>CAWGGV010000001.1:0-478746 GCA_963822255.1 uncultured Gammaproteobacteria bacterium
CGATAGCTGTAGCTGTTCCCCACGACGGCCGTTGTATCGGTATAGCTCGTCGCATTGGCGACAGCCCGACCGATTTCAACGAAAGCGGGGTTCGGCGGGGAGGCCCGCAGGACCTTGAAGCCGATTTCGTTCTTCGGATTCCCCAGATTCCCACTGTTCAGGTTCTCGTAGTCGATCGGTGTCGGATCGGTCCAGGTAAGATCGACCTGATCCCCATTCGCCGTCGCCGCCAGATTCGTCGGCGCATCCGGAATGATCGTTTCCACCAGCAGGCTGATCGGCCGCATCATGTCCATCTCTTCATGGCTGAGGATGTGGCAGTGCCAGACGTACTCCCAACCGAAATCGAAGAGTTCGTTGGTGATGGCCGGAACGAAGTTCGTCTGCCGGTTCTCCAGTCGACCTGGTTGAAGCCCATGTTGCGAGCCGACCGGAATGGCCGGGTTGAGGGGACGCACGCTGTTGGGAATACCGAAGGGCAGCAACGGCGGAGCGCGGCCGTACGGCGACGATGGTATCCATCAGCGGGCTGATGCGGATGGTGTCTTTCCAGCCCATTTCCTGCGGTCTGGGCAGGGCAATCTGGCCGTCCCAGCCGAGGCGGTTGATCAGCTGCACGTCGATAGATGTGGAAGTGGATCGGGTGCGTATCGACGCCGTTGTGGGAAATATTCCAGATCTGCGTGCCGTCCGTCGGATTTTCGCTGAGGACATCCACCTGGATATTCGGTGAAGTCGAATCGAAAACGATCTCGCTCGGCACGTCCGAAAAACCGTAGAGGATCAGGTTGGCGTTGTTGGTGGTCGGGTTGGGGATCTCCATCGCCAGGTTGCCGCTCATCCGGCCGTATTCCGGGTCGAAGGAAGCGCCCATTTCGTCGTGGATCCCCTTCGGCTCCATCGGCACGATGACATGTTTGTTGTCGACAGTGACGAATTTCAGTTCATGCTCGAGCATCGAATGGCGGATGCCGTTCCAGGGGTAGTTGGGGGGGAAATAGGTGTCGGGGTAAACCTCCTTATAACCCTCCTGGCCGACAAGGATCGGCTCCTGGGCGCGGGCGAAGAGCGGTTTTGCCTTCGCCGAGACGCGGAGGCGTCTCCCGGCCGGTGCGGGGGTGATGAACTCGTTGATCAGGGCGGTCTTGTCGAAGGTGAAGCCCGGGATCGGTTCTGCCGGGGTGTTGCGCACGACGATCTGCATCACGGTCCGGGTGTTCGGGCCGAAGCCGGGGCGGGTGCCGTGGCCGCCCTCGTACCCATTCGGTGCCGTCCCAGGTGCCGCCTTCGCCGTAGCCGCCGGAATCGCGGCAGTCGGGCGCGCCGGTGTAGTAGTCGTAGCTCCAGACGCCGGCCGGCCAGGCGGCAGGCGCGTCGTTATAGACGATGAAGGTTTTGCCTGCCATGCTGGTGAAGTCGACAATGGCGTCGGCGCGTTCGGCGGGGCCGAGGGCCAGGGCGACGTCTTTGACGTTGCCGACCCAGAAGGCGGTCGGGTCGATATGATAGGTGATCGGCTGCGCCGGAATTTCGACCGGCTTGGGCAGGAAGCCGGCATCGCCGCCGATCTGGATCCAGTTGGGGCCGGCCAGTCGCGGATCGGGCACCCCTTCCACCCGGCCGTCGAGGGGCCAGAGTTCCGGGAAGGTGATGGTCGGGTCGGCCGCGGCCGGGACCATCTTCACTTCGGTCTTGTCGGATTTGCGCCGGCCATCCGCCACGTGACTGCGGTCAGGATCGGCCTCATAGATGGAGAGGTTGACCATGCGGTCGTTGCTGGCGTTGAGGATCCGGAAGCGATAGGCCCGGGCATCGACTTCGAGGACGCGGGAAGGCCGTGCCGTTGACGGTCTGGGTGTCCATGAACGCTTCCATCCCCATCGACGGATGCGGGGTGTCCGGGATCATCGGCGGCTGACCGGGGGTCGCGCACTGGGCGTAGGTCGCCGGATCGGGGCTCTCGCAATCGGCATCGTAATAGGGGTTGGCGACCGGCGGATGGGTAATGACGGTCGGCGGATAGAACCAGGGGCCGTACATCCAGCGGCCGAAGGGGTTGACGCCGCTCAGGTCGGGGTTGTAGGGGTTCTGCGCCGGCATGTAGACATGCGGCATCCAGAGGTCGCCGGTGACCGGCGGGATGACGCCGTTACCGTCCGGGGTCGAGGCTCCCCAGTTCCAGAGGGGGTCCATGACGCGGATGCGGGGCACGGTCGCCCCGGTGACCGGATGGGTGACCGGCGTCGCATCGACGAAGGTTCGGTCCTGGATGACCAGCGGGATGCCGATGTCGGGGATGATATTGCGGTCGATCAGGTCCTGCTCGAAATCGTCGGTAATGACGTAACCGGCGGCCATGCCGGCATAGACGTTGAGCCGGGTGATGCCGAAGGCGTGGTCATGATAGAAGAGCAAGCGCGCGCTCTGCTGATTGCTGTAGTAGAAGGTCATCGAACCGTCGCCCGGATCTTCCATGTCGGGGACGTTGCGCATGCTGACACCCTGGGGAAAGGGGGTGTTCTCGTCGGCCGGGGTGATCCACTGGTGCGGCGTACCGTCGCTGATCCAGGGGGTACGGCCGCCGTGCAGATGGCTGGTGGCGCGGTTCTGGGTGAAGAACGCGCAGGTATTGTCGTCGACGGTGTTGTCGCACGGCTCGCCTTCGCCCGCGGGTGCCGACGGCGGAAGCCGGGCCATGGCCGGCGCCCATCACCGACTGGTCGACGGGGAGAAAGAGGTCGCCGCCGGGCAAGTTCGTTGGTGTATTTGACGCGCACCGGGCGGTCGCGTTTGGCGACGATGATCGGCCCCATGTAATGCGCGACGGCCGGAGCGACAGTGTTCAGGCCGGTCTCCGGGTCGGTGCCGCATATTGGTCTGGACGTAGCCGCGCAGATGCGTCGGGTTCAGGTCGGAGTGCATCTTCTCGGTGAACTGGACCATGCTGATCTCGTAGTAGTCGGCGCCCGGGTAGGTCGTGGTATCCGGCACCGCGATCGGCATGCATTTTTCGGTGGCGTCGCTCGGGTCCTGGCAGCCGAGGGGCGGCAGGGGATCGACGAACTTGGCCAGCTCCGGGCTGAAGGCCCAGTTGGCGGTGGTGTTGTAGTCCGGCGGCTTCGGCTTGCCGTCCATGAGGGTCTGATTCGGACCGGTCGGGATGGCATCGAAATCGGTACCGACAACCCCGAGGGTGCTCAGGGCGCTGCCGTTCTTGGTGCGCAGGGTCGGGGTGGCCTGCTGGGCGGCCTGCACCTTCTGCCGCAGGGCTTTGAGAGCGTCGGCCGCCGCCTGGCGCTCTTCGTTGGAGACGCGCTGTTCCATCTCCGCGCGAACCCGGGCGGCCTTGGCCGCCAGCTCCGGGGTAACAGCTTCGGCGGCGAACGCGGTTCCGCCGCACGCGCACAGCAGCGCCACGGTTACGCTCAAGGCAGCGCAACCATTTTCGCCCAAAATTGTTCATTGTACCCTCCCTCGTTCGTACCATCATTTATCCTCCTTGGTGTGAGTGTTATGGTTATCGGCAGTACGACATCCCATAGAAAAATGTTGTTCATTCGAGACGGCATCCGGATGGAGCCCGCGGCACCGTAACGTAATGCTGACTAATTCACGGAGCATGCCAAGCCAGAGCTTTCAATGAAAGGGTTGAAAGCTCTGCCTTGGCGCCGTGGAAGGCTGGTGTTACGACGGAGAAAGGGGTGCGAAAAACCGGACAATCGGCAGCCGGGACTGCGCGAATGCGCACAAGCGTCAGCCGGCGATGGCGCGGGGGCGGTTCCGTCTTTTGCCGGTCAGTGAACGACCCACTCGCTGCGCGGCAGCAGTTCGGGTTCGGGGCCGGGGCCGAGCTGCAGGATATAGCACCCCTTGGAGGCGTAGCGCTGGGCGGGGCCGAAGCTGAGCCGTTCGTAATCGAGGACGACCCGGTCCATCTGCATGCTCATCACATCGAGGAGGTGGTCGCGGTAGCGATTGTCGTAGATGAAGGCCAGCCCCTGCAGGACCGCCTGGCCGAGCATGGTGTCGGTGCGGGTGGCAATGCGTCGGTCGCCGAAGTTGCGGAAGGTGGTCAGAACCGGTCGGCGCGAGAGAATGCCGGTTCCCTCCTCGTCGCCGATAAAGGGTTTCAGGCGGTAAGGAAAGGTGATGAACACCTGCTCGCGGAGCGCTTCGGGGATCGCCGCCGTCGCCTCGCCGAGGGCGGTGGCAGAAACGAAGATCATCGCCGGCGGCGGCGAGAGCGGCGGCCAGCGCCGGCAGGTCGGCCAGACTTGGCCGCATCGGCCCAGAGGAGCAGGACCTGCGGTTTTTTCTCGGCGACCCGGGCGGCCAGCGTGCCGGCGTCGCGCAGCTGTTCGGCGCCGAGGGTCAGCGTCTCCACGGGCTGCTGCCCCAGGTCCTGGCGGGCGCCGTCGAATCCCTGCGCCAGGGCGCGCCCGGCCGGGGAATCCTCGACCAGTTGCAGGATGCGGGTGTCGCTGTCGATCCCCGCCGCACGGTTCAGATAGCGCGCCGCCGCTTCCCCTTCCTGGTAATATCCCTTGTTGAAATAGAAGGTGTACCAGCCGCTGTCGGAGACGGCGGGCAGGTCGGTGATCGGGAACAGGCAGGGCAGCTGCAGCCTCTCGCAGAAATCGTGAATCGGTTGCCAGCTCTGGTTGGAGATGCCGCCGAGGATGGCGAAAACCGGTTCTTTTTCATACCAGTCGGCGAGCTGCGCCGCCCAGGTCTGCGGCGCTCCCTTCAGCTCCCAGACGGTCAGGCTGACGTTGCGGAAGGAGTACTTCATGTCGACCGTCGGCTTGAAGCCGGTCTCGACGAAGGTGCGGTACATGTCGACCTGCTTGTTCTGCCTGGCGACAAAGTGCTGCAGTGGGGTCAGCAGCGCTTCGCGGTCGGCGGCGCTGACATCGTCGGTGACGATGGTGGCGAACCGGAACAGCTCGCTGCTCGCGCCCGGGGCTTCGTCGCGGGAGAGGAGCTCCAGATAGCGGACGAGGATCGCCATGTCCCGGTCGTCCAGCGGATAGCGGGGCATGACGTCGTTGAAGAGCTCGCCGGCCGGGTCGACGCCGTCGCGCAGCGCCGTTTTGAGGGTGGCGCGGGTATAGGCGGGGCGTTCGATGATCGTCTTGGCGTAGACGTAACGCCCCTTTTCGTGTTCGACGTCGTTCAGCGACGGCGGCCGGTGATAGGTCTGGTAGAGCTTGCGACCGGTGGTCGGCGGCGTCACGACGCCCCCTTCGAAGGAACCGAGACCGGCGCGCTGGTGACAGCTGGCGCAGGAAAAGGCGGTGCTGTCGACTTCGATATCGCCATGGATGAAGGCGGTCATCGCCTCCCCCGAGGGGAGAAGGCCGTCGCGGTACATCGCTTCGCCGAGGCGCAGGACGTCGGCGTCGGACAAGCCCTTCGAGGGCCGGATCGGGGGCGGCCATCGCCGCCCGCCACGGTTCCTGCCCGGCGCGGCGGGCTCTGCGCCGCGAGCGCCGCGCCTGCAGGCCGAGCAGCGCCAGGGCAAGACCATGGTCGGCACACAGAGCGCAGGAGCCGTCCCAGCCGCCGGAACGCGGCGCCGGATCGTCGCTGCGCCATTCATCGCCCGGCCACCTGCTTGTATTCGGCCATGAAATCCTTGCTGCTGATGATGCCGAGCAGCCGCACCCAGCTGCCGTCCTTGGGGTTGCGGATCATGTTCAGCGGATAATGCGACATCTTGTCGGGGATGTAGGCATTGAACGCGGTCATCACCTTTTCGATATCGGCGCGGCTGCCGGTGAGAAAGTCCCACCCCGCGGCGGCGCGGTAGCGCTTCAGGTAATCCTTCATGACCTTCGGCGTGTCGTTTTCGGGGTCGATGGTGATCGAGATCAGCCGCACCTTGCGCCCTTCTTTCGCCAGCTTTTTCTGCAGGTTGACGTAGCCGGCGGAGAGGACCGGGCAGATGGTGGTGCAGGTGCCGTAGATGAAGTCGACGACGACCGGCTGGTCGCCTTCGACGAAGGTTTTCAGATGCACCTCTTCGCCGTCCTGATTGATGAGGACCACGTCGGGGATGGTGTAATTCTGTACCGAACGTTCGTAGCGGCGCTCGGCGGCCAGGGCCGGGGTTGCCGCGATGCATAGCGCCAGGATCGGCAGAAGAAATTTTGCAATACGTACCGGCATTGTGCCTCCTTTGGCTTTCGTCCAGTGGAATCGTCGGAAAAAGTGTTCAATCTTTGTGCCAGATGGCGGAAGGGCACCCAACCCGCGAGGATTCGACCAGATCTCGCGATTTTCACCTTGTCTGGCCGGGGGAAAGGGGTGCGAAAATTTGTGCATCGGGGCCTATCGTATCCTCTTCGCCGCGGCCGGCAAAGGCGATCGGGAAGGGCACTTCAGCGCGCCTCGGCGGCGAAACTGCTGCTGAAATCGATGCCGGTCGAGGTCTTTGTCGGCGATCTCGATAACGGCCGGGTTAGCGAGGGAGGGATAGCGGCCGCAGGCCTCCCCGGGGTCGCAGAGCCCTCCGTCGTGGTCCGAATCGGTGCCGGCCTCGATCCGGTAGCTCCCCGGAGCGAGACCGGAAAAACGGAAGGCGTAGGTGCCGCTGCCGGCGTCGACGGCGGCGGCGACGCTCTGCAGCGCGACGCCGTTCCCGTCGAGGAGGCGAATCCGCTGGAAACCGGCGTCGGCTACGGTGCCGGCGCCGACCTGCAGCAGCACGGTGACGGGATAGCTGCCCGGCAGATCGGTTTCGAAGTCGATCGTTGCCGCATAGGTGCCGGCCGCGAGACCGCTGCGATCGACGGCAACCGTATAGGTGCCGAGACCGCTATCCGGTGGCGCTTCGCTGTCCAGGGCGACGCCGGTGATCCATGGGGCGCTTTCGCTGATGCCGGTGATCTTCAGGGTGCCGCCGCCGGCGTTGCCGAGGGTCAGCGGCAGGGTGCTGGCGGCGCCGCCGAAATTGAGGAAACTCGGAACGATCGCCAGGGACGGGGGGAGAGCGCCGCCGCCGGCCAGGGCGAGGGCGGCCAGCACGCTTTTTTGCGCGTCGATGAGGCCGTAGCCGAAGGAGTCGTTGCGGACCGCGGCGCCGTCGGCGCCGAGATCGCCGGTGAGGTCGCCGGCGGCGAGGAGGGCGGCGAATTCCGCCGCGGTCAGCGCCGGATAGACGCTTTTCATCAGGGCGGCGACGCCGGCGACGTGCGGGGTCGCCATCGAGGTGCCCATATACGGGACATAGGTATAGGCGAGGGGCGGCGTGCGGTCGTCGCCGCCGGCGCTCAGGATGCCGTCGGCAAAGCCGTCGCCGTTGCGGTCGGTGGCGGTGTTGCCGCCGGGGGCGGCGACATCGATGGCCGGGCCGTAATTGGAATACCAGGCGAGATGGCCGTCGATATCGACGGCGCTGACCGCCACCACGCCGCTGTAGGCGGCAGGATAGATCGGCAGGGTGTTGCCGGCGTTGCCGGCGGCGGCGACGACGAGAATGCCGGCGCTGCGCAGCTGAGCGAAAAGATCCTGCTCGGCCTGGGAAAAGCCGCCGCCGCCGAGGCTCATGTTGAGAATGTCGGCGGTTCGCGCCGGCACCGTTCCCGAGTCGTTGGCCAGACCGGCGGCATATTTCACCCCCTGCATGACGTCGTAGCTGTTGCCGTCGCCGACGCCGATAATCCGGACCGGCATGATCTTCGCCGCCCAGTCGACGCCGGCAATGCCGATGGCGTTGTCGCCCGCCGCCCCGAGAATGCCGGCGATATGGGTACCGTGGAAAGCGATGGCGCCGCTCGCCGGGCTTTTGTCCCCCGGATCGGTCGGGTCGGCGTCGAGGCCGTCGCCGTCGGCCGCCAGCACGGCAAGCAGGTGCTGTTCTTCAAGCTCGACCTGGTGCACGACCCGAGCTACCAGGCCGAGGCGACCCCGCCCGGCAAGCCCACGGTCCCCACCTGGGACGAGCCTTACCAGACGGCCGCCCTGCAGCTGCTGCAATCGGTAATTCCGGTGTCCGCCGACGCCTACTCACTGGCCCAGCAGCTCTCCTCCGAGATGAACCGTCCCGGCGCCAACCAGAATCTGAGTCTGCTGCTGGACCGGTACCGGCCTCCGGAGCTGATGGTGAGCCTGATGAACGCGGCGCGCGTTCCCGCGCGCACCGTGCAGGTGCTCGAGCTCGAGGACGGGCGCCGGCGGCAGGGCCTCAAGGACCTGGTGCAGGTGTGGAACGAGGACGCCTGGCAACTCTTCGACCCCCGCAACGGCGCCGTCGACGACGACAACCTGCTGTTGTGGCAGACCTCGAACCCGGCGGTGCTGGAGGTGGTCGGCGGTTCCCGCAGCCAGGTCACCTTCAGCATCATCAGCCAGAGTCGTCCGGCGACGGCCCTGGTGGACCGCAACGCGCCCGGTTTCGCGCTGTCGCTGTACAGCCTGCCCATCGCCGAGCAGAGCATGTTCAAGCTGATCATGCTGCTGCCGGTGGGCACCTTGGTGGTG
Source organism: uncultured Gammaproteobacteria bacterium (assembly GCA_963822255.1). GTDB lineage: Bacteria > Pseudomonadota > Gammaproteobacteria > Pseudomonadales > Azotimanducaceae > UBA7803. The sequence goes on from CAWGGV010000001.1 coordinate 8,485, forward strand.
GTCATCATGCGCATCCTGGTGGGGCTGAAGACCTCCGGCACGTTCATGCCGGTGCTGATTGCCCTGGCGTTCCTGCAGACCGAGCTGGTGCCGGGGGTCGTCAGCTTCGTGGTGGTGGTGGCGGTGGGGCTGGTAATCCGTTCTTACCTCTCGTCACTCAATCTGCTGCTGGTGTCGCGGATCGCCACCCTGGTGGTGGTGGTCATCGGCATCATGACCCTGGTGAGCCTGCTCTCCTATCAGCTCGGTCTCATGGAGGGGCTGACCATCACCTTCTTCCCCATGATCATCCTGGCCTGGACCATCGAACGGATGTCCATTGCCTGGGAGGAGCAGGGTCCGCGGGAAGTGGTCGTCCAGGGCGGCGGCAGTCTGCTGGTGGCGGTAATGGCATTCCTGGTCATGGACCAGCAGTGGACCCGGCATCTGGCGTTCAACTTCCCGGAGCTGAACCTCTGCGTGCTGGCGGTGGTGCTGCTGCTCGGCCGCTATACCGGGTACCGGCTGCTGGAATTGCACCGCTTCGCGGTGTTCAACCGATGAGCGCAACACTCTCGAGCTGGAAAAGCTGGATCTCGCCGTGGGCGCTGGCGCGGCGGGGGGTGCTCGGCATGAACCGGCGCAACATCGCCTACATCGCCCGCTACAACGACCGCAGCAACTATCCGCTGGTGGACGACAAGCTGCGCACCAAGCTGGTGGCGCAGAAGGCCCGCCTGAACGTGCCCGCGCTGCTGCACGTGGTGCGCACCCAGCACGAGATCGAGGTAATCCAGGCCGAGCTGGCCAACCTTTCGGAGTTCGTCATCAAACCGGCCCAGGGCAGCGGCGGCAAAGGCATCCTGGTGATCGTCGGCCGCGACGGCGACGACTTCATCCGCGCGTCTGGCGCGCGCATGTCACTGAACGACGTCAAGCGGCACGTCTCCAACATCCTGAGCGGCCTGCACTCCCTCGGGGGCAAGCAGGACGTGGCGATCATCGAGGCGCTGGTGAAGGTGAGCAAGCTGTTCTCCGCCGTCTCCTACGAAGGCGTGCCCGACATCCGCATCATCGTCTTCCGCGGCTACCCGGTGATGGGCATGCTGCGCCTGGCCACCCACGCCTCGGACGGCAAGGCGAACCTCCACCAGGGCGCTGTGGGGGTCGGCATCGACATCGGTACGGGCCGCAGCGTCGCGGCGGTGCAGAGCAACCGGCTGATCCACCAGCATCCGGACACCGGCGCGGGGTTGGAGCTCGAGGTTCCCGGCTGGAAACAGATGCTGAATCTCGCCGCCCGCTGCTACGAGGTGACCCGCCTCGGCTACATGGGCTGCGACATGGTGATCGACGAGAGCCGCGGCCCGCTGCTGCTGGAAATGAACGCCCGGCCGGGTCTGTCCATCCAGATCGCCAACAACCAGGGACTGGTGCCGCGGCTCAGGCACGTGGAGCAGCTCGAGGACTACTACGTGACCGTGGAAGACCGGGTCGACTACGCCATGGCCAACTTCACGCGATTTCCCACTGAGGTACGCCGTACCCAGCTCGCGGACGCCGTCCCGGCGGAGTGACCGCGAGTGGTATCATCGGCGCGACACGTCCAGGAGTCCGTCACATGCCGTATATCGATCGAGGCACCGTCCACGACGCCGACGCGCACATCATGGAAACCGCCGAGTTTCTCGCCGGCTTCGCAAGCGCCAGGATCAAGGAGCACATCCTCGGTCTCGACGGCAGCAGCCGGGTCGCTACCAGCGCCGAGCAGCTGCGGTCGGTGCTGGCGAAGCAGGGAGACCCGGATTACCGCGCCAGAGACGCCGAGGAGATCATGCTGCGGAAGAACTGGGCGGCCACCGGCGCGCTGCTCAAGCAGGACCGTCCGGCGGCCCTGGACCTGATCGGCGTCGCCAGCCAGCTCGTCTTCAACACCTTCGTCAACGGCCACATGGCTGAGCTCGAGAAGCACTGCGACGACCTCGATCTGGTGTACGGCGTAGCCGAGGCCCACAACCGCGCCATGCTGGACTTCTGCAGCGTGGACGAGCGGCTGCTGGCGACGGCCTACGTGCCGCTGGCGGACTTCGAGCGCACCCGGACCATCGCCGAGGCCGCGCTGCGCGACGGCTTTCCCGGCCTGCTCATTCCCTCCCAATGCCCGCGCACCCACTCGCCGAGCCACACCGGGCTTTTCCCGCTGTGGGCCATGGCCGAGGAAGCCGGCGTGCCGATCCTGTTCCACGTGGGCGGCGGCGGCCAGCTGCTGGACCCCATGTACTTCCAGAACGGCCTGCCCATCCCACCCGACTTCCACGGCGGTGCCGAGAACTTCCGCTCGGTGGACTACATGGCCATCCCCACACCGGTGATGCAGACCCTGGCGACCCTCATCATCGACGGCGTGCTGGAGCGCCACCCGACCTTGATGTTCGGAGTCATCGAGCAGGGCGCATCGTGGCTGCCGGGATGGATGCGCTACCTCGACAGCGCTCACGCCGCGTTCGTGCGCATGGAGGAACGCCTGCAGCAGCTCAGCATCAAGCCATCCGACTACGTGCGCCGGCAGGTCCGGGCCACCCCTTATCCTGCCGAGGACGTGGGTTGGATCATGCGCGAGGCGGGGCCGGACGTGCCGTTGTTCTCGTCCGACTATCCGCACGTGGAGGGTGGGCGCAATCCGCTGAAGCGCTTCGAGTCGACCCTGGGCCAGGCCAGCGCCGCGGACCACGACCGCTTCTACCGGTACAACTTCGAGAGCCTGATGGGCAAGGCGCTGGCGGCTTAGCCAGTCGGAGCGGGGACGCCGAGCCAATCCAGAATCCGCACGTTCTCCTCGCGCGGGTAGGTGTGACTCAGATCCGCCAGCTCCCGATAGGTGACGTCGGCGCCGGCGGCGGTGAGGGTGTCTCGCGCCATCTGCGCCACCTCCACCGGGAACATCCAGTCCAGCGCCCCGTGCACCAGGTAGACGGGCAGAGCGGTGAGCCGCTGCGGGCTCGCCAGCGCCAGCAGCATCGGGTGAAAGCTGGCCGATAGCGGCGCCAGATGAGTGAACGGGCTGTCCGCCTGGAGCCCCGAGACGTAGGCGAACGTGCCACCGTCGGACATGCCCGTGAGCAGCACGCGGCGCTCGTCCACCGCCCAACGGGACTTCACGTAGTCGACGATGGCGAGCAGGTTTTCGCTGTCCACGTCCGGACCCATCAGCGACCACGTGTCCTGACGCGCGGTGGGTGCGGCCAGGATCACGTCGCGGCTGCGCGCCTCCTTCAGCCACGTCCACAGAAAGCTGCGGCCATGGCCGCTGCCGCCGTGCAGGGCCACCACCAGCGGTGCCGGCACCGCGGGGTCATGGTACTCGGGCAGGTAAAGGGAGAATCCGCCGCGTTCCCCCGCGGCGTTGCCGGCGTGGCGTATGCCGGCGTCGGTGCGCGCCGGATCGGCGTTCATGAGCCGGTCCTGCAGCGCCCGGTTGCCGCGCTCGGCCTCGCACAGATAGAAGCGGTTCACCGGCGGCAGCATGAAGGCCACCGGGTAAAAGGCTTCCACCGCCCGGGTGGCCGCGCCCATGGCCCGGTAGGCGGCCATCGCAGGATGGCTCCCCTCGAGACAACGGTCGAGCATCGCCAGAGCGTCCAGCGCCTGCCCGGCCGCTGCGCGGCTGCAGCGCTCGAACAGCGCCAGGCGCTCCGGCCAGCTCGCCGACTCGAAGCGGGCGAGGCCCGCCGTCAGCGGCTCGGCGAATCCTTCCATGGCGGCCACCACCTCCGGCAGGTCGGGCGGATGCAGCCGCCGCCCGGCGTGGCCGAGCGCCTCCAACGCCGCCAGCAGCGGCGGGACCAGCGCCGTGGTGGCGTCGAGCAGGGTTTCGGTGTCGTCTTCGGCCATTTTCGCCTCTCTATGCCGGGCACCTGGCGGCGACGCCAACGATAGCACCCCCGACGCCGGTACAGCTCCATGACAGCTCCCCGTTGGACTGCGCCGGCGGAATGGGTAAAGTCGGTGCATGGCGAGCTTCGACCGTAGCGCTGAGGACGTGGGCAACGTGCTTTCTCTGGAGCACGTGAACCTCACCGTGCCGGATCAGGGGCTCGCGGCCCTCTTCTACGTCACCGGCCTCGGCTTTACCCGCGACCCCTACGTGGACTTCGGTACCCGCAACATGTGGATCAATGCGGGCGCTCAGCAGTTTCACCTGCCGCTGGGGGAGCCGCAGGTGTTTCGCGGCAGCATCAGCGTGGTGGTGCCGAACCTGGACGATCTGGAGCGCCGGCTCGAGCGCCTGCGCACGCCTCTGGCGGGCACCCGTTTCGCCCACCTGCGCGACAGCGACGCCGCCGGCGAGCTGGTCCGGGTCACCTGCCCCTGGGGCAACGACATCCGCGCCTACCCGGCCGGCCGCTTCCCGTACACGGCCCTCGGCATCCCGCACCTGGAGGTCCTGGTGGCGCCGGGTCACAGCGCCGGCATCGGCCGTTTCTATGCCGAGGTAATGGGTTGTCCGGTGAACGCCGGCGACGGCTCGGTGCAGGTGCGGGTGGGCTACAACCAGACCGTCGCTTTCACGGAAACCGCTGACCCGCTCGCCGCCTACGATGGCCACCACGTCGCCGTTTACCTGGCCAACTTCTCCGGCCCGTACCAGTGGCTCGCGGCACGAGGCCTGGTCTGCGAGGAGTCGGACCAGCATCAATACCGGTTCCAGGCGATTGCCGATCCGAGCTCCGGCGAGACTCTGGCGGAGCTGGAACACGAGGTGCGTTCCATGGCTCATCCCATGTTTCAGCGCCCGCTGGTGAACCGGAACCCGGCCGTGGGATTCAGCAATTACCGCCAGGGCCATGAGATTTTCACGCCCCCATAGTTAGTCATCCCACCTCATAGTCATCCAAGAAGTCGAGCTCATGAACGAAGCGCCCAACCTGGCTCATCTGGAGAGCGAGCCCTACTACCTTCCGCTGGCCGACGAGGTCGAGATTTTTCAGGCCGCCTACCAGGCGCGGCTGCCCGTGCTGCTGAAGGGCCCGACCGGCTGCGGGAAGACCCGCTTCGTGGAGCACATGGCCTGGCGCATCTACCGGGGGGGTCAGCGCAAGAACGTCGCGGTGCCGCTCGTCACCATCGCCTGCCACGAGGACCTGACCGCTACCGACATGGTCGGCCGCTTCCTGCTGCAGGGCGACTCTACCGTGTGGAGCGACGGCCCGCTGACTCGCGCCGTGCGCGAGGGCGCCATCTGCTATCTGGACGAGATCGTCGAGGCGCGCAAGGACACCACGGTGCTCATCCACTCCCTCACCGACCACCGGCGCATGCTGCCCATCGAGAAGACCGCCGAGCTGCTGACCGCCCATCCGGATTTCCTGCTCGTGATCTCCTACAACCCGGGTTACCAGAGCGTGCTGAAGGATCTGAAGCCGAGCACCCGGCAGCGCTTCGTGAGCCTCGCCTTCGACTATCCCGACCGCGAGCGGGAAGCCGCCATCATCGCCCACGAGGCCGGCGTCGAGGCGGACATGGCCGAGCGTCTGGCGGTAATCGGTGAGAAAGTGCGCAACCTCCGCGAGCACGGCTTCGAGGAAGGGGTGAGCACCCGGCTTCTGGTCTACACCGGCGAGCTCGTCTGCCGCGGCATCGCGCCGCGCCGTGCCGCCGAGATCGCGGTGGTGCAGGCCGTCTCCGACGATCCCACCGTGCAGCACGCCATCGCCGACGTGGTGGACACGGTACTGCCGTGAACGGCCCCGGCGGCGCTGACGAGCCGGTGATGGCGCGATGATCGAGCTGGGCCCTCTGGAAGAACGTCTGGCGCTGTTCGCCGAGGGCATCTCGGGCCGCTATTTCCACGTCAAGGCGGTGCGCGAGTTCACCGGGCGCCGCGCCGTGCCGGCGGACGACGGCAGCACCCTGACCGCCGACGCCGTCTACCTGCCCGAGCAGCTCGACGCGCCCGATGTCAGCGCCTATCGGGTGCTCGTCCTGCAGCAACTCTGTCACCGGGAATACGGCAGTTACGCCTTCCGTATGGACGCGGCCACCGAGCGACTGTCCGGGCTCGGCAACCGCGAGGTGCCGTCCCTCGGCAGCCGGGCCAGCGACTTCGAACGCTTTTACCATCAGTTCCGCCACCCCGCGCTGGTGAGCCGGCTGTTCGCCATCTGCGAGGAAGTACGGGTGGATGCGCTGATGGTTCTGGATTACCCCGGCATCGGCCGCCATCTGTCCCGTTGGCACCGGTATCTGCTCGGGCGTCAGCCGCCGGAGCTGGTAACAAGCCTCGGCACGGCCCTCGGCGCCCTGGTCTGCGCCGCGCGCGGCGCCGAACCCGACCTGCTCACCGCCATGGATCTCACCGGCATCCTCGGCAGCGCTCTCGAGGTGCTCGCCGGCATCGCCCGGCGGCCGGGCGACGTGTATCAGAGCGCCGAGGCGGCGGCCCGGCTGCACGACCTGCTGAGCTTGCTGGCAGCCACCGTCGAGGCCACCGGGCTCGCGCCACTGGCGGAGGAAGAAGGCGACCCGGCCAACTGGATGCAGCGGGAAGCCCGCCTCGACGACTGGCGCGACGAGTTGGCCGCCATGGACGAGATGCTGTCGGTGGAGTCGCTGCAGGGCGACCAGGTGGAAGCGGCAGAAGGCGAGAACCTCGGCAACGCCGAGCTTCGCCCCGAGGACATCGACATCCGCCAGATCCAGAGCGAGCGGGACACCCTGTCGCGGCGCATCGACATGGAGCGCTCCGCCATCCGCGATGCGATGGGCGCGACCCAGCCCGACGCCCGCAGTTTCCGCTACGACGAGTGGGACTACCTGAACCGCCGCTACCTGCCCCGCTGGTGCCGGTTGTTCGAGGAGCGTCTGACCCCCGACCTGGACGCGGATCTGCACAGCCTCGGGGCCATCATCCGCGCTCACCGTCCCGAGGTGCAGAAGCGCCTGGAGCAGATCAAGCCGCTTGGATACCAGCGGGTGTATCACCTGGCCGACGGCGACGAGCTCGACTTCAACGCGGTGATCCAGGCGCGCCAGGACATCCGCGCGGGCTCGAGCCCGGACGAGCGCGTGTACAGCCGCCGCGACCGCGTGCACCGCGACGTCTGCGCGGTGTTCCTGGTGGACCTGTCGGCGTCCACCGACGATCCCGTCGAGCCGCCACCACCGGCTCCGCCGGAGAGCGACGACGATCCGTTCATGTGGGGAAGGTCTCCGGGGTGGGAGCGATCTGCAGATCGCGCCCGGGAGGGCGCTCCCACAGGACCCGATCGCGCCCGGGAGGGCGCTCCCACAGAGAGCCCAACCAACGAGGAGCCACGTCGCATCATCGACGTGCAGCGCGAGGCCATGCTGGTGATGTCGGCGGCGCTGGACCAGCTCGGCGACAGCTACGGGATGTACGGTTTCTCGGGCTACGGGCGCGACTGCGTCGAGCTGTTCGTCGCCAAGGAGCCCGGCGAGCGCTTCAGCCGCAACACCCTGGCCGCCATCGCCGGAATGAAGCCCAAGCGCAGCACCCGTATGGGGCCGGCCATCCGCCACTCCACCCGCAAGCTCCTGGACTCCGGCAACACCCTCAAGGTGCTGCTGATCATCAGCGACGGCTTTCCCCAGGACTGCGATTACGGCCCGGACCGGGGCGAGCACGAGTACGGCGTTCAGGACACCGCCCGCGCGCTGCAGGAAGCCCACGATAAAGGGATAGAGACGTTCTGCGTCACCGTCGACCGCGCCGGGCACGACTACCTGAAGCGCATGTGCCCGGAGTCGCGCTATCTGGTGATCGAAGACATCGAGGACCTGCCGGAGCAGCTCAGCAAGGTGTATGAGGCGCTGACTGGGTGATTGGCCGGGCGATTGGCTGAGGGAATGGGGAATTGCGACCAGGAGGTCGCTCCCACAAGGTCGCTCCCACAGGCACTCCCCAGCCGGCCGCCGTCAGTCGTCGCCGAAGCCGCCGAAGATCTGCAGCAGCGACAGGAACAGGTTGTAGATCTGAGTGTACAGAACCACCGTGGCGATCAGATAGTTGGTCTCGCCGCCATGGACGATGGCGCTGGTCTGATAGAGGATGGCTGCGCTCGCGAACAACACGAAGCCGGCGGAGATGGCCATGTGGAAGGCGCCGAGATCGAAGAACAGCGACAGCAGCACGGCGCCCATGAGCACGAAAAAGCCCACCACCAGAAAGCCCTGGAGGAAGCTGAAGTCCTTGCGGGTGACCACCGCGTAGGCCGAAAGTCCCACGAACGCCGCCGCCGTGGTGGCCAGGGCGGATACCACCAGCTCCGGGCCGTTGGCGAGGCTCAGGTAGACGTTGAGGATGGGGCCCAGGGTGTACCCAAGGAAGCCGGTGAAGGCGAATACCCAGAACAGCCCCCAGGAGCTGTTGGCGGTCCTGTTCACCGCGAACAGCAGCCCGAAGAAGCCGACCAGCACCAGAATGGGGCCGGGATACGGCGCGTGCATGGCCATCGCCGCGCCGGCCACGGCGGCGCTCCACGCCAGGGTCATGCCCAGCAGCATGTACGTGTTGCGCAGAACCTTGTTGACCTGAATGTCGCTCGTGCGGACCGGCGACGCAGGAGACGCGCCCCGCGGGCGGGTGAGAGGGGTCGGCTGGCGCAGAGCCATGGGGATCACCTATCAAACGACGTTGTGATGTGTATATACGGGGCGCGGGCCACATTTTCAACCGTCGTGCGGTAAATGGCCCCGGCCAGCCCCAGCGGCCGGCATCCCGTCGATAACGGGCTGGTTGTTTGACTGAACCTATGACCGAGCCCGGCGACCTGATATAACAGGCAACGCCAACGGGGGGCATGGCCAATGGCTGTCGACACACGGAGCTACGCTCGGCGAACCGCGCGACGGCTGGGCGCGGCGCTGGTCGCCGCGATGGCGTGCTTCGCGCCGTGGTGCGGCGCAGACCCGATCGAGCCGGAGCAACTGAGCGTCGAACCTCTGGGCGCACCGTCCGCGCACTGGCTGGTGATCAACGACGCCAATTTCCTCGGCTACATGGACAGCAAGGTCTATCTGTTCGACGGCGACACCGGCAGCATGCTGGCCATGATCTCCGCCGGCGGCTGGCGCAACGCGGTGGAGATGGCGCCGGACATGAGCCGCATCTACTCGCCGGAGACCTACTACACGCGCCTTACCCGCGGCGAGCGCACCGACGTGGTCAGCGTCTATGACACTCACGATTTCTCGGCCGCGGGAGAAGTGATCATTCCACCCAAACGCGCCACCGGCATGCCCCATCGGCGCTACAGCGGCATCAGTGACGATGGCCGGCTGGTTTACGTCACGAACCTCACGCCCGCCATGTCCGTCAGCGTCGTCGACGTGCAGGCGGGACGCTTCGCCGGCGAGATCGACACGCCCGGGTGCACCATGGTCTATCCCACCGGAGATCGCGCCGTGGCGCTGCTCTGCGGCGACGGCACGGTGCAGGAGCTCGATCTCGCCGAAAACGGCACCCTGGCTGGCCGCAAACGCTCCCCCGTGTTCTTCGATGCGGACTCGGACCCGGTGACCGAGAAGGCGGTGCGGATCGGCGACCGATGGCTTTTCTTCTCATTCGACGGCTGGGTACATCCGGTGGACTTCGGCGGTGCTGCGCCCGCACCGGCGCAACGCTGGTCGCTGTTCGACGACGCCCAGCGCCGCCAGGGCTGGCGTATCGGCGGTCTGCAGCTGGTGGCGCTGCACCATGCGAATGGCCTGCTGTACGTGCTGGTGCATCAGGGCGGCCGGGACACCCACAAGAGCGCCGGCAATCAGGTCTGGGTATACGACGTGGCGGCGCAGCAGCGGCGTCAGGTGTTCGAGCTGGCCGCCGTCGCGACGTCCATCGCGGTGACCCAGGACGACGCCCCGTTGCTGATCACCAGCAGCGCCGACGTGCCGGCGGTCATGGTCTACGAGGCCGGCTCGGGGCGGCCGCTCAGAACCATCGAAGGGCCGCCGTTCAGCCCGATCATTCTGCAGACGCTGCCGGCGACGGCGATTCCGCGATGAAGGTCGACCCTGTCATCGGCCTCACCCTGTCCTGGAGCCTGGCGCTGCTGCTGGTGTCCGCGGCGATTCACAAGCTCAGCGACTGGAACGGCTTTCGCGACGTGCTGGCGAGCTACAGGCTGGTCGCCGCCCCGCTGACTACTTCGGCGGCGGCGCTGTTGCTGGTCGTGGAGTGCATGCTCGCTGCCGCCCTGGTATTGCGGGCCCCGGCCGCCGGGGCGGGGGCCGCAGCGCTGCTCACGGCCTACGCAGGCGCCATGGCCGCGAACCTGCTCCGCGACCGTCGCCTCGCCGATTGCGGCTGTGGCGGGCGCCGCCAGCCGTTGTCGTGGGGTCTGGTCGCCCGCAATCTGTTGCTTGCCGCTGTTGCGCTGGTGCTGCTGGCACCGGAAGCCGAGCGCAGCCTTGGGTGGCTCGACTGGACAACGGTGGTCGCCGCCGTCGCGGTCTCGAGCCTGCTATATGCGGCCGCCGATGCGCTTCTCGCTGCCTGGGTGCCCGCGCCCGAGGAGTGGGTGTGATGGCATCCGCGCTGCTCGTCTCCAATCTGCTGCTGTGGGCTGTGGTGCTGGTGCTGGCCGTGGTGGTGCTGGCGCTGGCGCGGCAGATCGGCGTGCTCCACGAGCGGGTCGCCCCGGCCGGTGCATTGACCCTGTCCGGCGGGCTCAGACCGGGGGAGGCGGTCCCGCCTCTCGAGCTGACCGATCTCGACGACGGGATGATCGATCTCGGCAGCTTCGCGCGGGATGGCCGCGGGGTGCTGATCTTCTTTCTATCGCCCACCTGCCCCGTCTGCAAATCACTCCTGCCGGTGGTGATACGGCTGGCGCGGGAAGAACGGGCATGGCTCGACGTGCTGCTGGCGAGCGACGGCGGCGAATTGCACGAGCACCGCGCCTACCGAGCCGCCAACGCGCTGGCCGGCTTTCCCTATGTTCTGTCCCGCGACCTGGGCGTCGCCCTGCAGGTGTCGAGCCTTCCCTACGCGGCGCTGGTGGACGAGCACGGCGTGCTTGCCGCAAAAGGGCTGGTGAACACCCGCGAACACCTGGAGAGCCTGCTGGAGGCGCGGCGGCTGAAGGTGGCCAGCATCAACGAGTACGTGGCGCGGCAGGCGAATGAGGAGAGACGCGCATGACCTGGTTCGATCGCTATACCGCGCGGATGACGCGGACGGTGGCCCGGACGACCTCGCGGCGCCACTTTCTCGCCCGGCTCGGCATCACCGTAGCCGGCACCGCCGCGGCCGCACCGCTCCTACCCGTCGCCCGGGCTGCCGAGAGCGGTGGCGCCAGGGCCCCCAAACCGGTGGAGCAAGGGGACGCCAGAAGCTGCGAGTACTGGCGCTACTGCGCCATCGACGGCTTCCTCTGTAGCTGTTGCGGCGGCTCCGAGCACTCCTGCCCGCCCGGCACCGAGCCTTCGCCGGTCACCTGGATCGGCACCTGCAGAAACGACGCCGACAGCCGCGACTACGTCATCTCGTACAACGACTGCTGCGGTAAGAGCGCGTGCGGGCGCTGCAACTGCAACCGCAACGAAGGCGACCGGCCCATCTACCAGCCGTCCAAGAGCAACGACATTAACTGGTGCATCGGTACCAGCACCAACGTCTACCACTGCTCGACCGCCGTGGTCCTCGGGCTCGCCCTCGAGAAGTGACGCCGCTGCCAGCCGCCGCGCTCCTCGCCCTGGTCGCTGCCGCGGCAACTCCGGCCAGCGCGGCCACGCCGCGCCTCGACTACACCCTCAATTGCATGGGCTGCCACCGCGCCGACGGCGCGGGGACGCCGCCGGGCATCCCGAGGCTCGCCGGTCGGGTCGGCTACTATCTCACCGTGCCGGAAGGCCGCGGCTATCTGGTTCAGGTGCCGGGCGCGTCCCAGTCCCTGCTGAACGACGCCGAGCTGGCGGCGGTGCTGAACTGGATCCTGTCGGAGTTCGGCGGCGACTCGGTAGCCGGCGGCTTCGTTCCTTACACAGCGGAGGAAGTGGCGCGGTACCGGGCGGTGCGGCGCGACGACATCGGCGCTTTGCGCCGGCGCCTCACGTCCGCGCTGCAAGCCGCCGGTGAGGTCGGACGGGAGTACTGAGCCGCACTCGCGAATCGACGGTTGAGAGGCTCGGCAACCTGCAACGTGTCACAAGTCGACGGTATGCTCGACCTCGTAGAGCTGGTCCTGCACGAGCGCTTCCTGCTGCGCCGAGAGCTGCTCTTCCACCGCATCGAACGCGGCGAAGCGCGCGGTGTGAAAGAGCGCTTCGCCTTCGTTCACCAGCGGCAGATTGTTGATGCCGATGATGATGCCTTCGTACTTGGCCTTGAGGTAACTCTCCATGCCGCCGAACGGCGCGGCGATTACCCCCAGGGTATCGCCCGGCCGCACTCGAGTCCCGAGTTTGGCGAGCGGGCGGAAAACGCCGTCGGTGGTGGCGCGGTACCAGGTGGTCGAGCTGGCCACGTAGGGTTCGGCCAGCCACGGGCGGCGCCGCGCGGGCAGCATGCCGATCCCACGCATCACGTTGGTGACGCCGCGAATGCCGGCAACGATGGCGCGCTCGTCGAGACGCAGCGCCTCACCCGCTTCGTAGGTGATCACGGGAATGCCGGCGTTGTGGGCAGCCGCGCGCAGGCTCCCTTCGATCAGCCCGGAGTTGACGATCACCGGCAGCTCGAAGCTATGAGCCATGGCTTCCACCTCCGGCTGATCCAGGGTTGCCCGAAGCTGCGGCAGGTTGTCACGGTGCAGGGCGCCGGTGTGCAGGTCGATGATGTGGGTACACTTCGATGCCACCTCCGAGAAGAACGAGTGAGCGACCCGGGAGCCGAGGGACCCTTCAGCATGGCCGGGAAAACAGCGGTTCAGGTCGCGCCGGTCCGGCAGGTAACGGGAGCGGTGGATGAACCCGAACAGGTTCACCACCGGCACCAGCACCAGGGTACCGCGCAGGCGCCGCAGCACCTTCAGGGCGCGGAGGCGGCGGATGATCTCGACCCCGTTCAGCTCATCGCCGTGGATGGCAGCGCAGACCAGCAGCACCGGCCCGTCGACCCGGCCACAGATCACCTCCACGGGCATGTCGAGTGGCGTGTGGGTGTAGAGCTGAGCGCCAGGAATGTCGAACGCGTTTCGCTGACCCGCGGCGACCTTCACGCCGGCGATCTCGAGGCCGCGATTCCTCGGCTCCGCTTTGCTTGCCGCCATGACCTTACCCTTTGCCCCGGGTGCGGGTGCGCCCCGGCTTGGCGTTCTCTTCGACGAACTGGACGATGGCGCCGGCCACGTCCTTGCCGGATGCCTGCTCGATCCCCTCGAGACCCGGGGAGCTGTTGACCTCCAGCACCAGCGCGCCATGGTTGGAGCGGATGAGGTCCACGCCCGCCACGTTCAGCCCCATCGCTCGCGCGGCCCGCACAGCGGTGCGGCGCTCGGTCGGCGTGATCTTCGCGAGGCTCGCCGTGCCGCCGCGATGTAGGTTCGAGCGGAAGTCACCGGGCTTGCCCTTGCGCTGCATGGCGGCCACCACCTTGTCACCGACGATGAAGCACCGCACGTCGGTGCCTTTGCTCTCGGCGATGAACTCCTGGACCATGATTTCCACGTCGATGCCGAGAAAAGCCTCGATGACGCTCTCCGCCGCCTGACGCGTCTCCGCCAGAACTACGCCCACGCCCTGGGTGCCCTCGAGCACCTTAACCACCAGAGGCGCACCGCCCACCATGTCGATGAGATCCGGGATGTCGTCGGGGGAATGGGCGAAGCCGGTGACCGGCATGCCGATGTCACGGCGGGCCAGCAGCTGCATGGAACGCAGCTTGTCCCGGGAACGGGAGATGGCGACGGATTCGTTCACCGAGTACACGCCCATCATCTCGAACTGGCGCACCACAGCGCAGCCATAGAACGTGATGGAGGCGCCGATGCGCGGGATCACCGCGTCGACGTCGCCGAGCACTTCCCCTTTGTAGTGAATGGAGGGGCGAGCCATGGCCATGTTCATGTAGCAGCGCAACGTGTCCACCACGACGGCGGTATGCCCACGCTCCCGGACGGCTTCCACCAGCCGCCGCGTGGAATACAGCCGCGGATTGCGCGACAGGATGGCGATCTTCATGACTCTCCTCGTCGACCGGCCAGATACGACTTTCCCGGATCCACCAGATAGCGTCGCCGGATCGCCGTGCGTCCCAGCAGCATGCGGAACCCCATACTGTCGCGGTCGGTCAGTGTAACCTCAATGGGCCAGCACGCGCCGGCCAGCCGCACACGGGTACGGATGACCAGTCGCAGCTCGTCGTGCCCGCCGGAATCCCGCACCACCCGCCGGTCGATCACCGGCGACTCGCAGCAGACTTCCGGCGCCTCGCGGTGCTGCAGCGTGTGCACCCAGAAGCGCACCCGCGCGCCGTCCGCGAAGGGCTCCACCTTGAACGCGTGCAGGGCGGACGTGCGCGCTCCCGTGTCCACCTTGGCCTTGATGCGATCGATGCCGAGATCCGGGAGTTCCACCCACTCCCGCCAGCCCAGCATCTGCCTGCCCGGACGGGCGGCCGTCACGTAGGCTCCGGACGGCGTTCCGGACGGCCGGCCCGGTCCAGCACCAGGGTGCCGTCCAGGTGCAGGTCGCGCTGCGGAAACGCCACCACGATGCCATGCTCCCGAAAAGCCTCTTCCAGGCCGAACCGGACATCGCTGCGCACGGTGCGCACGCCCAGCTCAGACGTCGCCCGCACCCAGAAGTAGACGTCGAACACCAGCGCGTTGTCGCCGAAGTCCTCGAACACCACCGTGGGTGCCGGATCGTTCAGGATGGCCTGGTGCGCCCGGCACACGTCGTTCATCTGAGCGTGCACCTGTTTCACCGGCGAGCCGTAGGCGACGCCCACCCGGACGCTGGTGCGGATCCGATCGTCCACCAGGGTCCAGTTGATCACCGTGCTTTCCAGCAGGGTGGAGTTCGGCACCAGCATATGCACGCCATCGGTGCGGCGAATGCGCGTGGAACGGTTGTTGATCGCCTCCACCCGGCCGCGAGCGTCGCCGATCTCGACGAAATCGCCAATGCGAATCGGCCGCTCGCCCATGAGAATCCAGCCGCTGATGAAGTTGTTGATGATGTTCTGAGCGCCGAAACCGACGCCGATGGCGATGGCGCCGGAGACGAAGGCGAAGGCGGTGAGCGGAATGCCGAGGATGGCGAGGGCGGCCAGCACCACCAGGGCCATCAGTGTGTAGAAGAGCAGCCGCCGCACCAGTTGCAGCACGTCCGGGCCCATGGGCATGTGTCTGAGCCGGCCCACCAGCACCCGGTCAAGCATCCGCGCGGCCACGAATCCCGCCACCACCGCGAAGATCGCCAGCAGTACCTGACCGAGGGTGAGGGGGATTTCTCCGGTGTTGATCAGCGGCGCGCCGAGCAGCTCGGCGGCACGATCCATGAATGTGTGGGTGGCTTCCACGTTGTCCCCGACCGGTTTTGCTCATGTTAGTCTCAACGGCCGGGTGGAGAAACGTATCCGGAATCGCGACCGGGAGGTCGCTCCCACAGGGGCTTCTAATGAGGTCGCTCCCATAGGGGCTTCTAATGAGGTCGCTCCCATAGGGGCTTCCAATGAGGTCGCTCCCAGAGGGCGACCAATCTCACTCACCGAAAGGGGGGCTCATGAAATACGCGAACCTCGGCAACACCGGCGTGCGGGTTTCCCGCCTGTGCCTCGGCATGATGACGTACGGCTCGAAAGCCTGGCGGGATTGGGTGCTCGACTACGACGAGGCCCGGCCGTTCGTCGAGGCGGCCCTGGAGGCAGGCATCAACTTCTTCGACACCGCCGACGTCTATTCCAACGGCGCGTCGGAAGAGGTGCTCGGACGCGCCCTCGCCGAGCTCGGCGTGGATCGGGAGGACGTGGTGATCGCCACCAAGTGCTTCAACGGCACCCACGGCCGGCAGCGTAATCGCTGGGGGCTCTCGCGCAAGCACGTGATGGCGGCGTGCGATGCGTCCCTGGAGCGGCTCGGCACGGATTACATCGACCTCTACCAGATCCACCGCTTCGACTACCGCACGCCCATGGAAGAGACCATCGAAGCGCTGTCCGATCTGGTGGCCGCCGGCAAGGTGCGCTACCTCGGCGCCTCCAGCATGTTCGCCTGGCAGATGGCCAAGTATCTGTTCACCGCCGACGCCATCGGCGGGGTGCGGTTCGTCACCATGCAGAATCACTACAACCTGATCTACCGGGAAGAGGAACGGGAAATGATTCCGCTGTGCGTGGATCAGAAGGTGGGACTGATCCCGTGGAGCCCGCTGGCCCGGGGCTATCTGGCGCGCACCCGGGACACTATCCGCGAGACGGTGCGCTCCGAGTCCGACGAGTTCGCGCAGATGCTCTACCGGCAAGAGTCCGATCTCGACATCGTCGACCGCAACGCTCAGGTGGCGGCCCGGCTCGGCGTGAAACCGGCACAGACGGCGCTGGCCTGGTTGCTCGGCAAGCCCGGCGTCGTGGCGCCCATCATCGGTGCGTCCAAGCGCCATCACCTGGATGACTTGGTCGCCGCGGTGGACGTCGAGCTCTCCGAGGACGACGTGAAGTCCCTGGAAGCGCTCTACGAGCCGCACCCGGTGCTGGGGCATAGCTGACCGCATCCCCAGGGGTTGACGATCAGTTCAGGAGCGGGCGCACGGCCTCCAGCAGGTCGTCCCGGTTCACCCACTCGCCGGGAAGGCCGGTGAAGGGCTCGGCGACGAAGAACGGCTGGACCAGATAGCGGATCAGCGCCACGGCGGCGGCCTCGCTCCCGCCGCCGGGCCGGGAAACCCGCGGCGGCACCCCCGCGAGATGGGGATCGCTGACGCCGGCCTCGAACGCTCCGAGCTCCGGATCCCGGGCCGCGTGCTCGAGCAGCACGCGTTTCGCCCGTTCGGCGACCGCCAGGTGCTCAGCGCCCACAACGTCTTCGCAGAGCGCGACGGACAGGCAGGCACGCGGATCGAGGGCCGGGAACAAGCGCCGCCGCGCACGCTGCCGATCCAGCTTGATCTGAGCGGAGAAAGGCGCTTGCAACGCCGACCAGGTCGCCTCGTCGCTCTGCGGAAACGGTGTGGCGATCAGGGTCGTGACCGAGCCGGGGCCGGGCACGTCAGCCAGCCGGGGCAGCGCGGCCTCGATGTCGCTCTCGAACTCGGGATCGCTGGTGAGCACCAGCAGCACGTCGAGCCCATCCGCGGCCATGGCGCGCGCCCGGTCCAGACCCCCGTGGAACGCTCCGCGCCGGCGGTCGGTGCCCGCATGGACATCGGCCAGGCTCTGCTCCGCCACGTGCGCGAGCCCCAGCTCCGACATCTCGGTCTGCCAGTCCTTGAAGTCGAACGGGCGCTGCGAAAACCCGGACCACAACGCCCGCCCCCGTGGCGACATGGTCATCCGCCGGCACAGCTCGCCGAACAGCACCACCATGCCCACCCCCGCCATGAACGGCACCCTGACGATCCCGCCGAGAGGAATCGGACAGAACAGGTCGAGGGCTTTGATGCCGGTGAACCACACCCGGGGCGCCGCAGCATCGCCGAGCCGCGGTTTGACGGCCGCG
Organism: uncultured Gammaproteobacteria bacterium; assembly: GCA_963822255.1. GTDB lineage: Bacteria > Pseudomonadota > Gammaproteobacteria > Pseudomonadales > Azotimanducaceae > UBA7803. The sequence goes on from CAWGGV010000001.1 coordinate 26,082, forward strand.
GCCTCATCGGTGACCGCCGCAGCGCCAACGTCCTTCAGCAGCGCGGCGACGGCCCGGTGGCCATTGATGCGGGCCCACTCGGCGGGGGTCCGGTCATGGGCGTCCCGTGCCCGCGGATCGGCGCCGTGAGCCAGCAGCAGCCGGACCGCCGCAGTCTGTCCCCGCATCGCCGCCACGTGCAGCGGCACGTTGCCGGTGGCGGATCGCTGACCGGCATCCGCCCCGTGCTCGAGCAGGATCTCGAGGTGGCGGACCCGGTCGAGCACCGTGGCGGCCCACACCGGTGACTCGCCGGTGAGGCACCCGCACCGGCCATCGACGGCGGCACCCGCGTCGAGCAGCAGCTCCAGCAGCAGCCGATCATCCCGCTCGATGGCCGTGATCAGCGCCGTGGCGCGGCTGGCGAACGGCAGCACGCCGTCGGTGACCAGCCCCGGCTCCCATTCCTGCACCGCGTCGACGAGCGCCGGCGAGCGGGCGAGCATGTCGCGCACGCGGGCCCGGTCGCCGGCACGGATGGCGAGAAAGAAGGTCACCGCCTCGGCGAATTCGCCGGTGACGGACGGCCGAATGCGTTCGACGGTCTTCTCCATCAGACGATCTCCCTCGTCCCTGAGCCGCGCCCGGGCGCTGCGCAGGCGTTTCTTGACCGTTGATAGCGGCAGCTCGAGAAACTCGGCCAGCTCGGGCCCGGACAGGTCGGCGAAGTAGCCGAGCGCCACCACCAGGCGCTCGTTCACCGGCAACGCCTGGATCGACAGGCGCAGCGGCCGCTCGTCCACGTCCGCAGCGCTTTCCGGCGCCGCCACGCTCTCGGCCAACGGCACTGTCACAGGCTGCGCCCGCCGCGTCAGCCGATCGCAGTGCTTGTGGACGATGCGCCGCAGCCAGCCGGGAAACGCTTCCGCTTCCCGGAGCTCCACCAGATGCACCCACGCATCCAGGAAAGCTTCCTGAGAGACGTCGCGGGCGGACTCCAGGTCGCCGAGCCAGCCGTAGGCGGTTCCCATGACCACGTCCTGGTATTCGCGTACCAGTGCCGAGAACGCGGCCACGTCTCCGGCCCGGGCCTGCTCCACCAGAATCGCGGAGGATCGCTTCATGAGGCGTTCACCAGCCGTATCTCTCTCAAGTTCTCCCCGATAAGGACCCGTGGCGGGCGCGGGAGGATACCCCGGCGGGCGAGGGCATCAGGTGATGCTGAAATCCGCGCCGATCGCCGTCAATGTCAGCCGGGCAGCCACCCGTTGCGACGAGACGTTGTGCCAGGACGTGCTGTAGAAAAGCATCACCCCGCGGTCGCCGCTCCCGGCGGGCTGCGCGCGCGCCACCTCCCGCGCCCAACCGGCGCTGGCAGCCGCCGCGTGGCCGCGGCCCCGGTAAGCGGGCAGCGTCTCCACGCCGGCCTCGTGCGCGTGCGCGGTGACCCGCACGCTGGCACACACCGAGACCGCCCGACCGTCCTCCATGGACACCACCAGCGGCTGGCGGCGGAGCGCGTCCGGCATCCACTCCTCCAGGCCGCGGCGCAGCAGATGGGCGTTCTCCGGCCCGACCGGCAGGGTGGTGCCCCGCAGCGGCGGCTCCCGCTCGAACCAGTAGACGGGCCCCGACGACGTTGCGGCAACCGCGCCGCCCGCGGCGAGCAGATCCCGGTAGCGGGCCTGATTCGCCGGCGGGACCCGCGGATCGTCGAGCGGCGGCTCAGCGCGGGCGAGTTGCAGCAACGCGTCCGCCACGTCGTCCGCCACGTCGTGGCGAACCCGGCACACGCAGCCGGCGGCGGTTCTCGCCAGGTGAAAACGCGGCGGCTCGCCGCCGTGCCACTGATTGACCGCGCGGCTCCGGCCGCGCCCGTCGCACCGGTACAGGCCAGCCACCCTCGCCTCCATGAGTGCCTGAACGTCGCCGGGTCCAGCCGTTGCCGATGTCATTTCGCGCTTCCGCCTCTCGATTCCGCCGGTTACCGCTGGCGGCCTTCGATGGCGCTGAACAACACCCCGGCCGACAGCGCCAGCCGCCGGTCGAATCGGCCCTCGGGGTCGCCGCTGAGATCCACCTCGAGCTTGAAGATCACAGGGTTGAAATGCTGCCGGTAGACGGCCGCCTCGCGCCCGCCGATGCGGGCGTGGTAGTGCTGGGGCAGCAGGAACGCCGCGAACTCGACGAAGCGGCGGGCCAGCGCCTTCACGGTCGAGTCCTCCACGATCTCACCGATCTCGGCGCCTTCGGCGTCGTGCACACTCCAGCGGTCGCGCAGGAACGTGGAGGACAACCCGGCGCGTCTGAGGGTGCCCACCCGCTCGCCGGACACGGAGTCGTGGACGTCGTAGGCGCCGGAGAAATCGAAGATGCTCTGGGTAGAGATGCGCAGCAGCTCGGTGGTCCTGGTTTCGTCGGCATAGAAGCGGATGTCTTCCTTCAGGCGGAACCGCTTCATGTCGGAGTACAGAGCCAGGCCGCCCTGATCGTCGTAGATGTGATAGGCGCCGCCGAACAGGCGAAAGAACTTACTGCGGATGGTGTATCTCGGGTGGCTGAAGCGGACGCCGTTGCCATCGTCTGTGGTCATGCTCGATCCCCCGTCCGTGACTCGCCAAAGCGGTGGATCGTACGAAATTTCCCGGCTTCCTGCGCGATACGTTGCGACGGCCGCGGCCCTGGCACGGGCATGCTGCTCGCCCGGGACGGGCACGACATTACCCTAACCGATCGCCGCAGATGCGGATCTGTTCCGCCTGGGCCTCAGCTACATCGCGACGATCACGCCAATTCAGCAAATCTTTGCGAAACCCGAGGTGCGCGCACGGGTCCAAAGCACTCTGGACGCCATGGGGCAGCAGCCCCCCGCCGGGATTCCCGGCGCCGCACCGCCGGAGTCTCCTCGACCTGGTGGCCTGACCGGCTTCGGCGGCGCCAGCTCGGCCCGGCCGGCGCCCAGCCGACAACCAACACCACAGAGGGATTGATGGGAAACCTTGCCCGGATGCTCGTGCTGGCCGCGAGCCTCACGGTCATCCTCAGCGTCACGGGATGCCAGGACGACGACGCCATGAACGACGACCGCTCCACCGCCGCAACCGCCTCGGGCATCGACCGCAGCGCGTTTGCGTCCGACGTGCGGCCCCAGGACGACTTCTTCGCCTACGTCAACGGCGGCTGGCTCGCCAGCACCGACATTCCGGCGGACAAGTCGAGCTGGGGCTCGTTCGTGGAGCTCTCCGACCGCGCGCAGGACGACCTGCGGGCCGTCGTCGACTCGCTGGCGAAGGCCGGCCCCGCGAGCCTCGACGCCGACGCCCGCAAGGTGCAGGCCCTGTACCGCAGCTTCATGGACCAGGACAGAATCGAAAGCCTGGGACTCGCGCCGCTGAAGGACGATCTCGCCGCCATAGACGCCATCGACAGCCGCCAGGCCCTGGTGGATTGGCTCGGTCGGATGCAGCCTTCCTTGGTGTCCACGCCCGTCGCCCTGTTCGTCGATCAGGACCTCAAGCACTCCGACCGCTACATCGTCTATCTGACCCAGAACGGGCTGGGGATGCCGGACCGCGATTACTATCTGAAGGATGAGCCCCGACTGGTGCAGATCCGCAAGCAATATCACGACTATCTCTCGCGCCTGTTCCAGCTCTCCGGCACGGTGCCGGCCGATCAGCTATCCCAGAGGGTCGACGCCGTGTACGGCCTGGAGCACGCCCTCGCCGAAGCCCAGTGGCCGCGCACCAGGCTCCGCGAGCGCGAGCTGACCTACAACCCGCGGACGGTAGCCGAGATCGACAGGGAAGCGCCCGACGTCGACTGGGCCGGGATGCTGAAGTCCGCCGGGCTCGACGACCCAGGCACGTTCATCGTCCGCCAGCCCGACTATCTGGCGTCGCTGGCCGGCCTCCTGAAAAGCACACCGCTGCCGGTCTGGCGCGACTACCTGCGCGCCCGGCTGCTGGACGCGACGGCTTCGTACCTGCCCGCCGACTTCGACCAGGCGAGCTTCGATTTCCATGGCAAGGCCCTGACCGGCGCCGAGGCGCAGCGGCCGCGCTGGCGGCGCGCGGTGGCCCTGCTCGACCAGGCCATCGGCGAGGCCGTCGGCAAGCTCTACGTCGAGCGCCACTTCAAGCCGGAGGCCAAGGCGCGGATGGACGAGCTGGTGAGGAATCTCGAGGTCGCCTACCGGCAGGCCATCGACCAGCTCGACTGGATGAGCGATGCCACCAGGAAGGAAGCCCAGGCCAAGCTCGCGCGCTTCAACGCCAAGATCGGCTACCCCGAGAAGTGGCGCGACTACTCCGCCCTGACCATCCACGAGAACGACCTGCTCGGCAACGTCGAGCGCGCCAGCCGGTTCGATTATCAGCGGCGTCTGGCCCGGCTGCACGACCCGGTCGACCGCAGCGAGTGGGAAATGACGCCGCAGACGGTGAACGCCTACTACAACCCGCCCATGAATGAGGTGGTGTTTCCCGCCGCCATCCTGCAGCCGCCGTTCTTCAACGTGCACGCCGACGATGCGGTCAATTACGGCGCCATCGGCGGGGTGATCGGCCATGAGATCAGCCACGGCTTCGACGATCAGGGCCGCAAGTCCGACGGCGAGGGGAACCTGCGCGACTGGTGGACCGACGAGGACGCGGCGCGCTTCAAAGAGCGCACCGCCCGGCTGGTGGCCCAGTACAACGGCTTCAGCCCCCTCGAAGGCCTGCACGTGAACGGTCAACTCACGCTCGGCGAGAACATCGCCGACCTGTCGGGGCTGGCGGTGGCCTACCGAGCTTACCACGCGTCTCTGAACGGTCACGCAGCACCCGTCATCGACGGCCTCACCGGCGATCAACGCTTCTTCATGGGGTTCGCCCAGGTCTGGCGCTACAAGCAGCGGGACGATCTCGCACGGCAGCGGGTGCTCACCGACCCGCACTCGCCGCCGCACTTCCGCGTGCTGGGCACGCTGCGCAACTTCGACCCGTTCTATGCGGCGTTCGACGTGACGAAAGGCGACGGCATGTACCTTCCGCCCGACCAGCGGGTCGAGATCTGGTAGCCGGCGGCTGACGGAGAATCGCGATGCAATGGCTGGACGGACCGGTTCATGGCCGGCGACGGCAGGGCGATGGCGGGCGCGAGGCCTTCTGGCCCGAGTGGCGCCGCAAGGGTTCGGTGGAGGACATGATCAGCGACTGGCAGCTCGCCATCGACGCCGTGCAGGCGATCGAGGGCGCCGCCCGGCGGATCACCTGCCCGGTGCTGTTCATCCAACAGCTCGAGGACGAGCTGTTCGACCGCGAGCAATGCCTGGCCCTGTTCGACGCCATCGCCTCCAACGACAAGCGTCTGCATGGGAATCCGGGACTACACGCCGAGGTGCCCCAGGAGGAGCTGTGGTTCTCGATCGAGTTTCTGGAGAGGCACCTGGATCCGCGCCAGGGCGAAACTGCGCCTGAGTAAAGCCCGCCGGCGCTACATGTTCGACCCGCCGGGGCTGAACTCGAACGGCTCGGGCCACACATACGGCAGATCGACCAGCACACCCGGCTCGGACGAAGTCTGGGCAACCTCCAGTGCCGCCCGCAGCACGGCCCCCTGCATGGCGCGGTCGAACGGCATGCCGAACGCATTGCCCATGGGAAAATTCACGAACACGCTGCGCGGCGGCCTCACCTGCTCGGTCAGGTCGCGGCCGGTGGAGACACACACGGTGCTGATACCTGCCGCTTCGACGACCCTGCAGACCAGACCCACGGTCTGGTGATCGAGAGGTCAGGCAGGGACTGCGATCAGCAGATCCACCTCGTCCTTTGCGAGCTCCGCGGCAAAGGCGGGTGCGGACTCCTCCTGTACCCGGGTGCGGTCGTAGATGCGGCCCATGAAGCCGCTCCAGAAGCGTGCGGCCAGGCTGCCGATCTCGCCCGCCGCCTCCAGCTCCCGCAGGCGGTCGATGGGGAACTGGCAATTGATGTCCCGGTCGGCATCGCTGTGATCGTAATAGGCATCGTGAATCTGAAAGTCGCCCGCGCCGGCGCTATGCGGAATCTCGTCCAGCCGGTGGTCGTTGCGGGCCATGGGGTCGAAGCCAGCCACGCTGCACAAGGAAATGCCGCCGGACGTCAGCATGGTGACGCGGCAGCGGCTGACCGGTTTCGGCAGCGCATGCCACGGCGCGTCCTGATAGATGCTCCACTTGTATGGCGGATGGCCCATGGCGCCGTAGTAACGGGCCAGACCTTCGACGTAACGAACGGGCTCGGTACGAGGACCGGCTTCCTGACTCATGGCTCGCTCCTGGTGCGGCTCGGACCAGGCTACGGTAGCCGTAGGCCGTGGCGCCGTCTACCCGCCGCCCGGCCTTGGCAGGTCGACCTGCCCGCGGTCACCCCCTACCGTCAGTCGGTCATTGCTGCGGTCGCGATCGGGCACCACCTGGTCGGGATCGACGGTCACGGACGTCAGCTTGCCGCCGCCATTCGTGTGAACCGTTGCCGTCTTGCTCTGCAACCAGCTCTGCGCCGGCAGCCGGACCCGCTCCGTGCGACCGTCCGCATAGGTCATCTGCACGGTCACCGGCATGACCAGACGGTCCAAGTTGGCCACGGTGATGTCGGCGCCCTTGGCGGCGTCGCCGTCCACGTAGGAGACGTCCTGGACGGCGACGTCCAGGGTCCATTGGTTCATGAACCAGCCGCGCCAGAACCAGGACAGGTCTTCCCCGGCGGCGCTGTTCATGGTGCGGAAGAAGTCCGACGGCGATGGATGCCGAAACGACCAGTCGTGGATGAACAGGCGGAATGCCCAGTCGAAGCGCTCAGGCCCGAGGATCTGCTCGCGCAGCAATACCAGACCGAGCGCCGTCTTGAAGTAGCTGACCGGATGGCGGTATTTCTCCGCGATCGCGTCGGCACGGCTCATGATGACGGGCGCCTCGCGATCGGCGAGCAGCGACTGGATTTCCTCCACCGGATTGCCGCCGCCCGGCGCGTACTCCGAATCCCGCTTCGGCCCGTAGACGCCGTTCTCGAAGTCGTCCGACTCGTAGACGTCGATGAAGGTGTTGAGCCCCTCGTCCATCCACGCCCAGCGACGCTCGTTGGTGCCCACCACCATGGGAAACCAGGTGTGGCCGATCTCGTGGGCGGTGATCCAGAACAGGTTCTCGCCGCTGGTCTCCATGCCGTCGAACAGCAGCCCCGGATACTCCATGCCGGAGACCTTGCCGCCGACGTTCACCGCCGCCGGATACGGGTACACCGACCAGCGTCGCGAGAACTGCTCCACCGCGTGCTTCAGGTATTCGGTGGAGCGTCCCCATGCCTGCGAGCCGCCGCTCTCCGGCGGATAGAACGACATGGCGAGCGACTTGCGGCCGCCGGGCAACCGGATGCGGGCAGCGTCCCAGACGAAGGCCGGCGAGGCGCTGAACGCGACGTCTCGAGTGTTCTCCATGCGATAGTGCCAGGTGAGGGTACCGTCGCTCCGGGGGCGGGTGGTCGGGTCGTCCACCTCGCCGGCGCCGCGGATGGTCACCGTCTCGTCACTGCTGCGCGCCTGGCGCAGCCGCTGGCGCTGCGTCTTCGTCAGCACCTCGTCCGGGTTCTGAAGCTCGCCCGATCCGGCGACCAGCATGTTCGCGGGCACCGTGACGTAGTAGTCGATGTCACCGTATTCCAGATAGAACTCGGAGCCGAGGTACGGCAAGGTGTCCCAGCCGTTCAGGTCGTCGTACACGGCCATGCGCGGATACCATTGAGCCACGTCGTAGATGACGCCGTGCTCGGTCTCTGCCCATGCCGTGCGGCCGCCGAACTCGCCGGGGAGCTGGTAGTGGTAGCGGATGCGGACGCGCAGTCTGCCGCCGTCCGCCGCCAATGGCTCGGTGAGGCGAATCTGCATGCGCGTGTCGCTGACCACGTAGGTCGCCTGGGCCCAGCCGTGCGCCCGTGCCACTTCCACCCGGTCGAGCTCATAGCCGGGAGTAAACGCCGTCCGGCGCCGCCCTTGCAGGTAGACCGAACGGGCATCCTTGCGGTAGATGTTCTGATCGAGCTGCACCCACAGGCTCTGCAGCGTGTTGGGGCTGTTGTTGACGTAGTCGATCACCTCCTCCGCCGCCAGCGACTTGTCGGCGGTATCGAGGGTGGCATGGATCTGGTAATCCGCGCGGTTCTGCCAGTAGCTCGGGCCCGGCGAGCCGTCGGCCGAGCGGTAGGCGTTGACCGGTTGCGGGAGGATCAGCGGGGCGAAGGTCTCGCGCGGATCGAAGGTGCCGCCGTCGTCCGCGCTGGCGGTGCCCGCCAAGGCAGCGGTCGTGATGGCCATGAGCAATCCCGCGCACCTGAGGCGGTGCAGGTTCTTCATCGTCATTGCGGCTTCCCACCGTGTCCCGCGCTCAACCATAACACCTCGAGCGGGGCGTGGCGGCCATCTGCCAGACCGGCGATTGGTAGCTACGGTTGGACTTGAACCAACGACCCCAGGATTATGAATGCAATTTTGGCTGGTAACGACTGGTAGATTCCGGTGGCCGTCTCCGTAGGCGTCGCGCTCGAGGACCACGGTCTTCATGTTGTCGAAGAGCACGTGCTTGGGCACGCCGCCAAAGGCCTCGAAGGTCCGGCGCAGGCAGGCCAGCACCGTCTCGATGCGCTCGTCGGTGACGAAGTAGACGAACGTCAGGCGGCTGTAGCCGAGGGTGGCGTCGAAGGCCGACAGCCGATCCCGGCCGCGGCGGATCACCACGAAGTGGACCTGCATCTGCTCGCCCGGTGCCGTCTCGAACCGCACCAGCGGCTCGACCGCCGGCTGTGGCTTCAGCTCCCGGAGGTACGCCTTCAGCTGGCTGATGCCGCCGGGGTAGCCTTGGTCCTGGGTCTCCCGGATCAGCACCGTGGCGCCAGTCCGGCTTCGCCGCCTCGACCCGCTCCATCAGATACCCCTTGTACGGCTCCAGCTTCGTTGGCCGCGGCGCCCGTGGGCCGTAGATCGGCGGCGCCTCTGTCCGAAGGTACTTCCGGACCGTGTTCCTTGAGAGCCCCGTATCCCGCGCGATCTCCTTGATCGACTTCCCCTGCCGTGCCAGCACGCGTATCTCCACCACCATCTCCAAGCTGTGCATGGCGCCCCGTCCAAAGGGACACCAGCTTGCCCACGTCAGGGGGTCAGCTTTACTTCGGCGAGGGGGGTCATTTTTACTTCGGCGCTAACAGTGGCCGGCCAGGACGAGCTGTTGACCCTCGCTACGCTCTCGGAGTACCCGTTGGTCACGTACCGGGAAGGGTTTACGGGGCGTGATCGGATCGATCAGGCGTTCAAAGCCGCGGATCTCGATCCCACGATCGTACTCGCTGGCGACTCAACGGCTGCCAAAGCCCCGTCACTTCAAGTAATCGGCGAGCGATATGATTTGGACGTCCTGGTACCGCCCTAGGTCCAGCATGGCGCGATCTCCGGTAACGACCCGCTCCGCTCCCGCTGCGATCGCGCACTCGAGGATCCGGTTGTCCGGATCATCATCCAGGACCGAGAGTCGGTCCGGGGGATCCACGACTTCCGCTAACTCGACGAGGAACACCGCCGTCCTTGCGATCTGCTCGCGGTCGTGGTCGAACTTGCGCGCCAACACGCCCAGCAGCTCGTCGATGATGGGTTTCGAGATGCCCAGCGCGTCGACTCCTCGGATGATACGCCGGAGCGCCTGGTGGCCACGGCCACCGGGCAGGGTGAACCCGGAGACGAGGATGTTCGTGTCGAAGACGACCTTCACGATCGCAGATGTCGCTCGAGGTCCTCTTCGGTCAAGATGCCCAGTTCTTTCGCTCGCTCGCTCCAGAATCTCTGAAGCTCACCGAATTCGCCCTGCAGCCGCCGCGCGCGTGCCTCACGCAGAGCCTCTTGAATGATGGCGCTGAGCGTCTTGCCTTCGGCCTTCGCCATGGCCTCAGCATCTCGAGCCAAGTCCGGCGGCAGCGAGATAGTCTTTTTTACCGCGGTGGACATGTGCGGGGACCTTGTGGCGTTTGGTATGAATTATTCATACTAATTGCAGTGCGGCGCGCTGACAATCCGGAAATCAGTGGCTGCCGAGAATCAGCGCCTGCGAAGCGTCACACCGGGTCCCGCTTCCACACACGGGCACGGATCGTTCCGCCCTACGCGTGGCCGGTCGCGGCGTGCGGGCACCTGAGCACCGGGGCGTTCCGCCAGCCACGTTGCATGAATAGCGCGTGCGTTCGGGGCGATCGATCCCGTCCTCGAACGTCGCGTCCGGGATTTTGCCTGTTGGCCCTTGCCGCCATCCTCGTCAGCGAAGCAGCCGCGGCCGGGACCGCAGGCGGTTTCGGCGCCATCTCCAACGCCCGGGTTCCCCCCGGCTACTTCCTGGTACCGGTGACCACTGGTCTCGACTTCCCTACCGCGGTCGCCGCATCGGACAGGCGGCTGTGGGTGGCCGAAGCGGGCGTCATCCCGGGCACGGTGCCCAAGATCAAGGAGATCGCCCACGGCGAGGCCACCACCATCCTGAGCGGCGAGAGCCTGGGCGATCAGTTTCTCGGACCGTTGACGGACGTCACCTACCACGCCGGCTGGCTGTGGGTGACCCATCGCCAGATCGGCGCCAACGGCTGGCCGGTGGGCGCGATATCGAAGTTCGACCCTGACGATCCGGTCGGCACGTTCACGACGGTCATCACCAACCTCCCGTCGTCCGGCGATCACTACACGGAAGAGATCGTGTTCGACGGGGATGGGCGCGCCTACTTCTCCCAAGGGACCGCCACCAACTCGAGCGTCGTCGGCGCCGACAACTTCCTGATCACCGGCTGGCTCGGCCGGTCGCCGACGTTTCACGACTTCGCCGCCAAAGACATCGTGCTGAACGGACGGAGCTATCAGACGGTCGTGCCGTTTCCGCTCGACCCTGATGCGAACCAGCTGACGGTTCCCTTTATGCCGTTCGGCTCGGGTCCGATCGCGCTTGGCGTGACGATTCCGGCGGCCACCCCGGCAACGCCCCAGGAGGGGATCATTGCCGGCAACGGCACCGTCTATTCGTTCGATCCCGATGACCCCGGCCCGACTTCCACGCTCCGCCTGGAAGCCTGGGGCTTTCGCAATCCCTATGGCATCGGACTGGACCCTGCCAACCCCTCGCAACACCCTCGTCACCGAGCCGGCCGTTGCCGAGCTTGGCTACCACACGTCGGCCAACAAGTTCGATTTTGCTACGGACCCGGGTTTCAAGGCTACCGGCGATGCATTCGTGGCGGAAACGGGTTCGTTCGTTCCCGTCACCGGCGCGACAGAGTTCGCCGGTTTCAAGATAGTGCGCGTCGATCGCTCCGGTGACGTGAGCGACGGCCTCGGGCTGATTCAGCCCGGCAGCGGCAAGCTGTGGGTGGTCTGCCATGGTGCCAGCGCCTGCCGGAAGCTCGGGTTGAAGTCGGCTGCCGGCCGCTGACTGGATGGCTGATCGGACCGGGAGGGCGAACCACGGGCTCCCCAGACCGTGCATGCCAGCGGTGCACCGCAGAGTGCTGACGGTTGCGCTGCTGGTGATGCTCGGCGGCTGCGTGCCCCTGTCGAAGCGGGTCGTCCGTGAGGCCGCCCCGGTTGCCACTCGGCAGGCGCTGGAGGTCGCCAGCGAGCCTGCGAACGCCGAAGACGTGGCACGGCTGCTGAGAGACCCTGCCGTTCTCTCAGCTTTTCAGCAGCTGGCGGGGAGTGGCACGCACGGCGTGTTGGCCGCAGTCGGTGCCGGAGATTCTCCGCGCCAGCTCGCACGTCGGCTTATCGACTACTTCGCTGACGAGCTCCCAAACGAGATGTCACCGGCACTGGAGCGGATGTCCGCAGACGTCACCGATGCGGCGCTCCGGCGGGCCTTGCACCGCGAAACCTCCAGCGGGTGCGTGCGCTCGCCGGCACAGCCACCGATGCCGCGGGCAGGACGATGTTGCGGAACGTTCGGCAGAATCTGGGTCCGGCCATCTCTTCCGCCTTGAGCACCTCGCTCGAGCGGGCAGTCCGGGAGCATCCCGGCGACATCGAGCGCCTGTTGGGCCGTCTGGCCCATGTGACGGCGCGGGAGGCGGTATTGGGCGCGAACGACGGTTTTCAGACGATTCGCCGCGAAAACAGAGATGCCATTCTGCGGCCGCTCCGACAGAGTCTGGTCTGGCTCCGCTGGCTCGTCGGCCTGGTGGCAGCGACGTTGCTGATCTGCCTGGCCGGTATGGTATGGCTTGCGCAGCGTCGGCGAGCTTAGCGTTCGGACAATGGGTTGAGTCGGATGCTATATGTGCCAAGGGCACGAGCCCTCGTTGAAGCTCACGCTTGTCGCACCATCGCAGAATCGGCGCCGTGGCGCTATCGCTTGCGACGTAGTTGCTCAGCTGCAGCACCGGCGGCTTCGGGAGAGACGGCATTCGATGATCGCTGGTGACGACTGCCGTCCCGAGATCCGTGACGACGCGGGCATTGAGCGGGCCGAGAGCGCGACCAGTGAGCCCGCTGCAGCACTCGGGCTGGCGCGACCCCCGGTACCGTTGGTCTAATGCCGCCCTGATGCAAGCCTCCTCCATCACATTCGTGCTGCTGACCGGCCTCGCGCTGTCCTGGTACGGCGTTACTGCCGGTGCGCGCCCAACCGGTCCGCTTCTCCGTCACGTCACGGATGCTCCCCTTCCAGGCCCGCCCGTCCGCTTCGACTACCAGAACCTCGACGTGGACGACCACCTTCTCTACATCGCCCATATGGACGCGAACACACTGCTGGTTTTCGATACCCGCACCAAGACGACCCTGGCCGAGCTCGACGGCTTCCCGTCCGTGCACGGCGTGATTACGGTGCCTTCGCTCGGCAAAGTCTTCGCCACCGCCACGGGGGCCCATCAGCTCGTGGTCATGGACGCCGAGACCGACGACGTTCTGGCGCGGCTCGGTCCCGTGGGCTATCCCGACGGCCTTGCCTATGCGCCGGTCTCGAAGCGGGTCTTCGTCTCGGACGAATCCGCGGCGGGACGGGAGCTTGTGGTGGACGCGGAGCGCGACCAGGTGGTGGGCCGTATCGAGCTCGGCGGGGAAGCGGGGAATACCGTCTTCGATTCGGTCGGCGGCACGATTCTCGTGGCCGTGCAGACTCTGCGCCAGGTTGTGGAGATTGACCCGGTCAGCAACCGGATCGTCGGTCGACACGGCCTTGCCGGCGCCGATCGCCCGCACGGTCTGCTGGTGGCGCCAGAGGCGCGGCGTCTGGTGGTCGGCGACGAGGCCGGCTCGCGGGTCCTGCTGGTCGATCTGAATTCGTGGCGCGTGCTCGGGCGCTGGAAGGTCGGCCGGGGGCCGGACGTGCTGGCCTTCGACCCCGGTCTCGGGCTCGTCTACGTGGGATGCGAGGGCGGCGAGCTATCTGTTTTCCGCCTGCGGAGCGACTCACTCGAACCCGTCGCTGCGCTGTCCATTCGTCACGCCCATACGGTTGCCGTGGACCCGGCGACGCACCGTGTCTATCTGCCGCTGGCAAACGTGGATGGCCGCCCCGTATTGCGCATCCTGGTGGCCCGGTCCGGTGACTGAACGAGCAGGGCGTCCGGGTGGCTGGTAGCCGGCCTTTGATCGACTCGAGGATGCCGTGTCTCTGAGCCCACTGTCCAACAGGACCTATCGGCGGCTCTACGCCGCCCAGGTGATCGCGCTTACCGGCACCGGCTTGACCACGGTGGCGCTGGCGCTGCTGGCGTACGATCTCGCCGGCGATCGGGCGGGCGTGGTGCTCGGGACCGCGCTGGCGCTCAAGATGGTCGCCTACGTGGGGCTTGCGCCGGTGTTTGGCGCGATTGCTCATCGCGTGCCTCGGAGAGCGTGGCTCGTCGGGCTGGATCTGGTGCGCGCGGGACTCATTGCATGTCTGCCGTTGGTCACCGAGATCTGGCAGATCTACGTGCTGATTTTTCTGATCAACGGCTGCTCGGCAGGCTTTACGCCGACGTTTCAGGCGACGGTCCCGGACGTGCTTCCTGACGAGGCCGTGTACACACGCGCGCTGTCGCTGTCGAGGCTGGCCTACGATCTCGAGAATCTGCTGAGCCCCATGCTGGCCGCGGCTGCGCTCACCGTCATCAGCTACGATGCGCTGTTCGCACTCAACTCGCTGGCGTTCGTGTGCTCGGCAGCGCTGGTGCTCTCGGCGGTCTTGCCCGTGCCGAAACCACGCCTGCGCAGCGGGGGCGTCTGGCACAACACGACCTATGGCCTGCGGGTCTATCTGAGAACGCCTCGACTCCGCGGTCTGCTGGCGCTGTCGCTGGCCGTCTCCAGCGCGGGCGCGATGATCATCGTCAACACGGTGGTTTACGTGCGCGACTACCTCGGCGGTTCTCCGACGGACACCGCGGTCGCGTTCGCCGCAACCGGAGGAGGTTCCATGCTCGTGGCGCTGCTGCTGCCGCGTCTTCTCGACAAGTGGAGCGAGCGGCCGTACATGCTCGCGGGCGGCGTTATTCTCGGTATTGGCCTGCTGCTCGGTCTGACGGCGCCGAGCTTCGCGGCGACGTTGCCGATCTGGCTGCTGCTCGGCGTCGGATCCTCGCTCATTCAGACGCCGTCGGGCCGCCTTCTCGCCCGGTCGGTCGAACCAGGTGACCGGCCGGCCATCTACGCGGCCCAGTTCGCGCTATCGCACGCCTGCTGGCTGATCGCGTATCCGCTGGCAGGATGGCTGGGAGCGGGATTCAGTCTGTGGGCGGCCTTCTCCGTCCTTGCCGTCGTTGCGTTCGCGGGAACGGCGGTGGCGCGTACTGCGTGGGCCCGGACGGACGCTGACGAGATGATTCATCGCCACGAATCGATGAGCCATACCCACGAGCATGTTCATGACGAGCATCACCAGCACGATCAGGAGGGTTGGGAAGGGCCGGAGCCTCATCGCCACCCGCATGCCCATGGCGAGATGACGCACTCTCATCACTTCGTGATCGACGTCCACCATCCTGCCTGGCCCGGGGGCTAGTCGTCAGCCGAACACCAGCGCCACCAGCGTTCCCCCTTAGATGGCCGGCACCTGCGGCGCTCTCAAAGCCGATGTTGGCCACCGTGCTTCTCCTCCGCAGCAGCCCCATCTGCAGGATGCTGCCATGAGCACCGTCGCCGCCACCCACAGCATCGCGCCCCAGCGCGGCATACAGGAAGCCACCCCGATGTCGATACCGGCGTGTCTTCCAGGGCCCGCCGCCGCGGTGAGCTAGTTCGGCGCAGATCCTTCTTTGGCCGACTGCCACGCTTCGAGCGCGCGGTGCGCGCCGGCACGGTCCGACGGCGCCTCACCCACCGGCGTCGCCAGCTTCACTGGGGTCGCGGAGGTAAATCGAGCGACAGAAGCCGTGATCCGAGATGCCCCGCGTCTCGACGCCCGCCGCCGCACCTCGAACATCCGTTCGAGCTCGTCGGGCCGGACCTCGAGAGCGATGTGAAGATCGAAGTCCCGCTGTGGCTTGAATTGGAAGGGTTCGTCGGGGGCCTCGAAGAAGCCAGGCACGAGCCTTCCGCCATGGCGAAGACGCCCCTGGGCGAAATTCTACTGGCGCAATCGGGCGCCGCCCGCGTCACCGCACGAATCGGACGAACCCGCTCATGAAGCGACGGACCCTTTCCCGGGCGTCGTCGTCAGACAGCCTGAGCGCCACGGGATTGCCGGTGAAGACGCGGCCCATGTCCGGGTGGCATGACTCGGGTGTGGGTTCCATGGCCGTTCTCCCTGATGCTCCTCTTCCTCGAGTGGACGAGGGCGCTGTTGCGCACCGCAGTAGCACTGTGCTGCCAGGATGCGCACGGTGCCTACCGTGCCCTACGTACGCCAGCGCACAGACCCGCAACGCTGGCGCCGTTCAGGATGCTGCATCAAAGGCTCAAATGGAGCGTCCGATGAAGGCAGACATCGTGATGTGGACGCTCGGCGTCGCGCTGGTCATCAGCTATCTTGCGTTGCGGGCGGAGGGCGAATCCGAGCGCGTTCAGAGTATCGCGCAGTTTCACGAGCAACAGCGGCTGCTCGCCGATGCTGTCGACCCTTCCGGGCAGGCGGCTTCGCAGCCCGGGCCGGCGCTCGCCACCGTTTCATCTTCGGGCAGCTCGGTCGCTCCGGGCGTTTCCGTGCTCGGGGTACTTCGCATCGCTCGGGTTGATCTCGAGGTTCCGGTGAAGTACGGCACCGGCGAGGACGTATTGCGCGGTGGTGCCGGGTTGGTCGAGGGAACGGCCCGGCCGGGCAGTGCTGGCAACATCGCCATCGCGGCGCACCGGGATACGTTCTTCCGCCCCCTGGAGAACGTGGTCGTCGGCGACGTCATCGAGATCGAGGCTGCCGGGCACACCCGAAGATACCGCGTAGTCTCATTGTCGGTCGTGAGTCCGGACGACGTCGAGGTGCTCGGGAGCGCGGGCGTAAACCAACTGACGCTCGTGACCTGCTACCCCTTCCACTATTTCGGCAGCGCGCCGCAACGGTTCATCGTGCGCGCTGACGAGACGGCTTTCATCTAAGACTCATGAGGATACGGAAATGTCACTGACTCGAATGACCCTGTTGGTCGTGGTAATGCTCGCAGCTGCGAGCGGTGTGGCGGCGGCGGCGCCCCAGGAGCAACAGCAGTTTCCGGCGGCTCGCACACAAGCCGGCCTGTGCAACGACATCAAGTGGAGCGCCGAGATGCAGGACAGCCATCCCGGGCTGATTGACGCCTGCCGTGAGGTTGTGGTTGCCGACGGCCAGAAATGGGCTCGATTCGAGGCGAAGTTCATCGATGTGGACCCGGATGGCATCGTCCACTTCAGCGTCAGGAGCCGGAGCGGCCGGCGAGTAGAGCAGGTCCTGCTGAAGCCGGCGCCGGGACAGGTGGCCAGAATCGACAATGAAGTCGTGCCCTTCACACGCCTGCGCCCGTCGGACCGTCTCAATCTCTACATGCCGGAGAGTCAGTACGGCTTCGCTACCGTACCGGGTGCGACGCGGCTCGCTACGGTGGTTTCGGCAGAACCTGCGCCAGCGGAAGCGCCCCCGGCTTCTTCGACTACGTTCGCGGCCGTAGAGCCGCTGCCGACGCGGCTGCCGCAAACGGCGAGTCCGGCATCGTGGTTGGGCCTTTCCGGCATTCTGTTCCTGCTCGCCGGCCTGGGCCTCACGCTGCGCCGATCGTGGAAGCCGCGGTCGAACAACCCCCCAGCAGGCGCCTGAAACTACGGCCATCAACATGAACGCCGTCGTCCTCCTGTTCGTCGTCATGCTCGCACCCGCCGGTGCGGTTGCTGCGAACCACCCTGAGCAATGGCTCCGGGAGACGAGCCGCCCCGGGTATCGCTTCTGAATAGCGGGAACGCGCTGGGCCCGTCTATGCGCGTGAGCAGCATGTCGGGCATACCAGCCGCAGTTCAGACCAATAGCCTCGTCGAGAACGGGACCCGGGACACCCTTGAGCGTCGCCGCGAGTCCGCGAACGGCTTTCAGATCGCACAGATCGCTGACTTTATCTGCCCTGACCCCGATGTCGCGCCATGGTGCAACCGGAGCCGTCATCGAGCAATTGGAGAACAACTTGGCCAGACCGTGGAGCGCCGGTAGCATGAGATTTTTCGACCGTTGGCTGCACAGATCGAGAAATCCGGCGGGCGGGGCCGACGCCGGTTTGCCGGGGCAGGCACCCAACGACGACCCGCCGTTGCGCGCCGAGCTTTTCAGCGGCGATCAGATGGCACAGCACGGCGTGCGCCTTGCGACGGCCCACCGCGTGACGGCGCAAAGGCTGCCGGATCAACTGCTGTCACGTCTGGCGGAGAACGAGCGTGTGCTGATGGACACCTGCAGGCGCCTGACGGCGGCTGTCACGGCCCGCCAGCGCATCACGCCCGCCGGGGAATGGCTGCTCGACAACTACCATCTCGTCGAAGAGCAGATTCGCACCGCCAGACGACACCTGCCCACGGGTTACAGTCGTGAGTTGCCGGTGCTCTGCGAGGGTGCGTCGGTGCATTTGCCGCGCGTGTACGACATCGCCCTGGAAACCATCGCTCACGGCGACGGACGCGTCGATCCGGACAGCCTGAACCGTTTTGTGACCGCCTACCAGACCGTAGTGTCCCTACGGCTGGGGGAGCTGTGGGCCATCCCGATCATGCTGCGGCTGGCGTTGATCGAAAACCTGCGCCGGGTCGCGACACGCATTGCTGCCGGCAGGGTGCACCGGAATCTCGCCCTGGATTGGGCCGACAGGTTGACGGAGATCGCCCGCACTGATCCGAAGAACCTCATTGTGGTCATTGCCGATATGGCGCGTTCGGCTCCCCCTATGAGCACGCCGTTCGTATCGGAGCTCACGCGCCAGTTGCAGGGTCACGGACCCGCTCTGGCTCTGCCTCTGACCTGGATCGAACAGCAACTGGCGGAGTCGGGCCTGAGTATCGAGCAGCTGGTTCGCTCGGGAAACCAGCAGCAGGCTGCTGACCAGGTTTCCATCAGCAACAGCATTGGCAGTCTGCGATTGCTCGGGAACATGGACTGGCGCGAGTTCGTCGAGGCTACGAGCCTGGCCGAACAGACGTTGCGCACGGACCCGGGCGGCACGTACTCCGCAATGGATTTCGCCAGCCGTGACCGGTATCGCCATGTGATCGAGGAAGTGGCGAGAACGAGCGAATTGAGCGAGATGCAGGTGGCCGCCCGCGCGATCGAGCTGGCGCGGGCGAGCGCAACCCGCTACGGAAAAGATCACAGAACGGCCCACATCGGCTACTACCTCATCGACCGGGGGTTGTCCGAGCTGGAAGAGGCAGCGCAGGTGCGCTTCTCCCGGGCGGCCTCACTGAGGCGCTGGTCGAGGCGTCACCCGGTGCTGGTATACCTGGGCGCAATTGCGCTGATCACGGTGCTGCTGGCCGCCGGCCTGGTGGCGGAGGCCCGGGCGCAAGGTGCGACCGGTGGATTGCTGGTTGCGCTCGGCGTCGTCACGCTGCTGACGGCCAGCCAGCTCGCCGTTGCGGTGGTGAACTGGCTGGCGACCTTGCTGGCGCCAGCCCATCGGCTGCCGCGCCTGGACTTCTCCATGGGCATTCCGCCGCAATCGCGCACCCTGGTGGTGATTCCTACCCTGCTCACCAGTCCGCGCAATGTCGAGAGCTTGATCGAGGCGCTGGAGGTGCGGTACCTGGCCAACCGCGAGGACAACCTGCACTTCGGGCTGTTGACGGATTTCCGTGACGCCGCCGCGGAAACGCTGGCCGAAGACCGGCCGCTGCTGAGTCTCGCCTGCCAGCGCATTGACGCGCTGAACGCGCGATATTCGACCAGCGAAAACCCAGTCTTCTTCCTGTTCCACCGCCCGCGCCGTTGGAACGCGCATGACGGAGTCTGGATGGGCTACGAACGCAAGCGCGGCAAACTCGCCGATCTGAACGCCCTGCTGCGAGAAGGCATCCGAGATGGATTTTCCACGGTGGTCGGCGCCGTTCCGGCGCTCGCGGGGGTCAAATACGTGATCACCCTGGATACCGATACGCAGTTGCCCCGGGACGCGGCCCGCCTGCTCATCGGAACGATGGCCCATCCCTTGAATCGGCCGGTCTACGACGCAACGCGGGGTAGGGTAGCTGCCGGCTACGGCATCCTGCAACCGCGCGTGAGCGTGAGCCTGCCCGTTGCCAGTTCGTCTCGCTATGCACGCCTGCACGGGGGTGAGCCCGGCATCGATCCGTACACCCGGGTCGTCTCCGACGTCTACCAGGACGTCTTTCACGAGGGCTCTTTTATCGGCAAGGGCATCTACGACGTCGATGCCTTCGAGCAGACGCTAAAGGAACGCTTTCCTGAAAATCGGATCCTCAGCCACGACCTGCTGGAGGGCTGCTATGCCCGTGCCGGGCTGTTGAGCGACGTGCAGCTGTATGAGGAGTACCCGGCCCGCTACGACGCCGACGTCAATCGTCGCCATCGCTGGACCCGGGGTGACTGGCAACTCGTCGCCTGGCTGCTGCCATGGGTTCCGGGCCGGCACGAACGGCATCGGAGAAACCCGCTGTCCGCACATTCCCGCTGGAAGCTGCTCGACAACCTGCGTCGTAGTCTGGTGCCGTCGGCGTTGGTGCTCCTGTTGCTACTTGGCTGGACGGTGCTGTCGTCGGCGATGTTCTGGACTCTGGTGGTCCTCGGGGTGCTGCTCATCCCGTCCCTGCTGGCCATCCTGCTGGACGCGGCTCGGAAGCCGGACAACGCGAGGCTGGGCCAGCATCTTGCCGCCGTCGCCAGGGCGGCGGGCCCGCGCGTCGCGCAGATCGGCTTCTACCTCACGACCCTGCCACATGAAGCCTTCTACACCCAGGATGCGATTCTGCGGACGGTTGGCCGTCTGCTGGTGACAAACCAACGCCTGCTGGAATGGAACGCGTCCGGCGATCAGGAACGGCCGAGCCGTGCCGGACTCGCTGGCTCGTTCCGCGCCATGTGGTTCGGGCCCGTGCTCGCGGTCGGCAGTGTGGCGACTGCGACGCTCATGAATCCCTCCGCGCTGCTCGTGGCGGGTCCGTTGCTGCTCGCGTGGCTGGCTTCTCCCGCCGTCGCGTGGTGGATCAGTCAGCCGGTGTCGCGCCGCAAGCCGAGGCTGAGCGCGGAGCAGTCTCGATATCTCGGCCGAATCGCCCGCAAGACTTGGGCGTTCTTCGACGCATTCGTTGGCCCGGAGGATCACTGGCTGCCGCCGGACAACTATCAGGAGGATCGCGATCCGCCGCTGGCCCACCGTACTTCACCCACCAACATGGGGCTGGCACTGCTGGCGAATCTGTCGGCCTACGACTTCGGGTACATCCCGGCCGGGGCACTGATCGAGCGCACGGATTCGACCCTGCAGGCGATGTCGGGGCTGACGCGATACCGGGGCCACTTTTACAACTGGTACGACACGCAATCGCTGCAGCCGATGCACCCGTTGTACGTGTCCACGGTGGACAGCGGCAACCTGGCCGGACATCTGTTGACCTTGCGCGCGGGCCTCACCGATCTGCTCGATCGACCGATCGTCGGTCCGCGCTGGCTGGACGGCCTGAGTGACACCTTGGGAGTTCTGGCGGAGGCGGTCGGCGCGGCGGAGTCATGGACCTTGACACGCTTCCAGGAGACTCTCGAGGCGGCATCGGAAGACCGGCCGGAGACACTGCGGGCGGCACACCTCCAGTTGGGACAACTGGCGCAATGCGCCAGCGCGCTGGCGCGCGATCTGGGGCGGGAGAGCAACGGGGAGGCGGGATGGTGGGGAACCGCGCTTTGCAGGCAGTGCGCCGCCCTGCGGGACGAGGTCGCCTATCTGGCACCGTGGGCGGAACGACCGCAGGACCCGGACCCCTGCGACACACGCGCCGGGGTCCCGCCGATACCTACCCTGCGGGCGCTGGCAGGTCTCGACGGGGCCTGCGGCGCGCGCGGGCGGGCGCGTATCGCCGTCATCGAGCGTCTGGCCTTGCGAACCGGCGAACTCGCCGACATGGATTACCGCTTCCTGTATGACAAGCCGTCACGGCTGCTCAGCATCGGCTACAACGTGGACGAGCGCCGCCGGGATGCGAGCTACTACGATCTGCTGGCTTCCGAGGCCCGCCTGGGGCTGTTCGTGGCCATTGCTCAGCGCCAGCTACCCCAGGAGAGCTGGTTCGCCCTGGGGCGAATGCTGACCAGCGCCGGGGGTGGGTCGATCCTGCTGTCCTGGAGCGGGTCGATGTTCGAGTACCTGATGCCGCAACTCGTGATGCCGAGCTATGACCACACGCTGCTCGATCAGACCGCCAGGGCGGCTGTGGCGGGCCAGATCAGTTACGGTCAGCAGCGGGGTGTGCCGTGGGGAATGTCCGAATCCGGGTACAACGCGAGGGACGTGCATCTCAACTACCAGTACCGGGCCTTCGGCGTACCCGGCATGGGGCTGAAACGCGGACTCGACCAGGACCTGGTGGTGGCACCGTACGCCTCGGTGATGGCGCTCATGGTCGCGCCGGTTGAGGCTTGTCGTAACCTGCAGCGGCTGACCGTTGATGGCGCAGAAGGGCGATACGGCCTTCATGAGGCGCTGGACTTCACCCCGGCACGGCAACGACGCGACGCGCCCTATGCGCTGGTGCGCTCCTATATGGTCCATCACCAGGGTATGAGCCTCCTCGCCCTGGCCTACCGGTTACTGGGCCGCCCGATGCAGAAGCGATTCCTGTCCGATCCGCTGTTCCAGGCCACCGTGCTGTTGCTGCAGGAGCGGATCCCCCGAGCCTCCGCGCACCATGTCGACTCGGTCAAAGCCACAAGCAGCGAGATCGATGGCGAACGCCCGGAAATGCCGATTCGAGTGCTGAATACGCCCGATACGCCGACGCCTGAAGTGCAGTTGTTGTCGAACGGCCGCTACAACGTGATGGTGACGCAGGCGGGCGGCGGCTACAGCCGGTGGAAGGATCTCGCCGTGACACGCTGGCACGAAGACGTGACCCGCGACCACTGGGGGACGTTCTGCTACCTGCGAGCGATCTCGGAAGGGGGAGAGATCGGCGCGGTCTGGAGCACGGCGCACCAGCCCACCGGTCGGGCTGCCGCGGGCTACGAAGCGATTTTTTCGGCGGGCCGTGCGGAGTTCCGCCGTCACGATGGAGACTTCGAAACACATACCGAGATCGTGGTATCGCCGGAAGACGACATCGAGCTGCGTCGAGTGCGCATCACCAACCGTTCCGCGGGCCGCCGTACACTCGACATCACTAGCTATGCGGAGGTCGTGCTTGCCGCCCCGGCCGCGGACGATCTGCATCCGGCGTTCAGCAACCTGTTCGTGCAGACCGAGATCGTCAGCGAGGAACGGGCCATCCTCTGCTCGCGGCGTCCCCGCTCTCGTGGCGAATTCGTTCCCTGGATGTTTCACCTGGTAGCCGTGCACGACGCTCGCGCCGGCGAGGCGTCCTACGAGACCGATCGCATGCGCTTCATCGGCCGAGGCCGCACCATCGCCAATCCCCAGGCGATGGACGGCGCGGCGCTGACGGGTAGCCAGGGTGCCGTGCTCGACCCGGTGGCCGCCATCCGCTGCCCGATCACTCTCGAGCCGGAACAATCCGCCAATGTGGATCTGGTCTACGGGGTCGCCGACAGCCGCGATGCCGCCCTGGGGCTGGTGAGGAAGTACCAGGACCGGCACCTCGCCGACCGCGTCTTCGATCTGGCCTGGACACATGCGCAGGTGGTGCTGCGCCAGATCAACGCCAGCGAGACGGACGCGCAGCTCTACGGCATCCTGGCGAACTCGATCCTCTACGCCCATTCCTCGCTGCGGGCCCACCGTCACGTGCTCATGCGGAATCGGCGCGGTCAGTCCGGGTTGTGGGGCTACGCTATATCCGGTGATCTGCCCATCGTGCTGGTGCGTATCGGCGATTTGGCGAACATCGAGCTGGTGCGTCAACTCATTCAGGCCCACGCTTACTGGCGTCTGAAGGGACTGGCGGTGGACCTCGTGGTCTGGAACGAGGACCGCGCAGGATACCGCCAGGAGCTGCAGGACAGGATCCGTGACCTCGTGGCTATCGGTCTCGAAACCCAGGTGATGGACCGACCGGGCGGCATCTTCGTGCGCTCGGCGGACCAGATCTCGGAAGAAGACCGCACGTTGTTCCAGACCGTCGCCCGCGTCATCTTGAGCGACAGCCACGGCAGCCTCGCGGAACAGGTCCAACGCGCCGGCGTGCCGGGAGTGCGCCTGCCGCCGCTCATGCTGAACCGGCCGCGGCCGGTCCGGGCGTCCGCCGGCGAGCTGCCATCGCGCGAGTTGATCCTGTCCAATGACATCGGTGGTTTCACCCCGGATGGACGCGAGTACGTCATCACGACCACGCCGGCCAAGGCCACCCCGGCGCCCTGGGTGAATGTGCTCGCCAACCCGCACTTCGGCACCGTCATCTCGGAATGCGGACAGGCGTATACCTGGGGCGAGAATGCCCACGAGTTCCGGCTGAGCCCATGGCACAACGATCCGGTCTCCGACCCCAGTGGCGAGGCACTGTACCTGCGCGACGAGGAGACCGGCCATGTCTGGTCACCTGCGCCGCTGCCGCGGCGCGGCGCGACGCCGTACGTCAGCCGGCACGGATTCGGGTACAGCGTGTTCGAGCACACGGAGGACGATATTCGCTCGGAACTCTGGGTGTATGTCGCGGTGGATGCCGCCGTCAAGTTCTCGGTACTCAAAATGCGAAACATGTCCAACCGACCGCGCCGCCTGTCCGCTACGGGTTACGTCGAATGGGTGCTGGGTGATCTGCGGCCCAAGTCGGCCATGCACGTCAACACCGAAGTCGATCCCTACAGCGGGGCGCTTTATGCGCACGTCCCGTACAACACGGAGTTTCCCGGCCGTTGCGCGTTCTTTGACGTCGATGACGCGGGCCGGACTTTCACCTGCGACCGCACCGAGTTCATCGGCCGCAACGGCAGCCTGGAACATCCGGCGGCGATGGCGCGTACTCACCTGTCGGGCCGGCTCGGCTCGGGATTGGACCCGTGTGCCGCGATTCAGGTGGGGTTCGAGCTGGCCGGCGGACAGGAGCGGGAGATCGTCTTCAGACTCGGGTTGGGCGGCATCCCGGGTGGCGAGCCGGCAGGCCGGCTGGCGCAGCGCTTTCGCGGCGGTGATGCCGCCCGACGGGCGTTGGAAGCGGTCTGGGACTACTGGAACCGCACACTCGGTGCCGTCCAGGTGCATACGCCCGACGAGTCGCTCAACGTGCTGTGCAACGGTTGGTTGCCCTACCAGATCATCGCCTGCCGTCTCTGGGCGCGCAGCGGCTATTACCAATCCGGCGGCGCCTTCGGCTTCCGCGACCAGCTGCAGGATGCGATGGCGCTGGTGCACTCGGAGCCGGCGCTGCTGCGCGCTCAGCTGCTCATGTGTGCGGGACGACAGTTCGGTGAAGGAGACGTCCAGCACTGGTGGCATCCGCCTGGGGGCCGCGGTGTGCGCACCCGCTGCTCCGACGATTACCTCTGGCTCGCACTGGCCACCAGCCGATACGTGACGACCACTGGCGATACCGGTGTGCTGGATGAAACCGTAGCGTTCCTGCAAGACCGCCCGCTCAATCCGGACGAGGACTCTTACTATGATCTGCCCGATCACTCCGAGGCGACAGGCACGCTGTACGAGCACTGCGTACGGGCGATCCGGAATGGCTTGCGGTTCGGGGTTCATGGCCTGCCGTTGATCGGCTCGGGTGACTGGAACGACGGCATGGACCGGGTGGGACGCGAGGGGAAGGGCGAAAGCGTGTGGCTCGGCTTCTTTCTTTACCACGTTCTGGGCCAGTTCGGCGCGCTGGCGCGACGGCGCGATGATGCTGCCTTCGCGGAACTCTGCGCCGCCCAGGCCGAGCGTCTGCGGGAGAGCCTCGAGCAGCACGGCTGGGACGGATCATGGTACCGTCGCGGCTACTTCGATGACGGAACGCCGCTGGGCTCCGCAGGCAATGACGAATGCCGTATCGACTCGATCTCGCAGAGTTGGGCGGTGCTCTCCGGGGCCGGCAAGGCAGACCGGGTGCGCACGGCCCTGGACGCGGTAGACGAACTGCTCGTCCGGCGCGACCTCGGGCTCATTCAGTTGCTCGATCCGCCGTTCGACAAGTCCGACCTGGAGCCTGGCTACATCAAGGGCTACGTGCCGGGTGTGCGCGAGAATGGCGGCCAGTACACCCACGCGGCCGTCTGGGTCGCCATGGCGTTCGCCGCCTTGGGCGATACGACGCGCGCGTGGGAGCTCACGACCATGATCAATCCCGCCAACCACGCAACGTCGCGAAAAGCCGCCGCTACGTACAAGGTCGAGCCGTACGTCACGGCCGCGGACATTTACGCTGTCGAACCCCATAGCGGCCGCGGCGGCTGGACCTGGTACACAGGCTCGGCCGGATGGATGTACCGGCTGTTCGTGGAATCTCTACTGGGGCTGCGGCTGGACGTGGACAAATTGCATGTCACTCCCTGTCTCCCCGCCGGCTGGGAGGCGCTGACCATTCACTACCGTTACCGGGAAACCGTCTATCACATCGACGTTGCGCAAGCTCCGCGGTGCCGATGGCCGCGGGCGCGAAGCGGTATGGGTGAGTGTCGACGGGATCGAGCGACCCGATGCGATGATTCCTCTGGTGGACGATCACCGTGAGCACTCGGCGCAGGTGCGGGTCGGGTGAGAGCCCACCCGGACATGAGCAGGTGATGCATGAGCGGGTCCTCCGAGTGTCGGCGACGGTACTACCCTGTCCTGGGAGTCTGGTGGTACGGAAGGATCCTGTCGGTCTCGGCCTTCACGGCCTTGTAGCACTCGCACGCCCGGCGCTCGAGCTTCTGCCGGTCCAGGACCGTGATGCGGCCGCGACTGTAGTGGATGATGCCCGCCCGATGCAGCCCACCGGCGGCTTCGGTCACTCCCTCCCGGCGCACGCCCAGCATGTTGGCGATCAGCTCCTGAGTCATGTTCAGCTCGCTGCCCTGCAGACGATCCAGGGACATCAGTAACCAGCGGCAAAGCTGCTGATCGATCGTGTGATGTCGATTGCAGACCGCAGTTTGAGCCATCTGAGTGATCAGCGCCTGGCTGTAGCGCAGCATCAGATGCAGCATGTCGCCGTGGCGTTCGAACTCTTCCATGAACCGTTTCGCCGGCAGGCGGTAGGCGCTGCCCGCGCTCTGGACGATGGCGCGGTTCGTGGTGCTCCGCCCGCCCATGAAAACGGCCACCCCCACCATGCCGTCGTTGCCAACCACTGCGATCTCCGCCGAAGCGCCGTTCTGTGTGACGTACAGCAGCGACACGATGCAGTCGGTGGGCAGATACACGAACTCGAGGACGCTGCCGGATTCGTAGAGGACGTCACCGAGTTTCAGCGGGATCAGCTCCATGGCCGGGCGCAGCCGGTCGACTACGTCGATCGGCAGGACGTTGATCAGGTGGTTGTTCCGTGGGCTGGTGTTCGCCGCGATCACCACTCGCGCTGCCTTTTGTCGTCCAACGATACCGATGCTCCCTGCTGTGCACTTATGTTGCCTACCGCACCGACAACACGCAACCGAGCGGACATTGTACCCGTTCAGGCACACTGTGCGGAGGACGTTGTACTCGCTCCAGCGCGTCGTCGAAAGGGGGTGGACCGTGAAATCGACCAACAGCCGGCCGCGGCCGTCCGGCTTCTGGCGCGGTATTCTGTACTGCGCCCAGTTGCCCGCCGACGCCTGGATCCGACGCCGCTGCGGAGTGAAAAGCGAGGACACGAGCCCTAACGGTGAGGACCACGAATCGCCGCGTGAGATCGCGCGGCGACGGACGGAGTTCGAGCGGATCATCGGCCATGAGCTGCGCTCTCCGCTGAACACGATCTCGCTCAGCGCCGACGTCCTGGAAGCCATGGACGACGCGGCGGTCCGTCGGCGGCACCTGTCGGTGATACGCTCTGCAGTGAGACAGGCCAGCGACTTGCTCATCGATCTGGATCTGCTGGTGATGATGGAGCAGGGGGCGCGCAACTCGACACCCATGGTGCCACTGGCGGACGTGATGAAGGGGGTGCGGGAGGAGCTGGCCCTGCAGGCGGAGACCGCAGAGGTCGATCTGTCATTCGCGAGCCCGCCCCCGCGACTGTACGTGGAACGAGTCGTTGCCCGGCTCGCCCTTTCCAACCTGGTGAGCAACGCCATCAAGTACCGCGACCGTGCCAAGTCGACGCACTGGATCCGAGTGAGCGCCGAGGCCGCGCGCGGTGAACGGGTCGTGGTGGAAGTGGCGGACAACGGCATCGGGATCGACTCCGGGAATCACCAGCGGGTATTCGAGCGGCACTTTCGAGCGAGCCCGGAGCTGGCGGAAGGCAGCGGTCTGGGACTCGCCATCGTCCGCGAGGTTCTGACTGACCGCGGTGGCGGCATCGATCTATGCAGTGAGGAATTCGTGGGTACGACTGTCCGCGTGCATCTGCGCGCTGAGTCCTGTGCCGCGGTCGGTGAAGCAGCGGAGCAATCCGCCGCCCTCATGTCTTAGAACGGTGACGCAGCGTCGATTCCAGTATCTTCGACTCGGTGATGTCGAGCAGCGTGATGACGACACCGGCAATCCGGTCGTCCAGCGTCCGGTATGGCATGATGCGCACGGAAAACCAGCGGTCGTCGTCGGTCAGGATCTGCTTTTCTGAGACCTCCAGCGTGCGCAAGGTCTGCGTCGCGTCGTCGTGCAGGTGCGGATACTGAAGCACGGTGGTGAGGTCGCTCAGCGGACGGCCTACATCGCCTTCCCGCAGATTGATGATTTTCGCCGCCCGATCGGTGAACCGCCTGACGTTCAAGTCCTGGTCGAGAAACAGAATCGCGATCTCGATGCTGTTGAGCAGGTTGTGCATGTCGCTCTGGGCCAGCGCCAGATCGTCGAGCTTCGACTGGAGCTCGGCGTTGATCGTCTGCAGCTCTTCGTTCATCGACTGCATTTCTTCCTTCGAGGTCGTCAGCTCCTCGTTGGTGGACTGCAGCTCCTCGTTGGTGGACTGCAGCTCCTCGTTCGCCGACTGCAGCTCTTCCTTCGACGCGCGGGACTCCTCCCGCAACGCCTGAATCTCGTCGCGATAGTGCTGCAGCACCTGATCGTCCGCGGTTTCCTCCGCGCCTCTGGCCTTGCGCCGGCGCCGTCTGCCCGATGCCGGTGCGACATCCCGGAATACGATCATCGTCATGTTTTTCAGGGCGGCGGGCTCGCGGAGCGCCTGCACCGCAACGTCGACGGTGTGCGTGCCGCCCGGCAACCGCACCTGCAGAGCGTGCAACTGCACAGGCTCCGGCTGCAGCGGCGCTTGGGCGATTGCCTCGTGGAGAGGGTCCCGCAAGCCATCGCGAACCATGGCGTGGAAGTTCCAGTTGGCCTTGCCGGCAGCGGGTTCCAGATAGTTGCCGGTGCGCCCGCTGATGTAGACGATGTCACCGGCGCCATTCACCACCACGGCAGCGGGAGAATGCACTTGCAGCAGCACCCGGTCCGCCGCGGTCTGGAGGTTGTCGTCCTGCTGTTGGCGATCGGTCGGAAGCGGCACTGAATGCTCCTTGGTCTGTACCGAGAGCGGGGGGAACGATGTCACAAGCAACTCGGGGGCGGAAAGCGACACCTCGTCGTTCCGTTGATACAGCCGCAGCTTCGCGTCCAGCGGCGTGAACAAGCGGCCCGACTTGCCGACAGTCTCCGCGATTCCGAGCAGCAGCAAGGCGCCGGGACGCAGGCTGTAGTGAAAAAGTGGAAGCAACCTGCGCTGCAGGCCAACATCGAAATAGATCAGCAGGTTGCGGCATGTGATCAGGTCGAGCTTGGTGAAGGGCGGATCGAGCAACAGGTCGTGGTGGGCAAACAGCACCCGGTCGCGAATGTCGGTATCGATCTGGAAGTAGGTTCCATGATCGGTGAAGAACCGCGCCAGTCGCTCGGGCGAGACCGTTTCGCGGATCGAGGCCGGATACTGGCCGCGGCGTGCCGTGGCGATGGCATCGACGCTCAGATCGGAGGCGAAGATCTGCAGACTCGTGTTCTGAAACTGCGGCAGGCGCTGGATGGTCTCTACCAGCAACATGGCGATCGAATAGGCCTCCTCTCCCGTGGAGCAGCCGATCGCCCAGGCACGCAGCATGTGCTCTCCGGCTCGCCGCGCCAACAGATCCGGCAGCGCCGCGGCCAGCCGCTCCCAGACCGGCGGATCACGGAAGAAGCTGGTCACGCCGATCAGCAATTCCTTGAACAGGAGGTCGATCTCGTGCGGATTCTCGTGCAGGAATTGCGCGTAGTTCCCGACCGTCCCGATGCCGTGGATCACCATGCGCCGCTCGATTCGGCGTTCCAGCGTGCGGGGCTTGTAGAGAGAAAAGTCGTGGCCGGCCCTTTTCAGGAGCATTTCGAAGATACGTTGCAGAGCATCCGTATTCGGTTCGGGTTCACTGTCGCGGTCGCTCGCGATCGTGACACCGGCATGCCGCTGCATCGCGATGTATTGCAGGATCTTCGCGGGCATCTCCGCCGGCGGGGCAACGATGTCGGCGCAGCCGGCCGCGATCGCGCTCTTCGGCATCGAATCGAACTGCGCCGAGCCCGGCTGTTGCACGACGGCCAGACCACCCACCGCCTTGACTGCCTGCAGGCCGAGCGTTCCATCGGAGCCCATCCCTGACAGGATCACGGCGATCGCCTCCTCGCCTCGGGCACCGGCCAGCGAGGAGAAGAGCACGTTGATGGGCAGCCGCATGCCGCGGGGCTCCTCAGGGATCGCGACTTTCAGGCGACCATCGACCAGGCTGAGCTCGGCGTTCGGGGGGATGGTGTACACGTGGTCGGCCTCGAGGTGCATCCGGCTTTGTGCCTCGCGCACCGGCATGTCGGTCACCCGCCGTAGCAATTCGGGCAGCATGGCCTTTTGCGTGGGATCGAGGTGCTGGACCACGATATAGGCCAGACCCGTCTTCGGGGGTACGTGCCGGAGAAACGACTCGATGGCCACCAGGCCGCCCGCCGAGGCGCCGATGGCAACGGTGCGGGGAGGCGCCGGCGGATCAGCGTGAGAGTCTGGCGTGACAGTCGGCGGCACCATGGCGCAGGGCAGGTTCGGTAGCCTTTACGGTCCCGGGTCGGAGATGTTCACGAACAGCATGAGCAGGTTGCCGTCGGGGGCAGCGCCGCCCGCCGCCCGCACCGCGCGCGGCTCGCGTTCACGACCGGCGATCTGCACCGTGCAGGAATCTCTGGCGCCGCCGGAGCGCAGCCGGCGCAGCAGACCGGCAAGCGCCTGCTGGCATTCGGGTGCCACGAAGCCTTCGATTCGTCTGCCGACGAGCTGGTCGTGCTCCACGGCGAGGAGTTCGGTACCGGCCTGATTCGCTTCGATGACGCGCCCGTCGGGCGCAAGGCGGAAATATCCGGCCGGCGCCTGTTCGTAAAGCGCCCTGTAAAGGGCGAGCTCGTCGGCGAGCTCCAGCTCGGTGGTCCGAACCTGCGTGAGCTGCATGTCCAGCTCGACCTGGTGGACCTGCAGCTCGTGCAGCAGCCGAAGCGCATCCTCCGCGCTTGCCGGTGAGCTGGCGAGCTCGTGCAGTAGCCGCAGCGCCTCGAGACCGATCGGCGAGGCTTGGGAGGGCGGGGCGGTGCCATCTGCGAGCCTGCCTTCAGCGTCGGTGCGCAATGGTGTCTCCACTACCGGTTCCTCCCTGGCAGACGAGTATAGGCCCAGTCATGCTAACCGAAAGCACTGCCGGAGGGTGGAAAAGCAGCCGAGCGCATGGAAAGTGGGACCAGAGGCCAGCTCGGCGCCACCGCGCCGGACTGGTAGCGTTCAGGTATCCATCCCCGTCGCGGTCCAGCAATTCGAACTCACGGTCTAGATCCGTCGTCGCTGCGTCGCCGTTAGGCTGGTCAGCGGTCGTGGTCTGCCGGTTCGGCACCTGGCTGGCGGTGGCCGAGACGGCCGCCGTCAGGGGCCAGCTGGTGTTGTCGAACGTCTTGGCGGACTTCCACTCCGATGTGGGGACTGCAAGTGAAACGGTCGAATCATCGCCGGGAAGCGCTCGGAGCGCCGAAAGCGGCACGGCGATGTTCTTGGCATTGAACATGCCGCCCAACCGAATGACCACGAACGGTATGGTGGCATTATTCAGGTTGACAGCGAAATCCGCGATGTCTCCGACGCTGTTGCCTTGTTGATCCGTTACCTCCCTGCCGATCCATTCGCTGACCTTCCCGATCTGTACCGTCGTGTCCGTCGTCGCGCTCGGGGGCGTCTCGGCAAGCACGGCAATGGTCGCCAGGCTGCCGCTGACAGCTATGGCAGCGGCCAGTAGTGCGCGTGTCAACATCGTTTTCAACTCCGTAGTTATCGTTTGATCGATTCACCCGTACTGTGAATCACTTCCGCAGAGGTTGGCGGTTCGGTAGCTCACACGGCGTGCAAATGATTCAACATGCTTTTGTACGCACGGACCAGTGCGGTCCATTTGTGTCCTAAGTACGCCAGCGCACAGACCTGGAATGGTCGCGAGGTTCAGGTTGCTCCATTGAAGGCTCGAATGGAGCGGTTGTTGAAGGTGGCGGAAGTCCTGATGTGGATTCTGGGCGCGGTGCTGGTCATCAGCTATCTTGGCTCGCGGGCGGAAGGCGAGACCGAGCGCGTGCAGGGCATCGCGCAGTTTCACCAACAGCGGCTGCTCACCAGTGCCGCCGAGGACTCTGCGCAGGTAGCTTCGGAACCCACGCCCGCACTGAACACCGGATCATCTCCGCGTGCCGCCGTCGCTCCAGGGGCTTCCGTTCTCGCGGTGCTTCGCATCGCTCGGGTCGATCTCGAAGTTCCCGTGAAGTACGGCACCGGCGAGGATGTTTTGCGCGGTGGTGCGGGGCTGGTCGAGGGAACGGCCTGGCCGGGAAGTCCCGGCAACATCGCCATCGCTGCGCATCGGGATACATTCTTCCGCCCCCTGGAGAATGTGGTCGTCGGCGATGTCATCGAGGTCGAGGCTGCAGGACATACCCGCAAATACCGCATAGTCTCACTGTCTGTCGTGAGTCCGGACGACGTCGCGGTGCTCGAGAACACCGGCGTCAACCAACTGACGCTCGTGACCTGCTTTCCCTTTCACTATTTCGGCAGCGCGCCGCAACGATTCATCGTCCGCGCTGACCAGACGACGCTGATCTAACCCAACGAGGATTACGGAAATGTCATTGGCTCGAAGAGCTCTCTTCACTGTGGTACTGCTTGCCTCGGCGGGTAGCATCACTCAGGCGGCAACCCAGCAGCACCAGCAGTTTCCGCAGACCCGGACGCAAGCCGGCCTGTGTGGCGACATCAAATGGAGCAAGGAGATGCTCGACGAGCATCCCGGCTTGATCAGTGCCTGCCGCGAGGTCGTCTCCGCCGACGGCCGGAAATGGGCCCGTTTCGAGGCGCAGTTCGTCGGCGTCGACCCGAACGGAAACGTCCGCTTCAGCGTCAGGAACCCAAACGGTCGGGGCGTAGAGGAAGTGCTGATGCAGCCGGCCCCGGGACAGACGGCCAGCATCGACAACAAAGCTGTGCCTTTCGAACGGCTGTCGCTTTCGGACCGCATCAATCTCTATATGCCGGAGAATCAATACGGATTCGCTACCGCGCCGGGTGCGGCGCCGATTGCCAAGGTGGTTTCGGCAAAACCTGCGCCGGCGGATGCGCCCTCGACCTCTTCGACGACGTTCGCGGCCGTGGAGCCGCTGCCGACCCGGTTGCCCCGCACTGCAAGCCCGGCATCGTGGCTGGGTCTCACCGGGATTCTGTCCTTGCTCGGCGGCCTGAGTCTCACGCTACGCCGATCCTGGGGGCCGCGGTCCAACAACCCGACGCCAGGTGCCTGATACGACGGTGTGATGGCGGGATGAGCTCGGCGATGGGGAGCATCCGCCCGGCACTCCTCCTCTTCGTTGCGATGGCCGTACCCGCCGGTGCGGCCGCTGCGACCGATCCTGAGCGATGGCTCGGGGAGGCTGAAGGTGCTTTCGAAGGAATTACGAGCTACACCGCTGTCGTGCACAAGCAGCAGCGCGTCGCGGGACGGCTCCTTCCCGAAGAAACGATATTTATGAAGTGCAGAAAACGGCCTTTCAGTTTGTACATGAAATGGCTGAGGTCGCCCCACGAGGGAAGTGAGCTGCTTTATTCAGAAGGATGGAACGACAACCGGGTCAGAGCCCACAGAGGCGGGATATTTCGCTTTGTCGTGCGAAATGTCGCGCCTCGGGACCCGGTGCTCATGAAGAACAACCTTCGCCCGGTTACCAGCATGGGGATCGGATACCTCCTGACCACCGTGGCGGAAAATATCCGTAAGGTGGCCAAGGCGGGTAAATTGACGTTCTCAGAGGGCGGAGAAGAGACGTTGTACGGCAGAAACACACGAATCCTGGAAGCCATATTCCCGATGTCGAGCAAAATGGACTTCGACGGTCGCCGATATGCCATCAACCAGGATCTCGAGAGCAAGGTGCTGATCAGGATCGAAGTCTATGATCGGCATGACCAGCTCATCGAGAAATACGCCTATGAGAACCTCCACCTCAATGCCCGACTCTCGGACGCCGACTTCGATCCGCAGAATCCCCAGTATCACTTCTGAAGCGTTCCTCACCCGACTCGAGAGGGCCGCGCTGCCGGCCGCTTCGCCGGGAGGCAGCCCGGCCAGGCGCGGGGCCAGACAGCAACTGGATGAGCGCGTCAATGGTCGCAGGAAGGCGTTACCCATGCAGGGGGCGAAATGATCGACGTGAACCCGATGGTGTTCATGTTGGATGTGGACAACACGCTACTCGACAACGATCGCGTCGAGACTGATCTGCGAGACCATCTTGCGGAGACATTCGGCGATGAGGGCCGGGATCGATACTGGAAGATATTTGAAGCCCTGCGGGCGGAGCTCGGCTATGCGGATTACCTGGGTGCCCTGCAAGGCTACCGCAGCGCTGCCAGGAGTGACCCGCGGTTGCTGCGAATGTCTTCGTTTCTGGTGGACTATCCGTTTGCCGAGCGTTTGTATCCAGCGGCGCTGGATGTCATCGCGCGTCTCCGCCGTTGGGGACCCACGGTGATTCTGTCGGATGGGGACGTCGTATTCCAGCCGCTCAAGATACAGCGGTCCGGATTGTGGGACGCGGTCGAGGACCGTGTGTTGATTTACCTGCACAAGGAGCAAATGCTCGATGATGTCGAGCAGCGCTATCCGGCTCGTCATTACGTCATGGTTGACGACAAGTTGAGGATTCTGTCCGCCATGAAGGAAATTCTGCAAGACCGGCTGACGACGGTTTTCGTGCGGCAGGGACACTATGCGCTCGACCCGGTTGCCGTCCGCGCCTATCCGACGCCCGATTTGTCGATCGAGCGTATCGGCGATCTGCTGCGTTGGGATCTATCGTCTGGATCGTCCTTTCGCGTTCAGACGAAGACGCAGAGCTGATGCGGCTACCGCCACTCATGAAGGTTCGCGCAAGCTTCAGGTGGGTGTGCCCGCCGGTACCATGGGCCTGTTTCCCTTAGTCAGCCTCCTGATTTCGCTCGCGGCCCTCTCGAGCTACATCAATTACCGCTATATCAGGCTGCCGACCACCGTTGGTGTCATGCTGGTTGGCTTGCTCGCGTCCATTGCGCTGGTTCTCGTCGGTGCCAACGCCGGAGGGATCCGCGAGCAGGCTGCGGCATTGGTGTCGAGAATCGACTTCAACCAGGTCGTTCTGCACGGCATGCTCGCCTTCCTGCTGTTCGCGGGGGGCCATACACGTGAACCTCGGGGAGCTTGGCCGTGAATGGCTCCCCGTCTCGTTGCTCGCCATCTTCGGGACGCTCGCCTACACGTTCATGGTCGCCGGTGTGACGTGGCTGGTCCTCGGTAGACTCGGCCTCGGCGTTCCTTTTCTGGATGCACTGTTGTTCGGTGCGTTGATCTCGCCGACCGATCCGATCGTGGTTCTTGGAATCATGAAGTCCGTCGGCGCACCTCGGCAGCTCGAAGTGCAGGTGGCCTACCGGATGCTCAAGCGCGTCGACAACTATCAGGTCGAAGTGCTGCTTACTCTCGTTCTGGCCATGGGCTCTACGCCCTGGCGGACGCCTGTCATCCGTCCGCACCGATCGCCGTCATCGTCGCGGGTCTGTTCGTGGGCAACCAGGGGCGGGCGCGCGCGTTCGCGAGTCGGGGAGAGCCCGCCACGGAGATCGTACTTCCACCCAAGGTCGCGGCCTGATCCTTGTATTCACGGTTCAATTTCTTTTGCATTGCGCGCCGCTGAACGCCAACCGGATTGAGCGGCGCACAGGCAGGCACCGAAGACAAAAACGCATCCGGAAATATAAATCCATAGCAGCAATGCCATGACACCGCCGAACGCCCCGTAGACTGCGTTCAACGTGGCGAAGTGCTTCAGATAGATCACGAACAGACTTTCGGCCGCGTACAAGAGAGCCGTGGCGCAAAGGGCTGCCATCCACACTTCGGCAAACCGCGTAGACCGGTGCGGAGCGAGCCTGTAAAACAGGCTCAGACCGAAGAATACCAGCAACAAAGGGATGGCAAACCGTCCCAGGGCATAGACCCAGGAATGGACATTCAGAACCGGAGAGGCCCAAACCTCCGCCAGTCTCATGAACACCGGCAGCGCCATGCCCACGAGGATCGCGGCTGCAGTGATACCGAGTAGAAGCAGGCTTTTCAGCGGCAGCCGCCACCAATTCTGCACTGCGGTACCCCAGGCGCGGTTGCTGGCGGAAATGAGGGTCGTGAAGCATTGGAGGGCGACCCAGACCAGGATGAGTAACGCGAGCGCGCCAGCCTGCTCGCGCGCTTTGATCACGCCAGCGATGGTATGGAAAATATAGCTTTGCATCTCGCCTTTGATCGGGACGTAGCTCTCTATGTAGGCAATGACCTGTTTCGCGGCCCTATCCTGGTCCACAAGGATCGACGCAACCGCGACGAGCAGGATCATCAAAGGGAACAGCGAAAAGAACGCGCTGAAGGAGAACGCCCCCGCCCACTGTAACCCGTCGATCCGGAAAAACCGCTTTATGGCGAGGTAAAGGATTGCCCAGATGCGGCGCATCCTTTGAAGAAGCGGGTTTGGCGCATTCATCTGGCCGAACCTTTGCTTGCCGGCAGCGGTCGGAGCGCAGCGACCGAAGCATTCGCGCAGCATGTGAGGATCGCGAGCACCGCCGAACCGCTGCCTGGGAGACAATTTTTGGGGTAGACGATGACCCGCAGTCGGGGCATTGATTATGACTCAGTGCACCAGGATGACAACGACGCTGTTTGCTGTGCTCAATGTACTCGATGGCAAGTCATCGGGAATACCGGCGGTAGAACCACCGCTTCACGACTTCGACGGCGAGAAGATACGTCACCACCAGCGGCACCAGCAGGGCGAAGAAGATTGACGGAAGCGGGTCGAAGCCGAGCATCGTCGCGAGGGGCGTGAAAGGGAGGAGCAGCGCAATCGCCACCACGGCCAGCGATGTGAGGAGGAGCGGGCGGCTGGGGCGCGAGCGAAACGGATTGCCCTGGGTGCGGATGACGAAGATCACGAGGACCTGGGTCGCCAGCGACTCGACGAACCATCCGGTCTGAAAGAGCCGTTCGTTGCCGGCGAACAGGCGCAGCAGAAGAAAGAACGTCCCGAAGTCGAAGACCGAGCTGACGGGGCCTATCACCATCATGAAGTTGCGGATGAAGGCGATGTCCCATCGGTGAGGGCGCGCCACGAACGCCTCGTCCACGGTGTCCGTGGGAATCGCTACCTCCGACACGTCATAGAGGAAGTTGTTCACCAGGATCTGCATCGGTCGCATCGGCAGGAACGGCAGGAACATGGACGCGCCAGCCATGCTGAACATGTTGCCGAAGTTCGAGCTGGTTCCCATCAGGATGTACTTGATGATATTGCCCAGCGTCCGCCGCCCTTCGAGCGCGCCCTCCTGGAGGACCGACAGGTCTCTCTCGAGCAGAATGAGATCCGCCGCGTCCTTCGCTACGTCGACCGCGCCATCGACGGAGATTCCCACATCCGCCGAATGAAGCGATGGGGCGTCGTTGATGCCGTCGCCGAGGTAGCCGACGACGTGGCCTCGCTTCCTCAGTGCCAGAATGACCCGGTTCTTCTGCGCGGGATTGAGCCGGCAAAACAGGTTGGTGGTCTCGACCCGTGCGAGGAGCGCCTGATCGTCGAGGGTTTGCAGCTCGGTGCCGGTTAGAAGGCCATGAACGGGAACGCCCACCTGCCTGCAGACGTGCTGGGCGACGAGCTCGTTGTCGCCGGTCACGATGACCACCGACACCCCGACCTCTGCGAGGCCGCGCATGGCGGCCCCGGCGTCCGCCTTCGGCGGATCTTCGAACACGGCAAACCCGGCGAAGACCAGCTCCATCTCGTCGCTGACGACGATGTGCCGGCAGTCAGCGGCCTCGGCCTTCCACGCGATGCCGAGGACGCGGTACCCCTCGCGTCCGAGCGCCTCGAAGCGAGCGACCAGCGCGCCGCTGCGCGTCGTCGAGCGGCCGTAACTCCGTGGGGCCGTTCAGCTCGTACTGAGTCGACAGCTCGAGGGTGTCCTCGAACGCGCCCTTGATGACCAGAAGCCGCGTGTCGCGCTTTGCAACGAGCACCGAGACCCGCCTTCGCTCGAAGTCGAACGGTACCTCGTCGATCTTCTCCCAGCCCGCACGTCGACCTCCTCATGGCGGAGAATCGCCTCGTCCATGGGGCTGCGGAGACCGGTCTCGAAGTGGCTGTTGAGGTAGGCCAGCTCGAGCACGCGCGCGGAGTCTCGACCCTGGGGGTCCAGGTGCTGGTCGAGCTGAATGCGTGCTTCCGTCAAGGTTCCCGTCTTGTCAGTGCAAAGCACATCCATGCCGCCCAGGTCGTGGATGGCCGCCAGCCGCTTCACCAGCACCTTTTTCTTCGACATGCGCATCGCGCCTTTGGCGAGCGTCACCGAGACGACCATCGGAAGGAGCTCGGGGGTCAGCCCGACGGAGAGCGCGATGGCGAAGAGGAACGTCTCGAGCCAGGGCCGGTCACGTACGAGGTTCACGAAGATGACGAAGAGGACCATCAGGATGGCGAGCCGCAGAATGAGCAGGCCGAAGTTCTTCGTGCCGACCTCGAACGCGGCGGGGGGCGGACGCCGGGTGAGCGCGCGTCCAATCTCCCCGACTGAAGTACGTGAACCCGTGCGTGTGATCGCGGCTTTTCCGCTGCCGCTCACCACCGACGTGCCCATGAACACGGTCCCGGTGGCCAGCGCGACCTCGCCGTCCTCGCCGCTCGGGCCGGGGCGCTTCTCGACGGGGTAAGGCTCGCCGGTGAGCAGCGCCTGGTTGACGAAGAGGTCCCGGGCCTCGAGGAGCGTCGCGTCCGCCGGCACCAGGTCCCCGGCGGCAAGAAGCACCACGTCACCGGCGACCACTTCCTCCGCAGGAATCTCGCGTGCCTTGCCATCGCGGACAACCGACGCACGGACACTGGCCGCCTTGCGGAGGTTGTCGGCAGCCCGGCCGGCTCGGTGCTCCTGGACGAAGTCCAGCGTGACGCTGAGGACCACCATGACCATGATGATCGTCGCGCTGACGAAGTCCCCCGTCGCCGCCTCCATCGTGCTCGCTGCGAGCAGGAGGATGACGAGCGGATTCTGGAACCGGGTGAGCAGCTGCAGGACGAGCGCGCGCCTGCGCCCCGATGCCAGGACATTCGGCCCATCGCGGGCCAGCCGCTCCGCGGCGGCGACCTCGGACAGCCCGGCTGCCGCATTCGCGAGACTCGGCGCCTCGGTCGTCACGCGACCTTCACCTCCCGTGCACCGCGCGAGAACATGGGGCGCGGTAACATTGGAAGCCGGGCTTGGCGAGACGGAGCCTGAAGGCTACCGACCTCGAAGAACCAGTCCGCGGCGGCCAGTGAGTTTAGCATCGCCTGCCCCGGTCTTAGGTGCGTTTGCGTACAGACCGGAGTTGTGGGTTGGACCTAGGGTTGCCATTCTTCGTTGAGACTGCGCAAACCACCTGCGCGCCCATTTGCGGAGCACGGGTCACCGCCGATACCGCCTGCGTGTCGCAGCAGCGGAAAATCAGTCCAGCACCCATCCGAAGGAAAGTTCGTGAGCGAAGAAACCCGAATCGGTCAGCCGAAAGAGCGGGTCCTGTCAACGGACGTGGAGGGATTCGATTCGCTGGCCGAGTTGGCCCTCGATATGCGCTCGTCATGGGACCACGCCACCGACCGGGTCTGGCGGCAGCTCGATCCGGTGCTCTGGGAATTGACGCACAATCCCTGGGGGGTGCTGCAGACGGTCTCGCGGGAGAAGCTCAAGGGCGTCTTGTCCGATCCTGAGTTCCGAAAAGACATCGACGATCTGGTGCAAGCTCGGCGCAGTGCCGCGGAGGCGCCCGCGTGGTTGCAGCAAGCCTACCCGCAGTCGCAGCTAGGCTGCGTCGCTTACTTCAGCATGGAATTCATGCTGAGCGAAGCACTGCCGATCTACTCCGGCGGGCTCGGCAACGTCGCCGGCGATCAACTCAAGGCTGCCAGCGATCTGGGCGTCCCGGTCACCGGCGTCGGACTGCTCTACCAGCAAGGCTACTTTCGTCAGCTGATCGACAAGGATGGCGCGCAACAGGCGCTATTCCCGTACAACGATCCCGGCCAATTGCCGATCGCGCCGTTACGCAAGCCCGATGGCGAATGGCTGCGCCTGGAGATCGAGTTGCCGGGTTACTCGGTCTGGCTGCGCGCCTGGGAGGTTCAGGTGGGTCGCGCGAAGCTGTACCTCCTCGACAGCAATGACGCAGCGAATTACCCCGCGCATCGAGGCATTACGAGTGAGCTGTACGGCGGCGGGCCGGAGTTACGCGTGACTCAGGAAATGCTGCTCGGGATCGGCGGATGGCGGCTGCTCGCCGCGCTCGGCATCCAGCCGCAAGTATGCCACTTGAACGAAGGGCATGCCGCCTTCGCGGTGCTGGAACGCGCGCGAGGCTTCATGGAAGAAGCCGCATGTCCCTTCGAGGTGGCGCTGGCCGTCACCCGGATGGGCAACCTGTTCACCACGCACACTGCGGTGGCGGCCGGCTTCGATCGCTTCGCGCCGGCGCTGATCCAGCAATATCTCGGCGGGTATGCCGAGCAGAGGCTCGGTATCACGCCCCGCGATTTGCTCGCGCTCGGCCGCCAGAACGCGAACGACGCCTCGGAGCCGTTCAACATGGCCTATCTGGCGATCCACGGCAGCGGGGCTGTGAATGGCGTGAGTCGCCTGCATGG
The DNA here is from genome assembly GCA_963822255.1 of uncultured Gammaproteobacteria bacterium. Classification (GTDB taxonomy): domain Bacteria; phylum Pseudomonadota; class Gammaproteobacteria; order Pseudomonadales; family Azotimanducaceae; genus UBA7803. Next base: position 66,971 of record CAWGGV010000001.1, read on the forward strand.
CAAGGTGAGTCGGCGTCTCTTCGAGCCGCTCTTTGTGCGCTGGCCGGCGGACGAAGTGCCGGTCGGATACGTCACCAATGGCGTCCACGTGCCGACCTGGGATTCGGCTCCGGCCGACGACCTCTGGACGAATGCGTGTGGCAAGGACCGCTGGCGGGGTGACGTGGACTGTCTGGAGCAGGCTATTCGCCGGGTCTCGGACGCCAGGCTGTGGAATTTTCGTACCGCGGCCAGCGCCAGGTTCGTCGAATACGCGCGCGAACGCTTGTCCCGGCAACTGGCCGGGTCCGGCGCGACGCCCGGGGAGGTGGACGCGGCGAAGCACCTGTTCGATCCCGACACGCTGACGCTGGGATTTGCGCGGCGTTTTGCTTCCTACAAAAGGCCGAACCTGCTGCTGCACGACCGGGAACGGCTGTTGCGCCTGCTGACCAATCCGCACCGCCCCGTACAACTTGTCATGGCCGGCAAAGCCCATCCGGCCGATCGGGCGGGACAGGCCCTGATTCAGGAATGGACGCAGTTCATCCGCCGGCCCGAGGTGCGCCGGCATGCGATTTTTCTCAGCGATTACGACATGCTCTTGACCGAGCACCTGGTGCAGGGTGTAGACGTCTGGATCAACACCCCACGGCGACCGTGGGAAGCAAGCGGAACCAGCGGCATGAAGGTGCTCGTCAACGGCGGCATCAATCTGTCGGAATTGGATGGCTGGTGGGCGGAAGCCTACACGCCGGAAGTGGGATGGGCGTTGGGGGACGGGCTGGAGCACGGCGACGATCCTGCCTGGGACGCGGTGGAAGCGGAAGCCCTATACGACCTGCTCGAACGCGAGGTGATCCCGGAGTTCTATACCCGCGATCCGCAGGGCATCCCGCGGGCGTGGGTGGCGCGGATGCGGGAAAGTATGGCGCGCCTGACGCCGCGGTTTTCCACCAACCGGACGGTGCGCGAATACACGGAGCAGTACTATTTCCCGGCTGCCTCAGCCTACCGGGAGCGTGCCGCCGACCGCGGCGCGCTCGGCAGGGACATCGTCAGCTGGCGGCACTCTCTCAATCAGAATTGGGCCGCGCTGCGCTTCGGCGAAGTGAAGGTAGAGACGGCCGGCGAACAGCATGTGTTCGAAGTCCAGGTGTATCTCGACGATCTAGATCCGGAATCCGTGCGGGTTGAGCTCTATGCCGACGGCGTCGGTGACGGCGCTGCAGTGCGGCAGGAGATGAGGCGCGTGCGGCAGCTGGTCGGCGCAGCGAGCGGCTACGCCTATCGCGCGGGTGTGTCGGCCGCGCGCCCGGCCACGGACTTCACAGCACGTCTCATACCCGTCCGCGATGCGGTGGCGGTGCCCCTCGAAGAGTCTCACATCCTATGGCAGCGATAACCGATAGGTCCGCTCCCGGCGGTCCCGGCATTCCGGCGCGCTGGACTTCCAGCGCCAAAACGGGCGTGGGCACGGCTGTTGATCGACCGAATCGGGCGGCTAATGGTGTATGTCGGTTCCTTTGCCGTGGGGCTGGGGCCGGTCTTCTGGCTGGTACTTTCGGAGATCTACCCGTTGCGCATTCGAGGCCGGGCGATGAGTGTCGAGACGGTCGCCAACTGGGGCGCCAACTCGATCGTCGCCTTGTCCTTTTTGACGCTAACGCAAGTGCTGGGTAAATCCGTCACGTTCTGGCTATACGGACTCGTCAGCATTGGCGCATGGCTCTTTGCCTTCTTCCTGGTGCCGGAAACCAGGGGCAAGAGCCTCGAAGAGATTGAAGCGCACTGGCGGGCGGGGAAGCATCCCCGGGCGTTATGAAGCCGGCGACCGCGCATCCACACGACCAACGGCGGCTCGTCGAACGTCAGCTGGCGCTGTCCGGTGCCGGCGGACGGCGAACACGCGGGACGAATCGCCGTTTTCCCCGCCTCCGCTAAAGTAGGATTATTGGGCCATGAAGAACGAAGCGCTTTCTCCGGAGTTGCTTTCCAAGATGGATGGCTACTGGCGCGCCGCCAACTATCTGTCGGTCGGTCAGATCTATCTTTGCAGCAATCCACTGCTCAGGCGCCCGCTGGCACTCGCGGATGTGAAGCACATGCTGCTGGGACACTGGGGCACGACTCCCGGGCAGAACTTCATCTACGTGCACCTGAATCGCGTCATCAAGAAGTACGACATCGATATGATCTACGTCTCCGGGCCCGGGCACGGCGGGCCGGCCGTCGTCGGCAACACGTATCTCGAGGGCACTTACAGCGAGATCTACCCCAACATCAGCCAGGATGAGGCCGGACTGCAGAAGCTCTTCAAGCAGTTCTCGTTTCCGGGCGGCATCCCGAGCCACGCCTCGCCCGAATGCCCCGGTTCGATCCACGAGGGCGGCGAGCTGGGTTATTCTCTCAGCCATTCGTTCGGCGCGGTGTTCGACAATCCCGATGTCGTCGTCGCCTGCGTCATCGGCGATGGAGAGGCGGAAACGGGCCCTTTGGCGACCGCATGGCACTCCAACAAGTTTCTCGACCCGATGACCGACGGGGCCGTGTCTGCCGATTCTGCACCTGAACGGCTACAAGATCAGCAACCCCAGCGTCCTCGCGCGCATCGAGCACGAGGAGTTGCAACAATTTCTCCGCGGCTGCGGCTGGACGCCCTACTTCGTCGAAGGCGATCAGCCGGAGGCCATGCATCAACTCATGGCTGCCACCTTGGACACGACCATCGAGGACATCCGTCGAATCCAGAGCAATGCACGCAACAACCGCGATACGACTCGTCCGCGCTGGCCGATGATCGTACTCAAGTCCCCCAAAGGCTGGACGGGGCCGAAGGTCGTCGATGGGCTTCAGATCGAAGGCACGTTCCGTGCGCACCAGGTGCCGCTCTCCGACCCGTCCACCCATCCCGAGCACCTCAAGCTGCTGGAGGACTGGCTCAAGAGTTACCGGCCGGACGAGCTCTTCGACGACCGGGGGCGCCTCAAAACGGAGCTGGCCGAACTTGCGCCAGCCGGCCAACGTCGGATGGGCGCCAATCCCCACGCCAACGGCGGCATGCTGCTGCGCGACCTGCGCATGCCGGATTTCCGCGAGTATGCGGAGTCGGTGCCGGCACCGGGTACGCGCGGGATCGGGGACACGCATGTGCTCGGGCGCTTTCTGCGCGACGTACTGACGCAGAATCAAGCGCAGCGAAACTTCCGGATCTTCGGCCCCGACGAGACGCTCTCGAACGGCCTGGAAGCCCTCTTCGAGGCGACACGCCGCCAATGGGACGCTGCCACGGTCGCGAACGACGAGTTTCTCGCGCCTGCCGGGACGGGTGATGGAGATGCTCAGCGAGCATCAATGCGAGGGCTGGCTCGAGGGTTACCTGCTCACCGGCCGGCATGGCCTTTTCAACTGTTACGAGGCGTTCGTTCACATCATCGACTCGATGTTCAATCAGCACGCCAAGTGGCTCAAAGTCACCGCCCATTTGCCGTGGCGGCGCAAGATCGCCTCGCTGAACTACCTGTTGGCTTCGCACGTCTGGCGCCAGGATCACAACGGCTTCACCCACCAGGATCCCGGTTTCATTGACCACGTCGTGAACAAGAAGGCCGAGGTGGTGCGGGTCTACTTTCCGCCGGATGCCAACTGCCTGCTGTCGGTGATGGACCACTGCCTGCGCAGCCGCCATTACGTCAACGTGGTGGTCGCGGGCAAACACCCCGCGCCGCAATGGCTGACCATGGACGCCGCCGTCAAGCACTGCAGCGAGGGGATCGGCATCTGGCAGTGGGCCAGCAACGACCAGGCCGTCGCGCCCGACGTGGTGATGGCCTGCTGTGGCGACGTGCCAACGCTCGAGACGCTCGCCGCCGTCTCCATCCTGCGCGAGCACCTGCCGGCGCTGAAGATTCGCGTGGTCAACGTCGTCGACCTCATGAAGCTGCAGCCGCCGAGCGAGCATCCGCACGGCTTGAGCGACGTGGATTTCGACGAGCTCTTCACCAGGGACAAGCCGGTCATCTTCGCCTTCCACGCCTACCCGTGGTTGATCCACCGGCTGACCTACCGCCGCACCAACCACCATAACATTCACGTCCGCGGTTACAAGGAAGAGGGCACCATCACCACGCCCTTCGACATGACGGTGTTGAACGATCTCGACCGCTTCCACCTGGTGATGGACACCGTCGACCGTCTGCCGCAGACCGGGGATAGCGGGATCTACCTGAAGCAGCAGCTCAAGGACAAGCTGATCGAGCACAGGCAGTACATCGACCAGCACGGCCAGGACATGCCGGAAATTCGCAATTGGAAATGGGTCGGATGACGCTGGATGGCGCTGCGCTTGATTGAGATGGTGTTGCGGGAGAAGGACGGCGAGGAAGTCCTCGACCTTCTCAAGGAACACAAGGTGCTCGAACACCGACAGATCCCCTTGCCGGACGGGGCGGTGCTGGTGAGGATCCTGCTGGACGCCGAACAGAGCGAGGCGGTGCTGGATGCGTTGCAGAAGGTCTACTCCGGAGCGGAGGGCAATCGGGTAGTGATTCTGCCGGTCGAAGCGACCTTGCCGCGGGCCGAGCCGGACCCGGAGCCGGAGCCGGCCACTCCGCCCGGACCACCACCGCCTGAGGAGAAGTCGCCGGAGCGGATCGGCCGCGAGGAGTTGTACGAGGACATCAAAGATGCCGCGCGGTGTTCTCGGGTCTATCTGGCGATGGCGGTGTTGTCCACCGTCGTGGCGACCATCGGTCTGCAATACAACAGCGTGGTCATCATCATCGGCGCGATGGTGATTGCGCCGCTGCTCGGGCCGAACATGGCGATGGCGCTCGGCACAACGCTGGGAGACGTGGCACTGCTGCGGCGCGCGTTCCTGACCGCCGTGGCCGGAATTGCAACGGCGATGTTGCTGTCGGTGATCATCGGCGCGCTGGTGAACGTGGACCCGACACTACCCGAGGTGGCATCGCGCACGCGCGTCCGGCTCGGTGACGTCACACTGGCTTTGGCGTCGGGCTGTGCGGGCGCGCTGGCGTTCACAACGGGCGTGTCGGCCACCTTGATCGGCGTGATGGTGGCGTTGGCGTTATTGCCGCCGCTCGTGGCGGGCGGGCTGCTGCTGGGCGGCGGCCATGCCGCGCTTGGGGTGGGCGCGTTGTCGCTATTCCTGGTGAACCTGATCTGCGTGAACCTGGCCGGGGTGACGACGTTTCTGGTGCAGGGCATTCGCCCGGCGAGTTGGTGGGAGAAAGATCGCGCCGCAAAGGCCACACGCATCGCCATCGGGCTGTGGGTGGCATTGTTGGCGGGATTGCTCGGGCTGATCGTGCTGCTGTGAACGGCCTGAATAGAGAGGAAATGCCGTGAGTACATCACGCTCGTCCAAGGCGGCGGAATCCAAGCAAGGGTCTGTGGCCGACGCGAAGGACGATCTCAAAACCCTTCCGCTACCGGAAGTGGAGAAGACGCTGGAGTCGTCGCCTGATGGCCTCACTCAAGCCGAGGCGCAGAAAAGGCTGACCCAATACGGGCCGAACGAAATTGAGGAAAGGAAAACCAATTCGCTCCTCAAATTCTTGAGCTATTTCTGGGGTCCCATCCCCTGGATGATCGAAGCGGCCGTGGTCCTTTCGGCGGTCGCCCGGCACTGGCCGGACTTCGCCATCATTTTCCTTCTGCTTCTGGCCAACGCCGTGGTCGGATTCTGGGAGGAACACCAGGCAGGCAACGCGATCGCTGCACTGAAGGCCAAACTGGCAATCAAGGCCAGAGTGAAACGCGATGGCGCGTGGACCACGCAGGCGGCGCGTGAGTTGGTGCCGGGTGATGTGATCCGGCTGCGCCTGGGCGACATCGTGCCGGCGGATGCGCGCCTGCTCGACGGCGATTCCATAGAAATGGATCAGTCCGCGCTGACCGGAGAGTCGTTACCCGCCGAACGCAGATCCGGCGAGGCGGTGTTCTCGGGGTCGATCATCCGCCAGGGAGAAATCGGCGCATTGGTCTACGCCACGGGTCCGAACACCTACTTCGGCAAGACGGCGCAGCTGGTTCAGGAGGCGCAGACGGTCAGCCATTTTCAGCGAGCGGTGCTGAAGATCGGCGATTACCTCATCATCCTGGCGGTGACGCTGGTCGTGTTGATTCTGGCCGTCGCCCTGTTCCGCGGCGATCCGATCCTCACGACCCTGCAATTCGCCCTGGTCCTGACGGTGGCTGCGATTCCCGTGGCGATGCCCACGGTGCTGTCGGTGACTATGGCGGTCGGTGCCCGCCTGTTGGCCCGGAAAGAAGCCATCGTGACCCGGTTGGCGGCCATCGAGGAGTTAGCCGGCGTGGACGTACTCTGCGCAGACAAGACTGGAACGCTGACCCAGAATGTCCTGACCCTGGGCGATCCTTTCAGCGTGAATGGCATTCCTGCCGACCAGGTCATCCTCACCGCAGCGCTGGCGTCACGCGCGGACAACAACGACACCATCGATCTGGCGGTACTGGGCGGCCTCGAGAGAGTAGACGCGTTGGATGACTACCAGATCGTTCACTTCCTGCCCTTCGACGCCGTGCACAAGCGTACCGAAGCAACGGTCAAGGGCACGGACGGAAAGGCGTTCAAGGTGACCAAAGGCGCGCCGCAGGTGATCCTTGAGCTGTCGGCGAATGCTGGTGAGGTCAAGGCCGCGGTCGAGCAGGCAATCGACGAGTTCGCAGCGCGCGGCTTCCGCTCGCTGGGCGTGGCGCGGGGCGAGGGGGACGGCCCGTGGCAGTTCCTGGGGGTGTTGCCCCTGTTCGATCCTCCGCGCGACGAAGCCCGGCCGACGATCGCCACCGCGCGGCAGATGGGCGTCAACGTCAAGATGGTGACCGGCGATCAGCTGGCTATCGCGCGCGAAACCGCCGCGAAGCTCGGGCTCGGCACGAACATTCTCGACGCCAGCGGCTTCGGCGACACGAGCCATCACGAGACGGGGCAGCTGGCTGAATCGATCGAACAAGCCGACGGCTTCGCCCAGGTATTCCCAGAACACAAGTTCCACATCGTGGATGTCCTGCAGCAGCGCGGCCACATCGTCGGCATGACGGGCGACGGGGTGAACGACGCCCCCGCCCTGAAGAAGTCCGATTGCGGCATCGCCGTGTCGGGGGCGACGGACGCGGCCCGCGCAGCCGCTTCCATCGTGCTCATGACATCGGGCCTGTCGGTGATCGTCGACGCGATCAGGGAAAGCCGAAAAATCTTTCAGCGGATGAACAGCTACGCGATTTACCGAATCACCGAGACGCTGCGTGTACTCCTGTTCATGACGTTGGCGATTCTGATTTTCAACTTCTATCCGTTGACGCCGGTGATGATCGTGATGCTGGCGTTGCTCAACGACGGGGCGATCCTGTCCATTGCGTATGACAATGTTCATTACAAGGACAAGCCCGAGGCCTGGAACATGCGCATGGTGCTCGGGGTTGCCACTGTCCTGGGTGTCATCGGACCCGTGGCGGCGTTTGGTCTGTTTTATCTCGCCGAGAGTGTCTATCGCCTCGATCGAGCACATATCCAAACGCTCATGTACCTGATGCTGTCCGTGGCGGGGCATCTGACGATATTCCTGACGCGCACCCGCGGCCCTTTTTGGTCCATACGTCCGGCGCGGATATTGCTCCTGGCGGTCTTCGGCACGCAGTTGGCGGCGACTTTGATCGCGGTCTATGGAGTATTCATGACGCCCCTCGGTTGGGGGTGGGCGCTGTTCGTCTGGGGCTATGCTCTGGCGTGGTTCCTCGTGAACGACCGCGTGAAGCTTGTCGCGTATCGCGTATTCGATCCGGCCGCCGCACCGCTGTTGGCCAAGCAAGCCGTGGACACGACACCGCAAATCGCCCGGCGCGCCTATGAGCTTTATGAGCGGCACGGTCGCGAGGAAGGTCACGCGACTCGGGACTGGCTCCAGGCGGAGATCGAGATGCGGGAAGACGAGTCTTCGAAATGAACCGATGTGGGACCGCGTGGCTTCGCTCGATCCAATCCGCATTTTGAGAAGAAGGCTCGACAAGGACTGAGCAGCAGTGACAGCAGCATGATCCTACCGTGGACCTTCCTGTCCGTCGCTCTGAGCCTGATCAGTCTGGCGGGGAACGCTTCCGTAGCCGCGGTCAAGGCAGGCACGGCCGAGCTGCGGGTCGAGATCGTCGGCCTGAAGTCGGATCGCGGCGAGGTCATCTTCGTGCTGTACAAGTCAGCCCGTACCTTCACCAATCAGGCCTTTCGGACCGAGTCCAGCGGGATACAGAACCGCAAGTGCGTCTGGGTCACCGAGAACCTCCCGTCGGGTGACTACGCGATGGTCGTCGTCCACGACGAGAACGGCAATCACCGCATGGACAGAAATTTCCTGGGAATTACCAAGGAACCGTACGCATTTTCCAACGACGTACGGGCCCGGTTCAAGGCACCGTCCTTCGATTCGGCGAAGTTCGAGGTAGGACCTGGCGCCAACACCATCCAGATCAAGCTGAAGTGAGCGCGAAGTTTCTTGATGACTGTCGTGAGGTCGTCGCCTGATCCTTCAGTGGGCCGGATGTTTCGGACTGATAGAGCTTCGCGCCCCCGACACCCAATAGTGGGAGGATCGCAATGGCGAGCACGATGATGCCGAGACCGCCCAGAAAATTGAGCTGTGCGCGGTAGTACAGGATTGATTTTGGCAAAAAATCGATATCACTCAGCACCGAAGCACCCGTCGTGGTGATGCCGGAGATACCTTCGATCGCGTCGACCGCGCGAAGGTTGACGCGGGGGTCGATGAGTAGCGGCGTGGCACTGAACGCCGAAAAGATCAGCCAGAACAACACCGCGATCAGGAACCCGTCGCGGGCCTTCAGGGGGCGGTAGGCGCCGCGTGTGCACAGCCAGCCGGCGGTGCCGATTGCAAGTGCGGCAATAAAGGTGAGGAGAAACGAGGAGACGTCGCTTTCGCCCTCGATCAGACCTATCGCCACTGGCCCAAGCATCGAGAGGCTGTAAAGAAGCACCAGCACACTGCACAGATTGAGTATGGTCAACGACTCGTCCTGAAAGCATCACGAAGCTCGGCGATGTTGGCAAGCGGATGTCGCCGGCGCTCGCGTCTGTCCCGGCAAGCGACGGCATTTTCGGTCGATGCGCTGTCCGGCTGAAGCCCGGGACCGCGAATCTTTACGGCAATTTTACGCACGGCACGTGGGGATGCGAATTCCAAGGAATGGCGCCGTGTAGTCTCCGCCACGTCGTCGAGCGGCGCGTGATCGACCGTCAGGTCCCTTCCCTCTCCGGATTCCACTGCCACCACGACGGGTAGGCCGGCGAACAGCATGAGCACAGGATCCATTCGTAGTAGCCGCCCAGCACTCCTCCTGGCCGTCTCGATGATCGCACTCGCCGTTGCAACCCCTGCGATCGACCCCGAGCAATGGCGACAACTTTCGTCCGGTCACCAGAATGGGGATCGGATATCTCCTGAGGCGCGTGGCGCAAAATATCCGTAAGGCAGTCAACGCGGGCCAGTTGACGTTCTCCGACGGCGCAGAAGAGGCGTACGGCAGAAACACACGGATCGTGGAAGTGATCTTCCCGATGTCGCTGCCACCCGCTTGCTCCGTAGCCGGCACGGACCAGACCAGTGATCGTAGGAACGCATTCCCATGAAGGTGGCGACGTGGAAGTGAACCAGATCGTGCTCATGCTGGATGTGGACACACGCTGCTCGACAATGATCGCGTCGCCAAAACCGACCCATCGGTGTAGCACAGGTCCCGATGAGCGCCTGTGCAAGGCTGGTGGTGACGTCGATGAAACGACTGCGCCCATGTCGGGCCGTACGTACGCTGACGCACAGACGACCGCCGGGGCAGTCCCCATGATGATCAAACGCCCATCCACCCATTCCATCGAGCAGGACTGACCAAAATGACACTCATGCCACTGATGAACGCGCGCGGTGGGCGCCTCGGCCTGATGGCGCTGCTGGCTGGCGGGTTGATCGTCACCGGATGCGCGTCTGCGCCGGCGGTTCCCGTCACCTCCCTGGACGCGGCACGAGCGGCCATCGTCAGCGCCGAGCGATTCGACGCGGGTCGGTTCGCCGCGTTCGATCTCGGAGACGCGCGGCAGAGACTCGCGTTGGCCGATGCCGCCGTGCGCGAGCAGCGGATGGAGCAGGCCGAGCGGTTCGCGGCCGAGGCCCGGGCTGGTGCTGAGTTGGCGTATGCGAAGACCGAAGCGGCCAAGGCTGCGGCGATCAACGCCGAAATGCAGCGCAGCGAAGATGCCCTTGTTGAAGAGATGAACCGCGCGGGAGAACGACGATGATCACCAGCAAATGGCTCTGCGGTTTGGCATTCGGCTCGGTTCTGCTGGCCGGCTGCGTCACCGCGCCGCAGAGCCCGACGGGGGCGGACCAGGTGCGGGCCAAGCTCACCAGGCTGCAATCCGACCCCACACTGGCCAGCAAGGCTCCCGTGGCTCTCGAGGCGGCGGAGGTAGCCGTTCGGCTGGCGGAGCAGCCGCTGTCGTCCAGCGACGAGGACCAAACGCTTGGGGCGCATCGGGTATACATGGCGGACCATCAGGTGGAGATCGCCATGGCGAGGGCCGCGACCCGGCGTGCGTTGGATCAACGGGCGCAGCTGGCGGCGCAGAGAGCTGCGAGTCGCCTTGATGCGCGTACGCGTGAAGCGGATCTCGCACGCGGCGATGCTGACCGGATTGCCAGCAAGGGCGAGGCAGCTCAGGCGGCATCTGCCGCGGAAGCAGCCGAACTGCGGCGCCAGATCGCCGCGCTTGAGGCTGAGGCCACGAATCGAGGACTCGTGCTGACTCTCGGTGATCTGTTGTTCGCTTTCGACCGTTCCGAGCTCGAGGTCGGCGCGGCCAGCAACCTCGGGAAGCTCGTCACCTTCCTCAAGGCGTACCCGAACCGCAATGTTGTCATCGAAGGCTATACCGACGACGTGGGTGCCGCAGAGTACAACCGTGATCTGTCTCAGCGCCGCGCCGATTCCGTGCGATCCTATCTGGTGCAGCAAGGAATTGCGGCCGAGCGCCTGTCCGCCACGGGTCTGGGTGCGAGTCAACCGCTGGTGAGCAATGATTCCGCCAGCGGGCGGCAGCGCAATCGGCGGGTCGAGATCGTCATCGACAATCCGCCTCTGGCATCGGCGTCCGTGCAGTGATGGAATCTTCCCGCTGGTCGGCGCTGATCGCCCCCACGGCATGCTGGTGACGCCGGAAGCAAGGCGTCTGGGGCCATGCTCTCGCCGACCGCCAGAGGACGGAGGAGGACCCCGGGGCATGGTGTCCTCCAGCTGGCGGAAATCGCGCTGCGGGTCCGGTCTCCGGGCAGGAACGACGCATTCACCGCCATGACGTGCATCGACCGAGCGGCCGGCGTTTTGTCGTCGGAGTGCACTCGTCATAGTCCGCGCTTACCGTATCGTGCTGGGAACGGCTCCGGTCAGCGGATGGCTCTATTCCGCTGCTTCACGAGCTTCTTCCCGCCGATGCGGGGCGGTGCGCGAAGCGATTTGAGCGCCGCCAGGGGGCATCGACGCAGGGACGCGCTAGCATGACAGGTTCCAAAGCAGCCGCGCATCCAACGGGAGAGAGAAATGGCCACCGCGATCCGGCTGCCTCGGAGGCCGCCAGATTTCCCGGCCAGGCTGATGCCGCTCATCGTGCTCGGCGCTCTGGTGCTGTGGCTCGTCTATTCCAGCGTGTACACGGTGCCCGCGGAATCGGTCGGCGTCGTGCAGCGCTTCGGGCGCTACTTCAAGGACGTTAACCCGGACTTCACTTCAAGATTCCCTACGGCGTGGATGCTGTCACGCTGATGCCCGTCAAGCGTCAGCTCAAGGACGAGTTCGGGTTCGGCACGCCGGGTGCGACCAATCCCAGCCATGCTTCACCTCGCTCCGACTGGCTGCTGGAAACCACCATGGTGACGGGTGACCTCAACACGGCGCTGGTGGAATGATCATTCAGTACCGCATACAGCGGCCGTACGACGATCTGTTCAAGGTGCGGGACCCGGGTGCGACGCTGCGCGACGCATCCGAAGCCGTGATGCGGGAAGTCGTCGGCGATCGCACCGTCGACGAGGTGCTGACCATCGGCCGGCAGGAAATAGAGGCCAAGGCCCAGGTGAAGCTTCAGCAGGTCATCGACAAGTATGAGATGGGCTATCCATCGATCAGGTACAGCTCAAGAACGTCAACCCGCCGAAGCAGGTGCAGGCTTCGTTTGACGAAGTGAACAAAGCGCAACAGGAACGGGAGCGGAGGATCAACGTCGCCAAAGGCGAGTACAACAAGGCGGTGCCGCGCACGCGCGGGGAAGCCGATCAGAAGATTCAGGCGGCCAATGGCTACGCCATTCAGCGCGTCAACCAGGCGGAAGGCGACGTGGAGCGCTTCAACGCGCTGCTGGCCGAGTATCAGAAGGCGCCCGGAGTGACGAAACGTCGGCTCTACCTCGAAACCCTCGCCGAGGTCCTGCCGCGCGTGCAGTCCAAGATCGTCGTCGACGACGGCGCCTCGTCCGTTCTGCCGCTGCTGAATCTCAATCAGCGCGCCGGCCGGACGCCGGCGCCGCAGCACCAGCAACAACAGAAGCAACAGCGCTGAGGAGGCTGGTGTGAGGAGGACGAGCGTGGTTGTGGGATCGCTGGCGGTGCTGCTGGCAGTGGTCGTTGCTCTGGCGGGGATGTATCAGGTGAACCAGACCGAACGCGTGATCCTTACGCAGTTCGGAAAGCCGGTAGGCGGGATCATCGACGAGGCCGGCCTGCACTTCAAGATTCCGTTCGTTCAACGTGCCAACTTTCTGGAAAGACGTATCCTGGAATGGGACGGCACGCCCAACGACATGCCGACGAAGGACAAGTTGTACATCATGGTAGATACCTTCGGCCGCTGGCGCATCAATGACCCGCAACAGTACTTTTTGCGACTGCGCGACGAACGCAGCGCACAGTCCAGGCTGGACGACAAACTCGGCAGCGAAACACGCAACGCCGTGGCCAAGCACGAGTTGATTGAGCTGGTTCGCACCACCAAAGGCAGGACGCCCGACGTGGATCCGATGCTGGCCGAAGCGGACATCGGCATGCTGTTGCCCATCCACATAGGCCGCCGCGCGATCGAGAAGGACATCATCAAGCAGGCCTCTGCCAAGCTTGCACAGTTCGGCATCCAACTGCTGGACGTGCGCTTCAAGCGCATCAACTACAACGAGAGCGTGCGCCAGAAGATCTACCAACGCATGATCAGTGAACGTCAGCAGATCGCGGAACGCTTCCGTTCGGAGGGTGCCGGCGAGGCGGCCCGCATCAAAGGCAAGAGGCAGCGCGACGTGCAGCAGATCGAGTCGGTGGCGTACAAGACGAACCAGGAGATCCAGGGCAAGGCAGATGCCCGGGCGACCGACATCTACGCACAGAGCTACGATCAGTCGCCGGCTGCGGCGGATCTATACACGTTCGTGAAGACGCTGGAAACCTACCGCAAGGCGGTGGATTCGAATACGACTCTGATTCTATCCACCAACAGCGATCTGTACGCTCTGCTCAAGCACGTCGGCACGGACAGATAGGCGCGTGCCGGCCGCCGGTGGTAGTTCGCTTACCGGCCACACGGTGACCGAGCGAGGGCGCATCGATCACCTTTCGGTGAGCGTCAGCAGCATGTCGGCATACCAGGCGCAGTTGAGGCCAAGGGCTTCGTCGAGAATCAGGTCCCGGGTGCCAACGTCGAGGCGTGAGGAGTGCACGCCCAGCAATCTCCATGGTAAGTCTCCCAGTTCCGTCGCCCGATCGTCGGGTATCCGCAACACCACCGGTGCGCCGCTGGTGCCTCGATGGGTGCGGGCGTCCGTCAGGAAGTAGGCCTCGCCCTGGAAACGCAGAGCCATGGACGAGGCGATTACCGCATGCCGCACGACCGGCAAATGATGCAGCGTATCGTGAAATCCGAGTGGATAGCCGACCACCAGAACGGAGGTGCCTACCTCTATGTGGTGGGACGGGCGGTGAAGGTGCTCGGTGGTAAAAGGGTGCAATAGCGCCGTCTCCGGCAGGGCAGCGCGCTCGATGGCGATCACGGCGATATCGATTTCGCCTCCTGCGTCCAGGCCCTGGTGCCAGATGGCCCTGGCGTCGCGATAGAGGGGGATCGAGAACCCAGTCGACCGGGCAATGTTGTCCCGATCGATGTGTACCTCGATCTCTATGCGATCCGGAAAATGCCGGCTTGGTTCGTCGATGACCACGTGTCGGCTCGTGACCAGGTATAGCCGCTCTTCCCTCTGAAAAAAGAAGCCGCTGGCGCCGGTCAACGCGCGCCGATCCTGGAAGGTCAGAATGCGTACCGTAGTGAGGAGCAATGGTTCGATCATAGTTGGTTGACGTCACAGTCGGAGAGGTTGGTGTCCGCGGAGCGAGCATTCGTGCCGCGAGCGCACGTGCCTCGCTCGACGCGCGGGATTCGCTAGTCGAAGCCGGCGTAATCCGGAGCAGGTGGCCGACGCACCAGGATACCCGCTTCTCTGAGCGCGTCATCCAGGAGGCCAAGAACCTGGCGTTCCCCCTCTTGCGCCAGTGCCCCCGCAGCGAGCGTTCTTGCCCGTTTTGAGGTGAAGGCGCGAATCACTCGCTTGACGCGCCCGAAGGCGCCAGGACTCATGCTCAGATGTTCGGCACCCAGGCCGAGAAGCATCAGAGCTCCGGCGCTGTCGCCCGCCATTTCGCCGCACACGTGCACGGGTGTACCGCTGATGCGTGCAGCGCGGATGGTCGTACTGATGGCATGGAGCACGGCCGGATGGAGAAAATCATATGGTGTCGTCACCTGAGCATTCGTTCTGTCTGCTGCGAGGATGTACTGCGATAGGTCGTTGGTTCCGATGGAAAGATAGTCGACGCGCTCAGCCAGGGCTCTGGTGAGGAAAACGGCAGAAGGCACTTCGATCATGACCCCTACCCTCGGCTTAGCGGCCGGTTGACCTTCCTCCAGCAGTTCTCGCTGAGCCCGTGCCAATAGATCGAGTGTCGCATCGACCTCACTGACCTTGGCGATCATGGGAAAAAGCACCTGCAGGTTACCCGGGCCCGCGTTGGCACGCAGGAGCGCCCGGAGCTGAATCATGAATATCTCCGGGTGCGCCAACGAGAAGCGAATCCCGCGCACGCCCAGAAACGGATTGTCATCCTCGAGCGGAAAGTACGTGAGGACCTTGTCGCCTCCTATGTCGAGTGTCCGGATAGTCACCGGCTTTGGCGCGAATCGTTCAAGCAGCGATCGATAGATCGTGCATTGCTCCTCTTCCACGGGGAAAGCGTCGCGCAGCAGGAATTGGTACTCGGTTCGATACAGACCCACCCCCTCGGTGGCGCTGTTGCTCGCCAGCTCGATGTCCGAGTCCAGCCCGATGTTCGCGTATAGATGCACGCGAACACCGTCTGCCGTTAGCGCCGGCAGGTGGCGGTATCTCACCAACTGCCCGGAAAGCGCCTTTTGTTCTTGAATGCGAAGCTCGAATGCGTCGAGCAGGTCGCGCGACGGATTGACGTAGATGCGTCCTTCGTCACCGTCTACGATCACCATGAGCCCGTCGATGAGACCAACCGGGATCGACGCAAGGCTCACGACGGCGGGAACGCCCATTGCGTTCGCCAGCACGCCGGCGTGTGAAAGAGTGGAGCCGTGTCGCGATACCACCCCGGCGAGTTGGTGAATTGGAACCGCAGCGATGTCCTGGACGCTGACGGCGTCGCCGACCAGGATGCAGTGTTCGGGGTATCGTTTCGGATCCTCGCGCCGGGGCAGCAGTTGCATCAGGACGCGCATGCCGAGATCCCGGATGTCTGCCCCGCGAGCGCGCAGATACGGATCTTCGATCCGGTCGAAACTCCGCGCATACTCGGAGATCGTATCGCGCCACGCCGCAGGCGCCCAGTGTCCAGCTCGAATTCGCTCGAGCGTATCTGCCACCAGACGATCATCATCAAGCAGCATGGAGTAGAGCTCAAACAGTTCGTGCACCTCGGTCGGTAGCACATCGCTGAGGCGCGCTTTGCTGGCGCTCAGCTCAGCCTGTACGGCGAGCACAGCGGCCTGAAAATCGGCCGCTTCCGAGTCCGGGTCTACGGTCGGGCGGTCAGGTATGGTTTCCAGTTTCGCCACGGGATCGACCAGTGCAACGGTGCCGATAGCCACGCCGGCGGCGGCCCGGTCGCCTTGGATGAAGGCATTCTCTCCGGCACCCTCACGAAGATGTTTGCCGACCACCGCGAGGTTGGCGGCCTCGTCGATGACCTTCGCAAGCTGCGGAGCGAGTGTGACGAAAAACGACATCTCGTCGTTGTCGAAATGGCCGGGAACCATTTTCCAGGCTGCCAGGACACCAAGGGTCCTTTGATGGTGGATGAGGGGAACGCCGAGAAAGGTGCTGACACGTTGTCCGTCAAAGGTGCCAGCGCGGCAGGTGTGCGCCGGCGTATCGTGAAGAACCACGAGCTCACGGCGCTCGCCGGCCAGACCGATGAGGCCGTCCCGCGGCTCGGACCGGGCCAGGTGTATGGGCGCTGGCTGGGCCGAAGACGATGCCTTGAGGACATATTGACCGGCTTCGGAATCTTCCAGGTAGACGGCGCAGGCATCGACCGGCAGTAAGTCGTTGATTCGTCGAACCAGGGAGCCGAGTGCTTCGTCAAGGGTCGAGGCGATGCCGAGTTCGCGAACCAGTTCGCGACAATCAGGCAACATCGCGGCAAGAGATCCGGACAGCAACGAGGATGGCAGCCACGGCTGCAGTCGCAATGATCAGACGGCGGGAGTCGTCGTGTGAACCGTCCGCGTTCATCGTGGTAGGCATCCTCCGACAGGCGCCGAAGTATCAGCTAAGCGCCGACGCGCGATTCTATGCCTGCACTGGAGTCGCGAACAGCGGATTCTCGTCGATGGGTGCCAGACGCTGCGCGCCGAAGCCACTGCGCAGCAGGCTGCGCCAATACAACGCAACCTACATGCCGGAGGTCGGCAAGACGCTGCGTCGCGGGGACTCGGCACGCGGGCGACTCACGAGTTGACAATGGTAGTGGCGCCGATCGCTCCTGCCGCTTCTTGTCGCGCTTGCTGGCCTTCTTTTCCCTTGCTGTCATTCGAGGCGGCTTCTTCGATTCCCGATTCGAGCGCTGATGTTTCGCCATGGATAGACTCCTGTTGCTGCGGGATCACTATCCTGGGCCGTGATGGAGGCGTCTGTGCAGCGCCGCGCTCAGCGTCTGTTGCGGCATCTTCGCTGGAGGTGGACTCAGGTCGGTGGCTTTACGGAACACCACCATCGTCCCGGCGACTCGACCGTCGCGATCATGGATGGGTTCTGCCAGGAACTCGATGAGGGCGCACAGTTCTCCGCACCGATCCAGGACCCACGCACGATAGGTCGTCGCGCGGGCACCGTCATGATGCCCCCATCGGGCCGCTTCAGCCCTTGCGCGCGGCACCACACCATCGATTGTCTCGAACACGGAAGTCAACGGACGCCCCACCAGGTCGTAGCGGGTGCGAGCGGTCATCGACTCCGCTGCCTGGTTGGAATAGCACACGCTGCCGGCCAGGTCCAACGCCAGAACGCCGTTGCTCTCCGCTGGCGTTGCGGCAGCCTCCCGCGACAGCTCATTTTCGGACACGATGCCTCCGCCGACGTCAACAGCGGCAGCCTAGGTGCCGCGCTACCGCGCGTCTGTGCAGTATCGTACCGAGCAGGAGGGATCGGTGCCGACGCTCCTCGCGACGGGGGGTGCTTGGGCCAACGAGCGGAACGGACAAGGAGTCCTAGGTGTGCGATAGCGTACCGATCGGCAGTCGATCGAAGTATGCTTGCCGCTACGATCGGTGGGAGAATCAACGCTTGCCTGAACCAACCCAGAATCGGTTGCTCGCAGCGCTGTCGGCAACGAGGGCATCGTCGGCATTTCCGTGTTCATGGGGGGTGAGAGTACGCCCAGCCGGGCCGTCGTTCAGAGCGCCGGGTCGGCGTTTCGCCTGCCCAGGCAGCGCTTGAAGGACGAATTCGACCGGCACGGCGAGTTTCTGCCTCTGATGTTGCGCTACACCCAGACCCTGATCACACAGATGGCCCAGACGGCAGTGTGCAACCGTCATCACACCATTGCCCAGCAGCTGTGCCGCTGGCTCCTGCTATCGCACGACCGTATCCCGGGAGACGAGTTGATCATGACCCAGGAGCTCATCGCCAACATGCTCGGTGTGCGCCGGGAGGGGGTCAGCGAAGCTGCCGGCCAGCTGCAGCGGCTAAACGTCATCGATTACGCCCGGGGGCGGATTCTGATCAAGGATCGGGCGAAGCTGGAGGCCCTCAGTTGCGAGTGCTACCAGGTCGTCAAGGCGGAATGCGCGCGGCTCATGCCGGAGGGCAAACAGCTGGGGAGCTGATCGTCACAGTACGGATGCCCTTCGCGGCCCTCGCTCCATGGCGCTGTGTTTTCCAGCGAACAGACACCTCGGGCTTTCTCGCTCAGATTGGCGGGATGACATACCCCAATGAGCTGATCGAGCGTCTGCCTGCGGCGGAGCGCCACAGGCTTCTCGGGCTCTGCGAGCGCGTCGACCTCGCGTTGGGCAGTATTCTCTGTGAGGCTGACTGCCGAATGACCCATGCCTACTTTCCCGTCAGCGGTTTCATCTCACTGGTGACGGTGATGGGTCAGAAGGCGCCTCTGGAAGTCGGCCTCATCGGATACGAGGGCATGTTGGGCGCCACGCTCGGCCTCGACGTGCCTCTGGCGCCGACCCGGGGGATAGTTCAGGGGGGAGGGAGTGCATGGCGGCTGCCTGCTGCGGCGCTGCGGCGGGCACTGCCGGAAAGCCCCAGGCTGTTGCGGATCCTGCACCGATATGAATACGTGCTGGTGCGACAACTGGTGCAGAATGGAGCCTGCACTCATTTCCATGGGATCGCGCCGCGGCTTGCGCGCTGGCTGTTGATGACCCACGATCGAGCCCGGGCTGATCAGTTTCACCTGACCCACAGCTTTCTCGCCAACATGCTCGGCGTGCGGCGTAGCGGCGTGACGATCGCGGCCGGTGCGCTGCAGGCGGCCCGGCTGATTCGCTATACGCGAGGGGACATCAGAATCCTCGACCGCCCGGGGCTCGAGAACGTCGCATGCGAATGTTACGCAGCCATGACGTCGGCGTACCGGAACGGGTTGGGGGGGCAGGGGGCGACGTCGTATCGGTAAGGATTTCCTGCAGGGCGTCCACCGCGGCGCTCTGAAGGCTTCTGAGGCGGTCGGCCAGCGCCGATTCAGCCTGCCGGTCAGATTCAAGGCCCTCACCGTGGAAGGAGGGCAGACGCACGAAGTCACCTATGTGCCTGAAGTGGTGCCGCGCACGGCGCTGCAGTATGTCGGTGGCCGGCGTGCCTTCGTCGCGCGGATGGGCGTGGGTGTGTGGGAACCCGATCCGAGCGGGCGGCGGCCGCTCAGCCAGCCGGTGAGTCTACTGCTGGGGTCGACCACGGTAGACGCGATCGACCCCGAAGACGTGCGGTTCATTCGGTCGATTGAAACTGTGGTAGCTACGGTTGGACTTGAACCAACGACCCCAGCATTATGAATGCTGTGCTCTAACCAGCTGAGCTACGTAGCCTCGGAATCGGGGGCGAAAATTCTCCCGGCTCGTCGGACCGATGTCAATGACCCTTCCTGGAACTTCATGACCAAGCTTTTAGCCTCGGTCGCTCTCCTGCTGTTCTCGCAGATGCTGCTGCTCACCGGCCACGGCCTGCAGCTGACGCTGCTGCCCCTGCGCGCCGCGGCGGAGGGCTTCACGCTGACCCAGATCGGCCTCACCGGCACCACCTATTTCATCGGCTTCACCCTCGGTTGCGTCGCAACGCCGCTGACGGCCCGGCGGGCCGGGCACATCCGCACCTTCGCCGTGCTGGCCAGCATCGGCTCGGCGCTGATTCTGGTGTTCCCCCTGTGGTCGTCGTTCTGGGCCTGGCTGGTGCTCAGGTTCGGCGCCGGATGGTGCATCGCCGGGCTCTACATGCTCATGGAGAGCTGGCTGAACGAACGGGCAAGCAACACCAATCGGGGCACCGTGATGGCGGTGTACACCATCATCAACATGACCATGATCATGGTGGGGCAACTGCTCCTCAACCTGGCCGATGTGACGGGTGTGGCGCTGTTCGCGCTGGCCAGCATCCTGTTCTCGGTGGCTCTGGTGCCGGTGGCCCTGGCGACCGACTCACCGGCCCCCATCCGGGCGGTGCACATCCGCCTCGGCCTGCTGTGGCAGACCTCCCACGTGGCGTGCACCGGCAGCTTCCTGGCGGGAGCCGCCACCGGCGCGTTCTGGGGCATGGGACCGGTCTATGCGTCTGCCTACGGGCTCGACACCTTCCAGGTCACGTTGTTCATTGCCGCGACGGTGGCCGGCGGGGCGGTCTCTCAGCTCCCGCTCGGACGGCTCTCGGACCACGTGGACCGCCGCCTGGTGGTGATCGGCGCGGCGCTGCTGTGCTGCGCGACGGCGGTGGCTCTAGCGCTGCTGCCGCCGCGCATGCCGACGGCTCTCATCGCCCTGTCGTTCCTGTTCGGCGCATTCGTCATGCCGTTGTACGCGCTGGCGGTCGCCCACGCCAACGACCGCGCCGCCCCGGATGAGTTCGTCGTGCTCGCCTCCGGCATGCTGATGCTGTTCGGGCTGGGCTCCGCCGCAGGGGCACCGGCGGCCGGCATCCTGATGGGCAAGTGGCTGGGCAACGCCGGGCTGTTCGCCTTCGTCGCGGCGGTGCTCGCGGTGCTGATCGCGGGTGTGGCGTGGCGTCGGCGGGCCCGGGCGGCACCGGTTCAGGTGCAGGCGGAGCAGCCGTTCGTCGCGGTGTCGGAGTTCGCGCCGATTCTGCTGGAGCTGGATCCGCGGGCGCCGGAGCTGCCGGCCGAGACGGAGCACGCAGACGGTGACGTCAACGCGCGAGCCGACGCCGGAGCTCGCTGAGGGTATGCTGCCTCCGGCGCGGAGGGTTGCGGGCAGGGATCCGGATCGCGGCCGGGAGGCCGCTCCCACAGCGGTCGCGGCTTTCCGGGCCGGGATTCGGATCGCGGCCGGGAGGCCGCTCCCACAGCGGTCGCGGCTTTCCGGGCCGGGATTCGGATCGCGGCCGGGAGGCCGCTCCCACAGTGGTCGCGGCCTTCTCACTCCGGGGGTCAGACGTTGAAGCGGAACAGCACCACGTCGCCGTCGGCCACCAGGTAATCCTTGCCTTCCAGGCGCCACTTGCCGGCGTCCTTCGCCCCCTGCTCGCCGCCGCAGGCCACGTAGTCCTCGTAGCCGATGACCTCGGCGCGGATGAATCCCTTTTCGAAGTCGGTGTGGATGACACCGGCCGCCTGGGGTGCGCGAGTCCCGACGGGGATGGTCCACGCCCGCGCCTCCTTCGGCCCGGCGGTGAAGAAATGGTGCAGCCCCAGCAGCCGGTATCCGGCCCGGATCACCCGGTTGAGACCCGGCTCCTCGATGCCCATCGCCTCCAGGAAGTCGGCTTTCTCGTCTTCCTCGAGCTCGGCAATCTCCGATTCGATCTTGTTGCAGATGGGCACCACCTCGGCACTTTCGCCGCGGGCCAGCTCGACCACCGCGTCGAGCAGCGGATTGTCCTCGAACCCGTCTTCGGCCACGTTGGCGATGTAGACCACCGGCTTGGCCGTGAGAAAGTGATACTCTTTCAGCCGCGCGAGCTCTTCAGGGGCGAGCCCGAGCGCCCGTACCGGGCTCCCTGCGCCCAGCCCGTCGCGCACCTTCTCCAGCACCGCGGCGAGCGTTCTGGCGTCTTTGTCACCGGCGTTGGCGGTACGGCGGGTGCGATCGTATACGCGCTCCACCGTTTCCAGGTCGGCGAGCGCGAGCTCGGTGTTGATGATCTCGACGTCGTCCACGGGCGAGACCTTCCCCGACACGTGCACCACGTTCGCGTCGTCGAAGCAGCGCACCACGTGGGCGATGGCCTCGGTCTCGCGGATGTGCGCCAGGAACTGATTGCCGAGGCCCTCTCCCTGCGACGCGCCCGCCACCAGACCCGCGATGTCCACGAACTCCATGGTGGAAGGGACCACCTTCGCCGACTTCGCGAGTTTCGCGACGGTCTCCAGCCGCGCGTCGGGCACCGGCACCACACCGGTGTTCGGGTCGATGGTGCAGAACGGAAAGTTCAGAGCGTCGATGCCGGCGCGGGTGAGGGCGTTGAACAGGGTCGACTTGCCGACGTTCGGCAGGCCGACGATGCCGCACTTGAATCCCATCAGTCGCCTCCTGGCTGCACGTCGCGCACCTCGCGGCTGTGCAGCGCCGTCATCGCCTTCTGCAGGTCGCCGGACAGCACCTGCTCGAGCACGGACTGCGGGACGTCGAACGCTTCCTCCATCAGCCGCCGCTCGGCCTCGGGCATGCGCACCGAGGTCAGATAACCGGTGACCCGGCTGCGGTCGCCAGGATGACCCACGCCGATGCGCAGCCGCAGGAAGCTACGGTCGTTGCCGAGCCCGGCGATGACGCTGCGGATCCCGTTGTGTCCATTGTCACCGCCACCGGACTTGAGGCGCAGGATGCCCGGCTCGAACGCCATCTCGTCGTAGGCGACGAGAATCTCGTCCGGCGCGATCTTGAAGAAGCGGGCCACCGCGCCGACGGAATCACCCGACAGATTCACGTAGGTGAGCGGCAACAGCAGCCGCACGTCGTGACCGGCCACCGCGCCGCGGCCGATCATGCCCTTGAACTTGCCGTCCTCGCCGAGCGCGATGCCGAAGCGTCCGGCCAGCGCGGATACGAACGCAGCACCCGCATTGTGCCGGGTGTCGCGATACTGCGGGCCCGGATTCCCGAGACCCGCGATCAGGCGGATGGCCGGCATGGCGCGAACGGCGCGAAGCGCTCAGTCCTCGTCCGCGGACTCGGCTTCCGGTGCTTTGCCGGCCGCACCCTCGCCCGGGCGCACCGGCGCGCCGCCGCCCACGACTTCCTCGCCTTCCTCGCCCTCTTCCTCCATGCCGCCACGGGGGGACAGCACCGACACCACGGCTGCGTCGTGCTCCTCACCGTGAATCAGCTCGAGAAGGCGTGCGTTCGGCGGCAGGACGAGCTCGGAGAGGTGGATCGACTCGCCCACGTCGACGTTCGCCATGTCCACCTCGATGTACTCCGGCAGATCCTTCGGCAGGCACCGGACCACCACCTCCGCGGCGCTGTGAACGATGTTGCCGCCCCCCTGCTTGACCCCGACACACTTGTCCTCGTTGATGAAGTGCAGAGGAATGTGGACGTCGATCTCGTGATCCGCGCTGATGCGCAGGAAGTCGACGTGCTGCACCTTCTCCGAGGCCGGCGTGCGCTGAACGTCCCGCAGCACGGCCTGCTGGGTATCGCCGTCCACCACCACCTCGAGGATCTGCGAGAAGAACGCCTCGGACTCCATGGACTTCTTCAACGCCGCGGCGTCGAGGGTCAGCGGCTGGGGCTCGCGCCCGCCGCCGTAGATGACCCCGAGCACCTTGTCGTCTGCACGACGCAGGCGCCGGCTCGCGCCTTTCCCCACGTCCCTGCGCAGCTCGGCGACGACCTTCAAATGCTGCGGCATGTTGGTTTCTCCTGTCTCTCTGACGATGTCTGTTCTAACGATGCCGTTGTGGCGATGGCGCTCGGGCTCTTGGCGCCGCGGCCGGGCCCTGGCGCTTCGGGCAGCGGGCCGGGCCCGGAGGCTCTCCCCAAGGGACGGCTCCTGCGTCGTACGATTCGGATAGTGGCTGGGGTGGTAGGATTCGAACCTACGTATGCCGGGATCAAAACCCGGTGCCTTACCGCTTGGCGACACCCCAACGGAAATCGGTCGTCATGCCGGACCGGACTCGAGGCGCCGGAGTCGGCCGGCCGCGCGAGGGCGGGTATTTTCCTTGCCCGGCCCACCACTGTCAAACCAGCGCTGGTCCGAAAGCCGCCGCCTCACCACCGCAAAATCAAGCCGGGAAATCAAACCGCGAAACAAAAGGGTGCAACGGCGGGCGCGCCGTCACAGCTGCCAGTCGGAAATTGCAAGCCGCACCCGATGGGCGTCCTGGCGGGCGGTGACCCGGTATGGCAGGTACGCCGCGTCTGCGCCGTTGTCCGCCACCGGCCGGAACCGTTCCAGCTCCACCCGCCAGTCGAGCTGGCGGAATTCCGTCAGCCGGCCCGTGGCATCGTAGACCCGGCCGGTCACCGGGACGCCGCGGGCGGGCCGGCCACGCACCCACTGGGGCAGCACCGACAGCGGCAGGCTCCAGCCGAGCTGATCGTTCATCACCTGTTCGGCGGTCCCCTTGGCAATGAGCGTGCCGTCGCCTCGACGCAGCTCCAGGCGCCGGCCGTTGCCGGTCAGATGCAATCGGCCCTGGCCCAGCGGCCCCCACAGGTCGATGGTGAAAGCCGGCCCGCGCTGCTGCCACAGGAAACGCGCCGAGAAGCTCTGATCGCCCTCCACTACGCCCATCTTGCCGCGCAGGTTGAACCCGCCTTCGGCCGGCGAGGTGGGCGCAAGGCTCGTGCACGCGGACAGCGCGGGCAGCGAAAAAATTAAGCAATAGAACAGGTTACGGACAGGTGGGGACAAACTCACGCCGCTCCGAGTCTGGTATGATAGCGGGTCGGTCTCAACACGGCGCTGATAAACAAGGCGCGCGGCTTCTTACGATCCATGGCGATATTGGCATACGGCGTTAACTATCGCACGGCGCCTCTCGAGGTGCGTGAGCGAATTGCCATTCCCGAGGAGGGGCTCGCCGACGCCCTGCGCGCCGTTCGGCGATCGGTGCCCAGCCTGTCCGAGGCGGTGATCGTCTCCACCTGCAACCGCACCGAGCTGTACGCAGCGCTCGACCCGGCCGAGGAGCACCGAGTTCCGGAGTGGCTGGCCAGCTACCGCCCGGTGGATCGGGAGGAGTTGGCCAGCATGGCCTACACCTACTGGGACGCGGATGCCGCGCGCCATCTCATCCGGGTGGCGTCGGGGCTGGATTCGCAGGTGCTGGGGGAGCCGCAGATCCTGGGCCAGGTGAAGACCGCCTATGATATCGCCCGCACCGCCGGCACCCTCGGCCCGGAGCTGAACCTCCTGTCACAGATGACTTTGTCGGCGGCCAAACGGGTCCGCACCGACACCGCCATCGGTCGCAATCCCGTGTCGGTAGCCTACGCCGCGGTGCTGATGGCCCAGCAGATCTTCTCCGATCTCGGCACCAAGCAGGCGTTGCTGCTCGGCGCCGGCGACACCATTCAACGGGTGGCTGAGCATCTCTCCCAGACCGGTATCGGGGCCATGGCGGTGGCCAACCGAACCCTCGCCAACGCCGAGGCCCTGGCCGCGCAATTCGGTGCCCGCGCCATGCAGCTCACCGACGTTCCCGCCCACCTGCACCAGTACGACATCGTCATCGCCTCCACCGGCAGCTCGCTGCCCATCGTCGGCAAGGGTGCGGTGGAGCAGGCCATCCGCGCCCGACGGCGGCGGCCCATGTTCATCGTCGACATCGCCGTGCCCAGAGACGTGGAGCCGGAAGTGGCCGAGCTGTCCGACGTCTATCTGTACACCATCGACGATCTGACGGACATCATCGAGCAGAACGTGCGCCAGCGCCGGGAGGCCGCGGAGTCGGCGGAGGTGCTGGTGGACGACGGCGCCAGCCTCTACGTTCGGGAGCGGCGCGCCCACCAGAGCCGCGCGATCCTGAAGCACTTTCGCGAGCAGGCGGAGAAGATCAAGACGGCCGAGCTCGAGCGCGCCGTGCGCGAGCTGAACGCGGGCGCGAGCCCGGAAGCGGTGATGGCGTCGCTGGCGCGCGCCATCACCAACAAGCTGATCCACCACCCGACGGTGGCGATCCGCGAAGCCAGTGCGGACGGCCGCAGCGATCAGTTGGAATTCCTGAAGAGCCTCTACCACCTCGACCACCTCGATTGATCCGCAATGTCACTGTCCCCGTCCATGATGGTCAAGCTGGAGGACCTCCGCGATCGCTTCGAGGAGGTGAGCGCGCTGCTAGCCGACCCCCAGGTGATGGGCGAACGGGAGCGCTTCACCGCCCTGTCCCGGGAGTTCGCCGAGCTGGAGCCCGTGATCCAGAGCTTCGCTGCGGTGGACGACCTCAATCGGGAGCTGGAAGAAGCCCGGGAGCTCACCGCCGACGACGACCCGGAGATGCGCCAGCTCGCCGAGGAGGACGTCACCCGGCTGAGCCGATCCCTCAGCGCCGAGGAGCAGCACCTGGAAACCCTGCTGCTGCCCCGGGACCCCAACGACACCTCGAATGTGTTCCTGGAGATCCGCGCCGGCACCGGCGGCGATGAAGCGGCGCTGTTCGCCGGCGACCTGTTCCGCATGTACAGCCGGTTCGCCGAGGACCGCGGCTGGCGGGTGGAAGTGCTGTCGGAGCGGCCTGGCGAGCACGGCGGCTACAAGGAGATCATCGCCCGGGTGATCGGCCGCGACGTCTACGGTCAGCTCAAGTTCGAATCGGGCGCCCACCGGGTGCAGCGGGTGCCGGAGACCGAGTCCCAGGGCCGCATCCACACCTCCGCCTGCACGGTGGCCGTGCTGCCGGAGGTCGAGGACATCGACGACGTTGACATCGACAGAAGCGAGCTGCGCTTCGACACCTACCGCGCCTGCGGCGCCGGCGGCCAGCACGTCAACAAGACCGATTCGGCCGTGCGCATCACCCACCTGCCCACCGGCATCGTGGTGGAGTGCCAGGACGAGCGCTCGCAGCACAAGAACCGGGCCCGGGCCATGTCTCTGCTGCACGCGAAGCTGCTCGACGCCGCCCGCTCGGCCCAGGCCGCCGAGCAGGCGCAAACGCGGAAGTCCCTGGTGGGCTCCGGCGACCGCTCCGAGCGCATCCGCACCTACAACTTCCCCCAGGGCCGGGTCACCGATCACCGGATCAACCTGACTCTCTACAAGCTCGACGAGGTTCTCGAAGGCGGCCTGGACGCGGTGATCGGGCCGCTGGTGCAGGAACATCAGGCCGAGGCGCTGAGAAGCCTCTCCGAAGCCTCGTGACCACGGTCGGGGCCTGGATGGCTGCCGGGGCCGACCTGGATCACCGGGACCGCGAGGTGCTGCTGTGTCGGGCGGCCGGTCTCACCCGCGCACAGTTGATCGCGCACCCGGAGCGGTGCCTGCCTCCCGGCGTCCTGGTCACGCTGACCGATTGGGCGGCGCGGCGCCGGAGCGGCGAGCCGGTCGCCTACATCGTCGGTGAGAAGGAGTTCTGGGGGCTCCGCTTCCAGGTCTCGCCGGCCGTGCTGGTGCCCCGGCCGGAGACCGAGCTGCTGGTGGAGGTGGCGTTGGAAACCGTCGGCGAGCTCTGTGGGAGCGGCCTCCCGGCCGCGAAGGCTCCGGAATCGCGGCCGGGAGGCCGCTCCCACACCGAGGTGCCGAGGCCGTGCCGCGTGCTCGAGCTGGGCGCCGGCAGCGGCGCCGTGGCGATCGCTCTGGCGCGGGAAGCCGAGGCCCGGGGTCTGGACGTTGAGATCACCGCCACCGACGTTTCCGCGGAAGCGCTGGCCGTGGCCGAGCGCAACGGCCGCCGCCACGGGGCCCGGGTTCGGTGGCGGCAGGGCGACTGGTTCGCCGCCGCTTGCGGCCGTTATCATCTGATCGTGTCGAACCCACCCTACATTCGAGAGGACGACCCCCATCTGCCGGACCTGCGCCACGAGCCCCGGCTGGCCCTGACCGCGGGCGCCGACGGTCTTGCCGCCATTCGTGCCATCGGCGCCGGAGCCCGGCAGCATCTGCAGCCCCGGGGCGTGCTGGCCGTCGAGCACGGACACGACCAGGCGGCCGAGGTGGCGGCCATTTTCCGGGTAGCCGGGCTCGAGCAGGTGGAGACCCGACGCGATCTCGGCGGCCGGGGGCGGGTGACTCGGGGATATTGGATCGCGACCGGGAGGTCGCTCCCACACACTCTCTCGGAGGGCCGGTGAGCCGGGAACTGACCGACCAGGAGCTGCTTCGCTTCAGCCGGCAGATCATGCTGCCTGAGATCGACGTGGCGGGGCAGGAGAAGCTGCTGAACGCCCGCGTCCTCATCATCGGCATGGGCGGCCTCGGCTCGCCGGCCGCCCTGTACCTGGCGGCCGCCGGGGTGGGGAGCCTGGTGATTGCCGATTACGACGTGGTGGAGATCTCGAACCTGCAGCGCCAGATCATCCACGACACCGCCGGCATCGGCGAACCTAAGGTGGTCTCCGCCGCCCGCGCTCTGGCGCGGCTGAATCCGAACGTCACAGTGGAAACCCTCGGCGAGAGACTGACGCAGGACACCCTGCTGAGCGAAGCCCGCCGCGCCGACGTGGTGCTGGACGCCACCGACAACTTCACCACCCGGTACGCCGTCAACGAGGCGTGTTGGGGCGCCGGCACGCCCCTGGTGTCCGGGGCCGCCATCCGCTGGGAGGGGCAGGTGGCCGTGTTCGACCCGCGGGTGCCGGACGCGCCGTGCTACCGCTGCCTGTACCGGGAGGGCAGCGACGAGGCGCTGAATTGCGCCGAGAACGGAGTCATGGCGCCGCTGGTCGGCATCATCGGGACGTGCCAGGCGCTGGAGACGGTGAAGCTTTTGTGCGGCGTCGGCGATACCCTGACGGGCTACGTGCTGTACTTCGACGCCCGGCACATGGACTGGCGCAAGCTCCGGCTGAAGCGCGACCCGACCTGCCCGACCTGCGCTGCTTCCACACCACCTTCCAACGGCTGAGAGGAGGAACGCCATGTTGCGCCTGAACGTAGTGATCGCCAGCACCCGGCCTGGCCGGCTCGGCAAGCCGGTGGGGGACTGGTTTTACCAATTCGCCCGCGGGCACGGCAGCTTCGACGCCCACCTGGCGGACCTCGCGGACTTCGAGCTGCCGCTCTACAACGAGCCGGAGCACCCACGCCTGCAGCGGTATCAGCACGACCACACCCGGCGCTGGGCGGCGTGCGTGGATGCCGCCGACGCTTACGTGTTCGTCGTGCCCGAATACAACACCGGCCCCACCCCGGCGCTGGTGAACGCGCTCAACTACGTCTACAACGAATGGTGTTACAAGCCGGCCGGTTTCGTCAGCTACGGCGGCATTTCCGGCGGCATCCGCTCGGTTCAGGCCACCAAGCTGACCCTGACGACCCTCAAGATCATGCCCATCATCGAGCAGGTGACCGTTCCCATGGTTTGGCAGCATCTGGAGGACGGCGCGTTCCGTCCCACCGAGCAGCACGAGAAGAGCGCGGCGGCAATGCTCGACGAGCTCGAGCGCTGGGCCGGCGCCCTCGAGCCGCTGCGAAGCCCGGCCGACGCCTGACCTTCAACGGCCGGCAACCGGCTCGAGCCCGTATACCGCCGCCAGCGAATCGAGCAGCCGCTCGCGCACCTGGTCCAGCGAGCCCACGTCGCTCAGATCCGCGAGCTGGGTGACCGCCATGCCCATGAGCCCGCAGGGGTTGATGCGCGAGAAGGGCTCGAGATCCATGTCCACGTTCAGCGCCAGCCCGTGGTATGAGCAGCCGCGCCGCACCCGGAGCCCCAGCGAGGCGATCTTGGCACCGGCCACGTACACGCCGGGCGCCCCCGCCAGCGGCGCCGCTGCCACCCCGTAGCTGGTCAGGGTACCGATCACCGCCTGCTCGATGCCGCGCACCAGCTCACGGACGCCGATGCCCATGCGGCGCAGATCGAACATCAGGTAACCGACGATCTGGCCGGGACCGTGGTAGGTCACCTGCCCGCCGCGGTCGCTCTGGACCACCGGGATGTCCCCGGGCGCCAGCACATGCTCCGCCCTCCCCGCCTGACCCTGCGTGAACACCGGCTCGTGCTCGGTGAACCAGATTTCGTCCGCCGTGCCGTCGTCGCGCCGCTCGGTGAACGCCTTCATGCGGTCGAGCACCGGCTGATAGCGGGTACGGCCCAGGTCACGGACCAGCGCCGCCGTCACAGCACCATCCTCACCGCCGGCTCGGCCATGAGCGCCTGGTGCAGGGTCCGGAGCTCGACTTCGCCGGTCGCGACGATGGTGACCCGCACCGAGCAGTAGGTACCGTTCCGGCTCTCCTGCACCTGCACCGACGACTCGTGCACGGTGGCGACGTGGCGCCGCACGATATCCAGCACCGTGGCGCGGAAGCCGGCATCCTGCTCACCGATGATGCGGATCGGGTAATCGCAGGGAAACTCGATTCGGCTGTCGTCAGTCACCTGAGATGAGATTGCGGAAGAACAGATAAGTGCCGTCCCAGAGCCGGGAGACGATGCCCCCCTGCGGCGCCGCCGCCAGCGCCACCAGCGGCGTCTTGTAGACGGTTTTATCGTCGAGGCTGAGCCGGAGCTCGCCGAGCTGTGCCCCCTCCTCCACCGGCGCCTCGATGACCCGCGGCACCGAGAGCTCCGCTTTCAGGTCCTCGTAGTGGCCGCGGGGAATGGTCACGAACACGTCCTCCGGCGGGCCGAGCTGAATCTCGTCCCGGTCGCCGTACCAGAGCGTGGCCGTCTTCAGCGCCGCGTGGGCCTGGTAGACCTTCTGGGTCTCGAAATAGCGGAATCCGTACGACAGCAGCTTCTGACTTTCACGCATCCGCGCCTCGTCGCTGTCCGTGCCCATGACCACCGAGATCAACCGCATGCCGTCGCGCAGCGCCGACGCCACCAGACAGTAACCGGCGGCCTCGGTATGGCCCGTCTTCACGCCGTCCACGGTACGGTCGCGCAGCAGCAGCCGGTTGCGATTCGGCTGATGGATACCGTTGTAGTCGAACGACTGCTCGGAGTACATGGCGTAGTGATTGGGAAAGTTCTTGATCAGGTGACGGGTCAGCACCGCCAGATCCCAGGCGGTGCTGTAATGATCGTCCTCCGGAAGCCCGGTGGCGTTGGCGAAGTGCGTGTCGTCGAGGCCGAGCTGCACTGCCTGCTGGTTCATCATGTCGGCGAAGGCGTCCTCGCTGCCGGCGATGTGCTCGGCCAGGGCAATGCTGGCGTCGTTGCCGGACTGGATGATGATGCCCCTGAGCAGGTCCTCCAGCCGCACCGTGGTGCCTTCGCGGATGAACATCTTGGAACCGCCGGTGCGCCATGCCTTGACGCTCACCGGCACCTGATCGTCCATGGAGATCCGCCCCGAATCGAGCTCGGCGGCCGCGATGTAGGTGGTCATGATCTTGGTCAGGCTGGCCGGCGGCAGCCGCTCATGGGCGTTGTGCTCCACCAGCACCTTTCGGGTGTCGGCGTCCATCAACACGTAGGAGCTGGCCGCGACGTCCGGCGGCGGCGGAATGATGGGGGCCTCCGCCCGCGCGGGAGGCGCCGACAGCCATCCTGCCAGCACGGCGAAGACCGCGGCACGAAACACCACGAATGCTCGAAAAGAGGCTCTACCTGCCATACCACATCCTTTGCTGCAGGGGTCAGACATATATCTATCGGTCGAGGAGACTGCGCAGGCGCTGCTCAGTGCTCCAGAATGAGCGGCTCGTCGAAGGCGGCGGCCTTGATCAGCGCCTGCAGCCGCAGGGCTTCCGGTCGTCCGGTCACCGGGCCCAGTCGTACCCGGTAGAGCGAGTCGCTTCCTGTTTTGACAACGTAAGCCGGCCGACCCGTGATCCGGGTGAGATCGGCTTTGAGCACGTCGGCGGCGGCCAGTTCCCTGAAAGCGCCGGCCTGCAGCACGAACCGCCGTGCCTGGTCCACGACCTCGATCCGCACCGGCGCCGTGCCGGTGTCCGCGAAGCCGAGCTTCACCGCCGCCGCGTACGACACGTCGATCAATCGGTCGTTGTGGAACGGCCCCCGGTCGTTGACCCGAACCACGGCGGTTCTGCCGTTCTTCAGGTTGGTGATCTTCACGTAGGTGGGGATCGGCAGCGAGCGGTGCGCGGCGGTCAGCTTGAACATGTCGTACGATTCGCCGCTGGACGTCCGGCGGCCGTGAAATTTGCGCCCGTACCAGGACGCCGTGCCGGTGGCGAAGTAGCCGCCGGCGGAGCTCATGACTCTGTACGTTCGGCCTTCCACGGTGTAGGTCACCGGGTTGCCGAGCACGCTCTTCGGCTCCTGGTGGGGCACCGGGTCCGGCAGGTCGGCGAGATCGGGCGGCACCTCGACGGGCGGGCCGTCGTGGGGCTCGCCGGGCAACGGCAGGTGACCGGGGACGGACCCGCAGCCGGTGAGGAGGGTGAGGAGGGCGAGCAGGGCCATGTGGGAGCGGCCGGCCGGCCGCCCTGCAGCGGCCGAGTCAGGATCGCGCCCAGGAGGCCGCTCCCACAAAGAGCATCGATCGCGGCCGGGAGGCCGCTCCCACAGGCGGCAAGGCGGCCGCTCCCACAGCGAGCTCAACGTTCCACCATCAAGGCCTGGCGCCGATGCTTGATGCTCTGGCCGAGCTCGTGCACGGCCAGCGCGTACAGACGGCTGTGGTTGTAGCGAGTGATGACGTAGAAATTGTTCAGGCCGAGCCAGTACTCGTCGCCGTTCTGGCCCTGCATCCGGAACAGCGCCGCAGGCGCTTCCGCGGGCAATGCCCCGGCGGCGTCGCCGACCGATACCCCGAGCCGTTCCAGATCACCCACCGTGTGGGTCGGCTCGAGCGACTCGTTGGCGAGCCGGGCGGCCTGGCCGCCGTCCACCTGAACCCGCAGCGCCACGTCCTCGCCCGCGCGCCAGCCGTGGCGCTCGAAGTAGTTGGCGATGCTTCCCACCGCGTCGGACGGGCTGTTCCAGATGTCCCTCTGGCCATCGCCGTCGAAATCCACAGCGTAGGAGCGGAAGCTCGAGGGAATGAACTGACCATAGCCCATGGCGCCGGCGTAGGACCCCATGAGGCTCAGCGGATCGTGGCCTTCCTCGCGCGCGAGCAGCAGGAACTGGGTGAGCTCGCCGCGGAAGAAGGCGGCCCGCGGCGGGTAGTCGAATGCCAGCGTGGTCAGCGCATCCAGCACCCGGAAGCTACCGGTGATGCGGCCGTAGCGGGTTTCCACCCCGAGAATGGCTACCACGTACTCGGGCGGCACCCCATAACGGGACTGGGCCTGCTCCAGCGCCGCCCGGTTGTCGTTCCAGAACTGGAGCCCCTGGTCGATGCGCGGCTCCTGGAGAAAGATCTTCCGGTACTCTGCCCAGGTGAGGGTGTGCTCCACCGGACGGGCAATGGCGTCGAGGATGCTCTGCTTACGCTCGGCGCGAGCGAACAGCTCGTGCAGCTCGTCGGCGGCGAAGCCATGGCTGGCCACCAGCTCGGCCACGTAGGCGCGGACGTCGGGGCGCTGGCTGTAGTCGGCATAGGCCGAGCCGTTCAGCACCACCGTCATCACTGCGCAGAGCAGCAGCACCCGCAACATCCACCTCATCCCAAATCGGTACCCACCGCCAGCATCCACCTTACCACTACCATCCACGGTGGGTCCGCAGGGACATGATGATGCCGAAGCTGGCCATCAGGGTAATGGCGGAGGTGCCGCCGTAGCTCACCAGCGGCAACGGCACGCCAACCACGGGCAACAGCCCGCAGACCATGGCGATGTTGACGAACACGTAGACGAAGAACGTCAGGATCAGCGCGCCGGCGGTGAGCCGCTCGAAAGTGTGCGCAGCCTGAGTGGCGATGTACAGGCCGCGGCTGACCAGCACCATGTACAGCGCCAGTATGGTGAGCATTCCCACCAGGCCCAGCTCCTCGCCGATGACGGCGATGATGAAGTCGGTATGGCTTTCCGGCAGGAAGTCCAGGTGGCTCTGGGTGCCCTCGAACAGCCCCTTGCCGTAGATGCCGCCGGAGCCGATGGCGGTGGTGGACTGAATGATGTTCCAGCCCGCGCCGAGAGGATCGCTGTTGGGGTCGAACAGGGTCAGGATGCGCTGGCGCTGGTAGTCCTGCATCAGGTACCACAAACCCGGCGCTGCCATGGCCACGCTCAGCAGCGCCATGCCGATCCAGCGCCAGGACAGCCCCGCCAGCAGCACCGCGGCGAGCCCGGCACACGCCACCAGGATGCTGGTGCCAAGGTCTGGCTGCAGCACGATGCAGGCGGCGGGTGCCCCGATGATCAGCAGGCACACGCACAGATCCCTGAAGCTGGGCGGCAGCGGGCGGTCCTGAAAGTACCAGGCCACCATCATGGGCACCGCCAGCTTCATGATCTCCGACGGCTGGAACCGCGGCAGGCCCGGCATCTCGAGCCAGCGCTGGGAGCCCTTCGCGGATACGCCCATCACCAGCACCAGCGCCAGCATCACCAGCCCGCCGGCGTAGAACACGGGCGCCCAGCGCATGTAGAAACGGGGATGCAGCTGGGCGGCGGCCAGCAGGACGACGAACGCCAGGGCCATCCGCACCACCTGGTTGTCGAACATGGCCATGTTCCGGTCCACGGCGCTGTACAGCACCATGAGGCCGAACCCCACCACCACCAGCAGGGTCATCAGCATCAGCGGATCAAGATGCAGCTTCAGCAGCCGGGCTCGGGCGCCGAGGCCGGCGTGCTGCGGAAGGCTGCGGACGAAATCCTGGTTGCTCATGCCGGGGTCATCGCCTTGGCGAGCTGAGGTAGCAGATAGGCGTCGATCACCTCGCGCGCCACCGGAGCGGCGACGGCGCTGCCGCCGCCACCGTTTTCCACCAGCACCGCCAGGGCGATGACCGGATGGTCCGCCGGCGCGAAAGCGATGAACCAGGCGTGCTTGCGCTGGTACTCGCCGAGGTCCTCGTCGTCGTAGGTCTCGCCCTGGCGGATGCCCACCACCTGGGCGGTGCCGCTCTTGCCCGCCATCCGGTAGGGGATGTCCTGACCGATGTAGTACCAGGCAGTGCCGTTCTGCCCATAGCCTTTGTGACCCCGGTTCACGACCGCCTCCATGGCGTCCACCATATGCTCCCAGTCGTCGGGGCTCGGCCCCTTGACCGGCGGCAGGGGCTGCGGCGGGTCGAACTCCGGCAGCGGTCTGTCGCTCGCCAGCAGCATGCGCGGCCGAACCGGCCGGCCGCGGTTGGCAATCGTGGCCGCCACCGTGGCGAGCTGCAGCGGCGTCACCAGCACGTCGCCCTGGCCGATGCCGACATTGACCGTGTCGCCGGGATACCACGGCAGCTTCTTGGTCGCCCGCTTCCATGCCCGGTTGGGCATCAGGCCCGGGCTCTCGTCCGGAATGTCCAGGGCTACCCGCCGGCCGACGCCGAACTGATTGGCGAACGCCGCCAGATCGTCGATCTCCATCTTGCTGGCCAGGGTATAAAAGAACACGTTGGACGAGCGATAAATGGCGCGGTACAGGTTCTCGCGACCCTGGCCGCCGGAGTTGCCCGGCTGCCAGCTCCAGTCCCGGTAGATGCGGTCCTGCCCGGGAATCCGGAACCAGCCGTGATCGACCATCTCGAAGTCCCAGTCCACCACCCCGGCGGACAGGGCCGCCAGGCCGACGATGGGCTTGAACGTGGAGCCGGGCGCGTACTGGCCGTTGATGGCGCGGTTGAACAGGGGCGTGTCGCGTGAGTGCACGAGGTTCCTGTACTGCTCGTCGGAGATGCCGGTGACGAACAGGTTCGGATCGTAGGAGGGTTGACTGACCATGGCGAGAATGCCGCCCGATCGCGGATCGATGGCCACCACCGCGCCGCGCCGATCCCCCAGAGCGGCCGCCGCCGCGATCTGCAGCCGGCTGTCGAGCTGCAGCGTGATGTTCTGACCGGCTACCGGCGGCTTGATGTCCAGCACCTGACGGACACGGCCGTGGGCGTCGGTTTCGACCTTCTGGTAGCCCACCTCGCCGTGCAGCGAGCGCTCGTAGAAACGCTCGACGCCCTGGCGGCCGACGAAGCGGGTCGCGCTGTAGCTCACCGGATCCAGACGGCGGAGATCGTCCTCGGTGATGCGCCGCACCGAGCCGATGGCGTGTGCCATGAGCCCGTCCAGCGGGTAGGAGCGTACCAGCTCGGTGGAGATCTCGACCCCCGGCAGCCGGTACCGATTCACCGCCAGCCGCGCCACTTCCTCTTCGCTCAGGTTCAGCTTGAGGACCACCGGCTCGAACGGCCGCCGGGTGCGCGCCAGCCGCTCGCGGAACCGCTCGACGTCCTCGGCATCGATGCTCACCAGGCTCTTCAGCTCGTCGAGCAGCGCGGCCATGTCCGTCACCCGCTCACGTACCACGTTCAGGGTGGAGATCGGCCGGTTGCTCGCCAGCAGCTCGCCGTTGCGGTCGTAAATCAGGCCGCGGGGCGGCGCCAGCGGCTGCACCTGGATGCGGTTCTGCTCCGAGCGGGTCTGATAGGCATCGTGCTCCCACACCTGAAGCTGCACCAGCCGCACCACCAGGGCCCCGATCAAGGCCAGCATCACCGCCAGTGCCGTGGCGGCGCGGGCGGCGAAGATCCGTCCTTCGTGGACATCGTCTCTGAGGGAGAGCCGGCGCGACACCTCAGTGGCCGCGGTGGTAGGGATGACCGGAGAGGATCGTCCAGGCCCGGTAGACCTGTTCCGCCATGACCACGCGGACCAGAGCATGGGGGAGGGTCAAGGCCGACAGCGACAGCACCGCGTCGGCGCGGGCGCGGCAGGCGTCGTCTAGGCCATCCGCCCCGCCGACCAGAATTGCGACGTCTCGTCCCTGCATCCGCCAATCTTCCAGATTTTCGGCAAGGTCGAGCGTGCGCCAGGTCTTACCCCGCTCGTCCAGTGCCACGACCCAGTCCCTTGTGTCCGTCTGCGCCAACAGGCGCCGGCCTTCCAGCTCACGCGCCCGTTCCGGCGGCCCTGTCCCGTGCCGCGCCGGGGCCACCTCCACGAGCTCCAGCGGCATCTCGCGCGGCAGCCGCCGCGCATAGTCGGCGAATCCCTCCGCCACCCACCCCGGCGGGCGCTGGCCCACCGCAATGAGGCGGATCTTCACACCCGACGTTCCGGCGAAACTCGTTCGCCTAAGGCGAAAGCAGCTCGCCCGGATTCTCGGCCGGCAACTCCGACCATAGCCGCTCCAGATCGTAGAACTGGCGGGTTTCGGCCTGCATCACGTGCACCAGCGCATCTCCCATGTCCACCAGCACCCATTCGTTGGTCTCGCGTCCTTCCACGCCCAAGGGCGCGACGCCCGCGGTGGCGGCGGACTCGACCACCTGATCGACCAGTGCTTTGACGTGACGGTTGGAGGTGCCGCTGACGACGATCATGAAATCCGTGACATCCGAGATGGCAGCCACATCGAGGGTGACCACATCCCGGCCTTTCTTGTCTTCCAGCGCTTCGACGATGAGGTTCCGCAGAGCTTCAGGCGTCACTAACCACTCCGTACAAGTGATACTTCGTAATATAGGTGTAGACCGCAGGAGGGAGCAAATCGGCGACGGCGCGGTCGCCTTCAGAGAGCATTTGGCGAATTCGGCTGGCGGAGACGTCGAGCATGGGCGCTTCCAGCAGCAGCACGCCGCCGGCCGACGCCGTGAGCCGCCCCACCACCTGCCGCGCCCGGGTGAGGGCGGCAATCTCCGCCGGCAGATCGAGCGGCGCGCCGGGACGACGCAGCACGATCAGGTTGCCGAGGGTCAGAAGGTCCTCCCAGCGGTGCCAGGTGGCGAGCTCCGCATAGGCGTCGCTGCCGACCACCCAGGCCACCACCGCATCCGGATGTCGGCCGCGCACCTGCTCCAGGGTTTCCACCGCGTAGGAGGGCCGTGCGGCCCGTTCGGCGCGACCTACCTCGGTGTCGTCGGGCACCAGCCGACGGTCGCCGGCACAGGCCAGCGCCAGCATGTTCCAGCGGTGGGACACGCCGGCACCGGTCCGGCCGCGGTGGCCGGGCCGTGCCGACAGCAGCATGCGGATCTCGGCAAGCGCGAGGGCGTCGCAGACGGCAGCCGCCGCGTGCACGTGGCCCACGTGCACCGGATCGAACGTGCCGCCGAAGAGGCAGATCAACGGTGACGGATCTCGCCGTTGCCGAGCACCACGAACTTCTGCGTGGTCAGCCCTTCCAAGCCCACCGGGCCACGGGCGTGCAGCTTGTCGGTAGAGATGCCGATCTCGGCGCCGAGCCCGAACTCGAAGCCGTCGGCAAACTGAGTGGACGCGTTCACCATCACGGTGGCGGAATCGACCTCCGCGAGGAATCGCCGCGCCCGGGCATAGTCGCCGGTAACGATGGCATCGGTATGAGCGGAGCCGTAGGTGTTGATGTGGTGGATGGCCTCGTCGAGCCCATCTACCACCTTGACCGCCAGCAGGGGCCCCAGGTATTCGGCATACCAGTCCGCCTCGACGGCCGGCTCGGCATCCGCCACCACGGCCCGGACCCGCTCGCAGCCACGCAGGGTAACCCCGGCTGTGCGGAAGCTGGCGGCCAGGCGCGGCAGCAGGGCCTCGGCCACGTCAGCGGCCACCAGCAGAGTCTCCAGGGCGTTGCAGACGGCATATTTCGCGGTCTTGGCGTTGACGGCGATGGCCAGCGCCATGTCCGGGTCGGCGGCGCTGTCCACGTAGACGTGGCAGACGCCGTCCAGGTGCTTGATCACCGGGATGGTGGATTCCCGGGTTACCCGTTCGATCAGCCCCTTGCCGCCCCGAGGCACGATGACGTCCACGTACTGGTCCAGCGTCAGCAACGCTCCCACGGCGGCTCGGTCGGTAGTATTCACCAGCTGCACGGTGGCTGCGGGCAGACCGGCCGCTTCCAGCCCTTCGGCGATGGCGCGGGCGATTGCCTGGTTGGAATGGAACGCCTCGGAGCCGCCCCGAAGAATACAGGCGTTGCCGGACTTCAGGCACAGGCTCGCGGCGTCCACGGTGACGTTGGGCCGGGACTCGTAGATGATCCCCACCACCCCCAGCGGCACGCGCATGCGGCCCACCTGAATGCCGCTCGGACGGTATACCAGCCCGCTGATCTCGCCGACGGGGTCAGGCAGCTTGTCCACCTGCTCGACACCCTCGATCATCCGGTCGATGGCGGCGCCGTCCAGGCCCAGGCGGTCGATCAGCGGCTGGTCGATGCCCCGCGCCCGGGCGCCGACCAGATCCTGCTCGTTGGCGTCGAGGAGCGCGCGGCGGGAGCCGTCGAGGGCCGCCGCCACACCCAGCAACGCCCGCGACTTCACCGCAGACGGAGCGGCGCCGATGATCCGGGAGGCCGCGCGCGCCTGCCGGCCCGCCGCCGCCACGTAGGCGCCCACATCGGTCACGTCAGATAGCTGATGCTCTGCCATGGATGACACGGAAATGCCGGCCTCGGCCTTTGCTCACAGCGTGCCAGTATACGCCATCCCCGCCGCGCGGGTTCAGCCCCGCAGCTTGTTCACCAGCCGGGTGAGCTCCTGGAGGCGCTCACGCGGCCACTGGAGCTTCAACAGGCTCTGCTTGATCTCCGGCTCGATAGGCAGCAACTCCGCCAGCCGCCAGCCCACCGAGCGGGCATCGCCGAACTCGATCTCGAGACCCAGCTTCTCGATCAGCGGGTGCTTCAGCAACTCCTGAAGGATGTCCACCAGCTCCCGGTGCTCGTCCCCCACGCCCACCGCCGGCTCGTCCGGAAGGTATTCCACCTTTCCCAGCAGCAGGTGGTCGGCCTGCTCGCGCACCGAGCGGATGCGGAATTTGCGGCCGCCGCGAACCACGATGCCGAGCCGGCCATTGGAAAGCTGGTTGAAATCCACCACGCGGGCCTCAGTGCCGACGTCGAACACCTCCGGCTGGCCGGCGTCGGCGCTCAGCCGCGCGTCCGCACCCTTGCGGATCAGCACCACCCCGAACGGGGTGCCTTCGCGCATGCAGCGCCCGACCATGTCCATGTAGCGGGGCTCGAAAATCTGCAGCGGCAGCTTGCCGCCCGGAAACAGCACCGGGTGGAGGGGAAAGAGCGGAATCTCCTGAGTGTCGGGCATGGAAGCCACGATACCACGGTCCCGGCCACCGGGCGGCCGGGACCGGCCTTTGCGCGGCGCGCGCACGGCCTTTACTGACTCTGCAGCTGCTGCGCGATCTCCAGGTGCTTGCGCAGGGTCGGCAGAGAGAGCCTGGCAAACTGCGCCACCTGGTCGTTGTCCGTCTGCTGAGCTTCCTCGGAGAACTCGCGGATGTCTTTCTTGTGGTCCTTGACCGCGTACTTCAGGAAGTGCCGATCGAACTGCTCGCCGGAAAGCTGGGACAGCTTCTGGTAGGTTTGCTGTTGCTTGTCCAGGGGCTGATCCGGCACCTCCACGTTCATCTTGCCGGCGAGCTCGACCGCCTTGTCCTCGGCCTGCTGGTGATCGGTCGCCAACGTCTGGCCGTACTGCTTGACTCCCTCGCTCTGGCCCCGCTGCTGGGCAAGCTGGCCGAGCTGAATCTCGCCGATGTCGCCGCGGATGGCGTGCTGCACGAACTCGTCAGGGCTTTTCGGCGCCTTCGCCAGGGCTGTCGGCCCGACCACGGCGAGCGCGATCGCCGCGACAATGATTCCGATCCGGTTCATGTGATGCTCCTATGTTGTTCAGTGGCTACGGCCGCGACGCACTGCAAGCCCCGTGCCCCTTTGCGGGAACATGGCTCGGCGTAGCGGGTGAGCGACTGGAACATCGGCATCAGCCCCGCCTAAGCTGCTCGGGCTGGCGGGGCGTGCTGCTGCTGCGGGTCGACTGAACTATGGGTCGACTAGAAAGGAATGTCGTCGTCGAAGTCGTCTTCTTCCGGCAGGGTTGGCCGGTTGTCGGCCGGTGCGCTCCGCGACTCGAAGCCGGTGGGCGCGCCCTCGCCCATGCCAGCGCCACCGCCTCGCGAATCGAGCATCTGCATCTCGCGGGCAATGATCTCGGTGCGGTAGCGCTTCTGACCTTCCTGCTCCCAGCTACTGGTCGACAGGCTGCCTTCGATGTACACCTTCGAGCCCTTGCGCAGGTACTCGCCGGCGATCTCCGCCAGGCGGCTGAAACAGACGACGTTGTGCCACTCCGTGCGTTCCTGCTGCTCGCCGGACTGGCGGTCACGCCAGTTCTCGCTGGTGGCGAGACGGAACTTGGTGACCGCGTTGCCGCCCTGCGAGTAGCGGGTTTCCGGGTCTGCGCCCAGATTGCCGATGAGGATGACCTTGTTGATCCCCCGAGCCATAGCGTCCTAGCTCCCTGATTCATGGACGGCGACCAGTCTATCCCATTTGCCCGCGGGGCACCTAAGCGCCGGCGCCCCGCCGCCGTGTAGGCCGAGGTTCGGGCGCGCCGCGGGAAGATGCCGCCCCCGGCGAGCGGGCGGGCCTGCTGACAGAGCGTTGTCAGCAGCCGATGCCGGACGCCCGCGGAGCCGGCCGAGGCTCCGCTATGCTGCGCCACCACCGGCGCGGCGCGACCTTGCCCGTCCGGCGGGATCTGTTATTTTGGCTCGCTTCCATCCGACCATCCGGGTTCTCCCTTGGACAAAATCAGCGTCCGCGGCGCGCGCACCCACAACCTGAAGAACGTCAACCTGGATATCCCCCGCGACAGGCTGGTGGTGATCACCGGGCTCTCCGGCTCGGGCAAATCGTCGCTGGCGTTCGATACCCTCTACGCGGAGGGCCAGCGACGCTACGTGGAGTCCCTGTCGGCCTACGCCCGGCAGTTCCTGTCCATGATGGAAAAGCCCGACGTGGACCACATCGAGGGCCTGTCGCCGGCCATCTCCATCGAGCAGAAGTCCACCTCCCACAACCCTCGTTCGACCGTCGGCACCATCACCGAGATCTACGACTACCTGAGGCTCCTGTTCGCCCGGGTGGGCGAGCCCCGCTGCCCCACCCACGGCGAGCCGCTGGACGCTCAGACGGTGAGCCAGATGGTGGACCAGGTACTCGCCCTGCCCGAGGGCAAGCGCATCATGATCCTGGCTCCGGTGATTACCGAGCGCAAAGGCGAGCACCTGCACGTGTTCAAGGAGCTGCTGGCCGGCGGCTTCATCCGCGCCCGCATCGACGGGCTGGTGGTGGATCTGGAGAGCCCGCCGGAGCTCGACAAGAACAGGAAGCACACCATCGAGGCAGTGGTGGACCGCCTCCGCGTCCGGCCCGATACCCAGCAGCGCCTGGCCGAGAGCTTCGAGACCGCCCTCGAACTCACTGACGGCATCGCCCGCGTCACCGACATGGACGCGGAAGGTGCCGAGGAGCTGATCTTCTCGTCGCGCTTCGCCTGCCCGGTGTGCGGCTACAGCATCCCCGAGCTGGAGCCGCGGATGTTTTCCTTCAACAATCCGGCCGGCGCCTGCAGCGACTGCGACGGCCTCGGGGTGAAGCAGTTCTTCGATCCGGCGCTGGTGGTCGCGGACGAGAACCTGACTCTGGCGGAAGGGGCCATCCGCGGCTGGGACCGCCGCAACGTCTACTACTTCCACATGCTGAACTCCCTCGCCGAGCACTACGGCTTCGACGTGGAGGCGCCGTTCGGCAAGCTGAAGAAGAAGCATCGGGACGCCATCCTCTACGGCAGCGGCAAGGAGCGGGTGGACTTCAGCTACGTCAACGACCGCGGCGACGTGATCCGCCGCAGCCACCGCTTCGAGGGGGTGATCCCCAACATGGAGCGGCGCTACCACGAGACCGACTCCAGCATGGTGCGGGAGAATCTGCAGCGCTACCTCAGAACCCGCGACTGCCCCACGTGCGACGGCACGCGTCTCCGCGAGGAGTCCCGTCACGTGTTCATCGGCCAGGTCAACCTGCCGGACGTGACGTCGGGATCGGTGGAGAGCACCCTCGACTATTTCGCCCGCCTCAAGCTCGCGGGCCGGCGCGGCGAGATCGCCGATCGTATTCTCAAGGAGATCCGCGCCCGCCTGCAGTTCCTGGTGGACGTGGGGCTCAATTATCTGACCCTGGACCGCAGCGCCGATACCCTGTCCGGCGGCGAGGCCCAGCGCATCCGCCTCGCCAGTCAGATCGGCGCGGGCCTGGTCGGCGTCATGTACATACTCGACGAGCCCTCCATCGGCCTGCACCAGCGGGACAACGAGCGGTTGCTGCGTACCCTCACCCACCTCAGGGACCTTGGCAACTCGGTGCTGGTGGTGGAGCACGACGAGGAGGCGATCCGCTCCGCCGACTTCATCATCGACATGGGCCCCGGCGCCGGCGTCCACGGCGGCACGGTGGTGGCGAGCGGCGCTCTGGACGACATCCTGAAATGCAAAACCTCCGTCACCGGCGATTACCTGTCGGGGCGGCAGATCATTCCCGTGCCGGCGCGGCGGAACCCGCGCAATCCCGATGCTCTGCTGCGCCTGGTGGGTGCTCGCGGCAACAACCTGAACGACGTGACCGTGGAGATTCCCTGCGGGTTGCTCACTTGCGTCACCGGGGTCTCGGGGTCGGGCAAGTCGACCCTGATCAACCACACCCTGTATCCGGTGACGGCCACCACACTCAACAAGGCCACCACCTTGACTGCCGCCGACTACGACGACATCCAAGGTCTGGAGCACCTTGACAAGGTGGTGGACATCGACCAGAGCCCCATAGGCCGCACCCCCCGCTCCAACCCGGCCACCTACACCGGCCTGTTCACCCCAATCCGCGAGCTGTTCGCCCAGACCCAGGAAGCCCGGGCCCGGGGCTACAGGCCCGGACGCTTCAGCTTCAACGTCAAGGGCGGGCGTTGCGAGGCCTGTCAGGGCGACGGGGTGATCAAAGTGGAGATGCACTTCCTGCCCGACATCTACGTGCCCTGCGACGTCTGCAAGGGCAGACGCTACAACCGGGAAACCCTGGACGTCCGCTACAAGGGCAGAAACATCACCCAGGTGCTGGACATGACGGTGGAGGAAGCCCGGGACTTCTTCGATGCCGTGCCCATGCTCGCG
Organism: uncultured Gammaproteobacteria bacterium; assembly: GCA_963822255.1. GTDB lineage: Bacteria > Pseudomonadota > Gammaproteobacteria > Pseudomonadales > Azotimanducaceae > UBA7803. Next base: position 110,862 of record CAWGGV010000001.1, read on the forward strand.
CGCAAGCTCCAGACCCTGATGGACGTGGGTCTCTCGTACATCAAGCTGGGGCAGAGCGCGACCACGCTGTCGGGCGGCGAGGCCCAGCGGGTGAAGCTGTCGCGCGAGCTGTCCAAGCGAGACACCGGCCGCACCCTGTACATTCTCGACGAGCCGACCACCGGGCTGCACTTCCACGACATCGCCCAGCTGCTGTCGGTGCTGCACCGACTGCGCGACCAGGGCAACACCATCGTGGTGATCGAGCACAATCTCGACGTGATCAAGACTGCCGACTGGATCATCGACCTGGGGCCGGAGGGCGGCTCCGGCGGCGGTTGCATCATCGCCGAAGGGACCCCCGAGCAGGTGGCGAAGAAGCGCGGGTCCCATACCGGACGCTTTCTCAAGAGGGCGCTTTGAAACTGCCCATCCCGGTCGATCCGAAGTCGCGAATCGTGACGCCGTTCACGGAGCGGACGCGATGAGCTTCATACCATCTCCGTGACTGACATTGCCGAGGTTATCGCGGTGAGCAAGCCCCTGGCCCGTTTCGAAGGACGGCTGTTCGCGGAAGGCGGATGCCTGTTTCTGGTGGTTCACGTGGACGAGGATCGCGGCGTGGCGCGGGTCACCTGTCGAGTCGACGGGCACAGCCAGGCGGTGGACATGCCGCTTTCGGAGGTCGCCAGGCGGATCTGCACGGGGCACGCCCTGATGCTCGACAACCTGAACAGCCGTGCGACCGAACGGCGGGTCTTGGAGGAAGGCGACGGCTGGTACTTCGCCAGCCGGGAAGGCCGAATGGGGCCGTTCGGATCGAGGGATGAATGCAGCCGCGAGCTGGTGCGCTACGTGCTCTCCATGCAGGTGAGCGACGGCGTGCGCCGCGAACCGCGGAGGGGCGCGTCGTCCCGGCGCAGCGACGAGCGCCCGGCCCGGGCGGCCGGGGCCTGACGGCGGCCGCGGCGCCACGATCCGATGCAGGAGCTGCAGTACAGATCGAGAATCGACGGCTGGACCATTCGCGCCTACCGCTGGCCGGTGCCGGCGGAGCACGGCGTCGTGGTGATCTCCCACGGCATGGCCGAGCACGCGCTGCGCTACGGGCGCTTCGCATCGGCGCTGAACCGGGCGGGCTTCGACGTCTGGGCCATGGACCACCGCGCTCACGGCCGAACCCTCGGCCCCCATGGCCTCGGTGACTTCGGCGAGGGCGGCTGGGACGCGCTGGTGGACGACGTCGACCAGCTCGTGGAGATGGCGGCCGAAGCCGACGGCAAGGTGCCGCTCGCCCTGTTCGGCCACAGCATGGGCGCAGCCGCGGCCCAGCAGTACGCGCCCCTCGGCTCGCACAAGCTCGCCGCCCTGGTGTTGTCCGGCAGCACCCTGCGCAAGCCCGGCGACACGGCGCCTCCGCCCAACGCCGCATTCGAGCCGGCCAGAACGTCTTACGACTGGCTTTCCCGCGATGACGCCGAGGTGGACAGGTACATCGAGGACCCGCTGTGCGGGTTCGAAGCCCAGCAGATCCGAAACGGCTTCGATCGCGCGGATCCGCGCCGGGTGGATCCGGAGCGGCTGAGGGCGATCCGCCCGGGCCTGCCGGTGCTGCTGGTGGCCGGTGACGCCGATCCCATCAACCGGAACCTCGAGGGCATCCACTTCCTGGAGCGGCGCTGGCGGGAAGCCGGGGTCAGGCACATCGACCGTCAGATCTATCCCGGTGGCCGCCATGAGATGCTGAACGAGATCAACCGGGAGGAAGTGACCGCCAACGTCATCCACTGGCTGCAGCGAAACCTTCGATAGCATCGGAGGCTGGTGGGCCGCCGCGGATCTCGTGGAGGCTCGCCTGACTACGTCAGCTCGGCGGATTCCGGCTTGCCGGCGGCCGCGCTCGATTCCAACCGCTGTACTTCCTCGGCAAAGCTGCGCCGCAGCGAGGTCACGCGCAAAGCCCGCCAGCTCGGCGCCAGGCGCCGCACCCGCTCGCAGAAATCGCCCTGGTAGTACTCCTCGTCCAGGAACCCCTGCTGGTACTGGTAGTACATGTTGTCCCAGTGAGTTTGCTGGGCGATCTGCCACAGCCGGAAGCGGCCCCGTTCCTCCGGGTCCAGCATCCCGAGAGCGGCAGTGTCCTCCGGGTACCCGTGCTGGGTCAGCTTGACGATGATCGGGCCTAGGCGCCGCGAATCGGCCGCGAGCACCAGCATCGCCTGAAGAGAATCCGCGCGCATCTGATAGGCCTGAGCCAGCGCCAGCTTCCGGCCCTCCTCCATCGCCTGCGTGTGCATGCGGATCTGCCGGGCGAGATAGATGAGGGTGATCACCACGGCCACGGCGCCGGCGAGCTCGCCGATGGCGCCGAAAGCCTCGCCGAGAGCACCCAGGTCCTGCAGGGTCATGGAAAACCTCCGTGTCCAGCCTTTTCGATCGAAGCAGGCATCTTACGGCACGGATCCGCCGGCTGGCATGACGGCTACTGAACCGAACGGTGATGTCAGCGGTGATGTCGGATGGCGGCGCCGGGCGGCGCAGCACGCGAACCGTCAGTGTACCGAGGAGATGCCGTGAGCAGGCGCTCGCGGCGCCGGCAATGCCAGGCGCCCACCAGCTCGCAGCTACGCGACCGCATCGATCGCGGTGACATGGGTGACAAGGTCGACGCGGAAGATCCGTCGGCCGCGCCGCTGGGCACCGACGACGAAGCCGCCGGCCAGCCGCCGGGGGGTGATCGGCGGCGGCGGTGGCCTGGCTCGGCAACCCGCGGCTTCCGCACGCATTGCGCCGCGTGCCGCAACATTTTCCAGCACCGCAGCCGAAGCTCACGCCCGCGAGCGACCCAGCACTGACGTGGAAACCTGCATGGCCAGGTCGTCCCGGCGGCCCCGCTGGTGAAGAATCTGCTCGGCGGCAAGCCGACCGGAGCGCACGGCGCTTTCCATGGACGCCGGCAGGCCCGTATTCACCCAGTCCCCGGCGAGGTAGAGCCGCGGCACGGGGGTCGCGACCGGCGGCCGCAGGCGCTCCGTCCCCGGATGCGGGCACGGGATCGCCATGGGCACCCGGTGCACGCGCGCGTGGCGCACCCGGGCTCGCGACGCGTCCGGCAGAAACTCGGCGATCTCCCGCACGGTCGCGGCCACCACCTGAGCGTCGGACAGCGCACCGAACCGGCTGCTGAAGATGATGTTGCTGGCGATCACCGAGGGGCGCGCGCCCCATCCACGGCGGATGTTGGAAAGATCGTAGCTGTCGCAGTTGAGACTGTTGCTCGACCAGGAACGGGCCCAGCTTCGCTCCGCACCCAGCTTCCGGTCGAACCACAGGTAGGTGCACACATAGGGACTGGGGCGAAACGCGTGCAGTCCTCTGAAGTAGCGCCACCGCGAGCGCCATGGCAGCGGCAGCAGCTCGGCCAGGCGCTGCGGCGGAACCGCTGAAACGCAGACCCGAGCATCGATGTGACTGCCGTCGGCCAGCACCGCCCCGGTCACCGCTCCATCCTGCTGACTCAGCACGGCGACTTCGGCGCGCATCAGCACCCGCCCTCCGGCCTGCTCGACCCGGCGCGTTGCCTGAGGAGCGAACAGCTCCGCCAGCGCGGTATCGGCAAAGCCGAGCCGCAGATCGGCATTGGCGAGCAGGATCTGATAGAAGCGCAACAGCGCGCCCGCGGAGCACTGCTCCAGCGGAACGTTCATGATGGCCATGCAGACGGTGGCCCAGAACCAGTCGATGAGCCGCTGGCTGGACTTCATGGTGCGCAGGAACGTCGCCGCATCGACATCGTCGAGCGCCAGCAGATCGCGCTCCGAGGCGCGCAGGGCGTACCGCGACGCGTGATGATTGGAGAGCAGATCGCGGACGCTGATCGCCGACACCCGGAGCAGGCTCGGCAGCAGGTGAAACGGCGCCGGCAGCACGCTCGGCCGGATGCGCGTGGTGCGGCCGCGGTCGACCAGCGTGACCAGCTGATCGGTTTCCCAGACGATGCGCTCGCGCGTGCCCAGCAGCTCGAGCAGATGCAGCATGTTCGGATAGCAGGTGAGCAGCACGTGTGGCCCCACGTCCACCAGGTCGCCGCTGTGTCCGTCGCGCCAGCTCCCCGCGCGTCCGCCGAGCCTGTCCGAAGCTTCGGCCACGACCACCTCGACGCCCCGGTCGGCCAACGCAACGGCACAGGAGAGGCCGGCCAGGCCGCCGCCGATGATCAGCACGTCACACTGCACGGGAAAAAAGCCGGGGGGCCCGGAGCCGGCTCGAATCAGCTGCTCCTGCCCGAGCCGGGCTCCGACATCCTGCGGTGCATTTGCGCCGACGCGTCCGCCGGTGCCACCCGCGCGATCGCCGTCTGCAGCTTGTTGTGCCAGCCGGGAACCACGTCACCCTCACCTTTCATCATGGCTTCGAAGCCGGCTTTGGCCACGGCCGCCGGGTCGTCCTTGTTGGACTGGCCCACCTTGGTCTCCTGCATGCCGGCGCGTTCGAAAAATTCCGTCTCGGTGGGACCCGGCATCAGGCAGGTGACGGTGACGCCGCTGTCCTTCAGCTCGTTGCGGAACGCATAGGAAAACGAGTCGAGAAATGCCTTGGACGCGTTGTACACGGCCTGATAGGCGCCGGGAATCATGCCGGCGATGGACCCGGTGATGAGGATGCGGCCGCGGCGGCGCCGCTCCATGTCGCGGCCGACCTTGTGCACCAGGTAGACCGTGCCGGTCACATTGGTTTCGATCACCCGGTGCACCTCGCCGAAGTCCTGGTTCAGGAACGCATCGCCCAGGCCTCGTCCGGCGTTGGCCAGCAGCGCATCCACGGCACGCCCCTGCAGCCGCTCGTGAACGCGGTCGACGCCTTCCATGGTCGCAAGGTCGGCCTCGACGGCGTCCACCGTCGCACCCAGGGTCCGCAGACGCTCGGCCGCGTCGTGAATGGCGGCTTCGTCGGCGGCGATCAGCAGATCGAAGCCGGCGCGGGCGCAGCAGGCGGCCAGCTCGAGCCCGATACCGGAAGAGGCGCCGGTGATCACGGCGAACGGTTTCGACTCGGCCATGGGTCTCTCCTCGTTCTGATGGCTTGCTTCGCGGCCCGCTATGCAACGTCCATTCCCCGGGCCATCCCTCCGCCAACACCCTGCACGTAACTTGCATGAAGAAGAGTCGGCTGAAGAAGATGCCGCCTGCGCTCGCGCCCACCGGGCGTTGCGCCTTCGGCGGCCTGTGACTCTGCCCAGGTAAATCTGCCAAGAAGGAAGCAAGGATGTCCTCCGAGACCTGCACGATCGTCTTCGACGGCGACCGCCTCACCGGCGAGGCGGACCGGCCGCTGATCGAGTTCCTGCTCGAGCACGGCGTCGACCTTCCCCACGTCTGTTACCTCGCCCCGCTCGGGCCCATCGAGACCTGTGACACCTGCTGGGTGAAGATCGACGGCGAGCTGGTCAGGAGCTGCGCGGTGCGCAGCCAGGACGGGCTGGTGGTGGACAGCCGGGGTGGCGAGGCCGAACGGGCGCGCCGTGAGGGAATGGACAGGATTCTCGCCAAGCACGAGCTGTACTGCACCGTATGCGAGAACAACACCGGCGACTGCCAGCTTCACAACACCATGGCCGCCATGGACATCGACATGCAGCGCTACGCATTCGAGCGCAAGCCCTACCGCAAGGACGAGTCCAGCCCGTTCTACACCTACGACCCCGATCAGTGCATTCTCTGCGGCCGCTGCGTCCAGGCCTGCCAGAACGTCGAGGTCAACGAGACCCTGTCCATCGACTGGTCGATGGAGCATCCCCGCGTGCTCTGGGACGGCGGCAAGCCCATCGACGAGTCGAGCTGCGTGCACTGCGGTCACTGCGTCACCGTCTGCCCGTGCAACGCGCTCATGGAAACCACCATGCAACCGGACGCCGGGCCGTTCACCTCTATGCCGCAATCGCTCAAGCGGCCGATGATCGACATGGTGAAGGCCTGGGAGAACACCATGGGTGCGAAGCCGATCACCGGCATCTCGCAGATGGACGCCGCCTGGCGCCAGCCGGAGATCAAGCGTACCAAGACCGTGTGCACCTACTGCGGCGTCGGCTGCAGCTTCGAGATGTGGACCCGCGACCGCCACATTCTGAAGGTCCAGCCCACCCCGGAAGCGCCGGCCAACGGCATCTCCACCTGCATCAAGGGGCGCTTCGCCTGGGACTTCGTCAACAGCGAAGAGCGCCTGACCACGCCGCTCATCCGCGAGAACGACCGCTTCCGTGAGGCGAGCTGGGACGAAGCCCTGGACCTGGTGGCGCGGCGCCTGATGGAGATTCGCGATACGCATGGGCCGCGCAGCATCGGCTTCATCGCCTCGAGCAAGGCCAGCAACGAGGAGTCTTACCTCACCCAGAAGATCGCCCGCCTGGTCGTCGGCACCAATAGCGTGGACAACTCCTCCCGCTATTGCCAGAACCCGGCGACCAAGGGGCTGTTCCGTACCGTCGGCTACGGCGGCGACTCCGGCAGCATCCACGACATCGAGAGCGCGGAGGTCGTGGTGCTGGTGGGCACCAACACCGCCGAGAACCACCCGGTGATCGCGTCACGCATCAAGGCGGCACACAAGCTCCGCGGACAGAAGCTCATCGTCGTCGATCCCCGCCGCAACGAGATGGCGGAGCGCGCGGACATTCATCTGCGGGTGAATCCCAGCACCGACGTCGCCTGGGCGTCGGCCTTGTCGCGATACATGTTCGATCACGAGCTGGCGGACGTGGAGTTTCTAGACAAGTGGGTCAACCAGGTGGACGAGTACCGGGCCTCGCTCGAGCCGTTCACCATGGCCTTCGCCGCGGAGCTGACCGGGGTGCCTGAGCAGCAACTGGCGGACGCCGCCGAGATGATCGGGCGGGCCGGCAGCGTGTGCCTGCTCTGGGCGATGGGGATCACCCAGCACAGCCACGGCTCCGATGCCAGCACCGCGCTGTCGAACCTGCTGCTGGTGACCGGTAACTACGGGCGGCACGGTACCGGCGGCTATCCCATGCGCGGTCACAACAACGTGCAGGGGGCGAGCGATTTCGGCTCGCTCAAGAACAAGTATCCGGGTTACGAAGACGTGGACGACCACGAGGTGCGCGCGCGCTGGGCGCGGGGCTGGGGCGTCGAGCCCGAGCAGCTTTCCGACCAGGTGGGCCTCGATAACTTCGAGATGGTGCTGGCCGCCGGCGAAGACGTGAAGGCCATGTACATCATCGGTGAAGAGACCGCCGTCTCGGACTCCAACGCCCAGGGCACCCACGAGCACTTCTCGAAGCTGGATTTCATGGTGGTCCAGGACATGTTCGTCAGCACCACGGCGGAGTTTGCCGACGTCATACTGCCGGCCTGCGCGAGCGTCGAGAAGGAGGGAACCTTCGTCAACACCGAACGCCGCATCCAGCGCTTCTACCAGGTGATGGAACCGCTGGGCGACAGCCGGTCGGACTGGCGCATCCTCACCGACCTGGCGGCGCGCATGGGACACGACTGGGGTTACCGGCACCCGTCCGAGATCATGGCCGAAGTTGCCGGAATCTGCTCGATGTTCGCCGGGGTCAGCTACGAGCGGCTGGAGGGGTGGCGGTCGCTGTGCTGGCCGGTGGCCGCTGACGGCACGGACACACCGCTGCTCTACACCGAGCGCTTCCACACCGACGACGGCAAGGCCGTGCTGTACCCCTTGAAATGGCAGCCGCCCGAGGAGGAGCCCGATGCCGAGTACGACCTGCACGTCAACAACGGCCGCCTGCTGGAGCACTTCCAGTCCACCAACCAGACCGGTCAGGGGCCGCGGATCGCCTCGCAGCTTCCTTACTGGTTCGTCGAGGTGAGCCCGGACCTCGCCGCGGAACGTGACATTCAGGACGGCTCCTGGGTCCGGCTGGTGTCGCGCCGTGGCGCCGTGAAGCTGAGGGCCGTGGTCACGGATCGCGTCCACGGCCGGCAGTTGTATCTGCCCATACACCACGAAAAGCCGGCTGCCAACGCACTCACCGGCGACCACCACGACCCCGACGTGAACACGCCCGCGTACAAGGAAACGGCGGTCAGACTCGAGGTGCTGGGCGAGCGCGGGGAGCCGCCGCTCAAGCGCAACAACTATCGCTACGGTCATCGCACGCCACGGCCCGGCGTACAGGTGGAAAACAAGTGGGCACGGCAGGACTACATCCCCATCACGGAGATCGCCCCGCACCCGGAGCGCCTGTAGGCGCCGTGTCTGTGCCGTCAGCGGCGGCGGGAACGAAGTCAGCAAGGAGATCCGAATGGCTCGACCCATTCACCACACCCCCCGGCCGGCGAAGGTCGGCCCCGACGCCCACGAGGAGCTCGAACGGCTCCTCCAGACCGCGCACGAGCACGGTCTGCTGCGCTTCGCCAACGATCTGATCGCGGCCAATACCCAGTGGTCGCAGTACCTGGTCGACGGGCTCAACAGCGAGGGAGCGCGGAACGCGGTGCAGAACCTGGCCGTGCTGGCCATGCTGCTGTCGCGCATTTCCCCCGAGGACATGTACAAAGTCGCGTTCGCCTGCAGGGACGCGGTGCTGCGGCTGGAAGCCTCCGCCTCCGGCAACGAGCGCGCCGACGGCGACACCGCGCCGGGGGTCACCGGCGCCTACCGCATGCTGCGCGACGAGTCTCTCTGGCGCGCGGTGACGCCGCTGATCGACGCCATGAAGGCGTTCGCCGACGGGCTCCGTCGCGACGTCGACAAGCCGATCTCGGACTTCACGCGGGAGACCACCGGAGAGCGCTGATGATGGCGAACATTCCGCTGGTCGACCTGGAGGCCGGCATGCCGCCGGACGCGCGAGCCGTGCGGCTGTGGGCGGTGGGCCCCGACGGCGCGGTCGAGCGCGAGGACCAGGTCGCCAGCGAGGAGGCCCTGGAGATCCGGGTGGCCGGCGCCGCTCCGGTGATCACCATGCGCACACCGGGCCAGGATCTCGAGCTGGCCGCCGGGCTGCTGCTGTCGGAGGGGCTGATCCAGAGCCGCGCCGACCTCGCCGTGCTGGCGCACGCGCCCGGCCGTGAGGACGCCGTCGATGTCCGGCTCGCCTCGTTCACGGACGCGAAGGGGGCGCGCCTGCAACGGTCTTCGCTGTCGAACAGCGCGTGCGGCGTCTGCGGCAAGGACCGGTTGAACCTCGATCTGCTGGACGCGCTGCCGCCGCTGCCGGAAGGCCCACGCCTCACCCCGGACCTGCTGCTCGGCCTGCCGGAGAAGCTGCGCGCCGCCCAGGGCCTGTTTCAGCGCACCGGTGGTCTGCACGCGGCGGCCCTGTTCAGCAGCGCCGGCGAGCTGTGCGGTCTGCGCGAGGACGTCGGGCGCCACAACGCCTTGGACAAGCTGAACGGCTGGGCATTGCTCGAGGACCGCCTGCCGCTCGACGGCCACATCGTCCTGCTCAGCGGCCGGGCCAGCTTCGAGCTGCTGCAGAAGTGCATCATGGCGCGCGCCGCCGTGGTCTGCGCCATCTCCGCGCCGAGCAGCTTCGCCGTGGAGCTGGCCAACCGCTTCGGCATCACCCTGGTGGGCTTCCTGCGGGGCGACCGCTTCAACCTCTACTCGGCGTCGGAACGTATTGCTGTCCGCGGGTGACGCCGATACGCTCGCCTGCACAGCGGCGTCGAATCGGGGAGGCGTGTGGACAGCGCATCATCGGCAGGGGCGGCGGCGGCCGCACCTGGCGCCACCGCTCCCAGCGCCGAACGCGGCAGCCGTGTCCCGCTCCGTCACGTCGCCGCCGTGTTCGTCGGCAACGCCCTCGAGTTCTACGACTTCCTGACGTTCTCCTATTTTGCGGTCTACATCGCCCGCACATTCTATCCCGGCGACGATGCCTCCACGGGCCTGCTGGCGACCCTCGCGACGTTCGGCGCCGGATTCCTCACGCGCCCGATCGGCGCCATCGTCATCGGCAGTATGGGCGATCGCATTGGCCGCAAGCCGGCGATGCTGGTGTCGTTCTCACTGATGGGCGTGGCCATCACCGGGCTGGCGCTGACACCTTCATACCAGTCCATCGGCGCCGCGGCGCCGGTGCTGGTGCTGGTGTTTCGCCTGCTCCAGGGGTTCGCGCTGGGCGGTGAGGTCGGGCCCACCACGGCTTACATGGCCGAAGCGGCGCCCGAGCATCGGCGCGGCCTGTACCTGTCGATGCAGTTCGCCACTCAGGACGCTGCCGTGCTGGCCGCTGGCTTGATCGGCACCCTGCTCGCCAGCCTGCTGACGGACACGCAGCTGGAGGTCTGGGGCTGGCGCCTGGCCATGCTGATCGGCGCCGCCATCGTCCCGTTCGGTCTGATGCTGCGCAGGCGGCTGCCGGAGACGTTGCCGAAGGCCGACGATGCCGCTCTGGCGCCGGACGCCACCAGGGGCACACTCACCCTGCGCGCGCGGCTCCGGCCCTTCGCGGCCATCATCGTGTTCGGTCTGATGATGCTGACAGCAGGCACCGTCGGCAGTTACACCACCGGGTACATGACCACCTACGCGCTCAACACGCTGCAGCTCGCGGCCACCGTGTCGTTCGGTGTAATCATCCTCAACGGCAGCCTTTCCATCCTGGCGGAGGTGTCGAGCGGATGGCTGTCCGACCGTTTCGGCCGCAAACCGGTGATGATCCTTCCCGGTCTGATTCTGCTGGTGTCGATCCTGCCGTGCTTCTGGATCATCGCCCACTTCCGAACGGTCTGGGCGTTCTACGGCGCCGAATCGGTCATGGTGATCCTGGCTGCCCTGTCCGCCGTACCGAGCATCGTCACGATCACCGAATCGCTGCCTCCCAGCATCCGCTCCGGCGCCGTGGCCACGATCTACGCATTCGCCATCTCCATCTTCGGCGGCTCGACCCAGTTCGTGATCACCTGGCTGATCGACGTCACCGGCAATCCGCTGGCTCCCGCCTACTACTGGACAGGGGCGATGGTTGTGGGCCTGGTGGCCATGGTGCTGGTCGAGGAGACGGCGCCGGTCCGGCGGCGGCGTGCGGCGTCGATAGATCCGTAGCAGCTCGCTTTTTGAGCGCCGACATCCTCAGCATATACACTGCGGCCAGCGCATTCGGCGGACCGGGCCGCAAACGGGCAAGCACTACCGGAAAAAGCTGCGAAAATCCTGGTGAAGACAAACACGCTGAGCGAATCGTCCGCGCCCCCGGCCGCCGTCGACACCGAGCACGCCATCGAGGTCGACGAGCTGGTCAAGCGTTTCCCGGGGCAGTCCCGGGACGTGCTGCACCGCCTCACGTTCACCGTGCCGGCCGGGCAATGCCTGTCGCTACTCGGGCCTTCCGGGTGCGGCAAGACTACCTTGCTGCGGTTGCTCATGGGCCTCGAACAGCCCAGCGCTGGCCGCGTCACCGTGCACCCCTCGCGGGCGCGGCACCTCGCCTACGTGTTCCAGGAACCACGCCTGGTGCCGTGGCGCACCAGCGCGGAGAACGTCCTGCTGCCGCTGGAGCTGTCGGGGGTCGAGTCCGCCGGCTCGAAGGGTCAGGTGAAGAAACTGCTGTCGTCCCTCGGCCTCGGCGATCACCTGCACCGATTTCCCCGCGAGCTTTCCGGCGGCATGCAGATGCGCGTGGCATTGGCCCGCGCCCTCATCACCCGGCCGAAGATCCTGCTGCTGGACGAACCGTTCGCGGCGCTCGACGAGCGGAACCGGTTCCGTCTCCAGGACCTGCTGCTCAGCTTGCGGGTCGAGCGCGACCTGCAGTACGTCTTCGTCACGCACTCGATCTCCGAAGCCGTGTATCTCGGCGATCGGGTGCTGCTGCTAGACCGGACCGGCCGGATCGACGCCGATCGGCGGGTGTCCTTCGCCACGCGGGATCAGGAGCTGAAGCTCGAGCCGGCCTTCAACGAGGAGGTCAGCAGGTTTTCCTCGCTGTTCAGGGAACTCGAGGACGAGGTATGAAGACCACCGTGAAAGAGCGTCTGCCCGCGGTGGTGTTTCTGCTCGGGCTGCTCGCGGCCTGGGAGGGCGTGGTGCGGCTCGGCTGGGTGGCCGATTACCTCCTGCCCGCCCCGTCGGACATCTTCCGGACCACGGTCGAGCTGTGGCCGGAGATCCGGCGCGCGACCGCCTCGACCCTGCAATCGATTCTCGTGGGCCTCGGCGGAAGCTTCACCATCGGCGTATCGCTGGCCATCGGATTTTTCGCGGTGCCGGTGCTGCGGCGCGCTATCCTGCCGTTCTGCGTGTTCTTCCAGACGGTGCCGATCATCGCCATCGCGCCGCTCCTGGTCATCTGGTTCGGCTTCGGACAAACCACCGTGCAGGCCTCGGCGTTCATCGTGTCGCTGTTCCCGATCCTGGCCAATACCCTCACGGGCCTGGAGGAGACCGATCCGCTGCTGCGCGAGCTGTTCGCACTCTACAAGCCCCCGCGCTGGAAGACGATTCTCAAGCTGCAGATTCCGTCCGCCATTCCCTACATCCTGACGGGTTTGCGCATCTCCGTCGGACTGGCCACCATCGGCGCGATCGTCGGCGAGTTCATCGCCGGCGGCGGGCTCGGCAGCCTGATCGACTCGGCGCGAACCCAGCAGCGCGTGGATCTGGTATTTGCCGGGGTGCTGGCGTCGAGCTTGCTCGCGCTGATGCTGGTCCTGTCCATCGATCTCGTCAGCGGGCTGCTGCTACGTCGTCGGCCGTACTCGAGGAGCACCTGATGCCCAAGCTACTGCTCGCGCTCGTCCTGTCCGTCCTGCTGGTTCCCGGCCAGGGCGCCCAGGCCGCACCGCGCACCCTTGCGCTGAACTGGAAGGCGGAGCCCCAATTCGGCGGTTTCTATGCGGCGCAGGTGCGCGATCTGTACCGCAAACACGGCCTCGACGTAAACATCATCCAGGGTGGGTCCGGCACGCCGACCATTCAGGTACTCGGTGCCGGTCAGGTGGATTACGCGATCGCCTCCGCCGACGAGGTGGTGATTTCCCATGCGCGCGGCGCGGGGAACGTAGTGGCCCTGTTCGCGACGTTTCAGACCAATCCGCAGGGCATCATGGTGCACGCGGAGCGGGGCTTCACGTCCCTCGAGCAGGTGATGAAGTCCGACGGCGTGCTGCTCTGGCAGGCGGGCCTGCCGTACGCGCAGTACCTCATGAACAAGTACTCGCCGATCGCGGTGCGGACCGCGCCGTACCTCGGAGGTATCGGCAATTTCCGCAACGACCCGAAGCTCTCCCAGCAGTGCTTCGTGACCAGCGAGCCGCTGGTGGCCGAGCGTGCCGGGCTCGAGGTCGACACCTTTCTGGTGGCAGAGAGCGACTACAACCCCTATGCCACGGTGCTGGTGACGACGCGCGAGCGTCTGCAGCAGCACCCGGACGAGGTGCGGCAGATGGTGGCGGCGGTACGCGACGGGTGGGCGGCCTATCTTGGGGATCCCGGCGCCGCCAATGCGAAAATGGCGCAGCTCAACCCGGCGATGGACGCCGAGACGTTCCGGGACAGCGCCGAGGCGCAGGCCCACCTGATCCGTCCACGGGACGGCGAGCCGCTGGGTGCGATGACCCTGGCGCGCTGGCAGACGCTGGTGGACCAGTTGACCCATTTGAACATCATCCGCCGCGAGGTCGACCCTCGCGCGCTGTTCGTCAATCCCTGAGGCCTTCACCCCGCCGCGACCCAGCCGCCGCCCGTGCTTCAGGCGCAGCCGAGTCGGTCACTCGAGGTGCACGGGGGTTTCGGCGGCGTCGGGCGCGCCGCCCCGTACCCGGGTGATGAGCCGTGCGCCGTACTTGTCGAACAGAAACCGCCACGCCCAGGTGACCAGCACCTTGAGCTTGACGTCGAAGCCGATCAGCTCGCGGATGTGCACCAGCAGCCAAAGCCACCAGGCGATCGTGCCGGTGAGCTCGAAGCGGCCGACCCGACCCGCAGCGGCATTGCGGCCGATGACGGCGAGCTGGCCGAAGTCTCTGAAATGAAACGGCTTCTTCGCCTTGCCTTGTAGATGGTCGGCTACGTACTTGCCGGCCTGGATGGCGGCGGTGGCGACCCCGGGCAGCGGCGTGCCTTCGTGATCGTAGTAGGCGAGGTCGCCGACGATGAAGACCTCCGGAAGGCCCTGCAGCGAAAAGTCCGCGGCCACCCGCGCGCGTTTGCCCGGCCCGAGCTCGACGCCGGTACGCTCCAGCACGTGCCGGCCGAAGTCGTTGATCTGCACCCCGGCGGCCCAGATCTTGGTGTGGCTCTCGATTCGGGAGGTGGTGTCTCCCTCCCGCACTTCCACACCGTCGGCGTCGACGTCCGTCACCATCGCGCCGGTTCTGACCTTGACTCCCAGGCGCTCGAGCGCCGTCTGGGCGTACCGGCTGAGGCGCGGCGAGTAGGGCGGCAGCACCCGGTCCGCTCCCTCCACCAGATAGACTTCGGCACTTCTCGGATCGAAGGTCTCGAACTCGCCGGCCAATGACCGCCGGGTCAGCTCCGCCAGGGCGCCGGCCACTTCCACCCCGGTAGCCCCGGCGCCGATCACCACGAAGCGCAGCCAACTCTGCCGCGCCTGCTCGTCGCCACAGCGTTCTGCCTGCTCGAAGGCCGAGAAGACCCGGGCGCGCACGTCGAAGGCATCCTCGAGCGCCTTCAGGCCCGGTGCGTCGGCCGCCCACTCGTCGTGGCCGAAGTAGCCGTGAGTAACGCCGGTGGCGATGACGAGCCGGTCGTACTCGAGCACCCGCCCCTGGGAGAGGGTCACGGTGCGGGCTTGGGGGTCGACGTCAACGGCCCGATCCTGCAGCACCCGCACGTGGTGGCGGGCGACCACCATACGCAGCGGCGTCGCGATGTCGGAGGCCGCCAGCGAGCCGGTCGCTACCTGATACAGCAGCGGCTGGAACAGGTGGAAGTTGCGCTCGTCGACGAGCGTGACCTCGAACCGACGGGAATCCAGCCGGCGGGCCGTGGTGAGGCCGGCGAAGCCGCCGCCGACGATGAGTACGCGCTGCCGCGCCGATGTGTCCGTGGCCATGATCTCCTGCCGGTTCGATTGCTGCTCCGGGAGCGCCGATTCGGGCGCCGGATGCTCGAGAGCGTGCGCGTACGCCGCCCGATCCGCGGAACTCACGCAAGATCCATGCGCACCCGAAAAACGGCCGACGAGCGGACGGGGCGGCAAGGCCGCACGTCAGCGCTCCGCTGGCCGCCCGGGCGGCCAGCGGGCCGGCAGCACGGTGCCCGCCGCGGCGCCGAAGCCGATGCGGGCCGCGCCGGACCGTTCGCACCAACCGCGCAGGATCACCGTGTCGCCGTCCTCCAGGAACAGCCGCGACTCGCCGCCGGACAGCACCACCGGCTGGCGACCGCCGCCGTTGAGCTCCAGCATCGAGCCGGCCTGGCTTCGCTCCGGTCCGGACTGGGTACCGCTGCCCAACAGGTCGCCCGGGCGCAGACCGCAGCCGTTCACCGTCTGGTGGGCCACCATCTGCGCCACCGTCCAGTAGGAGTAGCGGAAGTTGGAACGGGCCAGCGAGCTCGCCGGCTGGCCGGCCTGGCGGGCGCGGGCGGTCTCGAGCAGCACCTCCAGCGCCACGTCGAATCCGCCTGCCCGGGCGTTGCTCGGGGAATTCAGATAGTCCAGGGGACGCGGGTCCCCGGCGGGCCGGGTGCAGGGCGACCGGAACGGGGCGAGCGCCTCCATAGTGACGATCCACGGGGAGATGGTCGTAGCAAAGCTCTTCGCCAGGAACGGCCCCAGAGGCTGATATTCCCAGGCCTGCACGTCCCGCGCGGACCAGTCGTTCAGCAGGCACAGGCCGAACACGTGACGTTCGGCCTGCTCGATGTCGATGCGGGCGCCGGGCTGGTTGCCCGGACCGATGAAGATGCCCACCTCCAGCTCGAAGTCGAGGCGCTGGCACGGCCCGACCGTCGGCTCGTCCGCGTCCGGCGCTTTCAGCTGACCCACCGGGCGGGGAAACGACTGACCGGAGACACCGACCGACGAAGCCCGGCCGTGGTAGCCGACGGGTAGCCATTTGTAATTGGGCAACAGCGGGTTGTCGGGCCGGAAGATGCTGCCAACAGCGGTGGCGTGGTGGATGGAGGTGTAGAAATCGGTGAAGTCGCCGATCCGGCACGGCACGGCGTATTCCGCCTGGTCCTGGGGCACCAGCGCCGATTCCAGCGCCGCCCGCACGTCGGCAGCGGATGATCGCCTGAGGCTGCGGGACAGCGCGAGCCGCAGCGCGGACCATACCGGCGGCCCGGCCGCCATGAACCCGTTCAACGCGGGGGCGGCGCAGGCCCGGGCTCCCTCCAGGGCTTGGCCCTGCAGCAGCCCCGCGACGGCGAGAACGGCGAGATCCACGATGCGGTCGCCGATGGCCACCCCGCCGCGGAACGCTTCACCGCTGCCGCGGCGTCGGAAGACGCCGAACGGGAGGTTCTGGATCGGAAAATCTGCGCCTTCCAGGTTGGCAGCGGCGACCCAGCTCGAGAGGGTCGGATCGTGCGTTTCGTTCAGCTCGATCATGACAGTCAGGACGCCTGCCGTACTCGACCGGTTACGGCCGCGACGGATCGAAATTTTTCTCGAGACCCGACCAGCACTCCCGGTAGTTGCGCTGCCGGACCGGCGTTTCCAGCGCGAACCGGGTCGGCGCGATCACGTATCGGGACTCGAACATGAATGCCAGGGTATCGCGGTAGCGCTCGGGGACGAGCTCTGCAGCGCTCGCCTTCTCGAACACCGCCGCCTCCGGGCCGTGGGGCGACATGCAATTGTGCAAGCTCGCACCGCCCGGCACGAAGCCCGCCTCCTTGGCGTCGTAGACGCCCTCGATCAGACCCATGAACTCGCTCATGACGTTGCGGTGATACCACGGCGGCCGGAAGGTGTGCTCCGCCACCATCCAGCGGGGCGGGAAGATGACGAAGTCGACGTTGGCCACCCCCAGGGTGTGGGACGGGGACGTCAGCACGGTGAAGATCGACGGGTCCGGGTGGTCGAAGCTGACCGTGCCGATGACGTTGAACCGGGAAAGCGAATAGCGGTAGGGCGCGGAGTTGCCGGTCCACGCCACCACGTCGAGGGGCGAGTGCCCGAGCTCGGTGCGGTACAGACGGCCGGCGAACTTGGTGACCAGCTCGAAGGCGCCTTCCACCTCCTCGTAGGCCGCCGCGGGGTACTCGAAGTCGCGGTCGTTGGCGAAGCCGTTGGCACCCACGGGGCCGCGCTCCGCCAGCTCCAGCGGCGGGCCGTAGTTCTCGCAGACGTAGCCCCGAGCGGCGCCGCCGGTGAGATCCACGGCGAACTTCATCCCCCTCGGCACCACCGCGATTCCGCCGGGGTCCACCCCCAGCACGCCGCATTCGGTGCGCAGCCGCAGGCCCCCCTGCTGCGGCACGATCAACAGCTCGCCGTCGGCGTTGCAGAAGAAGCGGCCGGTCATCGAGGCGGTGACGCAGTAAACGTGGGCGGCCATGCCGACCTGGGTCGAGGCATCACCGTTGGCGGCCATGGTGATCAGGCCGGCGACGAAATCGGTGGGCCCCTCGGGCATCGACAGCGGGTCCCAACGCATCATGTCGGGCGGCGCCGGTGCGCTGGCAACCGGGCTGGTACGGATCAGCCCGTCGTCCATGGGGTGGTAGCCGCCCTGAACCACCGACGGCCGGATGCGGTACAGCCAGGTGCGGCGGTTGCGGTGGCGCGGGGCGGTAAAGGCGCTGGTGCTGAGCTGCTCAGCGTAGAGGCCGTAGGGCACCCGCTGAGGGTTGAACTGGCCACGGGGCAGCGCCCCCTCGAGGGCTTCACTTTCGTGCTCGTTGCCGAAGCCGGTGAGATATTCGAGCGCTGCCGACGGCATCCTCTGCACCCTTCGCGATCCCGGGTCGGCTAGTGTACTGCACCGGCGTCGTCAGGGCGGGTTTCCAGCCGCGCCCGGGCTAGCCCGGGCTACACGCAAAACGGCCCGCTCGTGGCGGACCGTTGCGGTGTCGGCGGCGTGTCCGCGGAAGCAGGGCCGCGGAAGCGGTCAATCCTCGGCTTCTACCGTCTCGTCCTCGAGATCCTCGATGTCCTCAGCCATTTCCCGGCCCACCAGCTCGACGTAGGCCATGGGGGCGGCATCGCCGGGGCGGTAGCCGCACTTCAGGATGCGCGTGTAGCCGCCGGGGCGTTCCTGATAGCGGGGCCCCAACTCGGCGAACAGCTTGCCCACCGCGGTCTTGCTGCGGGTACGGGCGAAGGCCAGCCGGCGGTTCGCCACCGAATCCTGCTTCGCCAGGGTGATCAGCGGCTCCGCCACACGACGCAGCTCCTTGGCCTTGGGCACCGTCGTCTTGATGATTTCGTGCTCGATCAGCGATACCGCCATGTTGCGGAACATGGCCTGGCGATGGGCGCTGTTACGATTAAGTTGTCGGCCGCTCTTTCGATGGCGCATGGCTGTGTGTCCAGTCTCTTCCGATTTTCGCTCGCAGTCTGTCGACCGCTCTCATGGAACGTGGTCGCGCTGAAGGCCCCTATCACCCCTATCGCAGCGGGGGCCCCTCAGGCGACCTTGTCATCGCCGCGCAGGCTCGGCGGCGGCCAGTTCTCCAGGCGCATGCCGAGCGACAGGCCGCGAGAGGCGAGCACGTCCTTGATCTCGGTGAGCGACTTCTTGCCCAGGTTCGGCGTCTTCAGCAGCTCCACCTCGGTGCGCTGGATGAGGTCGCCGATGTAGTAGATGTTCTCGGCCTTCAGGCAGTTGGCCGAGCGCACCGTCAGCTCCAGATCATCCACCGGACGGATCAGGATCGGATCGATCTCGTCCTCCTGCTCCTCGGCGGCGGGCTCCGCCTCGCTCTCGAGGTCGACGAACACAGCGAGCTGCTGCTGCAGAATGGTAGCGGCGCGGCGGATCGCCTCCTCCGGATCGATAGTGCCGTTGGTCTCGATGTCCAGCACCAGCTTATCGAGGTCTGTGCGCTGTTCCACCCGCGCGCTCTCCACGCTGTAGGCCACCCGCCGCATGGGACTGTAGGTGGCATCCAGGCGCAGCACGCCGATGGGACGGCTCTCCTCTTCGTCTTCCACGGCATCCACCGGCACGTAGCCGCGGCCGCGGGTGACCTTCGCTTCCAGCCGGATCGAACCCTTCTCGTTGAGGGTGCAGATCAGATGGTCGGGGTTGGCGATCTCTACGTCCTGAGTGAGCTGGAAGTCGCCGGCCGTGATCGGCCCGGTGCCTTCCTTCGACAGGGTGATCACCGCCTCGTCCTGGTTGTGCAGGACCACGGCGACACCCTTCAGGTTCAGCAGAATGTCGATGACGTCTTCCTGGACCCCCTCGATGGTGCCGTACTCGTGCAGCACGCCGTCGATTTGCACTTCCGTGATGGCGCAGCCCGGCATGGAGGACAGCAGGATGCGTCGCAGCGTGTTGCCCAGGGTATGACCGAAACCCCGCTCGAGCGGCTCAAGGGTCACCCGGGCACGGGTGGCGGTCACCTCCTGGACGTCGATGTGGCGTGGGGTCAGGAAATCGGTTACCGATTGTGCCATTGACTATGTCTCCTTGAGCTCTCGATTACTTGGAGTACAGCTCTACGATCAGGTTCTCGTTGATTTCCGGCGGCAACTCGCCCCGGTCCGGCGTGCGCTTGAAGATGCCTTCCATCTTCGTCGCGTCCACGTCGACCCAATCCACCGGTGCCCGCTGGCTGGCGAGCTGCAGGGCGGACTGGATGCGGAGCTGGCCGCGGCACTTCTCGCCGACGGACACCACGTCCTCAGCCGTCACCTGATAGGACGCTATGTTGACTTTCCTGCCGTTCACCATGATCGCCTTGTGGGCGACAAGCTGCCTCGCCTCGGCGCGGGTGGCGCCGAAGCCCATTCTGTAAACCACGTTGTCCAGGCGCGACTCCAGCAGCCGCAGCAGGTTCTCGCCGGTGGCGCCGCGCTGCCGCTCCGCCTTTTTGTAGTAGTTGCGGAACTGCTTCTCGAGCACGCCGTAGAAGCGGCGCACCTTCTGCTTCTCGCGCAATTGGACCGCGTAGTCGGACAGCCGCCCGCGCCGCGCACCGTGCTGTCCCGGCGGCGAATCGATGCGGCACTTCGAGTCGATGGGCCTGACGCCGCTCTTCAGGAACAGGTCGGTGCCTTCCCTGCGCGAGAGCTTGAGTTTCGGTCCGGTGTACCGTGCCATATGTCTCTCCGAGCCGTTATACCCGGCGCCGCTTCGGCGGGCGGCAGCCGTTGTGAGGAATGGGGGTCGCGTCGGCGATGCTGTTGATGCGCAGGCCCGCGTTGTTCAGCGCCCTGACCGCGGACTCCCGGCCCGGGCCCGGCCCCTTTACGTACACGTCGACGTTCTTCATGCCGAACTCCAGCGGCGGCGGTGGCGGCCCGCTCCGACGCCACCTGAGCGGCGAACGGCGTGCTCTTCCGCGAACCCCGGAATCCCGATCCGCCGGACGTGGCCCAGCACAGGGCGTTGCCCTGTCGATCGCTGATGGTGATGATGGTGTTGTTGAACGAGGCATGGATATGGGCGATGCCTTCGGTCACCACACGCCTGGATTTCTTTCGTTCTGCCATTTGCTCTACCTGTTTCGGTTCGCGGGCTCGGGTTCAGCCGCCGGCAACCGCTTTTTCGTCCGTGTCCCGGATTGCGGTCCGGAGACCGCTCCTGCAGCGTGAACTCGTCGCGGTTATTTCCTGATGGGGCGCCGCGGGCCTTTGCGGGTGCGCGCGTTGGTGCGCGTGCGCTGCCCGCGCACCGGCAAACCACGCCGGTGGCGAATGCCGCGGTAGCATCCCAGGTCCATGAGCCGCTTGATGTTCATGGAGTTCTCGCGCCGGAGGTCGCCTTCCACCGGAATCTTGCCCACTTCCGAGCGCAGCGCGTCGAGCCGATCCTCCGTCAGATCCTGGATCTTCATGGCCGGGTTCACACCCGCGGCCTCGCACAGCTTTCGGGCCGTGGTGCGGCCGATGCCGAAGATGTACGTCAGGGCGACCCCTGCGTGCTTGTTGTCGGGTACGTTGATACCGGCGATACGTGCCATGAAACTCTCCGTTCAGATCCTCAACCCTGGCGCTGCTTGTGCCGGGGCTCCGCGCTGCAGATGACTCTCACCACGCCGCGGCGCTTGATGATCTTGCAGCGGCGGCACATTTTTTTGACTGATGCTCTGACCTTCATTTCCCGGTCCTCTCCATCGTGCTCTGACGGCTACCCGCCGGGAGCACCTTGCATTCGTTCGGTCCTGGCTAACGGCGGACGCTGGCCCGGCCGTAGCTCTTCAAGTTCGATTTCTCCATGAGCTTCGCGTACTGGCTCGACATCAGGTGCGCCTGAACCTGGGACATGAAGTCCATGGCCACCACCACCACGATCAGGAGTGCAGTGCCGCCGAGCTGGAAGGTGACGTTGAAGGTCACGATCATGAACTCGGGCAGCAGGCACACCAGGGTGATGTACAGCGCGCCGAACACCGTCAGCCGCGTGATCACGTCGTCGATGTACCGCGCCGTCTGCTGGCCCGGCCGGATGCCCGGCACGTACGCCCCCTGGCGACGCAGGTTGTCCGCCACGTCCTTCGGATCGAAGACGATGGCGGTGTAAAAAAAGCAGAAGAACACGATGCCCGTGGCAAACATCAGGATGTACAGCGGCTGCCCCGGCGACAGCACCAGGGACACCTGCTGCAGCCAGCCCATGCCCGGCGAGGTGCCGAACCAGTTTGCCATGGAGGCCGGTGCCAGCAGCAGACTCGATGCGAAGATGGCCGGGATGACGCCAGCCATATTAATCTTCAGCGGCAGATGGCTCGACTGGGCCTGGTACATGCGCCGTCCCTGCTGGCGTTTGGCGTAGTTCACCGTGATGCGACGCTGGCCGCGCTCCACGAACACCACGAAGCCGACGACCCCGATGGCGATCACGCCGATGACCAGAAGGGCGATGATGTTGATGTCACCCTGGCGCGCCGCCTCGAAGGACTGGCCGATCGCGCGGGGAAAACCCGACACGATGTTCGAGAAGATCAGCATGGAGATGCCGTTGCCCACGCCCCGCTCGGTGATCTGCTCTCCCAGCCACATCATGAACAGCGCTCCGGTGACCAGGGTGACGATGGACACCGCGTAGAAGGTGATCCCCGTGGAGAACGCCAGGCCCTGGGCCGCCAGGGTGGCCGTCAGCGACGTCCCCTGCACCAGCGCGATCACCAGGGTCCCGTAACGCGTGTACTGGGTAATCTTGCGCCGCCCGGCTTCGCCTTCCTTACGAAGCTGCTGCAACGCCGGGTACATCATGCTCATCAGGTTCATGATGATGCTGGACGTGATGTACGGGATGACCCCCAGAGCGAGGATGCTCATCCGTGCCAGGGCGCCGCCCGAGAACATGTTGAACAGGTCAAGGATCCCGCCCTGCTGCTGGTTGAACAGCTGCGCCAGGCGTACCGGGTTGATGCCGGGCACCGGAATATGGGTGCCCACCCGGAACACCAGCAGCGCCAGGAGCACGAACAGCAGACGGCTGCGAAGCTCGGTGAGCCCCGCCTGCACACCCGCAAGCTGTCCGGGATTGCTTGCCATCAGTCTTCTACCTTGCCTCCGGCCGCTTCGATGGCGGCCTGAGCGCCTTTGGTTGCCTTGATGCCCTTGACGGTGACCGCCCGCTCAATGGAGCCGGACAGCATGATGCGGGCGCGCTTCACGCTGCGCTTCAGCACGTTGGCAGCCTTCAGGGTTTCGAGATCCACCACGTCGCCTTCCACTCGTGCCAGCTCACCGAGCCGCACTTCCGCAGTGGACAGCCCGACCCTGGAGCGGAAGCCGAACTTCGGCACCCGCCGCTGCAGGGGGAGCTGCCCGCCTTCGAACCAGGAATACACTTTACCGCCCGCGCGGGCCTTCTGGCCCTTATGGCCCTTTCCCGCAGTCTTGCCGAGACCCGAGCCGGGTCCGCGGCCGACGCGGCGCTTCTCTTTCCTGCTGCCGGGTGCCGGGTGCAGATCGTTCGGCTGCATGCGTTAATCTCCTTCTACGCGCAGCATGTAGCGCACGCGCTCGATCATGCCGCGCACCGAGGGGGTGTCTTCCACCTCCACGGTATGTCCCACGCGCCGTAGGCCGAGGCCCGACACGCAGGCCTTGTGCTTCGCCAGGCGCTTGTTGGTGCTTCTCACCAGTGTCACACGCAGGGTCCTGTCGCTCATGATGTTCGTCTACCTGCCTGTTCGGGCCGTCAGGCGCCGATCTCTTCCGCGGTCTTGCCGCGCTTGGCTGCCACCATCTCCGGCGAGCGCACGGCGGACAGCGCCTTGAACGTCGCCTGGATGACGTTCACCGGGTTGGTGGAGCCGTAGCACTTGGCCAGCACGTTGTGCACGCCGGCGGCCTCGAGCAGCGCACGCATGGTGCCCCCGGCGATCACGCCGGTGCCCTCCGAGGCGGGCTGCATGTAGACCTTCGACGCCCCGTGCCGGGCAGTCACCGGATACCACAGAGTGGTGCCGTTCAGCTCCACGTCCACCATGTTGCGGCGCGCCGCTTCCATGGACTTCTGGATGGCCAGCGGCACTTCACGGGCCTTGCCGCGCCCGAAGCCCACCCGGCCGTTACCGTCGCCCACGACGGACAGCGCGGTGAAGCCGAACACGCGGCCGCCCTGGACCACCTTGGCCACCCGGTTGACCTGGACCAGCTTCTCGACCAGACCTTCTTCGCGTATTTCGTCTGCGTATGCCATCTAGAACTCCAACCCGCCTTCACGGGCGGCTTCGGCCAGCGCCTTGACGCGGCCGTGGTATTTGAATCCGGAGCGGTCGAAGGCGACCCGGGTGATGCCCGCCGTCTTCGCCCGCTCGGCGATCAGCGCGCCCACCTTCGCTGCCGCTTCCACGTTCCCGGTGGCGCCTTCGCGCAGCGCCTTCTCCAGGGTCGACGCGGTTACCAGCACCTTGTCGCCCTCCGGCGTGATCACCTGTGCATAGATGTGCCTGGGCGTCCGGTGGACCGTGAGCCTCACCGCCCCCAGCTCACGCATCTTCATGCGTCCGCGTCTGGCCCGCCGCAATCTGGTCACCCGCTTGTCGTTCATTTGCCTGATCGCCTCGTCTCTTGACCTGTGCCGTGACAGCGACCTCCCGGTCGCGCTGGCTGCCTGAAAGATCGCGACCGGAGGTCGCTCCCACAGAGCACGCCATATGGCTACTTCTTCTTGGCCTCTTTACGTCTTACCTGCTCGTCGGAATAGCGCACGCCTTTGCCCTTGTAGGGCTCCGGCGGCCGGAACGCCCGGATCTCCGCAGCCACCTGGCCGACGAGCTGCTTATCCGCACCGGTCACCACGATCTCGGTCGGGCTCGGCGTCGCGACCTCGATGCCTTCCGGCAGCTCGTACTCCACCGGATGGGAGAACCCGAGCTGCAGGTTCAGTTTTCTGCCCTGGGCCTGGGCCCGATAGCCCACGCCGTTGATGAGCAAGCGCCGCTCCCAGCCCGTGGATACGCCGGTGACCATGTTGTTCAGCACCGCGCGGGTGGTGCCGGACAGCGCATGAGTCTCCGGCTTCTGGTTGCGCACGGTCACCCGCAGGGTGCCGTCCTCCTGGATCACTTCGACGTCGTCATGGACGGCGAATTCCATCGCGCCCTTGCCGCCCTTGACGTTCACGCGCTGGCCCTGGAGCTTCACTTCCACTCCGGAGGGCACGGTGATCGGATAACCTGCAATTCGAGACATGGTTCTACCCCGTCAGAATACCGTGCACAGCACCTCGCCGCCGACGCCCTGGGCACGGGCATCGCGATCGGTCATCACGCCTTTGTTGGTGCTGACGATGGATACACCGAAGCCGCCGCGGATCCGCGGTAGCTTGCCGGCGCTCTTGTAGCTGCGCAGCCCAGGCCGGCTGGTGCGCTTGATCTCCTCGATCACCGGCCGCCCCTGGTGGTAACGCAAGGTCACGTTCAACGTCGGCTTGGCGCCTTCGTCCACCCCGTAGCCGTCTATGTAGCCTTCGCGCTGCAACACTTCGCAGATGGCGACCTTGAGCTTGGAGCTCGGGATGCTCACCGCCGGATGATGGGCCAACTGCGCATTGCGGATGCGGGTGAGCATGTCGGCGATCGGATCCTGCATGGTCATGTTCTGAGTTCCCTCCGCCTCACCAGCTCGATTTCACCAGGCCGGGCACGTCGCCCCGCATGGCCGCCTCACGCAGCTTGTTGCGGCCGAGGCCGAACTTGCGGTACACGCCGTGGGGCCGTCCGGTGAGCGCGCAGCGGCGTTGCCGGCGCACCGGGCTCGAGTTGCGGGGAAGCTTCTGCAGCTTCTCCTGTGCCGCCCAGCGCTCCTCGTCCGGAAGGTTGCGATCACCGATGACCGCTTTGAGCTCCGCACGCTTCCTGGCGTACTTCGCCACCAGCCGGGCGCGCTTCTTCTCGCGCTCTACCATGGATGTCTTTGCCATATCTCTCGCCTGTATCGATCAGTCAGGTACGGAACGGAAACTCGAAAGCTCGGAGCAGACTGAGCGCTTCCTCGTTGCTTTCCGCCGTGGTGGTGACGGTGACGTTGAGGCCCCGGATCTTGTCGATCCGATCGTAGTCGATCTCCGGAAACACGATCTGCTCCGCGATGCCCATGGAGAAGTTGCCCCGGCCGTCGAACGCCCGCGGGTTCAGGCCGCGGAAGTCCCGGATGCGCGGTATCGCAATGCCGATCAGCCGCTCGATGAACTCGTACATCCGCGCGCGCCGGAGGGTCACCTTGCAGCCGATTGGCCAGCCCTCGCGGATCTTGAACCCCGCTTCGGATTTGCGTGCCAGCGTGACCACCGGCTTCTGTCCGGAGATCAGCGACAGGTCGGACATTGCGGCGTCCATGATCTTGCGGTCGCCCACGGCTTCGCCGACCCCCATGTTGAGGGTCACCTTGGTCAGCCTCGGGACCTGCATGACGTTTTCGTAGTCGCCTTCGCTCAGCAGGCGGGGCCGGATCTCGTCGATGTATTGTCGGTACAGATTCGCCATGTCTGAAAAATGCTCTAGTCTGCGATCACTTTGCTGTTGGACTTGAAGTACCGTACTTTCCGCCCGTCCTCGATCCGGAAGCCCACCCGATCGGCCTTGTCGGCCTCGTCGTTCCAGATGGCCACGTTGGAGACCTGGATCGGCGCCTCCTGCTCCACGATCCCGCCGGGCTGCCCCATCTGCGGGTTCGCGCGCTGATGCTTCTTGACCATGTTCACGCCGGACACCAGGAGCCGCCCGTCGCCGAGCACGCGCAGCACGCTGCCCCGCTTGCCCTTGTCGCGGCCGGCGATCACCACTACTTCGTCGTCTCTTTTGATCTTCAGCATCTCGATTTCGCTCTTCGTCCTACCTGTGGGAGCGGCCCTGTGGCAGTGACCCTGTGGGAGCGACCTCCCGGTCGCGACCCGGCCCCCGCTCACATCCAGCCGCTACAGGACCTCCGGTGCCAGGGAGATGATCCTCATGAAATTCTCGTTGCGCAGCTCCCGAGTCACCGGCCCGAAGATCCGCGTGCCCACCGGCTGGTTCTGCGGGTTGAGCAGCACCGCGGCATTCTGATCGAAGCGGATCACCGAGCCGTCGGGACGGCGTACGCCCTTTCGTGTACGCACCACCACGGCGTTCATGACCTGGCCCTTGCGGACCCGACCGCGCGGAATGGCTTCCTTCACCGTCACCTTGATGATGTCGCCGATGCTGGCATACCGGCGCCGCGAGCCGCCCAGCACCTTGATGCACTGCACCCGCCGGGCGCCGCTGTTGTCGGCGATGGCGAGCATGGTTTCCGTCTGAATCATCGTCTTTCGTCCTCAGTCGTCACCCGCGACTCAAACCTCGCGGGCGCGCTCGTCGATGCTCTTCAGCATCCACGTCTTGGTTTTCGACAACGGACGACACTCGCTGACGGTGACCGTGTCGCCCATGTTGCACTCGTTGTTCTCGTCGTGAGCGTGCACCTTGGACGAGCGGCGAACGATCTTGCCGTATACCGGGTGCGGTACGCGGCGCTCGATCAGCACGGTGATGGACTTGTCCATGCGGTTGCTTACTACCGTCCCGGTCACCGTGCGCCCGCCCGGCTTGCCGCCCGCGCCCGCGTCGCCGGGGGCTTCGGCTGCCTGGGGTTCGGCCGTCGACTCAGCCATTGTGCTTCTCCGCCAATATCGTCTTGATCCGCGCCACGTTGCGCCGCGCCTCCGTCAGCAGGTGCGGCTGACCGAGCTGACCGCTCGCCTTCTGCATGCGCAGGTTGAACTGCTCCTTGCGGAGCTTCAGCAACTCGTCGCCGAGCGCCTGTGGCGACATCTCGCGCAGTTCCGATGGTTTCATCTGCCCGGTCCTCCTGCCGCCTACATGAGGCTCCGTTTCACGAACGTGGTCTTGAAAGGCATCTTTGCGGCCGCCAGCGAGAACGCCTCGCGGGCGACGGTCTCCGGAACACCTTCCATCTCGTAGAGCACGCGCCCGGGCTGGATCTGCGAAACCCAGTACTCGACACCGCCCTTGCCTTTGCCCTGGCGAACCTCGAGCGGCTTCTTGGTGATCGGCTTGTCCGGGAACACCCGGATCCAGATCTTGCCGCCGCGCTTGACGTGACGGGTGATTGCCCGCCGGCCGGCTTCGATCTGTCGCGCGGTCAGACGTCCGCGACCTACCGCCTTCAGGCCGAACTCGCCGAAGCTGACCCGGCCGCCGCGAACCGCCAGACCGCGGTTCCGGCCCTTCTGCTGCTTCCTGAATTTCGTTCTCTTCGGCTGTAACACGTTGCTCTACCTGTATCCGTCGTGATGGCTCTCTCCCACAGAACGTCCCTGCGTCACGCGCTCTGCTTGTCCTGCTCCCGCTCGCCGCCGATCACCTCGCCTTTGAAGATCCACACCTTGATGCCAATGATCCCGTAGGTGGTCCGGGCCTCCCAGGTGGCGTAGTCGATGTCGGCGCGCAGGGTGTGCAGCGGCACCCGGCCTTCGTGATACACCTCGGACCGGGCGATCTCCGCGCCGCCGAGGCGGCCGGCGACGCGCACCTTGATACCTTGCGCGCCGAGGCGCATGGCGTTCTGGATCACCCGGCGCATGGCCCGGCGAAACTGCACCCGGCGCTCGAGCTGCTGCGCCACGTTCTGCGCCACCAGCAGCGCGTCCACCTCGGGCTTACGGATCTCTTCGATGTTGATGTGGACGGGTACGCCCATCATCTTGGCCACGTCCCTGCGCAGCCGCTCCACGTCCTCGCCCTTCTTGCCGATGACGATGCCCGGCCGGGCGGTGTGGATGCTGATCCGCGCCGTCTGGGCGGGCCGTTCGATGTCGATGCGGCTCACGGATGCTTGTGCCAGGCGCTTACGCAGGTAGGCGCGGACCTCCAGATCGTTCTGCAGGTACTTCGCGTAATTCTTGTTGTCCGCGTACCACACGGAGGTGTGGTCCCGGACCACGCCCAATCGAAAGCCGACGGGATTTACCTTCTGACCCATACCTGACCCTATTCGTCCGTGACCGTCACGGTGATGTGACTGGTGCGTTTGAAGATCCGATCGGCCCGGCCTTTGGCCCGCGGCTTGATGCGCTTCATGGTGAGACCTTCGTTGACGAAGATCTCGGAGATCCGGAGCTCGTCGATGTCCGCGCCTTCGTTGTTCTCCGCATTGGCGATGGCGGATTCCACCACCTTGCGCACCAGGCCCGCCGACTTCTGGGTGCTGAAGGTGAGAATGTCCAGAGCCTCGCTCACCGGCTTGCCGCGCACCAGGTCGACGACCAGGCGCGCCTTCTGCGCCGATACCCGCAGCCGCTTCGCTTTGGCACTCACTTGCATCGTCAGTAGCTCCTTGCCCGGCGCCGGCCTAACGGCGCGCCTTGCGGTCGGCAGCGTGCCCGCGGTAGGTGCGGGTCGGCGAAAACTCGCCGAGCTTGTGGCCGACCATGTCTTCGTTGATGTAAATCGGCACGTGCTGACGGCCGTTGTAGACGGCGATGGTCAGACCCACCATCTCCGGCACCACCATGGACCGGCGCGACCAGGTTCTGATAGGCCGCTTGTCGTTGGTCGCCGCCGCCGCTTCCACCTTCCTCAGCAGGGACAGGTCGACGAAGGGCCCTTTGTGCAGTGATCTCGGCACGGTTACCTCCTTCCTCGGCGACGGACGATGAGCTTGTCGGTGCGCTTGTTCTTCCGGGTCTTGTGGCCTTTGGTGGGCACGCCCCACGGGGTGACCGGATGGCGGCCGCCCGACGTCTTGCCCTCGCCGCCGCCGTGCGGGTGATCCACCGGATTCATGGCCACGCCGCGCACGGTGGGACGCTTGCCGCGCCAGCGCTTGGCGCCGGCTTTGCCGAGCGAGCGCAGGTTGTGTTCGGAGTTGCCTACCTCGCCCAGGGTCGCGCGACACTCGGTCAGCACCCGGCGCATCTCGCCGGAGCGCAGACGCAGGGTCGCATAGCTGCCTTCCCGAGCCACGAGCTGCACCGACGCGCCGGCGCTGCGGGCGAGCTGGGCGCCGCGGCCGGGCTTGAGCTCCACGCAATGAATTACGCTGCCCACCGGAATGCTGCGAATCTGCATGGCGTTGCCGGGGCGGATGGCTGCGCCGCTGCCGCTCATCAGCATGTCACCGGCGGAGACGCCGCTGGGAGCGACGATGTAACGGCGTTCGCCGTCGCGGTACTTGAGCAGAGCGACGTTGGCGGTGCGGTTGGGGTCGTACTCGAGGCGTTCCACCTGGGCGGGGATGCCGTCCTTGTCGCGTTTGAAGTCGATGATCCGGTAGTGCTGCTTGTGCCCACCGCCCTGATGGCGGGTGGTGATTCGGCCGGCATTGTTGCGCCCGCCGCGGCGATGCTGGGCGTCCAGCAGCGGCTTGTACGGACCGCCGCGATGCAGCTCCGGGTTGACGACCTTGACGACGAACCGCCGGCCGGCAGAAGTGGGTTTTGCTTTGACGACGGGCATCTGTTCAGTCCGTTACCATGAAGTCGATTTCCTGGCCTGCGGCGACGCGCACGTAGGCCTTCTTCCAGTCCTTGCGGCGAGAGGTGCCGCGCGCGGTGCGCCGCAGCTTGCCTTTCACGTTCATCGTGGTGACGCCTTCGACGTCGACCTTGAACAGCTTCTCGACTGCCTCTTTGATCTCTGCCTTGGTGGCGTCGGTAGACACCTTGAAGCCGTACTGATTGCTCTTGTCTCCCAGGTTCGAGACCTTCTCGGAGAAGTGCGGCTCGACCAGCACGGTGTAGAGACGTTCCTGATTCATGCCAGCGTCTCCTCCAGCTTTTTCAGCGCCCCAACCGTCACCAGCACTTTCTCGTGGCTGATGAGACTGACCGGGTCGATCCCGCTGACGTCCCGCACGTCCACGTCCTTGAGGTTGCGGGCCGCTAGATACAGGTTCTCGTCCACCTCCTCGGCAACGATCAACACGCTCTTGAGGTCGAGGTCCTTCAGGGCGCCGAGCAGGGTCCTGGTTTTCGGCTGGTCCACCGAGAACGACTCGCAGACCACCAGCCGTTCCTGGCGAATCAGCTCCGACAGGATGCAACGCAGCGCACCGCGGTACATCTTGCGGTTGACCTTCTGGCTGTGATCCTGGGGCCTCGCCGCGAACGTGACCCCGCCACCGCGCCAGATCGGGCTTCGAATGGATCCCGCCCGGGCGCGGCCGGTGCCCTTCTGCCGCCACGGCTTACGGCCGCCGCCACGCACCTCGGCGCGGGTCTTCTGCGCCCGGCTGCCCTGCCGCGCGCCCGCCATGTGTGCCACCACCACCTGGTGCACCAGCGCCTCGTTGAACTCTCTGCCGAAGGCCGCCTCGGAAACTTCTACGCTGCCGCCGTTCGTTGCCAGGTTCAGATTCATGCCGACACTCCTTAAGCGCGCTCAGGCCTTCACCGTCGGTCGGACGTATACGTCGCCGCCCGCCGGGCCCGGCACGGAGCCCCTCACCAGCAGCAGGTTACGCTCCGCGTCCACCCGCACCACTTCCAGGTTCTGCGTGGTGACCCGAACGTTGCCGAGATGCCCCGACATCTTCTTGCCCTTGAACACCCGGCCAGGCGTCTGGCATTGGCCGATGGAGCCCGGCACCCGGTGGGAGATCGAGTTGCCGTGGGAAGCGTCCTGGCCCTTGAAGTTCCAGCGCTTGATGGTGCCCGCGTACCCCTTTCCCTTCGAGACTGCGCGCACGTCCACGCGCTGGCCCGGCTCGAACTGATCGAGCCTCAGCTCGCCGCCCACTTCCAGACCCTCCACCGGGGCATCCAGGCGGAACTCCCACAAGCCGCGTCCTGCCTCGACCTTGGCCTTGGCGAAATGGCCAGCCAGCGGCTTGCCCACGCGGCTGCGCTTTGCCTGCCCGGTGGTCACCTGGACGGCGGCGTAGCCATCGACTTCCGGCGTGCGCAGATAGGTCACCCGGTTGGGCTCCACCTCGATCACCGTCACCGGCACGGAGTCACCTTCCTCGGTGAACAACCGCGTCATGCCCGCTTTTCGACCTACCAAACCGATTGCCATGGCCCCATTTCCTGTCTGCTTGCCCGCTACCCTGGCGGCGGGCACCTTCACTGGATGCGCAGAGCGCCTGCCGAACATCCCGCTGGGGGTGCCGGCAAACGGCTGTCACATCACCGGCCCCCCATCGGGGCCATGTCGGTCGCGGCGCTCACCGTCCGGGACGTGTGTCGGCACGCGATTCTGGCCAGCCATCGGCCGGCCCTCGTCCCGGCGTCGCCGGGGTGTCCCGGGCTTCGCCCGGGCCGGAGTCAATTCAGGCTGATCTGCACATCCACCCCGGCTGCCAGGTCGAGCTTCATGAGCGCTTCGACGGTCTTCTCCGTGGGTTCGACGATGTCCAGCATCCGCTTGTGGGTGCGGATCTCGTACTGATCCCGCGCGTCCTTATTGACGTGGGGTGAGATGAGCACCGTATACCGCTCCTTCTTGGTGGGCAGCGGAATCGGACCCAGCACGCGAGCGCCGGTGCGCTTAGCGGTATCGACGATCTCCTGGGTGGAGACGTCGATCAGCCGATGATCGAACGCCTTCAGCCGTATGCGAATACGCTGACTCTGCACAGTGCTCACAGTGCTCGGGACTCCAACAATCTTAAAGAGCGACGCGGCCGCCGAACGGAGTATCTAGATCGATGCTCGGCCGGTACCCCATGACCGGCATCTCGGGCAGCAACATCCGAATTCCCCTCTTTCACAGCCCTGAAAAAGGGAGGGCGAACTATACAGACGGTGGCGGAATCCCGCAACACCCACTCACCAGTGAGAGCGACGCTTTCCTTGTGGGAGCGACGCTTTCCTTGTGGGAGCGACGCTTTCCTTGTGGGAGCGACTCTCTTTCCTGTGGGAGCGACCTCCTGGTCGCGATCTAGGAATCGCGGCCGCAGGCCGCTCCCACAGCCGCTCCCACAGCCGCTCCCACAGATGGGACCTGGGTTACTCGACGACCTTGGTCACCACTCCGGCGCCCACCGTGCGGCCGCCTTCCCGGATCGTGAAACGCTGGCCGTCGTCCATGGCAATCGGACTGATCAACGTCACCTCCATGTTCACGTTGTCCCCCGGCATCACCATCTCCACCCCTTCCGGCAACTCCACCGTCCCCGTCACGTCCGTCGTGCGAAAGTAGAACTGCGGCCGGTAACCCTTGAAGAACGGCGTGTGGCGACCTCCCTCGTCCTTCGACAGCACGTACACCTCCGCGTCGAATCGCGTGTGCGGCGTGATCGACCCCGGCTTGCACAGCACCTGGCCCCGCTCCACATCGTCTCGCTTCGTGCCCCGCAGCAGAACCCCGATGTTCTCTCCCGCCCGACCTTCGTCCAGCAGCTTGCGGAACATCTCCACACCCGTCACCGTCGTCTTCGTCGTCTCCCGAAGACCCACAATCTCAACCTCGTCGCCCACCTTCACCACGCCGCGGTCCACCCGACCCGTCACCACCGTGCCTCGCCCCGCAATCGAAAATACGTCCTCGATCGGCATCAGGAACGGCTGGTCCACCGGCCGCTCCGGCTCCGGTATGTACTCGTCCAGGGTCCGAACCAGCTTCTTCACCGACTCCACACCAATCTCGCTGCTGCTGTCTCCCTCCAGCGCCTTCAGCGCGCTGCCAATGATCACCGGCGTGTCGTCTCCCGGAAACTCGTACTGGTCCAGCAGCTCCCGGACCTCCATCTCCACCAGCTCCAGAAGCTCCTCGTCGTCAACCATGTCCGCCTTGTTCATGTACACCACGATCCGCGGCACACCCACCTGCCGCGACAGCAGAATGTGCTCCCGCGTCTGCGGCATCGGACCGTCCGCCGCCGATACCACCAGAATCGCTCCGTCCATCTGCGCCGCACCCGTGATCATGTTCTTCACGTAGTCCGCATGGCCCGGACAGTCCACGTGCGCGTAGTGACGCTTCTCGCTCTCGTACTCCACGTGCGCCGTCGCAATCGTGATCCCACGCTCACGCTCCTCCGGCGCATTGTCGATCTGGTCGAACGCCCGCGCTTCGCCCCCAAACTCCTCCGCGCAGATCTTCGTCAACGCCGCCGTCAACGTCGTCTTGCCATGGTCCACGTGACCAATCGTCCCTACATTCACGTGCGGCTTCGTACGCTCGAATTTCGCTTTGGACATGGTGGTCGCTCGTCTCCGTTAATCTGGTTTTACTGAACTGGTTCGTTCCGTCGCCCGATTGCTACTGCTTGATCAGGCCCTGGGCGATGTTGTCGGGCACCTCGGCGTACCGCTCGAACTCCATGACGTAAGTGGCGCGGCCCTGGGTGGCGCTGCGCAGGTCGGTGGAGTAACCGAACATTTCGGACATCGGTACCTCGGCGCGGATGATCTTGCCGGCCGGGTTCTCGTCCATACCCTGGATCAAACCCCGGCGACGGTTCAGATCGCCCACCACGTCGCCCATGTACTCCTCCGGCGTCACCACCTCCACCGCCATGATCGGCTCCAGCATCACGGGCCTCGCCTTCAGCGCGCCGGCCTTCAATGCCATGGAGCCGGCGATCTTGAACGCCATCTCTGACGAATCCACTTCGTGGAACGAGCCGTCGAACAGGGTGGCTTTGACGTCGATCAGCGGATAGCCCGCGAGGACGCCATTCTGCATCTGCTCCTGAATGCCCTTGTTCACCGCCGGGATGTACTCGCGAGGCACCACGCCGCCGACGATCTCGTCGACGAACTCGTAGTGCTGGGGCTCTTCCTCCGCCTCTTCGTGATAAATAGGCTCGAGCCGCAACCAGACGTGGCCATACTGACCCCGGCCGCCGGATTGGCGAACGAACTTGCCTTCGATCTCCACTTCCTTGCGGATGGTCTCCCGGTAGGCCACCTGAGGCTTGCCGATGTTGGCCTCGACGCCGAACTCCCGCTTCATGCGGTCGACGATGATGTCGAGGTGCAATTCGCCCATGCCGGAGATGATGGTCTGGCCGGACTCCTCATCGGTGCGCACGCGGAAGGAGGGGTCCTCCTGGGCCAGCTTGCCGAGCGCCACGCCCATCTTCTCCTGGTCGGCCTTCGACTTCGGCTCCACGGCCACCGAGATTACCGGCTCCGGAAACTCCATCCGTTCCAGGGTGATGACGCGGTTCAGAGCGCACAGGGTGTCGCCGGTGGTGACGTCCTTCAGACCGATGGCGGCGGCGATGTCGCCGGCTCGCACTTCCTTGATCTCGTTCCTGTGGTTGGAGTGCATCTGCACCATCCGGCCGACCCGCTCGCGCTTGCTCTTCACCGGGTTCATCACCTGGTCCCCGGACGACAGCACGCCCGAGTAAACCCGGAAGAACGTCAGAGTGCCGACAAAGGGGTCGGTGGCGATCTTGAATGCCAGCGCCGAGAAGGGTGCCTCGTCGTCGGCTTCCCGGGTCTCCACGGTCTCGCCGTCGTCCAGCACGCCTTCGATGGCGCGCACCTCGGTTGGGGCGGGCAGGTACTCGATCACCGCGTCCAGCATCGCCTGGACACCCTTGTTCTTGAATGCGGAGCCACACAGCGCCGGCACGATCTCGTTGGCGAGCGTGCGGATGCGCAGGCCCTTCTTGATGTCTTCCTCGGAGAGCTCGCCCTCTTCGAGGTACTTCTCCATGAGCTCCTCGTTCGCCTCGGCGGCGGCTTCCATCATCTGCTCGCGGTAATGATCGGCCTGTTCAGCCATCTCCGCGGGGATGTCCTCGAGCTCGTAGGTGAGGCCCTGATCGGCCTCGTTCCAGAGAATGGCCTTCATGCGCACCAGGTCGACCACGCCGCGGAACTCTTCCTCGGCGCCGATGGCGAGTTGGATCGGCACCGGCTGGGAGCCCAGCCGCTGCTTGATCTGCTGCACCACGCGGATGAAGTCGGCGCCGGCGCGGTCCATCTTGTTGACGAAGACGATTCGCGGCACTTCGTACTTGTTGGCCTGGCGCCACACCGTCTCGGATTGCGGCTCGACGCCGGAGGTGCCGCAGAAGACCACGACGGTACCGTCCAGCACCCGGAGGCTGCGCTCCACCTCGATGGTGAAGTCCACGTGTCCGGGGGTGTCGATGATGTTGACCCGGTGCTCCGGAAACTGCTGGTTCATGCCGGACCAGAAGCACGTGGTGGCGGCGGAGGTGATGGTGATGCCCCGCTCCTGCTCCTGCGCCATCCAGTCCATGATCGCGGCGCCGTCATGGACCTCGCCAATCTTGTGGGACAGGCCGGTGTAGAACAGCACCCTTTCCGTGGTAGTCGTCTTGCCGGCGTCCACGTGCGCCACGATGCCGATGTTCCGGTATCGGGCGATGGGGGTTTTGCGAGCCATGATGCTCTCCGTTAAAGCGTCGTTCGTGTCTGAATGTGTGGATGTTCGGGGACTCTCGCGCTCCTCGTGGAGCGCTGCCCTCAGTATCGATAGTGAGAAAAGGCGCGGTTCGCCTCCGCCATGCGGTGGGTGTCCTCGCGCTTCTTCACCGCGCTGCCGCGGCCTTCGGCGGCGTCCATGAACTCACCGGCGAGCCGCGCCGCCATGGATTTCTCGCCTCGCTTGCGCGCGCTTTCCACCAGCCAGCGCATGGCCAGCGCCTGGCGCCGGGACGGGCGCACTTCCACGGGCACCTGATAGGTGGCACCACCGACCCGCCGGGCCTTCACCTCGACGTAGGGCGCCACCGCCTCCAGAGCCTTCTCGAACACGTCCACCGGGTTGCCGGCGCCGCGGTTCTCGATTCTGCCCAGCGCACCGTAGACGATGCGCTCCGCGACGGCCTTTTTGCCGCTCGTCATCACGTGATTGATGAACTTGGCGACCGTCTGATTGTGGTACTTGGGATCAGGAAGTATTTCCCGCTTGGGGATAATGCGGCGTCTTGGCATGTGGTTGGCTCCATGGCTTCAGGTAGATCCCGGAAGGAACCCCGCGGCTGTGCGGGTCCGGGCCTTACTGGAACAGATTTTTCGCTCTGTATGGGTTCTACTGGGTTTGCTGCTTTTTCGGATCGCGACCGGGAGGTCGCTCCCACACCAAGAGCAGCAGGGTGATTCTCCTTACTTCGGGCGCTTGGCCCCGTATTTGGACCGGCGCTGACGACGGTCCGACACCCCGGAGGTGTCGAGAGTTCCGCGCACGGTGTGATAACGCACCCCCGGCAGGTCCTTGACCCGGCCGCCGCGAATGAGGACCACCGAGTGCTCCTGAAGGTTGTGGCCTTCGCCGCCGATGTAGGAGGTCACCTCGTAGCCGTTGGTCAGACGCACGCGGCACACCTTGCGCAGAGCCGAGTTCGGCTTCTTCGGCGTGGTCGTGTACACGCGCGTGCAGACCCCGCGCTTCTGCGGGCTGCCCTGCAGGGCGGGCACGATGTTCTTGTCGATCTTGCGCTTGCGGGGCTTGCGCACTAACTGGCTGATTCTCGCCATGCCTGGTCTCTTGGTTCGGTTCGCCGGCTTGCCGTTGACGGAGGCCGGATGAAACAGGCGCGCGATTCTAATCGCGCGCCCGGGATAAAACAACGCCGGTTGGAGCTCGTGTGGGAGCGGGCTCCTGCCCGCGATCCGCAATCGCGGCCGGGAGGCCGCTCCCACAGGTGGCGGCTCAGTCGCTGTTGGAGAGGGCCTCCGACAGCGCCTGTTCCACCTCGTCCGCCGTGGCGCCCTGCTCCTTGGCGAGCCGCGCAGCAAGGTCCTCGGCACGCTTGCGCTTGCGGTCGCTGTGGTACGCAAGACCCGTCCCAGCGGGGATGAGCCGGCCGACAACCACGTTCTCCTTGAGACCGCGCAGGTAGTCGCGCTTGCCGGTGACGGCAGCCTCCGTCAGCACCCGCGTGGTCTCCTGGAAGGAGGCCGCGGAGACGAAGGATTCCGTCGCCAGCGACGCCTTGGTGATGCCGAGCAGCACCCGCTCGAACTGAGCCTTCTGCTTGCCTTCGGCTTCCAGAGCCTCGTTGGCTTCCAGCACCTGAACGTACTCGACCTGCTCGCCGCGGATGAACTCGGACTCACCGGGATCGGTGATTTCCGCCTTGCGCAGCATCTGCCGGACGATGACCTCGATGTGCTTGTCGTTGATGGTCACCCCCTGCAGCCGGTACACCTCCTGGATTTCGTTGGTGATGTACTCCGCAAGCTCGGCCACGCTCTTCAGCCGCAGGATGTCGTGGGGGCCCGGCGGGCCTTCGCAGACCACCTCGCCCTTCTCCACCTGCTCACCTTCGAACACGCCGATGTTGCGCCACTTCGGGATCAGGGTCTCCACGGGATCGCCGTCCGGCGGCGTGATCACCAGCCGGCGCTTGCCCTTGGTTTCCTTGCCGAAGCTGACGATGCCCGACTCCTCGGCCAGGATCGCCGGCTCCTTGGGCTTGCGGGCCTCGAACAGGTCCGCCACCCGCGGCAGACCGCCGGTGATGTCCCTGGTCTTGGATCCTTCCTGGGGAATCCGCGCGACGATGTCGCCGACCCCGACCTGCTCGCCGTCTTCCAGGTTGACGATGGCGTTGTTGGGCAGGAAGTAGTGCGCGGGCAGGTCACTGCCCGGCAGCTTCACCGTTTCGCCGCCGTCGTCCACCAGGGTCACCGCCGGGCGCAGATCCTTGCCGGCGCTGGGCCGGTCCTTCGGATCCATCACCAGGATGTTGGTGAGACCCGTCAACTCGTCCGTCTGGCGGTTGATGGACAACCCGTCCTCCATGTCCTGCATCTTGACGACGCCGGACACCTCGGTGACGATGGGGTGAGTGTGCGGGTCCCACTGGGCGATGACCTGACCGGCATCCACCTCGTCGCCGTCACCCACCGAGATCACGGCGCCGTACGGCAGCTTGTAGCGCTCGCGCTCCCGACCATGGCTGTCGGCAATGGCGATCTCGCCGGAGCGGGATACCGCCACCAGCTCGCCGGACTCCCGCACCACCGTCTTCAGGTTGTGCAGGCGCACCGCGCCGCCATGCTTCACCTGAATGCTGTCGATGGCCGTGGCCCGGGAGGCCGCGCCGCCGATGTGGAAGGTGCGCATGGTGAGCTGGGTGCCCGGCTCGCCGATAGACTGCGCAGCGATCACCCCCACGGCCTCGCCCACGTTGACCACATGACCGCGGGCCAGGTCCCGGCCGTAGCAGCTGCTGCAGACCCCATGACGGGTAGCGCAGGTGATGGGCGAACGCACCAGCATCTGATCGACCCCGAGCTCGTCCAGACGCTCGACCCAGGCCTCGTCCAGCATGGTGCCCTGCTCGATGAGCACGGTCTTGCCGTCGGTGTCGTAGACGTTGGCGGCCACTACGCGGCCGAGCACGCGGTCGCCCAGGGGCTCCACCACGTCACCGCCTTCGATGATCGGCCGACACCAGCAGGCCCCCGTCGGTGCCGCAGTCGGTCTCGGTGATGACCACGTCCTGGGCCACGTCCACCAGCCGCCGGGTCAGATACCCGGAGTTGGCCGTCTTCAGCGCCGTGTCCGCCAGGCCCTTGCGCGCGCCGTGGGTGGAGATGAAGTACTCGTTCACCGACAGGCCCTCACGGAAGTTGGCCGTGATGGCGTTCTCGATGATGCTGCCGTCCGGCCGGGTCATGAGACCCCGCATGCCGGCGAGCTGGCGGATCTGTGCCGGCGAGCCCCGCGCCCCGGAGTCGGCGTATATGTAGACGGAGTTGAACGAATCCTGCTCCACCTCTTCGCCGTTCCGGTTGGTCACCTTCTCTTTGGAGATGCCTTCCATCATGGATCGCGCCACCAGGTCGTTGGCGCGCGACCAGATGTCCACCACCTTGTTGTACTTCTCGCCCTGGGTCACCAGACCCGAGGCGAACTGGGACTCGATCTCGGCCACCTCGGCTTCCGCCTCGGAGATGATCCGCACCTTGTCCGCCGGAATGACGAAGTCGTCCACCCCGATGGACGCGCCGGACGCGGTCGAGTGGGCGAACCCGGTGTACATGAGCTGGTCAGCAAAGATCACCGTCTCCTTCAGGCCCACGTTGCGGTAGCAGGCGTTGATGAGACCGGAGATGGTCTTCTTGTCCAGCGGCTTGTTCACCATCTCGTAAGGCAGTTCCTTGGGCACGATCTCGTAGAACAGTGCCCGGCCCACCGTGGTGTCCTGCAGGCTGACAATCGGGGTCACCGTGCCGTCCTCGGCTACCTTGTGCTCCTCGATGCGCACTTTAACCCGGGCGTGCAGATCCACCAGCCCGCCGTGGTAGGCGCGGTGCACCTCCTCGATGTCGGAAAACGCCCGGCCTTCGCCGCGGGCGCCCGCCTTGTCGCGGGTCATGTAGTACAGACCGAGCACCACGTCCTGGGACGGCACGATGATGGGCTCACCGCTGGCCGGCGACAGGATGTTGTTGGTGGACATCATCAGGGCCCGGCTCTCGAGCTGGGCTTCCAGAGTCAGCGGCACGTGCACGGCCATCTGATCGCCGTCGAAGTCGGCGTTGTAGGCGGTGCACACCAGCGGATGGAGC
The DNA here is from genome assembly GCA_963822255.1 of uncultured Gammaproteobacteria bacterium. GTDB lineage: Bacteria > Pseudomonadota > Gammaproteobacteria > Pseudomonadales > Azotimanducaceae > UBA7803. The sequence goes on from CAWGGV010000001.1 coordinate 150,806, forward strand.
TGAATGGCCTTACCCTCGATCAGCACCGGCTCGAAGGCCTGGATGCCCAGACGGTGCAGGGTGGGCGCACGGTTCAGCAGCACCGGGTGTTCGCGTATCACCTCGGCCAGGATGTCCCACACCTCGGGGGTTTCCCGCTCGACCATCTTCTTCGCAGCCTTGATGGTGGTCGCCAGTCCGCGGGCTTCCAGCTTGCCGAAAATGAACGGCTTGAACAGCTCGAGGGCCATCTTCTTCGGCAGCCCGCACTGGTGCAGGCGCAGGGTGGGGCCGACCACGATGACGCTGCGGCCGGAATAATCCACCCGCTTGCCCAGCAGGTTCTGGCGGAAGCGGCCCTGCTTGCCTTTGATCATGTCGGCCAGCGACTTCAGCGGTCGCTTGTTCGAGCCGGTGATGGCCCGGCCGCGGCGGCCGTTGTCGAGCAGCGCGTCCACCGATTCCTGCAGCATGCGCTTCTCGTTGCGCACGATGATGTCGGGCGCGGAGAGGTCGAGCAGCCGCTTCAGCCGGTTATTGCGGTTGATGACCCGGCGGTACAGGTCGTTCAGATCGGAGGTGGCGAAGCGGCCGCCGTCCAGGGGCACCAGCGGACGCAGGTCCGGGGGCAGCACCGGCAGCACGGACATGATCATCCACTCCGGATCGTTGCCCGAGGACACGAAAGCTTCCATCAGCTTCAGGCGCTTGGACAGCTTCTTGATCTTGGTCTCGGAGTTGGTGGCCGGAATCTCCTCGCGCAGCCGCGCGATCTCCGACTCCAGATCCAGGTTGTGCAGCAACGCCTGAATGGCCTCGGCCCCCATGCGCGAGTCGAACTCGTCGCCGAACTCCTCGAGCTTCTGGTAGTAGTCCTCGTCGGTGAGAAGCTGGCCCACCTCGAGGTCGGTGAGACCGGGATCGATCACCACGAACGACTCGAAGTACAGCACCCGCTCGATGTCCCGGAGGGTCATGTCGAGCAGCAGCCCGATGCGGGACGGCAGCGACTTCAGGAACCAGATGTGGGCCACCGGGCTCGCCAGCTCGATGTGGCCCATACGCTCACGGCGCACCTTGGTCAGGGTCACCTCGACGCCGCACTTCTCGCAGATGACGCCACGGTGCTTCAGCCGCTTGTACTTGCCGCACAGGCACTCGTAGTCCTTGATCGGGCCGAAGATGCGGGCGCAGAACAGCCCGTCCCGCTCCGGCTTGAAGGTGCGGTAGTTGATGGTCTCGGGCTTTTTCACCTCACCGAACGACCACGACCGGATCATGTCCGGCGAGGCCAGGCCGATTCGCAGGCTGTCGAACTCGTCGACGCTGCCCTGGGCTTTCAGCAGGTTGAGTAGGTCTTTCAAAGTCTCTCCTCCACTATCAATGGGAGTAGCAAATCAAAACTGTCGGCCATCGCTGGTCCTGTCGGAGGACCCGATTGAGGTCGCTCCCACCCGGGCAATCATTCGCTTTCCAGCTCCATGTCGATGCCGAGGGAGCGGATCTCCTTGACCAGCACGTTGAACGACTCCGGCATGCCGGGCTCCATGCGGTAGTCGCCGTCCACGATGTTCTTGTACATCTTGGTCCGGCCGCTCACGTCGTCGGATTTGACGGTGAGCATCTCCTGCAGGGTGTACGCCGCGCCGTAAGCTTCCAGCGCCCACACCTCCATCTCGCCGAACCGCTGGCCGCCGAACTGAGCCTTGCCGCCCAGCGGCTGCTGGGTGACCAGGCTGTAGGAGCCGGTGGAGCGGGCATGCATCTTGTCGTCCACCAGGTGGTTGAGCTTCAGCATGTACATGTAACCGACGGTGACGGGACGGTCGAACTTGTCGCCCGTGCGTCCGTCGTAGAGGGTCGCCTGGCCGGTCACCGGCAGCTCCGCGAGCTCGAGAAGCCGCTTGATCTCGGCCTCGTTGGCGCCGTCGAAGACGGGCGTGGCGATCGGCATGCCGCTCTTCAGGTTGTGCGCCAGCTCGGTCAGCTCGCTGTCCGAGAGGGACTTCAGGTCCACCTTGGACTCGCCCACCGAGTTGTACACCTCCTCGAGATAGCCCCGGACCTCGGCGATCATTCTCTGGGCAGCCAGCATGCCGTCGATCTTGCGGCCGATGCCTTTGGCGGCCCAGCCGAGGTGGGTTTCCAGCACCTGCCCCACGTTCATCCGCGACGGCACGCCGAGCGGATTGAGGACCACGTCCACCGGTTCGCCGTCGTCGTCGAAGGGCATGTCCTCCACCGGCATGATTACCGAGATCACGCCTTTGTTGCCGTGACGGCCCGCCATCTTGTCGCCGGGTTGGATCCGCCGCTTGATGGCCAGGTACACCTTGACGATCTTCAGCACCCCCGGCGCCAGGTCGTCGCCGGTCTCGAGCTTGCCGCGCTTGTCCGCGTAGCGGGCATCGAGCATCTCCTTGCGCTCTTTGAGCTGGGCCTCGGCCCGTTCGAGCAGGGTGTTCAGCTCGTCGTCGGCCATGCGGATCTTGAACCAATCGTCCTTACCGAGACCGTCCAGGTACCCGTCGTCGATCTCGAGGCCTTTGACCTGGCCAGGGGCGCTGGCCGCCTGCTTGCCCGACAGCGCCGAGCGCAGCCGCTCGTACGTGGCGGTCTCGACGATCCGGTACTGGTCGTCCAGATCCTTGCGGACCTGGGCCAGCTCGGCCTTCTCGATGTCCTTCGCGCGCTGGTCCTTCTCCACCCCGTCACGGGTGAAGACCCGCACGTCGATGACCGTGCCTTTGACGCTGGTCGGCACCCGGAGCGAGGTGTCCTTCACGTCGGAGGCCTTCTCGCCGAAGATGGCGCGCAGCAGCTTCTCTTCCGGAGTGAGCTGGGTTTCGCCCTTCGGCGTCACCTTGCCCACCAGAATGTCACCGGCCTTCACCTCGGCACCGATGTAAACGATGCCGGACTCGTCCAGCTTCGAAAGCGCTCCTTCACCGACGTTGGGGATGTCGCAGGTGATCTCTTCCGGCCCCAGCTTGGTGTCTCGCGCGATGCAGGTCAGCTCCTGAATGTGGATGCTGGTGAAGCGGTCTTCCTGCACCACACGCTCGGATACCAGTATGGAGTCCTCGTAGTTGTATCCGTTCCACGGCATGAACGCGATGCGCATGTTCTGCCCCAGCGCCAGCTCGCCCATGTCGCAGGACGGGCCGTCGGCCAGCACGTCGCCGCGGGCGATGACGTCACCCGGCTTGACCAGCGGACGCTGGTTGATGCACGTGTTCTGGTTCGACCGCGTGAACTTGGTGAGGTTGTAGATATCCACCCCGGCTTCGCCCGCCTGGATCTCGTCGTCGTTCACCCGCACCACGATGCGGCTCGCATCCACGGAGTCCACCGAGCCGCCCCGGCCGGCGATCACGCATACCCCCGAGTCGCGGGCCACGTGGCGCTCCATGCCGGTACCCACCAGGGGCTTCTCGGCGCGCAGGGTCGGCACCGCCTGACGCTGCATGTTCGAGCCCATGAGCGCCCGGTTGGCGTCGTCGTGCTCGAGGAACGGGATCAGCGAAGCGGCCACCGAAACCACCTGCTTGGGCGAAACGTCCATATAGTCGACTTTGTCGGGCGTGGTCTTCTGAAACTCGTTCAAATGGCGCACGTCCACCAACTCGCCCACGAACTCACCCTTGTCGGAAAGCGGTGCGCTCGCCTGGGCGATCACGTAGGCGGCTTCGTCGATGGCCGACAGATACTCCACGTCATTGGTGACCTGGCCGTTCACCACCTTGCGGTACGGCGTCTCGAGGAAGCCGTACTCGTTGGTCCGCGCATAGGTCGCCAGGCTGTTGATGAGACCGATGTTCGGCCCCTCCGGGGTCTCGATGGGGCACACCCGGCCGTAGTGGGTCGGATGCACGTCCCGTACCTCGAAACCGGCCCGCTCGCGGGTCAGGCCGCCCGGGCCGAGCGCGGAGACCCGGCGCTTGTGGGTCACCTCGGAGAGCGGGTTGTTCTGGTCCATGAACTGGGAGAGCTGGCTCGAGCCGAAGTACTCCTTGATGGCCGCCGCCACGGGCTTGGCGTTGATCATGTCCTGGGGCATGAGGCCCTCGGACTCCGCCAGCGACAGCCGCTCCTTGACCGCCCGCTCGACCCGGATGAGGCCCACCCGGAACTGGTTCTCGGCCATCTCGCCCACCGAGCGCACCCGCCGGTTGCCCAGGTGGTCGATGTCGTCCACCGAGCCTTTGCCGTTCCTGATCTCCACCAGGGTACGCAACACGTCGATGATGTCCTCGTTGGCGAGGGTGCCTTCACCGGTGATGTCCTCACGGCCGAGGCGGCGGTTGAATTTCATGCGGCCCACGGCCGAGAGGTCGTAACGCTCGCTGGAGAAAAACAGGTTGTTGAACAGGTTCTCCGCCGCTTCCTTGGTGGGCGGCTCGCCGGGCCGCATCATCCGATAGATCTCCACCAGCGCCTCCAGGCGGTTGCTGGTGGGGTCGATGCGCAGGGTGTCGGCGATGTACGGCCCGCAGTCCAGGTCGTTGGTGTAGATTGTCGCGATCTCGCTGACACCCGCTTCCAGCAGCTTATCGATGACCTCGTTGCTGATCAGCGTGTTGCAGGGAACGATGATCTCCCCCGACGACTCGTCCACCACGTCCCGGGCGATGACCCGGTCGATCAGATAGTCGCGCGGCACGTCGAGCCGCTTGATGCCGCTTTCCTCCAGCAGGCGCACGTGCCGGGCGGTGATCCGCCGTCCCACCTCGACGATGACCTTGCCCTTCTTGTCGACGATGTCGAACGTCGCCACGTCGCCACGCATCCGCTCGGGAATGAGATCCACCGAGAACCCGTCTTTCTTCACGTGGAAGACGTTGGTCTCGAAGAACATGTCGAGAATCTCTTCGGAGCTGTAGCCCAGTGCCCGCAGCACGATGGTCGCGGGGAGCTTGCGGCGCCGGTCGATCCGCACAAACACGGTATCTTTCGGATCGAACTCGAAATCGAGCCACGAGCCGCGGTAGGGAATCACCCGCGCGGAGTACAGGAGCTTGCCCGAGGAGTGCGTCTTACCCCGGTCGTGGTCGAAGAACACGCCCGGCGACCGGTGGAGCTGTGACACCACCACCCGCTCGGTGCCGTTGATGACGAAGGTGCCGTTTGTCGTCATGAGCGGAATCTCGCCCATGTAGACTTCCTGCTCCTTGACGTCCTTAACCGCCTTGTTGGACGAGTCCTTGTCGTAGATGATCAGGCGCACTTTGACCCGCAGCGGGGCGGCATAGGTGCTGCCTCGAAGCACACACTCCTTGACGTCGAAGGCCGGCTCACCGAGCCGATAGTCCACGTACTCGAGCGCCGCACTGCCGGAATAGCTGACGATGGGGAATACCGAACGGAACGCCGCGTGCAGACCGGTTTCCTGCCGAGCGTTGGCCTTCTTGTCAACCTGCAGAAACTGGTTGTACGAGTCGATCTGTATGGAGAGAAGATACGGCATCTCCATGAACTCCGGGAGCTTGCCGAAGTCCTTGCGAATGCGCTTCTTCTCGGTAAAGCTGTACGCCATTAGTGTCTCCCGCGGCTGCTAGCCTGGCCTTGATTACCTGATGTGACTGACTGCGGTCGTGCCGGAGCCGCCGAGCTGCCCCGCAGGGGCAGCGATCGCGCGACCGCAGCACGGAAAGGCCGGGCACCTCTCGGGTGCCCAGCCAATCGGTGGTTGCAGAAACGTCTCCAAATTGCGATCTGGAGAACGCTCCTACCGGAGCTCGACGGTTGCGCCGGCTTCTTCGAGTTGCTTCTTGATATCTTCAGCTTCGTCCTTCGTTGCGCCTTCTTTGACCGAAGACGGGGCTTCGTCCACCAGCGCCTTGGCCTCCTTGAGGCCGAGGCCCGTGATGGCACGCACCACCTTGATGACGTTGACCTTTTTCTCGCCCGCGGCCTGGAGAACGATCTCGAACTCGTCCTTCTCCTCCGCGGCCGCAGTCTCGCCGCCACCCGCAGCAGCGGGGGCAGCCGCCACCGCTGCTGCGGCGGAAACGCCGAACTTGTCTTCCATGGCGGAGACCAGCTCCACCACTTCCATCACGCTCATCTCGGCGATGGCGTTCAGAATGTCGTCTTTCGAAAGTGCCATGTCTCAATGTCTCCTGAATGTCGTTTCTGCTCGTATGCCTGATCGACCCGCTAGGCCGCCTGCTGCTTCTGATCCCGTACTGCGGCCACCGCGCGCACCACTCGGCCGGGCACGTCGTTGAACGTGCGGGCCAGCTTGGTGACGGGCGCCAGCATGACGGCCATCAGGATCGACAACGCCTGATCCCGGGTCGGCAGCGAGGCGAGGCGGTCGATGTCCTCCGCGCCGTACAGCAGGCCGCCCAGGGAAAGCGCGCGGACCTTCAAGGCCTCGTGCTCTCTGGCGTAGTCTTTCAGCAGCCGCGCGGCGGCGCCGGGGTCCTCTGTGGAGAACGCCAGCATCGTCGGCCCTTCGAACGCGTCGTTGAGGCACTCGTAGTCAGTACCTGCGACGGCGCGACGGGCCAGCGTGTTGCGAATGACCTTGAGATAGACGCCCGTGTCGCGCGCTTTCGCCCGCAGTTCGGTCATCTGGCTCACGGTCAGGCCGCGGTAGTCGCTGACCACCGCGGACAACGCGCCGGTAGCGGCCTGGTTGACTTCGGCAACGATGGCTTGTTTCTCTTCAAGTCTCAGTGCCATGTTTTCTCCTCGGATATCGCCGATATCCATTGCCCGATCACGACCGTGAACGGGCGTTGCGGAACGTACGGCGATCCTCCGGGAACGAAACGACATTCGTCGCACACGTTTCCGAGGCTCCGCCGTCTGCGTAGGCCATTAAGGCAGTCGCTTCCGGGCCGACAGCCGGTCGAAGTTGCGAAGCAACTTCCCCAGCTGCCGCGAAGCGACAGCCCCCTACGGTTTTTGACGGCTGCCCGGCCGGAGCCGGGCGCACCTTCAAAATCTGTTCTCAAGCTTCCAGCGAGGCCTGATCCACCGTCAGGCCCGGGCCCATGGTGGTCGACAGGGTGACCTTCTTCAGGTACTGGCCCTTGGCCGACGCAGGCTTGGCCCTCTTCAGATCGTTGATGAGGGCTGCGATGTTCTCCTTGATCCTGACGGCATCAAATCCGACCTGCCCGACGCTGCCGTGGACGATTCCGCCCCGGTCAGCGCGATACTGTATCTGGCCCGACTTGGCGTTCTTCACGGCGGTTTCCACGTCCGGGGTGACGGTGCCGGTCTTCGGATTGGGCATGAGGCCCCGCGGACCGAGCACCTTGCCGAGCTGCCCGACGACGCGCATGGCGTCGGGGGTGGCGATGACCACGTCGAAGTCCAGATTGCCGCCCTTGATGCGATCAGCCAGGTCCTCGAAGCCGACGATGTCGGCGCCGGCGGCGCTGGCCCTGTCCGCCGCGTCGCCCTGGGCGAATACGGCCACCCGCACCGTCTTGCCGGAGCCGTGGGGGAGGATGGTCGCGCCACGCACGGCCTGGTCCGATTTACGAGGATCCACGCCCAGGTTCACGGACACGTCGAAGCTTTCCTTGAACTTGCCGGCGGCAAACTCGCTGAGAAGCTGCACCGCCTCTTCCACCGAATAAGACTTGCCCGGATCCACCTTCTCGAGCATGGCGCGGCGGCGTCGAGTCAGCTTTGCCATTTTACACGCCCTCCACTTCGATACCGGCGCTGCGTGCCGTTCCGGCGATGGTGCGCACCGCCGCATCCATGTCCGCCGCCGTGAGGTCCGGCTGCTTGACCCTGGCGATCTCCTCGAGCTGCTCGCGGCTGAGCTTCGCCACCTTGTTCGAGTGCGGCGTGCTGCTGCCCTTGCCGATCTTCGCCGCTTTCTTCAGCAGCACCGACGCCGGCGGCGTCTTGGTGATGAACGTGAAGCTGCGGTCTGAATAAACCGTGATCACCACCGGAATCGGCAGGCCCTGCTCCAGATTCTGGGTCTGGGCATTGAACGTCTTGCAGAAGTCCATGATGTTGACCCCGTGCTGGCCCAGCGCGGGGCCTACCGGGGGGCTGGGATTGGCCTGACCCGCTGCCACCTGCAGCTTGATGTAGGCCTCGACTTTCTTCGCCATTCACTCTCTCCTTCGGGTTCGACCGTGGGCCGACGGTGCGGCGCCACTCCCCGATTGTTTAAATTGCGTCGCGATCTGGAACTGGACGGGTAGCCGTCACGCCTGCCGAGATCAACCCTTTTCCACCTGGCCGAAGTCCAGCTCCACCGGAGTGGAGCGGCCGAAGATGGTCACCGCGACCTGCAGGCGGTTCTTGTCGTAGTTCACCTCTTCGACGACGCCGTTGAAGTCGTTGAACGGGCCGTCGATGACGCGAACGATCTCACCGGGCTCGAATATGGTTTTGGGTGTGGCCTTCTCGCTGCCTGCCGCCACCCGGTCCAGAATGGCGTTCGCCTCGGCCTCCGACAATGGAGCCGGCTGGTCCGCCTTACCGCCGATGAATCCCATGACCCTGGGAGTCTCTTTGACCAGGTGCCAGGTGTCATCGTTCAATTCCATGTGGACGAGCACGTAACCGGGGAAAAACTTGCGCTCGCTGCGCCGCTTCTGGCCCCCGCGCATCTCCACCACTTCCTCGGTCGGAACCAGAATCTCGCCGAAATAGTCGTCGAGCTTCGAAAGCAGCACACGCTCCTTCAGCGCCCGGGCCACGTTCTTCTCGAACCCGGAGTAGGCGTGCACTACGTACCATTTCTTCGCCATCGCTATCCCTTCGAGCCGATTTCGGGTGTGGCCGGATTAACCGATCACCTTCGCGACCAACCATGAGAGGCCGGTGTCCAGCAGCCACAGCACCACCGAGAAACAGAGCACCAGCGCGAGCACGATGAGGGTCGTCTGCACCACCTCTTCGCGCTTGGGCCAGACCACCCGGCGGATCTCGCTCCGGGCTTCCTTCATCAGTGTCCACGCGCCCCGACCACGTTCGGTCTGGCTGGCAATGACCACCGCGAGCACCGCCAGGACGATGAGGCCGACGACCCGGAACAGCAGCGGCTGGGTGGTCTGAAAATACCAGTTGCCGTACACCCCACCGCCCACCAGGACGATCACGACCAGCCACTTCAGCCAATCGAGCGATGTATGCACTGCAGCCTCTGTCGAACCTGTGCTCACGTCGTGTTCCTGCTCAAGTGGCAGGCCAGGAGGGAATCGAACCCCCAACCTGCGGTTTTGGAGACCGCTGCTCTACCAATTGAGCTACTGGCCTAATCTCTTTCCTGTGGGAGCGACTCTCTTTCCTGTGGGAGCGACGCTTTCCTTGTGGGAGCGACGCTTTCCTTGTGGGAGCGACTCTCTTTCCTGTGGGAGCGACCTCCTGGTCGCGATCTAGGAATCGCGGCCGCAGGCCGCTCCCACAGCCGCTCCCACAGCCGCTCCCACAGATGGGACCTGGGTTACTCGACGACCTTGGTCACCACTCCGGCGCCCACCGTGCGGCCGCCTTCCCGGATCGTGAAACGCTGGCCGTCGTCCATGGCAATCGGACTGATCAACGTCACCTCCATGTTCACGTTGTCCCCCGGCATCACCATCTCCACCCCTTCCGGCAACTCCACCGTCCCCGTCACGTCCGTCGTGCGAAAGTAGAACTGCGGCCGGTAACCCTTGAAGAACGGCGTGTGGCGACCTCCCTCGTCCTTCGACAGCACGTACACCTCCGCGTCGAATCGCGTGTGCGGCGTGATCGACCCCGGCTTGCACAGCACCTGGCCCCGCTCCACATCGTCTCGCTTCGTGCCCCGCAGCAGAACCCCGATGTTCTCTCCCGCCCGACCTTCGTCCAGCAGCTTGCGGAACATCTCCACACCCGTCACCGTCGTCTTCGTCGTCTCCCGAAGACCCACAATCTCAACCTCGTCGCCCACCTTCACCACGCCGCGGTCCACCCGACCCGTCACCACCGTGCCTCGCCCCGCAATCGAAAATACGTCCTCGATCGGCATCAGGAACGGCTGGTCCACCGGCCGCTCCGGCTCCGGTATGTACTCGTCCAGGGTCCGAACCAGCTTCTTCACCGACTCCACACCAATCTCGCTGCTGCTGTCTCCCTCCAGCGCCTTCAGCGCGCTGCCAATGATCACCGGCGTGTCGTCTCCCGGAAACTCGTACTGGTCCAGCAGCTCCCGGACCTCCATCTCCACCAGCTCCAGAAGCTCCTCGTCGTCAACCATGTCCGCCTTGTTCATGTACACCACGATCCGCGGCACACCCACCTGCCGCGACAGCAGAATGTGCTCCCGCGTCTGCGGCATCGGACCGTCCGCCGCCGATACCACCAGAATCGCTCCGTCCATCTGCGCCGCACCCGTGATCATGTTCTTCACGTAGTCCGCATGGCCCGGACAGTCCACGTGCGCGTAGTGACGCTTCTCGCTCTCGTACTCCACGTGCGCCGTCGCAATCGTGATCCCACGCTCACGCTCCTCCGGCGCATTGTCGATCTGGTCGAACGCCCGCGCTTCGCCCCCAAACTCCTCCGCGCAGATCTTCGTCAACGCCGCCGTCAACGTCGTCTTGCCATGGTCCACGTGACCAATCGTCCCTACATTCACGTGCGGCTTCGTACGCTCGAATTTCGCTTTGGACATGGTTGCTTCCCTTACTCGCTCTTGACGTTGTTAACGGCCGCAGCGCGACCGCACTGTTGCGGCCGCTTCGCGCTTCCCTTCGGCAACCTGGGCTGTCTCCAGCCACTCCGGCCGCCGGGCTGAAATGTGGTGCTCACAATCGGATTCGAACCGATGACCTCTTCCTTACCAAGGAAGTGCTCTACCTGCTGAGCTATGTGAGCGTCATGAAGCCTCCGGCTTTCTCCTTTAACTTTTCCGCGCTGCCGCTGCGCGGCAGCACCTAACTTTTCCCGCGCCGCTGCGCGGCAGCACCGAAATCCGCAAAGCGAAACTTCTAAGGCCTTTGCTTTCCGCGCACCGCGCGGAAAGCAAAGGCACTTGGAGCGGGTAGCGGGAATCGAACCCGCGTCATCAGCTTGGAAGGCTGAGGTTCTACCTCTGAACTATACCCGCCGCGCCAAACTCGCCTTCCGCATCTCTTTGTTTCGTCTCTCGACCCTCGGCTTGTTTCGTCTCTCGACCCTCGGGGCCGTCCCGATCTGGTGGTGGGGGAAGGATTCGAACCTTCGAAGGCTAAGCCGTCAGATTTACAGTCTGATCCCTTTGACCGCTCGGGAACCCCACCCGTTGACTCCAGCGCCCACGTCCACCAGGTGACCCCTGCTTTTGTGAAAACGCAAAACGCACCAGCCGTCTGCCACCTTGACGGTTCAGACGCGGTGTCCCGAAATTCTTCTTTCAAAGCAACGACCTGGCGCCATTCGCCTGGCGTTTACTTCCGCATCCTGGTGCCGCCACAAGGAGTTGAACCCTGGACCTTCTCATTACAAGTGAGCTGCTCTACCAGCTGAGCTATGGCGGCCAAAATGGGAGCGGCATTCTATAGAAACTGCTCCAGCGGCGCAATGTCGTCGCAGGCGGCCACGGCCGGGACCTCGGGATCGCTATCTGCGGGAATACGCGCCAGCAGATGATAGGCCTCGCGGGAGCGATTCAGCGGCTTCACCTGCGCCCGGTAGCCGAGCTCATCGAGCCGCCGACGCTGGGACTCGGCGCGCTGCGGCGTGCTGAACACGCCGGCCGCGAGCACGCAGTGCTGCGCTCCGCGCTCGAGAAGATAGCTGTCGACGTGATGACCGGCGAGCGCGCCCACGGCCCCGTCCGCCACAGCCGGCGGGCCGGGCACCAGGACGGTGACGAGGTACTCGGCGGCGGAGCGCACCTCCGATTGGAATACCTCGTAGCTCCGGGGGTCGAGCCGGAGCCGGCTGGCCATAGTCTCGGCGTCCGCCAGCTCGCCGAACGGGCCCCACGCAAGACAGACCGGGGCCACCCGGTCCAGAGCGACGCGCCTGGCCGGCAGCGCAGGATGGATCGGCGCCACGGGCAGAGTCTCCACCGGCAGGGCCGCTGCCTTGGCAGCGAGAGCCGCGCCTCCACGCCGCTCGGCGGCCGAAGCGTGAGCGGAGCGAGGATGGGCCGCGGCCACATGGGCCGCCGCCGCCACCACGTTGGCCAGCAGCACGCCGGTGAGCATCCAGGTGGACGGGCGGTTCCAGTCAGCGAAGGTCATCGGTGGTCGTCCAGGTAGACCTCCAGAGGGCGGACCCCTTCAGCCATTGCAGGCGCGCGTATGGTGTCACCGCGACGGCCTCAGGCTCAACCCGACCGCGCCGGTGGCTCAGTAGGCGGTGCGCAAGGATACCTCGCCGGCGCTGAAGATCTTCCGTCCGTCGGCAGTCTCCAGCAGCAGCTCTCCGGCGTCGGTGACGCCGGCCACTGTCCCCGTGACCACCGCGTCGCCCTGCAACACCCGGCACTCACACCGGTGATAGTCGTGCCGGGCGTCGAAGGCTGCCTTGAACGGCGGGAAGCCGATCCGCGCGAACTCCTCGACAAACTCGACGACGGTGGACACCAGCTTGCCGGCCAGAACGCTGCGCGACGGCCGCGGAGACACAGCAGACAGATCGGTCACGCCCCGAGGCAAGGCCGCGCGAACCTGCGCCGGCAGCGCGACGTTCATCCCGATGCCGATCACCAGCAGCGTGCCGCTGGCCTGTACCATCTCGATCAGGATGCCACCCAGCTTACCTCCGCGCAGGAGCACGTCGTTCGGCCATTTGAGGCCGAGCCCCGGGATGCCGAGCTGCTCGAGGGCATCGAGTGCGGCGAGCCCCACCACCAGGCTGACGCCGCCGAGGCCGGGAGGAGGGACGTCCACCCGCATCGCCAGGGACAGCGCCAGATTGGCTGCGAACGGGCTGAACCATCCCCGTCCCCGCCGTCCGCGCCCGGCGAGCTGCAGCTCCGCCAGGCACACGCTGCCTTCGGCGTCTTCCCGGACCGCCCGGCTCATCAGCTCAGCGTTGGTGGAACCGATCACCGGATAGACGTCCAGTCGCCGCAGCCACTGAGCGGCACGCCGGGACAACGCCCCCCGGATGTGCTCCGGTGCCAGCGGATCGTAACCGCCCACCGGGGCGAGCCAGCCGTCCGTCACCGCAAGGCCGTAGACGTCCGGCGACTCGTCACCCGGCCACGCCTCGAGCGGTGCGCGCCCGTCACGCGCGAGCCGGCGGAAGAAGTCCTCGCGGCCGATACCGCGGGTCATGCCGATCGCACCCGGCGGTGCCAGAGGTAGCGGGCGGTCTTCAGCGCATAGCGCAGCGCCGTCTCGAGACGCCGCAGGACATGGGGCCGCTGGTTCTTGTAGGCGCCGAAATATGGCGCCACGGTGTCAAGGCACCGAGCCCAGCCATCGTCCGGCTCATAGCCGAGGTCGACCAGCCAGCGCAGCATCCGAGGATGCCGAAGCAGCTCACCCTTGACCCTCGGCAGCTGGCCGCGCCAACGCCCGAGGCTGGCGTGGTCCAGCGAGCGCACACCGTTCATGGAGATCCTGGCGCGCTCGTGCACTCGCGCCCCCGCAGGAAAACAGCTGAAGCGCGCCGTCGGCCGGAGAAACGGAAACGCGGCCGCAATCCGGTCCTGGACCGCGTCCGGGTCCTCGATCAGGTCCTCGTAGCGTACCGACAGCCAGCGGGAGTGGCGCGTGAGGGCGTCGATGGCGTACATGTAATGCTCCCAGCGCCAGAAGCTGGAGAAGTAGACGTCGGGCCTCGACCCGTGGCGGCTCGTGACCACGTCACGCGGGTCGCGGATCATCGCGATCACGTAGAGATCGGGATCGAGCAGAAAAGCGCGACGGATCCGCACGGTGTCCGACGGCTTCTTGGTGAGGAACACGCCGCCGTCGAACGGCACCCGCTCCCACAGAGACTGCTCGTGCGCGGCGCGGCCGTCCAGGGCGAAGCAATTGCCGAGGAGCTCCGCCATCAGGGTCGTGCCGCTGCGGCGGCAACCTACCACGTGCAGGCGCTTGAGCTTGGGCATGTCGTCCGGAGCACAAAGGCGCGAGTATAGCCATGTTCCCTACGCTGCGCGCGCTGCCGCCGGACGGCGGGCGGCGGGCCGACGTACGCATCCCGAGGCCGAATAACCACGCCCTGCAAAAGCAACAAGTTCGCAAACGAGCGCACGAAAAAGCCCGGGCGCAAGGCCCGGGCTTTTTTCATAGGAGCCTGACGATGTCCTACTCTCACACGGGGAGACCCCGCACTACCATCGGCGCTGAACCGTTTCACTGCTGAGTTCGGGATGGGATCAGGTGGTTCCGATTCGCTATGGTCGTCAGGCAAACGGGCCCTTGCGGGGCAAGGGCCTTGGCAGTTTGCTGCGCAAACTGCAGGTAGCCTCACCTGCAAGGATTCGGTTGCCGTCTCCGGGAAGTCCCGGGGACGCCAAATCTCAACAATCAGAGATACGAAGTCTTGATGCGTCTTGCGGCTATTCATTCGTTACCAGCTCGACCTTTGCGCGCACGCTGATGGGCCCAGCGCGGAAGTTCGTGTAGCGAACTTCGTGTAAGTGTTTGCGAAGCAAACACGACCGCGACGCACACTCGGTTATATGGTCAAGCCGCACGGGCAATTAGTACAGGTTAGCTCAACGCCTCACGACGCTTACACACCCTGCCTATCAACCTCGTAGTCTACGAGGGCCCTTCAGGGACCCGAAGGTCCGGTGAGATCTCATCTCGAGGGGGGCTTCCCGCTTAGATGCTTTCAGCGGTTATCCCGTCCGAACATAGCTACCCGGCAATGCGATTGGCATCACAACCGGAACACCAGAGGTTCGTCCACTCCGGTCCTCTCGTACTAGGAGCAGCTCCTCTCAAATCTCATACGCCCACGGCAGATAGGGACCGAACTGTCTCACGACGTTCTAAACCCAGCTCGCGTACCACTTTAAATGGCGAACAGCCATACCCTTGGGACCGGCTTCGGCCCCAGGATGTGATGAGCCGACATCGAGGTGCCAAACACCGCCGTCGATGTGAACTCTTGGGCGGTATCAGCCTGTTATCCCCGGAGTACCTTTTATCCGTTGAGCGATGGCCCTTCCATACAGAACCACCGGATCACTAAGACCGTCTTTCGACCCTGCTCGCCCCGTCGGGCTCGCAGTCAAGCGCACTTCTGCCTTTACACGCAATGCATGATTTCCGACCATGCTGAGTGCACCTTCGTGCTCCTCCGTTACTCTTTAGGAGGAGACCGCCCCAGTCAAACTACCCACCACACACTGTCCTCGACCCGGATAACGGGACAGAGTTAGAACCCCAACGTAACCAGGGTGGTATTTCAAGGACGACTCCACGGCAACTAGCGTCACCGCTTCAAAGTCTCCCACCTATCCTACACAAATTACGTCAAAGTCCAGTGTGAAGCTGTAGTAAAGGTTCACGGGGTCTTTCCGTCTAGCCGCGGGTACACGGCATCTTCACCGCGATTTCAATTTCACTGAGTCTCGGGTGGAGACAGTGTGGCCATCGTTACGCCATTCGTGCAGGTCGGAACTTACCCGACAAGGAATTTCGCTACCTTAGGACCGTTATAGTTACGGCCGCCGTTTACCGGGGCTTCGATCAAGAGCTTCGCCTAAGCTAACCCCATCAATTAACCTTCCGGCACCGGGCAGGCGTCACACCCTATACGTCCTCTTACGAGTTTGCAGAGTGCTGTGTTTTTACTAAACAGTCGCAGCCACCTGGTATCTTCGGCCGCCCTCAGCTCAGGGAGCAAGTCCCATCACCAAAAGCGGCGCACCTTCTCCCGAAGTTACGGTGCCATTTTGCCTAGTTCCTTCACCCGAGTTCTCTCAAGCGCCTTGGTATTCTCTACCTGACCACCTGTGTCGGTTTGGGGTACGGTCGGACGTTATCTGAAGCTTAGAGGTTTTTCTTGGAAGCGTGGCATCAACGGCTTCCCGTCCGTATAAGGACGGTTCGTCGTCACCTCTCGGCCTTCCTCACTAAAGAGGGGGATCCCGGATTTGCCTAAGATCCCGGCCTACAGGCTTAAACCTGGATAACCAACACCAGGCCCGCCTAGCCTTCTCCGTCACCCCGTCGCAATAACGACCGGTACAGGAATATTGACCTGTTTCCCATCGACTACGCCTTTCGGCCTCGCCTTAGGGGCCGACTCACCCTGCGCCGATGAGCGTTGCGCAGGAACCCTTGGTCTTTCGGCGAGGAGGATTTTCACCTCCTTTATCGTTACTCATGTCAGCATTCGCACTTCTGATACCTCCAGCGAACCTTACGATTCACCTTCGCAGGCGTACAGAACGCTCCCCTACCACACGTGTCCGTAAGGACACGCATCCGCAGCTTCGGTACACAGCTTGAGCCCCGTTACATCTTCCGCGCAGGCCGACTCGACCAGTGAGCTATTACGCTTTCTTTAAAGGATGGCTGCTTCTAAGCCAACCTCCTGGCTGTCTCTGCCTTCCCACATCGTTTCCCACTTAGCTGTGATTTGGGGACCTTAGCTGGCGGTCTGGGTTGTTTCCCTCTCGACGACGGACGTTAGCACCCGCCGTCTGTCTCCCGTGATTGCACTCACCGGTATTCGGAGTTTGCATGGGGTTGGTAAGTCTAGACGACCCCCTAGCCCAAACAGTGCTCTACCCCCGGTGGTGAAACACGAGGCACTACCTAAATAGCTTTCGGGGAGAACCAGCTATCTCCGAGCTTGATTAGCCTTTCACTCCTAGCCACAGGTCATCCCCTAACTTTTCAACGTTAGTGGGTTCGGTCCTCCAGTTGATGTTACTCAACCTTCAACCTGCCCATGGCTAGATCGCCCGGTTTCGGGTCTACTACTACCGACTTTTCTTCCGAAGAAGAAGGTTTCGCCCAGTTAAGACTCGGTTTCCCTACGGCTCCCCTATACGGTTAACCTTGCCGGTAACAGTAACTCGCTGACCCATTATACAAAAGGTACGCAGTCACCGGCTGTCGCAAGCGACAACCAGCTCCCACTGCTTGTATGCATCTGGTTTCAGGTTCTATTTCACTCCCCTCACAGGGGTTCTTTTCGCCTTTCCCTCACGGTACTGGTTCACTATCGGTCAGCTGAGAGTATTTAGCCTTGGAGGATGGTCCCCCCTCGTTCCTCCTAAGAGGAACAGTTCAGACAGGGTTACACGTGTCCCGTCCTACTCGATTTCACACTCGGCTCGTTTTCGCATACGGGGCTATCACCCGCTATGGCGTGACTTTCCAGACACTTCTGCTAACGAACCGGATGCTTAAGGGCTACTCCCCGTTCGCTCGTCGCTACTTGGGGAATCTCTGTTGATTTCTTTTCCTCCGGGTACTTAGATATTTCAGTTCCCCGGGTTCGCCTCTGACACCCTATTTTATTCAGGTGCAGATACTGCCTCTTAATGAAAAGAGAGCAGTGGGTTTCCCCATTCGGAAATCCTCGGATATAACGTCTGTTTGCCGACTCCCCGAGGCTTATCGCAGGCTACCACGTCCTTCATCGCCTTCAGCTGCCAAGGCATCCACCAGATGCACTTAAACGCTTGACCATATAACCCAATGTGCGCGCCCGAATCCTTTCCATCTTGCCGGAATCGCGGTCTGAAGACCGCTCCTACGGCGGATCACGGAACGTTCACACTCGGCTGGTAACGTTTGCCGATGACTTGCTCACGCAAGTCATATCCAAGACGCATCTTGAGTCGATCAATCGCCCTGCACAAAACAGGTCGATCGATCAGTACCCGCGTTGTTACGACCGAAAATGCCTCGCAAACGGGCCTGCGCAGGCCGCAGGTTGCCCGTCCGCAAAGCCTTCTCAGGAATAACAATGCGGCTTCGTATCTCTGAATTGTTAAAGAGCTTCGCCTTTCGCTTCGAAAGGCGCCTCGCCAACACCGCGAGCGGCGCTGCCGAGCCAACACCTAAACAAGCGCACTAATGCGAATGCTTAAGTGTTGGCTCATACTCTACTCACTTTAGAACTGAACCCGCGAACGATGAAGCCTGGATGGTGGAGCCGAGGAGGATCGAACTCCTGACCTCCTGCGTGCAAGGCAGGCGCTCTCCCAGCTGAGCTACGGCCCCGTAGCCTTGCCTCCCGGCCCCGGGAGGCCACCGCCTGGCGCTCCGCACCGGCAGGTACGGGAGCAGAAGCGCTGGTGGGTCTGGGTGGATTTGAACCACCGACCTCACCCTTATCAGGGGTGCGCTCTAACCAACTGAGCTACAGACCCTGCAACAGGGCGGCCCTCACAGGGTTGTCGCAACGCTTGTCCTCTCGCTCCGCCGTCGTCTCGCTACGCCGTCGCAGCACTGGCGACTCGGCTCATCGAGCCATTGGTATCAAGCCATTCGTGTGGGGGCTGCACCCATCCGAAGATGGGGCAGCATCTGTAATCCACCGTGAGCCAATGAGCCTTCTTGTTTGTCGGACGTGCTTCGAGGATCGCGACCGCGAGGTCGCTCCCACATACACACGAACGGCTTACTCAGGCTATAAGGTTTAAGGAGGTGATCCAGCCGCAGGTTCCCCTACGGCTACCTTGTTACGACTTCGTCCCAGTCATGAACCACACCGTGGTAGCCGTTCTCCCCTCTTCCGAAAAAGAGAGGTTAAACTAGCTACTTCTGGTGCAATTCACTCCCATGACGTGACGGGCGGTGTGTACAAGGCCCGGGAACGTATTCACCGTGACATTCTGATTCACGATTACTAGCGATTCCGACTTCACGGAGTCGAGTTGCAGACTCCGATCCGGACTACGACGCGTTTTTTGGGATTCGCTCCCCCTCGCGGGTTTGCTGCCCTTTGTGCGCGCCATTGTAGCACGTTTGTAGCCCACCCCGTAAGGGCCATGATGACTTGACCTCATCCCCACCTTCCTCCGGTTTGTCACCGGCAGTCTCCTTAAAGTTCCCGGCATGACCCGCTGGCAATTAAGGACAAGGGTTGCGCTCGTTACGGGACTTAACCCAACATCTCACGACACGAGCTGACGACAGCCATGCAGCACCTGTCACTCGGCTCCCGAAGGCACCCTCCCATCTCTGGGAGGTTCCGAGGATGTCAAGGGGTGGTAAGGTTCTTCGCGTTGCATCGAATTAAACAACATGCTCCACCGCTTGTGCGGGCCCCCGTCAATTCATTTGAGTTTTAACCTTGCGGCCGTACTCCCCAGGCGGAGAACTTATCGCGTTAGCTGCGCCACTAAGACCTCGAGGGCCCCAACGGCTAGTTCTCATCGTTTACGGCGTGGACTACCAGGGTATCTAATCCTGTTTGCTCCCCACGCTTTCGCACCTCAGCGTCAGTATTGGTCCAGGAGGCCGCCTTCGCCACTGGTGTTCCTTCCTATATCTACGCATTTCACCGCTACACAGGAAATTCCACCTCCCTCTACCATACTCTAGCCCGACAGTTTGGAATGCAGTTCCTAGGTTGAGCCCAGGGCTTTCACATCCCACTTATCGAACCGCCTACGCGCGCTTTACGCCCAGTAATTCCGATTAACGTTTGCACCCTCCGTATTACCGCGGCTGCTGGCACGGAGTTAGCCGGTGCTTCTTCTGTGGTTAACGTCAAGATCCGGAGGTATTAGCCCCAGACTTTTCTTCACCACTGAAAGTGCTTTACAACCCGAAGGCCTTCTTCACACACGCGGCATGGCTGGGTCAGGCTTGCGCCCATTGCCCAAGATTCCCCACTGCTGCCTCCCGTAGGAGTCCGGACCGTGTCTCAGTTCCGGTGTGGCTGATCGTCCTCTCAGACCAGCTATGGATCGTCGCCTTGGTGAGCCTTTACCTCACCAACAAGCTAATCCAACGCAGGCTCCTCCAATAGTGAGAGCTTATAAATAGAGGCCCTCTTTCTTCCCCTCTCGAAAGAAGGGAACGTATGCGGTATTAGCCCGAGTTTCCCCGGGTTATCCCCCGCTACTGGGTAGATTCCTACGCGTTACTCACCCGTCCGCCACTTTACTCACACCCGAAGGTGCTTTCTCGTTCGACTTGCATGTGTTAGGCCTGCCGCCAACGTTCAATCTGAGCCATGATCAAACTCTTCGGTTTATAGAGCTGTGTGACCGGCCTTGGCCGGACCCACGTTCGATCATTTCAGGCTCAATGAATTTGTCGAGCTGATGCTCGTAAAACCCACTCGAACGCTACGCCTCGCGACGCGCATTCGACGGTGAATTACAGGCACCCACACGAATGGCTTGTTCAGTTCTTAAGCTGTTAAAGAGCGACCTCGGTTCCGACTGCCCCGAGGCAAGGGCTGCGTATTCTACACAGGCGCCAACGCTTGGCAAGCACCTGCCGGGAATATTTTCCGGCGTTTTTTCAACTACCCTGGTCGCGGACTTTCATCCGCATTTTCATCGGCAAGTGAGCCTGGATTTCGGTGCCCGAGTCGGTGGGCGTCTGCCCGCACCCCGGGACTGCGCGGTCAGACGGTGCGGACGAGCATGTGCCAGTGCTTCTTGCCCCGTCTCAGCAGGTAAAAGCGCCCATGCAGGGCATCCCGCCAGTCCAGTTCCCGCTCGATGTCGGTCTCGACCCGGCCGTTGACGCTCACGCCACGGCTCTGGACGAGCTTCCGCGCCTCACTTCTGGATCTGGAAAGGCCGGAATCCGCCACTGCGGCGAGGAGCCCGACTCGGTCGCTGAACACCCGGGTGCAGCCCACGCCGTCCTGCTCAAGCTGGGCCAGGTCGCCCTCCGCCAGGCTGTCGACGCTGCCCTGGAACAACGCATGGGAGATCCGCTCCGCCGACGCCAACGGCTCGCCGCCATGGGTCATGCGGGTGACCTCCCGGGCGAGCCGCTGCTGGGCCGCCCGGCCCTCCGGGGCCCTGGCGAGCTCGCGTTCCAGAGATTCGATCTCTTCCACGTCGATAAACGTGAATATCCGCAGGAAGCGGCCGACGTCGGCGTCGGCGGTGTTGAGCCAGAACTGATAGAAGCTGTAAGGCGACGTCCTGCGGGCGTCGAGCCACACCGCACCCTGGGCAGTCTTGCCGAACTTGCTGCCATCGGCCTTGGTGACCAGAGGGACCGTGAGGGCGAACGCCTCGCGCGCCAGCTTACGCCGCACCAGGTCCAGACCCGAGACGATGTTACCCCATTGATCGCTGCCGCCGATCTGCACCGTGCAGCGGAAACGCCCGGCGAGCTCAGCGTAGTCGTTGGCCTGCAGCAGCATGTAGCTGAACTCGGTGAAGGAAATGCCTTCCCCCTCCCGCTCGAGCCGCGAACGCACCGACTCCCGCTGGATCATCTGATTCACCGAGAAGTGCTTGCCGACGTCCCTGAGGAACGAGACGACAGTCATCTCACGGGTCCAGTCGAGGTTGTTGACGATGATGGCGGCGTTGTTGTCACTGCCGGAAGCGCCGAACTCCAGAAACCCCTCCACCTGCCCGCGTATCCGCTCCACCCAGCCGGCGATCAGGTCCAGATCATTGAGGTTGCGCTCGGCGCTGCGGCCCGAGGGATCGCCGATCATTCCGGTGGCCCCACCGATCAGCAGAATCGGCCGGTGGCCCCGGAGCTGGAAACGCCGCAGGGTCAGCAACGGTACGAGGTTGCCGATGTGCAGGCTGTCGGCGGTGGGGTCGAAGCCGCAGTACACGGTTCGGCTGCCGGACTCCAGATGTGCCTCGAGACCCGGCTCGTCGGACACCTGTGACAGCAGATCGCGGGCGCGCAGCTCGGTCAACAGTGACGGCATGTGACACCGATCCCGTCTTTCGGAGCGCGAACCTTACCAGAAGGCCCCGCAAAGCCCATAGCGCCGGCGGGCGCGCGCCGCGTCGGCTAGAATTGCCTCGAGCGTCGCGTTCCCAGGGTGTTCATGACCCGGGAAAGACATATACTAGGCCCAGGGTGGGGCGGGCATCACAAAACCTGCGTAACCGTCCGTTTTAGAATAAATTTCCCGAGAAGTTCGCCCTGGGCGAAAAGGATGTCACGAGGCGTTTGTGAAACCCGGTACGTTTCCAAGACCCCATCTCGTCCTCACCGGCGTGCTCGCGCTGCTGACGACGGCCGTTGCGATAGAGCAGTTCTCCAGCGACGACGGCGAACGGTTCAGCAGTGAGGCGGTGCTGGTCGACCTGCCGCCCATCAACCTGACGCGGGACGCGCATCACGGGGCCACATCTCCCGAACTGGCTACGGCCGCGGCCGGTGCCGCGGGCGCCGATGACGCGCCGTCGGATCCGGTCGCGGTTTTCCACGATACCCCCGGGCAGGCGCCCGCACCGCTACCCGCCGATCTGGAAGCCGCTGTCAGCACTGCTGGCAACCCCCCTCTCACCGGATCGATGGCCACCTCTGCGTTGCTCACCATCACCGATCCGCGCACCTTGCATCCCGACCCGACGCCGCTTTCCCGGCTGCGTCACCAGGTCAGCAGCGTGGAGGTCAAGCCGGGCGACAACCTGTCGGTGATCTTCAAGCGCCAGCACATTCCCGCCAGCGAGCTGCAGCGTCTGCTGGACAGCGAGCCGCTCGGCAAGCGGCTGAAGAGCATCTTTCCCGGGCACTCGCTGACCTTCACGCGCACCGTCGACGGCACACTGGTCAAGCTCGACTACACGCCCGGTCCTCTGGAAACGCTGGAATTCGAACGGGTCGGCGACGACTACGTAAGCCGCGAGATGGTGCAGCAGCCCACCCGGCGGCGGGAATACAAGCACGGGGTCATCGATCACAGCCTGTTCGTCGCCAGCCAGCGTGCGGGGCTTCCCGACAGCCTCACCATGCAACTCGCCCAGATCTTCCAGTGGGATGTGGATTTCGTCCTCGACATCCGCGAGGGCGACGAGTTTCACGTGGTGTACGAAGAGCTGTACGTCGGCGACGAGTTCATCGGCTACGGCAAGATTCTGGCCGCCGAATTCATCAACCAGGGCCAGAGCTACCAGGCCATCCGCTACACCGACTCCGAAGGCAACTCCGACTATTACACCCCGGATGGGCAGTCCATGCGCAAAGCCTTTCTGCGCGCTCCGGTGGAGTTCAGCCGGATCAGCTCGAACTTCAACCTGCACCGCATACACCCGCTGTTCAAACGCAACGTTCCGCACCGCGGCATCGACTACGCCGCCCCCACCGGGACGCCCATCCTGGCGGCCGGAGACGGCCGGGTGGTGACGGCCACCCGCACCGCCCCCAACGGCAACTACGTGATCATTCAGCACGGGGAGCAATTCACCACCAAGTATCTGCACATGTCCAAGTTCGGCCGCGGTATCAAGGCCGGCGTGCGGGTGAGGCAGGGTCAGGTCATCGGCTACGTGGGCTCCACGGGCTGGGCCACCGGCCCCCACCTCCATTACGAGTTCCTGGTGAACGGCGTGCACAAGAATCCACGCACGGTCGAGCTGCCCGATGCCGACCCCATCCCGGCCGCGGAAAAGGCCCGCTTCGAGCAGCGGGCCGGGCCACTGCTGACCCTGCTGAAGGACTACGAAGAGCAGGTGCAGCTGGCGTACGGGCGCTGAGTCCTTGACCGGGTGGGCGTGATGCGCGGCCAGTTCTACCTCGGTGCGATTTCCGGGACGAGCGTCGACGGCCTCGATCTCGCCCTGCTGGAGGTCACCAGCAGCATCGCCATCAGCGCGGCGGCGACCACCGCCCTGCCCGATTCGCTGCGCGAGGACCTGCTCGCGCTGGGCCAGCCCGGCCAGAACGACCTGGACGTATTCGGCCGCGCGGACGCCGCGCTCGGTGAGTTCATCGGCGCCGCAGCCCTCACCTTCCTCGCCGATAACGGCATCGGCGCCGACGAAGTCACCGCCATCGGCAGCCACGGCCAGACGGTGCGCCATCGGCCCGGCGGGGAGACGCCGTTCACGCTGCAGGTGGGTGATCCGAACCGGGTCGCGGAAATCACCGGCATCACCACCATCGCCGACTTCAGGCGCCGGGACGTCGCCGCCGGCGGTCAGGGGGCCCCGCTGGTTCCGCCCTTCCACAACGCGCTATTCCGGGCCCCCGGCGAGCACCGCGCGGTGCTGAACCTGGGCGGCATCGGCAATTTCACCCTCCTCCCCGCCGACCCCGACACCCCCATCACAGGTTTCGATACCGGCCCGGGAAACGCCCTGATGGACGACTGGATCAGCCACACCCAGCAGGAGCCCTACGATCCCCAAGGCGAGTGGGCCGCCTCGGGAGCGGTGGACGAGGTGCTGCTTGCGCGCCTGCTGGCGGACCCGTATCTATCGGCCCCCCCGCCGAAGAGCACGGGGCGCGAGTACTTCAATCTGGCCTGGCTTCACGAGCAACTCGAGCGTCACATGGCCGACCGGCAGATTCGCGACTCCGACGTGCAGGCAACCCTGTGTGCGTTCACCGCCGAGACGGTGGCGCGGGCGCTGGCCACCTGGGGCAGCGAGACTCAACGCGTGCTGGTCTGCGGCGGCGGCCGCCACAACAGGACCCTGCTGGCCGCCATCGCCGCCCGCGTGCGCTGTCCGGTGGAGACCACCGACGATCACGGGGTGGACGGGGACAGCATCGAAGCGGGGGCGTTCGCGTGGCTGGCCCATCAGACTCTGAACGGTCAGAGCGGCAACGAGCCCGCCGTCACCGGCGCGCGCGGGCCCCGGGTGCTCGGCGCGATCTATCCGCGCTGAAAGCGCAGCGGAAGGAGCCGGCAGCTCAGATGGCGAAGGAGTTGCCGCAGCCGCAGGTGGCCGAGGCGTTGGGATTGGCCACCACGAACTGAGCGCCCTGCAGGTCTTCCCGGTAGTCCACCTGAGAGCCCATCAGGTACTGGTAGCTCATCGCGTCCACCAGCATGGTGACGCCGTCGCGCTCCACCACGGCGTCGTCCTCGGCCATCTCGTCGTCGAAGGTGAAGCCGTAG
The DNA here is from genome assembly GCA_963822255.1 of uncultured Gammaproteobacteria bacterium. Taxonomy (GTDB): domain Bacteria; phylum Pseudomonadota; class Gammaproteobacteria; order Pseudomonadales; family Azotimanducaceae; genus UBA7803. Next base: position 175,667 of record CAWGGV010000001.1, read on the forward strand.
GAGAAGCCGCTGCAGCCGCCGCCAGTGATGAACACCCGGAGCTTCAGCCCAGGATTGCCCTCGGCCGTCATGAGGGTCCGGACTTTGGCTGCGGCCCGATCTGAGAGCGCGATCTGAGTATCCATAACCACACTAGGTAAGCAGAACTGAGAGCGTCGCGTCAACCCGGCGCCGAGCCCGCGACGCCCGTCGGGGCGCGGTGTGGCGGGTCAGGAGCGTTCGGCGCTGCGGCCGGATTCCCGCTCCGAGTCCGCCTCGAGGGCGGTCTCGGCGGGAAACGGATGAATATTACTCGAGCCCGGCACCTCCTCGTGAAGCAGTTGCCCGTCGACCATGGCGCCAAGTTGCATCTCGATGAGCTGGTAGTACACGTTCCCCTTGACCCGCGCTCTGGCGGCGAGTTCCAGTCGGGTGCTGGCATATACGTCGCCGGCCACCGTGCCGTTGACGACCACGTTGGGCACGCGGATCTGCCCGGTCACCGAACCCTCCTCGCTGATGACCACCGTCGCCAGGCTCTCGTCCACCGCTACGACGTTACCCTCCACATGGCCGTTGATGTAGAGCTGATCCACGAATCGAAGGTCCCCGACCACCGCGGTGCCGGGGGCGATGAGCGTAACTCCTTTGTGAACTTTGACGCGCGCCATGACTGCTCCCCTTGGTCCCTGTCCGTCCGCTCCAGCAAGTATAGCCAGGATCGCGGCTCAGCCCGTCTGGACCGCCCAATCGAAGGTGCGCTCCGCCTGGTCGGCAGCGCGCCCCTTCGGCGTCATCGTGACTACCACCGTCTGTGGCTGAAACCCCGACGGTAACGTCAGCGTGCCGGACAGGTTCTGGAAATACCGGAACCGGAACTTCAAAGGGTAGTCCTGCGGTGCGCCGAGATCCGTGAGCGGAAGCACTTGTTCCACCGAACGGCCGTCCGTTCCCGGCTGCAGGCCGTGGACTTCGACCTGGACGCTGCCCTGCACCCAGTTGCGGTGCTCAGCAGCCTGGGTCAGCAGAATGTGGTAAGTGAACTGACGGTGATTCTCGCCGGGCCCCAGCTCGAACTCGGCGATCTGCAGCCCACGCTGCACGGTCGAAGGCGCCATGAGGCTCTTGTAGAAGGTGACCTCTTCCCTCAAGCCGGCGACCCGGCCCCTCAGGTCACTCAGGGTCTCGCGCAGGGAACGCGCCGCTTCCCCGTCGATGGTGGCCGTGAGCCGCGCATCCGCCAGGTCGCGCGTCAGCGTCTCCACCCGGGACTCGAGCGCGCGGCTGCGGGTTTCCAGGGCCACCAGGTATTCGCCGTCGAGCTCGCCGGTACGGCGCCCGAGCCAGAAGCCGGCCACGCTGCCGCCGGCCACCACCAGGGCGAGCAGCACCAGCATCAGGGCTCGCCGAAGCGGCCGGTGGGGAACCACCCGGAACGCGGCGGGCGAGGCCGCCCCAGCACGTCTGGGAAGCCGTAATTTCATGCAAGTAAGCATATACTACCGCGCCAGAGCCACCACCTTCGAGGATTCCGCGATCCCGCTCAGCTTTCCGAAACCTCCAGCCGGAGCATGGCTCGAAGGATTCCGCCAGCGGCTCGCCAGCTCCGACGCGCTGCCGCACCTCGCCCTCCTGGCCGTCATCGCCGGCGCCCTCACCGGGGTGGTTGCGCTGGCGTTCCGCTCGACCATCGGCTTCGCGTTGGGGCGATTCCTACTGCCAGGCGGCTCCGAGCAGTTCGAGAGCCTGAGTTATGCCGCGCGCATGGCTATGCCGATGACGGGCGCGATGCTGCTGGGCGCGCTGTTCACCTGGTTACCATCGGAGTCGCTGCGGTTCGGCGTCTCCCACGTGATGGAGCGGCTTTCCAGACACCAGGGGAGACTGCCCGTGAGCAACGCGCTGGTGCAGTTCTTCGGCGGCATCATCGCCCTGGCCTCCGGCATCTCCGGCGGGCGCGAAGGGCCGGCCATCCACCTGGGCGCCGCCAGCGCGAGCCTCATGGGTCAGGGCTTGGGCCTCCCCAACAACGCATTGCGCACCCTCGTGGCCTGCGGCACGGCGGCCGCTATCGCAGGGTCGTTCAACACCCCCATGGCGGGGGTGATCTTCGCCATGGAGGTGGTGATGATGGAGTACACGTTCAGCTCCTTCATTCCGGTGATCCTCGCCGCGGTGACCTCCACCCTGATGACCCACTACTACATCGGTCCGGAGCCGGCGTTCCAGGTGGCGCCGTTGCGTCTGGCCTCGCTCCTGGAAATTCCCTACGTTGTCCTCTGCGGCGCCGTGATCGGCACTTTGGCCGCGGCCTACATCCAGATCGTCCAGTGGTTCGCCCGCCTGAACGGCTGGCCGTTCTGGCTGCGGGCCCTGCTCGCGGGGACGGTTACCGCCGCCGGAGCCATGGCTACCCCCGAGGTCATGGGGGTGGGGTACGACACCGTCGACGCCGCCATGGCCGGACAGGTGGCGGCGGCCACCCTGCTAGCGGTGGTCGTGCTCAAGTCGCTGACCAGCGGTTGCGCAGTCGGCCTCGGGCTGCCCGTGGGGATCATCGGCCCCACCTTTGTCATCGGCGCCGCCATGGGCGGGCTCATGGGCATGCTGGGCGAGAGCCTGCACGGCACCATCGCCACCGCGAGCACCGGGTTCTACGTCATGCTCGGCATGGCGGCGATGATGGCCGCCGTGCTGCAGGCGCCGCTGGCCGCGCTGGTAGCGGTTCTGGAGCTCACCGAGAATCCCAATGTGGTCCTGCCTGCCATGCTCACCATCGTGGTGGCGACCATGGTGACCAGCGTGGTGTTCCGCCAGCGCTCGGTGTTCCTGTCCACCTTGACCACCCTCGGGCTCGAGTACCCGCCGAACCCGGTGCGCGCCCATCTACGCCGGGCTGGCGTCGCGTCGATCATGAACCGCAGCTTCGTCCGCCTGCCGCAGACCTGCGCCCGCGCGCAGGCCGGCGAGGCCATTGCCGCCCGACCGCGCTGGATCGTGGTGGAGAACGGCGCCGGCGAACCGCGCTGCGTGCTGGGGGCGGGCGATCTGAGGGCGTTCCTGGACGACGCCGGACAGGAGGTCCAGGAGATCGACCTCATGAGCATTCCCGCCATGCGCCGGGACCTGGCCGGCATCGACTATCTGGCCACCGTGGACGAGGCCCAGACGACGCTTCGGGCCGCGGGCGTGGAGGCCCTGTGCGTGCGCCGCACCTCCGCCCCCATGATCAGTCCCGTGCGCGGCATCATCACCCAGGAAGACATCGACAACTACCGGGAGTCGGCACTGTGATCAGCACCGGATATCTGTGGCTGAAGGCTTTCCACATTATCGGTGTGGTGGCCTGGTTCGCCGGTCTGTTCTACCTGCCGAGACTCTTCGTCTACCACGCCGGCGCGCGGGACGCGCTGAGCCGGGAGCGGTTCTCGGTCATGGAAGAGAAGCTTTACCGGATCATCATGCGGCCCGCCATGCTGCTGACGGTGGGCCTCGGCATCTGGATGCTGGTGCTCGCGTGGTCCGCCTTCTCCGCGTCGCTCTGGCTGTGGCTGAAGCTCATCGGCGTGGTGCTCGTGCTCGGCTATCACTACTACTGCGGCCGCCTGATCCGGGACTTCGCCGCAGGCGCCAACCGCCACGGCGAGAGGTTCTACCGGATGTTCAACGAGCTGCCGACCGTACTGCTCATCGCCATCGTCCTGCTGGTGGTGATCAAGCCGTTCTGAAACGCGGACGGGCCGCCGGGTTGCCGCACCCCGGCGCCGACCCTCAGAATGCGCACCATCCCGAAGCTGACACGCCCGAGGAGCCGCCTGGCATGAACCGCGCCACCTCCACCGATCTCATGGCCCGCGCCGCCCGCTGCATTCCCGGCGGCGTCAACTCGCCCGTGCGCGCTTTCAAAGGCGTCGGCGGCGAACCGGTGTTCTTCGAGCGCGGTGACGGGGCGTACCTCACTGACGTGGACGGCAATCGTTACATCGACTACGTGGGCTCCTGGGGACCCATGATCCTCGGCCACGGCCGCAAGGAGGTGGTGGAAGCGATCAAGGCCCAGGCCGACAAGGCGCTCGGCTTCGGCGCCCCCACCGAGCTCGAGATCGAGCTGGCCGAGCAGGTGGTGTCGATAATGCCGAGCATCGACAAGGTGCGCATGGTGAACTCCGGCACCGAAGCCACCATGTCGGCCATTCGCCTGGCGCGAGGGTTCACCGGCCGCGAGCTCATCGTCAAGTTCACCGGCTGTTATCACGGCCATTCCGACTCGCTGCTGGTGAAGGCAGGCTCCGGCGTTCTGACCCTCGGCATTCCGGGCTCCCCGGGGGTGCCGGCGGCCGTGGCAGCGAGAACGCTCACCGCACCGTTCAACCGTCTCGACCCTGTCGCGGACGCGTTCGAGCGGTACCCGGACGAAATCGCCGCCGTCATCGTCGAGCCGATCGCCGGCAACATGGGCTGCATTCCGCCGGAGCCGGGGTTTCTCGAGGGCCTGCGGTCGCTTACCCGCGATCACGGCAGCGTGCTCGTATTCGACGAGGTGATGACCGGTTTCCGGGTCGCTCGCGGTGGCGCTCAGGCCCGCTACGGGGTCACTCCCGACCTCACCACCCTCGGCAAGATCATCGGCGGCGGCCTGCCGGTGGGGGCCTTCGGCGGGCGCGCCGACATCATGGCCCAGGTGGCCCCCGACGGGCCCGTGTATCAAGCCGGTACCCTTTCGGGCAATCCCCTGGCCGCCGCGGCCGGGCTCGCCATGCTGCAGAGCCTGGACGACCGGCTCTACGAGACTCTGGCTGCCGCCACCGAGCAGCTGTGCATGGGGCTCGCGAGCGCCGCAGCCCGTCATGGCGTTCCGCTGACCGTCAACCGGGTGTGCGGCATGTTCAGCCTGTTCTTCACCGGCCAGCCGGTCACCGAGTTCGATCACGTGGCCAACACCGACGTCAGCGCCTTCAACCGCTTCTTCCACGCGATGCTGGACGACGGCGTCTACCTGGCGCCGTCCGCATTCGAGGCGGCCTTCGTCTCAGCGGCTCACGACGACGCCGTCATCGAGGCCACGGTCGCCGCAGCAGACCGCGCCTTCGCCGCGCTGGCGGCGTGACTACTTCATCCGGCAGGAGAGAGTTCACCATGTACGACGTTTACGGTCTGGGCAATGCGCTGGTTGACATGGAATACCGGGTGGATGACGGCTTCCTCCGCCGCCACGGCATTGCCAAGGGTCACATGACCCTGGTGGACGAGGCGCGTCTCGACGCGCTGGCGGCGAACCTCGCGGAGTACGAGCCGGAGCGTATGAGCGGAGGCTCCGCCGCCAACTCGATGATTGCCGTGCAGGGATTCGGTGGCAGAGCTTTCTATTCCTGCCGCCTCGCCGACGACGAGACCGGCGCCCACTTTCTGCGCGAGCTGGGCACGGCCGGGATCGTCACCAACGGCAATGCCGCTGCGCCGGCCTCGGCGGGCCGGTCCGGGCGCTGCCTGGTGCTGGTGACGGCGGATGCAGAGCGCTCCATGAACACCTGCCTCGGCATCTCCACGGACCTCGGTCCGGAAGTCATCGACGGTGATGCCCTGGCCGGCTCCCGCTACTTCTATACGGAGGGCTATCTGTCATCGTCCGACGGCAGCCTCGCCGCCGCGGTGGCCTGCCGGGAACAGGCCGAAGCCGCCGCTGTGCTCACGGCCGTGAGCCTGTCCGACCCCAGCATGGTGGAATTCTTTCGGGACAACCTCACCCGCCTGCTCGGCAACGGCGTGGACCACCTTTTCTGCAACGAGGAAGAGGCCCTGTCCTGGGCACGCACGGACCGGCTCGACATCGCGGTGACGGAGCTCAAGGACGTGGGCCGCTCGCTGAACGTCACCCTTGGCAAGCGGGGAAGTCTGGCGGTATCCGCCCACGAGCAGCACCTGGTGCCCGGATATACGGTGAAGGCCGTGGACACCACCGGCGCCGGCGACATGTACGCGGGCGCCTGCCTGTACGGCTGGTGCGCGGGCATGGGACCCGAGCAGGCTGCCGCGTTCGGCAACTTCGCCGCCGCGCAGCTCGTGCAGACGCCGGGTGCGCGGCTCAGACAGCTCGGCCACTACCGGCGCACCCTCGACGCGTTCAGAGCCGCACCGGCACCGGGCCCGTAACGGCCATGCAGGAGCGGCCGATCCGGCACCCATAGGCGAGCACCTCGACCCCGGACGCCGAGGCTGCGCGCAGCGCTGCTCCGTATGCGGGATGGACCTCGTCCGCCGGGGTGGCGTGAGCTATCCCCGTGTGCTGCACGCAGAACAGCAGCACCGCCCGGTCGCCCAGGCTGCGCCGCGCGGCGAGGACCTCCACGTGGCGAAGCGCCCGCTCGCTGACCGCGTCGGGAAACGCGCCCCGCCCACCGGGGTGGCACAGGGTCAGGCTCTTTACCTCCAGCCAGCAGGGCCGTTGCCCCTCCAGCAGGAAGTCGAACCGGGCCCGGTGGCCACCCTCCGTCTCGACCGGAAGGCGCACCTCGCGGCGGACCGACCGGTACCCGGTCAGCTCCGGGATCCGGTCGTTGGCCAACGCCTCCGCCACCAGGGCGTTGGCACGGCCGGTGTTCACCCCGACCCGGCCCTCCGGCGTGCACACCACCTCGAGCGTGTGAGGATATTTGCGCTGCCGGTTGCGGGACGTGGAGTACCACACCTCGAGGCCGGGCTCGGAGCAGCCGGTCATCGCACCGGTGTTCGGGCAGTGGACGGTGAGGATGCCGGCCTCGGTCTCCACGTCCGCCAGAAACCGTTTGTAGCGGCGCAGCAGCCGGCCTCTGGAAAGCGGCGGTTCGAACCTCATCGGGCGCCCCAGCCCACCAGCGCCCGGGCCAGCCGCTCGAGCCCGAGAGCGATATCGTCCTCGCCGGTGGTGAAGGCGAACCGCACGTACCTGTCGGCGTCGCGCACGCCGAAGTCGATGCCGGGCGTGGCGGCCACGTGATGCTCCTCGAGCAGCTTCCAGCAGAAATCCAGCGCCGGCAATCCGGTATGCGAGACGTCGGCGTAGACGTAAAAGGCGCCTCCCGGACGGACCGGGATGGTGAACCCCAGCGCCTCGAGCCCCCGGCAGAGCACGCTGAGACGCCGCGCGAACGCCATCCGCCGGGATTCGTGAATGGCCATGGCGTCCTCATCGAACGCCGCCAGGGCTGCGTGCTGGGACAGGCTCGGCGGCGAGATGAACAGGTTCTGGGCGAGCCGGCCCACCGCCTCCACGGCTGCCTCGGGCACCACCATCCAGCCGAGCCGCCAGCCGGTCATGCCGAAGTACTTCGAGAAGCTGTTCAGCACGTACAGGCCGTCATCCACGGCGAGCCCGGTACGATAGCCGGAGCCGGCACCGGCCGTGCTCTCGTAGGTGAGCCCCTGATAGATCTCGTCGAGGATCACGAAGCCGCCACGTTCGCGCGCCGTGGCAGCCAGCCGCGCCAAGGTGGCCGCGTCCAGCACCGCGCCGGTCGGGTTGGCCGGCGACGCCACCAGAAGGCCGCGGGTGGCGCCAGTCCAGGCCGCCTCCACGCGGTCCGGGTCGAGCCGGAATCCTTCTTCCGGCAGCACCGGAACGTGCACGGGCCGGCCGTTCACCAGCCGCACGAAGACATCGTTGCAGGGATATCCGGGGTCGGTGAGCAGAAGCTCGTCGTCGGGGTCCAGCAATAATGCTGACAGCAGCAGAAGTCCCGCGCTGGCACCGGCGGTCACCGCCACCCGCTCGGGCGCGACGGCGACGTCCGCGCTGTCGCGATAGTAGTCGGCGATTCGCTGCCGGAGCGCGGGGATACCGAGGGCCTGGGTATATTTCGTCGCACCAGCGGCGAGCGCCCGATGGCCGGCCTCGACGATGGGGGCAGCCGTGGGGAAGTCGGGCTCGCCCACTTCCAGGTGCACGACCCGCGCGCCCGCGGCCTCGAGGGCCTTGGCCCGCTCGAGCAGTTCCACGACCCGGAACGGCGAAATGTGGCGAAGTCGACGTGCCAGCATGCAGGGCCCACAGCCGGTGAAAAACGTGCGGGGATTATATGGTCAATGTCAAAGGGTTCTGGTAGTTTACGCGCCCTTCGAATCCCCGGCGTCAGGAGTTCTCGGGCGCGACGGCAAGTCAGTCAGAAAGCAGAGACAGATCATGGCGGCAACACCTACCGAGAAAACGAGGCCTCGACGCAGGGCGGAGGCCAGCAGGAAAGACGCGAACGGCAAATCGGCAGCCAGCGGTACGGTACGCCAGAAGGCGGGGGCGAAGAACACCCCCGCGGCGAAGAGTGCTCCCAAAGCGGGAAAGTCCACTGCAGCGGCGAAGAAAGCTTCCGCGGGCAAGGGCGCGAAGGGCGCCGCTGGCAAGACGGCCGCCCGCAAAGCCGCAGCGAAAAAGTCCGTCGCTGGTAAGACCACGGCCAAGAAGCCCGCCGGAAAGACGCCGGTCCGGAAGTCACCGGCGAAGAAGACGTCCCCAGCGAGCAAGCCCGCCGCAAAGACGGCGGCAAAGAACAGCAAAGCGACCGGCAGTTCCGGCACGTCGGCTGCCAGCTCGACCGCGAAAGCCGCGCCCACGAGCGCGGCGCGGCCGAAGGACCAGACCGCCAGAACCGCCGATCGGAAGAAGTCCCCAGCCAAGAAGTCGAGAGATTCCGCGCAACAAACTATGAAAAACAGGCCAGAAGCTGCCGCCGCTACGCCGTCGAGACCCGCTGGCGCCGCGGCTGATTCCCCGTTCAGGAACTTTACACCCTACGAGCCCGCCAAGAACGAGGACTACATGAGCGACGCGCAGCTCGCGCACTTTCGCTCGATCCTCCTCAAGTGGCGCCAGGAGCTCATGGAAGAAGTGGATCGTACGGTTCACCACATGCGTGACGAAGCGGCCAATTTCCCGGACCCCGCCGACCGCGCCACTCAGGAAGAGGAGTTCAGCATCGAGCTCCGAACCCGGGACCGCGAGCGCAAGCTCATCAAGAAAATCGACCAGACCATCGACCGCCTGGACGAGCACGACTACGGCTACTGCGACACGTGCGGCGTGGAGATCGGGCTGCGCAGGCTCGAGGCGCGCCCCACGGCCACCCAGTGCGTGGACTGCAAGTCCCTCGACGAGATCAAGGAGCGACAGCTCCACGGCTGATCCGGCCACCCACGGTGGTGAGGGAGGGGGACGGTTCGCGCCGTCCCCGACCGGGCCTTTGCACCTGGGCTCGCTGGTGGCGGCGACGGCGAGCTATCTGGACGCTCGCCGGCAGGGCGTTCCATGGCGGTTGCGGTTCGACGACCTCGACCGGCCGCGCACCGTGCCCGGCGCGGAGGACCTGATCCTGCAGGCGCTGGACCGGCACGCCCTCTGCTGGGACGGCCCGGTGACGCGCCAGAGCGCGCGGGCGGAGCGGTACGCCGCGGCGCTGGACGCGCTCGCTGCCCGCGATCTGCTGTTCTACTGCCGATGCTCGCGCAACAGCTTGCGCGGCGCTCGACGCTATCCGGGCACCTGCCGCCGCCAGCGCACGCCCATCCCGGACAGCGCCCTGCGGATCGCCGTGGACGAAGTCGTGGTGGCGTTCGACGATCTGGTGCAGGGTCGGCAGCGGCTGGCACTGGCGGAAGCCGGCGGCGACTTCGTGGTGCGGCGTCGCGACGGCATCGTCGCTTATCAGCTCGCCACCGCCGTGGATGACGGCGCACCGGATGTCACCCGGGTGATACGCGGGCGCGACCTGCTGGCCACTACGCCACGCCAGATTTTTCTCATGCAACGTCTCGGCAGCACCGTCCCGGCGTACGCCCACGTGCCTCTACTGCTGAACCGGCAGGGCCAGAAACTCTCCAAGCAGAATCACGCCCCGCCCCTGGATGCCGCGGCCGCTGCCGCCAACCTGGCGCAGGTGCTGCGTCTGCTGGGTGTCGATCCAGGCCCGGATGCGCCGCGGCGACATCCCGCCGCGCTGCTCGCGGAAGCGGTTCCGCGTTTCTCTCTCGAGGGCATCGGCCGGCGGGACGTGCGGCTCGGCGAACCGTCATGAGGAGCACCCTCGGCGCTGCAGCGAATCGTGAGTCGGCATGACGCCTTTGTTACTATCGGTAGCCATGACTCAGGTACTCATCGTCGAGCCTGACGCGCCCGCCCGGGCGCGTCTGCGCGGCATCCTGGAGAGCAACGGTTTCACCGTCGCTGAACCCGAGCTCACCGCCACCGGGGAGCTCGCCATCGCTTCGCTCGACCTCGCGTCCTGCCCGTGCATCGTCGCCAGCGCCGATCGCTGCGTGTCCGGAGACCTGGACGTGCTGGCGCTGTGCCGTCACGTGCCGGTGGTGCTGGTCGGCCATGGCGGCGACGTGCGCCAGGCAGTGAGCGCCATGAAGCGCGGGGCTTCGGACTATCTGCTGGCGCCCTTCGAGCCCGACGAGCTGGCGGCCGCGGTGGAGCGCTGCCTGGCCGAGCGGCGCGATGCGCGCGGGCCGGGTGGCGCCGGCCGCGACTTCCCCATGGTGGGGGACAGCCCGGCCATGCAGGACCTCTATGCGCGGATCGCCAAGGTAGGGCCTACCGACTCCACGGTCATGATCCGCGGAGAGTCCGGCACCGGTAAGGAGCTGGTGGCCAGCGCGCTCCACGCCTGCAGCCGCCGTGCCCGGGCGCCCATGATCTCGCTCAACTGCGCCACGGTGCCGCCGCGCATCCTGGAGACGGAGCTGTTCGGATACAGCCCCTCGGAGACCCACCCGGACGCCGCCCGCAGCGGCCTCATGGAAGCCGCCAACGGCGGCACCTTGTTCCTCGACGAAGTCGCCGAGCTGGGGATGGAAGCCCAGGCCCGCCTGCTGCGGGTTCTGCAGGGCGGTGAGCTGCGGCGTCTGGGCTCGACCGAGACGCTCCCGGTGGACGTCCGGTTGATCACCGCCACCCATCGCGATCTCGACAAGCTCATCAGCAGCGGACTGTTCCGCACGGACCTGTTCTACCGGCTGAACGTCGTGGGCCTGGAAGTCCCACCGCTCAGGGAACGGGGCAACGACGTCCAGAAGCTCGCAGACTTCATTCTCGCCCGGGCCCGGGACAAGCTGGGCAAGCAAGCGCTTACGTTCGCCGAGGACGCCCGACACGCCATGCAGGCCTATGCCTGGCCGGGGAACGTTCGCGAGCTGGAGAACGCCGTGGAGCGGGCCGCCATTCTGTGCGACGGCGACACCATCTCAGCGGAGCTGCTGGCCATCGACGTAAGACCTCCGCGGATTCCCGACGGGCCACATCGAGCCCACGAGCAGACGTCCCTGGAGGACTATTTCGTCAGCTTCGTGCTGGCTCATCAGGACACGCTCACTGAGACAGAGCTGGCGGAGAAGCTCGGCATCAGCCGCAAGAGCCTGTGGGAGCGCCGGCAGCGTCTCAGCATCCCGAGGAAACGCACCCGGCAGCGCGGACCCAGGCGGGACCAGACGTGACCGCCGCGGGCCCAGAGCGTCTCAGCGCCGCCGAGCACGGCTTGGTGCGCGCCCACGTGGACGCCAACGCCGTCGACGTGGTCGAGCAGCTGGTGCACGCGGGCTTCGAGGCGTACCTGGTGGGAGGGTGCGTTCGCGACCTGCTGCTCGGCCTGACGCCCAAGGACTTCGACGTGGCCACCAACGCCACGCCGGAGCAGGTGCGCCGCGAGTTCCGCCGCTGCCGGCTGGTGGGCAGGCGCTTCCGCATCGCCCACGTGCGCTACGGCCGCCACATCATCGAGGTTTCCACCTTCCGCAAGGGCCAGCTCGACGACGAGAGTGAAGACGAGCGCCATCACGCCGATTCGGGGCTGATCCTGCGCGACAACGTCTGGGGTACCCTGGACGAGGATGCGTTCCGCCGCGACTTCACCATCAATGCCCTGTACTACGACCCGGAGTCGGAGGAGATCATCGACTTCGTCGGCGGCCTCGACGACATGGAGCACCGGCGCCTGAAGCTCATCGGCGACGCGCACGTGCGGTTGCGTGAGGATCCCGTGCGCTTCCTGCGAGCGGTGCGCTTCAAAGCCAAGCTCGGCTTCAGCCTGGACCCGGTCATCGAGCGGGCGATTCCTGCAATGGCGGACCTGCTGCGGGAGATCCCGCCGGCACGGCTGTTCGACGAGGTGTGCAAGCTGTTCGTCTCGGGGAAATCGCTCGACGCCTGGGAACACCTGTCACCCACCCGGCTGCGCGCGGCGCTGTTTCCGTGCGCGCCGCCGAACGACCCGCTCGTTCGGCTGGCGATGCGCAACACCGACCTGCGCATCACCGAGGACAAGCCGGTCACCCCGGGGTTCCTGTTCGGGGTGCTGATGTGGCGCGACTTTCAGGCGCGCTCGGCCGAGCTCATGGAGAGCCACAAGCCCGCCGAGGCGCGCGCCATGGCAGCGGGCATGACCCTCGGCGAGCAGCAGTCCATCATCGCCGTTCCCCGCCGCTTCTCGCAGTTCATCCGTGACGTGTGGGGGCTGCAGCACCGTCTGGAAGGCCGGCGGCCGCGGTCGGTGGCCGTGCTGCACGGTCACGAACGCTTCCGCGCCGCCTACGACTTTCTGGTGCTCCGAGCTCAGGCCGGAGAAGACGTCGGCGAAGCCGCGGACTGGTGGACCCGCTACCAGGAACAGGACCCGGCGGGCCAAGAAGCCATGGTGGACGAGCTGCGGGCACGCCCCGCCGGCGACGACAGTTCCGTCCGCCGGGGCCGTCGGCGCCGCAAGCGCCGACGCTGACCTGCCCGTGCCTGCCGGCCTCTTGCACCACCGGTTGAAGCGCTGCCTCGCCCCGGTACATGATTGATGGCGAATCCGAGGTGCGGGAAGTCATGAACACTCTGCCCCAGCAGAACGGATCAGGCGCCGCGGCCGAGCGCCCGGGGCTGCCGCGGTTCGTCGCGGTGGAAGGCCCCATCGGGGTGGGCAAGACCACCCTCGCCCGGCGATTGGCGGACCACTACCGATACCCGCTGCTGCTGGAGCCCGCCGCCGATAACCCCTTCCTCGACCGCTTCTATCGGGACGGCCGGCGCCACGCGCTGCCGACCCAGCTCTACTTCCTGCTGAACCGCGCGCGGCAGATGACCGAGACCCGCCAGCAGGACCTGCTGGGCCCCACCCTGGTAGCCGATTTCCTGCTCGAGAAGGACGATCTGTTCGCCCGCCTGACCCTCGACGAGCATGAGTACACGCTGTACCGGCAGATCTACGAGCACCTGGACCTGGATCCGCCGCGGCCGGATCTGGTCATCTATCTGCAGGCGCCGGCCGGGGTGCTGCAAGGGCGGATCCGCCGGCGCGGCATCGACTACGAGCGCTCCATCGACAGCGCCTACCTCGAGAGCCTGAGCCGCGCCTACACGGAGTTCTTTCACTACTACGATGCCGCACCGCTGCTGGTCGTGAACGCGGCCGAGATCGACTTCGCCCACAACGACGATCACTTTGCCGCCCTGCTGGCCCGCATCGGCAACATGGAAGGGCTGCGGCAGTACTTCAACCCCCACGCGACGCTTCTGTAGACGTAGAGGAGGCTTGTTCTCATGACGAACCCGGAGCAGCAACCGGCGTGGCAGGAGCTGACGCGGTTGGCTGCACAGATTGGCCGCGCTGATGTCGGTGATCTGCTGAACGACGAGCAGCGCAACGCCGCGCTCCGCCTCGCGTTGCCGGGCATGCAGCTCGATCTGGGGAAGCAGCGCCTGGACCGGCGGGCATTGCAGGCGCTCGTGTCACTGGCAGAGCAGCAGACACTACCGCATCAGATCGAGCGCCTGTTCCGGGGCGAGCACGTCAACAGCACGGAGGGCCGGCCCGCGCTGCACACGGCGCTGCGCGCCGCACCCGGAGAAGCGCCGGCGGCGATCGAAGGCGAAGTGCGGGAAACCCGGACCCGCGTGGAGCGCTTCGCCGCAGCCGTCATCGGCGGCCAGGCCCGCGGCTTCACCGGCAGGGCTTTCACCGATCTGGTACACATCGGCATCGGTGGCTCTCATCTCGGTCCGGAGCTGGCGGTCCAGGCGCTGGCCGCACCGGCCGCGCCGCTGCGCTGTCATTTCGTGACCAACGTGGACGGCGACGCCCTGGCCGGCGCGCTGCGCGGGCTGGACCCGGCGACCACTCTGTTCGTGGTGGTCTCGAAGTCATTCTCGACGCTGGAGACGCAGGTGAACGCCGAGTCCGCGCGAAGCTGGTTCCTGGAGCGCACCGCCGACCCGCGTGCTCTCGAGAGGCATTTCGTGGCGGTGACCGCCAACGTCGAGGCGGCTGCCGGCTTCGGCATCCCGGCCGACGCCGTCTACCCCATGTGGGACTGGGTGGGCGGCCGCTACTCCCTGTGGTCGGCCGTGGGTCTGCCGGTGGCGCTCACTGTGGGACCGGCAGGCTTCCGTGCGCTGCTGGAAGGGGCACGGGACATGGACCTGCATTTCCGCGGCGCTCCGCTTGCGCGCAACGGCCCGGCCCTCATGGCGTTGGCCGGGATCTGGAACTACGATTTCCTCGGCGCGGCGAGTCTGGCCGTGCTGCCCTACGACCGGCGCCTCCGCCGTCTGCCCGACTACCTGCAGCAGCTCGAGATGGAGAGCAACGGCAAGAGCGTCCACCATGACGGCACACCCGTCGGCGTCCACACCATGGCCATCGTCTGGGGCGGCGAGGAAACCGTCGGGCAGCATTCGTTCCATCAGCTTCTGCACCAAGGCACCCGGGCGTTCACCGCCGACTTCGTGCTCACGGCCACGGAGCACCACGGCCTGGCCGGCCATCACCGCTGGCTGCTGGCAAACGGCCTGGCCCAGAGCCAGGCCATGATGATCGGTCAGGCCTCGGACGATCCTCACCGCCGGGTGGCAGGCAACAAGGCCACCACCACCATCGTGCTGGACCGCCTCACCCCGTACACGTTGGGTGCCCTGTTGGCTCTGTACGAGCACAAGGTGTTTTGCCAGGGCGTTGTCTGGAACATAAACTCGTTCGACCAGTGGGGGGTCGAAGTCGGTAAACGCCTGGCCCTGCCCATCCACGAGCAGCTCGGCGGCAAGGTGGCCGCCGGGCAGGACGCGTCTACCCGGTTTCTGATCGACAGCCTGCACCGGCAGGGCATCGACGGGAGCGGGTCCAACAGGAGGTAGCAGCATGTCCGATACCCACGTCCATCCCGTTGCCGAGAGCATGCAGGAGCGCTGCTTCATCAATGCCGAGCAGTACCAGGCCATGTATCGGCGGTCGGTGGAGGACCCGGAGGGCTTCTGGGCCGAGCAGGCCGACATCTTTCTCAGC
The DNA here is from genome assembly GCA_963822255.1 of uncultured Gammaproteobacteria bacterium. Taxonomy (GTDB): domain Bacteria; phylum Pseudomonadota; class Gammaproteobacteria; order Pseudomonadales; family Azotimanducaceae; genus UBA7803. Next base: position 190,924 of record CAWGGV010000001.1, read on the forward strand.
TGGGAAAAGAAGTGGGACACGGTGTTCACCCAGAACATGCCTGCCGGGCGGGTGAGCTGGTTCGACGGCGGCCGGCTGAACATCAGCTACAACTGCATCGACCGGCACCTGCCCGAGCGCGCGGATCAGACGGCCATTATCTGGGAGGGCGACGACCCGGCCGACCACCGGAACATCTCGTATCAGACGCTCCACGACGAGGTCTGCCGGCTCGCCAATGGCCTCAAGTCCCGCGGCGTGTTGAAGGGTGACCGGGTGTGCATCTACATGCCGATGATCCCGGAAGCCGCCTACGCCATGCTCGCCTGCGCGCGTATCGGCGCCGTCCATTCCGTGGTGTTCGGAGGGTTTTCCCCGCATTCGCTTCGGGACCGTATTCTCGACTCCGACTGCCGCTGTGTGATCACCGCCGACGAAGGGGTACGCGGCGGCCGTAAGGTGCCGCTGAAGGAGAACACCGAAGCCGCCCTCGATAGCTGCCCCGGCGTGCACACGGTGATTACCGTGCGCCGCACCGGCGATCCGGTGACGTGGAAGGAAGAGCGCGACGTCTGGTACCACGATCTCACCACCGGCCAGCCGGCCGAGTGCGAGCCGGAATCCATGGACGCCGAGGATCCGTCGTTCATCCTCTACACCTCCGGCTCCACCGGTAAACCCAAGGGCGTGCAGCACGGCACGGCCGGTTACCTGCTGCAGGCGGCGATGACCCACAAGTACGTGTTCGACTACCACGACGGCGACATCTACTGGTGCACGGCGGATGTGGGCTGGATCACCGGGCATTCCTATATCGTCTACGGGCCGCTCGCCAACGGCGCCATTACCCTGATGTTCGAGGGCGTGCCCACCTGGCCGGACGCGTCGCGCTGCTGGCAGGTGGTGGACAAGCACCAGGTCAACGTCTTCTACACCGCCCCGACGGCCATCCGGTCGCTCATGGCCCAGGGCGACGACTTCGTCACCCGCACGTCACGCCAATCGCTGCATCTGCTCGGTACCGTGGGCGAGCCCATCAACCCCGAGGCGTGGGAGTGGTATCACCGGGTGGTGGGCGACGGCCGCTGCCCCGTGGTCGACACCTGGTGGCAGACCGAGACCGGCGGCATCATGATCGCGCCACTACCGGGCGCCACCGATCTCAAGCCCGGCTCCGCCACCTTGCCGTTCTTCGGCGTGCAGCCGGGCCTGGTGGACGAGCACGGCAGATTGATCGAGGACACCGAAGCCCGCGGTGACCTGGTGATCACCCACACCTGGCCGGGCCAGATCCGCACGGTCTACGGTGACCATCAGCGTGTGGTGGACACCTACTACTCCGCCTATCCCGGCTACTACTTCACCGGTGACGGCGCCCGGCGGGATGCCGACGGCTACTACTGGATCACCGGGCGGGTGGACGACGTGCTGAACGTGTCCGGCCACCGCATCGGCACCGCCGAGGTGGAGAGCGCGCTGGTTCTCCACGACCAAGTGGCGGAAGCGGCGGTGGTGGGATTTCCCCACAAGCTGAAGGGCGAAGGCATCTATGCCTACGTCACCCTCATGACCGGCAGCAACGCGGACCCGGCGAAGCTCCGGGAGGAGCTCACCCAGCTGGTGCGCGGGGAGATCGGCGCCATCGCGAAGCCCGACGTCATTCAGTTCGCGCCCGGGCTGCCGAAGACCCGCTCCGGCAAGATCATGCGCCGCATCCTGCGCAAGATCGCTGCCGACGAGCTGGACAACCTCGGCGACACCACCACCCTTGCCGATCCCGCGGTGGTGGACGATCTGGTAGCCCACCGGGAAAGCGGCTGATCGGAGGCGTCAGCGCGGCTGCGGCTCGATCAGGCCGTCGAGCTCACGACCCGGCCGAGCACGGCCCGCTCTGCTGCTCGCCCGAGCCAACCCGCAGGTACGGGCCGCCAATCACCACGAACCGCCGCGATTCGCCCGCCTCGGGAATCCACAGGTTCAACCGGTAGGCGCCTGCCGCCTGCGGCGCAGTGAGCGACACCGAATCGTCGTCCAGCGGCACCGGATTCGGCTCGGCGTCGCCGGAGACTTTCGCCAGACTGACCCGCCAGCCCTCCGTGGCCGCATGCTGCCCGCCGGTGAGGCGAAGGGTGAAGCGGTCTCCAGGCGCGATCCGCGCCGGCACGGCGTTGGCGAGGTAGTGGACGGACCGGGCGAAGATCTGGGTGCAGTACATGATCGCGTCGTCGCCGTGACAGCCCACCTCCAGCGCCTGATAGGCCGCGAGAATGTTGCGCCGGTGCGGCGGGCTGTTCATCCAGGCCTCGACGAACTGCCGCGCCAGGTCGGTCTTGGGCGGCCAGTGCTCGAGGTAGCCGACATTTTCCGACACCAGGCCGAACAGCGAGCGGTCCCCGCAGGCGACCCGCCGCTCGGGGCCGTTGTGGTCTTTCAGCACGTGGGCCAAGGTCTGCTGCCGGTACATGGCCTTGCTGTGAGCCCCGGCGATGTCGTGCAGTGCCGGATCCCGGATCATCGCATCGGCGCGCTTAGCGGCGCGGTCGAGGGTCCTCGTCCTGATGTCCTGCTCGAGGCCCTCCGTACCCTCCCGGGCGTGCGCGGGCAGAGCCGCCCACGCGGCGCCGAGGGCCGCGATCACCAGAACCATGCTGCTGCGCATCCGCTCATTCCTCGCGAAGAAAGCCGATCCGCTGGCGCCGCGGCCGTTCCTGCTTCAGGGTGCTCAGCATCTCCTGGTATTCCGTCTCCATTTCCGGCGTGACCGACGCCCGACTCTCCTTCAGGGCCGCCTCGAAATGGCCAGCATCTACACGGTCGCTGTCCAGCGACTGCCTGAGAGAGATGAGCCCGGCCCGGCGCACCAGGTCGCCGAGATCGGCGCCCGTGTAGCGCTCCGTGCGCTCGGCGAGAGCGTCCAGGTCCACATCGTCGGCCAGCGGCATGTTGCGGGTCTGGATGTTCAGAATGTGCCGGCGGCCTTCGCGGCTCGGCACGCCGACGTAGATGAGCTCGTCGAACCGCCCCGGGCGCAGTAGCGCCGGATCCACCAGATTCGGCCGGTTGGTGGCGCCGATGACCACCACGCCCTGCAGCTCTTCGAGGCCGTCCATCTCGGAGAGTATGGTGTTCACCACCCGCTCCGTCACCGCTGGCTCGCCGAGGCCGCCGCCCCGCTGAGGGACCAGGGAGTCGATCTCGTCGATGAAGATGACGGTAGGCGCCACCTGGCGCGCGCGCTGGAACAGCCGCGCCACCTGCTGCTCGGACTCGCCGTACCATTTCGACAGCAGGTCCGAGGATTTGGTCGAGACGAAGTTCGCCTCCGCCTCCCGGGCCGCTGCCTTGGCGAGCAGGGTCTTACCGGTGCCTGGCGGCCCGAACAGCAGAAAACCCTTGGCTGGCCGGATGCCTACCCGCTTGAACGCCTCCGGATTCTTCAACGGCAGCTCGATGCCCTCGCGCATGCGCCGCTGGGCGTCCTCCAGGCCGCCGATGTCCTGCCAGGTGATGTTCGGCACCTGGATCATGATCTCGCGCAAAGCCGATGGTTGCACCCGCCGCAGGGCGCTGTGGAAATCCCCGTCGGTCACCTGAAGGGCCTCCAGCACCTCCGCCGGGATGCCGTCGCGGAGGTTTATGTCGGGGAGGATCCGCCGCACGGCGTCCATGGCCGCCTCGCGGGTGAGGGCCGACAGGTCCGCGCCGACGAAGCCGTAGGTGATCCGCGAGAACTCGTCGAGGTCCACGTCGTCTGCCAGCGGCATGCCGCGGGTATGAATGCCCAGGACCTCGCGCCGGCCCTCCTGGTCCGGCACGCCGATGACGATCTCCCGGTCGAAGCGGCCGGGTCGGCGCAGCGCCTCGTCGATGGCGTCGACCCGGTTGGTGGCACCGATCACCATCAGGTTCTGGCGGGGCTCGAGCCCGTCCATCAGGGTGAGGAGCTGAGCGACGATGCGGCGCTCCACTTCGCTCGCCACCTGGTCGCGCTTGGGCGCGATGGAGTCCAGCTCGTCGATGAATACGATCGACGGTGCCTCCGTCTGCGCCTGCTGAAAAACGTCGCGCAGGCGCTGCTCTGACTCGCCGAACTGGCTGCCCATGATCTCCGGGCCGGCGATGTGGTGGAACGAGGCTTCTGCCTCGTTGGCGACCGCCCGAGCGAGCAAGGTCTTGCCGGTGCCCGGCGGGCCGTGCAGCAGCACGCCTTTCGGCGGATCGATGCCGAGCCGCTGGAACAGCTCCGGGTGCCGGAGCGGCAGCTCGATCATTTCGCGGATATGGTCGATGGTGCCACCGAGACCGCCGATGTCATCGTAGGTCACGTCGGCGCGCCGGGCCTCCTTCGGCTCTTCGAACTGAGGCCGCAGCTCCACCTCGGTCTCGGCGGTCACCTGCACGACCCCCTTCGGCACCGTTTGAACCACCACCAGGCGAATCTCCTGCAGCCCGTACGCCGGCAGGTTCAGCATCTCGCGCACGTCGTCAGGCACCCGAGGATCGGCGCCGCGCTGGTAGATCGAGGTGGAAACCACGTCCCCGGCCAGCAGGGGCCGCCGGTGAAACGTCCGGCGCAGCGCCTCGCCCGGCCCGTGCAGACGCACGTTCTTCTGCGCCGGCGCCATGACCACCCGTACGGCCGGCTTGGCGTCCGCCCGTCGCACTTCCGCGTGATCGCCGCTACCGACTCCCGCATTCGCCCGCTGCAGCCCATCGAGTCGGATCAGCCGAAGGCCTTCGTCCTCCGGTGCGGGCCGCACCGCGATGGCCGTGGTGTGCCGGTGAGCGATGATCTCGACCGGGTCGCCCTCGCGGACGCCGATCTCCGTCATCACCCGCTGATCCATACGGGCGATGCCGCGGCCAGCGTCCGCCGGACGGGCATTCGCGACCTGAAGCTGGACGCCGCCTTCCTCTTTGTCTGCCATGATTTCGCATCTCCGCGTCGAAGCGCCACTGTCCCACCCCAGTGCAAGAGCCATGCCCGAGGCGCAAGAGCCATGCCGAGCGGCTGCCGGCCTGCCTTGGGCGGCGCATCGAGCGCAACGCGCCGCCGGCAACGGCAGAGTTGTCACGTCAGCATCCGTCGATCGTCGCCGACAGCTCTCAGCCTTCGATGCGACTACACATACTGCGTTTGTCTACTTGTTGTTTCCAGGTCTACAACAACTCGAAACAGGCGCGAAACCCGCAAGGGTTTACACGCAGGAGTCCTGCCTGTAGATTTGTCGCCGTTTTGTGAGCCTGCCCCTCCGCAACCGGGGAGGAGGGGCTGGAGAGCTTGCGGAACACGATTCAATAGAGTCACGAGAGACGGTGAGCTCGACCTAGTGAGCTCATCAAGGGGGAGCTCTGGTTAACGGTTAAGTCCTGACACGGAAGTCGAGGAGCTCTTGTGATTCAACACCTATTGCTGGCCGCCGGCCAGCGACGCACTCGTGCGTGCCTGTTCTGCCTGCTCTCTGGCGCTTTTGCGAGCCCGATCGCGGAAGCCCTGTCGATCCACATCTCCGCCACACCTCTGGTAATCGATGTCCACGGCTCATCGACCCTCAAGTGGACCTCGAAAGGCGCCAAGTCGTGCTGGGCTATCGGCTCGTGGCGCGGCAGCCGCGCCCTTCACGGCAGCCGCAGCACCGGTCGGGTCGCGGCGAAGTCCTGGTACGGCATCACCTGCTCGGACGGGAAAAACAAGGTAACCGACGGCGTCACGGTGTCGACCCGCACCGTGTCGGTGAAACTGAGGGCCCAACCCGCGTCGGTGCGAGCCGGTCACTCCGCTTCGCTCAGCTGGAGCACTGAGTGGGCGCGGTGGTGCAGGGCCGGCGGCGGCTGGAGCGGCGACAAGCAGCTCACGGGCCACGTCTCCACGGGCGCGCTGCGGTCTTCCAGGAGCTACTCGCTGACCTGCCACCGCGGCAATCAGACAGCCTACGCATCCGTCAGGGTGCGCGTCGAAAGGGTGCCGGTGATCCGCTGGCGGGCGCCGACCCACAATGTAGACGGCTCGAGACTCCACGACCTGTCCGGGTACTGGGTGTACTTCGGCCGCAAGTCCCGCCACTATGCGCACCGCGCGAAAATCACCAGTGCCGATTGGACACGGTATCAGCCCAAGTCCCTGCCCAGCGGCTCCTACTTCGTCAGCGTGACCGCGGTGGATGCCCAGGGCAACGAAAGCGCCTATTCCAACGAGATCAGGATACGCGTGCCCTGACCTTCGCGGCGCCGGCAACTTTGGCCATGCTCGACCGGCGGCCTCAGCCGCCTCAGCCGGTGTGATCGCGCCGGACCTGCGCCTTGCGCGGGGCCGGCAGCGGCCCAGGGGGCGTGGCCACGGGCCTCGGGAAGCGACGGTTGGGCGCGGCGTGCGGGCAAGCGTCCGGTCGTCGCTGCCGTATGACTGCCAGTGGCCGAGCCATTGGCGGAACATGAGGATGCTCCAGAGAAGTTGCCAGTAATCGCCGGTTCCGGACAGATGCTGCTGCCAGCAGGCCCGAACGGCCGCCGCGTCGAACAAGCCTTCCTCCGCCAGCCGGCGTTCGTCCAGCAACTCCTCGAGCCAACCCCGCAGCGGCCCGCGAAGCCAGCCGGGGAGGGGGCTCGAGAAGCCCTTCTTCGGGCGATCCACCAGCGCGGCGGTACGTGACGATACAGCAGCCGGCGGAACGTCGAGCGGCTCGGCCTGCGCCGCGGCGACCGCTTCGGCCGGGTCCCAGCAGCTCGACAGAGCCGGCTCGTCGCCGGGCGACACACCGGTACTCCTCCGGGACGAGCTTCTGAACGCCACGATAGATGCTGTAGGAAACCGGCACGTGCCCCCAACGCATGTAGGCAGCAAGGCTCTGCGGGTCGATCTGCGGTTGCCATCCAAGGTGTGCGCGCAGACCTTTGATCTCGGAGGCGAATACGAACAGCCTGTCGAAGCGGCCCCAGAACAGCGGCTTGATACCCACCCGGTCGCGGGCCAGGGTCAACGTCCGGTCCTCCCGGTTCCACACCGCGAACGCAAACATGCCGATCAGCTTTCTGAGGGTCGCTTCGACGCCCCAGCCCGCACAGGCCTCGACCAGCACCTCGGTATCGGACCGCCCTCTGAACGTTCGTCCTTCGGCCGCAAGCTCCTATCGCAGCTCCCGATGATTGTAGATTTCCCCGTTGTAGGTCAGCACCAGCCCGCCGCTGGAGGACACCATGGGCTGATGGCCTGAGGGAGAGGGATCGACGACGGCACGGCGCCGGTGGGCCAGTGCGACTCCCGCTGCCGGTCGTACCAGGTTCCGGCGTCGTCCGGGCCGCGGTGGCGCATGGGTGCGGCCATGGCGGATACCACCCGGCCCCAATCCTCTGGTTCGTACACGCCGCCGGGATCGACGAACCCTGCGATTCCGCACATCGACCGAGTCCTCCATGAAGTGGGCTACGCCCTGTCTGGACCGTGAAACCGGATTCGTCCGCCGAGGGCGAAAGTCGCTCCGGGCAGCCGGACAGATGGTCGGAGCACGAGGCAAAAACGAGGCCAGGACACGGCCGCGGGAGCGTCCGCCGGCGGCGGCGGCGCAGCGCAGCCACCGCGCACAGGATGTCGCAAACGTGGCGCTGATCACAGCATCCTCCCGGCCGAGCACTACGATCAGCACGCAGCTCATCACAAGAAGGACGCGGCGTCATGGACGAGCAGGATTTGCACCTGGATTCGGAGGATACCGGCCCGGAGCCGATGGGCACGGAGCCGATGGGCACGGAGCCGATGGGCACGGAGCCGATGGGCACGGAGCCGATGGCGGAGGAGGATACCGAAGTCTTCTACTGGGCGCTCAGGAGAGCGCTGGAGCGCACGCCCTTGGAGCCGCCAGCGGCGGCGCAGATGTAGAAGCCGCCAGCGGCGGCGCAGATGTAGAAGCCGCCAGCGGCGGCGCAGATGTAGAAGCCGCCAGCGGCGGCGCAGATGTAGAAGCCGCCAGCGGCGGCGCAGATGTAGGAGCCGCCAGCGGCGGCGGCGCAGCGATCTCCGGATCGACTCCGGAGATCGCTTTAACGGCCTCCAACTACGCGCTTTGCGCGTAGTTGGGGACCTCCTTCATGGACAGCTTGATCCGGCCGCGCTGGTCCACGTCGAGGACCACCACGTCCACCATCTCGCCTTCTTTCAGGTAATCACTCACCTGCTCCACCCGCTCGTTGGCGATCTGCGAGATGTGCAGCAGGCCGTCCTTGCCGGGCAGGATGTTGATGAAGGCGCCGAAGTCGACGATGCGCTCCACGCGACCGTGGTAGATCCTGCCCACCTCGGCCTCCGCGGTGATCTCCTGGACTCGCGCCACCGCGGCCTCCATGGATTCCGCGCTGTCGGCATAGATCCTGACGCTGCCGTCGTCCTGGATGTCGATGTCCGCGCCGGTCTCCTCGACGATGGAGCGGATGGTGGCTCCACCTTTGCCGATAACGTCGCGGATCTTGTCCTGAGGCACCATGATCACCTTCATGGACGGGGCGTTCTCGGAAATGGTGTCCCGGGACTTTTCGAGGACCTTCGCCATCTCGCCGAGGATGTGCTGACGCGCTTCCAGGGCCTGGTTCAGGGCCACTTCCATGATCTCCTCGGTGATGCCGGCGATCTTGATGTCCATCTGCAGAGCAGTGACACCCTTCGCCGTGCCCGCCACCTTGAAGTCCATGTCACCGAGATGGTCCTCGTCGCCGAGGATGTCGGTGAGCACCGCGTAGCGGTTGCCTTCCTTCACCAAGCCCATGGCCACGCCGGCCACCGCTGCCTTCATTGGGACCCCGGCATCCATCAGCGCCAGCGACGTGCCGCAGACGCTCGCCATGGAACTCGAGCCGTTCGACTCGGTGATCTCGGAGACCACGCGAATCGTGTACGGGAAGTCGTCCACCGCTGGCAGCATCGCTTGAACGCCGCGGCGCGCCAGGCGGCCGTGGCCGATCTCCCGGCGCTTGGGCCCGGTCATGAAAGCGGCCTCGCCAACGCTGAACGGCGGAAAGTTGTAGTGCAGCAGGAAGTTGTCCTTATAGGAGCCTTCCAAGGCGTCGATCAGCGCCGCATCCCGCAGGGTGCCCAGGGTCGCGACAACGATCGCCTGGGTCTCGCCCCGGGTGAACAGGGCACTGCCGTGGGTCTTGGGCAGGAACGGGACCTCGATGTCAATGGGCCGCACGGTGCGCAGATCGCGCCCGTCGATCCGCGGCTCGCCGTTCAGCACCCGCTGGCGGACGATCTCCTTTTCCACCTTGCCGAACATGTCGGCCACGGCCTCCACGTCGTACCGGGGAGCCTCGCCTCCGGCGAGCTGGGCGACCACACCGGCGCGCAGCTCGCTCACGCGATCCTGGCGCGCCATCTTGTCGGTGATGCGGTAGGCCTCACCGAGCGGAGCCTTCACTGCGGCTTCCACCGCCGATTTCAGGGACTCATCCAGCTCCGACCGTTGCCACTCCCAACGGGGCTTACCGGCCTCGGCAGTCAGCTCTTTGATGGCGCTGATGGCAACCTGCATCTCCTGGTGGGCGAACAGCACCGCGCCGAGCATCTCGTCCTCGGTGAGCTCCCTGGCTTCCGACTCCACCATCAGCACGGCCTCGTCGGTACCCGCCACCACCATGGAGAGGTCCGACTCCAGCAGGCTCGAGTAGCTGGGGTTCAGCAGATAGGTTCCGTCCTTATAGCCGACGCGGGCAGCCGCGATGGGCCCGCCCCACGGGATGCCCGACACCGCCAGAGCGGCGGACGCACCGAGCAGGGAGGCGATGTCCGGATCCTCGTTCTTATCCGCCGACATCACCGTGCACACCACCTGCACCTCGTTCATGAATCCCTTGGGAAACAGCGGCCGCAGCGGCCGGTCGATGAGGCGCGAGGTCAGGGTCTCCTTCTCGGACGGACGTCCTTCCCGGCGAAAGAAACCGCCGGGGATCTTACCGGCGGCGTAGGTCTTCTCCTGATAGTTGACGGTGAGCGGAAAGAAGCTCTGTCCCGGTCGTGGCTGGCGGACCCCGACGGCCGTGCACAGCACCACGGTGTTGCCCATGGTGACCAGCACCGCGCCGGTGGCCTGCTTGGCGACGCGGCCCGTTTCCAGCGTCACGCTCTGCTCGCCAAACTGAAATTGTTTCGTCACTCGATTCAAATCGTATTCCTCCATTTCTTTTCTTCGGCGCTCCGGCTCGATTCGTCATGAGCCGGACGCCCTCGGCAGCGCCAAACCGCCGACCTCGTCAGCGGCGCAGACCCAGCCGGCCGATCAGCTCTGCATAGCGGCTCGCGTTCTTGCGCTTGAGGTAGTCGAGGAGCTTCCGCCGCTGATTCACCATCCGGATCAACCCACGCCTGGAATGGTGATCCTGCTTGTGCGCGCTGAAGTGCTCCTGCAGAGCGTTGATGTTGTGAGTCAACAGGGCCACCTGGACCTCGGGCGATCCCGTGTCCCCGTCCTCCGTCTGATACTCCTTGATAATTCCAGCCTTCGTTGCTGCAGTCAGTGCCATTTGCTCGTCTCCAATATGCTCGCAAAAGATACGAGGTCATCCGCGCATATTTGCAGATGCCTCAATCAGGCGACGACCAGCCGCCTTGGGGCGACCCGGCCGTCATCCAGAACCTCGCCCACCCCGAGAAACCGCGGAGTGCCATCTTCCGGCTGCTCGAGCAGCCGGACCCAACCGCTGGAAGGCGCGTGAGGGACGATCACCGGCTGTCCCTGGCGCAGGTAGTAAGCCGTGGCACCGGTCAGGCGTAGCTCGGGCCAGTCGCCCACCGCGCTCGACACCGGCAGCAGAAAGGGATCCAGGGAGCCTTTCTCCAGGGCGGCCTCGAGCTCGTCGAACGTCACCAGGTCGGATTCGTCGTAAGGGCCGGCCGCCAGACGGCGCAGGCCCATCACGTGCGCTCCGCAGCCCAGTTGCTCGCCGAGCTCCTCGGCGATGGTGCGCACGTAGGTGCCCTTGCTGCAATGGATCAAAAGCGTCAGCTCGTCCCCTTCCAGTGACACCAGCTCGTTGGAAAATATCTTGACGCGGCGCGCCTCCCGTTCGATCTCGATGCCCTGGCGGGCCAGCTTGTACAGGGGCTGGCCGTGATGCTTGACCGCCGAGAACATGGACGGCACCTGCTCTATCTCGCCGCGGAAAAAGCACAGCGCCTCCTCCACGCGATCGGCCGTCACGCCTTCGACAGGCCGCGTTGCCCGAACGTTCCCGTCCGCGTCGCCGCTGTCGGTGGCCACCCCCAGCTTCAGCCGTGCCCGGTACTTCTTGTCCGACGTGAGCAGATACTGCGAAAACTTCGTGGCTTCTCCGAAGCACAGCGGCAGAACTCCCGTGGCCAGGGGATCCAGCGAGCCGGTGTGGCCCACCTTGCGCGCGTGGAACAGCCGCTTCGCCTTCTGCACGGCATCGTTGGAGCTGAAGCCGGCGGGCTTGTCCAGCACCAGGATGCCGCTGACGTTGCGGCCGCGCTTGCCCTTAGTCATGGTCGTCGTCCCGATCGCGATCCGGAGATCGCTCCCACACAGAAGGGTCGTGCTGCTCGTGGTCCGCCTGCACCGCGCGGTCGATCAGCGCGTCCATGCGCGGGCCTTCCTCCACCAGCTGGTCGTAATGGACGCGGATCCGCGGCGTGGTGCGCATGCGGTGGCGCTTGGCCAGCTCCGAGCGGAAATAGCCCGCGGCGCCGTTCAGCACGCCCACCAGCTCGTCCTTCTCGGCCGGTGTGGTGACGTTCAGCGACGAGACGTAGACGTCCGCATAGGACAGATCGCGGCTGACCCGCACCTCGTTGACGCTCACGATGCCGACCCTCGGATCGCGCATTTCCCGCTGAATGATGGCGGCGAGCTCATCGCGGATGAAGTCGCCGACCCTGACATCGCGCCCGGAATCCGTCACAGCTCTCGTGCCACCTCTCTCGTGTCGTACACCTCGATCTGGTCGCCGGGACGGATGTCGTTGTAGTTGCGCACGCCGATGCCGCACTCGGTGCCGGCACGCACCTCATTGACGTCCTCCTTGAAGCGCCGCAGAGACTCGAGCGATCCCTCGAAGATCACGACGTTCTCGCGCAGCACGCGGATCGGCTTGTTGCGGTAAATCGTGCCTTCCGTGACCATGCAGCCGGCCACCTGGCCGAACCGCGGCGAACGGAATACCTCCCGGACCTGCGCGGTGCCGACGATCTCCTCGCGTACCTCGGGAGCCAGCATGCCGGTGAGCACCTGCTTCAGGTCGTCGAGCAGCTCATAGATGATGCTGTAGTAGCGGAGCTCCAGCCCCTCGCGCTCGACGATGGTCTTGGCCGCGTTGTCGGCTCGCACGTTGAAGCCGATGAGCACGGCGCCGTAGGTGAGGGCCATGTTGGCATCGGTCTCGGTGATGCCGCCGACGCCGGAGCCGAGCACGTTCACCGCCACTTCCTCGTTGCCCATATCGGCGAGCGCCTGGGTGATGGCCTCGAGGCTGCCGCGAACGTCCGCCTTCAGCACCACCTTGAGAACGCGCTTCTCGCCTTCGTGCAGCCCCGCGAACATGTTCTCCATCTTCGCCGCCTGCTGCAGCGCCAGACGGTGCTCGTGGCTCTTGTCGCGGCGGAACTGAGCCAGCTCCCGCGCCGTCTTCTCGTCCGTGGCTACTGAGAACTCGTCGCCGGCTGCGGGCGTGCCGTTCAAGCCCAGCACCTCCACCGGCACCGCCGGACCCGCTTCCTTCACCTGCTCGCCCAGCTCGTTCAGCATGGCGCGCACCCGTCCGGTGTTCTCGCCGGCGATGATGATGTCGCCCTGGCGCAAGGTGCCGTTCTGCACCAGCACCGTGGCCACGGGACCGCGGCCGCGGTCCAGCCGCGACTCGACGACGACACCCCGTCCGGGGGCCTCCGGCACGGCCTTGAGCTCGAGAATCTCGGCCTGCAGCAGCACCGATTCAAGCAGCGACTCGATACCCTCGCCGCTCACCGCGGACACCTTCACGAACTGGGTATCGCCGCCCCACGACCTCGGGAACGACGTTCTTGGCCGCCAGCTCGTTGGTCACCCGATCCGGATCGGCACCCTCCAGGTCCATCTTGTTGATGGCCACGACGATGGGCACACCCGCTGCCTGGGCATGCTGGATGGCTTCCTCCGTCTGCGGCATGACGCCGTCGTCGGCGGCCACCACCAGGATCACGATGTCGGTGGCCTGCGCGCCTCGGGCCCGCATGGCGGTGAACGCCGCGTGGCCGGGCGTATCGATGAAGGTGATCCGGCCGTGGGGCGTGTCGACCCCGTAGGCGCCGATGTGCTGGGTGATGCCGCCGGCCTCGCCGCTGGTGACCCGGGTCTTGCGGATGTAGTCGAGCAGCGAGGTCTTGCCGTGGTCCACGTGGCCCATCACGGTCACCACCGGCGGCCGCGGAACCTCATCGCCTTCCACTTCCAGGGAGCGCTCGAGGGCCTGCTCCATGGCGTCCTCGTGGATGAGCTTGGGCCGGTGGCCCATCTCTTCGACGACGATCACCGCCGTGTCCTGATCCACTGTCTGATTGATGGTGGCCATGACGCCCATGCCCATCAGCGCCTTGATCACCTCGCCGGCCTTGACCGACATGCGCTGAGCCAGCTCGCCCACGGTGAGGACGTCGGGAACTTCGACTTCGCGGGCGATGAAGTCCGTCGGCCGGAACTCGCCCCCCTGCTGGTCGAGCTTGAGCGGCCCCTGAGGCTGCCGGCGCTTACCGCGGCGCTCGCTCTTCAGCGACAGCTCGCGGCGGCGGCCGCCTTCGGTGCGGGCGCGTTCCCTCTCCTTGCCACGCCGGTGCCGGCCGGCCTTCTCGCTGGACTGAACTTCGGCCTGAGCGGCCGCGGTGGCCTCGGCCACGCGATCCACCGGGGGCGCCGCGCTCCGAGCTTCGGCTTCCTGCTTCTTGCGCTCGGCCTCGAGACGCTCGGCCTCCGCCTTCGCCCGGGCCTCTTCCCGGCGCCGGGCCTCCTCGGCCTTGCGCTCGGCTTCCTTGCGGCGGGACTCCTCCTCGGCCGCCATCCGGCCCTGTTCCTGCTCGCGGATGCGCTGCATCTCGATCTCGGCCTGGCTCATGCGGCGCCTGGGCTCCGGCTTGGGAGCGGCCTCGGGCACAGGCTCCGGCTCCGGCGCCGGCTCCAGCCGCTCCGGCTCCGGCTCGGGCGCCACGGTCTCCGCGGCCTCCAACGGCGGCGCCTCCGGCTCCGCAACCGGCTCCTCAAGCTGCTCCTCAAGCTGCTCCTGGACTTCCGGTCGCTTGACATAGGTGCGCTTGCGCCGAACCTCGACGGTGACGTTGCGTCCCGAGCGCCCCTGGCCGGACTTCAGTGTCCCCACCGAGCGGCGCTTCAGGGTGATCTTCTTGGGCCCGGCATCCGACGAGCCGTGGCTGCGCTTCAGGAACGTCAGGAGCGCCTCCTTCTCGTCTTCCGACACCGGCTCACCCTCGCTGCTGTGAGGGAGGCCCGCTTCGTTCATCTGCTTGAGCAGCCGGTCGACGGGGGCGCCAACCGATTCCGCCAGTTGTTTGACTGTGACATCCGACATCCGGTATCCCCTCGAACTGTTAACCTTCGGCGTCCTCGAACCACGGCGCGCGAGCGGTCATGATCAGCTCCGCCGCCCTCTCTTCTCCGAGGTCGGTGGCGATCTCCAACAGGTCGGGAACCGCCAGCTCCGCCAGGTCTTCCATGGTGATGACGTCGTTGTTGGCCAGCAGGTAGGCAAGGTGGCGATCCATGCCTTCCATGGTGAGAAGATCTTCCGCCGGCTCCTTTTCGCCCAGCCGCTCCTCGCTGGCGATGGCCCGGGTGAGCAGAGCGTCCTTGGCGCGATTGCGAAGCTCGGTGACGATCTCCTCGTCGAAGCCTTCGATGTTGATCATCTCCTCCATGGGAACGTAGGCGATCTCCTCGAGGTTGGTGAAACCCTCTTCCACCAGCACGGCGGCGACGTCCTCGTCCACCGACAGAGATTCCATGAAATCGCCCATGAGCTTGCCGGCTTCCTCTTCCTGCTTCGCGACAGCGTCTTCCTCGGTCATGATGTTGAGCGTCCAGCTCGTGAGCTCGCTGGCGAGCCGCACGTTCTGGCCGCCACGGCCGATAGCCTGGGCCAGGTTGTCCTCCGCCACCGCGATGTCCATCGAATGGGTGTCCTCGTCCACCACGAGGGACTCCACCTCCGCCGGCGCCATGGCGTTGATCACGAGCTGGGCCGGATTGTCGTCCCACAGCACGATGTCGATGCGCTCGCCCGCCAGCTCGCCGGACACCGCCTGCACCCGCGAACCGCGCATGCCGACGCAGGCACCCACCGGGTCGATGCGGCCGTCGTTGGTGCGCACGGCGATCTTCGCCCGGGACCCGGGGTCTCGGGCGGCGCCGCGGATCTCGATGATCTGCTCGGCAATCTCCGGCACCTCGATCTTGAACAGCTCGATCAGCATCTGCGGCGAGGTCCGGGTGAACATGAGCTGCGGCCCGCGGTTGTCCGGACGCACCTCCAGCAGCAGCGCGCGCAACCGGTCGCCGACCCGGAACGTCTCCCGAGGAATGAGATTCTCGCGGGTCAGCAGGCCTTCGGCGTTGTTCCCGAGATCGACGATGATGCTGTCGCGGCCGAGCTTCTTCACCTGACCGCTGACGAGCTCGCCGACCCGCGGCAGGTACGCCTCGACGACCTGGGCGCGCTCGGCCTCGCGCACCTTCTGGACGATCACCTGCTTGGCGGTCTGCGCAGCGATGCGGCCGAATTCCACGGACTCCACCGGCTCCTCGACGACGTCGCCGAGCGCCGCGTCAGGCTTGCGCTGCCGCGCTTCCTCGACGGTGAGCTGGGCCGCGGGGTTCCACTCCGCCTGCTCGCCATCCTCGTCGACGGCCGTCAGTTCCTCCGGGTCCGCCACCGTCCAGACCCGGAACGTCGCGTAGTCGCCGGTCTCACGGTTGATGGATACCCGGAACTCCGCGTTTTCGTCATAGCGTTTCTTGGTGGCCATCGCCAGCGCCGCTTCGATGGCGCCGAAGATCACGTCCTTCGGCACGCCCTTCTCGTGAGAGACGGAGTCCACCACCAACAGCACTTCTTTGCTCATGTCTGCTCGATCCTTCCTTCTTTATTGGCTGGCACCCTCGCCAGCCAGTCGGCCGGCATCCCCGCCGGCCAGTCGATCGTCAGTCGAACTGCGGAACCAGTCGCGCCCGCTGCACGTTCTCGAGGGGCAGCACGTATTCCTCACCGTCGCCACCCTCCGCGCCTCCCGGACCGCCGGGACGGACGACGATCTCGCCGTCCTCGAGGCCGGCGAGCACGCCGACGAAGTGCTTTCTGCCTTCGAACGGAAAATTCAGCCGCACGTCCACCACGGCGCCGACGTTGGCTTCGAAATGGGCGCTCTTGAACAGAATGCGGTCCATCCCGGGGGACGACACCTCGAGGGTGTAGCTCCCGGGGAGGACATCCTCCACATCGAGAAGATCGCTGACCTCGCGGCTGACGCGCTCGCAGTCTTCCACCGTGACACCCTCCGGGCGCTCGATGTAGATCCTGAGCTTGGAGTGCCTGCCGTGCGACAGAAACTCCAGCCCCCACAGCTCACAGCCCAGCGCTTCCACCGTGGGTGTCAGGAGCGTTTCGATCTGGTCTTCGCGTCTGTTCAAATTCCTCCGACCGGCTCCATGACCATGCGGTTCCCTGGCCGGCGGCGCCGGGCAACCTTCCTGCCGGACGCGCCTGTCCTATCCGCCCCGCACGGAAAAAAAAATGGGCTGACGCCCATTTCTACCCTGCCGGCGCCACCCTGGCTCTATCCAGGGCCCTTGCCGGCAGCACAAGGCGACCTGCCGATACGAGGCGGCCACCTCAAGGATGCTTCGCAGGGTGTCTGACGGGCCTGCTACTAAAAAGGCCCACGCGGGGCCTCTTATCCTTTGGTAGCGGGGGCAGGATTTGAACCTACGACCTTCGGGTTATGAGCCCGACGAGCTACCAGACTGCTCCACCCCGCATCAGCGAGCGCGGATTATAGGGGAGTCGGCGGCCGTCCCGCAACCTCGCCCGACGAGGCGGCGAATGCTACGTGGTTGCCCCTACGCCGCTTCGCCGATCGGGTGTAGGCTTGCCGCCAAGCGGGACTCCATGCCGGCCCTGATCTTCGTCCGTTCCGCTTCAGCAAAAAACCGTCGAGCCATCTGAGAAGCGCGCCGCATGCTAAAGGCCATCAACCGTTCAGTGCGGTACAAGGTGCTGGCCGTGGTCCTGGTCACCACCCTGGTGGCGCTGCTGGTCTCCGCGGTAGCGCTACTGACCTACGAGGCTCGCAGCTACCGGGATTTCCTGGTGAGCGACGTCACCACCCAGGCAGATATCCTGGCCCGCACCTGCACGCCGGCCCTGCAGTTCGACGATCCGGCAGCCGCCAACGGCAACCTGGCCCTGCTGGCGAGCCGCCGGGGCATCACTGCAGGGGCGATCTATACCCCTGCCGGCGACGTCTTCGCGAAGTACGTGCGCAACGACAGCTTCAAGCTGCCCGCCCTGCAGGCGCCGGAAAGCTCCCGGTTCGCCAAGGGCAGCCTGGAGTTGTTCCACCCGATCATCGCCAACGACCAGCTCATCGGCACAGTCTATCTGCGCGCTACCGACGACCTGGCCGACCGGCTTCAAGACTACGTGGTGATCCTCGGGCTGGTGCTGCTCATGAGTCTCGCCGTGGCGGTGCTGATCTCAGCCTATCTGCAGCGCAGTGTGACCGCGCCGGTGCTGGCCGTGACGGACGTGGCCCGTCGTGTCATGACCGATCGCGACTTCTCGCTGCGGGCCAGCAAGACCACGGAGGACGAAGTGGGGGTACTGGTGGACTCCTTCAACGCCATGCTGGCGGAAGTGGGACGGATGACGGAAGCGCTGGAAAGCACCAACCGGCGGCTGCTCCAAGAGACAGAGGAGCGACGGGGCGCCGAGGCCGCTCTGCGGCTGGCCGACCAGCGAAAAGACGAGTTTCTGGCGACCCTGGCCCACGAGCTTCGCAATCCCCTGGCACCCATGGTCAATGCTCTGTGGATCATGGACGCCGACGGCCGGGATCCAGCCGCGAGCGGGGAAGCCCGCGCGATCATTCAGCGTCAGCTCGCCCACATGGTGAGGCTGATCGACGACCTGCTGGACGTCTCCCGGATCACCCGCGGCAAGCTGTCCGTGCAGATGCAGGTCGTCGATCTCGGCAGCGTGATCAACAATGCCCTCGACACGGTCCGCCCGTCCATCCACGCCCGCCGCCACAGCCTCGAGGTGACGCTGCCGGACGAGCCCGTGCAGCTGAGAGGAGACGCAGTCCGGCTCTCGCAGGTGTTCTCGAACCTTCTGGACAACGCCGCCAAGTACACCGAGCCCGGCGGCCACATCGCGCTGGCAGCCAGGACGTCCGGGAACCTCCTCGAGGTAACCATCAGCGACGATGGAATCGGTATGTCACCCGACACCCTGGATCAGGTGTTCGACATGTTCGTGCAGGGGGACGATGCCCAGCCTGGTTGGACCCACGCCGGACTCGGCGTCGGCCTGGGGCTGGCAAGGCGCCTGGTGGCCCTCCACGGCGGCACGATCGAGGCAACCAGTGACGGCCCCGGTCAGGGCAGCACCCTCATCGTCACGCTTCCGCTGCTGACGGGTTTCGGCCACGCCGGTGCGGACGGCACCGGCGGCCTGGAGGTCGATGGTGCGCCCGCGCCGTCCACCGGCACGTCGAGGATACTGCTGGTGGACGACAACCGCGATTTCGTCGACAGCCTGGCGCTGCTGCTGCGCCGGCTGGGGCACCAGGTGCAGGTTGCCTATGACGGCGCCACTGCCCTGGAGACGGCACCTGGTTTCGCACCGGAAGTGGCGTTCCTCGATATCGGTCTGCCGGACATGGACGGCTACGAGCTGGCGGCACGGCTCGCCCGGATGCCGGACACCGCCAACACGCTTCTGGTCGCCGTATCCGGCTGGGGGCAGGAGAAGGATCGCGAGCGTTCCCTCGCCAGTGGCTTCGCCGCGCATCTGGTCAAGCCGGTGAACGTGGACAAGATCCGCGCCACTCTGCAAGCTCTGGTATCGACGCAGTGACGTGTGCTCTACTGTCCGAACGGCTCGGAACCCATACGTCCAGATGAATCTGTCAACGTCGACGCGCAGTCGCTCGCCGGCACTCGCCTGGCTGCGTGTGATCATCGTCGCGGCCATCCTGGCCGCCGCTCCGGCCTTCGGCGGCGGCCCGCAGCAGGCGAGCATCGGTCCCGAAGGAGCCAGCGTCGGCGCCAGCCGGGCAGCCTACTCAGAAGCTCAGGTCAAGGCAGCGTTCCTGTTCAACTTCGCCGGCTACGCCGAGTGGCCGGCCGATCACCGGGACGGCACGATCGCCTTCGCGGTATTGGGCGCCGCCGACATTGCCGACGAGCTCGAGCGCTTCGCCCGCAATCGCAGCATTCAGGGCCGGCCGGCAAAGGTGAGGCGGATCCGCTCGCTCGACGACCTCGCGGGGGCCGAGGTGCTGTTCATCGGCGCCAGCCAGAACCCACAACTGAAAGGTCTCATCGGGCAGGTCCACGGGCCCACGTTGATCATCACCGACGCACCCGACGGGCTGCCGCGAGGGGGGATGATCAACTTTCAGGTGGTGGACCGGCGGGTGAGGTTCGAAGTGGCCCTGCCGGCGGTGCAGAACGCCGGGCTGAACCTGAGTTCCCGGCTGTTGTCAGCCGCCATGCGCGTGGAAATGTCGCGCTGTCATCTGGAGTGCAACACGTCTCCGGACCGGCCGCCCACCCAGGTGGCCGCCGGGCCGCCGATCAGAAATCCCAATCGAGCTTGACCAGGAAGTTACGCTCGATCTGCTCGCCGTCGCCGAACTCGGGATGGCGGGGATCGGTGAGATTACGAGCGGTGAGCGATGCCTCGAGCCGCGGGGTGATCTGCCAGATTATGTTCGCGTCCACGGCCACATAGCTCGGCACGTCCTGGTTCTTCAGCTCGTCCACGTAGCGCACGCCGAAGTACAGCCCGATGCCCCGGGGGAGCTGCAGGTAGGAACGGATAGCGCCCTGATAGTCGGGGCTGTTGCCCGCCACCAGCGTGGCGCCCCGGTCCCCGCTGCCCGGGCGCAGACTCAGATCGAAGTCGATATGCGATACCTCCGCCTCCAGGCGCCAGAATGGCCGGGGCTGCCATTTCACGTCGAGCGTGCCTCCATAGGTCTCACCGCGCATGCCGTTTGCCTCGACGATCGACACCAGCAGGTAGGCAGGCGGCCCGGTCACCACAACCGGCCCGCTCACCACCTCGTTGGTGAGCAGCCTGCCGTAGTCGTGGTAATAAGCTACCGCGTCCACCGAGACGTCGCCAACGTGGGTGCGATATCCCAGCTCGTAGGCGGTAAGCTGCTCCGATTCGAAGTCGGGATCACCGTCGACCTCGGCAAACAGCGGGATGCCATTTCCGACCAGCCCTATGGGGGCGTGAAGCTCCACGTTGCGGTTCACCCGGGTGGGGATCCGCACCGCCCGCGATACCGCCGCCCATACCGTCTGCCGCGGTGTCGGCAGCCAGGCGAGACGGACGTTGGGCTGGTTCTCGTAGCCGGTGTAGTCGTTGTGCTCGAGCTTGCTGCCGAGCGTCAGGAACAGCTTGCCCTCGTGCAGATCGATCCGGTCCTCCAGAAAGACGCTGTAGAGACGGTCCGTGCGGCTGTCCGGTACGAACGAGGCGAACAGAGTGCCGTTCAGGTCATCGGAAGTGACCCGGAAGTCGGCACCCCAGATCAGGTCGTGGCGGCCGATGTCGCGGAGGTCGTGGGTCACCTCGAGATCCACGGTGTCCCGGTCCTCGTCGAAGCTGCCGGGAATGTCCCGCTCGGTGTGATCGTAGTAGCCCTGCACCCGCAGCTGGGCACCCGCGTCGAACTGGCGCACCCAGCGGGCGAGCAGGTTGCGGCCGGAGACGTCGATGCTGCCGGGCACGGTCCCGGGTAGCGTGCCGAGGGTGAAATCCGAGCGAACCCGCGCCGACTCCTCGGCATCGTACGCGTCCGCCTGAACGGTGAGGCTGTCGGTGCCTCCCAGTGCCCAATCGAGACGGAATCCGCCTTGGTTGCGATGCCAGTCGTCACCGGCGCTGGCGTGGTCGAGGGTGCGTGCGGCGTTGCGTTCGGTGCGCTTGACGTAACCGCGCGCCGCCAGATCGCCGAAGCGTCGCCCGTAGCGCACACCGGCAACGAGGTCGTCCTCGTCGCCCGCGCCGATCTCGGCGAAGCCGCCCTGGGTGTCGCGGGCGGACCGGGTAATGATGTTGATGACGCCATTGACGGCGTTCGCGCCCCAGACGGTGCCGCCGGGGCCGGCGATGACCTCGATGCGCTGGATGTCTTCCATCAACACGTCCTGAGCATCCCAGAACACGCCGCCGTAAAGCGGCGTGTAGACGCTGCGACCGTCGATCATCACCAGCAGCTTGTCCGACAGATTGTCGTTGAAGCCGCGCAGGGTAATCGTCCACTCGTGGGCGCCGTTGCGCGCCACCTCGACGCCGGGCGCCAGACGCAGAGCCTCCGGGATGCTGGTCGCCCCGGAACGGCGGATGTCCTCGCGGGTAATGACGTAGACCGAAGCCGCGGCGTCACTGACGGTCTCCGGCCGGCCCGAGGCCGAGATGACCTGGATGTTACCGAGCTCCTCGATGGTGAGGTCCAGAAGATCCGCCGGGCGCGCCGGCTGCGCGAGCACGGCCCCGGGTTGCGCGGCCGAGGCGAAGCCGATCGTGAGCCCGGCGCGCAGCACCCACCGGGCCCAGGGGGCGCGAAGCAGCACGCTTGTCGCCGTGACGGCCGAGTATCGCAGCGTATGTTCCCTAGCCCGCAACAGGCGCCAGTGTTCGCTGGCCCGCAACAAGTCACCAGCTGGCGCACTGGGCGGTCGCGCCGCATGGCCCGCGTGCCGTTCGATCGTAGAGCCACATTGGTGCCGAAGAGAGGACTCGAACCTCCACGGGCGTAAGCCCACTACCCCCTCAAGGTAGCGTGTCTACCAATTTCACCACTTCGGCGTCGATCCCCGCTCAAACGTCGGGGATGTGCGAATCTACACCCTCAGGCGGCGGAGTCAACCGCTCCCCGGCCTTCGGGCCGGCTTCGGGCGGCGCCTGCTCCGCGGGCTGCTGGGGCGCGCTCCTGACCTGGGGCACGCCGATGTTCTCGAGCTCGGCGGCCCGGTTCTTCGCCGTGTAGGCGAGCCCGAACGAGATCAGAAAGAAACCGATAGCCAGCCACGCCGTCGCCCGGGTGAGAAACGACGCCGCTCCGGCACTACCGAACATGGTGTTGGCGCTGCCGCTGCCGAACGCCGCGCCCACGTCGGCGCCCTTGCCGTGCTGCAACAGAACCAGGGTCGCCAGCGCGATCGCGTCCATCATCAGCAGCGCAATCAGCACGGATTCGAGAGTGGACATGCTCATATCGTCGCTATCCTGTCGTGCCGGCCCCGCCTGTGGCGGGTGCCGACGTCGCAGCGCGTGACGCCGCGTTCGCTATTCGAAGAAAATCCGCGGCCACCAGCGATGCACCGCCCACCAGCGCACCGTCGATGTCCGGTTGGGCCAGCAGCTCGGCGGCGTTGTCGGGCTTGACGCTGCCGCCGTACAGCACCCGCACGTGCCCGGCCGCGTCGTCCCCGCAGAGTGCGGAGAGCCGGCTTCGGGCGAAGCGGTGCATCTGCTGTGCCTGTTCGGGCGTCGCCGTGCGGCCCGTGCCGATGGCCCACACCGGCTCGTACGCCACGATCACGGCTGCCAGCGCCTCGGCGCCCGCGATCTCCGCCACCGCAGCGAGCTGCCTCGCTACCACCGCCTCGGCGGAGCCGGCTTCCCGTTCCGCCAGCGTCTCGCCCACACAGAGGATCGGCTGAAGGCCCGCCCGGCGCGCCGCGAGCACCTTGGCGGCCACCTGCTCGTCGGTCTCAGCGAACAGGGTGCGCCGCTCCGAATGGCCCACCAGGGTCCATCGGGCGCCGAGATCCCGCGCCATCTCCGCCGCCAGCTCGCCGGTGAAGGCACCGGCCGGCTCGGGGTGCACGTTCTGCACGCCGACGGCTACGGCAGAGCCCTTCAGCCCGCTGACCAGCGCCGGCACGTACGGAGCGGGCGGCAGCAGCAGCAGCGAGGCGCCTGCGGGCAGCGGCGACGAGGCGAGCGTGGCCGCGTACTCCGCGGCAAAGGCCATGTCGCCGTGCATCTTCCAATTCCCGGCGATGAGGGGCTCACGCATGACTTCGACGCCCTCGAGAAAAGGCGCGCCATGGTACAGGGTCACGGGATCTCAGACAATCGCGGCCCCGGCCGTTGCCGCGTGGCGCCGCCCGCCGGTCAGTGGCCGCGCACTACCTCGGCCAGCTCCGCGGCGATGGCGCCCACCTCGACCGGGTCCTCGCCCTCCACCATCACCCGGATCACCGGCTCGGTGCCGGACGGCCGGATCAGCACCCGGCCCCGACCGCACAACCGGCCGTCCATCGCCGAGACCGCGCGGGCGAGCGTGGGGCACTCGGCCTGGCGCACCGGATCGGGCACCTTCACGTTGATCGTGGTCTGAGGGAGCTTGCTCATGGAGCGCTTAAGCTCATGGAGCGGCCGCTGCTGTTCCACCATCGGCACCATGGCCTGAAGCGCGGCGACGATGGCGTCCCCGGTGGTGGTGAGATCCAGGCATAGCAGGTGCCCGGAGGTTTCGCCGCCGAGCTGCCAGCCCCGTTCGCGCATCAGCTCCAGCACGTAGCGGTCACCGACCCGGGCCCGGCAGAAGGGGATGCCCATGGCCGAGAGCGCCCGTTCCAAGCCGAAGTTCGACATGACGGTGCCGACCACGCCGCCCGCCAGGGTGCCGAGCCGTGCCCGGTGCTCGGCGATCACCAGCAGCAGCTCGTCGCCATCCACCAACTCGCCCCCGGCATCGACCATCAGCACCCGATCGCCGTCGCCATCGAAGGCGATGCCGACGTCCGCCCCGGTCTCCCGCACCCGGGCGGCCAGCGCCTCCGGCTGCGTCGATCCGTAGCCGTCGTTGATGTTGGTGCCGTTGGGGCGGTGACCGATCACGTCGATGTCCGCCCCCAGCTCCTCGAACACGCCGGGCGCCACGTGGTAGGTCGCGCCGTGCGCACAATCCAGCACGACCTTCAGACCCCGCAGGGTGAACCCGCGGTTCACCGTGGCCTTACAGAACTCGATGTAGCGGCCGGCGGCATCGCCGATCCGCGCCGCCTTGCCCAGCCGGTCGGAATCCACACACGCCATCTCACCCTCGAGCTGGGCTTCGATGTCGCACTCCACCTGATCCGGCAGCTTGTTACCGTAACGGTCGAAGAATTTGATGCCGTTGTCGTAATAAGGATTGTGGGAGGCACTGATGACGATGCCGGCGTCGGCTCGCAGCGTGCGGGTGAGATAGGCCACCGCCGGTGTGGGCATGGGCCCCAGCAGGCTGACGTTGGCGCCAGCGGAAACCAGTCCGGATTCCAGCACCGATTCCAGCATGTAGCCGGAGATCCGGGTGTCCTTGCCGATGAGCACGTGGCTTTCGCCGTGCCGGGCGAACACCCGGCCGGCGGCCCAACCCAGGCGCAGGCAGAACTCGGGGGTGATCGGATGCTGGCCCACGCGGCCGCGGATGCCATCCGTTCCGAAGTATCTTCTGCTCACCGGCTGCTCCTCGTTCCTCGGCGCATTTGCGGAAGTATCGGTCAGAGGCCGCGCGTTTCCTGTATCGACGATGTGTCCGCTGCGTCGACCGCGGCCAGCACGGCGAGCGCGTCGGCGGTTTCCGGCACGTCATGGACCCTCACCACGTCGGCCCCGTGCTGCACCGCCAGCATTGCCGCCGCGGCGCTGCCGACGGCACGACCGGCTACCTCACGGCCGGTGATGGCGCCGATCATGCCCTTACGCGACAGACCCGCCAGCAGGGCGATGCCGTCGATGCGCAACGCCTCCAGGTTTCGCAGCAAGGTTAGATTATGTTCCAAGGTCTTGCCGAAGCCGAACCCCGGATCGACAAGCAGACGCCGGTCAGCCATGCCGGCCTGGCGGCATCGTGCCACCTGGTTGGCGAGAAAGCCGCGTACCTCCGCAACCACGTCACCGTAGCGGGGCGCCCGCTGCATGGTCCGCGGCTCTCCCTGCATGTGCATCAGGCACAGCGCCGCGCCGCTGGCGGCGACGGTGTCGATCATGGCCGGCGCGCGCCCGCCGCCTACGTCGTTGATCAGGTGCACGCCGGCAGTCAGCGCCCGTGCCGCCACAGCAGGCTTCCGGGTGTCCAGGGAGATCACGCCGTCCAGCTCCAGCAGCGCTTCCAGCACGGGCATCACCCGACGAAGCTCTTCCGTCTCGTCCACCGGCTCGGCGCCCGGACGGGTGGATTCACCACCCACATCCAGCATCGTCGCACCGGCGGCAAGCATGGTCCGCGCGGCGTCGACGATGCGGGGAAGATCCGGCGCCGCGGCGAGCAGGCGCCCACCGTCGGAAAACGAGTCGGGGGTGACGTTGATCACCCCCATGATGGCCGGCCTGGACAGATCCAGCAGCCGCTCCCGACACTGCAGCACCCGGCACACGTCGGCCGGCCCGGCGGCGCGTGCCGCTCGTCAGTGCTCTTCGGCCGGGCCGCCGATGGGTGACTCTCCCGGCTTGTCGGGGCGGGGAGAGCCTTTGCCCGACGTCGGCGGCGGCGGAAGGTTGCCCGGCGCCCGCGGCTTGGCGCCCGCCATGATGTCGTCGATCTGCTCGGCGGTGATGGTCTCGTACTCCACCAGCGCGTCGGCCATCATGTGGAGCTTGTCCTCGTTCTCCTCGAGCAGGCGTTTGGCAGTCTCGTAGCACTGATCGATCACCGAGCGCACCTCCTCGTCGATGACCCGCGCCGTGTCGTCAGAGAAGGGCTTGGGCCGGGTTCCGGCCGACATGCCCAGAAACGGTTCGCCTTCGTCGTCGTCGTACTGGATCGGCCCGAGCTTCAGCGACAGCCCCCACTTCGTGACCATATTGCGGGCGAGACGCGTAGCGCGCTCGATGTCGTTGGCGGCGCCGGTGGTGACATGCTCCGACCCGAGGATGATCTCCTCGGCGATTCGCCCACCGAACAGGCTGCAGATCTGGCTGATGATGGTCTGCCGGCTGAAGCTGTAGCGATCCTCCTCGGGGAGGAACATGGTCACACCCAGGGCCCGGCCGCGGGGGATGATGGTCACCTTGTAGACCGGGTCATGATCCGGCACCAGTCGGCCGACAATGGCATGGCCCGCTTCGTGATAGGCGGTGTTCCGCTTCTCCTTCTCGGACATCACCATGGACTTGCGCTCGGCGCCCATCATGATCTTGTCCTTGGCCTTGTCGAACTGATCCATGTCCACCAGCCGTCTGCCGGCCCGTGCCGCGAACAGCGCCGCCTCGTTGACCAGGTTGGCCAGGTCGGCGCCGGAGAAGCCCGGGCGTTCCACGGGCAATGATGGCCGGATCCACGTCCTCCGCGATCGGCACCTTGCGCATGTGCACCTTGAGGATCTGCTCTCGGCCCCGGATGTCCGGCAGCCCCACCACCACCTGGCGGTCGAAGCGGCCGGGCCGCAGCAGCGCCGGGTCCAGCACGTCCGGCCGGTTGGTGGCGGCAATGACGATGATGCCGTCGTTGGGCTCGAAGCCGTCCATCTCCACCAGCAGTTGGTTCAGGGTCTGCTCGCGCTCGTCGTGACCGCCGCCGAGGCCCGCGCCGCGATGGCGGCCGACGGCGTCGATTTCGTCGATGAAGATGATGCACGGCGCCTGCTTCTTGGCCTGCTCGAACATGTCGCGCACCCTCGAAGCGCCCACACCGACGAACATCTCGACGAAGTCGGAGCCGGAAATGGAAAAGAACGGCACCTTGGCCTCGCCGGCGATGGCCTTGGCCAGCAGCGTCTTGCCGGTGCCGGGCTGTCCCACCATCAGGATGCCGCGGGGGATCCGCCCGCCGAGGCGCTGAAACTTGCCCGGGATCCCGCAGAAACTCGACGAGCTCCTGGACGTCCTCTTTGGCTTCATCGACGCCGGCGACGTCGGCAAACGTGGTCTTGATCTGGTCCTCCGACAACAGCCTTGCCTTGCTCTTGCCGAACGCCATGGGCCCGCCGCGGCCGCCGCCGCCGCCCTGCATCTGCCGCATGAACAGCATGAACACCGCGATGATGATCAGAATGGGAAAGCTGGCGATCAGAAGCTGAGCCCAGATGCTCTGCTGCTCGGGCAGCTTGCCAGTGATCTTGACGTTGTGGTTGTAAAGGTCGTCGGACAGCTTGGGATCGGACAGCCCCGGCGGCCGGACGACCTGGAACTCCTCACCCGATTGCTTGACGCCGCGAATCAGCTCGTCGCCGATGGTCACGGAGCGGATCTCGTCGTGACGCACCTGCTGGATGAATTCGGAGTAGGCGAGGGACTGCGGCTCCGGCTTGACGTTGAAGTTATTGAACACAGTGAGCAGCACGGCCGCGATGATCAGCCAGAGCAGCAGATTTTTTCCCATATCAGACAAGGACTTACCCTCTTGCTACCGGCACCGGGCGCGACACGCGGCCCTGACCGGGATTTTCGTAGCCTACACGGTTCCCGCCGCGGGCGCACCGCGGCAGCGGCCCGGAGAGCCGGGCGAATGCGCGCTGCCCGGGGGGCAGCGCCAATGCGCGCTCACTCACGGCCAGCATAGCCCTGCGCGACCATGTACACCTCGCGGGATCTGGCCCGGGACGACGACGGCTTGGCGAGCTTTACGCTGGCGAAGCGGTCGCGGAGCCGGACCACCCAGGCATCCATACCTTCACCCTGGAACAATTTGACCGTCAGCCCGCCCCCCGGTTTCAGCCAGCGGGTGGCGGCGTCGAGCGCGAGATCCGCGAGATCCATGGCCGTCGCCTGATCGGTCGCCCGGTTACCAGTCATGTTTGGGGCCATGTCCGACAATACAAGGTCCGCCTGTCTTTCACCGAGCGCTTCCTCGAGCCGCCGATCCGTTTCCTCTTCACCGTAGGCCGCCTCGATCACCACGGTGGTGGGCGCGCCCGCGCCCATCGGTCTGGGATCACATGCAACCAGCAGACCACCGTCCAACCGCGACTCCACGTAGCGGGTCCAGCCGCCGGGCGCGGCGCCGAGCTCCAGCACCGTCATGCCCCGCCGCAGCAGGCTGAAACGCCGGTCGAGATCCTCGAGCTTGAAGTGGGCGCGCGATGCCTGGCCTTCCGCCGCCGCCCGCCGTACCAGCGGGTCGCGGCGTTGCCGGACCAGCCAGCGGTGACTGGACTTGCTGCGCTTCGTCACGCTGTCGGCCGTCCGAGCTGCGGCGCCGTTCGCTGCGCGCGCAATCGCAACCGAGTGCCCCTAGAATGTCGCTTATGACGCCCCGCAACACCGCCCAGACCGACCGCAGAACGCTCAGACGCATCGCCCACCATCTGGACCCGGTGGTGCAAGTCGGCGAGCAGGGGGTGAGCGAGGCGGTGGTGGCGGAGACCAGCCGGGCGCTGGCCGATCACGAGCTGATCAAGGTGCGCATCCACGCCGACCGCGACGCGCGGCCGGAGCTGGCACGAGCCCTGGCCCGGGCATGCGAAGCCGAGGTCGTGCAGAGTATCGGCAAGGTGACGGTGCTGTTCCGGAAGAATCCCGAGCCCAACCACAAGCTGTCCAACCTGACGCGTTTCGGGGGGTGATGGCGCCGTGGCGCTGATGGCCGCTCCTGCGGCGGCGGACGGGCCTACAGATGCTCGATGCGGTCGATCTCGTATTCCACGTCGCCCTTCGGCGTTTTCACCACCACCACATCGCCCTCGGCCTTGCCGATGAGCGCCCGCGCGATGGGGGACATGACCGACAGCTTGCTTTCCTTGAGATCAGCCTCGTCCTCGCCGACGATCTTGTAGCGCACGTCGTTGCCGCTGTCTCCATCGATCAGGGTCACAGTCGCGCCGAAGATCACCTTGCCGCTCGGATTGATCCGGCGGACGTCGATGACCTGAGCATCCGCCAGCTTGCTCTCGATCTCCTGAATGCGCCCTTCGTTGAAACTCTGCTGCTCGCGGGCGGCATGGTACTCGGCGTTCTCCTTGAGATCGCCGTGCTCACGGGCGTCGGCAATGGCCTGGGTGATCTGCGGGCGCAGCTCGAACTTGCGCCGGCTCAGCTCTTCTCGCAGCGCCTGCTCACCTTCCGTGGTCATCGGAACTGGCATGAGAGGGTCGTGGCTCCTGGCAATACTGGCTCTGGAATGTCGGCTAGGAGGCGGTGCGCTCGTACAGGTCCTGCAGGCGCCGTACCTTGACCTCCTGGTTCACGCGGGAGTAGCGGATGGCGATGCTGAACGCCTCGCCGCCCGTGAGGGTGGTGGTGTAACACACTTTGTTCTGCAGCGCGAGCCGGCGGATGGCCGAGGAGTCGCGGATGGACTGATGGCCCTCGGTAGTGTTGACGATCAGGTCGATCTGCTCGTTCTTCAGCATGTCCACCACGTGGGGCCGGCCCTGCGCCACCTTGTTGACGACCTGGCACTGGATGCCGGCGTCCGCCAGCACGCGGGCCGTGCCGCGGGTGGCGACGAGACGAAAGCCGAGCTCCACCAGATCGCGACCAAGCGCCACCACCCCCGGCTTGTCGGAATCCTTGACGGAGAGGAACACCCGGCCGCTCTGCGGCAGGATCACGCCGGCGCCGAGACTGGCCTTGGCGAACGCCTCGCCGAAGCTGTCGCCCACCCCCATCACCTCACCGGTGGACTTCATCTCCGGACCGAGGATGGGATCCACCCCCGGAAACTTCGAAAACGGGAACACCGACTCCTTGACGTTGACGTGGGTCGGGATGATCTCCCGGGTGAAACCCTGCTCGGCCAGGGTGACGCCGGCCATGCAGCGGGCGGCCACCTTGGCGAGGGAGACGCCGATGCACTTGGAGACGAACGGCACCGTCCGCGACGCCCGCGGATTCACTTCCAGTACGAAGATCTCTTCGTCCTGCACCGCCAGCTGCACGTTCATGAGCCCGACGACGCCGAGCTCGAGGGCCATGGCCTCGACCTGCTCGCGGATACGGTCCTGCACCCGGGCGGAGAGCTGGTAGGGCGGCAGCGAGCAGGCGGAATCGCCCGAGTGCACGCCAGCCTGCTCGATGTGCTGCATGATCGCACCGATGACCACGTCACGGCCGTCGCAGACCGCATCCACGTCCATCTCCACCGCCTGATCCAGGAAGCGGTCGAGCAGCACCGGCGAGCGGTTCGAGACCACCACCGCGTCGCGCAGATAGCGTTTCAGCTCCTCCTCGTTGTAGACGATCTCCATGGCCCGGCCGCCGAGCACGTAGGAAGGCCGCACCACGATAGGATAGCCGATGGCTCGCGCCCCCTCGACGCCGGTGGCCTCGTCCACGGCGGTCCGGTTGCTGGGCTGGCGCAGGCCGAGGGTGTCGATGAGCTGCTGAAAGCGCTGGCGGTCCTCCGCCCGGTCGATGGCGTCCGGGCTCGTGCCGATGATGGGCACGCCCTCGCGCTCGAGCTGCTCGACGAGCTTGAGCGGCGTCTGCCCGCCGAACTGCACGATGACGCCTTCGGGCTTCTCCACCGCGACGATCGCCAGCACGTCTTCCAGGGTCACCGGCTCGAAGTAGAGGCGGTCGGAGGTATCGTAGTCGGTGGAGACGGTCTCGGGATTGCAGTTGACCATGATGGTCTCGAAGCCGTCCTCGCGCATGGCGAGCGCGGCGTGCACGCAGCAGTAGTCGAACTCGATGCCCTGGCCGATGCGGTTCGGCCCGCCACCGAGCACCATGATCTTGCGGCGGCTGGAGGGCGCGGCCTCGCACTCCTCTTCGTAGGTGGAATAGAGGTAGGCGGTGGCGGCCGGAAACTCGGCGGCACAGGTGTCGACCCGACGGTACACCGGCCGGACGTCGAGGGTCAGGCGATGCGCCCGCACCTCGTCTTCCCAGACCCCCAGCAGGTCGCCGAGACGGGCGTCGGAGAAGCCCTTGCGCTTCAGCTGGTAGAGCTCCTCGCGGCCGATCTCGGCGAGCCGCCGGCCGGCTAGGCCGCTCTCGGCGACCACCAGATCCTCGATCTCCGCCAGAAACCAGGGATCGATAGCCGATAGCTCGTGGATCTCGTCCACCGACAGGCCGAAGCGGAGCGCGTCCGCCACGTAACGGATGCGCTCCGCCCCGGGAATCGACAGCTCCCGCTGGAGGATTTCATGGGCTTCCCCGCTCTGCGGGTCGACGATGGGGTCGAGGCCGTTCATGCCGGTCTCGAGACCCCTCAGCGCCTTCTGCAGAGACTCCTGGAAGGTGCGGCCGATGGCCATGACCTCCCCCACCGATTTCATCTGGGTGGTGAGCCGCGCGTCGGCGAGCTGAAACTTCTCGAAGGTGAAGCGCGGCACCTTGGTAACCACGTAATCGATGGACGGCTCGAACGAGGCCGGCGTCACCCCGGTGATGTCGTTGGTCAGCTCGTCCAGGGTGTAACCCACGGCCAGCTTCGCGGCCACCTTGGCAATGGGGAAGCCGGTGGCCTTGGACGCCAGCGCCGAGGAGCGCGACACCCGGGGGTTCATCTCGATCACCACCATCCGGCCGTCGGCCGGATCAATGGCGAACTGCACGTTGGACCCCCCCGTCTCCACGCCGATCTCCCGGAGGACCGCAATGGAGGCGTTGCGCAGGAGCTGATACTCCTTGTCGGTCAGGGTCTGGGCCGGGGCGACGGTGATGCTGTCCCCGGTGTGCACGCCCATCGGATCGAAGTTCTCGATCGAGCAGACGATGATGCAGTTGTCACGCTTGTCGCGGATCACCTCCATCTCGAACTCTTTCCAGCCGAGGAGCGATTCGTCGATCAGCAGCTCGTTGGTGGGCGAGAGGTCCAGACCCCGGGCGCAGATCTCCTCGAACTCCTCCTGGTTGTAGGCAATGCCGCCGCCGCTGCCTCCCAGGGTGAACGACGGCCGGATGATGCAGGGGAAGCCGAGCTGACCCTGCACCTGTAACGCCTCCTCCATGCTGTGAGCGATGGCGGAGCGGGGGGTGTCGAGGCCGATCCGCTTCATGGCCTGATCGAAGCGCTCGCGGTCCTCGGCTTTGTCGATGGCATCCTGGCTGGCGCCGATGAGCTCGACACCGAAGCGTTCGAGCACGCCTTCGCGCACCAGGTCCAGGGCGCAATTCAAAGCGGTCTGGCCGCCCATGGTGGGCAGCAGGGCGTCCGGCCGCTCCACCTCGATGATTCGCGCCACCGTGCGCCACTCCACCGGCTCCACGTAGGTGGCGTCGGCCATGGCCGGATCGGTCATGATGGTGGCGGGGTTGGAGTTCACCAGGATGACCCGGTACCCCTCGTCCTCGAGCGCCTTGCAGGCCTGCGCCCCGGAATAGTCGAACTCGCAGGCCTGACCGATGACGATGGGCCCTGCACCGATGATCAGTACTGAGGAGATGTCGGTACGCTTAGGCACGGCACTCTGCTCCCGCCGACTCCGCCATCATCACCATGAATTCGTCGAACAGATATCGGCAGTCCTGGGGGCCCGGGCTCGCCTCGGGGTGCCCCTGGAAGCTGAGCGCGCGCCGGTCGGTGCGGCGGATGCCCTGCAGGGTGCCGTCGAACAGGGACAGGTGGGTCACCGCCAGACAGTTGGGCAGGCGATCGGTGTCCACCGCGAAGCCGTGGTTCTGGCTGGTGACCAACACCCGGCCGTCCCGCACGTCCTTGACCGGGTGGTTGGCGCCGTGATGGCCATGCGCCATCTTCAAGGTCCGCGCGCCGCTCGCGAGCGCCAGCAGCTGGTGACCGAGGCAGATGCCGAAGATGGGCACGTCCCGGTCCATGAGCGCGCGAATGGCGGCAATGGCGTAATCGCAGGGCTCCGGGTCGCCGGGCCCGTTGGACAGGAACACCCCGTCGGGCTCGAGCGCCAGCACGTCGCTGGCCGGCGTGGTGGCCGGCACCACGGTCAGCCGGCAGCCGCGGTCGGCCAGCAGGCGCAGGATGTTGCGCTTCACCCCGTAATCGTAGGCGACCACGTGAAAGCGCGGCTCGGGGAGCTCGCCGTAGCCGCGTCCCAGGGTCCAGCTGGTCTCGGTCCAGGCGGCGACGTCATCGCGGCTCACTTCCCGAGCCAGATCCATGCCCTTGAGCCCCGGGAACGCCCGCGCCTCGGCCAGCGCTGCCTCCACGGTAGCGTCGGGGCCCGTGGCGATGCAGCCCGCCAGGGCGCCCTTCTCGCGGATCAGCCGGGTGAGCCGACGAGTGTCCACGTCGGCGATGGCCACCACGCCCTCGGCGGCGAGAAACTCGGGCAGGGTGCGGGTCATGCGCCAGCTGCTGGCGCGCCTCGGCGTCTGCCGGATCACCAGGCCGGCCGCGTGCACGCGATCCGACTCCACGTCCTCGTCGTTGACCCCGGTGTTGCCGATCTGCGGGTATGTGAGGGTGACGATCTGGCGAGCGTAGGAAGGGTCGGTGAGGATCTCCTGATAGCCCGTCATGGCAGTGTTGAACACCACCTCACCCACCGCGACGCCCTCGGCGCCGATGGAACGGCCCCGGAACACGCTGCCGTCCTCCAGTACCAGTACTGCCGGTTCTGCCTCGTCGATCAAATTCAGCTTTCCCACTTCCTCTCAGCCGCGGCACCCGGTCGAATCTCCGCAAACCGCCTGACCCGGGTGCGCAGTCGCTGCGGGCCCGGGTTCAGGACCCTGTTCCGGGGAGCTTCACTTGGATCCGGAGGACGCCGTCGATTCAGGTCCTGTGCTGCATCCGGCCGTCGGCAGGGGATTGGTGCAATCCGCCGCGGGGCCGGTGCAAGAAAGGCGGGAGCGATCGGTTCTAGCGATCGAGCTCGATCGCACGATTCGGACTCGATCCACTTCCTTCGATCGGGTGATCGGACCCGCCTTCGCCGGCCCGAAGGCCGCGGGCGCAGTAGTCTACCCAAGAGCCTCGCCGATGCCCAGCACATCGTGCATGTCGAACAGGCCATTGGCACGGCCGTCCAGGTAACGCACCGCCCGCAGCGCGCCGTAGGCGAAGTTCATGCGGCTCTCCGAGCGATGGACGATTTCCAGCCGTTCGCCGTTGCCCGCGTAGATGACGGCGTGCTCGCCGACGATGTCGCCCGCGCGCACCGAGGCGAAGCCGATCGCCCCCGGCGGCCGCGCGCCGGTCTGGCCATGGCGCTCGTACACGGCCACTTCATCGAGGGTCGTGCCGCGCGCCCGCGCCACGCCCTCACCCAACCGCAGCGCGGTGCCCGACGGCGCGTCGATCTTGTACCGGTGGTGGGCCTCGATGATCTCCACGTCGACACCCTCGCCGAGCAGCCGGGCAGCCAGCTCGGCGAGGGTCATGGTCACATTCACCCCCGCGGACATGTTGGGCGCCAGGACCACGGGGATGTTCTCGGCGGCCGCCCGGATGCGCTCCAGGCCGGCGCGGTCGAAGCCGGTGGTGCCGATCACCATGCCCTTGCCCCGGGCTTCGCATACCGCGACGTTGTCCAGGGTCGACGCGGGGACGGTGAAGTCGATGAGGACGTCGAAGCGATCGGACGCCGCCGCCGGATCATCCGTCAGCGGCACCTCGGCACGGCCGAGCCCGGCGAGCTCGCCGGCATCGGTACCCAGCAGGCTCGCGCCAGGCCGCACCAGCGCGGCGCCGAGGCTCAAGTCGTCGGCCTGGTGAACGGCCTGGATCAGGGCCCGCCCCATTCGGCCGACCGCACCACTGATCGCTATGCGCTGCATGGGCCGCCGCTCAGCCGGTCAGGCCGTCGAAGAAGTCCTTCACGCCTTTGAACCAGGAACTGCCCTTGGGCGAGTGCTTCTCGCCGCCGTCCGACACCGATGTCTGGAATTCCCTGAGCAGCGTCTTCTGGCGCTCGGTGAGGTTCACGGGCGTCTCCACCGCCACCTTGCACATGAGGTCGCCGGCAGGCCCCCCGCGGACCGGCGTCACGCCCTTGCCCCGCAGCCGAAACAGCTTGCCGGTCTGGGTCTCGGGCGGAATCTTGAGCTTCACCCGGCCGTCGAGGGTGGGCACCTCCAGCTCGCCGCCGAGGGCGGCGTCGACGAAATCGATCGGCACTTCGCAGTACAGATGACGGCCCTCCCGGGAAAAGATCGGATGCTCGCGCACCTCGATCTGGACGTAGAGGTCGCCCGGCGGACCGCCGTTGAGCCCGGCTTCCCCTTCACCCGCAAGACGAATCCGGTCGCCGGTGTCGACACCCGCCGGAATGCGCACGTTCAGGGACTTGCGCTTGTCCACGCGGCCGCGCCCGCCGCACTGCTCACACGGGTCGGTGACGATCTGCCCGGTGCCCCGGCAACGGGGGCAGGTCTGCTGCAGGGAAAAGAAGCCCTGAGCGACGCGGATCTGTCCCAGCCCGCCGCAGTCCGGGCAACCGGTCGGCAAGGTACCGGGCCTGGCGCCGCTGCCGTCGCAGGCTTCGCAGGACGACAGCACCGGAATCTTGATTTCCACGCTGTCGCCGCGAACTGCCTGCTCGAGATCGAGCTCGAGCGAATAGCGCAGGTCGGCGCCGCGGGTCACCGAGCTCCTGGTACGCCCCGCCGCGCCGAAGATGTCACCGAAGACGTCGCTGAAGATGTCGCCGAAGCTGCCGCCGGCGAAGCCGGTACCCATGCCCGCGGCGCCGTCCACGGCGGCGTGGCCGAAGCGGTCGTAAGCCGCCCGCTTCTCCGGATCGCAGAGCACCTCGTAAGCTTCGCTCACCTCGCGGAAGCGGTCGGTGGCGGCGGCATCGTCCGGGTTACGGTCGGGGTGGTACTTCATGGCGAGACGCCGGTAGGCCTTCTTGATGTCGGCCTCACCAGCGTCACGGTTTACTCCAAGCACCTCGTAGTAGTCGCGCTTCGACATCTCTCTCCGTGTCTCTTCAGAACACCTGTGGAAGCGGCCACAGCATTAGGAGCGGCCACAACACCACGTCATCGAGCTAGCATAGCAGGCCGCACCCGCGCGCGGCCTGCACGCCGTCAGTTGCTCTTCTTCTTCTCGTCGTCCACCTCTTCGAACTCGGCGTCCACGGTGTCGCCGTCGGCAGCGGCGGTTTCGCCGGTGGCCCCATTGTCGGCCCCCGCCTCACCGGGCTGGCCGGCGTACATCTTCTGAGCCAGGTTCGACGAAGCCTCGGAAAGCGCCTGCATCTTCGACTCGATGTCGGCCTTGTCGCCGTTCCTGATGGCTTCCTCGAGGGCGGCAGCCGCCGACTCCACAACCTGCTTCTCGTCGTCGCTCACCTTGTCGCCGGCCTCCGCCACGCTCTTGCGGCTGGCGTGAACCAGAGCGTCCGCCTGGTTGCGCAGGTTCACCATCTCCTCGAACTTGGCGTCTTCCTCGGAGTGCGCCTCGGCGTCCTTCACCATCTTGTCGATCTCGCTCTCGCTGAGACCGCTCTGCGCCTTGATGACGATGGACTGCTCCTTACCGGTCGCCTTGTCCTTGGCGGACACGTTCAGAATACCGTTGGCGTCGATGTCGAAGCTCACCTCGATCTGCGGCAGGCCCCGGGGCGCCGGCGGGATGTCCGCCAGGTCGAACCGGCCGAGGGATTTGTTCTGCGCCGCCTGCTTGCGCTCGCCCTGCAGCACGTGAATCGTCACCGCCGTCTGATTGTCGTCGGCGGTCGAGAATACCTGGGTTTTCTTGGTCGGTATCGTGGTGTTCTTCTCGATCAGGGTGCTCATCACCCCGCCGAGCGTCTCGATGCCGAGCGAGAGCGGAGTGACGTCGAGCAACAGCACGTCCTTGACGTCGCCGGACAGCACGGCGGCCTGGATGGCAGCGCCGATGGCCACGGCCTCGTCCGGATTCACGTCACGTCGCGGCTCCTTGGCGAAGATCTCCTTCACCTTGGCCTGGACCTTGGGCATCCGCGTCTGGCCGCCCACCAGGATCACGTCGTCGATCTGCGACGGCGACAGCCCGGCGTCGTCCAGAGCCGTCTTGCAGGGGCCGACCGTGCGGTCCACCAGTTCCTCGACCAGGGATTCCAGCTTGGCCCGCGTCAGCTTCATGACCAGGTGCTTCGGACCGGTCTGATCGGCCGTGATGTAGGGCAGATTGATCTCGGTCTGCTGGCTGGCCGACAGCTCGATCTTGGCCTTCTCGGCGGCTTCCTTCAGCCGCTGCAGAGCCAGCGGATCGGCATTCAGGTCGATCTTCTGTTCCTTTTTGAACTCGGAGACCAGGTAATCGATGATTTTCTTGTCGAAGTCCTCGCCGCCGAGGAAAGTGTCTCCATTGGTGGAGAGCACCTCGAACTGGTGCTCGCCGTCCACCTCCGCGATCTCGATGATGGAGATGTCGAAGGTGCCGCCGCCCAGGTCGTACACGGCGATCTTGGTGTCGCCGCGCTTCTTGTCCATGCCGTAGGCAAGCGCCGCCGCCGTCGGCTCGTTGATGATGCGCTTGACCTCGAGGCCGGCAATCCGCCCGGCGTCCTTGGTGGCCTGGCGCTGAGAGTCGTCGAAGTACGCGGGCACGGTGATCACCGCCTCGGTGACCTCCTCGCCGAGGTACTCCTCCGCGGTCTTCTTCATCTTCTTCAGCACCTCTGCCGAGATCTGCGGCGGTGCCAGCTTGTCGCCCTTGACCTCCACCCAGGCGTCGCCGTTGTTCGCCTCGGCGATCCGGTAAGGAACCATCTTGATGTCTTTCTGCACCACGCCGTCCGCAAACTTGCGGCCGATCAGGCGCTTGATCGCAAACAGCGTGTTGGTCGGGTTGGTGACCGCCTGACGCTTGGCGCTCTGACCGACCAGGGTCTCCCCGTCATCGGTGTAGGCGACGATGGACGGCGTCGTGCGATCACCCTCGGCGTTCTCGATGACCTTCGGGTCCTTGCCCTCGAGGACAGCCACGCAGGAATTCGTGGTGCCCAAGTCGATACCGATGATCTTGCCCATTTCAATAATCTCCAGAATCTTGCGTATGTGGCCGAGTGAAAATCAACCATTTGACTACCCGGCAATATCTGTCCTCTGCTGCGCCTTTCAACCCCGGGGAGCGCATTTCCCGCTGCTTGCCGCCTCAGGAGGCTCCGTTGCTGGACGCTCCGCCGTCCGGAGCGCGCGCGACCACGACCTTCGCCGCCCGCACCAGGCGGCCGTTCAGAAGGTAGCCCCGCTGCATCACCTCGAGCACCGAGTTGGGCTCGGCGTGGTGGCTCGGCACCATGGTCATGGCTTCGTGGAGCTGGGGATCGAATGGTTCGCCGGTGGGGTCGAGGCGCTGCACGCCGTGCTTTTCCAGGACGCTGAGGAAGAGTTTCAGCGACAACTCCACGCCCTGGGCGATGGATTCAGCGCCGTCGCTTCCGGAGGCCACCTCCACCGCCTTCTCCAGGCTGTCGAGCACGGGCAACAGATCGGCCGTGAACCTCTCCAGCGCGTACTTGTGGGCGTTCTCTACCTCGCGTGCCGTACGCCGGCGGGTGTTCTCCGCCTCGGCCTGGGCCCGAAGCGCCTGATCCCGATAGCGGTCGACCTGCTGCTGCGCCTCGCCGAGGCGCGCCGCCAGATCCTCCACAGAGCCCTGGCTCGCGTCCGGCGCCGTCTCCCGGCGTCCAGGCGGACCGTCGTCGGCCGCGGGGGTGGTGGAACGATCGTCGTCATCCGCCATGTCGATAGCTCTCCCGATTGTGAATCACGTGCTGGGCGATCGGTGGGGCATTCCGCACTGCCTTCCGCCGCCTCCGCTGTATCTGGGGCGAACGGCAGGTATTTCAAGGCCGCAGCGCGGCGGACGTCTCGCCGCCGCAGCCCGGCAGCGGTCAGACGTTCATGGCGGCGCTCAGGACCCGGGCGGTGACGTCCACCACCGGGATCACCTCCTGATACGCCATGCGGGTAGGCCCGACCACGCCGAGCACGCCGGCGAGCTCGCCCCCGACGCGATAGGAGGAGGTTACCAGGCTCAGCTCCTCGAGCAGCCAGTAACCCGACTCCTCACCGATGAAAAGCTGAATGCCCTGACTGTCGAGGCAGCGGTCGAGCAGGTGCAGAATGCCGCCCTTTCGGGAGAACGCATCAAACAGACGGCGGACCTGATCGACATCGCCGAACTCCAGAAGGTTGGTCTCGCCGGCCACCACCAGCTGGTTGCCCGCCGAGGCATCTGGATTCTCGAACGCCCGCGAGGCCACATCGAGAGCGGTCTGCATGAGACTGCCCATGCGGTCCTTGTCGGCCTGCATGCTCGCCAGCAGAGCCTCCCGCACCTTCATCAGCGACAGGCCGCCAAACTCCCGGTTGATGTAGTTGGCCGCCTGGTTGAGCTCCGTCTCCTCGTACTCGCGCTCGGTGTGGATGACGCGGTTCTGCACCTCGCGGTCGTTCAGCACCAGGATCACCAACACGCGGCTTCCCGACAGCGGCAGAAACTCCACGTGACGCAGCGCCACCTGATCGCGCCGCGGCAGGGTGATCACGCAGGTCATCCGGGTGAGGTGAGAAAGCAGGTTCGACGCCGACTCGACCAGCTCCGTGGGCGAAAGATCCGGATTCAGCTCGCCCTGCATCGCCCTGACCCGCTCCTCGTCCAGGGGCTCGACCCTCAGCAGGCTGTCGACAAAAAACCGCAGCCCCCGGTTGGTGGGGATCTTTCCCGCCGAGGTGTGGGGCGAACGCACCAGCCCCTGCGTCTCGAGATCCGAGAGGATGTTGCGGACCGTGGCGGGGCTCACATCCACGCCGGGCTGGCTGGCGAGCCGCCGCGAGGGCACGGGGGTGCCTTCGGCGATGTATTGCTCCACCAGCAGCTTGAACACGAGCTGCGCGCGACCGTCGAGGCTATCTTCCACTTGCTTTCTCATGTTCAGTACAACTTAACTGGGCGCCTCCAGTACCATCGCGGCATTCAGGGAAGTTATGGACCCTTGCGCCCTTTAGTCAAGCTATGACCACAGCCGTGCTGAGAACGCTCGCGGTTCGGGACTTCGCGCTGGTGACGGCGCTGGACATCGCATTCCACGACGGACTCACGGTCATCACCGGCGAATCCGGCGCCGGCAAGTCGATTCTGCTGGGCGCCCTGGGCCTGGTGCTGGGCGAGCGTGCGGCCGCCGACACGGTCCGGCCCGGGGCCGCTCGCGCCGAAGTCTCCGCCGAGTTCGACCTGACCGGCCATCCCAGTGCCCGGGCGCTGCTCGACGAGCAGGCGCTGGCCGAGCCGGAGGACCCGGGCCGCTGCCTGGTGCGCCGGGTGGTGGGCGGTGACGGCCGTTCCCGCGCGTTCGTCAACGGCTCTCCCGTCACTCTGCAGGTGCTGCGCAGCCTCACCGAAGATCTGATCGACATCCACGGCCAGCACGAAAATCAGCGGTTGTCCGAGCCGCGCGTGCAGCTCGCGCTGCTGGATGATTTCGGCGCCGACGCGGCGCTCTGCCGTGCCGTCCGCAACGGCTACCGCGCCTGGAAGTCGGCGCGCCGGGAAGCCGCCGAGCTCGAGCAGCGGCTGGCCAGTCAGCAGGATCGCGCGAGCCTGCTGAGCTATCAGCTCGAGGAGCTGGAAGCCCTCGCCCTCGGGCCGGGCGAAGTGGAGTCGGTGGAGGCCGAGCACCGGCGGCTGTCCCAGGCGCAGGATCTCAGAGCCGCGGTCTCGCGCTCGCTGGAGGCCCTGGAGGAAGACGCCGTGACCGGCCGGGTGCTGCGCCTGCTCGATGCCCTGGACGACGAGCATCCGCGTCTCACCGGCGCCCTGGACGCGCTCCGCTCGGCGGAGGATCTGCTCGCCGATGCGCAGCGGGATCTGCGCGGGTACGACGAGTCCCTGGACCTGGATCCTGAGCACCTGGCCGAGCTGGACGCGCGGCTGGCCGCCATTCACGACGTCGCCCGCAAGCACAAGGTGGCCCCGGAGCGCCTCGCCGAGCACACCGAAGCCCTGGCTGAAGCACTCGCCGCCATCTCTACGGACCGCTCGTCGCTCAAGACCCTCGAGCAAAGCGCCGAAGAGCACCGCGCACGGTTTCTCGAAGCGGCAAGCGATCTGTCCACCCTCCGGCGCACCGCCGCTACCGCCTTCGCGGCCGCAGTCAGTCAGTGCATGGACACGCTCGGCATCAGGGGCGGCCGGTTGCACGTGGAGTTCGCCGAGAGCGAGTCGGAGAGCGGTCTCGAGTCGGTCGAGTTTCACGTGACGACGAACCCGAAGTATCCGCCCGGGCCCCTCACCCGGATCGCCTCCGGCGGCGAGCGGGCGCGCATCGCTCTGGCCATCCGGGTGGTGGCGGCGGAGAAGTCCTCGCTTCCCTGCCTCGTGCTGGACGAAGCCGACGTCGGGGTAGGCGGCACCACGGCCGACGTGGTGGGCCGGCTGCTGCGCTCGCTGGCGGGACATAGTCAGGTGATCTGCGTGACTCACGCGCCTCAGGTGGCCGCGCTCGGCCATCATCATCTGCAGGTGCGCAAGGACGAGCGGCAAGATACCCGCATCGAGGCGCTGGCGGCCGATAGCCGGGTGGAGGAACTCGCCCGGATGCTGGCCGGAGCGGACATTACCGACAAGTCCCGGGACTACGCCCGCAGCCTGCTCATCCAGGCCAGAGAGTGACCGCGGGCGTTCACGCCTTTCCCCCGCGCGGGGGTATGGGTAACATTCGCGGCTGCTCAGCCG
The DNA here is from genome assembly GCA_963822255.1 of uncultured Gammaproteobacteria bacterium. Taxonomy (GTDB): domain Bacteria; phylum Pseudomonadota; class Gammaproteobacteria; order Pseudomonadales; family Azotimanducaceae; genus UBA7803. The sequence goes on from CAWGGV010000001.1 coordinate 232,658, forward strand.
AAGTAACGTTTCATGCGCCCATTTCCGCGCCGCCCCGCTCTCGCCGTCGTCGTCTGCATCCTGATTGCCTGCGCCGGCTGCAGCCTGTCGCTGCCGCGGGTTCACAAGGTCACCGTGCAGCAGGGGAACGTCATCACTCAGCAGATGGTCGACCGGCTGAAGCCCGGAATGACCAAGAGTCAGGTGGCTTTCGTGATGGGCGAGCCGGTGCTGCGGCATACGTTCGACGACAACCGGTGGGACTACGTCTACCTGCTGAACATCCCCGGCTACTACGATGAGGAGAAGCGGGTGAGCCTGTTCTTCCAGAACGGCGTGCTCGCGTACCTGACCGGCGATTACGCCCCCTCGGCCGCGCCCGCCGGTGAGGGGGCCCCTGCGGCCGGCGACGAAGCGCCATCGGCGCAGCCTGCAGCGGCCCCCTCCACAACGGCCGCCGGCGAGGCCGCCGGCGCGACCGGCGGAAATGCGACCGCCGGCAGCGCGTCCCCGTCCGGGCGGGACGACGTCCCAGCGGCGGGTGGGCCGGCGAATCGGGGCAGCAGCTAGCCTGTTGCCGCGGCGGTCGGGCGATCACGAGCGGGAACGGTTCTGCTCCGCCGCGCGACGGCGCCGCGCCTCCCTGGGATCCAGGAGAAGGGGCCGGTAGATCTCCACCCGGTCATGGGGCTCGAGGCGCTGCTCACGGCCCACCCGGTCGCCGAAGATGCCCACCGGCACGGTTTCCAGGTCGAGGCCGTCGAACGGCGGAATCGCGGCCACCGCAGCAAGCGCATCGGCCACGGTCGCGCCAGCAGGCAACTCGACCGCCACCGCGTGCTGGCGGTCGGCCAGCGCGTAGACTACCTGCACGTCGATGCGCTCGCCGGTGCTCATTCGCCCTGATGGACGGCCATGGCACGCTGGCAGAACGCGTCCACCATCTGGTCCGCCGCGCTGACGAAGACCCTGGAAAAGGCGCCGCCGAGCAGCCCCCTCACGCCCGACAGCTCGAAGCGGAGGTCGAGCTCGACCCGCGTTCCCTCGTCTCCTCCGAGGCGCTTGAAGTGCCAGGCGCCCTCGAAGGTACTGAACGGCCCCGACACCAGATACAGCTCGATCCGCTCCTCGGGAACCATCACGTTGCGGGTGGTGAACCGCTGCCGCAGGCCGCGCGTCTCCAAGGCCAGCTCGGCCACGACTTCGTGCTGGCGCGCTTCCAGCACGTTGGCCTCCGCGCACCACGGCAGAAACTCGGGATAGCTGGCCACATCGCTCACCACGCCGAAGACGACCGTCAGCGGCAGAGGCAGCAGGGCGGATCGATGAACGACCGGCACGTCAGGACACGATCGCGGCCACCAGGTCCCGTACCAGCTGCCACTGCGCCAGGAAGACGATCAGCACGCCGAGCGGAGCCACGATGCCGCAAACGATTTTCCACAGCACGTTCACCCAGTCTCGCTGCAGGCCGAGTTGCGCGCCGATCACCGTCTTCGGCAGGCCCCAGGCGGCGAACAGGGCGATGAACAGGCCGCCGAGGGGCAGCATGATGTTCTGGGAGACATGGTCGATGAAATCGAACAGGGTCGGCTGCCCGCCCACCGGCACGTCCTTCCAGACGTTGAACGAGAACACGGTGCCGAGCCCGATGATCCAGCTTATGACGCCGAGGCTGATGGCCACCCGCGAGCGTTTTGCGTTGTAGGTCTCCACCAGGTACGCGAGCGCCGGCTCACAGATGGAAATGGCCGAAGTGATGGCGGCAAAGCTCACCAGCACGAAGAACAGCGCACCGAACAGGCCGCCGAGCGGCATGTGGCCGAACGCCAGCGGCAAGGTGACGAACATGAGCCCGGGCCCCTGGCCGGGCTCCAGGCCGTTGCTGAACACGATGGGAAAGATGGCCAGCCCCGCCGCCACCGCGACCAGCGTGTCCAGCACGGCGATGATGGCGACCGTGAAGCCGATGGAGGCGGTGCTCGGCACGTAGGCGCCGTAGGCCATGATGGCGCCCATGCCGAGGCTCAGGGTGAAGAACGCCTGCCCCATGGCAAGCAACACGGTCTCGCCGCTGACGTCCTGCCAGTTGAACGCGAACATGAAGTCGACCCCGCGGGAGAAGCCGCTGGTGCTGAGCGCATAGCCCAGCAGCACCAGCAGCAGCACGAACAGCAGCGGCATGAACCAGCGAATGGCGGTTTCCAACCCATTGATGACGCCCCGACCGACGATGTAAACGGTCGCCACCATGAACAGCGTCTGCCAGAATACAAGCTGCCAGGGATCGGCGAGGAAACGGTCGAAATTGGCCGCCGCATACTCTCCGGTGGCGCCTCTCATGGCACCGCGCGCCAGCTCGACGATGTAATAGAGCGCCCAGCCGGCGATCACCGTGTAGTAGGAGAGGATCAGAAAGCCGGCGATGACGCCCATCCAGCCGACCAGCACCCACAACGGGCTGCGGTGATGCTGCTGCACCAGTGAACGCATGGTGTTGATGGGGCTCTGCCGGCCCTCGCGGCCGATGAGCACCTCGGCCATCATGATGGGCACGCCGACGAATGCCACGCAAAGCAGGTAGATCACCACGAACGCGCCGCCGCCGTTCGCACCCGCCATGTAGGGAAACTTCCAGATGTTGCCGAGACCGACCGCCGAGCCCGCCGCCGCGAGCACGAACAGCCAGCGGCTGGACCACATTCCGTGGCGCGATTCCGTGCTGACGGCCATGAGCTTTCCGACCTGAGGTTTTCCCGACGCAGGTGCAGCCGCGCTGGCGGCCGCGAGCGGCATTTTCCCCCAACGTTATGGGGCTCACAACCTTCACCCCTATAATCGGCGCCCATGGCGAAATCGAAAGGCGACAACGCGAAGAACCCCACCATCGCGCTGAACCGGCGCGCGCGCCACGACTATCACCTCGAGGACCGGTTCGAGGCGGGGCTGGCGCTCGAGGGGTGGGAAGTGAAGAGCCTGCGCGATGGCAAGGGCCAGCTCGTGGACTCCTACGTGTTGATCAAGGACGGCGAGGCGTGGCTGCTCGGCGCGATGATCACCCCTCTGCCCAGCGCTTCCACCCACGTGGTGCCCGACCCCCAGCGCACCCGCAAGCTGCTGCTGCACGCCCGGGAGATTTCCCGCATCTACGTGGCGACCCAGCAGAAGGGCTACACGTGCGTCGCCACGGCCCTCTACTGGAAGGGCAACAAGGTGAAATGTGAAGTGGCGCTGGCGAAAGGCAAAAAGCAGCACGACAAGCGCGCGGCGGTCAAGGAGCGGGAGTGGACCCGGCAGAAGGGCCGTCTGCTCAAGCAGACGGGCTGACGGCGAACGTCTCGCGCATCAACTCGACCCGGATGGCGGGCCCGTCCGGGTACAGCCGCAGCTCGGCGCGGGGCGGCAGCGGCTCGCGGCCGATGAGATTGCCGTCGAGCCGGGTGCCGTTCCGGCTGCCGAGGTCTTCCACCTGCCAGACACCGCGGTCCACCCACACCCTGGCGTGCCGGCGGCTGACCATGTCATCGTCGAGGCAGATTTCACAGGCGGGATCCCGGCCGATGGAGAAAGCGTTGGCGAACGAGCGCTCCTCGATGCCGTCAGCCCCTTCCCAGGTGACGCGCACGGTGCCCTTGCCCGCCAGCCGGGTGGTGGCCGACGGGCTGCGGATCCCACCGGCGGCGGCGTCGGCGGGGTCGAGCCGGACGCCCTCGGCCGAAACCTCGTAGATCCACGCGAGGGCGATCACCACGGGGAAACCGGCGATGGCCGCGGCGACGAACATCCGCACGCCCCAGGCGGAGACGCCGAAGGCGGGGAGCAGGTCGGCCGCACCCAGTGAAGCGCCCCACGCCGCCACCATGTACACGCTCGCCACCTGAAACACCTTGCGGCGCTTCAACTCGCGCAGGAACCGGGTAACTCTGATGTGAAACCTCACGGCGGCAGGCCTCGTTTGGCGCTGAGGCTGTTCGCGCCTCCGTCGCGGCGACCTATGCTTTCAGCGAGCATAACGCGCAACGCGCCGTCGATGAAGCCGGCAACGCCGTCCGCGGATCAACCCGCGAACAGGAAGTAGACGAGCACCGCAGCCGCCACCACCACGACCGCGGCGATGATGCCCCACGGACTCCTGCGGGCGCTCGCACCTCTGCTCCGCGCCGCCCGCCCGCCCTGGCTGCCGGCCGGAAGCTGGAACACACACTCCACCGGGCCGAAGCGGATGCGGTCGCCGGACGACAGGAAGCTGATGGTGCCGCGCTTCTCGTTCACCAGGGTGCCGTTGGCGGACATCTGGTCGATGACTTTCCAGCGCGCGCCTTCGTTGACGATCTTGGCATGAAAACCGGAGACGCCGTCCTCGTCGAAGCGGATGTCGCGGCCGGCGTCGCGGCCGACGTCCCAGACGTTGGCCTGGGCACCTGCCGCGAGCTTCAGGGTCGCACCCGCCTGGGCGCCGGTCATCACCACCAGGTGAGGCGCGTCCGCGGCGGCGAGCGGCTCCGGCGACGGCGAGGATCCCATGAGGGCCTGAAGCTGCTCGGGATCGAGGAGCACCGTGCCGCCTTGCTTCACCTGATCCGGGTCGGCCCACGCACCGGGGCGACGGGTGCCGCCGCCACCGACGTTCTGGCGCGGCTGGGGCCCGGCGGCTTCCGCGGCGGGCGCTGCCGGTTCCTTCGCGGCCGGTTGCTCGGGCGGAGCGGCAGGCGGCGGCGCAGGGGCCACTGACTCCGGCGGCGGGACACCGGCGGGTGCCGGGGGCGGAGGCGGCGCCCGCAGAACGGTCGCGTTGGCATCCGGCTCCGGCGCCGCTGGCAGGTCCGGGGACGTCACGTCGAATTCCTCGGCATCGAAACGCACCCGGTCGCCAGCCTCGAGCTTGACCGAGCCCTCCACCTTGCGGTCGTTGACGTAAGTGCCGTTGGTAGAGCCCAGATCCTCCAGCCATACACCGTCGTCGGCCACGTTGATCCGGGCGTGCCGGCGGGAGGGATGGCCCTGGCTCAGCACCAGGTCGCAGTCCTCGTTGCGGCCGGCGACCATGTCGCCGCGAAGCTCGACCTGCTTGTCCCCGGACACGCTCTTCAGAAACATCGTGGCCATTTCAGCCTTACCTCCTTCCCATCAACCAGTCGCGGGCGAGCGCCAGCCGCCGACGCAACCATCCGCCGTCGTTCTGCCCATCGTACTCCACCAACACCACGCTGACGTTGTCGCGGCCGCCACGGTCGAGCGCACGCTCGATCAGCGCCCGAGTCGTGCCCTCGAGGGAGTCGTGCACGCGCAGCACCTCGCCGATCTCGTCGTCCGTGAGCTCGTCGTTCAGCCCATCGCTGCACAGCAGGATGCGGTCGCCGCGCTTCAGCGCCACGTCCGAGGTGGACGGCGCGGGGTCCCCGAGGCCCAGCGTCTGGGTGACGATGTTGCGGTTGGGGTGGTTTCTGAGCTCCGCCTCGGTGATGTCGCCCCGTTCCCGCAACATCTCCACGAAGGAGTGATCCCGGGTGATCGGGCGCAGCGCACCGCGCCGCCAGAGATACGCTCGGCTGTCCCCCACCCACACCACGTGGGCGGTTCGTCCCGACACCTGGACCGCCACCACCGTCGAACCCATACCGTTCAGCGCAATGTCGCCGCTGGCGGCGGCCTGTACGGCTCGGTGGGCGTTGCCGACGGCAACCTCCAGAGCCGCCTCTTGCAGCGACGAGAGCACAGCGTCGCGGACGATGCTGCTCGCCACCTCTCCGCTCGCGTGCCCGCCCATTCCATCCGCCACCAGCCACAGGCCGCGAGCGGTGTCCCAGCCTATGACGTCCTCGTTGTTGCTGCGCGCGCGGCCGGGATGGGTGTCACCAGCGAAGCCCAAGGTCATCGAAACGCTTCCCGCGCACGGCCCGCCGCCTGCCGGAATTTCTCCGGGTCGTAGCCCTTCGGGTCCAGCAGGTCGACCAGAGCGTCCAGAGACTTGCCGTGAGCGTCCACGTCACCAAGGTAATAGCTGAGGCTGTTCACGGCCAGAAAAGCCTGCTCGGCGTCGGCGAAGTCGGCCATGCGGCCCGCTGCGGCTTCCCCGAGAATGGCGAGGCGCAGCTTCTTGCCCTGCTCGCGGGTCAAGGTCCGGCCGGACCAGGCCTCGGCGCGCTCCTCGATCCAGTTGAGCAGCTCCGCGGCGCGGGCACGGGTGTCCGCCACGCTTACCTGTCCGGCCGACACCAGGGCACGCGTGGCCGCGGCGAGCTCGCCAGCGGCACTGTCACCGTCCAGCTCGCGGGCGATCACGATCAGGGTGCGCAGGTGCTGGTCCTGAAGGCGCACGGTGCCCGGCTGCACCCCCGCCCCGGCCTGGGCCTGCGTCCAGCGCAGACTTTCCATGGCGTGGTGGCAGGACTGACAGTCGTAGAATGCGAGCTCGGGAAACATGCCGCCCGGCTGGAACAGATCGCTGCCGATGAGCTGCAGATAGCGTTCCGCGCTCTCGAGCTGACCGGTCACCCACAGGCGGAAATCGGAAATCTCGCCCTTGCGCTTCACGTAGTCTTCGTCCACCGAATAGTGGGCGGGCTGATTGGCCGTGAAGGTATCGAGCTCGAAGCTGAGGCGAGGATGTCCGGCCCCCATGATGCGGTGGGTGGCAAACTGATCCTTCGTGCCGAGGTGACAGGACAGGCAGATGCTCGCCCGCGACAGCGGGTCCTCGGTGGGATACATGCCCTTCGCCAGATTGTCCGCGTGAGAGGTCTCCGGCTCCGTGTGGCTCTCGATCCAGCGGGCGGAGCCACCGTGGCAAGCCTCGCAGCCGACGCCGTCGGTGATCTGGAACTTTGGCCCGCGCTTGTCCTCTGGGACGTTATCGGCATGGCAGTCCAGACAGATCTTGGCGGTGGCTGCGTTGCCGATACCGAGCTTGCCGGCGATGCGCTTCGACTGCTCGTTGCTCAGCACCCGGTAGGCCTGAGCGTGCAGGTCCTGGCTGCTCCAGATGCGGTACTCGTTCAGCCAGACGTCCTGGTCCTTCTGCGGGCTGAGCTTACCGTGGCACACGCTGGTGGCGCAGCTCGCCACCCCCAGGTGAGCGAAGTCGCGCACCCGGATGGCGTCCGCCGCCTGTGCCGCGACGGCGCACGTCGTCAGCGCCACGGCCAGCGCGAGCACCAACCAGTGCCCGCCCGGGACCCGCGGCGACGCCGTCACCGAGCCGCTCCCTGATCGGCGCCGGCGGATTGTCCGGTCTCGTCGGTGACGAACCACGGCTTGCCGTCGGCGTTCATGTACAGCTGCTGCATCTCCTCGAGGTTCAGCGGCCGAGCGCCCCGCCGTCCGAACACGGCAATCTGATCGCCGGACTCGTCGACGCCGCGGTCCCGGTCGAGGCCCTTGGAAAGGCTGAGCGCCGGCCGGCTGGTCGGATAGCTGGCAATCAGCTCCGGATGCGGCTCCGGGCTGAATCCGTAGAACTTGGGCTGAATCTCCGGCGAGGTGAGCTGAAGGACCTTGAGCCCGCCCTTGCCGTCCGCCACGTAGGCGAACAGCGAGGCGTTGGTGGTGGCCACCACCACGTCACGGCTGTCCACCAGCTGACCGCCGGCATTGAAGCGGGTCAGCTCGCGCATGGACTCCGGTCGGGTGACGTCGACGATCGCCAGCCCGTCGCGGCCCGCGGCCACGTAGGCGTAGGTCCTGGCAACGTAGACGCGGTGGGCGTCGGCCAGCGCGATGGTGTCGTTCTGCACCAGCTTCGGCGCGTGCGGATCGGTCACATCGATCGCCTTCAGCCCATCGGCGTCGGTGACGAACAGGTAGCGGAACTGCAGCGCCGATGCCCGGCCGTGGTTCAGCGGCACGGTGGCTACCAGCTTCGGCTGCAGCGGATCATCCAGGTCCACGATGACCAGTCCGGCATCGGCCACCACGTAGGCGTAATGCCCGCCCAGGGTGACGTGACGAGCGCCGTCGAGCACGCCGTTCTCGTTCCAGGTGGCTGCCCGCGACAGGAAGTTGTTGCGGGGCTCGCCGTCGGCCAGGGTGTCCACGTTCACCAGGATCAGCCCCTCGCTGGCGTCGGTGACCACCGCATAGTTGTAGATCGGATGGAACGGCTGCTCCTGGTTGTCCACCCGCATGAGCTCGCCCTGGTTGCGCGGTGGATGGATCGGCTGGTTGGTGGGCAGCGCGATGCAGGTGGCGTCCTTCGAGGCGACGTGGGTATCGTGGCCGAGGGGGCTGAACGGCGCAGTGATCACCCGTTCCGAAAAGCCCTTGTTGCCGACGCTCGACACGTCGTAGACCCGCATGCCGTCCTCACCCCCGGCGGTGTACAGGTACTCGCCGCGAAGCTGCAGACAGCCGACGGTGCCGGCGCCATGGCTGTAGCCGTGCTGCAGCCGGCGGCCGTTCTCCTGGTGCTGCTTGTACCAGTCCGGGTACGCGTACTTCTGCAGATAGCTGCCGATGACCGCCTGCGGCTCGTCCCACTCGGTAACCTGCACGGCGTCGAACTCCCCGTCACCGCCCACGTAGGCATGGTAGCCGACGAAGTTGACGAAGTTCGTCCCCAGCATCAGGAGCTGCGCCATGATGGCATTGTTGTCGTTCTCCCTGGACAGGTGACAGTCGGTGCAGGTCTTGGTCTCGGTCTTGCGCACGGTGTGGGGGAAGTGCGGGTTGAACGCCTGGGAGCTGAAACCGCTCGCGGCGATGGGCGGCTGCTGCACGTAGATGTGCTCGCGGTTGGCGTTGGTGGAGGAAAGCACCAGCGCAGACGACGATCGCACCGGCGCGATCTTGCTGTCGTTGGCCGGGCCGCGCCGGCCGATGAGAAACATCTGATCCCGCGCCACCTGCGGGTTGTAGGTGGCGAAGTTGCGGGTCTCACCGCCCTCGTAGTGGTGACGCTCGGTCTTCCAGTTGGCCTCGATGGGCAGGTGGCAGCCGCCGCAGCTCGTGGTCCACGAGGTGTGGCAGCGTGTAGCACTCCATGTCGTCGTAGGAGTGGGCGCGCTGATCGGCCGGCACGTCCTGGCCCCAGTTCTGACTGCCGTGTTCCTGCTCATGAGCTTGGCGCGGGCAGCTTTGGCGTTGTAGTGCGGGTTCGCCGGATCGACCGAGTCCTTCACCAGCGAGAGCCGCCACTCGAGCTTCGGATCCATCATCGAGCGCTGGTACAGCTCGCCGCCATTCCATTCGAAGCGCTTGCGCCCATCGGGCGTGCGCAACAGGCTGAAGTCGGTGCCGCCGCCGAGCGCTGCGGCGCCGGAGGTGTACAGGTTCGGGTACTTCGTCGACCGTGCCGTGACAGTCGGCGCAGTCGATCTCCACCGCGTCGGCCACCTCACCGTAGATGTGGCCGTTGCCGTGATTGTCCTTGCGAGTAGTGGCAATCCACGCAGTGCATGCCCACGTCCATGTGGATGGACGACATGTGCACGGCCTTGTCGAACTTGTGAGGATCGTCGTCGCTGACGACCTTGCCCTTGGCATCCAGCAGGTTGCCCTCGCGGTCGCGCTTGTACACCGCGCGGAAGTTCCAGCCGTGGCCGTGATAATCGGCGAACCGGGTGTCCCTGCGTCTTGTCGTTCAGCTCCGAGACATGGTCGAGGAAGTCCGGGTCGCCCCACTTGCCGCGCACGGCCGCGCCTTCCGGGTTGCGTTCGTTGATCTCGCGCATCTCTTCGTCGCTGGGATAGCGCTGCTTTTTCGGCCACATGAGCGGCGCGTCGGACTCGTAGTCCCACATGGTGTAGCCCATGTAGGTGTTCATGAACATGTTCGGCTGGTGCATGTGGCAGATCATGCACTGGCTGGTGGGTACGGATCGGGTGAAGGCGTGGTGCAGCGGATGCCCCTTCTCCTGCCGGTCGATCACCGGATCGGCGGTCACCGACTGGCCGCTGTGGCCATACTGGGCGTAGGCGCCGGAATGCTTCGGGTCGCGGTCGTTGGCGTAGACCACATGACAGGAGGCGCAGCCGGAGTTGCGGTAGTCGCCCGGCTGGTCGTTGGTGCCCATGAACCAGGTGAACGGGATCGTTCAGCCGGGTCTTGGTGAGGTTCAGCACCGGCACGGCGATCCGCGCGCCGGTGCCGGAGCCGCGGTTGGACTGGCGGAGGTCGGGACGGCCCGGCTCCTCGATGCGCTGCAGCAGCCCCAGCGAGTCCGGCAGCCCCGTCTCCGGAAACTGGGTGCCGATGTTGCGGCCGCCGCGCTCGAACACGCGGAAGATGTCGGCCGGCTTCACCGTCTCCCACGCCGGCAGCGGGTAAAGGGTCGGCAGGATACCGGCGGCTTTGGCCTGGTCCTGCAGACCTTCCGGGATGCGCGGGCCCGTTCAGCACGGCACCCTCGCCGTCCCGCGTATAGTACTCGCCGAGGATGTAGTTCTTGAACGGCAGGATGCCGTTGTTGTATGACGCGCCACCCCACAGCATGACTCCGGTGGAGTGCATGCTGCGCACCGAGGCCTCGATGGTGTCCATGTGGCAGGCGCCGCAGGATTCCCGAACCACCCGGTAGTCGGAGGGATTGACGAAGCGGATGAACTCCGGCGCCTCGTCGTTCAGCAGCGTGTAGGTGCGTTCGGGGTTGGCAGACGACGGATAATGCCAGTCGTCCGGAAATCTTGGCAGCACGTGGGCGCGCTCCTGGGCGGTCAGGTAGTCCTTTGTGCCCTTCGGCGCTTCGTTGAACACCGTGGCATCGCCGCCGTGACAGTCGGTGCAGCCGAGCTTCACCGCCGGGCTCGAGTGCATGGTCTGCGTTGTCGGTGCTGGTGTGACAGGACATACAGCCGGCCGATTTACCGTGGACCTGCTCCGCCGTCTGGCTGGACGGCGCCGGCGGCGCGGTCACGTAGTGGCGTTCCACCGCGTGGCGGCCCTCGTTGGCGTGAGCGGCGCCCGCGGCCATGGCGGTGGCGAGGCCACAGAGCGCGAGGAGCAGCGATGCGATGAGAGCGGGCGTTGGGGAAGATTTCATCGTCGGCTCCGATCAATACGTCAGCAACAGGTTCAGAAGGAAGTAACCGGCACTCTCATCGGGATACAGAGCCTTGAAGCCGTCGCCGGGCAGCAGCTCGGCGTAGGAGGCGCGCACCACGATGTTCTGGCTCATGAACGGCCGGTAGGTAAGCGACAGCGAAACGTCCTCGCCGATCTCCTCGTCGATGTTGCCCTGATTGCGCGCCGCCTCCAGCACCGCGGTGGTATCGAAGCGCAGGTAGTTGGCGTTCAGCGACAGCCTGAGCTCCGGCGTCAGGTCGAAGTCCGCGCCGAGACCAGCCAGCCAGATACCGGGATTGGTGAAGTTGGACTGCCCCTGATCCTTGGAGGAGCGCAGGCTGTTCAGCACGCCGTTGCGCCCGGACAGGGCCACCTTGCCGCCGCCGATCAGCGGCACGGCCTGGCGGATCCAGTAGCTGGTGTCTGCACCGGCAAACTGCGGGTTCTCGACGATGGCGTCGAACCCGTGAGCCTTGTCGTCGAACGGATCGTCGTCGCCGCTGCCGTACAGCAGCGACAGCCTGGGCCGCACCCAGTCGAAATCCATGGACAGCTCGGCGGCGCCGAAGAACGCGGACACGTCCACCGTGTCGTTGACGAACACGCCAGGCTCGGTCCGGCCGAACGCGTAATACAGCGACGTGGTGAGGTTGAGGCGGCCGAAGTGGCCGTCGCCGTTGTAGCCGAGATAGCCGACGTCGTATTTGCGCAGCCGCTCCCCGCCCAGGGACGCGGGCCGGACGATGAAGCCGTTGGTGTCGAACTGAGGCTCGTCGTCCTCACGGTTGCGGTTGTACGCCAGCGTGAGCTGCGAGGTGAAGCCGCGGCTCGGCATGTCCTGCCAGTACACGTTAGCAACGAACACGTCATCCTTGCGCAGCGTCTTCGAAAGGTCGTTCAGGCCGCTGTTGGTATCCTTTTCCAGCCGGCGGAACCAGGCGAGGTTGTACTGGAACACGTTGTTGTCGCGGGTGCCGAACAGCCGCATGCCGAGCTGATTGTCCTGGAACAGAAAGCCGCGGAAGTCCGACGAGAACGGCTGGATGCCGATGCGGAAGCTGTCGAAGTCGTAGCGCTCGGAGACGTTGCGCAAGTGCTTGTCGTAGAAGGCCGTCTGCACCGCCACGTGCTGGTCCGTGCGGGTGCGTCCCTCGCCCGGATCCACGTTCACGCCGAGCACCTCGTCGAGGCGTGTGTAGTTGTACTGCGCCGCCAGGGTGAGCCGGAACTCCTGGTCCGGCGGACGGAACACCGTGTCGCCCTCTATGTAGGCGAACTCCGCCAGCACGGTGCCGATTGCGGCAAGCTGGTCCGCGCCGCCGAACACGTCGATGGAGCCGGCGTCGTCGGTGGTGGACAGACCCACGGGGGTCGGCACCTCGCGGCGCTCGAGCACCGTGTCGGCAATGCCGGTGAAGGCGAAGAAGTGGTCACCGCCGGCCCCGAGCGGCTTGTCACCCTTCAGCACGTTGCGGTCGTACGGGTTCCACAGCGAATGCTTGTAGCCATCGAGGGTATCGACGATCCGCCAGCGATCCGGCAGGGGCACTGCGGCCACGTAGTCGTCGATGGATGGCAGGGGTATCGGCGAGACCGGGTTGCTCCGGCGCTGTTCCGCCGGCCGGGGCCGATTGGCGATCCCTTTGCGCCGGGTCGACCGCTCCTCGGGCGTCGCCGGCGCCGCCTCCTGCAGAGGCGCTGCCTCCTGCGGCTGCACGGTCTCGCTGCCAGGGCAGGGCACTTCCTGATAGCCGGGCCGCCGCCGGGTGACGATTCGGCCGCTCTCGTCCTGATAGCAGCGCTCGGCGGCCACGGCATCGACGGTACAGGCGCCGGCGGCCACCGCCAAGGCGGAGCAGGCGAGCCAGAGACGCTTCGCGGGAGCCCTCTGCGCGCCACGGCCATGGTTCATGGGACCTCTCAGCGCATGGTTCATCACAGTCTCCCGCTCATTTGCCGTCACAGACGTTCTGCTGGTCGCTGTCCACGAACGGCGCCTGCGGACACTGCACGAACCGGAGCCGCACGCCCTGCGGGGTGAGATTGTCGGCGCGCATGGCCGGCGGCGCGTTGCTGACCGCGCCTCCCAGCGCCACCCCGGCGTTGTAAAGGCCGAGGAACGCGATCATGTCGTCCTGGTCGACCCCGTCACCGGAAACGCCGAGACCACCCACCAGCACGTCCCCCCGGTACACGGGCACGCTGCCGGGGAAGATCTGGGTGCCGTTGCCGATCCGCAGGCCCGATACCGTGGGCGTGCCGCCGCTGGCCAGATCCAGCGCGACCCCGGCGCATCCGGGCGCCACGTCGGCGGGAAATGCGCCGGCCACGAACAGCACGTGCTGCAGAATGGCGTTGATGCTGAGATCGAGCTGAAGCCCGGTGCTGAAGGCGCTCCATTCACCGGCCGGCTTGGACAGCGGCCCGGCCGGCCGTCCGGACAGGCCGTCGGGGAAGAACGGCCGTGACAGGTTACCTCCCGCTCGGTCGGAGAACGCCACCGCGCCGTTTTCCAGCGCGTTCGGATCACCGACGAAGCTCTGCACCGCGTCGACGTAGCCGCCGATGTTCACCTGCCGCGCCACGCCGACGTTGGCATCGCTGGTCTCGAGATACACCGCGTTCGGCAGGCTGCGCAGGAAATCGGCAGCAGTGGCCGACGAGAAGAACGCAGCCGTTCGCGCCTTCTGCAGCGATACGTCCGCACCGAACACCGGGGCGTCCCGGGTGCGGGCAATGGCCAGGATCTCACCGCTGGTGTCCACCAGCGATACGGTCACCCGGGCAGTGCTGCCGAGCGGCCGGCGAATCTGGGCGCGCGCCCGGTTGGCCACCGCCAGGGCGTTGTCGACGATGGTGCGCGCTTCCTCCGCCGTCAGCGCCGCCGACCCCAGCGCCGCCCCGTCGGTGCCGGCCCGGGGCGGGAATCTCGGGACATCGTTCTCGTCGACGAACACGAACGCATCGCGTCCGGGATAGGTCTGGTCGTCGTCCGGACGGACGCCGGACGCCGGCGTGCCGAACGCGGTGCCGGCGCGGATGGTGCCGTCGGAGTAGCCGGTGACCGGCACCTCGGTGCCCACGGCGCCGTCGAGGGTGGAGAATGCGGGCGCGCCGGCAGGATCGCTGGCGAGGTCGCCGAAGCCGACATCGGAGAAGCGGAACGTCTTGCCGTCCACGGTGATGGCGTCGCCCCGCCGGTCCACCGGCGCGGCGAAGCCGAAGGTAGCCGCGTAGGCGATCATCTCGTCGAGGTCCCGGTCGGAGTTCGAGATATTCTTGTCGAGGCCGTAGACGCCGTCGGCGATGACGCCCACGCCGCCCACCGGTACGCCGGCCTTGTACAGCGGGAAGCCGCCGGGATCGGCAGAGAGCCCGAGCGGCGAGCGCTTCGGGCCCGGGTCCGGGCCGATTCCGTTGAACGCGCGGGTGAAGTCGGAGCAGGCGAGCTGACTGAACTGCACGCCGAACAGCGGGCCGCCCGGCTGGTTGTCCTCGCCGGGATTGAAGTGCTCCTGGACGATCTGGCTGGCGGTGCGGGTGGAGAAGGCGTTGCCTTCGGACGACAGATAAGCGCCGGTGATCGCCTTGGCGATGGCGGCCTGATCGTCGATCCGCACCGGCGCCGGGGTCACCGGCAGCCGGATCCCTTCGAGACCGCCGTCGATCACCGCCTGACCGTCGCCGCTCTGCGCGGACGCGATCACCACCTGCTGGGGCACGGTGGGATTCATGCGGAACACCCCGAGGACGTTGCCCACCCGATCCACCACTGCAATGGTGGCGACGCTCACGTTCTGCGCCTGGGCCTCCTGCACCGCCTGGGCGATGACCGTGCCCACGTCGGCCGCGGTGAGCAGCGAGCTCGAGTCGGCGCAGCTTCCCGAGCAGGCCGCCGCCGCCACGTCCACGCCGCGGTTGCTGCCGCCGGAGCCGCCTCCGCAACCGGCCAGCAGCAGCGTGGCCAGCACCGCCTCCGCGGCCCGCTGCAGGCTCCGGACGGTCAGACTCGTGTCGACTCTCATCTCGATGATTCTCCCAGCGCCGTGTCCGCATCTTCGCTGCGCACCACCCGCGCATCGATTCTCTTGCCCGGGGCCTCTGGCCCCACCGGCCCGATCCGCTCCGCCATCGTTCCGGCGTCACCCGCGCTCGCGAACGACTGCGGGTGATAGCGGTGACAGCCGATGCACTCGAGCACGACCACGTCGGGCACCGAGGGGTCGCCGTGGCACCCCGTGCAGTTGTCGATGTCCGGCATCAGAAGGTCCGAGCTGACATGGGAACGCCTCGCCGGGTGGCAGCTCAGGCACGCTTCGTCGCCGGTCTTGTCCTTCTGGGTCAGGTGGCTCACGTGATCGAACTTCACCGTGGGGAAGTAGTCGCGCACCAGCTTGACCGGATGCACCTGAAATCGGCTGTAGAGGTCGCCGGAACCGGTGTCCGTCACCGTGTGGCAGGTGACACAGCCGCGCACCGTGAACTGGTTCACCACCTCCTTCTGCGCCTGCTGCTCGGCGCACTTCGCCGGGCTGTCGTTGCAGCGGGTGGTGGATCCATGGTGGCCGGGCAGGCGCCGGCGCGTCGGCATGGTGTCGGTCGGGCTCGGATTCAAAAACTTCGTGGAGTAGTAACCTTCGATGGCGAACGCCACCTCCCGCGGCTTGCCGTGCGGAAGCTGCCGGTCCGGCGCCGTGGGATCGAACGTCAGCTCATGGCAGGAGCCGCAGTGGGTCTCCATATCTATGGGTCCGAAATGCTCGCCATCCGCGGAAAGCCGGTGGCAATCGCTGCAGTGCAGCGGCTCGTTGGTGTTGGGACTCCTCACCTTCACCGCGTCCAGGTGAACGTCGTGAGGGAACACCAGATTGGAATCCTCCCTCGCCCCTGCCACCAATTCTACGTGGCTGCGCCAGCGGAAGGAAAGGCCGGTGCCAGCCTTCTCGACGACCGGGCTCTGCAGCTCCGCGCGAAAGGCCGGATGGGTGTCGAGGCCGAAGCCGCTTACCGCCGCCACCTTCATGGGCTCGGCAAACTGATGGGGATCGGCATGGCAGCTCGTGCACTGAACTCCCGACGGGATGATCAGCCGTTCCGGCTCGTTGTGCTCACGGTGGCAGGTCGCGCAGCGGGTGTGCGGAATGGCCAGAGACGCCATCCGCGGCGCCGCGACGTGATCGGACAGGGCGTCGTGGCAGACCCGGCAGTCACCGTCCTTGACCCGCTGAAACAAGCTGGAGTGGCAGGCGCTGCAGTCGTTGCCCGCCGCCAGCGCGTGAACCGGGTGCAGAGGTCCGGAGATCCACATCAGATCCGGCGGTGTGCCGCTCTTACGGTCGATGCCCGCCACCAGCGGCGCCGCGTGCGGTGCCGTTGGCGGCGCGACCGCCGGGCCGGTTTCACCGGGTCCGGCGAGGAGCACGTAGGCCAGCGGCACGGCGAGGGTCACCAGCAGCACCAATGCCAGCAGCACCCAGGACGGCCCGCGCCGGGACAGCCAGGTCTGATCCAGGTCGGTGACGAAGGCCGCTTCGTATGCGCTGCTGTCGACGTTGGGATCCGGCACGATCTCCAGCGCCAGGTCGAAACCCGCCGGGGACTCGATCACCGTCAGGGTGTGTCCGCCCACTTCCAGCACGTCGCCGGGACCGACGGTGGCGGAGCGCTTGATCTCGCCGTTGACCGTGACCGTGGCGGGACGGCGGCACTGGATGCTGGCGCGTCCGCCCGAGGGCCGGAGCACGCCATGCACGGGCTGCACGCCCCGGCCGAGAAGTTGAATCTGCTGGTCCGGCGCGCTGCCCAGGCTGAAGGTGTCACCGGACAGCTCCGTGTCGCGGTAGCTGGGGATTCCCCTGACCCGGCCCGTAACCTCTCTGAGCAGCAGATCCACCACGCCGGTCACCAGTAGAAAAACGTGCTGACGATGTGCACGGTGAGGGCGCCGAGCAGCGCCACGGTCAACGGCACATGGACATAGAGCCAGACCTTCAGCCAGCCTTGCAGGCGGATGTCCTCACGAATGCGCCGCAGGATCGTCTGCCGCCGGCACAGCAGGGTGGTGAGCGCCTGCAGGTTGGCCGCTTCCGATGCCTTGTCGGCCCGCGGCACCCGGCTGCCCACCAGATCGATCACTGGCTGCTGATCCCGGTTGTCGATGGTGGCACCGCCGGCGGCCACCATCTTGGAACTGTCGCGACCGAGAAGCTGTTGCAGCGGCCGCCCGCCGATGACCGTGCGCTGGATGGCGCTCTTCACAGCGGCCTGGACTTCCGGGTGGCAGTGATCGGCGATCTCCTGTCCCTGGCGATCAAGCTGGAACAGCTCGCCGAACAGCGCCTCGCGGGTGGCTCCGGCGCGGTTCCGAGCCACCAGTCGGGGGTTCATCAGGTAAACGTAGGCGCCGTACATGCCGGAGAGGATGACCGCGCACATGAGCACGTACGCCAAAGAGTGCACGTTCCAGCCCAGCTGCGCCGCGCTGTGCAGGGTGGCGACGACGAGGAGCGCGCTGCCCAGATACACGTGCGCAGACAGCCATCCCTGCACGCTGCCTGCGGTCGAGGCATAGCTGCGCTTGCGCACACCCAGCAGCGAGAGCCAGACGATCAGTCCGGCGCCGACCGTGCCCAGCACGTAGCCCTGCCAGGTGCCGCCGTTGGGCGGCTGCAGGTCGCCTTCGGTGAAATACAGAACTAGCGACGCTGCCAGCAGCCCCAGCGACCACCACAGGTAGCGGGCGCCGCGGAATCTCAGGACGTTCTCGTGAATCACGAATAACGCCCGCCCACGAGGTCGATGAACTGCTCCGGGCCGATCCGCCGCGCGGCGCCGGTGGGGCAGGCGGTGACGCAGGCGGGCCCCGACGCCACCCCCACGCAGGCGTCGCACTTCTTGGCCTTTTTGCCTTTTTCTCTCGATGCGGCCGGCGGCTCGAAGCTGGCGGGCTGGCCCGGCCCGGGGCCCGCACCGAACAGCAGCCAGCGCCAGAGGCCCGGCTTCGGCGGTGCCTCATAGCTCAGCTTGATCACGTCGTAGGGACAGTTAACCTCGCAGTTGCCGCAGCCGATGCAGGAATCGTCGATGTAGACCTCGCCCTCGGCCGACCGGTGGATGGCGTTGGGCGGGCAGTCCTTCATGCAGTGGGGCTGCTCGCAGTGGCGGCAGGAGATGGGGATGTGGACGTTGGCAAAGGTCGGACCGGTTTCCCGGTCGAGGCGCGAAATGCCGCCGTGGGTCTCGGCGCACGCCTTCTCGCAGTTGTCGCAACCGACGCACAGGTCGGCGTCGATGACGAGCACGTTGGTGGCTTCACCGAGCCCTTCGCCCATGAGAAAGTCCACCACCGATCCGGTCTCCGGCCGCACCTCCATTACCGCGTTGTCGATCACCCGGCGGGTTACGCTCTGCTGCAGCGGCTCGATGCGGCTGCCGCCCAGGTCGATGAGCTCGAGAAACTCACGGCGGCCGATCTCGATGGTCTCGAGCGCCACTGCGGCGACCGCGGATTCCCGGCGGATGGGGTCGCCCATGAGCGCCATCTCGCCGAACAGCTCCCCCGAGCGCACCTGCGCCACCAGCAGCTCGCGGCCGTCGTGGCGGCGCACCAGCTTGGCCGCGCCGGAACGTACCAGATGCAGGCTGTCGCCGTGCTCGCCCTGAGCGAACACGGGCTCCCCGGCCTTGAACTGGCGGATGGTCACCCGGTCGGCGATGTCGCCGAGCTCCGCGAACGCGGCATAGGGCGCGAACCGCCGCTGCAGCTCGCGCACCACGAATATCCAGTCGATGCCGGCCCGCACCTCCTCGTTGGAATTCATCAACTTCAGCATGGTGCGGCGCGGAGTTTCCACCAGCACGCACCCGGGCCCTGCCACCGCGCGTTCCAGCCGCGGGCGGCCGGAGAGCAGTGACAGCTCGCCGAAGAACTGCCCACGCCTGAGGTGGGTCGTCAGACCCGACTGCGGATCCTCCAGGGTCACCTCGCCGTCGACGATGGTGAAGAACGAGGTGCCGAACTCGCCCACGTCGAACACCGTATCGCCTTCTCGGATCACCCGGGAGATGCGCGGCGCCGGCTCCCGGTGGGCCAGCGACCGGGCGAGCTCGGCCGCCCGCGCCGCGGCATCGTCGTAGAGCTCTCCCGGCGGATAGCTCACCAGCACGTTGCTCTCGATCACCAGCTCCCGGAACGCCAGGGCGTTCAGCTGCGAGAACATGGGAATGCGGCGCTGGAACAGCTCCACCACGTCGTCCACGTCGCGGCTGAAGGGCAGGGCGTGGAACTGATACTCGAGCAGTGGATGGTCGGCCGGCTTGATGTCGTTGCCGTTTATGAACTCGATGACGTCGTAGCCCTGGTTCATGGCCTGCTTGATCAGCGGATAGCCGGCCAGGGAGCCCACGATGTAGATGCCGGGCACGTTGCTCTCGTACTGGCGCGACAGCTCCGGCAGCGCCGTCGGCTTGTTGCTCGGAAACTCGATGCCGGCAGATTCCAGGAACCGCCGCGGCGGCACCGCGCCCAGCCGGGCGATGATTCGATCGCAGGCAATTTCCTGCTCGCCCTCGGGGGTCTCGAGCGTTGCCAGCAGGGGCTTCTCCGCACCCGGGGTCTCCACCACCAGCTTCATCTGCGATCCGTAGAGGCAGGAGAACTCCCGCTGCGGATCGCTGATGGCGGCGAGCACCAGCATGAGGTTGCCTTCCTTGGCCCGGCTGAACTCGTCGCGCCGGTTCACCACCACGATGCTGTTCTGCTCGGCGAGCCCGAGGGCGTTCTCGATGGCGGAGTCGCCGGCGCCCACCACGATGATGGTCTCGCCGCTGAAGGCTTTCGGGTCTTCCAGATGGTACTGCACCCGCTCCAGGTTCTCACCGGCCACCCCGAGCTTGCGCGGATTGCCCTCGATGCCGATGGCGAGCACCACGTGCTCGGCGGTGATCGCCTCGCCCCGGGCGAGATCCAGGGAGAACGCGCCCTTCGAGCCGCTGATGGCCACCACCTCACTGCCGTAGCGGACGTTGACCCCGTGACTCGCGAGATCCTGCGCCCAGCCATCGAGGATGGCTTCGCGCTTGCCCTCTTCGAACCGGCAATCGCTGCGCAGGTCGAGAAAGCCCGGCTGCGCCATCACGTGCTTGCCGAGCTGGTAGCGTTGGATGGTCTTGGCGGGCAGATCGTAGCCTTCCAGCAGCACGTGGCTCGGCGGCCCGCCCGTCTCCCGGTCGCGCACCGCGGCACGCGCGGCCGCGGAGAGCCCGCCGGGCCCGGAGCCGATGACGGCAACTCGGAAGTGTTCCGCCATGCAGGGTCCTCCTAATCCGTCGGCGAAACCGGCCGCTTCTTCAGACCGTGGTCCAGCCGTTCGGGGTACGACAGGAGGTGACTTTGGCTTCCTCGCTGGCGCCGCTCGCGAGTGTCACCGTCTGGGTGGTGGTGTAGCACTCCGAGCCCATGTCGACGTTGGCCTCGGCGACGTCCGCGGCCGGGGGCTCTTCTGCCACGGGCTCGAGAGCCTGGTTCAGCGGCTGGTCTTTCGGCGGGGTCCAGCGCTCGATCAGGTTGCCGAAGACGTAGCCGATACCGACGCTGCCGCGACCTACCAGATACCAGTCAGCGTCGTGCACCTTGCCGATGGCCTGCACCTTCTCGTGGCCGCCGAGCTTGTCCACGACCGCGTAGCTGGTGCCGGGTCCGCCGCGCACGTTGGCGCCGCCCTCGGCGCTGACCACATACGGCTCGCCCACCGCGTCCATTCTGGGCAGGCTCTCCAGACGGTCCTTTTTCACCTTCACCGGGGTCGGCTGCGGCGGACGCGGCGGCGCCGGAGCGGTGGAGACCTGGCCGGAAGCACCGGTCTCCGGGTTCTTCCACGTCTGATCCTCTCCGGTGGCGATGGAGCGGTCGCGGGCGTCGTTGATGCGGCGGACGTCGGATTGCGAGAGCTGCTTGATGAAGGCATCGGTGAAGCCGGCCATGGCCGTCATGGTGAGGTTCCGGCACATGGCGTCGCCGCTGCCGCACATGGAGTCGGCGGCGTCACGGACCATCTTCAGCGAAGTGGCGCCCGCGGCCTCCCCGACAACATCCCCGAAGACATTGCGACCGAGCTCACCCAGCGAGCCGTCCTGCACGGATTCGCAGCCGCCCACGACATAGCCACAGGCAGCCAACAAAGCCAATCCCATTTTGCGACGCATAGGAACCCCCGCTACCCTGGGCGTCATGCTAACCAACGCGCCACGCCCTCACAAGCGCGCGGTGGCTGCGCTGGCGGTAACGTGAATCAGCTCACTTTGCGGGCGTCCTCGACGACTCTATGGAACCCGTCCGTGGTGCAATAGGTGCGCACCTGCTGTCGATCTTCGCCGGACACCTTGATCTCTTCCACCACGTCGAGCATGAAGGGGCAGTCGGCGTTGTCGAGGAGCCGCCGCGGGTTCTGGATGGTGACGGAGCCTTCGACGTCGGCCCGCCGCCAGGGCTGGGGTTCCAACGTCTTCTGCAGCTTGCCGAGCAGCCCCTGCAACTGCGCGCAGCCGCTGTCCCGGCAGCGGTCGAACGCCGTCTTGATCCTGGTGTACTCCAGCATCGCGGAGGCCAGCTGGGTCTCGCGGAAATTGCGCACGTTGGGTGACAGGTCGAGCCCTGCGAGGATCAGGTCCTCATTGCGCAAGTCGGCGGCCGCCGGCTCGGCTGCCTCGGCGGATTCCGCTCCGGCGCCGGATTTCGCTCCAGCGGCGGGCGCCGCGGGCCCGGTATCGGCCGCCGCGTTCGCTCCTCCGGTAGCATTCGGCGCCAGACCTTCCGCGTCGGCGGTCGGCGCTCCGCCGTTGTCCTGGCTGCCGTTGTCCCGCGAGGTGCGCCGAGCGCCGTCGCTGTCGACCGCCGGCGGCGTCTGCTGCCCCACCGCCAGCGGAACGGCGCGGTCGACCACCAGAGGTGCCAACAGGTAGTAGCCACCTGCCGCGGCACCTGCCGCCACCAGCAGCACGATCGCGGCGGCCAGTGTCCGTCTGCTGCGGGCTTTGCCGGCGGCTCCGCCGGGCGGCGGCCGGCCCCGGTTGACCACGGTGGCATC
The DNA here is from genome assembly GCA_963822255.1 of uncultured Gammaproteobacteria bacterium. Lineage (GTDB taxonomy): Bacteria > Pseudomonadota > Gammaproteobacteria > Pseudomonadales > Azotimanducaceae > UBA7803. The sequence continues at coordinate 254,720 of CAWGGV010000001.1, forward strand.
CGGGTCCGCGGGCGCCGGCGGTGGCTCTACCCCCAGCAGCGAGAGAAACTCCCGCGCGCTCTGCGGCCGCCCTCGGATCTCGAGCGACAGGGCTTGGTCGATGGCCTCGAGGAACGGCTTGCCGTAGCGTCCCGCGCCGACCCGCATCGCCGGTTCCAGGGGTGCGCCTTGGTGGCGGTTGATGGCATCGACCGGCGGACCACCCGAGATCGCGCGATACATGGTGCCCGCCAGGGCATACAGGTCCGACCACGGCCCCTGCCGTTCACCGGTGCCGTACTGCTCGAAGGGCGAATAGCCGGCAGAGATGATGCTGGTCAGCTTCGACGTCGCCTCGGGACTATGGAGGCGGCTGGCGCCGAAGTCGATCAGCACCGGGCTGCCGTCGCGGCGGATGAAGATGTTGTCGGGCTTGATGTCACGGTGCAGCAACCCCTTGTCGTGCACCCGGGCCAGCCCCTCCAGCACCGGCACCAGGATGCCATGGACCAGGCGCTCTTCTTCCGGCCGATCCCGGCTCGCCAGCCAGTGCTCGAGGTCCATGCCCTCTTCGAACTCCATGACCAGGTAGGCGGTGCCGTTCTGCTGTATGTAGCGGATCACCGAAGCGATGTTGGGGTGACGGAACATGGCCAGGGCCCGCCCCTCGTCGACGAACCGATCGAGGCCCCAGTGAAACGACCCCTCGTCGTCCTGGCTGCGCGCGTGCACCTGTCCGGTGGCGTCCCGGAAGGCGAACTGGCGGGGCAGGTACTCCTTGATCGCCACGTCCCGTCGCAGGGTCTCGTCGGCCGCCTTATAGGTGATCCCGAAGCCGCCCTGGCCCAGCACCGCGGTGACGCGGTAGTCCTCGAGCTGGTAGCCGATGGGCAGAGTCTGAGGTTGAACCTGGGTTTCCGAGGTCATGGTGCGGCAGGCGTCCGGGATCCCTTACAGCTTAGCGGCTCCGAGCAGCGTTTTCCCGCTTGCCGCTCGGCTGACCGCACCGGGTTCAACGGAGCTCGTCCAGGATACCCCGCCAGTCCCGCCGCCAGCAGCAGACGTGATCGAACCCCTCCACGACCCGGAACTGCGCCGGCCACCCGCCAGCAGAGAGGCTGGCCTCGAAGCCCGCCAGCAGCTCCGGTGGCACGTTGCGGTCGCGGCTACCGTAGAGGTGAAGCTGCCGTAAGTGCCTTGGCCATTGACCGATGCGGGCAGGGTCGAGCGAGCCGTACAGCGGCGTGTAGCCGTGGGCACGGGTCCAGGCGGCAACGTCCAGCGGCGCGGCCACGGTCACCACGGCGTTCACTCCCGGTACCCGGGCGGCGGCCAGCAGCGCCAGCACCCCGCCGCCGCTGTAGCCGAACACGGTGGTCCGAGCCTCAGGATGGTCGTCCATCAGCGCCCGAAGCACCGCCGTCAGGCTGGCCACCACCGCTTCCGAGTAGCGATCGGCGGTCCACAGCTCCGGCCGGCACGCATCGTCGGGCGGCCCGTGGTAACAGGGCCGTCCCACATATGCGGCCGGAGCGTCGTCGGCGAGCATGAGCTCGAGCGCCAGCGGGTTCACCGGCGTCGGATCCGCCGCCACCCGATAGCGGTTGACGAAGGCGTGGCCGTCACCGCCGATGTACACGTGCAGGGTCTGCGCGACTGCACTCAGGTGCCGGGTGTACACCACGTGCTGGTAGCCGACGCCGGTCATGACCTGTCGCGACGCCCCCGCTGCGCGGGCTATCCGGTCGCTGTGCTCCACAGGATCGGACGTGCAGGCGGCGCCCGCCAGTAACAGGACGGCCGCCGCGGCGCTGCGAAGCCACCCGACGATCACGGTTGCAGCCGTGCCGGAATTCGGCATAAATGGCGGGTGGGGATCATCTACATTACCACGCGCAACGAGTTCGGCGACGGACACGCGCACGGGAGGAAGGGGCATGGCGATTTCCGATCACGTGAATCTCGAGCAGTTCATGGAGGGTCTCAAGCGGCGGAACCCGGGAGAGACCGAATTTCATCAAGCCGTCTACGAGGTCGCGTCGAACGTCTTCGACTACATCGCCGACAAAGAAATCTATCACGAGATGCAGATCCTGCGGCGGATCTCGGAGCCCGATCGGGTGCTCAGCTTCAGGGTCTGCTGGGAGGACGACAACGGCAACATCCGCGTCAACCGCGGCTATCGGGTGCAGAACAGCAACGCCATCGGGCCGTACAAAGGGGGGTTGCGCTTCCACCCGAGCGTCAACCAGAGCATCCTCAAATTCCTGGCCTTCGAGCAGACGTTCAAGAACAGCCTGACTGGTTTGCCCATGGGCGGCGCCAAGGGCGGCGCCGATTTCAACCCCAAGGGCAAGTCCGACAATGAGGTCATGCGCTTCTGCCAGTCGTTTATGACCGAGCTCTACCGCCACGTGGGGGACGATATAGACGTCCCTGCCGGCGACATCGGTGTCGGCGCCCGCGAGATCGGCTTCATGTTCGGCCAGTACAAGCGGGTGACGAACCGTTACACCGGTGTGCTCACGGGCAAAGGGCTCGAGTACGGCGGCAGCCCGATACGCACCGAGGCTACCGGCTACGGCACGGTCTACATGATGCAGAACATGCTGGAGCGCGTCGGCAATGCCGTGGAGGGCAAGACCTGCCTCGTTTCCGGTGCTGGCAACGTGGCGAGCTACGCGGTGGAGAAGATCAACCAGCTGGGCGGCAAGGTGATCACGCTGTCGGATTCGACGGGGTTCATTCACGATCCCCAGGGCATCGACGAGCAGCGCCTGGCTTACGTGCTCGACCTCAAGACCAGGCGGCGCTCCGGACTGGAGGAATATGCCCGTGAGTTCGGTGCCGAGTTCCATGCCGGTGCGCGGCCGTGGCGTGTTCCGGGCGATCTCGCCTTCCCCTGCGCCACCCAGAACGAGATCAGCGAGGCGGACGCGCTGACGCTGATCAAAAACGGCTGCATCGCCGTCTCCGAGGGTGCCAACATGCCGACCGAGCAGAACGGCATCGAGCACTTCACGGAAGCGAAGGTGCTGTTCGCCCCGAGCAAGGCAGCCAACGCCGGCGGCGTCGCGGTGTCGGGGCTGGAAATGAGCCAGAACAGCGCACGCATCACCTGGAAGGAAGAAGAGCTGCAGAGGCTGCTGAAGCAGATCATGCACGACATTCACGAGCGCTGCGTCGAGTACGGCCGGGTGCCGGGCGTGGATTTCATCGACTACGTCCGGGGCGCCAACATCGCCGGCTTCGTGAAGGTGGCGGACGCCATGATCGCGTACGGCGTGGTCTGATACCAGCTCGCTAGCTAACTCAGCGCGCCGCTTTGCCGGGCGGAATCCCGGCGAACCGGCGCCGCCAGGCGATCATCTCCAGCGCCGCGGCTGCGGCCTCGTATCCTTTGTTGTATTCGTCGTCTCCGGACCGGGCGCGGGCATCCTCGATGTCGAGCACCGGCAGCACCTCCACGACCACCGGACGTCGGTACGCGCGGCCGACCGCGCCCAGACCGCGCATGCACTCGCTACTGATCATCTCGAAGTGCAGGGTCTCGCCCTTCACGATCACGCCGAAGCAGATCACCGCGTCCAGGTCACCGGCAAGGTCGGAGGCCAGCAGATCGGCCGCCGCCAACGGCAGTTCCAGGCAGCCCGGCAAGGTGTGCACGTCCACCCGCTGATAGCCGGCCGTGCGCAACACCCGCTCGCACACCGCGGACATGCTCTCGACGATCTCGGGATACCACTTGGAGCACAGGACGGCGATCCGGCCCGGTGATGCCACGGCGGGCAGCTTCGAGAGATCGACGACTGACTTCGCCATGGGATTCCTTTCGAGGTGGCGCAGCGGCCCGGGAGGGCCAGAGGATAGCGGAACCATCCGCCGCGCCCAACCGCCAGGCGCGACGCCGCAGCGGCCGCGCCGTCCGGCGGTCCGAGCCCCGCACCTCGGTGCTGCACCCGGGCGACATATCAAACTTGCTTATTGATGTTTGGTACATCTATAGTGCATTTCGCAGGCTCATAATAGATGGCTTAAACATGCTTTCGCCTCCCCAGCTACGAGCTGCGCGGGCTCTGCTCGGAATGGACCAGCGCACCCTCGCCGACCTCGCCGGCGTGTCTCTGCCCACCATTCAGCGCATGGAGACCAGCGCAGGAGCCCAGGTCCGCGGCAACGTGGACTCACTCACCAAAGTGGTCGAAGCCCTGGAGAGGGCTGGGGTCGAGCTGCTCGCCGAAGGGGCGTCCAGCGTCACAGGCGGCAGGGGCGTGCGTCTGAAATCACCGGCAGCGCCGGGCGAGCTCGCGTAGCCATGCAGCTCGCCCTCTGGCTGGCGGCCGCCGCGGTCGCGCTGGCAATGACTTCGGCCGCGGTGTCGCTGCTCGCAGGCCGGATACCCCGGCTGCTGCGGACGCTGTCGATGCCGCTGTTCGGGCTGGCCGGGCTGGCGGCTCTGGCCGCGGGCCTCGGTGCGCTGGGCGGAACCGGTGCGGTCGTCGCCCAATTGCCCATGGGTCTTCCATGGCTGCCCTGGCACGTCCGCCTCGACGCACTGGCCGGCTTCTTTCTCGCGGTGATCGGGGTCGTGGCGTTCGCCGTCGGCCTGTATGGTCCGGCATACGTACGAGGGTTCGAGAACGGCCGGGACTCGCTGCCGGCCCTCGGCGGGTTCGCCGGGTTGTTCCTGGCCGGCATGCTCACGGTGGTACTCGCCGACGACGCTTTTCTGTTCATGGTGGCCTGGGAGGTGATGTCCCTTGCCTCCTATTTCCTGGTGGCGTTCCATCATGAGAATCCCGCCAACCGCCGCGCCGCTTTTCTGTATCTGCTCATGGCCCATGTGGGAGGGCTCGCGATTCTGCTCGGCTACGGCGTTCTCGCGTCGTTCGGGGGCGGCTTCGGCTTCGACGCCATGCGCTCCGCCGAGCTCTCCACAGGATGGGCCGGCGCGGCGTTCGCACTGGCGTTCGTCGGATTCGGCATCAAGGCGGGGCTGGTGCCGCTCCACGCGTGGCTGCCCGAGGCCCATCCGGCCGCGCCGTCTCACGTGTCGGCGCTCATGTCCGGGGTGATGCTGAAGGTGGCCGTGTACGGCTTCGTGCGCTTCGTGTTCGATCTGCTCGGTGATTTCCAGTGGCAGTGGGGCGTGGCGGTGTTGGCGGTCGGCAGCGTATCAGCGCTGATGGGCGTGCTCTACGCTCTGATGGAGCACGACCTCAAGCGTCTTCTCGCCTACCACTCGGTGGAAAATCTCGGCATCATCTTCATCGGCCTCGGTCTTTCTCTGCTGTACCTGTCGGCCGGGCAGACGGTGCTCGGGGTGGTGGCGCTGGTGGCCGCCCTCTATCACACGGTCAACCACGCGCTGTTCAAGGGCCTGCTGTTCCTCGGCGCCGGGGCCATCCTGCACAGCACCCACGAGCGCGACCTCGAGCAGATGGGCGGGCTGCTGCGGCGGATGCCGTGGACCGGCACATTCTTCCTCATCGGCTGTATGGCCATCTCGGCGCTGCCGCCCCTGAACGGCTTCGCCTCCGAATGGCTTACGTTCCAGTCCGCTCTGCAGGCCTGGCGCCTGGACAGCGGCGTGCTGCGGAGCCTGGTGCCGGTGTCGGCGGCGATGCTGGCGCTGACCGGCGCTCTGGCCGCCGCCTGTTTCGTCAAGGTCTACGGTGTCGCGTTTCTCGGCCGGGCCCGCAGCCGTCACGTGCGCCGTGCCCGCCAGGTGCCGGTGGGAATGCGCGCCGGGCAGGGGGTGCTGGCGGTGCTTTGCATCGTGCTGGGCGTGTTCCCGACCACGGTCGTCGCGCTGCTCGAGAACGTCCCGCGTCAACTTCTGGGCACCGGCCTGCCCGAGGCCACCGTTCACGGCTGGCTGTGGCTGACCCCGGTGGCGGAGGGGGCGGCCAGCTACAGCGCGCCTCTGGTGGTACTGACGCTCGCGGTGCTCGGCGCCCTCACCGTCTGGGTCTGGCGGCGGGGCGCGGTGCGGCGGGTGCGCCGCGGCGATCCCTGGGACTGCGGATTCGCGTCGCCCGATGCCCGGATGCAGTACACGGCCACCGCCTTCGCTCAACCGATCCGCCGCGTGTTCGGCCTGCTCTTCCACATCGACGAGGGCGTCGAGGTGCAGGACGGCGGCCGCCGCCGCTACCGGCTGCACCTGGAGGACCGGGCGTGGGGGCTGTTCTACCTGCCGGTGCTGGCCGCGGTGGAAGCCGCCGCACGGCGGGTCGTAGGCCTGCAGTCCGGCAACGTCCGCGTGTACCTCGGCACCACGTTGCTCACCCTGCTGGTGCTGCTGTGGATCGTCTCGTGAGCATCGCGCCGTCGCTGATCGCCGCCCTGCAGGCCGTGCTGTATGCGGCGCTGGCGCCGCTTCTGGTCGGCTGGATCCGCAAGGCCAAAGCAGCCCTGCAGAACCGATCGGGGCCGCCGCTGCTGCAGCCCTACCGGGACCTGTACAAGTTGATCGGCAAGGAGGCCCGGGTCGCCCATACCGCGTCGCCGGTGTTCCGGATCGCGCCGTACGTGGTATTCGTGGCCACCTGGCTGGCAGCAGCCACCGTGCCGCTGATGGCCATTGCCCAGCCCACGGCCATGATCGCCGACATCATCGTGCTGGTGGGCCTGCTGGCGCTGGCGCGGTTCTTTCTGGCGCTGGCGGCCATGGACGTGGGGACGGCGTTCGGCGGCATGGGCGCGTCGCGGGAGATGCTGATCTCGGCCCTCGCCGAGCCGGCCATGCTGCTGGCGGTATTCACCCTGGCCATGACCGCCCACAGCACCAACCTGGCCACCGTCGTCGAGGCGCAGCTCGCCGCGCCGCTGGCGCTGCGGCCCTCGTTCCTGTTCGCGCTGGGAGCGCTGGCGCTGGTCGCCATCGCCGAAACCGGCCGCATACCGGTGGACAACCCCAGCACCCATCTCGAGCTGACGATGGTTCACGAAGCGATGATCCTCGAGTACTCGGGCCGGCACCTGGCGCTGATGGAATGGGCGGCGCAGATCAAGCTGCTCCTCTACGGCGCGCTGATCGCCAACGTGTTCTTTCCGTGGGGCATCGCTCGCGGCGCCGACGCCGTCGCGCTGGTGGTTGGTACGGCCGTGGTCATGGTAAAGCTGCTGGTGCTCGGCGGGGCGCTGGCTACGGCCGAAACCGTGCTGGCGAAGATGCGGCTGTTCCGGGTTCCGGCGTTTCTCAATCTGGCCCTGCTGCTGGCTCTGCTCGGTCTGCTCGGGCACGTCATCCTGGAGGTGGGGCGATGAACATCGTCGACCTGCCCCTCGCCCAGCAGCTCGTGCTGGTGCTGGCGGCGCTGGTGCTGCTCACCGCGTTCGTGCTGCTCGAGCAGGCGCGGCTGGTGTCGGCCATTCACGCGTTCGCCTGGCAGGGGGTGCTGGTCGCGGCCGTCACCGCGCTGGTGGCGACCGCAGACCATTCGCCTCACCTCTACGCTTCCGCCCTGCTCACCTTGTCGCTCAAAGGCCTGGTGATACCGTGGATGCTGCACCGGCTGGTCCAGCGTCTGTCCCTCGAGCGCCACGCCGAGACGCTGCAACAGCCGGCCCTCATCATCCTGGCAGCGGTGTCTCTGGTGATCTTCAGCTACTGGCTGGTGGTGCCGCTGGTGCGCGAGGAGCTGGTCTTCACCCGCAACATCGTGGCGGTCAGCCTGGCGGCGGTGCTGATCGGTTTGCTGATGATGGCTTCGCGTCCTCAGGCGGTGCTGCAGGTGCTCGGCTTCATGGCCATGGAGAACGGGCTGTTCCTGGCGGCCGTCTCCGCCACCGGGGGCATGCCGCTGGTGGTGGAGCTCGGGGTGGCGTTCGACGTGCTGGTCGCGGCAGTGCTGTTCGGCGTGTTCTTTCTGCAGATCCGCGAGAGCATCGATTCTCTCGACGTGGACCGCCTGAACCGACTCACGGAAGCCGGAGAGGACGAACGATGATCGCCCTCCTGCTCACCCTGCTCGCCCCGTTGGTATCGGCACTGGTGCTTGCCCTGATACGCTCGCCGGGCCGCGCCGGCTGGATGAACGTCGCCGGCTCAACCCTCACCCTGGCCGCATCGGCGCGGCTGGGCTGGCAGGTCGCCGCTGCCGGCGAGGTTGCCTGGGCCAGCTTCAGGGTCGATACCTTCAACGTCTACCTCATCGTGCTGACGGCCTTCGTCGGCCTCACCACGGCAGTGTTCTCCCGGCCCTACATGCGCCACGTGCGCGAGAGCGGCCGCACCGGCGAGCGCGGCATGCGCGTCTATCACGCCATGTACCAGACCTTCATGTTCACCATGCTGCTGGCGCTGTCCACGGACAATCTCGGCATTCTCTGGGTGGCGATCGAAGGCGCAACCCTCAGCACCGTCCTGCTGGTGTCGCTCTACCGCACGCCGGAAGCGGTGGAGGCGGCGTGGAAGTACTTCATCCTCTGCGGCGTCGGCATCGCCCTGGCGTTGTTCGGCACCGTGCTCACCTACTTCGCCGCCCAGCATGTTCCGGGCGCGGCGGAAGGCGGGCTCACGTGGAGCGTGCTGTACCGCCACGCTGAGGCGCTGGAGCCAGCGGTAATGAGGCTGGCCTTCGTGTTCCTGCTGGTGGGGTACGGCACCAAGGTAGGTCTCGTGCCGCTGCACCAATGGCTGCCGGACGCCCACTCCGAGGGCCCCACGCCGGTGTCGGCGGTGCTTTCCGGGCTGCTGCTGAACGTCGCCCTGTACGCGTTGATCCGGGTCAAGATGCTGGTGGACGGCTCTCTCGCCGCCACCGCATCGCCGCACATCGCGGGTCGTCTGCTCATGGCGTTCGGACTACTGTCGTTCCTGGTCGCCGGCCTGTTCCTGCATCGCCAGCGTGACATCAAACGCATGTTCAGCTACTCGTCCATCGAACACATGGGGCTCATGGCGTTCGCCTTCGGTCTCGGCGGGCCGCTGGCGACCTTCGGCGGGCTGCTCCACATGCTGGTGCACTCCCTCACCAAATCGTCGATCTTCGTCATGGTCGGCCACGCCACCCACATCGCCGGCACCCAGCGCATCGACCACATCCGCGGGCTCATCGCTACCCAGCCGGTGGTCGGCTGGTCGCTGCTGATCGCGGTGGCCGCGGTGGCCGGATTCCCGCCGTTCGGGGTCTTCACCAGCGAGTTTCTGCTGTTGACGGCGACCATGCAGAACGCGCCCTGGCTCACCGCCGCGCTGCTCGCCGGCCTTGCCATCGCGTTCGCCGGCTTGTTCCGGCACCTGCAGCCCATGGTGTACGGCGCGGCGCCGGAACGCCAGTCACCGGTACCCGCCAACATGCTGCCGGTGTTCGTTCATCTCGCGCTGGTGCTCTGGCTCGGCCTGGCGGTGCCCGGCTTTCTGGCCCGCTGGCTCGACCGGGCGACCGAACTGATCACCGGAGCGCACCTGCTGTGAGCGACGACGACCGATCCCGACCTCTTGTCATCGGCGTTGGCAGACCGACGGCGTGGCGGTGAGCGAGAGGGACACCGTGAGCCTGGCGCCGGCGGCTCGCCTGGAACTCGCCGCCGTGCACTGGGGCGAGGCTGCCCGCGTCGCCGCCGCCGAGCGGCTGGCGTTGGGCCGGCGTGTGGGGCGACCCGCGGGCGATGGACGTGGTCGTGCAGTCGGCGCTGGAGCGCGCCGGCGATTACGTCGTGCTGGAGACCCGGGTGCCGCTCGACTCGTCTGTCACTGCCATCGCAGACGCCGCATTTCCCAGGCGCCGAGCGCTTGGAGCGCCATCTTCGGGATCTGCTCGGCGTCACCTTCGACGGTCATCCGAACCCGTGCCGCTGGACGCGGCACCAGGCCTGGAGCGAAGCGCGACTGGCCCCTGCGTCCCGACTACCCGGCCGCCGGACGCGCACCGGCACGGACGCCGGCCGATGCCGGCTATCCGTTCGCGCGGATCCATGGCAGCGGCGTCTACGAGATCCCGGTCGGGCCCGTGCACGCCGGCATCATCGAGCCGGGCCACTTCCGCTTCCAGGCCGTGGGCGAAGACATCCTGAGTCTCGAGGCACGCCTGGGGTACACCCACAAGGGCATCGAGAAGATCGCCGGCGGCCGCGACCCGGCGGGACTGGCGCGGTTGGCGGGGCGGGTGTCCGGCGACTCCACCGTGGCCCACACCTGGGCTGCCTGCCTGGCCATGGAGCGTGCCGCCGGCTGCCGGCTGCCGCCGCGCGCGGCTGTACCTGCGCGCTCTGCTTGCGGAGCGGGAACGGATCGCCAATCACCTAGGCGATATCGGCGCCATCTGCAACGATGTGGGCTTCGCCTTCGTCCACGTCAACTGCTCCCGGCTGCGCGAGACCTGGCAGCGCCGCAGCCATCGAGCTGTTCGGCCATCGCCTGCTCATGGACCTGGTGGTGCCGGGCGGCGTGAGCCGCGACCTGCCGGCCGGCGCCGAGGACGTGCTGCGCGCCGATCACGCAGCGCTGCGCCGCGCGGTGGAGCCGCTGTTCGCCATCATCGGCGACTATCCGTCCCTGGAGGACCGGCTGCTCGGCACCGGCGTACTGACGGCCGAGGATGCCCGAGCGCTCGGCTGCACCGGCTACGTCGGCAAGGCCAGCGGCCAGACGTTCGACGTGCGGCGCGCCTGCCCCTACCCGCCGTACGACGTCCATCCGGTGGAGGTTCCGGTGCTGGACCAGGGCGACGTGGCCGCGCGGCTGTCGGTTCGCATTCAGGAGGTGCGCCTCACCCTGGACTGGCTGGACGGCCTGCTGGATGCACTGCCTGCGGGCGAGATTGCCGTGCCGCTGCCGGCGCCGCCGCCGGGCGCCGCCGGGCTCGGCCTGATCGAGGGCTGGCGCGGCGAGATTCTCAGCTACGTGCGCTTCGACGAGGCCGGCCGCATCGCCCGGTTCTTTCCCCGGGACCCGAGCTGGTTCACCTGGCCGGCCCTGGAGCGGCTCATCCACGGCAACATCGTCGCCGACTTCCCGGTGTGCAACAAATCCGTCAACGGCTCGTACTCGGGCCACGACCTGTGAGGATCTCGAAGCCATGTTTCGTGTGCTGAAAAACATTCTGCTGGTGGGCACCGTCACCGAGGATCGGCACCCGCGGTGGATCGACGCCGAGCTCGCAGGCGCTCGGCGCTGAGCTGCGCCGGTCCATCGACCGGCGGTTCCGCCGCAGCCTGGCCATCCGACACGTGGACGCCGGCTCGTGCAACGGCTGCGAGCTCGAGATCCACGCCTTGAACAATCCCTACCACGACGTGGAGCGCTTCGGCATCCATTTCGTGGCCTCCCCCGCCACGCCGACGCGCTGCTGGTGACCGGGCCGGTCTCCCGCCACATGGAAACCGCCCTGCGCCGTACCTGGCGTCGCAACGCCTGCGCCTAAGCTGGTGATCGCGGCCGGTACCTGCGCCTGCAGCGGCGGCGAGTTCGGCAGCTCCTACGCAAGCTGCGGCGCGGTGGAGAACGTGATTCCCGTGGACGTGAAGATCGACGGCTGTCCGCCGACGCCCATCGAGCTGCTGAAGGGCCTGCTGGCGGCCCTGCAGGCGGTCGGGCGCCGGTCCGCCTGACGGCCGCCGACGGCCACTCGGCCGCCCGGCCCCGGTCGCCGCCTCAGGTAGACGTTGCCAGCCGGCCGGCCGCGGCCAGCGGCACGACCACGCCGTCCCCGCCCGCCGACCGGCGCTGCTCGCGCCGTGCCAGCAGGCGCTGAAGCTGGGCGTGCTTCTTCGCGGTCAGCGGCCACGTCCAGGTGAGGTACAGCGCCGCACAGAACAGCACCGTCGGCACGATCGCGTACAGCACGCCGAGGGCGACCAGCTGCACGGGCGTGTTCACCGCGCCGAGGCTGGTGTCGTAACCAACCCACGCCAGCGCGATCAGCGCGGGGCCGCCGAACGCGTGGCCGCTCTTGGTCATGAAGCTGAAGATGGAGAAGTAGCTGCCGGTACGGGCGTCGCCAGTGCGCAGGGTATCGAGGTCCACCACGTCGGCGACCATGGCCCGTGGCAGGTACGCGAACGAGCCGAAGCAGAAGCCCTTGATGGCGAACAGCACGTAGAAGATGCCCACCTGGCCGTAGTCGAGGGTGAAGATGATCAGGCTGTCGACGCTCACCAGCACGATGGCCGTGGCCAGCGAGCGATGCTTGCCCAGGCGCTTCGCCAGATGGTTCCACACCGGCATGGCGAGAAGGCCCATGCCGAAGTAGACGCAGTACAACGTGCCGGCAAAGTGGGCGCCAATGTAGTCCTGGATGAAATAGAGGGACAGCGCGTTCCGGAAGGCCTCGCCGCCGCCCACCAGGATCTCGATGCCGAGCACGCGCAGGAACAGCTTGTTGCGGTACATGAGCCGCAACGAGTTCCAGAACCGGACGTCGCCTTCCCGCGTGCTCCTCGGCGGCTCCGGGACCCGGGCCACCACCAGCAGCGGAATCACCAGCAGCAGCGGAACCGCCCAGGTGTAGGCCTCGAGGACCATGACGGCGGTGGCATCCTCCTGGTAGAGAAATTCCACCACCGCGGGCACGGCGGCGGCGGCGATCAAGCCGAGCAGCACGAACACTTCCCGGGCGGCCTGAATGCGGGTACGTGCCGCGTACTCCCCCGACAGCTCGCCGCCCCACGCCGTGTAGGGCACCAGCAGCATGGTGGTGCCGGCGCGCAGCGCCACGAACCATGCCCCCAGGTACAGGGCCGTGCTGCCTCTGTCGGGGTTCAGGACGAAGTACAGCGCGATCGCCAGCACCGGGCCGCCCAGCACGACCCACGTCCGGCGCCGTCCCCAGCGGGTGCGCAGCCGGTCGGAGGCGAACCCCATGGGCGGGTCCGTCACGGCGTCGAACACGGCGGCGATGCTGATGATGGCACCCACCGCCGCGGTGTCGAGGCCGATGTAGGTGTCGTAAGCCCGCGGCAGCCAGATGCCGAGGGGATAGCCGAGCAGGGCGATCGGAAACCCCAGCGAGCCGTAAATCCACGTGTTGGCGCGGCTGATTCCCTGGTTCGACAACGCTTCCCCTCCTGGACCAGGTTCCGCCAGCGCAGGCGCTGGTGGTCAGACTAGCGGATGTTGAAACAGGCTACGTTTATACCATCGCGGAATATCGGCTGAAACCCACGCCGACGGCTCAGTGCAGGCGGTCCGCGTGCAGGCTCGGTAACTGGTCGTTCGACCAGATCTTGCGGATGAAGCGGGGATTCTTCGACGACATGTCGATCTGATAGAGGCTGCCGCTGTCACCGCTTTCGATGCCGAGAATGTCGCACAGCTCCCGGCCCAGCCACGCCTCGATCTTCAGCACCACCATCTTGCGCCGGAGCCGACCCTGCTCGTCACGGTTGAGGATCGTCGGCAGGGTGTTCAGGGTGAGGATCTCGTCGATGGCAGTGTTGGCCATCTTCTGCCGCCCTTCCTCGCTGGCGTAGAAATGGGTTACCCCGAACACCAGTCGACCCGGCTCGATCTGCTTCAGGAACTGGCAGGTCTTCACGACCGTGGAGCCGGTGCGCACCATGTCGTCGAGCAACACCACGTCGTGACCGTGGATCTCCTCGAAGGTGGACTCGCTTTCGGGATGCAGGCTGATCCGCACGTCCCGCTCGCCGGAGCGCACCTTGTCCAGCAGGATGAACTTGGCCTTGGGCAGGCCGAGCCGGTTATACATCTCCTTGACGAAGCCCCGGGCACCCTGATCGGGCGCGCACAGCGCCAGCCCCTCGCCCTTGGGGCCGTAACTGACGATGTCGGAGTTGCGCAGGTAGTCGGCGTAGATGTCGTAGGGCATCAGGTTGTGGAACTGGCCCTCGAAAATCTCGTGAAACATCTGCTGCACGGCGTAGGAATGGTTGTGCACGGTCAGCACCCGGTCGACGCCGGCGAGCGCCAGCATCTGCCCGTAGAGCTTGGCGGTGAACGGTTGACCGTCGAATTTCTTCAGATCCGCCTCGTCGCGCTCGAACGGCGTCTCTCCCAGATCCCGGTGGGGGCCGCGGTCCTGAGCGCTGTAGTACAGGTCCGGCTCCACCAGCACCACCTCGGCGGCGCCGTTCTCCTTGGCGGCCCGGGCCATGAGCATCGTCCTCATGGCGAGGGTCTGACGGCTCACCTGGCGGCTCGTCGTGCTGACGATGACGATGGTCTTGCCTTCGAGCTGGCGGCCGATGCGGGTGAAGTCGTTCTCGTCGGAGATGAAGCGCGGGCAGAACTCCGAGTTGGCGAAGTTCTTCATGCTGATGAGGTCGGCGATGTCGTCGGTCTGACCGACCGCGAAGGCCACGTCTATGGCGAAGGGGTCGTCCGAGGAATTTCCCACGACCACCACGTCGGACGGGCTCAAGGATGATCTGCTCACGTCAACTGGGTTCCCGCTCGGTTCGGGCAACAGGCGGTTGCCGCCACGGATCAACGTCGCCGACGGACCGCCGTCGAGACCGAGGCACAATGAATGCTTACCGCGGGAGCGTCAACCGTTTCGATGACGGAATGTTACCCGGTTGGAAACATACTGTTGCATCCCCCGCCCGGTGGGCTAACTTGAGCGCCGCGGATACTCGCAGCCAGGAGACTTTGCACGTGGAGGAGCTCGACCGCATCCGCGCGCTCGTGCACGACGTGCCGGACTTTCCCCGATCCGGCATCGTCTTCAAGGACCTCACTCCGCTGATGCGCGAGCCGGCTCTGCTCCGCCGCACCGTGGAGCTGATGGCGGAGCCGTTTCGCGGCGACCGCATCACCGTGGTGGTCGGCATGGAGGCACGCGGGTTCATCTTCGGCAGCCTCGTTGCCCAGGCGCTGGGCGTGGGCTTCGTGCCCTTGCGCCGCCCCGGCAAGCTGCCGCGGGCAACCGACTCGGTGGCGTACGACCTGGAGTACGGTACCGCCATGCTGGAGATCCACCACGATGCGCTCGGTGCCGGCGACCGGGTGCTGCTGGTGGACGACCTGATCGCCACGGGCGGCACCGCGGCGGCGAGCCTGGAGCTGGTGCGCCGCCGCGGCGCCGAGCCCTGCGGCGCGAGCTTCGTGATCGAGCTGGTCTCGCTCGGCGGCCGGGCCGCATTAGCCAGCTGTCGCGTGCACAGCGTGCTGCGCTACTGACCGCCGCCATGTCCTCGGTTTCCGAGACTGCCGCCATCCGTGCCCAGGCGCACCTGCACCACGCGTATCTGCTGGGACTGCAGCTCATGATCTCGTCCCGCAAGGGGCCGGAGGTGATGGGCGAGTGGATGTTCCGGCTGTTCCGCCGCCAGCATCTCGAGAAGTTCCTGTCGAGCTTCGACAAGCTCGGTCTGTCGGGTCTGCCCCACGCGGTGGCGTGTGCGCGCTACCACGTGCTGTCCAACAGCATGGGCGGCGTCGCCGTGGAGTACCACGCCGAGAGCGAGCGCAAGGCCTGGGTACGGTTCCGCTACCCCCGCTGGATGTATCACGGTCCCACCATCTGCGGCATTCCGGTGGAAGTGAGCCGCGGCTTTCTGCGCGGCTGGTACGCTCACAACGGCGTGTCCCTCGGCAACCCCCGGCTGGGGTTCGTGTGCGTCTCGGAAGACATGACCGGCGAATTTGGCCTCTGCGGGTATTTCTGCGAGTTCGATCACGACCTGGCGCCGGACCAGCGTCTGCGGTTCGCCCGCGGCGAATCACCGCCGCCTTTCGATCCAGCCGAGCAGCCGCGGCCGCCCGCCGACCAGTGGGACGAGGCTCGGCTTGCGAAAGCCAACCGCAACTATGCCCTCGAGTATGTGCGCAACGGACTCTGCGAGCTGTCGGGTGTTCTCGGCGAGGACGAAACCCGCCGGCTCGGCGGCCTCGCGGCGCGGCTGATCGGCCTGCAGTACTTCGCCGAAACCGCCGCCATGGTGGCGGCCGTCGACGGCGGTCTGGACCAGGCCGCCGACTACCTGCAACGGATGTTCGCCGGCATGGGAGACCGGGTCAGCGTCGAGCACCAGGTCGGTGGTGCTCGCCTGCACCACGGGAACCTGCGCATCGTCCGCGGGCTCGACGGCCCGGAGCGTGCACTGGTGCTCGATTGCTGGGCCGAGCTCTGGCGCGGCGCGCTCAGCTCCCAACGACAGCTCAAGCAGCTCGATTGGGAGGAGGATGGCGACGGCCTGTGCTGGCACGTGCACGCTCGTGCCGGCTGAGGCGGGGGCGGTGTTCATCGAGGCGATCGGCACCGACGATTTCGTCCGGATCTACGATCCGTCGGCCGGATCTACCCGCGGTTACGCGTGGTACGTGAACGACCACACGTTCGTGCGCGGCGAAGACGGCGTATGGCACCTGTTCGGCATCACTCAGCAGAACCCGTTCCGGCCCTTCGAGGAGGTGTTCCTGACCCACGTCACCGCGCCGGCCCTGCTCGGCCCTTGGACCCGCCAGCCCGACGTCATGCACCGCGATGAAACCATCGGCGAGCGGGTGATCTGGGCGCCTCACGTCATCCGTCACGACGGCCGCTACTGGATGTTCTATTGTGGCGGGGACGCCGACCCCCGGCGCTTCCGAATTCAGCTCGCGCTCTCCGACGACCTGTGGCACTGGCAGCGGGTGCCGGAAAACCCCCTGGTCCAGGACGGCTACGAGGCACGCGACCCGATGGTGCTGCGGGTCGGCGACGAGTGGGTGATGTACTACACCGCGACCAGCTCCCCGGACGGCGGCAATCACACCGTCGCCGCCGTACGCAGCGACGATCTGCGGCACTGGAGCGGCAAGCGAACGGTGTTCACCAGCGAGCGCACCGGCACCGGCGGCGGCCCTACGGAGTCGCCGTTCGTCCTGGCGCGGCCGGACGGTAGTTACTGGCTTTTCGTCTGCACCAACCGCCGCTACATCGAGACCGCCGTTTACCGGAGCACGGATCCGTTCCGCTGGCGCGCCGAGCAGCGGATCGCCACCATTCCGGCGCACGCCGCCGAGATCGTGCTGGCCGGCGCCGGCGAGCACTACGTGTCGAGCTGCGGCTGGGGCATGGGCGGGGTTTACCTTGCGCCGTTGCACATCCACGACAACCACCCGCCGCCCCGGGCCTAGCTGGTGTGCGGCGGCTCGATCGCGGCTACTATGGCGCCGCCTCGGACGGCCGGAATCCGCCGGCCGGTACAATCCGGCGTCACTGCCGCGAGGCGACCTGACACACTGATTGGAGCCTCAGATGAGAAGCATTGCGCTGCTGGCCATACTGCTGGGACTGACGGGCATCGCCCGGGCCGACTGGACGGGAACCGGCGAAGCCGGGCTCGTCGTCGCGAGCGGCAACACCGAATCCAAGACCGCCAATGCCAAGCTCGCGGTGGAGGCAAAGTTCGCCAAGTGGACCCACTCTGCGGAGTTTTCCGACCTCTATGCCTCCAGTGATGGCGACAAGAGCGCCCAGCGGTGGGATCTGTCCGGCGAATCCGACTACGGGATGACGGCGAAGACGTTCGTCTTCGGCGCAGTCCGCTACGAGCGAGACCAGTTCAGCGGCTTCAGGTATCAGGGAACCCTGTCCGGCGGTGTCGGCCGGCACTTCATCGACACCGAGCCGACCAAGCTGACGGGGACGGCCGGCATCGGCTACAAGCTGTTCGAGACCCGCAACGCCTACGACAGTGCCGGCAACCTGATCGAAGGGGGTGATCAGGACGGCGAGGCGGTGCTGCGCAGCACGCTGGATTTCCAGCACGACTTCAACGAGTTGACCAGATTTGTGAATGATTCCACCGTGGAAGCCGGCTCGAGCAACACCTTTCTGGAAAACGTCTCGACCCTGAAGACCCGGATGAGCGAAAAGCTGGCGCTCGCCCTCGCCTACACGATCCGCTACAACACCGACCCCACGGCCGGGTTCGAAAAGACCGACACCTTGACCACGGTGAACCTGGTCTACGAGTTCAAGTAGCTCGCGGGCCGGCGCCAGCTCATGCCCTATACGGTGAGCCGCTGCACCAGGTGATCGCCGAGCCGCAGGGCCAGCGCAACGATGGTCAGGGTGGGATTCATATAGCCGCTGGTGGCGAACACGGAGCTGCCCGCGACGTACAGGTTGTCGACCTCGTGCATCCGGCAGTTGCGGTCGACGACGCCCCGTGCAGGGTCGTCGGCCATTCGGGTGGTGCCCATGTGATGGCAGCTCCAGGCGAGCGACTCGGGCGCCGCCAGGGGTTCCCGAGTGAGCCAGCGGTCGAGGCGGACCCGCCCGAGCTGCAGACGGCCGAGCTCCTCGGCGACCAGGGTGAGCGTCACCTTCACCGTGGCGAGGTCGAGCGCCGAAAGTCTCACCGTCAGACGGGCGCGGTTCTGTCCCAGCGGATCCTTCCCGTCGGCCAGGGTTACGCGGTTCTGCGGATCCGGTACCTGCTCGGTGCGGGTGACCACGTTGAAGACCTCCGGCGAGCCGGGAGGTCCACCATCCAGATCCACCGTCACCCGGTCGAGACTGCGCGCCACCGCGTCGGCAACATCCGAGGCGGGTACCGTCGCCGGCGCATGGGAGAACGTCGCGCTGCCCTTCAGAATGCTGGCGCGCTGCTGCACCAATCGGGTCGGGCAAAGGCCGGCAATCGCCCGCTGGCCGTCCTCGGTGAACGGCTCGAACAGCGACTGCATGGTGGCGACGCGACGGGTTTGCAGCCGGGCCGCGTGGAGTATCGTCGGGTGGTCCATGAAGAACCGACCGACGAGGCCGGCGCGGTTGCCGAGACCGGCCGATTGCACCCGGTTGGAAAGCAGAAGCAGACGGGCGTTCTCGATTCCGCCGCACGCCAGCACGTAGCAGCGCGCCCGGACGGTGCCGTGTCGGCCGGAAAGCGTACGTAGCCGCACCTGCCGCACCGCCCGTCCGTTCTCTTCCGCCTCCAGCTCGGTCACGTTCGCGTGCAGCACCACCCGGACGTTGCTGGCCGCGGCCAGTTCTTTCCGATAGACCTCGCCGAATCGCGTCGGCGGGCTGAATTGCCAGAAGCGACTGGTGAGCTTGTCGCTGTGAAGCTGCAGATAGCGGCGGGATTCGCTTTCCCAGTCACTGTCGCTGTAGCGGAAAGGCCCGAGCTGACACACGGTCTGCGCGAGCGGGTAGTACGACTCCAGATCGCGCAGGCCGATGGGCCAGCCGCTGTGCGGCACCCAAGAACGAACGGCGAAGTCGCTTTCGTCGAGCGGCCCGCACCAGCCGCCCCAGTGATTGGTGGAACCGCCGAAGTAGCGTAGCCGGGCAGCAGCCAGCGGCACGTAGCGCAGACCCGAGGTCGGCCCTTCGTAGAGCGACTGGATCGGCTGCTCTCTCTCCAGGCCGCCGCTCTCCAGCACGCACACGTCCAAGTGCGAGCCCGCCAGTGAGCGCGCCAGGGTGAGCCCGGCCGCGCCGGCGCCGATGATGCAGATGTCGGCAGCGATCTCGCTGCCGTTGTCCAGCTCCCCGAAGTCGACGATCACCCGACGGATCGCCCCCGCTGCCGCGCCGTCAGCGCGACCAGAACGACCAGGGCGGCCTCGGTACGCGCCAGGATCCAGCCGTCGACCGTGACGGTGGTGCCGGAGAGAAAGTCCTGCCGCCGCTGCCGATCCATCCGGCGCCGCAGATCGGTTGCGCTGGCGACCGGTGCAGCGCCGGGGCCGCTCAGGCCAAGTGCCTCGACGAGCCGCGCGGGATCGGCGAGCTGCGGATGCTCGAGCAAGCAGCGCCGGCCCAGCACCACGGCCTGCTCCACGTCCGCGAACAGCGCCGCCGCCAGTGCCCCCCACGCCTCGGCGCCGGGCGGCCGGCTCCGCGGCACCACGTTCACTCCGGCGAGCAGCCCCACGGCAGCGACGAGGCTCAAGGGAACCGGAAGGAGCAGGCGTCTGCGATTCATCGCGGGCAACATACGCTCACACTCCGGGCGCAGGCATTGACGTGCATCAACCGGCCTGGCCCCGCATCAGACCGACCGCGACAGGTCCGCCACCGGGCTCACTGCTCCCCGGCCGGTCGCCAGCGGCAATCGCTCGAGCTGGCCCGCGATGTAGTCGATGAACGCCGCCGAGTAGCGGCTCTGGCGCTGCGCCCAATAGTTGCGCAACCCCGGCCGGGTCAGCAGCTCGTCGGGAAAGCGGTGCGCGCTTTCGAACAGGGTGCCCTCGACCAGCCCGGCCTGGTACTGCAGGAACAACACCTCGTACATGCGAAAGAACTTGTGGGCGAGGTTGTTGAACAGGATCCGCTCACCCGGGTCGAGAATCCCGTCGCCGTTGAGGCCGCTGACCCAGATGTGTCCGAGCTCGCGGTTCTCGAGCAGGAGGTCTTCGAATCCGCCGAAGGTGTCGGAGAAGTTCTGAAACGTGTTGGCGCGGATCGCCCGGGTGTTGAAGTCGATGTGATGGGTGTTCTGCCGGATCTGCACCGCCAGGTAGGCGAGAGATGCGACGACCCCGAGCGCCCCTACGAGCTCGCCGATGGCCCCCACCGCGTTCCAGTTCAAGAGAGTGCCCCGCTGCCAGGAGGCGCCGATTAGACACCAGCCGCTCGATCAGCCGCAACCGCGCCTGGCTACGACCGTCACATCGTCAAGCATGAGCTAGGTTCGCGGCCGGGGATCATCACTCCAGCGGCGCGTGGGCGCGCTCTTCGGGCTCCGGTGGGTTCAGCCGGCTGTGGCGGTAGGAGTAGGCGAAGTACACCACGAGGCCCGCTGCCAGCCAGACCGAGAAGCGAGTCCAGGTAGCCGACTGCAGATTGGCCATCAGGTAGACGCAGAACACGATGCCGAGAATCGGCACGAAGGGGCTCGCCGGCGTACGGAACGGCCGCTCGAGATCGGGCCTGGTGTAGCGCAGCACGGCGACACCGGCACACACCACGACGAAAGCGCCGAGGGTACCGATATTGGTCATCTCGACGATCTCGTTGAGGGGCGCAAGGGCGGCGATGCTCGCCATGACCGCACCGGCCACGAGGATGACGCGGATCGGCGAGCCGGTGCGCGCGTTCACGTGAGAGAAGAACGGCGGCAGCAAGCCGTCCCGGGAAATGGCGAAGAGTATGCGGGTCAGACCGAAGTACAGCACCAGCATGACGGTGGTCAGCCCGGCAATGGCCCCCACGGCGATCATGCCCGAAGCCCACTTCGCGCCCACCTGCAGCAGTGCGTCCGACACCGGCGACGGCACGTTCAGCGAGCGGTACGGCACGATGCCCGTCAGCAGCGCCGACACCACCATATAAAGAACCGTACAGATCACCAGCGAGCCGATGATGCCGATGGGCAGGTCCCGCTGCGGGTTGCGCGCCTCTTCGGCCGCCGTCGACACCGCGTCGAAGCCGATGTAGGCGAAGAAAATGCTGGCGGCGCCGGTCATGATGCCCTTCCAGCCGTAGGAGACCGCGCCGAGCGGATTGACGCCTTCCGGCGGAACGAACGGCGACCAGTTGGCCGTATTGACGTGGAACGCGGCGACAGCGATGAACAGCAGAATCGCTGCGACCTTGACCAGCACCATCACCGCGTTGAACTGGGCCGAAACCTTGGCACCGGTGGCGAGCAGAACGCCGAGCACGACGATGATCAGCAGCGCCGGCAGATTCAGCAGACCGCCTTCCACCGGCGTCTTCGTCACCGCCTCCGGCAGCGCCATGCCCATGGCGGTGAGCGCATTGTCCACGTAACCGGACCAGCCGACCGACACTGCGGCGATGGCGACCGAGTACTCGAGGATCAGCATCCAGCCGATCACCCAGGCGACGAACTCGCCGAGGCCGTGATAGCTGTAGCTGTAGGCGCTGCCGGCGCCGCCGATGGCGGACGCGAGCTCCGCGTAGGACAGGGCAGCGAAGGCCACCGCCATCCCCGACACCACGAACGACAGCACCACCGCCGGCCCCGCGTAGTTCGCCGCGGCGAGCCCGGTGAGCACGAAGATGCCTGCGCCGATGATGGCGCCGACACCGAGCAGCACCAGGTCCACCGGCCCGAGCACCTTCCTCAGGCCCGAATCGGCGCCGGTGATTTCTTCGATCGGCTTGGTGCGCAATAGATTCATGGTGTCCGTTCCGAGTGGTTGATCCAACCATAGCGCACAATGGCGGCGCCAGGGCCCAAGGGCAACGTCACGAGGACCAGAGCGGCATCGCCTGGGTTGCGGTGCCGGCCACCATGTACCAGGTGACGAACAGGGCGTTGACGAAGGCGCCGGTGTAAACGTTGTTGGTGCGGGCGAAGCAATACGTGGACACCAGCCCCACCAGAAACAACAGCGGCAGGAACTGGATGGCGACGATGGTCAGCAGCGGCTGGGAGGCCAGCGCCAGAGTTCCGCCCGCAAGCAGCGGCAGGTACTGAACCGCGAGCAGCAGCACGAACCCGCCGCAGAGGCCGAGGCCGGCCATCCACATGCGGGTGCGCAGCGGCCACGGGCCCCGCAGCTGGGTGTGGAGCGTCGCCGCCAGCGCCAGGAAGTACGCCGCGAACAGCGGCAGATAGACGACGAACATCAGCGCCTGGTCGGCGGACAAGGGGCGGAGCGCCACCACCCAGAAGCGGAAGTCGACGTGAAGAAAGAATCCCGCCGCGACGACGATCGCGTAAAGCGCGGCGCAGCACCCCACGGCGAGCGCCGCCGCGCTGCGCGCCACCTGCCGCGGCGGCGGGATGCCCAGCGCCGTCAGGGTGAACCCGGAGCGGCGCAGCCACAGCCCGAACCAGGCGAGGGAAATGCCCGCGGTTCCCCACGCCCAGACCAGCACGCCGTTGGTGATCTGCTGAGGCAGCAGCGCATTCGGCGGCAGGATCAGGTTGCCCAGGATCTGCAGGGGAAAGAACGTCAGCACCGGCAGCAGGGCCATGGTCGTTGCGTTCCGCGCGAGCCTGCCGCGGCTGTGGTCGAGGGGCGCGACGGGGGCCGTCACCGCCGCCGGGAAGCGCCCGCTGCGCAGCAGGGCGTCCAGCAGCGGGAAGATCAGCATCGCCAGGCCGATCAGCGCGAGCAAGGTGCCAAGCTCTTTCCAGTACCACACCTGATGGGTGATCGGCATGCCGCCGTCGTGATGGAGCGTCGTCTGGAACCAATCCACGGCCTCACCGATGGCCAGCGTCGACAGGTGGTCGCCCGGATGGGTGACCGGCGGCATCGCAAGCTTACGCGCGGTGCCGGCGGCCGGATCGCCGTAGACACGGCCCACCTCGACCGGCTCGCCGGTGCCGAACAGCGCCTCGAGCTTCTCGCTCTTCACCACGTCTGCGGGCACCGCCTCGCCCCACATGAGATCCGAGAACTCATCGAACCGGCTGTACACCACCGCCAGGTTGCGCGGCGCCTCCGGCGTCCCGGCCGGCGCACCGAACGTGCCGGTGGAGGAGCCTTCCAGCACCATGGCGGCATAACCGTCCGGCTGCGACGCCGCCGCCATCTGCACGGCCCAGCCGCCCATGGAATGTCCTTCCAGGCCGATGCGCGACCGGTCGACGAACGGCAGGCTCTGCAGATAGGCGAGCGCATCCGGACCGCCGAATCCCGCCGAGAAGGCTGGCGGGTCGGAGAAGCCGTGGCCGGTCTGGTCCGCCGCGAGCACCACGAAGCCGCGGCGCGACAACTCGATGGCGAACCCGGACTGGGTCTCGCGGGTATTGATGTAGCCGTGCATGGCCAGCACGGCGGGGGCCGGTGCGCTCGCAGACGCCGTCGCCGGCACGTACAGCAGGCCGCTCAGGTTCTGCCCTGCCGCGCCGACGAACCGGACGTCGTGCACGGCGACCGCGCCGCCGCCCGTTTGAACGTACGCGGCCAGCAGCAGACCGGCAAGAATCAGCCCGCCGGCCAGCACCGCGGGGCGAATGCCGCTCACCGAGCGACGTCGGACATCGAGCCCTCTGCTGATGGCGGTGTCGTTTTCGGCCATAGTCCCTCCCCGACGATCATCGTAACCGCTTAAGGGAGACAATGTATGCCCGTCGTCAGCCGTGAAGTCCATCTGGTGGAACGCCCCGAAGGCATGCCCACGCCGCGCCACTTCCGCATCGTCGAGAGCGAGGTACCGGAGCCCGGGCCAGGGCAGGTGAGGGTGCAGAACCTCTACATGTCCGTGGATCCGGCCATGCGGCCCGCCATGAGCAACGGCCAGACGCCCCTGAACCAGGCCATGGGCGGCGGCGCCATCGGCCGGGTCACGGACTCGGCCGTCGACGGCTTGCAGGCAGGCGACCTGGTGCAGCACCGGTTCGGCTTCCGCGAGCGCTTCGTCGCCGACAGCAACGCTCTGAGCCGCCTGGCGCCTCATCCGGACGTGCCGCTCACCGCCCACATGCACGTGCTCGGCGGCACCGGC
The DNA here is from genome assembly GCA_963822255.1 of uncultured Gammaproteobacteria bacterium. GTDB lineage: Bacteria > Pseudomonadota > Gammaproteobacteria > Pseudomonadales > Azotimanducaceae > UBA7803. Next base: position 278,977 of record CAWGGV010000001.1, read on the forward strand.
TTCGTCGCCTATGGCGGCCTGCTGCACATCGGCCAGCTGAAGGAAGGCGAGACCGTGTTCGTTTCCACGGCCGCCGGCGCGGTGGGCTCGGTGGCGGTGCAGGTGGCGAAGATCAAGGGCTGCCGGGTGATCGGCAGCGCCGGCTCGGACGAGAAGTGCCGGTGGCTGAGCGACGAGCTCGGCTGCGACGTGGCCATCAACTACAAGACCCGGCCGATCCGGCAGGCCCTGAAGGACGCCGCGCCGGACGGACTCGACGTGTATTTCGACAACGTGGGCGGCGAGCACCTGAACGCGGCGCTGCCGCGCATGAACGTGCTCGGCCGCATCCCAGTGTGCGGCATGATCTCAGCGTACAACAACCGCGGCGCCGTGTCGGACCCGGTCACCACGCTGTCCAACATCATCTACCGGCGGGTCACCATCCGCGGCTTCGTCGCCGCCGACTTCCCGCATCTGCGGCGCGATTTCCAGCGGGACATGAGCGCCTGGCTCGGCGACGGGCGGGTGCGCTACCGGGAGACGGTCATGCAGGGCATCGACCAGGCGCCCGCGGCCATCATCGGCCTGCTGAACGGCGAGAACGTCGGCAAGATGCTGGTGCGGCTGGCGGATTGAAGCCACACCGAGCAAACGCCCGGGCCGGTCGGCAAAGCTCGCTTCGGCCCCCGCTAGCTCTCCCAGCGATTCTCCGGAACGCGCTGCAGGTGGATGTGGCTGGCAAGGCGGATGGTCGGCCGGATCAGGAACTGGAAGCTGCCGAGCACGAACAGCCACTCGGCAAGACCGCCTGGCATCGCCGGCTCGGCAAGTTCGGGCGATCTGGATGGGCCTGGTGGGTCTCTCCACGGTCGTGTTCGGCGTACCCGCCGGGCGCGTCCCGCCTCCGCCGCTGTTCACGGCGGCCGGGTACCTCGCGCAGGAATGCGTCGGTGTAGCGATCTTCGGCCTACTCGTGGGCGGCGCCATCGCCAATGTCCGGCGCACCGACTGGCATCGGCGCCTGATGCTCTGCGCGACCATGCTGGTAATCTTCCCGGGCCTTGGCCGGATCAATTTCCAGACGATCAATTCGATGGCCATTCCCTCGGCAATCGGCACTGCCCCGACGATGACGCTGGAAATCCTGCTCCTGTTCACGCTCGCCAAGCTGTTCGACCGGGTCAATCGCGGGCACGTGCACCGCGCCTACTACTGGGGCCTGGCCGGGCTGGCCGCCTTTCCCCTTCGCACAGCGCTTCTCAGCACTTTCCCGCCCTTTTTCGCCCTGGCCAGCGGCATATGTCCGACCAACTGAGGTGGTGGGTCCACCTCCACGCGCTGACAATGGCCGGCTGGCTCGGCTTCTTCGTGTTGCAGAACAGCCTGGTGGTCGGCGGCAACCTGGCGCTGCACCGGTTGCTGGGGATGTTCGGCGCGGCCTATGCCGGATGGATCGTGGCGGTCGGCCTGAGCGTGGGATGGCTGGAAGTCGTCACGGCGCGCAACATGCCGTTCGACCCCCCGGAATCGATCGCCCTCAACTGGATGAACATCCTCACCTTCGCCGGCCTGTTCGTCGCCGCCTTCCGCCTGCGCCGCCGCAGCGACTGGCACAAGCGGCTGATGCTGTGCGCGACGATCTGCCTCGCCGCCCCGGCCTATGGTCGGACGCTGATCATGTTCAACGCCCGCACCAACACCACCTTCACGCTCTACATCATGGCGATGATCACGATCGCCCTGGCGGGCGATTCGGAGATCCACAAGCGCATCCATGCAGCATGGCTCTGGGGTCTCGCCGCCGCCGCATTCATGGGGTTGATGATTGGCGCGCTTCCTTTGGTTGGTCCGTTCTCGGACTTTGCCATGAGCCTCGTCGCGGCGAGCTGATCGCTTGCGGGAAGCGCCGCATGGCGATTGACTGGCCCTGCGCCTATGTCATCGCCGGGTCAAATTCAGGGCGATGGGCAAGATGGCTACCTTGGCGCAGCCGCAGTTGACGCAACAGCGCGAGCGCGTGTTCTTCTTCATCATGGCGCTGGCGATCGTCGCCACCGTCGTGCCGGCCTTCGCGCTGTTCCACCAGGCCGGCCTCTCCAGCTTTGCCTTGCCCTGGTGGGTCCATGTCCCCGCGCTGACCTTCATGGGCTGGATCGGCTTCTACCTGCTGCAGAACACGCTCGTGCTGCGCGGCGACATCGCGCTCCACCGAAAGCTCGGGCGGATCGGCGCGGTCTATGCCACCTGGATGGTGCTGGTCGGGCTATTGCTCACCCCGACGACGCTTGCCGCGGGGCGTGTCCCGCGGTTCTCCACCCCGCCCCATTTCCTTGCGCTCGACTAGACCAACATGGCACAAGCGGCTGATACTGTGCGCCACCGTGTGCGTCATGGCGCCGGCCTGGGGCCGGTTCATCGCCCTTGCCGGGGTAACCATGACCGCGATGTCGCAGCCCTGCTGCCGTAAATTGCCGTGGGCATGGTGTTCGACTGGCGCACGCGCGGGCGCGTCCATCCGGCCTATGTCTGGGGCTTGGGCGCCATGGTGGCGATGGCCGCGCTCATCGAACTAGTCGCCCGCATTCCCGCCTTCGTCGCGTTCGGCGCGCGCATTACGGGTTGATTGCCGGCCTTCGCGGAGCCATCTGGGCCGCGGAAGGTTGGTACAGTCATGAGCGTCGAGACGATGAACCCCACCGGCGCGGACCGGCGCGCCGAGATCGACCAGCTGCGCAAGGAGCGCACCGCGGTCATCCTGGCGCATTGCTATCAGAAGCCCGAACTGCAGGACCTCGCCGATTTCGTCGGCGACAGCCTGGAGCTGAGCAAGAAGGCCGCCGAGACCGATGCCGACGTCATCGCCTTCAGCGGGGTCAGTTCATGGCCAAGATCCTCAGCCTGGAGAAGATCGTCGTGCTACCCCATATGGACGCCGGGTGCAGCCTCGAGGATTCCTGCCCGCCGCATAAGTTCAAGGCCTTCCGGGTGGCCCACCCCGACCACATCGCGCTGACTTACATCAACCGCTCGACCGAGGTGAAGGCGCTCAGCGACGTGATCGTCACCAGCTCCAGTGCCGAGACGATCCTCAGCCAGATCCCGGAGGACCAGCCGATCATCTTCGGCCCCGACCGGCACCTCGGCGGCTATCTCAACCGCACGTTCGGACGCGACATGCTGCTGTGGCCGGGCGTTTGCATCGTCCACGAGGCGTTCAGCGAGAACGAGCAGCCGCCCTGCGCCAGGCCAGAGAGCGCCACCGCGGACGCGTACCGAGATCTCCTGGGAAATCGCACGATATCGCAGGGAAACTGCGCCTGAGAAAGGGGTTGCCTGACGCAACACTGCCGGGATGCCATCGCTGCCCGGACGAGACTCGACCGTTTCAAGCCACCGTTATCAGCGCCATCAGCCGGAGACCACATCGCTCTACCCGATCGTCGAGCAGCATCTGCCGGCGCTGCAAAACGAACTGCAGCATCACCAGACTTCACTGCCCCGCTTCGTGCTGAGCGAGTTCCAGGACTACCTGCGCTGCGGGCGACTCGAGTACGGCTTCGTCCGCGTGAAGTGCAATGGCTGCCGCCACGAACACCTCGTCGCATTTTCCTGAAAGCGCCGCGGTTTCTGCCCGTCGTGCGGCGCTCGGCGGATGATCGAGACTTCGGCTCACCTGGTCGACCATGTCTTTCCAGAAGTGCCTGTGCGCCAGTGGGTGTTGAGTTTCCCCTGGCCTCTGCGTTTGCTGTTCGCCAGCCGACCGGAGGCGCTCGGGCGCTGTCTTGCGGTCATCGTCCGCGCCATCCAGACTGATCTGGCGCACCGGGCAGGGCTCTCCGCCGGAAGCGGCGCCCGAACCGGAGTCGTCACCCTGATTCAGCGTTTTGGCGCGCGCTGAACCTCAATGCCTCCCGGCCAGGTCCACTTGCACATGCTGATTCTGGACGGGGGCAATTCGCGAAGCGAATTGCTACTGATCGAAGCAATCAGCCGTATATGCGCTGGAGCAGAACGGACCGCGATTCCATCGCGTCGGTGCACCCGACGCGCGGAGCCTCGAGCGTCTCCTCAATCGGCTCGTCCGGCGCATCGTGCGCAGACTCACCCGCGACGGGCTCCTGATCGAAGACCCTGAACAGCCCTGGCTCGACCTGGAGCCCTCAGACACGCTGGATCATCTGAACGCCGCCTCCATCCGCTACCGTATTGCCGTGGGACAGGGCGCCGGCGGCAGAGCCCTCACCCTCAAGAACCCAGCCCTGGTCCGGACCGACTCGACACCCAAGCCGTTCACGGTCAATCGCGACGGTTTCTCTCTGAACTGCGCCGTCGCGTGTCAACCGCACCAGCGCGACCGGCTTGAACGGCTGTGTCGGTACATTACCCGCCCGGCACTGTGTCTCGACCGGCTATCCATCAACGGTGCTGGCCAGGTGGTCTATCAACTCAAGAATCCATTCCGCGACGGCACCAGCCACGTCCTGTTCAGCCCCCAGGACTTCATGGCCCGGCTCGCCGCAGGGCGTTCGCTAGCGAACGCCTTAGCCGATTGCCCCGCAATCAGCCCTCGTGCCCCGCACACGGGTCAACCTCACCCGATACCATGGCGTCTTCGCGCCAAGCTCGCCCGTGCGCCGAGCGATCGTGCCAACTCCATCAGGCGTGCGGCAGCGACGAAAATCCAAAGACTCAGCCCCTGCCCTGGCGACCCGCCAGCACCTCTCGACCACGTTCAGCAGCGCGCACCACCACGGCTGGCGCCAGGCCGGGCCGAGCCTCACCGCATTCTTCCCGATCTGATTGCCGAACGCTGAAAAGCCCCCGCAACACACCGCCTGCGCGACCCATTCCCGGACTTCGCAATTCCGCCTGCCACGTGTCCGTCAGAACCCCGTATCCGAGTGCGCTATCCGCTCAACTCGTCAGTTCACCTCTAATAACAGATGGGACACCCTCCACGGCAATACAGACTACCTCCGAAGCAATGCCACGTTGAAATTCCTATCCACATCCGCGCACGGCCGAGGTCGTGGATCGCTTCGCCATGGAGTCACCCGTCCGGCGCATCGGCCGCTATGGATCCCAGGTGGCGGTGGAGACGGACTCCCTGCTCGCGGACCGCTCGCTCGTGAACTGGGCGCCGGCCGGCATCACGGCGCGCGCCATCCGCTGGTCGACGACCGCACCGGCACCGAACCCCGAGCGCTACCGCCGGCGTTTCCGCGAGCGGATGCTGACCCTGGAGCGCCTGCTCCAGGCGCACAGCGGCCGACTGTTCGGCACGCCCGGCGTGGTGGCGGTAGACGCCGCCGCTGTGCTGCTGGCGTTTCTGTCCGTAGGCGGGCTGATCATGTGGTGGCGGATCGTCCGCCGACGCTAGACCACATCAGGAACCCATGGCGCAGCACGGCCGCCGATGCCCGCCACCGCGACCCTACGGCCCGACGAGCATCCTGATCCGTTTCTCCGCCTCGACCACGAGCAGCAGCGCGACGCCGGCGCCGACGACGATCACGCCCTCGACTATGCTGAGCGGCCGTGTTGCAAAGACGTCCTGCATGAACGGCGCGTAGGTCAACAGAAACTGCCCGGCGGTGACGGCGCCGACCCCGGTAAGGACGGCGGGTGTCCCGACCAGCCCGGCAAGCGTCAGCGCGCTGCCGTGCACGTAGCGCACGCTGAACAGGTAGAAGATTTCGAACACGACGACCGTGTTGACGACGATCGTGCGCGCCGTCTCCAGCGGCAATCCCCGGTCCTGAGCCCAATAGAACATGCCAAAGGCGCCGGCGAGAAACAGCGCGGAGACGAATGTGATCTGCCACATCAGCTGCGCGTTCAACAGCGGCCGCGCCGCCGCACGGGGCGGCCGCTGCATCGTCCCCGGCTCGGTGGGCTCGAAGGCGAGGGTCAGGCCGAGCGCAACCGCCGTGATCATGTTGATCCACAGAATCTGGACGGGCGTGATCGGCAATGGCAATCCAAGGGCAATGGCCGCGAGGATGGTCATGCCCTCTCCGGCGCTCGTCGGCATGGTCCACCCGATGACCTTGGTCAGGTTGTCGTAGACGGTGCGCCCCTCCCGCACGGCGGCCGCGATGGAAGCGAAGTTGTCGTCCGCGAGCACGATCTCGGCGGCCTCCTTCGCGACCTCGGTGCCCTTGCCGCCCATCGCCACGCCGACGTCGGCGCGCTTGAGCGCCGGAGCGTCGTTGACGCCGTCACCCGTCATCGCCACCACCAGACCCTCCGACTGCAGCGCTTCCACCAGCCGCAGCTTGTGCTCCGGCGTGGTGCGCGCGAACACCGCCGCTTCGCGGGCCGCCTGCTGCAGGGACGATGCGTCCAGAAGGTCGATGTCGCGGCCAGTTACGACGACCGGATCGGCGTCGAGCCCCAGCGCCGCGGCGATCGCGCGGGCCGTTTCGGCATGGTCGCCGGTGATCATGATCACGCGGATGCCGGCCGCCCGGCACGCGCGCACGGCGTCGATGGCCTCCTCCCGCGGCGGGTCGGCAATGCCGACCAGCCCGAGCAGCACCGCGCCGCCGCGCAGGTCGTCGAAGCTGAGATCGTCGTGGCCCGCCGGCATCGGCTTGACCGCGAAGGCGAGCACACGCTGCCCCGTCGCCGCAAGTTGCGCGGCGTCGCTGTGCCACCGCTCGGCGTCGAGCGGCACGTCCCCGCTCGACGACCTGACACCTTCGCACATGGCGAGTATCACCTCGGGCGCGCCTTTGACCACGGCGAAGCCGCCGTGCTCGTGGCTGTGATGCAGGGTGGCCATGAAGCGGTGCCCGGCGTCGAACGGCACCTCGTCGGTGCGCGGCAACGCCTGACGCTGGTCGGTGACGGCGGCGCCGGCCTTGTGGGCGAGGGCGAGCAGCGCGCCTTCCATCGGGTCGCCTTCGACCCGCCACGTCCCGTCTGCCTGCCTCAGTTCCGCGTCGTTGCACAGGATGGCGGCGCGCACGAGCTCGGCGAGCACGGGCACGCAAGCGAGGTCGGCCGGCGCCCCGTCCGCAAGCAAGGCGCCTTCGGGCGCGTAGCCCGTGCCGCTGACGGCGAACACGCCATCGGCCGTGACGACGGTCGTCACCATCATCTCGTTGCGGGTCAAGGTTCCGGTCTTGTCCGTGCAGATGACCGAAACGCTGCCGAGGGTCTCGACCGCGGGCAGCCGGCGGACGATGGCGTGCCGGGCGGCCATGCGGCGCACGCCGATCGCGAGCGTAATGGTCATGATGGCCGGCAGCCCCTCGGGAATCGCGGCAACGGACAGGCCGATCACGGCCATGAACGCTTCGGCAAGCGGGTAGCCGCGCAGCAACAGCGCGATGCAGAAGGTGGCTGCCGCCACGGCGAGAATCACGCCAGTGAGCTGCCGGCCGAACCGGTCCATCTGCCGAATCAGCGGCGTCTTCCCGGATTCGACCGACCCGAGCAGCGTGCTGATGCGGCCAAGCTCCGTCGCCGCGCCCGTCGCCACCGCGACGCCGGCGCCTTGACCGGCGCCGACGAAGGTCCCGAGATAGGCCATCGACCCGCGGTCGGCGAGCCCGGCCTCAGCCGGCACCGGCGAAGCCGTCTTCTCGACCGGCAGCGACTCACCCGTCAGGGCAGCCTCGTCGATGCGCAAGCCCCTGGCACGCAGCAGACGCAGGTCCGCCGGCACCTTGTCGCCCGGCTCGAGGAGCACGACGTCGCCCGGGACGATGTCTGCCGCGGACAGCGTGACGCGGCGGCCGTCGCGCAGCACCGTGCTCTTCGGATCGATGAGGCCGCGGATGGCGTCGAGCGCCCGCTCGGCGCGCCCTTCCTGCACGAAGCCCACCGCTGCGTTCGCCAGCACGACGGCGAGGATCACGCCGGCATCCACGGCGTGCCCGAGCACGAAGGACAGGCCGGCGGAGCCCAGCAGAATGTAGATGAACACGTTGTGAAACTGCAGCAGCAGGCGCACCGCCGGGCCGCGGCGGGCGGCGGCAGGCAGCGTGTTCGGCCCGTGGCGTTCGAGCCGCTCGACCGCCTGGGCATGCGACAGGCCGTGTGCGGTGGAGCCGAGGGCTGCGAGCACCTGCTCGGCGCCGGCTGCATGCCAATCGCCGCGCGTTTCGGCAGTCGCGGAGATGTCGAAACCAGGCCTCGAGTCGGTGCCCACGGCGGCTTTTCTCATACCGTTCGCCGGTGCGGGCGCGGAGCAACCCGCGCAGTGCGGGTCATGATAGCTCGTCCGAGGGTCGGTCTCCCGGAGCCACCGCTCCGATGGCCGAGTCACGCCGTTTTGCGGAAGCGGTTCGGTTCCCTTCTGCCCGCCGAGCTTGGGCAGGTCATCGTCGATCTCGGTCCAGCTCACCCTCGAGTCATAGACATAGTGAGCGTCCGGCCGGCGGTCGATGTGACCGTGCAGGGAAGCGCCCGGTGCCTCAATCCCGCGGCGGCTCGGCGAGCACCTCCGCCAGGATCGGCGCGCCCTCGGTGCAGGCGTGGATGCCCAGCACGCTGACCAGCTCGAACACTTCCAGGATCTCCTCCCGGGTCGCGCCATGGCCGAGCGCGTTGCGGATGTGCTGGCGCAGCCCGGGCAGGTACAGGTGCGTCGCGGATGCATCCACCGCGATGTAGATCAGCTCCTTGTGCCTGGGCTCGAGCGCGCCGTTGCGCCAGGGCCCATCCTGACGCTGTCCGTCGCCCTCCTGGCGTTCAGTCTTCCCACTATGCTTCAGGGCAGCGGCTATCTGGCGGCCTACGCCGCCGGCGTGGTGCTGGGGCAGCGCCGACTTCCCTATCGCTCCACGATTGTGCATTCCCACAATTTTCATCGCCTGGCTCGCGCAGGTCACCATGTTCCTGACCATGGGACTGCTGGTGTTTCCGTCCGACCTCCGCGAAGTGGCGGGGATCGGCATGGCCATTGCGCTCATCCTGGCGCTCATCGCTCGACCAGCCGCAGTGTTCCTGTGTCTGCTGTCGTTCCGCTTTCCACTCAGAGAGCAGATCTACATCGCCTGGGTAGGGTTGAGAGGAGCGGTGCCCATCGTGCTGGCGACAGCCAGTTCGCAGATCCACTCCTTCTGGATCGACGAGCGTCTGCTCGCCTGCGGCATGTCCATCGGAGAGATCAAGCTCCACCGACGGTCTCGCTGGTGTTCGGCAGGCACGAGCAGGAGGAGTGACTCGAGCTCGATCAGCGCCCTTTGCCATAGTCGACGGCGAGCCAACGCTCGGGGCGGACGCGAACGACGACGCTGTCGGCGGCGTCATCCGAATCGGCGTACTGGTCACCGCGTTTCTCACCGAGATAGCGCCGCGCCATCGGTCTGCCGTGGCGTTCACGGTCGCTCGGTTCGATAGCGGTGATCGGCCCCTCCACGCTCACGTATTTGTACGGAGGCGATTCGCTCTGCGCGCACAGGCTGATTCGCGTGCCTTCCTTCAGCAGCCGACCTTTTCGCGAGGTGGAACCGGTCAGAAACCACAGGTCTGCGCCCTCGCGATAGTCGTACCAGACCGGAACCGTCAGCGGCCCGTGTCCGGGCTCGTTGATGGCGAGCACGCCGACGTGCAGATCGGCGAGAAACTGCCGTTTTTCCTGCTGGGTCATCTTTGTCATGGACTCCTCCTCGTTCGAGATCGCCTACATTCCGAGCACGACGAATCCGAGCTGGCGCGCCACCTGTGCCTGACGCAGGTCGAACGTCACAAATGACAACACCTCGGGCGCCAATCGAGCCGCTGCGCCGATGTGCAACGAATCCAATGACCGGAGTACGCTTGGGGAGCGCGCTCGTGTCGACACAAATGGGCATCAGCGGCCGTCGCGATCTTCGCGCAGCAACTCCAGTGCCCGCTTGCGCCCGCGGACGGGTTGCACCGGCGCAGGCTCGATGTTTTCCCCGGGTTTGAGCCACCCTTCCCGGATCCCGCGGGCGACGGCCTGCTGCTGGCGAATACCGGTCAGCAACGCTTGCGGGCGCCCGCGGTCCGTGATCCGGACAACCTCGCCCCGGACGGCACGGTCCAGATACTCCGACAGCCGCTGCTTCAGCTCGCGAATTCCGACATCATGGGGACTACATTGGGCCGAAGATGTGGACTCGTCAACGCTCACCAGGCACGCCGGTCGTCAGGTCGTTGATCGACTTGCAGCGCTCCTCGATGGCGCCACCCACGTCCTCGGCGCCGCCAAGTTCGTACCCGAAGTTGCCCGAGATCGTGCTGCGAACCACCGTGACCTTCCCACCGTTGAAGATCCCACCACCTCCGGAGGTAGCGCGGTTGCTGTAGCATTCATGAGGGACGCACGAGCAGCACTCTAGACAACCTCGTCGGGATCTTCGATGCCGGCCCACTCGAGCGCCTGCGCCCGTTCCCAGAACGAGTGATATTCGATGATCCTGCCATCGCGCAACACGAAGCCGTCGGCGAACCGTCCGCCGCTCCACTCGGTGGATCTTTTCAGGCGCACCCAGGCATGCAGGTACACCACGACCTTGTCCCCGTTCTCCAGGAACGTCTCAGGGGTGCAGGTGCCTTCGGCCCAAGTCCCACGTCCCTTTGCCACCTGCTCTTGAACTTCTTTGATGCCACGATAGGTCCCGGCTGTTGCGAGCCCCTCCGGCTCGATACGCAGGATTTGAGGATCAAAGTACTGGGTTATGGCCTGCAGATCGTTGCGATTGATGGCCGCGAAGAATCGTTCGAGAGTTTCAGTTGCGACGCTCATTGGCCGACGCTCCGGGTCAGTCGTGCCAGGCTGGCCGCAGGCCAGACGGAAGGCGGGTCGTAGTTTTCATCGAGTTGCGGCACGTCCAGCGGCAGCGTCAGCCAGGCGGCCAGGCGGTAGCGCAACTGCTCACACACATCTGCCGATGATTTCGATTGGCATGATCAGCGTCGTCCGGTCACCAGGAACTGTGGCAGGATGGCCAGGAAGCTCTGCTCCGCCACGGCATCGTCGACGTCTTTCAGCAAGCCCGCAATCTCGGCCTCGTCGAGTCGTCCGGACGTCCGTGCATAGGAGGCCATGTTGTAGATGACCCCGCGTAGCGCCCCGGTGGTGTCGGCGTTGGCGATCACCCTTACCTGAACGTCCCGAAAGCCGGTGCGGCGGAAGAGGCCGTACAGCCGGCGGGCGATGAGCGGCGTCCGGAACGCGATGCCGGCCGCCGCCATGATGCGTTCGAAGCGTTCGCCCAACGGTTCCAGCACGACGCCGCCCCAGTCGCTGTCGCTGACGTGGGCGATGCCGCCGGCCTTCAGCACCCGGTGAAATTCGGCGATGGTGGCTTCCGGGTTCGGCACGTACTCCAGCACGTTCTTGCACACCACGCGATCGATGGTTCCGTCGTCGACCGGAATTCGGTCGTCCTCTACCAGCCGCGCATCCAGCCGAGCGGCAAGACCCGCGTCCTCGGCCAGCGTTCGCGTCCGCGCGAGGAACGTCCGATTGATGTCCAGCGCCAGAACCTGGCCGGCGGTGCCGACCCGGCGCGCCAGCTCGATGGCGAGGCCGCCCGGGCCACAGCCGTAGTCGGCGACCACCTGGCCCGTGCGGATGTCGGCCGGCGCGATGAGCGCTGCGTAGCCGTCACGCCACTGGAACATGTCCTCGTAGCGTTTCATCCGCTCGTCTTCCACCTCGAGCCAGTGATCGCGGAAGTAGCTTTCCAGATCGGCAGGCATGCCTGTCTCCTCGTCAACCGCTGTGTCGTGCGGGGAAGGCTGTGGCATGAAGATACGGCCGGGGTATGCTGATCGGCAACTTCACGATGCGGGAAATGGAGGAGGACGACATGTCGAGACTGGCGGGTAAAGTGTGCCTGATCACGGGCGCCGCGCGCGGCCAGGGGGCGGCCGAGGCGCGGCTGTTCGCCGCCGAGGGTGGCACGGTGTGGTTGACCGACGTGCTGACAGCCGAGGGCGAGGCGATGGCGAAGTCGGTGGGCGGCACCTTCGCGGTGCTCGACGTGCGCGACGCGGCAGCCTGGGAGGCATTGGTGCTGCGCATCATCGACCGCGACGGCCGCATCGATGTGCTGGTCAACAATGCCGGGATCTTCGCATCGGGCCGCCACTTCGAGATCGATGCGTCGGAGTTCCAGCGGGTGATGGACGTCAACTGTCTCGGTGTGTTCCTCGGCATGCGAACCGTGTCGCCCGTCATGCGGGAGCAGGGCGGCGGCTCCATCATCAACATCTCTTCACTCGCCGGGCTGACCGGCGGAATCGGCGCGTTTGCCTACACCACGTCGAAGTGGGCGGTGCGGGGCATGACCAAGGCTGCGGCTGCGGAGAACGGCCGACGCAACGTGCGGGTGAACTCCATCCACCCGGGGCTCATCGACACCGACATGCTGCAGCAACTGCCCGGGGCCGGCGACGAGGCGCGGATGACGCGTCGTATTCCCCTGGGGCGGGCGGCTCATGCGGACGAGGTGGCGCGCATGGCGTTGTTCCTGGCGAGCGACGAGAGCTCCTACTCGACGGGAGCCGAGTTCGTCATCGATGGAGGTTTGAACGCGCTGTGATCTCACGCAAAAGCGGAGGGAGATGACGCTCGGTACGTTGGAATCGCCAGTTAGTTTACTGGGTTTTGTGAGATTCAGACCGTTCACAGTCAATCGCGGCGGTTTCACTCTGAACTGCGTTTCCGGCGAAGATCACATTACGAGCTATGAAGCACCGATACTGCTCACTCCACCCCCATATCGACAGCGGGAGGTCCGGTCATCGGCCCCGTGCCGCCTGTCGCGACGCAGCATCCAATCGACGGCTGGCGACCGATTGCCGCCATTTGGTCCTCCGGCTCTTGTCCATTGGACCACATATACGCATACTATGCGCATAGCACCCGAGGGCGAAAGGCATGCAAGGCAACTATGACGCAAGTGCCCCGAAACGTCCGGTCAATTTGTCGTTGAACGCAGATCTTGTGGCCCGGGCACGTGGCGTGACAGGCAATTTGTCGGAAGTGGTCGAGGGGCTACTGGCCGAGTTCCTTGCGGAGCAGCAGGCTCAGAACGATGCCCGCGCGGAGGCGGTAAAGGCGACGGTCAAGGCATGGAACGCGTTCGGTGAAGAGCATGGCTCGTTTGCCGACGACCATTCGACCCTCTGAATGGCCCAGTTCGATGTCCATCGGAACCGTGGCAAGAACCGTCGCGCGATCCCGTACGTCGTCGTCATGCAATCATCCATATTCGATGACTACCGGCGTCGTGTCGTCATCCCGCTGGTGAAGCAGTCGTATCTTGACCAAGTGCCGTTCCCGCGCTTCAACCCAACGTTCATCGTCGAAGGCGCTCCGGTCGTGCTTCATCCCTTGGAGATCGTCTCTGTCGCAACCAGGGCGTTAGGCAAGTTCGTTCAATCGCTTGCTGATGAGGATCAGCGGATCATCGATGCCATGGATGAGCTCATCACGCGTGCTCATGGGTGAGGTGGGAGCGCGGCCGCTCCTGCGCGGGTCGCAATCGTTCACCGGTGGCCAGCGACATGGCGTTCGCGACCCGTTGCGGCAATGTCCGCTTGCACATGCTGATTCTGGACGGGGGCAATTCGCGAGGCGAATTGCTTAGCTGATTGCGAAGCAATCAGCCGTATATACGCTGGAGCAGAACGGACCGCGATTCCATCGCATCGGTGCACCCGACGCGCGGAGCCTCGAGCGCCTCCTCAATCGGCTCGTCCGGCGCATCGTGCGCAGACTCACCCGCGACGGGCTCCTGATCGAAGACCCTGAACAGCCCTGGCTCGACCTGGAGCCCTCGACACGCTGGATCATCTGAACGCCGCCTCCATCCGCTACCGTATAGCGGTGGGACAGGGCGCCGCTCCGAAGCAATGCCACGTTGAAATTCTTATCCACGGCAGTCGGTAAAGCTGGCTTCGGCCCCGCTAGCTCTCCCAGCGATTCTCCGGAACGCGCTGCAGGTGGATGTGGCTGGCAAGGCGGATGGTCGGCCGGATCAGGAACTGGAAGCTGCCGAGCACGAACAGCCACGTTCCGGTCTCTGCCCAATCGGGCGAGAGAAACATGATGCTGCCGACGAGAAACCAGATGGCGATCAGGAAATCGTTGACGATGCTCGCGAACTCGTAGCGGCGTTTGATCACGATCTGGTCGTGACCGAGGGCGATGGTGATCGGGTTGCCGAGAGGGTTGTCCATGGCCCCATGATAGCCGCTGGCCGGGAAGGCTTCATGCCGCTCATGGGCTATCATCGGCAACTTCGGCGAACCACGGGAGGTGATCCATGGGGCTCAGGGGCGACGCGGCCATTGTGGGATTTGCGGAGTATCCGCACCAGCGCAAATACGATGGGCCCGGAAAATTCACCCTCGAGCAGTGGGCGGAGCTTGCGGCCCTGGGCCTCGCGGATGCCGGACTCGAAGCCCGGCACATTGATGGCCTGGTGTGCTCAGACATCCGTGAGGCGGGCATGTTCACCCCGGCCACCGTGGTGGAATACCTCGGTCAGCCGGTGAACTTCGCCGAGCGCATCGACCTCGGCGGTGCCACCGCGGTGGGGATGGTGTGGCGAGCGGCGGCCGCGATCGAGCTCGGCATCTGTGAGGTGGTGGTGTGCGCGCTGCCGTCCCTGCCGATCCCCGCTGACCCGCGGCCGCGTCCCATGGATCCCCGGGTGTTCTTCCAGGCCTCGAGCCCCAACTGGGGGTCGCCCCAGGCCGAGTTCGAGATTCCCTACGGCAACCTGGCGCAGAACGCGGGGTACGCGATGATCGCCCAGCGCTACGCTGCCGAATACGGCTACGACCCCGCGGCCATGGCGCGGCTGGTGGTGGATCAGCGCAGCAACGGGGCGCTCAATCCCCACGCCGCGTTCCATGGCCGGCCGGTAACCGTCGAGGACGTGCTCGGCAGCAAGCTCATCGCCGATCCTCTGCGTATGCTCGAGATCGTGATGCCGGTGGCGGGCGGCGGCGCCGTGGTAGTCGCGAGCCGCGAAGTGGCCGAGCGTTGCCGCCACCGGGGTGCCTACGTCGCCGGCTTCGGTGAGCACCTCACCATCAAGACGCCCACCTACGCCGAGGACATGTGCCGCACACCGGTCGGTCCCGCGTCGCAGCAGGCGTTCGCCATGGCCGGCGTCGGTCCGCGCGACGTGAACGCGGCCGAGATCTACGACTGTTACACCATCACCGTGCTGCTGACCCTAGAGGACGCCGGATTCTGTGGCAAGGGAGAAGGCATGGCGTTCATTCGCGAGCACTCGTTCGGCTTCGACGGTGACTTCCCGCTGAACACCCACGGCGGCCAGCTCGGCATGGGACAGGCGGGGCTCGCCGGCGGCATGACTCACGTGGTGGAGGCGGCCCGGCAGATCATGGGGCGCGCCAACGATCGCCAGGTGAAGGGCTGCGACACGGTCTACGTTTCCGGGACCGGAGGGGTCATGAGCGAGCAGAGCGCCTTGATTCTGCGGGGAGGCTGAGCATGGAACTGGAAAGGCCCCTGCCGCTTGCAACTCCGCTGACCGCGCCGTACTGGCAGGGGTTACGCGAAGGCCGGATCCGCCTGCAGCGCTGTCGGAACTGCGATGGCTGGGTGTTCTACCCGCGCAATCGCTGCAACCACTGTCTTTCCGCCGCCCTCGAATGGCGTGACGTCGACGGCACGGCAACGCTGTACACGTTCACCATCGCGCGTCAGGCGACAGCGCCGCATTTCGTCGATGACGTCCCTCAGCGGCTGGCGGTGGTGGAGCTGACAGAAGGTGTTCGGCTGACGTCCACCCTGGTGAACGTGGATGACGCGGACATCCGCATCGGTATGCCGCTCAGGCCGGTGTTCGACACCGTCTCCGACGAGGTGACCCTGCTGCGCTTCGAGCCGCGGCCGGGATAGCCGCTCGGCGGATGCGGACGGTCATCCGACGGCGCCGCTGGCGAAGGCGTCGGCAACTTCCGCTTCGGTCAGGCCGAGATACTCGGTGAGCACCTGATAGCTGTGCTCACCGATGCACGGCGCGGGGCCACGCGGCCCGTTGTCGTAACCGTGAATCCGGTACTGGTGCCCGGCGTACGGAATGTGCCCCATCTCCGGATGCTCGTGATACCGGTAAAACCGGCGATGGCGGTACTGCGGGTCCGACAGCAGATCGCTGCTGCGCTGGACCATGCCGGCGGGCACGCCGGCTGCGGTCAACCGTTCGAACACCTGCCGCCGGCTTCTCGAGCGCGTCCAGGCGGAGATGCCGCTGTCGATCTCGTCGTGGCGCTGCCGTCGCGCCTGGTGACTTGCCAGGCTCGCGTCGGCCGCCCACTCCGAGTTGCCCAGCACCGAGCACAGTGCCCGCCACTGCGGCTCGGTTTCGACGGCGATCGCGCACCAGTCGTCTTCCCCGTCGCACGGATACACGCCCTGCGGCGCGAAGTAGCGGGAGCGGTTGCCCATGCGTGTGGCGGCGTAACCGTTCAGCTGATGGTCGAGCATCTCGGGGCCGAGAAACTGCAGCGCCGTTTCGATCTGCGCCACGTCGATGTAACAGCCCTGACCCGTACGCCGACGGTGGTCCAGGGCGGCCGCGAGGAGCAGCGAGACGAAGCGCGGCGCAATGGTGTCCGTATAAGCGACCCAGGGCGCCGACGGCGGTAGATCCGCCCAGCCGGTCACCTCGTAGAAGCCCGCGATGGCTGCGGCATGGTAGCCGTAGCCTGCCAGAGCGGCGGCCGGCCCCGTCTGCCCCATCAGGCAGGTGCTGATCATGATCAGCCCGGGGTTCAGCCGTCTGACCTCGGCGTATTCGAGACCCATCCGTTCGATGGCGCCCGGCGCAAAGCTCTCGATGAACACGTCCGACGCCGCGATCAACCGTTTCGCGAGCGCGATGCCTGGCTCGGTCTTCAGATTCAACGTCAGGCTGCGCTTCGAGGTATTGAAGTCGCCGAAGAACTGCGAGCGGTTCCAGCCCCGTTCCCCGTCCTTGAACGGCATGCCGCCCCTGAGCACGTCGGGGCGGCCCTCGGACTCGACGCGGACCACGTCGGCGCCGTGATCGGCGAGAAACTTCGACGAAATCGGACCGACGCCCACCCACGCGAAGTCCGCGACCCGAACGCCCGCGAACGGCAACAGGTGGTCCGGCGCGAGCGGTTCCCGTTCGCGCTCTGCGTTGCAACACTCCCCGCGGATCTGCTCGCCGTGCTCGTCGAGGCGCGGCGCGGGCCGGCGGATCGACAGCCTGAAGCCGTCGGGCTTCGCCCACAGCCCGGGAGCCTTCACCTCGGCGCCCCCGGCCAGTTTCAGCGGATGCCAGTACTCGCGCTGCACCAGATGGGTCAGCTCGAGCAACTCCGGCAAGGTGTTGACGGGCGCGAGCGCCGCATCCACCCGCAACCCCAGCTCGAACAGTTCCCGCTTGTCGTGAAGCGAGAAGAACGCGCGGCACAGACGCAAGCACTCCTCCAGCGTGATGGGCAGCTTCTCGGGGGTGAGCAGGTTGGCCTGGAACGCGTCCCAATCGATGCCACGAAACGATTCGTCCACCAGGCCGTCGGCAATGATCGCATCCGTGCAGCCGCGCAGCACCTGGCCCATGGGAATCGCCACCAGGTAGCCGTCTTTCGTCGGATGCACGAGCTGGGTATTGCCCACGCTCTGGGTGACGGCGGAGCCGGTGCGCTGGAAATCGAACCCCTGGATGGCCCAGGCATCCATGGCGTTCAAGCGTCGTCCAGGTCATGGCACATTGCGCACTGAGGTCGACGAACTGAGGCTCGCCGGTGCGCCGCAGGTTGGCGTGCGCGACCATAGCGGCCACGGCGGCCTCGGCGCCTGCGTGCCGCCACACCTGTGGAATGCTGATCCGGACGGGCGCTCGTTCCGGCGTGCCCTGCAGCGCGACCGGCCCGCCCATCGCGGCGATGGTCAGGTCGGCGGACGGCAGGCCGGCGAACGGACCGTCATCGCCGAAGGCGGTAAGACGGACGTGCACGATGCGCGCATTCAGCGAGGCGATGTCGCTCCGGGTCAGCGCCCAGGTGGCCTCGACCAGGCGGTCGGACTCGAACAGAAAGTCGGCGCGCCGGATCAGCTGGCGCAGCAGGGCCAGGTCCTCTGCGGCGTCCGGATCGACGACCACCGAGCGCTTGTTTCGATTGAACGCGGTGAATGGCAGGCTGGCGTCGGCCAGGCCGCGTTCCAGCAACGGCGCCACATGCCGCGCCGACGCTCCGCCCGGCGGCTCCACCTTGATGACGTCGGCACCGAGATCGCCGAGCAACATCGGGCCGATCTCGCCGCGCTCATCGGTGAAATCCAGCACTACGTAGGGATCCAGGGCTCCCGATGCCATGTTCGCTCCTGCAGAAGACGAGAACGTCGCGATGAAACGCCTACAGGATGGCATTGCTCGCACCTGGTGAGAAGCACGCGGGCGGGCATACGCCCGAGCCGCGTCGCGGCGCGGAGATGCGCGTCTCAGAACGCCGCTCCGCGCTGGCTATACTTGCCGAGCAGTCCCAGGACGTTCGCCATGTCCAATCTCGCCGAGAAGATTCAGCAGGAGCTCACCAGCGCGGTCGACGCAGATCAGCTGGAGCTTCCGACCCTGCCGGAGGTCGCGCTCAAGATCCGCGATGCGGCTCAGGATCCCGACGTGTCGGCGCCGGCCCTGGCCCGGGTCATCGCCGAGGACCCGGCGATCGCCGTACGCATGATCAAGATCGCCAACTCGCCCCTGTACCGGGCTTCCCAGACCATCGTCGACCTGAACCTGGCGGTCAGCCGTATCGGCGTCGAGTCGGCGGCCAACATGGCCGCGGCCATCGCCATGAGGCAGCTGTTCCAGGCCACCATGGACATCGTCGATCGCAAGCTGCGCCAGGTGTGGAAGCAGGCCGGTGAGGTGGCGGGCATCAGCGCGGTGCTGGCCAAGAGCTTCACCCGGCTGCGCGCGGACCACGCGGCGCTGGCCGGTCTCACTCACCTGATCGGCGTGCTGCCGATCCTGTCGTGGGTCGAGGACCACCCCAACCTGCTCTGCGACAGCATGACCCTCGACCGGGTGATCGACGCGGCGCATCCGGCCATCGGCACCATCATCCTGCGGAGCTGGGGCTTTCCCGAGGACGTGGCCCGGGTACCCGCTCTGTACACCAACTTCGAGCGCCAGAGCGACACCGCCGATTACGTGGACGTCGTCATGGTGGCGAATCTCCAGACCCTGGTCGGCACCAGGCACCCCTTCACCGAGCTCGACTGGACGAACATCCAGGCGTTCGGCAATCTGGGCCTCGACCCCATCACCGAGTCCAGCGAGATCGAAGGCTACGAGGAAGATCTGGCGGCCGCCAAGGAAGCGTTCGCCGTCTGAGGCCTCGTCACATCCAGAGCGGGACCGCCACGCCCATCGTCACGCTCGGCCCATGAGCGTACACTCGAATCCTCGGAAGGAACGGGGGGTTTCGCCATGGCCGGAGCATTCGCCCTACTGTACGGTATCCTGTGCTACGCGGTCTTCTTCCTCACCTTTCTCTACTCCATCGCTTTCGTCGGTAATCTGCAGCTTGAAGTACCGGGGCTGGCACCGTGGGTACCCCGCAGCATCGACGCCGGCGGGCCCGCCTCGAGCCTGTCTCTGG
Organism: uncultured Gammaproteobacteria bacterium; assembly: GCA_963822255.1. Classification (GTDB taxonomy): domain Bacteria; phylum Pseudomonadota; class Gammaproteobacteria; order Pseudomonadales; family Azotimanducaceae; genus UBA7803. Next base: position 298,567 of record CAWGGV010000001.1, read on the forward strand.
CGCTGCTGATCGACGGGCTTCTCATGGCGTTGTTCGCGATTCAGCACACAGTGATGGCGCGGCCCGGCTTCAAGGCCGCGTGGACGCGCGTGGTACCTGCCAGCATCGAGCGCAGCACCTACGTGCTGCTGTCTTCCCTGGCGCTGGTTCTGCTGTTCTGGCAGTGGCGTCCCATCGCGTATTTCGTGTGGAGCTTCCAGCCGGGCACGCTGGGTTTCATGCTGCTGAACGGGCTGTTCTGGTTCGGCTGGCTGTTCGTGCTGCTGTCCACCTTCATGATCGATCACCTGCATCTGTTCGGGCTGAAGCAGGCTTCCAGCGTCCTGGCGAGCCACCCGCCGCCCAGCATGCGATTCATGACGCCCGGCTTCTACCGCTTCGTTCGTCACCCGATCATGCTCGGGTTCATCGTCGCGTTCTGGGCGACACCGGCGATGACGGTGGGGCACCTGTATTTCGCCGTCGTCACGACGCTCTACATCATCGTGGCGCTGAAATTCGAGGAGCGCGACCTGGTGACGGAGCTCGGCGATGCCTACGTGCAGTACCGGGAGGAGGTCCGGATGATCGTGCCGATTCCGCGGCGGCGGCCATAGCGACGGCATCCGTCACTGGCGCCGCATGACGCTGCACCGGCGGGCGCTTCGCAGTGCCCGCATCCGGCTAGGTACTTTCCCGTCTGGCCCGTCCCGGCAACTCATGGTTGCATGCCTGCTTTGCACCGTGGGAGAGCGGAATGTCTGGTTTCGGAGCGAAGAAGCGGCTCGTAGGGATCGCCGCAGTCATCATCCTCGTACCACTCTCCGCCGTCCGGGCATGGGCCGTCCCCAGCTACGCCCGGCAGACTCACCTGCCATGCAGCGGCTGTCATACCCGATTTCCGAAGCTGAACGCGTTCGGCCGGCAGTTCAAGCTGTCGGGCTACACGACATCCACCGGAGACGGCATAAAGTCCCAGGGCGAGCAGGGCCAGGAAACGTTGAACCTCGCTGCGCTGCCGCCCATCTCTGCCATGTTCCAGACGGCGTTCACCGATACCGCCGCGCGCGTACCCGGCACGCAGAACAACGACGTGCAGTTCCCGCAGCAGCTCAGTCTCTTTCTGGCGGGCCGCATCTCCGCCAAGGCCGGATCATTCCTGCAGCTCACCTACAGCCAGGAAGATGACAAGTTCGGCATGGACAACGCCGACCTTCGCTACGCCGACTCGGCATCCCTGGCCGGGAAGCCTGTCACCTGGGGTGTGACGGTAAACAACAACCCCACCGTGGAGGACCTCTGGAGCTCAACGCCTGCATGGGGCTTTCCCTGGAGCTCGCCGGATGCTGCACCCGGCCCGGCAGCCGGCACCCTGGTCGATGGCGGCCTGGCTCAGGACGCGCTCGGTGTCGGCGGTTATGCCATGTGGAACCAATCGTTATACGTGGCTGCCACGCTGTACCGATCGGCTCACCTCGGGAGCACCGCACCCTCTCTGGACAGCGAAGCGACCATCGATACCGTCGCGCCTTACCTGCGGGCCGCGTGGCAACATCAGTGGAACGCGAGTTATCTCGAATTCGGCGTCTACGGCTTGTGGACCGACCTGATTCCCCAGGGCGTAGAGGGCGCGACTGACAAATATCGCGACGTGGCGGTGGACTTCCAGTTCGAACGTGCCCTGGGCGGGGGACAGTTGACCCTCCACGGAACGGCCATATACGAGCGCCAGGAGCTGGATGCCACCCAGGCCGCCGGGGAGGCCGCCAATTCCAGCAACGACCTCGATACGGCACGCGCCGACGCCAGCTTCGGCAGAAACGCGTGGGAACTCACGCTCGGGCTGTTTTCCACCTGGGGCGACCGCGATACCCTGCTCTACGCACCGGCCGAAGTGGACGGCAGCGCCAACGGCAAGCCCGACAGCCGGGGATGGACCGCCCAGGCGGCCTGGTTCCCATGGCAGAACGTCCAGATGCTGCTCCAGTTCACCGGCTATGACCAATTCAATGGCGGGCAGAGCAACTACGACGGTTTCGGCCGTGACGCCTCCGACAACAACACCCTGTTCCTCCAGGCCTGGTTCGCCTGGTAGTCTACCGGGCAGGCTCTCCACGGGCCGCCAGTCGCGGCCCCGGCAGCCATGGCGCCCTCAGCGCCGCTACCCGGCCGCGCCGATCACCGCGCTTCGCGGTCCGAGGCTTTTGACCTCCGGCATCACCTGCGCCGCGAACAGCCCGAGGTTCCGCTCCGCTTCCGGATAATCCATGCCGCCGTAGGCGAAGTGGCACATCGTGCCCTGGGCGCCGATGGTGCGGTGGATGTGCTCGATCTTCTCGATGACCTGGGTCGGGGTTCCCCACGGCATGAGACGGACAAAGTCCGCCGCGGCACCGTCCGCGCTGCGCTTGCCGATGTGCTCGTGGATCTTCGAGTAGAACTCGTAGCCCCTGGTGTGCTCGAGATGGCCCGCCGTCATCTCGTAGTGCTGCATCACCGAATGGTAGTAACGTCCGATGTAACGGTACGCCATCTCCTCGGCGCGATCGGCGCTCTCGTCCACGAAGTAGAACCCGCCGCACAGGGGTGCCGGCGGCAGCGCGGCGTCGCCATGGTGCTCCGCCCACACGCGGTGATAGACGTCGAAGTCTTCCTTCACGGCTTCCCACGGCTTCTGTGGGATCACCAGCAGCCCGACGCCGAGCTTCGCCATGATGGGCATGGACTCGGGACTGACCGCGGCAGCGAACGTGCGGCCTCGAAAGCTCTTGAACGGCTTCGGCCGCACGTCGCGGCGCGGCTGCTGCACGAAGCGGCCGTCGAGCTCCACGCAGCCCCGTTCCAAGCCGGTAAGCACGAGCTGGGCAGACTCCACGAAACGATCGCGGGACTCGTCCATCGGCACGCGAAAGCCATCGAACTCCACCCGGCCGAGCCCGCGGCCGATGCCGAGCACCATGCGGCCGCCGGACAGGTTGTCGAGCATGGCCACCTCCTCGGTGACCCGGACCGGATCGTGCCAGGGCAGTACGATCACCATGGAACCGAGCTGCACCCGGCTGGTGCGGCCGGCCATGTAGCTCAGGAACTGGGTGACGTCCGGCACCATGGTGTAGTCGGTGAAGTGGTGCTCCACGGACCACACCGAATCGAAACCGAGCGGCTCGGCCATCCCGGCCAGCCGCAGCTCGTTGGCGTAGACCTCGTGGTCCGGGATGGGCTGCCCGAGATTCTGAAAAAGCGGTGCCAGTCCTACATGCATGACTTGGTCCTCCGGATGCAGGCCGAGCGACGGCCCTTGGGTGAACATCGTAACCGATCGGCAGGCAACGGCGATTGCGGGCGATGCGCGGACGGATTCAGCACCCGGCAGCCCGCGTAATGCCTTGCAGCGTGTCGTCACAGGCGGGTAGCCTGTGCCACACCGCGCGATCGTCGTGCTGGGAAGCCGATCACTTGCCGAACGACGTTTTCCTGTCCTATGCCAGCGCCGATCGGGAGGTCGCCCGTTCCCTGGCGGCGTATCTTGCCGACTGCGGGCTCACCGTCTGGTGGGATCGCCACATTCGTCCCGGGGAGCGCTTCGAGTCCGCCATCGACGCCGCGCTGGATGATGCCCGGTGTGTGCTCGTGCTGTGGTCCAGCGCCTCGGTGGCCTCCGACTGGGTGCAGGCGGAAGCCCAGGAGGGGCTCGACCACAAGACCCTGGTGCCCGTCCTCATCGAGAACGTCCGGGTGCCCCTGGGATTCCGCCGACTCAACGCGGTGGATCTGCGCGGGTGGCCGCATACCCACTCACAGGATGAAGTCGCCCGCCTGTGCGAGCGGATCGGCGCGGTGGCGAAGTCCGCCGCGCCGCACGTGGCCGCGATAGCGGAGGACGAGGCGCAACCGTCCGTCGCCATGCTGCCGCTGGTGACCATGAACGCGGCCGAGGACGGTGAGACCCTGTCCGCGGGCGTCACCAGCGAGGTAATCGGGGCGCTGGCGCGGCTGCCGGGCTTCTTCGTCATTGCCTTCGGTTCCACCTGGGGCTATCGCGGCCAGCCTCGCGATCCCCGCACCGTGTCCGCCGAGCTGGGCGTGCGCTACGTGGTGCAGGGCAGCCTGCTGCGCGCGGCGAACCGCGTCCGGGTCATGGTCGAGCTGGTCGACGCGCCGATCCGCAAGCAGCTCTGGTCGGAATCGTTCGACATCGCCCTGACCCTGGCCGACCTCCTCGACATGCAGCACGACATCGCCTCGGGCATCGCCGGGCGGCTGCAGCCTCGGCTGCTCTCTGCCGAGCGGCTGCGCAGCCTCGCCAAACCGCCCGAAACCCTGGCGGCGTGGCAGCTGGTTCATCGCGCCCGGCCCGCCTACGTGACCCAGGAGTCCGGCGCCCAGGCCATGGCGCTGCTGCGCCGCGCCATCGAACTGGACCCGACCTACGTGGAAGCCCACGCTCTGCTCGCCCAGCACCTGTCGTTCATGAGCATCGTCATCGACGTGCGCTACGCGGAGCAGGCCCTGGCGGTCATCGATCGGGCCTTGACCTTGGATCCCGACAACGAGCTGGCGCTGGTGGCCTCCGGCATGTCGTACGTGAATCTGGGGCAGTACGAGCACGCGTTGTCCTGCTGTGAGCGCGCGGTGGAGCTGAACCCGAATCTCGCCAATGCCTGGGCGCATCTCGGCATCGCCACCCTCGGCGCGCGCAAGGACGGCCCCGCGGCGCTCGCGCACATCGCCCGCGCGTTCGCGCTCAGCCCGCGCGACGAGGCGGCGCACCTGTGGTACCACCTGCAGGCGCCCTGTTACGCCCAGGCCGGAGATATTCGGGCGGCCGCCGAGGCCACCGCAAAATCGCTGCGCCACTACCCCGGCTGGTTCTTCTCCTGGCTGTGCCGGGCCCAGTACCTGGCCCTGCTGGACGATCAGCCTGGCGCCCGGCAGGCCTGGGCCGAGGCGCGCAAGCGCTATCCGCCGCTCACCCTCGAGCTGTACCGGAAGATGGTGGCGTTCTCACCGTTGTCCGAGGATCTCAATCGGCGAATCGTCGATGCGCTGGGCGCTGCCGGGGTCGGCTGACCACCCTTCACACCACCTGAGAGATACCCGCATGAAACTGTTCGAGGGCAATTTTCAGTCCCGGGGGTTCGCCGTGGAGCTGCCGCGCGAGGCGATCGAGGCGGCGCTGCCGCGTCAGCTCGCGCTGGCACGGCATCATGGCGATCGCGTCCCGCTCTACTTCCTCGCCGGCGAGCAGGCCATCGGTCCGTCCGGCTTCCCGTTGGCCGAACGCTACTCCGAGGCGATCTTCGCGGTGCCCGGCGTGGTGCTGCGCCAGGCGCCGCAGGGCGAGCGCTACGTGTGGATGCCGCTGCTCTACGTCAATCGCCTGCTGCCCATCGTGGTGAACGCCATCTACGGCTTTCCCAAGCGGCTGGCGCGGTTCACCTGGAGCGACGGCGCCCTCGAGATTCACGAGCCGTTGTCGAGCCTCCCCCGGGTGCGGCTGCAATGGCAGGATTCCGAGCGCGGCGCAGCGCTTTCGTCGCACCAGCGGCTGAGCGACGCGGCCTGGCAGGATCCCGCCATCAACTTCATCCTGGGCGTGCCGCTCGCGGCGCGCATGCAGTTCGTCCCCGGCGAGATGCTGGTGCCCAGCCGGATCCACGCGGCCTTCCAGGTGCCGGCGCTGCCGTTCCTGCCCGCCGAGGTCACGGTTCCGGCCATCGAGCCCGAGACCCTCGGCGGCTTCCGAACGGTGCAGGACTACAGCTTCGGGCTCGCCCAACCGGTGTCCTCGGATGCCCCCGGCGGCGAGGTGCCGACGCCGGTTCCCCGCACCGGCCCGCCGCGCAAGATTGCCATCCTCGGCGGCGGCGTGGGCGCGGTCACGGCCGCCTTCGCGCTGACCTCGCTGCCCAACTGGCAACAGCGCTACCAGGTCACCGTGTACCAGCAGGGCTGGCGCCTGGGCGGCAAGGGCGCCAGCGGCCGCAACGGCGACGCCGGGCAGCGCATCGAAGAGCACGGGCTGCACGTCTGGGCGGGCTTCTACGACAACGCGTTCCGCTGCTTTCAGCAATGCTACGCGGCGCTCGAGCAGGCCGGCATCGACGGCGTGTTCGCGAGCTGGCGCGAGGCCTTCACCCAGCAGAGCCTGGTGGTCCAGCACGAGCATCTGAATGGCGCCTGGTGCCCGATCACCACCCATTGGCCGAGCAACGACGCGGTGCCCGGATCAGGCCGCGAAGCCTTGAGCGACGCCGATTACGTGCACATGCTGCTGGCGTTCCTCGGCAGATCGTTCCAGCAGCCGCCGAAGGCCTTGGGGCAGCAGACCCTGGCGCTGGCGGAGGAGCCGCTGGCGGGGCACCCGGCCCTCGACTGGTTGACGTCCCTCGACTCGGTGATGCCGGCGCCCCTGGTCTCCGGCCCCGGCGAGACGGTTCTCCATGACGTAACGGATACCGCGCTGCATCTGGCAGAGCGGCTGCTGGGCGGCGCGCGGGCGCTCGATGCCGACGCGCCGCTGCAGGCGCATCCGCAGCTGCCGGTCTGGCTGCGCGACCTGCTCGAGCGCTTTCAGACCCGTCTCGATGCGATGTTCGAGGACGACCTCAAGGACCACGAGCAGCTCTATGCCTGGTATCTGCTGATGAGCGTCGGCGTCGCCACCGCACGTGGGATGATCGAGGAGAACGTGTTCGAACGCGGCTTCGACGCGCTCGACGAGCTGGATCTGCGCGCCTTTCTCGAGCGTTACGGCGCGCCCCGCCTGGTGCTGGAGTCCAGCGTGCTGCGGGGCGCCTACGACTACGTGTTCGGCTACCAGGATGGCGACGTGGCGCGGCCGCGGCTGGCCGCCGGTGTGGGGCTGCGTGGCGCGATCCGGGTGTTCCTCACCTACAAGGGCTCGATCATGTGGAAGATGAACGCCGGCATGGGCGACACCATCTTCACCCCTTACTACAAGCTGCTCCGGCACCGCGGAGTGCGCTTCGAGTTTTTCAGCAAGGTCACCAATCTCGGCGTCGGCGGCGACCGGATCGTCGCCATCGACATCGACCGCCAGGCGGCGCTCAAAGACCGGGCGCGCGGCTACGATCCGCTGCGCCGGGTCGGCGCCCTGGACTGTTGGCCGGACCGTCCAGACTGGGATCAGCTGGTAGACGGCGACGCTCTCGCGGCTGCCAAGGTCAACTTCGAGTCGGCCTGGTGCGACCGGCCCGCCGCGCAGAAGCTGACCTTGAAGGTCGGCACGGACTTCGACGACGTCATCCTCGGCATTCCGCCGGCCGCGTTTCCCGTCATCGCCCCGGAGCTCGACCGGCAGCCGCGCTGGAAAGCCATGACGGACCACATGTACGCGGTGCAGACCCTGGCCATGCAGCTCTGGTTGCAGCCGGCGCTGCCCGAGCTCGGCTGGCCCTACGGCGCCACCATCTCAACCTCTTACGTGGAAGCGTGGTCGACATGGGCGGACATGTCGCACCTCTTGCCGGCGGAGGACTGGCCGACCGACGCTCCGCGCAACATCGCCTACTTCTGCGGCGTGCTCGCCGATGCGCCAAGCGCCGAGTTTGGCCGGCGCGACTTTCCCGAGCGCCAGCTCGCGCGGGTGAAAGAAAGCGCCGACGCCTGGCTCGACGCCAACATCGACTACCTGTGGCCGCGCGCGGTACGGCCGGACGGCCGGTTCAACGCTGCCCTGATGCGCTCGTCGTACTACCGCGCCAACATCGATCCCGGCGACCGCTACGTGCTGTCGCTGCCGGGCACCACCCGCTATCGGCTGCGAGCGGACGAATCCGGCTTTGCCAACCTGGCACTGGCCGGCGACTGGACCCGCACGTCCATCAACGCGGGCTGCGTGGAGGCGGCCACCATGTCGGGACTGCGTGCCGCCGCCGGGATATCCGGGGAGTACGTGCGCATCGACGACGACGTGGATCCTCGGGGGGACGTGGTGTCGGCGGAGCTGGCGGAGCAGGTCGCGCCGGCCGTCGGCTGAGGCGAAGCGTCCATCGGGACGTTTATTCGTTCAGCCAGGTAAGCGCCGCGTCCTCGCTGTCGAAGTGCCGCACCTCGCCGGAGACGAACCACGCGCCCACTTTGGCCGCCAGTTCCTGCCAGCGCTTGTTGTCGAGAATGGCGATCCTGTCGAACTGCCTGCCGTGCCGGAGCCCCAGCCGGAAGTCGTCCCACGCCGCGTGCAGCTCCCAGCCGTCGAGCTCGGACAGGTCGAAATACGCCCGAACGTGTCGCTCGTCGACACCGTCGAGGGCCGAGTCGACCACGGGCGTGATTGCCTGGTAGTCATCGTGGGTCAGTTTGCCCACGCCTTTGAATGCGAGAAAGTATCGGTCGCCGGTACGTTCGACGCCGACGGACAAACCATGTCGCTTCATCTTTCACCTCCTGGCGTGCTGAGCGTAAGCAAGAGTATCAGGGCGTGTATCCGCCACATGTCGTTGGTGGGGGCGCCGTCAGGACGTTGTCGACCCGTCCGACGTCGCCCGGCGCTTGCGCAGCCGGTCGAGCAGCGGCGGGGAATACCAGGCCGGAGCGTCACCGGCAACGAACGCTTCGATGTTCGGCGTCTCCGGACGGGCGCCGCCGAGAAGGTAGATCAGCACCGCAATCGCAGCGCCGCCCAGCGCGAGGCCCATGCCGACCCAAAGGGCCAAGCCGGTGCTGGCCACCCCGGTGACGAAGTGCGCGAAGATCGGGGCGATCATGAACGCGGCCATAGCGCGCATGAGCTCAACGATCGCGAACACCCGCTGCAGGCTCGGCGATCGCAGGGAGAAGCCCGCGGCGAACAATGCCGGAGCGACCGTCGCCCCAAGCCCAAGGCCGGTGACGGCCGAGGCGAGCAACGTCAAGGTCTGGCTCGGTGGCAACTGGATGCGGAAGATCCCGATGCCCGCGGCCAGGACGAGCATTCCGACCAGCGGCAGAAACTGCATCTGCCGCTTCTTCATGACGATGCCCAGGGCAATCGCTGCCACCACCGCGCCGGCGAGCTCCGGCACGTAGAGCAGGCCCACGTGCACCGCGCTGTAGCGCTCGTACAACAGGCTGGTGGTCAGCCGGGTGACCGAGACGGAGGCTGCCGCGGCGAACAGCGCGATCACCAATCCCGCCACGGGGACGGTGCTCGTCAGCACCGGCCGGACGATGAGCAGTGGTCGCGCAGCCCGGTACTGGACACGACCAGGAGGGCGATCATGGCAAGACCACCGAGCAACGGCACGAGCGTCTGCACAGCAAGCAAGTCGTGGGTGCGCAGCTCGGAGGCACCGTAGAAGGCCGCCGTCGACCCGAGAGCGGCGAGGCCGATGGCCCGAGGTTCCCACGGCGCGCTCCGGTCGGCCGGCGGCTGGTGCTCGTAGGTCAGGAGCGCCAGCAGCAGCGCCGCTGTGGCAATGCCGGCGATGATCCAGAACAGCGGCCGCCAGCCGTGGGCATGTGCCTGGAGCCCGCCGATCAATGGCCCGGCCGCCACCGCGCCGAAGATGCCCATGCTCATGATCACCGCCGTCTTGCGCAGCCTTTCCACGCCGAAGCCGATCACAAGCGGCGGCACCGCGCCGATCAGCAGCAGGCTCGTGCTCAGTCCCTGCACGATGTGTCCGGCCAGGAACATGCCCGCATTCTGCGCGGCCGCCGTCAGAACGGAGCCAACGACCAGCAGCGACCCGTACACCAGCAGCAAGCCGCGCTGCGGCAGGTGCTGGGCGAGCTGAACCGCCACCACCGTCCCTACCGCGTAGCCGGCGTTGCCCATGCCGGACGCCAGCGCCATGGTCTGCCGGCTCATGTGCAGTTGGCGGGTGATGGTCTCTTCGATCGGTCCGATCGCGGCGGACAGCGCGAGGTACGGGACCAACGCGCATACGACCATCGCCGCCACCGCCCAGTAGTGTTGGGCCAGGGGTCCGCGGCGCATCACGACGAGCCGGCATCGACGTCGGATTTCAATGAAGCTTCCATAGCGCTCTCCTTGTTGCCGTGGCCCTTTCGCACAAGTGCCGTGGCCCTTTCGCACAAGTGCCGTGGCCCTTTCGCACAAGTGCCGTGGCCCTTTCGCAAGGGTCGGGCCAACAAGGCCCCCGGGACAGGCGCTCGCCGTCCCGCGACCGCGCGGGAAGCGGGCCGCCGGAGGCCAGGACCTGCGGTCCCCAGCTCACTCCGCCCGAAGCTTGACCATTAAGCGCCTGCTATCTATCGTCGTGGCCTTCGGACCATCCCCGGGGCTACTGGGAAGTATTTCTGCGTGACAGCGTGCGCCGAATAATTCCTCCGCTTTGCGTGGCGGTCCTGATGGCCCTGTGTGGCCGCGCTTTTGCCGATAATCCGGAGCAGCTGCTCGACCTTTCCCTCGAAGAGCTCGGGCAGGTGCAGGTGTCGTCGGTGTCCCGGCGGGCGGAGAGAGTCAACGACGTGCCCGCCTCGGTCTACGTGATTACCCGGGAACAGATTCAACGCTCCGGTGCCACCAGCATCCCGGAGGCGCTCCGGCTCGCTCCCGGGGTCGAGGTGGCCCGGAACGGCGCGCATTCGTGGACGATCTCCATGCGCGGCTTCAGCAACAACCTGTCGAACAAGCTGCTGGTGCTCATAGACGGGCGCAGCGTGTATTCGCCCCTGTTCGCGGGGGTCTTCTGGGACGCACAGGATACGCTGCTCGATCTGGTGGACCGCATCGAGGTGATAGCCGGTCCCGGCGGCGCCATCTGGGGGTCCAACGCCGTCAACGGGGTCATCAATATCATCACCCGATCCGCCTGGGACACCCAAGGCGGGCTGGTGCAGGTCGCTGCAGGTAACGAAGAGGAGCTGACCGCGGGCCTGCGCTACGGCGGAACCATCGGTGGCGATCTGGCTTACCGGGGATATGTGAAGCATTTCGAGCAGGACGATGCCCGACTGCTGTCCGGCGGCGGTGCTAGAGACAGGTGGGACATGCAGCAGGCCGGATTCCGCGTGGACTGGGCACCTTCCCCGACGAGCTCCCTGTCCGTGCAGGGGAATGTTTACGATGCCGACGAGTCGGCCCTGGTGCTTTCCGACTTCACCCTGGGCACCTTGCCGAAGACGGACGTGCCCGGCACCGTGGACGCCTCCGGGCACAACCTGCTCGCGCGCTGGGAACGGCAGCTCGGTGGTGGTGCCTGGCTTCAGCTTCAGGGTTACTACGACCACACCGAACGCGACACCCCCGGCAACTACGCCGAAAGGCGGAACACCGGTGACATGGAGCTGGTGCACAACCTTCGGCAGCGGGGCCGCCATGCGCTCATCTGGGGAGCGGGAGTGCGGGTAACCGGAGACCACATCGACAACACCACGCTCTCGATGTTCGTGCCGGCGAGCCGAACCGACCAGACGTACAGCGCCTTCATCCAGGACCGAATCACGCTGAAGGAACGGTGGCTGCTGACCGTAGGTACGAAGCTGGAGCACAACGATTACAGCGATTTCGAGAATCAGCCGACCGTCCGCCTTGCGTGGCTGCCGACCGACCGGCAAACGCTGTGGACGTCCGTGTCGCGGGCGGTCCGTATTCCAGCGAGGCTGAACCAGGACCTCAGCTTCACCCTTCCCGTGGCGGTCCCGAACCTGCCGGTACCGTTCTACGTGAACGTGCGCGGCACGTCGCAGTTCAAGCCGGAGCGACTGGTGGCGTACGAGGCCGGCTACCGGTTCGGGTTTTCCGACCACCTGACGGCCGACCTCGCGCTTTACCTGCACGACTATGACCAGCTGATGACCAACCGGGTCACCGGCGGCCCGGAGCTGGTGCCCGGTCCGTCGCCGTACCTCATCCTGCACGCCGTGCAGTCCAACGACATGCGCGGCCAGGTGTATGGCGGCACCCTCGACGTAAAATGGCAGGTTCTCCCGGAGTGGCGCGTGGAGTTCCAGTACTCGCACACCGATTTCGACCTGGAACTCGCGCCGAGCGGCACGGACCCGACGGCGACGAACGTGGGAGGGAATACGCCGAAGAATCAGGCCGCCTTGTATTCCTACCTGCAGATTACCCGGAACCTGAACCTGTACACGGGAATCCGCCATGTCGACCGGCTGCCCAACCAGGGGGTTCCGAGCTACACCGCCCTCGACGTCAACCTCAACTGGCAGGTAATGCCTGCGCTGACCGCCTCACTGACGGCGCGCGACGTCGGCGACCCGCGCCATCCCGAGTTTGGTGGCGGCAGCGAAATCGAGCGCAGCCTGCTCGCCCGGTTGACCTGGCAATTCTGACCCGGCGGCGTCCGGCATCCCGGGAAGCAAGAGCTCCGGAGCACAATGTGGTCGGCTGCGCCGGCAGGTAAACTGGTTGCCATTTAGGAGTGAGCATCCCGGTGCACGATCTGGTCAATGTCGTCGTCCTCGGCATCATCGAGGGGATTACCGAGTTCCTGCCGATTTCCTCCACCGGGCACCTGCTGATCGCCGAGCATTGGCTGGGGGCCCGTTCGGATCTGTTCAACGTCGGCATACAGGCCGGCGCGATCATCGCCATCACCCTGATCTACTGGCACCGCATCTGGACCTTGCTGACGGGCTGGCACGACTCGGCAAACCGCGACTATGCGGCAAAGCTCACCATCGCCTTCCTCATCACGGCGGTGATCGGCTTCATCGCGGTAAAGCTCGGCTTTGCCCTGCCGGAAGCGATCACGCCGATCGCCTGGGCGTTGATTGCGGGCGGCATCTGGATGATGGTCGCCGAACGCTTGGCCGAGCGCCGTCCGCCGCATTCGACGGTGACGTGGCCGGTCGCGATCCTGGTGGGTATCGCGCAGATGGTGGCGGGCATCTTCCCGGGAACCTCACGCTCGGGGGCGACGATCTTCGCGGCCATGCTGTTCGGAACCAACGACCGGGCCGCGGCGACCGAGTTTGCCTTCCTGGTCGGCATCCCCACCATGTACGCGGCCACCGGTTACGAGGTTCTGAAGGCGCTGGATGCCGGGTCCGCGGCGCAGGTGGACTGGAACGAGTTTGCCGTAGGCTTCGCCGTCTCGCTGGTCGTCGCCTTCATCGCCGTGAAGTGGCTGCTGATCTACATTCGCAGCCACCGCTACACGCCGTTCGCCATCTACCGCATCCTGCTCGGCGTCGCCGTGCTCGTGTACCTGGCCGTCGCCGCTCCCGTGGTGCAGCCCAACGCGAAGCCCGAACGGGAAGTGCCGACCACCGCCACCACTCCCGCGGGCAGACATTGACCGGTCGAGCCTCTACCATTGAGGCTCTGCAACCCGGTGGAGGCGCTATGGCCGAGGTCGATCAGGAAGCGCTGAAGCGCTATTCCTTCAACGTCTGGAGCTATAAGCAGGGCGAGATGGTCTCGCTCATGATTCATCTCGGCGACCGGCTCGGTCTGTACAAGGCGCTGCAGGGAGCGGGGCCGGTGACAGCAGCGGAGCTCGCCAGCCGCACCGGGCTGAAGGAGCGCTGGCTGCTGGAGTGGCTGCGAGGGCAGGCCGCGGCCCGGCTGCTGAACTATCAGCCGGAGGATCGTTTCGAGCTCACCCCGGTGGGCGCGGCCGTGCTGGCGGACGAAGGCGGCAGCCTGGCATTCGCAGCGGGCGCCTTCGGCGGCCCCATGCATCCCGAGATCGTGGACAAGCTGGCGGCCGCGTTCCGTACCGGCGTCGGGCTCTCCTACGAGGAGCTCGGCTCCAACGCTGCCCACCGCACCGAGCGGATGCTGGGCCCCTGGACCCGTCAGGAACTGGTGCCGAGGATCCTGCCGGCGCTCGACGGTGTGACCGACAAGCTGGCGGCCGGCGGGACGGCCGCGGATATCGGTTGCGGCGGCGGCGTTGCGTTGATGACTCTGGCCCAGGCGTACCCCGACTCGGAGTTCCATGGTTACGATCCGAGCTCCCATGCCATCACGCGCTGCCGCGACAAAGTCGGCGAGTTCGGCCTCGACAACGTACAGCTGTTCGTCGCCGGCGGAGAACATCTGCCGACCGAGCCCACCTATGATTTCCTCGTCACGTTCGACTGCATGCACGACATGACCCATCCGGACGTGGTGATCAGAGCCATTCGTCGAGCACTCAAACCTGATGGTACCTGGCTGATCAAGGACATCCGCAGCCAGCCGGACTTCCAGGACAACCTTCGCAATCCCATGCTCGCCATGTTCTACGGCTTCTCCGTGTCGGCGTGTATGTCGTCGGCGCTCTCCGAGGCCGGCGGTGCCGGCCTCGGCACCCTCGGCTTCAATCCCGAGGTGGCCGAGCGGATGGTGCGGGAAGCCGGCTTCAGCCACTTCCGGCTGCACGACTTCGACGACCCGAGCAACCTCTACTATGAGGTGAGGCCGTGACGGCCAGACTCAGTTGCGGCCGGAACCCGCGATTGCTTTCCGTGCAATTTCGCCGAGCAAGCCGATCCGCTCCGGGTCGTGGCCATTCGCCGGAAGATTGAGGGCGACGCCGTCGATGCCCAAGCTCATGGCCTCTGCGATCTGCTCCCCCACCGTGTCCGGGTCGCCGAAAATGAGCAGTTGACGAGCCATGGCGATGACCTCGTCGTTCCAACCCTTGATGGCTGCCACCGCCTTGAGGTCGGCATCGGCCTGTTCCATCGTCGGTGCGACGGCGACCATCAGCATCTTGGTTACAGAGACCGTGGCGCGATCGCGGCCCAGGTCTTCGCAATGCTTCGCCAGTGCCTCGAGCTTTCTGGGGATGTCCTTGACCTCGCCGGTGAGGTTGGACTCGTCTGCATACTTCGCAACCAGGCGCAGCGTCTTCTTCTCGCCTTGACCGCCGATCATGACTGGGATCGGGCTGACCGGCGCGGGGGAATTGATCGCCTCCACGGCTGTATAGAACTTGCCGTTCACCGTCGGGCGCTCACCCTTGAGCATCGGCACGATGATGGAAAGCGCCTCGTCGAGCTTCTCTAAACGCTCGCCGAGAGTTCCGAACTCGAATCCGTAAGCGACGTGTTCCTGCTCGAACCAGCCCGCGCCGATGCCGAGCGTCGCCCGGCCGTGGGAGACGTGGTCCAGAGTCGTGATCATCTTCGCGAGCAGAGCCGGATTGCGGTAGGTATTGCCCGTCACCAGCGCGGAGAGGCGAACCTCCTTCGTGTGCTGGGCCAGCGCGGAAAGCATGGTGTAGCACTCGAACATCGGCTCACCCGGTGCACCCAGCATCGGCAGCTGATAGAAGTGATCCATCACCATGACACGATCGAATCCCGCGGCCTCGGCGGCCTTGGCCTGGGCGACGACGTTGTCGAAGATCTCCTCGGGTCGAGTATCCGGATACGTGAAGTTCGGGATCTGATAGCTCAAGCGCGACATGCCGATACTCCGTTGCGATCGGGGAGACACCGCAACGAGACTACTGTGAGTTCAGTGGCGCTATCAATCTCGTTCGTCTGGAGTGACCGTAGCGCGGCCCGTCTCGGAGCTTGCCGATGATCTGGTGCCGGATGGCACCGCAGAAGCACTCACCGGTTATCGGGGTCATGGAGAAGGGTCCTGAGGCTCGGCAGCGCTGGGCCGAGCGGCTCCGAACACCCGCCGCTCACCGAGCAGCATGACCCGGACGTCACCGCCAGTGCGAAAGCTCACGACCAACAGATAAGCGGCCAGCAGCGGCGTTCCGCCGAACACACCCAGCACCCCCAGCGCGATGCCGGCGGGCGAGAAGTCGTGCCGCCAGGCCAGCCAGAAACCGGACAGAACGAGAAAACCCAGGAAGTCCAGATTGAACTGGCCGGGCCACTGCACCCGGGCGATGTCGCCAAAGAACACCGGCAGCAGATTCATTCCATGATCCGCGGCCACGGCGACCGTATACAGCACCACCGTCGAAAACATCAGGCAAAGCATCACGCGAAATCCCGTCACGGAGAAACCTCCCGATTCCGATTAACGCCAGCACGACCCACTCGTTCCGGCAACGGCATCATTCTGCGACGCCAGGAGTGGGTCAATTACGCTCGAAGGTAATCGGCTAAGCCGGCGAGGACGCTTCCGCGGAAGCGGCTTGCGAGCGTCTCGCCCAGGTGGCGGCGACGAGCAGCACGGCGATCGGCGCCAGCGCCTCGCCGGCCAGCACCGGCGTGACCAGCACCAGCGCCGCCGTCGCCGGCAGGATCGCGCGCGCCCAGCCGTCGAGACAGCCGCGGTCTCTCACGACCCAGAGCGTCGTGAGGTAGGTTGCAACGGGCACGGCGACCGCCACACTGGCGCCCCGCAGGCCGATATCGGCGTGGCCGGTGACGGCTTGCTGGAAGACGGCATAGCCTGCACCCACGGCAGCACCGGAGGCGAACAGCGCAAAGTGCCCGTAACCCCACACCAGGGCGCGACGCAGCGAGTCGTCGGCGAGAGGGTCTTCGCGGGTGAAGTAGAGTCCCCAGAGGCAGAAGGTGATGATGGCGCAGGCCGCCGCGGTGAAGGTGGCGTGCATCCCCGCCGGCGATCCCGATTCATCTGCGCGTAGCATGGCGACGATGGAGAGGAAACACTCCCCGAGCACGATGATGTTCATGAGGCCATAGCGCTCGATGATGTGCTGACGGTGCCAGGCCGTCGTGCCGAAGCGCTCGGCCAGCGCCGGGACGGCGAGCTCACCGGCGAAGCCGGCGACCATCAGCACCGGATAGAGCGCAGCGGCCGGCGAGACCAGCAGTACCATCGCGATCCAGTAGATCTGCATCACGACGATTCCGGCGGCGTAGCCGAGCGCGGTGCGGCGGCGCGCCGGATCACCATTCGCCGCAGCCAGCCAGAACGCCGCCATCGCCAGCCGCATGATGACGAATCCCAGAAGCGCGAGCAGGATCGGCCGCCCGGCGAAGACGGCCGGAACGCCGGCCGCGATGGTGAGCGCGCCGAACATCGTAATCAGAGACAGGATCTGGAAGGCCGCAGACCCATCGTCATAGGCGGACGCGAACCACGTGTAGTTCATCCACGCCCACCAGATCATGAAGAAGGCCATCAGGAAGCCGGGCAACGCCTGCGCCCAATGGCCGGCTGCAATGCCGTGGTGGAGGCCTATCCCCGCAGCGGCAATGGCAATGACCGAGGCCAGATCGAACATCAGCTCCAGATTGGTCGACGCGCGGTGCGCTTCGTCTCTGGGGCGTGCGCTGAACTGCAGAAACGCCATGGGCGTGCCGCTCCTCGGGTGGTGCCGGATGCCAGTATGGCTGACGGGCGAGGTGGAGGCTGCGCCTCGAGCCTCCTAGACTAGTTCTGAGCTTGTTCTAAGGAGATCCTGGAGTCGACAATGAGAGACCGGTTACGGCACGCCCTCCGAGGGGTCAGGAACCCGCCTCCACACCGTACTGAAACACCGCCTCCAGCGGCACGTCGAAGACCCGCGCGATGCGGAACGCCACCTCGAGGGACGGCGAATACCGATCTTTCTCGATAGCGACCACCGTTTGCCGCGTCACCCCCACCAGCTCCGCAAGCTCGCGCTGAGTCATTTCGCCCGCTTCGAAGCGCAGCCGCCTGATCCGGTTGGTGATGCGGCCGCGACTCCTGACGCGCCCCATGCGGCCGGTTATCCCGCCACTTCGAGCCGCGAGAGTGTCAGCCGGGCGGCGTAATAGACGATCTCGCTCACCACCAGACTGGCCAGCAGCAGGTCGACGATCTCGACGGCGCCGGGCGCCGCCGCCCCGGCCCCGGCTTCCGCCCATGCGCCGAGGGTCAGCACCCGTCCCATGACGACGAGCACTCCCGCCGACAGCACGTTGTAGCCGAGCACCGACGCCTTTCGATCGATGGCGCGGTCGCGCTCGTCACTCCGCTCGGGAGTGTCGTCCAGGGAAATCACGATGTGGAAGATCACATGCACGATCACCAGCGCTACCACTAGGCCGATCAAGCTCGCCAGCGCGTCGCTCGGACTCCGGTCCGGCGGGGCCGACAGCGCGTGATAGAGGTAAGGCCCATAGATGCCGGCGATGGCGAGCAGGGAGATGAGCGTGCTTTTCTCCTTGTACGAAAAGCCGTTGAGCACCCTAAGCAGCGAACCAAGCATCGATGAACCCTCGTCAGCCGCAGCAAGCCGTTGGCTCGAAAAGTAAGGTTATTTTGACTCTATGTCAAATATATCGGACACAACTCGTCGCACCCATCGGTTGCGGCGGCTTTGCTGGACCTGCGAAAGCTGGTTAGCAACGCGCCGTCGAACTCTGAGCGCCGTCTAGCGCCGGCTCGGCGTGCTGATCCACGCGCACCAGCTTCATGAGCTGGCCAACCAGCTCAGTCTGGGTTCGCGTCGCGGTCTTGGCGAGCAGCGCTTTGACCTGGGTTCTGACGGTATGCACGCTGACAGAGCGGCGCTCGGCGATCTCGCTGGTGGTTTCGCCGCCGCAGAGCGCCCGGGCCACCGCGGCTTCCGCGCGAGTCAGCCCGAAGACGTTCTTCAGTGAAAGCGTGGAGGGGGCCCGGCTCACTGCCAGATCGTCTACCAGCACGCAGCTGGTCGCGGCGCAGTCGAAGCGCAGGCAGGAAAGAGAGTCGTTCTGCGGCGTCACACTGAACACGTAAGGCAGCTCGCCGGAGCGGCGGCGACAGCGCCGGACCACCGCAGACGGAGCCGGGCCGGTTCCCCGTCGGATCCGCGTGCGTTCGATGTCGTCGCGGAGCTGCTTCGCCGCCGCTGGGTCGGTCAGCCGGAGCCTGCCATCGACCAGACCGATGCCGTCGCTCGCCCGAACGATCCGTTCCGCCGCCGGGTTCATCCAGCGCACCACATCGAATCGGTCGAGCAGAAACGCGCCCGTCGGCGATCCGTAGAGGGCGGGGTCGGTGCGCTTGGGCAAGGCGAATGGCGAGTGCAGGCGCGTGTGGAGGGCGTACGCCCGCTGCAGGTGCGGCGCGAGGACGGCGAGCAGCCGCTGGTCATCGGCCGTGAAATCGCCGGCGTCCGGGAGGCGATTGAAGGCGAAGAAGTGCTCGTTGTGCTCGCTGCGTTCGACGATCACCATGCAGGCGTAAGCGATCCGCGCTGGACGGAGCCACTGTTCGTAGAACGGTTCGCGCCTCAGCGATTCGTTCGAGACACTGTCGGACCCGAGCACGACGTCACCTGGCTCACGTTTGGTGACGGCCGGGTACCAGGGATCGGCGTTGAGCGGGTAGTCCAAGATATCCCGGCCCGTGGCGCTGCGATTCCAGCATTGCGCCGGATGTTCAGGATCCGTCGTCATGAGCCAGGCGTATTTCGCGCCTACCGCGCGTGCGATCGGGAGCCCGATGGCGCTCCACTCGGATGACTCGCCGGCAGCGTCGTAGATCTGCCCCACCAGATCGAGCACATTGGCGTCGCTCGCCAAGCTTCACCCCCGCCGGGCCAGGCTTGCTGCTGAACGTTCGTGCACTTTCGGTCCGAGACTGGCCGGAGTCAACCTGCCATACCCTACTTGGGTGATGCACGGCGGCCCACGCCGTTGCACCCTTGGGCATCGACGCGGAAGGTAGCCAAGGAGGCAATGATGAGCGCGATCGAGCAGGCCAGACAGTTTTTCGAAGCGTGTGAGGCACCGGCGGGGTGGGACGGCTGCCGCGAGTGGGTTGCCGATGGCGCCACATTCAGGGCGCAGGCGGAGCCTCTCGCGGGGGTTTCCACCGTGCAGGGCTATTGCGAATGGATGAAGCAGTTCGGCACCGTGACGGCGCCAGGAGCGAGCTATGATCTGCACAGCGTCTCCTATGACCCGGACACCCGCACCGCGGTGTTCTTCGCCACCTTCCACGCCAGACACACGGGCGAGGGCGGGCCGGTGCCGCCGACCAATCGCGAGACCCACACCGACTACGTCTACGTCCTCACCATGGACCGGAACGACAAGGTTTCGCACATGGTGAAGATCTGGAACGCGCCTTGGGCAATGCGCGAGCTCGGTTGGGGCTGAGCGCTTTGTGGATGCGGTGAAACGGCGATCCCGGCCGATTCACCGTGCGCCGTCGCCAGCATCCGGGTCGAGGCGTGCGAACGCCGCCCGCGCGGCACGCATGCCCTCGACCGCACGAGGGAAGCCGCCGTAGACGGTGAGCTGCACCATGATCTCCTCGACCTCCTCCCGGGTCACGCCGTGATTGAGCGCGCCCGGCACGTGAACTGCGAGTTCCTGCTCCCGCGCCAGGATGGCGAGAATCGCCACGGTGACCATGCTGCGGTCGCGGCGCGACAGCTCGCTGCGCGCCCACAGCTCGCCGAAACCCCAGTCGAAGGCAAGCTCTCCGACACCGCCCAACGACCCGGTCAGGCGGGCTCGAGCCGCGGCCGGATCCGCCGGCATGCGGCCGGCGAACAGCGTTCCCAGCACGTCGGCCGCATCGGCCCAGCGGGCGGGATCGTCCTTCGCCTGCGCTTCGTCGCGCTCCGGCTGCCGCTCGACGGCGTCGATCGCGCAGAACACTTCATCGGCGATGCGAGCGGCCTGCATTGCCATCGGGAAGCCGGCGTAGCCCGCCACCTGGAGCACGACTTCTTCGATTTCTGAGCGAGTGAGCCCGTGATTCAGCGCGCCCCGCACGTGGCTGCGCAGCTCGTCGGTCGAGCCGACGGTGGCGAGAAAGGTCACGACGATGAGGCTGCGGTCACGCCGGCTGAGCTGCGGGCGCGACCACAGATTCCCGAGCACGTGATCGACCGCGAACGTGCCGAGAGCGCCGTGCCGGCGCACCATCGCCGTCGCTGCACGCTCAGGGTCGTAGCTCCCGCCGCCCAGCGTCCGCAGCAGGTCGATGCCGTTGCTTCGCCGTTGCGATTGCGTGCTCATGATGCCCTCCGACTCAGCCCGTTCAGACGCCATGCTACCAGTTCGGCTGCCTGCACGGCTCTGCCTCGGAATCACATCGTCACGCACTGCGCGGAACGGCCCGCACCGTCAGTTGACGGCACGGACCCTCAATTCCAGCCTCTTTCTACTGTTGCTGCTGCTCGAACTACTGCTGCTGCTCGAAGGCTGCGAACTCCGAGCGGTCGATGCGCTGATCCGAGTTCTGATCGATGCTCTGGAACCGTTGCGACACGGCATCGGTATTCTGTGCTTCGGATGGGCTGATGTAGCCATCGCCATTCGCATCGAGCTGAGCAAAGCCCGTCGTCTGGCCCTGGGCCGACTGCGAGCTGCTCTGCTGGTCCTGCGCCTGACCTTGCGCCCATTCCTGTTGGGATTGAACCATCCGCACCTGGGGGGTCTGGTCAGAGTGCACGACCCGCACCTCGGGCTCGGCCCGCTCGAACTGGACCTGCGGTTCCTGTTGCTGAACCTGCACGTTCGGCTGCGACTGCGACACCTGCACGCGGGGCTGCGTGCGATCCACGTTCACGGCCGGTTGTCCGGCGTTCACCTGGACCTGCGGCTGCGGCTGGTTGACGGAAACCTGCGGGTCCGGCTGGTAGATCTCGACGATCGGCGGCCGCATCTGCACCGTCACCAGGGGCGGCTGCTGGCGAACCCGCAGCTGTGCCGGCGGCGCCTGCACGTTGATGTCGGCAGGCTGCTGATTGATGACGATGCGTCCCCGCTCCGCCTGCATGCTGCCCTGATCCTGTTGACCCTGTGCCAGCGACTGCTGCGACGATTGCGTTTGCTGGCCCTGGCCCTGCTGGGAAGCTTGCGCCTGCTGGGAAGAGTAGCCTTGCGCCTGCTGGGAAGAGTAGCCCTGGCTCTGCATCTGGCCGAGGTCGATGCCCGCACGGTTGCGGAGCACTTCCTGCGCTCGCTGCACCCACGGGCTGCACTCGTTCTGTGGCTGCGCCTCGGCAACGTTCAGTAGCTGCTGGACCTGCTGACTGAGCTGCGAATCCACCTGCTGCTGCTTCATGGCGTTGCGGATCTGGTCGATCTGACTGTCGCAGGGCGTCGCCGCCAGAGCGCTACCGCTGCACGCCGCGACTGCCAGCCCGATCGCCGTCCTCCTGAGCATTGAACCTGGCATGAACTACCTCCTTGATGTCTTCTGCCGGGTGAGTTCTCGTCCACCAGCCTCGTGCAACAGCCGTACCATGGAGTGCCTATGAGCGCGGCTCTTCGCGGCGACGGCAACTGTGGCAGTCGGTCGGCAATAGCCGTCTCGGAATGACCCGTCTGCCGTCAAGAACTCCACCAGAGCACGCTCCGCGTCTTTGAGATCGGGCTTCGGGGAGCCAGGCCATCGGCAAATCATTCCCGTTCGAGAGAATTTCGTCCCTGTGGGGAACGCGCTTCCCGGCGGATCGCTGGCTTGCACCAGTCGCGATTCCCCCGACCACTACGGTAAGGTGCCGGACATCGGCGAGCTCATCGGTGTAGATCCGCAGCACCGGGTGCCTGGATCACGGCAGCCGGTTACCTACCCCTTCCTCGGGATCGGCTCGCCGAAGGCCGCGCGGCCCCAGGCACGCCAGCCCCAACGAGCTGATTTCGTTGGACAAAACGCTACCCGCCGGGACGGGCGGGGCAGGCTCACGCTGCAGGTTACATCGGCGCTACAACGCTACGACTCAAGCCTGGACTCCCGTCAGTCTCCATGCTTACTATCCGGTGCTCCCGAAGAAGCGACATTGCCCGAAGGGCGGATCATGGGACAAAGGGGGACAGCAGCGAGCACAGGGCTGTGGTACTTGATCGCAAGCCATGGAGACATGGTGGCGTGCGTGCGTCCGGGTATGCTTCTCGGGGAGACAGCGTCGGGGGAGCTGAGCTTCGACCGTTCCTGTGCCCAGCTGGAGCTGGATATTGCCGACGACGGCGGTCTGGTGCTTCGCGCCGCCGGTGAACACGAGCTGGAGTCGGCCGACGGCAAGCGCTGCCGCCGCCAACACCTGCAGCCCCATCGCCGAGCGGAAATCCGCCTGGCGCACCACGTCCTGCAGCTCGACACCGACTTCGCCGGCCAGGCGCCACCTGACGCAACGCTGAAAATCCGCGCCCTGCGGTCTGTGGAGGACGTCGCGAAGCCGCGCATCGAGCCACTCATGGAACCGGCGCCGGGGCCTTCCCAGGGTGGCGGCGCGGCGGCGGCCCACAGCCCGTCGCGTTCCGGCGCCGCCGCCGACGACGCCCCGCGGGGCGATGCGAATCGCGATGACCTCGAGCCGAAGCGGCCGCCTGGGCGACCGATGCCTCAACCATCGGCCGATGCCTTACCCGCCAGGGCGGAGGCCGGCATTCCCGAGCGGATGCAAGGGTCGCCGCCGGGCGGCCCCGCCGAGCGGGGCAACGAGCCAGCCTCCCAGACGAAAGCCCATACACCCCGGCCGACTCCGACTCCGACTCCGACGCCGGTGCCGGCCCCGGCCGAGCCGGAGTGGAGGCTGGCCGAGCCGCCCCGCCGTCCGCCGTGGCAGCTCCTCGCGCCGGCCCTGGCGGTGCTGATCGGGCTGGCGGGTCTGGGGTTCCTGCTGCTCAACCCTGGATCTCGCGAGGGCTCCGTGCGGGAGCCTTCCGTAACGATCGGCGCCGTCCCGGCGCCGGAGACCGAGACCGAGGCCGAGGCCGCGATTGCGCCGGCGCAGCCGCCTTCGATCACCGTCGAGCGCGGACCGGGCGCTCAGGCGGGCGGCTCGCAACCGCTCCCTTCGCCCCCTCATCCCGCCGAAGACATGGCATCGGCAACTGGACCGGACCAAGCCGAAGCTCTGGCCGCGCAGCCGGCCGAGCAGCTGCCGCTGACTGAGCCCGGGGCCGCGCCGACCATTGAGCCGGTCGTGCTGCCGCCGGTGAAGCGGCGTTCGCTTCCCCAGGTTGTGCGGGCCGCCGAAGCGGGCGGAAGCGACGACAGCCATGGCCCTCCGGCCGGCAAGCCGGACCCGGCCGTCGTGGCGGAACTGGAGGCGGTCGGCGCGCGGGCCTCGGCAATGGCCGAGGAGCTGACTCTCCAGCGCGATCTGCACGCCGCCCATCTGGCATTGCTGCAGGGGCGATTGATCGCGCCTCCGCAGACGAGTGCCTACACGCTGTACAGCCGCGTTCTGGCGCGGGATCCTCGATCTGCCGCGGCCGGAGCGGGGCTGCAGTCGGTGCGCCAGGGATTGATCAACCGCGCGCTGGCCCAGCTCGCGGGTGGTGAGTTGGACGGTGCGCGCAAGACACTCGAGAATGCGGCAGATGCCGGCGCCAACCCTCTGCTGATCGCCGATCTGCGCGACGAGGTCGACCACCGGCAGCGGATGACGGACGCGGGGGCCGGGCGATTCGATTCTCTCTACCCAGCGGACAAGCTGGTGGCGGTGAGCCAGGAGCCGCCCCGGGTCTCCCGCCGCGCGACTTCAGGCTCCGAAGTGGCGGTGGATGTGCAATTCACGGTCACGGCGAGCGGCGACGTGAGCGATGTGGCGGTACAGGGCGATCCGCCGGAGAAGATTGCCCGGGCGGTGCGTCGCGCCGTGGGCAAGTGGCGCTTCGAGCCGGTGCTCGACAATGGCCGGCCCACGCCAGTGCGCAGCAGCGTCCGCTTCACCTTCGGCAACTGAGGCGCTTGGATGTCGTGCGGTTCGACAACGGCTACTTTCAAACTCTTACGATTCAAAGGATTCTCCGTGGGCCAAATCTCGTGTAAACGTCACCTGCCCGACTTCGAAGCATTATGACTAGTCAAGCCGCACAGCCGAGTCTGATCCTGGTCCGGCGCCTCCCCAATGGCGCGGTGGAGTGGATCCCCCTGGAGACGGGGCGGCACATCACCGCCGCGGCCGGGGCCGCCTACACCGTGATCGACCGCGCCGACTACGAAGCGCCGCAGACGCTGGTCGTCGAACACCAGGACACCAGTCTGGTCGTCGAAGTGCAGGGCCAAGAGGTGCTGACGCTCGATGGCTTCTTCGCCACCGAGGACGTGACCTTCTATCCCACCACGAACATTGCCGGCGGTGCCGGGCCCTTTTCCGGCTCAGCGCTCACGCCGGACTCCCCGCTGCTGGCCGACTCCCCGGCGGGCGAGCACGTGGTATGGGCCGCCGAGGGTGCGCCGGCAGCGGGGACCGCCGAGAGCGGAGCGGCGGCGCAGTCCACCGCGCAAGCCGGCGCAGCCCATGGCGGCTCTGCCCTGCTCTGGGGTGGGTTGGCGCTGGGCGGGGTTGGGCTTCTTGCTGCAGCCGGGGGCGGCGGCGGCAGCGGCGGCGGCAGCGACGGCGGTGGGGGCGGTGGCGGTGGCGGGGACACCACGGCACCCCGCATCACATCCGGCGCCACAGCTGATGCAATTCCCGAGGACAGCGGCGCCGGTCAAGTCGTTTACACGGGCACCGCCACCGACGCCGGGGCGGTGAATTGGAGCCTCAAAACGGGCGGTGACGCCACAGCGTTCAGCATCGACCCCGCCAGCGGCGAGGTCACCCTGACCGGCAATCCGGACTTCGAGGCGAAGCCCAGCTACAGCTTCACGGTGGTGGCCACCGACACCGCCAACAATCACTCAGAGCAAGCGGTCACGCTGACCATCAACAACCTGGACGAGGTGGCTCCGACCATCACCTCCGGAGCCACCGCGGCGACGATTCCCGAGAACAGTGGTGCCGGCCAGGTCGTCTACACAGTCACCAGCACCGACGACGGCGACATCCACACCGGCAGCACCGTCTACAGCCTGAAGCCGGTGGACGATGCCGCTTCGTTCACTGTCGATTCCGGCACCGGTGACGTGACACTGATCAACAACCCGGACTTCGAGACCAAGCCCAGCTACAGCTTCACCGTGCTGGCCACCGACAGGGCCGGCAACAGCACCGAGCAGGCGGTCAGCCTCAGCATCGAGAACGGAGACGACTCCGCGCCGTTCATTACTTCTCTCGCCACCGCCACGCCGATTGATGAGAACAGTGGCCCTGGCCAGGCCGTTTACACCGCGACCGCCACCGACGACGGCACGGTGACCTGGAGCCTGAAAGCGAGCGGCGACGCCGGCGTCTTCACCATCGACGCCGGCACCGGCGAGGTAATCCTCACGGACAACCCGGACTTCGAGACCAAGTCCAGCTACAGCTTCACGGTGATGGCCACCGACAACGAAGGCAACGTCAGTGCGCAACCGGTCACTCTGAACATCATCAACCGGGACGAGGTCGCGCCCACCATCACGTCCGGGGGCACGGCTCCCGCGATCAACGAGAACAGCGGCGCGGGCAAGGTTGTCTACACGGTGACGAGCACCGACATCGGCGACATCCACACCGGCACCACCACCTACAGCCTGAAGCCGGTGAACGACGCATCGGCGTTCAGCATCGACCCCAGCAGCGGCGCCGTCGCCCTGATCGCCAATCCCGACGCCGAGGCGAAGTCCAGCTACCACTTCACGGTGGTCGCGACCGATGCCGCCAACAACTTCAGTGAGCAGGCGGTCTCCCTCGCCATCAACGACGTGGACGACTCGGCGCCGACCATCACCTCCGGCGCCACAGCCACCGCCATTGCTGAAAACAGCGGGCCCGACCAGGTGGTCTACACCGTCACCAGCACCGACACGGGCGACATCAGCACCGGCAGCACCGTCTACAGCCTGAAGCCGGGGGGTGATGCCAGCGCCTTCACCATCGACTCCAGCACCGGCAAAGTCACACTCACCGGCAACCCCAACTTCGAAACGAAGCCCAGCTACCACTTCACGGTCATGGCCACCGACGCTGCCCACAACAGCAGCCAACAAGCGGTCACTCTCAACATCAACAACCTGGACGAGGTGGCGCCGACCATCACCTCCGGCACCACGGCGCCAGCAGTCAACGAGAATAGCGGCGCGGGTCAGGTGATCTACACCGTCACCAGCACCGACAACGGCGACATCCACACCGGCAGCACCAGCTACGCCATCACCGGCGCCGACGCCGGGGCGTTCACCATCGACGCCAGCACCGGCGAAGTGACCCTGGTGGGTAACCCGGACTTCGAGACGAAATCCAGCTACAGCTTCACCGCGGTGGCCACCGACGCGGCCGGCAACAGCAGTCAACGCGCGGTCACCCTCAGCATCAACAACCTGGACGAATCGGCGCCGACCATCACCTCCGGCGCCACGGCGCCGGCCGTCGACGAGAACAGCGCCGCGGGACAAACCGTTTACACCGCCACCGCCACCGACGACGGGCCGTTTACCTGGAGCCTCCAAGCCGGCGGTGACGCATCCGCCTTCAGCATCGATACCGCCACCGGTGCCGTCACGCTCAAAGGCAGCCCCAACTTCGAGGCGAAGCCCAGCTACACGTTTACGGTGGTCGCGACCGACGCGGCCGACAACAACAGCCAACAGGCGGTCACGCTCAACATCAACAACCTGGACGAGGTGGCGCCGACCATCACCTCCGGCGCCACAGCCACCGCCATTGCTGAAAACAGCGGGCCAGGGCAGGTGGTCTACACCGTCACCAGCACCGACACGGGCGATATCAGCACCGGCAGTACCGTCTACAGCCTGAAGCCGGGAGGCGATGCGAGCGCCTTCACCATCGACTCCAGCACCGGCAAAGTCACACTCACCGGCAATCCCAACTTCGAGGCGAACCCCAGCTACACATTCACGGTGGTCGCGACCGACGCGGCCGACAACAGCAGTCAACAAGCGGTCACTCTCAACATCAATAACCTGGACGAGGTGGCGCCGACCATCACCTCCGGCACCACGGCGCCGGCCGTCGACGAGAACAGCGGCACCAATCAGACCGTCTACACCGTCACCAGCACCGACAACGGCGACATCCACACCGGCAGCACCGTCTACAGCCTGAAGCCGGGGGACGATTCAGCCGCCTTTGGCATCGACGGCAACACGGGCGCGGTCGCGCTCATCGGCAATCCGGACTTCGAGACCCAGCCCAGCTACAACTTCACGGTGGTGGCCACCGACACGGCTGGCAATAGCAGTGAGCAGGCCGTCAGCCTGGCCATCAACGACCTGGACGAGAGTCCGCCCACCCTGTCCTCCAGTACGCCGGCGGACAATGCTTCCGGCGTTGCGGTGGGCGACGACATCGTGCTGACCTTCAGCGAAAACGTGGTCGTTGGCAGCGGCAACATCACGATCAGCGACGGCTCCGGGGATACCCGCAGCATTTCCGCCAACGACTCGTCTCAGGTCAGCGTCAGCGGCGACCACGTTACCATCGACCCCTCCGCGAACCTGATACCCGGTAGCACATACAGCGTGCAAATCGACGGCGGGGCGCTGACCGACGCGGCCGGCAATGGCTACGCCGGTATCAGCAATACCACGGACCTCAACTTCGACACCGCCAATCCGGATTCCAGCATCGTCGTCTTCGACCTGGTGGACGGGACAAGCTCCGATCACAGCGGCCGCACCTTCGATGCGGGGATCAGCTACACCATCTACGTTCGGGTCGACAGCACCAACCCCTCCCTCAGCACGGATGGAGACGGACCGGCTCCTGGTGACTCCTGGGACACGTGGTCCGCCGCCGGCAATCTCGGCAGCGACGACAGAATCGTCCTCGTCGGGTCCGGTTCCAACGTGCAGGGACCTGGTGGCGCGGTGAATTCGGTCAACACCTCGGCAAACGCGGTGTCGTGGGCTGCGGCCGGTAGCGCCGCCGTCCTGGCGCACACTGGGCATCTGACCCGAGTCGGCCTGCTGGGGGGCTCGGCCACCGCCTCACTGTGGACCGGCAGCTGGGGCGCAAACCCCGATGCAGGTAGCGCGCTGAATCAGGTTTATCTGGCGGCGATGCCTGCTGGTGTTCTCACCTCGCAGGGCCTGGCCTAGGCCGAGCTTTGCCCATGTCAATGTCGCTATCGCTGCTCCGTCGCCTGGCCGAGCACCACGACTATTCTGCTCTGCACGAAGCCTGCCTGAGCGTCGACGCCTGCGATCCGGCGGTGCAGATCCTGCTTGCTCTGGCCGACGCCCATCTTGGTGCCGGAGCCGCTGCGCGCAGCGCCCTGGCGTCGCTCGACCGCGATGTCCTGGACATCGATGCCGAAGTCGACCTGGCCGCTGTGTACATGGCGCTGGCGGAACCGGACCAGGCTGCCGCCATTCTGGAGGTTGCGCGGTCGGCATCCGCAGAACACCAGGCCGTCGATCAGTCGCTGCTTCTGGCCCGTCTGGCTTGGTGCCGGCGGCTGCAGGGAAGGGAAGACGAGGCCGTCGCGCTGTACGAGCAGAGCCTGGCCCTGAAGCCCCGCATCGGCGTGTACCAGAACCTCCTGCGGCTGTACCGGGACAACGGTCGCCCGGGTGACTTGGCGGCGTGTCTGGACGCGGCGGGGCGGTTCTGGACAGAGGAGCAGGCCCACTGGCCCGACGACGCGCGTCACGCCCACAGTCACCACCTGCAGGCGATGCAACTGGAGCTGTGGCTGGTCCAGGGACGTTTCGAGGCCGCGGAAGCGTGGGTCGAGGCTGAGCGCGACGCTATCGGCGAGGACGACTGGTGCGACCTCGTGGCGCACCTTGCGCAACGGCTTGCCGCCCGCGACCGCCACGCCCAGGCGGAGGAGTGGCTGCGCCACGCGCTCTCCCGCTACCCCGATCATCTGGCACTCTACGCGCAGCTTGCGGATCTGGCGCAGCTCATGGGCCGCAGGCCCCAGGCCGTCGCTCTGCTGCGGCGAGCCATCGTTTTGGCGGACGCGCAGGACAAACCCACCGTGCTGCTGTGGACGCGGCTGTCAGCCGCTGCGCTGCCATTCCATCCGAACCTGGCCAGGCAAGCTGCCGAGCAGGCGCGCGACCAGCTCGCCCGGCCGCCCGAGCCCGCTTCCAGCCGCACCGGCGCGACTCGACTGCGCCGGCAGCCCACTGCCGAGCTTCACCTGAGCGTCGAGCTGGCGTTGGCCGGCGTCGAGGCCCAGGCGCAGGATTACCCCGCTGCCGAAGGGCGCTATCAGCGGGTGCTCGAGCAACAACCCGAGCGGATTCCGGCCCTGCTGGGGCTGGGTCAGCTGTACATGGAGCTCGGCCGTCTCGACGAGGCGGCAGCGCTGTTCGAACGGCTCAAAGGCGTCGACCCGGCCCGGGGCCACGGGGCGCTCATCACCGCGCGCCGCTTTCCGGCGGATGACGACACTCTGCACCGGCTCGAACGGCTCGCCCGAACCCCCGGCATGGAAGGCTCGGTGCACACGGGCCTGTTGTTTCAGCTCGCCGCCGCGTGGGAAAAGCGTGAGGACTACGACCGGGCGTTCGCCCTGGCGGACGAGGCCAATTCCGCCAGCCGGCGGCTGCTGCGCTACGATCCGAAAGCCCACCGCCAGCACTGCGCCCGCATACGGCACGCCTTTCCTCGGGCGCTGTACGAACAGCGCACGGGATGCGGTCACGATTCGCAGCTGCCCGTGTTCGTAGTGGGCATGCCCCGCTCCGGCACCACCCTGGTGGAGCAGATCGTCGCCGGTCACAGCCGAATCCACGGCGCCGGGGAGCTCGGCATCATCCCGCAGGTGATCGCCGGGCTGGAGCGCTGGGAACGCCGTACCGGCTCCGGGCGCAGCTATCCCGACTGTGTCGACGACCTCGACCCGGCAGTGACGCGGGGGATTGCCGAGAACGTCCTGAAGGAGCTGCGGGAGTACGGCCCCGGCGCCGATCATATCGTCGACAAGCTACCCCACAACTTCGAGAACCTCGGTCTGATCCGATTGCTCTTTCCCCGCGCGAAGATCGTTTCCGTGCGACGGGATCCGCGGGACGTGGCCGTATCGAACTATTTCACCGACTTCGCCGCCAAACACGGCGGCATGGGATTCGCCTACGACCTGGATTGGATCGGCGAGCAGCTCGCCGACCACAACCTGCTGATGCATCACTGGCAGCAGGTCTTTCCGGGAGAAATCCTGGAGATCCGATACGAAGACGTCGTGGCCGACCCGGAACCCAGCGCCCGCCGACTGCTTGATTATCTCGGCGTCGACTGGGAGCCGCAGGTGCTGGATTTCGCGGCGCTGGAGCGCCCGGTGAAGACGGCCAGCGTCTGGCAGGTGCGCCAGCCCTTGTACACCAGCTCGACAGCCAGGTGGCAGCGCTATCGGCAGCACCTGACGCCCCTGATTGCGGCCACCAACCGCAAGATCCGGTGGGATCCGATCGACATGGTCACCTTGCCGGAGCCCGGATGGCTGAACGCCGGGGTGGACCGCTACCGCCAAGACGATCTGGACGCGGCGGAACATCGCTTCAAGCAATTGCTCCACCACCTTCCGGATCACGCCGCCGCGCAGTTCATGCTGGGTCTGGTATACGTCAACAAAGGTCATCACGACGACGGCATCGCCCTGATGGCGCAGGCCCTCGAGCGCTGCCCCTGGAACCGTCAGTGGCAGGACGACCTGGCACAGGCGTATCGCCTGGCGGGCCGTGACCACGACGCCTTAGCGCTGGCCGGCGCCGCGGCATCGGCCCACGCACGACGCGCCGGGGCCGCTTCCCTCGAGGACGCTCACGCCAGCGAGGACGCCGGCCTGCGCCTCGATTATCTGTTTCTATCCGGGGATATCAGATGCTCAAGCTCCGGCTGATCACCTGCCTGCTGTGCACGACGGCGGCGGTAGCCCCGGCCCGCGCCGACGGTCTTCGCGAAGCTCTGCAGGCGACCTTGCGCAATCATCCTGCCGTGGTCGGCCAGCAGGCGCAGTTGGACGCGAAACGCTATGCCGCAGACGGAGCCCGAAGTCAGCATTACCCCACGCTCACCGCCGAGGCCGCGCAGTACGCGGACCAGAGCCGCTCGGCGGTGTCCGGTGACGACCTCTCCCATCCCGCGGTGTTGCGTCTCCGCCAGCCGATCTGGGCTTTCGGGCGCATCCACGACGACATCGCGGAAGCCAAAGCTGAGGTGAGCACGGAGCGCGCCGACCTGCTGCGGGTGAGCCGACAACTGCTCGAAGACACCGCGGTGGCCTATGTTCAGGTGCGCGGCAGCCACGACCTCATCGACGTTGCCCAGCAGAACGTCACCCGGCACCAGGAGCTGCTCGCGCAGATTCAGCGCCGGGTCAAGGGCCAACTCGCCTCCAGCGCGGACGCGCGCTTGGCCGCCACGCGACTCGCCCAGGCGCGGGCGCTGCTCGAGCGCGCCATCAGCGACTGGGACGTCGCTCGCCAGGGCCTGGCCGCGCTGACCCAGGTGGCGGCCGACGCCCAGGAGCCGGTGCCGCCGGGGCTGCTCGCGCTGGATCCGTCGACGGACCTGATCGGCACCGCCATGAACGAGAGCGCCGAGATCCGCGTGAAGCGCCAGCAGCTCGCCCAGGCCGACGCGCAGGTCGACCAGGCCAGATCCTCTTACATGCCGACGATCTACCTGCAGGCGGACAAGTTCTACGATCAGCCGGGCCTCCGGGATGACAACCAGGTGAGTGTGGTGTTCGAGGCGTCACTGGACGGTCTCGGCTTGGCGGCACGGGGCCGCACCGGAGAAGCCGCGGCCAGCCGCAGGGCGGCAAGCCAGGACCTCGCCGCCGCCAGGATCGAGCTGAAGCAGGAGATCGAACGACTGCAGCGCAGCCGCAGCCTGCAGAGCGAGCTGGTGCAGCTGCAGACGGAGTCGCTCGCCGACCTGCAATCGCTGCTGGCCTCCTACCAGCGCCAATACGAAAGCGGTACCAAGAGCTGGCTGGATCTGCTGAACATTCAGCGGGAACTGTATGAGCAGAGGCACCAACTCGTGCAGGCAAAGAGCGACTGGCAGACCTACTCACTGCAGCTCCTGGCCCGGATTGGCGGCCTCGACCGCCTGGCCGGCCTCGCAGAGGACGATGATGGCTGAGCAACCGAACCTGAACGACCGCCACCCGGATCTGGTGCTGGTGCAGCGGCTGCTGGCGGCGCTGGACGTACCCTCAGAGGCGGCTCAGCTGCGGGCGGCCGGAGAGCGCGTGGGCTCATCGCCGGCCTCGCATATCCAGTGGCTGCGCCAGGTGCTGATTGCGGCGGAGGTGAAAGAGCTGGCGCTGGTGCTGTTGCCCTGGCAAAGGTTCGACCCGAGCCGCCTGCCGGTGCTGCTCCGCCACCGGGGCTCGTGGTACCTGGCGGAAGAAGCCGGGTCCGTGGCTGCGGGCGAAGCTGGGGCCGCGGACGAAGGCGCAGGCAATGTGCGTCTGACGGGCGTGGACGGCTCGTCATCCACGGTCGCCAGCGCGACGCTCGACGGCGCCGACGTGCTCTGGATCAGGCGCCCGTCCTCCCGTTCCGGCGACCCCGGTGCACCGCTCGCGGGTAACCTGGCCGCCCGGCTGGTGTGGAAGGAGCTGTTCCGCGAACGCGGTTGGCTGTGGCAGATCGTCGTGGCGACCTGCGTGGTGAACCTGATCGGTGTGTCCACGTCGATGTTCGCCATGCAGGTCTACGACCGCGTGGTGCCCACCATGGCCTACGCCACCCTCACCGCCCTCGTCACCGGCATGGCGATCGTGGTCGCCCTCGACTGGACGTTCAAGTCCATCCGCGGGCGGATTCTCGACAGCCTGGCCTGCGCCGTCGATCAGCGGGTCTCGCAGCAGGTCTTCGAGCACCTGCTGCACGTGCAGCTCGACGCCCAGCCGCGCAGCCTCGGCACGCTGGCCGCGCAGGTCGGCAGTCTCGAGGCGGTACGCCAGTTCTTCTCCGCCACCGTGGTGTTCGCCCTGGTGGATCTGCCGTTTGCGCTGATGTTTCTGGCCTTCATCGGCATCATCGGCGGCGCGGTGGCGTGGGTCTACGCCCTGCTGCTGCCGGTGGCGCTGCTGCTGGGCTTCGTCACCCAGTGGCGGCTGCGCGGTTTTCTCCGCGCCCAGCTGTCACGCAGCAACGAACGCCAGGGCCTGCTGGTGGACAGCATCCGCGGCGCCGAGTCCATCCGCGCCAACAACGCCGGCTGGCGCTTCGCCCGGGAGTGGCAGGACATCACCGCCAGCATCGACCGCTACGGAATCCGGCAGCGCGCCATCAGCAGTTTTTCCACGGTCACGACCAGCAGTCTCTCGACCATTGCCTACGTTTCGGCGGTGGTGGTCGGCGTCTGGCAGATCGAAGCCGGCCGGCTCACCATGGGCGGGCTGATCGCCTGCAGCATTCTCGGTGGCCGGATCATTGCGCCGGTCGCGCAGAGCGTGCAGTACCTGGTGCAGTGGCAGAACGTCAGCCAGGCGCTGAACATGGTGCACCGCGTGCTCTCGCTCGAGTCCGAGCGTCGCTCCGGCCAGCAGCTGCTGCTTCCCGACCAGGCGCCTACCGCGATGGCGCTGGACGGCGTTCGCTTTGCCTACGGGGAATCGCCCATCCGCCAACTCGACGTCGAGCAGTTGCAGCTGGCGGCCGGAGACCGGGTTCTGCTCCTGGGACCGGTGGGCGCAGGCAAATCTACCCTGCTGAAGATCCTGGCCGGCCTGTATCGGCCGAGCG
Source organism: uncultured Gammaproteobacteria bacterium (assembly GCA_963822255.1). Classification (GTDB taxonomy): domain Bacteria; phylum Pseudomonadota; class Gammaproteobacteria; order Pseudomonadales; family Azotimanducaceae; genus UBA7803. The sequence continues at coordinate 332,870 of CAWGGV010000001.1, forward strand.
AGGGCCGGGTGCGTCTGGGACTGGCGGATCTGTGGGAGACGGATCCGTTGCTGGTCAGCACCGAGATCGGCTACCTGCCGCAAACGGTGCACCTGTTCCGCGGAACCCTGCGCAGCAACCTCTGCCTCACCGGCACCGCCAGTGACGACCGCCTGCTGGAGGTCAGCTGCCAGCTGGGGGTCGACGCCATCGCCGCCGGCAACCCGCTGGGGATGGACCTGCCCATCAGCGAGGGCGGCGACGGCCTTTCCGGCGGCCAGCGTCAGCTGGTGGCGCTGGCACGGGTGTTCATCAATCAGCCGCGCATCTGGTTGCTGGACGAACCCACGACGTCGCTGGACCGGGACATGGAGGAACGGGTGTGGCAGGCGCTGGAGTCGACCCTCCGTCCGGACGACATTCTCGTGGTCAGCACCCATCGGCCGCTGATGGCGAGCCGGCTGGTCAACCGGGTACTGATGATGCAGCAAGGCCGCGTGGTGCGGGATGGCACGCCGGAGATGCTGCTGCCGCAGATGGTGAGGCAAGCCCCGCGTCCGCCCGCTGCTCAGATCGGCAAGGCCGATGTGGTCTGACGGCGCTGTGGATGACGAGACTCCCCGCGACCGGCGGCGGATCGGGCACCTGCAGCAGGCACACCGCGGGCGCCACCGGACGGTGCTGATCGTGCTCAGCGTCGCGGTCGCGGCGTTCATCGCCTGGGCCAACGTGTTCCAGATCGACGAGGTGGCCCGCGCCCGGGGCGAGGTCATAACCGGCAGCCGCGTTCAGGTCATCCAGGCGGTGGATGGCGGCGTGCTGAAAGAGCTGCTGGTGCGCGAAGGCGACCGGGTGGAGCCCGGACAGGTTCTCGCCCGCCTGGATCAGACGCGCTTTGCGTCCGGTGTGGGCGAGATCCAGGCACGACTGTTCGCGCTCGAGGCCAAGGTCGCACGCCTGCGCGCCGAAGTCATCGGCAGCGCCGAGCTCACGTTTCCGGAGGGCCTGACCGCGCGGGCGCCGGACATCACCCGGGTCGAGCAGGCGCTGTTCGACCAGCGTCGCACCGGTCTGTCCGAGGAGCTGCGTACCCTGCAGGTGGCGGTGGACCTGGCCAAGCGTGAGCTCGGCCTGGTGCAGACGCTAAAGGGCCACGGCGACATCAGCGGCGCGGAGCAGCTCCGCGCGGAGCGCGGCCTCAACGAAGCACAGGCCAATCTGGTGAACCGCCGCAACCGCTTCCTCGAGGATGCCCGGCTGGAGCTGACCAAAGCCGAGGACGAGATCGCCCAGAACGAGCAGTTGCTCATCCGGCGACAGCAGGAGCAGGCCAACAGCGTCTTCACCGCGCTGGTTCCCGGCATCGTCAAGAACATCCGGGTGACGACGGTGGGCGGCGTGCTCGGTCCCGGCGACGAGCTGATGGAGATCGTGCCGACCGGAGAGCAGCTGTTGATCGAAGCCCGTGTTCGACCCTCCGACATCGCCCGCGTTCAGCCGGGCCTGCCGGCCAACGTCCGCTTCGATCCGTTCGACTACACCATCTACGGCGCCGCGCCGGGGACAGTTACCTACGTCAGTGCCGACACCCTGAAAGAGGACACCGAGCAAGGCACGGAGGTGTACTACCGCGTGCACGTCAAGCCGCAGGGCTCTCCCGTGCAGACCAGCATCGGCAGGACGCTGGAGATCGTTCCCGGCATGACCGCCCAGGTGGATATCCGGACCGGACGCCGCACGCTCATGGACGTGCTGCTGAAACCGCTGCGCAAGACGCTCGACGAATCCTTCGGGGAACGTTGACGTGCGCCAATCCTATCTGGGGCCGCTGCTTTCTGAGGCCCTGCATGCCGGCCTGCGACAAGCGCGCTCGCAACCCGCAGCCGCCTGGCGGCGCTGGGCCCTATGCCTTCTCATTGGCTACGCGGCTACATGGGTCGTGGTGATCGTGGCGGTGCGATCCGCTCGTGGCTGGATTGACGGGGGGCTGCAGCGTTGGGACGAGCGACTCCTGCAGGAGCTCGCCGGATCCTGGTTCTCCTATCCGGCCGGCATCTGGTTCGAAGCCTGGGGAAGCTCGGCGTTCCTGGTGCCGATGCTGATCGTCGCCACGATTCTGCTGGTCAGGAGCGGCTACCTGTTTCGCGCCTTGACCCTTCTCGTCGGTTACCTCTCCGTGAAGGGGCTGGTGCTGGGCGCTTGGCAAATGTGGGACCGCACTCGGCCGGAGATGATCGCGGGTGGTATTGCTGCGCCTGGGTTGCATTCGTTTCCATCCGGCCACGCTGTCAATTCTGTCGTGATGTTCGGGCTTGTCGGGCTCTACTGGTGGCGCGCCTCCCGCGCCTATTCCGAACGATGTTTGATCCTGCTGGTGGTTGCTTCCGTCGTGGCACTGACTTGCCTGGGTCGGGTGCGCCTCGGTACGCATTGGCCCAGCGACATCGTCGGCGGTCTGGTGATCGGCTTCACCTGGCTTTGTGGCCTCGGGTTGTCCGTCGCAATGGCGGAGCATGCGAAGCATGGACGCGACTGAGGCGCGGACGGGTTCAGACGAAGAGCGGTGAGCGGCAGGGCGCGCTCAACGGCTTTTCAGGGCCTTCGATCCAGCCGTTGACAGCGTCGAGCCAGTGGTCCGGCTGCTGGTCGTGGACGAATCGCCGCCGGGACGCTCGAGACAGGCGAGGTGCACGCCGTTGCCGAGGGAAGTCCGGTTCTTCTTCATGACGAGCACCTCCTTCCTGACGACCGTCGGAATTGCGGCCGAGTTTGCGCGCTGGCCGTCCGCTCAGGATGCATCGATGGCCCAGGGCCGCACCCGCTGCGGTTGAAGCCGGATGATCACCCGCTCGCCGCGCTCGCGAAGCTCTGCCAGCCGCGCCGCGGTGGCTTCCGGGCCGAGATAGCGGACGACGATGGCGGCCAGCATCGCACCTTGCGGATCTTCGAGGATCTCGCCGGTGCCTTCGATCGCGACGCCGCGGTAGGGCGCCTCCCGGGTATCGACCAGAAACGAGATGCGCGCATCGCGCTGCACGTTGCGTGCCTTGTTTCGAGCGGCCGGCGTGGCGATGATGACGTCGCCTTCGGGAGAGAAGCCATACCAGGTGGAGGACGTGATGGGGTGGCCGTCCGGCCGCAGTGTGGAGAGCACGCACGGCACCCGCATGGACTCGAGAAAGCGCCGCACCTCGGGGGCGATCACGTTTCTCGGGGGCCGGCCGGGCTTCGCGCTGTCCATGACACGAACGGTACCGCGACGGCGGTCTGCTCGCCAGGTTCGGGCAGCGCGTGCGGGAGGGCCGCGGCGACTGAGGCGTGAACGGGTTCATATCAGGATGCCGAGGCGGGTCAGGCGTGCCAGCAGATCGGCTTGGCGAGCCTCGCGTCTGGCGGCGCCCCGCACGTGATCGAGGACGGCGACTGCCTCATGGGCGTCCACGGCGACGCCTCCGCCCAGGATCGAGCTGGGTATCCACCCCCGGTCTCCGGATGCGGCCACACGCTCCAGCATCGCGGCGCTGGCGCCAAACGATACCCGCGCCCCGACCTCCGGCAGCGGTTCGGCCGATGCGCGCGCGAACGGCGTCAGCTCACCGGCAGCGATCAGATACGCCAGGTTGCGGGCGATCCCGGCCCTGTCGGCGCCGTCGCGGGTCCTGTGGGCGCCGGTACGCGCCAGCGCCTCGATCAGCTCGCCCATTGGCGCAGAGCCCTTCGTCATCAGCCGACGCAGCGCCCGGATGAAATCGTCGGCGAAGCGAATCCGGCCGCGGGGCACGCGGATCTCCGCCGCGAGACGCGCGGGATCTCCCGGGCACCCCACGATCAACGTCTGGAGAGCCGTGGTGCCGGCAGCCGGCATCGACTCCGTGCGCACATACAGATCGCGGCGAAAGCGGCGGTGTACGGTGAAGTCCGTGGCGAGCTGCCGTTGCCGGGCGGTGGGCAGCGCAGCGATGGTATCGACGCTCGGCGGCGCCATCAGCAGCGCCGGATGGTTGTCGGCCAGGGTGGCGCTGCCGAGCAAGGTGAGGCCCGACTCCGCCATCTCGTCAACGACGTCCACCGAATAGAACGCCTCGAAGACGTCGTTCAGGAACTCGTGCGCCAGATAGCCGGGCGGGCTGCGCAGGTAGCCGTCGACGGCTGCCGGCGCTTCGGGATGCACACGGAAGTAAACCGATCCGGCGCCGAGTCGGCGGAGCAAGCCGGCGGCGGCGCGGGCTCGGGCAGCGCCGTCCCCGCCCGCGGAAGCCGCCAGCTCGACCATCATGCGCCGCAGGGGCGCTTCCGTGGCCCACCCGGGCATGCAGTTGTAGCTGAGGTAAGCGACACCGGCCGGCGCCAGCCACGCGCCCATCAGCGCACGCAGCACGCGTCTGGCGTCGTCGTCGACCCAGCTGTAGACGCCGTGGGCGACGATGAACTCGAAGCTGCCGGGATCCTGATGCGCGAATTCGGCGAACGAGGCGCGGTGGAGCGTGAGATTGCCGAGCTCGAGCTCGGCGGCAAGACGTCGGGCGGCGTCGATGCAGTCGCCATCGGCGTCGCAGGCGTGAAACTCCGCCGCAGGAAAGGCCGCGGCGTGAACGATGGCGGAGAGCGCCCGTCCGCAGCCCAGCTCCAGGTAGCGGAACGGCCCGGTGACCGGCACCGACCGGGCGCCGTTGATGGTCGCTGCATAGCCGAGCCACGCCGGCGACAGCTCGCGCAAGCAGGTGACGGGGTACACGGCGTCGTCGATGTAGCCGCGCCGCGGAGCAGGGTGTGCCATGGCTGATTTCCGTCGAAAATTTGCCACGGAAGGAGGCCATGCGCGGCCGACGCGTCGGAACCAGGCAACAAAAAACCGCCGTCGCGGGCGGTTCGGGTGGTCTCGGAAAGCCACTCAACGGTAACCGCTCGCGCGCAGCGGCGTCAAGCGAGCACGTGCACAGCCACGCACCGATTCAGAGAGCTCGCGTCGTCTGGGTACATTTCGTGATGACGTCGAGGAAGCTGGTTCCGTCTACGCGTGAATCGCTTTCGCCGGTGAAGTAGTCGATCAAGGTGGGGACGACGTCGAATGCTGGCCGGGCGCCGTGCTCGCCGGCAACGAAGCGATCGCCGACCCAGAGTGACAGGCCATGCCCACCGGTGTGGCCACCGGGGCGGCGCGTTGCCACCGGGCCGATGAGGCCGCAGCGTTCGGTTTGCAGGGCCAGCGGGCTGCCACGCCAGACCACGATCAGGTCCGCCGACGTGTCGTGCACGGCCAGCGGGTCGCCAGGGTGCGTCCGAACCACCTCAGCCACCACGGCCTCGCCGCTCGCCGGGTCGACGAATGCCTCGAGCTCGGCGGTCAAGGCGTCGCACAGCGCGTCGTAGTTTTCCGGCGCGACCAGACCGCGCGCCTCGCGCCCCTGCACGTTGAGGCGAATCTGGCCGTCGTAGAAGGCGGGCAGGGCGAACGCCGGCATGGCCGGCCAGTACGAGGCGTACCAGGCAGCCGGCATCCAGGACAAGGTGTCGTCTCCGGGCGGCCGATGCCGGCGGAATCGGCGGAACCGGCGTCCCAGCCGCGTCAGGGCCGAGCGGCGGACCGGCTGGCGCGCCGCGGCTTCGTCCAGCCAGCGCTCGCGCACGTGCGTCGACCAGGATGCCGCCTCCATGGACTGCAGCACGGCCACGGGATCGTCGGCCGCGGCCCGCAAATGGGGCTTGCCGAACGTGCGCCGGTAGAGGTATTCGGGCAGCAGTGCCATGGCCGGCACGTCGGCCGTGTTGGCGCCCATGCCGTGCATCGAGAACACTGCCAGCGCCGCGTCCGGGAAGGCTTGCGCCAGCGTTCCCAGGAGATCGTCGATGGCGACGTACACGGCCTCCAACGCCGTTCGCGCCGGCTCGGCGGTATCCAGCCGGTGCAGCCGGTGCGTCGGATCGACGCCATGCCACAGGGCTTCGATGGCCGAGTGCGGTTCGCTGACCACCACGATGCCGAGTGACCAGTCCGGCAGCCGCTCGCGCAGCAGCCATTTGCCGATCGCGGCGCGGCGCGCGGCGGCTTCGGCCAGGGCCTGGCCCATTTCCCGGGTCCGCTCGGCGCTCGTCCAGGTGAAACCGTAGATCCAGGGCTGTGCCGGATAGTCACCGAAACGCTCCTGAATCTCGGCGCTGAGCGAATCGGGCCGGCTGGCCTCGCGCGTGCCCGGATCATGCGCCCCCCAGCTGACAAGCCCTCGCACTGCCGGCGCGCGCGCCAGATCGAAATAGGGCGGGTCGAAGACAACCGTCGGAAACTCGTTCAGCGCCGCAAACGGCGCCAGCCGCGTCGGCTCCTGAATCGCCCGGTAGCGCATCGGGTCGAAGGTCACCGCCGAGAAGCGACGGGCTCGTTCGGGGCCGAGCCCGGTGGCGAAATGCTCCCATGCGAGCCCGGTGCGCTTGGCGGATCCGTGATCGAGATCGACGCGCGCGCCTTTTCGCAGCAGCGTCTGCAGCCACGGCATCCGGCCCTGTCGCAGGAGCGGCTCGGCCACGCTGAGCTCGAAACCGTCTAGCCCGATGGCAAGCAGGCGTTCACTCACGGCACTTCTCCCGCCAGGAGCTGGCCGCACCGGGATTCAGCAAGGCGGTGGCCCATGCCCTGGCGTCTCCCCAGCAATGACCGGCCGAGCGCAGCAGCAGTGCGCGTGGCCGTCGGGTGACTTTGAGCTCGAGGAGCGCCAGAGAGAGCTCGGACCGCAGCCCCGCGGAGATCGCGCGGACGAGCTGCCGGACGATGCGGTGCCGCGGGAAGCGGTGGGCCTTGCACAGGGTGTCGATGTAGCCGATGTCGCCATAGTAAGCGCGGATGAAGGCCGCCGTCTGGCGGCCGCTGTCGATATGATGCGTCACTTGCGCATCGGGCAGCCAGCGTCCCCGGCGATCCGCTCCGAGGATACGCTCGATGACGAACGCCTCCTCCCAGCCCCGCGTGGGATGGCTCGGTTGCCGGCCCAGCTCCGGATCGAACGGGAAGCGCAGCGCGTCGGCACGCCGGATGGCGAAGTTCGCCCCATACGGCAAGGGGCCGTCCCGACCGAAGGTGTCATCCACGTCGCCGGGGTCCCGGCGGGCGAAGGCGGAGCTGACGTGTTCCTGGCCGTCGGTCAGCCAATCCGGCGGTCTACCCTCGAACGCGGGTCGGATAGGGCCGCCAAGAACAGCGATGTCGCCGGCCGCGTCGACCGCCCGCTGGTAGGCGCGCAACCAGTCCGGCCCGACCGTCACGTCGTCATCCGTCCAGATCAGCCATTCACCACGGCTGGCCACCACCCCCCGGTTGCGCGCGTGCGACAGGCCCGGCCGCGGTTCAGGCACGATGCGCACGGGCAGGGCGTCGAAATGGTGCAGATCGATGGGACCGGACGAGCCGGAATCGCCATTGTCGACGACCAGCACTTCCCAATCGCCGTCGTCGAAGGCCCGAGCGCAGGCGAGCAGCGCCCGCAGGGCACGGTCGAGCGCCATCCGTCGGTGACGCGTGCAGATGACGACACTCACACGCATGGCGCGCCGGTGAGTCGGCTGGTCATTCGGCGATTAAGCAGCGCCCCGCAGCGGCGGGAAATACCCACTTTGTGAGTGGATCTCGCGGGTTTCAAATCGCCGAAGACACGGCCGTCGCGTGGCGCGGCGGCCCCGATCAGCCCCCCAGCCGCAGGCGCTACTCCTGTGTCATCAAATGGCAAGCCGGCGGCGATGCGGAGTTCATACCATCACGCGTGTCAGATTCGCCACTGAGCAGGCTGCCTTGCGAGAGGTCATGTACGATCTGAACAGCGCACTCATTGCCGGGATACTCTTCGTCTCCATGGCGATGACACTGGAGCTGGGATACCGGGTCGGCCTGAGAGGCTCGGCACGCTCCGACGAAGACGCCAAAACCCACGTAAACGCCATCCAGGCGTCGCTCCTCGGGGTGCTCGCCCTTCTGCTGGGCTTCACGTTCTCTCTGGCGCTGCAACGCTTCGACAGCCGCAGCGAAGCCGTCGTCGCAGAGGCCAATGCCATTGGCACCACCTATCTGCGCACCGAGCTCCTGCCGCCAGGCATTCGTGACGAAGCTCGACGCCTGGTGGTCGACTACCTTCAGCTGCGCGTCGAGGCCAGCACCATCAGCTTGTCCCATTCGGCCGAACGCCAGCAGTTGCTGGATCGATCGAACCAGATTTCCGACGCTCTGTGGGCTCGCGGGGTTCGAGCCGCCGCTGAAGAGCCCGCCGTCTCAACCAGCCTGTTCCTCTCCGCGGTCAATGACATGATGGACGCCTTTGGACGACGTGATGCGGAGCTCGACCGCCACGTCCCGGAGCTGGTGTTGTTCCTGCTGTACTTCACGTTCATCATGACCGGAACCATCGTCGGCTATGCGGCTGGCGTGGGCCGGCATCGTGCATCCTTCGTCAGCTACATCATGGTTGCACTGATCGTGTTGCTGGTGTTCATCATCATCGATCTGGATCGGCCCCGCCGCGGCCTCATCGAGGTCAGCCAGAAGAACCTGATCGACCTGCAGGCGGAGCTGGCGGCGAAGGCCCCCGCCGACCCTCATAGCGCCTCCTTTGTCATCTCGGGCCAAGCGGTACGGCTCGATGCAAATGATGCCGACGGGTCGCTTGCGCCGGATTCCGCCTCTCGTGTCGTCACCCGGCTGTTCGGCGACCAAGCGGCCGCCGACATCGACATGGATGGTCGCCTGGACACAGTCGCCCTCGTCAGCCAGGGGACCGCTGAGAGCGGGATGTCCTACTACGTCGTGGCCGCGCTGAACAAGCCTCAGGGCATCGTCGGCAGCCACGGGGTCTTGCTCGGAACCGGCATCACGCCGCAGTCCGTGACGATTGCAGCAGATGGCACGGTGGTGGTCGCGTATGCCGATCGCGCAACGGCAGGGAGTGACGCGAACGCCCTTTCTGACGGTCGGACAGTGCGCCTGCGCCTGGACTCTTCCGGGTTAGAACTCCGCGAAGTCGGCGCCGGTCGGTAGGCGCCTGTGCCCCTGAACATCGAGCAGCCGCCTGGTACGGCTTTAGCATGGCTTGATGCCTCAGGGCGCTTCGGGGATCAGACCGAGCCGGAACAATGGCCGACGAGCACGCACAGCTGTTGGAGACGCTGCAACGTCTGCTGCACGCCCCTGCAGCGGACCTTCCGATCGCGCTCACGTATTCTGCCGACGTCCTGGCCGATGCCCTCGACGCCGACAAGGTCGATGCGTTCCTTTATGACGAAACGCGGGATTCGCTGGTGGCGGTGGGCACCAGCACCCAGCCCCTCTCGGAGCTGCAGCGCCGGCTGGGGCTCGACGTGCTGCCGGTTTCCAACGGCGGCCGGAGCGTGGAGGTGTACCGCACCGGCGAAACGTTCCGCAGCGGTGAGGTCTCGACCGACGCAGAGGAGCTGCGAGGCCTCAGGGAGGGGCTGAAGATCCGCTCGCAGATCGGGCTTCCCCTGGAGGTGGCGGGGCGGCGCTGCGGCATGGTGATGATTGCGTCACTCGAGCCGCACCGTTTCACCGCCGCCGACGAGGCCTTCGCCCGGAGCGCGGTAGGTTGGCTCGGCAGCGTTGCGCATCGCGCTGAACTGATCGAGGAGATCGAGCACCACGCCGTGGCGCAGGGGCGCCGGGCTTCGGCGGAGGAACTGGTGACCGTTCTGGCGCATGATCTGCGCAATCACCTCGCCCCCGTGGTCTCGCGCCTGTACACGCTCCGCCAGCGGGCGGAGACGGATGGCCGCACTGACGATTTCGGGGAGATCGGCGCCGCGCTCGAGGGTCTGGCGGACATCAGCAACCTCATGTCGGACCTTCTCGACGTGGCGCGCATCGACAGCGGTCTGTTCGCGCTGGAAACCGAACCCGTCGACCTGGGCAGGCTGGCGCAGGAAATAGCCGGCCACCTGTCGACGGCCGATCACGAGATCGTCGTGAAAGTCATGGATGCCGCGGTCGCGGCATGCGATCCGCGACGGATCCGCCAGTGCCTCCACAACGTCCTCACCAACGCGCTCGACCACTCGCCGCGGGGCGCCCCGGTCCACGTGCTCGTCTCCCGCACTATGGGGCACGAGGGCGTGCGCGTTCAGCTCGAGATCAAGGACGAAGGCCCGGGGATCCCCGAGGAGCTGCGGCCGCACATCTTCGAGCGCTTTCGGACTGCCGGAGGAGACAAAGGCGGGCTCGGTCTCGGGTTGTACCTGGCGAAACAGATCACCCTGTGTCACGGAGGCGACCTGAGCGCCGAGTCGGGCTCGGGGAGAGGCAGCCGGTTTCTGGTGACGTTGCCGGGACACTCACAAGCCACGCCGAAGCGGGGGCCCGGTTCGAACGTCCAGGGCGACCCTATTCGGTGAGCGGCTGGTGTGAGAGGCAGAAAGCGGCTGTCCAGGCGGACAGCGTGCCTTGGTGGAGTTCGCTCCACGCCTCCTTGTGGTTGGAATAGACTTGCGCGGAGTGATCTAGCGCGGCCAGCCGGTCGACTCGCAGCAGCGGGTCTATACGGCTGCCGTGGTCGCTGAGGTTGGCGAGCAGGGTGTAGTACGCGCCTTCCTGCAGCTTCCAGGAAACGACGAGGGTCAGCCCTTCGACGCGAGCAACTCCGCACCCGCCGGAGACGTCCTGCAGGTAGGGCATCAGCCGGTCGCAGCGTACCCGGAGCAGCGCCTCCGTCACCTGCAGGCGGCGCCGCTGGATCGGCCGTGCCAGCTGTGCCCAGTCCAGCTTCGAGGCGAGGAACGTCAGCTCGTCGTTGGGATCCGGGAACACGTCCGCCGCATGCTCGTCCTCGAAGGCGGCAAAATAGCGGAACTCGGCCTTCCGGCCCTTCGACACCGCCTCGCCCAGCTCGCCGTGAAAGTCGGTGAAGTAGCAGAAGGAGTTGGCGTCGCCGAACTCGTCACCCTGAAACATCAGCGGGATCTGGGGCGATAGCAGCAGAATCGCCTGCAGACAGTCGTAGGCCCGGGCCGAGCTCAACGATCGCAGCCGGTCCCCGAACGCCCGATTCCCGATCTGGTCGTGGTTCTGAATGAACTGGACGAAGGCGGTGGGTGGCAGGTGCCCGGACGCGCTGCCCACCGGTTCGCCGCGGTGCACGGACGCCTGCCCCTGGTAAACAAAACCCGTGGCCAGTGCACGCGCCATCTGCGATGCACTGTGTGGATCGTAATCCTCGTAGTAGCCTTCCTGCTCGTTGGTGGCGATGACGTGGACGGTGTGATGGAAGTCGTCGTTCCACTCTCCTGAAACCAACGGGATCGAGCCGTCCGTGGCGCGGTTGATGTGCCACGTGATGTTGCGGTCGTCCTCCGTGGTGAGGTGAACGTGCCGGTCCTTGACGTGGCTGCGCACGCACGCGCTCAGCTCTTCGACCAGCGGCACGTCGGTGGTGTCTACGATCGAATCGATGGCATCGAGCCGCAGCCCGTCGATGCGGTACTCTTCCAGCCAGTACAGCGCGTTGTCGATCATGAACTGGCGCACCGGAGGCGTGTCGTAAGCGATGGCCGGACCCCACGGCGTGTGAACGTCCTGGTGATAGAACTCCGGCAGATAGGACGGCAGATAGTTGCCGTCAGGGCCGAAGTGATTGTAGACGACGTCGAGAAATACCATCAGGTCCCTGGCGTGTGCGGCGTCAACCAGGCGCTTGAGGCCTTCGGCGCCGCCGTACGCTTCGTGGGGACAGTACAACAGCACCCCGTCGTAGCCCCAGCCTCGTCGGCCACCGAATTGCGCGACCGGCATGAGCTCGATGGCGGTGATACCCGTCTGCTGCAGATGGTCGAGCTTGCCGATGGCCGCGTCGAACGTGCCTTCGGCCGTGAACGTACCGGTGTGCAGCTCGTAGAGCACGGTCTCGTGCCAGGGCCGTCCGCTCCAGTCGGGCGTCTGCCACTGGTGCTCGCGTGGGTCAACCAGCTTCGACAAGCCGTGCACGTCACCCATCTGGGCACGCGCCGCGGGATCGGCAACCGCTGCTCCGCCATTGATGCAGAAGCCGTAGGCTGAACCCGGTGCCAGCCGGTCCGTGCTGATGTGCCACCAGCCATCGTCGATACGCTGCAGCGGCAGACGCTCATCGGCAGGCTCCGGACCCGTTGCCAGGTCCACGCGCGTTGCGCCCGGTGCCCAGAGTCGAAAACGCGTCGCATCGGGCTGATAGGTTGCACCCCAGCGCGTTGCAAAGGCGAAACCTGATCTATCGGGCATGGCTTGCTCCGTTCATTCGTCAACAGCGAGACGTTCACCCCTCGGCCGTCCGGCGTGGCGCCTTGCCGGAACGGCCGGCCGCTGTCGATCCGGGATGGCTGGCGGCGGCTCTGCACGATCCGCGCCAGCGGCCGGCGGCCGGATCGGCTACCGTGCGCTGCCGCTCGATGGACGAGTATGCTCTCGAGGCGCTGTTCCTCTGCAAAATGCCGATAGCCGGCACTTTCGTCGCGTCAATCGCAAGCCCACCCTCGCCGATGGTCGCGAGCCGGCCATCGACTTACTCCAAACTCTGCTTGAACGATTTCCCGAACACCATTCACCGGATCGTCGCATCGGACGAACTGGTGGCGGTGCACTACCACTCGCAGGCCAATCTTGAAGATCCCCGTTGTAGCCGCAGAGCGGCAGGGACCTCGTAACGCAGCTCTACCATGCCGCTTCGATATGCTTTCACTTCCACGAGATGCAGATCGACGTCCCGCTCGAGGTTCTCGAAGAACCGAATGCCATCTCCAATCACCACCGGCAGGATGGTATACACCACCTCATCGGCCAGCCCGAGCCGCAAGCACTCCCCGCAGACCATACCACCCCCTGCAAACCAGATGTTGCGGTAGCGTGGCCTCAGGGTTACGTACACGAGTTCGGCGAGATCACCCGAGTAGAGTGTGACGCTCTCCCGGGTGCGTGGCAGGTCCCGGCTGGTAAGCACGTAGGTGGGCTTGTCGCCATAGGCCCACCCTGCCCCCTGGACCTCGAACTGCAGCGCGGTCTCGTACGTTCGCGAGCCCATGACGTAGCAGTCTATGGACTTCAGGAACGACTCGACGAACGCCGGGTCAAGCGTCTCGCCGGCAGCGTACTCGTCAGCCACGTCCATCCAGTCGACAGCGCCGTCCCGGCGGGCGATGAAGCCGTCGAGGCTGGCCGCCATGTGGATGGTCACGCGGGAGTCGGAGTCTGCCATTTGCCTTCCTGAGCATCGCCGATGCACGTCGAGCCGACGCAACTCGGCGCCCTTCGCGAGCACATAGAAGCTCACATTGAAGTCCGGATTACCGTTTGTCCGCAACAGGCGAGGTTGCACGGTCTGGCTCCTACTGCGCTCGATCGCAGCCTCGTGCGACGCTCGTTCGCGACGGGTGCGGCACCACGAACGCCAGAACGGACGCTGCTACAGCTTCTGGCGTTTGACGTCCATCGCCGCGACCAGCGAACCGTCCAGCTGCGACCCGGAGCCCCCAGCGTCATCCGGTTCGTGTTCAGGCCGTGAGCTGGCGGTCTCACAGACCGGATGGACATTGAATGGCTCCACATAGCCAAGCGGTCGCTGGCACAAGTCACTGCGCCAGGCGCGCGTGAAGCCCAGGGAATCGAGATACGCTCTGACCGCGGGATCGTCCTGCCACGCCGGGTTGAGGTAGAGCCAGGAGCTCACCAGACGCTGGCCATGCATCCGGGCGCCTTCCATGAAGACCCGGCCGAACTGAACCAGGTCATCAGCTATTGAGTCGCCCGCGCCACGAACCACACGTTCATCGGGTCGTGGGGCAGAACGTGCCGCACCACCGCCCCGAAACCGGCGTCCCGCAGCATCTGCTCGGCGGTTTCCCAGCCCCACATGGTGCCGAGCCCGGCGCCGCCCTGACCGACCGAGACGGGCGTGCAGTGCACGCACGACACCGCGTAAAGGAAGGTCGCCATGGGGAAATCGCGATTGTTCTCCAATCGTGCCGAGCCGCCGATGTCCTGCATGAGGTAGGTGCCGCCGGGCTTGAGCGACTGGCGCAGCCCGCGCACCAGCGATGCCGGATCCTTCTGGTCGTGCACGGCATCGAAGCTGGTGACCAGGTCCCAGCGCGCGGGCTCGCAGTAGCCGGTCAGGTCCCTCACCTCGAAGTGCACGTTGCCGAGACCGGCGCAGCCGGCCGCGGCGGCGGCATGCTCGATGGCGTCCGCACACAGGTCGTAACCGGTGAAGCGGCTGGCGGGATAGCGCGCGGCCAGCACCAGCAGCGCCGAGCCCCTGGCGCAGCCGGCATCGAGCACGTCGATGCCCTGCTCCAAGCGCGCCTCGATACCGTCCACCAGCGGCAGGATATGCTCGAACAACCCGGCCGTGACGGTCTGCTCACTGTCCTCGGCCATCAGCTGGTGAAAGCAAGGGTATTCATCGTAGGCCATGCCGCTGCCGGTGCGGAAGCACTCGCTTATGCGCTCCTCGATCTTGCCGAACAGGGCGACGTGCTGGGCGTACACCGCCAGGTTGCCGAGCGGCGCGCCACGGGTCAGGCACGCGGCGTGGCTCGGCGGCAGATGATAACGGCGCGTGACGGGATCGTAGTGAACGACATCTGCCATCACCATTACCGCCAGCCACTCGCGCACGTAGCGCTCGGCGAGGGCCGCGCGTTCGGCGATCTCCTCACTACTGGCGGGCGGCAGGGTCGCCAGGGTGTCCAGCAGGCCGAGCCGATGCCCCAGCGACAACATTGCTGCCGCGGCGCCGGGATTCAGCAGATCGCCGACCCGGCCGGCGAATGCCTCGGCAGCGTGATGGTCGAAGGCGGATGGGGTGGTGGTTGCCGTATTCATGGTGCGTGCCTCGCAGCTCGATCGGAGGTGTGCTTTATACGGGGCCGCGCGCTGCGCCGGGAGTGGGAAAATGGACACAAACGGGCTGTTTCGGCCATATTCGCCCCATGTCCGATCCGCGTTCGCCGCTCTCCATCGTGCTGCTCGCCGTCCCGGAAACGACCCCCGGTGCGGTCTACGGCATGCACGAGGTGCTGAGCGGCGTCGGCACCACCTGGAGCGCCTTGACCGGAGAGCCGGAGCAGGCCGCGTGCCGCTTCCGGCCTGTGATTGCCTCGCGGGACGGTCGCGCCTTCGCCTCCCCCACCGGAGCGCGCATCGCTGTGGATGCGGCGCTTGACGCGGTGCCGCCGGCAGACATCGTCATCGTCAGCGACCTGGCCGTGGACATGACCCACGATCCGCGAGGCCGCTGGCCGCACGAAACCGCCTGGGTTCACCAGCAGCATGGCACTGGAGCGCTCATCTGCTCCGTCTGCACCGGCTCGGTGCTGCTCGCCGAGGCCGGCCTGCTGAACGGCGGGCCCGCCACCACCCACTGGGCCGCGGCTCCGCTGTTCCGCGAGCATTATCCGGCGGTTCGGCTGGAGCCGGCGCGCATCCTCTGTCCGTCGGGGCCGGAGCACCGCAGCGTCACGGCGGGTGGCGCGTCCTCCTGGACCGACCTGGCGCTGTATCTGGTGGCGCGGTTCTGCGGCGACGTCGAGGCCCGGCGCATGGCCCGTGCATTTGTCATCGGCGACCACAGCGAAGGGCAATTGCCGTTCGCCGCCCGGGCCCGACCGCGCCAGCACGATGATGCGCTCATCTCCGACGTGCAGGTCTGGATCGCCGCCAACTATCACTTGGCCAATCCGGTATCGCGAATGGCCGTCCACGCCGGCCTGCCCGGGCGCACCTTTGCGCGGCGTTTCCGTCGCGCCACCGGTTACGCACCTGCCGAGTACGTACAGAGCCTGCGCATCGAGGAGGCCAAACAGCTGCTGGAGGCAACCGAGGAGCCCACGGACGCCGTGGCAGCCGCCGTCGGCTACGCTGATCCGGCCTCGTTCCGGCGCCTGTTCAAGCGGTGTGTCGGCGTAACCCCATCGCGTTATCGCAGTCGGCTGGCCGGCATGTCCGGCGTGCGGCATGACCTGGGCTGTCGGGTTTCGAGTACCTCTCGCTACTGACTTACGATCGCCTCGCCCTCGGGCTGGTGCTGTTTCAGGCGTCGCGGAAGATGCCGATTCTGCTGTTCACCTGCCACCGGCCGATGTTAGACGGTGTGGGGGCGGATCGGCGGATCGAGCTGCGTCTGCCAGGGCGGACAGGGCTCTGATCGTCCCCGCTGCCGGTGTGGCGGCCGGCGCGGTCACCGGCGCCGAATCCGTCATTCCCGCGAGCGCCGCCGCGGATTGCCGTGCCGCTGCCGCTTCGCCGTTGGCGGCCTCGGCCTGCGCCAGGGCCAGGCGTGCCGCGCCGACAGTGGCGCTCGCGTCCGCATCCACGACGTCGGCCTCGAGCAGCGCCAACGCTGCCCGCGCGTCCCGAACGTCGGCATCGGGCCGGCCAGGTCTGCTATCGTGATGTCGTGGGCCGGATTTTTCAGCGTCTTCGTGGAAACCTGTTTCCAAGAACATGAGGCAGACATCCGAACATGAGGCAGACATCCGAGCTAAGCGCGCCAAGTGGAGGCTCAACGACCTCGACGAGCTAAAGGAATCTCAGACCGAGGCGGCACTAATCGAGGTCGCGAAAGATGATCGACCAGACGCGACAGCATCTAGATCTAGAGGGTCCCAACGAGCGCAACAAAACAATTGGGCCAGGAAATGCTGCGGTCGCAGCATAACTCCTTGTTTTACAAGGAAAGGTTGGTGGAGGCGGCGGGAGTTGAACCCGCGTCCGTTGGCACTCCGCCCTCGGCTCTACATGCTTAGGCTCCGTCTATTGATTTAGCCTCTCACGACCCGACGGTCAGGGTGTGGTCGGCGAGCCCGATTGGTTTTAACGCTTTGGCCCCGGGCGAGGCCGCCACGCGATCCTGCGAACCTTGCCGTCGATTTCTCCTCACAGGCACGGATCATCGACGTAAGCGGCGGTTTTAGGCCGCTAGTGCGTAGTTTTCGTCGTTGGCAACTAAAAAGTTGCAGCGATTGTTTTACGAGAGTCACTACCCTCTCGGCATGCACCTCAGGCTTCGTAACCCACGTCGAAGCCAAGTCGCCCCCAATCGTTCTACCGTTTCAGCCGAATTTCGCAGTTAAGAAACCGGCCGCGATCTGGAGATCGCTGCCACGTCGCCACCTGCTGGGCGGCCACGTAGGCAACCTCCGCCGCGCGGCATTGTCTCACAGACTACACTGGCCAGCCGCAACTGGTTGACCGCTTTTCAGGTCCTGGGTTCCGTTCCCGGAGCCGACCGAACCGATACCGATCATGATGCGATCCGCGCTGATTCTCTTGATATGGGCGCTGACGGCGCTTTCAAGCCCGGCGGCCCTGGCCATGGACTCACGAGCCTACATCGAGCGGGCCGTGACGCTGATCAAGGACGGCCAGTACGAGCTGGCGCGGTCGTACCTGGCGCCGGCGCTGATCGACGGGCGGCTGAATGCCGGCGAGCGCTCGCGGGCCTACTATCTCAGGGGCTACAGCTTCTTCGACCAGGGCATGTACGTGTCCGCGTACAAGGACTACAGCCGCGCGCTGGAGTTCTACCCGGGCAATCCGGTGGTGCTGTCGGCGGTGGCGCAGATGCACCTCGAGGGGCTCGGCGTGAAGGCCGATCCGGAGCTTGGGGTGGCGTTCCTGAAGCAGGCGGCGGAGGCGCACCATCCTCCGGCGAGCCTGCGCCTCGGGGTGGCGTACCTGCGCGGCATCGGCGTCGAACAGGACGTGGATGCGGCACGACAGTGGTTGAACGAAGCCGCGGACGCGGGGCTGGCCTCGGCCATGGTGTTCCTGGGTCAGAGCTATCAGGCGCCTTTCGCGGACCCCCCGGATCCGGCGGTGGCGCGGCAGTGGTTTCAGAAGGCGGTGAAGGCAGGGAGCGCGGACGCGCTGGCGCATCTGGGCTTCATGGCGGAAGACGGTGAGGGTGGCAAGCCCGATGCGGCGGCCGCGCGCGATTACTTCGAACGGGCAGCCGAAGCCGGCAGCGCCGTGGGTCAGGCGAAGCTCGCGCACATGTACCTCACCGGCGACGGCGGCGAGAAGCCGAATCCAGACAAGGCGCTTGCGCTGTTTCGCCAGGCGGCCGAGCAGGGCCATCCGGCCGGCTACACCGGGCTCGCCTACATGTACGACTCCGGCACCGGCGTGAAGCGGGATCCCGAGCAGGCACGGGTGTGGTACGAAAAGGCCGCCGCCGCCGGCATGGCTGAGGCCCAGCTTCGCATGGCTTATCTGGGGCTCGCCCGCGGCGATCTGCCGGGCCAGCAGGAGGCCGGGAAATGGCTGGCGCAGGCCGCGGCGCAGGACAACGTCCAGGCGCTGAACGACTATGCCTGGCTGCTGGCCACCAGCAGCTTCGACGAGGTGCGCAATGGCACCCAGGCCCTGACCCTGGCGCTGGAAGCGGTGAAGCGGAGGCGCACGGCCGCCTACCTGGACACCCTGGCGGCCGCCTACGCCGAGACCGGCAAGTTCGACCAGGCCGTGGACACCCAGCAGGAGGCGCTGGCGGTGGCGAAGAAATCGGCTGGTTCGGCTGGGAAAGACTCGACCGCGGCGGGGTCTAACGAGAAGCCCGGCCGGGACGGCTCAGGGTCCGCGAGCGCAGTGGGCGACGCCGACCAGGCGCAGCTCCTGGCCGAGCTCCAGACCCATCTGGACGCCTACCGGGCCGGCCGGCCCTGGCGGGAACCATGACTTTTCTGCTATATAGACAGGTTGCTCCAGGAACTTAACGCACTAAGGGGATAGCATTGAGCCTCGCGCGGCGACGAACGAATCTGGTGTGGTCGGTCATCGAAAAGCTGGTGGCGGAAGGCCACCGCGAATTCCGTCCGAGTGATGTGGTCAGCCGACTGCGGTCGCAGAATCAGCCAATGGGCACCTGGGAAGTGCGCTGCGAGCTGTCGAACCTGGAGGCCGAGGGTGCGATCGAGCTGGAGCCCGACAGCGGGGTCTGGCGCACAGCGCCGGAGAAGTCTCTCAAGGTAGGATAACGGGCACGACGGCGCTGCCCCGCCGCGGGGCTTCGAGGCAACGTTGAACGAATCTCTGCTGCTCTGGGGACTGCTGTTCGGCTCGATCGGAGTCGGCTTTTTCATGTACGGCAAAAAGCAGGGGGCCGTGGTGCCGCTGGTGTGCGGGCTCGGGCTCATGGTGTTCCCCTATTTCGTCGCCAGCACCCTGGCGCTGGTGCTGATCGGCGGCGCGCTGTGCGCGGTGCCGTGGTTGGTGAGGAGCTGATGCTCGGGCAGTCGCGGCCGGGAGGCCGCTCCCACAGTTAAATCCCGGCAGTCGCGGCCGGGAGGCCGCTCCCACAGCGAATCCTGCCGCTCCGACAGTGAATCCTGCCGCTCCCAGAGTAGAGCTGCTGCTTCCGCCGGCGCGGCGGTTGGTATAGGGTTGCCGGCCATGAAGCGGGTGGACGTTCGCCGAACCTGTCTGGTGCTGCTGCTGGTCGTTGGCCAGTGCACGATGGCGCTGCACGACGGTCATCACGTCATCCCGGGTTTCAGCGATTGCGCCGTCTGTGCGGCCCACGCCTCTCAGATCCACGAGGCGCATCCCCAGGCGCCGGCGCCCGCACCGTCCAACCAGGTCGCCTACCGCCTGCCGAGCCTGGCGGCGCCGGTGGCCGCCGATCGGCCTCGGCCGGCGTTTCGTTCCCGAGCACCTCCGCTCTCCGCCTGACTGGTTCTGCAGGTATCGGCCGCCGTGGCCCGGCTGGCCGGTCATCGGTTGTTTTCGGCGGAGACCCCTTCCATGCACACCTTCATCGGGTGCCTGCGGCGCGCGCGGGCATCGGCCCTTGTGACTTTGTGGCTGCTCGCGTCCGGCGCTGCAGCGGAGACCCGCGAGCCCGCCCCGCCGGGACGACATCGACAGCCTGCGCCGCGAGGTGCAGGCGATGCGCAGCGAATACCAGTCTCGCATCGGCGAGCTCGAAGCACGTCTCGATGCTGCGGAGCAGCGCTACCAGCAGGCTGAGGCTGCGCAAGCGGCGGCAGCCGCCGCACCGCCGGCGCCGGAAGCGGCACCACGTCGCTCGCCGGCGTGGTCAACGATCGCTCGTTCAATCCGGCCATCGGCGTCATCCTCCAGGGTCAGGCCTGGCACGACGATCAGAATCCGGATGACTACCGGATCCCGGGCTTGCCGCTCGGTGGTGAGGCGGGCCCGGTCGCCCGCGGGGTGGCCGTGGGTGAATCGGAGCTCGACTTCAGCGCCAACGTGGATGATCTGTTCACGGCATGGCTCACCATCCCCATCGTGGTGGAAGACGGTGAGACCCACACCGAGATCGAAGAGGCCTGGGTGGAAACCCTGGGGCTTCCGGGCGGTCTGTCCGCCCGCTTCGGACGCTTCTTCTCCGGCATCGGCTACCTGAACAGCAAGCACTCGCACACCTGGGACTTCATCGATCAGCCGCTGGTTTACCAAGCGTTCCTGGGCGATCAGTATCTGGATGACGGCGTACAGGTGCGCTGGCTCGCGCCGACGCCGGTGTTCATCGAGGTGGGGGCCGAGGCCCTGCGGGGCAGCCGCTATCCGGCGGCCGGTGCGGCCAACGGTGGCGTCGGTGCCCACTCGCTGTTCGTGCACGCCGGCGGCGACGCAGGCTCCGGCCAGAGCTGGCTGACCGGGCTGTCCTGGCTCCACGCCGCGAGTCGCGGCCGCGAATCGGGCCCCGCCGATGAACCGGTGGTGTTCTCGGGCGACACGGATCTGGTTGTCGCCGATCTGGTGTGGAAGTGGGCGCCCCGCGGCAACTGGCGGCAGAAGAACCTGGTGTTTCAGACTGAAGCCATGTGGCGGAACGAGGATGGCTCGTATCTGCTCGGCGGCGCCGTCCCCGCGCCGGTGGACCGGGACCAGAGCGGCTGGTACGCGCAGCTCGTCTACCAGCCCATCCCCCAGTGGCGGGTGGGCGCCCGCTATGGCCGGCTGTCCAGCGGCAACGGTGCGCTCGCGCTCGCCGGCACGCCGCTGGCGGCCAGCGGCGACCATCCCGAGCGCTACTCGTTCATGGTCGACTGGTCGCACAGCGAGTTCAGCCGTCTGCGGCTTCAGTACAGCCGCGACCTGACCGGCCCCAGCAACGACGATCAGTGGGGGCTCCAGTACATCGTCAGCATCGGCGCGCACGGCGCACACACATTCTGATCCGCGGGAGGCCACCATGATTCGTTTCACAACACTTCTCGTCCTCGCGCTGACGGCCGGGCTCTGCCACGCGGATCTCAGGGTCTTTGCCTGCGAGCCGGAGTGGGCGGAGCTCGCCACCGACATCGGCGGCGATCGGGTGAAGACCAGCAGCGGCACCACAGCCTTCCAGGACCCGCACTACATCCAGGCCCGGCCGAGCCTGATCGCCCAGGTTCGGCGCGCCGACCTGGTGGTCTGCAGCGGCGCCCAGCTCGAGATCGGCTGGCTGCCGATGCTGCTTACCAAGGCCAACAACGCCGCGGTGCGGCCGGGCGGCCCCGGATTCCTCGAGACCAGCGCACTGGTGCACCGGTTGGAGGTGCCCGCCAGCGTCGACCGCAGCCAGGGCGACATGCACCCCCAGGGCAACCCCCACGTGCAGATGAATCCCCACAACATCGCCACCATCGCCGTGGCGTTGGCGCAGCGGATGGCCGAGCTGGATCCGCAAGGCGACTATCAGCAGGGTCTCGAAGCGTTCCAGCAGCGTTGGAATGCGGCGATGGCGCGCTGGGAGGCGCGCGCCGCGCCGCTGGCCGGCAAACGCGTCGTGGTGCACCACAAGTCCTGGGCGTATCTGGAGGACTGGCTGAAACTCGAAGAAGTGGCCCAGCTCGAGCCCGTGCCCGGGGTGCCGCCCACCGCCCAGCACCTCTCCGCCCTGCTGACCCAGCTCGGCACCGATGGCTCCGGGGCGGACTTCATCATTCACGCGCCGTTCCAGGACCAGAAGCCTTCGGAGTGGCTATCCAAGCGCACCGGCATTCCCGACGTGACCCTGCCGCTCACCGTCGGCGGCACCGAGTGGGCGAAGGACCTCTATGGCCTTTTCGACGACGTCCTCGACCGCCTGCTGGGAGTGCAGCCATGAACTGGGACTTGCTCGACTGGTCGATCCTCGGCCCCGCCATGGGCGCGGGGCTGCTGGTGCTCTCCACCCACGTGCCTCTCGGCATCGAGGTGCTGCGGCGCGGCATCATCTTCATCGACCTGGCCATCGCCCAGGTGGCCGGGCTCGGCGTCATCGCCGCCAGCGTGTTCGGCTGGGATGCGCACGGCTGGCGGGTGCAGGCCGCCGCCGTGGGCGCCGCGCTGGTGGCGGCGGCGGGGCTGAACTGGACCGAACGCCGCTGGCCGGTTTCCCAGGAGGCGCTGATCGGCACCCTGTTCGTGCTCGCAGCCACCGGCGGCATTCTGCTGCTGGCCCAGAACCCCCACGGCGGTGAGTACCTGAAGGACCTCCTGGTAGGGCAGATCCTCTGGTCCACCTGGGGATCCCTCGCGCCCATCGCCGTGCTGTACGCCGTGCTGCTGATCGGCTGGGCGCTGTTCCGTCAGCGCATCGGCCCTACCGGCTTTTATCTGACGTTCGCCTTCGCGGTGACCGCTTCGGTGCAGGTGGTGGGCGTGTACCTGGTATTCGCGAGCCTGATCATTCCGGCGCTGGCGGCACGGCGCCTGGAAGGCCGTCCGCGACTGGCGGCCGCGTACCTGACCGGCGCCATCGCCTACATGCTGGGTATCGCGGCTTCCGCCATGCTGGATCTGCCCACCGGCGCGCTGACCGTCTGGAGCATGGCGCTGGTCGGGCTGATCGCGGGGCTGGTCGTGAGCCACCGGCGACCGGCCGCCGACGGCGTGCTCGAGAACGCCGCGGGCTAGTGGCCTCGGCCGGCAGCGCTCGAGGCACGGAGCGCAGGTGCACCACGAGCATCCTGGCGCGAGAGGGGGCATGGGGGCCGGTCCGCGGCGCTTGACATCCCTCTCGGGGATACGGATGCTCCGTTCGGACACTAAGCTAGCTAAGCAACCGTTTGGGGAGGCGTCGTGCCAGCCAAAAGCAACAGCAAATTCGACATCCGCGGAATCAACCATCTGGCTCTGGTCTGCAAGGACATGAAGCGCACCGTCGACTTCTATTCCGGCGTGCTCGGCATGCCGCTCACCAAGACCATCAACTTGCCGAACGGCATGGGCCAGCACTTCTTCTTCGACATCGGCAACGGCGACCAGCTGGCGTTCTTCTGGTTCCCGGACGCGCCGGAGGCCGTGCCCGGCGTCACCCACGCGGAGCACCTGGTCGGCCGCGGGTCTCTGACCTCCGCCCACGCCTCGATGAACCACGTGGCCTTCAACATTCCGGCCGACAGAGTCGACGAGTACCAGCAGCGCCTGGCGAATGCCGGCATCGACTGCACCGGCGTGGTGAACCACGACGACTCCGAAGACCAGGCCAGCCCCACGCTCACACCGACGACCTTCGTCCGGTCGATCTACTTCAAGGACCCCGACGGCATCCTTCTCGAGTTTGCTGCATGGACCCGCGAGCTGACGGAGGACGACGTCAACTGCGAGCCCGCCACGTCCGCTGACGCGGAAGCCGCCACGGCCTGAGTATCCGCTGAAGCGGGGCCGCCGATCCGGCGGCCCCGCCCGACCCCCCCGGACCCCCCCCGCGCCTGCCACCAAAGGCCGGCCACACCGCAGAGCCATCTCCCGATTCCGATATCCTCCCCGGCAGATCCGCCTCCACGGCGCTTGAACCGGTTGCATACCCTTAGCTTCCTAGGTATTTTCGTCGCGTGGCTGGGCCTGGGCGTTGCGCACGCCCGCCTCGCTACGTGGTTCCGGGGGATTTCGAGAGTTCGCACTCAAAGAGGGGAAGAGCCATGCTGCCGAGGTATGGGATTCTGGTGCCGTTCGGCATCCTGTTGGTCATGGGGAACCTGTCGGCCCCTGCGGCGGCCGCCGCAGAAGGATCGCCGCCGGTGATCGAGGAGGTTCTGGTCACCGCGCGTTACCGCGAGGAGACGGTGCAGGAGACACCCATCGCCGTGACCGCATTCAATCAGTCCATGCTGGAGGCCATCACGGCGCAGGACCTTCGGGACGTGGGGCCGCAGTCACCGAACGTGCGCGTGCAGGCCAACACCTTCGCGCCGAACTCGTCGACGATCCACATCCGCGGCATGGGGTCGCTCACCATCGAGTCGACCAACGAGCTGCGCAACGGAGTCTCGCTGAACGGCGTATACATCTCGCGGCCGGTCGCCACCCTGATCGACTTTTTCGACATGGACACCGTGGAAGTGTTGCGGGGGCCTCAGGGCACCACGTTCGGCAAGAACTCGCTGTCCGGCGCCATCGCCATGAACACCATCCGTCCGGACGGCACGTTCGACTACAAGGCCGAGCTCACCGGCGGCAATTACGGCCGCATGGACTTCCGCGGCGCCGTGCAGTTTCCGATCCTGGGCGAGACGCTGTCCGGGCGGATCTCCTACCTGGCGCAGAACTACGACGGGCACTACAGGAACCGGGTGAACGGCGGCCATCTGAACGGTGAGGACGTAGATTCCCTACGCGGCACACTGGTCTGGAAGCCCACGGAGAGCCTCGAAGCCACGCTGATCTATCAGTGGCTGAAGGAGCGCAGCGAGGCGCCGGGCGGGGACGATGCATCCGATCCCAACCAGCTCATCAACGTCCTGTTCGCCGGACCGCCTTTCTTCTGGAACGGCGAGCCCAAGGACGGTGATTTCACTGTCGGCCGCGATGCGCTCGATACCTACAACACCGACCAGAATGGGGTGACCGGCATCATCAACTGGGACATCGGCAACTTCACCCTGACCTCCATCACCGGCTGGATCGGCACCGACGACTTCGCGGCAGCCGACTTCGACCAGACCGAGCTGCCGTTCTTCCCCACGTTCCGCGATCAGGAGCACACACAGTTCAGCCAGGAGCTCCGGGCCACATCCGATTTCTCCGGCATGGATGGCGCCATGCGAAACCTCGACCTCGTGCTCGGCCTGTTCTACTTCCAGCAGGAGCACGAGATCGTGCAGACGTTCCCGACCCTCGGCAACTCCGCCGACTACGCGCACCAGGACGGTGACAGCAGGGCCGTGTACGGCCAGGTCATCTACGCCCTGACCGATGATCTGAACGTCTTCTTCGGTGCCCGCTACACGAAAGAGAGCAAGGACTTCGAACGCAACCCCGGCACGCCCATCGCGACCCCCATCAACTATCTGGATCCCGCTACCCGTCCCAGCATCGGCCAGATGGCGGCGCTGCCGAAGTCTGTCAACGGCGATCTCGACAGCGACCGCACCACCTACAAGGCCGGCGCCGACTATCACTTCACCCGCGACGTCATGGGCTACGCCAGCTACTCCACAGGCTACAAGGCCGGCGAGTTCGGCGCCCGGGCCGGGTCGGATCTGACGGCAGGCCCCACGGACGACGAGACGTCCGATGCTTTCGAAGTGGGCGTGAAGACCGAGTTGCTGGGCGGACGCCTGCGCACCAACGTCAGCGCCTTCTACACCAAGTACGAAGACCTGGCGTTCGAGGTGTTCTTCCCGAATCCCAACAACCCCACTGGCCAGGAGACGGCCTCACAGAACATCGGAAAAGCCACCGTCAAGGGCCTCGAGGTCGAAGTGACGGCCGTGCCCGTGGACGGCCTCACGCTGCAGGGCTCGCTCGGTCTGCTCGACGCCCAATACGACGAGTTCTGCGCCGACCTCGACGGCCCGGCAGTGGAAGTCAATCCCGTTTCCGACTGCGGCGGGCAGGTGACCGCGCTGCCGGACGGCACCTATCTGGTGGACGTCGACCATACCAATCTGGAGCTCAGCCGCGCCCCTGATACCCAGATCTACCTGTCCGCGCAGTACGACTGGAACACCCGCCTGGGCGGTCTGTTCGTGCGGGGCTCCGGGAGCTACGAAAGCACCTATTTCTCCGACGGCGCGATCAACCATCCGAAGGGAAAGACGGGCGACTTGTGGCTGTACGACGCCAGCGCGGGATGGACCAGCCTGAACGAGCGCTGGCGTGTGCAGGCCTGGTGCAAGAACTGCTCCGACGAGCATTACACCGCCGGCCTCACCCCGACGGCGCAGTTCTTCAACCAGCACTTCTGGGGATTGCCCCGCACGTACGGTCTTACTCTGAGTGTGTACAAGTAGGTCGTGATGCCGGGGTTGCCCCGATGGGCGCGGCGTCCGCTCCCGGCCGGCCTGGTCGGGAGCTACGCCCAGCCCGATTGGCTCGTTCACCGCCGAGTGCTCGGCGAGCGGCTGCCGCCCCGGGTACGGGCGGCCGAATTCTGGCGAGTCGCGCCGGAGGAGCTCGCCGAGGCTCAGCGGCGCGCCACCCTCGCTGCCCTCGAAGCGCAGATTGCTGCCGGCGTGGACGTGGTGACCGATGGAGAGGTCCGCCGGGAAAGCTATTCCAACCGGTTCGCCACGTCCCTCGAGGGCGTGGACCTGAACAACCACGGTATGGCCGTGGACCGGACCGGCAAGGAGGTGCCGGTGCCACGGGTAGCCGGGCCCATCGTGTGGACCGGCAGCTCCGAGGCGGACTATGTGACCCTCCTCAAGGCGCACACCGCGTTGCCGGTGAAGGTGACCCTGCCCGGACCTTTCACCATGACCCAGCAGGCGCAGAACGACTACTACCCCGACGAGGAGGCGCTGGCGGAAGCTTACGCCGTTGCCGTGAACGCTGAGATGAAGGCGTTGTTCGAGGCGGGCGCCGACATCGTTCAGCTCGACGAGCCGTACGTGCAGGCCCGCGCCGAGCAGGCCCGGGCCTACGCCGTGGCCTCAATCGACCGTGCCCTGGAAGGCGCTCCCGGCACCACGGCGCTGCACGTGTGTTTCGGCTACGGCCGTCACGTGGGCGACAAGCCGAATCGATACGAATACCTGGCCGAGCTGGACGGCTGCGCCGCCGACGAGGTTTCCATCGAGTGCGCCCAGCCGAATCTCGACCTGCGGGATCTCGAGCTGCTGGCCACGAAGCGCATCCACGTGGGCGTGCTGAACCTGCGTGATACCACCGTGGAGCCGCCGGAGACCGTGGCGACACGCATCCGCGCGGCCCTCGAGCATCTGCCGGTGGAGCGGCTCATCGTCGCGCCGGATTGCGGCATGAAGTACCTGCAGCCGGAGGTGGCGCGCGGCAAGCTCGAGAGCATGATCGCCGGCCGCAACCTCGTGCTGCGCGAACTCGGATTGGAGCACATCCCATGACTCGAAACGTCGAACGGCAGTTCGTTTCCCTTACGTCGGCCACCTCGGCGCGAAACGGCGCCGGTTTCTTTCCCTGCCAGGGGCTGTACTACACGCCGGCTGGTGAGAAGCCCAAGGTGGCCTTCATTGCCACCCACTACAACGTGGACTTCAGTGAGCATTACCCCGCCGAGTACATGGCCCGCCGGGGCTACGGGTATCTGGGCTGGAACACCCGCTTCCGCGGCAACGAAGCATTCTTCATGCTGGAGCATGCACTCATCGACATCGGGGCCGGGGTCCGCTGGCTGAAGGAACAGGCCGGCGTGGAGCAGGTGGTCATCGTCGGCAACTCCGGCGGCGGCTCCCTCATGGGCGCCTATCAGTCCCAGGCGACGTCGCCCAACATCTCCGCCACCCGTGGCACCCGGCTGCCGGACGCGGTCATGGATCTGCCGGCGTGCGACTACTACGTCTCGCTCAATGCCCATGCCGGCCGTCCGGAGGTGCTCACCGCCTGGATGGACCCGGCCATCACCGACGAGACAGACCCCACCACCACAGACCCGACGCTCAGCATGTACAGCCCGGAGAACGGCCCGCCCTACTCCGAAGACTTCATCGTGCGCTACCGGGCTGCCCAGGAGGCGCGGAACCATCGCATCACGGACTGGGCCGTCAGCGAGCTGCAGCGTCTGGCGGGCATGGGTCTCAGCGACCGCGCCTTCAACGTGTATCGGACCTGGGCGGACCCGCGGCTCATGGACGGCAACCTCGATCCCTCCGACCGTCCGGTGGGCCGGTGCTATGCCGGTGACCCGCGCATGGCCAACTACTCACCGCGCGGCATCGGGCTCACCAACACCTGTCGCACGTGGCTGTCCATGTGGAGCCTCAGGGAATCCAACTGCCGCGGGGCGCCCCACCTGGCACGCATCGAGGTGCCGTCGCTGGTGATCCAGTCTCTGGCAGACACCGGCGTGTTCCCCAGCGACGCGCGCGCCATTCACGACGCGCTGGCGGCCGATGACAAGACCCTCGAGTTCATGGCCGGCGAGCACTACCTGACCGACGACGGCGCGAGGGACGAAGTGGCCGACCGCATCGACGGCTGGCTCACGCCGCGGCTTTAGGAGCGGCCGGACCGTGATCGTCTCAGCTTCCGACCGGCGCCCGACCGGTGGCCGCGCGCAGGCGGTTGGCCTGCGCGGTATCGAGGTACTCGTGGATGGCGCTGATCTGCCCGCCGCGCACGGTGATGAATATGCAGGCGGGAATGGACACTTCCTCGCCGCCGACCCCGCAGCGCAGCACGTGGCGCTGCAGCACCCGGCCGTCCTCGAGCTCGAGGCGCTCGGTGACGTCGTAGTGGATCTCGGGCACGCTGCGGCACAGGCCGCCGAGGGTCGCCAGGTTCGCCGCTTTGTCCTGCACCGCATTGGAGAAGTTGTGCCACACCTGCACGTCGTCCGTGTACAGCGCGGCGACGGCGTCCGTGTCCTTGCGTTCGATGGCCGCGAACAATGCCGCGGCGGTTTCCGGATTGGTCCGGCTCATCAGCTGCTCCTGTGTGGCGGGGGAGGGTTCGATGGATTCGTCTGATTCACGCCTGTCCCCGGATGAGGTCGAAGCCGCCGCCGAGGCATTGTACGGTGCCGAGCGCGGCCGCGTGCAGGTGCGCGCCACGTCCGCCCTGTTTCCCGCCATTACCCTGGCGGACGCCTATCGGGTGCAGCAGGCCGTGGCGGCGCGCAAGCTCGCCGAAGGGCGCAGCATCATCGGACGCAAGATCGGGCTCACCTCGAAAGCCATGCAGCGGGCCATGCACATCGACGAGCCCGACTACGGCACTCTGCTGGACGACATGGCCTTCGCCGACGGCGCCGTCATCGAGGCTGCACGCTTCACCGACCCGCGCATCGAGGTGGAGCTGGCGTTCGTGCTGCACGAACCGCTCTACGGCACGGAGCTCAGCGTCGACGACGTCCTCGCGGCCACCCGCCACGTCGTCCCGGCCCTCGAGCTCATCGCCGCACGCAGCTTCCGTGTCGATCCGGAGACCGGCCGCCCGCGCGGGCTGCTCGATACCGTGGCGGACAACGCCGCCAGCGCCGGCATCGTGCTCGGCAAACCCTTTGCGCCCGCCGGCGTCGATCTGCGCTGGTGCGGAGCCATCCTCAGCCGCAACGGCGTCGTCGAGGAAACCGGTCTCGCGGCCGGAGTGCTCGACCATCCCGCCGCCGGCGTGGCCTGGCTGGCGCGGCGCTTCTCCGCCCACGGCGTCGCCCTGGAGGCGGGGCAGGTGATTCTGGCCGGATCCTTCACCCGCCCCATAGAGGTGTCGGCAGGGGACGAGTTCGTCGCCGACTATGGCCGCCACGGCACCATCACCTGCCGGTTCGGTTGAGCGTCCTTCGCCGCGGCGGTGGTGGAGGGCCCCACGCTCACGCCTCTTCCTCGTCCACCAGCAGCCGGTTGGCGCCGGCAGCATTCAGGTTCGCCATGAGCCGGAGCAGCACCCGGCGGGTGGTCTCGAGGTCCTTCTTCGGAACACCTTGGGTAGCGACGAGGTTGACGTCGCGCACGTGACGCAGCAGCGGCTCGCGCAGACGGCGCGCCCGGGGCGTGAGGTGGATGCGAATCTTGCGCCGGTCGCAGGCATCACGCACCCGCCGCACCAGCCCCGCACTTTCCAGCGAGCGGACCGCGGCCACGGTGCTCGGCTCGCGCATGCTGAGACGCTCGCTGAGCTCCCGCTGAGTGATGCCGTCCTCGCGCCAGAGCTCGCGTAGGAAGCGCCACTGCCCGATGGTCACGCCATGGTCGACGATCCGCTGCTCGAGCGACCGTGCAAAGGTGCGAAACGTCAGCCGCGCCACCTGACCGAAGCTCTGCAGCGGGTCGCTGAACCGCTCCGGGTCGTTGTCGTCCGTCCGACTCATAGCTATCCGCCAGTGTCCTCACCGTTTCGAAGCGGGCCAGTATCGGCGCGGGCCCCGACAGGCGCAAATGCGGGAACGTCGCGCATCCCCGCGCGTCAGTCCGGCCGGGGCATCTCGAACAGCGACTCGACGACGCTGTAGTCGAAGTAGCCGAGCCGCGAGACCGGCCGGAGAGCCAGGGTGTCGACCCGTCCGCTGCGGATGAGCGCGTCATCGATGTGTACACCGACCACCTCGCCGAGCACCAGATGGCTGCCCCGCCCGCCTGGCCGCGACGGCAGCTCGACGATCTGCACCACCCGGCACTCCAGCACACCGCGCGCCTCACCCACATGAGGGGGCCGCACCATGCGCGACGGCGCTGCCGAGAGACCGGCCAGCTCGAATTCGGATACGCCTCGCGGTACCGCTCGCGAGGTCTCGTTCATGGCCGCGGCAAGCTCCACCGAAACGATGCTGACGGTGAACTCCGGCACCTCCCGGACATTGGCCAGGCTGTCCTTGGGGCCATCGGTGGCGGGCTTCGCGTTGGGCGCGAATCCCACCACCGGCGGGTCGGCGGAGAAGGCGTTGAAGTAGGAGAATGGCGCCAGATTGACCTCACCGGCCGACGACACGGTGGCGATCCAGCCGATGGGCCGCGGCGCCACCAGGGCATTCAGCGGATTGTGCCCGAGCGGCGGCGGCTTGAGGTCCTGCCTCGGATCGTAGAACACGGCGCTCAGTGCCGGCCGCGGTTGGTGGAAAAGCCCTGCTGAGTGCCGAGGATGCGTGCTGGCTCACTCAGCTCTTCCTGCCACAGAAGCGACTCCATGTAGATGTTCAGCGGCTGGTCCTGAATGGTGAGCTCGTACACCGGCTCGCCCTCGTAAGAAGCGTGATTGTGCACCGCCCAGCCCGGCGCCGAGACCATGAGATCGCCCGCTTTCCATTCGTAGCGCCGGCCCTCCACGCGGCTGTAGCCAGCACCGCGGAAGTAGTAATTGATGGCGGAGGATACGTGGCGGTGCGGCTTGTCGACGATGCCACCGGGGCGGATGGTCAGGGTAGCGAAGAAGTTTGGCGTGGTGCCGTTGAAGCGGCCCGTGCGCGGATTGAACAGCAGGTACAGGCGCCTGCCCACATAGCTGCTGCCCAGCGCCTCCAGCTTGTCCAGATTCTCCTTCACCACCGCCCACGGCCAGTGCAGGGACGCCGAGGGCACGCACGGCGGGCTGATGAGGGTCTCGTAGGGCATCAGCGCGGCACCGTCCTCGCCGATGGTGAACGTCTCGAGCGCCGGCGCCCCTCCAGCCTCGGCCGCAGCCGCCTGCGCCCCACCGGGATCGGCAACCGGAGGGTCTTCCTCCACCAGATTGACCCGCATCATTTCCAGCAGAGCCGCATTGGAATAGGTGAGCCGGGCGCTGACCTCGCGGCCGTCGTTGACGTGGCGGTACGTCTGATACGAGGGATGGTTCCAGGCGTCATAGCGCCGGTAGCGGATCGTGCGCTCGCCGACGGTGGTGGTGCCTGAGCCCCGGATGCAGAAGTTCACCTCGGTGGCGTTGCGCCTCACCGGCACGGTGGACTCTCCGGGCAGCAGCACGTCCAGGGTGACCTGAACCCCTGGGGTGAGGCCGCGGCCCGGGTCCGGGGCACTCGGATGCACGAACATCACCCGGCGCTGTCCATTGGCCGGTCGCGGGAGATCGGCGAGGCGTTCGATCTCCCGATCGATGGTCTCGCCGGGGACGATCACCGGCGGCCAGTCCCGCGCCGGTTTGGCATGCTGTGGGGCGCAGGATGCCATCGCGGCACCGGTCAGGTCCACCAGCCGGGGCTGGTGATCGCTGATGGCTTCGGGCGTGGTTTCAGACAGTCTGTCGGTCATGGATCCGGCTCCGAATCGTGCTCGGCGGGCGCTCTTACAAATACTTTGATAGCAAAGTATCATCGCGCTGGTCAACGAAATCACTACATTCTTCATGGATCACGCCTTCGACTGGCCTCAGGGCTGCATCACCGAGATACCGTACCGGGTCTACACGGACCCCGGGATCTTCGAACGCGAGATGGAACGCATCTTCTGCGGCCCGAGCTGGTCCTATGTGGGCCTCGAGGCGGAGCTGCCCGAGTCCGGGGACTATCTTGTCACGCGTATCGGCAATCGTTCCGTGGTGGTGACGCGGGATCAATCCGGCGAGATTCACGGCTTCGCCAACCGCTGTGCCCACCGCGGCGTCAAGATCTGCCGGCAGGCGCGGGGCAATTGCCGCATGTTCGTCTGCCCGTACCACCAGTGGTCCTACGACGCGCGGGGCCGCCTGAAAGGCGTGCCCTTCATCAAGGGGGTGAAGCAGCTCGGCGGCATGCCGGAGGACTTCCGCCGGGAGGACCACAACCTGCCGGAGCTCGCCATCGCCGTCCGCGGCGGTGTGATCTTCGCCTCCTTCCACGTGGACCTGCCGGACCTGTCGGACTATCTCGGCGAGACCAACACCCGCTACTTCGACCGCGTCTTCGACGGGCGCGGACTGCGGGTGCTCGGCTACTCCCGGCAGCTCATCCCGGGTAACTGGAAGCTGATGTTCGAGAACATCAAGGATCCCTACCACGCGTCGCTCCTGCACGTGTTCCTGGTGACGTTCGGGCTGTTCCGCGCCGATCAGAGGTCGCAGGTGCGCATGGATCCCTCCGGCGGACACGCGCTGCTCATCTCGCAACGTGGCCAGCAGCAGGCCAGCGAAGACACCAGGGACATGCGCAACCTCAGGGTCGACTTCACCCTGGAAGACACCCGGCTGCTGGATCCGGTGAAGGAGTTTCCCGACGACGCCACCGTGGTGATGCAGACGGTGTGGCCGAATCTCATCGTGCAGCAGCAGTCCAATACCTTGGCGCTGCGGCAAATCCAGCCCCGGCACGCCGGCGCCTTCGAGCTGCACTGGACATTCTTCGGCTTCGCGGACGACGACGAGGCCATGACCCGGCGCCGTCTACGCCAGGCCAACCTGATGAGCGCGGCGGGCCTGGTCTCCGCGGACGACAGCGAAGTGATCAAGCTGGCTCAGGACGGCATCGTCGGCGGCTCCGGCCGCAGCCTCATGCTCATGGGCGGGCGCGGCACGGACGACGAGACCCACATGGTCACCGAGGTGGCTCTGCGGGCGTTCTACAAGCGCTACCGCGAGGTCATGGAGCTGTGAACGTCGATCGCTGGTCCCTGGAGGATCTCTACACCGACTACGCGCGGCTGCTGGACGACGGTCCGCTCGAAGCGTGGCCGGATCTGTTCCTCGAGGACTGTTTGTACCTGGCCATTCCTCGCGACAATTTCGACGCCGGCCTGCCGCTGGCCACCTTGCGCTGCGAGAGCCGGGGCATGCTCACCGACCGGGTGCGGGCGGTGCACGAGACTATCATGTACGAGCCCCGCTACCTGCGCCACCACATCACCCAGATCAGTCCGCGGCAACGCTCCGACGGCCAAATCGACGTGACCGCCAACTATTCGGTGGTGGAGGTGCTGCACGACGAGCTGCCGCGTATTCTGAGCGTGGGCCGCTACCTGGACATCGTCGCCGAGCAGGACGGTGAGCTTCGGTTCGCCGAGAAGCGCGTGGTCTACGACTCGGTGCTGGTGCCGAATACCATCGTCTATCCGCTCTAGCCTCAAGTGTCACAATTGCTTAGCTGACGAACTGTATGCCGAATCCGGCTTCGAGTTCCAGAACGACTCCGCCCTTGCGGCGCAGCCAGCTCGTGCTGTTCGGCCTGCCGGAGTTCGCCGTCTATCTCGCGGTCATCCCGGTATCGTTGTATCTGCCGTTCTTCTACTCGCGCGATCTCGGCCTCGACATTACCGACATCGGTCTGCTGCTCATGGTGGCGCGCATCAGCGACGTGATCACCGATCCGCTGATCGGCGCCCTGAGCGACCGTACCCGCGGTCGCTTCGGCCGCCGCAAGCCTTGGATGGCGGCCGGCACGCCGCTCATGATGATCGCCGCCTATCAGCTCTTCGCGCCGAGCGGCGCGGTCGACAACAGCTACCTGCTGGTGTGGTCGGTGCTGCTGTGGCTCGGCTGGACCA
This sequence comes from uncultured Gammaproteobacteria bacterium, assembly GCA_963822255.1. Classification (GTDB taxonomy): domain Bacteria; phylum Pseudomonadota; class Gammaproteobacteria; order Pseudomonadales; family Azotimanducaceae; genus UBA7803. The sequence continues at coordinate 367,097 of CAWGGV010000001.1, forward strand.
TGATCAACATCCCGTACTACGCGTGGGGTGCGGAGCTGTCGGACGACTTCCACGAGCGCACCCGCATCACCGGCTGGCGGCAGGCGTTCGGCTTCACCGGCAATATCAGCGTGCTGCTGGTACCGGTGGTCTCGGCCCGGCTCTTCGGCTACGGCGCGGTGGCCAGCGAGGCGCTGACCATCATCGGCGGCATGGCGCTGGTGCTGCTGCCGGTGCTGGTCGGGCTCACCCTGGTCAGGCTTCCCGAGCGCCGGCACGTGGCCACGAATCCTCAATCGATTGTGAAGAATCTGAAGAGCATGGGCCGCAACGGCTCGTTCCTGGTGCTGTTCGCCGGCTTCACTCTGATGTCCCTCGGCACCACCATGATCGGCACCCTGTTCATGCTCTTCACTACCTTCGCCATGGATCTGGAGCGCCAGGCGCAGCCGATCCTGCTCGCGTATTTCGCAGTGAACATCGTCGGTCTGCCGTTCTGGGTCTGGCTGTCACACCGTATCGGCAAGCGCGAGGCCTGGATGGTCGGCACTCTGGCCATGGCCGTCGCCACCCCAGCGTACCTGCTGCTCGAGCCCGGCCAGATCGTGCCCTTCGTCCTGATCACCGCCGTCATCGGCTTCGCCGGCGGCAACTTCCTGGCGCTCTCCATGTCCATGAAGGCCGATGTGATCGAGTTGGCGACCCGACGCAGCCGAGATCACGTGGCCGGCGCCTATGTGGCCGTGTGGTCGCTCGGCGCGAAGATCACCCAGGCGCTGGCCGTGGGCCTGTCGCTGCCACTCCTGGGGATGATGGGATTCGACCCACGCACGGAGAACACGCCGGCCGAGATCGATGCCCTGCGCTACACCCTCTCTCTGCTGCCGCCGGCGCTGTACCTGATGGCGATCGCCGTGATCTTCCGCTACCCCATTACCCGCCACCGGCTCGAACGGCTGCGCCGAGTGTATGAGCGGCGCGATGAACGGCGCGGCCCCCAGCGGCGCCGTCCGTCAGGATCCGGTGGATTGCCAGGCGAGCAGCTCGAAGGCGTCACCTGAATGCTTCCACACCGCCAGGAAGCGGTTGTTGAGAGACTTCTCCCGGCCGTCCACCACCACCCTGCCCGACAAGTCGCCATGGTGGATCAGCACGTCGCCCTGCTGAACGATCACGTCTTCGGACACCTCCAGCGAGCGGTAGTCCGCGGCATTGGCGGCGATCTTCTCGAGGAACCTCTGCTTGTCGTCCCGCGTGCCGGAGGAGTGTGTCCACACCAGCTCGTCCGCCAGCAGCGCTGCCAATGAATCCACGTCGGCGTCAATCATCGCCTGGCGGCGGCGCAGATCGGCGGCTCTCAGATCTTCGGCCATGCTCATGGTTGTCTCCCGCGTATCCACGTTGTCATCAGCCGGCGCGCGAGCGCTCACCCCGCGCGCTGCTGCTCCAGCGTCTTCACCAAAGCTGTCAGCGTGGCGTTCACCGGCGCCTCCAGCCCCACCCTGCCTGCCTCGCGGGGCACCGCGCCGTTGATCACCTCCACCTCGCTGATCCGACCCGCATCCAGATCCAGCAGCACCGACGGCCTGGCAAGCGGCATGCGGGCCGCGAAATCCCGAACCAGAGCCACCGGATCCTCCACGTCGATGGCAACACCAAGCGCCTTCGCGACCCGCCAGGCCTCCGTGGCCGCGGCGCGACTCACCGCGCCGACCTCGGGGTGCTCCATGACCTCCCCAACGGTGAGTCCGGTGATGGCGCAAGGGGCGCTGTAGGCCACGTTGCAGATCAGCTTCTCCCACTGCATGGCCAGGATGTCCGTCACCGCCGCCGCATCGAAGCCGGCGTCGCGCCAGCTCCGGGCCACGGCTTCCACCTCCGCCGCAGGCAATCCGCCGTAGGCACCCATCCGGATGGCCCTCATGTCGTTGTGGTGAGCGTGACCCGGCTCCGGCAGGGAGGCGCCGAATCCCTGCGCGACCCCGACGATGAGGCGCTCACCGCCGAGCGCCGCGGCCACTGCATCCGCAGCGCCGAGGCCATTCTGGATCGTCAGCACCCGGGTCGCTGAATGCAGCAGGCAGGCGGCCTTCTCCGCGGCCGCGCCCGCATGTGCTGCCTTGACGGCGACGATCACCAGGTCCACGGGCTCGTTCCCCGGCGTTGCCCGGGCCTCGATCCTCACCGTGCGGTCACCGCTGGCGCCGGACACGCGCAGACCCCGCTCGTTGATGGCCGCTACGTGAGCCTCGTTGGTGTCGACGGCGGTTATCCGGTGCCCGGCAGCGCAGAGCAGCCCGGCGTAGATGGAACCCATGGCACCGCAACCCACCACGGCGATGTTCATCATGAACCTCCCAGCTCCTCGAGGTAGCGCGCCAGCTCGGGCTTCTGCTCCAGCCCGAAACCGGGAGCGTCCGATACGCTCACCCGGCCATCGCCGATCCGGCATTGCGGCGGATATCCGCCGAACGGCTGGAACACGCCCGGGTACGCCTCGCAGCCGCCGAGCCCGAGCCCGACCGTCACGTGCAGATTGATCAGGTGGCCGCCATGAGGAAAGCACTGCGCGCGGTCGAACCCGTAGGTTCCCAGCACGTCGAGCATGCGCGCATATTCCCCGATGCCGTAGGCGAGGCCCGGGTCCATCTGGAAGACGTCCTTGTCCGGGCGCATACCGCCGAAGCGCACGAGGTTCGCGGCGTCCATGGCGCTGAACAGGTTTTCGCCGGTGGCCACGGCCTCCGGATAGCTCGATGTGACACGGCAGTTCAGCGCATAGTCGAGCGGGTCTCCCGGCTCTTCGTACCAACGCAGGGCAAAGGCCGACAGCGCCCGGCCGTACTCGAGCGCCGGTGCCTCCTCGAAGCGGCCGTTGGCGTCCACGGCCAGCCGTGAGCCCGCGCCGGCGACGCCTACGGCCGCCTCCACCCGCGCCAGGTCGGCGGCGAGCGGCGCGCCTCCGATCTTGATCTTGAAGGCATCGAAGCCGAGATCGGCATAGCGTTTCAGCTCATCGGCCAGCCGCCCGACGGAATCCTCCGGATAGTAGTATCCGCCGGCGGCGTACACGCTCGCCGACCCATCCCCGCAACCGCGGCCCATTCGGCGTGCGATGGTCCGGCAGGCGGGTTCGTCGGCGAGCTTGGCGTTCAGGTCCCAGACGGCGAGCTCCAGCGCGCCCACGGCACCGGCGCGGTCGCCATGGCCGCCCGGCTTTTCATTGCGCATGACGGCGGCGGCGACGGCCCCGGGATGAATGCTTCCGTCGCCGGCCAGGAGGCTCTCCGGGCTAGCATCGAGGAGCCGGGGGATGAGCCGCTCGCGGAGAATTCCGCCCTGACCGAAGCGGCCGATGGAGTTGAAGCCGAAGCCGACCACGGGCCTGCCGTTGCGCAGCTGATCCGACACCAGGGCCACCAGCGACACGGTGTGCCCGGAGAAACTCACCACGGCATTAGCCACGTCTCCTGCCAGGGGAACGGTGAGCTCTCGGGCGTCGAGGATCCGCATACGATGACGGCAGCCGGCGGCGTGACGACCGCCATGATACCGCCATCAAGCGCGAACGCTAAGCTAGCTAAGCATCTGGCGTCGGTGACGCACCCGCCAGTGGCGCCCTGGATCGCGTGGCCCGCCCTCGAGAACCAAGGCGATAGCCGCGAGCCTCATCGACCTTCCCTCCCCAGCGGCGGGACGATGGGCGATCGCCGGTTCCCTGGCTTCACCAGCAGCATGTGCACGTCGCCGAGGACACGCTCGGCAAAGCCGCCCTCGCAGTAGCAGAGGTAGAACTCCCACATGCGCACGAAGCTGTCGGGATAGCCGAGCTGGCGCACGGCCGCCAGATTGTCGAGCAGGTTCTCGCGCCAGCGACGCAAGGTGGTGGCGTAGTGGGGGCCGATGTCCTCGAGGTGGAACAGCCGTAGATCGCCGGCACGCGCCATCGCAGCCGTCAGCGCCGCCACCGAGGGAATGCAGCTGCCGGGAAAGATGTAGCGCTGGATGAAGTCCACCGACCGCCTGGCCTGCTCGTAACGCTGATCGGCGATGGTGATGGCCTGCACCAGCATCATGCCGTCAGGCGCCAGGAGATCGGCGCATTTGCCGAAGAACGCGTCGAAATACTGGTGGCCCACCGCCTCGATCATCTCGATCGATACCAGCTTGTCGTAGCAGCCGTCGAGGTCGCGATAGTCGCTCCGCAGCACGGTCACCCGGTCCGCGAGCCCTGCTTCCCGTACCCGCTCCCTGGCCAGGTCGTGCTGCTCCCGCGAGATGGTGGTGGTGGTGACGCGGCAGCCGAAGTGGGCGGCGGCGTGAATGGCGAGAGCGCCCCAGCCGGTGCCGATCTCCAGCACGTGGTCCGAAGGCCCGAGATCGAGCTTTCGGCAGATCCGGTCGAGGCGCGCGAGCTGGGCCTCGGCCAGGGTCATGTCGGCACGCTCGAAGATGGCGCAGGAGTACATCATGGTCTCGTCGAGGAACAGCTCGAAGAAGTCGTTGCCGAGGTCGTAGTGGGCGGCGATGTTGCGCCTCGACCCCGCGGCGGTGTTACGGTTCAGCCGGTGCAGCAGCTTCTGCGTCGGCACCGTCAGCCGCGCGAGCCCGGTCTCCATACCATCCAGCACCTCCCGATTGCGCAGCAGCAGACGAACCAGGCCGGTCAGGTCGCTGGTCTGCCAGTATCCCTGCATGTATGCCTCGCCCGCGCCGATGGACCCGGCGAAGGCGACGTCGCTGTAGAACCGCGCATCGTTCACTCGCACGGTGACGTCGAGCGCACGGTCCGCGCCGGGGCGGCCGAAGCGAAGGATCTCGTCGCCGTCCACCAGGGTGAGTCGGCCGTGCCGGAGCTGCTCGAGGCGCGAACGCACCGCGCGCCGTGCCAGCCGATCCAGGAACCGGGGCTTCGGGGTCGTGCCAGGCTGGACACGCAGGTCCAGAGCGGTAGGCTTCATGGCTGCACTCTCACGGGTTGCTTTTGCGGGTGGGGATGGAACGGCGTGCGCTTCCACCAAAGGCGCAGGGCCTGCCAGTAGATGGCGGCGGAGACCTCGAGGGTCATCAGCGGAAACCGGGCCAGGGCCGCGGCGAGCGCCGGTCCGGTGGCCTCCCGTCGCACCAGGCGCAAAGTGGCGTCGAATATCTTCTCGCCATCGCGCCGGTTGATCATGTGCACGGCGAGCTTGTCCGCCGGGCTGCTGAACGACCAGTCGTAGCCGATGGCCATCTCCATGAACGGCGACACGTGGAAGCGCTTGTCGAAACGGAAGCGCTGGCTGCGCCCCGGCGACGGATCGTGGGCACGCAGCACGTAACTATGGCGCTCGTTCCACGGCGTGTTGGTGATCTCGGCCACCGTGGTTTCCACCCGTGTGCCGGCCTGATCGAAGCAGTAGTAGACGGTGACGGGGTTGAAGCAGTAGCCGAAATAGCGCAGGTGGGTGAGCATGCGGATCGGCCCATCGGGGCGAACGCCGCTCTCCTGCTCCACGCAGTCGCGCACCGCCTGGTCGAGGCTCACCTGCGGATCACCCAGGTAATCGGCGCGCCGGAGCCACGCCGGCGCCGGCCGCCGCGCCGACCACAGCCATCGGCCGCGGAACACCTCGTCCAGCTCGGCGAGGTCCAGATACATCATGAACAGCCGGTAGCGGAACGCGTGGGGCCGCGGCGCGTAGCGGCGGTGTCTAACCCACCCGGTGTAGATGGCGCTGGCGGGCATGTTCGGCATCCCCTGCTCCCTCCCGCCGGCAGCGCGCGCGAAAGTGCGCGACGGCGTCGAGCGCGCTGACCACGCCGTCCTCATGGAACCCGTTCCGCCAGTAGGCGCCGCAGAAGTATGCGCGCCGCACACCGTTGATCTCGACCTGGCGTCGCTGCGCGGCGATGCCGGCGGGGGTGAACAGCGGATGATGATAGGTGAGCCGCTTGATGATTTTCGCCGGATCGATGGCGTCCGTCATGTTGAGCGTCACCAGGAGCGGCACCCGCGACTCGAGCCGCTGCAGGATGTTCATGTGGTAGGTCACCGCCACCCGGTCCAGTGGCGCGCGGGGAACGTTGTAGTTCCACGCCGCCCAGGCCCGCCTCCGCCGCGGCAGCACGGACGTGTCGGTGTGCAGTACCACGTCGTTGGTCTGGTAGGGAATTGCGCCGAGCACCCGACGTTCGACCGCGGAGGCATCGGACAGCATCCGCAGCGCCTGATCGCTATGGCAGGCGAGAAACACGGCGTCGAACCGTTCGGCATCGCCGGACCGGGGCGTCACCAGCACGTGAGTGGGGAAGCGACGCACCGACACCACCGGCGTGTTCAGCCGAATGCGGTCCCGGAACGGCGCGCTGAGCTTCTCCACGTAGCGCGCCGAGCCGCCGCGGATCGTTCGCCAGGTGGGCCGGTCGTTCACCGACAACATGCCGTGGTTGTGAAAGAAGCGGACGAAGAACCGCGCCGGAAACTGCCGCAGAGTCTGCGGGGCCGCGGACCAGATGGCCGCACCCATGGGTACGAGATAGTGCTCGACGAAAGCCCGCGAGTACCCCTTCACCCGCAGGTACGTCTCGAGGGTGACGTCGTCGGCAGCGTCCTCCAGAAGCGCCGGCGCTTCGCGATTGAAGCGCAGGATGTCCCGGATCATGCCCCAGAAAGCAGGACGGACCAGGTTCCGGCGCTGGGCGAACAGACTGTTCATCGTGGTGCCGTTGTACTCCAGTCCGGAGCGCGCGGACTTCACCGAGAAGCTCATCTCGCTGTCCTGCACCTCGACGCCGAGCTCGCCCAGGAGCTCGATGAAGCGCGGATAGGTCCAGTCGTTGAAGACGATGAATCCCGTGTCCACGGCGTAGTCGCGGCCTTCGTGCACAACATGGTGGGTATGGGTATGACCACCGACGTGCCCGCCTGCCTCGAACACCGTGATGTCGTGATCGCGGCACAGATGGTAGGCGGCGACGTTGCCGGCGATGCCCGTGCCGACGACGGCAATCCGCTGTGGTCGCGTGGCGATCATCGCGTCACCGATCGATGCGCCGCGCGTCGCGGATCGCCGCCGGCACCGGCTTCAGGTTCCAGACCAGGCCCACCGCTGCCAGTGCCCGGAGCAGGTAATAGGTCACGTCCAGCTCCCACCAGAAGAACCCTTGTCGGGCGGACCCCGGGAAGTGGTGATGGTTGTTGTGCCACCCCTCGCCCAGGGTGAGCAGCGCCAGCCACCAGTTGTTGCGGCTGTGATCCCGGGTGCGGTAGCGGCGGCGGCCGAGCCGGTGAGCCAGCGAGTTCACCGAGAAGGTGGCGTGGTAGAGGGCCACGGTGGAGATGCAGAATCCCCACACCAGCATCTGCGGGCCCGACGTGCCGAGGCCCGGCGCCAGATGGCTGAGCAGAGCGCCGGCGCCGTACAGGCTGGCCGCCAGCACCACCGGCACCAGCACGTCGAAACGATCGAGAAACGTGAGCTCCGGATAACGCGCCAGGTCACGCACCAGCTCGTGCCGGGTGCGGAACGCGGTGCGGGTCATGAACCAGCCAATGTGGCTCCACAGGAAGCCGTGCTGAACGGGCGAGTGGCTGTCGGGTTGCCGATCGGAGTGGACGTGATGGTGGCGGTGGTGAGACGCCCACCACAAGGGCCCGCGCTGAACCGCGGCGGCACCGATCACGGCGAACAGAAACTGCATCGGCCGCGAAGTCCGAAAAGTCCGGTGCGAAAAATAGCGGTGATAGAAGCCGGTGATGGCGAACAGGCGGAGGCCATACAGTGCCGCCGCGACGGCCACCGCCGTGGGGCTCCAGCCCACCCATACCGCCCCTACGCAGCCCAGATGCAACGCCACAAAGGGGGCCGTGCGGATCCACTCCACCCGATCGCCGGCAGGCGGTGAGGCGGAACCCGCCGACGGATCCACTGGGGCGCAGGACTCGCTCGGCAATGCCGAGGTGTCCAGCCATGCTCTGAAGGTGGCGGCGCGCCCGGCGCTGCCGACGGTGGTGGCCTTGGGAACGTCGCGATCGAGTGTCATCGGTTCCACCATCAGCTCAGTTCAGCAGGTACCGCAGCCGGCGGCCCGACTCGGTGGTGGTTTCGAGACCGAGCCAGCGACGCTCCGGCGAGTACCACAGATCGATGGAGAACTCGTCCGTGGTCAACGTGTAGTGGTCCGCTGCGCGCTGGCGGCCGCCGGCTTCGATGGTCTCGCGCCCCTGGCTGGTCACCTTGACGTTCACGTACTTACCCGTCTGCGAGTTCAGCAGCCGGGTGGCGTCCAGGATGTGAGGATTCCAATAGGCGAACGTCTCGACGCACTCCGGCAGCCGCTGGCGGCCTTCGCCGGTGTCCACCACCAGGTGGGCCTGGGCAAGCTCACCGTGCACGAACAGTTGCTCGCCGTTGTCGTTGGTCTTCGATTCGATCCGGGTGAGGCAGTCGCCGCGCCACTCCTCCCGATCGTCGTGGTGATAGCTGTAGACGTTCACGAACAGAATCTTCACCTTGTAACGCGCTTCGCTCACCAGCACCCTGTCCTGCCCGCTTTCAGTCAACCGAAAGGTCTGGTAACCGATCTTCTTGCCGTCGAGCAGCGCGGTGAAGCGCCACTCCCGGGTGCCGTCGCCGCCTGCGGCGCCGACGCATGTCGCCGCTGGCAGAAAGGTCACGAGAGATAATACGATTGGGAGCACCGATCGGATTCGCATCATGGTCGATCCTCGCCGATCGCGCCGATCCGGGGCGGCCATGGAAAGAACGCCGAGGTTCCGGCGATGTACTGGCGATACGCCGGACGGCGCTCGCCGATATCCTTCTCCAGCAGGGCGACGCCGGAGACCCGCAGCAGCAGCACCGACATCAGCAGGGGCGAAATCACTGCCCACCACCCGCCCGCGCCGGCGGCGATCAGATAGAACCCCCACCACAGGCAGAACTCTCCGAAGTAGTTCGGATGGCGGGTGTAGCGCCACAGCCCCGAATCCAGCACCCGGCCGCGACTCGCCGGGTCGGACTTGAAGCGGGCGAGTTGAAGGTCGCCCACGGCTTCGAACAAAAAGCCGAACGCCCACAACGCGGCGCCGGCCCAGTCGAGCCCGGTGAGTGGTGACGGCGCCGCGATGGCGGCGAGCAGCGGCAGCGACACCACCCAGGCCAGCAGCGCCTGGAGGCCGAACACCAGATACAGGCTCTTCACCGCGAAGTTCGGCTGGTTGCGGCGGCGGATGGCCTGATAACGATGGTCTTCCGGCTGACCCCAACCGCGCCAGGTGATGTAGCCGCTGAGTCTCACCGCCCATACACAGACGAGGACGAGGACCAGGACCGCGCGAGCTCCCGTGGCTGGCGCGGTGCCGGCGTAGACGAAAGCGCCCGCCGGAAAGAACAGGCCCCAGAGACTGTCGACGACGCCGACGTCGCGGCGGACGACGCTCAACAGCCAGGTCGCGACGCCCATCAGCGCCATCAGCGCCAGGCCCCACAAATACGATCTCAGATCGAACAACCGCCTTCCCCAGTTATCGCGACCCCCCGTGCACGGTACCGTCAGGCTTCCCGCGACACAACAATCGCGGGAGAGAAGCCGTCGAAGCGTCTCGCCAGGGCCACCAGCAACCACATTGCCCCGGCCCAGCCGGCGCCGATGACTGCCACCGCCGCCCCGGTATGGAGGGTGATCGCTCCCAGCCGCTCGCCGCCCAGGTAGGCCATGGGGCCGCCCACCGCACCGAGCGCGGCCGCCAGCCACGGCCGCGTCTTCAGCCAGCGCAGGGACAGGTTGAGGGTCATGGCGAACAGCATCCACATGGCCAGCATCCATGGCGCCAAGGCGCCCTGCAGGTAGGCGCCCGAGGCGAACCTGAGCATCCCGGACACTACCAGCACGGGGTCGAAGACCAGGCCGATCGCCACGGCCGCCAGCACCAGCCTGGCCTCCGCCGCTGGATCGCTCGCCGCATACAGGTGAACGGACAGGATGATGAGCGCGAGCACGGGGCCGATCAGCGGCAGCTGGTGCGCGGCACCGAGGACGCAGGCGAACCAGCCGATCTGGAAAGCGATGACGTTGGCGGCCACGGGCACGAGCTCACGCGCTCCCGGGGCGCTCGAACAGGTAGTGGCTCACCCACCACTGCTGCCCGTGCCGATAGCCGAACAACTCGGCGCACGACATGAAGAAGATGCGCCAGCGCTGCAGCCACTGCTCGGCCGCGGCCTCGCCGTAGGTGGCGGCGAGCACGGGCAGCACCGCTGCGCTGTGGCGGTCGAGGTTGGCGAGCCAGGCGTTGGCGGTCTTTTCGTAGTGAGTGCCATCCCAGGTCCAGCGTGACAGGAACTTCAGCCGATCCTGGAACCTGAGCGGCAGATCGTCGCTCGGCATGATGCCGCCCGAGAAGAAGTGACGGCTCATCCAGTCCGACGGGCCCTGATCGACGAACTCGTACGGCACCGACCGGTGAACGAAGATGTGCTTGAAGAAGCGCCCGCCGGGCTTCAGCCAGTCGTGAATCCTGCCGTAGAGGGTGCGGTAGTTGCGCATGTGCTCGAACATCTCCACCGACACCACGCGGTCGTAACGGCCCGTCGCCGCGAAGTCGTTCATGTCGCAGGTGACGACCCGGACGTTACCGAGGCCCCGCCGCGCGGCTTCCGCCGTGATGTGCTCGCGCTGAGAGTGAGAATTCGACACAGCCGTGATCCGCGCCGCCGGATACTGGTCCGCCATCCACAAGGTGAGCGAGCCCCAGCCGCAGCCGAGCTCCAGTATGTCCTGGCCGTCGTCGATACCGGCACGCTCGCAGGTCACCGCCAGGGCGGCGGCCTCGGCGTCGTCGAGCCGGTCGACGCCCTCGCCCCAGTAGCAGGCGCTGTACTTGCGGTGGGCGCCGAGCACCAGGTCGAAGAACGCCGCGGGCACCTCGTAGTGCTGCTCGTTGGCCTTCTCCGGAACCGGCGCGACGGGCCCGGCGTCCATCGCCGCAACGAACCGCTCGCTGCGTGCCGCGTAGCGTTCCACGTCGTCGGCGGCGATCTCGGCGAGCCGCTGCCGGAGCAGCCGCCGAATTCCCGCACGAATGACCAGATCCGGAACGTAGCCTTGTTCCGTCCAGCCGATGATCGTGTGCTCTGTGGAAATCCCCATGCCGCCGTTCACCCCCGCTGCTGGTGAGCATATCAGAGGCGATCCGCCGGAGAGATGGTCCCGGCGTGCCTGTCCGCTTCTCCACATATACGTTCACGGCCGCCAAGTGGATTCATCCGAGCACCCTCCGCCGGCCACGCCCGCCTCCGGCGCCGGCTTGCGCCGCTCCGGCACCGGGGGTAACTTGCCCGGATGCCCAAAAATTCCTCCGACAACGCGCAGGACGCGGCCGGCCCTCCTGCGGAATCCGGCACGCCTGTGGAGGCCGTCGACCAGCTCGAGTTCGAGGCGGCCGCCGAAGAGCTGGAAGCCCTGGTGGAACAGATGGAGACGGGAGACCTCAGCCTCGAAGCGTCCCTCGTCGCCTACGAACGGGGGGTCAAGCTCGCCCGCCACTGTCAGGCGGCGCTGAAGAACGCCGAGCTCAAGGTCAGCCAGCTCAGCGAAGACGGCACTCTGGAGCCCATGGACCCCGACGCCCTCGATGAAGACTGATACCCGGGAGCTGAAGGCGACCATCGAGGACGCCCTGGATCACTACCTGCCTGCTCAGTCCGCCATCGCCCCGAAGCTCGTCGAGGCCATGCGCTACGCCACCCTGTCCGGCGGCAAGCGGCTGCGGCCCATGCTGCTGTGCGCGGCCTGCACCGGCGTCGGGCGGCCTGCTGGAGGACGCCCTCGCGCCCGCCTGTGCCGTGGAGTTCGTCCACGCCTACTCCCTCGTCCACGACGACCTGCCCGCCATGGACGACGACGACATCCGCCACGGCCTGCCGAGCAGTCACGTCAAGTTCGGCGAGGCCGAAGCGATCCTCGCCGGCGACGCCCTGCAGGCGCTGGCGTTCCGCACCCTGGCCGAGGCGCCCAACGTGCCGGCGGCGGCGCGGCTGCGGGCGGTGGGCCTGCTGGCCGACGCCGTCGGCTGGCAGGGTATGGTGGGAGGGCAGAGTTTCGACCTGGCGTCGGAGCACAAGAGCCTGCCACTCGATTACCTGGAAGCGCTGCACGCCGCCAAGACCGGTGCGCTGATCCAGGCCAGCGTGCAGATCGGCGCGGTGGTGGGCCGGCCCGATCTCGACGACGAGACCTTCGTGCTGCTCGGCGAGTTCGCTGCCCGCACCGGGCACGCCTTTCAGGTCATCGACGACGTCCTCGACGTCACCGCCACCACCGACGCGCTCGGCAAGCCGGCCGGGTCGGATACTGCCGCCGACAAGAGCACCTATCCCAAGCTCATGGGCGTGGACGCCGCCCGGCAGCACGCGCACCGGCTGCTCGACGACGCCCTGAAGTTCCTGCATCGGGCCGGCCTCGGCGAGTCGCTGCTGGCCGAGCTGGCGCACCTCGCCGTGAAACGGGAATTCTGACGCCCCCACGCCGGCCCGCAGAAGCCCTCAGCGCTTCTCGGTCAGGGTGAGGACGCCGCCGCTCTCCTGCATGTTCACCTGGTGCAGAAACGACATGCCGAGGAGGATCTCGGACGGGTAGTCGCCGTCGATGACGGCGGCGCGGACGTTGTACGCAGTCAGCCCGCCCACCACCACCTGGTCCAGAGTGACGAAGCGCGAGCCGACAGTGCCTTGAGCGGTCTGCACCGTGCCGCGGTCACCATGGTCGGCGTCGAGCCCGAGCGATGTGGCGTGGGCGCGGCTCATGGCCACCACCGAGGCACCGGTGTCCACCAGAAAGTCGACCAGGGTGCCGTCGATGGCGCCGCGAATGCGGTACTGGCCCTGACCGTCGGCGGAGATCGACACGCGCTGCTGCTCCACCGGCTGGAAGCGGGCGGAAACCTCCCGGCTCAAGCTCAGGTCGTAGATGTCGCCCTGATAGCGCACCCGCGCGCCGGAGGAATCCGCCTGGAGCAGGGTGATCCCGTCCGGCGAGGTATCGCCAACCTTCAGCATCTGCTCCGCACCGGCGGCGCGGAGCACGGCGCGGTCCTTGAACAACGCCAGCACCTCCACGGGCTGCCCGCCGGCCGCGGTGGCGGCGACTGACCAGATCAGCCACAGGAGCGGCAGCAAACGTCTCAGGATCGGCACACGAGCCTCGGTTCGGGCAATTCCTGACAGTCTACGGGCGGGCGGCGGCAGCCGGTCAGACGAGCAGACGAAATGCCAACTGCAGCACGACGAGAACGAGACCGCCGGCAATGAGGTCGTCCAGCATCACCCCCACCGCCCCGGACACCCGCCGGTCCGCCCAGCCGACCGGCCACACCTTGCTGATGTCGAGCACCCGGAAAAGCAGGAACCCGCTCGCCCCGGCAAGCAGCGTCGCGGGGGCCCCCAGCAGGGCAAGCCAGAGCCCGGCCACCTCGTCGATGACGATTCTGGGATCGTCGTGGACGCCGTAGCGCCGACCGACCACGTGGGTGAGCCAGGTGCCGGCGGCCACCGTGCCCGCCACCACCGCGAGCTGCACCGGCCACGCCATACCGGCGAGCAGCAACCACCAGATCGCCAGGGCCAGGAGCGATCCCCACGTGCCCGGCGCCGGGCGCAGAAAGCCGCAGGCGAATCCGGTCACGAGAAACACCGCCGGGTCGGCGAACGACGCGGGCTCGAGCCGCGGCACGCCCTCGTCCGGTTCGCCGGCGTCCCCATCCTTCATGATCCATCGCTCATGAACAGCCGCTCATGAACCGAAGTGCCGGTAGCCGCCCCCGGCGGCGCGGCCGTCCAGTCGCACCCCGGAGCCGGCGACGACGCAGCCGATGCGCTGCACCGGCACGGCCAACGCCGGCGGCGCCCCTCGGCCGGTGAAGCAGAGCTCGTAGTCATCCCCGCCCGACAGCGCCTCATCGAGGGTGGCGCCGGCGGCCACCGGAACCCGAGCGGAGTCGAGCTCGACGCCGACGCCGCTCGCGGTGCAGACGTGCCCCAGGTCCTGCAGCAGCCCGTCGGAGAGGTCGATGGCACTGCTGGCGAACTCCCTGAGCGCCCGTCCCTCGGCGATTCGCGCCCGGGGCATGAAGTAGCGGCGCGAGAGCTCGTCCAGATCGTTCTCCGTGGCGCATGCGGCGAGCCCTCCGCGCGCCACCGCGGCCGCCGCCGCGCCGAGCGCGCCGGTGACGAAGACGTCGTCGCCGGGTCGGGCGCCGGAGCGCAGCACGGCCCGGTGCTCGGGCACGAAGCCGTGCACGCTGACGGCGATGGTGAGAGGGCCCCGGGCGAGATTACCGCCTGCCACCGCCAGCCCCGCATCCCGCGCGGCACGGCCCAAGCCCCGGGCAAGAGCGCCGAGCCACTCCGCATTGCCCTGCTCCAGGCTGACGGCCACCAGGGCGAACCCGGCCTCGGCGCCCATGGCGGCCAGGTCCGATGCGCTCACCATGAGCGCCCGATAGCCGATCAGCTCGGCCCCCGCCTGCACCGGGAAATGCACACCGCCCACCAGCGCGTCGATGCTGGACACCAGCTCCATCCCGGAGGGAACGACGGTCACCGCGCCATCGTCGCCTGGCCCGGTGCGCACCCAGGTGCCGGCAGCGGCGTCGCCGAGCTCAGCCACCATCACATCGATCAGCTCGAACTCGTTCACCGACGACGCTCCGTCTGGCGGAGGCTCGCGGCCAGCTTGTCCAGCACGCCGTTCAGGTACTTGTAGCTGTCCTCGGCGCCGTAGCCCTTGGCCAGCTCCACGTACTCGTCGATCACCACCCGATACGGCACGTCGATTCGGTGGGCCAGCTCGAAGGCGCCGAGTCGGAGCAGCGCCAGCTCCACCCGATCGAGGTCCGCAAGCTTGCGGTCGAGCACGGGGGCGAGCAGAGCGTCCAGCTCCTCCGTGCGCAGGAGCACGCCGCGCACCAGGGCCCGGAAGAACTCCGCCTCGGCCTTCTTGAGGGCGCCGGCGTCGCGGTACTCCCTCTCCAGCGGCGCGAGGTCTATGTCCGTCATCTGCCACTGGTAGATCGCCTGCATCGCGGCCTTGCGGGAGCGCCGCCGCGCCCAATGTCCGGCGCGGCTCATGGCGCGGCCTCCGATGGAGCGTCGGCTGGGCTCGGGCAATCGGTCATGGATGTCTCTGTCTGGATGATCGGACACGCGGCGGACTCGTCCGCCTCGGCGCGTGGGGTATTCTACCGTGAATGGCCCGCCGTCAACGCCACCGGAGAGTCGCCTCATGGTCTTCCGCAGAACACGGCCGCCCTCGAGGAAGTCGACCGACGTTCGGCCGGGCGGCGCTGCGGTCTCCCTCGTCGCCGCCAGCCCGACGGTGCTTCCCGGCCTGGCAGAGATGCTGCTGGGGCTCGGCGACGGCGAGGCCGGCGTCAGCGGCACCCGCTTCGGCCGCGGCGAGCAGTCCCTCGACGCGTTCCTCGCTGACTGCGTGCGCCAGCAGGAACCGGACCAGCTCCCGGACGACCGGGTGCCGCAAACCACCTACTGGATCCTGGCGGACGGAACCGTGTTGGGCATGCTGCGCATGCGCCACTGGCTGAACGACGCGCTCCGGGTCAGTGGCGGTCACATCGGCTACTACGTGGCGCCCCGGGCGCGCCGCCGCGGCATCGCCAGCGCAGCGCTGGGGCTCGGCCTGGAAGCGCTGCGGGAACGGGGGGAATCCCGGGCACTGCTGACGACGAGCCCGGACAACGTCGGCTCGATACGCGTCATCGAGGGCCATGGCGGCGTGCTCACCGCGGAAGTGGCGGATCCGGCGGGTGGGCGGCTGCTGCAGTTCTGGATCGAGTTAGGTCCCGGCGGGCGGTGAGCGTCAGGCGGAGGTCGTCGCCGACCATGGTGCACTCGGTCACCGTGGTGTGCAGGGCCTCGTCGAGCGCCACCAGCGGCAAGGTCGCCATGGGCCGTGCCTCGCTGCCGAGGAGCTTGGGCGCCACGTAGAGCACGATCTCGTCCCACAGACCCTGGGCCAGAAACGCGCCGGTCAGGCGTGGGCCGGCTTCCACCAGCACCTCGTTGCAACCCCGCTCGGCCAGGACGCCGAGCAGCGCCGGCAGGTCGACGGCATCACCGCCGCAGGCCAGATGCTCCACGTCCGGCAGCTCCACGTCCGGCAACTGGGGCACCGCCGCCGCTCCGTGGACGAACAGCAGAGGCCCCGGGGCCCGCAGCAGGGCGGCGTCGGCCGGGACCCTGAGCCTGGTGTCGGCCACCACCCGCAACGGCTGACGGATACGCCCTTCCACCGCGTAGCGGGGATCGCGCACGGTGAGCTCGGGATCATCCGTCAGCACGGTGCCGCTGCCGGTGATCAGCGCGCAGCTTCTCGCCCGCCAGTACTGCACGTCGGCTCGGGCGGCAGGCCCGGTGATCCAGCGGCTTTCGCCGGAAGCCATGGCGGTACGGCCGTCCAGGGACTGGGCGATCTTCAGCCGCACCAGCGGCCGGCCGGTGCGTAGACGGCTCACGTAGCCGGCGTTCAAGGCCTCGGCCTCCGGCAGCTCGATGAGCTCGGTGCGGATGCCGGCCGCCTCGAGCTGCCGGAAGCCGGCGCCGCTCACCTGCGGGTGCGGGTCGCGCATGGCGGCCACCACCCGGCGCACGTTGGCGGCGATCAGCGCCTGGCTGCAGGGAGGCGTTCTGCCGGTGAAGGCGCAGGGCTCCAGGCTCACGTAGACGGTGGCACCGGAAGCGTCTCCGCCGGCATCCGCCAGCGCGTTCACCTCGGCATGACCCTCGCCGGCGCGGAGATGCGCGCCGCGGCCGAGCACCCGGCCGTCGCGCACGATCAGACATCCCACCCGCGGGTTGGGCGTGCAGGAGAACAATCCGCGTTCGGCCAATTCGATCGCCGCGCGGAGGAACAACTCGTCGGAATCGCGGCTCACGCGGCTCGTCTGCACGGACCCGTCCGGTCATCGCGGCCGGGAGGCCGCTCCCACACCATCCGGCGCGTCCGGTCATCGCGGCCGGGAGGCCGCTCCCCACCATCCGGCGCGTCCGGTCTCTGCTCCCGGTCCCGCGCTCCGCGTCTGATCGCCCGCGGTCAGGCTCTTGATCTCCTTTTCGAACTCCGAGACGTCCTGGAAGTCCCG
Source organism: uncultured Gammaproteobacteria bacterium (assembly GCA_963822255.1). Classification (GTDB taxonomy): domain Bacteria; phylum Pseudomonadota; class Gammaproteobacteria; order Pseudomonadales; family Azotimanducaceae; genus UBA7803. The sequence goes on from CAWGGV010000001.1 coordinate 384,216, forward strand.
GTAGACGGACGCGAAACGCACGTAAGCGACGCCGTCCATCTCGCGCAGCTCCTTCATGACCGCCTCGCCGACCCGGAGCGAGGGCAGCTCCCGTTCGCCGGTGGAGCGCAGGTCGTGCATGATGCGATTGAGCGCGCTCTCCACCTCCTCGGTGGACACCGGCCGCTTCTCGAGTGCCCGGGTGAGGCCTCGTCTCAGCTTTTCCTGGTCGAACGGCTCGCGGGTGCCGTCGCGCTTGACCACCCGCGGCATCACCAGCTCGGCGGTCTCGAAGGTGGTGAAGCGCTCGCCGCAGCTCTGACACTCGCGGCGGCGGCGCACCGAGTCCCCTTCCGCCACCAGCCGCGAGTCGATGACCTTGGTGTCGTCGGCGCCGCAAAAAGGGCAGTGCATGAATCGCTACCCGCTCGAGCGGCTGCGCCGGCTCACCGGGCCGGCTGGCCGTACACGGGAAATTCCGCGCACAGAGCCAGCACCCGGCGGCGCACCGTCTCGATCATGTTGTCGTTGCCGATGTCGTCGAGCACGTCGCACATCCAGGTGGTGAGGGTCCGGCACTCGGCCTCCCGGAAGCCGCGGGTGGTGGCGGCCGGGGTGCCGATGCGCAGCCCGCTGGTGACGAACGGCGAGCGCGGATCGTTCGGCACCGCGTTCTTGTTCACCGTGATGTTGGCGCGTCCGAGGGCGGCGTCGGCGTCTTTGCCGGTGATATCCCGGTCGATGAGATCCAGCAGGAACAGGTGATTATCGGTGCCGCCGGAAACCACCTTGTAGCCGCGGGCCTGGAACCCTTCGGCCATGGCCCGGGCATTGGCCACCACCTGCCGCTGATAGGCGTTGAACTCCGCCGTGGCCGCCTCCGCGAAGCACACGGCCTTGGCGGCGATCACGTGCATCAGCGGCCCACCCTGGGTGCCCGGAAACAGCGCCGAGTTCAGCTTCTTCTGCACGTCGGCGTCGTCCCGGGCCAGAATCAGCCCGCCACGCGGCCCGCGCAGAGTCTTGTGGGTGGTGGAGGTGGTGACGTCCGCCCAGGGCACCGGGCTCGGGTAGACGCCCGCCGCCACCAGCCCCGCCACGTGCGCCATGTCCACCAGAAGGTAAGCGCTCACTTCGTCCGCAATCTCGCGGAACCGGGCCCAGTCGAGGGTGCGCGAGTACGCGGAGAAGCCGCCGATGATGAGCTTCGGCCGGTGCTCGCGGGCAAGCGCGGCAATTTCGTCGTAGTCGACCTCGCCGGTCTCGCCGTTCAGGCCGTACTGCACCGCGTGGTAGATCTTGCCGGAAAAGTTCGGCTTGGCGCCGTGGGTGAGGTGGCCGCCGGCGTCCAGGCTCATCCCGAGGATCGTGTCGCCGGGCGAGAGCAGGGCCAGGTAGGCGGCGGCGTTGGCCTGGGAGCCCGAGTGCGGCTGCACGTTGGCGTATTGCGCGCCGAACAGGGCCTTGGCCCGCTCGATGGCCAGCACCTCCACTTGGTCGACGAACTCGCAGCCGCCGTAGTAGCGTTTGCCGGGGTAGCCCTCGGCATACTTGTTGGTGAGCACGCTCCCCTGAGCCTCCAGCACCCGGGGACTGGCGTAATTCTCCGAGGCGATGAGCTCGATGTGCTCTTCCTGGCGGCGGTTCTCACCGGCGATGGCGGCCGCGACCTCGTCGTCGAAACCGGCGATGCGCAGATCTTGCGGAAACATGGACTGGTCTTCCGTGGATGGGCAAAGGGCGTATTGTACCGGCTCGCCGGACCTTCCTCATGGAGAAAACGTCTGACGCGCCGTGAGCGCCGCTCACGACGGGCCGGCGGCGGCGCCGCCGTCAGGCGGAACGGCCGCGGCCGAGTCAGACGCCGAGGCCGGGCGCAGGAAAGCCCGCGGTCAACTCAGCCACCTCGCCGAGGATGTGGTCGAGCGCGGCCTCGTCGCCGCCTCGGCCGGCCTCGATTCCCCGTTCGATCCAGGCGGCGATCTGGCGCATCTGCTCCGGCCCCATGCCGCGGCTGGTCACCGCCGGCGTGCCGAGGCGGATGCCGGACGGATTGAACGGCGTGCGCGGATCGAACGGCACCGTGTTGTAGTTCATCACCAGCCCGGCACGGTCGAGGGCCCGGGCCGCGCGCTTGCCGGTGATGCCCTTGGCGGTGAGATCAATGAGCAGCAGGTGGTTGTCGGTGCCTCCCGACACCAGATCGAAGCCCCGCGCTGCGAGCGACTCGGCGAGCACCCGGGCGTTCTCCACCACGGCGGCCGCATAGGCGCGGAACGCGGGCGCGGCCGCTTCCTTCAGGGCCACGGCGATGGCCGCGGTGGTGTGGTTGTGGGGGCCGCCCTGCAGGCCGGGGAACACCGCACGGTCGAGCGCTTCGGCCTGTGCCGCATCGGACATGAGCATGGCACCGCGGGGTCCCCGCAGGGTCTTGTGAGTGGTGGTGGAGATCACCGGGGCGTGGCCCACCGGTGAAGGGTGCACGCCCCCGGCCACCAGACCGGCGATGTGGGCGATGTCCGCCACCAGCAGCGCATCCACCTCGCGGGCGATGGCAGCGAACCCGGCGAAGTCGATGGTGCGGGGAATGGCGGTGCCGCCGCAGAAGATCAGCTTCGGCCGGTGCGCGCGGGCCAGATCGCGAACCTCGTCGAGGTCGACACGGCCCGTGTCCTTGCGCACACCGTACTGCAGAGGCTTCAGCCACTTACCGGACAAGGTCGGCGCGGCGCCGTGGGTGAGGTGCCCGCCCATGGGCAGCGCCATCCCCATGACCGTGTCGCCCGGTCTGGCGTAGGCGAAATACACCGCGAGGTTAGCCGGCGAGCCCGAGTACGGCTGCACGTTGGCGTGATCGACCCCGAACAGGGACCGGGCCCGCTCCACCGCGAGGCGCTCGACCTCGTCGATCAACTGGTTGCCTTCGTAGTAGCGCCGCCCGGGGTAGCCTTCCGAATACTTGTTGGTGAGCACTGAGCCGGTGGCTTCCAGCACGCCGGGCGAGACGTAATTTTCCGACGGAACGAGGCGGATCTTTCGCGCCTGGCGCTCGCGCTCCTGCGCGATCAGACGTGCCATCTCGGGGTCGCTGCCGGAAAGGGAATCGAAAACGCGCTGCATGGCCATTGGACGCCTCCACATCGGGTGCGGGATCGTCCACCCGGTGTCTGCGCCGCAATACGCGACAGGACACCTGGCCCAGGCGTTCGGCCGGTGGGTCGAGGTCGCTCCCCGGTGGTCGGTTCCACCTAACGCCAGTCGCGACCCGGCGAAGATTAGGATTCCCGCGCAGCGCCGTCAACGTGCCCGCTGTACGCGGAACTCCGGTCGCGGTGTCGAGACCGCTCCTGCAGCCGGGGGTTGCGGTATTGATCGGGCGCGGCGGGCGCTGTAGCGTGCGCATCCCCTAGCCGATTGTCCGTGAGGTTCGACCTAGCTGTGGCGCAGTACGTATTCACCATGCAGGGCGTGAGCAAGACGGTTCCGCCCAAGCGCACCATACTCGAGAACATCTCCCTGTCCTTCTTCCCCGGCGCCAAGATCGGCGTGCTGGGGCTGAACGGCGCCGGCAAGTCGTCGCTGCTCAGGATCATGGCTGGCGAAGACCGCGAGTTCGAGGGCGAGGCGCGGCCGCAGAAAGGCATCCGGATCGGCTACCTTGCCCAGGAGCCGCGGCTCGACGACGAGCTCACCGTGCGCGGCAACGTCGGAGCAGGGCGTCGGCGAGATCATGGCCCTGCTGGCGGAGTTCAACGCCGTCTCCGAGAAGTTCGCCGAGCCCATGAGCGACGACGAGATGAACGCGCTGCTCGAGCACCAGGGTGAGCTGCAGACGAAGATCGACGCGGCCAACGGCTGGGACGTGGACCGTCAGCTCGAAATCGCCGCCGACGCCCTGCGTCTGCCGCCGTGGGATACGCCGGTGGCTACGCTCTCCGGCGGCGAGCGGCGCCGGGTCGCGCTGTGCGCGCTGCTGCTGTCGAACCCGGACATGCTGCTGCTCGACGAGCCCACCAACCATCTGGACGCAGAGAGCGTGGCCTGGCTCGAGCGCTTCCTGGCAGAGTTCCCCGGCACGGTCGTGGCGGTTACCCACGACCGCTATTTTCTCGACAACGTGGCCGGCTGGATCCTCGAGCTCGACCGCGGGCGCGGCATTCCGTTCGAGGGCAACTACAGCGCCTGGCTGGAGCAGAAGGAGAAGCGGCTGGAGCAGGAGGCGTCTCAGGAGAAAGCCCGCCAGCGCGCCATCAAGCACGAGCTGGACTGGGTGCGAAGCAATCCCCGGGCGCGGCAGGCCAAGAGCAAGGCGCGCCTGCAGCGCTTCGAGGAGTTGCAGTCGAAGGAATATCAGATCCCGCAACGAAACCGCCGAGCTGTACATCCCGCCCGGCGAGCGCCTGGGCGAAAAGGTCATCGACGCGGAGCACGTGACCAAGGGCTTCGGCGATATGCTGCTCATCGACGACCTGTCCTGCAGCGTGCCTCGCGGCGCCATCGTCGGCATCGTCGGCGCCAACGGCGCCGGCAAGACCACGTTCTTCCGCATGGTGACGGGGCAGGACACCCCGGACGCCGGACGGATCGTGCTCGGCGACACCGTGGACATGGCCTACGTCGACCAGAGCCGCGACTCCCTGGACGGCGCGAAGACCGCCTGGGAGGAGATCTCCGACGGGCAGGACATCATCCGCGTCGGCAAGTACGAGATCCCCTCACGCGGCTACGTCTCGCGCTTCAACTTCAAGGGTCCGGACCAGCAGAAGCGGGTCGGGGATCTGTCCGGCGGCGAGCGCAACCGGGTGCATCTGGCCAAGCTGCTGCGCCGTGGAGCGAACGTCCTGCTGCTGGACGAGCCCACCAACGACCTGGATGTGGAGACCCTGCGGGCGCTGGAGGAAGCTCTCCTGAACTTCCCCGGCACGGTGCTGGTCATCTCCCACGACCGCTGGTTTCTGGACCGGGTGGCCACCCACATCCTGGCGTTCGAAGGCGACTCTCACGTCGAGTGGTTCGCCGGCAACTTCAGCGACTACGAGGCCGATCACCGGAAGCGGCTCGCCGAGGCCGGCGTCGACACGGGGCCGAAGCGGATCAAATACAAGCCGGTGATTCGATAGGCGGCGATACGCCCCTCACCGCGCGCGCCGCCCACGGGCTTGAACGCCCCGGACAATCCGCCATGATTGCGCCCCGGATCTGCAGCGCGGATAGAGTGGATGAATCTAGCTTTTCAGTTCGGCTGCCCGGATGGCGGCCTCTCACTGGCCGACAACGACGTCGCCTTCACCCTCACCAATCCAGTGATCGCCGGCGACGCCAGCGAGCTGTGGGCTGACGGGATCGGCGCCGGCCGGCAATGCGGCGACGGTGACCCTGCTGGCGCCGCGGCGACGAGCTGTGGGGCGTGGGCGTCGCCGAGCGTGGCGGACGGCGATTTCCAGCGCGCCGCTCACCGTCTCTACCGCGACATCTTCCGCATCACCAGCACCGTGACCCTCTACCGGATCTGGAACTTCGTGCCCCGGATCAACGACGCCGATCGCACACTCGAGAACTACCGGGCGTTCTGTCAGGGGCGTCACCAGGCCTTCGCCGAATCGTTCGGTGACACGAGTCAGCAGCGGATGCCCGCGGCATCCGCCGTGGGAACGGGGGGCGAGCGGCTCTGCGCTGCGTTCGTGGCCGGAACCGCGCCGGTGCGCTACGTGGAGAATCCTCATCAGGTGCCCGCCTACCGCTATCCCAGCCGCTACGGCCCGAGGGCGCCGAGCTTCGCCCGCGCCAGCATCGTCGACGACGGCACCCTCCGGCGCTTGTTCGTCTCCGGCACCGCCAGCATTCGCGGCAGCGAGTCGCTTCACCCGGGCGACGTCTCCGCACAGCTCGCGCTGGCCGTCGACAACGCCGACGCGGTGGCGCGGGCAGCCGGCCTCGACGGCTTGAGTCGCGCCAGCGCCGGTCAGCGGCGCTTTCGCCTGTACCTGCGTCACCCGGAAGACTGGACGGCGGCGCGGCCGGTGTTCGAGCGCATCCATCGCGACGGCGACCGTTTCAACGTCGTGCAGGCCGACATCTGCCGCAGCGAGTTGCTGGTGGAGATCGAAGCCTGCGTCACCGCCGAAGCCGGCGAGGGCGTGACGTAGTCGCGGGACCCCGGCGGCTACCGCAGGCGGCGGAAGATCAGCGAGGTATTGATCCCGCCGAAGGCGAAGTTGTTGCTCATGGCGTATTCGCAGTGCAGCCGCCGGCCGTCGCCGACGATGTAGTCGAGGGACGCGCAGGCCGGATCGACCCGCTGCAGATTGATGGTCGGCGCGAACCAGCCTTCGCCCATCATCATCACCGTGAGCCACGCTTCCACGGCGCCGCAGGCGCCGAGGGTATGGCCGAGGTAGCTCTTCAGCGAGCTGACGACGGCGCCTTCGCCGAGCACCGCAGCCGTGGCGTGGGACTCGCTCACGTCGCCGGCGGCCGTGGCCGTGCCGTGGGCGCTCACGTAGCCGATGGCGGGCGGGTTCGAGACCGGCGCCTTCCAGGGCCATCGCCATGCAGCGGGCCTGGTTCGACTGATCCGGGTTGGTGAGGTGGCTGCCGTCGGAGTTGGTGGCATAGCCGACCACTTCCGCGAGCATGGGCGCACCGCGGGCTGCGGCATGTTCGTAGGATTCCAGCACCAGGGTCGCAGCCCCCTCGCCGATCACCAGCCCGTCGCGGTCGACGTCGAACGGCCGCGGCGTGGACGACGGTTCAGCGTTGCGGGTGCTGGTGGCCAGCAGCGTGTCGAACACCGCCACGTGGGTCGGGCTCAGTTCCTCGGCGCCGCCGGCCACCATCACGTCCTGAAGCCCGTGGCGGATGGTCTCGTAGGCGTAGCCGATCCCCTGGCTGCCCGCCGTGCAGGCCGAGCTGGTGGTGATCACGCGCCCCGTGATGCCGAAGAACAGGCCGATGTTCACCGCCGCCGTGTGGCTCATCATGCGCACGTAGCTGGTGGCATTCAGCCCCCTGGGTGGTGCGGTCCACCAGGGTGCCGACGAACTCCAGCAGCGCGTCCGGGCTGCCGGTGCCCGAGCCGTAGGCAATGCCGGTGCGGCCGCTGGTCAGCACCGGATCGCCGCTGAGCCCGGCCTGCTCGAGCGCGAGCTCCGTCGCCCGCACCGCCAGCGCTGCCACCCGGCCCATGCCGCGGCGCTGGCGCCGCGAGTAGTGGGCCGGCAGCTCGAACTGCCACCGGGCTCGCCAGACGACAGTCGAGGCCGGCGATGTCGTCCCACTCCGGGACGTGAACGATGGCGTTTTCGCCGGACGCGAGCCGCGCCCGGATCGTCGGCCAGTCGCGAGCCGAGGGCGGTGATGCCGGCGGCGCCGGTGATCACCACCCGCGCGCCGTTGCCGCCGGCGCGGTCACGGTCCGAGCCCTCCGTCCACGCCGATCACCTGCCGAGTGACGTAGCCGGCCTCAGCGCTCAGCAGAAATGCTCACCACGGCGGCCACGTCGTCCGGCGTGCCGAGGCGCCGGAGCGGCACCCGCGCGCGCACGTCTTCCGCGGGGAGGTCCGCGGTCATGTCCGTGGCGATGAAGCCGGGCGCCACACAATTCACGGTGATGTCGCGCTTGGCGAGCTCGAGCGCCAGAGACTTGGCGGCGCTGATCAGGCCGCCTTTCGACGCCGCGTAGTTGGTCTGGCCGCGGTTGCCCACCACACCGGACAGCGACGTCATGACGACGATGCGGCCCGGCCGGCGCCGGCGGACCATGGGCATGACCAGCGGATTCAGCACGTTGTAGAAGCCATCCAGATTGGTGCGAAGCACCGCATCCCAATCGTCGCCACTCAACATGGGAAAGGCCTGATCGCGGCTGATGCCGGCGTTCAGCACCACGCCGTAGTAGGCGCCATGGGCGTCCACGTCGGCGGTCAGCACCCTGCGGACGTCGTCCCGCTCCGCCACGTCGAAGCACAGCAGCCGACACCGGCCGCCGGCGGCGGCGACCAGCTCGGCCGTGGCTTCGGCAGCAGCCCGGTCACGATGGTAGTGGATCACCACTTCCCAGGCGGCGGCCAGCGACACCGCCACCGCACGGCCGATGCCGCGGCTGGCGCCGGTGACGAGAACCGTATCGCTCACGGCGCCTCGCCCGGGGCGTCCACGCCCTGCTTCAGGTACACGGACACATCGCCTCGTGCAATGAGGCCCCCGCGCTCACCGCCACCGATCTCTCCGGCGAATCTCACCAGCGGCCCGCCAGCCATCGAGGCCGCCTGCACGCTGACCGTGAGCACTCCGGGGGCAAAGTAACCGAGAGCGGTTCGGTAGCGACGGCAGGCGACCAGCATTCCCGGCGGCGGCAGCGCGTCCACGCCCTCCACGTTCCGCTGACGCGCCATCAGGGCGAACCACACCGCCGCCGCCTGCCCCAGATACTCGACGCCCAGCCATGCCGGCACACCCTCCGGGCGGAAGAACGGCGCCCGCGGGCCCACGTCCACCTGCACCTCCACCCGTCCGTCGCGCCATCCCGGAAACGCGGTCGATCAACCGCATCGGCGGCCGGTGGGGCAACAGCCTCGCCACATCGGGCATCGGCTCAGCCATCGATGGCCTCCCGCACCCGGGCCGCAAGGCGCTGGCGCATGGCGGTCGGCAGCCCGAAGCACATCTCGCCGCTTGCGGCGTCCACGGGCACCTGCACGGTGTAGCCCTCGGTGACCCGGCGGCCGTAACGGTTGCGGATCTCGTAGAGGATGCGCAGGCGGTATTCCCACTCCTCCAGGGTGGCGGTCACCTCGATGGCTTCCCCGTACTGGACGCTTGCCAGGTAGCGCACCCGGGTATCGACGATGGGCCACACGTAGCCGCTCTCGGCCATGGCCCGATAGCCATAATCGAGGCGCCCCAACAACGCCGATCGGGCGGTGTCGAAGTAACGGAAGTAGTTGCCGTGCCACACCGCGCCGGTGGGGTCGGCGTCCTGGAAAGGCACCGTGACGGCCACCGTGGCGCGGGGCAACGGCCGCGAGTCTGCCCCTTTGCGACGGGACAGCCGGCGGGTCACCCGGCTCCCCCACGGTCGCTGCCGGCCGGCCGCCGGAACAGCCGGACCGGCACTCGTGAGAGGGCGACGGCGATGAGGCGAACGTGCATCCACGTCATATGGACATTGTCCCTGAACAGCCGGAAGTGAGAAACACCACCTTGCGGATACCGCACCCGGGTCTCCACGTAGCGGACGGGAACGCCCCGCCAGACCGCCCGCACCAGAATCTCCGGATCGAAGTCCATGCGATAGCGCACCCGATAGCCGTCGCAGACGGCGGCCACCACCGCCAGCGGATAGCAGCGCAGGCCGCACATGGCATCGCGAATGACCCGGGAGCCGGTCTCGAGGCGCACCAGCGCATTGGTGATCATCCGGCCATACAGCCGCGAGGCCGGGATATCGGAGCCGAACTGCGGCAGACCGGAGACGATGCTGTCCGGATGCGCCTCGGCCTCCGCCCGGATGCGCGCCACATCGACGGGATCGTGCTGTCCGTCGGCGTCCACGCCGATGCCGTGGGTGAACCCCCGCGCCAGGGCCGCGCGGATGCCCGTGACCATGGCCGCGCCTTTGCCGCCGTTGCACCGCCCGCTCGATCAGCTCCAACTGCGGCTGGCGGCCGAGCTGCCCGCCGCAGGACGTCGCGCTGGTCCGGTGCGCTGCCGTCGTCGACCACCAGGATCGGCAGACCCGCGCCGAGCAGCGACGGCAGATACTCCGTCAGCTCCGCGGCGTGATCGTAGTGCGGAACGATGAGGCAGAACCGTTCAGCCACGGTAGTGCAGCATGCCACGGCTGTGCACCCCATGGACGCTTTCCATCGCGAAGGCGAGCCGGCCCGCGCCGCTGGCACGATCAGGGTGAGAGACAGCACCGAGCCCGGCAGCACGGGCGCCTGGAACTTGATCCCCGACAGGCCGCTGAATTGCGCGCGCGGCGAAGCCCAGGGCGGCGCCCTGGTCGGCGGCCCAGCCGATCTGCACCACACCGGGCAGGATCGGCCGCCCGGGGAAATGGCCCTCGAACCAGCGTATGCCGCCGTGCACGTAGAGCAGGCACCGCAGTCCGCCAGCTTGCCTGGCGGTGGAGCGGCCTGACCGGCTGTGCGAGCGCCGCCGGCTCGCGGGATACCAGAAACGCCTCCTCCGCGGCGAGCGCCGGCGCCGCGGCAGCCGAATACAGCGCCTCGGCCACGAACCACGCCTGCGGCCGCCCCAGACGCCCGCGCAGCGCTTGCCAACCCTCGCGATAGAGCGTCGTCAGGCCATCGGCCGTCAGCGCGACGATCTCCACTGTCCGGCCGTCGGCGGTGGTCACCCGGCGGCTGCCGGCACAGAGCGCCGTCATGGCTCGGACGGATGCGTGTCGGCGCCGCCCGAACGTTCCACCCGGCGCCGATAGACACCGCGCACCATGAGCTCGCCGGCGAACAGCGCCGCCGCCAGCGCATAGCTGGCCGCGCCGTTGTACCACGCCCAGGCCGAGGTCGGCGCCGCCAGGGCCGTGTAGCCGGCGACGCTGCCATTGATGGCGAAGAAGCCGCACCAGAGGAGGGTGACGTTGCGGGTGTAAGGCACGCCGGCGGTGCTCACCGGCTGGCCCAGCGCCCGCACCAGCCGCTCGATGGCGGACGGCGGATGGAGCAGGGTGTACAGGCCATAGCCGAGCAGCGAACCGTTCACCGCCACCGGATAAAGCTTCAGCAGGCTGCTGCTGTGCCAGTACGCCACCGCCAGCGCGAAACCCACCACGGCCGTCGCCGCGAGCGCGCGCCGCCCGGCGGCGAGCCCGGGCACGGTCAGCACCCTGACCAGGGCGAGCGCGGCGAACGCCAGAGCCAGACCGGACAGTCCCACCATGTCGTAGGAGAAGTAGAACACGATGGGGTAGCAGAGCAGGGCCAGGGCGGCGATGCCGGCCCAGGTCCTTGCGGCGCCGGTCACGAAGATTCCAGCACCGCCACCACGTCGCCGATGCTGCGCACTTCCTTGAACCGATCCGGGGCGATCTCCTTGCCCGTCAGCTCCTTCAGACGAACCAGCAGATCCACGGCGTCGATGCTGTCGATGTCCAGGTCGTCGTACAGCAGTGCGTCCGGGCGAACTTCGTCCGGGTCCAGCTCGAACTGCTCGCACAGCACCGCGCGAAGCTGGCCGAAGTAGTCGATGTGTGCTTCTGCCATCAGCGCCGGGTCCGGGCCCTGGCGGCGCTAGACGAGTGGCGAGTACTGAGCGGAATCGCTGGCGACATGGGCGGGCATGGCTCGGGGCGTGGACAATCGCTGATTATAGTGATGCTGCAAAAATCGGTTCAAGGCACGTTTCGCGTAGCGGGGCGTGAGGCCCGACACGATGGGCCCGACGTCGAGCGGTGGCTCGATCTCCACCACGTGATGGGGCCGCTCGGGCGCGATCTCGTACCACCGCGCCACCTTGGCGGTGGTCGGAGGATGGCAGCGCACGATCACCGGCAGGCAGCGGACGCCGGCGCGCACCGCCATCGTCGCGGCCGCCAGACGGAAACTGCACCGGCTCGTTCGGCCGGGTCCGCGTGCCCTCCGGAAACACCAGCAGGCTGCGGCCGCGCCTCAGCCGCTCGACGGCGCTGTCGAGCATGGCCGCGGTGTCGGCGTTGCTGATGAAATCGAGCCCGGAGAGGGCGAAGCGGGTGAACGGGTTCTTCAAGAGCTCGTGCTTGACGATGCAATCCGCCTGAGGAAACAGCGCAAGCAGCACCACCGCATCGAACAGGGTGGGATGGTTGGCGACGATGAGAAAGTTGTCGTGCTCGGGCATCCGGCCCACCACCTCGAAGCTGGCGCCGCGCAATCTGCTGGCCGTACCAAGAAAGCCGCGGAAGGCCCTGGTCAGCCACCAGCGCAGGCATCTCGCACGAGCGCTCTTCGACCGCGTGCTGAGGTGCACCGCCGGCACCAGCAGGAAACCGAACAGCAGGCCGCCCACGCCGAACATGGCGAAGCAGGCCATTGTGACCAGCCACCTCAGCGCGAACTCGGCGGTCTGGAGCAGTCTCGAAAGCACCACGCGGTTACGATGTGTCCCCTCAGTCGAACATAGTTTAATCTACTCCGCGGGCGGTCGGCAGGGTTCCGGGGAGATCCAGACAAGCGGTTTATGACGGCGATTCCGGTCAAGGCGTTCACCCTCACCTCGGCCCTCGGCGCCGGTCTCGAAGCGACCCTGCAGACTCTGCGCTCACGGCACAGCGGGCTGACGGCCGATCCCTGGGAAGGCTGCGACGTCGCCACCTGGCTCGGCCGGGTACCCATTCCCGCGGAGCTGGAAGCGGGGCCCGAATGGAATTGCCGCAACAACCGCCTCGCCCTGCTGGCGCTCGGTCAGGACGGTTTTGCCGAGCACGTGCGCGCCGCCGTCGACCGTTATGGCGCCGAACGGGTGGGGGTCGTGGTCGGCACCAGCACCTCCTCGATCGAGCGAACCGAGGCCGGCTACCGGCAGCTCGACGGCGACGGGCGGTTTGCCCCCCGCTACCGCCAGCCGGAGACCCACAACCCGCACTCGCCCGGCGCCTTCACGGCCCACTGTCTCGGCATCCGCGGGCCCGCACTGACCGTGAGCGCGGCCTGTGCCTCCAGCGCCAAAGTGTTCGCCACGGCCGCGCGCTGGCTCGCCCTGTCGCTGGTGGACGCGGTGGTGGTGGGCGGCGTCGACAGCCTGTGCCTGAGCGTCATCTATGGCTTTCACTCACTGCAGCTCGTCTCGCCCACGGCGTGCCGACCGTTCGACCAGGATCGCGACGGCATCAGCCTCGGCGAAGCTGCCGGCTTCGCGCTCCTGACCCGCGACGCCGGGGACAACGCGCCGCTCGCGCTGCTCGGCTGCGGCGAGAGCTGCGATGCCTACCACATGTCCAGCGCGCACCCGGAGGGCCTCGGCGCCCGGCTCGCCATGGAACGGGCCGTGCACGCCAGCGGCCTCGCCTTCGCCGACCTCGACTACGTCAACCTCCACGGCACCGGCACCCGCGCCAACGATGAGACGGAGGGGCGGGTGTGCGCCTCGCTGCTGCACCCACGCACACTCGCCAGCGCCACGAAGGGCTGGACGGGGCACACCCTGGGCGCCGCCGGGATGGTGGAAGCGGCACTGTGCCTGCTGGCGCTGGCCACCGGCGAGGTGCCGGGAACCCTCAACACCCGCCAGCCGAGCGCGAACTTCAACCTCGTGCTCGACAACGTCCGCGCCGAGCCCCGGCTCGTGCTCAGCAACTCGTTCGGCTTTGGCGGCAACAACTGCGCACTGGTGTTCGGCCGCTCATGATCGTCACCGTCACCGGCATCGGACTATGGACCAGGGGCCTGCGAAGCTGGAACGACTTCCGCGCCGGTGTGGGCGACGGGTTCGCGAGCCTCGACGACGACTTCGAGCCTCCAAAGCCAGCGGCCATTCCCGCCCGGGAACGGCGCCGGGCGGGCCTCACCATCAATCTCGCGGTGGAGGTGATGCATCAGGCGGCGGACATGGCCGCGGTGGACAAGACGACCATTCCCTCGGTGTTCACCTCCGCCATGGGCGATACCGACGTGACGGACTACATGTGCGCGAAGCTGGCCACCCACGAGAAGCTGCTCTCACCCACCCGCTTTCACAACTCGGTACACAACGCCACCTCGGGCTACTGGTCCATCAGCGCCGCCAACCGCCAGCCGTCGAGCTTCGTCGCCGGGTTCCGCGACAGCTTCGCCTGCGGGCTGCTGGAAGCCGCCTGCTGCGCCCACAGCTTCGGCCTGCCGGTGGGGCTGTGCGCCTACGACGTGGCGAACCAGGCGCCTTTCACCGACGTGCTCGCCATCTCCGAAACGCTGGCCCTGGCTCTGCTGGTGGCGCCGGGTGAAACCGCGGGCCCCGCGGGTAGCTGGCGGCTCGAGCTGTCTGTCCGCCCCCAGCCGTGCCAGGCCGCCGTGCCGGAACGGGCGCCGCTGCGCCGGCTCGCCGAGGCCAACCCCACAGGCACCGGGCTCGCCCTGCTGGAAGCGCTGGCGACTGGCGACGCGCGCAGCCTGCGCTGGCCGGTGGGCGCCGGCACGACGCTCGACGTCCGGCTGCAGCCATGCTGACCCGCGACGTCTGTATCCTCGGCGGCGGCAATGCCGGCCTCAGCCTGGCGCTGCAACTGCGCGCCAGGCTCCCGGAGTCGTCCATCACGGTGCTCGAGCACCGGGGCTTTCCGGTCCCTCACGCGGCCCACAAGGTGGGCGAGTCTACGGTGGAAATCGCCGCCCACTATCTGGCCGAAGAGCTGGGTCTGCGCGAGCATCTGGAGCGCGATCACCTTCACAAGTTCGGGCTCAGGTTCTTCTTCGCCGGCGACCGGCGGCCGGACGACATGGCGGAATACGACGAGCTGGGGCCCAGCCATTCGCTGCCCGTTGCCACCTACCAGCTCGACCGGGGCATCCTCGAGAACCACCTGGCGAATCTGGCCCGGCAGCGCGGTATCGAGCTGTTGGATCGCGCCACCGTGCGCTCGGTGGACCTGGCGGCCGGCCGGCACCGGGTGGGCTACGTGCACGGGGATCAATCCCGTCGTCTGGTCAGCCGCTTTCTGGTGGACGCCAGCGGCCGCCGCGCCTGGCTGCGCAAGCAGCAGGGTGTCGAGCGGCCCACCCGTCACGGCAACGGCGCCGCCTGGTTCCGGGTCGCCGCCGAGATCGACGTCGACCAGTGGAGCCGAAGCAGCGAGTGGCTGTCGCGCTGCCACGGCAAATCCCGCCGGCTCTCCACCAATCACTTCATGGGGCCTGGCTATTGGGTATGGGTGATCCCCCTGGCGTCCCGGGCCAGCAGCATCGGCGTGGTGTTCGACCCGGCCCTGGTGGACGCGTCCGCGGTCTCGACCCATGCCGGCCTCAGCCGCTGGCTGGCCGCCGAGCAGCCGCTGCTGGCGCACGCCCTTGAAGGCGCGGAGGTCATGGACTTCCACGTCATGCACCGGTACCCGGCCGGCGCCAGCGGTATCTATTCCGACGACGGCTGGATGCTGTGCGGCGACGCCGCCGTCTTCGCCGACCCGTTCTACTCCCCCGGGGGTGACTTCATCGCCATCGGCAACACCTTCATCACCGAGCTCATCGCCGGCGCCACCAGATCGGGCGGCCGCACGGTCAGCTATCAGCGCTATCTGCTGTCGTTCTTCTCCAACACCTTGTCCCTGTATCGAGGGCTTTACGGCGGCTTCGGCCACCGGGACCTCATGGTGCTGAAGATCGCCTGGGACTATGCCTACTACTGGGCGGTGCTGGCTAAGCTGTTCTTCTCGCGGCGCATGGTCGACGTGGCGTTCATGAGCGACGTCCAGCCCTATCTGGTGCGGGCGGCGGGGCTCAATGCCGGTATGCAGACCCAGTTCCGCCGGCTGTCCCGGCGCGGCATCCGACAGGGCGGCGAGGGCGGCTTCGTCGACCATCACGACGTGCCGTGGTTCCACGGCCTGAAGAAGGAGCTCGTGACCGACGGCGCGGATCGAACCGCCGCCTCGCTGGTGACGTCCATCGACCGCCTCGGCCAGCTCGCCGCCGGCATCACCGATCTGCTGCCCCGGGTGGCGGACGGCCGGGCGCTGCCGCCGCTGGCACAGGTGGCCGGCCTCGGTTGACCCGGTACCTCCCGCCGAGCGCGAGCAGATAGGCGGCCGTGACCCCCACCGCCACGGTGACGCCAATGCCGTGGAGCACCGGGATCGACGAGGCGGCGAGCAACCCGAACACCACCGCGGTAGACACGAAGCACGCCGTCACCGCATGGAGAGTGTCCCGGGCGTCCTCGCCCGCGGCGTCCTCGCCCGCGGCGTCCTCGCCCGCGGCGTCCTCGCCCGCGGCGTCAGCGCCCGCGGGCATCGGCCGGCTGAAGAACAAGGCGTAGTCGAGACCGAGGCCGGCCACCAGGGCAGCCGCCACCAGATCGAACAGCGACAGGCTGCCGAGCAGGCGCGCGGCCACCGCCACGGTCAAGGTTACGCTGCCGAGCAACGTGCCCGTGACCCACGCCAGCCGGCGCCAGGAACGAAGCGCCAGCGCCAGCACCACCGTCACCGCTGCCAGCGCGCCGGCGAGGATCTCGAGCAGACGTACCCTATAGGTGGCCAGCAGCGACCGGGACGCTGACCGCAGATCCACCAGGGTGGTGCCGGAGGCGCTGCCGAGCCGCCGGGCCAACACCTGGGGATGGTCGAGCCCCCTCAGAAACGTCAGCGCCACCCAGCCGCGCTGGTCGGCGTAGAGCATGCCGTCGACCACCTCGGCGAGGGCCGTGCCGGCGTAGCTGTCCGGGGTGACCACCCCACCGGCGAAGGCCGTGCGGCGGACGTCGGCGACGAACGGCGCGAGCGCGGCGGCCCGGAAGCCGAGACCGGTTGCGGCTTCCTGCACCCGCTGCTCGAGGCCCAGCGGGACCAGCGCAGCGCGGCGCTGGCGCTGGGTGTCCGGGTCCGGCACCAGTGCGGTAACCGCCTGCCAGCCCTGGAGCACCCCGTCGTGCGCGGCAGCGGCCAGGGTCGTCTCCAGGTCGCGCACCCGTGCCAGCACGGCGGCCCGGCCGCCGGCGCGGGAGACCGCCAGATAGCGGATGTCGGGCGCACCGGTCTGCTGCCGCAAGCGTCGATCCACGGCAAGGGTCTCGGCAGGCACCGGGGTCAGGGTCGACAGATCATCGTTCCAGACCGCCCGGTCGCCGGCGAGCAAACCGGCGCCTGCGGCGAGACACACCGCCAGCGGCCAGAAGCGCACCGCCACCGGCTGCACCGCAAGGGATACAGCGGCGGAACCCATGTGCGGCACGCGGCTGCCGACGGCCATGGCGTCAGCCATCCGCGGCAGCAACAGCCAGGCGAAGAACGCCGCGGCGGCGATGCCGACCGCTGAGAACACGCCGAGTTGAACCATGCCGGGAGAGCCGCTGAAGGTGAAGGCGAGGAACGCCAGCGCGGTGCTTGCGGCGCTCAACATCAAGGTCGGCCAGATGCCGGAGAGGCCGGCCGCTCCCGATCGACGCGCGTGACTCAGGACGTGCAGCCCGTAGTCCACGGTGACCCCCATCAGGGTGAAGCCGAAGGCCAGGGTGATGCCGTGCACTGTGGGAAAGATCAGCGCCAGAGCGGCCAGCCCGGCAAGCCCGCCGGCGGCGAGCGGCACGGCCGCCAGCAGCACGGCACGTAGCCGGCGGTAGGCGACCCACAGCAACACGGCGAGCACCAGCGCGGCGGCAATGCTGAAGTACGTGGCCTCACGGGATACGGCCTGCTGCAGGCGAATGCCATAGGCGCCGGCACCATAGAGGGCGGGCTCGGCAGCGGGCGCCACGGACCGCACCGCCGCCAGCACCTGACGCACCAGGGCCTGCTGGGCCGCCAGGTCGAAGGCGGGTGGCCGGGTCTGCAGTAACAGGAACGGCGCCCTTGCGCTCAGGTGGTAGTCGGCGGCCGATGCCTCCGACGCCACCCGGTCCAGCACGCTGACGCTGGCGAGGTAAGGATCGGCGGCGATCAGCCGGAGGAACCCGGGATCGTCGATCATCGCCATGTCGCCGCGCCGCGCCTGCAGCGCCCGCCGCAGACCGGCCACGGAGGTGTCCACGTCGACCAGCAGATACCGGTTGTCGAACACCGGCGCCGGTATGGATTCAATGCCGGGATCGAACTCTCGCGGCAGAACGCTGCGCACGCCGTCCAGGGCCGCAAGCCGGGCGGCAGCCGCGTCGACCTGGTCCGCGGATGCGCCCGGCAGGACGACGAACAACATGCGCGACCCCGGCCCCTGGCCCACCCGGTCGATGAGCACCTGCTGGGCCTCGGTCACCGGCCGCGGCAGGAAGTAGGCGAGGTCGTAGCTCAGGCTGAGCCGGGTCAGCACCACCCAGGCCGCGACGCCGGCGAGCAGAGCGAAGCCGAGCCACCGGAGCGCATCCGTTCGGCTCAAGGCACATCCTGCTCGAGCTGCATCTCCTGCCAGGCGCCGCTCTTGCGTTCCATGCGCACGCGTCGGATCCGATCTGCCGAGCCGACGACGACGATCCGCGCCAGTTGGCGCGACAGCGTCCGGTCGCTGGGAGTGAGCAGCAGTTGCCAGTCGGCGCGGTCACCCGCGACCTGCATGTCGAATCGTTCCTTCAGGGCGGCCGCATCGCCGCGCAGCAACGCATAGAGCGTCTCCAGGTACGCGCCGGCACGCCGATGCCGGTGCAGGTCGATGCGCCGGACACGGCCATCGCGGCTGATGGAGGCCTGGTCACCGTTGATGGTCGCGGTCTCCTCGAACGGCCGCTCGACCACCCGCACCAAGGTCCCGTCGTCCTGCAACGTCACATGGCCCTCGAGCACCATGGGCTCGGACAACAGCTCGTTCGACCGCCTCTCCGTGAACGCTACCCGGTCGCCGGGCTCGGCCGCGGCGAGAGCGATGATGGCGGCGGCGTCGGGCGGAGGCGCAGCGGCAGCCGACGCCGCCCCCGAGGACGCGGCCGCGGATCCCGCGATCGACCAGGCCAGGAGGACGACCGCGACCATTCACCGGCTCCAGAAGTCGAAGAAATTGAACCAGCTCATCGGCGCCGCCCGCACGTGGTGGGCCAGCCGGTCCGCATAGGCCTGTGCCCAGCGGGCGAGTTCTGCCTGCCGATCCGCTCGCGGGATGTCCATGCGACGGCACAGGATCTCGCAGTGGATCTCGTAGCCGTCGCCGACACAGCGCGGGAAGATCCCCACCACCGGCGCCTTGAAAGTGCTGGCAATGACATAAGGCCCGACGGGGAAACGCGCCCGGCCGCCGAGAAAGTCACATTCGACAGTGCGGTCCCGGGGCCGGTGCCGGTCGGCCAGAAAGCCGACCCAGTGTCCCCGCTTCAGGGTCGAAGCGATGGCGAGCCCCAGCGCAACCGATCCCTGCTCTGAATCGATGATCAAGTCCGCGAACCCGGGATTGAGTGCTTCCAGGGCGTTCATGATGCGCGCGTTCACCTGCCGGTCGAGAACGATGTGCAGGTCCATGCCGCCGAGGCGCGGGCCGAGCACGCGGGCGGCCTCGAACGAGCCCAGGTGGGCGGCGAGGAAGATGCCATGATCGGCCTCCCGCACCAGGGCTTCCACCGCGTCGGCGGCATGGAACGTCACCGGGATCGGCGGCGCCTCGGCGGCGAGGAAGAACACCCGGTCTGCAGTGACCCGGGCGAACTGCAGGAAATGTCGGAACACGTCCCGCCGCCGTACCGGACGGTCCAGCACCCGGCCGAGAAACGCCCGCGAGCAGCGGCGCTCGTAGCCGCGCACCAGATAGAAATAGGCGGTGACCGGATACAGAATTCCGCGCAGGACCCGGCGCCCGAGCAGGCGCGCCACCGTCATCAGCAAGCGGATGCCGAGCACCGTGCCCGCCTCCGGCCGGCGCTGCCACAGGGTCTGCGCGCTCAGGCTCTGCCCGCCCACCGGCTCAGCCCTCCGCCCGCAGCAGCGCCCGCACGGCGGCCCGGGTCAGCTTGCCGGTGTCCGAGCGGGGCAGGGCCGGCACCAGCTTCAGGGGCCGCGGCAGAAACGCCGCGTCCACCCGTTCGGCCAGGCGGCGGCGGATGCTCTCGGCGCTCTGGCCGGGCGCCACCACGAAGGCGACGAGACGATCGCTGCGGGCACCGACGTCCGCCGGGTTGATGATGACAGCATCCTCCACGCCAGGGAGGCTGAGCAGCCGCGCGGTGAGATCCGCAAGGGAAGCCCGCTTGCCCGCCACCTTCACCAGATCGCCCAGTCGGCCCAGCAGCCGGAAGCTGCCGTCGCCGGCCAGATCCAGCCGGTCCGCCAGCGCCACCGGCTCGGGCAGAAAGTCCGCGGAGACGAAGCTGACGCCGGCGTCGACCGACAGGGCGAGGCCCGGGAACGGTCGCCAGCGTTCGTCCGTGGCAGGCAACCGGTGGGCCAGAGTGCCCGCTTCGCTGCAGCCGTAGATCTCGAGCACGGGGCCGCCGAGTCGCTCTTCGGCGTCCATCGCCAGGGAACGTTCCAGCGGCGCGGTGGCGCAGACCAGCGCGTCAACGGCCGGAAAGTCCAGGCACGCGCGCAGCATGGCGCGCAGGTGAACGGGTGTGGTGACCAGCACCCGGCAGGATGCGACGGCGGCCAGCCCACGGCGGACGTCGCTGGGGAAGAACGATTCACCGCAGTAGACGGTCACCGCAGCGCGGGTGGGCAGCAGCATGGTCCATTCGAGACCGTACATGTGCCACGGCGGCACCGTGGCCACCAGGGCCGCGGGCTCCTCCGCGGCTGCGGAACCGGTCATGGCAGCGGCCGACAGCACCAGGCGCTCACTGTGCAGGCTCGCGCCCGCCACCAGGGCGCCCCAGCGCTTCTCATGGGCCTGGGGATCCCCGGTGCTGCCCGAGGTGAACGCAACGGCGGCCACCGCGTCATCAGGGATCTCCGGTACTCGAGGGGCGGCCTCGGCGCCTTGCCGCAGCACCACCGCATCGTCCCGAAGCGGCCGCGCCCCGGGGTACTGCTCGGCGAGCTTGCCGAGCGCGTCCGGCGAACGCGCCGCCGGCAGCAGGTTGGTGCGTCCCGCCAGCACCACGGCGAAGAACGCAACCATGAACCGGTAGCGGTCCTCGCAGACGTTGATGAGCCGGTCGCCGTCCGGCAGCGCCCCGGCCGTGGCCGTGACATCGGCGACGAACTCGCCGACCGTGACCGCCCTGCCGCCATGCCAGGCGAACGCTTCAGAGCGTTCGCGCCGGGTCAGGGGGGATGCCGTCACGCCACTCCCGCGCTAACCGGTGGCAGCGTGTAGGTGGACGTAATCGGTCAGCGATCTGAGGGTCGCGAAGACGGCGCGGGTTTCCTCGTCCTCGGCCGAGAGGTGCACGCCGTACTCCTCGGCAATGGCCACGGCAATCTCCAGCGCATCGATGGAGTCGAGGCCGAGCCCGGCTTCCTCGAACATCACCACCTCCGGATCGATCGCGTCCGGTTCCACATCCTCGAGGTTCAAAACCTCAACGATGAGGTTCGCCATGCGGCGTTCGTCTTCGGTCATGCGTAGCTTCCCTGGGGTTTCAGGACTCGGTGGGATCGGCCAATTCTGGAGAAGACTGGTGGCCTTTTCAACTTGCCCTTAAGCTACACACGCTCGCCAACGGCGCAGGAAATCGCAGTGGATTCAGGGGGATGGGGAGTTGCGGAGAAGCCGCCGGACGGGACGGCCATGAGTGCCGCCAGCGGAACGCTGGCGACGCGTGCCTGCGACGTGGCCGTGATCGGGGCCGGGCCCGCCGGGACCACGGCGGCGACTCTTCTGGCGCGCCGCGGCTGGGCCGTGACGGTGTTCGAGAAGGATCGCCATCCGCGATTTCACATCGGCGAATCGCTCCTGCCCATGAACGTGCCGCTGTTCGAGCGTCTCGACGTGCTCGACGCCGTGCGCGCCATCGGCGTCTACAAACCCGCCGCGGATTTCACCGGCCGCAACCGCCGGGACCACCATACCTTCCCCTTCGCCAACGCGTTGGGGCGCTCGCCCGACCACGCTTTCCAGGTGGTGCGCGAGGAACTCGACCTGCTGCTGGCCGACAACTGCCGGAGGGCCGGCGCCTCGCTGCTCGAGGACCATCGGGTGGCGCGGGTCGAGCTCGGCGGCGCCGGCGTCCAGCTGCTCCACGTCGAGCACGAGGGCGGGGTCAGCGTCTGGCGATGCCGCTACGTCGTGGATGCCTCGGGCCAGGACACGGTGCTGGCACGGCAGCAGGGCTGGCGGACGCGCGATCGACGCCACTCGGCGGCCGCTTTCTTCGCTCACTATCGCGGCGTGCCGCCGCGCGCCGGCGCGCAGGCCGGCAACATCAGCATCTACTGGTTCGAGCAGGGCTGGATCTGGATGATCCCGCTGAAGGGGGGCATCACCAGCATCGGCGCCGTCTGTGGGTCGGAGTTCGTCCGGGCCCGCCGCAACCGGGCCGGGAGCGGTACCCAGGAAGACCTTCTCGAGCAGGTGCTCGCCGCCTGTCCTGCCGCCGCGGAGCGTCTCGCCGGTGCCGAGCGCACAGCGCCCGTTCGCTCCGCCGCCAACTATTCGTACGGCTGTACGCGGCACACGGGAGCCGGGTTTCGCCCTCGTCGGCGATGCCTTCACCTTCGTGGACCCGGTGTTTTCCAGCGGCGTCTACCTCGGCATGACCGGCGCCGAGTCACTGGTCCCATCCGTGGAGCACTGGCTGGCAGGGCGGCGGCTGCGCTACCGGCTGTCGAGCCTGGGCTACCGCCGCCGGATGCGGCGTGGGATCCGCGCCTTCAAGTGGTTCATCTACCGCTTCAACACCCCCGCCATGGCCTGGCTGTTCGAGAACCCGCGCAATGTCCTGGGGGTGGAACGGGCGGTGGTGTCTCTGCTCGCCGGCGATGTCTACGAGGGCTGGAACATCCGCCTGCGGCTGGTCGTGTTCAAGGCCCTTTACGGGACGGTGGCTGTCCTTCAGCGCCTGGCACCGGGCCTGATGACGGTGGCGGCGGCCGCCGGCCCCCCGGACCAGACGACGACTCCCCGGCGGAAGGCGTCGCGTCCGGCGAGCCATCCGCCATCGAGATCAGCGATCGGGCAACCTCCCCAGCGTCTCCAGAGCCGCCCACAGCTCCGGACGCTCGCGGCGGAGACCGGCTGTCAGCGCGGCGCGATCCCTCTGCGGACGATTCTGTCCGAGCTTCAGCTTGCCCACCATCTGATCGATGGTAAGGTCAATGCCGACGATGCCGCCGAGCATCCGCTCGACGAACGCCTCGGGCGCATCGTCCACCTGCCACGGCCGTTCCCGCCCGGACTCCATGCGCTCGGTCAGCGACGTCACGAGCGCGCGCAGCCGGTCGCGATCGTGATGGACGTGAACGCGGCCCCGCACGTGCACCACCACGTAGTTCCAGGTAGGCACCACTTCGCCGCTCTCGGCTTTAGTGGCGTACCAGCTCGGCGTGACGTAGTGGTCGGGCCCGTGAAACATTACCAGCGCAGGCTGATCGTCGAGGTGCCGCCAGTGGTCGTTGGCCCGCGCCAGATGGGCCCTCAGGACATCCGCGCCACTCCGCTGCCGGTCGAGCAGAAACGGCAGGTGGCTCACCGCGGGCACCGGATCGGCGTTGCTCAGCAGCGTGCCGAACACGGTGCGGTCGACGATTTCGCCGAGCCGCTCCGCGTCGTCGAGCCGAAAGGGGGCGCGATTGTAGAAGCCATCGCTCGTCGTAGTCCGGGCCGTCATCGCTATCGCCTCCTCACCTCGCCACGTAGCTCGTATAGTACGCGTGTGCCTGCGAGTTAGAACGGGCGGGTACCTCTACGTAACGCTCCGCCCTCTGTCTCTACTACAATGGGTGCCGAACGTGGATGGGGTTGATCATGCCAGTTGGACCGAGGTCCGGCCTTCGTGATCGTTTCGCAGCCTTCACTGCCGCGCTGATCGCACTGGCGGCGGCGTGGGGGCTCCAGTCGTGGCTGGGCGACGGGGTCGCGCTGGTCGTGCTGCCGGCGGCGGTGGCCGCCGTGGCCTGGCTGGCGGGTACGGCCGCCGCAGTGACCATGGCCGTGGCCGGTTACCTGGCCTGTGATCTTCTGTTCGCCGGCTTTCCGAATCGATCGGGGACGTACGATCTAGGTACCGGCGCCGAGCTCGCCGCCTACGCGATCTCCTGCGTGATCATCATCGGCTTCGGCGAGGCCCTCCGGCGCTCGCACACCCGTGAGGCCTACATTCGCGGTCTCGACGCCGCAGGGCGCCGTCAGGTGAAGGAAGCCCGGTCTGCGCTGGCCGCCATCGTCGAAGCATCGGACGACGCTATCATCAGCAAGTCCCTCGACGGCATCATCCGCTCCTGGAATCCCGGTGCGGAGCGGCTGTTCGGCTACAGCGCTGCGCAAGCCATCGGCCAGCCCGTGACCCTGATCGTGCCGCAGGAGCTGCGCGCCGAAGAGCAGTCGATCCTGGAACGCCTGGGCAACGGCGAGCGGATCGAGAACTTCGAGACCGTGCGGCTGACCCGCCACGGCCGCCGCGTAGACATCTCGTTGTCTGTCTCGCCGATCGTCGACGAGACGGGCACCGTCGTGGGAGCCGCGAAGGTCGCCAGGGACATAAGCCAGCACAAGCGTGCGGAGGCGGCACTGCGCGCGAGCGAGGAACGCTTCCGCGAGCTCGCCAACAACATCGATCAGTTCGCCTGGACCTGCGACGAGCTGGGTTACGCCACCTGGTACAACCGGCGCTGGTACGACTACACCGGCGGCACGTTCGCGGACATGCGGGGCAACGGCTGGAAGGCTTTTCTGCTCCCGGATCACCTGGAGCGGGTAAGCGCCGGCATCGAAGCGGCGGTGGCGTCCGGAACGCCGTGGGAGGACACGTTCCCGCTACGCGGCAAAGACGGCGGCTACCGCTGGTTTCTGTCCCGCGCCGTGCCCATCCGCGACGGGTCCGGCCGGGTGGTGCGCTGGTTCGGCACCAATACCGACGTCACCGATCGGCTCGAGCTGGAACAGGAGCTGGTGGCGGCCGACCGCCGCAAGGACGAGTTCCTCGCCACCCTGGCCCACGAGCTGCGCAATCCCCTGGCGCCGATCAGGAACGCACTGGAGATCCTGAACCTGGCCGGCGACGATCCGAACGTGCTCGCCCAGGCCCGGTCGATCATCGACCGCCAGCTCTCCCATCTGGTCCGGCTGGTGGACGATCTGCTCGACGTCAGTCGGATTACCCGCGACCGGCTGGAGCTGCGCCGCACGCCGACCGAGCTGAACGCGCTGGTGGAGCAGACCGTCGCCAGCGCATCGAAGCCTCTTCGACGAGCACGATCTGACCCTCGAGGTGAACGTCGCGCCGCAGCCCGTGCCGATGCTCGCGGACCCGGTGCGGCTGGCCCAGGTGATCAGCAACCTGCTCTCCAACGCCGTCCGCTACACGCCCCGCGGCGGCACGGTCCGGGTAACCGTGGAGCGAAAGCCAGAGGAGGTGCTGCTCCGGGTGAGCGACACCGGCGTCGGCATCCCGCCCGACAAGCTCACCAGCGTGTTCGACATGTTCACCCAGGTGGAGGAGCGCGGTGGCAGCCACGGTGGGCTCGGCATCGGCCTGACCCTGGTGAAACGCCTGGTCGAGCTGCACGGCGGCAGCGTTGGAGGCGAAGAGCGAAGGGCTCGGCAAGGGCAGCGAATTCCTGGTGCACCTGCCCCAGCCGCGTCGCGGCCGTCACCGCCGAGCCGCCTCCCACGGCCCGCCCGGCGGGCCCGTCCCGACGCGTTCTCGTGGTGGAGGACAATGCCGACACGGCCGCGACCCTTTCGGCCTTGCTCTCCATCTCCGGGCACGAGACGCGGGTCGCCCACGACGGCGAGGAAGGCATCAAGCAGGCGGAATCGTTCCGCCCGGACATCGTGCTGTTGGATCTCGGGTTGCCGAAAATGGACGGCATCGAGGTCTGCCGGTGGATCCGCCGCCAGCCATGGGGCCGGAACATCACGGTGGCTGCCCTCACCGGATGGGGACAGCAGGCCGATCGGCGCAGCACTGAGGAGGCCGGGTTCGACCGGCACCTGGTGAAGCCGGTGGCGCCGGATACGGTGCTCGAGCTGCTGGCCGAGATGCCGAGAATCGCCGACAGCGCCTGAGCCTACCCGCTACGGCGCAGCGTCCCGGCTCCCCCAGCACCTGTTCCAGATGCGCCAGATAGTCGGCAAAACGGTCGAGGGTTCCGGCGGTGGCGGCGATCTGCGCGTTCACTTGATCGTACTGCTTCGCCTCGATGGCTTCGCGAATCCGCGGCAGGGTCTTGACTCCATAGCCCGTGTAGAACCCCGGAGCGTAGATCTGATGACGATACCACTCACGTCCGGGCAGCCCCTGGTCGCTGGTGAGCGCCCGCTCGCTGCGATAGAGCAGCCGATCGATCTCCGCCGGATCCGCCGTGCCGATGCCTTCGTCCAGCGCCCGGTCGACCCTCCGCGCCAGAGCGTCGACGCGCGCCAGGGCGTTCTTCAGCGGCGCAAAGTTGAAGTACGGGACCTCGGGCAGCGGCGGCGGCGGCCCCAGGCTCCGCGTCGGATCGAGCCGCAGCGCGTAGCTGTTCGCCGTCCAGCAGCTTGCGGCGCCGATCGGCCTCGGCGCGGGCGTCGTCCGCGAGCTTTTCCACCTCGCCCGCGTACAGTTTCAGGTTGTCCGCAAGCCCGGCGAAGCGGAACGGCAGCACCGGCGCGTTGGCCAGCCGCAGGGTAGCGCGGCCGGCCAGATCCGACAGAGCCACACCGTAGCGGAAGCCTGGATCGCGGAAGCGGGTGAAGTGGGCATAGGTGTCGTAGAGGGTGTGATAGCTCCCGTGCTCGCTCTCTCCGCCGAAGCCGAGGTTCGCCGAGGCGATGCCCAGGTGCTGGAGGAACGGCGTGTAGTCCGAGCCCGAGCCGAGCGGCGACAGACGCAGGTCTTTGCGGCTTTCCGCCTCCTGCCGAGCGCGGTCGTCGCCCTCGATCTCGAGATAGGCGCGGGCCCGCTCCGTCAGCGATGCCTCGGTCTCGGGATCGACGACGTCACCGGCGACCTCGTTGAAGAAGGGCTCCAGGGTGTGGCTCGCACCAATGCCCATGAAGCCGCGGCCGTTGCCGTCGCTGTTCAGGTACGCCACCGCGTGCTCGTCCAACTGCTTCGCGTGCTGCTCGACCCATTCGGTGGAACCGATGAGGCCAGGCTCTTCCGCGTCCCAGATCCCGTAGATCACCGTCCGCGCCGGCGGCCGTCCGGCCCGGGCCAGGGCCGCCAGGCTCCGGGCCTCCGACAGCAGCGCCACCAGACCCGATACCGGGTCCGAGGCACCGTGATTCCACGCGTCCTCGTGGTTGCCTCGCAGCACCCATTCATCGGGCATCGCGCTACCCGGCCAGCGGGCGATGACGTTGCGGATCTCGATGCGCTGCCAGTCGGACTTCACCGCCAGGCGCACCTGCGCCGGACCCGGCCCGAGGTGGTAGGTGATGGGCAACGCACCGCGCCACTCGGGCGGGACGACCTCGCCGCCCAACGCCTCCAGCAGAGGGCGTGCGTCCTGCCAGGAGATGGGCAGAACCGGAATCTGAGTGATGGTGGGCGCCTTCTCCCGGGATAGACGGCGGGCACCTTTGACCGCCGCTCGTCCGGGCGTGAGCACGTCACCCGGGAACAGCGGCATGTCCATGACGCTGCCCCGCTGCACGCCGCTCGCGGGTTTGAACGGCCCGTCGGGGTAGACGTCGCCCTGAGCGTAGCCGTCGTCCGACGGATCGGAATAGATGAGTGCGCCGATGGCGCCTTTCTCGGCGGCGAGCTTCGGCTTGATGCCCCGCCAGGTCTTGCCGTAGCGGGCGATGACGATCTTGCCGGTGACGTCGATGCCGTAGCGCGCCAGCCGCTCGTAGTCCTCGGGGGCGCCGTAGTTGACGTACACCAGCTCCCCCTCCACCCGGCCGTCGGCGGAGAAGGCATTGTACGGCGCCAGCACGCCGTCACCCTGGGTTCCCGGATCGCCCTTCACCGGGGCCTCGCTCAAGCTCGCGCTGTAGTGGGACGGCGCGGTCAGCTCCACTTCCCGCACGTCCGGATAGGGCATCAGCACGTCGTAGGATTCCATCGTCACCTGATAGCCCCAGCCTTCGAGAAGCTTCGCCAGGAATTGGGCATTGGCGGCGTCGTACTCGCTGCCGGCATGGTGCGCGCGGGCGGTGAGCCGGCGGCTCCACGCCGCCTGGTCGTCGCTGCTGAGGCCGGCGCGGAAGTCGTTCTCCAGCGCCAGCTCGCGAACGCTGCCCTCGTCGTCGAAGCCGAGCAGCGCGGTCTCCGATGCGGCCGTCGCCGGCGTCTGACCGGCCAGCAGAGCCGCTGCCGCCAATATCGATGCCGCCGTCCGGGTCCCGCTCATTGTTGTTCCTCCTGGCAGCGCTGCGTATGCTGTGTCCGTCCGTCGGGCCATGGGCGGGCAGACCGCGCGACATCGCGTGCACACGTGGCCGTCAGCAGGGTGAACCGCTCATGCCAGTGACCCCGGAAGACCGCCCCCTCGACGCCCTGCGCGAGGATACCATCGACCAACTCGTGATGAACTACGGCCACGGCCACCTGTCGCTGGAGGCATTTCAGCGCCGCCTGGATCAGGCGTACGATGCAGGCGACCACGCGGGGCTGGCGGTCCTCACCGCCGACCTCCAGACCGAGGTGGACGCCGGCTACGTCGCTCTGAAACGCGAGCAGCTCGGCTTCTCGCCGGATCCGGCGGAACCGGCACGGGAAGTGGACTACCTGGTCAACGTTCTCGGCGGCAGCGAGCGCAGCGGCGAATGGACCGCTGCCGGGCAGATCCGGGTGGTCGACGTGCTCGGCGGCGCGAAGCTCGACTTCAGCGCCGCCCGGTTCTCCACCGCGACCGTCCGCGTCCGCGTCGTGTGTCTGCTCGGCGGCGTCGAGATCCTGGTGCCGGAAGGAGTCGCCGTAACCCTGCGGGCGGCCAACATTCTGGGCGGTGTGCACAACCGAGCCAGCGCACGGCAGGACCCGGGCGCGCCACGCATCGTGATCGACGGGCTGGTCCTGCTCGGCGGCCTCCACGTGAAGGTCAAGCGCTCGGTGAGAGAGCGCGTGCTGCAGTTCGCCGATAGCGTACGGCAGACCTTCGGCCGCTCACCACAGGCCCGTTAGCCCGTCGTCCTGCGCGCGGAGGCTCGCGCGCTGACGCCCGCGGGGAGAGAACGCCGCCGGCCGACAACCGCGGCCAGACGCGAATCGCGTCGGGCCGACGGCTACTGCGGCGACCGGCGGCGCAACCGCCTGAGCGTCGTCGCGGAACGATTGGCAAGCGCAGCAAGCGGCGTGCCAGCGGTTGCCCTCAAGGCTCAGAAGGTGTTCAACACCTCGAGCGCCCCGGCCAGGCTCTTGACCCCATGCACGGCCATCCCGGAGACCGCGTCCTTCGGCCGATTGGCGTAGGGGACGATGGCGCGGCGGAAGCCGTGCTTGCGGGCTTCGGCCAACCGTTGCTGACCATTGGAGACGGGCCGGACCTCCCCGGTCAGACCGAGCTCGCCGAACGCCACCAGGTCCCGCGGCAGGGTTTTGTTCCTGAACGACGACAACACCGCGAGCAGCGCCGCCAGATCGGCGCCGGTCTCGACGATGCGCACACCCCCCACCACGTTCGCGAACACGTCCTGATCGGCCAGAGTGATCCCGCAGTGCCGGTGCAGCACCGCCAGGTGCATGGCCAGACGCTGGGCTTCCAGGCCCACCGCCACCCGCTTCGGATAGCCGCCCTGCACCTTGTCCACCAGGGCCTGCAGTTCCACCAGCAGGGGCCGGGTCCCTTCCCAGGTGACGGTGACCACACTGCCGGGGGAATCCAGCTCGCCACGGGAGAGGAAGATGGCCGAGGGATTTGCGACCTCCTTCATGCCCTGTTCGGTCATGGCGAACACGCCCAGCTCGTTCACCTCGCCGAAGCGGTTCTTTACCCCGCGCAGGGTCCGGTAGCGGCTGCCGGCGGGACTGTCGA
This sequence comes from uncultured Gammaproteobacteria bacterium, assembly GCA_963822255.1. Taxonomy (GTDB): domain Bacteria; phylum Pseudomonadota; class Gammaproteobacteria; order Pseudomonadales; family Azotimanducaceae; genus UBA7803. The sequence continues at coordinate 413,798 of CAWGGV010000001.1, forward strand.
GCATCATGAAGCAATCGATCATGTGCTCGAGCACCTTGGGCCCCGCAAGACTCCCTTCCTTGGTGACGTGCCCCACCAGCACCACCACAGTCCCCGTCTGCTTGGCCAGGCGGGTAAAGAACGCGGCGGTCTCGCGCACCTGGGAGACGCTGCCGGGGGTGGAATCCACGGCTTCGAGCTGCATGACCTGGATCGAGTCCATCACCGCCACCTGCGGCGCGAGATCGTCGATGAGCCGGGCAATGTGCTCGCCGCGGGTCTCCGACGCGACCGACAATCGCTCGGCCGGCAGGCCGAGCCGCCGCGCCCGCAGCGCCAGTTGCTGAAGCGACTCCTCGCCGCTGACGTAGAGCACCTCGGCGGACTCCGCGAGCTTCGTGCACACCTGGAGCAGCAGCGTGCTCTTGCCGGCGCCCGGATCGCCACCGATCAGCACCACGGAGCCGGCCACGAGACCGCCCCCGAGCACCCGGTCGAGCTCGCCGAAGCCCGTGGCCAGACGAGCCGTCTCCTCCGGCTCCACCTCAGCCAGGCGTTTCACCTGGCTCGCGGTGCCGGCGAACCCGAGCCCCGGCCCTTTCACCGTCCCGACCGTCACCGATGACAGCGAGTTCCACGCATTGCAGGCCGAGCACTGCCCCTGCCACTTCATGTGCTCGGCGCCGCAATCGGTGCAGACGTAGGCGGTCTTCGTCCGATTCTTCGCCACCGGGGCTACTCGAACGGCGCCATATGGTCGTAGCGGTCGGGCGCCAGGTTCTCGAACTTGGTGAGGTTGCCGATGAACGCCAGGCGGATCTTGCCGATAGGGCCGTTGCGCTGCTTGCCGATGATGATCTCGGCGGTGCCCTTTTCAGGAGATTCGGGGTGATAGACCTCGTCGCGATAGACGAACAGGATGACGTCTGCATCCTGTTCGATCGCGCCGCTTTCGCGCAGGTCCGCCATCAACGGGCGCTTGTCCGTGCGCTGCTCGAGGCCCCGGTTGAGCTGTGACAGTGCCACCAACGGACAACGCATCTCCTTGGCGATGGCCTTGAGCGAACGGGAGATCTCCGAGATCTCGTTGGTGCGGTTCTCCGGGTTGCCGGAGCCGCGCATGAGCTGCAGGTAGTCGACGACGATCAGCCCGAGATTGCCTGACTCCCGAGCCACCCGACGGGCGCGGTTGCGCAGCTCGTTGGGGCTGATGGCCGGGGTGTCGTCGATGTACAGGCTCTTGTCCCTGAGCTGGCTGACGGCGCCGGTGAAGCGGGGCCAGTCGTCCTCGTGCAGGTCGCCGGTGCGCAGGCGCGTCTGGTCGATGCGGCCGAGGGACGACAACATCCGCATCACGAGCTGCTCCGCCGGCATCTCCAGGCTGAACACCAGCACCGCGCCGTCACCGGCCATGATCGCGTGCTCGACCAGGTTCAGCGCGAAGGACGTCTTGCCCATTGACGGGCGCCCGGCGACGATCACCAGGTCGGACGGCTGAAGGCCCGCGGTCTTGTGGTCCAGGTCGTCGAACCCGGTAGGGACGCCGGTGATGTGGTTGCGGTTCTTGAACAGCGCTTCCACGCGGCTGACCGCCGCCGACAGCAACCCCGGCACCTTCTGCGGTCCGCCGTCCTTGAGCCGGCCTTCGGCAATGCGGAACACCTCCTGCTCGGCCATGTCCACCAGCTCGTCGCTGCGCCGGCCCTCGGGGGTGAACGCGGCGTCGGCGATCCGCTGGCCGGCACCGATCAGCGCGCGCAGGGTGGACAACTCCCGGACGATGCCGGCGTAGGCCATGACGTTGCTGGCACCCGGCGTGCTCGCCACCAGCTCCGCCAGGTACGCGAGACCACCGCACTTGTCGATCAACCCCTTGGACACCAGGCGCTCGGATACGGTGACCGCGTCCACCGGCTGGTCGTCCTCGGACAGGTCCGTCATGGCCTCGTAGATGATCTGATGCGACGGCCGGTAGAAATCTGCGGCGCCGAGCTTCTCGGCGACGTCGAACCAGGCGTCGTTGTTGAGCATCAGCCCGCCGAGCACCGACTGCTCGGCGTCGAGGGAGTGGGGCGGCGCCTTGGGAGAGCCGTAGGCGCCCGAGGTCCTGGCGCGCACCTCGGGGACGGTGAGCGCATCGTCCGGGACGAGATCGGGCCCGTCATCCGGCTCGAAGAACTGATCTGACATGGGAAAGCGTGGGCGGTGATTTCGGAGAAGCCTGAGATCGCCGGCGAGGCAAATCAAGCGTCAATTGCCGCCGCCGCGAAATCGCAATCGGAACATTGGCTTGCAGCGGATCGACCAGCACCGCCGCGGCCACCGCCGGGGGACGGTTCTGTGAGTAACGTGTGGATCGTTTTCCGCTCTGCGCACTCGGCGCCCCGGGGGCGGCCTCCGGCATGCGGAGGTCGAACCCACCGGCAGACGGACGGGACCTACTCGGGGACGACGGCGAGCTGAATGGCGACGAGCACGTCGGAGTGGAACTGCAGGTCGATCTCGTACTCGCCCACGGCGCGAATCGTCCCTTCCGGCAGCCGCACCTCGCTCTTCTCCACTTCCACGCCTTTGGCGGTGATGGCGTCCGCGATATCGCCGGTGCCCACGGAGCCGTAGAGCTTGCCCTCTTCGCCGGCCCTGACAACGATGGTCACGCTCATCCCTTCGAGCTTCGCCGCACGCTCGCGGGCCTCGCCAAGGCGCTCGTCGGCCATGCGCTCGAGCTCGGCACGGCGGCCCTCGAAGACGGCGCGGTTCTCCGCGCTGGCGCGAACGGCCTTGCCCTGAGGGATCAGGAAGTTACGGGCAAAGCCCGGCCGCACTGCCACCTCTTCGCCGAGATCGCCGAGGTTGCCGATGCGTTCCAGCAGAATCACGTTCATGGCTTACCTCCGGGCCTCAGCGGTGGGCGTCGGTGTACGGCAGCAGGGCGAGATAGCGAGCTCGCTTCACCTCCTGGGCCAACCGCCGCTGCTGTCGCGCGGTGGTGCCGGTGATGCGGCTCGGCACGATCTTGCCGGTCTCGCCGATGTACTGCTTGAGCAGATCCAGGTTCTTGTAGTCGATCTCCGCGCCCGGAACGTCCAGGCGGGCGAATTTCTTCCGGCCGAAACGCCTGCTCATTACTCTTCCTCCTGCTCCGCGCGCGCCCGTTCGGGACGGCGCTCGGGACGTTCACCGTCGGCACGGCGTGGCTCCCGCTGCTGCTCGGCCTCGCGGCGCTGCTCGCGCTCGCGGTCTTTTTCCTGCTCCCGGAGCTCGTCCTCGTAGATCCTGGAGTGTCCTTCGGGCGCCGTATTGCGCTTGACGACCAGGTTTCTGATCACCGCGTCGTTGAAACGGAACGCGCTTTCGAGTTCCTCCAGGGTCCCGCCGTCCACCTCGATGTTCATCATCACGTAGTGGGCTTTGTGAATCTTGGCGATGGGAAACGAAAGCTGCCGGCGGCCCCAGTCCTCCTTGCGGTGGACACGGCCGTTGCCGCGCTCGATGAGCTGCTCGTAACGCTCGATCATCCCCGGCACCTGATCGCTCTGATCAGGGTGCACGAGAAAGACGACCTCGTAATGTCGCATGGACAGCACCTCCTTCCGGTGTAGCCGCCTCCGCCCGCGGGCATGGCGCCGCTTGAACGACGGGCGTGAGGCAAGGGGGTCATGTAAGGGACGCGGATTTTAGGGGGGCGGCGCGAGGCTTGCAAGCACCAGCATCGCTACGTCGACGGCGGCGGCATCCTCTGCCGGACCGCCTCGAACAGCAGCACGCCCGCCGCCACCGAAACGTTGAGGCTCGAGACCGTGCCCTGCATGGGAATACGCACCAGCTGATCGCAGAGCTTGGCCGTGAGCGCCCGCATGCCTTCCCCTTCGCCCCCCACCACCACGGCGCAGTCGCCGGTCAGGTGGGCATCGCTCCACAAGGCGCGCCCGTCGCCGGCGGCGCCGACCACCCACACGCCACGCTCCTTCAACCACTCCAGCCGCCGCGCCACGTTCGCCACCTCGACGATCATCAATCCTTCCGCCCCGCCGGCGGCGGTTTTCAGCGCCACCTCGGAGAGCGGCGCGCTGCGCCGCCGGGGCAGCAGCACCGACTGCACGCCCGCGGCGTTGGCGCTGCGCAGGCAGGCGCCCAGATTGCGCGGGTCGGTGACACCGTCGAGAACCAGCAGCAGGCGCGGCGTCGGCAGCGCATCGAAGCGGGCCGCGAACTCCTTCTCGCCGAGCGGCGTCAGCTCGTGACAGTCGGCGACGACGCCCTGGTGGCTTCCCGGACAACGCCGGTCCAGCCAGCTTCGCTCCGCGGCCTCCACCCGGATGCCCCGCGCGCGGGCGGCGTCCACCAGGGCCGTGATGCGGCGATCGCGGCGGCCGCGCTGCACGTGGATCAGCCGGACCCGGCCAGGGTCCGCCTCGACCAGCGCGGACACGGCGTGCAGGCCGTAAACCTGGCTCACCGGCCCTCGTCGCGGCGTCGCCGGCGCGGCCTCCGGCCGCCTTCGCCGCGGCCATTGCCGCTGCCGGCTTCACCGGTCTTGCCGAGCAGTTCCAGGTCCACCTTGCCGGCCGCCGGCTGAACCTCCACCAGTCGCACCTCGAGCTCATCGCCGAGGCCGAAGCGGCGGCCGGAGCGGTCGCCCACCAGGGTCATGCTGGCGCTATGGAAGCGAAAATAGTCCTGGCCGAGATTCGAGATGTGCACCAGCCCCTGCACGTAAAAGCCGGAGAGCTCGACGAACAGCCCGAAGTCGGTGACGCTCATGACGACCCCGTGAAAGGTCTCACCGACCCGGCCGGCGATGTACTCACACTTCAGCCAGCCGTCGACGCCCCAGGAGACCTCCTCAGCACGGCGCTCCGTCATGGAGATGTGCTGCCCGGTGGCGGTCAGCCAGTCCTCGCTCATCGCGGCATCGCCGGCGCCGAGGGTGGCCTTGATGGCCCGGTGCACGACCAGGTCGGCGTAGCGGCGGATGGGCGAGGTGAAGTGCATGTAGCGGGTGAGCGCGAGCCCATAGTGACCCAGGTTGTCCGGACGGTACACCGCCTGGGTCATGGACCGCAGCGCGAGCATCTCGAAAATCCACCGGTCCGACCGGTCACCGAGCCGCGCCAGCGCGTCGTGAACGAGCTTAGGGGTGATGGCTCCCCGAGCCAGGCGCACGCCGGCGAACGCCAGCGCCTGACGAAGCTGTTCAGTCTTCTCCGCATCGGGCGGCTCGTGCACCCGGTACAGGGCCGGCCGCTGCTGGCTCTCGAGATAGCGCGCAGCACAGACGTTGGCGGCGATCATGGCCTCTTCGATGAGCCGGTGGGCGTCCAGCCGGGACACCGGATGGATGGCGGTCACCTGGCCGTCGGCCAGCTCGAGCACCGCCTCGTGGGTATCGAAGTCCAGGGCCCCTCGCTGTTCCCGGGCCACCCGCAAAGCGTGGTAGACGGCCTCGAGATGGCGCAGGGACGTCTGCACCTCGGCCTCCACGTCCAGCACCCCGGCATCGAGGAACTCCTGCACGCGGCTGTAGGTGAGCCGCTGCCAGGAACGGATCACCGCCTCGTAGAACTCGAAGCGGGTGACGTTGCCCTTGCCGGTGACCCGCATGTCGCACACCAGAGCGAGCCGCGGCTCGTGCGGGCGCAGCGAACACAGGCCGTTGGAGAGCTCTTCCGGCAACATGGGGATCACCCGGTCCGGCAGATACACAGAGTTGCCGCGCTCCCACGCGCAGCCGTCGAGGGCACTGCCCGGCTTGACGTAATGGGCCACGTCGGCGATAGCGACGACCAGCCGCCATCCGCCCCGCACGGGCTCCGCATAGACGGCATCGTCGAAGTCGCGGGCGTTCTCGCCGTCGATGGTCACGAGCGGCACGTCCATCAGCGAGACCCGGTCGTGGTGACGCCCCGGGTGCACCTGGCCGGGCAGGCGCTCCGCTGCGGCCAATGCCGGCCGCGGCCACTCCCTCGGCACGCCGTGGGCGGCGAGCAGGGTTTCGGCGGCATGAGCCGCACCGCTGCCCTCCGACACCACGGCCGTGACGACGCCCACCAGGCCCCGGCGGTCATCACCGGTGATCTGCACGGCGACGATGCTGCCGTCGGCGCCGATGCCGGGTGGCTCCTCCAGATCCACGCGGCCACGGTACTCGGGGGAGACGGACTCCACGTGGGGATAGCGGCCGTGGTAGCGCAGCTCGCCGATCACCGGCTGCGCGGAATGCTCCACCACGCCGAGCACCCGCGCCTGGCCTTCCACCACCGTCGCTTCGACCCGGTCGCCGGGACGCAGGCGAAAGCGCCGGGTGCGCTCGACCGGTGCGCCGCCGAAGGTGAGATTCCGCCCGCGACCCTCCAGCACGCCGACCTCGCCGTCGCCGGTCGCCACGCGGTAGTGCCCCTGATGGTCCTGCACCAGTTCGCCACTTCTCAGCATGCCCTTGACCAGCAGCCGGAGGGCCTTACGCGCGACCGGGTCGTCGCTGTGAGTCAAGGTGATCAGCTCCCGCCAGCCCACCGGCGCCTGCTCGCGGGCGAGGAGCTCCAGCAGGTCGCTGGCACTCACCCGCGCGCGTCGTGGATTGCCGCCGCCACGCCCGTCGGCTGTGGTGCGTTTGTCGCGTTCGGGACGCCGTCCTTTGCGGGTGGCCATAATTGACAATGCTCACTGCTATCAGTAAATTTCGCGCCCCACCGCATGCCGAGGTGGTGAAATTGGTAGACACGCTAGCTTCAGGTGCTAGTGGGGGAAACCCCGTGGAGGTTCAAGTCCTCTCCTCGGCACCATTGTTTCCATACGCCCGGCCGAAGTCGACCTCGAAGTAGCTCCGCGCCCGCCTCCCGCCGCGCCGCACCGGTAGTGTGCACCGACCCGCAAAGTATCTTCCGGTCCTTTCTTTATGCTGAATCGAGACCCGGAAGTCGTTCCAGCCCATGGCCGAAGCTCTGAGGACGAGGCTCCAGCCGGCGATGTACAATCTGGCTCCGAAAGGACGCTACAGCGCGAGAACCATGGGAACGCTCGACGATCCCTGCACCGGGGAACGCTCATGAGCGCGGTTCGACACGGGCACCCGGAAGAGCTGGCGGTGCTGACCCGAGCCAATCACGACATGCGCTCGCCGCTGTCCGTGATCATGGGCGTGTTCGAGCTGCTCGAAGACACGGAACGTCTCAGCGAAAGCGAGCGCCGGTACCTGGCGCTCGGCACGAAGGCTGCCGAAGAGCTGCTTCGGCTGGCCGATGCGTTGCGGCTGTACTCCGCCGTGGGAAGGAACCTGATGACCCTGGAGGCCTTGCCCGTGGACCTGACCGCCACGGCCCGGGACCGCCTTCGGGCCGCCGTCGCCGAAAAGCCGTTCACCGTCAGCACCGCCGATGCCGAGCCGGCGCCTCTGGCAATCGCCGACCCGGCCTACCTGGACGTGGCCTTCGCCGGCCTGGCACGCCATCTGACCGCCCATCTGCCGGACCCGGACCCGGGCACCCGACAGCTCATCGGTCTGCACACCTGGGTGGACGATCAAAACCGGGTGACCGTGCGGGTGGCGCTGGAGAACGGCGGCACAGTCCCGGACCGCGCCGCTCCCGCCACGGAACCTGCGATGTCAGGTCAGGACGATCTGGATGTGATCAACGGCATCCGCCTGATCGAGCTGATGGGCGGCGCCGTTGTCCTCGGCACCGCGCCGCTGCTGATGTCGGTGACCTTGCCCGCCAGCGCACAGTCCACGGCGAGCTGAATGCCGGGCGAGCGGTGCGGGCTGGCTTGCCGGGCGGCCCGGGCGTGAACCAACTCTCAGAACGAGCGTCCCGGCGCCCGGCAGCGCTCGGCTGCTGGTAGCCTGTGACGGCCGGGCAAGCGGACGGCTCGCATGGAGGACTCCACCCACCGCCCGGAGGACGAGCCGGTGACCGAGCGCGCCGCCAGCCTTCACGCCACGCCGCTATCCGCTTTGCCGTCACGACACCCCGTGGCGGTGGATTCGGAAAACACCATCAAGACCCTGGCCAAGGTCCTGGCCCGGGATGCCACCGCCGACATCGCCGACCGTCATCTGCGCGCGCAGGTCCGCACCAACACCTACAACCGGATCGTGCAACTGCTTCGTCAGATCGACACCCGGCGCATCGCCCAGCAGCGCTGGTACCGGCGTGCGCTCACCATCCTCGGTTCCGCCACGCTGCTGCTGAGCGCCGCCTTGGCGACGAGCCTCGCCCTCTGATCAGTCCTGTTCGAGGGACCGCCGGAAGAACTCGATGACGCGCCGCTCCGCGAGTCGAGTGGGGCCTTGCGGATCCGCGTCGTCGAGGTGAACGGTGAGCACCGAGTGCGGGGCCATCCCGGTGTCCGGCGCGGCATCCTCGGGATTGAGCTCGATGGCCTCGAACCGCGGCCCGAGGGCGCGCTTCAGATACTCGAACCGGGCGTCCGGCACGAAGCCGTCGCCGCGGAATCGGAGACCGAGCATCGTCCGTCCCTCCTCGTCCAGCCTGCGCCGCGCACAGGTCACCTCCTCGGGTGAGGCGTCGATGGCGGCGGCCCGTTTCGCCCGCCCCGGACCGAAGCACAGTGGCAGCGACGGCTGGGACAGGACCGGAGCCACGACCGACGGTTCGGCCATCATCGCCAGGGCGAAACCACCGGTGAAGCACATGCCCACCGCGCCCACGCCGACGCCGCCGCAGGCTCCGTGAGCCTGCCGGGCCAGCGCGCGGAGCCAATCGACGATCGGGCTGGAGCGATCGCCGGCCCACACGGAGAACTCGCGACGTATGCAGATGCCTTTGAGCATCTCACCGACGCCGTAAGCCACGCTGGCCGGCTTGCCGGGCACTCCGAACAGGCTCGGCAGATACACGGTCATGCCCGCCGCGGCGACCCGATCGGCGAACCTCACCACCAGCGGGTGCAATCCGGGCATCTCGTGGATCACGATGACGGCCGGACCGCTGCCCCGCCGGTACACGGTGCGCTGCCAGGGGCCGTGGCTGAACTCGAACCGCTGGTACGCATCGAGCGTATAGGCCTCCGTCATGACCACCTCCCATCCGCGATCCGGCAAGTGTATCCGGAAGCAGCCGACGGCGGCGTATTACCCTAAAATGTGGCACTGACCCCTGCCGGAAGTGCCCGTGTCGCCGATTCGTCTGCTCGTCACGCTGCTGTGCCTGTATCCGTTCGCGCTGGTCCAGGCTGCGGAGCCGACCCATCCGTATGATCTCGCCTACCACGCCCGGTTCGTGCCGGACCGCGGCTGGGTGGAAGTGCGACTGCAGGTCACGCAGCCTCTGCACCGGCTGATCCAGCTGGATTTCGATGCTCCGGCGCCCCGGTACAGCGACTTCCAGGGGGCAGGCGCCGTTCACCGCCACGGCGACCGGGTGATCTGGGAGGTGCCGCCCACGGGCGGCACCTTGACCTATCGGACGCAGGTGGATCACCTGCGAAATGGGGCGCCGGACGCCGAGATGACCGGTGATTGGGCGGTGGCGCGGCTGGACGATCTGTTCCCGCCAGTGCGCGCCCGCAGCAAGGCGAGCGCCTACGCCAGGGCTCGGCTGTATCTGACAGGTCCGGAAGGCTGGCGGTTCGAGACCCGCTACGGGCCCGTGGACTCAGAGGGCGTCGCGATCGAGACGCCCGGCCGCCGCTTCGATCGGCCGTTGGGGTGGTTCGCCGCCGGTGATCTCGGTGTCCGTCGCACCTACATCGCTCACCACCGCGTTGCCATTGCCGCACCGCGCAACCAGGGGTTCCGCAGCATGGACCTGCTGGTATTCCTGCGCTGGACCCTGCCGGAGCTGGTGAAGGTGGCGCCATCGTTTCCCAATCGCCTGCTGGTGGTGGGCGGGGGCAAGGGCATGTGGCGCGGCGGGTTGTCGGGGCCGGGATCGCTTTACCTGCATCCGGACCGGCCGCTGGTGAGCGGCAATGCCACCAGCACACCGCTCCACGAGCTCATGCACGTCTCCGCCGTGGAGCCACCGGAGCGGGGCGCGGACTGGATCGTCGAGGGTCTGGCCGAGTATTACAGCCTGGTGATCCTCGAGCGCACCGGCGGCATCCGCCACCGCCGTTTCGAGCATGCCCTGACCTGGCTCGAGAACTGGGCCGACCGGGAGCACGGCAAGCTGAGCGATCCCTCCACAGGCCCCGACACGGCCCGGGCGGTATTGCTGTTCCACGATCTGGACGTCGAGCTCGCCGCGGCGGGGCAGAGCCTCGATGCCGTGGTAGCCGAGCTGATGCAAGGGCGGGTGAGCGCCCAACAGCTCCGCTCGCTGACTGTCGCCAAGCTCGGCCATCCGTCGAAGGTGCTGGAGCGGATCGACGGCGGCAGCTGATGGCACGAGCGGGCCCGGCGAGCCAGCACGCTTGCCGGGCGGGGAAAGACCCGACGCCGTCCAAGCAAGTATAATGACGCCTCCCCTCCAAGAGCGAAGGCCCATGGCACAGTCCCGGGTGGACCACCCGAGCCCCCGCGTTGCGGAAAAGCGCGCGGTCCGTCTCGACGAGATCGTGGTCGCCGCCACGCGGCTTTTCAATCGCCGCGGCTTCCTCGCCACCCGCATGGAAGAGGTCGCCGCCGCCACCGGCATGAACGCGACCACCGTGTATCACTACGTGCACAGCAAGGAAGAGCTGGCGTACCGGGTGTACATGCGAAGCTGCCAGGTGCGGCGTTCTCAGCTCGCCCGCGCGAGCGAGGCGAACGTGGACGGCCTCAGCCAGATCAGACGGTTTCTCCAGAGCCTGTTGGACGACGGTCACCGCCCGGCGTTGCTGAGCGAGGTCGGTGCGCTGCGTGAGGACTGGGCCGACGAGGTCCGCCAGGCGCAGCGTGCCAACATCCGCACCATGCAGTCCATGGTGGCGCAGGGCGCGCGCGACGGCTCCATCATCACGGACGATCCCGCGCTCACCGGCATCGGCATCCTCAGCGTCATCGAATGGATGACGTTCTGGTACACCTCACGCCTGCCGTACCGCCGCGAGGACGTCATCGCCCTGTTCGATGACGTGCTGGTGAACGGCCTGGCGCCGCCGGACGCGCGGCCCTTCGACGTGCCGACCCTGGATGCGCCGTTTCCAGCCCAGCCCAAGCCGAACCCTTTCGACCGCGAGGCACTTGCCGAAGAGAAGCTGGAGCGATTCCTGCGGGTGGCCATGGAATCGTTCAACCGGACCGGCGTTCACGCAACGTCCATCGCCCAGTGCGCGAGCCAGCTCAACCTGACCAAGGGCGCCTTCTACTATTACTTCCGCAACAAGGAGGAGCTGTTGTACCGGTGCTACCAGCGCGCCATCCGATTCAACTGGCAGGCCGCCGTCCACCTGAACCCCCGGGATCCCGTCGAACGGGAGATTCTGTGGCGACGCTCGCTGTTCGAACGCCACGTCAGCGACTACGGACCGTTTCCCACGTACCACCACGTGCCGTTCCTGTCGCCGGTCCATCGCCAGGAGATCATGGACGAATTGCTGCGCCAGCAGGAAACGGACGTCGACATCGTGCAGCAGACCATGAACGCTGGTTACTTCCGGCAGCTCGAACCCTATCTGACCGAAAAGGTGCGGGCAGGGCTGACCAACTGGTTCCCGGTCTGGTACTCGCCGGCGGCCCGCGCCACCCCGAGCCAGGTGGCCGACAATCACTCGCGGCTGCTGCTGTACGGGCTGAAGCCGCGCTAGCCACGAGCCCCGCTAACCACGGCCGAACAGTAGCCACAGGTAGCCGAAGAATGCCGCCAGCAGGGTGGCGCCCTCGACTCGGTTGATGCGCCCGCTGTTGCCCACGCCGTATCCCATGGCGAACAACGCCACCGTCAGAACGACCATGACGGGCACGTCCCGGGTGAGCACTTCCGGCGCGAACGCCCCCGGCGCGATCACGCCGGGCACGCCGAGGACCGCCAAGGTATTGAAGGTGTTGGAGCCCACCACATTGCCGATGGCGATGTCGTCCATCCCCTTCACCGCGGCGGTGACGGAAGACGCGAGCTCGGGAAGGCTGGTGCCCACGGCAACGACCGTCAGGCCGATGACCAGATCGCTCACGCCGAACCGCTCGGCCAGCGCCACCGCGGACCACACCAGCAGACGGGAGCTGGCCAGCAACACCAGGAACCCCGCCAGCAGCCATAGCACGGCGCGAAGATTGGAGACCTCGCCAGCGTCCTTGGGCGTCGCCGCGGCCAGCGGGTCGACGCCGTCGAGCCGGGCGCGGCGCACCACCGAGACCATCCACACAACCATGGCGGCGAACGCCAGTAGCAGCAGGATGCCGTCCGACCGGTCGATGCGGCCGTTGGACAGCAGCACCCAGCCCACCATCATGGCGGCCAGCAGGATCGGCAGCTCCCGGCGCAGCACCTGGGAATGCACCGACAGGGGCCGGATCAGCGCGGAAAGACCGAGGATCAAGGCGATGTTCGTGATGTTCGAGCCGATGGCGTTGCCGATGGCGAGCCCCGGCTTGCCTTGCAGGGCGGCAATGGTGGATACCATCAGCTCCGGCGCCGAGGTGCCGAAGCCGACGATGACCACGCCCACGGTGAGGGGTGACACCCGCAGGTTGTAGGCCATCGCCGACGCGCCGAATACGAAACGCTCTGCCGAGATGATCAGGAGCACCAGCCCCGCCAGCAGAGACAGGACCAGCAAGCTCACCGTTCGGCGATGGTGCTGCGCAGCAGGCGTTCACCGCGGGCGCCGGCCGTCGCTCCGCATGCGGAAACCGCAGCGTCGAAGCACCAGATGGCCGCCGGAGGCAGGTTGCGCCACACCCGCGCAGCGCGCCGCGCCAGCACGTTGCCCCGTGACAGCGTGCGCCGCGGCAGCGGGCAGCGCAGACCGTAGGTGTACTGCACCATCGTGGCGCCGTCTTCCAGCACTTTGCCGATACCGTACATGAGCCGCGCTCGCTGCACCGGCGTCATGGCCAGCAGCGGCAGACTGGAGACAACGGCCTTTACCGGCTGGTCGACGTCGTGATCGGCGAGAAGGCGCGGCAGCCGGCAGGCGTCACCGCACAGCACCCGACAGTCGGGGAAGCGTCGGCGCAGGCACCGGGCCAGCAGCGCGTCACGTTCGACGATGATCAGTTGACGGGGGTCGAGACCCGCGCACAGCAGGCCCTCGGTGATGCTGCCGGTGCCACCGCCGAGCTCCACCACCAGACCGGCCCCGCCAGGAACCTCGCGCGCCATGGCCGACGCCAGGGCCATGCCGCTCGGCGCCAGCGCGCCGACCCGCCGCGGTGCCCGCAGCCAGGCGCTCCACAACATGCCGCCGTCGCTCAGCCGGCGGCGCAGGGTAGGTTCGCGGACGTCCGCCTGCTGCATGGCCATGACCGTGGCATCGCTCCTCTGTGTGCGTGGGTCAGCGGCATAGCGGCGCATCAGACCACAGCCGTCGGCCAGCCAACAAGACGTCACCGGCGGCCCGGACCCTCGAGTGTCGGTCGTCGGTGCAAGATCCGTACACGTTCTGCGCCTGGGGCAACGTCAGACCCGGCGGACCACCAGGCTGCCGATGGAATAGCCGGCGCCGAACGAGCAGATCACGCCGTGATCACCGCGCTCGAAATCGTCGTGGTACAGGCAGAAGGCGATGATCGAGCCGGCGGAGGCGGTGTTGGCGAACTCGTCCAGCACCACCGGCGCCTCCGACTGATCGGCGTCGCGCCCGAGCAGCAGACGGATGATGAGCTCGTTCATGTTGAGGTTCGCCTGGTGCAGCCACCAGCGGCGGATATCGGCGACGCCCAGGCCGAGCTCCGCGACCTGCTGCTCGAGGTGCTCGGCAGCCATGGGGCAGACCTCTTTGAACACCTTGCGGCCGTTCTGGTGGAATAGATTCGCCGGCCCGAACGGGTCGCTGTCCTCGGCGCGGGCGAGGTAGCCGAAGTTCGAACGGATGTTGTTGGAGTACAGCGTGCGGGCGCGCCCGCCCAGCACCTGGAAGCGCCGCGGCGCGGCGCTGTGCTCGGCCCGCTCGAGCACCACAGCGGTGCTGACGTCACCGAAGATGAAGTGACTGTCCCGGTCGGTGTAGTTGACCTGAGGGGACGTGAGCTCGGGATTCACCACCAGCACCGCCTTCGCCGAGCCGGCACGGATGGCGTCGACCGCGCGCTGCAGGGCGAAGGTGGCAGCCGAACAGGCCACCAGCATATCGAAGGCGAAGCCGTCGATGCCGAGAGCGTGCTGCACCTCGATGGCGATGGCGGGGTAGGCGCGCTCGGTATAGGCACAGGACACGATCACCATGTCGATGCCGACGGCGCTGCCGTCGGCGTTCAGCCGGCCGGCCGCCTCGAGAGCCGGCCGCGCCGAATTGAGCGCGATCTCGGCCTGGTGTGACAGCTCGGCTTCTCCGCGGGTCGGAATCCGGGGGCGCATGCGGTCGATGTCGAGGATACCGTCCTTGACGTAGGCATAGCGGCTCTTGATGCCCGACGCCTTGTCGATGAAGCCGGCACTGGAGGGCGGTTTTTCGGCAAGCTCACCGGCCGCGATTGCGGCGGCGTTCGCCGCATTGAAGCGCTCGGCCCATGCGTTGTAACTGTCGACCAGCTCGGCGTTCGTGATCCGGTGCTCCGGATGCCACAGCCCGGCACCGCTGATGACGACGTCGTGGCTCATTGGTCGGTCAGGGAAGAGACCGGTAGCCGCCTTCCACCCCTTTGGTGAAGACGCTGACCGCATCGTGGGCGTGCAGACTCTCGTGATGCTCCAGCCGTACCCAGAAATCCTCGAGACGCGGGTCCATGGCCAGGCTGCCCTTGAGCTTGCGTCCGGCATCTTCGACGAACATGAGGTTCTGGCCGTTCAGGCGCGCGAACTCCTGCTCGTCCTCGCGCTTCACCGCCGTCTGCACGGGGGTCTTGAGAATCGCTTCCACCTCGTCCACCAGGTCGGTGAGGGGGAACGTCTCGAGGCCTTCCGCGAGCCGCACCCGAAGCCGTGCCGTGCTGCGCTGGCTGTGAGGCGTGGCCACGATCCCCTGCTCGCTGCCCAGCCACTCACGGACCGCGCCGGCGTCGATCTTGCCGTCACCGCCGAAGTCCTGCTCGAACTGCTGCTGAATGAGCTGGCGCGCCAGCGCCGCGGAGCAGGGGCACGTGGACGAGTACTGCACGGCCAGTTCGAGCTCGAGGGCAATCTCACCCCGGCACAGTGTTCCGCGGATGGTGACGGGGTAGGCGTTCCAGCCGGAGAAATCCGTGACCAGCGCTTTGCGTCTCAGCACGTAGTCGAAATCGAACTGCACGAAGGCCTGGGTGCTGAGGTCGCGATGGGATTCCAGCAGGCTCGCGAGCATGAGCTTCAGCCCGGCCGCCGACAGCGGGCGGGTCTCGGAGTGCTCGTCGAGGATCAGGTACAGCCGCGACATATGGATGCCTTTTGCGAGCTCGTCATCCAGATCCACGTAAATCTGCACTTCGCTCTGAACGCCGCGGACGACGGCGCCGTCGCGGATCATGAGCGGCTGGCGGATGCCGCTCATGCCCACCCAGTCGAGGGATTCGAGCGGACTCTCGAGGGCATGACGCGCCACGTCGGGTAGCTCGCCGAGCGGAATGATACCGGGCTTGTTCACGCTGGTGATCTCATCGTGCTGCACGAGGGTGGCCCGCGATTGTAACCAACGGTAACGGGGGGGCGCCATCCCGGTTTTCTTACCTGCGCGTGGGCTCTTGCAGATCGCGGCCGGAGGCCGCTCCCACAGGCGTCAGTCCTTGAGAGACGCACGTTCCGCATCGCTGAGCTGACGGGCTTCCTCCTCCAGCATGACGGGAATGCCGTCCCGGATCGGGTACGCCAATCCGCTCGCCCGGCACCACAGCTCGTCGCGCTCCTTGCGGTACACGAGTGAGGCCTTACTTACGGGACACACCAGGATTTCCAGCAGTTTGGAGTCGATGGGCATGTCGATTACCTCACGGCTTGAACGGGTCCTTCAGGATGATGGTCTCTGCCCGGTCCGGGCCGGTGGAGATGATGTCGATGCTGATGCCGACGGATTCCTCGATGCGCTTGAGGTACGCCTTGGCCTGGTCCGGAAGGTCATCGAAATTGCGGATGCCCAGGGTCGACGTACGCCAGCCGGGCAGCTCCTCGTAGACGGGCTTGATGTCGGCGTAGTACTCGCTGGCGAAGCGCGCCGTGCCTTTCTGTCCCGCGCCGGTCTGATAGTCCACACAGATGCGCAGGGTCTCCAGCCCGTCGAGCACGTCCAGCTTGGTGATGCACAGGCCGGAGATGGAGTTGATCTGCACGGCCTGACGCAAGGCCACCGCGTCGAACCAGCCGCAGCGGCGTGGCCGGCCGGTGGTGGAGCCGAACTCGTGGCCGCGCTCCGCGAGCCGCGCGCCGACGTCGTCGAACAGCTCCGTTGGAAACGGGCCCGATCCCACCCGGGTGGAGTAGGCCTTGGTGATGCCGAGCACATAGTCGAGATAGCGGGGCCCGAAGCCGCTGCCCACCGCCGTGCCGCCGGCGGTGGTGTTGGAGGAGGTGACGAACGGATAGGTGCCGAGATCCACGTCCAGCAATGCCCCCTGGGCGCCTTCGAACAGCAGGTTCTCCCCCGCTTCCCGAAGCTCGTGCAGCAGCGCCACGATATCGGCCACCATCGGCTCGATCTGCTCCGCGACCTGCTGGCACCGTTCCAGGGTCTCGCCGAAGTCCACGGGGTCGGTGTGGTAGTACCGGGTCAGCATGAAGTTGTGGTACTCCATCACCTCCGCCAGCTTGGCGGCGAAACCCTGCCAGTAGAACAGGTCGCCCAGGCGGACGCCCCGGCGCGCGGCCTTGTCCTCGTAGGCGGGGCCGATGCCCCGGCCGGTGGTGCCGATCTTCTGCTCGCCCCGGGCAGTTTCGCGCACCTGGTCGAGCTTGACGTGGTACGGCAGGATCAACGGGCAGGCCGGGCTGATGCGCAGGCGTTCGCGCACGGGCACGCCGCGCTCCTCGAGACCCTTGACCTCGGCCAGCAGCGACTCCGGCTCCAGCACCACGCCATTGCCGATGAAGCAGCGCACGTCGGGGCGCAGGATGCCCGACGGAATGAGGTGCAGGATGGTCTTGACGCCATCGATGACCAGGGTGTGGCCGGCGTTGTGGCCCCCCTGGAAGCGCACGACGGCCGCCACCCGCTCGGTGAGCAGGTCCACCACCTTCCCCTTGCCCTCGTCACCCCACTGGGTGCCGATCACGACCACACTTCGGCCCATGATTCGCTTACCTGTTCAGATCAGCGGCCGGACGGTCCATGTGCCGTCGGCCTCGATGAGAATACGATCGCAGCGCTCGGGAGGCTGTTCCCGCTCGCCCACCGCGCACACGACGATTTCTCCGGCTGCCCGCAGGCGGTTCAGCTCCGCAAGCAGATCATCGCGCCGTTCGCCGGCCAGGAGGCGCGGGCCCTGGCTCTGCCACGGCAACCACACGGCACCTTCGGGGTCGCCGGTCGCCGGCAGAAGCTGCTTCAGGCTGACGTCGAAGCCGGTGGCCGGCCGGGCGCGGCCGAACGCGGCACCGATGCCATCGTAGCGTCCGCCCCGCGCCAACGCGCTGCCCCGTTCAGCCTGATAAGCCGAGAACACCGCGCCGTTGTGATAGCCGTATCCGGCCAGCTCGGCAACGTCGAACCGCAATTCCACTGCCGGACAGCGCGCGGCCACCAGGTCCGCCAGGTGCTCGAGCGCGTCGAGGGCCCGGGCCACGGCGGCCGGCGCGGCGGACAGCGCGGCACGCGCCTCCGCCAGCACGCTGCGGCGCCCCATCAACGTGGGCAGCCGCACCGCCATGTCGCGGCCCGGTCGCTCGCCCAGCAGCCGGGCGATGTCGGTCTCGGACTTGCTCTGCAAGGCGGAGAACAACGCCGCCTCCTCCTCCGGGGTGAGCTTCATGGGCTTCACCAGCCCGTGATAGATGCCCATGTGTCCCAGCACCAGCACCGGCGCGTCGACCGCGGCAGCGCGCAGCACGTCCAGCATGAGGGCGATCACCTCGGCGTCCGCGGCGAGGGTCTCGGCGCCGAAGATCTCGGCCCCTGCCTTCAGCGGTACCCGGGTGTCGAGCGCGGCCGCCGGGTTGGCGTGCACCACGCTGCCCGCATAGCACAGGCGCCGGACACCTTCACCGGGCAGGCTGTGCGCGTCGATCCGCGCCGCCTGAGAGGTCATGTCGGCGCGCACGCCGAGCATGCGGCCGCTGCGCTGGTCGATGGCTTTGACCGTCTGCAGGTCCATGTCGCTGCCGGTGCCCACGAGCAGCGAGTCCAGGTACTCGATGACGGGGGGGTCCACGTACTCGAAGCCCCAGGTGCGGAACACGTCCAGAACCCGGCGCCGGATCTGCTCGAGCTGCCACGCCTCCGGCGGCAGCAGCTCGTCCACGCCCTCGGGCAGCCTCCAGTGTCTGATCACCTGGCCACCGCCACTAATGAACCACGTACAGCAGCACGGTGCCGGCCACCATGCTCGCGAATCCCACCAGGCGCATGGTTCGGTCGTCCACCTGAGCCAGGGACAATGCCATGTCGCGCCAGCGGCGGGGATAGAGGAACGGCACGATGCCCTCGATCACCAGCACGAGGCACAGGGCGATACCCAGCTCTCTGAACATTGCAGGCCTTCCGTCACGAGATCTCCGTCACCCGGCGGGTGAAGGTCAGGGTTTGTCAGCCGAGTTTTCTTCCAGGTACTTGAAGAATTCGCTGTTCGGGTCGAGCACCAGCATGTCGCTCTTGTCCTTGAAGACGTTTGTGTACGCGTTGATGCTGCGGTAGAACTGATAAAACTCCGGATCTTTACCGTAGGCCGCGGCATAGACTGTGGCGGCCTTGGCGTCGCCCTCACCGCGGGTCTGCTGGGCCTGGCGGTACGCCTCGGCTTCGATCACCACCGTCTGCCGCTCCGCGTCGGCGCGGATGCCGCGCGCCAGCTCGCTGCCGGTGGCGCGATACTGCTTGGCCTCGATCTGCCGCTCGGAGTTCATGCGGTCGTAGACCGCGCTCGACACCTCCGCCGGCAGCTCGATGCGCTTGACCCGGACGTCGATGACCTCGATACCGGCCGCCTGCTCCATCACCGAATTGAGCTGCTTGGTCAGATTGACCATGAGCTGATCCCGCTCGCCGGAGACCACCTCGTGCATGTCGCGCTGGCTGATCTCGTTGCGCAGCCCCTCGTTGATACGTTCCTGAAGGATCCGCTCTCCAACGGCCTCGTCGAACTTGGTGGCCTCGTAAAAGCGCAGGACGTTGTTGATACGCCACTTCGCGTAGGAGTCCACGATCAGCGGCTTCTTCTCCATGGTGAAGTAGGTCTCCGCCTGGGAGTCGAGGGTGAGAACCCGCCCGTCCGCGTACTTCACCGCGTCGGCGATGGGCGCCTTCCAGTGCAGGCCGGCCTTCACGTCCGCCTCGTGGACGGCGCCGAAGCGCAGCAGGATCGCCCGATCCGTCTGGTGCACGGTGTAGACGCTGTCCATGACCACCAACACGATGACCACGGCGAAAACGATGATGATGACGTTGCGCACGTTCATTGGAATGTCGGCCCCGTTACCGCGTGTCCCGCACCCGGCCGCTCTGAGCGTGGTTGTTCAACTGCTGCGAAACGGCGTCGCTGATCTGCCGGATGTCGTCCTGAGTCAACCCGCCGATGCCATTCGGGATGCTCTGCCGGGCCAGCCGGTCGAGCGGCAGATACATCACGTTGTCGCCGCCCTTCACTGCCACCATGATCTTGGTGCTGTTGCCCAGCATGGTCTCCATGGCGTCGATGTAGAGGCGATCCCGGGTCACCTTGGAGGCTTTCCGGTACTCGACGTAGAGCTTGTCGAAGCGATCCGCCTCGCCCTCGGCGCGCGCCACCACCCGATCGCGGTAGGCGTTCGCCTGCTCGACGATCTCCTGGGCCTTGCCGCGGGCTTCCGGAATGATGCTCTCGGCGTGCGCATTGGCCTCGTTGATCAGACGTTGCTCGTCCTCCTTGGCCTTCTGCACGTCGTTGAACGCCTCGGCCACCTGCTGCGGCGGCGCGCTGCGATCGATGTTCACCTTGTCGATGTGGATCCCGGTGCCGTAGGAATCCAGGTACGACTGCAGCCGCTCCTGCACCTCGACGGCAATGGCAGCTCGGCCGGCGGTGATGACGTCGTCCATGGCCGAGCTCCCCACCACGTGGCGTAAGGCGCTCTCGGTGGCCTGGCTCAGGCTCATCCGCGGCGACCGCACATTGACGAGGTACGCCACGGGGTCCGCCACCACGTACTGCACCGTGATCGCCACGTCGACGATGTTCTCGTCCTCGGTGAGCATCAGCGCCTGGTGATTGTTGGAGTTCACCCGGGTGACGTTGACCTTCTCCACGTCGTCCACCAGGGGCGGATTCCAGTGCAGTCCGGGCATGACCACGTCTTTCTGAACGGCGCCGAAACGAAACACCACGCCGCGTTCGCCCTGATCGATCTGATACAGGCCGGCGATGCCGTAGATGATCAGCAGGACGACGAAAATGAGGACGAAAAGCCAGGGATTGAACCCCGAGGTTCCGCCGCCGGAGCCGCCGCCGAAGATGCCGGAGAGCTGCGCCTGCAGCTTCTTGAAGGCCTCGTCCAGGTCGGGCGGACCCTGGTCGCCCCGGTTACCCCACGGATCCTTACCGCCGCCCCCGCCGGGTTCGTTCCAAGCCATTCAATAACGCTCCATACGCTGCTCGCTTCTCGCGAAGCCGACGCTTTCGTCGGGCCGGCGCGGAATTTTAGGGACGCCCCTGCGGCGGCGCAACAAAGCCGCCGTGGTGGGGTGCGCTCGTGGTGAAGCCTGCCGCTCCGGGCACCCGGACCGGCGCCGCGCGCGGCGAGACGTCCGAGCAGGTCGCCGTCCGCTTGTATGGTCAGTGCCAGACTGCCGTCCTCGCGGACGGTCTCGCCGAGCACGGCGCCGGCGGCATAGAGCCACGCGCGGACGGCGCCTTCATCCGGTGTCAGCAGCACTTCCACCGGCGCGCTGACGCCAAGGCGCTCGGCCACGGCGCCGATCAGCCCGTCGAGCCCCCGACCGGTGCGAGCGCTCACCGCCACCGCATTGCCCGGCGGCAGATCGCGCCACGCCCCATCCGGGAGCGTATCGATCTTGTTGTAGACCGTGAGCGTGGGAATGTCCGCTGCGCCGATTTCCTCGAGCACCGCCTGCACCTGACGCATGCGCGCATCGACGTCCTCGGTGCCGGCATCGACCACGTGCAACAGCAGGTCGGCGCCCGCCACCTCTTCCAGGGTCGCTTTGAACGCCTCCACCAGTGAGTGGGGCAGATCGCTGATGAATCCCACGGTGTCCGCCAGCACCGCGTCGCCCACGCCGGGGACGGGCAGGCGCCGCATGGTGGGATCGAGAGTGGCGAACAGCTTATTCTCCGTCGTCACGTGTGCTTCGGTCAGGGCGTTGAACAACGTCGACTTACCGGCGTTGGTGTACCCGACCAGCGAGACCGTGCGCACATGGCCGCGGCGACGCCGGCGGCGCCCCTGGCTGCGCCGTTCCGCCACGGTCCCCAACTTCTTCTTCAGCCCCTTGATGCGCTCGCCGATCATCCGTTGGTCCAGCTCGAGCTGAGTCTCCCCGGCGCCGCGCAGGCCGATGCCGCCCTTCTGCCGATCGAGGTGGGTCCAGCCGCGGACCAGCCGGGTCTGCGCGTGACTGAGCTGAGCCAGCTCCACCTGAAGCTGGCCCTCGTAGGTGCGCGCCCGGTCGGCGAAGATGTGGAGAATCAGCTCGGTGCGGGTCATCACCCGGCAGTCCAGGCGCTTCTCGAGGTTGCGTTGCTGCCCGGCCGACAGCTCGTGGTTGACCAGCAGAAGCGAAGCCTGCACTTCGGCCAGTTCGGCGGCGATCTCGGCAAGCTTGCCTTCGCCCACGTACCAGCGCGGATGCGGCACCGGACGCCGCGCAGTGACCACGGTGGCCACGTCGATGACGGCACTACGGGCCAGCTCCACGCATTCGGCCACCGAATCCAGCGGCTCGTCGGGGCTTTGACGGTCGAAGTTGACGTGCAGCAGAACCGCTCTGCGGCCTGCTTCGGGACGTTCGAAAAACAATATCGCTCCTCAGCGAGCGCGTCTGCGAGACCCGGAACACGGCGCGACGGGCCAACCGCCGGCGTCCGGCCCGGCCGGAGAAGTACGCTCGCTGTCAGTTGCTGGGGGGCTCGTCCGGCGCGGCATTCTGCTGGGTCAGCTTCACGTTACGGGACGGGACCACCGTGGAAATGGCATGTTTGTAGACCATCTGACTCACCGAGTTGCGCAGCAACACGACGAACTGGTCGAATGATTCGATCTGGCCCTGCAGCTTGATGCCGTTCACCAGATATATGGACACCGGAATCCGCTCTTTTCTCAGAGTATTCAAATAAGGGTCTTGTAGCGAGTGCCCTTTTGACATGACGGTCTCCTTGGTTTGCGTGCGTGCAATTCCACCCGCGCCGCCAGAGCACGAGCCGCGCGGTCGGTAGCGCTCGCACGACGGGCCGGCTCTCGAGCGCCGGCCTTTGTTGTCGCGTCTTTATTGTCGGTTGTTGTTGTCGGTTTTGTTTCGGTTGTTGTTGTCGGTTGTTGTTGTCGGTTGTTGTTGTTGTCCGTCGTAATATGGAGACAGGCTCAGGATATTTCAAGCTGAGCATGGCGGGCGATCCGTTCGGCCAGCGCCCGTGGGGAGGCCATCTCCGGCACCGCAACCACGGTCACCTCGGGCCATCGCCGGAGCCAGGTGAGCTGGCGCCGCGCCAGCGTCCGGGTGGCTGCAACCGCCCGTTCCACCAGGGCCTCGCGATCGCCCTGACCCTCCAGATACTCCCACACCTGTCGGTAGCCCACCGCCCGCATGCTGGGCAGAGCCGGAGATAAATCTCCCCGCGCCTTGAGCGCGGCGACCTCCTCCACCAGGCCGCGCTGGAGCATGCCGCGAAACCGGTGCTCCAGACGTGCCGCCAGGTCCGCTCGCCGCTCCGCAAGCAGGGCCACCTCAGTCAACCGTACGCCGAGTCGGCCGGCCGCTCCAGAGCTGCCGTGTTCCTGCCACCACACGGAAATCGGCTTGCCGGTGAGCCGGTAGACCTCCAGCGCCCGCTGGATGCGCACGTGATTGTTCGGGTGGATGGCGGCCGCCGCCGCCGGGTCGAGCGAGGGCGAGGCTTTCGTGGAGGGCCTTCCAGCCCCGCCGCGCCGCCTCGGCCGACAGCTCGGCGCGCACGGCGGGATCCGCCGCGGGCAGCTCTGCCAGGCCTTCGCGGAACGCCCGCAGGTAGAGCATCGTGCCGCCCACCAGCACCGGCAGTCGACCGGCGGCCAGGGCCGCGGTCACCGCCCGGTCGGCATCGCCCAGGAAGTCGGCGGCCGAGTAAGGCTCTGCCGGGTCGCGGATGTCCACCAGCGCGTGGGGGTGCCGCGCGCGCACCGCCGGCGACGGCTTGGCGGTACCGATGTCCATGCCCCGGTACACCATGGCGGAGTCCACGCTGATGAGCGACACCGGCCGCCGTTCCGCCAGCGCCAGCGCCACGTCGGTCTTGCCCGTGCCGGTGGGGCCGGTGATGACCAGCACCTCAGCATCCGGCCGAGGGTCCTGTCGGCCGCCACGGCGGCTACTGCCCGCGCAGGAACAGACGCGTCCAGATCGGTCAGAGTCTGCACCAGGTAAGTGGGGCGTCCGTGGTTGCACTGGCCGGCGTTCTCCGTGCACTCCATGTCCCTGAGCAGGGCGTTCATCTCGGCAATCGTCAATGGCCGGTGGGCGCGCACGGAGCCGTGGCAGGCCATGGTGGCCAGCAGCCGCTCCTGGCTCGCCGTCAGCCGCTCGGCGAGCGGGCCACTGCCGCCCAGGGCCTGACAGTCCGCGAGCACGTCGCGGGCGAGCCGCGCCACGTCGCCGGCCGCAAGCAGGGCAGGCACCTCGCGCACGGTCACGCTGGTGAGCCCGCTGCGATGGATCTCGAGGCCGAGCGCGGCGAGCGCTTCGCCATGCTCCTCCGCCAGTTCGGCCTCGGCCTCGGAAACCGACAGGGTCGCCGGCACCAGCAGCCGCTGGCGCGGCACGCTCCGCCCGGCCAGCTGGGCCTTGAGGCGCTCGTAGGTCACTCGCTCGTGGGCGGCGTGCATGTCCACGACCACCAGCCCCTGGTCATTCTGAGCGAGGATGTAGATACCGTGAAGCTGGCCCACGGCGTAGCCGAGCGGCGGCATCTCAGCGGGGTTCCGCGGGCCCTCCGGCGGCTCGCTTCGGCACTCCGCCAGCGCCTGGACGAAGCTGCCAGGCAGTAGCGATTCCGCCTCGGCGGCCCAGCCGAGGTGCGACTGCCGGGGCGCGTATCCTTCCCCGGCGCGGTACTCGCCGTCCGTGGCGGCTGCGCGGCCCGCAGGCGGCGCGGACGGCGGCGCGGCCGAGTCCGGCCGCACGGCCCGCAGCGCGCGGTTCAGGCTGCCGAACACGAAATCGTGCACCGCCCGCGCGTCGCGGAAGCGCACCTCGTGCTTGGTGGGGTGCACGTTCACGTCCACGCCGTCGGCGGGCGCCGTCAGGTAGAGCACGAACACCGGATGCCGGCCGTGGAACAGCACGTCCCGGTAGGCCTGCCGAACCGCGTGGGCCACCAGGGCGTCGCGGACCACCCGGCCGTTGACGAAGAAGTACTGCTGGTCCGACTGGCTGCGCGAGTGGGTGGGCAGCCCCACCCAGCCGTGCAGCCGGAGCCCGCCGCTGGACTCGTCCACCGCCACCGACCGTTCCACGAACTCCGGCGACAGCACCCGACCCAACCGCTCCTCGGGCCGGTTCGCCGGCAGGCGGAGCGGGCTTCTGGCACCACCCTGGACCAGCTCGAAGGCGACGGCGAAATGGCCGAGCGCGAGCCGGCGCACCACCTGGTCCACGTGGGCCTGCTCGGTGCGCTCGGTCTTCAGGAACTTGCGGCGGGCGGGCGTGTTGAAGAACAGGTCCGCCACCTCCACGGTGGTGCCCGCCGGGTGCCCGGCCGGGCCGAACGCGCATTCGCGCCCGCCTTCACACTCGATCCGATGCGCCATGTCCGCCTCGGCGGAGCGCGAGGTGATGGTCACCCGGGCGACCGCCGCCATGCTGGCGAGGGCTTCCCCACGAAAGCCGAGGCTGGTGACTCCGATGAGGTCGTCGATCCGGTGAATCTTGCTGGTGGCGTGGGGGGCGAGGGCGAGTCGCAGGTCATCCGCAACAATGCCGTGACCGTCGTCGCGCACGGTGACCCGCTTGACACCGCCCTGCTCGGTGCTCACGCGAACGCTGCGGGCGCCGGCATCCAGGCTGTTCTCCAGTAGCTCCTTGACCAGGGACGCCGGCCGCTCCACGACTTCTCCCGCGGCGATCTGGTTGGCGACCAGGCTACCCAGCTCGCGGATTCGTGGACGTTCTTGTCGAGACACCGGCTGATGCTCCAGGGTCAGGTGGCGGGGATGACGATGGTCTGTCCCACCCGGATCACGTCGCTGGTGAGCTCGTTGACCTCACGGATGCGGCGCGTGCTGGTGCCGTACCGGACGGCGATGTCCGACAGGGTATCACCGGTGACGATGGTGTACCGCTGAATGCCGTGCTCCCGGCGCCACGCGAGCAGCGTCCCCGGGGGCGCGTGGACTTTCATGTAGTCGCTGATCCCGACCGCCAGAGCGCGCGCCAGCTTCTCCTGATAGGCGGCGCTGGAGAGGCGCCGCGCCTCGGCCGGATTGGAGATGTAGCCGGTCTCCACCAGGATCGACGGCACGTCCGGGGCCTTCAGTACGACGAAGGCGGCCTGCTCGACCCGGCGCTTGTGCAGACCGCCGATCCGCGCGAGCTCGGCCAGCACCTTCGCCCCCGCCTGAAAGCTGGCGGACCGGTTGGCCTCCATGGAAAGGTCCAGCAGCACGTGGGCCAGCACGTCGTCCTTATCCCCCAGGCTCACGTCGCCGACGCCGCCGATGAGGTCCGAGCGGTTCTCCTTCTCGGCCAGCCAGCGCGCCGTCTCGCTGGTGGCGCCGCCGTCCGAGAGCGTGTACACGGACGCCCCGGAAGCGGTCGCGCTCTTGAACGCGTCGGCGTGCACCGAGACGAACAGGTCGGCCCGCTCCTCCCGTGCCTTGTGCACCCGGTCCCGCAAAGCGATGTAGTAATCGCCGGTGCGCACCAGCATCGAGCGGAACCCGGGCAGAGCATCCACCCGCGCCGCCAGGCGCTTGGCGATGGCCAGCGCCACGTCCTTCTCGCGAATCCGCCCCGGGCCGATCGCCCCCGGGTCTTCGCCGCCATGCCCGGCGTCAATGGCGATGATCACGTCACGGCGCTCGTCGGCCACCGGCGGCGGCGACGCGCGGCCGGCGGCGTCCTGGCTGAAGAGATCCACCACCAGCCGGTGGCCGTAGGGCGCGACCGGCTGCAGGGTGAAGCTCTCGGGCTTCACCGCCCGCGCCAGGTCCAGGACCACCCGGTAGCCCGAGCCCCGGGGGGAAGCCCTGAGCGCGGTCACCCGGTTGCCGTCGGCGTGCAGAATGTTCGGGTCGTAACCGGGCCTCGGCCGGGTGTCCCGCAGGTCGATCACCACCCGGTGCGGGTTCTCCAGGGTGAACAGATCGAAATCCACGGGATCGGACACGTCGAACACCACCCGGGTGGAATCCGGCGCTTCGTGCATGCGCACGTCCTCAATCTGCACGGCTTGCGCTGCAGCCGCGGCCATCGACCAGGCCAGCGCCAGGCTAGCGGCGACTTTCGATGTCAATGCGTCTGCCCTCTCCCTCCACGCGCATCCGCACCACGACGTCCGGCACCGGCAGGCGGTCGGCCGCCCGCTCAGGCCACTCCACCAGCTTCAACGCAGAACTGTCCACGAGTTCGTCCAGGCCGATGAAGTCGAGTTCCTGACTGTCCGCGATACGGTAGAAATCAAAATGATACACCAGACAGTTTGGAAACTCGTAAGGTTCCAACAGCGTATAGGTCGGACTCTTGACCGACCCCGTGTGGCCGAGGCCGCGGAGCACCCCGCGCACGAACGTGGTCTTGCCGGCGCCCAGGTCTCCCTCGAGAAACACCAGAGCGCCCGGCGCCAATCGGCCGGCCAGCCGCGCGCCGCACGCCACCGTGGCCGCCTCGTCGGCCAGATGCTCGGATACCGCGCCGGGAACCGTCACGCCCGGGCCCGCGGCTCCCGGGGCGCGCTGCGGAAGCCGCGCCGATCTTCCTCGTGCAGCCCATCTTCTTGGCGCAGCAAGGTCATCAGGTGGGTCAGCAGATCGCTGGCCAGCAGACTGCGCTGGCCCACCGCGTCAGCGCCCCGGTCACCGGCCAGGCTGTGCAGGCAGGTGCCGGCGACCGCCGCCGCCGGCGCACCGAGCCCCTGAGCGAGATAGCCCGCGATGACGCCGGAGAGCACGTCGCCCATACCGGCGGACGCCATGCCGGGATTACCGTGGGCACAGAGCCCGAGCAGCACCGGCTCACCATCGTCGTCCGCCGGGCCCGCCACCAGAGTCCCGGCGCCTTTCAGCACCGCGGCCCCGCCAGTGCGCCGCACCAGGGCCAGCGCCGCAGCAGGGCGATCCTGGTGCACGTCGGCGGTGCTCCAGTCGAGCAGCCGCGCCGCTTCACCGCCGTGCGGCGTGACCACCAGAGGACCGCGGGCTTTGAGCCCCAGGGTGGCGAAACCGTGCAGGCCGTCCGCATCGAGCACCGTGGGCAGACCGAGGTCGAGGGATTCGGTAAGGAGCCCGGTGCCCCAGTCGTTGCGACCGAGGCCGGGGCCCAGCACCAACACGTCGGCCTTGCCGAGTACCGCCTGCCGGGCGGCCTCGTCGCCGGCATCCACCACCATCACCTCCGGCCGCCGGGCGAGGATGGCCGGGCGATGATCCGGCCGGGTCACCACGCTCACCATGCCCGCTCCGGTACGCAGGGCCGCCTCCGCCGCCATCAGCGGGGCGCCGCCCATGTTGTGGTCACCGCCCACCACCACCACGTGGCCAAGGGCGTGCTTGTAGACGTTGACGTCGCGGGGTCGGGGGCGGTACGCGTCGGGCAGATCGCCGAAATGTAGCCATGGACAACCGCGCACGGCCCGGTAGACGGCGCTCGGCACCCCGAGATCGTCGAAGACCACGTCGCCGCTGCAGGCCGCGCCCATGCCGGTGAATAGGCCGAGCTTGCGGCCGATGAAGGTCACGGTGGCGGCCGCCCGCACCGCCGCCGGCTCGGCCGCCGCTCCGGTATCCGCCTGGATGCCACTTGGAATGTCGATGGCGAGTACCGGCCGGCCGCTGCCGTTGATCGCCTCCACCGCCCGCGCGAACGGGGGCCGCAGCGCACCCTGGATGCCGGTGCCGAGCAGGGCATCCACCACCACGTCGGCGCCGGACAGGTCGTCGGGCGCACCGGACGCCGCCCGCACGCCGTGCTCGGCCGCCCAGTCCCGGGCGCGCGCGGCATCGCCCTGAAGCGCCGAGGCGTCTCCGAGCTGATGGACTTCGACCTCGAAACCCGGTGTCCCGGGCGAGCCCGGCGACGATGTAGCCGTCCCCGGCATTGTTCCCGCGGCCACAGCAGACGACCACGCGCCTGGCCTCAGGCCAGCGCTCCACCAGCTCGCGGAACGCGGCGCGTCCGGCCCGCTGCATGAGGTCGAATCCGGCCATGCCGTGGGCCTCGATGGCCAGCCGGTCGAGCTGCCGGCACTGGGCGGCCGTATACAGCTCGGGCAGTGAACTTCGCGGTGCTGTCATGGCCCTATACTGGCGCCACCCTCTTGCAATTGGAACGGCTCGGGCTTTGGATCTCGACGCGCTCGCGCAGGACATCAAGCGCTGGGGTCGCGACCTCGGCTTTCAGCGCCTCGGCATCACCGACACGGATCTCTCCGCGTATCGGGACAAGGTGCGGGCGTTTCTGGCGGCCGGCCGTCACGGCACCATGGACTACCTCACCCGCAACCTGGACAAGCGCCTGGACCCGGCGCTGCTGGAGCCCGGGACCTGTCGCGTGATCGTCGCCCGCATGGACTACCTGCCCGCCGGCGCGGACCCCGTGGGCGTGCTCGAAACGGCGGGCAAGGCTTACGTGGCCCGCTACGCCGTCGGCCGGGACTACCACAAGGTGATCCGGCGGCGGCTGGCGGCGTTGGCCCGGCAGATCGATGAAGCCGCCCGCCAGGCCGGCCCCGAGGGGGAGGGCCGTTACCGGGCCTTTACCGATTCGGCGCCGGTTCTGGAGAAAGCCCTGGCGGAAAAGGCAGGCCTCGGCTGGATCGGCAAGAACACCCTGCTGCTGGATCGCGATGCCGGATCCTGGTTTTTCCTCGGTGAGATCTACACCAACCTGCCGCTGCCGGTGGACGGCCCCCCTGCCTCGAGCGGTGAAGCCGATCCCTGTGGTCGGTGCAGAGCCTGCATCACGGTGTGCCCCACCGATGCTATCGTCGGCCCCAGGGAGCTGGACGCCCGGCGCTGCATTTCGTATCTGACCATCGAGCATCGGGGCAGCATTCCGGAGGAGCTCCGGCCCCTCATCGGCAATCGGGTGTTCGGTTGCGACGACTGCCAGCTGTACTGCCCGTGGAACCGCTATGCCCGGCTCACCCGGGAGGGGGACTTCACTCCGCGCCACCAGCTGGACGACGCGGGGCTGCTCGACCTGTTCGCGTGGACCGAGCAGGAGTTCCTGGAACGAACGGAGGGCTCGGCCATTCGCCGGGCCGGCTACCAGCGCTGGCAGCGGAATCTGGCGGTTGCCATCGGCAACGGACCGCCCGGCGAGGCGGCGGTGGCGGCCCTGCGTGCCCGGCGGACGCAGGCTACGCCGCTGGTGCGCGAGCACATCGACTGGGCGCTGGCGCGTCTCGACGAAGAGGGCTGCTGATCCGCTCTCGACCCGGTTCAGCTTTCCTGCTCATTGCTGTCCAGGCCGTCCGGGGGCTGGCAACGCAGGAAGTGCTCGCGGTAATAGCGAAGCTCCGCGATGGATTCGCGGACGTCCGCCAGCGCCGTATGCTCGTTCTTCTTGGAAAACCCGCCGACGAGGTCGGGACGCCAGCGCTGCACCAGCTCCTTGATGCTGCTCACGTCCACCATCCGGTAGTGCAGGTAGTCCTCGAGGGTCGGCATATAGCGGGCGAGGAAGCGCCGGTCCTGCCAGATGGTGTTGCCGCACAAGGGGGAGCGCTTCTTCGCCACGTGAGCCTCGAGAAACGCCAGGGTCGCCGCCTCCGCCTCCCGCTCGGCCACGCCCTGCTCACGCACCCGGGCGAGCAGCCCCGAGGCGCCATGGTGGCTGCGGTTCCAGTCGTCCATGGCCTCCAGCAGGGACTCCGGCTGCTTCACCGCCAGCACCGGGCCTTCCGCCACCACCTCGAGATCGCTGTTCGTGACGATGGTGGCGATCTCGAGGATGCGCTCCTTTTCCGGGTCCAGCCCGGTCATCTCCATGTCCATCCACACCAGGTGCGCCGTCTCGTTCGCCACGCTGCCTCCGTTGTCTGCCGTGCCGGCGGCCGCCGGCACGGCCATTATCCCTGGCGCGCAGCAAACCTCCACCTCGAGCAGCCTGCCGGCGCGCCGGCCCGGCCAGCGGTGAGCTACCATACGCCGCCGGGACGGCGCCGCGGCTGCCGGATCCGGCCCTGACGAGATCGAGACGAGAGACGACACGGGAGATCCTTTCATGACCCGCGAGCGCCTGATGGAACCGGAAGCCCTGGCGTCCAGCGACCCCGCCGCCCGCGCGCGCCTGCTCCTGGTTCACGTGGGGGAGCGCGCCGGCTACGAGCGGGCTCACCTGCCCGGCGCCCGGCTGGTGGAGCCACGCGAGCTGGTCAGCGGCCAGCCGCCGGCACCGGGGGGGCTGCCGGATCAGGCGCGGCTCGAGGGGGTATTCTCCGCGCTCGGATACACTCCCGACCGACCCATCGTGGTCTACGACGACGAGGGCGGCGGCTGGGCCGGCCGCTTCGTCTGGATCCTGGACGTCATCGGCCACTGCCGCTGGCGCTATCTCGACGGCGGGCTCACGGCCTGGGCCGCCGCCGGCCTTCCGTTGGCGGCCGGCGCGCCGCCCGCTGCGCTGCCCGGTCACGTCTCCCTGCATCTGGATCTGTCGCCGGTCGCCGATGTGGACGACGTGCTGGCCGCCATCGGCGACCGCGAGCAGTTGATCTGGGACGTCCGCTCACCGGCCGAGTACCGGGGTGAGAAGAGCGGCTCCCGCCGGGCCGGTCACATTCCCGGCGCCGTAAATCTGGACTGGATGGAGCTGAAGGACCCGGCGCGAGCGCTGCGGCTGGTGAGTGACCTCCGGGAACGGATGGAGGCTCGCGGCATCACGCCGGACAAGCGCATCATCACCCACTGCCAGACCCACCACCGTTCGGGGCTGTCGTATCTGGCCGCCCGGCTGCTGGGGTATCCGCAGCGTGCGCGCCTACCCGGGCTCCTGGGCGGAGTGGGGCAATCGCGACGACACCCCGGTGGCGTCAGGGCAGCGAGCCAGACAGCGCGGAGGACGGCGGGCCCCGGTGAACGAGCTGTTCGCCCTGCTGCAGCGCCTGCTGCCCCAGCACGTGCTGTCCCGCCTGGCGGGCGGCTCGCCAGCAGCCGGGCAGGCTGGATCCGACACGCCGCTGATCCACGGCTTCGCCCGGTACTACGGCGTAGATACCACGGAAGCGGAGCGGCCGTCGCTGGACGACTACCACAGCTTCAACGACTTCTTCACCCGCAGCCTGGCCCCCCAGGCGCGGCCGGTGGACGCTGACCCGCGGTCTTTGGTCTCGCCGGCGGACGGGGTGATCAGCCAGGCCGGCTGCCTGGACGGCGAGCGGCTGCTCCAGGCCAAAGGCACCAGCTATCGGCTCGATTCCCTGATCGCGGAATCGGCGCCTGGATTCCACGGCGGCAGCTTCGTCACCGTCTATCTGGCGCCGCAGCGACTACCACCGGGTGCATGCCCCCGCCGAGGGTGCCCTGGCCGCCACCACCGCGGTGCCGGGACGGCTGTTCTCGGTGAACGCGCGCACCGAAGCGGCCGTGTCGGACCTGTTCTGCCGCAACGAGCGCCTGGTGTGCCGGTTCGAAACCGCCCACGGCAGCATGCTGGTGGTGCTGGTGGGGGCGCTGATCTGGGCCGCATCGAGACGGTGTGGGGCGGCCCTCGCTCCCCCTACCGGCGGGTCGAACGCGACCACTGGCAGCAGGCGTTTCGGCGGGGCGAGGAGATCGGCCGTTTCCTGCTGGGCTCCACGGTGATCGTCTGCGGCGAGCCAGGGCGTGTGCGGTGGGAGGACGCCGTGCGGCCGGGGCAGCGGGTGCGGGTGGGGGAACGGCTGGGCTGGTTCGTCGACTGAGAGATCACGGCGGAGCAGAAGCGCGATCGGCAGGAAACGGCATGACGTCCGCGAGGCTCGACGCGCCGATCGCCAGCATCAGCAGCCGGTCGAAGCCGAGCGCCACGCCGGCACAGGCAGGCAGACCCGCGGCCATGGCGTCCAGGAAGCGGCGGTCGAGCGCCGGCTCGTGCTGGCCGCGCCGCCGGCGCACCGCGAGGTCAGCGCGAAAGCGAGCCTCCAGCGCGTCCCGGTCGCCGAGCTCCCAGTAGCCGTTGGCGAGCTCCACGCCGTCCACCACGAGCTCGAAGCGGGCCGCCACTTCCGGACGCTCCGGCCGCAAGCCGCGCCAGGGCTGCCTGATCCGCGGGATAATCGACGACGAACCGGCGGCCGGGCCCGAGCGCATCGAGCCCGGCGGCGAAGGCGAGATCGAGCGTATCCCGCTCGCAGAAGCCGCTGCTCGACTGCAGCGACGGCGCGGCCTGCACCACATCCGCGTAGCAGAGCGATTCGAACGGCGCGGGGCCGAGCACGGCGTCCACCAGATCCGCCACCTCTGCCATGAGCTCGCGGTCGGTGAAGCCGAGCCGGTACCACTCGAGCATCACGAACTCCGGATTGTGATGGCGGCCGGCCTCGCCGGCGCGGAACACCGGGCCGAGCTGGTACACGGACGGCGCCCCGGCCGCCAGCAGGCGCTTGAGGTAGTATTCCGGCGAGGTCTGCAGGTACCCGTAGCCGGGCACCTGGATGGATTCCACCGCCGGCTCGCTGACGGTGGCGGCGCCGAGCAGCGGCGTGTGCACTTCGATCACGCCCCGCCGGTGGAAGAAGTCGCGCACCGTGCGCAACAGCTCGGACCGCCGCCGGAGGGCGTCGAGGCCGCAGGCAGGCCGCCAGTGGGTCTCCATGCCGCGCTGGCCGAGGTCAGCCTTGCGCGCGGCTCACGTACTCGCCGGTGCGGGTGTCGACCCGGAGCACGTCGCCCACCTCGATAAACAACGGCACCTTGACCGATGCACCGGTGGAGAGCTTGGCGGGCTTGTTACCGCCCTGGGCGGTGTCGCCCTTCAGGCCCGGGTCGGTCTCGACGACCTCGAGCTCGAGGAAGTTGGGCGGGGTCACCGAGATCGGATCGTCGTTCCACAGGGTGACCTGATAGGTTTCCTGCTCTTTCAGCCATCCGCCGGCGTCGGCGACCGCCGCCGCGGACGCAGCGAGCTGCTCGTAGCTGCCGTCGGTCTTCATGAAGTGCCAGAGCTCGCCGTCCGTGTAGAGATACTCCATGTCGATCTCCATGACGTCGGCGCCCTCGAGGGCCTCGCCCGACTTGAACGTGCGCTCCCAGACCCGGCCGCTGATGAGGTTGCGGAACTTGACCCGGTTGAACGCCTGACCCTTGCCCGGCTTGACGAATTCGTTCTCCAGAATCGTGCAGGGGTCGCCCTCCAGCAGCACTTTCAATCCTGATTTGAACTCGCTCGTGGAATAGCTGGCCATGGGATCGCATTCTGCATGGTTCGAAGGGGCGCGCATGATAACGCCGTTCGCGCCGCGGCGCAGCCCGGCCGCCGCCGTCCGACCGCGCGCCAATCGCGCGCGAATACGGCTACAGGTCGGGCGGAATTCCCTATACTAGTGAGCCTGTGCATCACCGCCTTACATGAACGACGTTCCCACAAACCGGATTATCGCCCCCGCCCCGACGCTCGCGCGCCTGTCCTTCTGCGAAACCGATCCATCGGCCCTGACCGAGTGGGTGATCGCGCTGCCGATGGCCAACACGGCGGACGCGGCGAGTCGCATCCGCCAGGCCACTTACGAAATCGCCCGCCTCAACGTGGACCCGGAAAGACGAATGGAGCTGCTCGAGCAGGTCCGACCGATTCTCCACTACCTGTGCGCGCGCCTGGACCGCAACGCCGCCAGCTCGACCAGTCAAAGCGACGCCATCGCCCGGCTCGCCCAGGGCCTGCAGACGGACCTGTGCGCGGGCTACAAGAGCGTGGTAGCGGCGGCCCTGGACCAGAATCCCGGCGACCATCCGGCTCGATTCCAGGATGACGACTTGCTGCCGATGGCCATTCATCGCGCATTGTCTGACCTGTCCCGCACCCTGCTCCGGACCTTGCAGTTCTATGTGGAGCCCGCCGACCGGCTGTGGCTCGAGCTGAACCAGCTGTACCTGATCGCCGAGCGTCTGGAGCTGGAAGGGCGGAAACTCGAGGACGCCGAGAATCACGCGAGCCCGGTGACGACCCCCATGAGCGCCTATCTGCGCTCGGTGCTGCTGGCGTGCTCCAAGCCCAACCAGATGCGCTACCGCCAGCTCGCCGAGGTGTTCAACTATCTGGAAACCTGGTCCACCTACGTCTCCCTGGAACGCGACGCCACGTCGGCGCTGTTCGCCGTGGACCTGGCGTCCGACGACGGTCCCATCTACAAACGCCTCATGCGCGACGCCGTTGAGCCTCGCGGCATCCGCACCGACGCCCTGGTCTTCGAGATCGAGTGCTATCTGCGCGGCGCCGCCTGCAGCATCCGGGTGCCCGAAGGCGCGTCCGAAGGTCAGCTCCGTCACCTGGCCGCCGCCTGGGGCATGATGCGCCCCCGCTCCCACCGACGCACCACCGCCTCGGGACTGGTGAAGGCCTGCGTCGGCCTGCGCGACGCCCACTACTTCCTGTCCGGCGGCACGGAATTCGCCGACCTCCTCGACGATCCGGAGGCTCTGGCGCAGCAGGAGGTGAACCCGTTTCTCGCTGATCGGGCACACCGCCGGGATCCCAAGCAAACGGCGGTCAAAGACGTCTGGGACGACGCCTTCGACGTCACTCGCCGAATCCCGGAGAATCCGCACATCGCCGACCCGAACCGGATCCTCCGCGACGGCCGAGAGCGGGACCCGGCGGCGGCGCGAGAGAGTCCCCCCGACAGCGCCGGCAGCCATCAGATCTACGACACCACGGCCATCGATACCAGCCCCGGCGGCTATCAGATCCGCTGGAACGACCCGCTGCCGCCGCACCTGCAGACGGGGGAGGTGCTCGCTATGCGGGAGGCTGCGGACAGCCGCTGGAGCGTCGCGGTGGTGCGCTGGATCCGTCAGGATCAGCAGGGCACTGCCATGGGAATCGAGCTGCTGTCCCCCCGGGCGATCCCGGTGGCTGCACGGGTCATCCAGAAGCTCGGCGGGCCCACCACGTATGCGCGGGCGCTGATGCTGCCCGAGCTCAAGCCAATCGGCCAACCGGCCACCTTGATCACGCCCCGGGTGCCTTTTCAGGCCGGCCAGAAGGTGCACGTCCAGAAGCAGGGAGTGCGCAGTACCGCACAGCTCACCAAGTGCGTGCTCAGAACCGAAAGTGTGAGCCGGTTCACATACCGCATGTTGTCTGGTTACTTGGAAAACGCCCACGTCACCTTGAAGATGAGCGGCCAGTAGACGAGGCTGGGCGGCGCTTCCGGCGGCGCTCGGTAGTATGGATACGCAGTCTTCGAGAAGGATATGTCCACCGAGCATTCCCCACATGCGCCAGTACGCCTGCTGATCGCCGAGTCGTCGGAAAATACAGCTCAGGAATTCGACTCGATGCTCCGGGACGCCGGGATCGCCACTCGCATCCGGCTGGTGGATCTTCCGACGGCGGGCGACGAGCTGCCGTCCGCAGACCTGATGCTCTGCAACGCCAACCTGCCCCAGCTGGAGCAGATCATCCCCCAGCTCCGGAACAAGGCACCCCACGTGCCGATCATTCTGGTGAATCCGCCGGACCACGACCTGTCCACGTCTCGAGGGTTACAGCTCGGTGCGGCCGACGTGGTTTCGATCCGCGACCCCGACGAGCTGGTGCTGGTGTTCAAGCGTGAGCTGGCGCACGTCTGCCAGAACCAGCGCATCAACCAGCTGAGCCGTGCGCTGCAGGAGGCGGAGCAACGCTGTCAGCTCCTGCTGCAGAACGCCAGCTCCGCCATCGCCTATGTGCACGAAGGCATGCACATTCACGCCAACTCGGAATATCTGAAGCTCTTCGGCTTCCGCGATGCGGACGCCCTCCTGGGGCTGCCGCTGATGGACCTGCTGGCGGAAGACAGCGCCGAGGCCATGAAGCAGGAGCTCAAACGCTTCCGCCAGGATGGCGAAGAGCGAACCCTGGAGTTCTCCGGACGATCGACCTCCGGGGGGGATGTCACCGGGACGATGACGCTGGCTCCCGCGGACTACGAGGGAGAGCCGTGCATGCAGGTCACCGTCGAGCGACGGCTCGCTCCGGCACCGCCGGCGGCTGCGCCCGAGGTGCCCGAGCAGGCCAATGGCACAGGCACGCCACCGGCCGCGGCCAACGGATCGGCGGACGGCGTCGCCGCCTTCGTCGAAGCGGCCCGATCGATGCTCGACAGCGTGCATCCCCACCGGGTAGTGGCGGTGGTTCAGATCGACGCCTTCGCGAAGCTCCAGGATACCGTGGGGCTGCGCGGCGCCGAGCAGGCAGCGGCGCAGATCTTCGACGCCTTCAAGGAAAACCTGCAGGGCCGGGCCTGCGCCCGGCTGGCCTCACATCAATTCGCCTTCGCCATCACCGCCGGCGGCCGCACTCAGGTGCTCGAACGGGTGGAGGTGCTGCGCAAGGCCCTGGAGAGCCTGGCGGTCGAGGTGAGCGGGCGGATTCTCAAGGTGACGATCTCCATCGGCGGCGCCGAGCTCGACCAGGAGAGCGACAGCGACCCCGAAGCCATGTTCGAGGCTGCCCTCAACGCCGCCTTCGCGGCAGCGCTGCGGGCCGAGACCGCCGGCGGTGCGCGGATCGACGTGCTCACCAAGGAAGTCACCCGTGAGCCGTACGACAGCAACGCCGGACAGGTCCTGGCCCGCATCAACGAGGCCATCGACAAGCAACTCTTCGTGCTGCTGTTCCAGCCCATCATCAGCCTCCGCGGTGACGCCGACGAGCACTACGAGGTTTTCCTGCGCATGCTGGACGAGACGGGCGGCCACATATCGCCCGGCGAGTTCCTGCGCACCGCCATCGACAACGGCGTGGCCGGCAAGATCGACCGCTGGGTGATCCTGCAGTCCATCAAGATGCTCTCCGCCCACCGGTCCAAGGGGCACAGCACCCGCCTCACCATCAACCTCACCGCCAACAGCGTCTCGGACCCGGAGTTTCTGCAATGGTTGGGGGTGGCCATCAAAGCGGCCCGGCTGCCGAGCGACGCGGTGATCTTCCAGATCACCGAGGAAGATGCCGCGTCCCAGGTGCGTCTGACCGGTGAGTTCGTGGAAGGTCTACGCGCCATGCACTGCCGCGCCTCGCTGTCGCGCTTCGGCCTCTCCGATCATCCCTGGGACGTGCTGGAGCACGTGCCCGTGGACTTCGTCAAGCTGGATGGCTCGCACATCGAGCGCATCGGCGACGACAGCTCCGATCGGCAGCGCGTCACCGGCATGCTCAAGACCCTGCAGGACAACGGCAAGCTGACCATCGTGCCGATGGTAGAGAGCGCCGGCGTGCTGGCGGCGCTCTGGCAGGCGGGAGCCAACTACATCCAGGGACACTATCTGCAGGGGCCCACCACCGAAATGGACTTCGACTTCAGTACCGACGACTGAAGGGAGAGTGGTTCAATCGAGGTCGTTGCCTCGGCGGTTTCGCTTCTACCACCGTTTTTTCAGTCGCCGGTCCTCGCGTTGTGCCGGGGCGCGCAGCGTCCTCGCGGACCGTCAGGTCGTGAGCTCGAACGTGCCTTGCTGGAAGCCCCGTTCGGCTGAGAGGTCGAAGGTGACGGGGGACGCGAGGGCTTCGAGGGGCGGCCGCTGGAAAACACTTTCGCGGCGTTCAGGCCCCCAACTCCATCGAGCCCGTCCATCGACAACTCCGCCCGCTGCCGCGAAACGGCAGCATCACCAACCAAGCGGGGGCTGACGGCACGGGGGACGCGAGGGCTTCGAGGGGCGGCCGCTGGAAAAGACTTTCGCGGCGTTCAGGCCCCCAGCTCCATCGAGCCCGTCCAACGACAACTCCGCCCACTGCCGCGAAAGTGCTTTTCCAGCGGCCGCCCCACCACGACCTCGAAACTCCCCATCCATGCCGTCAGGCTGATAGCGCCGTCTCGATGTCGCGATCGGAGAATCCGAGCAGATAGAGCACGCTGTCGAGCCCGAAGTTG
This sequence comes from uncultured Gammaproteobacteria bacterium, assembly GCA_963822255.1. GTDB lineage: Bacteria > Pseudomonadota > Gammaproteobacteria > Pseudomonadales > Azotimanducaceae > UBA7803. The sequence goes on from CAWGGV010000001.1 coordinate 452,337, forward strand.
GAGATGGCGTGGCTCGCCGACTCCTTGACCACCGGCTTGGCGTGATAGGCGATCCCGAGGCCGGCCGCAGACAACATCGGCAGGTCGTTGGCGCCATCGCCGATGGCGATGGTCTGCTGGCGCGAAATACCTTCCCCGCGGGCGATCTCGAGCAGCAGCTGGGCCTTGCGCTCGGCGTCCACGATGTCGCCGTCCACCTCGCCGGTCATCACGCCCCCCTCGATCACCAACCGGTTGGCGTGAACGTAGTCGATGCCGAGACGGCGCTGGAGATACTCACCTACGTACTGGAAGCCGCCGGAGATGATGGCCGTCTTGTAGCCGAAGAGCTTCAGTGCGCGGATCAGGCGGTCCGCGCCCTCGGTGAGCTTGACCGATTCCGCCACCTGCTTCAGCGCCGACTCTGGCAGGCCCTTGAGCAACGCGGCCCGGGCGCGGAAGCTGTCGCGGAACACCAGCTCTCCGCGCATGGCTCGCTCGGTGATGGCCGCCACCTGCGGCCCGACGCCGTGAATTGCGGCCAGCTCGTCGATGACCTCGGCGTCGATCAGGGTGGAATCCATGTCGAACGCCACCAGGCGACGGTTGCGCCGGTACACGGTGTCTTCCTGCACGCTGAAGTCGAACACCAGCCGGTCGGCCGCGGCCAGCAGATCGGCTTTCAAAGCTTCCGGGTCGGCCGCCACACCGCGCAGGCTCATCTCGATGCTGGTGCGCGCATGGCCGCCCTGGCGGGTCAGCGGAATCCGGCCGGTGAGGCGGCGGATGGAGTCGATGTTCAGGCCATAGCCGTGGACGATGCCGGTGACGGCCGCCATCTGCTCGCCGGTGAACCCGGCAGACAGCAGGGTGACGATGTAGCGCGGCTTGCCCTGGCTCGCCACCCAGTCGTGGTACTGGGACTCGCTGATGGGTGTGAAGCGAACGGTGACGCCGAGCTCCCGGGCCCTGAACTGCAGGTCTTTCATCACATCGGCGGTATCGGCCCGGTCCACGATCTGCACCAGCATACCCACGTTCAGCTCGTCGTGAATGACCGCCTGCCCCACGTCGAGCACGCGCACTTGATAACGCGCCAGGCTGGATGTCAACATGGCCATCAGGCCAGGCTGGTCTTCGCCGGACACGTTCACCAACAATATTTCGGTGCGCGGAATGCCGGCGGAGGGGATCCCGGATGACGGGGTCCCAGCGGAGGGAATCTCGTCAGAGGGTATGTTACTGGCCAAGTCGAGCCGCCTCGTCTCGTCGTACTTCCAACCACTGCTCGGAACGGAGTGTGCCGTGCCAGAGCTACGTTTGCACTTCGGTTCGCCCTTCGCGCGCCAGCCGGCACACCGGCCGGCGCAGGCGGAACGGCCGGCGCTATGGGCGGCGTGAAGCTAACGTCTCGCCGGGACCTGGTCAAACCGGATCCGCGGGTGCTGGTGCCGGCGGCCGTGGCGACATTCGTCACCCTGGCCGCCGTTCTGCTGGTGCTGGCGCTCACCGACGACCGGGACGAGCGGATGAACCGTTTCGGCAGAGCGACCGTAGCGGCGCTTGCGGAGCTCAGCGTGGAACCGCTGATGCGCCAGGACCGCCTGCATCTGGGGGTGATCGCCAACCGCCTGGCGGCCATGCCGGAAATCACCGGGGTAGCCAGCTACGACGCCGACGACCGGCTGCTCGCCGCCACCGGCCAGCTGGACGGGCCGCGCTACAGCGCCCCGGTCACCATCGACGAGAACGTCCTCGGCTACGTGCGCGTGGCCCTCGCGCCGCGCGCCTTCGCCGCGCGCAACGGCCCGCGGCTGGTGTCCCTCATCGTCGTGGCGCTGCTGGTACCGTTCGCGGTCGCAGCCTGCTGGTCGCTGGTGCTTGCGGCGAAACGGGGCGAACTGGTGGCGCTGCTGCCGCGATGGACGTGGTCGCGCAGCCAGGCTGTCGCGTCTCACCAGGATCCTGACCGCCAGCCGGCCGGCGTGCGCGGCGCCGAGGCTGCGGGCGGGCTGGTCAGGGCGCCTGGCGGCGAGCCTGGCGGCATGAGCCCCCGGGACGGTCTCGCCGAGGCGGCCGATGCGCGCCAGCCGGACACCCTCCACTATCTGCTCGCCGTGAATCTGTACAACCAGCTCACCCTGGCGCCGCGTCAACGGGAGTTCGAGCAATCGCGATGCGCCGACCTGGCCGGCAGGATCGCGGACATCTACGGAGGCCGGGTAGTCAGCCTGCCCGGGGTCGGAACCCTGGTCGACTTCGATCAGCCAGAGGAGCCCGATGGAGCATTCCAGATGGTCTGCGCGGCGTTCCTGCTGAGCCGGCGGCTGGACAACGAAGCTCCGTTCGGCCAGTACCGTCTGGGCCTGCACGTGACAACGTGTCCGCCCGGGGAAACGCCGGCAATGGACGATGCCGCCGTCGCCGACGCGGCGTTGCTCTCGGCGCTGGGCAGAAACGGCACCCTGGCGGTGTCGGCGCCCCTCGCCGCGGTACTGGCGGGCGACAGCCGGATTGCCCTCCGCCCGCTGACCAGCCCGTTGCTCGACGAGCTGACCACCAGTGGCGCCGATTGCATCCTCGTCACTGCGCTGGAGGCGTCCGTCGCCGCGCAGCTGGCGGCACAGGCCGATCAGCTCGATGCGGAGCGAGACGCCACCTCCAGCCCGTCCACCTTCTGAAATCCTCTCGGCAGCTTGCGGCCGCGCCTGGCCCGCTCGCCGCGGTAGCTCTCCAGGTCCTGAGCGCGCATACGCAGGTGGCGCTGGCCCGCGATGACCAGCAGCTCGTCACCGGGCCCCACCACCTGCACGGCCACCACGCTTTCCTCACCCGACTTGAAATCGGCGGCCGGCACGTTGATTAGCTTGTTTCCCCTGCCGCGGGCCAGCTCGGGCAGCTCCGCCAGTGGGAACACCAGCATGCGGCCCTGAGTGGTGGCAGCGACCACGTCGAGCCCTTCGTCGCCAACGAGCTGCACCGGCCGCAGCGCCGAGCCGTCCCGGCCGACGCTGAGCACCGCCTTGCCTGATTTGTTCTTGCTGACCATCTCGGCGAGGGTGCAGACGAACCCGTACCCGGCGTTTCCGGCGAGCAGCACCTTGGTCTGTGGCGCTCCGAGCGCGACACCGACGAAACGGGCTCCGGGCGGCGGCTTCAGCCGGCCGGTGAGCGGCTCGCCGAGGCCACGCGCCGACGGCAGTGTGTGGGGCGCCATCGAGTAGCTGCGTCCGGTGGAGTCCAGGAACACCAGGGTATCGCTGGTGCGTCCCCTGGCGGAGTCGCCGAAACGGTCACTACCGCGGTAACTGAGCTCCTCGGGATTCACCTCGTGGCCTTTGGCGGAGCGGGCCCAGCCTTTCTCGGAGAGCACCACGGTGATGGGCTCGTTGCTGATGAGGTCCTCGTCGCTGAACGCCGCGGACTCCAGCGCCGTGCCCATGGGAGAGCGCCGGTCGTCGCCATACTGCTCCGCGTCGGCCAGCAGCTCCTTCTTGATCAGGGTCTTCATCCGTGCCTTGGAGCCCAGAGTCTTCTCGATGTCCGCCCGCTCCGCCGACAGCTCGTCCTTCTCGGTGCGAAGCTTCATCTCCTCGAGCTTCGCCAGCTGGCGGAGCCGAAGGTCGAGGATGGCGGTGGCCTGAACATCGGAGAGGCCGAATGCCGCCATCAGCGCGGCCTTCGGCTCTTCCTCCTCGCGGATGATGCGGATCACCTCGTCCAGGTTCAGATAGGCGACCAGCAGGCCGTCCAGCACGTGCAGGCGCTCGTTGATCCTGTCGCGACGGAACTCGAGCCGGCGGGTCACCGTCTGCTGGCGGTAGCTCAGCCACTCGGAGAGGATCTCCTTCAGATTCTTCACCCGCGGCCGCTGATCCAGGCCGATCAGGTTGAGGTTCACCCGATAGCTCTTCTCGAGATCGGTAGTGGCGAACAGATGGAGCATGAGCCGCTCCACGTCCACGCGATTGGAGCGGGGCACGAGCACCAGACGGGTGGGGCTCTCGTGGTCCGACTCGTCCCGCAGGTCCGCCATCATGGGCAGCTTCCTGGCCTGCATCTGCTGGGCGATCTGCTCGAGGATGCGCGCCGGCGACGCCTGATGCGGCAGCGCCGTGATGACGATGTCGCCTCCCTCCTTGTGGTACACGGCGCGGGCTTTCACGGCGCCGCGGCCGGTCTCGTAGAGCTGACGGATTTCCTCCGCCGGAGTGATGATGACTGCCTCCGAGGGGAAGTCGGGCCCTTTGACGTGGGTCATCAGGTCGGCGATGCCGGCCCTCGGGTTGTCCAGCAGGTGGATGCAGGCGCTGATCACCTCGTTCATGTTGTGGGGAGGGACGTCCGTGGCCATGCCCACGGCGATGCCCGTGCTGCCGTTCAGCAGCACGAACGGCACGCGGGCCGGCAGCAGCCGCGGCTCGCGCACGCTGCCGTCGAAATTTGGCGCGTACTCGACGGTGCCCTGGCGGATCTCCGAGAGCAGAAGCTCGGCGTAGCGCGACAACCGCGCTTCCGTGTAGCGCATGGCGGCGAACGACTTCGGGTCGTCGGGCGCGCCCCAGTTGCCCTGTCCGTCCACCAGCGGGTAGCGGAACGAAAAAGGTTGCGCCATCAGCACCATGGCTTCGTAGCAGGCGCTGTCGCCGTGGGGATGGAACTTGCCGAGCACGTCGCCCACGGTGCGCGCCGACTTCATGTACTTGGCGTTGGCACCGAGATTCAGCTCCCCCATGGCATAGACGATGCGGCGCTGCACTGGCTTCAAGCCGTCGGCGATGTGAGGAAGGGCGCGATCGTTGATGACGTACATGGAGTAGTCGAGGTACGCCTTCTCCGTATACGTGCGAAGGGGGAGTGTTTCGAAGTCCTGGTTTTCCGTTTCCATCCTGGCTCTGAATCTGCTGTGTTGACGACCGGTACGACGTGCGCGACCGTCACGATACCAGACCGGCAGCGTGGTCAGAGGGGCCGCGCCACCAACCTACCGCAATCTCCTCGATACCGGGCAGCGGCAAGCTCACCGGTTCCAGCTCCCTTTTGACTATTTGCTGTGGATAACGAACCATCTGCATCCGCAAGTCGCTGCTACCGGACGCAAGCGAATGGAGGGAAGCGATGACGGCAGGCACGGGCCCGCGGGCGATGCAGGACGAGGATCCTGACGAGCTGCACACGGCGTAGCGATGCGCAGGATTCGAATGGCTACCACCGCCGACGCGGCGGCGTTCCAGGCCATCTACGCGCCGTCCGTTCTAGGTCGCGACGTGGCGACCTCGTTCGAGATCGAGGTACCGACCGTCGATGAGATGGCGGCGCGGATCACCGCGAAGACCAGAACCTACCCGTGGCTGACGGTGGAAGAAGACGGCCGGGTGATCGGCTATGCGTATGCCGATCCGCACCGCTCCCGAGCCGCCTATCAATGGTGCGCCGAGGTGTCCGCCTACGTCGATGCCCGCTCGCACAGAACCGGAGTCGGCCGCGCCCTATACCAGGCGTTGTTCGACCTCTTGCGCCGCCAAGGCGTCATCAACGTCTATGCCGGCATCACCCTGCCGAACCCCGGCAGCGTGGGCCTGCACGAATCGCTGGGCTTTCAGCTCGTCGGCGTCTACCGGGCGATCGGTTTCAAGTACGGCAAGGCGCACGACGTGGGGTGGTGGCATCTGGCCCTGGGGAGCTGGCCGTCGCATCCCGCGCCGATCACGCCCATAGCCGGGATCGATCTCCCGGTGGCACCGGACGCGACCTGAAGGGCTGCCCTTCGATCATTCCACCAGGCTGGCCTGGTCCCCTTTGGCCTCGAGCCACGTCCGCCGGTCCGACGCCCGCTTGCGGTTCAGCAGCATGTCCATGAGGTCGTCGGTGGACTTGCCGTCGTCGATGGTGAGCTGCACCAGCCGCCGGGTCTCCGGCGCCATGGTGGTCTCGCGAAGCTGCAGCGGGTTCATCTCACCCAGGCCCTTGAAGCGCTGCACCTGCACGGCGCCGCGCTTGTGCTCGGCAGCGATGTAGTCGAGGCGCGCGACCTTCTCGGACTCGTCGAGGGCGTAATACACCTCCTTGCCGACGTCGATGCGGTACAGGGGCGGCATGGCGATGAACACGTGGCCGGCCTCCACCAGCGGGCGGAAGTGCCGGACGAACAGCGCGCACAGCAAGGTGGCGATGTGCGCGCCATCGGAGTCCGCATCGGCGAGGATGCAGACCTTGTTGTACCGGAGTCCCGACAGATCTGCCGATCCCGGATCCACGCCGATGGCCACCGCGATGTCGTGCACCTCCTGTGAGGCGAGCACTTCGCTCGCGGCCACCTCCCAGGTGTTCAGAATCTTGCCCCTGAGCGGCATCACCGCCTGAAATTCCCGGTCCCGGGCCTGCTTGGCGGAGCCGCCGGCGGAATCGCCCTCCACCAGGAACAGCTCCGCCCGGTCGGCGTCCTGCCCCGAGCAGTCGGCGAGCTTTCCGGGCAGCGCCGGGCCCGCGGTGACCTTCTTGCGGGCCACCTTGCGGCTCGCCTGCGCCCGCCGCTGAGCGTTGGCGATCACCAGCTCGGCGAGGCGCTCGCCGTCGTGGGGATGCTCGTTCAGCCACAGGCTGAAGGCGTCCTTGGCGACGCCGGCGACGAACACGGCCGACTGCCGGGACGACAGCTTCTCCTTGGTCTGGCCGGAGAACTGCGGATCGGCGAGCTTGGCGGACAGCACGTAGCCGCATTGCTCCCACAGGTCGTCGCCGGTGAGTTTGACGCCGCGGGGCAGCAGACCCCGGAACTCGCAGAACTCCTTGATGGCGTCGGTGAGGCCGCTCCTGAAGCCGTTGACGTGGGTGCCCCCCTGAGGCGTGGGGATGAGGTTCACGTACGACTCCGTCACCGCGTCGCCGCCGTCGGTGATCCACACCATGGCCCACTCGACGGCTTCCTCGTTACCCTCGGCACTGTGCATGAACGGCTCGGCCGGGATCGTCTCGGCGCCGGACAGCGCCGCCTCGAGGTAACCGCGAAGCCCGTCCTCGTAGTACCAGCTCGCGCTCTGCTCCGGATCCGCTTCCACCGAGAGACTGACTCTGAGACTCGGGCAGAGCACCGCCTTGGCCTGCAGCAGGTGCTTCAGGCGCGACACCGACACCTTCGGTGAGTCGAAGTAGCCGCCGTCCGGCATGAAGGTGAGGCGGGTGCCGGTGTTGCGCTTGCCAACCTTGTCCACCACCTCGAGCTCGGTCTTCGGCTTGCCCTGCTCGTAGCGTTGGCGGTAGACGTTGCCGTCGCGTTTGACCTCCACTTCCAGCCATTCCGAGAGGGCATTCACCACCGACACGCCTACGCCGTGAAGGCCGCCGGCGAAGTTGTAGTTGACCTTGTCGAACTTGCCGCCGGCGTGCAGGCGGGTGAGGATCAGCTCCACGCCCGTCAGCTCGAACTTCGGATGCACGTCCACGGGCATGCCGCGGCCGTCGTCGACCACCTCCACCGAGCCGTCCTTGTAGAGGGTCACCTGGATTTCCCGGGCATGCCCTCCGAGCGCCTCGTCGACGCTGTTGTCGACCACCTCCTGAACGAGGTGATTGGGGCGCGTGGTGTCCGTATACATGCCCGGCCGCCGCCGCACCGGCTCGAGGCCGGAGAGCACCTGCAGCGACTCGGCGGAATACTTGGCTTCTGCCATGGGGGTCAGGACCTGTTCGATAGATCGATGTTCAAGGGATAATCTTTCAACCGCCCGACCTGAGACTGGACGGTCCCGTCGGGATGCAGGCTGAGCCAGCGGTAGCCGGGACGGCCGCTGGCTTCGGCATCGTCGATGGCGAACCGCTGCGAACGGGGCCGGAACTGAAAGCACGTGGATGGCGTGCCCCACAGCTGAACGCCGCTCACCACACCCCGCACCTCCTGATGGACGTGGCCGAACACCAGTGCCCGCACCACCGGTGCGGCGCCGCTCCCGTTCCGGAGCTCGGCCCACGATGCCACCAGCTCGTGGCCGGCGACGATGACGTCCTTGTCGAGCCACGGGCAGCCGACAGCCCGCGGATGGTGATGGCAAGCCAGCAGCACGTGCTCGGCATCGCAGGCTTCGATGCTCGCCATCAGCTCGCGGCGCCGCGCTTCGTCGAAGCTAGCCTCCGTCTGATGATCAGCGTGGGTGTCGAAGCCGATCAGCATCCACTGACCGAGCGCCAGGGATCGCCTGCTCCCCAGCACGCGGGCCATGGGCTCGGCGAGATCGTGGTTGCCGGGCAGCTGCAGCAGCGGGCCCTGGAAACGCTGGCCGAGCAGGTCCGCGAATCGGCGGTAGGTAGCATCCTCCGGGTCGTGGGCGAGGTCGCCGGACGCGATCACCGCATCCGGGGTCCGCTCGCGGAGGGCCTGGTCGAGCACCGCCCGAAGCGAATCCGCGGTGTCGACGCCGAGCAGGGTGCGCCCGCTCGCGGCGGACGCAGGCCCAGGGGCCTTGAGGTGCGTATCGGTGATCTGCAGCACCTCGAGCGGCGCTGTCATCCCGCGGAAACCAGCTCCGTCGCCGCCATACCGTGGCGCAGGCACATGGAGAGGAACTCGGTCAGAAAACGGTTCACCTGCGCCTTCTCGTCCGGCTGATGCATGTGCCGGTTGGGGTACTCGTACACCGGGCGGAAGTGGCGGGCGCCGTGGCACTCCACGACCTCGGCGCTGCGGGCGTCGTGGTAAAGACGCACGAGCATGCGCGGCCGCACGTTCCAGGGTGCCCGGGGAAGCTGCTGAAGCTCCACCAGGGTCGTGTAGGGACTGCGCTCCACGACCTTGAGCTCCACCCGATGGACGTTGTCGCCCATGGCCACGCCGAACACGCTGACGTCCTCCTCCCGAAGGCCCGGAAAGAGCTTCATCAATCTCAGATAGTTGGCATCGCACTCCGCCATATGTGCAGGCAGATCGATGCGGTATCGCTTGTTCGGCATGATCTAAATGGTGACTCTCTATGTACTGCTCATGGTCCGGCCAATACTCTACACGCCTCACCGGAAGCCGTCACGGGCGGCCTCGGAGCGGCCTCTCGACCGGGTGGGGGACGTAGGCCGATCGTTGCTTGCGCTCACCGGGGTGTCGCGCCGCTTTGCCCGGCATTGTCACTGCCGGACGGCGCGTTGCCGGCGCCCGCCGCGCCGGTGCCCGGGCCGGACCCTGTCGGCGCCACCGGCTCGGGCATCGGGTACGTCTGACCGCCCGGAGCGAGGTTTTCTCCCTTCAGGCTCGCTGCGGTCGGTTTGGTGAGCCACTGGTTCAGATCGTAGACGTCCTCCGGGCTGACCGTGCCGGCCAGGCGCTTCAGCCTGGTCAGGTCAACGACGTAGTCGAGCTTACTATTCTGGTAGTCGCGGATGGCGGAGTAGAAGCTCTGCTGAGACTGCAGCACGTCCACCACGTTGCGGGTACCGACGTTGTAGCCTACTTCGGCCGCTTCCAGAGCGGACCGGGTGGACGTGACCGCCTGAGCTCTCGCCTGGGTGGTCGCCACATCCGACCGAACCTGGATGTGGGACGCCAGGGTGGCCTGGGTGACGTTGCGGACCTGGCCTTCGTAGCCAGCCACCTGACCTTCGTAACGGGCGGCCGCCTGGCGCCGGTTGGCGCTGGTGAAGCCACCGGTGAACACCGGCACGTTCAACGTCACCGACACGGCGCCCCGCTGGTCAGTGGTGGGAAAGTCGACCTTGCCGCCGTTCGCCAGATCCTTGCGGGTGACGTCGCTGTCGCTGTCGGTATAGCCGAGCGCAAGATCCACCGTGGGCAGATGCTCGCTCGCCGCAGCACGGGCAGCGCGTTGGGCTGCATCGCGGCCGTAGGCGGCGGACTTGATGTCGTAGTTGTTCTGCAGCGCGAAGGTCACCCACGCTTGCGCATCCACGGGATCGGGGTCCACTACCGGGAAGTCGTCCTTCAGCACCCAGAGGTCGCCATGGGAACGGCCCGTCAGCACCGACAGGAGCTCTCGGTTGATGCCGAGCTGGCCCTCGTCGGTGATGCGCTGCGCCACAGCCAGATCGTAGCCGGCCTGCGCCTCGTGCACGTCGGTGATCGCCACCATCCCCACGTCGAACCGCTGCTTGACCTGGTCGAGCTGAGCCTTCAGGGCGCTTTCCTGGGCGCGGGAAGCCTGCAGATTGGCGGCCGCCCGCAGCACCTCGAAGTACGCCTGAACGGTGCGCAGCACGAGCTGCTGCTGGGCCGCCGCGAAATCGGCCTCCGCCTGCTTGGACAGCTCGACCCCCTGACGGAAGCTGAACCAGGCAGGCAGATCGAACAGCGGCTGGCGCAACGAGACATCCCAGGTGTCGGTATCCGACGTGGTGTCGGAGTGGTTGACCACCTGCTGGCCACCGATGAAAAACGAGCTCTTGGACTCGTCGTCGGTCTTGCTGTGAGTGAAACCGCCGTCGATCTGCGGCAGCAGACCGGCGCGGGCCAGATAGCGTTGCTCACGGCCGGCCCGGTACTCGGCCCGGGCCTGCTGAATGTTCAGGTCATTCTTCACCGCCAGCTCGTAAACGCCGGCAAGGGTATTATCCGGAAACGCGGTCGCCTCATCCGCGGCGAGCGCTACGGGCACGTACAGCGCGACCAGACAGCCGGCCAGCAGGAAACGGCAACGAGCGGGTGTTTCCCTCATGAATTCTTCCTTCTTTCGACTCCAAAACCTCGCGCAGCGCGATCGCGCCACCGGCTGAGGACCGGTCGCACGGCACCGTCGACGCATCGAAACGCCGTCCCCCGGAGCCATGGCCGCGGCGCGCAGCCGCGCGACACCTTAACCCGAAACCGGGCATCCTGCCTGGAAAGATAGCCAGCGGAAAGGTCGCCGTCACCCTCCCCCGCAGGACAGCATGGCGATCTCCCGGGCGAGCAGCTCGCCCAGGCGCCGACTGGCGCCGGCGTTCGCGGCCACCACCTGCCGGGCTCGCTCGCCGGCGGCCCGCCGCTGTGCCGGATCCGCGAGCCAGCGCTCGAGCACATCGCCGAGCACCCGCTCGTCGTCCGCCAGCGCGATGGCGTCGGCTGCGCGGAACGCTGCCACCACGTCGGCGAAATTCTCGACCGCCGGACCCACCACCGCGGGCACGCCCCACACTGCCGGCTCGACGGGATTGTGACCACCGGAGCGGGTCAGGCTCCCGCCCACGAACGCGACGTCGGCCAGTCCATAGAGATACGCCAGCTCACCCATGGTGTCGCCCACGATCACCTCGGCCGAACGATCGCCGGCCGCCGGCCGGCTCTGCCACCCCAGGCGGAACCCATGACGGGCGGCGAGACGCGCCACCTCCCCGGCCCGCGCCGGATGGCGCGGCACCAGGATCAGCCGCAGGCCGGGGAAGCGCGCGGCGAGCCGTTGCTGCACCGACAACGCCACCGCCTCCTCCCCGGGATGGGTGCTGGCGGCGATCCACACCGGTACATCGCCGAAGCCCCAGCGCTCGCGCAGCGACGCCAGACGCGGCGCGTGATCGTCAGGCACCGCTGCATCGAACTTGACGCTGCCATGCACGATCAGGCGGTCAGCCGGCGCGCCCAGCGCCTCGAAGCGGTGCGCGTGCGCGGGATACTGACAGGCAATCCAACGCAGCTGGCGCAGCATCGGCCGGGTCAGCCCGCCGAGTCGCGCATAGCCGCGGGCCGACCGTTCCGAGAGCCTGGCGTTCACCAGCAGCACGGGAACCGACCGCGCTGCTGCCTCCTCCATCAGGTTCGGCCACAGCTCCGTCTCCATCAGCACCAGCAGCTTCGGACGGACGGCCCGGTAGAAGCGCCGAACCGCCCAGGGAAAGTCGTACGGGGCGTAGCAGTGATACGCGCGGCCCGGGTGCCGGGCGCGGACCTGGGCCGACCCGGCGGGGGTCATGGTGGTCACCAGGAAGGCGTGCTGCGGAAACTTCGCCGCCAGGGCCGTCACCAGCGGTGCCGCCGCGATGGTCTCGCCGGCACTGACGGCGTGGAACCACACGCAGCCCGGCGGGATGTCCGCCGGGGTCCGGCCGAACCGTTCAGCCACGCGCTCGCCGTACGCCGGCTCGCTCCGGGCCCGCCAGACGAGGCGGACGCGCACCCACGGCCATGCCGCCAGCAGCAGCCCCGAGTAGGCCCACCGCCACAGCCGCCGCCGCATCCATTGCCACGTCCAGCGCCTCATCGGGGGCGAAGCCTGCGGCGCGGCGGAGGAATCCGTCAAGGCCAGTGACGGCGTTGGCCACCTGCCGCCGGCTCACGCAGAATGTGCGCAGCGCAAAAAACGCGCAGCGCAAGAATGTGCGCAGCGGAAGAATGTGCGCAGCGCAATACAGCCCAGATCGCGTGTCGCCGGGAGACGTTCTGCCAGTCATGGATTCTGCACGGGAGACAGCGCCGGACGAGGACGTTCCCACGGTGGACGTAGCCGTGGTGGGCGGCGGTGCCGCCGGGCTTTGGCTGGCGAACCGGCTCGAGGCTGGCGGCTACGCAGTGGTGGTATTGGAAGCAGGCGATCTGGGCGGCGCTCAGACCCTGGCCAGCCAGGGCATGATCCACGGCGGCATCAAATACGCCCTGTCCGGACGCCTGACGGGGGCCTCGGAAGCCATCGCCGCCATGCCCGGGCGCTGGCGTCGCTGTCTGCGCGGCGAGGGGGAGCTGGATCTCAGGGGACTGCGGGTACTCTCGGAGCGATATCATCTGTTCGCCGGCGATTCGAACCTCGGCCGTCTCACCACGTTCTTCGCCAGCCGCGCCCTGCGCGGCCGCATCCGCCGGCTCCACCGCAGCGAATTTCCGCCGGCACTGGCCGACCCGAGCTTCCGCGGCGTGGTCTACGCGCTCGACGAGCTCGTCCTCGACACCCGGGCTCTGGTGACCGCGCTTGCGGCCGGTGTCGCCGGCGCCGTCTACCGGCACCGGGTGGATCCCGCGGCCCTCACCGTCACGGGGGAAGGCGTGCTGCTCGGCCTGGGCAACGAGACGCTGCTGGCCCGCCGCCTGGTCCTCGCGGCAGGCGCCGGCAACGGCGACCTGCTCGGCAGGGTCGGCATGGATGCCGCCCACATGCAGCTTCGGCCCCTGCATCAGGTGATGGTTCGGCACACCTATCCCCACCCTCTATATGCCCACTGCCTGACCGGCCAAAGCGGCGCGGAGCCGCGCCTCACCATCACCAGCCATCCGGACGCCGAAGGGTGGCTGTGGTACCTCGGCGGGCGCCTCGCCAGCGACGGCGTCGCCATGACCGCCGGCGAGCTGGTGCGCCACGCCCGCGCGGAGCTCGAGACGTGCCTGCCGTGGGTCGGCTGGGCTGGCGCCGAGTTCTCCACCCTGCGGGTCGACCGCGCGGAGCCGGCGTTGGCGCGCCGCCGGCGCCCGGATCAGGCCTTCGCGGCGGCCTGCGGCCCGTGCGTGGTAGCCTGGCCCATCAAGCTCAGCCTGGTTCCGGACCTGGCCGACCGAGTGCTGGACCTCCTGCCTCCACCGGTGGGCGACCCACGGCCTCGCCTGCGGCTGCCGGCGGCCGGCCCGGGGCGGCCGCCGTGGGGGTGAGGTGAACTACCGATCCCTCGGCAGCACCGACATCCGGGTTTCCGTGCTGGGGCTCGGCACGGTCAAGCTCGGGCGCAGCGAGCAGGTGAAGTATCCCCGGCCGTTTCAGGTGCCCGACGACGCGCACGCCGAGCGGCTGCTCGCCTGCGCCGCCGGCCTCGGGGTGAATCTGCTGGACACGGCGCCCGCCTACGGCGAGAGCGAAGCGCGGCTCGGCAGGCTGCTGGCCGACCGGCGCGCGGACTGGGTGATCTGCACCAAGGTGGGTGAGGAGTTCGAGTCGGGCCGGTCCCGGTACGACTTCTCCGCGGATCACGTCCGGCGCAGCGTCCACCGCTCGCTCGAGCGCCTGAACACCGACTACCTGGATGTGGTGCTGATCCATTCCGACGGCAACGATCTGGACGTCCTCGATCGCACGGACGCACTGGAGACCCTCATCGGCCTGAAGGCGGCCGGCTGGATCCGTGCCGTCGGCATCTCCCACAAGACCGAGGCGGGGGGACGCCGCGCACTCGACCTGGGCTGCGACGTGATCATGGCCACGCTGGACGCCGCTGACCGGCGGGAGTCCGAGCTGATCCGCGCCGCCGGCGGCCTCGGCCGTGGCGTGCTGGTGAAGAAGGCGCTGGGCGGCGGTCGTGCCGGACTCGACCGTCTGGGTTTCGCCGCCGCGCATCCCGGCGTCAGCAGCGTGATGGTGGGCACGATCGACCCCGCTCACCTGCGCGCCGACGTGGCGGCCGTGGCGGGGATCGGAGGCGTCTAATCTGCCTGGCGGATCCGGGACAGCAGACTCGTCGTGGACAGGCCGCCCACCAGCGACAACACTCGAACATCGCCGCCGTAGCCGCGCACGATGTGGGCGCCCACCACCTGGTTGGTCGTGTAGTCGCCGCCTTTCACCAGCACGTCGGGACGCAGGGTTTCCAGCAGGGTCTGCGGGGTGTCCTCGGCGAAACCCACCACCCAATCCACCGCAGCGAGCCCGGAGAGCACGGTCAGCCGCCGCTCCAGGGGGTTCACCGGCCTGCCGGGGCCTTTCAGCCGCCGCACCGACTCGTCGTCGTTCACGGCCACCACCAGCCGGTCGCCGAGCTCCCGCGCTTCCTCCAGATAGCCCACGTGGCCGGCATGAAGGATATCGAAGCAGCCGTTGGTGAAGACGATGCGCTCGCCGCGCTCCCTCGCCTGGCAGACCGCGTCGGCGAGCTGGGCGCGGGACAGGATGCCTCGGTCGGGGCGGGGCGCAGCGGCGAGCGCCAGCGACAGCTCGGGCCCGCTTACCGCCACGGTGCCGAACCGGCCCACGGTGATGCCGCTCGCGACGTTGGCCGCCTGAGCACAGGCCACCGGATCCCAGCCGAGACTCACCGTCACCCCCAGCGCCGCGGCCGCGGTGTCGCCGGCGCCGGTGCCGTCCGCCACGTCCACCCGCCGGGCGGGGATGTGCCGGTGCCGGCCGCTGCTCTCCACCACGGTCATACCCTGGCTGCCGCGGGTGATCACCAGCGCGTTCAGCCGGTGCCGGCCGCACAGGTCACGGCCGAGCCTCACCATTGCGTCGTCATCGGCCCAGGGTCCAACGGCGGCCGCGAACTCATGCAGATTGGGCTTCAGCAGGTGCGCGCCGGCGTAGCTGGCGAACGGCTTGTGCTTCGGGTCCACCACCACCGGGACAGCCGCCGCGTCCGCGAGGGTGATCAGCTCGCCGGGGCGGCCGAGCGCGCCCTTATCGTAGTCCTGCAGCACCAGCGCGGTGGCGCCGGGCAGATGGCGGCGCACCTTGGCCGCCAGCACGTCGGCGAACTGTTCCGGCAGCGGCTGCTCGAAATCGGCTCGCAGCAGCTGCTGATGGCGGCTCACCACCCGCAGCTTGGTGACGGTGGGCCAGCCCGGCACGCTCACCAGGTCGCAGGTGACCCCGGCGGCGGTGAGCATGGCAACGACCGTCTCCGCCGCCGGGTCCGCGCCCACCAATCCCACCAGGGTGCAGCGCGCGCCCAGGCTCGCCACGTTCAGCGCCACGTTGGCGGCGCCGCCGGGCCGGTCCTCGGTGTGCTCCACGTCCACCACAGGCACCGGCGCTTCCTGGGATATCCGGCTGGCGGATCCGAGCCAGTAGCGGTCCAGCATGATGTCACCGGCGACCAGCACGTGGACCGATTGCAGGGAAGGCAGGTTCATGGAACGAGCATACCACCGGGGTGCGAGTGTGGTGTCTCGCCAACAGAGTGGCGCTCTGAGGCAGAATGCCTCCCGCCATGTTCCGATCAACCCCGCAACGAAACGACCGACGGCGCCGAAAGCGCCGTTCCCGCTTCGGCCCGAAGAGTCCCCGAGCGTGGGCCTCGTGGATGGCGGTGGGCGCGGCGTGGCTCGCCGCGCGGCTGCCGCTGGCCTGGCTCATGGGCCTCGGCAGAGCGTTCGGCGCCGCCGGCTACCGCCTGGCCCGGCGGCGACGGCGGATCACGGAGGTCAACCTGACTCTGTGCTTCCCCGAGCTGCCGGCCGGCGAACGCCGGCGCCTGGCGCGGGCGACCTTCATCCACGCGGGCGTGAGCCTGGCAGAGATGATCCTGGTGTGGCTGAACCCGCGCCGGTCGCTTGCCGACCGCTTCACCCTGCACGGGGTCGAGCACCTGGAGAGGGCGCAGGCGGCAGGCCGCGGGGTGATCGTGCTGGCCGGGCACTTCTCCTGCATCGACGTCGCCAGCCAACCCGTCAGCCGGATCGCGGACCTGGACGTGGTCTACCGGCAGAACCGCAATCCGGTCTGGGAGTGGCTGCAGGTCCACGGCCGCCGCCGCTATTTCGACGGCGTGATCGAGCGCAGGGACACGCGACAGATGCTTCGGCGACTCAAGGCGGGCCGGACGCTCTGGTACGCGGCGGATCAGGACTACGGCGCCAGGCACTCGGTGTTCGCGCCGTTCTTCGGCATCCCTGCGGCCACCATCACCGCCACCGCCCGCCTGGCCCGCTTCAACCGTTCACCGGTGATCTTTCTCTCCCAGTACCGCAATCTCGACACCCTCACCTGGGAAGCGCGGTTCCATCCACCCCTCGAGGGCTTCCCCAGCGGCGACGCGGTGGCGGACGCCGGGCGCGTCAACGCCATGATCGAGCAGGCCGTGCGGGCGCGGCCCGAGCAGTATCTGTGGGCCCACCGGCGCTTCAAGACCCGCCCGTCCGGGGAGCCGCGACCGTATTAGTAGAACCGGCTAAATCAAGGTCAGGGCTTGAAGCCGGCCGGCGCCGGCGGCCACCGAAAACTCCCGCTCAACCCGCGCGCGGCCGCGCCGGCCGAGCCCTCCAGGGTCCCGTTCCGCCACTCGCCATACAGGGCGAGCAGCGCCCGGCCAGCCTCGTCGGGGTCGTCAGCGACGAACCACCGGCCGGTGTCGCCGAGGACGAAGCGCGGTCCGGGCGCGGGGCCCGAAAGCACCGGCACGGCAGCCGCCATGGCTTCCAGGGCCACCATGCCGAAGGCTTCCCGGCTGCCGGAGGGAAGCAGCAGCAGGTCGAAGGCCGCCATGAGCCGACCGGCTTCGGGGACGAACCCCGCCAGAGTCACCGGTAATGGCTTGGCCATTCTGCGGACGGTCGCGGCCAGCTCGCCGTCGCCCACCAGCACCAGCTCGGCTTCGGGCATGTATGCCGCCGCGCGGGCAAAGGCAGCCACCGCCAGCTCGGGACGCTTCTTGGGGTGCAGACGCCCCACCACCCCCACGGCGAACGCCTGCCCGGACAGGCCGAGCCGCGCGCGGGCGTCGGCTCTGGACAGCCGGGCGGCGTCCGCGCGCGGCAGATCAATGCCGTTGGGCAGCAGCAGCGCTTCGCCGGTGGCCGCCGCAATCTCGGCGGCAACGGCATCCGAAATACCGGCGAACGCAACCCGCGGGCGCCTGCGCAGGCGGTCCCAGCGGCGCTGCCAGCGGCGCCGGCGCCGGCGGAAGAACCCGAACTCGTGGGCCACGGCCACCACCGGCGAACGGACGATGCCCGTCGTCATGACCGCCCGATAGGCGCGGTAGCGGTGGCAGAGGGTCAGCACGGGCTGAGCGCCGCCGAGCAGCTCCGCCAGGCACGCCTCGAGCCCCGCGGGGGGGTAGTGGAAGGCGGGATCCGCCACCGCGCCGCGAGGCTCCAGCATGACCGTCTCGGTTCGCCACGACAGGACGGCAGCGGCCACGGCATGGTAGCGGCAGATGTCGGCAAACGGTGGATGGTCGTTGGCGCAGACCTGCAGCAGCAGCGGGGCCGCGCCGCCCGCGGTGGCGGGGCGGTCAGTCATCTTCGGCCTTGGTAACCAGATAGTCCTCCAGCACCAGGTATTCGAGATCGGATCCGAAGAACATGTTGAGGGCGTCCTGGGGCGAGCACACCATGGGCTCCCCGCGGCGGTTCAGCGACGTGTTGAGCACCACGCCGATGCCGGTGCGTGCTTCCATCTGCTCGAGCAGCGCGTAATAGCGGGGATTCGCCGCCCGCTCCACCACCTGCACCCGGGCCGTTCCGTCCTCGTGCACCACCTCCGGAATCCGCGACCGCCAGGCATCGGCCACCTCGAAGGTGATGGTCATGAACGGCGCCGGATGGCCGCTGCCGATCAGCTCCGGCGCGACCCGGTCCAATATGCTCGGGCAGAACGGCCGCCAGCGCTCGCGGAACTTGATCTGATCGTTGATGCGATCGGCGATTCCAGGGGTGCTCGGGCTGGCGAGAATGCTGCGGGCACCCAGCGCCCGGGGACCGAACTCCATGCGGCCCTGGAACCAGGCCACCGGATGGCCGGCCGCCAGCAGCTCGGCCGTCTGCCGGGGGACGTCGTCGAGCCGCCGCCATTCGACGCGCTTTCCCATGGCGGCCAGCGCGTCCCGACAGTCGTCATCGTCGAAAGCCGGCCCAAGGTAGACGTGATTCATCCGCGACAGGCGATCACCGGCGCCGGCGGCCACGTACGTCGCGGCGCCGAGCGATGTGCCGGCGTCGCCGGCGGCAGGCTGCACGAACAACTCGTCCACCTGGGGCAGCGCGACGATGCGCTGGTTCAGCTTGACGTTGAGCGCGCCGCCGCCGGCGAACGCGATCCTGCCGGTCTGCCTGACGACATCGCCGAGGTAGGTTTCCAGCAGCTCGAGGCACCAGTCCTCGAACATCTTCTGCATCGCCGCCGCGTAGTGCACATAGGGCTCGTCGGCCACGTCACCCATACGCCGCGGGCCGAGCCAGCCGAGGAGCTTGTCACTGAAATAGTAGCCGACACCGTCCTCCTTGTAGCGGCGGAGCCCGACGGTGTTGACGTAGCGGGTGTCCACCTCGAAGCCGCGCCCATGCCGGCGGATCAGCCGGGACAGGTCATAGCGATCGGGGTCGCCGTAGCAGGCCATGCCCATGACCTTGTACTCGCCGTCCAGCATGTCGAAGCCGAGATACTCCGTCATGGCTCCGTACACACCGGCCAGCGAGTCCGGATCGAAGAATTCCTTGATGCGGTGAATGCGGCCGCCCTCGCCGTAACCGAGGAACGTGGTGGCGTACTCGCCTTTGCCGTCGACGCACAGGATGGCGGTTTTTTCCTCGAAACCGGACAGGTGGTAAGCGCTGGAGGCGTGGGCGAGGTGGTGCTCCACCGGCTCGAATCGCGTGCGCCGCCAGTCGATGCCGAGCTCGCTGCAAAGCGACCGCACCCGCGTCCGGTTGCGGCGGAACCGGCGGTTGCCGTTGAAGAGCGCGTCCAGAGAACGGTCCGGCGCGTACCAGTAACGCCGGGCGTAGTGCCAGCGCGCCGGCCCGAACAGGCTGATGGGCGCGTAGGGATACGCCACCGCATCGATCTGCGCCGGCGCCACCCCGCCTGCGCGCAGGCAATAGCGGGCGGATTCGACCGGCAGCCGGTTTTTCGCGTGCTTGACCCGCACGAACCGCTCCTCTTCGGCCGCCGCCACCACTTCACCGTCGATGAGGAGCGCCGCGGAAGGGTCGTGGCCGAGCGCGCCGGAAAGGCCGAGAACGATCACCGTCTAGTGCACCGGAGCCTGCCGCAAGGCGCGTACTATACCGAACCCCCGGCTCACTGCGGACCACCGGGAAGGAGCGGCGCAGCGGTGGCGTCGAGCGCCCGTCGCAGGCGTTCCCGCAGCTCGGGCAGGTGGTCGAAGTTCTGCAGAAAGCGGGTGCGGTCCCGTCCCCGGCCGCTGCCCTCGGTCATGGCATCGAGATCCACCAGAGCAATGCCCCGCTCGGTGATCAGGAAATTGCTGGCCTTGGTGTCCCCGTGAACGAGCCCCGCGGCCGCCAGCGCGCCGAATACTGCCACCAGCTGGGACAGCCGCTCCGGTGACAGCCCGGTGCTCTCCACCTCGGCGGCCAGGTCGCGGGCGCCCAGATCCTCCATCACCAGGTACGCCACTCCCCGCCACGGACCCCGACGCCGCTCCACCAGCGCCAGCGGCCGAGCGGTGGCGATGCCGAGGAAGTGCAGACGCTGCCCGTTCAGCCAGGCGAGACGGAACCGGGCGGTGGGTTTGAGGGCGCGGCGCACGGCGTGCCAGGACCCTTTCACGTTGTAGCGCTTGACGATCCGTGAGCGTCCGCCCAGCCGCACGCGGAACACCGTGGCGCTGTTGCCGTTCTTGACGACCGCGGCGCCGCAGAGGCTGCGTTCGGGATCGGCGGCGAACTCCGTCAGCGCCGGATCCCACGCCTCGCGCACGGCCGTCAGCCAGCGCCCCCAGGTGCGCTGGTGATGAAATTCGCTGCACTCGCGCTGGGCCTTCGCCAGGTACCGGCGCACGCGGCGGCGGCGCTGCCGGGCGGTGGCCGCGGCCAGCGCTCGACGCCGCGCCGGCCCGCCGGAAGTCCAGCGCCGCGCCGCGGCGTACGCCCGCTCCACCTCCGCCAGGCGGGCGTCGGCCAGCGGCGGTCGTTGGGCGCACAGCACGCCCAGCTCCTCGAGGCTGCGCCGCGGCGGCAACGGACCCGGCCGTAAGCTGCGCCACACGCTGTCGCCGTCCACCACGTAGATGGCGCCCTGCTCGTCCTCGAGGAAGTTGTCCAGGTGCAGATCGCGGTAACGCAGGCCGTGCGCGTGCAGACGACCAAGCTCTGCCGCCGCGGCGGCGACGCCCCGCTCATCGTCCGCCGCCAGCGGGCGGACGCCTGGCAGGTATTCGAACAGCAGTCCCGTGGCGCCGGCACCTTCCAGCTCGGCGAGCAGGGCCGGAGTCGCAGCACCGGCGGCCGCGAGGCGAGCGCAGCCCCTGGCTTCCCGGCGCCGGTAGCGGCGCCGGCCGGCGCCGACGAAGAGCTTCAGCACCGCCTCGCGCCCAGCCACCCGAACCCGGGCTACCAGCCGCCGGCCGGGCAGCAACCGGAGGATCTCCCGGCACAGCAGACGGACCTCGCCAGACAGCTCCGGCCCTGACGACGCCGGGCTGGCGCGCAACAGGAGCTCGAACGGGACTGCCAGATCCCGCCCGGCGGCGGCCACGTCGGCGGGCTCCAGCACCGACGGCGCCGTCACCGGGTGCGCGCGCAGCCGCCCCGGCCATCGCCCCTTCACCAGCCCCTTGCGCTGCCCCTTGCGATACAGCCTCCCGGCGCGCCGATGCACCGACCGCCAGAAGGCGCCTTCGCGCGCGAGCACTTCCCGCAGCGGCCGGCCACGATAGACCGCGACGAAGCGCAGCCAGTCCCGCGACGTCAGCGGGGCGTCCAGCACGGAGAACAGAAGTGCGGCCAGATCCCGACCCAGCCAGCGCCGCGGAATGCGCCGGTGGATGCGCGCCCGGTGCAGATCGATGACGGCGAGATCGACGTGGCCGTCGGCCCAGGCGGCGCGGTCGAGCAGCAGGTGGCAGACGTAAAAATCCCGGTGCACGACCCCGGCGGCGTGCATGGACGAGGCGAACGCCGCCACTGCTTCGACCAGCCGACGCTTGTCGGCCGGCGCGGGTGGATGTCGCTGCCAGGCCTCCAGCACGTCCTCCAGGCTGTCCCGCCCCTCCAGCGCGTCGCAGACCACGAACGAGAACCGCCGCGCGGGATTCCAGCCGCGCTGGCCGAACCCCGCCACGGTGGGTGCGCACACTCCGGCGGCGGCAAGGTGCCGGCAGGCAGCGAACTCGTTGCCGGCGCCGATGACCGGCGGCCGCAAGGTGCCCAGGTTCTTCAGGATCTCCCGCCAGCCGCTGCCCCGGTGGACCTTGGCGAAGTAGGCGCGTCCTCCGGCCTCGAACCTGAGCGTGCGCCGGTTGGCCACCGCGCGGTAGACGCAACCCTCGAGGCTCGCCGCCTGCTGGTACGGCTCGGTGCCCGCCCACGCCGCGGCCAGGTCCTCACGCAGATACGGTGCGCTCACCGGTGTCGTCCGCCAGCCGATTGGCCACCGCGCCGGCACGCGCGCGCGGCGGCGAACGTCTCCAGGTAGTCGACGGCGGCTTCCGCCAGCCCGTACAGGCTCGGGTCCTGCGCCTTCGCCAGGCCGTTGGCACGCCAGCAGGGGCGTCTGGGGGAGGCGATCAGCTCCAATAGCCGTAGATCGAACGCCTGCTGATCGAACGGCGACGGGGCAACCAGCCCGGCATCCGCCTCGCTGAGGTAATGAGCATAGCCGCAGTTGTCCGTCACCAACGCGGGAAGCCCGGCGATCATGGCCTCCAGGATCACCATGCCGGCGTTCTCGTCGTAGGCGGGCAGCACCAGACCGTCGGCCCCAAACAGAAACCGCGGCACGTCGTCGCGCCCCGCGAAGAACCGCACCCGATCGTCGATGCCGAGGCGTCTGGCCATGCGGCGGAACGGCTCGGCGCGATCGTGACCCACCACGAACAGCCGCGTCCGCAAATAGATGTCCGGCGGCAGCGCGCGCAGCGCAAGCAGGGCCCGGTCGAGGCCCTTCTTGACGAACCCGGAGCCGAGAAAGAGCAACAGGTGCTCGCCGTCGCCGATACCGAACTCCCGCCGGAACGCCCGCCGGCGGGCCTCCCAATCGGCAGGTGCGCGACGGTCGGGGTCGATGCCGGGAGGCAACGGGTGGAAGCGCTCCGGCCGAGTGCCGTAATGGCGGCGGAAATTGCCCACCTCCCGGTCGGAGATGGTCAGGATCTCGGTAGCTGCCGACGGCTCGAACACGGCCCTCTCGAAGCGGGCGAAGTGCCGGTAGCGGGGCAGCAGCCGATACAGGGTGCCGCGCTGGGAGCGGGCCTTTTCCGCATAGCAGGAGTCTGCTGCGTAGTAGACGTCGAGCCCCGGCATCTTGTTCATGCCCACCAGCAGATCCGCCGGGTGGCGGCTCAGGTGATCGAGGACCGCGGCGGCGAACCGGCGGTAGCGCCGGCCGCTGCTCCAGCCGGTCATCGGCACCGCGACGGCCTCGACGTCCGGCGGCGGTTCCGCCTCCCAGCGTCCGGCGTAGACGCGAACCCGGTGGCCGCGCCTCCGGCACTCCCGGGCGATCTTCACCAGATCCCGCGGAACGCCGCCGTGGGCGAAGAACTTAAAGATGCAGAAGGCGATCCGCATCGCGCCCGCAAGCCACCAGTTGCCGTGCCGCCCGCCATACCGTATCGGGACCCACCGTGGCGTAACAGGCGGGCGCCACCGGCTCGCCGTGCCAGCTGGCGGCCGGCCCCGCGTAGCTACAGGTCCGGGACAGGCACGGCGAGCAGGCGAACCCGGCCTCGACGTTCCGCGCCCGGACGCCCAGGGCACCGGTGCATGCGGCGCTGGTGCTGCCGTAGACGACCACGGTGGGTACCGCCAGGGCGGCTGCCAGGTGAGCGAGACCGGAGTCGACGCCGATCACCAGCGCCGCACGCGACAGCTCGTCCGCCAGCTCGCCCAGGCCCAGCGGCGGCAGCAGCCGCGCCGGCGCGCCGGCGGCGATGGCCGACGCCCGCCGCTGCTCGTGCTCCCCGCTCCAGGGGATCAGCACCTCGAAGCCGGCCGCGCCGGCGCGGCGGGCGAGGGCCTGCCAGAACGGCACCGGCCAGAGCTTGCTCGGCCAGCTGCTGCCGTGGAGCAGCAGGCAGCGCGGCGGCCCTTCCACGACGGATGACCGTGCCGCGCCAGCGATGCCGAAATCCGGCGCCCCGGCCGGCAGCGGATACTCCAGCGCGCCGGCGAACAACGCGCGAATCCGCTCCACGGCATGGCCGCCCCACGGCACCGCCACACGGCGCCGGTAGCACACGGCCGCCGCCCCCTCCCGCGCGGACTGCCGGGAAAGGCCCGCGCTGAGGGTGGCGCGGGCGAGCGCCGTGACCGCCGCGCTCTTCAACAGCCCCTGGGCGTCGAGCACCAGGTCGTACCGGCGTCGCCGCAGCCGGCCGAGGAACGCGCGCATCTCGGGGATGCTCGAGCCGAAGGCGCGGCGCCAGCGCCGCCACGCCACGGGGATGACGTCGGCCACCGCGGGATGGCGCGCCGCCACCGTCTGAAAGGCCTCCTCCACCACCCAGTCGAAGCGGATCCGCTCGGCGCCCAATGCCGACACGGCGTCGCTGAGCCCCGGCAACGTATGCACCACGTCGCCGAGAGAGCTCAGCTTGACCAGCAGGACTCTCACCCCGGCGCCTGCTCGAAGCCGGCGCCGGAGACCGCGGGCGACGAAGCCCGGAACGGCCGCAGAGACTCCAGTGCCTCGAGTACCCGGTCGGGCTCCAGATCCGCGAGACAGCGGCCGTGCCCCAGCGGGCAGGTGGGTTGGAAGCAGGGACTGCAGGGAAGGCCGAGACGCAGCACCCGGGCGCGGTCCGTCAGCGGTGGAGTGAAAGCCGGCGACGTGGCGCCGAACACGGCCACCACCGGAGTGCCCACTGCCGCGGCGACGTGCATCAGACCGGAGTCGTTGCACACCACGGCGTCCGCGGCGGACAGCAGATCCACCGCGTCCACCAAACGGGTGCGTCCGGCCAGGTTCACCGCCCCCGGCGCCCGGGCCCGAATTGCTTCGCAGACCTCGGCGTCCGCCGCCGAGCCGAGCAGCCACACCCGGCGGCTGCGTCCGGCCGCAGAACGGGCCACCGCCGCGTAGTGGGCGGCCGGCCAGCGTTTCGCCGGGCCGAACTCCGCGCCGGGACAGAGCGCCAGAACGCCGCCGGCGCCGGACAGTCCCAGCTCAGTCATGAGCCGGTCGCGATTGCCGCCGTCCACCTCGAGCACCGGCCGCGGCCAGTTCCCCGGCACCGCCTCGGCGGCCGGCAAGGCGAGGGCCAGGAACCGCTCCGCCATCGGCAGCCCGGCCGCGTCCGGCCGACGCCGCGACGGCGGCAGACGGCGGCGGTCGTTCAACAGGCCGTAGCGACTCTCGCCGTGCCATCCGGTGCGCACCGGGATGCCCGCCCAGACCGGCACGAGAGCGGACTTCAGCGTGTTCGGCAGCACCAGTGCCCGGTGGAAGCGCAGGCGCCTGAGAGACCGCGCCACCCGGTACCTTCGCACCAGACCCAGCTCTCCGTGGCCCACCGGAAGCAGATGGCCGGCCGCCACCTCGGCCATCCGCGCTGCCAGCGGCAGGGTGGCAGCAGGCGCCAGCACGTGGATCTCCGCTTCCGGACGGCGCTCCGCCAGCAGCCGGATCAGAGTGTGGGCCATCACCATGTCGCCGACCCAGGCCGGCGCCACCACCAGAATCCGCTCCGGCTGCCCGCTCCCGCTCGGGTGCGACGGCGCGGCCGACGCGTCACCGGGGAGCAGGGCGGAAGCCATGGCTCAATCCTCGTTCACCGGGGCGTGCCACTCGGTAAAGGCGTCGCGCTTGCCGCGCACCTGGTCGAAGTACAGCGACTGCAGGCGCTCGGTGACCGGCCCGCGGGTACCGCGGCCGATGCGCCGCCCGTCCAGCTCGCGGATGGGCAGCACCTCGGCGGCCGTGCCCGAGAAGAAGGCCTCGTCGGCGATGTAGACCTCGTCCCGGGTGATCCGCCGCTCACGCACCTCGATGCCTTCCTCGGCAGCGAGCCGGAGAATGGTGTCGCGGGTAATGCCGCTCAGGCACGAAGTGAGATCGGGGGTGTGCAGCACACCGTCCCTCACCAGGAACACGTTTTCACCTGAGCCCTCCGCCACGAAGCCGTCGGTGTCGAGCAGCAGAGCCTCGTCGGCGCCGCAATCCAACGCTTCGTGCAGAGCGAGAATGGAGTTGATGTAGTTGCCGTTGGACTTGGCCTTGCACATCGTCACGTTGACGTGGTGCCGGGCGAACGACGACGTGCGCACCCGGATTCCCCGTTCCCGGGCGTCGGCGTCCATGTAGTCGGGCCACGGCCAGGCGGCGATGCACAGATTCACCGACAGGCCCTTGGCGCGAAGCCCCATGCCCTCAGAGCCCAGATACACCATCGGCCGCAGATAGCCTTCGGTGAGGCCGTTGGCGCGGAACACCTCCCGCTGGGCCGCGTTCACCTGATCCGGCTGATAGGGAATCGTGAGGCCCAGAATGTGCGCCGAATCGAACAGCCGGCGGGTGTGATCCTGCAGCCGGAAGATGCATGGCCCGCGAGGCGTATCGTAACCGCGTACCCCCTCGAACACGCCCACGCCGTAATGGAGGGTATGGGTCAGCACGTGCACCCTGGCGTCCCGCCAGGGCACCAGGCTGCCGTTGTGCCAGATCCAGCCGTCGCGGTCGGCAAAGTCGTCGTCGCTCATCGGTCTCTTACTCTCGTGAAGCCCCTGCAGAGGCGTGCCCGCCGAAGACGTGGCGCCACGCCGCTGCGACCCGGTCGCGGTGGCGGGCGAGCACCACGGCGGCGCGGTCGTCGTCTGGAAGGTCGAGCGCGCTGCGGTGCCATTCTGCGCGCAGCGCCAGATAGGCTTGGCGCAGGTCGCCGGCCACCGCCGCGGGCAGGAGCTCCCGACGCTCGGCGGCCTCGAGGATCC
>CAWGGV010000002.1:0-270602 GCA_963822255.1 uncultured Gammaproteobacteria bacterium
GTGAAGGAGAACATCCTGGTGAACGCCATCGCCCCGGGACCGTTCCCGACCTGGATGCTCAGCACCGGCGTAGGCGGGGGCGGTGACATCGAGAACACCAACTGGGATGCAGTGGGCAAAGGCAATCCGCGCGGCCGGGTGGGCACCCCGGAGGACATCGCCGGGATTGCCATCTTCCTGTGCTCCCGCGCCGGCGCCTACACGGTGGGCGACGTCATCCTGTGTGACGGCGGATCGGTGGCGTCTTCCTGATCCGAGGCAGTGGTGTAGTGCCTCAGGCTACCACGGCATCGGTGTCGAAGCGGGCGCACACGCGCTCGAACAGCTCGTCGCTCACGTCGCGGTCCGAAAGTGTGATTGCATCCGCGTACTCCAGCGCCACCCGCTCGCGGTCGTTGAACAGAGGCGAGACTGCATGGTCGTCCAGAGCCGGAATCCTCTCGTTCGGGACGCCGGCTTCGCCTTCCGGGTACTCGGGGGCGCTCAAGTGTGCATGGCTTTTGCATCGCCGGGAATGGATGAGCACAGGAGGTCTGCATGACCAGCAAAGACAAAGACGTCCAGGGCGAAGGCAATCGGGAGGCTGACCGCCACTACCGCGAGCGTACCCGTGAATTCGTAGAGTCCGGGCGCGTCGACGAAGCGGCGAAAAACGCCCGGGAAGAAAGCTCTGACGAGGACGCCCGTGCCGAAGAGCAGGGCCGGCGGCGCGCCAAGGAGGAGGACCCGGAGGTCCATCGGGACTACGACAAGCCGAGCGAGACCGACTGAGCGGTGGGGCAGCGAGGTTTCGCCGCCAGCGTGGCAGGTGCGCGTTGGTGGCGGGATCTCCGGATCGCGGCCCGGAGGTCGCTCCCACTCAGGGGAGGTCGCTGGAGGTCGCTCTCACTCAGCGGGCGGCCTCCTCGACCATTGCGGCCGGGTGCTCGAGCGCCTGGGTCTTGCTCCGCTCGTAGGCGAGGGCCGCACCCGCGACGCTGCCGCCGTGGCCGGTGGTGAGCCAGCGCCGCACCCGGCCGGCGTCCCCCAGCGGCGTGCGGGTCCCGAAGGAGTTCAGCAGCACGATGGCTACCGGGCGGTCCTCTACTCGAGTGACCATCACCAGGCACCGCCCGGCTTCCCGCAGATAGCCCGTCTTGGTCAGCTCGAGGTCCCAGCGGCTGCTCGCCACCAGAGGATTCGTGTTGCCGTAGGGGAGGGTGTAGTGGGGATTGCGGAAGTGGGCCACGTGCTGATAGCCCGTGGTGAGGTCGTGTAGCGCGTCGACGTGGTAGGCGGCGCGGACCAGCCGGGCAAGATCGTCGGCGGAGGACTGATTCTTGGGGAGAGGCCCGCCGGGTCCACGAAGTGGCTGGCCGTCATGCCGAGGGACTTGGCCTTGGCGTTCATGGCGGCGACGAAGGCGGTCGTGCCGCCGGGATAGTAGTGGGCCAGCACGTTGGTGGCCAGGTTCTCCGACGACATGAGGGCAATGCGCAACAGCTCCCTGCGTTGTGCCTGAGAGCCGATACGCAGCCGGGAGTAGGCGTTCTTTTTCGGCTGGTGATCCCAGCCGACGATGGTCAGCCATTCATCCAGCGGTTGACCGCCTTCCAATACCACCGTGGCCGTCATCAGCTTGGTGACCGATGCGATGGGCGTGGGCAACTCCGCGTGCTTGCGGTACAGCGTTTCACCACTCTTGAGGTCGACCACGGTCGCATACACCGAGGCCAGGCGCAGCTCCTTCGGGGACGGCGTGTGGCCGGCTCGACAAAGTGGCGTGATCAGGAGCAGGCTGAGGGCGGCGCCGAGCGCCAGGATGATCTGTCTCATGGCATACGAAAGCGGGATGACAGTGCTAAGCATAGACGCAGCGGGCGCTGCTGTAACCCTCCAGCAGCGGCAGAGGGGCGCCGTCGGCGCATGATCGCCTCGCCTCCGGCACTACCGCCGAATCCGGCAGTCATCGCCGAGGCCCTGGCCGGCCGCTCGCGCGTGCTGTTCTACGGCGCCATGGGCACCGGCAAGTCGACCCTGGCCGCTGGCGTGGCGTCCGCCCTGCCGGGCACCGTGTTCGGCATCAGCGCCGACCCGGGCTCGCCGGCGTTCGGCGCG
Organism: uncultured Gammaproteobacteria bacterium; assembly: GCA_963822255.1. GTDB lineage: Bacteria > Pseudomonadota > Gammaproteobacteria > Pseudomonadales > Azotimanducaceae > UBA7803. Next base: position 2,098 of record CAWGGV010000002.1, read on the forward strand.
CCGGGCGCCGTGAACCTTGGCGAGTGGCAACCGGAGCAGGGCTGGCAGTGTATCGAGACGTTTCCGCTGTGCACGCTGGACGCGGCGCGATTCCGGCTGCCGCTGGTGCAGTCGGTGGCACGTGCAGCGTCGCGGCGGGGCGACGGCACGCTGCTCGTGGACCCGCCGGGCGTCACCCGCGGCGTGGCGGCCGCCGAGCTCCTGCAGGGGCTGGCCGGCGCCGTGGGCGCGGATGCGGTGGTGGTGCTGAACGCGGCCGATATGCCGGAGCTGGCGGACGATCTGGCCGCGCTGAGACTCCCGCTGCTTCTGGTAGTGGCGGCGTGGGCGGCCCGGCGCCCGCCGCGCGGTGAACGCGAACGGTGGCGCAGCGCGCTGTGGTGCGACCACCTTGGCAACGCCAGCGAGTACCGGCTGCCGTTCTCGCGCCTCAGCGTGACCGGCACGCCGCCGCCGCGGTCGGTGCCGGACGCCTGGCGCGGGCGCCAGGCGGCGGTGTGGCGCGGGCAGGGGCCGGCGCTGCTGGGGGAGATCGTCGACCTGAACGACCACATGGTCACCGTGGCGCTGCCGGACGATCCCGGGGAGCCGCGACACCTTGCTGGTTCGGGATGCCCGCCGGGACCACCGCGGCATGCTCGTCACCGCCGGGCCGGTGGCAGCCCGCCGACAATCTGCGCCAGCCGCAGCAGAACGCTTCGGTGCGGCCGGCTCGCCCCTCCAGGTTTCAGTGCGCGGGATCGGCGCCCTGGTGGTGAACGGCGTGTTCGGCGATCCTCTGGTGGTGCTGACCATTGCCAACGTTCACCGCCGGCTGCTGTTCGACCTGGGAGACGCAGCGGCTCTGTCGGTCAAGCAGCTCCACGCAGTGAGCGATGTATTCGTCAGTCACGGCCACATCGACCATATCGGCGGATTTCCCAACCTGCTGCGCGCTCGTCTCAGCGGTGATCCGCCACCGTGCCGGATTGTACGGCCCGCCCGGGCTGTGCCGGCACGTGGCTGGATTCATCGCCGGCGTGCATTGGGACCGGATCGGCGACCAGGGTCCGATTTTCCGGGTGGCCGAAGTAAGTGACGAGGCGGTGGACTGGTTTCACGTTCAACCCGGTCGCGATCCCCTGCCCCTCGGCTCGGAGCCCGCCGCCGGCGGCGTCCTGCTGCGGCAGCCGGGGTTTCGCGTGGTCGCGGCAACCCTGGATCACGGGATTCCGGTGCTGGCGTTCCTGCTCCAGCTCGACGACACGCTGCACGTGCGCGAAGGGGGCCTCGCCGCCCGCGGATTGGTCGGAGGACCTTGGCTCGGGACGCTCAAGCGGCATCTGGCAGGTGGCGAAACCGACGCCACGGTCACCTTGCCCGACGGCAGGCGCGAGGCTGCCGGACGACTGGCCGAGGGACTCATCGACGTGGTAGGTGGCAGCCGGCTCGCTTACGCCACGGACTTCGCCGACAGCGACGCCAATCGGCGCATCCTCGGCCGCCTCGCCCGCAGGGCCGATCTGCTGATCTGCGAGGCGACCTTCCTGGCCAGCGACGCTTCCCGTGCTCGGGAAACCCGTCATCTCACGGCGCGCGCCTGTGTCGAGATCGCCGCTGCCGCAGAGGTCGAGGGCCTGCTGCCGTTTCACTTCTCACGCCGCTACACCGGACGGCTGGCGGAGATGGAACGGGAACTGCACGAGGCCAGCCGTGCTACGGCGCTCGAGGGCAAGCTGGTAGGCGTTCCCTCGGTCATGCGAGGATATCCGTCGGAGGCGGGAGAGCGTCCGCGGGATTGACAGAGCAACGCACACGAAAACAGGAGGCCATCATGGGATTCGCACTATCCGATATGAAGCTCACCAGCAGCGCGTTCGAGACCGGCGGCCCAATTCCGAAGAAGCACACGGGGGAAGGCGATGACGTGTCGCCCGCATTTTCCTGGTCCGGCGCGCCCCCCAACGCGAAGTCGTTCGCGCTGATCTGCCACGACCCTGATGCGCCCCTGGTAACGCCCGGACACTATGGCTTCGTGCACTGGGTGCTGTACAACATTCCCGGCTCCGTGAACGAGCTCCCGGAAGGCGTGGATGCCTATACCGCTGGCAGGAACGACTTCGGCAAGGCTGGCTACGGCGGTCCCATGCCGCCCGAGGGCCACGGCCAGCACCACTACTTCTTCTGGCTGCTGGCCCTGGACAAGGAGACTGACCTGGCGTCCGGGCTCACGCTGTCCGAGCTCCTGGAGAAGGTGGAGCCGAACGTCGTGGGCATGAACCGGTTGGTGGGGTGTTACACCAGACCGGTGTAGGAGCGATCTCCAGATCGCGACCCGGGGGTCGCTCCCACGTGGAGACGAGGTCCCCGTCAGCGGATCTCGCGCTCCGTCAGCTCGGTGATGAGCTGGTTGCGAGTGAGCCGGTCAGCCTGGGGAATCTCCAGGGTGCGGGCCATCTGCAGAAGCTCCTCGTCCGTCCAGCGCTCGAACTCGGGGCGTCCGTAGCCTTGTTTGTCCGCGCTCTGCCGGGACGGGCTCTCGCGGGGTGCCTTCTCGCTCGGGTCGTTCGGCTCGACCTTGCGATAGGTCTCGTTGTCCGGCATCAGGCCTTCGCCGATCTCCTTGCGTCGCATACCGCCTCCTTGCAGCGGGATCTTCGATCAGCGGGGGATGCACGATCTGTTCCTGCGGCAGCGATCCGGAGATGGACGGGTCGTCATCGCTCCTGGAGCTCAGCTGTGTGACGGCCCAGGCGCAGTTCCAAGTGGCGTTTCACGTCGGCCCATTCGTGGGCGAGCACGCTGTACATGACGGTGTCGCGGACCGTGCCGTCCACGCGAGGCGCATGGTGGCGAATCACCCCGTCTTTCTTCGCCCCGAGTCCCTCGATGGCACGCTGGGAGCGAAAGTTGAAGTTGTCGGTGCGCAGGCCCACCACGCCGCATCCGAGGGTCTCGAATGCGTGGCGGAACAGCAGCAGCTTGCAGGTGGTGTTGACGTGGGTGCGCTGACAGCTTCCGGCGTACCAGGTGTAGCCGATCTCGACCCGATCGACGGCCGCGACGACATCGTGATAGCGGGTGCTGCCTACGATCTCGCCGCCGGCCGCGTCGCGCACGGCCCACGGCAGCATGTGCCCCGCCTCCTGGCCAGCCAGCGCGTGGCTCACGTAGCGCTCGGCCGACGCCAGGTCGGGGCCGGGCACGCCCGTGAACCACAGCTTCCACAGGTCGCCGTCCGCCGCTGCGCGAAGCAGGTCCGGCGCGTGGGCTGGGGTCAACGGTTCCAGAACGATGCCGTTCCCTTCCAGGGTCACGGGTGCGAGGGTCTTCATGGGGCGCTTCCGTTTGTCCAGCGGAGCGGCGAGCTTAGATCGCCCACTGGTTATTCGAAACGGCCACTTTTGATACAGTCACCCGGTCCACTGTGCGGGCCGAACGTGCGCGTCAGCATCACCATCGATCCGTCGTCGAAGATACCGTTGCACCGGCAGATATACCGGTGCTGGCGCAGCGGCATACTGTCCGGACGGTTCGCCGGCGGGGAACGGGTGCCGTCCTCCCGGGAGCTGGCCGAAGGGCTCGGAATTTCCCGCAGCACTGTCACCCAGGCTTACGAGCAGCTCGCGGCGGAGGGCTACCTGATCACGCTGCGGGGATCGGGCACCTTCGTCTCCGCCGAGCTCCCCGACGACATGCATCAGGCGCGGCCGGCCGCGCGGGCCGACGCGCTGCCCGGTCCCGCCATTCGGCTGTCGCGCCTGGGCGCACGGCTCGGCGACGACTTCGAGTATCCGTCGCGACATCCCGGGTTCATTCATTTTTCGCAGCTCACGCCCGACCTGGACCGGTTTCCGTTCCAGGATTGGCGCCGGCTGCTGAACCGCCACCTGCGCCGTGGCGAGCGGACCCTGTTCGACTATGGCGGCGACGCCGAAGGCTTCGCGCCGCTGCGCGAGCAGGTGGCTTCGTACGTGGGCCGCTCGCGGGCGGTGCGATGTTCGCCGGAGCAGGTGGTGGTGGTCAGCGGCTCGCAGCAGGCGCTGGATTTCGCGGTGCGCCTGTTGATCGAGCCGGGCGAGCGGGTGGCCATGGAGAACCCGGGCTATACCGGGACGCGCCGGGTCCTGGAAGCGTACGGCGCCCGGCTGCTGCCGGTGCCGGTGGACGCCGAGGGGTTGATGGTCGAGCTCCTCGACCCTCGCGCCCGGCTCGTCTACGTGACGCCGTCGCACCAGTTTCCCACCGGCGTCGCCATGTCGCTGCCGCGGCGCCTGGCGCTGCTCGACTGGGCGCGGCGGACTCGGCGGTGATCGTCGAGGACGACTACGACAGCGAGTACCGCTACCAGGGGCCGCCGCTGCCGGCACTCCAGGGGCTTGCCGAGGACGCTCCCGTCATCTACTGCGGGTCGTTCTCTAAGGTGATGTTTCCGGGGCTCAGAATCGGCTATGCGGTGCTGCCGGAAAGCCTGGTGCCCGCCTTCCGGCGCCTGAAGTGGCTCGCCGACCGACACAGCCCCGGCCTCGCCCAGGCGGCGTTGTGCGATTTCCTCGCCGAGGGTTACCTCGAGCGTCACATTCGCCGCATGCGGCGCCTGTACGGGGCCCGCCGAGCGGTTCTGGTGGAGGCCCTGGCGCAGCATTTCGGCACCGGCGCCCAGGTGCTGGGTGACCCTGCCGGCATGCACGTGATGGTGCGGTACGACGCTGCCGGCATGGCCGAGCGGGCACGGCAGCAACGGGTGCAGCTGATCGACGCGGCTGGGTATTATCTGGCGGACGCGCCGGCCGACGGCAGCCATGCCGTGATGGGATTCTCGGCGCTGGGCGAGCCGGCAATCCGGGAAGGGGTGCGGCGGCTGGCACGTGGTGGGAGCGATCTGCTGGTCGTGAAATCGTCATGAATCGCGACGGGGAGGTCGCTCCCACGCCCGCGGGAGAGGGACGAGAATGTTGAAAGCCATGGATCGGGTGGTGATGGCCGCGCCGGATGCGGGCGCCGTCGGTGCGTGCTGGGAGCGGCTGCTCGGCGCCCGTCCGGACGGCGCGGAGCCACGGCCGGCGCTGGGGGCGCGGGCCCACCGCTGGCGGGTAGGCAGTGGCGTGCTGGAAGTGCTGGTGCCCGAGCAGGAGGGGATGGTTTCCCGGGCGCTGGACGCCCGCGGTCCGCACCTGTTCGCCGGCGGCTTCACCACGGCGGACATGAAAGCGTTCGCCGCGCACCTCGATCGGCTCGGTGTTCGCCCGCTGTGGGACGGCGAGCGGGTGGTCCTCGACGGGACGGCCACCGGCATTCAGGGGCTGCGGGTGGTGGTGGGCGCTGCCGAGCCGGAGCGGCCGGTGGGGCTCATCGACCGCTTTTACGAGCTGACCGACCTGGTCGCCGATGCCGGTCGCGAGACGGCCCGCGCCGCGGAAGTGCTGGGGCTCGATGGCCGGGCGTTCCAGCCCATCGAGTCGGACAGCTACGGCTATCGCGGCACCCTCACCTTGTTCGACGACCGACGTCTCGATCGGCTGGAGATCATCACCCCGGACCGGGAAGGGACCACCATGGAGCGCTTCTACAGGCGCACCGGTGGCGGCTTGTACATGTGCTTCGCCGAAACCGGCGAGCTTGCCGAGATCGAGCGCCGGGCGCGGGAAGCCGGGGTCGGCCACACGGCCGTGCCGGGTCCGGAGGCGCGCGACGCGCTCGGACCGCACACGGTGTTCCTGCACCCGGGCGCCCTAGGCGGCATGATGCTGGGGTTGTCCCGGCGCACCTACGCCTGGACCTGGTCGGGACATCCGGAACGGGCGGAGACCGCCTGACGCCGGGAATCAGGAATCGCAGGGCACCCGGGTGGCCGCCAGCCGGTACTGGGGCGTCCACTGATCGGAGTCGCGGTCCGTCACATACGACACCCGGGCCCAGTGGTCGGCGTCGACGATCTCGAACTCCGCCTTCCAGCCGGGGCGCTCGGGGTAAACCTGCCATAGGGTCAGAGTACCGCCCTGCACCTCGGCCCGCAGGTCCTGCACCTGGCGCTCCGGCAGGCTGATCCACATGATCTTCCACAGCCCTGCGTCCGGGTCGAAGGCGCGAACGTTGACCCCCCAATCCCTTTCGGGTCGTCGGGCCCCGGGTCGAACCACTCGTCGTAAATGGCCATGCCGTTCAGTCCATAGCGGCCGTTCCAGTGGGCGCCCATGGGTCGGGGCGGCCCCCAGCGGTCGCCGTGCCAGGCATGCAGCGACACGTCGAAGCGGCCGACGAGGAACGCGAACTGCGCAGTCTCGGGGGCGCGTCGGGGTGAGGGTGGCCGAAATCGCACCCAGGCGTGGCGGCCTGGGCCGCCGCCGCTGTCAGGAGCAGTGTGGCCAGAGTTCCCCGGCCGATGTCGCGCCGCCTTTTCACGAAAACGGGCATTGCGCCTCCTGTCATTCCCGGCGGGCTGCCTCAATTGAAGATTCCCCGTCGCGCTCGATGGTCGCAGGGATTGCGACAGCCGCGGGCTTCTCCAGCGTCAGCAGCAGCGCGGAAGCTGCCACCGTCTCTGCCCTGGCGGGTGTGGTGCCGCGGAGCACCAGGACCGCCCGTTGCTCGAGCTTGGCGCGAGGCGCACCACTCCAGTCGAGACCGGGGTAGGCCATGACCACGGCTCGTTGCCACGCGGCAGCGGCCGCCTGCCCCGCCGGCAGCCCTCGGGCCGCAAGCTCCGCGGTGGCGGGATCGCGTACGGAGGTGAAGGCGGCGACCGCACGCTGGCCCAGCTCGAACAGGTGCCGGTCCGGCTCGGGCGCCGGGTCCCGCGCGCCGGGGACGGCCACCATCATCTCGAAGGTTCTGAGGACGTCCAGAAGCTCGTCCACGTTGGGATCAGCCCCCGCCTCGGCCGCCCGCACCCGGGCGCCGAGCCAGAGACCGAAGAACCCCCAGAAACGCGCACACGGCTGGCCGTCCGGCGGGGTCAGACCAATGGCGTCCAGCCGGGTCACCCCCGCCTGCAGGGCTGCCATGGCGGCCGGAACGACGGTGATGCTGACCTGGTCGCGGTCGCTGGCGTCATCGTCGTCGGTGACCACCAGACGGAAATCGAGGATCGTCTCGACAGCCACGTCGGGCGCGACGAATTCGGCCATCGCCAGGCCCGCGCCATCGATGGCGACCGGCGGGCCTGCCGCCTGGGTCCACGAGTAGGTGGCGATTTCACCGTCCGGGTCGAAGCTGTCGCTGCCGTCGAGCTGAACGAGGTCGCCCGCAACCACCTGGCGGTCGGAGCCGGCGCTGGCATGGGGGGCCTCGTTGCTGGCGATGACGGCGCTGCAGTAGGCAACGGAGCCGAAGCACGCCCGGGTGTCGCCGCCGCAGGCGGCGGTCACACAGCAGACGGCTGCGAGCAGCACTCTCCCCTTGGTTTCCACGCGGACGGTCGCCCCCATGGACTTCGCGATCAGAACGGGTAGATTGGCAGATCTTCGACTATCCGTTCACGCACCGCCCGTCGGACCGGACCCTCCGTCCCGACCCGATCCAGCATAAGGGAAAACAACGCCATGGCAGCACCACAATCCGGCAAAATGCGCCAGATCCGCTCCACCGTCCGAGGCGACGGCACACTGCAGCTCACGCTCGCCACCGTCGACGTGCCCGAGCCCGGCGCCGACGAGGTGCTGGTCCGGGTGGAGGCCTCGCCCATCAACCCCTCGGACCTGGGGCTGCTGTTCGGCGGCGCCGACATGACCACCGCCAGGCCGCCGGCAGCGCGGACGCCGCCGGTGGTGACGGCGCGGGTGCCCGAGGCGTGATGCAGGCCATGGCCGGGCGCCTCGATCAGTCCCTGCCGGTGGGCAACGAAGGGGCCGGCGTGGTGGTGGACACCGGCGCCGCCGCGAAGCGCAAGCGCTGCGCGGCAAGACCGTGGCCATCCTCGGCGGCGCCATGTACGCCCAGTACCGCAGCGTCAAGGCGAACGCAATGCCTGGTGCTGCCGGAAGGCACGACGCCGCGGGAGGGCGCCTCGTGCTTCGTCAACCCGCTGACGGCGCTGGGCATGGTGGAGACCATGCGGCTCGAGGGCCACAGCGCGCTGGTGCACACCGCGGCGGCCTCCAACCTGGGCCAGATGCTCAACCGGATCTGCTCGAACGACGGCGTCGCGCTGGTGAACATCGTGCGCCGCGCCGAGCAGGCGGAGCTGCTCCAGGAGCAGGGCGCCCGACACGTGTGGATTCCAGCGCCGAGCAACTTCATGCCGAGCTCACCGAGGCGCTGGCCGACACCGGCGCGACCCTCGCCTTCGACGCCATCGGCGGCGGCAAGCTGGCCGGGCAGATCCTCGCTGCATGGAAGCGGCGGCCAGCCGCAACGCCACGGAGCTACAGCCGCTACGGCTCCGACGTGCACAAGCAGGTCTACATCTACGGCGGCCTGGACCGCGGCCCGACCGATCCTGAACCGCAACTTCGGCATGGCCTGGGGCATCGGCGGCTGGCTGCTGCCGCCGTTCCTGGCGAAGATCGGCCCCGAGGCGGCGCAGAAGCTGCGCGAGCGGGTGGCGGCGGAGATCAAGACCACGTTCGCCAGCCACTACACCCGCGAGGTGTCGCTGGCCGAGGCGCTCGTCGCTGGACGCCATCGCGCAGTACGGCAAGCAGGCCACGGGGGAGAAGTACCTGATCAACCCGCAGAAGTGACGGCGAGGCGGCGATGGCTCACTGGTTGATGAAGTCCGAGCCGGACGAGTTCAGCATCGACGATCTGTATCGCGCCCCAAGCGCACGGCGCACTGGGACGGGGTGCGCAACTACCAGGCCCGCAACTTCATGCGCGACGGCATGAAGAAGGGGGACCTGGTGTTTTTCTACCACTCCAACTGCGAGACCCCGGGCATCGTCGGCATTGCCAGGGTGGTGCGCGAGGCGTACCCCGACTTCACCGCGTTCGATCCCGACGACAAGCACTACGATCCCAAGAGCGATCCCGATGACCCGCGCTGGATGATGGTGGACATCCAGTACGTGCGGAAGCTCGCCCGCACGATCTCGTTGCAGGAGCTGAAGGACGAACCCGCGCCTCGCCGGCATGCCGCTGGTGCGCAAGGGCAACCGCCTGTCGGTCATGCCGGTCTCCGACGCCGAGTGGCAGACAATTCTCGAGATGGAGAAGGGATAGCCGATTCCGCTGTAGGAGCGATCTCCAGATCGCGACCCGTCACCCGGGATCGGACCGCAGAAACCGAACGAGATCCCGGTGAAACCGCTCCGGTATCTCGAGCATCGGCACGTGCCCTACGTGGGGATAGATGATCAGCTCCGCGTTCTGAAGCTCGTCGGCCAGGTGCCGCGCGTCCGCGGGAAAATCGACTGACAGGCGATCCTCCGCGCCGCCTACCACCAGCGCTTTGGCGGAGATGTATTGCCACTCGTAGACCACCGGGTCCTCGTAGAGAATCTGGATCTGCGCCGCGCGCACGCGCGCCATCCGCGGCCAGTCGCCCGACAGCGTCAGCCCGTACTGGATTCTGACCCACGGCAGATACGCATCCCGCCAGCCATTGGGGTAGTAGCGGCGGTGGCCGGCCAGCACGTCCGCGTAGTCGGTGTGGAGGACCCGCTGGTAGACGGCCTCCGGATCCTGCCACGGCCGCTGGCGACGCACATCGGTGAGCCCGATCGGGTCCACCAGCACCAGGTGCGAGACGCTGTCCGGGTAGGTGGCGGCGAACCGGGTGGCCACCATGCCGCCCATGGAGTGACCGACGATGGCGACGCGATCGAGGCCGAGGCTGTCGAGCAGCGCCTTGGTGTTGCGGGCCGGCATGTGCAGGTTGTAGTGCATGACGGGCTTCGAGGAGCGGCCGAACCCCAGCCGGTCGATGGCGATGACCCGGAAGCCCGCCTGGCTGAGGGCCGCGATGGTGGGTCCGTAGGCGCCGGCGAAGAAGTTCATGCCATGAAACAGCACCACCGCGCTGCCGTTGGCGTCTGCGGCCGCTGGCACGTCCATGTACGCCATGCGCAGGTCCCGCCCGGCGAGCTTCACGGGCAGGAAGTGCACGGGATACGGGTAGGGGACGTTGCTGTAGTCGATGGCCGTAGGCCCCCAGTCGGCCGGCGGCTGGTCGGGCGGCGCAGCAGCCGACGCCATGAGCGGCGCGAGCAGGCAGATCGATAGTGGCAACAGCCGCGCACCGCGGAGTCGACGGACGCGGCTCATGAAGCCGCCTCTTCGGCGTCGCGGAGATCCGCATAGACAGGCGCGTGGTCGGACGCCGTGAGCCCTTGCTGCTTCTTGCGGAAGTCGCGGTCGATCTCCACCTCCAGCACCCGATCCGCGGACGCCGCGGGACCCAGCAGCAGGTCGATGCGCAGCCCCTGGCCGCGGTGGAAGGCGCCGCCGCGGTAATCCCACCAGGAGAAAGCCTGGCGATCCGGATGCCGGGCGCGGAACAGATCGTAGAGGCCGAAGTCGAGCAGCGCTTCGAACCGACGCCGTTCGTCGGCGGTGTGGAAGAGCCGGCCCTCGCCAGCTTCGCCGCTCCAGCTGTCGATGGCTGCCGGGGCGATGTTGAAGTCGCCGCACAGCACGAGGTTCTGTTGCGGATCGTGATCGGCCTGCCAGTGGCCGAGCAGGGCGTCGAACCAGGCGAGCTTGCGGGGAAAGTCCTCGTGCTCGAGGGTCTTGCCGTTGGGGCAGTACACGGTTTCGAAGATCAGCCCTCCCACCCGCGCCGACACCAGCCGCGCGCCCAAGTCTTCCTGGCCGGGCAGGCCGCGGTGCAACACTTCCGCCGGCTCGCGCGACAGGATGGCGACGCCGTTCCAGGCCTTCTCGCCGTAAACCAGGGCGTGATAGCCGAGGTTCTCGAAAACGCGCTAGGGAAACTGATCGTCGACGATCTTCAGCTCCTGCAGCCCCACCACGTCGGGGTGACGCCGCTCGAGCCACAGGCACAGGAAGTCGAGACGGGCCCTCAGGCCGTTGATGTTCCAGGTGGCGATGCGCATGGCCCATCGGTACCCGAAAGAAAAGGGGGCGCCGCAGCGCCCCCTTCCGGAGCGATCTCCCCCCCTGCAGGAGCGATTCTCGAATCGCGGATCAGTAGTTCCCCATCGCGTAGCTGACCTCCAGGCCCCAAAGCCGCGGCACGGTCGTCCCGGCCGTGTGACGGAAGAACTCGTCCTCGCCCTCGCGCAACACCTGCAGATCGCCCACATCGTTGAACACGTTGTTGACGAACGCACCCACGGTAATCTTGTTGTCGGCGCTCTTCCAGTCCGCCCGCAGGTCCACCCGATCGTAGGGCGCCGCGCTTTCTCCGAATCCTTCTCGAAGGGCGAGTAGTACACCTCGGCCGGTATACGCGTAGGTCGCCCGCAGATTGAGCTGAGAGCCGCCCGCCACCTGGAAACCGTAGCCGGCCCAGAGGGTCGACTTCCATTCCGGTACCTGGATCAGCTCGTTACCCTTGATGTCCTCGCCAGGTCGGCCCGGTCCGGGAACAGCGAGGTCGGGACGATCGAAGCCGGCCAGGTCGGCGGCCACCAGCGACTTGGTCGTACTCGCTCGGCGTGTAGCTGAAGTTGCCGCCGAGGGTGAGATGGTCGGTGGCGAGCCAGGTGCCTTCCGTCTTCGATCCCGTGACCCGACCGCCGGGCGCTTCCAGCACCGAGTTGGACGTACCGCCGAGGCTCGTCACCTCCTGCACCACGGTGTGGATGTTCTCGTAGTCGTAGTAGTACAGCGAGCCGTTCAACTGCAGTGTGCCGTCCAGCCAGTCCGACTTGTAGCCGATCTCGTAGGAAATCAGCTTCTCCGGAGCGTAGGTGGGCGTGGCGCTGAAGAACACCAGGTTATAGCCGCCGGAGCGGTGCCCCTTGGTGGCGGAGTAGTACAGCATGAAGTTGTCGGTGATGTGGTGGTCGAGGTTGATCCGCCAGTCCCACACCGAGTCGGTGCGCTTGAAAGGCCGGTAGACGGAGAGCGCGAACGGAATGCCGCCGTTGGTGGCCCGCCGGGTGGGCACCCAGTTGCCGTCGGCGTCCTGTGACGATACCGCCGTTCGCCTGGTTGTACACCGCCAGACCGTTGGCCACATCGAGAATCGGCACTCAGAGCATCGCCCGCGGCCTCGGAGTAGCGGAACAGATTCTCCTCGGCGACGACCTCGTCTTTCGCGTACCGCAGGCCCAGAGTCAGGCTGAACATCTGATTGATGTCCCAGACGCCTTGCGTATAGGCGGCGAAGGCGTCGCGCTTGGTCTGAGTCGCGTAGAGCAGATCGGTGGCTGCGGTCGGATTGCCGTGTTTGACGTCCAGGGCCGGGTCGGTCCCGTCGTCACCCATCCATGCGGACGTCTCAGGTTGTCGTTGCCTGGGCCCTCTGCCGCCAGTTCCTCGTTGCTGTTGACCGGCATAGTTGCGCTCGCAGGAGGGCGCCGGAAGTCGGCATCGCGCAGGAGCGTCTGGCGCTGTACAGTTCGACCATGGGTCCCGGGAAGATAGCGGAGGCCAGCCCGGTGTTGTCCACGTAGGGATCACGGTACTTGGCCTCCCCCACAGACGAGTAGAAGTCGCCGCGCTGGTCGATCGTCGCCTTGTAGAAGAAGATGCCGGAGGTGAACGACCATTCTCTGTCGACGTCGAAGAGCGCCTCCAGCTCATGGGAGCGGTAGGTCACCTCGTGGTTGACGTAGAACTGCCGGTCGTGGAACTGGCTGGCGGTGTTGTCGTCTTCGGTGATGCGCTTGTACGACAACTCCTTGCCGCCGAACAGATACTTGAGACTCAGCCGGTCGTTGACGTCCCAGGCCGAGTTGAACTGCACACCGTTCTGCTTGAAAAACTCGTTGTTGAAGCCGTTGGTCGCTGCGCACACGTCGCTGCCGTCGATGTTGTCGGGGAACACACAACCGTTGTACTTCGCCGCGGCCTCCGGCGTGGTCTGGTTGAAGCCGTCCAGGGAAGCGGCGGCGTTCTGGAAGCCGTCGAAGTCGCCGAAGTCGATGCCGGCCCGGTTGTGCTGGGCCTGCAGCGGCGGCCCGTCTGCGGGTCGATGAACGTCCGGATCGGCGCGCTGGAGTCGTAGAAATCGTTGTCGAAGACGTTGGCCGGGTCCGTGTTCTTGATCTGTCGATGAAACGGTAGCCGGGCACCAGTTGGTGGTGTTCCGGTTCGGCTTACCCTCCTCGTTCAGCACGACCAGGCCGGCGCCGTTGGCGCCGCCGAAGGAGCGATTCGTCCTCATGCGGTCGACCCGGACGTCGAATTCCAGGGTGTCGGTGGGGTTCCACTTGAGCTGACCGGCAAAGCTGTCGGTGCCGAGGCCGTCCAGGTCGGGCCCCGGGCCGATGTTGTCGATGACGCCTTCGCGGTCCCGGTAGGCATAGGTGAGCCGGCCGGCCAGACGTGTCGTCGATGAGCGGACCGGAGACAGCGCCGTAGCCCTCCCGGTTGCCGTAGCTGCCGCCCATGCCTTTCAACATGGCCTCGTAGTCGTAGGTGGGCCCCTTGTAGAGGATGTTGATGGCGCCCCCGACGGCGTTGCGTCCGTACAGGGTGCCCTGCGGTCCGCGCAGCACCTCGATGCGTTCCACGTCGAAGAACGTCTGGTCGGTGGCGGTGAGCAGGTCCTCGGAATAGATGCCGTTCATGTAGGTGGAGACGCCCGGGTCGCCGCCGAGCGCGCGGAAGTTGCGGCCGACGCCGCGAACAGACGAGTCGTAGGGCTGAATGGTCGTGGCCGGAATGTAGTTCTGCAGATCTTCCTGGTTGCGGATCCCGAAATCCTCAGGAACTCGGCCGTCAAAGCGGTAATCGAAATAGACGTATCCTGGATGCTCGCTTCCCGGCGCTCGGCGGTCACGATGACCTCCTCGATCTTCCTGCCGGACTTCCCTTCGGCCGCATTCGCCGATGCCGAGTACAGCGGCAGAACCAGGACACAACTGAGCCACGCGAGACCGTGGCGCGTTACTACACTCGGCATGCTTAACTCCCCTCCACGTTCAGACGCTGGAACGCGACGCCGACAGCAGGGGCAGGTGCCGTCCTGCGTTCCCGGCCACTGGCCGTTTATGATTCGCCATCCCCTGGGATGACGCTTTTATAGGGGTGCTGCAAATTTGTCAATATGCGGGTATGTTCGCTGGTCGATCGTCTGACCGGCACCGGGCCTCACCTGATGTCAGCTTCTTCCTAGGGTGCTCGGACGACGCGGGGGGCCTTCGTGCTGGCGTTTCTGGCGTCGGCCGCTCGTGGTCGCGGCGCCGGCGGACGCCGCGCGCCTGTACCACCTGCTGGATGATCGTCTCGAGCTGATGAAGGACGTGGCGGCGTACAAGTGGCAGCGCAAACTGGCCATCGAAGAACGCGAGCGGGAAGAGATGGTGCTGGAGCAGGCGGTGCGCGAGGCCCTGCGCTACGGCCTCACGCGGACAGCAGCCGCGCGTTCTTCCGGGCCCAGATCGAGGCGGCGAAAGCCATTCAGCGCTACTGGTTCGATCGCTGGCAGGCGGGGGCCCGGCCGCCGAAGCGCCTGATCTGAACGCGGTCGATCCGCCCGAGACTGCTGCGCCTCGGCAGCGACATCGTCGCGGCGGCGGCAGCAGGTGGCATCGTGTCGCGGCCGGCGTTCGACGCCGCGGTGGCGGTGGAAGGGCTGGCGACCGGCCGCGGCGCGCTGTTCCACGCGCTCGTGGGGCTCGCGCGGTATCCACGACCGGCTGCAGCAAATCCTCGCCACCGGCGAGCTGCGGGTGGCCACCACCGGCGACTATGCGCCCTTTAGCTACGCCGAGGACGGCCGTCCCGCCGGTATCGACGTCGACCTGGCGCAGGATCTGGCGCGGCGCTCGGAGTGAAGCTGGTGCTGGTGGACACCACCTGGAGCGGGCTGCTGAGCGACCTGGCGGCGGGGCGCTACGACATCGCCATGGGCGGCGTCTCGCGCACGCTCGAGCGGCAGAAGCACGGCTATCTATCGCACCCCTACTACACCGGCGGCAAGGCGGCCATTGCCCGCTGCGCGGATGCCGGCCGGTACGGCTCGCTGGCGGCCATCGACCGGCCGGGCGTGCGCGTGATCGTCAATCCCGGCGGCACCAACGAGCGGTTCGTCGACGCCCACCTGCAGCGCGCGGCGAAGGTCCTCCACGAGGACAACCGCACCATCTTCGACGCTCTGGCGGCGGGCGAGGGGGACGTGATGATCACCGACCGCGTCGAGGTGGAGCTGCAGGCAGCGCGGCACCCGGAGCTGTGCGCGACCATGTCCGGCACCTTGAACCGTCAGGAAAAGGCGTATCTGATGCCTCAGGACGAGCCCTTGAAGGAGTTCGTCGACACCTGGCTCGATGCCGTGCTGGCGGACGGCACCGTGGCCGAGGCGTTCCGCCGGCACGGGGTGCTGCTGGCGGCCGGCCGGCTGACGGCGAACACCATCGCGCGAGCGAGGTCGAATCGGTATGGGCAAACGCACCGCACAGCGAAACAGCCGGGTGTCTCTGCTCATCGAGCTGGCCGACTGGCCGGGTGCGCTCGAAGCCGTGCTGCACCACTTCTCCCGCCACGGCGTGAACCTCACCCACATCGAATCGCGGCCGGCCCACGAGGGCCGCTTCGACTTCTACGTGGACTGCGAGGGCCGGCGCGGCGAGCCGGCGGTGGAAGCGGTGATCGCCGCGCTCGAGAAAGCACCTTGAAGCTGCTGGTGCTGGACGATCGCCGGGTGCCGTGGTTTCCGCGCCACGTCGCGGAGCTGGATCGCATCGCCAACAACACCCTGGAGGCGGGCAGCGACCTCGAGTCCGACCACCCGGGGTTCAACGATCCGGACTACCGCGCCCGCCGGGCCATGATCGACGAGATGGCCCGCGGCTACGCCCACGGCAGCGAGATCCCCGTGGTGGAGTACACGTCCGAGGAGGTGGCCACCTGGGGCGAGGTGTACCGCCGGCTCGGCGAGCTTCACGAGCGCCATGCCTGCGCCGAGTACCGGCGTGTGTTCGAGGTCATGGCGCGGGAGTGCGGATACGCCGCCGACAACGTGCCGCAGGTGCGCACGGTCAACGAGTTTCTGCGCCGCCGTACCGGTTTCCGGCTGCGCCCGGTGGCGGGGCTGCTGGGCTCGCGGGATTTTCTGAACGGCCTCGCATTCCGGGTGTTCTTCTCCACCCAGTATCTGCGTCACCACTCGGCGCCGCTCTACACGCCGGAGCCGGACGTGGTGCACGAGCTCATCGGCCATGCGCCCATGTTCGCCGATCCTGCGTTCGCCGACCTGTCACAGGAGATCGGCCTCGCGAGCCTCGGCGCCAGCGACGAGGAAATCGAGCGGCTCGCCCGCTGCTACTGGTTCTCGGTGGAGTTCGGGCTGCTGCGCGAGCGCGGTGCGCTCAAGGCCTACGGCGCCGGCTTGTTGTCGAGCTTCGGCGAGCTCGAGTACGCGTGCGCGCGCGAGCGCCCGGCGGGCGGCGCTCAGCAGCGGCCGGAGCTGGTGCCGTGGGATCCGGCCAGGCCGCCGGCTGCGAGTTTCCCATCACCGAATATCAGCCCCGCTACTTCGTGGCGGAGTCGCTGCAGGACGCCAAGGGCCGCATGCAGGACTACTGCCGCACCCTGGCGCGGCCGTTCTACGCCCGCTACAACCCGGCCACGGAGTCCATCTGGGTCGACCGCGCCGTGCAGACGCGGCCAGTGACTTACTGCTTGTGGGAGCGACCTCCCGCGTCGCGATCCCGCGACCAGCACCTGCGCGCGCTGACACCCGCGAACCACCTCCTCGAGCGCCCGGCTACGGCTTGCGGCTCGCCCGACTGCCAATGAACGCCCGTATCATCCCGGTCACGAACACCTCCACCGAATCGCAGCCGTACATCTGCGGCGTGATGGTCTTCGCCTCCAGCAGGGTCGCGAGCCCGTGCACCATGCTCCAGGCATGAGCGATGTCGAGCTCCGGCGGTGCGTGGCTCTGGTCCGTCAGCGGCTGGCGGTGAATCGCATCCACGAGTAGCTGATAGCTGGGCCCGGGGCTGTCCAGGCAATCGACGTCGATCAGCTCGGACAGCTGGCCGCCGAACATGAGATGAAACAGCGACGGGTTCTCGAGCGCGAAGAACACGTAGCCCTTGCCCAGCCCCACCAGATAGTCGTCTGGCTCGTCGACGCGGTTCGCTTCCTCCTCCATGCGCTGGGCGAAGGCGTCGAAGCCCCAGTTCGCCACTTCCGTCAGCAGCGCTTTCTTGTCCTTGAAATGGGCGTACGGTGCGGCCTGGGACACGCCCGTCTCCTTGGCGACCCGGCGCAGGCTGAGCGCCGAAAGCCCTTCCTCTCGAGCAGACGGATGGCGGTGTCGACCAGGGCCTGTTTCAGATGGCCGTGGTGATATTTTCTTGCTGGTGTCGGCACCGCCTCAATGTGTGCGGCTACGCAGCGCCGTCAACCTGCCGCGCGCCCCGTTGCGCGCGCCGCGCGCCGGCACCAGGTCGGTCGCGGCCGCCAGGCCGAAGGGCGGCATGTTGTTGTACATGCACTCGAAGCGGCCGGGCGCGATGGCGTAGGTCTCGTGCCAGATGCCCACGTCGCCGTTGCTGGCGACCTTGCGGTTGAAGTCCTTCCAGGCCGGCAGATGCGCCTCGGACTGGTCCCTCGCATACCGCTCAAGCGCGTCGAAGGAGCGCCAGTACTGAACCATGATGGTGGTGCGCCCGAACCAGGACTCGAAGTGCAGCAGGTCGGGATCCTGCCGGCTCGACAGCTCCCGGAGCATGCGGCCCATGGCCAGCCACCGGCAGCCACTTGTGCACCTTCCACGGCTTGTTGACCCGCATGCCGATCAGGAACACGACGAACCGGCGTCGGTTTGCGCTGTGACACGCTCCCGGATGATCTCGCTCATGGCCGGACCTCAAACTTAACACCGTTAAGATTGCGCAATGTTGAGGGTCCGCTCGACGATGTCAAGGCGGGGCGGGTGCGCGGGCCCGCGACGTACGTTCAGAGGGCGGGCACCCCCGGCCGTGCTTGATCTCCTTCAGGCTGAAGCTCGACTCCACGTGCATGACTCCGGGGAACTTCAGAATCCGCTGCATGCACAACTCCGAGAAGTGGTCGATGTTGCGGGCGACCACCTTCATCAGATAATCGTGGGAGCCGCTGGTGGCGTAGCACTCGACGATGTGCTCCTCGGCCTGGACCTCGGCGAGGAAGGCTTCGGTGGCGGCGTCCGGCTGCTTTTCCATCGTCACCAGCACGAAGGCGGTGACCTCGAGGCCCAGCAGGCGCTGATCGATCACGGCGGAATAGCCCTTGACGATCCCGGATTTCTCGAGTTGCCTGACCCGGCGGAAGCAGGGCGACTCCGACAGACCGACCCGCTCGGCCAGGTCGACGTTGGAGATGCGGCCGCTGGCCTGAAGGACGCGGAGGATGTTCCGTTCGGTGGTGTCGAGATCCATGGTCATGGAGATTGGTTACCTTGGCGGGATCTTTCCATTCTGGCTTATCTTCGGCATAAATCCACCTGATGAACCCGCTGCGGTGCGGAATTTAGGCGACACTCTGCTGGTGTTGAGGTCTAACATTTTTTAGAGAAAACGCCGCCGGGAGGCCGCTCCCACATGCACGATGAAGCCGCTCCCACAGGTAACGAGAAAGGAGGTGCCATGAGCGATGAGAAGAGAAATCCCATGGGGCTCGACGGGTTCGAGTTCGTCGAGTTCTCGGCCCCGGAGCGCGGCGTGCTCGAGCCGGTGTTCGAGAACCTCGGCTTCGTCAACGTCGCCCGGCACCGCTCCAAGGACGTGCACCTGTGGCGGCAGAACGAAGTGAACTTCGTCGTCAACTACGAGCCGCGCAGCGTCGCCGACTACTACGCCGAGGAGCACGGGCCGTCCGCCTGCGGCATGGCGTTTCGGGTGCGCGACGCCCACCGCGCCTACAAGCGGGCACTCGAGCTCGGTGCGCAGCCGGTGGACATTCCCACCGGGCCCATGGAGCTCCGGCTGCCGGCGATCCGCGGCATCGGCGGCGCGCCGCTCTATCTCATCGACCGCTACCAGGACGGCAGCGCCATCTACGACATCGACTTCGAGTGGCTCGACGGTGCGGACCGGCGGCCGGCCGGCTGCGGCCTCGAGGTCATCGATCACCTGACCCACAACGTCTATCGCGGCCGCATGGACCACTGGGCGAAGTTCTACGAGAAGCTCTTCAACTTCCGCGAGATCCGCCATTTCGACATCCGCGGCCAGCAGACGGGCCTCACCTCGCGGGCCATGACCGCGCCGGACGACAAGATCCGCATCCCGCTGAACGAGGAGGCCGGCGGCAACGGCCAGATCGAGGAATTCCTCATGGCCTACAACGGCGAGGGCATCCAGCACATCGCCTTCCATTGCGAGAACCTGATCGACACCTGGGACGCGCTGCACGGACGCGGCATTCCCTTCATGACCCCGCCGCCCGACACCTACTACGAGATGCTGGAAGAGCGTCTGCCCGGGCACGGCGAGCCGGTGGAGGAGCTGAAGCGCCGCGGCATCCTGGTGGACGGCAGCACCGAAGGCGGCGAGCCGAAGCTCCTGCTGCAGATCTTCTCGGAGACCGTGATCGGCCCGATCTTCTTCGAGTTCATCCAGCGCAAACGCGACCAGGGATTCGGCGAGGGCAACTTCCAGGCGCTGTTCGAATCCATGGAGCGCGACCAGATGCGGCGCGGGGCGTTGAGCGCGCGCTGAGCGTCGCTCACGGCTCGCGATTGCGCGTAGCCGAGATAGACGAGCGTGATGCTCAGGGTGTCGATCAACCCGTGCGCGACGATCACCGGCCAGAGATTGCGCCCGGCCCGCAGGTAGCCCCAGCCGAACACCAGGCCCACCACGAACAGGTTGATCACGCCGGTGTAGCCCTGATACATGTGGCCGAGCGCGAACAGCGCGGCCTGCAGCACCATGCCCCAGGCGGGCCGGCCAGGGCGCTGAAGCGGTGAAACACGAACCCCCGCATCAGCAGCTCCTCGCCGAAGGCCGCGCTGCCCCAGGTGACCGGAAACAGAAACACGAGATAGTTGAAGGTGTTGCCCTCGATGGAGTGGACCAGCACGTCCGGGTTCGCCGGCGGCGCGCCGAGGCTGCGCAGCACCGGCCCGAGGACGAAGCCGGTGAGGAACAACGCCCCGGCGGCGATGCCCACCGCCAGCGCCGAGAAGCGCCAGAACGGCATGCGCCGGCCGAAGCCGAGGGCGCGCCAGCCGAGGCCCTGGCGATAGAGGAACAGGGTGGCGGCGATGAGCGGCAGCGCCATGCCGAGAATCGACGCCAGGGCGAGCTGACGGGTGAGGCTGCCGAGGATGGAGCCGACCAGCACCAGCACCACCACGGCGGCCAGCTCCAGCGCCGCGCGGGTCCCGCTGAGCGGCCGGACGCCGGCGCTGTCGAGGGGCTCGCTCAAGGGCAGAGGGCGCTGAGACGAGTGACCTGGGGAGGGCCCTGGAGCAGCGGCATCAGCTTGCCGAAGATCGCGCGGATCGGCTCCGCCTTGGCGTGAGTCTGACGGGCCGCTTCGGTCTCGTAGCGTTCGACGAAGTAATAGACGTCCGGCTCGTCGCCGCGGTAGGGCGCATAGAAAACGGCGCCGGGCTCGAGGCCGCGCACCTGGTCGGTGAGAGTCCTCGATGTTCTGCTCGAGCGCCTGCTCGCTGCCGGGCTTGATCTTGAAGGTGGCGAAGTAGCGCCGACCTCGGCCGGACGAGCAGTCGTAGGCGTGCGCCTCGCCGAAGAGGGCGGCCGCCAGCAACAGGCAGGCTGCTGATCGGATCACGGGGGCTCCAGCACCGATGGACGCGGCGTTATGGTACCGGAGGCGGGGGAGGGTTGCCTCGACATGCTGCGCGGGGAGTGCGATGGCCGTCTCTCCCCAAGCTGCATAAGGATTCGGATGCAACGGAGCGTGACGATCTGCCTGGCTGCTCGCAGCGGAACGCTGATGGTCCGCAGTGGCCCAGCCGTGACAGCGGCCGCGCCGTGTCCGCATAATGCGCCGCTCCTCTCGACCGGCCACCCCGCGGAGCCCATGTTCAGAAACCTCCGACTCTACCGTCTGCACAGCCCCTGGCCCGATTCCGAAGAAGCCCTCTCCCAGCATCTCGAGCAGGCCGCCTTCAAGCCCTGCGGCTCGTTCACCGAGCGCAGCTCCGGCTGGGAGCCGCCGGCCGAGGAGATGCCGGACCGGCTGTGCCGCCGCGTCGCCGGCGCCGACCTCATGCGCCTGCGCAGCCAGGTGCGGCTGCTGCCGGCGGCGGCGGTGAACGAGGCGCTGGAGGAGCGCCTCGAGCAGTTCAAGCAACGCGCCGGCCGCGACCCCGGCCGCAAGGAGAAGCGCCAGCTCAAGGACGAGATCCACGCGGAGCTCATGCCGCGCGCCTTGCTGAAGTCTGAGCGCACCCGAGGCTTCTGCCTGATCAAGGAGCAGCTCGTCGGCGTCGACACCGCCTCCGATACCGTCGCGGAGCGGTTCCTGGACAAGCTGCGCGATGCGCTCGGCAGCCTGCAGGTGACGCCGCTCGCCTTCAAGCAGCCCGTCGGCGCGCTCATCCACCGCATCTTCCTCGGCGACGGCCCGCCGCCGTTCCGCCCCGGGCGCGAATGCCGCATGCAGGATCCCGCCGCCGGCGCGGCGGTGGTGAGCTTCCAGGACATCGACCTCACCGAGGACGACGTGCGCCGGCATGTTCGTAACGGCATGAAGCTCACCCGGCTCGGCGTGGTATTCGACGACACGGTGAGCTGCGTCGTCGATCAGGACGGCGTGATCCGCAAGCTCAAGCTCCAGGGCATGGACGAAGGGGAGGGCCCCGAGGAGGACGAGGACGCGCTGGCGCGCCTCGACACCGAGTTCGTGCTCCTGACCGGCGTCACCCGGCGCCTGGTGGAGGGGTTGGGGAAGGCGCTGGGCGGGGTGAGCTGAAGCGGGACGTTTGAATATGAAGTCCTGCGATCAGCACGCTGGCGGGCGGATTTGCCGGCTCGAACAGTGGTAGCGCTAGCGAACCCGGCTCCCGGCGGGCGGCCTTTCGCGGTGTCGGCTTCGGCCCCGCCCGGCTCCGCCGAACCAGCACAAGGCTTATGAGCCCGAGGCCGAAAATCGCCAGCGACGTCAAAGCCGGCGCGGTTGCCGACGACTCGTCCGTAGTGGTGAGCGCCGATGCGGCATGAGCTGAGCCCGTAATCAGGGACGCCAACAAACCGGCTATCCGCAGCGGTCGTCTCGGCACGTATCCTCCTTGATGCGCTGGTCGAGGCCTGCTTGCGGACATCCTCGTCTCTACCCGTGACGATTATCGGTTGCGGTGCACGCGATTCCCAGTGAGGGCTAACCCTTACATCCGTTTGGGTGTGAAAAGTCAGAGACCTCTTTTGATGACGTTGCATTTCGGGTGCGAGTCGGCGGCGGCGCCTGATGACCTGGCGGCAATATTCGCGTCGGTGGGGCGTTCGTCCTTCGGCCCCGGGTTCCGGGAGTAGCCAAGACCGAGGCGGGGGACTTTCCGCGGAAAGGGCCACGCGATAGCGAGCACGTGTCTCCTCGGCCACGGAGCGCGGCGGGCGGCTGTTCCAGAATCCGTCCGTCGGGGCGCGTGCAGCACAGGCGCCCGTCCGGCCGCCGCGTCATGCCGAAGCCCGCTTCGTGGACCAGCTTGTGATGGAGCGGGCACAGGAGGACGAGATTGGACAGGCTCGTCTCGCCGCCTTCGGCCCAGTGCTCGAGGTGGTGTGCCTGGAGCGAATGCCGGCGCGTGCAGCCGGGCCAACCGCAGCAGGCGCGGTCGCGGGACAGCAACGCGCGTTTGATGGCCGTGGACACACTGCGTCGCCGGCGGCCGATGTTCAGCGGCTCGCCGTCCTCGCCCACGAGCACCGGCACCAGCGCACCGTCGCAAGTCAGCCGGCGCACCGTGGGCAGCGGCACGTCGGACTCGCCCCCGCGGCCGGACAGCGCGCTCGCGTCGACGTGGATCATGACCTGATACTCGTTGCCTGCCGACCTGCCTGTGACCTGGCCGGAAAGCCGTTCCCGGGCCAGGTGCACCAGTGCCTCCGCGGCCTTCGCGAACAGGGTCCGCGTGGGATCGTCGGGGAGCTGGCTGCCGACGAGCTCCAGCGCCTTCATGATCAGCTCGACCTCTTCCCGGGGCAGCTGCACGGAAATCATGGCGCTGCCGTCTTCGCGGAAGTGGCGTACCAGCGAACGCTCGTAGTGCTGGCGCAGCGCGTCTTCCGCGGCCCAGCGGGGATCGCCGTTGCGCAGGCGGCGGCAGTAGGTCTCGAGTTGAGATGCCGACGCCCGCAGCGCCACATCCAGCAGATCGGTCTCGCTGACCCCGGTGGCGACCCGGGTGAGCGCCCGCACCTTCGAATACGACAGATCGCCGCGCCGGAACGCTTCGTCGATCTGCGGCAACTCCTCCAGGGCACGGGCTACCCGCAGCTTCTCGACGGCGGCGTTACGCGCCAGTCCGCACTTCCAGTTCAGCCAGTCGCCACCGTCCGCGCAACCATCGTGGCGCCAGCCCTGACGCCGGTCGAACTCCCGCAGCAGGGTGAGGAAGCGGTGCTCGGCGCAACAGACGTGTCGCCAGCTGTCGAGCAGCTCGGACTGCACCTGCTCGATGGTGCGGCTGGGATGAAGATCGGCGGCAGCATTCACGACGGCTGCCTCCGGTAGCTGTATCATAAATACAGCCTACCACCCGGAACCCCGGCGAAAGAGCAGATGTCTCACACGGACGTCTACCTCGACTCGGGGGATTCGGTCAGGCGCGAATTGGCGGAGCGATCGGATTCCCTCTACTCAGCAGATCGGGGTAGTCGGCATGGATTCGATTCGCCGGAGCGCGCTTCGGCATCGTGCTTGTGGGGATTGGCCTGGCTGCTGGCCTGGACCCTTCTGCTCACATCCCCGGCGACGTGCTCATATCCTGCTCCCGGCACTCGTTCTCCGCTTCCAGCGCGCGCGCCAGGTCCCGGAGCGCCGTGCGCATGCCTTCTTCCAGGGTGGGGTGATAGATGGGCATCTCCAGCAGGTGCTGCACCGGCGTCTGCTCCTGGATCGCCCAGGCCAGCAGATGGGCCATGTGCTCCATCCCGGGCCCGAACATCTCGGCGCCGAGCAGCACCCGGTCGCTGGCCCGGGCGTAGATGCGCATCAGGCCGCGATTGACCGCCATGACCCGGGCGCGGCCCTGATCGTGGAAGTCGACCTGGCCGATGCGCAGGTCTTCCTCTTCCAGCTCCGCGAACGGCGCGCCCACCACCGCCATCTGAGGATCGCTGAACACCACGATCAGCCCGGTGCGCCGGTCGTGGCGTTTCACGTCGGGCCAGCGCGCTGCGTTGGCGCCGCTGATGCGGCCTTCGTCGCCGGCCTCGTGCAGCAGCGGTTTGTAGCCGTTGACGTCGCCGGCCAGGAAGATGGACGAGTCGCCGCACTGGCCGGTCTCGCGGTTCCACGGCGGACGGCCCTTGTCGTCCAGCGGCAAGCCGGTGGCGGCGAGGTTCAGGGCCTGCAGATTGGGCTTGCGCCCGGTGGCCGCCAGCACCGCCTGGAACACGCCCGAACGCTCGTCGCCGGCCGCCGTCTTCCAGCAGACCTCGATGCCCTCGGCGGTCGCGCGGGCCTGGGTCACGTCGGCGTTCATGTTCAGATCGAGGTCCCTGGACAGAATCTCGTCGATGCGGGCGACCACCTGAGGGTCGCTGCAGGGGCCGGGATGCGCGTCGCGATCGAGGAAGGTCACCTTCACACCGAGCCGGGCGAACGCCTGACCGAGCTCGAGGCCGACGCTGCCCGTGCCCACCACGGCCATGGACTTCGGCAGCTCACCGAGATCGAACACGCTGTCGCTGGTCAGCACATGCTCGCGCACGGCCTCGAACGCCGGCAGCAGCATGGGTGAGCTGCCGGTGGCGACCACCGTGGCCTGGGCGGTCACCCGCGTCGCCGGATCGTCGCTGCCGGGGGAGGGTGTGACCTCCAAGGTGTTGGCGTCGACAAAGTGGGCCGTGCCGCGCAGACGGTTGTGGTCGGGCAGCGCTTCCGTGGCATCCACCACCGCGCCGGCGAAGCGGTCGCGCTCCTGGCGCAGCCGCGCCATGACCGCGGGACCGTCCACCTCCACCCGGGGCACGTGCACGCCGAACAGGCCGGCCCGGTTCGCCTCGTGTGCCGCGTTGGCGGCGGCGATCAGGAGCTTGGACGGCATGCAGCCGACCCGGGCGCACATGGTGCCGTACGGGCCGTTTTCGATCAGCAGCCAGGAGCGGCCGGATTTTTGTGCCTCGCGCACCGCGTTCAGCCCGGCGGTGCCGGCACCGATGATGGCGATGTCCACATGGCGGGTGTCCACTCGATCGACTCCCTCGTTGGCACGTGCTGGCGGCCGCCCCCGCGGAGTGTACCGCAGGGCGCGGTATCCCCGGGGGTCGCAAGGAGCGTGCCGATGCTAGGCGGGGGGCGGACGCTTTGCGCGAGGCTCTCGGATCGCCCGCAGCCCGGCGCTCGACGCAGAGGTCGACGCGGCGCTGCGCTTCACCCGCCGCCAGAGCGAGCCGGCGCCGGAGCCGGTGCCCGCCACCTCCTGAGCGGCAGCTTGTTCTTCCGCCACCGAGCGGCGTGCCGCTGCACGCCGCGCAGGCAGCCTTTCGGCGTCCGGTTGAATACCTCGAAGCTGACGTAGCGCCAGCGTTCCGGGTTCCAGCTACCGAGCCACCGGTAGTTCGAGATGAAGTTGATGAGCGACGCGTCTCCGCGCTCCGCGTGGTGCCGCAGCACCCGCTCGACCAGCAAATGCCCCGGTGATAGACGAGCGTACGCATCCGCGTAGGCGGTCTTGAGCATGTAGCAGACGTCGTTGAGGACGAAGGCGATCTGCGCCGCCACCGCGGTTCCGTCGACATCGAGCTGATAGATCCGGGCGTTGCCGGTTCGCGAGAACGCCTGGACGAGATGCCGGTGAAATGCTGCTTTCGCGGGGTCGAGCGACATCGCTTTGCCGGCCGAGTACTCCTCCTTTGCGTGATCGCCGCGAGCTTTCCAGCCGCTGGCTTCCAGTTCGACGAAGACGTCGAATGCCCCGTTCACTGCATCCGGCTCGGCATGACACGTGAACTCGACAGTACCGGCCGCTCGCAGGCGATTTCCGGCGTTGCGCAGGTTGGCCCTGAACTTTTTCGACAGTGCCGCCTGCCCCTCGCCGGCGGTGGTAACGGGAACGACGCAGCACCACGCCGCTTGCTTCGAGACGAACGAGAGTCGGCTGCGGTCGGTAACGCACCGCGCCACGTGCGAATGCTCCAGCACACCGTGGAACGTCAGTGAGTCACACCGATACGAGGGATGCCTGCGCAAGCTGCGCAGCAGCGCGTCGAACACTTCCGTCGGTCGTTCTCCGGCGCCCAGAATGGCGTCCGGCAGGACGTCGAGCTGTGGCGCCGCGGGCATGCGCAGCTGTCGCAGCTCGAGGCGCCCGGAGGTCTGCGCAGTCATGGGAAATACCGCGGCGAGGCGGTGTCCACGATAAAGGGCGAGAAAGTCGACGTCGGCCGATTGCATGTCCGGCCGCCGCAGGAAGGCCTCATACCATTGCGGAAAGTGCGAGGGCATTGGACGTTCGCTGTCCCGGACCAGCGCGGCCCAATCCTCTCGAAGCAGTTCGAGACCCGCGAGGCCCGAACGAATGCGAAGGTGCCAGCCGTCGCGCCGGTACGATCCGCGGTGAGGTTCTGACCGCGTCACCGGACGCCGCCCCGGGACAGGAGATGGGCGACGTGGCTGCGCAGGAATCGGCTGTAGATGACCATGGTGGGCAGCGGGTCGCGCCACTGCCAGGTGATGTGCCCGTGCGCCTGCAGGCTGGCCCGCACGACGTCGAACAGCCAACGCCGCTGCGCCGCCAAGCCAATCTTCTTTCGCTGTGCCAGAAAGCCCTGCACGTCGCGCATCAGCCAGTGAGCCCGATAGCCATAGCGGTAGCCACCGGCGACGAAGCGCGCCTGCCCGGATCGGACGCAGCCGGAGGCAACCTCCACGGTGAGTCTCGCCAGGTCTTGACCGCTGTCGATGGTATGCGCGATGCCGGCGGCCAGCCGCGGGTTGTTCTCCAGGAAGAAGAGCTCGCCGGACGTCCGGTCGCGGATGAACTGGATCAATCCGGGGCCGGAGTAGTTGTGGGTGCCGACGAACGCCGAGGTGGCCTTCAGCAGATCGGCCGATGGCGGGATGCTCTCGAATTCCACCGCGAACCCGGAGCCGTCGGGCATGTCGGTGCGAGTGAC
The DNA here is from genome assembly GCA_963822255.1 of uncultured Gammaproteobacteria bacterium. Lineage (GTDB taxonomy): Bacteria > Pseudomonadota > Gammaproteobacteria > Pseudomonadales > Azotimanducaceae > UBA7803. Next base: position 29,394 of record CAWGGV010000002.1, read on the forward strand.
GCATGCCTCGCAGTAGCCGACGAGCTTGCCATCGGCTGCCACGTAGTCGCACGAAGCCAGCGGCCCCTCGAGGTAACGTTGCACCAGCAGTTGATCGACGTCGGCGGGCCATTGGCCGAACGCTGCATCGAACTCGCTGCGCGATTGTGCGACGTAGGCCTTGCGACCGTGAACACGATGTGCACTGTCCGGCGACTTGATGATCAGGGGAAATCCCGAGCTGCTCGGCCGCGTGGTGAAGTGAAGCGCGGTCGCGGACGAGGCGGGTCTCCGGGACCCGAAGCCCCGCTTGTGCCGCAAGCTCGTTGCCAAGCAGCTTGTCGCGACAGGCGAGAAACAGCTCCTCGCGTACCATGGCCATGTTGGCGCGCTCATGGCGGAAGCAGCCGCGCCCGCAGAGCGTCCATGCTGGTCTCCGCCACGGGAAAGATGATCCGGATCTCCGGCCGGGCGTCGATGAGCCGGGTCAGCGCGTCACCGAAGCTGACGGCGTCAGTGAACGGTGGGTGCGGCCACACCTCGTGACAGTGGCGGGACCATTCGACGTGTGACCGCCGCTGATGCGAAGGCCGGCCCAGCACCACATGGAAACCCGCCCGCGCCAGGGACCGCACCACCGCAAGCGTCTGCGGGACGGCGTCGAGAACGAGAACGGCTTCCTTCATGGGCGATGGCGGCAGGCGCAGCTCGGAGCGTAGTCTTCGAAGGCTAACAGGGTAGCGACGCGCGTTTGCCGGAAGAATGTAACCTAAACTTCTGTGGATCTACGTACGCCCCATCGAGGCGGCCCTTGCCGATGAGTCGCAGCGTAGCGATGATGCGGGGATCCGGGGTAGGGAGCGGCGGCATGGGCCCGCGGCCTCGCAACTTCATCGTGTTCTTCGACGAGAAGGTCGGCTCGACGGCGTTGATCTCGCTGCTCGATCGGATGCGTGACATCTGCATCGTGCAGCTCGCCACCACGATCGCCTACGAACCCTTCGATCGCCACAACTGCGGGCCGATGCCGAAAAGCCGGCTGAAGCGTTGCCTCAACATGACCCTGGGCGGCGGGGCGGTGGATATGCGGCGGCTGAATCGGCTCTACCTCAAAACCGGACGGGGAGCGCTGCAACCGATAGACGCGAGCTACGCCGTCGGCTTCAAGATGCGCTTCAGACCGCCCTGGCCGGCGGTCGCCGATCGGCTACCGAAGCTGCGTTGGGGCCCCGTCAGAAGAGGCATGCGGCTGCTTCGTGAACGACTTCGACGGCATCAGCGCGAGTCGTTCGCCCGCATGATCTTCGACGTCGTGCGAAGCAACCATGTCGTCGCGTTCGTCATGATCCGCAACGACCTGCTGAGGTGGGCGCTCTCCCACTACCACGGAGACGGCACCGGGCAGCCCGGGCATCTGCAGTTCCGGCTGGCAGCGGGCGAGATCAGCCGGCACGACATCGGTCGGTTGCACGTCGATTGCGATCGCCTCGCGGGAATCATCGACCGCTGTCGGGCGGATCACGACGCCAAGCTTCGTCTGCACGCGGACCTGCTGGCTGCGGGCATCGACGCCCACCTCATATGCTACGAAGACTTTCTGCATCGGCGGGAGCAGTGCGTCCGGCAGGTGCTGAAGCGCATCGGCATCGATCCTCGCCCCGACGAGCTGAGTGAGATTGCCCGTGGCGAGTTGCCCTTCCAGAAGGTGCATCCGGACCGGATCGATGCCTTCGTCGAGAACCATGAGGAAGTAACGGCGCGATTCCGGCAGCTGCTCGAGGCGCCGACATCAGCCGGCGTCGCGCGCAATGACGTCGAGGAAGCTGTGTCCGTCCAGCCGGGGGTTGCGGCTGCCACTGAGGTATTCGACCAGCGTCGGCACGACATCGAATGATGGACGGGTGCCGTGGTGCCCGGGCGCGAAGGCGTCGCCCGCCCAGAGGGACAGTCCGTGGCCACCGGTGTGGCCGCCGGGACGACGCGGTGCAAGCGGGCCAACGACACCGTGTCGCTCGCTCTGGAGGGACAGCGGGCTGCCGCGCCAGACCACGACGAGGTCCGCCTGGGTCGGGTGGACGCCCAGCGGGTCCTGGCGGTGAGTTCGAACGATGTCCTCCACGACCCCCTCGCCGGTGTCCGGATCGACGAGCGCTTCGAGTTCCTCTGCCAGAGCATCGCACAGGGCATCGTACTCGTTCGGCGCCACCAGACCATGAGCTTCGCGGCCGCGCACATTCAGGCGAATCTGCCCATCATAGAAGGCGGGCATCGCGAAGGCCGGCATCTCGGGCCAGAACGGTTGGTACCAGGCCGCGGGCATCCACGACAACGTCTGATCCTCTGCTGACCTGCGTGGCGCGAATGTCCTTGTAAGCAGGCGTTGGCCGAGGCGCACGAGCAGAGGCTGTCGCGACCGCTTCGCCGGCGAACCGAGGTTGCCGAGCCAGCGCTGGCCGACGTGCGGCGTCCAGGACGACGCTTCGGCGGCGACCAGCTCGGCGATGGGATCCGACGTGCCGCCAGCCATCAGGGCGCTTCCGAAGGCACGGCGATACAGGTATTCGGGCAGCAGAGCCATCGCCGGCACGTCAGCGCTATTGGGCCCCATGCCGTGCATCGAAAAGAGGGCCATCGGGCAGTCCGGAAATGCCTTCACCAGGGTACCCAGGAGGTCGTCTACCGCTACGTATACGGCTTCCAGAGCCACGCGTGCGGGCTCGGCAGACGGCAACTGATGGAGTCGGTGCCCGGGGTCGACGCCGTGCCACAGGGCTTCGATGGCGGAGTGCGGCTCACTGACGACCACGATCCCGAGCGACCAGTCCGGCAGCCTGTCTCTGAGCAGCCAGCGGCAGATTTCGGCACGCAGGCGCGTTGCCTCGACCAGCGCCAGCCCCATTTCCCGAGTCCGCTCGACGCTCGTCCAGGTAAATCCATAGATCCATGGCTTCGCGGGATACTCGCCGAAACGCTCACGAATCTCAGCGCCGAGCGATCGTGGGCGGCAGGCCTCCGGCGTGCCCGGATCGTGGGCGCCCCAGCTCACCACGCCTCGCATAGCTGAGCCTCGGGCCAGATCGAAGTACGGCGGGTCGAAGACGACGGTCGGAAGATCGCAAATGGCGGGGAATGGTGTGAGCCGCGTCGATCGTTGGGTGGCTCGATATGTCCGTGGGTTCAGGGTCACCGCCGACCACCGCTCGGCGCGACGAGGGCCGAGGCCGGTCGCAAAGTGTTCCCACGCAAGGCCGGTTCGCTTGGCGGCGCCATGGTCGAGATCGATCCTTGCGCCTCGTTGCAGCAGTGCCTGCAGCCAGGGCATCCGCCCTTGTTCCAGCAGGGTCTGGGCGACGTTCATCTCGAATCCGTCGAGCCCGATGGCGAGTATGCGATCAGCCACCGGACCTCTCTCGCCAGGCCATGGCGGCCCTCGGGCCGAACAAAGCGGTAGTCGATGCTTTGGCGTCGCCCCAGCATTGACTCGCATGGTCGCAGAAGGAGTGCGCGTGGTTGCTTCGTTAGCCGGAGCCATAGCATCACGATGGCACTCTCGAAGCGCATGCCCAGTCCGATGGCACGGGCCAGGCGCCTGACGATGCGGCGCCGCGAGAAGTGGTGCACCTTGCGCATGGTGTCGATGTAGCCGATGTCGAAATAGTAGGAACGGATGTAGGCGACCGTCTGGCGTGATGCATCGATGTGGTGGGTGACCTCAGCCTCACGCAACCAGTGTCCCGTGCCCTTGGCGGCGAGAATCTGCTCGATGACGACAGCCTCCTCCCATCCACGCGTCGGGCGGCTCGGTTGACGGCCCAGCTCCGGATCGAAAGGGAAGCGAAGCGCATCCGCTCGCCGGATGGCGAAGTTCGCTCCATAGGGCAATGGACCCTCGGCGCCGAACGTATCGGAGACGTCGTCTGGCTCGCGGCTCGCAAACGCCGAGCGAACGTGTTCCTGTTCCGCGACCAGCCAACCTGGCGGACGGCCCTCGAACGATCGCCCGGATGGGTCCGCCCAGCACGGCTGCGTCGGCGAAGGCATCCATGGCGCGGCGGTAGGCGCACAGCCAGTTCCGACCCACCGTGACGTCGTCATCTGTCCATATCAGCCATTCCGCACGGCTCGCAGCGGCGCCGCAGTTGCGGGCGTGAGAGAGTCCTGGTCGCGGCTCTGAACACCCGAACCGGCAGCGGAGCGAAGCAGGAGAGGTCGATGCTGCCGGACCCGCCACGGTCGCCGTTGTCGACGACCAGTATGTCCCAGTCGCCGTCATCGAACGCACGCCGACAGGCGAGCAGGGACCGCAGAGCCCGCTCCAGGGACGACCTTCGGTCGCGCGTGCAGATCACGACACTCACGCGCATGAAGTGGCGGGGATGGGCTGATCATTCCTGCGATTGTAGCCGTGGTTTCCAGCATCGGGTAAACGGGGACTTTGTGACTGGCTTCCCGAGCCGGTAGTGAACGCAGAGGATACCAACCTTCTTTAGCATCACCGATCAACCATTTGAAATATAGGGCTTTGACGTTTTCATCTCAGCACTCTGCAGTCGCAGACGCTCCCGCGAAAATAAAAGCGGTACAGTGGGATGGTGGGCGACCTCGGCAACGCACGAGTTCCTAATGACACGGGTCGATTCCGCTACGGTGGCGGCTGCGCGCGACTTCTACGCGGAGTTGACCACGGCCACCAGGAGCGCCGGGCTCTTTCCAGTCGCCGACAATGGGCGGCGGCGGCCCGCTGTTGTTCTATCTGCTGCTGGAGCTCGCTGCTCAATCCGCCGTCAGTTTCTGTGCGGGCTACATCGCCTTGCTGTACAGGATTGAAGGGACGGCCAATCCCGACCGGTGCTCAGTCGTCGTGCTGGCGATACGCGAACTCGATGGCGTGCGCGGTGGATGCCGGTGGCTGCGCCAGGCGCGCGGCCAGGCGGTCGATCTTCGACACCGCGTTCAGATAGGCGGTGAGAAAGCCTTCCAGCAGACCGATGGTCACCAGCTCGGGCCGCAGGAGCGTCTCGTTCACGGCCGGATATTCGCAGACCTCCACGATCAGCGCGTCGTCCTCGGTCCGCAGCCGGGCGGCGCCGAGGTCGCAGGTCGCCAGTGCGGCGTTGAGGGACGCTTCGAGGGACGCGAGCCCGTCGTCCGCGGGCGTTGCGCATTCCGCGGCAAGCACCGCACCCAGGCGCCGCGCCAGCGCCGGGCCGTCATCCAGCTCTGGGAGAGTCGCACCGAGCGCGCGGAGCAGAGCGCCCGCCTGGCGCGGCGTGCGCCGCTCGAGCTGGAGCCGGACCGCTGCGTGCATTGCGTTCATGGTCACAACCCCGGCCGATACTGAAAGGTCATGCGGCCGTACGACTCGGTCCAGTCCGCCGCGCGTTCCACACCGATCTCACCCGTGAACTCGAGCCTCGGCGTCAGCTTGTAGGTCAGCTCGCTGGACGTGCGGAACCCCATGTTGGTCTGCGACTGTCCTTCGTACACCACCGGCTGCTCGGACTCGAAATCGAACAGCTCGGTCTGCAGGTCCTGCCGGTTCGGGTAGTAGAACGCCGCATCCTCGGAGAAGTTCTGCACGCTGATCGCACCGCTGAAGTGAATCGTCAGCTTGTCCGTGCGCAGCTCGTAGTCCAGGGGAATCGACGAGCTGAAGAAACGCTGCGGGCTGAAATAGCCGCCGTGGCCGAGGGTGAAGAACCGCAGGTTCTTGTCGTACGAGAAGTAGGTGGTGTTCACCCCCGCCCGCAGGTACCGCCCCTGGCTGGCAAGCAGGTCCACGGTGAACCCGAAGTCACCGCCGAAGTGCTCGTTGTCGTCGACGTTCTCGCCGGTGTTGATGCCGTACCAGCCATCCGCGTACGCGGAGAACCCCTGGAACGACTGCCCGATCTGCATGGCCATGGTGTTGTTGGTGACGCCGCCCCATTTCACGCCCGTCAGCGGATCCACTGCGCCTGCATAGGACAGCACGCTCTCGGTGACCGGGCGCCGGGACAGATTCATGCCGATATCGAAGCCGCTGTCGAACCGGTGCTCGAGCTTCATGCCGCCGATCAGGTTGAGAATCTCGAAGTCCAGCGGTGTGGTGCCCACGTTCAGCGTCAACGCGCCGTTGGTATAGCCGACGTTGATGCCGACCCCGCCCGCGTCGGTATCCGCCGGCGCGTACCGGCCTTCCGCATCGACCAGAGCAAACGTGCCGAACCTCCGGGCCCGATTCGGATCGCTGCCGAAGGTGCCCGAGGTCAGGTAGACGGGCTCCACCTCGAGCTTCAGGCGCCCGAGGTACGGGTTGAAATCCAGGGAGAACGGCGCGCGAAACTCCGTCAGCTTGCTCAGCCCTTCCTCCCCGCTGCGGTAGCGCATGGCGAGCCCTTGGGACAGGAACGGGCTGGCCTCCGCCTTCAGCCTGTCGAGCTCGGAATCCAACGAGCCGCTGGTGACGCTACGGGTGGGCGGCGGCCGGTCGGCCGTCGCGTTGCCTTCCCGGCCCAGATTGCGCAGCCGGTCGCGGATGTCGATCGGATCGCCGGTGGTCGGCGCCGGAGCGCTGGCGGCGGCTACGGTGATCGCGCGTGCACGGTGATCCGTTGATTCCGCCGGCTGCCACGGTCTGCCGTCCAGATCGAAGGTCTGTAACTGTGCCGGCTCGGTGCGAGGCGCGACGTCGACGCGAGGCGCCGCCGGCGAGCGGCTATAGCCAAGGGCCAGGGCCGGCTGCTGCAGTTCGGCGCCGGACGGGACCATCGACCTGGCAGGGCCCGGTTGAGACACCGCACTGGCGGGTTCCGTCGTTTCCGCATTGTGCGCCAGCAGGAAGTGCTGCATGGCCGAGTCGAGGTCGCCCAGCGCCTTGGCGATCCGGCCGACCAGCAGGTGCAGATGCGCGCTGTCGGGGTTGCGTTCCAGCCCGACCTCCGCGATGGCGTTGGCTCCCGACAGATCGCCCATCTCGAGGCGCAGCGAGATCGCCTGAACCCGCAGCGGCTCGTTGTCGGGCGCCATCTTCAGTGCCTGGTCGAACAGCGCCGCGGCCTTGTCCCGCTCACCGATTCCCCGCGAGTACTGCGCCATGAGCGCAGTGGTTGCGGCGTCGGTGGTGGCCTCGGGCAGGTCCAGCACCGGAGTGAGGTGCGCGAGCAGCGCGTCATAGTCCTTGCGTTCCAGTGCATCCTCCGCGAGGCGCACGGCGCTGGGGTACAGCAGCCGCTTCAGGCCCCAGACGCTGGCAGCGTCCAGCGAAGGGTCTTTCAGCACGCCGAGCACGACCCGCTCCACCTGATCATGCTTTCCCTGGCTCGACAGAAGCTGCACCAGTTGCTCGACGGTGCCCAGCTCGAGACCGCCCGGCAGGCCGGAGACGGTGACGGTCGCCGACCCGCCGCTGGCTGACGCGCCGCCGGCCATGGCTCGGCGCGTGGCGTCGATCTCCGCCTGGATGGATTCGCCCAGGTCGCCGCCATCCTTCGCCAGTGCGCTCCAGTCGGTCGCTTGCGCTGCACCCGGGCCGCCTGTGCCCGGGATGGTCGCGGCCACCTTCACCATGTGCCAGTCGTCGTTCCAGGCCCGTCGCGACCCCGTGTGGGGCTGGGCAGCGGCCGGCGGCGCCGCCGCAATCGACATCGGCCGGCGCGATTTGTCCGTGGCTGCCCCGTCCCGCTCGGCGCGGAAGGGATTGTGTGGCGCGATGACCGGCAGCGGCGTCGACCGCGTGGACGGGTGAGCGGACTCCACGACCGGGGGCAGCCCGCTGTCGCGGCGCAGCCGCTTCGCGTGCTCCGCCGCCTGAATCGCAGTATCCAGATCGTTGGCCGAGTGCGCCGTGCGAGAGATCAGCGTGTAGACGTCCGGGTTCTCCGGGAACCGGTCCAGGGCGACCTCCAGCAGCTTCGAAGCGGTCTGGATATCGTCCTTGTCCAAAGCCGCGCCCACGGCACCTTCCACCGCCCACAGATCGTCGGCATCGACCGACATGGCCCGCCGATAGTAGTCGAGCGCCGTGTCGTATTGCCCCATGTGCTGGTGCACCTCGCCCAGATACCGCAGCACCGCACCGTTCAGCGGATTCGCCTGATGAATCGGCTCCAGGTAGTTCAACGCCAGCTCGTAGCGGCCTTCCTCGATGGCGCGGCGGCTGGCCCGCATGAGAATGTCGTCGTAGACGCTGGCCATGGTCTGCCGTTCGGCCGGGCTCAGCTCCTTCTGGCGAATCATCAGATCGGTGATCAGCTTATAGGCGTCGGAAAGCTCGCCTGCTTCACCGAGAATCCGCGCGTATTGCACCAGATCGCTTGCGCTGGTCCGGCGGTTCGCGCCCATCGTGCGCTTGACGATCAGCGCCGCCTGGTCCGTCAGCCCCAGCTTGAGCAACCCGTCGGCGATCAAGGTGGTCTTTTCGGGGACGTTGGAGCCATTGTCCTGAAGCGACAGCATCTCGTTGACGGCCGTGGAACGATCACCCATGTCGGCTCGCTGCAATGCCAGCGCGATGCGCTGCTTGACCTTGACCAGGTCCTGCAACGCCTGCATGTCCTGGCTGCGCTGCTTGTCTGGCACCAGCGCCAGCGCGGCGATGCTGCGGTCCCACTCACCGGTGTCGTTGTAGTACAACGCCAGGGCATGAGCGGCGTCCACGGATGCCGACCGCGACAGCGCGGCGATCGCCGCCTCCGCTTCGCGCCGGCGGTCCTGGCCGAGCAACACGCGCGCGTACTCCAGGCGCAGCCACGGGTCGTCGGGGTCGGCGGCCAGCGCCTGCTCGTAGCAAGCGATCGCCGTCTGCCAGTCCTGCCGATGGGTCGCGAGGCGTGCCTGGGCGCGACGGATGGCTGCCCGGGCGTGCTTGCTCTTGAACGCGCCGGAGGACTCCTGGCGCTCGAAGCCCGCCAGCTCCCGCTGCAGGTCGGTGTAGCGGCCCTGATCGGCGAGGACGTCGAGCAGCAGCGCCGCCGCTTCGTCGTCGTCGGCTCGTACCGACAGCGCGGCGCGGCTCTCTGCGGCGGCCTGGGTCCAGTCCTTCTGCGCCGCCGCCACCTTCGCCGTCAGCACGTGTACCCGCGCGAGCTGAGCGTCCCCGCGCGGATCGAGCTTGGCGATGGCCGCCGATGCGTCGGCGTAGGCGTTGTTCTCGATGTCGCGGATCACCTGCGCGTGGCCGCCCCAGAAGCGGGCGTCCTCCAGCGCCTGGCCGAAGCTGCCCCGCGTGCTGGCATCCGTGCGGATGGCTTGACCGAGGTAGCTGGCCGCGGCGTTGAAGTCCTGACGACGCAGCTTCACCAGGCCGAGGCCGCCCAGCGACTGGGCGTCGTTGGCGTGCTGCGCCAGCAGGTCCTGAAACTGCTTCTCGGCAATGGCGAGCTTTCCTTCGTTCATGGACTTGAAGGCGTTGATCCGCGCGGCGGTGAACGCATCGATCACCTTGGGGTTCATGGCCAGCGCCAGCTTCTCGGCGACGGCCTCGTCCTGCTTGGCCTCCAGGTAACGGTTGTAGTACTTCTGATCCGCCGGCCCCGCGTCCAGCCAGAGCAGGGTGTCGCGCATGGCGCTCAGCGCTTCGTCGCGGAACGCGGGGTCGTCCATCAGTGCAGACAGATGAAACAGCGCTTCACGCCTCGATGCCTCGCGGTAGCTCAGCACCTTGGCGAGCGCCAGGCGCACGCGGCCGTTGCTGGGCTGACGCGAATAGTAGTCGCGCAGGCCATCGGCCGCTTCGCCCCAGCGCGGGTCGAGCCCGGCCAGCGTCTCGTAGTACTCGACGGCGAGCCGGCCGCCGATGTCCCGCCCGGCAAAGAGCTTCTCGTAAAGGCCGAGCGCCACTTTGATGTCGCCGTCCGCCGCACGCCGCCGCGCCTCGTTCAGCAGGTTGCGGTCTACTTCCGCATTGTCGATCTCCCGCCGCAGCTGCCCGGCAAGGTCGACGCCGCCCTGGTCCCGGCGCAGCCGCGCTTCGAACGTGCGGGCGCTGGTGATGTCGCCTTCGCCCACCAGCAGCAGGCCCATCTGGTAGAGGGCGTCGCGATTGTCCGGATCGCTCGCGAGGATGCGTTTCAGCGCGTCAGCCGCCAGATCGCCGCGGCCGCGATTGGTCCAGTATTGAGCCTGCTGCTCGAGGATACGAAAGGCGCTGTGATCGTCGGCAGCCGCCTGAGTGTCCTCCGGCGCTGCCGGCGCCGGCGCCGCATAGCCGGTGAGTGGCGCAGCCGCCAGGGCGAATGCTACCGGCCACGCCCGCCAGTAAGAGGATGATCGGATCATCGCGTCACCTCGATTCCACGCTTCAAAGCTCTTTTCTTCATGAGTCGGAACACGGCCATGGCGATGGTGAACACACCCACCAGCATGAGCAGCGACACGATCCATGGCCGTTCCGACAGGTACCACTGCAGATACACCATGGTCGGCAGCTCACCGATGTAGTAGGGCGTCGTCACCCGGTGGCTGTCGATGGATTCCTGGTTGATCACCACCAGGTCACCTTGAACCTCGGGCCCTTCTTTGCTCGAGCGAAGAACATCAGAGATGCGCACCAGGCTCTCGGCTGTCGGCCCCATCATGGCGACCACTGTCCGTTCCTTCTTCAATGGCGAGCGGAAGCTCGACAGAATGCCGGCGGTCACCGACACCGGCGTGCTGACGATATCGGGCGAGGTGTGCTCGTCCTGGAACAGGTCGAAACCAGCCGTCAGCATTCGTGCAGGTTTCAGGCTGACGCGGGCGACCTTGCCGCTGATGATGACCGGCGAAGCGCCCTGCCACTGATGGAACAGCGGCTGGTCGTCGTAGGTGCCGACCACCAGCAGGTCGCGGTCCGCCACCTGCTGAACGTCTCGGGCACCGATGAGCTTGATGCCGGTGGCCGGGTAGCCGGTGCGCGCGCCGATGGTGCCCAACACGTTCAGCACTGCCTGGATCACCGGCGCCGTCATCTTGTCCGGCATGACCACCGCCGTTTCAGAGAGGTCGGCCATGCGAGAGAACGGAAATCCCGCCTGGGCCAGGAACGCCAGGTTTGGCATGCGCGTGTAGCGGTGCACGCCGGTGAAGTCGATGAAGCTGGTGGGGTCGATGGCGGCGCGCAGCTCGGCGGGAAGCGCCTCGGCGCACGGATCGTCCACCCGCGGATGCAGATCATAGAAAAACTGCAGGCGGTTCTGACCGAACACGTTGAACGGCGGGACCTTCACCGTTGCCGTGTTCATGGCGTAGTCGGCTCCCACGAAACGCTCCGCCATGGAGACTTTTTTCGAACCGGACAGGGGCACGCTGTCCACATAGTGGTCGTTGATGAGGACATCGAGACGCGACGATTCCAGGTCGAGCCACTGGCTGCCCGGATAGCGGTAGTGAATGGTGACCGGGAATGCCTTCGGTGCCCCACAGGAAGATGTCGGGCGCCGTCTGAAACGGTACGGTCAATACGCCCGGCGAGATGCCATGGCCTTCCAGCGTGTCGGCGTCGACGATCTCGCCGAGCTGCACGCGGCGGTCGCTGGTCACCCAGGCCGGCGCATCGTATGGCCGTCGCGGCGCGAGCTGAGGTTCACTGACGACGCTCGAACGCCCGGTCAGCAGGGTTTCCCCGAGGGCCAGCGCCCGCGCCGCCGTGGCGAGATCCTGGGCGTTGCGACCCGATATCACCAGCAGCTGACCGTTGCCGCCGCTGGGGTTGTCCATCAGCGATACCGTCGGGCCCTTGACGCTGTCGGGGTGGATGCCCGCCACGTCCTGGCCTTCGGTGACGAACACCACCGCGTTACCCGAGGGCAACTCGCTCAGGTGCACCGGAAAGCTGGCACCGCGGTAGGAAGCCAGCTTCCCCCAGTGCGACGCCAGGATGGCGCCGGCCTGAACCGCAGCGAGCGAAGGCTGCTGTGGAAAGACGAACGGAAGCACCAGCGGGGTCGCGTCGCGGCGATCGAAGAATGGCAGCGGAAGCTGACTGAGATCGGACTTCATGCCGATCCGATACACCGTCAGCTCCAGAGACGATGCGTTGCTGATCTGCAGCCATACCGACTCGTCGGCCGGGTCGGCGCAACTCTCCTTGGCGTCGACCCGAGCGGCCATCAGGCTGAACACCAGGTCATTGTCGGGCATGAAGACGTAGGGCGTGACGTCGACTTCGACGGTGTCCGTGGTGCCGTCGACCGGGTCGAGCATCATCGAGTGAATGGTCTCGCCGTTGAGCAGGGTGCTGAGCTGGCTGCGCGAGGCATCGAGGTTCGGTGAGTACGCGAGGCGCAGCTTCAGCTTGGCCGAAGTCACGACCTCGTCGGAGCGAATGGAGAAGGCGACGCCACGGGTCCGTTCCCGGCCCTGCAGCCGGATGGGCTCGTTGACGCCGAGATCCGACAGCGGCAGGGAGATGACCCGCGAAAGCACCTTGTCTGCGGGGTCCGGCTCGGCGGCTTGCGCCCGGGCGCCGGCCGCCGTACACAGGCACGTCAACACGACTGCTGATACTGCTATTCGCCACATACTACGCTGCAACTCTTTTTCGTGGTAACAAGGCACGCCCGAGGTAGGCGATGAACGATCCGAGGGATTTGGCGATGGCGCGCATGGAGGCGCCGAACGAGGCCGGTTTGGGATGGTTCCATCCGCTCCAGGCGTCGTGTCGTCCGAGCATGCTGCGAACGACGGCCGCGGCCTGTTCCACGCTGTCGTCGGCCCAGCTCACCCGCAGAATGCCGTCGTCCCAGCGACGCACCCGGGCCGACACGGTGGCGAACGATGCGCCGCAGGGTAGCTCCACCAGCACCTCGGTATGATCGGTGGGCTCGATCTTCGGCAGGCAAATGGCGGCGCCTCCGACCGAGAGGTCGTCGGTCTCGCCCCGATAGCTGTGTCCGGACTCGATCTGCACCCGCACGGGCAGGGCCACCCGCACCCGCGGCACCTCCCGCTGCTCGGCCGCCTCGCGGCCCACGGCCAGTGCCACGCCGATGAATATCAGGCTGATCAGCGCCCAGGACACGTTGATGATGGCGGTGCCGATGTCGTCCAGGTCCATGCCGCCGAGGCCCATGCGCGCGAGCCCGAGGACGACGCCGGCAAGCAGCAGCAGGGCCACCACGACGAGGCTGCGTTGCGCCCGCCACTCGAAGTGCTCCCCCTGGGTGCCGATGCCCTTCTTGGTGACGTTGAACCGGCCTTTGAACGGGCTCAGAAGGGTTGCGACCGTGGGCAGCGCCAGGTGGAAGGACAGCAGCGTCTCGTAGATCTCCGCCCACAGCACGTAGCGGTAGGGACCCATCACCGCGACCGAGGCCGCCAATGCCACCACCAGGTGCGGGCCCGCATACGCGAGCAGCTCCCAGGCCGCAGCATTGATGATGTGCTGGCCGAACAGCAGGTACGCCAGCGGCGCAGTCAACAGCACGATGCGCGGCAGCGGAAAGAGAAAGTGCAGCATCGAATTCAGGTAGCACAGGCGTTGCGCGAAGGAGAGGCCCCGCCCGAACAGGGGATTCTCCAGACGGAGGATCTGGATCATGCCCCGAGCCCAGCGCATCCGCTGGCCCACGTGATCGGGCACCGACTCCGTCGCGAGGCCGGCGGCCAGCGGCTTCTTCAGGTAGGCGGACCGCCAGCCGTTGCGATGAAGCCGCAGCGAGGTGTGGGCGTCTTCGGTAACGGTTTCGACGGCGAAACCGCCGATGTCCTCGAGCGCCTCCCGCCGCAGCACCGCACAGGAACCGCAGAAGTAGGCGGCGTTCCAGAAGTCGTTGCCATCCTGGGTCAGGCCGTAGAACAGCAGACCCTCGTTGGGGATCTCGTTGCCCACCGGCAGGTTACGTTCGATGGGGTCCTTGTTGTAGAAGTGGTGGGGCGTCTGCACCACGGCCATCCGCTCGTCCTGGATGAACCAGCCGACGGTTTTCTGCAGGAACGCCCGGGTGGGCACGTGATCGCAGTCGAACACCGCCACCAGGTCTCCTCCGGTCCGCTTCAGGGCGTTGTTCAGGTTGCCCGCTTTGGCGAAACGGTTGTCTTCCCGGGCGATGTAGTGCACGCCGGCCGCGGCCGCGTAGCGGCGAAACTCCTCGCGATTGCCGTCGTCCAGCACGTAGACGTTGAGCTTGTCCGCGGGATAGTCGATGGCGCGGGCGGCCAGAATGGTCGGCCGTACCACCGACAGAGGTTCGTTGTAGGTGGTGATGTAGACGTCGACGGACGGCCACTGGTGAACGTCCGCCGGCATCGGCACCACCTGCCGGGCGGACGGCCACAGATTCTGCACGAAGTTCGACAGCAGAATGAACCAGATGAAGGCCTCCGCGCTGTACATGCCGATCCCCAGCGCGGCTTCCAGCGTGGTGTCGAACTCCATGGTCGACGTGAGGCGCCAGTACATGTAGCGGCTCGAGGTCACCACCGCGAGCGCAGCGAGCAGAAACTTCATGCGGCGATCGTCGGACCGGGTGATCACGAACAGCAGCACGAGGGTGGTGGCGGCCGCCGTCGCCTGGCCGATCCAGGGCAGCGGCGTGGTCACGTACAACAGGCTCGCGAGGATGCCGAGGGTGATGACGGCGGCCAGGCCCAGTCTTTCCAGCGTTTCCATGGGCTACTCGACGGTCCTCGACGCGACGATCGGCTGCTCGCTGCGCTCCGAGGCGATCATCAGATTCACCAGCTCGTAGAACGTGCCGGCTGCGCTGCTGCCTGGCGCGAAATCGAAGACGCTGCTGCAGGAGGCCAGCGACTCGGGAACCGCCTCGTCGTAGTGGATGCGCGCTACCAGGCGATCGTCGAGTAACGCACCCAGCACCCGGTCGATCGCCAACGAGATCGGCCGGCGCTGATCGATCTGGTTCAGCACCAGTCTGACCGCGGGATCGAGCCCGGCCAGCCGGTCCGGATCGACCAGAACGGCCGGATCGGCGCGCAGCACGCACACTTCCAGGTCAGGCTCGATTCCCAGATCGCGCCGCGCGTCCAGATGTCGGGGTAGGTCGATGACCACCCACAGGCCGCGCGACGCATTGCCCGAGACCAGCCGACGCAGCTCGCCTCTGCCCTCGCTGCTGTCGCCATCCAGGGCCACGTGCCACAGGCGATCCTGCGCCTGGTCCGCCACGGCGCTGAGACTGCCGAGGGCCACCGGCACCGGAAGCGGATCCGGGGCGTCTGCCGCGGCCAGATAGGGGGCAGCCGCCGACGGCGTCAGCAGCTCCAGCAGAACCACGTTGCGCCCGGACCGTGCCAGGCCGATGGCGACGTGCGCGCTGACTGCCGTCTGCCCGGCGCCACCGCTTGGCGAATGAAACACCAGGACGTTGGAATGTATGTCACTCATCACTGCTCTACCGCATGCGTCCGAACAATTCTTCGAGCGTCTGGGCTGGCTTCGCCTCACCCTTGCGGGGGGCGGGCTCCGGCTGGGCCGGAAGCACCGGCGCCGGCGCCGAATGGGTTCCATTGCTCGTGGGTGGGCCGGCGTGGTGCTCGCCATTGCCAACGCGTGGGATCTGCGGCTGCTCGACGGCCGACTGTGGGCGAGGCATCGAGCGCGTCGTGCCGCCCAGTGCCAGCCATGCCGCCTGCAGCAGTGGCCAACGGGCGGCAGTTTCCGCCGCTCTGTCGAGGTCGTAGAAGTTCTTCGGTTCGTCGTCCGGAACGGGCGCGTCGTTGGGCATCGTTGCTCATCCACGGCGCCTGGCGTTCGTCGTCCGGACGAAGCAGGCAGCGTTCGAACATCCACCGGCGGCGCTGGTTCGAAGTCGAACCATCTACCTCCGGCGATCGGCCCCTCAGTCCGTGTGAGACGATCGGTTGACGCGGGCAAGTTACTACAGTTCCGCGGACCTCAGCGTAGTTCGTTTGTAACGGGTTGTGCTGCGCTTCCGAGAGTCGCTGCCTGCCACCACTCCAGCTCGGCGAGGCGGGACAGCAGGATCAGACAGGCGGAGTAGTAGTCGCGTGCGGAGTAGACGTTTGCGATGTCTGCCGCGTTGGCCGTGCCTCCGCCCGCAGCGGCGGCCACGCTTTCCGTCACCGCGCGGACCGCGGCGAAGCCGACCGGAGCGGCGTCTTTCGAATGGCCGCCCTGGGACGTGAGGTCGAACCAATCGGGCGCACGCTTGCTCTGGAAGGGTGCCCAGGCGCTTCGGAATCGGCCAAGGAACGCGTCGGTGTCGTGTCCGGCCCAGAGCAGGTACAGCGGAATCCGGATTGCGTCGTAGCTGAAATAGGGTTTGCGCTGCTGCCAGATTCCCACGTGGTTGTCGTCGTCGATGGCGAGCCAGTCCGGCGGCAGATCCAGCGGGCCGAAGCGCGCCGTCTGCACCAGGCCGAGACAGTCCTCGTAGAGCTCTACCCACAGTGCGGTGTTCTTCGCGACGGCGATCTCCTGGAGGGCGGGGAAGACGAAATACGAGAGGTTGATGACCCGCGGAGAATCCAGATCGGCGAAGTCCCAGGGAATGATCACCAGGCGCGAGCCGATGCGCCGGATCAGACGGTCCTCGAATGCCGCGATGATGTGCAACGCCTCGGTTCGATAGGCGGCTTCCTGCCATCGGTCGGCCGCCCGCAGGAGCGCCCAGGCGATGAGCAGTTCGCCGTCCGCTGCAGAGTTCGGATCGGTGATGGGCGGGCGCTGCTTCGGATCGTAGCGCCAGTAGTGCAGACCATCCTTGCGCTGCAGGACCTGCCGGGTCCAGCGACGAAGCTCGTCGAAGGCCTCCCGATCGCCCGCCGCCACCGCGAACAGCATGCCGTAGCCCTGGCCTTCGCTATGGCTGATGTCGCCGTTTCCGGAGTCGATCACCCGGCCGTCTGCGGCAACGAAGCGGTGTCGGAATCTGTGCCAGTCGTCGACGAATCGCTTGCCCGCGAGCGCGAGCGGGCCCGTTGCCTGATCGGCGTAAACCTCCGCCCGCGCGACGCCCATGGGCAGCGCGGCCAGCGTGCTGATCAGCAGGGCGGACATCAGACGCATGTGGTGTTCCGGATGCATGGCGGCGGCACCGGTGGATTGAACCAGTCCGCTGATGCTCAGTAAAGACGACGCGGCGCCATGGTTCGTATGCGGGGTAAGCGGTTCCGCCCGCATTTGTAAAACCCGGATTCTCCACGATGGCGTTGTGGTGTAATCGCCGCGGCTCTTCAGCCGTATGCGGGTATCGTGACAGGTATGCGAACGACAACTCTGGTCTTCACGTTCATCGGCGTGATCTCGATCTCCGGTTGCGGCGGCTCACAGAGTCAGCGGCTCAGCGTTCCGCCGGCGATCACCATTACGGCGCCGGAGGCCGTTGCGGTCGGCAGCCGGGTGGTTATCACCGCGGAGGCCGAGGATCGCGACGGCGGCAGCATCGTCTCACGCACCTGGGAAGAGACCGACGGCCCGGAGCTTCAGCTCTCGGGCTTCGAAGGAAAGACCATAGAGTTCAGCGCGCCGCTGCTCACCAGCTCGGCGGACGTCACGCTTCAGCACTGCGTCACCGACGATGAGCGCGATACGGCGTGCAAGGACGTGACGTTGACGGTGCTGTCCGCCGTCGATCTGGGGTTGCGCGGCGGGATCAGGAGCCTGCTCGACGTGCTCGACCCGACCACCGGACTGCCGGTCGACGAAGCGTCGTTGCGCGAGCTTCACAACGGCCGCTTCGACTCGACCGACTGGTCGCCCCAGGATGTCGCCATGGTCATCACGGGCCTGGTGATCGGCCACGCGCTGACCGTCGCTGACCCGGTGATCTACGAGACCCTGGAGCTGGATGACGCGGGGCTGCTGAAACGCTTCGACCGGTTGTTCGATTCGCTCGAAACGATCGAGAAGGACGGCTCCAGGCACTTCCCGGCGCGCGACCACCTCGCCTTTTATCATCTCTACCAGGGACGGGTGCCGAGAAGTGACTCCCTGGGCCGCTTCGTCTCGTTCGAGGACAACGCGCTGCTCTACATGGCGTTGACCATCGCCGGCAATTATCTCGCCGACGTCGACGTGGATATGGCCGATCGGGCGACGGCGCTGCGCGACAAGCTCGACCTCAGCTTGTGGCTGGGCGCCGACGGAAAGATATCGCTCGGAACCACCGAACTGCCGGTGGCCGAGGAGAAGATCGACCGGTTCCTGACCCAGCAGCGAATCTCGCTGGTCGCGGCGCGGGCGTCGGGTGCCTTGACCCGGAGCGAATTCACCGCCGTCGTCGGTGATCTGATCGATGCCTCGGCCGTCGACGACGACGGCCTGTTGCTGCCGCCGCTCGGCGAAATGCGCGAAGTCTATGCGGCCGTGCCATGGCTCGACGAACGGGAATCGGCGCTTTTTTCCGCCGTTCTGCAGCCCCTGTACGAGAAGCACGTCGCGGCCGCCGACCGTCTCGGCGTGCCGGTGTCGCACACCGCCGTCCCCGTGGTTCAGCGGCGCACCGTCGAATATGCGCTCAGCCCCTTCGAAGGCACGGACGACCTGCTCGAGGAGTTTCAGGATCTGCCCGTGCTGGTGCCGCCGGGTGCCGCCATGCTGACGGCAATGGGCAGCGAAGCGAGCCTCGCCAACTATCAGGAAACGGTGCTCATCGTCCAGAACGAGGTGGGCATCGACGCCTACTACGGCCCGCAGAGCGTCTACGACTACGGCGTCACGGCGACGGTACCCGACGGTGTGTCGCCCATGTACGGCACCGTCGAGACCGGCTATGCCCTGGCCGCGCTGGCCAGCAACCGGCTCGACCGGTACTTCCTGGTGGACCTGCTGCGCCTCGACCACGGATGGAACACCGCCGTCATCGATTACCGGAACCTGCTGGAAGCCCGTTTTGGCCGCTGACGGCGCTCCTCAACCCGCGGCGGCGTCCGTGAAGAACCGTCGCGGGTTGTCGGTGACGATGTGGTCGAGATCTTCATCCGACAGACCCAGCTCCTTCAGCCGCGGGAAGATGTTCTCGAAGATGTGGGTGAGCCGCCAGTTCGGTACCTGCGCCTCGAAGTCCGCCTGCTTCAGGCCGTTGGGCAGGCCGCCGAGGAAGCAGTGCACGGTGTCGTGGGAGAGCATGACCCGGTCGCGGTGACCGGCCTTGACCAGCTTCGCCACGTTCTGCGCGCGGATCTCGTCGGGGATGATCATCTCCAGGCCGAAGCGGTCGAAGCCCACGTAGGCGCCGCGCTCGGCGATGCTCTTCTGATACTCGTGATCGTCGCGGCCGTCGGAGTGCCCCACCAGGAGCTGCGACGACGGCACGCCCTCGCCGGTGACGATGTCGATCTGGTCGTGGCCGCAGCTGGCGTTCTCGGTGTGGGAGATGATCGGCAGCCCCGTCGCCTTGGCGGCGCGGGCGGCGGCGGTCAGCGCCTTGCGCTCGAAGTCGGACACCTTGCCGTCACCCGTGGCGATCTTGATGACGCCGGCGCGGATGCCGGTCCAGGCGATGCCGTCTTCGATCTCCTTGATGTAGATGTCGGCGATCTCGCTCGCGTCCATGGGCGCGAACGAGTACG
Organism: uncultured Gammaproteobacteria bacterium; assembly: GCA_963822255.1. Lineage (GTDB taxonomy): Bacteria > Pseudomonadota > Gammaproteobacteria > Pseudomonadales > Azotimanducaceae > UBA7803. Next base: position 48,825 of record CAWGGV010000002.1, read on the forward strand.
GAATGCCCATGGCCTCGGTGTAGACGCCGGTGGCGCAGACCAGATTGATGCGGCTCTTCTGCGCCACCAGCGCGCAGAGCTCGACGTCACGGCCAAGGTCCATGGGGCAGGGGTCCACCACCGTGCGCACGCCGTAGTCGTGCAGCTTCTGGAAGAAGTCCACCGCCTGGGCCAGCGCATCCTCGCGCTTGTACTTCGGCTGGCGCACGTCCAGCCACCAGCCGGGAAAGCCCACAGCCACGTGCTCGTGGATCAGCGTCCGGCCCAGTTCATCGACGGCCATGCGGCCCTCGGTGGTGTTCACTTGCATGCTTGTCCCCTCGTGATCGGATGGTGCGGCGGGCGCATCGTGCGACGGCGCGCTGCGCCGAGTGTACACCGTCTGCTGGCCGAGCCGGAGCACGGTTGGGCGGTCGGGTCGGCGCTGGGCCGGCAGCGGCTGCACAACGCACCGTCGCCAGTTTTATGGCGTATTCGCAACTTTTATTGCGAATATCATGCACTGCGTGCCGTTCAGTGGTCAGGCGGGGTAGAAGCCGTCCCCGTACCCGGCGATCACCCGGGGCCGATAACCGTCGGCTGTTAGCTCATCGAACGCGCGCTGGTAGCCCGCAGCATCCAGCCCGTGCCGCGCTTGCCAATCCACCGGCGGAACCCCGCGATGCCAGATCGCGGCATAGTTGGCGATGCCACCGTTCGAGTAGCCGCTCACCCACACCAGGCGGTAGCCGGCGGTGAGCGCCTCGTCGAACGCCACCTGGAACTGGCTGCTGGTGAGATTGTGCCGGCCGATGAAATCGATGCCCGGCAGCTTGTGCCAGACGGCGGCGAATCGCAGCCCGTAGCTGACCCGGTATCCGCACACCTGCACCGGTACGAATCCCAAGGCGGTCATGGCTTCGAACGTCGCCTGATATTCGTGCGGCAGCAGCCCGTGGCGGGCCTGCCACTCCGGCGCCGGACCCTGCTCGAACAGCGCGGCGTAGCGTTCCTCGCCGTTCTCGGCATAGCCGGATACCGCCGTCGGACTGAAGCCCTGCGCGACGAGCTGATCGAAGACGAGCTGGTAGGTCGTCGCAGTCAGACCGTGCCGGGCCGCCCAGGCCGGCCCCGGGCGCTGCACCCAGACGGCGTTGAATCGCGCGCCCCGGCCCTCGGAATACGCACTCAGAAAGGCCGGCCGATAACCCTGCTGGGGCAGGGTGTCGAACAGCTGCTGGTAGGCGGCACCGTCGATGCCGTGTCGCGCTTGCCACGCTTCGCCGCCTTCGCGGACGAACAGCGCAGCGAAGCGGGTATTGAAGCGGCTGAGCTCGACCGGCCCGCCGGCAATCCCCCGCTGCTCGTGAACATCCGCGAAGTCGAAGTCGGCCTCGAGCGTCTGACCCACCTCGGTGCCGGGCATCGTGGGCGCGGTGTCCGGAGCGATGTACACGGTCAGGCGCCGCCCGTTGTCGGAAAAGCGTCCGTTCACATCGTGGCGGCCGTCCGCCATATAGGCATGCCCGAGTCGCGTCGACTGACCTGGCGCGGCGAAGTCCTCGGCACGCCGCAGCAGCAATCGGAAGTCTCCTGACCCCGTCTTGACCCGCCAGTTGCCGAGCCAGCACGCCTGGTTCTGTACGTAGGTCGGTTCGACGACGTCCGTGATCCACCAGCCGCTCAGGATCTGCCAGTTCGGGTCGTTGTCATAGGCGATCTGTATGAACGCGTTCTCGCCCCAATGATTCTTCGCCGTGAACACCCTCTGATCGCGATCGAAACCGATCAGGGTCAACACGTGTCCGCCCACGGGCGGCGTGAGATGCTGGACGTCGCAGATGACCTCGTGATTGCTCCAGATCACGTTCTCCAGCGCCTCGATGGTCGGCGCCGCGCCCAGGGTGGCGAATCCAGTCGCCCGGTACCGGCAGTTCACCCGTGCGATCAGCGGGATGTGCTGCTCGCAGAACTCCAGCGCGTCGAAGTCCTCCTGTGAGGCCAGTGCCGCCGCCCCTGCGTAACCGAGGGTGGGCAGGATCGCCTCGAGCGCCGACTGGCTGGTCACGTACTGCGCCAGAGTTTCGTCCGGCACGGCGTTTTCCGACAACTTCTGAGCGATGTCTCCCGCCCCCTGAAACCCGGTCAGCGAGGAGTTGTTCTCGACGGGCTGTGCCACGGCAACGCCCGGCGGAGTCCGGTTCAGCGCGAACGATTTGCCCATGTGGAATACGTACTCCTCGGACAGATCCAGCGTCAGGCCGAACCGGCGGTGGTAGGCCGCCTCCAGCGCCGAGACGCCGGCAAACGCCCAGCAGGTGCCCCGATCGTACTGGTACTTGAAACCCGTCTGGTCCACGGCAAGGGACCAGGCTCGAGGCTTTTCCCGACCGTACAGCAGCGCAATCGGCCCTTCCCGGCCGACGAGGCCAGCACGTTCGGCAAAGCTCAGAGCCGCGCCGATCGCGGCACGGTGAGCGACGGGGTCGAGTGTCAGCGGGGTGGTGGTTGCGGACGCGAGTTTCTCGGAAGCGGTAACGATCGTCATGGTCGATGCCCCCGTGGTTGGGAGCAGAACACTATGCCCGCGCGACCTCCCTGTCGACGGAAATCGGCGGCGCTCAGCCCTCGCGACAGCCGATACACTGCCCGCTCGTCCTCGACCGCGCGCGCCAGACTGATGACCGTGAGATCGCGCCGCGCGCGGGCGATGGCCTTCGCGAGCGAGTCGTCTACCGGCGGCACCCTCGAGCCGTCGGGACGGCAGAACACGAAGTCATCGCCGTCCTTCACCACGAAGTAACCGCCCTCGTGCAGCAGCGCGTGGTGAAAATGGCACAGACCGATGAGGTTCGCCAGGGCCGTGGGTCCGCCGTCCGCCCAATGCCGGCAGTGATGCCAGTGGAGGTGCCTGGAATGGGTGCATCCGGGAAAGCGGCACTGCTTGTCGCGCCGTTTCAGCGCCCGCCGCAAGGCCGGTGGGATCACCCGGGTCTTGCGGCCCACGTCCAGCGGCTCACCGGCACCGCTCTCGAGGATCCGCACCAGGGCCGAGTCGCAGGCAATGCGCCGTACCGTTTCCTGAGCCAGCACCGGCCCGTCTTCCATCTGCGGGGGGTCGGCACGGATGGACGAGGCCGTGCAGCGAACAGCCATGCTCCACCAGCGCTTCCGCGGAAGCGTGCACCACCACCTGATACCGGTCGGCGGTGGACAGACCCTCTTCCGCTGTCGGCGGCGCGGCAAGAAACCGCTCGGCCAGGGCCGCCAGCGCCTCCGCCTGGCGAACCGCGAAGGGGATGTCCTTGAACGGGTTCGCCTCCCGGCCGTGGCGACGGCACCGCCGGCGGGAAGGCCGATGGTCCTTGTCGTCACGAGCCGCCGGCGTTCTCCAGGGCTCCCGCGAATCGTCCCGGACCTCGGGGTCGCGCCGCACGGCTGGCTCGCACCGCGCCGCCTCCGCCGGGACTCCTCCCGCACGGCACTTCTTCCTCCGGCACCTCTTCCTCCGGCACATGGGCCCCGCCCTCCCGGTACACCCACTCCATGGCCCGCTCGAGGGCGAGACGCAGCATCGCCCCCTGCTCCGCCGGCAGGCGGCCCTCGAACACCAGCGAGCCGTCCTCGGTGGTATGGCAGGTGAAGCTTCGCTGCTGACAGGCGTGGAACGCGGCCCGCGGGTCCGCCAGCCGTTCCGCCTGGCGCTGGGCGCGCACGTACTGCTCCACGTGAGCCGCGGTTGTGGAAGCCGCAAGCTCGACCAGTTCGTCCTGATTGGCGGGCGTGGCGACGCGAGTCACCGCACGGACTTTCGAATACGACAGCCGGCCCACCCGAAACGCCTCGTCCACCGCCGGCAGGTTCTCGAGGGCATGGGCCACCCGCACCTTCTCCCGGGCGGTGACCGGATCGAGGCCGCACCTGACGTTGAGCCAGTGGACGCAGCTCGGCATCTCGGCGTTCCAGCCGTCCATGGAATCGAGCTGGCGGATCAGGGTGAGGAGGCGATATTCGGCGCGGTGGATGTGGCCGCAGAGGTCGATGATCTCGGCGGTGAGCGACTCGACCGTGAGGGGATCGGCGGCGATGTCCATACGTCGAGCTCATGACATGGATGGATGTACAGTATCGATAAATTCCGCTCAGAATGCAACCTATGACATGACAGCAAACACACAAGCGCCACGTCATCCTTTACCGATACACGACGTGTCTTCGGGATGATCATGTCGCCGGCGAATCTGAAACCTAACAACTTATTAGAGGGGCGGCTTCCAGCCGATTTATCCGCAGACGACTATGCCCACCTGCTTGCCCCACCTGGACCAATCGCCGTTCCCCGTACCCGCCGATTACCGGATTCTCGTCGTCGACGATTCCGCTGTTGATCGGACCGCCAGATCGGGCTGAGGGCGTCCCTGCCCGCCGTTCACTGGTCCCTCGGGGCCGACGGATGGTACTCGCGGCCACGGCCGACGCCGACCGAGAAAGCGCTAGGTAGATCCGCCGGCCCTGTGCGATGCTTCGGGCTCCAGCGGGAGGGTATCGATGGGGCAGGGTGGAAGCACCGGCTGAAGATGTACCTGAGCTCGTTGCCGGCCAGCAACTGACGCCCCGGGAAAGGCGCAAGGCCATCTTTGCCGCGACGCTCGGCAACGGCCTGGAATTCTACGACTTCATCACCTTCGCCTTCTTCGCCATCCAGATCGGGCACACCTTCTTTCCGTCGGAAAACGCGTTCCTCAGCCTGATGGCGTCCCTGGCGACGTTCTTCGCCGGATTCCTGACGCGGCCGATCGGTGCCTTGGTGCTCGGAACCTATGCCGACAGGGTCGGGCGGAAGCCCGCCATGATGATCTCGATGAGCCTGATGGGCGTGGGAATCATCATGCTGGTGCTCACGCCGGGCTACGCGACCATCGGCAATGCCGCGCCGGTGATCGCGGTAATCGCGCGCATGATCCAGGGCTTCGCGCTCGGCGGCGAGGTCGGCTCGGCGACGATTTATTTGATGGAAGGCGCCGATCCGCTGCGGCGCGGCTGGTCGATGAGCTGGCAAGGCGCGAGTCAGAACATCGCCGCCACCGTCGGCTCGCTGGTCGGTCTGCTGCTCGCCTCAGTGATGACCGCCGCCGAGCTGTCCGAATACGGCTGGCGCGTCGCCATGGCGCTCGGCGTCACGATTGTGCCGGTGGCATTGTGGGTGCGCAGCTCGCTGCCCGAGACGATTCATCACGTCGACGCCTCACCGATCGAGAACGCCGGCTTTCGTTCCTACCTGCGGCCGATCGTCTGCGGCCTGATCATCATCGGCAGCGGCACCATCGCGACGTACATCTTTCAGTACATGGCCACCTACGGTCAGAACACGCTGAATCTATCGCCGACGCTCTCGCTCGGCGGCGAGTTCGCCAACAACGGAATCAGCATCATCGCCGTGCTGATCGGCGGCGCGGTGAGCGACCGCAGGGGCCGCAAGCATGTGATGCTGCTGCCGCAGCTGGCGTTCTGCCTGCTGATCGTCCCTTGCTTTCTGTGGCTGACGACCGAGCGCGACCCAGGGAGCTTCATTGGCGCCAACCTGATCCTTTCGTTCCTGTCGGCCTACATGTCCGGTGCGGTCTACGCCGCGATCAGCGAGAGCATCCCCAAGGAAGTGCGCGCGCGCGTGTTCGCGCTGGTCTACGCCGTGCCGGTCACGTTTCTCGGCGGCTCGACCCAGCTCGTCGTGACCTGGATCCTCGAAGCGACCGGCAGCCCCATGTCGCTGGCATGGTACCTCACCGTCATTTCGCTGATCGGCCTCGGCGGGATGTATGCGCTGAAAGAAAGCGCGCCGGTCAACGTTGGTCTCGCGAGGACGGCCGTGAGCTGATCACTCGTCCGGTGCGCCATCCACGCGCCCCGAGATGCGTGCGATCGACGCGACGAGGGCGGCGGGCTCGATCGGCTTGGCCAGGTGTGCCTGGTAACCGACACGAAATGCCCGGGCTCGGTCCTGGGGACGGGCGTAGGCCGTGAGTGCGATAGCGGGAACGCCGCCGGCGGCGCCGGTATCAGCCTCACGGATACGCCGCAGCAGCTCGTAGCCGTCGACGCCGGGAAGCCCGATGTCGCTGATCAGCAGATCCACCTCGTTGTCCGGCAGGCGCGCCAGTGCGTCCTCCGCCGAGCTCGCTGCGATCACCTGCGCGCCGTAGCCGGTGAGAAAGCGGCACAGGAAGTCGAGGGTATCCGCCTCGTCCTCGACCACGAGTATGCTGATGCCCTGGAGCAGGTCGGACGGCGCAGTCACGTTCGGTCGCTCGTCGCGGGCACGTTCCGTCGAGACGATGGGCGCACCCGCCGGCAGCTCGATCTGGAACGTCGCCCCTTGTCCTTCGCCCGGGCTCTGCGCTCGGATCGTGCCGCCGTGCAACTCGACCAGGTGCTTGGCGATTGACAGTCCAAGGCCCAGCCCACCGCCCCGGGCTTGCAGCAGGCTCGGCTGGTTGAACCGCTCGAAGATGTGCGGGAGTATCTCGGGCCCGATGCCGACGCCGGTGTCGGTGACGGTGATTTCAGCGTGGGCGCCGGACTGGCGCACGCGCACGACCACGGTGCCGCCCTCCGGCGTGAACTTTATCGCGTTCGCGACCACGTTCCAGATGATCTGTTGCAGGCGCGCTGGATCGGCCGCGACGGTGATCGCCGGCGTGTCGAATTCGGCGCCAAGGTCGATCTGCTTGCTGTTCGCGGTCTGTTGTACCGTCTCGATCACGTTGCTGACGAGGGCGCGCAGATCGGCCTGCTCGATGTTGAGGCGCAACTTGCCCGAGATGATGCGGCTCACGTCCAGCAGGTCGGAGACGAGCTGAGCCTGCAGGCGCGTGTTGCGGGAGATCACGTCGAGCCCCTGGACGATGACGTCCTGGTCGGTCAGCCGTTGCATCATCAGCTGCGTCCAGCCGAGGATGGCGTTCAGCGGTGTGCGAAGCTCGTGCGACACCGTCGCTACGAACTCGTCCTTGACGCGATTCGCCCGTTCGGCCTCGGTGCGGGCGGCGCGCTCCGCGCCGAACAGGCGTTCGCGCTCGGCGGCGGCGGTGCGCCGTTCGGCGTCTACCCGGCGGCGATCGCTGATGTCCCGGAACACCAGCACCACCCCGACCATTCGGCCCGAGCGGTTGCGAATCGGCGCGCCGCTGTCGTCGATCGGACGCTCGGTGCCGTCGGCCGCGATCAGCAGCGTATGATTCGCCAGGCCGACGACGACGCCTTCGGCGAGCACGCGCGCTACGGGGCTCTCTACCGTACGCCGGCTCTCTTCGTTGACGATTCTGAAGACCTTCGCTGAGCTCTCTCCGCGCGCCTGATCCAGGTTCCAGCCGGTCAGATGCTCCGCGACCGGATTCATGAAGACGACCCGGCCCTGCATGTCGGTCGCGACCACGGCGTCGCCGATACTCTCCAGCGTCGTTTCGAACCACCCGCGCTGCTCGGCAATGGCTTCTTCGGCGCGCCTTTCCTGGGTGATGTCGCGGAACACGAGCACCGCGCCGATGGGCGTTCCGTCGATGTTGCGAATCGGCGCGGCGCTGTCCGCGATCGGTCGCTCCGTGCCATTGCGGTGCACCAGCGCGGTGTGGTTCGCGAGGCTGACGACCTGACCTGAGCGCACGACGAGGTCCGCCGGATTCTCCACCGGCTGCCGGCTGTCTTCGTTGATGATCTCGAAGACTTCCGCAATCGCGCGGCCGCTGGCTTCTTCCGCGGCCCAACCCGTCAACGCCTCGGCAGTCGGATTCATGAACGTGACTCGGCCCTGGCCGTCGGTGGCGATGACACCATCTCCGATGCTGCTGAGCGTGACGCGAAAGTACTCCTGCTGCGCGGCGAGCTCTCGTGCCAGTTGCTTCTGCTCGGTGATGTCGCGAGCGACCTTGGCCACGCCGATGACAGTGCCGTCGTCGGCGAGAATCGGCGAGACCGACACCGAGATGTCGACCTTGCGGCCGTCTTTGGCGAGGCGCACGGTCTCGAGGTGCTCGATACGCCCACCGGCCCGGACGGTGGACAGGATCATGTCCTCTTCCGGGTAGCGGTCGGCCGGGATGAGGATGTGGATCGGACGGCCGATCAGCTCGCCGGCGCTGTAGCCGAAGATCCGCTCCGCGCTCTCGTTGCAGGACGTGATCGTGCCGTTCAGGTCCTTGGAGATGATGGCGTCCGCGGACGAGGAGATGATGGCCGCCAGGTAGGCTTCCCGTTCCCTGGCGCGTTTGCGCTCGGTGATGTCCCGGGCGATTTTCGACGCCCCGATGATCTTGCCGGAGGGGTCGAGGATCGGGGAAATGGTCAGAGAAACGTCGATCAGGCGACGGTCCTTCGTTACCCGCACCGTCTCGAAGTGGTCGATGCGCTCGCCGCGGCGGAGCCGCGCCAGGATGTCGTCTTCCTCCGCCTGCCTGTCGTGAGGGATCAGCATCCGCACCGGCCGGCCCATCAGTTCCTGGGCGCTGTAGCCGAAGATGCGCTCGGCCGCCGGATTGCAGGACTGAATGATGCCGTCGAGGTCCTTCGAGATGATGGCGTCATCTGACCACTCGACAATGGCGGCCACGCGCGCTTCAGTAGAGGATCGGGATTCGTCGTCCATGGATGGTGCACTCTAGGTGAAGCAACGGGACCGGTCCAGCAGGCGGGGCGCGGGCGCAGCCCCGTGCAGCACCTTCCCGGTGCCGGCAGGCGCAGCTGCGCTGCCTGGCTCTCGTGCCGCGCGATGTGCTAAACCTGTCCGTCTCCGTAACTGCCACCAAGGATTCGCGCATGGCCGTGAAGAACGAGACGCTCAGCTACCAGGCCGACGGCCTCGGCATGGTCAGTCAGTACTACGTGGACGATTCGAAGTCCGGGCGCCGCCCCGGCGTTCTGGTGTTTCCGGAGGCCTTTGGCCTCGGCGAGCACGCCAAGTCCCGTGCCGAACGCCTGGCCGGGCTCGGCTACGCCGCGCTCGCCTGCGACCTGCACGGCGAGGGCAAGGTCTACAGCGACCTGCAGCAGGTCATGCCGCTGCTCGGCCCGCTCCGGGAAGACCCGGCGCGCATCCGGGCCCGCGCGAAGGGCGGGCTCGACGCGCTGCTGGCGCGGCCCGAGGTGGACAGCTCGAAGATCGCGTCGATCGGCTTCTGCTTCGGCGGCACCATGTCCCTGGAGCTTGCGCGCGGCGGCGCGGACATCGTCGGCGTGGTCGGCTTCCACAGCGGCCTGGCGACCGCCGCGCCCGAGGACGCGAAGAACATCCGCGCGAAAGTGCTGGTCTGCATCGGCGCGGACGATCCCGGCGTTCCCGCCGAGCAGCGCGCCGCGTTCGAGCAGGAGATGCGAGAGGTCGGCGTCGACTGGCGCATGCACGTGTACGGCGGCGTCGTCCACAGCTTCACCAATCCAGACGCTGACAAGCTCGGACGGCCGGAGTTCGCCCGCTACGACGCCGGCGCCGACGCGCGGTCGTGGGCGGAGATGCGGGCGCTGTTCGACGAGGTGTTCGGGTAGCCGCTCTGTGGGAGCGGCCTCCCTGTGGGAGCGGCCTCCCTGTGGGAGCGGCCTCCCGGCCGCGATCGCGAGCGGGAGCTCGCTCCCACACACACAATCGCGAGCGGGAGCTCGCTCCCACATGCAGGAGCTCGCTCCCACATGCGCGGTTCAGCGGCGGTCGATGATGGTGTGCTCTTTGCCGAAGAAGATGGTCGAGCGCGACATGTCGATGAAGTTGTGCTCGTCCTCGACGAACGCGCGGTTGGCGCGGCGGGCTTCGTCCGTTGCCGGCAGGCGGCCGCGGTCGATCCACGCCTCCGCGTGGCCGAGGTAAGACTCGACCCGGGTGCCGCGCGCGGCGCGCAGGCCGTCGTCGATGGCGGAGCCCGCGCGGTGCACCTGCCGGTAGCACAGGGTGCCGGTGGCCTCGCCGTGGGAGCGGACGATGGGGCCGTGGTGGGTGAGCCAGTAGTGGCGGGCCTCGTCCTCGGAAAGCTTGGCCTGGTGGCGCAGCGGAAAGAACACGCGGATCACGTTGCTCTTCACCCGCGCGACCACGTTCTCCGGTGACGGATTGATCTGCGGGTACTCGTATGCCATCCACAGCGGCGAGTTCGGCAGGTCGATGAACTTCGCCTCGTCTTCCAGCAGCGCGGCCCCTGCCGCCCGAGCCGGCGCTGTGTCGAGGTTCGCCGCGAGCGCCGGCTCGCTCGCCCACCACAGCTCGGCGACGCCGTCGTAGGCCGGCTCCATGTCGCCGCGCGCCTGTTGCGCCGCGGCGGTGGCATCGTCGTCGGTGGTGTGGGTCTGCACGTAGCGCAGAATGTCCAGATCGCCGGCGAAGCTCGCCACCAGCGGCGCGTGCTTGTTGCGCCAGTAGTCCTGAAACTCATCGCGGCTCAGCTCGGCCTTCCGCCGCAGTACGAACACCAGTCGAATCATGTGGTTTCCCCGCGCGTCGTTGCTCAGATGTTGCGCCCGGCGCCTTCCCAGTAGGGGGCGCGCAGCTTGCGCTTGAATATCTTGCCGGAGTCCTCTCGCGGCAGCTCGTCCACGAACTCCCACACCCTCGGCATCTTGTAGCCGGCCACCTGCGACCGCAGCTGGTCGCGCAGCTCCGCTTCGCGCACGTCGACGCCGGGCTGCGGCTGGATGTAGGCGCACACGGCCTCGCCGAACTCATCATCCGGGATGCCGAACACCGCGCAGTCCGCCACCTCGGGCAGCTTGTGCAGCTCCGCCTCGATCTCCGCTGGATAGATGTTCACGCCACCCGAGATGATCATGTCGTTGGCGCGGTCGCACAGATACAGGAACCCGTCCTCGTCGAAGTAGCCGACGTCGCCGGGCGTGACAAGGCCCTGCTTCTCCATGCGCCGGCGCTTCTCCGGATCGTTCTGATAGGTGAAGTCCGACGAGCCCCGGGTGCGGCCGATGACTTCGCCGATCTCCCGCGGCGGCAGCTCGTGGCCGTCCGCGTCCACCACCTTGACGACGGCGTCCGGCATCAGCCGACCCACCGTGCCCGGATGCGCCAGCCATTCCTCCGACGTGCAGAAGGTCACGTTGCCCATCTCGGTGGAGCCGTAGTACTCGTTGATGACCGGCCCCCACCACTCGATCATGGCGCGCTTGATGGGCGGCGACACCGGCGCCGCCGCGTGAGCCACGAACCTCAGTGACGACACGTCGTACTTCGCGCGCACGTCTTCCGGCAGCTTCAGCAGCCGGTTGAACATGATCGGCACCATGTTGAGGTGAGTGATCTTGCGCTCGTCGATGTGCCGCAGCAGCGCTTCCGGATCGAAGCGCGGCAGGATGACGATGTTGGCGCCCTGGCGGAAACAGAAGTTGGCATGGGCGTTGGGCGCCGAATGATAGATGGGACCGACGATGGCGGTGGTGATCTCGCGGCCGCGGTCGAGGTAGTCGGTGAAGCCGTAGCTCTGGGCCAGCATGCGCACCGCAACCGCGGTCTGCTCGGGCGTGGCGGTGGGGCGCTTCACGCCTTTCGGCCGGCCGGTGGTGCCGGAGGTGTAGATGATGGTGCTCGGCATCGGCGCCGGCGGGCGCTCGGTGTCCGCGAAGCCGTCGCGCCAGGTCGCCCAGTTGACTGCGCCGGCAGGCACGGCGCAGGCCGCGTCGGAGAGGGCATACGCCTGCTGGATCTCCGGCGGCACCGGCACTACCAGCACCTGCACGCCGTCGGGGATGGCCTCGCGGATCGGCGCCAGCAGATCGGCGTGGATCACCAGCACCTTGACCCCCGAGTCCTCCAGCAGATAACGCGCTTCCCCCGGGGTGTAGTGCCAGTTCACGGCCACCGGATAGGCGCCCAGGCTGCTGGCGCCGAGGCTGGTCTCGAAGAACGGATAGTCGTTGCGCAGGTAAACGGCGACCCCGTCGCCCGGCCCTACGCCGAGGCTTTCGAAGCCGTTGGCGGCCTGGCGGGCGCGTCGCTCGATCTCCGAGGAGTCCAGTTGGCGTTCGCCGCTCCAGATGGTTCCCAAGGTCTTCCCTCCGTGGCTGCCGCGGGTGGGTCACCGATTGTACTTGTCCTCCTCGAGGGTTACCCGGCGAACTTGCTCAAGGCGAACGCCGCCAGGAAGCCCGACACCGTGATCAGTCCGGCGAAGTCGTGGGTGACGTCGAATGCCTCGGGGATCATGGTGTCCGACAGCATTGCGAGGATAGCGCCGGCAGCCACGGCCATCGTGGCCGCGATGTACGCCGGCGGCAGTAGCCCGAACAACGCGTAGCCGGCCATGGCGGTCAACCCGAGCAGCACCGCCAGACCGCCCCACAGCCCGAAGACGTAACCGGGTCGTCGATCGGCCCGTCGCATCCCTGTTGCACTCGAGAGCCCTTCCGGGATGTTCGAAAGGAAGATCGCAACGACGGCAACGAAGCTGACGGCGCCGCCTTCGAGCATGCTCGTGCCGATGACGATGGATTCCGGGATGCCGTCCAGCGCGGCGCCGATGGCGATCGCCATGCCGCTGCCGCTTTGATCGTGCTCCGTAGGCTGTTGATCGCCGGATCGTTTGCGATGCTTCGCGCCCTGATGGGCGAGCCACAGGTTCGCGAGCGTGTAGACGAGGGCACCGGCGAAAAAGCCCACGGCCGTCGCCGCCAGACCGCCCCGGTGGTAGGCCTCGTCCATCATCTCGAACGCGAGGGCGGAGATCAGCACGCCGCTGCCGAACGCCATCACCGCGGCGGTCAGCCGTTGCGGCAGGCGCAGGTAGTATCCGGCCAGCGCGCCGATCACCAGCGCGAGGCCGGTTACGGTTCCCCAGATGCCGGCCTGCAGCCAGATGGGCATGAGGGTCTCCTTTGTTGGTCGTGGTTGGTCGCGGTTTGATCGCGATCTGGAGATCGCTCCTACGGGGAACGGTCCGGCGCTTCGGCTTGCAGGGTCCGCAGCATCAGGCCTTCGCCGGGCAGGCCGAGCAGCACCCGGCCGGCGTCGTCGAGGTGATGGGACGCGACGGTGGTGTGCTGGCGCACCACCCGCACGTCGCGGGTCAGGCGCTCCAGCGGATGGCCAAGCATGTTGGCAGTGGTGCCGGCGGCGTCGGCGAGGCGGTCCACCGCGTCGCAGGCGCCGGCGACAGCGTCGGAGCAGGCGGCCTGGAAGATGGCGAGATCGCGCGCGGACGGGCGCTTCTTTTCGCGCACCTGCTGCCAGAGATCCGACACCCGGGTCATCACCAGGGCACGAGCGCCCAGCACCCGCACCTCGGCTTCCGCCACGGCGCGTTGGGCCCGGGGACGCTCGCGCAGGCTGCGGCTGGTGAACCGCGGCACCTTGCCGGTCGCTAGCTCGGTGAAGGCGGTGAGCGCGGCGCGGGCGATGCCGAGCGCCACCGCGACCTTGTTGTAGGCGAGGCGGGCGCCCAGCGGAAACCGGAGCAGAGCAATGTTGTTGGGGTCTGCCTCCGTGTGGCTGCGGGCGATGCGGCCGAGCTCGGCGCCGAGCGGCGGGACGATGCGGGCGTCGGGTACGAACACGTCGTCGACGCGGACGTCGTGTGAGCCGGAGCCGCGCAGTCCGGCGACGTGCCAGGTGTCGACGATGGCGAACTCGTCACGCGGCACGATGGCGTAAACATTGCCCATGTCGGGCACCGGGGCGCCGTCCCGGTGCAGACGCACGGTGGCGCCGAACACGTCGCTGTTGTGGCAGCCGCTGACGAACTGCCATTGCCCGGTGACGCGGTAGCCTCCCGGCACCGCGTCGGCGCGGCCCACGGCGGCGGTGGAGCTGCACATGATCACCCGGGGATCGGCGATGACTTCCGCGCACGCCTCGAGGCCAGGCGCGACCAGGCCGAACGTCTCGATGCCGATCATCAGGTTCCAGCCGGCGCTGCCGTCGACCTCGGAGATCGCCTCGATCACCTGGATCTGCGTCATGGGATCGGCGGCCTCGCCGCCGCACCAGGTCGGCGCCGCCAACCGATAGAGGCCTTCGGCCGCGAAGCCTTGCGCCACGGCGGCCGGCAGGTGGCGCAGCCGTTCCGCCTCGTCGGCGTGGGCGCGGATGAGCTCGGCGAGGCCGCGGGCCCGTGCCAGCGGCGGCGCTGCCGCGCCGTCGATGGACTCAACGGCCATGGCGGCGGCCTCCGCGTCGCGAGCTCATAGGGCGGTGTCCCCGAACGCCGGCCGCCGGTAGCGCAGCATCTTGCCGCTGCCGACCCCCGTGTGCTCGCCGTCCTGGCAGGCCACTTCGCCGTTCACCATCACCAGCCGGATGCCTTCCGGCTGCTGCTTGGGATCGTCGTAGGTGGCGGTGTCGGCGACGGTATCGGGATCGAACAGCACCAGGTCCGCCCAGCAGCCGGGCTCGACCCGGCCGCGGTCCACCAGCCCGAAGGTGGCGGCGGCGAGGGACGTCATGCGCCGCACGGCTTCCTCCAGGGACAGCACGTGGCGCTCCCGCACATAGTGGCCGAGGATGCGGGGAAACGTGCCGAACAGACGCGGGTGCGGGCGGCCGCGCAGGTCGGGGATGCCGTCGGAGCCCACCATCATGTCGCGGTGTGCCAGGTTGGTCTCGACGTCGGCCTCGTCGATGATGAACTGGATGCAGATGGTGCGGTCGCCCTTGGGCGCGGTCAGCACGTGTTTCACCGCCTCGGTGACGTCGATGCCGAGCTCGGCGGCGATCTCCGTCAGCATACGTCCCTCGTACTCGCGGAACGCCGGACAGCTGGCGATGCGGATCACCTCGGCGAGCTCGCGACTGGGGTTGTCGAGGTTGAAGTACTCGATCATGCGGCCGCTGCCGGCGGTGTAGGGGTACACGTCCAGGGTGACGATCTGCCCTCCGGCCAGCGCCGCGTCCACCCGGGCGAGGGAATCGCGCACCTTACCCCAGTTGGCCGGGCCGGCAGACTTGTGATGGGAGATGTGGGCGTGCACGCCGGCCTCCCGGCCGATGCGCAGGGTCTCGTCCACGGCGTCCAGCAGATGATCGCCTTCGTTGCGCATGTGGGTGGTGTAGAGCGCATCGAAGGGTCTCGCGAGCCGTGCCAGCTCGATGACTTCCTCGGTGCCGCTCCAGCGCCCGGGCCGGTAGATGAGCCCGGTGGAGAATCCGCAGGCACCCTGTTCCAGCGCCCGCTCCACGTGGCCGCGCATGGTGGCGAGCTCGGCGCCGCTGGGAGCCCGCTGCGCCATGCCCATGGCGAGGGTGCGCACGGTGTTGTGGCCCACCAGCATCATGTTGTTGATGGCGGGGCGGCGCTCGAGCACGGCGGCGAAGTAGCCGTCGAGGTCGGTGAACTCGCCTTCCAGGCCGGCGAGAATGCCGCCGCTGGCCCCCACCGAGTCCTGCGCCGGATCGGCGGGCACGGCGCTGAAGCCGCAGTTGCCGCTGACCACGGTCGTTACCCCCTGGGCGAGCTTGAACGCCATGCCCGGATGGCGGAAGAAGGCGCCGTCGTCGTGGGCGTGGGTGTCGATGAAGCCGGGGGCGAGACAGGCGCCGCCACCGTCGATCTCGCGGCGTGCGGCGCCCACCGTGCCGACGGCGCTGATGCGGCCGTCCTCCACCCCCACGTCGGCTTCACGCGCCGGGCCGCCGCTGCCGTCGAGGACGCGGACGTTGCGGATCGCCAGATCAGTCATGGGTCGGCTCCTGTGTGCCTGATGAGTGGGAGCGACCTCCTGGTCGCGATCAGGATCGCGGCCGGGAGGCCGCTCCCACAACTGAAGATCGCGACCGGGAGGTCGCTCCCACAGCTAGATAGGCCGCTGCCACAGCTAAAGACCATACCGCGTCGGGCGCGTGCGCAGCCACTCTCCAATCATCTCGCCGATCATGATGCAGGAGAGGTTGGTATTGGCCCGCGGCACCCCGGGCATGATGGAGGCGTCGGCCACCACCAGGCCGTCGAGGTAGCGGCAGCAGCCGTGCTGGTCCACCACCGCGCCGGGATCGTCCGGCGGCCCCATCTTGACCGTGCCGCAGGGGTGGAAGCCGCTGGCGGCGAAGCGCCGGCACAAGGCGGCGATCTGCTCGTCGCCGGCCGGCCGCGCCGGGTCCGGGAAGGCGATGCGTTCCACCAGATCCGCCAGCGGCCCGACCCGGGTGAACGCGAACGCATCGCGGAAACAGCCGGCCAGGCGCCGGCAGTCGCGCTCGTCCTCGCAGAAGCGGTTGTCCACCACCGGCGGATCGTGGGGATCCGCGGACGTCAGGGTGAGCTCGCCGCGGCCGTATTGATACTCCAGCACCGCGGCGATGGCGATGCGCGGCGGGTCGATGGGGCGGCCAACGAAGCTGATCTGCTCGATCTGTAGATCGTTGCGCTTCTCGGAATTCTCCGCCGTGTAACGAAGGATCGTCTGGATCAGCGGCGCGTCGTAGTCGACGATGGCCGGATCGCGCACCTCGCAGGTGATGGACAGCGCCGGGTGGTCGGAGAGGTTGGCGCCCACCCCCGGCACGTCGTCGTGGACGTCGATGCCGAGCGCCTCCAGCCGCTGCCGCGGGCCGATGCCGGAGCGCATGAGGATGGCCGGCGACATGATGGCGCCGGCGCACACCACCACCAGCGGCGCCATGATGCGCTCGATGGTGCCGTCGGGGTTTTCCACCTCGACTCCGGTGCAGCGTTTGCCGTTCAGCACCAGGCGTCGCACCAGGGTGCCGGCGCGGATCGTCAGGTTGGGGCGGATGCGGGCCGGCGCCAGATAGCCCACGGCGCAGGAGATCCGCAGCCGTCCCAGCTTGTTCATGGGCTGGGGTCCGGTGCCCCAGCCGAACGGGTCGTTGGCGTCGGGACAGGCGGGGTAGCCGAGATCGTGAGCGGTCTCGAGAAACGCCTCGTGCTGGGGCAGCAGCTCGCCCGGCGGGTAGCGCCGGATGGTGATGGGGCCGGCATCACCGTGATAGGGGGCATCGCCGAAATCGAGATCGCGCTCGAGGCGGTTGAACGCCGGCAGCACCCGCTCCCACGCCCATTCGGGATTGCCGAGGTCGGCCCACTCGTCGTAGTCCTCGTGCACGCCACGCAGCGCGATGGCGGTGTTCACCGCGCTCGAGCCGCCGACCACGCGACCGCGGGGAAACGCCACGGCCCGGCCCTGGGTCGGACGGTAGCTGAGGCCCCAGTCGTGGTCCCGGTAGGAATTGTTGTGGCCGTTCACCAGATCGTACGGCGTCTTCGCCAGATCGGGATAGTCGGGCCCGGCCTCCACCAGCAGCACCCGACGACTCGGATCCTCGGTGGCTCGGCTGGCGATGACGGAGCCGGCGCTGCCGGCGCCGACGATGATGATGTCGAACATGGATCTCGACTCCGCGGCGTCACCGGCTGTCAGCCACCGATTCTAGGGTGTCGCGGCGGGAAAACCCATAGCGCGGGCGCGGCCGCAGGCCGACAATGACGAAGTCTGCTGCAGGCGCTGGCTGGCCGTGCACTTGCTCACCACCGACGGGTTGATTCTGGAACCGCTGACGGCCGGTCACGCGGCAGCCATGTACGACGTGCTCCGCGACCCCTGCCTGTATCGGTTCCTGGACGAGTCTCCCCCGGCGTCGGCCGGGGCGCTGCGCGCGCGCTACGCCCGGCTCGAATCCCGACGATCCCCCGACGGGGCGGACCATTGGCTGAACTGGGCCCTGTGCCCCCAGGGCCGCGGTCCCATCGGTTTCGTGCAGGCCACGGTGACCCCGGCGGGTGACGCCTGGGTCGCCTACGTGCTCTCCCACGCGCAGTGGGGGCGCGGGCACGCGACCCGGGCAATGGTTCTGGTGATGGCCCACCTGAGGTCGGCCTACGCGGTGCAGCGTTTTCTGGCGACCGTCGATGCGGACAACCATCGATCCATCGCGGTGCTCGAGCGGCTGGGGTTTCGCCCGGCCACCGCGGCGGATGACCAGACGGCCTCGTTGACGGCAAGCGAGCGGCTGTTCGTGGCTCACGGCCCGTGCGCTGGCACCGCGGCGATGTAGCCGTGTATGGTGCGCCGATGGCTAGCCGGGAGTGCACATGAGAGTGCTGATCGGCATCGCGACTCTGGCGGGTGTGGCCATCGTCATCGGTCTCGGGATGCTGGCCATCGCCTGGGCCCGGGCGGCGCCGCAGCCGTTTCCACCGGGCAGCGAGAGCGCCGGACGTCTCGCCGCGGGCCCGTACCGGGTGGGCCGGGCGGACTTCGAGTGGACCGACGGGTCGCGCACGACGCCGCCTCACGACGATTACCCGGGCGCTCCGCAGCGTACCCTGGCGGTGACCATGTGGTATCCCAAGGGGGCTCATGGGAAGCTGCCGTTGCTGGTCTACTGCCACGGGTTCACCTCGAACCGGTTCGGTGGCCGGTATCTGGCGCAACACCTGGCGAGCCACGGCTATGTGGTTGTCGCAGCGGATTTCCCGCTGACCAACATGAACGCGCCGGGCGGCCCCTGGGTGGACGACGTGGTGCGGCAGCCGGGGGACGTGTCGTTTCTCATCGACCGGACCCTGGCGCTGTCGAAGCCCGAGCGGCCTCTGGCCGCCGACATCGACGGCACCAGGATCGGCGTGCTCGGCCTGTCGCTCGGGGCGGTCACGGCCACCCTGGTCGGCTTCCACCCGAAGTGGCGCGACCCGCGGGTCGACGCCGTGGTGTCCATGGCCGGGGTCGGCGATGTCTTCGGCCCGACGTTCTACCGTCACGCGCACGTGCCGTTCCTGATGATCGCGGGCACGTCCGACAGCATGGTGGACTATGCAACGAATGCCTTGCCGACGTTGGACCGGGTACCGACGGGTGCGTTGGTGACGCTCTGGGGAGCGACCCATCTCGGCTTCGACGACATAGCAACCCGCTGGCTGCGCCCATTCCGCAATCCGGATCGCGTCGGCTGCTTCCTCGGCGGCGTCGACTCGAGCGCCGTCATGAAGAATCCCTTCGACGGCATGTTCGGCACCGCGAAGCAGGGGCTGCTTGCGGTGTCGGCGTACACCACGCCCTGCTCGCGGACGTTCGCCGTGGTGATGCGCGCGGCCCGGCAGCAGATGCTGACGAAGGTGATCGTCCAGGCGTTCTTCGATGCCCAGTTCTCAGTCGATGCCGCCGCCCGCGCGGACAGTGCGGGGTTCCTGTCCAGGCGCCTGCCCGATTCGTTGTCGCAGGTGAGCTATTCGGCGCCCGCGGAGGCGGCATCGGAGCCGGCGTCCGCCGCCGCAGACTGAAGCAGGCTGGCATGACGAGCGTTGAGGCACCACCGGCACGAGCCGCTCGGCGCCGTCCGCCGGGCGTGACCGCGCTGGCATGGTTCTTCGTGTTCGGCGTCGCCATGAGCGGGCTGTCGGCGGTATCGCTGCTCACGCCCGGCGGCTGGCTCGAGCCCATGTGGCGATTGAACCCGCGCGCGCACGGCGCGTTCGCGCAGATGGGCGCCGCTGCGCCGGTCATGCTCGGCGTGGTCTGCGCGGCGTGCGGCGCCTGTGCGTACGGATTTTTCACGGCGCGCCGCTGGGGTTACGTCCTCGCCGTTATCGGGCTGTCGGTGCAGTTGCTCGCAAGCGTGGCCAACGCCGTATTCGGGCCGGAGCCGCGCGCGTGGCTCGGCGTGCCCATCGTGGCGCTCATCCTCTGGTACCTATTCCGGGGTCACGTGCGAGCGTACTTTCGATCCGGCGAAGGGGCATTGAAGGCGCCGTGATGGCACCGGCCCGGCGAGCTCCAAGGGGATCCCGCTGCCGGCTCACTCCACCGCGCGCAACAGACCGCTGCAGAGCTGGTGACGGGCGTTGAACAGCGCGCGGAACGCCAGCAGCACGACCCCGAGGGCGCCGAGCGCGGCGGCAGCGGCGATCATGAAGATGATGACGATCTGGTAGCGCACGGCCGCGGCCGGCGACGCGCCGGCCAGGATCTGACCGGTCATCATGCCGGGCAGGCTGACGACGCCCATCACCATCATGGAGTTGATGGTGGGAATCATGCCGGTGCGCAGACTGTCGCGTATCAGCTCGTGGGCCGCTTCCCAGCGGCTGGCCCCCAGCGCCAGGTCGGCTTCGATGACGCTGCGTTCCCGCGCCACCCCTTCCATGAAGCGGTCGAGCGCCAGCGATACGCCGTTCAGGGTGTTGCCGAGCACCATGCCGAGCAGCGGGATGGCGTACTGAGGCTCGTACCAGGGCTTCACGTCGATGATGCCCACCACCGCGGCGCCGGTGATCAGGAACGACGAGGCGAGCACCGACAGCAGGCTGTTCCAGTACGCGCCGGGAAAGCGGCGCCGGGTGCGGTTGACCGCGGAGGTGCCGGCCAACGCGGTCATCACCAGCGCGATGCCGATGACGGGGAGCGGTGAGGTGAGCGCGAACACCCACTCGAGCACCAGGCCCACCAGCAGAAGCTGCACGACCATGCGCACCGAGCCGACGACGAGGTTCCGCTCGAGCCCCAGCCGCAGCCAGACGGAAATGGCGATGTTGATCACGATCAGCAGCGCCGCGAAGCCGAGCTGCAGACTGCCGAGGTGGATGTAGGCGGCGTTCACCAGGACCCGACGGCGCGGCTCAGGGGCGGCTCACGTCCAGGCAGATCTTGCCGAAATGCCGCTGGGATTCCTGATGCCGGAAGGCATCGGCGATGTCCTCGAGCGCAAAGGTCGAGTCGATGACCGGCTCGATGCCGCTCACCTCGATGGCGCGAACCATGTCGATCTGCTGCGACCGGCTGCCCACGGTGATGCCCTTCAAGGTGGCGTTTTTGCCGAACAGCGCGGCGGTCGGAATCTCGCCGGCGAAGCCGGCCAGCACGCCGATCAACGAGATGTGGCCGCCGATACGCACCGCCTTGATGGATTGCGGCAAGGTGCCGGCACCGCCGATCTCCACCACCACGTCGACGCCCCGGCCGTCGGTCAGTTCCAGCGCCCGGCCGGCCCAGTCCGTGGTGTCTTTGTAGTTGATGAGCTCGTCGGCGCCGAGCGCCTTCAGGCGGTCGAGCTTAGCGTCGGACGACGAGGTGGAGATCACCCGGCAGCCGGCCGCCTTGGCGAACTGCAGCGCGAACAGCGAAACGCCCCCGGTACCCTGAGTGAGCACCACGTCGCCGGGACGAATGCGCGCCTCGACCATGAGCCCCCGCCAGGCGGTGAGCGCCGCGCACGGCAGGGTCGCCGCGGCGCGGGCGTCGTAGCCGGCCGGCGTCCGGGTAAACGCGGCGGCGGGCATGGTGACCGTCTCGGCGGCGAAACCGTCGGCATGGTCGCCGGGTACCCCGATCAGCTTGGCGAGCTCCGGCTCACCGTCGTGCCAGTGGGGGAAAAAGCAGCCGAGTACGGTGTCGCCCGGCGCGAATGCGGTGACGCCGTCGCCCACCTCGGTAACCGTGCCGGCGCCGTCGCTCATGGGAATGCGGCCGTCGTCCACCGTCAGCATGCCGGACACCACGGCGTAGTCGTGATAGTTCAGCGAGCTCGCCTCGACCCGCACCTGAATCTCGCCCGGCCCCGGCGGGCGGGGATCGATTTCCGCCAGCCGCAGCTTGTCGAGCCCGCCCGGCTTGTCCAGCCTGATTGCGCGCATGTTACTTCTCCACGAGCCGTTGAATGATGGGCAAGCTTACTGAATCGCTTGCGCCGGCGCCTCCCGCCAATGACTGCGGGTGCTCACGACCTCGGCTCGAGGGCGAACGCGCGGTCGCAGACGCGCTGGAGCTGGTCGGCGTCGTGGCTGGTCCAGATGCAGGCGCGGCGCGGGTTGGCGTCGAGCCAGCCGGCCACCAGCGACTCGACGCCGCGTGCCGCGGCGTCGTCGAGGGAGGCGGTCGGTTCGTCCAGCAGCAGAATCTCCGGCTCGGTGAGGAGCGCCCGCAGGACGGCGACGATCTGTGATTCGCCGCCGGAAAGCTGCTCGGCGCGCTGCTCGAGAAAGGCCTCGCTTCGCCCTACGGACTGCAGATGCGAACGGGCAGCGTCCACGGGAAACGCATCGCCCCGGTGCACGCGGAAACGGAATGGCGCTTCCAGCGATTCCTGCACCGTCCCTTCCCGCAACCGCGGCGTCTGCGGCACGTACATCACCCGCGAGCGATACTCCGGCATGGACCACGCCGCAAGCGAACGGCCGCGGTAGACGATGTCACCGGCCGCCAGCGGCTCGAGCCCGGCGAGCGTCCGCATCAGCAGCGTTTTGCCGGTGCCGGAGGGCCCGGCAATGGCGAGCCGCTCCCCGCTTTCCAGCCGCAGGTCCAGGTTCCCCCACAACGTGCGACCGTCCACTTCGAAGCACAGCCGCCGGGCTTCGAGCAACGGCTCCGTGGGCGTTGCCTCTCCGTCGTGCACGGGATCGCCGGGGGTGGCGGGTGGGTTCATGGGGCTTCCTCGGCAATACTGGGTTCGTTGGCGGGAGCAGGGGAGTGTAGCGAAGCTGCGCAGACGGTTTATACGAAGCCGCGAGGAGGAGGCTTTGTCGGTGATGTTCAGCTTCGGGCGGTAGGAGTCGCGACCTGGAGGTCGCTCCCACATGGGTTCAGGTGCTTCTATAGGCTACTGGTATAGGCTACTGGTATAGGCTACTGGGGCTAGGATCGCGACCGGGAGGTCGCTCCCACAAGGTCGCTCCCACAAGGTCGCTCCCACAAGGTCGCTCCCACAAGGTCGCTCCCACAGGCCTCAGATGCACCAGGTGTCGGACTCGTGGATGCCGCACTCGCGTTTCAGGCCGAAGAAGCGGGTGTCCTCGGCGGAGTCCGCCTCGTGCAGGGGCACGGTGGTGTGGGTGTCGCCGATGGAGACGTAGCCCTTTTCCCACAGCGGGTGGTAGGGCAGGTCGTGTTTCTTGAGGTAGCGGTAGACGTCACGATCGTTCCAGTCGGCGATGGGGCTGACCTTGAAGCGTTCGCCCGTGAACTGCACGAACGGCGTGGCTTCGCGGGACGACGCCTGGTCGCGGCGCAGCCCGGTGAACCAGGTGCCGGCGTTCAGTTCCCGAAGGGCCCGCTGCAGGGGCTCCACCTTGTTTTCCCGGTTGTAGGCCTCGAGGCCTTCGAGCCCTTGCGTCCAGCGCTGGCCGTCGATGGCCTCCTGCCACGCGGCGCTGCGCCGGCTGCGGTAGACCTGGAGATTCAGCTTCAGCTTGTCGGTAAGCGCCTCGATGAACTGATAGGTCTCCGGAAAGAGGTGCCCCGTGTCCAGCAGGATCACCGGCATGTCGGGCACCTGTCGGGTCAGCAGGTGCAGGCTGACGGCGGCCTGGGCGCCGAACGAGGACGTCAGTACGTGGCTGCCGGGCAGGTTCTCCAGCGCGCAGCGGACGCGCCCCTCGGCGTCGAGCCGGGCCAGGCTCTGGCTCCAGCTCTCCAGGTGCGCGGCGTCGGTGAACGCGCTGCTTTCCACCACGCAGGGGCTTTGCGCGCCCGCTCCGCCCCCGGGAGGTGCGTTCTGCGAAGACAGTCGGTTCTGAGGCATGTCGGCCATTCCTTGTTGTCAGTCGCTCAGCGGCTCGAGCGCGCGGTCGGATCGGCGGCCGTGAGCTCCGCGCGCCACAGGAAGTCGCCGAAGCTCTCGCCCGCTTGCCGATCTGCCGCGAAGCGTCCGAGCAGGCGGTCCAGGGTTGCGAGAATTCGCGCCTCGTCGAGGTTTTCCTCGTGGAGCACGTTCAGCCGGTTGCCCAGGCGGCTGCCGCCGAGCATGAGGTTGTAGCGTCCGGGCGCCTTGCCGATCAGCGCGATCTCGGCCACGTACGGCCGCGCGCAGCCGTTGGGGCAGCCCGTCATGCGCACGTTGACGGGCTCGTCAGCCAGGCCGTGGTTTTCCAGCAGCCCGTTCAGCTTGTCCAGGAACTCGGGCAGGTAGCGCTCCGCTTCCGCCATCGCCAGCCCGCAGGTGGGCAGCGCCACGCAGGCCATGGCGTCGCGGCGGAACGCCGGCAGGGTCTCGCCGGCGTCGAGGCCGTAGCGCCGGGCCAGCGTCTCGATGGCCGCTTTGTCGGCCTCGGCTACCCGGCCAAGGATCAGGTTCTGGTTGGTGGTGAAGCGCAGATCGCCCGTGTGCACCCGCGCCAGCTCCCGCAGACCCGTCAGCAGCTTGGCGTTGCCGTGGTCGACGATGCGTCCGCTGGGGATGAACAGCGTCAGGTGCCAGAAACCTTCGTCGTCCTTCGTCCAGCCGAAGCGGTCGCCGTTGTGTTCGAACCGGAACGGCGCTTCGGCACCGAGCGCGAAGCCGAGACGGGCCTCGAGCTCGCTCTTGAACCACTCCACGCCGCGGTCATCGATGGTGTACTTGAGCCGAGCGTGCTTGCGCTCCCGGCGGTCGCCATGGTCGCGCTGGATGCAGACCACCTGCTCGGCCACCTGCACCGCTTGCGCCGTGGTGCACGAGCCGATGACGGTGGCGAGGCGCGGGTAGGTGGCGGGCTCGCCGTGGCTGGCGCCGAGGCCGCCGCCGACGGCGACATTGAACCCGCTGAGCTGGCCGTCCCGCTCGATGGCGATCAGGCCCAGGTCGTTGGTGAACACGTCCACGTCGTTCCACGGCGGGATCGCCAGACCGATCTTGAACTTGCGGGGCAGGTAGGTGGGCCCGTAGATGGGCTCCTCGTTGCTGCCGGGCGCCCTGCCCGCGGGCGCGCCTGCCCGCCGGCGCGCCGGCCACCCGCTCGCCGTTCAACCACAGCTCGTAGTAGGCACGGGTGCTCGGCTTCAGATGCTCGGACAGGGCCTCGGCCACCGCCTGTACCTGCCGGTGCAGGGCGGCGTTCTCGTGCAGCGGCGTGCACAGCACGTTGCGGTTCACGTCGCCGCAGGCGGCGATGGTGGACAGCAGCATGTCGTTGATGCGGCGGATCGTATCCTTCAGGTTCCGCTTCAGCACGCGGTGGAGCTGAAACGTCTGCCGGGTGGTCACCCGGATGGAGCCCTCGCCATGATCGCGGGCCAGCTCGTCGAGCTTCAGCCACTGCTCGGGCGTGACGATGCCGCCGGTGATCCGGGCACGCACCATGAAACCGTAAGCCGGCTCCAGCTTCTGCCGGGCCCGCTCCGCGCGGATGTCGCGGTCGTCCTGCAGATAGGTGCCATGGAACTTGGTGAGGCCGGCGTCGTCTTCCGAGATGGCGCCGGTCAGCGGGTCGGCCAGCCCCTCGGCGATGGTGCCCCGCAGATAATTGCTGTTCCGCTTGACGACTTCCATGTGGGAAACGTCGGCGTGTTGGTCTCTGTCACTCATGTCGGTAGACGTCCTTGTCAGTAGACGTCGCGCTGGTAGCGGTTGGCCTGCTTGAGATCGCGCAGGTAGTCCTCGGCGGCCTCACGGTCGCGGCCGATGCCGCGCTCGATCACCTCGAGCAGCGCGTCGTTCACGTCCGGCGCCATGTGATTGGCGTCGCCGCAGACGTAGACGTGGGCGCCGCGCTCGAGCCAGGCGAACACCTCGTCGGCCTGCTCGCGGATGCGGTCCTGCACGTAGACTTTTTCCGCCTGATCGCGGGAGAAGGCCACGTGATGGCGGCTGAGCACGCCGTCCTTGCGGAAGCGGGCCCACTCCACCTGATACAGGAAGTCGCTCTCGAAGTTGCGGTCGCCGAAGAACAGCCAGTTGTCGCCCGTGGCGCCGGCGGCGTCCCGTTCCTCCAGGAACGCCCGATAGGGGGCGACGCCCGTGCCGGCGCCGATCATGATCACCGGCGCGTCGGGGTTCTCGGGCAGGCGGAAGCGCGGGTTCGCCGCGACATATACCGGCACGGTGTCGCCGGGCTCCGCCAGATAGTTCGACGCGCTGCCGTAGTGCTCGCGGTCAAAGGCCGTGTACTGCACCAGCCCCACGGTGAGGTGAACCTCGTCCGGGTTGGCTTCCAGGCTCGAGGCGATGGAGTACAGGCGCGGGGTCAACCGCTTCAGGGTCTCGCTCAGCTCCTGAGCGGTGAGCGGCCGGTGATGATCCGCCAGCACGTCGATGATCTGCCGCTCCGCCAGGTAGTCGTTCAGCGGTGTGCGGTCCTCGGCGGCGAGCAGCTCCTTCAGCGGCTGCGATGCCGAAGCGGTCGGCGTAGCCCTGCACGAACGCCCGGCCGAGCAGGGTGAGCTCGAGGCGGTGGGCGAGCGCCTGGCGCAGCGGCAGGCGCTCGCCGTCGATCTCCACGTCTTCGTCGCCGCTGAACCCGTACAGGGAAAGAAACTGCTCCACCAGCCGCGGCGGGTTGGTCGGCCACACGCCCAGCGCGTCGCCGGGCTCGTAGACGAGGCCGCTGTCTTCCAGGCTCAGCACCACGTGGCGGACGTCCTTGCTGGAGCCGCGGCCGGTGATGGCCAGGTTCTCCAGCACCGGTGCCGGAAACGGCTCCTTGCGGCTGTAGGTGTGGCCGGCGACCGGCACCAGGTGAGGGGAAGCGGCGGCACGCGGCGCCGCGTCGGCTTCCTCCTGAGCACGGGCCAGCAAGCTGCCGGCCCACCCTTCGGCGTCTGCTTCAAAATCCACGTCGCATTCGACGCGGTCCTCGAGGCGCACGGCACCCAGCGCCTCGAGCCGGGCGTCGAGCTTCCGGCCCATCTCGCAGAAGTCGTCGTAGCTGCTGTCGCCCAGGGCGAGCACCGCATAGGACAGGGATTCCAGCCGCGGTGCCCGCTCGGCGAACAGATACTCGAAGAAAGCCTCGCTGCCGTCCGGCGGGTCGCCGAGACCGTGGGTGGCCACGACGAACAGCGCGCGGGTTTCCTTTTTGAGCTGAGCCGGACGGAAGTCGGCCATATCCACCGCGCGGGCCTGCACGCCGCGGGCGCTGACTTCCGCCGCCAGCTCTTCGGCGATGCTGCGGCAGTTACCGGTCTCGGTGGCGTAGAACACCGTCCACGTCACGGCGGGCGCGGCTTCGGCGGCGGGCAGAGCCGCGCCGTTGCCGGCGGCGGATGCCGCGAGGCCGGCCAGATAGCCGCTGGCCCACCACAACTGCTGCACGTCCAGGCGGCCGGCCAGGCCGTTCAGCTCGGTGAGCAGGCGCTCGTCGGGCGCCGGCGGTGATTTCTTCAGAAGCGATACGGACACGTGTCTGCATTTACCCTGGGTCGAGGATGGGCCAAAGTAGCCAGGCAGCCGGTTCCATGGAAGGAATCATTGGCTACAAGGAAATAACCGGGGAATATAGTGGGGGCTGGAGGAGGGGAGACGGTATGGAGTACGGCGATCGCGGCCGGGAGGCCGCTCCCACAGATGGGGCGGAGGCCGCTCCCACAGATGGGGCGGGGGCCGCTCCCACAGATGGGGCGGGGGCCGCTCCCACAGGGGCGGCGGCCGGGAACGGGGGCACTTTGTCCGGATACGTGCGTGCCCGGGAGCGCGTGGGGCCGGTGCCCACCCGCGCCAGAGCGGTTCAGGGTGTGGGGGCGCTGCCGGACGTCTTCCTGAACTTCGCCGTCAGAACCTTCCTGCTGTTGTACTACAACCAGGTGCTGGGCCTGCCGGCCTTCTACGTGTCGGCGGCACTGGCGGTGGCGCTGGTGGTGGATGCGGTCACCGACCCGCTCATGGGGTCGTGGTCGGACAACTTCCGTTCGCGGCTCGGCCGCCGGCATCCGTTCATGTACGCCTCGGCGCTGCCGTTGGGCGTGTGTCTGTATCTGCTGTTCATGCCGCCGGACATCGCTCCGGGGCCGGCGCGGGAGCCGCTGCTGCTGGCCTGGCTCACCTTCTTCATCATCGGCGCGCGGGTAGCCATGACGCTGTTTCTGGTGCCGTGGTCGGCCATGTTCGCCGAGTACACCGACGATTACCGGGAGCGCAGCACCATCGTCAGCTACCGTTTCCTGATGGCCTGGATCGGCGGCATCGCGTTCTCGGTGGGTGTATACACCTGGGTGTTCCCATCCACGCCGGAGTATCCGCTGGGGCAGCTCAACCCCGCCGGTTACGGCGCGTTCGCCCTGGTGCTGGCCCTGTCGACGGTGGCCGCCGTGCTGTTCACCACCCACTTCAGCCGGGACCAGATCCCCTACCTGAACCAGTTGCTGGGCCCGCCCCAGCGCTTCCGTTTCGGCAACCTGGTGCACGACGTCAAGCACGCCGTCGGCAACCGTGACTTCATGATCCTGCTCGCCTCGGTGCTGGCGTCGTCCATCGTCATCGGCACCAGCCAGGCCCTCGAGATCTACCTGCGCACCTACTTCTGGGGGCTCGGCACCGCCGGTCTGCGTTGGCTTTCGCTGTCGTTCACCGGTGCCGTTCTGGCCTTCGCCTCGGTGGCGCCGCTGCAGAGCCGGTTCGACAAGAAGCACCTGCTGGTGGGCGGGGCGGCGGCGCTCGCCATCCAGGGCATGCTGCTGGTGGGCCTCCGGCTCATCGACGTGCTGCCGTCCAACGGCGACCCTTGGCTGCTGGTGCTGCTGGTGGCCGATTCGGTGCTGACCGTCTATCTGGCGACCGTGGTGCTGGTGATGTTCTTCTCCATGGTGGCCGACGTGCTGGACGTGCAGGAGCTGAACACCGGGTTGCGCCAGGAGGGCCTGTTCAGCTCGGCGGTGGGCTTTTCCTCCAAAGCGACTTCCGGCTTCGGGCTGTTGGCGGCCGGGGCGCTGCTCGACACGGTGATCGGCTTCCCCTCCCACGCCGGCGCGGTGCCGGTGGCACCCGACGTGGTGTTCCGGCTGGGGGTGGTGAGCGGTGTGGCGGTTCCGCTGCTGAACGTGGCCTGGATGGCCATCGTCCTGAAGTACGGCGTCACCCGGGAACGCCACGAGGCCGTCCGCAGTCAGCTCGCGGCACGCCGCGCTCACAGCAACACCGCACATCCAAATTAAAATGTGTTTCAATGTCACGGTCGAGCATTGGAGGGGAGACCGTGGCCTACCAGATCAAACGCTTTCCGTACTCGGGCACCGTGGATGCGGACGGTCACGTGCTGGAACCGCCGGACCTGTGGGAACGCTATCTGGAAGAGCGGTTTCGGCCGCGGGCGCTCAGAGTCCGCGCTGACGACGACGGTTACGAGTATCTGGAGATCGACGGCAAACCGTCGGCTCGCTCGAACCGCGGGTCCCTCGGGCTGCTCGGCGCCATGGGGGAGGAAGATCTTCGCCCCAGCCCCGAGCGACGCTACGCCGACAACATGCCGTTCGGCGCCAGCGACTCGGTCGAGCGGCTGTCGCTCATGGATCAGGAGAATCTCGAGATCAGCCTGCTCTATCCCACCCTGTGCCTGTTGTGGGAAGTGGAGCTGACGGACCCCGAGCTGTCACTGGCCTACGCCCGCGCCTACAACCGCTGGATCGCCGATTTCTGCCGTGACTCGGCGGGGCGTCTGGTGCCCATCGCCATGCTGACCTTGCTCGACCCCGAGGGCTCTGCCGCCGAGCTCGAGCGCGCGGTCCGGGACGGCTGCCGCGGCGCCTGGGTCAATCCGTTCAACCATCGCCGGGTGATTCATGGCCACCCCGACCACGACGTGCTGTTCGCCAAGTGCTGCGAGCTGGACGTGCCGCTGGCCATTCACCCGACCTTCACGCCTCATGCCGCCGCCGATGGGATCTTCGACTGGCCCCGGGAAGGGCGAGCGTGGGGCGAGGCCATCTGGCTGCGCAGCATCGTTCAGCAGGCACTGATCTCGTTCTTTTCGCTCGGCACCCTGGAGCGGTTCCCGGCGCTTCGTCTCGGCGTGCTGGAAGCGGGCTCCGGCTGGATCGGCGCGCTGCTCGATCGGCTGGATGCCTTCAGCGCTTCTCTCAACCTGAAGCGGGCGAGCGCCACCGAGCTGTTTCGTCGTCAGTGCTTCATTTCCGGCGACCCCGACGAGACCGCTGCGCCGCACATCATCGACCATGTGGGTGCCGACTGCTTCATGTGGGCGACCGACTACCCCCATCCGGACCACCCTCATACCTGGGTGGACGATCTGACCCGCTATGCCGAGGCGCTGTCGGCGGACGCGCGGGAGAAGGTGCTCGGCGGTAACGTGAAGCGGATCTACCGGCTCAGCGGGCGCCGTTGATGGCTCTCGGTGGCGGCATGGCGGCGGCTTCGTCCGCGTGCCGCATGCGCTTCCGGTACATGGTGCCCAGCCGCTTCTGAGTGTTGAGAATGGTTTCCCACAGGCGGCCGGCGCTGCGCTTCGTCGCCACCCCGCGCAGCGCCACGGCAAAGCCGTACTGAGCCCTGGCCTCCAGTTCCTGCAGCGAGATCAGACCGTTGACCCACTCCATGATGCAGGAAAAGAAGACGTGGCCGAGCATGATGGCGAACGCGTTCGGCTCGAGGTCCGGCTCGACCATCCCGGCTTCCCGGGCGTTGGTGACCAGACGCCGCCACATGGCGTGCCGCGGCCCGCTGAACATGGCCCGGAAGCCGGTGCCGCCATCGTTGTAGGCGGCGAACAGCACTGCCCGATAAAAACCCGGCTCCGCCGAATACAGCGCCGTAGCCAGCGACACAGCCCTGAAGAAGACGTCGATTTCGTCGGCCTTCAGGGTCTCGAGCTGTTCCTGGTACTGCTCGAGGTCGTAGTCGAGCACCGCGAACATCACCGCCTGCTTCGATCCGAACAGATTGTACGGGGTCGCAATGCTGACGCCGGCCTTATCCGCCAGCCCGCGCATGGAGAAGCCGGCCTGGCCGGTCTCCTGCATCAGCATCCGGGCCGCGCGGACTATGGCGCGCCGGCGCATTTCCTTGGATTCCTCTCGAGTAGGCATGTTGGCTGATCCGGGTGGTTCTCCGACGATCTTCAGGTAGCTTTTGTGCCATATCCACGGCGCTTTAGCCATGCCTGCCCGGCGCCCCTGCAGGGTGCGCTCAGCATGGTGGCCAGTTTCGCGCCGACGGAACAGATTCCCCCTTCCCTGGGACGGAATGATGCGGCATTTTGCGGCCGGAGCACAGTCCTGCTATGAAGCGCGTCACATAACGGAAATCGAGGCGACAATGAGCGACATCGAGCACCACAGCGTCTTCGCCAACGGCGTCCGGCTGCACTTCGCCGCCTGCGGCACGGGGCCGACCGTGATCCTGGTCCACGGCTTCCCGGAGTCCTGGTATTCCTGGCGTCATCAGCTGCCCGCGCTGGCCGAGGCCGGGTACCGCGCTGTGGCGGTCGACGTCCGCGGTTACGGACGGTCGGCCAAGCCGTCCCGGGTGGACGACTACCGGATGGTCTGCCACGTAGCCGACCTGGTGGGTCTGGTGGAGGCACTGGGCTGCGGTACGGCCGCCGTCGTCGGCCATGACTGGGGCGCGCCCATAGCCTGGACCAGCGCGCTGCTGCGACCGGACCTCTTCACCGCGGTCGCCGGCCTCTCGGTGCCGTACGCGCCCCCGACCCATCCCTCCGAGCCCGGCCCGCTGGCGCGGATGCGCGGGCGTGCCGGGGACGGCGAGTTCTACGTGGAGTACTTCCAGCAGGTGGGGCGCGCCGAAGCGGAGATCGAGCCGGACGTGCGGCGTTGGCTGCTCGGCTTCTACTGGTGCGCCTCGGGAGACGTGGTCGACGGCCCCAACATCTCCGTAGTGGCGCGCGGCGCCCGCCTGGCTGACAAGTTTGTCTACCCGCAGGAGATGCCGGCGTGGCTGACGGACGAGGACCTCGACGTCTACACCCGCGAGTTCGAGTACTCGGGCTTCTTCGGCCCGCTGTGCCGATACCGCAACGTGGAACGGGATTTCGTCGATCTGGCGGCGTTCGCCGGCCAGCCGATCCGCCAGCCATCTCTGTTCGTCGGCGGGTCGAAGGACGGCCCCACGGTCTGGGGGAGGCCGGCGATCGAGCGATTCCCCGAGACTTTGCCGGGGCTGTACCGATCCGAGATCCTCGAAGGCGCCGGCCATTGGATCCAGCAGGAGCGGCCGAAGCAGACGAACGACCTGCTGCTCGAGTTCCTGGCCCGGGTCAGCTAGCGCCCGGCGCGGCGGGTGTTGACCGACAATCCCGCGGTGTTGGTTAAAACGTGTTGCATTTTTCTTGCCTCTATGTCTTCATCCGCGGTGCCCGTTTTCGAGGTATCAGGGGAGAATCAGATGCGCACGGATGACGCCCGGCGCGAATCCCGCCAGCAGTTCGGTGCGGTTCGCTCTGCCCATTGCAGTACTCGCGCGGCGCAGCGGCACCTGCCGGTGTTCGGCGCCACGTTACTTTCACTCTTCCTCTTCGCGCCGGTCCAGGCGCAGCAGTCCCCGGCCACCCAGCAGGGCGCGCGCGCCAACCCGCGTGCCATCGAGGAGGTGGTGGTGACCGCGCAGAAGCGCGAAGAGAGCATCAACGACGTCGGCATGTCGATCCAGGCCACCAGCGGCGACAAGCTGAAAGACCTGGGCATCAACGACACATCCGGCCTGTTCAAGGCGGTGAGCGGGTTCAACGCCAACCTCAGCTTCTACGGCACGCCGATCTACACCATCCGTGGGGTGGGCTTCCAGGATACGTCGCTGGCCGCCGGACCGACGGTAAGCGTCTACCTGGACGAGGCGCCCATACCGTTTTCGGTGATGACCCAGGGCGCGGTGCTCGACCTCGAACGGGTGGAGGTGCTGAAGGGGCCGCAGGGCACCTTGTTCGGAGAGAACTCCACCGGCGGCGCCATCAACTACATCGCCAAGAAGCCCTCCCAGGACTTCGACGCCGGCATCGAGGCCAGCTACGGCCGGTTCGACGACGCGGACATCACCGGTGCGGTGGGCGGGCCCTTGACGGACACCCTGAGCATTCGGCTGGCGGCACGGGCGGAGACGTCGAGCGGGTGGCAGAAGAGCTATACCCGCGGCGACGCGCTGCCGCCCGATCCCTACTGGGTCGACCAGGGCCGCACCTACCGGATGGACAGCACGTTCGGCGAGAAGGAGTTCTACAACGGGCGTTTGTCGCTGCTGTGGGAGCCGACCGACCAGCTGAGCGCCTTGTTTACGTTGAGCGGGTTCATAGACAAGGGCGACTCGCAGATGCCGCAGCTGTTCGGCTTCGCGCCGCTGAACCCGATCAACACGCTGAACCCGCTGATCGCCAACTATCCGATCGCCCCCGACGATGCCCGCGCCGCCGACTGGGGGCCATGTGTGAACGTGAGCGGCGGCACGCCGGCCAACGTGACGGGAGAGGTGAATCTCAGCAACCGGTTGTACGACAACTGCAAGCGAGCTGCCCGGGACAACGATTACTACGCTCCGCGGCTGCGCGTCGACTATGACCTGAGCAATGGCATGACCGTCACCTCGCTGACCAGCTGGGAGAAGTTCAATCGCGACCTGCGCCTGGAAGGTGACAGCACCATCTACCAGGATTACGAGTCGCATCAGACGGGCTATCTGGAGGAGTTCTTCCAGGAGCTGCGGCTGTCCGGCAGCGTCGCCGATACCGGCAGCTGGGTCGTCGGCGGCAACTACGAGTGGCAGTCGACCTGGGACAGCTTCCTGCAGAGCTACGGCATCTCCACCGCGGTGCCGACGCAGGTGATCACGGCGACGCCCCTCGGTCCCACCAATCCCAACAACCGGCAGAAGATCCACACCTATGCCGCCTTCGCCAACCTCGAATACCCGGTGATGGAAAACGTCATGCTGCAGGGCGGGGTGCGCTACACCAACCAGAAGCGTGACCAGCGCGGCTGTGGCAACGACGGCGGCGACGGCACGTGGTCCGCCATCTCAGCCGAGATTCAGACCGTGCTGCAGATCGTGGGGGGCTATCCCGTGGTCGGTGGCGTGGACGTGGGGCCGGGAGCGTGCGCCACTACGGGTCCGCCGCCCACGTTCGAGCCCGTCGCCTCGGGCTTCAAGAGCAAGCTGGACGAGGACAACATCTCCTGGCGCATCAACGCCAACTGGACACCCACTGATGCCCAGCTGTGGTACGCCAACATCAGCCAGGGCTACAAGTCGGGCAGCTTTCCGACGGTGGCGACCTCGGCGGTTGTGCAGCTGCGGCCGGCGACCCAGGAGAAGCTGCTGGCGTACGAGGTGGGCACGAAGCTGCGGCTGCTGGAAGGCACCATGCAGTTGAACGCGGCGGCGTTCTACTACGACTACGAGGACAAGCAGATCCTCGGCGCCATCGCCGACCCGACCTTTGGGTCGCTGCCGGCCCTGGTGAACGTGCCGAACTCGCACGTGATCGGCGGCGAGCTGGACCTGCAGTGGTATCCGATCGATGGCCTGCGCCTGGAGCCTTCCGTCAGCTACGCAAAGAGCGAGGTGGACGGAACCTTCTTCAACTACGATCCGTTCTTCGGCCCGACCAACCCTGACCAGAAGGACTTCTCCGGTGAGAAGTTCCCCAACGCGCCCACGTGGACGGCGAACTTCGATGCGGAGTACGACTGGAACCTGCAGAGCGGGTGGACGGCCTTCTTCGGCGGCCACGTGAACTATCAGAGCGATACCGTCGGCTTCTTCTACGACCGCTGCCAGGATCCCGCACGCTCCTGCACCCGCACGGCGCTGCCCGGGCTGGTGGGCAACTCCAAGCTGGTCATTCCCGAGCGCACCTTGCTCGACCTCCGGGCCGGGGTCGAGAACGACAAGTGGCGCATCTGGGCCTGGGGCGAGAACGTCACCGACGAGTACTACTGGACCGACTCGGCCCACGTGAACGACGCCCTGGTGCGCTATACCGGCATGCCGCGGACGTATGGCGTGACGGTGCGGGTGAACTTCGGGCAGTGAGGTGTTGAACGGGCGGCGGCACTGCGCTCTGCCGCCGCCTCTCTACATTAGGCCAGCGAGCGCAGCCGTCATCTCGTCGCCGAGCGCGCGCACCAGCTCGCCGGCAGCGAGCGGCCGTTCCCGTACCGGTCCCTGGCCCGCCCACATGGCGGCGAAATCGGTGGAGCCGGCCGGCGCGGCGGCTGAAAGCTGCTTCGCCGCGTCATAGGCGGCGGGATAGTCGGGCACCGCCGCTGCCAGGTGCTGTAATTCCCGCACGAACCGATTGACGATGCCGCGGGCAGGCCGCCCCGAGAACAGCCGCGTCATGGCGGTATGACGCGGCTCCTCGCGCAGCATCCTGCGGTACGCCTGCCCGGCGGCCGACTCCGGGCATTCCACGAATGCCGTGCCCATCTGCACGCCCGCCGCGCCCATTGCCATGGCCGCCGCGATTCCGGCGCCGCTGCTGATGCCGCCCGCCGCGAGCACCGGCACGTCCACGGCCTCGACGACCCTCGGCAGCAGGGTGAAGGTGGAAAGACCTTCGTCCGGTACGTCGCCGAATGCGCCGCGGTGTCCGCCGGCCTCGAATCCCTGGGCGACGATCACGTCGATGCCGCTCGCGACCAGGCGGCGCGCTTCGGCTACGGAGGTGGCGGTGGCTATGAGGCAGGCGCCGTATGACTTCAGGGCGTGGATGCTGGCGGCGGTGGGGAGGCCGAAATGGAAGCTCACCACTGGCGGCCGGAGCGCGGTCAGCACGTCCAGCATGTCGGGCTCGTCGTCCAAGGTCCGGTAGATCTCGTTCATCGCCGCCGGCGGCGGTACCCCGAGCTCTTCGAACCACGGCGTCAGGGTACGCAGCCAGGCCGCCTCCCGAGCCGGGTTGCGGCGGGGGCGGGCATGGGTGAAGACGTTGACGTTGAGCCGACCGGCGCACCGCGGAAGGGCGTCCCGGATGGCCGTTTCGGCGGCCGCGGCCGACAGCGCGCCCACAGCGATGGAGCCGAGGCCGCCCGCCGCGGAGACGGCACCGGCCATGGCCGGCGTCGAGACCCCGGCCATGGGCGCCTGCACCACGGGAACCGCGACGCCCGTCAGCGTGGACAGCCGCTCGGTGGCCGCCCGGGTCATCGCAGGGGTCTCAAGATCTTCCTGCCCGGAATATGTTGATTACCAGATATTCCATTTTATTCTGAGGGCGTCGCTGATACTTTGTTCCGCATCCGAGAGGCGGAGGGTGCTTCCCGTCCGTCATTATCAACGTCATCTACAGGAAACGCTCATGGCTGGTTACCTGCAACAGATCGAAGAAGTCAAAGCCCGTCTCCAGCAGCGGGACGAGTGGAAGGCCATCAACCCGGAGTACGTGGTGCGCATGCGCCTGCAGAACCGGTTCAGCACGGGCCTTGAAATCGCCCAGTACACGGCCGACATCATGCGCCGGGACATGGCGGCCTACGACAAGGATCCGGCCAGATACACCCAGTCCTTGGGCGCCTGGCACGGCTTCATCGCTCAGCAGACCATGATGGCGGTGAAGAAGCACCATGGCACCACCGACCGCCGCTACATCTACTTGTCGGGGTGGATGGTGGCGGCGCTGCGCTCCAAGTTCGGCCCCCTGCCGGACCAGAGCATGCACGAGAAGACCACGGTGTCGGATCTCATCGAGGAGATCTACACCTTCCTCAAGCAGGCCGACGCTCGCGAGTTGCGTCACATCTTCGCCCAGCTCGACGAGGCACGCGCGGCCGGCAACAACGTCGATGACATCATCCAGAAGATCGACGACTACGAAACCCACGTGGTGCCGATCATCGCCGACATCGATGCCGGCTTCGGCAACGAGGAGGCCACCTACCTGCTGGCCAAGCGCATGATCGAGGCGGGCGCCTGCGCTATCCAGATCGAGAATCAGGTCTCCGACGCCAAGCAGTGCGGTCACCAGGCCGGCAAGGTCACCGTGCCCCACGAGGACTTCGTGTCGAAGATCAACGCCGTGCGCTATGCCTTCCTCGAGCTCGGCATCGACAACGGCATCATCGTGGCGCGTACCGATTCGCTCGGCGCGGGCCTCACCCAGAAGGTGCCGGTGTCCATCCGCCGCGGCGATCTGGGCGAGCAGTACTGCAACTTCCTCGACGCCGAGCCCGTGCACGACATCAGCGAGCTGAAGGAAGGCGACATGACCATTCACCAGAACGGTCAGCTCTGCAAGCCCAAGCGCCTGGACAACGGACTGTACGCCTTCAAGGAAGGCACCGGGTTCGACCGGGTGGTGCTCGATTGCGTCACCAGCCTCGAGCACGGCGCCGATCTGCTGTGGATCGAGACCGAGCGGCCCAACGTCGAGCAGATCGCGGCGATGGTGGACGCCATCCGCGCCAAGCGGCCCGACGCCAAGCTGGTCTACAACAACTCGCCGTCGTTCAACTGGACGTTGAAGTTCCGCGAGCACGTCTACCAGGAGTGGAAGGCTGCCGGCAAGGATCTGTCGGGCTATCCCGACCCCGCGAAGTCGGAGAAGGGCCTGATGGACGTGAAACTCGACGACTCGGAGCTCGCCGTGGAGGCGGATCGACAGATCCAGCAGTTCCAGAAGGACGCGGCGAAGCGCGCCGGCATCTTCCATCACCTGATCACCTTGCCCACGTACCACACGGCGGCCCTGTCCACCGACCGGCTGAGCGAAGGCTACTTCGGCGACATGGGCATGCTGGCGTACGTGCGCGACGTCCAGCGGGCCGAGATCCGGCGCGATCTGGCGGCGGTGAAGCACCAGGATCTGGCCGGCTCCAACGTCGGCGACGATCACAAGGAGTACTTCCTGGGTGAGAAGGCGCTGCTGGCCGGCGGTGCGGCGAACACCATGAATCAGTTCTGAGTGTGTGTGTGGGAGCGACCTGTGGGAGCGACCTGTGGGAGCGACCTCCCGGTCGCGATCCTAGCTGTAGGAGCGACCTGTGGGAGCGACCTCCCGGTCGCGATCCGGAGATCGCTCCCACCAGCAATCGACCTCACGCGTCCAGGGTGTTGGCCCGCGCGACGCGACCAAACCACTCCGCACTCGGCTTGGGCGTCCGCCGGAACGTCGCCCGGTCCACGTTCACCATGCCGAACCGCGGCCCGTACCCCAACGCCCACTCGAAGTTGTCGAGCAGGCTCCAGTAGGTGTAGCCGCGCACATCGATGCCGTCGTCGAGGCAGCGGAGCACGCCCTCCAGTGCTGAGCGCACGAACCGGATCCGCTGCTCGTCGTCCTCCGTGGCGATACCGTTCTCGGTAACGAGCAAAGGTACGTTGCCGCCGGTCACCTTCCAGGCCCTGCGGATGGTCGCTTCCAGCGCCTGTGGCCAATACTCGTAGCCCATGGTGTCGATGACATCGACGCCTGCTTCCGGGCCGATCACGCCGTTTGGCCCCACACGCGCGCGCGAGTAGGTCTGGACGCCGAGAAAATCGTCGCCCTCGGTGACGGCGAGAAACTCGTCCTCGTAGCGGTTGCGGATCCGCTCACGCGCCGCTTCGCCGCCGTTCACGGCCTGCCAGTCGGTCATGGCGAGGGTCATGCCCACCGGCACGCCGGGCGCGGCTTCCCGAATGGCCTGAACGGCCCGCGGATGGGCGTCCTGGAACACCCGATTCGCTCGTCTTCGTGTGCCGCTGTCGCGGATGCCGGGCGGGAACGAGCCGGCCAGGTAGCCGGCCACGGCGACCACGTTGGGCTCGTTGATGGTGCAGGCGCGGCGCACCACGTCCTTGAGCTCGCGGGCCGCGCGCCCGCAGAAGCGGGCAAAGTGTTCCGCTGTAGCGGGTTCCGCCCAGCCGCCGGCGTCGGCCACCCAGCGCGGGGTGGTGAAGTGGTGGAAGGTCACCACCGGATCGATGCCGCGCTCGAGCAGGGCGGCGCAGATGCGGCGGTAGTGATCGATGGCGGCCGAGGACCACTCGCCGGGCGCGGGCTCGATGCGGCTCCACTCGATGGAGAAACGGTAGTTGTCGAGGCCGAGCTTCGCGACGATGTCCACGTCCTCGGCCCAGCGGTTCCAGCTGTCGCAGGCGTCGCCGCTCGGCTCGGTGCAGCCGGAGCCGGGCGTGTGCTCGAACGCCCACCAGTCGTTGTTCCAGTTGCCGCCCTCGATCTGGTGCGCGGCGGTGGCGACGCCCCAGCGGAAGGTTTCGGGGAACTGTTGGGTCATGGGTAGAAGGTCCTGGTTGAGTAGTTAAGATCGCGGCCTGGAGGCCGCTCCCACAAGGCCGCTCCCACAAGGCCGCTCCCACAAGGCCGCTCCCACAGGCCTGCGCGGCCGGGCTCCCATTCCCGATCGCGGCCAGGAGGTCGCTCCCACAGGGGCCGCTCCCGGGTCATACCGCTTTCAGGGCCTGGTGGAAGTCGGCGAGGAGGTCCTCGGCGTCTTCGATGCCGATGGAGACGCGTACCAGGTTGTCGCTGATGCCGAGCTGCTTGCGGCGCTCGAGGGGCACCGACAGGTGGGTCATCGCCGCCGGGTGCGAGGCCAGGCTCTCGGTGCCGCCGAGGCTGACCGCCAGCTTGACGAGCTGGAGGGCATCGAGGAAGCGGAAGCTCTCCGCTTCGCCGCCTTTGAGTAGCAGCGAGAACGTGGAGCCGGCGCCCGAGCAGTGGCGGGCATAGATGCGGCCCTGCTCGCTGTCGGGGTCGAGAAAACCGAGGTAGCCGACGCGCTCCACCTTCGGGTGGCCGCGCAGGAACTCGCACACCCGGCGGGCGTTGCTTTCCGCGCGCTCCATCCGCAGTGCCACGGTCTCCAGCGAGCGAAGCAGCATCCACGAGGTGTGCGGGTCGGTGATGGTGCCGATGGTGTTGCGCAGGGTCATGATCGGCAGAAGGGCTTTGTTGGAGCCGACCACGCCGCCGGCCACCAGATCGCTGTGGCCGCCGATGTATTTCGTCAGCGAGTAGATGGAGATGTCGGCGCCTTTCATGGTCGGCTGCTGGTAGACCGGCCCGAGGAAGGTGTTGTCCACCATGATCAGCGGACGGTCCTCGGCGTCGCCGTACAGCTCGTCGAGCAGGGCCGCGATGCCTTCGATGTCCACCAGCTCGTTGGTGGGGTTGGCCGGGCTCTCCAGGTAGATGGCGCCGATGCGCCGTTCGGCGCGGGTCTGCTCGAGGATCGCGCGCACGTCCTCGAGGGGCGCGCTGGCGCGGAAGTTGCGGTAGCTGACGTCGTAGCGGCCGAAGACGGCATCGATCAGCTTTTCGGTGGCGGCATACAGGGGGCCCGAGTGGATGATGGCGTCGCCGGCTCTGACGTGCGCCATCAGCGCCGTGGTGATGGCCGACATGCCGGTGGAGAAGACGGCGGCGTCCTCGGCGCTCTCCCAGAGGGCCAGACGGTCCTCCAGAATCTCCTGGTCGGGGCCGTTGAAGCGGCCGTAGACCAGGCCCTCCGAGCCGCCGGGTCGCAGCCCCGTGATGCCTTCGAAGAACCGCTTGCCATCGGCGGCGGAGTCGAACACGAAGGTGGAGGTGAGGAAGATGGGGGGCTTGAGCGATCCTTCGGACAGCCGGGGGTCATAGCCGTATCCCATCATCAGGGAGCGGGGAGAGAGCTCGTGGTTGCCGATGCGCGTGGTGCGGTGCTTGCTCTTCATGGCCTCAAAACCTCGCATCTGCGTTACACTGGACGCCGGTCATTATGGTCACTCCGGGGGGAGGTAGCCACGTGGAAACGAATCCGGGATTCGACGCCAACACCACCATCCGCTGGATCAGCGGAGTACTTCAGGACCCACAGGGCACGGCGCGGGCGTACCGGGAAACTCAGCCTCCGTGGCAGGCGACGTTGATGCAGATCACCCTGCCGGCGTTCGTGCTGTCCGCTGTCGCGGGTTTCGTGCTGTCGTTGCTGTTCCACCGATCCTTCATGTTCGGCGGTATGGCCGGCTCGCCGGTCTACTTTCTGATCTCGCTAGCCTGGTCCATCGGCTTTCTGTTCCTGGCGGCCTTCATCTTCGACTTCTTCGCCGGGGTGTTTCAGGGCAGCCGCAGCTACGATTCGGCCTACGCGGCGCTCTCGCTCGCCGCAGTGCCGTCGCTTGCCGGCGGCGTGCTGAGCCCGCTGCCGTGGATCGGCTGGCTGATCAGCCTGGTCGCCGGTATCTACTCGCTGGTGCTGCTGTACCGGTTCATCCCGGTGTTCCTGACGGTGCCCGAGGATAAGCGGGCGGTGCACTATGTGGTGTCGCTGGTGGTCGCCTTCATCGCCGAGGTGATCGTCGCCGCCGTGCTGGCGGCAGCTTTCGCGCCGAGTCTGTCCCACATCGGGGGGAACACCAGCAGTATCGGCAGCGACGCCGGCAGCGGCGTGCTCGGCGACTTCGAGCGCCAGGCCGACTATGCTGATCAGGCGTCCCAGGACACCTACGACCCGCCCGGCGACGGCATCGTGACCGACGCCCAGGTGGCGGCGTACGCCCGGTCGTTGCAGCGCACGGCGGAGCTGCGCCAGCGGCTCGATCACCACCTCGGCGCCACGAAGGAAGGCGACAATCCGTCACTTGGCGACATCTTTTCCGGGGTCAAGGACGCCGTGCGCATGGGTACCGCGGAGATGGAAGTGGTGAAGACGGGCGGCGGCAACTGGGCCGAGCATCAGTGGGTGAAGAACCAGATCGAGGCCGCCCGCGTGCAGAAGGACAGCAGCCCGGCCGTGAAACAGAATTACGCCCTGTTTCAGAAATATCAGGACCAGATCGAGAAATACGACTAGCGAGTACCTGATGTGGGAGCGGCCTTTGGCCGCGATTCGGGAACATCGCGACCGGGAGGTCGCTCCCACATTGCATGTTAGGATCGCGACCGGGAGGTCGCTCCCACATTGCATGTCAGGATCGCGACCGGGAGGTCGCTCCCACAGGCGGAGTCGTTCCCACAGAGGTTGCTCTAGAACCGCAGCATCACGGCGGCGCTGACGATGTCCAGGTCGGTGTTCTCGATCTCGATGCGCGAGTAGTCGCCGCGCAGGGTGAGCCCGCCGCCGAGATGGATGTCGACGCCGCCGCCCCAGGTGAAGTCGTCACCGTTGCCGTCCAGTGACGCGCGGAAGCCGCCGCCCGAGGCGTCGGCCTTGACGTCGTACCAGCTCCAGCCGGCGCGGCCGTAGAGGTCGACTCTGCTCGCCGAGCGGAAGGATCGGGCGCACCGACACCGTCCAGGCGTGCAGATCCACGTCGACGTTTACGTTGCGGATGCTGTCCTGCGACTGGGCGAGGCGCTGGTAGTCGGCCTCTACCGCCCAGTACGGACCCAGGCGCAGGCCGCCGAAGCCGCGGACCATGGCGGCGGCGTCGCCGTAGTGGCCGCTGTCGGACTGGAAGTCGCCGGTGTCCAGGTCGTGGATGTCCAGGGTGTAGGCGCCGGCGCCGACGCCCAGGTACGGCCCGGGCGGCGAGGCCGCCTCGGCCGGCGTGCAGAGCGACGTGAGCAGCAGGCTGACGGCGCCCGCGGCGCCGGAATATGCAGCGTGGTGGCGCATCGGTGTCTCCTCGGCAGGTTCTCGTTCG
Organism: uncultured Gammaproteobacteria bacterium; assembly: GCA_963822255.1. Lineage (GTDB taxonomy): Bacteria > Pseudomonadota > Gammaproteobacteria > Pseudomonadales > Azotimanducaceae > UBA7803. The sequence continues at coordinate 90,940 of CAWGGV010000002.1, forward strand.
CGGCGGCGCCAGACGAAATCTACCACCGGCGCCTGAACGGCGAATGAATCGCGCTGCTACGGCTTCAGCCGGTAGCCGGTCCTGAAGATCCAGGCTACCAGCACCAGGCAGAGCCCCATGAACAGGAACACCATCCCCAGGCTCGCCAGCACGCTGACGTCGCTGATGTCGTAGAAGCTCCAGCGGAAGCCGCTGATCAGGTAGACCACCGGGTTGAACAACGTCACCGTGCGCCAGAACGGCGGCAGCATGTCGATGGAGTAGAAGCTGCCGCCGAGGAACGTGAGCGGCATGATGATCAGCATGGGCACGAGCTGCAGCTTCTCGAAGCCGTCGGCCCAGATGCCGATGATGAAGCCGAGCAGGCTGAAGACCACGGCCGTGAGCACCAGAAACAGGACCATGGCGAACGGATGGTGGATCGTCAGCGGCACGAAGAAGCTGGCGGTGCCGAGAATGATCAGGCCGATCAGAATCGATTTGGTCGCCGCCGCGCCGACGTAGCCGAGCACGATCTCGAAGTACGAGATCGGCGCCGACAGGATCTCGTAGATGGTGCCGGAGAACCGCGGCATGTAGATGCCGAACGAGGCGTTCGAGACGCTCTGGGTCAGCAGCATCATCATGATGAGCCCCGGCACGATGAACGCCCCGTAGCTCACACCGTTCACCTGATTGATGCGCGAGCCGATGGCGCCGCCGAAGACGATGAAGTACAGCGACGTCGACACCACCGGAGACACCACGCTCTGCAGCAGGGTGCGCGCCCAACGGGACATCTCGAAGCGGTAGATGGCGGCAATGGACACCACGTTCATCGCCGCTCCCTCACCAGATCGACGAAGATGTCCTCGAGCGAGCTCTGCTCGGTGTGCAGATCCTTGAAGCGGATGCCGGCGGCGTTCAGCTCGCCGAGCAGGGCGGTGATGCCGGTGCGTTCCCCCTGGCCGTCGTAGTCATAAACCAGCTCGTAACCGCGGGACGCGAGGCTCAGCCCGTGGCGGGCCAGAGTCTCCGGTATCTGCTCCAGAGGCTCCTGCAGCTCCAGGGTGAGCTGCTTGCGGCCGAGCTTGCGCATGAGCTCCGTCTTGTCCTCCACCAGAATGATGCGGCCGTGATTGATCACGCCGACCCGGTCGGCCATCTCCTCGGCTTCCTCGATGTAGTGGGTGGTCAGGATGATGGTCACGCCGGATTCGCGCAGCCGGCGCACCACGTTCCACATGTCGCGCCGCAGCTCCACGTCGACGCCGGCGGTGGGCTCGTCCAGGAACAGGATCTCCGGCTCGTGGGCCAGCGCCTTGGCGATCAACAGCCGCCGCTTCATGCCGCCGGACAGCTCCATGAGCCGGTTGTTGCGCTTGTCCCAGAGCGAGAGGTCCTTCAGCACCCGCTCGACGTAGCCGGGGTCCCGGCGCTTGCCGAACAGGCCGCGGCTGAAGCTGACCGTATTCCAGACCTTCTCGAAGGCGTCGGTGGTGAGCTCCTGGGGCACCAGGCCGATCGTCGCCCGCGCCGCCCGGTACTCGCGGACCACATCGTAGCCGTCGGCCAGCACCCGGCCGCGGGTCGGATTGACGATGCCGCAGACGACGTTGATGAGGGTGGTCTTGCCTGCGCCGTTGGGGCCGAGCAGGGCGAAGATCTCGCCGCGGCGAATCTCCAGGTTCACGTCCTCGAGCGCGACGAAGCCACCGGCGTAGGTCTTCGAGAGACCGGAAATGGAAACGGCGGCTGCCGCCGCGGTGCCGTTGCTCTGGCGCATGCGGGTCCTGGACCTGTGGCCGAAGAGCGCGAGTGTAAAGAGATACGGCAGTCGCGTCTGCGGGTGCGCCTGCGGTCGTCGGCGCCGCCCGGCTTCTGCTATCGTCGGGGCCCTCATTCAGCCGGGGAGCACGTTCATGATCTCTGAGGAAGAGCCGGCCAAGCGGTACATCGACGTACTCGACAAGCGCATGGCGTACGTGGAGATGGGCCACGGCAAGCCCATCGTGTTTCAGCACGGCAACCCGACCAGCTCGTATCTGTGGCGGAACGTGATGCCGCACGTGGTCGACCTCGGGCGTTGCGTGGCCCTGGACCTCATCGGCATGGGGCATTCGGACAAGCTCGACCCCTCCGGCCCGGACCGTTATACCTTCGTCGAGCACCGGCGCTACTTCGATGCGGCCCTGGATGCGCTGGGAATCTCCGCCGACGTCACGTTCGTCATTCACGACTGGGGCTCGGCGCTGGGCTTCGACTGGGCCAATCGCCACCGCCACGCGGTGCGCGGCATCTGCTTCATGGAAGCCATCGTGCGGCCCCTTGCCTGGGCGGAGTGGCCGGAAGCGGCCCGCGGGGTGTTCGAGGGCTTCCGCTCGGAGGCGGGCGAGAAGATGGTGCTCGAGGACAACGTGTTCGTCGAGCGCGTGCTGCCGGGCTCGGTCATTCGCGACCTCACCGCCGCGGAGATGGACGTCTACCGGGCGCCCTTCCGCGAGCAGGGCGAAGGCCGCCGGCCCACCCTCACCTGGCCGCGTCAGATCCCGCTCGACGGCGAGCCGGCGGACGTGGTCGAGATCGCCCAGAGCTACGCCGACTGGTTGGCCGAGTGCGAGATTCCGAAGCTGTTCGTCAACGCCGACCCCGGAGCCATTCTGGTGGGCGCCCAGCGGGAGTTCTGCCGGCGCTGGCCGAACCTCACCGAGGTCACGGTGCCGGGCATCCACTTCATCCAGGAAGACTCACCGGACCGGATCGGCGAAGCCCTCCGCGACTGGATGGAGGCCAACGCCCTGGCCGGCTGACCGCCGGCAACGACCTGTGAGCGCGACCTTGTGAGAGCGACCTTGTGGGAGGCGACCTTGTGGCAGCGACCTCCCGGTCGCGATCCTCCTCTGGGCTCCTCAGATCCTCTCAGGGCCTCTCAATAGCCGAATAGACAATGTTCTTCAACTGCCCCCGGAAGTTGAACGTGGCCGACGGCATGAGCTGGGTCATGAACACCACCGCCAGATCCTCGCGGGGGTCTACCCAGAAGATGGTGGAGGCAGCGCCGCCCCAGAAATAGTCACCCTCGCCGAGGGTGCCGGTGGCCACCTCGGAGAGCGTCATGGCGAAGCCGAGGCCGAAGCCGGTGCCTTCGTAGGCGGTCTCGGAGAAGGCGCCCACGGCCATCTCGGTGAGGTCGCGTCCACCGGCCAGGTGATTGCGGCTCATCAGCTCCAGGGTTCGCCGGCCGATGATCCGCTCGCCGTCGAGGCTGCCGCCGGCGCGCAGCATCTCGCAGAAGCGCAGGTAATCGGCGGTGGTGCCGACCAGCCCGCCGCCGCCGGAGAAAAACGTCGGCTGGCGCGCGTACGTGCTCGCCATGGGATCGTCGATGAGCTTCAGCGTCTTGTCGCGGTTGCGCTGGTAGTTGGCGGCGAACCGCTCCGCCTGGTCCGGCGTGATGTGGAACGCCGTGTCCTTCATTCCCAGCGGCTCGAAGATGTGGGTACGGAAGTAGGCGTCCAGCGGCATCCCGGAGAGCAGTTCCACCAGGCGGCCGCAGACGTCGGTGGCGTAGGAATACATCCAGCGCTGCCCGGGCGAGTAGTGCAGGGGCACCTGGGTCAGCTTGTCGACGAAGGTCTCGAGGGTCTCTCCCTGACTGCGGCGCACGTCCAGTGCCTGGTAGACCTTGTCCACCGGGTGGGAGGTGGCGCCGTAGGACAATCCGGCGGTATGGCTCAGCATGTCCCGGAAGGTGATGGGCCGGTCGGCAGCGCGGGTCTCCATGGCATCGCCCTCGCCGGACACCCAGACCCGCGCGTCCTTCCAGGCGGGCACCAGCCGGTGCACCGGATCGTTGAGCTGGAACAGGCCGCGCTCGTAGAGCTGCATCAGCGCCACGGAGGTGATCGGCTTGGTCATGGAGTAGATGCGGAAGACCGTGTCGTCGGTCATGGGCGCCTGGCGTTCCAGGTCCCGCAGGCCCAGTGAGCTCCAGTGCGCCAGCTGCCCGTGGCGGGAGACCGCCACCTGACAGCCGGCGATCTTGCCGGGCTCCACGTATTGCCTGCTCAGGTGCTCGTCGATGCGCGCCAGCCGCGCGGCCGAGAATCCGGCTTTTTCGGGTGCCGTGTCCACGATGCTTCTCCCCGGATGAGTCGAGCCGTCAAGATTACCTGAATCCGATCGCCGAGTTGGATCGTATTTTCTCCGTCGATTGGCGCAGTATCATCCAACCATGACCACTGACAGCAGAGCGCAAGCGGAGCTGCTCGGCCGCGCCGGTCTCGGTGACCGTGCGGCGTTCGGACAGTTCTACGACGCCACCGCCGGCCAGGTGTTCGCCCTGGGTCTGAGGATGCTCGGCGATCGCGCCCGGGCGGAAGATCTGCTGCAGGACACCTATCTGCGGGCGTGGTACCGGGCCGTCGATTACCACCCCGGCAAGGGGGAGCCGCTGGCGTGGCTGGTGGCCATCGCCCGCAACCGCGCCATCGACATCGGCCGCAGCGCCAGCGAGCGGGCTCTGCCGCTGGACGGCGTGCTGGAGGAAGCGAGCGGCTCGGGGATCGCCGACGTCGCCGACCGGCAGGGCGATGACCAGCTGCATCGCTGCCTCGGACAGCTCGACGCGGCTCAGCGCCAGAGCATCTTCTGCGCGTTCTTCCATGGCCTCAGCCACAGTGAGATCGCTCAGCGGTTCAGCGAACCCATCGGCACGGTCAAGACCCGGATCCGCCGCGGGCTGGCGAGCCTCAAGCAGTGTCTGGAAACATGAAGTACGACGACCCCGACCTCCTCGACGCTTTGGCGGCCGAATACGTGGTGGGGACCTTGCGCGGGGCGTCGCGCCGGCGGTTCGAGCGCCTGTTGCGGGAGTCCGTGGACGCGCGCGCCGCGGTGAGCCAATGGGAAGCCCTGCTCGGTGGTCTCGGCCGGATGGTTGCGGCCGAGCCGCCTCCGGCGCGGGTCTGGCAGCAGATCGACTCCCGCATCGCTGGTGAGCCGAAGCCCGCCGGCTGGTGGCGGTCGCTGCGTTTCTGGCAGGTGTGGGGGATGGGCGCCACGGCGGCGCTGGTTGCGCTCGCGATCGCCGTCAGCGTGCCGTCGCCGGCACCCCAACCTTTGCCGGCGACGGGCCAGGTCGCCGTCGTCGAGAACCAGCAGAACCAACCGATGTGGGTGATCACCATCAATCCGGCCGCCCGCAGCCTGAGCGCCCGAGCCGTCAACGCCCAGGCCGCCGCCGTGGATCGAGCCTACGAGCTGTGGATGCTGCCGAAGAGCGGGCCGCCGCGCTCGCTCGGTCTGCTGCCGGTGAACGGCGGGGTGGCGCACCGGCAGATTCCGCCGGGGCTGCTGGCGCTGCTCGGCCAGGCCCAGGGTCTGGCCATCAGCCTGGAGCCCGCCGGCGGCTCGCCCACCGGTCACGCCACCGGGCCCGTGCTGTATCAGGCGCCCATCGTCGAGCTGTAGCGTCGGCGACCGCTGCACAATGCATGTCGTGGCGGATTGCAGCACAATACGGCGCATTCCGAGATGGAGGCGCCATGAGTCGAAAACCCACCCTCCACGTGCCGCCGACACCGGCGCGCCCCGGGGAGGAGCCGGATTTCAGCTACGTGCTCACCTCGCCGGCGGGCGAGGTCGACCGCCCCGAGACCTCCGCCCGCGTCCGCGACATGGTGCATCTCTCCGAGCAGCTCATCCGCGTGCTCGACGACGATCACGAGGACAAGGGGCCCTGGAACCCGCACCTCGACGAGCACGACCTGCAGGTGGGTCTGCGCCACATGCTGCTAACCCGCCTGTTCGACGAGCGCATGCTGAGGATGCAGCGTCAGGGCCGGATATCCTTCTATATCCAGTCGCTGGGCGAAGAAGCCGTGTCGGTGGCGGCCGCCCAGGCGCTGGCCCCGTCGGACATGTTGTTTCCCCACTACCGCACTCAGGGCCTGCAGATCGCCCGCGGCCGCAACCCGCTGGACCTCATGTGTCAGTGCCTGTCGAATTCCCGCGACATGTGCAAGGGCCGGCAGATGCCCATCATGTACCACTGGGCACGGGGCAACATCTTCTCGGTGTCCGGCAACCTGACGGTGCAGTTTCCCCATGCGGTGGGCTGGGCGATGGCCGCAGCGATCAAAGGCGAGGACGACGTGGCCGCGGCCTGGATCGGCGAAGGCTCCACCGCCGAGGCCGACTTCCACCACGCTATGACCTTCGCGGCCGTCTACCGGGCGCCGGTGCTGCTGAACGTCGTCAACAACCAATGGGCCATCTCCACCTTCCAGGGCTTCGCCGGCGGTGAGCGTCGCACCTTCGCCGCGCGCGGGCCCGGCTACGGGATCGCCGCGCTGCGGGTGGACGGCAACGACTTTCTGGCCGTCTACGCGGTGACCCGCTGGGCTGCAGAGCGGGCCCGTCGGGGCTTCGGCCCGACCTTGATCGAGCACGTCACCTACCGCACGGGCGCGCACTCCACCAGCGATGATCCGTCCCGCTACCGGCCACGCAACGAGGGGCAGGCCTGGCCGCTGGGCGATCCGGTGGAACGGCTGAAGCAGCACATGATCGCCGAAGGCTGGTGGTCGGAGCAGCGCCACGACAAGCTGGTCGACGAGCTGCGCGACTACGTCACCGAGTGCTGGGAGGAAGCCTGCAGCTACGGCACCATGACCGAGGGGCCGTTCCTCGACAAGAACGAGCTGTTCGAGGACGTCTACAAGGACATGCCGATCCACCTGGTCGAGCAGAGAGAGGCGCTACGGGCGCTGGAAAGCGGGGAGGGAGCAGACGGGGAGTCCAGCTAGTGGCGCAGATGAACATGATTCAGGCGCTGAACGCCGCCCAGGACATCATGCTGGAGCGGGATCCGACCGTGGTGATCATCGGCGAGGACGTGGGCTACTTCGGCGGTGTCTTCCGCACCACCGACGGGCTGCAGCGCAAGTACGGCGAGCACCGGGTCATCGACGCCCCCATCGCCGAGGGCGGCATCATTGGCGCGGTGATCGGCATGGCGGTGAACGGGCTGCGTCCGCTGGCCGAGATCCAGTTCGCCGATTACATCTACCCCGGTTTCGATCAGATCGTGAGCCAGCTTGCGCGTATCCGTTACCGCACGGCCGGCGACTTCTTCACGCCGGTGACCATCCGAACGCCGTGCGGCGGCGGCATCCGCGGCGGTCAGACCCACTCGCAGAGCCCGGAGGGCCTGTTCACCCACGTCAGCGGCCTCAAGGTGGTGATGCCGTCGAATCCCTACGACGCCAAGGGGCTGCTGATCAGCGCCATCGAGGACGACGACCCGGTGATCTTCTTCGAGCCGAAGCGCATCTATAACGGGCCGTTCGACGGCGACCCGGAGAAGCCGGCGGTGCCCTGGAGCACCCACCCCAAAGGGGAAGTGCCGGAGGAGTACTACACCGTGCCGCTCGGCCGCGCCGAGGTGGTCGAGGAGGGCGACGACCTCACCATCCTCTGCTACGGCACCATGGTGCACGTGGCCGAGGCGTCGGCCCGGCGGGTCGGTGCCAGCGCGGACATCATCGACATCCGCACCCTCGCACCGCTCGACGTCGCCACCATCGTCAAGTCAGTGGAGAAGACCGGCCGCTGCATCGTCATTCACGAGGCAACGCGGTTTTCCGGCTACGGCGCGGAGCTCAGCGCCACCGTCCAGGAGCATTGCTTCTACTACCTCGAAGCGCCCGTCGAGCGGGTCTGCGGCTGGGACACGCCGTACCCCCACGCGTTCGAGTGGGACTACTTTCCCGGGCAGAAGCGGGTGACGGCGGCCATCACCCGGGTGCTGGAGGCGGAATGAGCGAGTTCGTGTTCAAGTTGCCGGATCTCGGCGAAGGCACCGTCGAAGCGGAGATCGTCGAGTGGCACGTCCAGCCGGGCGACGAGGTCAAGGAAGGCGATGTCATCGTCGACGTGATGACCGACAAAGCGAACGTGGAAGTGCCGGCGCCCGTGGACGGCAAGGTGCTGCGCACCAGCGGCGAGCCGGGCGAGGTCGTGGGGGTGGGCACGGAGCTGATTGCCCTGGAAACCACCGCCGTCGAGACACAACGCGGTCGCCGCGAAGCGGCCGGCCAGGAGGCGAAGCGCGCACCGCAGCGGGACGACGGCAAAGCCGCCGCCAAAGGGGCAGAACCGGCGCGCAAAGGGGCAGAACCGGCGCCCGCCGGCCGCGCGGCCAAGCCGCCGCCGCCGAAGCCCGCTCCGCCGGCGGCCGTCGCAGCCGGCCGCGAGCCCGCCGCCGAGCAGGCAGGCGGCCGCCGGGACGGCCGGGTGATCACCTCGCCGGCCATCCGCCGACGTGCCAAGGAAGCCGGCGTGGATCTTCGATCCGTCGCAGGGTCGGGGCCGCGCGGCCGGATCCTGCGCCGGGATCTGGAGGCGACCCTGGAGGGCGGTTCGGCCGCGCGAACCGTCGAGGCACCGGCCGTCAGCGACGAAGTGGAGGAGCGCCGGGTCATCGGCGTGCGCCGGGTGATCGCCGAACGCATGTCGCAGAGCAAGCGCGAGATTCCCCACTTCGCCTACGTGGAAGAGGTGGACGTCACCGAGCTCGAAGCATTGCGTCGGCACCTGGCGGAGCAGCACGAGCGCCGGCTCACGGTGTTGCCGTTCATCGCCGTCGGCCTCGTTCGCGCGCTGGCGGCGTTCCCCCAGTGCAACGCCCGCTACGACGCCGAGCGCGGCATGCTCCAGCGCTTCCGCCCGGTGCACCTGGGCATCGCCACCCAGACGCCCGACGGGCTGAAGGTTCCGGTGGTGCGGAACGCCGAGGGCCAGGGTCTGTGGGATCTGGCGGCTGCCATCGCTGCGGCGGCGGAATCTGCCCGGGAAGGGCGATCCGGCCGGGCTGACCTGTCCGGTTCCACCATCACCATCACCAGCCTCGGCCGCATGGGCGGCATCGTCACCACGCCGGTGATCAACTACCCCGAGGTGGCCATAATCGGTATCAACAAAGCGGTGGACCGTCCGGTGGTGGTGGATGGCCAGGTGCGCGTGCGTACCATGATGAACCTGTCCAGCTCGTTCGATCACCGGTTCGTGGACGGGTTCGACGCGGCCGCGATGATCCAGACGCTGAAGTCGTTGCTCGAGCATCCCGCGACCCTGTTTCTGGAGGCACCGCGTCCATAGCCTTCTTGCAGGAGGACGAGTCGATGATCGAGGGTTCGTGTCACTGCGGCGCGGTCCGCTGGAGCTTCGACGGTGTTCCGGAGTCGGCCACCGCCTGCAACTGCACCATCTGCCGGCGCTACGGCGCGCTCTGGGCCTACGAATTCGAGGATGAGCGGATCCGCGTGTCGGGGCCCACCAGAGCCTACTCGTGGGGCGACAGGATGATTGGCTTTCACTTCTGCCCGGAGTGCGGCTGCATCACCTACTGGCGTGCGCTCGAGCCGAATCCGCAAGGGCGGCGGCGCCTCGCCGTCAACGTGCGGCTTGCCGAACCCGATGCGGTAGGCGGGCTCCCCATCCGTCACTTCGAGGGCCTCGAGACGTTCGAGGATCTGCCGCCGGATGGCCGCTGCGTCGTCGACCTGTGGTTCTAGCGCGCGTGACGCCTTCACCCTCCGGCGTATTGCACGACCGCGTGCAGACGGTATCCCGATAGCTTATGGCGGGGCTCTCGCGCGGGCATCGACGTTGATGAGCGAGGCGCCGACCACCGAGCCGCCGAGCCGCTCGACCAGCTCGATCGTCGCCTCGAGCTGCGCACCCGCTTCCGCCCAGTCGTCCACCACCAGGACACGGTCGCCGGCGGCAACCGCGTCCGCCGCAATCTCCAGACCCTTGCGGCGGCCGGTGTAGTCCACGAACGTTGCCGTCTCCACGTTCCAGGCGACCTTGCCGGATTTCCGCGCCAGGGCGAGGCCAACCCCGAGCACATGAGCGACCGCTCCACCGAGCGCGAAGCCAATGGCATCGACGGCGACCACCCGGGTGATGTCACAGCCACGAAACGGCTCGGCCAGGGCGTCGGCCAGGTGGTGAAACGCGACCCCGTCGCCGAGCAGCGGCGTGAGGTCGCAGCGATTCTTTCCGGGCATCTCGCGAATGAGGCGCGCCAGGCTTGTGTTTTCTGAGTCGGCCATGAGACGAGCCTTCAGTCCGCGAGGAGTTGCTCAAGGCTACGCGCAGTAGACGCAGAAGGTTGGAAATTTGGACGAGCCGTGAGGTGTAGCCGACTAGCATAGGAGCCTACCGCTGGTCAGGCTCGACGCCGCTCCGTGCTTGCATAATGACTTCACAGCCTGCAAGATGCGTCCATGGGAGTACAGATCACCATTCGGGATGTTCCGGAGCAGGTTCGCGATGAGCTGGCAGCTCGTGCTGCCCTGCAACGCAAGTCTATGCAGGAATACCTCCGGGGCGAGTTGGAGCGAATCGCCAGCCGTCCATCAATCGATGCTTGGCTTACGTCGGTGCGCGAGCGCAAGGAGGCAGCCGGAACCCGTGTTCGAGCTTCGAGAATCCTCTCAGCACGAGACGCCGATCGGAAGTGACATTCGTTGTCGACGCTTCCGTCCTGGTCGCTGCACTCGTTGATTCTGGGTCGAATGGCGACTGGGCGGAATCGATCATCGATAGTGAATCGATTGTTGCGCCGGAACTTGTACTGGTCGAGACCGCCAACGTGCTTCGCCGCCTGGAGCGCGCCAAACAAATCTCCGCGTTGGAAGCGACGAGCGCGCACCGAGATGTGCTGCGTCTCGACATTGATCTGTATCCATATGCGCCGTTCGCATCACGAGTCTGGGCGTTGCGGGAAACCGTCACCAGCTACGATGCGTGGTACGTAGCTGTCGCTGAGGTATTGGCGTGTCCGCTTGCAACCTTGGATGTGCGGTTGAGCCGCGCCAGCGGTCCTACCTGCGAGGTTGTTACGGCGTCGACTACTCGATAGGCCATGCGCAATGACCTCGATGGCAGGCGGCGAAAAAGCCTGAACAGGAGCGGACACAACAGAACCGTCTGGCGCGCATCGAACGCTTCCCGGTAGCCGGGAAACTCGTTCAGCACGTCGATTGCGGTGGCGAGCGGCGGACCCAGAACGGACCGCACTTCCGCCGCTCCGGGTCGCCTGACATTCCACTCCTCCACCAGCGCGTCGAGATTCTTCACGTTCAGGTGTAACTCGATTGGTCCGAGGGTGTCTGGATATTCATTGACCATGAACTCGACCCCGTCTCTCGAGAACGCGGCGATCACCGGCTGCCCCGGCGCTTCGCGCCAATCCCATTCCAGCCTGAAGCCGAGCCAATCGGCATAGTGGTCGAGCGCTTCCTTGTACGACCCTATTCTCAGCACCGGCCGAAACGGGTACAGGACGGGCGTCCTCGATTCGACGTAGGTCTTCAGTGCTGGCAAAAGAAGGCAGATGTGCTTAGCGTTGAGCCAGGTGAAGGTGGACTGAATCCTTTCCGTAGGCGAGGGCGCGCCCTTCGAACGCCAGATCAGATTGCGCCTGGTGGCAATCCCTGCCGCAGAGTCTATGCGTCAGCTCGATAGGTCAGCAGCAGCCGGGCCGCCCGCCGGATGAAAACCGAGGTCAGCCGGCGCATTTCCGTCTCGCGTGCCGGTGCGAGGCCCCAGGTGGCCATGAATCGCGCGGCGGCACAACCCACGTAGACTTCCCAGAGCGCCAATCGCTGCGGAGCGACCGAGTGCTGCTCGGTGTACGCGCGCGTGAAACGGTCGGATGCTCGCTCGCCGTACTTCCACAGCAGCTCGAGACGGCAGCCGGCGACGTCCGACATGGGATCACCGACCGCCGCGTCCTCCCAGTCGAGGACGGCGACCAGGCGCCCGCGCTGCCACAGCAGGTTGCCGGGCCAGAAGTCGCCGTGGAGCAGCACGGGTTGCTGCCGGTACCCGGTGGCTGGCTGCAGCGAGAGGAACGTCCGCAGCGGTTCCCACTCGGCGGTGTCCGGCAGATAGTCGTACAGCTCCGGCAAGGGATCGAGCCGGCACGGCAACTCCGGCAGCCCGACCGTGGGCAGCGCGTGCAGTCGCGCGAGCGTGTTGGCCATGATGTCGAGGCTGCCGTTCACGTCCTCGTCGGGTACCTCGGCCGATCCATCGACGAACGTCGTCACCAGGCAGGGGCGCGACAGCAGCGCACCCCTAGCGTCCAGCAGCAGCGGTTGCGGGACGGGCAGGTCGGAGGCGTGCAGGAACGCGAGCACATCGTGCTCCATGGCGGCGACGCGGGCGTGCCGGGGTTTCCACTCGGCGGCGCCGGGCTGGCGCACGACCACGGTCCGGCGGCCGCCGCTCGCGTCTTCGAGCTCCAGCGCGTGGACGTCGGCCGATACGCCGCCGGTGAGGCGGCGCACGGAAAGCACCCTTGCGCCGACGCTCAGCTGCTCGGCGATTGCGGCAAAATGAGCCCGTGACGACATTCCGCCTTTGATCGTGTCGGTTTCAGGCACGGAGTGTGCGTGAGCCCGGCGAGGAGTCAACGCCGGGAACCAAGGAGAAAGCATGGCGGATGCAGGCAAATCGCCGAACGGCGTTCCCAGGCCGGAGTATCCGAGGCCGCAGCTCGTGCGCGATCGCTGGCTGAACCTCAACGGCGAATGGGCGCTGGCGTTCGATCCGGAAGACCGGGGGCTTCGGGAACGCTGGATGTCCGGGCTGCGCGACGCCACGCCGGTCATCGTGCCGTTCTGCATCGAATCTCCGGCGTCCGGGGTGGCCGATGCCGATCCGCCGTCGGTGATCTGGTACGAGCGGAACTTCCGGGTGCCGGATGGCTGGCGCGAGTTGCCGAGACTGGCGCTTCACGTGGGCGCCTGCGACCGCGAGGCGCGCGTGTTCGTCAACGGTGTGGAGGTGGGCTCCCACCAGGGCGGGTACGGCCCGTTCTCCTGTCGGATCGCCGACGCCGTTCGAGACGGCGACAACAGGCTGAGCGTGCGGGTGGCGGACTCGCCGTTGTGGACCCACCCCCGGGGCAAACAGGCCGGCACCATGCGCTGGCCCGTGGACTACGATGAGGTCACCGGTATCTGGCAGACGGTGTGGCTGGAACCGCTCTCCCAGGTGTCGGTGGAGAGCGTGCAGGCGCTGTGGCGCGGCGACGACGGCGAAGTGATCGTTCATGTGACGGTATCGGAAGCGTCCGCGGCGGAGGTGGAAGTCTGCCTCGATGACGGCGAGCGGACGGTGGCGACGGCGAGGGCCGGCGCCGAGGACCGCCGCGAGCTGCGTCTGACCCTGCCGGTGGACGAGCCGCGGCTGTGGTCTCCGGCGGATCCATTTCTCTATGGCGTCCGCGTGCGCTTGCACTTGGACGGCGAGAGCGTGGATCAGGCCGAGTCCTACGCCGGCCTGCGCGAGATCTCTGTCCGGGACGGCGCGCTGTCGCTCAACGGACAGCCGCTGTATCTGCGCGGCGTGCTCGATCAGGGCTACTTTCCCGACGGCTGGTACACGGCGCCGCGGGACGAGGATCTGCGTCGCGACATCGAGCTGACCCGAGCCATGGGCTTCAACTTCGCGCGCAAGCACCAGAAGGCCGAGGATCCGCGCTACCTCTACTGGGCCGACCGGCTGGGGCTGCTGGTGTGGGCGGAAATGCCGAGCGGGCGGATCTTCGGCACGGAGCTGGTGCAGACGCTCACCCGGGAGTGGATGGAGCTGGTGGTGCGCGACCGCGGTCATCCGTGCATCGTCGGCTGGGTGCCGTTCAACGAGTCCTGGGGGGTGTGGAGTCAGTCGAGACATCCGGATCAGCGTGCGTTCGTGGAGGCCATGGTTCAGCTCACCCGGGCTCTCGATCCGTCCCGGCCGGTGATCGGCAACGACGGCTGGGAGTACGCGGCCGGCGATTTGTGGACCGTGCACCTCTATGGCGGACGGCCGTCCATCGAGGAACGCATTGCCGCCTTCCACGAAGATCCGGCACGCTCGGTGACCGAAGGCGCCTTCGTCGGCCCCCGCCAGGCAGCCTTGCCCGGTACCGATCCCCGTGATCTGCCGTGTCTGGTCACGGAGTGCGGCGGCATCGGCTTCGTGGCCGGCGGCGGGCAGCCGGAGAACGTGTTCGCCTACGGCCCGCTGCCCGAGGACGAGCAGGCCCTCGACGCCGCCATCAAGGCAGTTGCCGAGGACATCCAACGGACGCCGCACCTCAACGGCTTCGTCTGGACCCAGCTCACCGACGTGCAGCAGGAAGTGAACGGGCTGCTCGACTTCGCGCGGCGGCCCAAGCTGCCGCTGGAGCGGTTTCGGGAGATTTTCTCGCGCCTCGGCGGGCAACAGGAACCAGCACCGCAGGCTACAACGAATCGATCCACTCGCCGATGACGTCCAGTGCGGTCTGGTCCACCACGTGGCTCGACAACGGCGGCATGCGCTGGTCGTCCTGGTGCTGCATTCTCAGCCACAGGACGCTGCGGGTGTGGTCGCCGGCTGCGATGATCCGCGCGTCGCTCACGCCGAGATTACCCTCCTGTGGCGCTACGCCGATCGCGTGCATGTCCGCATCGCCGGTGTCGAAGCGCAGATCCAGGTTCACCGGTGTCGGGCCGCCCGGCTGGTGGCACTGGCTGCAGTTGACGGCCAGATAGCCCCGGGCCCGCTGGTCGAGCGGACGGCCGTTGTCAGCAAGGTCGGGCAACTGCTCATAGCCGGCCGGATCACCGATGTCGTTCGTGAACAGGCCGATGTGGTTGAGGGCGCGCAACTGGTTGTCAGTGACGTTGCTGGCCGGGTAAAGGACGTCGCGATTGAGCTGGCGGGTGTTGACCCCGAGCACATGGTCGGCGGCCGCGGTGTGGCAGCGCAGGCAATCGTTGGGGCCGGGATAGTCGTAGCGCTGCTGCCGCTCGCCGGACGAGGTCTGCACGGTGACGACCTCGGACGTGCCGGCGGTGACCAGCTCGGCGTCGGACTGCTCCGTGTTCCAGCGGTAGGTGAAGCCGTGCCAGCTCCCGCCCTGGTTGGTGAACACCCGGGTCTCCAGGCGCCGCACGCTGCTCGGGTCGCCGTCCACCAGCGGCAGCTCGAAGTGCTTCACCAGCACCGTGCCGGCCGGAAACTGCCACGCTCCGGTGCGGGAGAAGCCGATGGTTTCCCCGTCGGGGATGCCGATCCAGCGGCGCTTCTGCGCGCCGTCGGACCAGAACGGCAGGTTGACCTGGTACTCGATCAGGCCCGCGGCGGGGGTCAGGCTGTCGAGGTCGGTGAAAAGGCCCGTCTCCGAGAGCAGCCGCGGGGCGGCGGCGTTGCCGGACGTGTCCTCGAAGCCGAAGATGCCGCTGTCCTGGGTGACCAGGTACACCTCGCCGTCGTTGTCCTCGCCGAACGAGGTAGGTGACGGCGCCGTGGCAATCCGGGTGTCATCGGTGACGGTCTGGCTCGCCGCGTCGTAGGTGAGGGCCCGCACCGCGCCGGTGATGAAGTCGCTGTACAGATAGCGGCCGCGCAGCGTGGGCACTCCGCTGCCCCGGTACACGTAGCCGCCGATGATGGCCGCGCCGCCGGTGTTGTCGTAGGTGTGAATGGGAAACGTGAACGCTGAGCGCGGCAGACTGTTGCCGTCGGGGATGTGGGCCGTGTTGCCTTCCCAGACGCGCCAGCCGTAGTTGTTGCCGCGGGTGATGATGTCGATCTCCTCTTCGCTGCTCTGACCGACGTCGCCGAGCCACAGGGTGCCGGTGTCCCGGTCGAAGGAGAACCGGAACGGGTTGCGCAGACCGTGCGCCCAGATCGCCGGCTTCGCGCCCGCTTCGCCCACGTGGGGATTGTCCGGCGGTATGGCGTACGCCAGGCTCGGGTCCGACGGATGCACGTCGATCCTGAGCAGGCTGCCGAAAAAGTTGCCGAGATCCTGGGCGCGGTTCTGCGGATCGTTGGCGCTGCCGCCGTCACCGAACGCGATGTAGAGGTCACCGTCCGGGCCGAACGCCAGCATGCCGCCGTTGTGGTTGGCGTAGGGCTGCTCCAGGGTCAGCAGGATCTTGCGGCTCGCCTCGTCGACCCGGTCGGTGTCCTCGTCCCAGGTGAAGCGGGCGATTACCGAGCGGCGGGGATTGTCCATGGAGTAGTGCACGTAGAGATAGCGGTTGCTGGCGAACTCGGGATCGAAGGCGAGACCCAGCAGCCCCTGCTCGCCGTCGAAGAGAATCCTGCCGCTGAGATCCAGCACCGTGCGCGCGGTACTGACGTTGGGGTCGTCGTCGAACGCGCGGATGCGGCCGGCCTGCTCGACCACCGCCAGCCGCGAATCACCCGGGATGCCGGTGAGGAAGATGGCGCCGGAGAAGCTGAGATCGGGGAAGCGCTGGACCAGCTCGTAGCGGCCGAGCGCGGCGACGTGCTGCGGCAGATCGAGCGGCGCCAGGGCCTCCCGTTCGGACAGTCCGAAGGGAGCGTCCTCGGGTGGGGCGGGATCATCCGGTGGAGACTCGTCCGGCGGAGGCGCCTCGGACGGTGATGACGGATCGGGCGTTGGGGTGTCCGACGGTGCAGCGTCGTTCCCGCCATTGCCGCCGCAGGCGGTCAGCAACAGCAGGACGAGCACGAGTGCCGCGGATCGAAGCATGGGAGTCGCTCCTTACTGCTGAGCGAAACCTTCCCGAGTCTGAAGCCAACGGTAGCCGGCCGCAACTCCGCTGCTACCCGCCCGGCGTTCGATTCCCGGCTCGTGTTGCAGCATCATGGTCAGTTATCCGGCCAATGCAAATCGTCCGGTGGCTCAGTGGGCTGTGGAGGAAAACGTTTGATCGGTGATCGCAAGGTGGTCGTGCTTTACGACGAACGGATGCTGGCGCACCGGCCGGAAGTTCAGGATCCGTATCTTCCGGGGCGTCTGGAGCGGCGGGTGCGGGAGATCCTCGCCGGGCTCGAGGTCAAGTGGAGCTATCCGGAGCATCCGGGCCGGCTGACGGCGATTCGCGACCTGCTGAGCCGGGAACCGGTGGCCGGGCTGCGCTTCGAACCGGGCGAGGCGGCCAGCCGCGAGCAGCTCGGCCGGGTGCATGCCACCAACTATCTGGACGACATCTACGCGCTGCGCGGCCAGAGCGCGTGGCTGGACGAGGACACGACCGCCGTTTCCAGGGGCAGCGTGGAGGCCGCGGAGGTGGCCGCGGGCACTGCGGTCAGGGCGGTGGAGCTGGTGATGTCCGGCGCTGCGCAAAGCGCCTTCGCGCTGGTGCGCCCGCCCGGCCACCACGCCGAGCCGCTGCGGGCCCGAGGATTCTGCCTGTTCAACAACGTGGCTGTGGCGGCCGCTCACGCGCAGTCGGCGCTGGGCTGCCGGCGGGTGCTGGTGGTCGACTGGGACGTCCACCACGGCAACGGCACCCAGGACATCTTCTGGGCCGACCCGGACGTGATGCTGTTCGACGTGCACCGGGCCGCGCCGTTCTATCCCGGCAGCGGCCTGCTGGAGGAGGTGGGCGGCGGCCTCGGCCGCGGATCCACGGTGAACGTGCCGCTGCCGGAAGGAAGCGGCGACCCGGCCATGCTGGCGGCGTTCCACGACATTCTGATCCCGGCGGCGCGCTGGTTCCGGCCGGACCTGATCCTGGTGTCGGCCGGTTTCGATCCTCACCGCCTGGATCGGGCGCTCAACGTCAGCTACGACGGCTTCGCGGCCATGACCGGCGTGGTCCGTGCGCTTGCTGACGAGCTGTGCCAGGGGCGGCTGGCGCTGGTGCTGGAGGGCGGCTACCACTTGGAGTCATTGTCGAACGGGGTGCGCGCCGTGCTCGAGGTGCTGGCCGGCGGCGAGCCGCCGGTGGCGGACGAGATCGGTCTGCGCGAGGTGCAGGCGGCCGCGGAGTTTCATCGGGATGCGTTTACTGACGACTGATCGGCCCGCTGTGGGAGCGGCCCGTGGGAGCGGCCTGTGGGAGCGGCCTCCCGGCCGCGATTCGGGGTCGGCTACCAGCGGGCGCGGAAGCCGCGCACGTCGACGTGGACGAACGGCCCGTGGGTGGCCGTGCTGCCGTAGACGCCGATGCCGCCGATGCGGTTGCCGAACTCGCCGCGCCGGGACATGGTATCCACCAGGGTTGCCAGCCACTGGGCGTCGCCCTGGTCCAGCTTGCCGTCGCGGTTCAGGTCGTCCATGCGGCCGTCGGCCGGTGACTGATCGACGAATATGTCGGCGGCGTCGCCCCAGGTGTGGCGGCTGTAGGGGACGTTGCCGATGGCGTGGTTGTACCAGGGTGTGCGGAAGCCGCTCATGATGACCAGCGACGCGGTGTGGCGGCCCTGCGCGTTCAACGCCGCGAGAATCTGCTCCAGCTTCAGCAGCAGCGGTGGGCGCAGGGTCAGGTACTTGGGGTAGCCCTGGCTCTGCTTGGAGACGAACTGCCCCAGTCGGAAGTTCGGCGAGATGGCCGTGTTCGCATTCGCCGGGGTCACCTCCACGAAGCCCGCCGGCGGGCGGTAGATCGCCAGGCCCTTGAGCGGATCCTGCGGGTAGTTGCCGAGCCGATAGCCGTTCAGGTAGCCGTCGGCGCCGGCGGTGGGCGCGGAGGTGAGGGTGAAGACGTTGATCACGGCCGTCTCGTTGGAGACGTCGTTGCGTACCTCCAGGCGGGTCAGGCCCGGCTCGGCGGGCGCCGTGAAGGAGGTCGCGCCCACCTCGGCGGTGTGTCCGCGGAAGCGCGCCTGGCCGTGCTCGTCGATGGCGGCGAACGCGACGTCGAACGCCTTGCCCGGCATCATGTAGAGCGCGAACTCGCGGTAGGGGATGGTGTTGCCGTCCACCACCAGGGGCACGGCGAGACGGCCCGAATCCCAGCGGGCGGCCGAACCGTCTGCCCAGCCGAGCGCCGGCAGCAGCACCAGCAGACACGCGACGAACGATGCACGGTTCATGCTCGAGGCCCCTCGTGGAGCGCCGCGACCAGGGCGGCATCGCGTTGGTACAGATCGCGCCGGAACACTACCCGCCCCGTCGTGTCGGTGAAGGCGGTGAAGTAGACGATGTACGCCGGCAGCGGCGTGTGCAGCGTGACGGTGACCGTCTGGCTGCCCTCAGCCAGCTCGCGGACCCGTTCGGCCGAGGTCGCCTGGCCGTCGTTGTCCAGCACCCAGCGGGCCAGGTCCAGAGGCCGCGACAGCCGCACGCAGCCCGAGCTGAAGCTGCGCTCCTGTTTGGCGAACAGATCCCGCGACGGCGTGTCGTGCAGATACACCGAGTATGGGTTCGGCAGCATGAGCTTCACCTGGCCGAGCGCGTTCAGCGGCCCGGGACGCTGCCGCAGAAGGTAGTGGAACGTCGCGGGGGTGACCGCGCTCCAGTCCACGGCCGTCAGCGGTTCGAACTCCTCGGCGCCCTGCGGACGCACCTCGAAGCCCTGCGCGGCCAGGGTGGCAGGGTTTTGCCGGAGCACCGGCAGCTTGTCCTGCACCGCGAGCTTGGCCGGCACCGTCCAGTAAGGGTTGAAGACCATATAGGCGATGGCGGCGGTGAATACCGGCGTTCGGCGGTATGGCTTGCCGACGATGACCGCCATCGAGAGCTGCAGGTCGCCGTGGCGGATTACCCGCAGGTCGAAATCGGCGATGTTGACCCGCAGGTAGGTGTCCGGCACGCCCCGGGGCAACCAGCGCCAGCGTTCCAGATTGGCGTCGATGCGGTCGATCCAGGAGGACCGGGTGGCGTTCAGCACTTCCAGCGTTCCCTCACCGACGATGCCGTCCGGCTCCAGTCCCGCGGCGCGCTGAAAATCCACCACCGCGGTCTTCAAGGTGTCGTCATAGCTGTCCGAATACTGCCCGGGGCCGAGCAGCCGCTGCTTGAGCAGCACCACCCGCGCGCCGCGATCCACCGGGCGGAGCAGCGGGCCGGGCGGCACGCTGACCATCTCCACCTGGCCGAGGGCGAGGATACGGGCGCGCTCCGCCACCAGCTTCCCGTACTCGGCGCTCTGCGGCCACAACGCGTCGAGCGCGGGAAGCACGGCCCCGCCGGACGCGGCGAGCTGATCGAGCGTCCGTCCCGGGTCGGCTTCGCTGTCGATCACGTGCCAGTCGGGATCCAGCTCGGCCGGCGAGACGGCGCCCGTGGCGCGGTCTTTCACCTGCCCGAGAAACGCATCGGACGCGAGCAGCTCCAGGAGCAGCTCGTCGTGAGGGTTCGATGGGGCGTCCAGCCGTTCGAGCGCCGCCAGGTGGTAGTCGGCGGGATTCAGGCCGTGGCGGGTCGAGCGCTCGATGGCGTCGAGCAAGGCGTCGAGCTGGCCGGCGAGCGGCCCATCGGCCGTCCAGATGCTGCGATACTCCCGGTCCCGGTACAGCTTGGAGAGCAGCCCCGGCCGGTTCAGCCGTTCGCCGTCGATGAGCGGCGCCGCCCCGCCGTCGACGTCTTCGAAATAGCTCGTCAGCGCGTCGTCGATGGTCGCAAGGCAGGGGACACTCGTGAGGCACGAGGCCAGCAGCAGCAACGGAAAGTATCGCATCGGGTGGTTGGGGCCGGATCCTTCGAGCGAGCATAGCATCCGCCGCGCAAGCCGCCGAGCGGTCCGTCAAAGCCCGAACGGGAAGGTATCCGCGGAACGCTCCGACGGCTCGACCGGCAAGGCATCCACCGCTCGGGTCTCGTCGACGAACACGTACTCGTCGAACTGCTCGGGCAAGGTGGCTTGAAAGTAGTGACTCTGGCGCTCGGATTCCGGGCGGTAGATCACCCCGATGGCACGCTCGAGGCGCGGCTCGAGCAGAGCGGCCCGCAGCGCATCCGGCTCGCGGCGAAGCGGTAGCAGGAAGCTCGCCACGGCAGAGTCGTGGCACAGCCGCTCGTAACTGCCCTCGAGCGCGGGCCGCACTTGCTTGATTTCCATGGTGCCGCCCCAGTGGGTGGCGGCGGCCACGGTGCCGTGGTCGGTGCCGAAGCCGATCAGATAGGCGCCGTTGCCGTAGCGTTCGCGGACCAGCTGGCCCACGTTGTGCTCCCCCTGCGCACCCATTTCCGTGGCCCGGGCGTCACCGAGATGTGAGTTGTGAGCCCACACCACCGCCTTGGCGGGCCGCGCGCCGCCGCGGAACCCCAGCACCGCTTCGAGGGCATCGAACATGTGCTGGTCGCGCAGGTTCCACGACGGCCGCGAGCCGTAGTACATGGCCCGGTAGTAGCGCTCGGCGCTCTGCACCAGCCGCGCGTTCTGAGCCGCGTCGAAGAATCGCACGCCGTCGCGCAGCACGTAGTCCATGCGTTTGTCCTCCAGGTCCTGCAGCATGGCCAGCACCTGGTCCTCGCAAGCACGGTAGCGGTCGGTGAGCGCCATCCGGCCGTAGCCGGCCGGGTCTTTCGACCAGGGCAAGAGACAGCCGTAGCGCTCGCGCGCGATTCGGGCGGCGCCGGGGTCAACGTCGTCGAGATAACCGAGCACCGCTTCGATGGAAGCGTACATGCTGTAGAGGTCGAGGCCGTAGAAGCCCACCTGCCGCTCCGATTCACCGCGGCCGTCGCCGCCGATCGCGGCGTTGTGCTTGCGCAGCCAGCGGACGAAGGCCAGCACCGAGCGGTTCGCCCACATCCAGGTGGGAAATCGGGCGAACGGGCCGAAACCGGCCGGCGTCTCGACGGACCGGTTGCGCACGTAGTGGTCGACCACCGCCGCGTCGGGCCAGTCCGCTTCCACGGCCACCACGTTGAAGCCCTTGTCTTCCACCAGCCGCCGGGTGATCCGCGCGCGCATGTCGTAGAACTCTTCCGTGCCGTGGGACGCCTCGCCCAGCAGCACCAGCCGCGCGTCGCCGATACGCGCCATCATGCCGTCGAGATCCGCGTCCTCGATGCCGTCGAAGGGCTCGCAGTGCCGGGCGATCTGCCGGTCCAGCGGTTCGCCCCGGCGCGGCGCTTCCCGACGCTGCGCTCCCCGGCGCTGCGCTCCCCGGCGGATGGGCCCGGCATCGCTCTCCAGCCATCCGGCGCTGCCGATCAGCGGCACGAAGCGGACGTTGCCGAGGTCCTCGCGCTGGTAGTCGTCGTCGCTGGTGCGGGTGATCCGCCACAGCTTCTGCACCGCTTCCTCGCCGGCGGGAATGACCATGCGGCCGCCCACGGCGAGCTGCTCGAGCAGCGGCGGCGGGACGTCGGCCGGGCTGCCGGCTGACACGACGATGGCGTCGAACGGGGCCTCTTCCGGCCAGCCCTGTGTACCGTCGCCGTGCCGTACCTCCACGTTGCTGAAGTCCAGGCGCGCCAGCACCTCGCGGGCGGTGCCGGCCAGCAGGTCGTGCCGCTCGATGGTGTACACGTGGCGGACGAGGCGCGACAGCACGGCTGCCGCATAGCCCGAGCCGGTGCCCACTTCCAGCACGCGATCCCGTTCACCGAGCTTCAGCGCGCCCGCCATCAGCGCGACGATGTAGGGCTGGGAGATGGTCTGGCCCGAGGCGATGGGGAGCGGCGTGTCCTCGTAGGCGAACTCGACCAGCTGCTCCGACACGAACTGCTCTCTCGGCACCGCCATCACGGCGTCGAGCACCCGGCGGTCCCCCAGCCCCCGTGCTTCGAGCTGCTCCTCGATCATTCGCCGTCTGGCTGCGGTGAAGTCGGTCATGCTGTCCTCCGGTCGCCGTCCGGGTACGCCCCAAACAAGCAACTTCGGTTCCGTCCGACCGGGTAGAGCTCGGACGTGCTTGCACGATGTTCGCGGCTTGCGCGATCTTTGCATCTTGCACGATGCTTGCCTATTGCGCGATCTTTGCATGCGGACGCTCGTGGATGGAGGTGCCGCTTCGCCGCCGGGCGCGCCGCAGTCGGCGCCACGTCATTGCTCCACCGACGGCGTTTCCCGGTATCATCATCGGCGTGTTGATCGTCGTCGCCATCGCTGCGAACTTCAGCGACTTAAAGCGCCACATCAGAATGCGGAACATGTGATTCATGGCCGAACCGGTGCAGGCGGCGTCGCCCTCCGGCGACGCCAGCGAAGCAGTCGACGAGACGGTGGGCGAACGCATCCGCGTGCGCGGTCTCGTACAGGGTGTCGGCTTCCGGCCGGCCGTATGGCGGCTGGCCAACGAGGCCCGGCTCACCGGCACCGTCCGCAACGACGGTGAGGGGGTGCTCATCGAAATCTGGGGTGGCCGGCGCACGCTCGACCGGTTCGTCGCCGCGCTGGTTTCGCGGGCACCGCCCCTGGCCCGAATCGACGGCATCGAGCGGGCATCGCTGCGTGCACCGCCCGCCGCGGACGGCTTCACCATCGTCGCCAGCGCAGGCGGCGAAGTGCACACTGCGGTGCTGCCGGACGCTGCTGTGTGTGCGGACTGCCTGGCGGAGTGCTTCGATCCCGGGGACCGGCGCTACCGCTACCCATTCGTCAACTGCACCCACTGCGGCCCCCGCCTCAGCATCGTCCGCGCCATTCCCTACGACCGGGCCGGCACCAGCATGGCGGTGTTCGCGCTCTGTCCGTCGTGTGGCGCCGAGTACGACGATCCGGCGGACCGGCGCTTCCATGCCCAGCCCAACGCCTGTGCCGTCTGCGGCCCGCGGCTGGCCCTGGAGCCGCTCGCCGGCGCGGCGCCGGCGCCGGTGGCGGTGGAGGGCGATCCCATCGAGGCGGTGGTGCGGTTGCTGGCGGCCGGATGCATCGTCGCGGTCAAAGGCATCGGCGGTTATCATCTGGCCTGCGACGCCGCCAACGACGCCGCCGTGCGGCGCCTGCGCACGGCCAAGCAGCGTCACGACAAGCCGTTCGCACTGATGGCCGCATCGCTGGCGATGGTGCGCGCCTACTGCCATGTGGGCGACGCCGAGGGCGGCGCGCTGGCGTCATCGGCGGCGCCCATCGTGCTTCTGCGCAGAAAGTCCCCGGCGACCTTGTCCGAGGCGATCGCACCAGGCCAGTCCACCCTGGGCTTCATGCTGCCGTACACGCCGCTCCATGCCCTGATCATGGCGTCGTTCGGCCGTCCGCTGGTGCTCACCAGCGGCAACCCGTCCGATTCCCCCCAGTGCACGGATGACGACGAGGCGCGAAGGTCACTGGCCGGCCTGGCCGATTTTCTGCTCAGCCACGACCGGGTGATCGTGAACCGGGTGGACGACTCGGTGGTGCGGCTGACGGCAGGCAGGATGCGCCTGATGCGCCGCGGTCGCGGCTACGCGCCCGGCTTCCTGGCGCTGCCGCCCGGGTTCGAGCATGCGCCCCAGGTGCTGGCGTTCGGCGGCGAGCTGAAGAACACCTTCTGCCTGCTGAAGGACGGGCGCGCGATCCTGTCCCAGCACATGGGCGATCTCGAGCACGCGGCCGCCTTCGCCGATTACGCGCGCAGCCTGGCGCTGTACCGGAACCTGTTCGACGCGTCGCCCGGCCACCTCGCCGTGGACGCCCATCCGGACTACCTGTCCAGCAAGCTGGGCCGGGAACAGGCACTGGCGGCCGCGCTGCCGCTCAGCGAGGTTCAGCATCACCACGCGCACCTGGCGAGCTGCCTGGCGGAGAATGGCGTGCCCCGGTCGACCGGGCCGGTGCTGGGAATCGCCCTGGACGGTCTCGGCTACGGCGCCGACGGTGGGCTCTGGGGCGGCGAGTGGCTGATCTGCGATTACCGGGGGTTTCGCCGGGTGGGGGCATTGGCCGACGTGCCGCTGCCGGGTGGCGCTGCCGCCATCCGCGAGCCGTGGCGGAACCTGGTGGCGCACCTGGTCCGCTGGGTGGGCCTGGAATCGTTCGAGCGCGAGTTCGCCCGTCTGCCGGTCGCCCGCTACCTCACCGGCAAGCCGGTGGCGACCTTGGCCGCCATGATTCGCGGCGGCATCAATGCCCCGGAGACCAGCGCCTGCGGGCGGTGGTTCGATGCCGTGGCGGCCGTTCTCGGCCTCTCCGCCGACCGGATCAGCTACGAGGCCCAGGCGGCGATGGAGCTGGAGGCGCTCGCCGGCGACGTGCTGCCCGACGAGGGGTATCCGCTGGACCTGGCAGCGCACGCGGGCCTGCTGCGGCTCGAGCCGGCACCTCTGTGGCGGGCCGTGCTCGAAGACCAGGCGCGCGGCGTCGCGCCGCGAACCATCGCCGGGCGGTTTCACCGCGGGCTCGCAGACGGCGTAGTGGCTATGACCCGGGCTCTCTGGCGGCAGGAGTCCGCGATGCAGCCCACGGTGGCGCTGTCCGGCGGCGTGTTTCAGAACGCGCTGCTCGCGGCCGCTGTGACCGCCGGGCTCAGGGATGCGGGCTTCCGGGTGCTGACCCCCTGCGCGGTGCCGGCCAACGACGGCGGGCTGGCGTTGGGACAGGCAGCGGTGGCGGCGGCACGGGTACTGGAGGAGGATTGACGCCATGTGTCTAGGCATTCCCGGTCAGGTGGAACGGATCACCGACGAGGCCGCTCAGCTCGGCATCGTCAACGTCGCGGGGGTGCGGCGCGAGATCAACCTGTCCTGCATCGTGACAGGCGAGCACACGGCCCTGCAATGTGTGGGCGACTGGGTTCTGGTGCACGTGGGGTTCGCCATGAGCCGCATCGACGACGAGGAAGCTGCGCGCACCTTGGCGCTGCTGGAGGAGCTCGGAGAGATGGAGCAGGAGCTCGGGCTGATGAGCGGAACCGGTACCGGAGTGCCGGGGCCATGAGCGACACTGACGACAGGCTGAAGGCGCTGTATCCGTTTCTCGGTGAGCGGGAAGACCGTGGGTGGGAGCGGCCTCCCGGCCGCGATTCCGGAGATTGCGACCTGGAGGTCGCGCCCACGGGGGAACCGCTCGAGGAGTCCGTGCGCCGGAAGGCCGCCGACAGCGTGGCGGTGAAGCAGGCCTTCTTCGAGGCTCACGCCGGCGATGTGGTGGCGGCGGCGCGGGCCATCGCGGCCGTTTACCGGCGTCACGGGCGGATGTTCGCCATGGGCAACGGCGGCTCGAGCTGCGATGCCGCCCACTTCACCGTGGAGTTCCTGCACCCGGTCACCACAGGTCGGCCGGCGCTGCCGGCGGTGAATCTCACCGGCGACGTCGCCATGGCGTCGGCGGTGGCCAACGACGTCGGCTGGGAGCACGTGTTCGTCCGCCAGATCATTGCCCTGGCGAGCCGGGGCGACGGTCTCGTCGGGTTTTCCACCAGCGGCAATTCGGCGAATCTGCTGGCGGCGTTCGAGGCTGCGAAGGACCGCGGGCTGGTGACCGTCGGCCTCGCCGGCGGGGACGGCGGCGCCATGGCCAGGAGCGGCGCTGTGGATCACTGCCTCACCGTGCCCACGGACAGCATCCATCGGGTGCAGGAAACCCACGTCGCCATCTACCACGTGCTCTGGGACCTGGTGCACACCCTGCTGGCCGACTCCCGGGGCACCGGTAACCACGGGAGCCGGCGATGAAGTACGTGGACGAGTTCCGCGATCCGGAACGGGCGAAGCACCTGCTCGGCGCCATCGAGCGGATCATTCCGCGCATCGACGTCTGCCGCCGCCGGCCGCTGCAGATCATGGAAGTGTGCGGCGGCCACACCCATTCCATCTTCCGCTACGGCATCGAAAACATGCTGCCGGACGCCATCGAGCTGGTGCACGGCCCGGGCTGCCCGGTCTGCGTGCTGCCCATGGGACGGGTGGACGACTGCCTGGCGCTCGCCGAGCACCCACAGGTGATCTTCACCACCTTCGGCGACGCCATGCGGGTGCCGGGGTCGAAGAAGAGCCTGCTGCAGGCGAAGGCGGAGGGCGCGGACGTGCGGATGGTGTATTCGCCCCTGGATGCGCTGGCCATCGCCCGCCGGGAGCCGGACCGGGAAGTGGTGTTCTTCGGCCTCGGCTTCGAGACCACCATGCCGAGCACGGCGCTGACGGTGCTGCGCGCGGCCGAGGACGGCGTCGACAACTTTTCTCTGTTCTGCAACCACATCACCATCGTGCCCACCATCAAGGCCATCCTGGACTCCCCGGAGCTGACCCTGGACGGCTTTCTCGGCCCCGGCCACGTCAGCATGGTCATCGGCACCGACGTCTACCGGTTCATTCCCGAACGCTATGGCAAGCCCCTGGTGGTGGCCGGTTTCGAGCCCCTCGACATTCTCCACAGTATCTGGATGGTGCTGGTGCAGATCGCCGAGGGGCGGGCCGAGGTGGAGAATCAGTACCGCCGGGTGGTGCCGCAGCGCGGCAACGACCCTGCGCTGGCGGCGGTGAGCGAGGTGTACGAGCTTCGCGAGTTCTTCGAGTGGCGCGGGCTCGGCTCCATCGACCATTCCGGGGTGCGGATGCGGAAACGCTATGCTCGTTTCGACGCCGAGCGCCGGTTCGCGGTGCCGAACCTGAAGATCGCCGATCCCACGTCGTGTCAGTGCGGCGAGGTGCTGAAGGGCGTGATCAAGCCCTGGCAGTGCAAGGTCTATGGCCGGGCCTGCACGCCGGATACGCCGCTGGGGGCGTTGATGGTGTCGAGCGAGGGGGCGTGTGCGGCGTATTACAACTATGGGGGTGGGGGTAACGGATCGCGACCGGGAGGTCGCTCCCACAGTGGGGATGGCGGATCGCGACCGGGAGGTCGCTCCCACAGTGGGGATAGTCGCTCCCACACTGGGATTTCGCTGCGGGAGGTGACGTGAGCACACCGGGCGTCACTCCGGCGCCGCCGGTTGCGCGGCGGTCGCGCCTGCGCGGCGACCGCGTCACCCTGGCGCACGGCGGCGGCGGCCGGGCCAGCCGTGACCTGGTGGCCGAGGTGATGGTGCAGGCGTTCGCCAATCCGCTGCTGGCGCCGCTGGAAGACCAGGCGCGCATCGATCTGACGGAGCTCACCGCCCGCGGTGACCGGCTGGCGTTCACCACCGATTGCTACGTGGTGGACCCGCTGTTCTTCCGCGGCGCCGACATCGGCAGCCTGGCGGTGAACGGCACGGTCAACGACCTGGCGGTGGGCGGGGCCGCGCCGCTGTATCTGAGTTGCGGACTGATCATCGAGGAGGGTCTGGAGATCGACGTGCTGCGCCGGGTCTGTGATTCCATGGCCCGTGCGGCGGCCGGCGCGGGCGTGGCGATCGTCACCGGCGACACCAAGGTGGTGCCGCGCGGCGCAGCCGACAAGCTGTTCGTGAACACCGCCGGCGTCGGCGTGATCGCCGCGGGGCTCAACACCGGCGCGCACCTCGCCCGGCCTGGCGATGCGGTGATCGTCAGCGGCATGCTGGGCGATCACGGCGCCGCCATCCTGGAAGCGCGCGGTGATCTGGCGCTGGATACCCTCATCGAGAGCGACTGCCAGCCCCTGAACGGCCTGATTGCCGACCTCACCGGCAGCGTGTCCGGGCGTCCACTGCCTGCGCGACGCCACCCGCGGCGGTCTGGCCACGGTGCTGTGCGAGTTCGCGGAGGCCTCCGGTTGCCTGATCGAGCTGATCGAGCAACGCCTGCCGATTCGTGAGCAGGTGCACGGCTTCTGCGAGATCCTCGGGCTCGACCCGCTCTACCTCGCCAACGAGGGCAAGCTGGTGTGCGTGGTGGCCGGCGATCAGGCCGACGCCGCGCTGAACGTCATGCGCCGTCACCGGGCGGGCCGCGACGCCGCGCTGATCGGCCGGGTGCTCGACGGGCCGCGGCGCGGGGTGGAGATGTGCACCCGTTTCGGTGGCAGACGGGTGGTGGACATGCTCGCCGGCGAGCAATTGCCGAGGATCTGTTGAGGAGCCGTAGCGTGCACGAGCTGAGCCTCACCCAGGAAATCGTCGATTACGTGGAGCACCGCGCGCGTCCGCAGTCGGTGATCCGGGTGGTGCTCGAGATCGGCGTGCTCTCCGGCGTCGAGGTGGACGCGGTACGGTTCTGCTTCGAAGTCTGCCGGCAGGGCACGTTGCTGGAAGGTGCCGAACTCACGGTGATTGAGGTGCCGGGGCGCGGGCGCTGTCTGGACTGCGGCGTGGAGCGGGATCTCGCCGACTTTCTCACCCCCTGCCGCTGCGGCGCCTATCCCGTCGAGTGCCTCTCTGGAGAGGAACTGAGAATCAAGGCCATGGAGGTCGTCTGATGTGTGCTACCTGCGGATGCTCCGAACACGGCAGTGCCCTGCTCACCGATCCCGTCACCCGCCGGACGTTCAGCCTCGAGGGGCTGGCGCCGGCGCGCGAGGGCGGCCACCACCATCATCATCCGGATGACGTGCCCCATCACCACGCCCACGGCGATGCCGACTCGGTGTCCCTGGAAGCGGCCGTGCTGGGCAGGAACGATGCGCTGGCGGAGCAGAACCGGCAGTGGTTCGCCGAGCACGGCGTGCTCGCGGTCAACCTGCTGAGCTCGCCGGGTTCCGGCAAGACCACCCTGCTGGAGCGGACCCTCCGCGCCATCGCTGCGGACGTGCCGGTCTCGGTGGTGGAGGGCGACCAGGCTACCCTGCACGATGCCGAGCGCATCCGCGCCACCGGATGTCCGGTGCTGCAGATCAACACCGGCGCGGGGTGCCACCTGGATGCCGCCATGGTGGCGCGCGCGGTGCGCGAGCTCGCCCCCGCGCCGGGCTCGCTGCTGATGATCGAGAACGTGGGCAACCTGGTCTGCCCGGCGCTGTTCGACCTGGGCGAGGCCGCCCGGGTGGTGCTGCTCTCCGTCACCGAGGGCGACGACAAGCCGCTCAAGTATCCCTACATGTTCCGCACCGCCGACGTCCTGATCATCACCAAGATGGATCTTCTCCCGCACGTGGACTTCGATGTCGACGCCTGCATCGAGTACGCCCGCCGGCTGAATCCGGCGCTCACGGTGCTCGAGCTGTCGTCGCGCACCGGCAGCGGCTTCGAGCTCTGGCTCCACTGGCTCGAGCAGATCGGCCGCGGCCGGCGGCGGGGCGCCACGTCGTGACGTCGGGTCACGGCCATGGGCTGGCATTGCCCTAATGGCCTGGGACATTCGTGAAGACGACCTGCGCGGCACGGAGATCGCGGCGCTGCTGCACGAGCACGTGACCAACATGCACCAGATCTCGCCGCGGGAAAGCGTCCACGCGCTCGACCTGGAGGCGCTGAAGGCGCCGGAAATCACGTTCTGGAGCGTCTGGCAGGGCGAGGAGCTGCTGGGGTGCGGCGCGCTCAAGGAGCTGGATCCGAAGCACGGCGAGATCAAGTCCATGCGCACCGCGAGCCGGCACCGGCGCAAGGGAGTGGCCGCGGCGGTGGTGACCTACCTGCTTACCGAAGCCGCGCGCCGGGGTTACCAACGTCTCAGCCTCGAGACCGGCGCCACCGAGCACTTTGCCCCGGCGCGGGCGCTGTACGCGCGGTTCGGCTTCGAGCCGTGCGGGCCATTCGACGGCTACGCGGCGCATCCGCACAGCGCGTTCATGACCCGACGGCTGTGAACGAGGTGCCGGCGCAGCACTCAGCCGCTATATTGTCGGCATTGTCGGCATTGTCGGCGCCTACAGCAGAACCAAGGCACGGGAGACACGACCATGGCCAGCGACATTCTCTACGAGGTGCAGGACGGCATCGCAACCATCACCATCGATCGCCCTGAAAAGAAGAACGCGATGACCTACGAGATGCTCGGCAACTTCATCGGCGTGGTACGGCGTGCCGGCGGTGACCCCAATGCGCGGGTGGTGATCCTGCAAGGCGTGCCGGGCTCGTTCTGCGCCGGCACCGATCTCGCTGATCTTGCGAGCGTACCGGGGGAACGACGCGGTCTTCGCGGTACGGCGGAAGAGCGCGAGCGCTGGTGGCCGCTGGTGGAGTGCCCGAAACCGGTGATCGCCGCGGTGGACGGCCCGGCGGTGGGCATGGGCGCCGAGTTCACCTCCCAGTGCGATCTGCGGCTGGCAACGCCGAACGCCCGGTTCGCCTGGAACTTCGCGCATCGGGGATTGGTGCCCGACACGGGCGCGGGAAGCTGGTTGCTGCCGCGGCTGATCGGCCCCGCCAGAGCGCTGCGGCTGCTGTACACGGGTGAGTTTCTCAGCGCGGAGGAGGCGCTCGCCATCGGCTACGTGGACGCCGTGGTGCCGTCCGAGGAGCTCGAGTCGAAGGCCCGCGAGCTGGGGCAGGCGATCCTGCAGGGCTCGCCCTTCTCCCATGCGCGAATCAAGTCGCTGGTCTACGAAGGTCTCAGCAGCGACGTGGCTTCGCACATGCAGCGGCACACCCAGGCGCTCGCCGAGTGCTTCAAGAGCTACGACCACCAGGAAGGAGTGGCGGCGTTTCTCGAGCGGCGTCCGGCCCGATTCACCGGCAGCTGACGTCTCATGTGCGCGTGCCGGTCGCGAGCCAGCGCGCGCACTCCTCGCCGAGCTCCGCCACGGCCCGCTGCTCGTACTCGACGCACTCCCTGGCGCTCAAGGTGTCTCGCCACCGTCCGTTGGTGCCCTTGTTGATGAAGGTTTCGGCGCCGCCGTCCCAGAACGCCCCGCCGAGGGGCGCGCTGCGGGCCGCGTGCCGCTTCATCCAGTCGAACGTGCAGTGCTCCACGATGTCGTGCCAGCGGGCGGCCTTCACCGGAACGTCGAGAAAGGCGGCAATCCGCCTCATCTCGCCGTCGAGGTCCCGCTTGAGCGCCTCGAAGTGCACCAGCAGAACGTTCGGCAGCTCGCGTATCGCCCACCAGGAGCGAACGTTCTCCCAGAACGGCCACCACGGGTAGCCATCCTTTTCCAGCCAGTCACGCCAGTAGACGCGGACGTCGTCCGGCGGTGGACCGATGGGCGGGCCGACCCGGCCCGGCGTGTCGTTCAGTGCCTCGTACCATGACGCGTTGGCGTTCACGTGGTGGTTGTAGAAGCTCCAGACCACGTCGCGGCCGTCACGGGCAACGTAGAGGTAGCGCGCTTGCGCCGAGAAGACCAGTGCGTCCACGGGCAGATGGGTCTTCAGGAAACGCCGGTGAGTCTGAGCGTCCACCAGCGGCAGCTTGACCTCTTTGGGCGGCACCCGCAGGTCCAGCCAGGGCGACATCTCTGCCACGTCGACGTCCGGGTCGCCGTCGAACAGAAGCTGGCCGATGATCTGCTGGGTCCAGGTGGTTCCAGATTTGGCGTAGCTGGCGATGATGATGTCATCGTCGCGGAATCTGAAGTCGTTCCACACGGTGGAGTCGAAGTGATGGCTGTGCATCTCCCGGGTCTTGACCGGAATGGCGGACGGGGCATTCATGAGGGCCTCGGATGACGAGAACGATCCTGCGTTTGATATACCCGGCGCCGCTGCTCGTCCAGCGGAATTTTCGGCGCCGGGGCGAGGTTTCTACAGAAGATCGGTGAGGCCGTACGCCTCCATCTGAGCCTGGAAACGGGCCACGTCGTGGGACAGCATCACCAGGTCGTGGCGGGTGCCGTCGGGATCCTGCACGTGGTCCTTGAGCAGCGCCTCCGCCTGGAAGCCCATCTCCTCGAACACGGCGATGGCGCCCTTCTGGTCCACGGTCATCTGCGCCACGAGCTTCTCGAGCTGAAGGCTGAGCGCGATGAGGAAGCTCTCCTGAATGAGGATGCGGCCGAGCCCGCGCTCCCGCGCCCGGGGCGTGACCAGCACCCGCAGCTCGCCCACGTGGGGCGAGAAGGACAGCTCGTCCCGTACCACCGCCGTGCAACCGAGAATGCCGCCGGCGACGCCGGTCTTGGTCTCGCGGGCGATCAGGCTGACGATGCTGCCGGCTTCGATCTCGTCCGACCAGGCGGACAGGACCTTGGGGTGGGTGATGTCCCGGCGCAGGAACAGCAGATCGTGGATCGGCAGGTCCCGGGCGAAGCCAAGCAGCTCTGCTTCGTCCTCGCGGGCCATGAGCGCGAGGGTCGCTTCGCCGGACGTGATCTCCACCGTGCGGGGATAGCGCTCCAGCACGGTCACGTGGAACGCTCCGCCAGCCAGCGGGAGAGGGCCGGCCACATGCGCCGGACGGCGTTCGGGCCCGCGATCAGACTGACGTGTCCGCCCTTCAGCACCAGTTCCTCCTTGTCGGTCGAGCCCACCCGTTCGAGGAGCGGCTTGCTCGCCTTGTAGCTGACGATGTGATCGTGCTCGGCGATGGCGTGCATCACGGGCACGGTGATGTTGGCCAGATCGGCCTGCCGGCCGCCCACCCGGAGCTCACCCGTGTACAGACGGTTGGCCCACATCAGCTCTTTGGTGGTCTGGCGGAAGTACTCGCCGGCCAGCGGCAGGGTCTCGTTGCCCCAGCGCTCGAAAGCCCGGTAGGACTTCACGAACGCGTCGTTCCAGATCTGCTCCCACGCGCGGATGCGGCCGGCCGATCTCTGCGCCGGGCGCAGCATGTCGAACGACGCCTGAATCACGTCTTTGGGAACGATGCCCAGCGTGTCGACGAGCCGATCCACGTCGAAATGTTTCTCGTCGGACCAGATGCGGGTCAGCCCCATCTCGGCCCAGTTCACCGGCGTGGTGAGGCAGGCGAGGTTCTTCAGCGGCCCGTCGGGATGGGTGGCAGCGTAGATGAGCGACAGCACCCCGCCCATGCAGTATCCGACGATGGAGACGTCCGGCTCGCCGCTGTCGCGCTGTACCTCGCGGATGCAGGTGGGGATGAAATCCTGCGTGTAGGTCGTCAGGTCGAGGCGGCGTTCCTCCGGAGTGGGCGGCTCCCAGTCGATGACGTAGACGTCGAGGCCGTTCCTCAGCAGGTATTCCACCATGCTCTGGCCGGGCGCCAGGTCGAACACGTAGGCCTTGTTGGTGGTGGCCATGACCAGCAGCACCGGAACCCGATACACCTCGTCCGCCTGGGGCAGGTAGTGATAGAGCTGCAGGGTGCCGCGGTGGTAGATGAGCTCCTTGGGCGTGAGGCCCACCGCCGGCGCCGGCGAGGTGACGAATTCCAGCCCCTTGATGCTGCGCTGGATGGCCTGGTCGACGATGTCGGCCGCCCGGGCGGCGGCGCCGGTGCTCTGTGCGCTCATGAGCCGTCCTCCGCACTGGGTGGCCTGCGCGTGCGCGGCGGACCTTTGCGGGCCGGCGCTGCCGGCTGCACACCGGAGGCGCGAGCCACCTCCTCGAGGCGCTGCTCCACCCGGGCGAGCCGCCTGTCCACCTCGTGGACCGCCTGGCCGACCCGCAGCACGTCCTCGCGGCTCGGCAGGTTCAGGGCGGCGAGATTGCGCGACATGACGTCGGCGAACGCCTTCTGCATGCCCAGATGCAGGTTCTGCAACTGGTTCATGTTGCGGCTGAAGTCGTCGGTGCCCATGAAGCGATTGGCCAGCGCGTCGAAACCGCGCTCCCATTCCGTGAGGAGCTGCCGAAACCGCTCCATCGGGTCGCCGGATTCCGTTCGTTCGGTCATGACTACCCCGTCTGATGCCACCCGCTCCAATTCGCCACATTACTCCGGAGTGCCCGCGTCTTCAAAGATCCTGGTGAGGTGTCGCGACGGCGAGGGTGGTACCGTTCCTGCAGCCCGGGAACGCCGGCGCGGCCATGCTGCTGCGGCATTCGCGAACGACCAGAGCAAACAACGACGAGAGAAAAGAGGTGCTTATGCGCTCGAGACTTGAAAGCTGGATCCTCGCCGTGACGGCAGCGCTGGTGCTGACCGGTTGCGCCAGTGCGCCGCGCGTCGACGTGGCGCGCTCGCCCGAGGCGCACTTCGACCGCTACCGGACGTTCTCCTTCTATCAGCCGCTGGGAACCGACCGGCAGGAAGGCACCGGCACCATCCTCAGCCAGACACTCAAACGATCGGCACGGGCGGAGCTCGAACAGCGCGGATACACCTACGTGACGGACAATGCCGATCTCGAGGTGAACTTCTTCATCGAGACCCGGCAGGTGCTGCACGGGGTGCAGCGGCCGGGGTTCGGCATCAGCTACGGCATGTTCCACCATAACTACGGTGTCTGGTCCGGTTACGACACCACCGAGCTCCATCAGTACACGGAAGGGACGCTGCACGTGGACGTGATCGACGCCGACGCCAATCAGCTGGTGTGGGAAGCCGTGGCAGTGTCGAGTCAGCCGGACGACAATTTCGCATTCGAGCCGGGCAAGGCGGAGCAGGCCGTACGGCGGGTGTTCGCGGATTTTCCCCGCCAATCGGCGCCGCCCGGCTCCTGACGGCCCCGGCACCCCGGCTTGCCGCCTGGGCGAGGCTCAGGCAGCGGCCGTCGCGGCCGCGTAGCGCAGCCGCATGTGTTTGATGCTGTTCAGGAAGTTGGTTCGGATGCGGCGCACGTCGCCTTCCACCTCGAAGCTCGGATAGCGGGCCAGCAGCTCCTCGAGCAGGACGGTGAGCTGGATCTCGGCCAGGCGCCAGCCGATGCACAGGTGCTGACCGTAGCCGAAGGACAGGTGACGGGGCCCCGGCCGAGACACGTCGAAGGTGAAGGGATCGTCCCACTTGCTTTCATCGCGGTTGCCCGACAGGTACCACAGAGCCAGCTTGTCTCCCGCTCTGATGGTGACGTCGCCGAGCTGGTAGTCGGCGAGGGCGGTGCGCCGCATATAGATCACCGGATGCACCCAGCGGATGATCTCGTTCACCGCGGCGGGAATGAGGCCCGGGTTCTCCAGCAGCGTCCGCCGCTGCTCAGGATGCTGGGACAGGGCCAGCACCCCGCCGGAGATGGAATTGCGGGTGGTTTCGTTGCCGGCCACCACCAACAGCACGAAGGCCGACAGGTAGTCGGCGACGCTCATGGGCTCGCCGTCCACCTGGGTGTTGGCCAGCAGGCTGATCAGGTCGTTGCCGGGCTCCCGCATCCGCGCCTCGCGAAGCTGCAGGGCGTAGCCGGCGAGCTCCATGAATGCCGCGAGGGTCTGTTCCCGGGAGGTGGCCACGTCCGGGTCGTCGCCGCCGATGATGAGGTTCGACCAGTGGAACAGCTTGTGACGATCCTCCTGAGGCACGTCGAACAGCTCGGCCAGCATCTGGATCGGCAGCTCGGCAGCCACCTCGGAGACGAACTCGCACTGGTCGCGGCCGGCCAGGCCCTCGAGGATCACCCGGGCGCGCTCGCGGATCCGCGGCACCAGCGCGTCCAGGCTCTGCGGGGTGAAGCCGGGCGCCACCATACGGCGGTGCTGAGTATGTCCCGGCGGGTCCATGGTGATCATGCTGCGCCCGCCTTCGAACGCCGAGAGCTCCGCCGGCTCCCCATCGGCGCTGCGGCCTTCCCGGTTCCGAATCATCTCCGGGCTCGGCAGGGTGATGCCGCCGTGGCGCGCGTCGGAGCTGAAGACCTTCGGCAGCTTCGAGATCCGCTGGATGTCGTCGTAGCGGGTGATCGACCAGAATCCGGGACCGCCCCACGGCTCCGGGCACCACGCCACCGGCTCCTCGGCCCGGAGGCGAGTGAACAGCCGGTGGGCCGCAGCGGGATCCTGAAAGACGTCGGGGAAGGAGAGGGAGAGCCTCTCGGCGTCGGATAACGGCATGGCGAGGTCCCGGACCGGATGAATCCTCCGGAGTCTATGGCCGCCGGGCGGCCAGAGCCAGTGCCGCGTGTGCGGCCGAATGCGCGGTGCCGCACACTCTCAGGCAGCCACGGCTTCGATCCGTGCCACCAGCGCGGTGATGCGTTCGCTCCAGGCCTGCTCGAACGCCGCGCTCCAGTCGCTGCCGAGATGCTCGCGCACGGTGTCGCGCACCGCTTCCAGGAGGGGCAGGAACATCTGCGGGGTCGTGCCGTAGGATCGGTGAGAGCCCACCTCGAACTTCAGGTAGTCGCGCTCGATGTCGTCCGGCCGGGTCATGAGCAACAGCAGCACGTCCTGCATCATCCGGCCCACCATGAACTCGTCCATGTGGCTCATGAGGGCAGCGGCTTGCGGCGCCCGGGCAGCGAACCGCCGGTAAATCTCCGGGGCGATGTCGCCGGCGCGCTCGGCCACGTGCTCGAGTGAGGTCACCACGTCGTCACAGGGCATTGCAGATCTCCGATTGCAGTAGACGAACGGCCGGCCCTGGGCGGACCGGCCGATGATCGGCCAGCCGCCCGCTCAGCCGGCAGGCATGCCGAGCGGCTCCGGCACCGGTTCGGGGGCGCTGCGCCACGTCCTGAATGCAAACCACGCCAGAAACAGCGCCCCACTGGCAAAGATCACGTCGCCGGGAACCCGCATCCACACCAGCGCCTGCATGATGGGGGAATGCACGATCGCGGGCGAGCGAGCGTACCACAGGCCGTGGGTGATGCTGGCCCACGCCTGGTAGAGGCCCGCCGGCAGGAGCGAACCGAACACCATGGCGGCGAGCCCCACGTTCAGTGCCCAGAAGGTCGGCGATAGCAGCCGATCGTTCCACCCGCGGTCCGCCGTCAGGCCGCGCAGGCAGAACAGCATGAGGCCGATGCCGAGCAGACCGTACACACCGAACAGCGCCGCATGACCGTGTGTCGGGGTGGTGTTGAGCCCCTGCACGTAGTAGAGCGAGATCGGCGGATTGATCATGAAGCCGAGCACGCCGGCGCCGATCAGGTTCCAGAACGCGACGCCGACGAAGAACAGGATCGGCCACCGGTAACGCTGCACCCACGGCGCTGCTCTGGTCATCCGGTAGTTGTCGAAGGCCTCGAAGCCGATGAGCGCCAGCGGCACCACCTCCAGCGCCGAGAACATGGCGCCGACGGCGATCACCGACGTGGGCGTGCCGGTGAAGTACAGATGGTGCAGGGTGCCGAGGATGCCGCCCAGCAGAAAGACGATGGTGGAGAACAGGACCGCGCCGGTGGCGACGGACGCCCGCAGCAGGCCCAGCCTGAAGAACAACAGCGCGATCACTGCGGTGGCGAACACCTCGAAGAAGCCTTCGACCCACAGATGCACGACCCACCAGCGCCAGTACTCCACCATGGCGAGGTGGGTGTGCTGACCCCACGTGAGGCCGGCGCCGTAGAACAGGCCGATGGCCACCGTGGAGAGGAAGACCAGGCCGACGAGCGGCCGCTGCTCGCCCGGCTGGCGGAGCGCCGGCCACAGGGCGCGGCCGACCAGGGTCAGCCAGATCATGAGCCCCGCGAACAGCAGGATCTGCCAGAACCGTCCCAGGTCGACGTACTCGTAGCCCTGGTGGCCGAAGTAGAAGTTGGTGCCGAGACTGAAGTACTGCTGCACACCCAGCCATTCGCCGGCCATGGAGCCAACCACCACCAGCAGCAGGGCGCCGTAGAGCACGTTCACCCCGAGCTTCTGGAACCGCGGCTCGTGGCCCGACAGGGCCGGGGCGATGTACAGCCCGGTGGCGAGCCAGGCCGTGGCGATCCAGAAGATGCCGAGCTGAGTATGCCAGGTGCGGGTGATCGCGTACGGGAGGATCTCCGAGATGTTGAGGCCGTAGAACTGCTGGCCTTCCACCGCGTAGTGGGCGGTCACGGCGCCCAGCCCGATCTGGGCCAGGAAGAGGGCGATGACGGTGTAGAAGTACTTGCGGGTAGCGCGCATGGAGGGCGTCGGCGAGAGACCCGCCAGTGGATCGCGGCTCGGAGGCGTGGGCGCCTCGTGTTCGCGCGTGGCCGTGTAGTACCACAGCAGTCCGCCGATGCCGGCGATGAGCAGCAGCACGCTGCCGAGCGACCACAGCGCGGTGCCGGTGGTCGGCACGTTGCCCACCAGCGGCTCGTGGGGCCAGTTGTTGGTGTAGGTGACGTCGCTGCCGGGACGGTCAGTCACCGCTGCCCAGGCGGTCCAGAAGAAGAACGCCCCGAGCACTTGCCGGTGCTCCCGGTCGGGCACCGGGTTCTCCGCCATGGCGTACTGCTCGCGCAGCGCGGCGAGATCGGGATCGTTGCCGAACAGCGCCGTGTAGTGCCCGGCGGTGCTGCGAATGGCGGCAGCGCGGTCGGCGCTCACCCGGATGGTGTCGGTATCGGCGTCGTAGGTGTTGCGGCGCATCTCCCGCTGAAGGCGCGAGCGCAGGGCAGCCTGGTCGTCCGGGCCGAGCTCGGCGTAGGAGGCGTGCGCCTGCTCGTCCGCCCAGCGGTCCAGCAGGGCCGTCGATTCGCGGTGCAGCCAGTCCGCGCTCCAGTCCGGCGCCACATAGGCGCCGTGGCCCCAGATGGAGCCGAGCTCGTGGCCGCCCGTGGTCTGCCAGACCGCTCTGCCCCGGTCGATGTCGTCGCGGCTGAAAAGCACCTCGCCGGCGGGTGTCACGACCGAGCCGGGCACGGGCGGGGCCTGACGGTAGATGTCGCTGCCGATCAGGCCCAGCGCGCCGAAGGAAACGACGAAGAGCACCGCGAGAGTGCGCCACAGTCTTCGAGTGTCTTTCATAGCCATTCGTCCTGGGCTGAAAACTTGAACATTCACGTAAAATATTACTTATTAACCCGCAGGTGTCGAAGGCCTTTTGCTCAAATTACGTGGAATTGCGTATCTTTCGAAGGCATTCCTTAGGGACATCGGCCTGCCAGTCGCCGGTCATCGCATCTGGCATTCTGATAAGATTCAAAACATATGAATCTTATAGCAGGACGACTGGGCGATGCGTCTGACCCGCTACACGGATTACAGCCTGCGTGTGCTCATTTATCTGGCGGCCCATCCGGAGGGTTTCGGCACGGTGCAGGCCATTGCCGATGCTTATGACATATCCCGCCACCACCTCATGAAAGTGGTCCAGGAGCTGGGCCGCCGCGGCTACGTCGATACCGTGCGCGGCAGGGGAGGCGGCTTGCGTCTGCGTCTGTCGCCGGAGCGGATCAACATCGGTCGGGTCGTCCGCGATATGGAGAACGACCTGGCTCTGGTGGAATGCTTCGGTCCGGACAACCGCTGCGTCATCACTCCGGCGTGCAGCTTGAAGAACCTGCTGGCAGATGCCATGCGGGCGTTCATGGCTGTGCTGGACCGCCACACGCTGGCCGATCTGCTCGACGACCCCGCGCCGTTGCGGCGATTGCTCGACATCCGCCAGGTGACGGATCTACGTGATTCCGCGGATGGGAACTCCGGCGCACCCGCGTAGCCTTGGAGGAAAGTCGATCCCAACGTTGAGGCGCATCCATGGAATTCGCAATATCCGAAGAGGCACGCATCGTCGAGGACCAGCTCCAGAGGATGCTGAACGACGACATCATTCCGGCCGAAGCGCGCTATGCCGAAGAGGCCGGATCGACGCCGGACGGCGAAGACCCTCCGGTCATGAAGGGGCTGCGCGCCAAGGCCCGCGAGCTCGGCCTGTGGAACCTGTTCCTGCCGGACCAGGAATGGGGCGCCGGGCTCTCCAACCACGACTATTCGATCCTCTGCGAGCAGATGGGCCGCTCGCCCATTGCCTCCCGTGTGTTCAACTGTCAAGCGCCGGACACGGGCAATGCGGAGATCCTGGCGGAGTTCGGCAGCGCCGCACAGAAAGATCGCTGGCTGAAGCCGCTGCTGGACGGCGAGATCCGTTCGTGCTTCTCCATGACCGAGCCGGAAGTCTCCGGTGCGGATCCCACCGGCCTGCGGACGCTCGCTAAGCGAGACGGGGACGAGTGGGTAATCAATGGCCACAAGTGGTTCACTTCGGGTGCGGTCGGGGCTGCATTCGCCATCGTGATGGTGGTCACGAATCCGAAGGGCGCGCCCCACGAGCGGGCATCCATGATCGTCGTCCCCACGGACGCGCCCGGCTTCAACCTGATCCGCTCGGTGCCGGTCATGGGGCACGCCGGCGGCGGCGGTCACTGCGAGATCCGCTACGAAGACTGTCGGGTGCCGGCCGACAACCTGCTGGGCCCCGAGA
The DNA here is from genome assembly GCA_963822255.1 of uncultured Gammaproteobacteria bacterium. GTDB lineage: Bacteria > Pseudomonadota > Gammaproteobacteria > Pseudomonadales > Azotimanducaceae > UBA7803. The sequence goes on from CAWGGV010000002.1 coordinate 131,513, forward strand.
ACGGTGGCTTCATGATCGCTCAGGCGCGGCTGGGCCCCGGCCGTATCCACCACTGCATGCGCGCCATCGGCATGGCCGAGCGTGGCTTCGAGATCATGTGCCGGCACGCCAACAACCGGGACATCGCCGGGGTGAAGCTGGCCGACAAGCAGATCGTCCAGGACTGGATCGCCACCTCGCGGATGGAGATCGATCAGGCCCGACTGCTGACCCAGTACGCCGCCTGGAAGATGGACAAGGCGGGTAAGCGCGAAGCCCGTCAGGAGCTGTCGATGGTCAAGGTGGTGGTGCCGAACATGATGATGGCGGTGCTCGACCGGGCGATTCAGTCCATGGGTGCGCTGGGCGTGTCCGACGACACGCCGGTGGCTGCTATGTGGCGCAACGGCCGCGCCCTCAGAATCGCCGACGGCCCGGACGAGGCGCACAAGATGGTGATCGCCCGGCGCGAGCTGAAGCGCTTCGCCTGAATCAACCGGGAACGTCGAGCCGCGGCCGCACGACCATCGGCGCATACCGCACCGTGAAGAGGGCGAAAGCCAGCAGCCACAGCAGGGCCGCCACCTGCACCCAGGTGAGGTAGGCGGTCGGCCACAGCAGCGGTCCTGCCACGCGGCAGACGGCCGCCAGGTGAACGGCGGTGAACATGAGCGTTTCCGTGGGTTCCGCGATCAACGGCCGGCCCGTGTGCCCGCGCGCGCTGCGGGACATCATGGCCAGCATGAGGCCCGCCATGGCGCCGACGGCGAGCGCATGCAGCGCCAGGGGCGCCATCACCCCCGGCGTGACGTCGAGCCAGCCGCGCAGCGCCAGATGGATCGGCAGCCATAGATACCCCAGCGGCAGCACGAGCAGCAGCGCGTTGCCGCGGGTCGCCCATGGCTGCCAACCCAGCCAGCGAATCAGCTGAATGAGCGCCGTCAAAGCGAACAGGGCCCGCACCGCGCCCATCGGCAGCAGCCCCCCCAGGCCGCCGACGTCCACCAGCGCGACCAGCACCGGGAGCAAGATGGCAAGCGCCTCCACCGGCCGCCAGCGGCGCGGCGTGAGCGTGGCGATCGCGTTGGCAGAGAAGGTGGGTATGATCCGGCCGCCGATTACGGTCAGCAGCACGGCCACCAGATCCATGGCGACGGTCGGGGAACGTTCGGCCCAGAGAGGGTCTACCCAGCCACGGTAGGCGCCGTGATGGGCAGCCGAAAGCGCGCCGAGCGCCAGCAGCAGGACCACCACGAACGCGTTGCGGCGGTTCCGCGCGCGCCACAGCGGAACTGCCAGGCTGAGGGCCAGCAGCGGCAGGAACAGCAGGTCGGCGAGCACGGCCAGCGGCCACGGCCCGGTCGCCATCAGCACGCGGGCCGCGAGCCACAGCCCGAACAGACCGGCCAGGGACGTGCCGTGGACGGTCGACCGGCCGGTCCAGGCGCGCACCGCGGTCAGCAGAAAGCCGCCGATGACAGCCGGCGCGAAGCCGAACAGCATCTCGTGGGCGTGCCAGGCGAGCCCGGACAGCGCCGTGCCCACCGGCATCCATCCGGCAAACGCGGCATACCATGCCGGCACGGCCAACGCTGCGAACGCGGCGGCGCCGAGATAGAACGGGCGGAATCCCAGGGACAGGAAGGCGCGGGTCATCGCCTGTCAGCCGGACTCTTCCAGGTAGCGGCGGAGCGCCACGGCCTGGTTGTGCTCGGTGTCGCGAGCGCCGTAGACGAGGGTGACGGTACCGTGCCGGAGCTGCTGGCGAATCGGCGCCAGCGCCTCGGGCCGGGCGTCGAGCTCCCGGAAGTAGCGTTCGACAAAGCCGTGCCAGCGCTTCGGATCGTGGCCGAACCACCGCCGCAGCTCGGACGAGGGAGCGGCGTCCCGGGCCCACAGATCGGCGGCGAGCGCATCGCGGCGCACGCCACGGGGCCAGATGGCGTCCACCAGCACGCGGAAACCGTCCGCCTCGGCGGGCGGGTCGTAGGCCCGTTTGATCCTGATCTGCGCCATGGCCTTACCGTCGCACCGTTCGAGGGTTTTTGGCAAACTTTGCGTGCGCTCTCAAGCAGCGCGCCTGACGAGGACCTCATGCAAGACAGCTCTCGACTGATCGACGCGTACGCCACGATCATCGCCGAAATAGACGACGTCACCCGTCCGGGCGTGCTCGACACGCCGAAGCGGGCGGCCAAAGCCATGCAGTTTCTGACCAAAGGCTACCGCCAGACCCTGGAGGAGGTGGTCAACGGCGCGCTGTTCCCGGCGTCAAACCGGGAAATGATCGTGGTTCAGGACGTGGAGCTGTACTCGCTGTGCGAGCATCACCTGCTGCCATTCATCGGCAAGTGCCACGTCGGCTACATTCCGAGCGGCAAGGTGCTGGGCCTGTCCAAGGTCGCGCGGGTGGTGGACATGTTCGCCCGTCGCCTGCAGATTCAGGAGGAGCTCACCTTTCAGATCGCCGACGCTCTGCAGCAGGTCACCGGCGCCGAGGACGTGGGGGTGATCATCGAGGCCCGCCACCTGTGCATGATGATGCGTGGCGTGGAGAAGCAGAACTCGGTGATGAAGACCTCTGCCATGCTGGGAGCCTTCCGGGAGAACCCGTCCACCCGTGCCGAGTTCCTGAACCTCCTGCGCTGACGGGACCGCGCCGGCGGCCCGGGTGAAGCGCTGCGCTTTGACGGTATACTGGCGGCCTGGACGCGCAAGGGTCGCGCGCTTTCGCGCGGGTGGTGAGCGCGTGCGCTCAGCGAGGGGAGGAATCGACCCGGTGATGACGGAGCTATCGTGGCTCGGCAGCGAGTGCCGCCGTGCTCAATGAATGGCTGCTCGGTCTGGCGCGGTGGCTGGCCGATCAGCCGTGGAGCATCGCGCTCCACGAATCGCTCTACATGTACGGATGGGTCGAGTCCGTTCACGTGCTCACGCTCGCGGTATTCCTCGGCATGCTGTTCGTCATCGACCTGCGCATGCTGGGCCTGGCGTTCACGGACGTTCCCGCGTCCCGCATCGCCGAGCGGCTCGATCGGCCGATGATGATCGGTTTCGTCGTCATGGTCGTCACCGGACTTCTGCTTTACTACGCGATTCCCGTACGTACCACCCAGAGCATCTGGTTTCGGATCAAGGTGGTGCTGATGATCGCTGCGGGGGTCAACGCGCTGCTGTTCCGCAAGCGCATGGAGGTCGCTGGTGCAAGTTGGGATTGCGAGCGGCGCGCGCCCCAGCGCCTGCGCATCGGCGCCGGGTTGTCGCTGGCGCTGTGGGCCGGCGTGGTGGTCACCGGCCGATCCATCGCCTACGACTGGTTCGATTGCACCCAGCACCTGTCGCGCTTCATGTACTGGGCCGCCGGCTGCGTCGACGAGCTCGGCGGACTTCAGTAGCGGATAGCGGATGGACGTCTATTCCTTCTTCCAATGGCTCGACACGTCGACCCTGGCGCAGATGTCCAAGGCCTACGGTGGGGTGTTCGCCGTGGTGCAGATGTTCCATCTGCTCTCGCTCGCGCTGCTCGGCGGCATGGTGCTGGTGAGCGACCTGCGCCTGCTCGGGGTGATGCTGCGCGACGTGCCCTCCGAAACCGTCATCGACAACACCGACCGTTGGTTCACGGTCGGCCTCGTCGGCGCCGCGTCCAGCGGCATCTTCATGAGCTCCGCGGTGGCGATCAAACTGTACTATCACGAGATGTTCTGGGCGAAGATGGCGGCGCTTGCCGTAGGGCTGGTGTTCGTCTATGGCATCCGCCGTCCGCTGCTCCGATTCGACCACGCGAGCCTCGACCGCTGGGTGCTGCGCCTGGTCGCGGTGACGTCCATCACCATCTGGTTCACGGTGGCCGCGTGCGGGCGCTGGATCGGTTTCTCCTGAGGTTCCGGGAGATGAGCAGAAAACGGCTGCAGAGACTGGCGATCGGCTACTGCGCCGCCGTGCTGGCCGCCGCCGTATGGTTCTGGATTCTTCAGGTGCAGAGCGTGCTGGAGCTGCTGCGCCTGGCATACGGCTGATTGGCGCCGGTCCCGGGCTTGGCGGGTCTGGCTGGTGCACGCGCCCCGGCGCTGTGTCATCCTAACGCGCTCTCCGGAACGCCGGCCGCCAACGGCATCACACACGACAGGAGGCATACGAAAGCCATGAGCAACCATCAGAAATTCTACATCGATGGCGAGTGGGTCGATCCGCTGGGGAAGGACACCCTCGAAGTCATCAATCCCGCCACCGAAGAGCCCATCGCCACCATCGCCCTCGGCACGGCGAAGGACGTGGACAAAGCGGTAGCGGCGGCCCGTCGGGCGTTCGCCAGCTTCTCCCGGACCTCGCTGGAGGAGCGCGCCGCGCTGCTCGAGAAGATCGTCGAGGTGTACAAGTCGCGGATGCAGGACATCGCCGCCATCGTCTCCCAGGAAATGGGCGCGCCCATGAGCCTGGCCACCGCGGCTCAGGCTCCCGCAGGCCTCGGCCACCTGATGTACTCGCTGGCCGCACTCAAGGATTTCCCGTTCGAGGAGCAGGTCGGCAAGAACCTGATCGTGCGCGAACCCATCGGCGTCTGCGGTCTGATCACGCCCTGGAACTGGCCGCTGAATCAGATCGCCGCCAAGGTGGGCCCGGCCCTCGCCGCCGGCTGCACCATGGTGCTGAAGCCGTCCGAGGTCGCGCCGCTCAACGCCCTGATATTCGCCGAGGTCCTGCACGAGGCCGGCGTGCCGAAGGGGGTGTTCAACCTGGTGAACGGTGACGGGCCGACCGTAGGGGTCGCTATGTCGTCGCATCCGGAGATCGACATGATGTCGTTCACCGGTTCGACCCGCGCCGGCATCTCGGTGGCGGAAAATTCGGCCAAAACGGTCAAGAGAGTGGCGCAGGAGCTCGGCGGGAAGTCGCCCAACCTGATCCTCGACGATGCGAACTTCGCGCAGGTGATCGCCCGGGATACGTTCGGCGTCTGTATGAACACCGGCCAGTCCTGCAACGCGCCCACCCGCATGCTGGTGCCCTTGTCCCGGATGGACGAGGCTGCCTCCATCGCCAAGGCCACGGCGGAGCAGATCAAGGTGGGCGATCCCTCCAACCAGGAGACGCAGATCGGCCCGCTGGTGTCGGCGGCCCAGTTCGAGAAGGTGCAGAACCTGATCCAGAAGGGTATCGACGAGGGCGCCAAGCTCGAGTGCGGCGGCGTAGGCCGTCCGGACGGGCTGAACCGCGGCTATTTCGTCAGGCCCACGGTGTTCTCGAACGTCAGCAACGACATGAGCATCGCCCGCGAGGAGATTTTCGGGCCGGTACTGTCGCTGATCGGCTACAAGGACGAAGACGATGCGGTACGCATCGCCAACGACACCGTGTACGGTCTGTCAGCGTACGTGAGCTCCGGCGATCTCGAGCATGCGGCCAACGGTCGGTCGCCAGATCCGGGCCGGCAACGTTCATCTGAACGGCGCCGGCGTGGATCCCGGTGCGCCTTTCGGCGGCTACAAGCAGTCCGGCAATGGCCGGGAGTTCAGCCGCTGGGGCCTCGAGGAGTTTCTCGAGACCAAGGCGCTGCTGGGCTACAACGCTGCCTAGATCCTCCCGCGCCTCGCCTGGGCTCGATGCCCAGGCGAGGCCCCCACCGCAGACGGCCGTTTCCCCGACAGACGCATCCCCCGACAAACGGCACAGACTTGCTTTCGCGGCTTCTGCAGAGGCGGCCGTGCAGCGGACAGAGGTCGACACAGTGGTCAATCGCGTTCACCGGGAGGGGCAGGTCGGGCGTGCCGTGCGCGAATCTTGCATGGCGCACCGGCTGGCCACGTAGTAATCACCACGTAGTAATCGTCGTGACTCATGACACATGACTCGGCCCTGGAATCCAGGGTCTCTCAGCAGGAAGAGGTCATCCGGGAGCTACGCAAGGAAGTGGCCGGGCTGCGCCGTTCTTCGGAGGTGGCCCGGCAGACGGCGCTGCGCTATCGGGCGCTGTTCGACTCTCTGGACGCTGGATTCTGCGTGGTGCAGGTGCTCTTCGACGCGGACGAACGCCCCGTCGACTACCGGTTCGTGGATGTAAATCTTGCCTTCGAGCGGCAAACGGGGCTCGCGGATGCGGTGGGCAAGACCATGCGCGAGGTGGTTCCCGAGCACGAAGACCACTGGTTCGAGATCTACGGCCACGTGGCGCTGACGGGCGAGCCGAGGCGCTTCGAGAACCCGGCCGTCATGCTCGGCCGCTACTACGACGTTTATGCCTTTCGCACCGGTCCGCCCGAGCAGCGCACCGTAGGCATCCTGTTTAACGACATTTCGGCCCGCAAACGGGCGGAAGCCGCCGAGCAGGAAGCCGCTGGGCTGAAGGACAGGTTCTTTGCAACGCTGGCACACGAGCTTCGCAATCCCCTGGCGCCGCTGCAGTCCGGTCTCGACGTGCTGCGAATGACCCGGGGTAAAGGGCCCGCCTCGGAGCAGCAGGTGCTGGAGATCATGGCGCGCCAGCTCGGGAACCTGACCCGCCTCATGGACGAGCTGCTGGATGTGGCGCAGATCCGCCAGGGGATGATCGCGCTGGACCGGCAGCGCGTGGACCTGACCGGTGCGATCCGCAAAGGCATCGAGCTGGCCGACGGCTTCCTGTGGGCCGGCGATCGGCAGTTCTCCGCCGATCTGCCGACCCGGCCGCTGACCGTCGACGGCGACCCGGACCGGCTGGCCCAGGTGGTGGCCAGCCTGCTGGAAAACGCCGGCAAGTTCACCGAGGAGGAAGGCCGCATCCGCCTGTGCGCCCGCCGCCAGGACGGCAAGGCGCAGATCATCGTGCAGGACGATGGCGTCGGTATCGAGCCCGACATGCTGCAGGACATTTTCGGCATGTTCAGGCAGACGAGCACCGACCGCCAGGGACTGGGCCTCGGGCTCACGGTGGTGCGGGATCTGGTGGCGCTGCATGGCGGAACCGTCGAAGCGCGCAGCGAAGGCCGCGGGCGCGGCAGTGAGTTCGTGGTGGAGTTGCCGCTCAGCGCGGAAACGCCGCAGTCACCGCCACGCCGGGAAGCACCGCGTCTGCCGGCCCTGGAGCGCCCGCGCATGCTGGTGGTGGACGACAACCACGATGCCGCCGACAGCCTGGCTGTGCTGCTCCGATCCATGGGCGGTGAGGTACGCACGGCCTACGACGGCCGCACAGCCCTGCTGCTGCTCGACGAGCTGCAGCCGCAGATCGTGTTTCTCGACATCGGCATGCCGGAGATGGACGGCTACGAGGTGGCCCGGCTGATGCGGCAGCGCGAAGCCGGTGATCGGATCGTGCTGGTGGCGGTGACGGGCTGGGGCCAACCGGCCGATCGCCGGCGTGCCGCCGAGGCGGGGTTCCACAATCATTTGTTGAAGCCGGCCACGTTCGAGGACCTGCGCAGCATCGTTGAGGCGCAGCACGCGTTGAGCTAAAACGGGCCGTCCTCGTTACGAAACGAGGGGAACCACGTCCACTGCCACGTTTACCTGGTGGCCGCCGCCGCCGAAGATGAACCCGTTCACCGGGCTGACGTCGCCATAGTCGCGCCCCCAGCCGACGGTGACGTGCTCGAGGTTCGGGATGAGGTTGTTGGTGGGGTCGAAGTCCACCCAGCCGAGCTCCGGGCACCATACCGAGAGCCATGCGTGAGATTCGTCGCTGCCCTGGCGCTTCTCCTCTCCCTCGGGCGGGTGGGTCAGCAGATAGCCGCTCACGTAACGCGCCGGCAGACCGATCGAGCGCAGGCAGGCGATCTCGAAGTGCGCGAAGTCCTGACACACGCCGCTTTTCAGCTCCAGCACGCGCCGCACCGGCGTGGAGACGTCCGTGACGCCGCCCTGGTAGGAAAAGTCCCGATAGATGTGGGAGGTGAGCGCCATGGCCGCTTCCAGCAACGGGCGGCCCGGGGTGAAGCTGCCGAGGGCGAAATTCCGCAGCTCCTGAATGACGTCCACGTACGGCGATTGGAAGCAGAACTGAGACGCGCCGACGGCTTCCGCGGTGGCCGGCGTCTGCATGCTCTGCGCCACCACCTCCCAGGCGGGAGAGAAGTCGAGCATGATGTTCATTCCAGGCAGCACCTCCACCTGCGAGCGGCTGGTGATCACCAGCTCGCGGTGGGGTTCCTGGACCGTGAGGAATGCCACCTCGTTGCCGAAGTAGTCGGGCCAGCTCCGCTGCACAGACGGTGCGGGGGTCACCTCCAGGTTGGCGCCGAGGACGTTCTGTCGGTTCGAGCGCCGGGGACGAAGCTTCAGCAGCTGGTGGGACATGGACACGGCGTCGCCGTAGCGGAACCGGGTCTCGTGGCGCACGTCATAGAGCATCGTCGAGGTTCCCGCGGATCACGTTGCCGGTGATCCGATGCCCCACCGAGTGGCTGAAATAGGTCTGGGTGATGAGCTGGGTCAAGGTCTCCACCCCTTTCTCGCAGCGGTTCAGCAGACGGTTCAGGTGAGTGCGGGTGCCGCCGGCCGAGACGGTGCCGGCGAGCTTGTCCACGTCTGCGAGGATCACCTCGGTGTGAATGCTGATCAGCAGCTTCTGAGCCCGTGACAGCCGCCCCTGAAGCTGCTCGAGCGGCATGACTTCCAGGTGCGAGCGCATGACGCTGAGCTGAAAGGCGAGCGAGCGGGGATTGCTCTCGTCCGCCAGCACCAGATCCAGCACCGCGGGAATCTGCGGTTCCGCCCGGTACCGGGAGCGGTAGGTGATCAGGCTGTCTGCCAGCTCGAGCTGCAAACCCAGCACCCCGGGGTGGTCGCGGTCGGCGCGCACGGTGAGCTCGCGCATCACCCGGATGGTGAAGCGGGCACGCTCGATGCGCCGTCCCATGTCGAGCAGCCGCCAGCCGTAGCCGCGGGTCATGTTCTCGTGAATCAGACCGTTCACCGCCGACTGCGCCTCGACCAGATCGTTCAGCACGTTCACCGCGTCGCTCATCGAGTGCACGCGCCAGCGGAGACTCGGCACGCTGGTCAATCGCTCGATGATGCGCCAGGCATCGTGGGACAGCCGCTCGCGAACGTGGTCGGCGGTGCGTGCGACGTTCCCGAGCACCTGAGCAAGGCTGTCGGGACTGTCCGGGTCGAACAGCACCTGCCAGATCTCGTGCTCCACGGCGCGGCTGCCGGCTGCCAGCGCGCGCCGCGCGCGCGAGGGGGTCAGCCGCCCCTGAGAGACCAGCAGCGCGGTGAGGATGTTCTGCGCCACCGGCACATTGCCGAGCGACGCTTCGCCCGCCAGGCGCAGGAACAGGTTGCGGTACAGCCGCACGCCGCCGTCGGCGCGCTCGAAGTACCGCCCCAGCCAGAACAGGTCGTCGGCCGTCTTGCTGGGCAGATCACGGTCGCTGCGTTTCAGCGTAGCGGCCCGCAGCGGCTTGATCAGCGTCTCCGGCTCGATCTCGTGCTCGGCGAGCACCCAGACGTCCTTCGACAGGTGGCTGGCTTCGCCGAGATCCCGCCCCGAAACCTTCACCAGACCACCGGGCAGAACCTGGTAGCCGTCGCCGGTGGCGGCGAGATAGACGCGCATGACCATCGGAACGGGGACGAGCCTGCCGTCGTCGGTGAGGCAGGGGGCCGTGGAGGGGCGGATACGATCCACGCCGACCAGGTCGTAGGGCTTCAGGCTCATCTGCGACTTCAGCGCTCCGGCCGCGGTGAGGTCCGCGTCGGACTGCGAGAACTCGTGAGCTCCGCCGGTCAGCAGCGAGCGGGGGCCGAAAGCGTGACGCAGACTCAGGTCGTCTGCATGCTCAGCACGAACTCCCGTTCGTCAGCTTGTCCGCACCACCAGGTAGCGATGCCCGGCAGCGCGAGCTCCTCGCGCAGCAGCCGCCGCGACAGCGCCGGCATGAACGACATCAGTGCGTCGCTGGCCGCCACGCCGGCACCTACTGCATTGGCAAGCACGACGTTTCCGCTGCGGGCCGCCTGCAGCAGCCCGGCGATGCCGAGGCCGGGCACGGAACGCAGCTCCAGCGGGATCGCAGGTGTCGGAGGCGATGCGCCGGACCACCACGTCCACCCGCAGGAGCCCCTCCAGAGTCTTCAGGAACACCCGGCTGTCGCGCACCGTGAGGTCTGCGCTTTCGACCACCGGATAGCCGAGATAGCGGCCGATCAGAGCGTGCTCGAAATAGTCCTGATCGTCCGGCCCGCCGGTCAGCACCACGCACAGGTGCTGATCCCCCAGGCGATCGAAATACTCCGAGAAGCTGCGGAAGAATCCGGCCAGGCGATGCAGGTTGTTGGCGTTGAACGCCTCGGGAATGCTGCGGGACGTGACGATGCGGTTTTCCAGGGTGTAGCCGATGCCGGACGGCGACTCGGTGCGCTGGGACAGCACCCACCACGAGCCGTCCGGCGCCCGCGCCAGGTCGAAGGCGAGGAACTGCAGGAACACGTCTGCCGGGGCCTGGTAGCCGTGGCAGTGCGGCACGAAATAAGGGTTGGCGAACACCACCGGCGCCGGCAGCGTGCCGTCCTTGAGCAGCTGCTGCTCGCCGTAGACGTCCCGCACGACGGCGTTCAGCAGCCGCGCACGCTGCACCAGCCCGGTGGACAGGCGCTGCCAGTCGTCCGGCTCGATGACGAGCGGAAACACGTCCAGATGCCATGGCCGGCGGTTGCCGCTGTCGGCGGCAATGTAGGCGACGTCGTGCTCGCGCAGCAGCCCCTCGGCCGTGGTGCCGGCGCTGCGCCGCTGCTGCGGCCCCATGGCGGCGAAATGCTCCAGCACCGCCTGCCAATGCGCGGCGCGGGCGACTGTCCGTGCCCAACAGCTCGTCGTAGACGCCCGCAGGAGGGCGATAGTCGGCCAGAAGCTGGCCGAGGGCGTCGTCGCGCGGCCTTTCTTTCAGGGCCACCGGAGATCCAGCGTAGTGGGGAACTCGTCCGGCGCTGGCGGCGCCGGCTCGGCATAGCGGCCGTCGCTGTGGCCGAACGGTTGAAACCGCGACAGACGCCGGCTCTCTGCCTCGTTGGCGTTGACCGGGAAGTGCTCGAAGTTACGTCCGCCCGGGTGCGCGACGTGATAGGTGCAGCCGGCCACGGCGCGGCCATTCCAGCGGTCGTAGAGATCGAAGACCAGCGGTGCGTTCACCGCGATCGTCGGGTGCAGGCTCGGTCGCCGGCTGCCAGGCGCGGAACCGCACGCCGCCGACGCGCTCGCCGGGCACGTCGGTGTTCGTCAGCGGCACCGCCCGCCGGTTGCAGGCGACCAGGTAGCGTGCGGGGTCGAAGCCGGTCACCCGTACCTGCAGCCGCTCGAGGGAGGAATCCACGTATCGTACGGTGCCGCCGATGACGCCTTCCTCCCCCAGCACGTGCCACGGCTCGAGCGCCTGGCGCAGTTCGATCTCGACGCCCTGGTGCTCGATGGCGCCGAAGCGGGGGAAGCGGAACTCGAAGTGGGGCGCGAACCATTCCATGCGAGCGGATAGCCGTGATTGCTGAGATCGGCGATCACGTCCGCCAGGTCCTGGCGGACGAAATGGGGCAGCATGAACCGGTCGTGCAGTGCCGTCCCCCAGCGTACGCAGAGCGGCGCTGTTGGGGCTGCGCCAGAATCGGGCTACCAGCGCCATCAGCAGAAGCTGCTGGGCCAGGCTCATGCGGGCGTGCGGCGGCATCTCGAAAGCGCGGAACTCCACCAGCCCGAGCCGGCCGGTGCTGCTGTCCGGGGAGTAGAGCTTGTCGATGCAGATTTCCGTGCGATGGGTATTGCCGGTTACGTCGATGAGCAGGTTCCGGAAGATCCGATCCACCAGCCACGGCGGAGTCGTTGTGGGAGCGATCCCCGGTCGCGATCCGGGCACCATCGGAACCGGCACCTGCGCAAACGCCAGCTCCAGCTCGTACAAGCTGTCCTGGCGTGCCTCGTCCACCCGCGGCGCCTGACTGGTGGGCCCGATGAACAGCCCCGAGAACAGATACGACAGCGCCGGGTGCTGCTGCCAGCAGGCGATCAGGCTCGCCAGCAGGTCCGGCCGCCGGAGAAACGGGCTGTCGGCCGGCGTGGGGCCGCCGAGCACCACATGATTGCCGCCGCCGGTGCCGGTGTGACGGCCGTCCAGCATGAACTTCTGGGTGTCGAGCCGGGCGGCGCGGGCTTCTTCGTACAGGGCCGTGGTGATGTGAACCATCTCGTCCCAGCCTGCTGCCGGGTGCACGTTCACCTCGATGACACCCGGGTCGGGGGTGACCTTGATGACGTTGAGTCGCGGGTCCGGCGGCGGTAGATAGCCTTCCAGCACCACGCGCCGCTGCTGCGCACGGCGCGCATCCTCCACCGCCGCCAGCAACGCGAGGTAGTCCTCAGCGTCCTGTACCGGTGGAATGAAGGCATACAAAACGCCGTCGCGGGCTTCGAACGCCATGGCCGTGCGCACCCGCTCGCCTTCGGCGGCAAGCGGTTGCGGCGTCTGCATCTGCTCGGGCGGCGACGGCGGAGCCGTGGCAGCGTCGACCGCCTGCCGCGGCTGAAGCAGCGCCGGCCGCGGCGGCAGGGGCGAGGCCGGCTCGAGCGGATCCCGCGGCACCACGTGGGGATAAGCCGTCGCGGCAATGTGCGGCAGCGAGCCGAGCCTCAGCCGGTAGCCCAGCGGCGAATCGCCGGGAACCAGGAACAGCCGGCCGCTGCGGGTGCTCCAGCGCTCGCTGATCCAGCGGCCGCGGCCGCCGGGCGTTCCCGGAGCGGCGCGGACGTTACAGCGCTGCACCGGCAGCGCGTAACCGCGCGGTTGGCCGAGCCCGCGCTCGAACACCCGCGCCACGCGCTCCCTCGCCAGTGGGTCGTCCAGCTCGTTGGTTTGCGGGGTGAGGTTCTCGGGAAGCCGGCGCTCTTCGCCGAGAAAGTACCACGGGTCCTCGTAGGCCGGCAGCACCATGTCCTCGTCGAGCCCGAGCGCCCGCGCCACCCCGCGCCCCAGGGCCGCGGCGTCCTCGGCCGTCGCGCCGGCGTTTTCGTCCGGGCGGGCGACGAAGGCAAGATCCTCGCAGATGGGCTGGCCGTCCCGGCGCCACAGCAGGGTCAAAGCCCAGCGGGGCAGCTGCTCGCCCGGATACCATTTGCCCTGGCCGTAGTGCAGCGCCCCACCCGGAGCGAAGCGATCGGCCAGGCGGAGGATGAGGTCGGTGGCGAGCCGCCGCTTGTGCGGCCCGACGGCGTCGGTGTTCCACTCCGCGCCGTTCGGATAGTCGATGGCGACGAAGGTCGGCTCGCCGCCCACGGTGAGACGCACGTCACCGGCGCTGAGCTCCGAGTCGATCTGCTGGCCCAGGGCCTCGATGTCCGCCCACGCCTCGTCCGTGTACGGCTTGGTGACCCGCGGGCTCTCGAAGATCCGGTGGATCGACATGTCGAAGCCGAACTCGGTTTCGCTGGGCTCCACCCGCCCGGAGATCGGCGCTGCGGTGGAGGGATGCGGCGTGGCTGCCAACGGGATGTGTCCCTCGCCGGCGAACAGACCGGAGGTGGGGTCCATGCCCACCCAGCCGGCGCCGGGCAGATACGCTTCGGTCCAGGCGTGCAGATCGGTGAAGTCCCGCTCGGCGCCGGAGGGCCCGTCCAGGGACTTCTGGTCGGGCCTGAGCTGGATCAGGTAGCCGGAGACGAAGCGCGCGGCGATTCCCCGATGCCGCAGGATCTGGGTCAGCAGCCAGGCGCTGTCCCGGCACGAGCCGCGGCCGAGGGTCAGGGTATCGTCCGGCGTCTGCACGCCGGGCTTCATGCGGATGACGTATTCGATCTCGTCCGCCAGGCGACGGTTCTGATCCACCAGGAAGTTCACCATCGGCTCCCGGGTCGGCGCGCCGAGGTCCGCCAGGTAAGCTTCGAGCCGGGCGCCCACGGGCTCGGTCACCAGGTAAGGCTCGAGATCCTTACGGGTCAGTTCGTCGTAGCGGAACGGGTAGTGCTCGGCACTCTCCTCGAGGAAGAAGTCGAAGGGGTTGTACACCGCCATCTCGGCCACCAGATCCACCCGCACGACGAGCTCGAGGACCTTTTCCGGAAACACCGCGCGGGCCTGGAAATTGCCGAAGGGATCCTGTTGCCAGTTGAGAAAGTGCTGGCTCGGCTCGACGTGGAGCGCATAGCTCAGCGCCGGCGTCCGGCTGTGGGGTGCCGGACGCAGGCGAATGATATGCGGGCTCAGAGACACCGGACGATCGTAGCGATACCGGGTCTCGTGATGCAGAGCAACACGAATGGTCATAGAGGGGCGCTGGCTGGATCGGAACGGGCCATTTAGGACCCGCCATCATGCCAATGCAAGACGCCGCGGAGCCGCCGGCACCGTTGACAGGGGACGGGCCGCGACGTAACCATCGATGCCTGCATGGCGGGTCGGCCGAGAGGGAGGCGCAGCCGGTGCCACAATACCCCTTGTCCGGATCCTGCTTCTGCGGCGCCGTGCGGTATACGCTGACCGCGCCGCCCATGTTCGTGCACTGCTGTCACTGCAGGGATTGCCAGAAACAGAGCGGCGGGGCGTTTGCCATCAACGGCATCGTCGAGAGCGAGCACGTGGTGATCGTTGCCGGCTCCGCCGCGCCGGTGGCGGTGACGGTGCCCACCGACTCCGGCAGCCCCCACGACATCTACCGCTGTCCGGCGTGCCAAAGCGCCGTCTGGAGCGATTACGGTCGCCGGCGCGTCATGCTGTTCGTCCGCCTGTCTACCCTGGACGAAGCCCATGCATTCGTCCCGGACGTGCACATATTCACCCGCTCGAAGGTGCCGTGGGTCGTCCTCCCCGCCGGCTCGCGCACGTTCGAGGTCTATTACGACATGAAGCGGGAATGGCCGGCGGAGAGCCTGGCCCGCCGAGAAGCGATTCTCGGTGCGGAATGAGCCGTCTGCGGAGCTTTGATGATCCGCGGTTGTCTCATTACACTCATGATTCGCCAGCAGGAGACTCAGCGATGAAGATCCGGACTCTGGCTCTGCCCCTCGTGTTGGCCGCCTTGATGGCGGGCTGCAACGGACAGGGCGCTGCGTGGCAGGACGCGCAGCAGGCCGATACCGTCCCGGCGTACCAGCAGTTTCTCGACGATTACCCGGACAGTCCCCACGCCGGCGATGCCAGGCAGCGGTTGCAGGCGCTGCAACGCGCGCAGAGCTGGGCGCAGGCGACCCAGGCCGACACCATTGACGCGTATCAGAAGTTCCTCGGCGAGTACTCGAGCGGCGACGAGGTCGACCAGGCGCGACAGCGGCTGGCCGAGCTTCAGCGCGAGAAGGACTGGTCGGAGCTCAGCGACTCCAACGACATTCAAGCCCTGGAGGCCTTCGCCGACCGCAACCAGGGCACTGCGCTGGCCGAGCAGGCTCAGCAGCGTATCGACGAGCTGGAAGCGGCGGCCAGGCAGGAGCAGGCGCGCCAGCAGCAAGAACAGCAACGGGCCGAGGAGGCCACCCACACCCATCGGGTGCAGCTCGCGGCGTTCGCGACCATGGAGCGGGCGCGCAAGAGCGAGAGTCAGCTCGAGCAGAGCCTGTCGGGGGTGCTGGGCGATACTGGCCTCGATGTGCAGCAGTCCGGCAGCTACTACCTGGTGCGCACCGACCCTCTGACCGAGCAGGACGCCCAGGCGCTCTGCAAGCAGCTCAAGCAGAACGGCCAGGACTGCCTGGTGGTGAAGCGCTGACGTGTCGCCGGCGGCCGCGAACCGTCAGTCGTAGCCGATCAGGATCAGGCGGTCGTCGAGCTCGTTCTGGTTGTCCGGCGTCTTCGGCACCGCCTCGGCGAGCACTTCGCCCACCTGGGTAATGGCGGTCTCGAAGCCGGTCAGCGTCTGCCCGGCCCGCATGGCCTGAACGAAGTCCGCCACCACGCCCCGCCAACGCTCGGGAGCTACGTGGCGGTCGATCCCGCGGTCGGCGAGGATCTCCACGTAGCGCTCGGCCTCTGACACGAATATCAGCAGCCCCGTTTCGCCGGCGGTGTGATGCAGACCCTGCTCCAGAAGCTGGCGCCGCGCCATGTTGCCGGCGCGCCAGCGGCGCACCGATGGCGGAATCAGGCGGGTGTGCAGGGACGGCCAACGAAAGATCAGCGCCAGCACGCAGAACGCGCCGAGCTGCGCGGCGACGATGACATCCGCGCCCACGGCCGTGAACAGCAGCGCGGACGGCACGACCAGCGCCGCCAGCGCCGCCCAGAGCACGGGGATATAGCGGTAGTCGTCGCTGCGGGCAGCCAGCACGGTGACCAGCTCGGCGTTGGTCTGCCGCTCCACCTCGGCGATCAGATCGGCGATCCGCGCCTGCTCGGTCTCCGTGATCAGTGCCATCACCAGCCCCCCGATGCACCGCCGCCGCCGAAGCTGCCACCGCCGCCGCCGAACCCACCGCCGCCGCCGAAGCCGCCGCCGCCGAATCCGCCGCCGTGACCGCGGCCGATGCCGCCGAGCAAGCCCCCGAGCAGGAGCGCCCGCCCCAGCCCGCCGCGGCGGCGCCGCCGGCCGAAGCTCGACAGCAGAATGAAGCCGACAAAAATCCAGAACAGCACGGCGGGCGCATGGCGCCGCTCGCGCTGCGGGCGCTCGTTCGCGTCGCTCGGCTGATAATTGCCGCCGAGGGCGGCGATCATGGCGTTCACCCCCGCGGTGACGCCGCCGCCGAAGTCGCCCTGGCGGAAGCGGGGCAGGATGCGGCCCTGGATGATGTCCCAGGACACCGCGTCGGTGAGGTCGCCTTCGAGACCGTAGCCGACTTCGATGCGCACCTGACGTTCGGCGGGCGCGACGATCAGCAGCGCGCCGGTATTCTTGTCGCGCTGGCCGATGCCCCAGCTACGGCCGAGCTGGTAGCCGTACGTCTCGATGGCCCGTCCTTCGAGGGACTTCACGGTGGCCACGACGATCTGGGTGCCGCCGCTCGACTTCTCGAACGCGGCCAGCTCCCGGGTGAGGGACGCTTCGGTGTCGGCGTCCAGAACGTCGGCGGCGTCCACTACCCGCCCGGTGAGCTTGGGGAACGTCAGGTCGGCCGCGGCGCAGGCGATGCCGGCGGCGGTGGCGGCAGTTATGGCCAGCAGCAGCCACAACCCCAGTGCGCGAACGCGAAGGCTACGGGCGCGCCGCTGCGCCATCAGAACTGGACCTTGGGCGCTTCCTGGGCGTTCTCGGCGGCCGAGAACGTCTCCCGCACCGGCATGTCGCTGTACATCAGGCTGTGCCAGATGCTGCCGGGGAAGGTGCGGATCTCGGTGTTGTAGCGCTGCACCGCCTGGATGTAGTCACGGCGCGCGACGCTGATGCGATTCTCGGTGCCCTCGAGCTGGGACTGCAACGCCAGGAAGTTCTGGTTGGCCTTGAGATCGGGATAGCGCTCCACCACCACCATCAATCGCGACAACGCACCGGTGAGGGCGGCTTGCTTCTGCTCGAACGCTTTGAGCGCCTGCGGATCGTTGATGATGTCGGCGTCCACCTTCATCTGGCTCACCTTGGAGCGGGCTTCCACCACCGCCTGCAGGGTGTCCTGCTCGTGGGTGGCATAACCCTTCACGGTCTGAACCAGATTGGGCACCAGGTCGGAGCGGCGCTGGTACTGGTTCTGCACCTGCGCCCATTGGGCCTTCACGGCTTCGTCGTAAGTGGGAATGTTGTTGATGCCGCAGCCCCCGGCAGACAGCACCGCAGCCACTGTCAGGAGCGGCAGCAGCACACGCACGGATCGGATCATCGGACGCTCTTTTCGCGGGTACACGGGCGGACTATGGGGATGACCCGGCTCCGCTTCAAGCCCGGCGACCGCGGGAGCGTCAGCCCGTGCCGCTCTTCCGAACCGCCCGCCGAGGGTCCAGGAACTCGTAGTCCTTCGGGTCCGGCGCCTGGGTCTGCTTCCAGAACTCCACCAGCGAGAACGGCCAGTTCTGAGTGACGCGGCCCTTCTCGTTCTTGTACCAGGTGGGAACGTTGGCCGCCCCCCAGGCCATGTCGAGGTTGCCCTGGTCGATGACCTTGTTGTACGCGTCGTGCACCTCGGGACGGCAGTCCATGGCGGCGTGGCCGTTGGTCAGCAGCATGCCGATGCAGCCGAGGATGTAGCGTACCTCGCACTCCGAGAAGAAGATGATGCTGCCGTTCACCACGATGTTGGTGTTCGGGCCGTAGCAGCAGAACAGGTTCGGAAACCCGGGCACGGTGATGCCGAGATAGGCGCGGGGATCGCCGTCCCAGTGGGCCTGCAGATCCACGCCACCGCGGCCGGTGATCTTCATGGGCCAGAGGAAACGGCTGGCGTGGAAGCCGGTGCCGTAGATCAAGACGTCGGCGTCGTAGCGCGCGCCGCTCTCGGTGACGACACCGGTCTCGGTGATTTCGTCGATGGGGTCGGTGACCACGTGCACGTTGTCGCGCTTCAGGGCGCGGATCCAGTTGCCGTTGTCGAACAGGATCCGCTTCGCGCCGGGCGGATAACGGGGTACGGATTTCTCGATCAGGTCGTCGTCGCCCTCGCACAGCTCGGTGATCCAGTCGGTGAGAAGCTGCCGGAGCTGGTCGTTCTCGGCGCTGATGGAGTTCTCGTGGCCGTTCCAGGCGGGATCCCGCTTCACGGCGAACAGAATGCCTTCCGCCGCGTTCCAGAACATGGCGAAACGGAACCATCGGGTGTAGTAGGGCACGTGGTTCAACAGCCAGTGCTTGGCCGCGGGAACGTCTTCGTGATACGTCGGCACCGGCGCCATCCAGGGCGGCGTGCGCTGAAAGATGGTGATGTCGGCTGCGACCTTGGCCACCTCCGGCGCGAATTGAAACGCGCTCGCGCCGGTGCCGATGACCAGCACTTTCTTGTTCGTCAGGTCGTGCTGGTGCTCCCATTCGGTGGAGTGGAACGACACCCCCTGAAAGCGCTCCTGCCCGGGAATGTCCGGCCACTTCGGGCGGTTGAGCTGGCCGACGGCGCTCACCAGCGCATTGGCGGTGAGCGTGCGTTCGTGGCCGTCGGCGGTCTTCACCGAGACTTCCCACGCCGCCGAATCCTCGTTGAAGTGGGCCTCGGTGACCTCGGTGCCGAAGCGGATGTGACGTTTCAGGCCGTATTCCACCGCCACCTGGTCGAAGTACTCCCGGAGCACTTTCTGCGGCGAGTAATACTGGGGCCAGTCGGCGGGGTGGAAGCTGTAGGAGTAGATGTGATTCGGGCTGTCCACCCGGCAGCCGGGGTAGGTGTTCTGGTACCAGGTTCCGGCCACGTCCTTGTGCCGCTCGATGATCTCGAACGGAATGCCGGCTTCCTGCAGGCGGATGCCGGCGAGCAGCCCCGACATGCCGGCGCCGATCACGATGACCTTGAAGTTCTCCTTGTCGGCTGCGGGGATGTCGTCCAGACCCTTGGCCTTGTACGGATCGTCGCCGCCGAGCATGAGCTCGGCGTGCAGGAACTCGCCGTAGTCGGAGGACAGCTCGCGGCCGACGATGAAGTTCACCATCTCGGAGATCACGTCCTGGCTCGGCGGCGGCGGCAGCTCGGCGCCGGCTTTCAGCTTCTTCAGCTCCCGCAGGGCCAGCGCGCGGATCTTCTGCTGGTCCTGCTCGCTGATGTTGCCCTGCTCGTCGCCGAAGAAGCTGATGTCCGGGCGGATCTCGCCGCGGATCAGCTCGGGGTCGCCGGTGATGTGGACGAGGGCGCACATCAGCGATGGAATGTGGGCGTACTCGAGGGCTTCGGCGATGAAGCCGTCGTCTTCGGTAATGGGCGCGATGCCTTTGAGCGCTCGTACGGTCATGGCTCTCTCCCGAATGCACATGAAGCTGCGAAATTTATAACATGGTATAACAGAAGCCGGCGGCTTGTGGAAACCTGTGGGAGCGCCTGTGGGAGCGACCTCCCGGTCGCGATCCTCCAGCCATCGCGACCGAAGGTCGTTCTCACCATCCGAATGCGCAGGGAGCGTGTCATGAAGGACTTTTCTGGTCGTATCGCGGTCATCACCGGCGCCGGCAGCGGCATGGGCCGCGAGCTGGCCGTGCAGCTTGCCCGCGGAAGGCTGTCACCTGGGTCTGTGCGACGTTCGATGGAGGAACCTCGAGGAAACCCGGGAGCTGGCCGGCAAAGCCGGCACCGACATCGGGTCAGCATCCACCGCTGCGACGTGGGCAGCGAGCCGGAGGTGCAGACGTTCCGTGACGAGGTGCTGGCCGCCCACGACACCGGCCACGTGCATCTGCTGTTCAACAACGCCGGCATCGGCGGCGGCGGGAGCTTTCTGGCCGATCCGCGCGAGGAGTGGGAGCGTACCTTCGGCGTGTGCTGGGGCGGCGTCTACTACTGCTCCCGGGCATTTCTGCCGCTGCTGGTGGCGGCCGAGGAGGGCCACATCGTCAACACCTCCAGCGTCAACGGCTTCTGGGCCAGCATCGGCCCCGGCATTCCCCACACCGCCTACAGCGCCGCCAAGTTCGCGGTGAAAGGGTTCTCCGAGGCGCTCGATCAACGACTCTGAAGGGAACGCGCCCCACGTCAAGGTCTCGGTGGTGATGCCCGGCGACATCGGCACCTCGATCGTGCTGAACAGCGCGAAGGTGCTGCGCGGCCGGGACGTCCGGGAGATGACCGCGGAGGAGGTGGCGGCGGCCAGGGAGCGCATGAGGCTCGCGGATGCCGGTGGACAACGTCCCTGACGAGCACATCCGCGCGGCCATGTACCAGCAGGCACTGGACTTCCGTGACAACGCGCCGCTCACCGCGGCCCAGGCGGCCGAGATCATCCTCGACGGCGTGCGTGCCGACCGCTGGCGGATACTGGTGGGCGACGACGCCGCAGCGCTGGATGCGGCGGTACGGGCAGCGCCGGAGGACGCCTATGAGCCGGAGTTCATCCAGCGCATCCAGAACGCGGGATTCCTCGGCCGGAGGCCTCGACCGCGCGAGATGTGCTTAGACGCCACCCTGGCACTACCGCGAATCCAGGTCTTCGCCGGGCGCCCGCTTCCTCCCGCGACCAGCCGCGGCACCAGATAGCCCGGCAGCCGCGCTGCAGCGCACCGTGCAGCGCCCGCGCCTCGGCTTCCGGACACCTCGAAGTGCGCGGCGCCCTGCACCCGGTCCAGCAGGTGCAGGTAGTAGGGCAGCACGCCCGACTCGAACAGCCGCTCGCTGAGGTGCCGCCAGGGCGCCGCACGTCGTCGTTGACGCCGCGCAGCAGCACCGCCTGATTCAGCAGCGTCGACGCCCGCGCCGCCGGAGCTTCGCCAGGGCCGCGGCCACCTGGCCGTCGATCTCGTTGGCGTGGTTGGCGTGGATCACCATCACCGGCTGCAGCCGGCCTGCCGCCGAGCCAGTCGCAGCAGGCGTCGTCGACCCGCTCCGGCAGCACCACCGGCAGCCGGCTGTGGATGCGAAGCCGGCGCAGGTGAGGAATGGCGGCCAGCCCGTCGGCCAGAGCCGCCAGGCGCCGGTCGGACAGGCTGAGGGGGTCGCCGCCGCTCAGGATCACCTCCGAGATCTCGGGGTGGCGTCGAGAGGTAATCCAGCGCGGCCTGCCAGCGATCGGCGGACGCGTTGGCGTCGGCGTAAGGAAAGTGCCGGCGAAAGCAGTAGCGGCAGTGCACGGCGCAGGCGCCGGTGGTCACCAGCAGCGCGCGGCCGTGGTACTTGTGCAGCACGCCGCCGGGTTGCAGCGCAGGGCCGATCGCCCACCGGGTCAGCGTGGAAGCCGGCGGCCGGCTGGTGCCTCCACATCCAGCGGCAGCACCTGGCGCAGCAGCGGATCGCCGGGGTCGCCCGGACTCATGCGGGCGAGAACGGCTCCGGCACGCGCAGCGGGAACAGCGCGGCAGCCCGCCGCGCCGCCGGCAACAGCAGGGACGGAGCGAGCCGGCGCATCAGACGCCGGGATCCAGCACCGCCGGGCTCAGCGCTGACCCCGGCGGCCGGTCACCCGGGTGTTGTCCACGGCGGCGAATTTCGCGGCTCGAATGGTCGCAGGTAGTGCCGGGATAGCAGATGGAACAGAGGCGCGCCTGAACGGCGGTCTCATCGCGCACTCTCCCAGCCTCGCCGGCAGGCGGTCGCCGGCCACGTTCAGGTGCTCAGCCGACGGAAGCAAGTCGGCGGCGGTGCCCGCCGTCGCCGGCGGCTGCGCGCTGCCGATTCCAGTGGGACACGCAGGGGATCCGGCTGGTGTCGCAGCGGTCGGCATACGGCCGGGCGACCTCCGTCACCTCGTCCAGCAGGCCCTGGCGCAGAGTGGTCGGCTTCAGGCCCAGCCCGAGCAAGCCTTCGTTGAGGCGTGCAGGTCGTTGCGGTCGTCCTCGCGGCGCGGATTCGCCACGTGCTCGACCGGCGCGCCGGTCATCGCCGAGACCATCTCGGCCAGATCGATCAGCCGGTGGGTCTCGGTGAGCTGGTTCATGATGCGTACCCGCTCGCCGCGGCCGGCGGGTGGCTGACGCCAGGTCGACGCAGCGCACGGTGTCCTGGATGTGGATGAAGGCGCGGGTCTGGCCGCCGCTGCCGTGCACCGTGAGCGGATAGCCGATGGCGGCCTGCATGAGGAATCGGTTCAGCACGGTGCCGTAGTCGCCGTCGTAGTCGAAGCGGTTGATGAGCCGCTCGTCGAGGCGGGTCTCGCGGGTCTGGGTGCCCCAGACGATGCCCTGGTGCAGGTCGGTGATGCGAACCCCGTCGTTCTTGTTGTAGAAGGCGAAGAAGAGCTGATCCTGGGTCTTGGTCATGTGGTAAATGCTGCCCGGATTGCTCGGATACAGGATCTCCTGCTCCACGTCGTCGCCGTCGTCGTTGGTCATGCGCACGGTGAGATAGCCTTCCGGCAGGCGCACGCCCACGTTCGAGTAGCCGTACACGCCCATGGTGCCGAGGTGCACCAGGTGCACGTCGTGGCCGCTGTCGACGATGGCGGCCAGCACGTTGTTGGTGGCGTTCAGGTTGTTGTTGACGGTATAGCGCTTGTGCCACGACGACTTCATGGAGTAGGGCGCCGCGCGCTGCTCGGCGAAGTGAACCACCGCGTCCGGCGCCTCGCGACTCAGCATCGCCAGCAGCCGGTCGTACTCGCCGGCGACATCCAGGCGCTCGAAGCGGATCTCGCGGCCGGTCAGCGCCTTCCACGCCGCCAGACGGACGCTCGGCGTCTGGATGGGGGTCAGGCTCTGCACCTCGAGCTCGTTGTCGATGTTGCGCCGGGACAGGTTGTCGACGATCACCACCTCGTGGCCTTTCTGCGACAGATGCAGGGCCGTGGGCCAGCCGCAGAAGCCGTCGCCACCGAGGACCAGAATCTTCATGCCGTTTCTCCTTCGAGCCCCGACGCCCGGAATGGCACCAGGTTGTTCAAGAATTCCCACACCGAGCGATCCCACGAATGCTCCATGGCCCGCGCGCGGCAGCGCTCGGGATCGATGCCGATGGCGGCAGCGACGGCGGCCGCCAGGTCCTCGTCCAGCACCCCGGCGCCGCTGTCTGCCACCACGTCCAACGGCCCCTGCACCGGATACGCCGCCACCGGCACGCCGCACGCCAGAGCTTCCAGCATCACCAGACCCAGGGTCTCGGTGCGGGAAGGGAACACGAATACGTCGGCGGCGCGATAGTGGCGCACCAGCTCCTCGTCCCGCCGGGTGCCGAGGAAACGCACGGCGGGGTAGCGCTGCTGCAGCTCGCGACGCTGCGGGCCGTCCCCTACCACGACCTTGGTGCCCGGCGTGTTCAGGGAAAGAAAGTCCTCGACGCTCTTCTCCACGGCAACGCGGCCCACGTAGAGTTGGATGGGACGCTCGAACGGCAGCGGCTCTGCCTCACCGGGGGTGAAGATCTCCGTGTCCACGCCGCGCACCCAGCGCACCAGATTGCCGAAGCCCTGCGCTTCGAGCATGGCCTTCAAGGTGGGTGTGGAGTACATGGTGGCGTTGGCGCCGCCGTGAAAGCGGCGGATGCCGCTGAAGCTCACCTTCTCCGGCACGCCGAACCGGAGCTTCAGGTAAGCGGGAAACATGGTGTGAAACGAGCTGGTGAACGGCAGTCGCCGGCGCCTCAGCCAGCTTCGCGCCGCCCAGCCGAGGGGCCCTTCGGTGGCGACGTGCACCGCGTGCGGGTCCAGCTCGCTGATGAGCCGGCCGACGCGGCCGGGCGTGCACAAGGCCAGGCGGATCTCCGGATAGGTCGGGCAGGGGATGCTCCTGAACCGATCCGGGGCCAGGACGTCCACGCGATGGCCCAGCTCCATCAGCTTTTCGCGTGTCGTCGACAGGGTGCGCACCACACCATTGATCTGAGGAAACCATGCGTCGGTGACGATGAGGAGCCGCAATCGGGTTTCCCTGTGTCGGCGGTGAGGTGCTCGCTCCGCGGTGCGTGCGGGCGGCAATGGTAACGTCTGGGCGCCGGGAGCCTCAAGCTCCAGACCAACCTTCCGGATCAACCTTCCGGGCCCGCCGTCAGCCTGGCGCGCAGGAGATTCACGGCCCATCCGGGCGACCCGTTCCAGCAGCGCCTCGCGCGCCGGCGCCGCAAGCGCGCAGCGCTTGCCGTAGCCGCGCAGCAGAGTGGCCCAGCCGAGACGCGCCCACAGCTCACGGTGCGCCGGACGGCGGCGCAGATGGGCGAAGTTGCGCACCCGCTCGGCGCTGGTCAACGGCCGGTGGCGAATGCGCATGTCGGCGATGTCGATCAGGGCGAAGCCGTCGTCGGGCAGCAGCAGGATGTTCTGCGGATGCAGTGAGCGGAACAGCACACCGCGCTCGTGGAGCTCGGCGATGAATTCGCCCAGCGCGGCCACGCGAGCCGCGTCGAACCGACCGGCGGCCGCGAGCGCCGAGACGTCCTGCCCGGGCAGCCGGCGGTAGACCACGCCGAAGCGGCGGATCTTCCAGCACAGAAAATGCGCTTCGGTCTCGGGCGCGCGGACGTTCAGTGCGCGCAGCCGGCGGCCGTGCGCGGCAAAGCGCCGCGACGGCGGGTCGACCAGCGACCGCGACGCCCGCCAGCGGATTCTGAACAGCTTGACGATGCGGCCGTCGCGTTCGAGCACCTTGTCGCCTTCGTCCCACTCGAGGAGCCGACTGCCGGCGACCAGATCGCAATAGGCGGATGCGCTGATAAGCTGCACCGCCCGTCACCGGTCGTCGCGCTGCAGGCGCAGATAGGTCTGAGGCGACAAGCCCGGCCGTACCGGGTACCTGCCGACGCAGCGCAACCCCACCGCTTGCAGATCGGCGGCGAGCTCGCTGAACCAGATGGGCACACGGTCGTTGGGCGTTCTGCCGCGGAGCCAGGCGCGCAGGTGGAACTTGGCCGCGGACAGGGCGAAATTGGAGAAATAGGAGATGATCACGCGACCGCGGCTCACCCGCGCGAGCTCGGCCAGCGCGCGGCGCCGGAGCTCGGGGGTAGGATAGTGGTGGAGCAGGCGATTGCAGACGACGGCATCGAACTCGCCGTCCCGGAAGCCGGTCGTCATCACGTCCCGGCAGAGGAAGCGGACGTCGCAGGAGTCGTTGCAGAGGCCCGACCGGGCCAGGTAATAGTCGCGGGCGACGTCGATCATGTGCTGCGAAGTATCCGCAGCGGTCACGGTGAAGCCATGCCGGCGCAGCGGAATCGTCAGCCGGCCGGTTCCGCACGGCAGGTCCAGAACGCTCGAGCCCGGCGCCAGCCCCGCGAGGCCGCGGCGGATGCATTGCCACTCCCGCCGATTGCGGCTGGTGAGCAGGTTCTTGCGCTCCGCGTAGCGGCTTGCCGCCTGCGGGTCGTCGAAGCGGCGAACGGTCGCCAGGTGCGGGTCGTCGTCGGCCTGACCGGCTGTGCTCATCGATTTGCCCTCGTCCACGAGTCGTTAGAGTGCCTGAACGGCAATGAATCGTCAGGGGTGCGTGGGAGCGGGAGCAATGCGAGAATCGGGCTTCTGGCCGCGGCCGGGGCGCCAACCGGCGCGAACATCATTGCGGAGAGAGCATCATGAGTAAGCTGGGATTCGGCGGGTTTCTGGCGCCGCACCATCCGATCGGCGAGAACCCCACCCTGCAGTTCCGCCGCGACCTGGACCTGGCCGAGCACCTGGACCGGCTCGGATTCGACGAGTTCTGGTGCGGCGAGCATCACTCCACCGGCTGGGAGGTGATCGCTTCGCCGGAAATGTTCCTGGCCGCTGCCGGGGAACGCACCCATACCATCCGCCTTGGCACCGGGGTGGTGTCGCTGCCCTATCACCATCCGTTCAACGTGGCGCAGCGCATCGTCCAGCTCGATCACATGACCCGGGGCCGGGCGATCTTCGGCTCGGGGCCCGGGGCGCTGCCGTCGGACGCCTACATGCTCGGCATCGACCCCATGACCCAGCGCGATCGCCAGGACGAGGCCATCGGGGTGATTCGGCGGCTGCTTCGGGGCGAGGAACGATTCTCCTACGAGTGCGACTGGTTCACCCTGCGCGACGCCGCCCTGCAGCTCTTGCCCGTGCAGGAGGACGTGCCCATGGCGGTGGCGTCCATGGTCAGCCCGTCGGGCATGACCTTGGCCGGCAAGTACGGTTGCGGGGTGCTGTCCATCGGTTCCATGTCGACCGCCGGCCTGCAGGCGTTGCCGACCCAGTGGAGCTTCGCCGAGGAGTCGGCGGCCAGGCACGGTCAGACGGTGGACCGCAGCGGCTGGCGGGTGGTGATGAGCTGGCACATCGCCGAGTCGCGGACGCAGGCGCGCGAGCAGGCCAAGCACGGCCTGTACCGCTGGCACAACGAGTACACGGTGGGAACGTTGATGCGTCCCGGCGCCGAGCCGTTCGCCAGCCCCGACGAGGCCGCGGAGCAGATGTCGGATGCCGGCGGTGCCAGCGTCATCGGCACCCCCGACGACCTGGTCGCGGCGATCCGGCAGATGCTGGAACTCACCGGCGGCTTCGGCACGGTCATCGGCTTCGCCCACGACTGGGCCAACCGTGAGGACACGTTCCGCAGCTGGGAGCTGGTGGCCCGCTACGTGATTCCCGAGGTCAACGGCATGCTCGATGCTTACCGCAAGTCGCAGACCCACGTGATCGAGCATCGTGACGTCTTCGAGCGCGCCGGACAGGCGGTGATGTCCAAGATCATGGAGAACGAACGGGCCGCCGAGGCGCTCAAGCAGTCGGTGCAGGGCGGCGCCGCCATGCACTCGCACAACGCGCCGGATCTGCGCGGCAACGGAAACGATTGAAACGATGGAACCGATTACCTGGGACGACTTTGCCAGGGTGGAGCTGCGGGTCGGCCGGGTCGTCAGCGCCGAGCCGTTCCCGGAGGCCCGCAAGCCGGCGTACCTGCTGCGAGTGGATTTCGGCGACGAGATCGGCGTGCGCAAGTCCAGCGCCCAGATCACCGAGCTCTATCAGCCCGCCGAGCTGGTGGGCCGGCTGGTGGTGGGGGTGGTGAACTTCCCGCGTAAGCAGATCGGTCCGGTGATGTCCGAGTGTCTGGTGACCGGCTTTCACGATGCCGACGGCCGAGTGGCGCTGTGCGTGCCGGATGCCGCGGTGCCGCTGGGGGCAAAGCTGTGCTGATGGTGCAGGGCGCCCGGCGGGCCGGTTGCACCGGGTGCGTGACGCGGACCGGGGTGCGACAATCGGCGGCCCATCGTCCCCCAGGGGACATTCAGACGGAGGACGGACAGTAGTGAGCACCATCGAAGCCGTGATCGAAACCAGCAAGGGCAACATCCCCGTGGAGCTGTTCCCGGATCAGGCGCCGGTGACCGTCGCCAACTTCGTCAATCTGGCGCAGCGCGGCTATTACGACGGTCTCACGTTCCACCGGGTGATCGGCGACTTCATGATTCAGGGCGGCTGCCCGCGAGGCACCGGCAGCGGCGGGCCCGGCTACCAGTTCGAAGACGAGTTCGACCCGTCGCTCCGTCACGACCGGCCGGGGCGGCTGTCCATGGCCAACGCGGGGCCGGGCACCAACGGCTCGCAGTTTTTCATCACCCACGTGCCGACGCCGTGGCTCGACGACGCCCACAGCATCTTCGGACAGGTGCAGAGCGATGGCGGCCAGGATGTGGTCAACAGCATCGGCCAGGGTGACACCATCCTCGCCATCCGCTTGTCCGGCGACGTGCAGGCGTTGCTCGACGCGCAGGCGAACCGGGTCGCGGAGTGGGACGCCGCCCTCGACCGGTGACGGGGTCGGCCGGGTTGGGCCGAGCCGAGCCTCCCGAAGCAAGCCGAAGCGCCTCGAGCCCGGAAGCTCCCAGCCATTGTCTGAACTGCGGCGCCGAGCTGAAGGGCCCGTACTGCCACGCCTGCGGACAGCCGGTGAAGGGCATGGTGCGTCATCTGCGCTCTTTCGTGCACGACCTGCTGGACGTTGTGCTGGAGTACGACTCGCGGCTGTGGCGTTCGCTCATTCCCCTCTACTTCAGCCCCGGACGGATCACCCGGCAGTTTCTGGCCGGCAAGCGCATTCGCTTCGTGCTGCCGTTCCGGTTGTTCTTCGTGATCACGGTGGTGTCACTGCTGGTGGTTCAGCTGGTGGTGGACCCGATCGTCACCGGCGGTCCCGCCGCCGTTCTGGCCATCGAGCAGGCGGACTCGGTGGAAGATGTCGAGCGCCTGAAGACGGAGGCCCTCGCCCGGCTGAACGAGGAGCGCCAGAGCCCCGGGGACGCGCAGGGGACGGCGGCGGCGAAGCAGCTGGTAATTCGCAAGGCGGCCGATGCGCGGAGCCAGTGGCTCGAAGCAGCGGCCAAGGCGAGGGCGGAAGGCCGCCCACCGCCGCCCGCGCAAGCCGTTACCGGTGTGGTGATCGACGGCCAGCACTGGGACCCGCAAGCGCATCCGCTGCGGATCGACTGGCTTCCGGACAGTGTCAACGGCCGGATCAACGCCTGGCTCGTGCGCGCAGACAAAAATATCCGCCGCGGCGTCCAAGAGCCCGGATGGCTGGTGGACTCCATCCTCGGCCGGTTGCCGGCGGCGCTGTTCGTGCTGGTGCCGATCTTCGCGTTGCTGCTCACGGTGTTCTACCTGGGCAAACGCTGGCTCTACACGGCGCATCTGGTGGTCGCGCTGCACAGTCACAGCTTTCTCGCCCTCGCGCTGATGGTGAGCGTGTTGCTGGGCGGGCTCGAGCGGGCGGTGCACGGGGTGACGTGGCTGGCGATGCCGGTGGGTCTCGCCGTGAATGCGTCGCAGCTTTGGATGCCCGTGTATCTGCTGCTGATGCAGCGCCGCGTCTACGCTCAGAGCTGGCCGGTGACGGTGCTGAAATTCGCTCTCATCGGCACCATCTACACGGTGCTGCTGTTCGTCACAGGCCTTGCCGTCGCGGCCATCAGTCTGGTGGTGTCCTGACCCGCTCGGTCCCCGGCGACCGTCAGGTCGGCAGCATGAACGCCAGCAGGGTGGC
This sequence comes from uncultured Gammaproteobacteria bacterium, assembly GCA_963822255.1. Taxonomy (GTDB): domain Bacteria; phylum Pseudomonadota; class Gammaproteobacteria; order Pseudomonadales; family Azotimanducaceae; genus UBA7803. Next base: position 160,847 of record CAWGGV010000002.1, read on the forward strand.
GGTGCCGAGGAACGAGAAGAAGCCGGACACGTCCGTGACCGTGGTGAGAATGATGGAGGACGCCGTGGCCGGATCCTGGCCGACGCGGGTGAGCAGGATGGGCACCAGGGCGCCGGCGATCCCGGCCGCAATCATGGACAGCACCATGGCCACGGCGATCACCAGCGCGAGCCCGAGGCTTCGGCTCCATACCCAGACGCCCAGGCTGCAGGTGAGCGCCAGAGCGAAGCCGTCAGTGATGCCGACCAGGATCTCCTTGTTCAGCACCTTGCGCCACTCGCGGATGCCGATCTCCTTGAGCGCCAGGCCACGAATGGTCACCGCCAGCGCCTGGGAGCCGGCGTTGCCCGACTGGCCGGCCACCACCGGCATCAGCACGGCGAGGGCGGTGAACTGGGCGATGAGATCCTGGAACAGGCTGACCACGGAAGCGGCCAGGAACGCCGTCAGCAGGTTGATGTGCAGCCACGGCAGCCGCCGGCGGATCGAGAAGCCCGCGCCCGAGAGCGCTCGCTCGTCGGCACTCACGCCCACCATTTTCTGCAGGTCCGCGGTGGCCACGTCCTCGATGACGCGGAACAGGCTCCGGTAACGCACCACGCCCATGAGCTTGCCGTCGGCGTCCACCACCGGCACCGAGTCCAGCCGCGAGCGATCCAGCAGGTCCACCACCTCTTCGCGGGGAGCCATGGCGGTCACGTAGTCTTCCACCGGCTGCATGTAGTCGCGCAGCGGCGCGTCGGCAGGCGCGAGTGCCAGGTCCTGCACGTCCACCCGGCCGGCAAGGCGCTGGTCGGGCGTCACCACGAACAGCGACCGTGCCCGCCGGATGGACGACTCCTGGAGGCGGCGCAGCGCGTCCCGCACCGTCATGCCGGCGCGGGCGCCGACGAACGAGCGCTCCATCAGCCGCCCGGCGGTGTTCTCCGGAAACGCCAGCAGCCGCTTCAGGTCGTCGCGGATGGCGGGCCGAAGCTCCGCCAGCAGGCCGTCGAGCTCGTCGCCCGGCAGCTCGCCGAGCAGGGTGATGGCGAGGCGGGGCGCCGCCCGATCGAGGATTCCGAGCTGGGTCGGGCGCGCGAGACCGGCAAACAGCGCCTGAGCCTTGAGCGGACTCAGGTATTCCATGGCGACGGCCAGCGCCTCGGGCTCGAGATGGCCGGCGGCCGGGACGAGGGTCTGGGTCGCCAGCGCATCCAGCGTCTCCCCGGCCTCCGCGGGATAGCGCCGGACGTACTCGTTCTCGATGGCCGCTGCGGTCATCGCCGGCTTCCCTGCCCCAGCAGGCCGCCCAGGCACGCGCCCATGACCCGGAAGTAGGCTTCCGTCAGCGAGCCCAGCCCGTCCAGCAGGCCGTGGTTGCTGGGCCCTTCGTGCTCGAGGGCCTCGATCAGCCGCTGTCGCGACAGCGCACCCAGCAGATGGTTCTTGTGATCGACTACGGGCAGCTCGGGATGCCTCACCCACTCGCCGATGTCCCGGGCGGCGACCAGCGAGGTTTCCGCGCGCAGCGGCTCGAGCGGCACGGTCAGCTCCTCCACCCGCGACTGCTCGGACCGGCTGAGCAGCGCCTTGCCGATGTCCAGCAGCCCCACGTAGCGGCTCTCGTCGTCGACGATCCAGATCCACTCCAGCTCGTCCTGATCGCCGGCGCGCAGCATCTCGATGGCGCGGGAGAGCTTGGTCGCGGACTGCAGCCGGGTCACCGTGGGATCCACCAGCGCCCCCACCGTCCTCCGGGGATACACCACCAGCCGCTCCAGGGTGCGGCGCATGTGTCGGATCGGCACGCTGGCGAGGATGCCGGCGCGCCGGCTCTCCGTGCAGATGCAGCACCAGGGTCAGCGCGTCGTCCAGGCTGGCGCGGCCGAGCCAGGCGGAGACGGTCTCGTCGCTCTGGGACGCGAGCAGCTTCACCGCCAGGCCGTGAGGCAGCCGGGCGATGACACCGGCGCCGACGTCTGCAGGCAGCCCGTGCAGCGCCTGCAGCAGCTCGTCGTGCGAGCCCTGCGCGAGGAAAGCAGCGAGCTCGGCCGGATGATTGCGGGCGAAGGCGACGCGCAGCGGATTCGGCTCGTTCACCGCTCAATCCTCCGCGCCAGCGGAGGCGTCCGTGCCGGTTGAGGCGTCCGCGCCAGCGGAGGCGTCGCTGTCCGCGGAGGCGTCCGCGGAGGCCGGCGTTGCCTTGGCGGCGCTGCTTCGCGTCCGTCGGCGGCCAGCATGGCCTTGAACCGGCTCGCCGGTGATTCTGAGGACGCGCCCGCCGGCGAGCCGCGACGCCGGGACGGTCAGCAGCCCCTCGTCCGTCGCCATGGTGAGGCCGGTGCGGTAGATCTCCACCACCACGCCCTCGTCATCGTCGATGCGCAGCCGCTCGCCGGTGGCGTAGCGGGCGAGCTCCGGTTGGGCCATGAGATTCTCCACGTACTGACGGGCGCCGAGGGCGAAAGCGAGGGACAGCCCGCCGGTGAGCGCGGCCAGCAGCACGAGCGCGAGGCGGGTGACGAAGGAGATGTCGATGCCCATCTGATCGAGGCCGGTGATCACCGCGACCACCACCACGCTCACCTGGATCAGCCGCGGCCCGAGAGCGCTGACGTCGCCGTCGCGGGTCAGCCCGGCCGCCAGGTTCCGCAGCAGCGCGCCCACCACGTTGCCGATGCCGATGATGAACACGCCCACGGCGAAGCGCGGGGCATACGCCAGCATGGCGTCGAGCCAGACGGAGAGCTGTTGGATCTTCAGGAGCCGCACCGCGACGATGACCGCGATGACCAGCACCGTGCCGTAGGTGAACAGGCCGAACATGCGCTGGAACAGCGGCGAGAACAGCGCCTGCTGCCTGGTGCCGTAGCGGGCCGCCAGGCGGTCGGCCAGCATGAGGATCTGCCGGACTGCGGTCTCGGCCAGCTTGCCGAGCAGGAAGCCGAGCAGCAGCACCGCGACGGCGGTCAGCTCCGGATAGGCTTCGATCAGTTCGCTGGTCATTGGCCCCCGCCCGCATCGGTCGACGCCATCCTACTACGAGAACCGTTCGCATGTGGCGGCGATCGACCGTCCGCGGGCTCATGGATGCCGGCAGGTATAGATGGCAAAATGCGCGGCTCTCTGGACCAACGGAACGCTTCCATGGTGAACATCACGCTGCCAGACGGGTCGGTGCGCCGGTTCGAGTCCCCGGTGAGCGGGGAAGATCTGGCTGCATCGATCTCGAAGTCGCTGGCCAAGGCGGCCGTCGCCGTGCGGGTCGACGGCAAGCTGACGGACATCTATCTGCCGATCGAGCAGGACGCCACCGTGGAGATCGTCACCCGGGACTCCGAGGCCGGCGTGGAGCTGCTGCGCCACGATGCCGCCCACGTGATGGCCGAGGCCGTCAAAGAGCTGTATCCCGAAACCCAGGTCACCATCGGCCCCACCATCGCCAACGGCTTTTACTACGACTTCGCCCGCGAGGAGCCCTTCACGCCCGAAGATCTCGAGAAGATCGAGGCGCGCATGCGCGAGATCGTGAAGCGTGACGAGCCGATCCGCCGCGAGGTGTGGGATCGGGACGAGGCGGTGAAGTTCTTCGAGAGTCTCGGCGAAGCCTACAAGTCCGAGATCATCGCCAGCATTCCGGCCGACGAAGCGGTGGGCCTGTATCGGCAGGGCGAGTTCGTCGATCTCTGCCGCGGTCCTCACCTGCCGTCCACCGGCAGGCTCGGCACCGCCTTTAAGCTCATGAGCGTGGCGGGCGCCTACTGGCGCGGCGACTCCGACAACGAGATGCTCCAGCGCATCTACGGCACCGCCTGGGCCAACGACAAGGATCTGAAGGACCACCTGCACCGTCTCGAAGAGGCGGAGAAGCGCGATCATCGGCGCCTCGGCCGGGAGATGGACCTGTACCATCAGCAGGAAGAGGGGCCGGGCGCCGTGTTCTGGCACCCGAAGGGCTGGACCCTGTTCCAGACCATGATCGACTACATGCGCGAGAAGCAGAAGCGGGCCGGCTACCAGGAGGTGAACACGCCGGAGGTTCTCGACCGCTCGCTGTGGGTGAAGTCCGGCCACGTGGAGAAGTTCGGCGAGAACATGTACCTCACCCAGACCCCGGACGAGCGGGTGTTCGCGCTGAAGCCCATGAACTGTCCCGGCCACGTGCAGATCTTCCGCCAGGGGATCAAGAGCTACCGGGACCTGCCGTACTACCTGGCCGAGTTCGGCAAGGTGCACCGCTACGAGCCGTCGGGCGCCCTGCACGGGCTCATGCGGGTGCGCGCGTTTGTTCAGGACGACGCCCACATCTTCTGCACCGAGGAGCAGATCAGCGAGGAGTGCGTGAAGGCATCGCGGCTGATCTATCAGATCTACCAGGACTTCGGCTTCGATTTCGTGAGCGTCAAGTTCTCCGACCGTCCGGAACGGCGCGTCGGCTCCGACGAGATCTGGGATCACGCCGAGACGGCGCTCAAGACGGCGCTGGATCAGCTGCAGGTGGAGTGGACCCTGAACCCCGGCGAAGGCGCCTTCTACGGGCCCAAGCTCGAGTTCGTGCTGCGCGATGCCATCGGCCGCGACTGGCAGTGCGGCACGGTGCAGGTGGATCTGAACCTTCCGGAGCGCCTCGGCGCCACCTATGTGGATTCGGACGGCGAGCGCAAGCATCCGGTGATGATTCACCGCGCGCTGTTCGGCTCGCTGGAGCGGTTCTGCGGCATCCTCATCGAGCACTACGCCGGGCACTTCCCGCTCTGGCTCGCGCCGGAGCAGCTCGTGGTGGCGACCATCACCGACGACGCTGACGACTATGCGCTCGAGGTGCTGGCCGCCGCGCGCGCCCGCGGCCTCCGCGCCGACGCGGATCTGCGCAACGAGAAGATCTCGTACAAGGTGCGCGAGCACAGCGTGACCAAGGTCCCGGTGATGCTGGTGGTCGGCAAGCGCGAGGCGGAGGAGCGCACCGTGGCGGTGCGGCGCCTCGGCGGCAAAGCGCAGGAGGTCATGAAGCTCGGCGAGGCGCTCGACGCGCTGGCGGACGAGGCGCGCTCACCGCTCGACCGTTAGCTGACGGCGGCCGGCTGATGTGTGGTATTGCCGGACTATGGCGATTCACCGGGCCAAATCCGGCGGACGGCGAGCGGCTCGAGCGGATGGTTGCCAGCTTGTCTCATCGTGGGCCGGACGACGTTGGCTATCTGCTGGCCGACGTGGCGCGCGGCCTCACCCATGCCGGCAAAGAAGTCGTTGCAGACTTCCTTCCAGACGTTCTCATGGCGAGCAGTCGGCTTGCCATCATCGACCTGTCAACGGCTGGGCGACAGCCGATTGCCAACGAATCTGGCGACCTGTTCGTCGTGTTCAATGGAGCCATCCACAACTACGTTGAGCTGCGTGCCGAATTGATCGGGCGTGGTCACGTTTTCCGCTCGCAAACCGACACGGAAGTCATCGTCCACGCCTACGAGGAGTGGGGCGAAGCCTGCGCTCGCCGCTTCAACGGGATGTGGGCCTATGTCATCTGGGATCGGCGTCGACAGCAGCTCGTCTGCTCGCGTGACCGGTTCGGCATCAAGCCCCTCGTTGTCGCCTGGCACAATGATGCGTTCTATTTCGCGTCCGAAGCGAAGGCCATTCTTGCCGGTGGTGACGTGCCGGCGGTGGCGAATCTTTCCTTCGTGCACCGGTTCCTCGGCTCCGGCATGCCCGTGAACGGCTGCGAGACGGCGCTGAAAGGGATCGAGCAGTTGCCGCCGGGGCACAACCTGGTCATCGATCGGAAGGGGCGGCGTGAATCGCCGTACTGGTCCTATACCGAGCGATCCGCCGCGTATGACTTCGACCACCCCGAGCAGTCGTTTCGTGAGCTTTTCGCCGACGCCATGCGGCTTCGCCTGCGCTCGGATGTTCCCTGCGCGCTGCTCTTGAGCGGTGGCTTGGACTCCTCCTCCATTGCTGTACATTTGCCGCGGCAAGGTGACGTTGAGTTCGAAGCGTTTACTGCCACGTTTTCCGGATTCACGGGCGATGAGCGTCGCTATGCCGAACTCGTCGCGAAACGCAGCGGCATACGGCTCAATTGCGTGGAGTTCGACCCGTCACAGCTGGTGGAAGATCTTTCGTCCGTCACTTGGCACATGGACGCGCCGCCATCGCTGGGGCAGGTGCTGGCGCGATGGCAGCTCCTCGAGGCCGCCGCAGGCCGGGCACGTATCGTCTTCGAAGGGCAGGGCGCGGACGAGATGCTGGCTGGCTATCCCGAACGCTACTGCTGGTCATACATTCGAAGTGAGATCAAAAGGCTGTCTCTGCGTAACCTCCACCGAAAACTGCCGCTGATTTTCAGCGCCTATGTCGAACTCAGTCCGCCGACTCTCCGATCGGCTCTGAGCACGCGGGGAATCCGCACGCCACAGCCAAACCCCGGGCTGAGCATCGTCTCTCGAGATGTCGCCGCAGCTGGCGAATCTATCGAAGCGCCAGCAACCGGCCCAAGCCATCAGTTCCCGGACCCTTTGACCCATAGCCTTTACCGGGATCACGCGCAATTGATCCTTCCTCATCTCCTGCATTTTGGCGATGCCATCAGCATGGCTCACTCGGTCGAGTCGCGCCTGCCGTTCCTCGATCACAGGCTGGTCGAGTTCGTGTTCGGGCTGCCATTCGATGCAAAGATCCGAGGTGGCGATACCAAACACATTCTGCGCAAAGCCTTTGCCGAGAAGCTGCCCCCGGAAATTCTCAAGCGCCCGGATAAGGTCGGGTTCGATACCCCGCTGAGAGGGTGGATGGAAACGATCTTTGAGCGAGAGATTCGGCCCCGACTGACGTCGAGCCGCCTTCGCGAACGCGGGATCTTCGACAGCGACGGCCTCGCGCAGTGTCTGGTGGACTTCAACGCGGGTAACAAAGGCGCCGCTTCTTTGCTATTCCGCTGTCTTGCGCTGGAAACCTGGTTCGAGCTTTTTGTCGATCGGGATTGGTGTCGCGACTCTACGGCGGCTCGTACTCCTTGACCAGCCACTGGCCGAGCTCCCGGCCCGCGACCTGGATCTGCAGATACAGACGGATGCGCCGGGCGTCCAGTTTCTCCTTGAAGCGGATGGCGGGCGTATTGAAGTAGTCGGAAATGCTGAAGAAGCGCTGCACGCCGCGGCCGCTCAGGTGCTCGTAGCAGCGCATGCGCATGAATGGCGCCAGGGCGCGGCCTCGATACTCCGGCGCGATGTAAGCATCGTAAAGATAGGCGTCACCCGACTGGAGCGGGAAGTCGCACGCCGAGTCGTTGATTTCCTCCAGGTCGGCCCAGGTATAGCCGGCGATCGTGCCGCGATCGCGGACCACGACGCATACATGGCCGCGACCCAGACGATCCTCGAATCTCTCCGCGTTGCGCGAATACGGCGCGCAGGCCGCCGCTTCCAGCAGATCTTCCGGCCGCAGAACCTCGCTCACGAAGGATTCCCCGGGGTGGGGCGGCGCCACGCGCGGAACACCTTCACGAAACAGGTAGTAGGGATTGATCACCAGACCGCGGCGTGCGAGGCGTGAGACGACGCTCTGTGTCATCAGGCCGTAGCGAAACGACCCGCCGAGGTTCATGGCGCGGATCCGTGGCAAGTTGAAGCGCTACGCTAGCAGAAATAGCATCGACGTCGATAGGCATTGGTAAGGCACGCGTATGCAGCGTCTCGCGTTGTTCTGCGACTGGCACCATTGGGTGCCGCAACGCCTGCTCGAGGCGCTGGCCGCGCGGCTCGAGGATTCGGCCGAACAACGGATCGTCGCCGTGTGCATTCCGCGGCCGCATCACTGGCGGCGCGCTCTGCGCCGGCACTATCGGCAGCGGATGCTGGGCCTGGCCCGTGCCATCTACTACGGCGACGGCGCGTTGCGCCATCGTCCTCCGGCGCCGATGAACCTGCAGGCCTTGAGCGAGCGCTACGGTTTTCAGGTCTTTGTCGCCTCCGATGCCAACTCGGCGGAGTTCCTGGACCACCTCTCGGAGCACGCCCGGGCCGACGTTGCCCTCAGCATCTTCTGGCTGAGCCGTTTCAAAGCGCGTTTTCGGTCCGCGTTTTCTCAGGTGGTCAACTACCACAACGGCCTGTTTCCCGACTACCGGGGACTCAAGGCCACTCCATGGTCGATCTATCGGGACGAGGCGCAGAGCGGTTTCACCTTTCACCGTGTCAATGCGGCGCTGGACCTGGGCAACGTCCTCGTGTCGGGCAAGGTGCCTGTGTTTCCGCACAGCAGTGTGTTCGACGTGGAGTGGCGCAAGACCGACGCCGCTGTCGAGGCGCTGGACGAGCTGTTGCGCGCGCTGCGCAATGCCGACCCGGGAACACCGCAGCAGCATCCGGAACGGTACAACGACAGCCGCGAGATCCAGCGGCTGCAGTGCGTCGAGGCGCCTGGCGAGGTCGCGGCGGCCGATCTGTTGCAACGCATTCGCAGCTTCGGGTTCACCCAGGTGCGGATCGGTGGCGAGCTGGTGCTGCTGTCGGGGCTAGGCCGGCCGGTGCCGGATCCCCGGCACTTCCGCGGAGTCAGCGTCACGCTCCGCGACGGCACCTGGCGAATCAAACGGGCCGACTGGCTCGCACATCGTCTGCGGCGGCGAGCCCGACCGTGACCGCCGGTGGGCGTGCCTGGCGGCGGTGAAGGCGCAAGCCATTCGTCCCGACACCAGGGCCCCGGTCACGATAGGTACGCGCGCCGGCCAGAAGTCGTCGATGAAGGATCCTGCTTGAGCGCCGCTTTCGATATCCGTGACGCCTGCTGGCCACGCATCCAGGTGACGCAGCGTCTCGTACTCCACGAGGAGGCCTGGGCTGTAGCGACCGAACTCTGGATCGTGACCGGTTTTGAAAGCGAATCCGTGGGTGCCGATCACGAAGTTGGTAGTCGACGCGATCACCGTCCCGTCCACCAGTAGCTCGCAGAACACCAGCTCGCCGCGGGCCGCCGTGCACAGCTCGCGGAAGAACCGCTCGCTGTCGGCTCGCGACTGCAGCGACGTCGCTGCTTTCCAACCCGCCCCTTCCAGCCGCAGGAAGTCGTCGATCGCCCGGCGATCAACCGCGTCGCCCGTCAACACGCGAAAATTCACCGCGCCAACGCGCTGCAATCGGCGCAAACTGGCGTGCATACGCTTGTGTCGTGATTTCGAGACGTGCGACTCCCAGTCCCGCGGGCGGGTCAGATCCAGGCCGGCACGCCAGTAGGCTTTGCTGCCGAACCAACGCAAGCCGAGCTGCCGCGCGGCGCTTGCCAGCGCCCGGTACGCGGCCGTATCGGCGCGCAGTTCCGCGAAGTGGACGCGGCGGCAGCCGGAATCCAGCAGCGACTCCAGAAGGCGGAGCGCCGCTTCCTGGCGGAGCGCCTCATGGAGCAGAACGCCCGATTGGAAGCTGTGGTACGAGCGGAACGCGATCAGCGACGGGAATGGAAAGCGCACGCTGCGCGATTCCCGCCGAAAGGCGCCGAGCGCGACCAGGCGAGGCCCCTGCCAGAGCATGGCCAGTCGGGGCGGCGCTTGCGGGTCCAGGTAGCGGGCGGCCGGCACGAGGAATTCGGGCATGAGATACGGGTTGGGTGCGCACGCGGAACGCCCGAGCGCGCGCCAGTGCGCAAGATCTTCCCGACTCACGTCGTCCAATTCGCGCCACTCGAGCCGCATGTTGTCAAGCACCCGGAGGACCTGCCTTCGATTCAGCCAGTACGTACCCTACTCGCATGCGTCGGCGCTCGTGACAGGCGTTTGTCAGTTACATGTCAGTGCGGTAGGCCTTACGCCGATCGAGACCACCGGGCGCCGCGCCGGTCTACAATGTCGCGAGCCATCCTCAGGAATCATCGTGCGAGTCACAATCGTCGGCGCCGGCGCAATCGGCTCGCTGCTCGGACACGGCCTGGCCCGCAGCAGCCACGAGCTCAGCGTGATCGACCGCCCCGGCCGCGTCGCGGAGCTCGATCGTCTCCGCGGCATCGCCGTGCAGGATCTGGACGGTTCGATGTCCGTGGCTCGGCCGGCGCGCATCACCGACGACTTCTCCCGGCCTGGTCCTCAGGACGTGGTCATTCTCGCGACCAAGGCGCACCAGTTGGACCGCGTTGCGCCCCACGTGCACCACCTGCTCGCGGCCGATACGGTCGTCATGACCCTGCAGAACGGCATTCCCTGGTGGTACTGCTATGGTCTCGCGCACGCGGCTCGAGACACCCGGTTGTACAGCGTCGACCCGGACGGCTGCCTGCACACCCACGTGCCTGCAGAAGCCATCGTCGGTTGTGTGGCTTATCCCGCGGCCGAGCTTCGTCGCGATGGCACCGTCGTGCACGTGGAGGGTGATCGGTTTCCCGTCGGTGAAATCGACGGCGATAGAGCGTCCGCGAACCGCCGCCATTGCCGGCATGCTCGAGGACGCAGGATTTCGCAGCCGGATCCTCGCCGACATACGCTCCGAGCTGTGGCTGAAGGCCTGGGGCGCGCTGTCGATCAATCCGGTGAGTGCGCTCACCCGCGCGACCATGGTGGACATCTGCACCTTCCCGCCGACGCGCGCCCTCGTCGCCACGATGATGGAGGAGGCCAGGGCGATCGCCGAGGCGCTCGGCGTGACGTTCCGCCACCCGATCGAAAAGCGCATTGAAGGTGCGCGCGCGGTGGGTGCCCACAGGACCTCGATGCTGCAGGATCTGGAGGCCGGACGCGCCATGGAGCTGGACGCGCTGATGTCCGCCGTGTTGGAGCTGGCGGCGTTGACCGGTCACGACGCGCCGGCGATCCGCGCAGTGCACGCCTGCGCGGCGCTGCTGAACGAGCCGTTGCGCGAGGGAGGAACGTATGGCTGAGGCGATTCGCATCGGCACCCTGGGCGCCGCGGCGATCACGCCCGCGGCCCTCATCGCCCCGGCGGCGGAGAACCCGGAGGTGGAGGTCGTCGCCATCGCCGCGCGCGATCCGGTGCGTGCCCGTGCTTTCGCCGCGCAGCATGGCCTCACCAATGTGCACGACAGCTACGATGCGCTGATCGACGATCCGACGCTCGACGCCATCTACAACCCGCTACCCATCAGCCTTCACCGCGAATACACGATCAAGGGGCGCGAGCTGGTGCACGTCGAGGGCCGGTTTCTGGTGCCGAGTCCGGCCGCCGGGGACATCCGTATGCACTACGCGACCGGAGGCGGGGCCACCATGGACATGGGCTGCTATCCCATTTCCTGGCTCCGCCACATCAGTGGTGAGGAGCCCGAGGTGACGGCCGCTCGTGCCCGGCTCGGCAATCCGGACGTGGATCTGCGGCTCGAGGCGGAGTATCGACTCGCCGGCGGCGCCACGGCGACGACCGTGGGCTCCATGTGCGAGTCGTCGTTCGCCGCCGACCTCGTGTCTGCCCACGGATGCCGAGGACGCCGTCAAGCAGATGCGAGTCATCGATGCCGTTTACCGCGCGGCCGGGCTGCGCGCCCGCTGACATCCAGTTCGGCGACAGCACTGCGTCGACGTACAGGTCCTTGAGAGAAGGTAGTGATGCGTTGACGCGTAGTACTGTATATAATTACAGTACTACCAGGTCAATGAACGGGACGCATTCATGACTGCCAACGACTCGTCGATCCCCGCCCCTGTCCGTACTTCCATCGAAGACCTCGACGCGGCAATCTGCCGGTTGAGCCGTGACGTCAACGTCGCTCACTATCGCCTGCTGGTGATGATCCGCGAGTTCGACGACCGTTTCGGCTGGGCGAAGTGGGGCTTGCGCAACTGCTCCGAATGGCTCGCCTGGCGGTGCGGCATCACGCTCTCGGCGGCACGCGAGAAGGTGCGTACGGCCCAGGCGCTGCGGCGGCTGCCGCAGATCTCGAGAAGTTTCGCCGAGGGGCACCTGTCTTACTCGAAGGTGCGCGCTCTCACCCGGGCCGCGGATGAGCACAGCGAAGACGTGCTGCTCGCTTACGCACTCACCGCCACTGCGACTCAGGTGGAGGAACGTTGCCGGCAGATGCGCAACGTCCGCACAGAGTCGACCGAGCAAGCGCGCCGGACCTGGGCCCGGCGCACGCTGTCTGCCTGGCCCAACGCCGAGCGCGGCACCATGACCCTGACGATGGAGGTGCCGTTCGAAGTCGGCGAGATCGTTACTCAGGCGATCGACCGCGCCATCGAAGCGGGCCAGGCGGCAAATGGCCCGGAGTTCGAGGAAGTGAGCTGGCACACGCAGCAGGCGGATGCGCTCGTCGCGGTAGCCCGAGCCTATCTGGACGGCGCGGCGTCAAGCGATGGGGCGCCATCGTCGAGCGCCGATCATTACCAGGTAGTGGTGCACGTCGACGAGACGGCGCTCAGCGGAGGGGCCGGCCGGTCAGATCTGCCCATCGAGACGGTGAAGCGCCTCACCTGCGACGGCAGTCTGGTAACGGTGATCGAAAACGGAACCGGCGAGCCCCTCAACATCGGGCGTAAGCGGCGCAGCGTCCCGCCGGCGATCCGCCGGGCGCTGTGGTCGCGTGATCGCGGTTGTTCGTTCCCGGGCTGTCACAACACCCGCTTCATCGACGCCCATCATATCCACCACTGGAGCGCGGGCGGCGAGACCAGCCTCGACAACCTCGTGCTTCTGTGCGGCCATCACCATCGGCTGGTACATGAGGGCGGATACTGCATCCGTCGCGATGCCGAGGGCCAGGTCTACTTCCAGCGGGGAGATGGCCGGGTCATCCCGCGTTGCGGCTATGATGCCGAGGACGCTCGGCCGGACCCCGTCAACCTGGAGGACACCTCCGCGGAGGGGTGGCTTGCAGCTCTGGTGAAACGGCCCAAGCCCTCCGCGGAGGTGCGGGATGCCGTGGGTACGTACGCGATCCGCCGAGGGGGTGTTTCGTGTGTGCTGAGCGGCGCGACTCAGAAATAAATCTGGTCGACCAGAACCCCGTGCCGTGCGGCGCCTTCGGGCTCGCGGATCGGCGGCGTCCAGAGATCGAACCGCTCGAGGTCGTCCGCCATTCCGCGGATGACGGAAAATCCCCGCGAGGGCTCGGAGGTGAAGATCGACAGGTGCGTGTGGCCGTGCCCGGCCAGCCATCCGCACCATGCTCTGAGCAGCCCTTCGAGCTCAGCCTCGGCGCCTGGAACGAAACCGTAGTCCAGCACGAGCCGGCGGCGGGTCTCGGTGACCTGGCCGTTCATCTCGGTGATCACCTTGATCTGCGTACCGGCCGGCCAGACGCCCACCACCGCCCGGTCGGTGAGCCACACGCGGTTCCAAGAGTACAGCTCGGGCGCCCGCTCCAGGCGGTCGCGCAGTGAATCGGCCGTGTACGGGAAGTACATCTCCTCCTGGCCGTGAGCGACGTTCAGGAGCTCCGCAATCCGTTCCGCATCGTCCGCGGTGGCCTCACGGCCGACCCGTGGACCGGCTTGCCGTTCTGCGGAAAGCAGCGCCCGCACCGGCCCGAAGCGCCATCGCGGAGCGCCGGCGAAAGCCTTCTGAATCGACGCGTTGTCGCGAGCCGCACACTGGTAGCCCTCGTCCGTGCTGCTCTGCGGCGCGTACTTCTCGCTCAGCTTGCGAGCAAGCGCACCCCACAGGCCCTTGCCCTGGTGCTCGGCCGCGACTCGCAGATGGATGTAGTTCACCAGACGATATTTCGCCCCTCCGATTCGCGCGTGGTGCCGTGCCGCCCACTCGACTGCGCCCGGGTCTCCGTCGACCTCCGCCACGACGACAGTCGCGTCCTCCATGAGTCGGGCCGCCGCGAAATAATCGGCACTTCGATCGAACGTCATCCGCCGCTCGCCCAACCTGATGGGCGCCCGTCGTTCGATCTCCGCAAGCGCCGGACCGTCCTCCGCCGTTGCCTCGCGTATTACGATCGAGGAGTCGTACAGGCGCTGCCAGTCGAGATCGGTGATTCTGTGGGCTGCCGCAGACTCCACACTCAGGGTGAGGCGGTATCGGGTGTCGTTGTCCGTCGCGACCGCGACGACGATCTGGAACGGCTCGCTGACCTCCACCCCCGTAACCACCCGCTGCCCCAGCCGCTCGGACCATGCACGCCAGTTCGCCCGCAACTGCTCATCGGTCTCCTCCATGGGCCTCGTGAAATGGCGGTTCGCCTCTTCCACGGTCAGGTCCTGCATGTTTGAGCCCATGGTGGCGAGATACCAGCCGAGCTGTTCGCCCGCTGGTGTCGACGGAATGCGCATTGGCGGTCACCCCGGTGGGTCGGCTCGGCGCAGTTTCCCACCTGCGCTCGGCGATGCCAATGTCGGAGCGGCATCCCCGTTACCCCCGTTACATCCCCGCGACAACTTGGCGAGCCTGGGATCTCACGGCTGTCTCACAATCTGGCTTTGCCGCAAGGCGTGCCTGCCGACGATCGACGCCGCATGCTGAAGCTCGCCCACATCGTGAACCCGCTCGTGGTGACCGATCCGCAATCGGACCTGAGCTACGCCCAGCCGGTCACCCTGCGGTCCATGCAGGTGGCCCGGCAACGGGCATCCTCGGCGGGGCTGGCCGTGGCTCAGTATGCTGCCGTGTATCCGGAGGATCGCGACGCGGTGCCGCAGGATTTCATCACCACGCCCGTGCTCGAGCGCTCGGTGCTCGATGTGGTCGGGCCGGTGGGTGGTCGGAAGCTGCCGCTGCTGCGCGACATTCTGGATCGGCTGTTCGCCGCCGCCGACGCAGACTTTCTGATCTACAGCAACATCGATATCGGACTGTGGCCGGACTTCTACCTGCAGGTCGCCGAGCGCATCAGCCAGGGGGCGGATGCCTTTCTGATCGGCCGGCGCACCCTCGGCACGGAATTCACCTCACCCGATGACCTGGACCACATCTACGCGCAGGAGGGAAAGCCCCACTTCGGCTTCAGCTGCTTCGTCTTTCCCCGGTCGCAGTATCCCCGGTACCTGCTGGGGGACACGTGCATCGGCCTGCAACCGGTCGGGGTAACGCTCGCGGTCAACATGATTCAGCAGGCGAAGGCGTTCCGGAATTTCGACCGCGACCGGCTGACGTTTCACCTGGGCGATGACCGGGTGTGGGAGCGGTCGCTGCTGGACGAGTGCCATCGCCACAACGAGCGCACGCTGGATGCGGTGATCGAACGGCTGGCGAGGGAGGGGCTCGCGCCGCGGGCCGCGCAGATCTTCGCGGACTATCAGCGCTGGCGCTTCCGATACGTCATCAGCCGCTGTCGCAGGCCCTGGCTGCGCAAGGCCTACCGCGCCCTCAAGAAGGCCGGGCTCGGCACCTGGGTCGCCGCCCGTTACGACCGAACATGGTGAAGCTGCTGCGCACACGACTGCGGCTCTGCCGGGTGCTGGTCCGCGATCCCGACGAAGGCGATGTCCACGCGCCGGAGGGGGTCTCTATCCGCGCAGCGACGAGGGAAGATCTCCTGCGGGCGGCCGCCCAGGGGTTCGGCGATCTCCGCGTGGATTTCGTTGACGCGGCGCTGGCGCGGGGCGACGTCTGCGTCGCTGCGTTCCACGGTAATGACATCGTGGCGTACGTGTGGCGCTCCTTCAGCACCGCACCCCATGGCGACGGGCTGTGGGTTCGAGTCGATCACCCCTACTGGTACACGTACAAATCCTTCACCCGGCCGGACTTCCGCGGCCGACGGCTGAACGGCGTGCTCACCCTGTACGGCGATCACGTCTGCCGGGACCGCGGCTGTGAGCACGGTGTCGGCTTCATCGACGTCGGAAATCGGGCGTCGCTGCGGGCGAGCTTGCGCATCGGTACGCGCGTCGTCGGATATGCCGGCTACCTGCGGCTGTTCGGCAGAAGCCATCCGTTCAGGACGCCGGGCGTGCGGGCCCACACGTTTCGCTTCTACCGCCGGGCCAGCGCATGAGCAACGACGGCGGCGACGGGGCCATCAGGACGTTCATCGTCTGCTCCGGCCTGGGCCGCACCCGGCGCGGTTACGAGGCGGCGTTTCGTCAAATTCACGATGCGCTGCTGGGGGAGCCGGGTCTGGACCTCCGTCTGTTCAAAGGCGGCGGCGCATCCACCCGCACGGAACGAGCGCTGTGGAACCTGCCCCGGCGCTCCCGGCTCGCCAACGCCATCGGCGAACGGTTCTCTCTGGGCAATCCGCTGCTCGGCCGTGGTTACTACGTGGAGCAGCTCACCTTTTTTGTCAGTCTGCTGCCGCACCTGGTGATCGGCAGGCCCCACGTGATCTACTTCAGCGACAAGGACCTGGGCGTTTTTCTGGCGCGGTGGCGGCGCCTCACCGGCGCCCGCTACAAGCTGCTGTTCCGCAACGGCGGCCCGTACCCGCCGCCATATCGCCGGTTCGATCATGTCCAGCAGGTAACGTCCGTTTATCTGGAGCGGGCGCTCGCGGCAGGGTCGCCGACGACTCAGCAAAGCCTCCTGCCGGAGGCGTTCGCCATTCCGCCGGAGTTCACGCCGCCGACACCCGACGAGCAGGCCACGCTGCGCCGCCGACTGGGTCTCCCCGAGGATCGGCCGATGGTGCTGTCGGTGAGCGCCGTGAACGTCAGCCACAAGCGCCTCGACTATCTGATCCGGGAGGTGGCTGCCCTGGACGAGTCACAGCCGTTTCTGCTGATCCTCGGCGAGGCGGACGCGGAGACCCCGCAAGTCGCCGCGCTCGCCGACGCGCTGCTCGGCGCGGAAGGGTACCGGATCGACTCCGTCGCGGCGGAAGCGATCGTCGATTACTATCGAGCGGCCGATCTGCTGGTGCTCGCTTCCACCCGGGAAGGCTTCGGCCGGGTCATGGTGGAAGCGATGTCCCAGGGACTTGCCTGTCTGGCTCACGACTACGGCATCAGCCGCTACGTGCTGGGCGAATACGGTTACTTCGCCGACTTCACGGCTGCCGGCGCACTAACGGACTTGATCCGCCGCGTGCTGACAGAAGGTGACTGTTCCGAGAAGCGGACGGCCCGGCACCAGTCGGCGTACCAGCGGTTCGGTTCGGACGGACTGCGCGACGCTTACGTGGCGATCATTCGCCGCTCAGCCGAGGGCGCCGCCGGGTGACGGTGGAGGAGGTTGCCGTCGAGGCTCCCGGCGGGTTGTGCCTGCGCGGCTTGCTGTATCCGGCCCGTTCCACTGCGGCCCGAGCACCCCTGTGCCTGTGCATTCACGGATTGGGGGTGGATGCCAACGTCTGGGGCTTCGTCGCGCCCGAGATCCAGGCGCGGGGCGTGTCTGCGCTCTGCCTCGATCTCTCCGGTCACGGCCTGTCCGGCCGTACCGGTCGTTGGCAGCTCGCGCCGAGACCCATGGCCCGTGATCTGCTCGCGGCCTGCCGGCGCCTCGGGCTCGCGCCGGACGTGCTGCTGGCGCAGTCGTTCGGCGCCTGCGTCGCCCTCGAGCTGCTGGCGTTGACGAGCGAAGCCACGGCCCCGGTGCTGTTCGCGGTGACGCCGGTGTGGACGGGGACGCGCAAGTCATTCCGGACCCTGCCGTCCACGGCGCTGGCCGTTGCCCGTTTTCTGCGCCGGGTAGGCCGCCAGGGGGGGTACGCCGGCGGCGGCGAGCCGGCGCGCCGCGATCATACGCAATTCGCCGGGCAGGGCGATCACCACTTGCCGCGGTTCGCGGCGGAGGCCGCCTCGGTGTCGTGGATGAGCTATGCCCGGATGCTCATCTGGCTGAGGCTGCAGGGCTACCTGCACCGCTACGACTGGCGGCGCCTGGCGCCGTACCCCGTTCGCATGGTCGCCGCCACCGACGAGGGGTTGTGGAACAACCGCGAGCTGGAGGCGGTGCAGCGCCACACCGGCTGGCCCCTGCACTGGCTGCCGATGCAGCACGTCTCTCTGGCCACGGAACCGCAATACGCCGCCCCCCTCGTCGATCTGCTCGAGCAGGACCCCCGCTGGCCCGCCCCTGTGGGAGCGGCCTCCCGGTCGCGATTGTTTCCGATGCCCTAGAAATCGTACCGAAAGCCGATCTGCAGCGACTGCCCCGAAAAGTCGGTCGTGAGCTTCTGGGAACTCCCCGACAGGTCCTGGCGCGACGGGGCGAACTGGTAGCGATAGCCGATGTCGACCGCCATGTTGCGGCGAAAATACCAGTTCGCGCCGGCGCCGAGGCGCCCGATGTAGGCGTTCGTATCGAGACTCTCGAGCTCGAGCTTGCCGCCGCCGGCGCCGACTCCGACGTACGGCCGCAGGCCGTGCCAGGGGGCGAAGTCTCGCCAGAGGTCCACCGCCACCATGGTCGACTTCAGCCTCGAGCCCTTGAACATGTTGCCGGCCGGCACCTTCACATCGTTGGTCTGGCGCTGGTACTCGACATCGACCCGGTACGGCGCCTCGAAGGCGTAGCCCACCGCGATGCCTGGTCCGGTGTCGTCACCGAACGTCGCATTGAACTTCAGCCGTGTCGTCCCCTGCCGGTAGGTCATGTCGGACTTCTCGACCCCGGCCTGGTGGTAGCTCGGCAGCACGTACCAGACCCCTCGAGCCTGATCGGTGGCGGCATGCGCGGTGGCGAACGCCAGGAAACCGGCCAGATACCAGATACCTGCTCTCATCGCCTCTTCCATATTCCGGTGACCTCCTGACGAGAGGGGGCATCGCCGGAAAATCTGTCGCGCCCGGAGCGCATCCGCGCGATCGACTTCAGTGCCCGTCGCGGTGCGGGTTCGCCAGATACCATTGGTAGGTGCGGGAGAGGCCTTCTTCGAGGCCGATGCGCGCGCGCCAACCGGTGGCGTGCAGGCGGCCGACGTCGAGCAGCTTGCGCGGCGTGCCGTCGGGCTTGGAGGTGTCGAAGACGGTGTCGCCCTGGAAGCCCACGACCCGGGCGACGATTTCCGCCAGCTCACGGATCTCCACGTCCTCGCCGGTGCCGACGTTGATGTGCGACAGCATGGGTTGCGTGTGCGCCCGATACGCGTCGTCGGGGAGGTTCATGACGTGCACCGACGCGGCCGCCATGTCGTCCACGTGCAGGAATTCGCGGCGGGGGCGGCCGGAGCCCCAGACGGTGACGGATTGCGCGCCGTTCACCCTGGCCTGATGGAATCGGTCGATCAGGCCGGGAATGACGTGACTGTTCTGCGGGTGGAAGTTGTCGTTCTGGCCGTAGAGGTTCGTCGGCATGATGCTGCGGTAGTCGGTGCCGTACTGACGGTTGTAAGACTCGCACATCTTGATGCCGGCGATCTTGGCGATGGCGTACGGCTCGTTCGTGGGCTCGAGGGGGCCGGTGAGCAGGGCGTCCTCACGCATGGGCTGCGCGGCGAGCTTGGGATAGATGCAGGACGAGCCGAGAAACAGGAGCTTCGGCACGCCGTGCCGGTAGGCGGAGTCGATGACGATGCTCTGGATCACCAGATTGTCGCGGATGAACTCGGCGGGATAGCTGTCGTTGGCGACGATGCCGCCCACCTTGGCGGCCGCCAGATAGACCTGGTCGATGCGCTCGGCGGCGAAGAAGGTGTCCACCGCGCGCTGATCGGTGAGGTCGAGATCCTGCCGCGAGCGGGTAACCAGCACGGCATCGGCCGCGTCCGCCTCGAGCTGCCGGACGATGGCGGATCCCACCATGCCGCGATGTCCCGCCACGAAAATGCGCACACCGCTCACCTTCAGCGCTCCGTTGGCAGGATGACGGCGTGGCCGTGCTTCTTCAGCAGCGCGTACTGGCGCGCCTTCGCGAGGTCGCACTCCATCATCTCTTCACACATCGCTTCCACCGTTATCTCCGGCGCCCAGCCGAGCTCGCGCTTGGCCCGGCCCGGGTCTCCCAGCAGGGTCTCCACTTCCGCCGGGCGGAAGTAACGGGGATCGACCCGGACGATCACGTCACCTTGCTTCACCGCGGGCGCGCGGGACGGATCCGCCGCCGTGACGGTTGCCACCTCGTCGATGCCGTCGCCGCTGAAGGACAGCTCGATGCCGGCGCAGCGGGCGGCCATCTCGACGAACTGACGCACGGAGATCTGCCGGCCGGTAGCGATGACGAAGTCCTCCGCTGTCTGCTGCTGCAGCATCATCCACTGCATGCGCACGTAGTCGCGGGTGTGTCCCCAGTCGCGGCGCGACCCCAGATTGCCGAGGAACAGGCAGGACTCGAGGCCGAGAGCGATGTTGGCGAGACCGCGGGTCGTCTTGCGGGTGACGAATGTCTCGCCGCGGCGCGGCGACTCGTGATTGAACAGCACGCCGTTACAGGCGTACATGCCGTAGGCCTCGCGGTAGTTGACGGTGATCCAGTAGGCGTACAGCTTCGCCACCGCGTAAGGCGAGCGCGGATGGAATGGTGTCGTCTCCCGCTGTGGGGTCTCCTGCACCAGGCCGAAGAGCTCGGAGGTGGAGGCCTGGTAGTAGCGGGTCTTCTTCTCCAGCCCGAGAAACCGGATCGCCTCGAGCAGGCGCAGCGCGCCGATGGCGTCGACGTCGGCCGTGTACTCGGGGGATTCGAAGGATACCGCCACGTGCGACTGGGCGCCGAGGTTGTACACTTCGTCCGGCTTTACCTCGTTCATGATGCGCACGAGATTGGAGCTGTCGGTGAGATCGCCGTAGTGAAGCGCGAGATTGGGGTTCGGGGTATGCGGATCCTGATAGATGTGATCGATGCGCTCGGTGTTGAACAGCGAGCTGCGGCGTTTGATGCCGTGCACCTCGTACCCCTTCTCGAGCAATAGCTCCGCCAGGTAGGAGCCGTCCTGGCCGGTGATGCCGGTGATGAGCGCCGTCTTTCTCGTCATGCCAGATCCTTCACTGCGGGAGCAGAGTCTAGCAGCCCCGCGGCCCGCGTTCAGCGGGGCAGGAGGCGGGCGGCGCGTTCGGCGTTGGCGACGCCCGCGGCTGGTTTCTGGTGGGCCGCTGGCGCCGCTGATCGTGGCCTCCGGGGCGCAGTGCTCCGCTCCTTGCGTTTTGCCGATGGTTGCAAGATCGTCACCGTCCCGACGCAACGGCAGACGATCGGTGAACGCACCCGGCGACCGGGAAACGATGCGCACCACGTTCGAACGGGCGGCCACGGCATACCGTCTCGGGCGGCCGGGGTATCCGGTAGAGCTCTATGCACTGCTCGCCAGCCGTTGCGGACTCGGTCCCGGTTGCGCGGTGCTGGAGGTGGGCGCCGGTACCGGCCAGGCAACGCGCCCCTTGCTGGACTCGGGGGCACAGGTTACGACGGTGGAGCCCGGTGCGGAGCTGCTGCGCGAGCTCCGCAAGCATTGCGGGGGGCGACGCCTCAGGGTCGTCAGCGCCACCTACGAAGGCGCCGATCTGCCGTCGTCGGCTGAGCGCCACGAGATTCGATGGCAGGGCCGTCACGATCCGCGGCAGCTACGCGCGCTGTTCGCCACCTTCTCGCCGTGGATCGCCCTGCCGGAGCGGCGTCGAGAAACGCTGCTCGACATGCTGGCGGAGCTCGCCGGGACCCGCTTCGGGGGTCTGGTGGTGCGGCCGTACGTGACGTTGCTGGAACTGCGGCGACGGAAGCACGCCGCTTGACCATCGTGCCGGTGAAGCCGACCAAGCCCATCGTGATCACTGGCGTGATGGCCGCGGGCAAGTCGACGGTTGCCGAGGCGCTCGCCCGCCGATTCCCCAAGAGCGTGCACCTGCGAGGCGATGCGTTTCGCCGCATGATCGTCAGCGGGCGGATCGAGATCACCGCGGAGGCGCCGGCGGAGGCGTTGGCGCAGCTCGAGATGCGTTATGCGGCGGCCGCGGCCGCTGCCCGCGCCTACCTCGCCAGCGGGTTCACCGTCGTGCACCAGGACGTGATCATCGGCCGGGCGCTTGCCGATTTCATCGCCAACTATCGCCACACAGGTTTGTACCTGGTGGTCCTTTGTCCCAATGCGGACGCGGTACGCCGACGAGAAGCGGCAAGGGCCAAAAAGGGCTACCACGGGTTCACCGTAGAACAGCTCGAGCAGGTGTTTCGGGCAGAGACGCCGCGGCTCGGGCTGTGGTTGGACAATTCGACCCTCACCGTCGAGGAAACCGTCGAGCGGATTCTGCGGTCGTTGGATGCGGCTGAGGTGCCGGTCGGCCAGCACTAGCTGAGATTGTGGTCTCACTGGATGGAATTGGATGGACAAATGGAGGCGGACCACGGTCGCCAAAGCTACGAAGCTGACCGGCGCAAACCGCAACACGATCAAGGGCCACCTAGCCGCCCTCACCGATGCCCGGCACCTCGAGCGCCACGGCAAGGGGCGCGGCACGTGGTACAGCACCAATTAGCCCGAAGACCCCTTCAGCGGCCTGCGATGTAGGTAGGCGGCACTCCATTCCCTTCCGTGGCATAGGTGATAGGCTTCCTCCCGGAGGGCAACTGCGGAGTCCGAATGCAAGTTCGTGCGCTCGATCACGTTCAGCTGGCGATGCCGCCGGGGCGGGAGGATGAGGCGCGCGCCTTCTATCACCGGGTTCTCGGCATTCCCGAAACGCCCAAACCGCCACATCTGGCCAGGCGCGGCGGCTGCTGGTTCGAGAACAGCGCGGTGAAGATCCATCTCGGCGTCGAGCAGGATTTTCATCCGGCGAAGAAGGCCCATCCGGCCCTTCTGGTGGAAGATCTCCCGGCGCTCAAGGCGGCCATCGCGGCGGCCGGCTACGTGCTCGCGGACGACGAGCCGCTCGAAGGCTACGATCGCATCTACGCCGAGGATCCTTTCGGCAACCGCCTCGAGCTGATGGAACCGAAGCGGTGACGCTGTTCACGACCCGGCAAAGGCTGTTCACAACCCTGCAAAGGAAGCAATCACGATGATGACTGGCGAAGAGTACAAGGCATCCCTCAACGACGGCCGCGTCGTCGTGCTCGAAGGCGAGCGGGTGATGGACATGCCGAACCACCCCATATACAAAGCGCCGGTAGACTTGGCGGCTTCCCTCTACGACCGCGGCTACGATCCGACGCCCGGGGCGGTTCGGGCGACCATCCGCACTATTCAATCCAAGGAAGATCTGCGCGCCCATGCCATGAAGCACGACGCGACGGATATCCTGCTCGGCGTGACCAGCGCATCGATGATGACCTTGCTTACCGCGGCAGGACGCATCGAAGACCGTCTGCCGGAGAATGCCGAGCGCATCCGCGCCTACGTGAAGGAGGCTCAGCGGCGCGACATCCGCATCACCCAGTGCATCACCGACGCCAAGGGCGACCGCTCGCAGCCCCCGGCGCGTCAGGAGGACCCGGACGCATACGTGCGCGTCGTGGAACGCCGCTCCGACGGCGTGGTAATCCGTGGCGCGAAGCTGCACATCACGGCGGCTTCGCTCGGCCACGAGCTGATGACCATTCCGACCAAGCGCATGAAGCCGGGCGAAGAGGACTACTCCATCGCCTGCATGGTGCCGTGCAACGCCGAGGGGGTGAAGTTCGTCGACGTCGATTATGCGGTCCGCCACAAGGATCCGCGCCGCTTTCCGATCTCGCGCAGCAAGCACACACCGGATTCGTTCGTGATCTTCGACAACGTGTTCGTGCCGAGCGAGCGCGTGCTCATGGACGGCGAGCCCGACTTCGCGGCGGTGTTTGCACACTCGCTCGGGCTGTGGGAGCGCATCGGCGGCCTGTCGGCCATGGCGGTGGCGTATGACCGATTCTGCGGCTTTGCGCAGCTCATCGCGGAAGCGAACGGCGTGCACCGCATCGAGCACGTGAAGGAGAAGATCTCGCGCATGATCATCAATGCGACCCTGATCCGCTCCAGCCTCGAGGCTGCCATCGAGCACTGCCACTTCTCGTCGGACGGCTCGGCCTTTCCCAACGAGCTGTACACCAACGCCGGCAAGTATCACGGCGCCGACAACTACTACAACATGGTGCGCGACCTGCACGACATCTGCGGCGGTTCCATCCAGACCGCGCCGGGCATCGGCGACCTGGAGCACCCCGAGGTAGGACACTTCGTGCGCAAGTACATGGGCACGAAGCAGTCGGTGGACGGGTTGTACCGTACCAAGCTGTTCCACGCGATCTACGATGCCACCGCCGGCGCGAACGGTAGCTGGCAGGAGATCGCGCTGCTCTTGTCCGGCGGCGGACTGCACGCCCAGCGCGTGGTCTCGCGCGGCCAGTACGACATCGAGGCGGCCAAGAAGAGCGCGCTCGAGTTCGCGGGCATGGAGGAGTACATCGGCGTTGCCGTCGCATGAGTCTTTGCTCATGAACGCGGGCCCCGAGCGCGCGCCTTTCAGCGGCTGGCGCGTCATCGCCGTTCTCTCCGTGGCCCAGGGCTGCGGGGTGGGCCTGCTGCAGATCTACGGGCCGTTCGTGAATTCACTCATGGACGCGTTCCACCTGAGCGCCGCCGCCGTCGGCAGCGGCATGTCCATCTTCGTGGCGACGTTCACCGGGGTCGGCCCGCTGCTCGGACGGTACGTCGACCGGGGGATCGTCCGCCTGATGATGCAGGTCGGCGTGCTCGTCATGCTGGCCGGGGTCCTGGTCATCGCCAACGCGGAGGCGCCCTGGCAGCTCGCCGCCGGCATGGCCCTCGCGTCCCTCGGACTCGCCATGTTCGGGCCCATTCCTGCGAACGTCACGGCCATGCACTGGTTCGCCCTGCACCGCGGCACCGCCATCGCCGTGGTGGCGGCCGGCGCGGCGGTGGCCGGCTTCGGCTTGCCGCCGCTCTCCGCCTGGCTTATCGACAGCTACGGATGGCGCACGGCGCTGGCAGGTATCGGCACGGCCGCAGCCGTCATCGCGCTGCCGGCACTGTTCTTCGGGCTGATCCCCCGTCCGGAAGCCGTGGGACAGAGGCCCGACGGATTGCCCGCGCCGAGTGTGGTTGTGGGTCCGGTTGCCCCCGGCGCCGACGATCCCGCGCCAGGCTGGCTGGCCACGCGCGACTTCTGGCTCCTGTCGGTGGGTATATCGCTGATTTTCGCCGTGCCCATCGGCCTCGGCCTGTATCTCGTCCCGCTCCTGGTCGAGCAGGGCGTGGCCGCCCCACGAGCCGCCCTGGCGCTCTCCGTCGCGGCCGTGTTCGGGTTCGTCGGCACCCTCGGCGCCGGCTTTTTCGCCGATCGCTTCCCGCCGAAGCGGGTGCTGCTCGCCCTGCTCGTAGTGTTCGCCATCTCCAACGGATCGCTCGCCATCTGGCCGGGGTTCTGGGTGGCGATGATCGCCGCTGCAGGCATGGGGCTCGGCACGGGCGGGGCGGGGCCCTTTCTGCCGCTGCTGGCGGGGCTGCGCTTCGGTGCCCCGTTGGTCGGCCGGATCATGGGCGTGCAGGGCGTCATTGCGCTGCCGCTGCTCGCGGCTGCCGCGCCCACGGCGGGCGTGATGCGGCAGATCACCGGCCATTACGAGCCGACGTTCCTCGGCGCCGCCGTGGTGCTCGTCGCGGCCGGCGCCGTGCTGGCGTGCTTCTCCGTGCACCCGCCGCCGTCGAAGGACGTCACTCGACCCGGTGGCCCATAGGCGCGCGGGATACGCGGCCCGGGATCAGTCAGACATCACCTGGGGAGCCGCCGATGCTGGAGAACGATCGTTCGACCCTCCTGTACTTCGGGGCCGGCGGCGTGGCCCTGGGCGTCGTCGGCAACGCCGTCACCTACTTCATGCTGATCTACTACAATCAGGTACTCGGCCTGCCGGCGTACCTGGTGAGCGCAGCGCTCGCCGTTGCGCTGATCTTCGACGCGATCATCGATCCCGTGGTCGGCATGCTGTCGGACCGGACGCGCACGTCGCTCGGCCGTCGCCACCCGTACGTCTACGTCTCCCTGATTCCGCTGCCGATCACGTACTGGCTGCTGTGGAACCCGCCGGCCTGGGCGCTGACGTCCGATCACGTCGGGCTTCTCTATCTGACGATCATGCTCATCGGTCTGCGAACGGCACTGGCCTGCTTCGACATCCCTTCGAACGCCATGGTGCCGGAGTTGACCCGCGACTACGATCGGCGCACGTCGTTGATGTCGGCGCGAATATCGGCGTCCTGGGTGGCCGGGGTAGCCTTCACCATTCTGATGTACCGGTTCTTCCTGCAGCCGACGCCGGTACAGCCCAACGGGGCGTTGAACCAGGCCGGTTACCAGCTGGCGAGTTATCTGGGCGCCGGCCTCATCTTCGTCGCGATTCTCGCCTCGGCGGTCGGCACCCACCGGCACATACCCACGCTGCGCCAGCGACGGAGCAACGACTCTCTGAATCTGTCCAGCGTGCTCGCCACGGTGCGAGACGTGTTCGGCAACCGGCCGTTCCGCACGATCATGTCGTTTGCTGGGTGATGCTGTCGTCGCTGATCGCGTCCATGCTCGCCGACGTGGTCGAGGACGTGCAGTCGAACGGCCCTCCCCCACCTCTCCTCCCAACCTCCAACTTCCCCCCCCTTTCTGCTCCTCCCCCCGACGCGCCACCACCTGGCTCTCACGTACCTGTCCATCCTCGTGGTATCGATTGCCCTTTGCGCGTTCATCCTGCTGCGCTTCACGCTCGATCGAGCCCAGCACCAGAAGAACCTGGCGGTGGTCGGCAAAAGCCCCTGACGTCCCTCGAGCCGCGGGACCTACGCAATCACGGACGCGTCATGGATCTTCGCGAGGCCTTCAGCCCCAGAGCCGATCGGTTGCGATCGCCGCGCCTTCGGCGAGCGCAGCCAGCTTGCTCCAAGCGACGTCCGGGTCGATGCCCTGAATGCCGACGTGCACGCTGAAGCCGCAGTCCACCCCGGCCATGATGCGGTCGCGCCCCACCAGCTTCGCGTAGCGCTCGATGCGTTGGGCGACCAGCTCGGGGTGCTCGATGAAATTCGATTGCGGCTCGATCATCCCCGGACAGAGGATCTTGTCCTCCGGCACCCGTACTGTCTCGAACAGCGTCCATTCGTGGGCGTGGCGCGGGTTCGCGGCTTCGAAGAGGATGGTCCGGGGCTTGGCTTTCCACACCAGATCGATGATCTCGGCCAGCGCCACGTCGCAGTGGTGGGGGCCCGGATAGTTGCCCCAGCACACGTGCATGCGCAGCTGCTCCGCCGGTACGTTGCGCACCGCGTGATTCAGCGCCTCGATGTTCATGGCCACCCGTCTGCGGTAGCCGGCCGTGTCGAGCTCGGCGTAGGCCGAGTGCCGGCCCATGGCCAGATCGGGACAGTCGAGCTGCACCGCGGCCCCGGCCGCGGCGATGGCTTCGTACTCGTGGCGCATGGCCTCGGCCACCGCGAACAGATATTCCTCGTCGGTGGCGTAGTACTGGTTGCCGAAGAAGATGGTGACCACGCCGGGAGAGGCCGCGCTCGAGAAGGTGTCGGTCACCCCCGCGTGCGCGGCCGCCGCCACCAGATTCTGCATGTCGCGCGCCGCCGCAGAGGCGTCTTTCACCGAGATCGGGCCGTTGCAGGCGGGCGCGGAACGCTTCCGTCGCCCCGGGTTGGCCGCCACCATCTCGGCGCTCCTGGGGAAGTCGACGAGGTCCGCGAAAAAGTAGTCCTGCACCGAGTCGCCGCCGAAGCCGTGCAGGCGGTCTTTGACGTAGGTGGCGTAGCTGGGTTTCGACATCTCACCGTCGTTGACCACGCTGAGCCCGGCGGCGACCTGTCTGTCCACCACCTCCTGCACGGCGGCCGTCACCCGTTCCTCGAGGATGGTTTCGTCGACGGGGATGCCGTCACCCTTGGCCCACATGATGCGGATCAGCTCGTCGGGGCGCGGCAGGCTGCCGGTATGGGTCGTTCGAATGCGGTGGGCGCCCGAGCTCACGACGGCGTGCTCGTCGCCGGGGCGGCACCGGCAAACTCGGCGCGCAGCTCGGCGGCGGCGCGCGCCATCGCGGACAGCTTTTCGAACGCCGCCTGCCGAGTCAGGTATTTCATCCCGCAGTCCGGAGCCAGCATGACCCGTTCAGCGTTGACGTGGGCGAGCGCGTGGCGAACCCGCTGCTTGATCACCTCCACGGATTCCACCTCGTTGCTGGACAGGTCGAGAACGCCGAGCAGAATCGTCTTGCCGGGGAGGGATTCCAGCACCGCGCAGTCGAGCTTCGATTGCGCGGTCTCGATGGAGACCTGATTGCAGCAGGCGCCAGAGAGCTCGGGCAGGAAGGAATAGCCGGGCGGCCGGTCGTGGATGAGCGCCGCGTAGCCGAAGCAGATGTGCACGCACGTCGTGCCCTCGATGCCGTCCAGCGCACGGTTCAGGGCTTCCAGCCCGTACTCGCGCGCCCGCTCCGGGCGTGCCTGCATGTAAGGCTCGTCGATCTGCACCACGTCGGCGCCGGCGGCGAACAGGTCGCGAATTTCCTCGTTGACCGCAGCGGCGTAGGCGAGCGCCGCCTCGTGGTCGCTCGGGTAGTAGTCGTTCTGGGCCTGCTGCGCCATGGTGAACGGGCCCGGCACCGTGAACTTGATCGCGCGCTGGCTGTTGCGGCGCAGGAACCGCACGTCGTCAACGCCGACCGGGTGGCGCCGGCGGATGGGCCCGACGATTCGTGGCACGAACACCGGCTGGCCGCTGCGGTCCAGCGCCTGGCCGGGGCTGTCGAGGTCGATGCCGTCCAGGGCGGTGGCGAAGTGATTGGAGTAGCTTTCGCGGCGGATCTCGCCGTCGGAGACAATGTCGAGTCCCGCGCGCTCCTGATCCTGAATAGCGATCCGCGTGGCGTCGTCCTGAGCCTCGCGCAGATACTGCTCGTCGATCCGCCACAGTTCCCGGGCGCGGGTGCGCGGCGGAAACCGCCCCGAGAGCTTGTCGCGATCGATCAACCAGTCGGGCTGAGGATAGCTGCCGACGATCGTGGTCGGGAACAGCGGTAGTTTGTCGGCCATGGTTGCCTCTACGTCGCCTCCGAATAGTCGATCAACTTCGATTTGTAGGTTTCCCGGGGCAGGGTGCCGTAGGCCACGAGCCGGATATCGGTGGTGACCAGCAGGCGCGAACGGATCTCCTGTTTGATTCGGTCGGCGAGCCCGGGCGGCGGCGCGGCGACCTCCTTGCCCAGCTCCACGACCACCGGCAGGGGCGGCGATTGCAGCACGCCGCGCGTCTTCGGGCGAACCTGCAACAGGCCCGCGACGTCGGGTGCGAAGTCTCCGAGCAGGCTGCGGATGGCCGATGGGAACAGATTCACCCCCCGCACGATCAGCATATCGTCGGTACGGCCGATGCAGCGGACACGCGGACCGGTGCGTCCGGTGGGGTTCTGCTCCATGTTGACCACCACGTGGTCGCGGCTGCGAAAGCGCAGCAGCGGCATCGCCTCGCGCTGCAATGCCGTGTACACCAGCTCGCCTTCGGCGCCGTCGGTCCAGGCAATGGGCTCGCCACTGTCCGGATCGATGAGCTCCACGTGCACGAAGTCTCTGGCCATGAAGTGCATGCCGCGGCCGTCCTCGTCCTCCGCCCACGCCGACAGGGAGATGTCGCCGATGCCCATGGATTCGCGCACCCGACAGCCGAAGGCGGCTTCGATGCGGCTGCGGATCAGGGGATCGCCGCCACCCGGCTCGCCCGCGGTAATCATGTGGGTGAGGCCGAGGGCGTGGGTGTCGATGCCGTGCTCCAGGCACCAGTCGATGAGATACAGGCCATACGACGGCGTGCAGCTCACCCCGGTGGCGCGAAGGTTGAGGATGGCCGACACCAGTCGCTCGGTGTTGCCCGTGCCGACCGGAATCACCGTGCAGCCGATCTTGTCGAAGCCGTGATACACGGCGCCGGCCACGAAGGGTCCGGCGTTGAAGCCGACCGCGATGCGCTGGCCGGCCGAGAATCCGGCGGCGGTGTAGCCGCGGGCCACGCTGGTGGCGTAGGCGTCCAGGTCGCTGCGGGTCAGACCCAGATAGCAGGGCACGCCGGTGGTGCCGCTGGTGCTGAACACCCGCACGAGCTGCTGCGGCGTCACGGCCAGATGCTCGCCGAACGGCGGCGCCTCGGCCTGGGTCGCGCGCAGCTCGTCCTTCTCGGTGAACGGCAGCCGGACGATGTCCTCCAAATCGCCGACCTTCGCCGCGTCGTGGAAGCCAGCTTGCCGGAGCTTGCGCTGATAAAACGCCGACTGCGCGAAAAGATAGCCGATCTGACGGCGGTAGCTTTCCCGGTCGAGGCGGAACTGCGCCTCGAGAGGCCGGGTTTCGGCCGCTTCGTCGAACATCATGAGCCAGCCGCCTGGCCGTCGTCCGGCACCCGGACTATCCAGTTCATGAACCCAGCCCCCGCGCTAGCGATGGTATGCCTCGTTGTTCGGCGTGTGGTCGCCGGCGAGCCACTGCTCGAGCTCCTGGTGGGCCTTCGGCAATCGCTCGCCGTTGATCTGGTCCATGTCCGGATGGTCGACGGTGAACTCCACCAGCAGACCCGACGGGTCGAACACGTACAGCGAATAGCAGTAGCCGTGGTTCAGGATGTACGTCTGCGGCGCGTCGTACCCCGCCTCGGCCAGCCGGTCGCGGATGCCGTCCTGGGCCGGTTGATCCACCTTCAGAGCAATGTGCCGGAACCCGGAGGGCGGCAGCTCCGGCCCGAACTCCTGGGCGTCGTCCTGGTCGGCGAACTGAAAGAACGCCAGGCACTCGCCTTCGCCAATGTCGAAGAAGCAGTGCATGTACGTGCGTTCCTTGCCGAACAGCTCGGTCTGCTCGCACCAGGTGGCCACGAGCGGAAAGCCGATCACGTCCTCGTAGAAGTGCCGCACGGCTTCCATGTCGCGGGTGACGTAGGCGTTATGGTGCAGTCTGGATTTCACTCTCGGTGATTGCATCGTCACAGTGACCTCCTCGTTCCATGAGCGATCGCGCTCGGCAGAGCGCGGCGAATCAGAACCGCTTGGAGAACTCCAGGCCCCAGCGTCTGGGCGTCGCCGGCCACAGGAAGTTCAGGCCCGGCGCCGGCCCCGGGGAGAACTCGGCATTGTAGTCCTCGTCGAAGGCGTTCTTCGCCCACAAGGTGACCGACCAGTCGTCGGCGCTCGCCAGGCCCACGCGCACGTCGACGATGTCCACGGGGCTGCGCTTGCTGATGTTGTGCTGGTCCCACCAGGTGTCGCCGATGCGCTGGTAGTCGACGCGGGCGATGGCGCTGGCGCCGCCCAGAATGTGCAGGGGGCGCTCGTAGTTCAGGCCGACGTTCAGGGTGTACTCCGACACCAGCGGTGCCTGGTTGCCTTTGTCCGCCGGATCGGCAGCATCCTTGATGTCGCTGTCGGTGTAGCCGAGCCCCACCGTCGCGCTCAACTGATTGGTCAGCAGCGCCGTTCCCTCGAGCTCGAACCCGCTGTAGGCGACCTTGTCGATGGAGCCGAGATTCTGCGTGCTGGTGCCCGGGTCGAAGAAGAAGAAATACGCGCCCTGAAAATCGGTGTAGTAGACGCTGAGCGACGTGCTGGCTCGCCCCTGCCACAGGGACGCCTTGACCCCCGCTTCGTAGGTGTCGGCGATCTGCTCGTCGAAGATGTCGTTCACCCCCGGCTCGGGTACGGCCTGACCGACGCCGGTCTGGTTGAATCCGCCGCTGCGGAATCCCCGGCTGTAGCTGCCGTAGACGGTCAGGGTGTCGCGGGGCCGGTAGGTCACGGTCGCCTGCGGCTGCCAGGCGTCCCAGGTTTCCTTTCTGACCGTGCCCGGCACGAGGTTCAGCCCGGTGGGGTCGTACAGCGGCTGGGTCAGGGTGGTGTTCTTGCGTTCGTCCTCGTCGTAGCGCAGGGAGAACGCCAGCTCGGTCCTGGGGGTCAGGTCGTAGTCCATCTCGCCGAACACCGCCCAGGCGAAATTGTCCTGGGAGTCCACCAGCAGGCTGAGCTGCGGGCTCGGGTCCGTCGGGTCGACGAACAGCGAGACCCGGGGGGTGTGCTTGACGTCGAACACGCCGTTGCCCCGATCCACCTGGTTGCCGGTGGAAATGTACCGGTACGTGGAGATGGCGTAGGTGCCGACGATCCAGCGCAGCCTGTTCTCGGCCGGTGACGTGAAGCGCAGCTCCTGGCTCCAGGAATCCGTCTGCAGGTATTGAGTCTGGCTCAGATCGGCGAAGCCGTCGCCGGTGAGAGACTGGATGATGGCGCCGATCGGAAAGAAGTTGATGAGCGACTCCTGCGGCGGCACGAAGTTGAAGTTGTCGCCGGTCAAGAGCTCGTCGAGATCGTCGTAGGCGGTGATGGACGTGAAGGTGCCGACGTCCGCCGCGTAGTCGAGCTTCAGGCTTGCCGTGTACATGTCCCGCTCGTTCTTGCCGGGATTGTTCACCCGTACCGGCAGACGCGTGTCGTCGGCCTCCGCGTCGATGACGAAGTACAGCGCCTGGGTGTCGACGTTGGACCATGAGAAGCGTGCGTCTGCCGACAAACGGTCCGTTGGCGTCCACAGCAGTTGCAGCCGCCCCGAGAAATCCTTGTACGGGTCCGCCTCCTTGTTCAGATAGGCGTTGTCGATGTAGCCGTCGGTGTCCTCGTACGAGCCGGAGGCGCGAAACTTCAGCGTCTCGGAGCTGCCGACGGGGCCGCTGACGGCGCCTTTCACGGAGTAGCCCGGACCGGAGTCACCGCCCACGACGACGTGACCCTCGTAGTGGTCGGTGGGCTGCTTGGTGCGGATCGTGATCGCGCCGCCGATGGCGTTGCGGCCGTAGAGAGCGCCCTGTGGGCCGCGCAGCACCTCGATCTGCTCGATGTCGAAAAGCTGCTGGTTGAACTGCGCGGGGTTCGCCATCAGCACCCCGTCGAGCAGCACGGCCGCCGACATCTCGCTGTTGCGAGCCTGAGAGATGCCGCGGATGGTGATGAACGCGTTGCCCTGGTTCTGGGTCTGCACCAGGGTCACGTTCGGCGTGAGGTCGATGAAGTCCTGGGGCGTTTCGATTCCCGCGGATTGGATCTCGTCCGCGGTGAAGGCTTTCGCCGACACCGGAATGTCTTCCAGAGACTCGTTCCGTTTGCGGGCCGTCACGACGACTTCCTCGATCGCCTGGCTGCTCTGTGCGAGCACGGGCGCGGTCGTGAATGGCGCGGTGACGGCTGCCGCGATGGTGCAGGCGACGATCCGGGTCGAAAAAACCATGCTCGTTCTCCCCCCGTAGAGCCGGTTCTTGGGACAGGCTGACAGAGATCGTATAATTTTTCGCTAAACGAATTCAACTTCGCTAATCGAAAAAAGCTGGCGCCGCCAGAGGGCACGGCCAGCAAAACGGAGAACGGCCATGAGCGAACAGAAGACGCGGGCGAAGACCGGCATCTGCGGCTACGACGCGGACACCATCCGAATCCGCGGCAAGGACCTGGTCTCGGACGTCATGGGCCACTACAGCTTCACCGAGCTGCTGCTGCTCCAGGCGCTGGGCGTCGAGCCGACGCCGCTGCAGGTGCAGGTGGTCGATGCGGTGATGGTCACCATCATGGAGCATGGTCTCGTGCCTTCGGCGGTGGTGACTCGCCTCACCCACTACGGCGCGCCGGAGTCCTTTCAGGGCGCGGTGGTGGCGGGTTTGCTGGGGGTGGGCGACCGCTACGCCGGCACGGCGAGCGAGTGTGGAGCCGTGCTCGAGCGTCTGGTGGCGGCGCCGGAAGATCAGCGGCGCGCCAGGGCGGTCGAGGAGTTGAATCACTATCGCGCCATCAAGCGGCCGGTGCCGGGATTCGGCCATCCTATCCATCAGGCTGTGGATCCGCGGGTGGAACGGCTGCTGGCGATCGTTCAAGGGGCGGGCGTCGCCGGCCATTACATCGATGCCATGTACCTGCTGCAGGACGTGCTGCGCACGGAGCTCGGCAAGCCGCTGGTGACCAACATCAGCGCCGCCATGGGCGCCGCCATGGCGGAAGCCGGAATACCCTCCGGTCTGATGCGCGGCATCGTGTTGACGGCGCGATGTGCCGGCCTGGTGGGACATCTGTTCGAAGAGATGCAGCGTCCCGCCGCCCACGCCATGTGGCTGGCGGCCGAGACGGCCGTTGACTACGAGCCGTAGCCCGGCGCGCCGCGGTGCAATGCGGGCGGTGCGAAACGCCTGCTCAGACGCCGGCGCCGGTGATCGAGTGCAGGAGCATCGGATAGCGGCGCAGCTCCCGTTCGATGGTCTGCGCGGCGGCGCGCAGCAGCGGCAGGCGCGTCTCGACCATCTGCGCCTCGTCCACTCGGGACGTGGCAGTGGAGCAGTTGATGGCGGCGACGACGGTGCCGTCGTCGCCGCGCACCGGGACGGCCACCGAGACGATGCCGTAGTCGAGCTCGTCCTGAATGGACGCGTACCCCTGCGCCCGCACCCGCTCGAGAATCTTCCGCAGCCCGGCCACGGAGGTCACCGTCTTGTCGGTGAGCTTCTCCGGCGCCAGGGCACCGAGCAGGCGCTCCCGGCTCTCGTCGCTCTGCATCGCCATCAGCACACGTCCGAGGGACGTGGCATAGGCCGGGAACCGCGTGCCGACACCGGCCGGCAGCCGCACCATCCGGTTGGTCGACACGTGAACCAGGTAGAGCACGTCGCGGTGGGAGAGCACCGCCAGCGACGAGCTGTCGCCGGTGTGGTCGCGCACCAGCTGCAGATGGGGACGGACCACCTGCTCCACGTTCATGGATTCGAGAAACGCCGACGCGAAACCGATCACCTCCGGGGTCAGCAGGAAGCGCTTGCCCTGCTTGCCGACGTAGCCGAGGTGCACCAGGGTGTTGAGGCAGCGCCTGGCCACGGCCGGGCTGAGCTGCGTCGCCGCGGCCACCTCGCTCAGGGTCATCTCCGGCCGCTCCTTGGAGAATGACCGGAGCACCAGCAGCCCTCGGGCCAGAGTGGTGAGGTATTCGCCGTCGCTACGCGGGTTCTCGGTGGGCATCGCCAGGCCGGGGAGGGAAATAAAAGCCCCGGATGGTAGTACGGTTCCGATGACGGGTGCCAGCGCCGGACTGTTTCGGACGACGGACCGGCTACGGTTGCCAGGTCACCGAGGCGACCCAGCGGTTGTCCGCGAAGCCGGGGAAGCGGTCGGCTGCGTCGGCATCCACGGCCGCATAGCCGAGACGAAAGACCACGTCGTCGAGCCGACGCGCGATTCCCGCCTCGGCGTATCCGTAGCGTACGCCGGCAGCGCGCCTTGTGAACTGATATCCCACGGTGGCATCGAGGGTGAGTCTCGCCGGCAGCGGATAGCGGTAGGTGGTCTCGAGGGACTGGGTGGTTTG
This sequence comes from uncultured Gammaproteobacteria bacterium, assembly GCA_963822255.1. GTDB lineage: Bacteria > Pseudomonadota > Gammaproteobacteria > Pseudomonadales > Azotimanducaceae > UBA7803. Next base: position 195,929 of record CAWGGV010000002.1, read on the forward strand.
CGCCGTGGACCACCAGTTGTGAGCGATGCCCCAGGTCACCGTCCAGCGGTCGGCCAGATAGGCGCTGAGCTGCAGCTCGTTCCAGTCGTCGGCGCGGGGAGACGCTCCCCGGTACGTGTAGTGGATGGCGCTCGCTTCGAGCGCCACGGCAGGATTCAGGCGCCGTCCGTAGCCGCCGTAGTAGTCGATCTCGGCATCGCGCTCGTCGTAGCCGCCGAAGCTCGCGGCGCTCGCCCACACGCCGGCGAACCAGCCGCGCTGTCGATACTCGACGGCTCCCTGCCAGCTCACCGCGGAGCGGGACTGCACGAGACCCCGTTGCAGATACGCCGACGTGAGCGCCAGTCGGGCATTGACGTCGGCGCGCGCCTGCTGTGCCGCCACGGCGGCGACGGCCACCAGCGAGACCCAGGCAGTGCCGGTCAGCGCGCGCATGGCTCGTGCGCCACGACGCGGTGCAACGGCGCGTCGCTGGCGCCGGCCGCCCGGCAACCAGAGGTGAGCAGGGTGTCGAGAATGGATTCCGTCTCGGCTTCGGACCAGCGGGTTCTGAGCAGCGCAGCGACGCCCGTGACGCCGGCGGCGGACATGGAGCTGCCGAAAAACACCTGATAGCCGCCGCCTGCCCGAGTGCTGAACTGCTCCTGGCTGGCGAACCACGGCCCGGCGTCCGGCCGCGCTGAGTGGACGAAGGAGAGGGATGCGGGAAAGCTCTGGCCGGCGGCGTCGTTGTAGGCCGCGACGATCACCGCACCGTGAGCATGGGCGTAGCTGAGCAGCCGCTCGAGCAGCCAGTCGGGGGGCCCGGCGAGGCTCAGATTGATGACGTCGGAGTGGTCTTCCGTCGCCCGGCCGATGGCCTTGGCCAACGACACCGTCGTGCAGCCAGCGGCCCCGCCGGTCGTTTCACGGCAGCCGGCGTAGACGGTGACAGTGGCCCCCGGCGCGAGACCCACCACGCCTTCGCCGTTACCGCCGGCCGCGGCGATGACGCCGGCCACGGCGGTGCCGTGGCGCAAGGATTGCGGATCGTCTTCCCTGGCGGAGGGGAACTGCGCCGCGATCTGACCGCGCAGGTCTTCGTGCTGGGCGTCGACGTTGCTGTCGACGATGCCGATCCGTACGCCAGTGCCGGTGGTGATGGCGTGCACTGACTCGAGCTCCTGCTCATGGCTGCCGTACTGCAGGTCGACCAGCGGGTCGTTGTAAGCCTTCGACAGCATGGCGTGGAACTCGTTGACGTCTTGAACCTGCGACACCCGCGGGTCGGTGCTGAGCTGCTCGATCACTTCCCGGCGGTTCTGTCCGTCGGCCAGCTCGAGCACGACGCAGAACAGCCCCAGGGGCGGGATCGGCCACGCGTCCACGCGCCTGAGGCCATGATCCCGCGCCACACCCTGCGCCCGGGCGAGCGTATGCAGGGACACCGGCCAGGCGGCGTCACCCCGGTATCCGCGCTTGGAGCCAACGGGCAGTGGCTGCCCACCGTCGTCCTTCAGAACCACCAGCACCTCACGCTGCGGGAAGCTGCCGAGCGCGCGGGGCTCTACCGCACAGGCGGAGACGACCAGCGACGCCAGCGTGACGGCGAGGACTCGTTTCATGGTTCCTCCAGCGACGCCCAGCGGACGGACGGCAAGGTCTGCAGGCGCTCGGCCACGGCGGCGCCGTCACTGGCCGACGGCAACCCGATGCGATAGATGCCGGCAGCAGTGGGACCGGCCACCAACGTCCCACCCGATTCCAGCACGACGCCGCGGATGACGTGCTCGGGCGTGCTGGGCTCGAACACGACCTGCACCACGGGGCCGTCGTAGCGGGGCGACGACGTCATCGTCCGGTACACGGGGCGCTGAAGCTGCTGATTCAGCAGCAGCGCGCCGGCTCCGACTGCCAGGATCACCGACGCCAGGGTCAGCAGGGTGGTGGTGCGCCTGGTGAGGCGCTGGTGCCGCGGCAGCCGGTCGACCAAGGTCTGCCAGCCGCGTTGCGGCGACCCCATGAGCTGGAGGTCCGGCGGGTCGGCGCCGAGATCGCGGGCGTAGCAGACCTCACGCTCGAGATTCTCCGTGCATGCCGCGCAACCCTGCAGATGCTCGTTCACGGCGTCCATTTCGGCTTCGTTCAATGTGCCGTTCACGTACCAGGGAATCAGCCGCTCGATCCGCTCGTGGTCGTCGGGGGTCACCATCACCTCCGTCAGGTTTCCAAGAGGTTCTTTAACGCGCGGCGGGCGTGGAACATGCGTGTCTTCACGGTGTTCTCGGGGCAGCTCATGATCTCGGCGATCTCCCGATACGAATAGCCGAAGTAGTAGGCGAGCTCCACGGTCGCCCGCTGCTCGTGACTGAGTCGCGCGAGCCCGGATTCGACGTCGAGACTTCCGGTGTGGAGCTCGACGTCGGCGTGTGCCGCGTCGGCGCTGGAGCTGGCGCCCGCGCGCTCACGCCGCGCGCTCTTCAGCGCCCGGCGGTAGGCAATCCCGAAAATCCACGTCGACACACTGGAATCACCGCGGAAGCGGTGAGCCGAACGCCAGACCACCAGGAAGACGTCGTTGATCACCTCCCGGCCGAGCTCCACGTCCCGCGTCACCCTCAGGATGAACCGGGCCAGGCGCGGGTAGTAGCTGACATACAGCCGCTCGAGGGCGGCCTGGTCCCTCTGGGCAATGCGCTGCAGCAGCTCGTGTTCCCCCGTACTCATGATGCTCGCAATGGAACCCGTAACAGTAAGTTCCCCGGGCTCGGCGAAAGGTTCATCGGCAAAAATGTTTTTTTCCGCGTGAACGTTCTCGCGCGGCGACGGGTACCCACTGTCCGGCAACACCTACGAATGGAGAGTCGAGACATGGAACGACCGTCATTGGCGGCCGCGGCCGCAGTGCTGATCATGGGGCTGTTGAATGCCTGCAGCGACAGCAACAACGGCGGCGGCCAGGGCGGCGGCTCGCCACCGCCCACGACCCCGCCGCCGGCCAATACCAGCGACTTCGACGCGACCCTGAACCCGGACGAGGTGATCGGCGGCGGCGCCGACACGGGTCGCGCCACGGCCGCCATGACGGTGAACCTGGACGACGGCTCCGTGTCCGGCACCGTCACCCTCAGCGGACTGCAGGCGGACGGCGTCAGCCTGCGCCGCGCCTTTGCGGGCGACACCGGGGACGTGGTCATCGATCTGCAGCAGGACTCGGCCACGGCCTGGTCGTTTCCGGACGGCGCGGTGCTGGACGACGATCAGCTCGACGCCCTGGAGTCCGGTGCCCTCTACCTTGAAACCACCACCTCCGCCAACCCTGCGGGGGCGCTCAGGGCGCAGATCCCGGGCCAGGCTAGAGTGCTGTTCGTGCGTTTGTCGGGGATGCAGGAGATTCCGGCGCTCGACACTCCAGCGACGGCCATGGCGGCATTGACGGTGGAGCCGGACAACTCCGTGATCCTCCATCTGCACACCAGCGGTCTGGACGATGCGGTGGCAGCCCATATCCACAATGCGGTGGCCGGTGTTGAAGGCCCCATCGTGGTGGGTCTGGTCCAGGACCCGGACGACGGCTCCCACTGGTCCATCGACAACTTCACCCTCGATCAGGCGCAACTCGATGCCCTGAATGGCGGGCTTCTGTACGTGAACGTGCACACCCCGGACCATCAGAACGGGGAGGTGCGGGGCCAGATCGAGCCGGACGGCGTCGACGTGTTCTTCACCCGCCTGACCGGTGAGGACGTCGTGCCGCCGGTGACCACCAGCGCGTCCGGCGTGGTCGCGGCGACCCTGGACGCCGGCTCCCACGCGCTGACTCTGCACGTCAATCTGGTGGGTCTCGACGATGCCGAGGCGGTGGCCGTGGGTCAGGCCCCGGTGATGCAGAACGGTCCGCTGGCGCTCGCCCTCCAGCAGGATCCCAACGATGTCACCCACTGGTTCCTGGACAGCACCGGGCTGACCAACGCGCAGAACCAGGCGCTGCATGCTCAGGGCCTCTATGTCAGTGTGGCCACGCCGGCCTTCCCGGACGGCGAGGTGCGGGGCCAACTCGTCCCCGACCTGTCCAGCGCCGGCAGCAGCGACACGTTCCTGGTGATCACCGTCGCGCCGGATGACGGCGCCACGGTGGCCGATCTGCCGGCCATGGTGAGCCTCGGTTTCAACCGCGACGTGCTGGCGTCCAGCGCAGGCACAGATCAGTTGACCGTGACCGCCAGCGGCGGGGACGGCAGCTTTGCCGACGGCAACGAGCTGTCCGTCCGCGTGCTGTCGGTATCGGCTGCCGGTAACGAGCTCACCGCCGAGCTCGACACCAATGCAGCCAGTGACGACGTCTACCGGATCGCCGTCGATGGCTCCAGCGCCAACCCCGTCAGCGACACTGGCGGCGTCGTCCTGGATGGCGACGCCGACGGCCAGCCGGGCGGTGACTTCGTCTCCACCTTCACGGTGGACTCCGCCGCGGGCGCGCCGACTCTGACCCAGCTTCAGACCGACATCTTCACACCGTCCTGCGCGAAGAGCGGCTGTCACGCGGGCTCGAGCCCGCAGCAGGGGATGAATCTCTCCGCCGGGCAGACCTTCGGCAACATCGTCGCGGTCGCAAGCCAGGAGGCTCCACCCCTGAACCGCGTGCAGCCCGGTGACCCCGACAACAGCTATCTGGTGCAGAAAATCGAGGGCACGGCCTCGGTGGGTGGCCGCATGCCACTGGATGGCCCGCCGTTTCTCTCCAATGCGCAGATTCAGAGCATTCGCGCCTGGATCGCCGCCGGCGCAGAGAACAACTGATGCGGGTGGTGAGATTGGCCGGGCTGTGGCTGACCGCCGCGCAGCTGCTGACGCTGGCCGTGCCCGCGGCGGCGGAGCCTTACCTCGCGGTACGCCAGGGTCTGGCGTGCAGCGCCTGTCACGCCAACCCGACCGGTGCCGGCATGCGCACGCCGTTCGGCAACGTCTTCAGCCAGCAGCAGCTTCCTGCGGTACCCCTGCCGCGGGAAGCGGCTTCCTGGAACGGCACCCTCGGCGATCAGTTCGGGTTCGGCGCCAACGCACGCTGGTCGGCGCGGCAGACGGAGCTGGACGACCGGGACGATAACCTCAATTTCGGCGTCGACCGGGTGACCGTCTACCTTGGCGCCGAGCTGGGGCCCGCGTACCTGTATGTGGACGAGCAGGTGGCACCGGTGGGCTCGCTGAACCGGGAGGCGTGGGCACTGTTCCGCCAGGGGCACTGGTACGCTAAGGCGGGACGCATGTTTCTGCCGTATGGTTGGCGCCTGCAGGACGACACCGCCCTGGTACGGGAGGCGGTCGGCGTCAACCTCGACGGCGGCGACGACGGTGTCGAGGTGGGCTTCGAACGGACGGGGTTCTCCTGGCAGATGGCCGTGACCAACGGCAACGGCGGCGGCGCGGAGATCGACGACGGCAAGCTGTTCAGCACTCGGGCAGCACTGATCCGCCCCCGCTGGCAGGGCGGCGTCAGCGCGCTGCGCAACGACACCGACCTCGGTCATCGGACGGTGGCCGGGCTGTTCGCCGGCATCCGTACCGGGCCGGTGAGCTGGCTCGCCGAGTCCGACTATGTCAGGGACGACGGCAGGGACAGCCCGGTGCAGGAGGAGGTGGCGGGATTGCTCGAGGCCAACCTGCTGGTGGCGAGCGGCCAGAATCTGAAGCTGACCCTGGAGGGCCGGTTTTTCGACGACGACCGCGATGACCGCTACCGGATGAGCGCCGTCTACGAGTACTTCCCCCGGGCCTTCACCGAGCTTCGCCTGGGCGTGCGCAGCCGCGACAGCAACGCCGATGACGCTGCGCTGAACAGCGAAGAAGCGTTCCTGCAGCTTCACGTCTACTTCTGACCGCCGCAGGGCTTGTCAGCGGCGCTGCCGCGGGGCTTACTGTGGACCAGTCGAACAGCCCTCGTTCGCGCTACCAAGGAGATACTCGATGATCGGCTACGTAACCATCGGCACCCGGGACATGGACAGAGCGGTGGCGTTTTACGACGCTCTGCTGGCGGAGCTGGGCGCCAAGCAGCTCATGGGCATGGACCGGATCAAGTTCTACGGCACCGCGCCGGGCGCGCCCATGCTGGCCCTGTGCATCCCCTACGACGAGAAGGAGCAGAATCCCGGTAACGGCAATATGGTGGCGATCCCCGGGGGCTCCCGGGAAAACGTCGACAAGCTCTACGCCAAGGCCCGGGAGCTCGGCGCCAGCGACGAGGGCGAGCCGGGCGAGCGTATGCCCATCTTCTACGGGGCCTACGTGCGGGACCTCGACGGCAACAAGCTCTGCTTCTACGACATGAAGATGTAACCCGCTCCTCACCCCCTGTGGGAGCGACCCTGTGGGAGCGACCTTGTGGGAGCGACCTTGTGGGAGCGACCTCCTGGTCGCGATCCCTGTCGGAGGCCGCGATCCCTCCCAGATCGCGGCCAGGAGGCCGCTCCCACAGTCCTCACACCACCGCTGAACCCGTCCCTTCTGTGCGGTCTAACCCCCCATGAACACTGCGTCCGCCAAAGCAACCCTCGACGACCTCGAGTTCGACAACCGCTTCACCCGCGAGCTGCCCGCCGATCCGGGCACCGGATCCGCGCGCCGTCAGGTGCGCGAGGCGCTGTACTCCCGGGTGCGGCCGACGCCCGGTGTCGGCGCCCCGTCTGGTGGCGTACTGGCCGGAGGTGGCGGAGCTGGTGGGTCTTGACCCCGCGGAATGCGGGACCCGGGCGTTTGCCGAGGTCTTCACCGGCAACCGCGCGCTGGACGGCATGGACCCCCACGCCACCTGCTACGGTGGCCATCAGTTCGGCAACTGGGCCGGGCAGCTGGGCGACGGCCGCGCCATCAACCTCGGCGAGGTCGTGAATCCCACCGGTGAGCATTGGATGCTGCAGCTCAAGGGCGCAGGTCCCACCCCGTACTCGCGGATGGCCGACGGCTATGCGGTGCTGCGCTCGTCGATCCGGGAGTTTCTCTGCAGCGAGGCCATGCACCATCTGGGCGTGCCTACGACCCGCGCATTGTCGCTGGCGCTGACCGGCGATCAGGTGGTTCGGGACATGCTCTACGACGGCCATCCGGCCCCGGAGCCGGGCGCCGTGGTGTGCCGCGTGGCACCGTCGTTCACCCGCTTCGGGCACTTCGAGATGCTCGCGGCGCGCCGCGAGGTGGCGCTGCTGCAGACGTTTCTCGACTACACCATCCGGAGCGACTTCCCGCACCTGATGGCGGAGCGGGACCCGACCGCGCGCGCGTCGGCCTGGTTCGGCGAGGTCTGTACGCTGACGGCTCGAATGATCGTGGAGTGGATGCGGGTCGGCTTCGTGCACGGGGTGATGAACACCGACAACATGTCCGTGCTGGGGCTCACCATAGACTACGGTCCGTACGGCTGGCTCGACGATTACGATCCGGACTGGACGCCCAACACCACCGACGCGGCCGGGCGCCGTTACCGGTTCGGCTGGCAGCCGCGGATCGCCCAGTGGAACCTGGTCCAGCTCGCCAACGCGGTGTATCCGCTGATCGGTGAGGTCGCGCCGCTGGAGCAGAGTCTCGAGCGCTTCGAGCAGGGCTACCTCACCGGCTGGCGGGACACGATGCTGAAAAAGCTTGGCCTCGAGACCCGGCAGCCGCAGACGGACAGCCCCCTGCTCGACGAGCTGAACGAGGTGCTCACGCTCACCGAGACGGATATGACGCTGTTCTATCGACGCCTCGCCGACGTGGGCGCCAGCGGCCACGCCGCCGACGATCAGGATCCGTTGCGCGCCATCCGCGACGCCTTCTATGTGCCCGAAGAAGTGACCGGAGAGACGGAGGCCCGGATCGGCGGCTGGCTCGGCCGATATCGACAGCGCCTGGGCCAGGAGCGCGGCACGCCCGACGACCGGCGCGCGCGCATGAATTCGGTCAACCCGAAGTTCGTGCTCCGGAACTACCTGGCCCAGCTCGCCATCGATGCCGCCGAGCAGGGCGACTTCTCGGTGGTCCATCAGCTTCAGGACGTGCTGAGGCGGCCATACGACGAGCACCCGGAGCACGAGGGCTGGGCCGGCCGGCGGCCGGACTGGGCGCGGGACCGGGTGGGCTGCTCGATGCTCTCCTGCAGCTCCTGACGGGCGGGCTCGGCGGCGCCGCCGTTCGGATTGCCGGCGGCGTTCCTGCGGCCTTCCGTTATCGCTCTGCTGACGGCGCCGGCTCGACGCCCGCATCCTCCTCGAACAGATGCTCGAGCTCTTCGGTCGCGGACACGGTGGTCCGGTGGAATGCCTCCTCGTCCCGGAATACCGCCGCTTGCCGCGCCAGCGTGGCGGCGTCGTGCCGCTCGAATCGGTCCACGGCGCGCTCTGCCTGCTCCGCCGGAAGGCCAAGCTCCTCCAGCAGCGTCCGGGCGAGGCGCAGGCTCGAATGCAGGGTGTCGCGGAGAACGTAGTCGATGCCCATCTCGCGGAGCTGCAGCTCGTGATGCCGGGTCGTCGCGCGGGCGAGGATGGCGACGCCCGGGCAGGCCGCCCGCACTCGTTCGACGATCCTGAGAGACGCCTCCTGGTTGCCTACTGCCAGCACCAGGACCTGGGCCCGGTGCACGCCCGCCGCGCGCAGCACATCAAGCCGGGTGGCGTCTCCGTAGAACACCTTGTTGCCGAGGCGGCGCACGAAGTCCACCTGATGGGGGTTGATCTCGAGGGCCGTGAACGGGATGTGGCGCATGGTCAGCACCCGGGCCACGATCTGCCCCACGCGGCCGAAGCCGGCGACCACCACCGGAGGCGACTCGCCATCGATGTGGTCGTACGGACGGTGGTCACCGGCGGTCCGTCGCAGGTAGCGGTCGCCGGCCGCCACCAGCAGGGGTGTGATGGCCATGGAAAGCGTTACCACCAGCACGGCGGATTCGGCGAGGGCACCGCCGACGAAGCCGGCGCCGACCGCCGCCGTCAGCAGCACGAAGGCGAACTCGCCGCCCTGCGACACCACCAGAGCGGTCCGTGCCGCCTCTGCGCGGTCGAGGCCGTGCCCGCGGGCCAGGGGCAGCAGCACCAGAGCCTTGATCGCCATCAGCAGGACCGTCAGGCCGAGGATGGTCGCCGGCTCGGCTGCCAGCAGCTGCAGATTCACCGTCATCCCCACCGCCATGAAGAACAACCCCAGGAACAGCCCCTTGAAAGGATCCACGTCCGCCTGCAGCTCGTGGCGATACTCGGAATCGGCCACCATCATGCCGGCCGCGAAGGCGCCGAGGCCCATGGACAGCCCGGCCGCAGCCATGGCCAGGGCGGAGCCGGCCACCAGCGCCAGGGCTGCGGCGGCGAACAGCTCCGGCACGCCGCTCGCGGCCACGAACCGAAGCATCGGGCGGAGCAGGTAGCGGAGCAGCACGGCACCGGCCACCACCGCCAGCACCAGTTCCAGCCGCAGGGGCACCGCATTCGGCTCGGGTCCCACGGCAAGCAGGTTCACCGCGGCGATGGCGGGAATGACTGCGATGTCCTGGAGCAGCAGGATGCCGAAGGCGGCGCGGCCGTGGTGATGGTTGAGCTTGCGGCGCTCCGCCAGTAGCTGCAGCACCAAGGCCGTGCTGGACAGGGCCAGGGCGAACCCGAGCAGCAGGGCGGCGGACAGCGGAACGTTCAGCACCACGAGCACGCCGAACAGAACGCCGGTGGTGGCAGCGACCTGGGCAGCGCCCAGGCCGAACACGAGCTGGCGCATCACCCACAACCGCCTCGGCTGCAGCTCGAGACCGATGATGAACAGCAGCAGCACGACGCCGAGCTCGCCGAAGTGCAGCACGGCGGCCGGGTCCCGCACCAGGGCCAGGCCGCCCGGACCGATCAGTAGCCCGGCGCCCAGGTAGCCAAGTGTCGAGCTCATGCCGAGGCGTTTCAACACCGGTACCACGACCACCGCGGCGGCCAGGAAGATCAGGACGTCGGTGAGGAAGGTCATCGACGGTTTCAGTCTTCCGGAAGCGGTATGAACTCGTCGTCTGCGGGCACCGGGGGAAAGCCGCCGGAGCGCCACTGCTGCTTTGCCTGCTCGATTCGCTGCTCGCTCGACGACACGAAGTTCCACCAGATGTGCCGCTCGCCGGGCGCCGCGCCGCCGGCGAGCACCACGCGGGCGTCGGAGATCGCGTGCAGCGGCGGGTGGCGTCCCTCGGCGACCACGCCCATGGTATGGCCGCCCAGAGGGCGGATCACCAGGGTCAGATCGTCGTCGCGCTCGGCGCACCGCGGCGCATCGGCTTGCATCCAGCTCATGGCACCTCCCTGCCTCGTGACCATCACGGGGTACGTGTCGGCAAGCGTACCGCAGGTTCTGGTGGGAGCGACCTCCTGGTCGCGAAGAATCGCGCAGGTTCTGGTGGGAGCGACCTCCTGGACGCGAAGAATCGCGGCCGGGAGGCCGCTCCCACAGAGGAGGCCGCTCCCACAGATTGAGGGATTTTACGCCGCGTCGATCACCGTGAGCCGATCCTTCAGCTCCCGCTTGAGGAATTTGCCGTTGGCGTTCTTCGGCAGCGGGTCCTGCATGAACCAGATGTAGCGGGGCACTTTGTGCGCCGATATGCGCGCGCGGCAGGTCTGGCGTAAGTCGTCGGCGCTGGCCCGCTCGCCGGGCTTGAGGTAGACGGCGGCGCCGACCTCCTCACCGAGACGATCGTCCGGCACGCCGAACACAGTGACTTCCGCCACGGCCGGGTGCTCATGCAGCGCGCTTTCCACCTCGGCGCAGTACACGTTCTCGCCGCCGCGCAGCACCATGTCCTTTGCCCGGTCGACGATGAACACGAAGCCGTTCTCGTCGAGGCGGGCGATGTCGCCGGTGTGCAGCCAGCCGTCGGTGATGCTCTCGGCGGTGGCCTCGGGGCGGTTCACATAGCCGCGGATGACCTGGGCGCCTTTCACCCACAACTCGCCGACCGAACCGGCGGGCAGCTCGTTGCCCTCGGCATCCACTACCTTGCCCTCGTAGTCGGGCAGCAGCGGCCCGCAGCTCTCGGGCTTGTCGACGAAGAAATCACCGCCGATCGAGGTGATGATGCCGCAGGTCTCGGTCATGCCATAGCCGGTGTTGGGCCGCGCGGTCTGAACCCGGGCGTCGATCTTGTCCACCAGGTCCGGCTGGAGCGGGGCGCCGCCGCCGCCCACCGAGGCCAGCGACGAGGTGTCGTAGCGGTCGAAATCCGGATGGGTGATCAGCTCCCGGGACATGACGGGCACGCCGGTCATGGCCGTGATCCGCTCGCGCTCGATGAGCTTCAGCGCCTCCGTGGCGTCCCACTTGTACATGCACACCAGCTTGCCGCCGCCGATGGTGGCGGCGTGGGCGACGCAGTTGTTGGCGGTCACGTGGAACAGCGGCGTGGTCAACAGGGACGCCGGAACCGGCGGCTCCGCGCCTTCCGGCGGCACCGGAATGCTGCCGTTGCGCTGCGCCACCGCAGCCATGCAGGCCGCGGAGAAGCCCATGCTCATGATGTTGGATACGCAGCCCCGGTGGGTGAGCGCCGCGCCCTTGGGATTGCCCGTGGTGCCGGAGGTGTAGAAGATGCAGGCATCGCTGTCCGGATCCACGGCGACGTCCGGCAGCTCGCCGCCGTGTGCCAGCAGTTCCCGCCAGGCGACCACGTTCTCCGGCAGCTCGTGGGGGATGCGCACGCCCACCAGGGTCATGGGCGGCATCTCGCCGAGGTGCTCCAAGGTGCGTTCGAGCCGTTCCTGGTCCGCGACCATCACCTTCGGCCGGGAATCCTGCATGCCGTAGACGAGCTCCGGACCGACCCACCAGGCATTTACCCCCACCACCACCGCGCCGATGGATACGGTGGCCCAGTAGGTGAGCAGCCATTCCGGGTAGTTGCGCATGGCGATGGCGACCCGGTCGCCGACGCCGACGCCTTGACTTCGGAGCCAGCAGGCGATCGACGCCGCCTGGCGGTGGGCCTCGGCGTAGCTCAGACGCTCGTCGTGATAGACCAGATAGTCCCGATCGGCGAAGGCGGCCGAGGCCAGCCACACGTCCCGCAGGCTGGACGGTGCGTTGGCGTAGGTGCGGATCCGCTGCCCGCGCACCTCCACCTCGATGATCTCGAACGGGGCGCCCGGTGCAGTCAGCTCGTTGCGCACTTCCCTAAGCTGATCGTACATCGTCATGCAGGTTCTCTCCTCGAGCTGCCGTTACTAAGAATGACCCGGAATGCGGGGAGTGGTAAATTGCCATTACCTAGAACGCGTTACAACCTGAGGGCTGCCTTGTGGTGGGAGCGACCTCCCGGTCGCGATGGGTGTAAAAGATCGCGACCGGGAGGTCGCTCCCACAGATAGGTCGTCCCTGCCACGAGGGGAAGGACACATGGATTTCGAGATTCCGCAGGACATTCAGAATCTACTCGAGCGGCTCGACGCCTTCATCGAGGACACCATCAAGCCGCTGGAGCAGCAGGACGACAACATCCGCTTCTTCGACCACCGACGGGAGGACGCCCGCACCGACTGGGAGCGGGGCGGCCTGCCCAACGAGGAGTGGGAGCAGCTGCTCCACCGGGTGAAGCGGATCGCTGACGAGGCCGGCTTCTACCGCTATCCGTTGCCGAAGGAATACGGCGGCATGGAAGGGTCGAACCTGGGCATGGCCATCATCCGCGAGCACCTGGCGGCGAAGGGGCTCGGCCTGCACAACGACCTGCAGAACGAGCACTCCATCGTCGGCAACAACGTGGGTCTGCTGCTGATGCTGAACTACGGCACCGAGGAGCAGCAGGCGGAGTGGGTGGACGACCTGGCGGAAGGGCGGCGCGGCTTCGCCTTCGGCATCACCGAGCCGGACCACGGCTCCGACGCCACCCACATGGAAACCCACGCCGTGCGCGACGGCGACGAGTGGGTCATCAACGGCCAGAAGACCTGGAACACCGGCATCCACAAGGCCCAGTACGACATGGTGATGGCGCGCACCAGCGGCAAGCCAGGTGACGCGGAAGGTATCACCGCGTTCTTCACGCCCATGAAGGCGGACGGGGTGAAGATCGAGGAGTTCCTCTGGACCTTCAACATGCCCACCGACCACGGCCGGGTGTCGTTCACCAACGTGCGGGTGCCGCATGCCAGCATCTTCGGTGGCGAGGGGCGCGGCCTGCAGATCGTCCAGCACTTCTTCAACGAGAACCGCATCCGCCAGGCGGCGTCGAGCCTCGGCGCGGCGCAGTTCTGCATCAACGAGTCGGTGAAGTACGCCATGGAGCGCAAGCCCTTCGGCAAGCCGCTGTCCTCGAACCAGGGCATTCAGTTTCCCCTGGTGGAGCTGCAGACTCAGTGCGAGATGCTGCGGGCGCTGATCCACAAGACCGCCTGGCTGATGGACACCAACGGTCCGTTCTCAGCCTCGGACAAGGTGTCCATGTGCAACTACTGGTCGAACCGTCTGTGCTGCGAGGCGGCGGACCGGGCCATGCAGGTGCACGGCGGGCTGGGCTATTCCCGACACAAGCCCTTCGAGCACATCTACCGCCACCACCGCCGTTACCGGATCACCGAGGGTGCGGAGGAGATCCAGATGCGCCGGGTGGCCGGGTACATGTTCGGCTACATGAAGCAGCGGGCGCCGAAGGGAGTGAAGGAAAGCTGACAGTGAGCGAGCGTTCGGAGTTCGATCGAGCCCTGGAGGCGGTGCTCACGCGCCGCATTCCCGGCTGCCGCAGCCTGGTGGCGGCGGAGCGGCTGTCCGGCGGCGCCAGCCAGGAGACCTACCGCATCACCATCGCCACCGATTCCGGCGAAGGTCGGCTCTGCATGCGTCGCGCGCCGGGCGGCGGCATCGCCGTGCCGGAGGGCGAGCGCATCAATCCCGGGCTTGCCGTGGAAGCGCAGCTCATGCGCGTGGCGCGGCAGGCCGGGGTGCCGGAGCCCGAGGTGTACCACGTGCTCGAGCCGGACGACGGCCTCGGCGAAGGCTTCCTCATGGAGTGGCTCGACGGCGAGGCCCTGGGCGCCCGCATCGCCCGCTCGCCGGAGCTCGCCCCGGTGCGGGAGACGCTGGCGTATCAATGCGGTCAGGTGATGGCGCGCATTCACGGCATCGATCTGGATGCCGCCGGCCTGCGCGGGCGGCTCCAGACCCAGACCCCCGAGCAGTTCGTGCGGCAGATGTGGGAGCGGTATCAGCTCCTCGAGACGCCGCAGCCGATGATCGACTACGCGGCGCGCTGGCTGCTCGATCACCTGCCGGCGAATCCGCGCACCACCCTGGTGCACAACGACTTCCGCAACGGCAACTTCATGGTGAACCAGGACGGCATCGTCGCGGTGCTGGACTGGGAAGTCGCTCACATCGGCGATCCCATGCGCGATCTCGGCTGGATCTGCACCAACTCCTGGCGTTTCGGCGTCACCAAGAAGCCGGTGGGCGGCTTCGGCGAGTACCGGGACCTGTTTGCCGGCTACGAGTCCGTGGCCGGGCAGGCGGTGGATCCGCAGCACGTCAAATTCTGGGAGGTGTTCGGCTCGTTCTGGTGGGCTATCGGCTGCCTCGGCATGGCGGAGCACTATCGCACCGGGCCGGACAAGACCGTGGAGCGGCCCGCCATCGGCCGGCGCTCGTCGGAATGCCAGGTGGACTGCGTGAACCTGCTGATTCCAGGCCCCGTGGAGCTGATCGAGGGGCGTGGCCTGGAAGCGGACGACATGCCGAGGACCGACGAGCTGGTCACGTCGGTGCGGGACTTCCTGCGCGACGACGTCATGGCGGTGACCCAGGGGCGCAGCAATTTTCTCGCCCGGGTGGCCGGTAACAGCCTCGACATCGTGCTGCGGGAGCTGGCGCTCGGCGCGCCGCAGCGAGCGGCCGAGCAGGCCCGACTGCGGTCGCTGCTGGGCGCCGACGGCACCCTGTCGGCGCTGCGCTGGAAGCTCACCCGAGCGCTCCGCGACCGCTCGCTGGCCCTCGACGCGCCCGGCCTCGAGGCGCATCTGCGGGCGACGGTGGTCAATCGGATCGCCATCGACCAGCCCAAGTACTCCGGCTTCAAAACCGCCCTGGCGAACGCCGGTCTCGCCTGATTCTGCGACCGGGCCCCATGGCGCAGTCATCCTCGGTTCCGTCCCTGCTGGACGCCGCCACCGGAATGCCCAGGGTGTCTGCCGAGGCGTGGCGGCGCATGGGCTGGCTGCGGCGATATCTGATCGCCGTGCGCGCGGCGGTGCTGCCGCTCACCGTGTTCTCGTGCTTGTTCGGCGGCCTGCTGGCGCTGCCCTGGACGCCGCCGGAGGGCTGGCGTCTGATGCTCGCCACCACCGCCCTGGTGCTGGCCCATGCCACCAGCAACCTGCTGAACGATCAGCTGGACTGGGCGCTGGGGCTGGACCGGGAGGGCTATTTCCGGCTTCGTTACGGCGCTCAGCCGCTGGCCCACGGCTTCATGGGGTCGTTCGGCCACGGCCTGCTGCTGCTGGCGACCGGCGCTGCCAGCGTGGCGGTGGGGCTGGTGGTGTGCGGACTGGCGGGCGCCCCGGCCTACTGGCTGGCCGGCGCCGGCGCGCTGGTGCTGCTGCTGTACACCTGGCCGCTGAAGCGGCTGGGGCTCGGCGAGCTGGCGGTGTTTCTGGTCTGGGGGCCGATGATGGTGGGCGGCGTCTATTGGGTAGTGAGCGGCGATTGGGGCCCCGAAATCGTCGTGCTCTCGGCCCTGTTCGGCCTCGGCCCCACGGTGGTGGTGCTCGGCAAGCACGCCGACAAGCGCCGCGACGACGCCGCCCGCGGCATCCGTACCCTGGCGGTGATCGTCGGTCCGGTCTGGGGCCCGGGGCTGATGGCGCTGCTGGCCGTGGGGCAACTGGCCGGGGGGGTGGCCTGGGCGTCGCTCACGGGGCGGTGGGCTTACCTGGTGCTGCTGGCCGCGCTGCCGGCCCTGGGCTCGCTGGTGCGGGTATGCGTGCGCAAGCGGCCCACGGCCCGGCCATCGCGATATCCGGCCAGCGTCTGGCCGCTGTGGTACACGGCGGCGGGCTTCCGCTTCGCCCGGGCCACCGGAGCGGCGCTGGTGGCCGGTGCCTTGCTGGATGGCTTATGACCGGCGCGCCGGCCTTGGCACCGCGCACTGTTCCCGCGCATCCGCGGACGGGGTCGAAACCGGCCGCTACTGCGGCGCCATCTCGAACAGCCACAAGCCATCGGACGCCACCGCGTCCGCGCTGGCGCCGACCTTGTATTTGCGGTTGATCTCGGCGACGAGGGGTGCCACCAGCGGACCGTCCTTGACCCGCATCAGCCGCCGGGGGTAGACGGCGCCGTCCACCCGCAGCAGGGCGCGCCCGTCGCGCTCCGCTTCCACCGGCCACTGTTTCCACAAGCGCCCGAGCTTCGAGTTCATGTAGCCGCAGGGAATGAAAATGCGGCCGTCGTGAACAAGGATCCAGGTGGTCCGCGAGCGGGCGGGATCGAGTAGCTGAAACTCCACGGTCGGCCGGTCCTTCAGAAACTGCCAGTCCGGCTCCGGGCCCGCGTAGGGCTGGCCGGACGAGAACGGCCCTCCTGCCACCGGCCCCAGCGGGCCGTCGGAGAAGCGGGCGGCCAGCGCCACGCCTCCCCCCAGGATGGCGAGGACGACGATGATACCCACGACGATTCTGATGAAACCCATGATGCGCTCCCGGCGCCTCCAGGTAGAACCGAAGAGTGCGGTGGATCGTCCGCTCGATCAAGTCGCAGCAGACGGCAAACGCTGGCCCACCCCGGCGGCGTGGCCGTTGCGGAACCGCTATCGCGTTTTCGCTGTGGCGTCTTTATCCTTGTGTCATGTCGGACAGCCGCTTCACTCCTCGGGAAATGCTCGATGCGCTGGTGGGTTTCGCCACGGTGTCGCGCGATTCGAATCTGGACATGGTGGACTTCATCTCGCGCTACCTGGCCCGCCACGGGGTCGAAGCGCGGACGGTCATGAGCGACTGCGGCGGGAAGTCCAATCTCTACGCCACGGTGGGGCCCATGGTGCCCGGCGGCGTGGTGCTCTCCGGGCATACCGACGTGGTGCCCGTGGACGGTCAGGACTGGCACTCCGATCCGTTCCGCGTGGTCGAGCGGGAGGGTCGGCTGTTTGGCCGCGGCACCTGCGACATGAAGGCATTCATCGCTATTGCGCTTGCGCTGGTTCCCGAGATGCACCGGCTCCGCCGACCGCTGCACTTCGCCTTCAGTTACGACGAGGAGGTGGGCTGCCTCGGCGCACCCCGCCTCATCGAGGCCATCGCCGCCAATCTCCCGGCGCCGCGGGCCGTCATCGTGGGCGAGCCCACGGACATGCGGGTGGTGACCGCCCACAAGAGCATGTTCATCTTCGAGACCGAGGTGCGCGGCCACGAGGCCCACTCCAGCAAGCAGAATCTCGGCGTTCCGGCGGTGATGGTGGCTGGCCGGCTGGTCAACTGGCTGGCCGAGCGTCAGGACCGGAACCGCGAACGCGCACGGCCGGACTGCCCGTTCGAGCCGGCGTACTCCACCTTGCACTGCGGCGTCATCAACGGCGGCACGGCGCAGAACATCACCGCCCGCCGCTGCCGTTTCATCACCGACATCCGGACCTTGCCCGAGGAGGATCCGCTGACGTTCTTCGAGGGTCTCGAGCGGTTCGCGCGCGAGGAGCTCGAGCCGGCGATGAAGCGCGTGCATCCGGACACCGGCATCGAGTTCCGCGTGCATGCCAACGTGCCGGGCTTTCTGGCGGGGCAAGACGATCCCGCCGTGGTGCTGGCCAAGCGGCTCACGGGCCAGAACAGCTCCGAGTGCGTGGCCTACGGCGCCGAGGCGGGACAGTTCCAGCAGGCCGGTTTGTCGGTGGTCGTCTGCGGTCCTGGCAGCATCGATCAGGCGCATCAGCCCGACGAGTACATCAGCGTGGATCAATTCGAGCAGGGCACTGCCTTCGTTCGCCGGCTGATCGCCGAGCTCTCGGAGCGCCCTATGGGCGGTGAGCCATAGCGGCTAGAATGACCCGATCATTTTCGCCGAAGTCATTGCCGATGCCCACCGCCAGTTCCCGAGCCACCGTCATCCGCCAGCAGGACGTCATTCAGAGCGTGGCGGACGCGCTGCAGTTCATCTCCTACTACCATCCGCTGGATTTCATCCGTGCCATGCGCGAAGCCTGGGAGAAGGAGGAGTCACCGGCGGCGAAGGCCGCGCTTACCCAGGTGCTGGTGAACTCGCGCATGTGCGCGCTCGGCAAACGCCCCATCTGCCAGGACACGGGCATCGTCATCGCCTTCGTGGAAGTGGGCATGGATGTCGGCTGGGAAGGTGACATGAGCCTCGACGACATGATCAACGAAGGGGTGCGGCGGGCGTACCTGGCACCGGACAACGTGCTTCGCGCCTCGGTGCTCGACGACCCGGACGGCAGCCGGGCCAACACCAAGGACAACACCCCCGCGGTCATCCACTACCGGATCGTCCCCGGCAACCAGGTCAATGTGGAGATCGCGGCGAAGGGTGGCGGCAGCGAGGCTAAGGCCAAGTTCGCCATGCTCAACCCGTCGGATTCGGTGGTGGATTGGGTGCTGTCGGTGGTGCCGCAGATGGGGGCCGGCTGGTGCCCGCCCGGGCTGCTCGGCGTCGGTATCGGCGGCACCCCGGAAAAGGCCATGCTGCTGGCGAAAGAGTCGATGATGGAGCCCATCGACATCCACGAGCTGAAAGCGCGTGGCCCGCAGAGCCACGAGGAGGAGTTGCGCCTCGAGCTGTTTGAGAAGGTGAACGCTCTCGGCATCGGCGCCCAGGGGCTCGGCGGGCTCACCACCGTCATGGACGTGAAGGTGAAGCAGTACCCCACCCACGCCGCCAACAAGCCGGTCGCCGTCATCCCGAACTGCTCGGCGACGCGTCACGTGCATTTCACGCTCGACGGCTCGGGCCCGGCGCGCTTCGAGCCGCCGGACCTGTCGGAGTGGCCCGACATCGCCTTCGAGCTCGGTGACGATGTGCGCCGGGTGAACCTGGATACGCTCAGTCGCGAAGAGATTGCCAGCTGGAAGGCCGGAGAGACCTTGCTGCTGTCGGGCCGGCTGCTGACCGGGCGCGATGCCGCGCACAAGAAACTGGTGGACCTGATCGCCGCCGGCGAGCCGCTGCCCGTGGATCTGACCAATCGGGTGATCTACTACGTCGGGCCGGTGGACCCGGTGCGGGGCGAGGTGGTGGGGCCGGCCGGGCCGACGACCGCCACCCGAATGGACAAGTTCACCCGCATCATGCTCGAGAAGACGGGCCTCATCGGCATGGTGGGCAAGGCCGAGCGCGGCCCCGAAGCCATCGAGGCCATCCGCGACAACGGCGCCGTGTACATGATCGCCGTGGGCGGCGCCGCCTATCTGGTCGCCAAAGCGATCACCCGCTCGACTCTGCTGGCGTTCCCCGAGCTCGGCATGGAAGCCATCTACGAGTTCCAGGTGAAGGACATGCCGGTGACGTTGGCGGTGGATGCGCAGGGTAACTCCGTGCATCGGGAGGGCCCGAAGATCTGGTCGGCCCGTGCCGCCGAGCGCATCCGGGCCGCCAACGTCTGATCCGTCACTGCATCCGGTACTTCACGTCGATGCCGAAGGTGCGCGGCATGCCGGCGAAGCGCACCATGGCGTCGGCGGCGTAGCTGACGTTGTTCCAGTAGTACTCGTCGGTGACGTTGCGGCCCCAGGCCGAGATCTGCCAGGGCCCGCGCGCCGCGCCCGCTCGCACGTCCACCAGGGTGTAGGAAGGAATCTTCAGCAACGGATCCTCACCGAAGAAGGCGTTGGTATCGTCCTGGTAGTTGGCGTGGGCACCGACGAACGCCTGCCAGCCGTCGCCGACCGGCCACTGGTACTGCACGTCGAGGTCCGCCTGCACCTTCGGCGCCACCGGGAACGGCTCGCCGGAGAAGTCCTGCACCTGACCCCTGAAGTTGAAGTTCTGGAAGTCGCCGTCGATCTCCGTCTTCTGATAGCTCACCGACGGAGTGATCGTGAGGCCGTCCAGCGGCGCCCAATCGAGCGACGATTCGAAGCCGACCACGTGAGACTTCGGCACGTTCACCAGAGCGGGCAGGGGACCG
This sequence comes from uncultured Gammaproteobacteria bacterium, assembly GCA_963822255.1. Classification (GTDB taxonomy): domain Bacteria; phylum Pseudomonadota; class Gammaproteobacteria; order Pseudomonadales; family Azotimanducaceae; genus UBA7803. The sequence continues at coordinate 216,015 of CAWGGV010000002.1, forward strand.
AACACCGGGTCGAGAACGTCGCCCAGAATCTGCTTGTCCTGATAGTCGTAGTAGAACACCGCACCGTTGAACTGCACCGTGGAGCTCGCCAGCGACGACTTGAAACCGGCCTCGTAGGCCAGCAGCTTCTCCTGGGTCACCGGCTCGAACTGCCGCGACAGCGCGATCGCCAGAGTGGGGAATGAACCTGCCTTGTAGCCCTGGCTCACGTTGGCGTACAGCAAGGTCTCGGGCAGCACGTTCCAGTTCACGTCCACCCGCCAGGAGACGTTGTCCTCGTCGAGCTGGTCGTAGACCAGGCCGGGCTGGAATTCCGGGGGCGGACCCATGGTGCCGCAGCCACCGGGCGGAACCGGGGTATAGCCCGACAGGCCGTAGAGCGACCGCAGATATACCTGAATCGCCTCCGATTGGCCGCCCCAGCCGGGGTTCGACGGGTCGGCGGCGTCCCGGCTGCAGCCTTTGAAGTCGCGCTGGGAGTTGGTATAGCGGGCGCCCGCCTGCACGGTGAGAGCGTCGCTCAGCGGGTATTCGGCGTTGGCGAAGAACGCATAGGTGGTGATGTCCTGCCACGTCTGCGGCACGGAGTCCGGGCCGTAGACGCCGACCACGAAGGCGCTGGTAGCGTCCCCGTAGTACTGATGGAAGCGATCGACGGTGTCGTCCTGCTGGTAGTTGGCGCCGACGATCCAGTTGCCCTGGCCGTGGAAGCCGCCGGACAGGCGCAGCTCCTGATACCAGGTGTCGATGGAGCCGAACTGCTCGCTGTAGTAGTCCTGAAAGGTCGTGCCGTCGCCCTCGAGCGGCTGATCGCGATCGAACTTCTGGTACGACGTAAGCGACGTCAGGGTCAGGTCCGGAGCCAGATCGTAGTCGAGCCGCAGGGTACCCATGTAGAAATGGTTGTCGTTCTTCAGGCTGCGGTCGGGGTTCCAGTCCGCCTTGAGCGGGTCGTGGGGCGCGGTGGGATAGTCGACGAACGCCTGCGCCAGCGGAACGCCGGGGCTCCGCGGAATGACGGCGAAGAACTGCGGTGCCGGATTTTCCGATTGATCCTGCCAGCCGTGCAGGGTCAGCCGCGCGCTGAGCTTCTCGGTGGCGTCCCACTCCAGCATCATGCGCCCGTTCAGGAAGCTCTTGGCGCCGAGCGAATCGTGGCGGGTGTAGCTCTGCTGCCAGCCGTCGCTCTGGATGGTCCGCAACGCGACCCGGCCGCGCACGGTGTCGCTCAGCGGACCGCTGAGGAAGCCCTGCACGTCCATGGTGTCGAAGCGCCCGTAGCTGGCGTCCACGCCGCCTTCCAGCTCATCGCCCGGCTTGTTGGCGATGTAGTTGATCGCGCCGCCGGTGGAGTTCTGCCCGTACAGGGTGCCTTGCGGGCCCTTCATCACCTCGACCCGCCGGACGTCCAGGGTGGTGCCTTGAGTCTCCGCCGTGAACGGCAGAGGCACCTCGTCAGCATAGACACTGACGGTGGGTCCGGCGCTCAGCGTGGTTTCCACGAAGCCGACGCCGCGGATGCTGTAGACCGGCGTGCCGTAGAGCGTGTAAGTGTGGTTGAAGCCGGGAACGATCTTGACCAGATCGGCCGTGTCCTTGATGCCCAGCTCGTTCAGCCGTTCCCCGGACGTGGCCGAGATCGACATGCCGACGTCGTTGATGTTCTGACTCACCTTCTGCGCGGTGACCACCACCTCTTCGATGGAGCCGCCGCCGTCACGTTGCGCCGGCGCGGCGGATTGCGCATGCGGCGTGGCGGCGGAGATCAGCGCGACGAGGGCGGTACAACCAGCGATTCCCGTTCTGTACTGCATGGGACTCCCAACTTAACTACCATTTTTCATTTTTGCCCGCCGACGCCGAGACAAACGATCGGCATTCGCCGTTCTAACGACGTGGTCGGGGGGCAGCGGAGCCGAGCTTTATAGCACAGGCGAAAAGCGACGTTCAAATTTGCGACGGTAATTTGCTGGGTCCGAGCGACGCCGACGGCAACCGTCCGGCGAGCGCTGGCAACGGCCTGCGAATTGGTATAGGTTCGGATTGATATAGGTTGTTGAAACGCGTTTCATTCAGTTCGGAGACTCGTGAATCATGGCTCTCACCCGACAAGACGTGCTGGCGGAGCTCACCGGGCCGGGCGGCCCGTTCGAGATCAGGCGGGCGGAAGTGAACGGCGTTGAACAGCCGGTTTACGTCAACGCGCCGGCCAGCATGCGCGACGTCCTGCTCGGCACCCGGCAGTTCGCTGACCGCGAATTCCTCGTCTACCAGGACGACCGCTGGACGTTCGACGATCACTTCCGGCGTGCCTCGGCGTTGGCGCATCTGCTTCACCGAGCGGGGCATCGGCCCCGGCGACCGGGTGGCCATCGGCATGCGCAATTACCCGGAATGGGTGATGTCGTTCTGGGCCTGCCAGGCCATCGGTGCGGTGGCGGTGACGTTGAACGCCTGGTGGACGGGAGAAGAGCTCGAGTACGCACTGGCCGACTCCGGTGCCCGCGCCGCCGTGCTCGACCGCGAGCGTCTGGACCGGCTGGACCCGTATCTGGACCGGCTCCCTGTGGAGCTGGTTCTCGGGGTCCGGGACGCGGACGGCTCGCGCCCGCGCGGAGCTGCTGGATGTGGCGGTGAGCCCCTACCTCGGTCGTGCGGCCGAGCTGCCCGACGTGGCGCTCGAGCCGGACGCGCCATCGACCATCATGTATACCTCCGGGACCACGGGTCGCCCGAAAGGCGCCGTGGCCACGCCACCGCAACCACATCACCAACCTGACCAATTCGCTGCTGTCCGGCGCGGTGGGCGCGACGGCTCGCCGCGCAGACGGCCGGACGCGCCGGCGGCCGACGCGGCCCCGCCCCAGTCGGTGGGCCTGCAGACCGTTCCCGTTCTTCCACATCGGCGGCCTGACGGGTCTGTACCTGATGACGGCCGTCGGCGGCAAGCTCGCGCTGCATGTACCGCTGGGACCCGGAGCAGGCGCTCGAGCTGGTGGAAGCGGAAGGCGTGAACGCCGTGGCCGGCGTGCCCATGGTGGTCCGCCAGCTGCTGGAGCGGGCTCGCCGGCAGGGCCGCGCGCTGCCTAGCCTCGGCGGCATCGCCTCCGGCGGCGCGCCGGTGCCGCCGGACCTCATCGACACCATCGGCAGCCAGTTCATAAGCGCGTGGCGCCCGGCAACGGCTATGGTCTCACCGAGACCACGTCGGCGGTGATCGCCAACGGCGGTGAGGACTACTTCAAGCGGCCGGACAGCGTCGGCAGAGCGGTGCCGGTGGCGGAAGTGCGGGTGGTGAGCGACGACGGCGCACGATCTTCCCGACGGCGAGATCGGCGAGATCTGGATCAAGGGGCCGAACATCGTCAGCGGCTACTGGAACAAGCCCGAGGCCACGGCGGAAGCCTTCACTGACGGCTGGTTCCACACCGGCGATCTGGGCTACCGCGATGCCGAAGGCTTCTACTACGTGGTCGACCGTAAGAAGGACGTGGTCATCCGCGGCGGCGAGAACGTCTACTGCGCCGAGGTCGAGGCGGTGCTGTTCCAGCATCCGGACGTGCAGGACGTCGCCATCATCGGGCTGCCGCACCGCGAGCTGGGCGAGGAGGTGACGGCCGTGGTCGAGCCCCGCGAGGGCCATACCATCGACGCCAACGATCTGCAGGGGTTCGTGGCGCAGCATCTGGCCCGATTCAAGGTGCCGACCCGCGTCATCGTCATCGACGAGCCGCTGCCGCGCACGGCCACCGGCAAGGTGCTGAAGCGCCAGCTCAAGGACCTCTACGCCGCCGGCTGACACCTGTGGGAGCGGCCTGTGGAGCGGCCTTGTGGGAGCGGCCTCCAGGCCGCGATTGTGTGAGCGGCCTCCTGGCCGCGACCGCCTCAGCGCCGAGTGCCCGCTTCCAAGCGATCTCCACCCAGCCCCATCACCTGCGCAGTGAGCTCGAACGACCGCACCCGAGCCCCGTGATCGTAGATGTGTGAGGTGAGAATCAGCTCGTCGGCTCCCGTTCGCGCTGCGAATGCCTCGATCTCCGACCGCACCGACTCGCCGTCGCCCACCGCCGAGCACGAGGAAATGCCGCTCGATCAGTTGCCGATCCTCGGCGGACAGGGTCGCTTCGAGGTTCTCCACCGGCGGCGGCAGTCGCCCCGGGCGCCCCCTTCGCAGGTTCAGAAACGATTGCACCGACGAGGACCGCAGAAACCGCGCCTCGGCCTCGGTGGGCGCCGCGTAGACGTTCATGCCGAGCATGACGTACGGCTCGGCGAGCTGCTCGGACGGCTTGAAGTGCTGCCGATAGACGTCGATGGCTTCCATCATGGCGGCCGGCGCGAAGTGCGAGGCGAACGCGTAGGGCAGCCCCAGCGCCGCCGCCAGCTGGGCGCCGAACAGACTGGAACCGAGGATCCAGATCGGCACGTGGAGCACCGGCCCCAGGGACGGCCTGCACCCGCTGCCCCGGCTCCGTGTCCTGGAAGTAGCGCATGAGCTCCACCACGTCCCGGGGGAAATCGTCGATGTTCGCGTGGAGATTGCGGCGCAGCGCGTAAGCGGTGATCTGGTCCGTGCCGGGCGCGCGGCCGATGCCGAGGTCGATGCGCCCCGGATACAGCGCTTCCAGGGTGCCGAACTGCTCGGCGATCACCAGCGGCGCGTGGTTGGGGAGCATGATGCCGCCGGCGCCGACCCGGATGGATCGGGTCTCCGATGCCACCAGGCCGATGGCCACGGCGGTAGCGGCGCTGGCGATGCCGGGCATATTGTGGTGCTCGGCGAGCCAGAAGCGGCGGTAGCCGCAGCGCTCCGCGTGCCGGGCCAGGTCGGCGCTGTTGCGCAGCGCCGTGCCGGCGTCCATGCCTTCGCCGATGGGAGACAGATCCAGAACCGACAGCGCAACCATAGCGTTACGATACCCGCCGCGGGCGGCGCAGGCGAGGCTTGCTTCAGCCGCCGCGCCGGGCCTTGCGGAAATCGGGCTGGCGTTTCTCCATGAAGGCGGCGATGGCCTCCTTGTGCTCCGGCGACTGATAGCAGGTGGTCAGCGCCTCCGTCTCCCGCCGTTGCACCAGATCGGTGTCCGACTTCGCTCACATTGTCGGTGATCAGGCTCTTCACCATCCGGAGGGCCGCTTGCGGGTTCTCGCCCATCTCCCGGGCGACGGCGGCGGCCGTGGTCAGGAGCTGCTCGGGGCTCGCTACCTCGTCGATCAGGCCGATGCCGGCGGCTTCCTCCGCGGTGATGGTGCGGCCGCTCAGCATCAGCCGGCTGGCGCGGCCGAAGCCGCAGCGCAGGCCGAGGAAGTGCGAGCTCGCGAGCTCGGGGACCAGCCCCATCTTGATGAAGCGCATGCTGAGCTTGGCGCCGCTGGCGGCCACCAGATAATCCATCGGCAGAAGCTGAGTGAGGCCGACGCCGATGGCCGCGCCGTTGATGGCTGCCACCATGGGCTTCGAGCCGCGGATCAGCTTGACCCAGTCGGTGCTGCGGCGGCGCGTCGAGCCGCTTCCGCCGCCCTCGGCCTGGGCCTTGAACACGTCGCCGATGTCCGCGCCCGCGCAGAAGCCGCGGCCGGCGCCGGTCACGATCATGGCGATCACGTCGTCGTCGTCGTTGGCGGTCTCGATGGCCTGGGTCAGCTCGGCGGCCATCTGGTAGGTCCAGGCGTTCAGGCGCTCGGGCCGGTTCAGGGTGATGGTGAGCAGGCCGTCCGTCTGCTCGGTGAGGATGGTTTCAAAGCTCATGGGTGACTCCAGCGGTGCCCGGGCGGACAAAGCTAACACACGCTTCGAACTGTTTGAAACGCGTTTTGATTTGGCGCAGGCTGTCGCCGGAACCCCGCAAGGCGGATCGCGGGGCACGGCACGGACAAGTCCAGGAGGTACCCATGGCAGAGTTCAAGGAAATCACCCGCGGTCTGAGGTTTCCGGAAGGGCCCGATTGCCCTCGAGGACGGCAGCGTGGTGCTGGTGGAGATCGAGCGCGGCACCTTGAGCCGAGTGCGGCCGGACGGCCGCATCGAGGTGGTGGCGGAGCTCGGTGGCGGACCCAACGGCGCGGCGATCGGTCCGGACGGCGCCGTCTACGTGTGCAACAACGGCGGCTTCACCTGGCAGGAGAGCGACGGCATTCTGGCACCCTCGGGAACACCGGGGGACTACGCCGGCGGGCGCATCGAGCGGGTGGAGCTGGACACCGGAAAAGTCGATGTGCTGTACACGGAGTGCGACGGTCGGCCGCTGAACGGCCCGAACGACATCGTCTTCGATTCCCAGGGCGGCATGTGGTTCACCGACCTTGGAAAGACCTACGACACCTACCGCGATCTCGGCGTCATCTACTACGCCGCAGCCGATGGCTCCCGCATTTCTCCGCAGATCACGCACCGGGAGACCCCCAACGGAATCGGTCTGTCGCCGGACGAGAAGACCGTGTACTTCGCGGAGACCATGACGGGCCGGGTCTGGGCGTACGACCTCGCGGCCCCCGGCAAGCTGGCCACGGGGCCGGACGCGGTGCGCCTGGTGGTGGGGCTGCCGGGCTTTCAGCTGTTCGACTCGCTGGCCGTAGACGCGGAAGGCAACGTCTGCGTGGCGACCCTGATCAACGGCGGCATCACCAGCGTGTCACCGGATGGCAGCAAGGTGGAGCACATCCCCACCGGCGATCTCTATACCACCAACATCTGCTTCGGTGGAAAGGATCTGCGGACGGCGTTCATCACGCTGTCGGGAACCGGCCGGCTGGTCTCCACCACCTGGCCACGGGCGGGACTGCCGCTGAACTTCCTCAACCGGTAACGGTTGCTGCCGCCGGAGCGCCGGGAATCCGGGCGCTTCCGGCGGTGCGCCGGCTGCGCCGATGTGGTATCAGTTGTCGTCTCGGTTCGGCGGGGAGATCGGATCATGGCGAAACATCCCACACGGCGGCAGGTGCTGGCGGCCGGTGCCTCGGCGATCGCAGGCGTGCTGCTGCCGGCCCGTCTGTTCGCACAGCCGGCAGCGGCCGCCGCGGCAACGGCGGCGCTGGCGGACTCGCCCCTGATCTACATCACGCCCCTGCACCGCGACGGCCGTGAGAGCACGTGTCAGTCCGAGGTCTGGTTCGTGCCCGACGGCACGAACGTCTACGTCGTCACCGCCCACGACGCCTGGCGTGCGCGTGCGCTCGAGAAAGGCTTGAAGCGGGCGCACGTCTGGGTCGGCGACGTGGGTGTCTGGAAGCGTTCCGACGGCGCCTACCGGAAGTTGCCGGGCATGGAGGTGCAGGGCGAGCTGATCGACGACAAAGCAACGCACCAGCGGGTGCTGGACCTGTACGGTGACAAGTACTCGCTGGAGTGGGTGATGTGGGGGCCGCGATTCAGAAGCGGGCTCGCCGACGGCTCCCGGGTGATGCTCCACTACACCCCGGCCTAGCGGTTGCCTTATGTGGGAGCGACCTCCCGGTCGCGACTCTGGAGATCGTGCCCACAAAGCATCGCGACCGGGGCTCAGGTCGCTCCCACAGGTTGTCCCACAGGTCGCTCTCCGGTCGCCCACAGGTCGCTCCCCGGTCGCTCCCACAGGTCGCTCCCACAGGTCGCTCCCACAGGTCGCTCCCACAGCTACGCGTCGTGATCGGCCAGCTCGAGCAGCAGATCGCGCGTCGCCTCGAATCCGAGGCACGCGTCGGTCACGCTCTGCCCGTAACGCAGCTCGCCGCCTAGATCCTGGCGTCCGCCCACCAGGTGACTCTCGATCATCAGCGCGCGCAGCCCTCGGTTGCCCGCCCGACGCTGTGCGCTGACCGCCCGCGCCACCTCCGGCTGACGCTCTGGATTCTTGCCGCTGTTGCCATGGCTGCAGTCGACCATCAGCGCGTCGGGCAGATGCATCTGGCGCAGCAGCGCCTGCGCTGCCGCCACCGACGTGGCGTCATGGTTCGGCGCGGTGCCGCCGCGCAACACCAGGTGACAATCGGGGTTTCCGCTGGTCTCGAGGATCGCCGGCGCCCCTTCCTTGGTGAGCGACGGGAACAGGTGCCGGTGAGCGGCGGCGCGGATGGCGTCGATCGCCACCTGCACGTCACCGTCGGTGCGGTTCTTGATGCCCACCGGCATGGACAGCCCCGATGCCAGCTCCCGGTGAATCTGGCTCTCCACGGTGCGCGCACCGATGGCGCCCCAGCTCACCAGGTCCGTGTAGTACTGACCGAAGGTGGTATCGAGGAACTCGGTGGCCGCCGGCAGCCCCGCCGCGGCCACGTCCATCAGCAGCCGGCGCGCCAGACGTAGCCCGCGGTTGATCTGGTAGGTGCCGTCCAGCCCCGGGTCGTTGATGAGCCCTTTCCAGCCCATCACGGTACGGGGCTTCTCGAAGTACACGCGCATCACGCAGTACAGGCGCTCTTCGACCTCCCGGCCGACCGCCGCCAGCCGCTCGGCGTAGTCCAGCGCCGCGGTGGGGTCGTGCACGGAGCACGGCCCGACGATGACCAGCAGCCGCCGGTCGTCACCGTCCAGGATGCGTTTGATGGTGCCACGCGCCGCCGCCACCCGCTCGGAGATCTGCTCGGCTAGCGGCAGCTCCTCCTCGAGCACCGCCGGCGAGATCAGCGGGTGGGTGCGGGTGATGCGGAGGTTGTCGGTCAGCATGGTCGCACGGGCTCCGGTTCCATTCAGAGCCGGTAGACGCGGGTTGCGGTGCCGCGGAACATGGCCTCCTGCTCTTCGCCAGTGAACCGCGCCGCGATCTTCTTCAGGCCGTTGTACAGCACCGGGTAGGAAAGCGAGCGCTTGTCGACGGGGAAGTTGCTCTCGAACATGCAGCGATCCGGCCCGAACGCATCGATCGCGTGCAGGTAATAGCGCTCCTGCGCGGCGACGAACGCGTCCGACGTCGGCGGTGCGGGTGCCCGGTCCCAGCCGAAGCCGTTGTCCGGCATGGCCAGGCCGCCGATCTTGGCGACGACGTTGGGACACGCGGCGATCTCGCGGATGTCGTCCTTCCACTGCTCGAAGATCGCCTCGCGCTGGCCGGCGTAGGGGCCGACGCCGAGCGGCGTGCCGAAGTGGTCGAGAACCATCCGGGTGTCGGGGACGGCACGGGCAAGCTCCGCAAAGGCGCGGCTCTGGTGGTGATAGTGCCAGGTGTCGTAGCTGTAGCCGAGCTCGCCCAGGCGCTTCATGCCGCGGCGGAAATCGTCGCGAGCGTAGAGCCCGTCCGGCGCGCGGCCGGGGATGGTGAGGGCTTCGGGATGCGGATCGCGGGCGCCGGCGTGGCGGATGCCGCGGAACAGCCCGCCGCCGGCATCCTCGTGCGCGGCGAGCACTTCCTCTACGGCGTCGCCCAGACAGAGATCCGCGTGGGCGACGATGGCCGCAATGGTGGCCTTGCCGGGATCGCGGGCGCTGGCCTCGGCCAGCTCACGCACGAACTCGGTCTCACCGACGCAGCGCAGGTGCTCGGGCCCGTCGTCCCGGTAGCCGGCACGGCACTCGACGAACACCGTCTTCTCGATGCGATGGCCGGTCTCGGTGTCGCGCCAGAGGTCTTCCAGCAGGTAATCGTGGCCGGGACGCCGCCACAGATGGTGGTGCGGGTCGACAATGGGCCGGTCGGGATCGATGATGGGCTCGCGGATGAGGTCGAGCCACTGCTGACTGCCGGGGACGGGTGCGCTCATGGTCAATCCTCTGGGCGGCTGTTGTCGGCCGATGATATACGTCGATGGTCCGCACCGTGAACGCCGCATCGAGGGTGAACCTCATCGTCGCGGCCATGTGCGGAAGCGCGCGTGTCAGCCGGCGACGGCGATGACGTGCTCGAGCTCGCCGATCCGCTGATCCACTTTGTCGGAACGCTGCGAGCCGAGATGCAGCACCAGCCGGTCGACACCGAGATCCCGGAACGCGCGGACGCCGTCGTCGTCGACCGTGGTCGGCGTGACGACGATCTGAAAGCCGTCGCGGGAACGCCCCCGTGCGTCGAGCGCCTGGTCCAGGCGTTTCAGCGTCTCGGTCGCGCTGGCCGGTGTCAGCCCGAAACCGTACCAGCCGGCGCCGAACTCGGCGGCGCGCCGGAACGCCCGGTCGCTGTGGCCGCCGACGATGATGGGCACATGGGGCTTCTGCACCGGCTTCGGATCGAGCCGGCAGGGATGGCGCACCTGAAAGTGCCGGCCGTCGTAGGTGGTGACGGGCTCGGTCCAGAGCCGCGTCACCAGCTCGAGGAACTCGTCAGACCGCTCGCCGCGGTCTTCCCAGGTGTAGCCGCAGGTCTCCACTTCCTCTCTGCACCAGCCGACGCCGATGCCGAAGTCGACGCGACCGCCCGACAGCCAGTCCAGGGTGGCGAACTCCTTGGCCGTATAGATGGGGTTGCGCTGCGAGATCAGGCTGATGCCGGTGCCGAAGCGCAACGTCTTGGTGGCGTTGGCGAGGAAGCCGAAGGTGGCCACGGTGTCCAGCAGCCCGCCGCCTTCGGGCACCGGGATACGGCCGTCCCGTGAGCCCGGGTAGGGGAACTCCATCTCGTCGAACAGCACCACGTGCTCGCCCATCCAGAGCGAGTCGAGGCCGGCAGCCTCGACCCGCCGGCCGAGGTCGGCGACGAGCTCGGGCGTGCTCAAAGGGGACATGAACGTCGCGAACACTCCGATCTTCATAGCGGTTTTCTCCCGGATTCGTTGAGTATGAGTATGTAGCAGTGATGGCTGGGCGCCCAGCGTGTGATTGCGAAGCTCCCACCGACGAGGATCGCGACCGGGAGGTCGCTCCCACAGTGGGTTGCTCGCGGCGGTTGTATTTGCGCTGGCCATTGGTCACCCTGAGGCTCCTGGGGGGAGAACTCCGTGGACAAGCGGGATCTGCTCGGGCAGCTCAAGATCGACCGCGATGCCGAGGCGCCGGGCCGCGCCAGGCGTCCGCTCAAGTGGCTGCTCGGCCTGGTGTCGGTGGGGGTGCTGGCATTCGTTGCCTGGTTCGTCGGGTTTCCGTCGGATTCCGCGGTGCCCGTGCGCACGGCCATTGCCACCACGGCCGCGGCGTCCGATCCCGGCACCAGCGTGCTCGATGCCACCGGCTACGTGGTGGCCCGGCGGGAAGCCACCGTCAGCTCCAAGGTCACCGGCAAGGTCGTGGAGGTCATGATCGAGGAAGGCATGAGTGTGAAGGAGGGGCAGCTCCTCGCGACCTTGGACGATCGTGTGCCCCGGGCTCAGCTCGCGCTGGCCGAAAGTCAGCTCGAAGCCGCTCGCGCGGGGCTCGGCGAGATCAAGGTGCAGATCCGCCAGGCGCACCTGGATCTCGAACGTACCGAAGGCCTTGCCAAGCGCAACCTGGCGAGCCAGGCGGATCAGGACCGCGACCGCCTCGCCGTGGAGGCGCTGGAGGCGCGGCTCGCCCGCGCCAGGGACGAGGTTACGGTGGCGGAGCGCAGTGCCGCCGTCGAGCGTCAGATGGTCGAGGACATGAAGATCCGTGCGCCGTTCTCCGGCATCGTCATCGCCAAGGCCGCGCAGCCAGGTGAGATGATCTCGCCGATCTCCGCCGGCGGCGGATTCACCCGCACCGGAATCTGCACCCTGGTGGATATGGATTCGCTGGAGGTGGAGGTGGACGTGAACGAGGCCTACATCAACCGCGTGCAACCGGAACAGCCCGTGAAGGTCACCTTGAACGCCTACCCTAACGACGGGCTTCCGGCGCGGGTGATCGCCATCATCCCCGCCGCCGATCGCACCAAGGCGACGGTTCGGGTGCGCATCGGCCTGCTGGATCGCGACCCGCGGGTGCTGCCGGATATGGGGGTGAAGGTCGCGTTTCTGGAGGAGCAGAAGGCTGCGGATGCAGCGCCGCCGCCCGCCGGCGTGCTGGTGCCGAAGGAGGCCGTGGGTCGCGACGCAACCGGTGAATTCGTCTGGGTGGTGCAGGCAGGTGCCGCCAGCCGCCGGGCGGTGACGGTGGGTGAGCGGCAGGGAAGCCGCGTGCTGGTGAGCCGGGGCCTGGCCCAGGGCGAACGGGTCGTGGCGCCGCTCGACGACGATCTTCCGGCGTTGCTGGCGGAGGGCGGGCGAGTCGCAGTGGTCAACTGACGAGACGGAGGAGGCGATCATGGCTGCCATGGTGCATCTGGAGAAGGTGACGAAGAGCTACCGCCGTGGCCGCGAGGTGGTGGAGGTGCTCGACGCGATCGACTTCGACATCGAAGAGGGCGACTTCCTCGCGCTGATGGGTCCGTCCGGGTCGGGCAAGTCGACCCTGCTCAATCTCATCGGCGGTATCGACCAGCCCACCAGCGGCGTGGTGGAAGTGGCCGGTCAGCGTCTGAACGGTCTGTCCAGCTCGGCGCTCGCCAGGTGGCGCTCGCGTCACATCGGCTTCGTGTTTCAGTTCTACAACCTGCTGCCGGTGCTCACGGCCCTGCGCAACGTGGAGCTTCCGCTGCTGCTGACGAAGCTGTCGCGCAAGCAGCGGCGGCAGAACGCGCTCACCGCGCTGGAAGTGGTCGGGCTGGTCGACCGCGCATCCCACAAGCCCGGTGAGCTGTCCGGCGGACAGCAGCAACGGGTCGCCATCGCCCGGGCGCTGGTTGCGGATCCCTCTGTGCTGGTGTGCGACGAGCCGACGGGTGATCTCGACCGTGACTCGGCCGACGAGATTCTGGGTCTCCTGGAGATACTGAACCGCGACCATGGCAAGACCGTCATCATGGTCACCCACGACCCGCGCGCCGCGGCTCATGCGCGCCACATCCTCTATCTCGACAAGGGCCGGTTGCGAGACACGCCGGAAGAGGCGGGAGCAGGGGTGGAAGTAACGCCGGCATGAGCTGGTTCTCGCTGGTGTGGGCCAACCTGTTCCGCTACAAGACTCGCACCGTACTGACTATGATCTCGGTCGTGGTGGCCTTTCTGCTGTTCGCGTTGCTGCGCAACGTCATCGAGTCCTTCTCCACCGGCATTCAGATCGCGGGCGTGGACCGGCTCGTCACGTCGCCCAAGTACTCCATCATCGATCCCCTGCCGCTGGCTCACGGGGCGCAGATTCAAGGGCTGGATGGCGTGGCGGCGGTCACCCACGCCAACTGGTTCGGCGGCTACTACCAGGACCCGAGCAATTTCTTCCCCAAATACCCGGTGGAGCCCAGAAGCTGGTTCGCCATGTATCCGGAGTACCACATCGCGCCCGAGCAGCTCGACGCCTTTGCCGATACCCGCAACGGCGCCGTGGTACCCGTGGCCATGGCCGAGCGGTATGGCTGGTCGGTGGGCGACCGCATTCCCATCACCGCCGACATCTATCCGAAGAAGGACGGCACCCGCACGTGGGAGTTCGAGCTGGTGGGAACCTATTCGGCGACGCCGGGTGATACCCCGCCGAGCACGTTCCTGTTCCAGTACGACTACTTCGACCAGGCGGCCGAGTTCGGCAACGGCACGGTGAGCTGGTTCGTGGTGCGGGTTTCCGATCCCGATCGAGCGGCGGAAGTGGCCAACGGCATCGACGCCCTGTTCCAGAACTCGCAGAACCCCACCCGTACGTCCACCGAGGCGGACTACCAGCGCCAGTTCGCCAGCCAGCTCGGCGACATCGGGCTGATGATGACGGGCATTCTGGGGGCGGTGTTCTTCACCATCCTGCTGCTCACCGGCAACACCATGGCGCAGGGCCTCCGAGAACGCCTGCCGGAGCTCGCGGTGATGAAGACACTGGGCTTCACCGACCGCGGCGTGGCTCTGGTGGTGCTGGCCGAGGCGGTGCTGCTGTGTCTGGTGGGCGGGGTGCTGGGACTGGGCCTCGGTGCCCTGGCGACCCAGCTGCTCGCACCGTCGCTGGAAGGGGTGATGGGCGTATTCCGGCTGTCCTGGTGGACGGTGGCGCTGGGGATCGGTCTGTCGGTGGTGCTGGGCGTGGTGGTGGGATTCTTCCCGGCCGCGGCCGCCCGGCGTGTGACCATCGCAAGTGCGCTGCGGGGGGAGTAGACCGTGATCGGGCAGATCGTCGAGATCACGTTGCTGAACCTGCGCAGCATTCCCGCCCGCTGGGGCTCATCGTCGGTGATCGTGGTCGGCATCGCCGGGGTGGTCGGGGTGCTGGTGGCGCTTCTGGCCATGGGCGGCGGGTTCCGGGCCGCGCTCGAACGCTCTGGGGATCCTCACCGCGCCGTGGTGCTGCGCGGCGGGTCCACCGGAGAGCTGTCCAGCGGCCTCGACACCGAAGCGCGCAACATCGTCGCCAGCATGGACGGCGTGACCGCAGCCAGCGGAGAGCTGTTCCTGGTGGCCGATCTGCCAAAGCGCTCCAATCGGAGCATGGCCAATGCGGTGGTTCGCGGCGTGGAGGATGCCGCCTTCGACATGCGTCCGGAGATCCACATCGTCGAGGGCCGCCGGTTCCGGCCCGGCCGCGACGAGGTGATCGCCGGCCGGGGCGCGGCGAAGGAGTTTCAGGGCGTGGACCTCGGTGCGACCATCACCTTTCGCAACACCACCTGGACCGTGGTGGGCGTCTTCGAATCGGGCGGCTCCGCCTACGATTCGGAGATCTGGGCCGATCTCGGTGCCGCTCAGTCCGCCTTCCGGTCGCCGGGCGCGCTGACATCCATGCGGGTGCGGGTGGACGACCCGGCGGTCATACCGGCGCTCGCTGCACAGGTGGACGCGGATCCGCGGCTGGATCTCTCGGTGCGCTCGGAGCCCGACTACTATCGAGCCCAGTCCAGCACCATGTCGAAGCTCATCGTCGGCTTCGGCTATGCCGTGGCCGTCATCATGGCGGTCGGCGCGGTGTTCGCCGCCCTCAACACCATGTACACGGCGGTCTCCGCGCGCACCGTGGAGATCGCCACCTTGCGGGCGCTGGGATTCGGCAGCCTGCCGGTGGTGGTATCGGTGATGAGCGAAGCCCTGCTGCTGGCGATGCTTGGCGGCGCCGTGGGCGCCGGCCTTGCTTACGTGGTCTTCAACGGCATGACGGTGTCGACGTTGAACCAGGCGTCGTTCTCCCAGGTGGCCTTCGACTTCGCCGTCACCGGCGAGCTGATGCGGCTCGGCTTCGTCTGGGCGGTAGCCCTCGGCGCCCTGGGCGGGATGTTTCCGGCCGTGCGGGCGGCGCGCGTGCCCATCACCCTGGCCTTGCGGCGGGGCTGAACGCGCCGTAGTCGTCTTATTTCCGTCAAGCTGCAAGCCTATAGCGCAAAAATCGAAGCTCGCGCAGACGCCACGGTGGACGTGACCAGCGGCGACCCGAACAATGTGCGCCTCTTTGCAGGAGGACACGACATGACGCTACGGATCAATTCGGAAGCTCCCGATTTCACCGCCCGGACCACCCAGGGCGAGATCTCCTTTCACGACTGGATCGGTGACGGCTGGGCCATCCTGTTCTCGCATCCGAAGGACTTCACCCCGGTGTGCACCACCGAGCTCGGTTACATGGCGGGTCTGCAGCCGGAGTTCGAAAAGCGCAACTGCAAGATCATCGGTCTGTCGGTGGACCCGGTGGACAATCACGCAGCCTGGTCCAAGGACATCGAGGAGACGCAGGGCCACGCGGTCAACTACCCGATGATCGGAGACACCGACCTGAAGGTGGCCAAGCTGTACGACATGCTGCCCGAAGGTGCGGGGGAATCATCCGGCGGGCGTAGCGCAGGCGACAACGCTACCGTCCGCTCGGTGTTCATCATCGGGCCCGACAAGAAGATCAAGGCGATGCTCACGTACCCCATGTCGTCGGGTCGCAACTTCGACGAAGTGCTGCGGCTGCTGGACTCGTGCCAGCTGACCGCCAAGCATCAGGTGGCCACACCGGTGAACTGGAAGCAGGGCGGACGACGTGATCATCGCGCCGTCGGTGTCGGACGAGGAGGCGAAGAAGCGCTACCCGCAAGGCTGGAAGTCGCCCAAGCCCTATCTGCGGATCGTCGGCCAGCCGAAGTAGCCGCCTTCTGAGTGGGAGCGACCTCCCGGTCGCGATTCTCTGGATCATGAAGATCGCGACCGGGAGGTCGCTCCCACAAAGGCGATCCTACAGCCTTGCCAGCAACGCCGGCAGCTCGCGCAGGGACGCGATGCGGTGGCTGGCCGCGCTGAAATCCTGGCCGGCCACGAAGTCGTTCGCGACCACGACGCAGTCGATGCCGGCGGCCACTGCGGATCGAAGCCCGCGCTCGGAATCCTCGACGACCACGGCCTCTTCCGCTGCTGCGCCGAACCGCCGCAGGGCCTCGAGGTAAGGATCAGGCGCCGGCTTCGACCGCGCATAGTCGCCGTTCGTGAGCACGAAGCTCATGTGCCGCACGATGTGCCGTTCGCGGTGAATCAGCTCGAAATCCTCGCGCTTGCTGGTGGTGACGATGGCCATGGCATAGCGCTCGGCGAGTCTCGCCAGCAGCTCCGGAACGGCCGGTATCTCGATGTCCTGTCGCGTGAGGAATTGCTGGTAGACGACGTTGCGGCGGCGCTTGCCCTCGCGAACCTGCGCTTCGCTGGCCCCGGCCGCCAGAGCCAGCTCCCAGATGGAACGGCCCGTGGGCATGTTGCGGATGTAGCGGTCCCGATCGAGCTCGATGCCGAGCTCGCGCATGCATTGCCGGGTCGCCTCGAAGTACCACGGCTCGGTGTCGACCAGCACGCCGTCGTGGTCCCACAGGATGTAAGACTTCCGCGCGCGGCCGCGTCGCATGCGTCAGACCCGGCTCGCCAGCGCCAGCACGTTGCCGCCCGGGTCGCGGAAAAACGTCATCCATTCCTCGGTGCCGGGGTTGTCGAACATGCCTTCGTCGTCACGGTGGATCATGTGAGGCTCGCCGTCGAACTCGACGCCCTGCTCGCGCAGTGAAGCCTGGGCAGCGTGCACGTCGTCGACGCGGAAGTACAACGTGGCCGGTCCGGCATTCCGCTCGAACAGCAGCCGAACGCCGGCGAAGTCGAAGAACAACAGGCCGGGTGGATCGAAACAGCCGAGGAAACGGGCGCCGAGGATGTCCTGATAGAACGCGCGGGTCGCCTCGAGGTCATCGGTGTGGGCGGCCACCTGGTGAATGCGGGTCAGTCTCATGGGCTCGTCCTCGCGGGATGAACGTGAGCATCGGCGATGACGCCGAAGCGCGAGCGCCGTGCTCGCGTTCCGGGGTGCGGGAGAATGAATAACCTGCCTGGCGGCGCTCCGCAAGCGCGGGATCAGTGCGGCCTGCTGGATTATCGCTCGGCGATTCCGCGGAATCGCGTGCCGTCGGCCAGAGGCCTTCGCGAGAGCACGATGCCGGGGGGCAAAGCATTTGCCGGATTCAACCGAGTTCGCTGGCGGCCCCCTCCGGGCCAGCGTACATTGCGGGACCCCCACCAAAGGATGCTGGCGATGGCCGACCTCACCCTGTACCTCGCGTTCCCGTCGCGTGGCATCACCGTGCTCTGGATGCTGGAAGAGCTCGGGCAGCCTTACGACATGCAGGTGCTCGATCTTTCCAAAAACCAGCACAAGACGCCGGAGTTCCTGGCGATCAACCCCATGGGCCGGGTGCCGGTGCTCCGGCACGGCGATCAGTACATCTCGGAGAGCGTGGCCATCTGCAGCTATCTGGCGGACGCCTTTCCCGAGGCCGGTCTCAACGTCCCCGTGGGCCAGCCCGAGCGGGGAAGCTATCTGCAATGGATCCTGTTCGGCCCGGGGACCATGGAACCCGCCATCATCTGGAAGGCGGCCGGAAATCCGGACGCCGAGTACCAGCCCTTCGCGAGCGTCGAGGAGGTGGCGACGACTGTGGCCAGCGCTGTGCGGGGCCGGCAATTCATCGTCGACGACCATTTCACCACCGCGGATGTGATCGTCGGTTCGGGGGTGATGTGGGGGACGCGCATGATGCCGGTGCTGCCGGCGCTGCCTGAGCTCGAAGCCTATTGGCAGGGGCTCGAGGCGCGGCCGGCCTGGCAGCGCACCAGTGAGATCTTTCAGTCCCGCATGGCCCACGGGTAACCGGCCTGGCCCGCTGTGGCCAGTCTGATCCTGCGGCTGGCGAATTGACGGCAGTAGGTCGTCATCCTATCGGCCTCGTACATCAACTGGTGACCTTCGTTCATCAGGCCGCGCAGGCACGCCATCTGGACCTGTGGGCGCATCTTGCCCATCTCGCGGTCGAAGCCCGATTGCGCCGTGCCGGTCAGCAGTAAGTCGCGCGGGTCGGCCTGAACCTGAGCGGAGGCGAGGCCAAGGGGAGGCACAGGTCTCGAGGCAGCTCAGCGCGACCATGTTTGATGAAGGCGATCTTCCGATCGCGACTGGGAGGTCGCTTCCACGGCGCCGGAATCGCGACCGGGAGGTCGCTCCCACAGAGGTCGCTCCCACAGTTCAGGTTGCGGTGGGGACTTGCTCCACGCCCTGGGCGACGTGGTTCCAGCCGAACACGTCCTCGGTGATGGTGTAGAGGGCCGGCACCAGGAACAGAGTGATGAACGTGGCGAACAGCACGCCCCAGGCGAGGGACACGGCCATGGGAATCACGAAGGCCGTGGCCGGCGTCGAGGTTGCCATGAGCGGCACCAGGCCGACGAACGTGGTGACCGAGGTGAGCATGATGGGGCGGAACCGCACGACGCCTGCTTCGAGAATGGCTTCGGTGATGTCGGCGCCCTCGCGGCGGCGACGGTTGATGTAGTCCACCAGCACCAGGCTCGCGTTGACCACCACACCCGACAGGGCGACGATGCCGAGCGCGGAGAAGAACACCAACAGCTGCCCCATGATCCAGTGGCCGACGATGGCACCCACGGCGCCGAACGGAATCACGCTCATGATCACCAGTGGCTGCACGTAAGAGCGCAGCGGTATTGCCAGCAGCGCATAGATGATGACCAGCGCCAGCAGCGCGCCGTAGGCGAGGCCGCTCATGGCCTTGCTGCGCTCTTCCTGCTCGCCGGAGAGGCCGATATCGATGCCGCGGTACTTTTCCATGAGCGCCGGCACCACCGTATGCTGGATGCTGGCGTTTACCTCCTCGGGGCTGACCACGCTGCGGTCGACGTCGGCGGTGACGTTCACCACCCGGCGGCCATCGACCCGATGGATGCTCGAGAAGCCGCGGCCGATCTCGAACTTCGCGACACTGTAGAAGGGCACCTCGTTGCCGTCCGGGGTACGGATGTACATGTCTTCCATGTTGCCGATGGACCTGCGTTCCTGCTCCGGGAATCGCACCATGACCCGCACCTCGTCCTCGCCGCGCTGGACCCGCTGGGCCTCCACGCCGTAGAAGGCGTTGCGGACCTGGCGGGCGAGATCACTCAGGTTCAAGCCCAGCGGCCGCGCCTCGGGCAGCAGCGAGAGCTTGATCTCCTGCTTGCCGGCGCGGAACGAGTCGGCGATATCGAACACGCCGTTGTAGCGGCCGAGCTCGGCGCGCAGCTCAGCGGCAGCCTGCCGCAGGCGGTCGACGTCCTTGCCGGCCAGCTCGTAGTTGATAGGGTCGCCGGCCGAGAACGCGTCGGCGTTGAACGTCAGCTTCACCGCATCGGGAACGTCGCCGGTGAGCTCCCGCCAACGCTTGGCCACCGTCTTGGCGGAGATCGCTCCGCGCTGCTTCAGCGGCAACAGCTCGATCACCACCTCGGCATAGTGACTGCGGCCGCTGCTGATTCCGGCGCTGGGCCCACCGCGCTCCACGGCGGCGCCGATGCTCGAGAGCACGTTGACGATCACGGAGCCGTGCTCGGGCTGGATCTGGTCGTCGAGCTCCAGACGCAGCTTGTCCGCCGCGTCCTCGATTTTCTCGGCCGCCCGGGCGGTGACGTCCACGGCGGTGCCTTCCGGCATCTCGAGCTGAGCGTACACCCGGTCGCCCTCCACGGCCGGGAAGAAGCCGAACACCACCCGGCCGCTGGCGATGAGTGCGATCGCCAGCACGAGGATGCCGAGCCCCGCCGCCGCGGTGGCATAGCGCCACTGCACCGACAGCTCGAGCAGTGGCTTGTAGCGGCGCGCCGCGACGTTCTCGAGCCAGGACGACAGGTAGCTCTGCAGGCGGTTCCACTGGCGAGCCAGACCGTGGGTCGGCTCCGAATGGTTGCGGTGGGCCAGGTGCGCCGGCAGGATGAGCTGCGACTCGACGATGCTGAACAACAGGGCGATGATCACCACGTAGCCGATCACCCCGAAGAACTCGGCCATGCGGCCGGGCACGATGATCAGCGGCAGGAAGGCCGCCATGGTGGTGAGCACACCGAACACCACGGGCACCGAGACTTCCCAGGTGCCGTCGATGGCCGCCTGGACCGGGTGCTTGCCCATCTGCTCGTGGCCGTAGACCCGCTCCCCGACCACGATGGCATCGTCCACGAGTATCCCCAGCACCAGAATGAAGGCCATTACCGTGACGGTGCTGATGGTGATGTCGGCGTACGGAAACAGCGCGATGGTGCCGAGCAAGGCCGTGGGAATGCCGGCCGCCACCCACATGGCGAGGCGGAAGCGCAGAAACAGCGCGAGGATCACCACCACCAGGATCAGCCCGGAGAGCGCGGTGTTGGTGAGGGTGTTGAGGCGCTGGCTCAACTGCTTCGACTCGTCGGTCCACACGGTGAGGTCGATGCCCGGCGGCAGCAGGGCCTGGTAGTCGGCCACGTAGGCGCGGATGTCGCGCGCCATCTCCATGGTGTCTTCCTTGCCCACCTGCTGAACCTTCACCACCGCCGCCGGCTTGCCGTTGAACCGCGCCGCGAGGTCGCCTTCCTCGAAGCCGTCGCGGATGTCGGCGATCTCCTTCAGCGTGACCTTGGTGCCATCGCCGCGGGTGAGCACGACGATGTCCTCGAACTCCTGGCCCCAGTACGCCTGGCCCTTGGTGCGGATGAGGATTTCACCGCCCTCGGTGCGGATGGAGCCGCCGGGCATGTCCAGGGAGGCGTTGCGTACGGCGCGGGCCACGTCGTCCAGGGTCAGGCCGTAGCGGCGCAGGTTGTACTGGGAGACCTCGAGGGAGATCTCGTAAGGGCGCACGTAGTTCAAGGTCACCTGGGATATGCCAGCCATGGCGGCGAGGTCGTCGCGCACTTCCTTGCCGATCTCCTTCAAGGTGCGCTCGTCGGCGTTGCCGGAGATGGCGATCTGCGCGACGTTCTTCGACATCATGAGCTTCGAGACGATGGGCTTCTCAGTCTCCTCCGGAAGGCTGTTGATGCCGTCGACCCGGCTCTTGATCTCCCCCAGTACCTGGTTGGCGTCGGCGTCCATCACCAGCTCCGCCATGACCGTGCATGCGCCCTCCGAGGCCGTGGCGCGGACCTTGTCGATACCCTCCACACCTTCGATGGCATCCTCGACGCGCACGCACACGCCCTGTTCGGACTCCTCGGGGGCGGCCCCCAGGTAAGGCACCGTGATGGTCACCACCTGGGTGTCGATGTTGGGGAACTCTTCCTGCTGAATCG
Source organism: uncultured Gammaproteobacteria bacterium (assembly GCA_963822255.1). Lineage (GTDB taxonomy): Bacteria > Pseudomonadota > Gammaproteobacteria > Pseudomonadales > Azotimanducaceae > UBA7803. The sequence goes on from CAWGGV010000002.1 coordinate 237,425, forward strand.
TCAGCATGGCGAGCCCGCCGCCCACCAGCAGAACAGCCATGAGCAGATTGGCGGCGACGGGGTTCCGGGTGAACCAGGCGATGGCGTTGTACATGAGAGGTTCCCGCCGGTCAGAGGGCGGCCAGCGGTGCGTCGGACACCGGCTTCACCGGCATGCCTTCCACCGCGGTCTGGATCGGGGAAATGCACACCCGCTCGCCGGCGGAGAGCCCAGAGCTCACCAACACCTCGTCCTCGTAGAGGCGCAAGGGCTCGATCTGCCGATAGCGCAGGCGGTCGTTGCCGTCCACCACCAGCACCCGATTGCCGTCGCGGAGCGCGGAGCGGGGCAGCACCACCACGTCGTCGGCGGTGCGGCCTTCGATCTCGGCGGCGACGAACAGGCCCACGGACAACGGCGACTCCTGCGTCTGGTTGTCTACCCGGGCCACCACGTTGACCATGCGGCTCATGGTGTCGATCTGCGCCTCGGTGCGCACCACCCGACCCTTCCAGGTCAGGTGCTGACCGGCGAACTCCGCCGACAGGGTGACGGCTGGCTGAAGCGCCGGCGGCAACTCGCCGCGGATGCCCACGGGCAGGTTCAGGAACGCCAGCTGGCGGTCGGCGATGGGCAGCCGGACCTCGGCGTCGGCGCTGGCGTAGAGCGTGGCGATGGAAGCACCACGGCTGACGAACTGGCCGATGTCCACGGACTCCCGGCGCACCAGCCCGGTGAAGGGCGCGTGAATCTCCGTGCGCGCCAGGTCACGCTGCGCCTGGGCGAGGCCGGCCTGGGCCTCCTGATACGACGCCTGCGCCACACGGTAGGCGCGGAGCGCGTTCTCGAGCGTGGAGCGGCTGGCGAGCTGCCGGGCTTCCAGGCTTTCGGTGCGCTGGTACTCGAACTCTGTCTGCTGCTGCTCGGCCTGGGCGCGGGTGAGCGCCGCCTCCGCGCGCTCGAGCGCAGAGCGGTAATCCCGGTCGTCGAGGCGCAGCAGCGCCTCGTCCTTCTCGAAGTTGCCGCCGTTCACCAGCGACGGCGATACCCAGCGCACGCGGCCGGATACCTCCGGGATCAGCTCCGACTCGGTGTTGGGGGTCACCGTGCCCTGCGAGCGGACGGTGAGCTGCACGGAGCGGGGCTCGGCCGTCATGACCCGCACGGTGGTCGCCACCGGCTCCGGGACGCTGGGTTTCAGCTTCGGGCTGGTGGCGAGCAGGGTGACGGCGCCGAACACGCTGCCCAGCAGGATCAGGCCGGGAACGACGAACTTGCGCATCATGGGATGGACACCTCTTTGCCGGTGCGACGTGCTTCCAGGGCGGCGAAGGCACGGCGGGCCGAGTCACGATTGAGTCTGGAAAGCTGCGCGAAAATGTCGCGAACCGCGTTCGCGTCCCGCGCCGCGAGGGCGGTGTCGAGGCGGCGGGCGTGTTCCCGGTGGGCGCCGTAATCGATGTCCATCGGCGCCTCGAGCGGCACCATGCGGGTGGCGAACTGCTTCAGCAGGCTCCGGGCAATGAGCCGGCACACCAGGTTACCGCTGGCGGTCATGAGCGCCGTCATCAGCTCGACCCGGGCCTGCACGTGCGCGCCCCGGTCCGGCGGCGACTGCATCAGCGCCTGGGCGCGGCTACGGATGGCGGCGAGCTCCTCGTCGTCAGCGCGGCTCACCGCCTGCTCGGCGGCGAGGGAGACCAGGCTTCCCACCACCTGAAGGATCTGATCCACCAGGTTCGCGTCCGGCACGTCGCCCAGGGCCAGCATGTGGCCGATGACGTCGAGGCTGGCCTCGTGCAGGGGTGCGACCCGGGCGCCGCCTGGAGCAATGGTGGCGAGGCCGAGCTGCTCGAGCTTCTTCATGGCCTCCCGGACGGCGCCGCGATTGGCGTCGAAGCGCCCCGCCAGGTCCCGCTCCGAGGGCAGCCGCTCGCCGCAACGGTACTGCCCGACCAGGATGTCCCTGGTCAGGCTTTCGGCAATTTCCTCGTGCTTACGAACGCTCATGGGCTGGTTTTACCAATCTGGTCGGACCAATGTGGTCAGAGCAGCGGAATTCTAGTGGATGCGCGGCGTTTGTCCAGCGCATCGTTACGTCGGGTAACACTCAGCGGGCGCTGAATGTGCAGAAACGTGACTTGATCGAGGCCGGCGGCACGCTGCATCGCCGGGGGCGTTCGTGCGATCATCGGCGGTCGACATCGCCCCGGCACAGCAAGGAGCCCTCCATGGATCATTTCGACGTGGTCATCGTCGGCGCCGGCATCTCCGGAATCGGCGCCGCCCGCCATCTCAAGGAGACGTGCCCGAGCCGCACGTTCACCATCCTGGAGAGCCGGGAAGCCATCGGCGGCACCTGGGATCTGTTCCGCTATCCGGGGGTCCGCTCGGACAGCGACATGCACACGCTGGGATACCGGTTCAAGCCATGGCGGCAAGCCAAGGCCATCGCCGACGGGCCCTCCATCCGCACGTATGTCCGCGAGACGGCGGAGGAGGAGGGGGTCACTCCGCACATCCGCTTCCGGCATCGGGTGACATCGGCAAGCTGGTCCACCCGGGACGCGGCCTGGACCGTGGAAGCGGAGCGCCTCGACCGCGGCGAGCGGATCACCGTCAGCTGCAACTTCCTGGTCATGTGCGGCGGCTACTACAGCTATCAGAAGGTGCACGATCCCGAGTTCCAGGGCATGGACGACTTCCACGGCCAGGTGGTGCACCCGCAGTTCTGGCCGGAGGATCTGGATTACGCCGGCAAACGGGTGATCGTCATCGGCAGCGGCGCCACCGCCATGACCCTGGTGCCTGCCATGGCCGAGAACGGCGCCCGGGTGACCATGGTGCAGCGCTCGCCCACCTACGTGATCTCGCGGCCCGACGAGGACGCCATTGCCAACGCCCTGCGCCGGCTGTTGCCGGAGCGCTGGGCGTACGCCATCACCCGGTTCAAGAACACCCAGCTGCAGCGTTACTTCTACCACCGCAGCCGGGTGGCGCCGGAGCAGGTCAAGCGCATGCTGCTGAACGGGGTGAAGAAAGAGCTCGGCGACGACTACGACATCGACACCCACTTCACCCCCCGCTACAACCCGTGGGATCAGCGGCTGTGCCTGATCCCCAACGCGGACCTGTTCAACGCCATTCGGTCCGGCACGGCGTCCGTGGTGACGGCGCACATCGACCGCTTCACCGACAAGGGCCTGCGGCTCACCAGCGGCGAGGAGCTGGAAGCCGACATCATCGTCACGGCCACGGGCCTCGAGCTGGTGATGCTTGCGGAGGTCGCGCTCACGGTGGACGGCAAGCCGGTGAGCTGTCCCGACACGTTCTCCTACAAGGGCATGATGTTCTCGGACGTGCCGAACCTGGTGCAGACCTTCGGCTACATCAATGCCTCCTGGACCCTGCGCGCGGACCTCACTGCCGAGTTCGTGTGCCGGCTGCTGAATCACATGCAGGCCACCGGTACCCGCCAGGTCACCGCCCGGCTGAGGGAGCAGGATCGTGACATGCCGGCGCGGGCATGGATCGAGGATTTTTCCGCGGGCTACATGCGTCGCGCCATGCACAAGTTTCCCAAGCAGGGCGACCGGGACCCGTGGCGCAACACCCAGAACTACGCGCTGGAGAAGAAGCTGATCCGCCGGGGCGCGCTGGAGGACGGGGTGCTGACATTCGGCAACGCCGCTCGGGACGCGGAAATGGCCGGAAAGCCCGACGACGAGGCACGGGCCGTCAACGCGGCATGACCCGTCTGCCCACGTGACGGGCATCGCGTAGTGAGCTGACCGCCACCGGCGGGAGTCGCGACCACTCGAACTGGCACGAAACGGCAAGAAGCCCATCGCCACTCGCTATAGCCTGCCGCGGTCAGTCAGCAGCTGGAGCTCGCGATGTCGACCGCCTTCCGCAGCACGGAGGAGCCGCGGGAAGGGCGCGTCGGCGTTTTGCAGCGTTGGCTCCGAGAACCGTTGCTGCACTTTCTGATGGCCGGGGGAGTGCTGTTCGCGGTCTACGCCTGGATCCATGACGGGATACCGGACGACCCGAAGAAAGACCGCGTGGTGCGGATCACTGCCGAGGATGTGGAGTGGCTGACCCAGACCTGGGGCAGGACGCGGCAAAGCCAGCCCTCCCGCGACGAGCTCAAGGACCTGGTCACCTCGTACCTTCGGGAGTCGCTGCTGGCGCGCGAGGCGAGAGAGCTCGGGCTGGACGAAAACGACACGATCGTCCGAAGACGCCTGGCGCAGAAGATGGAGTTCCTGGTGGAGGATACCGCTCGGCTGGCGGAGCCGGGTGAAGCCGAACTGCACCGCTACTACGTCGACAACCATTCCCGTTACGACTCTCCAGCGCGCATATCGTTTGCCCAGATCTTTTTCAAAACCGAAGCGGACGCGCGCAAGGGAATGGAAGCGATCGCCTCGGGCCGGACCGCCGGGGTGGGCGAACCCACGCTGCTGCAACCCGACTACCGGCTGTCCACTCCGCACACGGTGGAGGGTCTGTTCGGCCCGGGATTCGCCGACCGGCTTTTCGCCCTCCAGCCAGGCCAGTGGCTTGGGCCCGTGGCCTCGGGCTATGGGTACCATCTGGTGCGAGTCGACGCACACGTGGACGCCGGGCCGCGGCCGTTCAGAGCGGTTCGTGCGAGGGTGTTGGACGATTGGAATCGCCAGCAGCAGGACCAGACCAGCGAGCAGTTCTACGCCGCTCTGTTGAAAAAGTACGACGTGGTCGTGGATGAAAGCGTCAAGCCATTGATCGGCGCGTTGGCCCAGGTGGCGCAGTGAAACACTGGGCCGTTATCTCGATGCTTCTGCTCTGCGCCGTTCCCGCGGCCGCGCACGAAGTTCGCCCGGCGTATCTGCAGCTGCAGGAGAATCAGCCGGGGGAGTTTGCGGTGCTGTGGAAAACCCCCATGCGCGGGGAACTGCGGCTGTCGCTCGATCCGAACTTCTCCGGCCGTACCCGGAATCTGACGCCGGTCATCGGCCGCGCGGCCGACAGCGCCATGGTGCAAACATGGCGGCTCCGGGCCGTGGACCCACTACGCGGACAGACGCTTCGTGTCGCCGGGCTGGCGGGGACGATGACGGACGCGCTGGTACGGATCGACTTCGCCGACGGAACCGGCTGGACGCAGCGCCTGACGCCGGGCAGCCCGTCGGCGCTCATCCCGGCAGGTCAGTCGACACTGGCCGTGGCCGGCGTGTATCTCCAACTGGGGGTCGAACACATCCTTCGGGGCGTCGACCATCTGCTGTTCGTGCTGGCGCTTCTGATCATCGTCACGGGCGTGACGACACCGGCGAGTCGCGCCGGATCGCTGATCACCGACCACTGGCCGCTCATTAAAACCGTTACAGCCTTCACCGTAGCGCACAGCTTGACGCTGGCCGTGGCGACTCTCGGGTTCGTTCGAGTGCCGCCAGCGCCGGTCGAGGCGGTCATCGCGCTTTCCATCGTCTTCGTGGCGGCGGAGATCATCCATGCGCGTCGCGGTATCGTCGGGCTCACCGCCCGCGCGCCGTGGATCGTCGCCTTCACGTTCGGCCTGCTTCACGGTTTCGGATTCGCAGGCGCTTTGAGTGCCATCGGCCTGCCGCAGGGTCGTATTCCGGTTGCGCTGTTGTTTTTCAACGTCGGCGTCGAAGTGGGGCAACTGCTCTTCGTCGCCGCTGCGCTCTGCGCGCTGGCCGTCGTCCGGCACCTGCGCGTGCCGATCCCGCGAGGGGCAGAGCTCGTCCCCGCCTACGGCATCGGGACGATCGCGATGTTCTGGGTGATGCAGAGGGTCGTGGGATTTTGACAGGAACTCGAAAATGAAAGAGGCAACTGCAATGAACGGAAGCGCACTGGGGAGCCTGATCGTCGGCTTGATCCTCACCGCCGTAGCCGCGGTACCGGCTTCGGCGGCGGAGCAGCTCGACATCGGACAGGCTGACAAATCGGAGCTCGAAAAAACCCATCCGTCGAAGCCGCCCTACTCGCCGTACGCCGACCGGAATTTCCCCTCCGTCCCCCTGTTCGGCGATACCCATCTGCACACCGCGTATTCGTTCGACGCCGGTGCATTCGGCGCGCGCCTCGGCCCACGCGATGCTCTGCGGTTCGCCCGGGGAGAGCAGGTCACGTCGAACTCCGGGCAACCGGTGAAGTTGTCCCGGCCGCTGGACTTTCTCGTGGTTACCGACCACTCCGACGGTATGGGATTTTTTCCGTTGCTGCTGAGGGGAGATCCCTCGGTCATGGCGTTCCCGGTGGCTCGGAAATGGCGCGAGATGATGCAGTCCGGCAAGGGGGCGGAAGCGGCGCTGGACATCATTACGAGCTTTAGCAAGGGGACCATCCCCGACGGTCTGCTGCCGGTACCCGGGACCGCTGCGTTCAAGGGCGCCTGGGAGGAAACTCTCAAGGCGGACGAAGAATTCAACGAGCCGGGCCGCTTCACCGCCGTGATCGGCTACGAGTGGACATCCAACACCAACGGGATGAATCTGCATCGCAACGTCATTTTCCGCGACAACTCCGACAAGGCCAGTCAGATCGAGCCCTACATCACGAAAGCACCGCTCGGTAGCGACAATCCCGTGGATCTGTGGAAATGGATGGCCGCCTACCAGGACAAGACCGGCGGCAGGGTGCTGGCCATCGCCCACAACGGCAACCTCTCCAACGGTCTCATGTTCCCCACGGTGGAGGCGTTCGGAAAGAACTTGGACCGTGACTACGTGGAGAACCGCGCCAAATGGGAGCGGCTGTACGAGATCACCCAGACCAAAGGTACCGGCGAGGCGCATCCTTTCCTGTCGCCGAACGACGAGTTCGCCGACTTCGAGATCTGGGACAAGGGTAACCTCGATGGAAGCCAGCCGAAGACCAACGACATGCTCCAGTACGAGTACGCTCGCGAGGCCCTGAAGAACGGCCTGATGCTCGATGCGAAGTTCGGAACGAATCCCTACAAGTTCGGTCTGGTAGGCTCGAGCGATTCGCACACGGGCCTGTCCGCGATGGCCGAGGACAATTTCTTCGGCAAGACCGCGCCGCAGGAGCCGAGCCCCGAGCGGATGACCAAGGTGTTCTTCGACAATCCCGCGACAGGCGTGAAGGTGATGGACTGGGAGGTGGGTGCGTCCGGGTATGCGGCCGTCTGGGCAACCGAGAACACGCGGGCGGCGATCTGGGACGCGATGGAACGCAAGGAGACCTACGCCACGACCGGCCCACGCATGATCGTGCGGTTCTTCGGCGGCTGGGATTTCGCGCCGGAAGACGCCCGGAACCGGCTGCCGGCCAATGTCGGCTACACCAAGGGCGTGCCGATGGGCGGCGACTTGAGCAACGCACCGTCTGGCAAATCGCCGACCTTCCTCGTCGCCGCGCTCAAGGACCCGATCGGCGCGAATCTGGACCGCATCCAGGTCATCAAGGGCTGGCTCGACGCCAAGGGCAGGACGCATGAGAAGGTCTACGATGTGGTCTGGGGCGACGCCGACAAGCGCAGGCCGGGGGCCGACGGCAAAGTACCGGCGGTGGGCAGCACCGTGGACGTGGCGGACGCAAGCTGGACGAACACCATTGGCGATCCGGAGTTGATTACCGTGTGGAAGGATCCGGATTTCGATCCGTCGCTTCGCACCTTTTATTACGCGCGGGTTATCGAAATCCCGACGCCCCGCTGGACGGCCTACGACGCGAAGCGGTTCGCCGTGAAACCGTTGCCCGGAACCAGAATGACGCTGCAGGAACGGGCCTACACGAGCCCGATATGGTACACGCCGAAGAAATAAACGCGGAACGCTGGCGGTGAGGGGCCAGGGCGGCCGTGTGCTGCCGGAATGCCGGCAGCACGGCCGTGTGCTACCGGAAGGCCGGCAGCACGTCCCGCGCCACGGCCTCTACCGGCGCCAGGTCGTCGTACTCGGTGATCTGCAGCATGAACCGCTCGCAGCCGGCTTCCACGTAGCGGCCGATCTGGTCGATGATCTGCCTGGTGGTGCCGGCGAACACCCCCAGGCGCTCGGCGTCGTCGATCGTCACCTCGCGGCCGAGACGCCGGGCGAAGCCGTCGAGCAGTCGCCGCAGAGCGGCATCGTTAGCCGTCCAGTAAAGACCGCCCATCACTGACCGCTTGACGTCTCGGGGCGAACGCCCCTCGCGCTCGAGCAGCTCGTCGAGCTGTTTCGTCCGCTGCTTGAAGGTGTCAAGGCCGATGAAGACGCCGTTCCACTCGTCGGCGTAGCGGGCCGCCAGCGGCAAGGTCCGCTTCGGCCCATTGCCGCCGATCAGGATCGGCGTCGGCCGCGACGGCCGCGGCAGCAGCACCGCGTCGTGCACCGACAGGTGCTCGCCCGAGTACGACACCGGCGCCTCCTCGTGGAGCAGCCGGCGGGTGACTTCCAGCGCCTCGGTGAGGCGGGCGAACCGGGTGCGGAAGTCGTCGAACGGGATGCCGTAGTTGACGTGCTCGCGCTCCTGCCAGCCGGCGCCGAGCCCGAGCACGAGGCGCCCGCCGGAGAGGGCGTCGATCTGGGCCGCCTGGCGCACGGTCATGGTGGGATGCCGGAACGTCACCGGTGCCACCAGCGAGCCGAGCTCGATCCGCCTGGTGTGGGTAGCGGCGTAGGTAAGGGAAACGAACAGCTCCAGGGAATCCATGTCGGGCGGCGACGGATTGGTGAAGTGATCGGAGCGGAACACGCACTGGTAGCCGCCGTCTTCCGCCGCTTTCAGGAGGCGCTCCCAGCGCTGCCAGTTGAGGCCGTGCTGGCCCTCGACCATGAGCCCGATCTGTGCCTTCATGAGCTGCTCCCGGCGGACGATCGCGGAGGATGTTATCAGTGACCAATCCCAACCTCACCCACCGGCTCGCCGACCGTGCCGATCTCGATGCGCTCCGCGGGCTGATGGACGCGGCGATCTCGGAGCTGCAGACGCCGTTTCTGAGCGAAGACCAGATCGAGTCCAGCCGTTTGATCATGGGGCTCGACAGCCAGCTCGTGGACGACGGCACATATTTCGTCGTCGAAGCGGACGGCCATCTCGCCGGTTGCGGCGGGTGGAGCCGGCGGGCGACCCTGTACGGCGGTGACCAGTCGCCGGGCCGGAGCCCCGCGCTGCTCGATCCTGCCAGGCACGCGGCGCGCGTCCGCGCCATGTACACTCATCCCCGACACGTGCGCCAGGGCGTGGGACGGCTGATCCTCGCGCTCTGCGAGGCGGCGGCCCGGGCGGAAGGCTTCACCCGGGTCGAGCTCATGGCGACGTTGGCGGGGGAGCCCCTCTATCGCGCCTGCGGCTACCAGCCGGTGGAGCACGTGGTCGACGACCGAGGCGCCGTGGGGGTACCTCTGATCAGAATGACCAAGCTGCTGGCGCCGGCCAATTCGGAGACGGAAACATGAGCGACATACAGGGCACCTGCCACGCCGACTTCACGGCCGTCCGCGAGGCCTTCGAGGACAACTTCCGCGAGCGTGGCGACGTCGGCGCCAGCGTGGCAGTGACTTACCAGGGCGAGTACGTGGTGGATCTATGGGGCGGCCATCGTGACGTCGCCGGCACCGAACCATGGGAACAGAACACCATCGTCAACGTCTATTCCACCACCAAGACCATGGCGGCGCTGTCCCTGCTGCTGCTGGCGGACCGGGGGGACGTGGACCTCTACCAGCGCGTCTCGCGATACTGGCCGGAGTTCGCCTGCAACGGCAAGGAGGCGACGGAGGTACGGCACTTTCTGAGCCACAGCGCGGGGCTGTCCGGCATGGACGAGCCGATGTCCCTCGAGGATACCTACGACTGGGAAAAGATGGTCACCGCCCTGGCGGCTCAGGCGCCCTGGTGGGAGCCCGGTACGGCGAGCGGCTATCACGCCCTGACCCAGGGCTACCTTATCGGCGAGGTGGTGCGCCGGGTGACCGGGCAGAGCCTCGGCACGTTCTTCCGGAAGGAGATCGCCGAGCCTCTGGGCGCCGATTTCCACATCGGCACCGGGCCCGAGCACTTCCACCGCATCGCCGAGCTGGTGCCGCCGCCGGCCGGGCCGGCGAGCGGGGCGGAACCCGGTTCCATTGCGGCGCGCACGTTCGGCAATCCGCCGGTGAGTGCCGACGCGGCGAAGACAGCCAGCTGGCGGCAGGCGGAGATTCCGGCGGCCAACGGTCACGGCAACGCCCGCTCGGTGGTGCGGGCGCAGACCGCTGTGGCGAACCTGGGCAGCGCCTTCGGCACTCGGCTGCTGTCCGAAGCGGGCGCGCGCCGGGTGTTCGACGAGCAGATCAACGGCACCGATCTGGTGCTCGGCGTGCCGGTGCGCTTCGGCATGGGCTATGGGCTCACCAGCGAGGTGATGCCCATGGGTCCCAACGAGCACATCGCCTATTGGGGCGGCTGGGGCGGCTCGTCCATCGTGGTGGATCAGGACGCGCGGTTGTGTGTGTCCTACGTCATGAATCGGATGGCGCCGGACCTCATGGGCGACCTGCGCGGGTTCAGCCTGCTTCAGGCCGCCTACCAGTCCCTCGGCGGTCTTTCGCAATAACGGTTGGAGACAGGAGGCGTCATGGAAATCGAAGGCGGCTGTTACTGCAAGGCGGTGCGGTACCGCGCGAAGGGCGATCCGCTGTTCAATGCGCAATGCCATTGCCGGGAGTGTCAGTATCTGGCCGGGGGTTCTCCCAACGTGTTCATGGTCATGCCGGCGTCGGGGTTCGAGTACACGAAGGGTCAGCCGAAGACGTTCACCCGCAGCGACATCGACGACCCGGTCACCCGGGAATTCTGCGCTGAGTGCGGCACTCAGCTCACCACCCGCTCACCGAACCTGCCTGACGGGGTGATTCTCAAGGTGGGCACCATGGACGATCCGAGCCAGTTCCCCGGGCCGCAGATGGCCATCTATTGTGTGGACAAACAGACGTACCACCGGATTCCGGAGGGCGTCGCCGAGTTCGAACGGCTGCCGGGCTGAGCGGGGTTGACGGAGCCACCTCCGCGCCTCGTCAATCCAACGGCCACGGCAGGTCGACGTACGCCTGCAGCAGACCGCGCGGGAAGTCGAGCACCAGGGCGTGTCCGAGGACCAGCATGAAGGCGACGCCGGCCGTGGTCAGCAACAGGATCTGAAGCCACGATGCCGCGGCCCGGACACGCAGGAACACCACGAAGAAGGCGGTCAGAGCGATCACGAACCCGAACAGGGCGGTGCCGACGAGCAGGCTCGCGATCCAGCCGATGTTCCCGCACATTCCGCGCAGGTCCGGCCTTTTGCGATTCTGCGCTTCCTGATCGTAGTGAGCCGGGTGGCCATCCTGGGCCAGCAACAGAACCCACAACAGGTAGAGCGTGAACAGCAGCATCACGGCGGCCAGCCCGATCGGAAAAACTCCTCCGAGAAATGATCGGGTGAGACCGTCGTACAGGGCGTAGCCGAACAATCCGATCGCTACCATGGCGAAGGCGATCTGCGGCTTCCGCCCGAGGGGATGGGCGTCCACTACCTCGCGCACGGCCTCGGGGGTGACGGCGCCCTGCTCACCGATCCGGGAACGCGTTCCCAGCCAGAGCGAGGCAGCGGTGATGGCGGCGAGAATCAGCACTCCGGGCCGCGTCAGGAAATGCCAGCCGTAGAACTGCACCGCCTGGTAGAGGTACGTCTCCGCCTGATCGGAAAGGACGAAGCCGATCAGAAACGCGGGACGGGGCCAGCCGAAGCGGCGCATGAAGACGCCGAGGATGCCGATCGCGAACAGCGCGACCAGGTCGAGCAGATCCCGGGTGGCCTGGAAGGCGGCGAAACTGATCGCCATGATCATGAACGGTGCGAGCAGCGGAAAACGGATGGTGGTCAGCCGCGCAATCGGTTGGGCCAGGAACAGGCACAACCCGGCACCCAGGACGTTGGCGATCGCCAGTGACCAGATGATCGAGTAGGTGAGGCCGAGGTTGGTCGTGACCATGGATGGTCCGGCTTCGATGCCGATCAGGATCATGCCGCCGAGGAACACGGCCATGGAGCCCGATCCAGGAATGCCGAACAGAAGGGTCGGCATCAACGCGCCGCCCTCCTTGGCGTTGCTGGCGGATTCCGGAGCGAGCACTCCGCGGATGTCGCCGCTGCCGAACTTCGATTTGTCCCTGGATGTCTGAACGACGTGGCCATAGGCAATCCAGTCGACGACTGATCCCCCCAGGCCCGGAATGGCGCCGACCAGGGTGCCGATGCCGGCGCAGCGCAGGCACAGAAACCAGTTCCGCAGCATGTCCTTCAATCCATCGCGCCACTCGTTGCCGAGATTCGCGCCGGCAGCAATCGAACGTTCCTGGCGCAGGAGGTCGACGATTTCCGGGAAGGCGAACATGCCGAGCCCCACCACCACCAGGGGCACCCCGTCCATCAGGTAGTCGACGCCGAAGGTCATGCGGAACTCACCAGTGGCGGGGGCGCCGCCGATGGCACCGACCACCAGACCCAATCCGCAGGCCGCCAGCCCCTTCATCAGGCTGGACCCCGCCATGACCCCGACCATGGACAGGCCGAGCACGGCGAGCATGAACAGCTCTGCCGAGCCGAAGGCAAGGATGATCGGGCGCGCGATGAGCACGAAGAAGGTCAGCACCAGCGCGCCGAACAACCCGCCGAACAGAGAAGCCGAGAACGCTGCGCCGAGGGCGCGCGCCGCGTGGCCCTGCTTGGCGAGCGGAAACCCGTCCAGCACGGTCGCCTGCGACGCAGCCGAGCCGGGAATTCCCATCAGCACCGATGTGAAGGTATCCGACGTCGGAATGACGGCGACCAGCCCGATCAGCATGGCCAGAGCCGATACCTGATCCATGCCGTAGATGAACGGGATCAGCAGCGACAGTCCGGCAATGCCGCCGAGGCCCGGCAGCACGCCGATGGCGAGTCCGAGCAGCACGCCTGCGAACAGGTGCAGAAGATGGGCAGTCGATACCACCGAGGCGAAAGCCGAGCCCAGAGTTTCCAGCATGGTGTGTGCCTGTCCGCGTGCCGGAAGCCGAATTACTCGTTGTAGAGCGTCACGTGGTAGTCCGTCGTCAGCATCTCGACGACGTCCTTCTTCGCGGTGTCCGGGACGGTCGTGGCTTTTTTGAACAGCGCGTCCGCCGCCTCGCCGGTGACCTGCTCGTAGTCGCCGAGCACCTGGGACTTTTTCGCGTTGTAGTCCGGATCATCCTTCATGTGCCGGACTGCGGCACGGAAGGCGTCGACGATGTCGTCCGGTGTGCCGTGGGGCAGGAACGCCATCTTCTGGGCGGCGAAGCCGGATATGAAGAAAGCGAGATAGGCGTCGTAGGCCTCGCCCGACGGCGGCCGGCCGGTCGCCAGCTGGTAGGCTTCCGGGAACGAGGGCAGGTCGGGGAACGTGGGGTCGCGGACGACGTTGCCTTGCTCGTCGAGGATGCCCCAGGAAAACAGCGGAACGGCCTTGCCTTCCTTCACCAGGGGCACGACGTTGCTCAGATACGCGGGCGAAGTCTGATAGTCGATGGTCGCCTCGCCGCGCTCGAATGCCAGGCGGCCGGCGCCGCGGCCCTTGAAGCCGAACACGTGCTGGACGTCGAGGCCGAGCAGACGGAAGGCCAGCAGCGGCACCAGATCCAGCGACGTCGCCCCCTCGCTGGCGTACACCAGCCGCTTGCCCTGAAGCTGGCTCGCTTGCGCTGCCGAGCCGACACCGAGCGAGGGCGCGACGTAGACGACCCCGCCCGTCGGCGTGGCCATGACGATCCTCCAGTCCTGGTACTCGTACCTCACTCGCGGGTCGCCGAGCAGGTACGGAAACTGCGTCGAGCCCGAGGTGCCGAGGAGGGTCAAACCGTCGGGCCGCGCGCGTGCTGCGAACTGATTGGCGCCGGTGGTCGAGCCGCCGCCGGGCACGTTCTTGACGATGACGGTGGGATGGCCGGGAAGGTACCTGGAGAAGAACGGCGCGTTGAACCGGGCCCAGGTATCGGAGCCGCCGCCTTCCTTGAACGGGATGATCCATTCGATGGTCTTGCCGCTGAAGTCGGCCGCCTGCGCGGTCCCCACAGCGATCGCGAGGGCCGCGGCGGCAAGAACGCGCACGCGGATCCTGCGGCGGGTGAAAGCCTTGTGCATGAACATCTCCAAGTGTTGATCGATGGTAATGCCTCCAGCCGCTCAGCGAAAATTCATGACGAGGCCGCGCCCTTGCGCATTCCTGCTGTCGGCCGCTCGATGTGACCTTGGGGATGGCAGGGAGTACTCTACGGCCCGATGGGCGGTAACCGCCCGGGAAAGCGGAGGCTCACGTGGCGAAGCCGACTCGCGGGCGGCGGCCGACGATCCTGTGCGCGCTGCTGCTCGTCCTGGCGGGCTCGCCGGCGATGGGAGCGCAGCCGGGTGAACCCACGAGCGGCGCGGACTGGTACAGTCTCGGCCGGTCCCTGCAGGACCAGCGGCGCTACGACGACGCGCTCGCGGCCTTTCAGCACGCCATCGACCTGCAGTTTCAGCCTGCCGGAGCGCTGATGCGCATGGCGCAGATCGACGCTGCCGAAGGGCGCCGCGACCGGGCGCTGGCGCGCCTCGAGCGGGCATCCGCGTTCTCGCCGGCCGCCCTCGCGCTGCTGCCGGGCATTGGCGGCGTGCCCGAGCTGGCCGGCGACCCGCGGCTCCAGGCGTTGATGGACAAAGCCGAGCAGGCGCGCTATCCCTGCGACTCCAACCCCAAAGCTCGAGAGCTCGACTTCTGGCTGGGCGACTGGGATGTCAGCAACCCGCAAGGTCAGCGGGCCGGTGAGAACCACGTCACCCGCGACCTGCGGGGCTGCGTGATCCGGGAGGCCTGGACCGATGCCTATGGCGACCGCGGGACCAGCGTCAACTTCTACGATCCCGCCACGGCTCGCTGGCATCAGGTGTGGACGTCCGACAACGGCACCGTCACCCATTATCAGGGCGTGTTCGCGGATGGTGCGATGCGCTTCGCGGCGAGCGGTTTCGGCGACGCCGATGGGCAGACCCATTTCAGGCGGATGACGTTTACTCCCAACGAAGACGGCACCGTGCGCCAGCTCATCGAGGACTCGTCGGACGGCGAGCACTGGTCGGTGAGCTTCGACGGTCGGTACCGCCGGCAGCAACCCCATTGATCCGTAGCAGACCGCAGGAGAAACGACCATGGCTTCGAAAATCATGGACGACCCGCGCATCGATCCGCGCATCAAGGCAGTGATGGGCAGCATTCCGACGACCAACGCCGGAGACGCCGAGTCCCGGGAACAGGTGGTGGCCGAAGCCAACAGTGAGGCCGCCGTGGCCGCGCGGGAGGGCCTCAAGCACTTCATGGACATGCTGGACAACGAGGAGGTGGCCCCCTCCGCCGGCCTTCGGGTCGCCGTCCACGAGTTCCTTTCCGCCCCGGACGGCAACGCCGTGCAGGTTCAGTTCATCCGTCCCGACAGCGACGCTGTGCTGCCCTGCGTGTACTACATTCACGGTGGCGGCATGCAGTCGATGTCCTGCTTCGACGGCATGTATCGCGCCTGGGGCCGGATCATTGCGGCGCAAGGGGTGGCTGTGGCCATGGTGGATTTCCGCAACTGTCTCACCCCGTCGTCGGCGCCGGAAGTGGCGCCGTTTCCGGCCGGGCTGAACGACTGCGTCTCAGGCGTGAAGTGGCTGCACCAGCAGGCGACGGAGCTCGGCATCGACGCGAACCGCATCATCGTGGCTGGCGAGAGCGGCGGTGGCAACCTGACCCTCGCCACCGGGCTCAAGCTGAAGGCGGACGGCGATCTGGGGCTGATTCGCGGGCTGTACGCCATGTGCCCTTACATCGCCGGACAGTGGCCGCAGGACAAATACCCGTCGTCCAGCGAGAACAACGGCATTCTGCTGGACCTGCACAACAACCGCGGCGCCCTGGCGTACGGCATCGAGGAGCTGGAGAAAGGCAATCCGCTCGCCTGGCCGGGCTTCGCCGGCGAGGAAGACGTCAAGGGCCTGGTGCCCACGGTGATCAGCGTCAACGAGTGCGATCCGCTGCGCGACGAGGGCATCGAGTTCTATCGCCTGCTGCTGCGCGTCGGGGTGCCGGCCCGCTGCCGCCAGGTCATGGGCACGGTGCACGGCACCGAGATCTTCGCCATCGCCTGTCCCGACGTGAGCAGGGAGACGGCCGCCAGCATCGCCCAATTCTGTCGCGAGGCGGGATGACGGCCGCCGACCCGTGGTCGAGGCTGCCGCGCGGCGTGGCGCTCACCTCGCGGGACGACGGGTTCCGCGACGATCCGCAGACGGCCTACGACCGACTGCGCGAGCGGGCGCCCTGGTTCGCGGATGCGGAGTACGCCGGTGCGCCTCACCCGCCAGTAGGAGCGGTCTCCAGACCGCGACGCCCGTCAGCGCCGATCACCGATCCCGATCACGATCTTACCGATCGCTTTCCGCTCCAACATTTTCATCATGGCGCGGCCTGCCTGTTCCAGCGGAAATACCTCGCCGGCCTCCGGCGACAGCCGACCGGCCTCGATCAGCCCCAGCAGACGATCGAGCACCGGCTGGGAGCGCGCGGGATCGCCTGCCACGTAGCCGCCCCAGTTCACGCCGATGATGGAGATGCGCTTCAACAGCGCGAGGTTCAGCGGGATGCGGGGGATCTCGCCGGTGGCGAAGCCCACCACCAGGAAGCGCCCGTCGGGCGCCAGCGACCGCAGCGCCGGCTCGGCGAACGCGCCGCCCACCGGGTCGTAAACCACGTTCAGCGGCCGGCCGGCTAGGACCTCTGCAAGGGCGGTGCGCCAGTTCTCCCGCGAGTAGTCCAGCACGTCGCCGGCACCGAGGGCGAGGCACGCCTGGCGCTTCTCCTCGGTGGACGCCGCGGCAATCACCCGGGCGCCGGCCGCCCGGGCGACGTCGATGGCAGCGGCGCCGACCCCGCCACTGGCGCCGAGAACGAGCACGGTCTCTCCAGACGCGAGCTTTCCGCAATCCATCAGGCCGTGCCAGGCGGTGCAATAGTTAATGAGAAATCCGGCGGCGGCCTCGGACGACAGACCGGCGGGGATCTTCGTGCAGGCGGCGCCCGCCACGCAGACCTGTTCCGCCAGGCCGCCGCGCGGGGGCATGGCCAGCACCCGGTCGCCGGGCGCGAGGCCGTTCACGCCTGCGCCCAGCGATTCGACCGTTCCGGCGATTTCGTTGCCTGGAATGAAG
The DNA here is from genome assembly GCA_963822255.1 of uncultured Gammaproteobacteria bacterium. GTDB lineage: Bacteria > Pseudomonadota > Gammaproteobacteria > Pseudomonadales > Azotimanducaceae > UBA7803. The sequence continues at coordinate 254,623 of CAWGGV010000002.1, forward strand.
GGCAGGGGCGGCTTGATCTGGTAGCGGCCCGCCACCGTCAGGGCGTCCACGTAGCCGAGTCCGGTCGCGTCGATGGTCAGGCGGACTTCGCCGGGGCCGGGCGCCGGCGCGTCGACCTCGCTGACCGTCAGCTCGGCGGGGGATCCGTATTCTCGACACACGATGGCGCGCATGGTGAGCGTTCCGGTCCGGGCCGGATCAGCGCCGATCGAGCACGTTGCCGCGGTGCAGGAGCTGCTTCACGTGCATGCGGCGGCGGGTGGGCTTGGCGGCGGAGAAGGCGGCGTCGTAGGTGGGCGCGGTGCGGCGGTGGATGATGCCCATGGCGGCCGGCAGCGGCGCCTCGGCGCGCAGCAGCAGCTGAGCCAGCACCGGGTTGGTCTCGTCGTGCACGAGCACGTCGGCCTCGCTGACGCCGTTCTCGCCGACGACCACGGACTCGAGGCTGAGGGTAGCCGCGTTCAGGCGCAGGCCGCGATGGCCGTCCTTGCCGAAAAGCAGCGGCTTGCCGTGCTCCACGTGGATCTGAGTGTCGGCGGCCGTTTTCTTGCCGACCACGTCGTCGAACACGTCGGCGTTGTAGACGATGCAGTTCTGCAGGATCTCGACGAACGCCGCGCCTGTGTGCTCGTGAGCGGCCCGCATCAGCACCGGCAGGCCCTTCTGGTCGATGTCCACGCCGCGGCCGATGAAGGTGCCGCCGGCGCCGAGCGCGAACAGCCCCGGTGACACCGGCGCGTCGATGGAACCGTCGGGGCTCGACGGGCTGTGGGTGCCGACCCGTGAGGTGGGCGAGTACTGGCCCTTGGTGAGCCCGTAGATCTCGTTGTTGAACAGCAGGATGTTCAGATCGACGTTGCGCCGCAAGGCGTGCAGCAGATGGTTGCCGCCGATGGACAGCCCGTCACCGTCGCCGGTGATCACCCAGACGTCGAGCTCGGGGTTCGCGAGCTTCACCCCGGTGGCGATGGCCGGGGCGCGGCCGTGGATGGTGTGGAAGCCGAAGGTCTCCACGTAGTACGGCAGCCGCGAGCTGCAGCCGATGCCGGAGATCAGCACGGTCTTCGCCGGGTCGGCCTGGAGGTCGGCCAGAGTGCGGTGCAGGGCTTTCAGCACCGAGTAGTCGCCGCAGCCGGGACACCACCGGACCTCCTGGTCGGTGGCGTAGTCCTTGAAAGTTCTGACGGTGACCGGCTCGCTCACGGATGTACCTCTCGATTGCCCGATCGCGCGCGCATCCGCGGCTGTGCGTGCACGCTGATGGCGCGCTTGATCTCGGCGACGGTGAAGGGCTGTCCCGTCACCTTGTTCAGCTGGTGCACGCGGACCATGAGCTTGTCCCGCAAAAGGCTCGCGAGCTGGCCGGCGTTGAGCTCGGGCACCAGGATGTCGTCGAACTGCCCCAGCAGCTCCGACAGGTTGCGCGGCAGAGGGTTCAGGTGGCGCAGATGGATCTGCGCCACGTCGAGGCCCGCGCGCAGGCAATCGCGCACCGCCTGGTGAACGGCACCGTAGGTGGAGCCCCAGGCGACCACGGCGAGGCCCTGCGGCAGACCCTGCTCCAAGGTCTGCGCGGGGATGAAGTCGGCCACCTTGGCGAGCTTTTCCTGGCGCATGTTGGTCATGGCCTGGTGATTGGCCGGGTCGTAGGAGATGTTGCCGGTCTCGATGTCCTTCTCCAGCCCGCCGACCCGGTAGACGAAGCGCCGGTCGCCGGGCACCGCCCACACCCGCGCCTGGGTCGCCGGATTGCGCCGGAACACGCCGCCGGTGGTCGCGGCGTCCGGCCGGGTGGTCTCGAGGGGCGGGTAGCGGTCGATGTCGGGGATCGGCCACAGCTCCGAGGAATTGGCGATGTAGCCGTCGGTGAGCAGGATCACGGGCGTCATGTGCTTGAGCGCGATGCGCACCGCTTCGATGGCGGTCTCGAAGCAGTCGCCCGGCGACCGGGACGCCACCACCGGCACGGGGGTGTCGCCGTTGCGGCCGTAGACGGCCTGGTAGAGGTCCGACTGCTCGGTCTTGGTGGGCATGCCGGTGGACGGCCCGGCGCGCTGCGAGTCGACGATCACCAGCGGCAGCTCCGTCGCCACGGCCAGGCCGATGGCTTCGGTCTTGAGCGCGAGTCCCGGGCCGGAGCTGGAGGTGATGCCGAGCTTGCCGGCATAGGAGGCGCCGATGGCCGAGCAGACGGCGGCGATCTCGTCCTCGGCCTGGAACGTGGAGATGCCCGCCTCGTGGAGGTCGGCCAGGTGATGCAGCAGCGACGACGCGGGGGTGATCGGGTAGGAGCAGAACAGCATCTCCGTGTCCGCCAGCTCGCCGGCGGCGACGATGCCGAGGGCGAGCGCCTCGGCGCCGGTGAGGGTGCGGTACTCGGCGGCCGCCAGCGGCGCCGCCGGGGTCGGGTGCTGGGCCAGCAGGTGCGAGAGCTCGGCGGTTTCGCCGTAGGCATGGCCGGCGTTGAGCGCCGCCAGATTGGCGTTTTTGAGCTGCTCGTCGCCGCCGAAGCGCCGCTCGATCCACTGGGTCGAGGGCTCCCGGGGTTGGTCGAACATCCACAGCATGAGCCCGAGCGCCCAGAAGTTCTTGCAGCGCAGGGAATCCTTGGTGCCGAGTCCGAACGGCTTCACCGCCTCCTGGGTGAGGCGCGAGACGTCCACCGGCACCACCCGGTAGTCGTTCAGGCTGCCGTCGTCCAACGGATTGCTGTCGAGGTCTGCTCGCTTCAGCCGCTGCTCGGTGAACGCCTGGGCGTCCACCAGCACCAGGGCGCCCGGGGCCAGATGCGGCAGGTTCACCACCAGCGCGGCCGGGTTGAAGGCGATCAGAACGTCCGGCGCATCGCCCGGGGTGGTGATCCGCTCGCCGCCGAACTGAATCTGGAACGCGGACACCCCGTAGCGGGTGCCGGCCGGGGCCCGGATCTCGGCGGGGAAGTCGGGCATGGTGGCCAGGTCGTTGCCGCCCAGCGCCGAGGCGACGGTGAACTGCTGGCCCTGCAGCTGAATGCCGTCGCCGGAGTCTCCGGCGAAGCGCACGACGTAGCTGAGTTTGTCGGCGGAGTGGGGTGCCATGACGGCGGTATCTGGTCTTGTGGCAAATAGCGGCGCATTGTACGAAATTTGCTGGGCAAAATGGGGGTGGACGGGGGCAGCTTCGGAATGTACCTACCTGCCTGTAAATCCCGGCCGCAACAGAGTACAGTGCCGCGCTTTGCCCGGCCGGCAACTTGGAGAACGTCATGAAAGTGGTCACTCGAACCGGCGACTACACCATCTACAAGAAGCGCAACCAGCGCTACGCCGTGCGCGACAAGAACCGGCAATGGGTGCGCGGTGACGACAAGGCGGCGATTCTGCTCGCCCACAATCTGATGCCGATCAAGCCCCAGCTGAAGGCGCCGGACGTGCCGGAGGCGACGCCGGAAGAGGCGGCTGCTGCCCCGGAAGGCGCCGCCGAGGCGAGCTCGGAAGGCGGGGAAGGAGACGGCGGCGAAGCGGAGCCGTCCTGATTCACTTCGACTGGCGATCGCATCGTGTCATCATTCTCCTGCGCCGGCTGAAGTCAGGTTGCAGTAGCGGGCTGGGAGGATTAATGGAGTTGGAAGAGCAGGAGGCTCTTCTGGGGTTGTGGATCGCCTTTCTCGACCATCGGCCGCCATCGGCGCCGCTGATGCGCGAGTTCTACTTCGGTGACGTGTCTCGCTCGCAATACTACCGCTACGGGATGGCAGCGGAGGTGTTCGATCTGCTGATCAACGGCCCGTTCGAGCCCGGGAGTTCGCGGCTGTGGGCCCGGTCCTACCGGGCCGCCGGCGGACACCGAGCCGCCTGAGCTGAAGGCTTGCTTTTTTGAGCTGAAGGCTTTCGTTCTGAGCTGAAGGCTTTCGTTCTGAGCTGAAGGCTCTCTTTTCTGAGCTGAAGGCTCTCTTTTTTTTTCAGCTGAAGGCTCTTTTTGAGCTGAAGGCTCTTTTTTCTGAGCTGAAGGCTCTCTTTTTGAGCTGAAGGCTCCCGGGATCGGCGTACCGCGGCCGGCGTGGAGTCGGGTAGACTGGGGCCTTCCGGGAGCACCCTTCGATCATGCCCAAATCATTTGCCGAGTTCCGGGTCGAGGCAGGCTATCAGCCCGCCGGCGACCAGCCCGCCGCCATTGCCGCGCTGGTGGACGGCCTGCAATCCGGCCTGTCCCACCAGACCCTGCTGGGGGTCACCGGCTCCGGAAAGACCTTTTCCATCGCCAACGTCATCGAGGCGGTGCAGCGGCCGACCCTGGTGCTCGCTCACAACAAGACCCTCGCGGCCCAGCTCTATGGTGAGTTCAAGGCGTTCTTCCCGAGGAATTCGGTGGAGTACTTCGTCTCCTACTACGACTACTACCAGCCCGAAGCGTACGTGCCGTCGTCCGACACCTACATCGAGAAGGACGCGTCCATCAACGCCCACATCGAGCAGATGCGGCTGTCGGCTACCAAAGCCCTGCTGGAGCGCCGCGACACCATCATCGTCGCCTCCGTGTCCGCCATCTACGGCCTGGGCGACCCGCAGTCGTACCTGCGGATGGTGCTGCACCTGGACCGCGGCGACAGGGTCGACCAGCGCTACATCGTCACCCGGCTGGCGGAGCTGCAGTACACGCGTAACGACATGGTATTCCAGCGCGGCAGCTACCGGGTGCGCGGCGACGTCGTCGACATTTTTCCGGCGGAATCCGAGAAGGAAGCCGTGCGGGTGGAGCTGTTCGACGACGAGATCGAGACGATCTCGCTGTTCGATCCGCTGACCGGTGAGGTGATCAACCGCCTACCGCGGTACACGGTGTTCCCCAAGACGCACTACGTGACGCCGCGGGAGCGCATCCTCGCGGTGCTCGACGAGATCAAGGACGAGCTGAAAGACCGCCTGGAGTATCTGCACCGCCACAACAAGCTGGTGGAAGCTCAACGGCTCGAGCAGCGCACCCGCTTCGATCTGGAGATGATCCGGGAGCTCGGCTACTGCAACGGCATCGAGAACTACTCGCGCTACCTGTCCGGCCGCGAGCCCGGGGAGCCGCCGCCGACCCTGTTCGACTATCTGCCGAGTGACGCGCTGCTGATCATCGACGAGAGTCACCAGACCGTGCCGCAGATCGGCGCCATGTACAAAGGCGACCGCTCACGGAAGGAAACGCTGGTCGAGTACGGCTTCCGCCTGCCGTCGGCGCTCGACAATCGACCACTGCGCTTCGACGAGTGGGAACGCCTGGCGCCGCAGATGATCTTCGTGTCGGCCACCCCGGCCGATTACGAGGCGCGGCTGTCGGGACAGGTGGTGGAGCAGGTGGTGCGGCCCACCGGGCTCGTGGACCCGCAGGTGGAGGTCCGTCCCGCGTCCACCCAGGTGGACGATCTGTTCGGCCAGATTCGGACCACCGTGGAGCAGGGCTTCCGGGTGCTGGTAACCACCCTCACCAAGCGCATGGCGGAGGATCTGACGGATTACCTGGACGACCACGGCATCCGGGTGCGCTACCTGCATTCCGACATCGACACCGTGGAACGCATGGAAATCATCCGCGACCTCAGGCTCGGCGAATTCGACGTGCTGGTGGGCATCAATCTGCTGCGTGAGGGCCTCGACATGCCGGAGGTGGCGCTGGTGGCCATCCTCGACGCCGACAAGGAAGGCTTCCTGCGGGCCGAGCGCTCGCTCATCCAGACCATCGGCCGGGCCGCCCGCAACGTCCACGGCCGGGCCATCCTCTACGCCGACCAGATCACCGGCTCCATGCGCCGGGCCATGGACGAGACCGACCGGCGGCGGGCCAAGCAGATCGCCTTCAACGAAGAGCACGGCATCACGCCGACGACCATCATGAAGCGGGTGGCGGACGTCATGGAGGGGGCGCGGGTGTCCGCTCCCGGCACCGGCCGGCGCAGCGCCGCCGCGGCCGGCCGCAAGGCCCGCAAGGACGACCTGGAGATTCCGGAGAATCCGCAGGCGCTCGGCCGCCTGCTCGAGAAGCTGGAGGCCCGCATGATCGAGCACGCGAAGAATCTGGAGTTCGAAGAGGCGGCGGCGCTTCGAGATCGGATCAGGGAAATCCGCGCCGAGCGGCTGATGGCGTGACGGGCGTCGTCGGGTGAACGTCTGCGTGTTCGCAGGGTCGAGCTTCGGCCGGCGGGCCGAATATCGTGATGCTGCGGAGCGCTTCGGCCGGGCCGTGGCCGAACGCGGCATGGGGCTGGTTTACGGCGGCGCGTGTGTGGGCCTGATGGGCGTGCTGGCGGATGCGGCGCTCGACCGGGGCGGCGCCGTCATCGGCGTGATCCCTCAGGCGCTGGTGGACATCGAGGTGGCGCATCATGGCCTCACCGAGCTCCACGTGGTGCAGTCGATGCACGAGCGCAAAGCCGCGATGGCCGATCGGGCCGACGTCTTCGCCGTCATGCCGGGCGGCATCGGCAGCCTCGAGGAAGCATTCGAGGCGTGGACCTGGTCGCAGCTCGGCATTCACCGCAAATCCATTGGCCTGCTCAACGTCGCAGCTTTCTACGACGGGCTGGAGCGGTTTCTCGACCATCTGGTGAAGGAGCAGTTCGTCAAGTCCGTGCATCGCCGAATCATGGTCTCGGACAGCGATCCGGACGGCTTGCTCGACAAGCTGATCACCGCGACCGTGCCGGTGACGGGTAAGGTCGAAGCGCCGGGCCGGTAGTGCACCCACCGCTCTCCCGGATCCCGGTACTCGGCCTCAACGGACGAGCCGGGCCGCGACCCGCTGGCAGTGCCGGTACCCGTTCGGAGGTTCGACGAAGCTCTGCAGGTCGGTGCTCTCCGACATCGTGTCAGTCGAACCGGAGACCAATCGCCTCTCCCGCGGCTCCCGCTCACAGCAGATCGAGCCCTTGGACATGGACGTTCTGGTCCTGTTGCTCCCTCATCCGGGCCAAATGGTCTCGAACGACGAGATCCTCGGTTGCTGAAGACCGCCGAGGCCGACGACGACGAAGCGCTGAGCCGAGTCCGGCCTTACTTCGCCGCCGGGGATCGTTTGCCGCTCCAGCGCTCCAGCAGACGCAACCGGCGAACCACCGGGCACGACCACCGAACACCTGTGGGCGTTGTTCGACCAGCACGTGCCCGTGATTGCCGATGGCCACATACGGATTCAGGCCGCGGCGCGCCTGCCGGGTCATCGCACGTGAGCGTCGATTCGCCAGTCGAAGTGGTAGCGACAGTGAGAGCTGGAGAACGCTCACTGGAACCCCTTGAAGCTCCGTCGTTCCAGGTGTCCAATGCAACAGCATACTCCACGGCGCACTTGGTGGATCGGTCGTCCATGTTGATGGTGCATCTGCTGCGACACGCCAAACCCTCGCCACCGGCCGAGCGGGATGCGGACACGCCGCTCTCCGAGCAAGGTCTGGCGGATTCGGCCGCGCTCGTGGCACGCCTCGGCACACTGGGTATTTCCAGAATCGTCAGCAGTCCGTACCGGCGCGCCTTGGAGACCGTTCGGCCCTTCGCGTCGCACGCCGGCATTCCCATCGAAACCGATCCGTGCCTGTGCGAGCGGTACATGCCCACGGCAGACGGCCCCGAGCAGCACATCGAGCGCGTGCGTCTGAGCTTCGGCGATGCGGAATACGCGCCTCCCGGCGGCGAGACGTTTCGCGAGGTGGCCGAACGTGCTTCGGCGTGTCTCCGGCAAAGAGTGGCGGAAACGCTAACGGGCCTTCTGCTGGTGCGGCACGGTCAGTGTCTGACGCTGATGCTGGGCTGCGTTTCTGGCGCGGGCTGCCGACGCCGGCCATCATCGAGCTGACGATTGACAGCGAAGTGAGGGCAGGTTTGTTCAAGTTGCTTCGCCCGAGGAACGCCTCAGAACCGGTTTGATTCGCGATCCGAAGATCGTTCGACGTACGTAGTTGAGAGTTGGAGATCGCTCCTACGGCTGCAAAGGTAATCGCAGTGGACAGGTTTGGTCGGCTCGTCCTGTCCTGACTGCGTCGCATCCCCTGTCGTGGAGCCAGCTTGACCTCCGCTCTCTCATGGTCCGCTTTGCGGAGGACGCCGGGTCGTGGCGAACGGGTAGACACGCGATCGCACGACTCACTTCTCTCGCGGGGTGAATATACGCCTCTGAATCAACAGCGCAATGAAGGCGCTCAGAGCTGAGGGTCTGTTGATTGCTCATGCGAGGCCGTTGAACCTCGAACGACGGCCAACGGAGACGACAGCGTCTGAGCGGCGGCGCGATGTCGCTGGCGCTATCATCGGGTCCTCGACGGTGGGAGGATCGAATGATGCAGATTCTGGCCGGGACGGCGAAAGGCGTTTATCGATTGAATGGCGACCGTGCGGTGCCGGTGCTCGAGAGCCGCGGGGTCCGGGACCTCTTTGCCGCTGCGGGCCGGCTCTTTGCCGGCACGGGCGCGGGTCTGTACGTCTCCGACGACGGCGGCGCTACCTGGACCTGTCGGGGCCTGGAGGACCGTGAGGTGTGGCAGGTACGGGGTGGTCGGGTGCTTTATGCCGGTACCGCGCCGGCGGGTCTCTACCGCAGCGACGATGGCGGCGGGACCTGGGCGGAGGTCGCAGGCTTCTCGCGACTCGCCGACGACGCCGACTGGTGCGTGCCGGTGACGCCCAGGCTGCCGGGCCGCGCGCGCGCCGTGGTCGTGCACGGCGCCGACCCGGAGCGGCTGTCGGTGGGTGTGGAGGTGGGCGGCATCGCCCGCACCAGCGATGGCGGCGCGACCTGGACCATGGTGCTGCCCGGGGGCAACCCGGACCTGCACGTGATGGTCGCCGATCCCGGCAATCCCGACCGTATCTATGCGAGCACGGGCTACGGCCGCCCGGACGGCGTCGCCGAGATGATCGAAGGCAACGCCGGCGTGTTCCGCTCGGACGACGGTGGCGCGAGCTGGCGGTACGTGTGGCGCGGGGTCACGCCCCGCTATTCGCGTCCCATGTGCATCGACCCCCGTGCGCCCCACGCGCTCACCGTGGCGAGCGCGCCGACCGCGTTTTCGAGCTATCGGGACCCAGACGGCGCGGGCGCCATGCTCTACCGCTCCGACGACGGCGGCGAGTCGTGGCGCTCGCTCTGCGACGCCACGCACACGCCGGCACGGCAGAACATCCACGGGCTCGTCGCCGACCCGGCGACGCCGGGAGGTGTGCTCGTCGGCCTCGACACCGGGGAGGTCTGGCGCGTCGGCCCGTCGGCCGAGTGGGTGAAGCTCGCGGACGGCATGCCGCCCGTGCTCTCATTGGTCGCGATCTGAGGATGGGCCACCTCCAGGAGGACACATGAAATACAGGAAGCTCGGCCGCACCGGCCTCAAGGTGTCCACGCTCTGTCTCGGCACCATGACCTTCGGCAACAAGGAGTGGGGCTCGGACGAGGCGACCGCACAACGCATCGTCGATGCATTTCTCGGTGCCGGCGGCAACTTCATCGACACGGCCGACGTCTATGCCGATGGCGTCTCGGAGGAGATCACCGGCCGCCTCATCCGCGAGAAGCGCAAGGACGTGATCCTGGCGACCAAGGTGGCGGGGCCCACCGGGAGCGGTCTCAACGATCTCGGGCTGTCCCGCAAGCACATCCTGGACGCCGTCGATGCGAGCCTCGAGCGCCTCGGCACCGACTACATCGACCTCTATCAGGTGCACGCCTACGACCCGACGACACCGCTCGACGAGACGCTCACCGCGCTGAACGACTGCGTGCGGGCCGGCAAGGTGCGCTACATCGGCTGCTCGAACTACTCGGCCTGGCACCTGATGAAGGCGACCGCGCTCGCGAAGGAGCTGGGCGTTGCCCGTTACGATTGCCTGCAGCCCCAGTACTCCCTGGTCTGCCGCCACATCGAGCGCGAGCACGTGCCACTCTGTCTGGAAGAGGGCATCGGCATCATTCCCTGGAGCCCGCTGGGCGGCGGCATGCTGACGGGCAAAATCCGTCGCGGCGAGGGATTGCCCCAGGGCTCGCGCGCGGCCGCCCAGGCGAACCAGAACGCGCGCTTCACCGACGAGCACAACCTCGACGTGGCCGAGACGCTCGCCAGCGTCGCCGAGCGCATCGGTAAGACGCCTTCGCAGCTGGCGCTCGCCTGGTGCGCACACCAGCCGGGCGTCACGGCACCGATCTTCGGTGCGCGCAGCATGGAGCAGCTCGAGGACAATCTGGCGGCCGCGGACGTCGAGATCGACGAGGACTCGGCCAGGGCGCTCGAGGAAGTGTCGGCCCTCGAGCTCGTCTATCCCTACGACTTCCACCAGATGGTGCGCGGCATGGTGATGGGGCGTTTGGCGTGACGCCAGCTTCACCACGACCCGGGAGGAGAAATGCCGTGGCGCATGAGCGAGCTCGTGCGTTCCCGGCTAGCGATAGGCGCCGAACCGGTAGCGCACCTCCAGCCCGTACAGACGCGGGTCCGTGGTGGTGCCGCTTCTGAGACAGTTGTCGCCTTCGCTGCCCCGGGTGACCTGACGGATGCCGATCTGGTCGAACACGTTGTTCACGAAAGCTGCGACGGTCCACGACTCGTCGAGGTTCCGCCAGGTCGCCCTCAGATCCCACCGATCGTAAGCCGGTGCAGCATCCGTCTCTTCCTCGAACTCGGAGAAATCCACCTTGTCGATCCAGCTCCAGCTCACGAGCAGATCGACGTGGCCCGACTGCCCGAGGCCCACGCCGTAGCGCGCCCGGGTGTAGCTGAAGGTGGCCCCACGGTCAGGGGTCGAAGTCGAGCGGGATGAAGTCGTCTTCGGTGTAGTAGTGGATGGTCTCGTAGCCGTCGAGCACGTCGCTCGCCGAGGGTCAGCGCCCACTGTGCGCTGAAATCGTAGGCTGCCTGAGTGTAGGCCGCATAGGCTTCCCGTTCGGTGCGCGTCTGGTACTCGAGGCTGCTGCCGACCGTGGGCGGGCCGTGGGGAACATGGTTCCCGGTGTCGCCCACCCAGGGGCCGAAGCAGTACGCGGGGATGCCGTTCAAGGGAAGACAGTTGGATGGCAGAGGTAGTCCGGCCTTCTGCAAGCTGCCGGCGCGGCGGGCCGTGGTCAGGCTCACCGGCGGCGTGGCGTCCAGCAACGCGAGTCCGGGATCGACGGCGCCGTAGGGGATAGGAAAGCCGTTCGCTGCCTTGGAGTTGCAGGCCGGCTGACGCTGGCATGTTCCGTCGAAGAAGTCGCCACGCTGGGTGATTTTGGCGTTGTAGTAGAACAGCCCGGACGTGATGGACAGCCGGTCGGTCGGGTCCAGGAATAGCTGCAGCTCGTGTGACGCGTACTCGGATTCCTGGCTCACGTAGAACTGCGTGTCGAAGAGCTGACCGTTGGTCAGGTCGGTATCGGTGGTGTGGTCGTAGAAGTAGTCGGTGTAGCCGAAGATGTAGCGCAGCTTGAGACGATCCGCCGCCCTTCCAGTCCACGTTCAGCGAGACCGCCTGGTGATCGAAGAATTCGTCCTGGAAGCCGTTGGTGGCGGTTTCCAGGTCACTGCCCTCGATGCCGCGGAAGCCGATGACGGCGAACTGAGAGTCTGAGCGACAGCGCGTAGTTATCGTCGCCGTAGTTGCCGGCATCCTTCGCCGGACCCTTGTCGTAGCTGCCCGCAATCACCCGCGCCTCGCCTTCGAATTCTTCCGTCGGCAGAGCATTGATGAAGTTGACTGCGGCGCCGATGCCATTGCGGCCATACAACGTGCCCTGGGGACCGCGCAGCACTTCGATGCGTTCCACATCGAACAGGCCGCCCTCGGTGGAGGCGATGCCAAAGGCTTCCGAGTAGGGTACTCGATGTCCGCGAGGTGTCGACACCGTCACGCGTGTCGGGGTCGGCGGCTGCCGGGTCAGCGAGCAGAGCCCGTTCGATCGGTGACGCCTTGATCGATGCTCGCATCGCAAGCAGCACACCCACCAGCCGCCCGTAGTCTCCGGCCATCCCACCTTCTCCAGTCGAGGCCGCGGTGCGCCCCCCATGGCTCGTCGCCAGTATACAAGTGCGGGCGAACAAAACCTCTGCCGGAGGGAGAAGGGCTTCAACCAACTTGTCATTGAATGAGTCGAACCATGGTCCTGTTGGAGGCGCAACCTGCGCGCTTGCCATAGCGCGACATGATGCAAGCGGGCTGAATTCGCCATTAGCTTAAACCTGGGTGTCGCCAAATGGCATGCAGGCCCAACGTCGGCCTTGTCTAATCTGGCAATTCGCGATCGCGCACGTAGCGCTCCAGAGGATGTCACAGCGTGGCCACGTGGCCAGGCAACGACTGTTCAGTGCAGAAACGATGAAAGGACATTGTCTCAAAGCGGCGGTGGCGTTGGTCGTGATCGTCACTTCACTTTCCGACGGCATGGCCGTCTCGGCGCAAGAAACGCAAAAGACAACCGACTGGCGCGAGGATTACGCACATTCGCTCGGCGTTCAGGCATACATCTTCAGCTTTCCGTGGGTATTTCTCTCGCAGATTCAGTACGAATGGGTGGTCGTGCCGGCCAAGAATCCCGCGCTGACCCCCAACATGCCGCTCAATCAGTGGTGGCACGCCAGGAACATCATCACCTCTGCCTACCGGGACGGCGGTGCGCCGAACAACGACACCCTCTACTCGGTAACGTGGTTGGATGTGGGAAAAGAACCAATCATCCTGAGTCATGGAGACATGGGCGACCGTTACTTCACCTTCGAGATCGCCTCCATGAACTCCGACAACTTCGCATATGTGGGAGCAAGTTCAACCGGGGCCAAGGCAGGCGCTTTCGCTATCACGGGCCGGGACTGGAAGGGAACGCTGCCCGAAGGAGTGAAGCAGTTGCCCCCGTCGCCGACCGACTACGTCCTCATTTTCGGCCGCACTGCGGTCAAGGGGGCGGGCGATGTGCCTGCGGTTCACAAGGCCCAGGAGACCTATAAACTGACGCCGCTGAACCTCTGGGGCAAGGAGGGCGCAGTTGTTCCGGAGAATCGCGACATTCCCAAACCGTTCGATCCGAAGGCGGATCCACTTGCAGACTGGAAGACCATCAATCGGGCGATGGTAAAGAATCCGCCCCTCGAACAACATGCGGTCCTGCTCGACATGTTCAGGCAGATCGGGGTGGGACCCGGTCTGGATGTGGAGGTCATGGACGACGCGACCAAGCGTGGCCTCACGCGTGCCGCCAAAGACGGTCGGCAGTTACTCGAGTCCATGCTCGAGACCGGTCTTGGCAAGCCCAAGGTCAATGGGTGGAGCGTTCCCCCGGCGACCACGGGCCGCGCCATGATCCACAATGATTTCAAGACACTGGCCCTCCAGTGTCTCGGCGGAATCATTTCCAACGATCCAAGTGAGGCGATCTATTTCAACACCCACGCGGATGCCGACGGCAATACTTTGAACGGGGCGAACAAGTACACGCTCCGTTTCGGACCGAAGCAGTTGCCCGACGTGACGTATTTCTGGTCACTGACCATGTATGACCTCACCAATAACCTTGTGCCCAATCCGATCAATCGGTGGGCGATTGGTTCATTGGCCGGGGGATATCAGAAGGCGGCGGACGGCAGCCTGACCCTGTACTTGCAGAAGGACTCTCCTGGAAAAAACAAGGAGGCCAACTGGCTACCTGCTCCGGAGGGGAACTTTTGGGTCGTGTTCCGTACCTACGGCCCCAGCGAGGAAATCGTCGACCAGAGCTGGAAATTGCCCCCGCTGGAGGTAACGAAGTAAATCTGTTGGTACACCATCTCTCGTGCAAGCAGCGAGCCAGCCGGGAGACGAATGAGGTGTTGGCGCATGCCAGCTCACCATCGGTTGCAGCTCAAGGCGTTCACGCACCGCAGCTGAACCGCAACGTCAGATAGCGTGGCCGCGAGCGATCCTGGACCGATCCACGCATCAGGCATCCTTAAAGGAATAACTAGTGAACGCACCCAGTAGAATGCTTTTCATCGGCGCTCTATGCAGCGTCATCGCCGTATTGCTCCTGGCGGGCTGCGGCAAGAAGTCCGACCCCGTTTCCGAAGCCGTTCAGGCCGACAAGACGGCCGGCATCGCCGCGCCGAGCATCGCCGAGACGAAGGCCATTGCCGAGGAGGGATTCATCTACGGCCTGCCGCTCGTGATGAACTACGCGGTGATGCATGAGTACGTCATCGATAAGAACTCGGGGCAGTACAAGGGGCCGTTCAACGTCATGTTCAATGAAGCCCGAGTGTTCACTTATAAGGATACGGCAGTCGTAACGCCGAACAGCGACACGCCGTATTCGATGCTCTGGCTGGATCTGCGCGCAGAGCCGATGGTGATCTCGGTGCCGGCGGTGGCAAACGCGCGCTACTACTCGGTGCAATTGATCGACGGCAATACTTATAACTATGGTTACATTGGCAGCCGTGCGACCGGCAGCGAAGCCGGCGACTATCTTGTAGTCGGTCCCGATTGGAAAGGCGAGACCCCGGTGGGGATCAAGAAGGTTTTTCGGTCGACGACGCCCTTCGGGCTGACTGTTTATCGCACCCAGCTGTTCAACGCCGACGACATGCCGAACGTGGTGAAGGTGCAGGCAGGATACAAAGCGCAGCCGCTGTCCTCGTTCCTCAGGCAACCCGCGCCACCTGCCGCACCCGCAATCAACTTCCTCCCGGCCACGACAGCGGGGATCAAGGAAAACTTCTACACGTATCTGGACGCTGCCCTGGAATTCGTGCCGGTGGCTGAGCAGGACAAAGACATCCGCTCCAGACTTGCCAGCATCGGGATCGGCCCGGGCAAGACGTTTGAGTTCAAGGATCTCTCGGTTGAGCACAAGGCCGCCGTCTTGCTGGCGATGAAGGAAGGCGACGAAAAGGTAGACAAGTACCTGGCCACTGGAAGGAAATCGGTCAACGGCTGGGAGATCGGTTCGCTGTTTGGCGACCGCGCTTTCTACAACGGCGATTGGCTCAAGCGCGCTGCCGCCGCCAAGGCGGGCATCTACGGGAACGATACGATCGAGGCCGTGTATCCGATGGCCCGCAAGGATTCGACAGGTCAAACGCTGGACGGCAGCAAGCACAACTACACGCTCACCTTCCCCGCCGGGCAACTCCCGCCCGTAGATGCCTTCTGGTCGGTGACGATGTACGACGGGAAGACGCAGCTGCTGATCCAGAATCCGATCAACCGCTACCTCATCAACTCGCCGATGCTGCCTGCCATGAAAAAGAATGCGGACGGCTCGCTGACGCTCTACATCCAGGAGCATTCACCGGGCAAGGAGAAGGAAACCAACTGGCTGCCCGCGCCCAACGGTCCGATCTATCTCGTCATGCGTTTGTATTGGCCGAAGACGGCGGCGCCTTCCATTCTCCCGGCCGGTGAAGGCAGCTGGAGTGCACCTGGTGTCGTGCAGACGAAGTGAAGATCCTGGTAACGCCGAACAGGTGGAATCCAGCATCGGTAGGCCCGAATTTAAGGATCGTAAAAGGGCACGTTTTTTTGCATACCAACCGCAGCCCACAGGAACAGCAAATGAATAAAAGAAAAATCACGACAATCTTCGCGTTAGTTGCTGCCGCCGTGCTGTCTTCTCTAGGACAGGCAGCCGACGTGACGCCCGCCGAGGCACGCGCCATCGCCAAGGAAGCCTACATCTACGGCTATCCACTGGTGGACAGCTACCGCATCGAATACAGCTACTTTGTGGACAAGCAAAGCCCTGAATACAAAGCACCGTGGAACCAGATAACTAACATTCCGCGGGTATACACGCCGACTGATACGGCCGTTCAGACCCCGAATTCTGATACGCCGTATTCCTGGCTCGGCCTCGACCTGCGCTCGCAGGCCATCGTGCTGTCCATGCCGACGATCGAAAAGAATCGTTACTACAGCGTTCAATTTACCGACGCCTACACCTTCAATTTCGACTACGTGGGCACCCGAACCACGGGCAACGATGCCGCCAATTTCCTTGTAGTCGGGCCGGGCTGGAAAGGTGAAACGCCCGAGGGCATC
>CAWGGV010000003.1:0-529069 GCA_963822255.1 uncultured Gammaproteobacteria bacterium
CGCCAAAGGCGGCTTCCGGCGGTTGGGTGCGGGGGGCCGGCGTGATCGCGCAACTCGATACCGCGACCGACAATCAGCTCGGTCAGGGTGTCGCGGGTCTGGGCCCCACAGCGGTCTCCCTCCACCTCGGCAAGACGTGGATATACGGAGCGCTTGTCAACAACGTCTGGTCCGTCGCCAAGGACAGTGGTGCCAGCGACGTCAGCCAGATGCTCGTGCAGCCGTTCGTGAACTACAACTTTCCGCAGCATCCGGGCCGTTACCTCTCCTTCGCGCCGATCGGCGAAAACGAGTGCCATCTGGAGAAACCAGAAGCCTAGAAATCCGGGCCGCGACGTCTCGATCAGGATGAATCCGCCGACGCCAATGAGGAACGGGTAGACGGAATCTCCGATCCTCGGGAGCCATTCGAATCGCATCACCGTGCTCACGTAGACCACCCAGATCAGAATGATTCCGATGAAGTTGGCGCCGATCTGTGCCCACAGAGTCGCCGCAAGCCAACCCGGTTCATAGAGCACGTCGAGACCCGTTAGAAGGGACCATAGCAGCTCCAGCGCGAGCGCCTGAACGATGCCCAGCAACGTGAGCAGCACCGCGGACAGGTGCTCCTTGACGCGTTCCCGAACGCGTTGCACGAGGGGATCCATCCGGTTCGTGCCCCGAGTCTAGCGAGGTCGAACTCTTTGGACTACGTTGGTGTGGGGACCGGTGCGTGCCGTCACGCCGCGCTGGCGAGCCACGCCCGCAGACGATGGGTGCGGCGAGGACGTTGTCGCGCATGATCCCGCCGCTCGGGACATGCGTTCGAATCCCCGATGCTCGAGCTCCACCCGGAGGCGCATCGGGGGCGATGTGATAGACGCGCCGCGGGCCGCGCGACGCGGTGTAGAATGAGTCCCATTCAGAGCGTCAACAAATCAAAGGGGGAACAGATCGATGTCGAATCGCATGAATGGCCAGTGGCGATTGCAGCGCCGGCCCAGCGGAATGGTGCGCGAGGACGACTTCGAGTACGTCGAGGAGCCGCTGCCGGATCTCGACCCGAACGAGTTCCTGATCCGCAACGTCTACCTGGCGTTCGAGCCGGCCATGCGGGGCTGGCTGAACGACGTCAAGAGCTATGTGCCGCCCGTGCAGATCGGCGAGGTCATGCGCGCGAGCACCGTGGGCCGCGTGGTGGAATCGAACAACGCCGAGTATCCGGAGGGCACGCTGGTCACCGGCATATTCGGCTGGCAGGAGTACGCCATATCGGACGGCAGCCCCGGGATGATGGGCCGCCTTGGCAGGGTTCCGGCCGGCGTCGATCCTGTCTTGATGCTCAGCGCGCTCGGCGGCACCGGCCTCACGGCCTACTTCGGCATGCTCGACGTCGGTAAGCCGCAGACCGGCGACGTGGTGGTGGTTTCCGGTGCTGCCGGGGCCACGGGCTCCGTGGCCGGACAGATCGCGCGCATCCACGGCGCCGGCAAGGTGGTGGGTATTGCCGGGGGCGAGCGCAAATGCCATTGGCTGGTGGACGAGCTCGGCTACGATGCCGCCATCGACTACAAGTCCGAGAACGTACAGTCGCGCCTGAAGGAAGAATGCCCGCAGGGCATCAACCTGTTCTTCGACAACGTCGGCGGCGAGATCCTCGACGCAGCGCTGCTCAACATGGCGCTGCACGGCCGGGTCGTGCTGTGCGGCGGCATCTCGTCGTACAACGCGAAAGAGCTGCCGCCGGGGCCGCGCAACTACATGCAGCTCGTGATCCGTCGCTGCACCATGGCGGGCTTCATTCTCATCGACTACTTCGATCAGGCGCCCCGGGCGCTCGAGGATCTGCGCCGCTGGATCGACAGCGGCGAGCTCAAGCACGCCGAGGACATTCAGGAAGGCTTCGAGAACACCCCGCGGACCTTCCTGCGGCTGTTCACCGGCGAGAACCTGGGCAAGCAGCTGCTGAAGATCGCCGAGCCCTGAGCCGGTTGCGGCAGCGCGCGAAGAGGTCGCCGTCGATGATCGGCTTCGCCGGCAGCCCGGGTACCGATGTCGAGCCGACGTGCTCGACGTCGAGCGCCAACGTGCCGAGCGCGTCGTGGATCAGCTCGGCCAGATGCTTGAAGTCCTCTTGGCCAGCGCGGGTGGGGCGCGATGATCTCGACATGCTCGGCGTCCGGTGCTCCAGCGACCCACGGGCTCAGTCCCGCCGGTGGCGGTGCGTCGTCGAACCTGACGATGTCGGCGGAGGTGAGCATTGCGGGAGCATAGCTGTCTGGTCCGTGGGGGTCACAGTGGATTTCTGGTTGGCGCCAGCACGACGCAGCGCCACTACGCCAAGAAGAAACGGCATGACCCACGGTATCGCCGGCACCCCGGCCACGAACGCGGGCTGTACGTACCACGGCTGCACGCTCTCGTTGGGGGCCGGGAATGAAACGCCGCGAAGGATCAACAGAATCAGTGCCGCAACGTTGAGAACGACATACGACCAGCCCGCACGCCTCCCAAACCAATTGGCGTCACTGAGAGCGTAGGCGAATGCGCCTGTTGCCAGATACGCGAGGGCACCGGCGGCGAAGAGGAGAGCATCCAGGACATCATTCAGAACTCGGATGGCAGGCGGAACATCGCCCTGCGATAGAATCACGGTGTAGTAGCCAAGCTGAAACGAGGTCCAGACAGCGTAAGCCGCCCCCGACAACAGTCCGCAGGCCAGCCCTATGATGGCCCATTCACCGCCCTGATCGTTCAAGCTTCCCCACAGCAGGACGAATCCGCCGGTGATTGCTACAGAGCCTGCGAGCAGGACGGCGTACCGCATCTGATTCTCAGCCGGGGTGGAATCGAACGGAGTCCCCAGACCCACCCAGAACAATCCCATGAGTATGAATGGGGTGATCAGCAGCCAGGCAGCAAACCTGGCCGGTCGCGCACGCGGTCCGGGCCTGGCATCTGGCGAACGCGAGACCCACCAGGCACAGCCAACCGCAGATCCAGCTAGCAGAAAACCAAGCACCTGGTACAAGCCCGGGACGCGAAGGTCACGGACAACCACCATAGGCACGATCACGAACGGCACGAGGCACAGCGCCAGATAGCTTAGCCGCCGCCGAATCGAAGACTGCATCAGTACCTCACTGTCAAGCTGGCGATTCGCTCCTAACTCCCATCGATCGTCGAGCGACTATACAGGAACGGCTGGCCGGAGCTACTCGCGCAACCGGAGCACCGTTTTACTGTCGCATCGAAAGAAGGGGAGACGCAGAGAGTCGACCTGGAAAAGACATTCGGCGAGAGCATACATGAGCAGATCCTCTGCCTTGGTGGATCTGAATCACTACTCCGATTCCGCGCTGACCGGAAGGTCGCTCCGAGAATGCTCGTTGGCCGTACGCGCGCTGGTAACACCCATGATCTACGGTCCGATCGTCGTGGATTGGGTGATCAGCAGATGAGCCGCCGAAGGCTGCCGGATTGCCGACAACACCCGTCGGGGTGTTGGTTTAGAGTCTCAGCCATGATCGACTGGTCGACATGTTCTGCTGCCGAGCGCCATCCTCAGGTGATGAGCGGCGTCTGGGTATTCCGAGGTACCCGAGTGCCGCTCGCTGCTCTCTTCGAGAACTTGGAGGACGGAGCGGACATTTCAGACTTCGTTAACTGGTTCCCGGGCGTTCAGCAGGATCAGGTGCGAGAGGTGCTTGAGCATGCCGCGCGAAGTGCCAAAGCAACTGCGTAGGTGCTGATACTGTCCGATCAAGGAACTCCCGTGCCCTTGAGGCACGAACTCAAGCATTCCGTCGAGACTGCATTAGAACGCCAGTGGTCAACACTTGCGAACGGCGATCTACTGACGCCGGCGGCAAAAAGGTTTTTGACATCTTGGTCACGAGTGATGGCAACCTGCGCTATCAGCAAGGTCTGTCCAGTCGCAGGATTGCAATCGTTGTTCTCAAGACTCCCAGTTGGCCCAGAATCAAACAGTCGCTAGGGATCTTGCTCAATGCCATATCGTCGAAGCCGGATTCGGTTGAGGCGGCTCTCTCCAGCCAGCAGTTGAAGCGCCTCGTTAAGATTAGAATACACGCTTCAGCCGCCGGGCCCAGGACAGCGGGGCGGTGGGCGGATCGGTAGGAGGTTCTTCAGGGTGGCGGCGGGTCGCCAGGGCAGGGGCTGAGTCTTTGGATTTGCGTCGCTGCCGAACGCCTGCTGGGGGTGGCACGATCGGGCGGCGCATGGGCGAACTCGGCGCGAAGACGCCATGGTATCGGGTGAGGTTGACCCGTGGGCGGGGCACGAGGGCCGATTGCGGGGCAATCGGCTAAGGCGTTCGCTAGCGAACGCTCTGCGAGCCGGGCCATGAAGTCCTGGGGGCTGAACAGGACGTGGGTGGTTCCGTCGCGGAATGGGTGACGGTGAACGGTTTGGGTGTGGAGTCGGTCCGGGCCAGGGTCGGATCCTTCAGTGTGAGAGTCCTGCCGCCGGCGCCCTGTTCCACGGCGATACGGTAGCGGATGGAGGCGGCGTTTAGATGATCCAGTGTGCCTGGGGGCTCCAGGTCGAGCCAGGGCTGTTCCGGGTCTTCGATCAGGAGCCCGTCGCGGGTGAGTCTGCGCACGATGCGCCGGACGAGCCGATTGAGGAGACGCTCGAGGCTGTGCGTGTCCGGCGCACCGACGCGATGCAATCGTGGTCCGTCCTGCTCCAGCGTATATACGGCTGATTGCTTCGCAATCAGCTAAGCAATTCGCTTCGCGAATTGCCCCCGTCCAGGATCAGCATGTGCAAGTGGACCTGGCCGGGTAGGCATTGAGGTTCAGCGCGCTGCCGAAACGCGGGAAACTCAACACCCCTTGGCGCACCGGCACTTCCGGAAAGACATGGTCGACCAGGTGCGCCGACGTTTCGATCATCCGCCGAGCCCCACACGACGGGCAAAAGCCACGACGCTTGCAGGAGAACGCAACGAGGTGTTCGTGCCGGCAGCCGTTACACTTCACGCGCACAAAGCCATATTTGAGCCGGCCACAGCGCAGGTAGTCTTGGAACTCGCTTAGCACGAAGCCGGGCAGTGAAGTCTCCTGATGCTGCAGTTCGTTCCGCAGCGTCGGCAGATGCTGCTCGACGATCGGGTAGAGCGATGTGTTCTCCGGCTGATGGCGCCGGTAGCGGTGGCTTGAGGCGGTCGGGTGGTGTCCGGTCAGCGATAGCATCCCGGGGAGTGTTGCGTGAGGCAACCCCGTGCGCAGGCGCTGGTTGCTTGCGAGATCGTGCGACTTGCCAGGAGATACTGGTACGCGTAATGCGGTCACGGGACGGCTTCGGGCCCTGGCCGCGTGAGCCTCAGGTTCGGCCGGGCGCAGCGGTGAACCGTATCGGCATCCGCCGGATCCCCGAGATGAAGTTCGACGCGAGCCATGCCGGGGGCTCGGCGAGCTCGATGTGGTCGAGGCGCGCCAGCACCTCGGCGAGCATGCAGTCGATCTCGACCCGGGCGATGTGCTGGCCGAGGCAGACGTGGGCGCCGGCGCCGAAGGCAATGTGGGCGTTCGGCTGGCGGTGGATGTCGAAGACGTCGGCGTTCGGGAACTGCCGCGGGTCGCGGTTGGCGGCGCCGAAATAGCGCACCACCTTGTCGCCCGCACGGATCTTCCGCCCGGCGATCTCGGTGTCCTGCAGAGCGGTGCGGCGCATGTAGATCACCGGGCTCACCCAGCGCAGCAACTCGTCGCGGGCGCTCGGAATGAGCGACGGATCCGCCCGCAGCTCCGCCAGCGCGTCGGGATGCTGGAGCAGCGTGTAGAGTCCGCCGGCCACGAGGTTGCGAGTGGTGTCGCCGCCGGCATCGATCAGCAGCAGGAAGAAGAGCTGGAAGTCCACGGCGTCGAGACGGCGGCCTTCCAGCTCGGCGTGGATGATCTGGCTCGCCAGATCCTCGCCGGGATGCGCGAGCTTGTCCTCGTAGACGCCCTGAGCGTACTGGAACATCTGCATCACCGCCTGGGCCTGGGCGCCTTCCGGTAGAGTCTCCGGCGCCGAATGGATGGTTTCGGTGAGGTGGTACAGCTCGCGCCCGTCGTCCAGCGGCAGCCCCATCAGCTCGGCGATGACGAAGGACGGCAGCTCCCCGGCGACGTCGGCGACGAAATCGCACTCGCCGCGATCGATCACGGTGTCGACGATGGAGTGCGCCAGCTCCTCGACACGCGGCCGGAGCGCGCTCGCCGGCCCCTGGGTGAACTCGCGGCTGATGATCTTCCGGTATCGGGTATGGTCCGGCGGGTCCATCATCAGCATCATCTTGTGATTGCCGAACTCGAGTCCGCGGCCTTGGGCCGGGTCGGCAATCATGATGGTGGGCTCCGAAGAGAACGTCTTCGGGCCGCGGCCGATGTCGGCGACGTCCTGATAGCGGGTCACGGCCCAGAATCCGGGGCCGTCCGGTTCCTCGTGCCAATAGACGGGGGCGTTGTCCCGCAGCCACGCGTACTGCCCGTGGGGATGGCCCTGGCTGAACGAGCGGGGGTCGAGCAGATCGATGTCCATGGATGGCGAGCCTCCTGTCAGTTGCGCGACTCCCAGTACGGCGCGCGCACCAGGCGCCGTTGAATCTTGCCTGCCGCCGAGCGGGGCAGCTCGTCCACGTAGTCGATACCGCGCGGGCACTTGAAGGTAGCCAGCCGCTCCCGGGCCCACGCGACGAGCGCCTCGGTGAGCTCGTCAGACTGGCGAACCTCCGGCCGGAGCTGCACCACCGAGCGGACTTCTTCGCCCCATTCGTCATTGGGCACGCCCACCGTGCAGACGTCCTGCACGGCCGGATGCTTCAACAGCTCGTTGTCCACCTCCTGGGGATAGATGTTGACGCCGCCGGAGATGATGAGCTCGGCGGTGCGGCCGGTGAGGAACAGGTAGCCGTCCTCGTCGAAATAGCCCATGTCGCCCAGGGTGAAGTAGTCACCGCGGTAGGACCGGCCGGTTTTCTCCGGATCCTTGTAGTACTCGAAGCGGCCGGCGTCCGGGGCCCGCATGTAGATGGTGCCCACCTGGCCCGGCGGCAGCTCGTTGCCGTCGTCGTCGAGGATTTTGTTGTCGAACTCGGGGCCCGGCTTGCCCACGGTGCCCGGCTTGGTGAGCCATTCGTGGGAATCCACCAGGAAGCCGCCGCCGCCTTCGGTGGCGGCGTAGTATTCCCAGACGATGGGGCCGAGCCAGTCGATCATCGCCTGCTTCACGTGCACGGGGCAGGGCGCGGCGCCGTGGATGACGAATCGCAGCGACGACAGGTCGTAGCCGGCCTTCACGTCTTCCGGGAGCTGCAGCAGCCGGTGGAACATGGTGGCCACCATGTGGGTGTGGGTGCACCGGTAGCGGTCGATCAGCCTGAGCGTCTCCTCGGCGTCCCATTTGTCCATCATCACCACGCCGACGCCGGACACCAGCGGCTGGATGAGGTCGATCAACAGCGGCGCGGCGTGATAGGCCGGCCCGGTGCAGAGCTGCCGGTCCTGATCCGGGCGGTAGTTGGCGCGGGTTCCTTCGTACTGCGGGGCCTCCGGCAGGCGGGTCTTGCGGTGCACGCCCTTGGGACGGCCGGTGGTGCCGGACGTGTAGAGCATGCGCTGGCCCATGGTCGGGTTTGGAATGTCGCTGCCGTCGAGACCTTCGATGGCGGTGGCGTAGCCCTCGAAGCCTTCCAGTGCGCCGCCGCAGGCGAGCTTCAGGCGTACCCCCGGTGCGTGCTCGAGGGCTTCCACCGGCGACGCGCCGAGGGTCGCGTCGGCAAGGAAGGCGCTGGCCTCGCAGTTGTCGACGATGTAGCCGATCTCTTCCGCCTTCAGGTGAAAATTGATCGGCGTGAAGCGAATGCCGGTGCGCGTGGTGGCCGCCAGCAGCTCCAGGAACTCGGGGCGGTTACGTGTCACGACGGCAACGCTGTCGCCGTCGCCGATGCCGTGCTCCCGCAGCAAGCGCGCAAGACGGTTGGCATTGGCGTTCAGCTCGGCGAAGCTCCGCTCGCCGTAGCGGCTGATGACGGCGGGTGTATCCGGTCGCTGGGCGGCCTGCCAGGCAATTGTCATGCCGGTGGTCACGGCTTGCTCGAGATCGGATGTGGTAGTCGACATGAGCGCTCCTCCCTTTGTCCGCCGATTGTACCCATCTCGCCGAAGCCTGCGACAGGCGCGTCGGGGCACCGCGGGGCACTCACATAGACGTGCGGATTTTTCCAACCGCGGCCATGGCGGTTGCGCGAGAATGGCCTTCATGCGCAAGACCGACCTGACCCCGACTCACCCTCCCCGCAGCCTGGAGAGGGTCTTCCTGGAGGACGATCGCTGGTTCGTACGCACCCGGGAAGGTTTGCGCGGGCCGTTCGGCTCACGCCGCGCCGCCGAGGCGGAGGCGGCGCTGTTCGTCGAGACGTTGCAGTACCTGGAACAGCACCGGCCGGCACTTCCGCCGGGCGGGAATCAGACGGACGTCACGGTGGTGCACATGAACCGTCTGCCCTGGTGCTGACGGGCAGCGCGCCGGTGGCAGAGCAGTTCACGAGTTTCAGCCAGGAGCACGTGGCCTTCATCGAGGCCCAGCAGATGTTCTTCGTAGCGACG
Organism: uncultured Gammaproteobacteria bacterium; assembly: GCA_963822255.1. Classification (GTDB taxonomy): domain Bacteria; phylum Pseudomonadota; class Gammaproteobacteria; order Pseudomonadales; family Azotimanducaceae; genus UBA7803. The sequence goes on from CAWGGV010000003.1 coordinate 8,601, forward strand.
GCGGCCCCGGAAGGGCGGGTCAACGTGTCGCCCAAGGGGCAGGAAAGTCTCCGCGTGCTGGGTCCGAACGAGATCGTCTGGCTCAATCTGACCGGCAGCGGCAACGAATCCGCCGCACACGTCCGAGCCAGCGGTCGAATCACTCTCATGTGGTGCGCGTTCGCCGGCCCGCCGCGGATCCTCCGCGTTTACGGCAGCGCCGAGGCGGTGCATCCGCGACATCCGCTCTGGTCGCGTTACGCGGATCTCATCTCTCCGCCCGTGGGCGCCCGCCAGTATTTTCGAGTCGACGTGGACCTGGTGCAGACCTCGTGCGGGTACGCCGTGCCCCTCTACCAGTATCAGGAACAACGCAAGGCCCTCACTCTCTGGGCGGAGAAGCGTGGGCCGGAAGGTATCGCCGAATACTGGAGTGAGCGCAACGTGCGCTCGATCGATGGGTTCCCCACCGGTGTGATCGACGAGGACTAGGCGTCTTCGGGCTCATTGCTCGTTATTCGTTTTCTCGCAGACGGTGTCGAGAGACAAGAGGGTCTGCTTCAGGCGGCCGTACTCCTCCTGGGTAACGGCCCCCGAATCGAGCGCCTTTTTGAGATCGATCATCTGCTGGCCGATGGAGACGTTGCCGAGGTTGATGCTGTCGTTGTCGCCGTTCCAGCAACCGCCCAGCGCGATCGACGTCAGAAGAACGGCGGCTGCCTTGGTGGGATGGATCACGAGTCTCGATGCTCCGCGGTGGTGGGCGAGCAGAGCATAGTCGACATCGCGTGACGTGGCGATGCGACTCCCGCCGGGATGCGGATCAGTCGAAGCGTTCGTGCTGTCCGTTCGGCACCTTGGGAAACCGCGGAACGGTCTCCCAGCAAATGACGTCCGCCGACGCGAACAGCCAGTCGACGATGCGCGCTTTCATCCGCTGCGCTACCGGAGCGAGCGTCTGATCCTGGATTCTGTTGTCGGTCTCTGACGGATCGGTTCTGCGGTCGTAGAGCTCGTCGCCCTCATAGAGGCGATAGACGCTTCGTCGATGCGCGAGACCATGCCGTAGTAGACGCGGCTGATGACGTCAGAGTATTGCAGAACCACGCGGGCTGGTAGGCGCGCCCGGATTCGAACCGGGGACCTCTACCATGTCAAGGTAGCGCTCTAACCAACTGAGCTACGCGCCTGGGGGCCGGCCCGCGGGCAGGAAGGAGGCGTAGATTACCAGCAGCACCCGGGTCCGTGAAGCCTGCTGCAGATCTCGTTTGGCTGGCCGTGCGGGTAGCAGGCATCTTGCCAAAGCCCGTCGGCTGCTCGGCGCGCGGGGCGGGGTTGTGTGGGCCCCGGGCCGGAAGTAAAATCCGCGGTCCTTGCGGCGGCGGAGCGCCGCGCGAGCACCCGGGATACGTCCCGGCTCGAAGGATGCAGGTCGACAGATCCCGATACGGCGGGTCTGCTCGGCCGCTTGCTATGGTCGGTCGACTGAGAGACCGGAGTGAACGAAGCGAGCGAACGAACAGTGGAGAGTGCCTATTAAAAAGGGTGGAAGTAAGCGCGTCGAGCGGTCCCTCCTGAACGAGGAGATCCGGGCATCGACAGTGCGCTTGGTGGGTGCCGACGGTAGCCAGGTCGGTATCGTTTCACGAGACGACGCTCTGGCCGAAGCGCGCAGATCGGCGATGGATCTGGTGCTGATTGCACCGGACGCCGATCCGCCCGTCGTCAAGGTCATGGATTACGGCAAGCATCTCTTCGAGCTGAAGAAGACCAAGGCGGCTCAGAAGAAGAAGCAGAAGCAGATCCAGATCAAGGAAATGAAGTTTCGGCCAGGCACGGAAGAAGGCGACTATCAGGTCAAGCTACGCAACCTGAAGCGCTTTCTGGAAGACGGAGACAAAGCCAAGGTCTCGCTGCGCTTTCGCGGCCGTGAGGTGGTTCACCCCGAGATCGGGATGAATCTGATGTCACGGATCGCGGGAGACCTCGACGAGGTCGCCCAGGTGGAATCTGAGCCCAAGTTCGAGGGCCGGCAGATGATCATGGTGATGGCTCCGAGTAAGAAAACGAAGAAGGCTCAGAAGGCCACAGAAGAGTAGGAGCGGTTCCGGGCAGGCAGCCTGCCGACCGCGAATGACAACAGGCGGTCGGGCAGCCGGGCGAGCCAAGCTCGTCCCAGCCGAACGGATTTTCGGCCCGGACCGCTGGATCGCAATGCGTGGAGCACAGCAATGCCGAAGTTGAAGTCGAATCGCGGCGCCGCGAAGCGTTTTCGCCGCACTGCCGGCGGGTTCAAGCACCGCCAGGCTTACCGGAATCACATCCTGACCAAAAAAGCGCCCAAGCGTAAGCGCCAGCTGCGCGGCCTCGAGCACGTTTCCGACTCGGACGTCGCGCGCCTGAACCGCATGCTGCCGCGCAAGGCGCGCTGAGGAGAAAGCCACATGCCTAGAGTAAAGCGAGGTGTGGCGTCCCGGGCACGCCGCAAAAAGGTACTGAAGCAGGCGAAGGGCTACTACGGCGCCCGCAGCCGACAGTTCAAGGTGGCCAAGCAGGCGGTCATCAAGGCCGGGCAGTATGCCTATCGGGACCGCCGCCAGCGCAAACGCCAGTTCCGCAACCTGTGGATCATCCGCATCAATGCGGCCGCCCGCGAGAACGGCCTGTCCTACAGCCGATTTATCGCCGGCCTCAAGAAGGCGGCGATCGACGTGGACCGCAAGGTCCTGGCGGACCTGGCCATGCACGAGCCGGCGGCGTTCGCTGCCCTGGCAGAGCAGGCCAAGGCGGCGCTGCCGGCCGAGGCTGCGTAGCCAGGCGGGGCCAGCCCTCCCGCGGAGGGTCGACATCGAGACCGTCTTCCGGAGGCCTGCACGGCAAGCCTTCCCGGAGACCATGGCGCCAGCGGAGCGCCCGAGAAGGGAAGGACGGATGTTCTTCCCTTTTTTGTTTTGCAGGAGACCTGTGCAGGAGCCATCGCCAGATCGCGACCGGGCGGTCGCTGCCACAGGTACCGGTGAGGGAAATGCGACATGCAGGGTGATCTAGACAAGACATTGAACGCGCTCTTGGCCGACGCCGAGCGGGCAGTGGCCGGTGCGGCGGACGAGCGCGCGCTCGACGACGCGCGCGTCCGCTATCTGGGAAAGAAGGGCGAGGTCACGGCGCTGCTGAAATCCCTGGGCGGTCTGTCGGCGGACGAGCGTCCGGCGGCTGGCGCCCGGATCAATGACGCCAAGGAGCGCCTGCAGGCGGCCATCGCCCACCGCCGTCAGGCGCTGTCGTCCGAGCAACTGGCGCGCGCGCTGGAAACAGAGCGCGTCGACGTCACCTTGCCCGGGCGCCGTCAGTCCGGCGGCGGTCTGCATCCGGTGACTCAGGCGCTCCTCAGGATGGAGGACATCTTCACCGGCGCCGGTTACACCGTCGTCGCCGGGCCGGAGGTGGAGAACGACTACTACAACTTCGAGGCGCTCAACATTCCGCCTCATCATCCGGCGCGCGCCATGCACGACACGTTCTACTTCGCCGACGGCAGCCTGCTGCGTACCCACACCTCGCCGTCCCAGGTGCACGTCATGGAAGCACAGCAGCCGCCCATCCGGGTGGTCTGCCCGGGCCGCGTGTACCGGCGCGACTCGGACCTTACCCACAGCCCCATGTTCCAGCAGCTCGAGGGGCTGGTGGTGGATCGCGGCATCAGCTTCGCGGATCTGAAGGGCACGGTGATCGAGTTCCTGCAGCGCTTCTTCGAGAAGGAGCTGGCGGTGCGCTTCCGCCCGTCGTACTTCCCCTTCACCGAACCGTCAGCGGAGGTGGACGTGCAGTGCGTGCATTGCCTTGGCGGGGGATGTCGCGTGTGCTCGGCCACCGGCTGGCTGGAAGTGATGGGCTGCGGCGTGGTGCATCCCAACGTGCTGGAGATGTCCGGCATCGACAGCGAGGTCTATTCCGGGTTTGCGTTCGGCATGGGCGTCGATCGGTTGGCGACCCTGCTGTTCGAGGTAGACGATCTCAGGATGTTTTACGAAAACGACCTCAAGTTCTTGAAACAATTCAACTAATAGCCATCGCAGGGGCGCTTCGATCGCGATCTGGAGCACGTCCCGTAGCACGCGGTCCGACAGGAGCACGAGATGAAGTTCAGCGAAGCGTGGCTCCGTGAGTGGGTGCATGCGCCCGTCTCCCGGGAGGAGTTGCTCGAGCAGCTCACCATGGCTGGCCTCGAGGTCGAGGCCTGCGAGCCGGTGGCGCCGCCGTCGACCGGTGTGGTGGTGGGCGAGGTGGTGTCGGTATCGCCCCATCCCGACGCGGACAAGCTGTCCGTGTGCGAGGTGAATGACGGTGAGAACCACCTGCAGGTGGTCTGCGGTGCTCCCAACGTGCGGGTGGGGCTGAAGAGCCCCTTCGCGCGAGTGGGCGCGAGCTTGCCCGGCGATCTGCGGATCAGCAAGGCCAAGCTCCGCGGCGTGGAGTCCCGGGGCATGTTGCTGAGCGCCGCCGAGCTCGGTCTCGGGGACGATCATTCGGGCTTGCTCGAGCTGTCGGCAGCGCTCGAGCCGGGCGCTGACCTGACCCGGGCGCTGGCCCTGGACGACACCAGCGTAGAGGTGAACCTCACGCCGAATCGCGGCGATTGTCTGTCGATTCGCGGCCTCGCCCGGGAGGTCGGCGTGCTGAACGACGTGCCGGTGGAGCAGCCGGACGTACGCGCGGTGGCGGTGGGCATTCACGACACGTTCGGCGTGGCGCTGGAAGCGCCCGCCGGCTGTCCGCGCTACCTGGGCCGGGTGATCCGCGGCATCGACATCCGTCGTGCCAGCCCGTTGTGGCTGACGGAGAAGCTCCGCCGCTCGGGGTTGCGCAGCATCGATCCGGTGGTGGACGTCACCAACTTCGTGCTGCTGGAGCTTGGTCAGCCCATGCACGCTTTCGACCTGAATCGTCTCGAAGGTTCGATCACGGTGCGCATGGCGCGGCCGGGAGAGGCGCTCGAGCTTCTGGACGGCCGCCAGGTGCGCCTCGACGCCGATACCATGCTCATCGCCGACGGTGCGGGGCCGGTGGCGATCGCCGGGGTCATGGGCGGCGAGCGCAGCGGCGTGCAGGACGACACCCGGGACGTCTTCCTCGAATGCGCGTTCTTCGCCCCGTTGGCCGTCGCCGGCACTGCCCGGCGCTACGGTCTGCACACGGACGCCTCGCACCGCTACGAGCGGGGCGTGGATTACCAGCTGCAGACGCTGGCCATGGAGCGCGCCACCCGGCTGTTGCTGGACATCGTCGGCGGCGAAGCGGGGCCGGTCACCGAGGCCGTGGCGCCCGAGCACCTGCCGGCGCGACGCCGGGTGCGCCTGCGCGAGAAACGGCTGCACGCCCTGGTCGGGGTAGCCATCGATGCCGCGGAGGTCGATCGGGTGCTCCACCGGCTCGACTTCCGTCTGGTCGAACGGGAAGAAACCGAGGACGGTATCTGCTGGAACATCGAGCCGCCCAGCCACCGCTTCGACATCGAGCGCGAGGCGGATCTAGTGGAGGAGGTGTGCCGCATCTACGGCTACAACCGGGTGCCGGCGCGCCAGCCGAGGACCGAGCTGACCCTGCGGCAGGTTCCGCTCCGACGCTCGCGGGAAGCCGATCTCAAAACCCAGCTCGCGGCCCTCGGTTTTCAGGAAGTGGTGACGTACAGCTTCGTCGATCCGCGCCTCGTGGACCTGCTCGATCCGGGGGCGTCGCCCCTGGTGCTGGCTAATCCCATGTCGTCCGAGCAGTCGGTCATGCGCACTAACCTGCTGCCCGGCCTGGTGGCGACCCTGCAGGCGAACCTGGCGCGCCAACAGGAGCGCGTACGCCTGTTCGAGGTCGGCGCCTGCTTCCGGCCCGGACAGACCCTCAGCCAGACCCGCTGGGTGGGCGGCGTGTGCTGCGGCCCGCGGGCGCCGTCGAACTGGACCCAACGGCCGGAGCCGGTGGACTTCTTCGACCTCAAGGGCGTGGTGGAACGATTGTTCGAGTGGGCGGGCAGCGAGGACGTGCGCTACGTGCCGGGTGAGGACCCGGTGCTGCATCCGGGGCAGTCGGCGCGGGTGCTGATCGGCGACACCCCGGTGGGCAGGCTCGGCCGTTTGCATCCGGAGATCGAATCGAACCTGGATATCACAAAAGCCGTATATCTTTTTGAAATTCAAAGTGAATCAGTTATCGAACGCGCCTCCAGAACCTTCCAGGGCACGTCGAAGTTCCCCAGCGTGCGGCGGGATCTGGCGCTGGTAGTCGACGTTTCGGTGCCGGCGGCGGCGGTGGAATCGGTGGTTCGCGAGACGGTGGGGAACATCCTCACAGACTTCACGCTTTTTGACGTTTATCAGGGCGAGGGTATTGATTCTAATGAAAAAAGTTTGGCGGTAGGCTTGACCTTACAAGATGCCTCGGCCACTCTTACCGAAGATCGGATCGCTCGCTGCACGCAGGATGTGGTGGCGGCTCTGGAACGTGCCGTAGGTGCCCGTATGCGCTCGGGAGGAGGGCGGGGGTAGGCGTCGCGCAGAACAAGAACGGGAGACACGACCTTGGGTGCTCTGACCAAAGCGCAAATGGCCGACCGGCTGTTCGACGAGTTGGGCCTGAACAAGCGAGAAGCAAAAGAAATAGTAGAAATGTTCTTCGACGAGATACGCAACTCGTTGGAACGAAACGAGCAGGTGAAGCTTTCCGGCTTCGGAAACTTCGATCTGCGTGAAAAGGGCGAGCGCCCCGGGCGCAACCCCAAAACTGGAGAGGAAATCCCCATCTCGGCACGTCGCGTCGTGACGTTCCGGCCGGGGCAGAAGCTCAAGGCGCGGGTAGAGGCCTATGCTGGACGCGAGTCAGAATGATGAACTGCCGCCGATTCCCGGCAAACGTTATTTCACCATTGGCGAGGTCAGCCAGCTCTGTGACGTAAAACCTCACGTGCTGAGGTACTGGGAGCAGGAGTTTCCGCAGCTCAAGCCCGTCAAGCGCCGGGGCAACCGTCGTTACTACCAGCGCCAGGACGTCATCGTCATCCGCCAGATCCGCGGTCTGCTGTATGAGCAGGGGTTCACCATCGGCGGCGCCCGCCAGCGCCTCGAGGGCGAAGAGGCCAAGCAGGATCAGACCCAGTTCAAGCTCCTGGTGAAGCAGATGATCGTCGAGCTCGAGGACGTCCTGCGCGTGCTGAAAGCCTGACGCCACGACCCGGCGCGGCCGAGGGGCGTCGCGGCCCGACCGCCACCCCGACGCGCTTTCGCCCGGCCCATCGCTCACCGCAGCAACAGACCCTCCAGATGACGCCGCCGCTCCGGTGACATGACCACCGCTTTCCGGCTCGCGAGGTCCATCGCGACCCCTACCGCCTCCGCTACGGCCGCGACGCGACCATGGGTCTCGTCGTACAGCACGTGGGCCATCTGCTGAGTCTTGTTGCCGATGGCGCGCACGCCGGAGAGCTGGACGAACACCGCGCCGCGGGTCAGCGGTTCGAGGATCTCCAGGCGCTGTTCCAGCGCCGCGCCGCCGAGCTTGCCGCCGGCCCGGGCCGACTGCTCGGCCGCCGGATTGAGGAACGCCCAGAGATTTGGCATGCCGTCCGAGATCAGGCCGATGTAGGCGTGAGGCTCGAGCAGGCCCTGGGCATCGCACAGCTCCGCGCCGACGATGCCGCGGCCGACGATGCGGTAGCCGGCGCCGCGAGCCTCCTCCCTGCCCGCCGGCGGAGCCGGCAACGCAGAGGGATCGATTCCCCGCGGCTGCGCGACCACGGGTAAATCCAACGGCTTCGACGGGCGCGGCGCGGGCTGCCTTCCGGCGGTCACCAGCGTGGTGCGAAAGGCGGACAGGATACGGCCGGACACGTTGTCGTGCATGAGTGACACGATCTCCATCCAGTCGTCGCCCTGATCCAGCACGCCGCAATCGATGCGCAGCGGCGTGGCGGCGCGGGCTTCGGCGAGAAAGCGGATGTGCTGGCAGCGAACGGTGGCGGCAACGTTGTCCGGCTTGGTGTCGCTGGAAGACGACAGTATCAGCGCTACCGCCTGGTTGACCTTGTGAGCGTAGAAGCGGACGTTCAAATGATCGTTTTCGTCACACTCCCACTGATTGACGCTCCCCCAGTAGCACGGCGTGAGATCGGCATAACGCCCTGGGGCTTCATCGTTTTCAGGCATGACGGCTCCTGTCTCAAGTCGATCCATTCTAGCGGTCTGAGGCAACGGGTTGAATCGAGCGTTTCTGCCCTGGCACCGATTTTGCTGCACCTGTATCAGCCGCCTTTTTTGTGAAGGCATGTTTGAAACAGAGCGTCCAACGCAACGCTTCAAACAAATGAACTAACGGTTCGTCAATGACGGAGTCGCTGACGACCAGGAGGTAATCATGCTTGGTTGGGCCGTTGTTTTCTTTGTGCTTGCGCTGATCGCAGCAGCATTCGGCTTCGGCGGGATTGCCGGCGCCGCTGCTGGCATCGCGAAGGTCCTGTTTTTCGTCTTCCTCATACTGCTGATCGTCTCCGCCGTCGTGCACGCCTCGCGAGGCCGTCCACCGCTCTGACCGTGCCCGCCCAGACTCCCGCCGTGAGCGCGACGCCCGGCATCCGAAGGGCTCGATCCGGGCGCGCTGCTCGCGGTGCCTTGTGACGCTGGCGTGAGTATTGCAAGCTACACAGAACATCTTCTGCGATACAGGGAGTAGGGTATATGGCCAGTGTGGACGAAGAAGTCGCGAAGCTGCGCAGGGACATGGATCAGCTTCGTGGCGACATCACGTCGATGACCGCGACCTTTAAGGAGATGGGCGCCCAGAGGGGACGGGCCGCCGTGGCCCGGGCCCGCCGAGCCGGAGACTCGCTCCGCGAGGAGGCGGGCGCCTGGCGCGCCCGGGCCGATCACGAGATCGAAGAGCGCCCGCTGACCAGCGTGCTGACGTCGTTCGGCATTGGCTTTCTGATCGGCATGCTGCTCGACCGGCGGCGTTGAGCCTCGCCTTGTCTCTGCTCGGTTTCATCCGCGGAGCGGCTTCCTCGGAGGTTGATCGGGTCAAGGCGCAGGTTGGTTCGGCAATTCGCGGTCTGGTGCTCGCCATGGTGGCCGGGATCTTCCTAGTGATCGGTGTGGTGTTCGCGCTTTGCGGCGCCTACGCCTCGCTGGCGGACGTCATGCCGGCGTGGCAGGCCGGGGGCCTGGTAGGGCTCGGCGCTCTGGTACTGTGTGTGGTGTTGCTGATCGCCGCGCGGGCCACCGCCAGCCGCGGCCGGCGGCGGCAGCCGGCCCCGCGCACCCGGCCGACCGCCGAGGATCTGGAGGCCACCGCCGAGCTCGGCGCCGCCGCCAGCGCAGCGGCGCGGGATCTGGTTCGCCAGTACCGCCCGACCGGCCTCGAGCTGTCCTTCGCCGCGCTCGTGGTCGGGCTACTGGTCAGCCGGCGCAGCCGGCGGCGACCCAAGCGCAGGATCTGAGGCAGGCGCGTTGCCCCATCGCGTGCCCGATGATGGGGCAACGCGTGCACTGCTTTCGTGCTGTGCTGGCAGAGGGCAGCAAGCCGATCTGCAGCAGATTTTGCCGTAGCGCCGGCCCAGGATACCGGCACCGCTCCGGCATCGCTCACGATAGCGTCGGAAGCTGCTCAGCGGCGTGCTCGTTTTTCACCGCAATTTTCCCTCCGCAGTCCGTGGCATAGCTCTTGCACTTCAGCCCGTCGTACGTGGTCGGGGGTGGTCGTTTGCGCCCAGCCGCTTCCACGAGCCCCCGGCGCCCCCGCCGGGCGGGGAAGGTAGGACTCGAGGAATCATGTCAGTTACAGACATCGTCGAACAGGATCAGTCGGCCGTCCGTGACCTGCGCCAGGAACCGGCGCGCCGTCCCAGGCTGCAGCGCAGGCTCATTGTCGTGACGTCCCGCCAGCCGGATCCCGCCGCCGTGGCCAGCAAAGGCAACAGCGGTGGACTGGTGGCGGCGTTGGCGCCGGCGATGGAACGAAGCAACGGCACCTGGATCGCGGGCAAGCCCATGAACGGTGGCGGCAAGCCCATGAGTGGTGCCGGCAAGCGCAATGGCGCGGGGGCTCGAAACGGCGGCGCGGCGCCGCCGTACCGGAGCGTGGCGGTGCGCTACCCCGCCGATCTGCACGAAGGCTACTACGGCGGCGTCTCCAACAGCGTGTTGTGGCCGCTCTATCACAGCATGCCCCACGACCTGTCCCGGTGTTGCTCCACTGACTGGCGCGACTATTGTCTGGTGAACCGCTACTTCGCCGCGGTGGCGGCCGAGCAATCGACGCCGGGCAGCTTCGTTTGGGTGCACGATTACCAGCTCAGCCTCGTGCCGTCGCTGCTGCGTGAGATGACGCGCGGCAGCACCGGTATCGGCTTCTTTCTGCACACGCCGTTCCCCGGTTACGATCTGTTCCGCACCCTTCCGTGGGCGCGGGAGATCCTGCAGGGCATGCTCGCCGCCGACTTGATCGGCTTCCACACGGAGGACTACCGGCGAAACTTCTGCGAATGCGTGGATCGGCTGCTCGGCGTCGACTGTGCGCCGAACGCCGCCGAGATCCGCCTCGACGGCCGGCTGGTCAAGCTACGGGCCATTCCGGTCGGCGTGGACACGCAAGCGTTCTACCGCATGGCCGAAGACCCGGACGTACGCCGGTCGGCGGCCGTGCTCCGGGAGAAGCTCGGGGGCGAGCGGCTCATTCTCGGCGTCGACCGGATGGACTACACCAAAGGCATCGACCGCCGGGTCGAGGCCGTGGACCTGTTGCTCGAGCGTCATCCGGAATGGCGTGGGCGCGCGCTCTACGCCCAGATCGCTGTGCCGAGCCGCGTGGAGGTGGGTGCCTACCAGGGGCTTCGCGGGCAGATCGAAGGTCTGGTCGGCCGGGTCAACGGCCGCTGGGGCTCGGAAGACTGGGCGCCGGTGAAACTATTCTGCCGCTCCTATCCGCTCAAGGAACTGGTAGCCTGGTACCTGGCAGCCGACGTTGCGCTGGTCACCCCCTACCGCGACGGTATGAATCTGGTCGCCAAAGAGTATTGCGCGGCGAACCACGGCGGCGACGGCGTGCTGGTGCTGAGCGAGCTGGCGGGGGCGGCAGAGGAACTGGGAGATGCGCTTCTGGTGAACCCGTACCACCTCGAAGGTCTGACGGAGTCGATCCACCGGGCGCTCAAGATGTCGCCCGAGGAAGCCCGCTCGCGGATGCAGCGACTGAACCAACGCATCCAGGCATGCGATGCGCATTACTGGGCCGACACCTTTCTAGCCGAGGCGGGATGGCGCAAACGATTTTGACCAGAGGGCCTTGGTGAAGCCGGCGCCGGTGTGGCTCGGGCGCCCGTCTCCCCTAGGGGCCACCTGGGATGGAGAGGGCGTCAATTTCGCCTTGTTCTCGGGCACCGCCGGGAAGGTCGAGCTGTGCCTGTTCGATCACGGGGGCCGGCGCGAGTATCAACGGGTCGAGATGCCGGAGCGCACCGACCAGATCTGGCACTGCTATGTGCCTCAGGCACGTCCGGGGCAGCGCTACGGCTATCGGGTTCACGGACCATACGCTCCTGAGCGCGGGCTGCGTTTCAACCCCCACAAGCTGCTGATCGATCCATACGCCAAGATGCTGGATTCGGCGCTGAGCTGGCGCAATGCCCACTTCGGCTACCGCATCGGGGCCAAGGGCGAGGACCTGGTGATGGACCGGCGGGACAACGCTTCCGCCATGCCGAAGAGCGTGGTGGTGGAAGACGCCTTCAGCTGGGGTGACGACCGGTCTCCGGGCACGCCGTGGCGTGACACGGTGATCTACGAGGTGCACGTGAAGGGCTTCACCGCCCGCCACCCGCAGGTGGACCCGGACCTCAGAGGCAGATTTCTGGGGCTCGCGAGCCCGCCGGCGATCGAGCATCTCAAACGTCTGGGGGTCACCGCCGTGGAGCTGATGCCGGTGCAGGCCCACGTGGACGAGCGCCATCTGGCGGAGAAGGGGCTCACCAACTACTGGGGCTACAACACCATCGGCTTCTTCGCGCCCGATCTTCGCTTCTGCAACTCCGCCGACGTCGGCGAGTTCAAGGAGATGGTCAAACGCCTGCACTCCGCCGGCATCGAGGTGCTGCTGGACGTGGTCTACAACCACACCGCGGAGGGCAATCACCTGGGGCCGACCTTGTCGTTTCGCGGCATCGACAACAGCGCCTACTATCGGCTGGTTCGCGACGATCCGCGTCACTACATGGATTACACCGGCTGCGGCAACAGTGTGAACACCATGCACCCGCGAACGCTCCAGCTCATCATGGACAGTCTGCGTTACTGGGTGCGCGAGATGCACGTGGACGGGTTCCGGTTCGACCTGGCCCCCGTGCTGGCTCGTCAGGCCCACGACGTCAGCCGCAACAGCTCGTTCTTCGACATCCTGCACCAGGATCCGGTGCTGAGCGGGGTAAAGCTCATCGCCGAGCCCTGGGACGTGGGCGAGGGCGGCTACCACGTCGGTAACTTCCCCGTGGGCTGGTCGGAATGGAACGGCCGTTACCGGGATACCGTGCGAAGCTACTGGCGAGGCGACCCTGGCAACCTCGGCGATTTCGCGAATCGGCTCACCGGGTCGAGCGACCTATATCAGAATCAGGGGCGCGCCCCCAGCGCCAGCGTCAACTTCGTCACTGCCCACGACGGCTTTACCCTGCGGGACCTGGTCAGCTACAACGAAAAGCACAACGACGCCAACCGTGAGAACAACCACGACGGCCACGGCCACAATCTGTCGTGGAACTGCGGCGTCGAGGGCGAGACGGATGACGTCACCGTGCTGGCTCTTCGCGAGCGCCAGCGGCGAAACTTCGCGGCGACGCTGATGCTGTCCCAGGGGGTGCCCATGCTCCTTGCCGGCGACGAGCTGGGGCAGACTCAGCGCGGCAACAACAACGCCTACTGCCAGGACAACGAGCTCGCCTGGCTCGACTGGTCGTTGACCGATGCTGACCGCGGCTTCCTCGGCTTCGTTGCCGAGCTCGTGCGGTTGCGGCGGTCGCACCCGCTGTTTCGCCGCACGCATTTCTTCCGCGGCCACGAATCGGGCCAGGACATCATGTGGCTGAAGCCGGACGGCAGCGAGCTCACCGCCGGCGACTGGGAAAACCCGGAGGCGCGGGTTGTCGGAATGCTGATGAACGGCGAAGCCGTCGGTGACCGTGACCCGTTCAATCGGCGTCTACGCGACGATACGCTGCTGCTGCTGTGCAACGCGGGCATTCAACCGGTTACGTTTTGTCTGCCGGACGTCTGGGGAGATGGCCCCTGGCGGGTGATGATCGACACCGCCGAGGTGACGCCACCCGGGCGGCTGGCGTCGGCCCGATTTCCGCTGAGCGAGCGCAGCCTCGTGCTGCTGGCCCGACAGTCACCGCACACCGAGCGTCGCAGAGGCTGAAGGGTACTGCTGCGGCGGAACCGCAGCCGAGCCGGCGATCAGCCGGAGCGAGTAACAGCGCGCGCGGCGCGCGGCGAAGGAGGACAGTCGCTATGAGCAGCCGAATGACGGATCTGGATGCATATCTGCTGGCGGAGGGCACCCACACCCGTCTGTTCGACGTGCTCGGTGGGCGCCTGGAGCGGTCCGGCGGTGCGCGCTTCGCAGTGTGGGCGCCCAACGCCGTCGAGGTGAGCGTCATGGGCGATTTCAACGATTGGGACCCGGACGCCAATCCGCTGGGCCACGATCGCGGCGGCGTCTGGCAGGGCATGGTGCCGGCCGCCGCTCGGGGTGATCGCTACAAGTATCACATCCGCTCTCACTGGGGCGGTTACCGGGCGGACAAGGCCGACCCGTATGCGGTGCGCCACGAGGAGCCGCCGGCCACCGCCTCGATACTGTGGGATCTCGAGTACGAGTGGCACGACCACGACTGGATGTCCAACCGCCGCCGGGCCAACGCCCGGAGCGCTCCGCAGGCCGTCTACGAGATGCACCTCGGCTCCTGGCGGCGGGTACCCGAGCAGGGCGGCCGGTCGTTGTCCTATCGGGAACTGGCCGAGCAGTTGCCCGACTACCTGCTGGAGATGGGCTATACCCACGTGGAGTTCCTGCCGGTCATGGAGCATCCGTTTTTCGGCTCGTGGGGTTACCAGGTCACGGGCTACTTCGCACCGACGGCGCGGCTCGGCACGCCGCAGGACTTCATGTACCTGATCGACCGGCTGCACCAGGCCGGCATCGCGGTGTGGCTCGATTGGGTGCCTTCGCACTTTCCCGGCGACGCCCACGGGCTCGCGTATTTCGATGGAACTCATCTGTACGAGCACTCGGACCCGCGCCAGGGATTTCACCCCGAGTGGCAGAGCTACATCTTCAACTTCGGGCGCAACGAAGTGCGGGCGTTTCTCATGAGCAGCGCCATCTACTGGCTGGACCGGTTTCACGCCGACGGCCTGAGGGTCGACGCGGTGGCTTCCATGCTCTACCTGGACTATGCGCGACCCGAGGGTCAGTGGGTGCCGAACCGGTATGGCGGCCGGGAAAACCTGGCGGCCGTGGAATTCCTGCAGAATCTGAACAACGCCGTGCGCGATTTCGACGACGGCGTCGAGATGATTGCCGAGGAGTCCACCGCCTGGCCGGGCGTCTCCCGCACCGTCCAGGAGGGTGGGCTCGGCTTTCACATGAAGTGGAACATGGGCTGGATGCACGACACGCTCGCGTACATGGCCAACGACCCGGTGCACCGCGCCTGGCACCACGACCAGGTGACCTTCAGCATGGTCTACGCGTTCCACGAGCACTTCGTGCTGCCGCTGTCGCACGACGAGGTGGTGCACGGGAAAGGCTCGCTGGTGAACAAGATGCCGGGCGATGACTGGCAGCGGATGGCCAATCTGCGTCTGCTGCTCGGCTTCATGTGGGGGCATCCCGGCAAAAAGCTGCTGTTCATGGGCGGCGACATCGCCCAGACGCGGGAGTGGAATCACGACGGCAGCGTCGACTGGCACCTGCTGGAATCCCCCGCCCATCAGGGGGTGAAGCGCTGGGTGGCCGCGCTGAACGCGCTCTATCGCGACGCGCCCGCGCTGCACGGCCTCGACTTCGATCCGGAGGGGTTCCGCTGGATCGTCGGTGACGACCGCAACAACAGCGTGCTGGCGTTCGTGCGGCGGGGCCCGCCACCGGAGAAGGACGTGCTGGTGATCCTGAACTTCACCCCGGTGCCGCGCCACAACTACGGCGTCGGGGTGCCGCACGGCGGGCGCTGGCGTGAGGTGCTGAACAGCGACGACACGTCCTACGGCGGTAGCGGGCTTGCTCATGCCGGTAGTCACACGGCGGCGCCGCTGCCGTCCCACGGCTGTTTTCATTCGCTGTACCTGACCTTGCCGCCGCTCGGCGCGATGTTTCTGATCCACGAGGAGGACGCGTCGTGAGCCCCCGTAAGTTGTCACAGTTGAAAGCCGAAGGCCGCGTGCGGGCGGTGATCGAGAACGTGACGCCGGAGATCGATGCCGGCCGGTTCCCCGCCAAGCGCGCGCTCGGGCAGTGGGTGGACGTGGAGGTCGACGTCTTCGCCGACGGGCACGAGCTGGTGGCGGGCGATCTGCTGTACCGTGCGCCGGACGAGAAGGAGTGGCATCGGGCGGCGCTTTCACTGTTGGTGAACGACCGGTTCACGGCGCGGTTCCAGGTGGCCGAGCTCGGCCGTTACCAGTACACGGTGGAAGGCTGGGCCGATCCGTTCGCCACCTGGCGGGCCGACCTGGCGAAGCGGCGCGCCGCCGAGCAGGACGACACCGTGGCGCTCGAGATCGGTGCTCAGCTCGTGGACGCGGCGGCCGCGCGGAGCGAGCCGCCGGAGAAAACGCGGCTCACCGACTGGGCCGCGCGGCTCCGGGCCGAGGCTGCCGGCGAACGGGTGGAAGATGCCGCCAACGAGCCGGAGCTCTCCGAGCTGATGCGTTCGAACCCGGCGTCGGAGGCGGTGCGCCGTCACCCGCGGGTGCTGGAGGTAATGGTGGAGCGGCCGCGCGCCGTGTTCGGCGCCTGGTACGAGTTCTTTCCCCGGTCCTGCGGCCAGGGCGAAACCCACGGTACCTTTGCCGATTGCCAGCAGCGGCTGGAGTACGTGGCGGCGATGGGGTTCGACGTCGTCTATCTGCCACCCGTACACCCGATCGGCCGGGTGGCCCGCAAGGGCCCGAACAACGACCCGCAGGGCAGCGGTCATCACCTGGGCAGCCCGTGGGCGATCGGTGGGGCCGAAGGCGGCCACAAGAGCGTGCACCCCGAGCTCGGCACTCTGGACGACTTCCGCGGTTTCGTGGCGCGCGCTGGAGAGCTCGGCCTCGAGGTGGCGCTCGACATCGCGTTTCAGTGCGCGCCGGACCATCCCTACGTGAAGAGCCATCCGGACTGGTTCCGACACCGTCCGGACGGCACCATCCAGTACGCCGAGAATCCGCCCAAGCGTTATCAGGACATCTATCCCATCGACTTTGAGAGTGACGACTACGAAGCGCTCTGGAAGGAGCTGGCCAGCGTCGTCGAGTTCTGGATCCAGCAGGGCGTCACCATATTCCGCGTCGACAATCCTCACACCAAGCCGTACCGGTTCTGGGAGTGGCTGATCAACCGCATCAAGCGCCGCCATCCGGAGACGGTGTTTCTCTCCGAGGCGTTCACCCGCCCGAAGGTGATGCATCATCTCGCCAAGCTCGGCTTCAGCCAGTCGTATACCTATTTCACCTGGCGGACCACCAAGCAGGAGCTCGTCGAGTACTTCGAAGAGCTGACCCAGCCGCCCGGCCGCGAATACTTCCGGCCCAACGTGTGGCCGAACACGCCGGACATCCTGCACGAGTACCTGCAGCAGGGCGGCCGACCCGCATTCGCCATCCGTTACCTGCTGGCCGCGACCCTGGCCGCCAGCTACGGGATCTACGGGCCGGCGTTCGAGCTGCACGAGAATCAGCCGCTGCACCCGGGCAGCGAGGAGTACCTGAACTCCGAGAAGTACCAGATCCGCGCCTGGGATCTGAACCGGCACGACAGCCTGAAGGACCTCATCGCCACGGTGAACCGCATCCGTCACCACCACCGGGTGTTTCAGGACGACTGGAACCTGACGTTCCATCCGGTGGACAACGATGCGCTGATCGTCTATTCGAAGCAGGTGCCGGGGCAGGTGCTGCTGATGGTGGTGAACCTGGATCCTCACAACACCCACTCCGGGTGGCTCACCCTGCCTCTGGACGAGCTCGGACTCCCCGTGCACGATCCATACTTCGCGCACGACCTGCTCACCGACGCGCGATATCAATGGCAGGGGCCCAGCAACTTCGTGATGCTCGATCCGCACACGCAGCCGGGCCACGTCCTGCGGCTGGTGGACCCGCGTGGCCACGACTATGAGTTTCCGAGCTTTCTCTCGGCCGGAGCGGCGGATGAAACGGCCTGATCGACGATGACCCAGAACGACCACAAGAGCGCGACGAAGGACATGTGGGAGCGGCCCGCCGGCCGCGATCACGGGCAGGAGCCCGCTTCCACAGCGTCCAGCGCACAGCCCAACGCCGCCCTCCGCGACGACCCGCTCTGGTTCAAGGACGCGGTCATCTACCAGCTCCACGTCAAGGCGTTCTTCGACAGCGACGACAGCGGCATCGGCGACTTCCGGGGCCTGATTCAGAAGCTCGACTACGTTCAGGCGCTGGGGGTCAACACGCTCTGGCTGCTGCCGTTCTACCCGTCGCCGCTGCGCGACGACGGCTACGACATCGCCGACTACTGGGGCGTGCATCCCGACTACGGCACCATCGACGACTTCCGGGCTTTCGTCGAGGAGGCCCACGTGCGGGGGCTCAGGGTCATCACCGAGCTGGTGATCAACCACACCTCGGACCAGCATCCGTGGTTCCAGGCCGCCCGGCGCGCACCACCGGGTTCGCCGGAACGGGAGTTCTATGTCTGGAGCGACACCGACCAGAAATTTCCCGAGACCCGCATCATCTTCACCGATACCGAGCAGTCCAACTGGGCGTGGGATCCGGTGGCGGAGGCCTACTACTGGCACCGATTCTTCTCTCACCAGCCGGACCTCAATCACAACAACCCGGCGGTGGTGGAAGCGGTGACCGACGTCATGCGCTTCTGGTTCGACCTGGGCGTGGACGGCGTGCGGCTTGATGCGATCCCGTACCTCTGCGTCCGCGAGGGCACCAACAACGAGAATCTGCCGGAGACCCACGAGGTGCTCCGGCGTATGCGCGCGGTGCTCGACGAGCACTACCAGAACCGTTGCTTTCTCGCCGAAGCGAATCAATGGCCGGAAGACGTGCGCGAGTACTTCGGCGACGGCGACGAATGCCATATGGCGTATCACTTTCCGCTGATGCCCCGCATGTACATGGCTCTCGCGCAGGAAGACCGTCACCCCATCATCGAGATCATGGCGCAGACGCCGTCCATTCCGGATACCTGCCAGTGGGCGATCTTTCTGCGCAACCACGACGAGCTGACCCTGGAAATGGTCACGGACGAGGAGCGGGACTACATGTACCGCACCTACGCCACGGTGCCGCGCATGCGCGTCAACGTGGGTATCCGGCGGCGGTTGGCGCCGTTGCTCGACAACAGCCGGGACAAGATCGAGCTCATGAACAACCTGCTCATGACCCTGCCCGGCACGCCCATCCTCTACTACGGCGACGAGCTGGGCATGGGGGACAACATCTATCTCGGCGACCGCGACAGCGTCCGCACCCCCATGCAGTGGAATCCGGACCGCAACGGCGGCTTCTCCCGCGCCGATCCTCCGCAGCTCTATCTGCCGCCGGTGACCAGCACGTCCTACGGCTACCAGGCCATCAACGTCGAGGCCCAGGACAATCTGCCGCACTCCCTGCTCAACTGGATGCGGCGGCTGATTCACGTGCGCAGCGCCCATCCCGCCTGGGGCCGCGGCAGCGCCGAGTTCCTGCACCCGAGCAACCGTAAGGTGCTTGCCTATCTACGCCACTGGCAGGACGAGACGCTGCTGTGCGTGGCGAATCTGGCCCGCGACCCTCAGCCCGTGGCGTTGGATCTGTCCCGCTTTCAGGGCATGGTGCCGCTGGAGCTGTCCGGGCGGACGCCGTTTCCGGGGATCGGCGAGGAGCACTACGTGCTGTCGCTGCCGGGCTACGGCTTCTACTGGTTCCAGTTCACCCAGCCCCAGGAACAGACGGCGCCGTTGGTGCCCCAGAGCGCCGAGCCCGTGCCGGTGCTGGTGTGGTTCGACGGCTGGCGCAGCCTCGATCCTGCCGCCGTGGGCGCCGGCCGTCGCGAGCTGGCGGACCGGGTGGCATCGCAGTTTCAGAATCAGGCACTAAGGCGCTGGCTGCCGGCGCAGCGGTGGTACACGGGCAAAGGCCGGCTGCCGCGGACCGTCAGCTATCGGCCGCTGCGATCGGCGGCGGCGGACGAGGCGGCCTGGTCGTGGGGCACCGTGCGGGTGGATGATGAGACGGAGTACCTGCTGCCCCTGGCGGTCGTGTGGGATCAGGACGGCCTTACTCGCGTGGGAAGGTCCGACCCTCACTCCGTTGCGCCGGTCCGTCGCCACGCGCGGATGGGCACCCTCATCGACGCCGCCGCCGATCCTCGTTTCGTGCGCGGGCTGCTGGAAGACCTGGCAGCCGGCGGCGAGAGCCACCTCGGCGACGCGATGATCCGTTACCTGCCGCGGCCGGCGCTGGCGGACATCTCGCTGGACGTGCCGGCGGAAGACGTCTACATGCCCGGCGAGATCGGCACCAACACCACCGTGCGTATCAGCGACTGGGGTTTCCTCAAGCTCTACCGCGGCATCCAGCCGGGCGTCGCGGTGGAGGTCGAGATGGCCGACTTTCTCACCGGCCGCGCCGGCTTCACCCATGCGGTGCGGGTCCTCGGCAGCGTGGAGCTGGGCACGCCGGATCAGGAAGAGGCGGCGCCGGTGGCCGTGCTGCAGAGCCTGGTGCAGCACCAGGGCAGCGCCTGGGATCTGGTGGTCGATCATCAGCGCCGGCTCATCCAGCACGTGGACAGCGAGGGCGAAGCGCGGGAATACCTCGGCTACATGATCCACCTGCTGGGGCAGCGTACGGCTCAAATGCACGAGGCCCTGCTCACCGTCACCGGCGACCCGGCGTTCGATCCCGAGCCGGTGGACGAGTCGGATCTCGCTGTCTGGGTAGACGGCGTCGCCGCTGAAGCGGACGAGACGTTCGAGCTCCTGGCCGGCCGGCTCGTCGGGCTCGGCGGTCACGAGCGCCAGGTGGCCGAGCGGTTGCTGGCCGCCCGCGACGACATTGCGGCGCAGCTGCGGGGCTGGCAGGGTAGCACCGCGGGGCTCCGAAAGACCCGGTTCCACGGCGACTACCACCTCGGTCAGGTGCTGGTGGTGGAAGAGGACTTCGTCATCATCGACTTCGAAGGCGAGCCGGCCCGAAGCATCGAGGAGCGGCGCCGTAAGCACAGCTCGTTGAAAGACGTGGCGGGGATGCTGCGCTCCTTCGACTACGCTGCGTTCACGGCCGCGTTCGAGTCGCTCGAGCCGAGCGGTCGCTCACCGCTGGACCTGACCCTGACGCTTGGCGAGCTCAGAGAGTGGGCGTCCGAGACGTTCCTCGACGGCTACGACGAGGTCGTGGAGGGGACGCGGCTTGCCGGCGGGCCGCAGCTGCTGAAGCTGTTCCTGTGGGAGAAAGCATTCTACGAGCTGCGTTACGAGCTTCGCACCCGGCCCCAGTGGGCGGTGATCCCGCTGCACAGCCTGGAGCGCTACTTCCTCGCTCCGGACGGCGATGGTCCCGGGACGGCTACTCGGGAACGGTCTCGCCCGAGCCGCCAAGGTCGGCGGGAAAATCCTTGAGTTTCGGCAGCCCGTCCCTCATCGGCAGCACGGTCTCCGCGTAGTTCACGTGCAGCGCCGGCTGGAACTCGAGCGTCGGCAAGGTGGCGGCGAATACGTCCACCAGACCGAAGGTCGGGTGGTTGGTCATCAGGTGGCCGCCGCACTCGCCGCAGTACTGCCGCTCACTCTGGGGCGATCCGGCGTATGTGCGCAAATGCTCCTCACCTTTGGTGACCCGTACCGCGTCCGGTTTCCAGAGGCTGAAGGCGTTCACCGGGCCGCCCGACCACGAGCGGCAGGAACGGCAGTGACAGTAGCCCATGGCCTCCGGCGCTCCCTCGGCCTCCACTGTCACGGCGCCACAGAAACAGGTTCCACGGTAGCTGGTCATGACGAGTCGCTCGCTGCGTTGGGACGCTCGGATTCTAGAACTGCTTTGCGCACGGCGTCGAGCACCGCGCCGTCCAGGTTGCCGTCCGCCACCAGGTGGCGATGCTGCTGAAATCTGCTGAGCGCGCGGCGGGTGGCCGAGCCGAAGATGCCGTCCGGCTGGCCGGCGTCGTAGCCCAGCCGGCCGAGATCCGCCTGAAGCTGGCGGACCTGATCGCGGGACATCGGCTCTGCGTCGGCGGGCGGCGGCCGCTGCAACGGCCCGGCCCCTGCGATCTCGTCGGCTAACCGGCCCACGGAGAGGGCGTAGAACTCGGAGCGGTTCCAGCCCATGATCACGTCGAAGTTGTCGTAGACCAGGAACGCGGGACCCCGGTGCCCCGACGGCACCAGCACGGCGGCTGGAAGGTCCAGGCGCGGCAACGGCCGTCCGAAGGCGTCGGTGACCCCCAGCTTCACCCACTCCGACAGCGGCCGGGCCTGGCCGCGGCCGGCCAGCGCGTAATCGAAGCCGTCGGGCAGGCGCACTTCCCGACCCCAGCGCAGACCGCGCTGCCAGCCGAGCCCGTGCAGAAAGTTGGCGGCGGAGGCCAGGGCATCGGGCACGCTGTCCCAGAGGTCGCGGCGGCCGTCGTGATCGGCGTCCACGGCATATTTCTCGAACACGCTGGGCATGAACTGCACGTGGCCCATAGCGCCGGCCCAGGAGCCGACCATCCTGTCCGGGCTGATGTCGCCGGCGTCGACGATGCGCAGCGCCTGCATCAACTCAGCCGTGAAGAAGCTGCTGCGACGCGGATCACAGGCCAGGGTGGCAAGCGAGTCCGGAACGGGAATGTCGCCGAAATAGGCGCCGAAATTGGTTTCGAGCCCCCAGAACGCCACCAGGTAACGGGGCGGCACGCCGAAGCGACGCTCGATCTCGGCCAGCACGTCGTGATAGCGATCGAGGAGCTGCCGGCCGCGCTCCACCCGCTCCGGGGTCACCCGCCGAGTGTAGTAGTTGGTGAACGTCTGGGTGAACTCCGGCTGCTTCCGGTCGAGCTCGATGACCCGGTCGAGATGGTTCACCTTGCCCAGCACATCATCGACCACGTGCTCGGAGATTCCCTCGGCCCTCGCGGTGGTTTGAAGATCGGCCACGCAGGCAGCAAAATCGCGCTGAGCCGGCTCCGCGGCCAGCGCGAATGGGCTTACGATGACAAGCATCAGGACGACCAGTGAGCGAGAACTACCGCACATCATGGGACTACTTTGCCACGCCCGCACGCTCCAGAGAAGGCACGGGCTCCGGTGATGCCGTACACTTCAACGACCGGTTCATCGGGAGGGCCGGCAACGGAAGCGTATGGCTTTCCGCTTGAAATCATTTGACCTGGGGCCGCTGAGCACGTACCGGCTGATCGCCGTGCTGGGCAGTGTCGCGCTGCTGCTGGCCGGCTTCATCCATCCGAGCGGCGCCGCGGTGGTGGTCGTGGCCCGCTACACCGCCATCACCGCGATGCTGTCTCTGGTGGTGGTGACCTACCTGTCCCCATGGGCCCGCCGGCACGTCGGCTGGTATGCCTACCTCGTCAACACCGGTCTGGTCATCTATCTGTGTTCGATGGTCTACGCCCAGCGGGTGGACGCCGACAGCCTCGTTGCCAGCTTCGTCGGTGTGCTGATCGCGGGTATGGCGCTGCACCGGGTGGTGCTGGTGGTGGCATTCATGGTGACTGCTGCCGCCGTCCACATCGCGACCGCCTACGTGGTCGCCGACCCGCTGCTCGAGCCCACGACCGTAGTGGTGAACTCCAGCCTCTACATCCTGTTCCTGGGAGTGATGCTGTCCATGCGGATCGTGGCGCGCCAGCGGCGCCACGCCACCGAGACCATCATGAGCGCCATTTTCGACCAGTCGTCGGACGCCATCGTCTACGGCCGGCTCCAGCACGCCGACGTGGTGCGAGTGAATCGACGGGCCGAGCAGCTCTTCGAGACCAGCGATATACGCCGGATCGGCGAGCTGATTCGGACCGGCTACCTGAGGGAGCATTCGGCGGAGGACATTCCGGAGATCATGGGCAAAACCCTCCAGGACCCGAGCTGGGGTGAGGTCTGCGAGTTCGAGACCGCCACCGGCCGGCGGTTCTGGGGCAATCTGGCGTTGCGCAGCCTCAACGTGCCGTCGCGGGATCTCACCATGGCGCGCATCGCCGACGTGACCGAGCACATCGAGCGCGAGGTTGCTCTGCAAGCGGCCAAGGAAGCGGCGGAGGCGGCGGCTCAGGCGCGCAGCCAGTTCCTCGCCAACATGAGTCACGAGATCCGTACGCCGATGAACGGTGTCATCGGCATGACGTCGCTGCTGTTGAAGACGTCGCTCGACGACGAGCAGCGGCGCTACGTGGACATCGTCCGCGCCAGCGGCGAATCGCTGCTCACCATCATCAACGAGATACTCGATTTCTCGAAGCTCGAAGCCCAGCAGGTGCAGCTCGCCCACGAGCGGTTCGACGTCGAGGATCTGGCTGTCGAGGCGCTGCAGCTCGTCGCTCAAGCCGCGGCCGGCAAAGGTCTGGAACTCACCCTGGTGATGAATCCGGGCGCGCACCGGTTCTTCGTCGGCGATCCTCAGCGGATCCGTCAGGTGATGGTGAACCTGGTCTCCAACGCCGTGAAGTTCACCCAGGAAGGCGAAGTGGTGCTGACCATCGGCGTCGTACCCAGAGACGAGTCATCGAGCGAGCTGCACTTTCGGGTCATGGACACGGGCATCGGCATCGAATCCGCTGCCGCCGCACGCCTGTTCGAGCCGTTCGTGCAGGCTGATGCGTCCACCACGCGGCGTTACGGAGGCACCGGCCTCGGCCTGTCGATCTCCAGGAGCCTGGTGGAGCTGATGGGTGGCCGGGTGACCGTGGAGAGCGTCCCCGGCACCGGTTCCACGTTCGAATTCTTTGCCGTGGTGGGCACGGCACCGGCGCGGCCGGCAGAGGAGGGTCGCGCGTTGGAGGGCCGTCGCGCCGCCGTGCTGCAGAAGCGCCGTCACGCCGCGCAGGGGCTCTGCGATATACTCGAGGCGGTAGGCGTCGAGGTGTCGGTGTTCGACCAGGTCGGTGCGCTGCTGCTGGCCTCCCGCGGCGAGACGTGGGACGTCATCCTCGCCGATCTCGATACCGCCGAGGTGAGCGGCCAGGAGCTGGTCACCGCTCTGCACGGCCCGGGTCAGACACCGTTGATCCTGATGGCGCCGCTGGAATCCGGCGACGAGCGCGGGGTTCGGGGCGCGACCGTGCTCCGCAAGCCGTTGCGGCCGAGCCAGCTCCTGGAGTGCCTGGACTGCCTGCTCGGCAGCGGCGTCGACGATGCGCCCGCGCCGGCAGACGGGCGCGCGGAGACCACTGATTTCGCCGGCCTCTCCGTGCTCGTCGCGGAGGACAACCCGGTCAATCAGCAGGTGGTCAAAGGCATGCTGGAAAAGCTCGGGGTGTCGACCACGGTGGTGGCCGACGGCCGCGAGGCGGTCGAGGGCGCGCTCCGCGGCGACTACGACCTGGTGCTCATGGACGTGCAGATGCCCCACATGGACGGTCTGGAAGCCGCCCGGCAGATCCGCTCTGCTTGCGGCCCGCGCCCCTACATCGCGGCCATGACGGCCAACGCCCAGGAATCGGACCGCCGTGCCTGCCGAGCCGCCGGGATGGACATGTTCATTCCCAAGCCGGTGCGGCTCGGCGACCTGGAGCAACGGCTGCGAGAAGCGGTCGCCCGTTCCACCGACGTGGCGCTCAGGAACTGAGCCTGCGGCTCGCCTGGATAGCGCCTGCGGCTCGCCTGGATAGCGCCTGCGGCTTGTTTCGATCTAAATATAGTACGAGCGCAGCGGCGGAAATCCGTTGAATTCGATCGCACTGTAGCTGGTGGTGTAAGCCCCGGTGGAGAACCAGTACAGCCGGTCGCCGGCCGTCAGATTCAGCGGCAGCGCGTACTTGACGTGCTCGTACATGATGTCGGCGCTGTCGCAGGTGGGCCCCGCCAGCACGACGTCCTCGAGCTCGCCCTGTCGGTCGCTGTACACCGGAAATCGGATCGACTCGCCGAGCGTCTCGATGAGGCCGGAGAACTTGCCGACGTCGAGATAAACCCAGCGGTACAGACCGGTGCGGTTCTTACGGGAGACGAGCACCACCTCGCTCACCAGAATCCCCGCGTCCGCCACCAGCGAGCGCCCGGGCTCGAGAATGATCTCCGGCAGATCCGTGCCGAAGTCCTCGTGGAGGTAGCGCGTGATCTCCTCGGCGTAGGTCGCGAGCGAGTGCGCCTTGGTCAGGTAGTTGGCGGGAAATCCGCCGCCGAGGTTGATCATCTTCAGATCGATGCCGTCCTCTTCCTTCAGCCGCTCGAAGATCACCTTCACCTTGGCGATGGCGGCGTCCCAGGCGCCGATATCCCGCTGCTGCGACCCCACGTGAAACGACACACCGTAGGGAACGAGCCCCAGATCCCGCGCCAGCATCAGCAGATCCATGGCCATGTCGGTCTGGCAGCCGAACTTGCGCGACAGCGGCCAGTCGGCCGTCTGGGTGCCTTCCGTCAGAATGCGCACGTAGACTCGGGACCCCGGCGCCGCCTTGGCGATGTTGCGCAGGTCGGCCTCGGAATCGGTTGCGAACAGCGACACGCCCCGCTCGTGGAACGTGCGGATGTCGCGGCTCTTCTTGATGGTGTTGCCGAAGCTGATCCGATCGGCGCTGACGCCGAGCCCCAGCACCCGCTCGAGCTCGTAGATGGAGGCGATGTCGAAGCTCGAGCCACGGTCACGCAGCAGCTCGATGATCTCCGGCGCCGGGTTGGCCTTCACCGCATAGTAGATGCGAGCGTACGGGAAGGCTCCGCGCAGATCCTCGTACTTGTTGGCCACCGTCGCCTTGTCCACCACCAGAAACGGCGTCTCGCGGGTGTTTGCGAACGCCTTCATGCGCTCGAAGGTTTCCTCGGAATAGTAATCGCTGACGGTGACATTCACGAATTGCGCGCTCCGGATAGCAGATGCTGCCCATTGTAGATCGCAGGCGGCGCGCCTGCGCCCCGGAGTTGTGAACCACGCCCGGCAAAGCCGCCCGGCACCTCGGCTACTGTAGGCATCCCGCTCCTCGGGCCACTCCGATGCTCGGATTGCTGATGGAGGCACGGTCGGTCGCGACGGGTCTCCGGGACCGGATACTCGGCTTCTGGTACTACGGCGACCGCGCGTTGCTGGCGGTGCTGGCTGTGCCGGGGATGGCCGGCGCCGTCTTCGCCTGGCTCGCTCACGTCGCCTATTCCGACCATCAGCAGATACGGTCGCAGCTCGAGCGTAACGCCAGCTTGCGCTGCCTGGCCGAGAATGTTTACTACGAGGGCCGCGGCGAGCCCCGGGACGGGCAGCGGGCCGTCGCGGAAGTCACCATGAACCGGGTGGCTTCGCCGCGCTTTCCCGGCACAGTCTGCGCTGTGGTGCACGAAAAGCGTCTGGACGCGGAGCGCGGCCGCTACGTCGGGGCGTTCTCGTGGACGGAGCTCGACCTGCACGAACCCAGCGGCCGCGCGTGGCAGCGTGCCATGGCGGTGGCGGTGAGCGTCTACGACGGCAGCCAGCCGCCGCTGGTGCCGGACGCGCTCTACTACCACGCGACTCGCGTCAAACCGCGCTGGGCGCGCGTCAAGCGGCCGCTCAAGCGCATCGGCAACCACATCTTTTATCGCTGAGCCGGCGCTATCACTGATTGGAGCTATGGTTGAGCCGCATCGGCGTTCGGTTCGTGGACGCCGCCGAGCGGCAGGCCCAGCGCGTGGTCGAGGCTCCACCTTCCTGCGCCTTCGAGCGCCACGAACAGAAAGCCGCCCGTCATGGCGATGTTCTTCATGAAGTTGATCATCTGCGCCTGGCTGCTCGGATCCCAGTGCACGATCACGGCGGTGGCGACGCAGAACGCCGCGAGCACCAGCGCCGTCAATCGGGTGAACGCGCCCAGCACCAGGGCGATGCCGCCGCCGAGCTCGATCACGATGGTCGGCGCCACCATCCACGCTGACAGGCCCATGGCGACGAAGTGCTGCTGGGTTTCGCTGAACCCCGACAGCTTGCCCCAGCCGGCGGCGACGAAGATGTACGCCAGAAGTATCCGGGCGATCAGATTCACGGCGTCCCGCATGTGCCTTTCCTCATCTGCTGGTCGTCAGAGGATACTACGCGACCCGATCGTGCGCCGGGCCGCCGAGACAGCCGCGCTCGGCTTCGTGCGCGTGTGCTTGTTCGGGCGAGGCGGCCTCAGCGCATCTTGTACGGTCCGAGCGGCCGGCGGACGAAATCGTAGATCGCCTGCCGCTGCTCCTCGGGTGCCGACAGCTTCCCCAGGATCCGGGTGAGACGACGACCCTCGGCCTGCGCTTCGAGCCTCGTCTTATACGGGCCGACGTCGATGCCTTCGCGCGTGGAGAAGAACCATTTCGAGTCGAGCGTGAAACAGCGGTCGGATCGAAACCACTTCTTCTCGGGCTCCCCGGCGCGAACGTCGATCCTCTGTGACCGGCCGGGCTGCATGTCCTGATGCTCGTGGTCGAGCCGCTGACCGATTCTCAGGTCCATGGATGCCATCGTTGGTGCCCTACGTTTCGGTACGTTGTCACGGGGATTGTAGGGAAGAGGCCGCAACTGATGTGTGACCTACAGCACGAATGTGGCCGACCGCCTGTGTAGCAGCAGGACTTGCGATGCCCCCATCCGGTGCCAGGTTCGAGGGGAAGGGCTCGTTGTAACTCGATGATTTGGAAGGAGGTGTTAGCGCCGAAGTCAAGCCGCCGTGATCTCCGGCGCGTGGAGATCGCTCCCAATCTCGTCGTGGTCCCAGGACTTCTCTGCCAGCGGCCGGAAAGCGCTCAGGTGCAGCCACAACAGCGCTACCTTGGGCAGAAACAGTAGCGGCCGCACCGCCGCCGGCGACACGTCCTGCGGCGGGCGAAGCGGGGCGCGACCGGCCGGCTGGGCTAGGGTGCCGGTGTGATCACGCTGGACGTAATGTTCAGCGTGCGCTGGCCGATGACCCACCGTCCGTGCTCGCGAACGTCCTGATCGGTATAGGTGCCGCCCACCACGGCGACCGACCCTTCGGGCTGGTCCCCATCCGGACCGAACGTGTGGGTCGCGATGAGGTAGGACACGACCTCTGCACGATTGCCGTGGACGGTGCTGGAGACCGACCCCATGTGATGCTGGGTGGCTTTGTAGCCCGGCCCACGGAAGGCGTTGTTAACGAAGTTGGCCCACTGCAGCGCGGCATCGGTGTTCGGCGTACGCGTGGCCGGATCCGGCACGGTCAACGCGGGCACGCCATCGAACGCCAGGGTGATAGACACGTTCTTCGAAAAGCACTTGCGGTAGATGGCCAGTCCGGCATCGAACTGCGGGTCGCCGACGTTGATCGTGGAATCGAGGTTGCCCCCGGTGTTGACGGCATTGACGGCCGTGCCGATCGCGTCGGTCCCACGGGCGTAGCAGACCACCAGATCTTCGACGGCAGCTCGCTGGACCAGCGAACGCTCCCCGTGGCCGGCGAGCGCGGGTAGAGCGGCGCCCAGGAGCGTTGCCGCCAGAAGAGCAGGCCGAATCGTTCGTGCGTGCATTGATTTCTCCCTCGTCTCCCGGACATACGGATTCGTTCCAGGGATTCTATGCCGCTGGGCCGCAATGGGACATACCGTCCACCGACCGAACGTATGCGTTGAGGCAGATGCGCAAGCCCCTGGACGGAGTCGCAAAGGCAGGCAGACTGGGCCACCGGCTGGGATGACGTATCCAGCTGCACGTGCTCTCGCGATGCCGGTTCGCGGACGCGAAACCAGAACGTGGTAGCGTCGCGGAACCGAGGATATGCTTCAGCGATACCCACCGAGAGAAGGGAAGAGCCGGTGTCCAGCGAAGAGCACGAAGTCGTTTCCATCTATCCGTTTACCGACGAGACGCGCGAGGAGCTTCTGAGCAAAGCCAGCGAGTGCGTTTTCAACTGGTCCACCAAGGACGGCTGGCCCGTGGGCGTGGTGCACGCCTTCGTCTGGCGCGACGGCCGTGGCTGGATCACCTGCGGTGCGCATCGACATCGGGTCGCCGCCATACGCCGGGACCCTCGCTGCTCCGTCGTCGTGAGTGGTGTCGCCGCGCCCAACGGCCCCAACGGCGCCATTACCTTCAAGGGCCGCGCCATCATTCACGACGACGAGGAAACCAAGAAGTGGTTCTATCCCGCCCTCGCCTACGGGCCCTATCTGCGCGCCGGCAAGGAGCGTGAGATGAGCGAGGCGGAAAAAGCCCAGGCAGACGACTTCGTCCGGCGACTCGATTCGCCGCTGCGTGTCGTCATCGAGATCGTCCCCGAGAAGTGGATCATGCTCGACAGCGACAAGATGGCCAAGGACACAGCGGGGCAGCTCCGCGCAGAGGAGCGCGGCCCCTTGCTCGAATCCGACGCCAGGCGGATGCCCAGAGAGCTCGAGAAACGCGGCGTGGGCTCGTGAACGAGAGGGTCGAACGACCCAGCCGAGCCCACCCGCATGAAACAGATCGACCATCGTACTACGTCGGCAAGGACGCGATCTAAGACTTCAATTCCTTCTCGAACCAATATGACATGAGCGCCAAGTCCTCTGGCGCCGAGTCAATTCAACTGGTTGATTGCATCGGCTTGTCCGGAGGAGCGCAGAAGAGCCAGGGAGGCGAACAATGACCCGTGGTGACACTGTGGCAACAGAAAAGGGGCTAGGTTGTAACCCCTTGATCCTAAGCAGATTTCTGGTCGGGACGGCAGGATTTGAACCTGCGACCACTTGACCCCCAGTCAAGTGCGCTACCAGACTGCGCTACGCCCCGAAGAGGCGCGACATCATACTCCATCGCCCCGGGGCCGCAAAGGCGGCCCCGTCCGCGGGGCGGTCATTGCCGCCCCACAGGTCAGCCAATCGGGTCGGGGGATGGCGCCGGCGGCGCCTGTGGGTCAGCGGCCTTCGAACTTGGGTTTGCGCTTCTCCAGGAACGACGCCATGCCCTCCTTGAAGTCCTGGGACTGAAACAGCGGCAGGAGCTGCAGGAACACGTGGTGCACGTGGTCGTCGAAGGTCTCGTTCATGCTCATGCGCATCATGCGTTTGGAGGCTTGAACCGCCAGCGGCGCGTTGCCGGCGATCTCGGCGGCCATCTCGCGGGCCTCGTCCTGGAGCTGCTCGGCGGGCACCACCCGTGACACCAGCCCCAGCCGTTCGCATTCGTCGGCGAGCAGGGTGCGGCCGGTGAAGATGATCTCGGCCGCCTTCGACCAGCCGAGCAGGCGGGGCAGCAGCCAGGTGCCGCCGGACTCCGGCACGACGCCTCGGGCGGTGAACGCTGCCGCGAGCTTGGCGCTGTCGGCCATGATGCGGATGTCGCACCCCAGGGCCAGATCCATTCCGTAGCCGGCCGCGGAGCCGTTCAGGGCACAGATGGTCGGGGTGTCCAGACTGTGCAGCACCGTCGGCGGAGCGTTGCGCAGGTCGAGGTTGGCGGGCGCCGCGCGCCGCTGGTCGGAGAGCCCCGCGGCGATGCCGCCGCCGCGCAGGTCGAGACCCGCGCAGAAGAACCGCCCGCTCCCGGTAATCACGATCGCCCGCACGTCCGGGTCGGCATCGGCTTCCAGCAACCGGGCCGAGAGCGCCTGGAGCATCGGTCCCGAGATGGTGTTCTGAACCTCCGGACGATCGAGGGTGATGGTGGCGACGTGGTCCGCGATCTGGTAGCGCAGGTCTGTCTGGGTGTCATCTGGTGCCGCAGCCATGTGCAGGTTCCGTGTGGCGAGTGATTCATCAAGCTACGGGTTTGAGAAGCGCTCCGCAAGCTCGTCAGGTCGGCTGGCGAACGAAGATCAGGCAACTAGATTTAACGAAACCCTCGCGGAATAAGAAGGAATGCCTCACAACGATCAAGGCCTGGTGGACCTGCTGGAGATCTATCACGCGCGCCAGGTGCGCGATCTGATCCTCGGCCAGCTCCGGCGTCTGCGAGTCCATGATCCGCTCAACCCCTTTCAGGACGAGAACCGCCGCCGCGAGCTGCAGAGCTACTACGAGGCCATGCTGCTGACGGTGGCGGAGCTGCTCGGGGGGCTTGGCGACGACATGCCGTTGGGTTGATTGTGGGAGCGACCTCCCGGTCGCGATCCGCGTTTTATCGCGACCGGGAGGTCGCTCCCACTTCAGGGGCGACCGGGAGGTCGCTCCCACTTCAGGGGCGACCGGGAGGTCGCTCCCACTTCAGGGGCGGTCCGGCATTCGTTCTTCGTGCACCGCGTAGCCGGCTTCGCGGGGGATGCACAGATAGGTTCCGTCCTGCCGCTTCTCGGTCCACGGCTCCACCCGCACCACGTTGTTCGCCGCTGCCCCTGAGAACGCATCGGCCACCGACTCGAAGGTCG
The DNA here is from genome assembly GCA_963822255.1 of uncultured Gammaproteobacteria bacterium. GTDB lineage: Bacteria > Pseudomonadota > Gammaproteobacteria > Pseudomonadales > Azotimanducaceae > UBA7803. Next base: position 40,302 of record CAWGGV010000003.1, read on the forward strand.
CCAGCTTCTCGATGTTACGCAAGGTGGGGAAGATCACCGTGCGCTCGCCGCTGGCCGCCTGCTCGAGCACGTCGTCGGGCCGGATCCAGACCGAGTCCACCGACTCGTGGCCGTCGTGTACGGCCAGATGGTCGGGCGGAGCGGCCGCCAGAAAGAAGTGCGTGTCGAAGCGCTTGGGCATCATGGCCGGGGTTACCCAATGGGCGAAATGCGCCAGCTCCGAGCAGACCAGCACGAGCTTCTCGCGGGTGAGGAACTCGAGGATCGTCACCGCTCCCGAGTGCAGCGCGTCCCGGTAACGCTCGAGCTTCGCCAGCCGTGCACCGTCGATGAGGCCTCCCTCGCTCTCGGCCCGGGCCAGCAGTATGCCGCACTCCTCGAACGCTTCACGGATGGCCGAGACCTGAATGGCACGCATGTCCGGATCGCTGTGCGCGCCTTTCAGGTGGGGCAGCAGGGCCGCGTCGAAGTCCTGTGGGTCAGCCTTGCCGCCGGGGAACACCAGCGCGCCGGAGGCAAAATCGATCTGGTGGTGGCGCACCACCATGAACACCTCGAGCCCGTGCGGACCGTCGCGCAGCATCATGATGGTCGCGGCGGGAACCGCTTCGGCCGCCATCAGCGGCCTGCGACGTCGGCGATGAAACGGTCGAGGGTGGCGATCTGCTGATCGACCGGCCCCAGGTTGAAGCCGGGAACGATGAATTCGTGCACGCCGAGCTTCTGGTAGTGGTCCATCTGCGAACGGATCTCCGCCGGCGTGCCCACCAGGTGCGGCTGGGCAATGCTGGCCGAGCGGAAGCGCGACAGAGTCGACTCGTCGTCGCTCATGAACAGCATCGCCACCGCCGTACGCTTGATCGACTGCGGCTCTCGGCCCGCCTCCCGGCAATGGTCGTCGAGGATGGCCATCTTGTGCTCGAGCACGGCCGGATCGCCCCACACGTTCCACTCGTCGGCGTGCCGAGCCGTGACTTTCAACGTCACCTTCTCGCCGCCGCCGCCGATCAGCAGGGGCAGGGGCTGCTGCACTGGCTTGGGCTCGAGTGAGGCGTTGTCGAGTTGATAGTAGTGGCCGTCGAAACTGGCTTGGGATTGCTCGAACAGCAGTTTGATGACCCGGCACGCTTCGTCCAGGCGCTTCAGCCGCTCGGCCACGGTGTAGTACGGAATACCGTACTGGCGGTGCTCGTTCTCCTGCCAGCCGCTGCCGAGGCCGAGCACCACCCGGCCGCCGGTGATGTGATCCAGGGTGGCGGCCATCTTCGCCAGCACCGCAGGATGGCGGTAGGTATTGCCGGAGACCAGCGTGCCGAGACGCAGCCGCGGCACCTGCGCTCCCAGCGCTGCGAGGGTGATCCAGGCTTCCGGCCAGGGGGTGCTGGTGTCCGCGGCGTTGGGCATGAAGTGGTCGGCGTACCAGAGCCCGTCCCAGCCGGTGCTTTCCACGTGCCGGGCGAGCCGCAGGACGTCGGAGTACGGCAGGCTCGGTGTCGGCCAGAAGCTGAAGCGCATGCGATTCCCCTTGGTGCCGGTGTGGGAGCGATCTTTTTGGTCGCGATGCAGGTGGGAGCGTTCGCGGCAAGTTCGCGGCCAGGAGGCCGCTCCCACAGCCGACGATGTTCGCTTATGTCCTGGGCTATGGCAAACTCCGCTGCCCCAGGGAGCTGACGTACCACGAGTGAGTATCGGGCTGCTCAGGATCGAGTTCTACGTGGCGGGATGCCGTTCGCTGAAGGAAAAACGTCAGCGCCTGAACGGCATCCGCGAGCGCTACGGCCGCGCCCATAACGTGGCCGTCTGCGAGAGTGCGCATCAGGATCTGCTGCAGCGGTCCGAGTGGACGTTCGTCGCCGCGTCTGCGGGCAGAAGCGTGGTGGACCGGGCCCTCACCGACATCGAGCGCAACCTCCAGACCACGGTAGACGCCGAGCTGATCGACGTCCATCGGGAGTGGCTCGACTAGCGCCGGGCGCGCGCCGCCCATTCGCGGCGGCACGTCCGGAGGGTCATGTTGAACCTGTGCGCGGGGTACGACAGGATTAGCCCATGGCTTCGCTCCTGCTGGTCATCGTCGTTGCCGCCGTTTGCGTCCTCTGGGTGCGCGCCAACCGGCTGAGCCGGCAACGTTGGCTCGAGCGACTCGACCTGCCGGGCACCTGGCTGTGGGAGAACCACGACGGGGCGCTGGAGCTGGAGGGCGGGCTGGACCGGGGCCGCTACCGCATCCGCGACGGCGACCGCGAGGAACTCGGCGAGTGGCAGCTCAAAGGCCACGATCTGGTTCTCGAGCCGCGCACAGGCGCGTCCACGGCGTTCGATCTCAGGCTATTCACCGACGGCAAGATCGGCGTTCACGGCCCCGGCCGCGAGCATCGGGTCTATATCAAGAAGCGCGGTAACGTCATTCCCCTGCGCCGCCCAGCCTGACGGTGCGCGGCGATCCGGCAGGTCGGGATGCCGCCGAGGCGCGATGTCGTCCTGCAGCCGCTCGGGGTTGCGCCGGTCCGGGCTGTTGCCGCGCCTGTCTGCAGGCCCCTGTCGGCGGTTGGGGTTGCTGTCGGGTATTGTGGGTGCGGACATGGTGCCACCGGCTGTGGCCGTGAGAACGGCCGGATTTTACCATCCCGTGCCGCTTCGCTCATCCGAATCGGTACAATCACGCGCACTGCCGCCGTGCTGCCGAGCCCATGAAAACCTCTCTGGATGCCCTGATCGACGACGCGCGGGAGCTCACCCGACGTGCGCTCACCCTGATCCACCCGGCGACCGCGGTGGACTGGGCGACCTGTGCGGCGGCGGTTTGGACCTCGGGCACCCTGGTGGACGGCTTCGTCGCCCACGGCGCCATCGACGACATCGTTCTGGACGACCTGCTCGAGATCGACCACCAGAAGCAGCAGATCGACACCAACACCCGTCAGTTCCTGGCCGGCCTGCCGGCCAACAACGTGCTGCTGTGGGGAGCCCGAGGCACCGGCAAGTCGTCGCTGGTGCACGCGTTGCTGAACGCCTATCACGACGCGGGCCTGCGTCTGGTGGAAGTGAGCAAGAGCCGACTGGCGGCGCTTCCGCACATCGTCCGCCGGCTGCGCGACGAGCCGTTCCGGTTTGTGCTGTTCTGCGACGATCTGTCGTTCGAGGCTGACGACGCCTCCTACAAGGAGCTGAAGAGCGCCCTCGAAGGGTCGGTGTTCAAGGCCTCGAGCAACGTGCTGATCTACGCGACGTCGAACCGCCGTCACCTGCTGCCCGAGTACATGGCCGACAACGCGAACGTCACCGTCCGTCAGGGCGAGCTGCACGAGTCGGAAGCCGTGGAGGAGAAAATATCGCTGTCGGATCGGTTCGGGTTGTGGCTGTCGTTCTACCCGTTCAAGCAGGACGCGTACCTGTCGGTGGTCGAGCACTGGGTGGGACGCCTGGCCCGCGCCCACGGGGTCGAGCTTGCCTGGGATGACGAGATCCGTGCCGCATCCCTGCGCTGGGCGCTGGCGCGCGGCGTGCGAAGCGGCCGCACGGCCCAGCACTTCGCCCGTCACTGGGTCGGCAAGACCCTGCTTGTCAGCTGAGTGTGGTCCTCAGCCGGCGGCCATTCCCATCACCGGCTCGGCCGCCTCCAGCAGCTCCAGCCGCGCCGCAACCTCCCGCAGCTCGCTGGAATCGTCACCGAAGCGCCGGGCTGCCTGCATCGCCGAGCGCAGGTATTGAATGGCTTGCGGCGTGCGCCGGAGGAACTCCGCCTGCAGCGCCGCGCGGCGACAGTGGTCGAACTCGAGTCGGACGAGGGCCTGCGATACGGTCAGCCCGCAGCGTGTCAGCTCGGCGTAGCTGATCAGCCCCTCGGCAGCGTTTTCGCTGAGCAGCCGGCGCAGCTCGCCGAGAGCCGCCATGGACGTCCCCCGCGTCGCCCCCGCCAACCGCCGGCCCTCGTCACGGGGCGTGCGGCCGATGAACCGCGCGATCTGCAGGAGCTGAGCGCGCAGGTACGGGTGGTCGGGCTGAATGCGGCGTGCCCGCTTGAGGTGCTGATACATGATGCGACCGAGCGTGCAGCGCAATGGCTGGGTCTGCACCTCGGCCGGAAGCTCGGCGATGACCGACCAACAGCGTTCGATCGCGTGGCTTTCGCGGGCGAGGGTGCGAAGCTGATAGAGGCTCCACGCCCGCAACAGATACCGGCCGGCCAGTACCAGGCCGCCCGCGGCGGCGCTCGCCGCCGTCAACAGCTCCAAGGGTTGCATCTTCTTCTTCCCTTCCAAGAGTCCGTCCCCGACATCGGAAGTGTAGTCGACGGTCAGCGCCGTGGCGGCAGACGGCTGAAGCCGGCCGATCCGGGGAGTTGCCAGGGACTTGCTTGACTGGCCCAGGTGGCGTTCATAGAATGCGCGGCTTCCTGCGTCCCCTTCGTCTAGAGGCCTAGGACACCGGGTTTTCATCCCGGCAACAGGGGTTCGACTCCCCTAGGGGACGCCATCTTTATACTATCGTTAAATATCAAAGAGTTACCTATCCATTCCATTCAGAAAGCCGCTACCTGCCACGTGATGGTTGCGCCTGGTCAGGTCAGCAGCGCCCCCCGCGATCAGCGCCGGTTCTCCAGCAGCTGCTGTCCCCTGCGGGCGATTCTGCCCTTCACTCTCCCCGCCAGCGCCGCCATCAGCCGGGGCAGCATGATCTCCACTCGAACCGCCTGATCCGTCATGTCGACGTGACCGCCGATGCTCTGGCCGAACGTGCTGCCGCTGAAGTGAAGCCGGTCACCTTCCCAGCGCTCATTGCACGACATTGTCAGCCCGACAGTCTGAAGCTCGTCCTCGATAGCACCGAAGCCCGCGTCGCGCCTCGGCCCTGCCGAGATCGTGTGGAATGGTGACAGTGACGGTTTTCGGCATCTGTGTCCCCTGATGTGAATTATCGCGACGCGTCCGACTCCAGCTCTGCGTAGTAGCGCGAAACCGCGACGATGTCCTCCTCGTCGAGCCCTTCGGCCGCCTGACGCATGATGTCCGCGAAAGGCGATCCGCCGCGAACCCCTTGGCGAAACAGGCGGAGTTGAGTTTCCAGAAATTCGGCCGATTGCCCGGCGAGGGCCGGATAGGCGGACGAGCGGGGATAGGGCGCAGGTCCGTGGCAATCGGCGCATGGCGGCACCCGGCGCTCCGGCGCACCCCGGCGCGCCAGCCGGCTGCCGCGATCCGCGTCTGGGGTTGCGGTACGCGCGAGTGGTGACGGTTCCGCGCGCTGAATCAAACGTCCCGCCGGCTCGGCGCCGGCATAATGCCGGGCCAGATCGTCCAGGTAGGCGGCCGGCACGGCGCTGGCGTGAGTCTGCATGATGCCGCTGGCCCGCTTCCCGGTCGCATAGGCGCGCAACGCATTCTCGAGATAGCCGGCGGACAGGCCGTCGAGGCGCGGCACCGCCCGTGCGCCGGTCCCGCGACCATCATAGCCGTGACAGCGGGCACAGCGGTCGAGCAGCCTCTCGAGCTCGGCGACCCCTGGTGGCGAGCGACGGGCGACCGGACCCGTGACCGCGCGCCGGTAGGCGGCAGCATCCATGTCCGGCAGCTGCGTGAGAAACGCCACCACTGACCACACTTCGTCCTCTCTGTGCAGCGCCGGCCAGGCCGGCATGGCCGTCATCTTGATGCCGTTCTTGACGATCCAGAACAGCTCCGACGCCTGCCAGCGCCTCACTGCCTCGAGAATGTGCGGTGGCTCCGGCACGAGGCTCTTCGCCACGGCGTCGCGCTCGATGCCCGGCGCGCCATGACAGTCGCGGCACACCAGATCGTAGTGACCCGCTCCGACCAGGGCGCGAGCGGTGCCGATCTGGTCCTCCGGTGCGGGGCCGCCGGAGCGCAGGCTGACGGAATTGCGCATGGTGAAATGCAGAATCGCCTTCACCGGCGGCAGATGACCGGCGGCGGCGGAAACGTTGTAGCCGCCGGCAACGAGCACCAGAGCGGTGAGCACGGCACCGGCGATCAGCAACGCCAGGATGCCTCGACACGTCATGGCCCCTCCGTCCCCTGAACGCGCACCGTCAGCGCCCAGGCCAATACACTCAGCGCACCGGCGAGATACACGATGCCCCCGACTGCCACCATGATCGTGCCGCCCAGTTGCTGGTCCCACAGTGCGGCCGCCGTCTGCCCGTGATACCAGGCCCGGGGCGAAACGCAGAGCAGCCCGCCCAGCAGCGACATGTGCATGGAAGTCGCCAGCAGCGCGGCCGCTCCGGCCAGCGACGCGCGGCGTGCAGAGCCGGCGGTCGGCGATGCCGGCAGAGCACTGCCCCACACGGCATAGCCGGCTGCCAGGAAAGAGAGCTGTTCCACGGCGAATACCGAGGGGCAGGAACGTGCAGCCAAATGCAGCCAGGGCGCATGCCATCCCCACACCACCACCAGCTCCAGAGCGCAGGCGGCGAGCGCGGCCATGGGCAGCCCGAGCCACTGTGGACGACGCGAGATACCGAGGACCAGCAGCGGCGCTGCCAGCGATATCGCTACCACGTGAGCCACCATGTGCGCGCTGAAGGAGCCGTCGGCGAGCGCGAATGCCCAGCCGGCCGCCAGTGCGCCCGCGGCCGCGACTGCCGCACCACGGCGCATCATGCGCAGTTCCCCACGAAGGCCAGCGGCGCCGCCAGGAACAGCACGCCGACCCCGCTCAGGCTGGCCAGATACAGCGTGACGCGCGCCAGGAACGCCAGCCGATCACGCCCGCGCTGGCCGGCGTCCGGCGCCCGCCTGACCAGCCGCAATCGACGCCAGGCCACCCAGATGCAGAACAGAATCAGAGCGAGCGTGGCTACGGTGAACCAGCCGAGCACGTCTGCCAGAACGCCCAGATGGGACGCGCCGGTACGGATGCAGTACACGCTTGTCGCCATGTAGCTTACGGTGAAGTAGACGGCGGCGATCAGCGGCGCGATCACCATCCGCCATAGACCACGCCGCGGATCCAGGGCGGCAATGGCGTAGTCCTTCAGGTCTCTGTTCCGGCTGTCGTCCTGCATTGGCACGAACCTCAAGGGGGCACAGCGGGCAGCAACACCACCACCAACGCCGACAAGGCCGCCATGAAGGCCGTGAAGTGCCAGTAGAGCTCGGTGTTCCACAGGAAAATGTCGTGATCCCCATCCACGCGGCCGGCCAGGCAGCCAGCGCCGCAGAACAGCAGCATCACCACGCCGAGACCGGCGTGAACGGCGGCCCAGCCGAGGAGAGTCCAGATCGTGGCTCCGATGGCGTGGCTGGTCGGCTCGATGCCGGCCGTCGCGGGTCCTGTCACCAGGGCGGCGCCGGTCGCGCACGCCACCAGCGCCGCCGCGGCCAGCAAAGCGGCTCCTCCACCACCGCTGATCCCGTGGCGGCGCGCGCCCCAGATCAATGCGACAGTGAGGAGCCCCCCAGCCAGGCCGGCCAGCGGCCAGCCCCAGCCCACTTGGAAGCGCTCCAATGAAACGGTTTCGTTGATGGTGACGTAGTAGTAGAAGGAAAAGATCAGGCACAGGAACGCGGTCACGTCAGCCAGCATGGCGATGAACATGGCCCACCATCCGCAGGAACGCGGGCCCGCCACGTAGATGGGCAGAGTCAAGCCGGAACCCACGTCCTTGGTCTTCTTTTCGGGAATCAGGGCCGTGTCGCGCCACAGCCACCACAGGATCGTGGCGGCGGCGAGCATGCTACTCGCGAGGGCCGCGTAGTAGAGGTGAAACGTCGCTACGAAGAAGGCTATGGCGGTGAATACCGCAGCGATCATCGGCAGGAAGCTTGGGCCCGACACCCGCATGCATTGGATGGGCTCGGCTTCCACCACGGAGGTGATCAGTGTCTCCCGCTTGCCCTCCTCGGCATCGGCAAGATAGAACTCGCCCGCATCGACGCGCTCGATGAGGTCCGGCTGGTCCCACAGCGGATAGCGGCTGGTGATGCGGGGGATGCTGCGCGATCCCCAGGGCTTCCCGGGCATTTCCGTCAGCCATTCGAGCGTGCCGGCATTCCAGGGATTGCGCGTCGCGTACGGCTGCGACCCCTTGGGACGCACGAGGTCGAACAGCAGCACGGCGAGTCCGGCGCCGATCACATAGGCGCCACAGGTGGAGATCAGATTCAGCGTGTCCCAGCCGAGCCCAGCCTGGTAAGTGAAGACGCGCCGTGGCATGCCACGCATTCCGGTCAAGTGCATGGGCAGAAATGTGATGTTGAAGCCGATGAAGATCAGCCAGAACACCCAGCGCCCGAGGCTGTCGCTCAGCATCCGCCCGGTCATGAAGGGAAAGAAATAGTACAGGCCCGCGAGCACCGAGAACCCCATGCCACCGATGAGGGTGTAGTGGAGGTGGGCGACCACGAAGTAACTGTCGTGCACCTGCCAGTCGAAAGGCGCGATGGCGACCATGACGCCAGTGAGTCCCCCGAGCACGAAGATGGCGATGGAACCGAACACGAACAGCATGGGCACCCGAACGATGACGTCGCCCGCGAGCAGCGTCGCGATAAAGGCGAAGATCTGAATGCCCGTCGGCAGCGCCACTGCGATGGATGCCGCGGAGGCGATGCCCTGCGAGATCCTGGCCAGGCCGGTCGTGTACATGTGATGCACCCAGAGCGCGAACGACAGGAATCCGGTGCCCACCGCCGACAGCACGATCCACGTGTACCCGAGCACAGGCCGCCGGGCGAAGGTCGGCACGACCATGGCGAGAATGGCGATGGTAGGCAGAAAGATGATGTAGACCTCCGGATGGCCGAAGATCCAGAACAGGTGCTGCCAGAGCAACGGATCGCCGCCCCGGGCCGCGTCGAAGAACGGCCAGTCGAATGCCCGCTCCAGCTCGAACAGCAGGTCACCGGCAATCAGCGGAGGAAACCCGAACAGGATCATGCCCCCCACCACGAGAACGTACCAGGCGTACAGCGGCGTCATATTGATGCTCATGCCGGGCGGCCGACACTTCAGCACGCCGATGATCAGCTCCACGGCCGCGGCGATGGATGCGATCTCGATGAATCCGAGACCCAGCAGCCAGACATCCGGCCCCACACCTTCCTGCCGGGTCGTCAGCGGCGGATACATGAACCACCCGGCCGTCGGCGCGACGTCGAAGAACAACGACAGGCACACGAACAGACCGCCGAGCAGAAAGCACCAGTAGCCGTAGGCGGACAGCCGCGGGAACGGCAGATCGCGGGCGCCGAGCATTTCGGGCAGCAGGATGATCGAGAGCGCTTCGAAGATCGGCACGGCAAACAGGAACATCATGATCGAGCCGTGCAGCGTGTAGATCTGATTGTAGGTATGCGCCGTCAGCAGATCGTTTTCCGGTACGGCGAGCTGGGTACGCATGGCGAGCGCGAGCAATCCCGCGAACAGCATGAAGCCGAACGCGGTGGATGCATACCACGCCCCGACTTCGGAATTGTTCACCGCCGACCAGTAGCGCCAGCCGCGCGGCGTTCGCCAAGCATCGAGAAGTCGCTCCGCCGCTGGATCCCTGTCGCCGTTCACTCGAGACTCGCCAGATAGGTGACGATGGCGGTGAGCTCGTCGGGTTCGAGCATGGCGAACGCAGGCATTCCGGCCCCGGGTTTGATCCGCCCGGGGTGTCGCAGCCAGGCAAGCAACGCGTCGCGGTCGTTGCGAAGCGCATTTGCCGCGAGCCGTGCTCGAGCGGACAGATGGGTCAAATCGGGTCCGATTCTGCCGCGGGCCGGCGTGCCGCGGATGCTGTGGCAGGCGCCGCACCCATAGCCCAGGAACAGCGACGACCCGCGCTGCTCGTCCGGCGTTTCGGGCTCGGCGGCGGGTGCTCGCTCGGCGGCCAGCCAACGGCGGAATCCCGGCGGCTCCATCACCTGCACGTCGAATGCCATCAGGGCGTGCGACTCCCCGCAGAACTCGGCGCACTGGCCGCGGAACGTGCCGATGCGCTCCGGCTGCAGCACCAGCCGATTGACCCTGCCAGGAATCATGTCCAACTTGCCGGCCAGTGCCGGCACCCAGAACGAGTGGATGACGTCGGCGGTGACGAGCTCCAGCGCGGCAACCTCACCCTTCGGCAGAACGAGCCGGTTGGCCGTCTCGACCATCACCGCGCCATCATCATCCAGGTACTGCACCCGCCACCAGAACTGCTCCCCTGTCACTCGGATTGTCCGGTCGGGCGGCGCCGTGCGCAGCTCGGCGATGAACCGAAGGCTGGTCACCGTAAGGGCAGCAAGCAGCACGGCCGGCACGACCACACCGCCGAACAGGATCAGCCTCTGCCCGGTACGCTCGAGGTGTGGGCTCGGCCGCCAGCGCACGGCGTACACCGTCGCACCGACCAGCAACAGCCAGATGGCCGCTGCGCCCGCCAGCAGTATCCAGAACAGCTCCAGAACCTCGCGCGCTTCGGTGCCGGCCGCTTCGAACATGAGCGGGCGCTTGCAAGTTTCATGCTAAGCGGAACGGCCCCGCAGGAGACGGAATCCGGGTCGCGGGCCTGCGCGGCGAGGGAGGCACCTGGAGATCACGGAGACGGTCCGCCCGCGAGCTCCGTTACGATGACATACCAGTGATCGAGCGCTCCGTCGATCTGGTCGATGGGCACGCGCTCATTGAGACCGTGGGCGAATTCGTCCTCCGCGCGCATGAAGAGGCCCGACGCGCCGTAGCTGTCGATGCCGTGGTAGCGGAAATAGAGGCTGTCGCTCGCCCCCGCCGACATGTACGGCACGATCGGAATGCCGGGATAGCGCCGATCGACCGCCTTGCGCACCGCCTCCACCACGTCGTCGCGCATCGGTGAGGCGGGCGCTTCCGGGGTCGAGGACACCTCGACGAGACGCACCGAGCCGGCAGGCTCATTGATGACTTTCTCCAGCGTCCGGCGCACGCTCTCGACTTTTACCCCCGGCCAGATCCGGCAATTGACGTTGGCGCTCGCGCGCTGCGGCAGCGCATTCAGCGCATGGCCGCCGTCAAGCATTGTGGCGACGCACGTGGTGCCTAGCTGTCCGACATATTCGGGGTGCGCGCGCAGCACTTGGATCGCCTTCTCGTCTTTCGGATCGTTTGCGAAATCGAGCATGGCTTTGGCGACTTCGCCGGTTTCGCGTTTTGCTGCCTCGCGAAAGGACGTGCGTGTAATCTCGCTCGACTCCACGGGAAACGAGTAGGCGGCGATCCTGTCGAGCGCCCGCGCGAGATCGTAGATCGCGTTGTCCGCGCGCGGCTCGCTCGAATGGCCGCCGGGATTCTCGAACTCGATCGTGAAGTCGGCGTAGGTCTTCTCCGCGCCCTGCAGGTAGTAGGCGATGGGTTCATTGTTGTGCGTCAGCGCGCCGCTCGCCCCGTCGGCGTTGAGAAGGAGACCCGCGTCCTCGAAGCGTTCGGCAAGCTTCGCCGTCGTCGCCATTTCGGTTTCCTCGTCGCCCGATAGAACGAGGATGACGTCCCGCTTCGGCTTGAAGCCTTCTTTCCTGAGGCGCGCCATCGTCGTCACCAGCATGGACACGCCGAACTTCATGTCCGATGCGCCCCGGCCGTAAACGTACCCGTCTTCCTCGATGGCTGTGAACGGATCGCGCTCCCAGTCCTTCGGATCGGCGGCGACGACATCCATATGGCCGGAGAGCAGAAGCGCTTTCCCGGCCCCGTCGCCGCGCAGCCAGGCGACGAGCGTTGCCGTGCCGTCCATCCGGGTGACCTCGACGTCCTTGTCCGGATAGCCGGCATCTTTCAGAATTGCAGCGAGGTACTCCGCATACGCGTAGGTGTTTCCAGCCCCTTCGACCGTCTTGAAGCTAATCGATTTCTCGAGGATATCCTTCGCCTGTGCTGTATATCCAGGCGAGGTCGAATGCGTCGTCGCAGCGCCGCCCGACACCGCGAACGCAAGAGCCGAGACGCATGCAAGCACTCCGAAGCAGCGCCTTCGAACCTCGATTCGCACGACAGAAGAGCTGTGGATGATCATCACTGTCCTTTCCTGGCGTTCGCGCGGTAGTCTGCCGCTTTAACAGCTTTGCATCGAGAGCATTCCGTCCATGTCGGCGAGCTCAACTTCCCTCAGCTACTTGCGCTCGGCGGCGTCTGCGTTGACGTGGTCACATCCCCGGCCTAATGTGGACACATGGACGTTGGAATCCGCGAGCTCAAGCAGCGACTGTCGGAATATCTGGACCGGGTCGCCCGAGGTGAGGTCATCCGAATAACGGACCGAGGTCGTCCGAAAGCCCTGTTGACGGGCATTCGCCAGGAGCAGGCCGTGGCGCGCGGGATCAGGGAAGGGTGGCTCAGGCCCGGCGAAGATACCGAGCCTGCGCCGGTCAAGCGCGTGCGCTCCCGCAAGCGGGCGCTCGAGTTGCTGCGCGAGGATCGCGACGGACGCTGATGCCCATCTATGTCGACACCAGCGCGCTCCTCAAGCGCTATCTCGAGGAGCCCGACAGCGATGCCGCGGAAGCGTTTCTTGCCGGAGACTTCGCCTGGTTCAGTGGCCGGCACACATACGTGGAGATGCGGCGCAACCTGGCCCGCGCAGTGGCTGGCGAGGATCTGGTGAGGATTCGCGACGTGTTCGAATCGGATTGGCGCCGCACCACGATCGTGGAGCTGGATGAAATCACCTGCCGCCTGGCTGCTGACATTGGTGAGCAGACGGGACTCCGGTCATTGGATTCCCTGCACATCGGCGCAGCGACTCGGGTGGGCCCAGACGTCCTCTCCTTTCTGACTTTCGATGTGCGTCAGGCACAGGTCGCGCGCCAGATGGGATTCGTCGTGCTCGGAGCGTGAGGACGAGCTCATCCGCCCCCGGTGCGGTGAGCGGCCAAATGCTCGTCGAGGAAGCTGCCCATGGCTTCCAGCAGCTGCGTGCGAGGGGACTGCCGGCTCAAGTAGTGGTCTCCGTTCGGTTGCTCGATGTACTGGTAGGGTTTTCCCGCCGTCCGCAGGGCGTCCACCAGTCCGTGCTCACCCGGAACAGGCCGCGTTTGTCGCTGCCATGATTGGCGAACACGCAGGCGCTGTCGCCGTTGGGGGAAATGGCGGCGACGGTCGGAGGGAGAACGCCGCTGAGCCGCGACAGATCGAGCGCTTCGAGCCTGTGGCGACCTACCGAGAAGGCCGCTGGCCGCGGCCAATCGCAGCGTGCCGCGGTGGTCCGCATACCACGCCAGCACGTCGGGGTGTGGCCGCTGCACTCGGACCATGCTGTTGTTGTAGATGTTCAGCCGGTACACGCTCGGCGCCTTGGGATCGTCATGGCGTAGCTGGATGAGGACGGTCGGGCACCAGCTGCAGTTGTTTCGAGCCGTCGGCGTTCACCGCGAGGAGCCGGGTCACGACGGCCCGACCGGCGGGGTAGCGGCGGATCATGCCGGGGAGCTGTGTGGCGACGAGGTTTTCGCCGCGGCGAAGATCGACCACGGTGACGTGATAGGTTTCCTCGAACGCGCGCAGCATCACCAGCTTGCGGCCGCCCGGTGAGACGTCCACGTCGGCGAGCGGCGGCAGCTCAGCAAACGCACTGACGGGGATCGACGATCCGCCGGTGTGGGAGGCGAGGAAGATGTGGGAGCGGCCTCCCGGCCGCGACTCTCACCGACGCCAGACCGATCGCCACATCGCCACCGAAGTCGGCCCAGCACGTCGCCAGCCATGTCGCCTCCTCCCCACGAGCGCGAGGAGGAAAACTAAGCCAGGACGTACGTTGCTGCAACCGCCGGGTCGCGGCGGACGCTGATGCCAGCCGCGCCGATCGCAGGTCACGGCGCGGCCGACAGCCTCGCCCGCAGGAACTGACCCAGCGCGGCGCAGACGGCCGTGGGCAGGCTCAACACCGCCAGCATGATCAGCCCCAGCGGCCACAGAGACCATCCGGAGGCGGTGATCAAAAGGCCTGCGAACTGCCCGAAGGCGGACGCCAATCCCAGCTTCCAGGCGCTGACCCGCCCCGCGTAGCCGACGAGCCCGCCGGCCAGATAGATGACGGGAAGGCCGATGCTCCAGTACGATCCTCCATCCCAGGCCTCGCCGCCGCCGGATTCGGCAGACAGCGCCAGCCAGACGATCAGCGAAACCAGGAATATCGCGATCAGGCTCAGGTTGATTTTCATGGGGGGGAACCTCAGATGGGGGGGGAACCTCAGATGGGGGGGGACCTCAGAAGTAGAAGATCAGCGCCACGGAGAGCCCGGCGTAGATGACGATGATGCACCAGAAGTAGGCGGATTCTTCGTCACGCAGCACCGTGCGGCCCCAGGCCCGATGCCGGGCGTAGACGGCGCCCGTGGTGGCGGCGTACAGGGTGTAGATGCCGAGGCAGACGCCGAGGACGTCGAACAGACCCATTTCCCTGTGGCTCCGTGGCTGATTTCGGGGAGATCCCTCAGGTAAATCAGGGAGATCCCTCTGGTAAATATAGTCGACGCCGCTGTCCACGGGCGGCGAAGATGGCAGGGCGATTGCAGAGAATCGATGGGCTCGAACCACTAACGTGGAGTTGCAGACTTGGGGAGCGACACCGTGACGACGACGACCACGAGACCTGTGCTGACGCTGAAGCGGGGCAAGCGGCCTGAACGCGCTGCTGCCAAGCCCGTGGCGCTCGCCAGAAAGGAAACCATCAAGGTAAAGGCAAAGAGCGCAACTCCACGGCCTCCCCAGCCCCAGCAGGAGCATACCGGCAACGACGTCGACCTGCTCGCGGCGCTTCAGGCGGCGGCCCCCGACCTGTGGAACCCGCGGGCGCCCGTGCCGCTGGCCATCGGCATCCATAAGCAGCTCTATTCCATCGCTGAAGAAGTCCGCATGAGCCGGCGTTCGCTGCGGCGATTCCTCTCGGAATGGACATCGTCCAGCGTCTATCGCAGGGCGATGCTCGAGCCCGAGGCGAAGCGCTACAACCTGGACGGTTCCGAGGCGGAGGCCGTGAGTGAAGAGCATCGGGTGGAGGCCCGGAGGCGGCTGGGGGACGACGGCTCAGGGGATGACGGCTCGGCAGATTGACGGGCCCGCCGCTTTCTCCTCTCAGCCGTTGAGGTCCTCGCGCAGCGACGTGACCACGTCCTGGAATTGTGTGCGGTTCTCGTCGCTCAAGGTGGCCAGGATCTCATGGGCCTTGAGCAGGCGCCTGGCCTGCCGATCCGGCGGCTCGTCCGCGTCGGTAAGCGGCTCCATGTCCGCCGGCAGCGGTTCGTCGTGGCTGTCGATGCGCTCGATGACTGCCTCCATGCTCAGCTCGTCGAAGAGGCTTCGCACCCGATCAGGCACCCGTTGAAGGCGGATCGTGTCGCGGTAGGTGGTCACCAATTCGTAGAGAGTGCCGAGGAACGTGCTGTCCAGATAGTCGCAGCGATCGAGATCGATGGTGGCCTGGGTATGCCGTCCGGTCATGGCGGACATGGCGTCGAAGAAGGCCTGGCTGCGCATCCACGTGCCGGTGCCGGTGATGGAAACGAAGCCGCGGTCGCCGGACGTGCCGAGCAGGATCTCCGTCTGATCGGCCGGGCCCGGCAGGGGTTTGGCGCCGGCTTCGTCGCGCACGTCGTCGAAGCCGCTGTGGCCGGTGATCCGTTCCAGCAGGACGATGGTGATGTCGTCCGGGTCCTGCCGGTGATCCCGGGTGGCGGCCTCGTGAAAGCCTCGCAGCACCTCGGGGCCGTCCAGCTCCGGAGCGGCGAGGGCGGCGGCAAGTTCGTCCTGAGTCGGCGAGTGCGGCCCGCCGTCCAGTAATCCGTCGGTGTAGAGCAGCAGCCGGTCACCGTGACCGATAATGATGCGGTCCTGGCCGTAGATGGCCTGCTCGGTCAGACCCAACGCCGGACCGGTGCGGTCCAGCAGGCGTCCGCGCCCTTCATTGATCCACACCGCTGGCGGATGCCCCGCCGCCGCCAGGGTGGCCTCGCCGCTGCGCCGGTCGAGGAGCAGGTAGGCGGCGGTGACGAACGAACCGGAGTGGGTGGTGTAGGGGTGCAGAGCGGCGTTGGCGCGCCTCAGCACCTCCCGCGGCTCCAGTGGCACGTGGCCTTTGTGGTCCCAGACCGTCAGCCGGTGCTTGAGCAGCACCGACAGCATGGCCGCGGCGACGCCGTGGCCGGCCGCATCCGCAACGACGATGCCCAGGTGATCTTCACCCAGCTCGAAGATGTCGTAGAGGTCGCCGCCCACGTAACGGCCGGGGCGGTAGAGGGATTCCAGACACCAACCTTCGAGCTGTGGCGGCGTCTGCGGCAGCAGCGCCCGCTGGATGATCTCGGCGCGGGCCAGGTCCTCCTGGATGAGCTCCGCCTGGTCTTCCAGAATCCGGCACAGGCTGGAAAGCTGGTCCACCTGCTTCGACAGCCGGACGTTGCTGCGCTCGAGCTCCCGGTACAGCCGCTCGCGCTCCCGTTTCAGCTCGATCTGGTCCAAGGCGTTGCGCACCGCGACGCGCAGCCGGCCGATGCGCAGTGGCTTGGCGAGAAAGTCGAAGGCGCCGAGCTGAAGAACGTCCACCGCGGTATCGAAGGTGTCGTCGCCGGACAGCACGATCCACAGCGGCTCCAGGGACTGTTCCTGCGCCCAGCGCATGAGCTGGCGGCCGTCCATGCGTGGCATCAGCACGTCGGTGATGACCAGATCGACGGCGTGTGTCCGCCAGGATCCGCTGCGCCTCGACGCCGTCGGCGGCTTGGAGCACCGCGGCGGGCTTCAGACGCTCCAGCGCCTGAAGGATCATCCCGCGCACCTGCTCGTTGTCCTCAACGATCAGGAAGGTGGGGCCGGGGGATGCGGAGATGCCGACGTCCGTCATCGAATATGCCTGAGGCTTGCTGCTCGTCCTCGACTGCGCGGCGCATAGTCTAAGCCCACGGCGGGGTCAGTGGTACCGGGATTGCGCCAGTGAATCGGGGCCTTTGGTGAGCTGGGCGATCATGGCGTCGAGCGTCTTCTGCACTACGTCGTCCTGAGGGACGGGGCCGACGCGGCCTTCGGCCGCCGCCGCGGCGAGCTCGGGCGCTGACCATATCCCCCAGCGGGCGCCTCGTTCGTCCACCAGCAGAACCTCGTTGGTATCGGCCACATTGGCGGCAACCTTGACCTGCTGGTAGCGTTCCGGATCGTCCTCGTCGTGAACCCGGATCCACACCCCGGGGTGCACCCAGTCGGGCAGGGCATGGCGGCCATCGGCAACCGGCGGAGGCGGCGCGGGCGTCAGCGTGATGGGAATGACCTCTTCCTGCTGCTCGACGATCATCTCGCCGGCGGTGGCGAACCAGGCATCCTCGCTCTCCCGCAGACCGTCGACATGAGCGTACAGGCCTTCCATGCTCTGCTCTACGTCGGCGCTGACGATGCCGGCTTCCACCATCCGCGATTCCAGACGCTCGAGCAGGTTCGGGACCTGGGCGAAGCGCTGTCTGGATTCCGCCTTGGAGGCCGCCGGGGTGAGCACTTCGGCCAGCTCGTCGCACACGCCGAGGGCGGTGTGCCAATCCTCGCCTTCACAACCATGCCGCAGACAGACGAACACCAGCACCTTCGACCAGGCGTCTGCAAAGAACCGTTGCAGCGGTGCGAGGCAGCGGTGGCGCGCGAGCCGTTCGTTCAACGCGTCCTGGACCACGAGCTTGGCAGCGCGCAGCTTGGCCCGGCCGACCTCGAGCTCCACCACGCGACCTTCCACCCGGTCCGCCTTCTGCAAGCGCGCCATGTGGATGTCCTCCAGCCGCGCGGCGGCATCCTCGAACAGCGTCGCCGTCGGCTCCGGCTGATCGAGAATCTGGTCGATCAAGGCGCTGGCTTCCTTGAACCCGGGAGACCGCTCCACCCAGACCAGGTCGGACGACCAGCCGATGCCCACCTGGCAGAGGGTCTGAATAAGAAGCCGCGCCGGATGGTCGCTCTCATCGAAGAAGCTGCCGTCGGAAAGCGCCAGGCGCAGCACGGGTAGCTGCAGGCGCCCGACCAGAAAGCGCAGGGCGGTCGGCAGCTCGTCGTCGCTGAGGAACGTCTCGAAGAACAGCGATACCAGGCGCAGCACATCGAGGTCCACCGCGGGTACCTCTGCGGCGGAGAGCCCGCACTGCTGCTGAAGGCCTGTGACCACGTGGTCGTACAGGCTGCCGTCGGCGTCCGGCGCGGTCGTGACAGCGCCGACGGCGCTCACGCGCAGATTGGCCAGCGCCGCGATCAGCTCGTCGTGACTGGCAGCGGGGCCGATCGCCGCATCGTCCGGCGCCGAAGGCTCCGGCCCGGCGGCGCCCCCCGCGGCGGCTGCGCCGCAGAATTCGGCCGAGCTGCCGCCGGGCGATGCGCCGGCACTCGGCGAACGCCGCTGGTTGAGAAGCTGGACCCAGCCGTCGAGGCCCTGCGGCTCCTGCACGCCGGCGGGGACGCCGTTGGCGGTGGCGGCAGGCGTGCTGACGGGTCGGGGAGCGGGCCGGGCCGGGGCCCCCCGCACCGCTTCGGCCAGGGGCTGATAGAGCTGGCCTAGTTCCTCGAGCACGTGGAACTGGAAAGCGTTCATGAGGCGGGCGCGCGTCGGTACCGACAGGTTGACGCCGGCCAGCAGCTTTGAGAACCGGTTGATGAGTGGGAACACGCCGATGAGCCCGCGGAGGCTCTCGGCCTGCGTATCGCCGAAGGTTTGCGCCACAGGCATCACGGCACTTTCCAGAGCTTCGCGGTTGCGGCGCTCGAACCGGGACGCGGCGGTGGAAACCAGCACCGACAGATCCAGCTCGTCGTCGGAGAGAAGCGATACCTCGAAGTCGTCGGGCCGCGACGGTCGCTTGTCCGGCGACGCGCCGCGGTCACCGCGTGGCGTCCGAGCGAACATCAGCGCCCGTTCCACGTCCTCGTTCAAGGCGTCGCAGAACGTGCTAGGCGCGCGCCGGCCGAGAACCCGGATGGTGTCGACTTCCTGGGCCTCTGCGCTGGTGTCCGCGCCGTCCCGCTTTTCCTCCAGACACAGGTGCGCATCGAGCTCGTCGGCGGCCGATTCGAGGGCGTTGGTGATCCTGTGACTGAAGAAGCCGCTGATCTGGCTGCAGAGGGCCCGGGCCAGCGCGCGGGGACTGGACGATGATTGCGTCGACCGCATCGTGAAGGGTACTCCTGAAAACCTTGTCAAGAAGCGGGCGCGTTTGCCGCAGACTGGTGCCGCCGGTACGCCACCAGAAAAGAATAATCACCATCCCCCGCACGGGGCGTGACGGCGATCACGTTGCCGTCGGGCGCCGGTCGCGCCCGCGCTCGGGCGCGGTCGGCAACCGGCCCGTGCGCCGGCGGACGCTTCAGAGGATCGGCACCCGCTCCAGGAAGTGGTCGGCGCGCCGTCGCTCCGCGTGGGGAGCGCTGGCCGCCTGGCTGGCGGAGGTGACGCCGAGGATCAGGTTCTCGCCCCAGGTGTTGCCGACCGTCATTCGCTGGGGTGGCGGCTGAGCGTCGATGAAGGCTTCGAACTGGGTGATGTCACCCGGATAGATCAGCTCCCCTACCGCTCGAACGCGGTCGTAGACGGGCTTCTCGCCGAGGCGTCCGCGGGTTTCCCATGCCACCACGGCTTCGTCGGTATTGCCGGAGGCGGGGCGGTCGGTGATGGCGGTGTCTTTCTCGTAGCCGAAATGCCACTTCATCATCGCCGTCTCGAACAGTACCGCGAAATCCTCGTATTGGGTGGTGTAGGAGTAGTACTGAACCGCGCCGTCGTCGACGAACGGCGTGACCAGGTCGTCAGGCTGCACATTGCGCTGCTCGGCGGTGGACGAATCGCCGAGGAAAGAGACGGCGGCAAGCGCCTTCAGCTGACCGGAGTTCAATGGCAGCGCGTTTTCGAAGTCGTCCGACAGCGGCGGGTACTGAGCGAGCACCTGCCGGACAGTCTGGTTGGGCTGCAGAATGCCGAAGCGCGACGGCGGCACGAAATCGGCCGCGTGGGCCAGTTCGTGATAGAGCAGGTAGCCCATGATCAACTCGATCTGATCGGGATCTCTCGAACCGTCGGGGTTGACGTAGACGGTCAGGCGCTGATTGTCGCTGACGTAGCGCCAGGGCATGTCGAACATGAGGTCGAGGCCGAAGCTGCTGCGCGGGTCCGGTGCGGTGGATACGGTTGCCCGCTCCGCTGCGGACAGCCACAAGTAGTCGGCATCGAGATAGATGGCCCCGGTCCGCGAGTCGTAGTGGGCGGGGCGAACGTCGCTGGCGATGACCACAGCGGTGACGGAGCGGAACAGCGGAAGCACGTCGGGCGGCAACTCTTCCAGCGCTGTCTTAAGGTTGTCGCCCATCCAGCGGTCCGACACCAGGGTGCGCTCGAGGATGTCGTCGACGGTGGGATCGGGAAACTCCATGCCGAGGAACGGCAACGTGTGCAGGGTGCACTGCTGCGTCGCATCGCCGGCGTACGTACAGCGGCGCAGCACGTCGGCGTACGGCGCGCCCGGCACGTAGGCGGAGGTCGAGACGACGGTGCTGGTAGTGCCCGGCGGCGGCGAGTTGCCGTTGTCGTTCGGCGGTGCCAGCGATCCGCCCGAGCCGCCACCGCCGCCGCAGCCGGTCACGAGCACGCCTGCGAACACTCCCATGGCGATGCGGCTCAAACGGCCGCGCAGTGTTCCCGGCACCGTGGGCCTAGCATCAAACACGGTCGCGCTCCAGGCAATTGCGACTCGGACGCCCGGTGCAGGATCGAGCGCCCTGCGTTTGTTCCGCGACTGCGGCGCGACCGCGTAGAGCTGAGGGCTCTCATTAGACACGGTCGCGCTCCAGGCAATTGCGACTCGGACGCCCGGTGCAGGGTCGAGCGCCCTGCGTTTGTTCCGCGACTGCGGCGCGACCGCGTAGAGCTGAGGGCTCCCCATACACCAAGATCTCGGCGCGCCAAGTATTGCAACGATGCCCACCGGCGGGCAACTCGTGCCGGCAAGAACAGGTTGACGTACGCGCCGCGCAGGTCAGGCGGCATCGTGGAAAATCAGCCCCAAGGTCGTCCGGCAGCCTGACCTGACCTCCGCCACCCCATGGCGGATCTGTACCCGGTGATCGCCCCGGGTGCCGCGTCGCGGCCGTTCCCGCACGGGAACGATCGCGGCGGCGCCGAGCTCGAGGGGAACCACCATCGGCCGTGACTGCATGCGCGGCCGCTGCTCCACCAGGATCAGCTCGCCGCCGTCGAACTCCTCCCCCGGCTCGCTCAGCATCACGATCACCTGCAGCGGAAAATGAATCGGGCCGTACAGATCCTGGTGCAGGCAGTTGTAATCGCCGGCTTGGTAGCGGAGCAGCAGCGGCGTCGGACGCCGCTGTCCGACAGCGCGGCATCGGGCGGTGAGATCGCCGAGCTCCGACGGCCAGCGATCCGGCTGGGCGAAGCGCTCGGCCCAGCGGTTGGCGATGGCGGCGAGCGGCGGGTAGAAGGCTTCGCGCAGGGCCACCACGTCGGCCGGCAACGGATGATCGAAGTAGCGGTAGCGGCCGCGCCCGAAGTTGTAGCGGGCCATGTCCACGGTCGAGCGAAACCGCGTGCCCGGATCATCGAAGCGCTCGCGCAGGCGTTGGCAGCCGATGCGGTCCAGCAGCACCGGCGTGACCGCATAGCCGTCGCTGTCCAGAGACTCGGCGAGGTCGTGCCAGGGGAGCTGATGAACGCGCTGCGCTGCGGCGGTGGTCATACCGGCTGCTCGTCAGCGGCCGGCGATCGACGGGCGCTGACTGCCGCCCGCTCGGCGTCGAGCAGCGCCCGCTTGCGGGCGAGCCCCCACCGGTAGCCGCCCAGGCCACCGTCGCCGCGCAGCACCCGATGACAGGGCACCAGCACGGCCAGCCGATTGGCGGCGCATGCCGACGCGGCGGCGCGGACGGCGGTGGGCTGGCCGATGCCCGTGGCGACCTCGCCGTAGCTGACGACGTCGCCCTGGGGAATGCCGAGCAGAAAGCGCCAGACCTTGATCTGGAATGCGGTGCCACGGAGGTCGAGAGGCAGCTCGGGCCGCGGCGCCGCCTCGTTCAGATGCGCCGCCAGGGCAGAGATCCAGGCATCGAGGGATGCAGAGTCCTGCGCCGCGGATGGCTCGAGAGTCGCCTTCGGAAACTCGCTGCGAAGGCGGACGAGCAGACCCTCGGCATCCTCGCCGAACTGCGCGAAGCACACGCCGCGTTCGGTGGCTGCCATCAGCAGGGTGCCCAGCACCGTCTGGCGGCAGGCATGGGAGATGACCTCGCCGGCGCCGCCGGCGCGGTAGGCCGAGGGCGTCATGCCGAGATGGCGGGCGCGTTCGCCGTAGACGCGGCTCGCGGACCCGAAGCCGGCCGAATAGACGGCGTCCGCGACCTCGCTTCCCGAACGCAGCGACGTTTTGAATCCGTGCATCCGCACCGCGTCCTGATACGCTTTGGGTGATACGCCGAACGCTGCCTTGAAACGCCGTTGCAGGCGCGATGCCGACAGTCCCGCCTGCTGCGCCAGGGCGGCGAGGGTCAGCCGTTCATCGCTGTGCGTCTCGATGTAACGGGCGATCCGGATGATGGGCTCGAGACGCCCGGCGGGGCTGTCCGGGCGGCAGCGTTTGCAGGCACGGAAACCGGCTGCCGCCGCGTCGTCGGCGGTGTCGAAGAAACGCACGTTCTCGGCGCGGGCGGGACGGGCGCTGCACGATGGCCGGCAGTACACGCCGGTCGTGATCACCCCATAGACGAAGCGGCCGTCATAGGACGTATCGCGCTCGCGGACCGCTCGACGCATCTGTTGTTCGCTGATCATGGTTCCAGGCTCTCGCTGCTGTGAGAGTCGCAGGCTACGAAGGGTGCGGCCGCCGCGCGCTCCGGTTCTGGGCGGGCAATTCCAGAACGGTGCCGGCGGTGCGGCCGTCACATCGCCTTGCCCCCGGCGCTCAGCTGCTCAATCGGGCCGATGTTCAGCTTCTCCACCGCGTCCTTGATCTTCTGCCAATCGCCGATGACCACCCAGGTCAGCCGGCGGGGATGGATGTACTCCGACGCCGCGGAGCCCACCGCCTGAACGTCCAGGGCGCGCACCCGCTCCGGATAGCGGTCCCAATAGTCGTCGGGCAGTCCGAACCGCACCAGCTCGCCGATGGCATCGGCGACGGCACTGTCGGTTTCCCAGCGGCCGGGCAGGGTGAGGACGTCCTGGTCCTTCACCCGCGCCACTTCCGCCTCGGTGGGTTGTCGGTCGCCGGAGATTCCCTGGATCTCCTGCTCGATTTCGCTCATAGATGCGGCGGTCTTGTCCGTCTGCACCGGCGCGTAGACGAAGAAGGGCTGCGGCCCGCGGGCGTCGGCGATGATGCTTCGGGCGCCGTACGACCAGTGCTTGTCCTCGCGGAGGTTCATGTTCACCCGGGCGGAGAAGCTGCCACCGAGCACGTCGTTGGCCGCCTGCAGGGCGAGCCGATGGGGATTGTCGAACGGCGGCACCGTCTGCCCGGCAATGATGATGGACTGCTCGGCGTTGGGCCGATCCACCACGTACACCGTCGATTGTGCCGGCGGCTCCACGGGCCCGATGTGCTTCTCCGGCACGTCGCCCGGCTTCCAGTCGGCGAAGCGCGCTTCGATCAGCGGTCGGATTGCCGCCATGGTGGTGTCGCCGGTGACGATCAACGTGGCGTTGTTGGGCTTGAACCAGGTGTGGTGGTAGGCAATCAGGTCGTCCCGGCTGATGCTGCGCACGGAATCCAGGTCGCCCGTGCCCGTGAATGGCACGGCATAGGCGTGGTGCTTGCCGTAGACGAGCTGCGGGAAGAGCCGGAGCGCCATGCTCTGCGGACTGGTCATTTCCTGTTGGATCGCTGCCAGGGTCTGCTGGCGCTGGCGTTCCAGCTCGTCGGCCGGAAACGTCGGGTGCAGGATCACGTCGGCGTACAAATCGAGAGTGTGGTCGAGGCGGCTCGCCAGTGCAGAAACGTCCACGTGCGACGTGTCCAGATCCGAGCCCATGTCCATGGTTGCGCCCAGCCGGTCGAGCTCGGCGGCGATGTCCAGGGCCGTTCGCTTGCCGGCGCCTTCGTCCAGCATGTTCATCGCCAGATTGGCGGTGCCGAGCTTCTGCTCCCCGGGGCCGGCGGCGTCTGCCGAGTAGCCGGCGTTCACCACCAGCGACAGATCCACCACCGGCACAGAGGCCCGGTGGACGACGATGAGCTGGAGACCATTGGCGAGCTTTGCCCGCTCGAATGACGGGAAATTCACCTTCGGCTGGGTTTTCGGATAGGGGATCCCGCTGCGGTTGACCTGCGCATCGGTGGCCGACAGCGACGGGAACGGATGCACCTCCAGGCTGTAGGCGCCGCTGCGGAGCCATTGCCGCGCCGTTGCTACCACGTTCTTCGGCGTCGCTTCGCGCATGGTCCTGAGGCTTCGCTGATAGGCATCGGGCGTGCCGTAGTAGACCTCACTCTCGGCCAGAAGGTCGGACTTGCCGCCGAATCCTCCGACCCGCTCCATGCCGCGGACCACGTCGGCGAAGCGTCGGGATTTGACCCGATCGAGCTCTTCCGGGCGCATGCCCTGGTCGAGCAGCTTCGTGAGCTCGTCGTCCAGTGCCTGTTCCACGTTCGCCAGGTCGACGCCCGGGCGAGCCGTGGCATAGACGATCATCAGGCTGCCGAGCTCACGGCCGTACGGATACACTCCGACGTCGGTGGCGATCTGGCGGTCGTAGACCAGCGCCTTGTAGAGCCGCGAGTTCTTGCCGTTGCCGAGAACGTCGGCGAACAGCTGCAGCCTGTCGAAGTCGGGGCTGGTGAGCGGCGGCACGTTCCAGGTCTGGTAGATCCGAGCCTGGGGAACCCGATCCTGGACGCTCTGGCGGTGCGGCGAGTGACGGGGCGCGACCCACATGTCCTGGCGCTCGATGGGCGGCCCCGGCGGAATGGCGCCGAAATAGTGCTCGACCCGGTCGCGCACGTGCTCCGTGTCTACGTCGCCGGCCACCACCAGCACGGCGTTGTTGGGGCCGTAGTAGGTGTCGAACCACTTGTGCACGTCGTCCAGGGACGCCGCGTTCAGGTCCGCCATGGACCCGTACACGGTGCCGTCGTACGGATGGCCGGCGGGATAGGTGTTCTTCTGAATCAGATTGAACACGTCGCCGTAGGGCTGATTCTCGCTCTGCCGCTTTTCGTTCTGCACCACGCCGCGCTGTTCGTCGAGCCTTGCCTTGTCGATGGCAGCTCTCATGCAGCACATGCGGTCCGACTCCATCCACAACGCCATGTCGAGGGCCGTCGCGGGCACGTTCTCGAAGTAGTTGGTTCGGTCCGAGTTGGTGGTGCCGTTCATCTCCGTGGCGCCGACCTTGTCGAATGGCTTGAAGTACTCGTCGTCGTAGTGCTCGGACCCGTTGAACATCAGATGCTCGAACAGATGAGCGAAGCCGGTTTTGCCCGGGTCCTCGTTCTTAGCGCCGACGTGGTACCACACGTTCACGGCGACGATGGGCGCCTTATGGTCCTCGTGGACGATGAGGGTGAGCCCGTTCTTCAGCACGAATCTGTGGTACTCGATGTCGGGGATCGGCAGATCCGGCGTGGCGGCCCGAGCGGACAGCGCGAGCGTGAACAACGCGAACAGCGGCAGGATCTGCTTCATCTGCGACTCCTATGGCTCGGAGTGAGGTCTCCGGCGTGCGCGGGTCCGGCGAGAATAGCCATCCGCGAGCACCGGGGGCAAACCAACGTGTCCGACCAGAGCTACCGCGTGAGGGTGGTCATCTCCTCCAGCGCGCTGGCCGCCGAGCGACTCGCTTGCTCGGTGATGCTCCGATACAGGTCCAGCACCCGGTTGCCGGTGTCGGTGAGGCGGGCGCCGCCGCGCCGGCTGCCGCCGGCGAACGTCTCGACCAGCCGCCGGCCGAAACAGCCGTTCATCTGCTCGGTCAGCGACCACGCCCGGGCATAGGACATGCCGAGGGCGCGAGCCGCCGCGGAAATCGATCCGTGCTCGGCGATTGCCTGCAGCAGCGCCGCTTTGCCGGGGCCGAAGCGGCCGCCGGGAAGGTCGATGCGAATGCTGAGTACGGTATCGGACATCGTGCCTGGCCAGCCCTGGAGGTCGATGGGCGCCCTTGTAACACATTCTGTATCACAATCACCCGCCGCGGTGCCCTTGCGTGCTGCGGGCCCCGCTTGACTCCGCCGTGCCGGTGGGTAGTCTCGCTATCTTTGCTGAGAAATAGCGGCGATATGGCATGGGGGCAGTGCGCGGGAGGAGCTGCAACATGAGATGGCGTGACACCAATCCGCTGCAGGTGGGTGCTCGGCTGCTGGCGAGCGCCCTCACCGCCGCGGCCGCGACCGGGGTGCTGATGGTGTGCTCCGCCGCGGCCCGGGCGGAGACTGCCACGGCCCAGCGGCAGACGGCCACCATCGCGGTCGCCGCCAACTTCGCGGAGGTGATGGAGCGTATCGAAGCCGACTTCGAAGCCGATCGGGGGGATGTGCTCAAAGTGACAACCGGCTCGACGGGACAACTGTACGCGCAGATCAGCCACGGCGCCCCCTACGACGTGCTGCTGGCGGCCGATCAGCGGCGCCCGAAGCTGCTTGTGAAGGGCGGGCTAGCGGTGAAGGGCAGTCGCTTCAGCTACGCCATCGGCCGGCTCGCGCTGTGGAGCGCCGAACCGGAGCGAATTCACGGGGACGGATCCAGCGTTCTGCGGAGCGGCGACTTCCGCCGGCTCGCGATCGCCAATCCGGATCTGGCGCCTTACGGCGCCGCCGCGGTGCAGGTGCTGAGGGCGCTTGATGTGTACGACGCGCTGTCCGCGCGGCTGGTGCTCGGCGAGAACGTGAGCCAGACCTACGCCATGGTGGCCAGCGGCAATGCGGAGCTCGGGCTGGTGGCGCTCTCGTACGTCGACAGTCCTCGCAGCGCGCACCGGGGCAGCCGCTGGGAGGTGCCCCAGTCGCTCTACGAGCCGATCCGTCAGGACGCGGTGCTGCTCAGCCGGGCCGAAGACAACTCGACGGCCCGTGATCTCCTCGCGTACCTGCGGCGTCCGGACGTCGAGGCGCTGATCCGCGGCTTCGGCTACGGCATCGACTGAACGTGATCGATCTCGGTCCGGTCGTCCTCTCACTGGAGCTCGCGGCGTGCACCACCGTGCTGCTGTTGCTGGCGGGGACGCCGCTCGCATGGTGGCTCTGCCTGACCGGCTCACGGCTGAAGCCGGTGGTGGAAGCGGTGACGGCGTTGCCGCTGGTGCTGCCGCCCACGGTGCTGGGGTTCTATATGCTGGTGATCATGAGTCCCGCCTCACCACTCGGCGGCCTGTGGGTCGACGTCACCGGTAGCTCACTCACGTTCTCCTTCGCGGGGCTGGTCGTCGCCTCGGCGATTTATTCCCTGCCGTTCATGGTGCAGCCGCTGGAAAGCGCATTCGCTGGTGTGGGAAAAGGCATGATGGAAGCGGCCGCGAGCCTCGGAGCGTCGCCACTCGACCGCTTTCTCACCGTGGCGGCACCCATGTCCACGCGTGGCTTTCTCACCGCCTGCGTGCTCACCTTCGCCCACACCCTCGGCGAGTTCGGCGTCGTGCTCATGGTGGGCGGCAACATCCGCGGAGAGACGCGGGTGGTTTCCATCGACATATACGAGCACGTGGAGACCTTGCAGTACGCGCAGGCGCACGTGCTGTCCGCCGGGCTGCTGGTATTTTCGTTCCTGGTCCTGCTGGTGGTGTATGGCCTCAATCGGCGGTATCCGCTTCATGTCGGATAACACGTCGGCCGCGCGCCTGCGCCTCACCCTGCGGGTGGAGCTGCCGGGTTTCCGGCTCGAGGTAGACGATACCCTCGAGCTCGCTGGCGTGACGGCGGTGTTCGGCCCCAGCGGCAGCGGCAAGAGCACCCTGCTGCGGGCGATCGCCGGGTTCGAGCGGCCGGTGACCGGGCGGATCACCTGGGGCAGTCAGGTGTGGTTCGACGCCGACGCCGGCGTCGACCAGCCGCCGCACCGGCGGCCGACGGGATTCATGTTCCAGGATGCCCGGCTGTTTCCTCACCTGGACGTGGCCGGCAATCTCTCGTTCGCCGAGCGGCGGCGTCGTCAGGGTACGGGCCCGTCCGCCCTCGACCGCCGTGCGGTGGAGGATGCGCTGGATCTGGGTCCGCTGCTCGAGCGCCGGGTGCACACGCTGTCCGGCGGTGAGCGGCGGCGGGTGGCACTGGGCCGTACCTTGCTGGCGTCGCCCAGCCTGTTGCTTCTCGACGAGCCTTTGACCGGTCTGGACCGGGAACGCAAGGCCGACATCCTGCCGTACCTGGAGGCGGTTCCGCGGCGCTTCCACGTCCCCACGCTCTACGTCAGCCACGACATCGACGAGGTAGCGACCCTGGCGGACGACATGCTGGTGCTGGCCGACGGCCGCGTGCAGATGCACGCGCCGGTGGACGCGGTCATGGAGCGTCTGGACCTGCAGCCGCTCACGGGGCGCTTCGAAGCGGGCGTGCTGGTGGAAGGAGAGGTGAGCGCTCATGATGCCCGGTTGCACATCACCCGGGTCGATGTCGGCGGCGACGAGCTTACTCTGCCGTTGCTGGAGCGCGTGCCGAGGGGCGGCACCGTGCGGCTCAGAATTCGTGCCCGGGACGTGGCCGTGGCCACCGAGCGCCCGGTCGGCATCAGCATTCGCAACGTGCTCCCCGGCACGGTGGTCGAGGTCGTGCAGGACCCGGGCAGCGGCGCGGCGGAGGTGCTCGTTCAGCTCACGGCGGTGCGGATCCGGGCGCGGCTCACCCTGGCGGCGGTCGAAGAGCTGGCGCTCGTGCCCGGGCGGGAGGTGTTCGCCCTGGTGAAGAGCGTGAGCTTCGAACGGATGGCGTGACGGCGGCCGGCGGCGGGGTCAAAGCAGATCCGACCGCGGTGCCGAGGCGCCATAGGGCACGTAGCCGTCATTCTTCAGCCGCTCGAGCTCGGCCGGTGCCAGCGGGACCGTGTCGACGAACGGCACCAGGTCGCCCTTGTCGAACCCGTTCTCCTGCATCCAGGTCTCGCACATGCGCAGGTCGATGCGGTGAAAGGCCTGGAGCTTGGCGGCCCTGTCGACGATGTTGCGATTCTTCGGATAGTTGCGGCGGATGAAGGGGAGTGCCTCCGGACCCTGCAGGATGATGACCACGGGCTGCGCCTGGGGCTCGCCGGCGAGCAGGGATTGCTCGAGGGTTTTGAACAGCGCTTCCAGATCGTCGCGCCCGTCCGGCGAGATCTCCAGGTAGAGTCGGGAATCGAGGAGCGGCGTCCGGTCGACCAGGTCACCGGCGGTGGCTTGCGCGGTTCCCGCCACGATTACTGCCACCAGCACCACGGCGAGGACACGGTGCAGCAGTGAATGGTCCATGGTCCTCTCCGCGTCGCCTACCATCGGCGCGATTGTAGGACAAGGCGGGGAGGGCGGCTACGGCCTTCCGACGCCGACAGGTCAGCCGCCTGCGCCGCACGGCTCGGTCTCACGCTGGGGCGCTGGTATGATCGCGGTTCACTTGACCTTCCCGGCGGTGGGGAGCATCAGCAAGGCAACGGATGCGGCCACTGCACCATTATCTGACGGGCACCGGAAGCTGGTTTCTGGCCTTCGGCATCCAGGGCGTGACGTTCACCTGGCTGGTGACCATGGTGCTTCACGAAACGCCCGAGAGAATCGGCGCGGCGCAGATGTCGCTGCTGCTTCCGGGCACCCTGCTGATCCTCATCGGCGGCAGTTACGCCGACCGCTACGGTCCCCGCCGGGTGGCGCTGCTGGCGCAGTCGACCGCCACAGCGGCGCCGTTGGGTCTGCTCGCCCTGATCGCCGCCGGACACCTCAGCTTCGCCACCATGGTGGCCTACGCTTTGCTGATGGGGGGCGCCCAGGCGTTCGTCACCCCGGCCCGGGACGGCCTGCTCACCCGAGTCGCCGAGGGGCGCGTGCAGCGCACGGTGGTGCTGGCGAGCATCTGTCAGTTCGGCCTGCAGGTGGTGGGGTTTCTGGTGGCATCTCTGGCGGACGTCAGCGGGGTGGAGCCGATTCTGCTGATTCAGGCTCTGGTGCTGGCGCTCGGCGCGGTCGCCTTCAGCCGAATCCAGGATCATCCAGCGGCGGCCGAAGCGGTGGCGCCGAAGCTCCTGCGCTCTCTCACCGAAGGCGCCCGGACGGTGTTCTCGTCGCCCGCCATGCGCGTCATTGTGGTGCAGAACGTCTGCATGGCGTGCTGCTTCATGGGCTCTTACATGGTCACCATGCCGATCCTGGTGCGCGACGTGTATGCCGGAACGGCGGCGGACCTCGGCCTGATGAACGCCTGCAACAGTCTGGGGCTGGTGAGCACGGTCATCGTGCTTCTGCGCCTGGGTGACGTCGGCCGTCAGGGTCGGGCGCTGGTGCTGGCGCAAGCGGGTGGGGCATTGATGCTCGGCCTGGCGGCCCTTGCGCCGGCGTTCCCCCTGTACCTGGGGTCGTTGCTGCTGTGGGGCGCCTGCGGCGGTGTCGCCATGACCATGTCGCGCACCATCATGCAGGAGCAGGCCCCGGAGGGGCAGCGTAGCCGGGTCATGAGCTTCTACTGGTTCTCGTTCCTCGGCGCGGGGCCGGTGGGCGCTCTGCTGAACGGTTTTCTGGTCGAGCGGGTGGGGCCGCAAACGGCGCTGTTGATCTGCGCGACCGCCATGTTCACCATCGTCGCCATGATCGCGACCGCATCCAGCATCTGGCGCCTTGGCGCGAAACCGGCGGTGGGTGCAGCGAGCGTGGCCGTGCCCGCCGTGGATCCGGAGCCGGCCGTCGGCGGCGGCCATGGCGCCGGCAGAGATCTGTAAAGGCCGGCGGCGGTGACGGTCGATGACGTCAGGCTGGCCGTGGACATCGGCGGCACCTTCACCGACGTGGTGTTGGACGGCTACGGCGGCGGCCGTGCCACCGCCAAGGTGCTGACCAGCTACGACGATCCTGCCAACGCCGTGCTCGCCGGCATCCGCCAGGTGCTTGCCGAAACCGGCGTATCCGCGGACGCCGTGCGTCTGGTGCTCCACGGTACGACCCTTGCCACCAACGCGCTCATCGAGCGGCGCGGCGCGGTCACCGCGCTGCTGGCCACGGAGGGCCACCGCGACGCGGTGGAGATGGCGTTCGAGAACCGCTTCGAGCAGTACGACGTGAACATCGACCGGCCAGCGCCGCTGGTGCCGCGCGCTTTGCGGCTGCCGGTCCCGGAACGGATGGACGCCACCGGGGCGGTGTTACGGCCGCTCGACATGCAGGCAGTGAAAGCGTTGGTGCCGGTGCTGCGGGAACGCGGCGTCCAGAGCGTCGCGGTGGGGCTGCTGCACGCGTACCTGAACCCGAGCCACGAGCAACGCATCGGCGAGTACCTCGACCACGCCCTCCCCGGCGTGCCGGTGACCCTCGCGTCCGACGTATGCCCGGAGATCCGCGAATACGAACGGCTGTCGACGGCGTGCGCCAACGCCTACGTCAAGCCGCTGATGGGTCGTTACCTCGCCAGCCTCGAGCGGCAGCTCCGTGCGCTCGGCATCGGCTGTCCGGTGCTGATGATGACGTCCGGCGGCGGGCTCACCACCCTGGCCACGGCGTCCGAGTTTCCCATACGTCTGGTGGAGAGCGGGCCGGCCGGCGGTGCGATGCTGGCTGCCCGGGTGGCGGCGGAGTGCGGTCTCGAACGCGTGCTGTCCTTCGACATGGGCGGCACCACGGCGAAGATCTGCCTGATCGACCACGGCAGACCTCAGGTTTCCCGTTCGTTCGAGGTGGACCGGGTCTATCGGTTCAAGAAGGGCAGCGGCCTGCCGGTGCGCATTCCGGTGATCGAAATGGTGGAGATCGGTGCCGGTGGCGGTTCCATCGCGAGCGTCGACAAGCTCGAGCGCATCGTCGTCGGCCCCGCCAGCGCCGGCTCGGAGCCGGGTCCTGCCTGCTACGGCCGCGGCGGCGCCGAGCCCACGGTCACCGATGCCGATGTCGTGCTCGGGCGCATTCAAGGCGAATACTTTGCCGGCGGCCGGCTCGCGCTGGATGTAGCTGCGGCTGCCGGGGCATTGCAGGATCGGGTCGGCAAGCCGCAGGGCATGACGGTGGAGCTGGCCGCCTACGGCGTCTCGGAGATCGTCGACGAGAACATGGCGTCCGCCGCCCGGGCTCATGCGGCGGAGTGGGGCACCGAGGCCGCCGGCCGTACTTTGGTCGCTTATGGCGGCGCTGCACCGCTGCACGCCGCGGCGCTCGCCGACAAGCTGAAGATCGACCGCATCGTCGTGCCGCTCGGGGCTGGCGTCGGGTCCGCCATCGGTTTCCTGTTGGCACCGATCAGCTACGAGGTGGTGCGCAGCCGCTATCAGCGTCTGTCGACGTTCGATGCCGCGGGCGCCAACGCGGTCATGGCAGAGATGCTCGAGGAGGCGGCCGCCGTGGTGAGCGCCGCCGCGCCGGAGCAAGGGTGGCGGGAGACGCGGCGGGCGTACATGCGCTACGCCGGGCAGGGCTACGAGATCGCCGTGGCGGTGCCGGTGGAAACGCTCGGCGACGGCCACGCCGCGCTGCTCCGGCAGGCCTTCGACGAAGAATACCAGCGCCTGTACGGCCGGCTCATTCCCGGTCTCGACGTCGAGGTTCTGAGCTGGACCCTGGCGCTGGCCGCCCGTGAAGCCGAACCGCCGGCGGAGCTGGCGGAACCCGCCGCGCGGCCGGTGTCCGCCCACGCCCGCTGCGAGCTGTTCGACTCCGGGCAGCGCAGCAAAGCCGAAGCGGCGCTGTACGTGCGTTCACGACTCGAGCCCGGCGATGGCGGCCGGGGACCGGCGCTGGTGGTGGAGGATCAGACTACGACGGTAGTCGGTGCCGGCTTCGCGTTCCGGGTGGACGCCCGCGGCTACCTGGTGCTGGAACGCCTCGATAACCTTGTGGGAGCCCTCAGCTCTACACGGTCGCGCCGCAGTCGCGGAACAAACGCGGGGCGCTCGACCGTAGGCCGGGCGCCGGAGTCGCAATCGCCTGGAGCGCGGCCGTGTTTGATGAAAGCGGTCTCCAGGCCGCGATTTCGGGAACAACCCTCATGAATCGAAGCACGGGGCTCGATCGTCTGGAGACCCAGCTGGTGTGGAACCGGCTGCTCGCCATCGTCGAGGAGCAGGCCCAGACCCTGATGCGCACCGCCTTTTCCACGGTGGTCCGAGAGGCGGGCGATCTCTCCGCCGGCGTGTTCGACACTCACGGCCGCATGCTGGCCCAGGCGGTCACCGGCACGCCCGGGCACGTGAACGCCATGGCGGCGTCCGTCGGCAAATTTCTGGCGGTGCACCCGCTCGAGACCCTGAAGCCGGGCGACGTGCTGCTCACCAACGACCCGTGGGACGGCACCGGCCATCTGAACGACTTCACGGTGGTGACTCCCGTGTATCACCACGGCCGGTGTGTGGCCTTGTTCGCGTCCACCAGCCACATCGCCGATGTGGGCGGGCGCGGCTTCGGCCCGGATGCCAACGACCTGTTCGAGGAAGGCCTGCAGATTCCGATCTCCTTTCTGTTCCGGCAAGGCCGGCGGGACGAGACCCTGATGGCCATCATCGCCCGGAACGTGCGCGATCCGGTGGTGGCGGAGGGCGATCTGTACTCGCTGGCGGCGTGCAACGACACCGGCGCAGCACAGCTCCTGCAGATGCTGACCGACTTCGGGCTGGACGGGCTCGAAGACGCGGGGGCAGAGATCCTGGCGCTTTCGGAACGGGCCGTGCTCGACGAGATCGCCACCCTGCCGGCCGGCGAATACCGCAATCACATGCGAATCGACGGCTACGACGAGCCGGTGGATCTGGTCTGCCGGGTCGCCATCGCCCCCCAAGGCATCCACGTGGACTTCGCCGGCACCTCGGCGGAGTCGTCCTTCGGCATCAACGTGCCGTTGCCGTACACCCAGGCCTACGCGTCGTTCGGCGTGCGTTGTGTGGTGGGCAACGACGTGCCCAACAACGCCGGGTCCCTCCGCACGGTGCGTGTGACGGCGCCCGAAGGCTCGATCCTGAACGCCCGGCCGCCCAGGGCGGTGTCGGCGCGCCATGCCATCGGCCAGATGCTGCCGGACGTGATCCTCGGCTGCCTCGATCAGGTGCTGCCGGGGCAGGTGCCGGCGGAAGGCGCATCCTGCATCTGGAATCCGGTGTTTCGCAATACCCACGGTGCTGTGGGAGCGTCCTCCCGGACGCGATCGTTCGTGACCAACCCGATATACAACGGTGGTACCGGGGCGCGCCCGGGAAAGGATGGCTTGTCCACGACCGCGTTTCCCTCTGGCGTGCGCACCACGCCCACCGAGGTGAACGAAGTAACGACGCCGCTGGTGATCTGGCGCCGGGAATACCGGGTTGATTCCGCTGGCACCGGCGAGTACCGGGGCGGTTTCGGTCAGGTCGTCGAGGTCGCGCACCGGGATGGCGACGCGTTCGTGGTGTCGAAGATGTTCGACCGGATCGTCCACGCCGCCCGAGGACGTCGCGGCGGTGGCGACGGCGCACCCGGACGAGTTTACGTTCGCGCCGCGGACGGCCGCGAGACCGCGCTGAAGGGGAAGGGGCGGGACGTCGTTCCCGCGGGCACCACTCTGGTGATGGAAACGCCGGGCGGCGGCGGGATGGGCGACGTCGCGCGACGTGAGCTCGAGCGCATTCAGTCCGACCTGGAGGCGGGCCTGGTCTCCGCAGAGGTTGCCGAGCGCGCTTACGGACCGGGCCGGCGCAAGTGAGCGGCGTCGATAGCGCGGAACGAGGAAACCCGGTGAAGACCCTGCTGAAGACCGCATTGATCACCGGCGCCTCTGCCGGGCTGGGAGCGGAGTTCGCTCGTCAGCTTGCCGCTCGGCGCTATGAGCTGGTGCTGGTGGCCCGGCGGCGGGAGCGGCTGGACGACCTTGCCTCGAAGCTACGGGACCAGGCCCGCGTCGACGTCGACGGTGATCGCCGCGGACCTGTCGGAGCCGGACGCTCCCGAGACCATCGAGCGGGCACTGGATGGCAGGCCCGTCGACTTCCTCGTCAACAACGCAGGTTCGGCAGGCCCCGACCTTCTGGAGGATCGCGACTGGGATGCCCAGCGCCGCTATCTGGAGCTGATGATGGTGTCGGTGGCCCACATGTGCCATCGCTTCATCCCGGGCATGCGCGAGCGCGGCTTCGGCCGCGTCGTCAACGTCGCGTCCGTAGCGGGGCGAGTCGCTCGTTCGGGCGATACCACATACGGGCCGGCCAAGGCGTACGTGGTTGCCCTCTCGGAGGGGCTCTCCGCGACTCTTCGCGGCACGGGCGTTCAAGTCTGCGCCCTGTGCCCCGGTTTCACGCACACCGATTTTCATGGGACGCCGGAGCTCGCCGAGATGAAGCGAAGGTCTCCGGGCTTCCTCTGGTACGACGCCGAGGTGGTGGTGCGCGACGGCATCCAAGCCGTGGAACGGGGGCGACCGATACGGGTTTCCGGCCGCCTCTACCGGCTGCTCGACCCGCTCATGCAGTCAGTCTGGACCCGCCCGCTGTTTCGCATTGGGCGGTGATCGGCGGCCGGTCGCCTCGAGCCCGCGGCGGCCGCACCGAGGCTTGTATTCCTGAGTGTTTGAGGCAGAATACGCAGCCCGGGCGGGAATAGCTCAGTTGGTAGAGCACAACCTTGCCAAGGTTGGGGTCGCGAGTTCGAGTCTCGTTTCCCGCTCCAGAATCCGTTTAAATTCAAGTGCTTGCGTTTGGTTTGTCAGGTGCGTGAGAAGATGGCCCGCTGATATGCGCGTGCCATGTCGGGATCAGTGTGAGCCATCAGATCGTTACTTCCTGCGTCGAGTAGCGCTAACGCTAACTGGCGTAGAGTCTGACCCGGGTGTCGTCCCGACGCAGGAACACAGCGCCCAGCCACTTCGCCCCCCGCGAGTTGAACGGGATCTGCCGACCGAACAGGGTGATCCACCCGACGTAACCAATGCGTATGCGCCGCTCGCGCGGATGCCGGTAGCGGTGCAGCAGCGACGGATAGTTGTGAGTCTCGATGTAGTGGATGGAGCGTTCGCCCGGCGGGTTGTTGCCGAAGGTGAAGCGCACGTACGTTCGCACCTCGCTGAGCTTCAAGCGCCGGTGATCGGGATGCGTCCAGCCCTTGAAGCCGTACCTGAATCCGGTGGGAACGATCACGTCGAGCTGGTCTGTCACCGGCGCACGTGTGCGCGAGCTGAACGAGTAACCGACGATGTCCCCGTGGTGAAAGTTGGCTATGCATTCGTAGCCGAGCTCGACGGCGCGCTGGACGAACTCGGCGCTCAAGCCGGGCGTCCGGTCGACGTAGGGCAGCAGATCGGCGACGTCGACCAAACGGGTCTCGTAGCCGGGCGGGGTGCGCGGCGGCGTCTGGTAACGCAGCTCGCGGAAACCGGCATCGACCGAGAGATAGTGCACGTGGAATCCGGCCACTCTGGCGAGCGCACGCATGACATACCAGCGGGCGGTTCTGGCCGCGCCCCAGTCCGCGAGTTGTTTTCGCAGCCGGCCCCCTGTCGACGTGCCGCTGCCGCCGACGTGCGGAGTCGCGTTTGCAGCGACGTCGTCCATCGGAGATGACCTCATTGATCGTGCCTCCGGACCGTATATCAAAGTACACGGCGCGATCCCCTTGCAATGGTCAGCGCTTTGTAAGATGCCGTCGATCCACCCAGGGCGGGAGCAGCCGACGCTCACCACCTCGGCGTCCTGCGCCGGGAGGTGCGAGCGGCACTACTCGGCCGGCGGCGCCTTCCTTGGACTGGGCTTGCGCGCCTCTGGGTAATCCCTTATCGCGGTCGCGCACCGGCGCGCGCATGTTGCTGAGCCCAGTCGTAGTGGTTGACGGGTGCCGCCATGAAATCGCCATCGAAGCGTGATCTGTGGTGTGTGATAGCCGTGGTCGCGGCCATGATGGGCGCCGCGCCGGCAGTACAGGCG
This sequence comes from uncultured Gammaproteobacteria bacterium, assembly GCA_963822255.1. Lineage (GTDB taxonomy): Bacteria > Pseudomonadota > Gammaproteobacteria > Pseudomonadales > Azotimanducaceae > UBA7803. The sequence goes on from CAWGGV010000003.1 coordinate 77,247, forward strand.
GCCGACCAGGAGGCCAAACTGGTACCTGGTACAGGTACCTGGTTGGTGGGGGGCTCCCTCGATGGCAACCACGCGGCGCTGCAGGGAGACACGTTGCTGCTCAGCACCGCCACCACCGTGCACGTGCTGGTGGGGGGCGACGATCGGGCGAGGCTCCGCGGTGACGGCAAGGCGGCGGACGAGGGGTTCGGGGCATCGCTCGACATCGACGGCGATTTCGCCGTCATCGGAGCACGGCCACCCTACTGGATCGCGAAACCCGGTGCGGCTTACGTGTTCCAGCGGACCGCAGGTGATTGGTCCCGGGTCGCGAAGCTCGTTCCCAGCGACAGAGTGGCAGATCCCTTCTTTGGCAATGCGGTGGCGATCGATGGGGACACCATCGCCGTCGGCGCGGCTGGAGCGCCGAATGCGGACGGCGTCAGAACCGGCGCCGTCTACGTCTACACCCGCAACGGTTCCAGGTGGAGCCAGCAGACGCGACTCGTGCCGGAAAGCGATGAGCTCGGAGGCTTCGGGACCTCGGTCGCTCTCGACGGGCGCACGATGATCGTCGGCTCCCCCAACAGCGACGACTATCGTGGACGCGCGCACGTGTTCGTGGGCGAGGGCGCGAGCTGGACCCGGCAAGCGACACTCGTCGCTTCTGAGCGTCACCGTCTGGATGGATTCGGTCAGAAGGTCGCGATCGACGCGGACGATGCCGCAATCAGCGACTACAGTGCACCTTACTTTTACGTCTTTTCCCGCAGTGGATCCAGTTGGGGCCCGCCGTCCAGGCAGAGTGGCAACGTGCTGGCGATGGAGGGCGGCCGTATCCTGGTCGCTGACGGTCGCGCCCGGGTGACGTCGAGTGGATATGGAGCCAACTACATCTACACCCGCCACGGCGAGGACTGGCAAAGGTCGGATACGCTGCTGCCGACCGACCGAGGTAGGCACACGAACGCGGCCGGCTACCAGGGCGCCCTCGACGGTGATACCGCAGTTGTCATCAGATATACGCAAGACAGGACTGGACAAGTCTACGTCTTCGATCTCGGTGCGCGCCTGCAGCTTCGATGCGCGACCGAGGTGGACGGCGACGACGCCGATGACCTGGTGGTGGTCCACGGCCGCAACGTCACCGTGAGACGATTCGATGGCAGCGTGATCAACCGCTTTTCGTTGGCCGCGCCGGGGCGGCTGTTCGACTCCGAGCTGATGGCCGACAGCGACGGCAATGGCGCACCGGAGCTGGCGTTATTGACGGAACGCCCTGCGGCCGGCGAGGTGCGGGATCTGGCGAGCGGCGCCCAGCTCAGCGCGGCGCGATTCAGCAGCGGTCTCGAACCCGTCGATCTCGAAGTCATGCCGGATCGGAACGGGAACGGCAGTTCTGAGCTGGCGGCCCTCGGTGAGAGACCGGATCTGCCCGTCCGGCGGGTGGCAGTGGAGCTCCACGACGGCCTGACGGGCGAGTTCCTGGGCAGGACGCGGTTCCTCCAATGGCTTCTGCCCCTGGATCTGGACGTTTTGCCGGCTCTCGGCGCGGGCGACGGGCCCGTGCTCTCGTTGCTGGCCGCGGACGTCCGTCTGGGGTACAACCCAGACCGGTTGGAGTTACGCGACCCCGCGACCGGCGACGTAGTGCGGGAGGTCTTCATCAACGGCGGGGGCGCGGTCCGTCAGACGCGGATCGCGGACCTGAACGGCAACGGCACGGAAGAGATCGCCGTTCTGCGACTGTATCCGGTGCGTCCTCGGAATCCTTACATCTCGCAGGAAACCGGCAACATCAATGCGGTCATCGTCGATCCTGAAAGCGGGAACGAGCTCCAGCACCTCTGGTTCGACCGCGAGTATCCGCCAGAGCGAATGGTCCGCCTGCACGACGTCGACGGCAATGGCGCCGACGAGGTCGTGGTGTTCGGCCAGCGCCTCGGCGTCGCAGGCAACAACCAGAAGGCGAAGATCCTGGACAGCCGGACCGGCGGCATGGCCGGGGCCGGCGTGGTGTACTTTGACAAGCAATGGGCAGCCAAGGATCTCGCGGTCTGTCCCGACGCCAATGGCAACGGTGCAGAAGAGCTTGCGATGCTCGGCCGGCGGGTCGGCAGCAACGCGCTGATGGTCATCGTCAAAGACGCGGCAACCGGCGAGCAACTGGCGGCTGTGCCGTTCTGAGCCGTTCTGCTACCTGCGCGGTTTCGCCTATCGCTTCATCGAGCTCTGCGATGCGGCACTCATCCTACGGGCTCCATGCCCTGCCGCTGAAGTGCCTTGCGGACGCCATCGTCCTGTTCCATGCGCACCCGGTGCCGGCGCAAGGCGGGATAGTCGTCGATGGAGAGCGGCGTCTGCTCGATCCAGCGCTCGAGCACGTAGAGAAACGTGTCTGCCATGCTCCGTTGCCCCAGATACCAGTCCCCCGCGCTTTCGGATAGAACCTTCTCCAACCGGTCGTAGTGGCCACGCAGCTTCTGATACGTTTTCCGTTCGACCTCTGCTTGGGCTGATTCGCTCTCAGCAATGGTGTACAGCGTTGGCATGATGTGAGCTCCTGCGAATCCATCTGAAATTTATGGTGTCATATCGAACAACAGCACCTCGGCGTCCGAAGTTCCGGCGATCGATATCGTCTCGGCACCCTCGAAGGCGATGCCATCCCCCGCGATGAGGGACTGACCAGAGAGGTCGACGCTGCCTCTGGCCACCTGCAGCCATCCTTTGCGGCCGGCGGCGGAGCTCATGGGTCACAGCCTCCGCCTGGCCGAGCACCGCGGCATACAGATCAACGTCCTGATGCAACCTCACCGAGCCGTCCCGGCCATCGCCTGACGCGATCAGGCGAAGACGGCCCAGCTTGTCCTCGCGGCCGAACCGTTTCTGCTCGTACTCCGGCTCGAGATCGTCCCGCTTCGGCAGAATCCAGATCTGCAGGAAGTGCACGCTTGCCGTTCTGGAGTCGTTGAACTCGCTGTGACGGACGCCGGTACCGGCCGACATCCGCTGGACGTCGCCAGGCCGGATGACCGAGCCCGTTCCCAGGCTGTCCTTGTGCGCCAGCGCGCCGTCGAGCACGTAGGAGATGATCTCCATGTTTCGATGACCGTGGGTATCGAACCCTCGGCCCGGTTGCACCCGGTCTTCGTTGATCACGCGCAACGGACCGAACCCCATGAACTCCGGGTCGTAGTAGCTCCCAAATGAAAAGGTGTGGCGGCTGTCGAGCCAGCCCAGGTTGGCCACGCCTCGTTCTCCAGCTCGTCGGATCGACCGCATGTCACTCTCCTGAGGGGCATGAAATTGAAGTGACCATCACGGTATGGGCTGCTCAATGCCGAGACAATAACTTCAACCGGCGACATACTGTCGCCGATTCAGCGACAATGGGACGACGGGCATGGGCACCTTGGACGGTATACGGGCGTTCGTCCGGGTGGTGGAGGCCGGCGGGTTCGCAGCCGCGGCCCGGGACATGGGGCTGTCGCGATCCGTGGTGAACCGACACGTCATCCAGCTCGAGAACGAGCTGGGTACCCAGCTGCTTCGCCGCAGCACGCGGCAGGTGACGCCGACCGAAACCGGCATGGCCTTCTACGATCGCTGCCGGCAGATACTCAGCGAGCTCGACGAGGCGATCGGCGCGGTAGCGGAGCTTCAAGACGCGCCGACCGGCCACCTGCGGGTCAATGCACCCATGTCGTTTGGGACCCTGCACCTCTCTCACGCCGTTGCCGATTACATGTCGAGATACCCGGACGTCCACGTCGAGCTGATGCTCAACGACCGATTCGTCGATCCGCTCGAAGAAGGCTTCGACGTTACCGTCCGGGCGGGCGAGCCGCAGGTTTCGACCAGCCTCATGACCCGGGAGATCGCCCCCGTCAGACGCGTGGTGTGTGCCTCACCTGCCTATCTCGAGGCACGGGGTGAACCGCTTCACCCCAACGACCTGCGCCACCATCGCTGCCTGCATTACGGCTACCAGGCTTCCGGCATCCACTGGCGCCTCCGAGGCCCCGACGGCGACCGTTCGGTGTCGATCGGATGTGTCATGTGGTCCAACAACGGCGAGGTGTTGAAGGACGCAGCAGTCAACGATCAGGGTGTCGTGCTGTTGCCGACATTCGTGGTCGGTGAAGCGCTGCAGCTGGGGCAGCTGAGGACGATCCTCCCCGACTACCAGCCTCCGCAGGTCATGTTGTGCGCCTTGTACCCGCGCCATCGCCACCTGTCCGCCAAGGTCCGCCTGTTTGTTGACCTGTTGGTCGACCGGTTTCGCGATCGGCCGTACTGGGATCTGGTCGACTAAGGACGGCCTGCCGGCGTCTACTGCACGCGCGTCCAGTCCTGGCCGGTGCAGAAAAAGGCGATGCAGCCCGAGACATGGAGCTGGTCACCCTTGACCGACATTTTCGACTTGTAGGTCTTGTCCTTTTCCGGGTCCCAGATCGTACCGCCGGCATACGAGCTATCATCACGTGGCTTCATGTCGCTGATCATCAGCTTTCCCAGGTTCTTGTACTGGGAATCCGGGCCTTCCTTGCTGAAGGCGTTGGAGATGATCCCGCAGGTCAATTTGGGATCGGACCCGCAGGGGCCGATGGTTACCTCCAGGTACCCTCCGGAATCGCCGGCTTCAGTTTTCCAGACCCCGTGGGCATCTTCGGCCATTACCGCGAAAGAACTCGCGAGCAGTGTCAAACCAAGCATCGTTCTGAGCATCGCCTGTGATCCTCAGCGCAGGGGCAGTCATTGTCTGCCTTGTGCAGGACAAAGGAAACGGCGGCGACCTCGGCTCAGCGATCTCCGCTTCTTCGAGTGATGCGCTTGCCTGGGCCCGGCGGCTGGTTCAACATTTCGTCGCCGGTCCGCCATTCTCCGTACCCGATGGGCGACTTCATCTCGATCCTGCCTCTGGCGGCGCCGCTCGATCACCACGGATTGCAGCGGCTGGCGATTCACGCCTGTCTGGAGCTGCACCACGTGCGCTGGCTGAAGAGCTGGGTGGCCGCCGACGGGCAGCGCATGCTCTGCTGGTACCAGGCGGCGGACGCGGAGTCGGTGCGGTTGGTGCTCCGCCAGCAGGGTTCGGCGGGCGCGGCGGTGTGGGCAGTCGAGGTGACGGATGCGCCCCAGCGCGAGGCTGTGGGCGACGTCGACCACCGCCTCGTGGTCGAGTTGCCTCTCGACTCCGTCGCTTCCGATGATGTCTCGGCATTCACTAGCGCGGCCGTCGCGGCACTCGAGCAGGCGGGAGCGGTCGCTGTCCGCACGTTCCTGTCCACGAACGGCGGCCGGCTGGTCTGGGTCGCGGAGGGACCTGACCACCGCGCCGTGAATGAGCGCCTGCGGTCGGCGGGCATCGCGGCGGAGGACGTGTGGCGATGCGCCGAGCTCGACCCGGAGCCGCCTCCGCTGTTCGAATCGGAGGTCGCGGTACGCGTGTCCAAGGTACCCCCGTCCGGCTCCGGCGCGAGCGCACCGGCGACCGCCGGCGCTCCGACCACGGCCGAACGGGTGGACGTTCTGGATGCAGTGATCATCGGCGCCGGCCTGTCGGGCATCTGCGCGCTGGAACGATTCGTCCGGATGGGACTCGCGGTGCGCGCCTACGAGAGCGGCACGGACGTCGGCGGCGTCTGGCACTGGAACACGTACCCGGGCGCCAGGATGGACTCCGAGGCCTATACGTACGGCTACGCGTTCTCGGAGCAGCTCGTTCGGGACTGGGACTGGCAGGAAGAGTTCGCGGCCCAACCGGAGATCTTCCGCTACCTGCGCCACGTGGTGGACCGCTTCGGCTTGCGCCGGCACATACGCTTCGATACCCGCGTGGTCGCCGCCACGTACGACGCTCGGGACGGCCGCTGGCGGATTACCACCGAGGCCGGCGAGCGCGTGGCCGCACGCTACCTGATCGCCGCCGCGGGCACGCTGTCCACGCCACAGATCCCCGACTACCCGGGCATGAGCGACTTTGCGGGGGAGGCCTTCCACACCGCCCGATGGCCGTCGACCATCGACCTCTGCGGCCGCCGGGTCGGCGTGGTCGGCACCGGCGCCTCGGGCGTTCAGGTGATCCAGTCCATCGCCGACACGGTTCTGCACCTCAGCGTATTTCAGCGCACGCCCACCTACTGTATCCCCCAGCGCAACCGGCCGCTGAGCGACGCCGACCGCCATCGCATCCGCCGGGACTGGCAGCGCATCCTGGCAGCGTGCCGGGAATCCTACGGCGGGTTCGTTCACAGCTTCGATCCGAGGTCCGGTCTCAGCGTCTCCGCAGCCGAGCGTGAGGCCAAGTTCGAGGCGCTTTGGCAGCAGCCGGGTTTCGCCTTCTGGTTTTCCAACTTCGCCGATCTGATGATGAACATGGAAGTCAACGCCCACGCCGCCGCGTTCCTGCGCGGCAAGATCCGGGCTCGCGTCGACAATCCCGACACGGCCAGGTTGCTGCTGCCCGACCACCCGTTCGGCGCCAAGCGGGTGCCACTGGAGAATGGCTACTACGAAGCCTACAACCGCGCCAACGTCCGCTTGGTGGATCTTCGCGAGACGCCCATCGAGCGGATCACGCCTGCCGGTATCCGCACCACCGGCGAGGAGCACTCACTCGACGTCATCGTCTACGCGACCGGCTTCGACGCCGGCACCGGCTCGCTTATCCGCATCGACATCCGCGGCACCAATGGCAGATCCCTGGCAGACAAGTGGCAGGACGGGCCGAAGACGTTCCTGGGCCTGCTCGTCGGCGGCTTTCCCAACCTGTTCATCGTCAACGGCCCACACAACGCAGCGGCGCTGTGCAACGCCGGGCGCTGCATCGAGCAGAACGTCGACTGGATCGCCCGCTGTGTCGAGCGAATGCAGGTGCAAGGCGCGACCCGCGTCGAGCCGACCTCCGCCGCCGAGGAGGAATGGACCCGGCATGTCTACGACGTGGCGGACGCCTCCGTGCTCGCGGAGATGACAGATTCCTGGTTCTTCGGCGCCAGTATCCCTGGCAAACCGCGCCGGGTGACCATCTACGCCGCCGGCGCCCGCGAGTACCGCCGGCACTGCGAGTCGGTGGCGGATGCGGGCTTCGTGGGACTGGCGCTGTCCTGACGCGCAGAGGGCAGGGGCTGTCACTTGCCGGTGGTGACTTTCAGATCGTCGGCCACCGTGTGGAGGATGCGCCGCGATAGCGACTCGTCATCGACCGCGCGGGCGAGCACGAGCGCGCCCACCATCGCCCATTGGCACGGCGCGTCCATGAAGCAAGTGCGCGGCGATGCCGAGGGGCTTCAGGTCAGCCTGTCCGGGGTGCGTTGAGATCTGGTGGAGTGAGATCGATGAGCGCTCGCCCGGAATGAACCCTCCGACTGAGCGGCCACCACGGCTGAAGGTTCCGGACGACGCGCTACCGCGCGGCTAGAGCGATTCCGCACCGCGGCGCGGCTGTTCGTCCAGATCCGTTCGGTCCGCGGTGGAAAGCCGGCTGTGCTCCGGCAGCCACGTCGGGCGCCGGGCCCGATCCGCCCAGCTCGAGAGCGCCTGCCGCAGCCGATCGTCCGATGGCGGCTCCAGGCGATCCCCTACCGCCGCCGCCAGCGTCGGGCCGGGGACGGCGTCGGAGACCAGCAACGGGGTGATTTCCGGCTTCTCCACGGCCGTCGCGGAATCGATCTGACCCTTGACGAACCGTTTCTTGTACAACGTCGCCAACTCGTCGATCCGGTTCTCGGGAACCCTCCGTACGGCTTGGGTGAGCGCCTGCTGCACTGCCGGGAAGCGAACGAGGTCGAGCACGCCCACCGAGCCGGTCCACCTGACGACGTCGCGGGGAACCGAGCTTCTGGCGAACTCGCGGCGCCAGTTCTTCGACTGGGTCTCCGACAGCCCTTCGACCCTGGGAAGCTCGAGCGTGCCGGTGTGCCAGTCGAACACGTCACGCCAGGTCCGCCCCTCATCTACCGCGTTGTACGTGTCGGACTCGACGGGGTGGGTCAGCAGCGGAAGAATCTGCGCGGCAAGAGACTCGCCGTGAACGGTGTTCGAGGCCAGGGCGCCGTCGAACGGCAGCTTGAAGTGCGGGTTTGCCGCGAGATCGACGATCGAGCGCGTGTGATCGAAGCTGGCGCCGATGACGTGGCCGACGCGGAGCACGAACCAGCGCTTGTCCGTCCACGCCGCCTTGACCAGACGCTCCAGGTCCAGCTTCGCGCGGCCGTACTCGTTGTCCGGCCGGGGCCGTTCGAACGTTCCGGCCCGCAGTCGGTCTTTCGCGTAGGTGCCACCATAGACCGACACGGTGCTGAGAAAAACGGCCGTCTGCAGGCTGCGGACCCGGCCGATGTTCTCCACCATGGCGCGGTTCAGTGCTCGTGAAGCCTGGGCTTTACGGCTCACGGTGGCCAACGCACAGTGAACGACCGCGTCGCAGTCCTCGAGCAGGCTGGCGGCCGAGTCGGGTTCGGTGATGGAGCCGATCCGCACCTCGCACCCCGGCGCCAGGTACTCGACCAATCCGGCGCCAATGGGGTTGCGGACGATTGCGACCGGCCAGAGGTCGTCGCGTTGCAGCAGGCGCTGAGCGAGGGTCGAGCCGATCTGGCCCGCCGCACCGGTTATGGCAATTCTCCTCTCGGGCATGTTCAGGGTCTCCCAGTGGAACCGATGGAAGTGACTTCCGCGTCCCGATAACAATCTTCGATGATCTTCACTGACAGACGCGCGCTTTCTGCGGAGACGCCGCCGGGTGTTCCCGAGGCGCACTGCTTGAGGAATTCCTTCCACTCCTGATAGAACGCGAAACTCTCCGACGTCGCACCGGTTGTCAGGTCAGTGCGGTGGGATCCTTCGCTGTCCAGCAGTTGAAGACGTCCGGCGCAGTTTGTCTCGCAGCGCAGGATGCAGTGATCGAACTGAATGAACACGCCGTCGCACAGATCGTCCAGGCGGGAAATCTCGAACATGCACGGGCACCGTTCACCCTGGCCGGTGGTGATCTCGCCGATCGCTCTGGTTTGGAAATCCAGCCCCTGGTATTTCATCTGCAGGCTCTGCTGAAGGTCGAAATCCGTCGCGCCGAGGATGCTGCAGAGTTGGTCGACCAGATGTGCCCCGGTCTCCATGAAGGCACCACCGCCCACCGAGCGCTGATCGGTCATGTACCAGCCGCTGCCGTGCCCCGTCCGCTTCATGCGGTTGCCTTCGCTCGCCCAGGCCTTCCTCACCGAACCGAAGCAGCCCGACGCCACCAGCGACCTCGCCGAGACCGTCGTCGCTGCGAAGCGACGCATCAGCCCGGCGCCGACCTGGACGTGCTTGTCCCGGGCTTCGGCCACATAGCGATCGAGCTCGCTCACCGTTGCGGCGACCGGCTTTTCGCACAGCGCATGCCAGCCTCGCCCGAAGACGGTGTGCAGCACCTCGGCGCGACTGCCTACCGGAATCGCCACCAGTACGGCGTCCACCTCGTCGCACTCGTCGAGGCTGCTGTAGTGGTGATCGATCGAGAACAGCTTGGCCAGGCTCCGGGCCCTGGATTGGTCAGTGTCGCAAATCCACCGGACATCCACCTCGGGCAAATTGCCGAGCACCGGCAGGTGCAGGTGTTGGGCGGCACCGCCGGCGCCAATGATTCCCACCCTCATTTATTGCTCCTCGTCTGGATTCCAATGGTCTGCAAAAGCGGTGCCAGAAAGAACCCCAGAAAACCAAGGTGAGAAGCGCCGATAGCAATCGACCCGGCGCCGATGCGCTTCCCGCTGGCCGGCAAAATTTACCCGGTCGACGCGCCCGTGCATCGTTGTCGAGTACGGGCGTGTGCGGCGGCCGCGCGGGGAGTGAGGGTTCGGGTCTGTCGCGGATCGCCGACTGATCGCCCGCGGATCTGCACATCCTGCCGATCCGTTCGGTGGCGCATTACCAGCTCTCGCAGAACGGCCGGACCTGCTGCTCGAATGTCCACGCGGAAGGATCCTGCGCTACCAGACCGAGCGCCGTGGCAGCGACCGCATCGGCTGAGACGAAGAACTCGTCCGGCTTGTTCGGCATGGTCTCGCGGGTAGGTGGCAGGTCCACCACGCCGTCGATGACGATGTAGCTCACGTGAATGTGCTCTGGTCCCAAGTGGCGAGCCATGGATTGCGCGAGCGCGCGCTGGGCGGACTTCGCAGCGGTGAAGCCGGCGAACCGGGCGGAGTGCTTCACCGACGCGGTGGCGCCGATGACGACGATGTTGCCGCCGCCGTTCCGCCGCATCTGCGGGATGACCTGACGGGAAGCGGCGAACAGCCCCAAGGCGTTCACCCGCCACGCTCGCTCGAAGTCGTCCTCGTTGATGTCATCGATGCTGCCGAAGGCGCCGCTCCCGGCGTTGTAGATCAGCGTGGTCACGGGCCCCATCCGCTGCTCGATGACGGGGAAGACGTCGGTGGCCCAGCGGTGCGCCTGTCCTTCCCGCAGCACGAGCAGTCGTATACTGTATGGACGTCCAAGATCACGGCGTCCGGTAGTGCTGCAGCGAACCTGGCCCACCATCGTCGCCCATGCCGACATGGATGCGTTCTATGCCGCGGTGGAGCAGCTCGACGAACCGGCACTGCGGGGGCGCCCCGTGCTGGTCGGACCGCGCAGCGGCCGCGGCGTGGTCCTCACCGCCAGCTACGAAGCCCGTCCGTATGGGGTCGGCAGCGCCATGCCCATGGCCAGAGCGCTCCGGCTTTGCCCCGGTGCTGTGGTGGTGCCGCCGCGCTTCGACCGCTACGAGGCGGTGTCGCGCCAGCTCATGGCCACGCTCGCCGACTTCTCGCCCCGGGTGGAAGCCATCAGCCTGGACGAAGCGTTCGTCGACATGAGCGGAGCCGAGCACCTGTTCGGCCCGCCGCGAGCCATGGCGGAGCGCATTCGGGCGGCGATCCGCGAAGCCACGGGGCTGCCGGCGTCGGTGGGCATTTCCGGAACGAAGTACGTGGCCAAGGTAGCAAGCGGCCTGGCGAAGCCCAACGGCATCCAGGTGGTGGCGCCGGAGGCGGCCGCGCGATGGCTCGCGCCCCTGCCGGTGTCCCGGCTGTGGGGCGCCGGGCCGGTGACCGAGGATCGGCTGCGCGCAGCCGGCTTCCAGCGCATCGGCGATCTCGCCGATGCAGACCCGGATGTACTGGCCAGGCACCTCGGTAACGTCGGGGCCCACTTCCGCGCCTTGGCCCTGGGCCAGGACCCGCGCCCGGTCGCGCGCCGGCGCAGCGCCCGGAGCATGGGGTCGGACCGTACCTTGAATCGGGACGTCAGCGACCGCGCAGAGATCGTTCGGCACCTCGCCCGCGCCGCGGATCATCTGGGCCGGCGGCTTCGGCGCAAACACTACCTGGCGCACGGCGCGCGACTTCGCTTGAAGACCAGCGATTTCCAGTTGCTCTCCCGGCAGCGCCGCATCCTCCCCACGGACGCCGGCGGCGACCTTCTCGGCGCCGCCGTATCGCTGCTCGACGGGTTTCCACATCCGGGCCCGTTCCGTCTGGTGGGCCTGGCCGCGTTCGATCTGGAAAGCGCGGCGGAGCCGACGCAGCTCGATCTGTTCCGGAGCGGCGAGCGACAGCGCCGGCTGGAGGTGGCCCTGGACGCAGTGAGGGAACGGTTCGGCGAAGGGGCGGTGCGGCGCGCGCGCGACGTCACGGGGGCGCTGGTCAGCAGCGTGACCCCGACCTTGGATTTCGTGGACGAGGACGAATGAACAACTCCGTGGGTAGGCCGGTGCACGCGGTCATGCCGGGATCATGGCGCGGCAGCGGAATGACGATCGTGCTGATCCTGCTGTCGTTGCCCATCGCCGTGTACGGGCTGCTGTTTTCCTTTTCCCCAAGCCTCAATCCAGAGTTTCATCAGAGGCTGACCGCGCTCCCCTGGTTCGCCTACGCGCACTTTCTCGGCGCCGGTACAGCGCTGCTGATCGGCGGATTCCAGTTCAGCGCTCGGCTACGGCAGGGGTGGCCGGTCCTGCACCGCTGGACGGGCCGGGTTTACTTGGCCGCGGTGCTCGCCGGCGGCATGGGCGGGCTGGGAATCGCCCCAGTGTCCCATGGCGGGCCGCCGACCCATGTCGCGTTCTCATTGCTGGCCGTGCTGTGGTTGTATGCCGGCGCGCGCGCCTATCTGGCGATCCGCCGGGGCGCGATCGCCGAGCACCGCCGCTGGATGGTGCGAAGCTTCGCCATGACGTTCGCCGCCGTCACGCTTCGGGTGTATCTGGGCCTTCTGGTCGGTATCGCCGGCTTGACCTTCGACGACGCCTATCTGACGGTGGCGTGGCTGTCCTGGGTACCGAACCTGGTCGTGGCGGAGTGGTGGATCCTGCGTCGTTGGCCCGAGGGGACCCCGGTGCAGACCGTTGCAGGCACAGCCAGCCAGCTCTCGGTAGATTGAGCCGGCACTCTCGTTGGTCTGTCGATTGCCGCCGTTCGTCGGCGCCGTTCGAGTGCCTGCGATGGCCGCACCCGGGCGTCCGCGCAGCCGCCCCCGCTACAGATTCCTCAGTTTCGGCGCCTCGCCCGTGCTGCCGCGGGTGATGCCGCTGACGCGAGCATCCCGCGCCGAGGCGCGCGGAAACTTCTTCGACAGCTCCGGCCCAGCCGCCGTCAGCCCGCCGTCCACCACCAGGTGCTCGCCGGTGACGAACTCGGCGTCGCTGCTCGCCAGGAACAGAGCGGCGCCGGCGATATGCTCGCCACGGCCATAGTCGGGCCACGGCTGAGCGGTGGCAAAGCGTTCCCGGGTCTGTTCCGGACGTCCGCCCTCCGCCAGCGGTGTGGCGATGAACCCGGGGCAGATGGCGTTAACCCGGATGCGGTCGCGGGCCAGCTCCACGGCGGCAGAGCGGGTCAGGCTCAGCACGGCGGCCTTGGCCGCCGAGTACACCAAAGGTCCGCCATCGCCCGAGAGCGCGGCGATGGAGGCCGTGTTGATGATGGCGCCACCGTCTCCTTGAGCGCGCATCAGGCGGGCGGCGTGCTTGATGCCGAGGAACACGCCCTTGGCCAGCACGTCCATGGTGTAGTCCCAGTCGTCGACGCTGGTCTCAGTGAGAGGACCGATGGCACCGCCGACGCCGGCGTTGTTGAAGACGATATCCAGACGCCCGAAATGCTCCATGGCGCGGCCCAGCATGTGGGCGACGTCCGCTTCCCGGGCCACGTCCGCGCGCACGAAGTCCACCGCGTCGCCGTGGCCGGCCTCGCGGGCTTCTTCCAGCGCCAGCGCGCCGTTGGCCGCGTTGTAGTCGGCGATGACGACACGGGCGCCTTCGCCGAGAAAGCGCAGCGCCGTGGCCTTGCCCATCCCGCTGGCGCCACCGGTGATGACGGCCACCTTGCCTGTCAGGCGCATGCAGATCTCCTGGAAATCCCTGGACGAACCAGGACAATACTCGAAAACCAAGGGATGGGACACGATGGAGACAATGCAGTGAGCGCGGCAGCGCGCGGTTCTGCGGAGCACGACGTGATCGTGGTCGGTGGCGGCCACAACGGTCTGGTGTGCGCCTGTTACCTGGCCAAAGCGGGCCTGCGGGTACTGGTGCTGGAGCGGCGCGGCGTGGTCGGGGGCGCGGCGGTGACCGAGGAATTCCATCCGGGCTTCCGCAACTCCGTCGCGAGCTACACCGTGAGCCTGCTGCATCCCAAGGTGATCGGCGACCTGCATCTGAAGGATCACGGTCTGGAGATCGTCCTGCGCCCGCAGTCGAACTTCTTCCCCCTCTCGGACAGTGAGTCATTGTCGTTTCACCGGGACCGCGCCGCCACCCAGGCCGAATTCGCCCGGCTCTCCGCCGCGGACGCCGAGGCGCTGCCGGGTTACCTCGACATGCTCGATGGCGTGGTGAGCTTTCTGCGCGAGGAGCTGTTGCGCACACCGCCCAACGTCGGCGGCGGTCTGCTCGACCTGGTGCGGGCGGGCGGCACCGCGCGGCGGGCGAAGCGCCTGTCGATGACCCAGCGCCGGGACGTGGTGGACATGTTCACCAAGTCCGCTGCCCAGGTGCTCGGCGCCTGGTTCGAGAACGATCACGTGAAGGCTGCATTCGCGTTCGACGCCCTGGTGGGCAATTTCGCTGCTCCCTCCACCCCGGGCTCGGCGTACGTGCTGCTGCATCACGTGTTCGGTCAGGTCAATGGCGTCGACGGTGCCTGGGGTCACGCCCTCGGCGGCATGGGCGCCATCACTGGGGCCATGGCCGCCGAAGCCGAGTCCCTGGGCGTGGAGATCGTCACCGACGCGGAGGTGGCCGAGGTGGTGGTGGAGGATGGGCGGGTGCGCGGCGTGCGGCTGACCGGCGGCGACGTGCTGTCGGGCCGGCGGGTGGCCGCCAACGTCGGCCCCAAGCGGCTGTTCCTCGAGCTGGTGCGGCCAGAGCATCTGAGCGACGAGTTCCTGCGCCGCATGCGCGGCTTCAAGACCGTGTCGGCGTCGTTTCGCATGAACGTGGCGCTCGACGAGCTGCCGAGCTTCACCTGCCGGCCGGGTACCTCTCCGGCCCTGCACCATCAGGCCGGCGTCATCATCGGCCCCACCATGGACTATCTGGAGCGGGCGTATCTGGACGCGTGCGAGGACGGCTTCTCCCGACGCCCGGTGGTGGAGATGCTGATCCCATCGACCGTGGACGACTCGCTCGCGCCGCCGGGCAAGCACGTGGCCAGCCTGTTCTGCCAGCACTTCGCGCCCGAGCTGCCGCACGGCGCCAGCTGGGACGACCAGCGGGAGCGCGCCGCCGACGCCATCATCGACGCCGTGACCGCATTCGCGCCGAACTTCCGGGATGCGGTCATCGCCCGGCAGATCCATTCACCGCTGGACCTCGAACGCAAATTCGGCCTCACCGGCGGCGACATATTCCACGGCGCGCTGACCCTGGATCAGCTCTGGAGCAACCGGCCTGTGATGGGATACGCCGACTATCGCACGCCCATCCGCGACCTGTACCTCTGCGGCTCCGGCACCCATCCCGGCGGTGGTGTCACCGGCATCCCCGGCCACAACGCGGCGCGGGAGATTCTGAAGGACCGCGGCAGTTGATCGGTGGGAGCGGCCAGTGGCTCAGCGGAAGCTGCCAGTGACTCAGTGGGAGCGGCCTCCCGGCCGCGATTCTTTGCACTCACCCCCTGCCGCCACGAGGCTTCACCCCCCGGTCGACGTCTCGACGACCTTTCCCTCACCCCGCCGGTAGGCGACGATGGCCGCGGCCGCTTCCAGCATCACCATCAGGCTGGTGGCCAGCACGACCACGTCCAGCGCCACCAGCAGGTAGTTGCCAGCCTGGTAGAACTGCACCAGGGTCACGCAGGCTGCCAGGAACGACATGGTGAACACGAACAGCATGGGCGCCAGCGTGTACCAGGCCGGGCGCCCGAGCTTGATGAGCATGACGCTGATCACCAGCAAGGTCATGCCGGCGAGTATCTGGTTGGTGGAACCGAACAGCGGCCAGATGATCATGCCGCCGGCGCCTGATATGCCGCCGGCGCCGAAGGCCAGCAGCAGGCATGTGCCCACCGCCAGCAGGGTGGCGACGACGCCGTTGTCGAGCAGCGGCAGGCGATAGATGATGCCCCACTCCTGAATGATGTAGCGCTGCAGGCGCACGCCGGAGTCCATGGTCGTGCCGGCGAACAGCACCACCATGGTGGCGAGCAGTGCCTGGGCCACGCCGGTGCTGATCCCCCAGCCCTGCGAGATGAGATTCGCGCCGCCGTTGATGAAGGCGCCCGCGCCCGCAGAGCCGAACTCGTCGTAGATCTTGTGCCACGCTGCGGGGCTCGCCGCCAGCGCCGCGCCGCTGACCGTGACGATGGTGACCAGCGCCAGCGTGCCTTCGCCCACGGCGCCCAGGTAGCCGACGAAGCGGGCGTCCGTTTCCTTGTCGAGCTGCTTGGAGCTCGTGCCCGAGGCGACGATTCCGTGGAAGCCGGACACCGCGCCGCAGGCGATGGTGACGAACAGCAGCGGAATGATGGACGGCGCGCTGGCACTCACTTCGCTGTTGAAGGCGGGCGCCGAGATGTCGGGCAGCACGAGGAACACCGCCCCGTACAGCAGCGCGAGCCCCACCAGCAGCTGCATGCCGTTGATGAAGTCACGGGGCTGAAGCAGCATCCAGACCGGCAGCATGGACGCGATGGCGGCATAGATGAACAGGATGACGATCCAGTTGGCTTCGGGCCCGAGGCCGAGCAGATGCGTGGGCAGGGCCAGCGGCATGCCGGCGCCGGCGTAGATGCTCCAGTAGAGCACCGCGACGCCGCCGAGGCCGAGGACGACCAGGTTGAAACGCCGATGCACGAGCTGGCCGATCACCAGCGCGACGGCGATGGCGGCCCAGGCCGGAAACACGGACGACGGCGTGCTGACGAAAGCCCGGGCGATGATGACACCGAACACCGAGTTCACCATCAGCAGCACCAGGAACACCACCACCATGTACAGCGCCCGGCTGCGGCGGCCCACCACTGATTCCGACAGCGCGCCCATGGAGCGGCCCTTGTGCCGGTTGCTGGCCCACAGCGCGCCGAAATCGTGCACGCCGGCGAAGAAGATGGTGCCGAGCACCACCCACAGCACCGCCGGCAGCCAGCCCCAGTAGACGGCGATGGCGGGCCCCACGATGGGCGCGGCGCCGGCCACGGAGGTGAAGTGGTGACCCCACAGCACGTAGCGGTTGGTGGGCACGTAGTCGGTGCCGTCGCGCAACTCGTGCGCCGGCGTCACGAAATCGGGATCGAGGCGGAAGATGCGGTCGGCGATGAACTTCGAATAGACGAACCAGCCGAAGGCCATGGCCACCAGCCCCAGCACCACGATGGTCACCGAATCCACACGCCTCTCCCGTCGGAATCGCTCGGGCCGAGCATATCAGGGTGGGGCGACCGGGTGGAGCAGTGGAGCCGTCGCGCATGGGGAATCGTCGCCTCGAGACACCCCGCCGGCACGTTTCGTGAAAGGCTGTGGACGTGTGAAAAATCCTCGAGCCTCCCGCGGGCCGGTGTGCGCGACGTCGTGAACAACCGTCACACGCCGTCAGCCAGGGAGAGAGACATGAGCACGATCAAAGAAAAACTGCTGAACCAGGCCGAGACCCAGGCGGAGCGTGAGCTCATTGCCAGATGGCTGTCGGAGGAACGCGACGAGCTGTGCGCCCGCCGGCGAGCGTGGCAGGACTTCCACGCGAAAGGCAACTGGGCCCGCGTTCACTTCAACTGGTAGCCCGCCCGTGGCGGCACGAGTTGCCGCAACCGTTCGGGTTTTACTTGGTCAGTGATGGCGGACAGAATGCGTGAGGAACGTAACCGCTCACAGAAGGGGGCTTCATGGGTAATACCTGGGTCATCGTCGCCGACGGGACGAGAGCTCGGTTGTTCAACCGGCACAAGAATCGCAAGCTCGAAGAGTTCGACACGTTGCTTTCCCCCGAACATCGCCTTCACGAGGGCGATCTGGTCAGCGACCGCGGCGGCCGTACCTTCGATTCGGCGGGCGCTGGCCGTCACGTTATGGGCAACAAGAATGCGACCAAGGATCACGAGATGGCGATCTTTGCCAAGCGGCTTGCCGACAGGCTGGAGGAAGGGCGGAACGCCGGTGAGCTCGAGCGACTGGTGCTGATCGCCCCGCCGCGATTCCTCGGCCAGCTCCGCAGCCATCTGAGCGAGCCGGCGGCGAATCTGGTGGCGCTCACCATCGACAAGGAGCTGACCACCCTTCCGGCCGACAAGATCGAGAGCCACGTGCCCGAGTTCTTCTGAGGAGCGTCCAGCCGATGACCCAGCACAAACGGTACACCTACACCAGCGGACGCGAGGTGATCGAACACAGCGTCCAGTATCTCACCCGCATTCGGGACATTCTCGACGAGCTCCGCGAGGCGGACCATGACGAGCGGACGAAGATGATACTGAACAGCGTCGAGGTGGAGCAGCGCAACTTCGTCGGTTCCATCGAGCGGTTTCTCGAGGATGCCCCGGAGAAGGTGCTGCGCACGTACGCCCAGTACACTGTGGAGCTGCCGGAAGAGATTGAGCGGCCCGCGGAGCCGCTGGACTCGCTGGGCCTGATTCAGTGGCTCGAGCGCTACAACGGCTACCTGCACAACATGTACGCCGAGTTGTCGGAGAAGGGCGATTCCAAGGAAGTGGCAGAGGTATTTGCCGGCATCGCGCAGCAGGTGGAGTCCCACGACCGGCGCTTGTCGAAGGAATATCAGCGCAGCCAGGATCTCTGAGACGCGTACCGGCGGATCCGCCCGCCGAGGTCACCGGCGGGCGTCAGGCGCCCGCTACAGGAGGACGTCGACCACGTGCTCGATGATCGCCGCGCCTATCCAGGTCAGCGGCGGGATGATCAGATACAGAGCCAGCCGGCTCAGCACGCCCAGGTCGAACGGCCAGACGCGGATCTGCTCGACCTCCCGGCGGTAGATGAGGAGCCGCGTGAAGCTGGCCAGGCTCTCCGGCTGGCCCGGATCCGGCAACGGCAGGACGCTGATTCGACGGTCCAGATCCGCGAGGATTTGCCGCTTCGTGGTCGCCAGCCGGCGATGCACCGGCCACACCGGAAGCGCCGCCATCAGCAGCATGGGTCCGCCGGTGCCGAGCAGTCCCGGGATGTAGGCGAGCAGATCGACGCCGCCCTCGATGGACATGATCGGAAACGCCGCCTGGGCGCCGATGAGCGAGAGGGTGGACATCACCGCGATGGCGGCAAACGGGCGCAGCCGCATGCCGTCGAACGGCCGTACGCGCGCGCAACGCGCGGCGTGGTTCAGCACGACGGCGTTGTCCAGCAGAGCTGAAACGGCCAGTGTCAGCACGACCCAGATGAGCTGGGTGCCCATCACCAGCGCCGCGATGGGCGGGGACTTCAGGACTTCCCGCCACAGCTCTGCGAACGATGTGTAGAACGCCAGGTTGTGCACGACCCCCGCCGAGATGCCGATTGCCAGCACCGTCGCCAACCACCGCAGCGGCTTCCGAGCGATGCGTTGCTGCCACCGCTCGACGGTGGCGGGATCGGCGTCGAGCACCGGGGTGAGATTGGCGAGGGCGGTGATCGTACGTTCGCTGATGAAGCCGCAGACCGGAACGATGTAGGCAATGGTCACGCTGAAGAAGAGGGTTGCGCCGAAGGAGCCGCGCGGGCTGGGCGAGACCGGCTGAGTGAAGACGCCGCACGCCGCGAAGAACGACAGCAGCACGGCCAGCAGCGCGATGGCGATGAGCCAGCGGCCCCCTGGCAACGCGGGGCGGCGGATGGGGAATATTCTGCCGAGGTCGATGTCGCGCACCGTGATCGCGGATCGGTTGCCCGAGCTCTGGCGGGGCTGTCTGGCCTGGTACATGGGTTGCAAGCCTCGGGTATCGTAACAATCGCCATGGCCTCGGGAGCTGACCATGCGCACCCGATTATCCG
The DNA here is from genome assembly GCA_963822255.1 of uncultured Gammaproteobacteria bacterium. Classification (GTDB taxonomy): domain Bacteria; phylum Pseudomonadota; class Gammaproteobacteria; order Pseudomonadales; family Azotimanducaceae; genus UBA7803. The sequence continues at coordinate 96,678 of CAWGGV010000003.1, forward strand.
CTACAGCCCTGTTCACCATCACGCTGCTGGCGTTGGCGGGCCCCGCGCCGGCCGCCCTGCGTTGCGGAACCGACCTGATCTCCTCCGGGGACAGCGTCCTCACTCTGCTGGACGCCTGCGGCGAGCCTACTTACGGCGACCCTGCGTTCTATCTCGGCAGCGCCCAGTGGACGTACAACTTCGGCCCGAATCAATTCATGATGAGGGTGATCATCCGCAACGGCAAAGTCGAGCGCGTCGAGCAGCTTGGGTGGGGGTTCGCCACACCGGAGACGCAGGGCGCGCAGAACGAGGGCGGGGGAAGTACCTCCACGGCTGGCCCCAGCCCCTCACCCTGATCCGTCAGAGACAGCGCCCCCCGTCCACTTCCAGCGCGACGCCGGTGATCAGAGACGCTTCGTCGGAGCACAGAAAGCACGCGGCGTTGCCCAGGTCTTCCGGGGTGGAGAACCGGCCGAGAGGGATCGTGGACAGAAATCGTTGCCGGTTCTCCGGTGTATCCTCGCCCATGAAGGTGGCGAGCAGCGGCGTTTCACCGGCGACCGGGTTCAGCGCGTTCACGCGGATGCCGGCGCCGGCCAGCTCGATGGCCATGGCGCGGGTGGCAGTGATGACCCAGCCCTTCGATGCGTTGTACCAGGCGAGGCCCGGGCGGGGGCTGACTCCTGCGGTAGAACCCATGTTGAGAATCACCCCGCCGCCACGTCCCCGCATGGCGGGAACCAGATGCCGCGCGGTGAGATAGATCGAGCGCACGTTGACCTTCAGAATCCGATCGAACGCCTGCAGGTCGAGGGACTCCAGCGGCGTGGGCTTGTGACCGATCCCGGCGTTGTTGACCAGGATATCGGGCAGGAGATCGCGCTCCGCCAGCGAGCGTGACATCGCCGCCACGCTGGTGTCGTCGGCCACGTCCACCTCGAGCCAATGCACGGCCTCACCGAGCTCGTCTGCCAGCGCTGCGGCGCCCCGGGTGTCTACGTCGGCGATCACCACCCGGGCACCTTCGGCGGTGAATTTCCGGACGATGCCCGCGCCGAACCCGGAGGCGCCACCGGTGACCACCGCCGTGCTGCCGGCCAGGCGCGTCATGCGGTTTCCCCGCGCAGCAACCGTCGGGCCGCCAGGGCCATGACCTTGGCCGCATCCACCAGATCGTCCACCGCCACGTACTCGTCCGGCTGGTGCGCCAGGTCGAGGATGCCGGGGCCATAGGCGACGCAGCTGCGCAGGCGACCGATACGATCGATGTGCTTCTGATCGTAGGTGCCGGGAGACACCACGAACTGGGGCTCGCGCGCCAGCACTGACTGCACCGCGGCCGCCACCGCCTGCGCCACCGGCGCCTCGCGGCTGGTCATGGATGGCACCACCTCGAACAGATCGTCGAGCCGGTAGCGGAATCCGCTACGGGCCGCTGCCAGACCGTCGAGGATTTCCCGCACCTCGGCCTTCACCTCGTCCAGCGCTTCCTCGATGAGAAAGCGCCGGTCGAGAATCATCCGGCAGGTGTCCGCCACCAGCGGCGCAGGCAGACCATCGAAGTCTTCGCCTTCGCCGCCATGGATGGAGTTGATGTTCAGGGTCGATTGCCGGGCGCCGTCGGGAACCACCGGCATGGCGGTGCGCTTGCTCGCCAGGCGCGGGTACAGATCGCGCTCGAAAGCGTCGAGCACGGCCCCCATGTGGCGGATGGCGCTGTCACCGAGGAACGGCATGGAGCCGTGGGCCATGTGACCGAAGGTCTCGAGCGTTGCCCACCACACGCCGCGGTGGCCGAGGCACACCCGGTCTTTGTTCAGGGGCTCGGGAATGATCACGTGATCGACCCGAGGCGCGGAGAAGTAGCCGCGCTCGGCCAGCCAGGCGACACCGCCGTAGCCGCCGGACTCTTCATCGGCGGTACCGGAGATCTCCAGCGCCCCGGGGAGGGCAGGGTCGGTTTCCAACAGCGCGTCCACCGCCACCATGGCCGCGGCGAGCCCGCCTTTCATGTCGCAGGTCCCGCGCCCGTAGATACGCCCGTCGACCAGCTCGGCGGCGAACGGATCGGCCGTCCATCCCGAGCCTACCGCTACCACGTCGATGTGCCCGTTGAAATGGACCGTCGGGCCGGGGCGCGCTCCTTCGCGGCGGCCAATGACGTTGCAGCGCGGATAGCGGTCGGAGTCGCCGATCGCGCCGACGGCGCGCTCGTGTCGCACCTCGAAGCCGCGCTTCGCCAGTCGCTCGCCGATGAAGCGGGCGCAGTCCTCGTAGAACCGCCCCGGCGGGTTGACGGTCGGAATCCGCACCAGGGCTTGGGTAAGCTCGACCAGCTCGTCGCGCCGTGCCTCCACCCGCGCCAGCAGATCGTCGACCCGCACCGTCACGGGGCCGGCTCCATGGCAGCGTAGACGCCTTGAGCGATGGCGCGGGCGACGACGTTGGCAGCGGTGGTGCCGAGCGCCAGCAGGGACAGCTCCGACCGTGGAAGATTCTTCCCGTTGGTCGAGAGCACGAAGAGAAGATCGCCGTCGCCGGGAGAGTGCACCGGATACAAGGCCCGCGGAAAGCCGTCGTGGGCCATCACCGCCACCTGCTTGGCCTCGACCTTGCTGAGCTCGGCGTCCGTGAGCACGGCGCCTATGGTAGTGGCGAGGCCGGCGGTGGAATGGCCCTGCTTGGTACGCACCCGGGTGGCGTCGTTGGGGATGGGATCCGGGTAGCCGCGCCCGCCGAACTCGCGGTCGCGTTCGAACGGCGCCGCCCAGAAGCATCCGCTGTCGCCGATCAGCGGAGAGCCGGCGGCGTTCACAGCCATGACGGCCATGACCGTTGCGCCGCAGGGCAGTGTTTCCCAGGCAGCGCCGAGGCCGCCGGGGGTATTGGCGGTGGTGGCGCCGAAACCGGCGCCGCAACGTCCCGTGGACAGGGTGGCGCCCGCTGAAGCGGCTGCCTGGTAGCCCAGTTCACGGTAAGGCGGGTAGCGGCCCCAGCCCTTGTCGCCGCCGTTACCGAGGTCGAACAGAATTGCCGCTGGCACGATGGGTACCCGGACGCCGCCGGCCGGAAAGCCCCGGCCGTGCTCGCGCAGCCATGCCTGCACGCCGGCTGCGGCGTCGAGGCCGAACGCCGAGCCGCCGGCGAGCACCAGGGCGTCGACGCGGTCCACCCGCTGCACCGGATCGAGCAGGTCGCTTTCCCGGGTGCCGGGGGAGCCGCCCACTACGTGGATGCTGGCGACGCAGGGCGCCTCGGGCACGATGACGGTGACGCCGGAAGCCAGCAGCCGATCGTCGGCATGGCCGAGGTGCACGCCGGCGATCGGGATGGGCCGGGCGGCGGACACGCTCGCCGGCCGCTCAGGCGGCCGGCCGAAGATCCCCGACGATAGACACCCTCTCACCATGCCGGGTATGCGGGTGGTAGTCCCAGATGGCGTGGTGCTGGGTGCAGCGGTTGTCCCAGAAGGTGAGGGTGTTCGGCTCCCAGCGCACCCGGCACGGCAGTCGCACCTCCGTGGCGATGTAGTCGAACAGGCCCTTGAGCAGCATGCGGCTCTCCCAGGGCTTCAGGCCCTTGATGTGGGAGGTGAAGCCGGAGTTCACGTAGAGGACCTTGTTGCCGGTCTCGGGGTGGGTGGCGATCACCGGGTGCTCGTTGCGTGGATACTCCTGTCCCTCCGGCGGCCGCACACCGTAGCTGCCGACGTACGGCAGCGCACCGTCGTGGACCGCCACCAGGCCCTCGAGCATCTGCTTCATGCTGTCGGAGAGCAGCTCGTACGCCAGGTACATGTCGGCGAACAGCGTGTCCCCGCCGCCGCCCTGCGGCGTCTCCTTCATGTACAGCATGGAGCCGAGCGGGGGGATCTCGTCACAGGTGACATCGGTGTGCCAGCCGTTGCCCGCCGTGTATTTGGAGTCGGCGGTGGTGCGCACAGTGAGAATCTCCGGATCGCCCTTGTAGCTGTGCTGCATGGGGTGCACGTGCAGGCGGCCGAACCGCCGCCCGAAGGCCTTGTGCTGCTCCCGATCCAGGTGCTGGTTCCGGAACACGAGCACCTTCCAGTCGAGCCATGCCTGATAGATCTCGCTGAACTGCTCGTTGGACAGGGGCTTCGACAGGTCGACGCCGGAAACCTCGGCGCCGACGTGCGGGGTCAGGGTCTCGATTCCGATGGTGTGGTAGGTCATGGTACGGTCCTCTGCTTCGGGCCTTGGCGCCTGCCGTCGTTTCAGTCGGGGAGGCCCAGCACCCGCTTGGCAATGATGTTCGCCTGGATCTCGTCGCTGCCGCCATAGATGGTGGTCGCCTTGCTGGCTAGCCATTCCGTCGTCGTCGCCAGCTCCGCCGGCTCGAAACCGTCGCCGTCGACGCCGAGGCCGCGGGTCCCCATGAGCTGGCGCCGCAGATCTGCACCGTTCTGCTGCAGGCGCGCGCCCACCAGCTTGAAGATCGACGTGGCCTCACCGGGCGTGCCGGAGCGGTTTTCCTCGTTGGCCCGCTGAGCGGTGAGACGGAATGCGGCCTGACCCATGTCGTAGGCCAGGACCGTGTCCCGCACGGACGGATCGGCGATGCGCCCATCCTGCTCGCCGATGTAGCGTTTGGCCATCCGCGCGAGACCGTCCCCCGGACCGGCACGGCGGCCGCCGCCGGACAGCCCGCCGATGCCGGAGCGCTCGTGCTGCAACAGGCGCTTGCCGACGGTCCAGCCCTTGTTCAGCTCGCCCACCAGGTCTTCCTTGCGGGCGATGGCGTTGTCGAAGAACGTTTCGCAGAACGGTGAGCTGCCGGAGATCAGGCGGATGGGCCGCACGCTGACGCCCGGTTGATCCATGGTCAGCAACACGAAGCTGATGCCGTCGTGCTTCGGCGCATCGAAGTCGGTGCGCACCAGGGCGAACATCCAGTCTGCGGTGGCGGCGCCGGAGGTCCAGATCTTCTGCCCGTTGATGAGGAAATGATCGCCCTTGTCCTCGGCCCGGGTCTTCAAGGATGCCAGGTCCGAGCCGGCGTTCGGCTCGGAGTAGCCCTGACACCATTGCACCTCGCCGCGGACGATCTTCGGCAGATGCCGCGACTTCTGCTCCGACGTGCCGAATTCCAGCAGGGTCGGGCCGATCATGGACAGTCCCATGCCCATGAGCGGAGAGCGGGCGCGGATGGTGCCCATCTCTTCGTGCAGCACCCGGGCCTGGGCCGGGGTCAGGCCGCCGCCGCCGTACTCGGTCGGCCAGGTGGGTGCGGTGAAGCCCCGCTCGGCACAACGCTCGAGCCAGAGCTTGACGTCCTTCTGCAGCTCGACCTTGCTGCTGCCGGTGGCGATCTGGCCGGGACCGCGGGCGCCTTCGGGACAGTTCTTGGTCAGCCACGCGGCTACTTCCTGGCGGAAATCGTCGAGCTCGGCCATGGACATACCTCCCTTCTTCCGTCCGAATCTGTGACATCAAACCGGGAAACTTTACCGGGATCGCGGGCGGATGTCTCGCGGGGGGCTAGGTGCTGTGGGAGCGACCTCCCGGTCGCGACAGTCGGAAATCGCGACCAGCAGGTCGCTCCCACAGAAATCGCGACCAGGAGGTCGCTCCCACACATCGCTCCCACACATCGCTCCCACACACACACAGACCAGGCGGTTCAGAACACCAGGCGCAGCACGCTCTCGGCGACGCACGCGGGCTTGTCCTGACCCTTGACCTCCACGGTGAGCTCGTTCACCACTTCCAGCATGTTGCCCTTGATGTCCACGGACTTCAGCGAGCCGCTGGTGCGGATCTCGGCACCCACCGGCACCGGCGAGGGAAACCGCACACGGTTCCAGCCGTAGTTGATGCCCATCTTCACGCCTTCTACGGCGGGCAGCCCCACGCCCTGGCCGCCCGGCAGGAAGCTCATGATCGACATGGTGAGCTGGCCGTGGGCTATGGTGGTGCCGAAGGGGCCGTCTTTGGCGCGGTCGGGCTGGGTGTGGATCCATTGGTGATCCAGGGTGGCCTCGGCGAACGCGTTGATCCGCTCCTGGGTGATCTCGAACCAGTCGGTGGGCGCGGAACGCTCGCCGATTCTCGACTCCAGGGTCTGTTTCGCCTTCTCGATGGCTTCCGTCATGGGGTCTCCTTGGTTTGTTGTGCGCAGTCTGCGGCGGCAGCGTCAGTCCAGCATCTGGTAAGCGGCCACGCGCAGGTCGTCGTTCAGCGGCAGCATCGCGCCGAGGTACTGAGTCATGAACACGCCCAGCAGCTCCTCAGCCGGATCGACGAAGAAATAGGTGCTGGCGGCGCCGGCCCAGCCGAGCTCGCCCAGGCCCGTGAGCGACACCGCCTGACCCAGGTCGGTCATCACCCGCACTCCGAGGCCCCAGCCGTAGCCGGGCAGCGGATTCATGCCGATGGTCAACGGCAACTGCTCGGGGGGTATGCGGTTGGCGCGCATCATTGCCAGGGTCTTGCGCGACAGCAGGGTGCCGCCGTCCGGATCCTTGCCGGTGAGCAGGAGGCGGGCAAACTTCACGTAATCGTGGAGCGTCGAGAACAGGCCGTGGCCACCGCGGCGGAACCCGGTTCGGTCGCACGGATACATGTCCGACACGTCGGCGGGCGTCAGTTCCTGTGGGCGCGGGTGCAGGGGCGCGAACTCGCTGACGTCGCTGACGCCGAACATGGGCATGAGCCGGTCGCGCTTCTCCTCGGGCACATAAAACGCGGTGTCCTCCATGCCCAGCGGGCCGAACACGAGTTCGTTCAAGAGCTCGCTCAGGGGCCGTTCGGCTGCCTGTTCCACCACGTGGGCGAGCACGTCGGTGGCTACGCTGTAGCGGAATCGGCTCCCTGGCTGGAACGCCAGCGGCAGCTCGGCCAGGCGCGCCATCATTTCCTCGAGCGAGCACTGGCCGTCGCTGCTGATGCGCTGCTCCCGGTACAGCGGGGCGATGTGACAACCGGTGATGAACTCGTAGGTGAATCCCGCGCGGTGGGTGAACAGATCTTCCACCGTGATCGGCCGTGCGGCGGGCCCGTAGCGGCCGGTGGGCTCGAGCACCTGCATATTGGCGAACGCCGGGTCGAATGTGGAGACGAGGTCGAAGAGACGCAGCTTTCCCTGCTCCATCAGCATCAGCGCCAGCGCCGACACCACCGGCTTGGTCATCGAGTAGACCCGGTAGATGGCCCCTTCGGGGATCTCGCTCCTGGTGGCGGGGTCCGCATGGCCGGCGCGGCCATCGGCCAGGCGTCTGCCCCGGTGCTCCACCAGCCATTCGATGCCGCTGAACTTGCGGGCCGCCGTGTAGCGTGATGCGACCTGGGCGATGCGGTCCTGACGGCTCATGGGTCCTCCCTTGGTTCCTGCCCGCTGTTGGGGCGGAATCATAAGCGACCGACGGTATCGGTGCGAACGGCGGTGGCCTGGCGCGTCAGGAACGGTTGTTGCTAGCTCCCGCTTCTTTAGGAGGTCGTCATGGCAATGCCGCAGAGGCTCCGAGACTACCTGAACGAACAGGGCGTGGCGTACCAGCTTCTGCCCCGTGGCCCGGCGGCCACCAGCACCGGCTCGGCCGAATCGGCGGACGTGCCGGGCGGGCATCTGGTGAAGGCGGTGATGGTGGAAGACTCCTTTGATCGATCATGTGGAGCTGAGGGCTCCCACTTCGCCCTGGTCCTGCTGCCCGCCACCCTGCAGGTACACCTCGGGGAGATGCGTCTGGCGCTGGGCGACACCTACGCGCTCGCCACCGAGGACACCGTACGCCGCGTGTTTGCGGATTGCGATCCCGGTCCGGTGCCGCCGTTCGGTGAGGCCTACGGCATCGACGTGCTGCTGGACGACGCGCTGCTCGGCTGCGAGCGCGTGTTCATGGAGAGCGGCGACCGGGACACGCTGCTGGCGATGAACGGGCAGGACTTCCAGCGGCTGATGCACCGTGCCCGCCGCGGGCACTACGGCGAGCCGGCTTGACCACCCTTGAGCGGTGGGTGCCGCCGGCCGATCCGCCGCTGACCCTCCCGCAGCCGTGGCCGGCGGGAGTACACTCGGCGGTCCGTGGCGGGAGAGGTCCGGGAGAGCAAGATGGCCGGACGGCAGAAAGGCGCAAAGCGGGCCGGCGGCACGACCCGCCGCAGGACCATCAGTGACGTGGTCCGCGAGGTGTGCTTGAACCTGCCCGATGCCCATGAGGTGGTCTCCCACGGGTCGCCCGATTTTCGGGTCGGCAAACGGACATTCGCCACCTACGTGATCAATCATCATGGTGACGGCCGCATCGCCTTATGGCTGAACATGCCGCCGGGCGCTCAGCCGCTCTACGTCGACGCCGAGCCCGAAGCCTGCTTCGTGCCTCCCTATGTCGGCCCGCGAGGCTGGCTCGGCGTGAAGCTGGATGCGGGCCTCGACTGGGGCCGGATCGCGGCGCTGGTGCGGGAGGCGTACACTCAGGTGGCGGCGCCCGAGCAGCGTAGCCGGCTGGGGTCGCCGGCCGACATCGACCCGCCCACCGATGCTCTCGACCCGGAAGCCATCGATCCGCTGTTGGCGCCCCGCGCCCGCGAGATCGTGGCGGGCCTGCGGGAACGCTGCCTGGCGCTGCCGGAGGTGAGCGAGGACAGCCAGTTCGGCAGGCCGTGCTGGCGGGCGGGCAAGAAGACGTTCTGCACCGTGCATCGCTACGGCGGCCGACTGGAGCTGCAGTTCTGGGTCGGTCCCGAGGATCAGTCGCAGTTGACTATGGACGAGCGCTACCGTATTCCCCCCTACATCGGCAACAACGGATGGATTTCCCTGGATGCGGAAGACGGCGTCATGTGGGCGGAGGTGGAAGCCCTGATGGAGACCAGTTATCGGCACTTCGCGCTGCAGCGCATGCTGAGAGCGTTGGAGGTCTGAGCCATGGCGGAAGGCGCATTGCGCATCTCTCCGTTCGCGCTGCAGAGCGGTGACGGCGACATCCACCGTTACCTACCGGACGCGCCGGCGTTGGTGTGCTTTCTCAAGGAAGATTGTCCCACCTGCAATCTTGTCATGCCCGTGCTGGCGGCGCTGCACGAACGGTTTCGGCGACTGCCTGCAGTTTCTGGTGGTGGGCCAGAGCGTCGAAGGCAACCGACGGCTCGAAGCACGTCACTCGCTGGACTTTCGCATCCTCGATGACGCCGATCTGGCCGTCTCCTTCGCCTGGGACGTCGAGACGGTGCCGACCCTCCTGTGGCTCGCGCCGGGTGGGGAGCCCCAACGGACTCTGGTGGGCTTCGTCCGCGACGAGTGGGAAGCGCTCACGGGCGATCTGGCCCGGGCGTTCGATCGCGGGCGCCTGCCCGTGGACTGGCCCGCGCTGCCGGCCTGGCGGCCCGGGTGCGGCTCGGCGTCGGCGGACCCGCTAGTGGCGGAGCGGCTGCAGGCGGCGGCCGCCAACAGTCCGCTGCGGGCCCGCCGCATCGAAATCGGCAGCCACGACGACGAGCACGAATTCCTTTTCGATCAGGGTCTGACCGACGGTCTGCCGGTGGTGCCGCCGACGCCGGAGCGGGTCCTGAGGATGCTGTCCGGGCACCCGCCGCGACCCACAGGAGGTCGTGGCCGTGGTGCCGCCGAATCTGGCCGAGGCCACAGTCGAGAAGGTGGCCATCAACGCGGTGATGGCCGGCTGTCGCCCCGACTATCTGCCCGTGGTGCTGGCGGCGCTGGAAGGTGTGTGTACCGACCGATTCAACATCCACGGGGTCATGGCCACCACCATGGGCGCGAGTCCGGTGATGGTGGTGAACGGACCGGTGCGCGAGCGGCTGGGCATGAACATGAAGCTGGGCGCGCTGGGGCAGGGCAACCGGGCCAACGCCACCATCGGCCGGGCACTCCGCCTGGTGCTGCGCAACGTCGGCGGCGCGCGACCCGGCGGCACGGAACGCTCCACCCTCGGCAATCCGATGAAGTTCACCATGTGCTTCGCCGAATGGGAGGAACGCAATCCCTGGACTCCTCTGCACGTGGAGCGCGGATTCGCCCCGGAGGATTCGGTGGTCACCCTGTTCGCCATGACCAGCGGCCCGGTGCAGATCGTCGATCAGCAGTCTCGCAGCGCCAGCCAGCTCGCCGGTACCTTCGGCCAGTGCCTGGAGGCCGCCTTCAGTCCGAAGCAGCACTTCGCCACCAACGTGCTGGTGGTCGTCTGTCCCGAGCACGTGGATACCCTGCACCGGGACGGCTGGGGCAAGGCGGAGCTGCGGGCGCGCGTCCAGTCGGTGACCGGCCGCCCGATATCGCGAGCTGGTCGGAGGACGATGTCTCCGGCGCCGGTTTCCGCCGCGCCACGGTGGAGAAGATGACGCCCGAGGAGCAGGGCCGGATGCTGGCGAAGTTCCGCCGTGAGGAGGACATTTACCTGGTGGTGGCGGGGTCGGAGGCCGGAAAGTTCTCCGGCGCATTCCATGGCTGGGCCATCGGCGACGTCGGTTCCGAGCCCGTTTCTGTCAAGATCGAGGAGGCAACATGACCATCATTCTGGATCCGACCGACGAGCGCGTGCCGTTGGCGCGCGATGTCACGCCGCGGCCCGAGCAGCTCACCGGCACTGTGGCGCTGCTCGACATCTCCAAGCCGCGCGGTAACGTACTGCTGGACAGGCTGGAGGCCCTGCTCTCGAGCGCGCACCCGGCATCACCGTGCGGCGCTTCGTCAAACCCACCTTCGCGAAGCCGGCGCCGGCGGCGCAGAGGCGCGAGATCGTCGAGCAGGCCGACTTCGTGGTGGAGGCCCTGGCCGACTGAGGCTCGTGCACTACGTGCAGTTTGCATGACACGGTGTACTTCGAGACTCAGGGCAAACCGGCGGTGGCGGTAGCGTCGAGCGAGTTTGCGGACGCGGCGGAGACCCAGGCCAGTGCCCTTGGCATGAGCCGGGGCGCGCCGGGTGTTCGTGCCTCACCCCATTCAGGACGCTACGGACGCGGAAATGCAGGAGAAGGCGGAGGGCGTGATCGATGCGGTCATCGCTGCGCTGACCCGTCATGATCGACGGCGGGCCGGTGGGAGCGGCTGCTGGTCGCGCCGGCAGGCCGCTTGCATAGAGGTTGTGGCAGAATGCTTCGCCACATGGGATGTGGAGAACACGATGGCGAAGGCGGGGGAGCGGACCAAGGTCTCGGGAGGATGTGCCTGCGGTGAGGTCCGGTTCGGGTACTACGAGCCCGTGCGCGGCAGGGTCGCCTGCCATTGCCGGGCCTGCCAGTATGCGGCCGGCGGCGGGCCCGCCTACGTGGTGGTCGTGGACAAGGATCAGTTCCGGGTGACCCGCGGTCATCCGGCGGAATTCGCCACTCTGTCGGATGCCGGCCACCTCGTCACCCGGGTGTTCTGCGCCAACTGTGGCACGCACCTGTATGCGTTCAGCGAGGCGACCCCGGATCGTGCTCGGTGAAGGTGGGCGCCCTGGACGAGCCGTCACGCTATAAGCCGAAGATGCACGTCTGGACCAGCGAAGCCCAGCCCTGGCACCGCAAGCATCCTTCACCTTGCGGTTTCGCCGCAATTCTCCCGGCCGAAAGGTGCCGGCCGCGCGCTGGCCGCAGGAGGACGCGCCGGGCTGAACGCAGTCCCGCGTCAGCCGTCGGTAATTCGCCGTCCCGTCCCGTCCCGTTGATCGCGGCATCAGTCGGCGCGGCAGGCCCATGTCGGATTCGCGCCGTACGTCGGTGCGCCGGTCGTTGTAATGGCGGTAGACGCAGCGGCAGTCCTGGACGCATTGGCACTCGTCAAGTGGCAGCCGCGGCGCGTCATCGCTCAGAAATCTGTGGTCGGCGAGTCGTTTGACCGCTTCACAGGCGCGTTCGCCGGGCTCGATGGCGATGCCATGGAACAGATGGCTCACGGTGCTGACCGGCGGTCGTTTGTCGCGAGTCTTCCGTTTGAACACGATGTCCCCCAATGAATGAACTCCAGCAATGCTATTCATTAGCACAATCAATGTTGCAGTTCCATCGCCGTGGCGGTGCGCACCGCCACGCCCGCATACTTATCCAGTGCCCATCACCAGGCCCGCCGGCTGGTGATGGCGTTGGCGCTCTCGAAGGTGGCGGTCCGCAGATGGGTGAGCCGGGCGTTCAGGTTGCGGAATGCCAGTGGATCGCTGTGCTCGAGGCGCCGGCCGATCACCAGATCCGAGAAGGTCTCGACGCCGCCGTAGCAGCCGAGCACGAAGGTCGCCCCCGCCAGCCTGTGCTCGCGGACATCGGTGAGGCCGCGCCTCAGATAGGGAATCCAGAACGGATCACCGGATTCTTCCAGCAGCGCGATGAGCTGCGCGACCTGGTCACCGAGCTGGTCGAACTGCCTGTCCAGCTCCGACACGGTGACTCCTCGGCTGGGTACGTGGCGCTGCCATGGTACCAGATGGGCTGTGGCAGCGACCTGTGGCAGCGACCTGTGGGAGCGACCTCCCGGTCGCGATCCTCGCCAGAGGCCACTTGTGGGAGCGACCTCTGGGAGCGACCTCCCGGTCGCGATCCCCGCCGAGGCCACCTACCTTCCCGACCATCAGGCCCAGCCCGATCGGCTCACACCGCCAGTTCAGGACGGCTCCTGAAGTACTCGAGGGCCTCGGGGTTTGCCAGCGCGGAGGTGTTGGCCACCTCGCGCCCATGGATAACGTCGCGCACGGCGAGCTCCACGATCTTGCCGGACAGGGTACGCGGAATGTCTGGCACCTCGAGGATCTTCGCCGGCACGTGGCGAGGGCTGGCGTTGTCGCGGATGGCTGCGCGGATGCGCGACGCGCAGGGCGTCGTCGAGCACCTGGCCCTCCCGCATCACCACGAACAGCACCACGCGGACGTCGCCCTCCCAGTCCTGGCCGACGCAGATGGCCTCCTCGATCTCGTCGAGCTGCTCGACCTGGGCGTAGATCTCGGCGGTGCCGATGCGCACGCCGCCCGGGTTCAGCACTGCGTCGCTTCGGCCGTAGATGACGAAGCCACCGTGCTCGGTGACCTCGGCGAAGTCGCCATGGGCCCAGACGCCGGGAAAGCGTTCGAAGTAGGCGGCGTGCATGCGCTCGCCGCCGGGATCGTTCCAGAAGCCGATGGGGCAGGACGGGAACGGCCGCGTGCACACCAGCTCGCCCTTGACGCCGCGCACGGGCTGGCCGTCGTCGTTCCAGACGTCCACGGCCATGCCGAGGCCCGCGCACTGGATCTCGCCCTCGTAGACCGGCAGGGTCGGCGCGCCGAGCACGAAGCAGGAGATCAGGTCGGTGCCGCCGGAGATGGAGGCCAGGTGCACGTCCGCTTTGACGTCCCGGTACACGTAGCGGAAGCCCTCCGCGGTGAGCGGCGAGCCGGTGGAGAGGATCATGCGCAGCGCCGACAGATCGTGGGTCGCCGCCGGCGCGCGGCCCGTCTTCTCCAATGCCGACAGGTACTTGGCGCTGGCGCCGAACACGGTGATGCGTTCCCGCTCGGCCATGTCCATGAGCGACGACGGGCGGGGCCGGAACGGCGAGCCGTCGTAGAGCACGAGGGTGGCGCCGCTGGCGAGACCGCTCACCAGCCAGTTCCACATCATCCAGCCGCAGGTGGTGAAGAAGAACAGCACGTCGTCGCGGCGGAGGTCGGTGTGGAGCTGATGTTCCTTCAGATGCTGGATCAGGGTGCCGCCGACGCCGTGGACGATGCACTTGGGCTTGCCGGTGGTGCCCGAGGAGTACAGCACGTACAGCGGATCGTCGAAGGCACACTGGGCGAAGCGCGAGGCGGCTCGGCGTCGTCTTCGGTGACGATGGCCGTCGAAGGTCTCGGCGCCTGCGGGCACGGCATGCAGCAGCGACACCCAGATCACCGTGCCGATGGACGGCACCTGCGCCGCCACCTGCTGCATTTTGTCCGCGGTGTCGATGCGGCGCCGGTTGTAGAAGTAGCCGTCGACCGCGAACAGCACTTTGGGCTCGATCTGCCCGAACCGATCCAGCGCGCCCGGCACACCGAAGTCCGGCGAGCACGACGACCAGACCGCGCCTAGGCTGGCGGTGGCGAGCATGGCGACCACGGTCTCCGGCACGTTGGGCAGCCAGCCGGCGACGCGGTCGCCCGGCGCCACCCCCAGCGCCCGGAGCCGGGCCGCCACCGCGGCCGTCTGCCGCGCGAGCTCGGCGTAGCTGATTTCCCGGCGGCCGCCCGTCTCCAGCACCGACACCAGCGCGGCTCGGTCGTCTCGGTAGCGCAGCAGGTTCTCGGCGAAGTTGAGGCGGGCGCCGGGGAACCAGCGCGCGCCCGGAAAACGGCTCAGGTCGGCCACCGGCTGCGCGGGCGGGGTGGAGGCGATGATGCCGGTGAACTCCCAGACCGCGCTCCAGAACGCGCCGGGCTCGTCCACCGACCAGCGGTGGAGTGGCGCGTAGCTGGACAGGTCCCGGCCGGCGAGGGCGCCGGCGCGCTCGCCGAACTGCGCCATCCGGCTCCGGCGCGCCGCCTCGGGATCGGGTTGCCACAGGGGTTCCGGCATCAGCTCGCCTTCACGCCATCAGGTCATCGCACCAGGCGAAAGCACTCGCGCAGCTCGCTCACGAACAGCTTCGGCTGCTCGAAGGCGGCGAAGTGCCCGCCTTTTTCCAGCTCGTTCCAGTAGATGATGTTCTTGTAGCGATTCGCCGCCCAGCGCTTCGAGCAGACGAAGATCTCCTTGGGAAAGATGCTGCAGCCGGTGGGCGTCTGCACTTCGCCGGCGCTGAAGGAGCCGAAGCTCTCCCAGTACAGGCGCGCCGACGATGCGCCGCTGCCGGTCAGCCAGTACAGCATGATGTTGTCGAGCATCTCGTCGCGGGACAGCGCGTTCTCCGGGTGGCCGTTGCAGTCGGTCCAGGCCCAGAACTTTTCCAGGATCCAGGCTGCCTGGCCGATGGGGGAATCCACCAGCGCGTAGCCCAGCGTCTGGGGCCGGGTGCTCTGCTGCTTGGAATAGCCGGAGTCCCAGTCCTGGTAATGCTTCATGCCGGCCAGGCCCCGCTGCTCGAGCTCGGTGAGGTTGTCCATGGGGTCCGGCCGGGCCGAGACCATGTTGACGTGGATGGCCCGGCAGTGGTCGGGGTCGCGGATGCCGAGCGCGGTGGTGACCGCCGAGCCCCAGTCGCCGCCCTGGGCCACGTAGCTGTCGTAGCCGAGCTCGCGGCCATGAGGCCGCCCAGGCATCGGCGATCTTCTCCACGCCCCAGCCGGGCTTTGCCGGCTTGCCGGAGAAGCCGTAGCCCGGCAGAGACGGGCAGATCACGTGGAAGGCGTCGGCCCGGTCCCCGCCGTGGCTCGCTGGGTCGCGCAGCGGCTCGATGACCTTCAGGAACTCGACGATCGAGCCCGGCCAGCCGTGGGTCATCACCAGCGGCAGCGCGTCCGGCTCGGGCGAGCGGGCATGGATGAAGTGGATGTCGAGCCCGTCGACCGGGGTGACGAACTGCTCGAAGCGGTTGATGGCCGCTTCCGCGCGGCGCCAGTCGTAGCGGTTCTGCCAGTAGTCGCGGATGTCCTGCATGTAGGCGAGCGGTACCCCCTGTGACCAGTCGTTGGGCGTTTCCGGGTCGGGCAGCCGGGTCGAGGCGAGCCGGGTCGCCAGGTCGTCGAGCTGCGCCTGAGGGATCTCGATGGTGAAGGGCCGGATCTCGCTCATGGTTTGTTCCTTTGGGTTCTACAACTCTCTGGTCTATAAAGAGGCGCAGACGTGGCCGCCATCCACCACCAGCACCGAGCCGGTCATGTAGCGGGATGCGTCCGAGGCGAGCAGCAGCAGCGGGCCGTCGAGGTCGTCGAACTCGCCGAACCGGCGCATGGGAATGCCCTTCATGAAGTCCGGTGCCTGCTCGCTTTCCAGCAGGAGCCGGCTTACGTCGGTGAGAAAGTAACCGGGCGCGAGGGCGTTGACGCGGATGCGGTACTTGGCCGCTTCCAGCGCCATGACCTCGGTCATGCGGGTGAGCGCGCCTTTTGACACCGCGTAAGGGAACTGACCCTTGATGGTGCGGCGGTCGGTGATGGAGGAGATGTTGACGATGTTGCCGCCCACCTGCCCGTTGGCGGCCACCCGCTCGGTGTAGAACTTGGATGCGAGCCAAGCCCCCTTGAGGTTGGTCTCCATGACGAAGTCCCAATCCTCTTCGTCGATCATCACATAGGTCTTGGCGCCGGACTCCACGCCCGCGTTGTTGACCAGCACGTCGATCGGCCCGAACTCGGCCTCCGCGGTGTCGAGGAACGTGCGGATGCTGTCGGAGCCGCGCACGTCCAGGGCCGCGCCGAGCGCCTCGCCGCCGGCGCCGCGGATCTCTTCCACCCGGGCCTCGATACGGTCGCTGCGCCGTGCACCCAGGGTCACCCGGGCGCCGGCTCCGGCCAGCACCCCGGCGAAGTGGCTGCCGAAGCCGGACGAGGCGCCGGTGATGACCGCGTGCTTACCGTCGAGGCGGAAGGACTGCATCGGGAAACCTCCAGTTTTCCCGAATGCTACACGCGATTGGCCATGCTGTGGGAGCGCTCGTCCCTCCTGTGGGAGCGACGTGTGGGAGCGACCTGTGGGAGCGACCTCCCGGTCGCGATTCCTAGCTCCTGCGATCCAGCCCTACATATCTCCCTTCACATGCAGCACCACCTCGGTCAGGGGCATGTGAACGATCTCGGTGCGGCCGGCATGACGCCGGCTCACCCGGCAGAGGCTGGTAGCCTCGTCCACCTCGAGCACGAAGTGCATGGCCTGTTCGTGGGTAAACACCCGGCCCAGCACGATGCCGCGCCAGCTTTCGGTGTATTCCTGCGTATACGCGTCGATCCAGTCGGCCATCGAGTTACCGCTCATTCGATTCCAACCCCGGTATAGGTGCGGGCAGTATGTCGCGCGAGCCCCACAGGAACTGACGCATGGATCACAGTTTCCGGGGGCTGTGGGGGCAGCGGGAATGGTGCCTCACGCCATGTACAGCGGGTGTCGCGCGGCCGTCGGCCGGAGGAAAGGTTGGTCGGAGTGAGAGGATTTGAACCTCCGGCCCCCACGTCCCGAACGTGGTGCTCTACCAAGCTGAGCTACACTCCGTGCTCGTCGTTCCCCCGGTGAGGGGGCGAGGGGCGCGTATTGTAAGAGCGGGCGGCGTTGCCGACAACCATCGGTGGGAACCGACTCAGCCCAGCATGCGTTCGCGCTGGTACAGGCGTACGGCCAGCCAGGCCAGCAGCAGGGCGACGCCGGTGGTTGCGGCGACGGACGTGGCGACGTGCAGGGCGGACAGCGGCTCGCCTTTGATCAGGGATGTGGTCAGCGTCGCCTGGCTCAGGCTCGGCACCAGCATCAGCGCAGCGCTCGGTCGGTAATCCAGCAGCTGGGTCACTACCAGCGGCAGCGTCGGCACCAGGATGACGATGCTGAGGTAGGTCTGCGCCTCCCGGTAGGTGCGGGCGAAGGAGGCCACCACCGTGAGCAGCGACGCACCGAGCACCATGAGCGGCACGCAGACGGCGAAGATGGCGAGGCTCGCCGGGGCGCCGATGTGCAGCGACATGCCCACCCGCTGCAGCGGGACCAGCGGCACGGAGATCGAGAGGCTCACCAGGAACAGCGCCGTGGAAAGGGCGCTGAACAGGCTGGCAGCGGCGATCTTGCCGAGCACCAGCGCGGCGCGTGAGACCGGCTGGGACAGCAGCGGCTCGAGCGATCCGTGCTCCCGCTCGCCCGCGGTGGCGTCGATGGCCAGGTAGAACCCGCCCATGAAGACCACGAGCACCAGCAGGTAGGGGAGCATGGAAAGCACGGTGGTGGCGCGGGCGGCCGGTGAGGCCACATCGGTCTCGGTGACCTGGACGGGCGCCAGCACGCCGGCGTACACGCCCCGGAGCTGAAGGCGGAGCAAGCCGAGCTTGCGCGCATACTCGCCGATCATCTGCCGCGTCTGCTCCAGGTTGCGCCGCGACGCGCCATGGCTCGAGCCGTCGTAGATCAGCTCCACCGAGGCCGTCTGGCCCGCCTGGTAGCGCTTCCGGTAATCGGCGCCGATCACCAGCACCAGGGACTCGCGGCCGTCGCGCACCGCGGCCCGGGGATCATCGAGGGTCACCGGCGCAAGCTTGACGTTGTGGCGGGACAGATGATCGATCAGCGTCGGCGCGCGCTCGGCACCCACCACGGCAAGACGGAACGCCTCCCGCGATTCGCCGAGGGTCGTGTTCAACACGAACGACATCAGCCCGGCGAACAGGGCCGGCCCGAGCAGCGCCAGGGAGAACGACGCCAGGATCGTGCGCTTGTCACGGACGTTGTCGCGGCACTCCTTGGCCAGCACCACGCCGAAGCCCCTCATTCGGCGCCTTCCGCCACCACTTCCATGAAGGCATCCTCGAGGTCGTCGCGGCCGGTGTGCTCGCGAAGCGCGTCCGGTGAGCCGGAGAAGCGCACCCGGCCGCCGCCGATCACCACCACGTCGTCGCACAGGCTCGCCACTTCCGGCATCACGTGGCTCGAGAACACCACGCAGCGGCCTTCGGCCCTGAGGGTGCCGATCATGTCACGCAGCGCACGGGTCGCCATGACGTCCAGGCCGTTCGTCGGCTCGTCCAGCAGGACGTTGCGCGGGTCGTGAATCAAGGCCCGGGCCAGCGCCACCTTGATGCGCTGACCCTGGGAGAACCCGCCCACCCGACGATCGACGAAATCGCCCATGTCGAGCATGGCCGCCAGGGTGTCGATGCGGGCCGCCAGCCGGGGCCGGGACAGTCCGTGCAGCGCGCCGAAGTAAGCGATGTTCTCGCGGGCGGTGAGGCGCTCGTAGAGGCCGGCGCCGTGCGGAAGCACCCCGATGATGCGGCGCACCGCGGCGGGGTCGGCCGCCACCTCGTGACCGTCGACCCAGGCATGGCCGGTGTCGGGTCGAAGCACGGTGGCCAGGATCCTGAGGGTCGTCGACTTGCCCGCGCCGTTCGGCCCGAGCAGCGCGGTGATGCGGCCGTCGGGCGCTTCCAGCGTGACGTCGTCGACGGCGTGGACGCTGCCGAAGCGCTTCCCCAGCCCCTCGGCCCGGATCACGGCGGCGGACCGAGAAGACTTACGAAGAACGCATCGCTCCCCAGGCGCTCCATGCAGGAGGCGTCGAGGCCGTCGAGCTTGCCCGCCTCGACGAAGTCGCCGATGACCCGGGGCACGCAGCCCCGGGCGACGACACCGTGCCCCTGGCCGGGCGCGACCAGCGAGCGGCTGTTCGGATACAGCCGCGCGGCGCGTTCGGCATAGGCGGGCGGAGTGATCGGGTCCAGCTCTCCGGACAGCAGCAGCACCGGACGGTCCGATGGCGCGGGCGCACGCAGGGACGGGTCCAGCACGCCGCGCGGCCAGATCCCGCAGATGGTCTGCAGGGCCCGCACCTGATCGGCGCCGAGGTAGGTGTCTTCGAGCTTGGGCCACAGGGGCCCCAGGTCGCCGTAGAAGGGCGCGTCCTCGGTGCACACGACGCTGTTGTGCATGCCGAAGCTGATGGATTCCACGAGGCTCCGCTCGATCAGCATGGCCTGGGCCGCCAGCGGCTGGTAGTTCTGCCGCGCCGCGGCCTCCTGGATCACCAGGGGGATCAGCGCGGCGGTCTCCGTGGCGTAGCTCAGCAGCCTCAGGCTCATGGCGAGCTCGCCGTAGTGCAGCTCCATGGGCTGTTTGCGGCCGGTCAGTGGATCGTCGACCTCGAGACTCACGGGCTCGTTCTCCAGCCGCTGAGACAGGCTGTGGAAGCGCTGTTCGATGTGGGGAAAGGCCTTGTCGCAGCCTGCGTCGGCAGCACAGCGCGCGAGGATGGCATCGAGGGCACGCTGGGCGTTCAGCGCGATGTCGGGCCCGAGCGCGAGGCCGGGAGGCACTACCCCATCGATGATCAGTGTCCGAACGGCGCCGGGAAAACGTTGCAGGTAGTGCTGGACGACGCGGGTGCCGTAGGAAACGCCGTACAGGTCCCAGGCGTGGTAACCGAGGGCGCGGCGCAGAGATTCCAGATCTCCGACCGCGACGCTGGTGGTGTAGAAACGGGGATCACGATCGAGGTGGTCGAGGCAGCCGCGGGTCGCGGCGGCAATGGCGTCCGCGTTGAACTGGTAGGTGGCCTGCTCCAGCGTGGGACAGTCGAGCGGAGCGGAGCGCCCGGTGCCGCGCTGGTCCATGACGACGATGTCTCGCTGTCGCCGCAGCCCGGCGAAGGCCCCCGCGAGGTCTGCGTACAACGATACCGACGAGGCGCCGGGCCCGCCGTTGACGATGGTGACGGCATCCGCCGCCGGCTGTGCCGCGAGCGCCCGCAGGCGGGTGACGAACAGCTCGATGCGGCGGCCGGCCGGATCGTCCGGGTTCTCGGGCACCGACAATCGCCCGCACTCGGCGGGCACCGCGCTCTGGCCGCTGCTGCCGCGGATCTCGCAGGGCTCGAAGGCCGGGGCGGTAACACCGGCTCCGCCCGCTGGGGCGGCCGCCGTCGGGGCTGCTGCGGCGGCCGTCAGGTGCAGCCAGAGCAGGAGCGCGCCGGCGCCACAGAGGGTACGGCGGCGCGGGATGCTCGGGCGTGGGGGCATTCAGCTCAGGCGTGCGGTCGAGTAATCGGCGAGGGTTTGTAGGGCGTCGCGGTAGTCGCTGTCGGGCAGCTCCGCCAGACAGGACCGGGCCAGGGCCGCCTGGCCGCGGGCCGCTTCCTGCACGTAGTCGAGTGCGCTGCAGCGCCGGACCACGGCCACCACTTCCTCGAGGCGGTCCGCCGACCGGGAGGCGAGGGCATCGCGGATGACGGCCGCGTCCTTGCGCCGTGCGTGGGCCAGAGCGTGGATCAGCGGCAGGGTGAGCTTACCCTCCGCCAGATCGTCCCCGGCGTTTTTGCCCATGACCGTGGCGTCCCCGGCGTAGTCGAGGTAATCGTCCACCAGCTGGTAGGCCAGGCCGAAATGCAGACCGAAGTGTTTCAGAGCGTGGACCTCGGCAGGATCCTCGCTGGCGAGCACCCCGGCGGTGTGGGCGGCGGCCTGGAACAGCAGCGCCGTCTTGCAGCGGATGACTTCCAGGTAGTCGGCCTCCGACAGCGCCAGATTGCCGACGTTGGCAAGCTGCATGACCTCCCCTTCGGCGATCCGGTTGGTGGCGTCGGAGAGCACGGCCATGATGTCCATGTCGTCCAGCTCCACCATGAGCTGGAACGCCCGGGAGTACAGGAAGTCGCCCACCAGCACGCTGGGCGCGTTGCCCCAGGTGGCGTTGGCGGTGGCCCGGCCGCGGCGCAGGTCCGAGCGGTCGACCACGTCGTCGTGGAGCAGGGTCGCGGTGTGCAGAAACTCGATGATGGTGGCCAGCCGCACGTGGTCGCTGCCCTCGTAGCCGCAGGCTCCGGCGCCCAGCAGCACCACCAGCGGCCGCAGGCGCTTGCCGCCGCTGTCGACGATGTGCCGGCCGATCTCTTCCACCAGCCCCACGTCGGACGTGAGCTGGCGGGGAATCAGGTCGTTCACCGCGACGAAATCGGCAGCTACCAGCGCGTACACGGAAGCCAGCGCATGGTGCTTCTGAACCTCGCGCCCTGCAGCCTGGCTGACGGCCGTTTTTACAGAACTCACTGAATCGGCGGCGATGGCGGTTTGTCCAGGCATTCTCGGAGCTAACGCGTTGTAATTGAAAATCTATGTCCGTAGAATTACGCGCCTTCGCGCGGGGGGTACCCCGGCCGCGCTTCATGCAGGGCCAGCTTACCGGGACTGCAGCCCACAAAGAAAGCTAACAGAAGAGTACGGATTATGTTTGCGGTTTTCTCCAGCGGTGGCAAGCAGCACCGGGTGGCCGAAGGCGAGGTGGTCCGTCTCGAGCGCCTCGACGCCGAGCCCGGCGACGAGGTGGTATTCGACAAGGTGCTGCTGGTGGCCGATGGCGACGCCGTCTCCGTCGGCACGCCCTACGTGGCCGGCGGCAAGGTCAAGGGCAGGTGGTGAGCCACGACCGCGGCCCGCAAGATCCGGATCATCAAGTTCAAGCGGCGCAAGAACTACATGCGCACCCAGGGCCACCGCCAGTGGTACACCGAGGTGAAGATAACGGGCATCAACGCCTGAGGCGCTCGAGGAGAGTTCTGCCATGGCACACAAGAAAGCAGGCGGCAGCACCCGCAACGGCCGCGATTCGGAATCCAAGCGCCTGGGTCTGAAGAAGTTCGGCGGTGAGCTCGTCAAGGCCGGCAACATCATCGTCCGGCAGCGGGGCACCCGCTTCCATGCCGGCAGCAATGTCGGCTGTGGCCGCGACCACACCCTGTTCGCCACTGCCGACGGGCTGGTCAAGTTCGTGACCCGGGGCGAGAACAAACGCAAGTACGTGACCGTCGAACCGGTCGCCGAATCCTGATCGGAAAGCCCCGCGCCCTGCGGGGTTTTTTTCATGCAGTTCATCGATGAAGCCAGCATTCGCGTGGAGGCCGGCAACGGCGGCAATGGCTGTCTGTCGTTCCGGCGGGAGAAGGCCGTGGCGAAAGGCGGGCCCGACGGCGGCGACGGTGGCGACGGCGGCGACGTGGTGCTGGTAGGCGACCAGGCCCTCAACACCCTGGTCGACTTCCGCTTCCAGCCGCTGTACCGGGCCGAGCACGGACAGGCCGGGCGCCGGCGGCAACCGTACCGGCGGCCGTGGCGGCCGCTCGACGGTTCGGGTGCCGGTCGGCACCTCGGTCATCGACGAGGAGACGCTGGAGATGCTCGGAGACGTCACGGCGCCCGGGCAGACCCTGATCGTCGCCCGGGGCGGGCGCCACGGGTTCGGCAACAGCCACTTCAAATCCAGCACCAACCGGGCGCCGCGGCGCACCACGCCCGGAGAGCCGGGGGAGACGCGGCAGCTGCGGCTGCAGCTCAAGCTTCTCGCCGACGTCGGGTTGCTGGGCCTGCCGAATGCGGGCAAATCCACGTTCATCGCCGCGGTATCGGCGGCCCGACCCAAGGTCGCCGACTATCCCTTCACCACCCTCGTCCCGAGCCTCGGGGTGGTCAAGCGCGGTGACGACAGCCTGGTGATGGCCGACGTGCCCGGGCTGATCCGCGGAGCCGCCGAAGGCGCGGGTCTGGGGGTGCAGTTCCTGCGTCACCTGGCTCGCACGCGGATGCTCCTGCATCTGGTGGAGGCCCTGCCAGCGGACGGCTCCGATCCGGTGGCCAACGCGCGCCTGATCGAGGCCGAGCTCGCGGCCTACAGCCCGGCACTGGCCGAGCGGCCGGTATGGCTGGCGCTGTCCAAGGTGGATGTGGTGCCGGCGGAGCGACGCCGGCAGTTGCTGGATGCTCTGCGCGCCGCCTTCCCGGGTCGGCCCGTGCACGCGGTGTCGGCAGTGGCCGGCGAGGGCGTCGACGCGCTGGTGGGGGAGCTGCTGGCTGCGGTCGCCGAGCATCGCCGTCGGATGTCCGAGGACGAGGCGTTCGCGGCTGCGGAGGCGGACCTGGAAGCGCGCATCGGCGAGGATGTGTTGAAAAGCGCCTTGGCCAAACGACCCCCGCGGTCCGGCCGCGGCGCAGAAAGCGACAACGACGATGACGGCGACGTCGAGGTCGTCTACGTTCGGGAATAGGCCGGGGTTGGAAAACTGAACACGGGGGTCAGCGGGTGAGTCGCGATCGGCAGATCGCTCCTACGGGAGAGCGGGCGCATCGTGCGCGGCTGGCCATGGCGCGGCGGGTGGTCGTGAAGGTGGGCAGCGCGCTGCTGACGGAGCCCGGCACCGGTCTGGCGCGCGAGCGGATCCGCGTCTGGTGCGGTGAGATCCACCGGCTGCTCGGCGCAGATCGGCAGATTCTGCTGGTGTCGTCCGGCGCGGTAGCGGAGGGTATCGTCCGCCTCGGCCTGAAGGCACGGCCGGCCACCGTGCACGGCCTTCAGGCGGCTGCCGCGGTGGGCCAGATGGGCCTGGTCGAGGCCTACGAGCAGGCGTTTGCCGCCCACGGCCGCCGCACCGCCATGGTGTTGCTCACCCACGACGATCTGGCCGATCGGCAGCGCTATCTCAACGCCCGAGCCACTCTGCAGACGTTGCTGTCCATGGGCGTCATCCCGGTGATCAACGAGAACGACACGGTGGCCACCGACGAGATCCGCTTTGGCGACAACGATACCCTGGCGGCCCTGGTGAGCAATCTGCTGCAGGCGGATCTGCTGGTCATTCTCACCGATGCCGACGGGCTCCACGAGCAGGACCCGCGCCAGCACCCGGGCTCGCCCGTGGTGAGCTGGGCGGACGCCGGCGACCGGCGGCTCGACCACATGGTCACCGGCGGTGCCGGAGAGCTGGGACGCGGCGGCATGGTGACCAAGCTCAAGGCTGCGCGGGTCGCCGCGCGCTCCGGGGCCGACACCGTCATTGCCGGGGGACGCGCGCCGGACGTGCTGCGGCGCATTCTCGCCGGCGAGTCGGTGGGGACCCTGCTCACGGCGTCGATTCTGCCGCTGGACGCCCGCAAGCGCTGGATCGCCGGTCAACTCCGCGCGAAGGGCGACCTGGTGCTGGACGCCGGCGCCGTGGAGGCGGTCACCAGCCGCGGCGTCAGCCTGCTGCCGGTGGGGGTCGTGGCCGTGCGGGGGCGGTTTGCCCGCGGCGACGTGGTGCGCTGCGTCGACGGGACCGGCGAGGTGATTGGTCAGGGCCTGGTGAACTACTCGAGCGCCGAAGCCGAGCGCCTGATCGGTGCTGCGAGCTCAGAGATCGCGGCACGTCTCGGCTTCAGCCTCGAGCCGGAGCTGGTGCACCGGGACAATCTGGTGGTGCTGAAAGGCGGTGCTGGTGGTCTGCAGCCGTAGTGGTCTACGCCTTCAGCGCTCTGATCGCGGCATACAGGCGGGACTTGTGCCGGGCGGCCTTGTTTTTGTGCATGATGCCGCGGTCGGCCATCCGGTCGATCACGGGCTTTGCGGTATCGTACGCGGTGCTGGCGGCCTGATAATCGCCGGAGGCGATGGCCGCCTGCACGCGCTTGATGTAGGTGCGCACCATGGAGCGCTGGCTGGCGTTTTGACCGCGGCGCTGCTCTGCCTGCCTCGCCCGCTTACGGGCTTGTGGGGTGTTCGCCAAGAGTGTTCTCCGAGGTGGTCGCGCACACGGCGCGGGCGCGAAAAGCGCGGTAATATGCCGGCCGGTGACGGGCATGTCAACCGATAGCCGGCCGGCCGTGGCGGACACGGTGCAGAACGTCGCCGCCCAGGGCACCCTGGTGGCGGGCATGACCCTGCTGTCGCGGATCTCCGGGTTTGCCCGCGACGTGGTGCTGTCTCACATGTTCGGCGCGGGACCCGTCGCGGACGCGTTTTTCGTCGCGTTCCGGATCCCCAACTTCTTTCGCCGCCTGTTCGCCGAGGGTGCTTTCAACCAGGCGTTCATTCCGGTGCTGGCGCGTTACCGGAGCCACCGGCGGGAGGAATATCTCGCCTTCGCCGCGGCGGTGGCCGGCAACCTCGGCATCGCCGTCTGGAGCGTGGTGCTGCTCGGGGTGGTGTTCGCGCCCGCGCTGGTCAGCGTATTCGCTCCCGGCTTCTGGGACGCCGCGGACCAGTTCCGGGCCGCCACCGGCATGCTGCGGATCACCTTTCCCTATCTCGGCTTCATCTCGCTCACCGCTTTCGCCGCCGCGTTGCTGAACAGCCACCACCGCTACGCCGTCCCCGCCTTCACGCCGGTGCTGCTGAACCTGTGCATGATCGCGGTGATGCTGTTCGCCACCGGGCTGTTCCGGGAGCCCGTCTTCGCGCTGGCGTGGGGCGTGTTCCTCGCCGGTCTGGTGCAGCTGGGCTTCCAGCTGCCGTCTCTCAGCCGGCTCGGGCTGCTGGTGATGCCGCGGCCGAGCCTGGCACATCCCGGCGTGCGCCAGGTGGGGCGGCTGCTGGTGCCGGCCGTGTTCGCGGCCTCGGTGAGCCAGTTCAACACGCTGATCGACACCATCCTGGCCTCCACCCTCATCGCCGGCAGCATTTCCTGGCTGTACTACGCCGACCGGCTGCTCGAGCTGCCCATCGGTCTGGTGGCGGTGGCGCTCGGCACGGTGCTGCTGCCCAATCTGTCCCGGCTGGCCAGCGCCGGCGAGCAGCGAGCCTTTGACGCGACCCTGGAGTGGGGGCTGAAGATGGCGGCGCTTCTGGGGGTGCCGGCGTCGGTCGCCATCTACATCCTCGCGCTGCCGCTGATGGCCACCCTGTTCGACCACGGCGAGATGACGGCCCTCGACACCCGCATGTCGGCTCTCGCGCTCCAGGCCTTCGCGGCGGGCCTGCTGCCGCTGGTGGCGGTGAAGGTGGTGGCGCCCGCGTACTTCGCCCGGCAGGACACCGCGAGGCCGTTCCGCTACGCGGTGGTCTCGGTGACCACCAACGCCGGGCTGAACCTTGCACTGTTCTCCTGGTTCGGCCACGTCGGCCTGGCGTTCGCCACGTCCGTGGCGGGCTGGGTTCAGGCCTGGCTGCTGATGCGGGGGCTGATGGCGCCCGACGTGCCCGACGAGCGACGCTACCGGCCGACACCCGCCCTGGTGGCGACGGTGACCCGGGCGCTGGCGGCCTCGCTGGTCATGGCGGCAGGGCTGTGGCTGTTTCTGCCGGACGCTGCCCGCTGGCTCGCCGCCGGCGTCTGGACCCGGACGTGGTGGCTCGTGCTCGCCGCGGCGAGCGGCGGCGCTGTGTACGCGCTGGTCCTGCTGGCCGCCGGTGAGCGCCCAGGGCAATTGCTGCACCGGGTCTGAACGGGTGCACGCCGCAGTCGCTCCCGGGCGAAGCTCCTCCGTATAATGTCGCGATGGAAGTCGTCGTCGGCCTGCACAACCTGAAACCACGTCACAAGGGCTGCGTGCTCACCATCGGCAGCTTCGACGGCGTCCACCGGGGTCACCAGATGCTGCTCGAGCACCTGGTGGAGAAAGGCCGTGAGCGCGGCGCGCCGAGCATGCTGCTCACCTTCGAGCCGACGCCCCGCGAGTTCTTCCGCGGCGGCGTCGTGCCCGCCCGGCTCACTCGCTTCCGGGAGAAGATCACCCTGCTCGAGAAAACCGAGCTCGACCGGGTGCTGTGTCTGCCGTTCAACGAGCGCACTGCCAACACCCCGGCGCGCTGGGTGATCGACGAGCTTCTGGTCGAGCGTCTCGGGGTGCGTTATCTGGTGGTTGGTGACGATTTCCGCTTCGGCAAAGGCGCGGAAGGCGACTTCCGGATGCTGCAGGCCGCCGGTGAGCGTTACGGCTTCGGGGTCGGGCGCCTGGAGACTCTGACCCTCGACGCCGAGCGGGTCAGCAGCACGCGGGTGAGAGAAGCCCTGTGGCAGGGGGATCTGGCCCTGGCGGAGACGTTGCTCGGCCACAGCTACTTCATGATGGGCCGGGTGGTCTACGGGCGGAAGCTCGGCAGACAGCTCGGCGTGCCGACGGCCAACATCCGCCTGCAGCGCTACCGGACACCGGTGGAAGGCGTCTTCGCCGTCACCGTGAAAGGCCTCGGCCGCACCTACGAGGGCATCGCCAACGTCGGCGTGCGCCCCACCGTCGACGGTAAGGAGCCGCTTCTCGAGGTGCACATTTTCGACTTTTCCAGCGACATCTACGGCGCGCTCCTGACCGTAGAATTCAAGCACAAGATCCGCGAGGAGCGCGCCTTCGACGGTCTCGACGCTTTGAAGGCTCAGATCGCGCGGGACATCGTCCACACCCGGGAGTGGTTCGCCGATGCCTGAGCCCCATGGATCCGTGGGAGCGCCCTCCCGGGGCGATCCTCCATGTACCGCTGGCTGGCCCTCGCCGCGCTGGTCGTGGTCGCGGATCAGCTGGTGAAAAGCTGGGTGATCCATGCGCTAGCGCCGGGCGAAGAGGTGGTGGTGCTGCCGGTTCTCAGCTGGGTGCGCTGGCACAATCCCGGCGCGGCATTTTCCATGCTGAGCGAGGGGTCGGGCTGGCAGCGGTGGTTCTTCGTCGCCCTGGCGACCGGCTTTCTGGCGTTCATCGTCTACGAGCTGCGTCGCCTGCCCGGCGAGCAGCGGCTCATGGGCTGGGTCTACGGGCTGATCGCCGGGGGCGCGGCCGGGAACCTGACGGATCGGCTCACCCACGGTTATGTGGTCGATTTCATCCTGGTGCATTGGAAACGGCACGATTTCCCGGCGTTCAACGTGGCGGATTCGGCATTGACGGTGGGCGCGGTGCTATGGATAGGCGCCATGGTGGCCGACTACCTTCGCGAACGGCAGCGGCAGTCGTCACCGTGAGCGCGGCTGAGCCCAACGGGCCCGCAGTGGCGGCAGGCACGCGGGTGACGCTGCACTTCTCGCTGCTCCTGGCGGGCGGTGAGGAGCTGGACACCACGCGTCGGGGCCGGCCGGCCACCTTCGAGGTGGGCGATGGCAGTCTGCTGCCTGGCTTCGAAGCCGCCCTGATGGGCATGACGGCCGGCGAGGACGCTCAGATCGAGCTGCCGCCCGAGCAGGCGTTCGGCGAGCACCGCCAGGAGAACGTCCGGCTGATGCCGCGCGAACGATTCGACGAGCTCGAGCTGGAACCGGGGCCTGGTGGTGTCCTTCAGCGCCGCGGACGGCGA
The DNA here is from genome assembly GCA_963822255.1 of uncultured Gammaproteobacteria bacterium. Taxonomy (GTDB): domain Bacteria; phylum Pseudomonadota; class Gammaproteobacteria; order Pseudomonadales; family Azotimanducaceae; genus UBA7803. Next base: position 125,216 of record CAWGGV010000003.1, read on the forward strand.
GCTTCCAGGCGTGGTCCGGCAGATCTTCGAGAAGACCGTCGAAGTGGACTTCAACCATCCGCTGGCTGGCCGTCACATCGTCTTCGATGTGTCTATCCTCAACGTGGAACCCTGCGGACAGCGGACAGCTGACGACTGACAACTGTGGGAGCGATCTCCAGATCGCGATCGGGGCTTGGCCGCACTACCTTTCATCCGGCCAACCGGACCACTCGTCACCGGCGAAAGGACTCGCACCGGCACGACGGAATATGCTCGCCACGGGAAACTTCGGGACCTGGGAATGCGCAACGCCGGATTCACCTTGATCGAGCTGATGATCGCAGTGGCCATTCTGGCCATCGTCGCCGCCATCGCGCTGCCGACTTACAACCAGTACAGCAAGCGGACCTACCGCACCGAGGCCCAGTCCGACCTGCTGGACTGTGCCCAGGGGATGGAGCGCTACGCGGCGCAGAACTTCGACTACCAGGATGCCGCCCTGGCCGACGTCTGCAATCCGCGCTCGGTGGCCCAGAACCGTTACGCGTTCGCCCTCGACGTTCCGGATGCGGACTCGTTCACAATTACCGCCACGCCGGTGGACCCGGGGCCGATGGCGGGTGACGGCGATCTGACCCTGGATCAGGCGGGCAATCGCCAGTGGAACGGCAATCCGTCCTGGGAGGAGTGAGCCCCTTCGGCACGTTTGTGACCGCTCATCCCGAGGAATCGCGCCGCCCGTCGGCGGCCATGTTCCCAAACGCCCTCATCCTCATATAGTCCAGGCTGCAATCGAAAAACGATCGTCAGGATCCGACGGATGGCGCCTGGTCGGACCCAACGGACAACGTTCAATGCCGAAACAGTCGCTCACATCCGGATTCACCATCATCGAGCTGATGGTCACGCTGGCCGTGGCGGGCGTTCTCATCGGCTTCGCGGTGCCCGCCTTCACCGACTTCGTGCGCCAGAGAAACATGACGTCCGACGTGAACGACTTCGTGCTGGCGGTGACCTACGCGCGCAGCGAAGCTGTGCGCCGGGGTGACGACGTGACGGTGGAGGCGCCGGCCGGGACGGCGAACAACGAGATGGGGCAATGGCTATCAGGTGGTGACCTCCGATGGTCAGGTACTGAGGCAGTTCGATCCGGTTCCGGATGGCTGTCACGTTCGACGCCAAGAACAACGGGAACGGCTGGCACAACCGATTCAGCATTGCCTTCAACAGCCGCGGCATGGTGACGAATCCCGTACCGGGAGGGCCCGGAACCATCGAGCTCTGCAGGGCCGACACCGATCCCGGACGGGTGGTGAACATCAGCGTCGTCGGACGCCCCGACGTGGACGAATTCACATGCAACTGATGAGCAACAGAACGCGCAATCGTCCGACGATGCCGGCTGGCGGCCGGGCACGCGGCTTTTCACTCGTCGAGCTGCTGGTGGCCGTGCTGGTCATGGGCATCGGTGTGCTCGGGGTGACGGCGCTGCAGATGGTGAGCCTGCAGAACAACCGCTAGGCCCTCGAGCGGGGCGAGGCGGTACAGCTCGCCTACGACATGATGGACCGGATCCGCGCCAATCCCGGCGTCGACTACTCCATCGACATGGGGGACGGCCCTCCCGCCGCGCCCGGACTGCGTCGGCGGCGCGCCGCTCGGCAGGCGAGATGAAGGATTTCGATCTGGCGAGTGGAAGTGCGCGCTCGGCACATTCGACGACGACGGCGTCTGTGAGGGCCTGCCGGGGCGTGCTGCGTGGTGATGCCGACCGAGGCCGACCAGGTGGGCCTGCCAGCCGGGGACGGCCGGGCGGTCGTCAACGGGGCCGATCTACGACCGTCGTCGGTGCAGTGGACGGCCAAGGACGGCGGCCAGCAGACCGTGTCGATCGACAGCCAGGAATGCAGGGCGTGGAAATGAGTCGTACACGACGCGGCATGTGGGCGCAGAAGGTTTCTCCCTGGTGGAGTTGCTGCTCGCGCTGGTGCTGGGCCTGGTGGTCGTAACCGGCATCGTCCAGCTGTTCGTCGGCAATTCGCAGACCTATTCGGTGCTGAATGGCCAGGCGCGGATGCAGGAGAGCGCGCGATTCGCGCTGGACTTCATCTCGAGAGCCGCACGGTCCGCCGGCTACCTGGGCTGCGCGGTGGAAAACGAAAATTTCGTGTGGGGACTGAACGTCGACAGCGACCTGGCGCCCGAGTTCGACGTCTTCCACATGGTGCAGGGTTTCGAAGCGAAAGGCGGTGGCGTGTGGTCGCCGCCCCTGAGCTTCCTTCCGCAGACCGCGGCCAACGCGTACGGCACGGGCATCGACACCGCCAAGATCCAGGCGTATCCCGCGGACGTTCTCGTGGTGCGCAGCGTTCAGCATCCGGGCCAACGTCTGGTCCAGACGCTGCAGCCCACGGGCAACCCGGTGGTCACGGCGCCGGGCGGCGAGCCCGGCTTCGACGTCAACGACATCGTCGTCGTCGCCAACTGCGAGCAGGCGGCTCTGTTTCAGGTAACCGGCCTGAACGTCGCCGGCAGTCAGGCCGAGCTGCTGCACGCGACCGGCGCCGGCACCTACGACAACGCCGTGCAGGTGAGCTCGCCGGTGGGACAGGTCCCCTTCACCTTGTCGTTCCTTGGCCGCTCGTACGGGCCGGAGGCCTCGGTCGGCCGGGTCGAGAGCACCTTCTTCTACGTGCGCGACGGCTCGGCGGTGGACGACGCCGGCAATCCCGTGCCCGCGCTCTACCAGAAAGTCGGCAAGTCGGCCCCCGTGGAGCTGATTCAGGGCATCGAAGATCTGCAGGTGCTGTACGGCATCGACAACACGCTCAGCGACGGCGTTGCCAACGCCAATCAGTACGTCACCTACGACAACGTGCCCGATCCCAAGCAGATCGTGTCGATCCGGGTATCGGTGAAGGCCACCAGCGTCGATCCGGTGGGTGGCAGCGGCAATCTGCTGAAGCGGGTCTTCACCAAGACCATTCTTCTCAGGAACGCGAATCCGGAGGCGACCTGATGAAACCGCTCTGCTTTCCCGGACCAATCAGCCGCAATCGCGGTGTGGCGCTGTTCGTCAGCCTGGTGCTGCTGCTGGTGCTGACCATCATCGGCGTGTCGGCGGTGCAGACCACCACCCTCGAGACCAGGATGGCCCGCAACGAGCACGATTCGCTGCTGGCCTTCCAGGCTGCGGAGTCCGCGCTCCGGGACGCCGAAGCGGTGGTGGACGGTGTGGTTGCCACCGCGGAATTCACCGACACCGGTGCGGGCGGCAAGTGGACGATAGCCCCACTTGGCCAGCAGCCCCGCTGGGAACAGGCCGACTGGAGCGGTTCCGGCACCGTGGTGGCGTCGACGACCGTCGATGGCGTGGCCGCAGCGCCGCGCTACATGATCGAGCACGTGGCTTCGGTGGTTCGCGAAGAGAACGCTTACCAGCTCACCAGCGACTACTCGACCGCCGACGCTGACCGTATCGAGATGTTCCGGATCACGGCACGGGGCACCGGCGGCAGCGAGCACGCCACCGTGACCTTGCAGACCACCTACGGACGAATTCTGGAATGAGGTGCTGAGGCCGAGAGGCCCTTTGGAGAGAGCCATGCGCGATCGTAACTACATCAACCCGTGGCGATGGATTGTCGCGATCAGTCTTTTGTCATTGGGCTCGAGCGTGCTGGCCATGCCGGTCCCTTCCCCGAACTCGGTGACCGGGGTTGGGCAGGAAGATTTCGGCACCGCAACCAAGGTGCTGAAGCTCAGCAGCATCTACAGCGAGAACAATCCCCCCAACACGATCACGTACTCTCTGGCTGGTACCAGCGGCACGCCGGTCGCCACGGCCAGCGTCGACCCGGTAAGCGGATTCATCGACCTCACGTCCATTGCCGATGCGAACGGGACCGAGACCTTCACCTTCCTTGGAACCGACTCCGACGGCAGTGCCCCGTTCACCTTCACTCTGACCTTGAACCCCGTCAACGATGCGCCGAGCTTTGCCTCCGGCGGCGATCAAACCCTTGCTGAGGATGCCGGTGCGGTGGCCATCAGTGGCTGGGCGACGGGGATCTCTCCCGGCGCTGCCAACGAATCGAGCCAGGTTCTGGCGTTCACGATTCTCAGCAACGACAACCCGGGCCTCTTCTCTGCGCCTCCCGCGGTCGATCCGTCCACCGGCGATCTGACGTTCACCCCAGCGGCGGATGCCAGCGGCACTGCCAGAATCACCCTGGACCTGGTCGACGACGCTGGCACCAGCAACGGCGGTGGCGATACCTCGACGCCGGTCAGTTTCACCATTGACGTCACGCCGGTGAACGATGCCCCGACGTTCACGCCCGGTGGGGACGTGACCGTCGCCGAGGACGCGGGACCGCAGACGGTGTCCTGGGCGAGCAATGTCTCCGCGGGACCGCCCGACGAGAGCGGGCAGGTGCTGACCTTCAGCGTCGTCAACGTCGCCGATCCGTCGCTGTTCAGCGTGCAGCCGACCCTGGACGCTGCCGGCAAGCTGTCGTTCACTCCGGCGCTGAACGCGTTCGGCTCCACGTCGATCACGGTGCGGCTGTCGGACGATGGCGGCACGGCCAACGGGGGCATCGACACGGCGGCGGACCAGGCATTTCAGATTGTCCTGGATTCGCAGGACGATCCGGCGGTGGCTAACCCGGACGAGGTGACGATGAACGAGGACGGCGGCTCCATCACCATTGCGGTGCTGGACAACGACGTCTTCGCCGACCCGCCGGGCACCCTGATCTCCGCAGGCACCGACGGCTATTCGGACGGCGCTCCGCTGGTCATTCTGGACCCGCAGGGCGACCCTATCGTGGGCGGTGACGGCAACGTGGTGCCGAACGGCACGGTGTCCGTGTCGGGCAACACGGTGATCTACGAGCCCAAAGCCAATTTCAGCGGTGACGACCAGTTCACCTACACGGTGCGGGACGCGAACGGCTCGACGGCGACGGCGACCGTGACGGTACACGTGCTGCAGGTGAACGATCCGCCGGTGGGCAAGCAGGAAATCACCTATGTGATGCAGGAGGGCGGCAGCCTGACGGTGGACGCCGCCAACTCGTTGGTGAAGGACGCCTACGACATCGAGGACCAGACGGTCGATCCCGTCACCGGACAACCACCGAACAACGTTAGTTTCTCGGCCCAGCTCGTCACCTCCCCCAGCGTTCCCACCCTGGCGTTCGCCCCGGACGGCACGTTCGTTTACACGCCACCACCGAACTTTCTCGGCGATGTGACATTCGAGTACCGCATCAGCGACGGCAACATGCTGAGCGTCGGCGATGCTTACCGGGTGAGAATCGTGGTGCTTGCGGCGCCCGAGCCTCCAGCACCGCCGCCGCCGGGCGAAGTGGCGATACCCTTCAATCTCTCCAACGTGCCGCTGGAGCAGTCCACCAGCGTGCCGCCGAACGTTCTGGTGGTGATGGACGATTCCGGCAGCATGGATTGGAACCTGGTGGTGTCCGGCGCGGGGCAGGACGGCGGGTTCGAAATCGACAACAGTGACTACGTGAGCCGCCGCGGACGCTACAGCACCAGCTTCACGTACCTGTGGGACCTCAGAAACAACGCCTATCCGCCCACCAGCGGCAATGGCTACATTGTGCCCACGGAGGAAGCGCTGGCGGCGCACGGCGCCTCGAAAGGGTGGGGGGCCAACAACTACGGCGTCTGGCGGGCGCGCAACCACCTGTACAACCGGCTGTACTACAACCCGGAGGTCGAGTACACGCCCTGGGTCGGCGAGGACGCCAGCAACGCCGAGTTCGGCAACGCCGACCCCAGCGCGATTCGGCTGGACCCGCGAGACCCGACGAACCTGTTCGACATGCTGAGCCCCCACGACTACCGGTCGAGCCGGGTCCCGGAGTGGGATTCCAACGGTGGAACCGACACCGTGGACGTGAACGGTCTGTACATCCCGCGTTACTACACGACCACCGGCACGGTGCCGCTGGCGTGGGACGCTCCGCACGCGCTCGTGGAGATCAAGCCGGGCAACGAGCCGTTCCCGGGCGGGGCGGATCGCGAGGACTGCGCCGTGGACGACGGCGACCCGATGACCTGCACCTACCAGCAGGAGATCCAGAACTTCGCCAACTATTTCCAGTACTACCGTAGCCGGGAGTACGTGACCAAGAACGGCATCGGCAAGGTGGTTTCGCAGGTCCAGGACGTGCGGGTGGGCTACGAGACCATCAGCAATACCACTTCGGAGCCGATCCGCAACATGAATACGTTGCACACTGAGGGCGACAAGAAGGCGTTGCTCGACAACATCTACAGCGTGGACTCGTACGGCGGCACGCCGCTGCGTCAGGCGCTGGTGCGGGCCGGCAAGACCTTCGCCTGCCAGACGGGCAACGACTGCCCGGCACTGCCGGCGCCGGAAGGCACCTGTCAGCAGAACTTTGCGCTGCTGTTCTCGGACGGCTACTGGAACGGCGGCACGGGCGTGTCGGGTAATTCGGACGGCGACGGCGATACGGACTTCGACGGCGGACGTTACGCGGACAACGTCAAAGCCACTCTCGCCGACGTGGCCATGTATTACTACGAGAACGACATCCAGCCGACCCTCGATGACCAGGTGCCGGTCATGAGCCGCGACGTGGAGGGCGCGCCGGACGGGACGTTCCCGGACATCAATGCGCGCATGCATCAGAACATGAAGACCTACACCATCGCGTTCGGCGTAGCCGGCACGGTGGATCCGGCGGACATACCCAGCGATCCTCAGACGCCGTTCTCCTGGCCGAACCCGTTCTCGGGCAACCAGCAGAAGATCGACGACATGCTGCACACCGCCGTCAACGGACGCGGCCGGTTCCTCAACGCGAGCAGCCCGCAGCAGCTCCAGGCGGCGTTCGAGGCAGCATTCCTGGAGTTCACTCAGGCGGCATCGTCCACCTCGTCGGCGGCCTTCAACTCCACGTCGCTGCGCGAGGACACGCTGCTGTACCGTGGCTTCTACGACCTCAGGGACAACACCGGTGAGCTGACCGCGACCTCGGTGGATCCGAGCACGGGTGAGCTGGCGACGTCGCCGACGTGGCGGGCGTCCGACCAGCTCGAGGCGTCCGTCATCTCGCCCGGGAACCGGCGGATCGTGACCTACGATCCTGTCAACCACACCGGCATTCCGTTCGAGTACGCCTCGCTGACGGCCGATCAGCAGCTTACTTTGAATCAGTCGCAGGTAAACTACCTGCGCGGCGCCCGGGACGACGAGCAGCCGGCCGGCAACCTCCGGCAACGACCCGCGAGCAACGGGTCTGCTGGGCGACATCGTCAACTCGAGTCCGGTGTTCGTCGGCGAGCCGCGCTCCATCAACCGCGATCAGGCGCCGTACCCGACGAACGATCTGTATTCCGATTTCGTGGACAGTGTTGGCGACCGGACACCTGTGGTGTACGTTGGCGCCAACGACGGCATGCTGCACGGCTTCGACGGTCTGGCCGGCAACGAACTCTACGCCTTCGTGCCGAACAAGATCATCGACGCCAGTCAGGGCTATCACAACTCGCTGGACAGCTTCACCTCGCCGTTCTACCAGCACCGCTATTACGTGGACCTGACTCCCCAGATCAACGACGTCTACATGCGCGCGTCCTCGACGGATCTGTCCAAGTCCTGGAACACCGTGCTGGTGGGCGGGCTCGGTGCCGGCGGCAAAGGCTTTTTTGCCCTGAACGTCACGGATCCGTCGAAGTTCACGGCCGGCCAGGCGGCGTCGACGGTGCTGTGGGAGTTCACGGACGACGACGATACCTATCCGGAGGACGTGAACGGGCAACCGCTCGGCGGGTCCGTGGGCGCCATCACCGATCCCACCGGCAAGCCGGTGAAAGATCTGGGCTACTCGATGTCGCTGCCCGTCCTCGCCATGAGCAACGCAGGCTCGCCCGACAAGGACTGGGTGGCCATCTTCGGCAACGGCCAGAACTCCACGTCCGGTATCGCCAAGCTCTTCGTGCTGTTCATGGACAAAGGGCTCGACGGATGGAGTCCGGGTGACTTCCTGAAACTGCACACCGGGTACGGTGTCCCGGCGGCGCCCAGCTCGCTGGCCGGCTATCCCAATGGCCTGGGCAGCCCGGCGGCCGTGGACCGCGACCTGAACGGCACCGTGGACTGGGTGTACGCGGGCGATCGGTTGGGCAATCTGTTCCGCTTCGATCTCTCCGACTCCGACCCGAGCAATTGGACAGTGACGCGGATATTCACCGCCACGTACACCAATACGCTCGGTGAGACCACCGTCCAGCCGATCCTGACCGCTCCGCTGGTGATCAAGCATCCGACTCAGCAAGGCTTCATCGTGATCTTCGGCACGGGAAGCTACTCCACCCGGGACGACGCAGAGAGCGGCGACATCCAGTCGATCTATGCGATCTGGGACCGTGGCAGCAACGCGCCGGCAACAGCGTTCGCGGATACCAAGGCGACGCGGCTGGTGAAGCAGACCATCACCAACGTGGTTGACGACAGTGTGTCTCCGCCGGTGACGCGCCGGATCGTCAGCAAGAACCCGGTCGGCTACCAGCTTGCCGACGCCACCACGCCCGGAACGTACGGGTGGTACGTGGATCTCGACATGCCGCGGGCGACGTCGACCTTGTCGGGCGCAGGTAACCCCGACACGTCGGGCCGCAGCCCGCCGGAAGCTCAGTATCCAGGGGAGAAAGCCATCCGCCGGTTCCTGTTCCGGGATGGCGTGATCGTCACCACCACGGTGCTGCCGGCGCTGGACGAGTTCTCCTGCTTCGGCACGCGGCCCGGTTCCATCCTGCTGTTCGACGCCGTCACCGGCGGCGACGCCGGCAAGCCGGTGGTGGACTTCAACACCGACGGCGTGGTCGACGACCAGGATCTGCTCGACGTCAGCGGCGAGTCGTTCACCAGCGGTATGCTGTTCAACCAGTCGGATCTCGACGGCCAGCTGGTGGATCTGTCCGTGCGCGGTGGTGAAGGCGACAGCGACTTCCTGTTCGTCAGCGGCGGCAACGACACCCACGCGTTCCGGATACTGCCGCCGAGTGATCGGCGCACCGGCAGGCTGTCGTGGCGCGAGCTGGAAGGTAATTGAGGAGGTATGCGGTGATCAGAGCGAAGATCGCATTGCTGCTGCTGGGCCTGGTGCTCAGCGTCCAGGCCGGCGCCGAGACCACGGCGACCGACTACCCGGTGGCGAGCGACTCAGGACGTATCGACAGCCTGAGCTTCGCCGACTCGACCATGATCGTAGGCGGCATGATCTATCAGGTGGCCATCGACGCCAAGGTGGAGATCAACGGCAGCTACGGCGCTTTCACGATGCTCCGGGCGGGGATGCCCATCCATTTCGAGTATCTGGTGATCTCGCCGACGGAGCGCCGCATGGTGCTGATCCAGGAGCTGCCCGCGGGGGTGGATCCCGAAGAGACCTGAGTCACTCCGTACCGTCGGCGGGTCACGCGGCCGGTGTGGCCGGTGGCACCCGTCGGCGCCCGCAGCGTGACCGTGGTCACACCGGTTCGCTGCGCGATGTCCTACTCTTCGAAACGGACTCTGACGAGGATCGCTCGGGGGCATGCTTCGCGAAGTGGAAGTGCGGGACCTGTCGGTCGGCATGTACGTAGCCGAGCTGGATCGTCCCTGGCTGGAGACCCCTTACTCCGTGCAGGGCTTTTACGTCCGTTCACGGGAGGACGTGGATCAGCTCTCCGGCTGGTGCCGGACGGTAAAGGTCGATCCCCGCCGCTACAATCTCCGCCTGGCCCAGAGGCGGTTGCGTCGGCCGCCTGGGTCGGCTCGAGGCGAGGGGGAGGATCCCAATGGCCATGCCCGCCCGGCGCGGGCTCTGCTCGTCGCGGAAGGCTTCGAGGTCCGCCCCTACCAGGACGAAGTTTCCATCGAGGAGGAGCTTCCCGCCGCCCGCCAGGTGCTGGAGGTCGGCGTCTCGACGTTTGCCGATTTCTGGCACGCGCTCTCGGCCCGGCGGGCGGTCAGCATTTCCCATCTTCGCGAGGCTGTGAACCCTCTGGTGGACAGCCTGCTGCGCAACAAGGACGCGCTGGTGACCCTGACCCGCGTCCGCTCGCTGGACCGCAATACCCACGAACATTGCATGGCGCTTGCGGTCTGGGGGGGGCTGCTCGGCCGTGAGCTCGGTCTCGCGCCGAACCAGGTCAGGACCCTCGCGCTGGGCTGCTCATTGGTGGACATCGGCAAGGTGCGGCTGCCACGAGACCTGCTGTACCGGCCGGGCCCGCTGAAATCGACCGAGTATTCCATTGTTCAGGCCCACGTCGACTACTCGATCAAGATGCTCCAGGAGATGGGCAACGTCAGCGACGAGGTGGCCGGTACCGTCCGCTGGCACCACGAGCGCATGGACGGCAGCGGCTATCCGGACGGGCTTCAGGGCAAAGGCATACCGATGTTCGCCCGCATCGCCGGGATCGTCGATTCCTACGACGCCATGATCAGCGCGCGCAGCTACGCGGCGCCATGCTCGTCCTACGAGGCGCTGGTGGAGCTGCAGGATCACGCGCCCGAACAGTTCCAGCAGGAGCTGGTGGAACAGTTCGCACAGGCCATCGGGCTGTTTCCCAACGGTGCTCTGGTGGAGCTGTCCACGGGCGAAGTCGGGGTGGTGTGCGGTCAGAACACGGGTCGCCGGCTGCGCCCGAAAGTGATGCTGATTCTCGACGCCGAGCACAAGCCACGGGACAAGCTGGTGGTGATCGATCTGAAGGTTCTCCGCGAGCTGGACATCCGGATTTCGCGGGAGCTGGCGCGCAACGAGTACGGGATCGACGCCAAGGAGTACTTTCTTTGAAGCACAGCAGACCGGTGCTGGTGGTGGACAACCGGATCGGCGGCGGCGACGGTACCGGCACCATGGCCGTTTGCGTTACCTCGCTGGAGAACGTCGGCAGCACCACGGCCCGTCTCGGCAGCGAGGCGGCCGGGGCCGCGGCCGCCGCGTATGCCGAGCGGCTGGAGAGCATGCTGCGCGACGATGACCAGCTCATCAGAATTCACGAGGGCAAGCACTGCCTGCTGATCCGGAGCCTGAAGGATCGCAACCACGCTGCCCTGGCAGGCATGAAGCTGGAGCGCCTGTTCGGTGAGCGCTTCGACTTCCGTGGCCAGCTGATTCCGCTCGAGGTGCGCGCCGGGATCGCCTGCGGCGGCGCGAACGCCGATGCCGAAGCCATGTTCCGCGCCGCCGAGACGGCGCGGGAAGCGGCGCGCAGCGGCGACAAGACGTTCGAGCTGGCCGACGAGACGGTGGTGGCCGGCATGCGCCGGCGCTGGCAGCTCAACGACGAGGTTGACGAAGCCATCGCTCAGCACCAGCTCAAGCTGTACTACCAGCCCAAGGTGTCCGCGGAGGATCATCGACTCTGCGGCGCCGAGGGCCTCATCCGCTGGGAACGTCCGGACGGTCTGTTATACCCGGGACAGTTCCTGCCGCATCTTCAGCGCGACAAGCTGGTGGCATTGACCCGCCACACGGTGCGCCAGTGCGTCCGCGATCTCGCCGAGCACGACTGGCTGCCGCAGTTGTCCGTGAATGCCGATCCGGACCTGGCGGAGGAAGCGTCGCTGGTGCAGCTCATCCTGGACGAGCTGGCACTCTGGGACGTGGCGCCGGAACGACTCATCGTCGAGATGACGGAAAACAGCGTCATCCGCAACATCGATCGCCTGATCGTCGCTTTCTCCACCCTGAGAGACCATGGCGTCCGGCTGGCCATGGACGACTTCGGCACCGGCAACTCCTCGCTGGCCCAGTTCCGCAACCTCATGGTGGACGAGCTCAAGATCGACCGCAGCTTCGTTCTCAACCGGGAGCACGACGACGCCAACCGCTATCTGACGGGCCTCATCGTCGATCTCGGCCATTACTTCGGGATGACGGTGGTCGCTGAAGGGGTGGAGACCCGGCAGGCGGCCGAGGACCTGCGCGCCCTCCACTGCGACCAGCTGCAGGGATTCTACTTCACACCGCCGCTGCCGCTCGCCGAGTTGTCGCAGTGGAGGGCGGGGCAGCCGTCGCCCGGCGCCCACTGAGCGCTGCGGCACGGCCGTTCAGGGTGGGCAGGTGACGTCATCACCCCCGGCATTCTCGACGATGCCGTCGCCGTCCCGGTCGCGCGCGACCCGGATCCGGCCGGCCGCATTGACGATGGCCAGGCGCGCCAGAGTGGGGTCGTTGTCCGGCGGGCAATAGAGCAAGCTGCCGTTCTGCCAGCGCGTGTAGCCGCGGGGACGAAACTGCAGGTAGCTGCGGCTGCGGAACGAGCGCCAGTAAATGTGCGCTCCATCGTGCAGGGCGGGAAAAACCCTGCCCACCCGCTCGCCTGGGTCCAGCCGGCCATCGCCGTCGTCGTCGGCGAAGGCCATGGCACCCTGGTGCCATTGCTGGCGGCCGAGGCATACGCCTGCCCGTGCGGGACACAACGTCATCACCTGCTGGCGAACGATCGCCTCGGCACGGGCGAACGCCACCGCGCCGATCATCTGGTTCAGCGCCGCCGCCCCCCGTTGGTCCGCCAGCAGGCGTGCGAAGGAGGGCAGCCCGAAGCCGAGCAGCAGGGCGGCCACCGCCGCAGTGATCATGAGCTCGATCAGAGTGAATCCCCTGTACATAGGCCCGCCGGCACCGCAGGACACAGGCACCATTGAGCCGCGAATGACGTCGGAGAATCAGCGGCGGAGTTGCCCGTGCGGGTGTAGGCGGGTGCGGTGCCGTGTCGCCGGGCGATGGCCGGCAGTCATTCCAGCTCCAGCTTCTTCAGCCGGTAGCGAAGCGCGCGGAAGGTGATGCCGAGCTGCCTGGCGGCCGCCGTCTTGTTCCAGCGGGTCGCTTCCAGGGCCTGGGTGATCAGGTGCCGTTCCACCCGATCGAGGAACGATTCCAGCGACTCTCCCGGCGGCAGCTGGAACGCGGCCGGCGACCCGGCGTCGGCCGGCGGAGAGGTCGCAGCGGCCTGGCCGTACGCGGACGATTCGGCCGGCGGGCCGGCATCCGCAGCGGGCGCTGCGCCTGCGGAGGTGCCGGCGGCGGCGCCGAGCTGCAGGTCTTCCAGCCGGATGCGCCCTTCCTCACACAGGGTGAAAGCCCGCTCCAGCACGTTTTCCAGCTCCCGGACGTTGCCGGGAAACGAATAGCGCTGCAGCGCCGCCAGCGCATCGGCGTCGATTCGCGGCGGCCGCTGGCCGTAGTCCACGGCCAGGCGGTCGAGTATCTCCGCGGCGAGCTCCGGGATGTCGCCGGGGCGGTCGCGCAGGCCGGGGATCGGCAACTCGATGACGTTGAGGCGGTAGAACAGGTCCTGGCGGAAGCGGCCCTCGGCCACCTCCCGGCCGAGGTCCTTGTGAGTGGCGCAGAGAATGCGAACGTCCGTCGGCTGCTCCTGGGCGGAGCCCACGGCGCGCACCGCCTTCTCCTGGATGGCGCGGAGCAGCTTCACCTGCATCGACAGCGGCAGGTCGGCCACCTCGTCGAGAAACAGCGTGCCGCCTTCGGCCGCCTGGAACAGGCCTTCCTTGTCCGCCACGGCCCCTGTGAAGCTGCCCTTGACGTGGCCGAAGAACTCGCTCTCCATCAGCTCGCTCGGTATGGCCCCGCAGTTCACGGCGACGAACGCCGCGCCACTTCGCGGGCCCTGCTCGTGAATCAGCCGCGCCGCCACCTCCTTGCCGGAGCCGGACTCGCCGCTCAGGTAGATAGGCGCCTGGCTGCGGGCGAGCCGGGCGATCTGCGAGCGCAGCCGTTCCATGGCCGCCGAGGTGCCGATCAGGCGGGTGCGGGCGGCGGCGCCCTGGCCGTTGACCGCGCCGAGCCGAAGCGCCGAATCCACCAGGGCGCGGAGCTGTTCCAGATCCACCGGCTTCTGCAGGAAATCGAAAGCGCCTGCCTTCAACGCATTGATGGCCACGTCCATGCTGCCGAAGGCGGTGATCACCGCCACCGGCAGCTCGCTCCAGTGTTCGCTGATGAGCTGCACCAGCTCGATGCCGTTGCCGTCGGGAAGCTGCAGGTCGGTCAGGCACAGATCGAAGCGGCGTTCCTCGAGCAGGCGCCGAGCCGCCGACAGATCGGCGGCGGCCGTGGTTTCGATGCCCATGCGGCCGAGGGTGATCTCCAGCAACTCGCGAATGTCCGGCTCGTCGTCGACCACCAGCGCGCATCGGTCGGCCCGCTTGTCGGCTTTCCGTGTGGTCATGATCTCTCCCTCCTGGTTCAGGCGATGATCCGGTCCGGGTGGCTGAACGTGATCCTGAAGCACGCCCCGCCGGCCTGGTGGCGGTCGTAGGTCAGACGCGCCTGGTTGGCCTCGCACATCTCCCGGGAGATGTACAGACCGAGCCCGGTGCCCGCCCGCACGGTGGTGTAGAACGGCTCGAACAGATTCTCCAGGCACTCGTCCGCGACCCCCCCACCCTGGTCGATCACGTTCAGATAGGGCCGCTCCGTGCTAGGGTCGACTCCGCCTTCCAGAAGGACGACCGAGCTTCCACTGTGCGCACGCCCGTGACGCAGTGCGTTCGCCACCAGATTGCTCAGCACCTGGTCGAGCTGGGTCTTGTCCATCCGCACCTCGGTGTCCGGCGGGTTCACCCGGATGCGGATGTCGGCCGCAGCGTCGCCGTCGCGGAAGGACGCCACGAAGGCCTCGAGATGCTCGGCCAGCGGCAAGCGCACGGGGCTCGGCGGCCGTCGCCGGGACGTTTCCAGCACGTTCTCCACCACGCCGTTCATACGTCGGCAGTGATCGTGAATGATCTCCGTCAGCCGTCGGTCGCCGGTCTCGAGGTCCTCTGACTCGCGAAGCAGCTGTGCCGCGTGACTGATGGCGCCGAGCGGGTTGCGGATCTCGTGCGCGATGCTCGCCGACAGGCGTCCGAGTGCGGCGAGCTTCAGCTGCTGGGCCTGCTGCTGCACCTCGGCGGTGTCTTCGAGAAAGATGGTGACGTCGGCGCTGGCGTCTTCGCTGCGCACGGCGGAGAAGTTCGCTCGCACCTCCGGCGTATGCGCCGCCGCCTGGAACGGCCCCGAACGGTGCTGGGTATCCTGCCGCCACTCCGCGAGGCGTGCGGCGAGAGCCGCCGGCAGCTCGAGCAGTTCCTGAGCCGGCGGCACGCCGAGCAAGGTACGGGCGGACTGATTGGCCATGCGCACCCGCCCGGCCGCGTCCACCACCACGATGCCGGTGCGCATCCGCTGGATGATCTGGCGGTTCACCCGCTCCAGGTCCGCGAGCTCGGCGGCCTGGGTCAGGGCCCGGATGTCGTTGTCACGCACCCGCTGCGACAGGTACTGCAGGGCGATGGCGGCGGCGAAGCAGAGCGCGCCGAGAACGCCGGCCTGGAAGTAGTCGTCGTGCAGCCCCGGCGCCGCCAGCGACGTGTACAGCTCCTGGTAGAGCACGGCGATCGCGGCCATGGACGCGAGCAGCAGGGCGCGACGCCCGGTCACCAGGATGGACCCGGTAGCCACGGACACCAGCAGCAGCAGGCCGATGCCGCTGCCGACGCCGCCACTCAGGTACATGAGCAAGGCGAGCGCGCCGATGTCGTAGCTCACCAGCACCGTGGCGATGAGCTGGGCGTCGAACACCCGGCGGGGCACGAGCTGCAGCGCCAGCACACAGACCACGTTGAGGGCGGAGTAGAGGAGCGCGGCGCCGAAGAAGGTGGCCGGGTCGAGCTGGCCGATGTCGCTGCCGACGAAGGTCTGCAGGAACACGGTGATCAGCACCAGGCCGACCAGCAGCCGGTAGTAATTGTAGACCTTGAGCAGGCTCAGATTGAGGGCGTAGCGGCGCCGCTCGATCTCTTCGATGATTTCCGCGCGATGAGCCAGCATGGGAGGTCCGGTGAGGACGCGAGTGCTTATGTCGAAATCCCGGTCGTCGTTACCCTGAGGTCGTTACCCTAAGAATAGTGTAACGGCACGCGGGCGGAACCCGCGGACCAGCGGAACGGCCCGCCGGCCGTCGTTCATTCGACCGGTTTGAGCTTGATCGGCGGCGGGACGTCGGGGCGGTCCAGCAGGCCGAGGGTCATCAGGTTGGTCCACGACCGGTCGCGATTGAGGATCTGATCCCGAAGCACCAGCTCACCGCTCTTGTCGAACGCCTTGTAGTCCGGAAAGTTGACGGCCAGCACCTCCAGCGCGTCATTGGCCGCATCCTTCAGCCCGAGCTTGTAGTTGGCCTCCACCATCAAGGCCAGCGCGTCCGGCACGCAGTCCGCCTTGGAGTAGTTCTCGATGACGTAGCGGGCCCGGTTGGCGGCGGCCACGTAGGCTTTGCGTTCCATGTAGAAGTTGGCCACGTACAGCTCGTGACGGGCCAGCAGGTCGCGCAGATAGAGCATGCGCTTCTTAGCATCGGGCGCGTACGGGCTGTCCGGCAGGTGGGACAGGAGGTCGGCAAATTCCTCGTAGGCGTAGTGGGCCGACGTCATGTCCCGCTCGGCGATGTCGGTGGATACCAGTCGGTCGAACACGCCCCGATTCTCGTTGTAGGAGGCAAGCCCTTTCAGGTAGTACGCATAGTCCACGTTGGGATGCTGCGGATGGAGCTTGATGAAGCGATCGGCGGCGGAGCGGGCTTCCTCCATGTCGAAGCTCATGTAGTGGGCGTAGATCAGCTCGAGCTGGGCCTGCTCGGCGTAGCGGCCGAACGGGAAGCGCGACTCGAGCTGCTGCAGGCTCTTGATGGCCTCCTGATAGCTGCCGGCTCGCAGGCTGCGCTGGATGTTGCGGTACATCAGCGCCTCGTTGGCATCGACCTCGTCCTGCGCGTCGCCCTTGTCATGGCCACCGAAGATCGAGCAACCGCCGGCCAGGGTCAGCCAGAGCAGCATCAGCGGCAGGAGGAAGCGATATCCGATGGACTGACGGGGGTGTTGGATCATGGGTTCGAGCCGGACTCCAATGGCGGGCGAGAGTAAACTCGGCCACTTTAATGATCTGACGGGGCCTTGCAACCGGAGCATGACGTCGTCCGCCCGCCACCCGGACAGGATCCGACAGCGCGCTGCCGTGCCGCCCGATCTCGCCGGCATGCGCATAGACCGCGCGGCCGCGGTTCTGTTCCACGAGTTCTCGCGGGCCATGCTGAGCCAGTGGATCCGTGAAGGTGCATTGACCGTCGACGGCACCGCGGTCAAGCCGAAAGCGAGGCTTGCCGGCGGCGAGACCCTGGCGCTGGACGTGGCGCTGGTGCCGCGGGAAGACTGGGACGCGACCGACCGGGTGCCGTTTCAGGTGATCCACGAGGACGACCATCTGCTGGTGGTGAACAAGCCGGCGGGCGTGGTGGTGCATCCCGGGGCCGGCAATCCCCGCGGGACCCTGGTCAATGGCCTGCTGCTCGATCATCCGGAGCTGGCGACCTTGCCTCGGGCCGGCATCGTTCACCGTCTCGACAAGGACACCAGCGGCCTGCTGCTGGTGGCCCGTACCACCGTGGCCCGCCATCGGCTCGTCGCCATGCTGGCCCGACGGGAGATCTCGCGACGCTACCTGGCGGTGGTGGAAGGCACGCTCGGCGCGGGCACGGACATCGACGCCCCCATCGGCCGCCACCCTGTGCAGCGGACCCGCCAGGCGGTTCGCGCTGACGGGCGCGCCGCGCTCACCCACGTTCGAGTGCTGGAACGCTATCGGGCGCACACCCTGGTGGAGGCGGCCCTGGAGACCGGACGCACCCACCAGATCCGCGTGCACCTGGCTTCGATCGGCCACCCGCTGGTGGGCGACGGCCGCTACGGAGCGCGCCGCCGGGTCCCGGCGGGCGCGGCCGAAGCGACGCTCGGGGTCCTGCGCAGCTTCCCGCGTCAGGCGCTGCACGCGTGGAAGCTCGCGCTCAGTCATCCCGTCAGCGGCGAAGCGCTGCGGTTCACGGCCGCCGCGCCCGACGACCTCCAGCACCTCATGGACGTGCTGCGCCAGGACGCTCGGCGCCGGGACGTCGAGGCTACCGATGAACGCTGACTGGCCGCGCCCGCTGCCGTCGCCGTGGCCGCACGGCGTTCGGGCACTGACCACGACCCGGTTCGGGCCCGGCGGGCGGGCAAGGCCCGGGCTCGGCGGCTGGAATCTGGCCGGGCACGTGGGAGATCGCGCCGAGACGGTCGCGGCCAACCGGCGTGCGCTCCAGGCGGCGCTCGGCCTGCCCCGAATACAGTGGTTGAGCCAGGTCCACGGAACCCGATGCGTCGAGGCCGGTCCGGGCAGCTGTGACGTCGGCGCCGGAAGCCGACGCGGCCTGGACCCGGGAGCCGAACCTGGCGTTGGCAGTGCTGACCGCCGATTGCGTGCCGGTGGTCATCGCGCACCGGCAGGCGGCGCTGGTGGCGGTGGCTCATGGCGGCTGGCGGGGATTGGTGGCCGGCGTGCTGCAGAAGCTCGTGGCCGAGGTGCCAGCGGCACCGGAGGATCTGGTGGCGTGGCTGGGGCCGGCAATCGGCGTGGCTGCCTACGAGGTGGGGGAGGACGTGGCCGCGGCCGTGGCGGGGGCGCTCGGCGAGGAGGCCGGTGCCTGCCTGCGGCCGGGACGGCCGGGGAAAAGCCACCTGGACATGTACGCACTGAGCAAACGGCTGCTGTATCGAGCCGGCGTCGGCACCGTCGTCACCGACGCGTTGTGCACGTATTCCGACCAGCGCTTCTTTTCCTTTCGCAGAGACGGCGCCACGGGACGCATGGCGACCCTCGCCTGGCTGAGTGAGGGGTCGGCGCAGGAGGAGAGTTGACGCGGATCAGCGGCTCGCCGTCGCCGCGCAGTTCACGGCGGCGGCCTGCTCGGCATCGGCGATGCGCTTCTGGCGTTCCTCCTCGGGCATCATCCGTACGCTGCCGTCGTCGCCTTTGATCCGGATACGCCCGTTGCTGGTGAGCCGGTCGAGCAGGTCGTGGGCCTGTTTGCAGTTGGCGTCGCGGACCCTGTCCACCTCCTGCTGGCGCGCTTCGTCGGCGGCGCGCAGGTCGGCGAGCATCTTCTTCTGGCTGTCGGACAGCTTGGGCGCGGTTTCGGCCCCGCGGTCGTCGGCACTCGCTGCGGGCTGGCTGACGGCAGGCGGCTGCTGACGGTCGACACTGGTTCCGGTCTCGGCGTTCACCAGCACCGCGTCGACCCCTTCCGGCTTCATCTGGGTGTAGTTGACGACACCGTTGTCGTCCACCCAGCGGTAGACCGACGCGCCCATCAACAGAGGCAGCAGCCAGACGGCGAGGCAGAATTTGCAGACGAAGCGCATGAGCTGGGTTCTCCTGATCCCACAGGGTGATCCTAGAGCGCCGGGAGCGCGGTTTTCGTTAGCTCCGTCGCAGTTTCGTTGACAGCGACCCCGGGGAACCACAAGAATACCCGGCTCCCTGGGCGCTCCAGAGCAAACTGCCGGCAAATCAAGCAGTTGCTATGAACCTGCCTGCGGGCGATGGCGAGGCGGAACGGAATCGCAGCTAAACATACGCTCGGGCCGCGGATCGGGCAATACGCACAAGCACGCGCAAACGACCTCAAAATACCACGACGCAAGACACGAACCGACCATGGCGGAGTCTCTTTCCGGCGGCGACATGCTGATCCGCGCGCTTCAGGACGCGGGGGTCGAATACATCTTCGGCTATCCGGGCGGCGCCGCCCTGCACATCTACGACGCGATCTTCCGGCAGCAGAAGGTGGAGCACATCCTGGTGCGGCACGAGCAGGCGGCCACCCACATGGCCGATGGCTACGCGCGCGCCACCGGTAAGCCCGGGGTGGTGCTGGTGACGTCCGGCCCCGGCGCCACCAACGCCATCACAGGCATCGCTACCGCCTTCATGGATTCCGTGCCCATGATCGTCATCTCCGGGCAGGTGGCTCACGAGCTGATCGGCACCGACGCCTTTCAGGAGACCGACATGGTCGGTGTGTCGCGGCCGGTGGTGAAGCACAGCTTCCTGGTGAAGAGCTGTGCGGAGATTCCCGAGGTGGTGCGCAAGGCATTTCACATCGCGACCACCGGGCGTCCCGGCCCGGTGGTCATCGATGTCCCCAAGGACACCACGGATCCCACGGTCACGGCGCCGTACGTCTATCCCGAGAGCGTCGCCATGCGTTCCTACAACCCGGCGGTGAAGGGCAACGGCCGGCAGATCCGCAAGGCCGTGGACGCGATGCTGCACGCCGAGCGGCCGGTGATCTACGCCGGCGGCGGGGTGGTGCAGGGCAACGGCTCGGCGGAGCTCACGCGGATCGCCCGGCGGCTGAACTTTCCGGTGACCAACACCCTCATGGGGCTCGGCTGCTATCCCGGCGACGACCCGGCCTTCCTCGGCATGCTGGGCATGCACGGCACCTTCGAAGCCAACATGGCCATGCACCACGCGGACGTCATCGTCGCCGTGGGCGCTCGCTTCGACGACCGGGTCACCAACAACCCGCGGAAGTTCTGTCCCGGGGCGACCATCATCCACATCGACGTGGATCCGGCGTCCATCTCCAAGATCATTCCTGCCGACGTTCCCATCGTCGGCCAGGTGGCGAGCGTGCTGGACGATCTCGACGTGATCCTCGAGGCGGAGCAGGCCAAGGCGCCGGAGCGTCCCGACAGCGAAGCTCTTGCGCGCTGGTGGCAGCAGATTCACGCCTGGCGCGCAGAGCACGGGCTGAACCACGACCTCGCCGCCGAGCCGGGCAAGCCCATCCTGCCCCAGCTCGCCGTGCAGACCCTCTACCGGGTCACCGGCGGCAACGCCTTCGTCGCCAGCGACGTGGGACAGCATCAGATGTTTGCTGCCCAGTACTACAGGTTCCCCGAGCCGCGGCGCTGGATCAATTCGGGCGGTCTCGGGACCATGGGCTTCGGGCTGCCGGCGGCTATGGGGGTGCAATTCGCCCATCCGGACGCGGTGGTGGCCTGCGTCACCGGCGAGGGCAGCTTCATGATGAACATGCAGGAGCTGTCCACCTGCCTGCAGTACGGCCTGCCCATCAAGATCGTCAACCTGAACAACCAGGCGCTCGGCATGGTCAAGCAGTGGCAGGACATGCAGTACGGAGGGCGCCACTCCCACAGCACGTACAGCGACTCGCTACCCGACTTCAAAACTCTGGTGGAGGCGTTCGGCCACGTCGGGTTCAAGGTGGAGAAGGCCGAGGACCTCGACGGCGTCATGGCCGAGGCGTTCGGTGACAAGCTCAAGAACCGTCTGGTGTTCGTGGACGTGTGGGTGGATCGCAGCGAGCACGTCTACCCCATGGCGATCCGGGGCGGCGCCATGCGCGACATGTACCTCACGCGGTCGCTCACGAGCCTTGCCGACACCGCCGTCGGGGGCGACTACTGATGCGTCACATCATCGCCGTGCTGCTGGAGAACGAAGCGGGCGCACTCTCTCGAGTAGTGGGCCTTTTCTCCCAGCGCAACTACAACATCGAGAGCCTGACGGTGGCGCCCACCGAGGATGCGACCCTGTCCCGGCTCACCGTGGTGACGGTGGGCGACGACAGCAAGATCGAGCAGATCATCAAGCACCTCTACAAGGTGATCGAGGTGGTCAAGGTGGTGGATCTTTCCGGCACCGACCACGTGGAACGCGAGCTGATGCTGGTGAAGGTGCGGGCGGAGGGCGTTTCCCGCGACGAGGTGAAACGCACCGTGGACATCTTCCGCGGTCAGATCATCGACGTCACCGCCAGCACCTACACGGCGCAGCTTTCCGGCCCCGGCGACAAGCTCGACGCCTTCCTCCGGGCCATCGGCAGGACGACCATCCTGGAGGTGGTGCGCTCCGGAGTTTCCGGCATCAGCCGGGGGAGAAGGTCTTGAGCGCGTAGCCATCGACATCCGGCCGTCCTGTGGGAGCGGCCTCCCGGCCGCGACCGGATCGCGAGCAGGAGCTCGCTCCCACTGTGGGAGCGGCCTCCCGGCCGCGATCGCTCCCACTCGGGGCGGGCCAGGTCAACAGCACATTCGACTCAGAGGGAAACCAATCATGCAGGTCTACTACGACAAGGACGCCGACCTTTCCATCATCCAGCGCATGCGGGTGCTGATCGTCGGCTACGGCTCCCAGGGCCATGCCCACGCCAACAACCTCCGCGATTCCGGGGTGGAGAACGTGGTGATCGGCCTGCGTAAAGGCTCCGGGTCCTGGCGCAAGGCGGAGAATGCCGGCTTCGCCGTCGCCGAGGTGGCTGAAGGGGTCAAGGACGCCGACCTCATCATGGTGCTGGCGCCGGACGAGCATCAGCAGGCCATCTACCGCGACCAGATCCTGCCGAACGTGAAGGAAGGCGCGACCCTCGCTTTCGCTCACGGCTTCAACATCCACTTCGGGCTGGTGGAGCCCCGCGGCGACCTCGACGTCATCATGATCGCGCCCAAGGGGCCCGGCCATACGGTGCGCTCGACGTACGTGGAGGGGGGCGGCGTGCCATCGCTGATCGCCGTCTATCAGAACGCCTCCGGGCAGGCCAAGGAGACCGCGCTGTCGTACGCGTCGGCCAACGGCGGCGGCCGCGCGGGCATCATCGAAACCACGTTCCGGGAAGAGACCGAGACGGACCTGTTCGGCGAGCAGGCCGTGCTCTGCGGCGGCGCCGCGGCGCTGGTCCAGGCGGGTTTCGAGACTCTGGTGGAAGCGGGCTACGCGCCGGAGATGGCGTACTTCGAGTGCCTGCACGAGCTCAAGCTCATCGTCGACTTCTTCTACGAGGGCGGCATCACCAACATGTGGTACACGGTATCCAACACCGCCGAGTACGGCGGCTTGACCCGCGGACCGCGCGTGGTCAACGAGGAGACCAAGCGGGAGATGAAACGCATCCTCACCGAGATTCAGAACGGCCAGTTCGCCCGGGAGTTCGTCACCGAGAATCAGGCGGGCGCGCCGGGCATCAAAGCCATGCGACGCCTGTCCCAGGCGCATCAGATCGAACAGGTGGGTGAGAGGCTGCGTGGTATGATGCCGTGGATTCAGGAAAAACGGCTGGTGGACCGCGACAAGAACTGAGGCCCGCGCCGCTAAACCATGCCAATCCGCGCTCCAGGCAACAGCGAAGACGACAGGGACGAACCGCTGGATCGGTCTGCCGGCATATTCGACTCCGACCCCGAATCGGACGTCGACGACGCTGACGGCCGGCGCCGACGCGGCATCTACCTGGCTCCCAACCTGATCACCACCGGCGCGCTGTTCGCCGGGTTCTACGCCATCGTCGCCGGCATGAACGGCCACTTCGTGCCGGCGGCGCTCGCCATCTTCGTGGCCATGGCCCTCGACACCGCCGACGGTCGCGTGGCCCGCTGGACACGCACCGAGAGCCGGTTCGGGGCCGAGTACGACAGCCTCTCGGACATGGTGGCATTCGGCGTGGCGCCGGCGCTGGTGGCGTTCTCCTGGAGCCTGCAGCCGCTCGGCAAGGTCGGCTGGATCGCCACCTTCGTGTACATGGCCTGTGCGGCTCTGCGCCTCGCCCGTTTCAACACCAAGAGCGCATTGAAGACGTTCACCGGCCTCGCCAGCCCGTCGGCGGCCGCCGTGCTCGCCTGCACGGTGTGGATCTGGAGCGAATACCTGGCCGGGACGCCGCCCTCCACCACGGTCGCGGCGGTCATGGCCGTGCTTACCGCCGGCATGGGGCTGCTGATGGTATCGAACTTCGAGTATTACTCGCCGAAGGTGCTGAGCACCAAGGGCCGCGTGCCGTTCATCGTCATGGTGCTGGTCGCGCTGGTGTTCGCCGTGCTGCTGGCGGACCCGCCCAAGGTGCTGCTGGTGCTGTTTGCCGTGTACGCCTTGTCAGGTCCCTGGACCTTTTTCTGGCGACGCTGGCGCGGCCGGGCCGGCGATTCGGGTCTCCGCGACGACGTCGACAACGGCGTCGACCTGGCGGGCGGGGCCGGCGACGAGGAACCGTCCGACCCTGAGCGGTTCTAAAGCTGTCAGTGACGCGCACCAGGGTGCTAAGAGGAGAGGCGCATGCTGATTCGCAAGCCCGACGACATCCCCGGCTCCGAGATCACCCCGGAAACGGTGTTCAGGAACCGCCGGCGATTCCTCGGCGCGGCGCTGGCGTTGCCGGCTGCGCTGGCCGCCCGAGGCGCATTCGCAGCCGCCGAGCCGTCGCCGACCACAGGCCCGGACGGTGAGAGCGTCACCCCGGAAGAGTTCGTCACCGGCTACAACAACTTCTACGAGTTCGGCCTCGACAAGACCGACCCGGCCGAGTACGCCGGGCGGCTGACCACCGATCCCTGGACCGTGGAAGTATCCGGCGAGTGCGCGAAGCCCGGCAAATATGCGTTCGAGGACGTGGTCAAGGGCCTGACCCCCGAAGACCGGGTGTACCGCTTCCGCTGCGTCGAAGCGTGGTCCATGGTGGTGCCATGGCGGGGCATCCCGCTCTCGAAGATCCTGAGCCAATACCAGCCGAACGGCAACGCCAGGTACGTGGAATTCACGACCCTGTACCGGCCGAGCGAGATGCCCGGGCAACGCTCGCTGTTCTCCGGCATCGACTGGCCGTACGTGGAAGGGCTCCGGATGGACGAAGCCATGCACCCGCTCACCCTCATGGTGGTGGGCGTGTTCGGCAAGGCTCTGCCGAACCAGAACGGTGCGCCGTGGCGTCTCATCGTGCCGTGGAAGTACGGCTTCAAGAGCGCCAAGTCCATCGTCAAGATCCGCTTCACCAGAAACCAGCCGAAGAACACCTGGAATCTGGTGGCAGCGAACGAGTACGGCTTCTACGCCAACGTCAACCCGCACGTGGACCATCCCCGCTGGAGCCAGGCCACCGAGCGCCGGCTACCGAGCTCTCTGTTCAATCCCAATCGCCGCGATACCTTGATGTTCAACGGCTACGGCGATCAGGTGGCTTCCCTGTACGCGGGCATGGACCTTCGCAAGAACTTCTGACGGTTTGACTTCACCGCTCACCAGCGCCTGGTTGCCGAAGGCCGCCGTGTGGCTTGCGTGCGGCGCGCCGCTCGTCTGGCTCGGCTACGCCGTTGCCCAGGAGGCCAGTCTGCCCGGTTCGGTGCTCGGGGCGGATCCCGGCAAGGCCGTGGTGCAGTTTCTCGGCCGCTGGGGCATTCGAATGCTGTTGGTGGCGCTGGCGGTGACCCCGCTGCGCCGGTGGCTCGGTTGGCCGGCGCTGGCCCGGGTGCGACGGTTGGTGGGCCTGTTCGCGTTCAGCTATCTTTCCCTTCACCTTCTGGCCTACCTGGGTTTCCTGGCCGGATTCGACTGGTCGGCGATCGTCGACGATCTCACCGACCGCAGCTACATCACCGCGGGCTTCCTCGGCTGGCTGGCGCTGGTGCCGCTGGCGATTACCTCCACTCGTGGCTGGCAGCGGCGGTTGCGGCGTCGCTGGGTGGTGCTGCACCGGCTGGTATTCGCCGCCGCCGTGCTCGGGCTGGTGCACGTCTGGTGGCTCACCAAGGACGGCTACGGGGAAGCGATCGTCTACGCCGCGGTGTTCCTGTTGCTCATGAGCGAACGTGTCAGCCGATGGAGGCGGAGTCATGGAAGACCTGGCGAAACTGTCCTGCGTACCGTGCAGAGGGGACTCTCCGACGGTCCCGGAGTCTGAGTGGCCGGCGCTGCTCGAGCGCCTGCCGGAATGGGAGATCCGCAAGCAGCGCGGGGTCGCCATGCTCGGCCGCACGTTCGAGGTGCGGGATTTCGCGGCCGCCCTCGACCTCGCGAACCGCATTGGTGAGCTGGCGGAAGCCGAGAACCATCATCCCCGGCTGGTGGTGGAGTACGGCCGGCTCGACGTCTGCTGGTGGACCCACACCATCGGCGGAGTGCACAAGAACGATTTCATCATGGCAGCCCGCACCGATCAGCTCGACTGACTGTCTCTCTGTGGGAGCGGCCTTGTGGGAGCGGCCTTGTGGGAGCGGCCTTGTGGGAGCGGCCTCCTGGCCGCGATCTTCCCACATGAAGTCGCACTGAGCTATGGGAGCGGTTTTGTGGGAGCGGCCTCCTGGCCGCGATCTTCCTTCATGATCTTTCGCCCTCACACCTTCATCCGCACCTCGCTTGCCGCGGCCAGCTCCGCCAGGGCCCGTACACTGTCGTCCCAGCCGAGGCAGGCGTCGGTGATGCTCTTGCCGTAGGTCATGGTCTCCGGCGGGCCGATTTTCTGGTTGCCTTCCAGAAGGTTGCTTTCCAGCATCACGCCGAAGATGCGCGGCTCGCCCTCGCTGAGCTGACGGCAGACGTCGGCGCACACGGTGAGCTGCTTCTTGTGGTCCTTGTCGCTGTTGGCGTGGCTCATGTCGATCATCAACCGGCTGCCGAGCCCCGCGTGCTCGAGCATACGGCTCGCGTAGTGGACCGAAGGATTGTCGTAGTTGTGCTTGCCGCCGCCGCCGCGGAGGATCAGATGGCAGTCCTCGTTGCCGGCGGTGGAGAAGATGGCGCTGTGGCCGCGCTTGGTCACCGACAGAAAGATGTGCGGATGGGCCGCGGAGGCGATGGCGTCCACCGCCACCTGGATGGAGCCGTCGGTGGAGTTCTTGAAGCCCACCGGGCAGGAGAGCCCGGAGGCGAGTTGCCGGTGCACCTGGCTTTCGGTGGTGCGCGCACCGATGGCGCCCCAGCTCACCAGGTCGGCCAGATACTGCGGCGTGATGGGATCGAGGTATTCGGTGCCGGCGCCGAGGCCCTTGTCCGCAATGTCCCGCAGCAGGCCACGCGCGAGCCGAAGCCCGGTGTTGATGTCGAACGAGTTGTCCAGGTGCGGGTCGTTGATCAGGCCCTTCCAGCCCACCGTGGTGCGGGGCTTCTCGAAGTAGACGCGCATGATCACCAGCAGTGATTCGCGGTGGCGCTTCGCCTGCTCCAGCAGGCGCTCCGCGTACTCCACGGCGGCTTCCGGGTGGTGAATGGAGCAGGGGCCGATCACCACCATCAGCCGCGGATCGCGGCCGTGAAGAATGTCGCCGATCTCTTTTCTGGCCGCGAACGTGGTGCGGGAGGCGGCATCGGTGATCGGCAGCTCCGCGATGAGCGCCTCGGGGGCGATCACCTCTTCCATGCCGGTGATGCGCACGTCGTCGGTCAGATACTTCATGGGCGCGGGCTCGACAGGCTGATAGAGTCGGCGTTTATACGTGTACAATCAGCGATTTGGAAGCACTTCGACGCGAGGCTCACAGGGGATGCGGGACGCCGTTCGCCGGCAGATACTTTCGGACATGGGCATCGAGACGTGGCAACTGCGGGCCGCGTCAGCCGGCGCGGCCCCGGAGCGCGCCGGCCAGCGCCCATCCGCCGTGACACCACAGCCGGTGGTGACCGGCGAGCCCGCCGCGGCGCAGCCGGCGCCTGCTCCGGCGCCGACCAGACGTCGGCCAGCCGTGTCGGCGATTTCCCTCGCCGCACCCGGCGTGGTGCTGCTGGTCGAGGGAGGCATCAGCCGGCGGGACCACAGGCTCGCCCGTGACCTGCTGGCAGCGGTGACCGGTGACTGGCGGGCCAAGGCCGTCAACCGACGCTTCGACTGGGTGTCCGAGCAGGGCGACGAGTCGGCGGCGGACACCGCTCGCCGAGCGCTCTGGGCGTTCGTCCAGAAGGATCTCGAAGACCACGTGGCCAGGCTGCTGGTCTGCGTCGCGCCCCTGGCGGAGCGCCTGCCGGAAGGCGTGCCGGAAGACGGCATCGAGTGTCGGCGGCTGATCGTTCCGGCTCTCGCCGCCCTCGGCCACGACGCGGGCGCCAAGCGGGCGGTGTGGCAGGCACTGGCGGAGGCGCGGCGGTGACGACGTTTCGACCGATGTCGGCGGCCGACCTCGACCAGGTGCTGGAGAACGAGGAGCGGTCTTATCAATTCCCGTGGACCCGCGGGAACTTCAGCGACTGCCTGGCGGCGCGGCACGAGTGCCGGGTGCTGCTGCACGGCGAGCTGCTGATCGGCCACGGCATACTGGCGCTGGCCCCCCAGGAGGGCCACCTGTTGAACGTGTGCGTGCGCCGGGACCATCAGGGCCTGGGCTACGGCCGCGTCCTGGTGGCCCACATGCTGGAACGCGCCAGCTTGCGGGGCGCCGAAATGATCTTTCTGGAGGTGCGGCCGTCCAATGTGGTGGCGATCGCTCTCTACCGGTCGCTCGGCTTCAACGAGATCGGTATCCGCAAGGGCTACTATCCTGCCCAGGCCGGCCATGAGGACGCTCAGATCATGGCGCTCGACCTGGCCCAGTACGGGGCGGCGGCGCAGGGATAGCGCCCGCATTCACATTCGACCGACGGTCATTCATCCATGGAGCAGCGACAAAGCGTGTCGAACAGACGTACGTTCGCCATCATTTCCCACCCCGATGCGGGCAAGACCACCATGACCGAGAAGCTGCTGCTGTTCGGCAACGCCATTCAGCTCGCGGGCACGGTCAAGGCGCGTAAATCCGACCGTCACGCCACCTCCGACTGGATGAGCATGGAGCAGGAGCGGGGCATCTCGGTGACCACCTCGGTCATGCAGTTTCCCTACCGGGAAGCGGTGGTGAATCTGCTCGATACCCCCGGCCACGAGGACTTTTCCGAGGACACCTACCGCACCCTCACGGCGGTGGATTCGGCGCTGATGGTCATCGATGGGGCGAAGGGCGTGGAGCCGCGCACCATCAAGCTGATGGAAGTCTGCCGGCTGCGGGACACGCCCATTCTCACGTTCGTCAACAAGCTCGACCGGGAAGCCCGTGATCCGGTGGAGATCATGGACGAGATCGAGGACGTGCTGCAGATCCAGTGCGCGCCCATGACCTGGCCCATCGGCATGGGGCGGCGTTTCAAAGGCGTCTACCACCTGGCGCGGGACCGTATCGTCTGCTACCAGTCCGGTCACGGCCATCACATTCACGACTATCGGGTCATTGACGGTCTCGGCAGCGAGGATGCGCAGACACTGCTCGGCAGCGACTACGCCGACTTCGTTGCCGAGATCGAGCTGGTGCGCGGGGCGAGTCACGAGTTCGTGCGCGAGGACTTTCTCGGCGCCACCCTGACACCCGTCTATTTCGGCACCGCGCTCGGCAACTTCGGCGTGCGCGAGATGCTGGATGGCTTCGTCAGCTTCGCGCCGCCGCCCCAGCCCCGGGAATCGGACGCTCGGGAAGTGAGCCCCGACGAGGAGACGTTCTCCGGCTTCGCGTTCAAGATTCAAGCGAACATGGATCCGCGCCACCGGGACCGCATCGCCTTTCTCCGGGTGTGCTCGGGGCGTTACACCCAGGGCATGCGCATGCGTCACGTCAGGATCGGCAAGGACGTCAAGGTCGCGGACGCGGTCACGTTCATGGCCGGTGACCGCATTCGCACCGAAGAGGCGCTGCCCGGCGACGTCATCGGTCTGCACAACCACGGCACCATACAGATCGGTGACACCTTCACCGAAGGCGAGAACATGCGCTTCAAGGGCGTGCCGAACTTCGCGCCGGAGCTGTTCCGGCGGGTTCGGGTGAAGGATCCGCTGAAGACCAAGCAGCTCGAAAAGGGGCTCGACCAGCTCTCGGAGGAAGGCGCCAGCCAGGTCTTCAAGCCGCTGTCCCGGAACGAGCTGGTGGTGGGGGCGGTGGGCGCGCTGCAGTTCGATCTGGTGGCCTATCGCCTGCGGGACGAGTATCGGGCAGACTGCGTCTACGAGGACGCCCATGTACACGCGGCTCGCTGGGTGTACTGTAGCAACCAGAAGAAGCTCGAGGAGTTCAAGACCAAGCTTCGAGATCATCTGGCTATCGACGGCGGCGGATATCTGACCTACCTGGCGCCGAGCCGCGCCAATCTGCAGCTTGCCCAGGAACGCTGGCCCGAGGTGGATTTCCGCAAGACGCGGGAGCACTGATAGATGAGTGCCATACTGGTCATCGATGACGATGCCTCGGTGCGCGAAGTGGTGAGCGAGATGCTGAGGCTCGAGGGCCACGACGTGGCGATCGCGGAGAACGGCCGTGAGGGCATTCCCATGCTCGCCCGCGGGCAATTCGATCTGGTGATTACCGACCTCATCATGCCGGAGAAGGAGGGCATCGAGACCATCTCCGAGATCCGGCGCACCGACAAGACCATCCCCATCATCGCCATTTCCGGTGGCGGACGGCTAGGCCCCGGCGATTACCTCGAGACTGCGCGCTACATCGGTGCCGACGCCACTCTGGCCAAGCCCTTCGCCCGCCAGGAACTGCTGTCGACCATCCATGGGCTGCTGAACCGTTCCGCCTGCTCGTGAGCCCCGATCTTGCCGAAGACTTTCGCCGCAGCCGAGCGGATCCGCGCGCTGACGAGGTGCGGATGGCGGTGCTGGTGGCGCGGCTGCTGGATCCGACCATCGACGGCGGCGAGCTCGAAGCGCGGCTCGAGCGTCTGGCGCTCGCGTGTCCGGCCGGCGTCGCACCCTGGGAGTACCTGGCCGTATCGGGGTTCGCCGGCAACAGCGACGATTACGGGGCGCTGCACAACAGCAATCTCTCCTGGGTTCTGGAACACCGTCGCGGCATTCCGATTTCCCTGGCCGTGGTGCTGATCCGGGTCGCGCGCGACGCCGGCAAAGTCGCTGCCGGCATCAACTTTCCGGGCCATTTTCTGGTGCGGGTGGACGACGTGCTCGTGGATCCGTTTGTCATGACCGCGGCGCAACCCGAGGAGCTGATGCAACGCTATGCGGCCGGTGGCCGGGCGGACCCGGACGTGTTGTTCGCGCCGGCCTCCCCGCTGGCGGTGGGGCTCCGGATGCTGAACAACGTGCGTCTCGTTCATGCCCAGCAAGCGGCGTGGCACAAGGCCCTGGACGTGCTCGACGGTCAGCTCGCCCTGGCGCCCGATCAGCCGGCCCTGTATCTCGAGCAGGGCGATCTGTGGCGGCGGCTCGGCTCGGTGGCCGCGGCGCGGGCGTCCTGGGAGCAGGCACTGAGCTGGCCGAGGCGGGCGGGAATGCGCCTGGTGCAGCAGGCGGCGCGCCAGCGTCTGGACGAGCTCGGCGGATCCAGGGACATCCTGCACTGATGGCAGCCTGCCCAAGTGGGAGCGACCTCCCGGTCGCGATTCGAGAAGCGACTGGTAGCCGCTTACTCCAGCTTTCGCGACCGGGGGGTCGCTCCCACACAGCAGCTTTCGCGACCGGGAGGTCGCTCCCATAGCAGCGTTCGCGACCGCGTAGCGCTGAGGGCTCCCACAGTTCAATCCAACATGTCGGGGAACGGATTTTCCAGATCCAGCCGCACCGGCAAGCCGAAGCCGGGAATGCCGATGCGTTCCGCGGTGATGTCCAGGTCCTCGCCGTCCAGCACACCTTCGCCGAATCGGTAGATGGGCGCCACCTCGCCCCGGTCCATGGCGGCGTCGTAGTCGGCGGCCTGCTGCTCGGTCGCCTCGCAGCGCGTGTCGTGGTCGCGCATGGCCTTCCTGCCCCAGCGTTTCGCCAGCATCTGCAGGGTCCGGGCGGGCGAAAGGATCACGCCGGTGGCGTTGTTGCCGCCGAAGCCTTTGGAGTTGATGAGCGCAGCCTCGGTGACGGCCGGATCCATCTCGAGGTGGGTGAGGGGAAGATTCAGGTGGCTGTGATGCACGTCGGTGGCGATGTGGCTGATGGTGGTGATGCCGGGTAGCCAGCCGTGGGTCCAGACCCCGAGGGTGGCGGAAAGCTGATCGCCCCCTGCCGGCGCCATGGAGTGACCGACGTACGCCTTCACCGCAGCGACGGGCAGCGACTCGATGCCGTAGATGCGGGCCAGCTCGTTGAGAATGTGGGACTCCGTGACCCGGTTCTGCGGCGTGCCGGTTCCGTGGGCCTGGACGAAGGTGCCGCGGCGCAGCCCTTGCTCGCCGAGCATGGCGCGAACCAGGCCCATGCCTTTGCCCATGGTCAGGTAGTTGCCGATACCGGGCCCGGGGATCGACTTCTTGTAGCCATCGGCGTTGATGAACACGTCGGGCACCGAGCCGAGGATCCGGGCGCCGAGCTCCATGGCCAGCTCGTCGTCCATGAGCACCGCGTAGACGGCGCCTTCGGCGACGGTGAAGCCGCAGTTGTCGGAGAATGGCCGGCAGGCACGGCGGTAGTCGGGATGATCGGTGCGGCCGTCCAGCGCCATGAGCGCCTCGTCCTCGGCCAGCGCACCCATGGTGCGGTAACCTTCGATGACCTCGGGCACCACCGGGGCTTCCGCGTTGCCGACCACCACGAGCCGCTTCCGTCCGCTGCGGATGTCGGCCACACCCTGGTGCAGGCTGTACAGGAACGTGGCGCAGGCGCCGATGACGGCGCCGGTGCCGCCCACCGAACCCACCACGTAGGCGTTGATGAAGTCTCCCGGCATCTCGTTCAGACCCAGCGCCACGTTCTTCGACGTGGGTCGCTTGCCGAGCAGGGCATTCTGCATCAGCCCGCCGTAGCCTTCGTTGTCGAGCTGGCCCATGGCGCTGCCGGAGTAGACGGCGAACTGCGTCCGGTGGGACGACCTGTTTGAGCGCCTCGATCTCGAGCCCGGTGGAACGCAAGGCATCGGAGGCGGCGAACACCGTGAGCTGCAGCGCCCGCGGGTGGTTGCGCGACTGGTACAGGCTTCCCGGGTCGAAGCCGGTGGGCATCTGGCCCGCGCACGAGACCCGGGAGCGCCGCCAGTCGGGAAACAGCACGTTGACGCCGCCGGGTACGTGAACCCGGCAGGTCTTGTCGTCGACGTCGCTGACCTGCCATTCGGGCGGGACGTGGTCGGGCAGATACTTGCGAGCGACCTTGAACGTGACGCTGCCGTCGCCGCCGTCGGCGGCCGTCAGCACCGCGTTCTTGTGAGCCGGCACGGTGCCGGGATCGAACAGCTCGATGCGCCGCACCAGGGTATGCGCATCGATCCACGCCCGGGTGTCCGCGCTCGCCGGAATCCGCCTCCAGGTTCATGAGGCGAGCGAGGCTTGCGTAGGTCCGGTTGCGGTCGGCTTCGCCGAGCACGTCGACCACCAGGCGGCGGTAGGCGTGGTGGAAGGACACCCGGCCGGCAGAATTGATGCCGCCGAGGCCGACGATGACGGGAAGTCTCCCGCGGGCAGTTTTTTCACTCACGTTGGTTTCGCTCGAGTCCCTGCTTCGATGGCTTTTTCAATGTCTGCGCTCAATCCCGCTCGAGCGCGATGGCCGTGGCTTCGCCTCCGCCGATGCACAAGGCGGCGATGCCGCGCTTCGCGCCCCGGTCCTCGAGGGCCCGAGCCAGGGTTACGATCAGCCGGCTGCCGGTGGAGCCGATGGGGTGCCCCTGGGCGCAGGCGCCGCCGTAGACGTTGACCCGCTCGGGATCAAGGTGCAAGCTCCTGGATCGCCAGCATGGTGACCATAGCGAACGCTTCGTTGATCTCGAACAGATCCACGTCGTCGACCGACCAGCCGAGCCGGTCCAGGAGCTGGTTGATGGCTCCGATGGGCGCGATGGTGAACTCGCTCGGGTGCGCGGGAGTGAGTGGCGTGCCCGGCGATGCGCGCGAGCGGTGCGGCGTCGCCGAAGCGCCGCCTCGCCGGCCACCACCAACGCCGACGCGCCGTCGGAGATGGAGCTGGCGTTGGCCGCGGTGATGGTGCCGTCGCTCTTGAAAGCGGGCCGGAGGCCGGCGATCCGCTCGAGCCGCGCACGGCGCGGCTGCTCGTCCTCCGTGACGGTCGCGCCGTTCAGCTCGACAGGCACGATTTCCCCGGCCAGCGCGCCGGACGCCATCGCAGCCCGGGCCCGTTCCACCGAGCGGATGGCGAACTCGTCCTGCGCTTGCCGGGTGAGCTGATAGGCGTCCGCGGTGGCCTGGGCGAAGGAGCCCATGGAGGCGCCGGTGTCGGCATCTTCCAGGCCGTCCAGAAACATGGCGTCCTGGATCTCGCCGTGGCCCATTCTGAGCCCCTGGCGCACCTTGGGCAGGAGGTAGGGCGCGTTGCTCATGCTCTCCATGCCGCCGGCGACGACGATGTCGGCACTGCCGGCCCGCACCAGATCGCTCGCCAGCATGGTGGCTTTCATGCCCGAGCCGCAGACCTTGTTCACGGTGGTGGCGCCGCAGCCGTCCGGCAGCCCGGCCTTGCGCATGGCCTGGCGGGCCGGCGCCTGGCGCACACCGGCGCTGATGACGTTGCCGAGGATCACCTCGTCCACCGTCTCGGGATCGACGTTGCCGCGGGCGACCGCCGCAGCTACCGCGGCGGCACCGAGCTCCGGCGCCCGAAGCGACGACAGCTCGCCCTGAAAACTGCCGACGGGCGTACGGGCGACGCTCAGGATGTAGGCCTGATTGCTCATGCAGAGCTCCCGATGCACTAAAGCTGGCATTCTACCCGTGCAGGCGGTGCAAGCAGAACCGGTTGCGTCCCCGATATGCGGGAGCTGCTATGTGGGAGCGGCCTCCCGGCCGCGATTATGTGGGAGCGGCCTCCCGGCCGCGATTGCGTGATCGGCACCACTCTTTGCTTGGCGGGACGTCGCGACCCCGCCGGAGCGGCACCATGGGGGGCCCACGCTTCGGCCCTCCGGGCTTCCCTCGTCAGCCCGAGTTGTCCGCTGCGCGGTCAATCGGGCCTCCTCGGCCTCGCTCAGATGGTCCCCCAGATACCGCTCCGGCGCGTCCCCCCGTCGGCCAGCGTCTTCCGCCGTTTGCCTGAGCGGATCGCGGCCGGGAGGCCGCTCCCACTGAGCGTCAGGTCTCGCGGAAACGCGGGATCAGCTCCACCAGGTTGCAGGGGCGGAAGGTGGAATCGAGCTGATGGTGCAGAATCTTCTCCCAGCCGGTGCGCACGGCGTTGCCGGAGCCGGGCAGGGCGAAGATCAGGGTGGCGTTGGCGATGCCGCCCACCGCTCGCGATTGGATGGTGGAGGCGCCGATCTCGTCGAACGACACCTGGCGGAACAGCTCGCCGAAGCCGACGATGGTCTTGTCGAACAGAGGCAGCAGGGCCTCCGGCGTGCTGTCGCGGCCGGTGAAGCCGGTGCCGCCGGTGGAGACGACCGCCTGCAGATCGTCGTCGGCGATCCAGCGGGATACCAGGGCGCGGATCCGATAAATGTCGTCGCGGACAATGGCGCGTTCAGCCACCCGATGGCCATCGCGCTCGATCAGCTCGGCCAGCAGGTCGCCGGAGGTGTCCTCGGCGGCCGTGCGCGTATCTGAGACGGTAAGCACGGCGCAGCTTAGAGAAATCATGTCACGATATCTCCATCCGCCCCCGTGGAGAGGGGAGTTTCTCCAGTAAAATCGGCCACTTACGGATAGGTGCGTTTGCTTATCCGAGGTCAAATGGCTAGAGTACCGGCCATCTTACACCGGACGATGCGTGCCGTGGAAAAACACCTCGTCGAAGGGGATCGGCTCTACCTGATCGCCGAAAGCCTCGCCAAGGACTTCTCGCTGTTTCCAACGACGGACATCGAGGAGCCGCTGGCCGGCCTGCTCGGCGAGCGCGAGATCTTCCGGCACCGCGACCGCCTCGCCAAGCTGGACGTGGATTCCTACATCGAGGCGGTGGTCGCCCGCGCCGAGGACCCGGGACGTACGGCGGCGCCCGAGGTGATCCGGCAGCTCGGCCGGGTGGTGGAAGAAGAGGAAGAAGGGCCGTTCTACGCCGCCACCGTGGAAATGGATTTCGCCGGTGAAGCGCGGCTGGTGGGTTTCATCGCCCAGAACCGGGCCGTCAAGAACGGTGTGTGGATGCCCGAGCACCACCTGGCGGCGGCCCGGCGGATTCAGATGTGCTCTCAGCGCGCCATGCCCATCGTCACCCTGATGGACACCCCCGGCGCCGACCCGGGCGAGGAAGCCAACCGCCACAACCAGGCCCACAGCATCTCGCGACTCATCGCCGAGATGAGCAACGTGGACGTGCCCAACGTCGGCATCATCTTCGGGCTCGGCTATTCCGGCGGCGCCATTCCGCTGGCCGCCAGCAACATGATCCTGTCGGTGCGCGATGGAGTGTTCAGCACCATTCAGCCGAAGGGCCTCGCCAACATCGCCCGGCGGCTGAACCTGTCCTGGCAGGAGTGCGCCAAGTACGTCGGGCTGTCGCCCTACGAGCTGTACGACCAGGGCAACATCGACGGCATCATCGACTACGCCCCGGGCGAGACCGGCGAGAAGCTCGAGAACCTGCGCGCTGCCATCGTCGCGAGCCTGCTCCGGGTGGAAGACAAGGTGAAGGAGTTCGTTGCTGAGAACCCTTACATCCTCGACCACTACCGGCAGAGCCTGCAGCGCTATCTGAACCCGTCCGAACGGCTGCAGAGTATGCAGGCGACGGCCTCCATGCGGGTCACCCGAACCCCCACCGAATACCTCAACGTGTTCGGCGTGGCGTACCGCTACCTGCGCTACCTGAAGGTACGCCAGCGCATCAAGGCCACCACCAAATCCCAGT
Source organism: uncultured Gammaproteobacteria bacterium (assembly GCA_963822255.1). Lineage (GTDB taxonomy): Bacteria > Pseudomonadota > Gammaproteobacteria > Pseudomonadales > Azotimanducaceae > UBA7803. Next base: position 161,615 of record CAWGGV010000003.1, read on the forward strand.
ACGGGCGTCTGGCCGACCAGGAGCTGCCGAAGGGCGAGTTGGATGTGCGCGCCGATCTCGAGCGTCGGCAAACGTTCCTTCGCTGGATGCAGGACCCGGACAAGATCGTTTACGACGACAGCCTGTCGAAGGCCTGGAAGAACTACAACGAGAAGAAGCAGGCCGTGCACGACGAGCGCGGCCGCATCGCCCAGCTCATCTTCGGTGAGCCGAAGAAGAACTACGAGGACGCGCGGTCGGGCCTGCTCACCGCCGTCGGGGTCTTTCTCTACAACCGCTGGAAGGGCGACGCCGTGGGTAATCTGCGGGCGCTCCGGGCATTTCTGCAGCATCACGAGGATATCCGCCAGATTCTGCGGGTCGAGGACATCACCAATCCGCGAGAGCTTGCTCTGGCGCTGGCCGACGACGCCAAGCTCCTGCCGCGCCTGCGCCGGTGCTTCAGCCACGAAGGCCGCAAGCTGCTGCGCAAGTCCGGGGTGGAAGAGAAGTCCGAGGTCTATCTCGCCAACCAGCTCACCAACGAGCTGAATCTGGCGATCACCGGCGCCTCGCTCGCCTCTGCGCTCGGCGACGACGTCGGCGAGCAGGCTCGAGCGCAGATCGTGGCCGGCGCCTCCGACGTCGCCGTGAACCGCGCGCTGCTGATGGACCGATTCGCCCATCACGTGGCGCCGCCGCGCACCGAGGCGACGCCGGTGCCGTTTTCCGGCATGACGGTGCTGGACGTGCTGACCGCCGACGATCTGCGGCGGGACTTCGTCACCGAGAGCGAGAACCTGCTGCTGTTCGACTCGGTGTACGACCAGATCATTGCCAATCTCGACAGCATCGCCGAGGAGGCGCAGGAGAAGCAGGCGCTTTCGAAGGACTCGCTGGCGCGGCTGCTCGACACCACCCTCGAGCTCGCCGCGCAGGGGGTGACCCTCGGCCGCTCGCCCGCGGAGGCGCCTTCCGGCGACGTGGCGGGGAGGCTCAGGAATCAGTTCAACGACTGGTATCTGCGGGTGATGCGCCTGCCCAAGAACACCGACTTCTTCCGCTCCGTTGAGGAGTGGAAGAAGACCAGTTTTCCGCACCTGTCGGACACCTTGTTGGTGGTGGTCACTCACCTGTTCGACGTGCTGCTGTTCTCGTTCATTCAGTCGGAGCGGGAAGGCAAATCCTATCAGGGGCGGATTGCGCCGAAGAACATCGGCCGCCGCAAGGACTTCTGGAATCGTCTGAACATCGCCTACCGGGACCTGCTGATTCAGAACGCGCTGCGGCGCTTCAAGAACCGGCGCGCGACCATGCCGGGGGTATTCATCGAGACCTTCTTCGATCGTTTCGAGGAGAAATTCGAGGAGCTGATCAGCTCCGATCCCTGCGAGTTCCCCGGCTTCCGCCTGTCTATCGAGCAGGCGCTGAAGAACGACGTCGCCCCCTGCGGTATCGTCGCCGGCATCGGCGAGTTCAAGGGGGTGAACGGCGGTGGTCGAGTGGGCGTGCTGGTCTCCAACGTGGAGTTCCAGGCCGGCTCGTTCGACATGGCCAGCGCCGAGAAATTCTGCCGTCTGATGGTGGAATGCGCCGAGCAGCATCTGCCGGTGGTGTGTTTCATCTCGTCGGGCGGCATGCAGACCAAGGAGGGTGCAGGGGCACTGTTCTCCATGGCGGCCGTCAACGATCGCATCACCCGCTTCGTGCGTGACCACGACCTGCCGGTGATCATGTTCGGCTTCGGTGACTGCACCGGCGGCGCCCAGGCCAGCTTCGTCACTCATCCGCTGGCGCAGACGTATTATTTCTCCGGCACCAGCATGCCATTCGCCGGGCAGATCGTGGTGCAGTCGAATCTGCCCCTGAACTCCATTCTCTCCAACTACCTGTCGGTGGTGCCCGGTTCCATGCAGGGGCTGGTGCAGCACCCGTTTCTGGAAGGCCTCGACGAGGAGCTGCGGCGCATCGATCCCGAGATCCCCGTGCCCCAGGAGACGGTGCAGGACGTGGTGGTACGCGTGCTCGCCGGAACGCTAAGCCAGCCGCGCCCGGTGGTGGTGGCGCACCGGCCCCGATACACGCCGAAGGATCTGATCCGGCCGGTGCGGCGGACGCTCGTCCACGCCCGCGGCTGCACCGCAGCGAAGCTGATCCGAATCGCGCAGAAGAACGCCATCGAGGTGGTGCTGGTGCAGTCGGACCCCGACATGGAATCGGCGGCCGTGGATATGCTGCTGCCGCGCGACACCCTGGTGTGCATCGGCGGCAATACCCCCGACGAGAGCTATCTGAACGCCCAGAGCGTGCTGCGGGTGGCCGAGCACGAAGGGGTGGACTCGTTGCACCCGGGCATCGGTTTTCTTTCCGAGAACGCTCAGTTCGCCGAGCTCTGCCGTTCCCACGGCATCAACTTCATCGGCCCCCCGGTGCCCAGCATGGACACCATGGGCAACAAGTCGAACGCCATCAACACCGCCATCCGCCTGGGTGTGCCGGTGGTGCCCGGCAGTCACGGTATCCTCACCGACGTGGAGCGTGCCTTCCAGGTGGCGGAGGGCATCGGCTACCCGGTGCTCATCAAGGCCGTGCACGGCGGCGGCGGCAAGGGCATTCAGGTGGTGGAAACGCCGGATCAGTTCCACGAGCTGTTTCACCGGGTGACGGCGGAGGCGAGAAGCGCGTTCGGCAACGGCGACGTGTATCTCGAGAAGTACATCACCTCGCTGCGCCACATCGAGGCTCAGCTTCTGCGCGACACCCACCGCAATACCCTCGTGCTCGGGCTCAGGGACTGCAGCGTCCAGCGCAACAAGCAGAAGGTGTTCGAGGAGTCGGATTCGACCCGGCTGACCGACGCGCTGCGGGAGCAGGTGATGAAGTACACGGCGGCACTGGCCGAGGAAGTCGACTACGTCGGCGCCGGCACCGTGGAGTTCATCTTCGATTTGAAGGCCCAGGCGGTGTACTTCATGGAGATGAATACCCGCCTGCAGGTGGAGCATCCGGTCACCGAATGGGTGTCCGGTGTGGACATCGTTACCCAGCAGTTCCGCATCGCCTCCGGAGAGTCCATTGCTCATCTGGAGGTCCGCGAGGACGGCTACGCCATCGAGGCCCGGGTGAACGCCGAGCGTGTGCAGCAGAGCTCGTCCGGCGAGGTGGTGTTCCGGCCACACCCGGGCGAGATCCGCGAGTGCGAATTTCCCGAGGAGGCCGGCGTCGAGGTCATCTCCGCGGCGGCACCCGGAAAGTTCGTGTCACCTTACTACGACAGCATGATCGCCCAGGTCATCGTCCACGCGCCCGACCGGCCAAGCGCCATCGCCAAGCTTCGCGATTATCTCGACCGCGTGCGCATCACCGGCATCTGCACCAACATCCCGCTGCTGCGCCGGGTGCTCGCCGACGAGACATTCAAGGGCGGCGACTACGACACCGATTACCTGCCGCAGTTTCTCGCCCGCATCGATGCCGAGGCGTTGATCGGCGACATCGAGAAGTCGGCGGGGGAGATGTCCGGCGCCATCGATGCCGACGCCATCCGTATCGATGGCAGTGACGAGCTGAAGGTGCTGGCGCCGGCCGCCGCCATCTTCTACACCACGCCGGCGCCCACCGAGCCGGACTACGTGGCGGTGGGCGACCGGATTTCGGTGCGCCACACCCTGGGACAGCTCGAGGCCATGAAGATCTTCGCACCGCTGAAGCTGGCCGACTTCAACCACGAGTTCGAGCTCTACGACGAGAACCGCGACTACGAGGTCACCCGCATCAACATGGCATCGGGCCAGCAGGTGAACGCCGGCGACCTGTTGTTCGTCGTCAAACCGGTCTGACAGACCTCCGGTGTGGGAGCGACCTGTGGGAGCGACCTCCTGGTCGCGATTCTCTTCTGTACGAGCGATCTCCAGATCGCGATAGCACTACTGCTGCAGCGACTGTTCAGAAATCGCGATCAGGAGATCGCTCCCACAATCGTGCAGCATCATGGCCGCTGATACCGGCAGCGTGGAGACCAGCACGGCCATCAGCATCATCCCGCCCGCGATGCCGAAGACGCCCGAGATCACGACGGTGGCGAATACGGTAGCGAGCACGAGCAGGTTCAACGTCATGGGGCGCAGGATGACCAACGGCATTTCATGAAAAAACCGAATGGGTGAAATATGATTGTTCCCAATTCGGAATCTGAAAAGGTCGCGCCGTGGACTTGGAAAACCTGGAAACCCTGGTGACCCTGTCGAAGACGGGCACCATGATGGAGACGGCCACGGTGCTGAAGGTGTCCCAGTCCGCGGTGAGCAAGCGCATCGCGGCGCTGGAGCGGTTCTACCACCGACCGCTCATCGAGCGGCACGGCCGGCGGGTGGTGCTCACCCATCACGGCACGCGGCTGGTGGAGAAGGTGACACCGCTGATCTCGGAGCTGCGGAGCGTGTTCCTGGAGGACAACGCGCTCCGTCGCGGCAAGATCATCATGGGGGTATCGGAAGCCATCCTCGCCAGCTGGGGGCCTCGGCTGTTCGCCCGGGTGCAGCAGGGCATGCCGGAGGTGGAGTTCACGTTTCACGCCCAGCGCTCGCCCGTGGTGCTCGATCGCATTCGATCCGGCGAATACATGCTCGGCATCTGCACCGGCTCGTCCGATGCGGACACGGACCTGCAGAGCGAGGTGATCCGCCGGGAGGCCATGGTAATCCTGCCGTCGGGGCTCGAGCCGCTGTCCTACGATCTGGGCGCCGAGCTGGACGTAATTACCATCGAGTCCCGGTCCGGGGCCTGGCGCTCCATCGAGGACGACATGCGCCGGCTGAACCTGAGGCGCCGGGTGTCGCTCGAGTCGTTCTTCTGCGTGGCGCAGATGGCGCTGGCCGGATTCGGTCACGGTCTGGTGCCCGAAGGTGTGGCCCGGACGCTCGGCGTGCGGGAGGAGGATTGGATCAGTCTGCGGCAGGCGGGTCTGCACCGTCCGGTGCGCTTCGTGGCGCGTAAATCCATGTTTTCACAGCCGCTGGTACAGACCTTTTATCGGGCCGTGTCAGAATGGGCGGAAACCGTCTGACAGGAGCCGCTCATGGAGATCTACCTCCACCACTACCCTGCGTCGTTGTTTTCGGAGAAGGTCCGCCTGCTGCTCGGTTATCTGGGGCTTCCCTGGAACTCGGTTGAGATCCCCAGCATCATGCCGCGGCCGTTGCTGATGCCGCTCTCCGGCGGCTACCGCAAGACGCCCGTGCTGCAGATCGGCGCCAACGTCTACTGCGATACCCGCATCATCGCCCGGGCGCTCGCGCGCCATGCCGCGAACCACGAGCTGTTCCGCCACGGCTTCACCGCCCAGCGGGTGGCGGACTGGGCGGACAGTCATCTGTTCCAGGTGGGGGTGGCCCTGAACTTCGCACCGGAGGCGCTCGGCGCCATGATGGGCCGCTTTCCTCCGGAGGAGGCGGAAGCATTCCGCAAGGACCGCGCCGAGCTGACCCGCGGCGCGCCCATCAGCGCCTTGTCGTCCGAGGCGGCCGCCGCCTACCTGCGCCACCACCTGGACGAGCTGAACCGCGCCGTGGCCGACGACTACCTGTTCGGGCGCGCGCCGAGCATCGCAGACTTTTCCGTTTATCATTGCCTGTGGTTCATTCGAAACAACCCGGTCAACGCGAAACGGCTGGCCGGTTACGGCAACGTCGGCGTGTGGATGGATCGGATGGCCGCTTTCGGCCACGGTCAGGTGATGGATGCCACGGGCGAGCAGGCGCTCGCCGCAGCCCGGCAGGCGAGCCCCGAGCTGCCGGCGTTGACGAACGAGCTGCCGGACGGCATCGAGCTCGGCCAGGAGGTCACCGTCACCCCCGTCGACTACGGCAGGATACCCGTTCACGGCCGGCTGGTGGCGTGGTCGCCGGACGAGATCGTCATCGAGCGCGAATCCGCCGAGACCGGCCCGGTGATGGTGCACTTCCCTTCGCCGGGCTTCGAGGTCCACCCGGCGTAACGCCGCTGTGGGAGCGGCCTCCCGGCCGCGATTCCGGAGCACCAGTTAAAAGCGATCTCCGGATCGCGAGCAGGAGCTCGCTCCCACAAGGCAGGAGCTCGCTAAAGCAGATCAACCGGGCAAGATCTCCCGGCACCAGCCGGCGAAGGTTCGCACCCAGTCGGGGCGGTCGTTCAGGCACGGGACCAAGGTGAAGGTTTCGCCGCCGGCGTCGAGGAACGTCTGCCGGCCGGTGATGCCGATCTCTTCGAGGGTCTCCAGGTTGTCGGCCACGAAGGCCGGGCACGCCACCACCAGGTCTCGCACCCCCTGATCCGGCAGAGACTCCAGGGTCCGGTCGGTGTACGGGGTGAGCCAGGGCAGGCGTCCGAGCCGCGATTGAAAGCTGACGGTGTACTGGAACTCGTCGATGCCGAGCGCCTCGGCGAGCAGCTCCGACGTCCGCAGGCACTGATGGCGATAGCAGGTGGCGTGGGCGGGCGACGGCGTGCGGCAGCAGTCGGGCGACTGCAGGCAGTGGTTGCCGGTGGGGTCGGCCCGGGTGATGTGCCGCTCCGGGAGACCGTGATAGCTCAGCAGCAGGTGGTCCCAGCGGGCAGGCAGGTGATCCTGCACACTGCGCGCGAGCGCCTGGACGTAGTCGTCCCGGGCGTAGAACGGCGACAGCACGTGCAGCTTCATCCAGCTTCTGGTCAGCGCCTTCACCGCCTTGACGGTGGTGCTGCAGGTGGAATCGGCGAACTGCGGATAGAGCGGCGCCAGCAGCAGCTCGTCGACGCCTTCGGATTCCAGCGCCTGCATGGCCCCCGCCAGGCTTGGCTGGCCGTAGCGCATGGCCAGGGCGCAGGGCATCTTCAGCTCCGTTCGCAGGGCGCTCTCGAGGTTCCGCGAGTAATGAAGGAGCGGCGAGCCGGTGCCAGGCCCCGCGTGGTCCCAGATCCTGCCGTAGGCGTGGGCGCTGCGGGCCGGGCGAAAAGGCAGGATCGCGGTGGAGACGATGATTCGCCGCAGCGGCCAGGGCACGTCGAGCACGTACGGGTCCATGAGGAACTCGTCGAGGTAACGACGCACGTCCGCGGTGCTCGCGCTTGCCGGAGTGCCGAGATTGACCAGAAGGATGCCGCGCGTCATCGAATCGGATAGTATCCGCGCTCCTTCCAGAAGTCATGGAATCGCGTTCTTTTGACGGTGATCATCGACTATGACGCCGGAAACCTGCGCAGTGTCCAGCGGGCCTGCCGGGAGGTGGGAGTCGCTGCACAGATCAGCGCGGACCCGGACGTCGTGCGCCGCGCCGAGCGGATCATCTTCCCCGGGGTCGGCGCGGCGGGTGCCGCCATGCGCAGCCTCCAGGCCCACGGCATGGGCGAGGCGCTGAAAGAGGCGCTGCGCGCCGGCACGCCGGTGCTCGGCATCTGCCTAGGTCTGCAGATTTCTTTCGATCACTCCGAGGAAAACGACCAGGACACCCTGGGGCTGGTTGCGGGCCGGGTGCGGCGCTTCTCCTTCGACCGTCCGGAGCTCAAGGTGCCCCACATGGGCTGGAACACGGTGCGGGTGGTGAAGCCGCATCCACTGCTCGATGGCATCCGTTCCGGTGACGAGTTCTACTTCGTGCACGCCTATTATCCGGATCCCGAGCGGCGCGAGGACGTGTTTGCCGTCACCGACTACGAGATCGAGTTCGCCTGCGCCCTCGGCCGTGACAACTTCTTCGGCATGCAGTGTCACCCGGAGAAGAGCGGCCGGGTGGGCCTCGACGTGCTGGCGCGGTTCGCCCGGTGGGACGGCACATGCTGAGTAAGCGTCTGATTGCTTGTCTGGACGTGCGTGACGGCAAGCTCGCCAAGAGCATCAGATTCGTCGACACGAAGGACATCGGCGATCCGGTGGAGAAGGCCCGCGAGTACTATCTGGACGGCCTGGACGAGCTGGTGTTCTACGACATCACCGCGTCCAGCGATCAGCGCAACATCATGCTCCACGTGGTGGAAGCGGTGGCCGAGCAGGTATTCATTCCCTTGTCCGTCGGCGGCGGCGTGCGCTCGGTTGCAGACGCCAGTGACCTGCGTCTGGCGGGCGCGGAGAAGATCAACGTCAACTCGGCCGCCGTGCAGCGACCGGCGCTGATCGCCGAGTGTGCGGACGCCATCGGCAATCAGAACGTGGTGCTGTCCATGGACATCCGCGCGGTGACGCCGCGCGAAGCCTGCCCCTCGGGCTACGAGATCGTCATCAACGGCGGGCGCACGCCCACGGGCCGGGATGCGCTGGCCTGGGCATCGGAGGGTGAGCGGCTGGGCGCCGGCGAGCTGGTGGTGAACGCCATCGACGCGGACGGCACGCGCAACGGCTACGAGTTGAAACTGACGGCGCTGATTTCCGAGGCCGTGCGGATACCGGTGATCGCCAGCGGCGGCGCCGGCCGGCCCGAGCACCTCTACGACGCGCTGACGGTAGGCAAGGCGGACGCGGTGCTGGTAGCCTCCATGGTGCACTACGGCGACTACCGCATCAGTCAGCTGAAGTCGTACCTCGACGACCGCGGCGTCAAGGTGCGGATGCGCTGGTGATGACCAGAGCACAGTCTGTGAGTGCGACCTCATAGTCTGTGGGAGCGACCTCAAGTCTGTGGGAGCGACCTCATAGTCTGTGGGAGCGACCTCCCGGTCGCGATCGCGGCCAGAGGCCGCTCCCACAGGAGATCGCGGCCAGAGGCCGCTCCCACAGGAGATCGCGGCCAGAGGCCGCTCCCACAGGAAACCGTCCACCAACGGTGATCGAGACATGAAAGCAATCCGCATCGACAACGACTCCCTCATCTGGACCGACGCGCTGGATCCGAAGCCGGGGCCCGGCGAAGTCCGCATCGCCGTCAAGGCCACGGCCGTCAACCGCGCCGACCTCGTCCAGCGCACCGGCAACTACCCGCCGCCGCCGGGTGCCAGCGACATTCTGGGGCTCGAGTGCGCGGGCGAGGTGATCGAGGTAGGCGAGGGCGTCAGCCGGGTGCAGCCGGGCGATGCCGTCTGCGCGCTGCTGGCCGGCGGTGGCTACGCCGAGCAGGTGGCGGTGCCGGCGGGGCAGGTGCTGAAGGTGCCGCAGGGGTTCGACCCGGTGAAGGCGGCGGCCATTCCGGAAGTGTTTGCCACCGCCTATCTGAATCTCTATATGGAGGCGGCCCTGCAGCGCCAGGAGCGGGTTCTGCTCCACGCCGGCGCCAGCGGCGTGGGCACGGCGGCCATCCAGCTCTGTAAGGCGTTCGGCAATCCGTGCCTGGTCACCGCTGGTAGCGAGCAGAAGATCCAGCGCTGCATGGCGCTCGGTGCGGACGGTGGCGTCGACCGTCACCAGGGCGGGTTCGAGGACGCGGTGAAAGCCTGGAGCGACGGTGCCGGGGTGGATGTCATTCTCGATCCGGTGGGCGGCGCCTACCTTGCGGAGAACCTGCGCTGCCTGAAGCTCGGCGGGCGCCTGGTGCTGATCGGCCTGATGGGTGGCGCTCAGGCCGAGGTTCATCTGGGGCTCATGATGGTCAAGCGCCTGCGCGTCATCGGCTCGACCTTGCGCGGCCGCCCGGTGGGCGAGAAAGCGGCGGTGATGGACGCGCTGCAAGAGCGAGTCTGGCCACTGTTCGAGTCGGGCGACATCGAGCCTGTGGTCGAGACGGTCATTCCCATCCGCGACGCCGAGCGAGCCCACGATCTGGTCTCGAGCAACGAGACCATCGGCAAAGTGGTGCTCGAGGTCGGCTAGCGGCGAAGCGGCCGGTGGACCAGCCAGCGTTCGAATTCGAGTGGAAGAACCTCGAGCGATCGCTGCGCGCCCTCGGGGCGAGCGCGGAGCCCGCGATTTTCGATGAGCTTCGTACGGCGTACTCAAGCCGCGACCGTCACTATCACACCAGAACCCACGTCAGCGAGTGCCTGCGCAGCTTCGGCCGTCTGCGCCATCGTGCGGAACATCCGGCGGAGGTCGAAGTGGCGCTGTGGTTTCACGACGCCGTGTACGATACGCGGCGCGACGACAACGAGGCGCGCAGCGCCGACTGGGCACGCGCCTTTGTTCATTCGTCGGGTGCCTCCCGGCAAACCTCGGAGCGGGTTGCGGCGCTGATCCTGGCCACCCGGACCCACCACGGCGACGGCGACGCCGGCCTGGTGCTGGACGCGGATCTCGGCATTCTCGGCGCGTCACCGGCGGCGTTCGAAGAGTACGACCGCGCCATCCGCCGGGAGTACCAATGGGTGCCGGAGGATCAGTATCGCGCCGGCAGGGCGCGGGTTCTCAGAAGCTTTCTCGATCGGCCCTGGATCTATCACAGCGACGAGTTCCGCTCGCACTTCGAGGCGGGCGCGCGGCGCAACCTGACCGGCAAGATCGCCGAGTTGACGGATTGACGGTGCCGACCCGGCAGCTCCCGATCGGATATCATCGCTCGGACTGATCGTTCCTGGAGACATCCGTGGAGTATCGATCCATCAACCTCGCGCACAAGCTCTCGCTGTTCGACGACCATTGGCGACCGCGGGTGGTCGCCGAGATGAACGAGTATCAGTTCAAGCTGGTGAAGCTTGCGGGCGATTTCGTCTGGCACGATCATCCGGACACGGACGAGACCTTCATCGTTCTGGAGGGGAGCCTTCGGATCGACTTTCGCGATGGCGCCGTGGAGCTGTCGGCGGGGGAGATGTTCGTGGTCCCGCGCGGCGTCCCGCACAAGCCGTTCGCCGCGCAGGAGGCGAAGGTTCTGATCGTCGAGCCCCGCGGCGTGGTCAGCACGGGCAGCGAAAGCGGCCGGGAAACTGCGGCGAACGACGTCTGGGTGTGATGGCATAGCCCGGCCGCGCCGGGCATGCCTACCGTCGCGGGCCTGTCGCCGCCATCAGGCTCCGCGGATGCTTTCGAGTTGCTCGCGCAGGGTCGCCAGTGCCGCCTCGGCGGCGCGCAGCTTTTCCCGTTCCTTGTCGACCACCGCGGCAGGCGCCTTGGCGACGAAGCCGGCGTTGCCGAGCTTGCCGCTGATGCGCTGGACATCCTGCTCCTTGCGCGCCACTTCCTTCTTCAGGCGCGCCCGTTCGGCATCGAGATCGATGAGGCCGGCCAGCGGCACCATCACCTTCAAGCCGCCCACCAGCGCCAGGGCGCTCGGCGGGGCCCCGGCATCGTCAGCCAGCCAGCTGACGGTATCGATGGAGGCGAGGCGTCGGAACAGCTCGCCGGTGGTGGCGGCGAGCGTACGGTCGCGCTCGCTTCCGCCCTGGAACAGCACGTCCACCGTCTGACTCGGCCGGATGTCGGCCTCGCCGCGGATGTTGCGCAGCCCGAGCACGACGCCTTTCAGCCACTCGATGGCGGCATCCGCATCCCCATCGGCCGCGAAGTCGGCGGGCTCGGGGTAGGGCTGCAGCATGATGGTGGGATGGTGATTGCCGAGCAGCGGCGCCACCTCCCGCCAGATGGCTTCGCTGATGAACGGCATCACCGGGTGAGCCGCACGCAGCAGGGTCTCGAGCACCGTCAGCAGCGTCTGCCGGGTGCCCCGGAGCACTGCCGGCGACGTGTCCTCGTTCCACAGGATCGGCTTGGTGAGCTCCAGATACCAGTCACAGTACTCGTGCCAGACGAAGTCATAGACGGCCGCTGCGTACAGGTCGAACCGGTAGGTCTCGATGGCCCGGCGGGAGTCGGCGAGCAGCCGGTGGGTGCGCGATAGAATCCATCGGTCGGCCAGAGAAAGCTCCGCCTCCCCCGCCACCTCCCGATCGCGGCAGTTCATCAGCACGAACCGGGCCGCGTTCCACAGCTTGTTGCAGAAGTTGCGGTATCCGGCCACCCGGTGCAGATCCAGGTTCACGTCCCGGCCACTGGTGGCCAGCGCGCAGAAGGTGAAGCGCAGCGAGTCGGTGCCGTAGGAGGGAATGCCGTCCGGGAACTCCTTCCGGGTCTGCTTCTCGATGCGCGGCGCCATCTGCGGCTGGGTCAGATTCTCGGTACGTTTTGCGACCAGCGCGTCGAGGGTGATGCCGTCGATGAGGTCCAGAGGGTCCAGACCGTTGCCCTTGGTCTTCGACATCTTGCGGCCTTCGGCGTCTCGCACCAGGCCGTGGATGTAGCACCTCTCGAACGGCACCTGGCCGGTGAACTTCAGGGTCATCATGATCATCCGGGCGACCCAGAAGAAGATGATGTCGTGGCCCGTCACCAGCACGTTGGTCGGATGATAGCGGGCGAGCTCTTCGGTCTCCTCCGGCCAGCCCAGGGTGGCGAACGACCACAGTGACGACGAGAACCAGGTCTCCAGCACGTCGCCGTCCTGGGTCAGCTTCACCTCCGGGCCCAGACCGTGCTTCTGCCGCGCCTCCGCTTCCGAACGCCCGACGTAGGCGTTGCCGAGGTCGTCGTACCAGGCGGGGATGCGATGGCCCCACCACTGCTGGCGGGAGATGCACCAGTCCTGGATGTTGCGCATCCAGGCGAAGTAGAGGTTCTCGTACTGCTTCGGCACGAACTCCACCTCGCCCTTCTCCACCGCCGCGATGGCCGGCTCCGCCAGCGGCTTGATCTTCACGAACCACTGATCGGTCAAGAGCGGCTCGATGACGGCGCCCGAGCGGTCGCCCCGGGGCACCATTAGCTTGTGGTCCTCCACCTGGTCGAGCAGGCCCTCGGCATCCAGGTCGGCCACCACGCGTTTGCGCGCCTGGTAGCGGTCGAGGCCGCGGTACGGCTCCGGAGCGTTGTCGTTGACGGAGGCGTCGGGTGCCAGCACGTTCACCAGCGGCAGGCCGTGGCGTGCACCCACCTCGTTGTCGTTGAAGTCGTGAGCCGGCGTGATCTTCACGCAGCCGGTTCCGAACGCGGGATCCACGTACTCGTCGGCGATGACGGGGATTTCGCGGCCGACCAGAGGCAGGCGCACCCGCTTGCCCACCAGGTCCCGGTAGCGCTCGTCGTCCGGGTGCACGGCCACCGCGGTATCGCCGAGCATGGTTTCGGGGCGGGTGGTGGCTACCACCAGATAGCCCTTGCCGTTTGCGGTGGTGGCGCCGTCCGTTAGCGGGTAGCGGAAGTGCCAGAGCTTGCCCTGCTCCTCGTGGTTCTCCACCTCGAGGTCGGAGATGGCGGTCATGAGCTCCGGATCCCAGTTCACCAGTCGCTGCCCGCGGTAGATCAGCCCTTCGTCGTGCAGGCGCACGAATACCTCGAGCACGGCCTTGGCGTAGCCCTCATCCATGGTGAAGCGCTCGCGGCTCCAGTCGAGGGACGACCCCATGCGCCGGAGCTGCCGCGAGATGTTGTCCCCCGACCGCTTTTTCCAGCTCCAGACCCGCTCGAGGAATGCTTCCCGGCCGACTTCCTGGCGGCTCAGGCCTTCGCTGTTGAGCTGCCGTTCCACCAGCATCTGGGTCGAGATGCCGGCGTGGTCGGTGCCCATCTGCCACAGGCTGCGGTCGCCCTTCATCCGGTGATAGCGGATGAGCGCGTCCATCAACGTGTGCTGGAACGCGTGCCCCATGTGCAGACTGCCGGTGACGTTCGGCGGCGGAATGACGATGCAGTAGGCGGGGCCGTTGCCGGACGGTGCGAAGTAGCCTGCGTTCTCCCACTCCTCGTACAACGCCTGCTCGATGCTGTGGGGATCGAAACTATGCTCCATCCGGATCCTCGTCGTGGCTCTTTGATGTGGGCGCGAATTGCGCGGAGACGGTGGCACGCAGCTCGTCGGCCATGGCCTCGAGAAGCTCGTTGCGCAGCTCGTCGAGACGCTCCTGAATCACCTGCCGCAGCCACTGCTCGACCGTCTCGTCGATGCGGATCTTGAGCGCCTGGTTCAGCTCGTCGGTGTGGGCCGGCGTCCATTCCGTCTGGTGCTTCTCGATGACCGCTCGGGCCTGATCGAGCAGGTCCCGGGCCGACTCGCGCCACTCGTCGGAGAGCAGGGCCTTGAACATGTCGTCGTCGAGGCTCGAGGTGCCTTCGACGTCCTCGAAATCGCCTTCCCCGGAAAGGAAGGTCTCGTGCAGCGACACCCCGCCTTGGACCACGTCCTCGAGCAGCGGCACGTCCTCATCGGCGTCGTCTGCGGCGCTTTCCGTTTGGCCGCGGGCGCTTTCCCGCTCCTTGTGGGAGTGGCCTCCCGGCCGCGACCTGGCTTCGGCAACCTCCCGCTCGTCGTCCAGCACCGAACGGATCGACTCCAGGTCTCCCAGCAGCCTGCTGGTGCGCTCGATCGATTTTTCCTGGTCGTCGCTCATGCCGCTTCCCAGTCGTCCAGCTCGTGATGGAACAGGGGGAAGCCGCGGTCGCGGTAGAACTTGTAGCGGTCCCGACCCGCGTCGCGGTTCTCGCCGACCACGATCTCCGCCACCCGCGGGAACCGGGCGAAGAACGTCGGTATTGCGCCCGACAGGTTCACCAGCACGCCCTCGGGGTCGGCGGGTGGCTGCCAGCCTACCACCACCGGCGCGTTCCGGCCCGCCGCGGTGTCCTGCAGACCGTGGGGAAGGAAGCGATGCTCGGGGTAATTCCACAACAGCTCGTCGATCTCGGCGGCGGCCGGCTCATCGTCCACGTGGACGTGCACCGAATGGCCGCCCGCCAGAGCCTTCACCGCCAGCCGGCAGGCGAATCGCCAGGCGGCGTGGCGGTCCACGTCCTGCAGGATGTAGAAGTCGACGCGGGTCACTCGCTCGCCTGGATGAGGTAGCGGAACAGCAGACCCACCGGCCGGCCCGTAGCGCCCTTGGCGGCGCCGCCCTGAAACGCGCTGCCGGCGACGTCCATGTGGGCCCACGGGTACTTGCCGGTGAAGCGCGACAGGAAACAGGCAGCAACGATCGATCCCGCGCCGGGACCGCCGATGTTGGGAATGTCGGCAAAGTTGCTCTTCAGCAGGTCCTGATATTCGTCCCACAGGGGCATCCGCCAGGCCCGATCGCCGCTCCACTCGCCGGCGGCGAGCAGCGCCTCCGCCAGCTCGTCGTCGGCGCTGAACACCCCGGAGGCATGAGCCCCCAGCGCGACGATCATGGCACCGGTCAGGGTAGCCACGTCCACCACGGCCCTGGGCTTGTAGCGCTCCACGTAGGTGAGCGCGTCGCAGAGCACCAGGCGCCCCTCGGCGTCTGTGTTCAGGATCTCCACGGTTTTGCCGGACAGCGTGCGGACGATGTCGCCCGGGCGGGTTGCCCCGCCGCCGGGCATGTTCTCCGCCGCCGCCACCACGCACACCACGTTGATCGGCAGCTTCGCCTCGGCGGCCGCGCGGGTGGCGCCCAGCACCGCGGCGGCGCCGCACATGTCGAACTTCATCTCGTCCATGGTGGCGGCCGGCTTCAGGCTGATGCCGCCGGTGTCGAAGGTGATGCCCTTACCCACCAGTGCCACGGGCGCATCGCCCGCCTTGCCGCCCCGATACTCGACGATGATCAGCCGGCCGGGCGTGTGGCTGCCCTGGCTGACCGCCAGGAATGCGCCCATGCCCAGCTCTTTCATGCGCCGCTCGTCGAGTGCGGACACCTTCACCTTGTCGAGGCGCGAGAGCTTGCGTGCTTCCCGCAGCAGATAGCTGGGGTTGCAGACGTTGGGCGGCTGGCTGCCCAGGTCCCGGGCGAAGTCGAGGCCTGCCTGCAGGGCGTTGGCTTCGCGCACCGCCCGCTGCGCCCACGGCCGGCTGCGCGCATCCGCGTGCACCTGCACGGTGCGCAGGGCCAGAGGTTTGACGTCGTCGCCGGTCTTGTGCTCGGTGAACTGATACAGCGCACTGGCCAATGCCGAAAGACCGGCGCTGTAGCGCCAGTGGATGTCCCGCGCGGCCACGCGGGTAGCGCCCAGCGCCCACAGCGCGCTGCTCGCCTTGAGCGGTTTCAGCGCTCTGGAGGCCGCGTTCACGATCTTGCGATAGTCCGCCGGCGTCACCTCGTCGTCACCGCCGCCGGCCACCAGCAGGCGCTTGATCGTCGACTCGCGGGTGAGGTTGACGAGCTGCACCTGGCCCGGCTTGTCGACGAAGTCCTCCATCGCCGCATCGAACAGCGCTTGCTGGCCCAGGCTGGAGGCGATCTTGCGTGCGTGGGTGAGGCTGGTGACCAGGCACGGCGTGTCCAGGTCGGCGAGGGTTCCGGTGCGGGTGGCGTATTTCATCGGCGGGTTGGGCCCTGGCTGTCTGAGCTTCGCGGATTCTAATGGATATGCGTCACCGGCCGCAGCTTTGCCGGCTTCGGCCGAAACGGCTCAGTGCGGCCGCTTCGCCACGTGAACGACGGCGCTCGACGACAGCATGTCCGACCAGCTCCGGCCGGCCGGGTCGACCAGTATCCACAGGTAACCGAGCCCCAGACAGGCGAACGACAGCAGCCCGCCGATGAAGCGGAGGGTGGCGTGAGCGAGGCTGAAAGGCTCGCCGCCGTCGGTGCGGATCTCCAGCCGCCAGGCCATCATGCCGAGGGTCCTGCGGTCGCGCATCCAGAAATACGTGAAGAAGCCGTAGAGCTCCAGGAACAACAGGCTGCTCACCCCGGGGCCGTGCACCACCCCGTGCTGAACGGCCACCAGCGAGCCGAGGGTGATCATCCACACGGCCAGGATGAGCAGGCTGTCGTAGACCATGGCGCCGATGCGGCGCCACAACGGGGCTGGCCGCAAATCGGCCCCCTCAGAAGGCGGCGCGGTGGTCGGCGACCCGCACCGGACGGCCGCAGAACTCTTCCCGGGTCATGGCCTGCATGACGTCCACATCGTCGCAGTTCGCCCAGGCCCGGCGCCCGTCCGGCGTCAGGCACACCACGTGGGCGATGGTCGGACCCTCGGACCCGTACATCACCGTATAGCTTTCCACCGTGGCGTCGCCGTGGTGGTCGAGCGCCACCTCGCGGCTGGGGGTGGCGTCCACTTCGGGCTGGAGGTCCTGATGGCGGAAGGGCGTCTGCGGCGGGGTCGCGGAGTAGACGCCGAAGGCATGTTTCGTCAGATAGCCGCCGTTGGCGGTGATCAGGGCCGTGGCGTCGGTGCGCTCCCGCAGCAGCTCCACGGCGCGGGCGATGGAATGCATCACGTAGTCGTTGAGCGGCCCGCCGGCGAAGGTGAGCCCGCCGGTGATGGTGAGGGGCGTGCCGGTGTCCAGGCCGATCTCCCTCGCCGCGACCTGCACGGCCACCGGAAAGCAGCTGTAGACGTCCACCAGATCCAGGTCCGCGGGTGTGAGGCCCGCGAGCTCGAGCGCCCGCCGCCCGGCCAGGCGGATCGCGGGCGAGCTGTAGAGGTTGTCGCGGTTGGACACGTACCAGTGATCGTGGGCGTCGGTGCCGGCCCACGGATAGACCCATTTCGACTCCGGGATGCCGAGCGCCCGCGCCCGCTCCGTGGAGCACATGATGAGTGCCGCGCCCTGATCCACGTTGTTGTTGGAGTTCATCAGCTTGGGGTAGGGGAACGACACCGGCCGGTTAGCCGGCGAGATGGTGCGGATTTCCTCCGCCGTCTTCGCGTCCCGCAGCCAGGCGTGGGGATTGCCGGCCGCTACCCGGCTGAAGCCGGCCCAGAGCTCGGAGATGCGCACCAGGTGATCCTGAATGCTCTCGCCGCGCTGGTGGCGCAGGGCGTTCTCGAACAGCGGATAGATCTGAATCGGCTGGCCGATTCGCAGCATCTTCTCCGCCTGGTGACGCATGTCCTTGTCTTCGCCGAGCAGCCGGTCCGGGTTGCCGGGCAGGGGCTGCCAGTCGAGGTCGACGCCGGCCCGGCGCGCCTTGGCCTGGGTGTTGCCGCACTCGGCGCCGGTGATGATCACCACGTCGTGATCGCCGCGCTGGATCTCGAGCGCGGTCTGGTTCACCACCGTCTGCACGAAGTTGCCGCCGTAGGGGGTGAGCACGGATTCCGCGTTGCCGCAGCCGACCGCTTCGGCCACCGCCTTGGCCGGGTTCTGGTAGGGCCACACGCCGCGGATCACCCGCACCGAGCCCGCCCGGCCAAGCAGCTCCGGCGCGCCGGCGTCCTCGGCGGCCTGGCGCACGGCGTCGATCATCAGCTCGATGGGTTCCTTACCGGCGGTTGGATCCTGGATGCGCTGCTCGAGCTGAGCGGCGCCGACGATTACGGGTGTTGCTGTCATGGCTTTCGGCTGTCTTCGCATATCCTGTGAGTGACACGCAATGATACCGGAAATGACCGGAGACGACCGGAACCGGGCCGGCGGCCGGCCGATTCACGCCGAGTGGTTCAGCCCGTGGCGGACGCTCCCCGCCCCGCCAGCAGCTGGTGGAGGTCGGCCGCGATGTCGTCCGGACCCTCGCTCTGGTCGAACAGCAGCCGAGCCTCGCCGTCGGGGCCGAAGACGAAGACGCCCGCGCTGTGGGAGACCGTGTAGTAGCCGTGCTCGTCGGGGGTGCCGTAGCTGTAGCCGATCCGGTAACGCTTGGCGAGCGCCTGAAGCTGGCTCTGAGTACCGGTCATGCCCACGAATTCCGGCCCGAAGTAGCCCGTGTACTGGGCGAGCTTGGCGGGACCGTCGCGCTTCGGGTCGACGCTCACGAACAGCACCCGGACCCGTTTCTGATCTGCCGCCGGCAGGCTCTCGAGGCTGGTCTTGAGCCGGGCGAGGGTGGTGGGACAGACGTCGGGGCATTCGGTGTAGCCGAAGAACAGCAGCCGCACGTCGCCCCGATACTTGCCGGCCTCCACCGAGTTGCCGTTTTCGTCGGTGAGCTGGTAGGCCAGATCGGGCATGACCCCGTGGATGTCGTGGCCGTGCCAGTTGGGAGGCTGACCCGCCCCGCAGGCGGCCAGTAAGGTCGCCGTCAGGGCCATCGCCGCGGCGTGCGGCGCGTTATCGAGCAGGCGTATCAGGCGCATTGAACCTCCGCGTTGGTCGGTAGCGGCGTCTGCTCGTGGCGGAAGCGGTAGCCGAGCAGCACCAGAGTGGCGATCACGCTCATCATGGCGGCCGGTATCCAGGTGATCAGGCCGCCGATCTGCTGATCGACGATGGGGCTCACGGGCCAGATGCGGCCGCACACCGCGTAGACGTCGTAAATGATCTCGGGGGACAGGGCGATCCAGGCGCCCACGCCGATCTGCGGCAGCATCACTGCCCACAGGACGAGGATGCGCACACCAGTGCCGTAGGTGACGGCTGTGGTGCCGGGGCGCCGCGGATCCAGCATGACCCACCAGAACAGCAGCCCGTCCACCGCCATGGACAGGTTCATGATCCAGTAGTCGCGGGCGCTCAACATGGCGTCGAAGTGCACGTCCGGCTGCAGCCAGAAGATGATCAGCCCGACGAACAGCACCGCGGCGGGCACCGGGTGCTGGATCAACCGGTAGCCGGCACCGAGGGTCCGCCAAGCGGCGTAGACGATCCGTTGACTGCGCAGCTCGACGAACGTCCGCCGCCAGGTGTCGGGCAGGCCCGCGCGCAGCACGGCGGCAGGGGCGGAGACGGCGATCAGGAACGGGCCCGCGTGGTGCAGCACCAGGTGCTGCAGGCGGTGAATGAAGAACATGTGCTGCGCGACGTAGTCGTAACGGGTCTGCATGACGGCGTACATGCCGACGAGACCGATGAAGAACGAGACGCCCTTGAGGACGCTGGTGGTGTCGGGGGCACGGCGCCAGCCGCGCACGTACAGGATAGCCGCGGCGGCAAACGCGCCGATGAGCCACCACAGCGGTTCCCAAGGCAGAAGAAGATCGAGCACGACAGATTCGACCGGTGGGCGGGGGTCGGGTTCCGGAAATGGGCAGCCGCGAAGGATACGCCGGCCCGCCGCTCACGCCAACGCGCTTTACCGGCAGCGTGAATCGGCGGAGCAGATCTGCCCGACGCGATGCGGGTTCATATTTTGTAACAGGTTTCACCGAAGGGACCCTGGTTCACGTTTTCCCTCATCAGGATGAGCAAAGCTGGGCCAAGGCGAACGAAGGCGATTGATTCCCGTGCAGGCGTTCTATCTGGCACGACAGCCCATCTACGACGCGCACCTGAAGCTGGCGGGCTACGAGCTGCTGTTCCGCGGCGGCCCGAGCGGCTCGGCCAGCTTCGTCGACGGCGATCAGGCGACCTCGGAGGTGCTGGCCAGCAGCGTGGTCGACATTGGCCTCGACCACCTGGTGGGCGAGTTTCCGGCGTTCATCAACGCCACCGGCAATCTGCTGCACAGCGGCCTGCCGCTTCCCCATCTCAAGGACCGGGTCGTGCTGGAGGTACTGGAAGACGTCGAGATCGACGCTGACATGCTGCGCCGCCTGGGCGACCTGGCCCAGGAAGGCTATCGTCTGGCCCTCGACGACTTCGTCTACCGCCCGGACCTCGACCCGCTGCTGGCGCTGGCCGACTACGTGAAGCTCGACGTTCAGGCCCTGTCGGCAGACGAGCTGGCCGAGAACGTCGCCCAGGTCCGCCGCCATTCCGCGCGCCTCCTCGCCGAGAAGGTCGAGGACTACGCGATGCTGGAGAGCTGCCGGAAGCTGGGCTTCGACCTCTACCAGGGCTTCTTCTTCTGCCGGCCGCGGGTGATTTGTGGCCAGCGTCCGGAAGCCAACCGGCTGGCGGTGATTCAGCTCATCGCCCGGTTGCAGGACCCGAACGCCGATATGGACGATCTCGAGCGGTTGGTGACCTGCGATCCGGCCCTGTCCTACCGGCTGCTCAAGTACATTAACTCGGCCTACTGCGGCATGCGGACCAAGGTCACCTCGATCCGCCAGGCGCTGGTGCTGGTGGGCACGGCGCTGGTGCGAAGCTGGGCCAGCCTGGTGCTGATGGCCCGGCTGTCCGACGGCAAGCCCCATGAGCTCATCACCACTGCACTGATACGGGCGCGGATGTGCGAGTCGCTGGGGCAGGGGGACGTCGGCCACGACCGCAGCGAGTACTTCACGGTGGGCCTGCTGTCCGTGCTCGATGCGCTCCTGGACGTGCCCATGGACCGGGTGGTGGAGGGTCTGCCTTTCGAGCAGGAGGTCCGCGATGCCTTGAGCTCACGCACGGGCACGCTGGGCGCCGTGCTGTCCCAGGTCATCCACTACGAGCGCGGCATCTGGCAGGACGCCTCGCACGCCAACCGCATCGCTGACACCTACCTGCAGGCGCTCGGCTGGGCGCTGGACACCCAGAAGGGCATCGGCAGCGAGTGAAGCAATCGCTGACAGGCTGAACCGGTGTGGTCGCCACCGCGGCCGCTGACCTCGCCACGACCGCCGGCCGAGTTCCGCCGCCTACCCGCTTGCCATCACCGTACCCGTGACGAGGTAACCAACGAGCGCCAACCCGGCAGCCAGCAGCGCGTAAGGAAGCTGCGTGCGGACGTGGTCGATGTGGTCGGTGGCGGCCGCCATGGATGCCACCACCGTGGTGTCACTGATGGGTGAGGCGTGGTCGCCGAACACCGCTCCGGACAACACGGCGCCGAGCAGGATCGACGGCTCGATCTGCAGGGACAAGGCGATGGGTATGGCCACGGGTATGACGATGGCGAAGGTTCCCCAGCTCGAGCCGATGGCGAAGGCGATGAGGCAGGACACCACGAACACCAGCGCCGGCAACAGCACCATTGGCACGTTGCTGGTCACCAGCCGCGCGACGAACTCGCCCGTGCCGAGGGAGTCGGAGATGTCGCCGAGGGCCAGGGCCATCAGCAGAATCATGGCCACCGGCAGCAGCCCGCCGGCGCCCCGCATCGAGACGTCCATCAACTCGTCGAGCCGGCGCCGCTGACCGATCAGCGCCATCATCCACACCGTGGCGAGACCGGCCAGCACAGCCCACAGCACCGACGTGGAACCCGAGCCGGCTGCCGGATTGCCGTCACCGGTAACGTACAGGCCGAGGGGCACTCCGGCCACCATCACCGCGATGGGCGCCAGCATGAACGCCGGCCCCGCCGCCGGCCCATCCGACTCGCTGCCGCCGATGAGGGACGGGTCCACCATGGGCGAAGCCTCCGGCCACAGCAGCCGGCCGCCGCGGGTACGTTCCTGGGCCCGGCCCATGGGGCCGATGTCCCAGTCGAAGGCGATCACCAGTGCGGCCAGCACGACTGCCAGAATCGAATAGAAGTTCATGGGAATGGCGTGCACGAAGGTGTCGAGGGGATTGCTGAGATCGGTGTCACCAAGCAGCCCCAGGTTAAACGCACCCCAGGCGTTCAGCGGAATCAGGATGCAGATGGGCGCCGACGTCGAATCGATCAGGTAGGCGAGCCGCTCGCGGGACACCCGGAACCGATCGAACAGCGGCCGTGACACGGCGCCGGCCACCAGCAACGTCAGGCTCGACTCGATGAACACCACCACCCCCGTGGTCCAGGCCAGCCACTCGGCCCGCCGGCCGTTGGTCACCCAGCGCCGGTGCTCCAGCCACCTGACGAACCCGCGCACGCCACCGGTGCGCTCCATGGTGGCAATCAGCGAGCCGATGGCGATCGCGAAGCAGATCACCCGCGCATCTCCCGGGTTTCCGAGCACCGCGATGATTCGCTCGATGCTGTCAGCCGCCGCGACCACGGGATCGAGGTCGGCCAGCACGAAGCAGCCGAGCCAGACGCCGGCGAGCAGCGAGAGGATGACCTGGCGCGTGGCGATGGCCAGCACGATGGCGCACAGGGGCGGGAGGAGCGAGGTCCAGCCGGGCTCGGTCGGGTTCAGGACGCGCTCCTCGCCGGCGGCCCTCAGCGCTCGGGGCGTGGGGGTCGTTGTTGGTGGTGCCCGGGGTCGGAGTCGAACCGACACTCCGTTGCCGGAACCAGATTTTGAGTCTGGCGCGTCTACCAGTTTCGCCACCCGGGCAGGGAGGCCCGGGATGGTACACAGCCGCCCTGGTCGATTCCAGCGCGCCCCTGCTGCCGGCTCAGAGGCGGCGTCGATGGCTATGGCCGTTCGCCGGCAGAAACGGCCGTTCGCCGACGTAAACGTCAATTGCTAAACTCGCGCCCTTTTCGGATTGCTCGGTCGAGCCAATGCGCCTCGAGGACTTCCACTATTCGCTCCCCGAGCGACTGATCGCGCAGACGCCGCCGGAGCACCGCGGCGCCAGTCGCCTGCTGCGGATCGCGGCGGCGGGGGCGGAGCACCTCGGCTTCGCTGATTTGCCTGCACTGCTTCGTCCCGGCGACCTGCTGGTGCTGAACGACACCCGGGTCATCAAGGCGCGGCTCCACGGCGAGAAAGACAGTGGCGGGCAAGCCGAGATCCTGGTGGAGCGCATCGAGTCGGACGTTGAGGCGCTCTGTCAGGTTCGGGTCAGCAAGCCGCTGAAACCGGGGCGCACGATCCAGGTGGGACGGTTCCGCCTGGAGCTGCTGGAACGGAGGGGCGAGTTCTACCTGCTCGGCTTTCCGGGCTCGGTGGCCGCGGTGCTGGAAGCCGCTGGGGAAGTGCCGCTGCCGCCCTACATCGAACGGGCGCCCGAGCCGTCGGACCTCGACCGCTACCAGACGGTTTACGCGCGCGAGCCGGGGGCGGTGGCTGCCCCCACTGCCGGCTTGCACTTCACCGAATCGATGCTCGATGAGCTGGCGCAGCGCGGCGTAGAGCAGACGCGCATCACCTTGCACGTGGGCGCGGGCACCTTCCAGCCCGTGCGAGTCAGCGAGCTCGACCGGCACCGCATGCACGTGGAGCGATTCCGGGTTCCCGCGGAAGCTGCCCGGGCGGTGCGCGCCTGCCGGGCGCGCGGCGGCCGGGTGGTGGCCGTCGGCACCACCGTGGTCCGCGCCCTCGAGTCCGCGGCGGCCGGCGCGGGCGCCGTGCACGCCGGCGCCGCCGAGACGGACCTGTTCATCACCCCCGGGTACCGGTTTCAGGTGGTGGACGCGCTGCTCACCAACTTCCACCTGCCGCGCTCGACCCTGTTGGTGCTGGTGTGTGCGTTCGGCGGCTATCGGGCCGTCATGGATGCCTACCGCGCTGCGGTGGCCGCCGAGTACCGGTTCTTCAGCTATGGAGATGCCATGTTCGTAGAGCGTGCCGGCCTGGAAGCCGTTGGTGTTTGATCTCATCGCCAGCGACGGCGGCGCCCGCCGCGGGCGGCTGGCCACCGCCCACGGCGCCGTGGAGACGCCCGTGTTCATGCCGTGCGGCACCTACGGCACCGTCAAGGCCATGACGCCTGAGAGCCTGCGGACGGTGGGCACCCAGATCCTGCTCGGCAACACCTTCCATCTGATGCTCCGTCCCGGTGACGAGGCTATCCGCCGCCTCGGCGGGTTGCACGGCTTCATGGGCTGGCCGGGGCCGATTCTTACCGACTCGGGCGGGTTTCAGGTGTGGAGCCTGGGGGAGCTGAGGAAGATCACCGAAGAGGGTGTCACCTTCCGCTCGCCGGTGAACGGCGACCGGGTGGAGCTGACGCCGGAGCGGTCGATGGAGGTGCAGCGTCACCTGGACTCCGACGTGGTCATGGTGTTCGACGAGTGCACGCCGTATCCCGCTAGCGAGGCCGAGGCACGCTCGTCCATGGAGCTGTCCCTGCGCTGGGCCGCGCGCTGCCGGCGTGCCTACGGAGACGGCGACCCGGGCCTGCTGTTCGGCATCGTCCAGGGGGGCATGTACCCGCAGCTGCGCCGCCAGAGTCTGGAGGGGCTGATGGGCCTCGGGTTCGACGGTTACGCCATTGGCGGTCTCTCCGTGGGAGAAACCAAGGCGGAGATGGACACGGTGCTGACGGCCTTGGTCCCCCACATGCCGGCGGACCGGCCGCGTTATCTCATGGGGGTGGGCACGCCCGCCGACCTGGTGCGCGGCGTCGAGCTCGGGGTGGACATGTTCGACTGCGTGCTGCCCACCCGCAACGCCAGGAACGGCTACGCGTTCACCTCCCGCGGCACCGTCAAGATCCGCAACGCCCGTCACCGGCTCGCCGACGAGCCGCTCGATCCCGCGTGCTCGTGCTATACCTGCGCTGGGTTCTCGCGGGGCTATCTGCACCATCTGGAGCGTTGCGGCGAAATGCTGGGCGCCATGCTGATGACTCACCACAATCTCTTCTACTATCACGAGCTTATGGCGCGTTTGCGCCACTCTATCGAAACGGGTACATTTCGCAGCCTCATCCAGTCCCTGCAGAACGGTTGGATTTCCCCAGATGAATCTCTTTGAAACGGCGGCTTATGCAGCCGATGGTGCGGCGGCGCAACCCGGCAATGCCGGGATCATCAATCTACTGTTCATCGGCGGCTTCGTGCTGATCTTCTACTTCCTGTTGTGGCGGCCGCAGAGCAAGCGCCGCAAGGAGCATCAGACGCTGATGGAAGGCCTCTCCAAGGGTGACGAGGTGGTCACCGCGGGCGGCATCGTCGGTCTGGTCAACAAGGTGGAAGACGATTTCATCAAGGTTCAGGTGGCGGGTAACGTCGAGCTTCGGATCCAGAAATCGGCGGTGGGCGCGACCCTGCCCAAGGGAACCATCAAGTCCCTGGATCAGTCGTAGCTCCGTGCTCGGGACGGTGATATTGGCGAGGCGCGACGCCGATCATGGCTAGATCTCCCGGCATTGCGGGAGAAAGCCTGCTCGGTCGATCCAGGGGCAACAGCCGTCCGCCCAACAGCAATACCTTCATCGGCAGCCTCTTCATTCTCCTGGTGCTGGTGCTGGGCGCGCTGTACGCCGCGCCGAACCTGTTTCAGCCTGACCCCGCCCTGCAGATTCGGGCCGTCTCCGAAGACGTGCACCTGGACGACGCCACCATGCAGAAGGCGCTCGACACCTTGAAGCGCGCGGGCATCGAGGTGACCGGATCCGAGCACGATGCCACCTCGGGGCTCATCCGGGTGGCCAGCGACGACCAGCAGCGACGGGGCCGCGACCTCGTCGTCGGCATACTGAATCCGACCGCCGACCGGCGCTACGTGGTGGCGCTGAACCGGGCACCGACGACGCCCCGCTGGCTGCGGGACATCGGCGGTGAACCGATGAGTCTGGGGCTCGATCTGTCCGGCGGCATCCACTTCCTGCTGGAGGTGGACATGGACAAGTTCCTGAGCGACCGGATGAAGAACAACATGGAGGCGATCCGCGACCTCCTGGTCGAGAAGCGACTGCGCTACGCCAACACCGATTGGCTTGCAGGCCGCACCCTGCGCATTCCGTTCCAGAGCGCCGACATCCGCAATCAGGCGGAGAGCGCCATCCGCGGCGAGTTCAACGACTTCACCATCACCGAGCAGGACGTCGACGGTCATCCGGGACTGGTGATGTCGGTCAATGACGCGAAGATCAAGGAGCTCGAAGACTTCGCGATCTCCCAGAACCTGACCAGCTTGCGCAACCGGGTCAACGAGCTCGGTGTCTCCGAACCGCTGGTGCAGCGGCTCGGCCGCACCCGCATCGTGCTGGACCTGCCCGGCATCCAGGACAGTGCCCGCGCCAAGGAAATCATCAACAAGTTCGCAAATCTGGAGTTCCGCCTGGTGGCGGGCCCGTCCGCGCGGCCGGGGCAGACCGAGACCTACGATTACGAAGGGCGGACGGTGGTGCTCGACGAGAGCAACATCGTGACCGGCGATCAGGTGACCGACGCCGTGCAGAACTTCGATCCCAAGACCAGTCAGCCCCAGGTCAGCATCACCTTGAACAATCGCGGCGGCCAGCGCATGAACGAGGTTACCCAGCACAACGTGGGCAACCAGATGGCAATCATCTTCAAGGAATCGAAGGTGCGCACCCGTACGGTGGTGGAGGACGGCAAGCCCAAAGCGGTACCGTACTCGGTGGAAGAAAAGCGGGTCATCAACGTCGCCACCATTCAGAGCGCGCTCGGCTACCGGTTCCGCATCACCGGCCTGCAGCTCGCCGAGGCGCGGGACCTGGCGCTGCTGCTGCGCGCCGGTGCGCTGGCCGCACCCATGTACATCGTCCAGGAAAGCACGATCGGCGCGAGCCTGGGTGACGAGAACATCAAGCAGGGCATGAACTCGATGATCATCGGCTTCGCGCTGGTGCTGGTCTTCATGATCGTCTACTACAAGTGGTTCGGCCTGGCCGCCAACGTGGCTCTCGGCGCCAACGTGATATTGCTGGTCGCGGTCATGTCGGTGCTCGGGGCGACACTCACTCTGCCCGGCATCGCCGGCATCGTGCTCACCGTCGGCATGGCGGTGGACGCCAACGTGCTGATCTTCTCGCGCATCCGCGAGGAGCTGGACCGGAGTCCGCCCCAGGCCGCCATCCAGGCCGGCTTCGACCGTGCACTGGTGACCATCCTCGATGCCAACATCACCACGTTCCTCATTGCCATCATTCTGTTCTTCATCGGCAGCGGTCCGGTGAAGGGCTTTGCGGTGACGTTGTCGGTGGGCCTGGTGACCTCCATGTTCACCGCGATCATGGTGACGCGGGCGCTGATCAACCTCATGTACGGAGGGCGCAAGCTCGACAGGTTGAATATATGAGGGAAACCAAGATCGACTTCATGGGCAAGCGCAAGATTATCGGCGCGATCTCGATCACGTTCGTGCTGCTGTCCCTGGGCGACATCATCTTCAGCGGCCTGAACCTCGGCCTCGACTTCACCGGGGGAACCCTGGTGGAAGTGCAGTTCGCGAAGCCCGCGGACTCGGCGGTCGTCCGCAGGTATCTGGAAAGCAACGGGTTCAACGGCGGCGTGGTGCAGTACTCGGGCGCGGAGACCGACCTGCTGATCCGCATGCCGCCGCAGAGCGGCAACAGCCAGGCCAACATCGGCGATGCCATCCTGAAGTCGCTCGGGGGCCTGGCACCGGACGTCGAGATGCTGCAGTCGAACTACGTCGGGCCCGTGGTGGGGGAGCAGCTCCGTGACGACGCCGGGCTCGCCCTGCTGGCGGCCCTCGGCGCCGTGATGCTCTACATCCTGATACGATTCACCAAGCAGTTCGCGGTGGGTGCGGTGGTGGCGCTGATTCACGACGTCATCGTGGTGGTCGGCTGCTTCTCGCTGTTCCAGTGGACGTTCGATCTGTCGGTGCTGGCGGCGGTGCTGGCGGTGGTGGGGTATTCCATCAACGACACCATCGTGGTCTCGGACCGCATCCGCGAGAACTTCCGCAACATCCGGCGCGCCACGCCGTTCGAGGTCATCAACCGGTCGATCAACCAGACCCTGGACCGCACTCTGGTCACCTCGGGGACCACCTTGCTGGTGCTGGTCGCGCTGCTGGTGGCCGGCGGTGAGACCATCCGCGGCTTCGCCCTGGCGCTCACCATCGGCATCGTCGTGGGCACGTACTCGTCGATCTACGTGGCTGCCAGCATCATGATGCTGATGAACATCAGCCGCGAGGATCTGCTGGTGCCGGAGCGCGAGTCCGAGGCGGATCGGCCCTGACTTCATCCTGAGCCGCGGCGGAAACCTCCCGCTGCACCTCCTCCCACGCGCCACTCGCTTCCACTGCCCCTCAGTAAAGCCGTTTGCGTTGCTTTGAAAAACTGGGTGACCCGGCCGCTGTTCTTGTCGGACGGCATGGATACTGCTTCGGTTTCCGTGTGTTCAGCGAATACGTCCGGCGGCCAGGTGGCCCGTCCGGCCTCATAGAACGCATAGAGGAGTAGCGACCATGACGACAGCTGATTCACACTCGCCCACCCGGGGGACGGGTGAGGCCATGGACCAGGCCGCCGAGCGCCTTCGACAGACGGGCCGGGAAACGGTCTCCGACGTGCAAGGAGAGCTGCGAGACAGGTTCGAGCAGGGCAAAAACGCGGCCGCCGATGCCGCTGCCAGAAGCTCGGAAGTGCTGCAGCATACGTCCAGTGACTTTTCGGATCAGGGTCAGGAAATGCTGGCTCGGGCCAGCAGCATGCTGGCGGGCCAGTTGTCCAACCTGGCGGGACGGCTGGAGAACCGCAGTGCCGCGGAGCTCAGCCAGGACGTGCGCAATCTGGCGCGCTCCAACCCCGAGCTTTTCGTCGCGGGCGGCGTGGCCATCGGGCTGGTGCTCAGCCGGTTCTTCAAGGCTTCTGCGGAGCGCGCTGAGCCGCGTTCCGGCGCTGGCTCGTATGGCACCGGCTCGTCGGATGATTCTTACGGCACCGGCTGGTCCGGCGCCGACGAGCACGGCGATGACGGCAGGCAGCGCTCCGGCGGTCCGAGCTACGGCGCCGAAGCCGGCTTGCCGCCAGGGGCCGTGCCGCCCGCCAGCGGGCCGCTGGGTACCGGGACGCCGGAACAGGCTTCTTCCCGGGTGACGCCGAGCAATCCATCGACCAACCAGCCGGGCAGCCTGCAAGGAGGCGATCATGAGTGAGCCGGTCAGAGCGACGGAACCCCACACCACGGAAACCAACCGTGACCGCCGCGAGCCGGCCGCCGAGCTGCCGCACGTGGCTGACGAGTCCATTCCCGTTGGACGTCTGCTGAGGCGGCTGGTGGAAGACGTCACGGTGCTGGTGCGCAAGGAAGTGGCGCTGGCGACCACGGAGGTCTCGAATTCCATCGACCGCGCCCGCGCCAGCATCGGATCGATCGCTGGTGGCGGCGCCGTGCTGTTTGCGGGATTCCTGTTCCTTCTTCTGTCGGCAACGTTCGCGTTGGCGCTCGTGGTTCCAGCCTGGGCGGCTGCGTTGATCGTCGGGGCCGCCGCCTGCCTGCTGGGGCTGGTGATGTACCTGGGCGGGCAGAACCGGCTCAAAGCCGGATTCGTACCGGATCGCGCTACGCGGTCGATGCGCAAGGACGCGGACATGATCGAGAGGCACACACATGGACACACGCATGAATGAGCAGTTGAAATCGGATGTAGGTAGACGACCGGCGGATCTCGAGGCCGAGGCGGATCGGGCTCGCACGCACATGGAGCAGACCCTGGATGAGCTGGAACGCCGCTTGTCGCCCGGCCAGCTGCTCGATCAGGCGTTGCGCATGGTCAGAGACAACGGCGGCGGCTTCGGCCGGAATCTGGGGGTGCAGGTACGCAACAACCCCGTGCCGGTGCTGCTGACCGGGGTCGGCGTCAGCTGGCTGATGATGGCGTCCGATCGCCCCCCTCAGCACGTGGAGCGGACCGGCGATACCACCCATCACGCGGCCGACAAGGCCCGAAGCGCGGCGGGCACCGCCCGCGGTGTTGCGGGTGATATGGCCGAGGCGGGCCGATCGGCAGGACGCCGTGCCAGTGACACGGCCGGCGCCGTGCGGGACAGCGCGGGACGGGTGGCCGCCGGCGCGGGATCCGCCCTGTCGGGCATCGCGGGGCGCAGCCGCGACACCGCGCATGGCCTGCAGGACGTGTATCGGCGCGGCAGCTCGCAATTCGATTATCTGCGTCGGGAGCAGCCTCTGGTGCTGGGGGCGCTGGCCGTCGCCGCAGGTGCCGCCATCGGTGCACTGTTGCCGCGGACCCGACGGGAGGACGAGTGGCTCGGCGAGCAGAGTGACGACGCTACTGACCGGCTGAAGGAGGAAGGTAAGCGGCGGGCCGAGTCGCTGAGTGAGCGGGCGCAGGAAACCGCAGCGGACGCAGCCGCGGAAGCGGTGCGGGAGGCGGGGAAACCGAAGCGCAGCGACGCGCACCGGAGCGACGCCCACGCGTCGTCTCCGTCGGGCTCCGCACCCTCGCCGGGCGGCGAATGAGGGACGTCGGAGCGCTCTCCCGGGCGCGATCGGGAGAGCGCTCCACACCTGACAGGCTCGACGCCGCCGGCCAACGTCCGCACCGCTGTCAGCGCAGCGCGGGCGTCAGGTGCGGGCGCAGGTACTGCACCATCAGCTTGAACACTTTCACGTTGGCGGCAACGATGTTGCCGGATTCGAGAAAGTCGTCGCCACCGGACGGCGTGCCGACGAAACCGCCGGCTTCGCGCACCAGCACGGCCCCGGCGGCCACGTCCCAGGGCTTGAGCTGGAACTCCCAGAAACCGTCCATCCGGCCGGCCGCTACGTAGGCCAGATCCAGCGCCGCCGAGCCGGCGCGGCGGATGCCGCGGCAGGTGGCCGTAAATTCCCGGAACATCGCCATGTAGGCATCCAGGTGGGGTTCCACGGCGCCAGGCGGAATGCCGGTGCAGATCACGGCGTCCTCGAGCCGGGTGGTGCGGCTGGCGCGAATGCGCTTGCCGTTGAGCTGCGCACCGTAGCCGCGGGACGCCACGAAGGCTTCGTTGCGCACCGGGTCGAAGATCACACCGTGCTCGAGCTGACGGCCCTTCTTCAGGCCGATCGACACGCAAAAGTGGGGAATCCCCTGCAGGTAATTGGTGGTGCCATCCAGCGGATCGATGATCCAGGTGAACTCGGTAGCACTGCCGGCGGTGCTGCCGGAGTAGGACTGGCCATGCTCCTCGCCGAGGATTCCGTGCTCCGGATAGGCCTTGTGCAGGATGTCGATGATGGCGGTCTCGGCTTCCCGGTCGACGTTGGAGACGAAGTCGTTCCGACCCTTCTGCTGGATGTCGAGGGTGTCCAGGCGGTCCATGGCGCGGAGCATGATCTGTCCAGCCTGGCGGGCTGCCCGCAAGGCGATGTTGGCCGGTGGTTGCATGATGGCGGCGGCGTGGCTTGTCGGGCGCGGTATGCTATCGGCTATGGATGATGAGTTCATCAGGAATCGCGGCCGGGAGGCCGCTCCCACAGGCGATCGCGGCCGGGAGGCCGCTCCCACAGGCGATCGCGGCCGGGAGGCCGTTCCCAGGGGGCTCGAGCGGTTGGCTGACGTGCGGGTCGTGCTGGTGGAGCCGAGCCATCCGGGCAACATCGGCGGCGCCGCCCGCGCGCTCAAGACCATGGGGCTGACTAACCTGACGGTGGTGAATCCGGCGCGGTTTCCCGATCCCCAGGCCCACTGGCGCGCTGCCGGGGCCCGCGACGTGCTGGAGGCGGTGACGGTCTGCGGATCGCTGACCGAGGCGATTGCCGACTGCCATTGGGTGGTGGGCACCAGCACGCGCTCGCGGCGCATTCCGTGGCCGGTGCAGTCGGCCGAGGCGGTGGCCGCCGATGCGCTGGCCCGCCCGCCCGGTACCCGGGTAGCGGTGCTGTTCGGCCGCGAGACCAGCGGGCTCTCCAACGACGAGCTGATGCGCTGCCATTGCCATCTGCAGATTCCGGCGAATCCGCAATACCCTTCACTGAATCTGGCCATGGCGGTGCAGGTGGTGTGCTACGAGCTCTATAAGCAGGCGCAGGGCCCGGCGCAGGATGCGCCGCCGGCCACGCACTGGGATCAGCCGCCGGCCACCACGGCGCAGCTCGAAGGCTTCTACGCCCATCTGGAAGGGGTGCTGGTGAACGGCGGCTTCCTCGACCCGGACAATCCGGGCCAGACCATGACCCGGCTGAGGCGCCTGTTCACGCGGGTCGAGATGGACGAGAAGGAGGTTCAGATGCTGCGTGGCGTGCTCAAGGAGCTCGATCCCGCGGCACGGCCTGCCGGCGGCAGGGGAGCCGAGCGGGCGCCGGGTGGAACGCCGGAATAGTGGACCAAATTACTCGGGTATTGCATACTTTGCCGGATGCGATTGACCACCAAAGGCCGCTACGCCGTCACCGCCATTCTCGACATCGCGTTGCACCACGAGCGCGGGCCGGTGAGCGTCGCTGAGGTAGCCGAGCGCCAGGGCATCTCCAGCGCCTATCTGGAGCAACTCTTCAGCAAGCTCAAGCGCGCCGATCTGCTCGTCAGCGTTCGCGGTCCCGGCGGCGGCTACGAGCTGGCGCGGCCGCTCGCGGACGTCACCGTCGCCGAGGTCATTGCCGCGGTGGGCGAGGGTGTGGACGCCACCCGCTGCAAGGGCACCGCCGATTGTCAGGACGGTGCCACCTGCCTCACCCATGATCTGTGGACGGCGCTTTCCCACCGCATCGACGAGTTCCTGTCGGGCGTCACCCTGGCAGATCTGGTGACCCGGCGGGAGGTGCAAGCCGTGGCGCTGCGACAGGACGGCGCCCTCATCTCGGCACGCACGCTGTAGCGCGGATGGTGTAATGGCCAAAGCTGTCTATCTCGATTACGCCGCGACCACGCCGGTGGACCCCCGGGTCGCCCAGAAGATGAGCGGGTGCCTGCTGGTGGAAGGCAAGTTCGGCAATCCCGCATCCCGTTCCCACGTGTTCGGCTGGGAAGCGGAGGAAGCGGTGGAGGAAGCACGCACCCAGGTGGCGAAGCTCATCAACGCCGATCCCCGCGAGATCGTCTGGACCTCCGGAGCCACGGAGTCGGACAACCTGGCCATCAAGGGCCTCGCCGACGGCGCTGCCCGCCGCCACATCGTCACCAGCCGCATCGAGCACAAGGCCGTGCTGGACACCTGCGGGTACCTCGAAGGCAAGGGTTTCCGGGTCAGCTATCTGGATCCGGGCGCCGACGGCATCGTCGATCCGGACCAGGTACGCGACGCCTTGCGGCCGGACACCCTGCTGGTGTCCATCATGCACGCCAACAACGAGATCGGCGTGTTGAACGACGTGGCCGCCATCGGCGCGGTGTGCCGGGAAGCCGGTGTGCCGTTCCACACCGATGCTGCCCAGAGCGCCGGCAAGGTGCCGCTCGACGTCAAGGCAATGCCGATCGATCTGATTTCCCTGTCGGCCCACAAGATCTACGGGCCGAAGGGCATGGGCGCTCTGTACGTGCGGCGCGAGCCGCCGGTCCGGCTCACCCCGCTCATTCACGGCGGCGGCCACGAGCGGGGCATGCGCTCGGGCACGCTGGCCACCCATCAGATCGTCGGAATGGGCGAGGCCTGCGTGATCATGCAGCGGGAGATGGAACGGGAAAACGCGCGGGTTCTCGCGCTCAGAAACCGCCTGCTCGCGCACCTCAGGCAGATTCCGGGCACCGCCCTGAACGGCCACGCGGACCGGCGCCTGCCGGGCCTCGTGAATGTCTCGTTCGCGGGCGTGGACGGCGAGACCCTGCTGATGGCCCTGGACGACGTGGCGGTATCCAGCGGCTCCGCCTGCACGTCGGCCAGCGTGGAGCCGTCGTACGTCCTGCGCGCTCTCGGCCTGCCCGACGATCTGGCTCACGCCTCGCTGCGGTTTACCGTGGGCCGGTACACCACCGAGGCGGACGTCGACTACGTGGGTAGCCGGGTGGCGGAGGTGGTGACCGGGCTGCGCGGCGCCCGCACCGCGTCGGGCGGCTGACCCGACCCGCTGCGATTGTCCGATCGCTCCTGCATCGCGTCCCGGATCGCGTATAATACGCCGCCGCCTTTCCGGGCCAATTCCTGATTTTTCAATTGACTAGGCTCAATTGAGTAGGCGTGGTTTCGGATGGCAGATCCGAAACCGACAACGCGGAGGACCTCATGTCTGTGGAGCGCACCCTTTCGATCATCAAGCCCGACGCGGTCGCCAGGAACGTCATCGGTGAAATCATCAGCCGGTTCGAATCGAGCGGCCTGACGATCGTCGCCGCCAGGATGCTGCGTATGAGCGACGAGCAGGCCGGCGGATTCTACGCCGAGCACGAAGGGAAGCCCTTCTACGACAACCTGGTGACCTACATGACCTCCGGGCCGGTGGTGGTTCAGGTGCTCGAGGGCGATAATGCCATCCGTTTGAACCGCAAGCTCATGGGGGCTACCAACCCGAAGGACGCGGAACCGGGAACCATTCGCGCCGACTTCGCCGAATCCCTGGACGCCAACGCCGTGCACGGCTCCGACTCGCCGGCTTCCGCCGAGCGGGAGATCGCGTATTTTTTCGGGCCTGACCAGATCTTTTCGAGAGACTGACGTTGACCCGCACCGACAGCCAGACCCACCGGGGCGACGCCCCGCCGGGTGAACCGCCCGTCAATCTGTTTTCCCTGTCCCGAGGGCAGATGGAAACGTTTTTCGTCGAGCGCGGCGAGAAGGCTTACCGTGCTCGTCAGGTCATGAAGTGGGCCTATCACCGGGGCGTGCTGGATTTCCACCAGATGACCGATCTCTCCAAGCGGCAGCGGGAGTGGCTGGCGTCGCTGGCCTGCTTCGTTCCGCCGCAGGTGGTGACCCGCCGGCAGTCGAAGGACGGCACGGTGAAATGGGTGGTGCGGGTCGCCAACGGCGACTGCGTCGAGACCGTGCTGATACCGGAGCGGGGGCGAAATACTTTGTGCGTGTCCTCGCAGGTGGGCTGCATGCTCGACTGCAGCTTCTGCTCCACCGGCAAGCAGGGCTTCAACGGCAATCTGTCCACCGCCGACATCATCGGCCAGGTGTGGCTCGCCGATCGGGAGCTGCGCCAGCGCGGCGGTGATGCCGGCGACCCCACGGCCGGTCACGACGCCCGGTGTGTCACCAACGTGGTGCTCATGGGCATGGGCGAGCCGCTGCTGAACTTCGACCATGTGGTGGCGGCCACCGACCTGATGGTGGACGACCTGGCTTTCGGCATCTCCAAGCGTCGGGTGACGGTCAGCACCGCCGGCGTCGTGCCGGCCATCTACCGGCTGGCAGAGGTCTCGGACGTTTCGCTCGCCATCTCGCTGCACGCGCCGGACGATGCGTTGCGCAGCGAGCTGGTGCCGCTGAATCGCAAATACCCCATACAGACGCTGCTCGCCGCCTGCCGCCACTACGTCGAAGGGCTGGGTGAGCGGCGCTCCCTGACCATGGAGTACACCCTGCTGCGCGGCGTGAACGACTCGCTCGATCACGCTCGGGCTCTGGCCCGCGTGCTCCGCGACGTGCGCTGCAAGATCAACCTGATTCCGTTCAACCCGTTCCCCGGCTCGAGCTATGAGCGCCCGGATGAAGGCGCGGTGCGCGACTTCCAGACACTGCTCATGAACGCCGGCTACGCCACCATGCTGCGCACGACCCGCGGCGACGACATCGATGCCGCCTGCGGTCAGCTGGTCGGGCAGGTGGAGGATCGCACCCGCCGCCGGGAACGTTACATCGCCCGCAGCAAGGCAGAGGAGGTGGCATGATGGCATCGGTGGCGCGCAGCTTCGTGTGCGGCCTGCTGTTGCTCGGCGGCTGCGTCACCACCAGCACCGGCGGCTTCGAAACCGCGCCGAAGGCCGTGCGGCTTCAGACACACCTGGATCTCGCTCGCGGCTATCTGGAGCACCGCAACTGGAGCCGCGCCAAGGAGCCGCTGAGCAAAGCCCTCGAGATCGACCCGCGCTCGCCCGAAGCCCACACCCTGATGGCCGTGATGTACCAGGGTCAGAAGGAGTACGAGCTCGCCGAGAAGGCGTACCGCCGTGCGTTGCGCTACGACCCTCACTACGCCCTGGCGCTGAACAACTACGGTTCGCTGCTCTACGGACAGGGCCGTTACAAGGAGGCGCTGGAGCCACTGCGCACCCTGGTGCGCGACCCCGACTACCGGGACCGGGCGCGTGCGTACGAGGCGCTGGGACTGACCGAGCTGAAGGTCGGCGACGTGGACCAGGCACGGGACGCGTTCGAGCACGCCCTGTCGTTCAACACCGTACTGCCGCGTTCGAGCCTGGAGCTCGCGCAGCTGGCTTACGACCGTGGCGACTACCAGCGCGCGTCCGAATACTACGACATGTACCGCGCGCGGGCGCGGCAGACGCCGGGGAGCCTGTGCCTCGGCATGCGCCTGGCGCGCCACGCCAACGACCAGGATCAGCTGGCGAGCTACCAGATCGCCCTGAAACATCTGTATCCGGATTCCGCCGAAGCCAGTCACTGCCTCGACGGGGGCTGACCGCGTGCCGCCGGGGGACAGCGTGAGCGAGCCGGAGGCGAGCCGACCCGGCAGCGTGTTGCGGGCTGAGCGCGAGGCCCTTGGCGTGACCGTGCGCGAGATTTCGGAGACCCTCAACCTTTCGATTTCCATCATCGAGGCCATCGAGAGCGATGATCTCGACCGCCTGCCCGGACCGGTGTTTGCCCGCGGCTACGTGCGTGGCTACGCGCGGCTTCTGGAGCTCGACCCGGAGCCGCTGGTTGCCCACCTGGCGCGCCCGCCGGATCCCGTCGCGGCGCACGCGTCGCCGGAACCGCCCATCTGGGAGTGGATCCGCAGCCGGCCCGCGCTGGTGCTGGGCAGCGCGGCCGGTCTGCTGGTGGCGTTCGTGGTGGTGCTGGTGATCTGGCTGTGGCCGGAAGGCGATAGCGAATCCGCTGCGCCGGCGGCGGCGGATGACGGCGTGTTCGGCCGGGCGGTTTCCCCGCTGCCGGACGCCGGCGAGGCGGGCGCGCCGCCCGGCCCCGGGGAGGGACCGGCGGTGCCGGACCAGTCGGGCGCGGGGTCGGAGGGCGAGGCTGCCAGCGGTTCCACAGGCAGTTCCACCGCGGCGCCGGCAGCCGCGCTCGCCGCACCGGCAGATGACGGGGCGGACGGCAGTCCCCACCGGATCACCGACATCGGTGACGACCGGCTGTCCTTCTCCTTCACCGACGAGTGCTGGGTGGAGATCCGCAATGCCGCCGGCGCGAAGCTGTACAGCGACCTCGGCCGCGCCGATAGCCGCCTCGATCTGGTGGGGCAGGGGCCGTTCCGCATCCTGCTGGGCTACGCGCCGGGGGCCCAGTTGAGCTTCAACGGCGAGGCGGTGGCCCTGGCCCCTCATACCCGCGACAACGTTGCCACCCTGGTACTGGGACAATGACGATGATTCAGTCCATCCGCGGCATGCGTGACGTGCTGCCCGAGGAGGCTCGGCGGTGGCGCCGGGTCGAGGAGAGCATCCGCCAGGTGCTGCTGGCGTACGCCTACGAGGAGATCCATCTGCCGCTCCTCGAGTTCACTGAGCTGTTCAGCCGCGGGGTCGGTGAAGCCACCGACATCGTCGAGAAGGAGATGTACACCCTGACCGATCGCGACGGCGACCGGATCACCCTGCGCCCCGAGGGCACCGCCGGCTGCGTGCGCTCGCTGTTGCAGCACGGCCTGTTGTTCAACCAGACGCAGCGGGTCTTCTATGCCGGCCAGATGTTCCGCTACGAACGCCCGCAGAAAGGTCGCTACCGTCAGTTCTACCAGCTCGGCGCCGAGGCTTTCGGCCTGCCCGGTCCCGACATCGATGCCGAGCTGATCCTCCTCGGCCTCGACTTCTGGCGCGCCCTCGGACTCAGCGGCCACGTGCGCCTCGAGATCAACACCCTGGGCTCGCGGGAAACCCGCGCGGCCTACCGGGACGCGCTGGTGAGCTATCTCACGCCACTGGCCGGGCAGCTCGACGAGGACAGCCAGCGGCGGCTGAACCGCAACCCTCTGCGCATCCTGGACAGCAAGGATGAGCGCACGCAGGCACTGCTGAAGGACGCGCCGATGCTGCCCGAGTTCGTGGACGAGGCGGACCGCCGACACTTCGACGAGCTGCTGGCCCTGCTCGACAGCCTGCAGGTGCCCTACCAGATCAATCCGCGGCTGGTGCGGGGGCTCGACTACTACACCCACACGGTGTTCGAGTGGATCACCGACGACCTCGGCGCCCAGGGAACCATCTGCGCCGGCGGCCGCTACGATGGGCTGGTGGAGCTGCTCGGCGGCCGGCCGACGCCGGGTGCGGGCTTCGCCGTCGGCCTCGAGCGGGTCACTCTGCTGGCGGAAACGGCGGAACTCGGCGGCGCCGGCGGTTCTGCCGGCGGCCTGGCCGGTGTGGATTTTTCAGCCGGCGCGGATGTCTACGTATGCATCATGGACGAGGCGCAACGTCCATGGGCGCTCGAGCTCGTGCGGAAATTGCGGGATGCGCTGCCAGCGTTCAGAATCCGCACCCACGCGGGCGGCGGCAAGCTGAAGAACCAGATGAAGCGCGCGGACCAGTGCGGCGCGCGGTTCGCCGTCGTCATCGGAGACGACGAGGTGACCCGCGGGCGCCCGACGTTGAAGCACCTGCGCGACGATCGTCCCCAGGAGAGTCTGGACGCGTCAGGGCTGATCGAGCGGTTGGCCGGGGCCGACATCTGACCGCGCACCGGCCGCGGCGCTAACAGGAGGAGAATCGGTTGTCAGAGTATCTGACCGACGAAGAACAGGTCGCGCGGCTGCGCGCCTGGTGGCAGGAGCACGGCACCTCGCTGGTGGTGATGGTGGTGCTGGTGGTGGCCGGCGTCGCCGCCTGGCGGTGGTACCAGGGCCACGAGCAGACGCGTGTGCTGACCGCATCCGACTTGTACGCGAAGTTTCTGGACGCCAAGGGCGATGCCAGAGATACCGTGGCGGCCAGGATCATCGACCAAGGCAAGGGGACGGCCTATCCCACCTTCGTGCTGCTCCAGCAGGCGCAGACGGCGGTGGACGACGGCAAAGCTTCCGAGGCCGAGCCGCTGCTGCGGAAAGCGGTGGATCTCGCAAGCGGGGAGGAGCTGGCGGATCTCGCTCGTCTCAGGCTCGCGCGGCTGCTGTTCCAGGCCGACAAGGGCGACGAGGCCTTCGATGTGCTGAATCGCATTCGCGGCGAAGGTTATCTGTCAGTGGCCGCGGAGCTGCAGGGTGACATTCACCTGGCCCGCGGCGAACGCAAGCTCGCCCACGAATCCTACACCACCGCCCTGTCCCACGTTCAGCCCGGTGATCAGCGGCCCGTTCTGGAGATGAAGATTGCAGACACTGCCGATTCGAGCGATTAGCGTCGCAGTCCTGCTCGCCGGCCTGATGTCGGGCTGCAGCTGGATGCCATTCGTCGGCAAGGGGAAGCCCGAGCCGGCCAAGAAGCAGGAGCCGGCCAAGCTGGTGAAGTTCAAGCCGGAGGTGCGGGTGCGCACGGAGTGGTCGGCCGGCATCGGCGACGGGCTCGGCAAGAAATACCTGCGCATCCGTCCGGCGCTCGCGGGCGATCGCATCTTCCTGGCCGACGGCTACGGCTTGGTGGCGGTGCGCCAACGATTCACCGGCAAGCGCGTCTGGAAGACCCGCATCGGCAAGAGTCCCTTCGGCCTGTTCAGCGCCTTCAACATCTTCAATCGCCGCGATCCCAGCTACCTGACCGGTGCCGTGGGCCTCGCCTACGGCAACGTGCTGCTCGGCACCACGGCCGGTGACGTGGTGGCGCTGTCCGCCGCGGACGGCAAGGAGGTCTGGCGGGTGAACGTCGGCAGTGAGGTGCTGGCCCCGCCCGTGGGCGGCGGGGATCTCGTCTTCGTGCGGACCATCGACGGGCGGCTGCTCGCGCTGGAGCGCGCGGACGGCAAGGTCCGCTGGAGCGTGGACAATCAGGTGCCGGTGCTCACCCTGCGCGGCACCGGCACGCCGGTCTACGAGGACGGCGTCGTGTACGCCGGCTTCGCCAACGGCATGATCATGGCTGTGCGCGCCGAGAATGGGCAGCCCATCTGGCAGCACCGGGTCATGCTGCCGGAGGGACGTTCCGAGCTGGAACGCATGGTCGACGTGGACAGCACGCCGGTGGTGGACGGCAACGTGGTCTACGCGGCAGCGTTCCAGGGGCGACTGACGGCCCTCCGGGGCAGCGACGGCTCGCTGCTGTGGGAAAAGGACATCGGCAGTCACGTGGATCTGGCGAGCGGGTTCAACCAGATCTACGTGGTGAACGACGACGACGTGGTCATCGCCATCGACGAACGGACCGCTCAGGAAGTGTGGCGGCAGGACGGCCTGTACCGCAGAAAACTCACCGGCCCCATCGCCTTCGGTAACTATCTGGTGGTCTGCGACGGCAAAGGGTTCGTCCACGTGCTGGCGCAGAGCGACGGCCGGTTCATGGGCCGCATGAAGGCGGACGGAGACGGCGTGCGATCGAGGCCAGTGGTGGGCGACGACCTCTTCTACGTGCTCGGCAACTCCGGCAAGCTGCGGGCCCTCGACATCCAGCTGAAATCGGGCTGAAGTGACCGGCTCACGAGACGCGAGCAAACATGATACCCACCGTGGCGCTGGTCGGCCGGCCCAACGTCGGTAAGTCCACGCTCTTCAACAAGCTGACCGCGCGCGCGTGACGCGCTGGTGGCCGACGTGCCCGGCCTCACCCGCGACCGGCGCTACGGCCGCGCGAGCCTCGAAGGAACGCCCTGCACACTCATCGACACCGGCGGGCTGCTCGGCGACGACGGCGAGCTTACGACCGCCATGGAGCGCCAGGCAGAGTTGGCCATGGACGAGGCTGACGCGGTGGTGCTGCTGGTGGACGCCCGCTCGGGGCTGACCGCGGCTGACCAGGAAATCGCTCAGCGTCTCCGGCAGAAGGGCCGCCGTGTGGTGTTGGTGGTGAACAAGATGGACGGCGTCGACGAGGTGGTCGCCGCGGCGGAGTTCGCCCCGCTCGGCTTCGAGGCGCCCGTTCCGGTAGCGGCCGCTCACGGGCGCGGGCTGTCCGCGCTGGCAAGCCGACTGGTGGAAGAACTGCAAGCCGGCGTCAGCGTGGGGGCGGAGCGGACGGTCGGCGATGCGGATCCGGGCGAGGCGGCGGCGTCCGCCGAGGCCGGTGAGACCGCCGGCGCAGACCAGCGTCCCAACGCCGGCGCGATTCGCGTCGCCATCATCGGCCGGCCCAACGTCGGCAAGTCCACCCTCATCAACCGCCTGCTGGGCGAGGAACGGCAGGTGGTCTACGACCTCCCGGGCACCACCCGCGACGCCATCGAGATCCCATTCGACCGCGACGGCGTCAGCTATCTGCTGATAGACACCGCCGGTGTCAGACGCAAGGGCCGGGTGGATGCCGGGATCGAGAAGTTCTCGGTGGTGAAGACCCTGCAGGCCATCGAGCGCGCCCACGTGGTGATCCTCGTGCTGGACGCCCGGGAGGGCCTGGTGGATCAGGACCTGCACATCCTGAGCTATGCCGTGGAAGCGGGCGCTGCGCTGGTCGTGGCGGTGAACAAGTGGGACGGCCTCGGCAACGACGAGCGGGAGCACAACCGCCGCCTGCTCGAGCGTAAGCTGCGCTTCGCGCCGTGGGTGCCGGTGCTGCGGATCTCGGCACTCCACGGCACCGGCGTCGGTCATCTGCTCGGCTCGGTGCGGCGGGTGTACGCGGCCGCCGAGCTCGACGCCAGCACGTCTCACCTCACCCGCCTGCTCGAGGCGCTGGTGACGGCACACCCGCCGCCGACGGTGCGCGGCCGGCCGGTGAAGTTGCGTTTCGCCCACAAGTCGGGCTCGCACCCGCCCCGCATCGTTGTCCACGGCAACCAGACCAGCTCGGTGCCGGAGTCGTACCTGCGCTACCTGGAGAACGGCTTTCGGGAGGCGCTGGATCTCGTCGGCACGCCGATCAGGATCGAGCTGCGGACCGGGGAGAACCCGTTCGCCGATCGCAAAAATATCTTGACTCCACGTCAAGAAAAGAGCCGTAAGCGGATGATTAGACACCATAAAACTAAGAAGAAATGACGTGAAGTGTTGATGGCGGCGGCTCTTTGCCATGTGGGAGCGGCCCTGTGCCATGTGGGAGCGGCCTCCTGGCCGCGATCTTCCTCCGTCCCCCTGAGATCGCGACCGGGAGGTCGCTCCCACAGTCGCGACCGGGAGGTCGCTCCCACAGGTCGCTCCCACACAGGTCGCTCCTACAGGATCGCGACCGGGAGGTCGCTCCCACACGCGGGTCGGCGTCCTCCAGGGTCGGCAGCCGGTTGTCGTGGTCCACGCCCTCGACTCGGACGGTGAGCGCGCCGTCGTGCAGGTGCGCGGTGAGCGCGTCCCCCGGGTTCGCCTGGGATACCGAGGTGACGGCGTTGCGGCCTTCGCCGCCGGCGGTCACCGTGAGCACGGCGTAGCCCCGGGCCAGGGTCTCGAGAGGGCTCACCGCCTGCAGAGTTCTGGCGAGGCCGGCCAGGCGCTCGGCCTTGCGGACGATCACCCGCCGCCCCGCTGCCGTCAGCGCGCCGTGAAGCTGGATCAGCCGTTGCTGATGGCGGCGGATGGTCCGCGCGGGTCGCAGCAGCAGGAGCCCGCGGCGGAGCGTGTTCAAATGCGCCTGCCGCCGCGTGAGGCTGTGGCGCGTGGCACGCTGCAGCCGCAGAGCCAGCTCGTCGGTGCGCTGCATCTGCTGCTGCAGCCTGGCGCGGGGGCTCACCAGGCGAGCGCGCAGGTGGCGCAGATGGTGGGTATGGCTGACCAAGGTGGCGGCGAAGGTCCGTCCGAGACGGCCGCGCAGCACGGCCATGTAGGCGTCGAATTCGGCCCGGTCGGGGGTGATGAGCTCGGCGCCGGCGGATGGCGTGGGGGCCCGCACGTCGGCGACAAAGTCGGTGATGGTGACGTCGGTCTGGTGGCCGACGGCGGAGACGGTGGGTACCGGGCAGGCGGCCACCGCGCGGGCCACCGATTCGAGATTGAATGCCCAGAGATCTTCCAGGGAGCCGCCGCCGCGGGTGATGAGCACCACGTCCGGCTCGACCATGGGTGCCCGGGCCAGGGCGGACATCAGGTCCGCCTCCGCACGGTCCCCTTGAACCGTTACCGGCACCACGATCACCTCGAGGCCGGGAAAGCGCCGGGCAACCACATGCAGAACGTCCCGGAGCGCCGCTCCCGTGGAGGAAGAAATCACCGCCAGCCGCCGGGGCAGGGCGGGCAGCGCACGCTTCCGCTCAGCGTCGAACAGACCCTCGGCCGCCAGGCGCGTCTTCAGCGCTTCGAAAGCGGCCCTGAGTGCGCCTTCTCCTGCCGGCTCCAGGTGCTCGGCCACCAGCTGAAAATCGCCCCGGGCCTCGTACAGGCTGACCCGGCCGCGGATCAGCACCTGGATTCCGTCGCGGGGCGCGAAGCGCACGGCGCGGTTGCGGCCGGCGAACATGCAGCAGCGGAGCTGCGCGCCGTCGTCCTTGAGGGTGAAATACCAGTGGCCGGACGCAGGGCGGCGGAGGTTGGAAATCTCGCCTTCCACCCACACCAGGCCGAAGCGTTCCTCGATGACGAGGCGCGCCTGCCGAGCCAGCTCGCTGACGCTGAGAACCGGGCGCGTGGCCGGTGGACCTGACGGCTGAGAGAGCATGGGTCGAGTTTACAGGACCCGGGAGCGCCGGTAGAATCTCGGTTTTGCGGAGTCCTCAATGTTGCGTATCGCCCACGACGCGCTGACGTTCGACGACGTACTACTTCTTCCCGCTTACTCCCAGGTCCTGCCGTCCGAAGTGTCCCTCGAGACGCGCCTTACCCGGCAGATCACCCTGAACATTCCGCTGATGTCGGCCGCCATGGACACCGTCACCGAGGGCCGGCTCGCCATCGCCATGGCTCAGGAGGGCGGCATCGGCATCGTTCACAAGAACATGAGCGTGGAGGCTCAGGCCCGGGAAGTCCGGGCGGTGAAGAAGTTCGAGAGCGGCATCATCCGCGATCCCATCACCATCGAGCCGGACCGAACGGTGGCGGATCTCATCGAGCTCACCCTCGACCACAAGATCTCCGGGGTGCCCGTGGTGGAAGGCCACGCCCTGGTGGGCATCATCACCAGCCGCGACGTGCGCTTCGAGCGGCGCATGGACGCCAGAATCCGCGAGGTGATGACGCCGAAGGAAAAGCTGGTCACTGCCAGAGAAGACGCCAGCTTCGACGAGATCACCGACATCCTGCACCGTCACCGCATCGAGAAGGTGCTGCTCGTCAATGACGCTTTCGAGCTCAAAGGCATGGTCACGGTGAAGGACATCAACAAAGCCAAAGCCTTTCCCAATTCCTGCAAGGACGCCCACGGCTCGCTGCGGGTCGGTGCCGGGGTGGGCACCGGCGCGGAAACCGAGGAGCGCATCAGCGCGCTGGTGGAGGCCGGGGTGGACGTGCTGGTGGTGGACACCGCCCATGGCCATTCCTCGCGCGTGCTCGACCGCATCCGCTGGGTGCGCAAGCACTATCCCGAGCTCAGCCTCATCGCCGGCAACGTGGCCACGAAGGAAGGTGCCGAAGCGCTGATCGAGACGGGCGTCGACGCCATCAAGGTGGGCATCGGCCCGGGCTCCATCTGCACCACACGGGTGGTCACCGGCATCGGCGTGCCGCAGATCACGGCCATATCGGAAGCGGTCGCGGTGGCAGACAGGGCGGACGTTCCGGTCATCGCCGACGGCGGCATCCGCTTTTCCGGCGACATCGCCAAGGCCATCGTCGCGGGTGCCAGCGTGGTGATGGTGGGCGGCCTGCTGGCC
The DNA here is from genome assembly GCA_963822255.1 of uncultured Gammaproteobacteria bacterium. GTDB lineage: Bacteria > Pseudomonadota > Gammaproteobacteria > Pseudomonadales > Azotimanducaceae > UBA7803. Next base: position 206,527 of record CAWGGV010000003.1, read on the forward strand.
GGCACCGACGAGGCGCCGGGCGAGGTGGAGCTCTACCAGGGCCGCACCTACAAGGCCTATCGCGGTATGGGCTCGCTCGGCGCCATGGGCGAGGTGCACGGCTCCAGCGACCGCTACTTTCAGGAGCCGGATCGCGAAAGCCAGAAACTCGTCCCGGAAGGTATCGAGGGCCGGGTCCCGTACCGGGGCCCCGTGAGCCCCATCGTGCACCAGCTCATGGGCGGGCTGCGCGCCTCCATGGGCTATACGGGCTCTCCCGACATCGCCACCATGCGCACCCGCCCCCAGTTCGTCAGGGTCAGCGCCGCCAGCATGGTGGAGAGCCATGTGCACGACGTGACGATCACCAAGGAAGCGCCCAACTACCCGCGCAGCTGAAAGCCGGATTCTCCGACACTCCATGACCAACCACGACATCCACGATCAGAAGATCCTGATCGTCGACTTCGGCTCTCAGTACACGCAGCTCATCGCCCGACGGGTCCGCGAAGCCGGCGTCTACTGCGAGATCCATCCGTTCGACGTGCCGGAGCCGTTCATTCGTGCGTTCGCCCCGCGGGGCGTGATTCTCTCCGGCGGCCCGGAGAGCGTGACCGCCGAGCACACGCCACGCGTTCCCGGCGTGGTCTTCGAGCTGGGGGTGCCCGTGCTCGGCATCTGCTACGGGCTGCAGGCCATGGCGGCCCAGCTCGGCGGCACCGTGGCCGGTTCCGAGAAGCGCGAATTCGGCCACGCGGTGGTGGACGTGGACTCCGACAGCGAATTTCTCGCGCCGGTGAACGGCGGCGCCGGCGGCAGCCTGGCGGTATGGATGAGCCACGGCGACAAGGTCACCGAGCCGCCCCCGGGGTTTCGCATCGTGGCCAGAACGGGCTCGGCCCCGGTAGCCGCCATGGAGAACCCGGAGCGGCATCTCTACGGCGTTCAGTTTCATCCCGAGGTCACTCATACCGCTCAGGGCCAGGACATCCTCCAGCATTTCGCCCGCACCTTGTGCCGCTGCGACGGGCTGTGGACGGCGGCGAATATCGCCGAGGACGCCATCGCCGCGGTGCGCGAGCAGGTCGGCGACGAGAAGGTGGTGCTGGGGCTGTCGGGCGGCGTGGATTCCAGCGTCGTGGCGGCGCTGCTGTCCCGCGCCATCGGCGATCGGCTCACCTGCGTGTTCGTGGACAACGGCCTGCTGAGGAAGAACGAGCGGGCCGAGGTGGAAGCGGCGTTCGCGCCGTCCAACGCTCTGGACCTGAACCTGGTGGTGGTGGACGCCGAGGCCGAGTTCCTCATGCGCCTGGCCGGCCACGAAGATCCCGAGGAGAAACGTCGGATCATCGGCAGGACGTTCATCGACGTGTTCGACCGCGAAGCGCACCGCATCCAGGACGTCGCGTGGCTGGCGCAGGGGACAATCTACCCGGACGTCATCGAGTCCGCCGCCAGCAAGTTCGGCAAGGCGCACGTGATCAAGTCTCACCACAACGTAGGCGGCCTGCCGGAGCGCATGCACCTGAAGCTCGTGGAGCCCCTGCGGGAGTTGTTCAAAGACGAGGTGCGGCGCATCGGCGAGCATCTGGGCCTGCCCCACGATCTGGTCTACCGTCACCCGTTCCCCGGGCCGGGGCTCGGCGTGCGGGTGGTCGGGGAAGTGACCAAGGCTCACGCCGATGTGCTGCGCGAAGCCGATGCCATTTTCCTGGAGGAGCTTCGCCGTGCCGGCTGGTACGACCGGGTTAGCCAGGCGTTCGCCGTGTTCCTGCCGGTGAAGTCGGTGGGCGTGGTGGGCGACGCCCGGCGCTACGCGCACGTCATCGCCTTGAGAGCCGTAGAGACCGTGGACTTCATGACCGCGCGCTGGGCGCACCTGCCTTACGAGCTCATCGAGCACGTCTCCAGCCGCCTGATGAACGAGATCCAGGATGTCTCCCGGGTCGTCTACGACGTGTCGAGCAAGCCGCCCGCCACCATCGAGTGGGAGTAGGGTGTTCATCCGGGGCGTATGGGTGAAGCACACCAGCTAGACCCACCAGCCGGTGCTGTCAACCAGCTGATACCCGGTGCAGGCGCGGTACGTCGGGCGTAGGGTATCGGATGTCGATGGCAGATGTGTCCAGTGCCTCCAGTCGTTCACCGGTCATGCGAATACGGGAAGGACAGTACCAGAGTTCGAACGATCCGATATGCGCGAGCTATCCGTCCGCGTTCCGGATCGTGTACTGGTGTGACCCTCTGCGGGTGAGGACCGTCCGCGTTTGGAAACGGGAGGAGGATACCGATAGTGCCAACGACATCAGATAACCTGAACATCTCCTTTCCGCATCCACGCGGCCCTGGCATGCTCAGCCACAGGAGACGGTGTTCAGTGAACTCGACGCCGGCGCCACCGGTCTTGATACGGCCGAGGCCGCGCGGCGCATGGAACGCTACGGCCCGAACCGCTTGCCGGAGGCCCCGCCCCGCGGCCCGCTCATGCGCCTGCTGGCACAATTCCACAACCTGCTCATCTACGTGCTGCTCGGCGCGGCGCTCATTGCCGGGGCGATGGGCCATTGGGTGGACACCATCGTCATCCTCGGCGTGGTGCTGGTCAATGCGGTGATCGGTTTTGTGCAGGAGGGTAAGGCGGAAGACGCGCTGCGCGCCATCCGTAACATGCTTTCGTCGCAGGCGATGGTGTTGCGCGACGGGCGGCACGTGACGCGTGCCGGCGGAGGAATTGGTGCCCGGCGACGTGGTGTTGCTGCAATCGGGTGACAAGGTGCCGGCGGATCTGCGCCTGTTCCGCGCCAAGGGCCTGCAGATCCAGGAGGCGGTGCTCACCGGTGAATCGGTGGCGGTGGAAAAGGGCACCGATGCGGTCAGCCGAGGACGCGGCATTGGGTGACCGTCTGTGTATGGCCTTTTCCGGGACTCTGGTTACCCATGGCCAGGCCAGCGGCATCGTCGTCGCCACCGGCGCGGCCACCGAGATCGGGCGCATCAGCGGCCTGGTCGCCCAGGTGCAGACCCTGACCACGCCGCTGCTGCGGCAGATGGCGGTGTTCTCGCGCTGGCTCACCGGCGCGGTGCTGGTGCTGGCGCTGGCGATGTTCGTCATTCGGCGTGCTGGTGCGCGGCTTCAGCACCGCCGAGATGTTCATGACGGTGGTGGGGCTGGCGGTGGCGGCTATCCCCGAGGGCCTGCCCGCAATCCTCACCGTCACGCTGGCCATCGGCGTGACGCGCCTGGCCGGACGCAATGCGATCATCCGCCGCCTGCCCGTGGTGGAGACCTGGGCTCGGTGAGCGTGATCTGTTCCGACAAGACCGGCACCCTGACCCGTAACGAGATGACCGTGCAGAGCATCGCCACCGTCGGACGGCCTCTATACCGTCGAGGGCACCGGCTACATCCCGCGCGGCGGCTTCCTGCTCGAGGACCAGCCGATCGAGGCTGACCAGGCGCCGCTGCTGATGCAGGCGATCCGCGCCGCGCTGCTGTGCAATGACGCCACGCTGGAACAGAAGGCGGACGACTGGCGCGTGCATGGCGACCCGATGGAGGGCGCCCTGGTGGTGCGCGGCGGTCAAGGCCGGGCTGGAGCCGGAGGAGGAGCGGCGGCAGCATCCGCGCACTGATCTGATCCCGTTCGAATCCGAGCACAAGTTTATGGCTACGCTGCACCATGCCCACGACGGCAGCGGCCATGCATCTATCTCAAGGGCGCGCCGGAACAGGTACTGGCGCGTTGCGCCAAGCGCACGGGCGCGGCGGGCGAGGACTGCCGATGGATGCCGAGAGCTGGCAGCAACGGGTGGAGGAGCTGGCGAACCAGGGCAGCGCGTGCTGGCGGTGGCCTGCAAGCCGGCGCACGACCACCAGCAGGAGCTGGATTTCGACGATGTGGAAGAAGGCCTGGTGCTGCTCGGCCTGTTCGGCCTCATCGATCCGCCGCGCGAGGAGGCGATAGAGGCGGTGGCCGAGTGCCGGACGGCGGGCATCCGCGTAAAGATGATCACGGGCGACCATGCCGGCACGGCGCGCGCCATCGCGGCACAGCTCGATCTGGAAAACAGCGCCGAGGCCATTACCGGTCACGATCTCGACCAGATGGACGATGCCGCGCTTGGCCAGGCGCGTGCGCGAAGTGGACGTATACGCGCGCGTCAGTCCGGAGCACAAGCTGCGGCTGGTCACGCTGCTTGCAGGCGCAGGGCGCTATCGTCGCCATGACCGGCGACGGCGTCAACGACGCCCCCGCCCTGAAGCGTGCCGATGTCGGCATCGCCATGGGCCACAAAGGCACCGAGGCGGCCAAGGAGGCCTCGGAGATGGTCATCGCCGACGACAATTTCGCCTCCATCGTCCACGCCGTCGAGCAGGGCCGCACCGTCTACGACAACCTGAAAAAGGCCATCGTCGTTTCTGCTGCCGATCAACGGCGGCGAGGCCATGAGCATCATGATCGCGGTGCTGTTCGGTTTTACCCTGCCGATCACCCCGGTGCAGATCCTGTGGGTCAATATGGTCAGTTCGGTGGCGTTGGCCATGGCGCTGGCCTTCGAGGCCACCGAACCGGAGACCATGCGCCGCCCGCCGCGACCGGCGAACGAAGCGATGCTGTCGGGCTTTCTGCTTTGGCGTATCGCGTTGGTATCGGCGCTGATGGCCGCCGGCGTGTTCGGCATCTTCGGCTGGGCGAGCAGCACGGTTCCACGCTGGAGGAGGCCCGAACCTATGCGGTCAATACCCTGGTGGTGATGGAGGTGTTTTACCTGTTCAGCGTGCGCTATTTGCGCGCGCCATCGTTCAAGCTGGAGCAATGTTCAGCTCGCGCGCGGCTCTGATCGCCGTGGCAGTGGTTGTAGCGCTGCAGTTGTTCTTCACTTATGTGCCGTTCATGGAGCGTTTCTTCGATACCCGGCCAGTGGATTTCGTGCATGGCGTGGAAATCATCGTGCTCGGAATGGCTCTGTTCGTGATACTTGAACTGGAAAAACTCGCACTGCGCAAGTGGCGCAAGAGGCACGATGGCCGCCGCGGCAGTCCGGTGCGGCGCGAGGGCAAATCATGACGGTGTTCCCGGACATGTTCACCGAGATGGCCGTGCTGTTGCTGGTGGCTGCGGCCGTGGGGGCCCTGGGTGTTCGTCTGCGCCAGCCCTTGATCGTGGCTTTTATCGCCGTGGGTATCCTGGTCGGTCCCTCGGTGCTCGGTTGGGTAAGCGCGAACGACCAGATCGACCTGCTGGCGAAGTTCGGCATCACCCTGTTGCTGTTCGTCGTCGGCTTGAAACTGGACCTGCATATTATCCGCACCATGGGGCCGGTCGCGCTGGCGACCGGGCTCGGTCAGGTGATATTCACCAGCGTCGTCGGCTACCTGATCGGTATCGCATTTGGCATGGCGCCGGTCACCGCCCTGTACGTGGCGGTCGCGTTAACGTTCTCCAGCACCATCATCATCGTCAAGCTGCTTTCCGACAAGCGCGAGGTGGATACGCTGCACGGTCGTATCGCACTGGGTTTTCTGATCGTGCAGGACCTGGTCGTCGTGTTGGTCATGATTGGTCTAAATGCCCTGGGTGCAACCGGTGAAGTCTCGTTGACGCAGGCGGCATTCGCGGTGCTGGTCAAGGGTGCGGGGTTTCTTCTGTTCGTCGGGCTGGCGATGCGGTACCTGCTGCCGCGGCTGCTCCACATGCTGTCCCGCTCCCAGGAGTTGCTGGTGCTGTTCGGTATCGCCTGGGGGTGGCGTTGGCGGCGCTCGGTGTCGATGCTCGGTTTCAGCAAGGAGGTGGGCGCCTTTGTCGCCGGTGTGTCACTGGCCTCCACGCCTTACCGGGATGCGCTCGGCGCGCGCCTGACGAGCGTGCGCGATTTCCTGCTGCTGTTTTTCTTTCTCGACCTGGGGGCGCGACTGGACCTGGGACTGCTGGGTGCCCGATGGTGGAATCGCTGGTGTTCTCGCTGTTCGTCCTGATCGGCAATCCCCTCATCGTCATGGTCATCATGGGTGTATTGGGTTATCGCAGCCGGACCGGGTTCCTGGCGGGCCTCACGGTGGCGCAGATCAGTGAGTTCTCGCTGATCCTGGGGGCGCTGGGCGTGAGCCTCGGCCATATCAGCGCCGAGACTATGGGCCTGATAACCCTGGTTGGGCTCATCACTATCAGTGCATCGACTTATATGATCATTTATTCGCATCCGTTGTATGAGCGTCTGGCGCCCTGGCTTAAGATCTTCGAACGCCGCCAGCCTCATCGGGAGGCTGTGCAGGCTAGCGTGCCGGATGATGCCGTGCCGCATGGTTATTCTGTTCGGGCTGGGGCGATACGGCAGCGGCATCGCCAGGGCTTTGCGTGAGAGGGGCTGGCGAGTGTTGGGCGTCGATTTCAACCCGGACCTGGTTCGCGCGGTGACGTCATGGGGCAGCCGGTCATTTTCGGGGATGCCGAGGATCCCGAGTTCATCGCGACCCTGCCGCTTGGCCGGGCGCAGTGGGTAGTGAGCACCGCGCGTGAAGGCCACGTCAATCGATCGCTTATCCACGCGCTGCGTAGTCTGGGTTACAACGGTCGAATCGCTATTGCGGCGCAAGCGACCGGATGAGGTGGCCAGACTGGAACAGGCGGGTGCCGATCTGATTCTGATGCCCTATTCGGATGCCGCCCGCGAGGCGGCTGATCGCATCATCGGGCTGGACTTACCGAGGCAACCGGTACAGGCGGATCAATGATGCTGTGAGCGATGCATGAAGCAAGCGCATCAAGAATTGACTGGTCGACGGTTGCATCGCGGGCGCTGCTGTTTTCACTCATGTGGTGGGCGCTAACCGACGGTAATGTGCAGTCTGGTGGATCGGCGTGCCAGCCGTGTCATTCGCGGTGATCGCCAGCGTGGCGCTCGTGCCGCCGGTAGCCATGGTCTGGCAGGAGTTGCTCATGATTTGCACCATTTTTTCTTTGGCATTCGTTGAAGGGGGGTGCGGATGTGGCCCGGCGGGCATTTCATCCGCGCATGCCTATCGCCCCGGAACTCATCGACTATCCGCTTCGACTGCCCCCGGGCCTGCCGAAGGTGATCCTGGCCAATACGTGAGCCTGTTGCCGGGGACACTGAGCGCCGAGCTCGAAGGGCAAGTATTGAAGGTTCATGTGCTGGATGGTCGGGGCGATTTTTTGCCTGAACTGAAGGCGCTGGAACAGCGGGTGGCGCGGATGTGGGGCGCGTCGCTGACGACTTCCCACGGAGGTGAATGAGATGCAGCGATTCAACAACATTCTTTGTGTGATCGAGCATGGGGAGGCAGGCAAGCCGGCCCTGGAGCGGGCGGTCGCGCTGGCCGGAGAACAACCAGGCGAGCTTGAGGTCGTCTGATGTGATCCCCGGGTGACCGGCCAGCATCGGCATGCCGGATGGCGGTCCGATCTCCCGCGACTCCAGTCGGCACATGGTGAGCGAGCATGAAGCGCGGATCATGTCTCTCGCTTGAGCCCTACCGTCAACGACTCGATATCCAGCACAAAGTATTGACTGGGCATATCTTTTCTCGAGGTGATCCGCGAGGTATTGCGCAACGGGCATGATCTGGTGATCAAATGTCCCGAATCGCCGGAGTGGCTGGACCGTTTTCTCGCCGGCTGACGATATGCACCTGCTGCGCAAGTGTCCCTGTCCGGTCTGGCTGGTCAAGCCGCGAGACAGGGGAATCCTACCAGCGCATCCTGGCGGCGGTCGATGTGGACGACGGCTACCCGCCTGCGGAACTGAAGACCCGCCAGGCCTTGAATGGCCTGGTCATGGAAATGGCCGGTGCGTTGGCCGTATCGGAGTTTGCCGAGCTGCACGTCGTGCATGCCTGGGAGGCGATCGGCGAGAGCGCCATGCGTCACGGGGCATTCATGAGCCAGCCAGAAGACGAGGTCAACGCCTATGTCGAACAGGTGCGGCGGCATCATGCACAGCTGTCTGGATAGGCTGATGCGTGAGACGGGCGCGAAGCTGGGATCGGATGCCATGGATTACTTGAAACCCCAGCTACACCTGCTGAAGGGATCGGCTCGCAAGGAAATTCCGGCACTGGCCAAGCGGCTGCAAGTCGATTGCATCGTCATGGGTACGGTGGCGCGCACCGGCATCCGCGGTTTCATCATGGGCAACACCGCCGAGACGATCCTCGAGCAGATCGACTGTTCGGTGCTGGCGATCAAGCCGCCCGGCTTCGTGACACCGGTCGCGTTGGAGGATTGATCGCGCATGCAGTCACTTTACTGAGCACTGGCTTTATTCCTTGTGTTGAACCTCGGCGCCGGCATGTGGCGGGTATTGCGCGGTCCGACCGCCGCCGATCGCATGCTGGCCGCGCAGTTGTTCGGCACCACCGCGGTGGCGATACTGTTGTTGCTGGCCGAGGCGGCGGGCAGCGCGGCGCTGCGCGACGTGGCGCTGGTGTTCGCCCTGCTGGCGGCGGTAACGGCAGTGGCGTTCGTGCGCCGCGCGTGGACCGGACCGGGAGGATGAGAATGGCACTCGAGTGAGTACCTTTCCGCCGCGCTGCTGATCATGGGTGGGCTGTTCTTTCTGGCCGGCACGTTCGGTCTGCTGCGCTTCCCCGATGTCTATACCCGCCTGCATGCCCTGACCAAGGCCGACAACGTGGGCCTGGGTCTGACGGTGGCCGGACTGGCCTTGCAGGCGGAATCCTGGGCAGTGGCGGCAAAACTGCTGTTGATCTGGTTGCTGGTGCTGCTTGCCGGGGCGAGCGTGTCGTATGTGATCGCGCAAGGCGCGCTGCAGCGTGGGATGCGTCCATGGATACGTTGATCGCCGGGGCGATTGATGCCGCACTGACCCTGGCGGTGGTGGGCCTGGCCTGGGGGTTGCTGGCCAGTGCCGACCTGTTCAAGGCCATTGTCCTGTTCATCGCTTTTGGCCTGGTTATGGCGTTGGCGTGGGTGAGGCTGAATGCGCCGGACATCGCTCTGGCCGAGGCCGCTATCGGTGCCGGTCTCACCGGCGCGTTGCTGCTGGCGGCGTATGCGAAACTGCGTGCCAGCTCACCGGACGCGAATGTTGAGCACACCAGCAGCATGTACGGCCTCCGCTCCGTTCCTGTTTTGGTCTTTAGCCTGCTTCTTGCCACGGCGCTGGGTTACACGGTCTGGACATTGCCAACTGATGCTGCCGGGCTCGGCAAGGATGTCGCCGCAAATCTTGACCTAAGCGGCGTCAGCAATCCGGTGACGGCGGTACTGCTCAATTTCCGCGGCTACGACACCCTGCTGGAGGTGATGGTGTTGTTGCTGGCGCTGCTGGGTGCATGGTCAGTGGGCGTGACAACACGGCAACGCGAGGCTGCTCCCGGACCAGTGCTGGACACCTTGTCACGCCTGCTGGCACCCTTATTGATTCTGGTCGCCGCTTATCTGCTCTGGGTTGGCGCCCATGCTCCCGGCGGTGCCTTTCAGGCGGGCGCCGTGCTTGCTGCTGCCGAGGTGTTGCTGCTGCTGTCGGGCTGGCGGCTACCCGCCGCCTTGGCGGCGTTGCCCTTGCGGCTCGCCCTGGTGGCGGGTCCGGCGACTTTTCTGCTGGTGGCTGTGATCACCCTGCTCCTGGAAGGCAAGCTGCTGCTGTTGCCCCCGGCGTGGGCTGGACGCTTGATCCTGATCATCGAGACGGCTGCCACGATTTCGATCGGTGTCACCCTGATCGCGCTGTATCTGGGCGAACCACCCAGCAAGGAGGATAGGCAATGAGCGCGCGCATTTTTGTATGCGCTCGCCGGCGCAGGACTATTTTCTATAGGCCTGCATGCCTTGCTTGCACACCGCCATCTGTTGCGCAAGATTCTGGCGATCAACGTGATGGGCAGCGGGGTGTTCCTGGTGTTGGCCGCTATGGCAACGCGCGATGGTATTGCCATACCGGATCCGGTACCGCATGCCATGATCATCACCGGCATAGTCGTAGCGGTCGCGGCCACGGCACTGGCGCTGGTGCTGATGCTCAAGCTTACGGCTGAAACCGGCCAGGCGTTATTACCTGGCAGGAAGAAGAACGAAAGTCCGTAATGGCCGACATCTGAATGGATATTCCATGGGCCGTGATGCTGATCGTGTTGCCGCTGGCAGCTGGGATGATGGCATTCGTTTGGCCACGCGTTGCGCAGACGCTGGCGTTGTTTTGCAGCCTGGCCGTTGCGCTGGCGGTGGCGGGTCTGGCGTTGCAGCTCTGGCACCACGGGGTATTCCATCACGTTATCGGTGGCTGGGATGCGCCGCTCGGCATCGGATTGTACGCCGACGGGCTGAGCCTGATACTGCTTACAGCAACAGCCCTGGTGGGAACGGGGGGCAGTGTCTATGCTCGGCATATTTCACCGTTGATGAAGGGCGCCGATTCTGGCCCATCTGGCTGTTCCTGCTGGCGGCGCTGAATGCGCTGTTCCTCTCGGCCGACCTGTTCAATCTGTACGTCACCCTGGAGCTGATGGGGCTGGCGGCCGTTGCCTTGACGGCATTGTCGGGTGGCCGGGATGCCCTCGCCGGGGCCATGCGTTATCTGCTGGCGACACTGTCGGGGTCGCTCGCCTATCTGCTGGGCGTGGCGCTGCTGTATCACGCCTTCGGCAGCGTGGACATGGCGACGCTGGCCGCGCGAATGACGCCGGTGCCGGCAGCCTGGGCAGCGCTGGGTTTGATGAGCACCGGGCTGCTGTTGAAAACAGCGCTGTTTCCCTTGCACTTCTGGTTGCCGCCCGCCCATGCCAGCGCCCCGTCGCCGGTGAGCGCCGTGCTCTCGGCGCTGGTGATAAAGGCTTCGTTCTATATATTGCTGCGCTTGTGGATCATGCTCTTCGGCCCGATCGCCGGCGACGGTGTGGCAGCGCTCTTGGGTGGGATGGGCGCGGCGGCCATCCTGTGGGGTTCCGTGCAGGCCTTGCGCCAGACACGCTTGAAGCTGCTGGTGGCTTATTCGACGGTGGCGCAGATCGGTTACCTGTTCCTGGCCTTTCCGCTCGCGCCTGCGGCGGCTGCCTGGCGCGCGGCTGCGATCCTGGCACTGTCCCACGCTCTGGCGAAGTCGGCCATGTTTCTGGCGGCTGGCAATCTGCTGCATTTCGGCGGCCACGATCGCATCGCGGACCTGATCGCGTGGTGCAGCGTCTGCCGCTCAGCGCCTTCGCCTTCGCTTTGGCCGGGGTGAGCCTCATGGGCTTGCCGCCCAGCGGCGGTTTCATCGGCAAGTGGCTGCTGCTGGAGGCGGCGCTGGCGCAGGGACGCTGGGACCTGGCGGCGGTGATGCTCCTCGGCGGTCTGTTTGCCGCGGCCTACGTATTCAAGGTGCTGGGGAAGTCTTTCACTCAGGCCGATGTGACGCATGAGCCCAGGACGGTTCCTGCGCGCATGGAGTGGGCGGCGTTAGTGCTGGCGTGCGGCGCAATTCTGCTGGGCTTTGTAGCCACGCCGTTGCTGTCCCTGCTGGAGATCGGCGCACCGTTCGGCGCGAGCGGGCCATGAACTGGGATGCCTGGCTGCCGCCGCTGGTGGTGTTGAGCTCGCTGCTTCCGGGGCTGATCATCTTCATGTTGCCCGAGGAAAGGGTAGGCCTGCGCACGCGCGCTCAACCTAGCCGGCGCCGTTGCCAAATTGTTGCTCGTGGGATGGATGCTGTGGGGCGTCGCGCAGGGGCATCACTACGAGGCGCGCTTGGCGTTGCTGCCGGATATCGATCTGGTGTTGCGGGCCGATCCGCTGGCGCTGTTGTTCGTCACTCTGTCGGCGGTCCTGTGGTTGCTGACCACGGTGTATGCCATCGGCTACCTGGAAGGCTCGCCCCACCGCAGCCGCTTCTTCGGTTTTTTCAGCCTGTGCGTGACCGCCGCGATCGGCGTGGCGCTGGCCGGTAACCTGCTCACCTTCCTGGTGTTCTACGAACTGTTGACTTGACCACCTATCCGCTGGTGGTGCATCGCGGCACCGAGACGGCGCGCAAGGCCGGGCAGACCTATCTGATCTACACCCTGACCGGCGGCACCCTGCTGCTGCTGGGCACGGTATGGCTCTACACCTCGACCGGCATGCTGGAATTCACCGAGCGTGGTTTTCTCAACACGATGGACGCGGCACATCATCCGTCATTGATCGTCATCTTTATCTTGCTGATCGTCGGGCTGGGTGTGAAGGCGGCGCTGGTGCCGTTGCATGGTTGGTTGCCAAAGGCCATGGTCGCCCCGGCGCCGGTCAGCGCGCTGTTGCATGCAGTGGCGGTGGTGAAGGCTGGCGTCTTCGGCATCGTCCGCGTCGTTTACGATGTCTACGGCGTGGAGTTCGCGCAGCGACTCAATCTGCTGACGCCGCTTGCCGTCGTTGCAGCCGTGACCATCATCTGGGGCAGTCTGCGCGCGCTGTTCCAGGACGACCTCAAGAAACGGCTGGCGTACTCCACTGTCAGCCAGCTTTCCTATATCGTGCTCGGCGTCGCCTTGTTCGGCCCCGTCGGCACCATCGGCGGGCTCGTTCATCTGGTGCATCAGGGCATCATGAAGATCACGCTGTTCTTCTGCGCCGGCAACTACGCCGAGACGCTGGGCATTCACAGGATAAGCGAGATGAATGGCGCGGGACGGCGCATGCCGCTGACCACACTGGCGTTCAGCATCGCCGCGCTGGGCATGATGGGCGCACCGCTGACCGCCGGGGCGGTAAGCAAGGCTTGGCTGATGGAGGGCGCCACGGCCGCGCATATGCCTTGGGTGGTCTGGGTGCTGTGGACATCGAGCCTGCTCAACGCCGCTTATTTTCTGCCCATCGTATTCCGGGCATGGTTCCGCCAGCGGCCGGATGCATGGCCGGACGAACACCCCCCGGCGCGGCCATGGCGCGAAACCGCATGGCTTCTGCTCCTGCCACCGCTGGTGACTGCCGCCGCGACGCTGGTGGTCGGCATCTACGCGGATACTGCAATCAGTCCGCTGGCCTGGGCGCAATTGATCGCCAATCGAGAGTATTTCAGGGCTACACCATGACAGTGAGGAAACGGAAATTAGAGCCTGTTCAGGCTGGTTTACAATTGGGAATGACCGAGCACGAGCATTGGATGCAGCGGGCCCTGGAGCACGCCCGGCTCGCGGCTGCCGCCGGCGAGGTGCCGGTGGGCGCCGTGGTGGTGCGTGATGGCGAGATCATCGGCGAAGGCAGCAACCGGCCGATCACCGCGACGGATCCCACTGCCCATGCGGAGATCATCGCCATTCGTGATGCGCGCCCGCCGGACCGGCAACTACCGGTTGTCCGGCAGCACGCTGTACGTCAGCGTGGAGCCCTGCACCATGTGCGCGGGAGCGCTCGTGCATGCGAGGATCGGCCGGCTGGTGTACGGTGCGGCGGAACCCAGGGCCGGCGCGGTAGAGAGCAGCGCCGCGGTGCTGGCCAATCCCGGCTTGAACCATCGGGTCGCGGTGGTGGCCGGCGTGCTGGCCGAACCGTCCGCGGCACTCCTGAAGTCGTTTTTCGCTGGCCGGAGACAGCCATGACCGATCTGCTGTTGCTGCAGGGACCGCCGGCGCTGTCCCGCTTCCGCCTGGACAAGCTGCGCGCCCGGCTCGGTCTCGGGGACGGTCCGCTGTACGCGGAGTATCTGCACCTGCTGTCGGTGACGGAGCCGCTCACCGGCGGGGAGCTGCGCGTTGCGAGAGCCTGCTCAGCTATGGCCCGCGCACCGGCCATCCGCAGAAGGCCGGCGAACGGGTCGCCACGGTGGTGCCGCGGGCCGGCACCATTTCGCCGTGGTCCAGCAAGGCCACGGACATCTTCCGCATCTGCGAGCTGACCAGGGTGATGCGGGTGGAACGGGGCGTGCGCTGGTACATGGCGCCCGAAGCGGTGAAGCGGATCGATCCCGGGCTGCTGTTCGACCGGATGACCCAGCGATGGCTACCGAGGAACAGCTCGCCTCGGTGTTCGAGTCAGCGCGCGCCGCGGCCGCTCGCCACGGTGCCGCTCGCCGCCGGTGACCGCGCCGCCCTGGCCGGCGCCAATCAGCGCCTCGGCCTCGCCCTGTCGGAGGACGAGATCGACTATCTGCTGCACGCCTACCGGGAGCTCGGCCGCGATCCCGACCGACGTGGAGCTCATGATGTTCGCGCAGGCCAACTCCGAGCACTGCCGTCACAAGATATTCAACGCGAGCTGGACGGTGGACGGCGAGGCCCAGCCGCGCTCGCTGTTCGAGATGATCCGCAACACCTACCGGCACATCAACGGCGCCGGCATTCTGTCCGCGTACTCGGACAACGCGGCGGTCATCGAGGGACATCGGGTGGCGCGGTTCTTCCGCGATCCGCGACAGCCGCCGCTACGCGCTATGAGGACGCCGGACGTCACATCCTGATGAAGGTGGAGACCCACAACCACCCGACGGCGATCGCGCCGTACCCGGGCGCGGCCACGGGCTCGGGCGGCGAGATCCGCGACGAGGGGGCGGTGGGCCGCGGCTCGAAACCGAAAGCTGGGCTGACCGGCTTCACCACCTCGCACCTGAACATCCCCGGCGCGCGCGAGCCGTGGGAGCTGGACACGGGCAAACCGGAACGGATCGCCTCGTGCTCTCGACATCATGCTGGAGGGCCCCGATCGGCGCCGCTTCGTACAACAACGAGTACGGCCGGCCCGGCGCTCGCCGGCTACTTCCGCACCTTCGAGCAGCGGATCCGGACGCCTCAGGGCGGGTGCGCGGGTACCACAAGCCGGTGATGATCGCCGGCGGCGTGGGCAGCATCCGGCCGGAGCACGTGGAGCACGCAGCCGTTCCGCCGCGGACACCAGGCTGGTGGTGCTGGGCGGCCCGGCCATGCTCATCGGCCTCGGCGGCGGCGCGGCGTCGAGCGTGGCGTCCGGCGAGAGCGCGTCGGATCTCGATTTCGCCTCGGTGCAGCGGGACAACGCCGAAATGGAGCGGCGCTGCCAGGAAGTCATCGACACCTGCGCGGCGCTCGGCCCGGACAATCCCATCCGGCTGATCCACGACGTGGGCGCCGGCGGGCTCTCGAACGCGCTGCCGGAGCTGGTCAAGGACGCGGGCACCGGCGGCCGCTTCGAGCTGCGCGCAGTGCCGAGCGCCGATCCCGGCATGACGCCACTGGAGATCTGGTGCAACGAGGCCCAGGAGCGCTACGTGCTCGGCGTGGCGCGCGGACGCCCTGCCGCGCTTCGAAGCCATCTGCCGAGCGCGAGCGCTGCCCCTACGCGGTGGTCGGCGAAGCCACCGCCGATGCGCGCCTCGAGGTAAACGATCACGAGTTCGGCAATCGTCCGGTGGATCTGCCGTTGTCGGTTCTGTTCGGCAAGCCGCCGCGCATGGAGCGGCAGTTCCGGCGCCGGGCCGTGCGAACGTCCCGCCCTGGACCTCACCGGCGTGGACCCGGCGGAGGCCCTCCACCGGGTGCTGGCGTTTCCCGCGGTGGCCGCCAAGACGTTCCTGATCACCATCGGCGATCGCAGCATCACCGGCATGGTGGCGCGGGAACAGCTGGTGGGCCCGTGGCAGGTGCCGGTCGCGGACGTGGCGGTGACCCTCGCCGGCTACCGGACCCGTGCGGGCGAGGCATTCGCCATCGGCGAGCGCCCGCCGCTGGCGCTGCTGAGCGCCGAGGCTTCCGCGCGCATGGCGGTGGGCGAGGCGCTCACCAACCTCTGCGCGGCGTCGGTCGACCGAATTGTCCCGCACCGTGCTGTCGGCCAACTGGATGGCCGCGGCGGGCGGCGACGAGCGCGACGAGCAGGCGCTGTTCGACGCCGTGCGCGCCGTGGGGATGGAGCTGTGCCCGGCGCTCGGTATCGCCATTCCGGTGGGCAAGGACAGTCTTTCCATGCGCACCCGTTGGGAAGGCGGCGACGTCTCGGCGCCCCTCACCCTCATCGTCTCCGCGTTCGCGCCGGTGGACGACGCCGCGCTGACCCTGACGCCCGAGCTCCGCCGCGACGTCGACGATACGCGGCTGCTGCTGATCGATCTGGGCAGCGGCCGCGACCGGCTGGGCGGCAGCGCGCTCGCCCAGTGCTACGGGCAACTCGGCTGCGAGGCGCCGGACGTGGACGATCCGGCGGCGCTGCGGCGGTTCTTCGAGGCGGTGCAGGCGGAGAACCGGGCGGGGCGCCTGCTCGCCTATCACGACCGTTCCGATGGCGGGCTGCTGGTGACGGTGCTGGAAATGGCGTTCGCCGGCCGAACCGGACTCGACCTCGACGTCAGCGGCGCTCGGCGATTCGCTTCCGGCGCTGTTCGCCGAGGAGCTCGGGGCGGTGGTTCAGGTGCGTGCCGCCGACGTCGAGACCGTGCGCCGGGCGTTCGGCGACGGCGCGCGCTGCGTAGAGATCGGTGCCCCGCGGCGGGATCAGGCGGTGGTGGTCCGGCGCGACGGCAGCGTGCTGCTGCAGGCCGGCCGCGGCGAGCTGCAGCGCCGCTGGGCGCTGACGAGCTATCGGATGCAGCGGCTGCGGGACGACCCGGGTTGCGCCGACGAGGAATATCAGGCGCTGGCCGACGACGGAGATCCGGGGCTGTCCTGCAGCCTCACGTTCGACGTCAACGGAGGATGTCGCCGCGCCGTTCGTGCGCGCGTCACGCCCGCGGATCGCTGTGCTGCGCGAGCAGGGGGTGAACGGCCAGATGGAGATGGCCGCCGCCTTCGAACGCGCCGGCTTCGACGCCGGTGGACGTGCACATGAGCGATCTGCTCGTCGGGCGAGGTCGACCTGCTGTCGGCTTCCGCGGCCTGGTGGCCTGCGGCGGCTTCTCCTACGGCGACGTGCTCGGCGGCGGCGGGGGCTGGGCGAAGAGCGCGATTCTATCACGACCGGCGTGCGCGACGCAGTTCGCGCGGTTCTTCGACAGCGACCGGCTGGCTCTCGGCGTCTGCAACGGCTGCCAGATGATGTCGGCCATGAAGTGAGCTGATTCCCGGGCGCCGAGCTCTGGCCGCGGTTCGTGCGCAACCGCTCCGAGCAGTTCGAGGGCCGCACCGTGCTGGTGCGGATCAACGGCGGCGGCTCTCGATGGCTCAAGGAATGGCCGGCAGCGTCCTGCCGATTGCCGTGGCTCACGGCGAGGGCAGAGCCGAGTTTGCCGACGAGGCCAGCGCGAAACGCTTGTGGACGGAGCGGCAGGGGCAGGTGTGCCTGCAGTACGTGGACAACCGCCACGCGGTGACCGAGCGGTATCCGGACAATCCCAACGGCGCACCGGGGGGGATCGCCGGCCTCACTGCCGCCGATGGCCGGGTGCTGGTGATGATGCCGCACCCTGAGCGGGTGTTTCGGGCTCTGACCAACGCCTGGCGCGATCCGGCCTGGGGCGAAGACGGTCCCTGGCTGCGGCTGTTCCGCAACGCCCGGGTGGCGCTCGGCTGAGGCGGGCTATCCGGGGGCCGGCGGCAAACCTGTCGTGGAGGCGGGCTGAAACGCGCCGGTGGGCTTGCGGCGGGTTTCGATGCGGATCAGCCGTCCGTTCTCGAAGGTGAGCAGGCGGCGGAACTTGTTGAGACCGATGTCGTAGGTCCATTCGTCCACGTGAACGAAGATTCCGGGATAGCGGTAGTCTGTCCAGCCATACGTGTACTCGGGCTCGCCGCACCGTTCGACCACCTCCAGGGGGGTCATGCCCCGGGTGACGAGGTCGGTATCGCAGCGCAGGCTCGCCGCCGCGGCATTGCGCTGCCGGCAAGCAGATCGCCATGGCGGCGATGAGGAACGGGACGCTGAGGCGCTTCCAGCACATTCGCCCTATGCTACCGGGGCGAACTGAATGCGCAATGAACGTTCTGTCCGACGATCCGCAGGGAACCATCCGACGGCGCTTTGCTTTTGCCTCGACATCGGCGCTAGCATCGTTCGGTCCAGGCAGTGGAGGGGCGCCGTGCCACGGGTTAGCGATCCTGCGGACTCCCGGTTCTTCCAGAGCGAGAGGTTCTTCCTGTCGGAAGGGCTCTGGTACTTCGCCACGCGGGAAGGCGATCGACTTCGGTCCGTTCACCATCCGTGGCGACGGCGAAAAGGCGCTCGACCGTTACATCGAGACCCAGCGGATCATGCGCCGCCTGAGGGGGCGCGACCCCACCCTCGACAGCGAACGCCAGTGGAACGACCAGAGCGTCGCCGAGGCCGCTCGTGACGTGGCCGACTGGCGGCTCGACCGCGGCAGCCGCAGCAACGGCCACTACTCCGACCGCTCCGAGAAGCACAAGTAGCCGCGGCTCCTGATCTGGGAGCGGCCTGTGGGAGCGGCCTGTGGGAGCGGCCTGTGGGAGCGGCCTGTGGGAGCGGCCTCCCGGCCGCGATATCGCGAGCAGGAGCTCGCTCCCCCACCCGTCATCCGCCGCCTGCGCGCCACGCCGCGACGGCGGCGTCGTAAAGGGTCTTCAGCGGCACGTCCCATTGTCTGGCTGATGCGCCGGCAGTCGTCGTGCTCGGGGAATGCACGCTCTTCGCCGTCAGGCAAGGTGGCGATTTTCATGCGCACCGGTCCCCAGGGCGTGTCGACACTGACGATGCGGCGCAGCAGGCGGTGCCGATCTACCCGGGCCTCGCGAACCCCGAGGCTCGTGGTGTGGGTGTAGATGATTTCCCGCAGCGCGGGCACCGCGGCCGGATCGGCGAGCACCGCCAGAGTGTGTGCCGGACGTCCCTTCTTCATGAGGATCGGAGTCAGCCACGCATCGCGAGCGCCGGCGGCGAGCAGCCGGTCCATGACCGCGGGCAGCCACTCCGGGTTCATGTCGTCGATGTTGGTGCTGAGCACGCTGAGAGCCTCGACGTCTGTTCCGTCAGCCGCTCGCCGAGCACCAGTCGCATCACGTTGGCGCGAGGAAAATCCTTTTGGCCGGCGCCGTAGCCGTGGCGGAGCACGGTCATGGGCGGGGCCGCCGTCCAGTCGCGTGACCACCGTGCGGAGGATGGCGGCGGCGGTGGGAGTCAGGGTCTCGCCGTCCACATCCAGGGGTTCGGTCGGCACGCCTTCCATCAGGCGCAGCACGGCGGGGGCGGGCACCGGCAGCAGGCCGTGCTCGCAGCGGACGCGTGCCGTGGCTCGCCGGCAGTGCGCGGCAGCTCACGGTGGAGACGCCGAGAAAGTCGAGGCCCGCCGTCACCCCCACCACGTCGGCCATGGCATCGACGGCCCCCACCTCGTGGAAGTGCACGGCATCCACCGGCACGCCGTGCACCGCGGCTTCCGCCCGGGCGAGGGTACGAAACACCGCGACGGCGCGGTTTCTGACGGGCTCGCTGAGGGCGGAGCCGGTAATGATGCGTTCGATGTCGGGAAGGTGGCGGTGATGGTGCTCGGCCGGCGCGTTCACCGTTACCTGGGCGGCGGCGATGCCGAGCTTACTCACCCGGGCCGCGGAGAGCGTGACGCCGTCGAGACCCAGCGCGGCGACCGAGCGCTGCAGTTCCTCCAGCGGCAGCCCCGCGTCCACCAGGGCGCCCAGCAGCATGTCGCCGCTGGCGCCGCAGAACAAATCAAGGTGAGCGTGCATGAACGTTGCTGCTCGCCGCCACCGCCAGCCGCAGCATCCGATTGGCCGCGGCCGCCGCGCCGAAGCCGTTGTCGATGTTCACCACCGTCACCCCGGGCACGCAGCTCGTCAGCATGCCGAGCAGCGCGGACAGCCCCTGCAGGTTGGCGCCGTAGCCGACGCTGGTGGGCACCGCGATCACCGGGCAGGCGATGCGGCTGCCCACCACGGTGGGCAGGGCGCCTTCCATTCCGGCGGCCACCACGCACACCGATGCGGCCCGCAACCGGTCTTCCACTTCGAGCAGCCGCTCCAGCCGGGCGACGCCGATGTCGTAATGGCGCTCCACCTCGATGCCCGCCCACACCAGGGTTCCCGCGCATTCCTCGGCCACCGGGATGTCGCTGGTGCCGGCGCAGACCACGGCCACCCGGTGACGCTCCATGCCGGGCGGCGGCACCAGCCCGCCCACGGTGATGAGCCGGGACAACGGATCGTAGCGGGCGCCGGCAACGGCCTCCGCCGCGGCACGGGCGTGCTCGGCTCCGGCCCGGGTGGCCAGAACCCGTCCGCGTGCGGGCGGCGAACTCGGCGATGATGGCGGCCACGTGGTCGGGGGTCTTGGCGTCGGCGAACACCACCTCCGGAAAGCCCTGGCGGGCCAGCCGCTCGTGGTCCAGGTTGGCGAAGGTAAGGGTCATCGGCCGCCGGCGGTGCGCGCCAGCACGGCGTTCATGCTGCCGCTCGTGAAGCCGGAGAGATCGAGGCTGACGTAGAGGAAGCCCAACGCCTTCAGGTGAGTCACGAACTCCTCTCGCCAGGGGAGGAAGCGTTCGACGTCGGCGAGCGGCAATTCGAGGCGCGCAAGCTCCCCCGGGTGCACGCGGACGCGCAGCTCGTCGAAGCCGCGCTCGCGCAGCCAGCGCTCGGCGGCATCCACGCGGGCGAGGCCTGCACCGCTGATGGCGACGCCATAGGCGAAGCGCGAGGACAGGCAGGCCATGGCGGGCTTCGCCCAGATGGACAGCCCGAGAGCGTGCGCGGCAGCGCGGATGTCCGCTTTGCGAAAGCCGTTCTGCTTCAGGGGGCTCTGCACGTCGTGCTCCCGGCCGGCATCCTGGCCGGGTCGGTAATCGCCCACGTCGTCGAGGTTGTAGCCGTCGAGAATCCACGCGTACCCCTCCCGCGCTGCTACGGTATCCAGGGTATCCCACAGCGTGTCCTTGCAGAAATAGCAGCGATTGGGCGGGTTCGCCGCGTAGTCGGCGTTGTCGAGCTCCGCCGTGGCCACGGTTCGGTGGCGGCCGCCCACTTCCCGAGCCAGGCGCGTCAGCGATTCCCGTTCCCAGGAAGCCAGCGACGGCGACACCGCTGTGACCCCCAGAGCGTCGTCCCCCAGCACGTCTGAGGCCACCTTCCAGAGGAACGTGCTGTCGATGCCGCCGGAGACCGCCACGATCGCTGGCCGATGCCCGTCGAGCCATTGCCGCAGCCGTTCGAGCTTGTCCTGCCAGGCGCCGCCGGCGTCGAGGTCGGTGGCGATCAGTCGGCTGTCGCTCACGACGCCCGCCTCAGCAGTCCATGGGTGTCGGCGCAGAGCTCGGCGATGTCCAGCCCGTGGCTGCAGGCGTTGCGGCAGGGCTCGCCGCTGCAGCCCAGGCAGGCGGATGCGTCGGCGTCCAGGGTGCGGTATTCCCGGCGCGCGAATGCCGCGTCCTCGTAGTCCACGGCGTACATGCGGGTGCGCATGACGTCGGCGATGGGCACGCCGTACGGGCACGCGCCCTCGCAGTCGTTGCACACGCGCCGGCAGTAGCTCGCGCCGTTCAGGTGCGCGTAGTGGCGAAGCAGCTCCACGTGCCGCGCGGTGACGGCTTCGGCACCGGAGGCTCCGAGGTACTCGTCGATCAGCTCCTGTCCGGTCATGGATACCACCAGCGCGTCCACGTGAGGACTCGAAAGCACCCAGGCGAACGCCGCCTGGGCGAACGTGGCGCCGCCGGTTTCGTAGGGGCGCATGTCGTTCAGACGCGCGCCCATGAGGGTCTTCATGACAACGACGCCAACGCCTCTCGACTTCGCCTTGTCGAGCAGTCCGGGCAGACCGGGCTGGGTGGCGACGTAGTCGAAGGAACGGGTCAACTTCTCGTAGAACGCCGGATCCTCACCGAAATTGTAGGCGGCCAGAATCACGTCGGCGAGACCGTGCCCGATCGCGTAGTCGAGGCATTCCACCAGATGGCCGGCGTGGCCCGACATGCCGGTCGCACGGATCTTGCCCTGGCTTCTGGCCCGTTCCACGAACTCCCCCCACTCGGGATTTTCGAGGCGCGCCAGGTCGTTGACGGCATGGTTCAGGTAGACGTCCACGTAGTCGGTGTTCAGACGCCTGAGGCTGCCTTCCAGCGCCGCCGTCAGCTCCTGGCGGGTCGAGTGCGGCCAGCACTTGGTCTTCGACACCAGGTACACGCGCTGGCGTTCCCCCGCCAGCGCCCGCCCCAGTACCCGTTCCGCGTCGCCGCCCGTGTAGCTGTCCGCGCTGTCGAAGTAGTTGATGCCCCGGTCCAGGGCGTGGTGCACCAGCGGCTCGTCGCCGCGCCGGAGGCGGCTCGAGCCGAAGGAGATGTCGGAGACTTCGAAGCCGGTTCGGCCGAGCGCGCGGTAGCGCCGGACCCGGTGGGCGCCGGTGTCTGCCGCCGGGGCAGGCGCCGCCATGGCGGACGCCGCCGGTAGCAGCGCTCCCAGGGCGCCGGCCTGGAGGAATAGCCGTCGGTCCATGTGGCCTCCGGTCCGTCGGATGCTGGGGAATCGGAGAATAACGCGGAAGCAGCCGGCGGCGCCATCGGCGCCCATGACCACGGGGTGTGTGGTGCCGGCTCGGACAACGGAGTTATGCTCGGACGAAATCCGCTGAGCGGGGTCCGCTATGAACAGTGACGACAGGGGTCTCACCAACCACACCATCACCGTGTGCCTGGAAGGCGGCGCCATGCTCGGACCGTTCCGCGCCACGTGGAGCCGGGAGATGGTCAGCGACGTGCGGGAGCTGGTCAGGGAGTACGACGCATTCCTGAAGGGCGACGCCCAGAAGCGTTACAAGTATCACCTGCACGATTCGGAGGAGCGGATCTCGCATTCGCTGGTCGTCGACTTCAAGCGGGTGACTGCCATTTACGACAAGGTGGACCTGCACGATTGACGCGGAGGTCACGTGTATCCGGCGCAGCCGGAGCCGCCAGCCGTTGAACGAGCTGAGTCTGGTGCTGGCGGCGGTGTCCATCGATCATGAGATCGAGTTCGATGGGCACGACTGGTGCCTGTGGGTGAGCGGCCGGGACGCGGTTGCCGCCGAGGGCGAGCTGGCGTCCTATCAGCACGAGAACATCCCGCCGAAGCGCGTCTACCGTCCGGTACAGACCGTCGACAGCGGATGGCTGGGCGTGTTCGGTTACCTGCTGGTGATCTGGGCATTGCCGTCGCTCGAGGGCGCGCGAGTGTTCGGCTGGCAGTGGCGGGAGTCCGGGGTCATGGACGCCGATCTCGTCGTTGCCGGCGCCTGGTGGCGCACCGTCACCTCGCTGACCCTGCACGCCGATCTCGCGCACCTGGTGGGCAACTCGGTGTTCGGCGCTGCGTTCGGCCTGTTCGTCGGACGCTATCTGGGGTCGGGTCTGGGTTGGCTGCTGGTGCTGTTGGCCGGCGCCCTGGGCAACGGCATCGACGCCGTCTATCGGCAGCCGGAGTTCAGGTCCCTGGGCGCGTCCACGGCCACGTTCGCGTCCTTGTCTCTGGTCGGGGCGTTCGTGTGGCGCCGAGGATATCTGCGCGGCTGGGACTGGCGGCGCAGGTTTGCACCGGTGTTCGGCGGCGTTGCGCTGCTGGTTTACACCGGCTTCGGTGGCGGCAACACCGACGTGGTGGCGCACGTATCCGGCTTCGGGGTGGGGCTGCTGCTGGGGCTGGCGCTCGGCGGCA
Source organism: uncultured Gammaproteobacteria bacterium (assembly GCA_963822255.1). Taxonomy (GTDB): domain Bacteria; phylum Pseudomonadota; class Gammaproteobacteria; order Pseudomonadales; family Azotimanducaceae; genus UBA7803. Next base: position 229,991 of record CAWGGV010000003.1, read on the forward strand.
TCGACGTGCGCCGGCTCGGCCGGGGTCTGCAGGTGCTCTGCGGGTCCGCGGCGCTGGCTGTGGTTGCCTGGGCCTGGTACCTGGCCGGCACGGCGATACCGGGATGAGGACCGCGGCCTGGGGTGCGCCGCTCAGGAATCGCGGCTGGCCTCGCTCCAGCCACGCCCGCGGCGTCGCGACGGATCGACGATGAGGCTGCGGGTGCGGATCCGAAAGCGGTCGCCACGCCGGTCGCGGAAGTAGTGCTCGAGCGTTTCGCGGACCGCCGGGAACGCGAGCTCGTCCCAAGGCACGTCTTCCTCGCTGAACAGCGGCCACGGCCTCAGTTTCTTCGCCGGGGTCGAACTCGGGCGCGGCCAGACGGCCGCGGAAGAACATGTAGATCTGCGAGATGTGGGGCAGGCTGAAGACGGTGTATAGGTCGTCCACGTCGACCCGGGCCCGGGCCTCCTCCCAGGTCTCCCTGAGGGCGCCTGCTTCCGCCGTCTCACCGTTCTCCAGAAAACCGGCCGGCAACGTCCAGAATCCGCGGCGGGGGGCGATGGCCCGTTTGCACAGCAGCACCTGGCCTTCCCAGGTGACCAGACAGCCGGTTACCACTCTGGGATTCTGATAGTGCACGGTGTCGCAGTGCTCGCACATGAAGCGCTCCCGGGAATCTCCGGGCGGTACCTTGTACACCACCGGCTGGCCACAGGCGCTGCAGTACTTCATGACGCGCAGTATAACGCCGTCGGCCGCCACGGCAGCCGTCCGTTGCCTTGCGTTGCCTTCGGCTTCCTTGCGTTTGCCTCCGTTCCCGTCCGCTTCAGTCGCGGGAGCGGTCGAACGGGATCACCGGGGCCGCGGCGGACCGACCGCGAGCGCCGGCTGCAGCGCTTCCGGCGGGGCGACCATGGACCGGTGCAGGTCGGCAAGCGACCGGCACATCATTTCCGAGATGCGGATGGCGGCGGCAAGCGGAGTAGTAGCCCGCCGACGTTCCATGTCGACGCGGAACTGCAGGCCCTGCAGGCGCTTTCTGGTGGCATCGTTGCTGGCTGCAGCGATCACGGCGTCCGTCAATGAACGTCGCAACGTCTCGAGTCCCTGCGGGTCGTTGCGGGCCATGTCCACCAGCACATCGAACGCTGGTAATCGGGGCATGGTGACCCTTTTGTTGTGTTGCTTTTGCCGAATCACCCGCCAGCGGCCAGCGACTCGGATGTCTTTGGCGGTTTGCTTACCGCATCCTCATCGCTACTATGCCGGGATCGTTCCCGCAGGCACCACGCGTGGGCTGTAAGGGAATTGTCCTGAAGAATTCGATGGCCGGGAGAAGGGGGCGACGTGCTGTTTCAGCTCGAAGATCGGCGGGTGCAGGCGGAAGGCGACTACTGGGTCGCGGACAACGCGGTGGTGGTCGGCTCGGTGCTGCTGAAGCGCGACGCCAGCGTCTGGTTTCACGCCGTGCTGCGCGGAGACAACGAGCTCATCACGGTGGGTGAGGGCTCCAACGTACAGGACGGCTCGGTGCTGCATACCGACCCCGGTTATCCGCTCGTCATCGGCAGCTACGTGACCGTGGGACACAAGGCCATGCTGCACGGCTGCGAGATCGGTGACAACAGCCTGGTCGGCATCAACGCCGTGATCCTGAACGGGGCGAAGATCGGCCGAAACTGTCTCATCGGCGCCAACGCGCTGATCACCGAAGGCAAGGAGATTCCCGACAACTCCATGGTGCTCGGCGCCCCGGGCAAGGTCGTGCGGCAGCTTTCAGAGGATCAGGTGAAGGGCCTGCGGCTATCCGCCGAGCATTACGTCGACTAATGCGCGCCGCTTTCGCGAACGGCTCATCGTTCAGGATCGGGCGGATTCGCCGGAGCGGCCGGGCGATGAGCGACGAGGGTTCTGATGTGGTGATCGGCACTCCGCTGACCCCCGGCGCGACCCGAGTGATGTTGCTCGGTGCCGGCGAGCTGGGCAAGGAAGTCGTCATAGAGCTGCAGCGGCTCGGCGTCGAAACCATCGCCGTCGACCGTTACGCCAACGCGCCCGCTATGCAGGTGGCGCACCGCTGCGCACGTCGTGGACATGCTGGACGGGGCGGCGTTGCGCGCCGTCATCGAGCGCGAGAAGCCCCATCTGGTGGTGCCGGAGATCGAGGCCATCGCCACGCCCACTCTGGTGGAGATGGCGGCGGAGGGGCACACGATCATCCCGACGGCCCGCGCTACCCGCCTCACCATGGATCGCCAAGGCATCCGCCGGCTGGCGGCGGAGGAGCTGGGGCTTCGGACCTCGCCGTACCGCTTCGCGGCCAGCGATCGCGAGTACCGCCGGGCGCTCGAGGAGATCGGGCTGCCGTGCGTGGTCAAGCCGGTGATGAGCTCGTCGGGTAAAGGTCAATCGGTGGTGCAGACGCCGGGCGATGCGGCGGCCGCCTGGCAGTACGCCCAGCAAGGCGGACGGGCCGGCGATGCACGCGGCGCCAGTTCCACCGTCATCGTGGAAGGGTTCGTCCCGTTCGACTACGAGATCACCCTGCTGACCGTCCGTCACGTGGGCGGCACCGCCTTCTGCGAGCCGGTGGGTCACTGTCAGGAGGACGGCGACTATCGGGAGTCCTGGCAGCCCCAGCCGATGAAGCCGTCGGTGCTCGAGGAGTCCCGCCGCATGGCGGAGCAGGTGACCGGCGCCCTCGGCGGCCGGGGTCTCTTCGGCGTCGAGTTCTTCGTCCGCGGCGACGACGTGTACTTCAGCGAGGTGAGCCCGCGGCCGCACGACACCGGCATGGTCACGATGATCAGCCAGGATCTCTCCGAGTTCGCCCTTCACGCCCGGGCCATCCTCGGCCTGCCGGTGCCGGACATCCGTTGCCGGGGCCCGGCGGCGTCGGCCGTGATCCTGGTCGAAGGGCAGTCGGGCGCCGTGCGCTTCCACGGGCTCGACCGCGCGCTGGCACAGCCCGACACTCAGCTGCGGCTGTTCGGCAAGCCGGAGGTGCGCGGTAAGCGCCGCATGGGCGTGGCGCTGGCGCTCGGTGAGGACGTGGACCAGGCCCGCCGGCGTGCGCGCGCCGCCGCCGAGGCGGTGCGGCCGGAGCTCTGACGGAGTCGCAGAAGCGACTGTGCTGGAGATACGGCGCTTGGCAAACGGACGTTCGGTGGCTATAGTCGACGGTTCAGAGTCTTCGACGAGAGACCGTCCGCGCGTGACAAACCCGTCCGCACAGCTTGCCCTTCTTCTGCTGTCGCTGCGACTGCCGGCGTAGCCGGCGTATATCCTTCCCCATCAGGGCCGGACGGCCCACCCCGAATCCCAAATTCTCAAGCGCTCGAGGCGCTGCCATGTGCCTGGCGCGAGCAATGACGCGAGGATGGTCATGAGCGAGCAGACCGACACCCGACCGAAGACCGGGGCATGGCGGCGCCGGCCGCGCGGCCGGGCGCCGAGCCCGACCGGCCGCGGCGCCAACCGCATGCCTTTCCACAAGTACCGGCCGTTCCAGCCCATCGGGCTGTCGGACCGCCAGTGGCCGAGCCGCACCATCGAGCGCGCGCCTCGCTGGTGCAGCGTCGATCTGAGGGACGGCAATCAGGCGCTGATCGATCCGATGTCGGTGGACGAGAAGCTGCGGCTCTGGCAGCTGCTGCTCGACGTCGGATTCTCCGAGATCGAGGTAGGGATTCCCGGCGGCGTCGCAACCGGATTTCGATTTCATCCGGCGCATCATCGGCGAGCGGTCTGATCCCGGACGGCGTGGCCATTCAGGTGCTCTGCCAGGCGCGTCCCGAGCTGATCCAGCGCACGGTGGAGGCGCTCCAGGGCGCGCCGAAGGTGATCTTTCATCTGTACAACTCCACCTCCGAGCTGCAGCGGCGGGTGGTATTCCAGATGGACCGGGCCGGCATCATCGATCTGGCCGTGCGCGGCACTCGACTGGTGAAGGAGGGGCTCGAGCGCGCTCGATTCGGACATCACGTTCGAATATTCGCCGGAAAGCTTCACCGGCACCGAGCTGGACTTCGCGGTGGACATTTGCACGGCCGTCGCAGACGAGTGGGGTGCCACGCCGGATGAGCCGATGATCATCAATCTGCCGTCCACGGTGGAGATGGCCACGCCCAACGTCTACGCCGACCAGATCGAGTGGTTCTGCCGCAACTTTCCGCGCCGGGACAGCGCCGTGATCAGCCTGCACACGCACAACGACCGCGGTACCGGCGTGGCCGCCACCGAGCTCGCCCTCATGGCGGGCGCCGAGCGGGTGGAAGGCACCCTGTTCGGCAACGGCGAGCGCACCGGCAATTGCGACGTCGTCACCATGGCTATGAACCTGTTCAGTCAGGGTGTGGACCCGGAGCTCGACTTTCGCGACATGCCGCGGGTTCGGGCGGTTGCCGAGGCAGTAACCAAGCTGCCGGTGCATCCTCGCCACCCCTACGCCGGTGATCTGGTGTTCACGGCGTTCTCGGGCTCGCACCAGGACGCCATCAAGAAGGGCATGACCAAGGTGGATCTGAACCACTGGGAGGTGCCGTATCTGCCCATCGATCCTGCCGACGTGGGCTCCTCGTACAAGGAGAGCGTGCGGGTCAACAGCCAGTCCGGTAAGGGCGGCGTCGGCTTCATCCTCGAGGAGGTCTACGGGATCGCCTTGCCGCGGGAGATGCTGGTGGAGTTCAGCAAGGTGGTTCAGCGCCTGACGGAGACCCTGAACCGGGAGGTCAAGAACAGCGAAATTCTCGATGCGTTGCTCGAGGAATACATCGCCGACCAGGGCCCGTACAAGCTGCTGGACTTCGATCTGCTGACCGGGCGCCAGTCCGACCAGCGCTGTGTGGCGCGAGTGGAGGTGTCGGAGCAGCAGGTCACCATCGACGGTGAAGGCTCCGGGCCGATCGAGGCGTTCGTCAACGCACTGGCCGCTACCCTGAACGAGCCGCTCAACGTCATCGATTATCACGAGCAGTCCATGGGCTCCGGCAAGGACGCCAAGGCGTTGTGCATGGTGTCGATCGACGAGGGTGAGCACGGCCGCCGCTACGGCATCGGCGTCTCGCGCAACACCATAACCGCGTCGTTCAACGCCATCATGTCCGCGCTGAACCGGCGCTGGCGCTAGCGCCCGGGCGCTCGGGCCCAGGTGGGGTCCGAGCGCTACGGTCTGGAGCGCGACCGTGCAATCTCCAGTCGCGACCGGGAGGTCGCTCCCACATGCGGGGATGAGGTCGCGGTCGAGGCGTCGTGCGCCGCCACCAGCTTCGGCGGCGCGGCTAGCCGCCAGGCCTGCTCGACGATCTGCGGCATGGCGTCCCAGCGCACCCGGGTGAGATCGATCAGCACCATGGGGTAGTTCTGGTAGTGCTCGGTCACGTAGAACACCTCGGGGTCCGCCTGCATCAGCATGTGTCGGTCGACGAAGTCGCAGCGGATCGCCAGACCGCCCTCCGCCTCGCTCCGCAGGCGCGCCAGCAACTTTCCTTTGACTTTGATGGCTGGCGTGCCGTAGGAGCGGCTTTCCTCCACGGCCGGCAGCTTCCGCGCCAGCACAACCAGGCGAGCGAACGCGGTGGCCAGCTCGGCACCGGGCGCGTGCTTGAGCGGCGCAGGTTCACGCGAGGAAGTCCCCCGCGGGGCGCCACGGTGTCGGGAGGCAGGTGTTCGCTTGGATGCCATGTTCGTCCCCGGCGCCGAGCGTCCTGGCGGCCGCGCCGCCGATGCCGCTACGGGCTATATCGGGCCCTTCGCGGCATTGGCGGGAAGAGAGGGTCAACCGAATACCTGGTCACCTGGGTGCACACATTGACGTACACAACTGCGGACTGGCGCGAAACAGCGCCCGATTCAAAGGGCCGTGCACCGGCACCAACAGCGCCTGAATCGAACGGATCGTCCAGTTGCTTTCCGCATTGGCCGCCCGCCTTGCAGTCGACCTCGTCGGCGTCGCGCCGCTCGACGCGGTGTTCGCCGATCACCTCCCGTCGAATATCCAGTTCTCACACCCGATTAGGCGTTCGGCTGATTCGCCCGTACCATCAGCGCCCTAATCTACGGGCATGAATCGCAAGCGCCCGGCACAAATCGCAATGACGCTGACCCCCGCCGGCCGCGGCGGCTGGCGTCCAGGCGCTGGCAGGAAACCCGCGCCCCACGCACGCGTTCTACATCGCGCCAGGCAGCGGATTCCCGTTCACTGTCCGGTGCACGTCACGGTGCGGGTCCGCCGCGGGGTGCCGAGCCTCCGCGTGCACCGGTTCGTGCGGGCGTTCCGGGCCAGTCTCACAGCGTGTTGCGTGCGCGCAGGCTTCCGGGTCGTGCATTACTCCATCCAGCGCAATCACCTGCACTTCCTCATCGAGGCGCGAGGCAAGGGCGCCCTCGGTCGCGGCATGAAGAGCTTGTCGGCACGCATCGGCCGCTGCGCGAACCGGGTCTTCGGTCGGCGCGGTCCGGTGCTCGACGGGCGGTATCACCACCGGGTACTGCGCACGCCGCGAGAGGTACGGCGCGCCTTGGCCTACTTGCTGCTGAACGCGCGCCACCACTTCTACGAGCGCCACCGGAGATTGCCGCCCGACAGCCGGCCGGATGCAGCCAGCTCGGCGCCATGGTTCGACGGCTGGAGTCGATCCCGGCCACCACCGCCAGGACGGACAATGGAAGTGGCCCCCGCCCGAGCCTGGTTGCTGTGCAGCGGGTGGCGGCGCAATGGCTTGATCGACCCGGACGAGATTCCGGGGCGGTGAGACTGGCGCTGCCGGCCCGGTCACGAGATCGAGCTTGAAGAACTGCGCGGGAAGATCGGCGAACTGGTTGCTGAGCTGCGGCGCGTCTTCGAGCAACAGAATCTGGCCCCGATGCGTCAGATCGACGCCGGGTATCTGAGCACGGGCGGTACGGGCCCCGGCAGATGAAGCGCGCCCTGGTGCGTGTCCGGTGTTCGACCCGCCGAACCGGGGCTGGTGCGCTGATGTGATCTACTGCGGAACGCGGCTACGAAGTTCTGGAGCGGAGGTAACGCGAAGGAATGAATTTGATAAGCCGCCGAAGGAACAACCCGCGAAGAAGACAAAAGGGGGAGCGCCTGAGGCGGATGGCGACCCGCCTGAGGGCTTTGGGATGAGAGGGCTTGGACCATCGGTGAGCCCCTGCTCCGATTGCCCAAACGCTACGCCTCTGGATCGTCCGTCCTCAAGCAGCCATTCCGCGTCGATCTCTTTTGGGAACCCGGCGGCAGGCCTCATGCGAGGCCGACCAGCGAGGATTGACGAGGGCTCTTGTACAGGAGGCGCTTGCCTGGTGCAGCGTTAACATTGCAGCTAAGCCGTTCGCGATTGCGCCGGCATGTTTCCGCTGAGAGTTGTTCCAGGGGAGGGGCCGCTTCTCTTTCCATTGTGGAAACGCGGCTCACGCCGATCCGTTCTCCGCGCTCGATGCGGCCCGGGTGATCTTCAGGTTCCTGATGACGTTGTCCTTGATCTGCAACGTCTCGATGAGGTAGTCGCCGATGCGCAGACACAGGTTGCTGTCCGGCAGCATTTCGAGATGCTCGAGCACCAGCCCGTTCAGGGTCTTTGGCCCGTGGGTGGGAAGGTCCCACTCCAGGGCGCGGTTGATGTCGCGCAGCACCGCCAGCCCGTCGATGACGTACGAGCCGTCGTCCTGGGGATGGATCTCCGGGATGTTAGCGGCGAAGTCGGTGGTGAACTCGCCGACGATCTCCTCGAGGATGTCTTCCAGGGTGACGATGCCGCGCACGTCGCCGTACTCGTCCACCACCAGGGCGATGCGCTTCTTCTCCTTCTGGAAGTTGATGAGCTGGGTGTGCAGAGGGGTCGCTTCGGGGACGTAGTAGGGTTCTTCCGTGAGCTGCAGCAGGTCGCTCCGGCTGAGCTCGGCGGCGGGCAGGAATCGCGTCAGGCGCCGGAGGTGCAGAACTCCCAGCATGTTGTCGACGTCGTCCTTGTAGACCGGCAGGCGCGTGTGCTGGCTGGAGGCGAGCTGGCTCAGGATGTCACTCATATCGTCGTTGACGTCGATGCCGACGATCTCCGAGCGCGGCACCATGATGTCGTCCACCGTGACCGTCTCCAGATCGAGAATGGAAAGCATCATGTTCTGGCGCTTTTCCGGCAGCACCACGCCTTCGTTGACCACCGTGCGCAGCTCTTCGGCGGTCAGGCTGTCCCGGTCGTTGTCCTCGTCATGGTGCTTCGGCAGAAACGGCTTCACCAGGACATTGGAGACTCCGTTGATGAACCATACCCCCGGATACAGCAACCTCAGCAACGGTTCGAGAAGATAGACGCTGCGGTAGGCGATGGGCTCTGGACGCTGGGCGGCAATGGTCTTGGGCGCCACCTCCGAAAAGATCAGGAAAACGATCGTCGCCAGCACCGGCGCCAGCACCACGCCCGTGTCCCCCATCAGGCGGATGCCGAGCACGGTGGCAAGGCTGGCGGCGGTGAAGTTGACCAGGTTGTTGCCGATGAGGATCACCCCCAGCAGACGGTCCGGACGCCTGAGCAGGTGGTCGGCCTTGACGGCGCCCCGGTGCCCTTCCTTGACCAGATGGCGCAGGCGGTAGCGGTTCAAGGCCATCATGGCGGTCTCGGAACCGGAGAAGTAGGCAGACATCACCACCAGCACGACGACGATGACGGCCAATGCCCCGGACGACAGCTCGGCAAGGTTCATGACTGGTACGGGAAGGGCTGCTCCGGCGGCGGCGTGCGCCGCGCGTCGGCTGGCGTGTGAACGGCCGGATTCACGACGAGTAGCTCCGGTGAAGCAGAATTTCCAGCACGAACTTGGAGCCGAAGTAGCCGAGCACGAGCAGCGAGAACGCGATCAGCGTCCAGGCGGTGGCCGTGGTGCTCCGCCAGCCGAAGAAGTGCCGGCCGGTGAGGAGCACGGCGTAGACGGCCCAGGAAGCGATGGACAGCACCGTGTGATGCACCACGTGCTGGGCAAACATGTTGTCGAGGAAGATGAACCCCGTGACGATGGAAACGGTCAGGGTGATGATCCCCGTCCACAGCAGGCTGAACAGCAGTGCCTCCATGGTTTCCAGCGGCGGCAGCAGGCGCAGTGACCGGAGTGGCCCCCGGGCCTTCAGCGCGTGCTCCTGATAGGCCAGGAGGACGGACTGACAGGCTGCCATGAGCAGGATCGTGTAGGCGAACAGCGAGAATGTGATGTGCGCCACCAGCACCGGGGCCAGCGACTCGCGGGCCTCGAACCCGGTCTGGCCGAACAGGCTCGCGACAATGGCGGCCGCGCCGAGCGGCAGCGCCAGCACGAGCAGGTTCTGCACCGGCAACCGGGCCGATGCCAGCACCAGGAACAGAATCATCAGCAAGGTGACCAGGCTGGCGGACGTGAAGAGCCCGAGATACAGGCCGGTGGGGGTATGCACCTGCAGGTACGTGGCGACGCCGTGAAGGACCAGCGCCGGCAAGATGACGGCGAGCAGCATGCCCAGGGAAGAGGTCCGCTGACGCCGAAGATTGCGGATCTGCAGGGTGGCAGCCATGGCGTACAGTGAAGCGGCCGCGACGCTGGCGATCGCCGTCAGGCCGGAAATGGTCGACGCCATCGGTAGGTAGTCATCATGACGATTCAGTGTGGCACAACCCGTGGGGGGCGTGAAGGGCCGCTCGCCCAGCGGGCTGCCCTTCACCGGCGGCGCCGGACAGCGAGGGCGGCGAGGCGTTATAATCCGGGCGCAGCCACTACGATGCCTCTGCACTCATGTTCGACAGTCTCTCGGAAAAGCTGACTCACACCCTGCGGGGTATCACCGGTAAGGCGCGTCTGACGGAGGAAAACGTCAGCGCCGCCTTGCGCGACGTGCGCATGGCGCTGCTCGAAGCCGACGTGGCGCTGCCGGTGGTGAAGGAATTCATCGACCACGTCAAGCAGCAGGCGCTGGGTCAGGTGGTCGATTCCGCGCTCAATCCCGGCGAAGCGTTCGTCAAGATCGTGCACGACGAACTGGTCAGGGTGATGGGGGAGGCCAACGATGGGCTGAATCTCAACACCAAGCCGCCGGCCATCGTGCTGATGGCCGGATTGCAGGGCGCCGGCAAGACCACCACGGTGGGCAAGCTCGCCCGCTTCCTGAAGGAGCGTCAGAAGAAGAAGGTCGCCGTGGTGAGCACCGACGTTTATCGTCCCGCCGCCATCGACCAGCTGGAAACTCTCGCCGCCGAGGTCGGCGCCTACTTCGTGGCATCTCATGGCGACGAGAAGCCGCTCGCCATCGCCGAACGTGCCGTGAAGGAAGCCAATACCCAGTTCGCCGACGTGCTGCTGGTGGACACCGCCGGGCGGCTCGCCATCGACGAGGCGATGATGGCGGAGATCCGCACCCTGCAGCAGGCGCTCGATCCCATCGAGACGCTGTTCGTGGTGGACGCCATGACCGGCCAGGACGCGGCAAACACGGCCAAGGCCTTCAACGACGCGTTGACCCTCACGGGCGTGGTGCTCGCCAAGGCCGACGGCGATGCCCGGGGCGGTGCTGCGCTGTCGGTGCGCTCCATCACCGGCAGGCCCATCAAGTTCATCGGCATGGGCGAGCGCACCGACGCGTTGGAACCGTTCCATCCGGACCGGCTGGCGTCGCGCATCCTCGGCATGGGAGACGTGCTCTCGCTGATCGAGGAGGCGGAGCGCAAGGTCGACCGTAAGAAGGCCGAGAAGCTCGCCCGCAAGATGCAGAAAGGCAGGAAGTTCGACCTCGCCGACTTCCGCGACCAGCTCGAGCAGATGTCCAACATGGGCGGCATCGGCAGCATGCTCGAGAAGCTGCCGGGCATGTCGCAGATTCCTGCCGCCGCCCAGGCACAGCTCGACGACGGCATGTTCAAGCGCATGGCGGTCATCATCGATTCGATGACGCCTCACGAGCGCCGCTTTCCGGACGTCATCAACGGCTCGCGCAAGCAGCGCATCGCCCGTGGTGCCGGCGCCGAGGTGCCGGAGGTGAACCGGGTGCTCAAGCAGCACAAGCAGATGCAGAAGGTGATGAAGAAGGTGACCCGCAAGGGCGGCATGCAGAAGATGATGCGCGGCATGCAGGCCATGCAGGGGCAGCGGCGCCCGCCGGGGGTCCGTGGCTGAGGCCGCAGCGCTTGCATGCCACCGGCCTTGCTTTACAATACCGCGCCTTTCGAATCAGGGTAGGTTCATGGTCACGATTCGCCTCTCGAGGCAGGGGTCGAAGAAGAATCCCTTCTATCACATCACCGTCGCCGAACGGACTGCCGGACGCGATGGGCGGTTCGTGGAGCGATTGGGCTTCTACAATCCCGTGGCCCGGGGCGGCGAAGAGACGCTCAGGGTCGACGTCGAGCGCGCCGACTACTGGATCGCCCAGGGTGCGCAACCGTCCGAGCGCGTCAAGAAGCTCATCGGCCGCGCCAGAAAGAACGCCGCGGCGCCGGCCCCAGAGGCCGCCGGGGCCCAGGCTTAGGCCGGGCGGCGCTGCCGCCGGCCGCCGGTGGATCTGGTCGTGGTCGGCCGCGTCGGCGCGCCGCACGGCATTGCCGGCGCGCTCAGGATCACGTCGGCGACCCAACCCCCGGACAACCTCGAGCGCTACCGGCCCTGGCTGGTCGGCCGGGACGGTGACTTCCGCGAGGTGAAGGTGCTGTCTCTGACGCCCGCCGGCCGGGGTTACGTGGCGATGTTCGAAGGAATCGACGATCGCGAGCGGGCCCGCGCGTTGACCGGGCTGTCCATTGCCGTGCCTCGCGCCGTGCTCCCGGAGCTGCCGGTGGATGAGGAATACTACTGGCAGGATCTGATCGGCATGACGGTGACGGATACCGCGGGCCGGCGGCTCGGCAGGGTCCGGGAGCTGATTGCCACGGGTGCCAACGACGTGCTGGTCATCGACGACGGAACCCGCGAAACCCTGGTGCCGTTCGCCGCCGGGTTCGTGACGAACGTGAATCTGGCCGAACGGGTCCTCGTGGTCGACTGGCAGGATCCGATCTGAGGCCGGCAATCGCCCGGCGGGAGGCCCGGCCATGTGGTTCGGTGTGGTGAGCCTGTTTCCGGAGATGTTCCGTACCGCCACCGGGTCCGGAGTGCTCGGGCGCGCCGTGACCGAGGACGTGGTGCGACTGGAGGTGTTCAACCCCCGGGATTTTACCCGCGACCGGCATCGCACCGTGGACGACCGGCCCTACGGCGGTGGACCAGGCATGGTGATGATGACCGAGCCGCTGCTGGCAGCCATCGACGCAGCCCGCGACGCCTGGACCGCCGTCCGCGGCGAGCCGAGCCGGGGGGCGCCGTCGCAGTCGCCGCGGGTGATCTATCTTTCCCCCCAGGGCCGGCGGCTGGAGCAGCGCCGGGTGCGCGAGCTCGCCGGCGAGGCCGCACTTATTCTGCTCGCCGGGCGTTACGAGGGCATCGACGAGCGGGTGATCGATGCCGCCGTGGACGAGGAGATCTCCATCGGCGACTACGTGCTCACCGGTGGCGAGCTGCCGGCGATGGTGCTGATCGACGCCGTGTCCCGCCATCTGCCGGGAACTCTCGGCAACGCGGCGTCGGCGGTGGACGAGTCTCACCTTGATGGTTTGCTCGATTACCCGCACTATACGCGCCCGGAATATTCCGCCGGCCGGAACGTGCCCTCGGTGCTGCTCACCGGGGATCACGGCGCAGTGCAGCGCTGGCGGCGCCAGCAGGCATTTTGGCGTACCTGGCAACGGCGGCCGGATCTTCTCGCCGGGCGCGACTGGTCGCCGGAAGACCGCGCACTGCTGGCTTCGCGCCTGGCCGAACGCTCGGAGCGCGGGGACGATGACGCCGGCTGAGCGGCAAGCGCGTACGTACGAAAGTGCGTACGGGAAACGACTGGTGTAACGACTGGTGTGAGGAGCGACAGGTGCGCAGGAATAAGGTAATCGAGGCGCTCGAGAACGAGCAGCTCAAGTCGGACGTGCCGGATTTCGGCGCCGGCGACACGGTGGTGGTTCAGGTCAAGGTCCGCGAGGGCAGCCGTGAGCGCTTGCAGGCGTTCGAAGGGGTGGTCATCGGCCGCCGCAACCGTGGGCTGAACTCTTCCTTCACCGTTCGCAAGATTTCTCACGGTGTGGGAGTGGAGCGAACGTTTCAGCTTCACAGTCCGCAAATCGCCCAGATCGACGTCAAGCGCCGCGGCGACGTCCGCCAGGCCAAGCTCTACTACCTGCGCGAGCGGTCGGGACGATCTGCCCGGATCAAGGAAAAGGTCTGACCCGGCCGCAGGCCGCGCCTGACGGGGCGGCGGAACACGCCGCACCCGAAGCGGCCCAGGTCCCGCTCGAGGTTCGCGCCGAGATCGATGCGTACCTCGACGAGATCTGGCTCGAGCGCGGCCTGTCGGAAAATTCCCTCGCTGCCTACCGCCGCGACCTGACTCAACTGGCCCGCATGCTCGGCTGCTCGTTGCTGGCAGCCTCGCCGCGCTCGCTGCTCGACGGCGTGACCCAGCGCTACCAGGCGGGCTACGGATCGCGCTCGTCCGCCCGCTGGCTGTCGTGCGTCCGCGGGTTCTATCGGCATCAGGTGCGCAAGGGGCGACTGGTGGCCGATCCGACCGCCGAGCTTTCGTCACCGAAGCTTCCCCGGGGGCTCCCCGGCTCACTGTCGGAGCGGGAAGTGACGGCGCTGTTGACAGCGCCGGACAGCGGGGATCCCCTGGGCCTGCGGGACCGGGCGATGCTCGAGCTGCTGTACGCGTCGGGATTGCGCATCTCGGAGCTGGTGGGCCTGACCCTGACGTCGCTCAACGTCCGTCAGGGTGTGGTGCGCGTGGTGGGCAAGGGCGGCAAGGAGCGGCTGGTCCCGGTAGGCCAGGAGGCGCTCGAGTGGATCCAGCGGTACCTGGCCGACGCCCGCCCGGTGCTGGTGCGCGGCCAGCCGGCGAGCGCGCTGTTCCCCAGCCGCCGGGGCCGTACCATGACCCGGCAGACCTTTTGGCATGCGGTGAAGCGGTATGCAGCCCGGGCCGGCATTCACCGGGAGATCTCGCCGCACACGCTGCGGCACGCGTTCGCCACCCACCTGCTGAACCATGGGGCGGATCTGCGCGCGGTGCAGATGATGCTCGGCCATGCGGACTTGTCCACCACACAGATCTATACTCACGTGGCGCAGACGCGCCTCAAGCAGTTGCACAGCACCCATCATCCGCGTGGATGAGGAATTTTCCGCCCGTAGCTCGGTCGAAATCGGAAGATCGTGGGCCGCCATCCGGAGAGAGAGTCCCGTGAGATCCATCGTCAGCAAAGCCGCCGCCATTGCCCTGCTGTCCGCCGGAGCCGTCGGCGCCAGTATCGCGGGCGGCGATGCCGCCGCGGCCGCAGCGACTCCGGCGGCCGCGGCCGCCCGTGGCTCAGCGACGCCAGCCGCCGTGCCGGCAGGGGCCGCCACCCTCGTGCAGCGGCTGAAAGCCCTGCGGCCCGGCATTCCCATCGAGCACGTGTCGGCTTCACCGGTCCCCGGAATCTACGCGCTGGAGCTCGGTGGCGGCACCGTGTACTACGGCACGGCGGACGGCCGTCATCTGTTCGCCGGCGACCTGTACGAGCTCGGTGACGACGATCTGGTGAACGTGACGGAGGCGGGCCGGACCGAGATGCGCAAAGAGCTGATCGCCGCCGTGCCGCGCAAGGACATGGTGATCTTCAGCCCGAAAGGGCCCACCAAGGCCGTCATCGACGTGTTCACCGACGTCGACTGCCCCTACTGCCAGAAGCTCCATCAGGAGGTCCCTGAGCTGAACCGGATGGGCGTAGAGGTGCGCTACCTCGCCTATCCGCGCGCCGGCATCGGCTCGAAGTCCTACGACAAGATGGTCTCCGCCTGGTGCTCGGACGATCCGAACACGGCCATCACCCGGCTGAAAGCCCACAAGAGCGTGCCCGATGCCCATTGCACGAATCCGGTGGCCGAGCAGTACGAGCTGGGGCAACAGGTCGGGGTGACGGGCACGCCGTCCATCATCCTGGAAGACGGCCGCATGCTGCCTGGCTACCTGCCGGCCAAGGAGCTGGCGAAAGCCGCGGGCATCTGACGTTCCCGGATCGCCTACCTTTCTCGCCGTCCTCCCCTTACTATGGCCGCACGTTTTGCGGGTGTGCGAGGGTAGGTTTTGAAACCTCTGCGGGTGGGAATCTGCGGCCTGGGCACCGTCGCTCAGGGCGTTTTGACCATACTCAACGATAACGCGGACAGGGTCGCGCGCCGGGCCGGCAGGCCGGTGGTCGTCACCCAGGTGGCCAGCCGGCGGCCCAGACCCGAGGTGCCGCTGGGTGACGCGGCGTTCTCCACCGACGTCAGGGGCCTCGTGGAGGACCCGGACGTGGACGTGGTGGTGGAGCTCATCGGCGGCGAGGATGCCGCGCTCGCGCTGCAGAAGGCGGCGCTGTCGGCAGGCAAGCCGGTGGTCACCGCCAACAAGGCGGTGGTAGCACTGCACGGCGACGGGCTCATCGAGCTCGCCCGCGAGCAGGGGGTCGCGTACTGCTTCGAGGCGGCGGTGGCGGGCGGCATCCCCATCATCACCGCCGTCACCCGCGGACTCGCAGCCAACGACGTGGAGTGGCTGGCCGGCATCATCAACGGCACGTCCAACTACATCCTTACCGCCATGGAGGAGGAGGGCGAGGGTTTCGATGCCGCCCTGGCCGAAGCGCAGCGCCTCGGCTACGCCGAAGCGGATCCCACGTTCGACATCGAAGGCATTGACGCCGCTCATAAGCTCACCATTCTCGCCGCGCTCGCGTTCGGCATGGACTTCCGCTTCTCCGATGTCTACACCGAGGGCATCAGCCGGATCAGCCTGGAGGACGTGGAGTACGCCCGGCAGCTCGGTTACCACATCAAGCACCTGGGCATCGCCCGCAAGACCGAGGCGGGCGTGGAGATGCGGGTGCATCCGACGCTCGTTCCGGACTACCGTCTGCTGGCCAACGTGCGGGGAGTGATGAACGCCATCGTCGTTCACGGCCATGCCGCCGGCGACACCCTCTACTACGGCGCCGGCGCGGGCGGCCTGCCGACCGCGTCGGCGGTGGTGGCCGATCTCATCGACATCGCCCGGGACACGACGGTGCTGCCGGAGTGGGGGGAGGGCGACGGTCTCGAGGTGGTGCCCATCATCGAGAGCGAGAGCGCCTTCTACCTGCGCATCCCGTCGCTGGACCGGCCGGGGGTATTCGCGCGGGTCGCGACGATCCTCTCGGAGCACAACATCAGCATCGAGTCGGCCGTGCAGCGAGCCGCGGCCATTCATGCCGAGACGCCGCAGGCCTGGGTGCCCATCGTCATCGTCACTCAGCGTGTGCCCGAGCGGGTGATGAACGAGGCCCTGGCAGCGGTTCAAGCCCTGTCCGAGGTGGTGGGAGAAATCACCCGCATCCGCGTCGACGACCTGAATGATCACTGAGCGCACGGAGCGGCGCATCGTCATCCGGCCGGTGCCCGACACGGCCAGAGCGCTCGCCGGTCTGCCGCCGCTGTTGCGCCGGATCTACGCTGCCCGCGGAGTGACGGCCGCAGACGAGCTGGACCGCTCGCTGAAGCGCTTGCTGCCGCCGCGGGATCTAGGTGATCTGGACCGTGCCGCGGCGCGCCTTGCGGCCGCCGTTCGCGATGGCGAGCCGATCCTGCTGGTGGGCGACTTCGATGCCGACGGCGCGACGTCGGTGGCGCTCGCCATGTCCTTGCTTCGGGCATTCGGCGCCGGGCCGGTGGATTTTCTGGTTCCCAACCGGTTCGAGTACGGCTACGGGCTGTCTCCGGAGATCGTCGCGCTGGCTGCCCGGAAGTCGCCACGGGTGCTCGTCACCGTGGACAACGGCATCTCCAGCGTGGCCGGGGTGGCGGCGGCCAACGCCGCCGGCATGGACGTCATCGTCACCGATCATCACCTGCCGGGGCGGGAACTTCCGGCGGCTTACGCCCTGGTGAATCCCAATCTGGCGGGCGCCGCCTTCCCGAGCAAAGCGCTGGCCGGGGTAGGCGTCATCTACTACGTGCTCGGCGCGGTGCGGGCCAAGCTTCGCGCCGAAGGCTGGTTCGACAACCGCACAGAGCCGAATCTGGCCGACTGGCTCGATCTGGTGGCGCTCGGCACGGTGGCGGACGTGGTGTCGCTGGATGCCAACAACCGGATCCTGGTGCACCAGGGCGTGGCCCGCATGCGCACCGGCCGATGCCGGCCGGGCATCCGCGCGCTGGCCGAGGTGGCGGGACGGCCGCTTCACCGGCTGACGGCTCAGGATCTCGGGTTCGCGCTGGGCCCGAGGCTGAACGCCGCGGGACGGCTGGACGACATGTCCCTCGGCATCCGCTGCCTGCTCGCCGAGGATCCGGACGAGGCCCGGCGTCTGGCTCGTGCGCTCGACGAGCTGAACCGTGCCCGCCGGGCGCTGGAGGAGGAGATGGTCCGGGAGGCCCAGCTCATCGTCGCCGCCCGCACCGCGGGACACGATCCGGATGATGGCGAGCGGTTCGGTGTCTGCGTGTACGAGGCGGGCTGGCACCAGGGCATCATCGGCATCGTCGCCGGGCGGCTCCGCGAGAAGATCAACCGGCCGGTGATTGCTTTCGCCGATGCCGGTGACCTGGCGCCGGACGAGCTCAAAGGATCCGCCCGGTCGGTGCCGGAGCTCCACGTGCGCGACGTGCTCGATGCCATCGCCGCCCGCTACCCTGGCATGCTCACCCGGTTCGGCGGTCATGCCATGGCGGCCGGTGTCTCCATCAAGCGCGTGCACTACCCGCGGTTCGCCAAGGCGTTCGATGCCGCGGTGGCCGAACGCCTGCCCGCCGAGGCGCTGAGCTGGACCCTGGAGACGGACGGTTCGCTGGAACCGGAGGATCTGTGCCTGGAAACCGCCCGGAGCCTCGCCCAGGGCGGTCCCTGGGGCCAGGGGTTTCCAGAGCCGCTGTTCCACGGCGAGTTCGAGCTGGTGAGCCAGCGCGTGGTGGGCGAGCAACACCTGAAGCTGGTGGTTCGCCATGGGCGCCGGCTCGTGGATGCCATTGCCTTCCGCCAGCAGCCGCTCGAGGGCGTGAGCCGCCTTCAGGCTGCTTACCGGCTGGCGGCAAACGACTACGGCGATCTGCCCACGGTGCAGCTCGTGGTGGAGCATCTGTTTCCGTTGACATAAACTGCCGCGTTTTTCCAGATGGTGCGAGCAGGAAAGCCATGGCAGAGATCACATCCATTCGGGAACGCCTGCGCGAGATGACGGAGCGGGAGTCGGCGCTCAGGGGGTATCTTTGACTACGACGGCAAGGCTCAGCGCCTCGAAGAGGTCGAGCTCGAGCTGGCCGATCCCAAGGTCTGGGAGGACCAGGATCGCGCCCGCTCGCTGAATCAGGAGCGGGCGGCCCTCGAGGGTGTGGTGCAGGGCCTCGGACGGGTCGGCGGAAGTCTCGGCGACCTGGACGAGCTGGCGGAGCTGGCCGCCGCGGAAGCAGATCGTGAAGCCCTGGACGACGTGGAGTCCGAGCTCGATGCGCTCGAGGCCGAGCTGTCCACCCTGGAGTTCCGGCGCATGTTCCAGGGCGAGTCGGATACGGCGAACGCGTACCTGGAGATTCAGGCCGGTTCCGGCGGCACGGAGGCCCAGGACTGGGCGGAGATGCTGCTGCGCATGTATCTGCGCTGGTGCGAGAAGCACGGCTTCGGCGCTGAGCTCATCGAGGCGTCGCCCGGGGAGGTGGCGGGCATCAAGAGTGCCACGGTGGAAGTCTCCGGTGATCACGCGTTCGGCTGGCTGCGCACCGAGACCGGCGTGCACCGACTGGTCCGCAAGTCACCGTTCGATTCCGGCAATCGGCGGCACACGTCGTTCGCTTCGGTGTTCGTGTCGCCGCAGATCGAGGACGACATCGAGATCGAGATCAATCCGGCGGACGTGCGCACCGACACCTACCGCGCCAGCGGCGCCGGCGGTCAGCACGTCAACCGTACCGATTCCGCCGTCAGGCTCACCCACCTGCCCACCAACGTGGTAGTGCAGTGCCAGAGCGAGCGCTCCCAGCACCAGAACCGCGACAAGGCGTGGAAGCAGCTCCGGGCCAAGCTCTACGAGCTGGAGATGCGGAAGCGCCAGAGCGCGATGCAGGCCATCGAGGATGCCAAGGCGGACATCGGCTGGGGCAGCCAGATCCGCTCCTACGTGCTCGATCAGTCGCGTATCAAGGATCTGCGCACCAGTGTCGAGCGATCCGATCCCGGCAACGTGCTGGACGGCGATCTCGACGAGTTCATCGAAGCGAGCCTTAAGGCGGGGCTATGACCGACGACAACGACATCATGCGGGTACGGCGGGAGAAGCTGGCTCGCTGGCGTGAGACGGGCCGGGCCTATCCCAACGACTTCCGCCGCACGGCCATGGCTGCCGAGCTCCACGAGCGCTACCGCGATCTCGACAAGGCGGCGCTCGAGCATGACAGCGTGCACGCGGCAGTGGCGGGCAGGGTGATGTTGCGCCGGGTCATGGGCAAGGCCAGCTTCATCACCCTGCAGGACGCGAGCGGGCAGATACAGTGCTACTTGCGCCGTGACGATCTGGGGGAGGACGCCTACGCCGCGTTCAACGACCTGTGGGACATCGGCGACATCGTCGGCGTGCGCGGCACCATGATGCGCACCAACAAGGGCGAGCTGTCGGTGCAGGCTTCGCACATCGAGCTGCTGTCGAAGGATCTGCGCCCGCTGCCGGAGAAGTTTCACGGTTTGGCCGACACCGAGGTGAAGTACCGCCAGCGCTATCTCGATCTCATCATGAATCCTGAATCCCGGCGGGTGTTCGAGGTGCGCTCGCGGATCGTCAGCCACATCCGCCGGTTCTTCGATACGCGCGGCTTCATGGAGGTGGAGACGCCCATGATGCAGCCGATCCCCGGCGGCGCCACGGCCCGCCCGTTCGTCACGCATCACAATACTCTCGACATGGAGCTGTACCTCCGGGTGGCGCCCGAGCTCTACCTCAAACGGCTGACCGTTGGCGGCTTCGAGCGGGTGTTCGAGATCAACCGCAACTTCCGCAACGAAGGCATCGACACCCGGCACAACCCCGAATTCACCATGCTGGAGTTCTACTGGGCCTATGCGGACTTCGACGACCTCGTCACGCTCACCCAGGATCTGATCCGGGAGCTGGCCCACGAGGTGTTGGGGAGCGACGAGATTCAGTATCAGGGCCAGCAGCTTTCCTTCGGTAAGCTGGCCGAGCGCATGACCATGGCCGAGTCGATCGTTCGCTTCACGAGCCTCGACCACGACGGTGTGCAGAACGCCGAAAGGCTGGCCGAGCTGCTGGCGTACGCCGGCAAGCCGGTAGAGCAGGATTGGGGGCTCGGGCGACTGCAGACCGAGGTGTTCGACCAGTTCGTCGAGCATCACCTGCAGCAGCCCACATTCATCACCCACTATCCCGCCGAGGTGTCGCCGCTGTCGCGCCGTCACGACCATGACCCCCATGTGACGGACCGGTTCGAGCTGTTCATCGCCGGCCGCGAGATTGCCAACGGTTTTTCGGAGCTGAACGATCCCGAGGACCAGGCGGAGCGATTCAAGGCTCAGGCGCTGCAGCGCAGCGGCGGTGACCTGGAGGCCATGCACTACGACGAGGACTACGTCCGCGCCCTGGAGTACGCGCTGCCGCCCACCGCGGGGGAGGGCATCGGCATCGATCGTCTGATCATGCTGCTCACCGACTCGCCGTCGATTCGCGACGTGCTGCTGTTTCCGCTGCTCCGGCCGAGAGATGGCTGAACGTTCGGCTGCCAACCGCGTGCGCCTGGAGGATTCCTGGAAAGCGGCGCTGGCCGAGGAATTCGACACGCCGTACATGGCGAAGCTGCGGACATTTCTGCTCGAGCAGAAGCGTGGACGCCGGGTCGTTTACCCGAAGAACGACGACATCTTCGCGGCGCTGGACCTGTGCCCGCTGTCCGCCGTGAAGGTGGTGATCATCGGCCAGGATCCGTACCACGGCCCGAACCAGGCCCATGGCCTTTGCTTCTCGGTGCTGCCGGGGGTGCCGCAGCCGCCGTCCCTGGTGAACATCTTCAAGGAGATCAACGACGACCTCGGCACGCCCGCCCGCCGCCTCGACGGCACGCGCGGATGTCTCGAGCCGTGGGCGCGGCAGGGCGTGCTGCTGCTGAACGCGGTGCTGACCGTGGAGCATGGCCGTGCCGGCTCCCACCGGGAGCGGGGATGGGAAACCTTCACCGACCGGGTGGTGGACGTGTTGTGCCGGGAACGGCAGCACCTGGTGTTCCTGCTGTGGGGCAGCTACGCACAGAAGAAGGGCGCGAGCATCGACCGCTCCCGGCACCTGGTGCTCAGCGCGCCGCACCCGTCGCCGCTCTCGGCGCACCGGGGATTTTTCGGCAGCCGTCATTTCTCCAAGGCCAACGCCTACCTCGAGGCCCGCGGCGTCGCCCCCATCGACTGGTTCGACGTTACCTGAGGCACGGCATTGTGTGTGGGAGCCCTCAGCTCTACACGGTCGCGCCGCAGTCGCGGAACGAACTCGGGGCGCTCGACTCTGCGCTGGGCGCCCGAGTCGCAATGTCCTGGAGCGCGACCGTGTTTGATGAAAGCGACCTCCCGGTCGCGATTCTTCAGACTCGCCCGAATCGCGACCAGAGGTCGCTCCCACAGAGGCCGAAGCCGTCGCGACCGGGAGGTCGCTCCCACAGAGGCCGAAGCCGTCGCGACCGGGAGGTCGCTCCCACAGAGGCCGAAGAGGCCGCTCCCACACCAACACATCGGCCCCGGGTAGTGACCGATGCGCAGATATGTCAGTATCGTCGGCCCATCGTTGTACGGAGTCTCCAGGTCATGGTCGGATCGCCCACCGAGAAGCTTCTGGCGGAGCAGCGCGGGCACACCGTGCTGATCACCTTGAACACCCCTCCGGCGAACACCTGGGATCAGGAGAACCTCGGCGGCCTCGAGAACCTGGTGGCCCAGTGCAACGCCGATCGCGACGTCTACGCGCTGGTGGTCACCGGCTCGGGAGAGAAGTTTTTTTCCGCCGGCGCCGATCTCAAGCTCTTCGCCGGCGGCGACAAGGCTGTGGCGGCCACCATGTCCGCGGCGTTCGGCGCCGCCTTCGAGGCGCTGGCCGGCTTCCGCGGCGTTTCCATCGCGGCCATCAACGGCTATGCCATGGGTGGTGGCCTCGAGTGTGCGCTCGCATGTGATGTGCGCATCGCCGAGTCGCACGCGCAGATGGCGTTACCGGAGGCGGGGGTGGGGCTGTTGCCCTGCGGCGGCGGCACCCAGAATCTGTCGTGGGTCGTGGGGGAGGGCTGGGCCAAGCGCATGATCCTGTGCGGCGAACGGGTGAACGCGGACACCGCGCTCTCCATCGGTCTGGTGGAGGAGGTGGTGGAATCCGGCGGCGCCCTTGAGCGGGCCCTCGCCCTGGCCGAGAACGTGGGCCGGCAGAGCCCGCCGGCCGTGGCCGCCTGCAAGAATCTCATCCAGCGCGCTCGCAGCGGCAACATCGCCGCGGCATACGCCAGTGAGCGCGAGTCGTTCGTGAAGCTGTTCGACACCCGCGATCAAGGTGAGGGCGTCAACGCGTTCCTGGAGAAACGCAAGCCCGCCTGGGTAAACGGATGACGGCTCCGGTCAACGATCCTGCGGCGCCGCTGCTGCTGTTCGAGCACGCGACCCGGTCGGGGCACGTGCTGGCAGAGGCGAGGCTTTCGTCCGAGGCGACGCTCAATGCGCTGAGCCTGCCCATGATCGAAATTTTTCTGCCGGCGCTCGCCCGCTGGGAGGCCGACGATGCGGTGGCGGCTGTGCTGATCACCGGGGCGGGCGAGCGGGCGTTCAGCGCGGGCGGTGACATTCAGGCCCTCTACCGCGCCATGGTGAAGAACCACCGGGCGGACAAAGCGGTGGACGACTACCCGTTCCGCTTCTTCGAGCAGGAATACCGGCTCGACTATCGGCTGCACACGTTTGCCAAGCCGGTGATCAGCATCGGCCAGGGCGTGGTGATGGGCGGCGGTCTCGGTGTTTTCTCCGGTGCCCGCTACCGGATCGTCACCGAGTCGTCGCGGATCGCCATGCCTGAAGTGACCATCGGGCTGTTTCCCGATGCCGGCGCCACCTGGTTGCTGCACCGCATGCCGGAGCATCTCGCAACCTTCCTGGCGCTCACCGGCGCTCACATGAACGGCGCCGACGCGCTCGCTGTGGGCGTCGCCACCCACGCCGTCGCCGCGGCGGCGCGTGCCGAGGTCCGTGATCTGCTCGAGACCCTTCCGTGGCAGGGCAGGACGGACGAAGACCACCGCGCAGTGCACCGTGGCCTGGCCGAGCTGAAGGTTCCGGCGCTGCCGGCACCCCGGGTCGGTGACGTCGCTTCGGACGTGCGTGTCGAGGGAACGCTGCCGGCGGTCGTCGAGCGGGTACGGAGCCTGTCCGGCCGCAGCGACTGGATCGACAACGGCATTGCCACCATGGATCGCGGCTGCCCGACCTCGGTGGGTATCATCGTCGAGCAGCTCCGGCGCGCACGATCCATCACCCTCGCCGACAGCTTCCGGCTGGAGATGGTGATTGCCACCCATTGCGCCAATCACCCGGATTTCGCCGAAGGCGTGCGTGCGCTGATCATCGACAAGGACAATGCGCCGAGCTGGCGCTACCCCGGCATCGATTCGCTGCCTGCGGAGTACGTGGCCGAGCATTTCGAGCCGCCGTGGCCGGCGAATCCACTGGCAGACCTGGAGGAAACGTCATGACCCGAATCGGATTCGTTGGGCTCGGCAACATGGGCGGGCCCATGGCACGCAACCTCGTCGCCGCGGGCCACGAGGTGAAAGTATTCGATCTGGTGGACGATCTGGTGAAGTCCGTGGACGGCGCGCACGCGCAGACCAGTGCCGCCGCCTGCGTCCGCGACGTGGAGGTGTTCATCAGCATGCTCCCGGCAGGACGGCACGTGCGCGGGCTGTATCTCGGTGACGACGGCATCCTCGCCGCTGCAGGGGAAACGACCCTGCTGATCGATTGCAGCACCATCGATCCGGAAACCGCCCGCGCCGTGGCGAGTGCCGCGCACGAACGGGGCATCCCCATGCTGGACGCGCCCGTATCCGGCGGCACGGCGGGCGCCGAAGCGGGTACGCTCACGTTCATGGTCGGCGGCGATTCCCAGTCGGTGGAGCGTGCCCGTCCGGTGCTCGACGTCATGGGCAGGAACGTCTTTCACGCCGGCGTCAGCGGCGCCGGACAGACCGCCAAGATCTGCAACAACATGCTGCTCGCGGTGCACATGGCGGGCACGGCCGAAGCCCTGGCGCTGGGCGTCAACAACGGCCTCGATCCGGCCGTCCTTTCCGAGATCATGAAGCAGTCGTCGGGCGGCAACTGGTCCCTCAACGTCTACAACCCCTACCCAGGGGTCATGGCAGGCGTGCCAGCCTCCCGCGGCTATCAGGGGGGATTTCTGGTGGACCTCATGGCCAAGGATCTGGGTCTCGCCATGGAGACCGCGGAGGCCTCGTCATGCTCGGTGCCGCTGGGCGCTCTCGCCAGGAACCTCTATCGGCTGCACCAGCGGGTGAACGACTCGGGGCGGCTGGACTTCTCCAGCATCCAGTGGCTGTTCCAGCCATCGCTGCGGGAGTAGCGCGCCGGGCCGGGGGTCAGGTGCTCCAGCCGCCGCTGTAGGAGAAGAACTGCCCGGTCTGAAACCGCGAGCTGCCGTCCAGCAGGACGGCCGTGAACGCGGCCAGTTCTTCCGTGGTGCCGAGGCGCCGCGCCGGGACTCGGCTTTCCAGCTTGCGCCGCCGCTCCGGATCCTCGGCTCGGTTGGCGCGGATGAATCCCGGGAAATCCATGAAGTTGCTGCCGACGGCGTTGACGCTCACGCCGAACGGCGCGTATTCCAGCCCCACCGCCCGCACCAGCGCGTTGGCGCCGGCCCGGGTCGAGCCGTACAGGGAGACCTGGGGCTCCGGCCGTGCGCCGGTGGCGCTGGTGAACACCACGATCTGGCCACTGCCGGCTTCGATCATGGGCGGCAGCGACGCCTGGAGCGCGTGGAACACCATGTCCAGGTTGGCCGTGCAGCACCAGGGCGTGCCCGCGTTCGGCGAGAATACGTGCCAGGGCCGGACCGACGTAGCCCGAGGCGTGGGTAATGAGGGCAACCCGGGTCATGGAGCGTCTTTGCGTTGTCACGGGCCGGTGGTGAGCACCGTCTCGCCCTGGCGCAGCGCCGGGGGCGGGTCCGTGCGTAACACGGCCAGCGCCAGACCGCCGCCATCGCCGTGGCGGGCGCTCTGCACCACGACGCCCTGGGGTTTGCCGGCGTCATCGGTGACGTCGGCACCAGGCTCTGGTGCTGCCGCGCCTCGCCACGTCAGCCGGGCCAGCCGCCGCTTCACCCGGCCGCGATGCTGAGCCCGCGCCACCACTTCCTGGCCGAGGTAGCAGCCTTTGCGGAAGTCGACGGCGTCCAGCGCGTCGAGGTTCAGCATCTGCGGAAGGAATTCACCGGTCACCGCGGCGCTGACCAGCGGAATGCCGTCGGCGGCCAGGGAGGCGAGCCAGGTCTCCCCCGCCACGTGCGGGTGTCGCTCCCAGAGGCTGCGGGCGCTGTCCAGAGAGTCGGCGAGGAAAAGCCGGCGACGGTCGTCCAGTTCGAGCCCGCCGGCAGTCCGCCAGGTCCAGGCTGCCGAGCACGAGCACCTCGCCCCGCAGGTCCACGAGCGACGTGTTGCGGGAAAACATGAGGTAGGGCTTGAGGAAACCCGGCCAGGGTGTCCACCAGGGTGGCGTGGAGCACCAGCAGCACGTCCTGGTCGCCGTCCGGTGCGCACCAGCCATTGGTTACCACCCGCCCCTTCAGGTTGCACAGGGCTGTGGGAGCCAAGCGTGCCCTGGCTGAGCCGCGTGGTATCGGAGGTCAGATAGCCCTGCAGGAAGTCCCTGGCGTTGCTGCCGGCGAATCGCACGACCGCAAGGTCCGGCAGCCAGGCGAGGCCCGGGGGCGGGGCATCCGGGGCGGCCGCCGCCAGGTCCAGATATTGCTGCCACTGGTCGTCGATCATGGCTGTACAATGCACCGCTCGCTTGCGGCCACCATTGTACACACCCTGGCATGACGTACGACGACGCGGAAACAGGAGACGCCTGCAGACGGCTCGAGTGGCGCAGCCGGCGCGGCATGCTGGAGCTGGAGCTGGCGCTGGCGCCCTACGTGGCGACCCGGCTCGGCAGCCTCACGGACCGGGAAAGGCAGTGCTACGGAAGGCTTCTCGAGCATGACGACTGGGACATCTACGAGTGGATCCGGGCCCGCGCAGCGCCCGACGACCCGGAGCTCGCCGCCATCGTCGCCGAGATCCGGCGCGCCGGACGAGAATGACAGGGTCCTCACCTTCGAGCGTATGTCCGGGCGGCTCCGGACCCTGCGACACGTCCTGACGGCGGTGCCGGTGCTGATCGCCGGATGGGCCTGGTTCGGCATTCCCGGGTCGGTGCCGGTGGTGGTCTGGTGCTGGCTGCGGCGGCCCGGCGGGCCGGCCGATGTGCGCCCTTCAGGTTGCTGGCAGGTGGACGTGTCGCGGGTCCGGCGGGCCCGGCTCGGCCCCTGGCGCACCTGCATCGCCCTGCGCGGTCTGCCGGCCGTCGAGATCTTTCACGACGAGATCCGTGCCGAGGACCTGGCTCGGCTGCGGCGGGAGGTGAAGGCCACATTTGCCGGGGGGATGAGGGGTTGCGCCGCCGCCGGTCGCGGTGTGGAGATCGCGGCCGGGAGGCCGCTCCCACAGGCTGCAGGCAATCGCGGCCGGGAGGCCGCTCCCACAGGCTTGCAGGCAATCGCGGCCGGGAGGCCGCTCCCACAGGCTTGCAGGCAATCGCGGCCGGGAGGCCGCTCCCACAGGCTTGCAGGCAATCGCGGCCGGGAGGCCGCTCCCACAGGCCGCTCCCACAGGCGGCCCCCCGCCGGGAAAGGCTAACTGGCTGCGGGTTGGAGGACGTCCAGACGGTCGGAGTGGCCGGGGAACAGAATCGTGTCCTCGGAGCGGGGTAGGGTGTCCGGGTGGTCCAGGTTGTAGTGCAGGCCGCGGCTTTCCTGGCGGGACAGCGCTGAGCGGACGATCAGCTCAGCCACGTGGACCAGGTTGCGGAGCTCGATCAGATCGTTGGTGACCCGGTAGTGGCTGTAGTAGTCGTGGATCTCCTGCTTGAGCAGGTCCAGCCGCCGCTGGGCCCGCTGCAGACGTTTGTCGGTGCGGACGATGCCGACGTAGTCCCACATGAAGCGTCTGAGCTCTTCCCAGTTGTGGGCGATCACCACATCCTCGTCCGAATCGGTGACCTGACTTTCGTCCCACTGGGGCACCGTGACGTCCGGGAACGGCGCGTCGAGGCTGCCGAGGATGTGGCGGCTGGCGGATCGGGCGAAGACCAGGCATTCCAGTAGCGAGTTGCTCGCCAGCCGGTTGGCGCCGTGCAGGCCGGTGCAGCTCGCCTCGCCGATGGCGTAGAGGCCGGGCACGTCGGTGCGGCCATCCTGGTCCACCAGCACACCGCCGCAGGTATAGTGGGCGGCGGGGACCACGGGTATGGGTTCCAGGCTCATGTCGATGCCGAAATCCAGGCAGCGCCGCGCGATGGTGGGGAAGTGGGACTCGATGAAGCTGCGGGGCCGATGGCTGATGTCCAGATACACGCAGTCGGCGCCCGTGCGCTTCATCTCGTGGTCGATGGCCCGCGCTACCACGTCCCGGGGCGCCAGCTCGAGCCGCGAATCGAATCGCCGCATGAACCGATCGCCGTCCGGGAGCAGCAGAATGCCGCCTTCGCCGCGCACCGCCTCCGAGATCAGGAACGACTTGGCGTGAGGGTGGTAGAGGCACGTAGGGTGGAACTGGTTGAACTCCATGTTGGCGATGCGGCAGCCGGCCCGCCACGCCATGGCGATGCCGTCGCCGGTGGAGCTGTCGGGATTCGAGGTGTACAGGTAGACCTTGCTGGCCCCACCGGTGGCGAGCACCACGAATCGTGACTGGAACACCTCCACGTGGCCGGTGGAGCGGTTCAGCACGTAGGCACCGGCACAGCGGTTGGCGTGGCGTCCGAACTTCGAGAGGTTGATCAGGTCGATGGCGACCCGGTCGCGCAACAGCTCGATGCGCGGATGGTCCAGGACCCGGCTGGTCAGAATATCGATGATGGCTCGCCCGGTAGCGTCCGCTACGTGGAGGATCCGACGGAACGAGTGGCCGCCTTCGCGGGTCAGATGAAAGTGGTTGTTCTCGGTGTCGAAGGTAACTCCCCAGCGAACCAGCTCGTCGATGGTGGCGGCGTGCGTTTTCCACCGTGAACCGGACGATGCCGGTATCGCACAATCCGGCCCCGGCGGTGAGGGTGTCCTGGATGTGGGCCTCGATGCTGTCTTCCGGGTCGGTGACGGCGGCGATTCCGCCCTGGGCCCAGGTGGACGAGGCGGACTCGACGTCGCCCTTGCAGATCACGGTGACCCGGGCATGGTCGGCGAGGTGCAGCGCCGCGGCGAGCCCGGCGGCCCCTCCGCCGATGATGAGGATGTCCGTGGAAAAGCGCTGGGTCTGAGTCATGGTTGCGTCGAGGCTGCTCCGAGTGGGCGAACGTACCGGGAGGTTTCTAGTATAAGCATGAGGTTGTCGGCAGAATATCAGGCCAGCCCGGAAGCAGCGAAGGAGCGGGTGGCCAAACAGACCGACAAGGAGCTGGTGCGCAGGGTTCAGAGACGGTGACCGGCGGGCGTTCGATCTGCTGTTCAGCCGTTATCAGCACAAGATCGTCAATCTGGTCGGACGCTACCTGCGCGATTCGGAGGACGTCCAGGACGTGGTTCAGGAAGCCTTCATCAAGGCCTTCAGGGCGCTGCCCAGGTTCCGCGGCGAGAGCGCGTTCTACACCTGGCTCTATCGCATCGCCATCAACACCGCCAAGAACCACATCGTCGCCCGCAGCCGGCGGCCGCCGGGGGTCGACGTGGAGGTGGAAGACGCTGAGCATTTCGATGGCGCGGACGCCCTCCGGGATCTCGAGAATCCCGAGGCCGAGCTGCCAGGGATCAGCTCTCGGCCGAGATCGATGCCGCCATCGCGGATCTGCCCGACGATTTGCGCAGCGCCGTAACTCTGCGAGAATTCGACGGTCTAACGTACGAGCAGATCGCCGAGATCATGGAGTGTCCGGTCGGTACCGTCCGGTCGCGGATATTCCGGGCCCGCGAAGCCATCGACAAGCGCATCTCGCCACTGCTGGACCGACAACGTTGAGGGGCGTTGTGAGGGTGTCGGACACATTCCATGAGCGCGTTGCAACGGCAGGTCAGAAAGCTCGGCCGTTACCGCGGCGCGCGGCGTTCGACCGTTCATGACGGCTGTCAGATTCGCGGGAGAAATCGCGGGAACTTCCCGCGGGAATACAGGACCTACTAGGCGACTGGCTGCGATCCTGCGCTGTGGCGGATCGGGCCGGGGAACAGGGAATTGCAGACTGCGCGTGTGCGAGTAACGTTCGTGCCGCGACGCGCCGGTACCGCATCGACGCGGTGCGGCGATCGAGCGCAGTCAGAGAGGTAACGGGCCATGACCGAAAAGCTGAGGCAGTCGCTGTCCGCCGCCATGGACGACGAGGCAGACGCATTCGAGCTGAGAAGAGTGCTCGACGAGCTTGGCCGTGACGCCGAGCTGCGGTCTCTGTGGGATCGCTATCACCTGATCGGCAGCGCACTGCGTGGCGAGCCGATCCACGTACCCGACGCCCTGCGCGAGCGCATCTGGCAAGCGCTCGACGCTGGCTCCGGATGACATGGGAGCGATCCTGGACGATGCCGATCGCCGATCAGGCGACACCCGCGGGCGCCGTGGCGCACGTCGCGGCTCGGCCGCTATACGGCGCTGGCCGTGGCGGCTTCCGTCGCCTTCGCCGTGGTGCTCGGCTTCAGCAGCATGTGGGGCGGCGGCTGCAGCGAGCGGCCCGCAGGTGGCCGACACCGGCAACAGGCCGCTGGTGGTCGGGCCCGCCGGCGCCGGCGGCCGCGGTGCCCGACGTCACCGATCAGCAGGTCCATCTGGGCTCGCGGGTGTCGGCATCCGACGTTCAGCGGGCCCAGGCATACATGCTTCACCACACCCAGCAGCAGGCACTCAATCAGGGCGGCGTGATGTCGTTTGTCAAGCTCGCCGCCTACGAGGCGCCATGAGCCCATTTCCCGCTGCCGCGGTGCCCTCGTTGGCATGGCGTGGGCGGTGGCGCTGTGCGCGCCGGCCGCCCGCGCGGACGAGACGCCCCGGCAATGGCTCGACGACATGAACCGGGCCTTCAGCGAGCTTTCCTACGACGGCATCTTCAGCTACTACAGCGGCCAGGACCTGGCGAGCCTCCGGGTCGTCCACATGGTGGTGGATGGTCAGCAGCGAGAGCGCCTGGTGCACCTGAACGGCGCGCCCTCGGGAGATCATCCGGCGGGGGGACGAAGTCTCCTGCATCGTCATGCCGGGTGACGCCCTGCTCGAGCTGGAGGAAAGCATCCCGTCCGGCCCGTTCGCCCGCGCGTTCGTGCGCCGCTACGATCGCATCTCGGAGAACTACGGGTTGTCGTTCTTCGGCGAGGACCGGGTGGCCGACCGCATGGCCATGCGCCTCGCGGTGACGCCCCGCGACGACAACCGCTACGGCTATCGTCTCTGGCTCGACAAGAAGACCCGGCTGTTGCTGCGCTCCGAGCTCGTGGACGGCGATGGGCAACCGCCTGGAGATCTTCCAGTTCAACCAGATCGATTTCGGCGACGACGTGGATCCGGCCCTGCTCGAGCCGGACGAGAAGGACGGTTCTCTGGTCAGCCATCTCACCCTGGCCACCAAAAAGCCGGAGCCGGTGTCTCAGGAAGACGTGCCGTGGCAGGCGAGCTGGCTGCCGGACGGGTTCCGCATGGCGGCCGCAGACATCCGTCGGGCGCCGAGCTCGCTGAAGTCGGTCAACACGATGATGTATTCGGACGGTCTTGCGGCTTTCTCGGTGTTCGTCGAGGATATGCCGGACAACGGTGCGGCTTCGATGGTGTCACGCAACGGCGCCACCGTCGCCGTGACCCACATGATCAAGGGCAGGAAGGGCCGCCCATACCTGGTGACCCTGGTGGGCGAGATTCCGACACCCACGGCTCAGCGCATCGCGCGGTCGGTCTCTCCCCGCGAGGAAGACTCCTCCACCGACGGCACGGCGTCGTCCGGCCGATAAGGCCAGGTGGCGCCTGCGCTATCCCCTGCGTCCGCCAGCCTGGAGCGCCACGGACGGGTGGTGGAGTGGGAGGGTGAAGCCGTTGTACGATTCGCCGGCGGTTGCGCGGGCTGCCCCGGCGGTTGCGGCGCTGGTCGGGCAGTCCCCGGCAGATTCCGGTAACCTGGCTCGTCCGAGCGTTCTGCGCCCCGGCGATCACCGGGATCGACCAAGGCGACATCTTCACCCTCAGCGTACAGCGGGTGCGCTGACGCGGGTGGCATGCATGCTGTTCGGCGTGCCGCTGGCAGCGCTGGTTGCCGGAGCCTGGCTGGGCGAGCTCGTGGCCGTTAGCTCGGCGCGAGCACTGTCGACCTCGTCGGGGCGCTCGCCGGGCTCGGCTGTCTGGCGCTGGCGACCGTGGCGGTTGCCCGGCGCGGCGACGCTCTGCTGGATGCCCTGAAGTTGCGGGCCGGCCGCCAAAGGAAGGATTCATGAGACAGATGCGGGTGGTGTCGGAGC
This sequence comes from uncultured Gammaproteobacteria bacterium, assembly GCA_963822255.1. Taxonomy (GTDB): domain Bacteria; phylum Pseudomonadota; class Gammaproteobacteria; order Pseudomonadales; family Azotimanducaceae; genus UBA7803. The sequence continues at coordinate 261,787 of CAWGGV010000003.1, forward strand.
GTGATGCTGGTGCTGAGCGGGCTGGGCCTGTGGTCGGCAGCGTGGGCGGCCGAGCTGCCCGACTTCACCGGCCTGGTGAAGAGCAACGCCCCTGCCGTGGTGAACATCAGCACCGTCCAGCACCGCGACGGCAAGGGATTCGACTCGCGGAACGAGGAGCTGGAAGACTTTTTCCGGCGTTTCTTCCCGCCGGACGACGATCACGACCAGACGCCGCAGCCACCCTTCGTGCCGCCGCGTTCGCTCGGCTCGGGATTCATCATCGGCTCAGGACGGCTATATCCTGACCAACAATCACGTGGTGGAGGATGCCGACGAGATCATCGTGCGGTTCAACGATCGGCGGGAGATGAACGCGACCCTGGTCGGCGCGGATCCCGCGCTCCGACCTGGCGCTGCTGAAGGTCGACGCCGAAGAACCTTCCCACCGTGAAGGTCGGCAAGTCGGACCGGCTCGAGGTGGGCGAATGGGTGCTCGCCATCGGCTCGCCGTTCGGGTTCGACTACTCCGTCACCGCCGGCATCGTCAGCGCCAAGGGCCGCAGCCTGCCCGACGAGCGCAACGAGAACTACGTGCCCTACATCCAGACCGACGTGGCCATCAATCCGGGCAACTCCGGTGGGCCGCTGTTCAACCTGAAAGGCGAGGTCGTCGGCATCAACTCGCAGATCTACAGCAACTCGGGCGGATTCATGGGGGTGTCCTTCGCCATTCCCATCGACATGGCCATGGACGTCGTCAGGCAGCTCGAGGAGTTCGGCCACGTCTCGCGTGGCTGGCTCGGCGTGCTGATCCAGGAGGTGAACCGGGAGCTGGCCGAGAGCTTCGGGCTGTCGCGTCCGCAGGGCGCCCTGGTGACCCAGGTCATGGAGGGCAGCCCGGCCGATACGGCGGGGCTCAAGTCCGGCGACATCATCACCCGCTTCAATGACACGGACATCGACTTCTCGTCCGATCTGCCCCACGTGGTGGGCCGCGCCAGCCGCGGGCAGCACGGCGAAGCTCCGGGTGGTTCGCGGCGGCAAGGAGAAGACCGTCAACGTCATCATCGGTGAGCTGCCCGAGCGAGGCGAAGGTGAGGACGCGTCGCAGTCCAGCGGCTCACCGCATTCCCGCATCGGGCTCCAGGTGGCACCGCTGGAGCCGGAAACGGCCGAGCGGCTGGGCGTCAGCGGCGGCGTGCGGGTGGTGGAATCCACCGGCGCCGCGGCGGACGCCGGCATCCGCGCGGGGGACGTGATCACGCGCCTCGACAACCAGGAAGTGAGCGATCCGGATGCCTTCCGCAGCATCGTCGAGGGGCTGGCCGGCGGGCGCTCGGTACCGGTGCTGATCAACCGCGGGCAGGTGCCCACGTTCCTGGCGCTGCGTATCCCGGAGTAGCCGACCGGCATCGCTGCGCCTGCCGAAAACGCCGCATTCCCGATGTGATAGACTCGCGCCGCGCGCTGGGCGCGTCGATCCAAGCTGCATCGGAATTTGTAACACGAAACCGCGCCCGGGACCGTGAAGTCGTGCCTGCTGACATCGACCAGATACGCAATTTCTCCATCATCGCCCACATCGATCACGGCAAGTCGACCCTGGCCGACCGCCTGATCCAGCTCTGCGGCGGCCTGGCCGACCGCGAGATGGCGGAGCAGGTGCTGGATTCCATGGACCTCGAGCGCGAGCGCGGCATCACCATCAAGGCGCACAGCGTCACCCTGAGCTATCAGGCGCGGGACCAGCGCACGTATCAGCTCAATTTCATCGACACCCCGGGGCACGTGGACTTCAGCTATGAGGTGTCCCGATCGCTGGCGGCCTGTGAAGGGCGCGCTGCTGGTGGTCGACGCGGCGCAAGGCGTGGAAGCCCAGTCGGTGGCGAACTGCTACACCGCCATCGAGCAGGGGCTCGAGGTGCTGCCGGTGCTGAACAAGATCGATCTGCCTCAGGCGGAGCCCGAGCGGGTGGCCCGGGAAATCGAAGAGATCATCGGTCTGTCCACGGACGACGTGATCTGCGTGAGCGCCAAGACCGGCGAGGGAGTGCCGCAACTGCTCGAGCGGCTGGTGACACGCATTCCGCCGCCCCGAGGCGACCGCACGGCGCCGCTGCAGGCACTGATCATCGACTCCTGGTTCGACAACTACCTGGGCATCGTGTCGCTGGTCCGCGTGGTGCAGGGGGAGATTCGGAAGGGCGACAAAATCGTGATCAAGTCGCTCGGCCGCACCCACACCGTCGACGACGTGGGCGCGTTCACGCCCAAGCCGACGGTCCGGCCGTCGCTGGCTGCCGGCGAGGTGGGGTACGTGATCGCCGGCATCAAGGACATCCGCGGTGCGCCGGTGGGTGACACCATCGTCCTCGCCGCCCATCAGGACGTGCCTCAGCTTCCCGGCTTCACTCGAGTCAAGCCGCAGGTGTTCGCGGGTCTGTTTCCGGTGAACTCGGAGGACTTCGAGGGATTCCGCGAGGCACTCGAGAAGCTCACCTTGAACGACGCCTCGCTGTTCTACGAGCCGGAGACGTCCGAGGCGCTGGGTTTCGGTTTCCGCTGCGGGTTCCTCGGCATGCTCCACATGGAGATCGTCCAGGAACGGCTGGAGCGGGAATACGATCTGGATCTCATCACCTCTGCGCCCACGGTGGTGTTCGAGGTCGAGCGCGCCGACGGCAGCACGCACTACGTCGACAACCCGGCGCAGCTTCCCCAGAACTACCTGGAGATCCGCGAGCCCATCGTCGAGGTGAGCATCCTCGTGCCTCAGGACTACGTGGGCAACGTCATGAGCCTGTGCGTGGAGCGGCGTGGTGTTCAGAAGAGCATGCTGTACACGGGCGGACAGGTCTCCATGGTGTGGGAGATGCCCATGAACGAGGTGGTCATGGACTTCTTCGACCGGCTGAAGTCGGTGAGCCGCGGCTTCGCCTCCATGGACTACACTTTCGTCCGTTTCCAGAAGGCCGACCTGGTGAAGCTGGACATCCTCATCAACGGTGAGCGGGTGGACGCTCTCGCCGGCATCGTACATCGCGACCATGCCCACGGCCGCGGCCGTCAGCTCGCGGAAAAGATGAAGCAGCTGATTCCCCGGCAGATGTTCGACGTCGCCATTCAGGCCGCCATCGGCGGGCAGGTCATCGCCCGTTCCACCGTCAAGGCGCTGCGCAAGAACGTGACCGCCAAGTGCTATGGCGGAGACGTGACCCGGAAGAAAAAGCTGCTGGAAAAGCAGAAGGCAGGGAAGAAGCGGATGAAACAACTCGGCCGTGTGGAGATTCCACAGGAGGCGTTCCTGGCGGCGCTCAAGGTGGATCGGTAGTGGACATCGATTTTCCCCTGGTGCTGACCTGGGCGGTGCTGATCTCGGGCGCTGTGTGGCTGTTCGACGCGCTGGTGCTGCGGCCTCGCCGGGTGCGGGCGGCGCGCGCCCTGGAGCAGAGCGGCACTCGAGGCGACGAGCTCGATCGCGTGCTCGCCGAGCCGAAGCTGGTGGAATACGCGCGCTCGTTCTTCCCGGTGCTGCTGGTGGTGCTGCTGATCCGCAGTTTTCTGGCGGAGCCCTATCAGATACCGTCGGAGTCGATGGTTCCGACCCTGCACGTGGGTGACTTCATCCTCGTGAACAAATATGCCTACGGGCTGCGGCTGCCGGTTCTCGGGACCAGAATCGTCGACATCGGTGAGCCTAAACGGGGCGACATCATGGTGTTCATCCCGCCTCACGATCCCCGCTATTTCATCAAACGGGTCATCGGGCTGCCGGGCGACCACCTGCGCTACGAGAACAAGGTGCTCTACATCAATGGCGAGCGGGCGAGCTACGAGCTCCAGCGGGAGTTCGAATCCTACGTGGAAGCCATCAATGCCAGCGTACCCGTGCGCGCGTACTTCGAATCGCTCCCCGGCGATCATCCCGGCGCGCCGTACGGCAAGCCGCACTCCATCTACCGCTATCCCAGGTTCCCCGACCAGCCGGGGGAGTGGGTGGTGCCGCCCCATTCCTACTTCATGATGGGAGACAACCGCGGCCTCAGCGAGGACAGCCGGGCGTGGGGCTTTGCGGCCGAAGACCACATCGTAGGCAAGGCAGTTGCCATATGGGTTCATAAGGACCCAGGCTTGGCGATGCCAACCTTCTCACGCAATCGCTGGCTAGACTAAGGGTAGGATCGTCAGGATTCGAGCGTTCTACTCCAGAGGAGCCAGCGATGAGGCACTCGGTCATGTCGGCGTGGCGTCGCCAGCACGGACTCTCCGCGATGGGGATGCTGCTGGTGATCATTCTGATCGTCAGCGCTGTTACGTTGGTGCTGAAGCTCGCCCCCTTCTACATCGACTATTACACCATTCAATCGGTGCTGGAGGACCTGCCCGCCAACCAGGTCCGCACCATGAGCCGGACCAGCCTCGACGACCTGCTGAAGAAGCGTTTTTCCATCAACAACCTGCGGGGATTCGACATACGCGATATCATCGAGCTCGACCGCAGCCGTGAAGGCACGGCACTGGAACTGAACTACGAGCAGCGCGAACACCTGTTCTTCAACATTGATGTCGTCCTCACCTTCCAGAAACGATACCAATACTAGTCCCGCCCGGGCGCCGGACGCCCGGCTCGAATCTGCGTTGGGCCACAGCTTCCAGGAGCCGGCGCTGCTGGCCCAGGCGCTGACCCACAAGAGCTTTGCCAGGTCGCACAACGAACGGCTGGAGTTTCTCGGCGACGCGGTGCTCGGGTACGTGGTTGCAGAGGAGCTGTATCGGCAGCAGCCTGACGCCCACGAAGACACCATGTCGCTGCTTCGCGCCAGCCTGGTGCGCAAGGAGACGCTTGCGGCGGTCGCCAAAGAGCTCGGGCTGGGCGATCACCTTCGCCTGGCGGTGGGCGTGCGGCGAAGCGGCGGCCACAGGCTGGACTCGATCCTGGCGGACGCGCTGGAGGCGGTGATCGGCGCGGTGCATCTCGACGGCGGCGTCGAGGCCGCGCGCGCTGTGACCATCGGACTGCTCGAGTCGCGCATGCGTGACCTCGATCCGGATTCGCTCAAGGACGCCAAGACCCGTCTGCAGGAGCTGCTGCAGGGCGCCAACGTCGATCTTCCGGAGTACGCCATCGATTCGACGGCCGGGTCCGCCCACGCCCGCCTGTTCACGGTGAGCTGCCGGGTGGCAGCGTTCGACCTCAGAGTGACGGCCGAAGGACGCAGCCGCCGCGCTGCAGAGAAGCGGGCTGCGGCGTTGATGCTGGAACAGGTGAGTCCGCTTGTCTGAGCCGCTGCAACGCTGCGGCTATGTGGCGCTGACCGGCAGACCAAACGTCGGCAAGTCCACGTTGCTGAATCATCTGTTGCGCTTCAAGCTCTCCATCACGTCGCGCAAACCCCAGACCACCCGGCACGTGCTGCTGGGCGTGGACACCGAGGGCCCCAATCAGGCGGTGTACGTGGACACGCCGGGCATTCACGACCACGCCCGCCGCGAGATGAATCGGCAGATGGTCCGGGCTGCCATGGCGGTGCTGGCCGACGTGGACCTCATCGTCATGGTGGTCGACCGGGATCATTGGCTCGCGGACGATCAGAGGGTGCTGGAGTGTCTGGAGACCCACCGGGTACCGCGATTCGTGGCACTGAACAAAGTCGATCTGATGCGCCGCAAGGAATCGCTGCTGCCTGCCATGGCGCAGATGGAGAAGCGGGGTTTCGAGGAGATCTTTCCGGTATCGGCACAGAAGGCGGAGGGGCTCGACGCGCTCCGGCAAGCGGTCTTCGCGCGTCTTCCCGAGCAACCGCATCTGTTCGCCGACGATCAGGTCACCGACCAGTCGGAGCGCTTTCTGGTTTCCGAGATCGTCCGCGAGAAGCTCATGCGCCGGCTCGGTGACGAAGTGCCCCATCACGTGGCCGTGGTGATCGAGTCCTACGTGGAGTCGGAGCGGATGGTCGATATCGCAGCCGACATCGTCGTCGAGCGTCCCGGGCAGAAGCGGATCGTCATCGGCCAGGGAGGCGACAAGCTCAAGCTCATGGGTGCGGAGGCGCGCCACGACATCGAGACGCTGCTGGGCAAGCGGGTGATGCTGCGGCTGTGGGTGAAGGTGCGTCCGGGCTGGAGCAACAGCGCGGCCGGTCTGCGCAGGGTGGGCTATGACCCGGGTCAGCGGTGAACGAGCCCTGGTGTTACACGCCAGACCGTATCGAGAGTCCAGCGCTATCGTCAGCCTGCTGACGGCTGGCCACGGAAGGCTGGCGGTGGTGGCGCGAGGCGTGCGGAGCAGCCGGCGGGGCAACGTGCTGCAGCCGTTCAACCAGGTGCGGGTGAGCTGGAGCGGGCGCGGCAGCCTCTACACACTCACTGGCTCCGAGCTTTCCCGTCACGCCTGGCTCACCGGCAATGCATTGGCCGCAGGCTTCTACGTGGCCGAGCTCATCAGCCGACTGCTGCCCGAGCACGAGGACGCGCCGCACCTGTTCGACGCCGCGAGCTGGACTCTGCAGCGCCTCGAGCTGGGTGATATGCGCATGGATGCAGTGTTGCGCGTGTTCGAGCGGCGGCTGCTGGAGGAGCTCGGCTACGGCCTCGACTTTCTCACCGAAGCCGGCAGCGGTGAGCCGATCCGAGCCGACTCCCGCTACGAGCTGCACCACGAGTTCGGCTTTCTGGTGACATCCTCCGAGGGCAGAGGCTATCCGGGTCGGGTGCTCACCGACATCGCGGCGGACCGCTACGATGCGCGTGAGACGCGCGTGGCCGCACGGAAAATCTTCCGCGCGGCGTTGCGTCCGCTGCTCGGCGATCGGCCGCTGTCGAGCCGGCGCCTGCTGAGGCGGGAGCGAGCCTGAGTGGCGCGCCGTGTCCCGCGCGAAGTGCGGGTCCACATCGACACCTTGAACGACCAGGGCCTTGGTGAAGGGGAGGTGGAAGCGCGCACGGTGGTCGCCCGCAACGCCCTGCCCGGTGAGGAAGTGAACGTACGGGTGCTGAAGCGCCGTGCCGGGGTGTGGCGCGGCGAAGCGCAAACGCCGGAGCGCCCATCCGCCTGGCGGCGAACGCCGGCCTGTGACGCCTATCCCCGTTGCGGCGGCTGTTCGCTGCAACACGTGGACTATGCCGTTCAGCTCGCACACAAGGAGCAACGACTTCGCGCCGCCCTGGACGCCGCGGGTGTGCAGCCGATGAGATTCAGGGTGCCGGTGAGCGGACCGCAATTCCACTACCGCTATAAGGCTCGGTTGGGCGTGCGTGCGGTGGGCGGAGGCGTGCTGGCCGGGTTCCGTGAAGGTTTCAGCAGCCGCGTCGCAAGGATGGACGACTGCAAGACCCTGGCTCTGCCGTTCGCGCGCATGCTGCCCGCGCTCAAGGACACCATCGCGCGGCTGTCCGAGCCGGGGCGGATTCCCCAAGTGGAGCTGGCTGCCGGAGATTGCGAGTTCGCCGTCGTGGTACGCCATCTGACACCGCTCGAGCCCGGCGACGAGGCGTTGCTCGGCGATTTTGGCCGCCGCACCGGCATGCGCGTGTATCTTCAGCCAGGCGGTTACGAGACCGTGGCGCCGCTCGTCGCCGAGCCGACCTATCTCTCCTACACCAACCCGGAGTTCGGATTGTGTTTCCAGTTTCTGCCCATGGACTTCACTCAGGTCAACCCGTGGATCAATCGCGCTCTGGTGCGGTCCGCCGCGCTCGCGCTGGCGCCGCGTCGCGGTGCCGTGGTGGTCGATCTGTTCTGCGGTATCGGCAACTTTTCGCTGGCGCTGGCACGGCAGGGAGTTCGGGTGCTGGGCCTGGAAGCTTCCGAAGGGGCGGTGGCGCGGGCACGGCACAACGCCGCCCTCAACGGCCTGTCCCGCTGGGCTGAGTTTGCCCCGGCGGACCTGTATGATGCGCGCTGTCCCGAGCTGCCGGCAGCGGAGTATCTGCTGCTGGATCCGCCGCGATCGGGGGCCGGCCCGAACTTGTCGCGCTGGATCGGCGATCCGCGGCTCGAGCGTATCGTTTACGTATCGTGCAATCCGCGCACCTTCGCCAGCGATGCCGCGATCCTGCGCGAGGGAGGGTTCGAACTCGAGGAAGCGGGTATGTTCGACATGTTTCCGCACACTGCCCACGTGGAAGCGCTCGGCCTGTTCCGCCGACGCATGAGCGACGTACGCGTGCCAGCCGTGAGCGGTCGTGGTTAAGGTCCGCCAGGACGTCGTCCGCGCAGCTGACGGCCGGGTCGACGCCGACCGATGGATAGCCGATCTCGTTCGCCGCCACGGCGAGCTGGACGCCTCGGCCCTGGCCGAAGCGTGCCGCTTCGTTCGGGAGCTGGGGCCGCGCGCCGAGGAGTACCTGGAAAGCGGTATGCAGCTTGCAGAGCTCGTGGGCGAGCTGCACCTGGATACTGCATCGGTGGTTGCGGCGCTGGCCTACCGACCGGTGCGGGTCGACGGTGCGCTATTGACCCAGGCAACGGAACGGCTCGGTACCGACGCCGGACACCTGCTGGATGAAGTGCTGCGTATGGCGACCACCAGCCTCCTCGAGATGAGCAACACCCGGCTGCAGACCAGCGAGCGGCGAGACCAGGCGGACAACGTTCGCCGCATGCTCATCGCCATGATCGACGACGCACGGGTCGCGGTTCTGAAGCTGTCGGAGCGGGTCGTGGCGTTGCGGGCCGCCAAGCACGACGATGAGGCCCGCAAGCAGCGCATCGCCCGGGAAGCTCACCTGGTATTCGCGCCCCTGGCCAATCGCCTCGGCATCTGGCAACTCAAGTGGGAGCTGGAGGACCTGGCCTTGCGCTATCTGGCGCCGGACATCTACATGGCCATTGCCCGTCAGCTCGACGGCCGGCGCGAAGAACGTGAGCGGCAGATCGCGTTCATCGCGAGCGACCTCGAGACGCGCCTGCGTGCCCGCGGAATCGAAGCGACCGTGCACGGCCGAGCCAAGCACATCTACAGCATCTGGCGGAAGATGCGCGCCAAGAACGTGGCCTTCGGAGAGGTCTATGACGTTCGCGCGGTGCGCGTGGTGGTTGCCGACATTGCCCAATGCTACGCCGCCCTCGGAGTGATTCACACCCAGTGGCGCCACGTGCCCAGCGAGTTCGACGACTACATCGCGACACCCAAAGAGAACGGTTACCGCTCCATCCACACTGCCGTGCTGGGCCCCGACGGACGAACCCTGGAGGTCCAGATCAGGACCACGGAGATGCACGAGCAGGCCGAGCTCGGCGTCTGCGCCCATTGGTCGTACAAGAACGGTGAGATCGAAGACCGTCCCTACTCGGAGAAGATGAATTGGTTGCGTCAGGTTGTGGAGTGGCGAGACGACGTGGAGCGCAGCGCCTCACGCGATATCGGAGAAGAGCTCCGACAGCTCTTTCGCAGCGAACGCATCTTCGTATCCACTCCGCAAGGCCACGTGCTCGATCTGGCCGCGGGAGCCACACCGGTGGATTTCGCTTATCGGGTACACACGGAGATCGGGCACCGCTGCCGGGGCGCGCTCGTGGAGGGTGCGCCGCGGCCGCTGAACACGGTTCTCGAGACCGGCCAGCGGGTGGAGATACTTACGGCAGAAGACTCCGCGCCGGAACGCGCGTGGCTCGACGCGCATCTGGGGTACGTTCGAACCGGCCGTGCCAGGGACAAGATCCAGGACTGGTTCCGTTCCCGCGACCCCGCGGACAACGAACGTGAGGGCGCGGCGCGGCTGACGCGTCTGCTGGGCCGGCTCGGCTTCCGAGAGCCCTCCGCCTTGCGCTGGCAGGAAGCAGCGAGAACGCTTGGCTTCGCCGACGAAGCATCCTTGTGTCGAGCGGTGGGCGCCGGTGAGTGCCAGACGCTCGACGCCGTCGATGCCCTTCATCCGCAGACGGAGTTCGAGCTGCAGCTCGAACTGCTGCCGGAAACCGGCGGTCCCGACCGCAGGACCCGCACCGTCAAGATGCGCGCGCAGGACCGGCACGGTCTGCTGCGTGATGTGACTCAGGTGCTGAGCGGCCTCGGTCTCTCACTGCTCGGCAACACGGGGCGCGTCGATCAGCAGACCGGCGACGCGACCCTCCGTCTCGACATCCGCATCGGCACGCTGCGGGAACTGGCGATACTCGTCGACAGGCTCGAGCATCTCGACGGCGTGTTCGAGGCCAGCGCCGTGGACGCACCGTAAGGCCGCTCATCCCGCCAGGGCAGGCCGCAGCCACTCGATCACCTCCATCCGATCGTACACTCACCTCAGAAACGACCCACCACAGGAGACAATCATGAGAATCATCTTGCTTGGACCGCCGGGCGCCGGAAAGGGAACACAGGCGCAGTTCATCTGTGAGGAGTTTCGCATACCGCAGATCTCTACCGGCGACATGCTGCGCTCTGCGGTCAGCGCCGGGAGCGATCTGGGATTGAAAGTGAAGGCGGTCATGGACTCCGGGGCTCTGGTGTCCGACGACATCATGATCGAGCTCATAAAGGATCGCATCGCGCAACCCGACTGCGCCGGCGGGTTTCTTTTCGACGGATTCCCCAGAACGATTCCTCAGGCCCAGGCGCTCGATGATGCCGATGTGGTCATCGACGCCGTGGTGGAAATACGCGCGCCGGACGAGGAAATCGTCAGGCGGCTCAGTGGACGCCGCGTGCATTCGGCGTCCGGCCGCGTCTACCACGTGGAATTCAATCCGCCGCGGGAAAAGGGCAAGGATGACGAATCCGGAGAGCCGTTGATTCAACGGGACGACGACAAGGAAGAAACCGTGCGTGAACGTCTTGCCGTTTATCACCGCCAGACGCATCCACTGGTGGATTTCTACCGGCGCAAAGCCGAGCGATCTGATCTGACATTCGTCGCGATAGACGGAACGGGAGAGGTCGCGGAAGTGCAGAAGGATATCGTCGAGTCACTTCGCGACCGGTGACGCGCACAGCGTTTGACCTAGTGATATTTTCTTTTCTTGTCAGTATGATGCGGCGAAACTTCCAATTGCAGTTTCGTTTCGATGGTCTATCGTTGAGACAGCGCGAAAGAGGACGTGCGTGTACGAGGTCACGAACGAGGACATGAACGTAGCCCGGTTGGAAGTGCGAACTCGAAGGGAGCGAAGGGAATCGGAAGCGGATGCAGCAACAGTCTTTCGAACTGGAGGAAGGTGCAGAAGCGGTCTTCCGACTGCGACGAAGCAAGCCGAACAATCGCGATGGTAGTCGGCGGTAACGAAGTAAACGAACGAAGCCAACGAACGAGAGCAGTACTCGCGAGCAGGTAACAATAAAGGCGAATCGATACGGAAATCGCTGGCTGTGATCAGAAGTTCGAAGCGGCCAACGGAGACAGCAAAGAGATCCAAGGAGATTCTTTATGCCCAATGCTAAGACCGCAGCGAAATCATCCGCCAGGAAGTCGGCGGCCAGGAAGCCCGCTGCCAGGAAGACATCCGTGAAGAAGCCCGCTGCGAAGAAAACGGCGGCTCGCAAGGCAACGGCTCGCAAAGCGGGCGCGAAGAAGGCTGCACCCAAGCGGGGCGTTGCAAAGAAGGCGGCAACCAAACGCGCCGTAGCGAAACGCACCACTGTGAAGAAAGCCCCGGCGAAGAAGGCGGCTGCCAAGCGGGCGCCGGCGAAGAAAAAAGCGCCGGCGAAGAAAAAGTCGCCGGCGAAGAAGAAGGCGGCGGGAAGGAAGGCCCCGGCCAGAAAGTCTACGGCCAGGAAGTCCGCGGCGAAGAAGTCGACGGCGGCCCGCAAACCCGCCGCGCGTAAGCGTCCGGCCAAAGCGGCCGCCAAACGTGCATCCGTGACTCGGGCCGCCACCAGGAAGGCGCCGGCCAAAAAGAAGGCGGCGGCGAAGAAGAAAGCGCCCGCAAAGAAAAAAGCCCCCGCCAAGAAAAAAGCCCCAGCCAAGAAAAAAGCGCCGGCGAAGAAGAAGGCCCCCGCTAAGAAAAAAGCCCCCGCGAAAAAGAAAGCGCCGACGAAGAAGAAGTCTCCGGCGCGGAAGAAGGCTCCCGCGAAGAAGAAAGCTCCGGCCAGGAAAAAAGCCCCCGGCAGAAAGAAGGCGTCGGCGAAGAAGAAGGCCCCCGGCAGGAAGAAGTCGCCGGCCCGGAAGAAAGCGCCTGCCAGAAAAAAGGCGGGCGCTGGCAGGAGGGCCCCCGCAAAAAAAAAGTCTCCAGCTAGGCGGGCCATCGCCCGCCGAACCGCGCTGAAGCGGTCGGCGGCGACAGTCCGCCGCGGAGCAGGCGCGGAAAAGACGCCGCCGGGACGACGTAAGATCAGGTCCGGCGGCGCACGAACGTCCGGCCGGCGGGCCTCGCCGGCCGGACGCGCGTCCGCTACGGTGCTGATCGCCGTGCCTGCCGTTGCCAAGGCGAATCTGGTTGCCAGAGAGTCGGACGTGAAGCTCGCCGCGGAGCGCAAGGCGCTGACGGCGGCCCAACAGGTCGCCCGGGCGGCGCGCAGGAAAGCGGCGTCGAGCGGCAAGCTGGTGGACAAGAGCGCCGCGCGCCGCGCGCGTGTTCAGGTGAAGCGCATTGGCGAGCGGGTCGCTGATGCGCGCCGCAGACGTCGGGAAGTCCCGTGAGGGTCTGCGCGTAGCGCAGGCCGAGGCACGGCTGGCGCAGCGCGTGCAGGCGGTGGAAGATCGGCTGATGACGGCGAACTTGACCTCGGACATGCAACTCGAGGTGAAGCTGGAAAAGGCGGTCGAGCAGTTCAGATCCAGAAAGCTGGAGGCATTGCGCAAGTCCGAAGCGCGCCGGCACAAACGGCGTGCGGCGACGGCGAAGCAGGCGATCGATCGGCTGGAACGGCGGCACGCAGCCAAAGAGCGTGTCAGGGCGAAGGCGACGACCCGCAAAGCCCGCACCGGTTCGCGCGCGCGTAAGGCCGCTGCGGGAAACGGCGAAGGCTGATCGAGCGGCGCTAGATGACTCCCCGGAAGGGGAGGGTGGCGACGACGCTGCCGTGGTGCAGATCGCCGCAGTCTTTCGGTATCCGGATCAGACAGTTGGCCGCGGCGAAACTCGCCAGGCGGTTGGAGCTTTGATCTCCGGTGACCGAGACTTCCAGATGCCCCGCAACCTGGCGCAGCGTGCCGCGCTGGAACTCCTCGCGCCCGCGCTGGTGGCGGAGGAAGCCGCGTAGCACGGCGGGAACTGGAATCGGCGGCTGCGGCTGGCTGCCACATAGCCGTTCGATTGCGGGGATGGCGAGCATGATTGCGGTGACGATCGTCGACACCGGATTGCCTGGCAGGCCGAAGAACGCCGCCCGACCCAGGCGCCCGTAAGCGAGCGGCTTTCCGGGCTTCAAATTGAGCTTCCAGAGCTTGAGATCGCCGATCTCCTCGACTACGTCCTTGACCCAGTCTGCATCGCCTACCGACACGCCGCCGCTGGTGATGATGGCCTGGCAGCTGCCATCGGCCTCTTCCAGCACTGCGCGGATCCGCGCTCGATCGTCCGGCACGATGCCGAAATCGCGCACCCGCACCGGCAGACGGTCGAGCAGGAGCCTCAAGGTCAGTCGGTTAGAGTCGAAGATCTGCCCCGGCCCGAGTGCCTGCCCACCGGGAGCCATCGCGTCCACGAGCTCGTCGCCGGTCGAGAATATGCCGACCACCGGCCGCTCGCGCACTCCTACCCGGGTGATGCCGCAGGCGGCGAGCCAGCCCACATGGAATTCGCTGAGGCGGCGGCCGGCCTCGAGGATGTCGGTGCCCGCCGCGACGTCGTGACCGCGCGGGCGGACGTTGTCGCCTGCGGAGGCCGTCACGTCCACCCACACCGTGTCGCCGTCGATGCGGCAATTCTCCTGGATCACGACCGTGTCGAGGTCGTCGGGTACCGCGCCACCGGTGAAGATTCGAACGCAGCCGCCGGCCGGCGTGGGACCGCTCGAGGGCCGGCCGGCGTAGGTGGTGCCGGTCAACGACAGGCGATGGGGCGGGTCGCCCTGCAGATCGCTTGAGCGCACCGCATAACCGTCCATGGCCGAGGCCGCGAACGGTGGCAGGCTGATCGGCGCCGTTACCGCCTCTGCCAGCACCCTGCCGAGCGCCGCAGGCACGTCGACCTGCTCCGACCTGATCTACCGGTCGGGTGTCGGCGAGGATCGCGGCGAGCGCGTCGTCGAGATCGAGCCGTGATTCGGACCAGGCGCCGGCGTTCTCCATGGGGGCTCCGCTGTGGGTGGGGACCACGACCAGTGTGAGCCGCGGATCGGCTCCGCTACCATACGCTCATGCCGACGCTGTTAGCCGTGGAAACGTCCGGACCGCTTTGCTCACTGGCCATTCACGTGTCCGGCCGCTGGTTCGAGGATACACACAACGTCGAGCGGCTGCACAACCGGGTGGTGCTCGAAAGGCTGGACGCGTTGACGACGGCGGCCGGGATCGGCGGGCGACGGTTCGACGCGGTCGCGTTTGGCGCCGGACCGGGTTCGTTCACGGGAGTGCGGATTGCTGCGGCGGTGGCTCAGGGCGTCGCCTTCGCCAGCGATGCTCCCGTGGTGCCCGTGCCGTCGTCGCGGGCGCTGGCGGCCGCTGCGCTGGCGCACCCGGACTGGCCGGCGGATGCGGCTGGGCTCGTTACCGTGACCCGTTCCCGGCGCGACGCCTACTACGTTGCCGGCTTCACGATGGCGGAGGGACATCCGGCCGTCTGGCTGGACGACCGGCTGCACCAGGGCACGGCGGTGCCCGCCGAGTTGGCGAAGGCCGTCGGGTCGGCACAGGGCCCGGCAGAACGTGAACGATGGGTCGGTGCCGGCGATCGTCCGCCCTGGTGGCCGGGGTCGATGCGGTTTCTGGATGCGGTGCGGGTCACCGCAGCCGTCGTCGGCAGGCTCGCGCTCGCCATGCTCGAGCGGCAGGAAAGCGTGCCCGCCGAAGCGGCGCTGCCGCTGTACGTCTCCGGCGATTCTCCGTGGCGTCCGCGGCGTCACTGAGGGGCAGCAGGCCATGAGCGACAGCGTTGGGCGCGTCAGGCATCTGTACTACCACCCGGCCGCGCGGCGGCTGGCCGAGCCGTGGCGGACACGTTTCCTGCTGGCCGAGCGGGAGCGCCCGCCGACGGCTCACGACGGCTTCTACCTGTGGGCGTCTGACGACCATCTGGAGCTGCGCGGCGGACCGGGCGGCGGCGGGATCTGGATCTCCGAAGCAGAGCTCCTGCGCCGCGGTGCCGAGGGCAGCGAGCTGGCAAGGGCGTGTGCGGCCCGCTCCGGTCCCAGGGTGCTCGATGCCATGGCAGGTTGGGGGGTGGACGCGCTTACGCTCGCCGCCCGCGGCTGTCGGGTCACCCTGGTCGAGCGCGAGCCGGCCATTGCGGCTCTCCAGGCGGATCTGGTCCAGCGCAGCCGTATCACCGGCGTGGAGTGCCGCGTGGGACGACGGCTACGCGGCCGTTTGCGAAGGGGGCTGGGACGTGGTGTACCTGGACCCGATGTTTCCCGAGCGCCGCAAAGGCGCGTTGCCCGGCAAACGGATGCAGTGGCTGGCTGCCCTCGCCGAGCCGGATCCACGACCGATCTCCGCGTGGCTCTCGGCCGCTGCGGCTCACGCTCACCACCGTGTCGTGCTGAAGCGCCGGCGCAAGGACCCTGTGGTGGCGCCTCCCGACTGGCAGATCGTCGGCCGGACCGTTCGATACGATGTTTATCGCGCGGACGCGGCGGCTTCCTGCAGCACCGCATAGCGGAAGTCCGGGTCGATGACGCCCTCGGATGCCTTCAAAACGTCCTCGACAATCGGCGTCCACACCAGCTCCCGGTCGGGCGTCTCGGTGACCACGCCGCTGGCGATCAACGCGTCGACGAAACGGTGGAACAGGCGCTCGTCGAAAAACTCCGGGGCGTTCAGGCCGTAGAGCCTCGCCATGGTCTGCGCGACGCGCCGGCTGTGCTCCTGCAGAGACTGGCGTGTGTGCGCCCGCCGACCGGCCTGGTGGAGCAGACCAACGACGATGTAGAGGCGCTCCAAGGTCGGCATGATGAGGCGCGCCAGCAGTCGGAGCTGGTAGTGCTGCGGGCTCTGCACCGGCGGCGGCGCAAACCCGTCGTCCGCGGAACGGACCAGCAGCCCCACGGCCACCATGTGACCCAGCCAGCGCTCCACGGCCTCGGCCGTCTCCGCTGTCTGCAACTCGTCGGCGATGTACGGGAACACGGCGGCCGCCATCCGCTTGACCACCTCGAGGTGCGCCGGCCGCCGGCGGTTGCGTACCAGGCACGCGATGAACGATGGCAATGCCAGCACATGGACCACGTTGTTCCGGTACCAGGTCATCAGCACCGCTGTGAAAGCGTCGTGGCCGAGCACCTCCCCCTGCGGCAGCGATTCCCGGGTGAGCATGCCGAGAGACTCCACCCGCGACACCAGGGCGGCTGCGGAAGCGTCGGGAATGAGGTAGTCGTGGCGGTCGGCGTCCCGGCGCAGCAGCTCCAGATAGCAGTCCAGCTGGGCGAGCAAGGTGCGCTCTTCGATGGCGAGCCGCGGCATACACAGGGTCACCAGCGCCACCAGGTTGATGGCGTTGAGCGCCGCCGCGGCGTTGATGCGGTTCATCACCTCGCGGCCGAGCCGCTCGGCGATCGCCCCGGTATCGCCGGTAATCGGCCCCGTTGCCGCCAGCCAGTCCCCCAGCATCAGCGGCTCGCCGATTTTGACGTCAACCGCGCCGAAGTTCTGGCGGATGAGCTTGAGGCTCCGGAGGATGTCACCCAGGGACTCGCGTTTCTTTTCCGCACCCTTGAGCTCGTTCAAGTAGCTGCCGGCCTCCACCAGCTTTTCGTAGCCCAGATACACGGGCACCAGCGCCAGGGGCTTCGGCACCCCTCGCTGCTGGTGCTCGATGGTCATCTTCAACAGGCCCAGCCGAGGGGGCAGCAGCCTGCCCGTGCGCGTGCGTCCGCCCTCGGGGAAGAACTCCACGCTGTGGCCGCGCCGGTAGACCTGGTAGAGGTATTCGGCGAACACCGCAGCATACAGCGCATCGTCCCGGAAGCTGCGGCGCATGAAGAAGGCGCCGCCACGGCGCAGGATGCTGCCTAGAATGGGCAGGTTGAGATTGTCACCGGCGGCGATGTGGGGAACCATCAGGCCCTGCTGGAAAAGCAGATAGGACAGCAGCAGATAATCCAGATGGCTTCGGTGAGACGGAACGTAGACCAGGGTGTGGTCACCGGCCAATGCCGTCAGCCGTTCCGTGCCGTGCAGAGTCACCCCCCGGTAGATGCGGTTCCAGAACCAGCGCAGTACCCGATCGATCACCCGGAGGGCCGGGTAGGAGAGATTCGAGGCGATCTCGCCGGCATAGGCGCGGGCGCGTTTCTCGAGCTTGGCTCTGGCCCGCGGATCCTCGTCGGCGTCTATGATCGCGCGTACGCTGCGGCTGCGTAGAATTCGCCGTGCCAAGGTGCGCTGATGGGACAGGTCAGGGCCCATGGTGGCCACCCGGGCCTGACGCAGCCGTACCCGCAACAGCCGCGCCGTCCGTCGGCGCACCCGCTCGGCGTCGCCGCCGGTGAGATCGGCCAGCTGCAGCGGCCGGCCGAAGTGCACGACGATGTCCTTGCGTGAGAGAAACAGGTTCACCAGCCGTTTCAGCCGCGAGGTCACCGCCCAGTTTTCCGACAGCAAGGCGCGCAGCAGCGAGCGTTCCCGGTTGGGCGCACGCCCCCAGTACACGCCGACCGGCACCAGGGTGCCCGCAAGCGGGCCTTGCTCGGCCACCGTGTCGAGCAGCGCCACCATGCGGCGGGAGTAGCTGGCCATGGTGTTGGGCCGGAACCAGCCATGGGAGGCTCGGTTCAGAAAGAAAAAGCGCCGGCGCTCGCCGATGCCATCGACCTCGATGGGCTGGAGCGGGCTCGGCAGGCCCAACTCCTCGGCAACCAGGTCGACCACGATCAGGTCGGAGAGCGAGCGGGTCTCCAGGGCGTACAGCAGCGGCGGGGACGCAACCGTGCCGCCGCTTCCCGGCGCGCCGGCTGCCGGCGCGGCCTCACATGGTGGCGGGGTACAGGACAGCAGGGCTTCGGCGGTCATGCCCGCCTTGCGGGGCTGGATGATGGCGCCGATCAGGCGCCGGTTGAGTCGATAGAGAAGACGCTTCAGCCGATCCATGGGCGGATCATGGCGTCTCCGGTGTGAAGTTGCGACCGCGCAGCAGGTCTTCCGGCTTTGCCATCCCGCCGCGCGACTGGATTTCTACCTCCCAGACGTCATTGTACTTGCGGTCGGTCACCTGCTTGGCGTCCTTGGCGTTGCGGATCACGGTGGGGCGCAGGAATACCAGCAGGTTCAGCTTCTCGTGCTTCTTGCTGGTCGATCGGAACAGACGCCCCACCAGCGGCACGTCGCCGAGCAGCGGAACCTTCTTCATCGTGTCGTTGATGTTGTCGCGGATCAGGCCGCCCAGCACGATGGTCTGCCGGTCATCGGCGAGAATGGTCGTTTCGATGGAGCGTTTGGACGTCACCACGTCGGAGAAGGCGCTGCTGCTGATGGGCGCGTCGATGACGTTGGTGACGTCCTGGGCCACGTCGAGTCGCACCGACTTGCCGTCGTGGATGTGCGGCGTCACCGTGAGCTGCAGGCCCACGTCTTCCCGCTGTATCGTCGTGAAGGGGTTGTTGGCGCCCGTGGTGTCGGTGGTGAACGTGCCCGTGCGGAACGGCACCTCGTTGCCGACGACGATCTTCGCCTCCTGATTGTCGAGGGTGAGAATGCTCGGGGTGGACAGCAGGTTGGCGTTGGAGTTGGTGGCCAGCGCCTGCACGACCGCGCCGAACGAGATGTCGTTGACGTTGATCTTGGCGGCAGCCAGGGTCGGGGTAGAGACGTTGGCCAGCGCACTCAGCACGTCCACGCTGCCGTCGCTGCCGACCAGATTGCCGAGCAGGCTGGAGATCACGCCATCCAGGGTGGTGCTGAACAGCGGCACGGTCTTGCCGCTCTGATCGGCGCCGGCCATCTCTATGCCGATGCTGGAATTGTCGGTGATGGTCACCTCGACGATGGCGGCCTCGATCAGCACCTGCGTGCGGCGGATGTCGAGCTGATCGAGAATCGACTGGATGTCGTTCATGACGGACGGATCGGCGCGCACGACGATGGCGTTCAGACTCTCGTCGGCCTTGATGGTGGGCCCGGCCGAGCTGCCGCCGGCCCCGGCGCCGCCGCCGCCCTGCTGCTGCGCGCCGCCTCCGGCGGCCGCTTCCTTCACCATGCCCTGCAGCAGCTCCGCTACCTTGGTGGCGTCGGCATACCGCAGGTAGATCACCTGGGTGGACCCGGTGGCCGTGGCCGGCTGATCCAGCTTATCGACCAGCTTCAGGATCTGAGCGACCGGGAGGGGCGAGCCCCGCACCACCAGCGAATTGTTCCGCTCATTGGCGATGAGCTGCACGCTCTGCGGCCCCTGGGAGCCTTTGCCGATCTGATCGGGCGCCACCTGCTGCAGCATCGTCACGACGTTGCTGACGAACGCGTGCTTGAGCGGCACCATGACCACCTCGCGATCGTCGGCGACGTCGATCTGCTTGATGAGGCGTATCAGCCGCTCGATGTTGTCGGCATGGTCGCTGACGATGACGACGTTGGGCTTCGCCACCGCCGCGATGTGACCGTACTGGGGAATCAACGGGCGAAGTATCTTCACGAGCTCCGAGGAGTCCACGTTCTGGGCGGAGATGACGCGGGTGACGATCTCCTCGGGCGGCAGCTTTTCCAGATCGCCGGTGGGTCCCGGGCTCTGCTTTGCCGTGGCGGTCTGCTCGATACGGATGATTCCGCCGGAAGCGACCGCTGTCCAGTTGTGGACGCGCAGCACCGACAGGAAGAGCTGGTAGACGGCGTCCTTGTCCATGGGCTCGCTGGAGATCACGGTGACGTTGCCTTTGATGCGCGGGTCCACCACGAAGGTCTTGCCGGTGATCTCCGCCACCTGAGCGATGAACTCGTTCAGGTCGGCGTTCTTGATGTTGATCTTCCAGGTCTGGTCCTGGGGCGACGACGGCCGGGAAGGCTGCGCTTGCGCGGAGGGCGGCTGTTGCTGTGCCCGCGGCGCCGGCGGGGCGCAGGTGAGGAAGACACCGACGATGACGGCGGCCAGGGTGCGGATGCTCGTTCTCATCATTATTGTTGCGGAGAAGCGGTTGTCGAATGAGCCATCACTTGAGCGATGCCGTCACGAAGAACCGCCGGTTCCCCCTCTGTACTTCCAAGCGGGCCGAGCCCTGGGCCAGCACGTTGTCCAGTTCCTGCCGGTCGGACTTGAGATCGCCGACAGGCCGGCCATTGACCGAAAGAACGACGTCACCCGGCTGCAGGCCAGTTTGACTGAGGTAGGGTGACCGGGCAAGGTCACCGATCCGGTAGCCTTCGGCCGCCCCCTCGGCGACCGGCTGGACACCGAGCTCGTCGAGTGCCTGGGACGGGTTCTGGTCCAGTTGCTGGCGGTACTCGTCGACCAGATTCTGCAGGTTGGGGTCTTGCATCTGCGTGCCCGGCTCGGCGGCCGAATACGGGTCGTCCGTGGCCTGCTCGTCGGGGGGGTAGTCTTCCATCACGTCCGGAAACGACTGGTCGACGCCGTCGGCATCGGTGGGTCCGGACGGGGTTCGGTAGGCGAGGTTCTCCCCCGGCTGCGGGAAATTCAGGGTCTCCCGACTGCCGGCACGGCGCAGCACCACGTAGTTGTGGTGCACTTCCACCAGGGTCGCGTTTCCCGGTACTTCGTCGCCGACGTCGTAGTTGATGCCCTGCCGGCCCTTCTCGGCGATGGTGGCGGCGGAGTCTTCCGGATCATCGGCCTCGTACACCGCCAGCAGCTCCAGCGGCAGACGGGTCACCACCGCCGGCTGATCCACCGGCTCTTGCGGGGCCTGATCGGCGGCGCCGAAAAGATTGCCCGCCAGGATCGCGTTGAGATCAGGCGCGGCGCGGGTGACGGCGGGCTGACGGTTCACCTGGCCCTGTTGCACGCCGGTGGTCGGTGACGAGAGGAAATACAGCACGCTGGTCGCCAAGGTATAGGCGATGCCCGCCACGACCAGCCAGCGGGCCGGTAGGGCCAGCTTTTCTGCGACGTCGTTCACCGCGTGGTTCACTGCTCGACTGAGTCCGAATCCATGGTGTGCATGAATGAAGTGTAGTGGATGTGAGGTAAGACCCTGATGTTAGAAGAGTTGTTCCTCGACCTCTAGCACCACGTCATGATCGTCGTGGGACCCTGGCCAGGGGTTGCCCGCCAGCTCCGTGAGAAGCTGAGTCACCCCGATACGGATGAAGCCGTTGGGCTGCATCGCCAGGTGCAACAGCGGCGTCTGACCACCCTGAGGATAGACCACCGCCTCGAGGCCGTCGCCGATGTAGGCTGCCAGCGGCGGCAGAGCGCCCGAAAACGAGCGGCCGCCGAGCCGGTAGCTGACCGGGCCCCCGGTCCAGGTGAGGTCGCCCGAGCCTGCGCCGCCGCCGGCCTGCGGGTAATCGTAAGGTACCTTTATGTGCGCGTCGTGAAATTCGAGATCGCCCGTTAGCGCGATCTCGTAGCTCTGCAGCCAGCGGTTGGCGAACGCCGCCGACGCCTGGCCGTTCAACGTGGCTTCGCTGCCGGAGGTGCCGAGGTCCACCGCGCCGGAGAGGTGCTGCTCGGTACCGCGGAGAGTCACGTGATAGGCGACGGTGCCGCGAACGAGGCTGACTGGCTGGAAGTCCCAGCCGAGCCGTCCGGCCGACTGACCCGCCAGGTACAGCGCTCCGCTGCCGTCCCACAGGGTGCCGCGGGTGTCGAGCAGTTCCACGCCGTGTCCCGCCGGCATCGCCGCCCGCATCAGCGAAGCGGGCGCCAGGGCCACGGCGAACGCCAGGAACAGCAGCAGGCCGATCAGCACCGTCCTGATCACCGGCTTGCCAGGCCGGAGCGGGCACCGTTCAGCAACAGGTGCTCGAGCACCCGCTGGTAGATGCGGGCGAGGGTGGGCAGCTCGTCCACGGAGACCCACTCGTCCACCTGATGGATCGTGGCGTTGCACGGGCCGAGCTCCACCACCTGGCACCCGGTGGGGGCGATGAAGCGACCGTCGGACGTCCCGCCTGAGGTGGACAGCTCCGGCTGTAGGCCGGTGACGTCACGTATGCCGGCGACCACGGCCTCCAGCAACGCGCCGCCGGAGGTGAGGAAGGGCTCTCCGGACAACGACCAGGTGAGGTCGTAGCCCAGCCCATGGCGCTCGAGTACCGACTCCACCCGTGCCGTCAGCGATTCCGCGGTCTGCTCGGTGGAGAAGCGGAAGTTGAAGCAGAGGGTGAGCGCGCCTGGAATGACATTGCCGGCCCCGGTGCCGGCGGCGATGTTCGAAACCTGCCAGCTGGTGGGAGGAAAGTGCGCGTTGCCGTCGTCCCAGCGGGTGGCCGCGAGCTCGGCGAGGGCCGGCGCCAGCCGGTGGATGGGGTTGTCCGCCAGGTGCGGGTAGGCCACGTGACCCTGTTTCCCGCGCACGGTGAGCTCGCCGTTCAGCGAGCCTCGCCGGCCCACCCGCACGGTGTCGCCGAGCGCCGCGGTGGAGGAGGGCTCGCCCACGACGCAATAATCCATCTGCACGCCTTCGCGGGCGAGGGTGTCGACCACCCGCCGGGTGCCGTCCACCGCGGCGCCTTCCTCGTCGCTGGTGACGAGGAACGCGAGGCGTCCGGCGGGGTCCGGGTGCGCGGCCACAAATCGCTCGGCGGCAACCACCATGGCGGCGAGGCTGGCCTTCATGTCCGCGGCGCCGCGACCGTACAGCCGACCATCCCGCACGGTGGGTTCGAACGGCGGCGATGTCCACGCAGATTCCGGTCCCGTGGGAACGACGTCGGTATGGCCGGCGAATACGCTGAGGGGGCCCCGCCGGCCGCGCACGGCCCAGAGGTTCTTGACGGCGCCGAAGGACAGGTCGCGGCACTCGAAGCCCAGCGTCTCCAGCCTGCTCGCGATCAACGCCTGACAGTCGGCGTCCTCTGGGGTGACGCTGCGGCGCCGGACGAGCTCCGCGGTCAGGGCCAGCACCGGCTCAGCGGCGCTACCGGCGTCACCGGCGTCACCGGCGTCACCGGCGTCACCGGCGCCGCGGGCGCCGCGGGCGCCGCGGCGGCGGGCGCCGCGGGCGCCGCGGGCGCCGCGGGCGCCGCCGCCTGCGCTGTCCGTGCTGCCCGGGTGGCTGGCCATCAGTTGTGGGCGTGCAGCACTTTGTTGAGCTCGATAGCCCTGCGGTTGGTGCGGCACTGGATCTGGCCGTTCCGGCTGTTGCGTATGAACAGCATGTCCGAAGCGCCTGCCAGCTCCCGACCCTTGACGGTGCTCACCGTGTCGCCGTGCTCGTCGATCACCGTCACCACGGTGCCGGCGGTGATGTAGAGGCCGGCTTCGATGGTGCACCGATCGCCCAGGGGGATTCCGGTGCCGGCATTGGCCCCGATCAGGCAATGGCTGCCGATGGTGATGCGGATATCACCGCCGCCGGACAGCGTGCCCATGGTGCTCGAGCTGCCGCCGAGGTCGCTGTGGGGTCCCACCATGACTCCCTGGGAGATGCGGCCTTCCACCATGTTGGGGCCCAACGCACCGGCATTGAAGTTGACGAATCCCTCGTGCATGACGGTGGTGCCTTCTCCCAGGTAGGCGCCGAGCCGGATGCGGCTGGCGTCCGCGATGCGCACCCCGGAAGGCACCACGTAGTTGGTCATCCGGGGAAACTTGTCCACACCGGTGATCTCCAGGTGCTCGCCGGCCAGGCGCGCGGCCAGCATGGCGTCCTCCAGCTCGGTTGGATCCACCGCGCCCCGGCTGGTCCAGGCGACGTTGGGCAGGTGGGCGAAGATGCCGTCGAGGTTCAGGCTGTTCGGCAGAGCCAGCCGGTGCGACAGCAGATGGAGCTTCAAATACGCTTCCTCGGTGCCGGAGATCGGCTGGTCGGCGTCCAGTCGCACGGCCGTCAGCGGCCGATCGGCTTCCGCCAGTCGGCGGTAGCGCGCGACCTGGACGGCCGCGGCATCGCCGGCGGCGCCAGCCAGGTCGTCGGCGAAGCGGCTGACCACCGCAGGGGAGGCCACGCTTCGCCCGGCGCCGAAGCGCGCCGCGATCACGGCGGCGCTTGCCGGCCTCGGATCTTTGAGCGGTGCGGGAAACCAGCAGTCGATGGTGGCGCCGCGGCCGTTCTCGCGGGTCATGCCGATGGCGAACGCGAAGACGCGTTCAGGTGTGCTGGCCATATGCGACAGGCTCCTCGTCCCGGGGGGCGTCGAACCCTACCACACCGGTTACCGACCACGCACCCAGTCGGCGATGGCCCGGGCGGCCGCGACGCAGTCCGCCTCCGGTGCTACCCAGGCGATGCGAGCGTGGTTCTCACCCGGATTGTGACCGTGCGCCCGCCGCGCCAGATACGAACCCGGCAGCACGGTGATGTTGCGCTCGGCGAACAACGCGCGGGCGAAAGCCTCGTCGTCGCCGGGGGTGGTGATCCAGTGGTAGAAGCCGCCCTCGGGGGTGGAGAAATCCAGCACCGGCTCGAGAATCGGTGTCACCGCGGCGAACTTGCGTCGGTACGCTTGACGATTGGCCACGACGTGCTCTTCGTCCTGCCAGGCAGCGGCGCTGGCGTGCTGCACGTGATTCGGCAGCGCGCAGCCTTCGTAGGTGCGGTACTTGTAGTAGTCGGCGAGCACCGCGCTGTCGCCGGCCACGAAGCCGGAGCGCAGGCCGGGCACGTTCGACCGCTTGCTCAGGCTGTGGAACACCACGCAGCGGCGGAAGTCGTCGCGGCCGGCGGCTGCCGCCGCTTGCAGCAGGCCCACCGGCGGCGCCGCCTCATCCAGGTAGATTTCCGAGTAGCATTCGTCCGAAGCGATCACGAAGTCGAAGCGATCGGCCTGCGTGAGCAACCATGTGAAGGTGGCGAGGTCGAGGTTGGCGCCGGTGGGGTTGCCCGGCGAGCACAGGTACACCAGCTCGCAGCGCCGCCAGACGTCGTCCGGCACGGCGCGGTAGTCACCCCGGTAGTCGTTCTCCGTGGTGCAGTTGACGAAGTACGGTTCCGCGCCGCGCAACAGCGCGGCGCCTTCGTAGATCTGGTAGAACGGGTTGGGCAGCAGGGCGACCGCGTCGCTTCGGCCCGACAGCACCGCCTGGCCGAAGGAGAACAGTGCCTCACGAGTGCCCGCCACGGGCAGCACCTGGGTCTCGGGATTCACCCGCGCCCGGAAGCGGCGGGCGATCCAGCCGGCGATCGCCTCGCGCAGCTCCGCTGTGCCGCGGGTGGCGGGATAGCCTGCCAGCTCGCGGCCGAGGATCTCCGCATCGGCGAGCAGCTTCACCACGAATTCCGGCGGGGGGTGCTTGGGCTCGCCGATGGACAGCATCACGGGCGGGCAATCGGCCGGCGGCGTGATGCCAGCCTTCAGCGCGTTCAGGCGCTCGAAGGGGTAATCCTGAAGGCGGGCGAGGAACGGGTTCAAGGTTGCACCTGGCTCACAGCACCCGGGTAATCTGGTTGTCGAGCCGCTGACGCAAGGTGTTCTCCAGCAGATAGATGCGCTCGCGGTCGCGGATGGCCTTGCCGTTCTCGTCGGTGATGTCGAACACGTCCTCGATGCGCTCGCCCAGGGTGGTGATGCGCGCCGACTGGACCGACAGACCGAGTTCGTGAAACAGCCGACCGATGGCGGCGAGGAGCCCCGGGCGGTCGGAGGCGATGATGGTGAGCTCGGTGTAGCGGGTACCGCGGCGATTCCTGATCTTCACTTCGGTGGCCCGCGTGAGCTGCCGAAGGCGACGCGAGGTGCGCCGCTTCACCACCCGCGAGTAGTCGGCCGGGTTCTCGAGCGCGCGGCGCAGGGTGGCGACGATGTCCGCGCGCCGGCGCGGCTCCCGGCCAAGCGGCGTTCCGTCCTCGTCCAGCACCACGTAGGTGTTCAGGCACAGCCCGTTGTCGGCGGTGTGGATGTTGGCGTCGTGCACCGACAGATCGAGCTGACTCAAGGTCGCCACGCTGGCGGCGAACAGGTTCGGCTGGTCGTGGGTGTACAGGACGATTTCCGTCGCCCCTTCGTTCGGCCCCAGGCCGCCGACGTCCACCAGCACCACCAGGGGTCCGCTGTGCACCGGGTGAGCGTGCATGCGCGCGGTGATGTCCGCCACCTGGCGGGGTGTGTGGCGAAGGAAGAAGTCGTCCCCCGGCGCCTGCCACAGCCGCTCCACCTCGGCGGCGGAGAGCCCGCGCTCGGCCAGCTTTTCCCGGGCGCTCTCCTGGCACGCGCGCACGGCGGACTGGCGGTCCACCGGCGACTCCAGGCCGCGCCGCAAGGCCTTGCGGGTCTCGCCGTAGAGAATCCTCAGCAGGGTGGCCCGCCAACTGTTCCAGAGCGTCGGATTGGTGGCGGTGATGTCTGCCACCGTCAGGGCGTAGAGGTAGTTGAGGCGCATCTCCGACTTCACCTCGGAGGCGAACTCGTGGATGACGTCCGGGTCGTAGATGTCCTTGCGCTGCGCCGTGCTCGACATGAGCAGGTGGCGGCGCACCAGCCACGTCACCAGCTCCGTATCCGCCTGCGACAGCCCGTGCCGGCGGCAGAACGCGTCGGCGTAGCCGGCGCCGATCTCCGAGTGGTCGCCGCCCCGGCCCTTGCCGATGTCGTGATAGAGCCCGGCGATGTAGAGCAGCTCGATCTTCGGCAGGTTGCGCACCGTGTGGGCCGCCACCGGGTAAGCCTGCTCCGCGCTCCGGTAGTGCAGCCGGCGCATGTTGCGGATCACCGACATGGTGTGGGCGTCCACCGTATAGATATGAAACAAGTCGTGCTGCATCTGCCCGATCACCTCGCCGAACTCGGGCAGGTAGCGGCCGAGCACGCCGTAGCGGCGCATGCGGGTGAGCTGTGAGACCAGCGTGTAGGGCGCCTTGAGCAGATCGATGAACAGCCGGGTAATGACCGGGTCGTGGCGAAAGTCGTCGTCGATCAGGTGCAGGTGGTCGCGGATGGTCCGGATGGTCTCTGCGCGCACGCCGGAGATGTCCCTGCGGTTCGCCATGATGACGAAGATCTCGAGCAGCGCGTCCGGAGTCTGCACGAATACGTCCGGGGAGGTGGCTTCGATGTAGTTGTTGCGGATCCGGAAGCGATCGTTGATGGGCACCACGCGCGGTTTCTCCCGGGCGCGCAGGATCGACTCGTCGAAGTGCTGCAGCAGGATGTCGTTGACTTCCCGCAGCTCGATGATGTGGCGGTAGTAGTGGTGCATGAACCGCTCGACCCCGAGCTTTGCGCTGGTATCGGCGAAGCCGAGCCGCTGCGCCAGCGCCCGCTGATACTCGAACTGCAGGTGGTCTTCCTTCCGCTCGGCCAACAGGTGCAGGCCGAAGCGCACCCACCAGAGAAAGCGCCGGCCGTCCTCGAGCCACACCCGCTCCTGCGCGGTGAGCATGCCGAGCTTTTCCAGATCGCCGAGGTCCGTGGTGCCGAACTTGCGAGCCATCACCCAGATCGCCGTCTGCAGGTCCCGCAGGCCCCCTGGTGACGTCTTGACGTTCGGCTCCAGGCCGTACTCCACGTTGTCGTAGTGACGATGGCGCAGGACCTGCTCGTCGCGCTTGGCCTTGAAGAAGGTGGCCGCCGGCCACAGACGGCGCGACGCCAGGGTCTTGTCGAGCTTGGCCGTCAGGTCGCCGGCCCCAACCAGCAGGCGCCGCTCGAACATTGCGGTGGCGACCGTGATGTCCCGCGCGGCTTCCCGCCTGCAGTCTCTGACCGAGCGCACCGCGTGTCCAAGTTCCTGGTTCAGGTCGATCAGGCAGTGCAGGAACTCGCGGATGACAGGCTGATGTCGCCCCGGGCGGCGCGCCAGGATCAGAAGGTCGATGTCCGAATGGGGGAAAAGCTCGCCACGGCCGTAGCCGCCCACCGCGTACACCGCGAGCTCCCTGGCCGCGTCGGCCGGGACTTTGGCCTGCCAGATCTCGAGGATGAGCTCGTCGAAGAAGGCGGACCGTTCTGCCACCAGAGCGTCCACATCCTCGTCGTGCCAATACCGCTCGGCCAGCGACTGATCTTCGTCGGCGATCCGCGTCCGGAGGGAGTCCACCAGGGCGCCGGGGCCGCCACCGAAGCGCCGCACCGCCTGGGGCTGGCCGCCCTCCGCCGTGGTGGCCGCGGGATCCGCAGCGTCCTCCCCGCGGACGGGCCGCGCCGGGGAGGACCCCGCCTCGACTCACGGTAGCGACTCTTCTTCTTCGCGCCGGGTCAGCACCTCCGCACCGCTGCCGGTAACCATGATGGTGTGTTCCCACTGGGCCGACGGCTTGTGGTCCTTGGTCACCACCGTCCACTGATCCGGCAGGATCTTCACGTGCCGGGAGCCGGCATTGATCATCGGCTCGATGGTGAAGGTCATGCCTTCCTCGAGCACGAGGCCGGTGTCGGGCCGGCCGTAGTGCAGCACCTGAGGCTCGTCGTGGAACATCCGGCCAATGCCGTGACCGCAGAATTCCCGCACCACGGAAAAGCCGTTGCCTTCGGCGTGCGGTCTGAATGGCGTGGCCGATGTCGCCCAGGCGGGCGCCGGGCGCACCGCGCGCGATGCCCCGGTACAGGCATTCCTGGGTAATCCGGATCAGCCGCTCGGTGAGCACGCTGGGCTTGCCGACGGCAAACATCTTGCTGGTGTCGCCGTGGTAGCCGTCGCAGATCACCGTGACGTCGATGTTCAGGATGTCGCCGCTCTTCAGCACCTTCTTTTCCGACGGGATGCCGTGGCACACCACGTGGTTGACCGAGGTGCAGATGGACTTGGGGAACGGCGGCGCCACACCGTTGGTGTAGTGCAACGGCGCCGGAATGCAGCCGAGCTCCTCGACGATGAAGTCGTGGCAGAGCGGTCCAGCCGCTCCGTGGTCACGCCCGGCTCCACGTGCTCGCCGATCATCTCGAGCACGCTGGCGGCCAGGCGCCCGGCACGGCGCATCTTGTCGATCTCGGCTTCTGACTGGACTCTGGCAACCATGGACGAGGGGAACCTGTGTGATGGCGTGGCACGGGAGGGCGCGGTATTTCAGGCGCCGGACGTTTATGGTATAAAGCGCGCCGCCTGGGAGCAACGTAAGTCGCCCCGGGCACGACTCGAAACACGATCCAATATACACAACTCACGTCATCCGGCACGTGCTTCCGGGTGCCGGTTCCCGCCACGGGGCGCGCCGGTTGAAGCATGGGGATGGCGGAGGCGCAACCCGGAGGACAACATGAACATCACCATGCGCGACATGCTCGCCGCGGGCGTGCATTTCGGCCATCAGACCCGTTTCTGGAACCCGAAGATGAGCCCTTACATCTTCGGCGCCCGCAACAAGATTCACATCATCAACCTCGAGCGGACCGTTCCGGCGTTCAACCGCGCCTTGACCGAGCTGCGCAACATGGCGTCGTACGGGCAAGAAGATCCTGTTCGTCGGCACCAAGCGGGCGGCGGCGGAGACCATCCGTGAACAGGCGCTGCGGGTGGGCATGCCCTACGTGGATCAGCGGTGGCTCGGCGGCATGCTCACCAATTACAAGACCATCCGCCAGTCCATCAAGCGTCTGCACGATCTCGAGATCCAGCGCACCGACGGCACGTTCGAGCTGCTCACCAAGCGCGAGGCGCTGTCGCGCTCAGCGCTTGCTCGACAAGCTCGAGCGCAGCCTCGGCGGCATCAAGGACATGGGCGGGCTGCCGGACGCGCTGTTCGTGATCGACGTGATGCACGAGCACATCGCGGTGGAAGAAGCCAACAAGCTCGGGATCCCCGTGTTCGGCATCGTCGACTCCAACAGCGATCCGGACGGCGTGGACTTCGTCATTCCCGGCAACGACGACGCCATTCGTGCCATTCGCCTCTATGTCACCGCAGTGGCCGATGCCGTCCAGGACGGCATCGACCAGGCCGCCGGCCACGTCGAGCGCGGACGAGTTCGTCGAGGTGACTGAAGCGGAGGCCGCGGAGCAGCGCGAAGCGGCAGGCGCGGCGGCCGATGCGGCCGCGTCGAGGCCCACCCAAACGGAGGAGTGAACATGGCCATCAAGGCAGCAATGGTAAAGGAGCTGCGTGAGCGGACCGGCCTCGGCATGATGGACTGCAAGAACGCGCTCGAGGAGGCATCCGGTGACATGGAAGCCGCCATCGAGGAGCTGCGCAAGAAGAGTGCGCTGAAGGCCGCCAAGAAGGCGGGCCGGACCACGGCTGACGGCCTGCTCGGCGTGCGGGTCGCCGACGATGCGAAAAAGGCGGCTATGGTTGAGGTCAACATCGAGACCGACTTCGCCGCCAGGAACGACAAGTTCATCGCTTTCGTGGACGACGTGCTCGGTGCCGTGTTCGACAGCGGGGAGACCGGCGTGGATGCCTTGCTGGCTGGTGAGCTCGGCAGTCGGCGGGAGAACCTGGTCCAGGAGATCGGCGAGAACGTGCTGGTGCGCCGTGCGGTGTACATGGAAACGAGCAACGGGCATATCGCCCACTACCTGCACGGTGACCACCGGAAAGGCGCCCTGGTCGAGCTGGTGGGCGGCGATGCCGCGCTCGGCCGCGACGTCGCCATGCACGTCACGGCCATCAATCCGCTGGTGGTGTCCGCGGATCATGTGCCCGCGGAGGTAATCGCCAAGGAGCGTGAAATTTACGCCTCTCAGGCGGCCGACAGTGGCAAACCGGCCGATATCGTCGAGAAGATGGTGGATGGCCGCGTGCGCAAGTTCCTGGCGGAGGTCAGCCTGCTGGAGCAGCCCTTCGTGAAGGACGCCAATGTCAAGGTCGGAAAGCTGCTCGACGGCGCCGGTGCCCAGTGCCGGGGCTTCGTTCGTTATGAAGTGGGCGAAGGCATCGAGGTGGAGCAGGCCGATTTCGCGGCGGAGGTCGCGGCTCAGGTGAAAGGATCCTCCTAAGTGACGGCGTCGCCAGCCGTGGCGCCGTGCCGGGGCAGGAGCGCGGGGTAGCAGGGTGCGCAGGATCCTGCTCAAGCTGAGCGGCGAGGCTCTGGCCGGCAACGAGGGCTTCGGCATCGATCCTGGGGTAGTGGCCCGGCTGTGCCGGGACATCGCCACCGCCCGCGACGGCGGGGCGGAGGTGGGCCTGGTGCTCGGCGGTGGCAACCTGTTCCGTGGCGCCGCGCTGCAGGCCGCCGGGCTCGGCCGGGTCACCGGCGACCAGATGGGGATGCTTGCCACGGTGATGAACGGCCTCGCGTTCCGCGATCTTCTCCGCCAGGCGGGTGTTCCGTCGGTGCTCTACTCCGCCATCGAGTTACCGGGCGTCGCCGAACGCTTTCACCGCGACAATGCGGTCGACGCTCTGGCCCGTGGCGAAGTCGCCGTGTTCGTGGCGGGAACAGGCAAT
Source organism: uncultured Gammaproteobacteria bacterium (assembly GCA_963822255.1). Taxonomy (GTDB): domain Bacteria; phylum Pseudomonadota; class Gammaproteobacteria; order Pseudomonadales; family Azotimanducaceae; genus UBA7803. The sequence goes on from CAWGGV010000003.1 coordinate 293,175, forward strand.
CCCTTCTTCACCACCGACACGGCCGCCTGCCTTCGGGCCATCGAGATCGGTGCCGACGCGGTGCTGAAGGCCACCAAAGTCGACGGCGTCTATACGGCGGATCCGTTCACCGACCGGACGGCCACCCGCTTCGAGTCGCTCAGCTACGACGAAGTGCTGGCCAGGAACCTTGCGGTGATGGACCTCACCGCCATCTGTCTGTGCCGCGATCACGCGATGCCGCTGGTGGTGTTCGACATGGCGTCCCCGGGCGCGTTGATTCGCCTGCTGAACGGTGAGATGGTGGGGACCCGCGTGGGCAGCTCATGAGCAGCGTGGGCCGCATGAGAGGGACGGGGGTCGTATGAGAGGAAACAGTCGATGATCGACGAAATCTACGCCGATGCGGACGAGCGCATGGGCAAGTCCGTGGAGAGTCTGCACGCGGCGTTCGCCCGGATCCGCACCGGCCGCGCCCATCCCTCGCTGCTGGACAGCATCGACGTTTCCTACTACGGCACGGCCACGCCGCTGAACCAGGTGGCGTCGATCTCGGTAGAAGACGCCCGGACTCTGGTGATCTCGCCCTGGGAGAAGAAGCTCGTTCCGGACATCGAGAAGGCCATTCTGAAGAGCGATCTGGGAATCACCCCCAATTCTACCTCCGACGTGGTCAGGGTGCCGCTGCCGGCGCTCACCGAGGAGAATCGCCGGGATCTGGCCAAACACGCCCGCCACGAGGCGGAGAACGCGCGGATAGCCGTGCGCAACATCCGCCGGGACGCCATCGGAGACATCCGCGAGCTGGTTAAAGAGAAGGAAGCGGCGGAAGACGACGCCCATCGCGGAGAGGAGGCGATTCAGAAGCTCACGGACAAGCGAGTGGCAGAGATCGACCAGCTCCTCGCAGCCAAGGAAGCCGACCTCATGGCCATTTGACGCTACACTTTGCCAAGGCACGTCAGGGTGAGCAGGCGTGCGCGGAGATGGCGCTCCGGGGGCGCTCCGGGGATGTCGCGGGACGGTGACAGGATGCGACGGGTGTTATGGCGGAAGTACGGGCGACGGTAGACAAATCCACGCTGGAACGGGAGCGCCGGCGGGCTGGCGCGCCCGAGCACGGCGGCGGAATTCCCCGCCACGTAGCGATCATCATGGACGGCAACCATCGGTGGGCCAAGCGCCGCCATCTGCCGGGGGCCGCCGGGCATCGTGCCGGAGCGCGCAACGTCCGCCCGGTGGCGGAGGCCTGCGCCGATGTCGGTGTGGAAGTGCTCACCCTGTTCGCGTTCAGCACCGAGAACTGGCAGCGGCCGTCCCGGGAGGTCAATCTGCTCATGGGTCTGATGCGCAATATGCTGGACAACGACGTCGACGAGTTCAATGCGCGGGGCGTGCGCCTGCGCATCATCGGCGACCGCAGCCGGTTCGCCCCTGACCTGCAGATGCGTATGAACCGGGCGGAAGCCCTCACCCGTGACAATCAGCGGATGGTCCTCAACATCGCTGCGAACTTCGGCGGTCGCTGGGATATCGCCCGCGCCGCTCGAGCGCTGGCCCAGGACGTGGCCGCCGGCCGGGTCGCGGCGGACAGCGTCGACGAGGATGTTTTCGGCCGTTATCTCTCCCTTGGCGAGTTGCCGTCTCCCGACATCTGCATCCGCACCGGCGGCGACGCCCGCATCAGCAACTTCCTGCTTTGGGACTTCGCGTACACCGAACTCTACTTCACCGAGTGCTTCTGGCCCGCGTTCAGCGGGGACGAGCTGGCGGCTGCTTTATCCTGGTTCCAGGAGCGGCAGCGCCGGTTCGGTCGCCGCCAGTAACCCAGTAGCTGCCGAATTGCTGCGTACCCGGATCATCACCGCGCTGATTCTCGCCCCGCTGGTGATCTGCGCCATCTATCTTCTGCCCCTGTCGCTCTACGCTGGCTTTTTCTGGCTGTTACCTGCCGCCGGCGCTTACGAGTGGGCGGGATTGGCAGGCGTCACCGGGCGGGTCCCGCGGCTCGCCTACGTGGCCGCCTTCGGTGTGCTGGCCGTTGTGAGCTGGCGTTATCCCCAGCACTGGTGCCTGGTGTTGTGGCTGGGAGCCGTCTTCTGGGGCTTGGCCTCGGCCGCGGTGATCGCCTATCCGACGGGCGGCCACTGGGCCGTGCATCCCGCCTTCTCGGTGCCCGCCGGGCTGGTGGCGGTGTGGGCCGGCTGGCTCGCGCTGGTCGTGATCCGCAAGCAGCCGGGCGGGGCGACCTGGGTGCTGTGGCTGATGTTTCTGGTGTGGAGCGCGGACATCGGCGCGTACTTCGCCGGACGCCACTTCGGCCGCCGCAAGCTCGCCCCCCTGGTGAGCCCGGGCAAGACCTGGGAGGGCCTCATCGGCGGGGTCATCGTGAGCCTGGCGATTACCCTTGCCATGCTGGCGCCCATGGGCGCGTTGCGGGCGTGGTGGCCGCCGGTGATCGTGCTGCTCGTCGCCGTGTCGGTGTTCGGCGATCTGTTCGAGAGCGTGCTGAAACGCAAGCGGGGCGTGAAGGACTCGGGCTCGCTGCTGCCCGGCCACGGCGGCATGCTGGACCGCATCGACTCCGTGGTGGCGGTGCTGCCGGTATTTGCCCTCGTGCTGTCCACGGCGGTCTCCGTCGGCGCGATCCGCTGAGGGTGTGAGCGTTCTGCGGGGAGAATCGCGGCCAGGAGGCCGCTCCCACAGGAGGCCGCTCCCACAGGCTACTTCCACAGGCCGTTCCCACGGGCCGTTCTCACAGGCTCAGGCCGCTACGTTCGCGCCTGCACACGGGGTCGTTTATCATCCGCGCCTGGCTCCGCGGGCGGCGAACCAACCGATGAAACCAGGGTCTCACTAACGTGGTCGATGTGCTGTTGTATCCGCTGGCTCTGATCGTCACCCTGGGTGTGCTGGTGACGTTTCACGAGGCCGGCCATTTCCTCGTTGCGCGCCTGTCGGGGGTGCGCGTGGTGCGTTTTTCCGTCGGCTTCGGCAAGCCCCTGTGGTCCTGGTTCGATCGTCACGGCACGGAGTTCGCCGTTGCCGCCATTCCGCTCGGCGGCTACGTGCGTATGCTCGACGAGCGGGAGCCCGGAGTGGTGCCGGTGGAACGGCGTCCCGGCGACGTGGCCTACGACGACCTGTCGGTGGGGTGGCGGATCGCCATCGCGGCGGCGGGCCCGCTGGCGAACTTCCTGCTGGCTGTACTTCTCTACTGGCTGCTGTTCGTGGTCGGCACCATTCAGGCGGCGCCGCTCCTCGGACCCGTTCCAGCCGGATCGCCGGCGGCCGAGGCCGGCCTTCACGCCGGCGAGGAGATCGTCCGGGTGGACGGCCAGCCGACGCAGAGCTGGCAGCAGGTCAACCTGGCCCTCGCAGCCCGCCTGGGGGACACCGGCGACATCCTCATCGGCACCACCCGGTCCGGCTCCGATCAGGTGAGGCAGGTGCGGCTGGGCGTGCAGAACTGGCATTCGGGCGTCGACGAGCCCGACCTGCTGGGCTCGCTCGGGCTGACGCCGGCGCCGGTGCCCATCGGTGAGGTGGAACCGGACTCGGCAGCGGCGCGGAGTGGCTTCCAGCCCCTCGATCAGGTCGTCTCCGTGGACGGCAAGCCCGTCGAGAGCTGGGGCCAGTGGGTGGCGCTCATCCAGGCTTCCGCCGGCGAGACGCTGAACGTTCAGGTGAACCGGGGCGGCCGTCTGACGGCGCTCACGGTGCATCCGGACACGAAGCAGGTGGACGGCACCCGTATCGGCTTCCTGGGCGTCGCGCCCTACACCAAAGAGATCCACTACGGCGTCTTTGCCGCCGTGCCCCGCAGCCTCGGTGAGACCTGGAACACCACCAGCCTGACCCTGGGACTGCTGAAGAAGATGGTCATCGGCGAGGTGTCGGTGAAGAATCTGAGCGGTCCCATCACCATCGCCAAGGTGGCCGGTGACTCGGCGCGCTCGGGCTGGCGGTTCTATCTGGGCGTGCTGGCCCTGCTCAGCGTATCGCTCGGGGTGCTGAACCTGTTGCCGATTCCCATCCTCGACGGCGGTCACATCGCGTTCTGCGCGGCCGAGGCGGCCACCGGCCGGCCGGTGTCGGAGCGCACCCAGGCGGTGGGAGCCCAGATCGGCCTGTTCCTGGTTGCCGGGTTGATGATCCTGGCCCTTTACAACGATATATCCCGCCTCTTTTAGGGTCGGCGACTAGAGGCGAGGGGAGGACATGAGACGTTCGTTCGCGCTGCTGTGTGGGCTGCTGCTGCTCTCGAGCGTAGCTTTGGCCGACACCTTCACCATTTCCGATATCCGGCTGCAGGGGCTGCAACGCGTCAGCGCCGGCACGGTGTTCAACCTTCTGCCCGTCAACGTCGGCGACTCGGTGGACGAGGTCACCATCCGCAACCTCATCCGCATCCTGTTTCATTCCGGCTACTTCAACGACGTCCGCATGGCGCGCGACGACGATGTGCTGGTGATCACTCTGGACGAGCGTCCTGCCATCGAGAGCATCGAGATCAAAGGCAACAAGGCCATCAAGACCGATGCACTGAAGGACGGCCTGGCTCAGCAGGGCCTGAAGGAAGGCGAGATTTTCAAGCAGGCAACTCTCGAGCGGGTGGGCATCGAGCTGCAGCGCCAGTACGTCGCTCAGGGACGCTACGGAGCAAGCATCAACACCGACGTTGAGAACCTGCCCCGTAACCGGGTGGACATCAAGATCAACATCGAGGAAGGCAAGAACTCGAGCATTCAGCACATCAACGTGGTGGGTGCCAGCGTATTCACCGAAAAGACTCTGCTCGATCAGCTCGAGCTCAAACATCCGAGCCTGTTTTCGTTCTACCGCAACGACGACCGCTACTCGCGGGAGAAGCTGTCGGCCGACCTCGAGTCCCTCGAGTCCTATTACAAGGACCGGGGCTACGTTCAGTTCAACATCGAATCGACGCAGGTGAGCATCTCCCCCGATCGCCGGCAGGTGTACATCACCATGGACGTGAACGAGGGCGACAAGTACACCGTCAACACGGTGGACCTGGTGGGGGAGCTTCACGATATCCGTCCCGAGGTGCTGCGGCGGCTATTCGTGGTGGCCCCCGGACAGGTTTTCTCTCAGGCCAGAGTCACCGCCACCGAAGATCGCATCACTCAGGCGCTCGGCAATTCCGGCTACACCTTCGCCACGGCAAGCGGCGTGCCCAAGGTGAACGACGACGGCACCGTGGACGTCGAGTTCTTCGTCGATGCCGGTAAGCGCGCCTACGTGCGGCGCGTCACGTTCGCCGGAAATACCATCACCAAGGACGAAGTGCTGCGCCGCGAGATGCGGCAGATGGAAGGCGGCTGGGCCTCGACTGCGCAGATCGATCTGTCGAAAGTACGCCTCGAAAGGCTCGGCTACTTCAAGACGGTGAACGTGGAGACGCCCGAGGTGCCTGGAACTGACGATCAGGTGGACGTCGACTTCACCGTGGAGGAGCAACCGTCCTCGAGCATTTCGGCCACCCTCGGTTACTCTCAGTCGTACGGGCTGATCCTGGGCGCCAACTACCAGGCCAGCAACGTGCTCGGCAGCGGCAATACCCTGGGTATCGGGCTTTCCTGGTCCGAGTTCCAGCGTTCCGCCAGCTTCAATTTCTTCGATCCGTACTACACGCTCGACGGCATCAGCCGGGGCTTCAATCTGTATTTCCGGGAGTCCGACTACAACCAGGCCAACATCACGCCTTACAGCACGGACTCCTACGGTGGGGGCGTCAATTTCGGATTCCCCATCGGCGAGACGCGGCGTATCGACTTCGGTGCCAACATCGATTACACGAGGATCCAGGAAGGCACTTTCCCGGTTCAGGAGATCGCCGAGTTCATCGACAAGAACGGCGACAGCTACCTCGACTACAAGCTCAATCTGTCGTGGAGCAGTTCGACGTTGAACCGTGGGCTGTTTCCCACGCGCGGCCAGTCTCAGCAACTCGGCATGGAGGTCGCCGTTCCGGGTAGCGAGCTGCAATACTACAAGCTGACCTACAAAGGCCAGATCTACTTTCCCATCGCCTCGGGCTGGTCTCTGCGGCTCAGAACCGATCTCGGTTTCGGCGATGGTTACGACGGCACGGAGGGGCTGCCGTTCTATGAGAATTATTTCTCCGGTGGCTTCGGCTCGGTCCGGGGTTTCCAGAACAACACCCTGGGACCGCGTAGCACGGACCCGCTCGTCGACATCAACGGCGACGGCATCCCCGACCAGATCTATACCCGGAAACCCCCACCGTTCGGCGGCAACCTCCTCACCGAGGCCAGCGCCGAGATCGTTTTCCCGCTGCCGCTGATCAAGGACAACGGTCAGTTCCGGCCGGTGTTCTTCTTCGACGCCGGCAACGTGTTCAACACCAATTGTCCCGACGTGAGCACGATCTGCGAAGACTTCTCCCTGGACGAGATCCGGTACTCGGTGGGGCTATCTGTCACCTGGCTCACCGGGCTCGGCCCCATGACGTTCGCGCTTGCCAAGCCGTTCAACGCAGGCCAGTTCGACAGCACCGAAACTTTCCAGTTTGAGCTGGGGCGGACGTTCTGATGTAGAATTGCCGCCGCTCGAAGGAACCCTCAACGCAGTATGGCCGCGCCGGCGGCGCGACGCCGGCGCGCGAGGGAGGCCCGAGGTGGTTCGCCAGGGGGGGCGCCGCCTCGCGGAATCGCATAGCGAAGGAGTGAATCGTGTTGAAGAAGTATTGGGTTTGGTCCGTGCTGACGCTCGTGCTCGCGGCATCGGGCGCGTCGGCGGCGGAGTTGAAAATCGGCGTTCTGGACGTCCAGCAGGCTCTGCTGGCCAGCGAAGAAGCCCAGCAGTTCATGGAGAAGGCCAAGGCCGACCTGAAGGACGAGCAGGGTCAGGTGAAATCGCTGGAGGACGAATTGCGCGGCATGCAGGAAAAGCTCGAGAAGGACGCCGACGTCATGAGCCCGACCGAGAAGCAGCAGCGCCAGAAGGACTTCGAGAACAAGCAGCTCGACTACCGCTTCCAGGTCAACAAGCTGCAGAAAGAAGTCAAGGATCGTCAGGAAGAGCTCATGCAGCAGATGGGCCCGAAGCTTCAGGCGGCGATCAAAGACGTCGTGGAGGCGGACCACTACGACATGGTGCTGCAGCGCGGCGACCTGATCTACGCGGACGCCAAGTTCAGCATTACCCGCAAGGTCACCGAGAAGCTGAACGAGAAGCGGGAAACGTCCTCGAAGGGATCGCGCTGATCAGTTCCCCGTGATCCGGCCGACGTTCACCCTGGGGCAGCTCGCGGAGACGGTCTCGGCGCGGCTGGTGGGTGATCCGGCGCTGCCGATCACGGGTCTCGCCAGTCTCGCCGCTGCCCGCGCGGGCGATCTGTCCCACCTCTCGAGCTCCGCGTACCGCTCTCAGCTCGCGGCCAGTAGCGCCTCGGCCGTCATCCTCTCGGAGCGGGACCTGGCGCGCTGGGGTCGGGCCGCGCTCGTCACCGACAATCCCTATCTGGCGTTTGCCCGCCTGTCGCAACTGTTCGCCCGGCTGCCGTATCTGCAGGAAGGTGTCGACCCGAGCGCTCACCTGCATCCGGAGGCGGACGTCAGCGATACCGCGAGCATTGGCCCGGGGGTCAGCATCGGCCCTGGTTCGCGCATCGGCGCGCGGGCGCGTCTGTACGCCAACGCCGTGGTCGGTGAGGGCTGCCAGGTGGGCGACGATTGCGTGCTCATGCCCCACGTGGTGCTGTACGGCCACGTCCGCATGGGGGCGCGCTGCGTCATTCATGGCGGCGCGGTGGTCGGCGCCGACGGGTTCGGCTTCACACGCGCCGAGGATGGCAGCGCTGCCGCCATTGCGCAGCTCGGCGGCGTCGTGCTCGGCGACGACGTGAATGTCGGCGCCTGCACCAGCATCGATCGTGGCACGATGGACGACACGGTCATCGAGGATGGGGTCAAGATCGACAACCAGGTGCAGATCGGCCACAACTGCCGCATCGGCGCGCATACCATCATCTGCGGGTGCGTGGGCATCGTCGGCAGTACCCGCATCGGCAGGCGCTGCGTGCTGGCGGGGGGCGTGGGGGTCGGCGGCGACCGGCCCATCGAGATTGCCGACGGCGTGGTGGTGAGCGGCATGACCCACGTCTCCCGCTCCATCTCCGAGCCTGGCATTTATTCCGGCGGGGTGTTACACAGCCGCAATCTGAAGTGGAAGAAGAACGCCCTGCGATTCGCCCGCCTCGACGAGCTGCATCGCCGCGTGGGTGCCCTCGAGCGGGCTTTGCAGCAGGAGGCCCGGGACGAAACGGCAGGGCCACACGCGGACCGTGAGAACCATGAAAAAAATCGCTGAGCTATTCGAATATCTTCCTCATCGCTATCCGTTTCTTCTGGTCGACCGGGTGACCGAGCTGATTCCCGGCGAACGGGTTCGCGGGTTCAAGAACGTCACCATCAACGAGCCCTTCTTCAACGGTCACTTCCCCGGGCATCCCATCATGCCCGGCGTGCTCATCATCGAGGCCATGGCGCAATTGTCTGGCGTGCTGGCGTTCGAGACGAGAAACCGCCGGCCGTCCGACGGCTACACGTACTATCTGGCGGCCACCGACCGGACGCGGTTCCGGCGCCCGGTGGTGCCCGGCGACAGGCTGACCATGGACAGCCGCATCCTGGCAGACCGGCGCGGCGTGATGAAGTTCGAATGCCGGGCGTCCGTGGACGAAGAGCTGGCGTGCCACTCGGAGATCACCTGCATGGAGCGGGAGATCTAGTTGACGGTCACCTCGACCATCGACCCACGCGCCATCATCGACCCCGCCGCCAGGCTGGGTGAAGGGGTCACCGTCGGGCCCTGGACCCTCATCGGTGCCGACGTGGAGGTGGGAGACGGATGCGTCATCGCATCCCACGTGGTGCTCAAAGGTCCGACCCGCCTGGGCAAGCGCAACCGGATCTATCAGTTCGCTTCCATCGGCGAAGACACCTCCGATATGAGCTACGACGGCGAACCCACCACCCTGCAGGTGGGCGACGACAACGTGTTCCGCGAGGGCGTCACCGTGCATCGCGGCACCTTGAAGGACCAGGGCCGCACGGTCATCGGCAGTCACTGCCTGCTCATGCCGTACGTGCACGTAGCCCACGACTGCCGGCTCGGCGATCACGTGATACTCGCCAACTACGCGGCGGTGTCCGGCCACGTCCGGGTGGGAGATCATGCCAACTTCGGCGGCTTCGCCGGCGTCGCCCAGTACCGGACCGTCGGCGCCCATACTCACCTCGCGGCCAAGAGCCTGGTGCTGAAGGACGTGCCCGATTTCGTCACGGTAGCCGGCAATCCGGCCAGCGTGTCCGGACTCAACGTCGAGGGGATGCGCCGCCGCGGATTCGACGACGAGATGGTCCACCATATCCGCGAGGCGTTCCGGCTGGTGTACCGGGCGGGGCTGACCGTCGACGAGGCTTGCGAGCGCCTCGAGCCGCTGGCGGCAGAGGCGGCGGAGGTGGCTGCGTTCCTAGGGACGGTGCGCGGCTCCCGGTGGGGCATCGTCCGCCCGCGCGGCCGCTCTGCCGACGAACCCTGATCGCATCCGTGGCGGCGCCCGTCATCGGCATGCTGGCTGGCGAGCCGTCGGGCGACAATCTCGGCCGCGGGCTCATGGCGGAGCTGAAGCGGCGCTATCCCGGCGCGCGCTTCGTCGGCATCGGCGGTCCTGCCATGACCGCCGAGGGGCTTGACGGCGTGGTGCCCATGGATCGGCTCGCCATGAACGGTTTTGCTCAGCCGGTGCGCCGGCTGCCGGAGCTGATCGGTATTCTGCGGCGGCTGCTGGCGCGGTTCGAGCAGGAGCGGCCGGCGGTGTTCGTGGGCATCGATTTCAATGTCTTCAATTTCATCCTGGAACGCCGCTTGAAGCGCACCGGCATTCCGACCGTCCATTACGTGAGCCCTTCCGTGTATGCCTGGCGCCGCGGTCGCATCGGCCGTGTCGCCCGGGCTGCCGACATGCTGCTTACCCTGTATCCGTTCGAACCGGAGCTGTACCGGCAAACCCCGGTGCGTGCCGTCTACGTCGGGCACCCGCTGGCGGATGCAATCGATCTGCAGGCGGGCGACCCGGCAGAGCGCCGGCGGGCCCGAACCTCCCTCGGCCTGCCGGTCGAAGCGCCCGTGGTCGCCTTGCTGCCGGGGAGCCGGATGTCGGAGGTGAAGCTGCTGGGCGAGCTGTTTCTGGAGGCGGCAGCGCGCATGGCCCGAGAGCGCCCAGAGCTGCGCTTCGTGGTGCCCTGCGTGCGGCCCGCCATCGTCGCCTGGCTCGAGTCGGCGCGGCTCATGCAGCCGCAGCTGACCATCGTCGGCTACGGCGGGGACGCCCGTCTCGCCCTCACCGCCTGCGACGGTGCGCTGGTGAAGGCCGGCACCGGCACCCTCGAAGCCATGCTGCTGCGCCGGCCCATGGTGGTCAGCTATCGGCTGGGGCCGCTCACCGCCCGGCTGGTCCGCAGCATGCTGCGCACGCCCTACGTGGGCTTGCCGAACATCCTGGCGGGCAGAGCGCTGGTGCCCGAGCTCCTGCAGAACGCGGCCACTGCGGATGCGCTCGCCGCCAATATGCTCGCCGAGCTGGACAAAGCGCGGGCGGAGCCAGAATACTTGGCGGAGTTCGCGCGCCTGCATCGGGTGCTTCGCCGCCATGCCGATGCCCGGGCGGCGGACGCGGTCGCGGCCTGGCTGCCGGCCCCGGCGGGCCGGGCGGATGCGCGGTCGGGGCACTGACCCAGGGGGATGATCACGGGTTCCATGAGGTTGTTCGAAGACTGTCCGCTGCCGAGGCTCACCGCCGGCGTCGACGAGGTGGGTCGTGGACCCCTGGCCGGGCCGGTCGTGGCAGCGGCCGTGATCCTCGACCCGGCCAGGCCCATCGACGGCCTCCGGGACTCCAAGCTGCTGAGCGCCGAACGCCGCGAAACCCTGGCGGTGCAGATTCGCGCGGCGGCGCTGGCCTGGGCTCTCGGCCGGGCCGAGGTGGCGGAGATCGACGCGATCAACATACTGCGCGCCAGCCATCTGGCCATGCAGCGGGCCGTGTCCGCCCTGGCGGTGCAGGCCGAGCTGGTGTTTGTCGACGGTCATCTGACGCCCACCTTCGCAGTGCCCGCGGTGGCGCTGGTGGGGGGCGACGACCTGATGCCAGCCATCAGCGCCGCCTCAATCCTGGCCAAGGTCGCCCGCGATGCGGAGATGGCCGAGCTGGCCGTCCACTACCCGGGCTATGGGCTCGAAGCCCACAAGGGCTACGCCACCCCCGCTCACCTGGACGCCCTGGCGCGGCTCGGCCCGACCCCTCTGCACCGGCAGTCGTTCGCGCCGGTGCGATGCTGGGATGGGGCGGGCACGGGGGAGCTGTTCTGATGGCTGTCGCCGCGGCCGAGCAGAGCCGCGCGCGGTCACCGCGCTTCGTCCATCTGCGGCTGCACAGCGAGTACTCGCTTGCCGACAGCATCATCAAGGTCAAGGCCCTGGTGGCCCGGGCGGCCGAGCTGGGCATGCCCGCGCTGGCGCTCACCGACCGCGCCAACCTGTTCGCCCTGGTGAAGTTCTACCAGGCAGCCCTCGCCGCCGGTATCAAGCCGCTGATCGGTGCCGACCTGACGGTCGCGGACGGCGACGACGAGCGGTTTCGCGTCACCGTGCTGGCCATGGATCAGACCGGGTTCGGGAATCTCATCGGCCTGGTCTCGGGCGCGTACGTGGGCACGGGCGCGGAGCGGGGCGCGGTGACCCGCGAGCAGGTGGAGGCCGCCGGCGCCGGGTTGCTCGTGCTGTCCGGCGGTCGCGAGGGGGACGTGGGGCAGGCGCTGACCAAGGGCGACGAGGAGCGCGCGGAACGGCTGGCCCGGCGATGGGCAGCCGCCTTCCCGGATCGTTACTACCTGGAGCTCGCCCGTACCGGCCGCCCCGGCGAAGAGGCGTGCGTCGCCCTGACGGTGCCGCTGGCGGCGCGGCTGGCGTTGCCCGTCGTGGCCACCAACGACGTCTGCTTCCTGCGCGAGGACGACTTCGAGGCCCACGAGACCCGGGTGTGCATTCACGATGGCCGTACTCTGGACGATCCCCGCCGCGAGCGGCGCTACAGCGCCGAGCAGTATCTGAAGAGCGAGGCGGAGATGGCCGAGGTCTGGAGCGACCTCCCCGAGGCTCTCGTCAACAGCGTGGAGATCGCCCGCCGCTGCAACGTGGAGGTCTCGCTCGGCCGCTACTACCTGCCGAACTACCCGGTGCCGGACGGCACGACTCTCGAGGACTATCTGGCCGAGCGGACTCGCCGCGGGCTCGCCGCGCGGCTCGAGCGCCTGGGGGAGCTGGGCGAGCTGACGCTGCCGGAGCGCCGATACAGCGAACGCCTCGACTACGAGCTCGGCATCATCAACCAGATGGGCTTCGCCGGGTACTTCCTCATCGTCATGGAGTTCATTGGCTGGGCCAAAGACAACGGCATTCCGGTCGGCCCGGGCCGGGGTTCCGGCGGTGGGTCGCTGGTGGCGTACTCGCTCGGTATCACCGACATGGATCCGCTGCGCTACGACCTGCTGTTCGAGCGCTTCCTGAACCCGGAGCGGGTGTCGATGCCCGACTTCGACATCGACTTCTGCATGGAAGGACGCGATCGGGTGATCGCCCACGTCTCCGAGCGTTACGGTCAGGACGCGGTCAGCCAGATCATCACCTTCGGCACCATGGCGGCCAAAGCCGTCGTGCGAGACGTGGCCCGGGTGCAGGGCAAACCTTACGGTCTCGCGGACAAGCTTTCGAAGCTCATACCGTTCGAGGTGGGCATGACCCTCGCGAAGGCGGTGGAGCAGACCAGGGAGCTGGTGGCGTTCATCGCTGAAAGTGAGGACGCCGCCGAGATCATGGAGATGGCCTACAAGCTCGAGGGCGTGGTGCGCGGCGTCGGCCGCCATGCCGGCGGCGTGGTCATTGCGCCGTCGACGCTGACGGACTTCGTGCCGCTGTACGTGGACGAGGCCTCGGGCGGGCTGGTGTCCCAGTTCGACAAGGACGACGTGGAGAGCGCGGGGCTGGTCAAGTTCGACTTCCTCGGGCTGAAGACCCTCACCATCATTCATTGGGCCGTGCAGGCCATCAACGCCCACCGGGCGGCGGACGCGCCGGAGGTGGACGTCGAGCGGATTCCTCTGGACGATGCAGCAACATTCGAGCTGCTGAAGTCGGCCGAGACCACGGGCGTGTTCCAGCTCGAATCCCGCGGCATGAAGGATCTGATCCGACGTCTGAAGCCGGACCGGTTCGACGACATCATCGCCCTGGTTGCCCTGTTCAGGCCGGGGCCGCTGCAGTCCGGCGCGGTGGACGACTACATCAACCGCAAGCACCGGCGCGAGCCGGTGGTCTACCCGCACCCGGCCATGGAGCCGGTGCTCTCCACCACCTATGGGGTCATGCTCTACCAGGAGCAGGTGATGCAGTCGGCCCAGGCGCTGGCCGGCTTTTCGCTCGGCCAGGCGGACCTGCTGCGCCGGGCCATGGGCAAGAAAAAACCGGAAGAGATGGCGAAGGTTCGCAGCGAGTTCCTCGACGGCACCCGCGCTCACGGCATCGACGACAAGCTGGCAAACGACATCTTCGACCTGATGGAGAAGTTCTCCGGCTATGCCTTCAACAAGTCCCACAGCGCCACCTACGCGCTGGTCTCGTTCCAGACGGCGTGGCTGAAGCGCCACTATCCGGCCGAGTTCATGGCCGCGACCCTGTCCGCGGACATGCAGAACATCGACAAGGTGGTGGTGCTCGTGGACGAGGTTCGGCGGATGAAGCTGGACCTGGTTCCGCCGAGCGTCAATCGAGGTCAGTACCGCTTCACCGGGCGGGGCCGCGAAGTCATCTATGGCCTCGGCGCAGTCCGCGGCGTCGGCGAGGGCCCGGTGGCGGCTCTGGTCGAGGCTCGCGAGTCGGACGGTCCGTTCCGCGACCTGGGGGATTTCTGTCGTCGGGTCGACGCCAGGAGGGCCAACCGCCGCGTCCTCGAGGCGTTGATCCGTTCGGGCGCCATGGACGATTTCGCTGCCGATGGCGAAGACCGCGACCGGGTCCGGGCGCGGCTGCTGGCGGAGCTCGGCGACGCATTGCAGGGCGCGGAGCAGGCGGCCCGGAACGCGGCTCTGGGTATGACCGACATGTTCGGCGGGGTGGAGCAGGTGGTGCGGAGCGCGCCCGGCCGGGCCCGGGTCGGTCCGCTCACCCGGCGGGAACGCCTGGACGGCGAGAAGGAAACGCTGGGCCTCTACCTGACCGGCCATCCCATCGAGGACTACCTGGGCGACATCCGGCAGATGTGCCCGAGCAACCTCGCCGGGCTGCGGGCACGCAAGGGCGCGCAGCTCGTGGCGGGGCTGGTGGTGTCGGTCCGCGTGCTGCGCGGCCGCGGCGGCGGTGATCTGTGCTTCCTGGTGATCGACGACGGCACCGACCGAATGGAGGCTTCGGTGTTCTCCGACACCTTCGACGCCTACCGCAGCCGCATCGTCAAGGACGAAATCCTGCTGCTGGAAGGTGAGGTGCAGACTGACGACTACACCGAGGCGCTGAAGCTCAAGGTCGAGAAGGTGTACACCCTGGACGAGGCGCGCAGTCGCTTCGCCCGGGGCCTGGAGATCGACCTGGGCGGCCGCCCTGCGCCCGCCGATCTCGCTGCGCGTCTGAAGCGCTGCCTCGAGCCCCACCGCGCAGCCGGGTCCGCTTGTCCCGTGACGGTGGTCTGCCGGATCGGCGATGCAGCCGGCCGCGCTGCCCAGGGCCGCATCCGGCTCGGGCCCGACTGGCAGGTGAAAGCGGGAGAGGAACTGCTCGCGAGGCTCCGGGCCGAGTTCGGACGCGAGCGGGTCCGCTTACTCTACGGCCCGGCGGAGATGCCGAGACCGTCGATGGCGACCGCTGCACCGGAGAGCGAGACGAAACGCCGTGCCGGAGGCACTGCCTACGCCACCGGCTGACGCGGTCAGCGTGGAGGCCGCCGTCGCCGCCGCGCTGGCGGGGACCACCGGGCGGGTCTTCGTCGGATTCAGCGGCGGCCGGGATTCCTCCGTGCTGCTGCACGCCCTGGCGGCGCGTCGCCGCGACCGGGTGGTGGCCGTGCACGTCAACCACGGCCTGAATCCCGCAGCCGACGACTGGCAGCGCCACTGTGAGGCGGTAGCGAGCCGGCTCGAGGTCGGCTACCTGGCGCGGCGGGTGACGGTGCCGCGCCGGGGCAGCCTCGAGGCGCGCGCCCGCGAGGCGCGTTATCGGGTGTTCGAAAGCCTGCTGAGCGCGGCCGGCGACGTGCTGTGGCTGGCTCACCACCGTCAGGACCAGAGCGAAACGGCGCTGCTGCGGCTGCTGCAGGGGCGGGGCCTGTACGGCATGCCGGCGCAGCGGCCGCTGGCCGGGGGCACACTGATGCGGCCGCTGCTCGACGTCTCGCCCCACGGCATCCTGGCGTACGCCCGGGCCCACGGGCTTCGCTGGGTGGAGGATCCGTCGAACCGCGACGAAGGTCTCGACCGCAGCTTTCTCCGCCAGCGTGTGCTGTCGCCGTTGCGCGAGCGTTGGCCGGCCGTGGATGACGCCGTGCTGGCGGCCATGGACCAGCATCTTCTGGCGCAGCGGCGGCTCGCCGCACCGCTGGGCGATCTCGCCGCCGCGTATTCGCTCGAGCTGTCGGCGCTGGCTACCCGCCGCCCGGACGAGAGCGTCGAGCTGATGCGGCTCTGGGTCGAGGCACATGGCATCCGGCCGCCGCGGCGGCCGGCCCTGCAGGAGTGGCTGCGGCAGGCGGCGGACGCCGCTGCCGACCGCCAGCCGCGGCTCGCGCTGGACGGCGCGACACTCCGCCGCCATGGCGACCGGTTGTATTTGGTTGCGCCCGACCCGCCACTGCTGGATCGGTACCCGGTGACCGTGCCAGGCGTCAGCCGGCTGCCCCACGGCGAGATCGAGATCGTCTCCGATCCCGCCGGCTTCCGAGTGGTGGGCGCCCTCGAGGTGCGCTTCCGGCGCGGTGGCGAGCGGCTCGAGGTGCGCGCGGGCCACCGCCCGCTGAAGCTGCTGTTCCAGCAGGCCGGGGTGCCCCCTTGGCAGCGCGCCAGTCATCCTCTGCTGTTCGATCAGCAGGGTCTCGCCGCAGTACCGAACGTGGCCTGCCGCCCGGCGGCCGGAGGAGCGCCCGGCAACGCCTGGCGCGCCGTATGGCGGCGCCGGCCGTGAGTGAGCGCTCCGGCAGCGCCTGCCGGACCATTTTCCTTTGTGCTCCCAGGACCCTTTTGCTATCGTGCAATCCCATCTCGCGTACGCGGTCTTGCGTGCGGCCTCTCCACAAACAGACCCGCAGATGAGCCGATTCATATTCGTGACAGGTGGTGTGGTTTCGTCCCTGGGCAAGGGCATCCTCACCTCCTCGCTGGCGGCCGTGCTGGAAGCACGTCAGCTCAAGGTGAACGTGCTGAAGATGGATCCGTACATCAACGTGGATCCCGGCACCATGAGCCCGTTCCAGCATGGCGAGGTGTTCGTCACTGCCGACGGTGCGGAGACGGACCTGGACCTCGGCAACTACGAGCGCTTTTCCAGGGCGCGGATGAGCCGCAAGAACAACTTCACCACCGGCAGCATCTACGCCGAGGTACTGCGCCGTGAGCGGCGCGGCGACTATCTGGGCGCCACGGTGCAGGTGATTCCCCACGTCACCGACGAGATCAAGCGCCGCATCAAGGATGCCGCCGAAGGCTGCGACGTGCTGCTGGTGGAAACCGGCGGAACGGTGGGCGATATCGAGTCTCAGCCATTCCTCGAGGCCATCCGGCAGATGCGTCTGGAGGTGGGCGCCCAGCGCACCATGTTCATTCATCTCACCTACGTGCCGTACATCCCGGCCGCCGGCGAGATCAAGACCAAGCCCACTCAGCACTCGGTGAAGGAACTGCGGTCCATCGGTCTGCAGCCGGACGTGCTGGTGTGCCGTTCCGATCGGCCGCTGCCGCGTTCGGCCCGGGGCAAGATCGCGCTGTTCACCAACGTGGAGGAACGGGCGGTGGTTTCGCTCGAGGATCTGGAGACCATCTACCAGGTGCCTCAGAAGCTCCACGATCAGGGGCTCGACGAGTTCGTGGTGGAGCGCATGGGTCTCGACTGTCCACCGGCCGATCTGGCCGAGTGGCAGGGGCTGGTGGACGCGGAGCTTCATCCGGACCGGGAAGTTCACATCGCCTTCGTCGGCAAATACCTGGACCTTCTGGACGCTTACAAGTCGCTGCTCGAGGCCGTCACCCACGCCGGCATCCACACCCGCACCCGGATACACGTGAAGTTTCTGGATGCGGAAGACATCGAACGCCACGGCACCGCCGCGCTGGACGACGTGGCGGCGATTCTGGTGCCCGGCGGTTTCGGCCGACGCGGCTTCGAAGGCAAGATTCTCGCGGCGCAGTACGCGCGCGAGCGCGGTGTGCCCTATCTCGGCATCTGCTACGGTCTGCACGCGGCGGTCATCGAGTTCGCCCGCCACGTCGCCGGGCTGGAAGGTGCCCACTCCACCGAGATCGACGCCGGCACGCCGCACCCGGTGATTGCACTGATCACCGAGTGGCTGGACGCCACCGGAGAAGTGGTGCAGCGCAGCGGCGAAGACGATCTGGGCGGCACCATGCGGCTCGGCGAGCAGCTTACCATTCTGGAGCCCGGCTCCCTGGTTCACCGGCTCTACGGCAAGACCGAGATCCGCGAGCGCCACCGTCATCGGTTCGAAGTGAACAACCGCTACATCGGCCGCCTGGTGGAGCTGGGCCTCCGGGTCTCCGGGCGCTCCGCGGACGGTGAGCTGGTGGAGATCATCGAGCTGCCGGACCATCCCTGGTTCCTGGCCTGCCAGTTCCACCCGGAGTTCACGTCGTCGCCCCGGGACGGGCACCCGCTGTTCACCGGCTTCGTCGAGGCGGCGCTGGCGCGGGCCGCCGAGACCGGGGTGGACGTGGCCGCCGTGGCCGGCTCCGGACGCAACGGCGGCAGCGCCGAACGTCACGGCGAACGATTCTCCGTCAGCGACAGCTCGGTCGGGTAATCTGACGTGAGAGCGGTCCTTCTGGGGGGAGCCGGGTGAGCAGCTGCCCGGGTGAGCGAAGCTCCCTTTAGCCGAACGGAGCTCGGCCGCCGGGCCGGGAAGGTAGATTCCGATGGAACTATGTGGTTTTGAAGTCGGCCTGAATCGGCCGCTGTTTCTCATCGCCGGGCCCTGCGTCATCGAAAGTGAAGGGCTGGTGCTCGACGTGGCCGGCAGGCTGAAGGAGATCACCGCCGAGCTCGGCATCCCCTTCGTCTTCAAGAGCTCGTTCGACAAAGCCAACCGCTCGTCCCACGAGAGCTTCCGCGGTCCGGGCATCGACAGGGGCCTGTCGGCACTGGCCGCCGTACGAAAGCAGGTGGGCGTTCCGGTGCTCACCGACGTTCACGAGGACACGGACCTCGGTGCGGTCGCCGAGGCGGTGGACGTGCTGCAGACCCCCGCCTTTCTGTGCCGTCAGACCAATTTCATCGTCAAGGTGGCGAGCCAGGGAAAGCCGGTGAACATCAAGAAGGGACAGTTCCTGGCCCCGGCGGACATGGCTAACGTGGTGGAAAAGGCGCGCTCCACCGGCAACCGCCAGATCATGGTGTGCGAGCGCGGGGTGAGCTTCGGCTACAACAACCTGGTCTCCGACATGCGGGCGCTCGCCATCATGAGGGCCACCGGTGCGCCCGTGGTCTTCGACGCGACGCATTCCGTGCAGATGCCGGGAGGCCTCGGCACGGTATCGGGCGGGCAGCGGGAGATGGTGCCGGTGCTGGCGCGCGCTGCGGTGGCAGTGGGTATCTCCGGCCTGTTCATGGAGACTCACCCGAGCCCCGAGCAGGCCCTTTCGGACGGGCCCAATTCCTGGCCGCTGGATCTCATGAAGCCGCTGCTCGAGCAGCTCAAGGCGCTGGACGAGGTGGCGAAGTCGCGCCCGTACCTCGAGCACAGCGAGGCGCTGCCGTAATTGTGGGAGCGGCCGCGAACGCGAGCTCGCTCCCACAGACCAACTGGAGAACGACATCCCCATGAGCAAGATCGCCTCCGTCCATGCCAGAGAAGTGCTGGATTCCCGCGGCAACCCCACCGTGGAGGCCGATGTGGTGACCGAGGGCGGCGTGGTCGGTACCGCCTGCGTCCCATCGGGCGCGTCCACGGGCTCGAGGGAAGCCCTCGAGCTTCGTGACGGCGATCCGGCACGCTACGGTGGCAAAGGCGTCACCGCCGCGGTGGCGGCCGTGAACGGCCCGCTGGCCGAGGCGGTCACCGGTATGAATCCCGCCGACCAGGCCGCCCTGGACGGCCGGATGTGCGAGCTCGACGGCACCGAGAACAAGGGCCGCCTCGGCGCCAACGCGATCCTCGCGGTATCGCTGGCGGCGGCGCGAGCGGCGGCCCTGGACGGCGGCGTGCCTCTGTTTCAGCACATCAACGAGCTGGCTGGTGGTCCCGAAATGACCCTGCCGGTGCCGATGATGAACATCCTGAACGGCGGCGCCCACGCCGACAACAACGTCGACATCCAGGAATTTATGGTGCTGCCGGTGTCCATGGGATCGTTTCGCGAGGCGCTGCGTTGCGGTGCCGAGGTCTTCCACGCGCTGAAGAAAGTGCTCACCGGCCGCGGCTTGTCCACGGCGGTCGGTGACGAAGGCGGCTTCGCGCCGAACCTCGGCTCCAACGCCGAGGCACTGGAAGTGATCGCCGAGGCGGTGGCGGCGGCAGGCTATACCCTCGGCGACGACGTGGCGCTGGCCCTCGACTGTGCGGCCTCCGAGTTCTACCGGGATGGCCAGTACGACCTCGCGGGCGAAGGCAGACGTTTCGACAGCGCCGGATTCGCGGACTATCTGGCGGACCTGGTGGCCCGCTACCCCATCGTCTCGGTGGAGGACGGCATGGACGAATCCGACTGGGACGGCTGGCGCACCCTCACCGAGAAGCTGGGCGATGCGATCCAGCTGGTCGGCGACGATCTGTTCGTGACCAATACCCGCATTCTCGGGGAAGGCATCAACCGTGGCGTGGCAAACTCGATTCTCATCAAGCTCAACCAGATCGGTACTTTGACCGAGACGCTGGAAGCCGTCCGCATGGCCCACGACGCCGGTTACCGCTCCGTGATCTCCCACCGCTCCGGCGAGACCGAGGACACCACCATTGCCGACCTGGCGGTGGCAACCGGCGCCGGCCAGATCAAGACGGGTTCGCTGTGCCGCTCTGATCGGGTGGCGAAGTACAATCGCCTGCTCAGAATCGAGGAACTGCTGAACGGCGCCGCCTCCTACCCGGGGAAGCGCGCGCTGGGGCTTGCCTGAGGGAGGATCGAGGTGCGAACCGTGCTCGGCATCATGGTGGTTCTGCTGCTGGCGCTGCAATACAAGGCCTGGTTCGGCGATGCCGGCTACTGGCAGGCCGCCGCCCTGCAGGATCAGGTAGAGGCCCAGGAGAGCCGCGCGGACATGCTCGCCCGGCGCAACCGCATGCTCACCGCTGAGGTGCTGGCGCAGAAGCACGGCTATGCGGCGGTGGAATCCCGGGCCCGCAACGACCTCGGCATGATCCGCCGGGGCGAGACGTTCTACCTGGTTCCCTCCGCGGGGTCGATGCGCGGCGGCGCCGACCGCGGTCGATGACGGCGCCCGGGCTCCGCCTGCGCTCGACCGGCGACAGCGCGGTGATGAAGTCCGTGCCCGAGGATTTCCACGTGGTGGAAGCCAGCGGCCTCGAGCCCGAGGGCGCCGGCGAGCATCTGTATCTGCGCCTGGAGAAGACCGCGTTGTCGACCCCGGAGGTGGCTCGCTGGCTGGCGGCCGTGTTCGACGTCCCGGAAACGGCGGTGGGCTACGCGGGCATGAAGGATGCCCGTGCGGTCACCGAGCAATGGTTCAGCGTGCACACCTCGCGGGACGCCGCGGCGCTGCCGGACCGCGCTGGCGTGCGGGTGATCAGCGCCGCCCGCCACCGGCGCAAGCTGCGCCGGGGCGAGCTGACCGGCAATCGGTTCCGTATCCGCCTGCGCGACGTCACCGGCGAGCGCTGGCCCGATGCGCTTGGCATTGCCCGGGAGGAGGGGACTGCCAACTTCTTCGGCCCGCAGCGGTTCGGCCGGGACAATCTGGCCCGGGCCCGGCGCTGGCTGGCGGAGCGCCGCCGCCGGCGCGGCCGGAGCTTCCAGAGCGGTCTGCATCTGTCGGTTCTGCGCAGCTTTCTGTTCAACGAGGTGCTGGCCCAGCGGGTTGACGATGGCTCCTGGAACCGCCTGATCGACGGCGACGTGGCGGCGCCCCTGCCGGCCTCGCCGGACGGTTCGTGCGGCAGGCAGGCACCCACCGGGCCGCTGTGGGGGCGGGGACGGTCGCCGGCCGCCGGGGCCGCGCTCGCGGTGGAGCAGAGGGCGCTCGAGCCTCACGGCGAGCTGTGCCACGGCCTCGAGCACGCGGGGCTGGTCCAGGGCCGGCGCAGCCTGGTGCTGTTCGCGCCCGATCTGTGCTGGCGGGTCGACGGCTGCACCGTGGAGCTCAGCTTCGGCCTGCCGCCGGGAGGCTATGCCACCACCCTGCTGGGGGCGGCATTCGAGCTGATCGTTCCGGAGGGCAGGCGGTGACCCGATTCGATCTCAGCGGCATCGGCATGACGTCCCAGCGCACACGGGACCGGCTGGTGGCTCGCCTCCGGGACAAGGGCATACACAACGAGGACGTACTGGCCGCCATCGGCCGGGTGCCGCGCCACATCTTCGTCGACGAGGCGCTGGCCCATCGGGCCTACGAAGACACCGCGCTGCCGATCGGCTACGGCCAGACCATCTCGCAACCGTTCATCGTCGCCCTGATGACCCAGGCACTGCTCTCCAAGCCTCGCTCCCGGGTGCTGGAGGTGGGGACCGGCTCGGGCTATCAGACCGCCATCCTCGCGACCCTCCGGCCCCAGGTGCGGCGGGTGTTCACCATGGAGCGGCTGAAAGACCTGGTGGAGCGGGCCGAGGAGCGCCTGTACGCCATGGGCTCACGCAGCGTGCGTTTCCGCCACGGCGACGGCTACGAAGGCTGGCCCGAGGAGGGCCCGTTCGACGGCATCATCGTCACTGCGGCGCCGCCCGAAGTACCCCGGGCGCTGCTCGATCAACTCGCGCCGGGCGGACGCATGGTGGTGCCGGTGGGTGGCGACGGCGTCCAGGAGCTGAAAGTCTACGACCGCACGGACAGCGGCCACCGGGTCGATACCATGGAGTATGTCCGTTTCGTGCCGCTGCTGAAGGGGCGACGCTGATGGCCGGGGCCAGCGGCGACGCTCCGCTTTCCTTCGGCCTGCCGGTGCCGCGTCGCGGGCTCGGTGACTGGCTGGCACTCCTGGTACGAGGGATCGCCATGGGCGTGGCGGAGCTGGTCCCCGGCGTCTCCGGCGGCACCATCGCGTTCGTCACCGGCATCTACGAAGAGCTGATCGCCACCCTGGCCGGGCTCCGGCCGCAGTCGCTGGCGATGCTGTACCGGCAGGGAGCCCGCCGCTTCTGGGCGGCTCACAACCTGTCGTTTCTGCTGGTGCTCGGTGCCGGTATGGCGTCCGCCGTGGTCGTCTTCGCGCGGCTGCTGGAGCACCTGCTGGACCGGGTTCCGACCCTGGTGTGGGGGTTCTTCTTCGGCCTCATCGCGGCATCGGTGGTGCACATCGCCCGCTTCCGGCGCCCGGGAGCCCTGGCCGGCTACGGAGTCCTCGGCGGGGTGCTGGCGTTCGGCGTGCTCGAGCTCAGCGTCGACGCCGGGCCGGCGCCCCTGTGGATGTTCTTTCTGGGCGGTGTCGTCGCCGTGTCGGCCTGGCTGCTGCCGGCGGTATCCGGCAGCTTCCTGCTGCTCGCGCTCGGCCTCTACGAGCCGGTGCTGCGCGCGTTCAATGCCGGCCACTGGGCCATTCCGGCGGTGCTCGCCGCGGGCTGCGCGGTGGGGCTGCTGGCGTTCTCGCGATTCCTCCACTGGCTCATGGAACGCGCCCGGGAGCCGGTGTTGTCCACCCTGACCGGTTTCATGGCCGTCTCGCTGCTTCGGCTGTGGCCCTGGCAGCACCAGGGCGCGCTCTTCACTCCGGCGGGGTTCCAGGCGATCACCGGGCAGGCCGCCCAAGTGGCGCCGGCGCTCTGTGCCGTGGCCATCGGCGTCCTTGCGCTGTGGCTGTTGTCGCGTCTGGAGTGATTCCAGAGCCCGCCGCGAGGGCAGCGCGGCTCCTGCTGATGACCGTCGTGCTGACGGGCGCAGGCTGCGCACAGCCGGGACATGTGCCGGTCGCGGAGCGCTCGGCAGCGTCTGCCACCGCGTCCGGCAGCTATCGGGTGCGGTCCGGCGACACCCTGTACTCGATCGCCTGGCGGTTCGGCTTCGATCACCGGGCGCTCGCCCGGGCCAACGGCATCCGTCCGCCCTACCTGATCTATCCGGGGCAATCGATTCGTCTGGCCGCCGAGTCCTCGACGGCGCGCGGGTCCGGCGCCGGCGCGGCGGCGCCTCCCGTCGCCGAGAAGCCGTCGCGGTCGACGGCGCACGCGAGGCCTCGCGCGGCGCAGCAGTCGTGGCGGCTACCCACCGATGCGCCCGTGGCAAGAAGCTACGGCAGCGGCAACAAAGGCATCGACTATCGTCTCGCGCCCGGCCAGCGGGTGCAGGCCGCGGCCGCCGGTGAAGTGGTCTATGCCGGCAGCGGTCTGGGCGGATTCCGCTATCTTGTCATCGTAAAGCACAGCCCTTCCTTCCTCAGCGCCTACAGTCTCGACGGGCCGATGACGGTCCGTGAGGGGCAACGGGTTAAAGCCGGTGAGGTTGTTGCCGATATGAAGGATGGAGGACGCAGGAACGGGAAGCTGCACTTCGAGATTCGCCGCGATGGCGAACCCGTCGACCCCGCTTCTTTGATCGGTAAGCGATAGCGGCCGCGGACACCGAGGTGGCCGTTCGCCAGCGTCAGATATGGGTGTCAGGGAGAAGGGAAGCTCCGATGAGAGTAGACGAAGCAGAGCAGGTCGAGGCGGGCAGGCGAGCGGGTGACAATGCGGCGGGCCCTCTCCGGGCCGGCCGCCACGGGTCGGAGCTGGACGGGGCGGATGCGGACGCGCTGGACGCGACTCGCCTGTACCTGAAGGAGATCGGCTTCGCCTCGCTGCTCACGGCCGAACAGGAGCGACACTTCGGACGGCTGGCCCGCCGTGGCGATCCCGCCGGCCGGCGCCGCATGATCGAGTCCAACCTGCGCCTGGTGGTGAAGATCTCCCGCCGTTACCTGAACCGCGGGCTGCCGCTGCTCGACCTGATCGAGGAAGGCAATCTCGGCCTGATTCACGCCGTGGAAAAGTTCGACCCGGACCGTGGATTCCGCTTTTCCACCTACGCGACGTGGTGGATCCGGCAGACCATCGAGCGGGCGATCATGAACCAGGGGCGCACGATCCGTCTGCCCATCCATGTCATGAAGCAGCTGAACCTCTATCTGCGCGCTGCCCGGGAGCTGTCGCAGAAGCTCGACCACGAGCCCACTGCGGAGGAGATCGCCACCCTGATCGACAAGCCCACGGACGAGGTGCGGCGGATGCTGCGGCTCTCCGAGCGGGTGGAATCGGCGGACACCTTCCGCGACGGGGGCGACCGCGCGCTGCTCGAAACGGTCTCCGACGACGCGTCACCGGACCCGGCCCGGGAGGTGCAGGAACATGACCTGCTGGCCAAGCTCGATGCTCTGATCGGCGATCTCTCAGAGCGCCATCAGGAGGTCATCGCCCGCCGCTTCGGGCTGCGCGGCCACGACGCGGGCACGCTCGAGGAGGTGGGCGCGGAGGTTGGATTGACCCGTGAACGGGTACGGCAGATCCAGATGCAGGCGATGCAACGCCTGCGCCGATCCCTGGAGGCGGAAGGCCTCGACGCGCGCCAGCTCTTCAGCTGAGCCCGCTCGGCGGCTTTGACAGGGCGAATCGCCGCCGGCGGCGCTGCCATGGAGCGGGATCAGCGCTCCAGCAGGTCCCGCTTGCCGGGCTTGTCTTCCCACTCCGCAGCGTCGGCCGGCGCATCCTTCTTCTCGGTGATGTTGGGCCAGATCTCCGCCAGCTCCTGATTCAGCTTCAGGAACTCCTCCTGACCTGCGGGAAGCTCGTCTTCGGAGAAAATGGCGTCCACCGGGCATTCCGGCTCGCACAGAGCGCAGTCGATGCACTCGTCGGGGTGGATCACCAGCATGTTCGGGCCCTCGTAGAAGCAGTCCACGGGGCACACCTCCACGCAGTCCGTGTACTTGCACTTGATGCAGTCTTCCCCGACGACGAATGTCATATCTACGTGGTCCCGGTTGCGCGGAAGCCGGGTATTCTAATCATATTCGCGAGCCTGTCGAGCCGGCGCGGGCGTCGCGTCCGAAGCCAGCGCCTTGAGCTCGTAGAGAGCGTCCAGCGCCTGGCGCGGCGTCATGGCATCGGGCTCCATCTCCCGAACCCGCTCGCCGAGCGCGTCGTCGGAGGGATCGTCTGATCGCGCTTGGTCGGTGGCGTCGTCGCGCCCTGACGCGTGAAACAGATCCGCCTGCCGCGGGTTCACTCTGACCTGGCACTCCAGGGCCTCCAACTTGCGCTGCGCCTCGTCCAGCACCGCCGCCGGTACGCCCGCAAGGCGAGCCACCTGAACGCCGTAGCTCTGGCTCGCGGCGCCTGGCTTGACGCGGTGCAGGAAGACGATCCGCCCCTGATGCTCGGTGGCATCGAGGTGCACGTTGGCGGTGGCCGGCAGCTCGTCGGCCAGCGCCGTAAGCTCGAAGTAGTGGGTAGCGAACAAGGTGAACGATCGGCAGCGGCGGGCCAGGTAGCGGGCCGTCGCCCACGCCAGCGCCAGGCCGTCATAGGTGCTGGTGCCGCGGCCGATCTCGTCGAGGAGCACCAGACTCGACGGCGTGGCGTTGTGGAGGATGTTGGCGGTCTCGGTCATTTCGACCATGAATGTCGACCGCCCGCCCGCCAGATCATCGGCGGCGCCGATGCGGGTGAAGATCCGATCGATGGGCCCGATCCGAGCCGCTTCCGCGGGAACCGAGCTGCCGGTGTAGGCGAGCAGGGCGATGAGTGCGGCCTGGCGCATGTACGTGGACTTGCCGCCCATGTTGGGTCCGGTGACGATCAGCATGCGCCGGTCGTCATCCAGGCACAGGTCGTTGGGTACGAAGGCTTCGCTGCTCTGCTGCTTCACCACCGGGTGCCAGCCGCCGCGGATGTCGAGGGTCGGCTCGCCCGTCAAGGTCGGGCGGACGAGATCGAGCGCGCCGGCGCGCTCGGCGAAGGCGGCGAGCACGTCCACCTCGGCCGCGGCTGCGGCGGCCGCGCTGAGCGCCCCCACCGATTCCGCCAGGCGCACGCACACCTCGTCGAACAGCGCGCGTTCCAGCTTCAACGCTCGGGCCCGCGCGGTCAGGGCCTCGTCCTCGAACGACTTCAGCTCGGGAGTGATGTAGCGCTCCGCGTTCTTGAGGGTCTGCCGCCGTACGTAAGCGGCCGGCACGGCGTTGCCGGCGGCGCGGCTGGTCTCGATGTAATAGCCGTGGACGCGGTTGTAGCCCACCTTCAAGGTGGCGATGCCCGTTCGCTCGCGCTCGCGCCGCTCGAGGTCGGCCAGCCATTGGCTCGCGTTGTCGGTGAGGTTGCGCAGCTCGTCGAGGCGCGGGTCGTAGCCGTCAGCGATGACGCCGCCGTCCCGGACGGTGATCGGCGGCGCCTCCACGATTGCCCGTCGCAGCAGATCGGTCTCGTT
Organism: uncultured Gammaproteobacteria bacterium; assembly: GCA_963822255.1. Classification (GTDB taxonomy): domain Bacteria; phylum Pseudomonadota; class Gammaproteobacteria; order Pseudomonadales; family Azotimanducaceae; genus UBA7803. Next base: position 320,034 of record CAWGGV010000003.1, read on the forward strand.
AGCAAATCCGGGCAGATCGGCGGCAAGCGCAGCCAGCCGGCCGGCCGGGTCTGTGGGAGTGACCTCCCGGTCGCGATCAGACCCATGGCTGGGAGCAACGCCCCGGTCGCGATCAGAGCCCGTGGGAGCGACCTCCAGGTCGCGATCTTCGACCACCGCCATCATCTCCCCGGGCCGTGCACCAGCGTCCCGCAACCGCGCGGTCAGGGTCGGAAACCGCAGGAGCGCACTGCGCAGCCGCGCCAGGTCACGGGGACTGGCGCGGCCGAGAGCCAGCCGCGAGACCACGCGCTCGAGATCGCCGATGTCGCCCAGTTCGCGCCGCACGGCGTCGAGATCCCCAGCGTCCAGCAACGCCGCCACTGCGTCCTGGCGCGCCTCGACGGTATCGCGGTCGCGGACCGGCGCGTTCAGCCAGCGCCGCAGCAGACGCGCGCCCATGGGGGTACGGCAGGTGTCGAGTAGCGCGAACAGGGTGCGTTCCTCGCTGCCGTCCAGGCGTCGGTCGATCTCGAGATTGCGCCGCGAGTGCGCATCGAGGGTGACGACGGCGTTCTCCCCCAGAGGGACGAGCCGGTCGATGTAGTCGAGCTCCTGGCACTGGGTGAGCTTCGCGTAGGCCAGCACGCACGCGGCTGCCCCCACCACCGGAGAGCCGGCATCGACACCGAACCCTGCCAGATCGCGGGTACCGAAATGCCGGATCAGGCGCTCGAACCCGAGCTCGGCATCGAACTCCAGCACATCTCGCTCGCGAACGGGCGCGCGCTGGCCGCCCAGCAGCTCGAGTGGCCCCGGCACCAGCATCTCGCTGGGCGACAGCCGGGCCAGCTCGTCCAGCAACGCCGCGGCGTCGGCGAGCTCGGCCACCGCGAGCTCGCCCCGGCCGAGGTTCAGCAGCGCAATGCCGAACTTTCCAGCGTGCGGATTGATGCCGAGGAGAAGGTTGTCGCGGGCGGCGTCCTGAAGGGCCTCGTCGGTGAGGGTGCCGGGGGTGACGATGCGCTGCACCCGGCGTTCCACCGGGCCCTTGCTCTCCGCCGGATCGCCGATCTGCTCGCAGATGGCCACCGAAACCCCGAGCTTCACCAGCCGGGCGAGGTAGCCGTCGACGGCATGGTAAGGGACCCCGGCCATGGGAATGGGCTCTCCTGCCGACTGACCGCGCGCGGTGAGGGTGATGTCCAGCAGCTCGGCCGCCCGTTTCGCGTCGTCGTAGAAAAGCTCGTAGAAGTCGCCCATCCGGTAGAACAGCAACTCGCCGGGATGCGCCGCCTTGATCCGCAGATACTGCGTCATCATGGGCGTATGGTCCGGCCGGCGAATGTCGTTCATGGTCCCCAGGGTGTGAGTGTGGTGGACGCGATGGTAGTCGCTTGGCACCTGATGACAACCACGGCGCAGCGGTTGAATGCGGAATCTGACGTCCCGCCGCGTGCGAGATCGCCGGCGCCTGCTCCGCCGCGGTTGCCAACGTTACTGACTGTATATACAGTATGCGGCATTCCACACCAGGGAGAGCCCGATGAGCAGAGAGACGAGCCGCAGCAGAGACAACGTCGACGCCAGGACCGGGGATTCCGACAAGGAGCGCGCGCTGTCAGCCGCGTTGGCGCAGATCGAGCGTCAGTTCGGCAAGGGCTCGATGATGCGTCTGGGCGACCGGGAGCAGGTCTACGTTCCCGCCATCTCCACCGGATCCCTCGGTCTCGATGTGGCACTGGGGGTGGGCGGTCTGCCCCGGGGGCGGGTGGTGGAGATCTACGGACCGGAGTCCTCCGGCAAGACCACGCTGACCCTGCAGGTGATCGCCGAGGCCCAGCGCAATGGCGGCACCTGCGCCTTCATCGATGCCGAGCATGCGCTCGATCCCATCTACGCCCAGTCGCTCGGCGTCAACACCGACGACCTTCTGGTCTCCCAGCCGGACACCGGCGAGCAGGCCCTCGAGATCTGTGACATGGTGGTACGCTCCGGTGCCGTCGACGTGGTCGTGGTGGACTCGGTGGCAGCTCTCACCCCGAAGGCGGAGATCGAGGGAGAGATGGGGGATTCCCATGTAGGCTTGCAGGCGCGGCTCATGAGCCAGGCCCTGCGCAAGATGACCGGCAACATCAAGAATTCCAACACGCTGGTGGTCTTCATCAACCAGATCCGCATGAAGATCGGCGTCATGTTCGGTTCGCCGGAGACCACCACCGGTGGCAATGCGCTCAAGTTCTACTCCTCCGTGCGCCTGGACATCCGCCGGATCGGCTCCGTCAAGGAAGGCGACGAGGTGATCGGCAACGAGACCCGAGTCAAGGTGGTGAAGAACAAGGTGGCGCCGCCGTTCCGGCAGACCGAGTTCCAGATCCTCTATGGCCAAGGCATCAACCGCATGGGGGAAGTGCTGGATCTCGGCGTGCAGCAGGGACTGGTGGAGAAGTCGGGCGCCTGGTACTCCTACAACGGGGATCGGATCGGCCAGGGCCGCAAGAACGCAGCGGAGTTCCTTTCTGCCAATGCCGAGATCGCCGGGAAAATCGAGGCCGAGATCCGGCGCCAGTTGCTGCCTCAGACCCATCATGCAGACGAGGTGGTGATTCCGGAGCCGGCTCAGGATTCGCTTTAACCAGCGGAGCAATCGGGAACGGCGGGGACAGCCGCGACCGTTCCCACAGACTCGCCATGATCGATACGTTACCGACAGGTTCGACGCCCACAGAGCAGTCGATTCCCGACCGCCCGGGCAATGATCTGACCGCAGAGGATCGCCGCTATCGGGTGGCCCTCGACAGGGCCATGCGGCTGCTGGCTCAGCGGGAACACTCGGTTCGCGAGCTGATCGGCAAGCTCACCGCCCGAGGTGTGGATGCGGCGACGGCCGGGCTGGTCGTGGACGACCTCCGCGGGCGCGGGTTGCAGTCCGATGCGCGCTTTACGGAATCCTTCGTACGCAGCCGAATCGGCCGGGGACAAGGTCCCGTGCGCATCCGTCACGAGCTGTCGCAGCGGGGTGTCGATGACGCGCTGGTGAGCGAAGCGCTTTCCGACTGTGCCGATGAATGGTTGACACAGATCCGCGATGTACGGGAACGCAAGTTTGGCGACGTCCTGCCCCGCAACCGGAACGAGTGGGGTCGGCAGGCGCGCTTTCTGGCGCAGCGCGGGTTCCCGAGCGACCTCGTCTACCGGGTGCTCGGTCAGTCGCCGGGGTGACCCGCCGACCCTCCCGGCATCGCACCAGTGATGTCGGTGTTGGGTCCGTCCCGATGCCACCCCGGCGATACCAGGGTCAGGGAGTGCTGCTCGAGCGACGTCAGCATGTCGCGGTAGAACTCGAGCACGTCCTCCTTGGACAAGCTGGCCACGACATCCGGGATTCGATCGCTCGAATTCGGCCCGTAGGCGCTGCTGGAGATGTCGTCCCACGCCCGGGAGCCGGCCTCGTCCAGCGATGTGGGGAGTTCAGCAAGCTGCTCGACACTGGCGTCGCGGAACTGCGCGAAGCGCGCCGCAGGCAATGCCGCCAGATACTCCCGGAACCGCAGCAACTCCTCGCGGGTAACGTCGAGGAGCGCCCGGGCGGAGATGCGGGGGGATTGGACGGCCACGATGGCGCCCGGGAAGTCGGCATACACCGCGGGCTTCACGGCGATCAGATAGCCGAGCTGGCGCTGGTCGCGCAGCGCATGCTGGAAAAAGTCGTTGAGCAATGGCCCGAGCAGCAGCATGTTCGCATGGCTCCTGAGGCTCCGGTCGGGGGCGCGCAGATAACGCACCAGGGCGACGTCCGGGTGATCGACGAGAAGTTCTCTCACGCTCGGTGCCGGCAGCGGCGTCTTGTCGTCTTCTCGACCCGGCGTGTGCTCTTCACCGGCCTCGCTACCGAGAAACCGGCTCATCTCTACAGCGAGTGCCGCGGCATCGCCGCGGCTCAGCTCACCCACCACCAGGCTGCGGGCGGTCGCAGAGCGGCGAAAGGCGTCGAGCCAGCGGCGGAAGTCGTGATACGAGACCTGCCGGGAGGCCTCCGCCATGGCTTGGTGGCCGGCCGCGGGTGCCAGAACCACCTGGCGAAGCTCGTCTTCCAGCACCTGCAACGGCTGGGCCGAGCTCAAGAAGCTCGTCTCCCGTCGCTGCACGCGGTCAGCGGCGCGATCGAAGCTGGCTTCGTCCAGAGACTCCTCCGCCAGGCCGCCCAGTACGGCCGACGCGAACTCATCGAAGGCCCCGCTGTAGCCGCTCAGGCGCAGCTCCAGCCCGGTCGGAGTGGGCTCGAGCCCGGCGCGGTACGCGAAGGGGCGGCCCCGCTCGACTTGTGCGGCAACGCCGGCCGACAGGGCTTGCGTGAGAATGGCGAGGTAGACGGCGTCCCGTGCGTCCTGGACCACATCCGGTGCAGACCACTCGACCTGAACCCAGTCTTTTGGCGACGACCGCGGCGCGTGCCACAGTTTCATCCGCCGGCTGTCGAGCATCAGCCGCGGTGCCGCTGGCTCCGCCGCGGCAACCGCTGTCGGCCGGCCGGGATCGAACGGCGAGAGCTCCGGGAGACCCAGCTCCGGATGCGGAGCCGGCGATTGCCACTGCGCGACCCAGGCCGCGGGCAAGCGCTGGTCGCTGTAGCGCAGGTGGTAGGCGGCCACGGAGGCGTCCGCCGGCTGGTTCGGGCCGATGACCGTCAGCAGAAGATTATCGGGCGAATACGGCGCGAGGGCCTGTAGCACATCCGATGGGTCCAGCTCGCTACACGCCGACGAGTCGCCTCCGGCCAGCATCGCGCTGCTGCTGTCGCGGGCTCGCTGCAGTGGCGGTACGGGATCCGGAAAGGCTCGATGCAGCGACGCGGCCGCCCGTAACTGCGCCAGACGTGGGCCATCGGCGCCGCCGTCGCGTAGCAGATCCAGATAGGCGAACAGAGCCTCCCCGATCGCCGCGACGTGGTCTGCGCCGTCCGCGGTCAATACGTAGCCGATCCGCGTGAACGAGATATCCCGGGTTGCTTCCACCCGGGCAACAGCTTCGTCATCGATCCAACCTTGCGCCTCGAGCTGCGCCGTCAATGTGCCGACCCCGTGGCTGTCGAACAGCGAGAGCACGTAGTCCTGACTGGCCCGTGCGCGGCAGTCGCCTGAGATCCTCACCGGAAACCAGAACGACAGCACCCGCAGGCCTCCCGACGGAATCTGCATCAGCCTCGGCAGCTGGTGCGGGCCGATGAGCGGCGGATGGTGCCGTGCCGGTCGAGGCCGTGCGGGCAGGCTGCCGAACAGCTTTTTCACGGTGGATTCGAGGGCCTCGAGCGGCGCCGGAGAAACCACCGTGAGGACCATCCGGTCGGACGAGTAGTGGTCGCGGAAAAAGTCCCGGAGGCCCTGCGTCAGTTTCGTGTCAGCGGGGCCGAGGGAGTCGGAGTTGCCGCCAAACGCGTGGGACCACGGGTGGTCACGGTTGATCGAGGCCCGCAACACGGCCAATTCGCGACGTGGGCCTTCCCCGGAGCTGGCCTTGAATTCGGCGTCTACCGCGGCAAGCTCACGTTCGACGCTGGACTTCGTGAACGATGGATCCTCGAGCAGGCGCGCCAGGCGCCGCAGGGCGCCCATGAAGTGTTGCTGCGCGACGGAGAAGTAGTACTCCGTCTGCAGGTCATTCGTCAGCGCGTTGACCTCGCCACGCCGATCACGCACGAACGAAAGCAGGTTGTCGTCACCGCCGTTGCCGAGCAGCACATGCTCGGTCAGGTGCGCCATCCCGACGCCGCCTGGCGGATCGTCATCCAAGCCGGCGTCCACGGCTACCGCCGCCGCGGCCACGGATGCGTCCGGTGTGGAGATGAGGCGTGCCCGCAGCCCGTTGGCGAGCCGCAGTTCCGTCTCCGTGCCGCCACCGGCTGGCCCTTGCAGCACCGGTACCCCTGACGACACCGCTCCGGACACCAGCGCGAGGCACAGCAGCGCGGCGCCTGCAACACGGAGTGTCATCCAAATACTGTCCCTGTCGATCGCGGATGCGGGCGTGGCCGACCAGCCTCGCCTTCCGTCCGTATGTGTCGGATCTTTTCCGCTTATCGCCGCAGCTTAGCTGTCCTGCACGCGCGGGCGCAAATGCGCTTCGGACAACCGCGAAGTCCTCTCGTCGAAAAAACAGCTTTGCATCCCGAAGGATCGCGCGAAGGACAGGGCGGGAGGAGAACAGGCGGGAGGAGGAAGAGGCCGGTTCCCGGGGGCGCGTAGACCCGCCGGGAGTGCCGGGTTCTAAAGGTGGTTTTGCTCGGGCTTGCTTTTGGCGTTCAGCTCCGGCGCTCAGCGTTGATTGAAGCCGCCGTTGCCGTTGTTGTAGCCGTTGCTCATATTGTTATTGCTGTTCCAGCCGTTGTTACCGTTGTTGTTGTAACCGTTGCCGTTGTTGTAACCGTTGCCGTTGTTGTTGCCATAGCCATTGTTGTTGCCATAGCCATTGTTGTTGTAGCCGTAGCCGTATCCGTTGTTCCGGCTGTAGCCGTTGTTGTAGCCGTTGTTATAGCCGTAGCCGTTGTTGAACCCGTTGTTCATATTGTTGTTGTTGTTGTTCCAGCCGTTGGTATAGCCGTTGTTGTAGCCATAGCCATTATTGTTGTAGCCGTTGTTCCAGCCGTAGTTACCGTTGTTGTTGTTGTTATATCCGTAGCCGTTGTTGCGTTGGTTGTTGCCGTTGTTGCTCCAGGTGTTGTACCCGCTGAAGAAGCCGTTGTTGTCGCCGTTCGAATTGGAGGTGCTCCCGTACTGATTGCTGCCGTTGTTGGAGCCTCGGCTGTTCATGTTGTTGTTGTGCGAGTAGCCATTGTTGTAGCCGTTGCGGTAGCCGCTGTTATAGCCATTGTTATAGCCATTGTTATAGCCACTGTTGTAGCCATTGTTGTGGCCGTTGTTCATGTTGCCATAGCCGTTGCTGCCATAGCCGTTGTTGTTGCTGTAGCCGTTGTTGTTGCCATAGCCGTTGGAGACACCGTTCTGCCCGGAGCTTTGGTTCCCGTTCTGGTTGCTCTGGCTAGCGCTCTGATTGCTGCTCTGGTTGTTGTTGTTCTGCGCGTTCTGGCCACTGTTGTTGTTGCCGGACCAGGCGTCGTTGTCGTTGCTGTTGGCCAGAGCGGCACCGCTCAGGCCGAAGGTGCAGACGAGGAACAAAAGAGTTGTCAATCGTTTCGTCATAGTGTTCGTCCTCTATTGTAGGATTGTAGGCATTCACTGGTGTATGGGATTTCACAGGCGCGGCTCGTTGTTGAGTCGCGGGGCCTGGCGCGTCGCAACCACCATGCCAGCGGGCGCCGTAGCGGCTGGACGGGGGGCGCAGGGAGGCGGGCGGCAGGTGGTGTGTCGGGGCCGCGGAAACTTTTTCGGCAACCGCTGTAACATTGGAGGCACGCCGCCCGGCTTCACCGCCAGGGCCGGTGTCGATGGACCCGCCGCACGCGGCTGAATGGCTTTCAGGCTGTGTTTCTTTATACTCTGCGCCCGTTTCCGATACGCTCTGAGGCCGATGAAAACCGCTGACATCCGTGCGGCCTACCTGCGGTTCTTCGAAGAGAGAGGGCACCGCGTGGTGCCGTCGAGCCCGCTGGTGCCGCGCGACGATCCGACGTTGCTGTTCACCAACGCCGGCATGGTGCAGTTCAAGGACGCGCTGCTCGGCCGGGAGAATCCCGGGTACAGCCGGGCGACCAGCGCCCAGCGCTGCGTACGCGCGGGCGGCAAGCACAACGATCTCGACAACGTGGGCTACACGGCCAGGCACCACACGTTCTTCGAGATGCTGGGCAACTTCAGCTTCGGCGACTACTTCAAGGAAGACACCATCACCTGGGCGTGGGAATTCGTCGCGGAGGTGATGAAGCTGCCGCGGGAGCGTCTCTGGGTCACGGTGCATCCGAGTGACGACGAGGCGCGCCGGCTGTGGGAGGAGAAGATCGGGCTCCCGCGGGATCGGGTGATCGATATCGAGGACAACTTCTGGGCGATGGGTGATACGGGTCCCTGCGGGCCATGCTCGGAGATCTTCTACGACCATGGTCCGGAGGTGGCCGGGGGGCCTCCGGGTTCACCGGACGAGGATGGTGACCGTTACATCGAGTTCTGGAACCTGGTCTTTCCCCAGTTCGACCGTCAGGCCGATGGGGAACTGACCCCGTTGCCGCAGCCGGGGGTCGATACGGGGCTCGGCCTCGAGCGGTTGGCCGCCATCATGCAGGGCGTGCACAGCAACTATCAGATCGACCTGTTTCGCCGCCTGATCGGCGCAGTGGGCGCCATCGCCGGCATCAACGATCCCGACGAGCAACTCGCCAACCCGTCGGTCCGAGTCATCGCCGACCACATCCGGTCCAGCGCGTTCCTGATTGCCGACGGCGTGCTGCCGGGCAACGAAGACCGCAGCTATGTGCTGCGGCGGATCATCCGCAGGGCGCTGCGTCACGGTTACATGCTGGATATCAAGAAGCCGTTCTTCCATCGGCTGGTGGATACGCTCTCGGCCGAGATGAGCAATGCTTATCCGATCATCCGCGAGCGTGCCGGGGAGGTGAAGGCCGCGCTGTTGAAAGAGGAAGAGCGCTTCGCAGAAACCCTGAACCAGGGCATGGAGCTGCTGGAACGCACCATTACCGGCCTCGACGCCGACGTCATCCCGGGAGAGGTGGTTTTCCAGCTCTACGACACGTACGGCTTTCCAGCGGATCTCACCGCCGACGTAGCCCGGGAGCGCAAGCTCGGCGTCGACATGGAAGGCTTCGAGCGGGCCATGGAAGCGCAGCGCGCACGCGGCCGTGCGGCCGCTCAGTTCTCGGCCAGCATCAGTCAGCGGCTGCACACCTCCGGCCGAGTGGAGTTTCTCGGGTACCTGGGCTGCGAAGAGGACGGCAGGATAAGCGGGCTGTTCGACGAGGACGGAAAGGCCGTCCACATCCTGACCAGCGGTGATCGGGGCGTGGTGGTTCTGGACCGGACCCCGTTCTACGCCGAGTCCGGCGGGCAGATCGGTGATACCGGCACCTTGACCGGGGATGGGGTGCTGTTCCAGGTGGACGACACGCAGTCGAGCGGCGATCAGCACCTGCACATCGGTGTGCTGGAATCCGGCACGCTGGAGATCGGCCAGCAGGTGCACGCGACGGTGGATGCCGAGCGCCGTCGACGGATCATGCTCAACCACTCCGCCACCCATCTGATGCACGCTGCACTGCGCCATGTGCTGGGCAGCCACGTTCAGCAGAAGGGGTCGCTGGTGGCTCCTGACCGTCTGCGGTTCGACTTCTCACACCCGCGGCCGATGACGACGGAGGAGATCGCCCGGGTCGAAGACGAGGTGAACCGGCAGATTCAGGCCAACACGCCGGTCGGCAGCGAGCTGCTGGGCTTCGACGAGGCCCTCGGCCGTGGCGCGATGGCACTGTTCGGCGAGAAATACGGCGACGAAGTACGGGTGCTCACCATGGGCGACGGCTTTTCCGTGGAGCTGTGCGGAGGCACCCACGTTGCCCGCACCGGCGACATCGGTCTGTTCCACGTGATCGCGGAAGCGGGCATCGCCTCCGGCGTCCGCCGCATCGAGGCGGTGACCGGGCCGGGGGCCCTCGAGTGGATCGACGACACCGATCGGATCGTCGAGGATGTGGGGGCGCTCGTGCGGGCTTCTCGTGCTGAGGTTCGGGACAGAGTGGCCAACCTGGTGGAAGAGAACCGCCGCCTCGGCAGGGAACTGGAGCGTCTGCAGCAAAGGCTGGCATCCAGCCAGGGCTCGGATCTGGCGGACCGGGCCGTGGACGTGGACGGCATCAAGGTGCTGGCGGCTGCCGTGGACGGAGAGCCGAAGGCGCTGCTCAAGACCCTGGACATGCTGCGCTCGAAGCTCGGTTCGGCTGTGATCGTGCTCGGCAACGTTTGCGACGGCAAGGTCAACCTCATCGCCGGTGTCAGCAAGGACCTCACCGGCCGGCTGTCGGCTCCGGATCTCATTTCGCTGGTCGGTCCGCAGGTCGGCGCCCGGGGCGGTGGCCGGCCCGACATGGCCCGTGCCGGTGGCGGTGACAAGCCCGATGCCCTGGAACCGGCGCTCGCCGGCGTCCCGGCATGGGTGGCCGAGCGACTCGGATGAGTGCATCTGCCGAAGCCTCGTGGATCCCATCTTGGCCCTGATCGTCCAGAAGTATGGAGGGACCAGTGTCGGCAGCGTGGAGCGCATTCATGCGGTAGCCGACCGGGTGGTGGGCTATCTGGACCGCGGTGACCAGGTCGTGGTGGTGGTGTCCGCCATGAGCGGGGAGACGAACCGTCTCGTGGACCTCGGCAAGAGCGCGTCCGAGCGGCCGTCGCCGCGGGAAATGGACGTGCTGCTCGCTGCCGGCGAGCAGGTGACGATCGCGCTCCTGGCCATGGCGCTGACCGATCGGGGCCACCCCGGAAAATCGTATCTGGCGGACCAGGTCGCCATCCGCACCGACTCCAGCTTCGGCCGCGCCCGCATCAGCGCCATCGACCGGGAGAAGCTTCTGGCGGACCTCGGCAGCGGCATCGTGCCGGTCGTGGCAGGGTTTCAGGGTGTGGACGACAGACGGCAATCTCACGACCCTCGGACGCGGCGGCTCGGACACCACCGCGGTGGCCATCGCCGCCGCGCTCGGGGCCGACGAGTGTGAGATCTGCACCGATGTCGACGGCGTGTACACGGCAGATCCGCGAATCGTCGAGGGCGCCCGGCGCATGGAGCAGGTCACCTTCGAAGAGATGCTCGAGCTCGCGAGCCTCGGATCCAAGGTTCTGCATCCCCGCTCGGTGGAATTCGCCGGCAAGTACCAGGTCCCATTGAGGGTGCTGTCGTCGTTCCAGGCGGGGCCGGGCACCCTGATCACCACGGAGAGCATTGAGATGGAACAGCCCCTCGTGTCGGGCATCGCGCACTCGCGCGACGAGGCGAAGATCACCATATCCGGCGTCCCGGACGTGCCCGGCGTCGCTTCGCGTATTCTCGGCCCCATCGGCCGCGCCCCCATCGAGGTGGACATGATCGTCCAGAACACCGGCGCCGACGGCACCACCGACTTCACGTTTACCGTCAAACGCGACGACTACGAACGGGCCCTCGAGATCCTCGGTCCAGTTCAGCAGGAGCTCGGCGCCCGTGCGCTCAAGGGCGACAACCGCATCGCCAAGGTCTCGGTCGTCGGTGTCGGCATGCGCTCCCACGCCGGCGTCGCCACCCGCATGTTCGACGCCCTGGCTGCCGAGAACATCAACATCCAGATGATCTCCACCTCGGAGATCAAGATTTCGGTCGTGGTCGCCGAGCGCTACCTGGAGCTGGCCGTCCGCGCCATCCACGACGAATTCGAGCTGGGCAAGGAAGTCATCCCCGTCGAGACCTGACTGAAGGAAATGTAGGAGCATCTCCAGGTCGCGACCACTCGCGCTTGTGGGAGCGACCTCCAGGTCGCGATTCGCACGACGGCAATCCCTTCCTCTCCCGCTCGTCGCGTAGGCGTTGCGGTGGCCTGAGCATCAGGCTCCAGTTACACTGCTAGTTCTTCGGAGAGGTGGCCGAGTGGCTGAAGGCGCTCCCCTGCTAAGGGAGTATGGGCTAATACCCCATCGAGGGTTCGAATCCCTCCCTCTCCGCCAGAACGAGAAAGGGGCCCTTGCGGCCCCTTTTTCGTTCTGATGGGGTGTGGAGTGCGATGAGGACCCTGCGGGTTCGACAAATCCGCAGAGCGGATTTGGACGTCGCCGCTTGCGGCGGCGCCCCGAAGGGGTGAGGGGCGGTCGCCCGCCCCGAATCAATCCCTCCCTCTCCGCCAGAACGAGAAAGGGGCCCTTGCGGCCCCTTTTTCGTTCTGATGGGGTGTGGAGTGCGATGAGGACCCTGCGGTTCGACAAATCCGCGGAGCGGATTTGGACGTCGCCGCTTGCGGCGGCGCCCCGAAGGGGAGAGGGGCGGTCGCCCGCCCCGAATCAATCCCTCCCTCTCCGCCAGAACGAGAAAGGGGCCCTTGCGGCCCCTTTGTCGTTCTGATGGGGTGTGGAGTGCGATGAGGACCCTGCGGTTCGACAAATCCGCGGAGCGGATTTGGACGTCGCCGCTTGCGGCGGCGCCCCGAAGGGGAGAGGGGCGGTCGCCCGCCCCGAATCAATCCCTCCCTCTCCGCCAGAACGAGAAAGGGGCCCTTGTGGCCCCTTTGTCGTTCTGATGGGGTGTGGAGTGCGATGAGGACCCTGCGGTTCGACAAATCCGCAGAGCGGATTTGGACGTCGCCGCTTGCGGCGGCGCCCCGAAGGGGTGAGGGGCGGTCGCCCGCCCCGAATCAATCCCTCCCTCTCCGCAATTCTCATCGCCTATCTATCTGTTGGAATAGGGCTTTCTCCGATGAATCTCTTTCTGGCGTGCGTACCCTGCCGACCTGACCGGCGGCATTCAGCGAGAACCCGTCCCGATTGACGGTGAAGGGCTTTGGCGCGGAGTCTGCCCGGGCCAGGGCCGGGTTGAGAGTAGGGTTCTGCCGCCGGCACCTTGGCCGGCCACGATCCGGTAGCGGATTGAGGCGGGTCAGGTCGCCGATGGCGCGTCACGGATCGACATTCCGAAGTCGCAGCACCGAGATCGCCGCTATCACTCGAGGCCGAGACCCGGCAGCCTCGCGAATCCGCGGCCGAGACCGCACCCTGCGGCGGCTGGCAAACTACGACGACCTCACCAGCCTGCCCAGGCTGGCCCGCCGCAAATTCACCAGGCGCTCCAAAGCATTGCTGATCACCCAGCGCCACGTCCGGCATGAGGCCGAAACGGGCGGCCGCCGGCACGAACACGCCCGGCTGCAGATTCTCCAGCTGGGCCAGGCCCGAGGCCAGAGTCTCCACGGCGCGCTCACCCGACTGGAATATCCGGATGAGATTGCGGGCCGTCGGCCTTGGCTGTGTGGCAGGCCATGTCAGCCTGGGAAAGCGGTTCGTCCACGGTGTACGGATGTTGCAGGGGTGTCATGACAATGCTGGCATGCAGGTAAAACGAGCGCTGCTCGCAGATCAGCGGAAACCCCCGAATTTTCGCCCAGCAACCGCGCCGCTACCTCATTCGCGCGCAACCACGCTGATCCGACGCAGCAGCACCATGAATTCGTCGCCGCCGAAGCGTGCTACCCCGTCCGTCTCCTTGTGCGGTTCTCCAGTCTCGAGGCAACCTGGCGCAGCAGCGCGTCACCGGCGGTGTGCCCCAGGCTTGTGCTCGTCGACGCCACCGCTCAGCTCAAGGCTGAGCAGCTCCGCGCTTCACGATCAACGTGTCGGGAGCCAGCTTCGTGGACGGCAAGCTCGACGAGTTCGTCGTGCGGGAACTCAAGCGTCACGACCTGCCCCCTGCGGCGGTGGTGTTCGAGATCACCGAGCAGGTGGCAGTAGGCAGCATCACAGAGGCTACCCGGCAGATCCGCATCGACGACCTATGGACAATGCACGGCTGACCGACACGGCAGATTTTCCTCGGGATTGGCGCTAGATGGCTGGAACCTCCACCCGCGCGGTACCAATGTTGGGTTGAGTGTGACTTCGCCGCCAGCGGTAGATCGGCGCTATACAGTAGGCCCCGCGCATAGGTTACGCCGGCAGAGAGCGGTATCGATGCACGCCTGCAGGCCTTCTTCGTCTCGGTCGATCACCTGCGCCAAACCGTGAGCTACGGCGAGGACCTTCAGCGCTTTCTGGCGGATCGTCCAATCCTGACCGCTGGCACCATTCACTGCCTGCTGACCCTCGATTGCACGGAGAAGCGGGTGCTTGGCATGGTCGTGCGCGGCGACCGGGTCAGCCGAGACGTCGCGCAGACGGTGGTGAATTTCTCGAATCACCGGCTGGTCGGCCTCGCGCCGAGCGAAGCAGAGACACGCAGCGAGCTCAGGAAGCACGCCTTCGATCACCTGGTGGGCGCGGCGCTCGGTGACCTCAGTGCCGCCCGTGCCCAGGCCAGCGGCTTGGAGCGCCAGCACCGCATCCTGCGTCGCAAGCTCGTTGCCATGCAGTCCGCCGGGTGGGTCGACACACTGCTCGAGCCTTCAGGAACCGGGGCTGCACGGAGTCCGGACGACGTCCAGCGCGAGCTCGTCGGCATCGAGGCGGAGCTGGCAGAGCAGCCGATTGATACAGCGACGCTCGACGGACAGCTCGCCCATATCGCCAGGACCCTAGCTCAGCCGGAGCGCCATCTGCGGCTCGAGAAAAGGTCGCTGACGCTCGATGCCATGGGCATCCGGCTCGAGGGGGCCGCGGCTCAGGGGGTGCCGGCTCCATCTAAGAGCGCAAGCGCCCGGACGTCGAAGAAAATCTGGCGCGGATCTTGGCGGCCGCCGAGGCTGTCGCCGATGCCGGCGGTGACCTGAGCGACGATCTGATGCCGGCTTTGAGCAGTCTGCTGGCGATGGGCCTGGTGCACTTCCGCACCGACGGATGCGAGCTGCCATACTGGAGACGCTACGGTCCTACCGACTGGAGCGGGCCGCACCGATGGTGCTTGAGTCTCGGACAGGCGATGCGCGGCGTATCGTCACAAAGGCTTCTGGGCCGTGAGCGTATTTTCGAAGCAGGTTGAATACAGCCTCTATCTGACCTAGAAGTGCGGAGGAGGCGGTTCCGGAAGCCCCGGAGAATCATCACCCTCTGCCCGCTGCTGCTCCGCCAGAACCTCGAGCATCGCTTCGAGGTGATCAATTCGCGTCTGCTGCGCGACGAGCGCATTGTGCAGCTGCTGGAGCATGTCTTCCTGAAAGGCCATCTTGGTTTCGATGGCTTCCATGCGCGTGTCCGGATTGCTCATGGTCGTCTGCCTACTCCCGGTTGTCACAGTTGTCGGTAGCGCGGGCGGTGCAATGCCGCCTGGCGGCCGACCCCAGCACTACCGGTAGCACGCCGCACCACCGCGGCGTCGGAGAGAATATTCAACGCGGCTTTCCGCGCACGTAGACTGCAACGCCGTCGGCATTTTGCCGAGGCTGACGTTGCGAAGCTGCTGACGGACAGATAAAAGGCAGGAAACTCACCATAGGTGCTTTTGCCGGCCTACGGACTGTCACGCAACCGTAACATTCCCGAGTTTCAATACGCGTGCCTCACATTCATCGCCTGGAGGACTACACGTGAATTGGATCAGCAAGCCGGCTCGACTGCTGGCGGGAATCGTGATTGGAGGAGTACTCGCGAGCGCGGCCATGGCCGCGGACATCTCGGGTGCCGGCGCGACCTTCCCCTATCCCATCTACTCGAAGTGGGCCAGCGCCTACCGGAAGCAGACCGGCGTCGGCCTGAACTATCAGTCCATTGGCTCTGGCGGGGGCATCAAGCAGATTCAGGCGGCGACGGTGACGTTCGGCGCCTCCGATATGCCCCTCGACCCGAAGGACCTGACGGCAGCCGGACTGGTCCAGTTTCCCATGATCATCGGGGGCGTGGTGCCCGTGGTGAACGTGCCGGGCGTGGGTCCCGGCGAACTCCTGCTGGACGGGCCGACCATCGCCGCCATCTACATGGGCGACATCACCCAGTGGAACGACGACAGGATCAAGGCGCTGAATCCGTCGCTGGACCTGCCGGATCAGGCCATTGCGCCCGTTTACCGGTCGGATGGCTCCGGCACCAACTTCCTGTTCACCAACTATCTTTCCAAGGCGGACGCCAGGTTCGGCCGTGAGATCGGTGCCAACACCTCCGTGCAATGGCCGGTGGGCATCGGCGCCAAGGGCAATGAAGGCGTCGCCAACATTGCCAGCCAGACGTCCGGCGCCATCGGCTACGTCGAATACGCCTACGCAAAACAGAACCAAATGGCCTTTGCGAAGATGAAGAACCGCAGCGGCAATGCCGTCGCGCCCTCTATCGAAACCTTTCAGGCCGCGGCGGGCAATGCGGACTGGGCGGCGGCCGATCACTACCATCTGATTCTGACCAATCAGCCCGGTGAGCAAAGCTGGCCAATCACGGGCGCGAGCTTCATCCTGATGTACGGCAACCCGAAGGATCCGAAGTCGGCGATGCAGGCGTTGAAGTTTTTCGCCTGGGCGTACGCGAACGGCGACGACATGGCGACGCAGCTCGACTATGTGCCGCTGCCTGATTCGCTGGTCGCGATGATCGAGCAGACCTGGCAGAGTTCCATCACGTCCGGCGGAAAGCCCCTGTACACGGCGGCCAAGGCCGCCCACTGACGGGGCCGGACATCGTTTCGGCGCGGCCGGGCCGCGCCGCTTCTGGACATCGAATGGCTACGACTGCACTTACGACCATTGAACCCGGCAGCCGCCTCCACCGTGACAAACGCATCGAGGTGATGTTCCGGCGCGTTACTCTTGCTGCCGCCGTGCTCGTGCTTGCGGTGCTGGCGGGCATCGTCGCTTCTCTGATGGAAGGCGCCTGGCCGGCCCTCAGCACGTTCAAGTTCCACTTCCTGACCCGAGAGGTATGGAACCCCGTCACCGACGAGTACGGGGCGCTGGCGCCGCTGTACGGCACCGTTGTCACATCGCTGATCGCGATGCTGATCGCGCTGCCACTGGCGCTCGGCATCGCCGTCTTCCTGACGGAGACCTGTCCCCGGTTCCTTCGCACGCCGATCGGCACCGGTATCGAGCTGCTGGCCGCCATACCCAGCATCGTGTTCGGCATCTGGGGATTGTTCGTGCTGGCGCCCATGCTTCAGCACCACGTGCAGCCCTGGCTCATCGCGCACCTGGGCCCGCTGCCGGTGATCGGCCCGTTGTTCCGGGGGCCGCCCTTCGGCATCGGCATGCTGGCGGCCGGCCTGGTGCTGGCGGTGATGGTGCTGCCCTTCGTTACCTCGGTGATGCGGGAGGTGTTTCAGATGACCCCGCAGTCGCTGAAGGAAGCGGCATACGCGCTGGGCGCCACCCGCTGGGACGTAGTCCGGGACGTCGTGGTGCCGTGGTCGCGCACGGGAATGGTCGGCGGCATCATGCTGGGGCTCGGACGCGCGCTGGGAGAGACCATGGCGGTGACCTTCGTGATCGGCAACGCGCACCGGATCAGCACCTCGCTGATCGCACCGGGCACGACCATATCCGCGGCGATTGCCAACGAGTTCACCGAGGCCGTGGGGGACCTTTACACGTCGTCCCTCATCGCCCTCGGGCTCATTCTGTTCGTGCTGACCGTCGGCGTCATTGCGGTGGCGCGGCTGCTGCTGATGCACCTCGACCGCGGTGCGGGACGCCGGGAATGATCGGATGGTGGCTCAGAGGATCGCTGCGCAGGCGCCGCCTGTGGAGCCATGCGGCGCTCACCGTCTGCGCCCTGGCCACCGCGGCGGGGCTCTTCGTGCTCGGCGCGATTCTCTGGACCTTGATATCAAAGGGGGTGGGCGGTTTATCTGCGAGCCTGTTCACCGAGAGCACGCCGCCGCCGAACGAGCCGGGCGGGCTCGCCAACGCCATTTTCGGCAGTTTCGTCATGACTGCGGTGGGGCTTTCGATCGGGCTGCCGGTGGGCATGCTGGCTGGCACGTATCTCGCCGAGTACGGCGGCAACAATCGTCTCAGCACGGTGGTGCGCTTCATCAACGACGTACTGCTGAGCGCGCCGTCGATCATCGTCGGCCTGTTCATCTACGCGGCTGTGGTGCTGCCCATGGGTCATTTCTCCGCCTTTGCCGGCTCGATCGCGCTCGCCGTCATCGTCATCCCGTTCACGGTGCGCACCACCGAAGACATGCTGCGCGTCGTGCCGAGGTCGTTGCGTGACGCATCGGCGGCACTCGGCGCGCAGCCCTGGCGAACCACCCTGCAGATCATTTATCCAGCGGCCCGGAGCGGCCTGGTGACCGGGGCGCTGCTGGCGGTCGCGCGCATCGCCGGCGAAACCGCTCCGCTCTTGTTCACGGCTCTCAACAACCAGTTCTGGAGCACCGACCTGGGCCAGCCCATGGCGAACCTGCCGGTGGTGATCTTCCAGTTCGCCATGAGCCCTTACGACGGCTGGCAGTCCCTGGCGTGGTCGGGTGCGCTTCTCATCACCGGATTCGTGCTGGTCTTGAGCATCGTGGCGCGCTCGGTCTCGTCGCTGTTCGGCGGACCCCGGCGCGGTACGGACTGACCGGCCGGAACCGGCGAGCAGGCGGCAGTGATCAGAGCCGCTGGCTCACGTCGATGTCGCGGCTGCCCGCCGGCAGGCTGACCAGCGTGCCGTCCCGGCTCACCGTGACCGGACCATCGTAGATGTCGTCCACGCCGTCGAGGAACGCCGCGGTCATGCCGGGCGCCACCAGCGGCGGAATGACGTGGTAGAACAGCAGGTGGCCGACCCGGGCGCCCGCGGCGATGCGCGCCGCCTGGCGGGGCGTAGTGTGATAGGCGAGGATATCGTGGGTGATCTGCGCCACGTTGCTTCTGCCAGCATCGGTCGCCGCCCGGTTCAACACGCCCACCAGAATGTCGGACAGCCCTTCGTGGGCCAGCAGATCGACCCCGCTGGCGGCGCGGGCGAGATCCGGCGCCGGACGCGTGTCGCCGCTGATCACCAGGGAGCGGCCGCCGTAGTCCACGCGGTAGCCGACCGCAGGCGTGACTGGCGCATGGTCGACGAGGAAATGCCGATACCACGATGCCGGATGCCTGGTCCTGCCATACTACTTCGGACTCGCCGGACCGGGGATCCGGGAAGGTGACCGCGCGCGCACCGGCGCCGGACGGCGGTGCCACCTCCGGGCCGTGGTGGGCGGTCCGATAACCGGCGTCCAGGGCGTAAGCGGCATTGAAGCCGTCCACCACGCGCTGCACCCCGGGCGGACCGTATACCGGCAGAGGCGAGTGGTGGCTGCCGGTGGTCCAGCGCAGCATGGCCAGCTCGCCGAGGCCGTCGATGTGATCGGAGTGAAAGTGGGTGAGGAACAGCGCTGCGATTCGCCCCGGGAGGATGCCCATGCGTTGCAGGTTACGGGCGCCGCCTTCGCCGGCGTCCACAACCAGCACGGTAGGTCCGGCGATCACCGCCAGGCACGGCCCGGACCGCTGCGGGTCAGGCAGTGGTGCTCCAGCGCCGCAGACCGCCAGGTGCAGGCCGTCGGGGAGATCCGCAATCGTGTCGGCTGTCATGTTGTGGATGGCCGCGCGGTACATGAGTCGCTCGGCGATGGCGGCTCGGAAGGCTACGCCGAGGCCGACCGCCAGCAGGACCACCACGAGCACTGCCCACTTGACCGTTCGCATATTTGCTTCATCCCCCGGTTCCCGAGTAGGTTCATGCTACGATGCGGCGGCCGCGCCAGCCAACTTCTCGAGAATTCGATCATGCCCGATCCGCTCGAAATCGACGTGTTCTGGTCGTTCAGGAGCCCCTGGTCCTACCTGGCCACGCCGCGTCTCGCGCGGTGGCAGCGGGACTACCGGCTGTCGGTGCGATTCCGCCCGGTGTATCCCCTTGCCGTTCGCACCCCGGAGTTTTTCGCCAACGTGCACCCGCTGTGGTTCCCATACTTCATGAAGGACGTGTTCCGGGTGGCCGAGTTTCTGGAGTTGCCGTTCCGCTGGGCCAACCCCGACCCGGTTGCGCAGTACCGAGGCGAAGACGGCCGCCCGCGCACCGCCGAGCAGCAGCCGTTCATCGGCCGGCTCACCCGGCTCGGCGTGCTTGCGGAGGAGGCGGGCCGCGGCATCGACTTCGCCGAGCAGATCTCGGGGTTGATCTGGACCACCGAGAATTGGCACGAGGGCGATCTGATGGCGCGGGCGGCCGCGCGGGCGGGGCTCGATCTCGCGGCGCTCGATGCGGCCGCCGGCGAAGACGCCGAGCGTTTGGAGGAGGTGATTTGCGCCAACGAGGCAGCCCACGCAGAAGCCGGCCATTGGGGGGTGCCGACCGTGGCGTTCCGCGGCGAGCCGTTCTTCGGGCAGGACCGCCTGGACGTCCTGCTCTGGCGGCTGCGGCAGCATGGCCTCGAACCCCGATGAGGGGTTCTGGCCTGGATGACTCGTGGCCGGTCGCGTGCTGGAGCTGGGCGGGTGGTCGTCGCCCCTGTGTGCTCTCGGTCAGGTCAGGGAGGATCCCGCGAGGCCGGTGCGCTGCGGGGTCGATTGCTGAGCAGCGGGCTCGGCCGGCGTCTGCACGCCGTGCAGCGATGCGCCGCGGGTCTCCACCACGAAGTAGAGCGCGATCATACCGACCACGCACGCGCCCATCATGTAGAAGGCGGGCATCAGAGTGCTGCCCGTGGCTTCGATCAACACATCGTTGACGGCAGGCGCGGTGCCGCCGAACACCGCGGTGGAAACGTTGTACGAGATGGCCATGCCAGCGTAGCGCACGTGGGCCGGGAACATGGCCGGAAACGTGGCGGAAATGGTGCCGAGCTGCAGCACGTAGATCAGCCCCATGACGCTGAAGCCGACGATGGCCAGTGGCAGGCTCTGGGCCATCAGCATGAACATGGGGATCGCCAGCACGAACAGACCGCCCAGGGAGATCCACCAGCAGGGCTTGCGGCCGATGTGGTCCGACAGCATGCCGGCGAACGGGATCAGCAGCATCATCAGCACCTGGCCGATCAGCAGCAGAGTTTCCGCGTCGCTTCTGACCATGCCCACCGTCTGCGACAGGTAGGTGGGCATGTAGGCGAGCAGCGTGTAGTTGGCGATGTTCAGCGCCAGCACCAGACCGAACAGCTGCAGCACCGGCTTCCAGTGCACGAGGAACAGGTGCCGGAAATGACTGCGGGTGTCCTGGTGCACGTGTCCACGCTCTTCCAGATCGCGGAACACGGGCGTGTCCTCCATCTTGAGGCGCAGGTAGACGCCGATGGCGCCGAGGGGACCCGCGACCAGGAACGGTATGCGCCAGCCCCAGTCGTGCATGGCGTCGTCGCCGATGGTGAGGCGCAGAGCGCCCACCAGCACCAGCGCGGCAGTGAATCCGGCCAGGGTGCCGAATTCCAGGAAGCTGCCCCAGAAACCGCGTTTGTCGTTCGGCGCATACTCGGCCATGAACGTCGCGGCGCCGCCGTATTCGCCACCGGTGGAAAATCCCTGAATCACCCGCAGAACGATCAGCGCCACCGGCGCCCAGATGCCGATGCTGTCATAACTGGGAATCACACCCACCAGAAACGTCGCCGAGCACATCAGGAGAATGGTCGTCGCCAGCACGCGGGTGCGTCCCACGCGGTCACCGAGCGGCCCCCAGACGATGCCGCCGAGGGGGCGCAGGACGAACGACACCGCAAAACCCAGCAGCGCGCCGAGAGTTTC
The DNA here is from genome assembly GCA_963822255.1 of uncultured Gammaproteobacteria bacterium. Classification (GTDB taxonomy): domain Bacteria; phylum Pseudomonadota; class Gammaproteobacteria; order Pseudomonadales; family Azotimanducaceae; genus UBA7803. The sequence continues at coordinate 341,275 of CAWGGV010000003.1, forward strand.
GTGCTCGCCCGGGAAGAAGTTGCGGCCGATTTCGCTCGCGACGTAGGCATAGACGCCGTAGTCGAACCATTCGGCGGCATTGCCGATGGCGGATGCGGCGACGGCGCGTCGCAGGACGGGGGCGGGAACCTCGGCGGCTCGCGCCGTGGAGCCTGGTCGGGTGCTGGAGGTCATCAGTTCCTCTTGGCAGCTAAGCAGCCAGGCGCAGACGCACCCGGTTCGGGAGATGGGTGTGGCTACAACCTAACCTACCGGCGTGCCGACCGCAAACCCCGTTGCCGTATTCATTGAACGCCGCCGGCTGCGGACGTAGCATTCGCGGCCGTTCCCGTTGGTGTAGACACGAGCATGGCCGAATCCGACATGTTGACGGCTGCGAATCAGATCCTGCGCAACTTCGGGATCATATTGGCGGGCGGGACCTTGGCGGGCGTGGTCGCCAAGTACCTGCGGGTGCCGGACGTCGCCGTGCTGCTGCTTGCCGGCATCGTGCTCGGACCGGAGGTGCTGGGTCTGATCGACATCAGCGCGGGCTCGAGCCTCAATCAGGTCGTTCTCATCTTCGGTGCCTGCTACATCCTGTTCGATGGCGGGGCATCCCTGCGGCTGGACGTGGTGCGCCGCGTCTGGCTCACCATCGTCCTGATCAGCACCGTGGGCGTGCTGCTCACCGCCGCCGCCATGAGCTTCGCCGCGTACTGGATCATGGGGCTTCCCGTCGCCGTGGCCGCGTTGCTGGGCGCATCCATGTCCTCCACCGACCCGGCGACGCTCGTGCCCATCTTCAAGCAGGTGCCGATTCGCGACCGGGTGGCGCAGACCGTGATGTCCGAAAGTGCCTTCAACGACGCCACCGGTGCCATCGCCACCTTCACGGTGCTGGGTGTGCTGCTCGGGCAGAGCGAGTTCTCGGTGGCCAACGCCGCTGCCGAGCTGCTCAAGCAGGCCAGCATCGGCATACTGATCGGCGTGCTCATGGGTGGGGTCGCGGCGCTGCTCATCGCCCACGAGCGCTATGCGTTTCTCGGCGAGTTCGGGCCATTGGTGACCTTGATGGCGGTGGCTGCCGCGTACCTGGCCGCCGACCGCTATCACGCGTCCGGTTTCATGGCGGTGTTCATCTTCGGCATCATCATCGGCAACAAGGAAACGTTCGGCCTGCGCATGCCCGAGGCGGAAGCGGAGAAGATGTCGCACTTCGTCGACGAGATGGCGCTGATCATGCGTCTCATGATCTTCGTGCTGCTGGGCTCGCAGGTGGACTTCGCTCGTATCGCCGAGTACTGGCAGGAGGGGGTGCTGCTGGTGCTCGTCCTTATGTTCATATCGCGCCCGATCACGGTGTGGCTCTGCACCACGCCCGATCGCCGGGCCCGCTGGAGCCTGCAGGAGCGCCTGTTCATGTGCTGGACCCGCGAGACCGGCGTGATCCCGGCCGCCCTGGCCGGCCTGCTGGTCGGGCTGAAGGTGCCGGGTGCGGACATCATCGCCTCGGTCACCTTCATCGCCATTCTGATGACCATCCTCATTCAGGCCACCACCACGCCCTGGGTGGCGGAGCGCTTGGGGCTGCTGGATCCGCCCCTCGCGGCGCCGGGCGGAGCGGAGGCGATCCGCGAGGAGCGCTGAGCGGGATCAGCGCGAGACGTCGAGCGCGGCGTCGAGGAACTTCAGCGTCTGACCACCGATGTCGGCGTCCGCCCGGGCATAGCCGTCGGCATTTCCGCCCACCGGCGGCACGCCGGGCAGTTGATCGCCGCGGTGCGCGGTGGGCTGGTAGCCCGGGAAGATCAGGTGTCCGGCACCCTCGTACACCAGCGCCCGATCGTCGAAGCCGTGGTCGTGCGCCTGCAGCGCCCGGAGCCCGAGCCGGGCCATGGGTCCCGAGACCCCGAGGGTATCGTCGCTGCCGGCGGCGAGAAGCAACGGGCCGTGGATGTCCCAGATGGGCAGCAGTGCCTGGCGCACCGCGTCGTCATCTCCCGAGTCGAGGAATGCCTTGACCACGCTGAAGCCGGCAAACGGCACGGCGGCGCCGTCGATGACGAACGGTGCCTGTTCGCTGGCGCGGAAGGCGCCGGTACGCGGATCGCGGCTGATGCCGGGGAACGGCACCGGAGAGCCCACCCACGATACCACGGCTCGTACCTCAGGCAGCTGCGAGGCGGCGGCCATGGCAACCGTCCCGCCCCAGGAACCTCCCATCATCGCGATCCGATCGGCAGCGACCACAGCCCGGCCAGCGAGCTCGCCGAGAGCGCGTGAGGCGACCTGAACCACCGGCACCTCCACCAGGTCGTTGTTCAGACCCGGCGCGTGGTACCAGGCCGTGGCCAGCGCGACGAAGCCGTGTGACGCGAGCCAGCGGGCATAGGCGTCCGCCCCGGAGACGCCGCCCTCAGCGCCGCCGAAGACGATGACCGCCGCGTGCGCGGCGGCAGCGTCCGCTTGCGCAGGTACGAACAGATCGGCGAAGAGGTCCTTGCGGCGAATCCGTTCCATCGTCACACCCGGCGCCATGAGCCGGCGCCGAAGGCTGGCCGTGGCCGTTTCGCCGTCGGCTGTCTCCGCGGTCAACGTGTACAGCGCCGGTTGCTCGACGCCGTTGCGCTGCAGAGCGGGGTTGGAGAACGGCTCGCCCTTGCCGTCTTGCCGGTGCATGGACCAGAACAGGCCCATGGCATCTACGCTGTCGTAGTCTCCGGCGACGGGCGCTTGCCGGGCCGGATCGACGGTTCCCCGCGGGCCCGCCTGCATCGTTGCCTGTGAGCGCCAGGGCACGCCACCGGCGTCGCGGGTCTGCAGCGTGAAGGTGACGGACTGTCCCGGAGACACACCGCCCACGAGGATGGCGACGGGCTCGTCGAACAGCGCGTCCTCGGGAGTGACGGACAGGGTCAGCGCGCTCGCATGGGCGGCGGCGCCGAGGAGCAGCAGGGCCACGGGGAAGGCCGCTGAGGCGATCGTGCCGGGCCGCTGCCGTCGGTTCATGGGGGAGCCCCTCTCCGCGTCGAGGCGGCCACCGTAGTCGGCATGGCCGGCTGGAGCAAGAGCGTCTACAATTTAGACCGATCAGTCTAAATGGAGCCAATCATGATTCCGGATCGCTGGTATCCCGTGCTCGAATCCCGCAAGTTGCGGCGGCGGCCGGTCGCCATCGAGCGGTTCGCCGCGCCTTGGGTGGTCTGGCGGGGTGCCGACGGCTGCGCCGCCATGCTGCCCGGCTATTGTCCGCACCGCGGTGCCTCGCTCGGTGGCGGGCGGGTGGTGGACGGTCAGCTTACGTGTCCCTGGCACGGCTTCCGCTTCGCCGCCGACGGCCGCTGCACCATGACTCCCTGTGAAGGCGCAGATGCCGTTCCCCGGCACGCGTTGGCGCTGCAGCCGGCGGTGACACGCGAGGCCCACGGTCTGCTGTGGTGCTGGTGGGGCCAGGCGCGCGACAGCTACCCCCCGGTGCCCTGGTTCGACGACGTGGCGACCGAGGCCCGGCGCTCCTGGGAAGGGTCCTACGAGCTTCCGTATCACTACACCCGAATGGTGGAGACCAACCTGGACGTTCACCACACGCCGTTCGTCCATCGCACCACTGTGCCCGGTGTAGGCACCCGGGTGGCGGACTTCGAGGCGCGCATCGACGGCGACCGCATCTACACCCGGGGCGAGCTCCGGCACGAGGACCGGCCACGGGGCATGCCGTTCCGAGACGATCTGATCCTGCCCAACCTGTCACTCATCGAGCTGACGGGCAAGCTGCGCCTGCTGGCGTGCGCGACCCCGGTGGACGCGACGCGAAGCTGGGTGTGGTTCCGCTATTACCAGGACTACACGGACATCCCGGGCCTGCGGCGATTGTTGGCGTGGTTTGCGGTGTATTCGGAGCTCGCCGTGGTGCAGCGCCAGGACTGGCGGATCTTTCGCGCCATGCGCCCCGGTACCGTGGACGACGTGCCTTATCACTTCGTCGAAGCCGATCGCGGCATTGCCCTTTACCGGAAGCGCCGCAGCGAGCTGCTGGCCGGCGAGGAGTCGGCGGCCGCTGCGCTCTGATGGCGACTCACCTGCCGGCGGAGGTGCGCCGCGACCAGGTCCTGAACGCCGCGCTGAAGTGCTTCGCGCGTGCGGGCTATCACGCCACCCGGGTGGACGACATCGTCGCCGAGGCGGGGCTGTCCAAAGGCGCCATCTATCACCGCTTTCGCGGCAAGGAGGAGATCTTCCTGGCCGTTTTCGACGCTTATGAAGCATCGGTCTGGGGCGCCTGGGGACGGTTGCCGGAGGCGGGCGTGCTGGCGACCCTGGAAGCCCTCGGCCGGATCGTGCTCGAGACGGTGCTGGAGCCGCGGGAGTATCTGCATCTGTGGAAGGAGCTGCTCGCCCACCCGTCGGCCGGTGCCCGGTTCGGCCGCATCTACCGCACGTCGCGGGCCGAGCTCGGCAAGCTCCTGCAACGTGGCGCCGACGATGGCGTGCTGCGGCCGCTGGACAGCGCCGCCGTGGCGGCGCTGCTCACCGGCGTGATCGAAGGCCTGCTTCTGCAGGCGCTGGTGGACGCCGACTTCGACGCGCTGACGGCCTGGCGGGGGGCCTGGCCGGTGCTGGCGGCGGGCCTCTGCGCATGAGGCACGACCGCTCTGACGGGCTCCAGCACGCGACGTGGTTGTTGTCGGTGGCCGCCGAAGCGTAGCATCGAGGCGCTTTTGCGGTGGGGGGAATACCGTGGTTCCGAACGGCGCGCTGGTGTTGACGTTGCTTGCCGGCCTACTGCCGGCGGCGGGGGTGCGGGCTGACCCGCTGTTCGAATCGCGCGACTTTCTGCAGATTCGGCTGACCGGGCCGCTGCAGTCCCTGTCCCGCGATCGCGACTCGGACCCCCACTACCGGCCCGCCACGCTGGCGTACACCGCGTCCGACGGGCATCGCGTCGAGATCGCGGTGAAGCTGCGCCCGCGCGGCAATTCCCGGCGCGACCACTACGTCTGCGCGTTTCCGCCGCTGCGCGTGAACCTTCCCGAAAAGCAGGTCCAGGGCACGCTGTTCGAGGGTCAGAACAAGCTCAAGCTCGTCACCCATTGCCGTCCCTCGCAGCGCTACGCCGCCTATGTCTACAAAGAATACCTCGCGTACCGGATGCTCAATCAGGTGACCGACGTGAGCTTTCGCGTCCGAGGGCTCGAGATCGTCTGGATCGACAGTGACAGAGGCGGGCGGACCGAAAGCCACTTCGGCTTCTTCATCGAAGACAAACGGCGGCTCGCCAAGCGGCTGCATCTGAATCCCGTCGAGCCGGATCGCGTCGACCCGGCAACACTCGAACCGGACCACACGAGCCTGGTGGAACTGTTCCAGTACATGATCGGCAACACGGACTTCTCCTTCATCGCGCCCGCCGAGGGGGAGCACTGCTGCCATAACGCGGTGTTGATGGCGAACGCGGACGCGCATTACCTGCCGGTGCCCTACGACTTCGACATCAGCGGTCTGGTGGATCCCCCTTACGCCGTGGTGGACGGCGGGCTGCCCATCGCCAGTGTCCGGGATCGGCTGTTTCGTGGCTTTTGCCGTCCCGCCGACGTGGAGCGCCGGGCCGTGGCGCGCTTTCGCGAGGCCGAGCCGGCCATCGTCGCGGTCGTAAACACCGAGACACCCCTCGCCGGGCGGGCGCGCAGGGTCGCGCAGGATTACGTTACGAGCTTCTTCTCCATGCTCAAAGATCCCGACCGGCTCGAGCGGCGCATCCTGGCAGTCTGCCGCGGCTGACGCCCGGCGGTTACCGCGGCGCGGTGCCTCAGCTGCCTTCGCTCAGCCAGTCGGAGACGATTCCTGCCACGCGCGGATGAACCAGATAGCCGACGGCGTTGTGCGGATTGGAACGGCCGTAGCGCACGGCGAGATTGTAGATGCGGTAGTCGCGGATCCGGCTGATGCGCGCGCGCGTCAGCAGGGCGGCGAAGTCGTTCGCCACCGTTTTGTCGTGGCAGTAGTAGTCGTCCTCTGCCGCGACGTTCAGCCAGTCGATGACCTGTTCGTGATGGCGGCGGTCGCCTGACTCGGCCGCGCCGCGCAGGCGGCGCTTCACGTAGTCGCTGGCCAGCGGTGAGCCCATGGTGACCCACGTCCGAACCCGCTTCGGCTTCTGCCCGGCGGACGACGCCGGGTCGTGGGAAAGACGCCACAGAGCGTCATGGCTCACCACGCTGCCCATGCCGTGGCTGAGCAGCAGCACGTCGTCGCCGCGGGCCAGCGCCGGGGCGAGAACGTCCAGCAGACGTTGCTCGCAGGCGGCGCGAAGACCGCCGCGGTTATGCACGGGTTCCTTCAGGTACGCACCGAGTGCCGGCAGGCGGCGGGCGAGGACCGGCCCGGTGAGGTTCAGAAGAGCGAGGATGGGCGCGCCGACGTCGGCGAGCAGCTCCGGGACCGCGCTCTTACCCGGCACCGCTTCGTAGTGAGCGAGACGGAAGTCCTTGCGGGCCGACAGCGCCGCCAGGCGCCGCAGGTCGCGCCGGCGATCCTCGAGGTCGAGCACGGGATCCGGCGCGTTGCCGGCGGACACCACCAGCGGGTTGATCAGATCGCCATAGTAGACGAGCGCGGTGGATGCAAGGTCGAGCAGAGCGCGCCCGCCGGCATCGGCGTAGTCGCGCTGGAGCCCCGCAGCGAGCGCTTCCAGCCACAGCGCCTCGAGCGCCGTCCGGTCCGGCTTGTGGCCGCCGCCATGCACCATGATCAGGGTCTTGGCCCCTCCGCCGGAGGTGCCGCCCGGCTTGTCATCGGTCAGGGGCGTAGACACTCAATCGTCCTCTCTTTCCCTTGCCTTCGTCGGCGACCAGGAGATCTCCGGCGGGCGAAATGGCGATACCTTCCATCTGCGGGTGGCGGTGATGGCCAGCCAGGACGAAGGCGCTGAGGAGGGTGCCGTCGCTGTCCAGCTCAGCCAGCGCCCGCTGCCGTGCGGCTACCAGCACGAGATGGCCACTGACGGGAGCGACCGCCACCCCCGATGGGTTCAGCGCCTGTGCCTTCGCGGGCCACGGTGCGCGGAGCACCGGTCCGGCGGACTGGGCGCCGAGCGACCACGTCAGCACCACCAGCTGATGGGCGAGCCCGCGTTCGCGCGCCTGTTTGCACGGCATCAACAGACGATTGGCCGTGGCGTCATAGTCGAGCCCCTCGATCTCGCAGCGCCGCCCGAGCCGGGTGTCCGTCCGATGATAGGCGACGTGCTCGCCGTCCGCGCCCTCCCGGCCGAACAGCAGCTCGCCGTCGCTGGTCACCAGGTACATCAGACCCTCGATCCAGGCGATGCCCTCGAAATCTCCCCGGGCCGGCGGATCGCCGAAGCTGAAGCGTTTGGCGATGCGCCCGCTGGCGTAGTCGATCTGGAAGATGACGGCGTTTTCGTCGTTGTGGGCGAAGAGCCGCTGCCGGTCGTCGAGCGCCAGGCCGGAGATCTCCCTCAGCCCATGAGGCAGTGCCCATTGCGTCACCGCGCCGGTCCGGTAGTGTCGCCCCGCGAGCTCGAAGGAATCGTCCCCGCCGCAACTGAACGACCCCACGATCAATGCCAGCGGCATCATCCAGCGGCCGTATAGCCGCAGCCTGAAGCGGCCCACTAGAGCTCGTCCTCTTCCCGGTCACGGCTGGTGAGGAAGGCAAAAAACGGGCTGTTGAGGCGCGCGCCGTAGTCCAGCCACCACAGCAGCAAGGTGCCGTAGACGAAGCCGACCGAGATGACCGCGGCAATGCCGACGGCCGATACGCCGGCGGCGAGACCGATGGCGGTGGCGCAGAACACGTAGAGGGTGTGGGCGGCCTCAGCCAGGGTGAACCGAAAGCGCACCGCCGCGACGATGCCGGCCAGGCTGAACGCCAGAGCGATGCTGTTCTGCACGATGATGACGATGCCGGCCACGATGACCGGCAGAATGATCATCGTCTGGGCGAACGAGCGGTCCACCCGCTTGTCAGGCGTGGTGATGAAATAGGTCCAGGACACCGGAACCATGAGCAAGGACGCGGCGATGATGGACAGAGCGAGCTGAATGGCATAGACGTTGTCGTCGGTGGCCGGCGCCTGTGCCCTGATCAGGTCCAGGGATCCGGACCGATCGCTCATCAGGTTCTCGACACCTCCCGTGGGCAGGTAGTGGTGGATGCCCGGGAAGGCGTGCATTGCCGCCAGGAATCCGCCGAGGCAGGCCGCGTAGTAAAGGGTGATCACCAGCAGCGGGGACCAGACCCGCACCGATTTGCGCACGTTCAGTTCTCCACGGTCCAGGTGTCGAGCAGCGCGTCGCGGCGCCGCAGAAGTGCCTCGATCTCGCCATTGCCGAGCAGGTCACCCAGCTGCTTGCGGAGCCCGGCCGCGTCGAGGCTGCGCAGCCGGCGGGCGAGCAGCGGGGGAAGGCGGTGAGGCGCCTTGTCGAGATAGCGGGGAAACCGGCTGGTTCGGCTGAAGCTCCGGCCGTGGCTGATGCTGGCCAGGCGCCAGGTTTGCGGCTCGTAGAGGAGGGTATCGGCGGATCGTTCGAGGTTGGCGATCAGCGCGTCGAACGCCCGCAGAACGTCGTAGTTGCTTCCCTCGCTGCAGGGCTCGGGCACCGCCACCTTCGCGGCCAGGCGTTCCGACTCGGTGATTGCGTTTGTCCACACTGCCCGGACCACGCCGTCCCGGCCGTCCATCCTGCGTGCTGCGAGCGGTGCCGCCAGGTTCAATCCCAGCAGCCGATCCAGCCGCCACGCGGCCAGCTCGGCACGTACGCTCTGGCTCGACGCCGGGGTGAAGGTGGCCGCAACCGCGAGCTGTCCGGAGCCGAGCCGCACGGCGCGAGCGCCGGCACCCGCGGTTTCGGTCGTCGCCGACAGCGGAGCGGTTTCGAGCGCGCGGGCCACGTCGGCTTCGGCGAGGGGAAAGAGCAGGAAACCGTCATCCACCTCCGGCGCCGCAACGGCGGTCGGCGCGTCGCCGTAGACGACCCGCGGCGGTTGCCCGCGCTCCAGGATCAACGCCGAGGCGCGGCCGTGGAATCGCTCCGCGAGCATGCCGGTGTCCGCGAGCAGAGCCCGGCCGTCGAGGCGCGCGTGCACCCGGTGGTCGGCCGTCGGTGTGTGACCGACGACCAGCCGGGCGACGCCCCAGGCGGCCAGCGCACGGTCGAGCACCGGCTGCTCGATGAGCGGATCGCACCAGGCGGTTCCCCGATACCACAGCGGCCCGTTCGGCCCGAACAGCGGCAGCGCCGCGAGCTCGGCGAAACGCCGGGCCGGCAGTCGCAGGGACTGCGGAATCGGCGAGTCATCGTCCTGTTCAAGGTCCGCGCGGATCGCCTGGGCGGCATCGTCGACCGATTGGTCCCGGTCGAACAGCCCGGCGCCGGCCAGTTGTCGACGCAATGTCAGCAGCTCCGCCAGCGCGGCCGAAGCCGCCGAGTTCGTCCCTTCCGGGGTGGTCCCAACGGTCAGCTCCGACAGGCCCCCGTGGACGAACGCGGTGTCGTTGATGACCACGGCCAGCGGGCGTGCCAGCAGCCAGGCGCCATAGCTGCCGTCCGGCGCAAAGGCGGCCGCCCGCCGTTCCGCCGGCTGCAGGCGGCTGCCGGCAGCGATTCCGGCGGAGTAGTCGGCAAACGAGGCGATGTCGGCGGGCGACACGTAGCGCAGATCACCCGTCAGGTTCATCACCTCGTGGTTGCCCAGCAGCACGTGGACCCGGCCGCCTGCAGCGGAGGCTTCCGGCTGCAGCCGGCGAAGCAGGTCCATCACCTTGCGGCCGCCAGGGCCGCGGTCGAGCAGGTCGCCGAGACTCACCAGGTGAGTGCGGCCGCCGCGCCAAGTCAGGTGGTCGTCGATGATGCCGCTGTGGACCAGCAGCTCGACAAGCGGATCGTAGGCGCCGTGCACGTCGCCGACGACGACCACGCGCTCTGCTTCGAAGCGGGCCGGTTGCTGCAACTCTGCTGCCGATGCCCAGCTCGTCCAGGCCAGCAGGCAGACGGCCAGGCCGGTCCGGCGCCAGGCAGGCGGTCGCACAATGGAGCTCGCCGCCATCCGGGACTTCCTCCCCGATCGCTGCCCGCCGGTGGCGGTGGCGGGCAGTCTCGTTACCGACGGTGCCCGTTCACAGCTCCGCCAGAAACTCCGTCACCGCCTGATCGAACGCTTTCGGCTGGTCGATGTTGGATGCGTGGCCGGCGCCATCCAGCACCACCCTGCGGGCGCCAGGGATCTTCGCCGCCATGTAGTCCGTGGGCACCCGGAATGGTTGATCGTCGGCGCCCACCAGCACCAGGGTCGGCACCTGGATGGACGGCAGCGACTGGATCACCCGGTCGTCTACCTGGGCCAACATGCCACGCGCTGCGTGGGCGAGGCCCTCGGCCGAGCGGTGCTGGCTGATCCGCACCTCCCGCCCGTCGCCCAAAGCGGCGAGACCGTCACGCTCGAATGCCGCGGCACGGGCTTCCGCGGTACGGTTCCAGGCGGCGCGCCCGTCCGGGTTCTTGTAGCCCGGGCCGGTGTCGAACAGCATCAGCGCCCGGCAGCGTTCCGGGTAGGCGAGGTGAAACGCCAGGCTCATGTATCCGCCGAGCGAGAGGCCGCCGATCACCGCCTGCGTCACGCCGCAGGCGTCGAGGATGGCGGCCATGTCGTCCACTGTATGGCGCTCGGAGTACAGCGCCGGATCGTCCGGACTGTCCGACTGCCCGTGGCCGCGCATGTCCCAGACGATCAGCTGGTGGCGCCGGGTCAACGCTTCAATCTGACCGTCCCACATGGCCGAGGTGGCGCTGTAGCCGTGGCTCAGCAGGATCGTTCCGGCTGCCGGTTCCGACGCCGCATGCCGCCGGTAATAGAGGCTGACGCCGTTTCGGTCGAGCATGGTCATGCCGCAGGCTTGATGAACTTCAGCACGAAACGGTCGGTCTTGCCGCGGATACCTTCGTCGAACACCTTCCTGGTGTGATCGTCCTCGGGATGCCGCAGCACGTCGCTCTCGTCGACGAGCTCGAAGCCCGCGCCGGTGATCTCCGACACCACCGTCTGCTCGTCGACGCGGTGCAACGTGTTGGTGTCCCGGGAGCCCGAGCCCGGCTGCGCCGCATGATCCACCACCGCAAACGTTCCGCCGGGCTTCAGAACATCGTAGAAGCGCTTCAGCAGCGCATTCCGATCGAGGCCTTCGACGTTGAACAGATCGTGGTAATTCAGCGCCGTGAACACCAGCCCCACGCTGCCGGGCTCGAGGCCCCAGTCCTGGTCGCCGACGGCGGTGACGTTGGGCAGGCGGTTGTCGGCGATGCGCTTGTCGTCGAGCCGGGTGGCGTAGACGTGGCCGTTGTCACCCACCGCACGCGACAGGATCTCGGTGTAGTAGCCGCCGGCGGCCACGAACTCGAGCACGTCCATGCCCGGCTGCACGCCGACGAAGGCGAGCACCTGCCCGGGACGCCGATCGGCGTCGCGCGCCGTATCCTCGTCCGGCCGATCGGTGTTGGCTACCGCGGCAGCAATGGGTTCGGGCACCTCTGCGGATGGCCCGTTCATGGCGTCGCCGTCGGTGGACGCCGCCTGGCTTGCGGACGTCTCGTCCGCCTGGCTTGCGGACGTCTCGTCCGCCGGTGCCTGCTGCTGCATCGGTTCCTGGTTCATCGTCTCCTGCTGGCCCGGCTCGGACTTGCCGCACCCGGTGAGCAGGAGCCCGGCGGCGAGTGCCGCGACGAGCGATGGCTTCAAGGTCATGACATCCTCCCTCCCTGCGAGGCATCGGAGGGTACCACCGCGGCCGGTCCTGCGCCACGCGACCCGGCAGCCGGTCGCTGCGGCGGTTCGACATTGATTTCACGACCCGTCTCCCGGTAGCGTGCCGCTTCCCCAGGGCACGGACTTAAAATCGCAACGATGCCGCTCATCGTCTTCATCTGTGGCCTGATCGGCCTCGCTTTCGGCCTGCGCGGGCTGATCATCGGCCTCGCCGTGGGCTACGGAATCTCGGTGCTTCTGCCGCAGCTGATCCGCCACGGCCTGGAGATGGTTCAGTCCCAGCTCGTCGAATCGACGTTCGCGTCCATGGGTGCCCTGTGCAAGGCGGACAGCCGCGTTACCCGCGACGAGATCGCTGCGGCCGAGGCGCTGATGCGGCAGATGCGTCTGTCTCCGGCGCAGCGCGAGGCGGCCAAGGCGGCCTTCAACCGTGGCAAATCCGCCGACTTCGACCTGGACGCCGAGATGATCCGTCTCGCCCAGGTGTGCCGGGGCCGGAGCGTCATGCTCGGTATGTTCCTGCAGGCTCAGCTCATGGCCGTGGCCGCCGACGGCCAGGTGCACCCGGCCGAGCACGCCATGCTGGTGCGGATGGCTCGCCGGCTCGGCGTTGCGGAGGCGCAGGTGGCCCAGCTCGAGGCCATGCTGCGGGCCGCCCTGGGCGGTGCCACGCCCGGCGGCACGGCAGCACCATCCCGGCTCGACGATGCCTACCGGGCGCTGGGTGTCGAGCCGTCGGCTTCGGACGCCCAGATCAAACGCGCCTACCGCCGGCTGATGAGCGAGAACCACCCCGACAAGCTGGCGGGTAAGGGACTTCCGGAGAGCATGCGGCCGATCGCGGAGGAGCGGACCCGGGAGATCACGGCCGCCTACCAGTTGATCAGCGAGGCCCGGGACGCAAGGGGCTGAAAGGACGGAAGGCAGCAGCGTCGGTCCCGGTTATGATGAGCGCATTCCCCGCGCTTGCGGCAGCGGAAGGTCATGTCTGTCGACGCCGAAACGGATCTCAACTACCCCCAGGTGCAATCGCCGGGTCGGGAGCCCACCGTTCGCAAGCTGGCGAGCGTATCTGCAGTGGCGTTCGCCGGGCTGACCTTGATCACTCTGGTGGCGCTGATGGCGAGCTCGGCCGTGTACCGGCACGCCATGGACTCGGTATCGCGAAACACCCGTAGCGCCGCGCTCACCAGTGAGGTGGAAGTGGCGGTTCTGATGTATCAGCGCCTCGGCAACCTGCACGTGCTGACGGGCGAAGCGGAGGTAGACAAGGCGAGAGACGGTCTCGTGCCGCAGATCCGCGATGCCCTGGTGGAGGCCCGGGGCCTGGTCGCCGGACCACGGGAGCAGCGTCTGCTGGACAGCGTCGACGCCAGACTCCGCACCTACATGACCGAGCGGCGGCGGGCCGAGACCCAGGGGCTCGCCCTGGCCACCGTCGTGCAGCAGGTTCGGCCGGCGTTGACGGACCTGTTGACTGATCTGAGGAATCTTCGTGAGCTGAACGATGCCCAGGTGATCGATGCGCGCTCCGAGGCGCTGCGCCTGGACGGCTTGGCCACTATGGCCGGTGCCGCTGCGGGCGTGATGCTGATCCTGGGATCTCTCGTCATCGCCTGGGGGGTCCGGCGGTTCCTGGTGCGTCCCGTGGTGACGCTTCACCAGGCCATGGATCGGTTCAGCGGCGGGGACCTGGAGGCGCGGGCGGGGACGGCCGGAGTGCGCGAGGTGAGCGAGCTGGCGAGGATGTTCAACGACATGGCGTCGAATCTCGCCCAGCAGCGCCGGGCGCAGCTCACGTTCCTCGCAGGGGTCGCCCACGATCTGAAGAACCCGCTGTCGACGCTCAAGACGGGCGTCTACACGCTGGCCTACGAGCCGTCCGCGCTCCGCCGGAGCGATACCCGCCTGACTCTCGACCGCCAGGTCGACCTGTTGAACCGGATGGTGGGCGATCTTCTCGACGCCACCCGCATCGAAGCCGGGGAGCTCGAGCTCAGGCGCAAGACCTTCGACCTTCGCCGCCTGGTGGAGGACGTCATCAGTCTCTACGTTCCCGCTGCTCCCGACCACCAGCTCGGCGTGCGGCTGCCCGAGCAACCGGTGATGGTCGACGCCGACTGGCTGCGCATCGAGCAGGTCGTCCGCAACCTCCTGAGCAATGCCATCAAATTCTCTCCGTACGGCGGTGCGGTGACGGTGGCCGTAGAGTCCGCCGGCAGCGAAACCGTGCTTGCGGTGTCCGACAGCGGCGTCGGCATGACGGCCGAGGACATGAAAACCATCTTCCTGCCTTTCCGCCGCCGCAAGCTCAACGGGGCTCCGGGCGCCGGACTCGGGCTGTCCGTGGTGCGGCGCATCGTCCGCGCTCACGGTGGTGCAATCGCCGTGGAGAGCCAGCCGGGGGACGGCTCGTGCTTCCGCATCACCCTGCCGCTGGTGCCTGCGCCGGCCTGAGCCCCGGAGCGGCTGGCAGCCCTGGGTGGCACAGCCATTGCTCCGCATTCGAGCCATGGCCTCGTGGTCGCCGAGCAGCACCGGGACGTATCGATGAGACGCCGGTTCAGGATGGCGCTGACGGTGACGCTGGTGGTGCTGATGCTGCTGGCGGCCCCCGTGGTGGTGCTGCTGGCGGCGCCGATGGCTTACCTGGGCGTCGTGAAGCACTACGTGCACTCGGCCACCGGCCTCGATCTGTCGCTGGACCAGCTCTCGGTGTCGGTGTTTCCGCTGCACCTGGGTCTCGAGGGTCTGGTGCTCAGCAACCCGGATCCGGGGTTTTCGAAGCCGGTGCTGGCGGTGCAGCGCCTCTCGGCAACCGCGCATCTGGGAGAGCTGATCCGCGGGTCCCCCACCTGGTGGAGCGCAACGGCGGCCGGCGTGGACGTTCGCCTGACGCACGACAGCAACGGCCGAAGCAACTGGCAGCTGGCCGGCGCGCCCGATAATGCGCCGAGTCAGTCCTCCAGCTCGACCTTTCCGACGTCGAGCCGGGTCCTCGACTTCTCTGCGGTGGACGTCTCCAACCTCACGTTGGTGCGGGTGACCGACGCGCCGCACCGGTTCCAGGTTCGCCGCCTGCATCTCGAGCGGGCGGCCGACGAGCGGCTGCTGATCGACATCCACGGCCACTACCAGCAGCGTCCGCTCGACGTCTCGGGCACCCTCGCGCTGCCGAGCTCGGAGCGCGCTACCGACGTCGACTTCCAGGCCGACGTCTTCGGCGGCAGCGTCTCCGTGCGCGGCCGGGTGGGCCACAACGGCATTACCCCCGGCCACGCCCGATTCGACGCCCATTTCAAGGATCTGTCGGCGCTCGGGGTGCTCGTCGGCAGCGATCTCAAGGCGTTGCAACCGGTGAATCTCCACGGCCAGCTGGATGCGCCGCAGCCGGGCCACTGGCGCCTCAGCGCCGCCGGGGGTCTCGCCGGCCGTGCCACCGAGGTGAACGTCAACCTGACGACCCAGCCGGAGCGCTACCACCTGAAGGCGCTGGACTTCACCTTCGGCCGCACATCGCTCAAGGCCAGCGGCGACGCCGACCTTGCGCAGCATCGATTGCAGGGGCGGCTCGATGCCGGCAACATCGTCGTCGGGGATCTGCTGCTCGAGCACAAAAAGCCGGCGGAGGCCGCGCCGGTGCCTTCGGCACAACGGTTTTCGGCGCCGCTATCGCCGCTGCTGCGCAACTGGTCGTTCGAACTGAACCTGGCCGTGGACCGCCTCAGCTACCTCACCATGGGCTTGAAGGGGCTCAGCTTGTCCATGCACGACGAGCCCCACGGCGTGTCATTTCGCGGCCGGCTCGCCGGCTTCCATACCGCATCGGATGGCGGCTGGCGCCTGGTCAAGCCGCTGACCGCGAATGGCAAGCTGACCCTGCCCGGCGGCCGGCCCGACGCTGGCACATCGTTCGATACCCATATGTCGGCCGAAGGATTCGACGGCGAGGTGAGCGCGGTGCTGCCGGCGGGCGCCTCGGATACGCCCCGATTCGGCCTGCGGGCCAAAGCAACGAGCCTCGCCGCTTTCGAGGGGGCGAACCTCGATCCGGCCGTCTACGACGACGTGCTGCCGGTGGAAGCGGATCTGGAGGCGAAACTGGACAAGGCGGTATGGACGCTGGAGGTCAAAGGCTTCGCCGCTGCCGGCACTCGGCTCGACGGCCACTTCACGGTGGATCCCGGCGCGGAGCCCATGAAGGTTCGCGGTTCGTTGCACGCGCCGGAGATCGACCTGAACTCCATCCCGACGACGGCTCCCGGACCCGCTGAGCCCGCCGCCGTCGACAACAGCGACAGGGGGAAGCAGGGCAGTCAGCAACCGGGCGGGGTGATCTCGAACCAGCCCGTCGACTGGTCGTGGCTCGATTCCATGAACGCGGATCTGGATGCGCGTGTGGACACGATGACGTTCAACCAGACCCGCTTCGACAAGGCCCGCGTCCACGTCGCCATGCACGACGGCGCTCTTGTGCTGAAACCGCTGAGCGCGGGCCTAGCAAAGGGCGGCATCCGTGGCCAGATGCGGCTGGCTCGGGACGGTGACGGCGTCGCTGCGCACGGCAGGTTGATCATCGATCAGCTCGTGCCCGCCGACCTGGGCATGCCGAACGCCGGGCTGATCGATGGCGGGGCGACCGACCTGGCCATGGATCTCACCGCCCACGGGGGCTCGCCTCAGGAGCTGGCCGACACCTTGAACGGTGAGCTGGCCGTCGAGGTGCAGAAGGCAACGATACGCAACGCACTGTTCGAGCGCCTGGCCTCGGACGTGGTGGTGCAGACCCTGTCGCTGGTGAATCCCTTCGTAACGCAGGACGACGAGACCGAGCTCGATTGCGCGGCGGCCCACCTGGTGGCCCATGACGGCCACATCAAGAGTCAGGATCAGATCCTGGTGAAAACCTCGAAGCTGGTGATTCGCGCCGGCGGCTCCGTCAATCTGCACGACGAGAGTCTCCGTCTGGACTTCGTGCCGAGCCCACGGCAGGGTCTGGGCATATCCCTCGGCGGGCTCGCCGACCTGGTGCGGCTGGGCGGCACGCTCAGCCACCCGCAACCGGAAGCGAACCCGGGCGGGGTGGTCCGCGGCGGCATCGAATTGGGGGCCGCCATCGCCACGGGAGGCATTTCCGTGCTGGCTCAAGGTCTTTTCGCGCGTGCACGAAATGCCGGCACCAGCTGCGGGTCGGTGTTCGAGGGTGCCACCGACATCCCGGCGCCCCAGAACGCGCGCCATCAGCGCGGCTCCGAGTCGTCGGGCGATACGGGTGGCTGAGCCGGCAGTGTGACCGGCCGGTGGCAGTTGGCGTAGCATGACGTGGGTCGACAGCAGAAGGTTGGGGCGATGGACGAGCTCGCACGGTTCCGGGCAGAGACGCGTGCCTGGCTGGAAGAAAATTGCCCGCCGGGCGCCCGCGGGCCCGGCCAGGTCGCCTGGGGCAGCAAGCGCGTCGAGCTCGAGCCGGACGTGGCGCTCTGGCTCGAGCGGATGGCGGCCCGTGGCTGGACCGTGCCGACCTGGCCGCGGGACTACGGCGGGGCGGAGCTGTCCCGTGCCCAGTACGGGGTGCTGGTGGACGAGCTGAAACGGATCGATGCACGCACGCCGCTGACCGGACGCGGCGTGAACTACATCGGGCCGACCCTGCTCGAGTTCGGTACCGAGGAGCAAAAGGCACGTTGGCTGCCGGGCATGGCGCGGGGCGAGGGCGGCTGGGCCATGGGGTATTCGGAGCCGGGTGCCGGGTCGGATCTCGCCAGCCTCACTACCCGTGCGGTGCGCGACGGCGACCGCTGGGTGCTGAACGGCCGCAAGACCTGGACGTCGGATGCCCTGTACTGCGACTACATCTTCGTCCTGGCGCGCACCGACCCGGAGGCGCCGAAGCATCTGGGCATCAGCCTGATCCTGGTGGACATGAACCAGCCGGGCGTCCTGGTGCGGCCGATCCGGCTGATCGCGGGCGCATCACCGTTCAACGAGACCACCTTCGAAAATGCGCTGGCGAGGGCCGACGACGTCGTCGGCGGGGTGAACAACGGCTGGACGGTGGGCAAGCGGCTGCTGCAGTTCGAACGCTCCACCCACGCCGGCATCAATACCTCCGGATCCCAGGGCGGACGCTTTGCCGACAGCGAGATGCCGGCCCAGTTGCGGCGCTACGCCTCGAGCGACGGCCGCGGCCGGATCGACGACCCGGCGCTCAGGGCCCGGCTCATACGCTACGAGCAGAACCGCGAGGCGCAGCGCCTGACCCAGCGCCGGACCATCGAGGAATCGAAAGCGCACGCGCCCGGCTTCACCTCCTCCGCCGTCAAGCTCTCCGGCGCGCTGATCAATCAGGAAGCCGACGAGCTGCTGCTGTCTGCAATGGGCTTCCGAGGGCTGGGTTGGGAAGGGGAGGCATTCGACGATGCCGAGCTCGCGGCCACCCGGGCGTGGCTTCGCAACAAGTCGCTCACTATCGCCGGGGGAACCAAGGAGGTTCAGCTCAACGTGATCGCCAAGCGCGTGCTCGGCCTTCCGGATTGACGGCAGCTCAGTCCTTTTTCAGGAGCTCGTATTTCTTCAGATAACCGCGAAGCTGGTGGTAGGTGAGCCCCAGCAGCTCGGCCGCCTTGCGCTGGTTGTGCCGGGACTCGTCCATGGCCCGCTCGATCAGCTCGATCTCGAAGCGCTGCACGCTGTCTTTCAGATCCGTCGGAAGCGCCGTCACCACGCCCGTGGAGGGGCTCCGTGCCTCGCCGTCGACGGTGGCGGCGGGTTCACGCTGCGCCCTGGGCCGGTACGGCGAGTCGAACGGATCGAACACGATCTCGTCCACCTCCTGATCCGCCGGCGTCCGGTAGACGCAGCGCTCCACCACGTTCTTGAGCTCGCGGACGTTGCCGGGCCAGGCGTAGGATTCGAGCGCCTCACGGGCACGGCTGGAAAAGCCGGTGAACAGATCCCGGCCCAGCTCGTTGGTCATCGAGATGGCGAATTGCTCCGCCAGCAGCAGCACGTCACCGTCCCGATCACGCAACGGCGGCAGGGTGATGACGTCAAACGCCAG
The DNA here is from genome assembly GCA_963822255.1 of uncultured Gammaproteobacteria bacterium. Classification (GTDB taxonomy): domain Bacteria; phylum Pseudomonadota; class Gammaproteobacteria; order Pseudomonadales; family Azotimanducaceae; genus UBA7803. The sequence continues at coordinate 360,098 of CAWGGV010000003.1, forward strand.
CCGATCCAGCAGGTCGAAGCGGAACTCGCCGGCCTCGGCCCGGCTCGGCAGATCCTCGTTGGTTGCCGCCACCAGACGCACGTTGCAGTACAGGGTCTTGTTGCCGCCGACCCGTTCGAACTCGCCGTACTCGATCACCCGGAGCAGCTTCTCCTGCACCAGCGGCGACGTGTTGGCGAGCTCATCCAGGAACAGGGTGCCGCCGTCGGCGCGTTCGAAGCGACCGTGATGGGTCCGGGTGGCGCCGGTGAACGCCCCGGCTTCGTGTCCGAACAGTTCCGTCTCCAGCAGGGAATCGCTGATGGCGGCGCAGTTGAGCTTGAGGAACTGCCCTTCCCAGCGATTGGACAGAAAGTGCAGGCGGGCGGCAACGAGCTCCTTGCCGGTGCCGCGCTCGCCCACCACCAGCACCGGTTTGTCGAGGGGCGCGACCCGCGAGGCCTCTTCCAAGGTCTTGAGCATGGCGGGGGATTCCCCCAGCAGGCGGTCCGGCTCGATAGGCATCGGCGGATTCTGCCAACAGTTGGCGAACGCTGCCAAGCGCGGATGATGAGCAAATTTCTCGCGCTTCGCGAAAAGCCCATATAAACCATGCACTTAAAGACAAATTCGCGAATGGCACGGTTTCTGAATCAGCCGGGCTGCGGTGCCCCGATCCGGTCGCCCCGGAAGCTCCGGGAACCAGGGACGCGGCCTTAAGAGGGTAAGCCCCTCGAGTCAATTGGAGGCAGGTGAAAGATGGGTATCTTTTCTCGCATCACGGACATCATCAATTCCAACATCAACGCCATCCTGGACAAGGCGGAAGATCCGGAGAAGATGGTCCGCCTGATCATTCAGGAAATGGAAGAAGCCCTGGTGGAGGTGCGCAGCACGTCCGCGCGGGCCATCGCTGACCGAAAGGAGCTGTTGCGCCGGCAGGAATGGCTGCAGAATGAAGCGCGCGATTGGGAGCGAAAAGCCGAGGTGGCGGTGCAGAAAGGGCGCGACGACCTGGCCAAGGGCGCCCTCGTGGAGCGGAACAAAGCCACCGAGGCCTGCGAGTTCCTGGATCGCGATCTCGGTATCCTGGAAGATACCTTGTCCAAGCTGAACGGCGACATCGCCGCGCTGCAGGCCAAGATCAAGGATGCCAAGGCGCGGCAGAGCACCATCATACTGCGCGGCAAGGCGGCTCAGTCGCGGCTCGGCGCCCGCCGGCGCCTGGCGGACCACAACATCGACGATGCGATGCTGCGGTTCGAGAGCTACGAGCGCAAGATGGACGACCTGGAAGGTCAGATCGAATCCTACGACATGGGTCAGAAGACCCTGGCGGACGAGATCCAGGACCTCGAGTCCGACGACCGCATCAACCAGGAGCTCGAAGCGCTGAAGGCCCGTCTGGGTGGCCGTGGCGGCGCGACAGCGCCGGGCGGGCAGGGCGCCGGCGCCGCGCAGGACGAGGGCAATCCGTCGGCTAACGGTTGAGGAACCGTCATGGAATTCATAATCGCTCCGACCGTCATCTTCATGATGTTCGTGGCGCCGCTGTGGATCTTCATGCACTACCGGAGCAAGCAGCGTTCACAGAGCACACTCTCCGATGAGGAGCGGGCGGAGTTGGAAACGCTGGCGGCCCAGGCGGAGCGGATGATGGACCGCATCGAAACGCTGGAAGCCATTCTCGACAATGAGACCCCGGGGTGGCGCAAGCGCATGGGAGAGTACAGCCGGGAGTACAGCCAATGAGTGACGCCAGATCCGGCGCCGGTCGTTCCGGTTACGGTGGGCCGTCCCGCGGCGGCGAGTTCGACGACTCGGTAGGGCGGCTGCAGCGGGCGATGGACGAGTTGGTATCGACTGCCTCCGACCGGGCCAGCGCCATCCTCGACGAGACCTCGTCGCGCCTGGAGCGGGAGCTGGACAAGCGCCAGCAGCCGACGGATCGGCAAGCGGCGGACCGGTCCCGGTCGGACGCTCGCCGCGCCGGCAACGGCAGCCGTTCGAGCGGCGGTCGTGACCGGAGCGGGCGGTCCTACGGCGCAGACCCGTACCCCGCCGACGAGGCGGTGCCGGTAGGGCTTTACCGCGACCTACGGCGGGCCAGGATCTGCGGCGTCTGTGCCGGCATCGCCCGTTACTATCGCGTCGAGCCGTGGGTGGTTCGGTGCGTGGCCATCACCGGGCTGCTGTTCTTTCCCCAGCTCGTGTTTCCAGCCTACTTCATAGCGTGTTTCGTCATGGACAAGCCCCCGGGATCGAGTGACAACAGCCGCTCCGCCCGCCGTCGCAGCCGGCGCAGCAGACGCCGGGACCGCCGGGACCTGCGGGACGACCGCTCGCCGGCGCCCGAGCTCGGGCCGCGCTTCTCACCCCGCTACAGTCTGCGCAACGTGCAGGCCGACCTGACCGAGGTGGAGCTCCGTCTGCGGCGCATGGAGACCCACGTGACCTCGGGGCAGTACGAGCTGCAGCGCGAGCTCAACAAGATTGCCGGAGGCAGCGATGGCCGCGCCGTCTGAGCAGGCGGCTATCCGCGTTACCCGCTGGGCGGAGGTCGAGCAGCCCATTTCTGCAATTGCCTGCGTTCTGCGTGTGCCGCAGGGCGCGATCTGAGGAGCGGCTTTTATGGATGGTGTCTTCATCATGGTCATCGCCATCGTCTCCATTTCCTGCGCGACGGGCGTCATCAACAACTATCTGAAGACCCGCCGCTACGAGGCCCGGAATTCCGCCAGCCCCGAGATGGAGTCGGAGATCGACGCGCTGAAGCAGCGGGTGGCGGTGCTCGAAGAGATCGTCACCGACGATGGCTATCGCCTGAACCGGGAAATCGACCGTCTAGAGCGTCACGGGTGATCCGGTCCGGATAGTCCGTGAAGACCCCACTGGCGCCCAGCGCGATCAGCCGCCGCGCTGCTTCGAGATCGTTCACCGTGTAGACGAAAGTCCGGAGCCCGCGCTCGGCGGCCTCGCGCAGCCGTTCCGGTGTCACTGCCCGGTGCGACAGGTTGACGGCCCAGGCGTCGAGTCTCTCGGCCGTCTGCCAGGGATCGCCGCGCCAGCGGCTGTACAGCGGGGCAACCCGGGTGTGCGGGTCCTGCCGCCGGAAGTGCTCGAGCTCGACGTGGTCGAAGGACGACACCAGCACGTCCAGGTCCGGGTGCCGGCCGAGGAATCGGGCCACCGGGAGGGCGGTTCCGGAACCCTTGAGCTCGACGTTGAGTCCCACCCCCCGCGGCAACTCGACGACCACCTCGGACAGCAGCGGCACCCGCTCACCGGCCCCCGCATCCAGCGCCCGCAGACGCTCGAGGCTCGCTGCCGCCACCGGCCCGCTGCCGTTGGTGGTACGCTCCAGGGTGTCGTCGTGGATCACCACCAGCTCGCCGTCCACCAGATGGACATCCAGTTCCACGGCTCCGACCCCCGCGGCGTAGGCGCGGCGAAAGCTCGCCAGGGTGTTCTCGGCCACCAGCCCCGCGGCTCCGCGGTGCCCGATGACCACCACCGGGTCCTCGAAGCTCATAGCTCCCTCCATGCTGCTGTTGCGCTCAAGTACCTTCCCGGGGGTGAAGCGATTACAATGCCCGCAGGATGAGTTACCAGGTTCTGGCCCGCAAGTTGCGGCCCGCCACGTTCGAAGCGCTGGTCGGCCAGGAGCACGTCGTACGTGCCCTGCGTCATGCCCTCGACACCGGCCGGCTCCATCACGCCTATCTCTTCACCGGCACCCGCGGGGTCGGCAAGACCACCATTGCCCGGGTGCTGGCGAAGTGCCTGAACTGCGAGCAGGGCGTGTCGTCGACGCCGTGCGGCGAATGCTCGGTGTGCCGCGAGGTGGCGGAAAACCGCTTCGTCGATCTGATCGAGGTCGACGCCGCCTCCCGGACCGGCGTTGGCGATACCCGCGAGCTGCTCGAGAGCGCCCAGTACCGGCCTACCCGCGGCCGTTACAAGGTGTATCTGGTGGACGAGGTTCACATGCTGTCCGCCGCGGCGTTCAATGCGCTGCTGAAGACGCTCGAGGAGCCGCCCGAGCACGTCAAGTTTCTGCTGGCGACCACCGATCCCAAGAAAGTGCCGGTGACGGTGCTGTCCCGCTGCCTGCAGTTTCAGCTGAGGAACATCCCCGCACAGACCATCGCCGACTATCTGGCGTCGGCCCTTGCCGAGGAGGGCATCGGTTACGAGGGCCCGGCGCTGCAGACCATCGCCGGGGCGGCGCGGGGCAGCATGCGCGACGCGCTGTCCATCACGGATCAGGCCGTCGCCTACGGGCGCGGTGCCGTGCAGACGGCCGACGTGGTGGAGATGCTGGGCCTGGTGGGTCGGGACGAGATCAGCGCGCTGCTGGAGGCGATCGCCAGCCGGGACGCCCGGAGGATCCTCGACGTGACCGCGGAGTTGGCGGATCGGGCGGTGGATTTCGAGGACCTGGCAGCGGAGCTGGTCGGCGCCTTCCACCGGCTGGCCGTGGACCATGCGCTGGGCGCGGCGGTCGGCGCTGACGCGGGCGCCGGTTTCGAGCCGGAGGTGGTTCAGCTGTACTACCAGATCGCGCTGCTGGGTTACCGTGACCTGCAGATCGCTCCGGATCCTCGTGCCGGCCTCGAGATGACCCTGCTGCGGATGCTGGCATTCGCCCCGGACGACGATCAGGCGGCACGCGTCCCGCGCGTGTCCCCCTCCGCCGCCGGCAGCGGGGCGGACCTGGAGGGTGACCGCCCGCGAGACGCGGGGCCGCAGAGACGCGGCGGCCAGGGCGCCGGCGCCGGCCGCCCCCGTACCGCCGGTCGAGCCCGCACCTGCTGCGGCCCCCGCACCTTCCAGGGCCCCCGCAGCTTCTGCGGAGCCCGGGCAGGCGGCGGGCCTGGCGGAGTGCGCGGAAGCCTGGCACGAGCTGGTTCCGTCGCTGCCGCTGTCCGGTGTCGCCCGCATGATCGCAGAGCATTCCGTGCTGGTTTCGAACAGCGGCGGGGCGTACCGGCTGCGCCTCGACAACGCCCATGACACGCTGTTGTCCGACGCACCGGTGGCCGCCATCGAACGGGCACTCGCCGACCGCGGGCTCGAGGTCACGCTGAAGGTGGAAGTGGGGGCGGTGTCCGGCGAGACGCCTGCCGGACGTGCGGAGCGGCTGCGCGCGGAACGCCAGCAGGCGGCCGAGGCGAGCCTGGCCGGCGATGCCACCGTGCAGAGCCTGCTCGAGACCTTCGGCGGACGCATCGACGGCGTGCGCCCCATCGACTGATTCCCCCCACCGTGCAGTACACTACTGCTTACATTCCGCGAAGCAGGATCGTGCATATGAAAGGGCTTGGCGACTTGATGAAACAGGCGCAGGCCGTGCAGGAACGCATGCAGAAGGTCCAGGAGGAGATGGCGGCCATGGAGGTCCAGGGCGAGAGCGGCGCCGGCCTCGTCAGGGTCACCCTGAACGGCCGCCATGAGGTCCGCCGGGTGAATATCGACGACAGCCTCCTGTCCGAAGACAAGGGCGTGCTGGAGGATCTGGTGGCGGCGGCCATGAACGATGCGGTGCGCCGGGTGGCCGCCGAGCAGCAGGAGAAGATGTCGGGGATGGCGGCCGGCCTGGGCCTGCCCCTCGACAAGCTGCCGTTCTGATGCCCACCAGCCCCCTGATCGATCGGTTGATCGAAGCGTTCCAGGTGCTGCCCGGCGTTGGCCCCAAAGGCGCCCAGCGCATGGTGCTCTACCTGCTGCAGCGCAACCGCGCCGGCGGCGAGCACCTGGCGGCGGTGCTGGCCGAGGCGGTGGTGCGGGTGGGCCAATGCGAGAGCTGCCGGAACCTCTCCGAGGAGTCACAGTGCAGGCTGTGCCGCGACGCCCGCCGGGACGATACCGTGCTGTGCGTGGTGGAGTCGGCGGCGGACGTGCTCGCCATCGAGCACGCCGGCGGCTACCGGGGCCGCTACTTCGTGCTGCACGGCCACCTCTCCCCCATCGACGGCGTAGGGCCGGAGGCGCTCGGCCTGGATGCGCTGGCGCGGCGGGTCAGCGAGCTGGCGCCGGCGGAAGTGATCATCGCCACCAATCCTACGGTGGAGGGGGAAGCCACGGCCCACTATATCAGTGACCTGCTGAGGGACGTGGTGGACAACGTGACCCGGATAGCCCACGGCGTGCCGCTCGGCGGTGAGCTGGAATACATCGACGGAGGTACTTTGGTCCATGCTCTGCAAGGACGTCGCAGCATCCGCTGAGTGGGTGGCCTCCGACCCGGCATTGGCGGAGGCGGTGGGGCAGTGGCGAAGCCTGGTCGGGCTCGACACGGAGTTCCAGCGCACCGACACCTTCTTTCCCCGGCCCGGCCTGTATCAGGCGTGCTGCGGCGAGCAGGTCTATCTGTTGGATCCTCTCGAGATCGACGACTTCAGCGCCTTGCTCGAGCTGCTGGAGGACCGGCGGGTGACCAAGGTCATGCACGCCTGCTCCGAGGATCTGGAGCTGCTGCGCCATCATTTCGGCGCCGTCCCGGTGGGGCTGTTCGACACTCAGCTCGCGCACGCCTTTCTGTCCCCGGAGTACAGCATCAGCTTCACGCGCCTGGTGGCTGAGCGCCTGGGGGTGGAGCTGGTGCAGCACGAGACCCGCTCCGACTGGCTGGCCCGGCCGCTGTCCGACGAGCAGATCCGCTATGCCTGTGAGGACGTCTACTACCTGCCCCCCCTGCACGAGGTGCTGGCGGAGGCGTTGGAGCGGTCGGGGCGGGCGCACTGGTTCCGCGAAGAGATGGACCTTCGCGGACGCTTCGAGCTGAACGATCCCGATGCCTACTACCTTTCCGTCAAGAAGGTGTGGCGTCTGCCGGGCCCGGTGCGTGCCCGCCTGCAGGCGCTCACGGCCTGGCGCGAACGCCAGGCCATGGCTGAGGACAAGCCGAGGAACCGCATCGTCCGCGACGAGCACCTGGTGCGGCTGGCTGAACCCGACACCCTCACCGCCGAGGATCTCACGGACGTCCTGCCCCGCGGCGTCGCCCGCCGCTACCAGCAGGACCTGCTGAACGCTCATTGGGAAGGCGCAGACCGTGGCGAGCATCCGCCGGCGGGCGATGCCCCCCTCGGCAATGCGTCCACCGGCGCAGTGCGGGAGCTGCGATCGATTGCCCGTGAGCAGGCCGAAGCACTCGGCATGGCGCCGGAGCTTCTGGCGCGCCGGCGCGAAGTGGAGGCGTGCGTGCGCCACTACGCGGCCACGGGCGAGTTGTCCGAGGCGTTCCGCGGCTGGCGGGAGCCGCTGGTGGGGGAAGCTTTCCGCGGCTGTCTGGAGCAGCGGCTGTGAGCGCGGGCGATCCGCCGAAGCGCCGGCTCGTGGGCGGACGTTCGGCCCTTTGCGAACGTCTGGTGCGCGTGTATCGCAGCGGCCGCCGTCAGGAAATGTACCTGTACGTCGACGCCGCCGTCGACCTGGCGCGGGTCCCGGAAGCGCTGCTGGCGCGCTTCGGACGGCCCGTGGAGGCCATGTCCCTGCTGCTGGCGCCGGACCGACCGCTGGCGCGTGCCGACGCGGCCAAGGTGCTCGAGTGCATCGAGGACGACGGCTTCTACCTGCAGATGCCGCCTGCCACGGACTGGCTGCCCGGCACGCCGGAGAACAGGCGGTGAGCTTCTGGCACGACAAGCCGCTCCGCGAAATGACCGATGCCGAGTGGGAATCGCTCTGCGACGGCTGTGCCCGCTGCTGCATGGTCAAGCTCGAGGACGAGGACACCGGAGACGTCCACTACACGTCCCTGGTGTGCGATCTGCTGGATCTCGATTCCTGCCGCTGCACCCGTTACCCCCGGCGCCACGAGTTGGTGCCGGACTGCATCGAGTTCGATGCGGATCTGGCTGCCCGTCTGCGCTGGCTGCCGAAGACGTGCGCTTACCGGCGCCTCGCTGAAGGCCGGGGCCTGGCCGCTTGGCATCCGCTGGTGAGCGGACGCCGCGAGAGCGTTCACGAGGCCGGCATCTCGGTGCGAGGGCGGGTACGCCACGTGGCCGAGGCGGACGATGATGCGTTGGAGAAACACGTGATCCGATGGGTGCGGATGTGATGGGCTCGCACGCCATTGCCTGGCTGGTGGTCGTCGCCTCGGTGCTGGTGGGCCTGTTCGCCCTGCACCGGGCCACCCGCGGCCGTGGCTGGCGGCGGACGCGCGTTGCCGTGGCCCTGCTGCTGGCCGTGCTGCTGCTGGTGCCGGCATCCATACCGGGCTACGAGGGCCACTATGCGCCGGCATTCCTCGTGTTTACCTTCGAGTGGCTGTTTCAGAGGAGCGGAAACCCCCGGCCGGCGGGGGTAATCCTCCTCGCCAGCACTCTCCTGGCGGCGGCGCTGATGTTGCTGGTCGCCGTGACTGCCGGCCGTCGGCGCACCCGCAGCGCCCCCGGCAAGCCCGACCGGCCGCCGGCCGAACGCCGGCGGCCCGCTTGATCCTACGAAGTACGCTCCAGTAAAGTACCGGGCTTGCCTGACAATTGTTTATCCTTTTCCTTCAACCTTCGGTTGGTCCATCTTCGATCAATCTGAGATAGTCAATCCTTGATGCCGGTGCCGGGCTGATCCCCGGGGCCCGACCAACACCTGCGAGAGCACTGCATGATTTTCGACAGCACCGATACCTACATTTCCACCGAAGAGCTCAGCATGGCGGTGGACGCCGCTGTGAAGCTGGAGCGTCCGCTGCTGGTGAAGGGTGAGCCCGGCACCGGCAAGACCATGCTGGCCGAGGAGATCGCCAATAAGCTGGGCCTCGAGCTCATCCAGTGGCACATCAAGTCCACCACCAAGGCCATCAACGGCCTGTACGAGTACGACGCGGTGTCACGTCTTCGCGACTCCCAGCTCGGCGACGAGCGGGTTCAGGACATCAGGAACTACATCAAGAAGGGCAAGCTCTGGGAGGCGTTCGAATCCGACGAGCGGGTGGTGCTGCTGATCGACGAGGTCGACAAGGCGGACATCGAGTTCCCCAACGACCTGCTCCAGGAGCTCGATCGCATGGAGTTCTACGTCTACGAGCTCCACGAGACGATCAAGGCGAAGCAGCGCCCCATCGTGGTGATCACGTCCAACAACGAGAAGGAGCTGCCGGACGCCTTCCTGCGCCGCTGCTTCTTCCACTACATCAATTTCCCCGACCGGGAAACGATGCAGCAGATCGTCGAGGTGCACTTCCCGGAGGTGAAGAAGAACCTGGTGAAGGAAGCCATGGAGATCTTCTTCGACGTGCGCAAGGTGCCGGGCCTGAAGAAGAAGCCGTCCACCTCGGAGCTCATCGATTGGCTCAAGCTCCTGATGGCGGACGACATTCCCGACGAGATCCTCACCAACCGCGACCCGAGCAAGGCCATCCCGCCGCTGTACGGCGCGCTGGTGAAGAACGAGCAGGACGTGCACCTGCTGGAACGCCTCGCCTTCATGAACCGGCGCGACAGCCGGGGATGATGATGTGTTGTGGGAGCGACCTGTGGGAGCGACCTCCTGGTCGCGATTCCGGCAGAGGAAGATCGCGACCAGGAGGTCGCTCCCACACAGAGGACGATCGCGACCGGGAGGTCGCTCCCACACAGAGGACGATCGCGACCAGGAGGTCGCTCCCACAGGGTCGTCACCAGCGGTAGAATGAGCCCATGCTGATCAACTTCTTTCTGACTCTACGCAAGTACAAGGTGCCGGTCACCATCCGCGAGCTGATGGATCTGCTGCAGGCGCTCGATTACAAGCTGGTATACGCCAACATCGACGACTTCTACCTGCTGTCGCGCACCTGCCTGGTCAAGGACGAGAAGCACTACGACAAGTTCGATCGGGCGTTCTCGGCCTACTTCAAGGGGCTCGAGGACCTGCACGGGCTTCTGGAGTCGCTGATCCCGGACGAGTGGCTGCGCCGGGAGTTCGAGAAGTCACTCACCCCGGAGGAACTCGAGAAGATCAAGTCGCTCGGCGGGCTCGAGAAGCTGATCGAGGCGTTCCAGGAGGCGAAGGCCGAGCAGGAGCGCCAGGACGCCCAGAAGGGCAAAGAGGGTGAAGAAGGCCAGGAGGGCGACGATCCCAACCGGGTGGGTCGCAAGGGTCCCGGTGGCCAGGGACAGGGCAAGAAGAAGAAGGCCAAGAAGGTCTGGGATCAGCGCCAGTACAAGAACCTGGACGATTCCGTGGAGCTTGGCACCCGTAACATCAAGATGGCGCTCCGGCGGCTCCGCAAGTTCGCGCGCACGGGTAAAGACGAAGAGCTGGACATGGACAACACCATCCGCTCGACGGCCCACAACGGCGGGATGCTCGACATCCGCATGCGTCCGGAGCGCAAGAACACCGTCAAGGTGCTCACGTTTTTCGACATCGGCGGTTCCATGGACGCCCACGTCAAGGTGTGTGAAGAGCTGTTCTCGGCCAGCCGAACCGAGTTCAAGCACATCGAGAGCTACTATTTCCACAACTTCATCTACGAGTCGGTGTGGAAGGACAACCGACGGCGCATGAACGAGCGCATTCCCACCTGGGAGATCCTCAACAAATTCGCCGGTGACTACAAAGTCGTGTTCGTCGGCGACGCCACCATGGCTCCGTACGAGATCACCCACGCCGGCGGCAGCGTCGAGCATTGGAACGAAGAGCCGGGCGCTCTGTGGCTGCAGCGGTTCGTGGACGTCTACGACAAGCTGGTGTGGATCAACCCGACTCCGCGGGAGACGTGGGAGTACTCGACGTCGGTGGGCATGACCCAGCAGCTGGTGAACGGGCAGATGTTCCCGCTGACGATTCGGGGGCTCGAGGAGGGGATGAACTTCCTGTCCAAATGACCCCCTCGTGGGAGCGACCTCCTGGTCGCGATCTTCTCGGATTCATGAATCCGCGCCGCTCGCTACGTCCTTCAACCGCTGAGCTTCCGGATCAGGTGATCGCGCCCTCCAACTGTAATGGCATCCTCCAAGCTCGAATCGACGAACGATGCGCTCTTCAATCCCGCCGAGGTGATGCGGCGGGACGAGTATCGGCTACGTCGGCTGGCTCGTCAGGATCGTGCGGCGTTCCTCGAGCTGCTCGAGCGTTCGAAAGCGGAGCTGGCGGGGCGGCGGGCGGCCGAGGTGCGGATCGAGTATCCCCAGGAGCTGCCGATCGCCGCCCACGTGGCGGAGATCCGGGAGCTGCTGCAGCGTCATCAGGTGGTGGTGGTGGCGGGGGAGACGGGGTCGGGCAAGACCACGCAGTTGCCCAAGGTGTGCCTGGAGGCGGGTCTCGGGCGGCGCGGGATGATCGCCCACACCCAGCCGCGGCGGCTGGCCGCCCGCACGGTGGCGGCGAGGATCGCCGAGGAGCTCGAAACCACGGTGGGCGCCGCGGTGGGCTACGCCGTGCGCTTCAGCGACCAGACCGGACCTTCCACCCTCGTCAAGCTGGTGACCGACGGGCTGCTGCTGACGGAGATTCGCCGGGACAAGCTGCTCGAGGGCTACGACGTGGTCATCGTCGACGAAGCCCACGAGCGGAGCCTCAACATCGACTTTCTGCTGGGATATCTGAAACGCGTGCTCGCCCGGCGGCGGGATCTCAAGGTCGTCATCACCAGCGCCACCATCGACGTGGACGCGTTCTCCAGGCATTTCGGCAATGCCCCGGTGGTGGAGGTAGGCGGTCGCGGCTATCCGGTGCAAGTCCGCTATCTGGGTGACGAGCGGCCGTTCGAAGAAAAGCTGCTCGAGTGCATCGAGGACATCGAGACGTCGCCCATGGGGCCGGCCCGCGACGTCCTGGTGTTTCAGTCCGGTGAACGGGAGATCCTCGAGACCGCGCGGCTCCTGCGCGAGGCCGTCGGTGAGCGCCTGGAGATCCTGCCGCTGTACGCGCGGCTCGCCTTCCGGGACCAGCAGCGGGTGTTCCAGCCGGGCAAGCGCCGTCGCGTCGTGCTCGCCACCAATGTCGCCGAGACCTCCATCACCGTGCCGGGAATCGGCTACGTCATCGACCCGGGTCTCGCCCGCATCAGCCGCTACTCGTATCGTTCGAAGCTTCAGCGGCTGCCGGTGGAGCCCATCTCCCAGGCCAGCGCCAACCAGCGCATGGGCCGGTGCGGACGGGTAGCGCCCGGCGTCTGCTACCGGCTCTACGACGAGGCGGATTTCGCCGGCCGCCCCGATTACACGGACCCGGAGATCAAGCGCACCAACCTGGCGTCGGTGGTGCTGTCCATGGAAGCGTTCGGTCTTGGCGACGTCGGCCGCTTCCCGTTCCTGGAGCCGCCGGACCCGGGCGCAGTGCGCGACGCGCGCAGGCTTCTCGAAGAGCTCGGCGCATTGGATGGACACCGGCTGACGGACATCGGCCGGCGGATGGCGCGCCTGCCGGTGGATCCGCGTCTCGCGCGCATGCTGCTGGCGGCCGGCCAGCACCGGTCGCTGGCGGAAGTGCTCATCATCACCAGCGGGCTGGCGGTGCAGGATCCCCGCGAGCGGCCGCTCGACAAGCGCGGATCGGCGGACCGGGCGCACGCCGAGCATGCCGACGATCGGTCCGACTTTCTTTCTCTGGTGAAGCTGTGGCGCTTTTACGAGGAGGCCCGCGGCGCGACCACCCGCGCGGAGCTCAGGCGGCTGCTGGAGAAGAGCTTCCTGTCGCCGCCGAGGATGCGGGAGTGGCGCGAGCTGCACCGTCAGCTCCTGCTGTCCGTGCGCGAGCAGGGTATGCGCCCGGCATCCGAGCCGGCGAGCTACGCCGACGTGCACCGGGCGGTGCTGACGGGGTCGCTGTCCCTGATCGGCATGCACGAGGAGAAGGGCAACTATCTGGGGCCCCGCAATCTCCGCTTTCGCATCTTCCCGGGCTCGGCGCTGGCCGGGCGCACGCCCAAGTGGCTGATGGCTGGAGAGATCGCCGAGACTCGGCGCGTATACGCGCGCTCGGTGGCGGCGGTGGAGCCGGCGTGGATCGAAGCGGCGGCTGCACACCTGGTCAAACGGCGCTACGGCGAACCGCACTGGAGTGCCCGTCGTGGCGAGGCCGTTGCCTACGAGTCCGTCACCCTCTATGGCTTGCCGCTCGCCGATCAGCGCCGCGTCAGTTACACGGCCATCGACCCGGCCGTCAGCCGGGATCTGATGATCCGTCACGGCCTGGTGCGCGGCGACGTCAAACGGCCGTTGCCGTTTCTCGAACACAACCTCGCGCGGGTATCCGAGCTTCTGGAGCAGGAGGCGCGTGGCCGCCGCCGCGACCTGGTGGTGAGCGAGGATGTGCAGGCCGCTCTCTACCAGGAACGCCTGCCGTCCGAGATCGCCGGTATGGCGCAGCTCGAGCGCTGGTGGCGCAGCGCCAGCGCGGACGCGCGAAAGCGCCTGTTCTTCACCGAAGCGGAGCTCGGCACGGGCGCCGGCGTGCGTACCCCGGAGCACGACTTCCCGTCCGAGCTGGTGCTGCGGGGGACGGCGTTTCCGCTCGAATACCGATTCGCCCCCGGGGAGCCTGACGACGGCATTTCCATCCGGGTGCCGGTGGGCGCGTTGCCGGCGGTGGTGAGCGAGTCCCTGGACTGGTCGGTACCCGGGTTCTTCCCCGCGGTGTGCGAGCAATGGCTGAAATCGCTGCCGAAGGCCAAGCGGCGGCTGCTGGCGCCGGTGCCGGACCGGGTCGACGAGATGCTGCCGCTCCTGACCCGCGCCGACCGCTACCGCCAGGGGCGCCTGTCGGTGGCCCTTGCGGCGGCGGTTCGAGACCTGTTCGGGGTAGCGGTTTCCGCTGACGACTGGGACCGCTCCCGGGTCGATCCGCACCTGCTGGTCAACGTCAAGGTGGTGGACGAAGAAGGCCGACTGCTCGCCCAGGGGCGCGATCTGCAAGCGCAGAAGGACCGCTTCGCGGAACAGGTCAAGGCTCGGCTGGACGACGGCGTGGCCGGCGGCCTCGAGCGCTCCGGCCTGACCGGTTTTCCCGACGACGTGACCATGGACGATACCCTGGTGCTGAACGACGGCGGCACCGTGGTGGTGTACCCGGCGTTCGTGGATGGCGGGGACCACGTGGATCTGCGCCTGCTCGCGAGCGAAGAGGAGCAGCGGCGGGTGAATCCGGGCGGGTATGCGCGGCTGGCGCTCCTGACGGTGGGACGGACGGCGTCGTATCTGCGCAAGCGCGTGCAAAACCACGTGGCTGGAAATCGGGAACTCGGTCTGCACTACGCGCCCCTCGGCAGCGCGCGGCAGCTCGAAGACGAGCTGCTCCGTGCATCCGCCTGGTACTGCTTCTTCGCGGGAGCGCCATTGCCGCGCACCGCCGATGCGTTCCGCACCTGCGTCGCGGCTCGCCGGGACAACCTGACCGAGACGTTCGAGCGGACGCTGGAGGCGTTGCGGCGCGTTCTGGCGCTGCGGTTTCGGGTGGCGCGGCTGATGGCCGACATGAGCTCGCCCGCCTATGCCGACGCGCTGGAGGACGCGGCCCGACAGCTCGAGGCGCTGGTGCCCGCCGATGTCCTGTCGAAGACCCCGCCCGCCTGGCTCGGCGAGCTGCCGCGCTACCTCGAAGCGTTCGAGTACCGGCTGACCCATCTGCAGGGCAAGGTGAGCAAAGACCGGGATGCGGTCGCGGTGGTGAGTGATTTCAGCAGACGCCTCGAGCGCGCCGCGGCCGCGCCGGGGGCGGACGAAGAGACCCTCCAGCGCCTCAGGTTCGGCATCGAGGAGCTCCGCGTGGCGCTGTTTGCCGAGCCGCTGGGCAGCCGCGGCAAGGTCTCGCCGAAACGCCTGGACCGCGACTTCTCGGCGATGGAGCGGGAGCTCGGTCTGGCTTGAGCCCACCGGGCGCGGGGCTGATATCATCCCCATTCGCAGGAGATCAGCACATGTCGAACGGAGATACCGGCGTGTCGCGGCGCGGTGACAACCTGCCGGCGTTCGCGGCGCGGCAGCTCGAATTCGCCGCCCATATCCGCAACCCCGAGGTGCACCCGGTTCCGGCCGACGTGGACCCGCGGCGCATGCAGATCTACGTCGAGCTGTTCTCCAACAACGTCGAGTCCTTTCTCGCCGGAACCTTTCCGGTGGCGAAGTCGGTGCTGAGCGACGAGCGCTGGCACAGCCTTGCCCGGGAGTTCCTGCGCGGCCACGCCAGCGCATCGCCGTACTTCCTGGAGATATCCCAGCAGTTTCTGACGTTTCTCGGCAATCGCGGGATCGACGACCTGCCCGCATTCTTCATCGAGCTGTGCCACTACGAATGGGTCGAGTTGGCCCTCGGCGCGGCGGAGGAGGAGATTGCCGAGGACGGCGTGGATCCGGGCGGCGATCTGGAAACGGGCGTACCGGTGGTATCGCCGCTGATCTGGCCCCTGGCATATCGCTATCCGGTGCACCGGATCGGCCCGGACTTCGTGCCCGAGGCGCCGTCGGCGCAGCCCACCCAGCTGGTGGTGTACCGGACCACGGATGACCGGGTGCGGTTCATGGAGGTGAACGCCCTTACCATGGCCTTGCTCACGGCGCTGGAAACCGGCAACGTGAGCGGCGCCGACGTCCTCGGCTCGGTGGCAGAGCAGGTGTCCGGGCTCGACCCGCTCGAGATTCGCCGCCAGGGGCTGGCTGCCCTCCAGCGGCTGCGTGGCGCCGGGATCATCCTCGGCACCGCCGTGTTGGCCCCCTGACCGGTCTGTGCAGCAGACGGTCTGCGTAGCCACAACCGAGGCCGGAACGAATTGGCGTGGATCGACAGCGAAGCAACTGAGGATCGAGAACCGGGTCCGGAGGTACCACCGTCACCATGAGCACCAGGGAGAAAATCGCGCGGGCGGCTCTGCCGGCCGGCATGTTGCTGGCGTGCTGGATCGCGCTTGCCTGGGCCGCGCCCGCGGCAGCCGAGCAGCAGGGAACCCGGGATCCGCTTCAGGGCATCAATCGCAAAGTCTTCGCCTTCAACGACCACGTGGACCGCTGGATCCTCAAACCCGTCGCCAAGGGATACGACCGGGTGACGCCGGATCCCGTTCAGCGGCGCATCGGCAACTTCTTCGACAACCTGCGCTCCCCCTTCGGGGCGTTGAACCAGTTGTTGCAGGGCAAGCCCGAGGCCGGGCTCACCGACCTCGGCCGCTTTCTTCTGAACACTACCGCGGGGATCGGCGGGTTGTTCGACGTTGCCGCCGCCAACGGATTGCCTGCGCCGCGCCACGAAGAGGACTTCGGTCAGACCATCGCGGTGTGGAGCGGCGGTCAGGGCACGTTCCTGATGATTCCGTTCCGCGGCCCTGCTACCACCACCCATGCGGCCGGCATGCTGCTGAACCTGGTGACCAGCCCGTTGCAGCTGCTGCCGTCCACCCAGGCACGCCTGGCCGTTGGCGCCGTCAACACGGTGGACGCCAGGGCGGGCCTGCTCAACGCCGAGAACCTGATCTCGGGGGACCGGTATCTGTTCATACGCGACGCCTACCTGCAGAGCCGCCAATACGAGATCAACGACGGTGAGGTGGAAGACGATCCGTTCCTCGACGACGACTTCGGCGACGACGGCGAGGGAGATGCCGCCGGTGACACGAACGCAGACGCATCTCCTTGAAATGACGAGAAAAGTGAAACCCGTTTCAAGGTGATTCGGTCGACGCTCGAGCGTTGTCATTCCGTTCTCGTAGTCATAGTATTGGCGCCCAAGGCCGGGGGAGGGGATCCATCTGTCCTTTCACTCGCCTAAGGTGCAGCGCCCGGCAGGGGATGCCGGCTACGCGTTGCAGGGGAGAAAGTGTCTGCTGGGCCCACCTGCAGACGAGAGGGAGAGAGAGCCAATGTCAAAGCCAGCCTCGCTGGAGAACTGGTCGTGCGTCCTTGCGCTATTCGGGACGTTCGGCCTGTTGCCGTCGGTCTCCGCGCTAGCGGCGACCGGAGAAAATGCGCAGCAACCGATCGAAGAAATCGTCGTCACCGGTTCGCTGATCAGGAGAGACAGTTTCGATTCGCCGTCGCCACTGACGGTGGTCGGCCAGGAGCAGATCGCCAACAACGCATCGCCGAACCTCGGCGAAGTGCTGGTCAACCAGACCTTCAACTACGGTACAGACTTCCAGACCAACACCTATGCCGCGCGCCCGCAGGTCGGTAGTACCTCGTCTGCCAACCTCCGGGGGCTCGGCGAGCGCGCGACCTTGAACCTGCTCGACGGCAAGCGCGGCGCCAGCACCAATCTCAACAACGCGTTGCCGCAGATCGCCATCGAGCGCATCGACATCCTGAAGGACGGCGCGTCCGCCACCTACGGCTCCGATGCCGTGGCCGGGGTGGTGAACATCATTCCGCGCAAGAACTACAGCGGTGCCGAAGTATCGGTATTCCACCAGCAGGATTCGGAAAACGACTTCAGCGACAATCAGTACGAATTCATCATGGGCAGTGATACCGATAACGGCCACATCATGATCGCCGGTTCCTACGGGCGGCGCAGCACGCTGGCTCAGGTCGAGCGCCCGAAGTTCCTGCGCAAGGGTTTCGAGAGGTCTTCGAC
Source organism: uncultured Gammaproteobacteria bacterium (assembly GCA_963822255.1). Classification (GTDB taxonomy): domain Bacteria; phylum Pseudomonadota; class Gammaproteobacteria; order Pseudomonadales; family Azotimanducaceae; genus UBA7803. The sequence continues at coordinate 377,573 of CAWGGV010000003.1, forward strand.
CGGCAACCCCGGCACCTGGCTCGTTCCTGACCCGCGATGCGGCGGGTGCTATCGACGAGTTGCCGTCATGCCCGACCCCGGTTGCGGCGTATCGCCCGAAGCCAGCCCGGGCGGCACCGACGTAGGCAAGAAGGGGAATTACCTGACCGGCCAGGTGGTTGGAAGCCTGTGCAACTTCCATTTCGGTGAAACCTGGAACTACATCAATCCGCAGGAGAAGATGAGCTTCTACACGGATTTCGAGTACGATTTCAGCGACACCATCCACAACGACATCTCCTTTCTGGCCTCACGGCTGACCACCGACAGCCGAGGATCTCCGCAGAACCCCGGTGGTCGCACCGAGGAGTTCCCCATCGTGCTGGGGGACCATCCGGGCAACCCGTACCGCGCCATGACCTCCGACGGCGTACCGCTTTACGCCGTGGATGCCAACGGCGACGGTATCCCGGACCGTGGCACCGTCGACGCCAACGGCGACGGCGTGCCCGACGTGATCGTGGCCGGCACAGATCCCGCGGGCGGCGTGCCATTCAATGAAGACGTGGACGTGGTCGCTCTCAGGATCTTCGGCAAGATCGGTCTGTTGCCGGGCGCGAACCAGCCGACGGCGTTGAACGCCGACGGGTCCAACACCGGCAACGCCACGTTCGACGCTTTCGACTACACGGCGTCCGACACCCTTACCATCAGCATTCCCAATACCAGCTGGCAAATAGCCGGCACGGCGATCATGTCGCGGCAGCACGTGGTGCTGGACGAGAAGAACACCAGCCAGAACGCGCTGGTGGCCGGTTTGCAGGGCAACCTGATTTCTCTGCCCTCGTCCGATCCCCGTGCGGGGGATCCCAATCTGAACTACTGGAACCCCTTCTCGACTCAGGCGTTGCACTGCGAAAACCGCGTGTGTGCCTATACAGGTACCCCCGACGACCCCAACCCGGTGCCGGTGCTCGACGCGGTCAATATCCAATCGAATCAGGTTACCGACAACGAGTTCTATTCCTATGACGCGTTGGCCACCGGTGATCTCTTCGAACTGCCCGCCGGAATGGTGCAGGGCGCGTTCGGCTCGGAGTATCGCAAGAACACCACCGATGTGGATGCCAGCGCGGCGCGAAATCAGTGCGACTGGCACGAAGGCGGCTGCGCGTTCGACTACAAGGCCGATCAGGACGTCTGGTCCGCGTACTTCGAATTGTCGGTTCCGGCGGTGCAGGGGTTGAATCTGACCCTGGCCGGCCGTTACTCGGACTACAGCGGCGATGTCGGGGATTCCTTCGATCCCAAGATCGCGATGTTGTGGCAGCCCATCGACATCCTGTCGATCCGTGCGTCCTGGGGCACGGCGTTCATCGCCCCGGATCTGGTCCAGCTCTATTCGCCCGAAGCCTGCGGTCTCCAGACCATGACCGACGACCTCACCGGAGACCAATCCGGTACGTTCAGGGTCGCGTGCGTGAGCGGCAATCAGGGTCTGAAGGCCGAGCAGGCCGATACCTACAACATCGGGTTCTCCATCGACCTGCTCGACGGCGATCTGACGTTCGGTGCGGACTATGCGGACTACGACTTCCAGGATCGAATCTCGCAGGAGACGGGCAACAACGTGATACGAGCCAGCTTCGCGCGATTCCTCGATGCGAACGGCCTGACCGCACAGGATTGGGCAGCGGTGCCTGACAAGTCGACGAACAACCCGCTGGTGGCCGAATGGATCGATCCGGCCAACAACCACGAGCCGAAGATCTTCCGTGACACGACCGGCGTCGTGACCCGGGTGATCACCGATCGGCTGAACGCTCAGAGCATGGAGACGGCGTCCTGGGATTTCTACACCCGGTACAACCTGCCTTTCGAGCGGTTCGGCAATTTCACCGTGGGTGTGAACGCCACCTACATCGACAAGTACACCTATGATCTTGGCACGGGGGATCCGCTCGACCGCGGCGACGGCGCCGGCAAGCAGAACGAACAGGTTGCGGAGGTTCCGCCGTTGCCCAAATGGCGCGTCAACGGCACCGTCGATTGGAACATGGGCAACCACTCCGCCTGGCTGCGAGTGCGATGGATCGACGGTTTCGATCTCGAGTTCAACAGCGCGGCATTGCAGGGCGCCCAGGTGTTCTTCAATGGCACGAGCACCGCAAAGACGATCTACTACACGGACCTGAACTACAAGTACACGTTCGATCGGCTGTTCGGCGACCGTGCGACGACCATCGAGGTCGGCGCCAACAACGTGTTCGACGAGTACCCGGAACCGATCTTCAACCTGGGTGGCATCGAGACGTTCGTTCACGACGTCCGTGGCCGTATGTGGTACGCGCGGATCCGTCAGGATCTGTAGGTACGTTTCTGCAATCCTTGCGAAAAGGGGCGAGCCACTCGCCCCTTTTTTTAGCAGTCGCGGGGCTCGTGCATGAAAATCCCGTTGTCGTTGCTCACCTTTGTCGTTGCGGTCCCGGTGTTCGCGGAGGACCCTCTCACCGCCTGTGCACGCATCGAGAACTCGGCCGACCGGTTGAGCTGCTACGACCAGTTGGCTGGGAAGCGCACGGAGGTTGCCGGCGGTCAAAGGGCCGAGCCCGTGACGGCGCCGCCGCCGACACAGCCGGCACCTTCTCGGTCTCCGCCGCCGCCCGAGAAGGCAGCCGAGCGTCCGGTCGCAGACCAGCCGGTTGCCGGTCCGGCGCCGGAAGCGTCGTCCGCCGCCCCGCTGGCGCAACGACGCGCCGGCGGAGATGTTCGGGATGGAGGAAAGATACAAGCCGGCGATGGACCTCGAGCGCATTCGCGCGCGGATCCAGCAGGTCCGCAAAGCGGCGCTCGGCCAGCACGTCATGACCTTGTCCAACGGCCAGGTCTGGATAGAAAACGAGCCGGGACAACGGCCGATCGAGCCGGACCAGGAGGTGACCATCACGCGCCACCGGTGGAATTTCGAGATGGAGTTCAAGTCGCGCCCGAACGTGGCCGTTCACCGGATCGAGTGACCCGGGCCCGGCGGTTTTTTCAGTCAGTCAGGCGCCGCGCTTGGCCCTGAGCTTCGCTTCGATGAACCGGCTGTGGCTCAGGTAGAGCAGCTCCGCGATTCTGCGGATGGTGTGCTCCTCATAGCGGTGCAAACCGTTTTCCGCCAGCGCCAGCCGCCACAGGGCCGTGACCAGCTCGAATTTCCGCTCCTCGTTCCAGTGCTCGTTGATCGTCCGCGTGTAGCGATACAGGCCGACGCTGTTCTCCTGGGCCTGGCGCGATTCCGACATGAGCTCGGACAACTCCTCGGGGCTGAGCGCGAACTGCTTCTGCAGGAGCTGCTCGATCAGCGCGAGCTCGGAGTCGGCGAACTCCTGGTCCGCCCACGCCACTTCCAGCAGCAGAGCGCCGGCCGCCAGAGCCACCAGGTGCTCCTGATCCTCTTCCTCTGCCGGCTCGGTCAGCCGACTCAATAGCTCCTTCAGCACGGCCCCATCCTCATGTAGCGCTCATGTAGCCCTCAGGCAGCGCGCCTGCCATGGCAGCGCAGTTCGCCGAGCGCCTCGTCCACCAGACTGATGTCGTTGGCCTTGAGCCGCGCCGCATCGCTCAGAACCCGGCGAAAGCGCCGCGCTCCGGGCACGCCAGCGAACAGCCCCAGTGCGTGACGGCTCATGTCAGCGAGCCGCGTGCCGCGGCAAAGCTCGTCCGCCATGTATGCCCGATACGCCGTCATGACGTCGGTCGCCGTGCCCCTGTGGGAGCGAGCTCCCGCTCGCGACCCGCCGAACACATGCTCATCCATGGCCGCGAGCACCATGGGCCCATGGTACGCGGCGCGCCCGATCATCACCCCGTTCACGGCCGCCAGGTGGCCGTCCAGCTCCGCCACCGAACCGATGCCGCCGTTCACGACCACCTCGAGCTCGGGGAATTCGGTCGCGAGACGATAGACGCGTTCGTATTCCAGCGGTGGCACGGTCCGGTTCTCGGCGGGAGAAAGCCCATTCAGAAGCGCCTTGCGAGCATGAATGTAAAAGGTCGTGCATCCGGTTTTGGCCACGGTGCCGACGAATCGTTCCAGGGCCTGCTGGCTGTCGTCGTCGTCGACCCCAAGCCGGCATTTCACCGTGACGGGTCTGCCGGTGGCCGCCGCCATGGCGCTCACACATTCGGCCACCAGCGCGGGCTCCCGCATCAGGCAGGCACCGAACCGCCCCTGGCGGACGCGCGGCGACGGGCAGCCTACGTTGAGATTAATCTCATCGAAGCCGGCTTCGACTCCGAAGGCCGCAGCGACCGCGAGCTCCTCCGGGTTGCTGCCGCCGAGTTGCAATGCCACCGGGTGCTCCGTCGGGTGCAAGCGCAGGAGGCGGTCCCTCGGACCGCAGGTTACGGCGGCGGAGGTGACCATTTCCGTGAACAGCAGCGCATGAGGCGCCGCCAGACGGAGCAGATAGCGGCAGTGGCGGTCGGTCCACGCCATCATGGGCGCGACGCACAGTCGTCGGTCGGGTAGGCGGGCGGTCATGCAATCGGCCGTTGCGTAAACCGGCTATTGTAGCGGCAGCCGATCGCTGCTCAAAAAGCCCGGCGCGACGGTGGTGACGTCGACCATTCGATGGATCGATCCTCCATTTTCTCTTCATTTTTGTTCGACTACTTTGTATAGTTGTCTGCCAAGCCATGGGATCTCCCGGGAATCGGGTCAGATGCTTCGACAACACACGATCGGGCGACCCGTTCATGCCATCGGCATTGGCGTCCACTCCGGCCAGAAGGTCCGTATGACATTGCGGCCTGCCGGGGAGAATACCGGCGTCGTGTTCCTGCGTTCCGACCTGTCCGGTCGGCCCCGGGTCCGGGCGGACGCCGGCCAGGTGGTGGATACCACGCTTGTCGACCACCCTGAGCGAGAGCGGCGCGCAGGTGGCCACCGTCGAGCACTTGATGTCGGCCCTGTGGGGGCTCGGCGTCGACAATCTCCTGGTAGAGCTTTCCAGTGAGGAGGTGCCTATCATGGACGGCAGCGCCGCGCCGTTCGTTCACCTGCTACGGTCGGCGAGTCTGGTCGAGCAGCGCGCGGTGCGCGAGTTCATTCGCATCAAGCGGGAAATCAGGGTAGCGCAAGGGGATGCGTTCGCCGGCCTCGAGCCGTTCGAAGGCTTCAAGGCTCATTATCGGTTCGTCGCCGACCACCCGGTCTACAACCGGTATCCGAAGGAGGCGACATTGGATTTCGCCGCGGTGTCCTACGTGGACGAATGTGAGCCGGGCGCGTTCCTTCGGCCTGGTGAGGGAGCTCGAGCAGGCTCATGCCATCAACCGCTGCCTCGGCTCCAGCCTCGAGAACGCGGTGGGTATCGACGACCACCACGTTCTGAACAACGACGGCCTGCGGTATCCGGACGAGTTCGTCAAGCACAAGCTGCTGGACGCCATCGGTGATCTGTATCTGCTGGGCCGGCCGCTGCTGGGCCACTTCGTCGGCCACAAGTCGGGCCATTCGCTGAACAACAAGCTTGCGCGCGCACTGCTGCGGTGCCCGGACGCCTGGGAGATCGTCACCGGCGATCCCCGCGTGCACGACTGAATCGGCGGCCGGTTCCGGTACCCGGTCGGCGCCTGACCCCGCGGAGGAGTACGTCGACGGGCACCGGCGGGCGACCGTTCAGGCGGGCCTCGTCGTACATCCTGATGAGGAAGCCCCTGAGCGCCGTCCTGGCTTCCCGGCGATCCATCAGCTTCTGCTCTTCCAGCACCGCCGCCATGTCCTCGAGGGTTCGCCGGCCGTCGATGAGCGTCATGATGAAGGCGTGCATTCGGGTGGTCATGGCCTGGGTGGTGAAAGCCGGCAGGGCAGGGATCGGCGTGCTCCCCGAGACGATCCACTCGGGAAGATTCGTGTGCCGCGCCGGCGGGGTCACCTTGCGGCTGCTTCACCGCGCGCATCGGTCACCACGGACTCGGTGCGCCCGTGCCGGCTGTCGGGACTGTTCATGTAGGGAACGACCGGTCGCTCGTCACCACGGCATGGAATCCGGCGTCTCCGGCGGCCTGCAGCAGCTCGTCCAGGGTCAGGCGATCCGCCGGATCGGGGCCGTCGAAGGCGATGGAGCCCTGATTGACCCACACGCCGCCGTCGCGGAGCAGAGCGTTGATCAGGCACAGCACCTGCGCGGTCGACGTTTCCATGACGTCGAGCAGCCAGGGCGTGATCACCGCGTCGAAGCTTCCCGGCCGGAAGGGCGGCCGCATGGCGTCTGCCATCACGAACTCGAGCCCCGGTCGCGACGGCTCGGGCGCCCTCAGCGTTCGGCACACCGCCGCCGCCGCCGGCTCCCGCGGTGCCAGCGGAAACTCGATCAGCTCCAGGGTCTCGCCGGCGCTCACCCGCGCGCCCACGTAAACGAGCAGCGGGTTCAGGTCGACGGCGGCCGTCAGGTCTACGGTCGTCCGTTGATGCAGGTCGTAGGCCAGCCGGCCCGCGCCGGCGCCGAGCACCAGCACGTTGCCGCTCCGCCGCTCGTCGAGGCCCTCCAGCACCGCCTCGATGGCGGCCCCGCACTCCTGCTCGCCCCAGCACCAATCCCGGTGCACGTTGGCTTCGTAGCTGAAGATGCCGTGGCCGGCCGGCAGCCGGGTGCGCAGGGCCAGCAGTGTCTCCAGGGCGCCGCCGTGGCGCGCGCCGGCGGTGAGGGGAGCGAGGATCCGCTCCAGGTGGCCCAGTTGGGCACGATAGCCGGCGGCCAGCGCGGTGAGCCGGCGGCGAGTGGGGTCGGAGAGCCCGCCGGCTGTGAGGGAGTGCTCCACCCGCCGAAGGTCGAAGCGCAAGCGCTCAGTGGCCAGTTGCCAGCGGTTCTTCCAGTCGCTGGCGGTGGCGTCGGGATCGGCGAACAGCCACGGAATGCTGCCGCGGCGGGGGTACGTCACCCGGCAGGCGCTGCAGCGCAGGTTCTCCAGCGCGCCGCTGCAACGGGGGCAGGCGAGCAGGGTCGAAAGTTCGGTCATCGCAAGTCCTGTGCGGGTTCCGCTTTCCATTTGTAGGAGCGCTCACGTTGTGGGAGCGATGGCTACCCGCCCAGCTCCAGATCGCGACCGGGAGGTCGCTCCCACACAGCAGGCTAGCTGATCGTGCCGTTGACGATGGGTTCGAACGCCGTGAGGCTGTCCTGCACCGCGGCAGTGCCGAGGACGTTGCCGAACAGGCTCCCGAAATTGCCGTTCTCGCCGTGCAGGGCCATGTAGTTGAGCATGACCGTCTTGGCCAGCAGGTTGACGTTGCCGGCCCCCGGGGTCGCGGAGATCTCGACCGATCCGTCCGGCCGCATGTAGCCGATTTGCTGGTGCAGAGCCTGCTCTTCCGACGTGGCGCCGATCAGGGTCGGCCGGCCGCCGGGGTTGTACACCAGGAAGAACGGCGCGGCGGTGGAGCTGTTGTCGCTGGCCCACTCGCCCTTGCCGCGTCCGTCGACGGTGTCGTCTATGGCGCCGTTGGAGGACAGGGAGCCGTCGGACATGACGTAGATCATGAGCGGCACACCGACCCGGGCCGCGTACTCGAGGCAGGCCCCCATGCATTGACCGGCACGGAAATCCTTGACCTCACCTTCGGCCCGCCGGCCGCCGTGATAGTCGTAGCCGCCCATCTCGATAGTGCCGGCGCCGGCGAAGCCGTTAATGACCATCTTCATCACAGACGCCGTCTTCTGGAACTCGCGGGCGTTCTGGTCGCCGGCGTCGAACTCGGCGCTGGTGAAAATACCGCCGGAGCCGACGATCTCGGGGTCGCCCGCCGGGTTCAGGGTGGCGGGGTTGCCGAAGCGGTCGGCCAGGTCGGCGCTCTTCAGGTAGCCGCAGCGGACCAGGTCCTTGATGACGTCGGACGTGGTGACGGTCTGGTTGGTGCTCATGTCACTGAGCTTCCGGTCGCTGATGCGGTAGATGGATTCCATCACCGCGACGGCGTCGTCCTTGCTGAGAACGCTCACCAGGTCGCCCACGTCCACCAGGCTGGTGACGTCGCTGGGCCGGTCGACCTTGGTGGGGCGGATCGTCATGTCGATCAGATCAGCGGGCGACATGGAATTGCCGCCGGAGTCGGAGTTCTGCGACCCGATCAAGGTCAGCAGAGAGCCGTCCGAGCCCGCCCGGGCGATGCCATACATGGGATTGTGTGGGTTGTTGCCGGTGTCGTTGTCCGAACGGGCGGGAATCACCGCGCCGTTGACGTTGCCGGCGGTGGCCGGCGACACACGCGTCATCATGCCGCGCAGGAAAGCGCTGTCGCTGTGGAAGGCGAGGCCGAGGGTCTGGTCGATGAAGTCGCTGGTGTTGGTGGCTGGGTTGACGATGGGTGGGATCATGTCCCCCGGCAGGCCCTGCCGCTCGTAGCCGGCCGTGGTGAGGAAGTCGAGCTGTCCACCCCGTTGGCCTACCAGCACGTTGGACCCCGCCTGGCTCGCGCCGCCGGCGAGATCGAAGCAGATAAAGGGAATCTTGCCGGCTCCCTGAGTGGCGATGCCGCACTGGGCAACCAGCGTCTGCAGGCCGGGCGAGAGCGCCGCCCGCACCTTGCGCGGGCCCAGGGTGAGGGTGACGGCACCGAGAGCGGTGGCGCTGCCGGTAATGAAACCCTGGGCCAGGAACTCACGCCGCGTGCGGGGGCGCGGGTGAGTCGGGTGGCGGAGGGGGTCGTCGTATTGGCGGATCGGTTTTCTGCGCATTTTGCTTCAGCCCTTCTGGACCCGTCGCGGTCTCGACACCGCTCGTGGGTTCGCGATCTGGCGACTTCCCATCCGGGATCGCTCCTACTTGACCAGCATGGCGGCGCTGCCGAGGGCAGCGGCGCAGCTTGCCTTCATCACCGAGACCACCCGCTCGTCGCCGCAGCCCGAGCAGCTCTCGAGCCGACTGATGAGCGAGTCGACCTCGCTGCTAACCGCAGTGGCGTCCGGCTGCGTGGCGATATTCCGCCCGACCATGTGGTCGATGATGGGGTCGATCACCACGCTCCGGTCATCGAATGCCGTGGAGAGCCCGGCGTTCCAGTCGAAGTTCGGCCAGAAGTCGCTGCGCAAGGTCGGGTCGTCCACCAGCGCGCTGCAGTACTTGATGGCGAGTTGGACGATGCCCATCTGCTGTGACGAGACGAATCCGCCGATGCCGGGCTGCACCGGCATGGCCTGGTGTACCAGCTCGTAGGTAGCGGCCACCTCGCTGTTGCTGACCGGCACGCCCGTCATCTTCGACATGGTGGCATTGATCTCGGCGAAGTTGCGGATGCCGTCCGGCGGCGTCCGGTCCTCGGGGGCCACGTCCACCGGTGCCGGCGGCGGCGCCGGAGCCGGTTCCACCACCACGTTGGTGTCGGAGCCGATCCGCTCGAAGGAAAGGAAGAACTCGTCCCCTTCAGGGCCTTTCTCCAGGGGAACGACGGTACCGAGCGGCGACAGCGTCTGCCGGCCTTCCGCGGCGTAGTCGGCATCGTTGATGGTCACGTCCAGGTGGCTGTAGGCCTGACCGACCGGCACCACGCGGCCGTTCAGACCGATGCGCAGGCCCTCGATGGGAATGCTGCCGGGGCTCGTGTCCTTGTTCAGAATCACGAAGAATGGCTTATTGAAGAGGTAAGCGTAGGAGTCGTACTGGCTGACCTCGAACACGACGTAGGCGTCGTCGATGCCCACGTGCTCGCTGACGTTGAACAGCAGGTAGTACTTCTCGCCCACGCCGGCATCGTAGTTCTGACGAATCTGCTCTTCGGTGAGCGCCCGGTTGTGGATGGCCAGCAGCCGGACCGTGCCCGCCCAGGGGTGTTGGTTGTCCACCTCGCTGCCGACGGCGAGCGCGAACGTATCGTCCCACTCGTTCAGCAGCCCGGCGGGCGTGGGATCGAGGTCGCCGGTGAATTCGCCGTTGACATAGATGCGCCGGCCGTTGACCGGATCGTAGGTGAGGACCACGTGTTGCAGGGTGGCCTGCAGGTCCTCGTCGTCGGCATTGGTGGAGAGCTGGGGTTCTCCGTTCTGATCGGTGGTGTCGGAACGGACGAAGGTGTCGTAGCTGTACAGGGTCTGACCGAGCATCAGGTTGCGGGTGGCCGAGCCTCCGGCGTAGCTGACGATGCGAGCGGGACCGTCCTGGGTAACGTTGCCGGGGGCGACCCACGCTTCGATGCTGAACTCGCCCGTAGCGGAGATCAGGTTACGCAGCTTGGCGCTTGCGGTGGTCGAGCCCTGGGCCTTGCCCTTGCTGAAGGCCACGCCCCAGCCGCCGACCCATTTGTAGTCGCCCGAGAGCGTCAGGTTCAGTGCCGGCTCGACGCCGCTGGTGTCGTACGCCTGGTTGCCGGAACCGGTCTTGAACTGGTACAGGGCGATGACGTTGCTCTCGTGACGTCCGCCCGAGGAGGCCACGATGCCGTCCGGCAGGCCGAGCGCCATGGAAGTCACGAGCTCCGGATCGACCTCGGTGAGCGGAACCTGGTCTGAGAGCTGCGCAATGGCGGCCTGCATGGCAGCGGCGTCGTTGGCGCAGCTGTTACTCCAGCAGTTGTGGAACTCCTGGCCCAGCCGGATCACGAACCGCGAGTTCGATGGGTCGTCCAGGTTCATCTTCGCCTGAGCCGCCGCGTAGGCCGTATCCAGATCGCCGCTGGCGAAGTAGGGCGACTGCGGCACGGTGGCGGTATCGGTGTGGCAGTTGACGCAGAACTGGCTGAGAAGCGGGTACACCGAGCTGGCGAAGGCGCTGGGGTCGTCGGGGAAGTTCTTGCTCGACCCGGGCGCGCGCAGCGGTGGCGCGAGGAGCTGAACTTCCTTCGCCGTGCTGCCGACGGTGTCGCCGGCCCAGTTCTCCAGATACGACTGAATGATGTCCGCGCAGGCATCCGCGCTCGCCAGCCAGCAGTTGTGCCCGCCGCGCACCTTGGCCACCATGATCGACATGCCGGGGTCGCTGAGATCCACCACGGTGTTGGCCGCTTCGTAGGCCAGGTTCACGTCGTCAGAGCGTACGAAGCGGGGGGTCTGATCGGCATTGTGACAGCCGCCGCAGCGGTTGTTGGGAACCAGGTTGTCCCAGACGTTCAGCTTGAAGCTCTGCACGTCGGCGGTGGCGGGGGGCGGGCCGCTGTAGTTGCTGACCTCCGGCGGGGTCGTCAGCGGGTTGGAGACGGTCTCGGCTCCGCTGCCGCTGCCGCAGCCGTACACCGCCAGCAGCACCAGCACGGCGGCCGGAACGCGCGTGCTCAGCGAGCGGCGACGGAAGATCGCACGATGGCTCATGACGGTCTCCTTCTCAGTCGCCCATGCAGTAGACGGCGGACTCGGCGAACGTCCGCTTCAGGTCATAGCCGTCGCTCTCGAGCGAACCGACCATGGTGTCGATCTGGTTGCGATCCGCGGCGTCCTCCGGCGAGCGCAGGCAGACTGCGCGGAATACCTTCTTCACCTGACACTGGGCGAAGGCTTCGCTATGGGAGAGCTCCTGGCCCATGGTCTTGGCGCCGCTGCCGGAGCCCGGCAGGGACGAATCCCAGCCGAGCAGCGAGTTCGGCCCCTGGCGCCAGTAGTTGTCCCAGCTGTCGTCGGGAGTGGCGAATCCGTAGGGGAAGTTGGTGGCGTTGTGGAAGTACTTCTCCTCCACCCGCGTGCCGGTGTCCGGGTCGGTGACGTTCACGCCGTTGTAGTGAATGCGTCCCGCTTCACCGTCGGGGTCGCTCACCGGGTCGTATTCGTAGTCGTAATACGCGAACGACTGCGCCATGGGGTCCATGCCGGAGTGACAGCCGATGCAGTTGTTCAGGAACACGCGGCTGTCGCCGCCCGGCGAGCGGGATACGTCCTGGCGGATGCGGTCCGGCGGGCGGGTGATTTCCAGCACCTGCTCCATGTCGTTGCACAGGTGGTTCTTCATGGTGAAGCGGAACATTGCCCGGTTGGTGCCGTTGATGAAGAACGCCTTGGCGGCGGCCCGTGTGGTCATCACGCCGGCGGTGGCTTCCGGCGGCAGGCCGGTCATGGACGACTGAGTGGTGCGGACGAGCACGGCCTTCAGATCGGCGCCCTGGGCCTCGAGGGCTTGGTAGTGCGCGTTGCTCGACGTCGAGTAAGCGGGCAGACCCGGCGCCGAGCCCACGTAGAGAATGTCGCCGGTGAGGATTTCGCGGAAGTCCACGCCGTCGCGGACGATGCCGATGATGGTCGCGATGTAGTCATTCAGAGGCACGAATACGCTGCCGTCGCGGTTGGTCCAGGGCGCCGCGAAGTTCTTCAAGGTTACGCTGTAGAACTCCGGCGATTCGGTAGCGAGATCGGCGGCGTCGAGGGGGCGGCCCGCGTCGATGTCGGTCGCCATGGCGGCCAGGGTGCTCTCGTCGGGCGGCACCCCGGCGATGCGGTCGTGGATCCGCTTCGCTTCGTCGCGGCTGTCCGCCGAGGCGGCCGTGGACAGAAGGATGCCGGCGATCAGCGCCAGGCCTGCGCAGCCTGCACGGACTCTGCTTCCCTTAGCCTCCATCGCTCGCTCCTCAAGTCCGCGGGTGCGCCGGTGCGCTTCGTCGGGCGCGGCGCCTGCTCACGGCCACCGTTTCGTCCGACTGCGGAATCGGTGCCGACCTACGCTGGCGTCCGTGCGCAGCGCGAGTTCAGACGAAGCTTCAGGCAAAGCCCCATCCAGGACAGTGACCGGAATCACAAAGGAACGAACGGCTTGCATGCTGTGATCGGTGTCACGCCGGCTCGCCGGATGCTGTGGAAGAATTCCGGCAACTCGACGGGCGGCCAGGGATGGTCGGTGGTGAACGGACGGATGGAAACCTCTGCGGCAGACTTCGCGCGGATGGCCCTGTGGCCGGCCGTGCGTGCATCGCTGACGCTGTTCCTGACCATCGCGTTGTCCGGCTGTGGCGGCGGCGCGGGCAGTGGCGATGCCAACCTGCTCGGCGGCGGTCAGGAGCCCGACCCGGTGGTGCTGGATTTTCCTCTGGCGTACGTCAAGCGCCCACTGCTCGTCGATGACAACGGGAATCTGCTGACTGCGAACGTGCGCGAGCCGGCCGCCTTCAACCCGGGCGCCGAGCTCCTGGTACGCGACCGAGCTTCGCCGAGCGCGCCCGAGCATTCCATCACCGCGGGCGTCTTCCCTGACGACGAGGACGGCAACCCGCCGCTCTACGACGTGAAAGACCTGTCGGCGTCGTTCGACGGAACCCGCCTGGTGTTCGCCATGAGAGCGCCCGAAGACCCCAATCTGGACGAGAACGAGCAGCCGACGTGGAACATCTGGCTGTACGACTTCGAGCGCGACGAGCTGCGGCGGGTGATCGAGTCCGACATCACGGCGGAGCAGGGCCAGGACATCGCTCCTCGCTTTCTGCCGGACGGGCGCATCGTCTTCGCCTCTACCCGGCAGCGGCGGGCGCGGGCCATTCTGCTGGACGAAGGCAAGCCTCAGTTCTCGGCACTGGACGAAGATCGTCGGAACGAAGCATTCGCGTTGCACGTCATGAACGCCGACGGTACCGACGTCCATCAGATCACCTTCAATCAGAGCTCCGACCTGGATCCGGCGGTGCTCGCCGACGGCCGCATCGTCTTCAGCCGCTGGGACGACGTGGCCAACGTCGACCGCATCAGCTTGTACCGCTGCAACCCCGATGGCACCGGGCTCGAGATGCTCTACGGCGTTCACAGCCACGACACCGGTCCGGGCGGCTCGACGGTCGAGTTCATGAAGCCTCGGGAGCTGCCTGATGGCCGGCTGCTGGTGATGCTGCGCCCGCCGGGGGATCAGGCGCGCATGAGCACGCTGCCGGTCGCCATCGACACGGCGAGCTATGTGGAGCACGACCAGCCGACCTTCGCCAACCAGGGACTGATGGGCGACGCCCAGGAGACGCTGGTCCCCGGAGACGTGAACCTGGACGACACGACGCCGCCGCTGCAGGGCCGCTATGCGCAGATCGCGCCCCTGTACGACGGAACCGATCGGCTGGTTGTGGCCTGGAGCCAGTGCCGGCTGGTGGACGAGACCGATCCCGCGCAGCCGGTGTACGCCGCCTGCAACGATTCCACCCTCGCCGATCCGGCCTACGTGGAAGCGGATCCCCTGTACGGCATCTGGATGCACGATCTGGCGGAAGACACCCAGCAGCCGATCGTCCTGGGTGAGGAAGGCTCCGCCTACTCCGAGGTGGCCGTGCTCGAGCCGCGGGTGATGCCGCCGGTCATCCTCGACCAGACCGCCGGTGTGGAGCTCGACCCCGATCTGGTGTCGGAGTCCCTGGGCGTGCTGCAGATCCGCAGCGTCTACGACTTCGCCGGCACTGCCACCGAAGACCCCGCCGTGCTGGCGGATCCGGCACGAACCACGGCGGATCAGCGTCCCGCCCGCTTCCTCCGCCTGGTGAAGGCGGTCTCTATCCCCGACCGTGACCTGGTCGAACTGAACGGCGCGGCGTTCGGCCGGTCGCAGGCACAGCTCATGCGGGAGATTCTGGGATATGCGCCAATCGAGCCGGACGGCTCGGTGATGGTGAAGGTGCCGGCGAACGTGGCGTTCTGGCCGGAGGTGCTGGACGCCAACGGCCGCCGCATCGGTCCCCGCCATCAGAACTGGCTGCAGCTTCGGCCCGGCGAGACCCTGAGCTGCAACGGCTGCCACAGCGCGACCAGCGAAGTCGCCCACGGCCGGCCGGACGCCGAGCCGCCTTCGGCCAATCCGGGAGCGCCCGCCGACGGGTCTCCGTTCCCGAACACCCAGCCAGCGCTGTTCGCCAACCAGGGTGAAACCATGGCCGACGTCTGGGCACGGCAGTCGGGCGGCGCCCGCACGCCCTCGGTAGACGTGGTGTACGAGGACGTCTGGACGGACCCGGCCGTGCGGGCGCCGGATGCGAGCTTCAGCTACGCCTACCGCGATCTCACCACCCCGGCCCCGGTGGATCCCGGCTGCGTGACGATCTACACCGCCTTGTGCCGCATCGTGATCAACTACGAAACCCACGTCCACCCGATCTGGAGCGCGCCCCGGGTGGACGAGGCAGCCGTCGACCGCACCTGCACCAGTTGTCACAGCGCCGTGGACGCCATGGGTGCGGCCAGGGTGCCCGAGGCCCAGCTCGACCTGAGCGACGGCGCTTCGGAGGACGAGCCCGATCAGTTCAAGAGCTATCGTGAGCTGCTGTTCAACGACAACCGGCAGATCCTGGACGACAACGGGGCACTCATCGACGAGTTGGTGCAGGCCACCGACGGCAATGGCGACCCGCTGTTTCAGACCGACGCCAACGGCGACCTCATACTCGACGTCAACGGCGATCCGATTCCGGTGCTGGTGCCGGTGTTGCTCACGCCGCCGCTGTCGGTGGCGGGAGCCGGCGCCAGCCCGCGCTTCTTCTCGCTGTTCGGGCCCGGTGGGACCCACGAAGGCTGGTTGCAGCCGGCCGAGCTCAGGCTGATCTCCGAGTGGATCGACCTCGGCGGGCAGTACTTCAACAACCCGTTCGACGTTCCCCAGTGATTTGAGGAAGGCATGAGGCGGCCGAAACGGACAAACGGCATCAACGTACGGCGTGGACGCGTTCTGCTGATCGTGGCTGGCTTTCTGGCCCTCGCGCTTCCCCTGCTGGCGCCGCCCGCCAGAGCGGCCGGCTGGTTCGAGCCCTATCAGCCCAGCGTGCGCGTGGCCGGTCCCTTCATCGAAATGCACACCGGCCCCGGCGGCGGCTATCCCGTGTTCTACGTGGCCGGGGAGGGTGACGAGGTCGTGATCCTCAAGCGACGAACGGACTGGTTCAAGATCCGTGGGCCGAGGGACAAGGAAGGCTGGGTCAACATCGACCAGATGCGCCGCACTTTGGATCCGCACGGCAACCCCGTGGACTTCGGTGCGGTGGGTCTCGAGCAGTTCAGCCAGCGGCGCTGGGAGGCCGGAATGACGGCCGGCGACCTCGACGGCGCTCGCACGCTGTCGGCTTACCTCGGCTATGCCATGACGCCCAACATTGAGCTCCAGCTCGAGGCGAGCCAGATCCTCGGCGATTTCTCGGACGGCCTGATGGGCACCGCCAGCATCATGATGTTTCCGTTCCCGTCGTGGCGCGTGTCACCGTATTTCACCATCGGCACGGGCATCATCAAGACCGAGCCGCAGACGACGGTCGTGCAGGCCGAGGACCGCCAGGACGAGATCGTGCATGTCGGAGCGGGTGCTAACCTTTATCTGACCGACCGCTTCATTCTGCGCGTCGAATACCAGCGCCACACGGTGCTGACCAGTCGGGACGACAACCAAGAGATAGACCAATGGAAGGCGGGCTTCAGCGTATTCTTCTGAGATCGGGCGGCGGATGGGCGGTGCCTGCAGCGAGGCTCGTCTCGGTCCTCGCGCTGCTGGCGTCGCTGCTCCCGGGGGCGGAGGCGCTCGCCGCGCAGCCGGCCGATCTCGAGCTCGAGCCTCTGGTCGTTCGCGAGCCCGAGCGCCGGGACGTGGACGTGGACGCCATCGATTCCGAGGACTGGGAGATCGGCGCGTACGGCGGCGTCATGAGCGTCGAGGACTTCGGCAGCAACGGCGTGGCGGGCGTACGCCTCGCCTACCACGTCACCGAGAACCTGTTCGTGGAAGGCACCTACGGGCGAACGACGTTGGGCCAGACCAGCTTCGAACGGCTTTCGGGCGGCGCGCAGATTCTGACGGACGACGAGCGCGACATGACGTACTACGACGTCTCTCTCGGCTACAACCTGTTTCCCGGGGAAGCGTTCGTCGGCCGGCGCTGGGCCTTCAAGGGCAGCCTGTACCTCGTCGCCGGCGCTGGCAGCACGACGTTCGGCGGCGACGACCGCTTCACGGTCACCGGCGGGGTCGGCTATCGGCTGGTCACCACGGACTGGCTTGCACTGCACGTGGACGTACGCGATCACGTCTTTCAATCCGACTTGCTTGGCACGCGGGACACCCGGCACAACATCGAGGTGACCGGCGGGCTGACGGTGTTTTTCTGAGGATGACCATGCGAAACGGCAAGCCGAAGGAAAACGTCCGCAGGACGGCGGTGCTGCTGCTGCTGTGGGTGGCGACCGCCGGGGGGTGCGGAAGCTTCGAGGTCAAGCCCTGGGTCAGCCCCTACGAGCGCAACAAGCTGGCGGACCCGATCATGAGCTTCAGCCGCGCGGCGGTGGCGGAGTCCTACATCAACCACGTCTACCAGGCCCGCGAAGGCGCGCGCGGCGCCGAGGGCGGCTCGGGAGGCGGCTGTGGCTGCAACTGACGGGACCCGGGCGCGCATATGGCTGCTGCTGGCGCTGTGGCTGCCGGCCGCTCACGCCGCCATCCTCCCGGAGGACAGGAGCGACGTCATGTACCACGAGTACGATGGCGGCGGACTGCAGGTTCACGGGCCGTCGGTACTGGTTCGCAAGGCATACAAGGACAAGGTGTCGGTCTGGGGCAACTACTACGTCGACATGATCTCGAGCGCGTCAATCGACGTCATGGCCACCGCCAGTGAGTACAGCGAGAAGCGTACAGAGAAGAGCGTGGGCCTCGACTATCTGCACGACAGCACGTCCATGGGTATTTCGTACACCAACAGCGAGGAGAGCGACTACTCCGCCAACTCGATGCGCTTCGGCATCAGCCAGGACTTCTTCGGCGACCTGACCACCCTGGGCATCAGCTACTCCCGGGGCTGGGACGAGGTGCGCCGGAACGGTGACGACAACTTCGCCGAGGACACGGTTCATCAGTCCTATCGCGCGGACCTCTCGCAGATCCTCACCTCAAGCCTGGTGGTGAGCGTCAACTACGAGGGCGATACCGACGAAGGGTTCCTCAACAACCCTTACCGGCAGGTGCGCTACCTCGATCCCAACGCCGCCCGGGGGTTCAGCTACGAGGCAGAAGCCTATCCCCGTACCAAGACCTCGAGCGCCACGGCAGTGCGGGGCATTTACTACCTGCCGTACCGCGCCTCGCTGAAGGCCGAGTACCGTTACTACACCGACACCTGGGGCGTGAGCGCCTGGAATGCCGAGCTCGCCTACGTGCATCCGCTGCCCTGGGGCCTGACCGTGGACCTCAAGTACCGCTACTACGAGCAGACGGCGGCGGATTTCTACAGCGATCTGTTCGGACGGCAGAACGCCCAGAACTTTCTTGCCCGGGACAAGGAGCTTGCGACCTACAGCACCCAGAACGTGGGCGCGGGTCTCAGCTATGAGTTCCGCACCGGCTGGCTGCCGTGGGTCAAGAAGGGCGAGGTCAATCTGCTGGTGGACTGGATGCGGTTCGACTACTCCGATTTTCGCAACGTCACCGTGACCCGCGCCGCCGCCGGCGAGGAGCCCCTGTACGGTTTCGACTCGCTGGTGGTGCGGGCATTCGTGTCGTTCTGGTACTGATCACGCGTCCTGCCGCCGCCGGCTACGGCTGAAGGTTAACGGGACATCCGGCGCACCGGTATAATGCGCCGCCATGACAGTCCGTACCCGCGTCGCCCCGTCTCCCACCGGTGATCCCCATGTGGGCACTGCCTACATGGCTCTGTTCAACCGCGCGTTCGCCCGCAGCCAGGGTGGGAAGTTCATTCTGCGCATCGAGGACACCGATGCGGCGCGCAGCACGGCCGAGTCCGAAGACATGATCCTCGACTCTCTGCGCTGGCTGGGCTTGTCGTGGGACGAGGGCCCGGACGTGGGCGGGCCGCATGGCCCCTACCGGCAGAGCGCGCGGCGTCACATCTACCTCGAGCACGCCCACCGTCTGCTCGCCCAGGGCGACGCGTTCCACTGTTTCTGCAGCGCCGAGCGTCTGGAGCAGATGCGCAGCGCCCAGCGCGCGGCGGGGGAGAATTCCCGTTACGACGGTCATTGCCTGTCGCTCACCGAGGCCGAGGTGCGCCAGCGCCTCGACGCCGGGGAACCCAACGTGATTCGCCTGAAGGTGCCGGCAGCGGGAACTGCCTGCTTCGACGACGTGCTGCGCGGCCGCATCGAGATTCCGTGGGCCCAGGTGGATATGCAGGTGCTGGTGAAGCAGGACGGCTTTCCCACCTATCACCTGGCCGTGGTGGTGGACGATCACCTAATGGAGATCAGCCACGTGCTGCGGGGCGAGGAGTGGATTAACTCCATGCCCAAGCACCAGTTGCTGTACCGCTATTTCGGCTGGGAGATGCCGCAGCACTGCCACCTGCCGCTGCTGCGCAACCCCGATCAGAGCAAGCTGTCGAAGCGCAAGCACCCGACCAGCGTCAGCTATTACCGCCGTCTCGGTATTCTGCCGGAGGCTCTGGTGAACTACCTGGGGATGATGGGCTGGTCCATGCCCGACGAGCGTGAGCTGTTCAGCCCGGACGAGATGGCGGCGGACTTCGAGCTCAGCAGAATCCGGCTGGGCGGTCCCGTCTTCGACCTCGCCAAGCTCTCGTGGCTGAACGGTCAGTATCTGCGTCGGCTCGAGCCCGAGGCGTTCATGGACCGGATCCAGGCCTGGGCCCTGAACCGTGAGAACCTCGCCCGGCTCGTGCCGATGATCCAGGAGCGCACCGAGCGGTTCTCGGACATTGCTCCGCAGGTGGATTATCTGCTCGGCGATCGCCGGCCGCTCAGCGCCGAGGATTTCCAGAGCAACAGGCTATCGGACGAGCAGGTGGTCCAGGTCCTCGATCACGTGTCGCGGGCGCTGGACGAGCTGCGGCAGTGGGAGCGCCAGGCGCTGTTCGACGTCTGCCAGACCCTCGCAAAGTGGATGAACCTGAAGATCCGCGATTTCCTGTTCCCGCTGTTCGTGGCCATCTCGGGCCGCACGGTGTCGCTGCCGCTGTTCGATTCCATGGTGTTCCTGGGCGCCGACCTGACCCGGGTGCGTCTGCGCGAGGCTCTGGCCGCGGTAGGCGTGTCGAAGAAGCAGGCAAAACGTCTCGAGAAGCAGTATCGGAGCTTCGCCATCAGCGGCGGCATGGATACCGGCAGTGGTGGCGAGGAAGGGGGCTGAACGGGGTGGGGCGAGGCCCACAGTGCCCGCGTGGGGCCTGTGGACCTCGCCCGGTTCGGAGCGCAAGTGCCCTCAGAAGTTGTAGCCGATACCCAGCGTATAGAAGAACGCGCCGTCGTCGAACGTATTGTCCACGTCATCGGCGTTCTGGAAGAGGAACTCATACTCGGCCTGAAACTGGATGTAGGTCTTGTCCCGCACGTAGTACTTCATACCCGCTTCGGGACCGGCCGCCCAGGTTTCCTTGACGTTGTCGCCATAGAGGCCACCAACGTTCAGACCCAGGAAAGGTTGAAAGGCATTGGGGCCGCCGAAGTGCCAGTCGGCGAAGCCGCGGGTGGCACCGGCCCAGGCGTCGCGGCCATTGTCGACGATCGACCCGTTCACGCTCTGACGGACACCGAGTTCCAGGCTGTCGCTGGTGAAGTAGCCGAGCTCGCCGCTCATTCCGAAGTTGTTGTTGTTGAATTTTTTGTCGCTGTTGCCGGTACCCGACAGCGTCAGAGCGCGATCGCCCGCCTGGGGCGCCGCCCATGCGCTCGATCCGAGCAGCGTCAGTACCAGTGCTGCGAAGACCACGTTGATCTTACTGGTGTTAAACATAAAGCTGGACTCTCCTCGTTGGTTCATGTTTGCCCGTTGATTTCGAGCTGGTTTCGGACGTTGGCAATCCCGTCCGTGTTTCGCGCGATCATCTCGGCGAGCATCTTCTCCTTCAGGGAGGATACGGTGCCTTTCAAGATGACCACGCCGTCTTCAGTATCCACATCGATGGACAACGCCCGCGTATTGCCGTTCGACTGAAGATTGGTTTTCACCCGTGCCGTAGCCGTCGCGTCTTCCACCCTCTGGCGGAACGTCGGCGGCCTGTCTCCCACCGGCTGATCGGGTGCAGCGGCGCTCTCGTTGCGGATCGTCAAGGCGTCCTGCACGTTCTCGACGCCGTCCACCTGCCGGGCGAGGGTGACTGCGAGCTCGCGCTGTATGTCGCTGCCCACGGTGCCGGACAATTTGACCACGCCGCCGTCGACGGACGTGTCGATGCTGAACTGACTCAGGAACGAGTTCAGCGCGAAGGTCGCCTGCAGGCGCCCATCGATCCAGGCGTCGCGTACGGCTTGGGGCGCGTCACCACCGGGACGATCGGCTGCGGCCGCGGACCCGAGGCAAAGCAACCCCGCCAGCACGATCAGCCGGAAGCGCATGTCGGTAGGGATGTCACAGGTCTCTCGCCTCATCGGGCAGTGACTCCACGGATGCCGGAAAATTAAGGGGCGCTGGCGCGTGGCCGATCGACAGGGACTGGGGGAGGTGGGAGATCGATCGTTTGTGCCACGGCCAGCGCCGCGAACTCACCTGCGCTGTTTCACACTTGCGGGTCGGTTCCCATGTTGCGTGCTCCTCTGCAGGTCTCGGCGGATGGTTCAGTCCGTCATTTTCACACCGGGATGTGAAGCAAGCGTCATGCCAGAGATCAAGGTGGAAACATCAGCGGGTGGTGCTGCAGGTCACCGGCGGGATCCGCAGTCGGCGGCGGCCCCGCCAGGTGGTCGGGAGGCTGGTGCGCGGGCTCGTCGCGGCCCCCCGGCGCCTCGGCCCGGCGTATTGCCCGTGCGGGCGGGGGAACTGCTGTCGCCCGAGCGCGACAGAGGCGGTAATCCGGGCCGCCCCGTCGGTTTTTTACTGGGCGGCAGTCGCGGCTTTTGGTTGCTATTAGCCGCGGCTTCCAGTTGCTATTAGTCGCAACTTTTACGCTGTTATCGGCCGCGGTGAGTTGCTATTGGCCACGGCGTTGTCAGCCGGAGGCGTCTTCGCGCTCGATGCCGTGACGCTTCATGAGCTTGTAGAAATCGGTGCGGTTGCGCTGGGCCAGCCGCGCCGCGCGTGACACGTTGCCGTCGGCGATCTTCAGAAGCTGCATGAGGTAGTCGTGGATGAACGAATCCCGCGCTTCGTCGAAGGACGGAAAGCAGGCGGCCTCCTCCCCGAGCGCATCGAGTACCTGCTCTTCGGAAATTACTACCGACGGGGCAAGAGCAACATTGCGCTCCACGACGTTGCGGAGCTGGCGCACGTTGCCGGGCCACTCCGCGGCCATCAGGCGCTCCATGGCGTCGGGCGAGTAGACCTTGCGGTTGTCGGGGCCGCACAGCTCATCCAGGAACATCTGCGCGAGCTGAGGGATGTCCTCCCGGCGTTCCGCCAGGGAGGGCAGCCGCAGCTCCAGCACGTTCAGCCGGTAGTACAGATCGGTCCGAAACGTGCCTGCACGGATGAGCTGGGCAAGGTCCTGGTGGGTCGCTGACAGCACCCGGATATCGACCTCGTGCTCGGTGGTGGATCCGACAGGTCGCACCACGCGCTCCTCCAGCACCCGCAGCAGCTTCGTCTGCAGGTCCAGCGGCATGTCACCGATCTCGTCGAGGAACAGGGTGCCGCCATGGGCCGAGCGGATCAGCCCGGCGCGCGAGGCCATGGCGCCGGTGAAGGCGCCTTTGACATGACCGAACAGCTCGGACTCCAGCAGATGCTCCGGAATAGCGGCGCAATTGACGGTGACCCACGGACCCCGTGCACGGTCGCTGGATTCGTGGATCAGCCGGGCGAGCACCTCCTTGCCGGCTCCCGTTTCGCCGCGGATCAGCACCGAGGCGGTGCTCCGAGCGGCAGCCTGCGCTTCCCTCAGCACTGCCCGCATGCGGGGGCTTCGGGTGGGCCACTCGAGCGCCGGGGCGGGCGCCTCGCCTGCGCCGCCGGTCACCCGGATGGCGGTGTGGATCTTTTCCAGCAAGCCGTCGTAGTCGATGGGTTTGGTGACGAAACCCACCGCGCCGCCCTGAGTGGCACTCACCGCCTCGGGTATGGTGCCGTGCGCGGTGATGATCAGAACCGGTAGGGCGGAGTAGTCCCGCTGCAGCCGAGTCAGCAGCTCGATGCCGTCGATGCCTTCCATCCTGAGGTCGGTGATCACCACGTCGGGCACGACGTTGGCCAGCGCCGTCAGCGCCTTCTCGCCGCTGGTGGCTGTGGTGATGGTAAAACCTTCCCGTTCCAGTCGCCTTGCCATGAGGGTGAGGAAGTCGGTGTCATCATCCACCAGCAGCACGTGTCCGGTACTCACGGTGATACCTCCGGGGCCGTGTTGACGTCGTTGTCCTTGAGAGACGCTTCGATCTCGGTGAGGGAGTCGATCTGTCGTTGCAGATCAGCAATTTGGTTGCCCATTTGAAGCCGCTGATCCACCATGATCAGCGCCATCAGCGCCACGTAACGCTGATACGGCGAGAGCTCGTGCTGGCCGTTGGCCAGCACCTGCAGGTCCGCCCGGGTTTCCATGAGCTCGGACGGCAGCGCGGCGCTGAAGGCGCGCACCATCGTCAAACGCAGCAGATTGTCATAGGTGGGCGTCTGCTGGAATCGGGCCTTTTCCGCCTTCTCGATGCTGCGGCGCTGCTCCGCGGACGTCGACGCAATGGCATGAGCGACGAGCTCGAGAAGGCTTTCGGCAGCGGTTGGGGTTTCCGGCTCGGGCACTGGCTCGGGTTTGACGGCACAGGCGCTCACGCCGACCACCAGGGCAAAGGCGGCCAGAGTGCGCGCGACCCGACGCTCGAGGTCATGGGCCCAGCGGTAGCGCCACCTGAAGGTGCGCACCGTCTCGCTTGTCCAGGACTCGGATCGAACCGCCATGGGCCCTCGCTGCTGTCATCGCCAGGGACAGGCCGATGCCGGTGCCAGCAGACGAGCTGGCACCGGGGCCGCGAAAGAACGGTTCGAACACCTGCTCGCGCAGCTCCGCGGGGATCCCGGGCCCCTGATCTTCCACGTCGATGAGCGCCTCATCCCCCAGCCTGCTGAGGCGTACGTCTATTACGCCACCTTCAGGTGAGTACTTTATCGCGTTGCTGATGAGGTTATCTACGATGGCACGCACCTGGCTCTCCTCGGCCGTCATCGAGACGCTCGCCAGGTCGCTGCGTAGCTCCAGATCTCGCGAGCCCGCCTCGAGCTCCTGCTCCTGAATGGACTTCCTGATCAGCTCGTGGAGCTTCAGGGTCACCGGCTGCTGAGGCGGCCGGGCGTCCTGCCATCCCGCGTAGCGCAGCAGGTCGTCGATCTGATGCTGCAGACGAGCGGCATTGCGCTCGACGATGGCCGCCACCTCCTGCCGCCCCGGGTCGTCGGCGTGCTCCTCGCGAAGCAGCTCGATTCCGGCGCGGACGTTCGCCAGGGGCGACTTCAGCTCGTGAGACATATGGCGGACGAACGTCGACTTCTGTGCCTCCAGATCACGGATCCGTCGGCGCAGCCAGTCAAGGGAAATGCCGATGGATTGCAGGTCTCTGGGCCCGGTCACCTGCACCGGCGTGTCCAGCTCCGCCCGGCCGAGGGCGTCGATGCTGGCCGTGATCTGCCGCATCGGCCGGCTGACCAGGGTGGAGAATCCGAGCACGGTGAGCAGCGCGGCGGCGACCACCGCGGCCGTGAGCGCGATCATTGCGGTCCGCAGCCGCCGCACCCCGTCCTGCAGACGTGCCAGCTCCCGGTCGAATCGGCCTTGCGCCAGGATCCGTGCCTGGCGGGCGATGTCGTTCATGGCGGCGAAGGCGTCGGTGTTCGCGCCGGTGGTGGGGGTCGGCGTCGTCAGGGAGGCCTCGATCTGGCCGAGCAGGCGATTGAGCCGTTTGATGGGCTCCACGAGCGCCGGCACGTCGTCCCGCTGCTCCAGGGCCGCGGTGGTGTCGGACAGCGCTTTACGGCGGTCGCGGTAAATCTGCAACAGATTGGGCGAACCTACCACCGTGTACTGACGGGCGGTGCGCTCCACCTCGGTGATGCGGTCGGCGAGCTGCTCGATCAGTCGCGTGGTGTTGACCCCGTTCTCCAGCAGCCGCTGGCTCTGCTGGCCGAGCTGCTGAAGGCTGGCGATGGCGAAACTGACCGCCAGCCCCAGGCACACGGCGACCACGATGAACGCGCTCGCCACGATGGCGCGCAGGGAGAGCCCCGACGGTTGCGGCGTGAGTCGGTCCACGAGAGCCGCTTGCTCCGGACGAAAGGGGCGCTAGTTTACCCTCTCGAGCGGTGGGGGCTCGCGCGGCCGAGTGTGGGCGAGGTGGCCGTGGAGGGGCGGTTGACACCCCCCGAGCCGAAACTTAGTATCGCGGCTCCCCGACGTCCGGCTCTGGTCGGAACGCGGCTCCGTGGGGCCATAGCTCAGCTGGGAGAGCGCTACAATGGCATTGTAGAGGTCGACGGTTCGATCCCGTCTGGCTCCACCATTTCCTCAGTTAAATCAAGATGTTACGGCTTTGAAGCTCTGCCGACCCAGCAGCTTGCGATGTTGTTCGGTTGTTGTTCACTTCCTGGCCAGACGCAAGTGGTTGTTCCATCAACGGAAAGTGCAGCAGGGTTTTGTAGCGCCCACGCTCAATTGCGTCTGCATTCATGTCAGCTGCGCAGTCGATTCAGGCGGTGGTTCAGGGCAGCCCCGCCGCTGTCCTTTTTGCGGAGGGGGCGCCCGACTCCTTCGCGAGTCAGCGGACGCTCAACTCAGCATCGCGATCCGGGCGAGATCTGCCAGGAGCAGCCGGTCGGCGATTCTGCGAAGTCGTGTCCTCCCGGCCAAGCGGACAAGCTATGCCGCCGTGATGCTCACGATGTTGCCGTCGGGGTCGAGATAGCGAGCCGTTTTGCCCCAGGGTTCGTCGCGAGGTTCCTGAACAACCGAAACACCTGCTCGCATCACCCGATCGTGCACCTCGTCGAAATCCGCAACATGAAAGCCGATTTGCGCTCCAGTCGTGACTGGCCGTTGGGGTTCGCGACTGGGATAGATCGCGAAGTGGAGAAACGCCTCATCCGTCCATGAATACGCGGCATGGGCACCGCCGTACCATGGATCCTCCAACTCCTCACCGTGAGACGCATCGCGCAACGGCACGCCTAGAACGGTTCGGTAGAAATCGGCCGACCCAGGGAGGTTGGCGACGCTGAGAGCCACGAACGTCAATCGTCGATCTGACATTGGTTCCCCAGCTGCGTGCAACCGAAACTGCGTATAGACGTCGCTACCGCCGGCCGCTCAGGCTCGCAGGCGGTCCGCAAAACCCGAGCGCGACCTATGCGGCCGACACAAGATTCTCTCGGATGATTCTTGGATGACGCGCCGCGATCTTGAGCAGCGCAAGCGCTGGCCCGTCGGGCTTCCTGCGGCCTTGCTCCCAATTGCGCAACGTATGAACGCTGATCTCCATCGCGCGCGCAAAGTCTGCCTGGCTCAGCCCTACGAAGCGTCGCAGCGCGGCGATGTCTTTTCCGGAGGAAAAGCCTCCACGCATCAGCCGAGCCCTGAGCCGGGCCGGAATCGCGCTCTTGAATTGCTCGTCCGAGATCTCTGGAACATCGCTCATCTGTGCTGATCCATGTGCGCGCGGTACAGCTCACGCTCTCGTCTTGTTGCAAAGCGGGTCCCTATGATCCGGATGAGGTCTTCTTCCCGCTGTGCGTACACCACTACCGCGATTCCGCGGTCGATTTCACCGATCGCAATAAATCGATCCTCGACATCCGAGTGAGGCGCGTCAAAGATCTCCAAGTAGTCGCCGTCGAAGAGCTGTTTGGCCTCAGAGAACGACAGGCCGTGCTTCCTCTGGTTGCTACGCTCCTTGGCGTCGTCCCACTCGAATCTCACGGCGGAGTTTATGCCAATGGCTTAGTAGGTCAATGACTTATTCAGTGCCGGCGATTGGCTGCAGACTTTGCGCGGTCGGGAGGTGGGGCGTCTGCTATGGGTCGCCAACCGCCGGTCGGCTGGGACCGAACAGCAGGCAGAACCGGGCCGCAAAGAAAGTCGGTCGAGGAGCCAGGCTTGTCGAAGATCAACTTTGCAAGGCTTCAAAGCCATCAATGCCTCTAGCCTTCTTCTCGAACGTGGCCAACGGCAACTGATCGTATGTCTGCGCGGCAGCGAGGTGAAGGCAGTCCGCAAAGTCGATGTTGAGTTCTCGATACCGATGTACCGCGCGCTCCAGGGAAGCCTCGTCTTGGAAGGTTATTTCCCGAGCCTCGAGTAGCCCGACGAACACTTCGATGACCTCATCTCTGGTGAATCGGTAGACGGATCGAAGCACCCATTCGATCTCGAGAATCACTGATGTCGCCAGGAAGAGTGAACCGCCAGCGACCGCGTGCTTGTCGATGTATCGCTGAGCAACGCGCGTCTGTCCAGGATCGTCCTCCACGATATAGCGGAGAATGACGTTGGTATCGAGCGCTGGCACCTATTCGTGCCACATCTCAGAGACTGGCACGCGTTTGCCCTGGTGTTTCAGCATCTCCTTCATGTCTTTGATGCTCTTCGTCTTAGCTCGCATCACGGTCGTCCCATCGTGGAGCACGGTGAAGACGACCCGATCCTGCGCCTTCAGCCCCATTGCCTTTCGCACGTCTGCAGGGATGGTTATCTGACCTTTGCTAGTAACTGCCGCTTCGGCCATTTCATGCTCCTTACTTTAGCTAGAATTGTAAGGAAGGCGCCCGATCAGTCAAGGCGAGATCGCCGCTTCTGGCTGCAGGACAGGGTGATCGCAATGCATTCGGTCAGCAACCGATCTAACAGTAGGCGTATTAGCCCTGTTTGCTTTTGAAATCAGAGACATAGGGTTGTGTACCCACCACAATGGCATTGTAGAGGTCGACGGTTCGATCCCGTCTGGCTCCACCAAAACCCCCTTACGAAATCAGCTGGCTATGAACGCCTCCGGCGATCGCTACATTGCGATAGGGCATTTGCCCGGGTTTCGCCCCGTTTTCGAAACCGCGCGCAACAGGCTCTTTCGTTGGGTTGGCAACGATCAAATGTTGATGGGGCTGTCGTTGCATCGATCAAGACTGGCTGTGTTCGCGGGAGTAGTAGTCGTCGCAGCGGGCGGTTGGCTTCTGTTCGCTATCCTCCAGCCTGAATTGCCTCGAAATGCGGCTGCGTCGCCCTCTGCGACGAATGGTATCGATAACCCGGATCACGAATCGGCTGAGTCGCAAGCTATCCCGCACGGACACTCGAGAGGATGTCGCGGGCGTGCGGGCGCACTCACCTTTAGATCAGAGAAATCAAGAACCGGGAGGCAAAGCTCCGGACGATGATCAGCTCTCACGGCCTGAACAGTCTTCGGTGACTGGTTGGCTCCATCATCAGCTGGTGGGATCTTCAGCCGACCACGGCACCGAGCCGGAAATCCAGTGGGTAAGCCTCTCCTGCTGATCGTTTCTGTTCAGGTGACGAGGCGGCGAGGCGAACGTTGCATACGGAATGCACCGCACGACCACGCGGCCTTCCTGCTCGCGCATCCGATCGACCCCGGGCCGCGCGGATTCCGGCAGTTGCTCACCCGACATCCGCCATGCGACGCCCATCATCACGTCGCAGACGAGATCAGGG
This sequence comes from uncultured Gammaproteobacteria bacterium, assembly GCA_963822255.1. GTDB lineage: Bacteria > Pseudomonadota > Gammaproteobacteria > Pseudomonadales > Azotimanducaceae > UBA7803. Next base: position 405,993 of record CAWGGV010000003.1, read on the forward strand.
TCACGTTCGATTGCCGCGTCGCAGTACACCTGGAGATAGGTGAACGGCCAGCGTTCGTCCAGCACACACAGACTGACCTTCCCAAGGCGGGCAGTTGCCTTGGCCTTCGCCCGCGCAGCCATCGTGGCGACGTACAAGACACCCGCCTCATCCGGCACGTAGTAGACCACCGACATCGCCGGGCCATCCTGTTGTCGCGCGTACCCGAACACGCAGGTCCGATGTGTCAGCACGAACTTGCGCCGTTCCGACGGCAGCCGAGCGGCAACAGCGACATCCGGGCCTCCGTAAACGCGACGTCAGCCCGGTACCCTACGGCGTACCGTGCGTACGACGAGGTCCGGGGAACCCGGGGCGGCGGCGGAGCCGCTCCTCCGAACTCACGGCTTGACGATGAATGGCGTCGAGCCTTCCGAGCGTTTCTTGTCGCGCTTGGCCGCCTTCTTTTCTTTGGCCGTCATTTGAGCCGGCTTCTTCGACTCCCGATTGGATCGCTGATTTTTCGACATGGACCGGCTCCTGCGACTGTGGGTTGCGGGCATCATATGCCCGGCGACATATGCCCGGCGATCGTTAAACGCACATCAGCTTACCTCCGATCGATCCAGGTGTCTGTGCGTTGGCCGGCTTTGCGGCCGGATCAGAACAGGCAGAACGCGGCGCTTGGCGGATGACGTGCTCGAGGTAACGGATCGGCATCGACTGGTGCGCTGACTTCAGAAGCGCCAGAAGGTCCTCGACAGGACGATGAGAATCGGAAAGATCTCGAGACGTCCGAACAGCATGGCACCGCACATCAGCCATTTGGCCGGGTCGCTCAAAGTGCCGAATCCGGCGGAGGTCGCACCGTAGCCGACTCCCATGTTGTTCATGCAGGCGGCCACTGTTCCAAACGCCGTGGGCACATCCTGGCCCGTCGCCGTAAGCCCCCAGATGAATAGGCAAGCGAACATGATGTAGAGGAAGAACAGGCCGCACACCGAGCGCATGACCCGGTCGGGCACGCGGCGTTGGCCGATCTTTTCGACGTAGACCCCCGTGGGGTGGATGAGCTGTTTCAGCTCCCGCGTGCTCTGCTCGTACAGCAGCAGAAACCGCATGGCCTTGATTCCGCCGCAGGTGGAGCCTACGCACCCGCCGAAGAAGCTGGAACCCAGCATCAGCACCACGACGTAGGAAGGCCACTGCGGATATCCCGCCGCGGTCAATCCGTTGTCGGTCATGATGGAGACGGCTTGGAAGAAACCATGCACGAGACTATCGGCGGCGGCAAAGGTACCGGATCGGATGAGGCTGCAGCAGACTATCGCGACGACCAGCGACACGACCAGCAGAAAGAATCTGAGTTCCGGGTCGCTCACGAGGGGGCGCAGGCTGCGGCCATTGTAGGCGGTGAAGTAGAGCGCGAAGTTCACTGCGGCCAGCACCGAAAAGATGCCGCCGACGATCTCGACGGCGGTGCTGTGATAGAAGCCGAGGCTGGCGGAGTGCGGGGAGAAACCGCCGAGCGACACTGTGGAAAGGCTGTGGCACAGAGCGTCGAACCAGTTCATGCCGGCAGCAAAAAAGGCGAGAGCGCATGCGGCGGCGAGAGTCAGGTACGTCGCCCAGAGGTGCTTGGCGGTGTCGGCCAGGCGAGGCGTAAGGCGCTCTTCCTTGAGCGGACCCGGCGTCTCCGATTGGTACAGCTTGGCGCCGCCGACGCCGAGCAGGGGCAGCACGGCGATGGCGAGGACGATGATGCCGAGACCGCCGAGGAAGTTGAGCTGCGCCCGATAGTAGAGAATCGACTTCGGCAGCGAATCGATTGCGTCCAGCACCGATGCGCCGGTGGTGGTAATGCCGGACGTGCCTTCGAAAACCGCGTCTACGAGCCTGAGGTCGAGCCGCTGGTCCAGCAGTAACGGCGCAGCGCTGATTGCGGAGAAGATCAGCCAGAACAGCACGGCGACCAGGAAGCCGTCTCTTGCCTTGATTGCCGCGACGGGGCGTCGGGTCAACCACCACCCGGTGGCGCCAATGGTCAGAGAAGCCACCAGCGTGGTGAGGAAGGATGAGATGTCCGCTTCGCCTTCGACCAGCCCGATCAGGATGGGGCCCACCATGGACAGACTGTATAGAACCACCAGGATGCTGCAGAGGTTGAGTATGTTCACGCGCGCCGACGTACCGTTCGTGGCGCGGGATTCTCTGCGGGTTGCCGCCGCTACTGAAGGCGACGGCAAGCATTTTTACGACAATTTTACGGAGGGATTCGGTCCGAAGGACTCGGTCTGAAGGGACTCGGTCCGAAGGGACCCGGTCTGAAGGGACTCGGTCCGCCCGAGGGGCGTATCCTCGACACGGTGTACGCGAACCGTGGAGTGCCCATGCCCGGCGAGGCCGATCATTCCGGCAGCGCGCTTGGCTATCACCAGCGCACCAAGCATACCGAGGCGCGGCTGCGGCAAATGCCTCACGAGCTGGATTGGGCGAACCAACCCAGTCCGTTCAAGATCTACGAAGGCGTCGAGACCGTCGGCCTCGCCGCGGACCCGGCCATTCTGACGGGCGCGACAGCGCCGGCGCTGGCCGCCATCGGCGCGTCTCCGGAGGCCTGGCAGAAACCGCACGGCGACGTCGTGCCGGATCTCGCGACCCTCACCCGGGTGCTCTACCTCAGCGCCGGCATCACCAAGCGCAAAGTCCTGCCCGGGGGAGGCGAGCACTACTTCCGCGCCTATCCCAACACGGGCGCGCTTTATCACGTCGACGTCTACCTGGTGACCGGCGATCTCGCCGAGCTGGCTGCCGGCGTCTACCACTTCGGGCCGGAAGATTTCTCCCTCCATCGGCTGCGCCGTGGGGATCACCGATCGCGGCTGGTGGAGGCGACCGGCGGACAGCGACGGATTGCGGAGGCGCCGGTGATTCTGGCGACGGCGTCCAGCTACTGGCGGAACGCCTGGAAGTACCGGGAACGGGCGTATCGGCACTGCTTCTGGGATGCCGGCACGCTCCACGCCAACCTGCTGGCGGTGGCCGGCGGACGTTCGGACGGCCGGGGCGACGCGTTGGCTCCCGGCGTGGTGATGGGGTTTGCCGATGGCGTGGTCGAAGCGCTGTTGGGCCTCGATCCCGAGCGCGAGGGGGTGCTGAGTCTGGTTCCGCTCGGACGGACCGGCACGCCGCCGCCGTCGCCCCCGCCCCTGGAGCCGATCGAGGGGTTTGTCCGACGGCCGACCGGTTCGCCGGTGCACTACCCGGCAATAACGCAGGCCCACGCGGCATCGTCTCTGCGGGACGGGGCGGCGGCAGCAGCCTGGCGCGCGGCATCCGAGGCGCCATGGCAATTGCCGGCCGTCGCCCGCCCTGCAGCGGAGGGGCGGGTCGAGCTGGCTCCCTTGCCGCGGAGCGCCGGTCCGGACCTGGCCCACGTGATCCGCCGGCGAGGCTCCACGCGCGCGTTCGATCCGGCGCGCCCGGTGTCGTTCGACGCGCTGTCGGCGGCACTGCGCGCCGCGACCGCCGGCATCCCGGCCGACTTCCTGGTGCCCGGTGGCACGCTGCTCGAGCTGTACCTGATCGTCAACGCTGTGACCGGGCTGACGCCCGGGCTGTATCGCCACCACCGCGAAGATCAGACGTTGCAGCCATTGGCCGCCGGCGACTTCCGCCGGCGCGCCGGCAGGCTCGCGTTGGGGCAGGCGCTGGCGGCCGATGCAGCGGTGGACGTCTACTCCGTCTGCGACCTGGAAGCGGTGGTCGACAGGCTCGGCGATCGCGGCTACCGGGCCGCGCAGCTCGAAGGTGGCATCACCGGCGGCCGCCTCTACCTGGCGGCCTACGCCCAGGGGCTCGGCGCCACCGGTCTCACCTTTTTCGATGACGAGGTGATCGAGCTGTTCTCACCCGCGGCCGCCGGGCGGAGCGTGATGTTCCTCACCGCGATCGGCCGGGCGGACCGCGCAGCGCTTGGGCTGCGCGGTAGCTGAGTCGGTTCACCGCAGCACACGCCGGGCCAGCAGCTCGTCCACCCGCTCCGGCGGCAGCCCCAGCTCTTCGAATACCTCGCGGGTATGCTGGCCGGCGTCCGGCGCGGGCCCGCGAACTTCCACGTCGCTGCCGCGGATGACGAACGGCGTGCCAACGATCTCCATGGCCCCGGCGGAAGGATGCACGATCAACGAGAACGCGCCGGACTCCCGCAGCGCCGGATCGTCCACCACCTCGGGCAGCTCGGCCACCGGCTCCCAGATGAGCCCCGCGCCGTCCAGCACCGAACGCCAGTGCTCCAGGTCCTCGGCGGCGAACATGGCTTCGAGCTCCGGAACGATCTGCGGTCCGTTCTCGGCGAGACCGGGCAGTGACTTGAAGCGTTCGTCGTTCGCCCACTCTTCGCGGCCGATGGCTGCGCAGAATCTGGGCCAGTAGGGCAGCGCCATGGGCATGACCATGGCGAGCCACCGCCCGTCCCGCGTCTGGTAGAAGTTCCAGATGGGATTGGGGGGTGCCTTGCGGCTGGTCTTCTGCGGCTGCAGACGGTCGAATAGCGCAACGTTGACGTCGCTGGCCAGGGCCCAGATGCCCGTGCGCTGCAACGTTACCTCCACGTACTGACCTTCGCCGGTGCGGTCGCGGAGCCTGAGGGCTGCCAGAATGGCCGACAGCAGGTTCAGCGCCGTGGTCCGGTCGCCGTAGCCGCCGCGGGCCAGGAGCGGCCCGTCGTCGCGGTCGCCGAAGATGGACATGGCGCCGGAGCGGGCCCAGAAGGCGGTCTGATCGAAAGCCTGCCGGCCGCTGTCGGGGCCCTGCACGCCGTACCCGGCCAGCACCGCGTAAATGGCGCTGGGCGAGAGTTGGTGCACGTCCGTGTCCGTGAGGTGGTAGCGCGCCAGCCGCGGCGCCGTGAGGTTGGTGATGAACACGTCAGCCTGGCGCGCCAGATCGTGCACCAGCGCGACACCCTCGTCCTGCTCGAGATCGACACAGATGCCGCGCTTGCCCCGGTTGTCGAACTGGTAGGTGGGATGCACGAATTCGTCGCCCAGCATCGAGGAGAACAGGCGCCGGTAGGCGTCTCCCTCGGGCGGCTCGACTTTGATGACGTCCGCGCCGAGATCGGCCATCAGTGCAGCGCAGCAGGGCGCCGCCAGCCAGCTCGCAACCTCGAGCACACGGATTCCTTGCAACGGTGCGGTCATCGACATCCCTCCATCCCTTCGTGGCAAATTCGGCAGAGAGTGGAATGGTGGCGAATCTGCTGGTGCGTCTCAATCTATTTGAAACGCGTTCAACGAAAGCGGCCCTTTGGGGGCCTTGACCTGCGCGAGGGCCGGGGTAGGGTGGAGGCGCGACCGTGAGGAGGCCAGACAGTGAAGAGGCCAACGGACATATGGATGTCTCGTCGTATTGCAGCTCTGTGGATCGTGCTGGCCTCGACGGTGACCGCTCCGCAGGTCGCCGCCGCGCCCGATCCGTTACGTCTGCATTCGAGTGCGTTCGACCAGGGTGGCTCGGTGCCGGTACGTTACACCTGCCAGGGAGCGGGGATGTCGCCGCCGCTGTCATGGTCCGGTGTGCCCGACGGCGCGGTGTCGCTGGCTCTGACCGTCACCGACCCCGACGCACCACAGGGGATCTGGGTGCATTGGGTCGTGTTCAACCTCCCGGCCGACTCCGACGGAGTGCCGGCAGGCGCCAGTGGGTCGCTTCCCGGCGGCGCGGCCGAGGGAGTAAACGGCTGGGGCAAGCCCGGGTACGGCGGGCCATGCCCGCCTTCGGGGCGACACCGCTACATTTTCGAGTTGTACGCGCTCGACGTTTCGCTCTCCCTCCACCGGCCGGACAGAGAGGCGCTTCGCCAGGCGATGGCGTCGCACGTGATCGCCCAGGCTCGGCTCAGCGCCGGATATACCAGGCAGTGAACCGGCGGGCCGCTGAGCCTGACATCAGCCGGGCAGGGGCAGGCACTCCATGATCTCCACCGCCTCGCCGGGGAAAATCGAAAAGTGCGGGTGGCCCTCGAACAGCCGCGCTGCGTCGTCGTGAGATTCGGCCTCGACGATTACGTAGCCCACCAGTTCGTTCTGCACGTCCGCGATCCCCTGTTTGGAGACTCGTTTGGTGGCGCCGAGGGGGCCGCCGGCATCGACAAGGCTGGCCGCGTTGGCGGCCATCCATTCGCCCCACGCCTGCATGCCGGCGCTCTCCCGGGCGCGTCGGTCGTGTTCGCTCATGTCGTCCCATCCGGAGCCGGCGCGGCCGGCGGCGGTTCCGGTGTAGATGGCGATAAACCTGGTCATGTCGTTCTCCAAGTGGTTGGACCTGCGGCGGTGAGCTCTAGTAGTCGAACCGGCCGGCGAGCATTCGACAGCTGCTGGCCGCGAGCCGTCTCAACGTGGCTTCACCTACCGGTCGTCATGGCGCCGCTCTGGCTGGCCGGTGCTGCGACCGGGTGGGGTCCGCTCGAAGTAGGTGACGAATCCCACCTCGTCGGGATGAGCGTGGTTGAGCACGACCGTCTCGGCAGACCCGGCAAGCTGGTTCGACACCGTCTCGTAGCGCAGCCGCGACATCATCTCGTGCCAGTCCGCCTCCGGGTGCGCGTCAAGTCGCTTTCTGCTGGTGATGGTCAATACCCGGCACACGGTACGGCGGCAGAGGACCCGAGGTGTCCCGAACGCGTCGATGGACGGCTGCAGAGCCAGGTAGTTCTGGAGCTGCCACTCCACGGACGACGCCCACCCGTCGTCCCGCGGCTCCGCGTCCATCTGCGCCTGCAGCGACTGAGGCGTCGGCTCCTCGCTATCGCCCGAACCGACACCGTTCTTCAGGCCATTGACGAAGAACCGCGGCAGGGCAGTGGGCGTCGCGCGGGGCGGTGAAGCGGACGTCTTCAGCCGGGACCGCTGGCGGCTGGCGTGGCTGGGGTGCCGCGGACACCGGAGCAGGCATGGAGGACCCGGCAGTAGTCGGCGCGTCCACCGCTGCTGAGCCACCGGTATCGGGATTGGACGGTGTCGAGTGCGACGCCTGCCGCCGTGGCCGCCGGCGGCATCCTCTGATAGAGCGCCACGGCGATTCCCAGCGCCAGCGCTGCGCCGACGGCCAGCCATTGCCAGATCGATGTCCGCTTCATGTGGTCCGGTTCCGCCGGCAAGGTCGTTGGCTCATTGGGGCACGCCAGGGTAATGCCGTCTTGCCGACGGCAGCCGTCAGCATATGGCCGTCAGCATAAAGTCGCGCCTCCGGTTCGCAAAATCCCATCGGTCGACCGCCGCCGCCGACCCGCCTGCGCGTGCTGATAGCCTTTCTATACTCAGTGGAGCAGGGACACCGCCAGCAACAATCGAGGAACGACCTTCAGCGTCCACCGTATCGGTCGGTTCGCCGCTATCGCCATGCCCCACGCAATCGTCGACCGCGCGCTCTTCGCTCTGCCGCTCCTGGTGCTCGCCGGGTGCGGGGGCGGAGGCTCGGCCGGGATGAGCGGCAGCCAGTCGGCGGTGAGCGCTCCCGGCACCCAGGCGCCGGTGGCCGCGGTGCGAGCCGCCGAAGCGGTACTGGAAGGTTCGCTGGTTACCTTGGACGGCTCTTCGAGCCGGGACCCGGCAGACGGACCCCTGAGCTTCCTGTGGCGGCAGACCGCCGGGCCGCCAATTGCTCTGGCGGGTGCGGACTCCGCCGCCGCCAGCTTCACGGCGCCTGCGGTGAGCACGCCGACGGCGCTCGATTTTCAGCTCACCGTGACTGGCCGGAGCGGGCTCACCGGGCGGGACGGCGTGGCAGTGGTGGTGCAGCCGCGCACGTTCTCGATCTCCGGCACGATCACCGTGGTGCCCGGCACCGCGGCCGACGGCGACGTCAACGACTGGAGCGCGCCGCGCACGGCGAATGATCGGCAGGCCGAGGCGCAGTCCATCGTTCAGCCGGTGACGGTCGGGGGTTACGTGAATCTCCCCGGCAGCGGTGCGCCCGGCCCGCTTCAGGTGCGAGGCGACTCTGCCGATTTCTACCGAGTGGCCTTGTCGGCGGGACAGACGGTGACCTTGCTGACGGCCGATCCGGATCTGGGCGACGCCGATCTGTACTTGTGGGACGACGCGGGGAATCGGCTCATCGACGCGTCGCTGGACACCGGTGCCATCGACGCGCTGACGGTGTCGGCCGAAGGCGATTACCTGGCGGAGGTCGTTGCCGCCCGCGGCGCCTCGAACTACACGCTGGTGGCCGGCGAGTCGGCGGTCCCTGCCATCCAGAGCGGCATGCGTCTGTCGGCCGACTTCGTTCCCGGAGAGATCGTCTTCCAGGAGCGAGCCGCGATGAGCATCGCAGCCGCCACGACGATGGCCGCCGTCGGCGTCCGGCGGATCGCCGGCGCCAGCCGCGGTGGACCAGCCCTGGCGCGCCTCGACCCGGAACCGAGCACGACCGGCGCGGCGGTGGATACCGGTCCGCTCGCGGGCCTGGCCGATGCCGACGCGCGGTGGAAGTATCGGACGCTACTGGCCGTGAAGGCGATGCGGATGCGGCGATCGATGATCTACGCCCAGCCGAACCTGCGGGTACATGCAACGTCCACTCCCAGCGACCCGTTGTATCCGCTGCAATGGCATTACGCGGCGATCGGTTTGCCCGCCGCCTGGGATCTCACCACCGGCGACCCGGCCGTGACCGTCGCCGTAGTCGACAGCGGTGTGCTGGCGGATCATCCGGATCTGGCGGGGCGGCTGCTGCCGGGTTACGACTTCGTGCGCAGCATCGACAGCAGCGGCGACGGCGACGGCCTGGATCCGGACCCTGAGGACCCGGGCGATGAAGACGGCGCGCCAAGCGCCTTTCATGGCACTCACGTGGCCGGGACGGTGGCCGCCGTGAGCGAAAACGGTATCGGCGGGACCGGCGCCGCCCCCGGCGTCCGCGTCATGCCTGTGCGGGTGCTCGGCACGAAGGGCGGCAGCAGCTATGACATCATCCAGGGGCTGCGCTATGCGGCTGGACTCGACAACGACTCCGGGACTCTGGCGCCGGCCGCACAGGTGATCAACCTGAGCCTGGGGCGCCGGGGACCGTGCTGGCCCGCTGAGCAGAGCGCGTTCGACGAGGTTCACGACGCTGGGGTGGTGGTGGTCGCGGCAGCCGGGAACGACGCCGTCGACGCCGCCGACGCGTTTCCAGCCAACTGCGATCACGTGCTGGCCGTGGGTGCGGTGGACGCCCGCGGCACGCGCACGTCCTACTCGAATTTCGGCAGCGCCGTCGATGTGCTGGCGCCGGGCGGCAGCTGGGAAGACCTGAACGGGGACGGCCACCCCGAGGCGGTGCTGAGCCTCACCGCCGACGATACCGTGGCGCCCGTCCGCTTCGGCTACGGCTTCAAGACCGGCACGTCCATGGCGAGCCCCCACGTGGCGGCCGTGGTGGCGCTGATGAAGTCCGTCAATCCTGCGCTCACTCCCGACGACGTGGACCGGCTGCTGGTGGCGGGGGCAATGACTGGCGACGGCGACATCGTGGATGCCTATGCGGCGGTCTCCAACGCACTGAAGCCGAGGATGCTGCCATTACCGGAACCGCGGCTGGCCGTCACGCCGAACGCGCTGGATTTCGGCTCCACCTACAACTACGCGAAGCTCGACGTTCGGGTTTCCGGGGAGGCGAGCGTTGCGGCCGTCGTCCCCGAGGTCAGCGAGCCCTGGCTGCGCGTGGTGCCGGTTTTCACCGACGGCGATAGTCTGCGGCGGTATGCGGTTACGGCGGACCGCAGCCGGCTCGCCGCCGGCAGCTACGCGGCCACCGTCACCTTCGGTTCCGAGCTCGGCGCCGTAGACGTGCCGGTGACTATGAAGGTGACCGACGGGTTGCCGGCAGGTGACGCGGGGCATCTGTACGTGCTGTTGATCGACCGCGCCAGCGGCCGGCCGGTGCGTCAGGTGGAAGTCAGCGCCTCGGGCGGTGTCTACAGCTATGCGTTTCCCGCGGTAGACGACGGCCGCTATGCGATCGTGGCCGGGAGCGATGCCGACAACGATCTCACCATCTGCGACCCGGGCGAAAGCTGTGGCAGCTATCCGCCGCCGGATGAATCCGCGGAGCTGATGGTGGATGCGGATCGCACGGCTGTCGACTTCACCGTGGGCCGGGTTGTCTCCGTCGCCGGCGAGGTCCCTCGCTCCGGCCTGGAGACCCTGCGCGGGTCGGCGGATGGCGGGTCGCCCGACAAGCTGCCGAACGTATACCGTTGATGCGCAATCAGCCGGTGCGGCGAGACTGGCCGGCCCGGTGAGCGGCTGCGGCCCGGGGCCCGCGCCGGGCCCGCATCAGTCGCGAGCGCACGTCGTCGCCCAGCATGAACAGCGCAGCCTCGAGGGCGCGCAGCCGCTCCCTCCGCGTCTCGCCCAGAGCCGCCAGCCCGGCATCTTCCGCGACCGCATCGAGGATCCAGTTGGTCCGGACGTTCCATCTGGCGTGCTCCGTCCCATCCGTACACTGTCTGAACGGCGGTTGTCCGCTTAGACTTTGTCCCCTCAGACTGGGGTCGTGGCGCGGCCTGCTGGACGCGAGGCGGAAGTCGAGCTCGGAAGGCGGGCTGGTGGAGCTTCCGCCGAAGGCCAGATGGTGTCGGCAGAGCAGCCCCATGGCGGCCGCCAGCCGTCCGTTGTAGGCGACGGTTCGTTCGTTCATCACGGCGTACAGCCTGGCGATCTGCGGGTCGGAGCGCAGGGACGGATCGGCGAACACGCTGGTATCGTCGGTCTCTCCGTCGATCACGCTCGCCGCCCGGGTCAGACATCCCGAAAGCCCGTCTGCCTGGGCGCGCTCGGTCAGGTATCCAAGGACGCCCCGACGGCAGTTGGCCCATTCCAGGATCTTGCTGCACACGTACAGCAACTCGTACTGACCGAGCCCGCGCCGGCATCCCGCAGCGGTGGTCTGGCACGCCCCCAGGGCGTCGATCATCTCGAGGCGGAAGTGCTCGAGCTGGCGGCTGACCTCCGCGAAGTCGCGACCCCGCCAACGGAACGCGCGCTGCGCATCGAGCAATGTGGCCACCGGCCGGCGGCGGCTCCCACGGCCGATGGCCAATGCAGCGCCGTTGCCCTCGATCGCGAGCATGCGGAGATACTCGACGAATCGACGAACCTCCGGATCGGCCAGATAGTGGAGTCTATCCATTTACTCCCTCGTCGGCTGGGAGAGTCAGCAGGGCAACGGCGCTGCCTGTTCAGGGTAAGCCGGTAGCCGTTACCGTGCTATGTCCGAGTGTTGCAGGATTGTGTCGGCTTCAGGCAAAGGCGATTTCTTCCAGCCGATCGGCATCGAAGCGATAGTGCCGGCTGCCGGCTTCCGGCCCGATCGGGACGAGGATCCCCAGCCGCTTGAACCGCGCCAGCACGCGGCTTGCGCTCTCGGTGGAGACGCCGATGACCTCCGCCATCTCCTGGCACGTCAACAAGGTCACGCTGTCTGGATCGGGAAGGTCCTGCAACTCGGCCAGGTAGCGGATTACTCGCGCGATCCGGCACGTGGTGGTGTCGCCGGAAAATTCGGTGATCCAGCGCTCGGCGCCTCTCAGCTCCTCACAGTGGCGCTCCACGAGTTGCAGGTACTCTTCCGAGCATTCGCGCCGGAGGCGCCTCACCTGGACGATCGGCGTCCAGCCGCCTTCCACGTTCGTAACTGCCACGGCCGTATGGTTGTAGGTGGTGCAGGCGGAAGCCGGCGTCATCAACCCGAGGACTGCACCTGGCCCGTGCAGCCCCAGGATGCGGACCCGGCCGTTGGGCATGTGCGTGACCAGTTTCACCAGGCCGGAGCGTATGGCGAACGCCTTGTCCGCGAACGCCCCTTCGCGGTAGATCACGCCTGCCGGCGGGCAGGCAAGGGTGTTCCAAGTCAGCGTCCGCGGCAACGGCCGCGGCCGCTCGAAGGCCGGCGGGGCGGTAAATGGACGCTCGGCGACGGGTGCCGAGCCGACAGGCATGTTCTCCGGGATCACGTCTGCGAACCTCCTCTTGCGCCGGCACGGGCCTGCGCCCTGCTGTCACAGGCTCGTCACGTTCGGGGCAACGGCGGCGACAAGCTACGATGCGTGCAATGTCTCTGGAGATTTCTAGCAATCGGCGTGCCTATCGTTCGTGCTCAGGAGCGCTGGTTGTCATGCGGCTTGGCGGCAGTCGGCGCGTCGCCAGCGGGCGCACGCCGGCACAATTTACGGGCTGACGGCGCAACGGGCGAAGTCCCGTCGGCAACGGGTCACGCAAACTTCCCGTCGGTTTGAATCCGCCGCCGATTGTGGGACCATCCGCGCACGGCCAACCCAGGTGAAATCGACAGTCGAGCCGAGGCCGGCTCCTCTGGCCGTGCAGTTCGCTTTCGAGGGACCTTCAGAGCGACCGCCGAGGATGCAAGACCAGCCCGCCGTCCGAGGATATGCGCTAGCCGTGCTGGTGGTGGCGCTGGCCACCCTGATCCGCTGGCTGTTGGATCCCTACCTCGGCGACCACACACCCTTTCCGACCTATTTCGCTGCAGTAGCGTTCGTCGGCATCTACGGTGGCCTCGGCCCGGCGGTGTTGACGCTGATTGCCGGCGGATTGGTCGCCGACCTGATGTTTCTGCCCCCACGGGGGCAAATCGTGCTGGGCAGTGCTGCCGATCTGGCCGGGCTGGGCCTGTTCGCGATGGGCTCTGCACTGATCGTGGCCTTGACGGAGTGGCTTCGGGCCAGCAGCGCCAACCTCGCCGCCATCGTCAGCACCGCCCACGAAGGCATCGTCACCCGCAATCTCGACGGCGTCGTGACAGGCTGGAACGCTGGCGCCGAGCGCATGTACGGCTACACGCGAGACGAGATGCTCGGCACATCCTGCGAGCGGCTGTCGCCGCCGAGCCGGACGGGCGAGTCTCGTTGGATCCTCGAGCAGGTGAGCGCGGGGCGCCCGGTCGAGGCGCTCGAAACCGAGCGCGTCGGCAAGGATGGACGCCGCCTCGACGTGCTGGTGAGCGCCGCACCGGTACGCGACAGCCGGGGACGGGTTCGGAGCATCGCCACCATCGAGCGCGACGTCACCGAGCGTAAACGTACTGAGCGCGCCCGGCGCGCCAGCGAGGCCCGGCTGCAGGCGATCATCGACAACTCCCCGCTGATGGTATACATCAAAGATCTCGATGGCCGGTATTTTCTGGTGAACCGCAGCTATGCGGAGTTGTTCAGCACCACGGTCGATGAGGTGCTGGGAGCGACGGACGCCGACCGCTTCGCACCCGAGGCCGCCGAGGCGTACCGCCGCAACGATCGGGCGGTGCTGGAGTCCGGCGTGGCTCAGAAGTTCGAGGAGACCGTTGCCGTCGGCGACGAGACGCGCAGCTATCTCTCCAACAAGTTTCCCCTTCGCGACGAGCGCGGGCAGATCTATGCCGTCTGCGGCATCTCCACCGACGTCACGGAGGAAACTCGTCGGCACGAGCAGCTTCTGGACCTGGACAAGCGCAAGGATCAGTTTCTCTCCATGCTGGCCCACGAGCTTCGCAACCCGCTCGCGCCCATCGCCAACGCCGTGCAGCTCATCCGTCTGGAAGGCGACGGCGTGAGCGAGCGGGTGGCCTGGGCGGCGGGGGTCATCGAACGCCAGGCCCGTCACCTCACCCGGATGGTGGACGACCTACTGGACATCGCCCGCTTCAACACCGGGCGGGTGCAGCTCAAGCCCGAGCCGGTGGACTTGGTGATGCTGGCGCGACAGGCGGTGGACGACCTTCGCTCGCGCTTCGAAGACGGTGCGGTGAAGCTCTCCGTGAACCTGGGCAACGAGCCGGTGACGGTCCACGCAGACGCGGCGCGCATCGTCCAGGTCATCGACAACCTGCTCGACAACGCGGCCAAGTACACGGATGCCGGGGGCAGCGCCTCGCTTTCGGTGGAACGGCAGAACGGTCAGGGGGTGTTGCGTGTCAGCGACACCGGTATCGGAATCGACAGCGTCCATCTCGACAACATCTTCGACCTGTTCGAGCAGGTGGACGAGAGTCTCGACCGGGCCAGCGGCGGGCTCGGGCTCGGGCTGAACCTGGTCCGGCGCATGGTGGAGCTGCACGGCGGCACGGTCACCGCGCGCAGCGGCGGGCGTAATCAGGGCAGTGAGTTCGAGGTCCGTCTGCCGCTGGCCCAGCCGGTGCGGCGGCCGGCGCTGGTGGATGGCCACGTGGGGCCGCACGCGGCACCCGGGCGCCGCGTGCTGGTCATCGAGGACAATCCTGACACAGCGCGATCCATGGAGATGCTGCTGGAAACCCTCGGTCACCAGGTTCGCGTCGCGTGCACCGGCGCCGAGGGTCTCGCCATGGCCGCGGCCTGGCCGCCGGAGCTGGTTCTGGTCGACCTGGGCCTGCCGGACATCGACGGCTATCAGGTGGCTCGCTCGCTGCGCGAGCGGGCCGGCGACTCGCTGCGGCTGGTAGCGCTGACCGGTTACGGGCAGGAGGAGCACCGCCGCCGTACCCGTGAGGCGGGGTTCGACGACCATCTGCTGAAGCCGCTGACCATGGACGCGCTGGACCGCGCGCTGGCCGACTGTGTGGCTTGAGCGCTGCGTTTGGCATATGGATTGCACCTTCCCCCAGGCGAGAACAGCCAACCGAAGCACGTATCGATCTGGAGGCAACATGCATATCAGACTGTTGAGCGCGGTAGCCACCCTGGCTGCCATGGGGGTACTGGCGGGCTGCGGCCCGAACGGCCAGAACAACAACGACACGGGGCAGACGTCGGCGGGACAGCCCGTGCCGCCGCCGGAACAGTCGATGCCGAACCCCGTTCCCAACCAACCACCGGCCTCCGAGCCCAGCGGCTCCATGGCTGGCAGCAGTCAGCCGGGCACCAGCCAGTCGGGCGGTAGCTCGTCGATGGGCGCCGAGAACCAGCCGATGGGGCAGGGTGCGGGGGCGAACGGGCAGGGCCAGATGGCGCCGAGCACCGAGTTCGCCGCGATGGACACCGACGCCGACGGCACCTTGGACCAGAGCGAGTGGCAGCCCAACGCGGCTCACGGCATGGACTTCGATCAGGTGGACGCCGACTCCAGCGGCAGCATCGATCCCCAGGAGTTCAAGCAGGCGATCGGCCCTGGGTCGGCCGGGTCCGGTGCGTCGGGTGCGGGCGCCGGGCAAAGCGGGTCGGGCCAGGTACCACCTCCGTCGCAATAGCGCTCGAGCCTTGGCGTTCCGGCGGCTGACCTTGCACAGGCGTCAGCCGCCGGAAGGCGTGTTCGGCAGAACGATCGTGAACGTCGCGCCCTCACCGGGCGAGGCGTTAACCTCGATGCAGCCGTCGTGGCCCTCGGCGATGCCTTTTGCGATCGTGAGCCCGAGTCCCATGCCGTCGCGGCCGCCGGCGGCCCGCCAGAATCGGTCGAACAGGTGTGGCAGATCGGCCGGTGCAATGCCCGGCCCGCTGTCGCTCACCGCCAGATGCGTGGCCGCCTCCTTCCGTACCACCCTGACCGTCACCTCTCCGCCGTCGGGGGCGAATTTCAATGCATTGTCCAGCAGGTTCGACAGCGCCTGAACCAGCCGGGCCGGGTCCGCGACGACGGTGACCGGCGTCTCGGGAGACGTTTCGCGGAGACGTATGCCGCGCGATTGCGCCACCGCAACATGCATCGACACCGTCTCGCGGCTTAGCGCCGTGACGTCCGTGGGCTCCATGGTCATGGAAAGCCGGTGCTGGCCGATGCGGGTTACATCCAGTAGGTCGTTCAGCAGCCGTTTCATGCGGTCCGCCGCCCGCGAGATGGTGAGGGTAGTATTCCGCCGCTCGTCCTCGGCAAGGGGCAGATCGAGCAGGCTGCCGGCCGTCACGATGGTATTGAGGGGATTGCGCAGATCGTGCGCTACCACCGAGAGCATGTCCTCCATGGCCTGGTTTGCCGCCTGCGCCTCTTCGTAGAGTCGCGCATTGTCGATCAGCAACGCCACCCGTCCGGCGAGGTCGTTGGCCAGCGACAGGTCGGCCTCGTCGTAACGCCGGTCGGAAAGCTCGGTGGTGACGAACGCGGCTCCGCCCAGGGTCCGGCCGCGCGCCTTCAGCGGCACGATGATGCTCGATCGCGGTGAGAGTTGCCGCAGCACGTCCAGGTGCTCGCCGTTCTGGGCGGCCGACTCGAGGTAATCGGCGGAGATGTCCGGCGCCAGCACCGGCTGTCCGGTGCATATCACGGCGCCGACGCCGTGGGCATCCCGCAGGGAGGGCGGCCCGGCTCTCACCAGAGTCTCTACCAGCGACTGCTTGGCCGGGTCCGCATGGGCGAGGCCGATCCGCAGAATCTGCCCGTCGGCCTCGAGCCGATAGGTCACGCAGTAGTCGGCAAGTATGCGGGTCGCGCACTCAGCCAGCCGAACCAGCGCTTCGTCCGGCTCCAGTGACGAGGCGATGGATCCACTTGCGGTCAGCAGGACATCGAGCCGCCGCGCTGCCGTTTCGGCTGTTTCGCGGGCCTCGGCCACCTGCCGGTGGAGCCGTGCGTTGGAGAGCGCGAGGGCGGCCCGCTCCGCCAGCGCTTCGGCGATCGGTACTTCTTCCTCCCGGTAGCTGCGCTGCGGCTGCGTCGAGACGAACGTCATCGCCCCGATGGTCTGCCGGTCGAGCTTGAGGGGGATGACCATGGCCGAACGGATTCCGGCAGCCTGCAGCAGCGCCCGGTGGTGGTCGCTGCGAGCGACCTGCGACAGCAGGGCGGTGTCCACCCGGGGCGCCAGCAGAGCCCGTCCGGTGCGCACGGCCATGGCCGGCGCGGAGGGGCCCTCCAGCGAGTCGGGTGAGGATCCCAATGCCTGCCACGCCAGCCGAGTTCGCTCGGGATCCACGTGGGCAATGTGCGCCGGGACCACGTTGCCGGCTTCATCCACCAGATGGACGGCGTACCAGTCGGCGAACTGCGGGACGACGAGGTCGGAGAGCGCCGCCAGGGTCTCGTGCAGGTCCAAGGACTGAGACAACGTCTGACTGGCCCGGACCAGCAGATCGCGGGTCTGCTCCGTCCTGCGTCGGCCACTGACGTCCTGGGTGAGACATCGTGCGTGTAGAAATCGGCGCTGACCGTCGGCGTCCGCGAAGCGGGCACTGGCGGTGATCTCCACATCGAGCAGCGAGCCGTCCCGGCAGCGCAGCCGCGCGGGATGCTGGCTGATCGCCTCACCGTCGGCCAGCCGCTCCAGCAGTGCGCGGACGAGATGCGGGTCGTCGTGAAACTCAGCGACATTCCGGCCTATGTACGCTTCCGGACGGTAGTCGAGCAGCTCGCAATCGGCACGATTGGCCCAGAGGATGATGCCGTCCGGATCGATGAAGCTTAGGCTCAGGTTCGCGGAAAGCACCAGGTCCCGGATGTCGGCGTCGGTGGGAAATGCCGCGGCCAGCGACGGTTGTCGGTCGTGGGTCATCGGTGTCCTGGGGCGGTGGTTTTGATGAAGAACCGGTGCTCGGGTAGCATAATGGGTGATCCTGGTGGTGGTCCGAACACAGGCAGCAGCGAGCGCCAATCCATGCCCGACGCGTGGGACACCGAGAAGATGCAGGGGCTGAAGGTCCTGCTCGTCGACGACCATCGCGATGCCGCGATGGCCATGGCAAGGCTGCTGCAGGAGTTCGGCTGCCGGACCGACGTCTGCTTCGATGGCACGTCCGCATTGGCTCGTGCCCAGGCCGAGCGGCCGGAGGTCGTCATACTCGATGTGCGTCTGCCCGATCTTCCCGGCACCGAAGTGTGCCGGCGCCTGCGGTCTTCACCGGAGACGGCGGGCATGCTGCTCATCGCCCTGACCGGCGCCGCCGACGACGCCACCCTGCAAAGTGTGCGGCTCGCCGGCTTCGACTGCACGCTGACCAAGCCGGTGTCTCTGGACGCGGTGCTGAACGCCCTCTGCGGCGCCCGCGCCGCCGACTGATGTGGTCGGCTCGGCTCGATCTTCACCGGTCGCTGTTCGCGGCACCGGCCGGGCGTTGCCGGGCGCTCGTTGGCGCCGGCGCAACGCAGTCGGCGCAGTGCGCGTTGAGAAACGCCACGAGGCGTGAGTCGGTGACTGGCGAGGTTATGTCGAAGCCTCTGATCCCGCGCACCTGAAACCGCCGCTCGGTCAGGGTGCGGGAGTAGCGTTCGAGCGCGCGCCGGTTGGTGTGCCAGATGCGTTCGGCAACGCCGTCGTCAGACGAAACGAATTCCAGACTGTAGATCTTCATTGCGGCTGCCTCGGTATCCCGCGCTCACTCCCGCAAGCGTCTGCCGAGCCCCGCCCGCCAGTTCTCGCGATCTGTGATCGGCTGATTAGCAATGTCCATGCCGGGCGGCTGGCACGAACCTTGAATAGCATTCATCTCGAAAAGAAACCAGTCACTTGTTGGACCTTATGTCCGGGAGAACGTCATGTTGCAGTGGGCTTTGATCTTTCTGGTAGTGGCACTGATTGCCGGCGTGCTCGGGTTCACCGGGGTGGCCGGCACCGCGGCGAACATCGCGTGGATACTCTTCGTCGTCGGTCTGGTACTGGCGCTGGTGCTGTTCCTGATGGGGCGCCGTCCGAGACTCTGACGGCCGTGGCCGGGGAACGGCGGCTGGAGGCGACGCGGCGCCGCGACAGCAGCAGAACGATTTACCGTTGAGCGTAACTGTGGCGGCCGCTGCAAAGCGCCACGGCCCGGCGTGGTGCTGGATAGGAACCCGTAGACCATGAAAGTAGAAGACGTCATAGAGGAGGGGGCACCCGTCTGCGCCCCGGACGAGACCCTGCAACAAGCGGTTGAACGCATGTGCCTGTGGGGATACGACGTTCTGCCCGTGTGCCGCGCCGATCGTCGATTGGTGGGATCCATTACCAGCAGAGCCGTCTGTCTCCGGGCCTGCATGACCGGTGAGCCGCTGAGCGCGATCAGGGTGCGGGATGCTACCGCCGAGCGCTGCCTGGCGGTACGGGCGGACGATGGGGTCCGGGCCGTGGTGGAACTGATGGTTGCCGAACGGGCCTGGCAGCTTCCGGTCATGGACGCTGCGGGGCGTCTGCTGGGCATGGTGGTGTACGAGCGGGTGCTGCGGGAAATCGCCGGGCCGCGGGATCTGCTGATCGTCGTGCCCGAAGTCAACGCCGTGGACCAGATCCGCGCCGATTACGATTTCATGCCTGCCTGGATGCTGGTCGCGAGAACGCGGGAGCTGATTTCTCCTGAGGGAAAGCCGACCCAGTTGTCGCGTGCGGAGGCCCGGCTGTTGCTGGTGCTGGCCGAGAATGCCGGTTCCGTTCTCGACCGCGATGCGCTCACCCGCCGGGTTGTCCAGCGGCCCTGGCATCCCACCGACCGCTACGTGGACGTCCTGGTCGCCCATCTTCGCAAGAAGTTCGGGGAACGGGGCGCAGATGCCCGGGTCATCCGCACCGTGCCCAACGACGGCTATGTGTTCACGTTGAAGGTGGTCGACGAGCGATGTCCGAACGCCAGCGCTGATCGCACGGCTGGCGGTGCCCGGCGGGACCGCCGCGCGGAGCTGGGCGGGGCGCTGCCGCTCGCCGAGGCCCAGGCCATGCGGATCTCCGGCGTCTGACCTGGCGGCGTGGCGGCGGACGGCCCCGCTGTCGGGCGGCCGATTCGAATTATTCGATTACTGTGAGCGACTGACCATGTATCATGTCCGGCCGGGCTTCGTACCCTGTTGCTCCTCGCTCCCGGCAGTTCTGTGGGCTGAGATCAGGAGCTGGCAGGCCGGGAGCCCCGGGATCGGGAGCTTCAGGTTCGCAAGCGCCCGGCTCAGAAGTACCAGTTGTCAGAAGACTTTGGATCAGAGGTCTGTGTAGATGCCGACACCGGCGAGCGAGGACACCGCAACCCAGCAGCGCGAGGCAAGTTCGGCCGAAACGTCCCATGGCGTACGCGTTCTGCTCGTAGACGACAATGCCAACCTGGCTTCTTCGGCAAGAAAGCTGCTTGAGATGTCGGGGGCCGAGGTGCGGGTGGCCGGCACCGATCGGCAGGCCCGCCACGCCCTCGACAACGGCCGCTACGAGCTCGTGCTGGTGGACCTGATGTTGCCGGACGGCAGTGGCCTGGACCTCGTCACAGACTGCTATGAGAGCCTCGAGAACACCCGCTTCGTGCTGATGACCGGGCATCCGCGGCTGGCGGAAGCGGCGAAAACCGCCTGTCCGCCCAGTGTGGGTTTTCTCTCCAAGCCGTTCTCCGTCGCCGATCTCATGGAATGCCTGCAGCGGGTCATGCCGGAAGGTGGCGTCGGTACCGCGAAGGTGGATTCCGACGACCCGTTCGGGCGCTGGGTAGGGTCCTCGCCGGCGCTGGATCAGGTGAAGCGCCAGATCCGCTCCGTCGCGCCCCTCAATACGACCGTGTTCCTGCTCGGCGAAAGCGGCACCGGCAAGGAATTCGCCGCCGACGCCATCCATCGGCTGAGTGGCAGAGAAGGGCCGTTTCTCACCATCAACTGCGGCGCCATTCCCGAGTCGCTCATCGCCAACGAGCTGTTCGGTCACGAGAAGGGCAGCTATACCGGAGCAAACCGGGCTCAACCGGGCCTGTTCGAGCGCGCCCAGGGCGGCACCGTGCTCCTCGACGAGGTCACCGAACTGCCTCTGGAGCATCAGCCGCACCTGCTCAGGGTCCTCGAGACGCGTACCGTGACCCGCATCGGCGGCAGCAAGCCGATTCCCATCGACGTGCGGGTGGTTGCCGCCACCAATCGGGTGGATCAGCCGCTGGTGCAGGACAAAGTGCTGCGCGAGGATCTGTTCTACCGGCTCATGGTATTCCCCATCGTGCTGCCGCCGCTTCGCGACCGCACCGGCGACATACCCGAGATCGTCCGCTCGGTGCTCGATGCCTGGAACCACGAACAAGGCACCAACGTCACCTGCGCGCCCGAGGTCGTCGAGCGGCTCGAGAGTCACGACTGGCCCGGCAACGTGCGCGAGCTCAAGCACACGGTGCAGCGGCTGGCGATCCTCAGCAATGGCGGCGAGATCGTTGATCCGCCCGACTTCTTCGACGATTTCGTCGGCGCGGGAAACAGCTCGGGCCTCCCGGTGGGAACATCCATCCGCGAGCTCGAGCGGCGCTTGATCCTCGCCACCCTGGAACATTTCAACGGTGACCGTACCCGGACGTCCGCCACCCTGGGGATCAGTCAGAAGACCCTCTACAACCGGCTGAAGAGTTACCAGGATCAAGGCGAGATGGCGCCGGAGCGGAACGCATCGTGAGCGGCCGCGACGATCTGTTGCATGACCTGAACGACCGGCTCAACGGCATCATGATCTCTGTGGAGCTGGCGATGCGTCTACTCGAGCAGAAGGAGTCGAAGGAGGTAGCGCAGATCCTCGCCCGGTTGCGCGACGACTGCGTGGCCTGTACCGACCTGGTCAGCGAGCTTCGTCAGTCGAAAGGGCGCGGAGACTCGCGAGGCGACTGAGGCGCCGGCTGCCCGGCGCGGGCTACGGATCGCATCCCAGAGAGCGGAGCGCTTCCAGCAGCTCGGCCGGCGCGACCGGCTTGCCAAAATAGCGGGCGCCCTCCACCTCCCCGGTCTCTGCCTTCAGCCGAGCAACGTCGTTTCCCGTGATGAAGATGGAGACGAGCGTGGGCACTGCGGCTTTCAGCTTGGTCATCACCGCGGCGCCATCCGGGCCCTCTCCCAGATTCCAATCGCAGATCGCTGCATCGAGCCGAGTCAGCTCGCCGGCCATCATCGCCTCGCGGGCGTCACTCGCAGCATGTACCTGATAGCCGGCGTGGCGCAGGAACGTCGAAAGCCCGGTGAGTTGGGCTGGGTCATCCTCCACGATCAGCACCGACGACATCATTGCGCACTCCACATATGACAGCGATCGCCGACCGCGATCTGGAGACCGCTCAAATGGCGCAGGCGTCTCTTGCGCGCCCGGCGCCCATTCGCGAAAAGAGCAGCACAGCCCATGCCAGAATGTGGAGTGACCGGGGACCGCGGCGGCGTACCGCGGGCCCGGCCTTGGCGCGGGCCGCCGGTGCCGTGGCACGGAGGTTGCTCGCTACCACCACCGACCGAAGGAAATGGTGTATTCCCATGAGCACTCCGACCCGCAACGCACTCGTCCGCTTCTCTACCACGGCGATCGCCATCACGGGCCTGACCGCCGCCGCGGCTTGCTTCGCCGGATCGCCTGCTGACAGCGCGCAGGCAGATCCCTCTGGTGCCGGCCGGGCCCCTGCGCCGACGGCGCCGCTGGCGGCTGAGGGCAAGGTCACCGACAAGAAGCTGCGTCAATTCGCGACCGCGGCCGCCGACGTGCAGCAAATCCAGGAAGAGTATGCCGCCAAGGCTCAGTCGCTGCAGAAGGAAGCCGAGGAAAAGATCGTCTCCTCCGTCCAAGGCGCCGGAATGTCCGTAGCCGAATTCGCGTCGTTGGTGAAGCGAGTCCAGAGCGATCCGGATCTGGCACGGCGGCTGGACGATATGAAGTCGTTGTAACGGCCTCGGCAGCGCGAGATCGTGGTTGTCCGGACGATGGCTGACGAAATGGCTAACGATATGTATACGCGGCAGCGCTGGTCCGAGATTTGCTTCGGCATCGGCACGATAGTTCTGCCGGAGAATGGAGTAATGACCGACCTTGCCAACCGACTGATGCGTGAACTGTGGCACGCCATCGAGCACGCTCAGCGTCCCCGGGACGAGTTCGATGTTTCTGAGCGCGAGGGCTGGGTAACCGTAGAGCATCGCGGCCGCCGCCGCCATTATCCCCTGACACGGGAGATTGGCGTGTTGCTTTCAGGCGATCTGCGCCGCGGTGCCTTCGACTGACCCACGGGGCAGCTCGGTCGCGCCCTTTGGCCGCGGCCGACCGCCTTGCCCGCAGCCTCACGCAACGCCTTCCTCAGTCACTGAATTCCGAGTATGCGCCGCAGCAGGAGGGAGACGACGCCCAGCGACGCGAAGAAGGTGAATTCCCAGCCGCGCATCCAGCTGGGCCCCACGTCCAGAATTCGACGCTCCGGTAGCTCGATATCCAGCCGATCCGCCGGTCCGTCGGACGGCAGGTAGCCGGCCGGATTTCCCACCACCGCATTCCACCATTGCCAGCGGCCAATCACCGGCACGGGCGCGCCGACGACGACCTGCGAGGCCCGTTCGTGGTCGGGGTCCCGGACCAGTATCACAGGAGAGCTGGAGCCGGGACCAACCGGCAGCCGCCACCTCGCCTCCAGGCCTTTCGGACTCGCCGTAACGACGGGGACGTCGCTGGTCGGGAACACATACCCGTAGGCGGTGGAGATCCACACCACCAGGCACAACACCGGCAGCGCAGCGACCAGGGTCGGCAACAGCACGCGGCCGAGCTGGCCGAAGGACAACCGCAGCAGCTTCGCAATCAGCGGCCACGCTTCACCGATGTCGCCCTCGAACTCGTCGAGCCTGCGGCGCATGGCCGCCTGGTCCTGCTTGCTGCGCGCGATGCTCGCCTGCGGTGACACGGCGCGGTACAGCCACATCGTGGCCGCTCCGGCCACGATTCCCCAGATGACCAGTCGAAGATATGGGGGCAGGGGCGCCATACCGGCATCCACCCAGCTGAACAGCGGAGCCGGCAGGTCCATCAGACCCATGGATCAGGGATGTTCTGCGATCTGGGGAACGAACGACGGTGGCACGTTCTCCGGGGCGATCCGCTGGCCCCAGCTCACCACGGGAATGAGGTCGTCCTCCTTGCCGCCGCGCACCGGGTTCAGGTACTCCCAGACGATGTGTCCGTCCCTGGTGACTTCGAGCAGCCTGCCGCCGCCGGACTCGGTGATCAGGGTGTCGTCATTCGGCAGGCGCTGCACCGCACCGCGGATCGGGCTGTCGAGGGGGTGCTGGCTGTCTCCCGCGTAGGACCAGACGATCCCGAGGGTGGCCGGATCCACGACCAGCACCCGAGACTTGGAGGTGTGGCCAAGGTTGCCGCGGTTGTCGAACACTTCCAGAAGGCCGCCCGGCAATACGTCCGGATCGTGCTGAGCGAGCCAGGGGCCATGACTGGCCCACGCCACCTTCCCCGTCTTCGGGTCCACGAGAGCAACGCTGCCGCCTGCGAGCTCCCGGAACGACACCAGCACCTGGCCTTCCCTCGCCGCGGGAATCCGTTCCTGGAGCCATTGCGCCCGCTCCCGGTCGAGATAATCCACCCCGTTGGCGTGAATGGGGTCCTCCATGGTGTAGTACGGCACCCGCCAGAGGAGGCTGCGGAACGGCGACTCGTTCAAAGCGTCCAGCAGGGAGATCTTGCTCAGCGTGTGCCCATCGGCACCAACCATTACCAGCGAGTCCTCCAGGTAGGGCGGTTTGAACTGGTCGGCGCCCTCCAGGGCCGTGGTGCGGAAGCTCTGGGTGAGCGCGACGATTCGGCCGTCCGGCGTGGTGTCGAAGTCGTGGTGGAAGTTGTCCAGATTCTTCCAGATGAGGGCGGAATTCGCGGTCAGCTTCGCCAGCCCGTAGCCGTAGGGGGTATCGCCCACTCCCTCGTAGAGGGCAATCAGGCTGCCGTCCGGAAGCATCTGCGCTTTGCGGAAATAGACATGGTCGTCGGGCACGGGGTGGCGAACCGGTGAGCTCGGGTCCCATACGGTGCTGTAAGGCCGTTGCCACTGGTGCACGATGTTTCCGCGAAGATCCACCAGCTCGGCCTTCGCCGCATCTCCGCTGGTGTACAGGGTGAGGCCAGGGGATGCGCGCTCGGCGTTCAGCACGGTCACCCCGCGGCGATCATCGCGGGCCTTGTTCCAGAGGTCGGTGGTGAAACGGTCGCCGTAGGACGTACGCTGGACGTACAGGGCATCGGCGGCCCGGTAGGCGTCCCGGATGAAGCCGGCAGGCGGTGTCTCTGTTACCATCGCCAGCACACCGGCGACGAATGCCAGGAACACCAGGCACAGTCCGAACATCCAGGCGCCGACATTCGTCCGATCGCTCATTCGATCGCTCATTCAGGACCTCGAAGTTGCCAGATGCTCGCCGCTTCGGGCAATTTTTCGCAATGTCCCGGAGCTAGCGGTGGTT
This sequence comes from uncultured Gammaproteobacteria bacterium, assembly GCA_963822255.1. Taxonomy (GTDB): domain Bacteria; phylum Pseudomonadota; class Gammaproteobacteria; order Pseudomonadales; family Azotimanducaceae; genus UBA7803. The sequence goes on from CAWGGV010000003.1 coordinate 431,042, forward strand.
TTTTCATTCTGCCGGGGCTCACAGTCGGGGGCAATCTCGGCTTAGCAATCTCCGTGCCCATCCCGCCATGGCGCCCGTCCCCGGGGCCGCGGTTGGACGGCGGGACGAGCAGCGCGATTCCCACGCCGTTCCCGCGGCGCTGGGCACGAGAGTTGCTAATCAGCGGTCGTCGGTCGAGGGACCGCCAACTCAGGCAACTAGTCGTGACGTACGAGCTGGGCCCCACGCGGGCGATGCCGGCCGAAGAGCCGCTCAGCATGTCCAGAGCACCGTTGCACGGGCAACGTCAGCCAGCCAAAGAGCGAAGCTGCCGGCGCCAGCGCCGGTTGCTGGTGCTTTCGCGCAGCTACGTGATCTCCGTGGCGCTGGGGCTCGAGGCGTATGGCTGCTACGAGATGTATCAGGTGGTGTCCTCCGTGGAGCCTACGGGTCTGCAGTGGTTGTTCCTTGCCCTGTTCGCCATCAACTTCCTCTGGATCAGCCTGACATTCGGTCAGGCGAGCCTCGGCTTCCTGCGCATCGCGCTCGGCCGCGCACGACGAGCTCGGGTGCAAGCGCCGATGGAAGACCGGCTGCCGACGCGCACGGCAGTGCTGATTCCTGTCTACAACGAAGACCCGGCGCGGATCGTGGCCACGGTCCGGGCCATTTCGCCGCACCTGGACCGGGCGGCGCCCGGCAAGTTCGTGTTTTTCGCGCTCAGCGACAGCAACAATCCCGACGCCTGGATCCTCGAGGAAGCGGCGTTGCGTCAGCTCCACCGGGAAGCGCCTCCCGGCTGCCCGTTCTATTACCGGCACCGGGCGCAGAACAGCGAACGCAAGGCCGGTAACCTGGCAGACTGGGTGCAGCGTTGGGGGGGCGGATACGAGGCGATGGTGGTGCTCGACGCGGACAGCGTCATGGCGCCCGAGACCTTGCTTACCCTGGTGCGCCGGTTGGCCGCGGACCCAGGCGTGGGCCTGATTCAGACGCTGCCCCGGCTGATTCGCGGCCGCACTCTGTTCGCCCGCCTGCAGCAGTTCGCCGGCGCCTGCTACGGGCCGGTCCACGCCTTCGGTCTCGCCGGCTGGTACGGCGCCAGCGGCAACTACTGGGGCCACAACGCCGTCATCCGGGTGCGCGCGTTTGCGGCGGCCTGCCATCTCCCGGTGCTCGCCGGAAAGCCGCCGTTCGGCGGCCATATTCTCAGCCACGACTTCGCCGAAGCGGCGCTGATGCGGCGAGCGGGCTGGGGAGTCGAGTTTCATACCGACCTCCACCACAGCTACGAGGAGTCTCCGCCGTCGCTGCTGGACGGGCTGGTTCGCGACCGACGCTGGTGCCAGGGCAACCTGCAGCACCTGCGCCTGGTGCTCGCGCGGGGGCTCAGGCTGCCGAGCCGCCTGCACCTGCTTACCGGCGCCATGGCCTACCTCTCGGCGGTGTTGTGGTTGTTGCTGATCGTCGTGGGGCTGGCGTTGTCGGTGCAGGCGAAGGTGTTTCAGCCCGCGTACTTTGACGGGCCGTCGCTGTTTCCCCACTGGCCGGTGTTCGAAGCCGAGCGAGCGCTTACCCTGTTGACCGTGTCGATGGCGGTGCTGCTGGGTCCAAAGGTACTCGGCTGGCTGTGCGTGCTGTCGTCACGGGCCATGCGTCGGAGGTTCGGAGGGGCTCTGGCGGTGACCGCCAGCGTGATCGTCGAGACGCTGCTGTCAGCGTTGTACGCGCCCATCATGATGCTCAGTCACAGCTTCGCCGTGGTATCCATCCTGCTCGGACGTGACAGCGGATGGAACCCGCAGCGGCGGGGCGGCGGTGCCGGGTCGTGGCGCCTGCACTGGCGGGGCTTCGCCGTGCACACCGCCGCGGGCCTGCTCGCGGGGGGGCTCGCCTGGCACCTGTCGATGGATCTGTTCCTGTGGCTGTTGCCGTTTACCACCGGCCTGCTGCTGGCGCCGGGGCTGTCGTGGATCAGCGGGTCGGCTCGGTCGGGGTTGGGCCTCGCTCGCTGCAGGCTGCTGCTTATTCCGGAAGAGCGGCGCCCGCCAGCCATCGTCCGCTGGTTCGAGGCTCGTCTGGAGGAGGGGATCAGCGTACCCAGCGATGTGCGCGGCCTGGAGCGACTGGTTGAGGACCCGCCGCTGCGCCGCTGGCACATCGCGCAGCTGCCCGCCACAGAGACTGCTGCTGACCTGCTGGACGTGGACCACGTGCTGGCTTTGGCCAAGGCCGACCGCAGCGGCGGCGACGTGCGCAAACTGTCGGAGTGGCTGTCGACCGGCCAGACCATGGCGTTGCTCGGCGACCGCGCGTTTCTGAGCAGTATGGACGGTGGGGAAGATCCGGCGCGGTTCGCGGGGCAGAATCGCTGAGGCAGCACCGGCAGATGTCGCCAAACGTCGACGTTGCCGGTAAGCCGTTCCGTCAGGGATGCTGCAGGGCGCGCCCCTTCACCACCGGCTTCATTCGGCGGCCACCGCGTTGTCGATGTTCTCGAGGCAGTTGCTCAGCGTGAGAGACGGCGGATCGATGGAGAACTGGAACGGAGAAGCCTTGCGCAGGGCGCTCAGCCCGAATAGCCCGCGCGAGGCACCGGGCAGCACGGCGGCTTCCACGTTGCGCAGCCGGCAGGTCTGGCCGACGGTGATCTCCGACAGCCGATAGACGGGCACGCGAAGCACGGTGCCATTGGCCATGCGACCGTCCAGCATGCCCACCAGCTCCGTCTTGCCGGCTTTCTGCAACCGGGCCAGAGTCCCGTCGGTAATGGTCATGTATCCGGCGCCGGTGTCCACCAGGTAGTCCTCGGGCTGGTCTCCGGCAACGCCGATGCTGACGTAGAACGTGTCCAGATCGTCGCGTGGCTTCAGCGCGACGAGGGTGCCAGCGAAAGAATGCAGGGGGACCAGCGCTGCCATCGACGCAGCCAGCACACAGCTCGCCACTGAGGCGCGCAAACCTCGGTTAGCCACTTCGGATTCTCCCAGCCCGTTTAACGGAGCTTAGCAGAGCATCGCGGCTAGTCCAGCACCTTATCTGAGCTGTTGGCGTACGGGGGGCTGCAGGACGGGTCAGGACGGGGTCAGGAAATTCCGACCGTTTGCTCCGGTTTCTTCGCCTGAGCCAGGTCGAACGGCCGGCCGTCGTGGCAGCTCAGCCGACAGCCGAAGAAACTCGCCACGGTAGGAGCGAAGTCGACGCAGTGGATGCCCGGCGCGACGCTGCCATCCGTCACGCCGGCGCCGCTGGCGATGCAGAAGCCGTCGGGAGTGTGCCCACCGCTTCGATGATCCGACGGCTCGTGGCACAGCTCGCCCAGGGTCTCGGAGCGCACCTTGCGCATGGGCGCCCGGGCGTTCCACCGCACCAGCAGGTCGGGCAGCCCGTTCGCGTGAGGCCCGCGGTAGCGGTCGCCTGCGACCAACACCTCCTCGATCGCCGGTTCCCCTGTTCGGGCATCGACCACTTTGCCGAGCTCGGCGATCAGGTAAGTGACCAAGCCTTCGGCTTCCTCGGGCTCGACGGTGCCACGGCCCTCCCGGCCTTTCAGGTTCAGCCGGATACCGCTGCCGGCGCCGTGGGTGTGCACCTCGAAAAATCGCCGCCCAGCCGACGCCGGCAGGCGTGGTCCCGCCGCGCGGCCGCGCTCGTGGAGGAGCGCCGCCAGCCGTTCCCGAAGCCGCACCGGCAGGCGATCACCCAGCTGGGGCCCTACGGCGGGCAGTCGGCGGGCGCTGCGGGTGCGATGCCTGTCCAGGCGAAGCAGCATGCGATCGAGCAGGCCGGCGCCGCCGTACGCCGGGCCGATGCCGAGGCTGCCGTAAAGCAGTACCGTCGTGTCGCCATCGAGAGACGTCAGGATAGTGCCGAGCGCCCGGTCGAACGCGCGGTAGCAGTCCCGCAGAGGATCTCCCAACGCCGACTGGAGCCGGGCCGAGTAGCGCGGATGGCTCGGGTCGTTGACGTGCCACAGATGGTGTCCGGCGCAATGCAGGTCCGAGCACGCCACCAGCGCGAGCTGCCATGGCCGGGTAACCAGCAGGTGGGCGGCCAGCTTGCCCTTCTGGCCGATCCGGCGCACACACAGATCGCGAAAGTGCTCGTGGTCCTCCAGGGTCTCGGGGCTCATCCGGTCGCATGGGTCGGTGGCCGCCGGGGCGCGGCCCACCACGGTCAGGATCTCCTCCGCGACCTCGGCAGGGCGGGTTCTGAAGCGGAACGTGCGGCCGTTGGCCGGCGAGTGGCTGCCCCAATCGATCACCATCGTGCCGTGGATGGAGGGATCCAGATGCATGCATGGCGGATCGACAAGCAGGCAACGGACGCCTTGCCGGGAAAGCTGCTGCCAAACGGTGGGCGGCGCCTCGCCGGGCTCGTAGCAGCGCACGGAATAGTCGTGCGGAATGAACCCGCGCATGCCGTCGTATTGGGGCTGGCGTCCGGGCAGCAGACCGGTGTGAAACGCCGGCCACACCGCGCCTGCTTCCAATGCGTGAGGAGTCTCCACCGTGCGCCACTGCCCGGCGGACATCATCGCGCGGAAGTTCGGCAGCTCGCCGCCGGCGCTCCATCGACGGAACAACGACGCGCTGCCGGCGTCTGCTGCAATGATCAGAAGTCTGCGGCGCGGCTCCATGGCGGGCTGGCGATAGCGACGCCGCGGTCAGTCGTCTGCCCACCGCGAGCCTTCGCGACGGCTCGCGGGTTCGGCTGGGGGCGTGAAGCTTCCTGAGAGATCGATAAGGGGAACGTGGCGCCGGCGCTTGCGGCTGTTGAAGCCTGCCAGCACCAGCATGGAAATCACCGCCAGATACAGCCAGGCGGGGCCGGCGAAAGAGTCCGCGACCGGCTCGGTGGGTTTGCCCGGCGCAGTGAGCGACGACTGCAGCGGCTCGGCTGCCCCGTAGGTGTCGGCGCTGAGGGGCACATACAGCGAGGCCAGGCAATCGGCCCGCGTCGGATTCGGGCCGACGATCTGCTGCGGGTGATCCGCAGCAGGGAAGCGGCACGGCTGGCCGGCAATCTCTGCAGGCATCTGCAAATTCTGGAGGTCCATGCTATCGGCGGCTGCCGGCGTCGCGCCTGCGGAGCACCATAGCGCCAACACCAGGATGCGTTGCGGCCTCGATATAGCCATCTTCTTACCTCCACATCGGCTCGCCGCTTTGTCGGCGCGGGAAAATTCAGGCGCCAGACAACCAGCACACACGTTCAGCACGCGGTGGGTGAGCAAGAGTCGCGCCAGATTCCGGCTGTTGTGGTCGGCGGACGAGGTTGTCCGGGGCTGGTGGTGCCGGTTTTTTTGCCTGCGGATCTTTTGCCTGCGGAGCCGGGCGGTGCTCAGTACGCCGTATCCGAGAAGAGCGCGAACGGCGTCCGCAGCAGGATCCAGAGGTCCAGCTTGAGTGACCAGCGGTTGATGTAGTCGAGGTCGTACTCCACCCGACGGCGCATCTCGTCGACCGTGCGCGTCTGGCCGCGGAGGCCGTGCACCTGTGCCCATCCGGTCATTCCCGGCTTGATGCGGTGCCGGGCCATGTACGCGTCGATGAGCTTGGAATACTCGTGGTCATGGATGATCGAGTGTGGTCTGGGCCCCACCAGCGACATCGAGCCGCACAGCACGTTGAAGAGCTGCGGCAGCTCGTCGATGCTGGTCCGCCGCAGGAACGCTCCCACGGGAGTGATGCGGGCGTCGTCCCGGCTGGCCTGGGTGAGGACGGCCGGACCCTCGTCGTGCACGTACATGGTGCGGAACTTCCAGATCTGGAAGCGGCTGCCGTCCCAGCCGGTGCGCGTCTGACGGTACAGTCCCGGTCCGCTGGAGGTGAGTCTGATGGCCAGGTAGGCGGCGATCATCACCGGACCGAGCAAGGCCAGCGCGGCCAGGGCGCCGGTCACGTCCATGAGCGACTTGAGATAGGCGCGGCCACCGCTGGTCAGCGGGCTCTCCGACAGGGAGATCAACGGGACTCCTGCCATTTCCCGCACGCTGGGGTTGAGCAGGTTCAGGGAAAAGATGTCGGGAACCCAGATCAGGTCCACGTTGTAAGGCATGAGAGCCTCGTGCAGCTTCGACACCTCCGCGCCCCGCTCTACCGGCAGGGCGATGTAGACGCGGTCGATCAATCGTGACGTCAGAACCTGATGCAGATCGTCGAGGGTGCCAAGGGCCGGCACATCGTCTGACCGCCAGTCCTTGAGGGGCTGGGCGTCGTCGAGCACGCCGATCACCCGATCGGCGAGAAAGACGTTGCGATTGATGCTGCGGACGAGGTGGCGGGCCAGCCAGCCCGAACCAATGACGATCGTCGGCAGGTTGACCTTCAGGCTGGTCTGCCAGAGCCGGGAGAGCTGGTGAAACGCAAGCTGGATGGCGCACTGCGCCACCAGCGCCGCGACGAACCAAAACAGAATCACCTGCCGGGAATAGTGATGGGAGGTCCTGGTGAGGAATCCGATGAAGATGATCGCGCCGCAGGTGATGACCCACATCTGCGTGACCCGCCCGATCGCCAGCCAATGATTGCTGTAACGTCGGAACACGCCCTGAGTGTGGTAAAGGATCATCATCAGCAGCACCCCGACCACCGCCAGGACCCGGTAGTGTTCTCCGAACGAACCGGTACGCTGCTCGACCAGCAGGTACAGCAGACCCACCACGGCTACGGCATTCACCATCCATTGCAGCCAGACGGTGGTGGGCTGGTTCGCACGCAGAAGCCGGCGTGGCGGCAGGTTGGGCTCGAACGATCGCCTGGCGATCGAGGCGCGATGGGCGGCGATGTCCGTGACTTTCGTGTTCATTCCGTCAACTGTTCGTCCCGTCTACCGTTCATCCCGTCGGCTTTTTCCTCCACGTCGACCGGATCCCGGCCGGTTCCTCCCGGTACCGCGCCCGCCGAGCGGGAGTGCGCCAGTCTCCGACGCCGACCACCAAACCTTACGGGCGCGGACCGTTCAGTACATTGACGCCGCGCAATGGTATCCGCCCGGTCGTCTGATAGCCTGCCAATTCGAGGCTTGGGCCTGAATCTTGCTTGAGCGACATCGAGGAGGGGCCTTCGGGGGGCGCCCTCAGAAAAGGGCTTGATGACATGACGCTGATGAAACACCTGAAACATGCGCGCCAGAGTGCTGCCGTTGTCGCCCTGCTGACGGCCTGGGCGCTGGCGCCGGCCGCGGCAGGTGCCACCGCCGAAGAGGTGAGTGGCCCCCAGACAGGGGACCTGGTCAAGGTCACCGTGTACGGGCAGCCGGATCTGACAACCCTCGCGCGGGTGGCCAGCGACAACACGATCTCCTTTCCCTTCGTCGGCCGCGTGAAGGTAGGCGGGGTTTCTACCGAGCAGGCTCAGAACAACATCGCCCGGGCGCTCGATCAGGAAGGGATTTTGCGCAACCCGCAGGTCAACGTGCTGGTGGAGACCGAAGGGGCCATGAGCGGCGAGTACGTGACCATACTCGGCCACGTGGAGAAACCGGGCCGCTACTCGCTGGGTGACGATTCGGAGATCGCCACCCGAAGCCTGCTCGACCTGATCGCGGTAGCCGGTGGCACGACGCAGGATGCCAACAGCCGGGTCGTCCTGTTTCACGACAGCGACAACGAGAGCGGCAAGCGCAAACGGGTGGAGATCGACCTCGACAGCGTGATGCGCGGCGAAGCGCTCCAGGAGGCGAATGCCTCCCTCGAGCCCGGCGACGTGGTCATCGTCCCGGAGGAGGACGTCTTCTACATCTATGGACAAGTCAGCCGTCCCGGACGCTACCCGCTCGAGAAGAACATGATGGTGATGCAGGCCATTTCGGTGGGCGGCGGCGTCACCGAGCGCGGAAACGAAGGTGCCATCGTCCTTACCCGCCATTCGGGCGGCAAGCAGCAACGCCTGAATGCCGATCTGCAGGACGTGATCCAGCCGGGCGACGTCATCTACGTGAAGGAAAAATTCTTTTAAGAGCGAAGGTCTTCGAGGAGACAGCAGCAATGCCATTCCGATATCTACTACTGGTCCTGCGTTCGCGCATCTGGCTGATCCTGGTCGTTGCGCTGGGCACGGTGGCGGCCGGCACGTACTTCACCTTGACGCAGGAGAAGCAGTACCTGGCGACGGCGTCGCTGCTGCTCAACTTCACGAACGACAACCCGTTCAAGGAGGACGGCCTGGCGCCCCAGCTTGCGGACAGCTACATGGCGACTCAGGTGGACATCATCACCAGCCGCAGCGTGATCAATCGGGTGATCGATAGTCTTAAGCTGGCTCAGTCTCCCGAGCAGCGCGCCGACGTTACCGACGAGCTGCTGCGCGACCTCGACGTGGAAGCCGCGAGGCAGAGCCGGGTCATCTCGATCAGCTACGAATCACCCGATCCCCAGCGTTCGGCGGCGGTGGTCAACGCATTTGCCGATGCCTACATCGAGACCACCCAGAACCTGTCGGTGGAACCGGCCAAGCGTAATACCAAATGGTTCGACACACAGATAGCGCAGATGCGCGACCGGCTCGCCTCTGCGCAGGCGCGCATGACCAAGTTCCAGCAGGAGCAGGGCATCGTGGCCCTGGACGACAAGCTGGATACCGAGATGACGCGGTTGAAGGAGCTGACGGATCAACTGGTGGACGCCCAGGCGGATCTCTACGACGCCCGCTCGCGCCAGCTGGGCGTCAACCACCCGGACTACGTTCGCGCCGCACAACGCGAGCAGGCGCTGCAGGAGTCGCTCAAGGATCAGAAGCAGAAGGTGCTGGATCTCAAGAAGCGGCGCGACGAGCTGCAGGTGCTGGCAAGAGAAGTGAGCGTCGAGGAAGACGCGTATTCCAACGCACTGCAGAACTACTACAACCAGCAGCTGCAGAGCAGCTTCGGGCAGACCAGCGTGGAGACCCTCGATCGCGCGTCAGCGCCAACCGAACCGTCGAGTCCGAACGTGCCGCTGAATCTGGCCGGCAGCGTGCTGCTCGGACTGCTGCTCGCCGCGCTGATGGCGGTCGGTGCCGAGCTGGCATTCCGCAAGATCAGAGAGCCCGAGGACGTTGGCGAGCTGCTGGACACGCGGATGCTCAGCAGCGTGTGAGCCCGCAGCGGATGGTTTTGTTTCGAGGATGTGGAGTATGAAGGCGGAAGAACGCGAGATCATAGTGCGACCGGAGGCCTTGGCCGTGCTGGGCCGGCACGCGGGCGAGCAGCGCCAGGAACCGCAGGAGCGAACGGCACCGGGTCAGGCGGTTCGGCTGGCGCCGGCGCAGATCAACGGCGAGCGGGACGGCAACCGTCTGGGGCTGATCTCGGACAAGGAGCTGAAGTACCTCGTTACCGCACAGTTCGAATACCCGCCGCTCAAGTCGGGCACCGGCGGTTATTCGGGGGAGCTGGTCGCTGCGTTCAATCCCTACTCGGCGAAAGGACGGTCGCTGCGCTATCTGGCGGCGCGCATCCTGCTCGAGGCGTACAACAAAGAAGGGCTGTGTTTCTCCGTGGCCGGCGCCCACCCTGGCTGCGGCGCGACCTACATCGCGGCGAACCTCGCCGTGGTCTTTTCGGAGCTGGGGCTGCGCACGCTGATCATAGACGCGAATCTCAAACGACCGCGGCTGCATACGGTGTTCAACTGGCCACAGGATGGCGGTCTGGCCACCATGATCGCCGGCAATGCCTCGCCATCGTCTTACGTGGCGCCGCTGGGTCAGTTCCGGGATCTCTCGTTTCTGCCTGCGGGCAGGCGCGCGATGCGCATGAGCTCTCGGCTCGGCAACGGCGTGCTCTCCGATACGCTGGCGGCGCTACGGCAGGCGTACGACGTGGTGATCTGTGACTCCCCGGCAGCGGCTGGGAGATCCTACGACGGATGCGAGCTGGTGGCCGGCATGTGCGGCAACACCGTCACGGTGTTCCGCAAGCACCGCACCGGGGTCAGTCGCGCCCGAGGGCTGCTGCAGGCCCTGGACGGCGTCGGAACCCGCCAGATCGGATCGGTGCTCTGTGATCACTGAAGACGTAGAGCTCGGCTGGCCGAAGGCAATGGGATCATTCTCCACCCAACCGATGATCTTCGTGACCGGTGCGTCTCGCTCGGGGACGACCATGCTGACGCAGGTTCTCGGCAGGCACAGCGACGTCTGCGGTCTGCGTGAGACCCACTACTTCGGCGAGTTCTGCGATCCGTTGCGCGATGGTCCGGAGCGGCGCGTCGACGTCGACCGTGCGCTCAACACCATGTTCGTCCGTTTGAACGAGGGCATTGACTCGCGCAGCCGCTGCTCGGACGACCCGGCGATTGCTGCCGTTGTCGAGGCGCTGGGCCAGAAGTCGGGTGCGGCGGACGTCTTCGCGACCGCGGCGGCCGCTTTCACCGCTCGAGCCGGAAAAGCGGTGCCCTGCGAGCAGACGCCGCGCAACGTCTACTACGCGCGCGCCCTGCTCGAGTGGTATCCGGGAGCTCGATTCGTGCATGTGCTGCGTGACCCGCGAGGCGTGATGGCGTCCCAGAAGTACCGCTGGCGGCGCCGGTCGATCATGTCCGACCCATCGAGCATGAGCCGTGTGGAGCAGATCAGAACCTGGGTCAACTACCACCCGTACACCGTAGCGCGGCTGTGGAATCTCGCGACGGCCTGTGCGCTCCAGCTCGAGCACCATCCGCGCTTCCATCTGCTCAGACTGGAGGATCTGCTTCGGCAGCCGGAACGGCGAATGCGCGAAGTGTGCGACTTTCTGCAGTTGGACTTCGAGCCGGGCATGCTCGACATCGAGAGGGTGAACTCGTCGCACGTGTCCAAGACGAGCACCGTGCGGGGGCTGGACGCCGGCTCCATCGATGCCTGGCGAGGCCGCCTGAGCCACAATGAGCGGGCCATCGTGCACTTGCGCTGCGCGGCGCTCATGGACCGCGCAGGCTATCGGAGCGAGCCGATGCCCCTGAACCCGGTGGCCCGGGCGGCGACCGGCGCGGGCTATCTTGCCCACGCTGTCGGGGCCGCCGCCGTCAATCCTCGTCGGCTGTGGATTCAGCTCCGTGCGCTGTTCGCGTCCGGTGCTCGCCCGGCAGCCGTGGCGCGACCGGCGCCGGCCAATGGCGCCGCTAACGCCGACGGCGCGGGCAGCCCCCGGTAAGACGCGATCTTCGACCAGCGCCGATGTCGATGGCGGTGGCAACGTCAATGGCGGTAGCAACGTCAATGGCGGCAGCAACATCAATGGCAGCGCACGTGGCGGGGATCGGGTCGAGGTATTCGGCCTGCCGTGCGTGGATGTGGATCTGCCGTCGGCCGCGCGGCATCTGGTGGCCTCTGCAGCGGCTGGACGTCGGCAGCGGGTGCACTTCGTCAACGCCCATTCCTTGAACGTGAGAGCCCATGACGGGTCGCTACGCCGTGCACTGCGGACGGCCGACGTCATCTATGCCGACGGCGTCGGCATGGCACTGGCCGCGCGGGTCCAGGGGAAACGTCTGCGGCACAACGTCAACGGCACCGATCTGTTTCCGTTCCTGTGCGAGCAGGCTGCGGCGAAAGGCGTTTCTCTCGCGCTGCTGGGCGCGGAGCACGGTGTCGCCGAAGCGTGCGTGGCGGTGCTGCGTCAACGCTACCCCGCGCTGAAGGTGGCCTGGTTTCCACCACGGCTACTTCGACGCTCAGGACAGCGCGCGTCTGATCGCCGAGGTGAACGCTTCGGGAGCGGGCATTCTGCTGGTCGCCCTCGGCGTGCCGAGGCAGGAACTGTGGATCGAGCAGCACGCTGGCGAGTTGCGCACGCCGGTGGTCGTGGGCGTCGGAGGTCTGTTCGACTTCGTGTCCGGGCGGGTGCGAAGGGCGCCCCGTCCGCTGCGTGCACTGAGGCTGGAGTGGCTGTTCCGGCTGGTGCGGGAGCCGCGCCGGTTGTTCGGCCGCTACGTGTTGGGAAATCCGCTGTTCCTGATGCGGGCGCTCCGCTACGCGCTCCGGCTACGGGGGCGGCCGCCCAGCCATTATGAGGCACCGCGCCGGTGAGGATGTCGTGCGGCGTCATCGTTTGCCGTGCCCCTGCGTTTCCGTGGAGGTTCCGCCATGGGTGAGCTTGATCCCGCGGTGCGCGGCGCCGCCGGATTCGAGGCATTCGTCGTCGGCACGCGCCGCTCGGATACCGCGCTGCTGTACAAGCTGCTGTGCCTGCACCCGGATGTGGCGTACGTCAGCAACCTCGAGTCGCGGCTGCCGTGGCTGTCGGCGTCGGCCACCGGCCGGCTGCGCCTGCGGCGCTATTCCTCCAAGCTGCGGTGCTGGTTCGACGTATGCAACGCGCCGGCTGGCGCGGGTCGATCGTTCGTGGACCGGGTGGCGCCGGTGCCGGCGGAAGCCGAGGCGCTCTGCGGCCGACGGCGCGCGAACGGCGGTGGCGGCCCCGACGCTATGACGATGGCGCGGATGCGGTCTGCGTTCGAACGGCTTCGCCACGCCGCGGGCGCGCAGGTGCTGGTGGCGCGCCTCGACATGGCCACTCGACGGCTGCCGCTGGTGGACGCCGTTTTTCCCAGAGCCTGCTACCTGCGGGTGATCGACGACGACCGCGGTCGCAGCGTCGAGTCGGCGAGGATCAGCCGCTTTCTCGCCCGCGTGCCACGCCACCGGGTGCATTCCGTACGGGTTGAGACGTTGGTCGCAGAGCCTATCGAGCAGACGCGAGGCGTGCTCGAGTACCTGGGCCTCGAGCGCCGCAAGGACTACGAGTGGGCGCTCCGGACCCTTCCACTGGGCCATCCGCTGACCGCCGGCCGATCCAACGGCCAGCGCCGCTGGTCGGACGAGGCCCTATGCGAGCAGGACCCGGTATCGGGGCTGCCGCGGCTCGTCTCCGCCACGCCCGAGAGCGCGCCGTGAAGCCGGCCTTCATCGGCCTCGGCGCGCAGAAGTGCGCCTCCACGTGGGTCCACCGGATTCTCGAGTCCCATCCCGACGTCGTGCTCCCGCCGGAAAAGGAGATCGATTTTTTCTCTTACTACTTCGACCGCGGCTACCAATGGTACGAGCGGCAGCTCGCCGGTGCGGCGAACGCCCGCAACCCGCGTCTGTGCGCAGGTGAGATCTCGCCGTCCTACTTCCACCATCCCGACGCGCCAACGCGGGTCAGCGAGTACAGTCCCCGGGTGAAGCTGCTGGTGACTCTGCGGGACCCGGTGGAAAGGGCGCTTTCCAACCACCGGCACGAGGTGCGTATGGGGCACTTCACCGGTGAGGACCTCAGCTTCGAAGCGGGTCTCGCCAACAATCCCATGTACCTCGAGCAGGGGTTCTATGGCGCTCATCTGTCCCGATGGCTCGCGGTCTTTCCGCCGGAGCAGATCTATGTGGCGCTGATGGAAGACATCCGTGCCGAGCCCGAACGGATAGCGGGCGAAATCTTCCGCTTTCTCGGCGTCGACGACTCGTTCTGCTCCGAGGCGGTGTCCGCGCGTTTCAACGTCAGCTTCGCCAACCGCTCAAATCTCCTGGCGCGGCTGAAAGACGGCATCTATGGGCTGTCGCGCTCGCCCGGCCTCGGCTGGATCTGGTCCGCGGCGGCGGTCTCGGGGATCCGCGGTGCGTATCGCCGTTTCAACGTCGTCGACAGCGAAGCGGTGATTCCTCTGCCGCGCGCGGACACCCTCGCCGAACTCCGCTGCCGCTTCGCCGGCGACGTCCGCCGCCTGCAGGAGCTTCTGGACCGGGACCTGACCGGTTGGCTGGGCGGCGCGGACCCGACGCTTCGGGCCGCGCAACACGACGCCCCGACAGCAGACCGGGTGGCGAGCCAATGATGCGGTCACCGTCACCGGCTGCCGTCGGCGAAAACGTGGCGCTGGGTGCGGCCGCGCTGCTGGTGAGTCTGGTTGCCGGCGCGTTCGTGGCTCACGTGGGAATCATCTGGGTGCTCGGCATCGTCGGCGTTCTTTGCGGCGCGGGCATGGTGATGAGCCGTGAAGCCACTCTTTGGTTCGTCATCGCCACCGGAATCGTGCTGACCGGCGTCTGCCAGATGTACGTGCCCGGCACCGGTTACTTCAAGTACATTCCGCCGCTCGCGTCCCTGGCGCTGCTCGCATATACGGTCTCCGAGTGGCTGCAGCATCCGCGCCGCTCGGTGCCGGGCACCGTGCAGTTGTTTTTTCTGTTTATGGGCATCAGCCTGCTCTCCATGGCGCTCAACTGGCAGAGCGTCGGCATGGCGCTGGTTGGGCTCAAGAGCTACTACCCCATGTGGACGCTGTTCATCGCGTTGGCAATGGGTCTGTGGCGCCCACAGGTCATCGACGCGCTTCCGCGGATGGCGCTCTGGCTGGCACTGCTGCAGCTGCCGTTCGTTCTGCAGCAGTTCCTGGTGCTGGTGCCGATGCGGGAGCACATCCCCGGTCTGGTCGCGGTGGACGTGGTGGCCGGTACCTTCGGCGGCGATCCGCTGGGCGGCGGCGACAATGCGGTGCTGACCGTGTTCGTGATCATCGTCAGCGCCTGTCTGCTGGGCATGTGGCGTCACGGCGCGTTGTCCGGTCTGGTGGCGCTGAGTGGGGTGTTGCTGCTGCTGTCTCCGCTGCTGGCGAACAGCGCCCGCGTCGCCCTGATCTACGTGCCGCTGGTGTTTCTCGTGGTGTTCTTCGGCGACATGATTCGGCATCCTCTCAGAGCCGCAGGCGGCATGCTGGTGATCGCCGGATTCGTCGTCGGTATGTTGATGTCTTACACGGTGCTGAACCAGGACCCCCACACGAAGACATGGCAGGATCTGATCCGCAACACCTATGAGGGCCAGTTGGCGACGGAACGGGAACGCGCCGACGACTACAGCAGTCTGTCACGTTGGACGGCGTTGACGTTCTGGGCCGGTCAGCAGCACCGCAACGCCGTCATGGAGACCTTGCTCGGCTTCGGTCCCGGAGCCTCCCGGGTCGAAGAGGGCGGGCTCGGTCTGGCCAGAACATTGGCGCAGGAGCGGTACGGCGGGCGGCACATCGGTTATACGGCGGTTTCCGCCTTGCTATGGGACGTTGGCGTGGTTGGTCTTGTCAGCGTGCTGGCCCTGTTCTGGGCGGGTTTCCTGCAGACCAGGCGACTGGTCCGTCACTATGCTGGCGTCGACCCCGTCCGTGCGGGTATTGCTCATGGTCTGTCGGCCGGAATGGTGGTTCTGGTGCTGAGCCTGGCACACAAGGATTATTTCGTCTCCAGCATTCCATACCAGACTCTGGTGGTTTGCGTATTCGGGTATCTGGCTGCGCAGATCCGCCGCATCGAGGCTGCGGAGGGGGAGGGCAGCCGGGCGGTTGCGGTTGCCGCTACATGAGCGGCATCGGCGTCGTCCACATCGTCAACGGAGAGTTTTACGCCGGTGCCGAACGGGTGCAGGACCTGCTGGGGCAACGCCTGCCGGAGTTGGGCTATCGGGTCAGCTTCGCTTGTCTGAAGCGCGGCGTCTTCCAACGAGATCTTTGCCGCAGCGGCAATGCGTCTCTGGACGCTTCCATGCGGTCGCGGCTGGACATCGTGCGCACCGCCCGTGCGGTAGCCCGGTACGCCCGCCAACAGGACTGCCGGCTGATTCATACCCATACGGCGCGGGGTGCGCTCGTGGGGTCACTGGCTTCGGCTCTTTCCGATTTGCCGCTGGTGCATCACGTGCACAGTCCCACCACCAGAGATTCGGCCCGACGCTGGATCAACCAACTGAACTCTCTGGTCGAGAAGGGCACCCTCAGACGGGCCAGCGCACTGGTAGCAGTATCGGCAAGCATGGCCGGCTACCTTCGCGCCCGCGGCTACGACGCCGAGCGCATCACCGTCGTTCCGAATGGCGTGGCGGTGGCCGAGACAGCGGTCGCTGGCCGAGCGTCGGCCGATGAGCTCACCATCGGCGCGGTAGCGCTGTTCCGGCCGCGTAAGGGCATCGAGACGTTGCTGCAGGCGCTGGCGCTGGTCCGCGCCCGGGGATGTTCGGTGAGGCTCCGTGCCGTCGGCGGATTCGAGACGCCCGAATACGAGACCAGCATCCGTCAACTGTGCCGGCAACTCGACCTCGAGGGGCAGGTGGAATGGCGCGGGTTTCAGAGCGATGTGGCTGCTGAGCTCGGCCGTATGGACATGCTCGTGCTACCGAGCCTGTACGGGGAAGGCATGCCGATGGTGGTGCTGGAGGCCATGGCAGTGGGGCTTCCCGTCGTGGCCAGTCGTGTGGAGGGGGTGCCGGAAGTGGTGCGCGACGGCGTCGACGGCGTTCTCGTATCACCCGGCGACGCCGGTGGTCTGGCTGACGCCATCGGCGCGCTGGCGGCGGATCCGCAGCGTTCGGCCGCCATGGGTGTCGCCGGCAGACAACGGCAACGCGAAGAATTTTCCGACCGCTCGATGGCAGAACGGGTGAGCCACGTGTACGAGCGGATTCTCCGGCGGCAGCCGGTGGCGGGCTCGGACCCGATCGCGGTCAGAAGGTGAATCGCGCCTCGCCGCTGAACACGTTGTCGTCGAAGTCCTCGAGTGCCTGATTTGAGTCACGGTGTTCCAGGGTGTAGCCGAGGGAGAACAGCAGGCGCCGCGTGGTCTGGAAGTCGACCCACAGGTCGGCGAGCAGGTAATCGTCCTTGCGGTCGCGCTCTCCCGGAGCGGCGGTGAAGTCCCGCCGCTCGACGGTGACGCCGAAGCGGGTGCTGAGCTTCGCGGTCATTTGCCAGGTCGGCCGCCAGCTCAGGCCCGTCCGCTCGGTGTACTCCGAGACCTCGCCGCCCAGGTCGCTGACGTCGCGATACGCCCTCAGCTCGCTCGAGAACCGTTTCCCGGGCTCCCAGCGGCTGGACACGAATCCGGTGACGCCGTCGTAGTCACTGAGATCACCGGCACTGTCCAGCGCGCGATGGGTGTAGCCGACGTTGGCGGCGACTTGAATACTGCTGGTCAGCTGCCAGTGAAACGACGGTCCGAGGGACCAGCCGGTGTAGTCACGGCTGTCGTTGCTGTCGAAGTTGGACGCCGTATAGGCGGCCAGCAGCCCGAAGATGCTTCGCTGGCTGGCCGCGTAGCGGATTTCCGCCTCTCCATCGAACTGCTGTTTGTTCAGGAAGTCCGACGAGCTGAAGTCGTAGTTTATGGCATCACCCTGCACGCGCACCTGCCAGCGCTGGGCGAGGGTGTGCTCCACGCCGGCGTCGAGCCTGTTGCGCTGGATGATGTTCTTGCGGGTCGTGTCCTTGTTGGTGAAGCTCTGCAACCGGCGGTCGAACAGATATCCCAGGTTGCCGTTCGTGCTGGAGGAGAGCTCCCACTCGCCGGCGGCGTTGAAGTGGCCGCCGGTGTGGTCGAGGTCGCCGAACTGATCATAGGTCTGGCGGTAGATCTCGGCATCCACGTCCAGGCGCCGCCGGTCTCCGGCGAGATTGGCTTTCAGATCGACGCCGCCGTAGCGATACCAGTCGTCCAGCTTGGCCGATCCGAGGGTCAGCAGCGCATCGCTGTCGTCCTCCAGACGGTAGATGTTGTCGTCGTAGGCGGCACCGGCGAACAGGCTCACCTGCAATGGGTCTTCCGCTTCCGCGCCGTGAGCGTTCGCGGCGTGCAGCAACATCCCGGCGAGCGCCGCCATGGCCACCAGGGCCGCCGGTACGTGTACGGTCTTGTTCAATGTTCCTCCCTAACGGCCCGTCGGCACGAGCCGCGCATGCAGAATTCTCATTTGCCGCGTTCCCGCAGGCTCAGCGCGGTGCCCTCGCGCAACAGCGGTTTCAAGAACCGCAGGGTAAAGAATGTGACGAGGCTGACCACCACCGCGATCTCCAGCCGCCCGGACGCCACGGAGAGCCCGATCGCACCGGTGCCCCAGAGACTGGCTGCGGTGGCGGTGCCGCGCACGGATCCGCCGTCTTTCAGGATCGCGCCACCGCCGATGAATCCCATGCCGGTGATCAGCCCCTGCATGACCCGCGCGGCGGCGTCCTTCGAGCCGAGTACCCCGTAGCCGGTGAGCATATAGGCGCAGGCGGCGACCGCCACCAGCGGAAACGTGCGCAGCCCCGCCGTCCGTTCGCTCACCTCGCGGTCCCAGGCGATGGGCAGGGCCAGCAGGTAGGCGACTGCAAGATTGAGCAGATGATGCCAGATGAGGTTCCAACTCACTCCCGTGGTCACCCAGTCGACCATCCGCTTCGCCCTCGCCGGTTACGTCCGCCCCGCCAGCCGCCGCCGGCTCCGGAACTGCGTCGAGCACTATTGTTTCCGTCACCCGTGGCCCTTGCGTCACCCGTGCCCTTTCCCTCTCCTGTGGCGTGCTGGACCGAACAGGGAAACCCACGGCCCGCGCGCATTCAATCAAGATTCATGCCAATCAAGATCCATGCCAGCGAGCGGGTGGACGCGGCGGCCGTCTGAATTCGCCCGCTGCGCCGATCGCACGATCATTGGTCCGATTGCTGGTCCTTGCCGTACATCTGCTTGGTGGACGTCGGCTCCGCCACCAGGGCGCGCTGCAAGTCCTTGTGCAACGCGAATCGACACTGGCCAAGGTCCACGGCCTGCAGTTCGAGCTCGCCCTTCGCCGCCGGACGGAACTGGAACGCCACCACCGGCGCTTTCTGGTTCTCGGCGGTGAGCTGGGTGAGCTTGGCGAGCTGCGGACCCTGAAGCTGCCCGTCGCGGAATTCCCGGAAGGCGTCCTTGTCGCGGAACACCAACACTTCCCGATGCCCGGAGGACAGGCACGCCGAGGGATTGCGCATGCGCATGAACCAGGTATTACCGTCGGCGCGCTCGGCCATGCCCACACCCGGCTCGAGGCTGGCGGTTACCGGGGTACTGGAGAAGACCGCCCAGCCTTCGACGCCCACCATGGATACTTTCGGCTCCAGCATTTGCACGGATTCATCGACCATGTTGGCCACATCGGCCCGCGCCTCCAGCACGTTCGGCTGCGATGGCTCGGTGCCCGGGGCAGCGGCTCGCGCTACGGCGGCGGTCAGGCAGAGCAGCAGCGCGCCTGCGAACCGTCGGCGCAGTGAGTGCCGAGGCGCTAGGCGCAGTCGTGAGCTTTGAGGCAGGCGGTCGGGCAGTTGCATGGGTGTCCTCGGCTGATGAGCTTGCTGGGTGGGAGTTGCAGATTTCGTGCCGGCACCAGAAGTGCCGACGGGCCGGCCGGAGCCGTCCTTCGCCGGCCCGGCACAAACTCTGGCGCCGGACGATGCGGTGCCGTGCGCCTTCCCTGACCCAAGCTGCCCCCGTATAGAATGACCGAGTGGCCCTCGAGCGGCCGGATCTCGTCGAGGCGGCCCCGGAGAGGCCCGGCGGCTCGGCGGCGGCAGCCCGGTATTTTCATGAACTGAGCAGGAGGACGACCGACGATGACCAGTGAAGATTGCCTGTTCTGCAAGATCCTCGCAGGCGAAGTCCCGTCCACCGAGGTCTACCAGGACGCCCTCTGCTACGCCTTCGACGACATCAATCCTCAGGCGCCCACTCACGTGCAGATCATTCCGCGCAAGCACGTCGCCACCTTGAACGATCTGATCGCCGAGGACGAGCCCATGGCGGGACACCTGCTGACCGTGGCGGCCGCAATCGCCCGGGACCGAGGCATCGCCGACAGCGGCTACCGCACGGTGTTCAACTGCAACCGCGGCGCCGGCCAGTCGGTCTTTCACATCCACCTGCACCTGCTGGGCGGGCGGAGCCTCGGCTGGCCGCCGGGTTGAGCCGGACGGCCCCTCGGCTGGTCACGAAGCGGACTCGAGGGCAGCAATCACTGCCCTGGCATATTCGCCGGTAGACGCGCTGCCGCCCAGGTGGCGGGTGAGCACCCGGCCGGCTCCGATGACCCGCTGAACAGCCGTGCGCAGCCGCGCCGCCTGCTCGGTGAGATCCAGGTAGTCGAGCATCATGGCGGCGGCCAGCATCAGCGGGGTGGGGTTGGCGATGTCGGGGCCGATGCCGTCGCCGGGAATGACGGTAATTCGCGTGCTCATGGCAATTCCTCGCCGGGGGCGTCCGGCAGTGTTCCGGCGATCGCCTGCGCCAGCTGCTGCAGCAGGCTCACGTGCGCCTGCACCAGCGCATCGTAGCCGCCGCTGTCGGTGAGGGTGCTGTGGGCGAACCGGTAGCGGCCGAGCACCTGATCGCTGCCGGCATCGACGATCTGCCAGTCCGCGTCCAGCACGACCTTGCCCTGCAGCGAGCCGTGCAGGCGGTGGATGTGGACGTCGATCACCACGTCCTGACGCCCGCGGGCGGACGTCTCCGCTACCGGCTCCCCGGCCGCCTGACCGATGTCCACCGCGAGGGTACGGCGCACGGACTGCGACAGCGGCTCCGCCCAACGGTGGTCCTCGGCGATCTGAATGCGGTGATCGCCGGTGGCGAGGACGATGCCCGATTGGTCCAGGTAGGGGGCGATCTCCACCCGCCCCAGCGCGATGTGTGCCGATTGCGGCGTCGCCGGGCTTTCGTTCAGCGGTGGTCGCAGCAGATACTCCACCGGAGCCGGTGCGGTGGTCGCGCAGGCGGCGAGGAACACGAGGAAACAGGCGAGCAGCGCTTTCATCGTCGTCCGGCCTCCGGTTCCACGTCGCCGGCGCGGCGGCTCGGGAATATCAGTGCATTGGGTTTCTGCTTCAGGGTGTCGACAAGCTCACGGACGCTCTCGAGAGTGCCGTTCAGCTCTCTCATCGCCTTGCTGAGCTGTCCCGGCAGACCACTCTCCGCCGAGTACTCGGACAGCATCTTCTGAAGCTGATCCAGCGAGCTATCGAGCCGCGCCGGCAGGTGCTGAACCGTGTCGCTGGCCAGCAGGTCGTTCAACCGGCCGGTGGTGGTCTGCAGTGCCTCGAGCACGTCGTTTGCATTGCCGACACTCTTCTTCAGCGGCAGACTGTTGAGCTTGGCCATCAGCTCGCTGAGCTGCTGCTGCAGCCTGCCGAGGCCGGTGGATTCGGTGGGGATGGTCGGATGCCCGGCGAACTCCCCGAGGGCCTGGGTGTTCGCGTTCTGGAAGAAGTCGAGGTTCACGTACAGGCTCCCCGTGAGCAGGTTGCCGGTCTCGAGCGTCCCCTGCAGGCCGTGCTGCACGGCCTGGCGCATGGCCTCGCGCAGCTGCTGCACGCCGGCCCGCGAATCCCCCATCTCGAGGCGCGCCGGCTCGATGCGCACCAGCACCGGTATGGCGGCCTCGCCGCCGCCGGTCAGAGCCTCCGCCGCGCCTTCCCCCACCATGATCCGCTGCACGTCGCCGATGGTGATGCCGCGGAAGGTGACCGGGGCGCCGGATGACAGACCGCGCACCGACTGGCGGAACGACAGCACGTAATCCTGATGGAACCGGTGCGGATGCTCGTCGATGTCGGTGCGGTCGGCATACAGCTCGAACCTGGCGTTGGCGGCCACCGGCTCGCCCGCCCCCGCGTCCTCCGGCCGATCGAAGGCGACGCCGCCGGAAATGAGCGATTGCAGGGAAGCCAGGTTCAGCGTCGCGCCTTCGGCCGTGAGCTGCGCGGAGACGCCGCTGGCGTTCCAGAACCGGGTGCTGGTGCTGACCAGTGCGTCGTACGGCGCGTCGATGAAGATGGAATACCGCACGTCCCTGGACTCGACGTCGAGCCGGGCGTCCTCCACCCGGCCCACCGGGTACCCCCGGTACAGTACCGGATCCCCCACGCCGAGGGATCCGCTCGACTCGCTGACCAGATTCAGCCGCAGCCCCGGCGTCCCCGCGGGCGTGGGTGGCGCGTGCTCGAGACCGTGGAAGTGGAGGTCGTCGGCCGGCTTGCCCACGCCGGGCGCCATCTCGATGTAGGCCCCGGAGACGATGGTGCCGAGCCCCGAAATTCCGCTGCTGCTGACCCGCGGCCGCACCACCCAGAACCGGGTGTCCCGTCTGATCAGCCGCTCCGCGTCGGCGGAGAGGCGAGCGGTGACCGTGACGCCGGACAGGTCTTCGGTCAGTGAGATGGCGGAGACCTCACCCACTTTGACGTTGCGGACCTCGATGGGGGTGGTGCCCGCCTCGAGCCCCTCGGCGGTGTCGAACTCGAGCTCTACGGTGGGGCCGCGGTTCAGGTAGACGTTCACCACCAGCCAGATGCCCAGCAGCATTGCCACCACCGGCACGATCCAGACCGCCGAGATGCGCCGGCGGGAGGTGACAGCGGCATCGGGCTCACTCATCTCGTTCCTCGTGTGGTTGGTGGCGGGACTGCTGGTAAGGGTGCCGATCCCAGATGAGGCGGGGATCGAAGCTGTCGGCTGCCAGCATCGTGACCACCACCACTCCGGTGAAGGCGAGGGCCGCGGCGCCCGGACGCACCGTCATCACGCCCCCCATCTGAATCAGGGCCACCAGCACCGCCACCACGAATACGTCCACCATGGACCATTTGCCCACCAGCTCTGTGATCCGGTACAGCACGGTAGGCGCCACGGGGGCCGCGGCGTCGCCGCGGGTCACGGTCCAGCACAGCAGACCCAGCGCTGCGAGCTTGCCGAGCGGGATCAGCACGCTGGCCACCAGTATCACCAGCGCAACCGGATAGGAGCCTTGCTCCCAGAGGTGGACCACGCCGCCGATGATGGTGCTCTGCTGGATTTTGCCGAGCTGGATCGTGGTCATGATGGGAAGCAGGTTCGCGGGCAGGTAGAGCAGAGCGCCGGTCACGCTGAGCGCCAGCGTGCGCTCGATGCTCGCCGGCGCCCGCACGTGCACCACTGCGCGGCAGCGGCGGCACCGGCGGCTGGTTCCGGGGCTGGTGGCCAGGCAGACGTGACACACCGCCAGATTACGTTGCCGGGCCGTGGTCACGGCGTCTCCTCGAGCGCTTCGATGGCCGACCAGACCGCCAGCCGGTCCAGGTTCGTGAGCGCGAGCAGGAAGCACACGGCGAACCCCAGGTACGCCCAGAACGCCACGCCCACCACCACGTGGGCCAGGGTGGAGAGCTTCACCATGCTGACGATGACGCCGACGATGAACACGTCGGCCATGCACCAGGCATCCAGATGAAACAGCATCCGGGCCAGGGGGACCAGCACGGCGATCCGGCGGCGCGCCAGCAGCAGCCCCGTCAGCACCGCGGATCCGAGCATCATCAAGCCGGGCAGCAGCAGCACGAACACCGTGAACACCACGGCAATGCCGTCCGCGCCGAAATCGTCCAGCGAGGCGACTGCGGAGGCCAGGGTGATGGCGTTGCCGATTCCCGCCGCGTCGACCGAGAGAAACGGCATCAGCAACGCGACGATCATCAATGTCAGCGCGGTCACAGCGTAGGCGAGAGGGCGCACGAAGCCGTCGTGCACGCCGGTGGTCAGCGCCCGCGCGCACCTGGGGCAGCGGGCGGTCTGGCCGGGCCGCGGCGGTGCCACCCGAACCAGCAGGTCGCAGTCCGGGCAGCCGATCAGCTCCGGTGGGGCCGCGGCCCCACCCGGGGATGTGTGGGCTTCGCTGCTCATGCCCGGGGGAGTCTACGGCAAGCCGGGCGGACACTCACGGCTCGGCCTCTTCCGGTGGCGGCGGCAGGCTGGTATCTTCTCCACCCCTTCGGGCGCGTAGCTCAGTTGGTTAGAGCGCTGTCTTCACACGGCAGAGGTCGCTGGTTCGAATCCAGCCGCGCCCACCACTCGGAAATTCCGCGCGGCTCAACCGGTCAGGGCCCGTCGGCCGCTGCCATGAGCGCTTCTATCCGGCGCCGTATCGACTCCTTCAAAGTCGCCGGCGCCAGCACCTGCGCCTCACCGCCCAGCTCGAACACCACCCGCGCCGCGACGTCCTCGTTCTCGAGGTCCAGCGCCACCTCGTCCCGTTCGACGCCGGCTTCCCAGCCGGATAGCACGCCCGCGTGCCAGCCGCCATAGCGATCGAGCAGCATCCGCCGCCCCGCAGCGCTGAGGGACAGGGTGACCCAGTAACGGGCGATCGGACGGGTTTCGAAACGCCGGCACCAGCGCTTCCAGAACGGCCCCAGGTCGAAATTCGCGCGGCGGGCGAAACATGCATCGGTGACGGTGAGGTCGCGGATCCTCGACAGCCGGAATACCCGCATGCCGTCGCGAGTTCGGCCCACCAGGTACCAGACGTCGACTTTTGCCACCAGGGCATAGGCGTCGACCCGGTACTGCCGGCGTGCGCCGTCGCCTCGTTGGTAGTCAATGCGGCACACGGCGTCCGACCAGATGGCGTGGCGCAGCACGTCCAGATGCTCGACCGCGGCGGATGCGTGGTGGAACCATGGCACCGTATCGACCATCAGCCGCTGGCGGGCCTGGCGGGCGCGCAGCTGGTGCACGGCGGGAACGGCGGCGGCGATTTTCTCGAGGGCGGAGGCGTGGTCCCTTTCTACTCCCAGCTCGCCAAGCACCGACGGGGTGCTCACCAGACCGAGCGCGGCCGATTCGCCGGCCGACAGGGCGGTCAGGCGGGCCGCGTAGCGCTCGTGGATCCTGATCCCCCCTCCGCGGCCCCGTTGCGTATAGACGGGCACACCGGCAGCGGACAGGACGTCGACGTCCCGCTGCAGGGTGCGGACGGAGACGCCGAGCTGCGCGGCCGCTTCGGCCGCCGTGATGCGGCGGCGATTCTGCAGCAGTGCCAGCAGCGAAAGCAGGCGGTCGACGCGCATCCGGAATAGGACATGGGCTGTCGTGTTTATAGGTTAGCCTGAACCGCGACGAATGAAAACGGCAGGAGGTAAACGCCCATGGGGATGCAACGGTTCGGCCACGCCGGCATCGAGGTGCGAGATCTCGCGGCGGCGGACCGGTCGGCGGGCGCGCGCCGGTTCGTGTACGGGCACGCCCGCCCGGTGGATCGGGCGATCATGGAACACTGCATGGACGGTGCGTCGGCATCACGGGTGCTGGCGGCGCTGGAAGGCTACCGCAACGCGGATGGGGGCTTTGGTCACGCGCTGGAGCCCGACGTGCGTGCGCCGCACAGCCAACCGATCCACACCCTGACCGCACTAGAGCTGCTTCGGCAAGCCGGCATTCGCGCCCCGGCCGTGGCCGACGGCTGCTGCGACTTCCTCCGCCGGGTCGGCGACGACGCCGTGCCAGCCCTGCTGGACGGCGCGCTGGCTTATCCGGCGGCCGCGCATTGGCAGGGGCCGTTCGCCCTGCAGCCTGACCTTTCCTGGACGTTCGGTCTGGTGGCGGAGCTCGCCTGGCACGGCGCTCGTCATCCCTGGTTCGAGCACGCCAGAGCGGTCTGTCTGGATGCTGCGGCCGAGGCGGTGACTGAGGAGGCACACGGCCTGCTCTACCTGATGCGCTTCGCGGCCACGGTGGCGGCGCGCGACATCCGGCGGCAGATGCTGGCGCGCTGCCGCGAGGCCCTCTCGCGAGCTGCGTTCTACGTGTCGGAAACGCCCGTGGCCCGCTACGGCCTGACCCCGCTGCACTACGCGCCGAGCCCCGTCTCGGCGGTCGGTGAGCACTTCGACCCGGCTCTGATCGAGGCTCACCTCGACGACCTGATGGACGCGCAGCAGGGCGACGGCGGCTGGCCGATCCGGTTCGAGCCGCCGAGTGAAGCAGCTTTCTGGGAGTGGCGCGGGCGTTGGACGGTGGAGGCGCTGATAATTCTGGGGGCGTATGGGCGCTTGTGAACTCGAGGTGGCCGGTGCGGCATCGCGGCCGGGAGGCCGCTCCCACACGGAATCGCGGCCGGGAGGCCGCTCCCACACGGCATCGCGGCCGGGAGGCCGCTCCCACACGGCATCGCGGCCGGGAGGCCGCTCCCACAGGGCAAAAGCCGCTCCCACATGAGAGTGCTGCTACGACGGGGTGCGCATAGAGAGCAGGGCGTTCAGCGCCGCCGGGAGGTCGGGCTTCAAGTGCAGCACGTCGGCGAGGGGGTCGTGGCCGAGGCGGCTCATGCGCCGGAGGGCGTTCTCGATGGTGAAACGATCGTTTGACAGCCGGCCGTTCACCTCGTGCCAGCGCAGCGGCATGGAGACCGAGGCCGCAGGCTCCGCGCGGGCGCTGAAGGGGGCCACCAGCAGCTTGCCGTGGCCGTTCTGCAGGTAGTCCACGTACACCTTCCCTTCGCGGCGGCGGACGCTGCGGGTGACGGTGGCGATGTCGGGACAGCGGGCGACCACCATACGCGCCAGCAGCTCTCCCAGGGTCTTTGCCTGGTCGTGGGTGAGTTGGCCACCGAGGGGAAGCAGCACGTGGAGCCCGCTGGCACCGCTGGTCTTGGGGAAGGCCGGCAGGCCGATCTCTTCGCTCAGCGCCCGCACGGCCAGGGCCACGGCCACCACATCGCGAAACGGCGCGCCCTTGGGGTCGAGGTCCAGCACGCACCAGTCGGGATGCTCGAGATCGGCGATGCGGCTATGCCAGGCGTGTATGGGAATGGTGCCGAGATTGGCCAGGTAC
Organism: uncultured Gammaproteobacteria bacterium; assembly: GCA_963822255.1. Lineage (GTDB taxonomy): Bacteria > Pseudomonadota > Gammaproteobacteria > Pseudomonadales > Azotimanducaceae > UBA7803. The sequence continues at coordinate 457,372 of CAWGGV010000003.1, forward strand.
GCCAGCGAAGCGGCGTCGTTGGCAACGAAGTAGTGCACCTCACGCTCGGCGCTCTCGCTCCACAGCACGTGACGCTCGATCCAGTCAGGCACGAAATCCGGTGCATCGCGCTGATAGAAGCGCTTGCCGTGAATGCCGTCGGGGAAGCGCGTGAGCACCAGGGGCCGATCGGCGAGGTAGGGGAGCATCCACGGCGAGATGCGGCGGTAGTAGCTCACCAGATCCGCCTTGGTGAGCAGTTTCTCCGGGAAGAACAGCTTGTCTGGATTGCTGATGGCCACGTTGCCGGGATCAGGGGGCTGGTCCGCGGCGACTCCGCCCGCGTCGCTGTGCGGCCCCGCAATGCGTGCCGGAGCGGGCGCGTCGAAGTGGCCCGCGCACTCCTCGGGTAGCTTGTCATCGCGCAGGCGCACGAACACCGACTGGCGGAGATGGCCCTGGCCCGTGTACTCGCGGAATGCCACTTCGCAGACCAGCCGTGGCGCCACCCAGTGCACGTTCTTGTCAGCACCGATCGCGTCGCCCGCCGGCATCCCGCCGAGCAGGGCCTGAATTTCCCTGCGGTCGGCGGCCTTCAACCCGGAACCCACCCGACCGACGTAGCAGAGCTCTCCGGCACGGTACTCGGCCAGCGCCAATGCGCCGACGTCGCTCGGGTGGGATCGGCTCGCTGCCCAGCCGACCACGACGAAGTCGCCGGTCTTCTGCGTGCGCACCTTGATCCAGTCGCCGGAACGGCCAGAGCGGTAGGGGCTGTCCGCACGCTTGCCGACGATGCCTTCGAGGCCGAGGCGCTTCGCCGACTCGAAGGTTGCCAGGCCCTGGTTGAGCACGTGCTCGGAGTAGCGGAGCGGGCCGGTGCTCGGCAGCGCGCTCCGAAGCAGTTGCTTGCGAGCGGTCAGCGGCAGGGGCCTGAGGTCCCTGCCCGTGGCGGCGATCAGGTCGAATACGTAGAAGACCGCGGGAAGGTGTCGGGCTGCCCGGGCGATCTCCAGAGCGCCCGAGAGGCCGGCGCGCTGCTGCAGCAGCCCGAAGGCGGGGCGGCCGGCGGCGTCGTGCACCACAACTTCTCCGTCCAGCACGAGACCGTCGTGGGGCAGGCTCGCCACCGCCCTGACAATGTCGGGAAATGCCCGGGTGAGGGGCTGGCCGGTGCGCGACAGCAGCACGACCTCGTCGCCCGACCGGCTGGCCATCATCCGGTAGCCGTCGTACTTGAGCTCGAACAGCCAGCCCGTTCGGTCGAAGGGCGCGCCCGCGGTGGCCAGCATGGGCCGCGGCTCCAAGAGGCCGTGCAGGGCCGGAGCGTCTTTCCGGCGGGCGATGCGGGCGGCGAACCGGCGGGCAATCGCCGAGCGTTTCGGCAGTTCCGCGACGGTCAGGCCGGAAAGCACCGAGTCGGCGGGGAACGGCGCACCAGGGTCTCCGGCTGCCGCATCCTGTTCCTTGATCAGCAGCCAGTCGGCATCGGACTTCATCCGCACCAGGGTCCAGCGACCATGGAGCTTGAACCCTTCCAGCTCGAAAAGCAGCTTGCCGGACGTCAGACCGGCGCGGAGATCGTTCAATGGCCGGTAGGTGCCGCGGTCCCAGACGATGACCCATCCCGCTCCGTAGTTGCCATCGGGGATACGGCCTTCGAAGTCCGCGTACTCGAGCGGATGATCCTCCACCAGGCGAGCAAAGCGCTTGTCGGCGGGATCGGCGGAAGGTCCCTTCGGCACGGCCCAGGATTTCAGCACACCGTCGAGCTCGAGGCGCAGATCGAAATGCAGGGCGCGGGCCGCATGCTGCTGAACCACGAACAGAGGCCGCCCCGGATCACCGCTGTCGGCGCCGCCGAACGGCTCCGGCGTGGCCCCGGCACGGCGCTTGCGCCGATAGGCACCGAGCGGAAAATCGGCCTCGTCGGATGGCTTCTGCTTGGGCATACTTGTTTTCGAGCTGCGTCCGGCTGCGCGCGAGGGCCCGCGCCGCCGTGTTGTCGGCATCCGGGATGGTGAGCTATATTCCCAGGAAAACGCCCACAAGGGGAGCGCATCATGGCGGCGCGTGCAATGGCTACCGGCACCATTTCCTTCGGATTGGTGTCCATCCCGGTCAAGCTCTACTCCACCGTCGATACCACGAAGTCCATCCACTTCAATTACCTCACCTCCGACGGCGCCCGGGTGAAGCAGCAGTACGTGCGCGCCGGCGACGGCGAGCCCGTGGGCCGCGACGACCTGATCCAGGGCTACGAGTTCGCCAAGGGCCAGTTCGTGCTGTTCGAGAAGGACGAGCTGAAGGCCCTGCAGGCCACCGCCACCAACGAAATCGACATCCAGGAGTTCGTGCCGCTGGATCAGGTCGAGCGCATCTACATCGACAAGGTCTATTACCTGGGGCCCGACAAGGGGGCCGCGCGTTCCTACCACCTGCTCAAAGCGGCTCTGAAACAGACGGGGCGAGCGGCGCTTGCCAAGTACGCAGCCCGCGGCAAGAGCTATCTGGTGCTGCTCAGGCCCATGAACGACGGGCTGGTGATGGAACAGCTCAAACACGCGGACGAGCTGCGAACGTTCGACGACGTGCCCCTCGACCACACCGAGGTGGCCGACGCCGAGCTGGATCTTGCGATCCGAATCATCGATCAGCGGGTGAACGAGGCCTTCGAACCGGAGAAGTACGAGGACGAGGTGCGGGCGCGGTTCGAAGAGGCGATCGCCGAAAAGGTGGAAGGCAAGGAAGTCTCCATGCCGCAGGAGGCCGAGCCGGAGGCCAAGATCATCGACCTCATGGAGGCGCTCAAGGCCTCCGTGGGCGGTAGATCCAAGGCAGGCGGGGCGCGGGCGGAAGGCAAGCCCGCGGCCAAGGCACCTAGACCAGCGGGGCGGGCGCCGAAGAAGGCGCCCGCCACCAGGAGGACCGGCAAACGCAAGAGCGGATGATCGGCTACAGCACCCGGGAGGTGGCCGCCCTCGTGGGGCTCACCACGCCCCAGGTTCGGCGGTATGTGCACTACGGCGTGCTGTTCCCCGGCCGTGGTGCGCGCGGCGACTTCCGATTCGATTTCCACGACGTGGTGCTGCTGCGCACCGCGCGAGGTCTGCGCCAGGCGCGGGTCCCCGCCCGCCGGGCGCTGGCGGCGCTGCGCAAGCTGCGCCAGGAGCTCGGTGATGCCCGGTCTCTGGCGTCGCTGCGCATCCGGGCCGAGGGCGGCACCGTCGTGGTCGGTGACGAGGCGGCGTTGTGGGACGCCCAGTCCGGCCAGGGCCATCTCGATTTCTCCACTCGCGAGCTGGCCGGAGAGGTAGCTGAGCTGCGCTGCCGGCGGTTCAGAGCGCAAGGCGAATCCCTCCAGAGCGACGACTTCTACAACCTCGGTGTCGATCTCGAGGACGTGGACCCGCAGCGGGCCGCCGAGGCCTACGACCGCGCCCTCGCCCTGGATCCGGACAACGTGGACGCCTACGTCAATCTCGGCCGGCTGCTGCAGATGGAGGGAAGTCTCGACGCGGCGCGCCGTCAATACCGCCTGGCACTGGAGCGGGCACCGGACCATCAGCTCGCCATGTTCAACCTGGGCACGTCGTTCGACGAGGTGGAAGACTTCGAGGCGGCCATGACGTGGTATCGGCGCGCAGACGAGGTGCCGGACGCCCACTACAACCTGTGCCGGATCTTCGAGATTCGCGGCGATGAGGTGACCGCACTGCGGCACCTGCGCCGCTACCGGCAGCTCGAGGCGTGGAGGGAGTCCTGATCTGCGGGTGAGGTGGGTCACCTCACGCCTCCGTCACAAGTCGGCACCCGGGCACGTCGAGCGGCGTGTTTCCGTGGTCGCGCTTGACATATTCGCCGATTCCGGTAGGGTGCGCGTCCATGAACCAATGGCACCGACATACCGTGGCCGCCCAGCGGTCCCGCGGCGATTTCGCAGGGCGCTGAGCTCCGTTGCATTTGGTTCGCTCACCGGTGCAACGCCGGTGAGACGTTGAAGGCTCCCCCGTAATACGCAGTTCCAGGAGCATCTTCTTCTTTCCGGCTTCACCTTTCGCGGAACGTGCGCTGGCAATGGCGTGCCGGATTCCGGCCGCCGGATGCTGCTGTCTGGCGATGGAGAGGCAAAATGGAATATCTGTGGTGGTTCATGGTCTTCCTGACCATGATCGTCTATCCCGTGATGCTGGTGCGTGGTGCCCTGAAGGGGCGGCCGTGGGCGCTCGAGACGCTCAAGGCCATGCGCTACCTGGGCGGTGAGACCATGGCCTGGCGCGCGCTCCCTGACCAGACGCCGCCACCCGCGCGGCGGCCTGGTCGCAAAGCCCCGGATACGGCTCAGGACGTAGCGGATGAGCCGGGGCGCCTGGTTGCCTGACCGCGGGGGCAATGCCAGTCACAATTGCGCTATCGTGACGTGGCCGCAGGTACGCGCGAGCTCTGGTGGCGTGGCTCTTGCTGCGGGAAATGTCAGAGGAAGCGCTGGAGCAGCCGGGATGACGATGCTCGATCTCCGGGAGCGGGGCGAGCTGGTTGGGCATGCCAGCCGCGCCTGACCGCGCCAGACCGCGTGAAGGGCTTTGAGAAGTAGGACCGTCGCTGGGTATCATTGCGCCCGGGTAGAGAATCAGGAGGAAGTCCGGTGAGCGATTCGCAGGAGGAGCTGACCAGAAACGGCACACTCGATCAGCCCCGGACGGACTCGAGCGTCCCCACCGAGGCGGAGAAGTGGCTGTTGACGCGATTGCTCGACGTGCTGGGCCGGCCACCGGTGGCGATCGAGCTGTGGGATGGCCAATGGGTGGCGGCCAGCGGCACCCAGCGTCGTCCCGACATGAGCGTGCGGTTGAACGATCGCGGCGCTCTGTATCGGCTGCTGTACAAACCCACGCGCACGTTCGGAGAGCTGTACTCGGCGGGGCGGCTGTCGGTGCCGGGCGATCTGGTGCCCATCCTCGAGTGCCTCTACGAGGCACTGATGAAAGTGGATCAGAAGGTCGGCCCGGGGCGCCGATTGGCGCGCAGGCTCGTCACCAAGAGGGCCCACGCCAACACGCTGGAAGGGTCGCGGCGCAACATTCATTCGCACTACGACCTCGGCAACGACTTCTACGAGCTCTGGCTTGACAAGGACTACACCCAGTACACGTGCGCCTACTATCCGACGCCATCGGCGACCCTGGAGCAGGCCCAGGCGGCGAAGTTGGAGCTGGTCTGCCGTAAGCTCGTATTGCGGCCCGGCGAGACCGTGCTCGAAGCGGGCAGCGGCTGGGGAGGGCTGGCCCGCTACCTCGTGCGGCACTACGGCGTAAAGGTCCGCTCTTACAACATCTCCGCGGAGCAGGTGGCCTACGCCCAGGAGCGCGCGCGCCGCGAGGGGCTCGGCGACCACATCGAATATCAGGAAGACGACTACCGCAACGCCTCTGGCAGCTATGACGTTTTCGTCTCCGTGGGCATGCTCGAGCACGTCGGCCTAGACAACTATCCGATTCTCGGCAATACCATCGACCGGTGCCTGAAGGACGACGGCCGCGGGCTCATCCATTCCATCGGTCAGGATCTGCCGCGGCCGCTGAACGAGTGGATCGAGAGCTACATATTCCCTGGCGCCTATCCGCCCACCCTGCGCGAGATGATGGACATCTTCGAGCCGGCCGCCCTGTCGGTGGTGGACGTGGAGAACCTCCGGCCCCACTACGCCCAGACCCTGCGTCATTGGCGGGACCGGTTCGATGCCCACGCCGATCGGGTGGCGGAGATGTTCGACGAGGAATTCGTGCGGGCGTGGCGTCTTTATCTGTCAGGGTCCATCGCCGCGTTCACGGAAGGCCAGCTTCAACTCTACCAGGTGCTGTTCCGCCGCCCCGATTGCCGCACGTTACCTATGACCCGCGATCACATGCGGGTAGGCATCGACGAGCTGGGGAGCTGAGCGGGCGTGGAAGAACGTGAAGTCATCGTGGTGGGCGGCGGCCCGGCCGGCTCGTCGGCGGCCTGGGATCTGGTGCGAAACGGTCACGACTGTCTGCTGCTCGATCGCGAAACCTTCCCGCGGGAGAAACTGTGTGCCGGCTGGATCACGCCGGAGGTGCTTCGCGACCTGGAGCTCGAGCCGGAGGATTACCCCCACCGGTTTCTCACCTTCGACGTGCTCGACGTGGCCATAAAGGGATTCCACGTGCCGCTGCGCTCGCCCCAGCACTCCATCCGCCGCTACGAGTTCGATGCGTGGCTGCTCGAGCGTTGCGGGGCGGAAGTGCGGCAGCACAACGCGCGCCGGGTGCGCGGCGACGGCGACGGTTACGTCATCGACGAGGCCTACCGCTGCCGCTATCTGATCGGCGCCGGCGGTACCCGCTGTCCGGTCTACCGTGAGCTGTTCCGCCCGGCTAAGCCCCGCGGCAAAGGCCTGCAGGCGGTCACCCTGGAGCGGGAGTATCCATACGACTGGAGCGACCAGAGGTGTCACCTGTGGTTTCTCGACAAGGGTCTGCCCGGCTACGCCTGGTACGTGCCCAAGGCGGACGGCTACTTGAACGTCGGGGTCGGCGGCCTGGCAGACAAATTGAAGCGCCGGGGCGACGACATCCGCCGGCATTGGAACCTGCTGAGTGAGCGGCTGGTGGGCGAAGGGCTGGTGAGCGAGGCTCCGGAGCAGCCGGGCGGCTACAGCTATTTTCTGCGTGACAGAAGCGACCCCCCACGCCTCGGCAACGCCCTGGTCGTGGGGGACGCGGCCGGTCTTGCCACTCGCGACATGTGTGAAGGGATCGGCCCGGCGGTGCGAAGCGGGCTGCTGGCGGCGCGCTCGGTGATGACCGGGGCCGCCTACGACCTTTCCACCATCGAGTCGTTCACCGCCGGCAACCGGCTGGTCAGGAAGGGGCTCGAGCGGGCATTTCTCGGATAGCGCCGGCCGGCAGGGCCGTTCCCCCAGCACGAAGGACTTGAGCGAGACCTCGGCGAACGTTTCGGCAAGCGACGGCGCGGCGCCGATCCAGAACGGCACTGACCGCATCATCGCCGACGCCGGAGCGGAGGGGAAGCCGCCTCCCAGCGCCGCATGGTGAGTGCGCTCCAGCACCTCGTTCACCGAGACCGACTCCCACGGGCAACCGGGCAGCCAGGTGCGCGGGTCCGCATCGGTGGCCGCAACCAGCCCCTGGCGGCGCAACGGCTCCAGCACCTGCTCGACGGCGTTGGCGGGTATCAGCAGCTTCGCACCCAGGGTCTCCGCATTGGCCGCCGGCTCGCCTCCGTAGAACCGGCGGCCGATCTCGAAAACGGAGTGCAGGGCGATCCGTTCCCGGTCCGCGCCGCTCAGATGCCCGGTGAGCTGACGCCCCGCAAGGTACTCGGGATGCTGACGATAGAAGGCGATGCTGGCGCCGACCAGCAGAATCAGCCAGCCCACGTACAGCCAGATCATGAACACGATCGGAGTCGCGAAGCCGGAGTAGATGGCCGTATAACTGCTGGCCTGCGCCACGAAGGCGGCGAACAGCCAGCCCGCTGCGTTCCATGCAAGCCCGGCCACCAGGGCTCCGGTAAGTGCCGGCGTCAGCCGGACCCGGGTGTTGGGAATGAACGTGTAGATGAACGTGAACGCCAAGGTCACCATGGCGACGGGAACCAGATGACCCATCAGCGCCACCAGGGTACCCACCGGCTGTATGCTGACGATGCGCGTCATCAGCGGATCCGACATCACCGTGGCGGAGATGCCGAGTGCCGCGAAGACCAGAACAGGGCCGACGATGATGACGCTCAGGTAGTCCTTGAACCGCTCGCTCAAGCGTGCGCTTGGCGGTGACCTGCCAGACGTCGTTGAAAGCGTGCTCGATCTTCTGCATCAGCGAGACGACCGTGTAGAACAGCAGCACGAAACCCACCGAGCCGAGCACGCCCACCTGAACGTTGTCCACGAAGCCGACGATGCGGGAGACCACCTCTCCGCGGCGTTCCCCCAGGGGCTCCAGAGCGCTCAGCAGGAAGGGCTCGATCTGATTATGGACGCCGAAGCCTTTGAGTATGGAAAAGCTGATGGCCAGGAGTGGAACCAGAGAAAGCAGGGTGGTGTAGACCAGGCTCATGGCCTGCAGGGTGATCTGCCCGGCGGTGACGTCCCGGCTCACGGCCCAGACCAGCCGGACCGCGGCGACCACACCGCGCTGCCAGCGCGGCCGCGCCGGGTCGTCGCGCCAGACGAACCGCTCGCCGTCGGCCAACAGTCCCGCGCCGGCTGAAGGTTTTGCAGCGGGCGGCCGTCGGCTCAGTGGCGCTCACGATTCCGGGCCTCGTCATTCCGATCTGCACGCCGGTTGCGCGTGCGAAAAACAGTGGGTACTCGAGCCGCATTGTCCCGATTGACGAATCTGAAGGCAACGACAGGTCGCCGCGCAGTAGCATGCGCGGGATGAATGTACCCGGATGGGCCGAATCCCTGCTGTTCTGGGGAATGATTCTGTCGGTGGTGGCGTTGATCATCGCCGCGGTGGCGGTGCCCTGGGTGGTGGGCCGGCTGCCGTGCGACTACTTCTCGCGCCCCGAACGCAGCGCCTGGAAGCCGCCGGTGCAGAACCCGGCGCTGGTGGGGCTGCTGACCGTTCTGAAGAACCTTCTCGGCGCGATCCTGGTGCTTGCTCGGGCTGGTCATGCTGGTGACCCCGGGCCAGGGGCTGCTGACCCTGCTGATCGGCCTGCTCCTGCTCAACTTTCCAGGCAAGTATCGCCTCGAACGCTGGCTGGTCAGACGGCCGGGCGTGCTCCGCACGCTCAACTGGGTGCGCCGCCGGCGTGGCCAGGAACACTTCGAATCGCCATCCTGACCCGGCTCGGGCTCGTCGATGGCTTTCGCTGCCCCCGCCAGCTCAACGGCCGGTTCGCTTGCTGCGGGCTGGCTTCGAGTTCTGACATGGCACCACACCAGCGGCGAATCGGTGGGAGTGTTGAAACTGCGGAATTGGCCCCGATACCGGGCCGCTCAGGCTCATCTCGCGCCGGCAACCCTCCCTTCAGGCTCATGTCTCGTTGGAAATGGCTCGGGCCCATCTGGCACACTGAGCAGCCCGCTGACCCACCGGTTTTCATGTCCACAACTGCGCCTCCAGCCGTTCATCCAGTCACATCGCCCGCAGCGACGTCGCCCCGGCAGCTTCTGCGCCAGGTCTACGGCTACGACGAGTTCCGCGGCCGCCAGGAAGACATCGTCACCGCCGCCTGGCAGGGCCGGGACTGTCTGGTGCTGATGCCCACCGGCGGCGGCAAGTCCCTGTGCTATCAGCTGCCTGCGCTGCTGCGTGGCGGCGTCGGCATCGTCGTATCGCCGCTCATCGCGCTGATGCACGATCAGGTGAATGCCCTGCGGCAGCTGGGAGTGACGGCCGCCTACCTCAATTCCACCCAGGGGCCGGCCGAGCGGGCGCGAAGTGTGCCGGCAGATCGAAGCCGGCGAGCTGGCGCTGCTGTACGTGGCGCCGGAGCGGATCCTCCAACAGGAGACCCTGGCGTTTCTCGTGCCGTTGCCGCGTGTCGCTCATCGCCATCGACGAGGCGCACTGCGTTTCGGCCTGGGGCCACGACTTCCGGCCAGGACTACCTGGCGCTGCATCGCGCTGCAGCGAGCGCTTCCCCGGCGTGCCGCGCATCGCGCTCACCGCCACCGCCGACCCGCGGACCCGCGAGGACATCGTCCGCCGCCTGGCCCTGGACGACCCGGAGCGCTTCGTCGAGGGCTTCGACCGGCCGAACATCCGCTACTCGGTGGAAGACCAAGCACAACGCCGAAGCTCAGCTCCGGCAGTTTCTGAGCCGGCCATCGCGGCGAGGCCGGCATCGTCTACTGCCTGTCGCGGCGCAGCGTCGAGGAGGTGGCGGACTGGCTGACCGGGCAGGGCTGTCGACGCGCTGCCCTACCACGCCGGTCTGCCCGCCGAGGTGCGCAGCGAGCACCAGACGCGGTTTCTCCGGGACGAGGCGGTCGTCATGGTGGCGACGATCGCCTTCGGCATGGGCATCGACAAACCGGACGTGCGCTTCGTCGCCCATCTCGACCTGCCGAAGAGCGTCGAGGCCTACTATCAGGAGACGGGCAGGGCGGGCCGCGACGGCGCGCCGGCGGAAGCCTGGATGGTCTACGGCCTGCAGGACGTGGTGCGGCTGTCGCAGATGGTGGCGAAGTCCGAGGCCGACGAAGCTCACAAGCGCGTCGAGCAGGCAGAAGCTCGACGCGCTGCTCGGCTGGTGCGAGGTCACCGGCTGCCGCCGGGCCGCGCTGCTCGGCTACTTCGGCGAGGCCCATCCCGGCCATTGCGGCAACTGCGACGACTGCCTGGCGCCGCCGGCGACCTGGGACGGCACAGTGGCAGGCCAGAAGCTGCTGTCCTGCGTTTACCGCACCGGCCAGCGCTTCGGCGCAGGCCACGTCGTCGACGTGCTGCGCGGCGCCGACACGGCGAGGGTGCGCCAACACCGGCACGATCGGCAGAGTACGTTCGGCATCGGCGCCGATCTGTCCGTGGTGCAGTGGCGGTCGGTGGTACGCCAGCTCATGGTGCAGGGCTATCTGCTCGCCGATCCCGAGCGCTACGGCGCGCTGCGGCTGACCGGCTCCAGCCGCGCTCTGCTCAGAGGCGAAGTTGCCCTGCCGCTGCGCGAGGAAGTCCGGCGCGCGCCGCCATCGCGCGCGCCCGTACCCGCAGCGGGCGGCGACGGCGAGCCCATGGGTGAGGCGGATCAGGCATTGTGGGAGGCGCTACGGGCTGCCCGCCGCACCCTGGCCGACGATCAGGGCGTGCCGCCGTTCGTGATCTTCCACGACAGTACGCTCTGGGGCATGGTGGCGTTGCGGCCACGCAGCGCCGAGCAGATGCTCCGGGTGTCCGGGGTCGGGGCAGCCAAGCTCGAACGCTACGGTGCACATTTTCTCGAGGTGATCCGTGGCCATGACGCGGGTCCGGCGGCGTGACCTCCATGGCCGGACGACTCTGACCCCGTGGCGCTGCGCCGACACATCAGGGCTGCGCAGCCGGGCGACTTCGAGGCCATCCAGCGCATCGAGACCGAGGCGTTCGAGCCCTCGCGCCGTAGCTCGCCGGCCTCTCTGCGCCGAGCCCTCAGTTCCGGCTTTCAGCGGGTGCGCGTGCTGGAGATCGACGGTGCCGTGGCCGGCTATCTGATTCTCTGGCCGTTCCGCCGTACCTGGCGGGTCTACAACCTGGCGTCCGATCCGCGCTGGCAGCAGCAGGGCGTGGGCAGCGCGTTGCTCACGGCAGCGGTGGAAGAGGCGGACGAGGGCGGTGCAGAGTGGCTGGTGCTGGAGTCCCGCGACGATCCGGCGCTGCTCGATTTTTACCAGCGGCGCGGATTCGAGACCAGGGGCCGTCTGGCCGACTACTATGCCGAGGGCGAAGACGCCGTGCGCATGGAAGCGCGGTTGTCGCAGCGCCGCTGACGTTGCCGGGATTTGCCTTCCGCCGGCTGTACCGGTACGGTCTCTGCGCCGGAAACTACCGTCCCACTGTGCGGTCCCAGGAGCGATGTCGAAGAAGTCGAACGAGCTGTTGAGCTTGACCGCCGTCGAGATGCTGGACGCGTTCGCCTCGCGCGACGCTCTCCCCGGTGGAAGTAAGCCGGGCGATGCTCGGGCAGATCGAGCGGCTGAACGGAGAGGTCAACGCCTACTGTCTGGTGGACTCCGACACCACCCTGGAGCTGGCGGCGGCCTCGGAGCGGCGCTACGCGGACGGTGCGCCGAAGGGCCGGCTCGACGGCGTTCCGGTGGCGGTGAAGGACGTTTTCTTCACGCCCATGTGGCCGACGGTGAAAGGGTCGCGAGTCGTGGATCCACAGCCCACGCTCGGCAAGGACTCTTCCGCCACCCGCAGCCTGGAACGGCACGGCTACGTTCCCCTGGGCAAGACCACCACCCCCGAATTCGGCTGGAAGGGCGTCACCGACAGTCCGCTGCACGGGCGTCAGCCGCAATCCCTGGAACTTCCAGAAGACGCCGGGGGGTTCGAGCGGCGGCAGCGGTGCGGCGGTGGCCCTCGGCATGGGCGCCGCTGGCGCTCGGCACCGACGCCGGGGGGTCCATCCGCATACCCGCCGGGTTCTGCGGGGTGGTGGGCCACAAGCCGACCTTCGGAGAGGTGCCCCACTGGCCGGGCAGCCCGTTCGGCACGCTGGCCCACGCCGGGCCCATGGGCTGGACGGTGCCGGACTGCGCGTTGCTCATGAACGTGCTGACCGAGCGCGACCCGCGGGATTCCGCCGCGGCGCCGCGGCGGGGCGTCGACTACCTGGCGGCCCTCGACGGCGGTATCGAGGGGCTGCGCATCGCCTACTCGCCGACCCTCGGCTACGTGGACGTGCAGCGCCGGACGTGGCGCAAGCGGTGGCGCGGGCGGTGAAGGTACTGGAGGATCTCGGGGCGCGGGTTACCGAGACCGACCCCGGCTTCGCCGATCCCCTGGCCGCGTTCGGTCATCTGTTCTACGGCGGCGCCGCCAACGCCCTGCGCGACATCGGGCCGAAGAAGCGGGCGCTGATGGACCCTCAGCTGGTCCGGGTGGCCGAGAAGGCGAGCCCAGCGTTCCATGCTCGACTATCTTGGCGCGGTCAATGAGCGGCTTGCCCTCAGCGAGCGGATGGCGCTGTTCCACGAGCGCTACGACCTGCTGGTCACGCCGACCTTGCCCATCACGGCGTTCACCGCAGGGCGCGAGGTGCCGGAGGACTGGCACAGCACCCGCTGGCCGAGCTGGACCCCCTTCACCTATCCGTTCAACATGACCGGGCAGCCGGCGCTGTCGGTGCCGTGCGGATTCTCGGACGACGGCCTGCCGATCGGTCTGCAGATCGTCGGCGGCCGGTTCCGCGACGAGCTGGTGCTGCGTGCCGGGCACGCCTACCAGCAGGCCGTTCCGCTGCTCGATAAGCGGCCAGACGCATTCGACATCCGCTGACGGAGCGACCCATGGCAGTGAGCCCCCTCGACATCGACTTCTACGAGTCCGAGGATCCCATCTGGAACCCGGCCCTCATGGCCATGCCGGTGCCGGGCATCCGCAAGATGGTGAATCTGGCGGCCACCATGAAGGACGTCATTCACCTGTCCATCGGCCAGCCGGACATGCCCGCGCCGGCCCACGTGGTGAACGCAGCGGTGGAGGCGCTGCAGGCTGGTCAGACCGGTTACACCATGGACGCCGGCCTGCCCGAGCTGCTCGAGGCGTTGGCCGAGTACTACGGAGATCGCTATCAGCGGCCGCTGCAGCCGGAGAACGTCATCGTCACCACCGGCGCCACCGAGGCCGTGTACCTGGCACTGACGGCCACCTCGGCGCCGGGCCGGGAGTTCATCGTCCCGATCCTTCGTTCATGCTGTACGCTCCGCTGATCCGCATGAACGGCGGCACGGTGAAACCGATTCCGCTGCGTCCCGACAACGGCTATCAGCTCGATCCTCAGGAAGTCATCGACGCCATGGACTTCAACACCTTCGGCGTAGTGCTCAACTCGCCGAGCAACCCGACCGGTACGCTGTATCCGCGGGCGACCATAGAAGCCATCGTCGAGGAGTGCGCCTACCGAGGTATCGCCGTCATCAGCGACGAGGTCTACGACCATCTGGTCTACGACGGCAACGAGTATCCGAGCGTGCTGTCGTGCTGCAGCGACCTCGACCACGTGATGGTGATCTCCAGCTTCTCGAAGACCTTCAGCATGGCCGGCATGCGCATCGGCTGGCTGATCTCGAGCCAGGGCGCCATCAAGAAGCTCCGCCGCTATCACATGTTCACCACCACCGTGGCGAACACGCCCTGTCAGTGGGCGGGCGTGGCGGCGCTGCGCGGGGGCCGGCAGTTCATCGACGAGATGCTGGCCGAGTACACGCGGCGCCGCAATCGTCTGGTGGAGTTGGTGGAGAGCGCGCCTCATCTGACCGGGTACATGCCGGAAGGGGCCTTCTACATGTTTCCGTCGCTGCCCGAAGGCGTGAACGGCTCCAACGTCGCGCTGCGGATGCTGCGCGAGATCGGCGTGTGCACGATCGCCGGCGACACCTTCGGCGACGCCATGACCAATGCGCTCAGGATCAGCTACTCCACCTCGATCGAGCAGATCGAGCTGGCGTTCGAGCGGATGATTCCCTGGCTGAAGCGCCAGGATTTCGGTTGACGCCAAGTCGAAACGCGCGCGCCCTCAGCCCACCGTGGGTGGCCGGTGCGCGGGTCAGCTGCGGACTCGGCGCGAGCGCGCCGGGGTATTCGGTTGCACCGAGCGCACGCCGGCCGTCAGCACGAGGCGCATGGCATCCTCGGCGGAGATGTCCAGAGGCTCCAGGCGGCTCGCCGGCAACAACACCATGAATCCGCCGATCTGATAGCTCATGGGCAGGTACACGCAGACCAGCTCGGCATCGTCCGAATTACGGCTGGGCAGGGAGAAGCGTGGATTGGTGACGAATCCCACCAGGCGACAGTCTTTTTCCAGGGTCACCAGCACCACTCGCGACAGATCGCCGGTGGAGCGGTGGCCCAGGTAGCCGAAGAAGTCCTGCAGCGCGCTGTAGACGCTCTTCACCACCGGAATCCGGTTCAGCACCCCGGAGCCCAGCGCCACCAGGCGCTCGAACAGGAACAGGTGCATGAGCACGCCGAACGGCGCCGATCAGCGCCACCGCGAGCAGCAGACCGCTGCCCGGGAAGTACCAGCCGCCGGGTACCATGGGGCGCAGCAGGCGTTCGACGCTCACCACCGCCCAATAGAGCGCGTAAACCGTCACCGTGAGGGGCACCAGGGTGCCGAGCCCCTTCCAGAAGATCGCACCGACGCTTCGCATCGAGCGATCATATCAGCGTGCGAGCGCGCCGTGAGTTCGGCGTGTGCCCGATCCAGGCGCTGTCCGGAACCGGCGCTATCCCCCCGTCAGTCGCCGTGGCTCGCGTTCTCGCTGCCGGAGTGGTCGACGATGAGTCGAGGTGCGTCCTGGCGCAGCACGAAGCGTCCCTCGCTCGACGGTAATGGCGCTCCAGGGGAACCGCAGACGCTGACCCTTGCAGGCCGGTAGCGAGAACATATTCGATCCGACCGGTTCGCAGGTTCACCAGCAGCTCGTCGACAACGCCCAGAAGCTCGCCATTGCCGTGGTGCAGATCCGCCTCGACGATGTTGCTGATAGGCGTGGCTTGTTCGGGGCTGTAGGTATTCATGTGCGACCTCACGGACGGCCCCGGAGCGCCTCCGGGCAGGAGCCTGACGTGGGACCCATGCACCCGGTGTGCCAGAGCATCCGGCGTCGGTCTACGGCCATTTCCTATGGAATTCAAAGAGCTAGCTGAAATTCCGACAACGGCGTTGTAATCGCTACAGCCTGTGAAGCAACGGCAGCGCGGTCCCACGTCCGCCGTCCACCCGGCCTGTGGGCCGTCCTGAGCCTGGTCCTGAATGACCTGTGCACGATTCTTGCTCGTCCGCCGGTGAGAGTCCGGTGATCGTCACCGCCATCCAGTCATGGCAGAGGGAGCAGCCAATGGAGAACATCTACAAGACCACCGAGATCGTCGGTTCGTCCACGCAGAGCATGGAAGACGCCGTGGCGCAAGGCTGTGGCAAAGGCAGCCGGCAGCGTACGCCACATGCGCTGGTTCGAAGTGTCGGAGATCCGCGGGCACATCGAGGACGACGCCATCGCTCATTGGCAGATCACGGTGAAAATCGGCTTTACCATGGAATGATCGGGCGGATCGGGTGCAACATCCACGATCCGGGGGCGCGACGTGGGTCCGCCCGCGACAACACCGCATCAGTCACCGGGACGATCACGGGGGAACCACGACGTGACATCGGAGGCCTATCACGAACGCCACGAGGATCTCAGCGAAGCGACCCGCGATCTGCATCGGGCGCTGACTTCGCTGATGGAGGAGCTGGAGGCCGTGGACTGGTATCAGCAGCGGGTGGATGCCACCGACGATCAGGCACTCAAGGAGATCCTGGCCCACAACCGGGACGAGGAGATCGAGCACGCGGCCATGGTGCTCGAGTGGCTCCGGCGCAATCATCCCGGTGTTCGACCAGCAGCTTCGGACCTATCTGTTCACCAGCGGTCCGGTGGTGGACGTGGAGGAGGCCGCCGAGACGCACGGGGGACGGCTCCCTCGGCCTCGGCAACCTCGGCCGGACCGCCCCGCGCACATCCCCTGGATAAGGACTCGGACGATGAATCATCTGCATAGAGAGCTCGCGCCCATCTCCGCGCTCGGCTGGGAGCATATCGAGCAGGAGGCGAAGTTCATGCTGACCACGGCGCTGGCGGGGCGAAAGCTGGTGGACGTGAAGGGGCCCTTGGGATGGCAGTCCAGCGCCGTGAGCCTCGGCCGGGTGGCGGAGCCCCGCAACAAGCTGATGCAAGGTGCCGCCGTGAGGGTCCGGCAGGTGCGTCCAATGGTGGAGCTGCGCGTGCCGTTCGAGGTGTCCCGGGCGGAGCTCGACGCCATCTCCCGCGGCGCCGAGGACCCTGATCTCGACAGCGTCTCCGAAGCGGCACGGTCTGCGGCGCTGGCCGAGGACGCTTTCATGTTCCACGGCTTCGCCGAGATCGGCAGCCCCGGCATGGTGGAAGGCGCCGACGAGGCGGTGATGATGGAGGCCCGACTTCGACTACCAGCGCTTTCCGGACAAGGTGGTGGAGGCCATGGCCAAGCTTCGCCTCCGCGGCATCGAGGGTCCTTACGCGGTGGCCTTGGGGCCCGCTTGCTACGAGGGCGTCACCGGCACCACCCACACCGGCGGCTACCCGGTAATCGACCATCTGCGCTCCTTCGTCGATGGGCCGCTGGTCTGGGCGCCGGCGCTGGACGGCAGCCTGGTCGTGAGTCAGCGGGGCGGCGACTTTCAGCTCACCCTGGGCGCCGACTTCTCCATCGGTTATCTCGACCACGACGCCGAACAGGTGCGCCTGTACATCGAAGAAAGCCTCGCCTTCCAGGTCGTCGAGCCTGCTGCGGTGGTGCCGATGTTCTACCAGAAGTAACGAACGTCCACGGTTCTGCTCACATCGCGCGCTGCGATTGCCGCGGGCACTTGCGCTTCGTCAATGGAATGACCCCGGCGACCGCTTTAGCATGGTGGCTGGAGGATCGCATGAACGACGCCCTCGTAGTCCTGTTGGAACGGGACAAGGCCGTGGCCGGCGACATCCGCCGGCTCGCCGAAGAAGTCCGGATTCGAATGTCAGGTGGTGGAGTCGGCCCGGGGTTTGAACGGGAGCTGTCCGGCCGTCCGGCGCTGATCTTCGCCTGCTGCGATGAAGAGCCCGACGGCATCATGGAGCTGCTCGCGGCGGAAGCCGTGTCCGGTGCCAACGAGATCATCGTCACCGGTAGCCGTGAGCATTCGGAGCACCTGCGGGAACGGGTCGCCCGGGCGGGCGCGCTGTTCCTGGCCAAGCCTTTGGATCTGGCGTTCCTGGCGGAGATTCTCGAGGACGTTCAGGCCGAGGTCTCCCGTGCCCGCAGCGATGCGCCGTCGGACCCGAGCGGGGTGCCGCTGGATCAATGCGGGTTGCTCAGAGGCAGCGCCCGCTCCATGCAGCGGCTCTACCGGCTCATCCGCAAGGTGGCGCCCACCCAGGCGTCGGTGCTGGTGAGCGGCGAGAGCGGCACCGGCAAGGAACTGGTGGCGCAGACCATCCACATGGCCTCGAACCTGGCGGAGGGGCCGTTCCTGGCCATCAATTGCGGTGCGATTCCCGGAGAGCTGATCGAGAGCGAGCTGTTCGGCCACGAGCGTGGCAGCTTCAGCGGCGCCGAGCGTACCCACCGCGGGGTATTCGAGCGGGCGTCAGGGGGCACCATGTTCCTCGACGAGATCACCGAGATGCCGGCGTCGGCCCAGGTGAAGCTGCTGCGCGTGCTGGAGACGTCGCGGTTCCAGCGCGTGGGCGGCGAGAAGGACATCGAGTCTCGAGTTCGCATCGTGGCCGCCTCCAACCGCGACACCGGGGAAGCCATCGCCGAGGGCGTGCTGCGCCAGGATCTGTTCTACCGGATCGCGCAGTTCTCGCTGTGGCTGCCGCCGCTCAAGGAACGGGGGGACGACATCGTCGGTCTGGCGAGGATCTTCCTGCACGAGCTGAACGAGCAGAACGGCACCGACACCATGTTCGCCCCGGAGGTGGAAGACGCGCTCGTCGGCTATGCATGGCCAGGCAACGTCCGGGAATTGCGCAGCGTCGTCGAGCGCGCCTACATCGTCGGCGACTCCACGATCACCCTGGACGAGCTGCCGCCCTTGCACGGCCAGGGCATTGACCAGGGCGAGTACCTGAGGGTGTCGGTGGGATCGTCTCTGGACGACTCCGAGCGGCGGCTGATTTTCGCCACGCTTGATGCCAACCATGGCGACAAGAAGCGCACCGCGGAGGTGCTCGGCATCAGCCTGAAGACTCTGTACAATCGGCTGAACCGTTACGCCGAGCATGGCGACTCCCGCTCCGGGGAAGCTTGACGGTTCCACTCGCCTTTCCGATTGCGCTGCGACCGTGTAGCAGTGAGGGCTCCCACCTTTCTCGACGCCCGGGTACGAACGCGGACCGCGGCTCCGGTTTTTTCATTGTGGCCGAAAAAAAAATCCCATAGGATTCTTCGAGGCCCGGTGTCCAAGCGTTGAGGGGCGCACACCGGGCCCGTGCCGGCCCAACTGCCGGCGTAGTCAGTCTTCAGGGAGGGGATCTCATGAACCATCGGGGTTGGCTCATGCTCGCGTGCGCGGGCATGGCGCTGGCGGTGTCTGCGCACGCTGCAGAGAACCGCACGGGACGCCGGATCGAGGAAGTCGTGGTCACAGCGGAGAAGCGGGAAGCCACGGTATCGGACACATCCATTTCCATCACCGCGCTCGGTCAGGACATGATCGAGGACTTCGGGCTGCAGGGTCCGGACGACCTGGCGAATTTCATCCCGGCCACCACCCGCGACAGCTACGACATCCGCATCCGCGGCGTGGGGCGTAACTTTCGCGCCATCGGCGGCGATCCGGGGGTCGCCACCTACTACAACGGTGTCTACTCGGAGGACTTCGGCATCGCGTCCACAGAGAACGGTCTGTATGACGTGGAGCGTATCGAGGTGCTGCGCGGCCCGCAGGGGACGCTGTACGGACGCAACGCCATCGGCGGCGCCATCAACTACATCACCAACAAGCCGACCTACGACTGGGAAGGCGAGGTGCGGGCACTGATGGGGAACTACAACACCAAGGAGTACTACGGGATCGTTTCCGGACCGCTGATCGCCGATCGCCTGGCGGCGCGCATCGTCGGCGTCAAACGGGACCGTGACGGCAGCGTACAGGGGGACAACGGCTCACAGGACATCGACAGCATCGATGATCGCAACGTGTCCGTGGCGCTGAACTGGCACATCGCCGACAACTGGGAAGCCAACGTCCGCTGGAACGGCCGCAGCTCCGACCGGATCATCGGTGATTACGTGCTCATCGACACTGGCCCGCAAGGTGATCGCGGCGCGATCGACACCGGCAACTTCGCCTACGGCATCCGCCCGGTGGCGGCTGGCACGCCCGGCGCCCTGCCGTTCGTTCATCCGGTGACCGGCGAGGTGCGTTACGGCGCGCCTATTCGCCCTGGTCTGGATCTGGCCGCCAGCCACCGGCCCAACAGCTACTATGGCGTCACGGGTCAGACCTTGGACAACGACATCCACAATCTCGACCCTCACGTCGCCACCAACAACATGAACAACGAGGGATTCGACCAGCAGGCCGTGCAGGCGGACCTGACCTGGGACCTGAACGACACCACGTCGCTCAAGTACATCGGCGGCTGGATGGACTACGACTACACCTTCGACCTGGACAGCGACAACACCAACGGCACCCTGTCCGAGTTCCGCTCGACGGTGCTCGAGGCTACGGAAACCTACTCTCACGAGCTGCAGCTGCTGTGGCAGATCGGCAAAAACCTGCAGATGACCAGTGGCGTGTACCTGTTCAGCTCGCACCGCCTGCAGGACTTCGCGTTCAAGGATCTGGCGTCGCAGGGGCGGTACACCCAGCGGTCGATTACGGAAACCTGCTTCCGTTCGTTGCGTCGTTCGGCGAGCACAAGCGTCTGGGGTCGTCACCCATGTACGGAGCCGCGTACGGGCTGGGCAGGGGCAATCCGACGGCGCCTACTACCGGTACCGCAACACCGTCGATACCGACGCCTATGCCGCCTACACCCAGGGCACGTACTCGTTCAACGAGCAGTGGGCTCTGACCCTGGGCGTACGGTGGGCCAAGGATCGCAAGGGCGCCCACGAGAATCGCACCGGATATTTCGAGAACGACCCGGCCACCGGGTTCACCAACTACGTGGTCAACCCGGTCACCGGCTACGGTGGCGCGCTGCCTGCCTTCTTGCAGCTTCAGCCCGGGGAAACGGTGAACGCCTACGGCCTGACGGGCGTGGCCATCAGCAATATTCTGATGGGCAACGCAATTCCGACGTTCAATGCCGCCAGCCCCATCCTTCCCACCTGCGCGCCCATCGACAATCCGGATTGCGCGACCCCGCTCAGGCTCACCGGTATCCCCTTCTCGTTCGCCGACCAGACCAAGGCCAGCCACTCGTGGAGCGACGTTACCTACCGGGTGAACCTGGACTGGACGCCCACTGCGGATACCTTGGTGTACGCGTCGGTGACCACGGGTTATCGGGCCGGCGGGTACTCGCTCGGCATCGGTAGCTCACGGGGACCGAACGGCGCGGGTCAGATCGTGCCGCTGACCTACGACAAGGAGGAGATCGTCGCCTACGAGCTCGGCTACAAGGCCACCTTCCTGGACGGACGGCTGCAGGTGAACAGCTCAGTCTATCACTACGACTTCGACAACTATCAGGATCGCGTCTCCCTGTTTAACCAGGACAGCGGCGCCGCGTCCGACGTGGTGAAGAACGTGGATCAGGCGAGCAATCAGGGGATCGAGGTCGAGCTCACCTGGCTGCCCACCGACTCCTGGACCATCGGCGGCAACGGCAGCTATACCCAGACCGAGTACAAGTCCGATTTTCTGGTCGACGAGGACGACAACCCGGCGTACCCGGCGCCGCTGTTCCCCGACACCCTGGGCGCGGACTCGTTCATCGTGAAAAACCTGAAAGGCAACGACCTGAAGCGTATTCCGACGTGGAAATGGACGGCATGGACGTCTTACGACTGGCACTTCAGCGCCGGCACCCTCACCGCCGGATCCACGTGGTCGTATACCGGCGATTACTACGACGAGGGTATCAAGCGGAACCTCGACAAGATCCCTTCGCGGGACCGGGTGGACGCGTATGTCAGCTGGCGTGACAACCGCGACCATTGGAGCGTCCGTGCCTTCGTGGACAACGTGTTCGACCAGGTCGGCGTCCGTGAGATGGCCACCGCCACGGCGGCCGGCGACTGGGCGCTCACCGGGCTGACGGTCTACCCCAGGTTCTACGGAATCGATGTGACGTACCGCATGGGCGGGCACTGACCCGCCGGCGGGCACTGACCCGCCCGGCGGGCACTGACCCGCCCGGCGGGCACTGACCGGCGCCGGCGCCGGTTGCAGGCACCGACGAAGAGCCCTCTACGGAGGGCTCTTCACGTTCTGGCGGCGGAAAATCAGTCGTTGGTCTCTGCGGCCTGTTCGCGGGTGTAGAACTCGCCGTCGCGCACGAATCCGGCGATCACGCTGGCCTTGAGAGTGGCTGGATGGCCCTGCTGATCGCGGGTGGAGATCCACTCACCGGGAAGCCCGTCGATCAGGTGCATGGGTGCGAGAGCGCCGTCGGCGTAGCGGGATAGTTCCACCTGACCGGTGGCCTCGTCGCGGAAGGCGGGGGAAAAGCGTCGGGCACGATTCTGCTGACTGACGCCGCCCGTGCCGGCGAACGCGAGGTTCTCGCGGCGGATACGGTTCCTTGTCAGCGGTGGGGCCATGAGATGGCTCCGGTATTACCGTTCAGTTTCCTGCTAAGCATTGATCGTACCAATCCGGCAGTTGCCTGACACCGCGTATAAGACGCTGTTTTGCATGAACGTTGTCTGAACGTCGCGATTCCGGGCCAAACGGCAATGGTGGTCCCTCATGGTCACTCGGTGACCTGGAGCGGCACTCCGTCACCGCTGTCCCGGCGCGGCTGCCGTGCGGCAGTGGCCCCGGGGCAAATGGCCTGCTGGCCCAAAGTCTTCCCGACCCGTCGCCGTCCAGCGACGGTTGGAAGACAATGCGGCCCTCCGAAGAGGGCCGCGTCCGGTCCGGCGGCCAGCGGCCGCGGGACGCGCGCTTACCAGCGGCCGCGGCCGCCGCCACCACCACCCCACCGCCACCCTGGCGGCGAGGCTGGCTGTTAGCCTCGTTCACGCGCAACGCGCGGGATTCGATGGTATGGCCGTTCAGCTCGGCGATGGCCTTCTGGCCGTCCGCCTGGGACATCTCCACGAAGCCGAATCCGCGTGAGCGGCCGGTGTCGCGGTCCGTGACCACGGAAGCCGAGGTGACGGGGCCGAATCCGGCGAACAGTTGTTCGAGGTCGGAATCGGTCGTGCTCCAAGGCAGATTGCCTACATAGATCTTCATGGTTTCGTTTGCTCCGATGCTCGAGCAGGCTCGAGCCTTATTACTCTGTCGCGCGTATTCCCGCTGTTCAATCAATCCGCACGGGGTTCAATGGCCCTGAGCGAACTCCGGGCGCTGACATTAGAAGCGATTGCCGATAATCGTGAGAGAAGGACTGGCAGGACGATCTCTGAAAAGACATTCGGGGCAGGGTTTCTAATCGCCGCGAAGTATAGGGCAACCACGCCAGCGCGCAAGCGATTTTCCCGCAGCAGGAGCGCGGATTCGCGGCGGCCGGGCATCGCGCCGTTGATCGAGCCGCCGCGGGCCGCCTCACGCTGGCACCTGGGGACGTTGCGGAGGCTCCCAGAGGATGCTGGCGTCCACCTCACGGACGTCGCGGCGGCCGCAGAACGCCATGGTCAGATCCAACTCGCGGGCGATGATCTCGAGACACCGGCTGACCCCGGCCCCACCCATGGCGCCCAGGCCGTAGAGCCAGGCGCGGCCGATCATGGTGCCGCGTGCGCCGAGCGCCAATGCCTTCAGCACGTCCTGACCGGAGCGGATCCCGCCGTCCATCCAGACCTCGATGTCGCGACCCACGGCGTCGACGATGGCCGGCAGCGCTTCGAGCGCAGCCGGCGCGCCATCGAGCTGACGGCCGCCGTGGTTGGAGACCACCAAGGCATCGGCCCCGCTCGCGGCAGCGATCCGGGCATCCGCCGCCTCCATTATGCCCTTCAGCACCAGCTTGCCCGGCCAGCGTTTGCGGATCCAGGCGACGTCATCCCACGAGAGTGTGGGATCGAGCTGTGAGGCCGACCAATCGGCCAGGCTCTTCATGTTCTCGGCGCCGCGGGCGTGGCCAACCACGTTGCCGAAGTCCCGGCGTCGGGCCCGCAGCATGCCGAGGCACCAGCGGGGTCTGGTCATCATGTCGAGGACCGTGGCCGGGCGCAGTCTCGGCGGTGCCGAGAGGCCGTTCTTCAGGTCGTTGTGCCGCTGCCCGAGGATCTGCAGATCCAGGGTCAGCACCAGCACGGGGCAGCCGGCCGCAGCGGCCCGGTCGATCAGCCGCGCAATGAAGTCGCGGTCGCGCATGACGTAGAGCTGGAACCAGAACGGCCGGCTCGTCTGCGCGGCCACCTCTTCGATGGAACAGATGCTCATGGTGGACAGGGTGAACGGCACGCCGAATCGCTCGGCGGCCCGCGCGGCGTGAATTTCTCCATCCGGATGCTGCATGCCGGTGAGGCCCGCCGGCGCGAGCGCCACCGGCATGGCCACCGCTTCGCCTGCCATGGTGGTGGCGAGATTGCGGCCTTCCATGTTCACCGCCACACGCTGGCGGAAGCGGATGCCCTCGAAGGCGCGCTCGTTGGCGCGGTAGGTGGACGCGGTCCAGGAACCGGAATCGACGTACTCGTAGAACATGCGCGGCACCCGCCGGCGGTGCAGGCGCCTCAGGTCCTCGATGCAGGTAATCGCGGTCACGGGGCCATGATATGCTGCGATACGAACGCCGCTCCAGAGCCCTCGCTCCAGAACCCTCAAATGTTCGATGGAAGGCATCCAGCGCGGGAAGCCGCATGTTGATTGACAGCGACGGCATCGATACCCGCTCGCCGCTTCGGGCCCGGGTGCGGGCCGACCACCGTACCGACGAGGCGGCCCACGTGGCACGGCTGGCCGAGCACGCTCGTCTGGACCAGCCGGCGGAGAACCGGGTCGACGCCTACGCGCGAGATCTCGTCGGCCATCTGCGCCGCCAGCGCCGCAACGTGGGCAACATCGACGCGCTGATGCAGGAGTACGACCTCTCCTCGGAGGAAGGTGTGACTCTGATGTGCCTGGCGGAGGCATTGCTGCGGATTCCGGACGCCCGCACACAGGACGAGTTCATCGAGGAGAAGCTGGGTGCCGGCAACTGGCACAGCCACCTCGGCGCGTCGGATACCTTTTTCGTCAATGCTTCCACCTTCTCGCTGATGGTGGCCGGGCGGCTGGTGTCGCCGCGGCAAACGCCGGACGACGCGTTGAATCGCCTGCTGCGCCGCCTCGGAGAACCGGTGATCCGGCAGGCCGTGCGCCGCGCCATGCGGGTGCTCGGCCGCCAGTTCGTGCTCGGTGAGACGATCGAGGACGCTCGTGCCCGGTCGCGCGAGTCGGAAAAGACAGGCTACCGGTATTCCTACGACATGCTGGGAGAGGCCGCTCGCACCGAGCGCGATGCCGAGCGTTATTTCGAAAGCTACGCCGCCGCCATCGAGACCATCGGTGAGGCCGCCGGCGGCAGCGGCCCCGAGCGCGCGCCCGGCGTGTCGGTGAAGCTCTCGGCCCTCGACCCGCGCTACGAGTTCGCCAAGCGCGAGCGGGTCCGCGGCGTGCTGCTGGACCGGCTGATCGCCCTCTGCAGGCTGGCGCGGGAGCGGGGCGTCGGGCTGTGCGTGGACGCCGAAGAATCCGAGCGTCTGGAGCTCTCGCTGGACCTCATCGAGAAAGCAGCGCTCGAGACCGGCCGGGGCTGGGACGGTTTCGGTCTGGCGGTGCAGTCCTACCAGAAGCGGGCCTTCTCGCTGGTGGATTGGCTGGCGGATCTCGCCGGTCGTGCCTCCACGCGCCTGCTGGTGCGCCTGGTGAAAGGCGCCTACTGGGATATGGAGATCAAACGCTGCCAGGAAGGCGGCTACGACGGCTTCCCGGTGTTCACCCGCAAGGTGCACACCGACGTGTCGTTCCTGGCCTGCGCCAGAAAGATGCTCGACGCCGGCAGCGCGTTCTATCCCTGCTTCGCCACCCACAACGCGCGCAGTGTGGCCGTGCTGCGGGAAATGGTGGGAGCCCGGCGCGACTTCGAGTTCCAGCGGCTCCATGGCATGGGCGAAGCCCTGTACCAGAAGGTGGTGGAGGAAGACGGCGCGGGGTTCTCCTGCCGGATCTACGCCCCGGTGGGCGGTCACGAGGATCTGCTGGCCTATCTGGTGCGGCGGCTGCTCGAGAACGGCGCCAACACCTCATTCGTCAACCGGATCGCCGACGACTCGCTGCCCCTGGACGAGCTGCTGGCGGATCCCGTCGCCCGCGCGCGTGCCCACGATTTCGCGCCCCATCCGAAGATCCGTCAGCCGGCCGAGCTGTTCGCGCCCGCGCGGCGCAACAGCCGTGGCACCGACCTCGCCGATCCCACGGCAGTGTTGCCGCTCGACGCGGCCATGACGGCGGCCGATCGCGACGACTGGCAAGCGGCGCCCCCAGCGGCCGGCCGCACTTCCGCCGCGACTGGCGCCCTGCCGAAGCGAGCGGCTCGTTCTGTGACCAGCCCGGCCGACCGCGGGCGGCAGGTGGGACAGGTGGTGGAGACCGATCCAGAGGACGCGGCCGCGGCGCTTGCCCGTGCCAGCGCAGCGGCTGAACGGTGGAGCCAGACACCGGTGGCGGAGCGGGCCGGCGCGCTGCGGCGTGCCAGCGACCTCATGGAGGCCGCGTCTCCGGCGCTCATGACCTTGCTCTGCCGCGAAGCGGGACGGTCGGTGTCCGACGCCCATCTGGAGGTCCGCGAAGCGGTGGATTTCCTGCGCTACTACGCGGCGGAAGCGGAGCGGCTGTTCGCCGAGCCCCGGGTGCTGCCGGGTCCCACCGGTGAGGACAATCGGCTTTACCTTGCGGGGCGGGGCCCGTTTCTCTGCATCGCGCCGTGGAACTTCCCGCTCGCGATATTCACCGGCCAGGTTGCGGCCGCGCTGGCAGCCGGCTGTCCGGCGCTGGCGAAGCCGGCGGAGCAGACCCCGCTGGTGGCGGCGCAAGCGGTGCGGCTGCTGCGCGAAGCCGGGGTGCCGGATGACGTCGTCCAGCTTCTGCCGGGGCCGGGCCCGGCGATCGGCGACCGGCTGTTGCCCGATGCCCGTCTCGCCGGCGTTGCCTTCACCGGCGGCACCGACACCGCCCGCCACATCCAGCGTCGCCTGGCCGCCCGCGAGGGTCCGATGATTCCGCTGATCGCCGAGACCGGCGGCATCAATGCCATGATCGTCGACTCCACCGCGCTGCCCGAGCAGGTCACCCGCGACGTCATGACGTCAGCGTTTCAGAGCTCGGGCCAGCGCTGCTCGGCACTCCGGCTGCTGTGCGTGCAGGAAGACGTCGCCGAGCGCCAGCTCGAGATGATCGCCGGCGCCATGCGGCTGCTGACGATCGGCGATCCCGTGCGGCTCGCTACCGACGTGGGCCCGATCATCGACGAGGAGGCGCTCGAGCGCCTGGAAGCCTATTGCCGGCAGGCACGGGCGCGCTATCCCGTGGTCGGCGAGACGCCGCGGCCCCAGGACCTGCCGCCGGGTCTGTTCCTCGCGCCGGTGGCGTTCGAGATCACACGGGTGGCCGATCTGGACCGGGAGGTGTTCGGTCCGGTGCTGCACGTCGTGCGCTGGCGGGGCGGCGAGCTGGAAGCGCTGGTGGATCAGATCAACGCGCTCGGCTACGGCCTGACTCTAGGGGTGCACTCGCGCAGCCGCAGCCGTGCCGAGCGGGTGATCGGCCGAGCGCGCGTGGGCAACCTCTACGTCAACCGCAACCAGATCGGCGCCGTGGTGGGTGTGCAGCCGTTCGGTGGGGAGGGTCTTTCCGGCACCGGCCCGAAGGCGGGAGGACCCCACTATCTCGAGCGATTCACCCTGGAGCGGGTGGTCACCATCGACACCACCGCGGCCGGCGGCAACGCCTCCCTGCTCACCATCGAGCCGTGAGCTGGAGCTGTGATCTGGAAGCTGACACTGTGGGAGCGACCTCCCGGTCGCGATCCGAGCTGGATGGATGTCAGCGCCGTCGCAAGGCAGGAATCGCGACCGGGAGGTCGCTCCCACGCTTGATCTGCGGTCGCTCCCACGCTTGATCTGCGGTCGCTCCCACGCTTGATCTGCGGTCGTCACGCTTGACTGCGGTCGCTCCCCATCTGCGGTCGCCTACCCTGCTCTGAGGTCGCGTTTTGAACTAATGAAATACGTCGTCGGGCGAGCGCGGAATGATCCCCGTGTCGTCCTCGGCCTTGTGCTGCACACGATCGGCACTGCAGCGTTCGAACGCCGCCTCAACGCTTTCGCTGATGCAGGCGGGGCAGAAGCCTGACTGGATGAGATCCTCCACCAGGAATCCGAACACGTCATAGGCGCTGAGCGTGCCCTCGTTGGTCTCATTGAAGCGCCATAGCACGTCTTCCATGGCCTGAAGGGTCACGTCACACCGAACGTCGTCACGTTGCTGCTTCTGGTCCTCGTCTGCTGGATCGTCTTCCATGGGCCTGCTGGTTCGCGCCTGAGGAGCGGATTGTACTCGCCCGAGCGTTGCCGCGGCGAGCTATCTGGGCTGCATGCGGATGCCGCCGTCCATGCGCACGCACTCGCCGTTCATGTATTCGTTCTCGATGAGCATCACTGCCAGGTGGGCGATTTCCTCCGGCTCCCCGAGACGCTTCGGATACAGCACCTGGGCAGCCAGCGCCTCGACCACCTTGTCCGGCGCACCCTGGAACAGGGGCGTGTGGATCAGCCCGGGAACGATGGTATTGCAGCGAACGCCGATGCTCGATAGGTCCCGGGCGATCGGCAGGGTCATGCCGACGATGCCGCCCTTGGATGCGCTGTAGGCGGCCTGGCCGATCTGGCCCTCGTAGGCAGCCACGGAGGCTGTGTTGATGATGCAGCCGCGGCCGCCGTACTGGTTGTAAGGCTCGTTCTTCTGCATCTCCGCCGCCGCGAGGCGAAGCACGTTGAAGGTGCCGATGAGGTTCACATCGATGATCAGCTTGAACTTGTCCAGGGGGAACGGGCCGTCCTTGCCGACGGTCTTGATGGCGTTGCCGATGCCGGCGTAGTTGCAGCAGACATGGATGGCGCCGAAGGCGTCCATGGCGGCGGCGATGCCAGCCTGGACCGAGGCCTCGTCGGTGACGTTGACGTTGTGGTAGATCACCCCATCGCCCAGTTCCTCGGCCAACGCCCGGCCCTTCTCGGCGTTGACGTCGAAGATGGCGACCTTTGCTGCCATGCCGTGGAGCTTGCGCACGGTGGCCGCGCCGAGCCCCGACGCGCCGCCGGTGACCACAGCCGTCTTGCCTGGAATGTCCATTGTGAAACCCCTTATAAAATTCACTCCCGGCGATTATATCGTCGAGAGCCGGCCCCATGTGGAGGGCGCTGGATGCTGGCGCCGTGTCTTGACCGCCCCCGGACGATGACGCAGCATCGGCCATCGGCGACCAGGGGGTAGCCCGAGCCCGAACAGGGGAAAGTCATGGCAGCGAAGGCGGAGATTCCGGCGGACTGGCAGATCGAGCGGCTGGCTGGGGCGCTCGGCGCGGAGGTCCGGGGCCTGCGGCTCGATCGAGTGGACGATCGGGAGCTTGCCGCCATTCGATCGTTGCTGCTCGAGCACCTGGTTCTGTTGTTTCCCGACCAGCACCTTGCGGTGGAAGACCATGTGGCCTTCGGTCGCCGATTGGGGCCGCTGGAAGCGCACCCGAACCTCAAAAATCCTTTCACCCAGCACCCGGAGCTGTTCGAGCTGGCAGCCAGTCACGGCGGCGTGGCCGACGAGTGGCACACCGACCTGACCTTCCGCCCCGACCCCGCGGTGCTGTCGGTGCTGCAGATGCGCAAGGCACCGGACGTCGGCGGTGATACCCAGTGGGCGAGCCTCTACGCGGCGTATGACGAGCTGTCGCAGCCTATCCGCGAGCTTTGCGAGGGGCTCACGGCGCTGCACGACGCCCTGCCGCACAACCATCCCGAGCAGATGGCCATTCACCCTGTGGTGCGCGTGCACCCGGAGACCGGCCGCAAAGCGCTTTACGTGAATGAGCACTTCACCCGCCGGCTGGTAGAGCTGAACGCAACCGAGAGCAGGGCGCTGCTCGACCATCTCACGCGGTGGGTGGCTAACCCGCGCTTCACGATGCGCTACCGCTGGCGGGAGGGCACGGTCGCCATGTGGGACAATCGCTGCACCCAGCACTTCGTGCTGAACGACTTCGAGGGCGAGCGGATCATCCAGCGGGTAACCGTGATGGGTGACCGTCCGGAAGGCGTGGCGCCGCCGCGCTGGCAGCCGTGGGTGCGGCCCGGCCGGTTGTCGGCCACCAGCCGCCATGACCGCCAGCTGGCTCTCTATCTGCGGAATTCGCCTGACCGCGGGCGCGACGCCGCTGCCGGCGAGTAGGCGCGCCTCGTCTTTCCAAGAAGCTGGTCCAGAGGCTGGTTTTCACCTTTTCGCGGCCGCGCTCATACCCGAGCCTTGATTTTTCGCCGGGTGGTCCCGATGTTAGAATCGGCGGTCCATCCGGGAATCTAGCTACTGTCATGATTGCCGGATTGAGGATATTCTCCCGCCCATCGACCGCCCGGTTGGATCATCCGGGCCCATCCCATTCTGGAGGAATCTTTGATGCCGAAAATCACGTTCATCGAGCACGATGGCACGGAGCACACCGTCGAGGGCGAAGTGGGGCTGTCGGTCATGCGTGCCGCCATCGACAACCTGGTTCCGGGTATCGACGCCGACTGCGGCGGCGAGTGCTCGTGTGCGACCTGCCACGTCTATGTGGACTCGGCGTGGATGGAGAAGGTGGGTCAGCCCGGCGAACGGGAAGAATCCATGCTCGACCTGAACCCTGAGCGCGAGTCGAACTCGCGGCTGTCCTGCCAGATTCCGGTCACCGAGCAACTCGATGGCCTGGTGGTGACCGTGCCCGAGTTCCAGATGTAGCCGAGGCGGAGCTGCCGGCGGACGCCGGGAGCATGTCTTGACAGCCACGTCGGAGGAGTTACACATGAGCGAAGCCGCTGCAGTTCGATCCAACCGGGACGTCCCCATCCGCACCGAGTACGTGGCGGATCCCTATACCCTTCCGCTGGAGGAAGTGAATCCGGCCCAGGGCGCGCTGTTCCAGAACGACGCCCACTGGCCGTACTTCGAGCGCCTGCGCAAGGAAGACCCGGTGCACTTCACCGCCGAGAGCGATTTCGGCCCGTACTGGTCGGTGACGAAGTACCACGACATCAAGCACGTGGACATGAACCACCAGATCTTCTCGTCCGAAGGCGGCATTACCCTGGGAGACCAGGACGAAGACTTCCAGCTTCCCATGTTCATCGCCATGGACCCGCCGAAGCACGACGAGCAGCGCAAGGTGGTGGCGCCGGTGGCCGGGCCGCGGAACCTTTCGGCGCTGGAGCCGGAGATCCGGGAGCGGGTGTGCAACATCCTCGATTCGCTGCCGGTGGGCGAGGACTTCAACTGGGTGAAGCACGTGTCCATCGAGCTCACCACGCAGATGCTGGCGACCCTGTTCGACTTTCCGTTCGAGGACCGGCACAAGCTGACCCGCTGGTCGGACGTCGCCACGGCGCCCATCGGCACCGGCATCATCGACTCCGAGGACCAGCGCCGCGCCGAGCTCATCGAGTGTCTGGAGTACTTCACGGGTCTGTGGCACGAGCGGGCAGGGCGTGCGGAGCCGGGTCACGACCTGATCTCGATGCTGGCCCACGGGGAATCCACTCGCGACATGCTGGACCGGCCCATGGAGTACCTGGGCAACCTGATTCTGCTGATCGTCGGCGGCAACGACACCACCCGCAACTCGCTGTCGGGCGGGGTGCTGGCGCTGAATCAGAATCCGGATCAGTACCAGAAGCTGCGGTCCGATCCCAAGCTCATTCCCAACATGGTGGCGGAGATCATCCGCTGGCAGACGCCGCTGGCGCACATGCGGCGGCGGGCGCTGGTGGATACCGAGCTTGGCGGCAAGACCATCCGGGCCGGCGACAAGGTGTGCATGTGGTACGTGTCGGGCAACCGCGACCCGGAGGTGTTCGACGACCCGGATGCGTTCGTCATCGACCGCAAGAACGCCCGCAGCCACGTGAGCTTCGGCTTCGGCATTCACCGCTGCATGGGCAATCGGGTGGGCGAGATGCAGCTTCGCATCGTCTGGGAAGAGATCGGCAAGCGCTTTCACGCGGTGGAAGTCACCGGCGAGCCGAAGCGCGTGTATTCCAGCTTCGTGAAGGGCTACTCGGAGCTGCCGGTGCGACTGATCCGGTAACAGCGGTCTCCAGGCCGTGAGCCGGACAGGCCGCCCCGGCGTTTCCCACGTATTGGCCATTTTTGGCATCAGCCGGAGAGACCGCTCATGAGCGAAGCCGTGGAAACCGTCCAGGAGGTCGTCGAGAACCCCTGGAGCCTGCCGCTTGAGCAGGTGGATCCGGCGCGGGGCGAGCTGTTCCGCCGCGACCTGGCGCTCGACTACCTGAAGCGTCTGCGCAACGAAGACCCGGTGCACTACCACGAGGACGGCCTGTTCGGCCCGTATTGGTCGGTCACAAGCTATCGTCACATCAAAGAAGTGGACATGCACCACGAGCTGTACTCGTCGGAGCAGGGCATCACCATCTTCAACGGTGCCGCCGACTTCCGCACCCCGATGTTCATCGCCATGGATCCACCCAGGCACGACGAGCAGCGCAAGGCCGTGGCGCCGGTGGCGGGCCCGCGTAACCTCGCCGCGCTGGAGCCGCAGATCCGCCGCAGGGTGTGCGACATTCTCGATTCCCTGCCGGTTGGAGAGACCTTCGACTGGGTCGAGAAGGTCTCGATCGAGCTCACCACCCAGATGCTGGCGACCCTGTTCGATTTTCCCTTCGACGAGCGCTACAAGCTCACCCGCTGGTCCGACGTAGCGACCAACGGTCCGGAGAGCGGAGTCGTGGACTCCGTAGAGCAGCGCCGGCAGGAACTGTTCGCCTGTCTCGCCCGATTCACCGAGCTGTGGCACGAGCGCGCCGCACGCCCCGAGCCTGGCAACGATCTCATTTCCATGCTCGCCCAGGGCCCGAGCACGCGGGACATGATCGAGCGTCCCATGGAGCTGCTCGGCAACCTGATGCTCCTCATCGTCGGCGGCAACGACACCACCCGTAACTCCATCTCTGGCGGTGTCGTCGCCCTGAACGAAAATCCGGATCAGTACGACAAGCTGCGCCAGGATCCGTCCGTGATCCCCAACATGGTCGCCGAGATCATCCGCTGGCAGACGCCGCTGACCCACATGCGCCGTACCGCGCTGGAGGACACCGAGCTCGGCGGCCGGACCATTCGTGCCGGCGACAAGGTGGTCATGTGGTATCTCTCCGGCAACCGCGACGAAAGCGTCTTCGACAACGCCGACGCGTTCGTCATCGATCGGCAGAACGCCCGCAGCCACATGAGCTTCGGCTTCGGCATCCACCGCTGCATGGGCAACCGGGTCGGCGAGATGCAGCTTCGGGTTCTTTGGGAAGAGATCGTGAAGCGCTTCCACAAGGTGGAGGTGGTGGGGGAGCCGGTGCGCACTCGCCATGTGTTCATCCGCGGCTTCAAGGAGCTGCCGGTTCGGCTGATTGCCCGCTGATCGACCGCCTGGCGAGGTCCTCGAGGTCGTTGGGCGCATCGCTTTGCGTTAGGCTGGCCGGCCCAAGCGGAGGAAAGCTCATGCGTCACGCGATCCTGCCGGCCGTTCTCTTGACCATCGCCGTGCCGGCTTGGGCCGGATCGGCCGCCACCGCTCCCCAAATCCAGGCGCCGCCCGGCTTTGAGGTGAGGGTATTCGACGACAGCGTCGGTGCAGGCGCCCGGCACCTCGTGGTCAGAGACAACGGCGACGTGCTGATTGCGCGCCAGGACGGTGTACTCGTAGGGCTCGAAGACAGCAATGGTGACGGCCGCGCCGACCGCACCGAGCGGCGGGACCTTGCCATTGCCACCGGCCTCGCCATCCACGCAGGCTTCCTGTATTTCTCCAATGCCACCACGGTTAGCCGGGTGCCGCTGGACGATTCGCTGGTGCCTCGGGGCAAGGTGCAGACGGTGGTGAGCGGATTTCCCGAGCAGGGCGACCACCAGGCGAAGAGCCTGGCTTTCGATCCCCAGGGGCGCCTGTACGTCAACGTCGGCGCGCCGTCGAATGCCTGTCAGAAGAAGGCCCGCACACCGGGCTCCC
Source organism: uncultured Gammaproteobacteria bacterium (assembly GCA_963822255.1). Classification (GTDB taxonomy): domain Bacteria; phylum Pseudomonadota; class Gammaproteobacteria; order Pseudomonadales; family Azotimanducaceae; genus UBA7803. The sequence goes on from CAWGGV010000003.1 coordinate 490,991, forward strand.
CGGGGCTCGATCCCTGCCCGCAGCTGCAGCAGCATGCCGGTATCTGGCGGTTCCCCGAGGATGCCGTCGGGCTTGACCAGGCGAACGGAGAGCGCTTCGTCACCGGAACTCGTAACGTGGTGGCCATGGCCTACGACCACGCCTCCGGCGCCCTCTACTTTACGATGCACGGTCGGGATCAGCTCCACTCGCTGTGGCCGGATCTGTTCGGCGTGAAGGACAATGCCGAGATGCCGGCGGAGGAGTTCCACCGTGCCGTGGCAGGCGGTGACTACGGCTGGCCGTACACGTTCTACGATGGCGTGAGGGGGCGGCGGCTGATAGCGCCCGAATACGGGGGTGACGGCGGCAAGGAGGCGGATTCCGGCAAGTACGTGAAGCCGCTCTACGCGTTTCCCGCGCACTGGGCGCCCGACGACATGCTCTTCTACCGCGCCACGTCGTTCCCCGAGCGATACCGGGGCGGTGTCTTCATCGCCTGGCATGGCTCGTGGAATCGGGCGCCGCTGCCTCAGCAGGGGTACCGCGTCACCTTCCTGCCGTTTGCCGACGGCAAGCCGGCAGGGAAGTCGGAAGATTTCCTCACCGGCTTCAAGACCCGCTCGGGCGATCCAGGCCGCGCCGATTACCGGCCGGTGGGCCTCGGCGTGGGTCCCGACGGCGCTCTGTACGTGACCGAGAGCTCGCAGGGACGGGTCTGGCGCGTGGCGTACTCGGGCTGAGGCCGTTTCCGTAAGGGGGAGCGCGAATGCCGCTGACGAGCGAAGGCGTGGGCGAGACCACCGCGACCATCAGCCATCAGGTGGACGCCCGCTGGCTCATGGCCTATGCCGCCGGCATCGGCGATTTCAATCCCCGTTATCTCGACACGGCGGCGGGGACGGTGACCGGGCACCCGGTGTTTCCCGTGTGCCTCGAATGGCCGGCCATCCTCGCCAGCCGGCGGTTGCCGGGCAGGGCGTCGGTATCCGCCGCCGAGGCTGCCCGCGGCGTGCACGCCGCGCACGATCTGCACATCCGGCGGCCAATCCGAGCTGGTGAGAGGCTTCACACGCGGGCGACGGTCGTCGGCCTCGAGCGCGTACGGCCGGGCGCCGCAGAGATTACCAGGCTCGACACGCTGGACGACGACGGCGAGCTGGTGTGCCGCACGTACCAGCTTGGCATCAGCCGCGGCGTGGAGCTGCAGGGAGAGGCCCGGCACGTGGAGCAGGCACCGCAGGCTCCGGTGCTGGGCGGGGCTCCCGCGCCGGCGGACAAGGCCGGTCTCTCCAGCCACCGCCTGACGGTGCCGGAAGGTCTGGCGCACGTGTACACGGAGTGCGCCAGAATTTTCAACCCGATCCATACCGATCGAGCGGTGGCGCTGGCAGCGGGTTTGCCGGACATCATCCTGCACGGTACCGCCACCCTGGCGATGGCCGTGAGCGAGCTTGTGAACGTGCACCTCGGGGGCGACGGTGGCCGCGTCCGCCGGCTGGGCGGGCGGTTCACCGCGATGGTGCTGATGCCCAGCACCTTGACACTCGAGGTGCGCGGCCGGCGCGACGGGGTGCTGTTCTACAGGGTGCTGACCGAGGACGGCGCGGAGGCCTTCAGTCGGGGCTTTCTCTGCTATCAGTGACGGGACGTCGACAGCCCCAGGCACCACTCACGTGCGCAGAGACAGCTTGACGAAGCCTTCCTGACGATCGACGAGGACGCAGGACGCGCCATGGCTCCTGGCCCAATCGTTCAGATGCTTGAGATCCTCGCTGCGCACCACCCGTCGCGCCAGCAGGGTACAGTCTGGCGCCAGCCGGGTGCCGAGACGCGCCAGCGCTCCGATGATGCCCGTGGGCGTGGCTCGAGCGCCGTCGCAGAGTACCAGGCTGACCTTGTCGGCGAGGTGGGTCGCGTCCACGGCATACCACACGTAGCCGTCGAACAGGTGCGCGCGGCTCGCGATGACATGGGCCGCGCCGATCCGATACTGGGTCAGCCAGGAGCGGATGGTGCTGGCCCAGTGGGGATCGTGTTCGAGGCACCAGAGCTGCTTGCCTGGCTGCTCTGAGGCGTCGCACAGGCTGCCGAGCACCAGGGTGAGAAGGCTCGAGCCGCATTGCACGACGGCGCCCTGGGCGCGGCCGGCTTCGGCCAGGCAGCTTCTGAGATAGTGCTCGGCGCCCTGACTCAGCGGGTCGCCCCAATGCGCGTACAGCTCCGCCACCAAGCCGAGGTCGACCGGCTGATCCGGCTCGAAGTGCAGCCTGCGCATGCAGCGGTCGAAGCCACGGTAGCGCTCGAACAGGGCGGCCTGTTCCCGCAGGGCGCGCATACCCTTGTACGCGTTGAGAGGGATCGCGAGCTGCATGGCCTTGTCCGGTTTCGGCTTTGCTCCGAGTATACGGACGCCGCCGGTGCGGAAGGATCTGGTACCGCGGATTCGTGCGGTGGTTCGCAGCGGCTCCGCGACCTCACCGTCCGCATCGTTCACACCTGACGGGCAGGCACCTCGACCACGAGGCCGGTCAGCGACTCGTCGGGAAACAGCTGACAGGACAGTCGGCTTTCAGGGCGAACATCGGTCACGTACTCGAGAATCTCCACCTCATCGGGGTGCGGTGGCGGCAGACGAGCGAGAAACGGCTCGGCCACGTAGCAGTGGCAGGTGGCGCAGGTGCAGCCTCCGCCGCACTGGCCGAGGATGCCGGGGATGCCGTTGTCGAGGGCGCCGTCCATGACCGACGCACCCGCCTCTATGCGGCAGGTGATGCGCGAGCCGTCCGGCTGAACGTAAGTGACGTCGGGCATGCCTGAGACAGAAACCATCGATAGCGGCTAGAATACCAGGCTTTTCCAGTTGCCAAATGAGGGCGAACGAGCTCGCGTCCGTTCGCGTATTCGAACCATGAAAATCGGATTGACAGGCGGAATCGCCTCAGGCAAGTCCACGGCGGCCAGATATCTGGCCCAGCTCGGCGCTCACATCATCGATGCCGACCTGCTCGGCCACCGGGTCTACGAGCCCGGGACTGCCGGATTCCGGCAAGTAGTCGATGCATTCGGCGGTGAGGTGGTGGGTGCCGACGGCCGCATCGACCGCAAGCTCCTCGGCGGCAAGGTGTTCGGTGATCCCGCGCAGCTCCAGCGGCTGACGGACATCGTCTGGCCCGGCATCCTTTCGATGGCCGAGGCCGAGATGGCCGAAGTGGCCGGCCGGGATCCGGCGCGCGTCATCGTGCTGGAAGCTGCTGTGCTGCTGGAAGCGGGCTGGCAACGGGCAGTCGACGAGGTCTGGGCGCTGGTGGTGCCCCGCCGGCTGGCCGTGGAGCGGGCGTGTGCCCGCGACGGGCTGGATCCACAGGACGTCGAGCGCCGTATCGACGCGCAGATGAGCAACGACGAGCGCCGCCGCGGCGCCGACCTGGTCATCGACAACTCCGCCGATCCGGAGACGCTGCTGGCGCACCTGGACCGGGAGTGGCTCCGAGTAACCGGCAACGACGGCCGCGAGCGCCGGGAGCGCGCCGGATGATCCTCGACCTGCACACCCATTCCATCAAGTCCGACGACGGACGCGCGAAGGTTCGCAACTACTGCCAGTGGATCCGTACCCGCGAGGTTCCCATCGACGGCTTCGTGCTCACCGAGCACCGCCAGTTCGATGCCGAGTCTGACTATGCCGAGCTGGCCGAGGAGTTCGGCCTCACCATCCTCAAAGGCAGCGAGGTGGAGACCGAGTACGGCCACGTGCTGGTGTTCGGCGTAACCGAACAACTGCGGGGCGCGCTGGACTTTGCGGACATACGTCTGCCTCTGGCCCGGGTCATCGAAGCCTGCGACGTCCATGGCGCCGTGCCGGTGCCTTGCCATCCGGGCCGGCCGAGGGTGGGCATGCACGCCCATCTGGAGGAGTTCGGCGTGCCGGAGGGCGTGCGGATCGTGGAAATCTACAACGGCGGCAGCCGCGACGGTGAGGACGCGATCGCCCAGGCGATGGCCGATGCGCAGGGTTATCTCGGTATCGGCGGAAGCGATGCCCACATCGTCAGTCACGTCGGGCGCTGCGCCACCCGGTTCCCTGATGCGATCAGCAATGAGGGCGAGCTGGTGGAAGCGCTGCGCGCCGGTGAATTTCAAGCCATCACCAACAGGCAGTGATCCCATGAGCGAAGCGCTGAACGTGGAGGAGCTGCGCGAGCGGTTTCTCAATAAAGTGTTCGACGAGCAGGTATTTCAGTTGACAGCCGAGCAGATCGTCGACTACGCCACCGCCTGCGGCGAACGGGCACCCCGGTTCACCGATCCCGCAGACCCGGATTTCCAGGCATCGCCCACCTTTCCGTCCAGCTTCCGTCCCGGCCGACGGCTGCCGGAAGACTTCCCGAGTCTACCCGGCCTCGGCATGGACGCTGGCAAGGCGGTGGCGCCGCGGCGGCCGATCCGGCCCGGCGTGAAGCTCACGGCCAGGACCCATCTGCACGACATCTACACCAAGACCGGGCGCTCCGGATCGATGACCTTCATGGTGACGCGGATGGACATCTACGATCCGGGCGACGTGCACCTGGCATCGGCGGATACCCGCATCGTCATCCGTGAGAGGCCTGAGCGATGAGCGTTACCCGCATCGACGAGGTGGATTTCGGCGAGGAGCTGCCGGTATTCGAGCCGGATACCAGCCTCGACAACGTCCGCAAGTTCGTCGTGGCCGCCGGCTGGAACGGCCCGCGGTTCACCGATCACGAAGCGGCGCGGCGGGAGGGACTGCCCGGGGCCCTGGTGCCGGGGATTCTCAGTCAGGGGTTTCTGGCGGCGATGATTCACCGGTGGGCGCCGGACGCCGTCATCGATGAGATCGACACCGTATTCCGGGCGCCGGTGATCGTAGACCAGCCTTACCGCATCAGCGGCGTCGTCACCGACGTGAACGAGGAGACCGGCGGCGTCGAGATCGACCTGACCCTCACCAACGAGAAAGCTGAGACGCGCGTGTTCGGAACGGCCACGGTCCGATTCATGCCGGGGTGAACAGCGGCACGTTCAGCGCCTCGTGCTCTTCCCATGTCACTTCCACGCGCTGGCCGCAGGCCAGGTCGCGGGTCGGATCGTCGACGCCCACCACGTTGGAGAGTATGCGAGGGCCCTCATCCAGGTCGATCCACGCCACCGCGTAGGGCACTTGGGTGCGGAAGAACGGGTGGTAGCTCTGCCGCACCACGCTGAAGGTGTAGATGGTCGCCTTGCCCGAGGCGGTGTGCCAACGGAGCTTGCCGCCGGTGCAGCCGGTGCAGTGGCGGCGGGGATGCCAGACCACGGTGCCGCACTTGTCGCACTTCTGGTAACGCAGAGTCTTGGTCTTCGTCGCCTGCCAGAACTCGCGGGTATCGGGCTCGTCTGGATTCGGCAACGGTCGTGTGGGTTCCGCCATGATCAGTCTCTCCCCAGAATGATGGTGCCGGCGCAGTGGCGGGCGCCGAGCATGCCGCCGTTGCCGTGGGCGACGGCCAGGCGCGCGTCAGCGACCTGGCTGGTGGATTCGCCGCGGAGCTGCCGGGCGGCCTCGATCAGCAGAAAGATGCCGCGCATGCCGGGATGGTTGGACGACAGGCCCCCGCCGTCCGTGTTGAGCGCCGGCCCGCCGGTCTGGTCGAACCGCAGCCGGCCGCCTTCCACCCAGCGTCCGCCCTCTCCTTTGGCACAGAATCCCAGATCTTCCAGGATCGTCAGCACGGTGATGGAGAAGGAGTCGTAGATCATCGCGATGTCCATCTCGGCCGGCGCGATCCCCGCCTCGGCGAATGCCTGAGGGCCGGACTGCGCGGCCGCGCTGGTGGTGATGTCGGCGCCGTTTTCCGGATAGCGGGTCGCTTCACCGCTGCCGAGGATCCATACCGGCGGCTTGGCGCAGTTCCGGGCGACCTCCGGGGCGGCGATGACCACGGCGCCTGCCCCGTCGGAGATCATGCAGCACTCCAGCAGGTGCAGCGGGTCGGCGATCATGCGTGAGCCGACCACGTCGTCGATGGTGGTTTCGCGGATGTCGAGAAACTCCAGGTCCTGCATGGCCTTCACCGCATCGGGGTTGCGCATGGCGTGTGCGCGGGTGGCCACGGAGATTTCGGCGAGTTGCTCGCTGGTGGTGCCGTACTCGTACATGTGCCGGCGCGCCACCATGGCGTAGTTGGCGACCAGGGTCTGGCCGACGAAGGCCTCCATGTTGTCGCCGGGCTGGATGCCGCCGCCGCCACGGCCACCGACTCCGATGCGGGCGGTGTTGCTGTGGGCGGTGGAGCCGTAGCTCAAGAGGGCGACGCGAGCCTTGCCGGCGGCGATGGCGCGGCGGGCGTGGGCCGCGTGGTACTCGTAGGAGCTGCCGCCCACGTTGGTGGTGTCGATGACGTTGGGCTTGATGCCGAAATACTCGGAGATCGTGAATCCGCTCATCGGGCCCGCCTCGCCCGCATCGTAGACCGCGTCCACGTCACGCCAGGTCAGCCCGGCGTCCTCCAGAGCTCGAGCCGCACAGACCGCTTTGAGCTGCAACGGGGAGAGCGCGCCCGCCACGTCCCGGGACGGATACTCGTGAATACCGACGATGGCGGCGCTTCTGGGTTGCGCTGTCAAGAGTCTCCCCCTTCGCTGAATTGAGACCGGGAGTCTAAGGGATTTCGCGCGCCGATCCCACGCGCTGGATTGAATCTTGCTCCCTCTGGAGGGTGTGTTGCTCTAGATTGGAGGTTTCAAAATGGCCAAAGGACGAACGGTACAGGTGCTAGTGGCAGGTACCCTCATCACATTGCTGGCGGCCTGCCAGAATCTGCCCGGTTCCCGCACTCAGCAAAGCACGGGCGCGGGCGCCGCCGTCGGTGCGGCGGTAGGCGCGGCGGCCGCAGACAACGACCTTGTCGGCACCTTGCTGGGCAGCGCGGCGGGTGCTGCCGGCGGCTACCTGATCGGCGCGCGCACGGACTGGTTCGGCCAGAAGTCGGACAGTCGCAGCGCGGCGCGGGACGCCGTGCAGAACGCCCAGCAGAGCCCGGCCACGGTCGCCGACGTACGTAACTCCGATACCGCCGATCTCAACGGTGACGGTTTCGTCACCATGGACGAGCTCATTGCCCTGCATCGGGCCGGACTGAACCGCAACGAGATCATCGACCGGCTGCAAGCGACGAATCAGGTGTTCGAGCTGTCGAGCGCTCAGCGTCAGCGGCTCATCGACGCGGGTCTGAGCCCGAGCCTGGTGGCCCGGGTGGACGAGGTGAACCGGTCCGAGCGGGACCGGGTGCTCGGCAATGACTCCCAGGTGATCAGCCGGCAGCCCTCCTGACAGGAAAGCGACAGCCGCGTGTCGCGGTGAGCTTGCCTGTGGGCCGTCCATGGACGCCGCAGGAAGTGCCGGGCACGCGACTGCGCCTACGGCCGCTCGCCGGCGCCTCCACAATGTTCGGCTTCGTGAATTGATATACTCCTGCGCTGTCATTCGCAGGGGAAGTTGGTCATGGGCAAGAAGCACAAGTCCGTCCGCAAAGAGTGGAAGGCGCTGGCGGAGTCGGAGCTGCGCGGTCGCTCGCTGGACGATCTGAGCTGGTCCTCACCCGAGGGCATCGAGATCAAGCCCCTGTACACGGAGAAGGATCTCGACGACATCGCGCACCTGGACAGCTTTCCCGGGCTGGCGCCGTTCCTGCGCGGCCCCCGGGCCACCATGTACGCGAACCGGCCGTGGACCATCCGCCAGTACGCGGGCTTCTCGACCGCTGAGGAGTCGAACGCGTTCTACCGGCAGAACCTGGCGGCGGGCCAGAAAGGCCTGTCGGTGGCTTTCGACCTGGCCACCCATCGGGGCTACGACTCGGACCACCCGCGGGTGGCGGGGGACGTGGGTATGGCGGGGGTGGCCATCGACTCGGTGGAGGACATGAAGATCCTCTTCGACGGCATCCCGCTGGGCGACATGTCCGTCTCCATGACCATGAACGGCGCCGTGCTGCCGGTGATGGCCGGCTATATCGTCGCCGCGGAAGAGCAGGGCGTGGCCCAGAAGGATCTTTCCGGCACCATCCAGAACGATATCCTCAAAGAGTTCATGGTGCGCAACACCTACATCTATCCTCCAGAGCCCAGCATGCGCATCGTCGCCGACATCATCGGCTACACCGCCGAGCACATGCCGCGCTTCAACTCGATTTCCATCTCCGGCTATCACATGCAGGAGGCCGGTGCCAACGCCGTGCAGGAGGTGGCCTTCACCCTGGCGGACGGTATCGAGTACGTGCGGGCCGCCCTTGCCCGCGGCCAGGGCGTCGACGACTTCGCGCCGCGCTTGTCGTTCTTCTTCGGCATCGGCATGAACTTCTTCATGGAAATCGCCAAGCTCCGCGCCGCCCGCATCCTCTGGCACGACCTGATGAAGCAGTTCGAGCCCGAGAAACCGGCCTCGCTGATGCTGCGCACCCACTGCCAGACGTCGGGCGTGTCGCTGCAGGAACAGGACCCGTACAACAACGTGGTGCGCACCACCATCGAGGCCCTGGCCGCGGTGCTGGGCGGCACCCAGAGCCTCCACACCAACGCCTTCGACGAGGCCATCGCGCTGCCCACGCCGTTCTCGGCGCGCATCGCCCGCAACACCCAGATCATCCTCGCCGAGGAGGCGCAGATCACCCGCACGGTGGATCCCCTCGGCGGCAGCTACTACGTCGAGAGTCTGACGGCCGACATCGTTCAGCACGCGCGGGCCCTGATCGACGAAGTGGAGTCGCTGGGCGGCATGACCCGAGCCGTGGCCTCGGGCATGCCCAAGCAGCGCATCGAGGAGGCTGCCGCCCAGCGCCAGTCTCGCATCGAACGCGGCGAGGACGTGATCGTTGGTGTCAACAAGTACAAGCTGGACGAAGACACGTCGCAGTACGATGTGCTGGCGGTGGACAATACCCGCGTGCGCGAGTCGCAGATCCGCCGCCTGGAGGAGGTGCGCCGGAACCGCGATGGTGAAGCCGTGGGTCGGGTGCTCGAGGCGCTGACCACGGCCGCCCGCGACGGCACCGGCAATCTGCTGGCGCTGTCGGTGGAAGCAGCCCGTCGCCGCGCCACCGTGGGCGAGATTTCCGCGGCTCTCGAGAAGGCATGGGGCCGTCATCGTGCGGTCGCCAGGATGACGCCCGGCGTCTATGCCGACAGCTACGACGGCGATGAGCGCTTCCGCAAGGTGCACGACGAGGTGAAGCTCTTCAGCGACGTGGAAGGCCGCGCGCCGAGCCTGCTGGTGGTTAAGATGGGTCAGGACGGGCACGACCGCGGTGCCAAGGTGGTCTCCAACGCGTTCAATGACTTCGGCTTCCAGGTCACCATGGGCGAGCTGTTCCAGACGCCGGAGGAGGCGGCACGGCTGGCCCGCGAGGAAGGCGTCGACGTGGTGGGCGTCTCGACCCTGGCCGGCGGCCACAAGTCGCTGGTGCCGGAGTTGATCGAGCAGCTGAAGGCGGAGGGTCTCGAGGACGCTGTGGTCGTCTGCGGCGGGGTGATCCCGCGCCAGGATTACCAGGCCCTGTACGATGCCGGGGTGCACGCGATCTTTGGCCCCGGCTCCGACATCCCGGAGGCCGCGAGCTCAATACTTAAGATGATTCCGGGAAAGAACAGGTAAATTATTGAAACGGAAGCTTAAAATATGATCGGTAAGCTCAACCATGTGGCCATCGTAGTGCCGGACCTGGCGTCGGCCGCGGCGCTTTACCGCAGCACGCTGGGGGCCCGGGTGTCCGAGCCGGTAGCGCTGCCCGACCACGGCGTGACCACGGTGTTCGTGGAGTTGCCCAACACCAAGATCGAGCTGCTGCATCCCCTCGGCGAAAGCTCGCCGGTGGCGAAATTCCTGGCCAATAATCCCAGCGGCGGCATGCACCACGTCTGCTACGAGGTCAGCGACATCCACGCCGCCATCGAGTCCCTCAGCGGGGACGGCGCGCGGGTGCTTGGGGACGGCAAACCGAAGACGGGCGCGCACGGCCTGCCCGTGGTGTTCCTGCACCCGAAGGACTTCTGCGGCACCCTGATCGAGCTCGAGGAAGTCGCCTGAACGCGCTCCCCGGTAGGTTGGCGGCGGTCGCGCTCTGCAGAGCGCTGGCACTTGGCGTCCGGGTAGCCGGTGACCGCGCCTGCCCGGTTCGGCACCTTGCTCGGCATCGCCCCCGGCGACGTTGCCGCCTATTCCTCTGACTACGACACCGCCGACGAGGGCGAGTACCCGAACCGGGGGGCTTTCCGCAGTTATCTCAACGGTGTCTACATGGGCTACAAGTGGCAGTGCGTGGAGTTCGCGCGGCGCTGGATGTTCGTGAACTGCGGCTACATCTTCGATGACGTGGCGATGGCCTACGAGATCTTCCGGTTGCCGTCGGTCCGCAGAGTCGAGGGCGGCGAGCTGCTGCCGCTGCACGCGTTCCGCAACGGGTCACGGCGCCATCCGGAGCCGGGGTGCCTTCTGGTCTGGGGTGAAGGCGGCACCTTCGAGCATACGGGGCATGTGGCGGTGGTCATCGAGGTACGTGCCGACTGCGTGCGGATCGCCGATCAGAACTTCGATCACCGCCCGTGGCCGGACGACCAGCCGTTCTCCCGGGAGATCCCGGCGCGGATCACCGAGGACGGCGGCTATTGGCTGCGCTGTGCGTTCGGCGAGGCGGGCATCCTCGGCTGGGTCATCCAGACCCGGGACGCCCGCTGCGCCGAGACCTTCGCGCCGCCCGATTCCAGGTTGTTCGAGCTGCGGCCGGGAATGGTGAACGAACACGTGGGGCAGACGCAGTCCTGGCTGAACGTCGCCAACCCCGACGAGGCCGCGTACGTGACCATGATGGGCGGCCATAAGCTGGCGGCCGCGGAGCGCAATCAGCGGCGGTTCTTCGTGGTTTCCGAGACGGCGCTCGATGAGTTGCGGCGCGCCACCAACGAGCTGCACGCGCTGTTCATGCACGCCACCGACTACGTGCTGCGGGACGATGCGGTGCTGGCCAGGTTCGGCTTGCCGCCGGTGCTGTGGCCGCGGATCCGTCAGTCCTGGGACAACCGCCGCAATCAGATGATCACCGGTCGGTTCGACTTCACTCTCTCCGAGCGGGGCATCAAGGTTTACGAGTACAACTGTGACTCGGCTTCATGCCACATGGATGCCGGGAAGGTCCAGGGCCGTTGGGCGGAACACTTCGGCTGCACGGTCGGCCGCGATCCGGGCGCGCCGCTGACCGGCGAGCTGGTCGACGCCTGGCGGCACAGCGACGTCGCCGACCGGCGCCGGCCGGGCGAGGTTCTGCACATCATGATCGACCGGGACCTCGAGGAGACCTATCACGCGCTCTACATGAAAGAGGCGCTGGATGCCGCGGGCGTTCCCTCCAAGCTCCTTCATGGCATGAGCCAGGTCTCGCGCAACGAAAGCGGGGAGGTCGTGGACGCGGATGGGGTGCCCATCCGCTGGGTATGGAAGACCTGGGCCTGGGAGACCGCGCTGGACCAGCTTCGCGCCGAGGTGGAAGGACATGGGGCGGTGGCGCTGCCGCAGCCTGGCGGACGCCGCGCGCCGCGCCTGGTGGACGTTCTGCTGCGCCCGGAGGTCATGGTCTACGAGCCGCTGTGGACGTTGATTCCCAGCAACAAGGCGATCCTGCCGGTGCTGTGGGAGATGTTTCCCGGTCACCCGTATCTGCTGAACTCCGCCTTCGAGCTCACCGACTCCATGGCCGCGGCCGGCTACGTGAGGAAGCCCATCGTCGGTCGCCAGGGCGCAAACATCGTGTTATTCGATTCAAATCAAAGGGTAATAGAAGAAACCTCTGGTAACTTCGACACACGGGATCACGTCTATCAAGAGCTCTTTCCGTTGCCGCAGGTGGCGGGCGACAGCGTGCAGGTCTGCACGTTCTCGGCCGGCGGCGCGTACGCGGGGGCCTGTGTGCGCATCGACCCGAGCATGGTGATCACCGGCGACAGCGACATGGTCGCCCTGCGGGTGCTCGACGACGTGTCGTTCCTCGACAACGACTGGCCCGGGCAGCAGGCGGAAACGTCCGGCTATCAGATCTGACCGTCGGCCGGCAGCTCGAAGTAGAGGTGGTAGTGGCGGACGCACCCCGGATTGAACGCGGTGCCGCACCCGGGACAGGTCGAGGCACTGGTCAGATATGCGCTGATGGAGAGGCGATGGCCGCACGCGCCGCAGAGCACGGCCGGCGCGTGGTGCTCGGCGAGGGGCCAGAGCTGGACCGGGTGATCCTCACAGGCGGCGTGGCAGTGGATGCACGGGTACCAGCGGCCGCAGCACGCGAAGCGGATGGCCACCACGTCGTGAGGCTCGTGGTAATGGCGGCACCGGGTCTGTGCATCCACGTCGAGCCCGTGTACCGCAGCGCCGTGAACGGTACGGCTGCCGACGCGGTGGCCACCGTGCCCGAGGGGAGTGCCGGAACTCGTCATGTGCCGTATTGTAGCAGTCGAGTTGTGGCAGCCGAGCCTCCGCGTCACGAGGAAAGGCCATGAGCGGATCAGAGTTCGATCGCACCGAACAAGCGCGTGCCAGGCTGCCGACCGAAGCGATGCTGGCCCTTCAGCATGGGCGCAAGATCGAAGCCATCAGGATCGTCCGCGAGCAGACGGGTCTCGGGCTCGCCGAGGCGAAGGCGCTGGTGGACCGTGCGGAGCGGAACTCCGAGCCGGAGCTGCCGGCCCCGCCGACGAAGGAAGACTACGGCCTGCTGCGGCTGGTCCTGATCATCGTCGTGCTGGCCGGAGTGGCGGCCGCCGTCTGGTTCCTGTGAGCCCTTTCTTTTCACTCCGCGCCAGGTGCTCTTGGCGCGGAGGGCTCCTACGCGAACTCGACGATGGGCTGATCCACCGACAAGCTGTCGCCCTCGGTCGCCAGCAGCTTGGCGACGACGCCGTCGCTGGTGGCCCGCAGGCTGTTCTCCATCTTCATCGCTTCCACCACTGCCAGCTCCTCACCGGCCTTGACCTCGTCGCCTTCCCCCACCAGCAGCCGCACCAGCAGGCCCGGCATGGGCGACACCAGGAACTTCGACAGATCCGGTGGCTTCTTCTCCAGCATGTGCCCGGTCAGCTCGGCTTCGACCGGCGAGAGCACCAGCACCTCCACCTCGGCGCCGTGATGGTACAGCCGGTAGCCGGCACGGTGGGTGTCGAGTTGCACCGTCAGCACCCGGCCGTTGACCTCAGCGCGAACCAGCGGATCTCCGAAACGCCAGTCGGTGCGGACCCGGTATACGGTGTCGCCATGGACGACTTCGCAGGCGTGATCCACGCTTCGTACCGAAACCGGGTAGTGCGCCCCGTTCGCGATCACCACCCAGTCGTCGCGCAGGCGCCGCTCGAAGCGGCGGATCTGCCCCGTCAGGTCCGCCGTGCGCTCGGCGTGCCGTTTGTGCACGACGGCGGCGATGACTACTGGAATCATCGGGTCCACGTGGGGCAGGCTGGCGGCATTGAAGCCGTCGGGATACTCCTCGGCGATGAAGTTCGTGGTGAGACGGCCTTCCCGGAATCGCGGATGCAGAATCAGCGCGTTCAGGAAGCCGATGTTGTGTGACACGCCGCGGATGTAGTAATCGTCGAGGGCTTCCGCCATATGGGCGATGGCGGCATCCCGGCTCTCGCCCCAGGTGACGAGCTTGGCGATCATCGGGTCGTAGAACATGGAGACTTCGCTGCCTTCCTCGATGCCGGTGTCCACCCGGACGTTGGCGGATTCCGCCGGCGGCTGGTAGTGCACCAGCCGGCCGATGGACGGCAGAAAGCCGCGCAGCGGATCCTCGGCGTACACACGGGCCTCCAGCGCCCAGCCTTTCAGCGAGACGTCGGCCTGAGTGATCGGCAATTGCTCGCCGGCAGCGATGCGGATCATCAGCTCTACCAGATCGCAGCCGGTGATCAGCTCGGTGACCGGGTGCTCCACCTGCAGCCGGGTGTTCATCTCCAGGAAGTAGAAGTTCCGCTGCGCGTCCACCACGAATTCCACGGTGCCCGCGGAGCGGTAGTCCACGGCGCGGGCCAGCGCCACCGCCTGCTCCCCCATCGCGCGGCGGGTGTCTTCGTCCAGGAACGGCGACGGCGCCTCCTCGATCACCTTCTGGTGACGGCGCTGGATGGAGCATTCCCGCTCACCCAGGTAGAGGGCGTTGCCGTGGCCGTCGGCGATCACCTGGATCTCGATGTGGCGGGGCTGCTCGATGTACTTCTCGGCGAACACCCGGTCGTCGCCGAAGCTCGAGCGGGCTTCGTTGGAGGCGGAGAGGAACCCGTCCCGGCACTCCTGATCGCTCCCGACCACCCGCATGCCCTTGCCGCCGCCGCCTGCGGTCGCCTTCAGCATCACCGGATAGCCGATCTCCCGGGCGATCTCCACCGCGTGGTCGGCGTCGCGGATCTCTCCGGTGAACCCGGGGATGGTGTTGACCCCGGCCTTCGCGGCCAGCTTCTTAGAAGTGATCTTGTCGCCCATGCTGGTGATGGCGTGCTCGCCCGGCCCGATGAAGGTGATGCCGGCCTTGCCGAGCGCATGACAGAAGCGGGCGTTCTCCGAAAGGAAACCGTAGCCAGGGTGCACGGCCTGGGCGCCGGTGTCCTGGCAGGCCTGCACGATGCGGCCGATCTGCAGATAGCTTTCCGAGGAGGGCGGTGGTCCGAGCCGCACGGCTTCGTCGGCCATGCGTACGTGCAGGGCGCGGGCGTCGGCATCGGAGTACACGGCCACCGTATCGATGCCCATGGCGCGGGCCGTCTTGATGACCCGGCAGGCAATCTCCCCGCGGTTGGCGATGAGGATCTTGTTGAACATGGTGTTCCTTACAGCGGAATGTTGCCGTGCTTGCGCCAGGGGTTCGTCAGGTTCTTGTCCCGCAGCATGGCGAACGACCGGCAGACCCGCTCCCGGGTCTCGTTCGGCATGATGACGTCATCCACGTAGCCGCGGCTGGCGGCCACGAACGGGTTGGCGAAATGCTCCTCGTATTCTCGCGTGCGCCGCTCGATACCCTCGTTGTCGCCGAGCTCCTTGCGGAAGATGATCTCCACCGCGCCCTTGGCGCCCATCACGGCAATCTCGGCGCTCGGCCAGGCGAGGTTGACGTCGCCGCGCAGGTGCTTCGATGCCATCACGTCGTAGGCGCCGCCATAGGCCTTGCGGGTGATCAGGGTGACCTTCGGCACCGTGCATTCCGCGTAGGCGTACAGCAGCTTCGCACCGTTCTTGATGATGCCGCCGTACTCCTGGGCCGTGCCGGGCATGAAGCCGGGAACGTCCACCAGGGTGAGGATCGGGATGTTGAACGCGTCGCAGAAGCGCACGAACCGAGCCGCTTTCTTCGACGAGTCGATGTCGAGACAGCCGGCGAGGACCATGGGCTGGTTGGCCACCACCCCGACGGTGGATCCCTGCAGGCGGATGAAGCCGATGACGATGTTCTGGGCGTAGCCCGGCTGCAGCTCGAAGAAGTTGCCTTCGTCGGCGACTTTGACGATCACTTCCTTGATGTCGTAGGGCTTCGATGCGTCCGCCGGCACCAGGGTGTCGAGCGACGGCTCGCGACGATCGTGGGCATCGTCGGTGGGCCAGCGCGGCGGCTTGTCGCGGTTGTTGGCCGGCAGAAAATCGAAGAAGCGGCGGATGAGCAGCAGCGCTTCCACGTCGTTGTGGAAGGCGAGGTCGGCCACTCCGGATTTCCGCGTATGCACGGTGGCGCCGCCGAGCTCCTCGGCGCGTGACCACCTCGTGGGTCACCGTCTTCACCACGTCCGGGCCGGTCACGAACATGTAGGAGCTGTCTTCCACCATGAAGATGAAGTCGGTCATGGCGGGCGAGTAGACGGCGCCGCCGGCGCAAGGGCCCATGACCACCGAGATCTGCGGCACCACACCCGAGGCCAGAACGTTGCGCTGGAAGATCTCCGCGTAGGCGCCGAGGGACGCCACGCCTTCCTGAATCCGGGCGCCGCCGGAGTCGTTCAGGCCGATGACCGGGGCCCCCACCTTCATGGCCTGGTCCATGATCTTGCAGATCTTCTCGGCGTGAGGCTCGGACAGGGCACCGCCGAACACGGTGAAGTCCTGGCTGAACACGAACACCAGGCGGCCGTTGATGGTGCCGTAGCCGGTGACCACGCCGTCGCCCAGGAACTTCTGCTCCTGCATGTCGAAGTCGTTGCAGCGGTGCTCGACGAACTTGTCCCACTCCTCGAACGTGCCTTCGTCAAGGAGCATGGTCGATGCGCTCGCGGGCGGTGAGCTTGCCCTTGAGATGCTGCTGGCGGATCCGGTGCTCGCCGCCGCCGAGCTTCGCCGCGGCTTCCATCTCGCGTAGCGTGGCAATGTTGTTCTGCATAGAAACCCCCGTGCCGGTGACCCCGGGACCATTTTTATACTGTGTTATAGAGTAAGCCGCCGATAATAGCGCCTAGCCCCTTCTCGAGCGACCTTCGGGTGGACGTACTGCCCGCAGGAGGGGAACATGGTCGCTCCCCGCGGCTTGCCGGGGCGCATTGTGGCGCGACGCCGGCCGGGAGACAAAAGCTTCAGGGTGGCGACTTTTCCGGCCGGCGCTTACCGAGCGTGAACGTGGCCCGATAGCAGGGCGCCGTCGTTCGATGGCTGAGGCGGATACTGCCGCTGGCACAATAGCGACGGCACGCCGTCACTTCGCGCTCTGGTTGGGGCGTCTGACCGTCGTCAGGACATCCTGATAGCTGCGCCGCAGTTCGCGCTTCAGCCAGTCGAGCATCATCGCTTCCGGCACCTTGGCACCTTTGGTGGATTGTTCGACCGCCATGCCCTCCAACAGGTACTTAGTCATGTAGTTGGTGCGGGCGAAGGCCTCCGATAGCGCCAGGTCGGGAAATACCTGCGAGACTGCCTGGTACCAGGCCCGGTCATAGGCTCGGAGCGCCGGGATCAGCACCTTTTCCAGATCCTTGTCCGTGCGCGCCGCGATCTTGAGCTCGGTGAACACGATGAAGGTCGGGGTATTGAGCTGACGCCAGTATGCGTCGATCCCTTCCTCGATACGGCTGTGCTCGGCACCAGCCTGGATGGTGGTCTCCTCTTCTGTGAAAGTTGCCAGCCGCATCTGATTCAGGTACTCGACCGCGGCGGCGATCAGATCGAAGCGGGTCGGAAAGTGATGCAGCATCGCGCCGCGCGATACCCCCGCCTTGCGGGCGATGTCCTCTGTGGTGGTGTTGAAGTAGCCGAGCTCGTAGAAACAATCGACCGCAGCGTCCAGCACGGAGTTGCGCGTTCTCTCGCTCTTGGTCTGCTGCCAGGTCTTACCGTTGTCGTCCGCCCGCTGCTTCGGCCGCGTCACCGTGTTCGAGCGAGACGTCGTCTTGCCGTGCTTGCTCGCGGCGGGTCGCTTTACCGTCTTACGCTTTCTTGCCGCGTCGAGCTTTCTGGTCGCCATAGTTCATCGGGTCGCCGGTTCGCCGCGATGTTAGCACGAAAGCCGGCGCCCCTGTTCGCCCCGTCGGCGGCTACTGGCAGGTCATTCCGGCGTCGACGGTGAATTCCGCTCCGGTGATGTAGCTTGCTTCGTCGGAGGCAAGATAGAGGATGCAGTTGGCTATGTCCTCGGGCTGCCCCACCCGTCCGAGCGGTACCCGCTCCGGACCCACCCGCACCCTGGAGGGGTCCGACTCACCGGCGGCTTGCGCCTGCATGTTGGTCCAGATGACGCCGGGGTGCACGGAATTGCAGCGGATATTGTCAGGCGCGCCTTCCACGGCGATGGCCTTGGACATGATACGCACGCCCCCCTTGGCCGCTCCGTACGCGCCGCAGGTGGCGATCCCGACCAGCCCGGCGACCGACGAGAGATTGATCAGGGCTCCGCCGCCGGACTCGCGCATGGCCGGCATAGCATGCTTGCAGCCCAGGAACACGCTGGTGAGGTTCACGTCGATCTGCCGTCGCCAGTCCTCCAATGTCAGGTCCTCCAGACGCTTCAGGACGGCAATGCCAGCATTGTTGACCAGCACGTCGAGCCGGCCGTAGGTCGCCACGGTGTCGCCGATCACCGCTCTCCACGTCTCCTCGCTCGTGACGTCCTGGTGCCTCGCTGCTGCTTCGCCACCGGCTTCGCGAATGACACGGGCGCACTGCTCGGCGCCGTCCACATCGATGTCGGTGACCATCAGTCGGGCCCCTTCACGTGCCAGTGTGATGGCCGTCGTGCGCCCGAGCCCGGGGTCCGACGCCACGCCCGTGACGATGGCCACTTTTCCTGCTACCCGTCCCAAGGAGACCTCCCGATGCCCTGCCGTTGAACGTCGCATTATGACAAAGCTGCGATGAAACCGTCAGAGTTGACCTTAATTCGCCGGTGCGTGTTAGACTCCCGGGTTCGAAGGTCCTCGTGCCAGGGAGGTTCCACGGGTGATCGTGGTCAATGCCATCGTCGAAGCCAGCGAAGAGTCCATCGCGGCGCTGCGCGACGACATCGCCGAGATGGAATCCGCCAGCCGCGCGGAGCGGGGTTGCCTGGACTACACGTTCAGCGTCGAGCTCGGCCGTCCGCATGTGGTGCGTATCACCGAGAAGTGGGAGAGCCTGGCAGCGTTGCAGGAGCACTTCGGCCAGCCGCACATGGCCCGGTTTCGGGCGGCGATGGCGAGTCACCCCTCGATAGGGGTCCACGCGAGCTTCTACGAGACTCGTGAGCTGGAGTCGCCGTTCTCCTGATGCACGCCGCGGTGGCATTCGGCCGCCACGACAGCGGCGCGCCGAGTCTGTCGCAAGAGCAACTCGAGGTTCTGACCCGCCGCCAAGGACGCGGTTGTTCCACCACCCTCCCTGAAACGGGAGTAGCATCTGCGACGGGGAAGCGGTTGCATAGGCCATCCGATTGCACTGGCAGCCTGCGTCAGCAGAGGAGGGAACGATGTCGCAACAATCCCAGCAGATAGAGATCGAAAGCTGGCCCGAGCAGAGGACCCGCGGCCACCGGATTCCCGGCCACCGCTATACCTCGCCAGCGTTCTTCGAGCAGGAATGGGAGCACATGTGGACCAGGGTCTGGCTGCTGCTGGGTCGCGAGTCCCAGCTGCCGAATCCGGGCGACTGGCAGATGGAAGAGGTGGGGCCCGAGGCCATTCTCATGGTCCGGCAGAAGGACGGCAGCGTCAAAGCGTTCTACAACGTGTGTCAGCACCGGGGCAATCCCCTGGTGGACGCTCCGAAAGGCAGCGCGCGGCGGTTCGTCTGCAAGTACCACAGCTGGGCGTTCATGCCGGATGGGGAATTGAATTTCGCGGCGGACAAGGAGGACTTTCCGGAAGGAAACCCCTGCGGCAAGGTTCGTCTCGAGGAGCTTGCCTGCGAGACGTTTGCCGGCTTCGTCTGGGTCAACATGGACCCGGCCTGCGTGAGCCTGAAGACGTACCTGGGCCCCATCTGGGATGCCTGGAGCAAACTCGATCTGGAGGGCTGGCAACGCACCATGGCCCGGTCGGCATGGCTGCCCTGCAACTGGAAGGTGGTGCTCGACAATTTCAACGAGTCCTACCACGTGCCCACCGTTCATCAGGGCGCAACGCCGGATACCGACAGGAAGAAGATCCGGGGCCACATCGATACCTACTACAAGGAAACCCGCTTCGATCTGTCCGACGAAGGTCATAACCGCATGATCATGAAAGGTGGCTTCGGCGTCGGCTCGACAGACAAAGAAGGCAACATCGTCGAACCTCTGGCCGGCCAGCTGCGTGCGTGGGACATCGACCCGACCGAGTACAAGGGGCGCCCGGAAGATACCCGCGCGGCGCTGCAGCAGGCGAAGCGGCGCCTGGGGCCCGACCGGGGCTACTCCCACTACGCGAAGATACCCGATGAGCAGCTGACGGATGCGTTTCACTACACCTTGTTTCCGAATTTCGCGGTGTCCGTCTGGTCAGACGGTTTCCACTTCCTGAGGGCGAGGCCACATCGGTCCGATCCGGAGCAGTGCCTGTTCGATAACTGGTGGTATTCGAGCCCGGCCTCCGTCGGGGCACGCGAGCTGCCGATGGGCGACAGCATGAAGGGCGATCAGGAAGCCGAGGTCGAGATGATCGATGCCTCGACCGAGTCCATCGGGCCCGGCATCGAGGACGACGTCAGGGTGTTCGTGACGCAACAGCGGGGTTTCCGTTCCCGCGGCTACAAAGGCGCTTACCTGTCGAACCAGGAGAAGCGTATCCGCCGGTACCACGAGTTGATCGACGACTACATCGAAGGGCGGCTACCACTGAAAGCGTAGCCCAACGCTTCTGTTGACGGCCGGACCAGTGGCCGGCAGCACACTGGTAGTCCCTTCTCAGGGAGAAGATGTGTGGTGGACTACGACATAACCCGACCGGGCGATCTGTCACTTCCCCGAGGACAGGCCAGAAACCCCGGCCGCAGCCACCAGCAGGTGCTCAGGAACGAGAGCAGTGGCCAGGATCCGGGACTGACCGCGGAGCGATACGACTTCCTGGGCGACGAGGACGTACCGTTCTCACGGTACACGTCGCAGGCGTTCTACGATCTCGAAATGAAGCACCTGTGGCCGAAGACGTGGCAGTGGGCCTGCCGTGAGGAGCACATTCCCAAACCCGGTGACTACAGTGTCTACGACGTCGGGCCGTACAGCGCCCTGGTGATTCGCGACCAGGACTCGCGGATCCGGGCCTTCGTGAATTCCTGCCCGCACCGGGGCATGCAGTTCGCGGACGCCGGGTCATCGGGCAGCGGTAAGCAGTTCATCCGCTGCCCGTTCCATGGCATGTCGTGGCGACTCGACGGTTGCCTGCGGGAGATTCCGTGCCGTTGGGATTTTCCCCACGTTCGAGACGAGCAGTTCGGACTGACGCAACTCCCATGCGATACCTGGGCGGGATTCGTGTTCGTGAACTTTGACCGCGAGGCGCCGCCTCTCTCCGACTACCTGGAGGTGCTGCCAGAGCATTTTCGCGACTGGGGCCTGGAAGACCGTTACGTGGCCATCCATACCCGGAAGGTGCTGCCCGGCAACTGGAAGATGTGCATGGAAGCTTTCCTGGAAGCCTTCCACGTGCTGGCCACCCATCGCGGCAGCAGGAAGCATGGCGGCGCCGGCTGGGCCAACGCCAAGTACGACGTGTTCGGGAAGAATGTGACCCGCTTCATTCATGGCCCGACCGGCCAGGAGGGGCAGAGCGAGAAAGAGATCTACGCGATGCTCGGGTACGATCCGGATGATCTGCCGCCAGGCGTGAGCGCGCGGGAGCAACACGCCGACAACCTGCGAGTCAGCTACGGTGCGGAACTCGGCGTCGACCTGTCCAACGTGCCCACGTCGATCATGCTGGACTCCATCGAATACCACCTGTTCCCCAACGCGTGCTTTTTTCCGGGCATCCGCATTCCGCTGGTGTACCGATTCAGGCCGTTGGGTGTGGATCGCACGCTTCACGAAATCCTGATCATGAAACCGGTGCCAGACTCGGGAGTGCGGCCCGCGCCTGCCGAGGCCATCGACCTGGACATGGATACGTCGTACACCACCGTCGACGGTTTCTTTCTAGGCCAGGTGCTCGACGAGGACACGGAGAACTTCCACCGTCAGTGGGCGGGCATGCAGGCCTCATTCAAGCAGGGTCAGACGCTGGGAAATTATCAGGAGGTGCGCATCCGCCGCTTTCATCGGACGCTCCTCGAGTACTTGCCGAGCGCTGAACCCGCTCGAGCAACTGCGCCCTAGACGGATCAGCCTTGGGGGCGGCTGTCTGCGGCAGATCTCATCATCGGGTGCCTCCTTCAGCTTGTGTGACCGGCGCAATCGGCGCCAATTCGCTGCGAGTCGTCGCGGTCGAGTCGGAGCCGTTGGCGCGCATGCCCGGCCGTGCCTCGAGCTCTGCACGCATCTGCGCGTGCCGGGATTCGGTGATCGGGTAGCTCCAGATGATGGCTGCGGCAAGCAGAAAGAACGCTGAGGGCACCAGCGCGAACAGCAGTCGCAGGCCGAGAAGCTGATCGGCATCGTTGAGGGCCCCCGGGGAGGCGTTGAAGTTCAGCCATGCCAGGCCGGTCAAGGCTATCCAGCCGCCGAGGGAAGCGGACATCTTCGCGGTGAACGACCAGGTAGAAAAGAACAGCGCCGCGCGATTCTCGCCACTCCTCAGGGTGTCCAGATCGATGACGTCTGCCTTCATCGAATTGGGCAACGCGGCGAATCCGCCGGCGGCAAAGCCACTGATGAGAGTCACCGGCAGCATCCACCAGAAATCACCGGGCCCAAGCAGGAGGTAGAACGGGTTGGCGCAGGAGATGAGCAGGAAACTACCGATGTACGCGCGATGCTTGCCGACGTACCGCGAGACCCGCACCCAGAAGGGCACCGCCAGGAAGTTGCTCAGATAGAAGGCCGTCAGCATGTAGATGGCCTTTTCTTCCGCGCCCAGAACGAAGGTGATGAAGAACAGGTACAGGGGCGTGATTATGGACAACGCCGTCGAGCCGACCATGAACGCCATGATCAGGCGCTTGAAGGGGCCGTTGTCGAGCATCAGGCGGAATCCGCGCAGGACAGGTATGACCGATGGCACCACGTCGCGATTCTCCGGCACCCGCAATACGGTCAGCAGCACGCACAATGGCATCAGCACCACCATCGCTATACCGACAGTGGTCAGAACGGCGCCGCTGCCTCCGTATCCGAACAGCACCAGGGCAGCGATGGGGATGAGCTGTGCCGCCAGATTGCCGACCACGCCCATCATCGACCGCCAGCCGGTGATCCGGGACCGTTCGTGATAGCCGGGGGACAGCTCCGCCGCCCACGCATAGTAGGGAATCATCATCATCGTGGTGCCGACAGAGAGAAACATCATCCAGCCGAGCATGTAGCCGCCGCCGGCGCCGTCGCGCGGCAGGAACAGCATGAAGAAGCCGAGCATCATCACCGGCGTGGCGGCGACGATCCAGGGCCTGCGTCGGCCCCAGGGGGTGTGCAACCGGTCACTCAGATATCCCACCAGCGGGTCCGTGAGGACGTCGAAGATGCGCACCACCAGAATGATGTTGGCGGCGACCGCCAGGGGCACGCCGAGCTCGCTGGTGTAGAACTTGGGTACGAACACCAGCACGGGGAACAACGCCATGACCACGGGCAGTTCGGTCAGGCTGTAATAGAACAGCGTGGACTTCTTCAATGCCACCTCTATCTCCCTCCCGTAAGCCAGCAAACCAGCTGATTCGGAGTTTGCGGCAGACTCGTGGCGTTGTCAGCAGAATTTCCGGGTGGGTCGTTGTCGCCAGGCCGGAATGCGCTTGTTCACGCTGCGCATCGAGCGGCTGCTTCCCCTGTTGGATAAGATAGTTTCGCTCCGCGGACGGGCCGAGCTGCTATGCCCCGGCGTCGCGTCGAGCTATCCTCGATCCATTCAGTTCAAGCAGGCCCAGCCATGTGCGAGACGCAGGACGTGCCGGAATCCGGGCAAACCAGCATTTGCCGCAGCGGTTACCAGCTGGTGGCGGGTTGGCCGCACTATCCGCCTGACATGCGATTCGAGATGGGCTCCGGCGTTGCCGTGGACGCCAACGGCATCATTTATCTGTTCACCCGGGACATCGAGCACTGGGCCGCACACCCGCTCGCTATGCGTGACAAGATGGGCAAGAGCAGCATATCCATGTTCGACCGCAGCGGGACGTACCTTGGCAAGTGGGGCCGCTCGGACGAGCCCGGCTTCGCCCTCGGTGGTCACACGCTGTACATCGAGAAGGACGGCTCGTTCTGGACCACGGATCGCGATGGCCACGTCGTCCGCCAGTATTCGCCCACAGGTGAGACCCTGCTGACCCTCGGAACATTCGGTGAGTGGGGGGATGGGCCCAACCATTTCAACGGCCCGACAGCGGTGGTGGTGCAGGACAACGGCAATGTCGTGGTGGCGGACGGCTACTGGAATTCGCGGCTGGTGTGGTTCTCGTCCGACGGAGAGTTCATACGGTCCGTAGGTGGATGGGGCCGCGGGCCGGGTGAGTTCAATACGCCGCACGCGCTCACCCAGGACTCCCAGGGCCGCTTGCTGGTCGCGGACCTGTGCGGGGGGAATTTCCACGACTATATGACGGTTCCCGGCCAGATCGCGCCGCATCGCACCAGGGCGGAGCCCGACTGCAGACACCGCATTCAGCGGTTCGACCCGGACGGCAACTACATCGACGAGTGGCTGCACATCATGCCCTTGAGTCTCGCGACCTATGGCACACACATCTACGCCAGTGACCGGATGCGTGATCTTGCCATTCTCGATGAGGACAGCGGTGCAGTGCTCGAGCGGGTCGAGCAGATCGCCGTATACATACACCAGCTCGCCATGGATGCTCATGGAGATCTGTACACGGCTTCCGTCTATCCGGAACACGCCGGCGAGAAACGAGGGCCCGAGGGACCGTCCCACCGACGCTGGAGCCGCGGCACCTGACCGCACCACCAACTGTAGAGGAGCAGTCATGATCATTGTCGTCGCCGCCCTGGGATTCGAAAATCAGCAGGATCGGGACCGTGCCGTCGGGCTCGTCGCCAACGTGCAGATGGCCACTCGAACGGAAGAAGCGGGCTGCCGGGATTACTGCTTTGCCGCGGATCCTGCCGTGCCGACGCGGATCCAGGTCTTCGAGCTCTGGGACGACAGCGACAGCCTTGCCGCCCACTTCAAGCATCCCAACTACGCGCGAATGGTGGAATTGCTCCGTGAGGCGAACGTCCGCTCGAGCGATAACCAGGCGTATCTCGTCGAGCGCAGTGAGCCGGTGTACGGCCCTGACGGTGAGAAGAAGACGCGTTTCTTCGCGGACTGATGTCGCACCACCCAGGCGATCGAGGCAGGACCATGAGCAGCGAGCACCGACTGTTGGACAACGTCCGACTGTTCACCGGCGAGAACGAGGCCGCCGTCGAGCGGGGGGCGGTGTTGATCGCCCGCGACATCGTGCGCTATGCGGGACCGCGCGAGCGGCTGCCGCCACTGCCTCGCGACTGCGAGCTCGTCGATCTCGCCGGCAAGTTCGTGATGCCGGGCATGACGGAAACCCACGCGCACCTGTCCTTCGCGGACGCCAGCCCGTTCGCAATCGGCGCGACGCCGGTGGAGGCTGCAACCATCTGCGCCGTGCGGAACGCTGAACTCATGCTGCAGTCAGGCTTTACCGCCGCCATCAGCTTCGGATCGACTTATCGCATCGACGTCGCCTTGCGCGACGCCATCGCCGCGGGGCGCATTCCCGGTCCCAGGCTGCTCGCGGCTGGCCGCGACCTCGGCGCGACGGCGAGCAACGTCGACTCCGACGGGGGATTGAGCCAGATCGCCGACGGCCCGTGGGCGCTGCGGAAAGCCGTGCGGGAACAGCGCAAACAGCGCGTGGACGTGGTGAAGATCTTCATCGACGGAGAGGCCGTCAATCCCGTGAATCCCCCGGGCGAGCTGTCGTTTTGCGACGAGGAGGTGGCTGCCATCGTCGACGAGGCGCACCGCCGCGGACTGCGAGTCGCGTGCCATGCCCGCTCTGCGGCGGCGGTGAAACAGGCGGTGCGCGCGGGCGTCGATTTCATCGGCCACGCCAACTACATCGACGACGAGGCAGTGGATCTGCTGGCCGAGGCACGGGATCGGCTGGTGGTAGGTCCGGCGATTGCGTGGGAAGTGCGCTATCTCGCCGACTGCGAATCGCTCGGCATCTCGAAGCAGACAGTCCGGGCGCAAGGGTACGAAAGGGAAATCGAGGCGACCGTGACCGCGGTCGAGAAGCTGCGCAGAGTCGGAGTTCGACTGGTAGTCGGCGGGGACTATGGCATCAGCATTGCGCCCCATGGGACGTATGCGAAGGACCTGGAATACTTCGTGGAGTTGTTCGGCATGTCGAGCGGCGAAGCCTTGCTGTGCGCGACCCGCAACGGCGGACTCGCCTTCGACCCCGCAGGCCGCGTCGGAGTGCTGCACGAGGGCGCGTGGGCGGACCTCCTCGTCGTCGACGGCGATCCGTTGCGCGATGTCCGTGTGCTGCAGGACCGCAGCCGGCTCACGGTGATGAAAAGCGGTCGGCGTGTCCGCTGTGAGAGCTGGTTGGATAGCCCGAAGGTTGAAAACCCGCCATAGAAATTCAGGAGACGCTAGCTTGAAAAGAGAGATCACCATCGAAAGCCTGCAGCTGGTTCGGTACGAGGAACCGGAGCCCGGCATCGCCCGGGTGGTGCTCAATCGGCCGGAACGTGCCAACGCACAGAACCTGCAGCTGCTGTACGAGCTGAATGCAGCGCTGGACCATGCCGCTCACGACGACGATGTGCGGGTGATCGTGGTTGCGGCTGAGGGCAAGCACTTCTCGTCGGGCCATGATGCGCCCGGCGAGTGGGTACTCGAGGAGGTCCAGCTTGGTACGTGGGGAGGCTACTCTCAACCCGGTGTGGAGGGTCACTGGGCACGTGAAGAGGAGCAATACTTCGGGCTGTGCTGGCGCTGGCGGAACATTCCGAAGCCCACCATCGTGCAGGTTCAGGGCAAAGTCATAGCCGGCGGGCTGATGCTGGTGTGGCCGTTCGACATCGTGGTCGCCAGCGATGACGCGACCTTCCAGGATTCGGTGGTGGCGTTCGGCGTCAACGGCGTCGAGTATTTCGGACATCCGTGGGAGTTCGGGGTCCGCAAAGCCAAAGAGCTCCTGTTCACTGGCAGGGCCATCACGGCCGAGGTGGCCAGACAGCTTGGGATGGTCAACCGGGTGGTACCGCGAGCCGAGCTGCAAGCCGAGACGTTGGCGCTGGCCCGCGAGATCGCGTGCCAGCCGCTGCTGGGCCTCAAGACCGCCAAGGAGTGCGTCAATCAGATGCAGAACGAGCAGGGGCTCTACAATTCACTGCGCCATGCCATGGCGGTTCAGCAGCTGGCGCACGCCCACAACCGGATCGTGCACGGCATACCGGTGGAGCCGGGGGGCGCGAAGGCGGTGCGGGAGGCAGCCAAGAAGGCTCCGCTCGACCGCTGATCAATAAAACCGTCAGCATTGACGCTTATATGGCAGGTGATAGACTCTCCAGTTTTCACGGGCTTGTGCGGGCCCCCGACGTGCCGGAGACGCGACCATGTCGAGACAGCAACTGGTTGAGATAACCCGCCGCGAGGTAGAAAACCTGCAGCAGGGTCGCATCGACTTGATGCCCGGGATTCTGAAGGTTCCTGCCGCCAGCTATGTCGACCCGGAGCGCTGGCGGCTGGAAGTGGACAGAATCTTCAAGCGCCTCCCCCTGGCGCTGGCCTTCAGCTGTGAGCTGCGCCAGCCGGGCGATTTCCGGACGCTGGAAGTGGCTGGCGTGCCGGTGCTGATTTGCCGGGCGGAGGACGGCCGGATCGGCGCATTCGTGAACATGTGCAGCCATCGCGGCAATTACGTGGAGCACGCGGAATCCGGCACTGCCAGAAGTTTCCGCTGTGGTTATCACGCGTGGAACTACGGGCTGAACGGCGACCTGCTCAATGTCTTCGACGAGAAGAACTTCGGCCAGGTGGAAAAATCCTGCCTGGGGCTGACGCGGTTGCCGGCGGCGGAGCGGGCGGGAATCGTCTGGGTGACGCTCGACCCGCGGTCGAAGCTGGACATCGACCTTTTCCTTTCGGGATACGGTGAGGCGATGGAGCATCTCGCGCTTGCGGACACCCATCTGCTGGGAAGGCAGACGCTGCAGGGGCCCAATTGGAAGGTGGCCTATGACGGCTATCGTGATTTTTACCACGTGCCCATCCTGCACCGGAACACGTTCGGCGGCGATCTCCCTCACCAGCCGGACTACTACGCCTGGGGCCCGCATGTGCGGTTGACCGCACCGGCGAACTATCGAGAGCAGGCGAACACACCGGAAGATCAGTGGTGCGATGCAGATCTCACGCTCGGCGTGTGGACGATTTTTCCCAACGTCTCCATCGCCGGCGGTCGTCGCGGGCGTGGTACGGGCGAAGGTACGTACATGTTCTCCCAGATGTTTCCTGGGGCCTCGCCAGGCGAGTCCATCACCATTCAGAACTTCCTGTCGTTCAAGGCGCCAGAACAGGCGGATGAGACGGCGCTGGCGGATTACATGGCGAAAATGGTCGACGTCGTCAGGGATGAAGACTATTTCACCGGCTTGCGAGTGCAGAAGGCACTAGCTACCGGCGCCAAGGAATTCTCGCTGTTCGGACGCAACGAGGGAGGCGGTCAGTTGTTTCACAAGTGGACGGACGCGCTGGTGGAAACAGACGACGATGATCTGCCGGCATTGTTCGAAACGGGCATCGGGCTGTGAGCTGGAGCAGCGCTGGCTGGCCCGGCCCTGAGCTGGCGCTGCTTGGAGGATGATCCGGCTGCTAAGAACGCGCTCCTGCACGTTCCCTCCCATCCGCTGGCGGCTGGTGACGTTCCTGGGAAGACAGCTCGAGCTGGGCGAGCCGCGGATCGTTGGGATGTAGCCACTCGTCTCCGATCACCTGCGCTACCCGCAGCTCCGGCGGGATGTTCTCGATGCCGATCATCCGGTCGGCCCATTGGTTCCAGTGATATATGCGCGCCTCCTGATAGCTCAGCGGAACGCCGCTGAAGCCATAGGACTGGATGGACTTCTGGATCCACTCGCCGAACTGGGTGTCCTCGAGCAGAACGATGTTCAAGCTCTCGCCGTCGTTCACCGTCCAGTGGTCGGGTCGCGGTCCGTCACCCCAGTCTGGCGTCATGGTCCAGGTCTCGAGCCGGCACTTGTTGATGCCATTCGGCCAGAACAGCAGAGGTGGAATGCCGCGTTGGCTGAGCGGCGAGACCCAGTTCGGGAAGATACCGTAGGACTGGGTACAGGTGCGGGCGATCTCCCCGACGGTGTCGATCTCCGGCCCCGGCGCGCGCACGTACGCAGACTCCTGGCTGGTGTCCTTCGGCCGAGGCGCGATCATCCGGCCATGTCCGTGGGGATAGAGGGTATTCACGTTGCGCCGGTCGTCGAGGATTGGCGACACCGTCTTCGGATGAATGCTTCGCACATGGTAGACCTCGGTATTGGCCTCCATGGCTACCTTCCAGTTGCAGTTGAGGTCAAAGATGTGTCGGGCGGCGAGGCGGCAACGGTCGAACTGAAACTCCTGCCACTCGTCCGCGATCGGCCCCAGCCATTCCCGTAAGCTGGGCGCCTCGGCGTCGAAGTTGACGAAGATCAGGTTGCCGAAGCGCTCGCAGCGCACGCGCTTCAAGCCCCGGCAGGCGAAATCCAGATCTCGGAAGTCCTCCGGGTCCCGGATCGCCAGCAGATCTCCGTCGTGGCTGTATGTCCAGCCATGATAACGGCACACCAGACGCCGCCGCTTGCCGGAATGTTCGGTGACGATGGGCGCTCCGCGATGCCGGCAGGTATTGTAAAAGGCGTTGATCTGTCCGCTCTCGGCATGGACGATCACCACGGGCTGACCCGCCGTCTCCCACAGCAGGAAGCAGCCGGGCTCCGGAACTTCATCGATGTGGGCCGCGAACAGCCACGACTTGCGCCAGATGTGCTGCTGCTCGAGCGCGTA
Organism: uncultured Gammaproteobacteria bacterium; assembly: GCA_963822255.1. Classification (GTDB taxonomy): domain Bacteria; phylum Pseudomonadota; class Gammaproteobacteria; order Pseudomonadales; family Azotimanducaceae; genus UBA7803. Next base: position 520,565 of record CAWGGV010000003.1, read on the forward strand.
GAAACGCGGATCGGTGTAGCGTCCGCCGGGGAGCTCGGGGAGTGCGGGAAACCCATCGGGCGGTGCCTTCCGGGCAGCTTCGTACTCCATGAGTGCGCGCAGGGTGCTGACGTCGGATTCGCTGAACATGAGCCGCCTTACCTCCCGACTTTACTTATCTAAAACCGTCTGACACGATTGTTTTGCTCGGACTCACAAATGTCAACCGCCCCGCAGAGGGTATCACCAGCAAGAGGACGCCATGGGCAAGCTGAAAGGGAAGGTCGCCGTCGTCACCGGCGCCAGCCGCGGCATCGGTAAGGGTATCGCCATCGCTCTGGGAGAGCAGGGTTGCGTGGTTTACGTCACGGGCCGTACCACCGGCGAGGGCGAGCGTACTATCGACACCACGGCGCGCCTGGTGACGGAGGCTGGCGGCGAGGGTCGAGCGATCCGCTGTGATCACGGCTCCGACGATGACATCAAGGCACTGTTTGAGCGTATCGCCGCGGAGGTCGACCATGTCGATATCCTCGTGAACAATGTCTACAAGATCCCCGATCCGCCGGCGTGGGGTGGCGGATTCTGGGATCACCCGATCCAGATCTGGGACGACCAGGCCGGCATCGGGCTGCGCTCGCATTACGTGGCGAGCTGGTACGCGGCCCCGTTGCTGTTCGCGGCAGGCCCGGGCGCCGCCATCCTGAACGTCTCCTCGCCCGGAGGACAGAGCTACCATTTCTCCTGCTCCTACGGGGCGGGCAAAGCCGGGCTGGATCGGCTGACGGCCGACATGGCCATCGAGCTGAAGCCGAAGGGGGTGGCCGCGGTTGTCCTGTATCCAGGATCGGTAGCCACGGAGTTCATCCGTGATGCGGCCGAGGCGCGCGGTATGGATCTCTCGCAGGCGCAAACCCCGTTGCTCGTGGGGCGGGCGGCGGCAGCGATGCTGGCGGCCGATGATCTGCTGGAACGCTCGGGCAGCATCCAGTGGGTGGAGGATCTGGCCGAGGAGTTCGATGTGGTGGACGAGACCGGCAAGCGGCCGCCCGGCTATGCCCGGCGCGGCGAGGTCGCCAGCTGAGCAGCGCTCCGTCGCAGCGGAGAGGGTTCGAGCAGGTCGAATTCAGGCAAGACGGGAGGGCCGGTAGATGGCCGACGCATCGCTCACTACGGAGGAAATTCGCGAGCTGCGCGCTCTGCTCGACGTGGAGAAGATCCGTAAGGTGAAGCTGCTGTACTCGCAGCTCATGGACAGCCGCGATATCGACGGTCTGGGGGAGATCTTCACCGAAGACGCAGTTTGCGAGTTCGGTCCGTACGGCACCTGGCATGGGCGCGAGTCGATCCGCAGGAACTATCAGGAAGTCTTCAGAGAGGGCTTACCGTATGGCGGAATTCACGTGACCACCAATCAGTGGGTGGAGCTGACGGGTCCTGACACAGCGGTGAGCCGCACTTACCTCATCGACGTCGTTCATGAGCCGGATCCGCGCACCAATCCAGTGATCTGGTATGGGCTTTACGACGAGCGCTTTGAGAAGCAGGGCGGCGACTGGAAGATCAAGCACTGCAGCCTGCAGTTCCTCTGGCCGAAGCGCCTGCTGACGGAAGGCTGGCCGGGCCCGTTTCCCCCCGAGAACTGACAGGAGGCACCGAGTGACCGCAACACTGTCCGCCGAGGGTGGCATCCGCGACCTGTTCGACCTCACCGGGCACGTCGCCGTGGTGACGGGTGGTGGTCGCGGCATCGGCGAGGGCATAGCTCGCGGGTTCGCCGAGGCCGGGGCCGCCGTGGTGGTGGCTGCGCGTCGGACCAATGAGATCGAGGCGGTCGCTGCCGCGATCCGCGATCAGGGAGGTCAGGCTCTGGCGGTGACCACGGACGTCACCGACGACGCGGCCCTGGACCGGCTGGCGCGCGCCGCACTGGATGCCTTCGGCAAGCTCACGGTGTGGGTGAACAATGCCGGGGGCTCACCCATGCGTATGCCGCTCAGCGAGCTGCCGCGGGAGGAGTGGGATCGGACGATCGCGCTGAATCTCACCGCCATATACCGGGGCTGCGTCACGGCGGCTCAATACATGGACACCGGCAGCATCATAAACATTACCTCGGGTGCCGGCACGGGCCCGGTGCCCGGCAGCGCTCACTACGGCGCGGCCAAAGCGGGCACCAACTCGCTGACCTGGACCCTGGCGGCGGAACTGGCGCCCCGGATCCGGGTGAACGCGGTCGCCCCGGGCGCGATCCCGACGGAGGTCATGCTGCGGGCCATCGGCAGGACGGAAGCACAGCTCGATCAGGTGCTGGCGGAGTGGAAGATCCCCCTCGGCCGCCTGGGCACGCCGCGCGACATCGCAGCGGCGTGTCTGTATCTGGCGTCGGAGGCTGCGAGTTGGGTGAGCGGCGAGATCATTCGGGTGGGAGGCGGCGCGCGGCCACGCTGAAAGCGCGGAGGTCAGCCTGTCATCGGTGGCGGGGTCGAGGCCAGCCGTGGCGGCCCAGCCCGCCGCTCAGCCTTGCACGTCGTGCAGATGCACCGCCTCGTTGAGGGTGCGAACAGTGCGTTCACCGGAGCGGGCGCAGACGAAGCGGTTGATGCTCGTGTAATCGGGGTTGAAGAAGAATCGTGGCGGGAAGCCGATCACGTGTGCGCTCCAGACGTTGATGACGCCGCCGTGACAGGTGACGGCTACCCGCCTGCCGGGATTGCTCTCGACAATTTCCTCGAGAGCGGCGACCACATACCTGGAAAAGTCGTCGAAATCAGCGATTGCCTCGCCGCGCGTGATGGCCTGCCAGCGGACGTAGTCCACCTCTTTGAGCCGCTCCATCGGCACGTAGCTGCTGTCGTGGCGATCGTACTCAGCCACTCCATCGTGCAGCTCGATTTCCAGCCCTTGCAGTCTCGCCAGTGGCTCTGCGGTCTGCCGTGCCCGTTGCAGAGGGCTGGTGTAGAGCCGATCGATGCGTTCGCGGCCGAGCCACCGGGCCATGCGCTCCGCCTGCGCCCGGCCCGTATCGGACAGCGGCGGATCAGCGGGCCTGCCGTCCGGATTCTCGACGTGCCGCGGCAGACCGTGGCGGATCAATAGAAGATCCATCAATTTCCTCCATTCGACACAGCGGGCGCGGAGGCAGTGGCCTCACGCATCCTTGTGGCTGGTCTGAAGCTCGCCGGCTCCGAGCGAGATTCGGTGGTGCGTGACCATAGGCCCGCCGATCCAGCCGCACATCTGCGGGTCACATTCGCGCAGTTCACCCTCGAGCCAACGACCATCGATGGTGAAGCGGCCCCATGCCCCGTCGAGGCGAGTCACCAGCACGTTGCCATCACCGTCCTGCTCATACAGGGAGCGATCGAAGGGATGCTTCATGCCTCTCATCTGTCCTCCAGCCAGCGATCCAGCGTCTCGTTCAACCAGCGTACCTTGCCCTCCTGGTAACCGGCCAGCGTGACGCCGGGTTTGCGGGTGGCTTCCAGACCCTTCTGCACCCGCTCCATATTGAAGGTATCCTGCTGAAAGACCTTGCCCAGCATTCCCAGTTCGGCAACGTCAGTCCACGGCTGATCGGCATCCAGATGTCGAACGGGTGCAGGCAATGGCCGCTCACCGTTGAACGGAGACAGCAGCATCACCTCCATGATGGCGCTGCGATGATCGTCCCCGTTGGGACGAAATCGGTAGACGATCCGGTTGAACGCTCCCCAGGGATGGAAGTTGGGAAACAGGGTGTAGTCGAGATTGTCGATGAACTCGGCATCGCACCACTGATCGACCAGGTCGCCCACGATGGGACGCCAGCGTACTCGGGCGGCGTCGGCTGCGGACAGCCGTGCGGTGGTGCCGTCGACCGACCAGGGCAGCTCCATGTCCTCGCGGATGTCCAGCATGTGGCGGAGGATGTCCGCCTCGTTCGGCTGCCAGTCGAGCAGCGGGCTCGGCGTACCGCCGGGTGTGATGACTCGGGCAAAAGTCTCCCAGACATCCACCTGACTGTTGGTGTCGCCCAGATACGGCAGCGTCTGGGGATGGGTGGCGTTCACGTGAAAGGCTTCGCAGAAGGCCTCTTGAGCGATCTTCCAGTTGGCGCGAATCTCCTTGGCCACGTGCACTTCCACGTACCGTTCAGCCAGGTTCCAGCGCTCGAAATGCCGTGGCAGGTCGCCGAGAAAGCGTTCGAAGGGCTCGGCAGCCGGGTCCGGGTTGACGAACACGAATCCTGCCCAGGTGGCTACCCGGGCCTCGGGCAGGGAGAACTCCGAGGTGACGATCTGGGGGAAGTCCCAGCGCGCCGGCACGTCCTTGAGTCGGCCGTCCAGCTCCCAGGCGAAGCCATGGTACGGACAGCGGATCTCACTGCAGCGGCCATCGTATTGCTTGAGCTGCCGTCCCCGGTGCAGACAGGCGTTGACGAAGCAGCGGATTTCGCCACTGGCGGCGCGCACGACGATGTAGGACTGCCGGCCGATCTCGTAGAGGACGTAGTCCCCGGCTTCCGGCACGTGCTCCTCACGGCATGCAAACTGCCACACCCGGGACCAGAGCCTCGCCATCTCCCGCTCGTGGAAGCTGTGGGATATGTAGCGGTCGACCGACAGATCGTCTGTCTTGCGCGGCGGCGGGTTCTCCCAGCGCAGCACCGACGGCACTTCGTGGGTGTCCGTATCCAGCAGCTGCTGGTAAGTCACCCCGCTCGACCGTGCGTCGCTCACTGCTGCCATTGTCGGATTCTCCCTCGTCTGCTGCTGCCGCGCCGTTGTCGGAAGTCTGCCGCGCCGCGCGCGGGAAGGCAAAAGGCAGTGTGGGTCGGACCCACGGGTAAGGAGGTCGGTGCCGCAGGGCCGCTGGAGGGAGGCATGTCGTCGCCGAACGCGTTCCGCTGGGTCGGTACGAGGCTGGCGGAAGTCGGTGCATTCTCCTCGCCCGGTGCCTTGCGCACTGCCTGCGCTTTTTCATATCTTCAACGCACACCATCGCCGTCCGAGGCGAGCCATCCCGGGACATCTCGCACCGCGTCGTCACGAGGGAACCCAGACATGAACACGACTTCCAAACCCGGCGTCCGAACCATGGATGAGGCGTTCCACACCTTGCTGGAAGCCGACACTCACCCGGAAGGCATCAGTCAGGCGCTGCGCCGGGACGCGCCGTTGCCACCCGGGCCAACGCTGGTTCCCGTGGAGCGCTATACGTCGCGCAGCTATCACGAACTCGAGAAGCAGCACCTGTGGAGCCGGGTATGGCAGGTGGCGGCCCATGAGGACGATTTTCCCAACGTAGGCGACGTGGTCCCCTACGACATCACCACCATGTCGTTTCTGGTGGTGCGCGTTCGCGAGAACGAGTACAAGGCCTACTACAATGCCTGCCTGCATCGCGGCCGCAAGCTGCGCGAGGTTCGTGCTCGCGGCCTGGACGAGCTGCGGTGTCCCTTCCACGGCTGGACCTGGAATCTTGACGGCAGTCTGAAGCAGGTCCCCTGTGCCTATGATTTCTCCGGCCTGAAACGTGAAGAGGAGTCCCTGCCGGAGGTCAAGGTAGGTCGCTGGGGCCGCTTCATCTTCATCAATCCCGACCCGGACTGTGCACCGCTGGAACAGCACCTCGGCGATCTGGGCAGCCAGTTCGCCCTGTTGCCCTATGAGCGGCGCTACAAGATCGCTCACGTGGCCAAAGTCATCCGCGCCAACTGGAAGGTGGTGCAGGAGGCCTTCATGGAGTCCTACCACGTGCTGATGACTCACCCGCAGATCCTCACGGGCGGGGCCCACGACCTCTGCACCAAGTACGATGCCTTTGGCAACTATTCCCGCGCGATTCGCTGCGGCGCTCTGGAGAGCGAGGGTATGCCGAGATGGGAGCCTCTGCCTGACGACGGGGTGATGCGGCTGCGCCACCCGCTGAACGGCTGGCTGTACGAGGACGAAGGCGCCGGTGTGGTCAAGGTCACCACACCGAAAGGCCTGACCGGCAAATTCACCGTTGATGCCGAGTGGGTAGAGGGCGAGCTGAAGGATGCCAGCCCCCATCTCTGCCTCTGGGTCGGCGGTCACCAGCTCCCGGAATCCGCCATGGGCATGCTGAACGATCCGGAGATCGCGGCGAGGGTGAAGGAGAAGCTAGGCGAGGATGCCTCGCCGCGCCTCGTCAATGCGGAGATTCAGCGGCAGCGACTGAAGACGACGATCCCGTCGCTGGCAGACCGCATTCCGGACGTGGAGCTGACGTCGTCGATTTACCTCACGGTGTTTCCGAACTGGCACCCCTGGGGATCGTTCAACCAGATCAACTATCGCTTCCGGCCGAACGGCGACAATCACGAGGAGTGCATCATGGAATGCATGTACCTGGCGCCAATTCCCGAGAGCGGCGAGTACACGCCGGTCTCGGAGATCCACTGGTTGGACGCGGACGACGACTGGACCAATGCGCCGGAGCTGGGGATGCTGGCTAAGGTGTTCAATCAGGATCTGCGCAACCTGCCGTTCGTGTTCCAGGGCATGAAGGCGACGAAACGCGAATGTCTGCGGCTCGGTGACTACAACGAGCTGAAGCTGCGGCACTTTCATCAGCTGTACGAGAAATGGGTGGTCGAGCCTTCCGGGCGCCTGTCAGTTGGTCGCTCTGGGCAATGAATCACTAGTGGCCTGTAACGGGTATTCGTGGACCCCTGAGGCTGCCTGCGGTTCAGGGGCAAGGCGCGCTGAGGAAGGCGTATCATCGATACGTCGACGAGGCGCAACACGGGCCCTGGACCGCAGGCAGCCTCCCGCAGGGCGCGGCCTGTGCGGCCCCTGTGCTTCGTTGACGCCGCTTGACGTGGCGCTGGCCACGCCGGCGCGACGCCGCCTCGCCCAGGCACCGCACAGACCGCGCAGGAGTACACAAATACCCGTTACAGGCCACTAGTCGGCGAGCGGCGAGCATGGGGTGACGCATGAAGATCGAGTGGGACCGGGAGGTCGACGTTGCCGTCGTGGGTTCGGGCGCGGCCGGTTTCACGGCCGCCCTGACGGCGCACGGGCAGGGGCTTCGAGCGGAGATCTTCGAGAAGGCCGGGGTGTTCGGCGGGACGACGGCGCTGTCCGGCGGTGTGGCCTGGGTGCCGGGGAATCATCTCATGAAGGCCTCCGCGGATGCCGACGCCGCGCTCCGCTACCTCAGGCATCACGTCGGCAACCGCTCGAGCGACGCCAAGCTCCAGGCGCTCGTCACGTACGCTCCGCAGATGCTCAGCTACCTGACTGAAAACGGCTTCCTCCGCGTGGCTCGCCTGGCCGGATTCCCCGACTACCATGCGGAGACATCGGGCGGCGACCCGGCAGCGGACGGCGGCGGCAGATCCGTGGAGCCGCTTGTTTTCCCCACCACCAGGCTCGGCGACTGGTTGCCCACGATGCTGCATCGGCCACGCAATCTGCCAGTGGTGGGGACCATGACCGAGCTGCGCCGCCTGGCGGCGTACAGAACGGATCTCCCGGAGAGCATAAAGGCCTGGCGGGCCATTCCACGTACGTTGTGGGGCAAGCTGACGGGCGCCGGATACGCCTCGGGCGGCGCCGCCTTGGTCGGCTGGATGGCTTACGCGGCCAGGCGAGTCGAGATAGCGCTGCATCTGTCGCACCAGCTGGAATCGCTCGTCGTGGAGAAGGGCTGCGTGAAAGGGGCCGTTTTCGCCAGCAGCGGCCCGGCAGTGCGTGTCGCGGTGCGCCGCGGATTGATTCTCGCCAGCGGTGGATTCGATCATAACAAGGCGCTGCGGGAGCAGTATCTGCCGGCTGAGGGTGTCAGGGATTTTTCGTCCGGGGCGCCCTCGAACACCGGGGACGGCCAGCTGGCGGCCAAGGAGGCAGGGGTTGCGCTGGCGCAGATGGACGATGCGTGGTGGGCCCCGTCGTGTCTGGTTCCCGGGGCAGGCCCGCTCATCGTGATCTTTGAGCGGGGCAAGCCTGGACATATCATCGTCGATGCGCGCGGGCATCGGTTCAGCAACGAGGCACAGCCATATGGCGCTTTCGTGCGCGCCATGTTCGACGCTGAGCGGGTCAGCGGTGCGGCGATTCCGGCATACATGGTGTTCGATCAGACATTCCGCGATCGTTACCCCGTCGGCCATCTGCTACCGGGCGTTACGCCTGAAAGCGCCATCGCGTCCGGCTTTCTCACGCGAGCGTCGGACATCGGGTCGTTGTGCGGGCAGCTCGGTGTCGACGAGGATGGATTGAAGCGGACGCTGGACCGGTTCAACGGGTTTGCCGTCCGTGGCGTCGATGACGATTTCCATCGCGGCGAGGCTGCCTTCGATCGCTATGCCGGTGATCCCACCCATCGGCCGAACCCGTGTCTGGCGCCGATCACCCGACCGCCTTTCTACGCGCTCCGCATCTATCCCGGTGACCTCGGTGCGCATGGCGGCATCGTGACCGACGAGCATGCGCGTGCGCTGGATGAGGCCGGAGAGCCGATCCGCGGTCTGTATGCTGCCGGCAATTGCGCCGCTTCAGCGCTTGGCGGCTA
>CAWGGV010000004.1:0-196656 GCA_963822255.1 uncultured Gammaproteobacteria bacterium
CTTCTATCCGGGGGCCGGCGGGACCATCGGCCCGGCGATGACCTTCGCGTACATCGCGGCCAGGTATCTGCCGGTAGCGGTGAGGCAGGTGAACGGAGAACGTCGCCGCCGGGGTGATGAGAATGCTGGCGGGTAGTACGGTAGACGTCCCGCCGTCAGCGCCGATCGAGCACGTTGCCGCGGTGCAGGAGCTGCTTGACGTGCATGCGGCGGCGGGTGGGCTTGGCGGCGGAGAAGGCGGCGTCGTAGGTCGGCGCCGGGGCGGTCGAAGACGCCCATGGCGACCGGCATCGGCGGCTCGGCTCGCCAGCAGCTCCGCCAGCACCGGGTTCGTCTGGTCGTGACGAGAAGTCGGCCTCGCTCACGCCGTCTCGCCGACGACCACCGCCTCGAGGCGAGGGCCGCCGGTCGAGGCGCAGGCCGCGATGGCCGTCCTTGCCGAAAAGCAGCGGCTGCCGTGCTCGACATGGATCTGCGGCGGCCGTTTCTGCTCGACGACGTCGTCGAACACGTCGTCATTGTAGACGATGCAGTTCTGGATGATCTCGACGAGCGCCGCGCCCTTGTGGGCGTGCGCGGCCCGCTTCAGCAGCCGGCAGCACCTTCTGGTGGGTGTCGATGCCGCGCGCCGATGAAGGGCCGCCGGCGCCGAGCGCGAACAGCGCAGGGCCGAGACCGGCGGGTCGATCGAGCCGCCGGGCGTGGAGGGCGTGCGCGTGCCGATCCGCGAGGTGGGCGAGTACTGGCCCTTGGTGAGGCCGTAGATCTCGTTGTTGAACAGCAGGATGGTGAGATCGACGTTGCGGCGCAGGGCGTGCATCAGATGGTTGCCGCCGATCGAGAGCATGTCGCCGTCGCCGCCGACCACCCAGACGTCGAGCTCGGGGTTGGCGAGCTTGATGCCGGTCGCCATGGCCGGGGCGCGGCCGTGGATGGTGTGGAAGCCGTAGGTCTCGATGTAGTAGGGAAACCGCGCGGCGCAGCCGATGCCGGAGACAGGACCGTGTTCGCCGGGTCGGCCTGCGATGTCGGCCAGCGTCCGCTGCACCGCTTTCAGAATGGCGTAGTCGCCGCAGCCGGGACACCAGCGGACCTCCTGGTCGGTGGCGTAGTCCTTGAAAGTTCTGGCGGTGACCGGCTCGCTCACGGATGTACCTCTCGATTGCCCGATCGCGCGGGCATCCGCGGCTGCGCGTGCACGCTGATCGCGTCCTCGACCTCGTGGATCGTGAAGGGCTGGCCCGTCACCTTGTTGAGCTGGTGCACGCGGCACCAGAGCTTGTCCCGCAGGATCGTCACGAGCTGGCCCGTGTTGATCTCGGGCACCAGGATGTGGTCGAACGCCGCCAGCAGCTCCCCCAGGTTGCGCGGCAGCGGCCAGAGTGGCGCAGATGGATGTGGCTCACGTCGAGGCCCGCTGCGCAGGCAATCGCGCACCGCCTGGCGAAGGGCCCGTAGGTGGAGCCCCAGCCGACCACGGCGAGGCCCTGCGTGCTGGCCCTGCTCCAAGGTCTGCTCGGGGATGAAGTCGGCCACCTGCGAGCTTGTCCTGGCGCATGTTGGTCATGGCCTGGTGATTCGCCGGGTCGTAGGAGATGTTGCCGGTCTGCGATGTCGTTCTCGAGGCCGCCGATGCGGTGACGAGGCGCCGGTCGCCGGGCACCGCCCACACCCGCGCCGGGTCGCCGGATTGCGCCGGAACACGCCGCCGGTGGCCCTCGGCGTCCGGCCGGGTGCGTCTCGAGGGGCGGGTAGCGGTCGATGTCGGGGATGAGCCACGGCTCCGACGCATTGGCGAGGTAGCCGTCGGTCAGCAGGATCACGGGCGTCATGTGCTTGAGCGCGATGCGGACCGCTTCGATGGCGGTCTCGAAGCAGTCGGCCGGCGACCGGGCCGCCACCACCGGCACGGGCGGCGTCGCCGTTGCGGCCGTAGACGGCCTGGTAGAGGTCCGACTGCTCGGTCTTCGTGGGCATGCCGGTGGACGGGCCGGCGCGCTGCGAGTCGACGATCACCAGCGGCAGCTCCGTCGCCATGGCCAGGCCGATGGCTTCGGTCTTGAGCGCGAGTCCCGGGCCGGAGCTGGAGGTGATGCCGAGCTTGCCGGCATAGGAGGCGCCGATGGCCGCAGCAGGCGGCGGCGATCTCGTCCTCGGCCTGGAACGTGGAGATGCCGCAGCCTGTGGAGGTCGGCCAGGTGATGCAGCAGCGCCGACGCCGGGGTGATCGGGTAGGAGCAGAAGAGCATCGCCAGTCCGCCAGCTCGCCGGCGGCGACGATGCCGAGGGCGAGCGCCTCGGCGCCGGTGAGGGTGCGGTACTCGGCGGCCGCCAGCGGCGCCGCCGGGGTCGGGTGCTGGGCCAGCAGGTGCGAGAGCTCGGCGGTTTCGCCGTAGGCATGGCCGGCGTTGAGCGCCGCCAGATTGGCGTTTTTGAGCTGCTCGTCGCTCGCCGAAGCGCCGCTCGATCCACTGGGTCGAGGGCTCCCGGGGTTGGTCGAACATCCACAGCATGAGCCCGAGCGCCCAGAAGTTCTTGCAGCGCAGGGAATCGCTTGGTGCCGAGTCCGAACGGCTTCACCGCCTCCTGGGTGAGGCGCGAGACGTCCACCGGCACCACCCGGTAGTCGTTCAGGCTGCCGTCGTCCAACGGATTGCTGTCGAGGTCTGCTCGCTTCAGCCGCTGCTCGGTGAACGCCTGGGCGTCCACCAGCACCAGGGCGCCCGGGGCCAGATGCGGCAGGTTCACCACCAGCGCGGCCGGGTTGAAGGCGATCAGAACGTCCGGCGCATCGCCCGGGGTGGTGATCCGCTCGCCGCCGAACTGAATCTGGAACGCGGACACCCCGTAGCGGGTGCCGGCCGGGGCCCGGATCTCGGCGGGGAAGTCGGGCATGGTGGCCAGGTCGTTGCCGCCCAGCGCCGAGGCGACGGTGAACTGCTGGCCCTGCAGCTGAATGCCGTCGCCGGAGTCTCCGGCGAAGCGCAGAACATGAGTGCTTTGCGGGGACGCATGGACCTCGCTCATTGGTCTGGACCTTCTGCCGCGCGGCCGCCAGCTCTGCCATAGGCGCCCCGCCTGCAACGGGATTCCCGCCGTTGTGCTCCCCGCGCAGCCCCGCGCGGGCCGACGCTCCGCTCCGTGACGAACATGCTGACGCAGAATTGCATCATCCAGGATCCTGGGCTGGTTGAATGGAGGCAGGTCTGCTGGCTGGCGGGCCGCCGGCCGCGCCGCGGGCACGGGCTGCCGACCCGCGCCCGCCGTTCACGTCAGCGCGTGATGATGGTCACGCCGCTCAGCCCCGGCGCGCCGTAGACGTGGGTGTAGCCCGTCCTCGGCTCGTTGGGCACCTGGCGGTCGCCGGCTTCCCCGCGCAGTTGCAGACAGATCTCGTACACCTGACGCAGCCCCGAGGCGCCGATGGGCTCTCCGTTGGCGAGGCAGCCGCCGTCGGTGTTGACGGGCAGCTGGCCGCCGATCTCCGTGCGGCCCTCCTTCAGCCACTTCTCCTGCTCACCGTCGGCACAGAAGCCATTCTCGGCCATGTGCATGATCTCGGCGCCGGATTCGGTGTCCTGAAGCTGAGCCACGTCGATCTCGTCGGGACCGATTCCGGCGAGCTCGTAGGCCGCTTTGGAGGCCTGTACGGTGGGGGCATCGGCGCGCTCGAGAGCCTGGGACTGGGAGAACACCTCGAAGGAGCCGAATCGCCTCGTCTTCACCACAGCCGCCTTCAGGAACAGGGGCTTAGAGGTGTACTCGTGCACCTTGTCGGCGCGGCACAGGATCATGGCGCAACCGCCCTCGGCGGGGGAGCAGAACATGTACTTGCGCAGAGGGTGGCAGACCATCTGGGACTCGGCCACTTCGTCGTAGCTGAACGCCGTGCGGCGCCAGGCGTTGGGATTCTTCGCGCCGTTCTGGTAGTTCTTCACCGCGACGCGTACCAGCGCGTCTTCGGTGATGCCGTACTCGTGCATGTAGCGCTGAATTTTCATGCCGAAGAACTGCGGGGTCAGCGCCATACCGATGTCGCCGTACCACTTGCCGAGGCCGGAGGCTTCGGGATTCACGGTGAAAGCACCGCGCGGGTGCTTGTCGAAGCCCACGGCCATGCCGACGTCGAACATGCCGGACTGAATGGCCATGAACGCCGAGCCGAGCGCGCTGCCCCCCGTGGCGCAGCCGTTGCTCACGTTGATGAACTGCAGACCGGTGAGCCCGAGCTTCGAGACCATGCTGTCGGCGTTGCCTGCAGCAGAGCTGCCGCCGTAGGCGAACTGCAAGTCCTTCCACTCGAGCCCTGCGTCCCTGAGAGCTTGGCGGGCGGCGTAAACGCCCTGGTCGAGCCCGGAAACACCGTCGGTGCGACCGAAAGGGTGGATGCCGATGCCGATGATGGCTACGTCCATTGGAGACCTCCTGATGCGTGAGATTCTTTCAGTGCAACTCGTTCACGGGCTGGAAGAAGTAGGCAACCACGTCTTTGCCGTCGTGCTCGACGAACTTCTCGACGACCAGCTCCATGTCCATGCCGATCTCGAGCTTGTTCACGTCTTCCGTCTTGATGCGCGTCTCGACCCGAACTTGCCCGGGTAGCTCCACGTAGCCGACGCCGAAGGGCTTGAATGTCTCCGGGGTTTCCGGTCCGTCGTACGGGGGGCGGTTCGGCAGGAATCCCTGGATGGTCCAGGTCCACAGCTTTCCCCGCCGCTCGAGCTCGATGGTCTCCGTGTCCTCGCCACAGCACGCCGGGCAACCGGCCTGGGCGGGGAACGTCACCACGCCGCAATTGTGGCACTTGCTGCCCAGCAATCGCGGATCGTTGGACGGCCAGGTGAACAGCCCCTCCGCAATTGGTACTTGATTGGACACGTTGGTCACGACACTATCCCCCTGGGAAAACCGACAAGTTGGACTGTTTTACCAGATTCCTGGTGGTATAAAAAGACCAGCGCAGAGGGAAACGGTCACAGGGGAGCGTCATGGATGATCCGTATCGGCTGGATGGCAGGGTAGCTGTGGTGACCGGCGCCGGGAAGGGCATCGGGCGCGGGATCGCCCTGTGCCTGGCTGCTGCAGGGGCGGACGTGGTGGTGGCGGCCCGCACGGCGGCCGATGTGACGGCCGTGGCGGCCGAGATCGAGGCGTTGGGGCGGCGGGCCGTTGCGGTGACGGCGGACGTGACCAGGGCCGCCGATCTGGAGCCGGTCGCCGCGGCAGCCGCGAAGCTCGGAGGGCTGCATGTCTGGGTCAACAATGCCGGCGGCCTGCCGGATGCGACACCGCGGTATCTTACCCGCACCCCGGAGGATCGCTGGGATGCCCAGGTGGACCTCAATCTCAAAGCGGTATGGCTCGGCGCCGTGACCGCAGCTCGGCACATGGAGTCGGGCGCCATCGTCAACATCTCCTCGCGCGCCGCGGCGGGTCCCAGCCTCAAGAACGGCCCGTACGGCGCCTGCAAGGCCGCCGTGAACAGCCTGACGCAGACGCTGTCGGTGGAGCTCGCTCCCAACATCAGGGTCAACGCCGTGGCGCCGGGTCCGGTGCCCACCGACAATTTCAATCAGTCCACCCGGTTTCCCGAGGGCAAGCCCATCGAGGAGATCATCGGCGTGCCGCTGAAACGGCTGGGAACGCCGGAGGACATCGGGCACGCGGTGGTGTTCATGGCGTCGCCGGCCGCCAGCTGGATCACCGGCCAGTGTCTTTACGTCACCGGCGGCCTTTGAGCGCCGCCGCCAGGAGCCGACATGGAAAGGAGAATACTGGGCACCACGGGCGTATCGGTGAGCAAGCTCTGCTTCGGCGCCGGCATGTTCGGTTATTTCGGCAACGAAGATCAGCGGGAGTGTGACTGGATGGTGCACCAGGCGCTGGACGCCGGTATCAACTATTTCGACACCTCCGACGTGTATTCCCACGGCGAGTCGGAAATTATGCTGGGCAGCGCGCTCAAGGGCCGACGGGACGAGGTGGTGCTGGCCACCAAATTCAGTCTCCCCATGAGCGACGAAGCCAACCACCGCGGCAGTTCCCGTCGCTGGATCATGCGGGAGGTGGAAGCGAGCCTGCGCCGTCTGGGTACCGACTACCTCGACCTCTATCAGGTGCACCGGGCTGATCCCACGACGGACCTGGACGACACCCTCGGCGCCTTGACGGATCTGGTGCGAGCGGGGAAGGTGCGGATGCTCGGCTCCTCGACCTTTCCGGCCGAGCTCATCGTCGAGGCCCAGTGGGTGGCCGAGCGGCGGGGCCGGGAGCGGTTCCGGGTGGAGCAGCCGCCATATTCCCTTTTCGCACGCCGCATCGAGGCCGACGTGCTGCCTACCTGTCAGCGCTTCGGCATGGGCATCGTGGTCTGGAGCCCCCTATCCCAGGGGTGGTTGACGGGCAAGTGGCGCCGCGACACCCGAGCCGAAGACACCCACCGTCAGAACCTGCAGCCGCACCTGTTCGACATGGAACGGCCGGACAACCAGCGTAAGCTCGACCTGGTGGAGCGGCTGCTTGCCGTGGCGGAGGACGCCGGCATGGGACTCCTGGAGATGGCGATCGCGTTCGTCTGTCAGCATCCAGCCGTCACCTCGGCAATCATCGGACCGCGCACACCGGGCCAGCTCGAGGGGCTACTGGCGGCGGCGGACGTGGTGCTCGGCGACGACGTGCTGAACGCCATCGACGAGATCGTGCCGCCAGGAGTCACGATCAGCCGGGACGACGACGGCTGGGTTGCGCCGGCGCTCTCCGATCCGTCATTGCGCCGCAGACGTAGTGCGGGCAGCGGCCGCGATCCGGACCGGCAGACGGTGCGCAACATCGACGCCTATCGGCAACGCAAGGGTAAGTGACGGGCCCGGGGCCCGCGAAAGCATTTCAGAAAAGGGAGAAGAGCAATGTCCATCGAGAACGGTGAGCGGTTCATCCGCTTCCTGAGAGAGAACCCGGCGCTGCGCGAGCAGGTACGCGCCGGCGGCAACGCATCGTTCGAGCAGCTGTCGGCGGCGGCGGGCGCCTCGTGCCGCGCCTACGATGTGGTGGCGGCCCTGGTGCGGGAGATGGACGCTGGATCCGCCAACCCGGAAAGGGGACGTTGACCGTGGCCGGCCGCCTGGTGCTCGTCGGTCTGGTGCAGCCGAAGCAGGACAGGGTGCAGGCCTTCAGGGACTGGTACCTCGGCAATCACGTGGAGGATACGTACAACTGTCCCACCGTGACGTCGGTGCGCTGCTTCAGGGCGGTGCGCGGCTTTCTCGGCGACCCGCCCTCCGGCTACTTGACGATCTACGAGTTCGAAGGTGAGGACGCGGAGGAGGCCGAGCGCGTGCTGGCGAAGTATCAGCAGGATCCCGGCGCATGGAAGAAGCGCGTGCCGAGCAACGACTCCATGGAAATCGTCGGAGCTGGCTGGTACCGGGAAGAGCTGGCGTTTCCGGATTCGTTGTAAGCACGGCCAGGTGAAGCTAGCGTAGTCATGGCAGGTCCAAAGACGTGGAGGCACACATGAGCGGCGTTTGTCCATTTGCAAAGAGCCTGAAGTTCGCGGAGCAACCAGCGGCGGAGGGGCCCGGGTCTCGTGACGAGTTCCCGCTGATGCCGCTTGGCGAAGCCGTCGACATGGGCCGAAGCCCGGACGGTAAGCCACTGTTCGATCCGCGCATCTTCAACTCGGCCGAGTTCCAGCGAAATCCCTATCCCTACTACCGCATACTGCGGGATCACTATCCTGTCTATTTCGACAAGCTGCACAACACGTACTACGTGACGCGCTACGAGGACATCACACGCTGCTACTTCGACGACGAAGGCTTCAACACGATCCCGAAGGGCAGCTCCAGTGGCGTGCTCGGCAACACCCAGCTCGAGCTCTCCGGCATAGAGCATCGGCGGCGGCGCAACCTGTACGGTCAGCACCTGGTCGGCCAGTCGCTGCAGCACCGGATTCCCGCTATCCGGCGGCAGGCGCGAGAAATGATCGCGTCGTGGGATCGGATCGATGATCCGAACATCGTTTCGGACAGAAGCGGAGTGCGCACCATCGAGCTCGGCCGGGCGTTCGCTAACGAGTTTCCGATCCGCGTGGTGTGCGAGGTGCTGGGTTTTCCCAAGGAGGCGCAGGCCGATTTCTACTACTGGTACAACTCGATGATGTCCGGGCTCGGCGGCTCCGAGACCCACAAGCGCGGTCTCGAGGCACGTCAGCATCTGGAAGACTACGTACGCGGACTCGTGGAGGCACGTCGCAAGAAGCCCACCTACCTGTGCGACGAGGAGGGCAATCCCATCACCAAGGACATCATCTCGAAGCTCTGCGAGACGAAAGTGGACGGAGACCTTCTGTCCATCGAGGAAATCACCTCCAACATCGCGTTGGTGGTAGGCGGTGGCGGCGAGACCACCCGCGGCGCCATCATGAACATGTGGTATCTCCTGTTGCAGCATCCGGACCAGTTCGAGCGTGTGCTCGATGATGATTCACTGTGGGATGCGGCCTTTCACGAGACTCTGCGCCACTCCTCCTCGATCGGCGGTCAGCCCCGTCACAATACCTACGACATCGAGATGCACGGGGTAAAGGTTCCGGCGGGTTCGCTCATGCAGATGGTGGACTTCTCCGCCAACCACGACGAGCGGGTGTTCGAGGATCCGGAGGCATTCAACATCTTCCGTAACGATCTCTACACGGGAAAGCTGCTGCGCAGCGGCTACGACAAGGACGGCCGGCACAGCCATATGGCGTTCGGGGTGGGGCCGCATCTGTGCCCCGGGGCGTGGATTGCGCACCAGGAGGCTGCGGAGGGCTCGCGGATGCTGGCATCACACCTGAAGAATCCGCGCATCAACGTAGCGCGGATGCCGAAGGACATCGACGGCGTCAGCCTCAAGCCCATCGGCATCGTCTCCATGCGCGAGCTGTGGCTGGACTACGATCTCGACTAGGGGAGTGAAGACATTGGGGAACGTTACCTCCACGAAGGAAGCGCGGCCGGTCATCGGGGCCAATGGGGTTGCCGTGCCGCAGGGTATGCACGGCGACGCCGGCTACCGCACCTACGAAGTGTACCAGCGCGAGCGGGTCGGTGAGTCCACCGAGAAGATCAAGCCGATTCAGCTGGTGTCGGCGGAGTTCGCCCGGAATCCCTATCCGCTGCTGGCGATTCTTCGGGAGCACTATCCCTGCTATCGGGATTGGCTCAGCAACTGCTTCTGGATTACCCGCTACGACGACGTCACGTCGCTGTTCACCGACGATGCCAACTTCGAGACCCGGCCGAAACGCTGGTTCTACGGAGTCATGGACTACGGCCGCGATCTGCGGCGGACGTTGCCGGTGCTGGTCGCCCAGGCGAAGTCCATGGATGACAATGGCGAACGCCTGGCGACTGCGGCCGTGGCGGACTTCGCCGCCCGGGGAGAGGCCAATCTGGCAACCGAATTCGCTGCGCGCTTCGCTCTGGAGACGCTGGTGACGGCGCTGGACCTTCCCGAGGCCGACGCGGGCACGTTCGTCGAGCGCTACTGGCGCCTGCAGAGCGGCCAGTACTGGGACCCGCGGGCCGAACGCGCGGGCCGGGCGGCGATGGACGAGCTCACTGCATACTTCCGGCCCCTAATGGAGCGGCGCCGCCGGGAACCGGGCGAGGATCTCGTCTCGGCGGTGGCCAGCATGACCTTCGACGACGGGCCGGCCCGGGCTGAGGACCTGGTGGTGACGCTGCTGGAGACCGACCACGAGACGTTGCACGGAACGCTCGCGAACCTCTGGTTTCTGCTGCTCACCAACCCGGACGAGCTTGCCAAGGTGCGTGAGGAGCCATGGCTCCTGAAGGTGGCGGTGCTGGAGACCTTCCGGCACTCTACTCCGGTGCTTGCGGCGCGCCGCTTCGCACGGCACGAAGTAGAGCGATTCGGCCGTCTGCTTCCCGAGGGCGCACTGATGATGTGCTCGGCGGCTGCAGCGAACCGTGATCCGCGGGTGTTCAAGGATCCGGACCGGTTCATCGCCGACCGCATGGACATCTGTCACCGCGAGGCGCGCGGACAATACCGGGCCGACGGGCTGCCTACCGGGATCACCGTCGGTCTCGGAGCACCGAGCAAGCATCCGGCAGTGCCCGAGGACCGTCCACGCTCGCTGTACGCCATCACCCGCGACACCATCATCACTGCTTCGCGGGTGCTCATGAGCATGGTCCCGGATCTGGCGGTGGCGTCCGGCGCGCAGCCTCATCTGACGTCCCGTCGAATCGGCGAGATGCACACCTGCTGGGATCTACCGGTGACGTTTCGTGCCGTTTGAATCGTCCGCAAGGCAAGCTTTCGAAGGAGGCTGCGATGTCAGAGACTCTGAATGAACCGGCCCTGGAGCCGCCAGCTCTGCCTCATGAGATCGACCCTCGGGAGTTCGATGGCGAGAGCTTTCAGCGTGACCCGTTTCCGCTCTACGAGCGGCTGCGGGATCATCATCCGATATTCCACGATCGCTTCCACAACCGCTGGGTGCTGTCCCGCTACTGGGACATCGATGCAGCCTTTCAGGACAACCATAGCTTACGACCGGGCGGTGTACAAGCCGGACGGCCCATACAAATTCGGGTCGACCCACGTGTTCGGGCCGAACATCCTCGAGTACGGCAACAGCGCGCAGCATCGCTGGCTGCGCAACATCGTGGCGGGACAATTCGTCGGCAGTCAAGTCTGCAGGATTTCCTGCCAATGATCGACAGATCGCCGAGGAGTTGATCGGCCGCTTCGCGGACGAGCGGCGAAGTGGAGTTGGTCAGCCAATTCACCAGCCAGTTCCCGATCCGCGTGATCTCCAACATGCTGGGACTGCCGCGCGAGGACGAAGATACGTTCGTCGGCTGGTACCAGGCACTCATCGCTGGTCTCGGCTTCGGCGGCAAGCACCTTGCCCGCGGCATCCAGGCGCGCAACGAGATGTGGGCATATCTGTACGCCGCTGATCGAGGAGCGAGCAAGGATCCCGGGGACGGATCTGCTGTCGCGCATCGTCGGCGCCAACTCAAGGCCAGCGGATGAACACCGACGAGATCAAAGGGTTCGTCGCCCTGCTGCTGGCGGCCGGCGGTGATACAACGGACAAAGCGATGGCGAACATGTGGTATCACCTGACGTACACGCGCCCGGATCAGTACGCGGACGTGCAGGACGATCCCGAGCTGTGGAACAACGTCTTCACCGAGATGATGCGCTACGACCCGGTAGTACATGCGCAATTCCGCCACACCACCCGCGAAATCGAGATCCACGATCGGGTGATCCCCGAGCGGGCCGGCGTGATCCTGTACCTGGGTGCCGGCAACCGGGACGAGCGCGTCTTCAGCGATCCCGACACCTTCGACATCCATCGCGACGACCTGCACATGGGGCGGGAGAACCGCTCCGGACGGTACAAAGACGGGAAGCCGGGCCATCTGGGGTTCGGGATCGGCCAGCACTTCTGCATGGGCTACGCCATGGCGCGGCAGGAGGCGATGATCGCCTGCAATAAGCTGATGGAAACGCTGGGGGGTCTGCGGCCGAAGTTCGAGAGCCATCCCGGCATCAGCTCGCCGTCAATCGACTCCGGCGGGTTCCGTTCACCGCAGGAACTCTGGTTGACCTTCTGAGGGGCGCACATGAGGATCACGATCGATCTCGACAAGTGCTATCGGTCCGGCGAGTGCTGCTACAACCACCCGGAGCTCTTCGCGATGGGCCAGGAGGGCGAACCCCGCATCCGCGTCAGTGACGTCACCGGTGATCTGGCGCTGCACGCCGAGCAGGCAGCGGAGGTCTGCCCGGCGGCCGCGATCACCGTGGGGCCGGACTGACGGTCAAGGCCAGCAGCAGGTTGCCGGGCATGTGGCCATAGATACCGTAGCCGGAGCTCAACACCATCGTGCCGTCGTAGACGACCGGTCCGGCGCCTCCGCCGAACGAGCCTCCAGAGGTCTCGGAGCCGTCGTTGGTGGCGAAGGTCCGGGTCGTGTCGATCTGCCACAGCACCTTCCCGGTACGGCCGTCGTGCACGCGCAGCACGCCATCCATGCCCCCCGCGAGCAGAAGATCGCCCACTGCGGTGACTGCCTGGGATATCCCGACATGGCAGAACTTTCGGCCGTTGCAGGCGTCGGCCGCCGGCGCGTACCACTCGAGCTTGCCGGTCCTGATGTCCAGGGCGTGCAGGCCGGGTTTGGCTGGTCGTCCGTAGTTGCGCCCATCTGGCATGTCGGATATGGGCACGAACAGTCGATCGCCGGCCAGCGCCATGCCGAAATGGACGCCGCCCTGGATGCCGCCGCGGCCGACCCGCGTTCGCCAGACGACCCGGCCGGTATCGGGATCGAGGGCGTGCACCACGCCGGACTTCTGGCCGCCGATGACCAGATCCCGGCCATCGCTGGCGTGAGCCAGAATGGTCGCCGCGCCGAAGTCGAAATCCGGGCCATTCTCCCGCGGGCAGCTATCGCTCGCGGCGGTGTCGCAGGCGACGTTCCAAGCGTCGTTCCTGGTCGCCTGGTATGTCCATTTCACTGCGCCGTTGTCGAGATCCATGGCGAAGATGGAGTCGCTGGTGGCGGTGGCTGGTGACGACGAGTTCTCTCCCGTCGCAACGTAGAGCTGGTTGCGCGCCGGGTCGATGGACGGGCTGTTCCACACGACCGCACCCGAAGGCCCGCGCATGTTCGTGCCCGACCGATTCCGACCCTGGACCACGGCATGCTCCGGGATGGTGTAGGTCTGCCACAGTTTTTTCCCGGAGGCTCCATCGTACGCCACGACCGAGCCACGGAACGTGCAGCACTCGTAGCTCGGGTCGACTGCGAGGCTCACCTCCAGGCTCGAAACCGGCACGTACAGCCTGCCATCGTGGTAGGCGGGTGCACCGGTGATCGTGGCGTTGGGATGCTCGTCCGCGCGCTGGCGCCAGATTCCGTGTCCGGTGGACAGATCGATGGCATAAACGTTACCAAGCACGTCTCCGAACCAGGCATGCGGCCGGGCGGAGGCATCGCCGGCTTGCCACGGCTCCACCACGATCCCCGTACGCACCTCCGCGGCGGCCTGGAAGTGCCAGCGGGCACAACCGGTTTGCTCGTCCAAGGCATATACCTTGCCGTCATGGCTGCCCACCAGGATCTCGCCGCCGGCAAAGGCGGGCTGGGAGCGTGCCCGATTGGCGCCGGGGAACCTGACCGCCCACTTAACCGCGAGCCGCGGAAGATCCTCGGCAGTGAGACCCGCCGCCTTCACCTCGAGGTAGCGGGTGTTGCCCAGGGACAGCCCCCAGTTGCGGGTCGTTGGCGGGCGGTCGAGATCGAGAGCCGCTTCGCTGCCCGAGCAGCGGGGCACATCGTAGGCCGCCGCCGACCCCATGGCCGTGCCGGCAAGAAATTCCGCCACCCGGACCCGCTCAGCGGGCGTAAGTGCCGCAGCCTGGCGCTGCATGACGCCGTGCTCGAGGGCGCGGCGGACGGCCTCCGGGGTCATGAGTGCGAGCATTTCCCGATGCGGCGCTTTCTGCACCGCGCCGTCGTGGCATTCGGCGCAGGTGCGCTGGTATATCTGCCGTCCCGATGGCGTCGGCGCCGCGTCGACGGCACGTGCGGCAGCCGGTTGCGACCCGCTCTCCGCCGCCGGCACGCCGGCGGTGCTCGCCGGAGGGAAGCAACCGGCCAGCAGCAGCGTGACCCAGCCACCGGCTATCAAAGTGAATCTCGACATGTCGCTCCCCCGTGCGCTTGCCTGTGCCATCCGTAGCATACTCCGTGGAGGAATGATAGCGTCACGGCAACGAACGCATCGAGGGGGCACAGATGACTGAGGTCCGCGACAAGGTGGCTTTCATCACCGGCGGCGCCAGCGGCATCGGCCTCGGCATCGCACGTGCGTTCGGCGCTGCTGGGGCTCGTCTCGTCCTGGCAGACGTGGAGAAGGCGGCGCTTCGCGCGGCTCGGGAAACCTTGACGAGCGAGGGGTTGATCGCGATGACGGTAGAGGTCGATGTCACCGACCGGCGGGCGTTGGCGGTGGCGCGGGACCGGGTGCTCGAATCGCATGGCGCGGTTCACCTGCTGTTCAACAATGCCGGGGTCAACGTCCCGGGCGCCTTCGACGAAGTCGGCTATGCCGACTGGGACTGGGTTCTCGGTGTCAACCTCGGCGGCGTGGTCAACGGCGTGACGACGTTCCTCCCGGAGCTGATCCGTCACGGCCGGGAGTCGCATGTGGTCAACACCGCCTCGGTGGGTGGGTTGGTGGGGATGCGGCGTCTGGCCATCTACAACACCAGTAAGTTCGCCGTTGTGGGACTTTCCGAAGCCCTGCGTGCCGACATGCAGGCGCATGGCGTCCGGGTATCCGTGTTGTGTCCTGGCATCGTCGCGACGGCGCTCGCCACCAGCGAGCGCAATCGCCCCGCACAACTGGGTGGGACCGCCGGGGCGGCGGCCGCGCCCGGCACGTCCGGGCAGGCTGCGGAGGTCGCCGGCTCGGCGGCCATGGCGGTGACCCCTGACCCGCTGGCTCCCGCCGGGACGAGCCCGGAAGTACTCGGCCGACAGGTGCTCGCCGCAGTGCGCGAGGAGCGGTTCTTCATCTGCACTCACCCAGAGTTCCGCGACACCGTGGCCGGGCGCAATGCGGCCGTGATCGCCGCATTCGAAGGAGCCGGCGATCCGGATCAGGTTGAGGCCATGCGCCGGCTGGTGGTGCCGTTTTGAATCGGGGACGACGCAGCCGGGCCGCGGCAGGCACACGTCGTGCCGCTCCGCGGGCGGGGAGCGACCGCCGGCGTTGGTTGATCCAGCGCGTTCCGCCCCCGCAACGGCTACAGCTTCCTCGGCTCGTGGTATTGGCGCCTGGGCCACAGAAAGTCGATGCGCGTGCGATGGATCAGCCAGTGTCCGTCGATCTTCCGGTAGACGTCGTCGTATATGCCGAACAGGATGAGCGGGTTGTCGATGCCTTCCATGGTGCGCAGGTCGAGCAGGTACCAGCGACCGTGGGCGCGGTCGTCGTCCAGCAGGCGGATCCAGGGATTGACCACGGCATGCAGCACCGAGAAGGGCGCCCCCTCAGCCAGCGAGAAGTGGGCGTAGTTGCGTCGGATCTGATTCCTTCCGACCCAATCGCCGCCATAGTCGGGGCCGAACTCGCAGACGGCATCCTCGGTGAACAGGTCGGCGAGGGCATCGATGTTCTGGCCGTCGAAGTGATGACTGTAGAGATGGCGGAGCTGCTTGATAGCTTCGATCTCCAACAGCTGCTCGATCGGGCCCATATTCCGCCTTCCCTGCGATTCTCCGGCAGGCTACGCACCGCGCTGGAACGATGCAAGCGGCCCCGCCGACGCGTTGTCAATATCCACGCGCAGCAGTAGGGTTGCGCTGTTTCACCCTGAGGCAGAGTCATGAACCATTCGCCTGTGCGCGTGCTCCTGGTGAGCAAAGGACACGCCTACGACGTCAACGCGTTTCTTCGCATGTTCGAAGATCAGCGGGATCTGGACGTCACTCTCGTGGAGCAGCCGGCCGCCCAGGTGCTGCTGCGCCCGGAGAACGTCGGCGCTTACGATGCCGTGCTGTTCTACGACATGTCGGGGATTCCGGGAATCGGCCTGCGGCACGACGGCGCCAACGATTCCGGTGTGCCGCCGGAGGACTACGTGCGCAGCATCGAGGCCCTGCTCGAGCGCGGCACCGGCATCGTGATGCTGAATCATGCAACCGTTTCCTGGCCGGAATGGCCGCTCTGGCGGCGCATATCCGGGTCGTCCTTCATGCTGCGTGGCGGCGAGCTGAATGGCCAGAGGGTGCCAGGTTCCGGCTATCGGGGCGGCCACGGCCCGCATCCCAACCCGACCCTGAAGATGATTCCCCAGGTGAAGGATCACCCGGTGCTCGCCGGCCTCGACGACGGCTTCGAAATCACCGATGAGATCTACCTCAAGACCGCCGCTTTCGAGCAGCAGGTATTGCCGCTGCTGCGCGGCGACTATGCCTTCGTGGCGGAGAACTTCACCCCGCCGCCGCTGGCGCCGGCGGACGAGCAGGCGGGCTGGAATCATCCCCCCGGCAGTGATCTGGTGGTCTGGGCCAATGCTGCCGGCGCGAGCCCGGTGGTCGCCTCCGACATCGGCGACAGCCCGGCAGCCTTCGGCAATCCAGCCTTCCGCCGGCTGCTGCGCAACGCGCTCGTGTGGGTGGCTTCGGAGGATGCCCGCGTCTGGGCGCGCTCCCGCACCTGACGGGGAGGTTCGATAGCGACTCGCGTCGACAATACTGCCTCAGCGCGCTGCAGGCAGTCGCATCGGCTGTCGGCTACGGCGAGGTCAGTGGCCTCCGGCACGACGTGCCACGAGCCGATGTACCGCCGGCCAAAAAAATCAGGTTTGACTGTTATTTGTGGACGGTGATAGCGTGTCCCGTTGCGAGGGAATCCGGTCAGCGGGGAAAGGAAGATGAGCATCTACGACAGGTTCCGTCTCGACGGCAAGGTCGCGGTGGTGACGGGCGGTGGGCGAGGGATTGGCCGTGGCATCGCGCTGGCGCTCGCCGAGTGTGGGGCGGACGTGGTCGTCGTGGCGCGACGCCAGGACGACGTGGACGCGGTGGCCCGGGAAGTGGAGGTGCGCGGTGGCCGCGGCCTCGGCATCTCGGCGGATGTGATGGATTTCTCGGCCATTCCTGCAGCGCTCGATCGAGTAGTGGAGACGTTCGGCGGTCTCGACATCATGGTGAACAACGCCGGCGGCAACCTGGACCGGCAGATGTACGCGCTGCCGCAGATCTCGCTCGAGAAATTCGAGGAGCAGCTGGCGCTCAACATGAAGACCAAGTTCTGGGGTTCCCAACAGGCGGCAAAGCGCATGAACGACGGCGGTCGCATCATCAACATCATCTCCGTGGCTGCGCACCGGGCTTCCCCCGGCTTCGGGGTCTACTCGGCCGCCAACATGGGCATGATCAGCATGACGCGGACGTTTGCCGCGGAGCTCGCGCCGCGGAAGATCACGGTCAACTGCATCGCTCCGGGTGTGGTGGTCACGGATATGTTCGTCGAAACCCTCAAGGTAGACAGGGAGCAGGCCGAGCGCGACTTCGGCGGACAGATTCCACTCGGCCGCACCGGCACGCCGGAGGATGTGGCCGCCGCAGCCGTTTTCTTCGCTTCCCCGGCGGCGGAGTGGACGACCGGCCAGTTTCTCGACGTCGCGGGCGGGCAATAGCCTCCGCGCAGGTGCGGGGCGACGCGAGCCGGAGCTGGCGATCCCGCGCTGCAGGCTGCACACGCCGCTGGTGAATCAGGAGCATCGACAGGGGGAGGGCAATGGCGGAGCTCGGCTTGCTTGACTGGTTCAGGATCGCCGGTCTCGGCGCTGTCTGGCTCGGCGCGCAGATCGTCTGGGTTGCCCCGCTGCCGCGTCAGCTGCGGCGTGGTCAGGTGCCGACGGCACCGAGGGGCACCCCCGAGGCGTTCGGCCTGTTCTGGATCGATCAGTACGGATACATCGGTCTCGCTCTGTTGACGGTGGGCCTGGCGTTGGTCGGCCTGGGATGGCTGGCATGATTCCGCCGGTCACCCTGCTGTACGCCGGACTCCTGGGGCTGCTCAGCGTGCTGCTGGCGAATCAGGTGCTGTACGTGCGCCTGCGCAGCGGCCGGGAGCCGTCGTGGCGGGGGGATGCTACGCAGCGTGTCCAGGCGAATTTCGTGGAGAACGTGCCGCTCGCGCTGGTGCTCCTTTACCTGATCGAGGCGGGTGGCGCGTCCAGCACGGCGGTGCACGCCCTCGGTTCGTTGCTCGTGGCTTTTCGTGTCCTGCACGCCTGGGGCATGAGCCGGAATCCAGGCGCCAACTATCCGCGCCTGATCGGTGCCCAGGGTACGTTCCTCCTTCTGTCGGTGATGAGCTTCACCGTCCTCTATCAGTACGGACGCGCGGCCTGGGTGCGATAGGCGCTGATGTGGTCCACCAGGGCCAGCGAGCACTTGATCTTGGCGCCGATTTGGTAAACATTCACACATGACGGTTTTAGCTTCGATACACAGGCTCAGACGAGACTGAGAGGACATCGCGATGACGGTATACCGAACGATCGAGCGTTTCGCCGATCCCAGAACCAGCAGCACGCCGGTGGAGAAGGAGCGAGATCCGGACCTCGGCTACGACATCATTCCAAAGGAGCGATACACGTCCCGCGAGTTCATGCAGCTCGAATGGGAGCGCCTGTGGACGAAAGTCTGGCTGATGGGGGCGTGGATTGGCGATCTGCAGAACCCCGGGGATTACGTGGTGACCGAGATCGGCAACGAAAGCATCGTCATCACCCGCGGTGAGGACGATGCGTACCACGCGTTCTACAACGTCTGCTCCCACCGCGGCAACCAAGTCGCCTACGGCGAGCGCGGCAACACCAGAACTTTCCGCTGCTCCTATCACCTGTGGGAGTACAGCCTGAAGGGCGAGCTCATCAACGTGCCCGACATCGAGACGTTCCCCCAGGGCGTGCCCTGCGACAAGCTGAGCATCGTCAAGCTTCCCTGCAGCGCCTGGGGCGCCTGGGTCTGGTTCAGCCTGAATCCGGAGGTGGAGCCACTGGAAGAGTACCTGGGGATGATTCCTCAGCACCTCGATCCCTACCACTTCGAGAAGATGGCGCTGGTCAACGACGTGACCGTGGAATGGGACGTGAACTGGAAGGCTTCCGTGGACGCCTTCAACGAGACCTACCATGTCGCCGGAACGCACCCCCAGCTCATGTGGATGCTGGAGGACATGGACGTGCAGATCGACTGCTACGACCGCCACAACCGCTACCTGATTCCGTTCGGTTGCGTCAGCACTCATATCGAGGACGGCGGCATAATCGCGGACGCCCTGAAGACGTTCATGGAGGGCTACGGTCTCGATCCCGCGACTTTCCAGGGCACGGGGCTGGACGTGCGTCGGGGCATTCAGCGGCATCTGCGGCAGAACGGCGAGAAGATGGGCTACGATTTCTCCGAGCTCAACGACGACCAGCTGACCGACGACTACCACTACATGATCTTCCCGAACATCACGTTCAATACCCACTGCAACAGCGTGATGGTGTTCCGCCAGCGCCCGCATCCTGCAGACCCGAACAAGATGTTCTACGACGTGCAGAACTACTCCACCGTTCCGAACGGAGAGCCGTGGCCGGAACGGCCGCCCCACCGGCAGTGGAAGCATGGCGAGGAGACGTTGGGCGAGGTTCTGGACCAGGACGCCTCGAACCTGCCCAGGGTGCAGAAGGGGATGAACAGTGCGGGCTATCGCGGCCTCTGGATCAGCAATCAGGAATTGCGCATCCGACATTTTCACAAGACGCTGGACAACTACATCTATCGAACGCCGCTCCGATGGGTCAAGTGAGGTGACGCCCGTCTTGTCCAGTCGCGCACTGCAGGAAGGCGAGATGGCCGCCTGCGAAGTTGACGGTGTGAGCGTGCTGGTGTGTCGGGTTGCCGGCAGGTTTCATGCGGTGGGCAATCGCTGCAGCCACGCGAGCCAGGTGTTGTCGGAGGGAAAGCTCGACGGATACGAAATTATTTGCCCGCTGCACGGGGCCAGATTCGACGTGCGCAACGGCGCCTATCTGGCGCCGCCCGCCACGCGGCCGATCAAGACGTTTCCGGTGACGGTGGAAGGCGATCAGGTCTGCGTGGAGGTTACTAAGGAGGACAGGCCGCGCCGGCCACAGTTCGGGCCGCTCTATTGAACCCCATCACGATTTCCCATTCCGGGAGAGGGAGGAGACCATGGATCTGAAGCTAAAAGGCAACAATGCGCTGATCACCGGCGCGACCAAAGGCATCGGGCGCGCCATTGCGAACATGCTGGCAGACGAGGGAAGCAACGTGGCGATCTGCGCCCGCAGCGAGAAGGCCGTGGAGGAGGCGGTGGAGGCGTTGTCTGCCAAGGGGATCAAAGCCTTCGGCCAGGCGGTGGACGTCGGCAACGGCGACCAGCTGAAGTCCTGGGTCGAGGCATCGGCAGATGCCCTTGGAGGAATCGACTGTCTGGTCTCCAACGTCAGCGGCGGCAATGCCCCGGGGGAAGCTGGCTGGCGGGCCAACTTCGAGCACGACGTGCTCGGCACCGTGCGGTTGGTGGAGGCGGCGTTGCCCCACCTGGAAAAGTCGGGCAATGCCAGCATCATGATGATGTCGTCCACGGCGGCGCTGGAGAAGTTCATCGGTGCCAACGCCTACAATGCCATGAAAGGCGCGCTGGTCCAGTATTCGGGCGCCTTGTCGCAGGACCTCGCCCCGAAGGGAATTCGGGTCAACTCCATCTGTCCCGGGCCCATCTTCATCGAGGGGGGGGCTTGGGACTACATCAAGTCGAACATGACCCAGTTCTACGAGCAGACTGTGAGCGACATTCCGCTGGGCCGTATGGGCTCCGCCGACGAGGTGGCTGCTCAGGTGGCGCTTCTGGCCAGCCCCCGCGGCGCTTTCACCACCGGGTGCAACGTGGTCATCGACGGGGGATTCACCAAGCGGATCCAGTTCTAGCCGAGGCAAGGACATGAGCGAACAGAAGATCATCGACGTATACATGGTTGCTGCCGGCCAGTTCCACGACATCGACTTCGCCCGCAGCGAGTTGCTGAAGCTCCTCGCAGAGCACGAGAACATCCGCTGCAGAGTGGCCGCCGATTATCGCGACACCGAAGGCATCGCCAACAGCCAGTTTCTGATTACCTACACCTGCAACGTGATTCCCGCCGAGGAGGAGCAGGAGGCGCTCAGGGATTACGTCGCGTCGGGCAAGCGCTGGCTCGCGCTGCACGGTACCAATTCGATTCTCGAGTTCCTGGAGGAGGGCGTGAATTCGCCGGAGAGGGCACCTGTGCTGATGCAGACCCTCGGCACTCAATTCATCGCCCATCCACCCATTCAGCCGTTCAGAGTGAGGGTGGCCGACCCGTCACACGAACTGGTGGAAGGCATCTCCGAGTTCGAGACCGACGACGAGCTGTACCTGTCACGGATTCACGGAGACCTGCACGTGCTGCTGGACGCGCAGTTCTCGGGCGAGGCCACCGGTTTCATCGAGTCCCGCTGGGACGACGATGCACCGCGGCCGGTCTACTACATCAACAAGGTCGGCAGGGGCGAGGTGCTGTATCTGAACCTCGGTCACTGCCGCGGCCACTACGACATGCGCCCGCTGATGGAGTACTACCCGAAGATAGAGCGGGGCAGCTGGGAGAAGCCGGAGTACTACGAGTTGCTGCGGCGCGGCATCCGCTACTGCGTGGCGCGGGTCAGCTAGGAAGATCTAGCCGGCCATCGCCACCGCATTTGTCTGGAGAACGATCAGATCGTTCTCCACGACAAACGTGTCGGTGCCGAGGCGAATGACGCCGGGTATCTCCCAGGTGATGAACCCCGTGTTGCGGTAATAGAGCTGGTCCTTGACGGTCACCTTGAAGGGGCCGTTGGCCAGGGCGCCGCGGAAAACACTTCCCACGGCGTCCTTGCCCTCGATCACCTGACCATTGCCGATGAAGACGCAATCGTCGGCGTAGTCGTCCATCGTCGCCTGCAGATCGCCGTCTGCCAGCGCCTGGATGTGATGTTTGATCACGGACTCGGTGGTCATCCTGCCATCTCCTGAAACAGTGCGGGGAGACCATCGTCGCTGGTCTCGAGCAAGCGGTCGAGGAAGCGGTGGAAGCGCTGGCCGCCGCCTTCGTTGCGGCCGAACAGCACCTCGGCACCCGGACGGTGCATCAGCGCCCGCTGTTGCGCGAAGCCGGTGGCGTAGTCCTCGTCGCGAACCACGCGTTCGAGCAGCTTGAACTGCTCGTGGGCGACGTTGCGGATCTCATCGCTGGGCGGCAGCTGCTGCATGACGTAGTTCTGGACGGTGCGCGACTCCAGCGGAGACTCTCCGGGAAAGAGCTGAGAGACCATCACGGCCCGCCCGCCACCCCCATCGAAGGATGCGATCGAGACGTGCGGAAATATGGTCCAGACACTGGCGAGCAGGGATTGGGTGGGCCATCGCGCTTCCGGCTGGTCCTCCAGTTCGAGAAGCGACGGGTCCGGTGAAGCCACGCGCTGATGAGGCCCCCAGGCGTAGTAGAGCGCCTGATTAGGCATGTTCGAGCCGAAGCTGTTCCGGTGCAGGATGGGCAGGTGGTAGAGGTCCATGTAGCCGTCGTAGGCCGCCTTCCAGTTCGGGCTGGCCAGAGTGCGCGCCTCGAACAGCTCCCAGCTCTCGAAGCCGAAGTGCCCGAGCATCTGGTCGTAGCCGCACAGAAACGTGTCGATGTCGAGCTTCGAGCGCGGATCGAGGTTCACCCAGACCATACCGGCGCGCTCTCCCACGGGTAATGCGGTCAATCCGTGGCAGGACTTGTCGATCTCACCGAAGTCCTTTTCGGCATAAACGCTCACCAGCGCGCCGGAATGATCATACGTCCAGGCGTGGTAGGGGCAGCTGAAGCGTTTCCTGTTGCCCGAAGCCTCGGTAACGATCACCGCCCCGCGGTGGCTGCACGAATTGACATAGGCGCGCACTTGCCCGTCGCCCGTGCGGACCATCAGTATCGGAACGCCCATGACTTCCATGGTCTTGAAGTCACCGGGGTTCTTCAGCTCGCAGCTCATGGCCAGCATGAGCGGCACGCGGCGAAACACCCGATCCATTTCCTGCTGCCAACGCTCCGGATCGAAGTAGAGGCTGGCTGGGATCCGCATGACGTCGGGGGACTGCTCGATTCTGCCGGATTTGACGACCTCCATGTTGTGGCGGGCCATCCGTATCAATTGCCCGCGGGAATCGCCGCGCGCGGTGTGTGCAGTGCTCATCGTCGCTTCGCTCATATTCGTTGCTCTCGAGAAACCGGAGAGAGTGACGGTTTCCGGCATTGTGCCCATTTCGGTCGACCTGCGTCCAGCGCGGCGCCTGCAGACGCCCGGGCGGTGCGGCCGTGCCAGGCGCCGGCGTTCAGGCGATCGGTACCTCGACGGGATAGGGCGCGTGCTCCTCCACCTGGCAATAAAGGCTCTGGAAGCGCCACTGGCCGTTGCTGCGCCGGTAGCGCTCCCGGTACCAGCCGATGATGCGCAGATACTGCACGCCGTCCGGAACGTTGGCCGTATAGAGCATGATCAGGCGCCAGTGCCCGGTGGCTTGGTCGCCGTCCACCTCGATGATCGGATTGATCGCGTGGTGCGCCGAGTTACGGATGCGCCCGCTGGCGCGCAGACCAGAGAAGAAGCCGCGGATGGCCGCTATGCCTTCGTACCGACCGTTGCTGGTCGCCTCCCATACCGCGTCGTCCTCGAACAGGGCGGCCAGCGTGTCGGGATCATGGTCATCATCGCACCCGGCACAATAGCGCGCCTTGAGCTGCTTGATGGCCTCGATGGATTCCAGCCGGTCGAGCCGCTGCTGCAGAGTTTCTGTCGACATGCGATGGACCTACTCCCGATCCCGAAGGGTACGCTAGCACAGCCGGGGTGGGCGGGTAACCCGCGTTTCCGAGGGCCCCGGCCGGTCCGACGAGCCGCTCTGCAGGTGGTACACTCGGGCAAGGCGAGATCCGGGAGACACACGGTGGGCGTGAAGGTGTTTCAGTGGGCGAGCGGGACCGTGGGCCGCCACGCTGCCGCGGAGGTGCTGCGCAGGGACGGGCTGGAGCTTGTCGGGCTGCATGTGCGGTCCCCGGAGAAGGTCGGTCAGGACATCGGGAGGCTTCTCGGCGTGGAGCCACTGGGCATTGCCGCCACGTCCGACCGGCAGGCCGTGCTCGACAGCCCGGCAGACGTGGTGATCCACGCTCCGCTGCCGTCTCTGGTGTATGGAGAGGACGAGGATCAGGATCTGGAGGACATCTGCGCGCTGCTTGCAGCCGGCAAGCACGTCATCACCGTGGTGGGATACCTGTACCCCCCGGCGCACGGCGGCGAGGTGGTAAGCCGGCTGGATTCCGCCTGCGCTCGAGGCGCCAGCACGTTTCATTCCACCGGCCTCAATCCCGGTTGGATGGGCGATCTGCTGCCGGTCACCATGAGCGCCTTGTCAGGCCGGATCGACTGCATCGTGGTCCGGGAAATATCCAACTTTCAGAGCTACCCCTCGCCCGAAATCATGTTCGACAGCATGGGTTTCGGATCTTCCGAGGCGGAGTTTCGAAACCGCTCCGACCGGCGCAGCCGCTGGCTCGGCACGCTGTTCTCGGAGAGCATCCGAATGGTGGCGGACGGCGTGGGCCTGGTGCTTGACGAGGTTGCGCAGGATACGGAGCTCGCGCTTGCCCAAGTCGATCTGGAGACGGCGGCGGGGCGTATCGAGGCGGGTACCGTGGCCGGCCAGCACTGGACCTGGCGGGGAGTGGCCGCTGGGCGGAGCGTGATCGTCCACGAGACGGTTTGGCGGATGCACGAATCAGTGGCGCCGGAATGGCCCCAGGGCGCCAATTCGGTGGTGGTGGAGGGCGTGCCGCGCATGCGTCTCCAGCTGACCGCCGATTGGGTGACCGACGGCCTCCTGGCGACCGCCATGCACGCCGTCAATGCCGTGGTGCCGGTATGCCGCGCCGCCCCGGGGGTGATGACGCTACTCGACCTGCCGTTGCCGCGCCGCCGATAGCCGGCGGCGGAACCGACCCGCCGGCGAATCCGTCAAGGTTGACGGTTTATCCCTGTGCCGTTACGTTACCCGTCAGTCGCCCGTCGGAAGCCGATGAATGCCGGTCCGCGATCCACCGATTCCACAAGCGTCGAGAGACAACCGGCCCGACCTCGGCACAACTGGCAATCGCCCGTACAGCCCGTTCGATCCCGCCGTGCTGGCCGATCCCTCTACCTGCTATGGCTACCTGCTGGGGGAGGCGCCGGTGCACCGCTGCGATGCCTTCGATCCGCCATTTTATGTCTTGTCGCAATATGCCGACGTCGCGGCGGCCCTGCGCGACATCGATACGTTCTCCTCCGAGTTCGGGCAGGGGCCGCGCTTCACGCCACCGGCCGGCATGCTGTCTGACCCGCCTCAGCACACGTTTTTTCGCGGCCTCGTGCAGCAGGCATTCACGCCTCGCGCCGTCGATGCCCTGACCGGGCGCATCACGGACCTCGCCGACGAGCTGCTGGAAGCGCGTGCCGCGCTCGCTGCCTTCGATCTGCACGAGGACTACGCATTTCCGTTGCCGGTGGCCGTCATCGCCGAGATGCTCGGCATTCCTGCTGACGATATGCAGCTTTTCAAACGCTGGTCGGATGCCTCGGTCGCTGCCATGGGCGCCGCTCGACCAGAGGCGTACGCGGCCGAGATCGGCGCCATGGCGGACTATCTGCTTTCTAAAATCAGACAGGCGAGGCGGCCCGGGGCCGCCCCGAGCCTGATCACTCGGCTGGTCAGGGCCGAGCAGCAGGGACGCCGGCTCGACGACGACGAGGTGCTGCAGGTGGTGACCCAACTGCTGGTGGGCGGCAACGAAACGACCACCTCTCTCATCACCAACGCCGCGTGGCGCCTGCTGTCGGAGCCGTCCCTGTGGCAGCGCCTGGTGGCGGACCGCGCCCTGGTGCCGGCGGCGATCGAGGAAAGTCTGCGATACGATCCGCCGGTGCTCGGCCTGTACCGCAGCACCACCCGCGCGGTGCGCCTGCACGGGGTTGAGATCCCGGCGCGCAGCAAGGTCATGCTGCACTACGCTGCCGCCAACCGGGATCCGGCGGTCTTCGAGGCCCCGGAACGCTTCTCTCTGGACCGTTCGCGCAAACGCCATCTGGCTTTCGGGCTGGGTGTGCACTTCTGCCTCGGCGCTCAACTTGCGAGGCTTGAAGCGGGCGTAGCGCTCGCCCGACTGCTGGAGCATTTTCCCCGTCTGACTCTGATCGATGCCGGCGAGCGCATCGCCCCGTTCTTTCTCTGGGGACGCAAACGCTTGCCGGTGCGCGTCGAACCTGTGCCGCCGGAGTCGACGGCGCGTTACGACCCTATCGGCCAACAAGGAGCCTATCGATGACCCGAATCAGCAAGATTCCTCAGCAACAGTGGGATCCACGCATCCGCGAGGCGGTGAAGCCGGAGCAGCTCACCGACTTGGAGCAGGGGCTCACCCGCATCTTTGCTCATTGCCCGGAGCTCTCCCTCGGCCTGATGGGATTCGCTGGAGCGCTGAAGACCAACCGCACGCTGCCGGAGCGGCTCGTGGAGCTGGTGCGCCTGCGGGTGGCGTTCTTCAATCAGTGCCGCAGCTGCATGGCGATCCGCTACCGCGATGCGGTGTCGGACGGGTTGACCGAGGATCTGGTCTGCTCGCTGGAACGGCCCGAGCAGGCCGATGACCTTACCCCGGCGGAGAAGGTCGCAGTGCGCTACGGGGAGCTGATGGCCACCGACCACCTGGCTGCCGACGACGCCGTGTACGACGAGCTGCGTCGGCACTTCAGCGAGCCGGAGATCGTCGAGCTCGGCATGATCTGCGCTTTCTTCGTCGGCTTCGGCCGTCTGGCGGCCACCTATCACATGGTCGAGGAGTTACCGCCGGCGTTCCAGGCGGAGGCGGGCCGGATCAGCCCGTGGAACAACGACGCGACGGTGGTGCGGTGACGGCGGTGCTCGAGCCGGCGCACGACGAGTTCCTGTGGGCCCACCGCTGGGCCGTGCTCACGACGTTGCGGAGCTCGGGGCGGCCGGTGAGCTCGATGGTGGCCTACGCGCGGGACGCGGACGACTTCGTGGTCAGCACGCCTGGCGGCACGTTCAAACGCCGCAGCATCGAGCGCGACGCGCGGGTTAACCTGTGCGTGATCAGCAACGCTGAGCCGTTCAACTTCGTCGCTATTGAGGGTACCGCGGCCGTGGAGCGCAGTGACCTGGTGCGCCGCACCAGGCTGGTGTTCGCCAACCTGGTGGGCTCAGGCTATCAGGAGCCGCCGAGCCTCGAGCGCTGGCTCGAGGATCAGCAGCGGGTGATCTTGCGGATCCGGCCGCAGCGGGTGTACGGCGTGATCCGCTGAGCCGCGGCTTCTCCATCGGTGGCCGCCTGGCCCGCCACCTCGACTGTCGGCCTTGCCGGCATCACCGCTGGCCTTCCCAATACGGCGCGCGCAGCTTGCGCTTGTTGATCTTGCCCATGGTGGTGCGGCCGAGATCGGCCACCCACTCGAGGCTGCGCGGGCACTTGTAGTGTGATAAGCGCTCGCGGCACCAGGCGATGATCTCTTCCGGCGGCGGGCGATTGGCGGAGTCCCGGGGAATGGCTAGAGCCTTCAGCTCCTCGCCCATCTCCGGGTGCGGCACGCCGATACAGGCGATGTCCAGGATCGCCGGGTGCTCGATGAGCACCTGCTCGGCCTCGGCGGGATAGATGTTGACCCCGCCGGACACCACCATGTCGCTGAAGCGGTCCGTGATGTACACATAGCCGTCCTGGTCCATGTAGGCGATTTCGCCCAGCGTGAAGATACCGGGGGCGATGTGGGCCGCCGCCGACTTCTCGGGGTCGTTGTGGTAGATCACGCCGCGGCCTGTGGCGTCCTTGAAGTACAACCGGCCTTCCTCGCCCGCCGGCAGGGGGTTGCCGTCGTCGTCCAGGATCAGCGCTTCGAACGGGGGAATGGCTTTGCCGACGGAGCCGGGATGCGCGAGCCACTCCTCGGAGGTGATCATGCAGGTCGTACCGACTTCGCTGGCACCGTAGGCGTCGACGAATACCGGCCCCCACCATTCGATCATGGCCTTCTTCACCTCCACCGGGCACTTGGCGCCGGTGTGGCTGATGGACGTGAGGGAGCCGACGTCGTACCTGGTCTTCACCTCGTCGGGCAACGTCAGCAGGCGCACGAAGTGGGTCGGCACCATGACGCTGCTGCCGATACGGTATTGCTGAATCGCTCGCAACGTCTTCTCGGCATCGAAGCGGCCGAGGATGACCGATGGGACGCCGGCGGCGAGCAGACGAGCGCCGGACAGCGGGCCCGTGTGGTACATGGGCCCCACCACCAGATGCCTGCCGGAAGCCGCCCGCGGACTCTGGGCCAGATTCGCCAGGTGCTCGGTGATGCTGTTCCCACCGGCGAACATGGTTGGCGGCAGCTCAGTGCCTTTCGGTCGGCCCGTGGTTCCGGAGGTGTACAGCAGGTTGGGCCGGGGCCGTACGTCGCCCGGTGGATGGGCACCGCTCTGACGGTCGAGCCACTCACTCCAGGGCACCACGCCGTCTGCCTCGGCCCAGCCGATCACCGTATGGAGGCTGCTGACCTGGGCCGCCGCGTCGACACCCCGCTCGGCGGTCTCCGGGCCCACGAACAGCACGCGGGTGCCCGAATCCTCGAGTATGTACGCCACCTCGTCTGCAGTGAGGTGGAAGTTCACCGGCACCACGGAAGCGCCACCGATCAGACCGCCCAGGTTGGCGAGCGCCGTCTCTACGGCATTTTCGGCGAATACGGCGACCCGGTGCTCCGGGCCGAGATCCATGGCCAGCAGGCCATTGGCCACGCGATTCAGCACGTCGCTCACCTGTGCCCAGGTGAGGGCCTTGGTTTCGTCGCGGAGGGCGATCTCCTCCGGCCGCTCGGCGGCGAGTTTCTCAGCGAATTCGGGCACGTGGCACTCCTGTGCAGACAGACATCGGGACCCGCCAGCCGGCCCGGCCGCCCCTGGCCAGGCACAGCGGGGTGCTTTTGGGCACCAAGCTAAAGGCCTTTCCGCCCCGCCTCCCGGAGCATCGGCTGATACTCGGAGAACGCGGGCGGCGCGGCCGTGGCGCCGGTGGTAACACCGGCGTCCGTGGTGAGGACATGGCCGTTGGTGTACCCGGCCTCGTCGCTGGCCAGCCACAAGGCGGCGTTGGCCACGTCCTCGGCGGTGCCGGCGCGATCGACCAGCGGCGACGTGGCCGCCAGCGAGCGTTTGGCACCTTCGATGTCGTTCGGGTCTCCGCTGATCACGTTGGCTACCATGGCAGTGGCCATGCCCGCCGGGGCGATGGCATTGACGCGAATCCCGTGGTGGCACAGCTCGGCCGCAACATTCTTCGTCATTCCCACCACGGCGTGCTTGCACGCCGCGTAGGCATGGGGACCGAGTCCACCCATGATGCCGGCCGTGCTTGCCATGCTGACGATCGCTCCCTGTCGCCGTGGCTTCATGACCCGCGCCGCGTGCTTCATGCCGTAGAACACGCCATGGAGCAGGACGTCCACGGTGGCTTTCCACTCCTCGGCGGGAGTGGTGTCGATGGGCCCGACGGCGCCGACGATGCCGGCGTTGTTGAACATGATGTCCAGCTGCCCGAACCGGCTCACCGCCAGATCCACGAGGCCGGCGACGTTTTCCTCCCGGGTCACGTCGCAGAGGGCGAACGTTGCGCCATCCCCGAGTTCCTCAGCCAGGACCGAGGCCGGACCCTCCTGAATGTCGCCGAGCACGACCCGACATCCTTCCGCCGCGAAACGGCGTGCGGTCGCGGCACCGAAGCCGCTCGCTGCGCCGGTGATGACGGCGACCTTGCCTTGCAAACGCTTGCTCATGATTCACCCCCGCTTGACCCCCGCGATTGAATCCTATGATGCAAAACCAGTCAAACCTGCTGGTTTTGCCGAGATGCCGGCGGGGACGGTGCGTTAGCCCGGAAATCTCACCCTTATGATGGAAATAGGCCTCTCTTTTGTGCATAAAGTAAGAGCCGCCAAGCACTTACCAACGCGCAGAAGAAGAGGCCTATGACGACAGAGTGTATTCCGAGCCAGCTGGAATTTCACGGTCTGGGAAGGCGGGATGTGACGGGCCGTTTCGACGGCGGGCGGATGACCTCGGACGGCGGGGGGCTGCTGCTACGGGAGGTGGACCACCGGCTCGGAGTGCTGCCACGACTCGCCGCGTG
The DNA here is from genome assembly GCA_963822255.1 of uncultured Gammaproteobacteria bacterium. Lineage (GTDB taxonomy): Bacteria > Pseudomonadota > Gammaproteobacteria > Pseudomonadales > Azotimanducaceae > UBA7803. The sequence continues at coordinate 29,900 of CAWGGV010000004.1, forward strand.
CTTCACCGACTACCGTAATCAGAACAGCGTCGAGCACAGCGTTCACGCGCTGGTGGCGCAACGGGTGTATGGCTTGGCGCTCGGCTATGAGGATCTCAACGATCACGACGCGTTGCGCTCGGACAGCGTACTGGCGCTGCTGGTGGGCAAGCACGATCTCACGGGAGAACGTCGGGAACGAGAGCGCGACCGAGGCCATCCGCTGGCCGGCTCGAGCACGTTGAATCGCCTGGAGCTGACGACGCCGGAGGCGGCGGCGAGTGATCGCTACAAGAAGATCGCGGCGGACCCGGCGGCGCTCGATCGGCTGCTGGTGGACGTGTTCCTCGAGTCCTACGAGAAACCGCCGCGGGAGATCTGGTTGGATCTGGATGCGACCGACGACCCCCTGCACGGTCACCAGGAGGGCCGCTTCTTCCACGGTTACTATCGCTGCTACTGCTATCTGCCGCTGTACATCTTCTGCGGCGAGCATCTGTTGTGCGCACGGCTGCGGTCATCGAACCGGGATGGTGCGGCCGGCAGTGTCGAAGAGCTCGAGCGCATCGTCGAGCAGATCCGCGCGCGTTGGCCGAAGACGCAGATCGTGATCCGCGGCGACTCCGGATTCTGCCGCGACACGATCATGAGCTGGTGCGAGAGCAACCGCGTCGGTTACGTGCTGGGTCTTGCCCGCAACAAACGGCTGCATCGAGCGCTGGGCGCTCAGATGGCCGAGGCGCGCGCCGAGCACCAGCGCACGGGTAAGCCGGCCCGGCGGTTCCGGGACTTCCGCTACCGCACTCGTAAGTCCTGGTCGTGCGAGCGCCGCGTCATCGGCAAAGCAGAGTATCTTCCGGGCAAAGCCAACCCGCGGTTCGTGGTGACGAACCTGCCGGTCAGCCGAGCCGGCGCCAAGCGGCTCTACGAGAAGCTCTACTGCGTCCGCGGCGAGATGGAGAATCGGATCAAGGAGCAGCAGCTCGGGCTGTTCGCCGACCGCACCAGCACCGAGACGATGCGGGCCAATCAGCTCCGGCTTTACTTCTCCTCATTCGCCTACGTGCTGATGCACGGCCTGCGCCGGCTGGGGCTCTCAGGCACTCAGCACGCCAAGGCCCAGTGCACCACCATCCGGCTGAAGCTGTTGAAGATCGGCGCCCGGATCCGGATCACCGTGCGCAAGGTGTGGCTGTCGTTCTCCGAGGCCTATCCCTACGCGAGTGACTTCGCGCAGATCCTGGCCAACGTCCGCCGCTACCCGGCTTGGGCTCCACCGGGATAGTTGCATCGACCGACCGTCTCGTGAGCTCCAGCGAAGGCTGAACGAGATCACTCGCCTTCGCGTCGCCAAAATCCGGTCACACGGCCTGTTGAAGCCGTCGGCGGCCCAGGCGCAGCCATCCCGGTGCCGCAATCCAGCTCCAACCGGCCGCGCTGGCCCCTTCGGCGTCGAAAAATCACCCGTTAGGGTGATTCGGGCTCACTTCTGGTCCGATTGCACCCGGGTGCCACGGGGCACGAGCTGATGGCGGCTGATCTTCCAGACCCCGGCGATGCGCTTCATGTCGGTTTCGTAGGTAGCCCACAACGTCAGCGTGGTTTCCGGCGCGTCCTTCATGTAATGCAGCGCCTGAACGTCGGTGCGGCAGTGGGCGGTGTCGCCGTCGATGGTGGCGAGCTGCGGGCCCAGCATATGCTGCGTCGGGCCGAACCGCTCCAGGGCCTGCTTGACGTACTCGGTCCAGGCATCGGCGCCGTGGTAGGGCTGATCGCCGAACCCCAGCACCTCGACGTCCTCGGCGAAGCACGAGCGATAGAGATCGAGGTCGCGCTCGTCCACGCCGGCAGCATACTTCAGCATCACGTCCATCAGTGCCATGCGATCGGCGACGTGCTGTTGGTCCATCCTTCGTCTCCCTCCGGTTGCGCGATGAAAGACCCGCAGCATCTGGTATGCCGCTGCTGCGGGTCAACACTGGGAATCGAGAGTCCGGTTCAGTGAGGTCCGTTGGCGTCGATGAGGCCGAGCTGGCAGGCCACGGCCACGGCCTGAGCACGATTACGCGCGCTCAGCTTGATCATGGCGTTCTCCACGTGAAAGCGGGCCGTCGTGGGTGACCGATGGATCAGCCCGGCGATCTCCGCATCGGTGCGGCCAAGCGCGACCCAGGTGAGACACTCGACTTCCCGTTCGCTGAGCGGTGTGGCGGAGGGCTCAACCGGCTCGTCCTGACGGCCGGCATAGACCAGATCCATGAATCGGAAGGCGGCGAGCCGCAATAGATCGCCGTGTGCTTCGAGCAGTTCGCTCAGGTCGATGGCATCGTCGCGGGTGGTCCAGGTGACTGAGCCCACATGGCAGCGGGGCAGGTGAATGGGCACGCTGATGCCGCCGGCGATGCCGCGCTCGGGAGTGAGGTGCCAGGAACGCCCGGGCCGGCCGCCGAGGTCCCCGGCCAGCGCGGTCATGGCGGCGGAGGACCAGGAGAAGGGTCGGGTGGTAACACGGCACACAGCGCCAACGGGGCTCACCCGGTGCAGGCTCTGCTCGACCCAGTCGCGCTGAAAAGCCGCTTCCCAGCCGAACAGTTCGGAGAGTGCCATGCCGTCCTCGGCGGTGAGCAGGCGTCGCTGGGAGTAGTCGTCCACCACCGCAGGATGGGTGAGCCCGACTATTCTGCCGAGGCACGACAGCTCCGTCGCCGCGCTCAGCAGATCGGTAGCCGAGCACAGGCGTCCATACGCCTGGTTCAGCCGGCGCTTACGGGTCGTGGACACTGTCGAATCCCCGAACTGGCCGACTGAGGAGCCTACGGTCGCCCTTCGGCGGGGTCAAGCCGTAGAACCGAAACCCGTGACGGCGAAGCGGCACTTGGTAACCTGGCGCCGGTCAGCGATGACGCTTACGCATCCGATCGCGGTGGTAGAGCGGGTCGGTGGGCCTGCGGGCGCCGAGGATCATGGCGCTGCCCTTGAACGAGCCATCGGCGGCCGCCTCGTCGCGAACCCAATCCACCAGCTCGGAACGGTAGGCGATCTTCCAGACGCCGCCACGGCGCTCGTAGCGGTCCACGTATCGCCCGCTGATGAACAGATCCCGCTCGCTGCCGTCCGCATCCATCAGGCGGTGGAACGCCTGGTAGTAGACTTCGCCGAAGGCCTCGTCGGCAATCACCTCGATCTGCACCTGGCCGATCATGTGGTGGTTCGACTTGTGCGGCGTCAGGGCGTTCTGCGCGAACTCGACGAAGCCGTCGGGGCCGCCTTCGTAGATGCCGTAAGAGCACCAGGCGTCGTCCCAGAAGACAGAGCGGTGGGCTTCCGGGTCGAGGCGGTCCTGACCCCGCATGTAGGTGCACGACAGCTCGTAGATTTCCTGCTTGTCAGCAAGCAGCCGCAGGCGTTCTTCGCTCATGGTGATGGTTCTCCGCAGTCCTGGTGCTTCGTTGCGCTTCCCCGCGTCGGTGATGACGGTGGATCCAGGTGAATTGCCGAAGGTGCGTCGCGACGCTGCCGTGATCCAGGCGCACCGCGCGCAATCACAGCATCCGCACCGGTTCGGTTCCATCCCAGCCGGCGGCGGAGTCGCGCACCAGCCCATAGAATCGGGTCAGACGTTCGTCCGGCACGTACAGCTCGATCATGTGACCGAGGCTGCTTCGGGCGTCGAGGAACGCGAAGTCCACGCCACCGGAGGTGGCGGCGCGGGTGGCCAGCGGCATGCCGGAGCTGGCCCCCTGGGCGATGGCGGCGTCGAGATCGGGAACGAAATAGGCCAGGTGATGAAGGCCTTCCTCTCCCGGGCCGTACATGTCGCGAAACGGCGAGGGCCCTTCCACCTCCTGCTGCACCAGCTCCATCATCAGATCTCCCCACTGGCCATAGGCGGAGGAATGCACGAAGCGGCACTCGCTGCCCCGATGCTCACCTCTGGCGAGCTCGATGTGGCGCGCCACGTGAAATGGTCCGGCACCGAACGTCGCGCTCATGCGCTCGGCGGTAGCGACCACATCGGAGACGAAGTAAGCAATCTGCACCGGGTGCTGCAGAGCCGGCATGGCGAGCTCTCATGGTGGGCGGGCATGCAGAATAAAACAGTCAAAGTTGACGGTAAAGAAGCGTGAGCTCCATACTGACAGACTGGATCGTTTGCCAAGGGGAGCACCGGTGAGCTACGACCTGACCCGACCTGCAGACCCGGCACTGGAACCCGGAGAAGCCCGCTGTCCGGGCCCCAGCACCCGGGAGATCATCCTCAGGGACGGCGATGCCGCGCCGCCAGCCCTGACTGCCGAGTCGTACCGGTTTCTTGGCGACGACGACGTGCCATTCGCGCGCTATACCTCGCATTCGTTCTACCAGGCCGAGATTGAGAAGATGTGGTCCCGCACCTGGCAGTGGGCCTGCCGTGAAGAGCACGTTCCGAATCCCGGCGACTGGTACGTTTACGACGTCGGGCCGTATTCGGCGCTGGTGGTGCGGGATGTGGAAGGAACCCTCCGCGCCTTCGCCAACTCGTGTCCGCACCGCGGCATGCAGTTCTGCGACGCGGGCTCCTCGGGTCGGGGAAAGCAATTTCTGCGCTGTCCGTTCCATGGCATGTGCTGGAATCTGGACGGGACGCTCAGAGAGATCCCCTGCCGCTGGGACTTTCCGCACATCGACGACGAGACGTTCACCCTCACCGCGCTGCCCACGGGAACCTGGGGCGGGTTCGTGTTCGTCAACTTCGATCGCGAGGCAGCGCCCCTCGAGGAGTACCTGGAAGTGCTGCCGGAGCATTTCGCCGCCTTCGCCTGGCCGCTGCAGCAGCGCTACGTGGCGCTGCACATGCACAAGATTCTACCGGGCAACTGGAAGATGTGCCTGGAGGGCTTCCTGGAGGCGTATCACGTGCTCGCCACGCACCCGGAAGGGCTGCGCACGGCGGGTGACGCCAATGCGCAGTACGACGTGTTCGGCAAGAACGTCAATAGATTCGTGCACACCATCGGCTATCCGAGTCCACATCTGCCGAAGGAGTTGTCCGAGAAGGAGCTGTTCTCAGCGCTCGGCCACGGCCGCGAAGAGCTGCCGGACGGCGTCGGGGCGCGCCAGCGCCATGCGGATCTGCTCCGCGAGCAGCTCGGTCAGCGGTTCGGAGTGGATCTTTCCGCCCTGAGCAACAGCCAGATGCTGGACTCCATCGAATACTTCCTGTTTCCCAATGCCTGCTTTTTCCCGGGTATCAGCATTCCGCTCATTTACCGGTTCCGGCCGATGGGCGTAGACCATTCGATTCACGAGATCATGATGCTGCGGCCGGTGCCCAAAGAGGGACCGCGTCCTCCACCCGCCGGGGTGGTGAGGCTGGGCGTCGACGATTCCTACACCAGTGTGCCGGAATTCGCCGAGACCGGCCTTGCCTATGTCCTCGATCAGGATACCGACAACTTCCGCCGGCAGCGGGCGGGCATGAAAGCGTCGTTGAAGCCCGGCCAGACCCTCGGCAACTATCAGGAAGTGCGAATCCGCCACTTTCACAGCACCCTGGACGACTACCTCACGGGCTGATATCACCGACCTTTCACACCTGCATCATCGGGCCAGCAGCCGGTCGAGCGGATCGTCCGGGTGGCGCTCGCCGCGGGCGAGACCTTCGAACGGCGGCCCCTCGAGCACGGCAGTTGCCTGGGTGTTCTGGTTCCAGTCCATCACCACCTGGCGGTGGTGGATCTTCCAGACGTCGCCGCGCTTGTGCATGGTGTCGAGATAGCGCCCCAGGTAGATCATCTCCGCGTCGGGCCCGTCAGGCACCGCCCGGTAGTGATAGGCGGTCACGTAGGTTTCCACCAGCGCCCGCCCGTCACGGAACTCGATCAACGTGTTGGTGATGGAGTGCTGGGTGCGGGCCCACGCTCTGATTGCTCCAGGCAGCCTTTCGCAGAACTCATGGGCATTGCCGTTGAAGCCGCCGTATGCCACGGTGGCATCGGCCCAATATGCGCTCTTCAACACCGTCTCGTCTGCACGGTCGACGCCGCGGCTGTGCGTGTTCAGCACTTCCATGATAGCGAGCCGGTCCGCGACTTCGGCCGTCCCCGGAACCTGCCCCGTTTCTCTGCCCATCAGGATAATTCCTCGGTTCGATGCTTGATACGTCGGCTCATGACCAGAGGGAGCCGTACACGGGAAGATCGGATCGGTGGTCGCATGACGCGTCCGCGGTGTGCTGCCGTGCCATCGCTACCGCGAACCGGAGAAAACCGGATGTCTGGATTGTTTTCTCCGGATGTGCAAATGTCAACAACCGACCGGGACGTGAGAACTCGATGGAAGATAAGCGCTGATCATTCAGTGAACGGTACTCTGCCGGGGCCGAGGCAGGGTGGCCCGCGCTGCTTCAGGCGGGGCGCCCGCCAGCCCCCTTGCCGGCAGTTGGCGCCTCCTCTGCCGGGCCCTCGGGACCTACGCCTGACCAAAGCAGCGCAGTGAGCTGATCGGCGACACGCTCGACGTGCGTTGCACCATCGCGCAGCCAGGCGAGGGTCACGTGGTGGAGGGCGCCGATCAAGGCGTAGGCCCACGTGTGGGCAACCGAGGGGTCAGCCCCCTGTGCCGAGCGCTGCGCAGCGATGCCGGCAGCAAGGCGTTCGGCAGTCGCATCGGCGAGCAGCAGCGACTGCCGGACGGGATCCGCCCCCGACCCGTTGACGGTGACGTATACGTACAGGTTGCGGTCCGCGGCCGCGCGCTTCAGGTAGCCGCGGACCAGCCGCCTGAGGGCGTCGTGGGGCGTCTGCGCGCGCGCGACCAGGCGCTCGACTTGACCGGTCATCCGCTCGACCAGCCGCACGGCCAGCGCGTTGACCAGCGCGTTCCGGTCGCCGACCTGGCGATAGAGAATGGGCTTGCTGACATCGGCCTCCGCAGCGATGGCATCCATCGCCACCGCCGGCCCCGCAGCACGAATGAGCCGCTCTGCCGCCGCCAGCAGCGACTCGCGATCCGCGATGACGCCGTCGCCGAAGGTCCTTCCGGCGGGGCGGCCGGGAGGCCGGGCCGTTTTCCCGCTGGAATGCGATGTGGGTCGATGTGGCATGCTCAAAAAATTACTACCGGTAGATTTTATTCTGCCATGAATTTAAGCTACGGTCCGACAGTCGAAGAGAGCGAACGATGAACGCAATCGATGGTGGGATGGACGAGACGCCCCTGCACCTGCGCGGCAACGGTCGGCCGGTGATGGAGGAGCGAACCATCAGCAAGCTCGAGGTCGAGGGAGCAATTCCGGGCGAGCTGAATGGCCGCTACGTCCGCAACGGAGCCAATCCGGCGACCGGTACGAGCGCTCATCCGTTCTTTGGTGATGGAATGGTCCACGGCATTCGGCTGCGTGACGGCAGGGCCGAGTGGTACAGCAACCGCTACGTCCGGACCCCGTTCATCACCAACCCGCAGCTCGACATTCTCGATCCTTCCGTGGCGATGGACCCAACGGCGTCGAAGGCGAACACGCACGTCATCGGTCACGCGGGCCGGATATTGGCTCTGGAAGAGGGCCATTTGCCGTATCTGCTCGATGGCGAGCTCGGCACGGTCGGCCCTATGGATTTCGGCGGGGCCCTCACCGGTTCGTTCACCGCTCATCCCAAGGTTTGCCCGATCACCGGCGAACTGCTCGCTTTCGGCTACTCGGCCTTCGAGCCGTACCTGCGTTACCTGCGGGTGTCGGCCGACGGGCGGCTGGTCCAGACCGAGAGCATTACGGTGGGCGGCCCAACCATGATGCACGACTTCAACGTGACGCGGAATCACGTGATCTTCATGGATCTTCCGGCCGTCTTCGATCTGCAGATAGCCATGGCGGGCGGCATGCCCATCCGCTGGGACGAGGCGTATCCGGCGCGGCTCGGGGTGATGCCGCGTGATGGTACGGATGCGGAGGTGCGCTGGTACGACATCGATCCCTGTTACGTCTTCCACCCGATGAACGCGTACGAGGACGGCGACCGGATCGTGCTCGATGTGGCGCGTTTCAGTCACATCTGGCGCGACTCGGCCATGGACTTCCCCAGCCCCGCGCTCTGGCGCTGGACCATCGATACCGGATCAGGGCGTGTGCAGGAGCAGCAGGTCGATGATCGTGCTGCGGAGTTCCCGCGGGTAGCCGACAGCGTGGTCGGCTTGAAGCACCGGTACGGTTACATGATGGCGATGTCCGGATTGTCGGAAGGTGAGCCGAAGAACGTGAGGGGGGCCGTTCTGAAATACGATCGCCAGACCGGCGCACGAAGCGAGATTTCTTTCGGCAGCGGTTGCACCCCTGGAGAACCGGTTTTCGTACCCGCGGCTGGCGGCCGGAACGAAGACGACGGCTATCTCATGACCTTCGTGCACGATGCGGCGTCTGATACCAGCCGATTCGTGGTGATGGACGCAGCCACCATGGACGACACGCCCATTGCTTCCATCGAGCTGCCGCGGATTCCGTCGGGCTTTCATGGCAGCTGGATACCGTCGGCAGTGGCCGACTGAGCTTCACGGTTGATTTCCACGGGAGGGGCAGGATGCGATTCGGACTGGCGTTCGCGAGCAGCATTGGCATAGAGGGGGCGGAAGCCCTGGAAATCTGCAGGGCAGCCGAGAGCGCGGGCTTCGAATCGGTCTGGGGCGGGGAGCACGTCATCCTTCCCAGCACGATCCACTCGAGGTATCCCTACACGGCGGACGGCAGAATTCCTGCCGAGCCTGACACGCCGATTCCCGATCCCCTGATCTGGCTCGCGTTCGCGGCGGCGGCCGCACCGAAGCTGCGGCTTGGAACGTGCATCCTCATCGTCCCCCAACGCAATCCGGTGGTGCTGGCCAAGGAGCTCTCGACGCTCGACCGGCTGTCGGGCGGTCGGGTGGAGCTGGGCCTCGGGGTGGGCTGGTTGAAGGAGGAATTCGAGGCGCTGGGTGTGCCGTGGGAGCGGCGGGGTGCCCGCAACGACGAGTACATCGCCGCCATGCGGGCGCTCTGGGCGGGGCCACACGCTTCGTTCCACGGCGAGTTCGTCGACTTCGGTCCCGTCACCTGCAGTCCCCGTCCGGTGCATGGCTCGATTCCGATCCTGGTCGGCGGGGACACGGACCTAGCCATCCAGCGCGCGGTGCGGTTGGCCGACGGCTATTTCCCGGGCGAGGGTGACGTGGAGCGGCTGGGCCAGCTCGTGGGTCGGCTGCGTGACGCCGCGGAACGCGCCGGACGGGATCCTGCGACCATCCACATCAATGCCATGTTCGGACAACAGATGGCTGATCCCCGCGCAGGCGTCGACCAGCTTGCCGAGCTCGGCGTCAGCCGCGTCATGGTGCCGGCTTTCTTTTTCGCGGGTGAAGGCGGTCTGGACCGGCTGGCCGAGTTCGGCGAGCGGGTGATCCGTGCGGCTGCGACGGGGTAACGGTCGGGCAGCCCGGACGGGCGGGCCGGAGTGACCGGATGATTGCGGTCTTCAGCGCGGCTGCAGGCCGCGTCTGGCGCGTTCCCGTTGCATCCGCTCGGCGTCACTTTCCAGGCGTTGCCCCAGCTCCTCTTCGCTGACCGTTCCGGCCATGTGACGGGCCGCGAGCGCCGCGTTGTACATGATCTTCTTTTCCGGTGTGACGGCGAGAATGACCCGAAGCGGGGAGTCGAGCAGGTCGTTGAAGAACGCTTCCCCGGCGTCGTCAGATGGGTTCAGCTTTTTTGACAACGCCGGATAGAACCACGCCTTCGTGCCGTCGTCCTGGAAGAGCTCAGCGCGGCCCTTGAACGTGATGGCGCCTTGGGGCAGGCCCTGCTCGGAGCCGGAGGGGTAGCCTGCGCTGCTGACGCAGACCGATACGCGATTGTCGCGCCGGATGGCGGCGGTTCTGTGCCGGTGCGCCGCGAAGGTCAACCAGATCTTTCCCTGGTGCCAGACGAATGCGTGAATGACGCCGACCGGCCAGCCATCCTTGGTCGACCACATGAGAACGCACTCGTTCGAACGGTTCATCAGACGATCGATCTCATCGTTCGTGAACGGATAGATCGACACGATCTCGTGATCCGTCGTTTTCGCCATCCCGACCGCCTCTTCAGCACGCAGCATGTCGCCGCAATATGGGGAGACGCCGGCCCCAATGGAACTGGCGGTTTCGGGAGTTCTGTTTGCCGGTGGATCTGGCAGATTGGCAGCAGGGGTAAGAGGAGATCGAGACATGGGGAAGAGGGGCTCATTACGGGCGCTGCTCACAGCGGGCGCCGCCTGCGTGTACGTGATGGTGGGATCACCCGCGGCGCGCGCCCGGTGAGCTCGGTGCCCGCATGAAGGTCACGCTCGGCGAAGACAAGCAGCGGGAAATCCGCTTCGTCGGCAACGCGCCACTGCACGACGGCGTGCTGGCCGGCAAGTTGTTCGTGACCTCGCAGCAGGCGGACGGCTTCCTGTCCAACCAGACGCTGGGCGGGCACGAGCCGGACACCGACTACAAAAACTATGGTGTCACGCTGCTGCTGGCCCCGAAGGACGGCGTCGAAGCGCAGCTCACCGTGGAGCGGTTCGAAGACAATCAGTATGACCCGGAGAGCACTCATCTGGACGATCGGCTGAAGCTGAACGCCACCCTGTTCCGTACGGATTTCAAAGACAAGCAGGAACAGTCCATCCAATTCGATGCGACTACGCAGACCGTGGCGACGGTATTCGACAACGTAGCGGATGCTCGCTACCAAGGCGCAGAGCTCGAGACCGAATACGTCTTCACCGATTGGTTCCGGGCGTTCCTCAACTACGGATATCTGGACGCCGAGTACTCGGATTTCCAGACCGACATCAACGCATCGGACAACCAGACCATCATCGAGGACGCATCGTTTCTCAAGCCGCGCAATGCTCCCGAGAACACGCTCGGGATCGGCGGCACGTTGAGCTGGCCGATGGGCCCGGGGCTGTTCGAGATCTACGGAAAGTATTCCTGCGTCGACGCGACCGAGACCAACCTGCTCAACACGCCGCTCGGGCATCTCGACGCCCGCAAGGACGTCACCGCCTCGATCGGCTACTTGGCGGAGGACTGGTCCGTCGTGGCGTTCGGCCGTAACCTCACGGACGAGCGCTACGAGATATTCACGCCCGTAGCCACACTGTTCGCCGTCGGCACGCTCAACCGGCCGCGCAGCTACGGCGTCGAGCTCGAGTACCGGTTCTGAGGGCGGGACGTCACTTGCCCCCGACATGCTCGAAGATGAACTGGGGCCGTGCCGGGCTGACGAGATGGCCGAGCGGGTCGAGAGAGTGATTCTGGTGCCGCGGACACATCGCCTGCTCGAGCAGGCATGCGGGAAGCTGCGCGACGCCAACGATCTCGTCGAAGGCGCGAGACTTCTGAAGGAGATCGGCAGCGTTCTCGGCATGCGGCATCCCGCAGTCATCGATGACTACTCCACGAGCCGGCTGCCGAGACGGTCGCCCGCGCCGTCCATCGTCAGCGGAGCAGGGCCTCGATCGAATGGCCTTTGTCGCCGGCGCGCGGATTTCATGGTTGCATCACGGTCCCCGTGCACATGCCGGGCGGGCGGACGGGTTCGGTCTCCTGGTACTCGCGCGACCCTTCGCTGAACGTGCCGGAGTTGCTGGCGGCGCACTCGGATGTGTTGTTCGTAGCGGCGCATTGCTTCATGGACCTGCTCCACCGCATTCGAGCGGAGGAAGGCTTGGCGGCGGAGCTGGGGTCGCCGTTGACGGAGCGCGAGCTGGAGTGTCTGGCTCGGGCAGCGCTCGGGCATACCGACAACGAAATCGGCTCCGCGCTGAATCGCTCGCCGACGACCGCGCGGTTTCACATGGACAACGCGGTGCGAAAGCTCGGTGCCCGGAACCGAACGCACGCGGTCGCGATCGCCGTTCGCCGCGGGCTGATTCACCCTCTGGAGGAGCCCTCGGCTGTCCAGGCTCGGCCGGTAGCGGCGCGGAAAACCTCGGGTGGCTGACGGTCGAAGCATGGCCGGCCGCGAACTCACCGAAACGACAGTTACGGCGCGCGAGGGAGACCCGGAGAATGGTCCGGCGCACAGGTGCCAGGGAGAAGCGAATGGCAGAGAACGGCATGCCATCCGAAGAGGAGATCCGTGACCTGGTGGGATACCAGTTCCCGGGTGGCACGTATGAGATCGCTCACTGGGAGAACTTCCTGCTCACGGAATGCACCGGAAGCGACCCTCTGCCCGACGGCCTGGCGCACCCGATCGCTCTCTTCCACGTGCCGATACTCGGAGCCGGTACTCACATCGGCGAAATGTTCGCACTGGGGCGGGCTGACTCGGACGCCTCGATCGGCATCGAAAGCTACGACTGGCGGTTTCTGGCCCCGCTGAAGGAGGAACTGCCGTATCGGATCGACGGCAGTATCATCGAAGCCGATCGACGGCGAGAAGCGGGCGGCCGTGTGTACGACCGGATCGCCTTCCGTTTCGAGTTACGGGAGCCGGATGGTTCGCTGGCCGCCAGCAGCACGATCACGTGGCACTACAACCGGGGCGGGCGACATGCACGTTGAGGCGGGCGACGAGATACCCGAATGGGTCATGCCCAGCGTGCGGCCCGAGCGCATGCGGACGATGGCGGCCATTCTGCGAGACCCGAATCCCGTGCATTGGGATGCGAGCGTTGTGGCGGCGATGGGCCTCGGCGAACGCGTCATCAACCAGGGGCCGCTGGGGCTGGGCTATATGGTAAACCTGCTGCATGCGTGGGCGGGCCCAGGTAGCCAGCTGATGGATTCGATCGCTCCAATGGGGCCGAGGAGTTTCAGCGGGTCGCCACCGGCAGCCGGCTTCGCCCCCAGAACAGGAACGGCGCGATCCGTTCACCGTCGTCCAGCACGGCCAGCCGCGGACAGCGGCATCTGAGCGCATCCAGAGCGATGCGTGCTTCCAGCTTCGCCAGTTCCCGGCCCAGACAGGAGTGGATTCCGAGCGCGAAGGAGACGTGACGGTTTCCGCGACGCCGTGGGTCGAACGTGTGCGGATTCTCGAAAATGTCGGGATCTCGATTTGCCGCCGCGTAGTGAACCATCACCTTGACCCCGGCCGGCAGCTCGCAGGCGCCAATCGCCACCTCGTGTGCGGTGGTTCGGAACAGCGCAAGCAACGGGGGATCGAAACGCAGACTCTCATTGATGGCGAGGTCCATGTCGAAGCGCCGCTCGACGAAGTCGTTCCACAGGCCGAGCCGGCTGATCCGCCAGACGAAGTTGGTGATGAGCGAGGTGGTGGTCTCGTTGCCGGCCACGAATATCTGAGCGATCAGGCCGAGCGCCTCCGTATCGGAGATCCTTTCGCCGTCCCGCTCACCATTGGCGAGTCGCGAGATGAGCGAGCCGTCGGGCCGGTGCCGTTTTTCGCGCAGCAGGTGCTCCACGTACTCACCCAACGCATTCCCGGCACCCGGCGCGGAACCCTGCTCCGAGGCGAGCGCGGCCACCGAAGCGTCCGACCAGGCCTTGAAGGTCCAGATGTCGTCCGCCGGTACGCCGAGGATTTCGCAGATGATGCGGATCGGCAGTGGGAATGCGAGGGTATCGTGAAGGTCCCACTGGGGCGCGTCGATGACCGACGTCAGCAGCTCATCGGCGATGACTTGGAGCCTGGATTGCAGGCGGGCGACCGCCTGCGGTTGAAACACGTCCTGCACCAGAGTGCGAAAGAAGGTGTGATCCGGTGGATCGGATACGACGCCGACCGGCTCCACGAAGCTCGGCCCCTGTCCTCGCCCGGAGATGAACGTTCGCGGATGGCGCAGCACCATCTGAACGTCCTCGTATCGGTAAACAATGTAGAAGGGTGGTGCGAAGGCAGGATAGTGGACCACCCGATCGCCACGGGCGTAGAGCTGCTTTGTCACTGCCGAAGGGTCTGCCATGGCAGACGCGCTGAGCAGGTCCAGTGTCTCGCCCAAGTCACTCCCTCCCGCGATCAGCCGGTCTGATCGTCTGGTGCCGATGCTGGCGCTCATGGTATAGCGAAACGGCGGGAAATCGGCAGCGGCCGGTACGATTCATCTGCTTCATAACGACCCCCATCTCCTGTAGCGTACAAGCCACCCGCCAGCAGGAGCGAGGTAAAGTGACCATCGAGATCGTCAATCACACCGATCAGCCGGCGAAGATCCGAAACTTCGGCAAGGAGCGGTATCTCAGCCCGTCCTACATGGAGCGGGAGTGGGACCGCGTCTGGCGCAACCAGTGGCTGCTGGCGGGTCTCGAGAGCGATCTGCGCCGGCCAGGCGATTTCTTCGTCTTCGATCTCGGTCGCGAGCAGATCCTCGTCTGTCGTGGCGGACAGGGCCGCGTGCAGGGGTTCTTCAACGTATGCCAGCACCGCGGCAACCGCCTGGTGACCCGGGAGAGGGGGCACGCGGACAACTTCCGCTGCGCCTACCACGCCTGGACGTACGACGTCGACGGTGGGCTGGCAGCCGTGCCGTACCGTGAGCGGTTCGCGCAGGGTATCCCTTGTGGGGAGCGGGGGCTGCGGCCGGTGCACACCGACGTGTGGGACGGTTTCGTGTTTGTGCATCTTGGCGTGGAGGCCCCGCCATTGGCCGAGTTCGTGGGGCCGGTGGCCGATCTGCTGGCGCCCTACCGTTTTCGTGACATGATGCTGGTCCAGGACCAGACCGCGCATCTCGCCTGCAACTGGAAGGCGGTGGTCGACAACTTCAGCGAGCTCTATCACGTCGATTTCCTGCATCCGCAGCACAAGCGCATGGTGGATTGCTGCAACGACACGGTGCACCTGTTCCCCAACGGGCATACGGGGCTTGCCGTGCCCGGCGCGACGGTCAATCCACGGTTCCCGGTACCGGAGACGCCCACCGATATCCAGAGCGCTCAGCTCCGCAGCCTGGGGCTCGACCCCGAGAACTTCCGCGGCCGTGTCATGGACGTGCGGCGTGCGGTCCAGCTCCGCAAACGGGAGGTCGGTGTTGCGCGCGGCTTCGACTACTCGTCGTTCAGCGACGACCAGCTCTCCGACGTCTGGCAGTACAACCTGTTCCCCAATGTCATCTTCTCGTTCACGCCGGAGCATCTGTGGATCCTCCGGCCCCGCCCGCATCTGACGGATCCGGGACGTTGTGCGTTCGACAAGCTGAGCCTGGTGCGATTTGCCGACCCGGAGATTGCCACGGCGCCGTCGGAAGTGCTCGGCCCCGGCCGACAGCCCGTCAGCGCATCGGGTCTTCTGCCCGAGGACTACGTACGGCCGGAGCGGGACGTGTTCGACCACCGTGCCGTCGTTCGGGGCGAGAAGACCATGACCGACACCATCGACCAGGACATCGAGCTGCTCGGAACGGTTCAGGCGGGCATGACTTCGGCCGGATTCAGCACGGTGTGGCTGAACGACGACGAGATGCGGGTTCAGCATTTCCACGACCGGCTGGACGCCTTGATGGCGTAGGCCCGCCCTCCAGGCTCCACGCAGGACCCTGAGCGCCCACCGTTGCCAGTCGACGTCCGCCCGCGGGCACGAGCGTTCAGCTCATTTGGCGCTGCCGTGCACGTTGAGCGCCTGCCCGCGTGGCGTCAGCCCCCGTTGACGAACCCAGCGGCATTTTCGCCCGCGAGCTTGCCGAAGACCACGCACGGCCCGAATGAGCCGCCACCGCCGATGTAGCGATCTCCATGCAGCGAGCCCACCGTCTCACCGGCGGCGTACAGCCCGGGAACCGGTGAATCGTTCCGGCGCATCACTCGCATGTCATGGTCGATTCGCAGGCCGCTGCCGGTCCAGCAGATGATGGCGGGGCGGAGCTCCGCCGCGTAGAACGGCGGCACGGTGACCGGCCGCATGCCCGAGGCCGGCTCCTTGAAGTACGCACTGTCCCGTCCCGCCGCGCAATCGGCGTTGTAGCGGGCGATGGTCCCGCAGAGCACCTCCGGCTCGGCGCCGATCCGATGCGCGAGCGCTTCGAGGGTATCGGCCTTGGCGATTCTCCCTTCTCGAGCTTTTGCCTCCAGCACCTCATTCACCCAATAGGCGCGGGATATCGGCCCGGGCTTCGCTGCCGCACGCGCGGCTTCGTCGAAAATGGCGAAGGCGTGGCCGCCCTCCTTCTGAATCAGCCCGCCGAGCACGGCGTAAGGCGCGGTCTCGTTCGCGAACCGGTGACCGGCAGGATTCACCATGACCAGCCAGCCCGGCAGCAGGACCTCGAGGTCACGAGAAAACCCGGGGGTCACGAGCAGCAGTCCGCGGTCGTGCCCGACGATGTCCGCACCCACCGCTTCACCGAGGCGCAGGCCGTCGCCCTGGGCGAGGGGAGAGCCGATGTACCAGCTCCAGTTGCCAGCCTGGGCGGCCTGGGGGTAGTGGCGTGCGAGCAGCTGCTTGTTGGCGCCGAAGCCTCCGGTCGAGACGACGACGGCACCGCTGGTCGCGGTGTCCCCGCCAGCACCGACGCCGCAGACACGGCCGGCGCTGTCCGTGACCAGCTTGGTGGCTCGGGTGTTGAGGACGAAGTCGACCTCGCGGTCGCCGAGGTGACCGTAGAGCACCTCGACGACACGCTCGCCCCCGCCCTCCGGCCGGTGCCCCCGCGGAACCGAGTCAACCCCGGATCGGTACACACCTTCGGGCGCGAACGCCACGCCGAGGCCGCGCAGCCATTCGAAGGCCGGCGCCGAGAGATCGCAGTAGCGGCGCACCACCGATGGCTCCACCAGCCACTGGTTCAGGGTCATGTAGTGCTCGAACATGGCGTCGGCCGTATCATCGGGCACGCCAGCCTCACGCTGCACGCTGGTGCCGGCGGCGTAGAAATGGCCGCCGGAAAGCCGGGACGAGCCTCCCACCTGAAGGTCGGCCTCCATCACCAGAACGCTGGCACCGGCAAGGCTGGCACTGAGCGCGGCGGAGAGTCCCGCGGCGCCCGCGCCAACCACGATCACGTCGTAGTCCCGACTCACCGTTCTTCCCTCCGTCGCTGACTCTGGTCGGACTTTACACTCGCGGCCGGCGTTCGCGGAAGAAAGCTCTCGCGCCGCGTGTGATCGGCTGGTGATCAACGTCCGGCACGAGGTGGCGAGCTGACGGCGGAACCGCCGAAACCCCTGACGCGCGCCTGTCGTTGTTTGCCGACGGATGGCGTGCGTATGATGGGTGCTCGCGTGCGGACGGACGAAAAGGGATTGGCACCAGCGGGAGGAATCCGATGACCGTGGAACAGCTGCTCGAGATCGAAGCCATCAAACAGATGCGGTACCTGTACTCACACTATTACGACGGCAACATGCTGGACGAGCTGGTGAGTCTGTTCACCGACGATGCGGTGTGCGAGTACGGAGAGTCCTTCGGCGGCAACTGGGTGGGCAAGGAGCAGATTCGGGGCCGCTATCACGATTTCCTCTATGGCAGCGGCCGGGCCGTGCACTCGCAGATGCACGCGGTGACGAATCCGTGGATCCGCCTGAAGAGCGCAGACGAGGCCTACGGCCGGTGGTACCAGCTCAATCTGAACGTTGCCGAGGGGGCGGAAAATCCGCTCACGCTGTTCGGGATATACGACGACATCTATCGGAAGGTCGATGGCGAATGGAAGATTCACCGCACCCGGATCGACTTCCTGTGGCCGCGCCGGGAGTTCTACGGTCTGCGCGAGTAGCCGGCCGGAGCCGAAGCGTCAGTCTCCTGACGCTTCGGCATTCAGGATCTCGTAGACCCGCTTCTGAAAGTACCACCGGCCGTCCTTCTTGACGTAATCATCGGTGTATTGGCCGGTGATGGCGCGCTTCACTCCGTCCTTCTGGTGCAGGAACTCCTGCTGATACCAGGTTGCCCGGGCAGTGTTCCCGTCGATCTGCATCGGCCCGGCGGACGCGAAGAAACCGACGAACGAGAACCCGCTCATGGCGTCGCGCCAGCGAGCGTACACGTTGTCCCGCCCCGTCAGCTCGCCCACCCCCGGCAGGATCCAGGTGGCATCTTCGATCCAGTTCGATTTCCAGGCTTCACCGTCGAATCGCATGACGGCGTCGTTGTACGATTCCACGAGCTCGCGAATGGCGAGCCGATCTTCCAGCGGTCCGCTGCTGATCACCGTTGACCTCCTCCCGTGCATCTCGGTCCGTAAGCATACCCTGGCGCGCGTGGGGAACACAGGATTGGTGTTACACCTCTCGGTTGCGAGAGGTGGTGGCCCAGGTGGGACACGGCGCATCATGCCGACTGGACGAGGGAAGGGTAGCCGCATGCCGCTCGAGCACGTTCCCGGGAGGAACGCGATCTACGAAGCAAGCGCATGGACGCCTCGGTCGGCTGGTCCCCGCGTCGTGGGCGACCGGGCCGCGCGGCGCGGCCATTGAACGGTCGCGCCGGCAAGACGACCGCGGTGGCGTCGCCCGCCCGCGCCGAGCAGGTTGTGGCGGCGCCCTATCCGCCCCCGGCATATGCCTGGACCGTCGTGGCGGTGCTGGTGCTGGCAGCCGTCTTCTCGTTCATCGATCGGCAACTCGTGGCGATCGTCGTGGATCCGATGAAAGCGGATCTCGGAGTGGGTGACGCGGAGATCGGCTGGCTGTACGGGATATTTGCCGTCTTCTACGCGGTAGCCGCCTTGCCCATCGCCTGGCTTGCGGACCACCGCAGCCGCAAGCACATCATTGCGGCAGGTCTCTTCTTCTGGTCGCTGATGACCATGGCGTGCGGGTTGTCGCGCAGCTTCTGGCACGTGCTGCTGGCCAGAATCGGCGTCGGGGTGGGGGAGGCGACGTTGTCGCCGGCCACGACGTCGCTGGTGGGCGACTATTTCCCGAGAGCGCAGATCCCCTTGGCCCTCAGCATCTATCAGACTGGCGCCATCATGGGTTCGGGCATCGCCTTCATCATCGGCGGAAAAGTGCTCGATATCGTGCAGCATGCCGACCCCTGGGTTCTGCCACTGGTCGGCGAGCTCCGGGCCTGGCAGCAGACGTTTCTGCTGGTCGGCGCACCGGGCCTCGTGCTGGCGGTGCCGTTTCTTCTGCTGCGCGAGCCGATCCGGCGCGTTCCACCGGGCGGTCACCACCCGGCCGACTCATCGTTCGCGGAACTGATCCGCTTCTATCGCGAGAACACCGCCGCCCTGCTGCTGCACCATCTGGGTTTCCTATCGCTTGCGCTCATGGGCTATGCGTTCGTGTTCTGGACCGTGTCGTTCTTCGTGCGGGTGCATGGCTATGAGGCCTCGGCGGCCTCGCAGCTGTTCGGCTGGATATTCCTCGTGACCGGCCCCGCGGGACCGATCCTGGCGGCGCTCTTTGCACGCTGGCTGTCCAGGCGGGGTCGGGACGACGCCAACATCACCGCCGGCATGATGGCAGGACTGCTGGCGATTCCGGTGATCATCGCCATCCAGTTCGTTCCCGGCCCGGGGTGGGCCTTCCTCCTCTACGTGCCGGCCATGGTGCTGGTGAATGCCCCCTTCGGAATCGCCGCCGGATCGCTGCCGGTGATCACGCCGCCGCGGCTGCGCGCTCAGGTTGCGGCCGTCTACATGCTCATCGTCTCCGTCGGTATGATGCTCGGTCCGCCGTTGGCCGGAATTTTCAACGAGCGCATCTTTCCCCAGCCCGAGGGCGTGCGCTACTCTCTGATCAGCCTCACGAGTGTTTTCGGCGTGCTCGGCGTGGCGCTGCTGTGGGCCGCACGGCGGCCTTACGGCATCAGACTTCGGCGCGCCGAGGCGGAGTCGGATGGGTGATCGGTTCGGAAGAAGTTGATGCGAGGCATCCGCCTCCCGCTTTCGCGAACGAAGCCTGACACCATGGTCCACCCACGGGAAAGGAAAGCCAGATCATGCAGCTCGACGGTCTCGACGGCAAAGTGGCGGTGATCACCGGGGGTACCCGCGGTATCGGCAGAGGAATCGCCGAAGCACTCCTCGCCGAGGGGGTGCGCGTGGTCCTGAATGGGCGATCGGAGGAAAAGGGTCGTCGGGCCCTGGAGGAGATTGCGGCCGGCGATGCGGCGCATTTCGTTGCCGGCGACGTGCGGGTACAGCGCGACGTGGAGGGGTTGATCGGGTCAGCCATCGGTCGCTACGGCCGGGTCGACATCCTGGTCAACAACGCCGGTGGCGCGTCCGGGTTCGCCCCGGTAGCCGAGCTGACGGACGATGCCTGGAATGACGCGTTGGACTGGATGCTGAACTCCACGTTCTGGGCCACGAGGCGCGCGCTGCGCGACATGATTCCCCGGCATTGGGGCCGAATCATCAACATCTCGTCCGTCGAGGGCAAACGGGTCAACAAGCCGTCCGTGGCACACTATGTAACCAACAAACACGCCATCAATGGCCTCACCAAGGCGGTGGCGTTCGAGTATGGGCCCATTGGTATCACGTGCAACGCTCTTTGCCCTGGCGCGGTGGAAACCGACATCATGAAGACCAACGGCCCTGCGGCCGCGCAGGCCGCAGGGGTCACCTATGAGCAGTTCCTGAAGACCTATGCCGAGGAGGCGGCGATCAAGCGCCTGAACACGGTGGAGGATCTGGCTGCCATGGCCGTGCTGCTGGTCTCGGAGCAGGGCAGCGGCATCACCGGTGCCCTGCTGGATGTCAACGGCGGCAGCATCCTGTAAGCCACCTTCCGGACGCTGACGGCCCGTTTTCCGGCCTCCGCGGTCAACTCATCTGGCGCGTAAACGTCGCCAGATCGAAATAATCGCGCCAGGCGATGATCCGGCGGTCCCTGATCTCGAAGGTTCCCATCACCGGCACGGACAGCTTGCGCCCGCCGGCCAGCACAAAATTGTCGCGCCGTTCCGTGAGCACCTTGTCGCCGTTTTCCGCGATGCTGAGGATCTCCCAGTGAACCGACTCCGGCTGCATGCCGATGATGAACTTGCGTGCGGCTTCCTTGCCTTCAAGTGGCTCCATCGGAATGTTGTGATATGAGACGTCGTCGGCGAGAAGCTCGATTACGGCGTCCCAGTCCATCCGGTTCCAGGCGTCGACGAACGCTACGACGATGTCCGTATTGCTCATCACCGCAGCTCCGCCATGGTCCGTACCGGCCGCCGGCCATCCCAATCGGCGCAGATCTCGGCAATTCGCGCGAATACGGCCTGAAGCTCCGGCTTCTGCTCCACCACCTCCAGCATGCAGCCCATCAGCGGTCGAGTGTCGTAGTAGGCGAACCAGGCGTGGCCGGCCTTACCGATGTTGGCGGCAGGATACCCGAGCCTCTCGAAGTAACGCGTATCCGCCGCGATGTCATGAGTCCACACGCACATGTGGTGGAAGCCCGTTGCACCCGGTGGCACGCTGTCCCGGTACGCGCAGGGCTTGTCGGTGGTGGGCTGGATCAGCTCGATCTGTACCGGCCCGGCTTGCGCGATGCCGACTGTCATGGCCAGCTCGCTCGGCTCGCCACGATACTCGAGGTTGGTGAACTGCGGACCATGCTCCGCAACGAAGAACGGGCCGACCCCGATCTCGTCCACCCACCGTTTCATGGCGGCATCGAGGGTGTCGACCACCCAGGCGTTCTGAAACACGGTTCGGTCGGTTGGCCGGTTCATGATCGATTCCTCCATGAGTGACAGTGATAGCCCGGGCACGGGTCCGGATGCGGTCGTGGCCGACTCGAGGCATTCTCTGCATCCTCGCGCCCGCTGAGGCTTGCTTTGCCAGCCGGTGGCATGAAACATGTCGTGCGTCGACAGGAGCGTGACGAATGATCAAGACGTATCTTTTCTTGTCCAGCCGGCAAGCGTCCATCGATGCCGATCCCTTGGCCTGGTCCGGCGAAGCCGCTCGCGAGCTGGTCTGCCGGTATTGTCCGGCCGTCACAGGTTATGTCCAGAGCCGCGCCCTCGCCGAGCAGTTGGACGCGGTGGCGGTGCCGCCCTACGCCGGTATCGCCGGAGCTGTGGTTCGCAGCTGCGGCGGATGCGCTTGCCGCGGCCGGCCAGGTGGCGGATCTCGCGCCGCTGTGGCGGGATGGTTGCGCCGTGGCAGCCGGTGACGGGACAGGAGCGTATCGTCATGCGCCTGCCCGAGCACCACGACGGCCGCTGCATCAAGGGGGTCTTCCCGTTCCGCCGCAAGCGGGAGCTGTCGGTGGAGCAGTTCCAGCAGAGGTGGTGGCACGGCCATGGCCCCATCGCCGCCCGCACCGAGCGCGCGCTGGCCTACGTGCAGTGTCATCCGTTGATCGCCTGCTACGCCGGGGCGGCGCCGGACTACGACGGTGTGACCGAGTTGCATTGGCCGGACGCGGCCGCGGCGCGGGCGGCGATGGCTTCCCGGCAGATGCGTGAGGACCAGGCGACGGATGCCGAGGAGTTCGTCGAACCGGGCAGCGTGCGCCTGGTCCTCGTGCAGGAGGAGACCGTCATTGCTCCTTGAGCCCCTGCGCGTGGTTGTAGCCGGCGGCGCCAATCGGTCGTCTCGCGATATCAGCGTCGAGCCTCCCGAATCAGGTCGGTGACGCCGTCCCATTCCTCGTGCATGCGCTTCCAGCCGTCGAACAGCTGGCGAATGACGGGCGCGTCGCCGTGCAGCTCCACGTAGCAGTCGAGATCCTTGCGGCAGTCCATGTAGGCGACGTAGTCGCCGCCCCACAAGGTGCACGCCGTTGCGTATCCGGCTTCGTTGAAGCGGCGCACTTCACCGCCGACGTCCTCCACCAGCAGCCCGATGTGATGGAATCCGTACTGCCCCGGCGGATACATGTCGCGGTAGATGGACGGCGTGTCGTCGTGTTGAGCGATGAACTGAATGTGCGCAGGCCCGGCCTGCCCGAATGCGTAGCTGACGTCCGCTTCCACCGGCTCTCCCAGGTAGCGGAAGTCCTCTGCCACGTGGTGCCGGACCACGTGAAAAGGGCCTGCGCCCACCATCTTGTTCCACTTGCGGCAGGCCTCATCGATGTCCTCGACGAAGTACGCGTACTGCCAGATCGGGTGTCGAATGATGCTCATCTCTTGCTCCCTTGCCCAAACATGATCGCCCGATCCCAGTCAGGCAACAGAAGGACGCGGTGCCGGTCGCAGAAGCGCCATGGCAGCCGCAGCCGGTATCAACAACGCAGCCATCATGAACCATGCGGTATCGTAGCTGCCAGTTACGTCGCGCAGATAGCCGGCGAACCACGGCCCCAGCCCCGCGAGGGTGGTGAAGGGGCCAACCATTCCCATGACGTGGCCGAAAGCCGCGACACCGAAGCGACTGCTGATGGCACTGGCCAGCAACGGCAGGAAGCCACCGGCAGCCGCGCCGAGCAGGGCGCAGGCCACGATCAGTTGCACGTAGGTCACCCGGCCGATCATGAGGGTGAAGGCGCTGATCAGCACGGTAACGGCCAGGTAGAACAGCCAACGCAGGTCCCAGCGATCGGCGAGTGCGCCGAACACCACCTTGGCGCCGGCCATCACCAGGGCCATCAGCGAAACCAGATAAGCCGATGCCCGTGCATCGATGCCGTGGTCGCTGGTGTACGGCGCGATGTTCTGCTGGGCTGCACCGAATGCCGTGGCCAGCGGCGTGAACGCCAGTACCAGCAGCCAGAACGGTCTGTTGCGCAAAAGTCCGCGGGCCTGCCAATCGTGATCGCCCTCGCTGGCGTGACGTGCGGCGCCGGCACCGTCGGCATCGCCCGCTATGCCGGCGTCTGCCGGCGAATTGCGGATCAGCAGCCACACCGGAGGGGCGATGACCACCAGCACCACCAGCGCCAGGACGTCGTTGGCCTCGCGCCACCCCAAACCTGCCTGCAGCGCAGTGACCAGCGGCGGCATGAAAAGGCCGCCGAGCGACGTACCGACGGTGGAGATTCCGATGGCGAGCCCGCGGCGGCGCGAGAACCAGCGCGCTGCCAGGGTCTGCGCGGCCAGCGGGCCCGCCAGCAGCACGCCGGCCATCATGAAGCTGCCGTAGATGACGACGAGCTGCCACATGGCGCTGGCGCGGGCGGCGAGGGCCAGCGCGAGCGCGAGACAGAGCGCGCCGCCCACCACCAGGTGGCGTATGGGCATCCGGTCCATGGCGCGGCCTGCCAGCGGCGCAACGACGCCCATGCTGATCTGCAGGGTGAGGAAGACGACCATCACCTCTCCGCGCCCGACGCCGAACTCGGCGGTCCACGGGTTCACCCAGAACGTAAAGCAGTAAATGGCGATGCCGAAAGACATCGCCTGAAACAGCATTCCTACCGCAAGTACGTTCCAACCGTGATACCAGGGGGTGTTCATGAACGTGCTGGCATTCCTCGTGCTGACCAATCGTGCGGATCCAGCCCGCTCGCCCGGGTCTCGATGCTTGGCGTCCCTGGCCTCCTCGAAACCATCTGCGCTGACTGTTTATCGATATCACATCTCCGCGCGCGAGTCACTACAATACCGTCAGGTTAGACGGAAATGTTGCCAATGCGGCGAGAGGGGGTTAGTTTTGGGACGATTTCCACCGGTCGTAGGGGAGGCCCATAGCCATGATCCACGTAGCCTGCTGCAATGCTGAGTCGGTGGCGGCACATCGCGCCCTGCCACTCCAACGCATGCCACTCCAACGCGTGCCACTCCAACGCATGCCACTCCAACGATAGTCACCACAAGCCGATGAACGGTCCGGCAGCGGACCCCAAGGAATGATACAGGAGAGCATCATGTCGCATATCCGTGGCAAGACGGCCATCGTCACCGGCGCCGCGGTGGGGCTCGGCAACGCCTATGCCCGCGCTCTGGCGCGTGCCGGCGCGAATGTCGCCGTCTGCGACATCCGCGACGAGGTCGTATCCCTGCCGGAAGAGCTGAAGGCCGAAGGCATAGAGGCCCTGGCCTGGCGAGCAGACGTCTCGGACGCGGCCGACACGCGCCGAGTGGTGGATGCGGCACGAAAGGCGTTCGGCTGCATCGATATCCTCGTCAACAACGCCGGCGTCTGGGGTGCAAGCGTCGCCGACGACGACCTGGACAAGACGCTGGCAGACTACGATCGCATCGTCGGCGCGAACCTGAAAGGCGAGTTCCTGTTCGGGCGGGCCGTGATTCCCATCTTGCTCGAACAGGGTCGGGGAGGGGAGATCGTCAACGTCGCAACCGATCACATGGTCACCTGCGGCACGCCGAACGAGATCTGCCCGAAACTGCCGAAGTGTCCATGGAAGGACGCGCCTCGTCCTACCGGCGGTGGCGAGACCATGGACCTCTACGATGCCAGCAAGTGGGCGCTCAACGGGTTGACCTTCGCGTGGGCCAAGGCTCTGCGCCCTCACGGCATCCGCGTCAACGCCTTCTGCATGGGCGCCACGGATTCGTACATGCTGCGTTCGTTCCACAACTTCGATCCTTCCCCGGAGGAGGAAGCCTCGTGGATGTCTGCAGAGGACAGCGCCAAGGCACTGATCGACCTGCTCGAAGAGGGTCCGCTCGGCCGCACCGGGGAAAACATGAACTTCTGCGTCGGCCGGCCCTGCAGACTGGAGCCGTCGCTGCCGCCGATCTACATCAGGCAGGAGGATATCGATGCCAAGGCTTGACGGAAAGGTCGCCATCATCAGCGGCGCTGCGCGGGGTCTGGGTTCGGCGTTCGCAAGGCGGCTGGCAGCGGAAGGCGCAGACGTGCTGCTGTTCGACGTGTTGTCGAGCGTGAACCAGGTCGCCAGCGAGATTGCAGACGGCACCGGAGGGAGGTCGCTCTCGGAGGTTGCCGACGTGAGTCAGCGGCGCGATGTGGAGCGGGTGGTGCAGCGGGCCGTGAGCGAGCTGGGCGGCGTGGACCTCCTCATCAACAACGCTGGCACCTGGCGCAGTACGCCGGTCGACAGCCCCTGGGAGCAGGCGCTGCAGGACTGGGACTTCATCATGGATGCCAACCTCAAGGGGCTACTGATGCTGTCGCGCGCCTGCGTGCCGCACATGCGCGCCCGCGGTGGCGGTGACATTGTCAACATCTCCACCTATTACGTGCTGCCGGCGCGCAGCGGCGGGACCAATCCACCGAATACCGATCTGTACAATGCTTCGAAATGGGCGATCAACGGCTTCACCGACGCCTGGTCCAAGTATCTTGCCAGGGATGGCA
Organism: uncultured Gammaproteobacteria bacterium; assembly: GCA_963822255.1. GTDB lineage: Bacteria > Pseudomonadota > Gammaproteobacteria > Pseudomonadales > Azotimanducaceae > UBA7803. The sequence goes on from CAWGGV010000004.1 coordinate 55,933, forward strand.
TCCGGGTGAACGCGTTATGCATGGGTGCCACGGATACGCCCATGCTGCGGGGCCTGTTCGAGGGGGGGAGTTGCCGGACGATCTTGCCGATGTGGTCATGCAGCCCGACCAGATCGCGCAGCTGCTGATCGATCTGCTTGAGGACGGGCGCAGCGGCGAAAATATCGGGGCGTGGGTGGGCGAGCCGGTTGACCTGGGCCCGGTGAAGGCGCCGCATCGGCGAATCACCGGCTGAAGACGGTCGGCAAAATCGGATTGGCGCCGGTGGGGGCTCCGCCACGGCCGGAGGAGGTTGGCGCGTCTGCGTTCGTCGCCTGGTATGCAGTGACGGTACTGTTCATCGGTTCCATTCTTTCCTTTCTCGACCGTCAGGTCATCGCCCTGATGGTCGAGCACATCAAGGCGGACCTCGGCCTGAATGATTTCGAGATCGGGCTGCTGCAGGGACCGCCTTTCGGTATCTTCTACGCAATGATGTCGATCCCGATCGCCGTGCTGGCCGACCGTGCCAACCGGCGCAACATCGTCGTGGTCGGCGTCGGCTTCTGGAGCGTGGCCACGGCGGCGTGCGGATTGGCGGGCAGCTTCCTGCATCTGTTTCTGGCCCGTATCGGCGTGGGCAGCGGCGAGGCGTGCCTGTCGCCGTGCGCGTACTCCATGATCAGCGACTACTTTCGACGTCATCAACTGCCGCTGGCAATGAGCGTCTTCACTATGGGCAACCTGTCCGGCGTCGGCCTGGCGATGATCATCGGCGGCGCAGTGCTGACATATGCCGAGCGCCTCGGTGACATCGAGCTCTGGGGGATTGGACACGTTGCGCCCTGGCAATTCACGTTCCTGGTGATCGGCCTGCCCGGGATGCTGCTGGCCCTGCTGATGCTGACCGTGCGCGAACCGGGCCGGCGCGGGGTACTGCGCGATCAGGAGCGCACCCGCATCGCCGATTTCCTGGCTTTCGTCGCGGACAATCGGCGCACCTTCAGCAGTCTATTCGGTAGCTTCACGCTGCTGGTCATGGTTGCCTACGGCAACTTCGCCTGGGTACCTACGTTCTTCATTCGCCACTTCGGCTGGACCGCTGCGGAGGCGGGATCGGTCTACGGCACCGTCGTAGCCGTTTTCGGCACCGGCGGCGCGCTGTTCGGCGGCTGGCTTGCGAGTTGGCTGTCCGGGCGCGGTCACCTGGATGCTCCGTACCGGGCCACGCTGCTGTGTTCCCTGCCGCTGGTGCCACTGGCGCTGCTGGTGTACCTGGTGGTCCCCGACGGGCGCTCGGCCGCGCTGCTGTACGCCCCGTATCAGTTCTTCAGCGCTGTGCCCGCGGGGCTTGCCGCTGCCGCCATGATGACGATCACTCCCAACGAGATGCGAGCGAAGATCTCATCGGCGTACCTGTTCGTCAGCAACTTCATCGGCCTCTCGCTCGGTGCGGCCAGCGTCGGTTTCATCACCCACGACTTGTTCGGTGACGACGCCCGGGTGGGAGAATCGCTGGCCATCATCAACGTGGTTGGCATCCCCCTCGCGGCGGTGGCCATCTGGTTCGGGATGAGGACCTATCGCGACGGCGTTGCCAGGCTGTCGCCTCAGTAGTTTCCCTGATGTGCGTGACGCGCCGCTTCGCTTACGGTGTCAGGGCGCAACGAGCGGGGATGGTCATGATCGAAACGAAGACCGGCACGAGCCGTTCCGCGGGCGTCACCTATCAGACGCTGCTGGACGAAGACAGCCATCCGGTTCCCGGAATCATGCGGGTGGAGTGCTCGCTGCCGCCTGGCCCGACCAAGGTGCAGGCGGAGCGCTACTTCTCTCGCGCATTTCACGATCTGGAGGTGGAGAAGCTCTGGAAGCGCGTCTGGCAGATGGCTTGTCACGAGGATGATATCCCCGACATCGGTGACTACACGATCTACGACATTGCGCACCTGTCTTTTCTCGTGATACGCACCGGCGATGAGGTGTTCAAGGCTTATCACAACGCCTGCCTGCATCGGGGGAGATTGTTGAAGCCTCATGGAGGTAAGCGGGCACGGGAAATCCGCTGTGCATTCCACGGCTGGGCCTGGGATCTTGACGGCGCACTGAAGGAGGTGCCCTGCCACTGGGACTTTCCCACCGTCACTGAAAGCGAGTATGCCCTGCCCGAGGCGCAGGTCGGACGCTGGGGCGGCTTCGTGTTCATCAATCCGGATCCGCACGCGGAGTCGCTCGAGAGCTTTCTGGGCAATCTCAGCGACCAATTCCCGAACCTGCCCTACGAGCGGCGCTACAAGAGTGCCCACGTGGCGAAGATCCTGCGCTGCAACTGGAAGGTGGCTCAGGAAGCGTTCAGCGAGGCCTATCACGTCATCGCCACCCATCCGACCATTCTCGACAGCATCGGCGACGCCAACTCTCAGTACGATGTGTTCGGGAACTACAGCCGCGCGATGTCCCCTCAGTTCACCGCCAGCCCCCATCTCGCGGGCAGCGAGTCGGAGCACCTGGAGGATGCCCGGATGTATACCCGACTGCGTCATGCCCTGACCGGCCACATCTACGAGCGCGGCGAGGACGGGTTGGTGCACGTCACCAACCATCGGGGCGAGGTCAGCAAGTTCCGGCCGAATGGTGTCTGGGTCGAAGGGCCGCTGACTCATGGAGACCCGAACATGTGCAACTGGGTCGGCGGCAAACAGCTGCCGGGGGCGGAGGTGATCTCCCTGCCACAGCGGCCGGACGTGCCGAAGGACAAGAATCTGCGCCAGGTGGCTGCTGAGCCGGTACGGGAACGTTTCCGTCGGGTGCTCGGTGACCTGATGAATCGGGTCAGCGATGCCGAGCTGCTCGACTCCATCTATCTCACCGTGTTCCCCAATTTCCATCCGTGGGGCTCGTTCAATCAGATCGTGTACCGCTTCCGCCCCAACGGCGACAATCCGGACGAGTGCATCATGGAATGCATGTACCTGTCACCGACGGCGCCGGGTGAGAAGCGACCGCCGGCGGCGCCCGTGCACCAGCTTGGTCCCGACGACGACTGGACGGACGCGCCGGAGCTCGGAATGCTGGCCAAGGTGTTCAATCAGGACGTGGTCAACATGCCCGAGGTGCAGCGCGGATTGAAGACACTGCGGCGTCCGGAGATCATCTTCGCCGACTACGGCGAAACCAAGCCCAGGCATTTTCACATGTTGCTGAATCAATGGCTGGAACGGCCGTGATCCGTTGACGGAACAAGGAGCATTCCGCATGGCTCAGTCCCCGTACGAGATCCTGGGCGAAGCCGGTATCCGCCGGCTGGCGCACACCTTCTACGACGTGATGGACGAGCTGCCGCAGGCCGCCGAGGTGCGGTCCATGCACGCCCGGAGCCTCGACGACATCAAGCGCAAGCTCACCGCCTATCTCACTGGCTGGATGGGCGGCCCGCCCGTCTACCTGGCCATGGCGGGCACGGTCTGCCTGACCCAGCCCCACGAGCCCTATGCCATCGGCCCCCGTGAACGGGATCAGTGGCTGATGTGCATGCACGAGGCGCTGGATCGTATCGGTGCCAGCGACGAGCTGAAGGAGATGCTGAAGGAGCCGATGTTTCGGATCGCCGACGCGGTGCGCAACCGCGACGCCTGCGCGGCGATCGGCAAGGACCCGAACATCATTGCGGTGGGCTAGTTTCGAGCGAAGGCCATCTCACCAGGGATGGATCTCACCGTTCCATTTGTAGAACTTACCGGCATCGGCTTTGGTCAGATTCGCAACGACCGTGCGGATGCCGCGGGCGCTTTCCTCGGCGCTGATCTCGGCATTGGGACCACCCATGTCGGTCCTCACCCAGCCGGGATGCATCAGCGCGCTGATGATAGGCTCATCCTTCCAGTCGATGGCGAGAATCTGACCGATCTTGCAGAGCGCCGCCTTCGTTGTCGAGTAGATGAGCATGCCACCCATGGGCCAGGTCGAGGCTGCCAGCTGGCTGCTGACGTTCATCAGTTTACCGTTGCCGGAGGCCGCCAGGTTCGGCTTGAAGGTCCGCGCAACCAGTAGCGGCGCAATCGTGTTGATGTCGAGGGTCCGGTGCCACTCCGCGATGTCGACGTCGTCGATTCCCTGATGACGGCCGCCAACCCATCCGGCATTGTTGATCACGATGTCGATGGGCTTATCGCCGATCGACTGCTTGGCGGCAGCGATGGTGTCGAAATCCGCCAGGTCCATCCGGACGATCTGGACAGTTCCGCCTGCGGCGAGTTCGTTCAGCTCAGCGCACCCATCCGGGTCACGGACGCAGGCGATGACCTCGTCGCCTGACTCTGCGTACTGACGAGCCAGCTCCAAGCCGATTCCGCGGCCTGCGCCGGTGATCAATACTCGCGCCATGGGGCCTCCTTCGCTGACTGAGCGATCAATGTCGGCTGTCGACAGTATTGAATCGGAAGGCGACGATACCGTCAACCGAGACGGTTTCCACAGACAGGTCCCGGCGGCAGTAGCATCTGTTCACGGCCGATCGAATCGGATGTGGAGGTGCGGCAGATTGCGCAGGATCAAGCTCGGCTCCGCCTCGGGCAGCGGGCGGTCCGGCGCCAGACGGATGTTCGCCATGCGGGCGAGCAGCACCGGAAAGCCCAGGGTGAGCTCCTGACGTGCCAGCGGCGCACCGATGCAGTGATGCACACCGGAGCCGAAGGCCAGCTGCATGCCCGCCTTCTGCCGCTGCAGGTCCACCTCGTCCGGGTTCTCGAACTGCCGCTCGTCACGGTTTGCCGCGCCATAGCGGAGCATGACCAGTTGCCCGGCTTCGAGCGCGCAGCCGCCGAGGACGGTATCGCGGGTGACCAGGCGCGGCAGGCCCTGCACCGGAGCTTCCAGCCGCAGGGCCTCTTCGACGAAGGTCCGCATCAGCTTGCCGTCGCTCTTGAGCTGCTCCTGCAGCTGAGGGTTGCGGCACAGCAGAAGCATGCCCCAGCCGAAGGTGCTGGTGGTGGTCTCGTGGCCGGCGACCAGGAACTGGTTGAGAATGGACAGAGCCTCCCCATGGGTCAGGCACCGATCCTCGTCCGCGAGCCTGCTGGTGGCGAGAATGCTGATCATGTCGTCGGCAGGGTCCGTGCGCCGAGCCTCGATCAACGACACCAGCAGCTTCTGCAGCGCCAGCGCCAGCTCGGCCCTGCGGATCATCTCGTCGGGAGGTACCGGAGACAGCCGGAGACCTGCGGCCGCAGCCGTAGCGGCATCGTAGAAGAACGCGCGGTCCGCCTCGGGAATGCCCAGCCGGTCCGAGATGATCCTCAGTGGTACCGGAAAGGCGAACGACTGCATGAAATCGACCTCGCCCGCTTGCTCCACCAGGGCATCCGCTGCCGCGACTATGATGTCGCTGACATACGCTTCGGACTTCCTGATCTGGCTGACGGTGAACAGCTCGCGCACCAGCGATCGGTATCTGGTGTGCTCCGGCTCGTCGAGGGTGAGCATGGTCGGCGGAAGCTCGATCATGGCGCTGCCGATGCGCAGCAGCTCTTGCTGCACATCCGGCGGTGCTGCCTGGAAGGCGAGATCCCGGGAGGTCTGCAGGAATCGGTCGTAGCGGCTGGAGAACGTTTCGGTATCCTTTATGGCTTCGCGTACCAGGTCGTAGCGGGTCACCACATGGATGTCGAGCTCCGGCAGGTAGTGCACCGGGTCGTGGTCCCGCAGGCGCCTGTAGGCGTCGTAGGGGTCGATGAGCGTGGCCGCATCGAACAGGCGAATATCGCTGACGTCGTGATCGATGTCGGCCGCAGAGGTCATGGCTTTTCCTCGGACGGGTGCTCGGATGCCCTGGTGAACTCGATGTTCAGCCTGAGTGTGCCGAGCATGATGCCGGGCTGGTGCTCAAAGGTGTTGCCGGGGCCGTACCGGAGGCTGTCGATGCGGTCGAGCAGGGCGTTCCAGGCGATGGTCTGCTCGAGACGCGAGATACCGGCGCCAGGGCAGACCCGGGGCCCGGCGGAAAATGCCAGGTGACGGCTCACGGCCTTGCGATCGAGCTGCATCTCGTAAGGACATTCCCACTCGTCCGGGTCCACGTTGCCCGCCGCCCACCGCAGATGCAGCAGCGATCCCTGCGGAACGCGCACTCCCTGGAACACCTCGTCCTGGCTGGTGATCCGTGTCGACAGCCCCTGGGTGGGCGAACGCAGCCGCATGCTCTCCTCGATGAACGGTCGGACCAGCTTACGGTCGTCCCTCAGCATCTGATAGAACCGGGGATGCTCGCATAGCAGCTGCGCCTCCTCTTCCAGGGCGTACTGGGTGGTCTCGAGCCCGCCGATCACCATGGCGTATACCACGCCGTTGACTTCCATGTCGGTGAGCTTCCGACCCAACGCCTGGTACTCCACCTGGCACAGCCAGCTGATCATGTCGTCCTGAGGCTCACGGCGTTTCTCCTGGACCTTCTGGAACACGTACTCCTTGAAACCGTCCAGCTTCTCGAACTGCTCGGTGAGCTGCGCTTCGGACAGCATGTTGCGGTGTCCCTTGCCGTGGACGTACGCCGTGACCTGGGCATTCCCCCATTCCGCCAGCCGCGGCAGATCCTGCATGGGAAAGCCCAGCACGCTGGCCATCACCATCTGCGGTAGCGGACGCGCGAATTCCGAGATGAATTCCACCTGCCCGCGATCGATCCACTTGTCGATGAGCTGGTTAACGAACCCGGTGATCATCTCGGTGTGGCGGTTGGCGCCCGGTCCGACCCAGGGATCGGTCAATTCCTGGCGGTGTGCCCGGTAGAGCTCGTTGCTCGGTCGCAGCGTTGCCATGGAGACGAGCATGGCATTGGTGTGCGGTGCTTCCTCCGGTGGCACGCCGAGCGTTTCGAGCTGGCGGATCGCCAGAGTCAGCGTGGGCGGAAACCGTACCGGGTCTCGCACCACGCGAGAGATGTCGTCGTACTTGGTGAGAATGTAGCCGTCGCTGCCGGGCTGGTATCCTTCTCCTGGGAGACGAACGACGGGGCACTGGGAGTGAAGGATGGGGTATGCCTCGTACCAGTGTTCCTGGGCACCCGGTGAGAACAGATCCACGTCCTCCACATTCGCCGGACATCTCATCGGGCTCAGCTCGTGATTCGGCGTCTTCATCGGCGATCTCCCCGTCCTGCCGCGTGCTGTCGATGCTGCCAAGGATAGCGGCTGGTTGAGGTGATGAATACGTAGCTGTTTTGAGAGGTTTCGTTCCGCGATCGGTGATGCCATTCTGGGCGTCTGACAGTCTGGCCATTTCTGCTGAGGAAGAGACGATGTCGACCAAACCGAGAATCGAGCCGGCGCTGTCCGGTCGCGCCGCTGATTTCGGTTCCGTGATGGCGCACGTGCCCGAGATCACGGGCAGGTTCTTCGCCCTGTACGCGGAATTCTGGCAGCACGGCGTGGTGCCGGCGAAGTTGAAAGAGCTGATCCGCGTGCGCAACGCCCGGGTCACGGACTGCGGCTACTGAAAGCGCGTAAGGTTCGACTCTGCCCGTGCGGCAGGGCTGGAGGAACGCGACCTCGATCGCCTGGACGACGCCTACACGTCCGCGTTCGGTTCAGCCGAGGTGGCGGCGCTGCAGCTGACCGACGCCCTCATCGGCAATCCGCGCAGCTTCGATGATGACAGCCGGCGTGCGCTCCAGGCTTCGTTCAGCGCTGCCGAGATCGTCGAGATAGCGCTCGGCGTGGGGCTTTTCCTCGGCATGTCCAAGGTGCTGATCAACCTCGGCCTCGAGCCGGAGGACATGCCGGTGACGGTGGTGCCGACCCCGGGGGGAGGGGCGGGGGAGGGGCGGGGGGAGGGGGCGGGGCGAGGGGCTGCGGATGAAGCTTGACCTGGATGGAAGATCCGCACCGGCATCGCTCAGCTTCCCGGTGACCGCTCAGCGTGGCGGACGCGGCATGATCGGGCTGTCGCCCGGCCGCATGAGCTGGTGGGCGCGCCTCCAGCCGGCGAAGGTGGACAGGATGTGTGGCGGGTCGCCGTGGATTTCGGTAAAGCAGCCGTTGGCGCTGCGCGTGTCGAAGTAGGCGGCGTCCACATCGTCGGCCCACAGACGGCAGGCACAGGTGAAACCCATCTGCTCGAGCCGCTTGAACTCCGCCTCGAAATCGTGCACCAGCACCCCGACGTGGTGGAACCCCTCTTGTCCCGGACCGTACATATCGCGATAGATCGAGGGTGTGTCGTCGTGCTGCTGGATGAACTGAATCATCTCGTCGCCAAGGTAGCCGAAGGCGTAGGAGACGTCCGCCTCCTGAGGCGTGTCCCTGTAGGTGAACCGGTCGGTCCTGTGGTGCGGAACCAGCACGAACGGTCCCGCGCCGAACAGCCGGTTCCAGTCGTGACAGGCTTTCTCCAGATCGTTGACCAGATACGCCTGCTGAAACAGCGGATAGTAGTCCAGGGTCATGTCGTTATGCCTCGCTCGTGGCTGGTGGTGAGGTGCGGGTGGTGTTAAGGCCCGCCGCAGATTCGGATGGTCTGCCCGGTCATCCAGGAGGATGCATCCGATGCCAGGTAGACCACTGCCGGGGCGATGTCCTCGGGCCTGCCCACCCGCCCCAGCGGGATGTTGAAACGCTTTCCGAGCTCGGGGATGTCCTTCGCCTCGAGCTTCATGAACTCGAGGAACACCTCCGTGGGGATCGGCCCCGGTGCCACACCGTTCACTCGTATGTGATGCTCCGCCAGCTCCGCTGCGAGCGTCTGCGTGAGGTTGTCGACGCCGCTCTTGGCCACGGCGTAGGGGCCGTTGAAGGGCGAGGCGCGTCCGGAAGCCACGGAGGAGATGTTGATGATGGTGCCGCCGCCCTGGTCCTTCATGATCCGCGCCGCAGCTTGCGCGCCTGTCCAGACTGCCTTCAGATTCAGGTTCAGCTGGAAATCCCATTGCCGCTCGGGCATCTCCAGGAATGTTCTCGGCACCCGGTCGTCGGCCCCCCCGGCATTGCTGACCCAGCAGTCCAGGCGACCCATTTCCTGGTGAGCGCGCCGAGCGAGATCCTGAACCTGATCGATGTGCATCACGTCGCAGCTCATTGCCAGCGCGCGGCGGCCGAGCGCGCGGACCTTCCCGGCCACGGTCTCGACCTCGTGGGTGCGGCGCGCCGCCACCACCACGTCGGCGCCCGCTTCCGCCAGGCCCAGCGCAATGCCCTCGCCGATGCCCCGGCCGCCTCCGGTGACTACCGCCACCTGCCCGTTCAGACTGAATCTATCCAGCAGGGTCATGTCTCCTCCCCGGGACGTGTGCATCAGGCAACCGCGCCCGATGCCGTTACCTGCGCTTGAACTCGATGTGCAGCTCCTTCAGCGCCCGCAAGGCGAAGTTCGGCACGGCACGGAAATCGTTCCTGCCCGGCGCGAACCACATCTCGTCGATACGATCGATGAGCGCCTTGAAAGTCCAGTACATCTCCCGGCGGGCCAGCGGCGCCCCGAGGCAGTGGTGCACGCCGGAACCGAACGCCAGATGGCGGCCCGGCTTTTCCCGCTCGAGGTCGAGCCCCGCCGGACACTCGAACTCGCGATCGTCGCGGTTCGCTGCGGCGTAGCGGACGTTCAGCATGGCGCCCTGTGGAATGCTCACCCCATGCAGCTCGATGTCGCTCGACGCCCAGCGGAACAGCCCCTGGACCGGGCTCTCCAGCCGGATCACCTCCTCGATGAAGGTGCGCAGGTAGCGCTCGGGATCGGACTTGAGTTTGCTCCAGCCATCCGGATTCTCGATGAGTATCTTGACGCCATAGGCGATGGCATTGGTGGTGGTTTCCGATCCGCCGACGAAGGTGTCCGCCATCATCTCGGCGTGCAGCTCTTCGTCGTTGAGCGGACGCCCCCACTCTGGAATCACGCGGTTCACCAGCTCCGACAGGAGGGTACCGTCGGGTTCCCGGCGGAGACGCTCGAAGACCGGTTGGAAGTAATGCTGAGCCGCGATCTCCATCTCTACGGACCAGCGCTCCTCCTCCTCGGTCTGCATCATCCCCAGGCGCTGCACCCAGGCGTCGGTCCACGCCTTGATCTGCCAGATGTCCTTCTCGGGCACACCCACCTGCCTGCCGATGACGATCAGCGGCAGCGGGACGGCCATCTGCTTCACCCAGTCGCAGTGGCCGTCGCCGATGAATGCGTCGATCAGCTTGTACGCCGTTTCCTCGACGAACGGGTCCATCTCCTCGATCTTCTTCGGCCTGAAGGCTTCGTTGAACATGGCCCGCATCTGCCTGTGGTTCGGATCGTCGCGGGCAGCGAGCGTCGGAGCGGGTAGCCAGCCCTTGTCGCGGTAAAGCTGTTGCATGCGCTGTGCCCGTTCCGAGTGGAGCACCTCCCGCGCACCACCGTGACCGCCCCGGGCGCTGTTGTTGTAATCCCTGGTGTTGAGGAGGATGTTGCGCAGATCCTCGAACCGGGTGATGACGTAGAAGCCGGTGATCGGATCCTTCCAGACCGGCGCTTCGTCGCGCAACAGCTCATAGGCGTGATAGGGGCAGTTCTGCAGGCCCGCGTCGAGGAAATTGATCTCCTGGAGGGTCTTGGGCACCACCGGCTGGTACGGGGTCTTCGGGCCGGCAGGGTGATCGGCGGCTTCGGCCGGCGGAGACGTGGACTCGTTCATGAGGAAAGCTCCCTGTGCTTCTCATTCTCGTGGCCCGGATCCGGCCAGCACGGAACGGCACGCCCGGCCGATGCTCCATGGTCAGTTGACCACGGGGCCTTCCGCGGCAATCTCGTCGACGCGCCGCCGTGCCGCCGCTTGGTCCTGGAAGTAGAGGAGGTTGATGGCCGTGAACTCCTCCACGTCTTTCGGCACGTGGTCGTCGACGAAGATGGCGCCGACCGGGCACGCGGACTCGCAGGCGGCACAGTCGATGCACTCGTCGGGATGCACGTAGCACATCCGGTCATCCTCGTCCGTATAGATACAGTCGACGGGGCAAACCTCGATGCATGACATGTCCTTCACGTCGATGCAGGCGGCAGTGATCACGTACGTCATTGACTTGCTTCGTCCCGGCAAAGAACGCCTTTGTCTTCCTTCCAGGCTGACGTTACTGAATTGTTGCGGACTTGCCAAGAGTTACCGTCACGCTTGTTGGTTTTCTTCGGAGGCGACGCTACCATCGGTAGTCTGAGCCGCCCACGGGGAAGTTCATGGTTGAAAAGGAGATCCCGGATTGCCCTTACCGGCGGGCTGCGGAGATTGATTTCATGGATCCGCTGGTTCAAGAGCACTGGTTCGAGGCCTACGACATCCTGCGCGCGGAAGCACCCATCCATTACATGCCGCAGATCGACATGTACGTGCTCACCCGCTACGACGACATCGAGTACGTGTTGCGCCGTCCCGACTTGTTCACCGCCGGGCCGGACGTCACCATGGCGAGTCCCCTGATCACCTATCCGGAAGCTCGGGCGCTGTACGAGAGCAAGGGCTGGCCGCGCTACACGCCGCTCGGCGAGAACCCGCCGAAGCACGGCTGCTATCGTCGACTCGTCGATCCTGCGCTCTCTGCGCGAGTGATCAAGGCGCGGGCAGGGTCGATTCGCGACATCATCAACGATCTCATCGACGCCTGGATCGACGACGGCGAGATCGACTTCATCAAACAGTTCGCCGAGCCGCTGCCGATGATCGTCATCGCGGAGCTGCTCGGCTTTCCGCGGATGGATCTTCCGCAGCTGAAAGAATGGTCGTCCGCCTGGGTGCTGCCGTTTTCCCGGGGGCTGTCTCTCCAGCAGGAGCTGTGGGCAGTGGAGAAGCACATCGAGCTGCAACACTACATTCACGACACCGTGAAGCAGAAACGCCGGAAGCCGGCGGACGACATCATCACTCGCCTGACCCGCGCGGAGCTCGAGGACGTGGATTCAGGAAGCAAACGGCCGCTGACTGACACCGAGATCATCGGCATCACCGACCACCTGCTGATCGGTGGCAACGAAACCACCACCTTCGCTCTTTCCAATGGCCTCTGGCTGTTGTTCCGCCACCCCCGGGTACATCGGGCCCTGGAGGCGGATCGGTCGAAGATCAGGGGCTTCGTCGAGGAGGTCTTGCGGATCGAATCGCCGACCCAGGGCCTGTACCGGTTCGTGACCGCAGACACCCGGATCAACGGCACGCCCGTGCCGAAGGACGCGGTGCTGAGCATTCGCTACGGCGCCGGTAATCGCGACCCGGAACGGTTCCCAGATCCGGGCATGCCGAACCTGACCCGCAAGAACGCCGGCCGGCACCTGGCTTTCGGCCTGGGGGAGCATGTCTGCCCGGGTGCCACCCTGAGCCGCCTGGAGCAGAACTGGGCGTGGGAGAGCCTGTTCGAGCGTGTACGTGGCATGCGTCCTGTGCCGGAGCGGGACGACTACACCCACGTCCCCGGGATGTGGCTGCGTGCCCTGACGTCGATACACATGAGGTTCGGCGATCCGGCCGGAGTGGTGGGCGGAATGCTCGGGAACGAAGGCAAGTAAGCTTGCCGACCGAAGTGATCGGTCATCGGGTTTACTGAGCCATCCGGGTCGCATCGGCGAAGCAGGCAGACTTGACTGTTTTTTCGTTTTCCGAGATAAAGGGGTCGTTCTGCACCAAGGGAGAGGGTAATGACGCATCGATGCCGGCCGGCCTGGCCATGGCGTAGTGTCCTGTCCATGCTGGCCGCCGCTTGGACTCTGCTTGTCAGCCTTCCGGCAAGCGGGGCGACGATCGAGGAGATCGTCGTGACTGCCCGCGCTATGGAAGAGTCGGTTCGCGATATCCCGGTGGCCATCACCGCCGTTTCGGAGGAACGGATGCGCCAGTTCAGCCTCGAGAGTCTGTCGGATCTCGAGGCGATGACGCCACAACTGGATATCGGGCGCGCAACCAGCGGGAGCGGCACGTCCATCGGTATCCGCGGCATTTTCTCCCCGTCGACGAGTATCGGCATCGAGCAGTCGGTCGCCGTAATCATCGACGGTGTGTATTTTCCCCAGGGCCGTACCATCAACGAGGGGCTGTTCGACACCAAGCAGGTCTCGATCCTCAAGGGCCCCCAAGCACTGTATTTCGGCAAAAACGCGACGGCGGGGGTGATCTCGATCGACACCAACGATCCGGGTGACCAGTTCGAAGCCAGCGTGAGGGTGGACAACGAATTCGAGACGGACGATCGTGACCATCGACGGTATGGTGTCCGCGCCCGTCAACGACAAGCTCGGGCTGCGCCTTGCGGTGCAGGCGTCCCACATGAACGAGGGCTGGATCAAGAACAACTCTCCTGCCGGCGGCGACAGCTACGGCACTTTCGATGCTGCTACCGGCAACATCGACTTCTGGGACAATCCGCGGTCGACGAACTATTTTCCGAAGGAAAAGACCCTCTACGCCCGGTTGACCGCGGCCGGCGACCTGTCCGAGCACTTCGCCTACAATCTGAAGGGCTCGTACAGCAAGTTCAAGCAGGGATATACCGGCGGCGGAGAACTCTTCGACTGTCCGACCCTGAACGGCGTGGCGCACACCAGTCAGCTGGTGAACCCGCAGCCTCCGGGCCGTCAGACTCCTCTTTACGAGCCGCTGCCCCTTCCCAACGTCGACTGTCACTTCGACGGTTCACGGGGCTGGAACGACGTACCGCCGGCGATAGCGGCCGTGGATCCGCTCTTGAACGAGTTCGGCAATGGCGACGCGGGGGAGAAGTACCAGTCCCACATCGTCACCGGCACGCTCGACTGGAGCTACCCGAAGTTCGATGTGACATCGATTCTGAACTATCACCATCAGGATACGCGCTGGGTAGGCGACCAGGATGGCGGGGCCACAACGTCGATCTTCGCGGGCGAGCACAACAAGTTCGAGAACTACTCGGCTGAGGTTCGCGCAATCTCGCACTTGGATCTGCCGGTCAATTTCGTGCTCGGCACCTACTACCAGGACACCAATCTCTGGTTCGATCAGGACGTCATCTTTGCGTTCTTACCCGTTCCCGGCGTCGGCGTCCTCGGGCCGCGGAACACCGGGCCCATCGCCAACCCGGATGACGAGTTCACCGCCTACAACAAGCTCTCGGAGACCGATGGCAAGACCAAGTCGGTATACGGCGAAGTGTTGTGGGACATCACCGACCGCTGGCAGTTTACGGCCGGCGTGCGCTACATCGACGAGACCAAGGATTCGTATTTCATCCAGCCCTACGTGAATCCGCTGCTCACCGGTCTGTTCATTCCGTATGATCCGACCGATCCGGCCGATACCCGGCCCGCATTCGACCAGACGTTCAAGGCGTGGATCCCCGAGGCGACGCTGCGGTTCGAGCCCACGGAGAATCTCACCCTGTACGCTGCATATAAGGAGGGATACAAGTCCGGCGGGTTCTCCAACAGCGCCATTCTGAGCAATCTTTCGCCGCCGGGCTTCCAGGACTTCGTCTTCGAGCCTGAGGCGAATCGCGGTGGTGAGATGGGAGTGAAGGCCTCGCTCTTCGACAATTCGCTGCGGGCCTCCTTCGAGACGTATTACTACAAGTTCAGCGATCTGCAGGTCGACTTCTTCAATTCGCAGCAGTTCGCTTACGTGACCGAGAATGCCGGGGGATCCGAGACGTATGGCGCAGAGTTTCAGGCTGATTGGGCGACCCCGGTGGAAGGACTCACCGTCTCCGGCTCGGTAGGATATCTGCAGTCGAAGTTCACCGATTTCGAGAACTTCTGCTATGTGGGGCAGACGCCGGCGGAAGGCTGCGGTCCACTGCTGCCCGGCCAGACCGAAGCCGATCTGAGACAGAATCTGGACGGCAATACCCGACCGGGCGCGCCGGAGTGGAGCGGATTCCTGTCGGCGAACTACGAGCGCCCACTCGGCAAGGCCCTGATCCTCGGTGTCACCGCCAACATGCAGTTCAAGAGTGAGACCACGTTGAGTTCTTCGGATCCGAACGCCACCTATCAGTCTTATCAGACATACGACGCCAACGTCAGGATCGGCACCGCGGATGGTCATTGGCAACTCGCTTTCATCGGCAAGAACCTGACGGACAAGCTGGCGATCCGAGGTGCTGCGAATGTCCCGGGCACGGGGGGCAACACGGGCACGCCAGAAGGATTCCGCGGCGACTTGAGCGGTGCGGCGATCCGCGGTCGGCAGCTCGAGATTGAGGCGAGCTGGCACTATTGATGGCAGCTGAGAGCTCAGGTAGCGCGGGACTCTGGTTATGTCTATCGGCGAGCGGCGGCGTCGCAGATGAAGGCTGAGGTTAGCTCTCTCCCCTCCAAACCTCGGCGCATCAACCGCCGCGTTTTTGCCCGATGGATCAGCGAGGATCGACCGGGTGGGGACAGATGTCCGCATAGTTCCAGGCCCCTCCGGTAGACTGAGGGTGCCTCGTTGTCTGGGGGATCTCGATGAATCAACTCAGCTCGGTCTGGTGGTCTCCAGCGCTCGTGCTGGCGATGCTGGTGGTGGATATCGCCCCGGCCCTGGGAGCAACGACGATCGAAGAAGTGGTTGTGACCGCGCGGAAACGTGAAGAGTCGCTTCAGGACGTTCCGGTGGCCATTCAAGCCATGAACGCCGAGAAGATCGAACGGTATGACGCGAGTCGGCTGGGTGAGATTGCTGACATGGCGAACAACGTACAGATCGGCGGCGGCTCGAACGGCAATGGTGGCACCTTCATCATTCGGGGTGTGGGCTCTCCTGCGGGCGACTCCGGCATAGAGTCGAGCGTGGCCACGAACATCGACGGCGTGCAGACAGCACGTGGCTTCGTGGCTCGCACGTCCTTTTTCGACGTTCAATCGGTGCAGATTCTGAAGGGCCCGCAGGCGTTGTTCTTTGGCAAGGACAGCCCGGCCGGGGTGGTGAGCGTACTATCGGCAGTGCCGACGGAACAGTTCGAGAGCAGAGTCACCGGGGGATACGAAGACGGTACGGATGAGTATCTGCTGGAGGGCATGATATCCGGAAGGATTGCCGACACGCTGAATGGCAGGTTCGCGTTCCGGTACACCAATCGTGGCGGCTGGATCGACAACAATGCCGGCTTCGTCGAGAACAGTGAGGGCGAAGTGCTGCCTGCGGAGCCCTATGATCTTCCTGGCGCCATCGGCCACATCGGCGATCTGCGGACGGGCGCGGGCCGGGTGACCCTGGATTGGCAGCCGACAGACGATTTGCGTGTCACGACGAAGGTGATGCGCGGCGAAGAAAAGAGCGATGGGCTCAGCGAAGGTGAGCTTGCCAACTGCACCAACAAGCCGGTCGCGCAGGTCGCGCTGATCGGTGTCGGTGTCCGCACCGATCCCTTCCAGGACTGCAAGATCGATTACAACACCTCGATCGGCGCACCGCCTCGGGAAATCACCGACGCCTGGGACATCAACGTCGGGCACCACTATTGGTCCGATTACGAAGTCACGCTGGGCAGCATCGATGCTGAGTGGAGCACGGGTTGGGGCACCGTGACGTCGGTGACCGGCTACCTGGATTACGATTTCCAGGGCTTCGACAACTTCGGAGGTATGCTTTACCCGGCCTACCTGGGCTATAACCCGGACCGTCACGAGCAGTGGTCGGAAGAGATCAGGGTGGCGACGGATCTTTCGGGTCGGCTGAATTACATGGTGGGTTTATACGCGGATACGTTCGATCGGACGCACCAGAGTTCGATCAAGCTGGCCAACTTCGGACCGGACCCGGTTACCGGCTTCGGCAATGACGCGCACGTCGTGCAGAAAACGGAGGGTGACAGCTGGTCGGCCTTTGCTCAGCTACGTTGGGACGTCACTGATGATCTCGAGCTGGCCGCCGGCGGTCGCTTCACTCACGACAAGAAGAAGGGGAAGCAGCAGAATACCTATCTGCATCTCTTCTTCGCGTTGTCCGGCGGGTTCGTTCCCGAGGGCGAAGTCGTCGCGGCGGATTTCGACGACAACAATTTCTCACCTGAAGTCACGCTGACCTGGAGACCATCGGACGAGCTGACCCTGTGGGGTGCGTACAAGACGGGCTACAAGTCCGGGGGATACTCCGCGCCGACCGTATTGAGCAGCTTCTATACGGCGGAAAATGTAGTTTTCGACCCCGAGAAGGCGGCCGGGTTCGAGTTCGGCGTGAAGAGCCTGCTGTTCGATCGTCGAGTGCGCCTGAACGCGACGGCGTATCGTTATGAATTTTCCGACCTGCAGGTCAGTGTGTTCGACCCTGCTACGACTTCGTTCTTCATCAGCAATGCCGCCAAATCGCGGACTACGGGCGTCGAGTTCGATACCCAATTCCAGGTTACCGCAGCTCTGCAGCTGTACGCGGAGCTTGGCTACAACGACGCCAAATATCGTAGCTATCCCGGCGCCGCCTGCTGGACCGGTCAGCCCGTCGGGCCGGGCCAGTGCATGGACGATCCGAATACCGGTGACTTCGGCGATTTTCAGGATCTATCCGGCACGCGGCTCGCTTTCGCGCCGAAGTGGAACGGATCGTTGGGCTTCGAGTACCTGGCGCCGCTTACCGGAGCCTGGTCGTATCTGGTTTCCGCTGAAGGCATCTACTCCGACGACTACACCACTTCCACGGATCATCAGCCGGAGGCCGCGCAGAATTCTTTCTGGCGTCTGAGAGCGCGAGTCGGCATCCAGAACGACCACTGGGAACTGTCTGTCATCGGCAGGAATCTGACAGAGGAGAAGTATCCGGTTCTTGGAGCTCGTCCTGGTGCGGTGACGCGGTTCGACCAGAGTGGCGGGGGGTCTTTACCGAGGACGGTTCAGTTCAGGGCGACGTATCGCATGTGATTCCGGGAGCCGAGCGGGCCGTTGCCGTCGACCTTCCAGGTTGCCTCGTCAGTGATCCGAAAGCGACTCGACGTCTTTGTTGTATGCATCGAAACGAGAGCAGGGAGCCGAAATGGCTACAGTGTTAGGACACTTCATTGCCGGCAGCCGGGTGGCTGGAGAGAGCGGCCGGTTCGGCGATGTCTACAATCCCTCGCTTGGCCGGGTGAAGGCGCGGGTGGCGCTGGCCGGTGCGGCCGAGGTGGACCGGGCGGTGGCGGCAGCCGCGGCGGCGCAGCCGGGCTGGGGGGCGGTGAATCCGCAACGCCGCGCACGGGTCATGTTCCGCTTCAAGGAGCTGCTGGAAGCTCACATGGACGAGCTGGCGCGGCTGCTGTCGGAGGAGCACGGCAAGGTGCTGGCCGACTCCCGGGGCGACGTGCAGCGGGGGCTCGAGGTGATCGAGTTCGCCTGCGGCATACCGCACCTGCTGAAGGGCGACTACACCGAGGGGGCGGGGCCCGGCATCGACGTCTACAGCATGCGGCAGCCGCTCGGGGTGGCCGTCGGCATCACGCCGTTCAACTTCCCGGCCATGATCCCCATGTGGATGTTCGGGGTGGCCATCGCCTGCGGCAACAGCTTCATTCTGAAGCCATCGGAGAAGGACCCTGGGGTGCCGATGCGGCTGGCGGAGCTGTTCATGGAAGCCGGCGCGCCCGAGGGCGTGCTCAACGTGGTGAACGGTGACAAGGAGTGCGTGGACGCGCTTCTCGCCCATCCGCAGATTCAGGCGGTCAGCTTCGTCGGCTCGTCGGACATCGCCCAGTACGTGTACGCCCACGGCACCGCCAACGGCAAGCGCGTGCAGGCCATGGGTGGTGCGAAGAACCACGGCGTGGTGCTGCCGGATGCCGACTTCGCTCAGGCCGCGGCGGACATCGTCGGGGCCGCCTACGGCTCGGCCGGCGAGCGCTGCATGGCGCTGCCCGTGGCGGTGGCCGTGGGCAAGGACACGGGTGCGCGGCTGATCGATCATCTGCTGCCGCGCGTCGAGTCGCTCCGGATCGGCATTGCCACCGATCCCGAGGCCGATTACGGCCCGCTGGTCACCGCCGCCCATCGCCAGCGCGTCGAGCGTCTCATCGAGACTGCCGCGGACGAAGGCGCGGAGCTGGTCGTCGACGGCCGCGGCTTCGAGCTGCAGGGCTACGAGCAGGGGTTTTTCATGGGGCCCACTCTGCTCGACCGGGTGACGCCGGACATGACGACCTATCGTGAGGAGATTTTCGGCCCGGTCCTGCAGGTCATGCACGCCGACACGGTGGAAGAAGCCGTGCGCCTGCCGTCGGAGCATCAGTACGGCAACGGTGTGGCGATCTTCACCCGCAACGGTCAGGCGGCCCGGGAATTCGCCAAGCGTGTGAACGTGGGCATGGTCGGCATCAACGTGCCGATCCCGGTGCCGGTCTCCTATCACACCTTCGGCGGCTGGAAGCGTTCGGCGTTCGGCGACACCAACCAGTACGGCACCGAGGGCGTGCGGTTCTACACCCGCATCAAGACGGTGACCCAGCGCTGGCCCGAAGGCCAGCAGCCGGAGCAGAGCTTCGTCATCCCCACCATGTAGGAGCGGCCTTCAGCCGGAAACCGCCCGAGCGGCCGCTGGAGCAGAGCGATATGGACACCCGCCTCAGCGAAGAGCAGCAGGCCATCGTCGACATGGCGTCGAAGTTTACGGCGGACGAGATCACGCCCCATGCCGCCCGCTGGGACGCCGAGCACATATGCCCTCGTGACACCCTGCGCAAGGCCGGTGAGCTCGGCTTCGGCGCCATCTATCTGCCGGAGGCCGACGGTGGAACCGGCCTGACCCGGGTCGAAGCGGCGCTGATCATGGAGGCCATGGCCTACGGCTGTCCGTCCACGTCGGCGTTCGTGTCGATTCACAACATGGCGACCTGGATGATCTCCCGCTTCGGCGCCGAGTCGGTGAAGCGGCGGTTTCTGCCGCGGCTGGTGGAGATGCGGGAGATGGCCAGCTACTGCCTCACCGAGCCCGGCTCCGGGTCCGATGCCGCTGCGCTGAAGACCCGCGCGGTGCGCGACGGCGACGACTACGTGCTGAACGGCAGCAAGGCGTTCATCTCCGGCGCCGGCGACAACGAGGTTTACGTGTGCATGGTGCGCACCGGCGATCCGGGACATCGGGGCATCTCCTGCATCGTGGTGGAGAAAGACACGCCGGGGGTCAGCTTCGGGGCACCCGAACGGAAGATGGGCTGGCACTCCCAGCGGACTGCCATGGTGACCTTCGAGGACGCCCGAGTGCCGGTGGAGAACCTCGTAGGCGACGAGGGGCAGGGCTTTGCGATCGCCATGGCGGGTCTCGACGGCGGCCGGCTGAACATTGGCGCCTGCTCGCTCGGCGGCGCCCAGCGCTGCTTCGACGAAGCCCTCGGCTACGTCGCCGAACGCCAGCAGTTCGGCCGCAGCATCGCCGCCTTCCAGAACACCCAGTTCATGCTGGCGAACATGGCCACCGAGCTGGAGGCGGCCCGCGCCCTGCTCTACAAGGCTGCGCAGAAGGTAAGCGAGGAGGCTGCCGACCGAACCCAGTACACGGCCATGGCCAAGCTGAAGGCCACCGAAGCCGCCTCCCAGATCGCCAACGACGCCCTGCAGCTCCACGGCGGCTACGGCTACCTGATGGACTACCCCATCGAGCGCATCGTCCGTGACCTCCGGGTGCACGAGATCCTCGAAGGCACCAGCCAGATCATGCGCATGGTGATCGGCCGAAAGCTCGTCGGCTGACGGTGGTGGCAGCGAACGTCTGACAGCTGTGGGAGCGACCTGCCGGTCGCGACTGCTTTGATTGAAGATCGCGACCGGGAGGTCGCTCCCACAAGGTCGCTGCCACAAGGTCGCTCCCACAAGGGCGCTCCCACAAGGGCGCTCCCACAAGGGCGCTGCCACAAGGGCGCTCCCACAAGGGCGCTTCCTTAAGGTCGCGACTGCTTTGAAGCGAGACGAGCCGCTGCTCGCAAGGAACGTGATATTGTGTCTTGGTGAGATCACGGAGGGATGACTCATGCCGCGTTTCGTACTCATCGGGCTGTGCGAACCGCCGAACCCGGCCATGCAGGCCCAGTTCGACGAGTGGTTCGTGAACCAGCACATCGAGGACACCGCCCACTGTCCAAATTTCGTTCGGGGCAGCGTCTACAAGCTCTCCGGTCCGCATGGAGACAGCGAGACCGTATCTCGATACCTTTCCCTGTACGAAGTGGATGCACCGAGCTACGAGGAGGCGGAGCGGGTACTCAACGAGTGGCAACGCGATCCCGATGCCTGGGAGGGGCGCCGAAAACACCTCGAGACAGCGGAGCAGTTCGGCGGGCTGCCGCTGCGCATCTGCGGTTCCGGCTGGTACGAGTTGATCCAATCGTACCGAGGGCCAAAGGCCGAACGGTAGGGGGTGCGAGATGGTAGCCGGGACATCGAGCCTGCCTCAGTTGCCGCGAGGCTTCACGCCGGAGTTCCTTACGTCCATCCTGCATGACCATGGTGCGCTTCCGGCCGGGGGCCGCGTCGCGGCCATCCGGACTGCCCCCATCGGGGAGGGCACCGGCATGATGGCGGAGCTCACCAGGCTCACCGTGACATACGAAGGAGATCCGGGGGACGCACCGCCGAGCTTCATCGCCAAGTACGCGTCGCAGAACGAGACCAACCGCCGCATCGCCCTCAGTTATAACCTGTACGAACGCGAGACCCGCTTCGTCTCCGAGCTCGGGCCGGAGACGGGCGTGCGCATTCCACGAGTGTATTACTCGGGCTGCGACGAAGACCGTTTCCTGATCCTGATGGAGGACATGACGGACTACAAGGTCGGCAGCCAGGTGGCGGGGGCCACGTTGCGGCAGACGAAGCTCGCCATCGGTGAGCTGGCAAAGCTGCATTCGGCGTTCTGGAACCGGGTGGACGAGCTCGACTGGGTCCCGCACATCGCCGACAGCTATCACGCGGACAACATGAAGGCCTTGGCGGTTGAGGGCTTCGATGCCGTGATGGAGAGGTTCGGCCAGTTCGTGCCGGACCATCTGCCCGGCCGCCGAGAGACGTTCCTCGAGGCGATCACCGTGCTTCAGCGTCAGATGGACACACCGCCCATCACGCTCTGCCACGGAGATTTCCGGATGGAAAACCTGCTCTACGGATACCGGCCTGGCCACCATCCGGTGGTCACGCTGGACTGGCAAGGCCCCCTGCGGGGCCGGGGGATGAACGACGTAGCGCTGTTTCTGGGCCAGAGCTCGCGTACCGAGGTGCGCAGGCAGCATGAGCGCAGTCTGCTGGACCAATATGTCGCCGGGCTGGAATCAGGTGGCGTCACGGGTTTGACGCGCGAAGCCGTCTGGCGGGATTACCGCGAGTCGATTCTCTACAACTGGGTCTACGTCAGTGTCGTCGCGGGCACGCTGGATACCAGCAACGAGAAGGCCTACGCCTGGATGTCGCAGATGGTGGCACGGCAGTCTAAGGCAAGCGACGATCTAAAGGTCTTCGAACTGCTGCCCTGAGGTGCGGCCTGAGGCGTTCCAGCTCATCGGCCAGTCACCGCGTGATGGCAAACTTCAAGCGTGCAGGGCCTCCACGACTCGTGGCGGCCCTGCAGAGCTCAGAAGGATTCACTCCAGGCGATAGGTCACCTGCGCCGTGATGAGCCGGGGCATGCCGATCTGGCCGGTAAGATCTCCCACCGAGCCGAGCGGCTTGTCCTGAATGCTGGTGACGTAGATCTCGTTGGCGCAGTTGGAGCACATCAAGGTCAGCATCCACGGCCCCTTCTGCTGGTACAGACGCGCGGCCAGGTTGCTGACGGTGTATGACGGGGTATCGGTATTCGGTTGGCGGCGCGTCTCCTGTCCCTCGCTGTGATAGATCACGTCCGCGCTCAGCTCGAGACCCCAGTCTTGCAATAGTCCAGTGGTATAGGTGGCGCCGGCATTGATCTGGACCGGCGGGCCGCCGTATTGTTCGCCGGACAGGTCTTGGACCTTCGCGCCGTCCGCCCGGACGTAACAGCCTGGCGGACCAGAGCCGACGGGCTGGCCGGTATAGCACTGGGCGTCCTTGAAGTCGTCGAATTCGAGATCCGTGTAAAGCGCTCCCAGCCGGAATTGCAGGGCGTCGGTGGCCTGGAACGTGCCCTGCAGCTCAATCCCTTGATTGGTGGCAACTGCGGCATTCTGAGTCGAGAACGTGGTCGTGATCGGATCGAATACGGCTACCTGCAGGTCCTTGTACTCGTACGAAAACAGAGATATGTCGCCGCGGAGCCGACTCTCCAGGAAGTAGCCTTTCAGCCCCAGCTCGAAGCCTTTCACCTTGGTTTCGTCGAACACGAAGTAGTCGTCAATGACGGACTGAGGTGCGTTGGAGAGGTCCGGCACGGTGCCCGGGTTGGAGATGCCGAAGGACTGGAAGCCGGTCTTGTAAGCGGCGTAGACCAGCACGTCCTGCCCGGGATGCCAGCTCAGCGTCAGCTCCGGCGAAGTGTTGTTCGACTCTCCCTTGGGCGAGTAGAACACGCCAGCCGGGGAGAACCCCAGCCCCCGTTCGTACAGGTTGCCGCCGAACGAGTCACGGTTCTCTTCGGTGTAACGCGCGCCGCCGGACAGTGACCAGCGGTCCGAGAAGCTGTAATCGAAGCTGCCGAACACCGACCAGCTGTCGATGTTGTTGTCCCAATGCTGGTGATAGTTGAGGAAGCTGCCTTGATATGGGCCTGGCTCGGGGTTCGGCATGAATCCCGGGGGATAGAAGGCCTGGGGCAGGATCTGCACCGGAGCGTCCAGGTCGCGATCCATGTTTTCATAGAAACCGCCGAACATGAAATTGAAAGCCCCGTCGAAGTTCGATTGCAGCCTCAGCTCCTCAGTCCAGTCTTCGCCGGACTCACCCTGCTTCGAGATCACCACTGCATAGCTGGTGTAGTCGTAATTCGTGTACTCGCGCTGCTTGTAGTTCCAGTGGCCGGTGACCGAGCTGAGTGAGAAGTTGCCGATGTCCCACTTCATGTCCAGCGTCTGGATTTCGTTGGTGGCGCGATTGAAGAAACGCGAGTCGGCATTGATGTAGGGATGAGCATCGGCGACCGCTGCCGGGGGCAGGGCGCCGTTGCGACGCAGCCGGGGCTCGTGCGTGCAGGTCTGGGTGGGATCCGGAACGACCCCGGCGAAGGTAGGGTGGCTGCCCACACCCGCCCCGCAGGCGTAGAGCACCGTCAGGCCCGCGTCGTTCTGCTTGGTGGAGGAGCGGAAAACCTTCAGCGTCGCGTCGAACTGCGCGGACGGCTGCCAGACTCCTGTGAGACGCACTACGCTCTGCTTCTGCTCCGGAAACTTGTCGTACGAGGCGCCTCTGGTCGGCAGGTCGTCGAAGTACAGGGGGTTCGGATCGATCGGTTGCGCGGAGTTCTTCAGGTAGCCGCTCTGCATGTCCTGCTCCCGGGCCGCCAGCCGGAACGCCAGTTGGTCCCCCACCGGCACCGAGATACCGGCTTCGACCACCGGGTCCTCCGTGACGAACTCGTAGCTGCCGGTGACGAACCCGTCCATTGGTGCGCCGACCTCCGGCGTGATGCTGGTCACTGCGATGACGCCGGCAGGGCTGTTCTTGCCGAAGTAGAGCGCCTGCGGCCCCTTAAGCACCTCGATGCTCGCCACGTCGAACAGGCCCACGTCCAGGACGTGGCCACGGGTGAACGACATGCCATCCAGGACCAGTGAAACCGGCTGATCGGCGCCGTAGTCTACAGCGAGATTTCCGATGTTGCGGATGTAGATGCTGCCGCCAGCGCCGCCTCCCGCCGCGTGGCTTATCTGAACGCCCGGAATTCTGGACGTGAGCTCAGCGAGGTCCCGAGTGTGGTAACGTTCCACCTCTTCTGCGCTTAGAGCCGACACCGCCACCGGCGTATCGACGAGCCGTTCTTCTCGTTTTCGGGCTGTCACGACCACTTCTTCGATTACACCACGCTCGCGCGCAGCAGGCGCCGCGACCGCAGGTGCTGCCGTGGACAGTATGGTTATTGCCGTCGCCGGCAGCAGGGCGCTTGCGAAGGCAGACATGGTACGAATCATGACTTTTTCCCTCCCTGGATGACTGCCGATACTCACTCGGAGTCGCAGGTAGTTGCTCCTCACATCTTGAAACCTACCTCCAGACCATAGGAACGGGGGCGTCCGTACATCGTGAAGTTCCACAGCCCGGCGACGGAGTTCGCGCCTGTTCGGAAGCGCTCGTCAGTCAGGTTCTTGCCCCATAGCGTGATGTAGTATCGTTCCTCGGGCGATCTGTACGTGATGTTGGCGTCCCACAGTGTGCGCTCGGTCATTTGCGTGCGCGGCGAGTTGAACACCGACATCTCGGCTTTGTCCTGATGACTCACGTTCACGTTGTAAACGAGTGTGCCCACGGGCAGAGGCTGATCGTACGTGCCGGAGACACCCCATTTCCATTTGGGCGAAAACGGGACGTCCAGATCGGAAAGGTCTTCCTTGACCCCGTCCAGATTCCGATCCAGCAGGAATTTGTCGTACTGGTGATCGAGGTAGCCCACGTTTGCCGTGAGTTGCAGATTCGGGGAGGGCAGCCAGATGAACTCGCCTTCCACGCCTTTGGCAATGGATACGCCTGCATTGATGTTGATCGTTTCCTGGGTCGTGACGCCGAAGGCGTCGGTGAATGGCACCACCTGAGAGCGGATGAGGTCTTTGTATTCCGTGTAGAACACGGCCAGGTTGGTCTGCACCGTGCCGTTCGCGAACCGACCTTTGAAACCGGTCTCGACGTTCCAGTTGGTTTCCGAATCGAATGGCTGGCAGGTTTCCAGGCTGGAACAGGTTTCGGTGAAGCCGCCGGGAATGAACCCCGTCGCGTAGCTGACGTAAGCCATGCTGGCGTCCGTAACGTCGTAGTCGAGCACGAATCTGTACGTGAGCTCGTCCCAGCTGTCGTTGAATTTATCGGCGATGCCGAATGCGCTGTTCGGCAGGGGAATGTGGAAAGGTTGGAGATCCTTGGCGCTGAACCCGCCGCCTACCCTGGAGACGGCATTCGAGCGGGCATCCAGGCACTCGCCATCGACGATCTGTTGATCCTTCAGAGGCGTCAGCGCAGTGCAGGGTCCGCCTGGGTTCTGCCGGCGAAAGAACTTCTTCTTGTCATCGGTGTAGCGGACTCCTGCTGTGAATGCCAGCCGGTCGGTAATGTTATATGTGCCGTCTGCATAGAGGGCTCTGGTCTCTCGATCCTGGCTAGCGCCGGTCATGGCCGGATCGAGGATGTAATCCGTGTCCATGGTCAGCAGGGCCGTCAGACCTACCGTGGCGTATGCCAGCATGTCGGTCTCTTCGTCGGCATAGGAGGCGCCGGCGACGAAATTGAAGGGTCCTGTATAGTTGGACGTGACACGCAGCTCGTACTGGTCCTGGTCCCGGGTCGTGTTGCGGGACGCGTCGAACAGCGAGGTGAAGGCCTCGCCGGTATAGGTGTTCGGGAGGATCTCTTCCATCTTCCGCGTTCCCAGGATGAGCTTGGCGGTGTAGTCGCCGATGTCCAGGGTCTGATGGAGCTGATAGCTCTTGACGCTGACCCGGTGGCCAGCGGTGATACACAGCCCGTCCGGGTTGCCTTCGACGCACTGATTAGTGACACCGGTGCTCAAAATGTCCTTGAGCCCCGCGTCCTGCACGCCGGGAAAGCCAAGGAGCGGCAACAGCATGCTGGACTCGCTCTCGTTGACTCCCGGCGGTGAGCCGGAAGTGTCGTCCAGGTAGTCGTACATGAAATAGGCCTCGTAGCGCTCCGAGGGCTGCCAGAGCAGCTTCACTTTGCCGGCGAAGACGTCCGTGCCGTTCAAGTGTTCACCAGATCCCACGGTTCGAGTGCTGATCCCGGGTGGTACGGGGGCCGGCCCGCCGAACAGCGGGGCGTATTCAGGCCATGTGGCGGTGTGCTTGTCGTTGCTGTAATAGCCCTGGTCCTGGTCCCAGATGCCCACGGCTCGTAGTGCCAGATGATCTTCAATCAGCGGAACATTGATGGCCGCGTTGAACTTACGGATCGACGCGGTGGGGCCGTCGTCGCCGTCGAAGCGACCATACTGGAAGGCGAGGTCGGCGCTGGTCGTGTTCATCTCAGGGCGTTTGGTGACGATCGATATCGCGCCGCCCGTCGCGCTCTTACCGAACAGGGTGCCTTGTGGTCCGCGATAGACCTCTATGCGATCCACATCGAAGAGCTCGACGAACTGGGACTGGACGTTGGACAGCGCGAAATCATCCACAAGCAGGACGACTGAAGAGTCCTGGGTCACCAGAATCGAGTTCTGGCCGGTGCCACGCACACCACCGGCGATGGCCCGAAAGCCAGGCTGCTGACCCAGCGTCACACCGGGAGATAGCTCGCCGATGGCGAGCACGTCGTTTCTGAACTGGTTCTTGAGCGTCTCTTCCGAGATCGCGGTGACAGCGATCGGCACGTTCTGGGCAGCAGTCTCACGCTTCGTGCCGGTTACCACTATCTCCTCGATCACCCGGCTCTTGGACCCGTCTGCTGTCTCCGCGAAAGCCGGCGCCGCGCTTGCGGTCACCGCTACCACCGTTATCAGCCGAAGCGCTTCACGCGCACGGCGAAGGGCAACATCACCCATGGATTCCTCCTCCCAGCAATGATCAGAGCACAACTCCATCGTCAAGTCACCAAAAAAGACCGGTCTGACTGATTGTTTGCGAGTCTCGCGCAAGGCTGCATGAAGAGCCTTTCACTCAGAAGTGCGTCCGCCCCCTGCGAGTCGATCATGGGCGCTGCCGTCCGCGATGCGTCCGGTTCGTCGGCCGGTACGGAGGCAGCAGAGCTCATCACGCCTGGCGCCAGGTCCTGATCGGATGAGTGCTGCCAGGCGGCAACCTGCTCGACGCCCAGATGGTATGCATGTGCGGCAGTCATTATCCCCTCCGCCTGTCGCCTCCGTGATTATTGAATCCGAACTGGACAATACCGTCAACTGCGACGGTTTCCGTTGTCTTGGCCTCTGGCTTCCACTACCCTGGTTTGCGCAGTGGCGGTAAGACCAGGGAGCAAGCGAGCGATGGATTCCAGCCAACTCGGGGCGCGTCTTGATCAGGTCGAGGAACTGCGCAGCGCGATAGTCTCCGCCGGCGATGAGGCGCAGAAGCTCCGGCGCTTGCCGGATGATCTGGTCACGACCCTGGTGCGGCGAGGTTTCTTCCGCTTCACCTTGCCGGAATCGCTCGGGGGCGAGGACGCCAGCTCGATGCAGACCATCGAGATCCTGGAGACGATTGCGGCGATCGACGCCTCGGTGGCATGGAACGTCATGCTGGGATCGGAGATCAATGCCATGGCCGCGGGCGGGATGGATCCCGCGCTCGCCAGCGAGGTATATCTCGAGAATCCCGGCGTCATCATGTGCGGTGGCGGGGGGCCCGGAAGCGCACCACCGCGGGCTGAACGCCAG
Source organism: uncultured Gammaproteobacteria bacterium (assembly GCA_963822255.1). Classification (GTDB taxonomy): domain Bacteria; phylum Pseudomonadota; class Gammaproteobacteria; order Pseudomonadales; family Azotimanducaceae; genus UBA7803. The sequence continues at coordinate 84,239 of CAWGGV010000004.1, forward strand.
GAGGACGGCGGGGTGAGGGTGTGGGGCCAGACTACCTTCATCAGTGGCTGCCACAACGCCCATTGGTGCTTCATGGGCGCACCGCTCGTGCGCGGCGACGAGCCGGAGCTCGATGCCGCTGGGCAGCCGATCTTCAAGCTCTGGTTTCTGCATCGTGATCAGTGGGAGATCCTCGATACCTGGGACGTGGCCGGCCTGCGGGGCTCGGGCAGCCACGACGTCAGGGCTGAGGGCGCCTACGTGCCGCCGAGGTTCGTGAACGTGGATCTCATGAGCCTGCCGGCCCGCTACGACAACCCGGTATTTCGCATTCCGGTGCCGCTAAGGCTGGCGTACAACAAGGCTGCGGTGGCCTTGGGCGTCGCCCGCGGAGCTCTCGAAGCATTCGCTCTGCTGGCCCAGAACAAGGTCCCCATGCTGTCCGCATCGACCTTGCGCGATCGCCCGATCGCTCAGTATCGTATGGGTGAGTGCATGGCCGACTACCGGGCCGTGCGCAGCTACGTCATGAACGCGATGCGTGCGGTCGAGGAGGAGCTGTGGGCGGGCGCACCGATGCCAGGGGCGAAGACGACGCAGGATGCGCGCCTCGCCTGCGTGCATGCTGCCAACGTCTGCATGCGCGTCGTCGACGTGCTGCACAACACGGCGGGAACCAGCGGCATGCGCATGCACTCGCCGCTGGAACGAAAGCTGCGGGACGCGCACGGCTGTGCCACTCATCGCTGGGTATCCCATCCACTCTACCAGGATCTCGGATCGATCTTCCTCGGTCACCCGCCATCGGCCGAGTTCGCGGGCACGGCGCTCACGAACACGAAATGACCCTCCGGAGCCTGGGTGGATCGGCGCCGTCGTGATGGCACCACGATCGCGTAAGCGGGAGATTGCAGATGAAGCGATGGCAGTGCCTCACCTGCGGCCTCATCTACGATGAGGCCGAGGGTTGGCCGGACGACGGAATCGCCCCCGGCACACGCTGGGAAGACGTTCCCGATGACTGGCTGTGTCCGGAATGCGGCACCCCAAAATCGGATTTCGAGATGATGCAGGTCGGCTGACAGCGGCTTCAGAACATGGATCGGCTAACGCGGCATCGAGAACTGATAGGTAGCCTGCAATTGCAGCTCGCGTCCTTGAAGCGCCTGAGCGAAAACGTCACCGCGAATGCCACCGGGCTTGTCTGCTGAGCCATAAACGTAATGCTCGTCGGCGATGTTCCGGCCTATGAGCGCGAAATCCCACTTGCCGTCGCTGCTGGAGAGCCCGGCTCGCGCGTTGACTCGCCAGAAGGCATCCTGCCGCGCGAACGGATTGTCGGCCGTCTGGGTGCTGATGTCGTCGGTGTAGTTGGCGTCTGCCGAGAACTGGAGCACCCAATGACCAGAACCCACTGATCGAGTGATGTCGAAGCCGGTGGTGGTGCTCCACTTCGGAGCCTGTGGCCGCCGGTGATTCGACAGATCCTGGACGCCCCCCACGCAGCCCTCCTGCTCGCTCTGACCGGTCCAGCACGGCGCGCCGGGAAAGTTGTCGAACTCGCCGTCGTTGTAGCCGATCGACGCACGCAGGGTGAGCCAGTTCGTCGGTAGCCATTCACTGTCGGCTTCGATGCCGGTCGTCACAGACGACGCGGCGTTGATGATGTTGAACGAGGTGGTGGCGGCATCGAATGCGCTGACCTGCAGATTGTCGAATGTGTAGCGATAGGCATCGGCGTTCAGGCGCAATGCGCCTTGCAGAAGGATGCTCTTCACCCCTACCTCGAACCCGTCTGCGTCCTCGGCGTCGAACACGACGCTGTCTTCGGTCGCGGTCGGCGGAAGCACGGTATTGGTGGAGAAGCCGCCTGACTTGTACCCTGTCCGATAGGCAGTATAGAGGGTCAGGTTGTCCTGCGGCCGCCAGGTAACCGTAACCTCGGGTGTCAGCTTGTCGTCGTCGAAGTCGCTGTGTAGCGGCGGCAGGAATTGGCTGCGGAATATGACGCCGTCAAAGGCGATGTTGACGTAGGAGTTCCCTTGCCGCGCCTTTCGGTCCTCGTTCGAGTACCGCGCACCCGCTGCCAGCTCGAGCTCGTCGGTTACGTCCCACGTCAGCTGGCCGAACGCCGACCACGACGTCGAGTTTACCTTCGACTCGCCGGACCAGTTGTTGCGCAGGCCCGTCAGCGGATCCGCGAATGGAATGATCTTGCCCCGGTTGTCCGAGTTGCGTTCGAAGTCTTCGTAGTAGGCACCGACCATGAAGTTGACCGGCGATGCCCATGCGGACAGCAGCCGCACTTCCTGCGAGAAGCTGGTGTGCTGCTCGATCTGCAGGCCCATCAGCTCGCTGTACACCGTGCCGTCGAAATTGTCGAAGCGCTTGTAGTTGTAGTCGTACAATCCGGTGATGGTCGATACGGTGAAATCGTCGACTGCCCACTGGAGATTGAGCGACGACAGCGTGCTGTTGTACTTGCCGTAAGGCTCGCCGTTGGGCTGGGCGCCCGGATAGTGGGCTGCAACCTCAGCCGGTATGGCTCCGTGGGAGACCTTGCCGTTGAGGTTGCAGTCGCCATAGGGATCTTCCACGGTGGTGCCTGCGAACAGGTTGCTGGTGATCGGCTTGGGCCCGGAGCACGACATCACCTCGAGGGTACCGAAATCGCCCGTGTCGTAGCGGGTCGGCATGACCCGCAGCACGGCCTGGAAATTATCCGCGGGCTCCCATAGCAAGGTCAGCCTTGCCTCCTGAGATTTCACATCACCGATGTGATCCTGAGTGCCGCCCGGGAACGCAAATGGCTCTGTCGGAAACAGGGTGGCGGCGGTGGCGGCGTCGATGGGGCGTGCCCTGTTGTCCAGGTAGCCGTCCGTCTCCGTGAAGCGGTAGGCAAGCCGCGCCGCGAAGGTGTCGCTGAGCGGGCCGGAGAGCACCAGGTCGCCAATCTTTCCCTGGTTCTCGAACTCATAGCTCGTCTGGATCCTGAACTCCCGCTCGGTGAGGCTGGGCTTGGCGGAGGTGAGGGCGATGACGCCTGCGGTACTGTTCTTGCCGAAGAACAGCGCCTGGGGCCCCTTGAGGATCTGCACGTTGTCCACGTCGAAGAACGCCTGGCGCACCACGTGGCCGCGGTCGATCTCGACGCCGTCGATGTTGATGATCACGCTGGATTCGAGGCCTGGATCCAGCGTGGGCGCTCCCACGCCGCGGATATTGAAGCCACCCCCGTTGCCGGATGATCCAGGGTTGACGATGACCTGGGTCGCCAGCTCCGAGATCTGGGTCAGGTCCGTGGCGTCGTAACGCTGCAACGCCTCGGTGTTGAACGCCTGGATTGCCACGGGCACGTTCTGCGCCGATTCTTCCCGCTTACGGGCCGTGACGATGACTTCCTCGACGGCCCCCGCTGCGCGGGCTGGCGAAGCGTCGGTGACGAGGGCGGCAAACAAGGCGGCGGCCGCCGTGGTGGCAGTTTTGAGTTTCGCGGGCATGGCGCGTCTCCCCCGGGTAAAACCGTCAGGCGTGACGGTACAACATGTCGAGTAGCATTACAACGCAGCAACCGGGCATCCGCGTCAACAGCTGGCGGCACGGGGTTCCGCCGTGGGTCCGGTCGTGACATGCTGCCTGGCCATGGACAACGGGTATCGAGGTGGGACAGTCACATGAGCTGGATAACGGGTACGGACGGGGCGACGCCGCTGGAGGCCGTGCTCGGCCAACGTCCGGAGCTGTTGACGCGCTACCGCGCATTTTACCGGGCGCTCTGGCAGGATGGCGGCCTCCCCAGGCGGTTGCTGGAGCTGATCCGGCTGCGGGTCGCGGCCATCCACGACTGCGAGGCGGAGTGGGTCTTGCGGGACCCGGGTGCCGGCCTCAGCGAAGCTGAGCTCGGTGCAATCCGGCGCGGGGACACGACCATGTTTGCTGCTGCCGAGCAGGCAGCTCTCGCTGTGGCTGAGCAGATGCCCTACGTGCACCATCAGATCAGCGATGCCGACGTGGCGGCGCTGGCGGACGCCTACGGCGCTTCCGGTGCGGTAGCCCTGCTGACGGCGTTGGCGTTCTTCGACGTCACCTGCCGGCTGAAGCTCGTTCTCGAAGTGGAGCCCTTAGCGTGCGAACTGGACGATCCACCGCTCAAACAGGGAGCGCTGGTCTGAACCGGCAATCGGCAACAGGGTAAATGGCGGCGAATGAGCGGGCCACCGTCATGTGCCTGCACCCGGCGGGAGACAAATGATGCAGGGAAAGGTTGCCATGGTGACCGGAGGCGCTTCCGGGATCGGTGCAGAGGTTTGTCGTCGGCTCGTTGAAGCGGGCGCCCGGGTGGCGTTGCTGGATGTGGATGAGACGCGCGGCGCGGCGCTGGCCGATCAGCTCGGCGCGCTGTACCTGCGCTGCAACGTGGCGGACACCGACGAGTGGAGCAGAGCCGTGGCCGCCTGCATCGAGGTGCTGGGCGTACCCGACCATGTTCACCTCAACGCTGGCGTGATGAGCGTCGCTCCCGATGCGCCGTTTCTGCCGCTGGAGGCGCTTCCCGTGGAGCGATACCGGCGAATCGTCGGCGTCAATCTGGACGGCGTCGTGTTCGGTCTGCAGGCGCTGCTGCCCCACATGCGGGGGCGGGGAGGTGCCATCACGGTGACCGCCTCTCTGGCCGGCCTCGTGCCGTTGTCCATCGATCCCATCTACTCCGCCGTCAAGCACGCGTTGGTGGGGCTGGTTCGGAGTCTGGCGGCGGCCGAGCCGCACTCGAGGTTGCGGATCAACGCCATCTGCCCTGGCGGCGTCGATACGCCGATCGTGCCGCAAGCGCTGCGCTCGAGCGGCCTCGACATGATGCCGGCGTCGGTGCTGGCAGGGGAGGTGCTGGATCTGCTCACGCACGGGGCACACGGCGAGATCCGCTTGCGACTGTCGGGCGATGCTCCTGGGTGGCCAGTACCGGCACCGGAATTCGAACCGAAGGAGGGAGCATGATCATCGGCATCCATCATCTGGCCATCTCGGTGCCGGATCTCGAGCGCGCAGTGGCCTTCTACCAGGATGCTCTGGGTTTCGAGGTGGTACAGCAGAGCGGCTGGGACCGAGACTTTCCCGCCGCCGATCGGGCCATCGGTCTGGAACAGACTTCTGCACGGCTGGCCATGCTGAAGGCGCCCAACGCCTTCGTCGAGGTCTGGGAATACCGGAATCCGCCCCCGAACGATCGGGTGAGCCGGCCGTGCGACTACGGCTACCCGCACCTGGCCCTGCAGGTGGAAGGAATAGGGGAAGAGCACCAGCGCCTGGCGGCGCTGGGAATGCAGTTCGTGGGTGAGCCGGTGGACTTCGGCTCGTCGTCGGCCATCTATGGCCGCGACCCATTCGGCAACGTCATCGAGCTCTACGAGATCCGGGATCCGGCCATCGCCCAGCTGCCTCGGTGACCGCGCCTGCTCAGGCCAGCAGCCGGAGCGGTGCTTCCAGCAGCTCGCGCACGCTGCCGAGAAACCGGGCCGCCGGGGCGCCGTCCAATGCCCGGTGGTCCCAGGTCAGCGAAAGCCTCATGCGCTGCTGGCGGACAGGCCGCTCGCCTTCCCAGGCCGTATCGTCGCGGATGCGATTCACGCCCAGAATACCCACCTGGGGCGCGTTGATGATGGGCGTGAACGCATCGACGCCAAACATGCCGAGCGGCGACACGGTGAAGGTGCCGGCCTGCAGCTCGTCCACGGATAAAGTGCCATCGCGGGCGGCTGCCGCTAGCCGCCCGCTTTCCCTGGCGAGGCGGCTGAGGGGCAGAAGGTTGGCGTTGCGGATCACGGGCACGATGAGCCCGTCATCGAGGGCAACGGCAATGCCGACGTTGATCTCGCCCCGCAGCGTGATCTCGGTGTCGTCGAAGGTCGCGTTCATCTGTGGATGCTGCTCCAGCGCTCTGGCCACCGCCCGAATCACGAGGTCGGTGTAGCTCGGCTTGACGCCGTCCTCCTGCCAGGCCTCCACCAGCTCGCCGCGCAGGCGCACCGCGGCGTCCATGACGACGTCCATGTCCATGGTGAGCTGAGCCATGCTCGAGAGGCTTTCGTGCATGCGCGCGGCGATGGTCCGGCGCATGCCTTTCACGGGCACCTTGCGGTCCTCACGAACGCCGCCGGCCTCCAGGGCGAACAGGGGTTCGGCTGTGGGCGCAGCAGGCGCCACCGGCGGGGCTGCAGCACCTGCAGCGGCCTCCACATCCTCCTTGGTGATCCGGCCGCCAGGACCGCTGCCCGTGACCTGCGACAGGTCCACTCCGAGCTCCCGGGCCCGGCGCCGGGCGATGGGCGACGACGGGGCCGCACGGTGTTCGCCTGCCGGGGCCGGGGCGGCGGCCTGAACGTCAGCCTCGACGACACGTCCGTCGGGGCCGCTGCCGTTGCACGCCGCGATGTCGACGCCAAGCTCGCGCGCCAGCCGGCGGGCAGCAGGGGAGGAGAGAATCCGCCCACCGTCGCGGGCAATGGAGACTGCCGCGGAAACCGCACGCGGTGCCGGCGTCGAGGCCGGTGCGGCAGCTTGTGTTGAATCGCCGGGGCGCGGGAGCTGGTCGGGAACCCTCTCGTCCAGGCCGTAGACGTAGCCGACGACGTCTCCCGGCTTCATGGTGATGCCTTCCTCGACGAGGTGCTTGACCGTACCGGACACCTCGGCATCCACGTCCAGATTCACCTTCTCGGTTTCCAGCCGGTAGAGGAGCTCGCCTTTCTCCACCTCGCCGCCGTCCGGCACGTACCACTCCTCCACGACCCCTTCGGTCATGTTCATTCCGACCTTCACCAGGTAGATCTCGGTGGGCATCTGGGTCTCCCTTCAGTTTCCGTTCTGTCGTCGCTGCCCGCCGTCGTCCGCCGGCAGGTGGAAAAAACCGTAGCGGGCCGCCAGATGCAGGGTCTGGTGCACGTCCACCACCAGCGGACCGGTACGCTCCACCGTCATATGCACCGGCTGATCCGGTTCCAGCACGCGTTCGCGTTCGCCGTCGAACGCCAGCACGCCGGGACCCTTCAGGACGGTGGTCTCGCCGAGGCTCACACGGCTGCAGTGGGATATCTCCACGCTTCGATAGTAGCCCGGGGCCAGCGGCGCATTCAGGCGCTGTCCGCCGGCGCCGAGCTCCAGGAACAGGCCGGCGTCCGCGGCGTCCTCGAGCGGGTGCATCAGACCGGCCAGCGCGGTGATGCCGACGGCTGCGGGATCGGCTCTGGTCAGCAGCGCCGCACGAAGGCATTCGGGTGCGAGGAGCGCGCGGGCGCCGATGAAACGCTCCGTCGACAGCACGGCGTCGATGAGCGCCAGATCATCGTGCTCGCCGGTAATCTGCACACGCACCACCTTCGCCTGAGCTGCCACCGCCGCGATCGAGACGAGTCCCGCGGCGATCAGTCCTGCCGCGGCACCGGCCACAGTGGCCTCGACCAGCACCGGAAAGACGTTGTTGGTGCCGGTGGAGATGGGGATCACGGGCACGTCCGGCCAACCGGCGGCGACCGCTCGATTGGTTCCATCACCGCCCAGGGTCACCACCACGTCGCAGCCCGCGTTGCGGAGCCGCTCGGCGGCTCGCACCGTATCCAGCGCGCTCGCGGTTCCGGCCGAAGCAACAGGCTCGGCGTCCAAGCCACCGCCTGCGGCTTTGATGGCCGCATGGGCGATGCCGTGCGAGTCGTCGAAGTACAACACCCGGCAAGCGCCGCGTGAAGCGGCTGCCGCACCGCAGAGTACGCGACCGACGATCGCCTGCTTCTCACGGTTGTCGAACACGGATGCGCGCGCGACGAGCCGGCGTACGTCCTTCCCGGAGGCAGGATTCACGATGATGCCGATGATCCCCATGCTGCCCGGCCGTCCCTCGGCCTACGTGGATTCCATTCTCGCCACGGCGCAGCAGCTACAGGCCGAGCTGCTTCCTCACCTCGGCGACGATGCGCTCGGCGTTGGGCACGTAGTGTGCCTCGAGGGCGGGGCTGAACGGCACCGGTGAAAACGGCGCTCCCACCCGGGCCACGGGCGCATCCAGGTAGTCGAAGGCGTGCTCCTGGATCTGCGCGGCGATCTCGGCCCCGAGGCCACAAGTACGAACCGCTTCGTGCACCACCAGCACCCGATGAGTCTTCTTCACCGAGGCCACAACCGTGTTCGTGTCGAAGGGCTGTAGCGTTCGCGGGTCGATGACCTCGGCGTCGAGATCGAACGCCTTCAGCTGCTCGGCGGCTTTCATGGCTTCGTGGACCATCCGACCGGTGGCGACGATGGTGTAGTTTCGTCCGGGCCGGACCAGGTTGGCCTCACCGATCGGCACCTCGTAGCTTCCTTCCGGCACCTCGCCCGTCATCCCCAGAATCACCTTGTTCAGCACCACGAACACCGGGTTGTCGTCGCGGGCAGCGGCTATGATGAGCCCCTTGGCGTCGTAGGGGGTGGATGGCATCACCACCTTCAGACCGGGGATGTGGCACAGCCACGCCTCCAGGCTCTGAGAGTGCTGAGCGGCGAGGCTGGCACCGGCACCCGCCATGGTCAGCACGGTTACAGGCAGCCGGGCGTGGCCGCCGAACATGTAGCGCATCTTGGCGAGCTGGTTGGTCACCTCGTCCATGCACTCGCCGAGGAAATCCATGAACATGATGTCGACGATGGGCCGGCAGCCGGTGGCCGCAGCGCCCACGCCGAGGCCCATGATGCCTTCTTCCGAGATCGGCGTGTCGTAGATCCGCTCGGCGCCGAATTCCTCCAGCAGCCCTTTGTAGTATCCATAGACGCTTCCGGCGCCGGCGACGTCTTCGCCGATGACGAAGGCGTTTTCCTGCTCCTTGAGCACCTCCCTGACGCCATCGGTGATGGCGGCGACGTAGGGAAGCTTGCGCGGCTCTGGTTGTGCTTCTGCCATGAGTTGATTCCTCCGATGCGGCCGTCAGGCGTAGACGTCTTGGAGCAGCGCGCCGGGCTCGGGGCTCGGGCTCGATTCCGCAAACGCTACCGCCTCCTTGATCTCCCGAGCGACTTCCTCGTGTACTGCGCTAGCCTGCTCGGCAGAGAGAACTTTCTGTTCTGCCAATCGCCTTTCCAGCAACGTGATGGGGTCGCGTTGCTTCCACCGGGCCACTTCCTCGTCGCTGCGATAGCTGAGCCCCATCCCACGAACGCCCACGTGGTCGTAGAAGCGATACGTCTTGCACTCGACCAAGGTGGGGCCGTCGCCGCTTCGGGCGCGGTCGATGGCTTCCCCGGCCGCTTCGTAGACGGCCACGGCGTCCATCCCGTCCACCACCACACCCGGCATACCGTATCCTGCGGCGCGGTCGGCCACGTCGACGACGGCCTGGTGTCGGGCTTGCGGGGTGTATTCCCCGAAGCCGTTGTTCTCGCACACGAACACGACCGGGAGCTGGTACAGGCCGGCCATGTTGGCCGCCTCGTGGAAGGCGCCTTCGTTGCTGGCGCCGTCACCAAAGAAGCTGCAGGCCACGTTGCCGGTCTTGCGGAAGCGGTTGGAGAACGCCGCGCCTACGGCGATGGGCGGTCCGCCGCCGACGATGCCGTTGGCGCCCAGCATGCCGAGCTCCATGTTCGAGATGTGCATGCTTCCGCCCTTGCCCTTGCAGTAGCCGGTCGCTTTGCCGTAGAGCTCGGCGAACATCCGGTCGAATGCGCCACCCTTGGCGATCAGGTGGCCGTGGCCGCGATGCGTGCTGGTGATCCAGTCCTGGTCGCTCAGGTGGACCATGACGCCGCCGGCCACCGCCTCCTGGCCGACGTACAGGTGCAGCGCCCCGGGGATCTTACCGTCCTCCATGAGCTTGCCGGCAGTCTCCTCGAACAGCCGAATGCGCACCATGCGGCGGTGCATGTCCAGAAGCGTCTCGTCCGATATGGGTGCGGTCAAAACACGCCTCCCTTCTCCCGTTGGTTTCGATGATTCTGTGTCAATGGAACACCGGGCAGCAAGGCCCTTGATCCCTCTCCGGGTGCAGTGTGCCCTGTCCAGCAAAACAGTCAAGTTTGTCGGTATTGCCTGCTGGTGTTATGTTCGTCTGAATCGGGTCAGTACTGGGGGGCGACCAGTGGCGGACGAGCGAAATATTCTGCTGGTGACCAAGGGTCACCCCTTCGAGCGCGAACCGTTCTTCGCGGTATTCGATGATATGCCGGGCCTGACGTGGACGCACGTGGAGCAGCCCGCGGCGCAGGCGTTGTTCGACGTCCGTCACGCCGAGCCCTACGATGCCTTCGTGCTCTACGACATGCCGGGAATCGACTTTCACCCGGATCGGGGTCCGGACTTCCTTCAGCCTGACGAAGGCTTTCGGCGACGCTTCGAGGCATTGCTCGAGCAGGGCAAGGGGATGGTGTTTCTGCACCACGCCATCGCCGGCTGGCCAGCGTGGGAAGGTTACGGCGATGTCATCGGCGGCCGCTTCCTCTATCTGCCGGCCGAGGTGCACGGGCATGCCTGCCAGGATTCCGGCTACCGCCACCACGTCACCCACGACGTGCGGGTGGTGGAGCGCCATCCGGTCACCGAAGGCGTGCCGGACACCTTCACCATCACCGATGAGCTGTATCTGTACGAGGTGTTCGAGGCGGACGTGCAGCCTTTGCTGGCCAGCGATTTCGTCTTCGAAGCGCCCAACTTCTACTCGGCTGCACGCGCCGTTCGGGACCACCGGATGTTCAGCAACGAGGGGTGGCAGCATTCGAAGGGCAGCAACCTGATCGGCTGGACCAGAACCTCGGGCACCAGCCGCATCGTCTATCTGCAGTGTGGTGACGACCCGGTCGCCTACGCCAATCCCCATCTCCGTACATTGATCCGGAACGCCATCTGGTGGGTGTCTGAAGGCAGGGCTCCGCGCTCCTGAGCTGGGGCCCGCGGTGGGGAGAAGCGCTGCCGGGCGCCTGGGCCGGCCGACTGCTCCTATGGGCCACTGCGTGGATGGAAACGGATCGGCAGGTGCGAGACCCCCCTCAGTAGCACGTTGGGAGCATACACAAGCTCGTCGGCCGAGCAGGCGAGCTCGAAGTGGTCGAGTCGCTCGAGGAGCACACGGAAGGCCACGAGCAGTTCCTTGCGCGCGAGGCTCGCGCCGATGCACATGTGCACGCCGTGCCCGAAGGCTACGTTGCTGCGCGCGTTGGCGCGGCTGACGTCCAGCCGGTCGGGGCTGTCGAATACCGTTTCGTCGCGATTGGCAGACGAGAAGCGAAGTTGCACCAAGCCGCCCGCTGCAACCGGGACTCCACCGATTTCCGTGTCACGCGTCGCTACCCGCCACATGTTGGCGGTGGGAGAGGCTAGCCGCAGCACCTCCTCGACGAAGTTGCCGATGAGCTCCGGGTCCCGTTTCAGCAGTGCATGCTGGTCCGGATTCTGGATCAGCAGCAGCACGCCCTCGGCGATACAATGCGTGGTGGTCTCGTTGCCGGCCACCAGCAGCTGCTGGAGAATCGACAGCATCTCCGACGTATCGAGCGGACGCTCGTCCTCGAAGCGGGCGTGGACGATGTCGGACAGGATGTCGTCCTTCGGCTCCGCGCGGCGCTCTTCCAGCTTGGCGGCGAAGTACTTCTGGAACTCGACGATCAGCTTCGCCGCCGCAATCTCTTCCTCGAGCGTCGCCATACGGGAGAGCTGCGCGACGAAAGCATCCGACCAGGACTTGAACAGGTCGTAGTCCGCCAGCGGCACGCCGAGTTGGTCCGCGATCACGGTCATGGGTACGCGCTCGGCGAACGTCTCGACGAACTCACACTCGCCGTCCGCCACGAAACCATCGATGAGCTCGTGGCACAGACGCTCGATGTACTGCTCCAGGCTGTTGACCCGGCGCGCGGTGAAAGCCTCGTTGACCATGCCCCGATAGCGTCGGTGCACGGGGGGGTCCTGGGTGAGCATGGTATCCACCGGCGGATAGCCCTCTGCCTGGACTTCGACGAGCCGGGGGTCGAGGTCGCCTGCCGATCGCATGGCTTGCCCGAACCGGTTGGAGAACGTCTTGTGATCTTTCGCCACCTGGCGCACGGTCTGGTAGTCCGCGACGAACACCACCCCGCTGTGCGGGCAACGATAGATGGGCGCTTCGCGGCGCAGCCGCGCGTTGAACTGGTGAGGGCAGGCCAGCGCTTCGGCGCTGATCGGCGAGGTCTGCTGCAATGGCACGTTCAGGACGTCTTCAGCGGTCATGGTCATTCCTCAGGTAGTCTTCACCATCATCTTGCCGACGTTGTAACCCTGGAACAGCTTGATCAGGGCGCGGGGCAGCTCGCGAAAGCCTTCGATGACGGTGGCGCGCTGCTTGAGCTTGCCCTCGGAGAGCCATCGACGCATCTGCTCGGTGGCTTCCGGAAACCGCGGCAGGTAGTCGATGACGATGAAGCCTTCCATCCGGGCGCGGCGAAACACCAGGTTGAAATAGTTCCTGGGTCCGGGCAGGGGGCCCGTGGCGTTGTATCGGGAGATGCCGCCGCAGATCACCACCCTGGCATGGGTGGCGATGCGCGCCAGGCACTGGTCCAGTATGTCGCCGCCGACGTTATCGAAGTAGATGTCGATGCCGTCGGGACAGTGACGGTCCAACGCCGCGCCCACGTCCTCGTTCTTGTAGTCGACGGCTGCGTCGAAGCCGAGCTCGCCGGTGAGCCAGCCGCATTTGTCGGGGCCGCCGGCGATGCCGACGACCCGGCAACCGTGGATCCTGGCGATCTGCCCGGCCACGCTGCCGGTGGCGCCGGCAGCGCCGCTCACCACCACCGTCTGTCCCGGCTTCGGCTCGCCGAGATCGAGCAGACCGAAGTACGCGGTCATCCCCGTCCCACCCAGCACGCCCAGCGCCTCAGTGGGATCGACCTCTGCCGGAAAGACGCGAAAGCGGTTCTCTGCGCCGCTGCAGACTGCGTAGTCCTGCATGCCGAAGGTGCCGGTCACCTGCGTTCCTTCGGGATAGTCCGGATGCCTGGAGGCGATGACGGTGCCGGCGGCGTTCGCCCGCATCACGTCGCCGATCGCCAGCGGCGCCACGTAGTCGGCTCGGTTCTCCATCTGACCGCGCATGGAAGGATCCAGTGAGATGTACGACGTCCTCACCAGGAACTGGTCCTCCCGGACGTCGGGAATGGCGGTTTCCCGATACTCGAAGTCCGACTCTTTCACCATCCCGGCGGGACGGGCGGCCAGCAGGAACTGGCGGTTCACGTCATTCATCGCTCACATCTCCGGCGTCGTGGGCACCGGCATTATGTCGGGCAAGGCGGGAGAAAAAAAGAAGCCGTCTTGCTTGATGGTTTTTGTTGCCCTAGGCTTCGCGTCTCGGCCCGCAGCGCGCTTCGCAGCCGCTCGGGGCATTGGGGGTGTCGGAGGAGACAAAGGGATGGACCTACAGCTCAAAGGTGCACGGGCGCTGATCACGGGGGGCTCCAAGGGCATCGGCCGGGCCATCGCGGAAGGGCTTGCCGAGGAAGGCTGCAACGTGGCCATCTGTGCGCGCAACCAGGACGAGATCGATGGCGCGGTGCGCTCCCTCGAGGCGAAGAACGTCACGGCAATGGGCAAATCCGTCGATGTCGGCGACGGTGATGCGCTCAAGGCCTGGGTCAACGAGTCGGCGGAGGCGCTCGGCGGCATCGACTGCCTGGTCTGCAACGTCAGCGGCGGCAATGCTCCGGGAGAAGAAGGCTGGAAGGCGAACTTCGAGCACGACGTTCTGGGCGCCGTCCGCTGCGTCGAAGCTGCGCTGCCGTATCTGGAGAAGTCCAGCAACGCCAGCATTCTGATGATCTCGTCCACGGCGGCTCTGGAGAAGTTCATCAGGGCCGGGGCGTACAACGCCATGAAGGCGGCGCTGTTGAACTATTCCGGCGCGCTTGCCCAGGACCTCGGCACCAAGGGCATCCGCGTCAATGCGATCTCGCCAGGTCCCATCATGATCGAGGGCGGATCCTGGGATCGCATCAAGCAGCACATGAACGACTTCTACGAGCAGACGCGGGCGCAGATTCCCCTGGGGCGGATGGGCCGAGCCGAGGAGGTGGCCGCACAGGCAGTGCTGCTCGCCAGCCCGCGAGGCGCCTTCACTACGGGCGCCAATGTGGTGATCGACGGGGGCATCACCAAGCGCATTCAATACTGATTCAACGGTCGCCCGCACCGCACGCCCACGGGCAGTGGTCGACGGGGAGAGCCTGGTGACGACGGGGCAACACGAGCAGGTTGGGGGACCATGAGCACACCGTTTCGTTTCGCCGTGCAGGCGTTCAATGCCGAGTCCGGCAGCGACTGGGCCGATAAGGTCCGCCGGGCGGAAGCGCTCGGCTACTCGGCCTTTCACCTCGCCGATCATCTTCTCGGACCCGGTCCTGCCATCGCCAAGACCAACCATCCGGTGCAGGCGGTGGCGGCCATTCCCGCCATGTCCTATGCCGCGGCGGTTACCCGCGACATTCATATCGGCTGCCGCGTGTTCTGCATCGACTACCATAACCCGCTGGTGCTCATCAAATCCGCTATGACCATCGACATGCTGTCCGGCGGCCGGCTCGAGCTCGGCCTCGGTGCCGGCTGGTTGCAGGAAGAGTACGCGGCAGTGGGGCTCCAGTTCGATCCTCCGGGAACGCGCATCGATCGGCTGGCGGACGTGATCGAAGGTATCAAGGCATTCCGCGCCGAAGGGCCCGTCAACGTGCACAACCGCACGTTGCAGTGGCGTGATTTCGAAGGAATCCCCAAGCCGGTGTCCAAGCCGCCGGTGATGATCGGCGGCGGCAGCCCCAGAATCCTTCGTCTGGCCGGCCGCGAAGCCGACATCGTCAGCCTCAATTTCAACAACCGGGCCGGAATCATCGGCCCGGACGGCGTTCGGTCGTCCTCTGAGGAGGAGACGCGTCGCAAGGTCGGCTGGATCCGTGAGGGGGCGGGTGACCGGTTTGCGGACGTGGAGATCGAGATCGGCGCCTACTTCACTTTCGTCCTGGACGATCCATCAGCCGTGCTGGGGGAGTTTGCCCGCAACTTCGGCTACAGCGAGGATGAGATGCGGCGGCATCCGCATGCCCTGTTCGGCTCGGTGGACACCGTGTGCGAGGAGCTGGAACGCCGTCGTGAGCTGCACGGAATCTCTTACGTCACGGTTGGAGAAACCGCAATGGACAGCTTCGCACCGGTAGTGGCGAGGCTGACGGGTAAATGACCGCTGCCGGCGCAAGGAGGTACGAATGACCAAGCACAGCCTGGACGAGAACATGGCCGCGAGCCGGATCATCATATCCGGCACGGTCGACCTGCCGCCGGAACGGCTGGATGAAGCGCTCGTCGCGATCCGCCCACTGATCGTCGGCGCGCTCGGCGAGCCGGGTTGCCTCGACTACGACTGGTGCCCGGATCCGCTGCATCCCGGCCGAATCCGCGTCTTCGAGCGCTGGGACGGACAGGCATCGCTGGCCGCCCACTTCCAGGGAGAGTGGTACCTCGGCATGCGCGAGGCCCTCGGGTCCTTCGGGCTGCTCGGCGCCAGCACCGCCAAGTTCCGGGTGGATGTGGCCGAGCGCGTATACGACGAGACAATGACACCGCGGGCCGACTTCTTCACGGCGCGTACCGTCAACCAATAAGCGAACCACGGCCACCAGTGCTGGTGGATGGGCGGCGCCAGCCATTGTCGCCGAAAAACGCCTCAGGGCGGGGATTCCAGTGGCTGATCCCACTGGTGTTTGAGGGCTTGGAGAGAGACCATGATGTTTAGAAGATCGGTATTGGCCGGCGCCGTTGCCGCTGCCGGTGCGGCGGCCTCCGTCGCACCGGCCTGGGCACAGGAAGCGTCCAGCGGCGTCCTTGAGGAGGTGGTGGTCACCGCTACCCGACGCACGGAGTCGCTGCAGGACGTTCCCATTTCGGTCACGGCGATCACGGGCGACCGGCTGCACAGCAACTATCCGCAGGATGCCCGCGATCTCAACGGCATCGCCCCCAACGTTCAGCTTCAGCCGGTCGGCGCGTTCCAGAACGCCGCGGCCTTCTACATCCGTGGCGTCGGCAGCACCGACATCGAATCCGCCACCGACCCTGGTATCGCTACGTTCATCGACGACGTGTACCAGGGGCGCGTGTCCACTGCATTGCAGGATTTCGTCGACGTCTCCGCTGTCGAGGTGCTGCGCGGCCCCCAGGGCACCCTGTTCGGACGAAACGCCATCGGTGGGGTGGTCCATATCAAGCACAACGAGCCCGATCTCCAGGAGTCCGACTTCGGCGTCTCCGTGCTGGCCGGTAGCGAGAATCGCTTCGACGTGAAGGCGATGGGAAACCTCGCGATCTCGGATACGCTGGCATTCCGGGTGGCGGCGAAATCCACCAACGCCGACGGCTTCTACCACAACAAGTCGCCCGGCGCCCCTGATCTGAACGGCGCTGACCGCATCACCGTGCTCCCCAGCGTGAAATGGCAGCCGAACGAAAAGTGGAAGCTGGTGGTGCGCGGCGAGTACAACCGGACTCGCGACGACTCGTGGGCCAACGTGCCGTACAGCGCATGCCGGGCCGATCCCACTACCAGCGCGCCCTTCACCGGGCAGAACGACGTCGTGATCGACTTCATCTCCGGCGTGTTCGGCGATCCTGCGGCGGCGGCCGCGTTCTGCGGCCGGAAGGTGGACGACGACAGCTTCGACGTGCGCCACGATCAGCATGACGGCAGCTTCTCCAAGTTCGACGTCTGGGGCATCACCGGCAACGTCGAGCGGCTGATCGACGGAGTGGGGACCATCACCTACATCGGCAACTACCGCAGTGTCGAGGAGAACGTCGAGAACGATTTCGATACGACCGACTTCTATCTGTTCGAGACCCAACGCGTCCAGGATCACTACCAGTTCAGTCACGAGCTGCGTTTCGCCTCGGACTTTTCCGACACGGTCAGGGTGGTGACCGGTCTGTACTACTTCAATCAACGCTACGAGATGGACCAGTTCACCCGCGGTGCGCTGGTTGCTCCGGCGACCGAGATCTTCGGCCATAGCCGCCAGGTTGACGAAGCCTGGGCGGCGTTCGGTCAGGTGGATTGGGACGTGACGCCGAAGATGACCCTCACCGCCGGCACCCGCTACTCGGACGAGAAGAAGTCGCTCCACCATTGCGGCGTCGGCTTCGGCGATCCCACCACTCGCACCTGCCAGCTCGATCTCGGCGCCGGACCCGTCAGCACGCTGATCGAGAAGAACAAGGACTGGAGCGAAATGAGTCCCAAGCTCGGCATCGACTATTCCTTGAGCGATCAGGTCATGGCCTACGCGAGCTGGGCGAAGGGCTTCCGCTCCGGCGGATTCAACGGCCGCGGCAACACGGCCTCCAGCGTCGGCCCCTTCGATCAGGAAACCATGGACAACTACGAGATCGGCATCAAAAGCGAGCTCTGGCAGAGCCGGGTGCGCATGAACGCTTCCGTGTTCTTCATGGACTACAACAACCTGCAGCGGGCGACCATCCGTCCGGCGCCGGGCGGTGCCGGTCAGGAAACGGTGACCGATAATGTCGGCTCGGCGGAGAACAAGGGCGCCGAGCTCGAGCTCACCGCGCTGCTCACGTCGCAGCTCACCGTCAACCTGACCGTGGGCTATCTCGACGCCAGCAACAAGGACTGGTGCTCGGCCGTCCAGGGCGTGCTGCCGACCGCGTCGGCGCCGACCGGGTTCAGTCAATGCGCGCCGGCCACCGAGGTCTTCACTCCGACCGGCGCGTCCGCGGGTTTCCTGGTGCCCGTGGACGTCTCCGACCTGCCGCCGTCCCAGGCCCCGAAATGGCAGACGCGTCTGGACGTCTACTACGATGTGCCTCTGGCAGGCCGCGGCACCCTCGGCCTCGCGGGAACCTGGCGGTATTCCGACAAGGTGAGCCTGGTGGGCGGCGGCTATCCCGCGGGCACCCTGGACGGCGTCGTCAACTACGACGGTACCTTCGTCGACCCGATGCGGGACGCGTCCAACATCTTCGACGTCTCGGCCATGTGGCGGTCACCGGACGAGCGCTACCGCGTGTCGCTGTTCGTGAAGAACGTCACCAACGAGATTTATGCGTCGACCGGCACGTTCGTGGCGGGGCTGTTCAACTTCGTGCAGATGAACGAGCCGCGCTACTGGGGGCTGGAGCTCGCGTACAACCTCTGATGGCAGCCGGCTGCGGGAGCGTCGGCGAAAGCCGGGGCTCCCGCGCTCCGCTCAACAGGGCTCGACGTCGAAGGACACGCAGATACGGCGCTGGCGGCTCCGGAACGGCACGGTACCGTGATAGAAGTACGACGGGAACAGGATTATCCGGCCGAAGTCGGGCTGGTAATCGACAAGCCGCGGCCGGGAGCGCACGTGGAGCTCCGGAGTCGCCTGGCCGAAGCGTAACCAGCCCTGGTGGCCGCGCGCCGGGGCTCGGACCAGATGGGGAATCTGCAGGTAGAACACCCCGCTGATCCAGCCGTTGGGGTGAATGTGCGCTCGTTCATGACCGCCGTCGGACATCACCACGCCCCAGCTCGTCAGCTTCCAGCGCTGCGGCGCCCACCTCACCACCGGATGTTCCGCATCTCCGGGCAAGCCGCCCAGATACTCGCGAACCGCCTGCGCAATACGCGGCTCCATGGCCGCCATGGGCCCCTTCGGGTCGCTGAGCAGCTCTCCGGTGTGCTTGCCGTGGACCGTCGACATCACGTTGGCCCGCAGCGTCGGGTGGCGGCGAACGTGAGCGGCTAACGCCTCGCTGAACGTCGCCATATCCTCGTACCCTTCGGGCGTGGCGAACGGCACGATCCGGACGTAGCGCTGGTGATCCAGCAGCCAGGCGGACTCGTCGTGACGGCCGCAGTCCGTCAGCGCGTGAGCCTTGTAAGCGAGGGCATGAAAGTCGCGGCCGACGGCCGCCATGCAGTCGTCGAATACCTGCACCGCCGTTTCCGCCCGGCCGCAGCGCAGGTGCAGCGCACCCAGGTTGTAGTAGGGGTCCGGATAGGATGGGGCCGCCGACACCGCACGCCGGTAGCAGCCTTCGGCCCGGTCGCGGTTGCCGGCCGCATCGTGAATCGCACCGAGGTTCATGAGAAATCCGGCGTGCTCACCTGCAACCGCCAGCGCTCGCTCCAGCAGGGCGACGGCAGCTTCGTAACGCTTCGTCTCGTACGCAATCATACCGAGGCCGCTCAAGGCGCTCGGGTGCTCGGGCCGAACCGACAGCACCTGATGGTACAGACCGGCCGCCTCGCGCAGCTGCCCGGCGTGGTGGAACCGTACGGCGCTGGTGAGCTCGCGGTCGATGTCCATCATCAGGCAATTGCCGGTGCGGGCTCGCGTTCCAGGCGTCGCGGGTTCACCAGGATCTTCATGTCGTCATTCGCCTGCGACAGCGAGTCGAATGCCGCCGCGATGCCGTACAGGCCCACCGTGGACGTGTGCAGCCTATTCAGCTGCAGGCGCTCGTCGACCACCAGCCCTTGCGTCAGTGCGAACTCTTCGCGCAGATAACCCAGTGAGCTGGTCAGGCGGATCTCCTTGATCAGCCACGCGGCACCGTTGATCGAGCTGGGAGCATTGGGCACGCCGACCAGTGACACGGTGCCGCCGCGGCACGCCAGCTGCACGGCCAGGTCGATGGTGGCCGGAACGCCGGCGCACTCGAAGACTACGTCGGCACCTGCCCCTCCCGTGTGATCCGTGACACGCTGAACCGCATCCTCGGCCGTGGGATCAATGGACAGTGAAGCGCCCAACGCGTCACCGAGGGCTCGCCGGCCCGGCTGCGGCTCCAGCAGCAGGATGCTGCCGGCACCGGCTGCGCGGGCGCACTGCAGAACCAGCAGACCTATGGGGCCCCCGCCGATCACTACCACCGCGTCGCCGAGCCGGATGCCTGTGCGCCGGACGGCATGGAGGGCGATGGTGGCAGGCTCGAGCAAGGCTGCCTGTACGTCGTCGATGCGGCGGTGGACCTCGTACAGCCGTGCCGCATCGATGGCGATGGCCGGCGCGAAGCCGCCATGGCCAGCGGCGAGCGGGCCGCGGCCCACGAGCCCGGCGAAGGCGACGTCGCAATGGCCGGCGTCGCCACGCCGGCAGCTCGGGCAACGGCCGCAGGCCCCGGCGATGCCGATGGCAACGCGATCGCCTTCGCGGACCTCCACCCCGGCCCCGGCCGCCGATACCGTGCCGCACCATTCGTGCCCGCATATGGCAGGGTTATAGGGTGCGCCGGACTGGTAGGCGTGAACGTCTGTCCCACAGATGCCGCAGTAGGCGATCTGCACTACGGCTTTGCCCGGCGCCGCAACGGGCTCCGGGAATTCCTGCAACTCGATACGGTGACGACCGGTCACCAATGCCACTTCCATGAGGTTTCCAGCTGCCCAAACCGGACAGATTGACGGTTTTGCTGTATTGTGCCCAAGATGTGAAGAAGCCGTCCAGCGCGGTCGGAGCAGTGCTTAGGAGAGGAAGACGTGGATCTCGAGTTCAGTGACGCCGACGAGGCGTTCAGGGAAGAAGTAACAGCGTTTCTCGACCAGCGGCTCACGCCGGACATGCGTCAGGCGGCGAAGCGCACTACCACCGTCTTCGCCGACAAGGATCTGGCCATGCGCTGGCAACGGATTCTGGTGGAGAAGGGTTGGGCGGTGCCCGCGTGGCCGAAGGAATACGGCGGCGTCGAATGGTCGCTGACCCAGAAGTACATCTTCAACGAGGAGTGTGCGAGAGCTCACGCGCCGGGGTTGATCCCGCTGGGCATCCGCATGCTCGCGCCGGTCCTGTTCAAGTACGGCACCCCCGAGCAGAAGGACTACTACCTCCCGAGGATCCTGTCCGGCGAGCACTACTGGTGCCAGGGCTATTCCGAACCGGGGGCCGGCTCCGACCTTTCGAGCCTCAAGACGGCCGCGGTGAAGGATGGCGACGACTACATCGTCAACGGCACCAAGATCTGGACCACTCACGCTCATTTTGCGGATCACATCTTCTGTCTGGTGCGCACCAGCAGTTCCGGCAAGCCGCAGGCGGGAATCACGTTTCTGCTGATTCCGATGGCCACGCCTGGCATCACTGTGCGGCCGATCTTGACTCTGGCGGGAGATCACGAGGTGAATCAGGTCTTCTTCGACCAGGTGCGGGTGCCTCAGGCCAACCGGGTCGGAGCGGAGAACGAGGGCTGGACTGCCGCCAAGTACCTGCTCGAATTCGAGCGCGGTGGGGGGGGCGCAGCACCAAGGCTCAAGGTCGCTCTGGACGAGCTGAAGGCCATCGCGGTGCGCGAATCAGGCGCTGGGGGCACGCTGCTCGACGAGGCGCCGTTCCGCAGCCGAATCGCCGAATTGGAGATTCGCCTTCGTGCGCTGGAGTTTTCGGAGCTTGCCAACCTGGCTCGCATGTCGCGGGGCGAATCTCCGGGCGCCGGCTCGTCACTGGCTAAAAATACGTCCGTCGCCATCGAGCAGGACGTCAACCTGCTGAAGGTCGAAGCGATTCAGTACTACGCGCTTCCGCACGCCAATTTCATTTCCCTGAACGGTCATGAACAGCCATGGATCGGGCCGAGCTATGCGGAGACGGTCACGGCGAAATACCTGAACTCCCGGGCGGCGTCCATCTTCGGCGGCTCTCAGGAAGTCCAGAAGAACATCATTGCGAAGGTGGTGCTTGGTCTGTAGTCGTACACGCGTGCCTTCCCAGTCGGCGGGATAGGATCAGTAGGGACAGATGCCACCATCCACCGAAAGCGCAGCACCGGTGATGCCGCGCCCGGCCTTCGACGCCAGAAACACCGCCATCTGCGCGACCTGCTCCACCGTCGTGAGCTCGCCGGTGAGGGTCTTGGAGCGGAAGATGTTGTCCACCATCTCGTCAAAGGTCATTCCCAGTGAGGCAGCGAGGGTGGGCCCGCCGTCCATCACCGCGTCCGTCAGCACCAGCCCGGGACAGATGGCATTGACCGTGATGCCGGCGCGTCCCACCTCGGCGGCCACAGTCTTGGTGAGCCCGTTCACGCCATGTTTGCTCGCCACGTAGGCGCCCATGGAGGGCGCGGCGATCTTCCCCTCCACCGACGAGATGTTGATGATGGTGCCTTGACCGGCCGGCAGCATGTGCCTGAGCGCTGCCTTCGTGCCCAGGAACACCGAAGTCAGGTTCAGCCGCAGGTCGTGGTCCCACGCGGCCTCGTCCAGCTCCGCGATCGGGCCCAGGGCACCGCTGCCACCGGCATTGTTGACCATGACATCGAGCCGGCCGAAACGCTCCACGGTGCCGTCTACCAGCTTGTTCACATCGTCCCGTTCGGTGACGGAGCCCTGGCAGTACCACAGGCCCTCGGGCGTGCCGAGCTCCTGCATGAGCCGCTGGGCCTTGTCCGCACTCCTGCCGTTGAAGGCCACTTTGGCGCCGGCCTCGAGGAAGGCGCCGACGATGCCGGCGCCGATGCCGCGGCTGCCGCCGGTTACCACGGCGACCTGACCTTCCATCAGGTTCATAGCGTCTCCTGTGTCAGCAGTGCGAAGGCGTCGAGCTCCGTCAGCGAGCGAAGCGAGTTCCCCAGCAGCGTGCGCGCCAGGATGCGGCCCCTCTCGTTGCCGGTGTCCAGCGTGCCGGCGATGATCACGGCGTAGCAGAGCAGGTACAGCGCGCTGATCCGGTAGCGGCGGCGACATTGTGTCAGGGAGTAGTCGACGCCTTCATCGAGCAGCGCCCGATGATACAGAGCTACCCAGTCGTGGGCGTTACGGACCCGGTCGGAAAGACTCTGGGTGACAAAATAGGCCAGGTCCTGCTCCGGCGCCGACAGGCAGACCGATTGCCAGTCCACCAGCGCAATGTCGCCGTCGCCGAACATGACGTTGTCGAGCCGTACATCGGCGTGGACGACACACATCGGGGGGCGACACATGGCGGCAAGCAGCCGCGGCACTGCTTCGGGCATGGCGCACTGCAGGCGGTCGCCCGCGGCTGGAATCAAGTCGGCGAAGCGTTCCCGCACGACGGGCCAGCCCATGCCAAAGCCGCTGATCATGCCGTCACGCTGCGCGGGGTTGTCATGGCAGATCAGGGTGCTGGAATCGTTCGTTGCCCAGGTCCTGGCGTGGAGCTTGGCGATACCGCGAATGACGCGCTCGGCCTCTGACGCCGAGCAGCCGGCCACCTGGTCGCCGACGCGCATGTCCTGGAGATCCTCCAGCAGCAGCAGGAAGTCGCCTGTTTCCCGATCGATGTCGGCGAAATAGCACGCTGGTACCCGCAGTGAAACGTCGCGCGCGACGCTGCGGTAGAAGCTCACCTCGCGACCGTACATGTCGTACGTCTGCGCTACGGCACGGTTTTCGGCTGCCGGCGAAGGGAACTTGGCAATGATGCTAGAGGGGCCGCCAGCGGACGAAAGGTGGAGGCGGGTGACTAAGCCGATGATGCCGCTGCCGACACCCATGGGCTCCACGACGAAACCGCTGACGGCGACGCCGAGCGCCTGCGACAGCCAGGCCGCAGACAGCTGATCCGGGCAGGTCGGAAACCTCATCGGTGGCATGTTTCGAAGTCCTCGGTGGGCCGGCTGGGGAAGCCGGCAATGTCGATCGAGCTCATGACCCACCCTCGCACGCTATCATGATGAAGCAACGGACCTTGATTGTTTTATCAGACGTGGTCTCGAGTCAACTCGTGCGCGTATCCTGGCATGCAGCGAACAAAACCGGATACATTGACTGTTATCTGCGAGTTCGGTTAGGTTGGCGTGTCGATTCGAGAGATTTGCCCATGCCAGCACTGAAGCACCCCCTCTCCGGAGCCATCTACACCCTGCGGGAGGATGGCTTGGTCGAGGTGGACAACAACGGCAAGCGGGGCGTCTTCCACTTCGACGGCCGTTACTGCTGCGGCGAGCTGCGACAGGCGGATCCGCATTTTCTGCTATGGCTCGCGGGTCCGCAGCTTCCCGGAGCGACCACCACCCGTCGCCATCGAGGTTGACGGCACCGCGCAAACCACGAAGAGGACTAGCAATGGCCAGCACTGCGCCGCAGGCAAATCGCCGCTCCGCCGGCATCAGCTATCAGCAACTCATTGCCCAGGACGTGGTCCCGCCGCCGCGGACCCTGACGCTCGAGAATCCGCTCGAGGTCTCGCTCTGCTCGGTTCCTGTGACGAGATACACGAGCCAGGCGTTCTACGACCTGGAGATGGAGAGGCTCTGGCCGAAGGTCTGGCAGATGGCATGCCGTGAGGAGGAAATCCCCACGATCGGCGATTACGTCGTCTACGAGATCGGCAACCACTCGATCATCGTCGTGCGCACCAGCGAGGGCATCAAGGCGCACCACAACGTGTGCCGGCACCGGGGCCGCCGCCTGTGCGACTACGACGGCCACGTGGCGAGCTTCATCTGTCCGTTCCACGGCTTCAGCTGGAACGTCGACGGTTCCTGCCGCAGTGTGACTTCGGAATGGGACTTTCCGCAGGTGAACAAGAACGATTTCGGGCTCGTTCCGGTCAAGGTGGGCAGCTGGGGCGGCTGGGTCTTCGTCAACATGGATATGAACGCCGAGCCGTTCGCGGACTTCATCGGTGATCTGCCGGCGCATTTCGAAGTCTGGAAGCCCGAGGAGCGTTACATCGAGGCCCATGTGGGGAAGGTGATCGGCTGCAATTGGAAGCTGGCGCAGGAAGCCTTCATGGAGGCGCTTCACGTCATCACCACCCACCCGCAGATTCTCGCGGGCATCGGCGACGAGAACTCCCAGTACGATGCCTGGGGTAACTTTTCCCGGGCGATCACCCCCAACGGCACACCGAGCCCGCACCTGCGCTGGCGCCCCAGCGAGCAGGACATGTTCGACTCCGTGTCCATGCGCAAGCTCGACGAGCCGGCCCTTGCCGAGGTCCCCGAGGGGATGCGCGCCCGCGCCATGCTGGCCGCCGGTGCCCGGGAAGGGCTGCAGGATGTGGTCGGCAAGGACGCACCCATCTCGGATGCCGACGTATCCGACAGCATCTACTACACGCTGTTTCCGAACTTCCACCCGTGGGGCGGCTACAACCGCATCGTCTACCGCTTCCGGCCCTGGCAGAACCGCTGCGATAAGGCGTTCATGGAGTGCTACTACCTGAGCCCGTTCAAAGGCGAACGGCCCGAGCCGGCGCCATTGCACTTCCTCGGTGAGGAACAGGACTGGACGGAGGCTCCCGAGCTCGGAATGCTGGCGAAGGTGTTCCAGCAGGACACCTTCAATCTGCCCAACGTTCACCGGGGGCTGCTGGCGGCCCCGTACGACGAGGTGGTGTTCGCCCGGCTACCAGGAAACCAAGATCCGGCATTTCCACCATCTGCTGTCGGGCTGGCTGGCGGACTGATCGGGGCCTTCTGCCGGCAGGGGCTTTGTGGCATCGGCAAGAATCGCGACCGTGTAGAGCTGAGGGCTCCCATCAAACACGGTGGCGCTCCACGCCATTGCGACTCAAGCGGTCAGCGCAGGGTTGAGCGCCCCGCGATCGTTCCGCGACTGCGGCGCAATCGTGTAGAGCTGAGGGCTCCCACAATCTGAGGCGTAGTCAGAGCAGGTCGGCGACCGCCCGGCAGAAGTCCTCGGTGCTGGCGCTGCCGCCCTGATCCGCGGTGAGCGATTTCCCCTGCTCGTAGACGAGGCCGATGGCCGTCGTCAGATGCTCCGCGGCGGCGGGAAAGCCCAGGTACTCGAGCATCATCGCCGCGGAAAGCAGATTGGCCGTGGGGTTGATGATGTGCTGGCCCTGGATGTCGGGTGCCGTGCCATGGGCCGACTCGAAGTAGGCGTAATCGTCGCCGTAGCAGCCGCTCGGCGCCATGCCGAGCCCGCCCACCAGTGCGGCGGCCGCGTCGGACAGGATGTCGCCGTACAGGTTCGGCGTCACCACCACGTCGAACGCCGTCGGATCGCGAATCATGCGACAGGCGAAGTCGTCGACGATGAAGGTTTCCAGCTCAACGTCCGGGTAGTCGCCGGCGAGACCCAGCGCCAGCTCGCGAAAGTAACCGTCCGTCTTCGGCAGCATGTTGTACTTGCTGGTGCAGGTCAGCCGTCCGCGCCGGCGCCGCGCGAGCTCGAACGCGAAGCGGAGCACGCGGGTGCTGCCGGCCCGGGTGATGGCTTTTACCGCGAACCGACCCGGCGCCAGCTCAGCGACCGGCCGCCGTGCGGTCGCGCTGCGAATCCCGGCGATCTCGAGCTCGGCCAGCTCCCCCTCGGCGCCGCACGTAGAGGTCCTCCAGGTTTTCCCGGACGATCACGAAATCGATGCCGTCCGGGTCGATCAGCGGCGAACGAGCACCGGAAAAATACCGGCATGGACGCACGTTGGCGAACGTCTGCTTGCCCCAGCGCAGGTAGAACAGGGCGGCCCCGGAGCTGGTGCTGGTGGAACCGAAGAACGTCGTGTCGGCGGCGTCGATGATCTGCCGGCTCGCCGCGGGGAAAGGGGAGCAGGTGAGCCGCGCTCGTCACCTTCGATCACCGCCACCGTTCTGGTGTTGTGGGAGCGGCCTCCCGGCCGCGATTCCAGCTCGCCAGTGACAGGCGGATCGATCCGGCCACTGCCTTCCCATTCCGTTCCGCTCACAGCGAGCCTCGTCCCGGCCGATAGATCCAGGGACGGCGCCGTCGATCGGCCTGCTGAAAGGCCTCGATCTCGCGCGACAGGCGAAGGGTCACGCCGATGTCGTCGAGTCCGGACAGCAGCAGCTCCCGCCGCAAAGGGTTGACGTCGAAGTGCACCACGAGCCCCTGCGGGCTGGTGATCCGTTGGGTCTCGAGGTCTACCTGAAAGCGGCCCTGACGGCTCTCGGCCGCCAGCGCTGCCACCGTCTCCTCATCCAGGCCGATGACCAGCAGTCCCCGCTGGAAGCAGTTGTTGGTGAAGATGTCGCCGAACGTCGAGCCGATGACGACCCGGAAGCCCAGGTCCTGCAGGACCGACGCTGCGGTTTCGCGGGAGCTGCCGCAACCGAAGTTCTCCCCGGTAAGAAGGATCTCGGCCCCTGCGAATGCCGGATCGTTCAACACGAACGTTGGATTCGGCCGCAGCTCGTCGGCGTCGCCCAGGTAGCGGAGGGGCTCGAAGGCATAGTGGGCCAGCGGATGAGCATTGCGCCCGGTGATGCGGCGCATGGGCGTAATCACGTCGGTGTCCACGTCCGCCAGGAGCAGCGGCGCGGCGATGCTGTCGATGCGCTGAAGCGGCGCCACTACAGGTACCTCCTGGGATCTTCCAGATGGCCGGCGATGGCGGACACCGCAGCGGTCAGCGGGCTGGCGAGGTGGGTGCGGGCGCCCGGTCCCTGGCGACCGACGAAGTTGCGATTACTGGTGGAGACGCACCGCTGCCCGGTGCGAACGTACTCGCCGTTGGACGCGACGCACATCGAGCAGCCGGGCTCCCGCCATTGAAAACCCGCATCGATGAAATCCCGGTGGAGCCCGGCGGCTTCGGCCTGCCGCTTTACCTGCTGAGAACCCGGCACCACCCAGGCCTCCACTCCAGCGGCGACCTTGCGGCCGCGGATTGCCGCAGCCGCCGACGCCAGGTCCGAGAGACGGCCGTTGCTGCAGGAGCCGATGAACACCCGGTCGATGGGCAGCCCCTCGATCGGCGTCCCGGGAATGAGGCCCATGTAGTCGATCGCGTCCTGCCATTGGCGCCGCTCTGACGGGTTGGCGGCATCTCGCGGGTCGGGAATACGTTCGTCGATGGCGCTTCCGTGCTCTGGGCTGGTGCCCCAGGTGACGCGGGGGCGCAGCGCCGATACGTCGACGTCGATGCCGCCGTCGAACGCCGCCTCGGCGTCTGTCGCGAGGCTCCGCCAGTGGGCCACCGCCAGCTCCCAATCCGCCGCGTCGGGGGCGTAGGGGCGGCCGGAGAGGTACTCGATGGTGGTATCGTCGGGGCTCACCAGCCCGAACTTGGCGCCGAGCTCCACCGCCAGGTTGCACAAGGTCATCCGCTCTTCCACGGAGAAGCTGCGGACGGTGCTGCCGGAGAATTCCGCCGCCCGACCCACGCCGGCGCCGGCACCGTAGCTGGCGATGACGTGCAGGATCACGTCCTTGGCGGTGACGCCCGCGGCCGGAATGCCTTCGCAGCGGATGGCGAGCGCCGGTGGCTTGCGCTCGATGATGCACTGGGTCGCCAACACGTGGGTCACCTCGGTCGTGCCAATGCCCCAGGCGAGCGCGCCAAGGGCGCCATGGGTGCAGGTGTGGCTGTCGCCACAGACCACCGTCATGCCGGGCTGGGTCAGACCGAGCTCGGGGCCGATGACGTGAACGATGCCCTGGCGGTCGTCGTCGATGTCGAACAGGCGGATTCCGGCTCTGCTGCAGCCGTCCCGCAGGGCAGGTATGAGCCGGGAACCGGGGGCCGTGCTGTCGCTGCTGCGCCCGGCGCTCGATGCCACGGTATGATCGGGGGTGGCGAACGTCAGCTCGGGATTACGCACCTTGAGATCCCGGCGTGCCAGCTTGCGAAACGCTGCCGGCCCCGACAGGTCGTGGATCAGGTGCCGGTCGACGTGCAGCAGATGGTATCCGCCGGGCAGCGTCGCCACGACGTGCTCTTCCCAGATCCTGTCCAGAAGCGTTTTCGGCACTTGTTCCCCCGCCCCCGATTGCTGTCAGTCGATCTCGCCCCCTGCCTCGACAAAATGCCGAACGGAAGATGTCGGGCAAGATGTCGGACAAGGATACCGGCCCGCGCCGATTTTCGCATCGTCGGTATGTCACTCGACTCCGGTGTGGTGCTTTGCGCGGTGAGGGGGTTGCTAACGAGCCGACGCGAAGGGCCGGGGCAGACGGAAGCTTCAGAAGCGGCGGGTGAAACGGATGCCTTCGGTGGAGATGCTGAATTGCTCGTGATCGCCCTGCCAGATCAGGGCCATGGCCTCATCGATGTCGCCGTGCTCGCGGCCCAGGTACCAGTCGCCATTCAGGTGCCAGCCGATGAGCTCGGACTGGGAGTCGAGCTGGCGCTCGACCACACCCAGCACGAAGGTGTCGTCGAGCTGAAAGTCGGACTGATCGTCCGACGGCTTCGCCAGGGCCGGCATCGCGGCCTGACCCAGGCTGAAGGCGGTGATCAGAGCGACCGTGAACGCACGCATGTCGTTTCTCCGCATCGACGATATCCGTTACTCTCACACTCTGGCACGTCAGTCTGCAGTCCCTGGTTAGGAACCGGTGAGGATTGCGGGATCAAGTCTGTATCAAATATCTTTGCTAACCCGCTGAAATAGAAGTGTTTCAGCGCGATCCGTTGGTGTAAACCGCGCCGGCGCTCCACAGGAGCCGATAGTCGATGGCTGCACCGGGGCATCAGGAGCCGAACATGCAAGCGGAACTCAGTATCGTCGACGTGCAGCAAGCGATCGCGGAGCGGATTCCCGACCGGGAAGCGCTGGTGTTCCGCGACCGGCGCTTCACTTACGCGCAGTGGAACGACCGGACCCGGCGCCTCGGCAACTACCTGCGGAGCCTCGGGCTCGGCTGTCACCGGCCGCGCGGTGAGCTCCAGGGTTGGGAGTCGGGCCAGGATCATCTTGCGCTCTACCTGTACAACGGCAACGAGTATCTGGAAGGCATGCTGGGCTCCTATCAGGCGCGGGTGGCGCCATTCAACGTCAACTACCGCTACGTCGACGACGAGCTGGTCTATCTGCTGAACGACGCCGGCGCGCGTGCGATCATCTACCATGCATCGTTCGCGCCACACGTGGCTGCAGTACGGGAGCGGGTGCCTGCCCTCGAGCATCTGATTCAGGTGGCCGACGACAGCCGCGGGCCGCTGCTGCCGGGCGCGGTGGACTACGAGGCGGCGCTGGCAGCCGCGGCGCTCCCCGCCGCCGACGCCCATGACGCGCCATCGCCCGACGACCTGTACATCCTTTATACCGGCGGAACCACCGGCATGCCCAAGGGCGTGCTGTGGCGGCAGTCGGACATCCTGTTCTCGGCCCTCGGCGGAGGCGCCCACACCTCCCTCGAGGGGATCGTCGAAGCGGCGGTGGGCGGCGGCCAGCGCATCCTGCCTTCGGCGCCGTTCATGCATGGCGCCGGCCACTGGATCGCCTTCACCGCACTGAACGGTGGCCACACCTGCGTCATTCAGGACCGTGTGGACCGTCTCGACCCGGCCGACATCTGGCGGGTGTGCGAACGGGAACTGGTGAGCTTTCTGCAGATCGTCGGTGACGCCTTCGGACGGCCGCTGATCGACGAGCTCGATCGGGTGCGCGCCGCGGGCGGTTCCGGCTACGACCTCTCGGCTCTGCAGATCCTGCTGTCGGGCGGCGCGCCGCTGAACGCCTCCCTCAAGACCCGGTTTCTCGAGCACCTGCCCGGGCTCACCGTGATCGACGGGCTCGGGTCCTCGGAAACCGGTGGTCAAGGCGCGCACATCTCGAACCGCGGCACCGGCGCGGCCACCGGCACGTTCACTCCGGGCCCGGACAACGTCATCGTCGACGAGACCCTGTCGCGGGTGCTGGAGCCGGGCCATGAAGGCATGGGCTGGTGGGCCAAGCGCGGCCGGGTGCCGCTCGGTTATCTGAATGACCGGGAGAAGACGCAACGGACCTTCGTCACCATCGGAGAGGCTCGCTATGCGGTGCCCGGCGACCGCGCCCGCCATCTGTCCGACGGGACGGTGGAGCTGCACGGCCGTGACTCGGCCACTATCAACTCCGGCGGCGAGAAGATCTTCGCCGAGGAAGTGGAGCACGCGCTCAAGCAGCATCCGGCGGTGTACGACGCCGTCGTCGCGGGCCGCCCCAGCGAGCGCTGGGGCAGCGAGGTGGTGGCAGTTGTGCAGCTTCGCGAAGGGGCGAGGGTGAGCGAAGGCGAGCTGATTGAGGCCTGCGGCGCCCATCTGGCGCGGTACAAGCTGCCGAAAGCGGTGGTATTCCGCGATCACATCGTACGGTCGCCGTCCGGCAAGGCCGACTACCGGTGGGCCAAGGCTCAGGCCGGCGCGGCGGCTCGAGGAGCCGTTTGGGAGGAACGACCATGAACGATCGATCAGCCCCGGATCGCCTGGAAGACATTGCCACCCTGGGCGACATCACTCGTCACCACGCCCGGGCCCGTCCCGACCGGGAGGCCATGCTCTACGACGGGCGGTCCACCTCGTACCATGAGCTGGACCGCCAGGTGAGCCAGGTAGCGAATGGCCTGCTCGCAGAAGGCACCGGGCCCGGCGCGCGGGTCGGCTTTCTGGCAAAAAATTCGGACGAGTTCTTCCAAGTGGTGCTCGGCTGCGCCAAGGCGGGCGCCGTGTCCGTGGGTATCAACTGGCGGCTGGCGCCGCCGGAGGTGGCCTACGTGCTGAACGACAGCCAGGCGAAGGTGCTGTTCGTGGGGCCGGAGTTTCTCGGACTCGCCGCACAGGTGGTCGGCCAGGTACCGAGCCTCGCCCGGGTGATCGTCATGGGCTCGGGAGGCGGACCTTCTGCGGCCGCTACCGACTGGCCCGTCTTCGCGACCTGGCGTGACGCCCACAGCGATCGGGACCCGCAGCTACCGGTGTCCACCGATGACGTGGCCGTGCAGATGTACACAAGCGGCACCACCGGTCACCCCAAAGGTGTTCAGCTCATGCACCGCTGCTTCTTCGACCTCTGGCGCCAGCCGCCGGCGGACGACATGGCGTTCAATCGCTGGACCGATGACGACACCAACCTGATGGCCATGCCTGGCTTTCACATCGGCGGGGTGGGCTGGGGACTGATGGGGCTCAGGCCCGGCGCCCGCAACGTGGTGATCTCCGAGTTCGATCCAGGTGTCACTCTCGACATGATCGCCGCGCACCGCATCACCAAGCTGTTTCTGGTGCCCGCGGCCATCCGCATGGTGCTGCAGCATCCGCGGGCCAGGGAGGTGGACTACTCGTCGCTGAAGTTCATCTGCTACGGCGCCTCGCCCATCCCGCTGGATCTGCTTCGCGAGGCCATCGACCTGTTCCAGTGCGGCTTCGTCCAGCTCTACGGTATGACTGAGACCACCGGCTCGGCCACCTATCTTCCTCCCGAGGATCACCAGGTGACCGGCAACGAGCGCATGCGTTCGGCGGGCAAACCGTTCCCGGGCGTGCGGGTCAAGGTGGTGGACCCCGAGGGCCGCGAGCTGCCTCCCCGGCAGGTGGGCGAGATCTGCATCGACTCGCCGGTGAACATGCTCGGCTACTGGAATCTGCCGGAAGCCACGGCGTCTACCCTGGTGGACGGCTGGGTGCACACGGGAGACGCGGGTTATCTCGACGACGATGGCTACGTCTACGTGCATGACCGCGTCAAGGACATGATCGTGTCGGGCGCCGAGAACATCTATCCCGCCGAGGTCGAGAACGCCCTGTTCGGTCATCCGGCGGTGGCCGACGTGGCGGTGATCGGCGTGCCCGACGAGCGCTGGGGTGAGGCCGTGAAGGCCGTGGTGGTGCTGGCTCCCGGCGCGGCGGCCGACGCCGACGATCTCCCATCGCGGACGATCTTATCGCGGACGATCTTATCGCGTTCGCCCGTCAGCGCATCGCCGGATACAAGCTGCCGAAGAGCATCGACTTCGTGGCCGAGCTGCCGCGAAACCCGTCCGGCAAGATCCTCAAACGGGAGCTTCGCAAGCCCTACTGGGAAGGCATGGAACGCAACGTCAACTAGGAGACGCAATGGATGACCCGCGGAACAAAGTGGTGCTGATCACCGGCGCTGGCACCGGCATGGGTCGGGCCGCCCTCGTCCGCTTCGCCGCTGCGGGGGCGAGGGTGGTTGCGGTGGGCCGCACCGAGGCCACCCTGGCGGATGCCGTGGCGGAGGCCGGCGGGGAGGGCCGCTACCTGGTCGCCGACGTAGCCACCGAAGCGGGTGCGCGGCAGGCGGTGACGTTCGCCGTCGATGCGTTCGGCGGCCTCGACGTGCTGATCAACAACGCCAGTGTCGGCTGGGCCTACGAGCAGGTGGTGCCGGGCAGCATGGCGGCCACCGCCGACGCGCCGGCGCAGGCGTGGCGAGACGTGGTGCGCATCAACCTGGAGTCCGTGCACCTGATGTGTCACTACGCGTTGCCGGAGCTCGAGCGGCGCGGCGCCGGCAGCATCGTCAATGTCTCGTCGGTCGGCGGCACGCGCGGCATGAGTGATGCACACGCCTATTCGGCGGCCAAGGCGGGAGTGATCAATCTCACCCGCTCCATCGCCAGGACATACGGCCCCGGACAGATCCGCTGCAACTGTCTCGCGCCCGGCGTCGTCGATACCGGGATGATCGAGCCGTACCGGAAGACGTTCGAGGCCACGCTGGCCGATCCTGACAGCGCGGTTCAGCTCTGCCCGCTCGGGCGGATGGGCACTCCGGAGGAAGCGGCGGACGCCATGTATTTCCTGGCGCTCGCCACGTATTGCAACGGCTCGTTACTGGTCATGGATGGAGGAACGTCTGCATGAGTCTCAAAGAAGTAGGCCCGGGCGACAAGGCGCCGGCGGAGATCAACGTGGTCGTGGAGATCCCCGCCCACACCGGGCCGGTGAAGTACGAGGTGGACAAGGCGACCGGCGCCGTCTGGGTGGACCGGTTCATGACCACCTCCATGTTCTATCCGTGCAATTACGGCTACGTGCCGGAGTCGCTGGCGGAGGACGGTGATCCCCTGGACGTGATGGTGGTGACGCCCTATCCGTTGATCGCCGGCACGGTGATCACCTGCCGGCCGGTGGGCGTGCTGGAAATGGAAGACGAAGCGGGCGACGACGCGAAGATCGTCGCGGTGCCTGTTTTCAAGGTCTCCCGCAACTACGACCACGTGCGGGCGGCCAGTGACCTGCCCGAGGGCCTGGTGCACACCATCGAGCACTTCTTCAGACACTACAAGGATCTGGAGCCTAACAAATGGGTCAACGTGCGTGGCTGGGGGCAATCCGACCACGCCATCACCTACATCGATCAGGCGCTGAAGCGTTATCGCGAGCTGGGAGGTTCCGCATGAGCACACAGAATTCCGCGACCCGGGAGTTCGATCTGTCGGGCAAGGTCGCCGTCGTCACTGGCGGGAGCCGCGGCCTGGGGCTGGAAATGGCGCGGGCGTTCGCAGCGGCGGGCGCCGACCTGGTCATCGCCAGCCGTAAGCAGGACGCCTGCGACGCCGCGGCGCAGCAGATCGCCGACGAGACCGGACGGCGGTGCGTCGGCGCCGCATACCATGCAGGCAACTGGGAAGACGGTGACCGCCTCGCCGGTCTGGCGTACGACACATTCGGGCGCGTGGACGTGCTCGTCAACAACGCCGGAATGTCACCCCTGTACGAGTCACTCACTGCGGTGACGGAAGCGCTGTACGACAAGGTGCTCGGGGTCAACCTGCGCGGCCCGTTCCGCCTGTCGAGCCTGATCGGTGAGCGCATGGCGGCGGGCGAGGGTGGCTCGATCATCAACGTCAGCAGCATCGCCGCCGTACAGCCGACGCCCAGCGAGCTGCCGTATGGGATGGCCAAGGCGGGGCTCAACGCGCTGACGCTGGGCCTCGCCCGGGCCTACGCACCGAAGGTCCGGGTCAACTGCATCATGCCCGGACCGTTTCTCACGGACATCAGCAAAGCGTGGGACATGAAGGCGTTCGAGGAACGCGCCCGCGTCGGTATCCCGCTTCGCCGCGGCGGCCGACCGGACGAGATCGTCGGCGCCGCGCTCTACTTCGCGAGCGCTGCCTCGAGCTACACCACCGGCGCGGTGCTGAAGATCGACGGCGGCTCGGCCTATCCGCCGGCCTGACGCCCTTGTGGGAGCGCCCTTGTGGGGGAGCGCCCTTGTGGGAGCGACCTTGTGGGAGCGACCTTGTGGGAGCGACCTCCCGGTCGCGATCTTCAATCAAAGCAGTCGCGACCGGGAGGTCGCTCCCACAGCTGTCAGACGTTCGCTGCCACCACCGTCAGCCGACGAGCTTTCGGCCGATCACCATGCGCATGATCTGGCTGGTGCCTTCGAGGATCTCGTGCACCCGGAGGTCACGGACGATGCGCTCGATGGGGTAGTCCATCAGGTAGCCGTAGCCGCCGTGGAGCTGCAGGGCGTCGTTGGCGATCTGGGAGGCGGCTTCGGTGGCCTTCAGCTTGGCCATGGCCGTGTACTGGGTTCGGTCGGCAGCCTCCTCGCTTACCTTCTGCGCAGCCTTGTAGAGCAGGGCGCGGGCCGCCTCCAGCTCGGTGGCCATGTTCGCCAGCATGAACTGGGTGTTCTGGAAGGCGGCGATGCTGCGGCCGAACTGCTGGCGTTCGGCGACGTAGCCGAGGGCTTCGTCGAAGCAGCGCTGGGCGCCGCCGAGCGAGCAGGCGCCAATGTTCAGCCGGCCGCCGTCGAGACCCGCCATGGCGATCGCAAAGCCCTGCCCCTCGTCGCCTACGAGGTTCTCCACCGGCACTCGGGCGTCCTCGAAGGTCACCATGGCAGTCCGCTGGGAGTGCCAGCCCATCTTCCGTTCGGGTGCCCCGAAGCTGACCCCCGGCGTGTCTTTCTCCACCACGATGCAGGAGATGCCCCGATGTCCCGGATCGCCGGTGCGCACCATGCACACGTAAACCTCGTTGTCGCCGGCGCCGGAGATGAACGCCTTGCTGCCGTTCAGCACGTAGTCGTCGCCGTCGCGCACCGCGCGGGTCTTCAGCGCAGCGGCATCGGACCCGGAGCCGGGCTCGGTGAGGCAGTAGCTGGCCATCTCCCGCATCTCCACCAGCCGCGGCAGAAACCGCCGCTTCACCGACTCGGCGCCGAAGCGGGAGATCATCCAGGTCGCCATGTTGTGAATCGACACGAACGCCGACGTGGACGGACAGCCGTAGGCCATGGCCTCCATGATCAGCGCCGCTTCGACCCGGGTCAGGCCGGTTCCACCGTCGGCCTCCGGCAGATAGATGGCGCCGAAGCCGAGCTCACCGGCCTTGCGCAGGGTGTCACGAGGGCATATGTGCTCGGCGTCCCAGCGGGCGGCATGGGGCGTGATCTCGTCCGCCGTAAACTTCGACGCCATGTCGACGATGGCCTGCTGCTCTTCGCTGAGGCGGGTGTCCATATCGCTCTGCTCCAGCGGCCGCTCGGGCGGTTTCCGGCTGAAGGCCGCTCCTACATGGTGGGGATGACGAAGCTCTGCTCCGGCTGCTGGCCTTCGGGCCAGCGCTGGGTCACCGTCTTG
Source organism: uncultured Gammaproteobacteria bacterium (assembly GCA_963822255.1). GTDB lineage: Bacteria > Pseudomonadota > Gammaproteobacteria > Pseudomonadales > Azotimanducaceae > UBA7803. The sequence goes on from CAWGGV010000004.1 coordinate 120,445, forward strand.
ATGCGGGTGTAGAACCGCACGCCCTCGGTGCCGTACTGGTTGGTGTCGCCGAACGCCGAACGCTTCCAGCCGCCGAAGGTGTGATAGGAGACCGGCACCGGGATCGGCACGTTGATGCCGACCATGCCCACGTTCACACGCTTGGCGAATTCCCGGGCCGCCTGACCGTTGCGGGTGAAGATCGCTACACCGTTGCCGTACTGATGCTCCGACGGCAGGCGCACGGCTTCTTCCACCGTGTCGGCGTGCATGACCTGCAGGACCGGGCCGAAAATCTCCTCACGATAGGTCGTCATGTCCGGCGTCACCCGGTCGAGCAGAGTGGGCCCCATGAAGAACCCCTGCTCGTAGCCCTGCAGCTCGAAGCCGCGGCCGTCGACGACCAGCTCCGCGCCTTCGTCCGCGGCAGTCTCGATGAGACGCTCGACGCGCTGGCGATGGGCGGCGGTGACCAGCGGGCCGTAATCGGCCTCGGGATCGGTGGCAATGCCGATCCGGAGCGACTCGACGCGCGGCAGCAGATGATCGATCAGCCGCGCACCCGTGTCCTTGCCCACGGCCACCGCCACGGGCAGCGCCATGCAGCGCTCGCCGGCCGAGCCGTAGGCGGCCCCGACGATGTCCGCCGCGGCCTGAGCGAAGTCGGCATCCGGCAGCACCACGCCGTGGTTCTTCGCACCACCCATGGCCTGCACGCGTTTGCCGTTGGCGGTGCCGTGGGCGTACACGTACTGGGCGATGTCCGACGAGCCGACGAAGCTGACCGCCTGAATCTGCGGATGGGCGAGAAGCGCGTCCACGCACTCCTTGTCACCGTTCACCACGTTGAGCACGCCCTCGGGCGCGCCGGCTTCCATGAACAGCTCCGCCAGCCGCATCGGCACCCCAGGGTCCTTCTCCGATGGCTTCAGAATGAAGCTGTTGCCGCAGGCGATGGCCACCCCGAACATCCACATGGGGATCATGGCCGGGAAGTTGAACGGCGTGATGCCGACGGCCACCCCGAGCGGCTGCCGCATGCTGTAGACGTCGATGCCGGGCCCCGCCCCCTCGGTGTAGTCGCCCTTCAGCAGGTGCGGTATGCCGCAGGCGAACTCGATCACCTCGAGCCCCCGCTGCACGTCGCCCCGGGAGTCGGCCAGCACCTTGCCGTGCTCCTCCGACAGCAGCCGCGCCAGCTCGTCCATGTGAGCTTCCAGCAGCTCCTTGAAGCGGAACATGACCCGTGCGCGGCGTTGCGGATTCACCGCCCCCCAGCCCGGCTGCGCCGCCGCGGCTGCCGCCACCGCCCGGTCCACCTCGGCCGCACCGGCCAGCGCCACCCGCGCCTTCACCCGGCCAAGCGAGGGATTGTAGACATCGCCGAACCGGCCGCTCTCTCCAGCCACCCGGCTGCCGGCAATGAAGTGTCCGTATTCCAGATCGGGCATCACGAAGCTCCCGTGTTGCTGCCTCGTTGCCCAGCATGGTAAAGCAACCCCGCGAAGGGCAGAACCCTTGCAATCGCGTCACGGCGCGCCGAAGGGCGTCCTTGTCCACGTATGGTCCTCGTCTGCGAACGTCGACGTACGCGAAGGTGCTTCGACACCAGGGAGAATGGATCACGAACCAGGTGCTCAAGGGGCTTGTCTTCAGTGAACCGACGACGCGGAAGTCCGAGTGGCCGGTGATTTGCAACCTGGGGTCGGTGGGAGCGATCATGGCGCGACTCGAGGACAGCAGGGTGGCTTGATGTCTGCCGGCCGCGCGCCATCGGCACAAGTGCCGCAGAACCAGGACGCGTCGGCGGCCGCGCCGCAATGGTATGTGGTCGCGGCAGGGGGATCTTCGGCCGTGCGTATCGCGCCGGGGCTGACCGTCGGCGAGAGCGAGGCCGGTGCTCTGGCCTTCAACGATCCGGACCCCGCCCATCAGTGGATCCGCTTCGACCTGAGCGGCGAAGGGGCCCCGCTGATGACGGTCGCCCGGCGCGACAAGTCTCTGCTGGTGGATGAAGCCGTGCTGGTGAAGCACGGGCTCACCGCCGGCAGCACGTTGCAGTTGCCTCACAACGTTCTGCACGTCAGCCAGGACACGCAAATGCCGGCGGACGCCGGTCCTCTGGTCGAGGTGGTGCCCCGGCGGGTGCCGGACCGGCCGGAGGATCTGGTCGGGCCCGGTTGGGAAGAAGCGTTGACAGCGGTGCGGCGGGGCGATCTTGGGGTTTCCGGCGGGGCCGTATCCGGCGGGACGGGTTCCGAGGGGGCTGGGCAAGTCGAACCAGCTCCGGTGGAGCAGGCGCCCGTGGCGCAGCCGCGGCATGGTGAGCCGGGCATCGGTGCGGCCGAGGAGGCCCTAGGGCCCCGAGCGGATCCCGCGGGAGGAATATCGCCGGCCGCAGGTGGCTACGGGCACGTTCCCCCGACCGCCTGGCCGGCCGCAGGACCCCGAGAGCACATCGGCGGCAGGGCGATGACCGAGGCGCGGCGTCCCGGCCGCCGGCGCGGCCGACACAGGCGGCGGCTGGGAAATCTGCTGCTCACGGCATCGGTGGCGTTGCTCGCCGTGGTGGTAGGTGCGGCGGCCGCTTTCTATACCATGAGCCGTCAGGACCGAGCGGCTGCCGGTGATCCGACGCCGTTGATCGAGGCTCTGGGCCAGCGCGCGAAGGCGCTCGAGCGCCGGTTGCTGCCCGGCAGCGCGGCTGATGAGGGCACACCGTCTGCGGGCGCAGCCGCATCGGCCGAGATGCCGGCGCGAGCCGCTCGGACCGGTTCGCCCAAGCGACCAGCCGCCAACCCTGTCGACCCGGCAACGTCAAACTTGGCGCCAGCCTCGGCGTCGGATTCGGCGCCTGCTGCCCTGGGCGGTGCGGCCGCTGACGAGACCGCCGGCACCCCGCCGGCGCCGTCGCAGGATGCTTCGGCCGACACGACAGCGCTGGCCGGCGCGTCGCCCGGTGCCGAGCGATCCGCGCCAGCGACGCTGCCGCCGGCCGCCGGGACGGCGTCCGACGGGGCCGCAATGACGGCACCGGCCCCGGCAGATGAGAAGGCAGTCGCTTCTGCGCCGCCTGCTCGGGCAAACGCAGCAGGCGCCACGCCCGCCGCCGTGCCCGACTGGCGGTTGTCCCGGGCGCGCAAGCTGCTGGACGACGGATACATCACGTTTCCGCCGGAAGACAACGCCGTCGCCTACCTGAAACGCGTGCTGGCGGACGATCCGGACGACGTCCAGGCGCGCAACATGCTCGAGGAATGCTCCGCTCGGTTGATCGAGGCCGCGACCCGAGCCCACGACAGCAGCCTCGACTACGAGGCGCGAAACACGCTCGAAGAGGTGTTCGGCTTCGATCCGGACAATCAGCAGGCGAGCCGCCTCTGGCAGCGTTGGGTGGGATCCCGACACTGACAAGGTCCGGCGGTAAAATTTACCGTTTTGTGGCCGTGGCAACCTTCGTTTCGTGGCGGAAGTCTCGCCGCGGCTGAATGTGTGAACGGCGCCTCAAAGGCGCAGAGCCGCTTGGGTGAAACTCAGCACCTCCGTAGCAGTCCCACCCGAGCAGTGAGTAAACAAGGGAACCTACGCATTGTGGTGACGGCCGTCGGTGGCAGCGCCACCGTCGGTGGCGCTGCGGCTGCCCTCAAGAACCGCATCCACCGCGTCGCCCCGCAAGTCTCCGAAGTCGCCCTATGCGATTCGCCGGCGCTGCTGCGCGACGTCACCCGATTCAACGATTACGACGCGGTGCTTCTCGACTGGCGGTCGGGAGAGGCGGGCAGCGAAGCCGTGGCGGCGGCGGTGAAGGCCTGCCCGATGATTCCGCTGATCGTGGTGTCGAACGAGGCGGAGTCGCAGGTGAGCGAGCACATGCTGCGGCTCGGCGCTCAGGACTACCTGGTGAAGCGGGAGACCAACGGCGCTCGCCTGGTGCGTGCCATTCAACACGCCATGGAGCGTAAGCGGCTGGACATCCGGCTGAAGACCACGCTCGGCGAGCTGGGCCAGGCCAACGCCCGGCTCAGGTCCCTGGCTTTGAAGGATACCCTCACCGGAGCCTTGAACCGTCGCGCATTCTTCGCCATTGGTAACCAGGTGCTGGCGCGCGCCAAACGCCACGAGCGCCGCCTCGCGTTGCTGTACAGCGATCTCGACGGGTTCAAGCAGATCAACGACAACCTCGGCCACGCGGTGGGGGACGCGGTGCTCAGAGCGTTTCGCGAACGCTGCGCCCAGACCCTGCGCCGCGGCGACAGCCTCGCCCGGCTCGGAGGCGACGAGTTCGTCATGCTGCTGGAGGCGGTGACCGGTGACGCGGGCCTGGAGACGGCCAGGCGGATCCGGGCGGCGTTCGACCAGCCACTGGTCGTCGGGCCGCACGCGATTCGGCTGCGGCCGAGCATCGGTGTCGCCCGGTTTCCCGAATGCGAGACCATGGAGTCGCTGATCACCTGCGCCGACCAGGCCATGTACGTGGCCAAGCGTGGCTCCGGCATCGCCTGCTACGGCGCTGCGGGGGTGGAGCCGATCCACACGTAGTGCGCGCGTAGCACGTGCCGCATCCGCTCCTTGCCGCCGGTGCCGCCAGGCCATTACGCTCCCCTCATTCTGGGAGGCACCGATGACCACCGAACTGTACGAGGCGATGAGCACCCTGCGGGCGGTGCGGCGACTGAGGCCCGATCCGATCCCGGACGAGGTGCTGCGGCGCATCCTGCAGGCCGCGGCCTGGGCTCCAAGCGGCGGCAACGTGCAGCCGTGGCGGGTGGTCGTGGTTCACGACCCGGTGAAGCGCCGGGTACTGGGCGATCTTTACCGAATGGAGTGGGCGCGCTACGCCGAGGCTGCGCATCGCGCGCTCGATGGCCTCTCCGGCGACGCCCTCGCGGCGCGGACGCGCGCCCTGGCGGCGGCCGATCACCTCGGCGGGCATTTCGGCGAGGCGCCCGTGGTGCTCGTGTTCTGTTTCAATCCCGCCACCATGGCCATCACCGATGCCGATCTCGGCCGTCCCAGCGTGGTCGGCGGCGGCTCGGTCTATCCCGCCGTGCAGAACGCGATGCTGGCATGCCGCGCCGAGGGAATCGGTTGCACCCTGACGACATTGCTCTGCTACCGCGAGGCGGAGGTGCGCGATCTGCTCGCTGTTCCCGACGGCTGGTACACGTGCGCGTTCGTGCCCATCGGGTATCCGGTCCTTCGGGGTCACGGGCCGATCTCCCGGCGGCCGGTGGCGAAGCTCGCGTTCGCGGACAGCTGGGGCAACGCCGTGGACGGCGGAGAGTGACGTGAGTCATGCCGTGCCGGGCTGGGACAGCACGGAACTGGCCGTGCTCGAGGCAGCCGCCCGCCGCCTCGGCGACGCCTTCGCCGACCTCCCGGCGGCGCCCCGCGGGGCGGCGCGCGAGCAAGCGCTCACCGCGGTGCTGCTCGAAACCGCCGAGCGGCTCGGTGACAATTTTCCCTACTTTCATCCCCGCTACGCGGGGCAGATGCTGAAGCCCCCCCACCCGGTCGCGCGTCTCGCCTACGCGCTGGCCATGCTGGTCAACCCGAACAACCATGCCCTTGATGGCGGCCGCGCCAGCTCGGCCATGGAGAAGGAAGCCGTGGCCGCGCTGGCGGCGATGGCGGGATGGCACAGCCATCTCGGCCATCTGACGAGCGGCGGCACCGTGGCCAATCTGGAAGCCCTGTGGGTGGCGGCCCGTCTTGCCCCGGGCGGGACGGTGCTGGCTTCCGCCGAAGCGCATTACACCCACAGGCGGCTTTGCGGGGTGCTCGGGGTGCCCTTCGAGGCCGTGGCCGTGGACCGACAGGGCCGGCTCGACCTCGCCGCTCTCGAGTCGCGTCTGGCGGCAGGTGGGGTTGCGACGGTGGTGGCCACCGTCGGCACCACCGGGCTCGGAGCCGTGGATCCGGTGGCCGCGCTGGTGGCGCTCCGGGCGCGCTACGGGTTCCGGCTGCACGTGGACGCCGCGTACGGCGGCTACTTCACGCTGGCAGAGAGCCTCTGCGACGACTGCCGGCCCGCTTATGCTGCGCTCGCCACCGTCGACTCGCTGGTGATCGATCCGCACAAGCATGGCCTGCAGCCCTACGGCTGCGGTGCGGTGTTGTTCCGCGATCCGTCGGTGGGGCGCTTCTACCAGCACGACTCCCCGTACACGTACTTCACCAGCGCCGACCTGCACCTCGGCGAGATCAGCCTGGAGTGCTCCCGGGCCGGGGCGGCCGCCGTCGCACTGTGGGCCACTCAGCGTCTGCTGCCACCGGTGCCCGGCGGCGAGTTCGCCGCCGATCTGGACCGTTGTCTGCAGGCGGGCAAGGCCCTGCATCGGCGCCTCGAGGCTCACCCGGGATTTCTCACCCTGGCGCCTCCCGATCTCGACATCGTGGTCTGGGCGCCGGCGGCGCCGACGGCACGGGCGATCAGCGCCCGCTCGGAGCGGTTGTTCCACGCCGCCGCGGCGCGCAACCTCCATCTCGCGCTGATCCGCCTGAACCCGGCTCTCGCCGCCCGGCACTGGCCCCAGGCGGTGTCACCCGGCGACGACCCCGTCACCTGCCTGCGATCGTGTCTGATGAAGCCCGAGCACCTGGATTGGCTGGACGAGCTCTGGGACGCGTTGTTGGAGGCACTCGAAGCCACTGGGGGGCGCTAGCGGACGCGCTTGGGCAAGCTGCGAAGCCTCTCCCGCTTGCGCTCCGCTGGGCTAGCGAACGTGACGAGCTCCGAGCATGGACTTTCACGCCGCGTTGTCGTAGCGTGGCCACCGCGGCTGTCATCCCACAGGAGACAGACCGGGTGCGCACCGCGGTGCGCGCAGGACGACACAACGTGATGTGAACCAGGCAGGTGGACTTGATCCCGGAAGGTGGACAGGTACCCGAGTGCGACGCTCCCTCGTGTAGCCGGCTGGCGTCTCGCCGCCGCGGTGGCCGCCCAAGCGCGACCGTCGACCCTTGCTCCTTCCCCCTTCCCGCCGCAGTCCGCTTGCCCATGGAGGATTAACCATGGGGAAAGCCCTGAACGTACTCGACTTCGCCGCCACCAAGCACGCCGGCCGGAAAATCTCGATGGTCACGTGCTACGACTTCTGGTCCGCCCAGTTGCTGGCGCGCACTGAGGTCGATTGCCTGCTGGTGGGCGACAGCTTGGCCATGGTGATGCACGGCTTCGACTCCACCGTCCATGCGGACGTGGATCTGATGGCGCTGCATACCCGGGCCGTGGCCCGCGGTGCACCGCATAAATTCATCGTCAGCGACATGCCGTTCCTGTCCGTGCGCAAGGGCCTCGCGTCCGCCATGGACGCGGTGCAGGCGCTGATGCAGGCGGGTGCCGGCGCGGTGAAGATCGAGGGCGAAGCCGGGCAGCTCGACCTCATGGCTCACATCGTCGAGTCCGGAGTGCCGGTCATGGGCCATCTCGGCCTGACCCCGCAGTCGGTGCACGGCTTCGGCGGCCACAAGGTGCAGGCGCGCGGAGAAGCGGCCGGCAAGGCGCTGGTGGAATCCGCCCGGCGACTGGCCGACGCCGGCTGTTTCGCGGTGGTGCTCGAGTGCGTGCCGGCAGCCGTTGCCCGCTGCGTCAGCGCCTCGATTCCGATTCCGACCATCGGCATCGGCGCCGGTGCGCACACCGACGGTCAGGTGCTTGTGCTGCAGGACATGCTCGGCACCAATCCGCAGTTCAAGCCGCGCTTCCTGCGCCACTACGCCGATGGCTTCGGCACCATCCAGCAGGCCGTGAACCGCTTCCATGCAGACGTTCAGCAAGGCGCGTTCCCCGGCAAGGCCGAGTCGTACGCATGAAGATCTACGAGCGTCTGGAGGCGTGGCGGGATGCCCGCCGACACATGACCGGCAGTATCGGCTTCGTGCCCACCATGGGCGCACTGCACCGCGGTCACGCTTCGCTCATCGAGCGCAGCAGACAGGAGTGCGACATCACCGTGCTGTCCGTGTACCTGAATCCTACCCAGTTCGACAACGGGAACGACCTCGCCGCGTATCCCCGTACCCTGGACGCCGATCTGGCCATGGCGCGCGAGCTCGGCGTCGACGCCGTCATCACGCCCGACTACCAGTCGCTGTATCCGGACGCGTTCCGCTATCGGGTGGAGGAAACGGCGTTCAGTCGGGAGCTCTGCGGCGCGCACCGTCCCGGGCATTTCGCCGGCGTGCTCACGGTAGTGATGAAGCTGCTGAATCTGGTGCGTCCCGACCGCGCCTATTTCGGCGAGAAGGACTACCAGCAGTACGAGCTGATCCGCGGTATGGCCGAGGCGTTTTTTCTGGACACCGAGATCGTTCCCTGCCGCACCGTGCGCGAAGCGGACGGGCTGGCGCTGAGCTCGCGCAACGCGCTGCTGGAGTCGGACGGCCGCGCCGTGGCACCGAGATTCCACTGTCTGCTCCGCGCCGAGGCCTGCGACGCCGACGTGCACCGCGCGCTCGAGCGCGCCGGCTTCGCCGTGGACTACGTGGAAACCCGCGGCGGGCGCCGGTTCGGCGCGGTGATCGTGCACGGGCGCGAACGCGACGTGCGGCTGATCGACAACGTGGCGCTGTCATGATTCTGTGTCTCGACGTCGGCAACAGCCAGCTCTACTGCGGTGTCTACGACGGCGACAGTCTGGTGTGCCAGTTCCGCCGCACCAGCGCGGCGCGTGCGTCGTCCGACGAGCTCGGCGTGTTCCTGTTGGTGGCCCTGCGCGAGAACGGCGTCGAGCCGAAGCGCATCGACCGTATCGGCTTGAGCTCGGTAGTGCCGGACATGCTGCACTCGCTGCGCTCGTGCTGTCAGAAGTACTTCCGGATCGAGCCCATGGTGCTGCGGCCCGGCATCCGCACCGGGCTCAAGGTGGTCACCAAGGACCCGCGGGAAGTCGGCGCGGATCGAGTGGCGGACGCCATCGGAGCGATCAAGCTGTTTCCCGACCGTAACCTGATCGTCGTCGACTTCGGCACGGCCACTACCCTCACGGCCATCACCAGGAGCGGCGAGTTCCTCGGCGGCAACATCCTGCCGGGAGTGCGGCTGGCGCTGGAGGCTCTGGTGGAGAAGACGGCGAAGTTGCCGTCCGTCGAGATCATTCCGGTCACCGGCGCCATTGGCCGGAGCACCGTCGAGAGCATCCAGAACGGCCTGTACTGGGGCAACGTCGGCATGGTGCGAGAGCTGGTGACGCGGATGACTGCGGAGGCCTTTCCCGACGATGCCCCCGTGGTGATCGGCACCGGCGGTTTCTCTCATCTGTTCGACCAGGAGGAACTGTTCGACGCCGTGGTGCCGGAGCTGATTCTGATCGGCCTTCGAGAGGCGCTGGCGCTGAACGGCTGACCGCCCCGGGGCGGCATGCCGCCGGCCGTGTCATCCGGTATGCTGCCCACCGAGGGCCGGGCGAGAGAAACCGGCCGTGACAGGTATCCGGCAACGTCCACGGGAGTAGCGCCATGACTGACGTCAAGCTCGGAGGCGCCGAGCGTTCCGGCCTCAGGCTGTTCAGCCTGTTCGGTATCGAGATCCGCCTCGACTGGAGCGTGCTCATCATCTTCGCGCTGATCGTCTACAGCCTGGGGGCCGGGCTGTTCCCGCAATGGCATCCCGGCTGGTCGGCGGCCACCACCTGGATCACCGCCCTGGCGGCAGGTGTCATCTTCTTCGCCTCGTTGCTGGCCCATGAAATGTCGCACTCGCTGATGGCTCGGCACTACGGGATCAACGTGCCGCGCATCACTCTGTTCCTGTTCGGCGGCATGGCGGAGATCGAAGCGGAAGCGCGCACCCCGAAAGAAGAATTCGCCATCGCCGTGGTGGGGCCGCTGATGAGCCTGGCTCTCGGCGTGATGTTCACCTGGATCGCCACGACTGCCATGGGCCGAGGCGCCGCGGGCCAGCTCACCACGGACCCCCAGGCGGCCATGTCCGCAATGTCGGCAGCCACCACCGCCTGCCTGTGGCTCGGCTCGGTGAACATCATGCTCGCTGTCTTCAACATGGTGCCGGGCTTCCCCCTCGACGGCGGGCGGGTGTTCCGCGCCGTGGTGTGGTGGATGACCGGCGATCCGCTGCGCGCCACCCGAGTCGCCTCCGATGCCGGCCGGCTGGTGGGCTGGCTGATCATCGTCTACGGGTTCTGGAGCATCTTCGCCACCCGCAACCTGGGCGGTCTGTGGATGGTGCTGATCGGCTGGTTCCTGACCCACATCGCGCGCGCCAGCTACACCCAGATGATCACCGAACGGAGCCTGCGCTCGGTGCGTCTCGGTGACGTCATGCGAACGCGTTTCGAGACGGTGCCGTCGGACACCACCCTCGATCGATTCGTCGAGGACTATCTGTTGCGCAGCAGCCAGCAGCTCTGGCCGGTGACCGACGGCGGCCGGTTCGTCGGCACCGTCACCTTCTCGGAAGTGGCCGGCATGGACCCGCGCGACCGCGGCCAGCGCCGGGTGGGCGACATCGTCACGCCCATGGACGAGCGCCGCACCCTCGATGCCGGCGAGATGGCGACCACGGCACTGAAACGCCTCGGCGGTGCCGGTGACGATCCGCTGCTGGTGGTCCGCGACGGCAAGGTGGTTGGGCTGGTTCGCGCCGGCGATATCCTGCGTTGGACGATGATGCACCCCACCGCCGAGGCACACTGACGGCAGCCCGGCGTGGTCAGCGCTCAGCCGGTCCGGGAGCGAGCGCCCGGGCTGGGAGCGATCGCCTGGTCGCGATCTTCGGGCCGAGCGCCGCGAGCCATCCCCTGCTCCGTCACGTCCTCGTCTGCGGTTGCCAGCCGCTCGATCTTGATGTTTCCGTAGCCGTACGCCACCGAGACGAACGGGTTCACCAGGTTGAAGAAGCAGAACGGCAGATAGGCGAAGGTGGGTACGCCGAGGGCGGCCGCCATATACGCGCCGCACGTGTTCCACGGCACCAGCGGCGAGGTGATCGTGCCGGAGTCTTCCAGCACCCGGGACAGGTTCTTCGGGTGCAGGCCCCGTGCCTGGTACTCGTCCCGGTACATGCGGCCGGTGATGACGATGGACATATACTGATCCGCCGCCAGCGCGTTGACGCCGATGCAGGTGGCTACCGTGGTGGCGATCAACCCGCCGGTGCCGCGCGCGAAGGTCAGCAGCGCACGCACCAGCCGTTCCAGCACCCCGGCCTTCTCCATGGCGGAGCCGAAGCTCATGGCGGTGATGATCAGCCACACCGTGTTCAGCATCGAGCTCATGCCGCCGCGCGAGAGCAGGGAATCCAGATTGGCGTTGCCGGTGTGGGCGCTGTAGCCGGCGAACAGCACCTGCCATACGCCTTTAACCAGAGCCGCGGCGCCCTCGTTTGCCGGGGAGCCTTGGCCACCGGCGAGGCCCAGGATCAACGGCCGTTGAAACAGCAGAGCCATCACCGCGCCGAGAGCGACGCCGGCCAGAATGGAAGCGACAGCCGGCACCTGGCGCGCTGCCAGATACACCACCAGCACCACCGGCAGCAACATCAGCGGGCCGATTCGGAAATCCTGCTGCAGCAGGTCGAGCGTTGCGCCCAGCCCGCCCGCTGCCTGCTCCGCAGGCTGAAACCACCCCACCACGGCGAACGCCGCCAACGCGAACAGGAAGCTGGGTGCGGTGGTCCAGACCATGTGGCGTATGTGGGTGAAGATGTCGATGCCGGTTACCGCCGGAGCCAGGTTCGTGGTATCGGAGAGGGGTGACATCTTGTCGCCGAAGTAGGCGCCGGAGACCACCGCGCCGGCGGCGATCGGCAACGACAGCCCCAGCGCGCCGGCGACCCCGATCAGCGCCACGCCCACCGTGCCCGCCACCGTCCACGAGCTGCCGATGGCCAGTGAGACGATGGCGCACAGCAGGCAGGTGGCGGGGAAGAACACCGACGGGTCGAGGAGCAGCAGACCATAGTAGATCATGGTGGGCACGGTGCCGGAGAGCATCCACACACCGATGAGGCTGCCGACCGAGAACAGGATGAGGATGGCGGGCAGGGCGGTGGCGATGCCGCCGACGATGTTGCGCTCGATGTCGACCCAGCGGTGTCCGTTCCTGATCCCGACTGCAGTGGCGATGACCGCGCCGATCACCAGAGCGATCTGGTTGGCGCCGCTCGACGAATCGCTGCCGAACAGGGCCACCGATAGTCCCAGCAGGGCGACGGTGATGCCGATGGTGGCGACAACGTCCAGCAGGCTGGCGGGCTTTGTCTCTCCGGCCGGCTCGTTTCTCGGCCGACTCGTGCGTGGGCGGCTCGGGCATGTGGCACTCGCGCGCGGTTTGGCCGCAGAATACGCGAGGACGCTGTCGATTGCCTGTGGAGCCGTGCCGAACTTCGACGTCATCGTCGCCGGCCTCGGGGCCATGGGCTCCGCTGCCCTCGATCATCTCGCTCGCCGGGGCGTGCGCGTCCTCGGCATCGAGCCGTTCGGCGTTCCCCACGGCCACGGCTCCAGCGGAGGCGATACCCGCCTCGTTCGCAAGGCCTATTTCGAGCATCCGGACTACGTGCCTGCTGCTCGAGCGCGCCTACGCCGGCTGGAGGGGGCTGGAGGCGGACGCCGGCGAGGCGCTCCTGCACACCGTCGGTACCGTCTACATCGGCCGGCCGGACAGCGCGCTCGTCGACGGCTCCCGGCGCTCGGCGGCCGCTCACGGCCTCGCGCTCGAGGCACTCACCGGCGATGAGCTGGCGCGCCGTTTCCCGCCTTTCTGCTGTCCGGACGGCTACCAGGCGTTGTTCGAGCCGGACGCCGGATTCGTGCTGTGCGAACGGGCGATTCGCGCCCAGGTGGCACGGGCACTGGACCACGGGGCCACCATCGCCGTGGGCCAGCGGCTGGTGTCCTGGCGCGCCACCGGTGACGGCGTCGAGGTGACGACGGACACGGCACTCCACCACGCGGGCGGTCTGGTGCTGACGGTGGGAAGCTGGAGCGGCGGCGTTCTGAAGGATCTCGGCGTTCCGCTCGAGGTCACCCGGCAGCCCCTGTTCTGGGTACAGCCGGGCGGGCACGACTTCGACCTCGGCCGCTGCCCCTGCTGGGCGGTGCAGCGGCCCGACCGCGCAGGGCTGTTCTACGGCTTTCCGGCGCTGCCCGGCAGCCTGGCCGCAGGGGTGGGAGTCAAAGTCGCCCATCACGCCCCGGGAGAGCCGGCAGATCCGGACGCGCCACGGGGCGAGGTGCGGCCGGGCGAGCTCCGGGCGGTGCTGTCGGCGCTGGTGCCGTTCCTGCGCGGGCTCGGCAACACGCCCACCGGCACCCACGTCTGTTTGTACACCAACAGTGCCGACGGCCATTTCATCGTCGACCGGCATCCGCACCACGACAGGGTGGCCTTCGGCTGCGGGTTCACCGGCCACGGCTTCAAGTTCGCGCCGGCGATTGGCGAGGCGCTGGCGGACCTGGTGATGGAGGGGAAGTCGGCGTTGCCGGTGGATTTTCTGAAGCTCCGCAGTGGCCGGAGGGAGTGACGCCACGAGGCGGGTTGTTCGTACAATGTCCTGACCAGCCGCAGCGGAGGCAGCATGGCGACCAGCGACGGAATCGATCTCGACAGCTACTGGATGCCGTTCACCGGCAATCGCGAGTTCAAGGCTAATCCCCGGCTGATCCGTGCCGCCGAGGGTGTGCACTTCATCACCATCGACGGCCGCAGGGTGCTGGACGGCTTGTCGGGCCTGTGGTGCTGCGGCGCCGGACACAACCGCACGGAGATCGCCCGGGCCATTGCTGAGCAGGCCCAGGAGCTCGACTACGCGCCTTCATTCCAGTTAGGGCATCCCAAGGCGTTCCAGCTCGCGAGCCGGATCCGAGACCTCACACCGCCGGGCCTCGACCGGGTGTTCCTGGTCAATTCGGGGTCCGAGGCCGCCGACACCGCGCTGAAGATCGCTCGAGGCTATTGGCGACAGAAGGGCATGCCCGGCAAGACCCGGCTCATCGGCCGGGCCAAGGGTTACCACGGGGTCAACTTCGGCGGCACGTCCGTCGGGGGTATCGGCGGCAACCGCAAGCTCTTCGGCTCGGTGGGCGATACCGACCATCTGTCGCACACTCTGCTGCCGGAGAATCGCTTCAGCCGGGGCCAGCCGGAGCACGGGGCCCATCTGGCGGACGAGCTGGAAGCGCTGGTCGCCCTGCACGACGCCTCCACCATCGCCGCCGTGATCGTCGAACCGTTCGCCGGCTCCGCCGGTGTGATCCCGCCGCCCAAGGGCTATCTCGACCGGCTGAGGCGCATCTGCGACGAGCACGACATCCTGCTGATCTTCGACGAGGTGATCACCGGATTCGGGCGCTGCGGGGCGCCCACCGGCGCCGACTTCTTCGGCGTGACCCCCGATATTGCCAACTTCGCCAAGCAGCTCAGCAACGGCGCCGTGCCGCTGGGGGCGGTGGTGGTCAAGGAGGACATCTATCAGACGTTCATGGAGCAGGGGGGGCCGGAGTACCTGGTGGAGCTTCCCCACGGTTACACCTACTCCGGTCATCCGCTGGCGTGCGCGGCGGGGCTGGCCGCACTCGATCTGTTCGAACGCGAACGCTTCGATCGCCTGGTGGCCGAGAAGGCCGGCTTCTTCGAGGACTGCCTGCACGGTCTGGCCAACCATCCCCACGTCACCGACGTCCGCAACCTCGGGTTCGCCGGGGCGCTCACCCTCGAAGCTTATCCCGGAGAGCCGGCGCGGCGTCCGTACGAGGTGAGCATGGAGTGCTGGCGGCGCGGCCTGTACCTGCGCTACGGCGGGGACACGGTGCAGTTCGGCCCGGCGTTCGTCATGGACAAGGCAGACATCGCGGAGATGTTCAACATCGTCGGTGACGTGCTGAACGCGGCGCCGGAGTGAGAGATGCTCGATAGAGGCGCTCTCCGCGGATAAATCGTCCTGCGGATCGGGGTGTCGTGGGACGAAATCGCAAAACCGCCCCCGTAGCTCGGCAAGTTTGGGACCGGCGCCCCCGCCGGCTCGACTAAGGTATCGGACGTATCGGTAATCCTGCGAGCCCTGTCGTGAATCTCGTCGTCCACCCGTTCTTCGATGCTGGCACCTTCTCATGGAGTTACGTGCTCGCCAATCCGGGCACCGGTTGCTGCGCCGTGATCGACCCCGTGCTCGGGTACGACGCGGCCACGGGCCGGATGGACACGGTGGGGGCGGACGCCATCCTCGAGCTGATTTCGGCGAACGGCTACGGCGTGGAATGGATTCTCGAGACCCACGTGCACGCCGATCACCTGAGCGCCGGACGCTACATCAAAGAGCGGCTGGTCTGCGCCCAGCTCGCCATCGGCGCCGGCGTTCGTGAGGTGCAGGCCCGGCTGGCACCGGAGCACGGTCTCTCGATACCCACGGACGGCCGCCAGTTCGACCGCCTGCTCGAGGACGGTGAGCGGATCTGCGTTGGTCACGCCTGCGGACGGGTGATGTACACGCCCGGCCATACCGCCGCCTGCGTCAGCTACGTCTTCGACCGGTTCGTGTTCGTCGGCGACACGGTGTTCATGCCCGACTACGGCACGGCACGCTGCGACTTCCCTGGTGGCAATGCCGTCGATCTATACCGCTCGGTGCAGAAGCTGTACGCCCTGCCGGGTGCCACCCGGATGCTGGTGTGTCACGACTACGCGCCGGGTGGCCGCGGTTACCGGTTCGCGGTCACCGTGGACGAAGCGCGCCGCAGCAACGTCATGCTGCGCCCGGACACGCCCATCGACGACTTCGTTGCCGCTCGCAACCAGCGGGACCAGGGTCTGGCGCCGCCGAAGCTGCTCGAGCCGGCGCTCCGCGCCAACCTGATCGGTGGCGCGGTACCGGGCGGACAGCCCGGGCCGGCAGCGGGGCGGGGCAAGCACGTTGAAGTCGCACGGAACTCCGTCCCGGGCCCGTGATTTCCGCCGAGTGATCGCGCTCGGGAGATGGCTTGCAAAGGTTCGCCCTACGCGCCTTGACACCCCGATACGCGAAGCCTAAAAAGCGGCCTGAACCCATCGGTCACGGCTGAGGTGTCAGGACGATTCATGAGCGGTCCGGACGACGAGGAAGACGAAGACAAAGCCGAGCTGGCAAGCGAAGAGACCAGCGAGCCCGCCGATGAGACGAGCAGCGAACCGGACGAAGTCTTCGAAGACGAGATCGACGATGACGATGCGGACGAGTTTGCCGATGACGACGAATTCGACGAGTCGGACGAGGATCTCAAGGTCGTCGACGAGGTGCTCACTCACAAGGACCAGAACGCTCGCGCGCTGGCCATCCGCCGGGCCATCGAGGAACGACTGGAAGCCAAGCGGCTGAGCAAGGATCTGGACTACCTGGATCTGGACCTGGACTCCGACGATTGATGCCGGGTAGGGGCGTCCGTGCCGTGCCGCCGCCGGTGCTGGACGTGGTGCTGCTCGGCGGCGGCCACGCGCACGTGCAGGTGCTGCGCTCGCTGGGCATGCGCGCGCTTGCGTTCGCGCGTGTCACCGTGGTGAGCCGAGAGGTTTTCACTCCTTACTCCGGGATGCTGCCCGGCCATGTGGCCGGCTTCTACGACTGGCGTGACATCCATATCGACTTGGGGCCGCTGGCGCGCTTTGCCGGCGCTCGACTGATTCCCCACGAAGCGGTGAGCCTCGACGTGGCGGAACGGCGCGTCGAGCTCGACGGCCACCCGCCCATCCGCTACGACGTGTTGTCCATCAACTGCGGCGCCGTGCCGATGCGCCCGGTGCGCGTCGGCGTACCGGTGAAGCCCATCGGGCGGTTTCTGCCGGAGTGGCAGCGGGTACGGGAGTCTGCGCAAGCGGGCGCGCGAATCGCTCTGGTGGGCGGCGGTGCCGGAGGCGTCGAGCTGGCCATGGCTATGGGTCGGGCCCTCGGTGAAACGATCCAGCTCTGCCTGCTCACCGACAGCCTGCTGCCCGGCCAGAATGCCGGCGCGGCGGCGAGGTTGCGCACGGCGCTGCAGCGCTGTCGCATCCGGGTGGAAGAAGGCTTTCGTGCCGTGGCGGCTGAGCCCGAGGGTCCGGGCGCGGTGGTGGTCGCCGATGACGGCCGCCGCTGGTCGACGGACTATCTGTTCTGGGTCACTGGCGTCGCGGCGCCCGGCTGGCTCGAGCATTCGGGTCTTGCCGTGGATGCCTCGGGCTTCGTGCGGGTCGACGGGAACCTGCGCTCGGTGTCCCACCCGGACGTCTTCGCGGCCGGCGACGCCGCCGCCCTGGAAGGTCAGCCACGGCCCAAGGCCGGCGTGTTCGCGGTGCGCGAGGGACCGGTGCTTGCCGACAACCTGCGGCGGATGGTGCTGGGCCGGCGGCTCAGGCGCTATCGGGCCCAGCGGCGGTTTCTCACCATACTGGGCACGGCCGATGGTGGCGCGGTGGCGTCCCGCGGAACCTGGTCGGTGTCCGGGCGCTGGGTGTGGCGCTGGAAGGATTGGATCGACCGACGGTTCATAGCGCGCTTCAACCAGCTTCCCGAGATGGCCGTGGATGAGCCGCGGGTGCCGGCGGCGCTTCGAGACCGCACGCCGGACGTCATGCGTTGCGGTGGCTGTGGCGCGAAGCTGGGCGCGGATCCGCTGCGGCGCGTGCTGGCCAGACTCCCGGACCAGGCGTCGCTGGAGGCCACCCACGGCGTCAGCCTCGGCATCGGCGACGATGCGGCGGTACTGCGCGCGCCTGAAGGCAGGCTGCTGCTGACGGTGGACGGCTTCCGCAGTTTCGTCGACGATGGGTATCTGTTCGGTCGCATCACGGCTCATCACGCTCTGAACGACGTGCTGGCCATGGGCGGCCGTGGAGTGGCCGCACTGGCGATGGCCACCGTGCCGCTGATGTCGGACGACATGATGGAGGAAGAGCTGTATCAGCTTCTGGCGGGCGCGGTGACGGTGCTGAATGAGCACGACGTGGCGCTGGTGGGCGGCCACTCCGCCGAGGGCTCCGAGCTCGGCCTCGCGCTGTCGATCACCGGCGTCGAGACCGGGGCGCCGCTCACCAAAGGCGCTCTGCTGGTGGGCGACGCGCTGATCCTCACCAAGGCCCTTGGTACCGGCAGCATTCTCGCGGCCCACATGCGCGGCCGCGCGAGCTCCGATCGGCTGGCTGCCGCCGTCGCCGGGATGGATCAGTCCAACCAGAATGCTCTCACTTTGCTCCGGCGCCACGGTGCCAGAGCGATGACCGACGTGAGCGGGTTCGGCCTGCTCGGCCACCTGGGAGAAATGCTGCGTGCCGCCGGGCTGGGCGCCACCGTGCGGCTGCCGGACGTGCCGTTGCTGCCGGGGGCCGAGGCTCTGGTGGCGCAAGGGCTGGTCAGTTCGCTGCAGGCCAGCAACGAGCTGGCGCTGATGGACTTCGAGCTGCTCGGCGCCTCACCTGCCGAGCCACGGGTCCGGTTGCTGGTGGACCCTCAGACCTCCGGGGGTCTGTTGGCGGCGGTGCCGCCGGGCTCGGCCGATGGATGCGTGACCGGGCTTGTGCATGCCGGCTACCCGGCGGCCATCATCGGCCACGTCACCAGGTCGGCCTGGCGGGTGGCAGCGTCGTGAGCGACCGCGTCGGCAACGACGGCGTCGGGAACGACGGTGACATCCGTGTCGTGGTGGTCACGGATCCCATGTGCGCGTGGTGCTGGGGCATGTCACCGGCCGTCGAGGAGGCGGCCGCCGCCCTGTCTGGGGAGGTGTCCTTCGACCTGTTGCTCGCGGGCGTCAACACCCGCGCCCGAGCGCCGGTGGGGCAGTACGCGCGGCGGCTCTTCCTGCACGTCTGGCGTGAGGTGCATGCCACCACCGGCCAGACGTTCGCATTCCAGGTGCCGGACGGGCTGGTCTACAACAGCACCCGGCCTTGTCTGGCGGTAGCCGCCGTTCGCCGGGCGCTGGACCGTCCACCGTTCGGGTATCTGCACCGGCTTCAGCAGCTCCTGTTCGCGGAAGCACGCGACATCAACGACCCGGGGCTGCTGGCAGCCACGGCGACCGATTTCGGCGTCTCTGCCGAGACCGTTCGCCAGGGGTTCGAAGATCAGTCGCTGAGGTCGACGGTGCGGGCCGGGTTCGCCTGCTCGCGCAGCTACGGCACCAGCGCGCTGCCCCACGTGCTGATCGAACGCGACGGCGAGCGGACGTTGCTTGCCGGCGGCTACGCCGACGCGACTACCCTCGAAACCATGGTGCGTGAGGCGATCAGTCGCGGAAGTAGCGGGCGATGACCGGGCGGAACCGGTCCATGTCCACCAGGAACGAGTCGTGCCCCTGGATCGACGGCAGGCGGTGGAACGCGAGGTCGCCAACCGCGTCACGGAGGCCCCGTGCCAGCTCCTCCTGCTGCTCGATGGGAAACAGGAAGTCCGAGTCCACGCCGATCACCATGGCTCGCTCGAGCCGGACCCGGGCGAACGCCTCTTCCAGGCTCCCGCCGTAGTCGGCGGCGTCGAACAGGTCCATGGCCCGGGACAGGTAGAGATAGCAGTTGGCGTCGAAGCTGCCGACGAACTTGCGGGCGTGGGCTTCCAGATAGGATTCCACTTCGAAATCCACGCCGAAGGCGCCGCCGTCGGCGGCGCGGTCGGTGGTGCGCTCGCGGCCGAAACGCTCGGCCCACTCGTCCGCCGAGCGGTAGGAGATCATGCCGAGCTTGCGGGCCAGCCGCATGCCGGTGACCGGCCCCCGCTCGTCGCTGTAGTTACCGCTGTTCCAGTCAGGGTCGCTGCGGATGATCTCGCGCTGCAACGACCGCACGGCGATGGAGAACGGCAGGCTGCGGGCGGCCGACGAGATCATCAGCAGGCCGCGGGCCCGCTCCCGGTGCACGAGAGCGAAAGCGAGCGCGGTCATTCCGCCCATGGAGGCGCCAAGCACGGTGTGCACCCGACCGATGCCCAGTTGATCCAGCACGGCCGCGCCGGCGTTGGCGATGTCCTCCAGGTGCAGCACGGGGAACGTCAGCCGATACGGCCTGCCGGTGGCGGGGTCGGTGGAAGCCGGGCCCGTGGAGCCGAAGCAACTTCCCAGGGAGTTCACGCAGACGACGAGATAGCGGTCGGTGTCGATGGGCTTGCCGGGCCCCAGCATGTCTTCCCACCAGCCGGTTCGGCGATCTGCGGGCGACGAGGCGGCGTGGGCCGACGGCGACAGGCCGGTGAAGATCAGCACCACGTTGCTGCCGTGTTGATCAGGCTCCCCCCACGTCTCGTAGGCGATGGTGGGATCCACCAGCGCGCCTTCCTTCATGTGGAAACGGCCTTCCCAGGTGACGTATCGGGTCGCGGACATGACGTGTCGAGCCGGCAACGGACCGCGCAGTCTACCCGGATCGGCTGGCGCGAGCGACGAGCGAGGTGAGCGTCCCGACAAACCGGTCTGGCGGAAGAGGTAGGAGTCGAACCCACCAGGCGCGGTCTCGCGCCTCGACGGCTTTGAAGGCCGCGCGCCCCACCGGGGACGATGCTCTTCCGTGGCCGAGTCTATCCCAACCCGGCCGGCAGCTTCGAGCGGTCGGCCACCACCGTGCGGCTCTCTCCCTGACGGCGGGTGAACCCGCGGCCGTCGAAGTACTCGAGCACGTCGATGGCGACGTTGCGGCCGATGCCGGCGGCGTCCCGGTAATCGCGGGCAGTGAACGGACCGCGTCGCGAGAGCTCCTCGGCGGCCTGGGCCAGAGCTGCCAGGTGCGCCGGCAGGTAGATGCGCTTGTCGCTGATCTGAACCAGTGCCTGCTTGCCGGCGAGCGCCTTCACGCCGATCTTGAGCCGGTCGAGGGGGATGTGCAGGGCGCGGGCGAGGTCGCCGAGGCTCGGCGGCTGGGTCCCGTCGATCAGCGGCGCGAGGCGTGACAGCAGGGTTTGCTCCGCGTCGGATAGCTCGGTGCGGTGGCTTTCCGGCCGGAAACGTCCGGCGCGCTGCTCCAGCACGCCGGCGCCGGTAAGCTCCGCGAGCAGCCGGCCGCGGAACGGTGCCGGCACGTGGGATTCGAAGTCGTTCTCCCGCAGGCCCTGGAGGGCCGGGTCCTCGCTGTGCCGAAGGCGACACTCCTCCAGCAGCGCGCTGCGCCATGCCTGCCAGCGGTCCCGCCCGACGAGCCAGCCGTCGCAGGTGACGGCAGGCACTCGGCCGAGCAGCTCATCGAGGTCGTTGGGGAGCAGGTTCCACAAGGCATCGAACGCTTCGATGCGCGCAGGACCCTGCTCGAGCAGCGCCGCCAGAGAAAGGCCGGCGGCGGGCGCGGAGCACGCGCCGATGCGCGCGAGGCGCGCGGGGGCGCGGCGCCGGCCGGACGCCGGCTGGTTGTCGATGACCGTGCCACCGCCCAGAGTGCACTCCAGGGCCTGGTCGCGCACCACCAGCCGGTCGCCGCGTTTGGCCAGAAGGGGCCGGTCCAGCACCAGCTCCGCCCACTGCCGCGCACCCGGCGCCAGCCGCGAGCTCTCGAGCAGCGCCAGGCGGCCACGGGCATGGCTGGTGGCGTGATAGACGTGCACGGGCGTCCAGTGACGGACGTGGCGAGGGAAGTCCGCCAGCACCTGCAGATCCAGCACCAGCGTCCGGTGCCCCGGATCCGGCTGCCGGCACAGCCAGTGACCGCGGCCGAGCGTTTGACCGGACAGCCCCGACAGGTTGATGGCGGCACGGTCCCCGGCGCCGGCGCTCCGGGCCGGCCGGTCCTGCACTCGCAGCTCGCGGATCCGGCCGCTCGAGCCGAGTGGAAACACGAAGAGCTCGTCGTCCACCACCACCCGGCCGCCGTGCACCGTGCCTGTCACCACCAGGCCGGCACCCTTCAAGGTGAACGACCGGTCGATGGGCATGCGGAATGGCCGCGCCAGGTCGCCGGCCGCCGTTCTGTCCGCCTGGGCGAGCAGATGGGCGCGCAGCTCGTCGATCCCTTCGGCGGTGGTCGCCGAGGTTTCGACAATCTCGGCACCCTCGAGGAAGCTGCCTGCCGTCAGGGCGCCGATCTCGGCACGCGCGGCTTCGATGCGCGCAGGGTCGGCGGCGTCGCACTTGGTGAGCGCGATCGTGCCCCGGTTGACCCCGAGGAGGTCGAGAATCTGCAGGTGCTCGCGGGTCTGAGGCATGGGGCCGTCGTCCGCGGCCACCACCAGCAGCGCGTGCTGGGTAGCGGCCACCCCGGCCACCATGTTGTGGATGAACCGGTGGTGGCCGGGAACGTCGACGAAGCCGATGGGGCTCGTGGCGCCGTTCAGGTAGGCGAACCCGAGGTCGATGGTGAGGCCGCGGCGCTTCTCCTCCGCCAGGCGGTCCGTGTCGGTTCCGGTGAGCAGCCGCACCAGCGTAGTCTTGCCGTGGTCGACGTGCCCGGCGAGGGTAACGATCACGGTGGCGGTTCCAGTGCCGACAGCACGGCTTCCAGCTCGTCCATCGGCTCGGCGCCACGGGCATCGAGCCAGAGGGCGCCATGGCCGATGCGGCCGATGACGGGCACCGGCAGGCGCCGCAGCGCGGCCAGCAGCTTCATGAGGCGCTCGCCCCCGGCATCGGTGATGCGCACCGCGCGACTCTCGAGGGTGTGCTCGGGAAGCGCGCCGCTGCCGATCTGGCACTGGCTCTCGACGGCTTCCACGGTGTACCCGGGCAGGCGGGACGCCAGCAGCCGGGCAAGCCGGTCGGCGCGCCGCAGGAGCTCCGGGGCGGGCAGGGTGAGCGTGCGCAGCAGCGGCACATGATCGGGCAGGGTATCCGGGTCCTCGTAGCGGGCAAGCAACGCATCGAGGTAGGCGAGCGTCAGCTTGTCGGGCCGAAGCGCGCGCTTCATCGGGTTTCGGTTGCAGGCGTCGATCAGCTCGCGGCGGCCGACGATCAGCCCCGCCTGCACGCCGCCCAGGAGCTTATCGCCACTGAAGGTGACCAGGTCTGCGCCCTGGCGGAGGACCTCGGCGGGGGTCGGTTCGTGGGGCAGGCCCCAGCGCGTCAGATCCACCAGCGTGCCGCTGCCGAGATCGACGCACAACGGCACCTGCCGGCCACGGGCGATGGCCGACAGCTCGGCCGTGGTGACGGAACGGGTGAAACCGCTGATCTGGAAGTTACTCGGGTGCACCTTGAGGAACAGCGCCGGGTCGGCGGAGGCCGCTGCCTGGAAATCCGCAGGATGGGTGCGGTTGGTCGTGCCGACTTCCAGCAGCCGGCAGCCCGCCCGGGCCATGATGTCCGGCAAGCGGAAGCTGCCGCCGATCTCGATGAGCTCGCCCCGGGAGACCGGTACCGCCCGGTCCGCTGCCAGGGTGTTCAGCACCAGCATGAGCGCGGCAGCGTTGTTATTGACCACCGTGGCCGCTTCCGCGCCGGTGAGCATGGTCAGCCGTCGCACCACGGGGGCATCCCGGTCGCCGCGGCTGCCGGTGGCGAGGTCGTACTCCAGGGTCATGGGCCGGGTGACAAGGTCACGAACGGTGTCCAGCAGCCCGGCGCTGGGCAGGGCCCGGCCGAGGTTGGTGTGGATCACCGTGCCGGTGAGATTGAATACCGGCCTGTAGCCGGCGGGCTCCAGCCGTTCGGCCGCCGCCGCCGCCCAGGCCGCCGGATCACGTGCCCACCGGGGTGCGCTGGCGCGCTGCCGCCATTGGCTCTGAATCTGCCGCAGGGTCTGCTTCACCGACTCGATGCCGAAGGCGGCGACCAGGGGTGCGACGGCATCGGCTCGCAGCAAGGTGTCGATGCTCGGCATGTGACGGGGTTCAACCATTTGGCGCGAAGGTCGGCTCGGAACGCTGAGGGGCGGAAGGCTAACGATACGTCAGTGGGCGGCCGCGCGCATGGAGCGCGGGAACAGCGTCAGGTAAGAGGCCCGGCCTGTACCTGCGGTGCCAGCGTCAGCCGTCCGGCTCACCAGCAGCATAAACGCGTCAGAATTAAAGCGCCGAGACTTAGAAGAAATTCGTATTAGCACAAATCGATGCAACCGATTAGCATCTTCAGCCATAAATTCGATGGAAACGATTCAAACGATCGAATCGCTTTCCACAAAGGATCGACAGGGACGACAGGGACGACAGGGAACGGGGACCGCGGCGAGGGGCCGCGGAACGGGATCAGAGGCAGGGGTTGGGGAACCACCGTGAGCGACAAGACCATTCTCACGCCGAACGAGGTAGCGAACCTGCTGATGGTTTCGCCGATCACCGTTCGGCAGTGGGCCCAGAAGGGTCTCCTGCAAGCTCACACCACGGCCGGCGGCCATCGCCGGTTCTCCCGTGAGGTCATCGAAGCGTTCGCCCGCGAGCGGGGCATCGAACTGCCCCGGAGCAAGCCGCGCCTGTTGATCGTCGACGACAACCGTGAGCTGAACGCTTACCTGGCGGCTCTGTTCGGTGCCCACGTGCCGGATCTGGAGATCTCCTCGGCCTACGACGGCTTCGAAGCCGGGCGTCAGGTTCAGGCGCACAAGCCCACAGTCGTCCTGCTGGACATCATGATGCCGGGCATCGACGGCATTGAGGTATGTCGGAGTCTGAAGGACGGCCCGGACACCGCGAACATCCGCGTCGTGGCCATGACCGGCTATTTCACGCCGGAGCTCGAGAAAAAGATTCTGGCCGCGGGCGCGCAAGTTCTTCTCAAGAAGCCTTTCTCGAGTGAGGAAGTACTCCGGGAATGCGGATTCAGTCAGACATCCGAAGCAATGACAAAGGGGTGAAAGGGATGACCATGTACACCGAGATGCAGGACACCGACGAGCTGGAGAAGTACTTCCAGAGCAAGGACGGGCAGGACGCCGGCGACGACGAAGGCGGCGACGACGATGAGCCGGTTGCCCGGCCGAGACGGTCCGCGCGCGCCACCAGCCGCGCCGTCGGGGATGCGACCGACATGTACCTGGCGGAGATCGGCCGGTCAAAGCTCCTGACCGCGGAGCAGGAGCGCGAGCTTGCCCGTAAGGTGCAGAAAGGCGACATGGCCGCCCGGGCTCACATGATCGAGAGCAACCTGCGTCTGGTGGTGAAGATCGCCCGCCGCTATCTGAACCGCGGCCTGCCGCTCCTGGATCTGATCGAGGAAGGTAACCTCGGGCTCATCCGCGCGGTGGAGAAATTCGATCCGGAGAAAGGTTTCCGCTTCTCCACGTATGCCACCTGGTGGATTCGCCAAGCCGTGGAACGCGGCCTGATGAACCAGGTGAAAACCATTCGCCTGCCCATTCACATCGCCAAGGAACTCAACGCCCTGCTGCGCGCTCAGCGCGAGCTCGGCCAGAAGCTGGATGGCGATCCGACCGCCGAAGACATCGCCGCGCTCACGGACAAGCCGGTGGAGCGTGTGCGCGAGCTGCTTCAGCTGGCTGATGACGTGAGCTGCACCGAGATTTCGGTGCTCGAGCCCGAGCGGGCCCAGTGGGACACGTTCGAGGATTCCCGAGCCGAGGATCCGTGGGAGATGCTGCAGAGCCACCAGCTCGCCGAGCACCTGGACGGCTGGCTCGACCGCCTGTCCGAGAAGGCCCACGACGTGGTGGTGCGCCGTTTCGGCCTGCGCGGCCACGACGTCTACACCCTGGAAGAGGTGGGACGGCAGATCGGTCTGACCCGCGAGCGGGTGCGCCAGATCCAGGTGGACGCGCTCAAGGAGCTGCGCGAGATGCTGACGGTGGAAGGGTTCAGCCGGGACGGCGTGATCGGCTGACCGCCCCGCCCAGTGTGGGAACGCTTGTGGGGCGCGACCTTGTGGGATCGACCTGTGGATCGACCTGTGGATCGACGTTGTGGGAGCGACCTGTGGGAGCGACCTCCTGGTCGCGATCTGCCCCCGAGCGCATATCCCCGGCCGGCAGCCCCCGGCCGGGCAGCCGCCAAGTGCGGCTACCGCCGAAATCGGATCAGCGCTCGTCCAGCGGCACGTAGTCCCGTTTCGCCGGCCCGGTGTAAAGCTGGCGCGGCCGGCCGATCTTGTAGGAGCCGCAGATCATCTCGTTCCAGTGGGCGATCCATCCCGGAGTGCGGCCGGTGGCGAAGATCACCGTGAACATGTCCTTGGGAATGCCGATGGCCTTCAGGATGATGCCGGAATAGAAGTCGACGTTCGGATAGAGCTTCTTGTCGATGAAGTAGTCGTCTTCCAGGGCGATCTTCTCGAGCTTCTGGGCGATCTGCAGCAGCGGATCATCCTCGGTACCGAGCTCCTCGAGCACCTCGCGACAGGTTTCCTGCATGACCTTGGCGCGCGGGTCGTAGTTTTTGTAGACCCGATGGCCGAAGCCCATGATCCGGAACGGATCGTCCTTGTCCTTGGCCTTCTTCACGTACTTGTCGATGTTCTTCTCGTCGCCGATCTCGGTGAGCATGTTCAGCACCGCTTCATTGGCGCCGCCGTGGGCGGGCCCCCACAGCGCGGCGATGCCGGCGGCGATGCAGGCGTACGGATTGGCGCCCGTGGAGCCGGCCAGGCGCACCGTGGACGTGGACGCGTTCTGCTCGTGGTCGGCGTGCAGCAGGAAAATGCGATCCATCGCCTTGGCGATGACCGGATTGACCTGGTAGTCCTCGCAGGGCGTGCCGAACATCATGTGCAGGAAGTTCTCGGCGTAGTCGAGATCGTTGCGCGGGTACATGAAAGGCTGGCCGAGCGCGTACTTGTAGCTCATGGCGGCCAGGGTCGGCATCTTCGCAATGAGCCGGTGCGCCGTGATGCGGCGCTGGACGGCGTCGTTGATGTCCATGGAGTCGTGGTAGAACGCCGACAGCGCGCCCGTCACGCCGCACATGATCGCCATCGGATGGGCGTCGCGGCGGAAGCCCCGGAACAGGTGTACGAGCTGCTCGTGGACCATGGTGTGGTGCTTGATGGTGCTCGACGAAGTCCTTTCTGGCCGCGGCGCTCGGCAGCTCGCCGTTCAGCAGCAGGTAGCACAGCTCCAGATAGTCGGACTGCTCGGCGAGCTGCTCGATGGGATAACCCCGGTGCAGCAGCACCCCCTGGCCGCCGTCGATGTAGGTGATGGCCGACTCGCAGGACGCGGTGGACACGAACCCGGGGTCGTAGGTGAAGTAGCCCTCACCGGTGAGCTGACCGACGTCGATCACGTCGGGCCCCAGCGTGCCGGACAGGACCGGTAGTTCGACGGTCTTACCGTCGATGGAAAGCTGGGCCTTCTTGCCCCCGTGATCGGCCATGGGTCCTCCCGTAGAAACTACTTCGTATGATCTTGCGTACGATCTTGTTCTGGCGGCCGCCGCAGTGCCGGACGTGCCGTCGCCGCTATCACGGCGGAGCAAGCGAGCCTATTAACGGCCGGGTGGGTTGTCAATTCGAAGCTTGAGCGGGCAGTCAAAAGGCGCGGGGCGGGCCCGCCGAAGGACCACATTCTTGGCTTTGCCCTACATGCCGACTACAATTGCTGCCCGAGTGACGGCGACCTACCGCGCACCGCCGCTCCAGCCGCGGCCTGCGGAACCCTCCCCGCTGCATCGAATATCGCTGCATCTTGCACCGGCTGCATCCTGGCAACGATCGTTGGGAGGGCGCGGTCTCCGGAAAACGACGCCATAAGGCGGTCTGAAAAAAACGACGCCATAAGGACGACGATAGGGATCATGAATACCGAACGCCCTGTGTACTTGTCGCTCACTCAGTTCAGGTGGCCGATCCCGGCCATCAGCTCCATCACCCACCGCGTCACCGGCGTGTTCCTGTTCGTGGCGCTCGGCTATCTGCTGTGGCTGCTGGCGGGTGCGCTCGACTCTCCCGCCGGCTACGAGCGCTCGGCGGAGGCCATGAATCATTTCCTGCCCAGGTTCATCGTCTGGGCGGTGCTGACGGCGCTGGCGTTCCACATCTTCGCCGGCCTCAAGCATCTGGTGATGGACTTTCACTACTGGGACAGCATGCGGGCAGGGCGCGCGAGCTCCGTGACGGTGTTCGTTCTGAGCGCGATCGCCGCCATTCTGGCAGGAGTCTGGCTATGGTAAGCAGCGTCACCAACGTCACCAGCCTCACTCGCAGCGGGCTGTCGGATTTCGTCATCCAGCGGATCACGGCGGTGATCCTGGTGCTCTACACGGCGTGTGTGCTGGGTTTCTTTCTCAGCACCGCCCACATGAGCTATGCCGCGCTGGTGGATTACTTCGGCGATCCCATCATGAAGGGGTTCAGCACCCTGGCGATCATATCGACGGCGGCGCACGCCTGGATCGGCATGTGGACCGTCGGCACCGACTATATCCGCCCTCACTACTGCGGCCGCCATGCCACCGCCTGGCGGTTGACCTATCAGGCGGTGTGTCTGGGCACCTTGTTCGTGTTCACCGTGTGGATGCTGTCGGTGTTCTGGACCTTGTGATCACATGAAGGGATAGAAGCTCGAGACATGGCAAAGATCAGAAAAATGGAGTTCGACGGGGTGATCGTCGGCGGCGGCGGCGCTGGCATGCGCGCCGCGCTGCAGCTCGCCCGGTCGGGGCTGAACACGGCCGTCATCACCAAGGTGTTCCCGACCCGCTCGCACACGGTCTCCGCCCAGGGTGGCATCACCTGCGCCATCGCCAGTGACGACCCGGACGACGACTGGCGCTGGCACATGTACGACACCGTCAAGGGGTCGGACTATATCGGCGACCAGGACGCCATCGAATACATGTGCAGCGAGGGCCCGCAGGCGGTGTTCGAGCTCGAGCACATGGGGCTGCCGTTCTCCCGTACCGAGTCCGGCCGCATCTATCAGCGGCCGTTCGGTGGCCAGTCGAAGAACTTCGGCAAGGGCGGTCAGGCCGCACGTACCTGTGCCGCCGCGGACCGCACCGGCCACGCCCTGCTGCACACCCTGTATCAGGCCAATCTTCACGCCGAGACCACCTTCCTGAACGAGTGGTTCGCCGTCGACCTGGTGAAGAACCAGGACGGGGTGGTGGTAGGGCTGGTGGCCATCGACATCGAGTCGGGCGAGACCGTGTTCGTCGAGTCCAAAGCGACGGTGTTCGCCACCGGCGGGGCGGGGCGCATCTACGCCAGCACCACCAATGCGCACATGTACACGGGGGATGGTGTCGGCATGGCCCTGCGCGCGGGTTTCCCGCTGCAGGACATGGAGATGTGGCAGTTTCACCCCACCGGCATCCACGGTGCGGGCGTGCTGGTGACCGAAGGCTGCCGCGGTGAGGGAGGCTACCTCATCAACAAGGACGGCGAGCGTTTCATGGAGCGCTATGCGCCCACCGCCAAGGATCTGGCCGGCCGCGACGTGGTGGCCCGGTCGATGATCCTGGAGATTCTCGACGGCCGCGGCGTCGGCCCCGACGCCGACCACGTGCTGTTGAAGCTCGACCATCTGGGGGAGGATGTGCTGAACAGCCGTTTGCCCGGCATTCTCGAGCTGTCCCGGACCTTCGCCCACGTCGATCCGGTGAAGGAGCCGATTCCGGTGGTGCCCACCTGCCATTACATGATGGGGGGCATCCCCACCGGGGTCACCGGCCAGGCGCTCACTCAGGACGTGACCGGCAGCGACGTCCCTATCGAGGGGCTCTACGCGGCCGGTGAGGCCGCCTGCGTGTCGGTGCACGGCGCCAACCGTCTGGGCGGCAACAGCCTGCTGGACCTTATCGTGTTCGGCCGCGCGGCCGGTGTGCACATCGAACAGGTGATGCGTCAGGGCGTCAGCCATCGGGCCGCCAGCGATTCCGACGTCGAGCAGGCCATGAGGCGGCTGGCCCGCTGGAACGAATCCTCCAGCGGCGAGTCGGTGGCGGATCTGAAGCGCGAGCTGCAGCAGGTGATGCAGTCCAGCTTCGGGGTCTTTCGCACCGAAGAGCACATGAGGGAAGGCATCGGCAAGCTCTCGGAACTGCGCGAGCGGATCGGCAGCGCACACCTCGCCGACAAGAGCCGGGTGTTCAACACCGCGCGAATGGAGGCTCTGGAACTCGATAATCTGATGGAAGTGGCCGAAGCCACGGCCGTCGCGGCGGAGGTTCGCAAGGAGAGCCGGGGCGCCCACGCCCGCGACGACTATCAGGAGCGGGACGACGAGAACTGGCTCTGTCATTCCCTGTACGACCCGGTGAGCAAGACGGTGCGCAAGCGCGCGGTGAACTTCTCGCCGAAGCTGGTGGAGACGTTTCAGCCGACGGAACGCAAATACTGATTGGCAGAGGAACCCATGCAGGTAAGCGTATATCGATACAACCCGGAGGCGGACGATGTCCCGCAGATGCGGAACATGACGATCGATCTGCCGGACGGCAAGGACCTCATGGTCCTGGACGTACTGGAGCTGCTGAAGGCCCAGGATCCGAGCCTGACCTACCGGCGTTCCTGCCGGGAAGGCGTGTGCGGCTCGGATGGCATCAACATGAACGGCAAGAACGGCCTTGCCTGCATGACCCCGGTGTCGCAGGTGGCGAGGGGCGGCAAGCTCGAGCTCCGGCCGCTGCCCGGGCTGCCGGTGATCCGCGACCTGGTGGTCGACATGGGCCAGTTCTACAAAGCCTACGAGAAGATCAAGCCGTACCTCATCAACGACAAACCGCCGCCGGCCCAGGAGCGGCTGCAGTCGCTCGAGGAGAGGGCGAAGCTCGACGGTCTGTACGAGTGCATCCTCTGCGCCTGTTGCTCCACCGCGTGTCCGTCGTTCTGGTGGAACCCGGACAAGTTCATCGGCCCTGCCGGCTTGCTCCAGGCTTACCGGTTTCTGGCCGACAGCCGTGACACCGCGACCGCGGAGCGTCTCGCCGAGCTCGACGATCCTTTCAGCGTGTTCCGCTGCCGTGGCATCATGAACTGTGTGGCCGTCTGCCCGAAAGGGCTGAATCCGACCCGGGCCATTGGCAAGATCCGGACCATGCTGCTGCAGCAGGGGTCGTAGCACTTCTGTCTCCTCCAATCGGTCGCGGCGTAAAGTAGGACGCGCAATGGCAGAATCGTTCATGGAGCGGATGCAGCGCAGCTCGCATCTCGCCGGCAACAATCTGGCGTACGTGGAATCCCTGTACGAATCCTTTCTGGAGGATCCGAATCAGGTTCCCCAGGAATGGCGCGACTATTTCGAGAAGCTGCCGCGGCTCGAGGGTGCCATCAAGAGCGACGTGCCGCACAGCGCCATCGTCCAGCAGTTCGAGCGGCTGGGCCGCAACCGCCTGAAGGCCCGCCCCGAGCGCGAGAGCACCTTCGTCGAGAGCCGTCACGAGCTCAAGCAGATGCGGGTGCAGGACCTCATCTCCGCTTATCGTCACCGCGGCCACAAGAAGGCCAACATCGATCCGCTGGAGATGATGGAACGGCCGCAGATGCCGATTCTGGACCTGGCCTATCATCATCTGTCGCCCGCCGATCTCGAAGACACCTACCACACCGGCACGTTCCATTACGGCCAGGGCGCGGCCAGGCTCAGCGATCTGGTGGATGCCCTGGAGCGCACCTACTGCGGCTCCATCGGCTCGGAGTACATGCACATCGTCGATGCCAGCGAGCAGCTGTGGGTGCAGCAGCGGCTCGAGTCGGTGCGGGCCCGCCCCACCTACACGGTGGAGCAGAAGCGGCGGGTGCTCGAGCGTCTGACCGCGGCAGAAGGGCTGGAGAAATATCTGCACGGCCGCTACCCGGGAACCAAACGATTCGGTCTGGAAGGCGGCGAGAGCTTCATCCCCATGATGCACGAGGCGCTGCAGCGGCTCGGCTCCCATGGCGTGATCGAAACCGTCATCGGCATGGCCCACCGGGGGCGCCTCAACGTGCTGGTGAACATCCTCGGCAAGGACCCGTGGGACCTGTTCGACGAGTTCGACGGCAAGCTGCCGGAAGCGTCCCTGGACGAAGGAACCGGCGACGTCAAATACCACCAGGGCTTTTCCACCAACATCATGACCCCGGGCGGCGAGATGCACCTGGCGCTCGCCTTCAACCCGTCACACCTGGAGATCGTGGGGCCGGTGGTGGAAGGGTCGGTGCGGGCACGGCAGGACCGCCGTCGTGACTACGACGGTGATCTGGTGGTGCCGATTCTGGTGCACGGCGATGCCGCGTTCGCCGGCCAGGGCGTGGTGATGGAAACCTTCCAGATGTCGCAGACCCGCGGCTTCAGGACCGGGGGCACCATCCACGTCATCATCAACAACCAGATCGGCTTCACCACCAGCCGCCAGGACGACGCCCGCTCCACCGAATACTGCACCGAGGTGGCGAAGATGGTGCAGGCGCCCATCTTCCACGTGAACGGCGACGATCCGGAGGCTGTGCTGTTCGTGACCCAGCTCGCCGCCGACTACCGCATGGAGTTCCGCAAGGACGTGGTCATCGACCTGATCTGTTATCGGCGGCGCGGTCACAACGAAGCGGAAGAGCCCATGAAGACTCAGCCGCTGATGTACCGCAAGATCCGCTCACAACCGTCCGCGCGGTCGCTCTACGTCGACAAGCTGGTCGACGAAGGGGTGCTGAGCCGGGAGGAAGCCGACCGCATGGCGGAGGACTACCGAACCACCCTCGAGAGCGGCGGCCACGTGGCACTTTCCATCGTTCAGGAGCCCGATGCGAGACTGTTCGTCGACTGGGCGCCGTACCTGGACAAGAGCTGGACCGAGCCGGCGGACACGCGCATTCCCCTCGGCATCATTCAGGATCTGGCGCGGCGCCTCGAGGAACTGCCCGAAGGCTTCGTTCTGCAACGTCAGGTCCAGAAGATCATGGAGGACCGGCACCGCATGTCGGCGGGCGCGATGCCGGTCAACTGGGGCTATGCCGAGGTCATGGCGTACGCCACCCTGGTGCACCAGGGATATCCGGTGCGGCTCACCGGCCAGGACACCGGGATCGGCACGTTCTCTCACCGGCACGCGTGCCTGTACAACCAGAAGAACGGCAAGCGCTGGATTCCCTTGAACCACCTGCGCGACGACGTCAACTTCGACATCTACGACTCCCTGCTCTCGGAAGAGGCCGTGCTCGCCTTCGAATACGGCTACGCCACCACCACGCCCAGCGCGCTGGTGGCGTGGGAAGCGCAGTTCGGTGATTTCGCCAACGGGGCTCAGGTGGTGATCGATCAGTTCATCTCCAGCGGCGAGACCAAGTGGAAGCGCCTGTGCGGGCTCGCCATGCTGCTGCCCCACGGCTACGAGGGGGCAGGGCCCGAGCACTCGTCGGCGCGCCTCGAGCGGTTCCTGCAACTCTGCGCCCAGCACAACATGCAGGTGTGCGTGCCCACCACCCCGGCTCAGGTATTCCACATGCTGCGCCGGCAGGTGATCCGGCCGGCGCGCCTGCCGTTGGTCGCCCTCACGCCGAAGAGCCTGCTCCGTCACAAGCTGGCGGTGTCGACTCTGGAGGATCTGTGCGACGGCCACTTCCACAACGTGATCGGCGAGGTGGACGAGCTCGACCCGCGCAAGGTCGAGCGGCTGGTGCTGTGCAGCGGCAAGGTCTACTACGAGTTGCTGGAACGTCGCCGGGAAGCGAATGCCGAGACGGTGGCCATCGTCCGCCTGGAGCAGCTCTACCCGTTTCCGGAAGCGGACCTGGCCGAGGCCATCGCACCCTATCGGCGTCTGAAGGATGTGGTCTGGTGTCAGGAAGAGCCCATGAACCAGGGGGCCTGGTACGCGAGCCAGCATCACATGCGGCGTGTCATCCTGCGCCACGACGACACGCTGTACCTGAGCTATGCGGGCCGCGAACCGTTCGCCGCGCCGGCAGGCGGTCACCCGGGGATGCACACCCAGCGTCAGTCCCGGCTGATCGAGGAGGCGTTGTTCGGCTGAGTGGCCGACTGCGGAACCGGCCGTGGGCAAGAGCGCGCGGTGGCGACGATGTGACAAGAAGGACCTGAACCCATGACCACGGACATCAAGGCGCCTGTGTTCCCTGAATCGATCAACGAGGGATCGGTGGCCGGCTGGCTGAAGGCTCCTGGTGAGACTGCCCGCCGTGACGAGGTGCTCGTGGAGATCGAGACGGACAAGGTCGTCCTGGAGGTGGTCGCCCCGGCGGACGGCACCCTGGTGGAGATCCTCGTCGGCGAGGGCGAGACGGTGCAGAGCGAGGAGGTGGTCGGGCGCTTCGAGGCCGGTGAGGTGGGGGCGGACAGCGGTGCCCCGGAGCGGCAGGAAGGCGCGGCAACGCCGAGCGCGGCGGAAGCCGCCGGGTCGGTGGCCCCCGCCGATTCTCTGACCGCCGACCGGGCGGACGAGTCGGCCTTCCCGAGCGCGAGCCCCGCTGCCCGCAAGCTGGCGGAGGAGCAGGGCGTGGATCTGCGCCGGCTGGAAGGTTCGGGCCGCTCCGGCCGGATCACCAAGGACGACGTGGCGAAAGCCGCGGCTGACGGCGGGCGCGGCCGCCCGCGCGCCGGCGTCCAGCCCACGGTCCCGCCGAGCCTGCGCCGGCCGGCGCTTCGAGCGAAGACGGCGGCGGCCGCGCGCGGGAGGCGCCCGTCACGGGCGTTACCTATACCGGCGAGCGTGTGGAGCGGCGCGTGCCGATGACGCGGCTGCGAGCCAGCATCGCCCGGCGGCTGGTGGAGGCCCAGCAGACGGCCGCCATGCTGACGACCTTCAACGAAGTGGACATGTCCGCCGTGATCGCGTTGCGGCGCCGCTATCAGGAGGAATTTCAGGGCCGCCACAACGGCACCCGGCTCGGCTTCATGTCGTTCTTCGTGCGGGCTTGTGTGGAGGCGCTCCGGCGCTTCCCGGCGGTGAACGCGTCGATCGACGGCACCGACATCATCTACCACGGCTATTACGACATCGGGGTGGCCGTCTCCACCGAACGGGGTCTGGTGGTGCCGGTGATCCGCGACGCCGACGCTTTGAGCCTGGCCCAGATCGAAGATCAGATCAACGACTACGGGCGGCGGGCGCGGGACGGCAAGCTCGGCATCGACGACATGAGCGGCGGCACCTTCACCCTCTCCAACGGCGGGATCTTCGGATCGCTCCTGTCGACGCCTATTCTGAATCCGCCCCAGACCGCCATTCTCGGGATGCACAAGATCGAGGACCGCCCGGTGGTGGTGGAGGGCGAGGTGGTCGTACGGCCGATGATGTATCTGGCGCTGTCCTACGACCACCGGCTCATCGACGGTCAGGAGGCCGTGCGCTTCCTGGTGACCATCAAGGCCATGCTCGAGGACCCTGCCCGCATTCTGCTGGAGCTTTGATTATGAGTGAGAAGTACGATGTCATCGTCATCGGAGCAGGACCCGCCGGCTATCACGCGGCCATCCGCTGCGCGCAGCTCGGCATGAACACCGCCTGCATCGACAAGTCTCTCGACGACGAGGGTAAGCCGGTGCTCGGCGGCACCTGTCTCAACTGGGGCTGCATTCCCTCCAAGGCCCTGCTCGACGTCTCTCACAAGTTTGCCGACGCCCAGCACGGCTTCCCCGAGGTCGGCATCAAGACCGGCAAGGTGTCCATCGACGTGCCGGCGATGATGGCGAAGAAGGACGAGGTGGTAAAAAAGCTCACGGGCGGCGTCGGTCAGCTCTTCAAGGGCAACGGCGTCACCTCTCTGCCGGGCACCGGCAAGCTGCTGGCGGCGCGCCAGGTGGAATATACGCCCCACGACGGCGACGGCCGGGTGCTCGAAGCGGAGCACGTCATCATCGCTGCCGGGTCGTTGCCGGTGCAGATCCCGCCGGCTCCGGTCGACGGCGACCTGATCGTCGACTCCAGAGGCGCCCTGGAATTCCAGCAGGTGCCGAGGCGCCTCGGCGTCATCGGAGCCGGCATCATCGGCCTCGAGCTCGGCAGCGTGTGGCGGCGTCTGGGCTCGGAGGTGGTGCTGCTCGAAGCGCTGGACGAGTTTCTGCCCATGGCCGATGAGCGCATCGGCAAGGATAGCCTCAAGATCTTCCGCAACCAGGGGCTCGACATCCGCCTCGGCTGTCGGGTCACCGGCGCGGAGGCCAAGGGCAGGAAGGTTCAGGTGTCTTATCAGGACAAGGACGGCGAGCAGACCCTCGAGTTCGAGAAGCTCATCGTCGCCGTCGGTCGCAGGCCCTACACCGAGGGGCTGCTGTCGCCGGACTCCGGCGTCAATCTGGACGAACGGGGCTTTCTCTACGTGAACGACCTCTGCGCCACGGACGCTCCCAACGTCTACGCCGTCGGCGATGTGGTGCGGGGACCCATGCTCGCCCACAAGGGCATGGAGGAGGGGGTCATGGTGGCGGAGCGAATCGCCGGTCAGAAGCCCCTGGTGAACTACGAGACGGTGCCGTCAGTCATCTACAGCCATCCGGAAGTGGCGTGGGTGGGCCAGACCGAGCAGCAGCTCAAGGCCAGCGGCGATGCCTACAACGTCGGCATCTTCCCGTTCTCCGTGAGCGGCCGGGCGTTGGCCGCCAACGACACCGAAGGGCTGGTTAAGATCCTCGCCGACGCACAGACCGACCGGATCCTCGGCGTGCACATCCTGGGGCCGCAGGCTTCGGAGCTCATCGCCCAGGCGGTGATCGCCATGGAGTTCGATGCCAGCGCCGAGGACCTGGGGTTGACCATGTTCGCCCACCCGACCCTGTCCGAAGCAGTGCACGAAGCCGCGCTCGGGGTGGCCGGCCACGCCATCCACATGGTCAACCGCAAACGCCGTAAGTGATCTGGTTGGCAAATGATCTGGTGAAGGCGGGAGCGGTTGATGAATGTGGGAGCGGCCTCCTGGCCGCGATCCCTTTCCTGTATGAAGAAACCACGGTAAGCAAATGAATTTACACGAATATCAGGCCAAGTCACTCTTTAAGGAATACGGCCTCCCCGTGTCCGACGGCTACGCCGTCGACACTGCCGACCAGGCCGTGGAAGCGGCGAAGAAGATCGGCGGCAAGCGCTGGGTCGTGAAGGTCCAGGTGCACGCGGGCGGTCGCGGCAAAGCCGGCGGCGTGAAGCTCGCCGACAGCACCGACGAGGTACGCGCCTTCGCCGACAAGTGGATCGGCCGCAATCTGGTCACCTTCCAGACCGACGAAAATGGCCAGCCGGTCTCGAAGATCTACGTGGAAAGCTGCACCGACATCGACACCGAGCTATACCTCGGCGCGGTGGTGGACCGGGGCAGCCGACGCGTGGTGTTCATGGCGTCCACCGAGGGTGGTGTCGAGATCGAGAAGGTGGCGGAGGAAACCCCCGAGAAGATCCTCCGCGCGACCATCAATCCCTACGTCGGCGCGCAGCCCTACCAGGGCAGGGAACTCGCCTTCGCGCTCGGTCTGAAGGGAGATCAGATCAAACAGTTCACAAGCCTTTTCATGGGCTTGGCGAATCTTTTTCAGGATCTGGATTGCTCGCTGCTGGAGATCAACCCCCTGGTCATCACCAGCGCAGGCAACATTCACTGCCTGGATGCCAAGGTGAACGTCGACAACAATGCCCTGTACCGGCACAAGCGCCTCGCCGAGATGCACGATGCCAGCCAGGAGGACGAGCGCGAGGAGGAGGCAGCGGCGCACAACCTCAACTACGTGGCGCTGGATGGCAGCATCGGCTGCATGGTGAACGGCGCCGGCCTGGCCATGGGCACCATGGATCTGGTGAAAACCAAGGGCGGCCATCCCGCCAACTTCCTCGACGTGGGTGGCAGCGCCACCAGAGAAACGGTGGCCGAGGCGTTCAAGATCATTCTCTCCGACCAGAACGTCAAAGCCGTGCTCATCAACATCTTCGGGGGCATCGTGAGCTGCGCCACCATCGCCGACGGCATCATCGGCGCGGTCGAGCAGGTGGGCGTGGAGGTGCCCGTGGTGGTGCGTTTCGAGGGCAACAATGCCGAGGCCGGACGCAAGCGTCTGGCGGACTCGGGTCTCAACATCATCGCCGCCACGAGCCTGTCGGACGCGGCGGAACGGGCCGTCGAAGCAGCGGGGGGTAAGGCATGAGCATTCTCGTCGACAGGAACACCAAGGTGATCTGCCAGGGCTTCACCGGGTCCCAGGGCACGCTGCACAGCGAGCAGGCCATCCGATACGGCACCCAGCTGGTCGGCGGCGTCACGCCGGGCAAGGGCGGCACCACCCATCTGGACCGGCCGGTGTTCGACACCGTGCGCCAGGCGGTGGAGCAGACCGGCGCCACCGCGTCGGTTATTTACGTGCCGGCGCCGTTCTGCAAGGACTCCATTCTCGAGGCCGTGGACGCGGGGCTCGAGCTGGTGGTGTGCATCACCGAAGGCATCCCGACCCTCGACATGCTGGCAGTGAAGGCGCTGATCGACACCACCGGCACCCGCCTGGTGGGGCCCAACTGCCCGGGCGTCATCACCCCGGGCGAGTGCAAGATCGGCATCATGCCCGGCGAGATCCATCTGCCCGGCAAGGTGGGCATAGTGTCCCGCTCCGGAACCCTCACCTACGAGGCGGTGAAGCAGACCACCGACCGCGGTTTCGGTCAGAGCACGTGCGTCGGCATCGGCGGCGATCCCATCCCCGGCAGCCACTTCATCGACATCCTCGATCTGCTGCAGAAGGATCCGGCCACCGAGGCCATCGTCATGGTGGGCGAGATCGGGGGCACCGCCGAGGAGGAGGCCGCGGAGTTCATCAAAAGCCACGTCACGAAGCCCGTGGTCGGCTACATCGCCGGCGTCACCGCGCCTGCCGGCAAGCGCATGGGCCATGCCGGCGCGATCATCGCCGGCGGCAAAGGCACGGCGAAGGACAAGTTCGCCGCCCTGAATGCGGCTGGCGTGCGCACCGTGGAGAGCCTGGCCGACATCGGCGACGCCCTGGCGGAGGTCACCGGCTGGGATTGAAATCCCCGGCGGACGTCCCCAGAAAGCAGCGAGATCCCTGTGGCAGCGACAAGATCCCACAGCACGAGTACTAACGATTTAGGGGACGTAATTCATGGCAAACGCGCAAACCGCAGATACCGGCGGCTCGTCCGCCACCTATGGTTTTCAGACCGAGGCAAAGCAGCTCCTGAAGCTGATGATTCACTCCCTGTACTCCAACAGGGACATCTTCCTGCGTGAGCTGATCTCCAACGCCTCCGACGCCATCGATAAGCTGCGATTCCGAGCCATCGAGCATCCCCAGCTCGTGGCCGAAGACGGGGTGGGGGGCGCGGATTACGCCATCACCCTGAACTTCGACCCCGACGCCGGCACCTTGACCGTCACCGACAACGGCATCGGCATGACCCGTCAGGAGGTCATCGACCATCTCGGCACCATCGCCCGGTCCGGTACGGCGGAGTTCCTGGCCCAGCTCACCGGTGACCAGAAGAAGGACGCGGCGCTGATCGGCCAGTTCGGCGTCGGCTTCTACAGCGCCTTCATGGTGGCGGACGAGGTCGAGGTGCTGACCCGGGCCGCCGGCACTGACGAAGGTACCCGCTGGACGTCCCGCGGCGAGGACAGCTTCACCGTGGCAGACGCACCGGACCTGCCCCGCGGCACGTCGGTCATCCTGCATCTGAACGAGACGTCGAAGGAGTTCGCCGACGATTTCCGGCTGCGCAGCATCGTCCGGCGATACTCGGATCACATCGGCGTGCCGGTGCGCATGCCGGTGCAGGACCACGGCGACGACGAGGACAAGGAGAAGAAGCAAGCGGCTGAGGCGGCAAAGTTCGAGACGGTCAATTCCGCTCGGGCCCTCTGGACCCGGCCGCGTACCGATCTCTCCGACGACGATTACAAGGAGTTCTACAAGCACGTCTCCCACGATTTCGAGGATCCGCTCACCTGGAGCCACAACAAGGTCGAAGGCAAGCTCGAGTACACGAGCCTGCTGTACGTGCCGAAACGGGCGCCCTTCGACCTGTGGAACCGGGATGCGCCCCGCGGGCTCAAGCTCTACGTCCAGCGGGTGTTCATCATGGACGACGCCGAGCAGTTCCTGCCCCTTTACCTGCGCTTCATCAAAGGGGTGGTCGATTGCGCCGACCTGCCGCTCAATGTGTCGCGCGAGATCCTCCAGCAGGACGAGCGGGTCAGCACCATCCGCTCAGCGCTCAGCAAACGGGCGCTCGCCATGCTGCAGACCCTGGCCGACAAGCAGCCCGACGAGTACCGCACGTTCTGGAACGAGTTCGGCGAGGTGCTGAAGGAGGGCAGCGGTGAGGATTTCGGCAATCGCGAAGCGGTGGCGAAGCTGCTGCGCTTCTGCTCCACCCGAAGCGTCGCGGAGGACGATCCGAAGGCCGAGACCGTGAGTCTCGACGCCTACCTCGAGCGCCTGGTGGACGGTCAGGACCAGATCTACTACCTGGTGGCAGAGTCGTTCGACGCCGCGGTGAAGAGCCCGCACCTGGAGGTGTTCAAGGACCGTGGCATCGAGGTGCTGCTGCTGCACGAGCGCATCGACGAGTGGCTCATGGCGAACCTGGCCGAATACCGGGACAAGCGCTTCCAGGACGTGACCCGGGCCGATCTGGTGCTGCCCGGCGAGTCGGCGGACGAGGCCAAGCAGGAGGACGGCGACGATCCTGTGAGCCAGCGTATCGCCAAGGTCCTCGGTGACCGGGTGGAGAAGGTGCGGCCGAGCAAGCGGCTCAAGGATTCGCCCGCCTGTCTGGTGCTCGGCGAGTTCAGCCTCGGTCCGCAGATGCGGCGCATCATGGAAGCCACCGGTCAGGCCCTGCCGGAAAGCAAACCCCAGTTCGAGTACAACCCGGATCATCCGTTGCTGGCGCGCCTGGACTCCGAGAGCGACGAGGACCGCTTTGCCGAGCTGGTGCTGGTGCTGTTCGATCAGGCGCGGCTGGCCGGCGGCGGAACCCTGCCGGATGCGCCCGCCTACGTGGAGCGCATCAATCGCCTGTTGCTGGAGCTTCTGCCGTCATAGGGGGTAGCATCGACGACTCACTCCGCTGGCCGAAGACCCCCACGCGCCATGGACGCTGCTTCTGACGCTGCCGCTCACTCCGCCGATCACCTGGCGATCGAGGTCGCCGTGGTCGGTGGCGGCAGCTTCGGCACCGTCATCGCCAACATCGCCGCCGGCAATGGCTATCTGACTCATTTATGGATGCGTGACCAGCGTCAGGTCGCCGACTGCCTCAGCCATCGGGAAAATCGCCGCTACCTGCCCGGCCATCGCCTGCACGACCGGGTGGCGCCCACAGCCGACCTCGAGCGCGCGCTGGACAGCAGCAGCGTGATCTTCATGTCCGTGCCCAGCGCCTCGTTCCGCGAGGTCTCGGAGTTGCTGGCGCGCCACAGCGATGCCGACGACGTGGTCATCAGCGCCACCAAAGGCATCGAGCGCACCAGCGACGGCAGCGGCTTCCGGCTGATGAGCGAGATCCTCCGGGAGCTCGTGCCCACGGAGCGCATCGGCGTGCTGTCGGGCCCGAATCTGGCTGAAGAGATCGCCGACGGCCATTACACCGGCACGGTGGTGGCGAGCCCGGATCCCGGCGTCTGCGACCGCGTGCAGACCGTGCTGAAGAGCGAAACCTTCCGCGTCTACGAGAATCCGGACGTGTACGGCGTCGAGTTGGCCGGTGCGCTGAAGAACATCTACGCCATCGTCTGCGGCATCGCCGGCGGGCTCGGCGTGGGTCAGAACACCATTGCCATGCTGATCACCCGCAGCCTTGCCGAGATGAGCCGGTTCGCGGTGTCGCTGGGCGCCAATCCGTTCACGTTCCTGGGGCTGGCCGGGGTCGGCGACCTGATGGTCACCTGCACGTCGCCCCTGTCCCGCAACTATCAGCTCGGCTGGCGGCTCGGCCAGGGCCTGTCGCTGTCCGAGGCCCTCGACGATCTGGGCAAGCTGGCGGAAGGCGTCAACACCCTCCGCGTGATCTGCGAGCGCGCCCGGTTGCAGGGCGTCTACATGCCCCTGGCCAGCGGCCTGCACCGGGTGCTGTTCGAGGGCGAGGAGATGGCCGCCGTGATCACCGAGCTGATGACCGGGAGCCAGGCGCTCGACGTGGAGTTCGCCCG
This sequence comes from uncultured Gammaproteobacteria bacterium, assembly GCA_963822255.1. Classification (GTDB taxonomy): domain Bacteria; phylum Pseudomonadota; class Gammaproteobacteria; order Pseudomonadales; family Azotimanducaceae; genus UBA7803. The sequence goes on from CAWGGV010000004.1 coordinate 162,264, forward strand.
TCCCGGCACGGCCGGCTGACGTGTCGCGGGCGGACGAACGTGCTGGCGCGCCGCCGCCTGAGCCGGCGACGGTGCAATCCTGCATTCGGGCGCTGACCGCACGCTTCGAAGCGGCTGGGTTGATGTTCGGGCACGGCTTCGACAACGCCTGGGACGAAGCCGTGGCCTTGGTGCTGTCCGTGACCGGGTTGCCGGACGACCGTTCCGTCCTCGGGCAGGCGCTCGGCGGTGCCGACGCGGCACGGATCAGATCGCTGGCCGGGCGCCGCATTCAGGAGCGGATACCGCTCGCGTACCTGCTGGGACACTGCACGTTCGCCGGCGAGAAGTTCCTGGTGGAGCCGGGCGTGATCATTCCGCGCTCGCCCATCGGCGCGCTCCTTTGCGATCGGCTCTCGCCGTGGCTGCGGCATCGGCCGGGCCGCATCCTCGACCTGTGCTGCGGCTCCGGCTGCATCGGCATCGTCGCGGCCAAAGCCTTTCCCGCCGCGACCGTGGATCTGGCCGATCTGGATCCGAAGGCGGTGCAGCTTGCCCGCCGCAACGTCGATGCCCATGGGCTGAAAGACCGGGTGCGGGTGCACCGCTCCGATCTCTTCGACGGGCTTCCGGACGGGCGCTGGGATCTGATCGTCAGCAACCCCCCTTACGTCGACCGGGCCGAGATGGCCGCGTTGCCGCCCGAGTATCGCCATGAGCCTGTCCTCAGCCTCGCCGGCGGGGACGACGGGCTGGATCTGGTGGTGCGGATACTGGATGCGCTGCCGCAGCGGCTGGCACCGGGCGGCACCTTCGTCTGCGAAGTGGGCGCCAGCGCCCCAGCCCTGGAGCGGCGCTATCCGCGAGCTCATTTCCTCTGGCCCGAGCTGCCCGAGGGCGGCGAGGGGGTGTTCATCTCGGTAGACGACTCGGCTGACGACTCGGTCGACGACTCGATCGACCACTCCGCTTGAGCGGCGTCCGAGCTTGCGTCCCCCCAGGGCTGTTTCCATACTTCGCGCTCGCACAGGACGGGGGCGCCGGCATGGCGGGCAACAGCTTCGGGCAGCTATTCCGGGTCACCACCTTCGGTGAGAGCCACGGGCCTGCCCTCGGTGCCGTGGTCGACGGCTGCCCTCCCGGCATGCCCCTCAGCGAAGCCGATCTGCAGCGCGACCTGGACCGCCGGCGCCCGGGTCAGTCCCGCTACACTACCCAGCGCGACGAGCCCGACCAGGTTCGAATCCTCTCCGGCGTCTTCGAAGGTGTCACCACCGGCACGCCCATCGGCCTGGTGATCGACAACGTGGATCAGAAGAGTAAGGACTACAGCAGTATCAAAGAGTTGTATCGCCCTGCTCATGCAGACTTCACGTATCAGAAGAAGTATGGCATCCGCGACTATAGGGGCGGCGGGCGCGCCTCGGCCCGTGAGACCGCGATGCGCGTGGCGGCCGCCGGGATCGCCCGCAAGTACCTCGCCGAGCACTCGGGAACCACCGTGCGCGGCTATCTGTCGGCCATCGGGCCGCTGACCTTCGAGCCCCGGGATCTGGCCGCCGTCGACGACAACCCGTTCTTCTGCCCGGAACCGGACCGGATCGACGAGATCGCCGGGTTCATCGACCGCCTGCGGCGGGAGGGCGACTCCATCGGCGCCGAGGTGACGGTGATTGCCAGCGGCGTGCCGGTCGGGCTCGGCGAGCCTGTGTTCGGCAAGCTCGATGCCGAGCTGGCGGGCGCGCTGATGAGCATCAACGCGGTCAAGGGCGTGGCGGTGGGCGACGGCTTCGCACGTGGTGGGCCAGCGGGGCACCGAGCACCGGGACGAAATGACGGCGGCAGGCTTCGCCAGCAACCATGCCGGCGGCGTGCTCGGCGGCATCAGCACCGGGCAGGAGCTGATCAGCCGGATCGCGCTCAAGCCCACCTCGAGCCTCACCACTCCAGGGCGCTCGGTGGACGTGCACGGCAACGAGGTGGAGGTGGTCACCAAGGGCCGGCACGACCCGTGTGTGGGGATTCGTGCGGTGCCGATTGCCGAAGCCATGGTGGCTCTGGTGCTCATGGATCAGCTCATGCGCCACCGCGCCCAGGTCCCGGTACCGGCCGCCCCGGCAGGGCGGTGACTCAGGCCGGCCGATCGGCGCCATCCGCGAAACCGAGCAGGACCTCCTGAAACGCCCGGGTGGCGTTCGACAGGGTGCGGCGCGGGTTGGTCACGTAACCGAGGCTGCGCCTGAGCGGCGGCGCATCGCGCACCGGCAGGATCACCAGCGGCGGCTTGACCATGCTCCGGGGCAGCACGCTCCAGCCGAGGCCGACGCCGACCAGCATGGCGATGGTTTCCAGATAGTTGGTGACGAGGCTCGGCCGCAGGCCGAGCCCGATGCGGCCGAATGCCTCCACGACGATGCGGCCGGTATACGTGGTGAGCCCCGGCAGCACCGGCTGCGCGGCGGCCAGGTCGGCCAGCTCGAGGGGACCGCGGCAAGCCAGCTCGTGCTCCTCCGAGCCCACCAGCACCAGCGGATCGTTCCACAGCACCCGCGACTCCAGCTCCCCTTCGCCCTTGGGGTTCAGGGTCACCACGGCAATCTCCGTTTCCGCGCGCCGCACCAGCTCGTGAGCCTCTTCGGAATCCTCGAAACGAATGTCCAGCCGAACCTCCGGATAGCGCCGGGTGAAGGTGCGCAGAGCCGGCGCCAGGCGGTGCAGGCCGGCGTGGTGGGAGGTGGCAACGGCCAGCTCGCCGGCGACCCGGCGGTCCATGTCCTTGAGCTCCCGCTGGGTGTCGGCCAGATCGCGGAGCACCGCCTCGGCCCGGGGCCGCAGCACCCTCCCGGCGTCGGTGAGATAGATGCGCTTGCCGACCCGGTCGAACAGCCGGCATTCCATGGCCGACTCCAGAGCTCGGATGCGCTTGCTCACCGCCGGCTGGGTCAGGTGCAGGCGCTCTGCGGCGCGCGAGAAGGACTCGTGCTCCGCGACCGCGAGAAATGCCTGCAGATCGTTCAGGTTCATGTCGCGCATATCCGTCCATTCCTGAATGGAATCGGGCCCATAAGTATAATGAATTTGAGTTATCTTTGTCGGCCTTCTACCATACCCGTCCCACGCTCGATGAACCCCGGAGATTCACCTCAGGTGCCAACGAAAACCCTCTACGACAAGGTCTGGGACGCTCACGTGGTCGGCCAGCGCGCCGACGGCCAGACCATGCTCTACATCGATCAGCAGCTGCTTCACGAGGTGACCTCGCCCCAGGCGTTCGAAGGGCTCGAGCTGGCCGGCCGGGCGCCGTGGCGGGTGGCGGCGAACCTGGCTACACCGGATCACAACGTGCCGACCGAGCACCGGGAGCGCGGGCTTCAGGGCATCGAGGATCCGGTGGCGCTCGAGCAGGTGGTGACCTTGGATCGCAACTGCCGTCGCTGGGGCATCACCGAGTTCGACATCGGCGACGTCCGCCAGGGCATCGTCCACGTCATGGGGCCGGAGCAGGGCGCGACCCTGCCGGGGATGACCATCGTCTGCGGGGACTCCCACACCTCTACCCACGGGGCCTTCGCCGCCCTGGCTCAGGGCATCGGCACTTCCGAGGTGGAGCATGTGCTGGCCACTCAGTGTCTGGTGCAGAGCCGGGCCCGGAACTACCGGATCGAGGTGAGCGGCACTCTGCAACCCGGCGTCTTCGCCAAGGACCTGATACTGGCGATCATCGGCCGCATCGGCACCGCGGGCGCCACCGGACACACCCTGGAATATGCTGGGGAGGCGGTGCGGGCGCTGTCCATGGAGGGGCGCATGACCCTGTGCAACATGGCCATCGAGGCGGGTGCGCGGGCGGGCATGGTGGCGGTGGACGACCTCACCCTGGAATACGTCCACGGCCGTCCGCTGGCGCCCACCGGAAGCCGCTGGAATGAAGCCGAAGCGTACTGGCGCACGCTCGTGTCCGATCCGGATGCGGTATTCGACAGCACGCTGCTGCTCGCCGCCGGCGACATCGCGCCCCACGTGAGCTGGGGCACCTCGCCGGAGATGGTGGCGCCGGTGACGGGCGCGGCGCCGAACCCGGACCGGCTGGAGGATCCGGTCGCCGCGGACGGCGTGCGCCGGGCGCTGGAGTACATGGGCCTCGCCGCTGACCAGCCCATCACCGACATCCGCCTGGACCGGGTGTTCATCGGCTCGTGCACCAACGCGCGCATCGAGGATCTGCGGGCGGCCGCGGCGGTGGTGAAAGGCCGCCGGGTGGCGAGCACGGTGAAACAGGCCCTGGTGGTGCCGGGATCCGGTCTGGTCAAGGCGCAGGCGGAAGCCGAGGGGCTGGCCGAGATCTTCGTCAACGCCGGCTTCGAGTGGCGGGCCGCCGGATGCTCCATGTGCCTGGCTATGAACCCGGACCGTCTGCTGCCCGGCGAGCATTGCGCGTCCACCTCCAACCGCAACTTCGAGGGCCGGCAGGGTCGCGGCGGGCGCACTCATCTGGTGAGCCCGGCCATGGCGGCTGCGGCCGCGGTGGCGGGCCGCTTCGTCGATGTGAGGGAATCCCTATGAAGCCGTTCACTGTAGCAACGGGTACGGTGGCCCCGCTCGATCGCGCCAACGTGGACACCGATCAGATCATTCCCAAGCAGTATCTGAAGTCGATTCGCCGCACCGGCTTCGGCGATTATCTGTTTGATGCGTGGCGCTTCGAGGACGAGGGCGACATCGGCGTCACGCCCAACGAGCGGCACCTGAACCGGTCCTTCGTGCTGAACCAGTCCCGCTATCAGGGCGCCAGGGTGCTGCTCGCCGGGCGTAATTTCGGCTGCGGCTCGAGTCGTGAGCACGCGGTCTGGGCTCTGATGGAGTACGGTTTCTGTTGCGTGATCGCTCCGAGCTTCGCCGATATTTTCTTCAGCAACTGCATCAAAAATGGCCTGTTACCGATTGTTATGGAACAAGAAATAGTCGACAGGTTGTTCGAGCTGGCACGGTCGGAGGCGGGCCTGTCGGTCGCCGTGGACCTGCCGGCCCAGACGGTCGCCCTGCCGGATGGTACGAGCTTCGCCTTCGACATCGAGCCGAACCGCAAGCGCATGCTGGTGGAAGGCCTCGACGACATCGGGCTCACCCTCGCCGAGGCGGACGCGATCCGGCGGTTCGAAGACCAGCACCGCCAGCGGATGCCGTGGCTGTTTCGGTGATTTTTCCGGTGTGGGAGCGGCCTCCTGGCCGCGATTCCGGAAAGATCGCGGCCAGGAGGCCGCTCCCACTACATACGCAATCACAATCATCTGAGGAGTTTCAGATAAGTGCCTGAACAGCAGGAGATTCTCATTCTCCCCGGCGACGGCATCGGCACCGAGGTCGTGGCGGTCGCCCGCACCGTCATGGAGGCGGCCGCGCAGCGCTTCGGCGTCCCGCTGCGGTTCACGGAAGGCCTGGTGGGGGGCGCGGCCATCGATTCCGCCGGTACGCCGCTGCCCGGCGAGACCCTCGCCAAGGCGGAAGCGGCGCGGGCGGTGTTGCTCGGCGCCGTGGGCGGACCGAAGTGGGACGAGCTGCCGACCCTGCAGCGGCCGGAGCGTGGCCTGCTGGGCCTCAGGTCCCAGCTCCGCCTGTTCGCCAATCTGCGGCCGGCGCTGCTGTTCGCGCCCCTGGCGGGCGCGTCGTCGCTGAAGCCCGAGCTGGTGGCTGATCTCGACATTCTCATCGTTCGGGAGCTCACCGGCGGCATCTACTTCGGCGAGCCGCGGGGCGTCGAGATCGTGGACAATGAGCGACGCGGCTTCAACACCTACGTCTACACCGAGCACGAGATCGACCGCATCGCCCGGGTCGCCTTCGAGCTCGCGCAGAAACGCCAGCGCCGGCTGTGCTCGGTGGACAAGGCGAACGTGCTCGAGGTGACCCAGCTGTGGCGCGAGATCGTTACCGCGGTGGCCAAGGACTACCCCGACGTGGCGCTGTCGCACATGTACGTCGACAACGCCGGCATGCAGCTCGTGCGGGCGCCGAAGCAGTTCGACGTGATCGTCACCGGCAACATGTTCGGCGACATCCTCTCCGACGTGGCCGCCATGCTGACCGGTTCCCTGGGGATGCTGCCGTCGGCTTCGCTGGCGGCGGACGGGAAGGGCATGTACGAGCCGGTGCACGGCTCGGCGCCCGACATCGCCGGGCAGGACAAGGCCAACCCGCTGGCCACCATTCTCTCGGTGGCTATGATGTTCCGCTACAGCCTCGATGCGCCGGCCGCGGCGGATGCGGTGGAAGCGGCCGTGAACGCCGTGCTGGCCGCCGGCTACCGCACCGCGGACATCGTCGGCCAGGAGGCCGAAGATGTCGGTCAGGAGACCGAAGATGTCGGTCAGGAGACCGAAGATGTCGGTCAGGAGACCGAAGATGTCGGTCAGGAGACCGAAGAGGCGGCGGGCACGGTGCTGATCGGCACCCGCGAAATGGGTGAGAAAGTACTCGAGGCTCTGGAGGTAAGTTCATGAAAGAAGTCAACGTTGCCATCGCTGGCGCCACGGGCGCGGTGGGCGAGGTGCTGATCGAGATCCTCGAGCAACGGAAGTTTCCGGTGGGTCGGCTTCATCTGCTGGCCAGTGAGCGCTCCGAAGGCAAGCGGCTGCAGTTTCGCGGCAAATCCGTGAAGGTCGAGCGGCTCGACCGGTTCGACTTCAGCCAGGTGCAGATCGGCTTGTTCTCGGCCGGTGGCTCGGTGTCCGCCGAGTTCGCGCCGAAGGCGGCGGCGGTCGGTTGCGTGGTGGTGGACAATACCTCGCAGTTTCGCCGCGACGCCGACGTGCCGCTGATCGTTCCCGAGGTGAACGCCCACCGGCTCGGCGAGTACAGGAACCGCAACATCATCGCCAATCCCAACTGCTCCACGATCCAGATGGTGGTGGCTTTGAAGCCCCTGCACGATGCGGCAAGAATCACCCGAATCAACGTTGCCACCTATCAGGCGGTGAGCGGCGCCGGCGCCGGCGGTGTTCGCGAGCTGGCATCTCAGACGGCCAACCTGTTGAACAGTAAGGATATCGAGATCGGGAAGATCCCCAAGCAGATCGCCTTCAACGTGGTTCCGCAGATCGACGTGTTCCAGGACAACGGCTACACCAAGGAAGAAATGAAGATGGTGTGGGAGACCCGGAAGATCCTGGAGGATGAAACCATCGGCGTGAATCCCACCTGCGTTCGGGTGCCGGTGTTCTACGGTCACTCGGAAGCGGTTCACATCGAGACCGAGCGCAAGCTCACGGCCGACACAGCGAAGAAACTGCTGGCCTCGGCACCCGGCGTCACCGTCATCGACGATCCCGCGCGAGGCGGCTATCCCACGGCGGTCACCGATGGTGTCGGCACCGATCCGGTGTTCGTGGGCAGAATCCGCGAAGACCTCTCGCATCCGAGGGGGCTGGATTTGTGGGTGGTATCGGACAATGTCCGCAAGGGCGCCGCGCTCAACAGCGTGCAAATCGCCGAACTTCTGCTAAACACACTGTAGTAGGATTGGCGCCGTTCCGGGGGCTGTCCGGCGTCGCCGGACGCAATGTCCAGAGGAAGAAAGATCGGCACCGCAGATCGCGGGGCGCCGTGTCCGCGATTGGCGTACACGCGGCGGCGCCCATGACGGTGGCGATAATTGAACGATAATTGGTACTTACTGCAATTTTCCACCGTCGTTTCTGAGATAAGTTGCTACCTCGCGCACGGACGTGAACGAACTGAGCAAAGGATGGCGGGCAACAGGGACACGGATCGCCGACCGCGGGTCGGTCGGCAAGAATCCCGGGAAAACAGTCTGATGAAGGGGCTAGCCTATGTTTAGGTACCTGCCTGGTCATGGCCGCGCCCATGACCGTGCGCTCGGGCGCAGTGACGCCCGCAGGGACTTTGCGCGCTCGGCGCAGGCGCGCCGCGTGTTCGGGAAGCTGACGGTGAGCGTGCTGGTGCTGGGGGCTCTGATCACGGCCGCACCCGCCAGCTGGGCGTTGGGGCTCGGCACCATCAAGCTCGACTCGGCGCTCAACGAGAAGCTCGAATGCCCACATCGATCTGCTCGATGCCGAGGGGCTGCAACCCACCGAGGTCATCGTGTCGTTGGCGTCCCCCGAGGACTTCAAGCGGGTGGGCGTCGAGCGGTTCTTCTTCCTCACCGACCTGCACTTCGAGGTCACCTACGACACCCAGGGCGTGCACGCCATCAACGTCACCAGCAGCCAGCCGGTGACCGAGCCGTACCTGAACTTTCCTGGTGGAGGTGCTGTGGCCGAACGGCCGTCTGCTCAAGGAGTACACGGTGCTGCTCGATCCGCCGACGTACAGCCCCACCCCGGCACCGACGGTCTCCGCGCCGGCTCGATCCCGCGAGGGCGACGCCGGCGCCGGTCGGGTAGAGCGCAGCGTATCGAGCGCGGGCACCCGCGGCACCCAGGTGCAGCTCGCCCCCGGCGGCCCGCAGTCACGGTCGCCCCTGGACCAGGGGATCGTCGACGGCGAGTACCGCATGACCGACCGCGCCGACACGCTGTGGAGCGTTGCCGCTCGCACCCGGCCGTCCCGGGCCGTGAGCGTGCAGCAGAACATGCTGGCCATCCAGCGTCTGAACCCCGAGGCCTTCCTCCACGACAACATCAACCTGCTGAAAGCCGGCTACAGCCTGCGTCTGCCGAGCGAGCAGGAAGCGCTGTCGGTGGGCACGGCCGAGGCGAACCGCGACGTGGCGATGCAGAACGAGGACTGGCGAGCGCTGCGCAGGGGCGAGCCCGTGCCGTCGCGGCAGGAGCAGCAGGTGGCGGATGCCACCAGCTCCAGCGCTGCCGCCACCGCGCAGCCGGAGCTGCAGGCGCAGGTGGACGCTACCCCCGCGCGAGCGGAAGTCAAGGCGGCGGCAGCGACGGCGGGGGAGGGTGAGCTCCGGATCGTCGCCGGTGAGGGAGACAGCGCCACCGGTGCGCCCGATGCCAAGCCCCTCGACTCGGCGCTCGAGGAGCAGGACCGCCTGAACCGCGAGGTGCAGTCGCTCAACGAGCAGCTCGATCGCGAAAAGGACCTCGCGGCCAACCAGATTGCGGTGAAGGATCGCCAGCTCGAGGTGAAGGATCAGCAGATCGCCGAGATGCAGGCACAGCTTGCGCAGCTGCGCGAACAGATGCAGCAGATGACGGCGCCTGCCCAGCAGAAGCAAAACCAGAGCGCATCCGGTAGCCAGACGTGGTGGAAATCGACCTATGTGCTGCTGGGAGCCGTCGGTGTTGTGGTTTTGCTTCTGGTGGCTGCACTCATGGCCGCGCGCCGCCGGCGGGTCGAAGACGAGGCCTTTTTCGATGAGGTGGCGGCGGGGGAGACACCCGCCGCGGAGCCCGTTCCTGCGGCTGTGGCGGCTGCCGCCACCGACTTCGAGGACGACGACCTGTCGATCGAGACGGAACCGGTCGCCGCGGCGGCCGCCGGAGCGGCAGGACCAGCCGCGGAAGACGAGGGCGCCAGCTCCGAGACCAGCGACGTCATTGGCGAGGCGGACATCTATATCGCGTACGGACGCTATCCGCAGGCCATCGGGCTGCTGCTCGGCGTGCTCGAGGAGGATCCGAACCGCAACGACGTGCGGCTCAAACTCCTCGAGCTGTATGCCGAGACCCGCGACCGTGAGGCGTTCGACACTCACATGGCCGAGCTGCTGCAACGATGCGACGACGAGGAAGCTCTGCTGACGGCCCGTGAGCTGGGCGCGGAGTTCGGCGAGAACGGCTCGCGCCGGGTGCCTGCGGCCGAGGTGCAGGCGGAAGCCGTGGACGCGCTGGATCTGGACGCGCCCAGCGACCGCGGCGCTCCGGTTGGCGACGAGCTCGAGCTCGCGGAGGCAGCGGCGCCTGTCGTGACCGCGGCAGGCGACCCTCTCGACGCCGAAGACTTCGAACTGGAGCTGGACGAACTGGGCGAGGCGGAGCCGCTTGGCGTGTCGGCCGGTCCCGGGGACGATCTCGGTGGGGATCTGGGGATCGACTTCAATCCGGAGCCGCATCACAACGGCGTAGCAGGACATGCAGGCGCCGGCGCCGAGACCGACGAAATCGACTTGCCGGACGAGCTGATGGCGAGCGACGAGGCAGCGCCCGTTCCGACCGCAGCCTCCGCGGGCGAGCTGGAGTCGTTGGATGATTTCGATCTGGACCTCGAAGAATCCGACGACCTCGGAGTCGAGGAGTTCGAGTTCGCCGACGAGGGTGACACCGCCAGCACGAAGCTGGACCTGGCGCGGGCCTACATCGACATGGGCGACCAGGACGGCGCCCGCGATATCCTCGGCGAAGTCATGGCGGAGGGAAGTCCCGAGCAGAAGCAGCGGGCCACCGCCATGCTCGAGGAGCTCTGAGCGCTCCGCCTCCCGAAGGTGCAGCGATGAGACTCGCGCTGGGAGTCGAATACGATGGCAGCGCGTTCAGGGGATTTCAGCTTCAGCGCAATGCGCCCTCGGTGCAGGGTGCGCTGGAAGCCGCGCTGTCGAAAATCGCCAATCGATCGGTACGGATCGCCGCCGCGGGGCGTACCGACGCGGGCGTCCACGCCACCGGACAGGTGGTGTCGTTCAGCGCCCCCGTGGAGCGGCCGCTGAGCGCCTGGCTGCGAGGCACCAACGCATTGACGCCACCCGGCGTGAAGGTACGCTGGGTGTGCGCCGTGGCGGATGCCTTCCACGCACGGTACTCCGCGGTGGCGCGCCGCTACCAGTATCTGTACTGCGAGGACGATGTGCCGTCGCCGCTGTTGGCCGGCCGAGTCACACCGGTCGGTGCTCTGGACGACGAGGCCATGCACCGCGCCGCTCAGGCGCTGGTGGGCGAGCACGACTTCTCCACGTTTCGTGCAGCAGGTTGTCAGTCGCTGTCCGCCCACCGCTTGGTACACCACGTTGCCGTTCACCGGGCGGAGTGCTTCGTGGTGCTGGACGTCACCGCCAACGCGTTTCTGCTGCACATGATGCGCAATCTCGCCGGCGCTCTGCGGCGGGTGGGAGAAGGCCGCGAGCCGGAGTCCTGGATCGCCGAGATCCTGGCGTGCCGGGACCGCGCCCTGGCCGGCCGCACGGCGCCCGCCGACGGCCTCTATCTGGTCGACGTGAGCTACCCCGGCTACGACCTGCCGGGTGGCCGCCCAGCGCCGCTGCTGCGCGTGCGGGGAGGCTTGGACCGATTCTTCTGACTCCGGTAGACTACGCGGCTTCGCGATCCGCCCTCCGCCGGACGGGCTCCGGAAGCGGCGCAGCAGCACATCGACCATGGCCACCCGAATCAAGATCTGCGGCATCACCCGGCAGGCGGATGCAGACGCCGCCGTGCACGCCGGCGTCGACGCCCTGGGCTTCAATTTCGCGGCAGCCAGTCCGCGCCGGGTGGACGTGGCCACCGCGCGCTCCATCGCCGAACGGGTGGGTGGCGCGGCGGTCCGGGTGGGCCTGTTCCTCGATCCGCAGCCCGAGGACGTGATCCGCGTGCTCGACGCCGTCGAGCTCGACGTGCTGCAGTTTCACGGCGGCGAGCCGGGCGCGCTGTGCCGGGCATTCCACTTGCCCTATCTCAAGGTCGTCCGGGTCCGCGGCCCGCTTCCTCTGAACGCTGTCGAGGACGAATACATGGACGCCTGCTGCCTGCTGCTCGACACCTGGGTGGCCGGGGTCGCCGGCGGCACCGGGCAATGTTTCGATTGGACGCTGTGGCCAGAGACGTCGAGGCTGCCGCTGGTGCTGGCCGGCGGCCTCACTCCCGACAACGTCGCCGAGGCCGTGATCCGGCTGGCGCCGTGGGGCGTCGATGTCAGCGGCGGTGTCGAAGGAGCGGTGAAAGGCGAAAAGGACGCGGACCGTATACAGGGGTTCGTGTCAGCGGTGAGATCGGCGGAAGAGGTGCGGCGTGCGAGGAGCTAACAGATACGATCAGCCGGTGAACGGCCATTTCGGAGAGCACGGCGGGCGTTTCGTCGCCGAGACGCTGATGCACGCGCTCGAAGAGCTCGATGCGCTGTACCGGGAGGCGCGCGAGGATCCCGAGTTCCAGGCTGAGCTGGCGCGCGATCTGGAAGTCTACGTGGGGCGGCCGACGCCCCTGTACTTTGCCGAGCGGCTCACCGCCGCCCTCGGCGGGGCGCAGATCTACCTGAAGCGGGAGGATCTGAATCACACCGGCGCTCACAAGATCAACAACACCATGGGTCAGGCGCTGCTGGCCCGGCGCATGGGCAAGCCGCGGGTGATCGCCGAGACGGGCGCCGGCCAGCACGGCGTCGCGACTGCCACCATCGCCGCGCGGCTGGGGCTCGAGTGCCGCATCTACATGGGTGCCGAAGACGTCGAGCGCCAGAGCCTGAACGTCTACCGCATGAAACTGCTGGGAGCCGAGGTGGTATCGGTGACGTCGGGGTCGCGCACGTTAAAAGACGCGATGAACGAGGCCATGCGCGACTGGGTTACCAACGTGGACGATACCCACTACGTGATCGGCAGCGTAGCCGGACCGCATCCGTTTCCGGCCATGGTACGCGACTTCCAGGCAGTGATCGGCCAGGAAGCCCGGGCACAGAGCCTGCAGCTTCTCGGGCGGCTGCCCGACGTGCTGGTTGCCTGTGTGGGCGGCGGCTCCAATGCGATGGGGCTGTTCTATCCGTTCGTCGACGACGTCGACGTGCGGCTGGTGGGCGTGGAGGCCGGGGGGCTCGGTCTCGAGACGGGGCAACACGCGGCGCCGCTCAACGCGGGAAGGGTCGGCGTGCTGCACGGTAACCGCACCTATCTGATGCAGGACGAAGACGGCCAGATAAGCGAAACCCATTCCATCTCCGCCGGCCTGGATTATCCGGGCGTCGGTCCGGAGCACTCTTATCTCAAGGACATCGGCCGTGCCGAATACCACTCGGTCACCGACGAGCAGGCGCTCGCCGCCCTGCACCGGCTGAATCGCTCTGAAGGCATTCTGCCGGCGCTGGAGTCGAGTCATGCAGTGGCGTGGGTGGTCGAGCACGCCCGCGTGCTGGGGCCGGATGCGGCGGTGATCGTCAATCTCTCCGGACGCGGTGACAAGGACATCATGACGGTCGCCGCCCGGGAGGGCATCAATCTGTGAGCGGCGCCGGCCATGGGCGGCTGGAGCAATGCCTGTCCAGCCTCGCAGCGTCGGGACGCAAGGCGCTGGTGACGTTCGTCACCGCCGGCGATCCCAGCCCGGCGGTGACCGTGCCGGCCTTGCACGCCCTGACCCGGGGCGGTGCCGACGTGCTCGAGCTCGGTGTGCCGTTCTCGGACCCGGAGGCCGAGGGGCCGGCCATTCAGGCCTCATCGGAACGGGGGCTGGCAGCTGGTATGACCCTGCGCGGCTGCCTCGAACTGGTCAGAGCCTTCCGCGCTGACGATCAACAGACCCCGGTGGTGCTGATGGGGTATCTGAACCCCGTGCTCGCCATGGGCGTCGACACGTTCGCCCGTGCCGCCGGAGAGGCGGGCGTGGACGGCCTGATCATTGTCAACCTGCCACCCGAGGAAGCCGGTGAGATCGAGGACGCCCTCGCTCGCAACGCCATCCGCCTGATCTACCTGATCGCGCCCACCACCACCGCCGTCCGGGCACGCAAGATTCTCGATCATGCCGCGGGGTTCGTGTACTACGTCTCCGTCAAGGGCATCACCGGCGCCGATCACCTCGACAGTGCGGCCGTCGGCGAGAAGCTGGAGTGGCTGCGTGGTCTCACCGATCTTCCGGTCATGGTGGGGTTCGGCATCAAGGATGGCGCGACCGCCAGGGCGGTGAGCCGACATGCGGACGGCGTGGTGGTCGGCTCGGCCCTGGTTGCGACGATGGCGGCGGCTACCTCTGCGGACACCATTCCGCACCGGCTCGAGGCACAAGTAAAGGAGCTGCGCCAGGCTCTGGACGCGCCCCATTGATTTCCTGTCCTGGTGGGATGCCCCGTCGGCCATGACCACCGACCCGAAGACGCTGCAGCATTGGCTCGATCATGCACAGGCCGTGCACCCGGTGGGCATCGACCTGGGTCTCGAGCGGGTCGGCCGGGCGGCACGGCGGCTGGGTTTCGATGCGCCCGGGCACCGGCCGGCGCCGCGGTCGGTGATCGTCGCCGGCACCAACGGCAAGGGCTCCACGTGCGTGGCTCTGGAAGCGCTGCTGCGAGCAGCTGGCCTGGCGGTGGGCACGACGCTGTCTCCGCACGTGCACGTCTTCAACGAGCGGGTGCGGGTGGACGGGCAGATGCTGGACGACGAGGTGCTCGCCGAGGCCTTTGCCCGGGTGGATGCCGCGCGGGACGGTATTCCGCTCACGTACTTCGAGTTCTCGGCGCTGGTAGCACTGGATAGCTTCCGCCGCGCCGAGGTCGACGTGGCGGTGCTCGAGGTCGGTCTTGGCGGTCGTCTCGATGCCTTCAATCTGGTGGATGCCGACGTCGCCGTGATCACAGGCATCGGCCTCGATCACCAGGCGTATCTCGGCAACGACGTGGAGACCATCGGCCGCGAGAAGGCCGGCGTCATGCGCCCCGGTCAACGGGTCGTATTGGGGCGCCGCGTCACCGATTCGGTGGTGCAGGCAGCCCGCGAGCTCGATTGCCGCGTCACCCGGCTCGGCGCCCATTTCCACGTGCAGCAGAACCGCACCCATTGGGACTTCATCGCTCCCCAAGGCGCCGTGGAGGACCTCGCCGTCGGCGCCCTGGCCCCGGACAACTGCGCTCTGGCGCTGGAAGCGGCGCGCCATCTGACGGGCTTGCCGGAGCCGGAGGCGCGCTCGGCGCTGACCGCCGCGACCCTGCCGGGCCGCATGGAAGCATGGCGGGTGGGCGCCGAGGGGCGGCTTCTGCTGCTCGACGTGGCCCACAACCCGGATGCTGCCCGGTTCCTCGCCGAGCAGCTCGCGCTGCGTCATCCGGAGCGCCGTTTTGTCGCCATCCTGGGCACCTTGGAGGACAAGGACAGCGCTGGGGTGGTGGCCGCCTTGAGCGCATCGGTGCGCGCCTGGCTGTACGTGCCGACCCGGGGGCCGCGCGGTCTTTCGGCCCGGGCGCTCGCAGACCGAACTGCGGCGGCCGCCCGTGGTCCCACGGCTATGGTGGGTGACCCAGCGCAAGGTCTCGACCGCGCGCTTTCGTTGTGCGATGCCGGGGATGCTATCCTGGCCTTCGGTTCGTTCGATCTCGTCGAGCAGATGCGTGAAACCTTGATGGCCGGTCATCTGGGCGCCCGCCCCGCCGCGGCAACCGGCAGGATGACGGCAGAGGCCCCGGATTGAGAGAAGCCGGATTGAGAGAAGAGACCCGCTATCGCGTGACTGGCAGTCTGTTTCTGCTGGCGGTGGCGGTGATCTGCCTGCCCATGCTGCTGGACGGGGCAGGGTTGCCGGCCCGAGAGCTTCCCGCCATGCCGATGCAGAGCACGCTTCCCGAGGTTCAGCCGCTGGCGTACCAGGTTCCGGATTCCGACTACGCGATCCGGGTACGCAAGCTCGAGGGTGAGGTGGACAAAGACGGATTTCTCACGGACAGCGGCACGCGGTTCGGCGAGCCGGTGCTCACGCCCGGTACGCCAGCGGCTGGAGCGGCGGACGGCCTTGGCACGGCCGGCGACGGTGCCGCCGTGGCAAATGGCGCCGCCAGGGGCCAGGGCGGTGCCACGGCAGATGGCGCGGCCACGGCAAAGGATGACGATTCCGCTGCCACCGACGCCGGCGCTGCGGCGGACGCTGCCTGGGCGGTGCAGGTGGCGAGCTTCGCGCGTGCGGCAAATGCCGAAGACTTCCGCACCCGGCTGCGCCGGGACGGCTACGAAGCATTCATTTCGACGGCCAAGGTCCGCGGCCAGGTGCTGTCCCGGGTGGCGGTGGGTCCGCTGCTCGACCGCGACCGCGCCGAAACGCTGCGCGGCGAGCTGGCCGCCCGCTATGACGTGCACGCGCGCCTGATGGCGTTTTCCAACTGACAGTGATCTCACCTGATGGCTCCCATCGACATCGTCATTGTCATCGTCGTGCTGGTTTCGGCACTAATCGGCATTGCGCGCGGTCTGGCCAGGGAAGTGCTTTCCCTGGCGACGTGGCTGGCGGCCCTCGTCCTCGCACTGTATTTCGCCCCCCCGCTTGCAGAACGCCTTACGGGTCTGCTCGCCGACCAGTACGTGCGGTTGGTGGTCGCGTTCATCGTCATTTTCCTGGCGACGCTGACGGCTGGCGGCGTGCTGCAATGGCTCGCTCGGAGCCTGATCACGTCCACCGGCCTCACCGGTACCGATCGCTTTCTCGGGTTTCTGTTCGGCGCCGCCCGAGGCGTGGTCGCGTCACTGGTGGTGCTGATCGCGCTGGACCGGTTCGCCTCGACAGGACAATGGTGGGAGTCGTCGGTGCTGGTGCCGGAGCTCATGGCGTTCGAGGGGGATGTTCTGACATTGATGGGCAAGGCCGAGGACTGGGTGGTAAAACTGGGCGACAGAGGTTAGGCAAATGTGCGGCATCGTCGGCATCGTCAGTAGCTATGCAGTCAATCAGCAGATTTACGATGCGCTGACCGTTCTCCAGCATCGGGGCCAGGACGCTGCCGGCATGGTGACGACGGATGGCCGCAAGCTTCATCTTCGCAAGGGCAACGGCCTGGTTCGGGACGTTTTTCACCAGCAGCACATGCAGCGCCTGTTGGGTCACGTCGGTATCGGCCATTGCCGCTATCCCACCGCTGGCTCCTCCAGCTCGGCCGAAGCCCAGCCCATGTACGTGAACTCGCCGTACGGCATCACACTGGCGCACAATGGCAACCTGACCAACGCGGAGAGTCTGCAGGCGGATCTGTTCCGGGACGACCTGCGCCACGTGAACACCGACAGCGACTCCGAGGTGCTGCTCAACGTGTTCGCCCACGAGCTCCAGGCCCAGCGCGCTCACGATCCGGTGCCCGACGACATCTTCGCCGCCATCGGCCGGGTACATCAGCGCTGCCGCGGCGCCTACGCGGCGGTGGCCATGATCATCGGCGTCGGCATCGTCGGCTTCCGCGACCCTCACGGCATCCGACCGCTGGTGTTCGGCAAGCGGGAAGGGGAGCACGGCACTGAATACATGATCGCCTCGGAGTCGGTGGCGCTGGACATCCTCGGCTTCGAGCTGGTCCGCGACGTGGCGCCCGGCGAGTGCGTGTTCATCAGCAACTCCGGGGAGTTGCGTACCCGCGTCTGCGCACAGCGGACGTCGCTTTCGCCGTGCATCTTCGAGCTGGTCTACCTGGCCCGGCCCGATTCCATCATGGACAACATCTCGGTCTACAAGTCGAGGCTGCGCATGGGCGAGCATCTGGCCGAGCAGATCCTCGAGCGCTTCCCCGGGCACGACCACGACATCGACGTGGTCATCCCGATTCCCGATACCGGCCGCACCGCAGCGCTGCCGCTGGCGCACCAGCTCAACGTGAAATACCGGGAAGGCTTCATCAAGAATCGCTACATCGGCCGCACCTTCATCATGCCGGGCCAGAACGAGCGGCGGAAATCCGTGCGTCAAAAGCTCAACGCCATCGAGCTCGAGTTCAAGGGCAAAAACGTGCTGCTGGTGGACGACTCCATCGTCCGCGGCACCACCACCTCGCAGATCATCCAGATGGCGCGGGATGCAGGTGCGCGTAAGGTGTACATGGCTTCCGCTGCGCCGGCCATCCGCTACCCGAACGTCTACGGCATCGACATGCCCACTCCGGTCGAGTTCGTCGCCTACAACCGGACGGACGACGAAGTGTGCCGCCTCATCGGCGCCGACATGCTGGTCTACCAGCGCATCAGCGATCTGGTGCAGAGCGCGGCGGAGGGCAACCCCAGCATCCGCGCCTTCGACTGCTCGGTCTTTGACGGGAAATACGTGACTGGAGACATAGACCGATCTTATCTGGAGCGTCTATCGTTCAATAGAAGCGACGAGATGAAACAGCGCCGTGACGCCGACGACAGCTACGATCAGACGGTCATCGACCTCCACAACCACGCGTGACGTGAAAGAGCGCATCGAGGGCCTCGTCGGCGGCCTCAACCGCGTCCTGCTCGGCAAGGAAATGCAGATCAAGCTGGCGCTGGCTTGCCTGCTGGCGCGCGGCCATCTGCTCATCGAAGACCTGCCCGGCATGGGCAAGACCTTGCTGTCTCACGCCCTGGCCCGCTCGTTGGGACTGTCCTACAACCGTATCCAGTTCACCAGCGACGTGCTGCCATCCGACATCATCGGCACGTCGGTGTTCCAGCGGGACTCCGGTGACTTCCGGTTCATCCAGGGTCCGTTGTTCGCTCAGGTGGTGCTGGCGGACGAGATCAATCGCGCCACGCCGAAGAGTCAGAGCGCGCTGCTCGAGGCGATGGAAGAACATCAGGTCACCGCGGACGGCGCGACCCGGCCGCTGCCTGAGCCGTTCTTCGTCATTGCCACCCAGAACCCCTCCACCCAGACCGGGACCTTTCCGCTTCCGGAGTCCCAGCTCGACCGCTTCCTCATGCGGATCGAGTTGGGCTACCCGAATCCTGACGCGGAACGCGAGCTGCTCAAGGGTGGCGACAAGCGACGCAGCCTCGGCGCCATCGAGCCGGTGCTGGACGTGGAGCGCCTTGTCGCGATGCAGAACGCGGTGGACGCGGTCAAGGTGTCGGACCCGCTGATCGACTACGTGCAGCGGCTGGTCGGCTACAGCCGGCGGGGTGGCGAATTCGCGTTCGGCCTGTCGCCTCGCGGCGCACTGGCTCTGGTGCACGCCGCGCGCGCGTGGGCGCTCATCCACGACCGCAGCCACGTGGTGCCGGAGGACGTGCAGGCGGTGCTGCCGGGGGTGGTCGAGCACCGTCTTCGCGAAGCTGCCGACTACGCCGGCCACGGCGGCGGGGCACTCGCCCAGAAGCTGCTGGCCGCCGTCGACGTGGTGGGGTAGTGGATCCCCCCGCGCCCCGGGTGGGAGCGCTCTCCCGCCACATCGGCCGCTGGCTGGACCGGCGCATTCCGCCGGGGCCGGAGATTCAGCTTTCCCAGCGCAACGTCTTCATCTTCCCGACGGCGACAGGGTTTGCCTTCGGCGGGCTGCTGGCCCTGCTGATCCTGGCGGCTATCAACTATCAGGCGAGCCTGGTGTACGCCGTGGCGTTTCTCCTCGGCAGCCTGTTCCTGGTCACCATCCTCTACACCTTCCGCAACCTGTCGGGGCTCAGGCTCGAGCTGTCCGGGGCGCGCCCGGGCTTCGTCGGAGAGGACATCGAGTTCAGCGTGCGGGTGGTGCGCCCCGCCGAACGGGGACCACGTCGGGGGCGGGAGGGCATTCAGATCGGCTTTCCCGGCGGGATCATGCAGTGGGTGGAGCTGCACCGGGAGGAGGCGGACCTGGTGCGGCTGTACGTCAAGGCCGGCCGGCGCGGCTATCTGTGGCCGGGCCGGCTGCTGGTGGAGACTTACTATCCGCTCGGGCTGCTCCGAGCGTGGACCTGGGTCGACCTCGGTGCCCGGGCACTCGTCTACCCGAAGCCGCTGTTCGGCGATCTGCCGGAGCTCACCTCCGGGCGTCGCGACGAGGGTCAGCTGGTGGACCCTCAAGGCAGCGAAGACTTCACCGACATCAAGGCCTACCGGCCCGGCGACCCGGTCAAGCACATCATCTGGCGTTCTTACGCCCGCGGCGAGGAGCTGATGGTCAAGCGCTACGCGAGCTATATGGAGCCGCGGCTGTGGCTGGACCTGGATGCAGTGAATGGCGATCTGGAGGAGCGGCTGTCCCGTCTGACCGGTCTTGCGCTGGAAGCGTCGCGGCGGCAACGGGAGTTCGGGATGCGGCTCGGGGCAATGGTGATCCCGCCGGCCCTGGGAGAAACGCACCTGGAATGGACGCTCCGGGAGCTGGCGCTGCATGGCCTTCGATAGCATGGCCTCCGATAGCATGGACTTCGATAGCGCCAGCCGCGGGGTCGCCTATCAGATACCCCGCAACGCCCTGGCGCTGCTGATGGTGGCCCAGGCAGTGGTGGTGGTTCCCTTCCTGTTCCAGCTCTCGCCGTGGATCGTCGGTGTTGGGCTGTTCTGCGGTTACTGGCGTACCGGGGTGTACCTCGGCCGCTGGGATCATCCGCGGCGCTGGGTGAAGGCCGTGCTGGTGCTGGCATCGTCCGGCGGCGTGGTGGTGTCGGGCGTGAAGCTCTTCAGCCTGGAGGCGGCGGCGGCTCTGCTCATTCTGGCGTTCTCGCTCAAGCTCATCGAGATGAAGGGCCGGCGGGACGCTTACGTGGTGATCTTCCTCGGCTATTTCCTCATCGCCACCGAGTTTCTGTTCGAGCAGTCCATGGGGATAGCCGCCTACCAGGTGATCGCTACGGTCATGGTGACGGCGGCCATGGTAGGGCTCAATCAGCTCGACACCCGGGTACGGCCGCTGACGAGCCTCAAGGTGGCCGCGGTGCTCATGGCCCAGGCGCTGCCCCTGACGGTGGTGCTGTTTCTGCTGTTTCCACGCGTCGCGCCGCTCTGGAGCGTGCCGCTGCCGTCCGCCTCCAGCACAGGCATGAGCGATCACATGAAGCCAGGCGATGTCGCCCGGCTCATCCGCTCCGACAAGCTTGCGTTCCGGGTGGTGTTCGCGGGAGCCGTGCCGCCGAACCGGGACCTGTACTGGCGCGGCCTCACCTATTCGCGGTTCTCGGACGGCACCTGGTCGGTGGGCGGGTTGCTGCCCGGCTGGGGCCAGGGACGGCCAGGGCCGACCATTCCCGAGACGGGCCTGGATTACCAAGTGCTGCTCGAGCCCACCATGTCCGACTGGCTGTACGCCCTGGATGTGCCTCATGCCCGGACGCCCGGGGTGACCCTCGCCCGTGACTATCACCTCGAGGCCCCGGACCCCGTGATGTCGATCTACCGCTACCGCGTGAGGTCGCTGCCGGGCGCACCGATGGATGCGATGACGAAGCTGCCGGAGGCGCTCGTGCGCCGGGAGACGACGTTTCCGGAAGACGACAATCGCCGTATCCAGGACTACGCCCGGCGGCTGTGGCAGCGCACCGGCTCGGCGCCGGCATTCGTCGCCGAGGTGCTGACCCGCATCCGCAGCCAGGCCTACTTCTACACCTTGAGCCCTCCGCCGCTTCCGGACCACGACAGCATCGACCGGTTCTGGTTCGACACGCGGCGGGGATTCTGCACCCACTACGCTGGCGCGCTGGTATACATGCTGCGGGTCGCCGGTGTGCCCGCGCGTATGGTGGCCGGATACCAGGGCGGTGAGCTCAATCCGCTCACCGGCGACCTGACGGTGCGGCAGTACGATGCCCATGCGTGGGCCGAGTACTGGCTGCCGGACGTGGGATGGCAGCGGGTGGATCCCACCGCCGCGGTGGCCCCGGCACGCATCGAGCAGGGGCTGAACGCCGCTCTGTCGGCGGAGGACCGGCAAAGTCTGTCCGCCTTCACCAGCGCCCGGTTCGGCGGCACTCTGGTGCTCCGCAGCCTTCTGCTGTGGACCGACTCCCTCGAGCACCGCTGGAATCTCTGGGTAGTGGGATACGACCCCCAGCGGCAGGGGGAACTGCTCGAACGGGTGCTGGGCAAGATCACCCCCGGGCGCATTGCCGCGGCTGTGCTGGTCGGCGGCGGCGCCAGCCTCGGCTTCGTCGCCGCGGTGCTGTTCTGGCGTCGCCGGGCAGTACGCGGGCATCCGGTGGAGCGGCTGTTTCGCCGTTTCTGCCGCGGCGCGGCCGCTGCCGGCTGGCGGCGCGAGCCGGGCGAGACGCCGGGGACGTTCCTCAGCCGGGTCGCCGTTGTCGGTGGAATGCACGACCCCCAGGCGGCCGGCCTCGTCGCCGAGCTGGAGCGTCTGCTGTACAATCCCGCGGCCGAATGGGGCCGGCGTGACCTCAGGCGGCTGCAGGGCCAGCTCCGCAGGCTGCAGCTTCGTCTGGCGTTCGGCTCGGTGCGGTGAATTCGGATGGACCATGTTGAGACGCACCCCCTGTATCGGTATCTGCTCCACCACGTACGGCGACCTGGTCTGTCGAGGCTGCAAACGCTTCGCCCACGAGATCGTGCAATGGAACGCCTTCGAGCCTGCCCAGCGGCAGGCCGTGTGGCAGCGCCTGCTGGCTTTGCGTGCCGGCGCGGTCCGTGCGGTCCTGGAGGTTTACGACGAGGGGCGCCTGCGGGGCTGGGCGACCGGCCTTGGCCTTGTTGCCGGTGACGAGATCGACGCCGGCAACGTCCTCTACGATGTGCTTCAGCGGCTGCAGTGGCGGGACGACCAACCGTCACTGGAATCGCTGGGTGCGGTGATCGCGGCGGGCGCCGCCGACAGCGCGGACTCGCCCGTCGAGCCGGTGCCGACAGTGCTGCTGACGGTCATCGACCGGGAGTTCTACCGCCGGTCGCTGGCTCAGTACGAACGCAACTATCGGATTCCGGCGGAGTGAACGACGTCCCGGCCGAGGTCCTCGGCTTCCTGTCGTGCCCGACGCCGCCCCGCTGGTTCGCCCAGGCCGCCGAGCACCTGGACGAGCTGCTGATCGATCACGCCAACTGCGAAAAGAAGGCGGCCTCTACTGCGCTCGCGCTCCTGTACCGCTACGTGAACCGCCCCGAGTTGCAGTACCGGCTGTCGCGCCTTGCCCGCGAGGAGCTGCGCCATTTCGAGCAGGTTCACGACATCATGGTCCGCCGGGGCGTGGACTACCGTCATCTCACCCCCAGCCGCTATGCCGGCAGCCTCATGGCCCTGATCCGAGCCGACGAGCCCGGGCGGCTGACGGATACCTTGCTGGTGGGCGCCATCATCGAAGCCCGCTCCTGTGAGCGCTTCGCCGGACTCGTCACGGCCGTTCCCGACGACCTCGGCCGCCTCTACCAGGGCCTGCTCGCCTCGGAAGCCCGCCATTACCGGCACTACCTGACACTGGCGCGCCGCTACACCGACGCTCCCGTAGACGAGCGGCTGGCCGATCTCCTGCGCGCGGAGGCGGAACTGGTGAGCGCTCCCGACCGCGACTTCCGCTTCCACAGCGGGCCTCTCCCGTAGCCGCCCCTAAGAACGCTCTCCGGAGCGAGACCGCTTTCGGCCTCTACGACGCCGAAAGGGAAAAGCAAACCAGCTTCAAAGACGGCCCATGCTGCTCGACCCGCCAGCCGCAGCGCTCCCATGCGCCCAGCACGTAGCGCCGCCCCCACGGTTCCACGTGAATCCCCGGGCGGTGCGTGTGCCCGTGAATCAGCACCCGGGCCCGGTAATTCTGAGCTGTGCACGCTACGTCCTCGGCCGAGACATCCATGATGTTCTCCGGCTTGTTGGCGTTGGCGGCGCGGCTGTTCGCGCGCATGGCGGCCGCCATGCTGCGGCGCTGGTCCAGCGGCTGGTCCAGCACCGTGCGCTGCCACGCGGCGGATCGCAGCTTGCGCCGTACTGCCTGATAGTCCCGGTCGGCGGTGCAGAAAGCGTCGCCGTGGGCGATCAGAATGCCGTCGTCGAGGAGGTGAGGATCTTCGATCAGTCGGGCGCCGCTGTCGTGCTCGAACCTGGCGCCGAACAGGAAATCCCGGTTGCCGGGCATCACCAGCACCCGACTGGTCGCTGCGGTTCGTGCCAGACTTGCCACCACAGCCCGGGCAAGCGGGCCGTCGTCGTCGTCCCCCACCCAGATCTCGCACAGGTCGCCCAGCAGGTAGATCTCCGCGAAACGCCCGCAGGCGCCCGCCATGAGAGCATCGAAAGCGCGGAACGCGTCACTGTCCGGATCGTCCAGGTGCAGATCGGAGAGGAACAGCCGGCTGGGGACGCTCATCGGCTCCGACCGACCCCGAGGCTGTTCACGAAGCGAGGTCTCCGGCAGCCAGCAGCGTGTTCTGCAGCAGAGCAACCCGAGTCATCGGCCCGACCCCGCCGGGCACCGGCGCGATCCAGGCAGCATGCTCGACCGCCTCGTCGAACACCACGTCGCCGTGCAGCCGGCCCTTCTCGTCGCGGGTGATGCCGACGTCGATGACGATGGCGCCGGGCTTGATCCAGTCGCCGCGCACCAGCCCAGGCTTGCCCACCGCGGAAACCAGCACATCCGCCGACGCGGCCGCCGCCCGCACGTCCCGGGAGAACTTGTGCGCCGTGGTGACGGTACAGCCGGCGAGCAACAGCTCGAGCCCCATGGGCCGGCCCACATGGTTGGATGCGCCGAGCACAGTCGCGTCGAGCCCGCGGATCGGTATGCCGGTGTGCTCGAGGAGCTGCATCACGCCTTTCGGCGTGCAGGAGCGCAGGGTCGGGCGGCGCAGCGCCAGCCGGCCGATGTTGAACGGGTGCACCCCGTCCACGTCCTTGGACGGATCGATGAGGTCGATGATGCGCGAAGGGTCCAGGTGGGCCGGCAGCGGAAGCTGAACCAGAATCCCGTCGATGCTCGAGTCGCCGTTCAGCTCGACGACTCGCTCCTCCAGATCGTCCTGAGTCACGTTGGCCGACAGGTGCTGAATGTTCGAGTGGAAGCCGACCTCGTCGCAGTCCCTGCGTTTGTGCCGCACATAGATCTCGGACGCGGGATCGTTCCCCACGAGAATCACCGCCAGCCCCGGCGGCCGCTCACCGGCGGCCATGCGCGTCTCCACCCGGTCGCGCAGCTCCCGGCGGAGCTTCTTCGCGATCTCGTTGCCGTCCAGGATCTTTGCGCTCATGAGGTCTCCCTTGGAACGCGCGCCATTCTACGCCTGTGGTGCTGGGTGTGGGACATCCGGGGAATGCGGGGAATGCGGGGAATGCGGGGTATGCGCAGGGTCGTCCCCGGAAAAAGCACCTGTTCGGCAGCTGGCGCCAGCGTCGTTGGACGGGCTCCCTGGAGCTGGGGGCCTGAACAGCCGAACAGGTGTTTTTCCGGCGCCGCCCGTCGATCCGCCGTCCTTCCCGCAACGACGTGGTGCAGTCGTCGTTGCGCTTGCAGTCGGCTGGCGCTGGTGGGGTCTAACCCGTCGCGCGCCGGCTGCGGCGTGACGAATGGGACATCCGGGGGATGGGCGGGGTCGGCCCCGGAAAAAGCACCCGAGCGGGACGTGCGGCGTATGGGCGGGGTCGCCCCCGGAAAAAGCACCTGTTCGGCAGCGGGCGCCAGCGTCGTTGGACGGGCTCACTGGAGCTGCGGGCCTGAACAGCCGAACAGGTGTTTTTCCGGCGCCGCCCTCGATCCGCTGTCCTTCCCGCAACGACGTGGTGCAGTCGTCGTTGCGCTTGCAGTCGGCTCGCGCTGGTGGCGCCCGTCTCGCCGGCTGCATGGCGCTCGCCGACCGCCACGTCTCGCGAGGCGTCTGTCCGCTGCACGCTGATGGGGGGACGACGGTGATGGGTGGGTGCGCGGCGGAGAATGCCTTTGGGGCTGTTCAGGCTCCCAACTCCAACGAGCCGGTCCAGCGACGCTGGCGCCTTCTGCCCCAAAGGCATTATCCGGTGCGGGCCCGACCGCCCATCCCGTCGTTCTCCCACCGTCTCGACCGAGAAGGTGCGGTTTGACGCCCCCCGAGTCCCCCATTATGATTCCGCCGCCTGTACTGCGGGGTATAGCGCAGTCTGGTAGCGCGCCTGCTTTGGGAGCAGGATGTCGGGAGTTCGAATCTCTCTACCCCGACCAGATTCTCTCTTCAGTGGGTCGCCGGCCAAACGATCTACGCGGTCTTCCGGGCAGGGCCCGGCCGGCGCGTGAGGGCTGCCGGGCTCGGGCCGGCGGCCGTGCCGCTGCCCCGGATTTCCTGCGCCCGTAGCTCAACAGGATAGAGCATCGGCCTTCTAAGCCGGTGGTTGAAGGTTCGAGTCCTTCCGGGCGTGCCATTGCCACGGGCGGCCGCTGACGGCTCGGCTCGAGTCGGAGTATCATCGCCGCTCGTGAACGCTCGCGGGCACGCTCACGAGGGTCTGATGGTGGACGTAGCTCAGTTGGTAGAGCTCCGGGTTGTGATCCCGGCGGTCGTGGGTTCGAGCCCCATCGTCCACCCCACCCATCCCGCCGGGGGTGCCGGCAGAACACTCAATATCCAGACGACGTTTTGATCCAGATATGCAGATTTCCATAGAGACGACGTCCGGCCTCGAACGCCGGCTGACAATCTCGGTGCCGTCGGAAGCTTTCGAGGAGCGCATCAGCAGCAGGCTGGGAGACGCAGCGAACCGCATGCGTCTGCCTGGATTCCGGCCCGGCAAGGTACCGCTGAAGGAGGTGCGTCGGCGCTACGGTGGTGCGGTACGGGCGGAGGTGGCCGGCGAGCTGATGCAGTCGAGCTTCTTCGATGCCGTCCGGCAGGAAGACCTGACGCCGGCCGGGCAGCCCAGCCTGGAAGTGGTGAAGATGGAACCGGGCAACGACTTCGAGTTCACCGCGACGTTCGAGGTGTTCCCGAAGGTGGAGCTTGCCGATCTGGCCCGAGTCGAGGTCAAGAGCCCGCAAGCCGAAATCACCGAGGCGGACGTCGACGAGATGATCGAGCGCCTGCGTGAGCAGCGCAAGGACTGGCACGACGTGGAACGGGCGGCCGGCGAAGGCGACCGCGTGACGGTGGACTTCGAGGGCCGCATCGACGGTGAGCCGTTCGAAGGCGGCAAAGCCGAGGACGCTACCTTCGAGATCGGCGCGGGTCGGATGATCGAAGGGTTCGACGACGGCGTGCGCGGGTTGTCTGCCGGCGAATCGAAGGAGTTCGATACCACGTTCCCCGAGGATTACCGGGCGGAGCATCTCGCCGGCAAGGCGGCGACCTTCCATGTCACCATGAAGTCGGTGGCGGAATCCCGGCTGCCGGAGCTGGACGACGCCTTCTTCGGCAACTTCGGCATCGAGGAAGGCGGCCTCGAAGCGTTCCGCGCCGACGTGCGGCGCAACATGCAGCGTGAGCTGGACAACGCCATCCGCAGCGCGCTCAAGAGCCAGGTCATGGATCAGCTCGCGGCGCTGCACGAGGTCCAGCTTCCGGGGGCGCTGGTCTCCAGCGAGATCGAGTCGCTGCGGCGTCAGATGCTGCAGCAGTTCCAGATGTACGGTGCCGGCGAAGGGGCAGAGCTTCCCGACGAGCTGTTCGAGGAGCGGGCAAGAAAGCGAGTCAAGGTGGGCCTGGTGGTCAACGAGATCGTCTCGGCAGACAGCATCGAAGTGAGCCCGGAACAGGTTCGCGCGCGCATCGAGGAGATGGCCGAGGGTTATGCCGAGCCTCAGCAGGTGATCAACTGGTACTACAGTAATCAGGAACAGCTCCAGCAGATCGAGATGGCCGTGCTCGAAGATCAGGTGGTGGATCACGTCCTGGAGCGGGCCCAGGTGGAAGCCTTGGCCAGCAGCTATCCCGACGTCGTTTCCGGCAAGGCGGTGCCCACCGAAGAGCACCACCGTAGCCACGAGCACCACCATACACGACCACGACCACGACCACGATCACGACCATAGCCACGACCATGGTCACGACCACGACCACGACCATGAGCAATCCGAGCAGAACAGCTCAAACCGTTAAGGGAGACACAGACGATGAGCCAGTCATTCGATTCCGGTGTGCCCCCCATCACCAATCTGGGCCTGGTGCCCATGGTCATCGAGCAGTCCGCGCGCGGGGAGCGCGCCTATGACATCTACTCGCGCCTGCTCAAGGACCGCATCGTGTTCGTAGTGGGTCCGGTGGAGGACAATGTCGCCAACCTGGTGGTGGCGCAGCTGCTTTTTCTCGAGTCGGAGAACCCCGACAAGGACATCAGCCTCTACATCAATTCCCCCGGCGGCTCGGTGACGGCCGGCTTGTCCATATATGACACCATGCAGTTCGTGCGCTGTGACGTGAGCACCATGTGCGTGGGTCAGGCGGCCAGCATGGGGGCCTTCCTGCTCGGCGCCGGCGCGCACGGCAAGCGCTACGCGTTGCCCAATTCTCGGGTGATGCTGCATCAACCGTCGGGCGGGTCGCGCGGAGTGGCGGCCGATATCGAGATCCAGGCCAAGGAGATCCTGATGATGCGGGAGCGCCTGAACGGAATCCTCGCCGAGCACACGGGCCAGACCATCGAGCGCATCGCCGAAGACACCGACCGGGACTTCTGGATGAGCCCGGACGAAGCTCACGAATACGGGCTGGTGGACAAGGTCTGGACGCCGAGAAAGCGCACTGCGCAGGCACGGGTGGGCTGACGCGGCCGGCCCACAAGGCCCATACACAACGCTTTCCATTGCCGCAAACTCCGTAACTTGTCGGGGCTTGCAATATCCCAGTGAACCACGCAAGGTAACCGTTGCGGGGATCAGATCTCGAGGTAACCTGATGGCAGACGATAACGGTAAGAGCGACGAATCAGGCAAGCTGCTCTACTGTTCTTTCTGCGGCAAAAGCCAGCACGAGGTCCGCAAGCTCATTGCGGGGCCCAGCGTATTCATTTGCGACGAATGCGTGGAGCTGTGCAACGACATCATCCGTGAGGAGGTCGCCGAAGGCGGGGAATCCAAGAGCAGCGAGCGATTGCCGGTGCCCGGCGAGATCAACGATATTCTAGACGAGTACGTGATCGGCCAGGAGCACGCCAAGAAGGTGCTGTCGGTCGCCGTCTATAACCACTACAAGCGGTTGAATTACAAAGGAAAGAAGGACGACGTCGAGCTATCGAAGTCGAACATTCTGTTGATCGGCCCCACGGGCAGCGGTAAGACGCTGCTCGCCGAGACTCTGGCGCGACTGCTGAACGTGCCTTTCACGATCGCCGACGCCACGACCCTGACTGAAGCAGGGTACGTGGGCGAAGACGTCGAGAACATCATCCAGAAGCTGCTGCAGAAGTGCGACTACGACGTCGAGCGGGCGCAGGTGGGTATCGTCTACATCGACGAAATCGATAAGATCTCCCGCAAATCGGACAACCCCTCGATCACCCGCGACGTCTCCGGCGAAGGCGTGCAGCAGGCGCTGCTGAAGCTCATCGAAGGCACGGTGGCCTCGGTGCCGCCCCAGGGCGGGCGCAAGCATCCGCAGCAGGAATTCCTGCAGGTGGACACCACTAACATCCTGTTCATCTGCGGCGGGGCGTTCGCCGGTCTCGACAAAGTGATTCGCGAGCGCTCGGAGAAGTCGGGCATCGGCTTCAGCGCGGAAGTGAAGGGCGAGGAAGACCGCCGCAGCATTGGCGAGACCCTGCGGGCCGTGGAGCCCGAAGATCTGATCCGCTACGGGCTCATTCCCGAGTTTGTCGGCCGTTTGCCCGTCATCGCGACCCTGGAGGAGCTCGACGTCGAGGCGCTGGTGCAGATCCTCACCGAGCCGAAGAACTCTCTGACCAAGCAGTACGCCAAGCTGTTCGAGATGGAAGGCGTCGAGGTGGATTTCCGCGAGGACGCTCTGCGTGCGGTGGCGAAAAAAGCCATGGAGCGCAAGACCGGCGCTCGCGGGCTGCGTTCCATACTTGAATCCGTGCTCCTCGACACCATGTATCAGATGCCGTCGCTGGATTCGGTGACCAAGGTGGTGATCGACGAGAGCGTCATCGACGGTGAGAGCGAGCCCATGCTCATCTACGAGAACGTCGAGAAGGCTCAGGCCGCTCCCAAGGACTGAGCCGCGACGCTCCCACCCTGGGCCCCCCAGCTCCAGACCGCGGCGTGCTATTGGTAACCGCGCGCGCGGAGACCAGTCACGCGGCACCGCACTTTCCATCCACCCATCGAAGAGTCGGCATCCACGCTACAATGGGCGGACAAGCCGGCCCGGGTAGCGAGGACGGGCGCTGCTAGAATCCTGACGAAGGCGCCCCGGAACCGTCCACGAACACGGAGGTAAATGACCCGTGGCATTACCGAAGCAACTGCGCGTCCCAGTCCTGCCGCTGCGCGACATGGTGGTCTATCCCCATGGCGTGCATCCCCTGTTCGTGGGTACGGAAAGCTCGATCCGGGCGCTGGATGCCGCCATGGCGGACGACAAGCAGATCCTGCTGCTGGCCAAACGCGACGCCGACCTGGAATCCCCGGCACAGGACGACCTGTACTCGGTGGGCACCGTCGCAACCGTTTTGCAGCTTCTCAAGCTTCCCGACGGCACGGTTAAGGTGCTGGTGGAAGGCGGTCACCGGGCTCAGGTCGAGAGCCTGGACGTGGCCGAGGACTATTCACGCGCTCAGGTGGATCTGCTGGCCGAGCCCGAGGTGGACGGCCGCGAGGCGGAGACGCTGGTACGTTCCATCCTCGAGCAGTTCGAGCAGTACGTGAAGGCGAGCCGCAAGGTGCCTCAAGAGGTGCTCTCGTCGCTTGCCAGCATCGACGATCCGGCGCGCCTGGTGGATACCATTGCCGCCCAGATGTCGCTGAAGCTCGAGGACAAGCAGCTTCTGCTCGAGGCCGTGGAGCTGAAGCAGCGCATCGACATCCTGCTCGGCCTCATGGACGCCGAGATCGACCTCTACGCCATCGAGAAGCGGATCCGCGGCCGGGTCAAGAAGCAGATGGAGAAGAGCCAGCGCGAGTACTACCTGAACGAGCAGATGAAGGCCATCCAGAAAGAGCTGGGTGACCTGGACGAAGCGCCCAACGAGGTGGAAGAGCTGCAGCGCCGGATCGAAGAGAGCGGCATGTCCAAAGAGGCGCGGGACAAGGCAGAGACGGAACTGGCGAAGCTCAAGCAGATGTCGCCCATGTCCGCCGAGGCCACCGTGGTGCGCAGCTACCTCGACTGGATGATCAGCGTGCCGTGGAAGAAGAAGAGCCGGGTGCGCAAGGATCTGGCCGTCGCCCAGAAGATTCTCGATGAGGACCATTACGGCCTCGAAGAGGTGAAGGACCGCATCGTCGAGTACCTGGCCGTGCAGTCGCGCGTGACCAAGGTGAAGGGGCCGGTGCTGTGTCTGGTGGGGCCGCCCGGCGTGGGCAAGACGTCGCTGGGGGAGAGCATCGCCCGCGCCACCAACCGCAAGTTCGTGCGCATGGCGCTCGGCGGGGTGCGGGACGAGGCGGAAATACGCGGTCACCGGCGCACCTATATCGGCTCGCTGCCCGGCAAGGTGCTGCAGAAGATGGCCAAGGCGGGCGTTCGCAATCCGCTGTTCCTGTTCGACGAAGTGGACAAGATGGGCATGGACGTGCGCGGCGATCCGGCCAGCGCGTTGCTGGAAGTGCTGGACCCGGAGCAGAACCACAACTTCAACGATCACTATCTCGAGGTGGACTACGACCTCTCGGACACGTTTTTCATCTGCACCTCGAACTCCATGAACATTCCAGCGCCGCTTCTGGACCGCATGGAGGTGATCCGCCTGCCGGGCTACACGGAGGACGAGAAGCTCAACATCGCCCGCCGCTATCTGCTACCCAAGCAGGTACAGATGAACGGACTGAAGAAGAACGAGCTGAGCTTGAAGGACGAGGCCATCACCCAGCTCATCCGTTACTACACCCGGGAAGCCGGTGTGCGCGGCCTGGAGCGGGCGATCGCCAAGGTCGCCCGTAAGGTGGTGAAGCGCAAGTCGCTTCTGCCGGCGGGAGAACAGAAGCGCCCGGTGGTCATCGGTGCAGACGACATCGAGGATTTCAACGGCGTGCGCAAATTCAGCTATGGCCTGGCGGAAGAGGAGAATCAGGTGGGCCTCGCCACCGGGCTGGCCTGGACCTCCGTGGGCGGGGAGCTTCTG
This sequence comes from uncultured Gammaproteobacteria bacterium, assembly GCA_963822255.1. Taxonomy (GTDB): domain Bacteria; phylum Pseudomonadota; class Gammaproteobacteria; order Pseudomonadales; family Azotimanducaceae; genus UBA7803. Next base: position 193,893 of record CAWGGV010000004.1, read on the forward strand.
AATATCGAGGCGGTGGCAGTGCCCGGCAAGGGCCGGCAGACCAAGACCGGGTCCCTCGGCGACGTGATGCAGGAGTCGATCCAGGCCGCGCTCACGTTCGTCCGCAGTCGCGCGGCCGTGCTCGGTATCCGCAAGGACTTCCACGAGAAGGTCGACCTGCACGTGCACGTGCCGGAAGGCGCCACGCCCAAGGACGGCCCCAGCGCCGGCATCGGCATGTGCACCGCGATCGTGTCCGTACTCACCGGTATACCCGTGTGCGCGGATGTTGCGATGACAGGTGAAATCACGCTGCGTGGCCAGGTCCTGCCCATTGGCGGCCTCAAGGAAAAGCTTCTGGCGGCACAGCGGGGCGGCATACGCAGGGTGGTCATCCCGAAGGAAAACGAGCGCGATCTCAAGGAAATCCCAGAGAACGTGAAAACAAAACTCAAGATCATTCCAGTGAGCTGGATGGACGAGGTGCTAGAGATTGCTCTCGAGCGGCTGCCGCACCCGGCCGAGATCGAGGTACCGCCGGTCGAACGCGAACGCTCGTCGGAGCCGCCCGGCAAGGATGGCGAGCTCCCCATGAGCGCTCATTGAGCCCTTGCGCGTTGCTGTGTCCTGCGGCTATACGTTGCAGGTGCAGAGGGGTGTTGGTATAAAACCGCTCGTCGCACGGATTAGCGGTCTTGCTGTTGCCGTTTGCGTTTTCCTTCGATGGCGCCGCCAGCCATCGCTCACCACTCTGAGGGGTCTATTGTGAATAAAACCGAACTCGTCGATCGAATTGCCGAAGCCGCCGACATCTCCAAGGCTTCTGCGAGCCGGGCGCTGGATGCTGCCCTCGATGCTATCACCGACTCCCTGAAGGAAGCGGATCCCGTCTCGCTGGTAGGCTTCGGCACGTTTACCGTGCGTGAGCGCGCTGCCCGCACGGGCCGCAATCCGCAGACGGGCGCCCCGATCGACATTGCCGCCGCCAAAGTTCCCGCCTTCAAGCCGGGCAAGGCGCTGAAAGATGCGCTGAACTGATTCGTCCGGCCAGCATACCGATCTCGGGAAAGAAGGCGCGTCATCGGCGCCTTTTTTCTTGAACTTCCCCCTGTCACCGGTGTCGATCAGGCGCCGGCCGGAGGCACGGCCCCGGGTTCCGGCGCCTTCCGCTTCGAGGATCTCCCATGCTGCAGAAGATGCGTGATCAGACTGAAAGCCTTGCTTTCAAAGTGATCGTCGGCCTCGTCGTTCTGGCGATGGCGATATTCGGGTTCGGTGCGTTCAACCTGTTCGTCGGTGGAGAGCCCGAGGTCGCGAGCGTCAACGGCGACGGCATCAGCCAGAGTGAGCTGGCGACCGCCACCGAGCGGGAGCGACGCCGCATGGCCGCGCAGATGGGTGAGAACTTCGATCCCAGCCAGATCGACCCCGTGCGGCTGCAGGGTGCCGTGCTGGAACGGCTCATCTCTCGCCGGGTGCTGGAGCAGGCGGCCGACGATCTCGGGGTGGCCGTGAGCCGGGATCGCGTCGATCAGATGCTGGTCAGCAACCCTACGTTCCAGGTCGACGGCAAATTCCAGAGCGATCTCTACCGTCGGGCCGTTCAGGCCATGGGCTACACGCCTCAGGGCTTCATGGACGAGAGCGCGAAGATGATGGCGTTGCAGCAGCTTCAGAACAGCGTCGCGGAGTCGGCGTTCCTGACGCCCGCCGAGTTGAACGTGCACGCGCGCCTGCTGGCAGAGCGCCGCGACGTCGCTTATCTGCCGTTCTCGGTCGATCGGTTTCGCAATCAGGTCAAGGTTTCCGACGACGAGGTCCGGCAGCGTTACGACGAGAACCAGAAGGCCTATATGACCGACGAGAGCGTCGACGCAGCCTACGTCACGCTGACACCGGAACAACTCGTGAAGGACCCCTCCATCAAGATCACCGATGCGGATCTGCGTGCCGCCTACGAGGCGGAGCGCAAGTCGGCGCCCGATGCCGAGCAGCGCAAGGCCCGGCACATCCTGCTGAAGACCGGCGAGGATCGCACGCCCGAGGAAGCGAAGAAGCAACTTCTGGACATCCGCGCCCGGGTGAAGAAGGGCGAATCGTTCGCGGATATTGCCCGACAGGTCTCCGAGGACGCCGGCTCGGCGGCACAGGGCGGCGAACTGGGCTTCGTCGGCAAGAGTGCGCAGCTCGCGCCGAACTTCGAGAAGGCACTGTTCGCGCTGAAGCAGCCGGGTGACCTGTCCGAGCCGGTGAAGACATCGTTCGGTTATCACCTGATTCAGCTCGAGCAGATACGCAAGGAGGACTTCCCGAGCTTCGAGGCGGCGCGCGAGGGCGTGGAGCGGCGCCTGAGGCAGGAGAAGGCGGGTGAGCTGTATGCCCAGCGTTTGCGTGAGATGGACAACCTGGCATTCGAGAACGCGCAGAGCCTCGATGCCATCGTCGACCAGCTGGGGCTCGAGAAGCAGACGGCGAAGGGGGTGACCCGGGACCAGGGGCCGCCGCCGTTCGATGATCCCCAGGTCCGGGAGCGGCTGTTCAGCACCGACGTGCTGCAGAAGGGCTTCAACAGCGCCGCGGTCGAGTACGGTGACAAGCAGGCCGTGGTCATGCGGGTCAGCAACCGTCACGAGCCGGAACAGATTCCGTTCGAGAAGGTGGCCGGCGACATCCGCAAGGAGATGGAAACCGAGCGCGCGCAGGCCCTGGCGCAGAAAGCCTTCGAGAAGGCCCGGAACAGTCTTCAGTCCGGAGCCAGCACCTCACAGGTGGCGAGCGAAGCCGG
>CAWGGV010000005.1:0-110390 GCA_963822255.1 uncultured Gammaproteobacteria bacterium
CCTCCCACATGCTGCCGCGGTCGAAGTGATGCGTGCCATCGCGATGACTCGGCGCATTTTGCGTAGCCAGGTACCGCTCCTGATACCGCTCGGGCTCCAACGAGACGATCTCGTGAAAGTGGATCCTGGTTCCGTATCGCTCGGCGCCATCCTGGCTGACGCGCACCAGCCGTTGCCGGCCATGGGGCGTGGGGAGCTTCAGAATGCGACCGCCGTTACGGGCAAAACGGACGTCCATGGAGATCGGGCTATCGGGATGAAGCTTCCAGGGCGCACGCAGCTCCGGCGCGTGAAAGAGGAGCAGGGTAGGGGACGATCGCTTGTCCCGCTGCACGGTACAGAAGAAGTAGAAATGACCGCCCTGCATGTGGATCGAGGTATCCAGAGCAGGGCCCGACCAGAGAACCTGGTCTTCCACCCAGTGGAACGGGAAATCATCCGCTCGAAACAGCTGGACCCTGTCGGCGTCGCCCGACTCCGGAAGCATGTAGATCTCGCCCTCGTGGCTGAACACCAGCGGGTACGACAAGTGCCATGGTCTCTCGAGCACGGTATGCCAGGGCCCCAAGGTTCCGTCATGTGCGACTTCCGCACAGACGATCACGCCCTTGCGGTCAGCGTAGCGGTACTCCTCGGCGAACAGCCACGTCTGGCCGTTGTGCTCGAAGAGGAACGGGTCCGCCAGATAGTGGCTGCGCGGCGTGTGAATCCAGTTGAATCCTTCCCAGGACGCCTTCCACGGCAGCGCGTCGGCAACGGGGCGGAGGCCGATCTGCCATTCACGAGTCCGGTAGGCCTGGTCGGCCCGCGTCGTGACTTTCTGCATCACCGCAGAACCGGCAATACGCAGCCAGCCACCGAGCCGCAACGACGGCGCCTCCGCCGCCGGCACCAGTGCAGGCACGTCATGGGTCTGAACCGCATCCCAACCGTGAGCGTGCAGCTGCCAGAGCTTCCACCCGATCAGCCTGGAGGCAACCTGGCGTTCCTGCTCAGCCCGGCGCAGCAGAGAGAGGCGCCGCCCCCATGGCGCCACGCTGCGTCCCAGATGCAGGGGGCTTTCCGACCCGGCGACATTCGCATTGAGCTCCACGTGAATCAGCCGCTCACTGCCGACTGCGTCGTTAGCCGAACCAGGCGTCCGCAATGCTCCGCTGCCGCCGGCAAAAGCGACCCACCAGAGGCCATGCCTGGCCCAGTGAGAGCAGCCCTGGGAGGGCGAGGAGCCACACGCGAGAACGACATCGAGGTCGAACTCGCCGATCTTTCGATCGAACGCGCACGTTTCCCAGGCGTCGTATGTGAGCGTAGGAATGCCATCCAGCGCGGCGTTGAAGGCGGCCGCCGTCACATCAGTCGCGTTGTTCCGCCGCTGATCCCATTGCCGGTAGACGCGCTCGAACAGCGGCATTTCCGACTGGGCGCCGTTGCCCTCGGCAGCGCAGGGCAGGTGCACCACCAAGGCAAGCTCCGCGAAATCGAGCCTCTCCAACCGTTTCAGCAGAGGCAAGAAAATGGCGTCTGTTGCCGAGCCGGTGCAGAGGATGCCGACCCGAACGGGAGCACGAAGGGACACTGTCGCGTCTGTCTGACGTTGCTGATCCACTGGTCTACCGCGCCATCAGACGCTGCTTGAGAACGTGGGTGATATCAGCGGCCCGGGTCCTGACGCTCTCTCGGCGAAAGGTCAACCAGCCGAGCTCCCGGGTCGCATTGCACAGCGATTGCTTGTAACGGTTCCCCTCTTCGTTGGCGGCAGCAAGAAAGTCGTACTCGTCGAACCCTTCCTGCAACGCCCGCTCAACGGCCAGCGCGTGACATACCAGCCCGGGCTTCAGCTTCTGATCGGCTTCGTAGCGCAGGCCGGACTGATAGTAGGCCACATGGCCGCTGCAGCAAAGATTGTACAAGACGCCAATGCTGTCCGCGCCGGCGGAAACCCGGATCAGCTGAATCTCACCGCGCGGCAATCCGCGCTCGATGATGCGTTCGTGAAACCTCCGAAAGCGGGCCGACGAGAAGGCACCCGGCTTGCCGCGCACGGTCCACGTTCTCTGGTGAAGCTCCACCAGCTCGGCGAACATGTCACGTGCTTCAGACGCTGACTGCCGCAGCGACGCAACAGAACTTCGCCGCGCTCTTCGTAAAGCTTCAGACTCTTTCGGATCTGGTACCGGCAGTTGGCCGACAGGCTGGCGAGGTAGGGCGTTGCACTGGCTCTCAGCTTCGCCAGGTCGACATAGGGCGCCGGTCCGCCACTCCTCGGCGTGGGGCTTGCACCTCGACGACCAGTCACTGCGCCGGATCCCGCTCAACTGCAGCTCTTCCCAGTCTTCGCCGTCGAGCATGTCCATCAGCGCCTGGCTGAACCTCGAGCGATACTCGGGGAGGCAAAGCAACACGTTGTGCTCCACCATCGGTGAGTCTTTGCCCTCACCGGCCGTGTTCAAGTACATCCGTCGTAGCGCGATGGCGCCGCGCCTCTGCTGACGCCGGCCAAGCAGGGCGATCCCCACGACTGCGCCGCTGCACTCCAGGCACACGAAGCGCGGGCGCAGCTCCGGCCCGTATATCTCCAGCCAGGCGTCGACCCACGTGGGCGACAGAAAAAAGGTGGGCGCCGCCATGCGGCCGTGGAGGTCCTCCCACGCTGGCCGTAGCTCGGCCCACGCGTTGCCCTCGCGAACAGCAACCTCACTCGATGCGTTGGTCAACGGCGTCCCCCTCGGCCCTGCTCGCACTCGCGCCCGATCCATCGTCCCAATTATCGCAGCAGGAGCGGGGCGAGCATGTCGAGAAGATGTGAGTCGTTTTGGGGCAACCTGGAGCCATTTGGCCCGCTGATGGGGCAGGGCGGGTACGACTGCGCACACCGCGAACCGGAAAACCGTTCACATCTGCGATGTGTCCCCGCCGCGGCCGGGTTCGTATACTCCCGCGAATCCATCGATTTCTGGAGTCTGCCGCAGTGACAGGGCAGCGCCGTCCCAATCTTGTCAGCCGGAGCCGGTTGATACGCAAGGCCCGTTCCGTGGTCCGCGACGTGAGAGACGCGTTACGCGCGCCCACGAGATCAGTTCCGGATTCCCTGGTCGGAAGCCGAGGCGGTCAGCGACGCAGCACTCGCGGCCGCCGGAGACATCCGCGGCCGTCATCGTGGCCCGGCCGTCATGATTCACGGCGTCATGCCGCGATCCGGCACGGTCTACGTGGGCGAGCTGTTGCGCCTTCATCCGGATTTGTACGCCTATCCGAACGAAATGTGGGAGATCCCGTTCCTCAATCTGGCCGGTCAGATCCACGACCTGCAGTCCCAGTTCCTGCGCGGTTACAAGCACAACCGCGAGCGGATCGGCGGAAACGACTTCCTGCCGCTGTTCGGCAGCACCATGCTCGCCTACCTGCACGGTTTCATGCCCCCGGACCACCGGCTGCTCATCAAGGAACCCACCGTCAGCCATCTCGGCGCCTTCCCGCTGATGTTCCCCTCGGAACAGCTGCTTCTGCTCATGCGGGACGGCCGCGACGTGGTGCACTCAACGCTGCGCACATGGCCCGACAATGACTTCGAAGAGATCTGCACGCGCTGGGCCCGCAGCACCCGGGCGATGCTCGACTACTACGACCTGTACAGGACGCGAACACCGGCCTGCTGGCTGACGTGTTACGAAGAGGTTCAGCAGGATCCGGAAGGGTTCATGCGCGAGGCGTGCCGCCGGTTCGAGCTCGACCCGGAGCGCTATCCGTTCGAAGCGAATAGCCGACGTGCGCGTGATCGGCTCGTCCACCACGTCCGACAAGGGCGACGTCGACTGGAGCAAGCACGAGGCCGCCCCGAAGAAATTCCGCCCGGTGGGCCATTGGCAGAACTGGTCTGCGAAGCGGACCAGAACGTTCAAGAAGCTGGCTGGGGACGCGCTGATCGCCGCCGGCTATGTGGAGAACGGGGCCTGGTAGAGCTGGTTGTCCCAAACCGGATCGCAAAAAGCGCAGCCAGACCGCCAATCATGAGCCAGAACGTGGTGGGTCCGGGCACGCTCTGTGTGGGCTCGGGAATGTCGTGTACCGGCGGCCCACCCTCAAAGACGATATTGGATGCCTTATAGAGCGACAGTGGCCCCAGAGTCGACGCTATGTCCGGGCAACAATCGCCCAGGACAAACGCATCCCCAGTCGCCGCAACGGGTCCGAAGGGGGAAGACAGATTCACCAGCTGACCTACCGGGAAATCGAAGAAGTCCTGCGCGGAGACAGAGCGGGCGAGAAATACGACGAGATTTTCGGGGTTGATCCAAACCGCGTCGTGTAGCGCAGCGTGACCCCGCCGTGCCCGGTGATATCCACGGTCACGCCCCTCAGCGGGTCGATCGCAACGAATCCTGGGCCGGAGCTCAGTAGGTCCGTCTCGCCGAACAGACGCATCTGGAATGGCGTGTCATCAAATGTGTCTCCGCCGAGACTGCCGCTGGCAACGCCGGAGATCTGGCATTCCATCAGCACGGCATGAGCAGCCTGGCTGAACGTCGAGAGGTAGATCAGCGCCAACGCAGTAAGCCTCGTGCACATTTTTGAGCGCTCGCATGCCGGGACATGAATATCCTGCGCTGCAAAGCCAACTGAGTTTGTGAGGGATACGTAATCTACTACTGCGCATAATAGATATTATGTTAAATAACACCGAAGAAGCGGTCTAATCAACTGCAGGCCGCGCCGAGCGGTGATTCCTCAGACCAGGCCCCTCCTGGCATGAAAGCTTCAGCCAGACTCTCCTCATAACGCAGCGCACCGGAATGAAAGCCGGCACAGCCATCGCCGGGGAATATCCTCGGAACCAGCGGCGCAGCGCATCGTCAAGTGATAGAGTGCCTTCTATCAAATGAGGCTTTCCGTCATGACCGCGAAAGCGAAAGCCGAGCCCCGCAGAGCTGGCGACGATAAGCCGATTACGACCTATATCACCTTGCGCAAGGCCATTGCCCAGGGCGGAACCCGGGCCGGCATCGTGACAGCCCGCCGGGGCCTCCCGGCCACGATCCTGGTGAGCCTGGCCCGCCACTACCGGATCACGCTGAAGCATGCCTACCACCTGGCCGGCGTCTCGACCGCCACCGCAGACCGCAAGATCCGGCAGAAAGAGAAGCTGGCCCCGGAGGCCTCCGACCGGCTCACGCGCATCGCGCAGATCGAGGCCGAGGCCATCGAGGTGCTGGGAGACGAGGCGACGGCGCACCGCTGGCTCGAAACCCCCAATGCCGCGCTGGGTGACGAGCCGCCCTTGTCGATGGTGGACACCGGCCACGGCACCGAGGCCGTGCGCCGCCTACTGGGAGCCATCCGGTACGGCGGCGCGGCTTGAGCCGCTGGTGGCGCATCGCCGCCCACCGTTGGGCCCTCGATAGATCCGGCCAGGGCATGGCCATCAACGGCGGCCGCTGGAATCCTATCGGAGCCCCGGCTGTCTACGCCGCCGAGAGCATCGCGCTCGCCTCCCTGGAGAAGTGGGTCTATTTGGCGGGCGTGATGCCGGCCACGTCCTTGGCCCTGGTCGCGGTGGACGTCCCCGAGGACGCGGGGCAGATCATGGCGATCGTCGCTGAGGATCTACCGGAAAACTGGGCGGCGATGCCGAGCGGCGCGGAGGCCGCGGCGTGCGATCAGGCCTGGCTGGCGCCGGATGAACAGGGGGCGTTGCCGGTGCTTGGCTTCACCGTGCCGTCGGTGATCGTGCCGGAGAGCCGCAACCTGGTGCTGAATCCGCTGCATCCGGACATGGCCCGGGTGAGGCTGTCGATCGTGCGGGACTTCGCCCTCGACGGGCGGATGTTGAAGGGCTGACGGGACAGAGCACATCTCACTTCCCCGTAGCGGCCGACAGGTAATCGCGCAGGAGCGCTCGCGCCCATTCCGGCATCGGGTCCGCGTGAAAACCCAACGTCTGGTTTCTCACCACAGCCACAGGCTCGAATGGCGCCTCGGCGCTGGAGTTGTCGAAGATCTGGATCTGATCGCAAAGCGGCAGCGCCGCGTGCAGATTGGCGAGAGTTCGGGGTACGCGGCCTTCCACCTTGTCCGGCGGTACGTAGTGCCCGCCTTCGCTCACCCGCTGGCGAACCCGGGCGTTGTTGAGCGCCACAGAAGACAAATGGACGATCACCAATATGATTTCGTAGTCAGCCGCTTTGGCCTGCGCAACGAAATCGACCTTTGAGGGGTGCGAGAACACGGTCTCGAAGCAGAACGATTTTCGCTGACGGAGAAGTTGCTCGCGCAACCGCGCGACCAGCTGAGCAGCGCGATAGCTCTCCTGCGCAGGATTCGCTGGATTCATCTGACGGGCGACCTGATCGGCGTTGGCGAACAGAACGCCCCGCGGCTCGAGCAAAAGCCGATAGAACGTGGTCTTGCCCGCACCGTTCCCGCCAGCGAGCACCCACAGCTGAGGCCGACTCATCCAGCTTCGTGCCTGTGGAACTCACCATTCTCAAACTGGCCAATCGTTCTGCGCCCGGTCCCGTCAATGCGTTCGAGCATTCCCGGATGGGCGCGGCTTGCCTGGTAGCGTACTGAGGACCGCGTTACCTCGCCCGGAAGGTCGGCTCGCCGCGCCTCGAGCTCTGCGAACACATCATCGGCATCGACTGGACCGACGTCCGGCGCCGTCACGGCGAGGAGCCCGGAGCGCAGGCCCGCTGCCTGTGCGAGGGTCACGACACCGTCCACGGCGCGCCCGAGTTCCGCCCAGAACTCGATCTGCTTACGGGTGGAGCGCTTCTGCCGCTTTGCCGCCTCCGTCGCCTCGTCCACGAGTTCCGGATCAAGACGCATCGGCCCGTGCTTGCTCATGAGACCACTCCGAGGTGTAGCGTGCAGCTATCAAACGTAGCTTTTTGCTACACGTCGGTCAAGTGAGGCTCGAGCAATGCGGCCGCGAACTCCTTGCCTCAAGAAGCCCCATCCCCCCGAATCACGCTGGGCACCAGCTTGAACAGGATCTTGATGTCCAGCCACAGCGACCACTCCTCGATGTACTTGAGATCGAGCTCGAGCCAGCGGTCGAACGACAGGCGGCTACGGCCGGAGATTTCCCTCAGGCAGGCGAGACCGGGACGCACGCTGAAGCGTCGGCGCTGCACGCCCAGGCTGAACTGGCTGACATCGCGCACCGACATGGGCCGCGGGCCCACCAGGCTCATGTGCCCGAGCAGCACGTTCACGAGCTGCGGCAGCTCGTCGATGCTGGTCCGGCGAATGATCTTGCCGACTCGCGTGATGCGGGGATCCCGGGCAACCTTGAAGATGGGTCCGTCGGCCTCGTTCAGATACATGACGTCGGCCAGGCGCTGTTCTGCATCCTGGAACATGCTACGGAATTTGATCATTCGAAAGCTGCGCTTGTTCAGGCCCACGCGTTCCTGCGCGAAGAACACCGGCCCCGGTGAGTCCAGCTTGATCGCCAGGGCGACGAGCGCAAAGAGCGGCAGCAGCAGGATCACCAGCGGTATGGTCACCAGCAGATCCATGATCCTTTTGACGATGAGCTTGCCCTCGTCGTGGTAAACCGGGTCGAAGCTCAGGATGGGCAGCGTGCCCAGCGTTTCCAGGTGCACGGTGGCACCGCTCGGCATGTCGTAGATATCGGCCAGGAACTTCACGCAGATGGCCTGCTCGTCACAGGCGCGAACGATCTCCCCTACATCGTTGATAAGACTGCGTGGCACGCAGACGATCACCTCGTCGATGACTTCGCGGGCCAGTAGCGGGCGGATCTCCTCCAGGCCGCCCAGAACCTGCAAACCGTCGACGCGCTCCGGCCGCGGGTCCAGCACGCCGACCACGTCGATGCCCCACTCGGACTGGCTTCGGTACGTATCGATCAGGTTTTTAGCTCGATTTCCACTTCCAATAACCAGTATTTTCAGATAGTTGTACGGATTCTCTCTGCGGCCCCTGAAGTACCACCAACGCAGGAACAGGCGGTTCACGAACAGCACCGCCCCTACCAGGCCCGACGCCAGGAGAACAATGGTCCGGTGGATGAAATCGAACCGCCCGACGTAGGCGACGGCCAGCACGCCGGTAAGCAGGATGAGCCCGTAGCGGGCTGCAAACATCAGTTGAGCGATGTTCGACTGGCCGTGCAGCCGCGGCGAACGGCTGGCGGAAGCCAGGATGCTGATCAGGGCCACCAGCGGGATGAGCTGCAGATGAGCGGCCGCGGCGCCGGGCTCCAGCCGACCGACGAGCCACAAGCCGTCGACCGTGCTCGCGTAGCATAACGTGCTGAGCAGCACGTCCTGAGTCTGCAACAGCCGTTTGAGGTGATTTGCCTTGGATATCCGCATCTTACGTGCGCGGTCAGGGGACCATGTAAGGTTACGGGATGCGGAGCAGGAACGGTGTCAGGCAAATGTGAGCGATACGATCAATCCCTAGCCTTCAGGCGTCGCCTCGGGTTCTCAGTAGCCGAAGCAAGTCGTTTCTGGTGGTCTGCGAAACGGCGAAATACCAGTAAGCGGCGAACAGCAGGATGAGACAGGATGTCGCCGCCGTCGCAGCCCACAGCGGGGCCCCCTGCACTGCCAGCCGATGCACGTAAGACAGCCCGAGCAGAAACAGGGAGTTGACCAGCAGCGCCGGAAGGTAGACGTCTTTGAAGTGGCCCCACGGCGACGTGCCGATCCTGGCGCAGGCAAAGAAGTAGTGAGGCACCGAGACGCCCACCCCGACCACCACCGTGAGCATCCACGCTGCCTCGAGCACCGTGAGCGGCCCGAGTGCGAGGTACAGAGCCCCGAACACGATCGCCGATAGGGCAAAGCAGATGATGGCGATCCGGCCGTGCGCGTCGAGGGACGACAGAATGCGCGACGAGACCCCGTAGTCCAGGTGAACGACCGCCATCAGGGCGAGAACCCAGGCCACACCCGGGACCACGAAGTCGCGCCCCATCCACAGCCGGATCAGATCGTCCCCGAAGACCGCAAACACCACGATCATCGGCAGCGATGCCATGACCGTGGCCTTGGAGGCGCGGGTATGGAGTCGCGCCAGCGCCTGCTTCCTCCCCTGCCCGGCCAGGCCGCTGGCAATTGGCGGCAGCACACGCGTCGAGCGCTCCATGAGTCGGCCGATCTGCCGCACGATGGTCTGGTAGCGGGAATAGCAAGCGAGCGCGGCAGGACCCGCGCCGACCGCCAGCAGCACCCGCACGCCCTGATTCACCGCGACCTCCCGCAGCACACCGAGCGACGTCTTGCTGGAGAACCAGATCAGCCGCCCGGCATCGTCTGCGCGAAACAGCGCCGGACGGACGCTGGTGTGGGGGCACGCCACGCAGGCGAGAGCAAACCGCAAAAGCTCCGACAGTACCCGCACCCACAGAGTCGTCATCGCCAGCCCGACGATGCCTCCGCCCCACAGGAGCACCAGGATCATGGCCGCCGCCAGCACCAGATCGGCACCTATGGTGGGATACTCGTTCCAGCTGGTGCGGTGGCAGCCGGTCAGCACACCCTGAGCCACGTCACCGACAAGGCCGGTCACGACCGCGAGGCCCAGGTAGATGCCCACCCGGTGCATGTCGACACTGACGGTGCCAAACGCCGCCGGCGCCCACGTCGGCAATACGAGGAACAAGCCGGCCAGTGCCGAACCCAGCGCCAGTGCCAGGGCGAGCTGGCAATAGAAACCGGTGGCAATGGTGCGTTGCATCGGCTCGACCGCATCTTCCGATGTGTAGCGGGCCACGTTGTGGGTGATCGCGGCCGCCATTCCGAAGCCGGAGAAGGTCAGATAGGTGGTGAGCGACCAGCCGAGATCCCAAACGCCCAGCGCGGCCGGCCCAACTGCGTGGTCGATGAGACGCGGCATGACAAAGCCGACCACTAGCGTGACCGCCTGAGCGAGCCATCCGGAAATGACATTGGGCAGCAGGCGCCGGTGAGCTGCGTCATCGAGCACGGTCAAGCACTCACATACTCACAAGTGAAGCGCACACATCAACACCCAATTCCCCCGTAAGCTATGGTATTAGACTGAGAAGTCTGGCGCCAACAGGCATGTCGCACCTACGGATATTCGGCCATTACGTCCATACGCCCTATCTGCTGATGGCCGGGTGCGAGGCCGTGATCGTGGGCGCCGCCGCCTATGTCGGCCGGTACCTGCGCTACCACGATTTCCGGCCGTTCTGGGGTTACCTCCTGCCGGCCAGCACCTTCGCCATCATCGTCGTCGCCTCCATGCTGGCCATGGGCGTATACGCGTCGCGCATCCGGGAAGGCTACAGCGCCATGATGCTGCGCACGGGCGTCGCCGTCTTCCTGCTCGGATCGCTTGCTACGGCGGCCCTTTCCTACGCCTCCGACACCCTGTTCATGAGCCGCGCCACGTTGCTCTTGTCCGCCGCCTCCGCCTTCATCCTGATCGCGTTGTGGCGCTGGATGGCCTTTGCGTCCATCGACGACGACGCTCTGAAGAAGCGGGTGGTGGTGCTCGGAATCGGTGAGCGGGCCCTCAAGGTAGCGGCGCGGATGCGCCGCAAAGCGGATCAGCGGGCTTTCATCCTGCTGGGCTTTCTGCCGACCCATCGGGAAGAGCGCAATCGGGTAGCCGAGTTCGGCGCCACCGTCCACTTCAACAACATGAAGCTGCTGGATTTCTGTCAGGAACGCAACGTCGACGAGATCGTCGTCGCTGTCGATGAGCAACGTCGCCGGGATGAGAGCGCGGGCCTGCCGTTGGACGAGTTGATCGAGTGCCGACTCTCCGGCATCAACGTCTGCGACATTCAGCAGTTCATCGAGCGCGAGGCCTGCAAAGTGGACGTGGATCTGCTCCGCCCGAGCTGGATCGCGTTCGCGGACGGCTTCGTCATGGGGCCGCGGCACCGCTTCCTGAAACGCATCTTCGACATCGTGGCGAGCCTGCTGCTGCTACTGATTGCCTGGCCGGTCATGCTGCTGGTGGCGTTAGCGATCCGGGTGGAATCGGGCTCGCCGGTGATTTACCGCCAGGAACGGGTGGGCCGCGACGGCAAAACCTTCGAGCTGATGAAGTTCCGCAGCATGCGGGTCGATGGCGCCGGTGCGGGCTCGCCGAACTGGACACGGCGTGACGATCCGCGGGTCACCCGGGTCGGCACATTCATCCGTAAATCCCGGCTGGACGAGCTGCCTCAGCTGTTCAACGTGCTGAAGGGCGACATGAGCTTCGTCGGTCCACGGCCGGAACGGCCGTACTTCGTGGACCAGCTCACCAAGGCCGTGCCCTACTACGCCCAGCGTCACCGGGTGAAGCCCGGCATCACCGGCTGGGCCCAGCTCTGCTATCCCTATGGCGCCTCGGTGGAGGACTCCAAGGAGAAGCTTCAGTACGACCTTTACTACCTGAAGAACCACAGCCTGCTGCTGGACCTGATCATTCTGCTGCAGACGGTGGAAGTGGTGCTGGTGGGGGAAGGGGCGCGCTGATTGCCCCTTCCCTCGGCCTTACCCGCCGGCCGCGCGCCGCAGTACACTGCCGCCACCATGAGCGAACGCGATCCAGAGCCCGACACCCCCGAGTCCCCGCAGCGGCCGGTACACACAGCCCGCCTGGAACTGATCTGGGACGTGCTGGTGTTCCAGCTTCGACTGCTGGCCGACGGCGTGCGCGACCTGATCCTGAGCCCGATGTCGGTGGTGGCCGGCGTTCTCGGGCTGATCATGGGCGGCGATGATCCGCACCGGTACCTTCGGCAGGTGCTGCGCTTCGGCCGCCGTACCGAGCTGTGGATCAACCTGTTCGGCCACGGCCGTCGCAGCGGGACGTCCAACGAGTTCGTGGATCCGCTGCGGGAACGGGTGTTCACCCATCTCAGCTCCAATGCGCGGCTGAGCCGGGCCGGAACGAGTTTGAACCGGAAGCTGGATAGCTTGAATGCCTCAAAAGAGGGGAAGGATGAAGAGCCGCGACCGTAGGTGGGCGGGTGGCTCGTACGGATCGGATCGCGGCCGGGAGGCCGCTCCCACATTCGTCTAGAGCCGCTTCCCACATAATCTAGATCCAGTTAGAGCCGCCTGCCAGATCATCTGAGGCAACCCTCACATCATCGGGAGGCCGCGCCCACGACGGGAGGGGTCGCTGCGCGGACGGCGGAGACGAGTTGCTCGGCGCTGCAGCCCTTGGTGAGGAAGCCGACCGCGCCGGCCTCGAGCACCGCGCCGACCACGCCCTCCTCGTCGCTGGTTGACATGGCCAGCACCTGGGTTCCCGACACCCTGGTGGTGATCTCCCGCGTCGCCGACAGGCCGTCGCTCTCCGGCATGAAGAGGTCCATCAGGACCACGTCCACGGCCAGTTCGGCGGCCAGATGGACGGCTTCCGCGCCGTCCCGAGCCTCCGCCACCACCTGGATGCCGGGTTCCGCCGCGAGCATCGCGCGCAGACCCCGGCGCACCATCTCGTGGTCGTCGGCGATCAGCACCCGCACCGCTCCGCCGTCCCGCGGCACGGACGCCTCGTTTCCCCGGACATGGGATCGGCCCGGCGCGGCACCCTCCCCCGCGAGGTTCGCGCCCACCAGCGGCAGGTCCACGCGCACCGATGCGCCGCCGCCGGAGGCTGTTCCGATCCGCAGAGAGCCATCGAACAGCTCCAGGCGCTGGCGAATGCTCGAGAGCCCGAAATGGTCGCCGTCGTCCCAGGCAGAGGCGGATTCGGGCTCGGCGAACCCGACCCCGTCGTCCTCCACGGTGATGCTCAACGTGTGGCCGGACACAGTGAAGTTCACCGTCACTCGTTTCGTCTGGCCGTGCTTCACCACGTTCAGCAGCAACTCACCCACCGCGTGGTAGAGAAAACCCTCCAGAGCGTCGTTCAAAACGGGTACGTGCTCGGGCATTCGCAGGGTGCAGCTCAACCCGTGCTGGCGGCCGAACCGGGCCGCCGTTTCCTCCAGGGCCCGTACCATGCCGGCGTGACGCAGCACGGGCGGCGAGATCTCACGGGCGAGCGAGCGGCTGGCTTCGAGCGATTCACTGAGCACGTCGCGCACCTCGGCGAGATCGTCCGCCAGCTCCGGATGGCGGCTACCGAGGGTGCGGGTCAACATCACCGCCCCCGCCAGAAGCTGCTGAACGTCGTCGTGGAGCAATCCCGCGACCCGGCGCCGCTCCCGCTCTTCCGCGATGGTGAGCTGGCGGGCCAGGGCGGCGAGCTGGCCGGCCCGCTGCTCGAGGCGCCGGGCCTGGCGCCGCACCTGATCGGTCTGGCGGTGCAGCTCGATGAATACCCGGACCTTGGTGCGCAGCACCTCCGGTACGATGGGCGTGAGCATGAAATCCGCGGCGCCGAGCGAATAGCCGCGCTCCACGTAGACGTCGTCGTCGTAGGCGGTCATGAAAATGACGGGCGTGTTCCGGGTTTCGCGCCGCTGCCGCATGAGGCCCGCGATCTCGAAACCGTCCATCCCGGGCAGATTGACGTCGAGCAGCACCAGCGCGAAGGAGCGTTTCAGCATCTCCCGCAGGGCCGCGCGGCCCGACGTTACGGTGACCAGCTCGATCTCGAGCGGGTCGAGGATGCTCTCCAGGGCCAGGAGCTGCTTTTCGTTGTCGTCAACGATCAGAATGCTCGGGACGGTGGCCGGATCAGACACCGGTATCTCCACGGGTTCAGACCGGCCGCTGCCGCAGCCAGCTCGCCATCACCCGCACGAGCTGATCAGTGTCCACCGGCTTGGGGATGTAGTCGGAGGCGCCGGCCTCACGGCACTTCTGGCGATCGCCGACCATGGCCTTGGCCGTCACCGCGACGATGGGCAGGGAGCGGAACGCCGTGCGATCGCGAATTTCCCGGATCGTCTCGTAGCCATCCATCTCGGGCATCATGATGTCCATCAGCACCACCTCCACGTCGCCGTGGGACTCCAGCAGGTCGATGGCGTCGCGCCCGGTCTCCGCCGCCAGCACGTCCATGCCGTAGCGCTCCAGCACGCTGGTCATGGCGAAGATGTTGCGGATGTCGTCGTCGACGATCAGCGCCCGCCGGCCGGTCAGCACCTCGGAGGGGTCGTTGAGCCGCTGCAGCACCTGCTGCTCTTCCGGCGGCAGACCTGCCACCGGGATGTGCAGCATGAGGCTGATCCGGTCCAGCAGCAGCTCGGTCTCGGGGACGACGGCGAGCGGCAGGGTTTCCAGGAACGGCTCCCAGCCGCCGAGCTCCCCCGTATCCTGCTCGCGGGCCACCAGCACCGGGAACGTCACCGGCCGCGGGCAGGCCTGGAACCAGCCCTGCAGCCGGCCATGATCGCCCGGATCGGCGGCGTGGCCGACCACCAGCAGATCCGGTGCGTGCTCCTCGAGTGCCGCCGTCAGGTCGGCGGCGTCGCTGAAGTGGGTGACCCAGTCCTGCACGTTCAGGCGCGACAGCACGGAGTCGACGCGCTCGCCGGAGCCGATGACGTAGAGCGCGTGCGGCACATCGGCGCGCCATCGTTCCAGGTCGCACAGCGCGCTGCCCAGGGTCCCGTCGTCGGCGATGAGCGGGAAAGCGCCGACCGCACCCAGCCGCAATGCCCGGGGCAGCTCGTCCCCGGCCCCGGACACCAGAACAGGAACGTGACGCAGCTCGATGTCCTGCTTCAGCGCTGCCAGAAAGTTCCAGCCGTCGATGTCGACGATGTTGACGTCGAGCGCGATGGCGCTCGGCACCCGTTCGCGCAGCGAGCTCATGGCCGTGCTTCCCGTGGAGCGGCTGATGACGTTCCAGCCCGCCCTCGCCGCCATGTCCGCGAGTCCGGGCACGGCCTGAAAGGCCGCGCCTACCAGCAGCAGCGTTCGCCCGCTCGGGGCGGCCGCTTCGTGGCCATCGGCGTCCAGCGCCGGCTCCGGCACCGTCCGCACCAGGGGCTCGGTCACCGCCATCGGCGCGAGCCCGGCTTCCGCAGCGGCCTGACACGGCTGCGGCAGGTAGAGCGTGAACGAGCTGCCCTTGCCGGGCTCGCTGGTGAGCTTGATCTCGCCGCCGAGCAGCTCGGCGATCTCACGGCTGATCGCAAGCCCCAGGCCAGTTCCCCCGTAGCGGCGGCTGGTGGAACCGTCCGCCTGCTGGAACGCCTCGAAAATCACCTGCTGCTTGCTGGACGGGATGCCGATGCCGGTGTCGCGCACCGAGAAGGCGATCACGTCCCGAGCATTGGCCAGGGCCGGATTGTCGCGGCTCCAGCCGCCGGTCACCCGTTCGATGCTGAGTGACACCCGGCCGCGCTCGGTGAACTTGAAGGCGTTGGACAGCAGGTTCTTCAGCACCTGCTGCAGGCGTTTGACGTCGGTGCGGATCAGCTCCGGCAGGCCGTCCCGGATGTCGATGACGAACTCCAGATGCTGGGCCTCGGACATGTGGCGGAAAGTGCGCTCCACGTACTCGCGGATGTCGCCCATGCTCACGTCCACCACCTCGATGACCACGGTGCCGGACTCGATCTTCGAGATGTCCAGGATGTCGTTGATGGAATTCAGCAGGTCGTTGGCGGAAGCGAGGATCGCGTGGGCGCACTTGACCTGCTGCGCGGTGAGGTTGCCGGCGGTGTTGCGCCGCAGCTCGTCGGAGAGGATCAGCAGCGTGTTCAGCGGGCGTCCGCAGCTCGTGGGACATGTTGGCGAGGAACTCCGACTTGTACTTGGAGGTGAGCGCGAGCTGCTCGGCCTTCTCCTCCAACGCTCGGCGTGCCTGCTCCACCTCCCAGTTCTTGCGTTCCACCTCGACGTTGCGGTCTTCCAGCAATCGCGCCTTGTCCTCCAGCTCCGCGTTGGTCTGCTGCAGCTCCTGTTGCTGGGACTGCAGTTCGCTGGCCAGCGACTGAGACTGCTTGAGCAGCATCTCGGTTCTGGTATTGGCTTCGATGGTGTTCAGCACGATGCCGATCGATTCGCAGAGCTGATCGAGGAAGGTGTGGTGAATCTCGTTGAACGGCGTGAGGCTCGCCAGCTCCATCACCGCCTTGACGTGGTTCTCCACCGCGATCGGCAGAATCACCACGTTGGCCGGCGCCGCATTGCCGAGCGCGGAGCCCACGTGCAGGTAATCGTCCGGCACGTCCTCGAGCTCGATCTTGCGGTTCTCCCGCGCACACTCGCCGACGAGACCTTCGCCGAGCTGAAATGCCCGCTGCTGGCGGTCGCAGGCGTAGCCGGCGAGGAAGCGCAGCTCCGCCCGCTCGTCCTCCTCGCGGATGACGAAGAAGGCGCCTTGCTGGGCCTCCACCACCGACGCCAGCTCCCGCAGGATGAGGGTGCCCACCGTCTCCAGGTCCTTCTGGCCCTGCAGCATGCGGCTGAACTTGGCCAGGTTGGTCTTCAGCCAGTCCTGATCCGCGTTCTCGCTGGTGGTGTCCTTGAGGTTCCGGATCATCTCGTTGATGTTGTCCTTGAGCGCCGCCACCTCGCCCTGGGCGTCCACCTGGATGGACCGGGTGAGATCGCCCCGGGTTACGGCGGTGGCTACGTCGGCAATGGCGCGTACCTGGGTGGTCAGGTTGTCAGCGAGCTGGTTGACGTTGTCCGTCAGGTTCTTCCAGATGCCGGCCGCGCCCGGCACCGACGACTGCCCGCCGAGCTTGCCTTCCACCCCCACTTCCCTCGCTACGGTCGTCACCTGGTCGGCGAAGATGGCCAGCGTGTCGATCATGCCGTTGATGGTGTCGGCGAGCTCGGCGATCTCCCCCTGGGCGTCCACGGCCAGCTTGCGCTTCAGGTTGCCGTTGGCGACCGCGGTCACCACCCGGGCGATGCCGCGCACCTGGCCGGTGAGGTTGCCGGCCATGGAGTTCACGTTGTCGGTGAGGTCCTTCCAGGTGCCGGCGACGCCCTTCACGTCCGCCTGGCCGCCGAGCTTGCCTTCGCTCCCCACCTCCCGAGCCACCCGGGTCACCTCGGAGGCGAAGCGGTTGAGCTGATCCACCATGGTGTTCAGGGTGTCCTTCATCTCCAGCATCTCGCCGTGCACGTCCACGGTGATGTGCTTGGAGAGGTCGCCGTTGGCCACCGCGGTGGTGACGGCGGCGATGTTGCGCACCTGGCCGGTGAGGTTTCTGGCCATGGAGTTCACGTTGTCGGTGAGGTCTTTCCAGGTACCGGCGACCCCGGGCACCGACGCCTGGCCGCCGAGCTTGCCTTCGGTGCCCACTTCGCGGGCCACCCGGGTCACCTCGGCGGCGAATGAGCGAAGCTGGTCCACCATGGTGTTGATGGTGTCCTTCATCTCCAGCATCTCGCCGCGGACGTCCACGGTGATCTTCTTTGACAGGTCGCCGTTCGCCACCGCGGTGGTGACCGCGGCCACGTTGCGCACCTGGTCGGTGAGGTTGCCGGCCATGGAGTTCACCGACTCGGTGAGGTCGCGCCAGGTGCCCGCCACCCCTTTCACGTTGGCCTGGCCGCCGAGCTTGCCCTCGGTGCCCACCTCGCGCGCCACCCGGGTCACCTCGTCGGCAAACGACGAGAGCTGGTCCACCATGGTGTTGACGGTGCTCTTCAGCTCCAGGATCTCGCCGAGGGCGTCCACCGTGATTTTCTTCGACAGGTCGCCGTTGGCCACCGCGGTGGTCACCGCCGCGATGTTGCGTACCTGAGCGGTGAGGTTCGACGCCATGGAGTTCACGTTGTCGGTGAGGTCCTTCCAGGTGCCCGCCACGCCCGGCACCGACGCCTGGCCGCCGAGCTTGCCTTCGGTGCCCACCTCGCGTGCCACCCGGGTCACCTCGGAGGCGAAGCTGTTGAGCTGATCGAGCAGGTTGTTGATGTTCTGCTTGAGCTCGAGCATCTCGCCGCGCACGTGCACGGTGATCTTGTTGGAGAGGTCGCCGTTGGCCATGGCGCTGACCACGGTGGCGATGTTGCGCACCTGGTCGGTGAGATTGCCGGCCATGGAGTTCACGCTGTCGGTCAGGTCCTTCCAGGTGCCGGCCACGCCCTTGACGTTGGCCTGGCCGCCGAGCTGGCCTTCGGTGCCCACCTCGCGCGCCACCCGGGTCACCTCGTCGGCGAACGACGAGAGCTGATCCACCATGATGTTGATGACGTTCTTGATCTGCAGGATCTCGCCCGAGACCTCCACGGTGATCTTCTGGGTCAGGTCGCCTTCGGCGATGGCGGTGGCCACCTTCGACACGTCGCGGAGCTGCACCGTCAGATTCGACGCCATCAGGTTCACGTTGTCGGTGAGGTCCTTCCAGGTTCCGGCCACGCCCTTCACGTCCGCCTGACCGCCCAGCTTGCCCTCGGTGCCTACTTCCCGGGCCACCCGGGTCACCTCGTCGGCAAACGACGAGAGCTGATCGACCATGGTGTTGACGGTGTCCTTGAGCTCGAGGATCTCGCCCCGCGCGTCCACGGTGATCTTCTTCGACAGGTCACCCTTGGCCACCGCCGTGGTGACCGTGGCGATGTTGCGTACCTGGTCGGTGAGGTTCGACGCCATGGAGTTCACGTTCTCGGTCAGATCCTTCCAGGTGCCCGCTACCCCTTTGACGTTGGCCTGACCACCGAGCTTGCCCTCGGTGCCCACCTCGCGGGCCACCCGCGTCACCTCCGAGGCGAAGCTGTTGAGCTGATCCACCATGGTGTTGACGGTGTTCTTCAGCTCCAGCATCTCGCCGCGCACGTCCACCGTGATCTTCTTCGACAGGTCGCCGTTGGCCACCGCCGTCGTCACCTCCGCGATGTTGCGGAGCTGATCGGTCAGGTTCGAGGCCATGGAGTTGACGCTGTCGGTGAGATCCTTCCAGGTGCCCGACACCCCCGCCACCCGGGCCTGGCCACCGAGCGCGCCGTCGGTGCCCACTTCCCGGGACACCCGGGTCACCTCGGCGGCGAACGAGTCGAGGCGCGCCACCATGCTGTTCACGGTCTTCGCCGTGATCAGGAACTCTCCGGTGAGCGGCCGGCCGTCGATGTCCAGATCCATGGTCTGGGTGAGGTCGCCCCGCGCCACCGCGCCGATCACCCGCGAGGTCTCGCGAATGGGCTGGGTGAGGTCGCCGACCACCTGGTTCACCGACGACACCATTCGGCCCCAGTGGCCCCGGTAGCCGTTGGACGACAGCCGGGCGGACAGCTCACCGGCCTGCTCGATGGAGCCCGACAGCCGTTCCAGGTCTTCCGTGAGATCTCCTGTCTTGCCGATCACCTCGTTGAAGGCTTCGGCGATGCGGCCGTCGAGCCCGTCCAGCCCCTCGGGCAGGCGCACCGAGAAATCTCCCTTGCCGAAGGCGGTGAGCGCCGCCAGCAGGGTGCGCTTGTCGAGGGTCTCCGGCTCCTGACGGCGTGGTTCACGGGCGGCGCCGTTGGCAGCCTTGGTTGCGGACCTAGCCTGCCCGGCGTCTGCGGCGGCGGTGGCGGCGCTGGTGGATGTCCGTTTGCTCATCGATTCCCCTGGCGGTACGGATCTCCGGCGCGGGATCCGATTGATCGGAAACGTTACAGTTGCGGGGCGGTGCTGTCGTAGCCGTACTCCCGCAGCCGGTTGTACAACGTCTTGGTACTGACCCCGAGCGCCCCGGCGGTCACCCGGCGATCGCCCTCGAAGTGCTTCAGAGTCTTCAGGATCAGCTGCTTTTCCATGTCGCGGATGGAAGTGCCGACGGGAATGCCGCTGTCGGCGGTATCCCGGGCTCTCACCACCTCCACCGGCCCGTCCACCACGTCGCCGTCGGCGACGATGTAGAGCCGTTGCACGGCGTGTTTCAGCTCCCGCACGTTGCCGGGCCACCGGTGGCCGAGCATGCGTATCTTCAGATCGTCGGCCAGACGCCGGTCGGTGCCGTGGCGGGCGTTGAGCTGGGCCAGGAAGTGCTCGGCCAGGAGCAGGATATCCTTGCCGCGGCTACGCAGCGGCGGGACCTCCATCGGAAACACCCGCAACCGGAAATAGAGGTCCTCGCGCAACAGGCCCTGGTTCACCGCTTCCCGTGCATCGCGGTTCGACGCGGCGACCAGCCGTACGTCCACCTCGGCCTCCTGCTCGGCGCCCAGGCGTTTTACCCGCCGGGTCTCCAGCACCCGAAGCAGGTGAACCTGCATCTCCAGCGGCATTTCCGTGACCTCGTCGAGGAACAAGGTGCCGCCGTCCGCCTGCTCGAAGAACCCCCGGTGCTGGCGGTTGGCGCCGGTGAAGCTGCCGCGTTCGTGGCCGAACAATTCACTGGCGATCAAATCCCGTGTCAGCGCGCCGCAATTGACCGGTACGAACGCTCCGGGGCGGCGGCTCTCGCGATGGATGGCTTCCGCCACCAGCTCCTTGCCGGTGCCGCTCTCGCCCTGGATGAATACGGTGGCGTTGACGGGCCCTACCTTGCGGATCCGGCCGAGCAAGGCGCGAATGGGTGCACACTCGCCGACCATCAGCGACTCGGTGAGGGGCGCTTCCTCCGGATCGAGCTCATCGGCGGTCTGCACCAGGTTCGCCACCGCCTCTACGGAGAGCGGCTTGGTGAGGTAGCTGATGCCGGGGCCGCAGATACTGGTGATGATGCGTTTGACCGTACTGTGCCCGGTGAGCATGACGGTTCTGGCGGGGCGCCGCGCCTCGTCACCCTCGAACTGGGCCAGCAGCTCCATGCCGGTGCCGTCGGGCAGCATGATGTCGAGCACCAGCACGTCGGGAGTGATGCTCTGCATCACCAGTCGGGCGCCGGCCAGCGAGTTCGCGACCGACACCTCGTGGCCGGCACGACGGAACGATCGCGCCAGGCTGTCGGAAAACTCTTCTTCGTCGTCGACGATCAGAACGTGAGACATGTGCGGCCGTCATCCTGAAGCTCGACCGGCCCGATTGCGTCTGAGCCACCACGTCTGCGCCACCCAGCGACGCTGCTGCCCGGCGTACTTGTTCCACTCCCCCAGGTCACATTATCCCCTTGGCTGTCTAGGCGGATGCCGAGGGCCGGATTGGCAAGTTTCGTGCCAGGCATTGAGTAACCAATCGCCTCGACTGAGCGGGCGAGGTGACGCGGGATCCCGATCCGGTGATCGCTCGTACCAGCAGGTAGATTGGCGGGTTGGGTTTGCCGGGGGCGGTAAAAGTTGCCGCCGGCGCGCCGAGCCGGCGTCAGCCGGCCTGGGCGTTCGCGGCGTCGAGCTCGGAGTTGGTATGGAAGCCGGCGCGCTCGAGGCGCTGATTGCACTCGCCATAGACCGATCCCAGGCGTTCCAGCACGAACCGGCTGAACAGCTCCTGGACGATTTCGATGGCGCTCTCGTCGAACTGCAGCGCCTTCATGGCACCGATGAAGTGGCGGGCGATCTGGTAGGGCCCCATGGGCAGACTCGTCGGGTCCACGTCACGGCCGAGGCCATACGCGGCCCGCTCGCTCAAACTCTTCAGGGCGCCACTGAAATGCAGCGCGGATTTGTGGGCCATGCGCTGCGCCTGCGGGTCGAGGTCGTCGGACGCGCTCCGCTCGCCCGGTACGAGCCAGCCGTCGAAGGACGACTGCAGGCGCTTGGCGAAGTTCTGAACCACCCGGGAACGCTGGAAACGCATTTCCCGCATCAGGTCGAAGCAGCGGCGTTTCTGCTCCTGATCGCGGGCCCGGAACGCCAGCTCGAACAGCCCGTCTTCGATGTTCGAGTACAGGCCGTCCATCAGGTGCAACAGCTCGCCGGTGACGCGGTGGTGCATGGCCGTGAAGACGTTGCTGGGATCGAACTGCTGATCCATCTGCTCCCTCCGGGTACTGCGTGGCCAACCGAATGTGCGCCCAGTGTAAGGTGCCGCTGGTCGGCGAACGTTGAACGCTCATCCGGGTGGAGTGTGACGGGGTTCGCAGATCGGCTCGTGGTGGGTCGCGTTTGGTCGCTGTGGGTCAGGGTTGGCGACGGTTTGTCGCGCTCTGGAGAGCACCCCGACCAGCCGATAGCCCCCGGTTCATTGCAGGCGGATCTGGGCGCTGACGATGCCGGGGTGGTCCTCGGCGTCCACCGCGAGCCGCAGCACCGTGACGCCGTTGTTCTCCTGGAGCTGATGCAGCCACTGCAGGACGGTGTTGAACCGCTGGCCCTGGATCGATACGGACACGATCCCGTTGGATTCCGGCTGCAGGCGATTCACCTGGATGCCCTGAGCCTGAGCGGAGCGGGTGATGATGGGCAGGAGCGAGCGACCCGCCCCGCCGCTGCCTGCGGAAGCCTGCGCCACCGCGCGGCCACGTGCCTCGTTGGCCATCATCCAATCGAGCTGTGCCTGAGCATTCCGGTACCGGTTGTCGGCTGTCTCGCGCCAGTCGCTGATGGGCTTCCAGATGGCGAGCCAGAGCAGGGACACCACCAGCAGGACCGCCAGGGCCAGAACGATCTGCTGCTCGCGAGACTCCCGGCCGGCATACCAGCGTCCGGCCGATGAAGCCATAAGCCGCTGTTGCAGAAAAGCCCACCTCATGCCGGCGCCCCCTGCAGCCGCACGCGGGCACGGACGCCATTGTCCAGTTGCTCGGCGGACGTGATCTCCACGTTCACGCCCGCGTCGGCCAGGCCCTGCTTGATCCGATCGAGGCTGTCGAAGCCGTCCGTGAACAGATCCACCGCCAGCTCTCCTCGTTCCTGATCGTAACTGAAGCTGGCGATGCGCGTGCCGTTGCCCATGCTGGTGGCGAGCGGCGCCAGGAAGTCCAGGAGACCGGCCGCGCCGCCGGTGTCGCCACCGCCGAGCTTGGCCTGGAGCTGGCGCCGCGGGTTGATGACCCGCCGCTCGCTCGGAAAGATGTCCCGATAGATCTGCTCGCTGCGCGCTTCCAGAGCGTTCGCCCGATGGTCCGCGTAGATGGCCTCGGCCACCATCGCGAGCAGAGTCACGCCGATCCAGGCTGCGGCCAGCGCGGCGACGCTCCGCCAGCGTAGCCACAGCGGATTGATCGGCTGCCGGGCCCGGTATTCGCCCTGTAGCAGGTTGACCACGTCCGCCGTGCGCCAGTGAGCGGCCACGTACTCCAGCACGGTCTCGGCGCCGGGTGTCTCCACGGTCTCGACTTCGAGCTCATGGCCGAGCTGACCGAGCTCGATGTCGGTGAGGGTGCCGAAAACCACCAGCGCCCGGTCGACGTCGAGTGCCCCGACGCCGAGCACGAGGTTCTCGCGGTCCACGGCCGCCGCCTGATCCACCGTCCGCAACAGCACCCGGTCGTCATCCAGCAGCACGCTGACGCAACGTTCTTCAGCGGGCAGCAGCTCGGCTTCGGAGAAGAGGTGGCCAGCGCGGATCCCCAGCGTCGCGAGGCACGCCAGCCAGTCGTCGAGCAGCGCGCGGTCGATCAGGTTCACCCGCACCGGGGCGCCCCGGCGCAACTCGCCGCTGGCCAGGTGCATGGACTCGATGTCGGTGGTGACGAACTCCTCCACCACGAACGGCAGCGCCCGCCGCACCTGCCCGACGCTGCGACCCGGCACCTGACACGACAGGCTCAGCACGTGCTCGGCCGGGACCGTGACGACGATGTTGCCGGGATTCTGCACCCACTCGCTGCCAGGATCGATCAGGTCGGACAGGCCGCGGAAGTCGGTTTCGCCGCGCGCGCGGATGCGGCCGTCGTCCTCCTGGATCATCCAGGCACTGGAGACGCTGTAGCCCTCGTCGCTAGCCACCGCGGGAGACAGCAATCTGATGAACAGTTTCGGCATGAGGTCGGCTCGTCCGGGGCTAGGAGCTCGCTCCTTGCTGTGGTGTGTTTGCGGCACCGTTGCCGGCGTCCTCGGCGCTGAAGAGCGAGCGGAAGTTCTTCCCCAGATCTCGGCTGATCAACGAGAGCTGCCCGCTCGTCGGATCGCGCCTCACCAGCGACGACAGCTCCACCTGACTGCCGTCCACTTGCGCGCGGACGTTGATCCGGAAATATTCGCTGGTCACCGAGAGCGCGTCAACGGCAGGCGTGAGCTCCGGAAAGCTGGAAGTCACCTCGCTGACCGAATCATAGTCGCGGACGGACCGGGTGAAGCTCTGCATCTGGGCCTCGGTCAATCCGGGGCTCATGGCCGCCAGCACCGCCGGGCTGGCGGTGTTGACGTTGATGTGGAGATCCGTGGTGGGCAGCACGCACACGCTGTCTCCCAGGGCTTTCAGGTAGTCGCCCTCGACCCCCTTGACCAGACGCAGCTCGGAGACGTCGGCGGCCGGCCCGTTGGCGGTGCGGTATGGCACATCCTCCAGCAGGTACTCGCCGTCCTCGGCACCGAAGCCATTGACGTCCTGATCCGGATCCACCCAGTCGCGCCAGGCATCCGCCAGGGTTTCCGGCACGTCCCGGTTGCGCAGCAGGGTCTTGAGCCGCACCAGGTTCTTCTGCCAGTCACGGCCCGCCAGGCTGTTCAGGTTGAAGCAGCGGTGCATGTCGACGATCTGCACCTCCAGGTAGCCGTTGTCGATCTCGAACGGCGCCGTCGGCTGCGCCCAGACTTCCTGCAGCGTGTCCTTGGTGGGACCGTTGCGGCTCCACTCCTCGTAGAGCACCTGGCGACCGAAGGATTCCGCCCCCAGGGCGTACTCGAGCGCCTGGTCGCCGCTGAACGTGAATCGCGATTCGGCGATCACCAGGCTGTGCTTGCTCATGAGCTGCCAGGCCAGCGCCGACAACAGCGCCATCACCAGCAGCACGCTGAGGAGGACGACGCCGGTCTGCCTGCGCGCCCTGGGCTGGGGGGGAGATTGGGGCTGGGGGGAGGATCGCGGGACTGGGCGGGGAGATTGGGGCTGAGGGAGTGGTGGGGGGGCTGGGGGGAAGATCGCGGCCGGGAGGCCGCTACCGCTACAGAGGCCGCTCCCACAGAGGCCGCTCCCACAGGGGTCGATCCCACATAGGCCGCTCCCACAGGGGCCGCTGCCACACCGATGGGGCGCCTTGTGCTCATTGGCTCGGCACCGGCCAGATCCGCTCCACCGCGCCGAACGGCGGAACGTCCATGCGCACGACGATGGCCGCGAGCTGATTGCGGGATTGCGGGGATTGCTGCCGATGCCGCCGGCCGGAGCGCCGGGGAATGCTGCCCGGGATCGCCGCTGCCGGTGGGATCGCCGCTGCCGGTGGGATCGCCGCTGCCGCTGGGATCGCCGCCGACCGCCGCGGCGCTGGACGCCACCGGCCAGAAGCTGTGCTCGTTGCCGGAGGCGTCCACCGCAGAGAACTCGACCTGCTGGACGTTGGAGAGGAGCTTCTGCAGCACGGGCTGGGTATCCGGCGTGCGATCCAGCACGTTCCAGTACTCCCGGTAGAGGGCGTCGTCCTGAATGACGTAGCCGACCCGCTGTACCTCCGAGCGCCGCTGGTCCAGCGGATTGCGCCAGCCGAGGCGGGTGAACTCGATGAGCCCGTCGGCGCCGATGAGGGTAGGCGCGAGGGGATCGCCGAGTTGGTCGCGCACCGGGCGGTTCACCAGCTCGAGGATGTCGCGCTGCATGATCTGCATGGCCCGCTGCACTTCGATCAGCCGTCCACCCCGCTCACTCATCACCTGCTGATTGTCGATCACCCGGCTGACGATCCGGCTCGAGATCACGCCGATAATGGCGAACACCGCGAAGACGATGAGCATCTCGATGAGGGTGAAGCCGCGGCTGACAGGTCGCTTCACGTCAGTAACGCCCCACAAAGGCGGTGACGGTATCGATGGGCCCCACTTCCCGGCCGTCTTCCATCACCATCACCGTCAGGTTCACCCGGCGCAGCAGCGGGAACGAGGTTTCCACCACCTCGCTCTTGACCACCCACTCCCGTCCTCCCATCTCCAGCCGATTGGTGTCCGTTCCGGTGCTCAGCGGCTCCGTGGTCGTCCGCCGCGACAGACGCAGGCGGTTGAGCTGATTCTCCGCCACCCAGTGGGCCACCGTGCGCCGTTCCAGGCTGTACGTCTGGTTGACCACGCTGCCGATCCGCGACGTGACGGAAAAGCCGAGGATGGCGAACACCACCAGGGCGATGAGCACCTCCACCAGGGTGAACCCCCCCGGCATCCGCACGCCGCTGGTCACGGCAGCTCCTCCCGTTCGGCCTCGGCGCGTGAGATGCCGTCGGAGGTGATGCGCCATCCGGGCGAATTCCACTCAGGCACCATGTAGAGGGTGAACGGGGTCACTTCGCCGCTGGAGAACAGGATGATCTTCGGCAGGTCCTGGTCGTCGGCCATGGTCTTCGGCCCTTCGGCCTTCACCTTGAGCTGCACGTTGTCCAGGATCTCGACGTGGCCGAAAGGCCGCTCGGTGCGCGGTGCCCAGGTGCCTTTGTCCGGATCGAACTCGACGAACTCGACTTTGTCCGGCTCTACATAAAGGCCCCACTCCCGATTGCGCTGAAGCGCGTACTGCCGCGCCAGCTCGATGGTATCGGCGAGTTGCTGAGCGCTGCCCTTCAGGCGCTGCTGGGTATCGGCGCCGGTGAATCCGAGGATGACGGTGCTGGCAAGAACGCCCACCAGCACCAGCACCACCAGCAGCTCGACCAGGGTAAAGCCGGGCTGCCGCCGCGCGGCGGGCCCCGGAACGATCGTTCCTAATCCTCGTATTCGATGTCGGCATTGATGCCTTCGCCGCCCTCGGCGCCGTCGGCGCCGAGAGACTTCAGGCGATAGCCGTCCGGGGTGCGCTCGTAGACGTAGGGGGAACCCCAGGGATCCGTGGGCAGGTGCTTGATATAGCCATCCGGATTGTAGTTTTTGGGCTCCGGAAAGCCATCGGGCTTGTCCACCAGCGCCTGCAGACCCTGGTCCGTGGACGGGTACTGGAAGTTGTCCAGACGATAGACGTCGAGGGCGTTGGAAAGGTTGCGCAGATCGCTCTGGGCCGCCGTCACCCGGGCCTGATCCGGGCGACTCAGCAACCGCGGCACGATCAGCGCACCGAGGATGCCGATGATGACCATGACGATCAGGATTTCGATGAGGGTGAAGCCACCCGTGCGTCGCATGCTGCTTCTCATCTGGGCTTGGAATCTCGCTTCAGTTGAATTGTAGCCATTGGTGGGTACGGCGATGACATTCCAGCCGAGGCCGCTCGCGGCGGACCGACCGCTTGGAAGTCAGACGAGCTGATTCATGTTCAGGATGGGAAGGAGGATTGCCATCACGATGAACATCACGAGACCTCCCATCACCACCAGCATCAACGGCTCGAACAGCCGCACCAGAGTCGTGACGATGCGTTCCACTTCCGTCTGTTGATAGTCGGCTACCTTGGCCAGCATCGTGTCCAACTCGCCGCTGGATTCCCCGCTGGCCACCATGTGCAGGAGCATCGGCGGGAAGTGGCCGGCCCCTTCGAGGGCCACCCGCAGGCTCGAGCCTTCGCTCACCCGCTGAGTGGCATCCGCCAGTCGCCGTTGCAGCCATTTGTTCGACACCACCTCCGCGGCGATGTTCATCGCCTCCACCAGCGGAACGCCGCTGGACGTGAGGATGCTCAAGGTGTTGGCATAACGGGCGGCGTTGCTGCTGCGCGTGATCCGGGCCAGCAGCGGCATGCTGAGCTTCTGCCGGTCCCAGGCCAGGCGGACCGGCGGCTGGGCCAGCAGCCAGCGCCCGCCGGCAACGGCGCCGACCGCCAGCGCCAGCAGCAGCCACCAGTAGCCGCGGACGAAATCCGACAGGCCGATGAGGAACCGGGTGGACATCGGCAGCGCCCGGTCCATGTTCTGGAACACGCCCACCATCTGTGGGACCACGTAGACCATCAGCCCGGTGACGATGGCGAAGGCGATGAACGTCAGCACCACCGGGTACAGCAGCGCCATCTCCACGTTGCGGCGGGATTCGAACTGCCGTTCCGTGTAGTTGGCCAGGTTCTCCAGCACCTTGTCGAGGTGGCCGGATTGCTCCCCGGCTGCCACCGTGGAGCGATACAGCTCGTTGAAGCTGCCCGGGTACTGAGCCATGCTCGACGCCAGCGAGTGGCCCTCCAGCACCCGGCTGCGGATGCCCATCACCGAAGCCCGGGCGTGCTGCTTCTCCGCCTGCTGGGCCACGGCCTGCAGCGCTTCCTCCACCGGCAGCCCGGCAGCAATGAGCGTGGCGAGCTGCCGGGTGATCAGCACCCGGTCCAACGGCCCGAGACGGCGAGCGAAGGTGAACCCGCCCCCGGAGCTGGTCTTGCGCTCCGAGGCCGGCTCGACGCTGAGCGGCACCAGCCCGCGATCCCGCAGAAGCTGGCGGGTCTGGCGAAGGCTGTCGGCTTCCAGCACCCCTTTCTTCTGCCGCCCCCGATCGTCGAGGGCGGCGTATTCGAACGCGGCCATAGCGGCTAGCGAACCCCCTGTGGGAGCGGCCTCCCGGCCGCGATGCCTTGCTGCTGTGGGAGCGGCCTCCCGGCCGCGATTGCTTGCTGCTGTGGGAGCGGCCTGGGCGCGATTGCTGTTGTTGTGGGAGCGGCCTCCGGGCCGCGATTGCTTGTTGTTGTGGGAGCGGCCTCCCGGCCGCGATTGCCCAAGCCAAGATCGCGGCCGGGAGGCCGCTCCCACAGTGCAGGAGGTCGCTCCCACAACTTTTACACTGGGGGCCGTTGGCGCGAGCTGTCGGGGCGTTCACGTCAGTCTTCCAGGGTCACCCGCAGCACCTCCTGCACGGTGGTGACGCCCTCCAGCACCTTGTCGCGGCCGTCGTCGCGAATGCCGGGAGCTTTGCGCCGCGCATAGCCGGACATCTCGTGCTCCGAGACGCGGTCGTGGATGAGCTGACGCAGGGTGTCGTCGATGGTGATGAGCTCGTAGATGCCGGTGCGCCCGCGGTAGCCGCTCTGCTGGCAGCTCTCACAGCCCACCGGCTCAAAGATCCGGCCTTCGGGCACCCGCAGAAACTGCAGCTCGCTGGGGCTCGCCGGGCGTGGCTTCTTGCACTCCGGGCAGAGCACGCGCACCAGGCGCTGGGCCAGCACGCCCACCAGGCTCGACGACAGCAGGAACGGCTCCACCCCCATGTCCACCAGCCGGGTCAGCGCCCCCACCGCCGTGTTGGTGTGCAGGGTCGACATCACCAGGTGGCCGGTGAGACTGGCCTGCACGGCGATCTCGGCGGTCTCGAGGTCGCGGATCTCGCCGACCATCACCACGTCGGGATCCTGCCGGAGGATGGCCCGGAGGCCCCGGGCGAACGTCATGTCGGCTTTGGTGTTGACCTGGGTCTGGCCGATGCCCGGCAGGTTGTACTCGATGGGGTCTTCCACCGTCAGGATGTTGATGGTGGCCGTCGACAGCTCCGCCAGGGACGAGTACAGGGTGGTGGTCTTGCCCGAGCCGGTAGGGCCGGTCACCAGGAAGATGCCGTGGGGCTTGTTCACCACGTCCCGCAGCCGGTCCAGGGTCTTCGGATCCATGCCCAGGTTCTCGAGCCTGAGCCGGTTCGACTGCTTGTCGAGCAGGCGCATCACCACGCGCTCGCCGTTGCTTGACGGCATGGTCGACACCCGCACGTCCACCTCCCGGCCGCCGATGCGCAGAGAGATGCGGCCGTCCTGGGGAATCCGTTTCTCGGCAATGTCGAGCCGCGCCATGACCTTGATCCGCGAGACCAGCAGAGGCGCGAGCTGGCGCTTCGGTTTGACCACTTCGCGCATGACGCCGTCGACCCGGAAGCGCACGACGAGCTCCTTCTCGAAGGTCTCGATGTGCACGTCCGAGGCGTTCTCGCGGATCGCTTCCGCCAGCAGCGCGTTGATCAGGCGGATGATCGGCGCATCGTCCTCCTGCTCGAGCAGATCCTCCGTCTCGGGCACCGAGTCGGCCAGGCTGGCCAGATCCAGCTCGTCGCCCATGTCCTCGACCATCTGCCGCGCCGCCGAGCTGTCCCGCGCGTAGGTGCTGGCGAGCAAGGCCTCGAACTCCTCGTTGCTCACCATCCGCACCTTGATGGGCCGGCCCGCGAAGCGCTTGACCTCGGCCAAGGTGGTGAGCCCGGGCTGGGTCTTGCAGGCCACCACGGCGTGGCCGTCCGTTGTGGTCTCGTCCACGATCAGGGCCCCGAACCGCCGGGCGAAGGCGAACGGCAACAGGCGCGCGACTTCCCTGCCCGGCTGGATGGCGGTGTCGATCGCTTGCAGGCTTGGCTCACTCATGGGTGGGGGTCTCCAGAGCGGAGGAATACGGAGAAATCATAGCAGTCGCTCCCGTGCCGATTCACGATTAACATGGCGCCAGTTCCCAATGCGCGAGATCGGCTTGAAGTTCGTCGGTGCCCACATCCTGTCGGTTGACCAGTTCGACCGCGGCGCCATTGCACGGGTGTTTGCGGTGGCGGACGAGATGGCGCCCTACGCCCACCGGCGGCGCATCACCCGGGTGCTGGAAGGCGCGATCCTGTCCAACATGTTCTTCGAGCCGAGCACCCGAACCCGCATTTCGTTCGGCTGCGCCTTCAACATGCTCGGCGGCGAGGTGAGGGAAACCACAGAGGTCAAAGCCTCTTCCCTGACCAAGGGTGAATCGCTGCATGATACCGCTCGGGTGCTCTCCGGATACAGCGACATCATCGCAATGCGGCACCCGGAGGCCGGTTCCGTGGCCGACTTCGCGAAAGCAAGCCGGGTGCCGGTGCTCAACGCCGGCGATGGGCCCAACGAACACCCGAGCCAGGCGCTCCTCGATCTGTACACCATTCGAAAAGAGCTGGAGAGCCGCGACCGCGGTGTCGACGGGCTGCGGATCGCGCTGGTGGGGGACCTTAAGTACGGTCGTGCGGTGCATTCCCTGTGCAAGCTTCTGACCTTGTACGACAACGTGCATTACAAGCTGGTAGCCCCCCCTGGGCTCGGGCTGCCGCCGGAGACCATCGAGGGTCTGCGGGCCAGTGGCCATCGGGTATCGGAGTACGATCAGCTGGAGCCGGGCATCGACCACGTGGACATCGTCTATGTGACCCGCACCCAGGAGGAACGTTTCCCCAGTCAGGAAGAAGCGGATCGCTATCGGGGGTTGTTCCGGCTCAATCAGACCATTTACACCCAGCACTGCGAGCCGAACACGGTGATCATGCACCCCCTGCCCCGCGACAGCCGCGCCCAGGCCCAGGAACTCGACGACGACCTCATAGAGAACCCGAATCTGGCCATCTTCCGGCAGACGGACAACGGGGTGCTGGTGCGGATGGCGCTGTTCGCGCTGGTGCTGGACGTGGCAGAAGAGGTGCACGACCACGCCCAGCCGGTGACGTGGTACACGGCGAAACGGTTCTAGCTAAGCCAGGTACAGCTCGCGACCGGGAGGTCGCTCCCACAGGAAGTCGACAGCAATCGCGACCGGGAGGTCGCTCCCACAGGTCGCTCCCACAGGTCGCTCCCACAGGAAGTCGACGCCACGGTTCGACGTTACTTCACCTTCGGCCGGCGCGCGGCCCAGCCCTTCGGCACCGACTTGTAGCCACGGCACTCGGCGAGGAACTTGGTGGCCTGCGCCCAGGCTTTCTCTGCGCCCAGGCGCTTGATGGAAAACTCGCGCACGTGGGATTTGCCACCAGTCTGCACCTGAACGCGGAACGCCGGAGACGGCCGCCGCACGACGTTGATGCCGCGTACTCCGGTGCTGTGCTTCTTGTCGGTGCTGGCTTCGCGGACCCGTTTGTCCCGGGCCTTTTCCTGCCGTTCCTGCCACTCATCGTCCAGGGTCCTGGCTTCTTTGCGGACCTGGCGCTGCTGGGTCTTGTTCAGCCCGATCAGGCTGAAGTACTGCTGGCGCAGCCGCCCGTCGATGCTGCGCGCGACCCGCAGGAGCTGTCCGTCATTGAGTTCGTATACCGCCAATATTCGCTCCCGTGAAAGTAATGCCATGCACCCTGCCGCGCCCGGCGCCGGTCAGGGGGCTCCCTGCCACTAGAGCCGTTCTTCCAGTTCCGGCAGTGCCTGGAACAGGTCCGCCACCAGACCGTAGTCGGCGACCTGGAAGATCGGGGCGTCCTCGTCCTTGTTGATGGCGACGATGACCTTGCTGTCCTTCATCCCGGCCAAGTGCTGAATGGCGCCGGAAATGCCAACGGCAATGTACAGGTCGGGCGCGACGATCTTGCCCGTCTGCCCTACCTGCATGTCGTTGGGCACGAATCCCGCATCCACTGCAGCCCGGGAGGCGCCGATGGCCGCTCCGAGCTTGTCCGCGATGCCTTCGAGCAGCTTGAAATTATCGCCGCTCTGCATGCCGCGGCCGCCGGAGATCACGACCTTCGCCGACGTCAGCTCGGGGCGCTCGCTGACGGCAATGTCGTCCTTGACCCAGCTCGAGAGGCCGGCGTCATGCACTGCAGAGACGTCCTCGATGCTGGCCGAGCCGCCCTCGGCCGGAGCCGGGTCGTAGGCCGTGCCGCGCACCGAAACCACCTTCTTGCCGTCGCTCGCCTTGACCGTGGCGATGGCGTTGCCGGCGTAGATGGGACGCTTGAAGGTGTCGTCTGACACCACCTCGATGATGTCGGAGATCTGCGCGACGTCCAGTAGTGCCGCCACCCGGGGCAGGAAATTCTTGCCCACGGTCGTGTGCGCGGTCATCACGTGGCTGTAGTTGCCGGCAAGCTCCGTCACCAGCAACGCGAGATTCTCCGCCAGCGAGTGCCCATAGGCGGCGTTGTCGGCAAGCAGCACCTTGTTGACACCCGGCACCTTGGCAGCGGCCTCGGCCACGGCACGGCAGTTCTCGCCGGCGACCAGCACGTCGATGTCCCCGCCGACTTGCTCGGCTGCCGCGACCACCACGCGGGTAGCCGCGTTCAGGCTCTCGTTGTCGTGATCGGCTACTACCAGGATGCTCATGGAATCACCTTCGCTTCGTTCTTCAGTTTCTCGACCAGCTCTTCGACGCTTTCAACTTTGATGCCACCTTTGCGCTCCGGAGGCGGTTCCACGGAAAGCACCTCCACGGTGGGCGCGAGGTTCACGCCCAACTCGTCCGGTGTGACCACGTCGAGCGGCTTTTTCTTGGCCTTCATGATGTTGGGCAGGGAGGCGTAGCGGGGCTCGTTCAGCCGGAGATCGGTGGTAACCACCGCCGGCAGGGTGATGGAAATGGTCTGCAGGCCGCCGTCGACCTCGCGGGTGACCTCCAGCTTGCCTTCTTCCACCTTGACCACGGATGCGAACGTCGCCTGGGACATGCCGGCGAGGGCAGCGAACATCTGCCCCGTCTGGCTGTTGTCGCCGTCGATGCTCTGCTTGCCGAAGATCACCACGTCGGCCTTCTCCCGCTCCTGCAGAGCCGCCAGAGCCTTGGCGATGCCGAGCGGTTGAGCATCCTCGTCGGTCTCGATGAGGATGGCGCGGTCGGCGCCGAGGGCGAGACAGGTCCGGAGCTGCTCCTGGGACGACTTGCTCCCCACGGAAACGGCGATTACCTCGTCCGCATTGCCCGCTTCCTTCATTCGCACCGCCTCTTCGATGGCGATCTCGCAGAACGGGTTAACCGACATCTTGACATTATTGAGGTCGACGCCGCTCTTATCCGGCTTGACGCGCACTTTGACGTTGTAGTCAACCACACGCTTGACAGGAACCAATACCTTCATGCAGTGCCTCGAACGGTTCGGGTTAACAGGAGAAGCGAAGCAGTCAACCACCTGCGACTCAGACGGGCGGCTAACGCCCTCTGACTGCTTCGGAATCGTCGCCGGGCGCACACCGTGCGTCGGCTTGCGGTGGCCGGCCCTCGGCCGAGGGGTCCGTATTCTGGCTTGTGGTCGCCGGGCAGGTCAAGGCAACGCCCGCTGATGTCTCGTTGGCGGGCGCGCTCATACCCGGCCGAGCGGGAACCGCTCGCCGCGGCTGTAGACCGCCAGCTCGCCGTTCTCGTCGGCGGCCTCCTCCACCAGGCGGTAGAACACGGCGCGCGCAATCAGCGCTTCCAGCCCGTCGCGGACCTCCACGTACGGCCGAGGCTCGCCGTCGCGCTCGGCCACCCGCAGCGGGTGTCGGGCGTCCGCCACCACGTGATCGTCGACGTTGGTGGTGAACAGCAGCTCGGCGCTGCGTCCGCGCCCCTTCACCTCCATGTTCACGGCGAGGAAGGGCGCGTCTTCCACCTCGATCAGCAGCTTTTCCGCCGGCGTGACCAGGCAGTAACCGTCGGGATCCTTGCGCAGCACCGTGGCGAACAGTTTGACCAGCGCCTGGCGCCGGATGAGCGTGCCCTCGTGGTACCAGGTGCCGTCGCGTGCGATGCGGATGTCGATGCGGCCCACCCGCGCCGGTTGCCACTCTGCCACCGGCGGAAGCTGCTTTTCCGTCTGCAGTGCTTCCAGGGTGTCGAACAGCCTGTCGGCGTCGCTCATGAGCCGGCCCTAGGATTCCCTGACGGCGCTCAGCCGCCGATGAACTTCATGACCGTCACTTCGCCCTTGAAGGACAGGTCCTGCTTGTCCGCCAGCGCCTTGACCAAAGTGGACTGCAGCCGGGCCAGGGCCAGCGGATGCGGCAGCTCGAGGATCGGTCGCATGTCGTGATTGGCCGCGTTGGAAAGACAGCCGAACAGGCGCCCGTTGGAGGAGAGCCTGAGGCGCGTGCACGAGCTGCAGAACGGCTCGCTCTCGTTGGCGATGATGCCGAAGTACCCCTGGCCGGGGATCTCGAAGCGCACCGCCGTGGAGTCGTACGGCGCATCGGTGCGGGTGAAGGCATAGCGGCCGGCGATCATCTCGAGGATCTCTTCCATGCCGACGAAGTCCCGCTGGAAGCCGTTGCCGTAACGCAGATGCCCCATGTTCATGAGCTCGAT
This sequence comes from uncultured Gammaproteobacteria bacterium, assembly GCA_963822255.1. Lineage (GTDB taxonomy): Bacteria > Pseudomonadota > Gammaproteobacteria > Pseudomonadales > Azotimanducaceae > UBA7803. The sequence continues at coordinate 34,691 of CAWGGV010000005.1, forward strand.
GTAACGAAGCTCCAGGCCCCGCTCGAGACAATAGTCGAGCATGGGCAGGATCTGATCGGCGTTGGCCGTACGCATGGGCACCATGTTGACCTTGATGCGCAGCCCCGCCTGGCGCATCAGCTCGATGCCCTCGAGCACCGTGGCCAGATCGCCGCTCCTGGCGATGGCCCGGAAGCGCTCGGGGTCCAGGGTGTCGAGACTGACGTTGACGCGGCGCAGCCCCGCATCGACGATCAGGTCGGCCTTGCGGGGAAGAAGCTGGCCGTTGGTGGTGACCGACACGTCCGACAGCGGAAGCCTCATGACCGCGGGCAACAACGCGTCGAACTTCGGGGACAGCAGCGGTTCGCCGCCGGTGATTCGCAGCTTCTCGATGCCGCCGGCGTCCACCAGCAGCTCGACCGCATACACCAGTTCCTCGGCACTGAGCTCCGCAGCCGCCGGCTGCAGGCGTTTGCCGTCGGGAACGCAATACGTGCACGCATAGTTGCACGCCGCGGTCAGCGAGACCCGCAGGTTGCGGAACCTTCGTCCGAGGGCGTCTACGATCATGGATGCCGGTCCGAGTGAGCAGTTGGAGCGTCGCCGCAAAAGGCGACGAGTAATGACGCAACGAGTATGCCAGGGGTGGACCGGAAAATCGTGACCCAGTTCCTGGCGCATTTCCCGATCGATGCTTTAATCGGCATATCGGTACCCGCCAATCTCCCCCCCTCCCCCAACGAGGCGGGTACCGGTTGAGGATGAGATTCATCCTCGTGTGTGACTCCTATGGTGATTGCCCGGCTCTCTGCCGAGAGACCGGGCTTTTTTTTGTGTGGGAGCGCCTCTTTTTTGTGTGGGAGCGCCTCTTTTTTGTGTGGGAGCGACCTCCGGGTCGCGATCTGTGTGGGAGCGACCTCCGGGTCGCGATCTGTGTGGGAGCGACCTCCGGGTCGCGATGCGACATATGAAAGATCGCGACCGGGAGGTCGCTCCCACAATGTCGCTCCTTTATATCAACTAGTTACAGACTATTTCTCGTCTAATTCCTCAAGAATCGCCACCAGCTTCCCAACGAAATCCCGCGCCCAGAACACCCGGTTCGAGCCCTTCACCAGCAGCACGTCGCCGCGCCGCAGCATGCGGCCGATCTCCGCCGCCAGGGCGTCATCCGCCTCCGCCGCCCAGCGCAGGCGGACCGCCCGAGGCAACGCTTCGAACAACGGCCGGGTTCCCTCCCCGACGCAGATCACGCCGTCGAGGCCGGCTGCAGGCTCCGCCAGCGCCCGGTGGTACGCGGGACCGTCGCTGCCGAGCTCGAGCATCTCCCCCAACAGTGCGTAGCGTCGCCGGCCGCGGTGCGAGGCGAGACTTCGCAGCGCCGCCTTCATGCTCTCCGGGTTGGCGTTGTAGCTGTCGTCCACCACCGTCACGCCGCCGGCGGCAATTTCGCGGCCCCGCCCCGCAGCGATCAGCTCGTCGCCCAGATGGCTGGCAGCGGTGAGATCCCAGTCCAGCGCGGTCAGCACGCACAGCACCGCCGCGAGGGTCATGGCCCGGTGCTCGCCGCCGCCAGGCACGTGCGCTGTCAGCGAGCGGCCGGCGATCTCGTAGCTGGCCTCGCGATCGGCCACCGACAGCAGACGCACGCGATTGTCCGCCCCGCGACCGAACCGCGAGACGCGGATGTTGGCCGCGCCCTGCCTCGCCGGCAGGGTTTCCTCCAGCACCAGCTCGCCACCGGCCTGGAGGCCCTCGGCGATCGACAGCTTCTCCCGGGCGAGCGCCATCATGCTCTCGAAATACTCGCGGTGGGCGGGGTAGACGTTCAGCACCACCGCAACGTCAGGCCGCACCAGTCTTGCCAGCGGCGCGATCTCGCCTGGGTGGTTGGTGCCGATCTCGTACACGGCCGCCCGGGCGTCGGCCGGCGTGAGCGCCAGCGACAGCGGTACGCCCAGGTGGTTGTTCAAGCTTCCGGCGCTGGCGAAACCGTCCAGCGCCGCGGCCAGTAGCCCTTTGGCCGTGGTCTTGCCGCTGCTGCCGGTTACCGCCACCACCGGGCAGTCGAGGCGCCGGCGCGCGGCCGCGCCGAGGGCCCACAGTGCGTCCAGGGTATCGCTTACCTGAAGCTGAGGCGCGTCGCGCTGGCGGCCATCGTGGGCAACCACGCCGGCCGCGCCCGCCGCCATGGCGGCGTCGATGAAACCGTGCCCGTCGCGATCGGAGCGATGGGACGGATTGAACCGGGGGCCGGGGTCGCCGCTCAGGGCGAAGAACAGATCACCGGGGCGGGTGCGCCGCGAATCGATGCTGATGCCGGTGACGTCGGGGCCTTCCACCACCGGAAGCTCGAGCGCTTCGCACAGCTCCGGCCAAGTCCACAGCAGGCTCACAGCGCCTCGGCCTGCTCGCGGAGCACGAACTTCTGAACCTTGCCGGTGGACGTCTTCGGCAAGTCGCGGAACACCACGTGGCGGGGCGTCTTGAAGTGGGCCAGATGATCCCGGCACCAGCCCATGATCTCCTCGGCGGAAGCCTCGGCGCCGGGCCGCAGGGTGACGAACGCGCACGGGGTCTCGCCCCATTTCTCGTCGCTCTTGGCCACCACCGCGGCTTCTAGGATTTTCGGATGCCGGTAGAGCACGTCCTCGACCTCGATGCTCGAGATGTTCTCGCCGCCGGAGATGATGATGTCCTTGGACCGGTCCTTGATCTGGATATAACCGTCCTCGTGCCAGACGGCCAGGTCTCCGGAATGGAACCAGCCTCCGGCGAAGGCGTCGGCCGTGGCCACCGGGTTCTTCAGATACCCCTTCATGACGTTGTTGCCACGCATGAACACCTCGCCGATGGTCTCGCCGTCCATGGGCACCGGCTCGAGGCTCTGCGGATCAGCGACCATCAGCCCCTCCAGCATATGACCGCGCACGCCCTGGCGCGCCTTCAGCGCCGCACGCTCGTCGTCCGGCAGATCGTCCCAGCGGTCGCCCTGCCAGGCACACAGAGTGACCGGGCCATAGGTCTCGGTGAGACCATAGACGTGGGTGACCTGCATGCCCAGGCGCTCCATGCCGGCGATCACGGCTGCCGGCGGCGCGGCCCCCGCCGTCATCACCGACAGCGGATGGCTGACCCGCGCCTTCAGCCCGTCGTCTGCAGCGAGCAGGGTATTCAGCACCACCGGCGCTCCGCAGAAGTGGCTCACCCGGTGCCGGGCAATGGCGTCGAACACCGCTTCGGCACGCACCTGGCGCAGGCACACCGAGGTGCCGGCGGTGGCCGCCAGCGTCCAAGGGAAGCACCAGCCGTTGCAGTGGAACATCGGCAACGTCCACAGGTAGACGGGGTGCTCGCCCATGTGCCAAGTCAAGGCGTTGGAGACCGCGTTCAGATAGGCGCCGCGGTGGTGATAGACCACGCCTTTCGGATTACCCGTCGTGCCGGAGGTGTAGTTCAAGGCAATGGCGTTCCACTCGTCGTCCGGCAGGCGCCAGCCGGCGTCCGCCGAGCCTTCGGCGAGTACGCTGTCGTAGTCGGCCTCGCCGATCACCGCGCCGTCCTCGCAGGCGGGATCGTCGATGCCGATCACCAGCGGCTTCGGGTCCAGGTCCGCCACGGCCCGTTCGGCCACCGCCGCGAACTCCCGATCCACCAGAAACACCTTCGCCTCGCCGTGCTGCAGGATGAATCGCACCGTGGCGGCGTCCAGCCGGATGTTGATGGCGTTCAGCACCGCGCCCGCCATGGGGACGGCGAAATGAGCTTCGAACATCTCGGGAATGTTGGCGGCCAGGATGGCGACCGTGTCGCCCGGTCCACCCCACGCCGGGCCAGGGCGTCGGCCAGCCGCGTACAGCGCGTGTAGGTCTCGTTCCACGAGTAACCGCGCTCGCCGTAGACGACCGCGGGGTGATCCGGATACACGTCGCGGGCGCGCCGAAGGAACGATAACGGGCTGAGCGGGGTGTAGTTGGCGCGGTTCTTATCGAGATCGGTGTCGTAGATCCTGCTCATGGCAGCCTGCGGGTCGACGTGTCGGCAAAAGAGAACACAACCGCCGAGAGGGGACAAGCACCCATGCCGTGGCCGGGAGCGGCCGTGTTAGGCTTGCCGCTTTTCCGGACCGCGAGCGCCCATGAGCGACCCCGACCAGCAGCCCGGCCGTCTCCTTCGCCTCGGCCGGGCATTGAACCGGCTGCGAATCATTCTGCTGAACGTGCTGTTCTTCGGGTTGCTGATCGTCGTTCTGCTGCTGGTGTTCTCCGGCTCGCCCGACGCCGAAGGTGCCGGCCAAGGCGGCCTTGGTCGTGAATCCCAGGGGTGCGATCGTCGAGGTGCGTTCGCCGGTGGACCCGATTCAGCAATGGCTGGCTCCCACCGCGGTGCTGGCCGAATCCGAGCTCCACGAGCTGCTGCAAGCCATCGACGACGCCAGCAGCGACCCCAGGGTCCCCATGGTGGTGCTCGACCTCGACGATCTCCAGTTCGTGTCGGTGGCTCATGCCAACGCCATCGGTAAGGCGCTCGACGAAATTTCGCGAAGGCGGCAAGCAGGTGGTGGCCTACGGCAGCTCCTACGATCAGCAGCCCTACCTGATCGCCAGCTTCGCCAACGCGGTATACATGCATCCCATGGGGCAGATCATGCTGCCGGGATTCAGCATCAATCAAATGTATTTCAAAGGGTTGATCGATAAACTTAAGGCGAATGTTCATGTCTTTCGGAGTGGGCAAGTACAAGGAGTTCGTAGAGCCCTTTACCCGTTCCGACATGTCCGACGCAGCTCGGGAAGCCAACCGCGCGGTGGTGGACACCCTGTGGCAGGGCTACGGCAAGGAGGTGATGGCGAATCGCGGGATCGATTCCGCCCATTTCGAGCGCTACACGCGGTCCTATCCGGACGCGGTCCAGGAGACCGACGGCGACTTCGCCCATCTCGCGGTGGAGTACCACCTGGTGGACGAACTGCTTACCCCCGACCAGGCCCGCGCCCGAATCGCCGAGACGGTGGGCCACGATCACCACGGCAACTTCAGCGGCATCGGCTATCGCGACTATCTGAAAGCCGTAGCCGGCGGCAACCGCCCTCCGGCCCCGCCACAGGTGGCCGTCATCACCGGTGAAGGGCCGGTGGTCATGGGCAACGAGGTGCGCGGCGTCATCGCCGCCGAGCAGGTCGTCCGGGAAATCCGCCGAGTGCGCGACGACGACAAGGTTGGCGCCCTGGTCATGCGTCTGAACACCCCCGGCGGCAGCGCCTTCGCCGCGGAGCTGATCCGCCAGGAGCTGGAGCTGACCCAGCTCGCCGGCAAGCCGGTGGTGGTGTCGATGGGGCCGCTGGCGGCGTCCGGCGGCTACTGGATCTCCTCGACCGCCGATGCCATCGTGGCGGAGCCTACGACCTTGACCGGCTCCATCGGCGTGTTCGGCATCGTGCCGACGTTCGAGCAGAGCCTGCGCGCCATCGGCATCACCAGCGACGGCGTTCAGACCACGCCACTCGAGCAGGTGAACCCCCTCACCAGTCTCAGCGACGCCACCGGCCGCGTGTTGCAGACGGGCACCGAGCACGCCTATCGGCACTTCATCGACCTGGTTGCCCGGGGGCGTGACATGACCGTCGAGCAAGTGCAGAAGGTGGCTCAGGGGCGGGTATGGCTCGGCAGCCAGGCCCTGGATCTGGGCCTGGTGGACGCGCTCGGCGACGAAGACGCCGCCATCGCCCGAGCCGCGAAGCTGGCGGGCCTCGAGAAGTACGGGGTGCGGCGCATCCAGCCGCCGCTGAGCCCGGAGGAGGTGCTGATCCGGCAGATCTTCGGTACCGAGGCGCGAGCCGGGCTCAACCGCTGGCTGGGCGGATCGGCGAGCCTGCCCGGCAGCCTGTCGCCGCTGCTACGCCGGACCCAGGACACCTGGCGGAGCCTGACCAGCCTGAACGACCCCGGGCACCACTACGCGTTGTGCCTGGCGTGCGCGATTCAGCCCTGAGCTGCGCCTCAGAACAACCGGATGCGCGTGCGCCTCGAGCCGCCTGCCCGGGAGCCCGAGGAGCGGCGCCGGCGCATGCGGGCATGCAGCTCCCGGCGCTTCATGGCCAGGTACTCTTCCCGTGACACGTTGGGATTGCGGTTCCTGGACTGCTCGCCCTGGCGGTAGCGGCAGAAATCCTCGAACGCGTCGATCTCGTGCTTGAGCTCGCTCACCACCAGCTCGATCATGATGGCGTCGTCGATGTAGCCGAGCACGGGGATGTCGTCGGGAATCATGTCCTGGGGATCGGCGAAGTAAGCCAGCGCCGCCAGCACGTTCTTGCGCTCGCCATCCGCAAGCGCCCACTCCCGATCGCTGACCATGTCGATCAGCGCGTTCAGGCGTTCCAGGCGTTGCTGCACGAACGCCGGCACGTCGCGGGCCTTCACCTCACTGACCATCTCGGTGGCGCGGCTCAGAATCTGTTCCTCGGAGGCCTGTTCGGCAGCCTCCTTCGCCTGCTTCATGTTGGCGCGGAAGTACTTGAGATCCTTGTCTTCGAGATCGAACGTGACTTTGAGCGGCATGGAACCCCTTCCCCCTGTCGATGTAGCGATGCCCAGGCGTCGACCCTGCAAACGCGCGGACACGTCCGTCCGGGCGTGGCCATGTGTGGAAGCGCACTATACCGAAAATCAGCGGCGTTGGAACTTTTGCCAGTAGTCGCGGGTGAGGCTGCGGACCTCCTTGCGCATCAGCACCAGGCCGATGAGATTGGGGATGGCCATGAGCGCCACCGTGACGTAGGAGATCAGCCAGATCAAAGACGTGTCGGCTACGGTGGCCAGGAAGAAACCGACCACGTAGAGCAACCGGTAAGGCGTCACCGCTTTGAGCCCGAACAGGTAGGTCATGCTGCGGTCGCCATAGTAGGACCACGCCAGCGCCGTGGAGAAGGCGAACAGCACCAAGCCTACCGTGACGGCGTACTGGCCGTACTTGCCGAGAAAGCTGCGCTTGAACGCTTCCGCCGTCAACGGCACCGAGTGCAGGAGCGAGCGCCCGTTCATCTGCACCCCCGGGGTGGCGAGCTGGCCGTTGCTCACCACCAGCCGTCCGCTGTAGAGCGCCCCGTTCTTCCGGTAGCGGACGTCCTCCGCTACGGAGCGGTTGTGAATCACGGTAACCCCGCCTTGCGTGACCATGCCGTCCGCCGCCGTCAAGGTGGCGTCGAGCGGCTTCAGCGCGGACCGCTCCGGATGGGCCAGGTAGGCGAACAGGGCCTTCACGTCCGCGGGATCGTCATCGCTGTAGTCGCCGGCCACGAACGTGGTGTCGATGGGGGCGAACTCGTTCTGGAACTTCTCTTTCCACACGCCGGACGAGAGAATCACCATGCCCGTGAGGGTACAGATGATCAGGGTGTCGATGAACGGCTCGAGGATCGACACCATGCCTTCCGACACCGGCTCGTGGGTGCGCGCTGAAGCGTGAGCGATGGGTGCGGAACCCTGCCCTGCCTCGTTCGAGAAGAGGCCGCGGTTGACCCCGCGGTTGAACGCGTAGGCAAAGCTCGCGCCGAGAAACCCGCCCCCGGCGGACGTGCCGGTAAAGGCGCCCTGGAACACCGCCACGAACGACGGCACCACCTGATCGATGTTGCTGACCACCACCGCGAGGGCAGCCAACGCGTAGAAAACGCCCATGAACGGCACGATGCCGGCGGCCACCACGGCTATCCGGCGGATGCCACCGACGATGACCAGGCCCAGCAGCAACGCGAGCACCAGCCCGGTCAGCCACGGCGGGACGCCGAACGACGCCTCGATGCCCGAGGCCATGTTGTTGCTCTGGGGCATGTTGCCGGAGCCGAACGAGCTCACCACCACCGCCACGGCGAAGAATACTGCCAGCCAGCGCATCCCCAGGCCGCGCTCCATGTAGTACATGGGCCCGCCGGCGATGCGGCCTTCCTCGTCGGTGATCCGGTAGCGGTGGGAGATGGTGACCTCCACGTACTTCGTGGTCATGCCGAGAAACGCGGTGGCCCACATCCAGAACAGCGCCGCCGGACCGCCCAGATGGATCGCCAGCGCCACGCCGCCGATGTTGCCGGTTCCCACCGTGCCGGACAGCGCCGTGGACAGCGCCTGAAAGTGACTGGTATCGCCGGGATCGCCCGCCTCCGCGTACTTGCCCCGCAGCACGTTCCAGGCATGGCGGAAGAAGCGGATCTGCGGAAACCCCAGATACAGCGTGAAGAACACGCCGATGCCGAGCAGCACGTAAGGAAACCACCAGGAGCTGCCGAGCAGGCCGTCGAGGTAAGTGAACAGGCTCTGCAGCCAGCGTCATCGCCTCGGCGTTTCCCTCTGCGACGGGAGACATCCGGCATCAATGCACGCTCCATCACCCGGAACAGGCGGTTCTGCTCCATGACGCCGTGCACCCACTGGGCTTCGGGCCCGGTGGCGAACGCAGCGACGTCCTCGCCGCCGTGGGTCTCGCCGGGCATGGGCAGGGTCGGCGATCTGCCGGTAGTCGGCGCTTCGGTATCGACGTCGGTGAGATCGGGCAGCGCCTTGCTGGTAGCCGGGACCGTTGGCGTAGCTCAAGGTCGTGTAGGGATGGCCGTCGGCGTCTCTGGCGAGCTTGCCATCGGGGCCGACGACCTTGCCGAGGATGGGATTGCCGCGTCGCGGATAGCCGCTCGATGGCCAGAGTATGACTGTGGTCCGCGGTGACCAGGATCAGGGTATCGGCATGGTCCGTGAGATCCAGCGCCGTTTGCACGGCGTCGGACAGCGCTACCGTGTCCACCAGCGCGCGGCGGGCATTGCCGCCGTGATGGGCGTGATCGATGCGTCCGGCTTCGACGATCAGGAAGAAGCCGCGCGGATCGTTGTGCAGCTTGTGAATGGCGAACGCCGTCATCTCCGCCAGAGAGGGCTCGCCCGCTGGGTCCTGGCTGCGATCGGCCTCGAACTGCATGTGCGAGGGCTCGAACAGGCCGAGCACCGGCCCCGCCGCGGCAGGCGGAAAGCGCATCGAGAGCCGGCGCGGCTCCAGACATAGCGCGCACCCGGCCGGCCGCTCGTCCACTCCTCCGATCAGATCCCGCCCATCGCTGCGCAATCCCCGGGTATCGGGATACTCCGGGTCCGTGGCCCGGTGCGCGGCAGGAACTCGGCGCGGCCGCCGCCCGAGCGCCACCTCGATACCGTTGCCATGATCGAACTCCACGAGCTGACGGGCGATGTCGCGGCAGCCGGCTTCGGCGGCCGCCTCGGGCAGCTGCGCTGTCGTTCTCCCAGTCCCGGTCCGGCACGTGGGCGTAAGTGGCCGCCGGCGTGGCGTGGGTGATGCGGGCGGTGGAAACCACACCCGTGGCGAACGCCGCGGTCCTCGGCCATCTCCAGCAGGGTCGGCAACGCGTGCTCGAGCGCCGCCGCGCAGTCATCGTGCGGCCGCTTCGCGGACCAACGCTGATGTGGCCCATGCGGGTCTTCTCCCCGGTCATGATGGCCGACATGGTGCCGGCGCTGTCGGGCACCTGGGCATCCGTGTTGTAGGTCTTCACCAGCGCGACGTTGGGAAAGCGCTCGAAGCTCAAGGAGTAGCCTTCTCCCGGCAGGCCGTGCTGCTGGCCGGCGAAAATGCGCGCGGCGGTGATGGTGCTGATCCCCATGCCGTCGCCGAGAAACAGGATGACGTTGCGTGTACCCGCCGCCGGGCCGGTTGTTGTCGATGCCTGATCGGCGGCACAGCCGCAAACAACCGCCAGCAACGCCGCGAGACCACGCCTGCCCACACTCGACGTCATGTCTCCGCCCTCGCCTGCCGCATGGTGACGAACTCCTCCGCTGCCGTCGGATGTATACCGACGGTCCGGTCGAAGTGTGCCTTGGTGGCGCCGGCCGTCATGGCGACGGCAATGCCCTGAATGATCTCGCCCGCCTCCGGTCCCACCATGTGGGCACCCACCACAACGTCGTCCCGGCGGCGCACGATCAGTTTCATGAACGTGCGTTCCTCGCGCCCGGTCAAGGTGTGCTTCATGGGCCGGAAATCGGCGCTGTAGACGTCGATCTCGTTGTCGTAGCGTCCTCTCGCCTCCTCCTCGGTCAGCCCCACGGTGCCGATGTTGGGCTGGGAGAACACGGCGGTCGCCACCAACTCGTAGTCGAGTGTGCGCTTCGGCCGGTCGGTGAAGAGATTGGCGGCCACACACATGCCCTCGGCGATCGCCACCGGGGTGAGCTGAATCCGGTCGATCACGTCGCCGATGGCGTAGATGTTGTGTGCCGACGACTGGTAGTAATGATCGACGACGATGCCGCCCCGCTCGGTGGTCATCACGCCGGCGGCCTCGAGCCCCAGATCCGCGGTGTTGGGGGTGCGGCCGGTAGCGTAGAGGACCTGGTCGGTATCGAGGCTGGTGCCGTCGTCGAGATGCAGCCGGCGCCCGCCGTCGGCTTCCTCGATGTAGGTGACCAGCGTGGAAAATCGCAGCTCGATGCCCTTCTTCTCGAGCTCGGCGGCGACGAACTCGCGTATCTCCTCGTCGAAGCCGCGCAGAAACATGGGGCCCCGATAGACCAGCGTGGTACGGGCGCCGAGCCCGGCGAAGATGCCCGCGAACTCCACGGCGATGTATCCGCCTCCCACCACCACCGCACGTTCCGGAAACGTTTCCAGATAGAAGGCTTCGTTGGAGGTGATGGCCAGTTCCCGTCCCGGCACGTTGGGCACGCTCGGCCAGCTCCCGGTGGCGATGAGGATGCGCTCGCTGGAATGAACGGCCCCGTCCACCTCGACCCGGTGCGCGTCCAGAAGCCGGGCACGGCCCCACTTGATGTCGACGCCGGCGGCAGTCAGCAGATTCCGGTACACGCCGTTCAGGCGCTCGATCTCCCGGGTCTTGTTGTCCCTGAGGCGCGCCCAGTCGAACGGCTCGGAGGTGGCGTTCCAGCCGTACGCGGCGGCGTCGGCGAAGTCCTCCGCGTAGTGCGAGCCGTAGACGAACAGCTTCTTGGGCACGCACCCCACGTTCACGCACGTGCCGCCGAGGTAGGTGTTCTCCGCGATGGCGACCCGGGCACCATACCCGGCAGACATCCGTGCGGCGCGCACGCCCCCGGAGCCGGCACCGATGACGAACAGGTCGTAGTCGTAGCTCATGCCAGGGCTCGGCCGAAAGCCGGGGAGCCTATAGGATCGACCAGGCTTTGCAAAGCGCACCCGGGGCCATATGCTCCCCTTTGGGAGTGACGATTGTGTGGGAGCGACGAATTGTGTGTGGGAGCGACGAATTGTGTGTGGGAGCAACGAATTGTGTGTGGGAGCGACGAATTGTGTGTGGGAGCGACCTCCCGGTCGCGACTGTGGGAGCAGCCATTCGCAGGAGCTGAAAATTGATGAACGGCGCGCAAAGCCTGCTTGAAACCTTCGTCGCCGCGGGCATCGAAGTCTGCTTCACCAATCCCGGCACGTCGGAGATGCACTTCGTGGCCGCGCTGGACAAGCAGCCGGGCATGCGCGCCATCCTCGGCTTGTTCGAAGGTGTGGTCACCGGCGCCGCCGACGGCTACGCGCGCATGGCCGGTAAGCCGGCCTGCACTCTGCTCCACCTCGGCCCGGGCCTTGCCAACGGGCTGGCCAACCTGCACAACGCCCGCCGGGCCCGTTCCCCCATCGTCAACGTGGTCGGCGAGCACGCCACCTATCACAGGGCCCTCGACGCGCCTCTGGCGTCGGACATCGCCGGATTCGCAGGTCCGGTGTCTGCCTGGATCCGCGTCTCCGAAAGCGCCTCGGACGTGGCCGCCGACGCCGCAGCCGCCGTGCAGGCCGCAGCGACGCCACCAGGTGCCATCGCCACCCTGATCCTGCCGGCGGACACTGCCTGGAACGAAGCCGCGGGCGCTGCCGCCCCGCTGCCCTCTCCGGGCTCACGCCTGCCGATCCCAACTCGGTAGAGGCCGTCATCGCCGCCGTCGGCTCGGGCGAGCCGTGCGCTTTTCTGCTGAACGGGCGGGGAGTGAGCGAAGACGGTCTGCGGCTGGTCAGCCGCATCGCCGGACGGACCCAGGCGCGCTTCCTCGGCGATACGTTCCTGGCACGGCTGCCGCGTGGCGCCGGGCGCGTCGACCTGCCGCGGCTGCCGTACTTCGCCGAGCAGGCGCTGGAAACCCTCGCCGGCGTCCGTCACCTGATCCTGGTGGACACCAAAGCGCCCGTCAGCTTCTTCGCCTATCCCGGCGTGCCGAGCGAGCTGACGCCGCCCGACTGTCGGGTGCACACCTTGACGGCGCCCGGCGAGGAAACCCTGCAGGCTCTCGAGGCGGTGGCCGAGGCGGTCGGCGCCGGCGCCGTGGAACCTGCCGTCTCCAGCTACGCGCCACCGACTCCGCCGAAGGGCGGGCCGCTGAATCCGGAATCCATCGCCCGCAGTCTCGGCGCTCTGTTGCCGGAGCAGGCGGTGGTGGTCAACGAGGCGGTGACCGGCGGCTTCGCCATACCGGCCATGACGGCGGCGGCGGCGCCCCACGACTGGCTGGATCTCACCGGCGGCGCCATCGGCCTCGGCCTTCCCGCTGCAGTGGGCGCGGCGGTCGCCTGTCCCGACCGGAGGGTGGTGGCGCTGCAGGCGGATGGCAGCGCCATGTACACCATTCAATCCCTGTGGACCATGGCAAGGGAAAACCTCGACGTGACCGTGGTGTTGTTCGCCAACCGCAAGTACGCCATTCTGCAGGTGGAGTTCATGCGCGTCGGCGCCGAGAACCCCGGGCCGAAGGCCATGAGCATGCTGGATCTGTCGCGCCCGGAGCTGGACTTCGTGCGTCTGGCCGGCGGCATGGGCGTGCCCGCGGTGCGCGCCACCGACGCCAAATCGTTCAACGCTGCTCTGGCGGAGAGCTTCGCCACGCCCGGTCCTTACTTGATCGAGGCATTTCTCTAACAGTATTTTGTGCCCCTGCCCGCCATGCTGCGCGGCTGACTCGACGAAAGCATTCCCGGAGGAGACTGGAAACCGATGAAGCTCACGATGTTCGGCACCGGCTACGTGGGGCTGGTCACCGGAAGCTGTTTCGCCGAGATGGGCAACGACGTGCTGTGCGTCGACATCGATCCTGCCAAAGTCGAAGCGCTGGAACGGGGCGAGGTTCCCATCTTCGAGCCGGGGCTCGAACAGATGGTGACCAGCAACACCGCTGCCGGACGCCTGAAGTTCACCACCGACGTGGCCGAGGGCGTGGCCCACGGCCGGCTCCTGTTCATCGCCGTGGGCACGCCGTCCAACGGCGACGGCTCTGCGGATCTCCAATACGTACTGAACGTCGCCCGCAGCATCGGCGAGCACATGAGCGAGCCCAAGGTGGTGGTCGACAAATCGACCGTGCCGGTGGGCACTGCCGACCGTGTCCGCGCCGCCATCGCCGAGACCCTCGGCAAACGCGGCGTACGGATCGACTTCGATGTGGTCTCGAACCCCGAATTTCTCAAGGAAGGCGCTGCCGTCAGCGACTTCATGAAGCCCGACCGCGTGATCATCGGCACCGGCCGCGAGGACAGCGCCCGGCTGCTGGACGCCCTGTACGCGCCGTTCAACCGCAATCATGACAAGGTCATCCACATGGACGTGCGCTCGGCCGAGCTCACCAAGTACGCGTCCAACGTGATGCTGGCCACGCGCATCAGCCTGATGAACGAGATGGCGAATCTGGCGGAGCGCCTGGGGGCCGACATCGAGGACGTGCGCCGGGGGGTTGGCGCCGATCCGCGGATCGGTTTCCACTTCATCTATCCCGGCACCGGGTACGGCGGCTCCTGCTTCCCCAAGGACGTGAAAGCGCTCATTTACACCGCCAGCGAGGCGGGGTACGAGGCGTCCGTGATGTGCGGTGTGGAGGCCGTGAACGAGCGCCAGAAGGGCGTGCTGGTGAGCAAGATCCTAGGTCACTTCGGCGGTGACGTCAGCGGGCGCACGTTCGCCCTGTGGGGGCTCGCATTCAAGCCCAACACCGACGACATCCGCGAAGCGCCGAGCCGGACCATCATGGAACGTCTGTTCGAGCGCGGCGCGGCGGTGCGCGCTTACGATCCGGCCGCCGGCCGCGCCGCCGCCCAAGTCTACTGTAGCGAGCCGCTGTTCACTCTGTGCAGCCACCGGGACGACACCCTCGAGGGCGTGGACGGGCTGATCGTGGTCACCGAGTGGAACGAGTTCCGCAGCCCCGACTTCGAGGCCCTGAAGGCCCGGCTCAAGGAGCCGGTGATCTTCGACGGCCGCAACGTCTACGATCCGGACTACCTGGCCCAGCTCGGCTTCGCCTACTACGGCATCGGCCGCGGGCTGTCCAGCACCCTCCCGGGCTGACCGCCCGGGATGACGGCCGGACGCGGGATCAGCGCCGCGGCGGCAGCTGCGACAGGTCGACGCCGACTTCCCCGGGGGTTGCTCATGGCTTCTCTCCTTCTCTGAGGGCTCTATCCAGCGCATCCAGCCGGCCCGCCCAGAAGCGCAGATAGGAATCGATCCACTGGTGTGCGTCGAAGAGCCGGGTCGGCTCCAGGCGCATGATGTTCTCCCGGCCCTGCTTCCTTCGGCTGACCAGACCGGCGTCTTCCAACACACGAACGTGCTTCGCGATCCCGGCCAACGACATGGGGTGCGGCTCCGCCAGCGCCTTCACGCTGTGCTCGCCGTTCGCGAGCGCAGCGAGCAGGGCTCGGCGCGTCGGGTCGGCGAGCGCGCGAAAGACGGCGTCGATCTGTGCTGACTGATGCTCTACCACTTGGTTGAGCTTACGGAGGTCAGTCGAGCGAAGTCAACCGTCTGGTTTAGCTAGCAGCAAAGGGCTTGGATCTCTCGAAGCCCCCACCTGGCAGAGGAAAAGTTGCACGCGATTGTGCAATCGGTCGCGGCTACGGCGAATGGAGGAGGACCAGCCGGACGCCAGGCGTTCAGAGCAGAAGCGGTCAGCCGCGTAGCGTGCTTAAGCTGTTGCGTTACCGCTCGGGACGATTTGGGCTTCAATCTGCCTTTTACAGCGGAATGTTCCCGCTCGGGAACCAACTAGCAAAATAGATCAATCTTTCACCACATATTACCGATCGGTAAAAACACCTTTGTGCAGCCCGTGAACTCAGGCTAATATTACCGAGCGGTAAAATCACAGCCGGAAGTACAAGAGATGTCGCTATCGCCGGAACAGCTCGGCAAGGCCGTCCGCAAAGCACGTAAAGAGATTGGGGTCACCCAGGCCGATCTGGCGCTGACGTCCGGAACCGGCCTGCGGTTCGTCAGTGATCTGGAGAACGGAAAGCCCACCTGCCAGATCGGCAAGGTGCTGACCGTCCTTCAGACTCTTGGCATCCGTGTTGAGCTCACCCCCCCCACCACCAGCGGCAGGGATTGAGCCATGGCGCGCACACTCGATGTCTGCCTCGACCGCGATCTCGTCGGCCAGCTCACTCAGGACGACGACGGCCAGATGAGCTTTACGTATGCCGCATCGTGGCTGGACAACGAGAAGCGGGTACCTCTGTCGCGTTCGCTGCCGCTGCAGAAAGAACCCTTCACGCAGAAACAGTGCCGGGGATTCTTCGGCGGCACTCTGCCGGAAGAAGGCAATCGCAAAGTCATATCCAGAATCCTCGGCATCAGTGACCAAAACGACTTTGCGATGCTCGAGCAGATCGGCGGCGAGTGCGCAGGCGCAGTGACGTTCCTGCCGCCCGGCACGTCACGTCCAGCCGATGACGGTGCGTACCGCGAGCTCGAGGGCGACGAGCTCAGCCAGATCCTGCGCGACCTTCCGCGCCGGCCGCTCATGGCGGGCGAAGACGGCATCCGGCTTTCGCTCGCCGGCGCCCAGGACAAGATTGCCGTCCGGCTGAATGATCGCCAGATCGCGATTCCGCGCGGCAGCGCTCCGAGCACCCATATCCTCAAGCCGGCGATCGCGACCTACGAAGGCGCTGTCTTTAACGAGGCCTTCTGTATGGCGCTGGCCAGGCAGGCCGGCCTCAATGTCGCAAGTACGCAGATCGGCCATATCGACGATATCGATTACCTGCTGGTGGAGCGCTTCGACCGCCACCGGACGAACGAAGGCAACATTCAGCGCCTGCACCAGGAAGACTTCTGTCAGGCGCTGGCAGTCCCGTCAGAGATCAAGTACCAGGATGAGGGGGGCCCGTCGCTGCAGGATTGCTTCGCCATGTTGCGAGTTGCCTCAAGCGCCGCGGTCCTCGATCTGCGCGCGCTGCTCGATGCCGTGATATTCAATCTGATCATCGGTAATCACGACGCGCACGCAAAGAACTATTCCCTGCTTTATCTGCAGGATGGCACGACGCGGCTTGCGCCGCTCTACGATCTGGTTTCGACGGTTTACTACCCGGAACTTTCGGACAAGATGGCCATGAAGATCGGGGGCGAAGGCAAATCCGATCTTGTCTTCCCAAAAGAGGTCGAGCAGTTCGCCAGGGATGCCGGCCTGGCAGCCGCAGCAACCCTGAGCCGCGTCGGCACCCTGGCGGCAACTGTCCTGGAAACCATACCGAAGGTAGAAAAGCCGCACGAAACTTCAGAAAAAGTTGCTGCCCTCATCAGCGAGCGCTGCGAGAACATCCTGTCACGATTCAAAAAGAAGTAGCGCGGGGAGCGAACCGGTTCGTCGGAACAGCTGACGGCGATGACGCGCTTCGGGACTTCGACAGCCGGCTGCCCGGAATGCCAGCAGCAACATCGTGGCCGGCCAGCCCCGCTACCACCACCGCCACCACCATGGTGGTGGCGGCGGGGCTGAGGCCGGGGCAGGAACCAGTATCTCGTCCGCAAACGCCTCAGAGTTAGTGTGGGCCGAGTGGCTCTTCAAAAGGCTTGATACTGTATATACATACAGATAATCTGGTTGACCCCTGTAAGCAAATACAGCTTCCGAATGGGTGGTCAGAAAGACAAGCTCGAAGGCCTGCTGCACCACCCGCAGCTCTGGCGGGCGGGCCAGCTCGAGCACGCCTCCGACGCCCTCTCCAGCGGCTTTCCCGCCCTGGATGAGCATCTGGCCGGCGGTGGCTGGCCCCGGAACGCCCTGGTGGAATGCCTGCTCGCCACCGCGGGGGTGGGAGAGCTGCGCCTGCTGGTCCCCCTCATCCGTGCCCTGTCCCGCGACGAAGACCGTTGGGTGGCATGGGTCAATCCGCCGTTCGTTCCCTACGCCCCGGCTCTGGAAGCCTGCGGGGTGGACGTGCGCAAGATCCTGCTGATCCATCCCCGCAGCCATCAGCAGGCCCTGTGGGCCCTGGAGCGGGCGAGTCGCTCCGGCACCTGCAGCATGACCCTGGCCTGGCTGGACGAGCGCCAGCTCACCCTCAAGGACACCCGCCGGCTGCAGCTCGCGGCCCACCGCGGGCGCACCCTGAGTTGTCTGTTCCGGCCCCGGGAAGCCGCAGCGGCCAATTCCATGGCGGAGCTACGGCTCGAGGTGACCGCCGCCGTGCCGTCGGTCCCGACGCCGTCGTCGTGGACATCCGCAAACGCCGCGGCGGCTGGCCGGTGAGCGGCATCCGTCTCGAGCTCGGCGCCGGGCCCGGCTCGGCTAACGTCGGCGAGCAGCTTTCCCTGTGGCGCAGTCAGCGCCGCCGGAATGCCGAGGCCGCCGGAGACGACGCCGTCTATCATCCCGGTCGTCCCATGCCGGACGGACCGGCGCCGCGGATCACCCACTGATGCTGTGGCTCGGCGTCCATTTTCCCCTGCTGCCGCTGGAAGTGTTCTGTGGGAGCGGCCTCCCGGCCGCGATCTCTTCGGGCAATCGCGGCCGGGAGGCCGCTCCCACAAAGAAACAGGCCGCTCCCACAACGAAAAACAGCCGCTCCCACAACAGCAACAGGCCGTAGTCACTGACGCGCGCGGCCGCATCATCCTTCGGAGCGCGGCTGCCGTGGAAGCCGGTATCGCCCACGGCAGCACCCTGGCCACGGCCCACAGCATCGTTCCCGGTCTCGTCCACTACCGGCGCTGCCGGGAGCGGGAGCGGGAGCGCCTCGAGCTTCTGGCCGGGACGCTGTACGGATTCAGCTCCCGAGTGAGCCTGACCTCGCCGGCGGCCGACGATCACCCGCCCGGCGGCATCATGCTGGAGATCGGCGGAAGCCTGAAGCTCTTCGGCGACGGTGCCGAGCTGGCCCGGCGGGTGGAAGACGTGTGCCGCGGCATGGGCCACGAAGTCCGGGTACGCCCGGCCACCACCGCCCTGGCTGCGCTCGTCCTTGCTCGTGCCGACGCCGCCAGCCTCTGCGAGGTGCCGCTCGTTCATGCCGCCGTGGAGCCCGAGCCATCTGACGGCGGAAGACATCGAGCGGTTCGCCAACATGGGCATTCACACCCTGAATCAGCTCCTGGCCCTGCCGAGGCAGCGGCCTCGCCCGGCGGTTCGGCGAAAATCTGGTGGACTACCTCGACCGTCTCACCGGCGGCAAGCCGGACCCGCGCCCGTCGATCCGGCCGGCGGAACACTTCCGCGTCCAACCTGCACCTGCTCGAGCCGCTGAACGGTAAAGAAGCCCTGATCTTCCCCATGCAGCGACTGCTCGGCGATCTACAGCACTGGCTGGTGGCGCGTCAGCTCGGCGCCGAGGCACTCGGCTGGAGCTTCACCGGCAGCGGTGGCGCGCGCATCCGGATGCGGGTGCGCTTCACCCGCGCCCGGCAGCGCCGCGAGGACTTCCTGGACATCACCCGCCTGAAGCTCACCGAGACGACACTTCCGGAAGACGTCATCAGCCTCACCCTGGAAGCCCGGCGCCTGATGCCCTGGGCGGCGGTGAGCCGCCCGGCAGGGCTGTTCGATCAACGGCCAGGGCCGGCGGCGGAAGTCATGGAGGAGCCGGGAGCGCTGGTGGATCAGCTCCGGGCCCGGCTCGGCCGGGACGCCTGCCATGGCCTGGTGACGGCGGACCATCACACGCCGGAGCTGGCCTGGCAGCAGACCGCCCCCCTGCCCCGGTCCCGGGAGCTGCCCGGGCGCTCTCGGGCGCGCCGGCGGCCGCTGTGGCTGTTCGATCCTCCCCGGCCGGTGGACCGCCGTCAGCTCGAGCTGCTCGAGGGCCCGGAGCGCATCCATACCGGCTGGTGGCTGACCACCGACCATCACGCCCCGCCCGGCCAGGCCCGCGACTACTACATGGCCCGCCATCACAGCGGCGCCCGCTGCTGGGTATTCACCGATTCCTGGGATCGCTGGTACCTCCATGGCTATTTCGCCTGATCCGACCTTCTGTGAGGGCTCCTGTGGGAGCGACTGTGGGAGATCTTGTGGAGCGACCTCCCGGTCGCGATTCCCAGCTCCAGATCGCGACCAGGAGGTCGCTCCCACACCGGAGGTCGCTCCCACAGGAGCATGACTCATGACGTCCTTCGCCGAGCTCCACTGCCTCAGCAACTACAGCTTCCTGCGCGGCGCGTCCCATCCGGACGAGCTGGTGCACCGCGCAGCGGAGCTGGGCTACCAGGCCATCGCGCTCACCGACGAGTGCTCGTTCGCCGGCCTGGTGAAGGCGCATCTGGCGGCTCGGGAGGCCGGTATCCAGCTCATCGCCGGCGCCGAGTTCCGCCTGGAGGAAGGCTTCCGGATCGTGCTGCTGGCCCCGGACCGGACGGCCTACGGTCAGATCTCGGCGCTCATCACGCGGCTCCGGCGCCGCTCGCCCAAGGGCACCTACGAGGCCCGGCTCGACGACTTCCGCTGGGCGCTCGACGAGTGCTTCGCGCTGTGGATTCCCGGCCGCGCCGATATCGGCACCCTCATGGATCAGGGGCGGCGCCTGAAGACGCTGTTCCCGTCGCTGTGGATCGCTCTCGAGCTGTTCCGGGAAGACGACGATCTGGACAAGACGGCCCACGCCCTCACCCTGTCCATGCGCCTCGACCTGCCCATCGTCGCCAGCAACGACGTGCATGCCCATCGTCCCGAGCGTCAACCGCTGCAGGACGTGCTCAGCGCCATTCACCACAAGACCACGGTGAGCGCGCTCGGCAGCCGGGGATTTCAGAATGCCGAGCGACACCTGCGCCCGGTGGAGACCCTGACCACCCTGTACCCGCCGGAGATGCTGGAGGAATCCTGCCTGATCGCCGAGCGCTGCCGATTCTCGCTCGACGAGTTGCGCTACGAGTATCCCGAGGAGCTGGTACCCCCACACCTGGCGCCCGGCGACTATCTGCGCCAGCTCACCTACGCCGGCGCGGCCGAGCGCTGGCCCGGCGGCATCCCGGAGGAGACCCGCGCGACCATCGAGCGGGAGCTCACGCTGATCCGGCAGCTCGGCTACGAGTATTACTTCCTCACCGTACAGGACATCGTGGCGTTCGCCCGCAGTCAGGGCATCCTCTGCCAGGGACGGGGCTCGGCCGCCAACTCTGCGGTGTGCTACTGCCTGCACATCACCGAGGTGGATCCGTCGCGCATGCATCTGCTGTTCGAGCGCTTCGTCAACCAGGAGCGCGACGAGCCGCCGGACATCGACGTGGATTTCGAGCACGAGCGCCGCGAGGAGGTCATCCAGTACCTCTACAAGCGTTACAGCCGCGACCGCGCAGCGCTCGCCGCCACCCTCATCACCTATCGACCGAAGAGCGCCATCCGCGACGTTGGCAAGGCCCTCGGCATGAGCGCAGATACGGTCGACCTGCTGGCCAAGTCGCTGGCCTGGTGGGACAACCGGGAAGCCCTGGCCGAGCGCTTCACCGCCGTGGGTCTCGACCCGGCCAGCGACGTGGTGCGGCAGTTCCGCTTCTTGGTCGACCAGATTCTCGGCTTCCCCCGCCACCTCTCCCAGCACGTGGGCGGTTTCGTCATCTCCCGCGGGCCTCTGATGCAACTCGTGCCGGTGGAAAACGCCGCCATGGAGGATCGCACCGTCATTCAGTGGGACAAGGACGATCTGGAGGCTCTGGGGCTGCTCAAGGTGGACGTGCTGGGGCTGGGGATGCTGACGGCGATTCGGAAGACGCTGGAGGTCATCAATGCGCAGGAATCGCGGCCAGGAGGCCGCTCCCACAGGGTCGGGTCCGGATCGCGGCCAGGAGGCCGCTCCCACAGGGTCGGGTCCGGATCGCGGCCAGGAGGCCGCTCCCACAGGGTCGGGTCCGGATCGCGGCCAGGAGGCCGCTCCCACAGCGATGGCCCTCCCGGCCGCGATCAGCAACCACTCACCATCGCTCAGATCCCCCCGGAGGATCCGGAAACCTACCGCATGCTCCAGCGCGGCGACAGCGTCGGCGTCTTTCAGGTGGAATCCCGAGCCCAGATGGCCATGCTGCCGCGCTTGAAGCCCCGGCACTTCTACGACCTGGTGATCCAGGTGGCCATCGTCCGGCCCGGCCCCATCCAGGGCGACATGGTGCATCCCTACCTGCGGCGCCGGCAGGGGCTCGAACCGGTGGACTATCCGAGTGAGGGGGTGCGCCGGGTGCTGGAACGAACGCTCGGTGTGCCCATCTTCCAGGAACAGGTGATCGAGCTGGCCATGGAGGCCGCCGGCTTCAGTCCCGGCGAAGCGGATCAGCTCCGCCGCGCCATGGCCGCCTGGAAACGCCGCGGCGGCCTCGGCCCGTTCGAGCAGAAGCTCATCGACGGCATGACCGCCCGGGGCCACGGCCGGGAGTTCGCCGAACGGGTGTTCCGGCAGATCCAGGGGTTCGGCGAGTACGGCTTTCCGGAGTCCCACGCGGCCAGCTTCGCGCTGCTGGTGTACGTCTCCGCCTGGCTGAAATGCCACGAGCCCGCCGCCTTCTACTGCGGCCTGTTGAACAGCCTGCCCATGGGCTTCTACTCGCCGTCGCAGATCGTTCAGGACGCTCGCCGTCACGGCATCGAGGTACGGCCGGTGGACGTGCAGGAAAGCTCCTGGGACCACCGGCTGGAGCCTGTTGTGGGAGCGGCCTCCTGGCCGCGAATTCCGGAACCATCGCGATCTGGAGATCGCTCCTGCAGTGGGCAATCGCCGCTGCGGCTTGGCCTGCGCCTGGTAAAAGGCCTCTCCGAGGCCGCCGGCGAACGCATCGCCGCCGCCCGGCCGTTCACCGACACCCAGGATCTGGCCCGCCGGGCTGCGCTGGATGGCCGGTCGCTCCGATTCCTGGCCCGGGCCGGCGCGCTCCGGTCGCTCAGTCGACACCGCTATCACGCTCACTGGGAGGTGGCGGCTATCCGGGCGCCGCTGGCGCTGGAGGGGGTGGCGGAGGAAAGTGGGGAATATGGTTGCGGCGGCCGGGAAGATCGCGGCCGGGAGGCCGCGCGCTCGCCTTGCGAGCGCGAAGCCGAACTTCGTTCGGCCGCTCCCACAGGGCATCGCGGCCGGGAGACCGCTCCCACAAAGGAAGAGGCCGCTCCCACAGAGGAAGAGGCCGCTAAGAGAAGGGGCTGCCGGCGCCTTCGGCGGTGGGCGACATGCTCGACGACTACCACTACCTTGGATTGACCCTGGGCGAGCATCCGCTGGCGCTGCTGCGCAATCATGAGAAGCTGGGGGGGCATCTGGCGCGCTGTCACAGCGCCGAGGAGCTCGTCCGGTGCCGGCATGGTCAGTTCGTGCGGGTCGCGGGTCTGGTCACCGGCCGGCAGCGGCCGGGCACTACCACCGGGGTGCTGTTCGTCACCCTGGAAGACGAGACCGGCAACGTCAATCTGGTGGTGTGGGCGTCGGTGCTCGAGCAGTTCCGGGCCGCGCTGCTGCAGGGCCGGCTGTTACGGGTGAAGGGCGTGGTGGAGCGCGAACAGGAAGTGATCCACGTGGTCGCCGGGTTCGTCGAAGACCGCACGGACCTGCTGGAGGCCCTCCAGGAATCCGAAGTCGCGAAGGGTATGCCGTTCGACTCCCGGGACTTCCGGTGAGCCTTCCGAGGCCGCCCGCCCGACGGTCCTTCCGCGCGGCTCAGGCCCGCCGTTTGCGCGAAGGGTCGGAATCTTGAGACCTGACCGCCATCAGCACGTCCTCGAGCATCCCTCTCAGCACAACCACCTCTTCCCGGAGATCCGCCACCTCCGACGTCAGAGACGAGCCGAGGCTATCCACCGCCCGTTCCAGCGAACCCAACCGCTGCTGCACGCTGGCGTTGTCGAACATGACCCGGGCCATGGCTTCCAGAGGCTGGCCGGGCTTGTCGAACACGGGCTGCGGCTTCGCCGCGGCCTCCGCCTCCTGGCCCTGCCGGCCCCCGCTCAAGAACTCCGAGCCGATCTCCTCGGAAACCGTCGCCACCACGGACCCGTCGATGCGATGCAGTTCCTCCAGGAAGGCGTAGAGAAAGACCCGGTCGCACAGGTTGTTGATGCGCCGCGGCACCCCGTCGCTGAACTGATAAATCGCCTCGAACGCGTCGTCGGAGATCTCCGGATCGTGCGTCCAACCCACCGTAGACAGCCGATGCTGAATGTAGGTGCGTGTCTCCTCCTCGTCGAGAGGATTCAGGTGATAGGTGGCGATGACCCGCTGACGAAGCTGCTCGAAGCCGGGAGACAGCAACGTCGAGCGGAATTCCTCCTGGCCCAGCAGAAACATCTGCAGCAGGGGTTTGCCCTGGTGCTGGAAGTTGGAGAGCATCCGGAGCTCTTCGACGGATTCGCGAGGCAGGTTCTGCGCTTCGTCAACGATGAGCAGAACCCGGCGCCCATTTCGCGCCTGCTGGATGAACAGACGCTCGAGGTCGCTGAGCAGCGCCGCCTTGCTGGCGCCGGCGCTGACCGTGAGGCCGAAGTTGGCCGCCACCAGGTGCATCAGATCGTCGTCCTTGAGCCGCGTCGTCACCACCGTCGCGACCAGCGTTTCCTGCGGGTCCAGCCCCTCGAGCAAGGCGTGCATCAGGGTGGTCTTACCGGTTCCGACGTCACCGGTGATGATGATGAATCCGTCGGCCTGGTCGAGCCCGTATTCCAGGAACGACAGCGCCCGCTTGTGCTCCCGGCTGGGGAAGAAGAAACGCACGTCCGGAGAAAGCTGGAAAGGCTTCGCGTCGAGACCGTAGAACTCCTGATACATTGACTCTAACTCTCACTCTCAGCCGCTCGTCGTTGGACGTCGACACAATCCATGGTACCCAATCCACATGACACAGCGCTGTAACGGGTTGTAACCGCCTGACAACTCACCTGCCACGGCGCCGCCATTACATCCTACTACAAGCCGACCACACCTGAGGCCGGGGCGCATGGTACATAATGGGCTCCACTTGGCGGCCGCCTCTGCTCGGCGCCACTGCCCGACGAGCGACCGCGGGTGTTCGGGCTCAGCTTATTCCGAATTGCCGGCCACCGGGAAAACATTGAGCCGGGAGATCGACAACACCGGCAGGATCACCCGCGTGTCAGCGATCTGCCGGCTCTGAGGGACCTCATGAAAGTATTGCTCACGGGCGCGGCCGGTTTCATCGGTTCCTACACCAGTCACCGCCTGCTGGATCGCGGCGACGAGGTGATCGGCGTCGATAATCTGAACGACTACTACGACGTCGCCCTGAAGCAGGCCCGGCTGGACCGTCTGAACTCCCGCCCGGGCTTCCGCTTCGCGAAAACGGACGTGGCGGATCGCGCCGCGATGGATGCGCTTTTCGCCGAGCAACGCCCCCACCGTGTGGTTCACCTGGCGGCTCAGGCAGGCGTGCGGTATTCGCTGGAGAATCCCCACGCCTACGTGAGCGCCAACGTGACTGGGTTTCTGAACATTCTGGAGAACATCCGTGCTCACGGGACGGAGCATCTGGTGTATGCCTCGACCAGCTCCGTCTACGGCAGCAACACCCGCATGCCGTTCTCGGTGCATCACAATACGGATCATCCCGTCAGCCTCTACGCTGCTACCAAGAAATCGAACGAGTTGATGGCCCACACCTACAGCCATCTGTTCGGGCTGCCGACCACCGGGCTGCGGTTTTTCACCGTGTACGGACCGTGGGGTCGGCCCGACATGGCATTGTTCAAGTTCACCGCCCGCATGCTCGCTGGTGAACCCATAGACATCTTCAACTACGGGCACCACACCCGCGACTTCACCTACGTCGAGGACATCGCCGAAGGCGTGATCCGCGTCCTCGACCGGCCGGCGCAGCCTGATCGGGACTGGGATCCTTCGCATCCGGATCCGCACAGCTCGAGCGCTCCATACCGGGTGTACAACATCGGCAGCAACAATCCCGTGAACCTCCTGCGCTACATCGAGGTGCTCGAGGAAACGCTGGGCATCGAAGCCAGAAAGAACTATCTGCCGCTTCAGCCGGGTGACGTGCTTGACACCTTCGCCGACGTGAGCGACCTGATGCGCGACGTCGGATACAAGCCTGAGACGCCCATAGAGCAAGGCATCCGCAATTTCGTCGCCTGGTACAAGGACTACTACGGAATCGAGGACGTCGCCCATAACGTGCGAGCCCGAGCGGACGGTAACTATGAGTGAGATCCTGGTCACCGGCGGCGCCGGCTACATTGGCAGTCACATGTGCGTGGAGCTGATCCAGGCCGGTCACGATGTCGTGGTGCTCGACAACCTGTCGAACAGCTCCGCACGGTCCCTCCAGGCTGTGCAGCGCATCACTCAGAAGCCGTTGACGTTCGTCGAGGCGGACCTGCGCGATGCAAACACGCTGAGCAGGCTGTTCAGCACTCACGGGTTTTCCGCCGTGCTGCACTTCGCCGGCCACAAGGCTGTGGGCGAGTCCGTCGAAAAGCCGCTGCGCTACTACGACAACAACGTCACCGGAACGCTGCGGCTGCTGGAGGCGATGACCGATGCCCGCGTGAGGACCCTGGTGTTCAGCTCATCGGCCACCGTCTATGGCGTGCCCGAGAGCGTACCGATCACAGAAGAGTTTCCCACCGGCCCGATCAACCCTTACGGTCGGACCAAGCTCGAGATCGAGAACATCCTGCGCGACCTCTACGCCTCCGACGACAGCTGGCGCGTTTCCATTCTGCGCTACTTCAATCCGGTCGGCGCCCATGCGTCAGGGGAGATCGGGGAAGATCCGAACGACACGCCCAACAACCTGATGCCGTACATCGCTCAGGTCGCCGTAGGCCGGCGTCCCCACCTCAACGTATTCGGCGACGACTACGACACCCCGGACGGCACGGGTATCCGCGATTACATTCACGTGGTGGACCTGGTCCGTGGTCACATGAAGGCGCTGGAGATGCTCGAACGCGCCCCGGGCATCCACGTCCACAACCTGGGCACCGGACGAGGCCATTCGGTGCTGGAAGTAGTGAATGCATTCGAGGCCGTGACAGGCAAGAGAATCAGCTATCGCATCACCCGGCGCCGACCGGGGGACGCGGCACGCTCGTTCGCGGATCCTTCCAAGGCGAATCGGGACCTCCAATGGGAGGCAGCCTACGGGCTCGAGGCCATGTGCGAAGATGCGTGGCGTTGGCAGACTGCACATCCACACGGGTACCGATCGCCGTAGTCCGGCCGAGCTGAAGACGCCACTGCCTGCACGATCTGCCCCGGAGCCGACCGGCTGCACTGGATCCGCAATAGCCAGTATACTTGGCATCCAGAGGCTGCCGCCGCTCACATTCGGCGCCACGCTTACATTCAGCTGCATAAGCCGGAACGTGGGTAGCGGCCGACAATGAGATACTGTCGCCCAAGCCGTACGTTGTTGGGGGACACTTGTGAACACCCATCTGAAGGGTCGAATCTTCAATGCCGAAGGCACCTCATACCTGGTGCTGTGGGAAGCGCCCGACCGGCCTGAGTGGCTGCGCGTGAAGGCGCTGAACTCACAGCGAACCGTCCTCGATATGCGCGCGGAGCAGATCGAGCGGTACCTCATCGCAGACGGGCGGTTGATGTCCGTTTCCTGACCAGGAGCGCACCGATGCTCATTGCCGGATGGGTTCTGCTGGCCACCGCAGCTGTCATAGTGGGCGTGGCGATATTTCTCTGCCTGGTCATCCGGCGCGCGCTTACCGAGTTGTTCTTCTGGCGCGGCGCTTATCGCGTGAGCACCGATCGCGCCCTGGAGCTGCTGGAGCAGAGCACAGACGTGCACGGCGCAGTGCAGAACGGCGGCGCAACTGGCGCCAACGGCGCACGGATTACCAGGACGGTGAGCAGCGCCGTGACGGCCACCGGACCGATGTCGCCGCTACGCCGCTACCAAGCGACCGTGGACGGCGTTCGCCGGGAAGCGGCACGGTTGAAGATCGACTGGGTGTCCGACGATGACCGGAACTATTATCGTGCTCAGCACGACCTCGAAACGTCCGTGGAAGCTGAGCCGCTGGTGAGCGTCGCGTCGCGCCTGACCGGCCACTGAACTCCGAGCGGCGACGTCCAAATCCGCTCTGCGGATTTGTCGAACCCCAGGGTTCTCATCGGGCCTCACCGCTTCATCAGAACGAAAAAGGGGCCGCAAGGGCCCCTTTCTCGTTCTGGCGGAAGGGGAGGGATTGATTCGCGGCGGGGGACCGCCCCTCACCCCTTCGGGGCGCCGCCGCCGAGCGGCGACGTCCAAATCCGCTCTGCGGATTTGTCGAACCCCAGGGTTCTCATCGGGCCTCACCGCTTCATCAGAACGAAAAAGGGGCCGCAAGGGCCCCTTTCTCGTTCTGGCGGAAGGGGAGGGATTGATTCGCGGCGGGGGACCGCCCCTCACCCCTTCGGGGCGCCGCCGCGAGCGGCGACGTCCAAATCCGCTCTGCGGATTTGTCGAACCCCAGGGTTCTCATCGGGCCTCACCGCTTCATCAGAACGAAAAAGGGGCCGCAAGGGCCCCTTTCTCGTTCTGGCGGAAGGGGAGGGATTGATTCGCGGCGGGGGACCGCCCCTCACCCCTTCGGGGCGCCGCCGCCGAGCGGCGACGTCCAAATCCGCTCTGCGGATTTGTCGAACCCCAGGGTTCTCATCGGGCCTCACCGCTTCATCAGAACGAAAAAGGGGCCGCAAGGGCCCCTTTCTCGTTCTGGCGGAAGGGGAGGGATTCGAACCCTCGGAGCCTGTCGGCTCGGTAGTTTTCAAGACTACTGCCTTCAACCACTCGGCCACCCTTCCTGCGAAATCACCGCCGCCAAAGCGCACCTGCGAAGGCTGACGGAACGGCAGGCCGGATGGTACAGGGGCACGGCCGCAAATTTCCATTGTTCCCGATGGCGTCGCACGCCCGGCGTCGAGATGCGATCATAGACGCCTCGACCGCCTGGATAGGCTACTTTCATGAGAGTCGCACTGGCCGTCCATGGAGCGCCCTACTCGTCCGAAGCGTCTGCGACCGCGCTCCGCTTCGCCCGCGCCGCGGTGGCCGCCGGCCACGTCGTCCCGCGCGTTTTCTTCTATCACGACGGCGTGCACACCGCGTCGGCCCTGGCAGTGCCGCCACAAGATGAGCCATCGCCGCAATCCGGATGGGTGGAGCTGGCCGCCGACCATGGGGTCGAGCTCGCCGTGTGCATCGCCGCGGCGCTGAAGCGGGGCGTGGTCAGCGCCGAGGAACGGGACCGCTACCAGCTCACCGCCAGCAATCTCCACCCTGCCTTCGCCATCGTCGGACTCGGTCAGCTCCTCGAGGCCATCGCCACCACCGACCGCTTCGTCACCTTCGCCGCCTGATGGATACCAAGCGCATCCTGTTCCTGCTCCGGCACGGGCCTTACGCCAGCAGTCAGGCCCTGGAGGCCCTGGAGGCCGTGCTGGTAGCCGGCGTATTCGACCAGACCGTGAGCGTGCTGTTCTCCGGCGACGGCGTGTGGCAGCTCGTGGACGGCCAGGAGGGCGCTGCGCTGGACCGGCGAACGGTGTCTCGGGTGGCGCAGGCGTTGCCGGAGTACGACATCACGGCCGTCTACGCGTGTGCGGCGGCTCTGCGTGAACGGGGTCTGACGACGGACGACCTGGTTCTGCCGGCGCGAGCGCTGGAACCCGGCGAGCAACGGGCGCTGATTGCCGGGCACGACGCCGTGGTGAACGACTGATGGCCACGCTCCACCTCGTGACCCGCCCCGCAGCGCTCGCCGCCTGCCTGGCTGTGGCCGCGGACGGGGACGCCGTTCTGCTCATTCACGACGGCGTCTATGCGGGCGTTCCGGCGCTCGCGCCGCAGCGCCCACTTCACGCGCTGAAGCCGGACGTGCGGGGACGGGGCCTCGAAGTCCGCCTCTCCGAGCGGGTAGCCGTCATCGACGACGCCGGCTTCGTCGCTCTCGTGGAAACCCATCAGCCGGTGGTGACCTGGCGTTGACGCTGCCGTTGCGAGATTCCGAAGGCTACCTCGCGCACCTCGAGGAATGGAACGAGTCGGTGGCCGCGGAGCTGGCGCGCGCCGAAGGCATCGAGCTCACCGACGAGCATTGGGCGCTGGTGGCGCTGACCCGCGAGTTCTATCGCTCGTACGAGGTCTCCCCGGCCATGCGGGTGCTGGTGAAGCACGTCCGGGAACGGCTCGGCGAGGAGCGCGGCAACAGCATCTATCTCATGAAGCTGTTTCCCGGCAGCCCGGCGAAGCTGCTGGCGAAGATCGCCGGGTTGCCGCGGCCGACGCATTGTCTGTGAGGCGAACGGGCCATCGGCCGGGCTCAGCGGCGGTAGGCAACCACGTTGCCGACGATGGCGGTGGTGGGCCCGGTCACGCCGGCGGTGCGAACCCGCTCCGGCAGGTCGGCCACGGTGCCCGTGAGGACGCGCTGATCCGGCAGGGTGGCCTTCTCCACCAGCGCGGCCGGCGTATCGGGTGAGAGCCCATGGGCCACGAGCTTGCCCAGGATCTCCTCGAGCCCGGGCAGCCCCATGTAGATCACCAGCGTCTGGTCGGGCCGGGCCAGCTCGGGCCAGTCGAGGTTGATGGCGTCGTTACGGCGGTGGCCGGTGACGAAACGCACGGACTGAGCAACGTCCCGGTGCGTGAGGGGGATGCCGGCGTAGCTGGCGGCGCCGAGGCCAGCAGTGATGCCGGGGACCACGACGCAGTCGATGCCCTCCTCCGCCAGGGTCTCGATCTCCTCGCCGCCGCGGCCGAAGATGAACGGGTCTCCGCCCTTCAGGCGCACCACACGGCGCCCGGCGCGGGCATGCTCGACCAGCAGCGCGTTGATGCCCTCCTGGCGCACCCCGTGGAAGCTGCGGCGTTTGCCCACGTAGAGCTTCTCGGCGTCTCTGCGCGCATAGTCCAGAATCGCGCGGTTCACCAGGTTGTCGTAGAGCACCACGTCCGCCTCCTGAAGGAGCCGAAGCGCCTTCAACGTCATCAGCTCGGGGTCGCCGGGACCGGCGCCCACCAAGGCAACCAGCCCGGCGGGTACGGCCGCGGAGTCGCCCGCGTGGGCCTCGAGCGCTCGCTCGAACGCCCCCGGGGCCGCCGCATCGTCGCCCCGATAGACGAGCTCGGCCACCGGGCCGTCGATGATCCGCTCCCAGAATCGCTGCCGCGCGGCAACGCTCGGCAACCGCGCCTTCGCGGCGTCCCGGCGGCCGCCGATGAACGTGGCCAGAGAGCCCACGCGCGCCGGCAACCGCGCTTCGATCCAGCTTCGTACCATGCGTGCCAGGGTCGGTGAGGCGCCCCCGGTGGAAACCGCCACCACCACCGGACTGCGGTCGATGATCGAGGGGAATATGGCGCTGGACACGGCGGGCTGATCGACGCTGTTGACCAGAGTCGATGCGGCGCTGCCGGCCGCGAACACCTCGGCATTCACCGCGACGTCGTCGGTGGCCGCAATGATGAGGAATCGGCCGGCCACGTCGCCGGCCCGAAACCGCCGGCGCTGCACGGTGACGCGGTTTTTCTCTGCCAATGCCGCCGTCGCTTCAGCCAGCTCCGGTGCCACCAGCTCCACCGCGGCGCCGGCCCGGAGCAGCAGCTCGAGCTTACGCCGCGCAACGTCGCCGCCGCCCACCAGGAGGCACGGCCTGCCGCGGAGATCGAGAAAGAGAGGTAGATAGTCCATGGCGGCCATTGTGCTGTGGGAGCGGCCTGCTGGCCGCGATGTCTTCGAATCGCCGTCAGCCGATCGTGGCCGCGAGGCCGCTCCCACCGGATAAAGTCAGATTGCGGTCAGATCCACCACCGACTGGCCGCCCAGGTAGGGGCGCAACGCGTCGGGTACGTGAATTCTACCCTCGCCGTCCTGGAAGTTTTCCAGCAGCGCCACCAGCGTACGGCCCACGGCCAGCGCCGAGCCATTCAGGGTATGAACCAGCTCCGGCTTTCCGCTGGCAGGATCCCGGTAACGGGCCTGCAGACGCCGGGCCTGGAAGTCCATGAAGTTGCTGCAGGACGAGATCTCCCGGTAGGCGTTCTGCCCCGGCAGCCAGACTTCCAGATCGATGGTCTTGGCCGCCGAGAACCCCAGGTCGCCGCCGCACAGCACCACCGCCCGGTACGGCAGCTCCAGCATCTTCAGAATCGCCTCGGCGTGACCGGTCAGGGCCTCGAGCGCATCCCACGAAGTCTCGGGGTGCACGATCTGAACCAGCTCCACCTTTTCGAACTGGTGCTGACGGATCATGCCGCGGGTATCACGCCCGTAGCTGCCCGCTTCGCTGCGAAAACACGGTGTGTGCGCCACGTGGCGCACCGGCAGCGCTTCCGCGGCAAGGATCGTGTCTCGGTAGATGTTGGTGACCGGCACTTCCGCCGTGGGCGCGAGATAGTAGTCTTCGTCCCCGGCAATCCGGAACTGGTCCTCGGCGAACTTCGGCAATTGGCCGGTGCCGAACAGCGAGCGGGCGTGGACGATATACGGGACGTAGACCTCCTGGTAACCATGCTCGCCCACGTGAGTGTCGAGCATGAGCTGGGTCAGCGCCCGCTGCAGAGCGGCGGCGATCCCCTTCAGCACCACGAATCGGCTGCCGGTGATCCTGGCCGCGGTCTCGAAATCGAGCGCACCGCCGGCGCCGAGGTCCACGTGGTCCTTCGGCTCGAAGTTGAACTCCGGCAGGTTGCCCCAGCGGCGCAGTTCCGAGTTGTCGCTCTCGTCACGGCCCGGCGGTACCGACGGGTCCGGCACGTTGGGAATACCGGCGAGAAATGCCTGGTAACGAGCCTGCAGAGCGTCAAGTGCCGTCTTGGCGGCGTCCAGCTCATCGCCCAGGTCCTTTACCGCATCGAGCAGCGGCTGAATGTCCTCGCCGCGGGATTTGGCCGCGCCGATGGACCGCGACTTCACGTTGCGCTCGTTCTGCAGCGACTCGGTGCGCGACTGCAGCTCGCGGCGCCGCTCTTCCAGTGACCGGAATTCAGCCACGTCCAGATGAAATCCTTTGACCTCGAGCCGGCGGGCGACGAGCTCCGGATCCTGGCGCAGTAATCGGATGTCCAGCATGTGCGCGTCTCGACAGTGACCTCAGCGCCGCGGCCGCGGCCCGGCGGGAGCCGGCGATGTTAAAGGCTATCGGCAGCGAGCGAAACCGCATCCGCCGGCTGGCCGGCGCCTACCGCGATCCCGCGCCGATATGCAGGTAGAATCTGCCGCTTCGGTTTTCTCGGGAGCAGCCTTGAGCCCGGAGCTTCCTCTTCTGGTCGTCTGCGTCGCGATCGGCAGTGCGCTGGGTGGCGCGACGCGATTCTTCTGCTCGGGCCTGGTGGCGCGGGCCGTCGGCGAGACCTTCCCCTGGGGCACCCTGGTGGTGAACGTCACCGGGTCTTTCGCTATCGGTGTCGCCGCCGGGCTCGCCCAGCATGCGGGTTGGCTCGCGCGTCCTTGGGCCTGGGACGGCGCGGTGACGGGATTTCTCGGCAGCTACACCACCGTCTCGTCGTTCAGCCTGCAGACGCTGGCCCTCGTGAACGACGGCGAATGGCGCCGTGCCGGGCGCAACGTGGCGTGGTCACTGGCGGGCTGCATCGGCGCGGTGACGCTCGGCTACGGTGGCGTTGTGGCGGCCGCGACGACCGGATGACGATCAACCGGCAGCTGCGGCGGACGGCAATGCGAGACGCGGTTCTGGTGTACGTCGCCGTGGCGGCGGGCGCCGCGCTCGGCGGAACCCTGCGCGCGCTGGTGGCCGTCGGCGCCCATGGTCTGGCCAGCCCGTTTCCGTGGGCGACCTTGACCGTGAACGTGCTCGGCTCCTTCGCCATCGGGTTCTATGGCACCCTGACGGCGCCCGACGGCCGGCTGTTCATGTCGCCGCGCCAGCGTCAATTCGTCATGGCCGGCCTTTGCGGTGGTTTTACGACGTTTTCCGTATTCAGCCTGGAGACCTTCCGCTTCGCCGCCGCCGGCCGGTTCGACCTGGCGGCGGTCAATGCGGGCGTGTCCGTCACTCTGTGGCTGGTCGCCGTGTGGGTGGGAAGTGCCCTGGCGGCCAGACTCAACCGACCTGGAAGGAGATGATCATGCAGATTCCCGACGAGGCGGTCCTGCTTCGCATCTTCATCGGCGAGAACGACCGCCACCGCGACAAGCCGCTGTTCGAAGCCATCGTGCTCAAAGCGCGCGAGATGCACCTGGCCGGCGCCACGGTGCTGCGCGGCCCCATGGGCTACGGGCACTCGAGCCGACTGCACACCAGCAAGATCCTGCGGCTCTCCGAAGATCTGCCGCTGGTGATCGAGATCGTCGACAGCAGCGCCAAGGTGGACGAGTTCCTGCCGGTGCTGGATGGGATGATGACCAGTGGTCTGGTAACCACCGAGCGGGTGCGGGTGGTTCAGTACGGGAAAACGGCGAGGAGTAACGCGGGCGGTGCATCGCGGCCGGGAGGCCGCTCCCACACATTCAGCCGACCCTCGCGGCCGGGAGGCCGCTCCCACGCATTCAGCCGACCCTCGCGGCCGGGAGGCCGCTCCCACACGGGAGGCCGCTCCCACGACGGAAGAGGCCGCTCCCATCCTCAGCCGTCGCCCCGGACCGCGGTGTCCGCATTCCGCAGCCGATCGAGCCTCGCCCGGATCTTCGCCTCCAGCCCGCGCTCGGTGGGTTGGTAGTAGCGCACCGGCGCGAGATCGTCGGGCCAGTACGACTCCCCCGCCGCGTAGGCGTCCGCCTCGTCGTGAGCGTAGCGATAGCCGCTGCCGTAACCCAGACGCTTCATGAGCCCCGTGGCGGCATTGCGCAGATGGAGCGGCACCGGGTGAGACGGCGTCTCGGCAACGTGAGCCGCGGCGGCGCCGTATGCGACGTAGGCCGCGTTGCTCTTCGGCACGGATGCGAGATACAGCACCGCCTGCGCCAGGGACAACTCCCCTTCCGGTGAGCCCAGGCGGTCGTAGGCGTCCCACGCCGCCAGGGTGAGCTGGAGCGCCCGCGGATCCGCGTTCCCCACGTCCTCGCTCGCCATGCGCACCAGCCGCCGCGCTACATACTGAGGGTCGCAACCCCCGTCGAGCATTCGGCAGAACCAGTACAGGGCTGCATCCGGGTCGCTGCCGCGCACCGCCTTGTGCAGCGCCGAGATCTGCTCGTAGAACACGTCCCCGCCCTTGTCGAAGCGCCGGTAACGACTACCGGCCGCTTCCAGCACCAGCGCCTCGTCCACCTCGCCGTCCGCGAGCTGGGCGATCACGTCCAGCAGATTCAGCGCCCGGCGGGCGTCCCCGTCGGCGAGCTCCACCAGGGTCTCCATGGCCCGCGGCGTCAGGGCGACCGATACCTCCCGCTCGAGCGCACGACGGATCACCCTCTCGAGGTCGGCGTCGGAGAGGGGCTTCAGAACGTACACGCGTGCCCGCGAGAGCAGCGCCGCATTCACCTCGAAGGACGGGTTTTCGGTGGTGGCGCCGATGAAGGTGACGGTGCCCTTTTCGACGTGAGGCAGGAACGCGTCCTGCTGAGCCTTGTTGAAGCGATGCACCTCGTCGATGAAGAGCACGGTGGCTTCTCCACGGGCGCGCGCAGTCTCCGCCTCGGCGATGGCGGCACGCACCTCTTTCACGCCGGACAGCACGGCGGACTGGCTGATCCAGCGGGCGCCGGTGCCCGCCGCCAGCAGCTTCGCCAGGGTGGTCTTGCCGGTGCCCGGCGGACCCCACAGCAGCATGGAGTGAAGCCGGCCCGATTGCGCCACCCGGGCCAGCGGTTTGCCCGGGTCCAGCAGATGGCGCTGGCCAACGAACTCGTCCAGGGTACGTGGGCGCATTCTCTCGGCCAGCGGTGTGCCCACCGCCGGCGGCTGATCATCCGCCGATGACATCGGTGCCCGGTGGCACTTTCAGAGTGAACGTGTCGGCGCTCATGTCGGCCCGCTTTCCGGTCCGGTTGAAAACGGATCTCCGTGCGCTGGCCCAGGTGGTCGAGGATGTCGAGCCCGGACAGGCCCTGGTCGTCGAAATGCAGGACGATCTCCCGATACAGGGTGTCCTGGTCCGTGGGGTCGATGACGAAAGAGTCCCCATCCTGATCCGCCACGTGCATCACCTCGAAACGCCGGCCGAGCTCCACCGCGTCACGGGTCAGCAGCGACACCGGCGTGTCACGCAGCGCCTCGTCGAGCGGCCGCACCGTGAGCTGCTCGAGATCGGGATCGTAAAGCTTCAGCTTGTCGCCCTCGGTCACCAGTACCTGGGGATAGGGCTCGTCCACCACCCATTTGAAGTCGGGACGATCGAGCCAGACGTGACCGTGGGATTCTTCCAGCACCTCGCCGCGCACTCCGTACACGGTCTGGGTGAAGTCGGCCGAGTACTTCTGCACCTCCTGCAGCCGCTTCGACAGCGCCTGGCGGTCGGGGGCGAAGGCGCCGGTGTCGGCGGCCGCATCGGCAGGAGCGGGATGCGCCACGGCGCCTGCATCTTCGGCGGCCACGGCCGACGCCGGCAGCGCGATGATTGCGACAGCCAGCAAGAGGGCCGGAGTCGCGGCCGGGAGGCCGCTCCCACGGGAGAGAGGAGAAGCCGCTCCCACAGGGAGAGGAGCGGCCGCTCCCACAGGGGAGGGCGGTCAATCACGGGTCGGGACCAGGATTTCGCGGCTGCCGTTGCTGTTCATGGCCGATACCACGCCGGCTTCCTCCATGGCTTCGATGAGACGGGCGGCGCGGTTGTAGCCGATCCGCAACTTGCGCTGAACGCTGGAGATGGACGCACGGCGGGACTCCAGCACGAAGGCGACGGCTTCATCGTACAGGGCGTCGTCCTGCTCGGCGCTTCCTCCATTGGACTCCAGCGGCAGGAAAGGTTCGTCGTCGCCGCCGGTGAGAACGTCTTCGCGGTAGTCGGGCGCGGCCCTGGATTTCCAGTCCGCCACCACGCGGTGCACCTCTTCGTCGGAAACGAAGGCGCCGTGGACGCGGGTGGGCATGGCCGTGCCCGGTGGCAGATACAGCATGTCGCCGTGGCCGAGAAGCTGCTCGGCACCGCCCTGATCCAGAATCGTGCGGGAATCCACCTTGGAAGACACCTGATAACCGACCCGCGTCGGGATGTTGGCCTTGATCAGGCCCGTGATCACGTCCACCGACGGCCGCTGGGTGGCGAGAATCAGGTGGATGCCGGCCGCCCGCGCCTTCTGAGCGATGCGCGCGATGAGCTGCTCCACCTTCTTGCCGACGATCATCATCATGTCGGCAAACTCGTCGATGACCACGACGATGACGGGCAGCTTCTCGAGCGGCGGCGCCTCCTCCTCCCGCTCGGCGCTCCACAGGGGGTCGAGGATGGGGTCGCCTTTCTTCTCGGCGTCCGTCACCTGGCGGTTGTAGCCGGCGAGGTTTCTGACGCCGAGCGCCGCCATCAGCCGGTAGCGCCGCTCCATTTCTGCCACGCACCAGTTGAGCGCCTGGGCGGCGTCCCTCATGTCGGTCACCACTGGAGTCAGCAGGTGCGGGATGCCTTCGTAGATGGAGAGCTCCAGCATCTTCGGATCCACCAGGATTACGCGCACCTCGTCGGGCGTCGACTTGTAGAGGATACTGAGCAGCATCGCGTTCAGCCCCACCGACTTGCCGGACCCGGTCGTGCCCGCCACCAGCAGGTGCGGCATCCTGGTGACGTCCGCAGTGACCGGTTCGCCGCCGATGTCCTTGCCGAGCGCCAGAGTCACCGGGGACTTCGATTCCTGAAACGACCGGCTCGCCAGAATCTCCTTCAGCCGCACCACCTCGCGGTCCTCGTTGGGAATCTCGATCCCGACGTACGGCTTGTTGGGGATGACCTCGACGATGCGCACGCTGATCACGGACAGCGAACGCGCCAGGTCCTTGGCCAGCGAGCTGATCTTCGACACCTTGACGCCAGGGGCCGGCTGCAGCTCGAAGCGAGTGACCACGGGGCCGGGCAGGACCGACACCACCTCCGCCTGGACCCCGAAATCCTCGAGCTTCGACTCGAGAAGCTGGGACATCTTCTCCAGCGAAGCCTCGGAATAGCCGCCCTCGTCCTCGGGCCGGCGCTCATCGAGCAGGTCCAGGTCCGGCAGCTCGTTGGCCGACTGGGTGCTGAACAGGCGCTGCTGGCGGGCCGGCTTCACCACCGGCCGCGGTGCCGGCGGCTGAATCTCGGGCTGCTTGCGCTCGGCGCGGCGCTGAGTGGTTTCTTCGCGCCGGACCTTACGCGAGTCCTTGAGCTCCTTCGCCGTGCGCCGGGCTTCGCGGCGATGCCGCCACACATCCAGCCGCCGGTCGACCCAACCTACCACCGTGCCGGACAGCGCATGAAGCGCCCGGCCCGTGGCCTCGGCGAGCTGCAGCCAGGAAACGCCGGACGCCGCCTGCACACCGATGATGAGCCCCGTCAGCGCCAGCAGGGTGAGACCCACCCCGCCGAACACGGGCAGGCCGAGGTCGGCGAGCCATTGGCCGAGGATGCCGCCCAGCCCCGCCGGCAAATCCACCGCACCGGCCGTATGCAGAGCAACCAGCACACACGAGCACAGCAGCACGCCGAGCCAGCCGAGCAGACGCACCACCACCAGCGGCCAGCTGAGCGCCGGAGCGCGATGCCAGACGAGTCGCACCCCCACTACCAGCAGGGCGAACGGCAACAGATAGGACACCCAGCCGAACAGATACAACATGACGTCGGCGAACCAGGCACCGCTTCGCCCCACCAGATTGTTGACCTGGGCGCCGTTGCCGACGGCGGTGAAGCTGAATGCCGGATCGGCCGGCGAATACGACGCGATCGCGAGCACCGTGAACAGCGCCACCGCCAGCAGACCGATCAGCCCGATTTCCCGGGCCGGGACGTGGGAATTGCTCACATCACCTCCAGACATTGGCGGAAGTCTATCCTCAATCGCCTGGTCGGGCAAATAAGCATTAATTTCAGCCTGTTACCCTTTATACCTAGAATCTTACGTCACATCGCCGTTGATGCCCTACCCGCTGTCCGCTCATAATCGCGCAGCCACGATGCCGCCGCGGCCAGCAGGATTCGAGCGCCCGGCGGCGGGCCATCCGAGCGATCCTGCAAGATAGCCGAATCGGCGCTGAATGGGAGTCGACTGATGCCCGAACGGGGTGACGAGCGGACGCTGAACGACCGGGCCCGCGACGAGCTGGTGGATCGTCCAAGCGCCGGGCCGTTGCAAAGCTGAACGCTGCCCATGGCCCGCATTCACCTGCTGAATCCGCGTCGCCCGGTATTTCCTCCCGCTGACCAGGCCCTGCCAGAGCCCAACGGCCTCCTCGCCGTGGGCGGCGACCTCACCGTGAAATGGCTGCTGGCGGCCTACCGATGCGGCGTTTTCCCCTGGTTCGACGACGACCACGGGCCCATTCTCTGGTGGTCGCCGGATCCCCGGGCCGTGCTCTACCCGTCCGAGATCAACGTCAGCCGCCGGCTGGCCCGACGAATGAGGAACGGCGGCTTTACGGTGACCCTCGACCGCGCCTTCGGCGAGGTGGTCAAGGGCTGCGCCGCGCCGCGTGCCAATGCCTCCGGCACCTGGATCACGCCGCGGATGAAACGCGCCTACCAGCGCCTGCACCGGTCCGGCTACGCCCATTCGTGCGAGGTCTGGCGGGAAGGTGAACTGGTGGGCGGGGTGTACGGCGTCTCCCTGGGCGAGAATGTTTTTTGGCGAAAGCATGTTCTTCCGCGAGCCCGATGCGTCGAAAGTCGCCTTGGTGAGCCTGCTCCGGCAGATCGAACGATGGGACTTCAGGCTGCTAGACTGTCAGGTGATGAATCCTCACCTGAAGAGCCTCGGCGCCCGCTCCATCCCGCGCGCGCTGTTTCTCGAGCTGCTGGCGGCCAACCAGGACGTTCCCACCCGCCGGGGCCCATGGCACATGGACGACAAGGCCCGCGAACCCGAGCAGGATGGCCATGCAGGACGAGCTGGGTAACAAGCAGTTCTTCATCACTCCGGGTCACGCGTGCAGCTACCTCTCCCGCCGCCAGGCGCGCACGCTGTTTCTCGATCCACGGGAGACCATCATCCCGGTGACCTACCAGCTTCTCACCGAACAGGGCTTCCGGCGCAGCGGTGGCCATCTGTACCGGCCCCATTGCCGGACCTGCCAGGCGTGTGTGCCGACCCGCATCCCGGTGGAGGAGTTTCAGCCCCGTCGCAGCCAGCGCCGCACCGCCAGACGCAACGCCGACCTCACCGTGCAGGTGCACCGGGCCGCCTACTCCGCGCGCTTCTATCAGCTCTACGCGCGGTACATCGCGGGCCGTCACGCGGACGGCGACATGTACCCACCGTCGCGGGACCAGTTCCGCTCGTTCCTCCTCTCCCAATGGTCCGACACGTTATTCGTCTGCAGCTACCTTGGCGAGGAGCTGGTCGCGGTCGCCGTGACCGATCGCCAGCCGAAGGGGCTGTCCGCCATCTACACGTTCTTCGACCCCGACCTTCCCGAACGCAGTCTTGGCGTATGGTCGGTGCTGCAGCAGATCGAGCTGGCACGGCGCCTGCAGGTGCCTCACCTGTATCTCGGCTACTGGATTCGCGACGCCGAAAAGATGCGCTACAAGACCGACTACCGCCCCGTGGAGCTCTTCGTGGAGGGGTCTGGGTGCGGGCGAGCGCAGCGATTCGCTGAAGCGCAGCGGTCACACGGCGTCGCCGGAGTGCGCCGCAAGCGTCGCACTTTTGCCTTTGCCTCCCCCTTGGGGCAGAATCCCGCCTCGATTTTCCACGGCAGGAGCCGTATGGCCAAAGAAGAGCAGATCGAAATGGAAGGGACGGTGATCGATACCCTTCCCAACACCATGTTCCGGGTGGAGCTGGACAACGGTCACGTGGTGACCGCGCACATCTCCGGCAAGATGCGCAAGAACTACATCCGCATTCTCACCGGCGACAAGGTAAAGGTGGAGCTGACGCCTTACGATCTGACCAAGGGCCGGATCACCTTCCGCAAGTAACCCCTCCTCCCTCGCTCTCTTCTTTTTTTATCGCTGAGCTGCTGCTATCGCTGAGCTGCTGGCGCCTGGGACTGCCAGGGCGGCGCCGGTCCGCCCGACCGGCGACCGGCGGCGTGGAGTCGAGCCACCGGTCGCGATCGGGAGATCGCTCCTACTCGGCGGTGGCCTCCTCGGCGGGCGCTTCCGAAGACTCGCAGCGGATCTTGAGATCGCCATCCTCGACGGTCACGTGCACCGTGCCGCCGTTCTTCGCGAGTACCCCGAACAGCACGTCCTCGGCCAGCGGCCGCTTGATGTGCTCCTGAATCAGCCGCTGCATCGGCCGGGCGCCCATCTTCTCGTCGTAGCCTTCGCGGGCCAGCCAGTCGCGGGCCTCGTCGTCGACTTCGAGCATGACTTTCTTGTCGTCCAGCTGCGCCTGAAGCTCGGTGAGGAACTTGTCCACCACCGTCTTGATGGTGTCGGTGGAAAGCGCGCCGAACTGGACGATGGCGTCGAGGCGGTTCCGGAACTCCGGAGTGAAGAACTTCTTGATCGCCTCCATGCCGTCGACGCTGTGATCCTGCTCGAGGAACCCGATGCTCGGGCGCGCCATGTCCTGCGCACCGGCATTGGTGGTCATCACCAGCACCACGTTGCGGAAGTCCGCCTTGCGGCCGTTGTTGTCGGTCGAGCGTGCCGTGATCCATCACCTGCAGCAGCAGGTTGAACACCTCCGGGTGCGCCTTCTCGATCTCGTCGAGAAGCACCACGCTGTGGGGATGCTTGGTCACCGCCTCGGTCAGCAGCCCGCCCTGATCGAACCCCACGTAGCCGGGAGGCGCGCCGATCAGCCGGGAAACCGTGTGCCGCTCCATGTACTCCGACATGTCGTAACGCAAGAGCTCCACGCCCATGATGTTGGCAAGCTGCCGGCACACTTCCGTCTTGCCGACGCCGGTTGGCCCGGCAAACAGAAACGAGCCGATCGGCTTTTCGCCGGCTTTGAGGCCCGCACGCGACAGCTTGATGGCCGAGGCCAGCGAGTCGATGGCTTCGTCCTGGCCGAACACCACCATCTTGAGCTTTCGATCGAGGTCCCGCAGCGCTTCCTTGTCGGATGTGGTGACCTGCGCCGACGGAATTCGCGCAATCTTCGCCACCACCTGCTCGATGTCGGCAGGACCGATACTCTTCTTGCGCTTGCTCGGCGCTGCGAGCTGCTGCGCCGCCCCCGCTTCGTCGATCACGTCGATGGCCTTGTCAGGCATGAAGCGGTCGGTGATGTAGCGGCTCGCCAGCTCCGACGCACTGCGCAACGCTTTGTCCGTGTAGCGGATGCCGTAGTGATCCTCGAAGCGGGACTTCAGACCCTTCAGGATCTTGTAGGTGTCCTCGACGTCCGGCTCGAGAATGTCGATCTTCTGGAAGCGCCGGGACAACGCACGATCCTTGTCGAAGATGCCGCGATACTCCTGGTAGGTGGTGGAGCCCATGCAGCGGATCTCGCCCGACGTCAGCAGGGGCTTCAGCAGATTGGACGCATCCATGACGCCGCCGGATGCCGCGCCGGCGCCGATGATGGTATGCACCTCGTCAATGAACAGAATGCTGCCTTCCTGCTTCTTCAGCTCGGCGAGCACCAGCTTGAAGCGCTTCTCGAAATCGCCGCGGTACTTGGTGCCGGCCAGCAGCGCGCCCATGTCGAGGGCATAGATGGTGCTGCCGGCGACGACCTCCGGAACCTGATTGTCGACGATGCGCTTGGCGAGCCCTTCGGCGATGGCCGTCTTGCCGACGCCGGATTCGCCCACCAGCAGGGGATTGTTCTTGCGGCGGCGGCACAGCACCTGAATCACCCGCTCGAGCTCCGCGTCGCGCCCCACCAGGGGATCGATTCGGCCCGCCCGCGCCTGCTCGTTGAGGTTGGTGGCGAACGCTTCCAGCGCACTCTGCTGACCGCCTTCGGCCTGCCCCGACTCCTCGTCGCTTTCCTGGCCCATGGTCCCGGGCTCGTTGTCGCCGGCCACCTTCGAGATGCCGTGCGCGATGTAGTTCACCACGTCGATGCGGGCGACGTTCTGCTGCTTGAGAAAGAAAACCGCCTGGCTTTCCTGCTCGCTGAAGATCGCCACCAGCACGTTGCCTCCGGTGACTTCCTTGCGGCCCGAAGACTGAACGTGGAATACCGCGCGCTGCAGCACCCGCTGAAAGCCCAGCGTCGGCTGGGTCTCCCGGTCGGAGTCACCGGCCGGAATGAGCGGCGTGGTGGAGTCGATGAACTCCTTGAGGTCCGCCCGCAGCTTTTCGATGTCCGCACCCACCTTACGCAGCACGTCCACGGCCACGCTGTTGTCGAGCAGAGCCAGCAACAGGTGCTCCACCGTCATGAATTCGTGACGCTTTGACTTTGCCTCGCGAAAGGCTTCGTTCAGGGTGACTTCGAGATCTTTGCTAAGCATATGGTCGTTTTTTCCCATCCGGTTCTCGAGCGCTGTTCGATCCGTCGAAGTGAGCGCTCAATCGGCCATCTCCACCGTGGAGACCAGCGGGTGCTGGTTCTCCTGAGCATATTGATTCACCTGCTCTGATTTAGTTTCCGCGATGTCGCGGGGAAAGATCCCCACCACCGCGCTGCCCTGGGTATGCACCGTCAGCATGATCTGCGTGGCCTTCTCGCGGTTCATGGCGAAGAACACCTCCAGAACGTGAACGACGAACTCCATGGGCGTGTAGTCGTCGTTGAGCAGGATCACT
The DNA here is from genome assembly GCA_963822255.1 of uncultured Gammaproteobacteria bacterium. Classification (GTDB taxonomy): domain Bacteria; phylum Pseudomonadota; class Gammaproteobacteria; order Pseudomonadales; family Azotimanducaceae; genus UBA7803. The sequence continues at coordinate 77,653 of CAWGGV010000005.1, forward strand.
TTGTACAAGGGCGGGCGCTTGAGCTTTGGCTTGGCCGTTTCGGTGGCGACGCCGGATTCGCGGTCCGGCTGGCCACCCTGACCCCGAAGCGTAAGGCCCGCTGCGCGCCGCCAGTTCAAGCCCTTCATAGACCTGATCATACCTAAGATTAGTTCAACTGAGCGGCATCTCAGTATGTGGGGGTCGGCGACCATAATACAAGACGAGGGAGGTGCGATGTGGCTCACCGTTCGGACCGCCCGCAACCCTCTTGACTCTTTGCGACTTTGCGTAGACAGTCTGCCGTGGGGGCAACAGGTTGGGGAGATGCAGGGAGAATGACTAACCCCTGACATCAGCCACATGCAGCACCGGACAACGGCGGCTGCCTCCCAATCCGTTGCGGGAGTTGCCTGGAATTCCTGGTCGTAAGGGGGACGCTCTCGATGGCGACAGGCAAAGTCAAGTGGTTCAACAACGCCAAGGGTTATGGATTCATACTGCCTGAAGAAGGCGGCGAGGATCTGTTTGCGCACTACTCGTCCATCCAGATGGACGGCTACAAAACCTTGAAAGCCGGCCAGGACGTCGAGTTCGACGTCCTGGAGGGGCCGAAGGGTTCCCATGCCGTCAACATCCGGGGCGCGGAGGGCAATGCGCACGGCGGTGAGGGTTGGCAGGACGACCGCTCGGAAGACAATGGCACTGATGCGCACGACGCGCAGGTCGACGCATCAGCCATTTACTCCGACCCGGTCGGCTCTACATCCTAGCGACGATCGCTTCGCCGAACTCCGAGCATTTGAGCAACGTAGCGCCTTTCATGAGGCGCTCGAAGTCGTAGGTCACCTTCTTCTCGGAGATGGCGCCTTCGATTCCCTTGACCACCAGGTCGGCGGCTTCGCGCCAGCCGAGGTGCTTCAGCATCATCTCAGCGGACAGAATCAGCGAGCCGGGGTTCACCTTGTCCTGCCCGGCGTACTTCGGCGCCGTGCCGTGGGTAGCCTCGAACAGCGCGACGGCGTCACCGATGTTGGCGCCCGGCGCGATGCCGATGCCACCCACCTGGGCAGCCAGAGCATCGGACAGGTAGTCGCCGTTCAGGTTCATCGTGGCGATGACGTCGTATTCGTCCGGCCGGGTGAGAATCTGCTGCAGCATGGCGTCGGCGATGACGTCCTTGATGACGATCTGCTCGCCGCTCTGCGGGTTTTTCATCTCGTGCCAGGGGCCACCGTCGAGCGGGGTCGCACCGAACTCTTCCACGGCGAGCTCGTAGCCCCAGTCTTTGAAGGCGCCCTCGGTGAACTTCATGATGTTCCCCTTGTGCACCAGGGTCAGCGACTTTCGGCCCTCGTCGATGCAGTACTGCAACGCTTTGCGGATCAGCCGCTTACTGCCTTCCTCTGACACGGGCTTGATGCCGATGCCGCAATGCTCTGGAAAGCGGATCTTGTTGACGCCCATCTCGTTCTGCAGGAAGGCGATGAGTCTGTCCGCCGCCTCGGAGTCGGCCGCCCACTCGACGCCTGCGTATATATCCTCTGTGTTCTCGCGGAAAATGACCATGTCGGTCTTCTCGGGATGCACCACAGGGCTCGGCACCCCGGTGAACCAGCGCACCGGCCGCAGGCACACGTACAGGTCCAGCTCCTGCCGCAGCGCCACGTTCAGCGAGCGGATGCCGCCCCCCACCGGGGTCGTCATCGGTCCTTTGATACCCACCACGAATTCGCGCATGGCGTCCAGGGTCTCGGCCGGCAGCCACTGGTCTTCGCCGTAGATCTCGAGGGACTTCTCGCCGGAGAAGATCTCCATCCAGTAGATTTTCTTGCTGCCGCCGTAGGCCTTTTCCACGGCAGCGTCCACTACCCGCTTCATGACCGGCGTGATATCGACACCGATGCCGTCGCCCTCGATGAATGGGACGATCGGATTGTCGGGAACGTTCAGAGAGTTGTCGGCGTTCACCGAGATCTTCTCGCCGCCGGCGGGCACCTTGATGTGCTGGTAGGCCATCGAATACTCCGTAAGTCGCAAGTCAATGAGGTCCGTGGAGAGCCGCCATCATAACATGTGGCAGTCGTCTCCTGACCGTCGCCGGAAATTTCGCCCGTGCTGATTCGATTCTACAAGCCGTTCGGCGTGATGCCTCGCTTCCGCGACCCCGACCGGCCCTGCATCGGCGATTTCGTCCACGCGCCGGGCGTGTACCCGGCTGGTCGGCTCGACCGCGATTCCGAGGGCCTGATGCTGCTCACCGACGACGGCGCCCTGCAGGCGCGGATTTCCCATCCCCGCCACAAGCTGGCCAAGACGTATTGGGTTCAGGTGGAGGGCCAGCCGGCTCCGGAGCAGGTCAGCGCCCTGGCCGAACGCTTGCGGCACGGCGTACCGCTGCGGGACGGTCCGGCCCGGGCAGAAGCGCTCCGGGCAATCGCACTGCCCGATCTGCCGCCACGGGAGCCCCCCGTGACCTCCCATCGGGCCGCCCGCTCCTGCTGGCTCGAGGTGGTGCTCACGACCGGCCGAAATCGCCAGGTCCGCCGAATGCTGGCCGCCGTCGGCCTGCCGGTACTGCGCCTGCACCGAGCGCGGGTGGGCGCGGTGGGTCTCGAGGGATTGCAGCCGGGCGAGTGGGACGAGATCGCGGTTCCGGAGGCGTGGCGCCGCCCCGAACGCGCTCGGCCGTTCAGGCGGGGTCGTTCCAGCCGCTGACCCGGTTCCTGTCGTCGCTGGTGGCTTCCACCCAATGGGAGCCGCGGTCGGTGTCTTCGCGCTTCCAGAACACCGCGTCGGTCTTCAGGTAATCCATGACGAACTCGCAAGCCGCGAACGCGGCGGCACGGTGCGACGAGCCCACCTGGACGAAAACGATCTGGGCCTCGGGGGCGAGATCGCCGACTCGGTGGATCACCACCAGATCGAGAAGCGGCCAACGGGACGCAGCCTGCTCGGCGATGGCCCTGATGCTGCGCTCGGTCATCCCGGGATAGTACTCGAGGTGCAGGCCCCGCACCTGGGACTGGCCCGACGACTCTCCCGGGGCCAGATCCCGGACCAGCCCAACGAAGCTGGCGATGGCGCCGGTGTGCGCCGGCAACCGTCGGCGCAGCGCCGCGTATTCCGCCCCCAGGTCGAAATCCTGCTCCTGAACGCGCACATCGAGGTGTATGTCAGGCGGCACGCTCAGCCTCCCGTCACCGGTGGCAGAAACGCCAGCTCGTCGCCGTCTGCCAGGGCGAACGGCGGAGAAATCAGCTCCTGGTTGCGCGCCAGACGCACGTTCTCCGCCGTCAGCGCGGCCACCGCGTTGGCCGCCAGCTCCCGGCCGAGCCCCTCCATCAAGGCGTCGAACCCGGCGCCATCCGGCAGGCCCAGGCGTAGCTCCTCGGTGCCCGCAGCCTCCCGCAGAGAGGCGAAGAATCGCACCCGCACGTTCACGGCGCCTCCCGCGACCAGTCGCCGCTTCGGCCGCCTGCTTTGCTGACCAGCTGCACCTGATCGATGACCATTGCCTTATCCATCGCCTTGCACATGTCGTAGACGGTCAACGCGGCGACGCTGACGGCGGTGAGCGCCTCCATCTCCACGCCGGTCCGGCCCGTGACCCGGCACTCGGCGCGAATGTGCAGGCAATCCTCACCGGCGGCGCTGAAATCCACGGCCACCTTGCTGAGCGGCAATGGGTGGCACAGCGGAATGAGCTCCGCGCAGCGCTTGGCGCCCTGGATGCCCGCCACCCTGGCCACCGCCAGCACGTCGCCCTTCGGCAGGCCGCCTTCGAGGATCTCGCGCAGGGTCTCGGCCCGCATTCGTACCTGGCCCTCGGCCACGGCGATGCGAACGCTCTCGCCCTTGCCCGAGACGTCGACCATGTTGGCCTCACCGGCCTCGTTCACGTGACTGAGTCGGCTCATGCCGCCCATTGTACGCGATCCCCGAGGCAGCGATCTCGGGAACCGCCCCGCGCCCACCCTCCCGACATCGCCCCCACCCCACTCTGCCAGTAGAATGCCCACCATGACCCGCGCTCCCGCAACCACCGTCATCGTCGGCATGTCCGGCGGCGTGGACTCGTCGGTGGCCGCGCTGCTGCTGCTGCGCGCCGGCTACGCCGTCGAAGGTCTGTTCATGAAGAACTGGGACGAGGACGACGGCACCGAGTACTGCACCGCCCGGGAGGACCTGGCCGACGCGGAGCGGGTGTGCCAGCGGCTCGGCATTCCCCTGCACACCGCCAACTTTGCTGCCGAATACTGGGACCAGGTGTTCGAGCGGTTCCTGACGGAGTACTCGGCAGGGCGGACCCCGAATCCCGACGTGCTGTGCAACCGGGAGATCAAATTCAAACAGTTCGCCGACTACGCCCTGGCTCTGGGGGCCGAGTTGATCGCCACCGGGCATTATGCCCGCGGCGTTCGGATCGGCGGCGAGGATCCCGTTCGAGTCCTCGCCGAGGACCCGGAGGCGCGCTGTTTCCGGCTGGAGAAAGCCGCCGACGCCGGCAAGGACCAGACCTACTTCCTGCACGCCGTGCCGCGCCCCCAACTCGCCCGCTGCCTGTTTCCGCTCGGCGGTCTCAGCAAGCGCCAGGTCCGGGAGATCGCCGCCCGGGAAGGTCTGCACAACCACCGCAAGAAGGACAGCACCGGCATCTGCTTCATCGGCGAGCGGCGATTCCGCGACTTCCTCGCCCGCTATCTGCCGGCCTGCCCCGGCCCCATTCGTGATACCGGCGGCGCCTGGCTGGGCGAGCACATGGGGCTCGCCTACTACACCCTGGGCCAGCGCCAGGGGCTCGGCATCGGCGGCCGCGCCGGATATCCGGAGGCGGCGTGGTACGTGGCGGACAAGGATATGGACGGCAACGTGCTGGTTGTGACCCAGGATCCCCGGGATCTGGAAGGCCGGTGGCTGACGGCCGGCGAGGCGAACTGGCTGGTGGAGCCGAGCTTCCCGCTCGAGTGCCGGGCCAAGGTGCGCTACCGGCAGGCCGACCAGAGCTGCCGCGTCAGCCGCGAGGGCGATGAGCTGAGGGTCGTTTTCGACGAGCCCCAGCGGGCCATCACCCCGGGACAGTACGTGTGCTTCTACGACGGCGACGTCTGCCTGGGAGGCGCGCTCATCGAAAGCGCCGACGGGCTCCACGTGCGCAAGGCCGCGGCGGCTACGCCTCGCGCCCGCTGTGGCTGAGCGGCTGGATTACCGCGCCCTGGCCCTGGCGGGCGTGGTCCAGGCCGCCGCGCTGGTTCACGAGGTCGCCCACGGCCGGGAGGTGCCGGGAGGTGCCCGCCGGGCGCTGTTGCTGAGCGTGCCGACCCGCAATGCCATCGACATGGACGAGGTATTCCCTCGCCCTGCCGACTATTCGGTGGGCATCTCGGCCGCCAAGGACGCCTTGTCCTCCGGCGGCTCGCGGGCGCCGCAGATCCTGCGCTACACGCTGCAGCTCATCGAGCTGTCACGCCTGCTTGCCGGCGTCCCTCAGGTGGTCGAGAAGCTGGGGCGCCTGTTGGATGCGCTGGATCCCGCCGACCCCGACGAAGGCCAGCTCAGCCGCATCTACCAGCAGACCATCAGCTCCCTGGGCAAGCGTATCCAGGTCACCGGGGAGCCGCGCGTGCTGAACCAGGAAGCGGTGGCGGACCGCATACGTGCACTGCTGCTCGCCGGTGTCCGGCTGGCGTGGTTGTGGCAGCAGCTCGGCGGCCGACGCTGGCACTTGATCTTGCGCCGGCGGGCGTTGCTGGTAGCCTTGCGATCTCTCGACCCATCGGGAACTGCGGGAACTCCGTGACAGAGCCTGTGAATTCGTTGACAGCACTCAGCGCCCTGGACGGTCGCTATCGGTCGAAGATCGAGAGCCTGGCTCCCATCGCCAGCGAATTCGGCCTGATGGGTTATCGAGTGGCGGTCGAGTGCCGATGGTTCGCCCACCTTGCCGCGGCGACCGACATTCCGGAGCTGCCCGCTCTGTCGTCCCGCCAGCGCGAGGCCGTGCTCGCGGTGGCCGGCGATTTCGACGTCGCCGCGGCCGGGCGGATCAAGGACATCGAGCGCACCACCAACCACGACGTCAAGGCGGTGGAGTACTACGTCAAGGAGCGCATCGCCGCCATCGACGGTCTGGCGCCCCACGTGGAGTTCGTTCACTTCGCCTGTACGTCGGAGGACATCAACAACCTGGCCTACGCGCTGATGCTGCGCGATGCCCGTGATGCTATTCTGCTCCCGGAGATGGGACGGCTGATCTCCGCCATCGAGTCTCTCGCGGAAGCCCATGCCGACCGGCCGATGCTCTCGCGCACCCACGGCCAAGCCGCCTCGCCCACGACCCTCGGCAAGGAGCTGCGAAACTTCGCGAGCCGCCTCGGCCGCCAGCGGCAGCAGATCGCGGGCGCCGCCATGCTCGGCAAGATGAACGGCGCCGTGGGCAACTTCAACGCCCACGTGGCCGCGTACCCGGAGCTGGACTGGATCGCGCTGACGGACGGTTTCGTAGCGGATCTGGGTCTGGCGCCCAACCGGCACACCACTCAGATAGAGCCCCACGACTACCTGGCAGAGCTGTTTCACGCGTTGATGCGGTTCAACCAGGTGCTGCTGGACTTCGACCGGGACGTCTGGAGCTATATCGCCATCGACTACTTCAGGAGCCGCAAGGTGGAAGGCGAAACCGGCTCGTCCACCATGCCCCACAAGGTCAACCCCATCGACTTCGAGAACTCGGAGGGCAACGTAGGCGTCGCCAACGCTCTGCTCGCCCACATGGCCGACAAGCTGCCGGTATCGCGGTGGCAACGGGACCTCTCCGACTCCACGGTGCTTCGCAACGTCGGCTCGGCGCTGGGCCATTGCCTGGTGGCCTATCAGGCCACGTGCAAAGGCTTGTCGAGGCTCGAGGTGAACGAGACCGCCATCGCCCACGACCTGGAAGAGAGCTGGGAGGTCCTCGCGGAAGCAGTGCAGACCGTCATGCGCAAGCACGGCATGGCAGAGCCCTACGAGCAGTTGAAGAAGGCCACTCGCGGCCGCCGGCTCGACGCGGAGCTGTATGCCCGGGTGCTGGAGTCCCTGGCGCTGCCCGAGGCGGCCCGCCGCGAGCTCGAGGCCCTGACGCCGGCGGCGTACCTGGGGCTCGCCGCGCGGCTGGCGCGGGATCGCGGATAGTGAAGGTCCATGTCGTCTGCGTTCCCTGGGACACTCACCGCGACCAGCTTCGCCGAGTGCGCGAGATCGTCTTCATCGACGAGCAGCGCGTGCCCCGGGAGTTGGAATGGGATGACGAGGACGACGTTTCCACGCACTTTCTTGCCCTCACCGAGGCCGGCCAGGCGGTGGGGTGTGCGCGGTTGCTGCCGTCCGGCCAGATCGGTCGCATGGCGGTGCTACCATCTCACCGCGGAACCGGTCTCGGGCGACGTCTGCTCACCGAGGTGGTCGAGGAGGCGAAGCGTCGGGGCTTCACCCGCGTTCACCTGCACGCTCAGACCCATGCCACGGACTTCTACCGCAAGGGCGGCTTTCTGCCCGTCGGCGGCGAGTTCATGGAAGCCGGCATTCCGCACCGGGCCATGGAACTCGAGCTGCCGATTCCGTTTCAGGCGACTGGCGGAGTCGACGTTCCGACGGTGAGGAGCAGCCCGCCGACGACCGAGGCCGTGCCGGAATCGCGGCTCGAGCAGTACCAGGGCGAGACCGACTGCCTGCTCGGCCTGCTCCGTTGCCTCGAGATGCCCCGCCGCCGCCTGGCCATTTACAGCCAGGCGCTCGACCACGCGCTCTACGACCAGCCTCCCGTGGTGGAAGCCTTGTCCCGCTTTGCCCGCAGCAGCCCGTCCGCCGCGGTACGCGTACTCATTGCCGAGTCGAGCCTGATCGTCGCCCGCGGCCACCGGCTGGTAGAGCTGGCCCGGCGCCTCGACAGCCGCATCGAGATCCGGAAGATCGCCGAAGAGCTGCCGCCCGGCGAGGTGAGCTTCGTCACGTGGGACCACCAGGGCACCTTCTTCATGCCCGACTACCGCGACTACTCGGTGCTGGTGAATCTGCGCGATCCGGTGCAGGCCCGCCGCCTGCTGGAGCAATTCGACTATTTCTGGGCGCGCAGCGCGCCGGATCCGGATCTGCGCGTCCTGAAGCTCTGAGCCCGGGCGATGCCGCTATCCGGCCGCCTCGAGCAGACGCATCAGGGCGTGGTAGTCGGCGGCAAACGGGTACTGCGGGAACTCGGCGCGGACGTTGTCCGGCGCGCAGAAGAAGAAGCCGGCGTCGGCCTCCTCGAGCATCGATACGTCGTTGTAGGAGTCACCGGCCGCCAGCACCCGATAGTCGAGCGAGCGGAATGCCTGCACCGAGCGACGCTTGGGATCCGGTTGTCGAATGACATAGTCGACGATGCGATCGTCTTCGATTACCAGCTTGTGACAGAGCAAGGTCGGCCAGCCGAGCTTGGCCATCAGCGGCATGGCGAACTGGTAGAACGTGTCCGAGACGATGGCGACCTGGTACTGCTGCCGCGCCCAGCCGAGGAATTCCGGCGCGCCGGCCAGCGGTTCGATGTCATCGATGACGCGCTGAATGGTGCTGAGCGGCAGATCGTGATCGCGCAGCACGCCGAGCCGCATCTCCATCAGATCGTCGTAGACGGGAATGTCACGGGTGGTCCGGGTCAGCTCGGCAATGCCCGTATGGGCGGCCACCGCCTGCCAGATCTCCGGGATCAGCACGCCTTCCAGGTCCAGACACAGTACGTTCAAGACAACCTCCGACTCACTTGACGGGCAGCTCGAGGCCCGCGAACAGCGCCTCGCGCTCCAGCCGCGTGGCGCAGGTCACCGCCGCATCCACCTGATCCCGGTTCAGGTGCGGGGCGAACCGCTCGATGAAGTCGTACATATAGCGCCGCAGGAAGGTGCCCTTGCGGAAGCCGATGTGGGTGACGCTGGGCTGAAACAGATGCGAAGCGTCCAGCGGCACCAGATCCGCGTCCTTGTCAGCGTCCAGCGCCATGCGGGCGATGATGCCGACCCCCAGGCCCAGCCGGACGTAGGTTTTTATGACGTCGGTGTCGGTGGCGGTCAGCACCACGTGGGGCGCGAGGCCGGCGGACGAAAAGGCCTCGTCCAGGCGGGAACGGCCGGTGAAGCCGAACACGTACGTGACGATGGGCTCGGCCGCCACGTCGGCGAGACTGAGGCCCGGGTTGCCGCGCGCCTTGTCGATCAGACGATGGCCTTGCGGCACCACCACGCACCGGTTCCACGCGTAACAAGGCATCATGACCAGATCCTGGAAGAGCTCGAGCCCTTCCGTGGCGATGGCGAAGTCCACTCCGCCGTTTGCCGCCAGCTCTGCGATCTGCATGGGAGAGCCCTGGTTCATGTGCAGCACCACGTCAGGGTAGCGGCTGCGGAAGTCGTTGATGACCTCGGGCAGGGCGTAGCGCGCCTGGGTGTGGGTCGTGGCGATGGACAGGCTCCCCTGCTTCTCGTCGCTGAACTCCTGGGCCACTTGCTTGATGGCCTCGACTTCCCGAAGGATCTGCCCCGCCATGTGGATGATGGTGTCGCCCACCGTGGTGACGTGGGTGAGGTGCTTGCCGCTGCGGGCGAAGATCTCCACCCCGAGCTCGTCTTCGAGCAGACGGATCTGCTTACTGATACCCGGCTGCGACGTGAACAGACTCTGAGCCGTGGCCGAGACGTTCAGATCGTGGTGGGCGACTTCCCAGATGTATCGGAGCTGTTGAAGCTTCATCTAGAACGGTTCCCCCGATCGCCTTCATCAAACACGGTCGCGCTCCAGGCAATTGCGACTCGGACGGCCAGCGCAGAGCGATCTCCTGATTCCCCCCAATGCGCCGCGACTGCTCATCCGGCTCCCGCCCGCGAGACGCCTCGCGAGTTATAAGAGCGGCACCAAGTATAACTTATCTGTCGCGATTGACGATGCCGTGAGGTACGTGACCGGCCGCTACGTGGACGCTGGCCCGTTCGCAGTGCTGACTCTGATCGTCGAAGAACACGTCGGCGCCGAAGGCTCGCAGGAACTCGGTCTTGTCCATGCCGCCGAGGAACAGCGATTCGTCGAGCCGGACGTCCCAGGCACGCAGAGTGCGGATCACCCGCTCGTGAGCCGGCGCCCCCCGGGCGGTGACCAGGGCGGTGCGGATGGGACAGTGCTGGCCGGCAAACTCCCGCTGCAGGTGGTGAAGGGCCGCGAGAAAGTCCTTGAACGGGCCACCCTCCAGCGGGCGGCTCGCCGCGGCGGCCTCCATGGCGCTGAAGGCCGCCAGGCCCCGTTCCTGAAAAACCTGCTCGGCCTCGTCAGAGAACACCACCGAATCGCCGTCGAACGCGAGCCGCAGATCGTCCCCCACCTCGCGTGGGGCCGCGCTCCGGCCGAGCAGGGTCGCCGCCGCCACCCCGTGCTCGAGGGCGTGAGCCACGTCGTCGGACTGGGTCGACAGGAACAGACTGCAGCGGAACGCCTGGATGTACCGGTAGGGCGACTCGCCGCCGCAGAACGCCGCCCGGGTGATCGCCAGCTCGTACGCCTTGATGGAGTTGAAGATGCGCAGCCCGGTGTCGGCGGAATTCCGCGACAGAAGTATGACTTCGACCCGAGGCTTACCGAGCACCTCGTTGATGTTCAACAACTTTTTGACGAAGTGAAACGCCTCGCCGGGCTCGAGCACGTCGTCCTCGTGATCGATCTGATATTGCCGGTAGGCTTCCAGACCTTCCCGCTCGAAGAGCGCGTTGCTGTCGGTCAGGTCGAACAGCGCCCGGGAGCTGATGGCGACGGTGAGTGGGCGGGCGGCGCTGGTCATGGGAAGAGCCGGATGGTCAGGCATCCAGATCCGGGATCAGCTCACTTTCGAGCTTCGACATCATGTCCTTGAGCTTGAGCTTGCGTTTCTTCAGGCGCTGGATGCGCATGGTGTCACTGTGCCGGGTTTCGATGAGGTGCCGAATTACCCCGTCGAGATCTCGATGCTCGATACGCAGTTCCTCCAACCATCGTTCGATCTCGGCTTGATCCATTGGCCTCCCGGGCCGGTGCCTGCAGAGCGGCGCTCATTGGCCGCATCATAAGTTGGTTGCCCATGCCGTTCAAAGCGTTAGCCCGAAGAACTTCGGATTAGCGGGAAAGTTCCCAGTCTGCACGGGCACTCGCCGACGCCGCGCAGTCGTTCGCGGCAACCCTGATAACGCGATCACGTCGCAGCTGCGGGTACCGCGGTAGCATGCTGGTCATGAGCGCGCGTTCACCAGAAGACCGCCGTCGTACACGTCGGCTCGGTGGTGCCGAGATCGCGGTCGCCCTCCGCCCCAAAGGGCGTCTCGGCGCAATCGCGGCTGACGCGGTGGACTTCAGTCGCCATGGCATCGCCGTTCATACCGATTCGCCGCTGACCAAGGATCGGGTCGTCTATCTGTCCCTGCACTGCGGCGAATACGGCTGAACAATCTCGTGGGGGTCGTGCACAACTGCGTGCGCCAGGCTGGCCGATACCGCAGTGGCATCCTGTTCCGCCTCACCTCGGAGCTGCAGCACGACCGGGCCCAGGTAGAGCAGACCCTCGCCCTTCTGGAATCGACGCTCGAACGTTCCGGGAAGAGCGCGTAACCGGCGGCCGGCTACCCCGACATGAGCGCGCGCGCTTCCTCCTCCAGAGCCAGCAGCCGCCTCACCCAGTTGTCCAGCAGCAGGAACTCGTCGTCCGTCACCTCGAACGTCCGGCTGATCTCCTTGAGCAGGCATTCCTCCTCGACCTCGAAGGCGCCGTCGGCATAGCTGAGACGCAGCAGGTTCAACAGCGCGATGACGCGGGCCTTGCGGGTATCGAAGACCCGTTCGATGCCATCGAGCTCCAGGTACTCGGACTCGACGGAGGGGTGAAGCTCCATCTCTCGCTTGAACTGGTCGAGCATGCCCTCCTCGTTCGGATCGAGCAGCCCATCGGACACGATGACATTGTGCGCGAGCCCCAGCAGAGCCTTGCGCTGCTCCGACTGCAGCGACGAGAGCCACACCGTCGTGACGCCGCCGTCAGTCGAAGAACGCGCCGATGAAGCTGCACACCATGATGAGGATGGACAGCCACCCCCAGCCGATGAACAGCTTCATTACCAGACTCTGGTCGAAGAAGTCCTCAATCAGATACCACATCGGTTCAATTCCTCACCCGCGCAAACGCCTATTCTAGTTGAATTGCCGAGGTCAGTTCGACTGCGGAGCCTATGTATTCTGCTTCCAGGTCGTAGCTGTCCGCCCCGGTCACCCGCACCCAGGCGCGGTCACCGGGCCTGAGGCCGGCCGCGCCGGTAACGTGTACTACGCCATCGATGTCCGGCGCGTCGCCGCGGCTGCGGGCGATCGCGCGGCCGTTCTCCCAGCGGTCCACCAGCACCTCGATGTCCCGACCGACCTGATTCGCGAGCTTCGCTTCGCTGATGGACGCCTGCACTTCCATGAGGCGCTCCTGGCGGTCGAGCTTCACGGGCTCGGGCACCGGGTCGGCCAGACCATTGGCGGCGGCACCGTCCACGTCGGAATAGGTGAAGCAGCCCACCCGGTCGAGCTGCGCCTCGTCCAGAAAATCGAGCAGCCGGGCGAAAGACGCGTCGGTCTCGCCGGGAAAACCGACGATGAAGGTGCTGCGCACCACGATGTCAGGGCAGATCTGCCGCCATGCCTCGAGGCGACGCAAGGTGTTCTCCACCGCCGCCGGCCGGCGCATGACGCGGAGGATGTCCGGGTCGGCGTGCTGCAGCGGCACATCGAGATATGGCAGCACCAGCCCTTCGGCCATGATCGGCAGCAGGCGGTCCACGTGAGGGTACGGATAGACGTAGTGCAGGCGAACCCAGGGAATCATCCGCCCGAGCTCCCGGCACAAGGTCTCCAGGTCGGTGCGCAGCGGACGGCCGCCGTGGTCGACGGAGCGGTAACGCAGGTCCACCCCGTAAGCGCTGGTGTCCTGGGCAATGACCATGACTTCCTGCACGCCGGCCTCGGCCAGCTTCTCCGCCTCGGCTAACACGTGATCGATGGGTCTCGAGCGGAGCTTCCCGCGCATCCGCGGGATCACGCAGAACGCGCAGCTGTGATTGCATCCTTCCGCGATCTTCAGATACGCGTAGTGAGGCGGCGTGAGCTTGACCCCCGCCGGGCCCATGAGCGCTTCCAGATCTGCCGCCGCCGGCGCCGCTGCGGGCACGTGGCGGTGCACGGCGTCGACCACCGTGTCGGCATCCTGGGGCCCGGATATGGACAGCAGCCCCGGAAAACGCTCACGGAGGAGGCGGCCGTCGGCGCCCAGACAGCCGGTGACGATGACCCGGCCGTTGGCACCCAGGGCTTCTTCGATGGTTTCCAGCGATTCGGCCACGGCTGCGTCGATGAACCCGCAGGTGTTCACCACCACCACGTCGGCCTCCTCGTAACGGTCCACGGTCCGGTACCCGTCGCCCACGAGCCGGGTGAGAATCTGCTCCGAGTCGACCAGAGCCTTGGGGCATCCGAGACTCACGAAACCGACGGTGCCGGCCTTTCCGGCTCCTGGTGTGTTCGCGCTCATGGGGAGGCGACCTGCTGCTCCGCAACCTGAGAGGCCGCGCATTCTATAGCCTCGCGGCCTCGCCCACTACCGGGCGAGGCGGCTGCTTGATCGCCCGGTAGTGAGCCCGCTTTGCATCCGCCAGCGCCTCGGGTAACATCGCGAGCCATGAACGGTATCGCCGCAACGCAACTCGACAGTCTCCTGACCACCCGCACGACGGCGCGACGGCGGTGGGCAGGCTATTTCTTTTTTTCGAGTTAGCGTTGCCCCGAACCCGGTTCGAAGGCAGCGCAGGCTGCCTCCGGACGAAAACCCCGCGAGGCAGACCGCCCCCCGGGGTTTTTTATTGGCCCCGGCCACCGAACGTGACGAGGAGCCATTGACATGAACGACCACGGCGACGCCGAGCCGAGCCAGCGCACCCACCACCTCCACGGGCGGCTGGAAAATCTCAACATCGAGTCCCACCGGGTTCTCATTACGCCGGAAGAGCTGAAGGCGCGGTGGCCGGCCACCGAGACGGTCCGGGAGTCGGTCCAGCACGCCCGGGAAGCCGTGCGCGACATTCTGTCCCGACGCGACCACCGGCTGCTGGTGGTCATCGGCCCCTGTTCCATCCACGACGTGGACGCCGCCCGGGAGTACGCCGAGCGGTTGCAGGCGCTCTCGGACCGGGTCGGGCACAGCCTGCTGCTGGTGATGCGCGTTTACTTCGAAAAGCCCCGCAGCACGGTGGGCTGGAAGGGGCTGATCAACGATCCGTACCTGGACGACACGTTTCGTATCGACGACGGGTTGTGTCTGGCACGGCGGCTGCTTCTGGATCTTGCGGAGCTGAGGCTGCCGCTGTCCACGGAGGCGCTGGATCCGATTACCCCCCAGTACCTGCAGGATCTCATCGCCTGGTCCGCCATCGGCGCCCGCACCACGGAGTCCCAGACCCACCGGGAGATGGCGTCGGGCCTCTCTTCGGCGGTCGGTTTCAAGAACGGCACCGACGGCTCTCTCGACGTGGCGATCAACGCCATGCAGTCGGTGGCGAGTCCCCACCGTTTTCTCGGCATCAATCCCGCCGGCCAGGTGTCCGTGCTGCACACTCGCGGCAACCGGCACGCCACGTGGTGCTCCGGGGCGGAACCGGCGGACCCAACTACGACGCGGAAAGCATCGCCGCCTGCGAAGCGGCCCTGGCGAAGCTGCCGGGAGAGCCGAACATAATGGTGGACTGCAGCCACGCCAATTCCCGCAAGGACCACCGGCGCCAGCCGGAGGTTGCGCGCTCGGTGCGGGATCAGATTCTGGACGGCAACGACTCCATCATCGGTCTCATGATCGAGAGCCACCTGCACGAAGGCAGCCAGCCTCTGACGGACCCGGGGTCACTGCGCTACGGGGTGTCGATCACCGATGCCTGCATCGGCTGGGAGGCCACCGAGGCCTTGCTCGTGGACCTGGCGGAATCCTTGCGTTCGAGGCTGCGGGAACGCGCGGCGCCGGTGACGGCATAGGCTTGTGGGTGTGGGAGCGGCCTCCCGGCCGCGATCCGGCCTCTCTGTGGGAGCGGCCTCCTGGCCGCGATCCGGCCTCTCTGTGGGAGCGGCCTCCTGGCCGCGATCCGGCCTCTCTGTGGGAGCGGCCTCCTGGCCGCGATCGCGACCGGGAGGTCGCTCCCACATGGTCGCTCCCACATGGTCGCTCCTACAGGGCGGAGCGCGTTACTGGTAGTACGCGTTCTCGGTGTGAGTGTGGTCGGTGACGTCGCGGATGCCGCGCAGGTCGGGAACCTGCTCGAGCAGCGCACGCTCCACGCCGTTCTTCAGGGTGATGTCCACCGCCGCGCAGCCCTGGCAACCGCCGCCGAACTGGAGCACCGCAATGTCGTCCTCCACCACCTCCACCAGGCTGACCATGCCGCCGTGGGCAGCGAGACCGGGATTGATCTCGTTGTAGAGCACGTAGTTGATGCGGTCCTCGAGGGGGGCGTCCGGACCCACCCTGGGCACCCGGGCATTGGGCGCCTTGATGGTGAGCTGGCCGCCCATGCGGTCTTCCTGAAAGTCCACCACGGCCTCGTCCAGATAGGGCGCGCTGCGCTCCTCGAACCAGGCGGTGAAGCCTTCGTAGGCTACGGGGATGTCGCCTTCCTGCTCTTCCCCCGGCCGACAGTAGGCGATGCAGGTCTCGGCGTGCGGCGTGCCCGGCTGGGCCACGAACACACGAATACCGACGTCGGATTCATCCTGCTTCGACAACAGGTCCCGGAGGTACGCCTGGGCGGCATCGGATATTTCGATCATGAGGGCCCGCTAATTCCGACTAATTTGGTCGGGTATGCTAGCCGATGTCGACATGGGGAGCAATCCGGCGGGTGCACGAGCACGTCTCGTCCATGAAATTCACTCACGTTGCGGCGTCCCGACTTCAATTGAATTCACTCAGGCCGTCCTTAGACTATGCGGTCGATCTGGATCAACCGCCGACATCGGGAGTCTCATGCCGGAATCTCCACTCTCCACATCGCGCCAGCGTCTCGAGCAGGCGCTGAACCAGCGAATCCTCGTCCTCGACGGCGCCTACGGCACCTTGCTGCAGGGCCTGAAGCTCACCGAGCACGCCTACCGGGGCGCAGAGCTGGCCGACCACCCCTGCGCGCTGGTCGGTAATCACGACGTGCTTTGCCTCACCTGTCCCGATGTGGTGCGCGATGCCCACCGGCGCTACCTGGCCGCCGGCGCGGACATCGTCAAGACCAACAGCTTCACCTCCACCCGCATCGCCCAGTCGGACTATGCGCTGGAAGACCGGGTGGTGGAGATCAACGCCGCCGCCGCCCGTGCCGCCCGTGCCGCCGCGGACGAGTTCAGCAGCGCCGGGCGTCCCCGCTTCGTGGCCGGTGTCATCGGACCAACGAACCGCACCGCGAGCCTGTCACCCGACGTCAACGATCCGGGCCGGCGCCATACCAGCTTCGGCGAGCTGGCCGACAACTACCTGGAAGCGGCGCGCGCGCTGATGGCCCACGGCGCCGATTTCATCCTGCTGGAAACCATCTTCGACACCCTGAACGCCAAGGCCGCCGTCTGGGCCCTGGACCTGCTGTCCCGGGAAGTGGGCTACCAGGTGCCGGTGATGATCTCAGGCACCATCACCGACGCCAGCGGCCGCACCCTGTCCGGCCAGACGGTGGAGGCATTCTGGTACTCGTTGCGGCACGCTCGGCCGTTCGCGGTAGGTCTGAACTGCGCTCTCGGCGCGGACCAGCTGCGTCCTTACGTGGCCCAACTCGGCCGGGTCGCCGACACCTTCGTCAGCGTGCACCCGAACGCGGGGATGCCGAACGCGTTCGGCGAGTACGACGACACGCCGACGTCCATGGCCGCCGCCCTGGGCGAGTTCGCCCGTTCCGGGCTGGTGAACATGGTGGGCGGCTGCTGCGGCACCACGCCCGAGCACATCGCCGCCATTTGCGACGCCGTGCAGACCCTCGTCCCCCGACGCTTCGAGGCTCCGCCCACCGCGCTTCGGCTCGCCGGGCTCGAGCCGCTGGTGATCGACGACAGCTCATTGTTCGTCAACGTGGGCGAGCGCACTAACGTCACCGGCTCCGCACGCTTCGCGCGGCTGATCCGCGACGGCGAGTACGAGGAGGCACTGGCGGTGGCGCGCCAGCAGGTCGACAACGGCGCCCAGATCATCGACGTCAACATGGATGAAGGCATGCTGGACAGCGAGGCCGCCATGGTGCGGTTTCTGAACCTGCTGGCCTCGGAGCCCGACATCGCGCGGGTGCCATTCATGGTGGACTCCTCCAGATGGGAGGTGATCGAGGCGGGCCTGCGCTGCATCCAGGGCAAGCCGGTGGTGAACTCGCTGTCGCTCAAGGAAGGCGAGGAGGCCTTCGTCGCGGCCGCCAGCAAGTGTCGGGCCTACGGCGCCGCCGTGGTGGTCATGGCCTTCGACGAGGAAGGCCAGGCGGATACCTTGCAGCGCAAGACGGACATCTGCGCCCGCGCCTACCGCATCCTGACGGACGACGTCGGGATGGCACCCGAGGACGTCATCTTCGATCCGAACATATTCGCCATCGGCACGGGCATCGACGAGCACAGGAACTACGCAGCGGATTTCATCGCCGCCTGCCGCTGGATCCGCGACAACCTGCCAGGCGCGCACACGTCCGGCGGCGTCAGCAACGTGTCGTTCTCGTTTCGCGGTAACAACCCCATTCGGGAAGCCATCCACGCGGTGTTCCTGTATCACGCCATCGAGGCCGGGCTCACCATGGGCATCGTCAACGCCGGGCAACTCGCCATTTACGAGGAGATCCCCCGGGATCTGCGCGAACGGGTGGAGGATCTGGTGTTGAACCGCCGCGAGGACGCCACTGAGCGCCTGCTCGCGGCGACCGAATCCTACGCCGGCCAGGGGCAGCGTCAGAGCGGCGAAGATCTGTCGTGGCGCGATGCCCCGGTGAACGAGCGGCTTTCTCATTCCCTGGTCAAGGGCATCAACAAGTACATCATCGAGGACACCGAGGAGGCCCGGCTGGCTGCCGGGCACCCCATCGACGTGATCGAAGGCCCGCTCATGGACGGCATGAACGTGGTCGGCGATCTGTTCGGCGCCGGCAAGATGTTTCTGCCCCAGGTGGTGAAGAGCGCCCGCGTCATGAAGCAGGCGGTGGCCCACCTCATCCCCTTCATCGAAGCGGAGAAAGGTCCGGGCCGCAAGGCCAAGGGCAGGATCGTCATGGCGACGGTGAAAGGCGACGTCCACGACATCGGCAAGAACATCGTCGGCGTGGTGCTCCAGTGCAACAACTACGAGGTCATCGACCTGGGCGTCATGGTGCCCATGGAGAAGATCCTTACGACGGCCAGAGAGCAGCGGGCCGACGTGATCGGTCTTTCGGGCCTGATCACTCCATCCCTCGACGAAATGGTGAACGTGGCCGCCGAGATGCAGCGCCAGGGATTCGAACTGCCGCTGTTGATCGGCGGCGCCACCACCTCCAAAGCCCATACCGCCGTGAAGATCGAGCCGGCCTATCAGGCCGGCCCGGTGGTGTACGTGGCCGACGCCTCGCGCAGTGTCGGCGTGACGTCGCAGCTCGTGTCCGCGGAGCAGCGGCCGGCCTTCACCGGCAAGATCCGCGAGGAGTACGCGGCCGTTCGCGAGCGCAGCGCGGCGCGCACATCGAAGCGCGAGCTGCTGACCCTGGAGCAGGCGCGGGCGAACGCGTTGGTGTGGGACTGGGAGCGCTATCAGCCGCCGCGGCCGCGGGAACCGGGCGTGCACGTGATCCGGCGTCTACCGCTGCAGGCGCTGGTGCCCTACATCGACTGGACGCCGTTCTTCATGACCTGGGAGCTGGCCGGCAAGTACCCGAAGATCCTCGATGACGAGGTGGTCGGCGAGGCCGCGCGATCGCTGTTCGACGATGCCCGCGCCATGCTGGACACGCTGATCAGCGACGGGACCCTGGAAGCACACGGGGTGGTCGGCTTGTGGCCCTGCAACCGGGTGGGCGACGAGGACCTGGCGGTCTACGAAGACGAGGATCGCACGGTGGAGATCGCTCGCCTGCACCACCTGCGCCAGCAGACCGTCAAGCCGGAGGGGCAGCCCAATCTCAGCCTCGCCGACTTCGTCGCTCCGACGCAGGTGCCCGACTACGTGGGGGCATTTGCAGTCACCGCCGGCATCGGCATCGACACGGTGCTCGAGCGGTACCCGAACGACGACTACTCCGCCATCATGATCAAGGCGCTGGCGGACCGAATGGCGGAAGCGTTCGCCGAGTACCTGCACCGCGAAACGCGCATCCGCTACTGGGGTTACGCCGCTGACGAGCACCTGGGCAACGACGAGCTGATTCGCGAGCGCTACCAGGGCATCCGTCCCGCCCCGGGATATCCCGCCTGTCCCGAGCACAGCGAGAAGAGCACCCTTTTCCGTCTGCTCGAGGCCACTCCGAACACCGGCATACAGCTCACCGAGAGCTTCGCGATGATGCCGGCGGCCTCGGTCTCCGGGTGGTACTTTTCTCACCCCGAGTCGAAATACTTCGGCATCGGCAAGATCGCCAACGACCAGGTGGAAGACTACGCCAGACGCAAGGGCATCAGCATGGACGCGGCGCGGAGCATCCTGCGGCCGGTGATGCGGGACGGTTGATCAGCTCAGGCAGGCGCCGGGACCAGAGCGTGCTGTCTCAGAACGTCCACCCGGACACGAAAAAGATCGCCCCCAGGACGAAACAGACGAAGATGATGGCGATGGCCTTGACGTCGGCTCGGCTGTCCTCGTCGGCGAGTTGTTCGGGGGTCTTGTCAGCACCGGACACGGCTACTCCTCCTGCTGGCACCGCAATGGCGCCTGATGACGACCACGGCCGGCACCCAGCGGGGGCGGCGCCCGGCCGGCGCGAAGTCTAGCAGATCCGCCGGCGGTCGTCCCGGCGCAAGCGGCGCCTTGCGCCCCGACCGGATTGCCATCAAGCTTCGCTCCCCAAGGCCGGTTGCGTTTCGCCGACGCCGACGAGGTGGGCAATCTCCGGAATCATCGAGTCCTTCTTTCTGATCTTCACCGGTGCCGCCGTGCTGGCCACCGCGGCTCTGTACACCCGTCAGCCCCTGCTGGTCGCCTACATTGCCGTGGGCTGCATCCTCGGTCCGCACGGGCTGCAACTGGTGTCGGATTCGGCTCTCCTCTCCGACATCGCCCAGATCGGCATCATCTTTCTGCTGTTCCTGGTGGGGCTGGACCTGCAGCCGGGCAAGCTCCGAAACATGCTCGGCGAAGGTCTCGCCATCGCCGTCACCAGCAGCGTGGCATTCTTCGCCGCCGGCTACCTGCTGATGCTGGGATTCGGCTTCCGCCACTCCGAAGCCGCGATCACCGGCATCGCTATTACGTTCTCGAGCACCATCGTCGGCATCAAGCTGCTGCCGGTGACCGTGCTCCACCACCGCCACATCGGCGAGATCGTGGTGAGCCTGCTGCTGATTCAGGACCTGCTGGCGATCCTGGCGCTGATCCTGCTGGCCGGCCAGGGAGAAACGCTGGGCGCCACCTTGAAGAGTCTCGCCATGGTGCTGGCGCTGCTGCCGGTGCTGGTGGCGGTGGCCTTCGCCGGCGTGCGCTGGGGCGTGCTGCCGCTGATCCGCCGGTTCGACGCGTTTCACGAGTTCATCTTTCTGCTGGCGCTGGGCTGGTGCCTTGGGCTCGCCAGCCTCGCCTCCTATGCCGGGCTCTCCTTCGAGATCGGCGCCTTCGTCGGCGGGGTGGCGCTGGCCACCAGCCCGATCTCTCAGTACATCGCCGAGAGCCTGCGTCCGCTCAGGGATTTCTTCCTGGTGCTGTTCTTCTTCTCGGTGGGCGCCGACCTCGACATCGGCCTCATGGGACGCATGGTGCTTCCGGTGGTGGCGCTCGCCTTCGCCGTGGTGGTGCTGAAGCCAGTGGTGTTCGCAGCGCTGCTCCGCTGGCAGGGAGAGACGCCGCGCACCGCCTGGGAGAGCGGCTTCCGGCTCGGCCAGGCATCGGAGTTCTCGCTGCTTCTCACTTACGTGGCGGCGGGCTCACCGCTGCTCGGGAACGGCGCCGCGTACGTGATCCAGGCCGCCACCGTGCTCACCCTGGTGCTCTCTACCTATGCCGTCATCTTCCGCTATCCGAGCCCGATCGCCGTGTCGAGCCGGCTGCGGCGGGACTGAAGCTGTGAGCTGGAGCTGTGAGCTGGAGCTGTGAGCTGGAGCTGTGAGCTGGAGCTGTGAGCTGGGCTTGGGAGCGACCTCCTGGTCGCGATCCTTCAAACTATCGCGACCAGGAGGTCGCTCCCACAAAAGGAGTAGCCCCACCCAGTGAGCGGCTACGCCCTCAGGTCGAGGACGCCGCGGCCGACCATGCTGCCGGCGAGGATCCGGTCGATGGCATCCGACAGGGTATCGAAGGTCAGTGACTGTTCGAGCTTCTCGATGCCATCGAGTTTCCAGGGCCCGGCCAGCTTGGCCCATACCTCGGCCTTGCGGGCCAGCGGCAACTCCACCGAGTCGACCCCCAGCAGGTTGACGTTGCGCAAAATGAACGGCAGCACGGTGGCGGGGATCTGCGGCGAGTCCACCAGACCACAGGCTGCCAGGCTGCACCCGTAACGCAGGCTCTTCACGGCGTTGAACAGAATCTCGCCGCCCACTGTGTCCACCACGCCGCCCCAGCGTTCCTTCAGGAGCGGCCGCTCGCCGCCCTGCCGTGCCTCTTCCCGGGTCAGGAATTCGCTGGCGCCGAGATCCCGGAGGAAGTCGTGCTGCTCGGCCTTGCCGGTCACCGCCGCGACCTGGTAGCCGAGTCGCGCGAGCAGCATCACCGCCACCGAGCCGACACCACCCGTGGCCCCGGTGACCAGCACGGGGCCGCCGTCCGGGGCCATTCCCGCCTGCTCGAGCTTGTCGACGCAGAGCGCCGCCGTGAAACCTGCGGTGCCGAGGACCATGGACTGGTGCAGGGAGAGGCCGTCCGGCTTCGCCACCACCCAGCCGGCCGGCACACGAATGCGCTGGCCGAACCCGCCGGGCGTGTTCATGCCGAGGTCGTAGCCGATGACGATCACCTCGTCGCCGGTGCGGAAGCCGCCGCTCGAGGATTCCAGCACGACGCCGGCCGCATCGATACCGGGCGTATGGGGAAAGGTGCGGGTGACGCCGGGGTTGCCGGTGGCGGAGAGCGCATCTTTATAGTTCAGGGACGAGTAGCGCACCTCGACGAGCACGTCGCCTTCGGGCAGCTCGTCGACATTGCGATCCACCACTCGCCGGACAAAGCCGTCGTCGGTCTTTTCCACCAGTAGAGCGCGATAGCTGGTCATACGCCTCCTCTCCATTGTGATATGCGTTCCAGCCAGCGGCCGGCAGTGCGGTCGACGCTGGACTCGACGTGGGCCAGCAGACGCTCGATCGGTCGCTTGTGCTCCACCCAATGAACCTCGTAGAGATCAGCGTCCTCGCTGTGGGACACCAGGTAATCGTCGCTGGTGGCAATCTCGTCGACCAGTTTCATGTCCACCGCATGCTGGCCGTACCAGGTCTCGCCCGTCGCCACCGCCTCCAGGTCGATCTCGGACCGGTGAGCGCCCACGTAGTCCTTGAACAGACGGTGGACGTCCTCGAGCTCTTCGATGAATTTGCGCCGGCCTTCTTCGGTGTTCTCACCCAGCACCGTTAAAGTGCGCTTGTAGCGGCCGGCGGTGAGCACCTCGACATCCACGTCATGACGCTTGAGCAGCCGGTGGACGTTGGGGATCTGCGCAATCACCCCGATGGAACCCAGCACGGCGAACGGCGCGGCGAGAATCCGGTTGGCCACCACCGCCATCAGATAGCCACCGCTGGCGGCCACCTTGTCCACGGCCACCACCAGGGACACACCACGGCGGCGGATGCGGTCGAGCTGCGACGCCGCGAGGCCGTAGCCGTGCACCAGCCCGCCCGGGCTCTCCAGGCGCAACAGCACCTCGTCGTGCTCGCGGGCATTGGCGAGCACCGCGGTAATCTCGTGGCGCAGCCGGTCGACCTGGGAGGCCTGCAGGTCGCCGACGAAGTCCAGCACGAAGACGCGCCGCCGGCCAGCGGCGCCATCGCTGTGCTTGATGGCCTTCGCCTCTTTCTTCGCGACCTTGCGCGCCTCTTTGCTCTCGCGCTTGCGCTGCTTGCGCACGGCAGCAGCCGGCAGCATCGCTTCCTGCACTGAAAGCTTGAGGTCGGAAAAGTAGTCGTTGAGCTTGCGGACTTCCAGATGTCCGGATTGCTGTTGCTGTCTGCGCATGCCGAACGACGCGAGGCTGGCGATCACTACGATCAGCGCCGCCACCACCGTGACCGTCTCGGCCAGGAACAGCAGGTAGTGGTACAGGTATTCCATGGAGCGCCCGCACGAGTGAGCCGGCTACTCTACTGGATGCATACGAAGGCCGTCCACCCGGGCAGCAGCGAGCGCATGGCGCGCTCGGTGCGCTTGATCTCTTCACCGGTTACGTGTGTCATGTCCGCCGTGGCACTTCGATCTCTGGCTCGGCACCTGACGGAAAGCTTCAATCCGGCGGCAGCAGCGCGGCTGGACGCGGTCTTTCGCATCACCGTCGACGGCGACTCCCTGACCTTCCGGGTGGCCGATGGCGTCCTGGACTTCGAGGTCGCCGACGCCAGTGCCGGACGCCACGTTCATGTTCGAGGACGTGGATACCGCGTGGGCGCTGCTGTCCGGCCGCGGTGACGCTTTCGATGCGTTCATGGAGGGTCGCTTCAAGAGCGACGGTTACCTGATGTGGGCGTTCGCCCTCATGGCCATGTTCCAGAGCCCGAGCCTGCCGGTGACGCCGACGGAGTAGCGCTGTGCGAGCGACCTCTGTGGGAGCGACCTCCCGGTCGCGATCTTCTTCTAGCACACGGCTGCCTCGCAGGCTCCGGATCGCGACCGGGAGGTCGCTCCCCCCGGCGTCTACGTCCGCACCTGCTCGATGAACGCGTCGATGAGCCAGCGGGAGATGGCCGTGCCGGGCGGCACGTTGGGCAGATCGTCGTGGCGGAACCAGCGGGCGTCGGCGATCTCTCCTTCCTGGCAGACAATGTCGCCGGAATCGTACTCCGCGTGGAATCCCAGCATCAGCGAGTTGGGAAACGGCCAGCTCTGGCTGCCCAGATAGCGCAGGTTCTTCACCTTGAGCCCGACCTCCTCGGCCACCTCCCGATGCACGGTCTGCTCGATGGACTCGCCCGGCTCGACGAACCCGGCGAGCGTGCTGTACATGTTGGTGGGCCAGTTGGCGTTGCGCGCCAGCAGCATCTCGTCGCCGCGGGTCACCAGCACGATGATGCTGGGCGACAGGCGCGGATAGTTGACCAGCCCGCACTCCGGGCAGAGCTTCGCCCTATCCTGCGGGATGATCCTCCGTGGGCGTGCCGCAGGCTCCGCAATAGCGGTGAGTGGCGTGCCATTCGACGACCTGTTTGGCGCGTCCGGCCAGGTAGAACACGGCCGGTTCGACCCGGCCGAGCCACGCGCGCAGCCCGGCGAGCGTGCATAACCTTCCGGCAGACGGCCGTCGGCCTCGACCGCGAAGCAGCCGCGCCCGCGCCATTGGCCGAGGTAATGGCGTGAGTGGACTCCACGTCCAGCCAGCGCAATTCGTCGCCGGTGACGGGACGGGGGACGCCCTGCTCCGAAATGCAGGCGATCTCGCCGTCCATGATCAGGAATATCCAGCTCTCGACGTGGTCGACGTGGTCGCCGGGCCGGACGTCCGGCTCGAAACCATCAGGGTCTAAGGGCCACATGCGCTACGGAATCCACTGCTTCGTCGCGCGGACCATACCACATCGTTCCGGACCGTTCGCCCGCGCCCGAGGTCAGGACGCGGCAACCGAGGCCATCTCCCGCCGCCAGAGGCTGCCCTGCGGCGCGCGATGTTCGAGCAGGTCGAGCATGCGTTCGTGGGCCGCGACTTCTTCCGCGTGGCGCGGATCACCCGCAGAGCCGGACGCTCGACGCCGAGCACCGCCCGCTCGACCCCTGCTCCGCGCGCGCTTCGGCGGCCGAGTCGCCGTCGTTGCCGGCGCCGAACAGCAGGGTCTGACCACCGGTCATGGACAGATAGACGTCGGCGAGAATCTCCGCGTCGAGCAGCGCGCCATGCAGTTCGCGGGCCGAATTGTCCACCTGGTAGCGGCGGCAAAGGGCGTCCAGACTGTTCTTCTGCCCGGGATGCTTGTGCCGCGCCATGGCCAACGAGTCGGTGATCCGGCAGATACGGCCGACGCACAACTCGCCGTCCAACCTCGCGAGCTCCGCGTCGAGGAACGCCACGTCGAATGGCGCGTTGTGGATGATGAGCTCGGCGCCGCGGACGAAAGCGAGGAACTCCTCCGCGACCTCGGCAAAACGCGGCTTGTCAGCCAGGAAGTCCTGGCTGATGCCGTGCACCTCGAACGCGCCGTCGTCGATGTGCCGCTCGGGGTTGACGTACTTGTGAAAGTGCCGACCGGTGAGCCGGCGGTCGATGATTTCGACGCCGCCGATCTCGATGATCCTGTGGCCCTGACCGACCTCGAGACCCGTGGTCTCGGTATCCAGAACGATCTGTCTCACTGCTCTGGAGTTCCCCCTCCTGACCGGGCGCTCGTCGTCACGCCTGGCGGCGGGCCTCCAGGGCGTCGATGGCCTTGTTGGCCTCTCGATCGGCGCGTTCGTTTTCCGGATGACCGCTGTGACCCTTCACCCAGTGCCATTCGATGTCGTGGTTCTGTTGCAGCGCGTCCAGACGCTCCCAGAGATCCCGATTCTTCACCGGCTGCCGGCTGGACGTGCGCCAGCCGTTGCGCTTCCAGTTGACCATCCACTGGCGGACGCCCAGGCGAAGATACTGGGAGTCGGTGGTCAACGCCACCCGCGACCGCCGCTTCAGCGCAGAGAGGCCCTCGATGGCGGCCATCAGCTCCATTCGGTTGTTGGTGGTGTGGGCCTCTGCGCCGCTGATCACCTTCTCGCGGCCGCCGTGACGGAGCACCGCCGCCCACCCCCCGGGACCGGGATTGCCGCGACAGGCACCGTCGGTGAAGATCTCAACGGCCGCGTTCAAGGTCCTTCCAATCGCTGAGCCGCAGCACCGTGGCCGGGGTCCGGCTGACGGCGGACTTGGGGTAAGCCGACGGCACCAGGTTGGCACGCTTCATCGCGGTGGAGCGCCAGTGCGGTCTGACCGCGGCCGCCTGCTTGACCACCGAGATCAGATACACGCCGCCTATCGGCGGCCGCAGCCGGCGCATGAATCGCTCCGCGCGGCCCGGTGCCGCGTCGCCGGCTTTTGCGGAAAACGGCAAGTTATATGACAGGTAGTGGACGCCGCCCTGAAGCTCGAAGCCCAGCAGGGCCAGCCAGTCCAACAGCCGGAACGTCGTCATGAGCCTCAGCCCCTGAAATGCATCCTGCCGCATCCGGCCGTACAGGCAGCGCGCTCCCCAGAGGCTGAGTGGATTGAAGGCACAGACCACCAGCCGCCCGCCGGGCACCAACACCCGCGCCGCTTCCCGCAGGCCGCTGCGAGCGTCCGCAGAGACCTCCAGGGCATGGTGCAGAACCATGGCGTCGAGGCTGTTGTTGGGCAGCGGCAGGGCCTCCAGCGCGCAGCACAGGCTCGACAGATCCTCCGGCGTCTTGCCCGGCACCTGACTACCGAACAGACGGTTGCGAACCATGCACCCGCGCACGGTCCGGGCGATCTCCTCATGGCATCCTACCCACAGCAGGCTGTCGCCATGGAAGCGTCTGGCGGCCTCGTACAGATAGTCGGCCTCCTCAGTGAGAAGCCTGCCCGCCTGCGGACTGGACAGCCACTGGGCGAGCCGTTTGGACGGAGAGTTTGCCAACCTACTACACTTACCGCACAGTACCCCGAAACGATTCTGACGGCAGGGCAACATGAGAGCAACCTCTCCCTCTCGCGGTGCCGCAGGCGCCGCCCGTAAACGCCTGCTGCGAGCCGCGTTCGCAGCACTCGGTGCTCTTGCGCTGCTGGCCGCCTGTGCGAGCGTTTCCGGCAATGACACAGAGCCGTCGGCCGAGCCGCCGGCGGCGCCGGTGGCCCTGCTCGTCGAGCCGGTCGGCGTGCCCTGGATCGCGCACCGGGTGATCCCCCCGCCGCCCGATCTATGGGCCGACATCCGCGGCAGCTTCACCCTCGATCACGCGGTAAAGCAGCAACGGGTTCGCCAGGAGCTTCACTGGCTGCAACGGCACCCTCAGTATCTGCTTGACCTCCAGGACCGCCTGCAGCGGTATCTGCCGTACATACATGCCGAGGTCTCCCGCCGCGGCCTGCCGGGCGAGCTGGCTCTGCTGCCCATCGTCGAGAGCGCCTTGGACCCCTACGCATTCTCCCACGGCGGTGCGGCAGGCCTGTGGCAGTTCATTCCGGCCACCGCCAAACGTTTCGGCCTACCCAGAAACTGGTGGATCGACGGACGCCGAGACCCCGTGCTCGCCACCAACGCGGCCCTCGACTACCTGGAGCATCTGCACCAGCGCCTGGGCGACTGGTACCTGGCGCTGGCGGGCTACAATGCCGGCGAGGGCAACGTGCGCCGTGCGCTGCGCCGGGCCCGCGGCGACGACACCTCGTTCTTCGCTCTGCACCTTCCACGAGAGACCAGCACCTACGTACCCCGGCTTCTGGCGGTGGCCGCCGCGGTGGAGAACCCGGAGGCCTACGGCCTGACACTGCCGAAGCTGCTTCCTCAACCCGCCTTCGTCACCGTGGATACGGGAGGGCAATTCGACCTGATGAAGGCGGCGCAGGCGCTCGATATATCTCTGGATGCGATCTACGAATGGAATCCGGCCCTCAATCAGTGGGCAACACCGCCGCGGGGGCCGAACCAGCTCAACGTGCCCGTCGACCTGGCCGACATCGCCCAGGCGCGGCTCAGCGCCATTCCGGAGGATCAACGGGTCCAGTGGCTGCGCATCGAGGTCGCCAGTGGCGACACCTTGAGCGGCATCGCTCACCGTTATCACACGGACATCGCTACGCTACGGCGGGTCAATCGCCTGCGCGGCGACCGCATCCGTGCCGGCCACCCGTTGCTGATACCGAAGTCGGGACAAGCTGTCGCCGACTATCCGGTGGCGCGCCGTCAGGCCAAGGGAGACTACGAGGTGCAGCCGGGCGATTCATTGTGGGCCATCGCCCATCGGCACGGCGTCTCCGTCGCGACATTGGTGAAGGTGAACCAGATCGGTCCGGACGAAGTGCTGCGGGTGGGCCGGCGGCTGAGCGTTCCCGGCGCGACGCCCGTACACCTTCCGGTGGCTGCTCGGGACGACGTGGTGCGCAAGGTGAGCTACGGCGTTCGCCGGGGAGACTCGCTATCCGCCATCGCCAGCAAGTTCAACGTGGCGGTCCGGGATCTGGTGCACTGGAACAAGCTCGATACCCGAAAGTACCTGCATCCCGGGGCAGATGCTGCTGATCTACGTGAACGTCCTGGCCGAGTAGCCGGCAGAACGCGCCAGCGCCGCCGCAAGGCGGCCGCACTGCGTACACCGTCAGGACTCGTTGGCGCGCTTGATGGTGGCCTCGGCGCGGACGGTCTCGAAGAAGGCCGCGAAGTCGAGACGCGAAGCACGGTTCGGCGAGGAACGTGCGTATGCCGTTCAGCTCCGACTCGGTGAGCGCATCCACCTGACCATCCTGTACCTGCGTGACCGTGATGAGCGCCGTGCCGCCATCCGCCAGCCCGGCGGAGCCGATGCTCTTGCCATCCTTGCCCGGCCGCGGCAACGCGAACGCCTGCTGGAGAATGTCCCGCGGCAGGTCGGCGGCATTGCGCCGCACCAGCTCGAAGGTCTTCCAATCGGCGAGACCACGGTTTCCTTGCGGGTCGGCCACACGACCTTCGCGGCCTCGGCCCGGACCTGCTGGACGAACTGCAACGGATTGGTCCGCGCCATCTGCGCCTCCTTCCCGGCCCGCATCCGGCGCCGGTCGGCGCGACGAAAGCGGGGGCTTCGCTGGCAGGGGCGGAGGGACTCGAACCCACGGCCCTCGGTTTTGGAGACCGATGCTCTACCAACTGAGCTACGCCCCTCCAGCGCCGCCGATCTATAGGCCGCCCCCGGCCGGGTCAAGCGGCGCCGACGCCCGGGATGCAAAAGCGCCGGCGGAAGAACCGCCGGCGCCTGAGGACTCCTGCCGAAGCCTGCGTCTTCACCCGCGGCGGCGGAACCCGGCGATGCCGAAGATCCCCGCGGCGGCGCCCAGCAGCGGCAGCGCCGCCGGCAGAGGCACGGCGCTCAGCGCGGCCGAGGAGCTCGCGCGCGAGCTCAGCCCCGCGTCGGGATGGTTGAAGGTGATCACGGTCGTCATCGAGAACGGGTTGGAGCCCATCTCGGTGTCGAACAGATCCTTGGAAAAGGATTCGAAGCCCGGCTGGTTCGCGAACGCGAACGGCCCGCCGATGGAATTGGTCTTGGCGAACTCGCCGTTGCCCGCATCCCAGAACGCCTCGATCATCAGCGACCCGTCGGCCACGCCGCTGAGCGAGTGCTGGCCGCGCCACATCCCGGGCATGAGCGTCAGATCGGTCTCGGTGATCTCGAGCGTGAGGAACGCATCTCCCCCGCTGTTCCCGGCGGTGAGCTGCCCGTTGATCCGCGGACAATCGACCACGCAGGCCGATCCCTCGGCGACGACCGTGCCCTAGTCGTCGAAGACCGAGCCTCCGGTGCTGTTGTACTGGATGAACCCGTCCGTCGCGAGGTCATCCCCCACGCCGTTGTCCTGCACGGTGAACGAGGCGCCCGTATCGTCCGAGAGCCGGATGGCGAGGGCCGAGGCCGGGTCCGCAATCCCCGCGAGGAGGACGCCCCGCCGCGGCCAGAGGAGTCAGTGTCGCAAAGGTCTTGCTGGCTTTCATTGCCGTCTCCGTATCAAAAGTACGCTTGTTCAAGCTGACGCGCGAATTACGCCGCCCGCGCGCCCCACACCGCTCTCAAGAGTGAGGCCACCGACGTCCGGGCCAAGCGTTGAACAAGAAGCAGGGTGCGCATTAACCAATTTTAACAAAGGCTTTTCCATTTTCCGCGAAACCCGGCGAGGTTATGGAAAGGCCCGCGGCCTCGCGCCATCGCGTCCGGGAAAGGGCCGGAAAAGTTCCTCACATCGAAAGAAAAGGCGCTCCGCCAGGGAGCGCCTTCTCTCCGTGGGATTGGCCTCAGCTTTCGGAGAGGCACCAGCGCAGGATCGCCTTCTGGACATGCAGGCGGTTTTCCGCCTCGTCGAAGACAACCGAGTGCGGGCCGTCCATGAACACGGCGCCCGTCGACCTCCTCGTCGCGATGGGCGGGCAGGCAGTGCAGGAAGATCGCGTCGCGCCCGGCGGCGGCCATCAGCGTTCCGTCACCTGATAGGGGCGCAGCTGGTTGTGCCGCCGCTCCCGCGCCGTTGCGTCGTCGTGCATCGACAGCCAGGTGTCGGTCACGACCGGTCGGCGCCCGTCGACCGCCGTCGCGGGGTCGCGCTCGATGCGGACGCGCCCGCCGGCGGCACGCGCCGCGGCGACGATCGCGGGTCCGGGCTCCAGCGTCTCGGGACCCGTGAAGACCAGGTCGAAGCCAAAGGCGGCCGGCCGCTGGATGCAGCTCGCGCAGACATTGTTGCCGTCGCCCGACCAGACCATGCTGCCGCCCGCGCGATCGGGCCGCGATGCTCCTCGAAGGTCATCACGTCCGCCATGATCTGGCAGGGATGGGAGCGGTTGGTGAGCCCGTTGACGACCGGGACCGAGGCAGCCTCGGCCATCTCCTCCAGCGTCGCGGCCTCGAAGGTGCGGATCATGATGGCGTCCACGTAGCGCGAGAGCACGCGCCCGGTGTCGCCCACCGTCTCCCCATGCCCGAGCTGCAGCTCCGAGCCCGACAGCACCATCGTCTCCCGCCCATCTGGCGGATGCCGACATCGAAGGAGACGCGGGTCCGGGTGGACGGCTTCTCGAAGATCAGCGCCACGACGCGGCCGGCGAGCGGCTGCTCGTCGTCCGGCGCCCCTTGCGGCCGCCCCGCGCGCGCGCGTCCTTGACCCGCGCGGCGTCGTCGATGATCGCCGCGCAGCTCGGTCCGGCGCGACCTGGTCGAGGTCGAGGAAATGCCTCATGCCCGCCCCGCCCGCCCGACCGCGCGCGGCCGCGTCGAGCCGCCGCACGCCCTCGCCGATCTCCTCCTCGGACACGTTCAGCGGCGGCAGCAGGCGCACCACGTTGTCGCCCGCCGGCACGGTCAGCAGCCTCGCGTCGTAGCCCGCCGCCGCAAAGCGGCGGTGTTGGTGCGCCTTGCACTTCAGCCCCATCATCAGCCCCTCGCCGCGGACCTCCTCGAACACCTCGCGGATGGGCGGCGACGAGCCCCTCGAGCCTCTGCCGCAGGCCGCCCGCGCTGCGCGCGCACCTGCTCGAGGAAGCCGTCGGCCAGCATCACCTCCATCACCGCGACGCCCACGGCGCAGGCCAGCGGGTTGCCGCCATAGGTGGAGCCATGGGTGCCGGCGGCCATGCCCGCGGCGGCGCCGCTCGGTCGCGAGGCAGGCGCCCAGCGGGAAGCCGCCGCCGATGCCCTTGGCCACCGCCATGATGTCCGGCGTCACCCCCGCCCATTCATGCGCGAAGAGCCGGCCGGTCCGGCCCATGCCGCACTGGATCTCGTCGAAGATCAGCAGGATGCCCTGTCTCGTCGCACAGGTCCCGCAGGCCGCGCAGGCATTGCTGCGGCACGGGGCGGATGCCGCCCTCGCCCTGGATCGGCTCGATGCACGATCGCCGCCGTCTTCTCGGACCGATCGCGGCCTTCAGCGCCTCGTGGTCGCCGAAGGGCACATGGTCGAAGCCGGGCAGCAGCGGCCCGAAGCCCTTGGTCAGCTTCTCGCCGCCGGCGGCCGAGATGTCCCCAGCGTCCGCCCGTGGAACGACGCCCTCGAAGGTCACGATCCGGTTCCGCTCCGGCTGGCCCTTGGCTGAGAAGTGCTTGCGCGCCATCTTGATCGCGC
Source organism: uncultured Gammaproteobacteria bacterium (assembly GCA_963822255.1). Lineage (GTDB taxonomy): Bacteria > Pseudomonadota > Gammaproteobacteria > Pseudomonadales > Azotimanducaceae > UBA7803. The sequence goes on from CAWGGV010000005.1 coordinate 109,791, forward strand.
ACTCCATCGCCTCGGGCCCGGAGTTGGTGAAGAACACCGTGTCGGCGAAGGTCGCGTCGACCAGCATCTCCGCCAGCCTCTCCTGGTTCGGGATTCGGTAGAGGTTCGAGATGTGCCACAGACTTCGCGCCTGCGCCTCCAGCGCCGCCACGAGGCGCGGGTTGGCATGGCCCAGCGCGTTCACCGCGATGCCGGCGCCGAGATCGAGGTAAAGCTCTCCTGTGTCGTCGTCAGCCAGGGGCCCTCGCCCTCCACGAAGGAGAGCGGTGCCCGCGCATAGGTCGGAAGGACGGGCGAAATCACCTCAGGTTCTCCTCAGTCCGGCCGTGAACGAAAAACGCTCCGCTCGGCGGCCGGTCCGGGCGGGACGTGAGGCGGATTGGTCGGGGAATCGCCCGCCAATGTCAATGACGCAGCGCGCCGGGCCCGATGGTTCCGGTTCGGGAGGGGAGCCGGACCTGACGCTCGATCCCGCGTTCTGGTCCGGCCTGCACCCGTTGGCCGGCGAGACGCCCGGCGCCGTCACCATCGAGGCGGTCTGGAATCCCGGCAACGGCGCCTTCGCGACGACCAGTTCCATCGGCGGCCCCTGCGCCTTCA
>CAWGGV010000006.1:0-725575 GCA_963822255.1 uncultured Gammaproteobacteria bacterium
CAAGGAACGCACGCCCGGATGTCCATCGCCCAACTCGAGTGTCTAAGCAGTCGACGGAAGTGCACGCTGCTGATCGTCCACATGCGCCGCCTGACCCCGCCACCCTCTGACAGATGCCTGGTACTCTATGGCGGGATGCTCGCGATGCGCGAAATGTCCGGCATCGAGGATCTGCTCCCGCGAACTTTGCGCATCACCAACAATGCGAGCAGTCGTGCAGCGCACCTCGCCGTCAATGCGGAAGCTGATCTGGCGGCGCACGAAGAGATGCAGGTGGTACAGAAAGCGCGGAACCACACCAATGTACCGCTTCCACAGCCTACGTGGTTCGCAAGCAAGTCGATAGAGCCACTCCAGCCCCGCCTCCTGCATCCAGCCTGGAGCTCGAGAAATGAGACCAGCATGAACGTCGAATGCAGCTCCCACGCCAACCAATGTTGCGCTCAGCTGATTCGCATGCGCCTGCATCCACAGCTCCTGCTTTGGAGTGGATAGTCCCACCCAAACTACGTCTGCTCCACTGTCGCGGATACGTTGCGCGGCATCTTCATCAATCGCAGATGATGCTTCCGCAAAGGGGGGACATTCACATCCAGCGATACGCGAGGCCGGAATTGCTTAGCAAGCTCCTCGGTCAGCTTCTCAGCAACGCCTTCTCTACCGCCGTAGAAATAGTGCGAACGGCCAGCTGGGATGGACAGTTTGCACACCTCCAGCATTAACTCTGGGCCGCACGTACGCTCAACGGCCAGGCCCAGCGCCTTCCCGATCCACACCAGCGGAACGCCATCAGGGGTCACCATGTCAGCGTGATTGTGAGCGCTCATGAGCTGGCAGTCGTCCTGGGCCTGAACAATCCCGTGCGCGTCGCGCACACAAACGTACCTACCACGGTCATCATCGGCCCATATCAATATTCGATCCGCCGCCTCTCGCAGGGTCACGCAGTCGACTGGAACCTCCAAAACGTCAAAGCAGGGCGTGACGACCGGTTGCTTCAGACGGCAACCCATTGTCCCGCCCGGTACTACATTCCGTAGATTTTCGCTGACGTTCGGCACCGCTTTGTGCGTCACCTCCCTCCATGTCCCCCACCGCCTTCAAGGCTCTGCAACTGGCGCCGAGCATTCAATCTAGAGCAGGATTGCAACGGTATGAATCCCCCGCATGGGTGAATCGCACGTGGGGCAGGCCTGACCAACTCATTCCGCTGATGGAGGGTGAGTAACGTGCTCCAGACACACACCACCGGCCAGCCCTCGGTCGAGGGCAGCAGATTGCCAGAGACCCACCAACCACCTCCTGCTGACGGTAGATCGGCTCACGCTAGACGATGATCGAGCGCATCAGCACACGCAGCGCTCGTGCATGGGGGACTGCGCCGACCGGTGATCGGGACGAGCTTGTCGAGCAAAGCCTCGAGCCCGAGGCGTTCGATGCAGTGGTTGATGAGTTGATGAGTGACCACCAGTCGCGCCGTTTGAAGTGCGAATCGCAGCAAGTCCGAGGCCACGGCACCGCCAAAGCTGTCGGCCATTCATCGCCGTAGATCGCAGCGGGGTCGCGAGTTCATGGGCCGGTCAGGAGACGGTGATCTGCGCCGCCCTCAGTACATAGCAGAATCGCATCGAAAGCCCGGGCGATGGATTACGATTGCAGTAATGTCGGCGCACGAGCCCTCTCGTCACCACCTACAAGCGCCGCTGAGCCTAATGTGCTGCCGCCGCGTGCCGATGACGAACAACCCCGCCAATGCCGTGCCCAGCAGCCACAAAGCAGCCGGCAGCGGAACCACGTTCATGGTCCCCGCGTACGATGATATCGCGCCAGCAACTCGCGTTGCCTGAATTGTTAACGTATGACTCCCGGTGGCCAAGCCCGAGACACTCAGGAGATTGAGCGGCGATAAGGGGTCGAATCCGCCTACCGTGGAGCCATCTATGGCGACGTCCGTGATATTGATGCCAGTAATACTAGGAGCGTCAAATTCCGCCGTGGCAAGAGCCGCTGATGCCGGACCGGAATCAACTGAAAAAAGAAAGTTGTGAGTTATAGAGGTCAGCCCCGAGTTCTGAAATATTGACCCGCCGAACGAGAAGCCCGAACCATCACCGTTGTCAGTAATGGTCGCGCCGAAAGTCCCGCTAGTACCATCGCCCGTGATGGTCGCCGCTTCCACCGCATTACTGGCCGTTCCGAGTGCGATTAACGCCACAAATAGAAATGGATTACGGTTCAAAATCTGACTCCCCCTTTTCCAGCAGGAATGCCAAGTTACTGCCGTGTACGATCAACGGCCATCACCCGACCGAGGTATTTTGAGAGGAATCGGCCCAGTTGGAGGTTTCACCGCGCAATTAGCGGTAAGTGCGCCGGCAAGCACCGAGCACGATCCGTTCAGTTTATATCACCCGACTGGGGGTACGCCGCCCGTCGCGAATCCCTATTCTAGACGAATGGCTGCTATCCACGGCCAGCCCGTCGCACCCACCACTTGCTGCCTTGCGTCTTCCTGATCGCAACGGGAAGCGCCGGGGTATTTGCCGCAGGACTCGCTCCGTGAAATGGTCCGGAATTGACCGTCCAGAATACAGCTACAGCTGTCTCGTTCCGTTCGTTGTTGGATTTTTGGTGGGCAAAGATTGCCCGCACTACTTCATTCTTCCCTAAAGCCCTCGTGGACGGCGCACTATGCGCAGTTGCAGACGTTCACCCTCATGCTGGTAGGTGAGCTCAGCGCTAGATGCGGTAAGTTCGATATCGGTTTCCTGCTGCTCGTCATCGGGCTTGTCGTGGCCGCATTTGGAGTCCGCGGCGCTGCCGATTTGTGGGCACCGCTAGCGTACTTCGGTATTCCTGGTTCCTCTTCCAAATTTCTTATACGCGAATCTATCGCAAAGCCTGCAGTTGACCTCGTCAGACATGGCGTGCACCTGCTCCGGTTGATCTGCATCAGCGTCTTCATGCAAGGAAACGTCATCGACTTGGGCGGGTATCAGCTGCAGGTCGCCGATGCTTGCAGCGGGCTCCGTTACCTCTTTTCCGCTGACGAGTTTCGCCTTTCTCATTGCGATACCTTCTACAAGGGACCGCTTTGGCAGCGCCTGCTGCTATTCGCTTCAGCTGCACCGATCGCAATTCTGATGAACAGCGTACGAATTGCCTGTATTGCGGATACTCGTGGACGCTGGGCGCGTCCATGGCCGACGGCTTTTTACATGCGTTTGAGGGGTGGCGGTGTTTCGATCTGTCTTGTGCATACTCGCCGCAGAAGTCTGGCTGCTGGGTCGACTGTGCATATCGAGCGGCACGCCTTGGATCTCTTGGATCTGCACATCCCACTCGACCGGCAAGCTTTTTCAAGCTGAGCAGAAGCCCAATGATACGAATCGCCCCAATGGTTGCAGCTGCTGTCGCAATCGTGGTCCTGACCTTTGTGACGCACACCCTCGCCAGCCGCAGGGGAGATCGTTCCCCCACCAGAGGAACTTCGCAGCTTTCCCATTGCTTCATGCGGACTGGCTTGGTAGGAGGGCCACATCGAAACGCCGCTGCTAAAGCAGCTGAAGCTGACGGGATATGTCGTCGCTGATTGATCCGCAATCGGAGGTATTCGCTGCCGGTCAACCTTTACGTCGCCTACTACGGCTCTCAACGCAATGGCGCTTCCATACACTCGCCACGTTCCTGTCTACCAGGGAGCGGCTGGGTCATTGAGCACCGCCGGCGCCTCGCACTGCACTCTGTCGCAGGTGTAAGCTTCGCCACCGTCCTTCCGATAAACCGCGTCGTGATCTCCAAGGGGCAAGAGCGCGAACTGTTTTACTACTGGTTTCAGCAACGAGGACGTGTTCTCACGAATGAAATTTGGTGAAGTGTATCTGTTTTGGGATGCCTTGACGCGCAGCCGTACAGACGGAGCGCTCGTCCGACTGGTCACCCCGGTGCCGGACCAGTCATCGATCGGTGAAGCGGACGCGGAACTCCAAGACTTCATCGCTGACTTCCGAGGCGTGCTGAATCATTTCGGTCCCAACTAGCAGCGACGGCTCCACGGCAAGGTCGCTAATCCCGCCGCCTGATTCGAACACGATGAGCTAAAGATCCAAGTGCACAACCGCGAGAGCGCGAAACTGTTCGAGTGGGCCCAAAGATGCCAGAACGATCCTTGCTGCTGTCGGCCGCGCACGCGGTGCGTTATCTAATTCACCGCATAGACCCACTAGCTTAGGCCTAAGGCCCGGGCAGAGCAGAGCCGAACGGCCAGGCAGCCGCGGCAACGGAGCCACCGAGAAGGCGTCGACGTGTGGGATGCCGGAGAATTGCCTCCATCATTGCGAAAATCGTCGAGTGTGCAATATCAGCCCGACTCGCCACAGATCGCTGCTGGGCAATAGACGGTGATAACCAGATTCACTCGTCGATAGTCGTACTCCATTGCTCGGACGAGTCCAGCGCGTATACGAGGGTACTCACAACGATGAAGAATCGTCAGCTTGAAGTGGTCTGCAGGCGCCGAGCCGGTGCCAGCATGAGACTTACCCCGGTGCGGGTTGACCAGGTACCACTCATACGTGCGATTCAGCCCTTCCTCGAGCCCGGTGCGTGCGCGCCAGCCCGTGGCGTGCAGCCGGCCGACGTCCAGCAGCTTCCGCGGCGTGCCGTCGGGCTTGGAGGTGTCGAAGACGATGCGCCCCTCAAAGCCGACCACGCGGGCAACCAGTTCCGCCAGCTCGCCGATGGCACGTCCTCGCCGGTGCCGACGTTGATATGCGACAGCATGGGCTGCGGTCTGCGCCAGGTACACGTCATCCGGCAGGTTCATGACGTGCACCGACGCCGCCGCCATGTCGTCCACGTGCAGGAATTCCCGGCGGGCGCGCCCGGAGCCCCAGACCGTCGACGGTTCGCGCGCCGTCCGACCTGGCCCGGTGGAAGCGTTGCGATCAGCGCCGGAATCACGTGGCTGTTCTCCGGGTGGAAGTTGTCGCCTGGGCCGTAGAGGTTGGTGGGCATGACGCTGCGGTAGTCGCGTGCCGTACTGGCGGTGTAAGCCTCGCACATCTTGATGCCGGCGATCTTGGCGATGGCGTACGGCTCGTTGGTCGGCTCGAGCGGGCCGGTGAGCAGAGCGTCCTCGCGCATCGGCTGCGGCGCGAGCTTCGGATAGATGCAGGACGAGCCGAGAAACAGCAGCTTCTGCACGCCGGCTCGGTGCGGCGGCGTGGATGACGTTGGCTCTGGATCGCCAGATTGTCGCGGATGAATTCGGCTGGATAGCGTGTCGTTGGCGACGAATGCCGCCGACCTTGGCCGCGGCCAGGAAGACGACCTGTCGGTGCGCTCGGCGGCGAAGAAGGCATCGACCTCGGCGCTGATCGGACGAGGTCGAGATCGGCTCGCGACCGGGTGACGAGCATCAGCGTCGAGTGCCGTCGCCGCGAGCGGCGTGACGATCGCGGAGCCCACCATGCCGCGATGGCCGGCGACGAAGATGCGCACGCCGCTCGATCGTTCAGCGCTCCGTCATGGCAGGATGACGGCGTGGCCGTGCTCTTTCAGCAGCGCGTACTGGCGCGCCTTCGCCAGGTCGCACTGCGACCATCTCCTCGACCACATCGCTTCGAGCGGATCTCCGGCTGCCAGCCGAGCCGCGTTTGCGCCTTGCTCGGATCGCCCAGCAGGGTCTCCACCTCGGCCGGCCGGAAGTAGCGGGGATCGACGCCGGACGATGACGTCGCCGGCCTCACCGCCGGCGCCGCGGATCCACGATCCACCGCCGTGACGGTGCCCACCTCGTCGGCACCGTCGCCGCCGAACGACAGCGTGATGCCGGCGTAGCCGGCGGCCAGCTCGACGAACTCGCGTACCGAGATCTGCCGGCCGGTGGCGATGACGAAGTCCTCGGGCCTCGTCCTGCTGGAGCATCATCCACTGCATTCGCACGTAGTCGCGGGCGTGTCCCCAGTCGCGCCGGGCGGCGAGGTTGCCGAGGAACAGGCAAGACTCGAGGCCGAGGGCGATGTTGGCGAGGCCGCGGGTGATCTTGCGCGTCACGAAGGTCTCGCCGCGGACGCGGCGACTCGTGATTGAACAGCATGCCGTTGCAGGCGTACATGCCATAGGCCTTCGCGGTAGTTCACGGTGATCCAGTAGGCGTACAGCTTGGCCACCGCGTAGGGCGAGCGCGGATGGAACGGCGTGGTCTCCCGCTGCGGGCGTTTCCTGCACCATGCCGAAGAGCTCCGAGGTCGACGCCTGGTAGAAGCGGGCTGGTCTTCTCCAGGCCGAGGAAGCGGATGGCCTCGAGCAGGCGCAGCGCGCCGAGGGCATCCACGTCGGCCGTGTACTCCGGCGACTTCGAACGACACGGCGACGTGCGACTGAGCGCCGAGGTTGTAGATCTCGTCCGGCTTTACCTCGTTCATGATTCGGAAGAGGTTCGAGCTGTCGGTGAGATCGCCGTAGTGGAGCATGAGTGTGCGGATTCGGCGCGTGCGGATCCTGATAGAGGTGGTCGATGCGCTCGGTGTTGAAGAGCGAGCTGCGGCGCTTGATGCCGTGCACCCGATATCCCTTCTCCAGCAGGAACTCTGCCAGGTAGGACCCATCCTGGCCGGTGATGCCTGTGATGAGCGCCGTCTTCCTCGTCATGCCGAATCCTTGGCCCATGGCGCAGAGTCTATTAGCCCCGTCGTGCACCTGCTGCCGATGTGCGTGGCCTCACGATCGCTGTGCCACGCGCTGTGGAGAACGCCACTCGCGGCGTTCGGCGGGATCCTCAGCGAGCTAGGCGGGCGCAGAGCTTTCCAGACCTTCGTTGGCGATTTGTCAGCCAATCCTCGAGCGATACACTACTGAGTGACGAGAAGACGGCCGCCCGGGGAGGCCGGTCGACGGCAATGCGGACTTGCAGCGACCGGCAATGTTCGGGAGGTTAGGCGAATCTGAGCCGCTCACTGCCCAAGACACGCTGCAGCCCAAAGAGTCCAAGCAGCGCCGTGCCGAACAGCCATGCAGCCGCGGGCAACGGAACCACCGAGAAGGCGTCGACGTGTGAGATGCCAGCGGGATTGGTTCCACCATTGGTGAAATCAGCGAGCGTGTAATATCGGCCCGAATCGCCACATATCGCTGCTGGGCAAAAGACGGTGGTAATCACGCCCCACTCGTGGATATCGGTACTCCAATGTTCGGACGAGCCCAGCGTATACGAGGGCACTATTTCACCAAGGATGAAGTAGCCGTCAGCTTTGAACGCAAGGTGGGTGATCGAAGGATCTGTTACCGACCAAGTACCATTCAGGTCCCCACTCCCGGAATCAATCGTGTACGCGAATCCCGAAGCCTTCGACACTACGTCGGCGCCGAGAATTGCGGAAACATTCTCGACTGTCGGGTTGCCGTCGTGGCCGCAGGGCTCCACCTCTATTGCTTCAGGACACCCGCCAACGAACTGCAAGCCGGTCGTGCTCGCGACGGCTCCCGAAACCGCGGCGAGTCCCAGAATAGCAACCAGTGCTGCACTCGAACTAGAGCGTCCCATGACCCACCTCGCTCGTATTTAGTTGCCCACGATAAGGCAAGACACCTTGACGTAGTATCCCCCCAACGAGTGAGGGAACGTGCGATGCCGACGGAAGACGAGCCGTCAGCAGATCCGGGCGGCAGGTAGCCCGTGGAAGATTCGCCTCCCGCCGGCTAGAAGCACCAGCGCCGAAAGGAACAGCCACGCTGCCGCCGGTAAAGGCGTGGCCGCGCGGCGACGTCAACGGCTCGTCAGACCTCGCCCACTCGCAGATCGCCGCAGAGGCCTCGGCGATCTGCGACCCGCCCCGTTCATGGCGCCTTGGGCCCCGCTCCCGGCCACCTGTTGCTGCGCTTGAACGATCCGAGGTAGACGGGGTCCGCCCGATCCGTCCAACGCCACCCGATAGTTGCCTTCTCTCAATCGTCCTGCGCGATTGGCCCAGTAGACGATCTGCGAATCGTCAGGCGACCACGATGGCTGATATCGCGCCTGACCCTCGACGACGTTCGGCAGACGCCGCAGGTTCGGCCGTGCCGCACCGAGATCAACCACCCACACGTCGGACTGGCCCTGATTGCTGGTAGTGCTGACGGTGCTGAAGGCGAACCGGCTGTTGCTGGTCGTCGACCACTGCAGGTAGTCGATCCGGGAGGGAAGCGGCACTCCGGCGTCGTCAAGCTGCTGGGTGATGTCGACCGCCCCGCTCAAGGTCAGCTGGCCCATTGGATCGACAGAGACATCCGCCACAATCACCCGCTGAGCGGTGTAGTCGTCACTGGGCCAGGCCACGAAAGCGAGGCGCGTTCGGTCCGGAAGCCAGGTCGGGTTCATTGCAGCCCAGGAGCCGCTCAGCTCAACGGGCGGCGTCCAGCTCAGCTCATGACTTCCGAACGACGCGGGATTCGCGAGCCGCAGGTGGCTTCCTTCATCCGCAACCTGGTCGGTGAAGACGATGACTTCGACCGACGGTATGGGAGGATCAGCGTTATCGTCGCCCGGCACCACGGCCCAAGCGACAGGATAGGCGTCCCACCAATGGGTCCACTGCGCCACGGCAACTTCCTGCAGGGCATCCGGATCGACATGGGCCAGAATCAGTTGCCGCCCGTCGGACCTGAAGAACGCGACTCGATCGCCTGCAGGCGACCAGGCCGGGCGTCGGCCCGCATCGGCGACGGTGCCGGCATGGGATCCAATGTTGTTGTGCCCTGCGTCGAGGGAAGGTAGCCTCTGACCGGCAGGCCTATGCTGCGATCGTCACTTGCTCACGTGCCAGCTGTTGCACTCCTCGCCGCATCCACCGCGCTTGCTGAACAGCCGAACGCGCCAGTTCCCATCGAAGAAGTCGTCGTCACCGCCGAAAAGTGGGATCGCAGCCTGGATCATTCCACCGCGAGTGTCGTCGTGCTGACCCGCGACGACCCGGCTCGCGTCACCGAACGTGATCACGTCGAGCTGCTGCGGCGGATTCCCAACGTACGCGTCGATCCCGTGGATGAGCGTATCGCTTTTCGCGGAATGCCCGAGAGGGGGTTCGCGGGCTTCGGCAACAATTCCAACCTGCAGCTCGATGAAGCGACGTATACACCTTATTACCTTTCGGATGTAAAGCTCCCGCTCTGGGACTTGCGGCAGCTGGAGGTGCTGCGAGGCGCCCAGACCGGCGCGGCTCTGTTCTCGGCGACCGGCGTGATCGCAGCGGTGTCGGAGGGCCCCGGCTAGAGGTGAACGATTTCGATCAGTCTGCAGACGCCGATCTGGTGCTCGATGAGCGGTTCGATGGCAATTCGCTGCAATATCTATCGCGGTTGCGCTTCGACGGCACATGGAAGCTCGAAGCCGGAGGAGTCTTTCATCGCGTTCTATCCAGTCGGATAGCCGCCAGCGGTTGGTTCAGCGCGCTGGACCCGGACGGGCCAGGTCCCGTTCCGGCCATCGACTCGTTCGTTTCCAGCTTACCGAGTCTCGAGCAGCGACCTCAGCCTACAGATACTCGCGTTCTTCCCATGCTGGCGGTGCAGCGCGCCATCACCGACAGCCGGGCTCTGCAACCGTGGCCGTCTTTGCTGCGATTGTCGTTGAAATCGATTTCGAGCGAGATTCGCCCTATCCGATACATTTCCGCTGTTGTGCCGAGCACGACCTCCCTCGTTAATGGTTCGTTCTACCCGAACGACAAGGAGCCCACGGCTGTGCATCGCACGCGGGACGTTCTCCGCACGCTCGAGCTCCTCTACGGGACGCTCGACGACCCGGACCTGTGGCGGCCGTTCGTCAGCGAATGCTGCGACCTCTTGGAATGCGACGGTGGCAACGTCGTGTTCATCGATGCGCATCGCCCGGAGCTCTCCACCGTCATCCAGAACTACAGCTCCGACGCGATGATCGCGACCTACATCGAGCACTTCCTGGACCAGGACTGGCAGGCGAAGATGCTCGAGGCGATGCCCACGGGGGAAGTGCACCACCTGGGGATGTACCCGCAGGCCGTGCGCGACAGTTACTACGACAGCCGGTACTTCCAGGAGTACGCCCGCCACACGCCCATGTGGATGTCGCTGGGCGGCGTCTTTCAGAAGGATGAAGGCGGCCTCGGGCGAACCGGATTTCACCGCCGCGACCCGGACCGGGCATTCGGGCCGGACGATGTTGCCTGTCTGGAACTTCTGCACGGTCACATCCAGACGGTACTGAAGCAGGGGGCGTCGACCGCCCTGCTCGAGGATGTGGTGAGCGCCCTGGGTGGCGGTCGCGACGGCGTGCTTCTGCTCGACCGCGCCGGACGCCTGCTGCACGCGAACATGTTTGGCGAGCAGATCCTGCGTGATGGCGCCGGTCTGATGCTCCGCAATCACACAGTTTGCGCGGAGAACTCCCGCGACAACGCAAGACTCTGCGAAGCGATCGCCGCAGCCGCCAGTGAAACCGCCGAGGTCGTGGCGAAGCCGCTGGTTCCGCGGCAGCTCACCGTCGCCCGGCACTCGAACCCGGTGCCGCTGATCGTCTCGGTCATGCACAACCGCCGCCGCGCGCCGTTTCCTCAGAGCCCGACGTCGCGGGTCGCGGTGATCCTCACGGTAATCGACCGGACTCGCGAGCCGGAGTTGAACGAAAATGTGCTGCGCGATCTGTTTGCCTTGACGCCTCGGGAGATCGACCTCGCCACATCGTTGCTCGCCGGGCTGGGACTGCGGGAGGCTTCCGACCGGCTCAGCATGAGCTACGAGACCGCGCGCAGCTATGTGAAGTCCATGAACGCCAAGATGGGCGTCCGCAGTCAGGCGCAGCTGGTTGGGCTGTTGTTACGGTTGCAAACACCCGCAGAATAGTCTGCGCCGTCAACCCAGCCGCTCAACGCCTTCTCTGAGTATGATTCTAGCGACGCTCGTCGAAGCCTATGAAGTCGCTATGGCGAGTGCGCCGAATCGACGAACGACATTGGTCGGCTTCGGAACGCTAAAGAAATCTTCGCGTAGCCTTCCTAATCCGGCCCGTTGTCCGCCTCCCTCACTGCCCGCCACTCGCCGTTCTGCTGCTTCTCCAACCAGCTGATCCACTCGACGCGATTGGCGTCACTGCTACCGCCGTTCTTCGGCACGCAAACTTCCGCGCCCCAGCCTACCGCGCGATCACCGACCACCTTGAAGTGGGTGAACCCGCCCGTGCAGGTCTCGTTGTTCTTCGCCCAGAGCTGTTTGAAGCCCGCCTTTATTGCCTCCAGACCATGCCAGTCGTCGAGAACGGCGTCCTTCGCATAGTAGTTGGCGAGCCCCTCGGGGTTCCGGTTGTTGTATGCGTCGTAATACTGCTGGTTCAGCAAGTAGGCTCAGTTCGGGACGTCGTCGGCGCGCGCCGGAATGCTGAGCGTTGCCGCCAGCACCAGGAGCGTCGTCACGAAAGCCCGAAAACCTCTGGTTTGGCTGTACATGGTGTCGCCCCCCTTTCAGCGCTCTGTCCCAAGGATCCTCGCAATCGCATTCATGTCCCTTTGCTCCAATCCAGGGACGAAAGATCATGGGCCGATCCAGCGACCGCGGAATCCCCCAAAAGGGTGAATCGGCGACCGCTGCGTTGGCAGAGGCAGCGCCACCGCTCCCGCCCTCAGTTCCCGCTCTTCACCCGCTCCCACAGCCGGTTCCGCAGCCGCTGATACTCATTGGAGACCGCACCGATCGGCTGCATCTCTTCCAGCACCCGTCGCGGCGGATAGATAGCGGGATCGTTCCGGATCTCCGGATCCACCAACTCGGTCGAGGCGCGGTTGGCGTTGGCAAAATGAACGGTGTTGGTGATGCGAGCGGCGACTTCCGGTCGCATCAGGTAGTTGATCAACGCCATGGCGTTCTCCGGGTGCGGCGCGTCCGCCGGAATTGCCAGGTGGTCGACCCAGACGATGGCCCCTTCCTTCGGCACCACGGCGCGCAGCTTCGACCGGATGGGTGAGCCCCTCATGGCGACGTAGAAGTCGCCCGTCCAACCCAGCGCCAGGCAGATCTCGCCGTTCCCCAGGTCGTCGATGTATTGCGCCGAGTTGAAGTAGCGCACGTAGGGCCGAATGCCCGCCACCAGGTTCATGGCCTTCTTCAGGTCGCCCGGGTCCAGCGAGTTCGGCGGCAGGCCGAGATACAGGAGCGCGGTCTCGCTGACGTCCTGCGGGGCATTGAGCAGAGTAATCCCGCAATCCGCCAGGCGCCTGGCGTTGTCCGGGTCGAACAGCAGGGCCAGTGAATCCAGCGGCGCGTCGGGGATGCGCTTCTTGACCGCCTCGACGTTGATGCCCATTCCCACCATTCCCCAGGCATACGGCACCGAGTAACGGTTGCCCGGATCGTCTTCCGCCAGCTTCGCCATGATCAGCGGGTCGAGATTGCCGTAGTTCGAGAGCTTCGACTTGTCGAGCGGCTGAAACAGCCCGGCGCGCCGTTCGGTGGCGAACCAGCCGGTCGCCGGCACGACCAGATCGTAGCCGGAGTGCCCGGCCATCAGCTTGGCTTCCAGCATCTCGTTGGAATCGTAGACGTCGAGCCTCACCTTGATGCCGGTCTCGGCCTCGAACGCCGGTAAGGTCTCGTCGTCGATGTAGTCGAACCAGTTGTAGAAGTTGACGACGGGTTTCTGGGCCTTCGGCACTTCTCCGCTGCTGGACCCACAGCCCGGCAACATCAGCAGCGCCATAGCGGCGACAACGGGCCATGGGGATGGGGCAGGTACTCGCGGTAGGAACGTCATGGTCGCTGCAGCCGCTAACGCTCGGCCATCCTGGCCGGTGGTTCGCGGAAGACGCTACGCGCGGCCCCAATCCCCACAAGCATCATGCCGAGCGCTCTGGTGAACGAATCCATGCGACTCACCCCGATCTTGCGAGAGGGAGTCTGATGTTCTGGCAATTGCGCGGCTGACCGAATCCCCCGAATGGGGTAAGGACATCCGTGTGAGACATCTGCTCTTTCGGCCGGGTGCGCGTGGCAGTAGCCTGTATGGATGGATGTACAGCTACCGGAGTCAGCCGTCGTGAAGGCCCCCGCCGATCTTCTCCCTAGCCGGCCCCTCGAGCAGATTGAATGCGAGCTGCTGGAGAGCTGGCGGGGGTGCTGCTGTGCCGAGCACCAGTTCCTCACGCTGCTGCGCGAGTTCGACCGGCGTCAGGGCTGGCGCCCGGATGGCTGTGCCGACTGCGGAGACTGGCTGAACTGGAAGTGCGGGCTCTCCCGCAATGCCGCCGTGGAGAAGCTGCGGGTGGCGCGAGCCTTGGATGAGCTGCCGCAGATCGACGAAGCGTTCCGGCGCGGCGACCTGTCGTACTCGAAGGTGCGCGCGCTCACCCGGGTGGCCACCGGGGTCAGCGAAACCGATCTGCTGGATGTGGCGCTGCAGGCGTCCGCCGCACAGCTCGAGAGCTACTGCCGGCGGCTGCGCAACGGCGATCCGCGCGCGGCCGCGGAAGACGCGCTGCGCCAGCACTACGAGCGCTCGCTGGTGCGCCACTTTCGCGACGACGGCAGCGCCACGATCGCGGTGCAACTGCCCCGGGACGAGGTCGAGCTGATCATGCAGGCGCTCGAGCACGTCGCCGATCAGCTGCCCGAGGACCCGAGCCGCACCCTGTTCGCCAAGGCGGCGGAAGCGCTGGTCGAGCTGGCGCGCGACCGGCTCTCGGGCGGCGCCCCGGGCACGCCGGCGGGCAACGAATACCAGGTCATGATCCACGTCGAAGCGAACGCCCTGTCCGGCCGCGGCGGCCAGTCGGACGTTCCGCTGCCGGTGGTGCGGCGGCTCACCTGCGACGGTGCGCTGGTGCCGGTGGTGGTCGACGAAGGTGGTCAACCACTCAACGTCGGCCGCCGCCAGCGCAGCATTCCGCTCGCCATCAAGCGCGCGTTGCTGTCCCGTGACGGCGCCTGCTGCGGCTGGCCCGGCTGTCGGCATCGCCACCGGCTTCAGGCGCACCACCTCGAGCATTGGGCCGAGGGCGGCGAAACGAGCTTGTCGAACCTCGTCCTTCTGTGTTCGCTGCATCACAAGCTGGTGCACGAAGCCGGATTCGGCATCGAGCGGCGACCGGACGGAAGCGTTTGTTGCACGCGCCCCGACGGTCGGCTGCTGGAACCGCCCCCGTCCCTCGCTGCTTCCGTCGTCGAGGAGCAGCGCAGCGGGTATCGTGTGTCACTTTCCGCGGAAAGTGCGTCGCTTGCGGCGGCACCACGTGATGCGGTCGGCTACTCGGCCGCGGAAGCCCGGCTCAGGTCTCTGACTCTTCACACCCGAACGGATGTAAGGGTTAGCCCTCACTAGGAACGGCGCGCACCGCAGATCATAATCGTCACGGGCAGAGACGGGGATGCCCGCAGGCAGACCTCGACCAGCGCATCAAGGAGGATACGTGCCCAGACGACCGCTGCGGATAGCCGGTTTATTGGCGTCCCTGATTACCGGCTCAGCTCATGCCGCATCGGCGCTCACCACTACCACTACGGACGACTCGTCGGTGACCGCCCCGGCTTTGACGTCGCTGGCGATTTTCGCCATCGGGCTGTTAAGCCTTGTGCTGGTTCGACGGAGCCGGGCGGCGCCGAAGAGCCGCCAAAGGCCGTTCGCCGGGAGCCGGGTCGCTAGCACTGCCACGGTTCGAGGCGGCTCAGGACGAGATCAGGACGAGAAGTGAATGCCTTGGTAGTCGTTGGCCGCGACCTCGCGCAGCCATTTGGCGTACCTGGGCCCGCCGCCGTTGTAGATGTTGTAACGCGTCTTGCCGTACTCGTGCCCTTCGACGTTCGAGTTGTAGCCGGTGATCCAGCTCTTGGCCTTGCGCAGCAGCAGCCCCTGGTACATCTCCTTGACGTGCTCGACCCACTCGCGTTCCGCGTCTTCGTCGACGTCGAAGCGGCGGTAGCCGTGCTTCCACAGGTACTCGAGAAACGGCGTGGCCCAATCCACCGCCAGCTCCGCGCCGCGCGGAAAGTTGGTCGCCGCGGTCTGCGGGCCGGCCAGCATGAGCAGGTTGGGGAATCCGCTGATCACGGCGCCGAGGTAGGTCACCGGGCCATCGGCCCACTTGTCCCGCAGCCGCCGCCCGCCGGTGCCGCGGATGTCGATGCGGTCGAAGGCGCCGGTGAACGAGTCAAAGCCGGTGGAGTAGACGATGACGTCGAACTCGAACGCCCGCTCCGTCGTCTCGAAGCCCCGTCGGCGTGACGCGCACGATCGGCGTCTCCTCCGCAGTCCACCAGCTCCACGTTGTCGCGGTTGTAGGTTTCGAAGTAGTCGGTCTCGAGCGGCACCCGCTGAATGCCGAAGCCGTGGTCCTTCGGGATCAGCTTTTCGGCGATCTGCGGATCATCCACGCGCCGGCGAATCCGCTCGGCGATGTAGTCGGAGAACTCTGCATTGGCCTTCTCGTCGACGAAGATCTCGACGAAGTTGCGAAGCCAGATGCCGAACCCCGGCTCGTCGTAGAGCTTGTCCCACAACCGCCGCCGCTCCTCCGGGCTCACCTCATAGAAGCCGCGCCGGTCGGGCTCGTGCTCGAAGCCGCCGGGCGTGCGGGCGCAGGTGGCGAAGATCTCGTCGTAGCGCTCACGGATCTCGGCCATCTCGGCGTCCGAGATCGGCGCGTTGTTGAGCGGCGCCGCCCAGTTGGGCCGGCGCTGGAACACGGTCAAGCGGCCCGCCGCCTTGGCGACCTCGGGGATGAGCTGGATGGCCGTCGCCCCCGTGCCGATGACGGCCACCCGCTTGCCGGCCAGGTCAACCGGCTCGTGCGGCCAGTAGAACGAGTGAAACGACAGGCCCTGGAAGCTGTCCATGCCCTCGATCCTGGGCAGAGTCGGAGTCGACAGCACGCCCACCGCGGTGATGACGAAGCGGGTGCTGATCCGCCGGCCATCGGACAGTCGGAGCGTCCAGGTGCAGGTCTCGTCGTCGAATATCATGGAATCGACCCGGCAGCCGAACTGCATGTGCTCGCGCAGGCCGAACTTGTCGGCCACGTGGTTCAGGTAGCGCAGCGTCTCCGGCTGGGGCGAGAACTGCTCCGTCCAGTGCCACTCGTCAAGCAGCTCGCGCGAGAACGAGTAGCCGTAGGTGAAGCTCTCGGAGTCGAAGCGCGCCCCGGGATAGCGGTTGTGCCACCAGGTGCCGCCCAGATCCTCGTTGGCATCCAGCACCGTGGCGCGCACGCCGAGATCCTTCAGCCGCTTGATCTGATAGATGCCGGCCACGCCCGCGCCGATGACGACCACCTCGTAGTCGGGCTGCGGCGCGTTCTGCTGCCGCGGGCTCTGAACGTTCAGCGCTGGTTCTGGCCATGACTCCTCCATCGCCCGCAATGTCCGGATGCGCGCCGACGGCCGCTCACCGCGGCCCGAGCACGCTCTGCCGTGCCAAATGCCAATATGGACCATTACGGGGGGAGATTTGAAGCGCGTGCTCACATGCCGCCGCGGCAGACGCCAGATGCCATTCAGTCCACGCCGCCGAGCGCCTTCCCCAACCCCTCCACCAGCCGCCGGCTCACGCCGGCCAGCAGCACGAACTCGGAATCCAGCCGCGCCAGCGGGTCCTCGTCCTCCGCGCCCTCTCCCTCATCCATCCCCAGCAGCTTGAGCTTTCGGGCTACCCCGTCCTGGTCGATGACGCAGCTCACGATGTCGTCGAACACCACTCCCAGACGGCTGAGCTTCATGCCGCTGCGCACGTGCCGGCGCACGTCGTCCTCGGTGAGATCGATGTCCTGGAAGCTCACCACCGCCGCACCGGCGGAGGCGTCCTGCATCCGACACTCGCGCCCGGGGCGGAACGCCGGCGGCCCGTCGCCGAGGAAGATGCGGTGAATGAGCCCGCCGACGGGCTGTTTGAACTGCAGCGGCGTCACCTGCAGGCTGCCGAGCGCATCGCGCAGCTTGTCCAGAAACCGCTCCGCCACGGCATCGGAGGCGGTGTCGATGCCGATGAGCTGCTCTTTGATCAGGCAGAAGCCCTTGGTGCGCTCCGATTTGAGCAACGCCCGCGGCATCAGCTCCGCGTGCACTTCGTCCTTGAGCTGGCGCTTCTCCCGGCGGCCGGGATCACGCCCGGTGCGCTTCTTGAACTGCTCCAGCCGCTCCTCCAGCGCCTCGTTCACCGCCGCCGCCGGCAACAGCCGGACCTGGCTGCGCAGGCGCATCAGATCCGCGCCGGCGACGCGGCGGCAGAGCCGGTCCGGGACCTCCTCGGCCGGTGGCTCCCAGCCGGAGCTGCGCTCGGTGAACGAGCCGCAGGGCTTGAAGGCAGCCTGCTCGAGCTGCTCGGAGAGCGCTGCTTCGGAATCGGGCCAGAGGCTGTGCAGACGGTAAAGGCGGAGGTTTCTGAACATGGGCTCCAGCGGTGGTCGGTGCGGGAAAGCGGCGCATTATGCGGACCCGGGCGGGCCGTGTCACGGCAGGCCCATGCGGACCATCGGCGTTCCGCTGCGAGCCGCCGGGCGGTCGTGACGCTCCGCTGATCGGAGTCGTTATTCAGCTTGGGGAGCAGTCGCGGCCGGGAGGCCGCTCCCACAACAGCCCGATCGCGGCCGGGAGGCCGCTCCCACAGAGGGCGACGGCCATCGCACTCCGCGCAGCCTGTCGAGGCAACCCTCCCCCGCCTCCGGTACCATAGCGCCGCGTCCATGGTGCTGGAGTTCCCGTGATCCGATCTACAGCCTGCCTGTTGCTGGCGTCCGCCCTGTTCGGCGAGGCGCACGCCTACGACTGCTCGCCCGCCGAGGTCGGCTACTTCGCCACCTTCAAGGTCAAGCCGGGCAGCGAGCAGGCGTTCGAACAGAACATCGAGGCCCTCACCGACCAGGTGCGCGGCCTCGAGCCCGGCGTCGTTTTCTATGCGCCCTACCGCGGCGACGAGCCGGACGTCTATTACTTCGTCGAACGCTACGAGACCGAAGCGGCCCGTCAGGCTCACGCCAAGGCGGAGCCGATCCGCGCGATCTTCGGCAAGCTGATGCCGCTGCTCCAGGGCCCTCCCCAGGTCACTCGTCTCAGCGCCCTCTGCCCTTGAGCGAGACCGACGACAGCGCCGGCGTCCGGCCGCTCAGCCGGACACGTGCGGCGGTCGAAGTGGTGGCCGTGGTGGTGCTGGTGCTGATCGGCTCCATCCTCGGCAGTCTCACCCGACAGCTCGCGCTGGCGTCGATCCTCGGCATGGCGCTGCCGCTCACCGCCGCCACCGTGTTCCTTTACCGACAGGGCCTCGGCTGGCGCGCGCTCGGCTTCGCCCGGCGCATGCCTTTCTGGCGCTTCGTGCGCGCTGGCGCTCGGCATCGCCGTGGGGGCGTTGTTCATCACCGGCTTCGTCATCGGCCCGGTGCTGCGCAGCCTCGGCGCGCCGCCGGCGAACCCGGACGTGCTGGTGCACTCCATCGAGGGCAACACCCTCAACTACCTCGTGTTCCTGATCCCGGTCACCTGGGGCAGCGCGGCCTTCGGCGAGGAGCTGCTGATGCGCGGGTTCGTCTATCACCGCTTCAGCGCCCTCGCCGGCCCCGCCTGGGGCATGGTGCTGCAGGCGGCGCTGTTCGGGCTCGGCCACATGTATCAGGGCTACACGGGCGTCATGAGCCTATTCGTGGTGGGGCTGGTGTTCGGCTGGGGCTACCTGCGGGCCGGGCGCAATCTGTGGCCGGTGATCGTCGCGCACGGCTTGATCGACACCCTGAGCATCACGCTCGTCTACCTCGGCTACGCGCAAACCGAGCCGTGAGCGACCTTCAGCGCGCGTTCAACGCCCCGCGCCGCAGCTGATCGCGCTCCATGGATTCGAACAGGGCCTGGAAGTTGCCCTCGCCGAAGCCCTGGTCGCGTTTGCGCTGAATGAACTCGAAGAAGATCGGGCCGATCACGGTCTCTGAGAAGATCTGCAGCAGGAGTTTCGGCTCGCCGTCTTCGGTGCTGCCGTCCACCAGGATGCCGCGGCGTTTCAGCTCCTCCACCGGCTCGCCGTGCCCGGGCAGACGCTCTTCCAGCATTTCGTAGTAGGTGTCGGGCGGCGGGGACATGAACGGGAAGCCGCGTTCGTGCAGCGCGTCCCAGGTGTCGGTCAGGTCCTCGCAATGGAAGGCAATGTGCTGGATGCCCTCGCCGTTGTAGGCCATGAGGAACTCCTCGATCTGGCCGTTGCCGCCCGCCTCCTCGTTGAGCGGGATGCGGATCTTGTCGTCCGGCGCGGTCATGGCCCGGGAGGTCAGGCCCGTCTGCTGGCCGCGGATGTCGAAGTGACGGATCTCGCGGAAGTTGAAGAGCTTCTCGTAGAACTTCGCCCAGTGGTCCATGCGCCCGCGGTAGACGTTGTGGGTCAGGTGATCGATCACCTCGAGCCCGCAGCCGGCCGGCCGCCGCTCGGCACCGTCGAGCCACTCGAAGTCGATGTCGTAGATGGCGCTGCCGTCCTGGTAGCGGTCGATCAGATAGAGCGGCGCGCCGCCGATGCCGCGGATCGCCGGCAGCCGGAGCTCCATGGGCCCGGTGGGAATCTCCACCGGCTGCGCGCCGAGCTCGAGCGCCCGCTTGTAGGCGCGATGGGCGTCGCGCACCCGGAACGCCATGCCGCAGGCGGACGGCCCGTGCTCCTCGGCGTAGTAGTCGGCGACGCTGCGCGGCTCGTAGTTGACGATGAAGTTGATGTCGTTCTGCCGCCACAGGTGCACGTCCTTGGAGCGGTGTCGGGCGACGTTGACGAAGCCCAGGGTTTCGAACACCGGCTCGAGCGCGCCGCGCTCCGGCGCCGAGAACTCGACGAACTCGAACCCGTCGAGCCCCATGGGATTGCTCTTATCATCGCTCATGGCGCCTCCTTTGTCGGGAGCCTGTGGGAGCGGCTTTACCTTGAGCGTGTGGGAGCGGCCTCCCGGCCGCGATTCTTTCTGCAACGAATGTTAAACCCCAACCCCCGCAGAATGTCGCCTAAATTCCACATTCCAGCGGGCTCAACAGGTGGATTCCTGCCAAAACTAATCCACAATGGAAAGATCCCACCATAGTGACCTTCTCCATGCCCACGGATCTCGACCCCACCGAACGCAACATCCTCCGCATCCTTCAGGCCAACGGCCGTATCTCCAACGTCGACCTGGCCGAGCGGGTCGGTCTGTCGGAGTCGCCCTGCTTTCGGCGGGTCAAGCAGCTCGAGCAATCGGGGGTCGTCAAGGGGTATTCGGCCGTGCTCGACCAGCGCCTGCTGGGCCTCGAGGTCACCGCCTTCGTGCTGGTGACGATGGAAAAGCAACCGGACGCCGCGACCGAAGCCTTCCTCGCCGAGGTCCAGGCCGAGGAGCACATCGTCGAGTGCTACGCCACCAGCGGCTCCCACGACTATCTGATGAAGGTGGTCGCCCGCAACATCGATTACTTCTCCGAGTTGTGCATGCAGCGGATTCTCAAGTTCCCCGGCGTGATGCACGTGGAGTCGAGCTTCAGCCTGAAGGCGATCAAGCACGGCCCGGGTCTCCCCCTATGAGGGCGCGCCGCCGAAACATTCCGTCGCGAGATCGCGAGCTGGAGCTCGCTCCCACAAGGCCTTGACATCGTCGAGCCGACCCAGCAAGATCGCCAAATCTTAACATCGTTAAGTTTTGAGGGCCGGCCATGAGTGAGATCATCCGTGAGCGCGTCACCGCGCAACCCGACGCCGGATTCGTCGTGTTCCTGATCGGCATGCGGGTCAACAAGCCGTGGAAGGTGCACAAGTGGCTGCCGGTCGGTCTAGCCATGGGGCGCATGCTCCGGGAGCTGTCGAGCCGGCCGAATCCCGACCTGCTGCACTTCGAGTCCTGGTTCGGGCGCACCACCATCATGGTGCAGTACTGGCGTTCCTTCGACGCCCTGGAGCGGTACGCGAAGAACCCGTCGGACGCGCATCTGCCGGCCTGGAAGGACTTCAACCGCAAAGTCGCCAGCAACGGCGACGTGGGCATCTGGCACGAGACCTATGCCATCGAGCCCGGCCGCTTCGAGTGCGTGTACAACAACATGCCGCCGTTCGGTCTGGCGGCCGCGACCCACCTGGTGCCGGCTCGCGGCGCGCGCAACGGGGCGCGCGGGAGGTTGACGGCGGCTGCGTAGCCGCACACATTGAGGCGGTGCCAACGCCAGCCAGAAAATACCACCACGGCCATCTGAAAGAGGCCCTGGTTGCCACCGCCATCCGTCTGCTCGAAGAGGAAGGGCTTTCGGCGTTGAGCCTGCGCCGGGTCGCCAAGGAGACCGGGGTGTCGCAGGCCGCGCCGTACGCGCACTTCAAGGACAAGAAAACGCTGCTGACCGAAGTGGCGAACTGGGGCTTCGACGCCTTCGCCCGGCGCATGGAGGAGGAAGCGAACCGCGTCGACGATCCCGACGACTATCTGGTGGGGCTGGGCAAGGGCTACGTGTTCTTCGCCCTCGAGAACCCGTCGTTGTTTCATCTCATGTTCGGCGGCGAGCTGTCCGCGCTGATCGACGTGGATTGCCTGGACAACCCCGGGCCCAGCTACCAGCTACTCGTCGACGCGATTCACCGCCAGCCGCTGACGGACCCGAGCCAGGCACCGCCGGAGCTCGACATCGCTCATGCCTGGAGCATGGTGCACGGCCTCGCCAGCCTGCTGGAGGCGAAGACCATCACGCCGCAGATGTACGGCTGCGACTCGGTGGAGGCGTTCGTTACTGGGACGATCCGGGCTTTTATTGGGGAGCGGAGGAGTCGCGGGGGGTAGGGGGAGATTGGAGAGCAGAATCGCGAGCGGGAGCTCGCTCCCACAGAGGGTCACTGCCAGAGATCGCGAGCGGGAGCTCGCTCCCACACAGGCCCACTCCCACACAGGCTTGCTCCCACAACCGGTGGGTTACTTGCGGCGTTTGACTGCCCGGTCTACCCAGATCGATTCGGTGGCGGGGTTGTAGCGGGCGTAGAACGGGCGCGCCAGCGTGCGGCAGTACGCCTGCATGCGGGCCTTGGCGTCCTGCAGTGACTCGGCGACGAAGTATCGGGGCTGATACTCGGTGATGGGGAAGTCGCAGCCGGCGGCCTCGGCCGGATCCCACGGCACGAGCTCGGGCCGCTGCTGAGTGCCGCCGGCCGGGCGCTCGTCGGCGCAGGCGTACTCCAGCTCGCCGAAGCTCGAGATGAGCCCGGCGCCATAGGACTTCAGCGCGCCGCGCTCGCGCACCAGACCGAACTCCACCGAGAACCAGTAGCAGCGGGCGAGGCGCTCGATCTCCTCGTCGCTGGCGCCGAGACTGGCGAGCCCGATCTCTTGTGACAGGTCGGCGAACGCGGGGTCGGCGAACATGGGCGCGTGGCCGATCAGCTCGTGCACCACGTCCGGCTCCGGCGTGTACAGCGGCGCCGAATGGTGGCGCAGATACTGGGTGGAGAAGAACACCCGGAATGCCAGGCCGTTCAGAAAATCCCGGGAGCCGAGCAGCCCCGCCACCGGTCGCAGGCGGAAACCCGTGCGGCCGCGCAGGAACGCGTTGACTCTGCGCACCTGCGGAACGTTGTCGGCGGCGTACCCGCACTCCCGCGCCATCACCTCGAACACCCGCCGGTACTCGGCGCAGGCGTACCGCTGGTGAAGCGCGCCAAGACGCCGGTACACCTCGCCCCAGGTGGCCACCTCCTCCGGCGTGTACTCGACGACGGGGATCTCGCCGCCGTGGGCGTAGCCGCGGGCCAGTTCGTCGATCATGGCGCGCCGGGCGCGGTACGCCGGATCGTGGAACCCCGGGTGATCCGACTGCAGGTCACTGCCCGCCTCGAGGGTATTGTTGGCGATGCGGTCCAGCTCCGAGACGTGGCGCGGAAACCACGGCACCCGGCGGTCGTCCAGCACCAGCAGCTTCAACGTCGTCTTCTCAAGGGCGGCGATCACCGCTTCCACCGCCGGCTCGCCGCGCCGGCCCTCACAGTCCACGTAAAAGTCGAAGCGACCCTCGTGGGCGGGGCGGGATTCGATGTGGGTGAGGTTCACGCCGTGACGGGAGAAGTGGTGCAGCACGGCTTCGAGCGCCCCCGGACAGTCGGCCAGCTCGATGAGCAGGGATACCCGGCTGTTTCGCTGTGCGGCGCGTTTGCCCATACCGATTCGACCTCGCTCGCGCGGTGGTGTTCGCCGTTACTCGGCCGGCCGCCAGCGGACCCCGTGGCGGCGGAACGCCTCGGCCACCGTGCCGTCCGCCAGCACGGCATCGAGCCAGGTGTCGACGAACTCCCGAAGAGGCTCGTCCTGGGGCATGAGATACGCCTTTTCCTGCCGGTTCAAGGTGCCGGTGGTGGCCGCGCACAGCTCCGGATGCTGCGCCGTCTGCAGTTCCACCTCCACCCGGTCGGTGATCATCACGTCCCCGTCGCCCGCCGCCAGCGCGTCGAAGATGGTGCGGTTGTCCGGGTGGAGGATCTTCGCCGCGCGGTGCAGGTTGGCATCGACGAACCGTTCGTTGGTGCCGCCCGGGTTGACGATCACGCGCACGCCGGGGCGGTCGATGGCTGCCAGCGAGCCGTAGCGGTCGGCATCTTTGCAGCGGGCGATGGCCGCCTTGCCGCCGGTGTAGTAGGGGTGCGATTGATAGCCCTGCTTCTGCCGCTCCAGAGTCCGCGAGACGCCGCCCATGGCGATGTCGTAGCGCCCCACGGCCAGATCGCCGAGCAGCCGGCTCCAGGTAGTCTGCACCAGCACCACCTTCACCCCGAGCGCCGCAGCCAGATCGTCGGCCAGGTCCAGGTCGATGCCGGCGGGACGGCCGTCCTCGACGTAGCTGAAGGGTGCGTAGTCGCCGGTGGTGGCCACCCGCAGCTCGCCGGTGGCGAGGATCTGCTGCAGCCGGTCGTGGAAGCGCGCAAGGCCCGAGAGTGCGTGGAACATCCGCTCCCGGGCCTCGTCGCTCAGCCCTTCCACCGAGACCGCGGCGTCGAACGCCGGCCGCGACAGCAGTGTCACCTGCGCCGCCGCCGCCACGATGTCGCCGCCGAGGCGGAGCAGTTCGGGGCGGACCACGGCGTTCAGATCGGGCGCGTCCGGCGGCCGGGCACCCGCCTGCCAGCGGGCGAACCAGTAGCGTTGGATGACCTTGGCCGCCTCGATCTGGGCGCGGAAGAAGGCCCGGCTGCTGTCCGGGGTGAAGCCGTAACGGCGGGCATCGTTCACCGCCTGCTCCAGCACCACGGCTTCACGCTCAGCGTTCTCCACGTCCAGGTGACGGTGCCACTTGTAGGCGGCCACCTCGTCCATCAGCTCGAGGCGCTGGTCCAGCAGACGATACAGGCGCTCGGCGTCCGCCGGCGCCGCGGAGGCGGCCGGCGCCAGAAACACCAGCAGGAGCGCCCCCCGCAGGGCGCCGAGCACCCTCCAGGAGCGGGCTGACGTCGGGGTCGGATGTCGGACGCGGCGAGAAAGGAACATACCCGTGCATTGACAAATGTCCACGGCGACTATACAAGCGGCTCCGAGGGGATAGCGAATCATAACGGCCGGTGGCCGGGAACGCAGGACGGTACTCACCCCGGGCTGTCGGCGTCGCGTTCCAGCGTCTGAATTGGAGGGGAGACAAGCATGCCTAGAGCAGTAACGCGCCACAGTCTCGCGTGGCTTACCTGTATTCTCGTTCTGCCTCTGTACACAGCATCGGCCAGCGCGGCCGAAGGCAAGTCCGGGAGGAAGATCGAGGAAGTGATCGTGACCGCGGAGCGCCGCGAGGCGAGCATTCAGGACACGTCGATTTCCATCACCGCGTTCACAGGTCAGTTCCTTCAGGACTTCGGCATCCGCAACCAGGAGGACCTGCAGAACTACATTCCGGCCACGACCATTCAGCCCTACGACGCCACCGTTCGCGGCGTCGGCCGCAACTTCCGGGCTCTCGGTGGCGACCCGGGCGTCTCCACCTACATGAACGGCATCTATTCCGAAGACCTGCTCACCGCCACCGATCAGACGTTCTTCGACGTGGAGCGGATCGAGGTGCTGCGCGGGCCCCAGGGCACGCTCTACGGCCGCAACGCCGTCGGCGGCGCCATCAACATTCTCTATAAGGAGCCCACCTTCGACTACGAAGGTATGGTGAAAGGCATCGCCGGCAATTTCGACAACCGGGAAGGCTATCTCGCCCTGTCCGGACCGCTCATCGACGACACGCTGGCCGGCCGCGTGACCTACGCTCACCGGGAGCGCGATGGCGTGATCGACAACATCGGCCTCGGCGACGATCTCGACGGGCTCGGCACCGATACCGGAGCGGGACAGCTCAAGTGGAACGTCACCGACAGCATCCAGATGAACGTCCGGGTCGACCGGATGAGGACGAAGCGCTCCTTCGGCGGCGCCAACGGCGCGGGCCTGGTGGTGCTGAACGAGGAAGGTAATCCCTACCGCAACACCACCAATCTGGTGCCGGGTTACCGCTTCATCGACACATCGAATACCGACCCGGCCAACGTCTTCGACAGCACCTTCTATGACTCCAATGCGCCGATTCTGACGTTCAACGACCCGCAGACGGGCCAGCCGCTGCAGGCCCAGCACAACCGTGCGGGCATCGACTACGGAGACTTCGACGGCTTTCAGAACGCCGCCGCGTCCCTCGACAGCTTCAACAACACCTCGCCGGAGACCGCGGCAAAGTACAACGCCTGCGTGTTCCCCAACAAGATCGACGGCAACGACGTGTGCGCGGCCACCAACGGCTACAACAAGGAGTTCTTCACCCAGAGCGGCGTGCAGTTCAACACCGCCTGGGACGTCAATGAGCGGTTGAGTCTCAAGTACCTGTTCGGCTTCAACGAGCTGTCCTACAAGCGCATTACCGACGACGACAACACCGCCAGCCTGATCCACGACCGTCAGTTCTACGTGAACCACGAGGCCATCTACCGATCGCACGAGCTGCAGGCGTTCTTCGAGCCGACCGAGAAGTGGTCCTTCACGTCCGGCATCTTCTTCTACAACGCCAAGATCGATCAGCGTGGCGACTTCTACTCCTCCGTCGCGGAGGCGAAGTATCGGGATCCCTACGTAGACAACACGGGCCTGGCCGGCGCCATCTTTCCGGGGCCCATGGTCGATCTGTTCAGCGCCAGACGCTCCTGCGTGGATGCCGACGTTCCGGCGCCGTCGTGTGCGCCCAACTACGCCGTCAAATTCACCAACGAGGAACTAGCCGCCGCGGGCGCAGGGCGCAACGACAACCTGCAGCTTTCGCAGTGGCTGGGAGACGATGGCACCAACCGGGCTCTGGACGTGATCCACGGTCCCAAGACCGCGGCGACTGACCTGCTGTACACCACCCAGACGGAGCGCGATGCGTTCGCCGCGTACACCCAGGCGGTGTACGACATCAATACCACGTTCAGCCTGACCTTGGGCCTGCGGTACGCGCAGGATCAGGTGACCGCCCAGGAGAACCTGTTCCGCTACTCGGAGATCCTGGGGGCTCCGGGTGGCGTACTGGACTCGATCCTCGGCCCGAACTCCATTTCCACCTATAACCTGGCGAACGGCGGCATCGTCGACTCGAACGGAGACGGCGTCTACGAGCCCACCCCCAAAGCGGTCAACGGCGGCATTCCGGTGGCACTGTCGGTTTATCGTCCGTTCGTTCGCACCGACAGCATCTGGGACTGGCGCATCAACCTGGACCAGCAGATCAACCAAAACCTGATGCTGTACTACTCGGCCACCAAGGGTCACCGCTCCGGCGGCTTCAACCTGGTGTTCTTCAGTCAGACGCCCACCTACGATCCGGAAGAGCTGGTGTCTTACGAGATCGGCTACAAGAGTGATTGGCTCGACAACACCCTGCAGCTGAACGGCGCGGTGTACTACTACGATTACCAGACCATCCACACCGTGGTGGAAGAAGTGTCGAGCCTGGGCGGACTCAGCAACTCCGTGCTCGAGGCGCCCGGCGGCACGGTCTACGGTACGGAAGCCGAGCTCACCTGGCTGGCGACGGATGCTCTCACCCTGGGCGGCAACTTCAGCTACACGCCGAGCGAGTACGACAAGTCGCTCATTGCCGCGGACCTGGCGCCCTTCGACCGTCCGGACTCGCTGTTTCCGGACCCGGCCGATCTGACCGAGGACATCAAGGGCAACAAACTGATCCAGGTGCCGGAATGGAAGTACACGGCCTGGGGCAGCTATCGTTTCATGCTGCCGCGCGGCTCTCACCTCGACGCCCTGGCGACCTGGTCGTATACCGGCCGCGTGTACTACTCGCCGTTCCAGAAGAAGGCGGAGAGCGCGGCGCCTTATGGCCGCCTGGACCTGCGTGCCACCTGGCAGACGGCTGATAACAAGATCACCGTCAGCGCCTTCGTCAACAACGTGTTCGACGACGTGGGCGACCTGCAGGTGCTGCGCGAGGGCGAGGCCGAGTTCTTCCGGCACACGGCCGGAACCACCGTGCCGCGCCACTTCGGCGTCGAGTTCAGCTACGCCATGGGCAACTACTAAGGGGGTAGCCTTTGTAGATGCACCCTTGTGGGAGCGGCCTCCCGGCCGCGATATGTGGGAGCGGCCTCCTGGCCGCGATCGCGACCGGGAGGTCGCTCCCACAGAAGAGAGGGGTCGCTCCCACAGAAGAGAGGGGTCGCTCCCACAGAACAAGGGAGGCTCGAGGGGGCGCTGCGGCGTCCCCTTTTTCTTTCGGTTACCATGCGGCCATGCGAGTCGCCACCTGGAACATCAACGGCCTGCGGGCCCGTCTCGACTTCCTCTGCCTGTGGCTCGAGCAGCGTCAACCGGACCTGCTCGGCCTGCAGGAACTGAAAGTCGTCGACGATCAGTTTCCCTACGATGTCTTCGAAAACCTCGGCTATCACGCCCTGGTCTACGGCGAAAAAGCGTGGAACGGCGTCGCCATCCTGTCGCGGCAGCCGGCGGAAATGCTGCACCGCGGCCTTCCCGGCCAGGAAGACTTCGGTGCCCGGCTGGTGTCGGCGCGGGTGGGCGGGCTGATCTTCGAAACCGTGTACTGCCCCAACGGCAAGACCATCAACCACGAGGACTTTCCCCGCAAGCTCGCCTGGTTCGATGCCCTGCTCGCCCACTGGCGGGCCGAACATCAGCCGGGAGAGGACATCGTGCTGTGCGGTGACTTCAACCTTACGCCGGCAGCCATCGACAGCTGGATCGGCGAGGCCGGCGAAGGCCGGCTCTTCCATACCGCCGACGAACGGGTGCGGTTCGAAGCGCTGCTCGACTTCGGGCTCTACGACCTGTACCGCACCCGCCACCCCGACCGCCAGGGCTTTTCCTGGTGGGATTACCGGGGCGGCGCCTTCCACCGCGGCCAGGGGCTGCGCATCGATCTGCTGCTGGGGTCCCGCGGCGTCCGCGACCGAGTGCTGGAAGTAGAAGTCGACCGCGACTTCCGCAAGAAGCAGAACGGCCTGACGGCCTCCGACCACGCCCCCGTCTACGCCGATCTTCGCGACCCTGACGAGGCGCCATCATGAGCCGTGCCGGGCGCCTGGGTGCGCGGCCGCGGTGGGCGGCAATGCTCTGCCTGCTCGCGCCGCTCATGGCGTCGGCCGCTGCGCCACCCGACCAGCCGCCGGCCGACTGGGGCCCCACGGCCATCGACTACAGCAACGTCCCCTACCCGTATCCCGTGCACTTCCTGCCGGTGACGCTCGCCGGCCACGATCTGCGCATGGCGTACATGGACGTGCCAGCGGCCGCTGACCCCAACGGCCGCACGGTGGTGCTGTTTCACGGCATGAACTTCTTCGCCGGCGCCTACGGACCCACCATCGACGCCCTCAGCCAGGCGGGCTTTCGCGTCATCGCCATCGACCGCCTTGGCTTCGGCCGCTCGTCCAAGCCGATCATGCACTACAACCTGCACATGCCGGCCCGCAACACCAAGGCGCTGCTCGACAGCCTCGGTCTCGCGCGAGTCGCCGTGGTGGGACACTCCATGGGCGGCATGGTCGCCACCCGGTTCGCCGCCACCTACCCGGACAGCGTGTCGCACCTGGTGCTGGTGGACCCGATCGGGCTCACCGATGTGCGTCGCCAGCGGCCATGGCAGGATCCGGAGGCCGTCTACCAGCGGGTGCTCCACACCGATTACGCGGACGTGCTGGCCGGCCACCGCCGCTACTACCCCAATGGCTGGCGCGACGCCTATCTGCCGTGGGTCAGAATCCAGTACGGGCTGACGCTGTCGGGCGACTGGCCGCGCATGGCGCGCGTGCGCGCGGCGCAGATCCAGATTCTCTACGAGGACCCGGTGGTCTACGAGTGGCAGTTCATCCCGGCTCGCGCGCTGGTGATGGGCGGCGCAGAGGACCGGCTGTCCGCGGACTTCCCCGCGGACGCACGGCACGTGGCCGGCGAGCTTCAGAACGCGGAGCTGATCATCTATCCCCACGTGGGGCACGTGCCGATGCTCGAGATACCGGAGCGGTTTCACCGGGATCTGGTGCGGTTTCTGCGCTCCGATGCCGGGTGACGAGCGCCGAGAGACGCTGCCAGCCGGTTCATTCCCTACGAGCAACCCACGCGGTGCCGAACGCCGGCGGGTGCGCTGTCCGCCTTGTGTTCCCGATCCGGTAGACCGCCCGTGGCTCCGCCGCCGAGTTCCTGAGTCTGACGACCCAGTGCCGCGAATGGGTGCATCCGGGCCAGCGACAGTGCTTGTCACGACGTTTCACCGCCCGTCGTAGCGCCGATGGGATCACCCTCGTCTTCCTGCCCACGTCCAGCGGCTCGCCGGCGCCGGTCTCGAGCAGCCGCACGATGGACGCATCACACGTGATGCGGCGCACGGTCTCTCCCGCCACCACCGGCCCATCCTCCATGCGGGGGACGTCGGCCGGATAGAGAAGCCCGTGCTCAACCAACGCTTCCGCGGAAGCGTGGACTACCAGCTGATAGCGGTCGGCCGTGGAGAGCCCTCCTCTGCCGACGGCGGGGACGCGAGAAAGCGCTCCGCCAGGGCCGCCACCGCATCCGCCTGGCGGGCCGGGTACGGCACATCCTTGAAGGAATGCTCCACGCGGCGCGGCCGCCGGGGCCGCCACCGGCACGAGCCGCCCGCGCCTCCTGGACCTCGGCCGCCGGCTCTTCCCGGACCTGCTCCGCCGCCTCCCGGTACACCCAGTCCATGGCCCGCTCGAGCGCCAGCCGGAACATCGCTCCCTGCTCGGCGGGCAGGCGGCCCTCGAACACCAGCGAGCCGTCTTCGGTGGTATGGCAGGTGAAGCTTCGATGTCGATGCGCCTCGCCCGCCGCCCGCGGGTCGGCGAGCCGTTCCGCCTGGCGCCGCGCGCGGACGTACTGCTCGACATGGGCCGCCGTGGTCGAGGCGGCGAACTCGACGAACTCGTGCTGACTGGCCGGCGTGGCGATGCGGGTCATGGCGCGGACTTTCGAATAGGACAACCGGCCGTCGGCGAAGGCCTCATCCACCACGGGCAGGCCCTCGAGGGCATGCGCCACCCGCACCTTCTCCCGGGCGGTGACGAGATCGAGCCCGCATCCGACGTTGAGCCAATGGGCGCAGCTCGGCATCTCGGCATTCCAGCCTTCGATGGCGTCGAGCTTGCGGATCAGGGTAAGGAGACGATACTCGGCGCGGTGGATGTCAGCGCACAAGTCGATGATCTGGGAGGTGAGTGACTCGAGGGTGTGGGAGTCGACGGGCGTGACCATGCCTTTGGTTTGGTACATGTATGGGTGTACAGTGTCGAACAAGTTGGCACGGAATGCAACCGATAACATGTCAACACACGTGAATCGGCGCGGGTAGTGTCTCGATAAGTGTGCAAAAAACGCCGGAGCTATGAAGGCATGAAGTGGTCATGGTATGAGGTTGATAGGCAAATCGACCTTTGAACCCCTTGGGAGGGACATACCATGGCCGGGATTGAGCGTACTGCGCTGAGCGAGAAGGTGAAAGAGCTGGTGGCCGGCGACGGTGACCTGCTGAAAACGCTGATCAAGGAGGCCCTCCAGGCGGTTCTGGAGGCCGAGATGACAGAGTTTCTCGGTGCGGAGCCGAGCGAGCGCACGGATGAGCGCCGCGGTTATCGCTCCGGCTACTACCATCGGGTCTGGTGACCCGGATCGGGAAGCTCGAGCTGCGGGTGCCGCGGGACCGGAGTGGCGAGTTCTAGGGGCCCTTCGCGGGATCGGCGGGAAGAGAGGTCAGCCGAATTACCTGATCACGAAATTGCACACAACACAACTGCGGCGCGACGGCGGAGACCCGCCAAAGGGGAGATCCCGATCGACGATTCCGCGGAATCATAGTCGGTGTTCGCCCCTGACTTCATTGGGAATCGAAGCGCGGGAACGGTACGTGGTTGAGCTACTCAGCGGCGTCATAGCCGGCTTGTCGACGTGTGGATTCTCTGCACGGTCATCAGTCTCGGACCGGTTCCTCGATTGGGGGAAGGGCTGTGTAGCATCCACGGATGACAGATCACCACATCGCCAGGTTGACCCGTAAGCTCGATCACCCGCACCGCGTTGTCGAGGACCACCTCAGAGCGCTTCGGCAGCGCGGAAACCCAGTCGCCTGCGGTCCAATCGCCACACAGCCTCGTTAGGAACGGATGACTGGCAAGCAGTGCCTTGCGAGTCACCTTCATCTTTGCGCTCCTGAGGTGTGGTTTCGCCTGAATGAACCGGGCAACGACCCGGTGCGAACCTTCTACGACGAGCGTGCCCCCCGCGCTTTCAGGCACGGCGCCCAGGAAGGCGAACACCAACGCGCCATCGACCCGGTCAGCGGCGATGTCATACGGGAAGTCCGTGTGGAAGTTCGGACGCGACTTCGCGCCGGGCGCTGCTGGAAACGAGACCAGGAACGAGCCCCAGTGGGGCGGCTGCTGCCAGCACCCACGGCCAATCAGGTCGTCGAGAGCCGACCGGAGCGCGGGGCCGAATATCGGCTTGAACGTTTCGTGAGCGCGAAGCTTCTGTAGCCCGAGGCCAGCCGGAAGGTGCCAGGAGGTTCTGTCGTCTGGCGAGACACCATGTTTTCCATGCAGTGCGTTCCAGAGGGCATCCTGCATCGCCTTCGACTCCGGCAGCGAAAAGGCGCCCTGCACTCGGACCAGGCCGAGCCGTTCGAACTCATCGAGCTGGACTTGATTCAGCACGATTCCACGCCTCTTCGTAGCGCCGTATCCTGACGCTTCGCCCTGCAGCAGGCTGTGATGCCTTTGTGCCCTACGCCTTCTCCATCCCCAGGATCGTCTCCCACTCGGCCTCGGACACCGGCATGACCGACAGGCGGTTGCCCTTGCGCACCAGCCGCATGTCGGCGAGCCGGGGCTCGTTCTTCAGCTCCCGGAGCGGGATCGGCCGCGCGAGCTTCCGCACGTACTGAATGTCCACCATCATCCACAGCGGATCGTCCGGATCGCTCTTGGCGTCGTAGTGCTTGTCGTCGGGATCGAAGGCGGTGAAGTCGGGATACGCCTCGCGCACCACCTTGGCGATGCCGACGATGGCCGGGGTCTCGCAGTTGGAGTGGTAGAAGAACACCAGATCGCCTTTCTTCATGCCGTCGCGCATGAAGTTGCGAGCCTGGTAGTTGCGCACGCCGTCCCAGTGAGACGTGCGCTTGGGGCTGCGATACAAGTCGTCGATGCCGAACTCGTCCGGCTCGGACTTCACCAACCAGTGTGCCATGACCGTCTCGCCGTCACTTCTGCGGGTTGATCAGGTACTTTTCCCCGGTGGCCTGTTTTCCGTACTGAGCGATGGCGTCCAGCGAGAGCACCTCGGCCAGCGACACTTCGCGGGTGTAGTGGCTGGCGAACGTGGTCTTGATCTCCGCCGCCACCCGCTCGCGCAGCTTCTGCGCCGCCTCGGGCCCGATCTTCGCCAGGAACGGCGGCAGCAGCCAGCCGCCGATGCCCCAGGCCATGCCGAAGTTGCGATTCAGCACGGTGGGCCCACGGTCGAGACCGCCGTAGATGTAGACCTGCTTGTGCACGTCCGAGCCGTAGCGGCTGAATTCCCGGGCGTTGCGGTTCGCGGCTGCCTCCATGCAGGCGAGGATCTGACCCGCCAGCTTGCCGCCGCCGATGGCATCGAACGCGATGGTGGCGCCGGTTTCCGCCAACGCGTCGGTCAGCTCGGCGAGGAAATTGCTCGAGCCGGAGCTCACCACCTGCAACGCGCCCAGATCGCGGAGCAGCGCGTCCTGCTCCGGCCGGCGGACGATGTTCACCAGCGCCACCTGGTCCTTGCGGCAGATGCGGTTCAGCATCTGCCCGAGGTTCGAGGCCGCCGCCGTGTGCACCAGCGCGGTGTGGCCCTCGCGGCGCATGGTTTCCACCATGCCGAGCGCGGTCAGCGGGTTGACGAAGCACGACGCGCCGTCCCGAGGCGCCGTGCCTTCCGGCAGCACCAGGCACTGCGATGCCTTGATGCACCGGTACTCGGCGTACATGGCGCCGCCGAGGATGGCCACCGTCTTGCCCTCGAGCGCGCGAGCGCCATCCCCGCTGCCGGTTTTCACCACCACCCCGGCGCCTTCGTTGCCCACCGGCAGCGACTGGTCGAGGCGGCCGGCCATGGCCTGCAGCACGCCCTCCGGCAGCCGCGCCGTCACCACCGGCGCCTCGGCATCGCCGGCCGCCTCGGCGGTGGTCATGTCGGCGCCGCCGAACAGCAACCCCAGGTCGGAGGGGTTGATGGGCGACGCCTCCACCCGCACCAGCACCTCGTCGGCGCCGGGCTCGGGCACGTCGACGGTGGCGAGTGAGAGCTCGAGGGTGCCGTCGCTTCTGACGGTGGAGCGGAGCTGGCGCATCTTGCCGGATTGCGGTGCGGTCATGGTGTGCTTTTCCTTGTGCTGGATCGGAACGGAGGGTCCTGTCAGGCGGGCGGTGCGTGAAACGGTTCGTCGAGATCCGCCAATCTACCCGTTCTGACCGCGAAGTGCATAGGGACGGCCGTCGGCTTGGTCACCTTTCGCGCTGCGGCTGACGCTGGAGCTGGCGGCGGATGTCGCAGTGGCTGCGACCATCGAGCGGGTCAGCGAATCTTCAGGGGAGGCAGCCCGCCGGGAATGACAGGAGGCGCAATGGCCGTTTTCGTGAAAAGGTGGCGCGAAATCGCGCAGGGAACGTTGGCCGCACTACTGCTGACGGCGGCCGCGGCGCAGGCCGCCGAGCCGGGGTGCGATTTCGGCCAGCCTCACCGCCAGGCGCCCCCCGAGACTGCGCAGTTCGCGTTCCTCGTCGGCCGCTTCGACGTGTCGCTGCATGCCTGGCACGGCGACCGGTGGGGACCGCCCCGGCCCACGGGCGCCCACTGGAACGGCCGCTACGGACTGAACGGCATGGCCATCTACGACGAGTGGTACGACCCCGGGCCGGACGATCCGACGGGGATCTGGGGGGTCAACGTCCGCACGTTCGACCCGCACGCGGGGCTGTGGAAGGTGATGTGGATCAGCCTGCCGGAGCGCCAGGTCCAGGATCTTCGTGCCGAGATGCGAGGCGGCATTCTGACCCTATGGCAGGTCTACCCCGATCGTCCCGGCTGGAAGGCAGAGTTCGAGATTACCGACGCCGACCACTGGGCCAGGGTGTCGTATGTGAAGGATCCCGACGCCGACCAGTGGACGCCCCAGTACCGGCTGGCCGCCACCCGCATCCGCTGCGGCTCGTGATGCCCGCCGTCAGGCGGTGGCCGCCCGTTCCGGGTGACCCGACCACGTCCACGCATAGCTGCGCCGCGACAGGCCCAGCATCATGCCGCCGAGGGCGCCCGGGTGCAGGAATACGGTGTGCGGCCCCAGCGCGTCGCGGGCGTCCGGGCCCGGCACCGCGGTATGGCCGACCCCGGCTTCCCGGGCCCGGCGCTCGATCTCGGCCAGCTCGCCGGTCTCGGCGAACGCCATGTACAAACCGCCGCCGATGCGCTGATAGAAGCGGTTCATGGTGGTGCCTTCCCGCTCCGGGGTGATGATCTCCAGCCGGTCCAGCCGGGCCGGGTCGAACAAGGTGAGGGTGCCGCGGTAGCCGTAGTCGGCCGACTCGATGGGCTGGAACGCGCCGGGGTCGAGCCCGAGGACTTCGGCGGCTCGGGCCGTCGCTTGACCGGCATCGCCCACCAGCTCGGTCAGCTCGTAGAAGCGGTCGATGAGCCCGACCGGCGGCTGCGGCTCGCTGGCGCTCACCACCAGCCGCAGGCCCGGGATGCCGGTGGCCGCCTCGTCGAGCACCAGCCGCTCGCCGTCCCACAGCGGCTGAATGCCCAGCCGATCCAGATGCGCGGCGAACGCCTCCATGTCCGCGGTGCTGAAACCGCCGGCGAACAGGTGCGGGCCGCGGGCGTCCAACGCGCGGGACGCGAGCCCGTCATGCTCGGGCACCAGCACCTCGAGGACGCCGTTCCCCACCCGCCAGCGGTGGCCCCGTGCCCCCAGCGCCGGCCGCGGCTGCGCGCCGTCCGGACGGGCGCCGAGCAGCCGTTCCCAGCACGCGCCGACCGCACCCGCGTCGCGCGCCACCATCACCACCCGATCCATCGCCTGCAACATTTTCGTCCCTCTGTGGGAGCTACCTGCCATTGTGTGGGAGCGACCTCCCGGTCGCGATCTTCCGGAATCGCGACCGGGAGGTCGCTCCCACATCACAATCCAAAGAAATCGCGACCGGGAGGTCGCTCCCACATCGTCGCTCCCACATTTAGGAGATCCCACCACCCGCCAGCCGGCGCACGCCTTCCCGAATCGCCCGCTCATCCAGCGCGGCGAATCCCATTACCGCGCGACTGCCGCCCGTCGGCGCCTGCGTCAGATAATACCCGTCGGCATCGATGAGCTGCACGCGCTGCTGCCGTGCCCGCTCGATGATGCCGGGATGCTCGAACCGCACCATCACGTGCATGCCGGCGGCATCGCCCAGCACCTCGGCGGCGGTGCCGAACCGCTGCTCCAGGGCCTCGACCAGCACCGCGCGGCGGGCGCCGTACAGCCGGCGCATGCGGCGAATGTGACGCTCCAGGTGGCCGTCCGCCAGAAAATCGCAGAGCGCCGCCTGGGTGAGGGCGGGGCTATGGCGATCGGCGAGCCATTTCAGGCGCCGGAAGGCGGGAACCAGGCTCGTCGGCAACACCGCGTAGCCAATGCGCAGATCCGGAAACATCACCTTCGAGAACGATCCGCAGTAAATGACGGGAGCATCGTCGGCGAGCCCCTGGAGCGCCGGCAGCGGCGGCCCGCGGTAGCGGTACTCGCTGTCGTAGTCGTCCTCGATGATCACCGCCGAGTTCCGCCGCGCCCAATCGAGCAGCGCCAGGCGCCGCGGCAGCGACATGGCGACGCCGGTGGGGAACTGGTGCGACGGCGTCACGTAGACCAGCCGGGCGCGTGGGTCGATGGCGTCGACCACCAGCCCCTCGGCGTCCACCGGCACTGGCAGCAGCGGCGAGCCGTACGCCTCGAGGACCCGCCGTGTGCCCGCGTAGCCCGGGTTCTCGATGGCCACCGGCTCGCTCGGCTCGACCAGCAGCCGCACCGCGAAATCCAGCGCCTGCTGCGAGCCGCTGACCACCACCACCTGCTCCGCCGAGCAGCGCACGGCCCGGGAACCGGCCACGTACGCCGCCACCTGCTCGCGCAGCGGCGCGAAGCCTTCGACCTCGCGGGCATAGCCGAACAGGCCCCGCTCGCCACGCCGCAGGTGGCGGTTCAACAGCCGGCGCCAGTCGTGAAACGGGAATCGGTCCAGGTCGGGGGTGAGCTGCGAGAGCTGAATGAATCCCGGCGCGCGCGGCGGATACTCGAAGTCGTGGACGAGCCGCTCGCCAAACCGCGATAGCCGGATCGGGGGATCGGGCGCCGCGCTCCCCCGGCCGGCCGGCCGCGCCTGATGCATGTCGTCAGGCAACTCGGCGGAGACGAAGGTGCCGGAGCCACGCGACCGTGATCAGGTAGCCCTCCGCCACCAGCTGCTCGTAGGCCTGGGCCACGGTGCTGCGGGATATGCCGAGCTCTTCGGCCAGTTGCCGCGACGACGGCACCCGTTCTCCGCCGGCGAATCGTCCGCAGAGAATGCCACTGCGCCAGCCCTGGTAGACCTGCCGGTGGAGGGGCGCCGCGGAGGAAGGATCGATGGTGATGCTGACGCGCACGGCCGACCCGAAAGTGGACTGGCTGACTGTATCAGAAGTGGCTGTTCTGGATAACCAGTTGCCGGCCTACCCTGGCCGCTTCACTGGACACCGGGAACGGCCATGCAGACGCTCGCCCCCGTGACCCTGGAGGGACACGGCATCATCCTCGAACCATTGACCGCGGCGCACACACCGGCGCTGCTTGGCGCCGCCGCCGACGGCGAGCTGTGGGCGCTGTGGTTCACCAGCGTGCCCGGCCCCGAGCCGGCATCGGCCGAGCGCTACGTGAGCGACGCCCTGGCCGGCCAGGACGCCGGGCACATGCTGCCCTGGGCGGTGCGCGACGGCGCCAGCGGCGAGATCGTCGGCAGCACTCGCTACCACGACGTCGTCCCCGCCGTCGATCGGGTGGAGATCGGCTACACCTGGTACGCCGGGCGCTGCCAGCGCAGCCACGTCAACACCACCTGCAAGCTGCTGTTGTTCCGCCACGCGTTCGAGACCCTCGGCTGCGCAGTGGTGGGCCTGCGCACCGACAATTTCAACTTCCGCTCCCAACGCGCCATCGAGGCCCTCGGCGCGAAAAAGGACGGGGTGATCCGGCACCACGCGCCCCGGGCGGACGGCAGCGTCCGCGACACGGTGATGTACAGCGTGCTTGCCCACGAATGGCCCGACGTCAAGCGCCACCTGGAGCTGCGGCTGCGCCGCCACGAGGCCGCCCGAACCGAGTAGATCGCGCTGCGGAACGGATCGTGCATCCCGCGTTCGACCATATCCCGCTGGCAAGGAGGCGGTATGCGACGCAAGGAAATCGGCGAGGGCCTGATGCAGGACAACGAGACCTATCGCAAGGTCGAGCCCAACGACGCCGACGAGAAGGCGCCTCGGGAAAGCCCGTCTCGGCAGAGCGCGGACAAACAGGGCTACGGACGGCCCGAGTACGAGCGCTGGACGGACGAGGAGCTTCTGGAGCTCGCCCGCTCGCTCGAGATCCCTCAGGCCGAGCGGTTCACCCGCGAGCAACTCATCACCGAGCTGACGACGCGGGAGATCCGCTGACCGAAGCTCTCCGGGGCTGATCAGCCCCGGGTGTAGCAGCCTATCAGCCGGTTCATGCCGACGACGTTCGGCTCCACCTTCTCCAGCAGCTCCGAGAGCTTGAGGCCGGGCTCGAGGTCGGTCTCCTTGTCCAGGGCCAGCAGCCAGAAGAAGTAATGGTGCTTGCCATGGCCCTCGGGCGGCATGGGGCCGCCGAAGCCGGTTTTGCCGAAGTCATTCTTGCCGCTGGTGTACGTATCGACGCCCTCCGGAAGCTCGTTCACCGAGCCGGGGATGTTGTAGAGCACCCAATGGACGAAGCCGTAGTGCCCGGGCGTGACCAGGGGCGCGTCCGGGTCGTGACAGATCAGGGCAAACGATTTGGCGTTGTCCGGTGCACCGGACCAGGAGAACGCGGGCGATACGTCGTCGCCTTCCCCCGTGTGCTTCTTCGGAATCGCGCCGCCGGTCTCGAACGCGCTGCTGGTGAGCTTCATGTCGGACAATGCAAACCCCATGATGACCTCCTGACTGAAGTGCGTTGCTCTGTCTGCGTTGCTTTGTCAATGCCGCGGGTGCGCCCGCGTCTATCGTCGCACGGCGAAGGGAATGCCGACCAGCTTGCCCTCCAGCGCCGTCGCCCGGCTCGCCGCCTGCAGTTCCCGTTCCATCTCCGCCATCCGTCCGCTGTAGCGGCGCGAGAAGTGGAACGGCAGCAGACGCTGGACCCCGGCGGCCAGCGCGATCTCGACGCAGGCGCACGCCGTCAGATGCCGGGTTTCCCGGGCGCGCGGCGCCTCGCTGGTCAGGAAGGTGGCCTCGCAGACCAGCAGATCGGCGCCGCGCGCGAGGCGGCCGAGGGCGCGTCGATTGGGCTCGCTGTCGGCGAAGTCGGTGGCGTAGGCAAGCCGGGTGCCCGGCACCACGTCCAGCAGTGCCTCACCCAGCCGTCCCGCGGGCTCGCGCCGGCCGCCGGGCAAGGTCACCGGCGCGTCCGTGTCGCCCCTGGCCAAATGCCGCTTCAGCTCACCCAGCCACGGCCCTCCGCTGAGTCCGCGGGCGGCCATGGCCGCCTCGCGCACGTGCTGGGTCGCGTCGAGCTGCAGCAGAAACGCCAGCACCGGAATGCCGTGATCCAGAGTCGTCGCGCGCACGCGAAATCCCGGCTGGCGGAGCAGGACCCCGTCCTCGACCGGCTCCGAGCCGAGCGGCTCGGGATCGCGCCCGGGCTGAACGTGGAACCAGTCGAGCGCGTCGTCCTTCACCTCCGCCACCCGGAACACCGGCCCCGCGTCGCCGATCCGGTCCCAGTGGATGCCGGCGATGAAGCCGGCCACATGGCCGCACAGACCCGGTGGGCCGTAGACCCGGCACGGCGGCGGGTCGCCGCTCAGCCGGGCGCGCAACAGGTTCACGAAGCCGCCGATGTGATCGAGGTGGCCGTGAGTCACGAACACGTCGCTGACCGTGTGGAGCTGCTTGACGGAGAGGGCGGCCGCGTCGCCCAGGTCGAACAGCAGCCGGGAGGGAACGTTGACCACGCTCAGCGCCAGCAGCGGAT
This sequence comes from uncultured Gammaproteobacteria bacterium, assembly GCA_963822255.1. GTDB lineage: Bacteria > Pseudomonadota > Gammaproteobacteria > Pseudomonadales > Azotimanducaceae > UBA7803. Next base: position 39,730 of record CAWGGV010000006.1, read on the forward strand.
CACCGAACACGCCGTTCACCAGCAGCGCGCCGATTCCGCCCACCGACACCTGGAGCGGCGAGCGGTCCGCGCCGTTCCCCGGAGATTCGTCGTTGGTGGCCGGAGACGCTATTCGGGCTGGGACGGGCGCGGCGGTAACGAGCATGCCGCGGCGGTCCCGATGGGCGTCGCGCACCAGCAGGGTATCGGGTTGCCCCGGATCTTCCGGCAGCGCCAAGGTGACGGTGACCTCGTCCGCCGCCACGATCTCGCCCAGGAGCGCCGGCCCCTGGCCGCGCCACACGGCCGCCTGGCGGCCGCACCAGGCTTCCGGCACCGACCGCGGCGGCGGAGTGCCGGTCACCGTGAGGCGCGAGAAGGGCAGCCGATACTGCGCGGCCGTGCCGAGGTGATCGCGCCACAGCGCCGAGCGGCGCTGTTCCCGCTCGCTGCGCGCGGGACGCCGGGCCGCGGCCGCCGCCGGCACATGCAACAGCGGGAGCCCCAGCGCCGCGAAGTCGTCCGCCAGACCGGCCAGCTCGCCCGCGTTCAGCACCACCACCGCATCCGCCTCCATGGCACCCGCCAGGCCGTGCAGAAGCTCGGCGGCAGCCACGCCGCGGGTCACACCGGGCGGGTCGACGAGAAGCGTGCCGTCATACCGCGGCGCCGCCAGGCGGGTCACCGCCTGCACCAGCGGCAGCCGGAAGCGCGCCGCGTCCAGGGTGCACAGTGGCACGCTCTCCATACACCGCCACCCCACCCCACCTTGCCAGCGGCCGAGGTTCACGGCGCCCGGCGCGCCGAAGGCCGGTGACCCCGGATCTGCGCTGATGCCGAACACCGCGCCCGGCAACGCGGCCGCCGCCCGCGCGACGAAGGTGGACTTACCGGCGCCCGTGGCGCCGTAGAACAGCACCCGTGCGCGGCCAGCCAGCGCCTCGGCGATGGCGGCGGGATCCGCCGGCAGCTCCAGCGCCCGCGGATTCATGCGCCGACGGCCCCACTCTGCCGCTGCTCGAGGGTTACAGCGGCGTCCGCGGCGTCTATGCTTAGCACTGTCATCCCGCTTTCGTATGCCATGAGACAGATCATTCTGGCGCTCGGCGCCTTGCTCAGCCTGCTCCTGATCACGCCGCTGTGTCGAGCCGGCCAGCCGCCGTCGCCGACGGAGCTGCGTCTGGCCTCGGTCTACGCGACGGTGGTCGACCTGAAGAGCGGTCAGACCCTGTACCGCAAACACGCCGACGTCGCCACGCCCATCGCGTCGGTCACCAAGCTGATGACGGCCATGGTGGTGCTGGACGGCGGACAGCCCCTGGACGAATGGCTGACCATCGTCGACTGGGACCACCAGCCCGGCAAGAACGCCTACTCCCGCATGCGCATCGGCTCCCAGGCGCAACGCAAGGAGCTGCTGCGCATCGCGCTCATGTCGTCCGAGAATCTGGCCACCAACGTGCTCGCCCACTACTACCCCGGCGGCACGGGCGCGTTCGTCGCCGCCATGAATGCCAAGGCCCAGGCCCTCGGCATGACCGCCAGCCACTTCGTGGACCCGGCCGGGCTCTCACCGAAGAATCAGTCGTCGGCCGACGATCTCGCCCGGCTGGTGCGCGCCGCCTACCGGGTCGACGCGCTGCGCGACCTCACCACCGGCTATCAACACCTGGCGCAGTTTCGCAACCCGCACTACACCCTGCCCTACGGCAACACCGATCCGCTGGTGGCGAGCAGCCGCTGGGACCTGGAGCTGACCAAGACGGGTTATCTGCGGGAAGCCGGCCGCTGTCTGGTGATCGTCACCCGCGTGCAGGACCGGCCCGTTGCCATGGTGCTGCTGAACTCCTTCGGCACCCGCACGCCGCTGGGGGACGCGGGCCGGGTACGCCGTTGGCTCACCACCGGCCACGGCGGCAGCGTCGCCGGCGCGGCGCTCGCCTACGAGCAACGCAAGACGCAGGTCCTCCAGCAGAACGCCGGGGACGCTACCATCGAGGAGGCTGCTCGCTAGCCGATCGGGCCCGTCACGCGGCCGCTGCGGAACGGCCGCGTCTCAGGCTGCCCGAGCTCAGTCGCTCTCGCTGGGCTTGTCGTAATCCCGGTGGACCTCCGGATCTTCTTCCTTGGCACGCCGACGGCCCTGCTCTTCCGCCCGGGCATCCTCGTCGGAGCTCTCTTCCCGCGCCTTCTTCGCCGCTTCGTCGACCCGGCCGGACTCGACGAACTCCCGGGTATGCTCGCGGTAGTGACGGTCCGCGTCCCGATTGCCTTCGCCCTGAACGTCTTTGTCTTTGCTGGTCATGCATACCTCCTGCCGATGCTGAGTTTCTCTGGTGATCAGTGATGCAAGAGGCGTGCACAATGACGGGGGGATTGGGTGTACAGGCGAGGATCGCGGCCAGGAGGCCGCTCCCACAAGCCGCTCCCACAGGCTCCCACAGGTCAGGATCGCGGCCAGGAGGCCGCTCCCACAGGCGCCTTGGATCAGGACGACGCCACGGAGCCGCCGTCGCAGAGGATCACGTCGCCCACCGTGTAGGCGCCGGCTCGCGAGCAGAGGAAGATGGCGATCCCGGCGATGTCCTCCGGGGTGCCCACCCGTCCGCGCGGGTTGCTCTTTCCCACCGCATCCCAGTCGGTGTTCTCCACGTCGCCGCCTCCGCCGACCCCCGTGCTCAGCATCCAGGTGGGGAACGGGCCGGGGGCGATGGCGTTGACCAGGATGTTTTCCTTCACCAGGTGCGCGGCGAGCACCCGGGTGAGGTGGTGCACGGCGGCCTTGGACGGGCCGTACGAGAAGTTCTCGAAGATCGGCGTGTGCAGACCGTCGATGGAGCCGATGTTGACCACCCGGGCCGGGTCCTCGGCGGTGGCGGACCGGCGCAGCAGCGGCAGCAGCTTCTGGGTGAGGAAGAACACCGCCTTGACGTTGGTGTCCATCACCTTGTCCCAGCCGTTCTCCGGAAACTCGTCCAGCGGCGCGCCCCAGGACACGCCGGCGTTGTTCACCAGGATGTCCAGCCGCTCCTCGCGCTTGGCCAGCTCGGCGGCGAACGCCTCGATGCCGCGCAGCTCCGCGAGGTTCGCCGGCAGCGAGATGCACTCGCCACTGAACTGGTCCGACAGCCGCCGTGCCGTCTCGTCGCACACCTCGGCCTTGCGGGAGCTGATGTAGACCTTCGCGCCCTGGCTCAGGAATCCAGCCGCGATCATCTCTCCGATGCCGCGGGACCCGCCGGTGACGACGGCCACCTTGCCCGAAATCGAAAACAGGCTCTCGAACATCAACGTCTCCCAGTGTGGTTGTCGGTGGGGATCAAACCATGCCCGAAACTGCGCGTCACGGCCAACGCGGCGCCGGCCGCGGCGAGGATGCCGATGGGCAGAAGCGCGAGCCGCGGCTCTCCGCTCACATCCGCCAGCACGCCACCGGCGAGCGGCACCACGAATCCCAGCAGGTAGCCGACGGCGAACATGCCGGCCGCCAGCGGGCCGGCCTCCCGCTCGTCGGCGAGCTGCGGCACCAGGCTGACCATCAGGATGAGCTGAACGCAGGTGCAGAAGCCGAGGGTCACCACACTCGCCAGAAACAGGCGCCTTGGGTGGTCGCCGCGCCCAGCACGGCAAACGGCAGCACCCCCGCCACCAGCACCACCGGCCAGCGCCGCCCCACCAGCGCGCCGGCGAGCACGATCATGGCGAGCGAGCCCGCCACCTGGGTCAAGTTGAAGTAGAACAGCACAGACGGCAGCGCACCGCCCTCCCCCCGCGCCGCCAGCAGCGAGCCGAGATAGGCGTTGGTGCCGAAGAAGCCGGCGGAGGCCGCGCCGAGCAGGAGGCCGAACGTCCACATCCGCGACTGACGCCAGGGCGGGTGCCAGACGGGCAGCGCCGCTGCTTCGTTCCAGCTGGCGCCGTCTCGGCCGGCATAATCTCGGCCGCCATCGTCCCAGCCGGGGTCGTCCGCGAGGCGCGAGCGCAGGTAACGGCCGCCGAGACCGCCAGCGCCGGCGCCGACCAGAACAGCAGCGCGCCCCGCCAGCTCCCGTGCAGCATGGGCATCACCACCGGCAAGGTGAGTCCGGCGCCGATGAATTCGCCCATCAGCAGACCGTTCATGTACACCGCCGAGGCGCGAGCCGGGAACCCGGCGCACCAGCGCTTGACCAGCACGGGCAACGCCGGCTGCATGACGGCGATGGCGAATCCCATCAGCGCGGTGGAGGCGAACAGCAGCGCCAGCGGCGGCGCCAAGGCGCGGCCGGCCGAGGCCAGCGCCAGCAGCAGCAGCGAGCCGGTCACCGCTGCCGCCGCACCCAGGCGGGCGATGGCGAAGGCGCCCGGCAGCGGCCCCCAGAGCGAGCATCAGCACCGGCACGGTGGTGAGCGCGCCGATCTCGGATTGATTCAGCTGCAGCTCGCCGCCGATGGCGGGCGCCAGCGGCGGCGCCACCAGGATGGGCAGGCGCAGGTAAAGACCGACCACCCACAGCAGACTCAGCGTCCCGAGCCGCGCCGACAGCGGCGCAGCGGCATTTGCGTTCACCAAACAGATCAACCTACAGTGGCGGGGCATGCTACCAGCACCCGGCGCAGGAGCGGCCCGCGAGCCCGGCAAAGCAGAACCCGCCATGAGCAAACGACCCAGACAAAGCGGCCTCGTCTACTCCACCGACAGCGGCCGCATCTGCCCCGGCTGCCGGCGGCCGCAGAACGAGTGCGTCTGCCGCGATCGTTCCCGGCCGCGCCACGGCGGCGACGGCATCGTGCGGCTGCAACGGGAGACCAAAGGCCGCAAGGGCGCCGGCGTGACCCTGGTCACCGGCCTGCCGCTCGCCGACGCCGACCTGGCCGGCTGGCGAAAACCCTGAAGAGCCGCTGCGGCGTCGGCGGCGCGGTCAAGGACGGCGTGATCGAGCTGCAGGGCGACCAGCGGGACAAGCTGCAACCGCTGCTGGAAGCCGAGGGCTACCAGGTCAAGCGCGCCGGCGGGTGAGGCCGCCGGCTGGAGGCAGTCATGCGCGTGAGATTTTCGATCGGTCCCGGCGAAAGCATGGAGGTCGACTGGAAAACGTGAAGCCCATCGTCACGAGCGCCGGCATCGCGGACATCGACACCTACGTGGCATTCGCCAGAGAGGCACAATCGTTCATCGACGCGCAGGGTCTCGAGCAGTGGGTTCCTGCAGCACATGAGCCTTTCCGCCCGGAGCTCGAGGAAAAGGTCAAAGCCGGTTCGCTGCACAAGGTCCTGGTTCTGGGAGCGACAGTCGCGTTCTTTGATCTGTCATCCTCCAGCATCTGGTGGCGAAGCGACGACACACCTGCCTTGTACGTTTCGGGCGTCGTGGTTGCGCGCTCGGGAAAAGGACAGGCGCTGGGCCATTTCATTCTCGACTGGTGCTGCTCCACGGCCGTCGCCAGAAGCGCCCACGTTTTGCGCCTCGATTGTCATGCCGGCAACGGCAAGCTTTGCGCGTACTACCGCGACTACGGATTTCACGAGGTCGACCGCGTTGAACAACATCCCGGCTATACCGGCGTGCTGTTTGAGCGCGAGGTCAGGTGACGGCGCGCCCATGATCGCGCTCAAACTCGTTCAGCTTGCACGGCCTCACCCGCCCTGACCCGCCGGCAGCGAGAACGCGACCAGCCGATCGCTCGCGGGCAGGCCCATGCGCGGATAGCCGCCCGCGGCAACCACAACGAACTGGCGTACCTCGCCGGAGTCCAGGGTCACGGTGTAGCTCATGGGAGTGGCCGCCGGCACCGCCGGCAGCGCACCCCGCCACAGCTCCTTGCCGGTGTCGAGATCATAGGCGCGCAGGGCGCTTTCGAACGCGCCGCCGACGAACACCAGCCCGGTGGAGGTAATCACCGCCTGCCCCACGCCGGGTACGCCGTACTCCTTGTGGATCGGCACCGGCGCCAGGTCGGCTACCGTGCCGTGAGGGCGATGCCAGAGCTGTCGCCCGGCGTCGATGTCGATGGCGGTCAAAGTCCCCCACGGCGGCTTGGTGCACGGCAGGCCGAGCGGCGAGACGAATGGTTTGCGCGCCATCGCATACGGCGTGCCGTGCTGAGGCGCCAGCTCGACGTCGGATGCGGTGGCCTTGCGGGCCGCATCGAACCCGGCCCGCGGAATCAGCTTGACCTGAAACGGCAGGTTGTTGGCGCGGGCGACGATGATGCCGCGCTCGGAATCCACCGCCACGCCGCCCCAGTTGATGCCCCCGGCGTTGCTCGGCGCCACCACCGTCCACTGCTCCGTGACCGGCGTGTAGATGGGGCCGACGTTCATGTCGGCCAGTGCCTTGCGGCACCGGCCCTCGTCCCAGAACGTGAGCCCCCAGGCGTCGTCACGGGTCACCTCGTCAGCCACCCGGAACGCCGGCGGCGGAAACGGCTGAACGGGTGACAGCTTGTCGGCCAGCGGGCCGGCGCGCGGCACCTGCTTCATCTGGTAGGGCTCGACGGGCTCGCCGGTCTCCCGGTTCAGCACGAACACGAAGCCCATCTTGGTGCCCTGGATCAGCGCGGGAACCGTCTGTCCGTGCACGGTGATGTCGGCGAGCGTCGGCTGGGCACCGACGTCGTAATCCCAGAAGTCGTGGCGCACGGCGTTGAAGTGCCAGACCACCTCGCCGGTGCTGCCCCGCAGCGCCACCACCGAAGTGCCGTAGTAGTCCATGTCCGGCTTGCCGCTGCGGTAGTAGTCGGGCGCCGGATTGCCGGTGCCGACGAACAGCAGGTCACGGTCCGGATCGGCGGTCATGACGCCCCAGACGTTGGGCGTGCCGAGAGCGAAGCCCTCCGCGCTCACCAGGGCGCCGGGTGCCTGGTAGTCGAAGTCGGGCGGCGCCAGGTCCCAGGCCCACACTTGCTTGCCGTTGCGGGCGTCGAAGGCGCGGACCACCCCGCTCGGGGCGTCGATGCGTTCGTTGTCCGAGACCGCGGCGCCAACCACCACCAGATCGCCGATCACTGTCGGCGGCGAGGTGACCTGGTACTCGCCCAGCCACTCCTGCTTGCCGGCGCCGCGATTCAGGTCGACGCGGCCGTTGTCGCCGAAGTCGGTGCAGGACTTGCCGGTGGCGGCGTCCAGGGCCAGCAGGTAGCCGTCGGCGGTGGCGGTGAAGATGCGACTGGCGGGGCAGACAGAGTGGGTTTGCCGGCTTTGCCGGAGATCGCGGCCGGGAGGCCGCTCCCACTCTGGTTCACTACGTCGCGGCCGGGGGGCCGCTCCCACTGCGGGGCTGCCGAGCCTGGGGTGCCATTGGGCGACGCCGCGGCAGACGAGCTGGTTGCCGTAGTGGCCGGAGAGGTCGATGTGCGGGTCGTGGGACCAGATGGCGGCGCCGGTGAGCGGGTCCAGCGCCACCACCCGGTTGAACGGCGTGCAGAACACCAGCCGGCCGTCCACCAGGATCGGCGTCACCTCGAACGCGCTGGTGGAGGGGATGTCCGGCCGGCTGCCGTCGGACTGATCGCCGGTGCGGTAGATCCAGGCGACCTGCAGGTTGGCGACGTTGCTGCGGTCGATACGCCCTGCCGCGACGTAGCGGCGGCCGCCGCCGCCGCCGTACTCGGGCCACGCGCTGGTGACCCGTGGCCGTGCCTCGGTATCCGCGCCCGCCGTCGCCTCGAAGGACGGTCCGCAGCCCCACATGGCCAGCAGCGCCGCCAGCATCCAAAGAAATCGCATCCGCTCGCCTCCCCCGGAAAATCCGTGCGCTGATTATCCACGGCCCAGTGTCTGCGCATGGGTCTCTCCACCCGGTCCCGAGGCAGGATAATCGTTTCCCCGCGCGGGCTAGAATGGCCCATCGCGAGCGCGTCCGAAAGGGAGAGCGATGACGCAGTGCATCACCGGAACCGCCATCACCGCGTCCTCGGAGGCGGGAGCGCGGCTGTTCGACCAGGCAATCGAGAGCTATCTCGCCTCCCGCTCGGACACGCCGCAGATCCTGAAAGAAGCGCTCACCGCCGACCCGCAGCTCATCATGGCCAGCTGCTTCATGGGCTACCTGACCCGCCTGGCGGGGGATCGGAAAAACGCCGTGCGGGCGGCCGAGCTGCACCGCGGTCTGCTGCAGACCATCGAGTCCGGCGCCGGCAACGACTGGGAGCGGCGTCACGTCAGCGCTCTCGGGCTGTGGCTGGCCGACGACCTGCACACCCTGATGCGGCACCTGGAAGCGGTGCTCGACGATTACCCGAACGACATCGTCGCCCTGCGGATGCTCCACTACCTGTACTTCTATGACGGCGACGCCGCCCGCATGCGCGATTCCGTCGCCGCCTTCCTGCCCCGCTACGCCGGGCACCCGCTGGAGGGCTACGTGAAGGGCATGCAGGCGTTCGCCCTGGAGGAGTCCGGCGACTACGACGCGGCTGAACGGTTCGGCCGCGAGGCGGTGGACATCAATGCGAGCGATGCGTGGGCCGCCCACGCGGTCGCCCACGTGCTGCAGATGCAGGGCCGCTGGGCGGAAGGCATGGGGTGGATCGACGGGCTGCGCCAGCAGTGGCAGCACACCAACAACTTCCGTTTCCACCTGTTCTGGCACGAGGCCCTGTACTACCTGGCGGAGCGGGACCTCGACGCGGTGCTCGCGATCTACGACCGCGACGTGGCGCCGCCGGTGCAGGACGACTTCTACCTGGATGTGTGCAATGCCGCGTCACTGCTGCTGCGCCTGGAGGCCGAGGGGGTGGACGTGGGTGATCGCTGGCAGCCGCTGGCCCGCATCGCCGAGCAGCACGTGGACGACGCGGAGCTGGTGTTCGCGAGCCTCCACTACCTGATGCCGCTGTTGCGCACCGGCCATCCGGCGGCCGACCGGCTACGCCAGGCACTCGAGCGCTGGGCCGAGCGGGACACCACCCAGGGTCACGTGGTTCGGGACGTGGCGCTGGACGTGGCCGCATTCCTGGCCGACTGCCAGAGCGGCGAGCGCGCAGCGGCCGCCGAGCGGTTCCAGCGGTTCCGCGACCGACTGCACCGCATCGGCGGCAGCAACGCCCAGCGGCAGGTCTTCGAGATCATGGAACAGGCGGTCCTGGCGCGGCCGCGGTCTGGAGAGCACTTCTATCGGGAGACACAATGATGGCATTCAGCCAGACCCTGGCCGGCAGACCCTGGTACAAGTGGTACGCACTCGGCGTCCTCACCATCGTCTACACGTCGAGCCACGTCGACCGGCAGATCATGAGCATCGTCCTCCAGCCCATCAAGCTGGAGCTCGGCGCCAGCGACACCCAGATGGGCTTCCTGGTGGGGCTCACGTTCGCGATTTTCTATGCGACCCTGGGTATGCCCATCGCCATGCTCGCCGACCGCGCCAACCGGCGGAACATCATCGTCGCCGCCACGACCATCTGGAGCGTCATGACGGCCGCTTGCGGCTACGCCGGCAGCTTTCTCCAGCTTGCTCTGGCCAGAGTGGGCGTCGGCGTGGGCGAAGCCGGTTCGTCGCCGCCGTCCCACTCCATGATCTCAGATCTGTTCCCGGTGAAAACGCGTGGCACCGCCATGGGCATCTTCGCCCTGGGGGTCAACCTGGGCTTGTTGATCGCCTACCTGGCCGGCGGCTGGCTCGTCGACCACGTCGGCTGGCGCACGACGTTCGTCTGGGTGGGCCTGCCGGGGCTCGGCATCGCCACGGTGTTGCTGCTCACCACCGTGGAACCACAGCGCGGGGCCAGCGATGCGAAGGCATCGGCCGCCGATCGGGAAGCGCCGTCGTTCTTCGCCGTGTGGAGACACATGTGGCGGGTGGGGAGCATCCGCCACGCCACCATCGGCGCGACCCTGGCCGGCTTCGTCGGCTATGGCTTCGTGCTGTGGATGCCGACGTTCCTGATCCGGTCCCACGGGCTGTCGTCCACCGACACCGGTCTGGCGCTGGCGCTGCTCACGGGGGTCGTCGGCGGGCTCGGCACGTTCAGCGCCGGACGCCTCGCCGACACGCTGGCAAACCGCGACGAGCGCTGGCGCGCCTGGGTCGTGGCGGCCGGCAAGGCCGGCTACGTGCCATTCCTGGCTGCCGTCTTCATGGTGGACGATCTTCGAGTCGCCCTGGCTCTGTACGTCGTTCCGGCGTTCTTCGGCGGCTTCTACCTGGCGCCCACCTTCGCCCTGATCCAGAGCCTCGTCAGTGTGCGCATGCGCGCGCTGGCCTCGAGCATCATGCTGTTCATCCTCAACATCGTCGGGCTCGGTTTCGGGCCGCAGCTCGTCGGCGTGCTGTCGGACTACTTCGCGCCCGCGTACGGCCAGGAGTCGCTGCGCATGGCGTTGCTGGTGCTGACCTTCGTGAATCTGTGGTGTGCGGCGCACTATTATCTGGCGGGCCGATCGCTCCGGGAGGATCAGGCGGCGGCTACGGCCGCTGCTGATCGGCGCCACCCGAACGATGGCGGACCGACGACTGGCTCGCGGGCGAGGGACACGGCGGGAACAGAACCCGGCAAGCCGGCGAATCAATCCCGGCAGCGCCTGCCGGAGTCCAGAAGGGCTCGCACACCCGGCAGCGCGGCGGTCCGGGGCATCTGCCGGAGGATATTGCGCTGGCGGCCGCGCACGTAGGTCGACGGCGCATCCACGTGCAGCACCGCGGGATTCGGCAGCACGGCCGCCAGCAACGCGCTCTCGGCGGCGGTGAGCGACGCCGCACTGCGGCCGAAGTAGTGGCGGGCCGCCGCTTCGGCGCCGTAGATGCCGGAGCCGAGCTCGGCCACGTTGAGATACACCTCGAGGATCCGCCGTTTCGGCCACGTCACCTCGATCAGCACGGTGAACGCCGCCTCGAGGCCCTTGCGCAGCCAGCTCTGACCGGGCCAGAGGAACAGGTTCTTCGCCGTCTGCTGACTGATGGTGCTGGCACCGCGCAGACGGCTGCCGAGCTCGGCGTCTTCCAGGGCGTCGGCGATCTGATCGAAGTCGAAGCCCCAGTGGAGGGGGAATTTCTGGTCCTCCGAGGTGATCACCGCCAGCTTCAGGCTGTCCGCCACGCAGGCTGCCGTCCACCCAGCGCTGCCGTATTGACAGGCTCCGGCCCTGCCACCACGCTGCCACGCGGGCCTCGGCCATGAAGGCGCTCAGCGGTGGATTCACGAAACGCAGCGACACCACCAGCACGACGACCAGCAGCAGCAGGACGGCAGCGGTCCGCCACGTCCGTCGCCAGAGGCGGCGCAGCAGGCTCGGTTTCCGGGATCGTCGATAGCGGGAGCGCACGGTCGGTGAGTGTACCCGCTCGGCCGGCCGGCGCCGGACCCTGATGTCCGGGGAATCCCAACCGGTTCTCGTCTACGACGGCGACTGCGGCTTCTGCCGCTACACGGTGGAGTACGCCCACGCCGTGACCGGCGACGCGGTGGCGTACCGCGCCTATCAGGACGCGGCCGCCGACTACCCGGACATCTCCGTGGCCGAGTTTCGCGGCTCCATCCAGCTGCTGGACGCGGACGACCGCTAGCACGGCGCCGAGGCGGCCTTCCGCACCCTGGCGCATCGGCGGCCGCGGTGGATGGCTCGCCTGGTATCAGCACGTTCCCGGCTTCGCCGCCGTCACCGAATGGCTGTACGTCTGGGTGGCCCGCCACCGCGAGCTCTGCATGCGGGTGAGCCGCGTGCTGATCGGCCCGAAGCTTCGGCCGGCGCGCCATAACCGCACCGCCGACGTGGTGGTGCGGGGCGTCTCCGCCTGCTCGCTGGCTGCGTTCGTGTCCTTGTGGTGGCAGGTGCGGGCGCTGTACGGCCCTGACGGCGTGCTTCCCGCCGGGCGAGTTTCTGGACGCCGTGGCGGCGCAGATGGGCCCCGAGCGCTTCTTCTATCTGCCGAGCCTGCTCTGGCTCGGCAGCGGTACCGCCGCCCTGCGAGATCCTCTGCGCTGCCGGGACCCTGGCCGCCCTGATCTGCATGGCCGGGCGCCTGCGCGCCACCATGTGCCTGGTGCAGTACGTCTGTTACCTGTCGCTGTTCCACGCAGGACAGGTGTTCCTGAGCTATCAGTGGGACGCGTTCCTGCTGGAGTGCCTGGTGACGGCGGCCGTGCTCGCCCGCGCGCCCACGCCGGGCATCTGGGTGGCGCGGCTGCTGCTCCTGCGCTTCATGTTCCTGTCCGGCTTCGTCAAGCTGGCGAGCGGCGATGCCGCGTGGTGGAGCGGCGCCGCCCTCTCCTATCACTTCGAGACCCAGCCGTTGCCCAATGTGGTCGCGTGGTACGCGAATCTGCTGCCCGCGTGGTTGCTCACCACCGGCACCTACCTGGCGCTGGCCATCGAGCTGGTCGCGCCGCTGCTGATCGTCGCCCCGGCGCGGCTGCGGCTGACCGCGTTCTGGTCGTTCATGACGCTGGAAGTGCTGATTTTCCTCACCGGCAACTACAACTTTTTCAATCTGCTGACCATGGTGCTGTGTGTTGCGTTGCTGGACGACGGGCGGTTAGGGTTTATCGGGTCGCGGCCGGGAGGCCGCTCCCACAGGGGGCAAGGGCGCTCCCACAGAAGATCGCGGCCGGGAGGCCGCTCCCACAGGGGCGGAGGCCGCTCCCACAGGGCGTGCGTGGTCCGGGGTGGCTGGCTGGGTTGCTGATGGTGCTGGGCGTGCTGCAGATCGTCTATCAGACGCGGCTGCTGCCGGCGCTTGCCGGGCCGCTGCTGGCGCTGGCTCAGCCGTTCGCGATCGCCAACCCCTACGGCCTGTTCGCGGTGATGACCACCCACCGCGACGAGCTGGTCATCGAAGGCACCGTGGACGGCGAGACCTGGCACCCCTACGGCTTTCCGTTCAAGCCCGGCGACGTGGATCGGCCGCCGGGCTGGGCCACCCCGTATCAGCCTCGTCTGGACTGGCAGATGTGGTTCGCCGCCCTCGACGGCCCGGAGCGGGCGAACTGGATCTACGGCCTGGTGGACGCGCTGCTGCGGGCGAACCCGCACGTGCTCGCGCCTGCTCGACGACCCGTTCGGCGGCGCGGCGCCCCAGGCCATCCGCATCAGCGTCTACCGCTACCGGTTCTCCACGCCCGCCGAGCGCGCCGCCACCGGCGCGTGGTGGGTGCGGGGGCCGCGCCGCGACGTGGCTGCCGCCGATGCGGCTGCGCGTGCCCATCATCCGCCACCAGCCGCTGACCCTGTAGCCGCCGGCGGCGGTGCTGATAGACTCTGCGCCCATGGCCGCTGGCACCGACACCCGAGCCGTCCGGGGCCGCCTCGAGGGGCGTGTCCAGGGCGTGGCGTTCCGCGCTTCGATGCAGCGTCAGGCGCGGCGCCAGGGCGTCCTCGGCTGGGTACGCAACGCCCCCGACGGCGCGGTGGAATTTCTCGTCCAGGGCGCCGCCGGCGCCGTCACCGAGTTGCTCGACTGGGCCCGGGCCGGGCCGCCCGGCGCCAAGGTAGACCGAGTCGAGTTCGAGGATGCCGAGCCCGCCGACGGTCTCGACGGCTTTCAGGTGCGGTTCTGAGCGAGCCGGTGCGCATCCTGAGCTGGAACGTCAACGGCCTGCGGGCCTGCGCGAAGAAGGGCTTTCTCGAGTTCCTCGACTCCTCGGCCGCGGACGTGGTCGGGCTGCAGGAGGTGCGCGCGTTTCCGGATCAGCTCGACGACCCGGTGCGCCGCCCCGACGGCTGGCACAGCTACTTCGCGCCGGCCGAGCGCGCCGGCTACAGCGGGGTGGCGCTGTACTGCCGACACGAGCCCGACGACGTGGAGACCCGCCTCGGCGATCCCCGCTTCGACGCCGAGGGACGCTTCGTGCTGGCCCGCTTCGGCCGCCTGCGGGTCGCCAGCGTCTACTTCCCCAAGGGCAGCGGCCGCAACCGCGACAACAGCCGGGTGCCGTACAAGCTGGCGTTCTACCAGGCCGTGTTCGAACGCATTCAGCGCCTGAAACGGGCCGGGCCGGTGCTGGTGATGGGCGACTACAACACCGCCCACCAGCCCATCGACCTGGCGCGCCCCAAGTCCAACGAGAAGACCAGCGGCTTTCTGCCGGAGGAACGGGCCGAGCTGCATCGCTGGCTCGCCGCCGGCTGGCAGGACACCTTCCGCGCCCGCCACCCGGACGAGGAAGGTCACTACACCTGGTGGCTGCAGTGGGGCGGCGCCCGTGCCAACAACGTGGGATGGCGCATCGACTACGTGCTGGCGTCCCCGTCCGCCGCCCGCCGCGTCCGCGACGCCTTCATCTGGCCCGAGGTCAGCGGGTCGGACCACTGCCCGGTCGGCGTCGACCTGGTCTGACAACCGCACGCACTCACCTGAGGTATGCTGGCGGCCCCTGATCAGGAGCCGGCTCATGCTCACCGTACACCATCTCAACAACTCCCGATCTCAGCGCGTGCTGTGGCTGCTCGAGGAGCTGGGCGTCGGCTACGAGCTTCGACGCTACCAGCGCGATGCAGAGACCAACCTGGCGCCGCCGGAGCTGCTCGCCGTGCACCCCCTCGGCAAGTCGCCGGTGATCACCGACGGCGAGCGCACGGTCATCGAGTCGGGCGCCATCATCGACTACATCGTCCGCCGCCACGGCGGCGGACGGCTCGCGCCCACGCCCGGAACCGACGCGCACGAAGAATATCTGCAGTGGCTGCACTATGCCGAAGGCAGCGCCATGCTCCCCATCATGCTGAAGCTCTACAGCAGCCGCCTGCCGGACGGCGGTGAGGCGCTGCAGCCGCGCATCAACGGTGAGCTGGACAATCACCTGGGCTACATGAACAAGGCGCTCGACGGAAAACAATGGTTCGTCGGCGACGAGTTCAGTGCCGCCGACGTGCAGCTGTCCTTCGTGCCGCAGGTGGCCGGACTGCTTTACACCCTCGAGCCGTTCGGCAACCTCGCGGCGTTCCTGGACCGTATCCACGCCCGCCCCGCCTACCAGCGGGCCATCGAGCGAGGCGGCCCGTACGCCTACGGCAGCTGAGGCGCCCTCGCGCCGAAGATCGCGCGCCGCAGCTCAGCCGCTGGCGGCTTTCGCGGCGGCCTCGCGGGCGGTGCGGACCTTGTCGTTGGTCTGGTTGAACAACAGCTCCCGCCGCGCCTTCTCCTCTTCCTCGGTGCGCTCGCGCTGACCGAGCTCGCGCTGCACCGTACGCCCCTTCTCAACCGCCGGCCGGGCACCCACCTCGTCCACCCAGCGCTTGAGGTTCGGGAACGTCTCCCACACCGTTTCGTCGATGAGGCGGCCGGTCAGCATGGCCCACGGCCAGGTGATGATGTCGGCGATGCTGTACTCGTCGCCGGCGAGATACCGGTTGGCGGAAAGCTGAGCGTCCATGACGCCGCACAGCCTGTCCACCTCGCCGACGAAACGACGGGTGCCGTACTCGAGCTGCTTCGGGTCCTCGGTGATGTTCTTCGCGTAGTTCTTGAAGTGGTTGGCGTTCCCCATCATGGGACCGAGGTTCGCCATCTGCCAGTGCACCCACTGCAGCACCCGGTAACGCCCGGCCGGCTCGGCGGGCAGGAACCGGCCGGTCTTGTCGGCCAGGTACTCGAGTATGGCGCCGGATTCGAAGATGGCGAGCGGCTCACCGCCACCCAGCGGCTCGTGATCGACGATGGCCGGCATGCGGTTGTTGGGGCTGATCCGCAGGAACTCCGGCTTGAACTGGTCACCCCCGCCGATGTCCACGGGTACCACGTTGTAGTCGAGGCCGCACTCCTCCAACATGATGGTGGCCTTCCAGCCATTGGGGGTGGGCCAGTAGTACAGGTCGATCATGGCCGTCTCTCTCCTTCGGTGGCGACGATTGTGATCGAGGGTACTAAAGGTACGCGGCGGCGGGCCATCGGCCCCGACCGCCGCCTTCATACCGAATCGTGCTAAGCAAATTCCGGTAAGCCGGCCCGCAATCAGCCAAGCAGGAACGGCGGGAGCGCCGCCGGCGCGACGATGCGCACACGCTTGTGGCGCGCGGCCGCGCCGCTGTCCACCATCACCCGGGACTTCGGCACGCCGAAAGCCCGGCCGAGCAGCCGGCACAGTTCGCGATTGGCCTTGCCTTCGATCGGCGGCGCGGTGAGCCGGACCTTCAGGCAATCGGCTTCGGGAATCAGAGCATCGGCCGACGCACGCGGTACCACACGCACGGCGAGCAGCAGGTCGACGCCATCCCAGCGGGCGCCGCAGGGAAGAGGCCGGCTGGCGTCCGGGGCAATCACCGCCGCTGGCCGGACGAAGCGTCGTTGGATAGCCTGGCCGCAGACCGTTGGCTGGAGCTGCTCATGCATTTCATCTTCGAGGTCCACGTCGAGCCCGGATACACGGCGGAACAGTACGCGGACGCCTGGGTGCGTGCCAGTGAGATCATTCAACAGGCGCCCGGCGCCCGCGGCACCCGGCTGCACCGCAAGATCGGCGATCCCGGCGTGCTGCTCGCCATCGCCAGCTGGGAGTCGAAGCAGGCGCGCGACGACATGGAGTCGCGCACGTCGCAGCAGGTGCGCGACATCATCGCCGAGCAGGCCCGGTTCGTGAAGGTGCGGGTGATCGGCGAGTTCGAAGACGCGGAGTGGGTGGTCGAGCGGTGAGTTGTGGGAGCGGCCTCCCGGCCGCGATGCCGAACACACAAGATCGCGGCCTGGAGGCCGCTCCCACAGGTGTCGTCGTGTCAGAGTGGCAGGCTGAGCTGGCCGTCGAGCTCGCGGTCCACAGCCTCTGGCTGCGCGCGGCCGTCCCCGCGCACGTGTACGATCTGCACGCCCCGCGCCCGCAGCGCCGGTGCGATCAGTGCCCGCCGATGGCAGCGGGCCGGGTCCTCCTCCGCGCACATGACGGCCGTCGGCCGCTCCGCGGCCAGCGTGAGCAGCCGGTCGATGCCGGCGAGAAAGTCCGCTGCCTGCGAGCGGCGGGCGCAATCGAGGGTGCCGTCGGCCGCGTAGAACTCGTCCCCGGGGGGCCGGCCGCCCAGGGCGTCGCCCAGGAACTGGTAGTCGATGCCGTTGCTTTCGAGGGCAGCGGACAGCGCGCGCTTGCGAAAATGCGGCACCCATCGCGAGTAGGGAACGCTGCGCACGTCCACCAGCCGGCGGATGCCGTGCCGCCGGAGCAGGGCGAGAAAATTCTCGATGGCGTGGTTGGAGTGACCGACAGTGTAGACGATTGCGGCCGTCATGCCGGTCATCATCACGGCGCCCTGCGGCGGCGTCAAATGTCCCCAGCCAAGCGCCAGCTGCTTCGCCGGCATGGCGTCATCAGCATGGCGTCATCGGTCGATTCGGATCGGCTACCTGGCTGACGACATTGGCGCTATAGTCCGGCGTCGCAACGACAAGCCGAACTTCGGACAGGGGGGAGACCTTGAAACGGATCATCACGATCGCGTGCATTGCCGCGTGCCTGCCGGCTGCCGCCGGCGCTGCGGACGCCGGCGGTGCTGCGGCTGCCACCGAAGCGCCGGCGTCCGCCGACTACGCCCAGCCGGACAACTGGTTGTGCCGGCCGGATCACCCGCGCGCCTGCGCGGCGGACCAGGATGCCACGGTGGTGGCGGCGGACGGCAGCCTGACCCGCGAGACGTTCCACGCCGATCCGGACGCGCCGGTGGACTGCTTCTACGTGTACCCCACGGTGTCTCTCGACATGACGCCGAACTCGGACCTGACGGCCGGACCGGAGGAAATGAGCGTCGTCAGCGGCCAGTTCGCCCGCTTCGGCTCGGTGTGCCGAACCTTCGCGCCCCTGTACCGGCAGGTGACCCTGACGGCGCTGCGGGCCGGCCTGTCCGGGCAACCGGTGAACGTCGACCGCGATCTTGGCTACGACGACGTGCGCGCTGCCTGGAACTACTACCTGGAGCACGATAACCAGGGGCGCGGCGTGGTGCTCATCGGCCATTCCCAGGGCTCCGGCGTGCTGACCCGGTTGCTCAGCGAGGAAATCGACGGCAAACCCGTGCAGGCTCGGCTGATCTCGGCGTTGATTCTCGGGTCGAGCGGCATCACGGTGCCGGATGCCGACGGGCAAGGGGGCACGTTCAGTCACATCACCCCCTGCCGGTCGCGGGACCAGACCGGCTGCGTGGTCCAGTACGCGTCGTTCCGCTCCACCGTTCCGCCGCCGGCCAACTCGCTGTTCGGCCGACCGCGCCAGGGCGGCGGCAAATCCGTCTGCGTGAACCCGGCGAACCTCGGCGGCGGCAGCGGCGAGCTCGACGCCTACCTTCGCAACGATCCCCGCACGGCGTGGGTGACCCCGGCGAAGGACATCGACACCCCGTTCGTGCAGGTGCCGGGGCTGTTGAGCGCGCGCTGCGTGGAAGGCGGCGGCCGGTCGTGGCTCGAGATCACCGTGCACGGCGATCCGGCCGATCCCCGCACCGACGACATCCCCGGCGACGTGGTGAGTAGCGGACAGGTGCTGCCGGCCTGGGGCCTGCACCTCATCGACGTGCACCTGGCCATGGGCAATCTGATCGAGCTGGTGCGCAGCCAGCGGCAGGCGTACCTGGCCGCTCACTGAGCCACGCCGGCCCGGGCGGCGGCGCTAGTGCCGCTGCGCTTCCACCAGGTCCAACAGTTCCAGCATGGTGACCCGGGCATCGCAGCCCGGGCCGATGGGTCGCAGGCGGAACAGCAGATGCCGCCCATCCAGCTCCGAGCCCTCGACTACGTGCGGGCGATCGCGGTAGGTCACCGTGCGACCCACATACCAGCGGAAAGGGTTCGAGCCGTCTGCGTTCATGCAGCCATTGTGGGCAAAGCGGGAGGCCCTGTTGTATCGAATGGTAAGTTGCCTGTAGCCAATCTCGGCCGTGACAGCCTGCGCCGAGTGGACGAAGGAACCTACCCCGCCGAGCTGGCCTGAACCCGCCGGACCGGCCCCGGAGCAGACAAGCGCGTCCACGAATTGCTGCTAGGCTGCAGGGTGAGGCAAATCAGCCAAGCCACGTCATGAGCAAAGACGCCTGCAGCTACCACGAGACCCGTCCGGCGATCTGGGAGTGCGATGAGTGCGCGCGCCGCTACTGCGGCCAGTGCGTTACCGTCACCGATGCGGATCCTCCCGGCCCTCCGCGCTGCGCCTTGTGCGGCAAGCGGCTCGAATATCTGGGCAGCGGCAACGCCGCCCAGCCCTTCTGGTCGGTGGCCCATCGCTTCTTCGCCTTGCCGCTGACGGGCTCCGGGCTGGCATTTCTCGCCCTCGAAGCCGTGCTGGCGCTGCTGGTGCCGTTCGGGCTGCTGGGTCTGTTCGTGCTCCTGCTCGCCGTGGCGGCGGGGGTCAAGTATGGCTTCGCCGTGCTCGAGGCCGCGGCCATGGGCGACGCCCGGCCGCCGCCGCTGGGCAGCGCCATCGCCGGTGACGAGGAGCATCTGTTCCTCAAGTTCGCCGCGCTGCTGATCGCGCTGGGCGTGCTGCAGGGGCTCGCCAAGGCGCTGATTCATCCCGCCGCGGGCACCTTGGTGGGGGTACTGGTGACCCTGATCATGCCGGCGGTGATCATTCTGCTGGCGGTCAACAAGAAGATCGGTGACGCACTGGCACCGGCGCGGATCGCCGCGCTCATCACCGGCATCGGCTGGCCCTATCTGCTGGCCGTGTTCCTCACCAACGTCATCTCCACCGGCCCCTACGTGGTCGCCATCTTCTTCGCCGGCAGCCTTGCCGGCAGCGTTCTGGCGCTGCCGCTGCTCGCCGCCCTCACCGCCTACTTCGCGGTGGTCAACTTCGCCATGCTCGGCTACCTGATCTACGAGCATCAGGCCAGCCTCGGCTTCGTCGCGGGCGATCCGGAACGCGAGCGGGTCGCGGGGACGGCGGAGAACCGGCGGCGGCAACTGCTCGGCGACGTGAACGTGCTGGTGAAGGAATCCCGCGCCGCCGACGCGCTGAACCGCCTGCGCCAGCAAGGCGACGAGTTCGCGGAGGACATGACGTTTCAGCAGCGCCACTTCGACCTCGCCGTGCAGACCCACGCCGAGGTGGGCGCGCTCGCCCGCGCGGCGGACCCGTACCTGGAGCTGCTCATGACCCGGGACGGAGCTGACCGGGCGCTGGACGTGTGGCGTCGGGCGATCCGGGTCGACCCGGCGTACCGCCCGGCGAACCCGGCCATCCGCCACACCTTGGCCGAGCACGCCCACGCCGGCAATCTCGACAAGGAGGCTCTGGCGCTGCTCGTGAACCTCCACAAGCAGGCCCCGCAGTACGAGCAACTGGCAGACGCCTACGCGCTGGCCGCGCGGCTGCTGCGCGATCAGGGACAGGATGACAAGGCGGACAAGCTCGAGGCCTTCACCCAGGCGTTCCTGACCCGGCGCGCCGGCCCTCAGCCCACATCGCCGAACCTGACGCTTCTCTCCCTCGAGTAGTGGTTGGCCAGCGCCTTCGAGCCGGCGTCGGTCAGGCGCGCGCTCAGCACGTCGAGGAGCCTCGCCAGCTCGGGCTCGCCCCGGTTCGCCTTCAGCAGCCCGTTGGCGATGCGGCGGGCCTCGTCGAGCCGGCGGGTGCAGGCGAACTGCTCACCCAGGCTGCACAGCAGCAGCGGGTCGTTCAGCGCCGGTTGCGGATGCCGAGCGCTTGCGTAGGCGCGGTAGGTCGACTCGATGAGCCGCGACATCTCGGGCCCCGGCTGCGTCGCCGCAAGCCTGAGAAGCCGCCGCACGGCCCGGTGGTAGTCGGGGTCGGCGTCGCCCGCGCCAGCCTCCGGCGCCAGCAGCTGCAGATACTTCCGCCAGGTCGCCGCGTCGCCCGGATGCTCCGCCAGGTGGGTGACCGCCAGCGCCCGGGCCTCGGCGAATCTGAAGCCGTCGATGAGGCCGTCGAGCCGCTCCACCGCGCGCCCGTGACGCCGCATCGCGCGTGCCCTGCTCCAGATAGTCCGCGTCCACCCGGCGGGAGGAGGCCAGCACCAGGCCACCGAGCGCCGCGCCGCTGACGAGCCCGCCGATGTGATCCCAGTAGGCGATGGCCTCGCCGTCGAACAGATAGCCGTAGAGCTCCTTGGCGAGCCACAAGGGCAGCACCAGCAGCGCCGGGGCCGTCAGCTGGCCGAAGTAGACGAGCACGCTGTAGAAGAAACGGATGCGGCGCAGCCGATAAACGGCGAGATAGGCGCCCATCAGGGCCGAGATGGCGCCGGAGGCGCCGATGGTGGGCACGTAGCTGCCGGCGTTGACCAGCACGTGCACGGCCCCACCGCCGACACCGCCGAGCAGGTAGACGGCGGCGAAGCTGATGGGCCCCAGCACCCGCTCGAGCGCGAAACCGAACAGGAACAGGAACACCATGTTGCCCAGCAGATGCTCGACGCCGCCGTGCAGGAACATGCTGGTCAGGTAGCTCCACCAGGGCGACCCGGCCGGCACCAGCCCCATGCCGATCCAGCTCAGCCGATTGCGCTCCCGCTCGAAGGCCTGGCGGGCGCGGCGCCAATCGCCGGTCGTCGCCGATGCGGGGCGCCACATAACGGTCGAAGCCGAGGTCCAGCATCATCAGGTTCGCCAGCACCTCCGGCTGGCCGGGCAGCTCGCCGTGATCGCCATCCCGCTCATTCCCGCTGCGGTAGCTGCGGTACAGCGGCGCTTCGCGGGCGAACAGGCCGTCGTCCAGGTAACGAGCTCGGGCGGCCGTGTAAGCGGCATCGTCACCGGCGAGCCCGGCGAAATAGACCCAGACGTTCACCAGCACGATCAGCAACGTGACCACCGGCGGATGCCGCCAGTCCGGCTTGTTCTCGACGGGAATCATCAACATGATGCCACACGCATCCGGCGCTCGAACCCGGATGTTAGCGGCCACGCCGCACCGCCGGTGTGCGGTCGGTCACGGCCGCGCCCGCCGGAAGCGGCATAGCTATTGCGTGGGTGAGAGCGACCGGCGGTGGGAGCGACCTCCCAACCTGTGGTGGGAGCGACCTCCTGGTCGCGATGGTGGGAGGATCGCGACCGGGAGGTCGCTCCCACAGGTCGCTCCCACAGAAATCTGTGAGGATCATGGCATGCGCTACGAGCTGTACTACTGGCCCGGCATTCCCGGACGCGGCGAGTTCGTGCGTCTGGCGCTGGAAGACGGTGGCGCCGACTACGCGGAGGTGGGCCGCTCCGACGACCCGGAGGGCGGCGTTTCGGCGATCGGGGCCTTGCTTGCCGGCGAAGCGACCGACACCCCGCCGTTCGCCCCGCCCTTCCTGAAGGCCGGTGACCTGGTGATCTCCCACGTGGCCAACATCCTCCGGTTTCTGGGCCCGGAGCTGGACCTGGTGCCCGGCGACGAGGGCAGTCGCTGGTGGGCGCACGGCCTTCAGCTCACGGTGACCGACTTCGTGGCCGAGATCCACGACGTTCATCACCCGCTCGGCTCGTCGCTGTACTACGAAGATCAGAAGGCGGAGTCGGCGCGGCGGGCGG
Organism: uncultured Gammaproteobacteria bacterium; assembly: GCA_963822255.1. Taxonomy (GTDB): domain Bacteria; phylum Pseudomonadota; class Gammaproteobacteria; order Pseudomonadales; family Azotimanducaceae; genus UBA7803. The sequence goes on from CAWGGV010000006.1 coordinate 62,072, forward strand.
CCGTGTTCCGGGACGCCCGGCTGCCAAAGTTCCTGGGCTACTTCGAGCAGGTGCTGGAGAAAGGCGGCGGGCATCCGGTGGGCGGTGTGCACAGCTACGTGGATCTGTCGCTGTTTCAGCTCATGGCCGGGCTGCGCTACGCCTTCCCGAACGCCATGCAGGCGCTGGCCGGCGACTACCCGCACCTGGCGGCGCTGGCGGAACGGGTGGCCGAGCGGCCGAACGTCGCCGCGTACCTCGGCTCCGAGCGCCGGCTGCCATTCAACGACAGCGGCATCTTCCGGCATTATGGGGAGCTCGACCCCTGAGCCATCCGACCGGGAGCAGACTCTGACCCACCGTCGCATCGCGCCCCTGCTGGCGCTCGCCGTCGCGCTGACGCCGTTCAGCCTGGACGCCTACCTGCCCGCCTTCCCGGCCATCGCGGCAGCGCTTCGCACCACAACCAGCGAAACCGGGCTGACCCTCTCCATCTACGTGTTCCTGCTGGCGGTAGGCCAACTGGTGGGCGGCCCGTTGTCCGACCGCCTCGGCCGCCGGCCGGTGGTGTTCGCGGGCCTGGCCATCTTCGTCGCCGGCTGCCTGCTGGTGATGGCGTCGCAAACCCTGCCGTGGATGATGGTCGCCCGCGCCGTGCAGGCGTTCGGCGGCGGCTGGGTGGCGGTGAGCGTGCCGGCCATGGTCCGCGACCGCAGCTCCGGTGCCGAGAGCGCGCGGCTGTTCTCGTTGATCTCGCTGATCATGTTCCTCGCCCCCGCGCTGGCGCCGAGCGTGGGCTCGCTGCTGCTGGCCGGGGTCGGCTGGCGCGGCATCTTCGGCTTTCTCGCCGTCTACGCGGTGCTCGTGGGAGCTTTGCTCGAGCTGCTGCTGTTCCGCGGCGCCGCCGCAGACGCGCTGCCCCCGAAGCAGCCGCTGCGCGCGCTCGTCACCAACTATCGCCACGTGCTGACCCACGGCACCGCGATGATGCTCATCGTCCTGCGGGCTCTGGTGTTCAGCGTGCTGCTCATGTATCTCACCAACGCGCCGTTTCTGCTGCAGGACTGGCTCGGCCTTCCCAACAGCGGCTTCTCGGCGGTGTTCGCCCTCAACGTCTCGTGCATGGCCGGGCTCGCGGCCCTCAACCGCTTCCTGGTGGGGCGCTTCGAACCGGAACGCATACTCGGCGTGGCCGTGCGCTTTCAGACCGTGGCGGTGGCGTTGCTGCTGGCAGTGACCCTGTGGTCGCCGGCCCGCTGGCTGCTGATTCCCGCGCTGATGATGATCGTCGGCGCCATGGGCGCCATCGCGCCGAACATCCAGGCGAGCGTGATGCAGCACTTCCGTGTCCTCGGCGGCACCGCGGCCGCCGTGATGGGTGCCGTGCAGTTCGCCGGCGGCGGCATCGTCAGCGGCCTTTCCGCCCTGACGGTTCAGGGTCACGCGTCTCGGGTGGGGGTGGCCATGCTGGTATGCTCGTGCGCCGCCAGCCTCCTGGTAGTGGCCGTTCGCCGCCGGCTGGACAGCCTGCCCGTGGATGCCAGGACCGCCGTATGAGTCTGTTCAAGACCAATCTGATCTATCTGGCCGCCGCCATCGCGGCGGCCGCGCTCTGCTACGTCGTCGCCGGGCCGGACCACCTGAAGCACACCACCGGCTCGAGCATGCTGCTGCTGCTCGAGATCGCGCCGATCCTGGTGGGCGCCATGGTGGTCGGCGGCTACTTCCAGGCCCTGGTCCCGCGGCAAGCCGTCACCCGCTGGCTGGGCGGCGAGTCGGGCTTCAAGGGGCTGGCCCTCGCCACCGCGGCCGGTGCGATCACCCCCGGCGGGCCGTTCGCCTCGTTCCCCCTGGCCGCCGCCCTCTACGACAGCGGCGCCGACATCGGCACCACCGTGGCGTTCATCACCTCATGGTCGGTGCTGAACGTGATCCGGCTGTTCGTCTGGGACATCCCCCTGCTCGGCGCCGAGCTGTCGCTGGTGCGGCTGGCAGCGTCGCTGCCGTTGCCGTTGCTGGCCGGGTTGTTCGCACGGCTGCTGACCCGGCGGATCGCCGAGCCGGCCCGCGCCGGAGACGAGGCCTGATGCTCGCCGCTAACCTGTTCATCTGGTCGATGGCGGCGGTGCTGGCGCTGCTGGTGCATTTCAAGGACCGCTCGCTGCACCGCCCGGCCCTTCTGCACGGCTGGACGCAGCTCAAGAGCATCGCCGTCCGGGTGCCGCTCACGGTATTGGCGGCCACCTACGTCATCACCCTGCTGCCGCGCGATCGCATCGCCTCGCTGCTCGGGGACTCGTCGGGCATCGTCGGGGTGCTGCTGGCCAACTTCATGGGCGCGGCGCTGCCCGGCGGGCCGATGGTCACCTTTCCGGTGATCGTCGTGCTGCGCCAGCACGGCGTGGGGGACGCGCAGACCGTGGCGCTGCTCACCTCCTGGTCGGTGCTGGCCCTGCACCGGGTGCTGGCCTACGAGCTGCCCATGCTCGGGGCGCGCTTCGTCGCCCTGCGCCTGACCGCGGCCGCGCCCATGCCGTTCCTCGCCGGGGCGCTGGCGGGTCTGATCTGGCTGGCGATGGGTTGACCGCGGGCCGCGCTGCGGCCGGTTGCGAATTGTCGTACCCTTTCCGACGGCAATCGCAGCGATCGAGGGGAGCACGATGAGTCTGTCCATGAACCGCCGGGCGTTCACCCGGCTCGGTGCGCTGGCGCTCGCGCCCGGCGTCAGCTTCGCCGCCAGCGCGGACCCCGTGGTCCAGACCACCAGCGGCCCCGTGCGCGGGCGTGTCGACGACGGGGTGAACGTGTTCAAAGGCATTCCCTACGGCGCCTCCACCGCCGGGCGCGGCCGATTCAAGCCGGCACGCGATCCGGCGCCCTGGCGGGACGTCCGCGACGCGTTCGACTACGGGCCGGCCGCACCGCAGCCGCCGAGCGCACTGTTCAACGACAAGCGCACGGGCGAAGACTGCCTGGTGATCAACGTCTGGACGCCTGCGCTCGGCGACGGCGGCCGCGCCGGTCCACGGCGGCCGGTGATGGTGTGGCTCCACGGCGGCGGCTTCTCCAGCCTCTCCGGCTCGAGCCCGGTCTACGACGGCGCCTCCCTGTGCCGCCGCGGTGACGTGGTGGTGATGACCTTGAACCACCGCCTGAACGTGTTCGGTTTTCTGCACCTGGCGGACCTGCTGCAAGGCGATGCCGCGCGCGATTACGCCACCTCCGGCAATCAGGGAATGCTGGACATCGTTCACGCCCTGCGCTGGGTGCGCAGCAACGTCCGCCGTTTCGGCGGCGATCCGGATAACGTAACCATCTTCGGGGAGTCCGGCGGCGGCCGGAAGACGTCCACCTTGATGGCCATGCCGGATGCACGGGGCCTCTTTCACCGCGCCATCATCGAGAGCGGGCCGGGCCTGCACCTGCAGCCCCGCGACAAGGCGACGGTGGTGGCGGCGGCGTTTCTCGACCGGCTCGGCATCGCTGCCAAGGACATCGGGCAGCTGGACGATCTGCCGGTCGAGCGGATCCTCGAGGCCTACAGCGCGGTGGAATCCGGCTTCGACGGCATGGCGCGCATGAAAGGCCGATTCGAGCAGCGCGGCTTCGTGCCCACCGTGGGCGTGCCGGCGCTTCCCCAGTACGCCTTCGACCCGTTGGCGAGCCCGCTGTCCCGGGACGTGCCGCTGTTGATCGGCAACAACCGTCACGAGATGGGGCTCTTCACCCGCAACGATCCGAAGATCCACGGCCGCACCCTCACCGAGGCCGAGCTCGCCGAGCGGGTGAAGGTGCTCGTCAGCAACGCCACCGACCGGGTGCTCGAGGTGTACGCCCGGAAGTATCCCAAAGCGACCCCGGCGGAACGCTGGGTGCTGATCACCTCAGACCGCACCTACCGCTACAACTCCATGGTGCTGGCGGAACGCAAAGCGGCCCTCGGTCCCGCCACGTACATGTACTACTTCACCTGGGAGTCCCGGGTCGATCCGGCCATGATGGCCCACCACGCGCTGGAAATTCCGTTCGCGTTCGACAATCTGGACAAGTCCTCGTGGACCAGCAACCGGCCCGACGCCCGGGCGCTGGCGGTGAAGATGAGCTCCGCCTGGATCGCCTTCGCCCGGGGCGGCGACCCCAACAACCCGGCACTGCCGGACTGGCCGCGCTACGATCCCCTGCGGCGCGCCACCATGTATCTGGGCGAGGACTGTCACGTGGAGGACGATCCCGACGCTGAGATCCGCCGGTTGTGGGCAACGGTGTAGCAGTGTTGCCATTTGCCGCGCCCTGAGGAATGCTTGAGCGGTTCACATCATCACCGGGGGGAGCCGAGATGACAGAAGCAGCAGAGCTGCGCGAATTCCGCATGGAAACCCGCGCCTGGCTGGAGGAGAACTGTCCCGCGGGCGCCCGCGGCGAGGGCCAGGTGGCCACCGGCAGCAGCAGGATTCCGATCACCGACCCGGACGTGCAGTTGTGGCTCGAGCGCATGGCCGAGAAAGGCTGGACGGTGCCCACCTGGCCGAAGCAATACGGCGGCGCCGGCCTCACCATGGACCAGTACGTGGTGCTGGTGGAGGAAATGCGCCGCGCCGACGCCCGGGCGCCGCTCATGGGGATGGGCACGGGCCTCATTGGCCCGACACTGCTCGAGCACGGCAGCGACGACCAGAAGGCACGGCACCTGCCCCCCATCGCCCGCGGAGAGGTCGCCTGGTGCCAGGGCTACAGCGAGCCCGGCGCCGGCTCGGACCTGGCGAGCCTGCGCACCCGCGCGGAGGACAGGGGCGACCACTTCGTCATCAACGGCCAGAAGATCTGGACGTCGGGCGCTCATTTCGCCGACTGGATGTTCGCGCTGGTGCGCACCGATCCCGATGCGCCCAAACACGAGGGCATCAGCTTCGTGCTGCTCACCATGGATCAGCCGGGCGTGCGGGTGAAGCCGATCCGCCTCATCAGCGGCAACTCGCCGTTCTGCGAGACCTTCTTCGAAGACGCCATCGCGAAGAAGGAAGACCTGGTCGGCCAGCTCAACAAAGGTTGGACAGTGGGCAAGCGCCTGCTGCAGCACGAACGCTCGGGTATGGCGTCGCTGGTGGGCAGCCGCAGCCGTGACGTCGGTCCGCCGCTGCAACGAATCGCGCTCGAATATCTGGGCGTCGACGACGCCGGCCGCATCGCCGATCCCGCCCTGCGCCAGTGCGTGCTGGTTCACGACATGAACAGCCACGCGTTCCGCCTGACTCAGCGACGCACGGTCGAGGAATCCCGGGACGGCAGCACCCCCGGGCCCGCCACCTCGATCTTCAAGATGTACGGCACCGAGCTGCAGCAGCAGAAGTCGGACCTGACGTGCCAGATCCGCGGCTTTCGCGGCTACGGCTGGGAGGGCGACACCTTCACCGAGCAGGAGCTCGAGTGGACGCGCAGCTTCCTCGCCAACCGGGCGGCCTCCATCTACAGCGGCTCCAACGAGATTCAGCGCAACATCATCGCCAAGCGGGTGCTCGGCTTGCCGGACTAGCGGCCTGTGGGAGCGACCTGTGGGAGCGGCCTCCCGGCCGCGATGATCGCGAGCTGGAGCTCGCTCCCACAACACCGCAACAGCGATCTGCCTACCTGTGGGAGCGGCCTCCCGGCCGCGATGATCGCGAGCTGGAGCTCGCTCCCACACAGGGCAACCGACGCTATAGCCGTTCGACCGGGCGCTGCTCGATCCGGCGGCCTACGGTCATGGCGTCGCGGAACGCGGGCTCCAGGTCGCCGAGCGCCGAGTCGGGTGCCGCACCGACACCGTCCACCACCTTGGTGAAGAACGCGCGGGCCGCTGCCACCGCGGCGATGTCGAAGATCTCGGCGTCGTCGAAGCCGTAGCTGGCCAGCTCCGCCACGTCGTCGGCGGTCACCGACGACGCATCCACCGCGACCTTGCGCGCGTAACGCACCATCGCCCGCTCCGCCGGCGTCAGCGGCGACGGCTCCGCATCGCGGACGATGGCGCACACCTCCTCGGCCGAGAAATGCTCAGCCAGCATCCGGCCGTGAGCCAGCGAGCAGTAGGAGCTGCGCAAAGCGTGCGCTGCGGCGAGCGTAACGAGCTCGTAACGTCTGGGCTCGACGTGCCGGCGGATTCCCCGCTGCAGCTCCGCCCACAGGGTCATCAGCTCCGGGCGGTGGCTGAACGCCCTGGCGTAGTTCGGAACATAGCCGAAGGCGTCCTGCTGGCGCCGGTACATGGCTTCCACAGGGCCCGTCGCTTCCGCAACAGGGGTGGTATGTATCAAGGGCATTCATCTCTCCTTTCCTTTCAAACGGCGAAATCCCGGATCTGTATCTCCGCCCCCAGGTCGGCGTAGTCGCCGGCCGCTCGCCCGCTGCGGAACTCGCCCCAGTTGATGGGCCGGTAACGGGCTGGATGCTCGGCATCCACCACCGACGGCAGCGGTGCGTAGTCGGTGCTGTACGCCGGGTTCAGGAAGAACGGCGCGCTGTATCGCGCGTGCTCGGGGTTGGCGAGCACCCGGTGCAGAGACGCCGGATAGCGGTCGTTGGACCACACCTGAACGATGTCACCGATGTTGATCACCAGCGCCTGCGGCGTCGGCTCCACCAGGTGCCAGCGGCCGTGGCGGTACACCTCGAGCCCCGGCTGATCGTCCTGCAGCAGCACGGTGAGCGCCCCGGCATCGGTATGGTGATTGATGCCGAGACGACCCCGCCGCGCGGCGGTCAGCCCTTCCGGGCGTTCCGGCTGCGGGCACACCGGGTAGTAGTTCAGACGCAGAAAGCTCGAGTGGCCGGTGTCGAACGCCCGGCTCAGGTGGTCGGCCGGCATGCCCAGATTCATCGACAGCGCGCCGAGCAGGCGAAGCGACAACGACCGGCAGGCGCCATAGTAATCCAGCACCGCGCGCCGGAATCCGGGCACCCGGCTCGGCCACTGGGGATGCGCTCCCCGCTCGTCGGCCGGGCCGTAGTCGTAGATCTCCTTCCAGTCACGGGTGTTCTTCGTCAGCTCCCGGTCGTAGAAGCCCCACGGATTGGCGGCCGTGCGCACGATGCGCTGCTTCTCTTCACCCGGCCGGCTGAAGAAATCCCGCATGACGCGGAGCACGGCCGCCGTCACCGACACCGGCACGCCGTGGTCCACCACCTGAAAGAAGCCCCAGTCGCGGCAGGCGGCGTCGAGGGCCGCCAGGGTGGCGGGGGTGTTCAGCTCGGCGATCGAGATCACCGGGACGCCGGAGGAAGTCGCGATCTGGGAACCGCTCCTACCGGGGTCGTGCTTGTTCATCGTGTGCTCCTGAGGATTGTCTTACGAGGTGTTGTCTCACGCGGTCTTACGCGGGTGCAGCCACTTGGGCAGCAGGGCCGTCGGATCGACGTCGGCAGCGGCGTCGTGCGCGACCCCCGCCTCGTTCAGCATGCGCGCCAGCGAGCCGTCGCGGCACGCATCGAACAGCTCCGAGCAGCCGCCGATGTGGCGTCCGCCGACGAAGATCTGCGGAATGGTCACGGCTCCGGTGCGCTGCGCCAGCACCGCCCGGATCTTGCCGCCCCGGTCGCCGGCCTGGTAGGGCACGGAGTCGAGGTCCACGCTCCGGTAGTCGATGCCGAGCTGGGCGAACAGCTTACGCGCCGACCAGCAGAACTCGCACCAGGTAAGGGCGAACATGACCACCGGCTCCGTGGCGACGGTCTCCGTCACGAAGGCCTCCGCGTCGGCGTCCAGCTCGGCGGGAACGGCGGCCGCCGCCGGCGCCGGAACCGCGGCGATATCGAACCGGCAGCTCGGCGTCGAGCGCGACAGTGCGAGCTCTGCCGCATTCATCTCCTCGCCGATGCCGTCGAACAGCGGCGTGGACAGATAGCGCTCGCCGGTGTCCGGCAGCATGCAGACGATGTTGCTGCCGGGCGCCGAGCGCCGGGCCACGCTGAGCGCCGCAGCCAGGGTCGCCCCGCTGGAGGTGCCGACGAAGATGCCTTCCTCACGGGCCAGCGCACGCGCCAGATCCATGGCCTCGTCGCCCGCCACCGGCACCACCTCGTCCACCAGGCCGTCGGCCACGGCGTCGCCGGTGAGCTTCGAAACGAAGTCCGGGCTCCAGCCCTGCATCAAGTGCGGACGGAAGCTGGGATGGCTGGCCGACGGCGTGCCGTCCGCGTGGGTGGGCTGCGGGATGCCGCTGCCGAGCACCGGCGCGTTATCCGGCTCCGCCGCGACGATGCGCACTTCCGGACGCTCGGCTTTCAGGGTCCGCGCGACCCCTTTCAAGGTGCCGCCCGTGCCGAAGCCGGTGACGAAGGCGTCGAGCCGGTCGCCGGCGAAGTCGTTCAGGATCTCCCGCGCCGTGGTCCGGGAATGGACGTCCGCATTGGCTTCGTTGTCGAACTGGCGGCACAGGAACCAGCCATGAGCCTCGGCAAGCTCCGCCGCCTTGTTCAGCATGCCCGTGCCCTTCTCCGACGCCGGGGTCAGCACCACCTGCGCGCCGAGAAAACGCAGCAGCTTTCTGCGTTCCACGCTGAAGCTTTCGGCCATGACCACGACCAGCGGATAACCCTTGCGGGCGCACACCATGGCGAGGCCGATGCCGGTGTTGCCGCTGGTGGCCTCGATGACGGTCTGGCCGGGCCGGAGCTGGCCGGTCCGCTCGGCGTGCTCGATCACCGCCAGGGCCAGTCGGTCCTTCACCGAGCCCATGGGGTTGAAGGACTCCACCTTCACGTAGACGTTGACCTCCGGCGGCGCAAGCTTGTGGAGCCTGACCAGCGGCGTGTTGCCAATCGTGTCAAGTATGCTGTCATAACGGGCCATGTCGTTTGCTCCCAGGCTGTTTCATCGCTTCGACTCGCGCACTGTGCCGGTGCAGCGATGTAGCGCCCGTTTGAGTCAGCGTGGTTTTTTCACCCGAGCCGTGGAATCGGCACCGGGCGAGGTCGCCTGCCGCGCTCTTGTTAACCGCCCGGCTACGCCCCTATAGTGCAGCGTTCCTTGTGCGCGAAGGTCCGCCATGGGGGGACTCGAGCTCAACTTCCTGGGCGAACTCCGGGTCGTTCGCAACGGCGATCCGCAGGCCCTGCCGCCTTCGAAAAAGACCCGCGCGCTGCTGGCGTACCTGGCCCTGCAGCCGCGCCCGTTCCGCCGCGAGCATCTGTGCGAGCTGCTCTGGGAGGTCCCAGACGATCCGCGCGGCTCGCTGCGCTGGAGCCTGTCGAAGCTCCGCCGCCTGGTGGACGAGGACGGACGGCCGCGCATCGTCGCCGACCGTGCCAGCGTCGCCTTCGACGCCGGAGACGTGGCGATCGATTCGCTCGCGCTCACGCGGCTTGCCCGCGACGGCCTCGCGGACGCCTCCCTCGACACCTTGGAGCAGGCGGCGGCGCGCTTCCGCGGCGAGCTGCTGGAGGGCCTCGACCTGTCCGGCTTCGGCAATTTCCACGCCTGGTGCATGGCCGAGCGGCAGCAGGTGGCGCAGGCGCGCAGCGCCCTGCTCGCAGCGCTGATCGAGCGCTTGACGGACGATCCGGAGCGGGCCCTGCCGCACGCCCGCGCGCTGGTCGCCGAGTCTCCCTACGACGAAGCGGCCCGGGCACGGCTGATTCGTCTGCTGGTGAGTCTGCGGCGCGGCCAGGAAGCCGAACAGCAATACCATCTGGGCCGGCGCGTGCTGGAAGAGGCCGGCATCGAGTCCAGCGGCGCGCTCTACGCTTCGTTTCGAGGCGCTGCCTCGTCTCGAGGCGGTCCGGCCTCCACGTCCGCACCCGGCGGCGACCCGGGGCGGCCGGTCAGCGGGCCTCTGGTGGGCCGCGACGCCGAGCTGCGGCAGCTTCACGACGCCTTCGCCCGGGTCAGCGGCCGCGGACGTGCCGAGTTGCTGCTGGTGCGCGGCGAGCCGGGCATGGGCAAGACCCGCCTGCTCGAAACGCTGAAACCGTTGGCCGCCGAGGCCGGGGCGCTGGTGCTCGAAGCCAGCGCGTTCGAGTCCGAAGCCATCCGTCCGTTCGCGCTGTGGATCGACGCCTTGCGCCGGCTTGGTGGGGACACCGAAGCTCCGGTGTTCGCCAGCGCGACGGGGAGCGCCGCGGCCGACAATCGCGACCGCCTGTTCGGCGCGCTGCGCGATCTGGTCACCGCGCACGCCCGGGAGCGCCCGGTGATGCTGGTGTTAGACGACGTGCAGTGGTGCGACGAATCGAGCGCCGCGGCGCTGCACTACGTTGCCAGGATGAACCGCGACGCGCCGCTGTTCGGGGTGCTGGCGGGCCGCGTCGGCGAGCTGGACGACAACGCCGCGGTTCAGCAGGCCCTGCGGGGGCTGCGCCGGGACGGCCTGCTCGAAGAGCTGAGGCTCGGCGGACTCGGCGAAGACGACATCCGCGCTCTGGTGGCCCGGCACGCGCCGCAGGCCGACGCTGATCGGCTGTCCCGGCAGTGCGGCGGCAATCCGCTGCTCGCCATCGAGCTCGCCAGGGCGGAGACCGCCGGCGACAGCGGCGGCTCGCTCGAGGAGCTGATCCGGGAGCGCCTGGCACGCTTCGATGCGGACGGCCGCGAAGTGTTGGCGTGGGCGTCCATCCTGGCGCCCCGCGTCGACACCTCCTCGCTGGTGCGGGTGACGGGGCTGGACGCCACACGGATCGGCGCCGCCCTGTCCCAGGCGGAACGCCAGGCGATGCTGGTGCCGGACGAGCGCGGCTTCCGCTTCTCCCACGACCTGCTGGGCCGCGGCGTCTACGCCGAGGTACCGCCCGCGCGGCGGCGCATGATGCACCGCCGGGTGGCGGAGATGCTCGAGGAGGAGACGGCCAAGGATCTCGAGCTCGCGGCGGACCTGGCGCATCACGCCGGGCAGAGCGGCGACTCCGCCCTGGCCGCCCGCGCCATGGTCTCGGCCGGCCGGTTGTGTCTCAGGTTTTTCGCCAACGACGAGGCGGCCAACCTGGCGCGCCGGGGCCTCGCGCTCGCCGAGCAGCTGTCCGCCGGCGAGCGGGTGCGGGTGGAGCTCGAGCTGCACGACGTGATGCTGTCCGCCACCCCGCTCGAGGACTGGGAGTCCGCCGCCGGCCGCTATGTGGCGCTGGCGGAGCAGGCGCTGGATCACGGCGCCCTGGCGCACGCCCGGCTGGGCTACCACATGGCCAGCTACGTGCGCTGGGCCCACGGCAATTGGACCGGCGCCCGCGAAGAGACCCTGCAGGCGGAGCGGGTCACCCGCGGCGGCAGCGACGCCGAGCACATCGTCGGCATGGCCGAGACGGCCAAATGCCTGGCCATGCTGGAACGGGATCTCTCTCATGCCGACGCGCTGCTCATGGAAGCGCGGGGACGTGCCGAGCGCGAGGGCATCAGCCATCACGCCATTCCCACCGCCCTCGGCATGCTGCGCTACCACGAGAACCGCCTGGACGAAGCGGAGGAGCTGTTCAAGGAAGCCCGAACACTCTGCAAGACCGCCGGCGACCGGGTGAGCGAGTTCCAGGCCAACGAATATCTGGTGATGATCGCGTTCGAGCGCGGTCGCACAGCCGAGGCCAGCCGGTACCTGGACGCGCTCAAGGACATCGGCGAGCGGCTGAGGGAGGGCAGCGAAGCGCCCTTCGCCCGGGCGCTGGAAGGCCTGTGTCACTACGCGCTGCAGGACGACACCGAGCACCTGGACGATGCCCTGGACGACCTGAGGCTCGCTGACGCCAAATACCGCCTGGCCTACGTGCTCACCCGCGCCGCGCTGCTCGACGTGGAGCGGGGCCGGCCGGCAACGGCGGTGACCCGCGCCACCGAGGCACTGGCCGCCGCCGAGGTGCTCGAGCGTGCCACCGAGATGATGCTCGCTCATCTGGCGCTCGCCCAGGCGCACCGCGATCTGCAGCAGGTCGAGGAGTGTCGGCGCCACACCCTGGCCCTCGGGCAATTCGACGACCTTCCCGTGGCGGCCTGGGCCTGCCAGCGCGCGGCCGGGCTGCTCGGCGCAACGCCCAGGAGGACGACACCATGACCGACGTGTTCCTGGAGCGAACCTTCGATCCGCCCCTCGTCCCCGAGGACGTGATCACCATGGCCGTGGACGGCGCCGACTGCTTCATGATGCATCGGGTCGACTGGCTCGGCAGTCTTCTAGCCAACGACGGTCGGCGCATGGTCTGCTGGTTTCGCGGCCCGGACGCAGAGTCCGCGCGCACCGCACTGCGGCAGTCCGGGGCCGATGCCGAGGTGCTGTGGCCGGGCACAGTGCACACGCCGCCGGAAGCGCCCGAGCCCGACCGCGCCTGCAGCTATGTGCTGGTCTCCCGGCGCTTCGCCGAGCCCGTCACCATGGAATCCATCCAGGCCATCGAAGACGCCGGCGCCTGGTGCCTCGAGGCCCATCGGGTCCGCTTCGTGCGCACCTTCTTCTCCCGCGACCGCCTGCGCATGCTGTGCCTGTACCAGGCGCCGGACGCCGAAGCCGTACGACTCGCCCAGCAACAGGCGGGCATGCCGGTTGAGTCCGTGTGGGCCTGCCGCTACGTGCACATGGCGCACGACGCCCTCCCCAACCCCTGACCCTGATTCCTTGTGGGAGCGGGCTGCCGCCCGCGATGTGGGAGCGGGCTCCCGCCCGCGATGTGGGAGCGGGCTCCCGCCCGCGATCTTAGCCAGCGATCTCCCCCGCACGATTCCACGCCCGGCGCCGAAATACCACGGCCGTTCCAACGCTGAGTCCCACGCAGCGCCGTCACAGTGCGCACATGCCGTCACCGGCCCGGCACCGAGCCACCGGCAGACGGTTCCAACCAATCTGACGAGGAACTACGACAGTGGAAATGCACAACCAGACGATGAAGGTAGACAACGGCGTCAACGTGGACGCGCTGCTCGGCGCGCGCGAGGCGCTCGCCCAGGCGCCGGAGGCGGCCCGCTTCAACTGGCGCGCCACCTGCAATTGGGTCAGCGGCACCTACAGCCGCTCGACGGTCGGCGGTTTTTACGGCCTCGGCGCCGAGCAGAATCGCCGCACCGAGTTCCGTTTCGACGCCGACCACCCCGAGGTGTTCGCCTCCGAGGACAACGGCGCGACCCCGGTGGAGTACGTGCTGGTCGGCCTCGCCGGCTGCCTCACCGCCGGTGTGGCCGCGGTGGCGCAGAACCGGGAGATCCAGCTTCGCTCGGTGAAGGCGACCCTGGAAGGCTCCATGGACATCCAGGGGATCCTCGGCATCGACCGGGACGTCCGCAACGGCTTCGACGACGTGAAGGTCGTCTTCGAGATCGACGCCGACGCCTCGAAGGAAGAGATCGAAGCGCTGGTGGCGCAATCTCAGAAGCGTTCCGCCGTGTACGACATCCTCACCAACCCCACCAACGTGTCGGTGGAGGTGAAATGACCCTCCGGGAGTTTCCCCACCCGAGTCGGTCCAGGGCCGGGCGCGAGAGCGCCCGCGGGCGCGTAAGCGCCCGCGCCACCCCGGTGCCGGTGGTCGTAATCGGTGCGGGTCACGCCGGTCTGGCCATGAGCCGCTGCCTCAGCGACCTCGGCGTCGAGCACGTGGTGCTGGAACGGGGCGAGGTCGCCAACTCATGGCGCCGCGAGCGCTGGGACTCGCTGCGGCTGCTGACGGCCAACTGGCAGACGCGGCTTCCCGGCTTCGCCTACACCGGCCCGGCACCGGACGACTTCATGACGATGCCGGAGGTGGTGTCGTTCATCAGCGCGTACGCGCAGGCCGCGGCGGCGCCCGTGCACACCGGCACCACGGTCACCTCGGTGCGGCCGTTGGCGGAAGGCTACCGGGTGGTCACCAACCGGGGTGACTGGCGTTGTCAGGCGGTGGTGCTGGCCAGCGGCGCCGCCAACGTGCCGGTGGTTCCGGCCCTGAGGGACCATCTACCGCCGTCCGTCGTCAGCGTGACGCCCCACGACTACCGGGGTCCGGATCAGCTTCCGGACGGCGGCGTGCTGATGGTGGGCGCATCGGCCACCGGCGTGCAGCTCGCCGACGAGATCCACCGCTCGGGCCGCCCGGTGACATTGTGTGTGGGCGAGCATGTTCGCATGCCCCGCGTCTACCGCGGCCGGGACATCCAGTGGTGGATGCACCTTGCCGGCCTACTCGATCAACGTTACGACGAGGTGGACGACCTGGCCCGGGCTCGGCGCGTCCCGTCGCCCCAGCTCGTCGGCAGCCCCGAGCGGCGCAGCCTCGATCTCAACGCGCTCAGCGACCGCGGTGTGCGGCTGGTGGGCCGGCTTGCCGGGCTCGACGGCCGTCGGCTGATGTTCTCGGGCGCACTGCGCAACCACGGCGCGCTGGCCGACCTGAAGCTCGGCCGACTGCTGGACACCCTGGATGCCTGGGCCGAAGTCAGCGGCGTGGCGTCGGAGGTGGCAGCGGCGGAGCGGTTCGCGCCCACCCGGCTCGACCCTTCACCGCTGCTCGGCCTCGACCTTGGCCGCGGCGAGATCCGCACCGTCGTCTGGGCTTCGGGATTCCGCCCCGACTACTCGTGGCTCGACGTGCCGGTGCTGGATCACAAGGGGCGCCTGCGCCACGACGGCGGCGTCGTCGCCTCGCCGGGCCTCTATGCCCTGGGGCTGACGTTCATGCGGCGCCGCAAGTCCAGCTTCATCCACGGCGCGGAGGACGACGCCCGAGACCTCAGCCGGCATCTCAAGGGTTATCTCGATGGTCAGGTCCGCGCCGCCGCAGGCGCCGTCTGACGGCCCCGGATGCCGCGCCGCCATGGACCTGTTCGTGGCCACGGAATCGACACGGCCGGTGGACGTGCACAGCGCTCTGGAGCTGGGCTGGCGGCTACGGGCCGGTCTGCGCGACCCCGGCCTGCAACAGGTGTTCCTGGCCGCCTGCGGTCGCTGGCTGCTGTGGCACTTCCACGGCGCTGACCCGGGCGCGGTTGTCGCCGCGTTGCACCGCCTCGAGGTCGTCCCGGTCGGCCTGTGGAGCGGCACGGCCCGGTCGCTGCGGGGCAGCGCCGCCAGCGTCGTGGTGGAGCACGACGAGGCGGCTCCGGCGGCAACCGCCTGTGTTCTGCCCGAGCTCTGCCTCGCGACCCACCGGGTCGAGCCGGCCGGCGCGCTGGAGTCCGCGGACGGCCGTCTCGTGCTGTCGTTCTACCGGGCGCCGGACACCGAGTCGGTACGCGTGGCTCAGCGCCACGCCAGCCTGCCGGCCGGACGCGTGCGCGGGCTCCGCCGGCTTTTCTGAGGCTCGGTTCAGGTCCAGTCCCTGATCAGGTCCAGTCCCTGATCGTGCGCCGACCGAGCTGCGACATGTGAACCTCGTCGGGGCCATCGGCGATCTGGCAGTACCGCGAGGTCATGTAGATGCGGTTGATCGGTGTGTCCTGGGTGATGCCCATGCCGCCATGGGCCTGCATGGCCCGATCGGCCACCCGATGGCACATGGCCGGCGCGACGATCTTGACCATGGAGATGTAGTCGCGCGCCTCCTTCGCCCCCTGCTTGTCCATCTTGTCGGCCGCGGCCAGAACCAGCAGCCGGCATTGCTCGATCTCGCAGCGGGAGCGGGCGATATCGTGCTGGATGCTGGTCTTGGCGGACAGCTTCTCGCCGAAGGCGACCCGCTCTTCCACCCGTCGGCACATCAGCTCGAGGCAGCGGGTCGCCATGCCGACGAACATCATCGCGTACTGGAACCGCCCCGGGCCGAGCCGCCCCTGGGCAATCTCGAAACCGCGCCCTTCGCCGAGCACCAGGTTCTCGGCGGGCACCCGCACGTTGTCGTAGAGCACCTGGGCGTGGCCGCCGGGCGAGTGGATACTGCCGAACGCCCGCACCGGCCGTTCCAGCACCACCCCGGGGGTGTCCTTCGGCACCAGGATGGTCGAGAACTGCCGGTGGCGCGGCGCCTGGGGATCGGTCTTGCCCATCACCACCAGCAGCTTGCACAGCGGATTGAACGCGTTGGAGGTGAACCACTTGCGGCCGTTGATCACGTAGTCGTCGCCGTCGCGGACGATGGTGGTCTCGAGGTTGGTGGCGTCCGAGGAGGCAACGGCCGGTTCGGTCATCGAGAAGGCGGAGCGGATCTCGCCATTCATCAGCGGCACCAGCCAGCGCTGCTGCTGCTCGGGCGTGCCGAAGCGCGCCAGCACCTCCATGTTGCCGCGGTCCGGGGCACTGCAGTTGAATACCTCCTGGGCCCACGGCACCCGGCACATCCGCTCCATCACCGGCGCGAACTCCAGATTCGAAAGCCCCGGGCTCAGCTCCTCGTAATCCCGCGGCAGGAACCAGTTCCAGATGCCGGCATCGCGAGCGCTCGGCCTTCAGATCCTCGAACCAGGGCGGGTATTGCCAGGCGTTGGCGTGATCGTCCACCCAATCCCAGTACTGCGAGCTCGCGGGGGAAGATGTGCCGGTCCATGAACTGGTCCACACGGGCGCGCAGCTCCAATACCTTGTCGCTCAGTTCGAAATCCATGGGTCCCTCCTCGAAATCAGACGGCGCGGTGGTCGGCCACGTGGGTGGAGTTGACCGTGATGCGGTTACCGCCCGGCTCGATGACGTGAAAGCTGTCGTGGATGTCGCCGCGCTCGATCTCGCTCGGTTGATAGCCCCGGGCGCGAAACGACTGATGGGTCTCATCCAGATCCTCGACCATGAGGTCGAAGTCGGCGTCACCGGGCGCCGGCCGCGGATCACGAATCAACACCAGATGGGTGCCGCCACGCAGCTCGAGGACGGCGACGTCGTCGCCGCGGAAGATGCCGCGCATGCCGATGCCCTTCATGAACGCCTCGCTGGCATCGACGTCGCCGGTGCGGAGCGCCACGTGACCTACCCAGATGTCTGGTCGTTGCCGGGACATGATCGTTCCCCTCGGCAGCCGGCTCGGCTTTCACCGGAAGATACGCCGGCCCATCGGAAGCGGCAACTCGACACCCGCCCCGGCCGTGGCGGGTCAAGCGCGCTCAACCCTCTGACGCGCTCAACCCTCTGAAAGGTAGCGGCGCTCCAGGTGACGCTTGAAATGCGGCGTCCAGGGGACGCCCCGTCACCGACTCCAGCAGCGGCTGCATCGTGAGCCGTCGGCCCTGGCCGTGCACGTTCGCGCGCAGCCAGGTGAGCAGCGGCGCCAGGTCGGCCCGGGCGATGCCGGCGACGATCTGCGCATCGGCCTCGCGCGCCGTGGCGAACCACTGAGCCGCCATCAGCGCACCCAGGGTGTAGGTGGGGAAGTAGCCGAACAGGCCCGCGAACCAGTGCACGTCCTGCATGCAGCCGTTTGCGAAGTCGCCGCGGGTGTCCTGCTGCAGGTAACGGGCCATGGCGTCGTTCCATGCGTCCGGCAGGTCGTCCACCGCCAGGTCGCCGGCCATGAGCTGTTGCTCGATCTCGTAGCGCAGGATCACGTGCAGCGGATAGGTGGTTTCGTCGGCCTCCACGCGGATGAGGCTGCGCGCCACCCGGGTAGCGTGACGATGCAGATTCTCGGCGCTCCAGGCGGCGTCCTCGCGGCCCGGGCCCAGGTGCTCGCACACCAGGGGCGCGATGGCCGCAAAGAACTCCCGGCTGCGGCACACCTGCAGCTCCATGAGCAGCGACTGGCTCTCGTGCACGGCGGCGCCGAGGGCGCGGCCTACCGGCTGGTCGCGCCAGCTCACCGGCAGGCCCTGCTGGTAAAGGGCGTGCCCCGTCTCGTGGCAGGTGGCCATGAGGGCATCGAGAAAGTCCTGCTCGCGGTAGCGGGTGGTGATGCGGGTGTCGTCGGGCACGCCGCCGCAGAACGGATGGTGGCTGATGTCGAAGCGGCCGCGCTGGAAGTCAAAGCCCAGCAGACGCATGGCGGCCTCACACAGCGTCCGCTGTCGCTCGATGGGAAACGGTCCCGCGAGCGGCAGCGGCGCGCGCTGCCTTTCCAGGGCTCGATCGATCAGGCCGGGCAGAAACGCCTTCAGATCCGCGAACACGGAGTCGATGTGGGCGCTGCGCAGCTCCGGTTCGTAGCCGTCGAGCAGCGCATCGTAAGGGTCGAGCCCCGTTTTCGCGGCCAGCGCCTGGGCACGCTGGCGCGTCAGCGACACCACCTCGGTGAGCAGCGGCCGCACGGCTTCCCAGTCGTTGTGCGGCCGGGCGTCGCGCCAGCGCTGCTCCGAGCGTCCAGTGGCGACCGTGAGGTGGCGCACCAGGTCGGATGGCACGGCGGTCGCTTCCACCCACTCCCGCTCGAGCTCACGCAGGTTCGCCTGCTGCCATTCGTCCAGCCACTCGTTGCTGCCGCGTGCCTGCGCCAGCAGATCGCCGATGACCGGATCGGTCGCCCGCGCGTGGATCGTGGTGGCCAGCGACGCCATGGCCTCGGAGCGCCGCGAACCGCCGCCGCCGGGCATCATGCACGCTTCGTCCCACTGCACGATGGCCATGACCTCGCTCAGCCGGTTGATCTCGCGGGCGTGGATCTCGAGCTCCTGATAGGGGGACATGACGGCTCCAATAGACCTTGTCGGCAGGTATTGTCCCAGATCCGGCGCTGGGAGAGGCAGCGCGCCTCGATGGGCTCGAAAAGCTCAACGAGTGGCTCGAGCGGCGGCGGCGACGACCGCAGGGATTTGATCGCTGCGCCGTCACAAGGGATCATCCGGCTCCGAGCCGCGAACGAGGGGGACGGCAATGCCCTGGATGGAAGTGCTGGGAAACGATCTGTATTACGTGGAAGCCGGCCGCGGCGAGCCGCTGGTGTTCCTGCACGGCATGAGCTCGTGCGGCGAAGCCTGGTGGCAGCAGTTCGAGCACTTCTCCAGCCGCTATCGGGTGATCGCCTACGACAGCGTTAACCACGGACACTCGTCCAACTCGCCCCGCGGCGAGCCCGAGACCGACCGCACCGACGAGCTCGAGGCCGTGCTGTCGGCCCTCGAGATCGACCGACCGATCCTCGCGGGCAACTCCATGGGGGGCGCCACCATTCTGCGCCCGAAGACCATCGAGGAAACCGCCGTCATCGCCGGCACGGTCACCCGCGTGACCGCTCCCATGCTGGTAATCGTCGGCGCCCTGGACCCGCTGGTGCCGGCAGCCCAGCGCCTGCACGAGCTGGTGCCGCATTCGCAGTACGTGGAGGTTCCGGATTCCCCCCACAACGTCTACTACGAGACCGCGACGGAATGGAACCAGGCCGCGGATGGCTTCCTGGCGGAACGGTAGGGGCGTCTACCACGGCTTGATGATCCACGCTGTGACGAAAAAACCTTGCCGAGCTCGGCGCGGGCGTGGCCATGGTTGGCGATACTGTATATAATTACAGTATCTCCAGGCTGACGAACGGACACCCGCCATGATCGACAACGACTCGTCGACACCTGCCGCGGTGCGCACCTCCATCGAAGACCTCGACGTCGCGATCTGCCGGATGAGCCGCGACATCAATGCCGCCCAATATCGCCTGCTGCTGCTGATCCGGGAGTTCGACGACCGCTTCGGCTGGGCGAGATGGGGCTTCCGCAACTGCCCCGACTGGCTCGCGTGGCGCAGCGGCATCACCCTGTCGGCGGCGCGCGAGAAGGTGCGCACGGCCCAGGCGCTGCGGGGCCTGCCGCAGATCTCGCAGGCGTTCGAGGCCGGGCGGCTGTCGTACTCGAAGGTGCGCGCCTTGACCCGCGGCGCAGAGCGCCACAACGAGGATCTCCTGCTCGCCTACGCGCTCACCGCCACCGCCACCCAGGTCGAGGAGCGCTGCCGGCAGATGCGCAACGTCGAGCCGAGCTCGACCGAGCACGGCCGTAAGAGCTGGGCGCGGCGCACGCTGTCGGCCTGGCGCAACGACGAGCGCGGCACCCTGAGCATCAGCCTCGAGGTGCCAATCGAGGCCGGTGCGCTCATTACCCAGGCGATCGATCGCGCCATCGAGGCCGGCGCAGCCGCCAGTGGCCCCGAGTTCGACGAGGTCAGCTGGCAGACGCAGCAGGCGGACGCGCTCGTCGCGGTGGCGCGCGCCTATCTCGACGGCTCGGCCAGCGACCCCGCGGGTGCGTCCTCGAGCGCCGACCACTATCAGGTGGTGATCCACGTCGACGAGCCGGCGCTGCGCGGCGAGGCCGGGCGCTCGGATCTGCCCGTCGAGACGGTGAAGCGCCTCGCCTGCGACGGCAGCGTGGTGCCGGTGATCGACAGCGCTGCCGGTGAGCCGCTCACCGTCGGCCGCAAGCGGCGCACGGTGCCGCCGGCGATCCGCCGGGCGCTGTGGTCGCGCGACCGCGGCTGCTCGTTTCCGGGCTGCCACCACGTCCGGTTCGTGGATGCGCATCACGTCCGCCACTGGAGCGATGGCGGCGAGACCAGCCTCGACAACCTCCTGCTGCTGTGCAGCCACCACCACCGGCTGGTCCACGAAGGCGGTTATCACATCGGTCGTGACGCCGAAGGCCAGATCTACTTCCAGCGTCAGGACGGTCGGGTCATCCCGCGCTGCGGCTACGATGCCGAGGACGCGCGGCCCGATCCGATCCATCTCGAGCACACCTCCGCGGAGGGGTGGCTGGCCGACCTGCTGAAGCGCCCCAAGCCCGCCCCGGAG
The DNA here is from genome assembly GCA_963822255.1 of uncultured Gammaproteobacteria bacterium. Lineage (GTDB taxonomy): Bacteria > Pseudomonadota > Gammaproteobacteria > Pseudomonadales > Azotimanducaceae > UBA7803. Next base: position 82,596 of record CAWGGV010000006.1, read on the forward strand.
GTGCGGGATCAGGTGCCGGAGTATGTGATCCGCGCGAGCGGCTGAGCGCGGCAACGGAAATCGCTTATGAAGATCGTCGTTCGCCGGATGGCATTCCTGGACAACCCTGAGGTCGGCCCGTGCGCCTGCAAGAGACAACTCGGCAGTTTCTCGCGGATAGCCCGCTCGTGCTGGTTTCGGGCGTACTGGCGATGACAGCTGGCCTTGCGATACTCAACACGCACAACGTGTGGGTTCTGAATTGATGTGGGCACAGCCATGACGAATCGACCCACTTTGACGAGAGTGATGGGTATTGCTTGGGGAATACTTGGCGCGTTCCTCGCGTTCAAGGGGTACAGCTAGCAAGTACTCGAAAGCGCACGCGCTGGGCGGCTGCTGATGGGACCGCCCACGCTCTTCGGCTTGAACGTTCATACCAGGAAGTTCATACTCTGGATCATGTCATCCGTCCGCAAAACCATCTCCTTTCCGCCAGCGGTTGCTAGGCACTTGGATCGAGAGGCCAAACGCCAGGGGAAGTCTGTTTCGTCGCTGGTGACCGAGCTGGTCTCGCGCCAGCCGGCTGCGCTGCCCTATGCGGGTCTGATCGACGACGACGAAAATCTCTCGTTGCGCGTCGAGGAAATTCTCGGCCGGCGCCGGCATTGATCATCTGCGATACGGGACCGCTTGTCTCCGCGTTGAATCGCGCAGAGCGCCAACGCCACCGTTTCGCTGTGGAGCTCCTCACGCAGCTCGGGCGGGAGGTTCTGGTGCCTTGGCCAGTACTCGTCGAAGTGGATCTGCTGATGCGGTCGCGCGGTCATGAGGACGCTGCGTTCGGTTTCGGAGAGAGCATGCTGACTGGCGTTCACCAGCTGGACGCCCCGACCTTTCAGGAACTGGAACTGGCCTTGCGACTGGCAAGACGCTACCGCGGCAGTGGGGCGGACCTGCCGGATCTGTCCGTCATGGCCATGGCGTCGGTTCGCAAGGCCGATATTCTGACTTGGGACTTTCGCCACTTCAGAGCAGTGGTGCTTCGCCGTGGTCATCGCTGGCCGCTGGTGGTCGAGGAGGACGAGCTGCCAGATCCTTAGTTCCTGGCCCGTCCCATTGCGTTAGCTGTGATCGCGCTCGGGGAAGAAATTCACTTCACTTGCGGGCTTGATGAGCGACCGCTCCTGCTTAGGGTTGTTCGCTGCCTGCCTCGTCCAGACTCCTCGCACCCTGCCATGACCGCGATGGCAGGCGGCGAACAAGCCTGGCCGGAAGCTGCCTGTTGCGCTGCAGCTGGTCCCCCGTCGACACTGGACACATTGGCTCTCAACAAGCCAAACCCACCGACGCTGTTTGGTCAGTTTTGGGCGTGAGCCAGTCGCCTTTGATTCTTCGTGGGATATGCCCATAGCCACCTGCCGATCCTCCTGAAGGTCCGGTTTTAAACACGCAACAAACGCATTCTCGAAACGTGACTGCGAAAGGCCTTTGCGCCGGATCAGCGCTTGCGCACGCCGGCCGAACTCGGCGTAAGTCGTCGAAGGTCGGGCCACGCGTTCGACCCTCCTGATCAACCGGACAGGGATCGGTTCAGCCGAGGGAGCTGATCATCACGTGGTAGCCGTCCGGATCGCGCAGTGCGAACTCTCGCGTGCCGGATGCGGCGTTCATCTGCGGCTCCTCCTCGAGCGTTTGTGAAGACACAGCAGGCTTCGGCTGCCCGAAGAGCGACTGATACCAGTGGAAGCTACGGGTGACCTCAGCGGCCCCGATGATGGTCCACGTGCGCTTCATGCCTTCCTCCTGCGCGCGAACCCGCGCCTGGGCTCAACGATACGCCGCCGCCTGGATGCGGTAGAGCTCCGCGTATTGGCCGTTGCGGGCCATCAGCGCCTCGTGGCTGCCGACCTCGGCCACCCGGGCGCCGTCGAGCACGACGATGAGGTTGGCCATGCGCACGGTGCTGAAGCGGTGGGACACCAGGATGGTGATGCGACCGTCCGGCGCCGCACCGGCGCGCTCGCGGGCGGCAGCCGCGTAGCGCTCGAACAGCGCGTGCTCGGTCTCTGCATCGAGGGCCGCCGTGGGCTCGTCCAGCACCAGCAGCAGCGGCCGGTCGCGCATGAAGCCGCGGGCCAGCGCCAGTTTCTGCCACTGGCCGAAGCTGATCTCCACGCCGCCCGGCCAGGTGGGCCCGAGTTGAGTCTCGAGGCCGGCGTTCAGACGTTCCACCACGTCCTCGGCGCCGGCCCGATCCACCGCGATGGTTACCGCAGGCCGATCGTCGAGGCGCGGCACGTCGCCCACGCCGACGCTGTGTCCGGCCACCAGCTCGAAGCGGAAGAAGTCCTGGAAGGCGCCCGCCATTCGCGCCCGCCACTGGTCCGCCGGCATCCGCGACAGCTCCACGCCGTCCACCAGAATTCTGCCCTGTGACGGCTCGTACAGCTTCGCCAGGAGCTTGACCAGGGTGCTCTTGCCGGCGCCGTTCTCGCCGACGATGGCCACCACGCTACCGGCCGGCAAGGTGAGGTTCACGTCCTCGAGCACGTTGCGGCCGGTGCCCGGATAAGCGAACGACACCTGCTCGAGCTGCAGGCCCTCGCGGAGGCTGGCCGGCACCGCGGCGTCGGCGCGGGCGACCTGGGCGGCGACGTAGTCCTCGAGCCACGCCATGCGTCGTGAGCCGTCCAGCCAGATGCCGCGCAGGAAGCCGATCTCACCCACGGTGGCGCCGATGTAGGCGGACAGCCGCGATCCCGCGGCCAGCACCAGCAGCACGGCACCCGCCGACGCGGCGAGGCCCCAGGCCACGAACACCACCGCGCCGACGTACGCGGCGCCGAACACGGCCCACGCCAGGGTGTGCCAGAGCGCACTGTGCCAGCGGGTCTTCGCCAGCGGCCGGTACCAGCGTTCCCACGCCGCGCGCCGCTCACGGATCAGCCGCTCACCGATGCCGGTGAGGCGCACTTCCTTGCCGGGCGGTGCGGTGGTGGCGAGGTCGAACAGATGGCGGGCCAGGCGGTTGGCGGACGCGCCGCGCTCTTCGACCGCCCGTTCGACCCCGGGCCGCCAGCTGGACGTGAGCACCGTCGGCAGCGCAAACACCACCAGCAACGTCAGCGCCGGGTGAACCGACACCAGCAGCACGATGGTGACGCCGAGCCGCAACACCCAGCCGCAGGTGGTGAACAGCGACATGTACATGTGGTCCAGCACGAACACCTGGTTGCGCAGCACGGCGAGCCGGTCCAGGTATTCCGGCCGTTCGTGCAGCTCCACCGTGGACACCCGCGCCTGCAGGCCGGCCACGTGGGCTTCCAGGGCGATGGTGACCCGCTCGCGGAAGCGCCGCTGGGTGCGGTCGCTGATCACCCGCAGGAACCAGGTGGCCGACGCGGAGACGCCGAGGCCGACGGCGGCGACGGTCACCAGGGTGGCGTCGTGGCCGAGCACGCCGTCGGCGAGAAACTTGAGCCACAACGCGAGCAGCGCGTCCGGCAGCGCCGCCAGCAGCGACAGCCCGAAGGCCACGGAAAGCAGCCACGGTTCCGCCTCGTAGCCGCGCTTGAGCGCGCGCCACATGGACGGCAAGGCCGGCGGCATGTCGTCCGGCAGCGCGGCCGAAGCCATCGCCTCAGTCGAGGACATCGAGCGCTACTCCCGGTTCCACGGCCCCGCCTTCGCCGCCGAAGCGGGAAGCCTGCAGCTCGAACATGGTGCGGTATCGTCCGCCGGCTCGCATCAGCTCGTCGTGGGAGCCGAGCTCCAGCACCCGCCCGTGCTCGAGCACACAGATGCGGTCGGCGTGGCGGACGGTGGAAAAGCGGTGGGAGATCAGAATGGTGGTGGTCCGGCGGGTGGCTTTCAGGATGCGCTCGAAGATCTCCGCTTCGCCGCGCACGTCGAGCTGGGCGGTGGGCTCGTCGAGCAGCACCACCCCCGCGCCCTGCTTCACCGCGCACAGGGCGCGGGCCAGCGCGATGCGCTGCCACTGGCCGCCGGACAGCTCGGTGCCGCCCTGATAGCCACGGGCGAGAATGGTGTCGAGCCCCGCGAGCCCGGCCGCGCCCGCCTCCGCCAGCGCCGCTTCGATGATCTCGTCGGGTGCCCCCGACGGCGCCACGTTGTCGCGCAAGGTCAGCTCGAAGCGGATGAAATCCTGGAACACCGCGGCGACGCGGTTCCGCCAGTCGGCGAGATCCAGCGAGCGGAGATCGATACCGTCGATCTCCACCGTCCCGTCCGCGGGATCGTAGAGCCGGCACAGCAACTTGGCGAGGGTGGTCTTTCCCACGCCGTTCTGCCCGACGATGGCCAGCGACGAGCCTGCCGGGATGGTCAGGTCGAAGCGCTCGAGCACCGCAGGCGCGCCGGCCGGCGCGGACGGATAGCGAAACGTCACGTCGCGGAACCGGATGTCCCGCCGCGGCAGCCCCTGGGCGTCAGCGCGGGCGGCGGCCGCGGGCCGCGGCAATGCCCCCGCCGGCGCCATGGCAGCGTCGAGACGCAGCACCGCGCCCGCCGGCGCCGCCGCCCCGTCCAGCGCCCACGACAGGCCGCCGAACGCAATCATGCTGGTGCCGATGGCGGCGCTGGCGAAGGTGACGAGGCGGTCGAGATCCAGGCTGCCGGCGGCGGCCGCGGCGGCCAGCGACCAGAACACCAGCAGGTTCGCCGCCAGCACCAGCAGAATGCTCCAGACCACCGGCCGCTCACGCAGCCGGGTCGCTTCCCAGCGCAGCTCGAACAGCCGGCGCCGGCGGCTACGAAACCGTTCGATCACCCAGTCCGCCAGGCCGAACAGCCGCAGCTCCTTGGCCGCCGGCGGCTCCACCGCCAGACGGTACGCATACTCGGCGTGGCGCTGGGCCTCGCGCACCTCCTCGGTGTTGCGGTCGCGCCAGATGGCGCTCTCGCGCAGCAGGTAATGGGTGGCCAGCCAGGCGCCCGCCAGCACCGGCGGCGCCCACCAGGCGTAGAAGGCGAGCAGCACGGCCGAGGCCAGCCCGCCCACCATCTCGACCAGCCCGGAGGCGATGAAGTCCATGGAGATGGACAACGGCGGCCCGGTGATTCCCAGATCGAAGTCCCGCGCCATCGTGAGGTCGTTGGTGAGCGCCGGATTCTCCAGATGCGCCATGCCCGGCGGGTGCACGCAAGCCGACGTCAGGCGGTCGTAGAGCCAGGCCGCGGTGCGGTTGCCGAGGTTGGTGCTGATGACCTGATGCAGGGGTGAGAGCACCTGCAGCAGCACGAACACGCCGCCGATCAAGGTCAGCGGCACCGCCAGCGGCCGGTCGTGCTGGACGGCGCCGATCATGTTGCCCATGGCGATGGCGAACAGCGCCGGCAACAGCCCGCGCAGCACCAGGATCGTCCACCAGCCTGCAGCGAGCCAGCGATCGGCGCGGGGCAGGATGCCGAAGAACCGGAGCTCGTCGCGATTGCGCAGTCGTTCCAGCAGTCGTTCCAGCATGGTTCCCGCCTCGGCCCCTCGACCGGCCCGCGCTTGGGCATCCGAAGATACCGCGAGCACCCGGCGTCGTCTTGCAGAAAAGCGTCCGAGCCGCTGCCGGGCGTGTCCGGCCGGACACCCGGCGGACACTTCGGACACTCCTCCGTCTCTGATTTTTCCTTTTATTTCAACGCCTTGAAACCTGGCACAGCGCCTGCACTGTGGAGCTCGGCGGCAGCCGACCAGCTCGCACCACCGGGGACAGAGCACACTCATGATTCGCGACACCACCGCTCAGGACAGACCGCTGATCTCCAGGGGGCGAACCCTCAAACGCTACCTGGGTCCGGCGGCCGTGCTGCTGGCGGTGCTGGCGCTGTCGGCGTATGCGTCCCGCGGCTGGCTGTCCGGCGAACGCTCCGTGGACGCCGGGCGGGTGCGCATCGCCACGGTCGAACGGGGCACGCTGGTCCGCGACATCGCCGTCGACGGGCGTGTCACCGCCGCCAGCAGCCCCACCCTGTACGCCATTGCCGCCGGCACGGTGGATCTGAAGGTGGTGGCGGGCGACGCCGTGGAGCAGGGCCAGGTGCTGGCGGAGATCCTGAGCCCGGAGCTCGAGAGCCGTCTGACCCAGGAACGCTCCACCCTGCAGAGCCTGCAGACTGCGGCCGACCGGGCGGAGCTGGACGTGCGCCAGGGCCACGCCGAGGCGCGGATGAAGATCGACGAAGCCGACATCGACCGGCAGACCGCAGCGCGCGAGCTCGAGCGTCTGCAGCGCGGCTACGATCAGGGCGCGGTGCCGGAGCTCGACGTGTGGCGCGCCCGCGACGCGCTGCGCAAGGCCGAGGTGGAGCAGCGCCACGCCGCCGAGGACGCCAAGCTCCGCGCCGAAGGCCTCGGTTTCGATCTGCGCACCAAGCGGCAGATCGTCGAGCGCCAGCAGGCCGTAGTCGCCGAGCTCGCCCGCCAGGTGAAGGCGTTGACCATCCGCTCGCCGGTCAAGGGGCAGGTCGGCCAGGTGATGGTCGCCGAGCGCGACAGCGTCGCCGCCAACGATCCGGTGCTCACCGTGGTGGACCTCACCGCGTTCGAGGTGGAGTTCCGGGTGCCGGAAAGTTTCGCCCGCGACCTCGGCATCGGCATGACCGCCGAGATCCACACCGCCGCCAACAGCTACCGCGCGCTGGTGCGCTCGGTGTCGCCGCAGGTGGTGGACGGTGAGGTGGTGGGGAGGCTGCGGTTCGTGGACGACGCGCCGTCCGGGTTGCGTCAGAACCAGCGCCTGTCCGCACGCATCCTGATCGACCGCAAGCCTGACACCCTGATGGTGGCGCGCGGGCCGTTTCTGGAGGCGGGCGGCGGCCACTACGCGTGGTTGGTGAAGGACGGCGTGGCCGAGCGGCGGCCGCTGGAGACCGGCGTCGCGAGCCTCGACGCGGTGGAGATTCTGTCCGGCGCCGACGTCGGCGATCGCATCGTCATCTCCGGCACCGACGCGTTCGGTGATGCCGGGCGGGTGCGGCTGTCGGGTTTGTGACGAGGCACTGAAAGCGTCTGTGGAGGGCGAGTTGTTCCGGATCGCGACCACAGGTCGCTTCCACAAGAAAGACAGGTCGCTCCCACAAATTTTTTGGATCGCGACCACAGGTCGCTCCCACAGGGACAAAAGCCAAAGGAGCTGAAGATGCTGCACATGCAGGAGGTATCCAAGGTCTACCGCACCGAGCTGGTGGAAACTCACGCGCTGAGGAATCTCGACATTCTGGTGCGCGAAGGCGAGTTCGTCGCTCTGACGGGCCCGTCGGGCTCCGGCAAGACCACGTTTCTGAACATCGCCGGGCTGCTCGAGGACATGACCAGCGGCTCGTATCTGCTCGACGGCGTCGAGGTGCGCGACCTGAACGACAACCAGCGCTCGCGGCTGCGCAACGAGAAGATCGGCTTCATCTTTCAGGGCTTCAACCTGATTCCCGATCTCAACGTGCGCGACAACGTGGAGGTACCGCTGCGCTACCGCGGCATGCCGGCGGCGGAGCGGCGCTCGCGCATCGAGGGCGCCCTCGAGCAGGTCGGTCTGGCCTCGCGGATGAAGCACTACCCGGCAGAGCTGTCCGGGGGTCAGCAGCAACGGGTCGCCATCGCCCGCGCGCTGGCCGGCGAGCCGCGGCTGCTGCTCGCGGACGAGCCCACGGGCAATCTGGACTCAGTCATGGCCCGGGAGGTCCTGGAGCTGCTCGAGCGCCTGAACGGCGCCGGCGCCACTATCGTGATGGTCACCCACGACGCCGAGCTCGCCGCCCGGGCCCAGCGCAACGTGCACATCGTCGACGGTCAGGCCAGCGAGCTGGAGGATCGCGTGATGTCCCTGGCCAGCGTCGGCTCGGCCACGGACGCCTGAGGAGTCGAGCATGTTCCGCTATTACCTCGACCTCGCGCTGCGCAGCTTCCGTCGCAACAAGGTGCTCACCGCCCTGATGGTGCTGGCCATCGCCCTCGGCATCGGCACCAGCATGACCACGTTGACCGTGTTCTACGTGCTGTCGGGCGACCCGATTCCCGGCAAGAGCGGCCAGATCTACCATCCGCAGCTCGACCCCAGGTCCATGTCCGGCTACACGCCGGGTGAAGAGCCGCCGGACCAGCTCACTCGCTACGATGCACAGGCGCTGCTGGCCGCGGGCCGCGCCGACCGCCAGGCGGTGATGGCCGGTGGCAACGTCGCCGTGGATCCCGACGACTCCGATCTGCCGCCGTTCTACGCGCCCGCACGCTACACGTCCGCCGATTTCTTTCCCATGTTCGATGCACCGTTCCGCTACGGCCGGCCGTGGAGCGCCGCGGAGGACGCCAGCCATGCCCGGGTGGCGGTGATCTCCGCCGCGCTCAACGACAAGCTCTTCGGCGGCGACGACAGCATCGGCAGAACGATCCGCCTGGACGATACCGACTTCCAGGTGGTTGGCGTGCTCTCGCACTGGCGCCCGGTGCCGCGCTTCTACGACCTCAGCACCCAGGACAGCTACGGCAGCGTGGAGCAGGTGTTCGTGCCGTTCTCCACCTCCCGCGACGTGAGGATGGCCTTCAGCGGCAACATGAGCTGCTGGGCCGATTCCCACGGCGACGAAACCGGCGTCAACGCGCCGTGCACGTGGACCCAGTTCTGGGTGCAGCTTGCATCGGCGAAGCAGGCTGACGCGTACCGCGCCTACCTGACGAATTACTCGGAGCAGCAGCGGACGGCCGGACGCTACGAGCGGCCCTCGGCGGTGCGGCTGCGCAGCGTCATGGAGTGGCTGGACTACAACCACGTGGTGCCCAGCGACGTGCGGTTGCAGAACTGGCTGGCCTTGTCGTTTCTGCTGGTCTGCCTGCTGAACACCGTGGGGCTGCTGCTGGCCAAGTTCATGCGCCGCAGCGGGGAAATCGGCGTGCGACGCGCGCTCGGCGCCACCCGGCGCGCCATCTTGAGCCAGTTTCTGGTGGAGGCCGGCGCCATCGGCCTGGCCGGCGGCGTGCTCGGCCTGGGGCTCGCCATGGCCGGATTGTGGCTGGTGCGGCAACAGCCCGCGAGCTACGCCGAGCTGGCGCACCTGGACCCGGTGATGCTCGCCGCCACGTTCGTGCTTTCCATCGTCGTCGGGCTGCTGGCCGGCCTGCTGCCTGCCTGGCACGCCTGCCAGGTCAGCCCGGCCTCTCAGCTCAAGACACAGTGAGACCCGCCATGGACATACTGCCCATTCTCTCCACGCTGCGCCGCCACAAGACGGCGGCCGGGCTCATCGCCCTGGAGATCGCCCTCTCCTGTGCCATCGTCAGCAACGCCGTGTTCCTGATCGGCGACCGCCTGGAGCGCATGCAGCGGCCGAGCGGGCTGGCAGAATCCGAGATCGTTCAGGTACAGCTCGTCGGCGGCGCCAAGGACCGGAGCGCCCAGGCGGTGACCCGCGAAGATCTGGCAGCGCTGCGCGCGCTTCCCGGGGTCCGCTCGGCCGCCGGCACCAACCAGATCCCCTACGGCGGCTCGTCGTGGAACCTCGACGTCGAGCTGCAGCCGAATCAGGCCAATCCGACGTTGAATGCCACCGTCTATATCGGCAGCGAAGACCTGCTCGAAACCATGGGCTTGAACCTGGTGGAAGGGCGGGATTTCACGGCCGACGAGTACGTGGACTTCGACGCGCTGCGGCAGTCCACGAGCGACGTGACCATACCTTCGGCGATCATCAGCGCCCAGCTCGCGCACCGCCTGTTCCCGGACAGTAACCCCATCGGCCAATCGCTGTACGTCTGGAACGAGCGCCCCGCGCGCGTGGTCGGCGTGGTCGAGCATCTGATCCGGCCGAACGACATGGGCGGTGCCTCGGAGCGGGAATACTCGGTGATCCTGCCGATCTCCCAACCGGCCCTGTATGGCCGGAGCTATCTGCTGCGGGTCGATCCCGAGGCCCGCAGCGCCACCCTGACGGCCGCCGTGCACGCCCTCCAGCAGATCGACCCGAGCCGTATCGTCATCGACGACAGCACCAAGTCGCTGGAGGCGTTCCGTCAGGAGTTCTATCGCCAGGACCGCGCAATGGCCTGGCTGCTGGCCGCCGTGTGCGTGTGCCTGCTGTCCATCACCGCGGTGGGCATCGTCGGGCTCGCCAGCTTCTGGGTGCAGCAGCGTACCCGGCAGATCGGCATCCGGCGGGCGCTGGGTGCCACCCGCGGGCAGATCCTCGGCTATTTCCAGACCGAAAACTTCATCATCGCCAGCATCGGCATCGCCCTCGGCATGGGCCTGGCGTTCGCCATCAACGCCCTGCTGATGCAGCGCTACGAGCTGCCGCGGCTGCCGTGGCAGTATCTGCCGGTGGGCGCGGTGACGTTGTGGCTGCTGGGCCAGCTCGCGGTGCTCGGGCCGGCGCGGCGGGCCGCCGCGGTGCCGCCGGCGGTGGCCACCCGCAGCTCGTGAGCGGCGCCCGGTTGCTGGTGTAACATCGGCGGGTCAATGTCTAACATTTTGGTCATCGACGACAATCCAGCCGTCGGCACGGCTCTCGAGGTGCTGTTCTCACTGCAGGAGATGCGCACCCGGGCGGCCCGGAGCCCGGAGCAAGGTCTCGCCATTCTGGCCCGGGAGCCCGTCGACCTGGTGATCCAGGACATGAACTTCACCGCCGATACCACCTCGGGTGCGGAGGGCGAAGCGCTGTTTCAGGCCATTCGCGAGCGGCATCCGGGGTTGCCGGTCATTCTGCTCACGGCCTGGACCCATCTCGAGAGCGCCGTGGAGCTGGTGAAGGCCGGCGCGGCCGACTACCTGGCGAAGCCCTGGGACGACCAGAAGCTGCTCGCCACGGTGAACAACCTCTTGGAGCTGTCGCGCACCCGGCGGGAGCTCGAGCGCGTGCGCGAGGACCAGCGCCGCCGCACCAGCGAGCTGGCCCGGCGCTACGACCTGCGCGACGCGGTGTTCGCCGATGCCGCCACCGAGCGGGTCATCGCCCTGGCCTGCCAGGTCGCCCGGGCCGACGTGCCGGTGCTGATCACCGGCCCCAACGGCGCCGGCAAGGAGAAGATCGCCGAGATCATCCAGGCGAACTCCGCGGTGAAGGACGGCCCGTTCGTCACCCTGAACTGCGGCGCCCTGCCGTCCGAGCTGATCGAGGCGGAGCTGTTCGGCGCCGAAGCGGGCGCCTACACCGGCGCAACCCGGGCCCGGGAAGGCAAGTTCGACGCCGCCGACGGCGGCACCTTGTTCCTGGACGAGATCGGCACCCTGCCCCCGGCCGGCCAGACGCGCCTGCTCCGGGTGCTGGAAACCGGGCGCTTCCAGCGTCTCGGCTCCAATCAGGAACGCCGGGTGCACGTTCGCGTCGTCAGCGCCACCAACGCGGACCTCCCCGCCATGATCGCGGCCGGCGGCTTCCGCGAGGACCTCTACTACCGGCTGAACACGATCGAGATCGCTGTGCCGCCGCTCTGCGAGCGGCCGGACGATATTCTGCCCCTGGCGGAGGCGTTTCTGCCGCCCGGCAAATCGCTGTCCGCCGCCGCCCGCAGCGCGCTCCGCCGCCACGCCTGGCCCGGCAACGTGCGTGAGCTTCGCAACACCATTGCGCGCGGCGCGCTGCTGGCCAGCGGCGCCGGGATCGACGAGGCCGACCTCAAGCTCGGTCCGGCACCGGCCCCCGCACGGGGCGCCGGCCAGGAACCCGCCCGTGCCGACGTCGAGTCGGCACTGGCCAGGAGCGACGGCGTCATTGCCCGCGCCGCCGTGGAGCTGGGCTTGTCCCGGCAGGCCCTGTACCGGCGGATGGAAAAGCTCGGCATCGCCAAGTGAGCCGGGGCGCGAAACCGCGACGGCGCTGGAGAGGCTCGCTGGCCGGGCGCTTCGCACTGGTCACCTGCCTCTCGCTCAGCACCGGCATAGCGCTGGCCGCGCTGATCCAGGCCCGGCTCGGTGCTCCCTGGCTGGCGGCGGCACTGGCGCTGCTGATCACGACGCCGCCGGCCCTTTATCTGCTGCACCGGAGTCTGGCGCCGGTGCTCGCCATGTTCCGGGCCTTGGCCGGCACGGTGACCAGCTACCGGGACGGCGATTTCGCCTTCAGCCTGCACTGGCCGAGCAACGACGAGCTCGGCGACCTGGTGGAAGCCCACAACGCCCTCGGCCGGACCCTGCGCGGTCAGCGCCTCGAACTCGTGCAGCGCGAGCTGCTGCTCGACACCATGGTGCAGAACACGCCGGTGGCCATGCTGCTCGCGGACCCGGGCGGGCGGATCGTCTACGCCAATCTGGCAGCGCGAAAGCTCCTGAACGAGGGCCGCCGGCTGGAAGGGACCCACCTCGACGACCTCCTCGAAGCCTCGCCCCCGGCGCTTCGGGAGGCCCTGGCCGGCGGCGACGGGCTGTTCGCCGTGCCCGCCAGCGGCGGCGACGATGACGTCTACCATCTGGCGCGGCGCGGTTTCCGCCTGAACGGCCGCCGTCACGAGCTGCTGGTGCTGCGCCGGCTGACCTTGGAGCTTCGCCGCCAGGAGGTGCTCACCTGGAAAAAAGTGATCCGCGTCATCAGCCACGAGCTCAACAACTCCCTGGCGCCCATAGCTTCCCTTGCCCACTCCGGCGCCGAGCTGGTGCGTCGCGGCCGAACCGAGCGGCTGGAAGAGATTTTCGCCACCATTCACGAGCGCGCACGGCACCTGGAAAGCTTCATTCTCGGCTACGCGCGCTTCGCCAAGCTGCCTCAGCCGCGGACGGAGCCGGTGGCGTGGCCCGAGCTGGTGGCGCGGCTGCGTCGGCAGATCGAGTTCGCGCTGGATGGCCCCCTGCCCGAGACCCCCGGCCGCTTCGACGCGGCACAGATGGAACAGGCGCTGCTCAACCTGCTGCGCAATGCCCACGAATCCGGCTCGCCCGGCGACGAGGTACGGCTGCGCGTGCACCGGACCGGCACCATCGTTTACATCGAAATCGCCGACCGAGGCACCGGCATGAGCGATGACGTGCTGGCCAACGCTCTACTGCCCTTCTACTCGGACAAACGCGGCGGCACCGGGCTCGGGCTCGCGCTGGTACGGGAAATTGCCGAGGCCCACGGAGGTCGCGTGGCGCTGTCCAACCGAAACGGCGGCGGTCTGCGGGTGACCCTGGCGATCCCGGCCGGCACGGATTCCGCGGTACAGTAAATCCGTCGCTGGCAGAGCGAAATTTACTTCCAACGTCGCCGCAACGCGACACCGTCCGCCCGTTCGCGCGGGCCGGCCTCCATCTCGCCCTTGGGCAGCCCCCCGGGAAAGTGCCTGACATTTTACTGGCACGCACCTTGCTGTACATCAGCCAATCAGCGCGGGGGTGTACCAACACGCGCGGGGTGTCGCGGTCAATCCGGGGGGGATGCAGTACCCGTGGGCGACCGCTCCCAGATTTCTGGAGTCAAGCTGCACTATGGGTCATGTTATGTCTACTACCGCCACGTCTGCGCCGGCTTTGCGCCGGTCGCTGTATCTACTCTTGCTCGTCTGCGCAACGTCGGCGCTGCCGGCGCGGGCGCAGATTCTGTTCGCCGACAAGGCTGCCGAAGCGGGCATCTCGGTCCCTGACCACCAGACCATCACGTATGGCGTCGCCGTCGGTGACTTGAATTCGGATGGCTATCAGGATATCGCCGCACAAAATCACCTGATGCCGAACTCCATCTTCGTGAACGATCCCAAGCATCCCGGGAACTTCACCGACCAAGCCGGCCAGGTGGAGTACTGGTCGGCGTCACGCAAGAACAGCATAGAGGACACCCACGCCGGCGCGTGGATCGACTTCGACAACGACGGCGACGACGATCTGCTGATCAACACGGGCGTCTGCTGCGCGCCGCAGTTCTTCGTCAACGAAAACGGCTTGCTCTTCTATCGCAGCCCGGAATGGGGCCTCGGCGACAACAAGGCCAGCCCCCGCACCGACGCCGACCTCGGGGGCCGGTCGACGATCTGGTACGACACCGACGGCGACGGCCTGCTGGAGTTGTCGCTCATGACCTTCAACGCCGGCAACTGGTTCGAGCAGACAGGGACCACGTTCTCCGCCATCGACAGGTCTCAGATCAATTACCACTGCAACAACGACATGTATGGCGTGGAAGCGGATTTCACCGGCGACGATAATCTGGAAATGATCTGCGTATCGGCCGGCGACAATTTCGCCCAGCTCGCGTACGACGTCTCGTCACGGCCGTTCCACGATGTCTCGGATCTGCTGCCGAACCCCGGCAGAGCCGTGAACGACGTCGTGCTCGGCGACTTCGATGGCAATCTCCGCACCGACATGCTGCTGCTCACGGGCGCGCTGCGGCCGTCGGAGGCTGTCGAGTTCTCCCGGCCGGACCAGAACACCTGGGGCGTCGAGTCGCTGATGATCAACCGCGACCGTTCCTTCAGCTTCAGGACCGCCGGCAAGCTCCAGGTCCGCCTCGAGTGGAACAAGATCTTCGACGACTTCAGCAACGTGTACATCGGTGCCGACGGGCACCACCCGACCAACCCCTACTCCATCGAGCTCGATCCGACCGATCCCAGCGTGGCCGGCGTGCTGGATCGGGGCAACTCGGCGCAGAACCAGACGATCATCGGCTACACGCCCGACGATCCGGATCATCCGGAAAACGGTGGGGTCTGGACGTTTCAGGTGTACAAGAATACCGACAGCTATTTCGACGCCTATCTGGCCGTGTACAGCGATGCGCCGATCACCGACTTCAAGAAGAACAACTTCGACTATTCCTTCGAGAAGCCGAAGTTGCCGATGCTGATGCTCAACACCGCGGACGGACTGGTCGACGCCACGGAGCAGGCCAACCTTGCCGAGCCCCTGCCCTGCCTCAGCGGCGTGGCCGGCGACTTCGACAATGACATGGACGAGGACCTCTACCTGGTGTGCCGTGACGGCGCCGAGAACCTGGCGAACTTGCTGCTGTTGAACGACGGCACCGGGAAGTTCACGGAGGTGCCGGGTGCCGGCGGCGCCGCCGGCCCGGTGGGCGTGTCCATCTTCGATGGCGTCGGCAACGGTGACAGCGTGGCCGCGCTGGATGCCAACGTCGATGGACGCCTGGATCTGGTGGTCAGCAACGGCCTGAATCTGCAGCCGAGGGCACACGATGACCCGCCGCTGAAAGCCGGAGGCCCCTACGCCTTTTTCCAGAACCGGACGACCACCGGCAACTGGATCGAGATCGATCTGGTCGGCGTCGCCTCGCCGCGGGACGCCATCGGCGCCAAGGTCTACGTGGACGCCGGCGGCGTTCGCCAGTACCGGGCCGAGGACGGCGGGTTCCACCGCTGGTCGCAGAACGCCAAGCGGCTGCACTTCGGCCTGGCCGGCAACAGCCGCGCCAACGTGGCGGTGCGCTGGCAGAACGGCACCACCGAGACGTTCGACGACGTGGTTGCCAACCACGTGTACCGGATCACCGAAGGGGGCGACATCCAGCCGGTGTTCGGCGGTGACGACACCGACGGCGATGGTCTGCCGGACACGGAAGAGAAGAACGCCGGCACCGATCCGAACAACCCGGATAGCGATGGCGGCGGCGCCAACGACGGCGACGAGGTGAACGCCGGTCTGGATCCCAACAATCCCGCCGACGACGCCAAGGACAGCGACAGCGACGGCCTGACCGACGTGGAGGAAGCGCGCTACGGCACCAATCGCGACAAAAAGGACACCGACGGCGGCGGCACCTCGGACGGTGTCGAGGCCAAGCTCGGTCTCGACCCGCTGGACCCCGCCGACGACGGCACCGACAGTGATAAGGACGGCTTGACCGATACCGAGGAAGCCGCCCTCGGTACCGACCCCAACGTGCCGGACACGGACGGCGGCGGCGTCAACGACGGCGACGAGCACGCGGCCGGGCTCAACCCGCTCGACCCGGCCGACGACAACACCGATACCGACGGCGATGGGCTGTCGGACGTCGACGAAGTTCTGACCTACAAGACCAATCCCAACGAGGCCGACACCGACGGCGGCGGCACGCCGGACGGGGTGGAGATCGACACCGGCAATGACCCCAACGATCCGGCCGACGACCAGATCGATCACGACGGCGACGGTCTCACCGATGCCGAGGAGGCCGCGGCAGGCAGCGATCCGCGCAAGGCGGACACGGACGGCGGCGGCGTCAACGACGGCGACGAGGTGAAAGCCGGTCTCAACCCCCTCGACCCGACGGACGACGATGCCGACACCGACGGTGACGGGATCAACGACGCCAAGGAGATTCAGTTGGGGACCGACCCCCGCAAGGCGGATACGGACGGCGGCGGCGTCAATGACGGCGACGAGCTGGAACCCGCTCTGAACCTGGATCCCCTCGACCCTGCCGACGATACCCAGGACACGGACGGTGATGGCCTGACCGACGCCGACGAGGTGCTGAAATACGGCACCAACCCGAAGAGTGCCGACACCGACGGCGGCGGCGCCCCCGACAACGTGGAAGTCGCCGCAGGCACCGATCCGCTCGAAGCCGACGACGACAGCCAGGCCTCCGCCGGTGGCGGTGACACCGGTGGCGGCAGCGGCGGCGGCGACACCGGTGGCGGCAGCGGCGGCGGTGACACCGGTGGCGGCAGCGGCGGCGGCGACACCGGCGGCGGTGGTGACACCGGTGGCGGTAGCACCTCCGGCGGCGGCGGCGGAGACGGCGGTGCCTGCTTCATCGCCACGGCGGCGTACGGCTCGTACCTGCAGCCGGACGTCAAGGTGCTGCGACGGTTCCGCGACGACTACCTGTTGACCAATCCGCCCGGGCGAGCGTTCGTGTCCTTCTACTACGCGCACTCGCCGCCCATCGCGCAATTCATCGCGCAGCACGACGACGTGCGGTTGCTGGTCAGGCTGGCGCTGTCGCCCCTGGTGTACTCCGTCAAGGACCCTGCAGCCACGGCCTTGATCCTCATGGCTCTGGCCTTGCTCTGGGTTCAGCGCCGGCGCGTTCGCCGCACCGCACGGAGTTGAACCGCGACCGGCCCCGGGAACGGCCTCCGCCGTTCCCGGGCGCCCTCTGAACCAGAGAATGCGGATGCTGTTACCGAACTTCCTCATCATCGGTCCCCACAAGACCGGGACGACGTCGTTGCACCAGTATCTGCGGCAGCATCCCGAGGTGTTCCTGCCCGCGCTGAAGGAGCCCAGATACTTTTCCTACGAGTCCGGCGGTGCTGCCGTGCCGTCATCCCCGTTCACCTGGGGGGAAAAGCTTCACCCGGTGAAGACCTGGGAAGACTACCTCAGGCTGTTCGAGCCGCAGACGACGGAGGCGGCGATCGGCGAGGTCTCGCCCTGCTACTTCAATCACCCCACCGCTCCGCAACGGGTCGACCAGGCCCTGCCGGGAGTGCGGCTGATCGCGAGCCTGCGCGACCCTGTGGACCGCGCCTACTCGGATTACATGATGGCGGTGTGGAACGGCCGGGAAACCCGCCCGTTCGTCAGCATTCTGGAACAGCACGCCTCCTGGCACAGCACCCTGGCGTACTACCAGCCGTGCCGGCGCTGGCTCGAGCGTTTTCCCAGGGAAAGGCTGCGGTTGATCCGCGCCGAGGTCCTGCAGGCGCAGACGGAGGAGGTTCTGCGGGACATATTCCAGTTCCTCGAGGTCGACCCCGAGGTGCGGGTAGACACCTCCATGCAGTTCCACAGGACCGGCATGCCGCGCTCACAGCGGCTGCACCGCCTGCTGAACGGCCAGTTGGCGCAACGGCTCCGGCCGCACGTGCCGAGCCCGCTGCTGGGATGGCTGCGGCCGCTGAAGACGGCGAATCTGCAGCGCGCGCCCCGTCTGTCGACGACGGATCGCGCCCGGGTGCTCGCGTTGCTGCACGACGACATCCTCCGCCTGCAGGATCTGCTGGACGAGGACCTCTCCGGCTGGCTGCAGGTGGAACGTCCGCCGGCGCCGCACCGGTCGGCGGCGGAAGGCGCCGCAAGCGATCGCAGCGCCCACGCTGCTGCGGCCGATCCGCGGTGAACGGTGCTGCATCATGAGCGGGGCCGAAGCACCGTACCGTCTATCTCGCATGCGCCGGGCGCTGATCCACTTCGTCACCGGCCGCATCGTCCAGGCCGGCGCCCGGATGCTGCTGGTGCTGGTGCTGGTGCGGCTTTTGCCGCTACGCGATTACGGCGCCTACATGCTGCTGGTCGGCCTCGCCGAGATGCTGCTTCAGGTGGCGTCGTTCGGCATCCTGCCCATGGGCCGCCGGTATCTTCCGCAGATGCTGACCACCCTGCCGGCGCACCGGCTCTACCGCTTCGTGGGATTGCTCATCGGCGTGCAGATGCTGGTGCTGGCGGTGATCTCGGCCGCGATCTGGAGTACCTGGACACTGCTCACGCCGTGGTTCGGGTTCAGCGCCCGGCAGGCGAGCGTCTCGGAGATCGCGGTTCCGCTGTTTCTGCTGGTGCCGGCGCTTCGCTTCTGCTCGGAGCTGCTCGAAGCGCTGCTGGAGCAGGCGAGATCCCAGGCGGTGCGCGCGCTCATGCCCGCCGGCCGGCTGGTGGGCGTCGCCGCGCTGCTGCTGCTCGGCCTCGAGGTCGATCTGCGCTCGGTCGTGGTGGTCGACGTCGCCGTCACCGTGGTGTGCCTCGCCCTGGCCTGGGCATTCCTGCAGACCAGCCTCAGGAAGCTGCACGCCGCGTCCGGCGACGGCGATATTCCTCTCGGCGAAATGCTGCGGTTCGCCTGGCACATGGCCGGCGCGGATCTGATGAGCGCGGCAGCGTCGCCCGGCGCGGTTCGGCTGGCGCTGGCGAGCACGCTCGGGGTGATCAGCAGCGGTCTGTTCGCGTTTCTGCAGAGCCTGGAGCGCCTGGTGCTGCGCTACCTGCCCGGCGTGCTGCTGAGCGGCCTGGTCCGTCCCATGCTGATCTCCCGGGCCTTCCGGCCGGGCGGCATGGCCGTGCTCCGCGCGGGTTCCGGTCTGCTGTTCAAGGCCAACCTGGTGATCGTCGCCGCCGGCACGGTCGCGATCGCCGTGTCCGGCGATTGGCTGGTGGCCTGGGCCAGCGGCGGCAAGTTCATGGGGGCCGGTCTGACACTGCTGCTGATGTTTCTCGCCCTGTCCTTCAAGGCGCAGCGGTTCGTCATCGAGATGGTCATGCAGATCACCGGGCACACCGCCACATTGCGCGCGACCGCCTTCATCGCACCGGTGGCGCTGGTGCTCGTCTGGCTGTTCGCCGACCGGGGCATCAACGTCGCCGTCTGCATCCTCGCCGCCGGCAGCGTCGCCGCCAACGGCATCGCCTCGCTGGTGTTGACCCATGCCGTCGAGGGATACCGCATCGACTGGCGCGGCCTGGTCACCATCTACGCGCCGGCCTTGCTGGCTGCAGCGGCCGGTCTGCTGCTGTCCGAAGCGATCCATCCGGTCGCCGCCGCCGCCCTCGCCGTGCTGGGCTACGCCGCCTCGCTGGCGCTGGTCAAACCGTTCCACGACGACGAGATGGTGCTGGTGCAGCAGGTGCTCGGGAAACGTCTGACCGACTATGCCCGTATCCTGTGCGACGGCCGCGCCCAGGGAACGCTGACGGGACCGAGCGTATGACCATGACTGATCCATCGCACAGCCACCCATCGACGTCAGCCGCCAGCCGCGGCCGCAACGCCGAACCGGTGTTCGTGGTCGGCATGAACGGGTCGGGCACGACCATGCTGCTGGACAGCCTGGGGCGCCATCGGGCGCTGTACGCCTTTCCGCAGGAAACGCGGCTGATTCCTCACCTGTACGCCCGGCGCGCGCAGTTCGGCGACCTGCAGGACGACGGCAGCTTCCTGCGTCTGTGGGACGAGGTCAGGCGGCTGATGGTGTTCCGGCACGCGAACGGCGGCGTCGAGGTGCCCCTGCCGGAAGACTGGGCCGACTACCCGCGGGATCTGTCGGCCGTGCTCGACGGTGTGTTCCGCCACTTCGCCGCGCGGCAGCAGAAGTCACGGTGGTGCGAGAAGTCGCCCCAGCACGCGCAGCATCTGCAGGCGCTGGCCGCCCTGTTTCCGCGCGCGCGCTTCGTCCACATCATCCGCGACGGGCGCGACTGCGCCGCCTCGTTCCACCGCCGGTGGAAACGCACGCCCGAGCTCACCATGCATCGCTGGAAGCGCGTGGTTCGTGAAGCTCGGCGCCAGGGCGCGGCGGTCGGCCACGACCGTTATCTCGAGCTCACGTACGAAGCCTTCACCTCGGAACCCGAGCTCTGGCTGCGCCGGGTCTGCGCGTTTCTCGGCCTGGAATTCGATGCGGCCGTGCTGCAGTCCGCCCAGCCCTGGACCGAGACGGCGTCCGAGGGCGCAGCGGGGCCCACCGGGTTCCTGGCGAACTCGGGCAAGTGGAGACACTACTTCAGCGCCGGCCGGCTCGCGCGGCTCGAGCGCATCGGCGGCTCCACCCTGCAGGCGCTCGGCTACGAGACCGGCCATCCCGAGGCGGACCGGGATCTCGGCAACCTGGAGCGGCGCCTGTACGCGGTGAAGGACGTGCTTTATCAGTATGCGAGGGAAATCGCGTTGAAGCTCGGCGGCCGCATCGAACGGCCATGGACGCTCATCCTGTCCAAGCCGATGACCGCCTGGCGGCATCGCCGGGTGAACCGCTATTGACCATCGACGTGAGAGGACGCGACATCTTCCATTGCGGGGCATCAATGGCCATTGGTTGCAGCATTGATAGGCTGACACGAGCAGGTAGAGCATGACCGAACCTGGAGCGCGATCAGACGGAAACGGTCACTTGGATTCGATTCACGTTGACAATCCGACCGCTGCGCCGACGCGGCCGCGGGCTGTGCCGGCGCCCGCAGCCAGGGCGGTAACGGCGGTCATCCCCACCCGCAACCGGCCAGCGCTGCTCCGTCAGGCCATCGAATCCGTGCTCGCGCAGGAGCACGTGGACGTCAGTGTTCTGGTGGTGATCGATGGGCCGCCGGACGCGGAGAGCGAGGCGGTGGTGCGGGAGTTCGCCGGCGAGCGCGTCGAGGCGCTGCCGATGCCGCAGAACCGCGGCCCCGCCGCCTGCCGCATGGTGGGGGCGATGCACGCCGTCACACCCTACGTGGCATTCCTGGACGACGACGATCTGTGGCTTCCGGGCAAGCTCGCGGCGCAGCTCGCTGCGCTGCCGGCGGGAGACGAAGTCACCGCCCTGGTTTCCTGCCGATCTCACGTTGAGACTCCCAGCGGACGCTACGTCTGGCCGCGCCGGCTCCCGAAACCCAACCAGCGCACGGGCGACTGGCTGTTCTGCCGGCGCTCCCTGTTCAAGGGCGACAGCTTCATCCAGGCATCGAGCATCCTGTGCCATCGCAGCCTGGTGGAGCGCGTGCCCCAGCGTGACGCCGAGCACGAAGACTGGGACTGGGTGCTGCAGGCCACCGAGGCCGGCGGCGCGCGCCTCATCGTGGTGCCGGAAACGCTGGTGGTGCATCTGGCCGAGTTTCGCGGCGCGTCTCTCAGCAACAAGCACAAGCTGGAGGGTTCGCTGCTGTGGGCGCTGTCGATCCGCAAGATCATCAGCCCGGAAGCCTTCGCCGGGCTGCTGCTGCAGATTCTCAACGGTGCGGTGACGGAGCGCGGAGACTGGCGGACAGGGCTGCGTCTGCTGCAGATCGCCGCGCGCCAGGGCAGGCCGCGGCCGCTCGACCTGTGCATGTTCGCGCTGCAGTGGGCCATTCCGGCGCCGGCGCGGCGCCGGCTGCGGTCGCTGGTGTACGGCGCCGGCCGCAAGGCAGGAATTCGCCCTCCCTCACGGCCTGCCTCCATCGGCAAGACGCCGTAGTCGCTAGAAGTACTGGTTGTTCAGGATCACCGGCTTCACATCGTCCCAGCCGAACTCTCCCGACTTCGGGTACTCGCGGAAGTGCCAGATCACGTAATCGCAACCGAAATTGCGCTGGCCGAATCCGAACAGCTGCCAGGGCGTCCACAGATCGCCAAGATCTTTCCACGGATGCAGCTTGACGCGGTTGCCGTTGGAATCGCGGATGTCGTCGAACTCGAACACCGCGCGGGTGCCGTTGAACGAGCGCTGGCTTTCGCGCTGACGCACGGCGGCCACGTCGTTGTAATACTGCTGGCGGAATCTGTTCGACTTGACGTTGATGCCGCCCTCGCCCTGGTCCACGTGCTGCATGTTGCAGAACTGACTCACCGCCGGCATGGTCCGGCGCACGTGAATCCGGTAGTTGGTCACCGAGCGCGGCATACCGACCACGTCCGGCGTGATGTCGGGGCCGCCCACCACCAGCGCGTTGTGAGGCACTGCGGCGAGGAGCTTCGGCCGCAGGTCCTTGTTCATGTCGAAGTCCATGCCGCCCTTCAGGAAGTTCAGATACAGGAACAGCCGGCCACGCGGCATGGCCGCCTCGGTCTGGGTTACGATCTGGGTCAGCGCGTTCATGTACTTCGAGATGCTGTAGTCGCCGCCGCTGAAGTTGCCCGTGGCGCTCTCTGTGGTGGCAATGCCGCCGAAGCCGACATCGTTGGCGTAGCGGCGGGCAATGGCCTTGTACAGCCGAATCAGGCGGCCGTAGACGTATGGGTCCCAGCGCTTGGCCACCACGCCGCCGAGCTTGCCGCCGTTGCTGGTCTGCAGCCCGTACCGGGAAGGAAAGTATCTCGGCAGGGGGTTGGTGCCGTCGAAGCTGCGATCGCCCACCTGCACGATGAACTTGAGCCC
The DNA here is from genome assembly GCA_963822255.1 of uncultured Gammaproteobacteria bacterium. Taxonomy (GTDB): domain Bacteria; phylum Pseudomonadota; class Gammaproteobacteria; order Pseudomonadales; family Azotimanducaceae; genus UBA7803. Next base: position 105,262 of record CAWGGV010000006.1, read on the forward strand.
GTACCGGCGGGCAGCCGCCAGGTTGCCGTCCAGCACCCGCCAGTCATAGACACCGTCGCCCACCTCCAGGCTGCGCCAGGTGATCCGCATCACCATGCCTTTCACCCCGGGCGTCGTGAACGCGGCCCGCAGATCGTTGGCGACGCGCTTCTGGTAGTCGGTGGCTTTCCACGGCGACGCCAGGGGCGCGACAACCTCGGTCTGGAGATTTCGCTCCCGGGCAAAGGAGATGTAGTGCCCCTTGGGAATGCCGTTGTTGCTGGCGTTGCTGGCCACGGCGTTCTCGGTCACCGAGATGTGGTTGACGGAGACCATCGCGTCGCTGGTCTGGGAGACGAAGGCAATGCGCCGCTTGCCGCCATCCGAGACGTGGAAATCGAAGGAGAAGCGGCCGGTGTGATCTACGGTCGCCGGCGGGTTGTCGGCCACCAGCAGCGCCACCTTGCCGCGCAGGTTCTGGACGTCGAAGCTGATGTCGTACGTCTTGCCGGGTGTCAGGGAAGATTCCCACCAGGTGCCGGCCATCAGTTCGCCCGGTGAGCTCATGACCTGGTAGAACCAACCCTGGCCGAAGGTCGATCGCCAGACGTCGTCGGCGGCAAGAGTTTCGTGGGAGGCGATCAACGTTATCAGCAGGCTGAAGAACACCGCCACCCGACGGCCCAGTCGGAATCGTGAAGACATAATGTGGAAAACCTCTCGTCCCAGCTGCGGCAGTCGCCGGCAGCCGCCGGAGCGCGGCTCGTTCGGCAGCTGAACGGCGTCAAGTCCGCAGACGTCCCTGTTCAAGCCGTCACCCGTTCGTTGCGAGCGATCGACGTTTCCTCAGAGTCAGCTCGAGCCGTTACATCGCTTGTGCGAGCTTGGCTTCTCATGTCTGGCTCTGAGAGGAGTATAGAAATGGTCGCCGACCACGCCAGCCAGCCGGACGGCAATCGCCCGGAATGAGACGCGCCGCATAAGACAGTGGTTGGGAGCCGCAGAGTGTCGCCGATCAGCGACCTGACCGGCCCCAGCGGGTCCTCGCCGGCGCCGCGAACGGTGGCCGGCCGGCGCGGCCGAACCCGGTCGCGCCGCCGATCGTAGAGTCACTTTGTTGGCGGCCTCGATCCGTGCCAAACTGCGGGCGTGGTACAGGGTGAGGGGGCCGTGCACGTAATCTGCAGACGATGGGTCGGCGTGGCGGTGGCGTGCACGCTGTGGGCGGCGCTTGCCGCCGGGGCGTGGGCGGCAGCCGAGTGCGCCCCGACGCCGGATCAGAGTCGGATGGAGCCGCCCGGCTGGGGGCTCGGGCCGGCCAACCTCCGCTTTCAGCCGCACACCCGACTGAACGCCGGCAACGTCGCCCATCTCGAGCTGAAGTGGGCGTACGGACTCGCCAACCGGATCCCCCGATCCTGGCCGCTGGTGACCGCCGACACCATCTACGTCGGCGACAGCGGCCGCGGCCTGGTGGCGCTGGACCGGGAAAGCGGCTGCACGCGCTGGGTCTTCGAGCACGCCGGTCAGATCGCCAGCGCCATCCTCCATCACCCCATCGGCGGCCGCGAGGCGCTGCTGTTCACCGACCGCACCGGCGGCATCTACGCGGTGGATGCCGGGAATGGCACCTTGATCTGGCACCAGACGATCCGCCAGCAACCCCTGCCCATGTACTCCGGCACGCCGCTGCTCCAGGACGACGCGCTGTTCGTCCCGCTTTCTTCGATGGAGATCGGGCTGGCCCTGAGTCCCCTGTACGGCTGCTGCACCACCAGCGGCGGGGTCGCCCGCCTCGACGCCGATACCGGCGCGCTGCGCTGGTACCGGCCGTCCATCGACGCGCCGCCGCGGGTGACGGGACGCCACTGGCTCATGGTGCAAGAGCACGGGCCGAGCGGTGCTCCGGTGTGGGGCAGCGTCACCCTCGATGCCGAGCGGGGCCTCGTCTACTTCGGCACGGGCCAGAACTACAGCCAGCCCGCGACGGCGACCAGCGATTCCGTGTGGGCGGTGGATGGCGCCACCGGCGCGGTGCGGTGGATTCACCAGTTCACCGCGGGCGATGCCTACAACATGGCCTGCAGCCTCTCTTCCCACCATCCCAACTGCCCCCGGCCCGCAGGCCCGGACCTGGACTTCGGCGCGCCGCCCATGCTGGTGCGAAGCGGCGGCAGGGACCTGCTGGTGGCGGGACAGAAGGCCGGCGACGTCTACGCCCTGGATCCGGACACCGGCGCGGTGATCTGGCAGCAGCACCTGGGCCGCGGCGGCGCCCTCGGCGGCATCCACTGGGGCATGGCGGCCAATCCGGACGTGGGTCTGGTGCTGGTGCCGGTGAGCGACGTCGCGGCCGGACCGCGGGAAGGTGCTGCGCACCCGGGGCTGTACGCGCTCGACGCTGCCACCGGCGAGATCCGCTGGCGGCACGCCCGCCAGCCGCGCTGCGAGAAACGGGTGTGCTCCGCGGGGCTGTCAGCCGCCATCACCGCCACTGCGGACCTGGTGTTTGCCGGCACCCTCGACGGATTCGTCGAGGCGTACCGCGCCGCCACCGGCGAGTTGCTGTGGTCCCACGACACCTGGCGCGACTACGCCACGGTGAACGGAGTTCCGGCTTCCGGCGGCTCCGTCGACGCTCACGGACCTCTGGTGGTGGACGACCTGCTGATCGTGGCGTCGGGGTACGACAGCTTCGGTCAGAAGCCCGGCAATGCCCTGCTGGTGTTCCAATTGCCGGAGGACGGCCGATGAGCGAGGGCGTTGCCGCAGGACGCGGCCGGCGGCTGCTGGCCACCCTGGTGGACCTGGTGCTGGTGCCGGCGCTGGCGGTGTTCCTGGTGATGGCCTTCGGTGTCACGGAGCACGCCGAGGACTTCACCAGCGGCGCCTGGGTGGGAAAGGTGCTGGCGCTGTCGGTGGCCGCCTATCTGCTGCTGAACGGCTATCTGTTGTGGACGCGCGGCCAGACCGTCGGCAAGGCGCTGCTCGGCATCTGCATCGTCGACGCCGGCGGCGGCCGGGCGCCGCTGTGGAAGCTGGTCTGTATCCGCGCGCTGTTCTTTCCGTTCATGTATCTGATCGTGATCTGGCCGCTGACCCTGCTGCCCCTGGCCGACGTGGCGTTGGTCTTCACCCGCAGCCGCCGCTGCCTGCACGACCTCGCCGCGGGAACGCGGGTGGTCACCGTCGAGCGCAGGCTCAATACCGGTAGCGATACGACTCCCGCGCCGGCCGCCTGAGGGGCGCCAGCAGCAGGTAGAAGATCCAGGCGAACCAGGAAATGAAGACGACGGCCAGAATCCAGGCCAGTTTTTCCTTGCCCTCCGTTCGCGACGACGCCGCGATCAGCACGATGGGCAGTATCCAGATCAATGCGCCAACCATCATGACCACCAGGGTGAACAGAGAACCGAGCACGTCCATCGCAGCCTCCTCGCACGCTAGGGTGGTGGTTGCAATTAGCAGACCATCCAGAAACCCCTTTTACGTCAATGGCTTGGCGAAGACGCTCCGCTACCGGCGTGGGCGTTGCCGCCAACATCCGGCGTGATCCACCACCCTGGGCAGCGCCCGGCACCTCAGTCGAACAGCTTGCGTCCGCTCGAGAACAACAGGAAGAACACCAGGCCCACCAGGGTCACGCCCGCAGCGAGCTCGAACACCACCGCCCAGTCGTAATTCGTCGCATCGAGGATCAGCCCGGTGACGTAGACGCCAATGATGCCGGGAATGGTACCGGCGGTGTTGGTGATGCCCATGAGGGTGCCCGCGTGCTTGGGCGCGATGTCCATGTGATTCACCGCGAAGCCGCCGGTGACGAACGCGCCGAGCGCGCTGCCCACGGTCATGATCGAGATCGCCATCCACACTGTGTGTACATGGCCGACAATGGCGAGCGCCGTGGCGATGCCGCCGAAGCCTATGAGTTGCATGAGCTTGCGGACCTTGCCCACGTCCATGCCGCGGGCGATCATCCGGTCCGCCGCGTTGCCGGCGACGTTCAGGAACACGAACGAGCCGATGTGCGGGATCATGGTGACCCAGCCCACCGACGCGTAGTCCACGCCGAGCCCCTGATTGACGAAGGTCGGGAGCCAGGAAAGCAGAACGTAGAGGGACCAGTTGTTGCAGAAATGGGCGACGATGATGGCCCACACCGGCATGGAGGACAGCAGCGCCCGCCAGGGCACCGTCTGGGCTTCGCCGCGCGGCGTCACGCCGTCTTCGATCTGGCGAAGCTCCGCCGCCGATACCGCCGGATGGTCGGACGGCAGCGACGTCACCCGCGCCTGCCACACCACGAACCAGGTGATGCCCACGGCGCCGAACAGGTAGAACGCCCACTCCCAGCCCCAGGCCTGGACGATCAGCGGGGTGACGATCAGAGCGAACACGGTGCCGAGGGGGATGCCGCTGTTGGCCATGGCCACCGCGCGCGAGCGCTCCGTCAGCGGCACCCAGCGACTGTAGAGCGTGTAGATCGACGGGAAGGTCACCGCCTCGCCCATGCCCATGAGAATGCGGGCCGTCACCAGAGCGGCGAAGCCGAAGTAGGCAGCCGGCGGCGTCAACATGGTGAACAGCGACCACAGCAACACGCCGACACCGAGCACCATCTTGCCGCCGAAGCGGTCGGCGATACGGCCGCCGACCACCTGCAGCAGCAGATAGCCGACGAAGAACGACGACAGCACCCGGCCTTCCGCCTCGGCGCTCCAGCCCATGTCGCCGGCCATGGGTATGATGGCCACAGAGATGTTGACCCGGTCGATGTAGCAGACGAAGACGGCCAGAAACGACAGCAGCACCACCGTGTAGCGGCGCGGCCAGGACGTCGGCGTGTCGGTGAGCGACGACATGAAGCGATTCCCCTCCCGAAAGCAGCCACTAAGGTAACGGATTTGCCTTCACTTTACAGGCGCCACGCTTTACAGGAGCAGATAGGGTCACGGCGCGCCGTCGCCCTTGATTCCGCGGGCGAAAGCAGCCAGATTTGCCGGGAACCAGAGGAGGAGTCACCGTGAGCCGCCTGACGAAGAAGCGCCGCGACGAGCTGACCACCGAGCAGCAGGAGCAGTACGATCGAATCGCCCGCTTCCGCAAGCCCGGCGCCGACGGCCAGATCGGCGGCCCGTTCGACCCCTGGATCCGCAGCCCCGAAGTCGCTCATCGCGCGGTCAGTCTCGGCAACTTCATCTGGGAACGCACCACCCTCGACCGGCGCCTCGTCGAGCTGGCCATCGTCATCACCGCCCGGCACTTCCGCAGCAACGTGGAGTGGGTGGCCCACGCCCGCATGGCCCGCGAGCAGGGCGTGGGCGACGAGGTCATCGATGCGGTGTTCGCCGGGCGCCGCCCGGAGTCCGCACCGGCCGACGAGCTTCTCACCTACGACGTGGTCGGCGCGCTGCACGAGACCCACGACCTGCCGTTGCCGTTGTACCAGCAGGCCGTGGAAGCGTTCGGGGAGCAGGGACTGATGGAGCTGATCACCACCATCGGCTTCTACGGCTTCGTCTCGCTGACCCTGAACGCGTTCAACGTGCCGGTGGCGGAAGGCGCCGAGACGCCGTTTCCGCGGGAAGCCCCGTAACCGCCCGGCGCCGCCGCGCCGCCACCGTCCTGGGGAGGACATCGTCATGCCGCAGTCAGTGCCCGTGCTCGACGTCGAACGCGCGGATCACACCACCGTGCTCACCCTGAACCGGCCGGACAAGCTGAACGCCCTGTCCGCCGAGCTTCGTGACGCGCTCGGCGAGGCGCTCTCCGAGGCCCGCGCCGACGACGCCGTGCGGGTCGTGGTGATCACCGGCGCCGGACGCGGGTTCTGCTCCGGCGCCGACCTCACCGCAGGCCGACCGGGATCCGGTGCGCCGTCGCAGAACGATCTGCTCGACGAGTTCGGCTGGGTCGGGCGCCAGGCCATGAGCATCTACCGCCTCGACAAGCCGGTCATCGCCGCGGTCAACGGGGTCGCTGCCGGCGCGGGCATGAGCCTCGCGCTGGCATGCGACATGCGGCTGGGCACCCCGGCCAGCCGTTTCAAGTCGGTGTTCATCGAGCGCAACCTCTCGCCGGACTCGGGGCTCAGCTTCTTCCTGCCGCGCATCGTCGGTCAGTCGCGGGCCGCCGATCTGATCTACACCAGCCGCACCGTGACGGCCGAGGAAGCCTACCGCATCGGCCTGCTCGACCGGCTGGTGGACGAAAATGCGCTGCGGGACACGGCGCTCGAGCTTGCCGCGCAGATGGCGGCGTGGCCGCCTCTGGCGCTGCGGGCGTCGAAGCGCGTGCTGCAGCACAGCGTGGAAGCGGACCTGGAGGACGCGCTGCGCTACGAGCTGACCAGCCTGTCCTATCCGCGCAAGGCCAGCAATGACGTCAAAGAGTCGCGGGCGGCGTTCCTGGAGAAGCGCAAGCCCGATTACACCGGCACCTGAGCGGCCGCGACGGTTCCTGCATGGGTCGACCACCGGCATGAAATGTGCAAGGCAACTGTCATGGCATCCGGCGAGCAGGAAAGCACCGATGAGGACTATCCCGACATCGGCGACTACGGGGCGATCGGCGACTGCAGGACGGTAGCGCTGGTTTCCAGCCACGGCTCGGTGGACTGGCTGTGCCTCCCTCATTTCTCCGGCCGCGCGATCTTCGCGGCCCTGCTCGACCAGAACCGTGGCGGCCGGTTCAAGGTCGCGCCCAAGGGTCCCTTCCGCACCACCCGCCGCTATCTCGGTGACAGCAACGTCCTGGAGACCCGCTTCGTCACCGACGAGGGCGAAGCCACGGTCACCGACTGCCTGACGATCCTGCCGGACGCCGAGCCCGAAGGCGTACTCGCGCCGGAGAGTGAGCTGCTGCGCCACGTCCAGGTGCACCGGGGAAGCATGGAGCTGGTCTTCGACTACAGCCCGCGGCCGGACTTCGGCCGCCTTCCGGTGCAGTTGTCGACCCGCAGCCCACGGGCGTTCGTGTTTCGCCACCGGGATCTGTACCTGGTGTTCCAGTGCGAGCTGCCACTTTCCATGAGCCCGAGCGGCGACGCCGCAACGGCGTGCGTGCGCCTCGGCGAAGGCGAGCGGGTACTCTGTTCGCTGTCGTTCGTGCACCGGGACATGGGCATTCTGCCGACCCTGGGGGACGACGCCGTGCAGCGGCTGGAGAAGACCCGGCGCTGGTGGCAGCGCTGGGCCGACCGCTGCGAGTACCGGGATCGCCACCGTGACTCGGTGGTACGCAGCGCGCTGGTGCTGAAAATGCTTCAGCACAGCCTCACCGGCGCCATGGTCGCCGCACCCACCACCTCACTGCCGGAAGTGGTCGGCGGAGACCGCAACTGGGACTACCGCTACTGCTGGCTGCGGGACGCGGCTCTGACGTTTCAGGCCTTCAGCGACCTCGGCTACCGCGAAGAAGGCGAGCACTTCCTGTCCTGGCTGCTGCACGCCACCCGCCTCACCTGGCCGAGCCTGAATGTGCTCTACGACGTTTACGGCGAGACCCGCGTGCAGGAAACCGAGCTGTCGCATCTGCACGGCTACAAGGGCTCGCGCCCGGTGCGCACCGGCAACGCCGCCAGCCAGCAGCTGCAGCTCGACGTCTACGGCGCCATCATTCAAGCCGCCGCCGACTACGTGACCCGGGGCGGCGAGCTCGATGGTGTGGAAGGACGGCTGCTCGCCGGGTTCGGCGGCACCATTTGCCGGCGCTGGAGCGAGCCGGACTCCAGCATCTGGGAGATCCGCGGCGAGCAGCGTCAGTACACCTACTCGAAGATGATGTGCTGGTCGGGGCTCCACGAGCTGCTGCAGCTCGCCGACGACGGACACCTCGAGGTGCCACGCGAGGAGTTCACCCGAGCACGGGACGCCATCGCCGCGGCCATCGAGAAGGACGGCTTCTCGGATTCCTGCAACAGCTACGTGCAGACGTTCGGTGAGTCCCGGGCGGACGCCAGCCTGCTGCTGGCCCACCGCCACTACCAGGACCCGGACAGCCCACGCATGCGGGGAACCTTCGACTACGTGGACCAACGACTCGCCCGGGGGGCGCTGATCTTCCGCTACGAGCCCGGCAGCGACGGTATGTCCGGCCAGGAAGGTGCGTTCGTCATGACCAGCTTCTGGGCGGTGGAGTACCTGGCCGCCACCGGACGCATCGACGAAGCCGAGCGACGCTTCGCCGAGCTGATCGGCAAAGCCAACGACCTCGGCCTCTACGCCGAGGAAATCGAGCCGGACTCGGGGACGGCGCTCGGCAACTATCCCCAGGCGTTCTCACACGTCGGGTTGATCACCGCCGCGCTGGCGCTCGGGCAGGCCCATGGGCGGCCGGGAGAGAGTCAGCAGCAGGGCCAGCAGGCCGAGCGGAGCGACGAAACCAGCGGGACGTGCCGGCATGGCGTCTGAGTTCATGAGTCTCCTCGGCCCCACCCTGGTGTGGGGGCTGGTGGCCACCGTGGTGATGTCCACCATCATCAGCGCCAGCCAGGGCATGGGGCTGTCCCGCCTGTCGCTCACGTTCCTGACCGGAACGTTCTTCTCCGGGAATCGCAGCCGCGCCAACGGGATCGGCTTCGCCGTCTACATGCTGGGCGGCTGGATCTTCGCCTACGTGTACGTGGCCATCCTGATCGTCGCCCCGTGGCCGGGCCTCGTCACCGGCACCCTGACCGGCTTTCTCCACGGGCTGTTTCTGCTCACCGTGCTGATGACGCTGTTGCCCTACTTCCACCCGAGAATGGCCACCGATTACGACGGGCCCAGCCACCATCGGCGGCTGGAGCCGCCGGGATTCATGGCCTTGAACTACGGCCGCCGCACACCGCTGGTCACCCTGGTGGCGCTCACCGTCTACGGTGCCATCCTCGGCGGCTTCTATCAGTACCACTGAGCGCCACGACGACGCCGGCAAGCAGGGCAAGGCCGGTGGCGGCGAGCCAGGTGCGATGCTCGCTCGCCCACAGCTCCATGCTGGAGTCGTGCGCCTCGGCGCCGAAGCGTCCGCGGGCACCGGTCTCGCCGGGCACCGGTTGCCACAGATTGTCCGGACGATCGGGATCTTCCCGCTCGTCGGTCTGCTGGCCGGCGACGGCGTTGCGTGCCAGATAGCGGGCCATCAAGGTCGGCGCCAGGCGGTTTCCCCAGACGGTCATCAGCGTGGAGCCGCCGACCAGCACCTCGCGGCGCCCGCTGGTGGCGGCCCAGGCGATGGCGCTCGCGATCAATTCGGGCTGGTACACGGGCGCCAGCGGCCGCGCCTTGTGGGGCAGCTTGTTGCGGGCCCAGTCGAACTGGGGCGTGTTCACGGCCGGCAGCTCGACCATGGTCACCTGAATGCGGCTGCCGCGAGAGATCAGCTCCGCGCGCACGGATTCGGTATAGCCCTTGATGGCGTGCTTGGCGCCGCAGTACGGCGCCTGCAGGGGGATGCCACGGTAGGCCAGCGCCGACCCCACCTGAATGATGGTGCCGCGGTCGCGGGGCAACATCCGTGACAACGCCGCGCGGGTGCCGTTGACGTTGCCGAGGTAGGTGACGGCGGTGACCCGGGCGAACTCGGCGGCTTCGATCTCCGGGAACGGCGCCAGAATGGTGACCATCGCGCAGTTCACCCAGATGTCGATGGGGCCGAGCGTCTCCTCGATCAGGCTCGCCGCCTTCTCCACCGCCTCGGCGTCGGCGACGTCGGCGGTGGCCACCACGGCCCGGCCGCCGGCCGCCTCCACCTCCGAGCGTGCAGCCTCCAGCCGTTGCTGGTCGCGGGCGATCAGCCCCACCGACGCGCCGAGACGGGCGAACCTGCGCACGGTGGCCCGGCCGACACCGGCAGACGCTCCGGTCACTACCACCACTTTGCCGGAAAACGACGGGTTCGACTTCATGATTGAGTCTCCTGGCTGATGGGGTGCGCTATGGTGGTGATGAGCGCCAGTTCCGCCTGGCGCGAGTCGAGCCGCGTGTGCTGCACCACCACCGGCACGGTGGACTCGATGACGCTGGCGTAATCGGTATCGCGCGGCACCGGCTCGGGATCGTCCAGCTCGTTGAAACGCTGGTGCAGGGTGCGCCGCGCCGGCACCGTCAGCCGGTACGGCCCCACCGGCTCGCGGTCGGAGAAGTACACGGTGATCGTCACCTGCGCTTCCTGGTCGCCCGCATTGAGGATGCAGGCGGTCTCGTGGCTCTCGAAGCGGGGGTCGCCCGACGGCGTTCTGTCGCCGGGTATGTAGCCCTCCGCGATGACCCAGCGCCGGGCGCCCAGGGCCCGGCCATCGGATTGCCCGCTCATGGCGATTTTTCCTCCTGCTGAAGACTTCGGGCAGCGGCTTCCGTGATCTCTCCGGCACGGTCCGGCGCAGACACTGCCGCCTCGCCGCGTGGTCTCGCCTGGTCGAGGGCGAGCGCCAGCACCTCCGCCAGATGCAGAGCCCGCCGCCCCGTCTCCTGATCAATCTGCTCGGTGCAGCTGTAGCCGCTGGTAATGATCAAGGTATCTTCGTCGGCTTCGCGCACGGCCGGCAGCAGCACCCGCTCGCCGATACGCTTCGAGACCTCGTAGTGGTCGTGCTCGAAACCGAAAGAACCCGCCATGCCGCAACAGCCCGCATTGTCGAGATAGGTGTAATCGAGGCCGAGGCGATCGAGCACGGCCAGCTCCGCGTCAACGCCCATCACCGCGTGATGGTTGCAGTGGGCGTGCACCAGCGCCTTGCGCTCGAGCCTCGGCGGCTGATAGCCGTCCTGCTCCAGCAGCTCGCTCAGCATCATGCTCTGCCGGCAGATGGCACGCGCCCGGTCGTCGTCCGGGAACAGGTTCACCAGCTCGTCGCGGAAGGTCGCCGCGCAGGCCGGCTCCAGGCAGACGATAGGCACGCCGTTCTGCGCCGCCTCGCCGAGCGTGTCCATCACCTGGCTCAGCAGCCGTCGCGCGCGGTCCAGCATGCCCCAGTCGTAGAGCGGGCGGCCGCAGCACAGCGGCCTCGGCGGGATCGTCACCTGATAGCCCGCGGCCGTGAGCACGCTGACGGCCGCTTCGAGGATCTCGGGCCGTTGATAATTGTTGAACGTGTCCGGGAACAGCACCACGGTCCGCTCCGCGTGGCGGGGTTCCTGGCCGCGGGCCCCGGCGCCTCCGGTCGAGGCCTGCCGCCGCTGAAAACCGCGCCGGAACGGCTGCCTGGCGAATTGCGGAACCCGCCGCGCCGGGGCGATGCCGCCGAGCTTCTTCAGCAGCGGCGCAATGACGGGCGCCGACAGCAGCAGGTTCACCAGCCCGGGCAGATGCGATGCGGCCCGGCTCCACCAGTAGATCAGCCCCATGGAATAGGCCGTCCGAGGCCGCAGCCGGCCCTTGTAGTGGTGGTACATGAACTCCGATTTGTAGGTGGCCATGTCCACCTGAACCGGACAGTCGGTGCGACAGCCCTTGCAGGCGAGGCAGAGATCCAGCGCCTCCCGAACCGCCTCGCTGCGCCAGCCGTCGGTCACCGGCGTGTCACCGCGCTCGGCCGGGTCCTGCATGCCGCGGACCATCTCGTGCAGCAGCCGGGCACGCCCACGAGTGGAATGCCGCTCCTCGAGGGTGGCCATATAGCTCGGACACATCACCCCTTTGTTCACGTGTCGGCACAGGCCAACACCCACGCAGCGCAGGCTCACCCTGGAGAAGTTGCCATCGTCTTCGGGATACGCGAACTGCACGTCGATCTGCGGCGGACGGTAGCGGGTGCCGAGACGCAGGTTGTCATCGCGCGCGTACGCGTCCACCACCTTACCGGGATTCATCCGGCCGTCCGGGTCCCACACCGATTTGAACGACCGCATGGCCGACATCAGCTCTTCGCCGAACATCTTCGGCAACAGCTCGGCGCGGGACTGGCCGTCACCGTGCTCGCCGGAGAACGAGCCGCCGTAGCTGTTCACCAGATCGGCGGCAGCTCCGGTGAACTGCTTGAAGCGATCGATGCCCTCACGGGTGATGAGGTCGAAGTCGATGCGCACATGGACGCAGCCGTCACCGAAATGTCCGTACAGCGAGCAGTCGTAGCCGTGCCGGTCCAGCAGGTGACGGAAGTCGCGCAAGTAGTCGCCGAGCCGCTCCGGCGGCACCGCCGCATCCTCCCAGCCGGGCCAGGTGTCACGCTGTCCGGGCACGTGGGCGGTGGCGGCCAGGCCGGACTCACGGACTTGCCACAGCCTCGACTGCTGCTCGGGGTCGATCAACAGCTTGCTGCTCGGCGCATTGCGGTCGCCGCTCAATGCCGCCAGCGCCTGACGGGCGGCATGCTCCGCCTCGGCGGGCGTGTCGCCGCCGAACTCCACGTAGAGCCAGCCGTTTCCGTCCGGCAGCATGTCACGGCTGCGCTGCTCCATGTGCTTCTTGCGCAGGTAGCCCATCAGCCGGTCGTCGATGCCCTCGAGGGCCACCGGACCCTGCTCCAGCACCGCCGGCACCCGGTCGGCGGCAGCGTAGACGTCCTCGAAGCCCAGCACGAGCAGCACGCGTGCCGGCGGGCTGTGCACCAGCTCCAGGCAGGCCTCGAGAATGGTGACGCAGGTGCCCTCGCTGCCCACCAGCGCACGGGCAACGTTGAAGCCGTGCTCGGGAAGAAGCTGCGGCAGGTTGTAACCCGACACCCGGCGGGGGATGTCCGGATAGCGGCGGCGGATCCGTTCGCCGTGCTCGTCGCGGATGGCCTTGAGACCGGCGTAGATCTCCCCGCGGCGCCCGCCTTCGCGGATGATCCGCTCCAGCTCCGCCTCGGAGGTTTCGCCCACGGTCAGGCGCAGGCCGTCGTAAGTCAGCACCGTCAGCTCACGAACGTTGTCGGCGGTGCGGCCCGACATGATGGAGTGCGGCCCGCAGGAGTTGTTGCCAAGCATGCCGCCCAGGGTGTTGTGATCGTGGGTGGAGGGGTCCGGGCCGAAGGTCAGGCGGTGTTGCTCGGCCTGGTTACGCAGGTCGTCCAGCACGCAGCCGGGCTGCACCCACGCCAGCCGCCGGTCAGGGTCGATCTTCAGCACCCGGCGCAGGTACTTGGACATGTCCATGATCACCGCGGCGTTGCAGCACTGGCCGGCGAGGCTGGTGCCGCCGCCGCGGGACAGCACCGGGGCGCCCCGCTCCCGGCACACGGCGAGGGTCTCCACCACGTCCTGCTCGCTGCGCGGGATGACCACCCCGATCGGCACCTGCCGATAATTCGATCCGTCCGTGGCGTAGAGCGCGCGGCTGCCGCCGTCGAAGCGCACTTCGCTGTCGGTGCGCCGCGCGAGCTCCCGCGCCAGCGCACCCGCCGCTTCGGCGGAAAATCCGGCGTCCTGCTCAGACATTCGGCACGAAGTTCTTGATGAACTGCTTCATGGAGGTCTTGACGATGCCGTAGGCCTCGGGGTCGCCGTGAAGCAACGCCGACAGGTACGCCTGCGCCTGCGCCGGCTTGATGTGGGGTGGCAGGGGCGGCACCTTCGGGTCCGTATAGGCGTCCAGCACCACCGGCCGGTCGGCGGCCAGGGCACGTTCCCAGGCGCCGCCGACGGCATCGGCATCCTTGATCTCGATGCCTTCCAGGCCGAGCATCTCGGCGTAACGGGCGAAGTTGAACTCGGGCACGTTCTGCGAGCCTTCGAACTTCGGGTCGCCCGCCATCACCCGCTGCTCCCACGTCACCTGGTTCAGGTCGTGGTTGTTCAGCACCAGCACCACGAGCGTCGGATTGCTCCATCTGCGCCAGTATTTGCCGATGGTGATGAGCTCGTTCATGCCGTTCATCTGCATGGCGCCGTCACCGACCAGGGCGATCACCGGCCGGTCCGGATAGGCGAACTTGGCGCCGATGGCGTACGGCACGCCGCAGCCCATGGTCGCAAGCCCGCCGGACAACGAGGCCATCATGCCGCGGCGCAGCTTCAGGTCCCGGGCGTACCAGTTTGCGGCGGAGCCGGAATCACAGGTCAGGATGCAATTCTCCGGCAGCCGCTTCGACAGCTCGAAGAACACCCGCTGCGGATTGACCGGATCGGCGTCCATCATCGCCCGCGACTCGGTGATCTTGTGCCACTCCCGCACCTCGTGCTCGATGTGCTCGCGCCAGCTGCGGTCTTCCTTACGCTTCAGATGGGGAATCAACGCTTTCAGGGTCTCGGCGGAGTCCCCGACCAGGTTCACCTCCATGGGGTAGCGCATGCCCAGATTGCGGCCGTCGATGTCGATCTGCACCCCGCGCGCCTGACCCTCTTTCGGCAGGAACTCGGAGTACGGAAACGACGACCCCACCATCAGCAACGTGTCACAGCCCGTCATCAGCTCCCAGCTCGGGTTGGTGCCGAGCAGGCCGATGGAGCCGGTCACCTGGGGCAGGTCGTCCGGCGGCGAAGCACGCCCCAGCAGGGCCTTGGCGATACCGGCGCCGAGCAGGTCGGACACCTGCACCACCTCGTCGGTAGCGCCGAGGGCGCCGGCGCCCACCAGCATGGCCACCTTCTTACCCTCGTTCAGGACCTCGGCCGCCCGTTTCATGTCCTCCTCGTGAGGGATGACTCGCGAGTGCCGGAAACCGATGCCCGAGTGCACCGTGCCGTGGGAACGCGGCGGCTCCTCCACAGCGTCCATTTCCTGCAAGTCGTTGGGAAAGATCAGGCACACGGGCTTGCGCTGGTCCATGGCGATGCGCATGCCGCGGTCGATCAGATGCCGGACCTGGGCCGGGGTGGTGGCGAGATGCACGTACTCGTGGGCCACGTCCTTGAACAAGGTCGTCAGATCCACTTCCTGTTGATAGTCACCGCCGAGCGCGGCGCGCGCCTGCTGACCGACGATGGCGAGCACCGGCTGGTGGTCCTTTTTGGCATCGTACAGGCCGTTCAGCAGATGGATGGCGCCCGGCCCGGACGTGGCGAGGCAAACGCCCACCTCGCCGGTAAATTTGGCGTGGGCGCAGGCCATGAATGCGGACATTTCCTCGTGACGTACCTGCACGAAGTCCATGAAATCGCTTGCGCGGTCCATGGCGCCGATCAGGCCGTTGATGCCGTCTCCGGGAAAACCGAAGATGCGTTTGACGCCCCAATTGGAAAGGCGCTTGAGCACGTAATCGCTGACAAGCTCGGCCATCGGTCGCTCCTCCGTGACAACCCGACGGATCATGCGAAATGCTTGCCAGGAACCCTACGCGGCGGCGCGGCCACCGCCCTTCGCGGCCGAGCGCGACCGCGCGCGACGCCTCAAGCCGCCTCGTCGTCCAGCACGTGGTCGAGAAACCGGGCGAGCGCCGCCTCGTGAGGCTCCAGATAGCGGGGCCGGCGGCCGCTGCGGTTCCAGCGCTCCGGGAGCTCGCCGGCGGCGAAGCTGTCGAGCACCACGCCGTGCACGTAGCTGCTGCGCACCAGCGCGGGGGTGTTGCCGAGCACCGCCGCGATCCGGCGCATCACCCCGGCGAGCTGACGATCCCGCTTGCTGGCGGTGGCGGCGGGCGTCATGGCCGCGAGCAGATCGCCGGCCAGCGCGGTGGCCTGGAACGTGCGGAAGTCCTTGGCGCTGATGCGTTGCCCGGCGAGCTCTTTCAGATAGGCGTTGAGGTGCCGTGCCCGCAAGCGGCCAAGCTCGCCGTCCTCGTCCCGGAAGACCAGCAGGCGCCGGCCGGGCAGGCGAACCAGGCGCCGCAGCGGCGCCATCAGGTGCGGTGACTCCAGGTCGCGGCTGAACACCTTGCCGCCCTTGCCGGTGAAGCGCAGGTGCACGGAACGTCCGTTGATGGAAACGTGAGAGCGGCGCAGGGTCGCCGCGCCGCAGGCGCCGGTGCGGCGGTAGTGCCGCTCGCCGCCGACGCGGATGGCGCTGACGTCGATCAGCGCCGCACCCACCGCCAGCGCCAGCCGGCGGCTGCCGGTCCCGGCCCTCAAGTCCCGGCGGATGCCGGCCCGAACCCGCGGCAGAACCTGGGCGAACGTGTGCAGGCGCCTGACCTTGCGCCACTCGCGCAGGGTCTTCCAGCGGGGATGATAGATGTACTGGCGGCGCCCCGCCTGGTCGACGCCGACCGCCTGGATGTGGGCGCGCGGGTCCTCCGCGACCCGGACGTCGCGCCAGGCCGGCGGGATCGCCAGGCCGCGAATGCGCGCCAGCGCGTCGTCGTCGTCCACCCGCTCGCCGCCGACGGCGTGATACGAGAATCCGCTGCCGCGGCGGCGCCGCCGCCAGCCGAGATCGCTCGCGGCCACGCGGCGCAGACCGAGGCGCACCGCCTGACGCGCCACCCGGGATCGGGAGCGGAGCCCGCGCTGCGCGCGGGGCGTCGGATCGTTCATGGGTGCGGCGGTTCCTCGTCGTCGGTGCTCGAAGCGGGATTGCCTAGCAATCGCAGTGCCATGGGGCGACCGCAACGGCGGTCGGCGGTATGCTGAGCCGGGGCCGACCATGGAGACCCGGCATGAGAACCCGCATCGTCCTCGCTCAGATGAGCCACGAGACCAACACCTTTTCGCCGGTGGTCACCGACCTCGCGCGGTTTTCCCGAGGCGGCGCGGCGCCGCCGTCGGGCGACGACGCCGTCCGCACCTTTCAGGGCACCGCCACCTGTCTCGGCGGCTACCTGGCGGTCTGCCAGGAGAACGGTTACCACGTGGTGCTGCCGGTGGCGGCCGGGGCGGCGCCCAGCGGCCCGGTGGAGGACGATGCGTTCGAGCACATCGCCGGACGCATCGTCGATGCCGTGGCCGCCGGCTGCGACGCCGTCATGCTCGACCTCCACGGCGCCATGGTGACCCGCCGCTACGACGACGGCGAAGGCGAGCTGCTCCGGCGCATCCGCGCGGTGAATGCCGACGTGCCCATCGCCGTGTCTCTCGACATGCACGCCAACCTGTTCGATGCCATGGTGGAGAACTGCACCCTGCTCACCGGCTACCACACCTACCCACACGTCGACATGGACGCCACGGCGCGGCGCGCGGGCCGGTTACTGGCGGACGTGCTCGAGGGCCGGCTCGACCCGGTGATGGCATGGGGCAACGCCCCCATGCTGCCCCACGTCATGCGTCAGGGCACCGACGACCTTCCCAACAGGGCGCTGCAGGCGCGCGCTGCCGAGCTGGAAACGCAAGGTGTGCCGGCGGTGAGCCTGTTCACCGGGTTCCCCCATGCGGACGTCCGCGAAGCCGGGCTGTCGGTGTGCGTGGTCGCCGACGGCGACGTGGCGCGCGCGCGGGCCGTCCGTGACGAGCTGCTCGACGGAGCATGGGCCGAGCGGCAGGCCTTCGTTTATCGCCCCGATCCCCTGGAGGATTCGGTGGCGCGGGCCCGCGCGCTTGGCCTCGACGCTGGCGACGGGCCGGTGATCCTGCTGGATCATTACGACAACACCGCCTCCGGCGGCACCATGGACACCACCGAAGTGCTGGCCGAGATCCTCCGTCAGGGTCTGGAGGACGTCGCGGTATTCGGCATCTATGACCCGGCGGCCGTCCGCGCGATGGCAGAGGCCGGGGTCGGCGCCGAGGTGACGCTATCGCTCGGCGGCAAGCTGGCGATGCCGGCTCTGGAGCAGCAGAGCCGGCCGCTCGAGGTCACCGGCCGGGTCAAGCTGATCTGCGACGGAGACTTCCCCGCCAGCGTGGCGATGTCGCGTGGTCTGACCCTGCAGATGGGCACCACCGCCGTGCTCAGCACCGGCAACGTCGACATCGTGGTGGTGTCCCGCCACGTGGAGCCGTTCGACCCCGGGTGCTTCCGCGCCGTGGGCATCGAGCCTACGCTGCGGCGTTACCTCATGCTGAAGAGCCGCATCCACTACCGGGTAGGCTTTCGCGAGATGGCGAAGGCCGTGGTGGAGTGTGCCGGTCGCGGGGTGTGCACGTCGGACTATTCAGAGCTCGAATTCAGCCACGTGCGCCGCCCCATCTTCCCGCTGGACGGCGTCAACACCCGCGAACGCCTCGACCGCTGATCTTTCGCCGCACCGGCGCGGCGCGGTTTCCGCCGAGCCCGTGCCGCGCTAGTCTGTTACCAACAATCGACGGCGGAGCTCATCATGAACACGGCGGCACCGAGCCTGAACCTCTCCATTCCGGCCCATATCGAGCCCCTGCGCCGGAAGGTGCTCGATTTCATCGAGCAGCGCATCTACCCCATCGAGAACGAGCTGGCCGGCGGCGAGCCGGTGGCACGCCGGCAGCAGATGCGCGGCCTGATGGACCAGGCCAAGGCGGAAGGCCTGTGGGCGCTGGGACATCCCGAGGAAATCGGCGGCGGCGGGCTGCCGTTCATGGACTACGTGTTCATCAATGAAGTGGTGGGGCGCTCGGCGTTCGCCACCGCCGCCCTCGGCACCCACTCGCTGCAGGACTCGATCATGCTGCACCGCTACGCCTCCGAGGAGTGGCGTGACAAGTACCTGCGGCCGCTGGTGGACGGTGAGATCTTTCCCAGCTTCGGCATGACCGAGCCGGACGTGGCGAGCTCGGATCCGACCCAGCTCCAGACGCGCGCGGAGCTGCAGGGCGACCAGTGGGTGATCAACGGCCGCAAGTGGTTCACCAGCGGCGCCGCCTCGGCGGCCTACACCACGGTGATGTGCCGCACCGAGCCCGAAGGCACTCCGGACCACCAGGCCTTCAGCCAGATCATCGTCCCCACCGACACCGCCGGCTACGACATCGTGCGCGACGTCAAGGTCATGGGCGAATACGAAGGTCACTACGAAGTGAGCTACCACGACGTCCGGGTGCCCAGGGACAATCTGCTCGGCCCCCGGGGCCAGGGCTTCAAGATCGCCCAGGACCGGCTCGGCCCCGGCAGGATCTTCCACTGCATGCGCTGGCTGGGCCAGGCGCAGCGCGCGTTCGACCTGCTGTGCGAGCGGGCCAACAGCCGGGTCGCATTCGGTAAGACCCTGGGCGAGCACCAGCAGATCCAGAAGTTCGTGTTCGACTCGGCGGCCGAGATTCAGGCGAGCCGGCTGCTCACCCTGCACGCCGCTCAGAAGATCGACCAGGGGGACGAGGCGCGCATCGAGATCGGGCTGATCAAGGTCTACGGCGCCAGCATGCTGCACAACGTCATCGACCGGGCCATTCAGGTGCACGGCGCGAAGGGCGTCACCGAGGACACGCCGCTCGAGCGCATGTACCGCCATGCCCGCTTCGCTCGCATCTACGACGGCGCCGACGAGGTACACGTGCAGACCACGGCGCGGCGCATCCTGCGCGCCTACCAGCGCGGCGAAGGTTTCGAGTTCGGGCTGCGCTGACGCCAGGCTGGCGGAAATGCAGCCGCGGGCCGCCCTCTCAGGGCCTCGCTCACCGCTGCCGTGACGGCGCCGTATAACAGGTGCATGCCCGCGCGCTGCAGACGAACCCCCGGGCGCTCATTCCACTCGCCGCGGGTCAGCCCGAGCAGAGGCGCGATGACGCCGATGTTGACGCCGTACATTCCCAGCCCGTAAAGCACGCCGGCGGCCATTGGCCACCTCGGCGCCAGGCGCCGCCGCAGCACGGCGAGCCCAGCGCCGAACGCCACGCCGGCCGCAAGATGATTAGCCTGCTCGAGCACGGCCACTCCGCCCGCGCCCGCCCGCCGGCCGGCGCCGAAGGTCTGGTCCAGCCATGCCTCCGACCGCTCCGCCAGGGTCGGATACAGACCCAGCCGCCGTGACATGGCCATGACCGCGCTCAGGGCGAGGCCGCCGGCCAGACCGCCCACCGCGCCGCGTGCTGCTTGCTTCATCGCGCTCCTCCTTCGTGCCGAGTAAGGGCCATTGAAATCAACCTCCGCCGCGGAACGCCGGGTAGAGCATCATTCCGCCGTCCACGAACAGGGTCTCGCCGTGCACGTAGTCGGAGCGGTCGGAGGCGAGCCAGCAGACGGCCGCCGCCACGTCCTCCGGATCTCCGACCCGGCCGTAGGGGATCAACTCGAGGAGCTGAGCGTAGTTGACGTGGCAGGCCCAGGGAATGGCTTCGTGCACGGAGCTGATGCAGACGATTCTTCCCCGTGAGCGCGAGATCCGCTCGTCGTGGCCCTGGCCGACGAACAGCCGCGCCGCTTCCCGGGCGCAGAGAAACTGCCCGGTGAGGTTGACCCCGATGACCCGGTTCCAGTCGTCCAGGGTCATGTCCAGGATACCCACGTCCCGCTGAATGCCGGCGTTGTTGACGAGCACGTCGAGCCGCTGAAAGCGGTCGGTGAGGGCGGCGAACAGCGCGGCGACCTCGTTACCAGCGCCACCTGATTTTCCAGATCGCGGCTCTCCACGTCGCTCTCCGCTGCCCGTGCCGGTTTCGCGATGCATACATCGGACCCGATTACGGAAGGTATGATGAAGGCCGCGAACGGCAGGCACGGGAGCAGGCGTGAACGGCGACCCTCTATGGCTCGCTCTGGGAAATCCGAGCACGTGGCCGGGAACCGGCGTGATCCTCGGCGTCGCCCTGCTGCTGGGGCTGGTCTTCGCCGCGCTGGCGGCCGCGGTGCTGGCCGCGCTGGGCCGGCACCTCAGACTCACCCGCCTCGACATCCAGCCCGAGCTGCACCGGCTGCGAGCGCCGCTGCTCCTCAGCCTGCCGCCGGTGTTCGGGCTGCTGGCCAGCGCGGTCGTGCAGGTGAATGCCGATGTGGTGGGGCTCATCCGGCACGGCTTCGAGCTGTGGCTGATCGCGGGGGTCACCTGGGTGCTGATCCGCGCCGTGGTCATCATCTCCACCGTCATCACCAGCTATCAGGAGATCGACGCCGCCGATAACCTGCACGCCCGGCGGATCTATACCCAGATCCGGTTCTTCCAGCGCGCGCTGACCGCGCTGCTGGTGCTGCTCGGCGTCGGCGCCATGCTGATCACCTTCAGCGGTGTGCGGCAGATCGGGGTGAGCCTGCTGGCGTCCGCGGGCATCGCCGGGATCGTCATCGGTTTTGCTGCGCAACGAACCCTCGGCGCGCTGTTCGCCGGCCTGCAGATCGCCATAGCCCAGCCCATCCGCATCGACGACGTGCTGGTCGTCGACGGCGAGTGGGGGCAGGTGGAGGAGATCACCCTGACCTACGTGGTGGTTCGGACCTGGGACCTGCGCCGGCTCATCGTGCCGATCACCCGGCTTCTGGAACAGTCGTTTCAAAACTGGACCCGGACGTCGGCCAACCTGCTCGGCACCGTTTACCTGTACCTGGATTACACGGCTCCGGTGGCCGAGCTTCGGGACAAGCTCCACGAGGTGCTCGACCAGGCTGCCCAGTGGGACCGCCAGGTCTGGAATCTTCAGGTCACCAACCTCACCGACCACGGCGTCGAGCTCAGGGCTCTGATGAGCGCGGCCAATTCCGGCGCCGCCTGGGATCTGCGTTGCCTGGTCCGCGAGCGGCTGCTCGAGCACCTGCAACAGCACCACCCGTCCGCCCTGCCGCGGGTGCGGCTGGAACGGGTCGAGGATCCGACCGGCCGGGCCGAGCCCGACTCGGCGGGCGCCCGGCCGGACTGATCAGTCGCCGCCGCTGCCGTACGGCCGGGTCAGCACTTCCAGGAAGTGGCCGTCCGGGTCCTCGAAGTAGACGCCCCGGCCGCCGTCGCGGTGGTTGATCTCGCCGGGACGGTCGCGCGCCGGATCGGCCCAGTAGTCGAGACCCCGTTGGCCGATCCGCGAGAACACGGCGTCGAACTCCGCTTCGCTGATCAGGAACGCGTAGTGCTGCGGTGCGATGTCGCCGTCCGTGTCGTGGTAATCGAGCGAGACGCCGTTCTCCATGTCCACCACCAGGAACGGACCGTACGGCTCGGCGGCGGGGCGGCCGAGGATGTCGGTGAGAAACGTGGCCGAGCGGCGCTTGTCCCGGCACCAGACAATCGTGTGGTTGAGTTGCGGGCTCATTGATGTCGCTCCATGTCATCCCGCGGGCGCAGGATTTCCGGCCTTTTCTCCCAGGGCCGGGGCTCTTATGCTACCCCTTCTCGGCGATTGGGGAAGAGAGTTCATGTTCGGCACACCGTGCTCGGTCAACGTGGCTGCAGCGCTGCTGCTCGCCGCGGCCGGATCCGCACCGCCGTGCGCCGCCGATGCCCCCGGGCCCAGCCCCGCCGCCAGCATCCAGGACCTGATGATCTACGAGGTCGACCTTGCTGCCGACTACCTCTGGGACGTCGTCGGCACGGTGGTGACCGCCGAAGGCGCCGAGACGCATCAGCCATCGACCGACGACGATTGGGAAGCTGCCCGCCGCGAGGCGGTGATTCTCACCGAGGCCGGCAATCTGCTGATGATCGACGGCCGCGCCATCACGGCGCCCGGCAGAGCCATCGCCGACGAGGGCGTCGACGGCGTGCTCACCACCGCCGAGGCCCAGTCAGCCATCGACGGCAACCGCGAGGACTTCAATGCCATGGCTCTGGCGCTGCACCACACCGGCCTGCGCATGCTGCGAGCGGTAGAGGCGCGGGACGCCCAGGCCCTGCTCGACGCCGGCGACGCCCTGGACGCCGTTTGCGAGGGCTGCCACATGCGGTTCTGGTATCCGAACCAGGTGATCCCTGCCTTTCCCGACGCGCTCTCCGGCGCCAGGCGATGACGAGGGCATGGGCGCGGCCCATGGTTCAGCGAAGAGGAGCGCTGCCGTGACGATGATCGGCGCCACCATCGACCAGTATCGCATCACCGAGCGCCTCGGCGGCGGCGGCATGGGCGACGTCTATCGCGCCACCGATCTCGAGCTCGACCGGGAAGTGGCGATCAAGTGCGTGCGCGCCGACCTGGCGGACATCGGCGACGTCTCGCGGCGCTTCCGCGCCGAAGCGCGCACCCTGGCACGGCTCTCCCATCCGAACATCGCCACGGTGTTCCGCTTCTTCTCCGAAGATGCGCAGCTGTTTCTGGTGATGGAGTTCATCGCCGGCACCCACTTCGGCTCGATGCTGCGCAAGGGCGGACCGATGGCGCCTGGCCAGGCGGCCTCGCTCATGGGACAGGCCCTGGACGGTCTCGCCTACGCCCATCGGCAGAAGGTCGTGCATCGGGACATCAAGCCCGGCAACCTGATGGTGGCCGCTGAGGGCACGGTGAAGGTGCTGGACTTCGGCATCGCTCACGTGCTCGACAGCACCCGCATGACGCGGACCGGCGGCATCGTCGGCACCCCGGCGTACATGGCCCCCGAGCAGGCGCTGGGGCAGCCGGTGGATCACCGCACCGATCTGTACTCCCTCGGCATCGTCCTCTACGAGATGTTGACCGGCACCCTGCCGTTCGAAGCCAACAGCGACTTCGAGCTGATGCGCGCCCACGTGGAGGTGTCGCCGCGGCCGCTGTCCGAGCTGTCCCCCGCGGTGCCGAAACCGCTTCAGCAGACCATCTCGCGGGCCCTGGCCAAGGATACCGGCGAGCGCTTCCAGTCCGCCGAAGAGTTCGCCGAAGCGCTGCGGACGCCGACCGGGCAGACCACGATGATCGTGTCCAGACCCGTTCCGGCGCCGGCGAAGCCAGCGGGCACTGGTGCTCTGGCCGGTGTCCGTGCGCTGGCCAGCACCGGTATCGAACAGCTTCACCGGTATCAGAAGCCCGCGGCGCTCGGCGCCGCGGCCGTGTTGCTGCTGGGTGCCGGCTTCTGGCTGCTCGGTGGCCGGGACAGCGCGCCCGCCATCCCGGGCTCGACCGTGGCAGAACCCGCAGCGGCGGCGGCCCTGGCCGGCGAAACGCCTGCCGAAGCGACCGTCGGACCCGCGCCTGAGGGCGGCGGCGAAGCTGGCTCAGCCGCCGCGGCAACGGCGCCGGTGAGCGCGAGCCGAGGCGACGCGGCATCCGGGCCGTCCGTAACAGAATCCCGCGCCGCGCAGCCGCAGCAGCGACCCCCCGCGCCCGCCCAGGTCCGCGCCGCGCCGGCGTCCGCGGTCGCCCCAGCGGCAGGCTCCGCCGCCAAGGCGGCGGCGCTGCTGCCGACGGTGCGGGTGCTGAAGATCGCCGTCCACCAACGCCAGGGCACCGGCCGGTTCTCTCGCGCCGCCGGCTACAACGGCGATTTCACGTTGGCGATGCCCGGCAGCGGTCGACGCGGCCTCGAGATCGAGGAGATGCTCGAGGTGAGCCGCGACGGCCGGCAGGTGCTTCGCCAGGTGGTGGATTCGAAGTTCCGCGATGCCGGCGTGTTCGAGAGCAAGCACCGGGTGCCCGCGCTCAAGCAGCTCGCGCCGGGTATCTACGACGTGCGGCTGCTCTTCCTCGCCGGCGGCAAGCCGCTGGGCCACCACGACTGGAAGCTGGAAGTGGTGGACTGAGCCGCGACCGCCTGTGGCGCGGCCGCCGCCGGAGCGCGCGGCGGCGCGGTCAGTTCACCTTGCGATAGCCGTCCGGCACGTCGAACGCACCCGCCTCGGCCGGCTCGCGGCTCACCGATTCCAGCTCGCTGCGGATGGACATCAGCTTCACCGTGCCTGCTGGCAACACGTCGTCGCCCGGTGACGTCGGGGCGGCGGGCGCTTCCGCCTTCTTCGCGTCTTCCGCGGCCTTGTCGCGCCGCCCGCCCAGGAAGCGCCCGAACGCGCCGCCCACCGCGCCGCCGATCGCCTTGCCGATCCCGGGCGAAGCCTCCGCGGATTGGGCCTGCTCGGAGGTGTCGCATTTCGGCCCGCCCACGGCGAGGGTCACGGTGGAGCGCAGCGGATAGCCCTTGGCTTCCTTCATCTTTTCGGCGATCTGGTGCCAGATGCCCTGATATCCGCCGAACATGGATTCCAGCCGCTGGGAAAAGCCGGGTGAATCCGCCACCTCGAGCCCCAGTTGCTTCGAGTAAGCCGCGTAGTAACCCTGCACCTCGCCGCTGGCCTTCCAGTCCGGCGCCAGCCACTGATCGAGAATCAGATTGAAGTCGCACACCTGGTCGCTCTTCGGGTCCTTGCAGGACTGGGTGGCGGTGACCACGGTGCGTTCCACCCGTGCACCGGCCACCGTATCGGTCTCGCCGGTGTGCTTGACGCTGGCGGTCGGCTCCGACCACTGACAATCGGACTCGTCGACGCCCGAGCTCTGCTGCTTCTGCGACGCCTGGGCGTCCCGCATCTGCTGCATGGACTTTTCCAGCTGCGCCTTCTGCTCAGCCAGCGACAGCTCGCTGTACGTCTTCTTCTTCAGATTGAGCTGGTAGACCTTGCCTTCGTCCAGGCGCACGATCTGCGCGGTGGGGCCGCCGCTGAACATGCGCATCAGCCGCGACTCCATCTCCAGGTTGCTCTGGGTGCGGGCGCGGTCACCCGAGATGGTGGTGGCCGTCTCGCCACTCATGTTCATCATCTTCATCAATCCGCCACCGTCCATGCTGAGGTGCTGTTTGATGGTGACGTCCGCCTGGACGGCGGATGCGCACAGCAGCGCGCTGCCGGCGAGCCCCAGACAACGGCGAACCCAGTGAAACCTGCTCATTGAACCTCCAGATGATGCGACCACGCTCTACCTCGTCGAGCGGGGCGTTATCATACCGCGAGCGCAAACGTCGCTTAAAGACTGGGCGCGGCATCCGGCGGCAGCGGCGCCGTGAATCCCGCCAGATCGTGAATGCCGAGCGTCTGCTCGACCCGGCCTATGCGGCGCACGGCGTCGTCGAAGCCGTCTTCGCCGAACTGACGGTGCTCGATCTCCTCGAAGCGCTCGCCCAGCTCGCCCAGCTCGTGCGTCGACAAAGCCGCCTTCCAGGCGGGAAACACCACCGTGTCCTCCCGCGCCGCGTGCGCCTCGTACATCCGCGCAAAGTCCTCGAGCAGCTTCGCCAGCGGCTGCGTCCGCGCCGCCGCGATGGCACCGCCGGCCACCGTCGCGGAAATGAAGTCGGTGATCTCGCGGCCGCGCCGGTGCTGCGCTATCAGCACGTCCACCAGCGCGCCAGCCTGGCCACCCCGCTTTCGCAGCACCGGGAAGATGTGCTGCTCCTCCAGAAGACGCTCGTGATAATCCTCGCCGAATTCCCGGAACAGCTCTGCGGTGTCGGCCAGCGGGCCGGTGGGCACGGTGTCGCCTTGACGCAGCAGCCGGGCGCTCTCGCGATAGACGATCAGGGCGCGCCGCAGCACCCCGTGCTCGCGCATGAGGTCCTCCACCGCGCCGACCTCTTTTTCCTTCCCGCCGTTCTCCTCGCCCCCGTCCCGCTCGCTGGAGCCCCGCTCACTGGTGTTCCGCTCACCGGTTTCCTGCTCACCGGCAAGCACACGGGCCGCCGGCAGCGACGCCGAGACGAGGGCGGTGCCGGCCGCAGCCAGCCGGATCAGGCGGCGTCGCGACACCGCGCAAACGTGTTCGTTCATGGTCAACCTCCGGGTCGTCGAATGTGTGAGTTGAACCGCCGCGGCCGGCTTCCGCTCCGCGGGATCTGCCCCGAAGCCGCCGGTAGTGTCGCCTGACACACTACCCGGCCGCCCTTGCCGTCGCCGCCGCCATCGGGGCATGTTACCTTGGTCGCTTCGCTTCGGTCCTCGGCGCGACGCCTGAAGGCAGTGGGCCTGATCGCGGCGGGCCATCCCAGGAAGAATCGTGCAGCAACGAACTCGCAGCGGAATGCCTCACTCGATCGCCGGCATCACCCTGGCGGAGAAGACCCGGATGTTCTCCTCCCTGGCCGACCGGGATTTCCGTCTGCTGTGGGTGGGGAATCTGTTCACCACCTTCGCCATGCAGATGCAGATCATCGCCCGCGGCTGGCTGATCTACGACATGACCGATTCTGCCGTGCACCTGGCGTGGGTGACCCTGTCGTTCTCGGCGCCCATGGTGCTGTTCTCGCTGTTCGGCGGCGTCGCCGCCGATCGCATGACCAAGAAGTGGCTGCTGGCCGGCGCGCAGACCATGAATTTCCTCGCCACCGCCGCCATGGCCATGCTGATCATGAGCGAGCACGTGACCTTCTGGCACTTCCTCGGCTTTGGCGCCGTCAACGGTACGATCCTGTCGGTGAGTATGCCCGCCCGGCAATCCATGGTGCCGGAGATCGTCGGCGAGGAGCGTCTGATCAACGCCATCGCGCTGAATTCCGCCAGCATGAACCTGTCGCGCATTCTCGGCCCGAGCGTGGCCGGCGGCATCATCGCCGTGGCGGCCGGCGGCAACACCAGTTCCTTCTTCGGCGTCGGCGTGGTGTTCGCCGTCAACGCTCTGCTCTACCTGGCGTCGGCCCTCACCCTCACCCGCCTCGGCCACGAGGGGCGCTCCACCCTGGAAGTGAAGAACAGCATCGTCAGCGACGTGGCGGAGGCGTTCCGCTACATCCTGGACCATCGGCTGCTGCGGGGGCTGGTGCTGCTCACCTTCATTCCGCTGATGTTCGGCATGCCCATTCAGGCGCTGATGCCGGTGTTCAACCGCGACGTCCTCGGCGGCGGCCCCGCTGAGCTCGGGCTCCTGCTGTCGGCCATGGGCGGCGGCGCCATCGCCGGTTCGCTGTTGCTGGCGCGGCTCGGCGACGGCAACCACAAGGGCACGGCGCTGCTCGGTCTGGCGCTGGCCTGGTCGGTGGCACTGGCCGTGTTCGCGCTCGTGTCAAGCGTCCCCGCCGCGCTCGTGCTCATTGCCGCTGTGGGGCTGTGCAGCTCCACCTTCATGTCCCTCAATATGAGCATGGTGCAGCTCACCGTGTCGCCGCAGATGCGCGGACGGGTCATGAGCGTCATCATGATGAGCTTCGGGCTCATGCCGGTGGGGGCGGTACCGATCAGCTTCATCGCCGACTACGTGGGCATCTCCAGCGCGCTGGTCGCGAGCGCGACGGGGCTGCTGGTGGCCACCGCCCTGGTGGGGATCAGCATACCCGAGATCCGCCGCGTCGACCGCGACGTCGGCCAGGCGCCGGCTCGGCCTGTTCCCATGGGGCCCGAGGAAATCGACTGAACAAGGAGACATTCGCATGGCCATTACCGTTGCCGACGTAGAGGAGGCGCTCGCCCAGCAGAGCGAGCCCTCGCCGGGCGGCTACACGGACCGGGACAGCCTGCTCTACGCCGTCGCCATTGGGCTCGGGCGGGACCCGCTGGATCCGCAGGAGCTGGAATACGTATGCGAGACCGTGGGGTCGCGAGTGGTGCCGACGGCGGCCACCGTGCTCGCGCGCAGCAAGGGCGGCGGTGGCATGGGCAGCTCGCTCATGAGCAGGATGAACTTCGCCCTCATGCTCCACGGCGAGCAGCGTCTCGCCGTTCACCGGCCCCTGCCCCGGGCCGCCGACACCTTGGTGAGCGGCCGCACCACGGGCGTTTACGACAAAGGTCAGGGGAAAGGCGCCCTGGTCACCAGCGAAACCCAGGTCACCCTCAGCGACGGCACGCCGCTGTTCACCCTGGGGTCCACCATGTTCTTCCGCGGCGACGGAGGGTTCGGCGGGCGAGCGGAAGGGGCGCCGGTCCCCCACCCCATTCCGGACCGCCGTCCTGACGCGGTGTGCGAGATGCCCGGCCGCGCCGATCAGGCCATGGTGTACGCCCTGTGCGGCGACCGTAATCCCCTGCACCGGGATCCGCAGTTCGCGAAGAAGGCCGGCTTCGACCGGCCGATCCTGCATGGCCTGTGTTCCTACGGCATCGCCTGCCACGCGGTGCTGAAGACCCTGCTCGACTACGACGAGACTCGGATCACCGCATTCGACGTGCGGTTCTCGTCGCCCGTGTACCCGGGCGAGACCCAGGTGGTCGAGATGTGGCAGGACGGCGACGTCATCAGCTTCCGGGTGCGCATCAAGGAACGCGACGTCGTTTCCATCAACAACGGCAAGTGCACTATCCGCTGACGAGGGCCTTCAGGGGGGAGGGGAAAATGAAGAAACTGATGATCGTGCTGGTGGTCGTGGCGGCCGCCGCGGTGGCTTATCTGACGCTCCGGCCGGCAGCACCGGCGCCGGCTCCGGTTCGCGACGACGTGACGTTACGCACCACCGACTCCGGACAGGTGGTGGGCTACGTGGACGGCAGCGGTGCGCGGGTGTGGAAGGGCATCCCGTTCGCGGCGCCCCCGGTCGGCGAGTTGCGCTGGCGGGCACCGCAGCCGCCGACGGCGTGGGACGGCGTCCGCGAAGCGCTCAGCGCCGGACCGGTATGTCCTCAACTCGCCTCCGCCCTGGCGGGTGCCGCAGCCAGCAACGGCAGCAACATGGTGGGCCAGGAGGATTGCCTGTATCTCAACGTGTTCGCACCGGAAAACGCCAAGGGTCTCCCGGTGATGTTCTGGATTCACGGCGGCGGCAACAGCATCGGCACCGGCGCCACCTACGACGGCTCGGGGCTCGCGACCCGGCGCGGGGTGGTGGTGGTCACCGTCAACTACCGTCTCGGCCCGTTCGGCTGGTTCGCCCATCCGGACCTGAAGGACGGCGACCCGCTCGACGACTCGGGCAACTACGGCACCCTCGATGTGATCCGCGCCCTCGAGTGGACACGGGACAACGTCGCGGCGTTCGGCGGCGACCCGAACAACGTCACCGTATTCGGCGAGTCGGCCGGCGGCTTCGACACCCTGGCGATGATGGCTTCGCCGCTGGCCAAGGGTCTGTTCCACCGGGCCATCGTCGAGAGCGGCGGCTTCTCGACCACGCCGATGGACGTCGCCGGCAACTTCGCCAGCGAAGGCGGCCACCCGAACAGCGCGCGGGAAATCGTCGATCATCTGCTGGTCCGCGACGGCACCGTGCCCGATCTCGCCGCGGCGCGCAGCTACCAATCCGACATGACGAGCGCGAAGCTCCGGGACTATCTGTCCGGCAAGACGGCCGAGAACATCTTCGCCACGTTCGACAGCGGCAGCGCGACCCTGGCCATGATCAACGTTCCGAACAACCTGGGCGACGGCCACGTGCTGCCGGCGATGACCACGGACGCGATCTTCTCGAACGCCGACCAGTACAACGTGGTGCCCGTCATCCTCGGCACCAACCGGGACGAGGTGGCACTGTTCATGGCCCTGAACCCGCAGTACCAGGACCGATTCCTCTGGCTGTTTCCGCGCTTGAAGAACGAGGCCGAGTACCTGCGCGCGGTGCGCTACGGCTCGAAGGCGTGGAAGGCCAGAGGGGTAGACGCGCTCGCCGACGCCATGACCGCCTCGGGCAATCCGAACGTTTACGCCTACCGGTTCGACTGGGACGAAGAAGGCTCCCGGTTCGGCTACGACTTGAGCAAGGCGTTCGGCGCCGCCCACGGCACGGAGATCGCTTTCGTGTTCGGCAGCTTCGACAGCTCACCGCTCGGCGCCATGTACGCGGCGAGCCCGCACAAGGACGGCCTGTCGAACAGCATGATGTCGTACTGGACCCAGTTCGCCGTCACCGGCAACCCCGGCACCGGCCGCGACGGCAAGGAGGTGCCGTGGAAGTCCTGGGGCACCGACGGCGCCTACTCTCTGCTGCTCGACACCATCGACGGCGGCGGCATCCGCATGGGCGACGAGAAGGTCACCATCGCCAGCGTGAAAGCCGAGCTCGCCGCCGAGCCGGGCATCAGCGCCGAGGAGCGGTGCCGGCTTTACGTGCGCTCGTTCTCCATGTTCGGCATGGACCAGGACGACTACCGGCAGTTCGGTCCCGACGGCTGCGCGCAGTTCGATCCGAAGACGCTCGCCGGGTTCTGAGCGGCCCGGAGAATCGCGGCCGGGAGGCCGCTCCCACGGCGGCTCGGTGCGGGAGTGCCCCCCGGAGAATCGCGGCCGGGAGGCAGCTCCCACTGTGTCTTGGTCAGGAGGCCGCTCCCACTGTGTGGTGGTCAGGTCCAGCCCTCTCGCACGATGGGCAGCCGGCGGATGCGTTGCCCGCTGGCGGTGAACACGGCGTTGCACACCGCCGGCGCCAGCGGCGGCAGCGCCGGCTCGCCGAGCCCCGTCGGCGCCACGTCGCTCTGGATGAAGTGCACGTCCACGGCCGGCGCGCGGGGGATGCGCAGCAGCGGGTAGCGGTCGAAGTTGCGCTCCTGGGCGCGGCCGTTCTCGAACGTGACCTGCTGGCCCAGCATGGCGGAGAGCCCGTCGATGACGCTTCCCTGAACCTGGGTCTCGGCACCGGAGAGATTGATGATCGGGCCGACGTCCACGGCTGCCGTCACCCGGTGGACGTTGACCCGCTTGCCTTCGCCGATGCTGACCTCCGCCACCTCGGCCGCGTAGCCGGCGTGACTGAAGTAGAACGCGAGGCCGAGGGCGCGGCCAGCGGCGGGGCTTCGGCCCCAGCCGCCCTCCTCGGCGGCGCGACGAATCACGCCCGGCGGCCCGGCCGGTGTGCATGGCCCGGCGATTCCCCTCCTCCAGCCAGCGGGGATCGCCGAGCAGGTCCAGCAGGAACTCCAGATGATCGCGGCCCGCCGCCGATGACAGCTCGTGCAGGAACGACTGGTGCACGAAGGCGAACACGTTCGATCCCGGCGCCCGCCAGTAGCCGCAGGGCGTCTGCCAGGGCAGGAGGCTCCGCGTGATGCGGTAGTTGGGAACGAACGGCCCCGGATCCACGTCGCCCGAGAGGTCGCCGCCGATGACGGGCTCGGTGCCGTCGGCAGTGAAGCTGACGAAGTGGTTGCGCCACCCTGTCACCGCGCCGTCCTTCACCGCGCCTTCGACAGCGTGGAAACCGCCGCCGCGATAGAAGTCGTGGGTCATGTCGTCTTCGCGCATCCAGGTGAGCTTCACCGGCTGGCGAAAGCGTTTGGCGATGGCGGCCGCTTCCACCACGAAATCCGATTGGCCGCGCCGGCCGAATCCGCCGCCGGCGCGCATCTGGTGCACGGTGACTTTGTCCGCCGGCACCGCCAGCACCTTGGCCACGGCCGCCTGAGCCCACTGCGGCCCCTGAGTGGGCGCCCACAGCTCAACGCCGCCGTCGTGCCACCACGCGGTGGTGTTCTCGGGCTCGAGCTGGGCGTGGCTGACGAACGCATAGTCATAGAACGCCGAGAGAGTCCGGTCGGCGGCGGCGAACGCGCCTGTCGACGTCGCCCTTGTCCACCAGCTCGCTGCCGCCTCCGGCGGAGCCGAGCTCGCCGGCCCGGGCCCGGGCGGCGCTCCAGCTGTCCTTCGCGGCGGCGGACTCGTCCCACTCCACCTCCAGCGAGTCGCGGGCCTTGAAGGCGCACCAGGTGTCGCGGGCGACGATGGCCACGCCGCTGGCGAGCTCAGCCACGTCGCCGTTGCCTTGCAGCACGAAGGCGTCCACCACCCCGGGAAGCGCCTTCACCGCGTCCACGTTGGCGCTCTTGACCACGCCGCCCGACGCCGGGCATTTGACGTAGCTGGCGTACAGCAGATCCGGGAGCTGCTTGTCGATGGCGAACAGGTCGTCACCGGTGACGATGGCGCGGTTGTCGACGTTGGGGATGCGCTTGCCGAGCAACCGGAACTGGCTCGGATCCTTGAGCTTCACGGTGGACGGATCCGGCACCGGCAGCTGCGCGGCGGCCGCGGCGAGCGCCCGGTAGCTCAAGGTGCGGCCCGTGGGCGTGTGGATGACCTGGCTGTCCCGGGTCGTGCACTCGGCCGGATCCACCTCCCAGCGCAGGGCGGCGGCGGCCACCAGCATCTGCCGCGCCGTCGCCCCCGCCCGGCGCAGGGACATCCAGCGCATGGGCGTGGACATGGAGCCCACCGACATCTGCCGGTCGAAGCGCGCCTGATCCACCGGCGCCTGGCGCACGGTCACGTCGGCCCAGTCGGCGTCCAGCTCTTCGGCGACGATCATCGGCAGCGACGTCTTGACCCCCTGACCGATTTCCGGGTTGGGCGCGTAGATGACGATCCCGTCGGCACCGATGTGAACATAGGCGTTGGGGTCGAACGGCCGTTGCGGAACCTGGGCCGCCGGATCCGGGCTCGCCTGCTCCGGCGAGCATCCGAAGCTGACCCCGAGCATCAGGCCGCCGCCGGCCATGCCCGTCAGCTTGAGGAACCTGCGCCGATCGAGCTTGGTGACGTCCCCGGAAGGGTTCCGGTGCTCTCCGTCAGCCATAGCCTCTTCCCCTGACAGCCAATATTCGAGTCGAGGCAAAATCTTGGGGAATTGATGCAGTCGCCGCAAGGTCGAATGTACGAGTAGTCTTTACCACCATGAGCCAGCAATCAGCCAAACGCCCCGTCAGCGCGCCGCCGTCCGGCAGCGGGCAGCGGCCCTTGTTCGATCCGCAGGGCATGTTCTGGCGGGTGAACCGGGAAATCGTTCTATTGATGGGCGGCGGCTCGGCGCTGCTCTCGCAGATCGCCCACCCGCTGGTGGCCGCCGGCGTGCACGAGCACAGCGGCTTCCGGGAGCAGCCGGTACGGCGGCTGTACGGCACCATCACCGCCATGCAGCGGATGGTCTACGGGCCCGCACCGGTGGCGCTCGCCACCGCGGCACGTATCCGCGGCATTCATACCCGGGTCAACGGTGAGCTCTCCGTCGACACCGCCGCGTTCCCCCGCGGCACCCGCTACGATGCCTGCGATCCGCAGCTGCTGTTGTGGGTGCATTCCACCCTGGTGGCCACCGCCATCGAGACCTACGAGTCGTTCTTCCCCCGGCTGTCCGCCGCCGAGCGCGAACGCTACTACCAGGAGTCGACCCTGATCGGCGAGCTGCTCGGGCTCGAGCGGCACCAGTTGCCGTCCGGATGGGAGGCGTTTCGCGCCTACTACCAATCCATGCTCGACGGCAACGTGCTGCAGGTCACCGCCGTTACCGCCGAGCTCGCCCGGCACATTCTGCACCCGCCCGTGTCGTGGGTGCCCCACGTGGGCGCCGACGTCCTCTCCGTTGCCACCACCGCGCTCCTGCCCGAGGCGTTGCGCGAGCGCTACGGGTTGCCCTGGGGCCAGCGCCGGCGGCGGGCGTGGACGTTCGGCAAACGGGTGCTGCGGCGGGTGGTACCGTACCTGCCGGGGCCCGTGCGGGCAGGCCCGCGGGTGTGGTATACGGAACGGCGCCTCAGGCGCCCGGCCTGAGGCGATTGTCGGGCGGTTGTAGCTGTGGGTGTCGAGCCCGCCGGGGCAGTCGTCGGCGCATCATGCTGGGCCGCATCAGCGGAACGACGGGCTGAACACGTGCCGACGTGGTTGGAGCTGCAATCTCACGCCGAGGCGAAGCAGCCGCTGCGCTGGCAGGACGGCGCTGCTGCTCGGCGCGCTGACGGCGCCTACACCGCGCCGGATTCCCGCAGCCGCTCGATGTCGGCCGGCGCGTAGCCGAGCTCGCTGAGAATCTGATCGGTGTGCTCGCCGAGCTCCGGCGATTTCTTCACTCCCACCCGCGGAACGCCGTCCACGTTCACCGGATCGCGGATCACCCGGCCCATGCCGACGGGCTCCAACGGCTCCACCGCCATGTCGTTGGCGAGCACCTGAGGATCGCTCGGCAGGTCCTGGAATTTCGCCACCAGAGCAACCGGTACCCCGTGTTCGGCCATCGCCGCGAGCCACTCCTCGGCGCTGCGTTCGCGGATCACCTCGCGCAGCATGGCGGTGAGATCCTCGGCGTGATCGCGCCGGCTCTCCATGCTGGCGAAACGCTCGTCGGCCAGCCATTCCAGCCGGCCCAGAGACGCCAGCAGCGCGTCGAACCCCTCTTCGGTGCGGACCATGGAGAACTGCAGCCAGCGGCCGTCCCGGGTCTCGTACAGAGCCGTGGTGATGCGCTGCCCCGGGATCGTCGAGAAGTCGGCGTCGGCCCACGCCGCCTGCGCGAAGCACGACGACGACCACAGCCCGTTGGCCAGCAGCGACGTGTGCACCTTGGAGCCCTGACCGGTGCGTTCGCGCTTCAGCAGCGCGGTGACGATGGCAGCGTACAGGGCGACCCCGGTGGGGTGATCGCCCAGACCGGCCATGGCCTGGAACGGCTCCGTGCCCTTGTGCCGCATCTGGTTCATGAGCCCGGAGCGGGACCAGTAGGCCACCAGGTCGAAGCCCTCCTTGTCCCGTTCCGGGCCTTCCTCGCCGTAAGCGGTGAGCGAGGCGTAGATCAACCGTTGGTTCAGCGGCTGCAGGTCTTCCCAGGTGAGGCCGAGCGCGCGGCGCATGGGCAGCGGCTGATTGGTGATGTAGACGTCACAGTCTCCCACCATCCGCTCGAGGATCGCCTTCCCCTCGGGGCTCTTCAGATTCAGGGTGAGTGAGCGTTTGTTGCGCGCATCCAGGGCCCAGGTGTAGTTGATCTCCGAGGTGGGGCTGACGACCGCCTGCCAGTAGTTGCGGTACGCGTCCCCCACGCCGGGCTGCTCGATCTTGATGACCTCGGCGCCCCGATCCGCCAGCATGTTGGCCGCCGTCGGCGCCGCGATCCAGGTGCCCACGTCCAGCACCTTCATGCCCTGGAACAAAAGCTCGTCGCTCACTGTGCCCCCCGGTGAATTCACGAAACCGCCGATATTGGCACGTTCCGCGGGCGTTGTGCCATTCAGGGATCGCGGCCGGGAGGCCGCTCCCACAATCAGGAATCGTCAATCAGGCATCAGGCGCCGCCGGAGCAGGTGAGCACCTCGCCGGTGACGAAGTCCGACTGCGGAATGCAGAACAGATAGATGGCGCCGGCGGCGTCCTCGGGGCTGCCGGCGCGGCCCAGCGGCGTCGCGAGCCGCACGGATTCGAGCTGGGACGCGCTGAGCCCCACCCGGTGCTCGCGGCCGGCCACCCGGATGGACGGCGGCGTATCGGCATAAGGCTGAGTCAGGCGGGTCTCGATGTGGCCGAACGCGACGCAGTTCACGCAGACATTGTAGCGCCCCCATTCCTTCGCCAGGGTGCGGGTGAGGCCGGTGACGGCCGCCTTCGCCGACGCGTAGGCCGCCTGAGTGGCAGCGCCTCGGGTACCGGACACCGACGACACGTTCACCACCTTGCGGCAGCGGGCGCGGCCGAGCTCGACCGTCTCCTGCTCGGCCTGCCGCCGCAGCCACGGCGCGAACGCCCGCAGGATGCGGAACGGCGCGGTGACGTGCACGTCCAGCATGGCCTGCCATTGCTCGTCGCTGTGATTGTGCAGGGCGCCATTCCAGACGTACCCGGCGTTGTTGATCACCAGGTCCAGGCCGCCAAAGGTGTCGATGGCGCCTTGCACGAGCTGCCCGGGGAACGCCGGGTCGGCAACGTCACCGGCACAGCCCCAGGCCTGGCCGCCGGCACCGCTGACCGCCTCCACCGTGGACGCGCACTCGTCGGCGTCGAGATCGTTCACCACCACCCGCGCGCCTTGCCGGGCCAGCAGCAGCGCGGTGGCGCGGCCCACCCCGCGGCCGGCGCCGGTGATGAGTGCCGTCCTGCCGTTCAGGGTACTCATGGCCGTGCTCCCGTCAGCCGCTCCGGGCGATGCTCTCGGTGCCGGTGAACGCGAGCTCGTCGGTCTTCAGCAGAAAACGCGGCGGGGCAAACGTCACCCGGCCCGTGGTGAGGGAGGCCGTCACCGGAAAGTACGGATCCAGGCGCTCGTCGCCCCAGCAGGTCGCCTCGAACCGTTCGAGCCGCGGCCGCAGCCGCTCCACCCTGGCCGGCTCCACCTGGAACTCGATCTGCATCAGCCGCAGACCCTCGGCCACGTGCACCAGGTTCAATGTGCCCGTGTACTGCACGTCGTCGGGGCCGAGGGGCACCGGATCGATGGCGGCGGCACGGAACGCCTCATGCCCGTCGACGTCCACCCGGGCCTCGACCCCCGAATAGCTCGCCAGCAAGCCGATGGTTCCCTGGCGCGCAGGGTAGCCGACGGTGGTGGAGAGCCCCCGGCAGGCGCGCTCGGTGCTGGCGACGGCCGCGGTGGTGAACCCTCGGGCGCGTACGCCACCCCGACAGGAGACCCGCGCCACGGCCAGGGCGAAAGCGCCCCAGGGGCTCGCCCCCACCTCCCAGAGCTGCAGCGACAACGTCGGCGGGTTGGTCGGATGCAGGCTCGGCGGCAGCACCGCCTCGCGGGCGCCGTTGTGCATTTCCAGGATCATCTGGAACAGGGTCACGTCCTCGAGCACCAGCGGCTCGGTGAAGTATTCCGTCACCGTGGCGGCACGCGAGGCGAGGGTCGACGGATCTGCGGTGCCGCGCAGCATCAGCGTGCCGCTCCGGCATCGGCACGCACGGCGCTCCGGCGGAACGCCGGCATCACCTCCCGGGCGAACAGCTCGAGGCTCTCCAGCACCTGCTGCTGGGGCAGCATCTCCATGGCGTTCAGCAGGAAGTTGATGCCCGTCACGCCGATGGACTCCCACTGCTTGATGGTACGGACCAGGTGGTCGGGGTCACCCACCCCCACCCCCTCCGGCAGCCCCTTGGCGGCACTGGGATCGTCCGCCTTCGGCTTCTTTGCCCTCATGGCCGCACCGACGTTGCCGAGGGCGTGATAGGCACGGGTGGGATAGGCTTCCCGGGTCCAGTACAGGTGCGAATTGGCGACGTTGAAGGCGTTGACCATGGGCACGCCGACGTCGCGCGCCCGCCGGTAGTCCTCGTGGCAGTAGAGGAAGTTCATGGTGTGGACCTGGTCGTTCACCATGCCGCCCACGGGATCGCAACCGGCGATGCGCCGATGGTATTCGCGGGTGCGCCGTTCCTGCTCCTCGAACCCCGCTGCCGAGACGCCGAGGCAGCCGAGGCCGCGCTCCGCCGCGTCGAGCTCGGTGCCGGGGGAGGTGACGGTGACCCACAGCGGCGGATGGGGATCCTGCAACGGCTTCGGCAGGACGTTGCGTGACGGCATGGAGAACGCCTTGCCCTGCCACTCGAACTCGTCCTGGGTCCACATCTTCGGCAGCACCCGCACGAACTCGTCCCAGGTCTTCTTGGTATCGTCCGGATCGACGCCGAAGCCACCGAGCTCAGTCCAGGTGGACGAACGCGCCGTGCCGACGTCCAGGCGCCCGCCGGAGACGATGTCCAGCGCCGCCGCCCGCTCCGCCACCCGCACCGGATGATTCATCTCGGGCACGCACACCACCGCGCCGTGGCCGAGCCGGATGCGCCCGGTCTGCGCCGCAGCCGCGGCGAGGAATACCTCCGGCGCCGAGCAGTGGGAGTATTCCTCCAGAAAATGATGCTCCACCGCCCAGACGTGATCGAAGCCGAGCTCATCGGCCCGACGGCACTGCTCCAGCGCGTTGTGGTAGACGGCCCGCTCCGTCTCGCGGCTGAACGGCCGCGGCGTGGACAACTCGAAGAAGATTCCGAACTTCATGGCACTGTTTCCACTGCGCAGGGGAGAAGACTAAAGTGCAACGGGTGGGCAATGCCAGAGGCCAGCCGCCGTGTCAGCACTGTTTTCCGGGCTCAAGGTCGTCGACGCCGCGTCGTTTCTCGCCGGTCCCTGCGCCGCGACCATCCTCTCCGACTTCGGCGCCGACGTGATCAAGATCGAGCCGCTCGGCGGCGACCGGCACCGCTCCATCGCCGCTGACCACCCGAGCGAGTTCTCCTGGCAGCTCACCGACCGTAACCGCCGCGGGCTCGCGCTCGACATCTCCAGCGAGGCCGGCTACCAGGTGCTGATGCGGCTGATCGAGGGCGCGGACGTGCTGGTGGTGAACTTCAGCGCCGCCCAGCTCGCCCGCTACCGGCTGGAATGGCAGACCCTGCAGGCGGTGAATCCGCGGCTGATCTTCGCTCAGGTGGGCGGCTATGGCCTCGCAGGGCCGGATGCGGAGCGGCGCGCCTTCGATCTCACCGGCTGGTTCGCCCGCACCGGCATTCTCGACATGATGCACGACAAGGACGTGCCGCCCACCGTGCCGGCCGGCGGCGTCGGCGATCACGCCACCGCCATGACCCTGTTCGCCGGCATCATGATGGCGCTGTACAAGCGCGACCGCAGCGGCGAGGGCAGCATGGTCTGCACTTCGCTCGCGGCCACCGGCGCCTGGGCCAACGGCCTCAATCTGCAGGCGGTGATGGCGGGCATCGATGGCGCTGCCCGCCGTGACCGGGAAGGCTGGTCGAGCCCGGTGCAGAACGTCTTCCTCACCGCCGACGGCCGACATCTGCTGCTCGCCATGCAGAACGTGGCCCGGGACTGGCCCAAGCTGGTGGAAGTGCTCGAGTGCCCGGAGTGGCTGGACGATCCACGCCTCGAGCCGGTGCAACCGCTGTTCAAGAACCGCGTCTACGCCCGCGAGCAGATCACCGCGGCAGTGCAACGGCTGCCCGCCGCCGAGCTGTGCCGCCGGCTGGACTCCCATGGCATCGTCCACAGCATGGTGGCACGCAACGCCGAGGTGGTCGACGACGAGCAGCTGGTCGCCAACGGGGTGATCGTGCCTTACCAATCCGGTGTGCCGGGCGTCGAGCGCACCTTCGCCACGCCCATCCAGCTTTCCGGCGAAGCGCAGCAGGCGCCGCGGCGGGCACCCGCCCTGGGTGAGCATTCGCGGGAGATCCTGAGGGAGCTCGGCTTCGCCGATGCGGCCATCGCTGCGCTGGAAGCGGAGGGGGTGATCGCCGCGTGCCCGAAGGATCCGGAGTCCGGGCGCTAAACGAGCGACATTCCGCCGTCCACTTTCAGCACCTGACCGGTGGTAAAGCCGCCGCGCATCAGGTACAGGTACGCTTCCGCCACCTCGGCGGGATCAGCCGCCCGCGGCAGCGGCTGACGCTCGGTCATGCGGCGGATGCGCTCGTCGCGCTGATCCTCGGGAATGCCGTCCCACACTTCGGTGAGGACGAAGCCGGGGCACACGGCGTTCACCCGGAGCGGCGCCAGGTCCACGGCCAGCGCGCGGGTCAGGTGCTCGATGGCGCCCGCCATGGCGGTATTGAGCGGTGCGCCCTTGCGCGGCCGGTGGGCCACCAGCCCGTCGGTCAGGGTGATGGAGCCATCGGCCGAGATGCCGCGCTGAGCGTGCTTGATGGCGGCAAGCGCACCCCAGAAACGCACCGTGAAGATCGCCCGCGCGTTGTCGAAATCGAGCTCTGCCATGGTGCCGGGCCGGCGAATCGCGTCCCAGTCGCCGGCGGTGAATACCAGGTGATCGAACGCCCCCACCTGCTCGAAGAATGCGCCGACCGTGGCCTCGTCAGCGACGTCCACCGTCACCGCCACGGCCCCTTCGCCAAGGCGCAACCGTGCCGCCGTCGAGCTTGCCGTCGTCGCGGGAGCCGATCACCACCGCTGCGCCCTGGGCGAGGGCGGCGCGGGCAACGGCGAAACCGATGCCGGAGCTGCCGCCGATGACGATCACGCGTTGGTCCTGCAGGCTGGCGTTGGCCATGGCAGCGTCCGCCCGCTCAGCGGGCAACGAGCCGCACCGGCAGCTCGGAATAGCCCTTGATGAACGGCGAGTACACGCGCTTCGGCTCGCCGGTGACTTCCACCGCGTGGAAGCGCTTGCCGATCTCCTCCCAGACGATGCGAAGCTGCATCTCGCCCACCCGATTGCCCATGCAGCGGTGAATGCCGAAACCGAAGCTCACGTGGCTGCGCGCGTTCTTGCGGTCGATGACGAACGCATCCGGGTCGTCGAACACCTCCGGGTCGCGGTTGCCCGACACGTACCACATGCACACCTTGTCGCCGGCCCGGATGGTCTTGCCGCCAAGCTCGGTATCCACCAGCGCCCGCCGCCGCATGTGCGCCAGCGGCGTCTGCCAGCGGATGATCTCCGCCACCATGTTGGGAATGAGCTTCGGATCGGACCGCAGCTTCTGGTACTGATCCGGATGCTCGATTCAGCGCCAGCACCCCGCCCGACAGCGAGTTGCGGGTGGTGTCGTTGCCGCCGACGATCAGCAGTATCAGGTTGCCCAGGTACTCCATGGGCCGGTCCAGCATGTCGCGGGTGGATTCCCCGTGGGCCAGCATCGAGATCAGGTCGTGACCCGGCTCCGCACGCCCTGCCCGCTCGTGCCACAGACCGGTGAAGTACTCCAGACACTCGATGAGCTCGGCGCGCCGCTGGTCCTCCGAGTCGATGATGCCGGTGCCGATGGGCGCCGTGGCGACGTCCGACCAGCGGGTCAGCTTGTGCCGGTCCTCGAACGGAAAGTCGAACAGCGTCGCCAGCATCTGCGTGGTGAGCTCGATGGACACGTGCTTCACCCAGTTGAAGTCCTCGCCCACCGGCAGCGAATCGAGGATGTTGCACACCCGCTCGCGGATCTCCGGCTCCAGCGCCGACAGGTTCCGCGGCCCGGCCACCGGCGCCACCACCTTGCGCTGCTCGTCGTGCTTCGGCGGGTCCATGGCGATGAACATGGGAAGCTGGAAGTCCTCGTCCTCGTCGTCCAGGGTGATGCCGCCTTCGGACGAGAAGATCTGGTGGTTCATGTCCACGTGCTTGATGTCGTGGTACTTCGTCACCGACCAGTACGGGCCGAACTCGCTCTCGGCGGTGAAGTGCACCGGGTCTTCCTTGCGCAGGCGCTCGAAGTACGGCCAGTGGGCGTCGTTCTGGAACAGCACCCCCTGCGCCGGATCGATGTCCGCCAGCGGCAGCGTATACGGATCGGCCACGTACTCCGTCTGGATCTGCGGCTCGGGGCGGACGTCTGCTGCTTCGGTCATCACGACCTCCGGTGTCTCACTGGGACGGTGATGCTGACGCGTCCGGGGCAACGGCGCAACCGACCCCGCCGATCCCGGATGG
The DNA here is from genome assembly GCA_963822255.1 of uncultured Gammaproteobacteria bacterium. Taxonomy (GTDB): domain Bacteria; phylum Pseudomonadota; class Gammaproteobacteria; order Pseudomonadales; family Azotimanducaceae; genus UBA7803. The sequence continues at coordinate 146,744 of CAWGGV010000006.1, forward strand.
CGTGATAGAGTGGCCGTCCCGGCAGCGATCGCCCAGGAGGCCCCATGTCCGTCACCGCATCCGAGGTCGGTTCCGTCCGTGACCGGGTCTCCGAGGCGGAGTGGCAGCAGCGGGTCGATCTGGCGGCCCTCTACCGGCTGGTGGCCCACTACGGCTGGGACGACCTGCTGTTCACCCACCTGTCGGCGCGAGTACCGGGGCCCGATCACCACTTCCTGCTGAATCCCTTCGGCCTGCTGTTCGAAGAGGTCACCGCGTCGAGCCTGGTCAAGGTGGACGCGGACGGCCACCCGGTCATGGACGGGCCCTACGGCATCAATCCTGCCGCATTCACCATTCATTCGGCCGTGCACCTGGCCCGGGAGGATGCCCGTTGCGTGATGCATCTGCACACCAGCGACGGCGTCGCGGTGTCGGCTCAGGAATCCGGCCTGATGCCGATCACCCAGCACGCCATGCAACTCGGCCCGCTGGCTTACCACGACTATGAAGGTGTGGCCCTGGATCTCGACGAGCGGGCACGGCTGGTGGCCGACCTCGGCGACTGCCGGTGCATGATCCTGCGCAACCACGGCACCCTGGCGGTGGGCGCCAGCTGCGCGGACGCCTTCATGGCCATGTATTACCTGGAACGGGCGTGCACGATGCAGGTCCGGGCGCTTGCCGGCGGCCGGGCCGTCTGCCAGCCGCCCCAGGGCGCCGCCGGCAAGGCCCACCAGCAGAGTCTGGCGATCTTCGACGGCACCGTCGGCCCGCTGGCCTGGGCCGCCCTGCTGCGGCGGCTGGATCGGCAGGACTCGAGCTATCGGAGCTGAACAGCGGGATCAGCCGGCAGCGCGGGCCTTGACCCGCGGCACCACCTCTTTGAACAGCCGCTCCAGGCTGCTGGCCATCTGCTCGGCCCTTAAGCCCGGCGGCACGGCCATCGTGACGATGTCGGTGATGCCGAAGGTGTCGACGAAGCGCTCGATCTCGTCGACGCAGTGCGCCACGCTGCCGATGATCCAGGTCTGCGGAATCGGTTCGCCCTGCTCGCCGAACCCCTGGCCGCTCTCCTCGAAGAAACGCTGATACAGCGCCATGCGGTAGCGCTCCGCCGCGCGCACCACCGGCCAGTCGGTGTTGCGGTCGTCGGTCACCAGAACGCTGCGGATGATGCCGACCCGACAATCGGCGGGATCCCGCCCGGCGGCCTCGAGCGCGGCCACCCAGGGATCGAAGCTGCGGCGTCTCAGCCCCTGGGGCAGAAAATGGGTGCCGTAGCGGGCGGCCCGCTGCGCACCGGCTTCGGACATGGCGGCGATCCACAGCGGCGGCCCGCCCGGTTGCACGTAGCCGGGCTTCACGATCACGTCCTCGAACTGGTAGCGGTTGCCGTGGTAGCTGAAACGCTCGCCGCTGAAACAGCGCTGCAGCACCTCGATGCCCTCGTCCATCAGCGACACCCGGCGGCTCAGCGGTATGCCGAAGCCGCGGAACTCGTGGGGTGCGTAGCCCATGCCGAGCCCCAGCTCCACCCGTCCGCCGGACAGGTTGTCCAGCACCGCCAGGTCCTCGGCCAGCCGGACCGGGTGATTGAACGGCATCAGGCAGATGTCGGTGCCGAAGCGTACCCGCTCGGTCACCGACGCCATGGCCCCGGCCACCGGAACCCAGCTCGGCAGGTAGCCGTCGTCCACGAAGTGGTGCTCGGTGAACCAGACCAGGTCGGCGCCGATGCCGTCCAGCCAGCGCACCTGCTCGAGGATTTCCTGGTAGAGCACCCGGTCCGGCACAGCGGAATCCGGCGGGTTGCGGAAGTCGTAGCTGACACCAAAACGCAGATCGGGCATGTGTGTTCTCCTGGTTGGGGGATGGGGGTGTGGGAGGCTGGAGTCCGGATCGCGACCAGGAGGTCGCTCCCACAAGGTCGCTCCCACAAGGTCGCTCCCACAAGTGGGGCTAAGCCGTTGCGGACAACGCGCGGCGCACCTCGGCGCCGAGGGCCACCTCTTCCTCCGGATGTCGGGTGCAGACCTTCAGGTTCATCAGCCGGCAACCGGCCTCCATGTACGGTGCGAGCTGCTCGGCCACCTGCGCCGGGGTGCCGAACGGCGTGTAGCGTTCGAACTTCTCGAACGGCACATGATAGAAGCGCTCCATGCCGTCCTTCACCACCGCCCGCGCCCGCGCCGGGTCGGGGTCCACGCCGATCCACGGCTGGTAGCCGTGGCGCCACGCCCGGGGCGCCCGCCCCGCGGCGCTTGCTTGCTCGTCGATGATCGCCAACGCTTCCCGGTAGCGGCGGACCGAGCACCACACGCCGATCCAGCCGTCGCCGAACCGGGCGGCGCGGGACAGCGCGGCATCCGAGCGCCCGCCGACGATCACCGGAATCGGCTGAACCGGCCGCGGCCGGATGCGGGCCCGCTCGATGACGAAATGGGCGCCGCGGTGGCTGACTTCCTCGCCGTCCAGCAGCCGCCGGATGATCTCCAGCGCCTCGTTGGTGCGCGCGCCCCGGGTGCGCGGATCGACGCCGCACACCTCGATCTCGTGACGGTCGTCGCCGCCGATGCCGACCCCGAAGATCATGCGTCCCGGGGCGATTCTCGCCATGGTGGCGAGCTGCCGCGCCACCGGCAGCGGGTGTCTGAGCGGCAGCAGATAGATGCTGATCATCACGCCGATGGCCGGGTGCAGCTGCGACAGCGCAGCCACCTCGACGAAGCCGTCGGTGCCGGCGCCGTTGCGGAACGACACGTGATCGGCCATGAACAGGTGATCGAATCCCGCATCCGCCGCCTCGGCGACCATGGCCCGCCGGGTCTCCAGGTCGCTGTCCCACAGGGCGGCCGGAGTGGCCAGTCCGAAGTGCGTCTCCATCTACAGCCCCGGTGCGCTGTCGTCGAGACCCAGCATGACCCGTCCCGCCAGCTCCATCACCGGCTCGGCCACCATCATGTGCTGGGTCGCCACGTGGACATCGCGGAAGTGCTGCTGCAGGCACGACGTCTCGAACACGGAGGTACCGCCCATCACCGTATACATGCGGTCAATGACGCGCACGCTGGCGTTCACGGCGTGCACGTTGGCCGTGCGCACGGCACGCCGTTGCTCGAGGTCGGCGTCCGCCCGCTGCGCCCGGGCCCAGGCCCGGTCGATGGCCTGGTAGAAGTAGCCGCGCGCCGCGCCGAGATCCGCGTCGGCCGCTGCCACGTCGCGGTGCAGCGACGCCCGCATGGCGAGCGTCCGCCGGCTGCCTTGCGGGGTCTTCTCCCGCGCCGCCCGCAGTACGTCCGCCAGCGCCGCGCCGGCCATGCCCAGGCAGATGGCGCCTATGGGAATGCCCAGCAGTGCAAAACGCGGGAAGCGGTAGATCGGGTGATTGCCATGAAGGGAATGCTCGATGCCGGTGCACACCCGGTCCGCGGGCACCCACACGTCGCGGGCGACGAAGTCGCTGGACCCGGTGCCCTTCAGGCCCGACACGTGCCAGTTGTCCAGAATGTCGATCTCGCGGGGCTGGAAGAATACCCGGCTCAACGGCGCATCGCGGCTCACCGGCTCCTCGGCTTCGTCCACCTCATGGATGCCGCCGGAGATCCACGCCGCGTTGTGGCAGCCGGAGGCCCAGCGCCAGTGCCCGTTCACCAGGTATCCCGGCTCGCCGTCGCGGGCCTGGAACCGCACCGTGCCGCTGTCGGCGAAGACCCCGCTGGTGATGACGCCGGGATCCGCCAGGAGCTGCTCCAGCAGGCTGGGCTCGGCGGCACCGAACAGATACTGGGAAGTGGCGCCGATGAACACGCACCAGGCCGCCGAGCCGTTGGCCGAAGCCAGCGTCTCGCACACCCGGCACAACGCCGCCGGGCTCGCCGCCAGTCCCCCCACCTCCTCCGGCACCACCAGGCGGTAGAAGCCGAGCCCGGCCATGCGGTCGGCCAGGTCCTGGGGCAGCTGGCGCAGCTCGTCGATCTCACGGCTGCGGCGCAAAAGCTCCGGGCACAGCGCGCGTGCAGCGTCGATCAGAGACCGCTCGTCGGCGCTCGCCGGGTCCGGATTCGGGTCAGCCACGTCAACTCCGATTGTGCACCCACGTCCGCCCCATGATCGGACACCGCGTCGGCAAACGCCAACTTCGGCGCGCGCGCCCGGTTGTGGTACGTTCGACGTAACGCCGCCTGCAAAAACCGCAAAGGAACCCGTGCCATGCCCAACGTCACCGCCAACGGAATCCAGATCGAATATCAGACCTACGGCAAGGCCTCGGATCCGGCGCTGCTGCTGGTAATGGGGCTCGGCGCGCAGATGACCCGCTGGGACGACGCCTTCTGCGGGATGCTGGCCGAGCACGGGCTGCACGTGGTCAAGTACGACAATCGGGACGTGGGCCTTTCCAGCCACCTGGAAGGCGCTGGACCGCCCGACCTCGCCGCGATCGCCGCGGCGCTGGCCGAGGGCGCATCGCCCGACGTGCCCTACACGCTACACGACATGGCCGCCGACGGCCTCGGGCTGCTGGACGCTCTGGACATTCCGCGCGCGCACATCTGCGGCGCCTCCCTCGGCGGCATGATCGTTCAGACCATGGCGCTCGACGCCCCGGAGCGGGTGCTTTCCATGACGTCGATCATGTCCTCCACCCAGGACCCGGAGCTTCCCGCTGCCCATCCCGACGCGGCCGCGGTGCTGCAGGCGCCACCGGCGAAGAGCCGGGAGGAAGTGATGGAGCGGGCGGTGACGTCCAGCCGGGTGATCGGCAGCCCGGGCTATCCGGCGGATCCGGAGCGGCTGCGGCAACGGGCTGCCGCCGACTACGACCGGGCGTTCGATCCTGCCGGCGTGGCCCGGCAGATGGCCGCCGCCATGGCCGCCGTCGGCACCCGCCGGCATCGCCTGGAGCGCCTCGAGGTGCCGACCCTGGTCATCCATGGCGCCGACGACCCGTTGGTGCCGCTGGCCTGCGGTAAGGACACGGCCACCGCCATTCCCGGCGCCGAGCTCATGGTGATCGAGGGCATGGGCCACGACCTTCCGGTGGAGCTCCACCAGCAAATTGCGGACGCCATCGCGCGTCACGCCCTCGGGGCTCAGCGCAAGGTGACGGCGTAACGGCGCACGAATTCCTCCGGCATGCGGGTCGGACGGCCGCTGTCCAGGTTGATGCAGACGTAGTCGACGTGGCCGCGCAGCAGGGTCACCCCGCTCGCCGGATTGACGATCTGGAAGACCCGCGCGGCCCTCAGCCGTCCGTCGTTGGAGGACACCCAGTCGCCCACCAGCAGCTCGTCGCCGAGATACGCGGCGGCGAGCAGATCGACCCGAAGGGTGCGCACCGCCATGCCGCGGCGAAGCGCCACGCAGGCCTCCTCGGGCAAACCGAGGGCCGCCGCGTGTGCCCAGGCGCATTCCGTGAGCCAGCGCACGTAGACGACGTTGCTGACGTGGCCGTACGAGTCGATGTCGGCGTCGCCCACCGTCAGCGGCAGAACGAACGGATCCGGATGATCCCAGACAACGACGGACATCGCTCAGTCCAACGGCAGGCGGTAGGCGATGACGTACCCGCCCTCCGTCTGTGCACCGTCCGCGCTGCCGCCGTCGTGGCCGATGGTCAGCCCACGGGACGCCGGTAAGGTCACGAGCACCGTCTGTCTGCCCGACTGCGGGCTCACGTAGCTCATCGGCGTCGCCTCGGCGGTAGCGGGAATGTCGTCCGACCAGACCTCCTCACCGGACAGCTCGTCCATGGCCCGCAGCCGCCGATCGGCAACACCGGCGGTGAAGATCAGCCCGCCGCCGGTCACCAGGGTACCGGCACGCATGAACACCCCCATGGGCAGCGGCAGATGGCTGGCCATGCCGAGCGGCCCCAGATCCCGGGCCGTGCCCACCGGGCGCCGCCACACGAGCTTGCGGGTGGTGAGGTCGATCACGGCCATCTCGCCGTAGGGCGGGGAGAGGCACGGCGCGAACAACGGCGAGAAGAACGGCATGCTCACCGCCCCGTACGGGGTGCCTGCCTGGCGCCCGCCGACGCCGAATTGCGTGTCTGCGGTCAGCCGCTCCCGGGGAATCAAGGTGACCGTCATCGGCAGATGGATGACGTTCACCACCGCCAGATCGTTGACCTCGTCCACCGCGATGCTGCCCCAGTTCATGCCGCCGGCAACGCCCGGGTTGAGCAGGCTGCCGCCGAGCGACGGCGGGGTCAACGGACCCTCGTAGCGGAGCGCGCGGAACGCGAGACGGCAGGCGAGCTGATCGAACGGCGTCATGCCCCACATGTCCGCTTCGCGGAGCACGCCGCGGTCGAACGCCGGCAACCCGGTGGAGAACGGCTGGGTCGCCGTGGTCCACTCGCCTTCCACGTCCGTCTGCGGCACGGGCCGCTCGGTGACCGCCGCGAGCGGCTTGCCGGTCTCCCGGTCGAGCATGAAGAGCTGGGCCCGCTTGGTGGGCACCAGCACGGCCTTGCGCACCGTGCCGTCCACCGGCACGTCCACCAGGGTGGGCTGGGAAGGCACGTCGTAGTCCCAGATGTCGTGGTGCGTGGTCTGGAAGTGCCAGCGCACCTGGCCGGTGTCGCCGTCGAGGGCCACCACCGAGCTCGAGTATCGGTCCATGGCGGCGCTACGGTGGCCGCCCACGTAATCGGGTGTCGCGTTGCCGGTGGGCACGTAAACTAGTCCCAGCTCGTCGTCCGCGCTCATCAGGCTCCACACGTTCGGCGTGCCTCGGGTGAAGGTCTCGCCTTGCGGCGGCAGCCCGGTGCGCGCCTCGTCGCCGAGATCCCACGCCCACTTCAGCTCACCGGTGACCGGATCGAAACCGCGGACCACCCCCGACGGCTCGCTGGTCTGCTGGTTGTCGGCGACCCAGCCGCCCAGCACCAGCGTATTGCGGGACAGGGTTGGCGGCGACGTCACGAAATAGAAGCCCGGCTCGACCTGACCCATGCCGGCGAGCAGGCTGACCTCACCGGCGTTGCCGAAGCCCGCGCAGCGCTCGCCGGTGCGCGCGTCCAGAGCAATCAGACGGGCATCCGTGGTAGCCGTGAACACGCGCTCGGCGCACGCCGCCTCCTGCTGTGGGAGCGGCCTCCCGGCCGCGATGCCTCCCTGTTCCTGTGGGAGCGGCCTCCCGGCCGCGATACCTCCCTCTTCCTGTGGGAGCGGCCTCCCGGCCGCGATGCCTCCCTGTTCCTGTGGGAGCGGCCTCCCGGCCGCGATACCTCCGTCCCCGCCTGGCGCAGGAACCCGATAATAACTCACCCCCCGGCAGGTATCCCAGAACCCGAACTTCGCCTGGTTGTGCGGATCGTATCGCCAGCGCTGCTGGCCGTTCTCGGCATCCAACGCGATGACGACGTTCGCGCCCGCGCACAGATACAGGGTGTCGCCCACCTGCAGCGGCGTCGCCTTGAACGTGCCCGCAACGCCGGTGCGGTATACCCAGGCGCGTTCCAGGCGGGTCACGTTGCTACGGTTGATCTCGTCGTGGGGCGCGAACCGGGTGCCGGCCCTGGTCGCGCCATAGTCGGCCCACTCTCCCGTGGGATTGTGCACGGCTCCGGCTCCGAGCCCCGCCGGCGGCTCGCCGCGGTAGGACGGTTGCCCGGACAGCAGCAGAACGACGATGGAAAGGGCGATGCCCGCCACGATCGCCCGCGTGGCGCCGGAGCGGAGCAGCGAACGGGGCGGACCCTGCACCAGGCCGCGGTGAGCGCGCGGCAGCAGAAACCACAGCCCCAGAACCGCGAACAGGACGATGCGCGGCATGAGCGCCCAGCCGTCCAGCCCGACTTCCGCTAGCGCCCATGCAACCGTTGCAAGGAGCAGCCAGCCGTAGATCGCGCCGCCGAGTGGCCGGCCGCGGAAGGTGAAGTAGCCGCTGGCCGCCAGCGCCAGACCCGCCGGCAGGTAGTAAGGGGATCCGCCCCGCGCCAGCAACAGCGCACCGCCGGTCGACAACCCCACACCCATCAGGATGAGGACGCTGCCGAGCACCCTCGGCTTCGGATAGAAGTCCGCCCGCTCTGACACTGGATCCCCCTGGTCTGTCCCGGCGGCAGATCGGCCTCCGCCCACCGGGGCGGATCATACCCAAATCGGGTGGGCAATAACGAACTCGTGCACAATCCCGCGGTCCTAAGGCGCGAACGAGCCGTCACCACTCGTCATGGGAGGAGGTGGTCCCGATACCGGGGCCAGGGACATGAGCAACTCATTCTGCATTCACTGCAGACGCTTCCTGCGGCAACTGACAACCCTCGTGGATTCGCTGCGCGCGCGCCCGTGGCGGGTGGCGGAGCCCGTGACACCCGAGTTCGTCGAGCGGGTCATGCAGTTCCTGGACCGCGCTCGAGAGTCTACACCGGAGCCTGGCGGGCCATCCGGTGAGTGAACGATGCGATCGAATCGGTCCGCCTGATTCCGATGACATAACAACGGAGAACACCATGAAACTGAGCAACAGTCGCAAACACCTGGCCGTCCTCGCCGGCTCGGCCTTTGTCGGCACCCTGAGCCTGGCCGGCCTGGCGCAGGCGGACGACCAGCCGCTGTTCGTCACCGCCGACCTGCAAGGCGGCTACCTGTTGGCCAAGGGGGACGATGAGGCCACGTGCGGCGAAGGCAAGTGCGGCGAAGGTAGCTGCGGCGAAGGCAAGGGCGCCCACGTGCACGCGGCCGGAATGAGTGCCGAAGCCAAGTGCGGTGAAGGCAAGTGCGGCGAAGGCAGCTGCGGCGAGGGCAAGGGCGCCCACGTGCATTCCGACGACGACAGCGACGAGGGCTGAGGTTCCCGTCCACTGACGGCTGTCGTGGCCCGGGGCCGGATCGTCGATCCGACCCCGTTCCCCAACCGGAGGAGAACGACATGAAGCTCCTGAAGTGCCGATTACTGGATCGGCCGGGTCACGACCGGGTCATGGTGAAATGAACGCGGTGTCGGCCGACGACGTTCTGCCGGTTCCTCCGCCGAGCGCCGTGCTGGGCGCCGGGCTCGGCCTGCGGCGGGCGCTGCTCGGCGAGTTCGCCGCCATGGACGACGGCGCGGTGGACTTCATGGAGGTCGCACCGGAGAACTGGATCGGCATCGGCGGTCGGTTCCGGCGCCAGTTTCGCGCCATTGCCGAACGGATCCCCCTGGTGTGTCACGGACTGTCCCTGTCACTGGGCAGCCCGGCGCCGCTGGACGTCCCTTTCCTGCGGGCTGTCCGAGACTTCCTGGACACCCACGACGCGCTCTACTACACGGAGCACCTGAGCTACTGCAGCGACGACAAGGGGCATCTGTACGACCTGATGCCGATCCCGTTCACCGAGGAGGCAGTGCGCCATGTCGCTGCCCGCATCCGCCAGGCCCAGGACATCCTCGAACGCCGCCTCGGTATCGAGAACGTCTCGTACTATGCCGCCCCGGGGCAGGAGCTGTCGGAGCTGGAATTCGTCAACGCGGTGCTCGCGGAGGCGGATTGCGATCTGCTGCTCGACGTCAACAACATCTACGTGAACAGCATCAACTTCGGCTACGACCCTTACCAGTTCCTGGCGGGAATCGACGGCCGCCGAAGCGTTTACCTGCACGTGGCCGGCCACTATGTGGAGGCGCCCGATATCAGAATCGACACCCACGGCACGGCCGTTATCGAGCCGGTGTGGGACCTCTTGCGCACCGCCTACGCAACCTGGGGGCCGCTGCCAACGCTCCTCGAGCGGGATTTCAACTTCCCTCCCTTCCCGGAGCTGCTCGGCGAGGTGGATCGGATCCGCCGCCTGCAGCAGAGCGCCGCCCGCTACCCGGCCCCGGCCTGAAGGTCGCCGCTGAGGGGCGGTAGCCCCAGCCAGTGACGCGCCTCGTCCATGTCCCGGAAGATGTGCGTTTCGATGGACGAGCCCTCAGCGATCGCCTGATACATCCGGGCAAGACCGTAGCCGAGGTCCGAAGCGACCACGAGCGCGGACCTGGAGTGGCCGATCTGCTCGTGATGATTGACCATGATGCTGGCGACCTCGCGGATTTCGTCGCTCTTGGGCGCGTGTCGGCTTTCTCGCAGGTCGACCAGCCCGTCCAGGCCCGGCCGATAGTCTGGGCTGTCGATCACGCGCCGGAGCGTCTCTATGACCTCTGGTGTCGACACCTTTCCTATCAGCGTCGTGTAGACGATCCCGAGCTCCGGATCTATGCGACAACTCATCGACATCGACACGGTCCCCGTGACAGGTGTCGCCGTAGCTTCCTCTGGTCGCTGCCTTCGATCAAGCTGCCATTGCCGATCGACCAAGCCGCCCGGCGTCCGCTCATTCATCGGTTGCACCCCGGCCGCGCGGGCGCGAGGATGGTAAGTCCGACTTGGGCATCCGCATCATGAGCTACGCCGGCGACCGAGTGATCAACGATGCCGACAGCCACCTCATGGAGCTGCCGGATTTTCTGACTGCCCATGCGCAGGCAGCGGTGCGCGAGCGGCTGCCGGACCTCACCGCCGCGCTCACCGGTCAGTTCGATCCGGATCGCTACGCCGGCCGCAGGGGCCACGGCCCCGACACGGTGGCGAGGCTCACCGCCCTCGGCGACGGGTTGATCCGGGGGCCGAAGTGGCACGATGCGCTCGGCGCCTTCGACGGCGCGGGAGCGTGGTCAGCGCGCTCGACCTGCTTGGTTTTCGCCGCCAGGTGGTGTTCTCGTCGTTCTGTGCGCGGCTGATCTTCGCCGCGGCGGACGACGACGTCGCCTACGGCGCGGCCGCTGCCCACAATCGCGCCATGGCCGAGTTCTGCGGCGCGGACGATCGGCTCATCGGCGTCGCCATGGTGCCGCTGCAGGACGTCGCACGGGCGCTGGCCGAAATCGAGCAGGTGAAGCGTCTCGGTCTCGGCGCCGTCTGGATTGCCGCGGATGCGCCCGGAGGGCGTTCTCCCGGGCACCTCGCCCACGAGCCGATCTGGGCAAGCCTGGCGGAAGCGCGAATCCCATTCATTCTGCACGTCGGCAGCGCCCCGCTCGGCATCGGCGACGAGTGGCTGAACGACGGCCGGCCGGATACCGTGAGCGCCCGCGGCGGCGCCGAGGTGATCGGCAGCAAGGATCTCACGGTGATCCATTTCGCGGCCCAGCGCTTCGTCTCGGCGCTGGTCCTCGACGGCGTGCTGGAAGCCCATCGCGGCCTCAGAGGCGGCATCATCGAGATCGGCGCCGGCTGGGTGCCGGACATGATCCGCCGCCTCGATCACGCGGTGAACATCTGGTCGCGGTCCGAGCCGCAGCTCGCCCGCATGCAGCGGCGGCCGTCGGAGCAGATCGCCAGCCAGTTGCGCTTCACGCCCTATCCCTTCGAGGACGTGGGCCAGCTCGTCAGCGAGTCGTGCGCCGAGCTGTATCTGTTCTCCTCGGACTACCCGCACGCCGAGGGCGGCAGGGATCCCATCGGCCGCTTCACCCGTACCACCGCGCGGCTTTCCGAGGCTGACGGGACAAGTTCTTCGCAGCCAATTTCGCCGATCTCTATCTCAGCGCGTTCGCGGGCTGAAGCCTTCGCGGCAGAGGCCAGAGGAGACCCCATGGAGCTGTTTGCCGAGCATGCCGTCATCGATGTCGACACCCACGTCACCGAGCCGGCGGACCTGTGGACGTCGCGGGTGCCGGCCAATGGCGCGACCAGGTACCTCACGTCGAGCGCATCAAGGGTCGTGACTTCTGGGTCATCAACGGCAAACGGGCGCTGGCGCCAGGGCGCGGTATCGCTCGCCGGCTACGACGGTCATCCGCCGAACGAGTTTCCGCCCACCTACGACGAGATCGATCCGAGCGCCTACGATGCGAAGGCGCGTCTGGCCCACATGGACCGGGAGGGCATCCACGCGCAGGTGCTCTACCCAACGTCGGCGGCTTCGGCTCCCAGAACTTTCTCAGCATGGAGGACGAGGCGCTGAAGCTCGCGTGCGTGCGCGCCTACAACGATTTTCTCGCCGAGTGGGCCAGCGCCGATCCGGCCCGTCTGCTGCCGGTGTGCGCGCTGCCGTTCTGGGAGGTGGCCGCCGCGGTCGCGGAAATCGAGCGCTGCGCCGGGCTCGGCCATCGCTCTGTGCTGTTTCCCAGCCAGCCCCAGGACTTCGGCCAGCCGCCGCTCGCCGACCGGCACTGGGACCCCATCTGGACGGCAGCCACTGCGCTGTCGCTGCCGATCAGCTTTCACATCGGCGGGCAGGCGGCGCTCGGCGTGCGCGAGGGCGAGTTCACCTCGAAACGCGGCAAAAGCCTGGGCACGAAGGCGAACTTCGCACGCGTCTCGGCGCTGGCGTTCATCGGCAACAGCCTCGGCATCAGCGAAATCATCTGCGGCGGCGTCTGCCACCGCTTTCCCGAGCTCGATTTCGTGTCGGTAGAGAGCGGCGTCGGCTGGGTGCCGAGCCTGCTGGAGTCGCTGGACTGGCAATGGCACAACGCCGGGGTGGCGATCGAGCATCCGGAGTACGAGCTGCTGCCGAGCGATTACTTCCGCCGCCAGATCTACGCCTGCTTCTGGTTCGAGCGGGATATGGTCGCGCGCGCTGCGGAGCTTTATCCCGATAACCTCATGTACGAGACGGATTTCCCGCACCCGACGTCCATGTCGCCGGGCCCCGCTACCATCGCCAAGCATCCGCGCGAGTACGCGAACGAGGCGCTCGGCGGGTTGCCGCCGCAGACCATCGGCAAGCTGCTGCACGACAACGCCGCCCGGGTGTACGGCGTGCAATAGGTCGCTCTGCCGACTGCCGGTAACCCCGTACCTGAGGAAATCCCATGACCGACGAACTGCTCGAACCACGACAGGCGGCATCGCCACCTTGACCATGAACCGCCCCCAGGCGCGCAACGCCATGAGCGGGGCGATGATGTCGGCCATGACGGACGCCGTAGCGCGGCTGGCCGCCGATCCGGCCGTACGTTGCGTGGTGATCACCGGAGCCGGCGGCGCTTTCTGCGCGGGTGGCGACGTCAAGGGCCAGGCCCGGGCGGCGCAGGCGCGCTCCGGCGGCGAGCGGGTGAGCCCGGAAACGCGAATGCACGGACTGCGCGCCGGCATGGAGCTCTCCCGCCTGCTCCATGAGATGCCGAAGCCCACTCTGGCTATTATCCCGGGAGCGGCGGCCGGCGCCGGTCTCAGCCTGGCGCTGGCATGCGACCTGCGGGTCGCGGTCACCACCGCCAAGCTGACCACGGCCTTCGCCAGGATCGGTGCCTCGGGCGACTACGGCGGCTCCTGGTTCCTGCCGCGTCTGGTGGGCGCCGCGAAAGCCCGCGAGCTGTACTTCCTGTCCGACGTGATCAGCGGCGAAGAGGCAGCGGCCGTCGGCCTCGTGAACTACGCCTGGCCCCCGGAATCGTTCGAGGCGGAAGCGCGGCGTCTTGCGGAACGCCTCGCCGCGCTGCCCACCATCGCCATCGGCTACATGAAACGAAATCTCAACGCCGCCGACGAGGCGAGCCTCGCCCAGGTGATGGACCTGGAGGCGGAGCACATGGTGCGTACCATGATGACCGAGGACCACGCGCGCGCCGCCCAGGCGTTCGTCGACAAACGTCCGCCCAAGTTCGAGGGGAACTGACGGGGATCGGCTGCCACGCGCTCGCCGGCTGGAGGCGTCGGTCGCGTTCCGGAGATCGCTCCTACGGGTTGCCGGCTCGCAGGGTGCGGGCGAGCAGCATCCGCACCCACCGCGAGCCAGGCGAAGCCCACCAGCTTGGCGGTCCCGTTCAGGTTGACGATCACGTAGCCGATGATCAGGAAGCCGACCGCGGCGCTGGCGATCGGTCGCCACCGCTGCCTGGCTCCGGTCGGGAGCGGAGGCGGTCGTTGGGTCTTCAGCGTGTGCGCGACCACCGACACGTGCAGCAGCAGGAATCCGGACAGCGCGCCGAAGTTGACCATGGAGGTCAGAAGCTCCAGCCGGTCTGCCAGCAGCACGCCGAGGGTCAGGGTGACCGTCGACACCAGCAGCGCGGCGCGGTCCGGCACCTGGTGGGTCGCGCTCACGTGGGCGAGGGTCTTCGGCAGCCGCGCGTCCCGCGCCATGCTGAAGAGCAGCCGGGTGGTGGCCACCTGGGCGGCCAGCGCGCCCGGTAGCCCGGCAAACAGCACGCCGGGCACGGTCAGAACCCACTTCAGCCAACTGCCGCCCACCAGCAGCGCGATGTCGTAGAAGGCGGCCTCGGTACGTTCACCTGGCGGGAAACCGCGTCTGGTCGAGCACGAACAGCGATGCCGTATAGGTCAGGACGATGAAGATGCCCGCAGTGAGAGCAGCGAGAGAAACGTGGCGCGCCCTACTGCCTTCGCCCCGCCCTTCGATTCCTCGGCCAACGTCGAGATCGCGTCGAACCCGAGGAAGCTCAACACAGCCAGCGACAACGCGCCGAAGATGAGGCTCGGGCTTGCCGACCGCCGGATTGAACAGACGGTTTCAGTCGACAGGTGCGCGCCCGCGGTGCCGTGCGCCAGCGCGATCGCCGCCATGACCAGGAAGGCGACCAGGCCGGCGAGCTGAAAGCCGAGCAGCAGCATGCTCATCCGCGCCGTGGTCTCGATGCCGCGCATGCTGATCACGGTGTTGACCAGCACGAAGGCGACGATCCAGAGCGGTTTTCGGTACCTCGGGTACCACGGCGTGAACGGCGACGGCGCACAGGATGTAGATCAACGTCGGCAGGAACAGGTAGTCGAGCAGCATGATCCAGCCGGCCAGGAAGCCGACGCTTTGGCCGATGGCGCGGCCGGCATAGGCGTACACGGAGCCGGAGATGGGATAGGCGCGCGACATGGTCACGTAGCTCGACGCGGTGAACAGCATCGCCACCAGCCCGACCATGATAGACCAGGGGCACCATGCCCGGCGCTGGCATTGAAGACGATGCCGAATACCGAGATCGGCGCACCCGGCACGATGAAGATGAGGCCGTAGATCAGCAGATCGCCGAGGCCGAGCGAGCGTTTCAGCTCCTGGCGATAGCCGAACGCTTCGACGCCCTGCTGCGGACAAGTCGGGGCGCACATTTTCTGCTCCGGCGTCGCCGCGGTGTCGATCGATGGGTCCACTGCGCCGGTCTGCGGGCGCGGTTAAAGCGGCAGCTCTCCCACCGCCCGGTTGACCGAGCCGGTCTCGTTGTAGGAACGCATGACCATCTCCGCGATGCGCATCAGGTGCACCTCGTCGGCGCCGTCGGCGATGCGCGACCAGCGGGCGTTGATCAGCATCTGCGCCAGCGGCGAGTCGTTGGAGTAGCCGAGCGCGCCGTGCACCTGCAGCGCGCGGTCGACCACCTTCCACAACGTGTTGGCCACGTGGTGCTTGGCCATGGAGACCTCGGCGCGGAACTCCATGCCGTTCTCGATCTTGTAGGCGGCGTGCAGCACCATCAGCTTGGACGCCGTACAGCTCCAGCGCGCTTTCGGCCATCATGTTCTGGATGCTGCCCTTCTCGGAGAGCAGCGAGCCATGGGCGTAGCGCTTCTGCGCCCGGTCCACCAGCATCTCCAGCGCCGTTTCGATCTGGCCGATCCAGCGCATGCAGTGGGCGAGCCGCGCCGGGCCGAGGCGCACCTGGCCGAGCTCGTGGCCGCCGCCGCGGCGGCCGAGCATGTTCTCTTTCGGCACGCGCACGTCGTTGTAGCGGATCTCCGGATGGCCGCCGCCGCCGCCCATGGTCTGCACGTCGCGGACGATCTCGAAGCCGGGCGCGTCGCGTCGGCACGATGAAGGCGGAGTTGCGCGCCTGCGGGAATCGATGCGTCGGGATCGGTGCGGGCGATGACGATGGCGAAGTCGGCCCCTTGCGCGCCGGAGGTGAACCATTTGTGGCCGTTGATCACCCACTCGTCACCGTCCTCGACGGCGGTGGTCTGGATCTGGGTGGGATCGGAGCCGGCTACCTCCGGCTCGGTCATGGAGAAGCAGGACCGCATCTTCCCCTCGATGAGGGGCATCAGGTACTTCTCTTTCTGCTCGGCCGTCGCGAAGTGCAGCATGGTGTGCATGTTGCCCTCGTCCGGCGCCTGACAGTTGATGATGTACGGACCGAACGGATACTTCACCGCCTCCGCCGACACCGCCGCCACTGCGGTGATGCCGAGCCCCATGCCGCCTACGTCCTTCGGCATGTGCGGGCACCAGACGCCCCGCTCCTCGCGGCCGCTTCACGCAGATCCTGGATGGCGTCGCGCCACTCGTCGCGCGACGCTTTGCCGCCCGCAGCTCGCCCATCCGTGGCTTCACGGTGTTCTCCATGAAGTCGCGGATGACGTCGCGCGCCTGTTCCACTTCCTCGGAGAACGTAAAATCGATCGCCATCTCTTCCCCCTCTGCGCCGCGAGGGCCGAATCATAGCAGGGGTTGCAGGAAATCCGGCATCGCCTCCCCGGCGGCGGCCGGTATACTCAAAACGCGAGCAGACTGCCGACATCATCAATGGATCCAGACAGCCCCGCAGTCGATGTGCCCATCCGCATCGGCGAGTACGTGGTGCAGCCAGCGCGGGGGGTAATCTCCGGCGGGCACGGCGACAGCCGTATCGAGCCCAAGGTGATGGATGTGCTGTGCATGCTGGCCCGTCGACAGGGCGAGGTGGTGACGCGCAGCGAGCTGGTCGACACCGTCTGGCGCGAGCGCTTCGGCGCCGACGAGAGCCTGTCCCGCGCAATCTCCATTCTCCGAAAAACGTTCGATGGCCGGCCCTACATCGAGACGATCCCGAAGCGGGGATACCGCCTGGTTGCTGACGTCGGGCAGGCCGGAGTCGCGCCGGACCGTGCGCCGGAACGCAGCGACCCGGCCGCGGCCGCGCCGGTCCGGCCGCGGCGGAAGCTTCGCGCTGTCGCCGTCGCGGCCGGTACCGCTGCCGCTCTCGCCGCTGCCGCCGTGGCGTTGCTGTTGTCGCACCAGCCGGCGCCGGAACTCGTGGCTGCCGATCGAGTGGACACGCAACCTTTTCAGGTGCTGACGGACGATGCCGACACGCGCCGTTTGCGCGCTGGGCTCGCCAGCAGTCTCCCGCAGGCTCTCTCGGCCGCCGGTGTCGCGACCGCTGCCGGCACGGTGGCGGCCGGTCCGGAGCCCGCTCGAGTGGCCGAACTGGCGCTGGTCGGTTCCCTCGATCGGGACGGCAATGACCTCATCGTCAACGTGGAGCCGTGGTGCACTACGAATTACCCACAGAGCCTGCGCACGCGCCTGAGGAATGGTCGGTGGACCAGTGATCCTCCTCGACACCCATGTCCTGGTGTGGTGGGTCAACGACGAAAAACAAAAGTTCTCGCGCAAGGCCCGCCAGGCGCTGGAGCAACACGGCAAGCGCAACGAGCTTCTGGTTTCGAGTATTTCGTTCTTCGAGATCGCAACTCTCGAGCGGCGTGGACGCCTGCGCTTCAAGATCACGGT
The DNA here is from genome assembly GCA_963822255.1 of uncultured Gammaproteobacteria bacterium. Taxonomy (GTDB): domain Bacteria; phylum Pseudomonadota; class Gammaproteobacteria; order Pseudomonadales; family Azotimanducaceae; genus UBA7803. The sequence goes on from CAWGGV010000006.1 coordinate 164,146, forward strand.
GGCAGAGTGGTTCGCCGGCGTGCGCAGGCTTCCGGAGTATCGTCTCGAACCTCTGACCGACGATATTGTCGAGCGCGCAGGTCAATTCGGCGACGCGTTCGGCGGCGACCCTGTGGATCGGTTGATCGCGGCGACCGCACTGCTTCGAGCCGTCCCGCTTGTCACCTATGACGAGAAGCTGCGCGAGACTGAGGTCCTACCAACCATCTGGTGATGGCGATTTCCTGACCGCCCGCCGCATGCTGTTACGTGGCTTCCGGCGGGGCCACGTCCTTTGGCCTGCGAAGGCTAAAAGTGATCCGGGCAGTGTGGCAGATAGCGGGTGGCGAACAGCCGGTCTGCCCGGGCGACGGCGCTGTCGCTGCCGCCCACCAGGCCCCAGTTGGCGAGCGTGCGCAGGTGCTGAAAGCCGCTGAACGCGCTGGCCAGCGCCTTGATCGGCACGGTGAGCTCGGCGCGCGCCGTGGTGCGCGCGACCGTCGCCTCGCCGCCGCTGACAGTCAGCCGGTAGTTGCCCTGGTTCCAGGGCGTCTCGCGGTCCGCGGGGACGCCGAGCACGACTTCCGCGTCGGCATCGTAGCCGCGCGCCGCGAGCGCCTGCTCGACGTCCACCACCCGGAACCAGACGCCTTCGGCCGTCTGCCGGCGGAGCAGCCGCGGCTCGACCAGCAGCTCCGGCGTCGGATCGTCGGCGGGGGCATTGCGCCAGGCGATCCTGCCCACCAGATCGTGGCGACCGAGGAACTCCCAGAGCGCCCGGTAAGCGCCCACGTCGAGCCAGCAGAGATCCCGCACCACCAGCTCCTGGGCGCGGGTCGGGTGATCGATCCTGTTGGCTCGCAGGGTGTAGGCCACGTAGCCGCGCGGCTCGCCCTGGCCGTCCCGGCAGACGGCCACGTGCACCGGTCCGTCGGCGTCCTGGCGCAGCACGCCCGCCTGCCACAGCGGCTTCGCCCGATGCAGATACAGTGCACGCGGGGCGATGAACTCGCGGTAGACCTCACGCATGACGTCGAACGCCTCCACGACGGCGTGACGCGTCACCGCAAGCTCCGACGGCGGGGCAACCATCAGCGCGGCGTCGGCGCTGTCCAGGTGGTACTGGCACAGCAGCGAGCCGCGGCTGTAGCCGTAGCGCTGATAGATGGCGGCCTGGGACGCCCACAGCGCGGCCACCGACTGGCCGGCCTCACGCATGCGTTCGAACGACAAGGTGGTGATGCGCCGCAGCAAGCCCTGACGGCGATACTCGGGCAAGGTCCCCACCACCGACACGCCGCCCATGGCCATGGCCTTGCCGTTGGCCCGCATGGTGAACGGGATGACCGCATAGCTTGTGGCCATCCGGGCGCCGTCGAACGCGCACAGAGTCCACTCGGCGCGGTTGCTGACGGCGGGCAGGTTGTCCTCGCCGTCGCCGAACGCGCCACCGTAGACGTAGCCCGTCAGCAGCCCGAGCTGCTTCATCTCGACGTCGGTGGCGGGTCTGATCTCGATGGCCATGGCGGTCGCCCCACTCCGTCAGCGCCCGTCGAAGACGACAGGCCGGGCTCGGTACGTTAGCCGCCGGGACGACGTCAGTCCAATGCGGGCTGCGCCGGGCGCGGCTCGGCACCGCGCAGCAGCCGCGGATAGTAGATCAGCAGCGCGAGCGCACGCATGACCACGAAGGTGATGAAGGCCCACCACAGGCCGTCGTTGCCGAACCGCGGCGCCAGCAGCCACCAGGCGAGCAGGAACGCGAGAGCCGACAGCAGCGAAGCGTTCCGCATCTCCCGGGTGCGGGTGGCGCCGATGAAGATGCCGTCGAGCTGAAACGCCGGGAACGAGCACAACACGTACAGGGCCGCCCACGGCAGCGCGTCCACCGCGGTCGCACGCACCGCGCCGATGTCCGTCAGGCGACCAATCAGCAGTGCGCCGAACACCGCAATCGCCAGCGCGAGCGCCGCGGCCGTGACCCCGGCGAGCCGGGTGGAGCGGCGCACCGCCAGCACCAGCCGTGCACGCTGCCGGGCGCCGACGGCCTCGCCCACCAGGGACTCGGCGACGAAGGCGTAGCCGTCAAGGAAGAACGCACTGAACGAGACCAGCTGCAGCAGCACGTGATTGGCGCCGAGCACGGCGTCGCCGAAGCGTCGCGCTCTGATTGGTGAACCAGGCGAAGGAGAACAGCAGAAGCGCGTGCGGACCAGGATGTCGGAGTTCGCGCCGAGGGTGTGATAGAGCCTGTCGCGATCGCGAATGCGCGCCCACGGCCAGAACGGTGCCGTATCGGTACGCCGCGCGCGCAGCAGCCGGTAGACGAGCCAGCCGGCGTAGATCACAGCCGTCCATTCGGCCAGCGCGGTGCCGAGCGCGATGCCTTTCGCGCCCCAGCCCAACACGCCGGCGAACAGCACGTCGAGCACCACGTTCACGCCATTGAGCAGAAGCTGGGTGCGCAACAGCTCGCGGCTGGCGCCGAGGCCGATCAGCGAGCCCATCAGTGCGTAGGTGCCGAGCACGGCCGGGGCGCCCCAGATGCGCAGGTGGAAGTAGCCGGCGGCAAGCCGACTCCACGTCCTCGCTGGCGCCGAGCAGCCAAAAGCCAGCGCCGCGATCAGCCACTGCAGGGCGATCAGCAGTCACGCCCAGGGCGCCCGCATCATCAGTGCCCGGCCCAGGGTCGCCCGCACCTCCGCCTCGTCTCCGGCGCCGGCCGCCTGGGCCGTGAATCCGGTGGTGCCCATACGCAGAAAGCCGAATCCCCAGTAGGTGAAGCTGAAGATCAGCGCACCCAGCGCGATGGCGCCGAGCTGAGGCAGGGTGCCGACGTTGCCGATCACCGCGGTGTCGGTCAGGCCGAGCAGCGGGACGGCACTGTTCGCCAGGATGATGGGCCAGGCTCTCTGCCAGAGGTAGGCGTAACCGAGCGGTGGCAGGCTCGCCGTCTGCGGCGCCCGGCCCTGTAGCAGCGGACATGGACTACCGGCCGTAGCTACGCGGTCGCGGGCCGGCGACCTGGACGCGGTGGATCACCCGCGGCTCGTCGCCGTGGTCGTGCACGGCGAAGTGCAGCAGGCACCGGTTGTCCCACATCACCAGATCGCCCGCCCGCCAATGGTGGCGGGCCTGGAACTCGGGGCGCACCGAGTGCTGGTAGAGGTACTCGAGAAGCGACTGGCTCTCTTCCCGCCGCCAGCCGACGAAGCGGTCGGTGAAGGCGCGGCAGACGTACAGCGCCCGCTCGCCGCTTTCGTCGTGGGTCCGCACCACCGGATGCTCCGCCCGCGGCGCCTCGCCCTGGTCTGCGCCGTAAAGGGCGGCGAGACCCGCCGCGCTGTGCACGGCCCGCTGCCCGTCCACCACCGCACGCAGCCCGTCGGACAGCTCCCATACGCGAGAATCTGGTTCGCGAACGCGGTATCACCGCCGAGCTCAGGCGCCTGCCGGCGCGTACAGCATGGTGAGCTTCGGCGGGCACTCCTGGTAGGTCATGTCGGAGTGCCAGTGCTGGTTGACGTCGCGCGGCTTGCCGCGATTGCTGAGCTCGATGATCTCGGGATGGTCGCCGAGGCCCGCGTAGGGATGTCGTACCAGCTCTCCCCAGAGAGCGGCGAACGCCATCTGCTGCTCCGGCGTCAGAGTCTGCGCGGGAAACACCAGCACGTGGTGGCGGCAGAACAGCTCGTTCAGCTCGGACCACTGGCGAGGAGCCGACGTGCCGCACGTCCACGCCGTCGACGATGGCGCCGAGCGGCGCCGCCATCCGTCTGATGTCCATCGATTCCTCCAGCCGGGCGCCTGCAGGCACCTGTCGAACCAGCTTACGCTGACGCGGGTTCGATGGAAAAGCGGCGAGCGCGTGCCATGACCGGACCGTCGAGCCCGTCCCAGCGCATCACCCGTAGCGGCGCGCCGTCCGCCATAGCCGGCGGGCGAGGAGCGCGGCCACCGTCGCGAGACCGGTGGCGAGGCCCGCCCAGAACCCGTAGATGCCGAAACCGGGGCCGATCCAGCCGAAGCCCAGCGCCGCGCCGACGGGGAGCGCGACGCCCCAGTAGCCGAACAGCGCAATCATCATGGGTGCGCGCGTGTCTTTGTAGCCGCGCAGCGCGCCGATGGCGGTGGCCTGGGCGGCGTCCACGAAGATGTACAGGGCAACGATGCCGATCAACCGCGACGCCAGCGCCGCGACTTCCCGCTCGCGCGACGCCAGGGCAGCGATGGAATCGCCGGCCACCACCAGGACCGCGGCGGCGCACAGCGCGAACCCGAGGGACGCGAGCATCGCGGCGGCCGCGGCTCGCCGCGCGCCCGCCGGCCGCTCCGCACCGATCTCGTGCCCCACCCGGATGGTGGCGGCCATGCCGACCCCCAACGGCACCATGAAGGCGACGCCGTTGGTCATCATGGCGATCTGGTGCCCGGCCACCACCTCGGCGCCGAACCGCGAGATCAGCAAGGTGACCATGGAGAACGCGGCGATCTCGAAGAACGCCGTCAGGCCGATGGGCAGGCCAAGGCGGATCAGCGCGCCGATGCGCGCGCGGTCCGGCCAGGAGAAGCGCTCGAACAGGCCACTCGACCGGAACGCGCGGCTGCGGACCACGAGCAGCATCACCCCCGCCTCGAACCACATGACGATGGCGGTGGCGTATCCGCAGCCGACGCCGCCGAGCGCCGGCAACCCCAGATGCCCGTAGATGAACGCCCAGTTGAGCACGCCCTTGATCACCAGCGCCGCGCCGACCGTGATCATTGCGGGCAGCGTGCGGCCGAGGCCCTCGCAGAGAAAACGCAGCACGAAGAACAGCATGAGCCCGGGCAGCCCGATCGCGGTCGCCGCCAGGTAATGGGTGCTGATGGCGACGGCGCCGGGGTCCGCGCCCACGGCGCGGTACACCGTATCCGCGTGCAGCACGATCGTGATCAGCAGCGCCGCCAGGACGACCGCCATCCACAAGCCCTGGCGCGCCACCTCGCCGGTCTCGCCGGTGCGGCGCGCGCCGTGGAGCTGAGAGATCGTCGGCGTGAGCGCCATCAGGCTGCCGCTCAGCAGCAGCATCGACGGCCACAGCACGTTGCCGCCGAGCGCGACGCCAGCCAGATCCTCGGCGCTGACCCGGCCGGCCATGACCGTGTCCATCACGCCCATGGACATCTGGAACAGCTGCGCCAGCACGAGCGGGCTGCCCAGCGAGACGAGCCGGTTGAACTCTGCGAGCCAGTCGCCGCCGGCGCTGGAAGAACGGGAGGGAGCGGATGCGGGCGTGCTCATGGGCTTCCTTCGGGCGAGGGTCGATTCTACCCTCGCCTCGTGCCCTGGCGGCGCCATGGGGGCCGCCTTGGCGACGGCCGTCCTCGGCGACTGCCGCCTTCGCTGGCCGCGGCGAGGCTCAGGCGGCTGCTGAAGTGCCTGGCCGGATCAGATCAGCGGCCGCCGAGCGCAGCCCTCGCCTTGCGCGATGATTGCTCGTAGACGAGGGATCCGTCGTCCAGATCCGCCGCTGGAATGTCGTCCTTGTCGAAGTAGTAGTCCTGGGTGTGCCGCCAGGGCAGATGGCTGCCCTGCTTCGGCAGCAGGTGCATGCCGCGCACCAGGTAGCCGGCATTGAAGTTATCCTCCGACACCCAGGGCCGACGCTCCATGGTCGCGTCCTCGGCTCGCAGGGTCGGCGTCACCACGTTGACCCCCTGGTCGTCCATGTGGCGAAGCAGACGGCAGACGAAGTCCGCGATCAGGTCGGCGCGCATGGTCCAGCTCGTGCGCAGATAGCCGAACACCCAGCACATGTTAGGCACGCCGCTGAACATCATGCCCCGCCAGGTGACCGTGTCGGCGAAGTCCACGGTCTTGCCGTCCACCTCGAAGTCGATGTCGCCGAACATGCACAGGTTGAAGCCGGTGGCGGTGATGATGATGTCGGCGTCGAGCTGCCTGCCGGACCGTGGTGCGCACGCCCGGTCTCGTTGAAGGTTTCGATCTCGTCGGTGACCACCGACGCCTTGCCCTCGGCGATGCCGCGGAACAGGTCGCCGTCGGGAATGAAGGCCAGACGCTGCTGCCACGGCCGGTAGCGTGGAGTGAAGTGGGCCTCGATGTCGAAGTCTTCGCCGAGATACGCGCGGGCGCCGGCAAGCAGCTCCTGCTTCAGGGTCTCCGGTTCCTCGAACGACTTGCGGGTGATCTCCTTGGCGTCGTGGAGAATCTTGCGCCGCACGATCTCGTGCATCCATGCCTCCGGGAGGTCGAGCTCGCGCAGCATGTCGGCCATCTCGTTGCGGTTCTCGCCGGGAAAGAAGTACGTGGGCGAGCGCTGCAGCATGGTGATGTGCGCGGTCTTGTCCGCCATGGCCGGCACCAGAGTGGCCGCCGTGGCGCCGGAGCCGATCACCAGCACCTTCCTTGCCTTCGTAGTCGAGGTCTTCGGGCCAGGTCTGCGGGTGCACGATCGCTGCCCTGGTAGCGGTCCATACCCGGCCACTCGGGGGTGTAGCCCTCGGAGTGCCGGTAGTAGCCCTGGCACATCCACAGGAAGCGGCAGGTGAACGTGGACGTCTCGCCGCTCGTCGTTGTCGCGCACCAGCAGGGTCCACAGGCCGTCGTCGCTGCACCAGGACGCATTCAGCACCGTGTGGCCGTAGCGGATGTGAGGATCGAGGTCGTGCTCGTCGATCACCTCGCCCATGTAGTCGAGGATGGCCTCCGCCGTCGCGATGGGCGCGCCCGTCCAGGGCTTGAACCGGTAGCCGAACGTGTACAGGTCGGAGTCCGAGCGGATGCCCGGATAGGTGTGGGTTCTCCAGGTGCCGCCGAAGCCGTTCTGGTTTTCGAGCATCAGGAAGGACTTCTCGGGCAGCTGGGTCTTCAGGTGCACGGCACCGCCGACGCCGGAAATCCCGGCGCCGACGATCAGGACGTCGACGTGCTCGGGCGCTTCGGCTTCCGGCTGCAGGATGGGTGCTTCGCTCATCTTGCGACTCTCCGGTGGAGTTCTGACTGATTCCACCAGCCTATGGATCGGAGGCGAAGCTCCACCATGGCGCACTCGGCCAGGAAATTGATACTTTGGGCCACTATGAGCGACACACGCACCCTGGCCAGCGGCAGCCTCGCCACCCGGCGCCGCACGGTCGCCGGCATTCTCGGCCAGTGCGGCCTGGCCGGCATACAGGACCCAGAGGTCCGGGCAATCCTGCGCCACGCCGGTCTGCCGGCCCGAGCCGCAGCCGATCCGGACTTCCCGGTCTCGGTGGACCGGGAGCTGACCGCGCTGTCCTACATGCTGCGCCGGGTCGGCGAATCGCAGCGCACCTGCGCCGCAGTTCGCCATCGAAACCTTCAGCGCCATCGGCATCAACCACTACGGCATCCTCGGGCTGGCCATGCAGCACGCGCCCACGGTGCTCGAGGCGCTCGAGGTGATGCTCGCCTACCCGGAGCTCTGCTGGGGGCATTGCCGGATCGTCGCCAGCGCCGGCGACGGCTGGGTGACCTTGGGTTTCGAGATGGACGCCCCGGCGCCGGACGGCGTCGACGCGGCGGCGCTGCGCGAATATTGCGTCACCCGCGACCTGGTCTCGGTGGACCGCCTGATCGGCGACATCGTCGACCGCGCCGTCCGGCCACAGGCGATTTCGCTGCCGTTCGCCGACCCCGGCGCGCACTTTCGTGCCGAGGACCGGCTGGCCTGCCCGGTGCGTTTCAACGCGCCGGCGGCCGAAGTCCGCTATCCGGCGGCCATCGCCGACGCGGTGCCCGTGCATGCCGGGCGGCTGCCGTTCCGCCGCTACGAGAAGGTCGCGCGGGCCTTTTCCAGCCTGCTGGCGGAGGAGGAAGACGTGGCCGAGCAGAGCTCGCGGCTGCTCTGGGCTTACACCCCACCGCCGAGCCGCGAGCAGCTCGCGGGGATGCTCGGCATCTCCACCCGAACCCTGGCGCGGCGCCTGAAGGCAGCCGGAACCAGCTACGCGGCGCTGCTCCGGCGGGTGCAGTCGGAGCGGGCGAAAAACTACCTGCGCCACACCTCCACCCCGGTAGCCGGAATAGCCGAGCACATGGGGTACTCCGACCCGGGCGCCTTCATTCGGGCGTTTCAGACGTGGACCGGGGCCACCCCCGCGCGCTGGCGCGCCCGGCATCGCTCCGAGCCGGAGTGACCCGGGCGCGTCGTCTTCAGCGGTCGTCGTCCTCGCCGGCTTCGTCCTTGCCGGCTCCGTCCTTGCCGGCTCCGGTCACGGACTGCACGATCTCGGCGCCCTTCTGCTTCATCGTGTTCTTCACGATGCCCCACCGTTCGGGCTCGCTGCCGAGCATGGACGACATCATGTGCTTGGCCTGCGCGAACTTGATGTGCGGCGGCAGCGGCGCGATCTCCTGGTCCACCTTCACCTCCAGCACCACCGGCCGATCCGTGGTTGCCAGCGCCTCGTCCCACGCCGCCCCCATCTTCCCGGCATCGTCGCAGTAGATGCCCTTCAGGCCGATCAGGTCCGCATACCGGGCATACGGCACGTCCGGGATGTATTGAGAGCCCATGTATTTCGGGTCGCCGGCCATCACCCGCTGCTCCCAGGTGACCTGGTTCAGATCCTGGTTGTTGAACACGCAGAACACCAGCGGCACGCCGTCCTGCATGAGCCGGTCCGCGTACCGCTTGACGGTGATCATCTCGCTCATGCCGTTCATCTGAAACGCGCCGTCGCCCACTACCGCGATCACCGGCCGATCGGGAAAGGCAAAGCGCGCCGAGATGGCGTAGGGGGTGCCAGGTCCCATGGTGGCCAGGGTGCCGGACAGCGACGCGTCCATGCCCTTGCGCAGCTTCAGATGGCGCGCCCACCAGTTCGTCGACGAGCCGGCATCGGCAGTGAGGATGACGCGATCGGGGAGCCGCGGGCTGAGCTCGCTCATGACCCGCTGCGGGTTCATCGGGCTGCCGGACTGCTGCGAGCGATCGTCCATCAGCGCCCACCACTCGGTCACGTTCTTCTCGATCTGCTCGCGCCAGGATCGGTCTTCCTTACGCTCGAGCCTCGGGATGAGCGCCCGCAGAGTGGCCTTCGAGTCCCCCACCAGCGGCACGTCGGCGGGAAAGCGGTTGCCGATGTAGCGTCCGTCGATGTCGATCTGCACGCACTTGCAGCTGCCTTCTTCGGGAAGCCACTCCGCGTAGGGAAAGTTGGTGCCGACCATGAACAGCACGTCGCAGTTCATGACCATCTCGTCTGTGGGCTTGGTGCCGAGCAGGCCGATGGAGCCCGTGACGAACGGCAGATCGTCCGGCGGATGGGCACGGCCGAGCAGCGCCTTGGCCACCCCGCAGCCCAGCAGCTCCGCCACTTCGATCACCTCGTCTTCCGCCTTCGCAGCCCCCTGACCCACCAGCATGGCGACGCGCTTACCCTGGTTCAGCACCTCGGCGGCATGGTCGAGGTAGTCGGCCGGCGGGCACACCTCCGGCTCGATGTAGCCGATGGAGGTATAGACCGAGCCATGAGTGCGCGGCGGCGCCTCCATGGCGTCACTTTCCTGAATGTCCTCGGGGAAGATCACCGCGGCAACGGAGCGGTTGGCGAGCGCCGATGCGCATCGCCCGGTCGATGGCATGACGGGCGGAGCCGGGATGGGTCACCGTCGTGACGTAGGCGGCGACGTCCTTGAACAGGGTGTTGAGGTCCACCTCCTGCTGGTAGTCCGCGCCGATGGAGAACTGCTTCTGCTGCCCCAGCAGAGCGACCACCGGTTGATGATCGAGCTTCGCGTCGTACAGGCCGTTCAACAGATGAATGGCGCCGGGGCCGGAGGTGGCGATGCAGACGCCCAGCATCGCCGGTAAATTTGGCGTGGGCGGTGGCCATGAACGCGGCCATTTCCTCGTGTCGCGCCTGGATGAACTCGGGCTTGCCTTCGGCGCGGTCGAAGGCGCCGAGAAACCCGTTGATGCCGTCGCCAGGGTAGCCGTAGATGCGCTCGACTCCCCACTCGTGCAGGCGGCCGAGCACGTAGTCGGACACTTCACCGTCGCCACCCGCCGGTGTCTTGCCTTTTCCCAGTGTAGCCATGGACATGTGGTGCTCCTCCTTACTGCTTTGGGTTGCACTGGCTTTAGATTGCATTGGCTTGGGGGTTGCAACTTCTGCTCCAGCCGCGGACGGCGGCTTCGGCGGGCGGGGAGTTGGTGTATCGTGCCGTCTGGCAAGAGGATCCGGGCGCGACTCCATGATCGACGACTTCCAGAGAAGGCACCTTGCGTTCGAAGCTTGCTTCAACTTCCGCGACATCGGCGGCTACCCCGGTGCGGACGGGCGCCTCGTGCGCTGGGGTCGGTACTATCGCGCCGGCCGCCAGGACCGCATGACCCAGCGTGATCTGGAGACCCTGGAGTCGCTGGACATTCGCACCCAGATCGATCTGCGCCGGCCGGACGAGGCCCGCGACCAGGGCCGCGGGCCACTTGCCGAGCTGGGCGCCGAGTACCACAACATCCCGGTGATCCCAGCGGGCGGAACCGATCACCTGTCCCGGATCGTCGGCGACACCGCCATCTCCGGCAGGCGCTATCTGGGTTATCTGGAGTTCGGCGCCGAATCCTGGATCCGCATGTTCGAGATCTTCGCCGACGCCGAGCGGCATCCAATCCTGTTGCACTGCACGGCAGGAAAAGACCGCACCGGCGTTTCCACCGCGTTTCTGCTCTCGGTGCTCGGCGTGGACCGGTCGTGGATTGAAGCCGACTACGGGCTCACCAACGTGGACGTCGCGAGGCACGTGGACTACCTCGAGCGCATCGGCGGTCTACCGGAAGGTATGGACCGGGAAGCGATGGTGCGGGCCGCCGGCATCCCCGCCCAGGCGATGGGTGAATTCCTCGACGGCCTCGATGCGCGCTACGGTGGGCCCATCGGCTACCTGCGCAGCATCGGCATCGGCGACGACGTCATGGAGGCGGTGCGCGAGGCGTTTCTGCAACGATGAGCCAAAGTCGCAGCATGCGCTGGCACCTGCTGCAAGTGCAGCTCGTCGGCATCGTGCCCATCGGTCTGTTCGCCGCCGTGCTGCTGTACCTTCACTGGCACGTTCAGGACGAGGAGCGCCAGCGCTCGCAGATCGAATCGGTGCGCCTGCTGGCAGCGGCCGTGGACAATGCCCTCGACAGCACCGTCGAGCGGCTGGCGATCTTCGCGCGGCTCTGGTCGTCGAGTTCCCTCAGCGAGGAGGCCATCTACGATCAGGCCAGACAGGCCCTGGCCGTCAACGTCGACTGGAAAGACATCGTCGCCTTCGATGCCACCGGGCGCGGCGTGTTCCGCACCGACGCGCCGTTCGGCGCCGCCGTGCCATCGAGCATACGCTTCGACGTCTGGCGGCCGGTGTTCAGCGAGCGGCGGCCCGTGGTCTCGGACGTGAATGCGGGCTTCCGGCCGGGCGCCCACTGGGTGGCCGTCGGGGTGCCTGTGACTCGGGGCGATCGGGTGGCCTACGTCCTCATCGCCAGCCTCGATCCCACCTGGTACGACCGGTTGCTGAACAAGCAAGGCCAGCCGCACGGCGCCGTCGCGGCGCTGTTCGACCGGCGCTTCAAGTTCGTCGCACGCAGCAGCGAAGGGGACGCGCGCCGCGGCGGCGATCCCACGCCAAAGCTGGTGTCGGACATGCAGCGCCAGCGGGAGGGCCTGAATCGCTATACCAACCTCAACGGCACCAACGTCTATACCGCGTGGACGTTCACCCGTCACGGTTGGGGGGTCGGCTTCGGCACCCCGTCGGCGCCGGTCGACAGCGCACTGTGGATCCATCTGTTGTGGTTCGGTCTGCTGTGGGCCGCTGCCGTCGGCGCAAGCGTGATCTATGCCGCGGCCAAGGCGCGCCCGGTCGCCGCCGCGCTCCACGCCCTGGCCGGGCAAGCGCAGCACATCGCCGCCGGGCAGCGCATCACCGGGCTGCCGGACGCCCACGTCGCGGAGGTGAACAGCGCCCTGTCGGCGCTTCAGGGGGCCAGCGAGCTGCTGCAGTCCACCATGCGCGAGCGCGACCGCTCCCTTGCCACCGAACGGGAAGCCCGCGCCGCCGCGGAAGCCGCCAACGATGCCAAGGACGAGTTCCTGGCGATGCTCGGTCACGAGCTGCGCAATCCTCTCGCGGCGATTTCCAACGCGGCGAGCCTCGTCCAGCAAGGTGACCGCGGCACCGAGCAGCTCGATTTCGCCGCCGGCGTCATCGAGCGGCAGAGCCGGCATCTGAAGCACCTGATCGACGACCTGCTCGACATGGGCCGTGCCATGACCGGTAAGATTCTGCTCGAGCACCGGCCCGTGAACCTGGCGGAAAGCGCGCGCCACGTGCTGGCGACCCTGCAGACCGCCGGACGCCTGGACCAGCGGAAGCTGAACCTGGATCTCCAGCCGGTCTGGGTCTACGGCGACCAGACCCGCCTCGAGCAGATCATGACCAACCTGCTGGTCAATGCCGCCCGCTACACACAGCCCGGCGGGCACATCCGCGTGCGGGTGGGCAGCGAAGGCGCCAGCGCCATCATCGAAGTGTGCGACGACGGCCGCGGAATCGGCCGCGAAGCGCTGCCGCGGGTATTCGATCTGTTCTTCCAGGCGGAGGCCACCGCCGACCGGGCCGCGGGCGGTCTCGGCATCGGCCTCACCCTGGTGCAACGCCTGGCCAGGCTTCACGGCGGGCGTGCCGAGGCCGCCAGCGCCGGGCCGGACCGGGGAGCGGCGTTCACGGTAACGCTGCCCGCCATCGCCGCGCCCTGCGAGGAGACGTCTGCACCGAAAATCGCGAACGCCGCCGGCGAAGGGTCGGTGCTGATCGTGGAAGACAATGCGGACGCGCGCGACAGCCTGTCCGCGGCACTCGAGCTGAAGGGCTACCGCGTGCTGCCTTCCGCCGACGGCCCCGAGGCGCTCGATCTGCTGCGGCGCGAGCAGCCGAGCGCAGCCGTCCTCGACATCGGTCTGCCGGGCATGAACGGGTACGAGCTGGCGCGGCGCATCCGCACCGAGTGCGGCGCGCAGACGGTGCTGATCGCCCTCACCGGCTACGGCACCGCCCACGATCAGCGTCTGGCGGCGGAGGCTGGCTTCGACCGCCACATGACGAAGCCGGTGGACGTCGACGAGCTGTGCGCAGAGCTCGAGGCCACCCGCCGTGCCAAAGCGCACGGCTGAGTGCTGATGGCGGCTGAGCAAGCAGGAGGTTAAGACATGAGCGAGGCCCTCCGCGGCGTCACAGTCGTCGACGTAGGCGGCACGGTGGCTACCGGCTATTGCGCAAAGCTGTTCGCCGACTACGGAGCGGACGTCGTCAACCTGGAGCCCGCCGCGGGATTCCCCACGCGCACGCTTGCGCCCTTCGTTCCCGGCCTGACGGCGCCGGAGCACAGCGCCATGCACGCCTACCTCAGCACCAACAAGCGCAGCGTCCGCCTGGCGGCGCTGTCGGCGCGGCGGCTCGAGGCCCTGCTGCGGGACGCGGACGTGGTGCTGGCCGCCGAGGACTCCGCCCTGCCGGCAGCGGCGTGCGACGGGGTGGTGAGCCGCATACGCTGGTTCGGCAGCAGCGGGCCTTACGCCGGGTTCACCGGCACCGATGCCCAGTGCTTCGCGCTGAACGGCATGCTGCGCATCATCGGCCCTGCGGAAGGACCGCCGCTCATTCCCACCGGCTATCAGGCGCAGATGGTGGCGGGCGCCACGGCTTACGTCGCCACCCTCGGCCAGGTGCTCGGCCGCACGCTCGGCAATTGCAGCGGGCCCGTGCATCTCGAGACCAGCATCTACGAAGCCACCCTGTGCTTCACCGAGGTGGCGCCCATTACTCACTTCAACACAGGCCTCGAAGCGGAGCGCAGGGGTATCAACCGGCTCCCGCCCACCTATCCGCTGGGGGTGTTCCCGTGCAAGGACGGCTGGATCGGCCTGACCGTGCTGACTCCGCGGCAGTGGCACGCGTTCTGCGCGCTGCTGGACATGGAGGAGTTCGCGGACGTGCCGCTGTTTCAGTCCGCGGCGGCACGGGGCGAAGCCGCCGATCTGCTGGAACCGGTCTTCGCCGAGAAGCTGCTCGGTTTCTCGGCCGAGGAGCTGTTCTATCGGGGCCAGGCCGCGGCGATTCCGCTGGCGCGCGTGCCCACCATGGAAGAGCTGTTCCAGGTGGACCAATTCGTCGAGCGCAACGCTTTCGCAGAAGCCCGCCTCACCACCGGGCGTACGCTCACGGTGCCCTCGGTACCGTTCCGGCTGTTCGCCGCACCGCCGAGATTCGGCGGGCCCGTCGCCACCCTCGGCCAGCACGACGAGGAGCTCGGCCCATGAGCACCGCACTCACAGGCATACGAATCGTCGATCTGTCCATGGGCTGGGCCGGTCCTCTGACCACCCGTCATCTGGCAGACATGGGCGCGGACGTGATCAAGGTGGAGAGCTGCGAGCGCTTCGACTGGTGGCGAAGCTGGGAAGCGACCCCGGAGTGGATCGCCGACGACGGTGCCGAGAAGTCCAGTCAGTTCAACATGGTCAACCGCAATAAGCGCGGCATCACGCTCGATCTGGAGCATCAGGAGGGCAGGCGGCTGCTGCTCGAGCTGACGGCAACGGCCGACGCCGTGGTGGAGAACTACTCGGGTGGCGTGCTGCCGAAGCTGAAGCTCGGCTACGACGTGTTCCGCGCCGTGAAGGACGACATCATTCTGCTGTCCATGCCGGCCTTCGGCTCCACCGGCCCGTGGCGCAACTTTCGCGCCTACGGCAGCACCGTCGAGCAGGCGTCCGGACTGCCGCACCTGCACGGTCGGCCCGACGATCCGCCCGCCATGCTGCACGTGGCGTACGGCGACGCCGTGGGCGGGATCAACGGTGCGGCGGCGCTGCTCACCGCCCTGCTCCATCAGCGTCGCACCGGTCAGGGCCAGCACGTTGACCTGTCACAGGTGGAAGCGATGTTCCCGCTGGCTGCCCACGGCATTCTCCACTATGCAGCCACGGGAGAGCAGCCGGCGCGGCGCGCCAATCGCTCCGAGAGCTGCGCCCCCCACGGCGTGTACCCGTGCGCCGGCGACGGCGATCGGCCCGACGAGTGGCTGGTGCTGCAGGTGGAAACGGAAGCGCAATGGCGCGCGCTGGCTGGAGTGATCCCGGGCCTCGATGAGTTCAGCGACCTGAGCGACCGGCTCGCGCGCGGCGAGGCGCTCGACGAGACCATTACGGCGTGGACGCGATCGCGATCGGCCCACGAGACCATGATGAAGCTGCAGGATCTGGGCATTCCAGCCGCGGCCACCCACGCGGCCAGTACCCTGCTGAAGGATCCTCAGCTGGCGGCGAGAGGCTTCTGGCAATGGCGGGACCGCGCGGTGGTCGGCAACCAGCCCAACCCCTCGGCGCCGTATCGTCAGGGTTCGGAGCCGATTCCCGTGCGCATGCCGGCGCCGACCCTGGGCCAGCACAACCGGGAAGTGCTGGGCGGCATCCTCGGCCTCGACGACGCCGCGCTGGGCAGGCTGGAAGCCGACGGCATCATCGGTAACCGGCCGCGCATGCCGTCGCGGTGAACGTCGGCCCTGCGCATCTGCCCCGGCGCCGTCAGCGCGCGATCGCCGCGCTGTCCGTAGCTGCGCCGAGCACGTCCTTCAGCGCCTCGACGTGCACCGGCTTGACCAGATGCCGGTCGAAGCCGGCGCCCCGGCTGCGCAGCCGGTCTTCTTCCCGCCCGTAGCCGGTCAGAGCGACCACGGTCAGTGCCGCCGTGCCGGCGCACGCCCGCAGCCGCTCGGCGGTCTGATAGCCGTCCATGCCTGGCAGCCCGAGGTCCAGCAGCACCACGTCGGGGCGGAAACTCGGCGCCATTTCCAGCGCGGCCTCGCCGCTCGGTGCGCTCACCACGTCATGCCCAAGCTCTTCGAGCAACGCCACCAGGGCCTGCCTCGCGTCGGCATCGTCCTCCACCACGAGCACCCGGCGCGGCCGCCCGGCGGGGGAGCCGTCAGCCGCCCGAGGTCTCTCCTGCGATGCCCCGGCGGCCAGCGGCAGGCAGACGACGAATTCGCTGCCGCAGCCGGAGCCGCCGCTGCTCGCTTGCACCGAGCCGCGATGCATCTCGATCAGACTGCGGGTGAGGGTGAGGCCGATCCCGAGCCCGCCGCCGGTGCGGGTCAGCGGCGGTTCCGCCTGCATGAACAGATCGAATATCTCGTCGATCCGGTCCGGCGGGATGCCGATACCGTCGTCCGCCACACGGATCAGCGCCTGACCATCCCGGCGCTCCAGGGCCACCTCGATGGAGCCCCCTTCCGACGTGTATTTGATCGCGTTGTCGAGAAGGTTGGACACGGCCTGGGTGAGCCGGAGCGCGTCACCGTCCACCTCGACGCCCGCAGCGAGCGAGGCGCCGAGCCGCTGGCGCTTCTCCTCCAGACGATGCGCGAAGCCCTCGATCGCCGACTCGACGATGGCGCGGAGATCCAGCCGATGAACGTCCAGCCTGATTCTTCCGTCGGTGATCCGCGCGACGTCGAGCAGATCGTCCAACAGGCGTCCCATGTGGCTCGCCTGACGCACCGCCGCTTCACGCAGCGCATCGAGCGGAGCATCGGGCGCCGCCCCGGCGCGGTACCACACCTGCAGCACGTTGTAGATGGTCGCCAGCGGGTTGCGCAGCTCGTGGGAAAGCATGGCGAGGAACTCGTTCTTGCGCTGGTCTTCCCGCTGCAGCGCCTGGTTGACCCGCTGCAGCTCCGCAGACTGGGCGAACAGCTGAGCGGTCCTCTCCCGTTCTCGGCGCAGCAGGGTCACGTGCTCCGCCAGCAGACCGAACAGCACTGCCAGCGCTCCGGCGGTGATGCCGACGCGGCCCAGGTACCACCACGCGGTGTAACGGCCGGCGCCGATGATCACCCAGACCAGCACGAACGCCAGCGCCAGCTGGAGCGGCGCGGTCACCGTCAACAGAGGATCGCCGCAGCGCCGGGACTGGCGAACCCCGACCCACGTGCCCAGCAGGAACAGCGCGATCTGAACCACGTAGATGCCCTTCAGCAGCGGCGTGAAAGCACCGTCGTCGCGCACCGCCGACGGCAGGTGGTGCTCTGCCGCGATCAGCACGGCGCCGGCGAGCACCGTGAGCGACACCGCGACGATCGAAGTCCAGGCCGAGCTTCTGAGCGGCACCCAGGCCGTTGCCGACTGCTGTGCCCGGGCCGCCAGCTGCAGGAAGACCCAGAGCCCCGCCAGCGCCATCACCGTGAACCAGGCGGCTGTGCCGGCGAGGCCGGCGAGGAACGTGCCGCCTTCCGGCAGCAATCCGGGCCACGCCAGCACGTAGAGCACCAGCGCGGTACCGTACACGCAGAACGCCACCCCCACCCAATAGGAAGCGGCGTCCTCGAGGGCGCGGTAGCGGCCGAACGCGATGTACCCCGCCGAGAGGCAGGTCAGGGCCTGAAACGTCAACGCGAAGGCGTTGAACCAGGTCAACTCCAACAGTCGGGCACCGACGCCGAAGAGGGCATAGAGCACGGCCGTAAGGGCGCAGAGCCCGATCGCCGCGATGCCGAGCCTTCGCGCCAGGCGTTCTACGCGCTCGGAGTCCCGGGGCCGCTCGCCGGTCGACGCTTGCGCCATGAAGTTTTTCGAGAAATCCGGTGCTCTGTTGCCGGCAATTGTGCCACGGACGCGGCAGGTCCCGAGAATCCGGCTACCATTCATATGCCATCGTTTGGAGACTAGCAAGAACCATGTCAATGTTCGACAAACGCAAGGACACTGAGTCCGACGACGACAGAACCCCCTCAGCGCCGCCGGCGGCGGAACCGCGGCCGCGGATGACCGACGCGGTTTCTCCCGCCAGGGGCATCGCCATGATCGGCAGGAGCATCACGATCAAAGGCGACATCACCGGCGACGAGAGCCTGGTCATCGACGGCAAGGTGGAGGGAACGGTAGCGCTGAAGGGCAACGATCTCACCGTCGGCCAGAGCGGCCACGTGGGCGCCGAGGTGACCGCCAACGTGGTGCGCATCGAAGGCGAGGTTACCGGCGACATCACGGGGGTCGAGAAGGTCGTGGTGACGAAGACCGGACGGCTGCGCGGCAACATCGTCGCGCCGCGGGTGACTCTCGAGGACGGCTCCAAGTTCAAGGGCAGCATCGACATGGACCCCGGTCACGCCCAGCAGCCGGGCTCCTCCCAGCCGCTGAAGTCGGTGCCTTCCTCCGGCTCACCGGCGGGGATGGACAGTCAGCCCGGCAAGGGCATCGGCACCGCCTGACGCGCCGACACACTCCGCCGCCCGGCGCGGGCGAAGTTTGAACTTCGGACGCCAGCCGCGCACACTTCCGTGGTGGTCAGGGGGGCCAGAATGGAAGAACAGGATCGACCCATCGGCCGGCGCACGCTGATTGCCGCCATCGGCACAGGGGCGATTGCCGCGGGAGCTTTCTCCGGAGCGCCCAGCGCGGCTGCGCAGAGCGCCTCGGCCGGGGACGCGCGCTGGCGCCCGGCGCTCGAAGAGCAGGACGACTGGATGGAGCTGCCGGGCCGTCACCGCCTGGTCTTCGACGCGACCAGCGCGGACGGCACCGGCAACACCCTCTTCTTCGCCCGCAACTACATCGCCGCCAACGGAACCGGCTACGACCTGCAGCCTTCCCAACTCGCGACGATCGTCATTCTGCGTCACTTCGCCACCGTGTTCGGCTATGAGGACGCCATGTGGGCCAAGTACGGCGCCACGTTCTCGAAGATGGCGAGTTTCACCGACCCGAAGAGCGGTCAGACGCCGACGGCAAATCTGTACGACGCGCACGGCTACCAGGGCAAACTGCCGAACGCCGGCGTCACGCTCTCCCAGCTCGCCGACGACGGCGTCCAGTTCGCCATATGCGGTGCCGCCACCGGAAAGATAGCCGAGGTGGTGGCCCAGGCGATCGGGGCCGACGCCGCCAAGGTCAGGGACGAGCTCGGCGCCCATCTGATCCGCA
This sequence comes from uncultured Gammaproteobacteria bacterium, assembly GCA_963822255.1. Lineage (GTDB taxonomy): Bacteria > Pseudomonadota > Gammaproteobacteria > Pseudomonadales > Azotimanducaceae > UBA7803. The sequence continues at coordinate 183,124 of CAWGGV010000006.1, forward strand.
ACGGGCGCCAGGTGCCAGCGGGCATCGTCGCCGTGAACCGCGCCCAGGAGCGCGGCTACGCGCTCGCGTATACCGGCTGACCCTCGCTACGCGCCGCGACGGCGGCTAACGTGGTCGCGGTGCGCCGAGGGTCACGCCGTCCGGCGCGGTGCCGTAGTAGTCGTAGCGGCTGCCGGCGTGGTACAGGGCCCGCGTCTTGCCGACGTCTCCGGTGTACCGCGGGTCCTGCGGCCTCGGCTGGCTGTCGATCCACGCCGCCACGTCCCAGGCCTGCTGCACCGTCAGCGTGCCTGCCGCGCCGTAGGGCATGTTGGCGCGAATGAACGCAGCGGCCTTGTCCAGCTCGTGCATGCCGGCTCCCCAATTGTACGAGCGCGGGCCCCACAGCGGCGGAATCACCGGCTTGCCGGCGACGACGCTGCCCTGGCCGGCGCCACCGTGGCAGATCGCGCAGCTCGCCTGGTAGACGACTCTGCCGCGCCGGCGATCCGGTTCGGCCCCAGGGGCAGGCAGCGGCGGATAGCCCGATGCCTCCAGCTCGACGCCCACCGGCAGGCCGCTCGCCAGCCAATGCATGTACGCCATCAGGGCCACCAGCTCGCTGCTGTCCGCCGGCGGCGGCGTGCCGTTTTCGCTGTAGCTGAAGCACCCCTGCACCCGCATCTCGAGAGTATTCACGGTGCGGTTCTTCGCGCGGTACTTCGGGTACGCGGGAACCGCCGCCCACATCGGTGAGGAAGCCGGATGGCGACCGCGATCCGTGTGACAGTTGCGGCAGCTGAGATCGTTGCCGGTGAACTGCGGTGCGTTGGCAGGGGTGTCGGAGAAGATCCGCTCACCGAGCATCACCGCGGCAGCGTCCTCGGGATTGGCCGGCAACGCCGACTCCGGCGGCGGCTCGAAACTCTCGGCGCTTTGCGCATGGGGCTGCCAGCCGGCCGCGTCGCTCCGCCACATGGCCAGCGCGTCGTCCTCCGCCGACGACGCAGCGTAGGCGGCGGTAGCTTCGAGCTCCGACGGATCCAACCGGGCGGCGATCCGTCCCATGATGCCGAGCGGCCCGGCAGGGCGGCTGCCGCTGCGGAACGCCTCGAGCTGGCCGAGCAGATACCCCTGCGGCTGGCCGGCAAGGCCCGGCAGCGACGGGCCGCCACCGCGGAGCCCCGGCCCATGACAGTCACGGCACGCCGGCACGCCGTCGGACCACTTGCCGAGGATGACGAGCCGCGCCCCCGCCGCCGCCGTGTCGGCGGCCAATGGCGGCCCCGGCGGTTGGCGGGGTGCCGGCAGTTCCGCGAGGTAATCGGTGACCGCACGAATTCGCGCGGCGTCCAATCCCTCCACAGCCGCCTTCATGGCATCGCTGGGCCGGCTCCCGTTACTGTAGGCCGCGAGCTGATTCGCCAGGTAGAGCGCAGGCAGACCGGCGAGACGGGGAACGTCACCCAGACCTTGCGCCCGATCGCCGTGGCAAGCGGCGCAGGCCGGTACGCCATGCCCGCTGCCGAGCGAGTAGATCGCCGCGCCCATGCCTTCCGCCGCCTGCAGGACGCCGCAGCCGCCGAGCCAGAGGCCTGCTGCGGCAACGCTGGCGATACGCTTCATCCCGCCCTCCGTCACGATGCGAGCCATCCGCAACCACGTGTAGACTGTGGAGGACGACGAGGATACAGCAATGCCAGTGCGCGAGTTTCCGACAGCCATACGGCGTCCGCCCAGGGATCGCGCCGGGTGCAGGTCGCGATGACGCTGACGTGGCTCGGTGCGCTGGCCGTCGGGCTGAGCCTGGGCCTGCTCGGCTCGGGGGGATCCATTCTAACCGTGCCGGTGCTGGTGTACGCGGCCGGTCAACCGCCGAAGCTCGCGATCGGTGCGTCCCTGGCAATCGTCGGCGCCATCGCCCTGGCTGGCGCCGCCAATTACGCGCGACAGGGCGGCGTCGAGTGGCGCCAGGTGCTCTACTTCGGACTGCCCGGCATCATCGCCACCTACGGCGGCGCCTGGGCGTCGCATTTCGTCAGCGGCACGATCCAGCTCGTGGTATTCGCGGTGATCATGGCGCTCGCCTCCTACCACATGCTGCGCCCGCGCGTTGCGCCGCTGCAGACGGCCGCCCACCGGCACTATGGCTGGCTGCTCGCCGCCGGAGTCGCCATCGGTCTCATCACCGGCTTCGTCGGCGTCGGTGGCGGCTTCCTGTTCGTGCCGGCGCTGGTCATCCTCGGCGGCCTGCCGATGCAGCGCGCGGTCGGTACCAGTCTGGCGATCATCCTGCTGAACGCGGCAGCCGGGTTCTACAAACACTTCGAGCTGCTGTCGGCGGCGAAGGTCGCCATGCCATGGGGCATCATCACCGTATTCTCCGCCATCGGCATCGTCGGCAGCGTGCTGGGCAACCTGCTGGCCACGCGGCTCGCTCACGAGCAACTGCGCCGACTGTTCGGCCTGCTGCTGGTGGGGATGTCCGGCTACATGCTGTGGCACAACCTGCCGCAGGTGCTTGCCGCGGAGCAGACCGCGCGGCTCGACGCCACCGCCGCCGCGCAGAGCCGCGGGTGACAACCGCCACGGCGGCAATTACGCTGCCTTGGCACACCCGACGAGAATGTCCATGAACACCGCCACCTCCAATTCGTCCGAGTGGCTCGCCCGGGCCGAAGCCATTCAGCCGCAGACGGTTGCGCTCCGCCGCGCCATCCACAGCGAGCCCGAGCTCGGCCTCGATCTGCCGAAAACCACCGCCAAGGTGATGCAGGCGCTCGAGGGTCTGCCGCTCACCTTGCGCCAGGGCACGTCCACGAGCGGCATCCTCGCTGTCCTCGAGGGCGGCAGAGCCGGTCCGACGGTGCTGCTGCGCGGCGATATGGATGCCCTCCCCATGCCGGAGGATACCGACCTGGAGTTCAAGTCGACCCAGGCGGGATGCATGCACGCCTGCGGCCACGACAGCCATACCGCCATGCTCGCGGGGGCTGCCAAGCTGCTGTCGGCCCGCCGGGCCGATCTGCCGGGCACCGTGTACTTCATGTTTCAGCCCGGCGAGGAGGGCCATTTCGGGGCCAGGCTGATGCTGGAGGACGGCATCATCGACCCGTTGCCCGACGCGGCGTTTGCGCTGCACATCATGCCCAACGCCAGAGCCGGCGTGTTCGGCAGCCGGCCGGGCCCCCTGCTGGCCTCCGCCGACCGCATCGTCGTCCGCATCAAGGGTCAGGGCGGCCACGCTTCCATGCCCCACGATGCCACCGATCCCGTTCCCGTCGCCTGCGAGCTGGTCACGGCAATTCAGGCCATGGTGACCCGGTGCGTCAACGTGTTCGACCCCGCAGTGGTCACCATCGCGCGCATCACCGCGGGCACCACCAACAACGTGATTCCGGAGTCCGCCGAGATCGAAGGCACGATCCGCACGGTGTCCGAAGCCACGCGCACCCTGGTGCACGAACGGCTCAGGGAGCTGGCCGTACACATCGCGGCAGCCCACGGCGCCAGCGCGGAGGTGGAGATTCACGGGGGCTTTCCCGTCACCGTGAACGACGCCCGGGCGGTCGAGCTGGCGAGATCCGTCGTGCGGGAGACCTTCGGCGAGGACGCCTGGCTGTCCCTGCCTTCGCCCATCATGGGCGCCGAAGACTTCTCCTACGTGCTGCAGCGGGTGCCGGGCATGATGGCCTTCATCGGCGCCTGTCCGGAAGAAGCCGATCCGCACACTGCCCACGCCTGTCATTCCAACCGGATGGTGATGAGCGAGGCGATCATGGCGCGCGGCGTCGCCCTGCACTGCGCCGTGGCCGAGAAGTTCCTTCGCGAAGGGTTCCGTCAGGCTGGCGCGTAGACGTGCCGACCCTCGAGCCGGTAGAGAATGCCGTCGAGGGTGCGGCTGACGGCCGTGCAGTTGCGAATCATCTCGATGCGCGGCCACGTGGCCGCCTCGCCTTCGCTGATGAGGGTCTTCACCTCGCCTTCGGACAGGACGGCCAGCAGCTTGCGCGGATCCCAGAACCGCCGCCGCGGCAGGATGTTGATGTCGGCCGTGTAATCCTGAGTCGCCACGCTGTAGAGCATCCGCGTGACGACGTTCAGCGGATACAGGTTGCGGGTGATCTCCATGGCGAACGGATACGTCGCTCTGAGCCACTCGCGGCTGGCGTTCTGGTTGATTTCCCACCAGCGGCCGAACAGATTGTCCTGGGCCTGGGAATCGCGGATGGCCCACAGCACTATGGGATTGGTCTGGCTGGTGACAAAGTGGTTCACGCCGTACAGCCGGGTCAAGCGCTTGGCCGGCAGGTCGTCGGTGATCGAGCCGTCCACCCACTGCCGGCTCGGCACGTAGGGCTGCCGCTGTCCGAGACGGTTTCGTGCGGCCAGCGTCACCGCCGGAAAGACCCCCGGTATGGCGCAGGAGGCGAGCACCGCCTCGCGAATGTATACGTTCGGCGAGGTGATGGCGTTCATCAGCCGTGACTGCTGGTGCAACTCCTTGGGCGCCACCGAGACATTGATGCGCCGGCCGGTGAGCTCGAACGCCTGCTGAAAGGTCAGGTCCGGAATCTGGTGCTCGACGAAAGCCTTGAGCGCCTCTACCGACATACGCCGGTCGCCCCTGATGAGATCCACCTCGGCTTCCGCGGCCTCACTGAACACGCTGACTACGCTGCGCGGATCGAAGATCTGGTGGAGCGCGTCGCCCTTGCGGGTGCCGACGATGGCGGCGATCAGCGCGCCGGCGCTCGACCCGGAGATGACGTTGGGCAGCAGATCCTGCTCCACCAGCGCTTTGATGACCCCGACGTGAAACGGGCCGAGCGCTCCCGCGCCGGACAGCATCAGCGCGGTGCGGCCGAAGCAGTGGCTGGCCCGATGGAAGAACTCGAGCTTCTCGGCGAGCGGAATGACGTCATCGCTCACCGCGGCCACCTGTTCGAGCGCGGCGGACTGCTCGCGGATGTAATCGGTCACCAGATCCTTGGTGCCGAACCGGGCTCGCCGGTAAAGCCGGGCGGAGCCCATGCCGCCCATGTTGCCGTGAATGCCTTCGTTCAGGTAGAACAGAAGCTGATGGGGGTCGTCGACGGCCCGCACCCGGCGCAACTCGGCGAGGCGCAGACGGATAGCCCGATAATCGTACCGGCTGCTCTGTTCCGCGCGTTTCCAGCCCGCGGCGCCGGTGCGCTCGTCGAGGGCGATGGCGGCCGCCTTCCACTCCTCGTAGCTGGTGGCGTTCTCCATCCGCCGTTCCAGCCGCGGCTCACTGTCCTCGACGACCTCTGCCGGCATGGCCATGACGCGACATCCGAATTTATTGTGTACTGCACAATCTAATCCATCCGCCGTGGTTTGCAAACGGCCGCTGGCGGCGAGCGCCGCCACTACCAGGGCCGGGTATACTCGGTCGACCTGTCCGATGGGAGGAAACGGCATGGCGTTACCACGAGAGCTGGCGCTCGATCAGGAGCAGATCGACGACATGCTCGACAACGACTGGAACATCCGCATCGCCACCGTGGACGCCAACGGTAACGTCAATCTCACCCCGATGTGGTTCGGCTGGGCAGGCGGCAGGATCTACATCTACGGTCGCGGCCAGAAGGTGGTCAACCTGCGGCGCAATCCCAGGTGCACGTTGCTGGTGGACCGGAACCAGAAGTTCCCCGAACTGCAGGCCATCATGATGCGGGGGAGCGCCCGGGTGCTGGAAACGGCGGAGGACGAAGCCGCCGAGCCGCACCTCGAGCAAGCGCGCCGGCAGATGGGCATCAAGTACAACGGCGGTCACGGCGCACCGCCGGTGGACGATCCGCCGCCAATGGCCGCCACGGCCGCCGGCCGCAACCGGCGCTGGATCGTCTTCACCCCGGAGCGCACGGTGACCTGGGACAACTTCAAGCTGAATCGACTGCGGTGATTGCCACCGCCTGACCATAGGAGAATCCGATGCAGGAGTTCGAGGGCAGGACGGCAGTCGTCACGGGTGCCGCCAGCGGGATCGGTCTGGCGCTCGCCGAACGATTCGCCGCGGCCCGCATGCAGGTGGTGCTCGCCGACATCCAGGAGGACGCGCTGGAACGGGCCGTCCGGCGCCTGGAGGAACGTCAGGTGAAGGTCCTCGGCGTGGTCGCCAACACCATGATCGAGGACTCGGTGCAGGAGCTCGCAGCACGCGCCATCGCCCGGTTCGGCAAGGTTCACGTGCTGTGCAACAACGCCGGCGTGGCCAGCACCAGCGCCGATCCAGGCCGGGGGATCTGGGCGGTTCCCAGCGCCGACTGGAAATGGGTGATGGGCGTCAACTTCTACGGCGTGCTGTACGGGCTGCAGGCGTTCGTGCCGCACATGCTCGAGCACGGAGAGCCCGGCCATATCGTCAACACGGCTTCCCTCGCGGGCGTGCTGGCGGGCGGCGGTTCGTACGGCGTCAGCAAGCACGCCGTGCTGGCCCTGACCGAGACGCTCTACAACGACCTCAAGGCACGCAATGCGCCAATCGGCGCGTCGGTGCTCTGCCCGGGTCTGGTCAACACCAACATCTTCGACGCCGAGCGCAATCGTCCCGATCATCTGAGAGGCGACAGCGGAGCACCGCAGGAGCAGCTCGCGATCGGCCGCGCCATGCTCGCCCAGGGGAAACAACCCTCCGAGGTCGCCGACATCGTCTTCGAGTCCATCCAGCGGGACGCCCTGTACGTCCTGCCCCATGCCGCGTGGGATGGGTTCGTCCGCGACCGGGTCGAGGCGATCCTCGGCCGGAACGGCCCGGCAACCATCGACTTCGCGGAGATGGCCCGGCGGCAGGCCGCCGGCGAGCAGTTCTGAGTGACCGGAACGACGGCGCGAAATAGAATTTTGCCGGTGTCCAGCGCTTACCCAAGGAAGACTCTCTCCATGCGTTACCTCGTGGCTCTCTTTGTGATCCTCGTGCCGCTGCTGCCCCTGCAGGCCCTTGCCAACGACTGCGGCGGAAACCGCCAGCAGACGGACTTCTTCCGCGACGATCTGAGCGCGCTGAAAGACCGGCTGCGGGGGGTGATCGCCGCGCTCGGCGAAGCCCCGGCGCCTTATGCCAAGGAAAGCGAAGACTGGTCGCTGCCTGCCTACGCGTGCGCGGATGGGAGCGGATTCTTTCCGATCTCGGCCTCCTACCGGGCGAGCCTGACCACCGACGCGCAGCAGAAGCAGCTCGAGCAGGACTTTCAGAAGCAGCTCATGGAAGCCCAGGCCAAGGGCGACTACGACGCCATCGCCAAGCTGTCCCAGGACATGCAGGCCAAGGCCATGGCCATGGCCCAGGCGAACCAGCAGAACCAGCCCATCCAGATCGGCATCCAGGCGAACGGTGGCGGCGGGCAGACCATCGACCCGGACACCGTGGTGCGTGACGGCGTCGGCTTCATCGCGCTGAAGGACCGGCAGGGAGGCATCAGCTCCGGCGAGGAGAGGATCACGTTCTACTTCGACAAGGTGGCGCTGAAGGACGCGCAGCGGATCGCCAGCTTCGATCTCGGCGGCGATCAGCGCGTACCCGGAAAGCGGGACCTGATCAACCTCCGGGTCGACATCTCCGGCCCCACGCCGACGGTCGAAGCGATGGCGACGGGGCTGGACACGAACGCCGTCCTGCAGCAGCTCGACGATAAACGCACGATGGCTCGGTGACCGCGGATGGCGACGCGAATCGGACTGATATCCGACACCCACATTCCGGAAGCGACTCCGAAGCTCTGGGAGCAGGTGTTCCACGCGTTCGCCGATGTCGATCTGATTCTGCACGCCGGCGACATCCACGAGTTCCACGTGCTCGACGACCTCGAGCGGATAGCACCCGTCTACGCGGCCCGCGGCAACGGCGAGGACGGCAGCGGCGGGCGCGACGTGCAGCCGGACGATCCGCGGGTGCGCTATGCGTGGCTGCTGCCCATCGAGGGGGTGTGGATCGGTCTCACCCACTACGTGCCGGTGCCGGAGCGACCGCCGAACATGACCATGTCGCGCTGGTTGGAGCGGTTCTTTCCTGAGCAGAGGCCCGACGTCATCGTCTCCGGTGACACCCACCGCCACACCATCGAGTGGGTGGACGGCATCTACTGCGTCAACCCGGGATCGCCCACCTACCCCCACAACTACGATACTCAATACGGCACTATCGGCTTTCTCACCGTCGAGAACGGGCGGGCCGACGCCAGCATCTGGCAGATCGTCGAGTCCGGCATCGAGCCGTTCGACTGGGAAGCGGTGCCGCCGTGGAAACTATGAGGTACCCATGAAACTCGGACTGATGCTCGGATACTCCGGTGGTGAGCTTCACATACCGGTCGAGAAGGTGCAGCTCGCCGAGCGCCTCGGCTACGACTCGGTCTGGACGGCGGAAGCCTACGGCTCCGACGCGCTGACGCCGCTGGCGTACCTCGCCGGCAAGACCGAGCGCATCCGCCTCGGCACGGCGGTGATGCAGCTCGCCGGCCGCACGCCGGCCAACGCGGCCATGGCCATCGCCACCCTCGATGCCATCGCCGGTGGCAGCCGGGTCATCTGCGGCATCGGCGTCTCCGGACCGCAGATCGTCGAGGGCTGGTACGGCCAGCCTTGGGGCCGGCCCTACTACCGCATCAAGGACTACGTCGCCATCATGCGGAAGATCCTCCGCCGGGAGGAACCGGTGGTGCACGAGGGCAAGGAGATCTCGCTGCCTTACACCGGCCCCGGTGCCCTCGGGGTCGGCAAGCCGCTGAAGTCCATCCTGCACATGAATCCCGACATCCCGATCTGGCTCGGCACCGGCATGGAATCCACCGTTCGGCTGACTGCCGAGATCGCGGACGGCTGGCTGCCCCTCGGGCTGGTGCCGGAGAACTTCGGCACCTATCAGCCCTGGATCAACGAAGGGCTGGGGCGAGCGGGCAGAGAGCCGGCCAGCTTCGAGCGCCAGGCGATGACGAACGTCATCGTCACCGACGACGTGAAGTCCGCGCTCGCGCGCCTGAAGCCCGGCATCGCGCTGTACGTCGGCGGAATGGGCCACAAGAACAAGAACTTCCACAAGGAGATGATGATCCGGCGCGGCTACGGCGAGGCGGCGGAACGCATCCAGGAGCTCTACCTGGCCAAACGCAAGGACGAAGCGACTGCCGCCGTGCCGGACGAGTTCGTCGACCAGGGGGCACTGATCGGCGACAAGGCCCGCATCGGCAAGCGCTTCCGGGACTGGGAGAGCTGCGGCATCACCGGTTTGACCATCTCCGGCGACGAGCAGGCGGTGCGGCTGATGGCGGAGGTCGCGCGGCTCAACGTCGAGGCCGGCAGCTGACGCCGGGGAGACGGCCCGGCAGGCCAGGGAGGTCCGATGCAGCGAAGGGATCTGTTGAGGTTGCTCATTGCCTGCGCCTTCCTGCCGGTCCTGCCCCGCCCGATCCGGGCAGATTCGCTGTTCCGGCGCATCCGGCCCAGCGATCCCGGATGGCCGCCGCCGGAGGCCTGGCAGCGCCTCAACGACGCCGTCGGCGGTAACCTGCTGACGATCGAGCCGCCCTTCCGCGTGCTTCAGGCGGTGCCGCACGGCCCAGCGGCGAAAGCGTTGCTCGAGCACCTCAAGAACCCCTACTACATCGACGATCACCCCGGACTCACCCAGACCTCAGGCTGGGTGGACGCCTGGACCAGCAGGCCGAGCGTCTACGCCGTGGCCGCGCGTAGCGCCGCGGACATCGCGGCCGCCGTCGACTTCGCACGGGAAAACGATCTGCGTCTGGTGGTCAAAGGCGCGGGACACAGCTACCAGGGCACATCCTGCGCCGCCGATTCCCTGCTGGTATGGACGCATCACATGCGCGACGTGGTCATGCACGATGCCTTCGTGCCCACCGGATGCGGCACCGGAAACCGCGCCGACACCGGCGGTGACCCTGGGCGCGGGCGCAATCTGGATGCACGCCTATCACGCCGTCACCACCGCAGCCGGGCGCTACGTGCAGGGCGGCGGGTGCGCCACCGTGGGCGTTCCCGGCCTCATTCAGAGCGGCGGCTTCGGCAGCTTCTCGAAGCACTACGGGCTCGCCGCAGGCGGCTTGCTCGAGGCGGAAGTTGTCACCGCCGACGGCAACATCCGCATCGCCAACGCCTGCACTCATCCGGACCTGTTCTGGGCGCTGAAGGGTGGCGGAGGCGGTACTTTCGGAGTGGTCAGCCGCGTCACGTTGCGGACTCACGAGCTCCCCGAGTTCTTCGGCGTCGCCAACCTGACGGTGAAGGCGGCATCCGACGACGCATACCGACGCCTGGTGCGCGCGTTCGTCAGCTTCTACCGCGAGCGGCTGTTCAACGATCGTTGGGGGGAACAGGCGCGCTTCCGGCCGGACAACCGGCTTTCCATCCAGATGCTCGGCCACGGGCAGAGCGCGGCCGAGGTCGAGGCCGACTGGCAGCCGTTCCTCGACGCGGTCGGGCAGAACGACGACTGGTCCACCGACGGCCGCGTGACTTTCGGCAGCGTTCCGGCGCGCCACTTCTGGGACATCGACTGGTGGGAATCCCATTGGCCCGAGATTGCCTTCCCGCGTGCGGGGCATCCCCTCAACGCGCTGCTGGACGACGTCCTCGTGCATGTCCTGGAGCAACCAGTCTACGATCGGGACGACCGTCCGGGCGCGCCGGCCTGGCACATCTACAGCAAAGGCGACGGCGAGCAGGCCGGACGGTTCCTGTGGGCGTACGAGTCGTTGTGGCTGCCGGCGGCGTTGCTCGAGGGCGACGCGCAGCAACGCCTCGCCGATGCACTGTATGAAGGATCGCGGCAGTGGGACATCAGCCTGCACTTCAACAAAGGTCTGGCAGGAGCACCCCCGGAGGCCATCGCGGCGGCCGGAGACACCGCCATGAATCCCGCCGTGCTGGACGCCTTCGCCCTGGCGATCTGTGCCAACGGTCAGGGTTTTGCCTACCCGGGCGTCGATGGCCACCTGCCTTCGGTGGTGGAGGCGCGGGCTGCCGGAGAGCGGGTACGCAAGGGCATGGACCGGCTGAGGGCAGTGACCGGCGAGACCGGCTGCTATCTCAGCGAGAGCAACTATTTCGAGCAGGACTGGCAGCGCGCCTACTGGGGCACGAATTATCCGCGGCTCGCCCGCATCAAGGCGACATACGATCCGGCCGGGCTCTTCGTGGTCCACAACGGCGTCGGCTCGGAACGCTGGCGCGACGACGGATTCACGAGGTCGGAACAGGACCCGAAGGCAGCCGTTGCACGGCGGTATTTTAGAAAGTAATCTGTTCTAAAATCGAGGAGGGCCGCGCCATGGATCCCGCCACCCGCATCGAGGTCGCCGACCTCACGACCCTTAGAACCCGGCGCGTCGTCACCGTCGCCGGGGCTTCCCGGCGGATCGCGGTATTCGCCGATGGTGAAAACGTGTTCGCCGTCGAGAACAACTGCCCGCACATGGGCTTTCCGCTCGACAAGGGCACCGTGCGCGACGGCATCCTCACCTGCCACTGGCATCAGGCACGGTTCGACCTGCGGTCCGGCTGCACGTTCGACCTCTGGGCCGACGACGTGCCCCGTTACCAGGTGGAAATAGCCGACGGCATCGTCTACGTCTCGCCAACGCCGGCGGTGAAGCCGGACGTCGACCAGCACCGGGCACGGCTCATGCGGGGCATCGAGCAGAACGTGAGCCTGGTGCAGGCGAAGAGTCTCCTCGCCCTGCTGGACGCCGGCGCTTCCCTCGACAGTGTGCTGGAGCCGGTGGTGAAGTTCGCCAGCCGCAACCTCGCCGCCATGAGCGAAGGACTGATCCGCCTCGGCTGCGTCGCGCGACTGTTCCCGTACCTCTCTCGGGACACCGCCTATCAGGCCCTGCAGTACGCCGTGCGCGCCATCGCCGAGGAAACCAGCATGGCGGTGCCCCGGCGCGAGCGCCAGCCGCTCGGCTCGCAGTCCCACGACCTGCCCACGCTGAAATCCTGGCTGCGCCAGTGGGTGCAGACCCGCCACCGTGACGGCGCGGAGCGCACCTTATTGACAGGTATGCACACGCTTTCTGCGGACGCGCTGGCCGACCTGGTCTTCATGGGCGCCACTGAACGTCTGTACGCTGCCGGCGGCCACCACCTGGAGGACTGTAACAAGGCGTTCGAGTTCAGCGAGCTGGTGGCGGGTCTCGACGGCGAGATCATGTTGCCATTGGTGGTGAGCAGCATGACGGGCGCCCGCGGCCAGGAAGAGAGCACCAACTGGCACCATCCCGTCGAGATCGTCCTGCCCCTGCGCGCTATCGAAAAGCAGCTGCCGGGGCTGCTGGCCGGCGCGCGCGACGCGAACTGGCGGGCGCCGGACGGGTTCCGGCAGGTGCTGCTGGGCGACGATCCGCTGGCGATGCTGGACGCCCTGCGCGACGCCCTGGGCGCCGGCGCGCCCGCCGACCGGCTGGCGCGTGAGGTCGCGCTGGCAGCGGCATCGCGGCTGGCGCGGTTCGCCGTGTCCAACGAGGTCACGGACTGGTTCAATCCGCAGCACACGTTCATCTTCACCAACGCCGCCTATCGCGCGGTACAGCGCTCGGCCACGGCCGACGTGGTGCGGGCCATCTTCCAGGGCGCCGTGTCGGTCTACATCGATCGTTTTCTCAACGTGCCGGCCGCGCGCCTGCCGAGCGAACGCCGGGGCGCCGGCTTGCCGGACGACGCCGGCTCCCTGCTTGACGCCCTGCCCCGTGAGCTGGACCAGCGCGCCAGCATCGACCGGGTGGCCGACATCGTCTCCCGCTACCTGCTGGCAGGCCACGACTTTCCGGCGCTGGTCGACCGGCTGACCCTCGCCACCGTGCGTGAGGACATCGACTTCCACAGCCTGCAGGTGCTGGAATCCGGGGTGAATCAGTGCCGCGCCTGGGACCTCGCGCCCGCCGAGTGCGAGATCATCCTGGTGGGGGTCGCACGAAACCTGGCCGCCCACTGCCCCACCCGGCGGGCCGGCAACCAGACCGCGCTGATCGCCCGGCGCCTGCACCAGGGGGACAAACTCTTCGAGGAAGCCGACTGAGCCGCGCCCGGCCGTGCTCTGGCTCAGTCCGCGGCGGCCAGGGTCGAGAACCCTTCCCGCCGTACCGGCACCACGCCGGCGACGCAGAGCAGCGACTCCACGCAATCGCGGATGGAGTCGTCCAGCGGCCGGAACGAGACACCGAGGGCGCGAATGCGGTCGTTGCGCAGCTCGGTCTGCGCCCAGATGGCCCGCATCTCGGCTTCCCGCGCCTGAATGCGCTCGGGAAACGGATCAGTCACCGCCGGCGCGGCGTGGCCGAGCTCCGGCAGCAGCCGGTCGATGCTGGCGCAGACGTCCTCCACGTTGCGTCGTTCGGTGGAACAGGCGATGTAGCGCTCGCCGTTTCGTACCTGCACGCTCTCGAGCAGCGCGATGTGGCCGTCCGCGTCGTCGCGCACGTCCACCGTCATCCACGGCCGATAGGCGGGCGTCTGGGCATAGTGGCCTTCCAGCATGCCTTCGATGATGTGCTGCCAGGGCCCCGCCTCCTTCTGATGAGCCGACTGAACGGGCCCGACGTTGTCACCCGGGCAGCAGGTGATGGCGTCCCAGGTTCCGGCTGCGGCCGCAGCGTCCGAGAACGCTCGCTCGGCGATGACCTTGCCGATGGAATAACCTTGACCGCGTGCCGCCGTGCGCTTGGGATTGGTTTCGTCGGGAAAGCGGTCTTCGTAGAACACCGGCCGGCGCACGAATTCCTGCAGATCGGCCTCCGAGATCACGGCGGCGATGCTGGAGGTCACCACCACCCGGGTCACCGTCCCGGAAGCGTTGACGCTGGCGATCACGTGATCGCAGATGCCGCGCACGTAATCCTGATCGTCGTAGTCGCTGACGTGGGACACGTGGCAGACCCCGTGGCAGCCGGCAAAGATGCCGTCGAAACAGCCGACGTCGTTCAGATCGGCGGTGTGGAGGGTCAGCCGGCCCGAGGCGAAGCCCGGCATGGCTTGAAGAAACCCCGTGCGCGATGCGTCTTCGGGATCGCGCACGCAGGCCCGGACCCGATAGCCGCGCTCCAGCAGCCGACGTACCACCCAGCCGCCGATGAAACCGGCGGCACCGGTGACGGCGATCGTACCGCCCTTCGGAACCGGCGCCACGTCAGGGCACCTTCCGCTGGTTGCCGGCGGTGATCGGACGCTTTCTCATGCCGCTCCTCCTGCCGGCAACTGAGTACTACAGCGATCCATCGGAGGCAAGCGGGGGTTGGAAGGTCGACGCCGGCGCGGCATCGGTCCGGCGCTTTCCGTCGTAGACGAACTCCGCACCGTCCAGATCGATGATCGGAATCTCCTTGCGCTCGGCCCAGTAATCCTGGTTGTGCCGCCACTCGGGCTTGTCGCCGCGCTGCGGTAGCCGGTCGAGGCCACGCATCAGGTAGCCGGGGTTGAAGTTGTCCTTCTCGATCCACGGCAGGATCTTCATGTCCTGGTCTTCGTCGCGCAGCGCCACGTCGACCCGCCTCGCGCCGATCTCGTCCATGTGGTTCAGCAGCCGGCAGACGAAGTCGCCGAGCATGTCGACCCGCAAGGTCCAGCTGGCACGAAAGTATCCGAAGACCCACACGAGGTTGGGCACGCCGGTGAACATCATGCCTCGATAGTTGATTGTCTCGTGCCAGTCGACGGCCTTTCCGTCCACGTCGAAGGGGATGTCGCCCATGACCGAGAGGCGAAATCCCGTGGCGGCGACGATGATGTCCGCCTCGATCTCCTCACCGGAACTGGTGCGCACGCCTTTCGCTGTGAAGGTGTCGATGGTGTCGGTGACAACGCTGAGCTTGCCGGCCGCCGCCGCTTTGAAGACGTCGCCCTCCGGGCAGAAGGCCAGGCGTTGCTGCCATACCCGGTAGTTGGGAACGAAGTGCGGCTCGAACTGGAAGTCCTCGCCGGCATACTGCCGGATCAGCGCCTTCAACTCCTCGAACACGGCGTCCGGCTCGGTGCGACAGCGTCTGGTCATTTGATCCTGATCGTGCATGATCTGCGCGCGAACGACCCGGTGAATGGTCGGCTCGTCGATGCCGATCTGACGCAGGCGGTCCGCCAGCTCGTTCCTGTTCTCGCTGCAGAAGAAGTAGGTGGGCGAACGCTGCAGCATGGTGACGTGGGCGGCCTTCTCGGCGAACGCCGGAATCACCGTGGCCGCGGTCGCGCCGGAGCCGATCACCAGCACGCGCTTGCCCGCGTAGTCGATGTTCGGATCCCACAGCTGAGCATGAACGAACAGGCCCTGATACTCGTCCATCCCGGGCCAGTCCGGGATGTAGGGACGTTCGTGATCGTAGTAGCCCTGGCACATCCACAGAAAATTGCAGGTAAACGCGACGGCAGCGCCGTCCGACGTGCGGGTCGCTTCCACCGTCCAGAGGTCGTCGCCGCTCGACCAGCGGCATCCGGTGATGCGGTGGCCGTAGCGGATGTGCTCGTCGATGCCGTTCTCGTCGATCACTTCGCCCATGTACTTCAGGATCTCCCCGGCACTGGCGATGGGAGCACCGACCCACGGCTTGAAGCGATAGCCGAAGGTGTAGAGGTCGGAGTCGGAGCGAACGCCCGGGTACTTGTGGGTCTCCCAGGTGCCGCCGAAGGTGTCCTTCATCTCGAGGATGACGTAGCTCTTGCGCGGGCACTGTTGCTGCAGGTGGTAGGCCGAGCCGATGCCGGAGATGCCGGCACCGACGATCAGCACGTCCACATGGGTGGTTTCGACGGTCCCGCGCGGCCGGATTCGTGCAGTAGCCACTTCGATCCTCCTTTGCGTCCTGTGACATCCATTCTGGAACGCAGAGCCCCCGGCTGACCACTACGTGCATTCCCCTATGGGCTGATATGCTCCCTTCATCTCGCGCGCAGCAGCGCGTGGCATCCGTTGAGGGAGAGCCGACAATGACTGAGAACGCCGCATTCGACACGCTCATCTACCAGACCGACGGCCCGGTGGCCGTGATCACCCTGAATCGCCCGGATCGCATGAACGCCTGGCACGCCGCCATGGCCGCGGAGCTTTCCCAGGCGATGAGCCGGGCCAACGACGACGACGCGGTCCGCGCCGTGGTGCTCACCGGCGCCGGACGGGCGTTCTGCGCCGGCGCCGATCTGGAACGCGGCGGCGACACCTTCAGCAACCGCGACCGCCGCCGGCCCGATGCAGGCGCCGGCTCGGCCGTCTACCCGTTCATGGTGGCCAAGCCCGTGATCGCGGCCATCAACGGCGCGGCGGTCGGCGTCGGCATGACCTACCCCATGCTGTGCGACCAGCGGATCGTCGCCGAGGACGCGAAGCTCGGGTTCGTGTTCACCCGCCGGGGCATGATGCCCGAGCTCGGCGCTCACCTGCTGGTGCAGCGCGTGGCCGGATTCTCGCGAGCGGCAGACCTGTTGATGTCCGGCCGGATATTCCTCGGCAAGGAGGCCGCCGAGCTGGGCCTGGCGAGCGAAGCGCTGCCGCGCGAGCGGGTGCTGGAGCGGGCCATGGCGGTGGCGCGGGAGTACCGGCTGACGGCACCGGTGTCCGTCGCCATCACCAAGCGCCTGCTCTGGGAGGGCCTGGAAACCGGCTTCGCCGCCATGCAGAAACGGGAGAACCAGCTGTTCGCCTGGCTCGGCAATCAGCCGGATGCACGGGAAGGCATCCTGTCGTTCGTCGAGAAGCGCGAGCCGGCGTGGACCCTGTCGGCCCGCAACGACCTGCCCGAGACGCTCTAAGAGACGCTTTAGCAGAAGGAAAAACACCATGAAACACGATCTGATCATCCGCGGCGGCACGGTCGTCGACGGTACCGGCGCCCCGGGGCAGCGAGCGGACATCGCGGTGAGCGGTGACCGGATCACCGAAATCGGCGAGGTGAGCGGCACCGGCAAGCGGGAAATCGACGCGACCGGCAGAATCGTCACGCCTGGCTTCGTGGACATCCACACCCATCTGGACGCGCAGATCGCCTGGGACCCCATTGCCTCGTCGTCCTGCTATCACGGCATCACGTCTGCGGTGCTGGGCAACTGCGGGGTGACCTTCGCACCCTGCAAACCCGAGGACCGGGACTATCTCGCGAATCTGATGGAGTCGGTGGAAGACATCCCGGCCGACAGCATCCGCCAGGGCGTCCCCTTCACCTGGGAGACGTACGGCGAATATCTCGAGGCCATCGACCGGATGGACAAGGGCATCAACGTCGGTGGCATGGTGGGGCATTGCGCGGTGCGCTACCACGCCATGGGCGAGCGTTCACTGGACGAAGCACCTGCCGGCGACGCGGACATCGAGCAGATCGTCGCCCTGGTCGACGAAGCGATTGCCGCGGGCGCGCTGGGTTTTTCCACCTCGCGCACCTACATGCACAAGGTTCCGGACGGCCGCTGCGTTCCCGGCACCTACGCCGGTGTGGAGGAGCTGCTGGCCATCGGCCAGGTTCTCGGCAAGCACGGCAAGGGGGTGTTCGAGGCCGCCGCCCGTCTCGGCGAGGGCGACAAGGAAGCTCATCTGCCGAAGACTCGCGCCGAAGTGGCGTGGATGGGCCAGCTGTCCCGGGACAACGGCGTCAAGGTGACCTTCGGGCTGACCCACAGCTACCGTCGGCCGGATTTGTACCGCCGGGTGATCGAATTCGCCGAAGAAGAAAATGCCCGGGGCGCGTGCCTCCGGCCTCAGACCTCGGCCCGCGGGATCGGCGGCCTGTTCGCCCTGGACCACCGCACGCCGTTCGCCGGCAACTCGGCCTGGCGCGACCTGCGGAAGCTGTCGTTCGCCGAACGGGTTCGCGCGCTGGAGGACGAATCCGTACGACAGCGGCTCAGCGATGTGGACGTTCCCATGTCGGACATGAGGTTGGACATGAGCATGGCGTACGTGCTGACGGACGACCACGTGGACTACAGCCACGATCCCGCCAGTTCCCTCGCCGCCCACGCCGAGCGCCTCGGCGTGACGCCGGTGGAAGCCTTCATCCAGTTGAACCGGCAGCACCAGGGCCGCGTGGTGGTCTGGTATCCGGGGCTCAATCAGAGCATCGAGGCGGTCGGGGAAATGTTGAAAAACCCCACCGTCGCCATGGGCCTGGCCGACTCCGGTGCCCACGTCGGGCAGATCATGGACGCCAGCTCACCCACCTGGCTGCTCAGCTACTGGGTCCGCGACACCGGGCAGATCGCTCTGGAAGAGGCCGTTCGCGGCTGGACGTCGGATACTGCACGGCTGTTCGGCATTCGCGACCGCGGCGTCCTGCAGCCCGGCGCGTTCGCCGACATCAACGTCATCGATCTGCCTGCGCTCGGCACGAGCCTGCCGGAATACCGGCACGACTTTCCCGGCGGCGCCGGACGCTACGTGCAGACCGGCCGCGGCTACGAGCACGTCATCGTCAACGGCACGCCGTTCATGGAAGCCGGGCAGCACGTGGGGTCCTTCGCGGGTGTCACCTTGCGCAGCTGAGGTCATGGCAGCACTCGGTGCACCTCGTTCGAGTACTCGCTTTCGTTGCCGTCCGCGTCTACGGCAGTCATGACGAAGTAGTACTCGCCCGGCGCCAGGGTCAAGGTCTGATCGGTGGCCGACGGTGACGCGACCTTCACGTGATCGGGGTAGCTGCCGCTGCTCGACCCGTAGTAGATGCGGTACCCGGCGAGATCGGTTAGCGCGGTACCGTCGGTGTTCCAGGCCGGTGGCTGCCAGGTCAGGGTGGTGGCGGTAAGCATGGTCACGGTGGTCATGGCGAGCGCCGTGCCCGCGGCATTGTCACAGGTCAGGCTGTAGGACGTGGGCCCCGTGATGGTGCCCACCACCTCGCTGCCGGCGGCGGGCTTGATGCCGCTCCAGCCGCCGGCGGCCGTGCAGCGGTCGGCATCGCTGGATGTCCAGGTGAGCTGCACCGGCTCTCCGCTGGCTACGGAATCGCTGACCGCGGTCAGCACGGCTGTGGGCTCCGTCGGCGGATCCTGCACCGCGACGGCCACTGTCTGGTCCGGCGCGGTCTGGTCTGCCGCGGTCGGGTCCGTCACTGTCGGGTCCGGCGCCGGCTGGTCAGACACCGGCTGCGGTTGCGGCTCCGTGTTACTGCACCCGCTGCACGGCTCGCTCGACGCCGCCGGCTCGACGGTGACCAGAGGCGGGTCCACCTTGACGTCGCCAGCGGCGGACTGCACGGTCGCGCTCAGCCGAATCGCCTGCTTGCCGGCCGCGAGCGTCAACGGCACCGCCACGTGGCGAGTTTCGCCTTGAGCCGTCACCAGTTGCAGGTCGAGCAGATAGTCGCCGCTCGCCAGCACGTTCACCGTGTACTGCACCGAGCCGTCGGAGGCAGCGGGCGGCGGATCCTGCAGAGGCGATGACAGCGTGTCGATCACACAGTTGTCGAACGTCTGGGTGAAGTCCAGCTCGGCGAGGCCGAACTCCGTGCCGGAACCCTGGTAGGAGCCATCGGACGCCCACGAGGCGACCACCTCGCCGTTCAGCAGGGCGCGCACCGCGCCATCGCGGAATTCCGCGCCGATGGTTTGCCAGGTTTGCGGCTGCAGGGTCACCGGCGCGCTGGCGAGCAGCCTGGCCGCGTCGCCGGAGAGCGCCTCGATCTCCACCACGCTCTGCGCGGTTTTGAACAGCACCTGGAGCCCGTCACCCGGGCCTGAACGGCGGCCGATCAGCATGGCCCGGTCGGTGGCGGCGGGACGCCAGGCGCACTGGATGGCGGCATCCCGCCGCTCCACGTCGATGGACGCCACCGTGTTCGGGGCGCGGATCTTGAGCACGCCGTTGCGGATGTCCACGGCCCCCGCCGTATCGCGGAAGCGGCGCGCGCTCACTCGCCAGCCGTGGCCGGCCGCGTCCACATCCGGCTGATGACCCACCAGCAACGTTCCATCGGGGGCGGTGAAGCGATCCAGCACCAGGTGCGCTTCGTGAACGCTGATCCGGATGGCTCGCTGCACGGAGGAACCGTCCGCACCGGTGCAGAGCAGGCTGTAGGTCGCCGTCCCGGTGCCGGAAAAGGCAGGGGTGCGGAACGAACCCGACAGCGGGCGGGCTCCGCTCCAACTACCCCCCGCTACACAGCGGGAGACGTCGGCGGTGGCCCAGCTCAACAACGCCGACTCACCGACGCCATAGTCCGATCGGTCGGCGGAGAGCGAAAGCATCGGTTGGAGTGCTGCGAAAGTCGGAGCCGAGGCAAGAGCCAGGACGACAGCGCACAGGCCTCGGACACGGAACGTCAGCTTCATCGGTACCCCCACGATCCGTCGGAAGCGACGCTTCCGGCTACTACTTGCCGTGCACCACGGGTATGTAACGGCAATGTAAATGGGTAGTCCGGACGCAACCGTGCAGCCTGTCACGAAGCAAACGAAATCCGGCCGAGCGGATGCGAAGATGCGAAGCCGCCGGTGCCGGCTTGGCACAGCCTGTCACGACCGCAGCGTGCGCAGGGTGCGCGCACGTTGCGCGGCGGAGTACGCCGAGGGCGATCGACGGGCGACGAAGTCAACCCGTCCGCTGGAGGGATGGATCAGTGGATCAGGAGGGCCGTCTGTCGGACGACGGCCCTCGAGCCGTGCGTTCTACGAGATCAAGACACCTGTCAACGAGGCTGGCCGGCGCCCGCGCTTTCGATCTCCCGTACCGCACCTGTCTCGGGATCGAAGACTCGACGCACCTCACGGCCGAGGTCCACGCCCGTGACCCGCACGAACTTCGCGCCTTCGCCGTAGTCGATGGAGTGAATGTCCCGCACGTCGAACAGGCCGGCCTGCCCCGGCTCGAGACGGAAGGTGCGAACCGGCTTCACGCTGCCGTTCTCTGCCGACCAGAGCGTCATGTCCGTGTAGCCGGCCGCCTGACCGTAGACTGCCCAGCTTCCGCCATGATCGTGAGGCGGCGAGGTACGCGGCTCCGCCATGTTGTAGGCCAGCACGCAGAAACCGACGTCGGGATCCTCATAGATCTGACGGACCCCCGGCTTCTGGTCGGGGCCGAGGCAGCTGGCGAGGAAGGCGCGGTCGCGCAACAGCGTCTCGAGCTTCTGCCTGACCTGATCTCTGCCGTCGTGGTCGTCGCCACGCTGGAGGATCGAGCGCGTGTCGCGGTTGAAGTCGTCCAACGAGTAGCTCATGACGGCGGCTCCTGAGGATGCCGGGCAACTATGCGGCCGCGCCGGCGGGTCTGCAACACCCCCCTCAGGGCTCGGAAAACGTGCGAAACCGCGTGGTGCCGTCCCGCTCGATCTGCTCCACCAGCGCCACCTCCCAGCTCAGATAGTCGCGCATGAACTGCTCCTGGGCGCTGCGGTGTTCGTAGGGCTTGTACCAGACGTCGTCGAGCGGTCCGACGGTGCGTTCCAGACCTGACACCGTCGCGCGGCCTTCGGCCACCCAGCGATCGCTTCCGCCGTCGAGGGCCTGCACGTCACGGCCCGTCAACCCGCGCGCCTCCGGCAGCGCCACCCGCGCCAGCAGGCCATCGCCCGACGTCAGAACGATCCGTGCGGCCTCGCGCACCTCGCGGAGCGCCTCCGCCAGGCGGGCACGCACGCACCACAGAGCGCCAGGTATGTGGTGCCGCTGGTAAGCGGTGCTGAGCCCCAGATCGATGACCGCGACGGCCCCGGCGGCGGCGTCGAGGGCGCGGGCGAGGGCCGCGGTCGTGACCGAGGCAGCAGCCATCGCGCCGAGCACGGTGGGCTCGCCCGGGCCGGATACCAGCGCCTGCGAACCGATGCCGCCCGCGAGCACGTGGACGTTCCGCCAGCCCATCTGGACCAGCCACGACGCGGTCATGGTGGCGCGCACGCCGACGTCGTCGGCGAGCACCAGGCGGGCGTTCTTCACCGCCACGTACTCGTCGGTGGCCTGGACGAGCTGGCCACCGGGGGCGTTGCGATAGCCGGCCAGGTGCCCGTCCGCGTACTCGCCAGGTGAGCGAACGTCCAGCAGGTACGTGGTCCGGGCCGAATCCTGCCGCCACACCGCCACCTCCTCGGCAGCGACCGTTCGTACACCGAAGCGCTGCGCCACGCGGGCAGCGGCCGCCCGGGCCTCCGCGATGCCGGCAGCGCCTGGTGGGGCGGCTTGCCGGGTCGCGGCGTGTTCCAGCTCGAAGCCGGCCAGATGCCACCCCATGGTGCCGTCCTTCAGTGCGGCCACCGGATTGGCGATGCCGGCGTTGATCAGGCTCTGGGCACCGATGATCGAACGGGTTCTTCCGGCACAGTTCACGACCACGAACGTGTCCGGATCGGGTGCGACGTCGTGAATGCGGAAAACCAGCTCCGCGCCCGGCACGTCGATGGCGCCGGGAATGCTCATCCGGTGATATTCCTCGAATGGCCGGGCGTCCACGATCACCATCTTGCGCCCGCCGTCGAGCATCGCCTTGACCTCGGCAGCCGCGAGCCGGGGTGTCTGGCAGGTGTGCTCGACGAACTCGCCGAACGCCTTGCTCGGCACGTTCACCCCCGAGAAGAGCTCGAAACCGGCGGAGCGCCACCCCTCTACCCCGCCCTCCAGCAGGCTCACCGCCCGATGTCCGAGCTCGCGCAGGCGCTCGCCCGCTCGGCTAGCTGCGGGGTCGCCTGGTGCGCCGCCAACGACCACCAGACGCGTGCTCTTGCGGGGCACCAGGTCGCCGATCAGCAGCTCGAGACGGGAGAGCGGAACGCACACCGCGAACAGCAAGTGCGACTCGGAGAACGCACCCTGCTCACGCACGTCGATCAGCGCGAACTCTTCGTCACCGAGGATCAGTTGCCGAAGCTCGAGCGGTGAGATGCTTTCCATGAGCGTTCCGGTGGACGTCGCGTCACTGGATCATCGCAGACTTGATAATCCCGAGACAGAGGCGAACCACTCCTGATGGCAGTACTGGTGGAGCTGAAGCACCGCTGACAGCGAGGTTCGCGCCCGGACGGCGGGCGAACTCGACCGGCGCGGCATTGTCGAACGCCACGTCGGCCGCGCCGACCCGCCGTTCAGCCGCCAGGAAGCGAACATGTCCAGCGCCGCTACCCGCCGTCAGCGCCCGCGCGCCCTCACCCTCCGCCTGCTCGCCGTGCTGGGCCTCGCCGTCGCCTCCTGCTTCGCGGCGGCGCACGCCGCCGGCGGTGCTGCGGTGCTGCGCGGAACGCTCGATAACGGCCTCCGGGTGGTCATCGTGCGCAACGATCTGGCGCCGGTCGCAACGGCGGTCATGACCTACCACGTGGGCGCCAGCGAGACGCCCGACGGCTTTCCGGGGACGGCACACGCGCTCGAGCACATGATGTTTCGCGGCAGCCCGGGGCTATCCGCCGGGCAGCTTTCGTACATCGGCGCCATGACCGGCGGCGACTTCAATGCGCAGACGCGGCAGACGGTGACCCAGTACTTCTATACCGTGCCGGCCGCCGATCTGGGGGTCGTGCTGCACATCGAGTCCACTCGCATGAAGGGCCTGCTGCTGACGCCGGAGCTGTGGAAGGCGGAGCGCGGTGCGATCGAGCAGGAGGTCGCGCAGGATCGCTCCGATCCGGGCTACCGGCTGTACGAGCATCTGCGCGCCACGCTGTTCGCCGGCACGCCGTATGCTCACGACGCGCTCGGCACGCGGCCGTCGTTCGACCAGACCACGGCCGACCATCTGAAAGCGTTCTACCAGCACTGGTACACGCCCAACAACGCCACCCTGGTCATCGTCGGCAAGGTGAACCCGAAGTCGGCGCTGGCCGAGGTGCGGGAGCTCTTCCACGACATCCCGGCGCAGTCGTTGCCGAAACGTTCTGACGTCCACCTGCAGCCGGTCGGTCACACCGCCCGCCTGCATCTGGACACCGACCGGCCGTATGGCATGACGGTGCTGGCCATGCGCCTGCCCGGCTACGACGACGCCGATTGGGCGGCGGCCGAGGTGCTCGCCGACGTCATCAGTAACGAGCGCAGCAAGCTCTCCGGCCTGGTGCCCGAGGGCAAGGCGCTCGGCACGGACTTCCAGACCGAGATGATGCCCGCCGCCGGTCTCGGTTACGCCATCGCCGCCTTTCCCCGCGGCGGCGACTCGCAAGCACTGCTCCAGTCCATGCAGCGCATATTCGCGCAGTACGCGAATGACGGCGTTCCGTCCGACCTGGTCGAGGCCGCCAAGCGTCTGGAGGAGACGTCCACCGAGTCGCAGAAGAATTCGATTGCCGGTCTCGCCATGTCCTGGTCCGACGCGCTCACCGTGCAGGGCCTGCATTCACCCCAGGACGAGCTGGACGCCATCCGCAACGTCACCGCGGCCGACGTGAACCGCGTGGCCAAGACCTACCTCGACCCCGACCACGCCGTCACCGCCATCCTGACGCCGTCGAGCTCCGGCGAGCCGGTGAGCACCCAGGGCTTCGGCGGCAAGGAGTCGTTCGCCCCCGGCCACGTGCAGCAGGTGAAGCTGCCCGACTGGGCTGCCCGGGCAATGAAGCGGATCCGGGTCCCTGCGTCGTCGGTCCACCCGGTCGTGAGCACCTTGCCCAACGGGCTGCGGCTCATCGTGCAACCTTCGGATGCGAGCCGCACGGTCAGCGTCTACGGCCGCGTTCACAACGAGCCGGATCTATCCGTTCCCAAGGGGAAGGAAGGTGTCGATCAGGTGCTGGACAACCTGTTCCCCTACGGCACGGACAAGCTCGATCGGACGGCATTCAATCGCGCCCTGGACGAGGTCGGCGCATCAGCGTCGGCGGGCACGGACTTCGAGCTGGAGGTGATGAAGTCTCACTTCGATCGCGGCCTCGAGCTCCTGGCGGCCAACGAGCTGCGCCCGCGCCTGCCCTCCCAGGCGTTCCAGGTCGTGCGCCAGCAGGTCGGCAACAGCGTCGCAGGCGAGCTCCAGAGCCCGGACTTCGAGAGCTCGCTGGCATTGAAGCGCGGCCTGTATCCGGACGACGACCCCACGTTGCGCCACGCCACGCCGGAGAGCGTGAGCAAGCTCTCGCTGGACGACGTGCGGGCCTACTACCAGAACGTATTCCGCCCGGACCTCACCACCATCGTGGTCATCGGCGACATCGAGCCGAAGGCGGCCCGCAAAGCCGTCATGAAGTACTTCGGGGACTGGAACGCGAAGGGGCCGAAACCGGACGTGACGCTGCCCCAGGTGCCAGCCAACGACGGGTCGGCCGTGGTGGTGCCGGACGCCAGCCGGGTGCAGGACCAGGTCACCCTGGCGGAGACCCTGGGCATCACCCGGTCGAGCCCGGACTATTACGCGCTCGAGCTCGGCAATCAGGTCCTGAGCGGCGGCTTCTACGCCAGCCGCCTGTACAGCGCGCTGCGCGAGCAGAGCGGGCTGGTCTACTACGTCAACTCGACGATCGACGCCGACGAGACGCGTGCCCACCTCGGCCTGCGCTATGCCTGCGATCCATCGAACGTCGGCGTGGCGCGCGGCATCGTCGTACGCGAGCTCAGCGCCATGCAGAAGGAGCCGGTATCGGACGCGGAGCTGAACCGGGCGAAGGCACAGCTGGTACGCGGCATCCCGCTCTCGGAGTCGAGCCAGCAAGGCATCGCCAGCGGCCTGCTGCACCGGGCCACCCACGACCTGCCGCTGGACGAGCCGACCATCGCCGCCCATAAGTACATGAAGCTGGATGCTGCCGGGGTAAAATCGGCGTTCGCCCAGTGGGTGCGGCCCGAGGACCTCGTTCAGGTCGTCCAGGGGCCGAAACCCGAATAGTCACGCCCGTGCGCCTGGTGCGGCTTCCGGGGACGGATCAGCCGGTCAAGGACGACTCGTTGCTGCTCGAAGCGACGTAGGCGGCCGCCCGGGGATCGGCAAACGTCGGCGCCAGCTCGGTCGCCGGGTCGCCGGAGATCCGGGTGCCGCGGAGCACCCTCGCCTGGCGCGGGTCGTAGGGACGCGCCCGGTGCATTACGCAGCGGTTGTCCCACACCACCGTATCGCCCACCTGCCAGTGGTGGGTGTAGACGCGCGGCGCCTGGCAGGCATTTTCCAGCAGCGTCTCGAGCAGCGCTTCGGAGGCCTTTTCGTCCATGCCGGGGATGCCGTAGGCATGCCGGCCGGTGTAGAGGGACTTGCGGCCGGTCTCCGGATGAATCTTGACCAGCGGCCGGAGCGGCGCGCCTTTGTCGTGAAGCCCGTAGAAGTTGTCGGTGCCGTGCACGAAGCCTGCCCGGGCTTGCGAGTAGTAGAGCGAGTGGTACGCCGAATGGCTCTCGAGGAACGCCTGGGTGTCGGCGTCGAGCGCTTCCCAGGCAGCGCGCATGTCGGCGAACTCGGTCTCCCCGCCCGACGGCGGCAGCTCGATGGCGGTGAGCATGGCCGCCTTGGACGCCAGCGGCATGTACGTGCTGTCGGTGTGCCAGCCCTCGTTGCCCTTCAGGATCTGATACAGGTACTCATCCTGCTGTGCCAGCGTGCCGTCGGGCTTCTGATTGGAGATCGGTATGGTCGCGCCCTTCTGGCGGGGAGACAGCTTTTCGATCGCGCCGAAGCGCCTGGCGAAGTTCCCCTGCGCCTCGGCATCCAGGTGTTGTGCGGGGAAGACGAGCACCGCGTGCTCGAGAAAGGCGCGGTGGATCTCGTCCCACGTCGCCTCGTCCAGTTGCTTCAGGTCCACCCCGGTGACCACTGCACCCAGGGTGGCGTCGACGGGAGTCACTGTGATGGCCATTGGCGTTCTCTCGAGCACGGGCCCTGCAATCCTACACCAAGGATCCTACACCAAGGATCCTACACCAAGGATGGGTGGCCCGGCGTCACAGCACATCACCGCCGCCGTCGGTGGGGCAGAATTTCGGGGTCAGGTCGAGCACCATCAGGAGCCGTCCGAAGCCGATGTACTGCCCCGCCATCATGCCGAGCTCCAGAATCTCCGGCTCGCTGAACGCGCCCCGGAGACTTTCGAAGAAGGCGTCGTCGATGCCGTGGTGGGCGGTTGCCAGGCGCTCGGCGAACTCCACGGCGAGCGCTTCCCTGGCCGTGAACGATGCCCCGCCGCCATCCAGATCCGAGATCTTCTCCTCGGTGAGACCGTTTTCCATCGCCGATGGAAATCGTGCGCCCAGTCACGTGAAGCAGTCGTTCAGCCTCGCGATCTTGAGCCGCACGAGCTCCTTGAGGGCCGGCTCCAGCAGCCCGCCGTTGTGGGCCGGGTAGTAGAACCGGAAGTAGCTGTCGAAGAATTCCCGGTGTTGCGCCAGGCCCCGAAGCACCGAGGCGTCCGCTCCGGCCGCTTCGGCATCCTGGACCTGGCGGCGGGTGGCTTCGGGAAGCTCGTCGTCCGGCAACAGTCGGATTCGCGCCATGTCAGTCGCTCGGTTCCGCAATTCCGTTCAGGTTGGCCGCACGCGCCCGCGGTTGTCAATCCGCCACGTTCGCCTGCCGCCCCATTACGGTAGACTGGGCCGAACCGTCCGGCACCGAGGAGGACCTCGTGGAGTACCGACTGCTCGGCCGAACCGGCGTGCGGGTTTCGCCCATATGCCTCGGCACCATGAACTTCGGCGGCCCGACCCCGGAGCAGGAGGCGAAGGACATCATCGCCCGCGCGCTCGACGCGGGCATCAACTTCATCGATACCGCCAACGTCTACACCGGCGGCGAAAGCGAGCGCATCACCGGCAAGGCACTGCGCGACAGCGGCCGGCGCGACCAGGTGGTGCTGGCGACCAAGGCGTTCAGCCCGGTGGGCCCCGGGGTCAACGACCGCGGCGGCTCCCGCTACCACATCATCCGGGCGTGCGAGGAGTCGCTCGGGCGCCTCGGCGTCGATCACATCGATCTCTATCAGCTGCACCGCCCGGCGCTGGAGGTGTCCCAGGACGAGACCCTGCGGGCGTTCGACGATCTGGTGCGTTCCGGCAAGGTGCGCTACATCGGCTGCAGCACCCACCCGGCGTGGAAGGTCATGGAGGCGCTGGCGCTCTCCGAGAAGCACAACCTCCACCGCTACGTGAGCGAGCAGCCGCCCTACAACCTGCTCGACCGGCGGATCGAGAACGAGCTCATCCCGTTGTGCCTGGAATACGGGCTGGCGGTGCTGCCCTGGTCGCCGGTGGCCGGCGGTATCCTCACCGGCCGCTACCGGGCCGACGACAAGGCGCCGCAAGGCTCCCGCGCCGCCAACTGGGGGCAGCGCTTCGCGACCCGGGTGACCGATGCCGGGCTCACGGTCGCCGCCGAGGTGGTGAAGCTGGCGGCGGAACGGGGCCTGTCGGCATCACAGCTCGCACTGCTGTGGGTGAAGGATCAGCCGGCGGTGACCTCGCCCATCTACGGGCCGCGAACCCGCGCGCACCTGGAAGACGCGCTGCCGGTGCTCGAGATGTCGCTCGCCGACGAAGACCGCGCGGTGTTCGATACCCTGGTTCCGCCCGGCAACGCCGTGGCGGATTTCCACGACTCCAACAACTGGTACAAGGGCCGCCTCGTGCCCCGCTGATGCGCGCCCCTGCATAGGGCTGAGTAACAGGACTCCGAACGCGAGGACCGTCATGCCGCAACAAGCCGCTTCGATGCCCCTGCAGGGTCTGCGAGTAGTCGACCTGACCGACGACAGCGGTCGGTTCGCGACCCGGCTGCTCACCGAGATGGGCGCAGACGTGGTCCGAGTTACCGCGCAGGGCTCGCCCGGCCATCCCATGACGGACCCGCGAGCGGCCAGACGGGGCGGCGTGCTCGACTGGTGGTACGACGGCGGCAAGCGGCGGCGGCTGCTCGACCTGGATTCGCCAGCGGGCCGCGACCAATACCGTGCGCTGGCGGCGGCGGCCGATCTGATCGTGGAAACCACAAAGCCGGGACGACTGGAGGCGATCGGCATCGACCATCACCAGCTCCGTGGCGGGAACCCGCAGCTCTGCCAGGTCTCGATCAC
The DNA here is from genome assembly GCA_963822255.1 of uncultured Gammaproteobacteria bacterium. GTDB lineage: Bacteria > Pseudomonadota > Gammaproteobacteria > Pseudomonadales > Azotimanducaceae > UBA7803. Next base: position 212,001 of record CAWGGV010000006.1, read on the forward strand.
ACCCTTCGGCCGCACCGGTCCGTGGCGTGACTGGGTGAGCTCGGACCTGGTGTCGCAGGCGCTCGCGGGCACCCTTTCGGTCACCGGCCTGCCGGACCGGCCCCTCAACATGTGGGGACGGCAGGCGTTCAACTACGTCGGGTTCATGGCGGTGCAGTGCGCTCTGGCGGCCGTGCTCGCGGCGCGCGCTGACGGGCACGGCCGGCACGTGGACGTCTCCATCCACGAGACCGTCTCGGGGTCCATAGAGCACCCGCTGATGCAGTGGCTGTTCGACGACGTGTTGCCACTGGCGAAGCTGGCCGAGCGCCAGGGCGCGTTGCACTGGCTGCGTGCCTACGACCTGGCCGAGACCAGGAGCGGTTACATTATGATCACGCCGACGCCGGATTCGGCGCTGCTGATCGACTGGCTGATCGAAGACGGCGTCGAGGAGGCCCGCGCCTGGCAGAACATGGAGGTGACCGAAGCCGTCGAACACATCGACGACATCATGAACGCCGTCCGCCGCTGGGTTCGCCGCTACGACGCCGGCGAGCTGTGGTGGCAAGCCCAGAGCCGCCACGTCGCCTTCGGTGGCGTTCTGGACGTGCCGGCAGTCGCCGCCATTCCCCAGTTCGAGCATCGCCGGTTCTTTGCGGCGGCGGAGGCCGACGGCGCGTCGGTAGGTCAGCCGGCACGGATCGTGCGCTTCAGCGAGGCCCCCACACCATCCCCGCGCCCACCCGCGGCAGACGATACGGCGCTCGACGAGATTGTCGCCCAGTGGCGGCGCGACACCTCACCGGGTGAAGACGCGCGGCGCGAGGAGCCATCGGAGCGGGCGCCAAAGCCGACATCGCGGCCACTGCAAGGCCTGCGCGTCGCCGATTTCACCTGGGTGCTCGCCGGGCCGTTCGCGACCCGGATGCTCGGCGATCTCGGCGCCGACGTCATCCGCATTCAGAACGAGGAGCGATCGACCCTGGTCAACCGCCCCGACTACCCCTACTACTTCGTCTGGAACCGCTCGAAGCGCAGCGCGACCTTGAACATGAAGCACCCGAAGGCGCTCGCCACCGTCCGCAAGCTCCTCGAGCACTGCGACGTGCTGATCGAGAACTACAGCGCCGGGGTGCTCGATGCCTGGGGTCTCGACTGGGAAACCGTGCACGGCTGGAACCCGCGCCTGGTGTACGTGACCATGTCCGGGTGCGGGCACGACGGGCCGTGGCGGCACGTGATTTCCTACGCGCCCACCGTGCACGCCGTCTGCGGCATCACCCACCTGACGAACTTCGCCGACCGCGGCGACGTCGGCCCGGGCTATTCCTTGAACGACCATCTCGCCGGGTTCGCCGCAGCCGCGACGACCCTCGCGGCGCTGGTCGCCCGGGGGCGCAGCGGGCACGGCCAGAAGATCGACATGGCGCAGCTCGAGGTCGGCAGCTACACCATCGGCCCGGCGCTGATCGATCATCTCGCCAACGCCCGTGATGCCGGCCCCCGGGGCAACGCCGACGGTCTGCAGGACCACGTGCCCAACGAGGTCTACCGCTGCAGCGACGGCTTCGTCGCCGTCAGCGTGACCAACCGCGAGCAGTGGCAATCGCTGGTCGAGCTGCTCGGCAATTCGGCTCTCGCCGACCCCGCCTGGCGGGACGAGGCCGTCCGTGCCGAGCACCGCCAGGAGATCGACGCCGCCGTCGCTGCATGGGTCGCGGAGCGCGACGCCGAAAACGCCATGATTCAATTGCAGGATGCCGGCGTGCCCGCCGGCAAAGTGCAGCACATCGGCCAGCTCATCGAGAGCGACCCGCAGCACCGGGCGCGCGGGTTCTGGAAGCCGGTCACCCACGACGTCTACGGCGAGCGGCTCACGGATACCTTTCCCGCGCTCTGGGACGGCCAGCGGCCGCCGGTCGAGCGGCTGGCCCCCGCCTATCTCGGCGAGCACAACTTCGAGGTCTACGGCGAGCTCGCCGGCATGAGCGAGCAGGAGATCGCCGAAGGGCTTGGAGACGGGCTGTTCAGTTGAAGGACCTTCTGGCCGCGTGGAAGATCGCGGCCGGGAGGCCGCTCCCACATGGCCGCTCCCACAAGGCCGCTACCACAGGCCGCTTGCACACGGCTGCTCCCACACCGCTCGGGCGGCTCAGTAGGGGCCGAGCGCGCGGGTGTCGAAATAGCGCTTCGGCACGTCCACCAGCATGGTGTCGATCTGCCGCTCGGTCACGCCGGACTCCAGCAGCGCTGGGATGACGTCCTGGCTGATGTGCAGATAGTGCCAGTGCGGCATCGCCCCCAGCGGAATCTCACCGGCGATCCAGTCGAGATAGCAGGACGCGTCGTGGCTCAGCACGAGCTGGCTCTCGTAGCCGCGCCGGCACAGCTCGGCCACGGTGGACACCCGCTTTTCCGTCGTCAGCAGGCCGTCGATGCCGAAGCGATCCATCCCGAGAATGCTGCCCTGGTCGAGGAGCTTCTGCAGATAGTCCAGATCGTCGGTGTCGCCGCAGTGACCGATGACGACCCGCGTCAGATCGACGCCTTCCTCTTTGAAGATGCGTTGCTGATCGAGCCCCACCTGCTCGGCTGCGCTGGTGTGGGTGGTGATGGGGCAGCCGGTCTGGCGATGGGCGCGGGCACAGGCGCGCAGCGTGCGTTCCACGTCCGGCGTTACCCCCGGCTTGTCGGTCGCGCACTTAATGACGCCGGCGCGGATCCCGGTGTCGGCGATCCCCTCCTCGATGTCCCGCACGAAATGCACCGTCATCGGGTCGACGCCGTTCTCCACGGGACGGTTGACGTAGTAGTGGGGCAGCTCGTTGAACGTGTAAAGGCCGGTGGCGACGATGATGTTGAGATCTATATGCCGAGCGATCGTCTTGATCCTCGGAATGTAGCGGCCGAGACCGATGGCGGTCGGGTCGAGGATGGTGTCGATGCCGGCGGCCTTCAGCTCGGTCAACCGTCGGATCGCATCCGCCACGCGGCTGTCCTCGTCACCCCATTCCTCGGGATAGTTCTGCTGGATCTCGATGGACAGCACGAACACGTGCTCGTGCATCAGCACCCGCCCCAGGTCGCTGGTGTTTACCGGTCCCCGCGCTGTTGCTACTTCAGCCATGATCCCTCCCGTTGCTGAACAAACCCGAATCGAGCGGGTGCGCCCGCCCGACGCAATGCATGCAGTTATACCGGCTCGGCCAGGAACACCGGGATCTTCCGGGAGGTCTTGGCCTGATAGTCCGCGTAGTTCGGAAAGGCCGCGACGCTGGCATCCCACAGGCGCTGGCGCTCCGCCGGGTCCGTCACCTCGCGAACACGCATCTGGAACACCTCCGTGCCGTCGCGGATCTCCACGTCCGGATTGGCCCGCAGGTTGTAGACCCACACCGGGTTCTTCGGTTGGCCGCCCATGGATCCGACGAGCACGTAGCCGTCGTCCACCTTGACGCGCATCAGCGGAATCTTGCGGATGGCGCCGGTCTTGTTGCCCTTGTGGGTGACCAGCACGCAGGGCAGGCCGGTGTCGAGCAGGGTGTTTCCCTTGGTCCCACCGCTACTCTCGTACAGCTCGACCTGCTTGCGCACCCAGTCGAGGGTGGGGGGAATGTAGTCCGCCATGGTTGCCCTCCGTTGCTTTGGCAGTTGGCAGAGTACCCCGATGGCGACGAGGAAGCACGTAGCGGCCGCCGTTCAGCTCGGTCTCGTTCCCGCCCGGCACCGTCGCTACTATCGGCCTCGCTGGGGGCGAGTGCCGAGAGATCTCCGTTGCTTTTCCTTCATGACGTTCCTCACTCGCTTCGCGAATTTTCTATGCGCCTGACGTCGCTCCGCCATCGTTGCCGCATTTCTGGCCTCCTCCCGCAGGAGCTTCTGGTAGTTGCGGAAACGACGCGGGTCGAGATCGCCGGCCTCGATGGCCTGACGTACGGCACATCCCGGCTCCGATTCGTGAGCGCAGTCGGCAAACCTGCAGCGAGACGCCAGCGTTTCGACGTCTTCGAATACCTCGGAAACCGCCCGATCGACGCCGGCCAATCCAAGCTCGCGCAGGCCAGGTACGTCCAGCAGCAACGCTCCTTCCCGCATCAGGTGAAGCGAGCGCGACGTGGTCGTGTGACGACCATGCGAGTCGTTCTCACGGATTCCGCCGGTTGATTGCACCTCGCGGCCAAGCAGGGAGTTCACAAGGGTGGATTTGCCGACACCGGAGGACCCGACGAGCGCCACGGTCTGGCCGGCCCGGCACCAGCCGCGGGTGCCGCTCAGGGTCGATTCATCCAGCGCATTGACCACCTCGACGGCTGCACTCGATGCAACCGCTCGCACAAGATCAACGTAGACGTCCGGATCGTCAGCGAGATCTCGCTTCGTCAGCACGACCACGGGATCGGCGCCGGCATCCGTTGCCAGCGCCAGGTAGCGTTCCAGTCGAGAGGGATTGAACTCTTCGTTGCAGGAAGTCACGACAAAGATCGTGTCGACATTGGCCGCGATGAGCTGCGTATCGACCACCAGACCCGCAGCCAGGCGTTTCAGCAGGCTCTTCCGCTCCAGGATTCGAACCGCCTTGTCCCTCGAGGGCGCAACGAGCAGCCAGTCACCGACGGTGGGGCGCTCTTCGGCTTCTCTCTGTAGCCAGCCGCTCCCCAGCGCCAAGCGAAACTCGACGTCCCCATCAGTCAGCACGACGCCGGAACGATGCATGGCGACGACCCGGGCCGGGATGAGCACGTCCAATTCGTCCAGGCCGAGTTGATTCGCAAAAAACGGGTTCCAGCCGTAGTCTCTCAAGCTCATGGAAGTTCCTTCAACGCCAGGCTCGACGCTCTGCGCAGGGCACAGTGCGACCAGCGATTGCGGGAATTGCCGCCTGAGGGCTGAAGGTTCGGCTAGAAAAGCCTGGAGTGAGGTACTAGCTGGAGACCCTCATCCGACCCGAGCGGCCCGAATGTTGTTCAGTAGCGACAAGCATCGAAGCAGCCTCCTGCGGGTCGGTGAAAGAAGGCGGTAGCATGCGCAACGGCCGCGCATATTGCAATATCACAGATCTTTTGCACGAGGGCTGTTTCATGAGTGCAGGTGAACGATTGCCGGGTACGCCGGAACCATCGAGGCGCTTCGAAGGCGCAGGCGGCTGCAGGCTCGCCGCGGACGAGTGGGGCGGCCCCGACGGACCGCTGATCATTCTCCAGCATGGCGGGGGGCAGACGCGGCACGCCTGGAAAGGCGCTGGCGAGACGCTCGGCAATGCCGGCTACCACGCGATCGCACTGGACGCGCGCGGCCATGGTGACTCCGACTGGGCAGCCGACGGCGTGTACGGGCAAGACGCCATGGTGGCCGATCTCTGCAAGGTGCTGGAGCAGCTCGGCAACCGGCGCCCCGTGCTGATCGGCGCTTCGATGGGCGGAGGCGTGAGCCTCGTGGCGTGCGGCGAAGATCGTGTAGATGCCACTGCGCTCGTGCTGGTGGACATCGGGCATAAAATCGAACGTGAAGGCACGCAGAAGATCCAGGCGTTCATGAGTCAGAGACCCGAGGGCTTCGACTCGCTCGAACAGGTGGCAGATGCGATCGCCAGCTATCAGCCACACCGCAAGCGTCCCGAGGATCTCTCGGGACTAGCGAAAAACGTGCGACTGGGAGCGGACGGGCGCTACCACTGGCACTGGGATCCGCGATTCCGCGCCGGTCACCGCGACTTCGGCAGACGCGAAGAGCGCCTGACCGCCTGTGCGAAAGCCATTCGGCTGCCGACACTGCTGGTGCGCGGCGGCCTGTCGGACGTGTTGAGCGAAGCAGGTGCCCAAGCGTTTCTCGAGCTCTGCCCCCACAGCGAGTACGTCAACGTCACCGACGCCGGGCACATGGTCGCCGGCGACCGCAACGACGTCTTTGCCGGCGCGGTCATCGAGTTCCTGCTACGGGTGGTACCCGTGCACGGCAACCCGTCGCTGCCGCCGCACGAGCGGCGCCCTCATCACGAGGGGCCGTCCGGAGACGTCAACGACGTGCCGTGAGCGGCCAGAGGGCAACGATTGGCGCTGCCGGTTACAGGGTCTCGATGATGTTCTTCAGCGCGTCACAATGCTTCACGCGCTCCTCGGTCGTGGTGCCGAGAAAACCGGCATTGAGGCAGGTTACCCCGAACTCCCGGTACGCCTGCAGGCGGTCCTTCACGAACTCGGCATCACCCACCAGGCACGTGGCGTCCAGATAGGACTGAGGGATCGCCGCTTCCGCCTCGGATTTGCGGCCCGACAGGTACAGGTCCTGGATGGTCTCCGCTTCGCGCTCAAAGCCGTACTTGCGGAAGATCTGGTTGTAGAAGTTCTTCTCTCTGGCGCCCATACCGCCGACGTACAACGCGATCTGGGGCCTCGCCATGTCGCGGTACGACTCGAGGCCGCTGCCGATCGCCACGGACCCGCCGGCGAAGATTTCCAGCGGCGGTAGCGACGGATCGCGGCTGGCACGTCCTCGCCGCAGCGCATCGCCCCAGACCGCCTCGGCGCCTTCCGCCATGAAGAACGCCGGCAGCCAGGCGTCGGCCATCTCCGCCGTCAGCTCGACGCTCTTCTCACCGAGGGTGGCGAGAGCGATCGGAATGTCGCTGCGGTACGGATGGTTGATGATCTTGAGAGGCTTCCCGAGGCCGGTGCCCTGCCCCTCCGGGAGTGGAATCCGGTACTTCCTGCCGTGGTAGGTGACCTTCTCGTCCCGCTTCCAGACCTTGCGGCAGATCTCGACCACTTCGCGCATCCGCGTCAGCGGCGCGTCGTACGGCACACCATGGAAGCCTTCGATCACCTGCGGGCCCGATGCACCGAGCCCCAGCATGAACCGCCCGCTGGACAGCGCATCGAGCCCGGCCGCGCTCATGGCGAGCAAGGTCGGGGTGCGGCTGTAGATGTTGACGATGCCGGAGCCGATGGTCGCCCGCTCGGTCACCGCGGCGAGGTACCCCATCGCACTGACGGAATCGAAGGAGTACGACTCGGCGACCCAGATGTGGTCGACGCCCGCCTTCTCCAGCTCGCGGAGCTCCTTCGCCTGCTCGGCAACGTTGCCGCGTGAGTAGTGCGCGCTGACGGCGATCTTCATGCTTGCCTCTCGTTGTCTCTCAATCCACCAGCCGGCCGTCGGCGTCCCGGATCTCCGGCCCGTTCACCCGGGCGCGGCCGTCTCCGAATGCGGCATCGCGCTGCCGGAGCGTTTCCTTCAGGCCCGCCTCGCGAACCGATTGCATGTACGCGGCGGCCGCGCGGGTATTGTGGCCGCGCACGTCGTTCTCGGCCGCGAGGCGCTGCAGGGTGCGAGCGCCCATCAGCTCCAGGCCGAGGTTGATGATGCGCTTATTGGCCGAAAGCAGATCCGGATCGATCAACGCCATCCGGTCGGCAAGCCCTTCCACCTCAGCCTCGAGCAGGTCGGCGGGCACGGCTTTCAGCACCAGCCCGATCTGCTGCGCTTCCGTGCCGGTCACGGTGTCGCCGGTCAGGGTCAGCCGCTTCGCCCACTGCGGCCCCACGTTGTACAGCCACATGTTGTTCGGCAACGCGCCGAGATCCCTGGCCGGCGGAAAGCCGAACGTGGCGTCCTCGGCTGCGATCACCATGTCGCAGAGCAACGCCACGTCCGTGCCGCCGGCGAGGCAGTAACCGTGCACCTGCGCGATGGTCGGTTTGTGCATGTCGAACAGGGCCATGCGGAAGCGCTGAGCCCGCTCGAGCTGCCAGGCGTCGTCGTCTATGGAGCGGCCGCCGCGGTAGCTGTTGGCCTCGTCCTGCACCCGGGAGACCGGCACCCGAGCACCCCCGCCCGCGAGATCGTATCCGGCCGAGAAAGCTCTGCCGGCGCCCCGGATGATCACGCAGTGCACGTCGCGGTGGTTGTCCGCCTCCCAGAGCGCCTCGCTCAGCTCCGCCTGCAGCTCGAGCGACAGGGCGTTCAATTTGTCCGGCCGATTCAAGGTGATACGGGCCCGCCCGTCGGCAACCTCGTAGAGGATCGTGTTGAACGTGCTCATCGACGTCTCCTGTGCATCCGCAGTGGTTACAGGCGGGTTCGAGTTCAGCGGAATGCCGGCAGCACGGCTTCGGCGAATAGCCGCTCGTTCTCCTCGACGTAGTCCGCGGGACACGCCGAGTTCATGATGATGGTGCGCGCCCCGGCGTCCACGTACTCGTTCAGACGCGCGATGCAGTCTTCCGGATTGCCGGCCAGCGCATAGCGGCCCACGAGCTTCGAGAAGTCCTGGTTGTACTGAAGTGACAGGCGCTCGGACGCCATCTCGATGGCTCGTTGCCGATCCCGGTGCACGGCGAAGAAGATGAAGAGGCCCGGCGACACGTCGCTCGGCCGCTCGTGCGCCGCGGCGAACTCGGCGATTCGGCTCAGGCTGTCGCCGAGCATCTGCGGCGTGTACATGTAGGGCAGCCAGCCGGTGCCGTATCGGGCGCACCGTTGCATGGCGGCTTCGCTGCGCCCCGAGATCCAGATGGGCGGGTGGGGCTTGTAGACGGGTTTGGGGGAAAGGGTCACGCCGGGGAGCCGCGTGAACCGCCCCTCGAAGGTGACGTCGTCCTCCGTCCAGAGCTTCTGCATCACCTCGAGCGCTTCATTGGTGCGCGCGCCGCGTTGCTCGACGGGCACCCCGCATGCCTCGAACTCTTTGCGGTACTCGCCGCCCACACCGACCCCGAGCTGAAACCGGCCGCGCGACACCCGATCCAGGGTGGCCACCTGCTTGGCCAGCAGCGCCGGCGGATACAGCGGCACCAGGGTGATGGTGCTCATCAGCTTGATCCGGCTGGTGGCGCCGGCGGCCGCCGCGAGCTGAATCAGGCCATTGCCGATCGGCCCGTAGAAGAACACGTGCTCGCCGGTGGAGACGAACTCGTAGCCGAGCGCCTCGGCGGTTTGGGCGTCCTCCGCGACGGTATCGATGCGGCGCAAGCCGATTCCGAACTCGACGCTGGGCATACGGGTCACTTCCCTCCTCGGACGTGCGATGTGAGAGCCGCCAGTATAGCCAATGCCGTCGGCCGAGCGGCACGGTGTGTGGCCGGACCGCAGTGTCGCTCGCTGGAGCCTGTGACCGGCAAAATTTACAGGCAGCTGGTCGCCATGCGGCAGCCGCCCCGAGCGGCCCGCGCCACAGCCACGGGCACCGAGCACTCCGTCGAAGTCCAGTTCACGGATGAGCTTCACGTTCCGGACCTGATCCCGTGGCCACGCGCTTTGGTACGTTTTTTGCCTTTTCGCGCAAGCGCAGGAGCGACAACGCCGCACCGGGAGGGGCATCGACATTCACGCATCCGAACCAGGTGAGCACCGAGGTGATCTCGATGTCCGGGAGAGGTGCGCCAATCTGCAGAGTTTCAATGAGCCATGAGTAGCCCAGCCGGACCGTCCGACTTCGTCATGACCCGACGCCTTGCCGACGGCACGGTGGAGTGGATTCCTCTGAAGGCGTCCCAGCACGTGGCCGCCGAGCCGGGCGAGCAGTACGCGCTGATCGACCGCAGCAACTACGAAGCGCCGCAGACGCTGGTGGCGGAACGCCAGGGCGAGGATCTGGTCGTCCAGGTGAAGGGAGCGACCGTGCTGGTGCTCGATGGATTCTTCGCCACCGAGGACGTGGCCTTCCACCCGACGCCGGACATTGCCGGCGGTGCCGGCCCGTTTTCCGGCGCGTCACTCACCCCGGATTCGCCGGTGCTCGCGGGGTCCCCCGCGGGCGAGCAGGTGGTCTGGTCGGCCGAAGGCGCACAGGTCGGGGAAGCCGCCCAGCAGGCGCAGGCGTCGAGCGAGCAAGGCGGCGAGCACGGCAGCTCGACGTCGCCGCTGCTCTGGGGCGGGATTGCCCTGGGTGGGGTGGGGCTGCTGGCCGCGGCGGGTGGCGGCGGCGGCAGTGGCGGCGGCGGCAGCGATGGAGGTGGCGGCGGCACACCTCTACCGGCTGACCACACCGTCGCGGGCACTGTGGTCATCGGCCCGGTCATCGCCGGCAACGGCCTGAGCGTGCAGGTCTTGCAGGCCGACGGCACCACTCAGCTCGGCGAGGCGAAGGTAGCCGCTGACGGCAGCTTCTCCGTCGAGGTCGGTGATTACAGCGGCGTGATCATAGCCCAAGTGGTCGATTCGGATGACGGCGAAGACCAGCTGGACGAGGCGTCCGGCGCCAACAAAGACCTCAACGCTTCTCTCGACGCTGTCGTGGACCTCAGCCAAGCCAGCTCCACCGTCTCGCTCAACATCAACCCGCTGACCACTTTGGCGGCGGGGCTCGCCAGCCGCGAAGCCGGCGGCAATGCGCCGACCGCCGATCAGGTGACTCGAAGCAATTCTGCGGTCGCCGAGCTGTTCGGCTTGAGCGGACTCCATTCCGTCGCCGTGACGCCCATCAACAGCGGCGCCTACGATGCCGCCGACGGCCTCTCTGCCGGGGAAAAATATGGCGCTTTGCTGGCTTCCTTCTCCGGCGCGGACCTGAACAACGGCGGCGACGGCCAGCAGACCATCGACGACGTGTTGGCCGGGCTCACCCTCTCCAGCAACGGCAAGGCCGAGTTGAGCGAATCCGCCCAGGCGGTGCTGATGCAAGGGGCGCAGACCACTGAGAGCGCGACCGGGGTGAGCCTGAGTGCGTTCGTTTCCTCTGTGGTGGATACCCAACCGCCGGACATCACGTCAGGCAACACCGCCACTGACATTCCGGAGAACAGCGGCGCAGGCCAGGTGGTCTACACGGCGACGGCCACCGACGCCGGCAGCGTGACCTGGAGCCTGGCGGACGGCGGCGACGCAGCCGCCTTCAGCATCGACGACAGAACCGGGGCGGTGACCCTCAACCAGAACCCGGACTACGAGACGAAATCCAGCTACAGCTTCACGGTGGTGGCCACCGACGACGCCGGCAACGCTGCAAAGCAGCCAGTCAGTCTCGCCATCGGCAACGAGGACGATTCACGCCCGTCCATCACGTCCGGCGCCGTCGCCACCGCCGTCGACGAGAACAGCGGCGCCGATCAGCTGGTCTACACCGCCGCCGCCACCGACGACGGGCCGGTGGCCTGGAGCCTGGCCGCCGGTGGCGACGCGGCCCACTTCAGCATCGATGCCAAGACCGGCGCGGTGACCCTCATCGACGACCCCGACTACGAGGCGAAGTCCAGCTACCGCTTCACGGTCGTCGCCACCGACACCGACGACAACAGCAGCAGCCAGGCCGTGTCACTGGCCATCGACAACCTGGACGAGGTGGCACCCTCCATAACCTCCGGCGCCACGGCCGCAGCCATCGACGAGAACAGCGGCGCGGACCAGAGCCGTCTACACGGTCACCAGCACCGACGACCGCGACATCAGCAGCGGCCATACCACCTACAGCCTCAGCCCGGCGGACGATGCGCGCCATTTCACCATCGATGCGGCCAGCGGTGCGGTGACCCTGAAGGATGATCCGGACTTCGAGAAGCAGTCCAGCTACCACTTCACCGTCGTCGCCAGCGACGCCGCCGGCAACAGCAGCGAGCAGGCGGTCTCCCTTGCCATCAACGACGTGGACGAGACCGCGCCCACCGTCAGCAGCATCGCGCTGACCAGTGCCGTGGGGGCGCAGAACGACACGCTCAATGCCGGTGACACGGTCAGCGCCACGGTGACGATGAGCGAGAACGTCGTCGTCGACACGTCTGGCGGCACCCCGACGATCGATCTCGACATCGGCGGCACCACGGTTCAAGCGAGCTACGTGTCCGGAAGCGGCACCGCCAGCCTGGTCTTCAGCTACACGATCGAGGCGGGCGAGAACGACAGCGACGGGATCGGCATTTCGCGAAACGGGCTGGAGCTGAACGGCGGCGCGCTGACGGACGCCGCGGGCAACGTCGCGGATGTGCACAACGGCGAGGTTCCGAGCAACCCGGCTTTCGCCGTCGACACGACCGCGCCCGCGTTGTCCCCTTCCTCCAGCACACCGGCGGACGGCGCGACGGACGTGGCCATCGGCCAGAACATCGTCCTGACCTTCAGCGAAGACGCGGCCATCGGCAGCGGCAACATCGTCATCACGGACGGCACCGATACCCGCACCATCGACGTCCGCGACAGCTCTCAAGTCAGTGTCAGCGGAAACGACGTCACCGTCGATCCTTCAGCCAACCTCAATCCGAGCAGCGAATATCACGTCGAGCTCGACAGCGGCGCCCTGACCGACCAGGCCGGCAACGCCTTCCCCGGCATCAGCGACAGCACCACCTTGAACTTCACGACCGCAGACCAGGACACCAGTGTGGTGGTGTTCGACCTGGTGCAGGGATCGAGCTCCGATCACAGTGGCCGCACGTTCGACAGCGATACCAGCTATGAAATCTACATCCGGGTCAACAGCCAGGACGCCGGCCTGAGCACGGCGGGCGACGGTCCGGGCACCTGGCAAACCTGGGCCGGCGCCGATAACCTCGGCAGCGATGACCGAGTCATCCTGGTCGGTGACGGTGCCCCGGTCGAAGGTTTCCTTCAGGTGGAACGGGTAGTGGCGCATGACGCGGCGATTGCCTGGCAAACCCACTATGGCTTCACCGCGGTCGGCTTACAGAACGAGACGCTTCACCGCGCCACGGGGGGCGGCGCAGACAACGTGGCGCTGTTCGACAGTGCGCTGCCGGCAGCGTTCGTCGATGGCCAGGGGGGCCAGCTCAACACCATGTACCTGACGAACATGCCGGCCGGCGTGCTGACGTCGCAGGGTCTGGTCTGAAGACGAGCCCGGCGCACGCCTCGTCGCTGATGGACGTGCTGCTGAAACCCGTGCGCAAGACGCTCGACGAGTCGTTCGGCGAGCGTTGAACCGCACCGCCGACGGCTATCGCAACTCGCCGTACACGTCGTTCAACATCTCGAATCCGCATAGCGCGTGGGTAATGCCGACCTGGTCGGTGGCGTCGAACACCGCCCGGTAGGTGTCGGAGTCGCAGACGTCCGTGCGGAAATCCACCGCGAAATGGGGCTCGAGCACCGACACGAGCTCCTCGGTGTTGGCCCGCGGCACCAGCCGATCGAAGCTGGAATGGTACAGGGTAAACCGGGTGCCCACGGCGCTCAGCGCGTCCAGCCCGGCGGTGATGTTGGTGAAGCTGCTCTGCTGCAGCAGACTTTTCAGGTTGTCGAAGGCGGGATCATTGCCAAGGAACCCGTCGACGAAACTGCTGGTTAGCCCATTTTTGTCCACCAGGTCGCCGAGTGTCAGGCCGGTGGCAGCGTATGCCACGTAGCCCGTCAGCACCCGGTCACTGAGGAACGGCACGGTCGTCTGGTCGGTGACGTAACGGCAGTACTCGCCGCCGTCACAGGAGCCGTCGGCATGACGTACCACGCCCCGCGCGGTCGCGTACAGGTCGTACGGCCCTGCGCCCAGGTATGCCCGAGGCACCGCGATGTTCGGTGCCTGCGCCGCGATGGCCTGCCACAGCGCGAGTGCCGTATGACCACCCTGCGAATAGCCGACCAGGGTCACCGTCGGCGGCCCGGAACCGCGAACCGTATCGTAATCAGCATCCGCCAGCACCGCGCGAATCATATCCAGAGAGTTTGCGGCGGTGCGTGTTGCCATGAGGAACGTCTCCGCACGGCCGGCCGTGCCGCCACGTCCCCAGTTGTCGGGGGCGATGACCAGGTAACCGCGCGATGCAAAAAGGTTGGCCACCACGAACCAGCCGTCGGCGGGATCCAGATCACTCGGCGTGACCGCCGTGGCGTGGCTGAGCACGATGATGGAGTCTTTCGGCGTGAACTCGCTCGAACCAGTGTCCGGAAAGGCCACCAGACCCGTCAGTTCACTCGACGCGCTGCCGTCGGGCTGCCTGGAGGCGTAGCTCACGCGTTGGGCGGTCACGCCGAAAAGCGGCTCCGCATTCAGCAGCTCCCCATAACCGGAGTCGGCGATGTCCTGTACCGACCCCGCGATCAGCGACGCCACGCTGTCGGGCAGACCCAGCCCGTCGACGAGGGAGTCGTCGACGAAGCTCTGGAACATGCCGGTGACCGAGTCGCGGGGCGTGGTGAGCGAATCCTCCACCAGCAGGTCGGGCGCGGTGCGGGTGGTGGTAGAGAACTGCAGGTGGACGGCGAAGGCGTCTCCGTTGCCGCGCGTGGCGTCCACGTCCGTCTCGAACGACCCGGTCGCGGTCAGCGACTGGCAGGTCTGGTCGTGCTCGAACAACGCGTCGAAAGCGACGCTGACGTCCACCAGCGTGTGCTGGATGGTGGTGCCGTCGCTGCAATCGCCGCTGACGGCGAAGGAGAAGTCCGAATAGCCGAAGTGCGAGAACGTCACGTCCGGAAGGCCCGGATCGAACAACGTCACGCCATCTCCCGGCAGGGCGTCGAGCAAGCCGATGGAGGTCGCGGATGAATCGGGCGGCGTCTGCGAAGGAGCCTGCTGGCCGTTGCTGCCGTTCGACGAGCCATCGCAGGCGGTGAGGCCGAGGGAAAGCAGCAACAGGCCGGTGAGCCGGAGCACGGCGATCCGCCTGCCGTTGGTCGGGTATTTCATAGCGGCGCTGCAAGCACAAGGCGTGCCGCGTCGCGCCGGCGCGGCGCTGAGCGGGGGCCGCCGCAGGCCTCCACCACCACGCTGCTGGTTGACTGAAGTCGACATGGCATGAGATTTTCCCAGCCCTTCCACCGACGCCTGCGGTTTCGCGCGATGCCGACCAAACCAGAATGGATTCGTGAGCTCGGTCTCGACCGTGTCATCCCGGCCGAGGTGAATGGCCGGCGCAACGGCGTCGACAACCGCCCCGAGTGGGACGCCGCCCATGGTCCCTGCCCGGAGGCGTATCCTTCCGGCGAGACGCCCCCCGGCGAGGTCTGCAGGTTTGCCGACTGGGAAAGCCCCGGGGTCTATCCCGGTACGCGGCGTGACCTGTGGATCTACTCGCCGGCGGGACTGTCGCCGGCGTCCCGGCCGCGCATCATCTTCTTCAATGACGGCGCGTGGTATCTTTCCCGCAACGGTCCCGTGCGCGCGACCCACGTGCTGGACACCCTGGTCCACCGGAACCAGGCAGCACCGGTGGTGGCGGTTTTCATCATGCCCGGAGTACCGGACCATCCGGTGGAGGGCCCCATCGAGTCCTACGACGACAGGACGGCGCAGCGCAGTCTGGAGTACGACCAGCCGACGCCGCGCTACGGTGAGTTCCTGTTCAGCGAGATCTTGCCGTTCGTCGCGTCCTACCTCGATCTGGCGATCAGCGAGGTCCCGGAAGACCGCATGGTGTGCGGCGTCAGCAGCGGCGGCATGGCTGCGTTCAACGCGGCGTGGCACTACCCGGACCAGTGTCGACGGGTGCTCAGCCATTGCGGCTCGTTCACGGACATCTGGGGCGGCCACAACTATCCGTCGCTGCTGAGGCGCACCGTGAGGAAACCCATTCGGGTGTTCCTGCAGAGCGGCGAAAACGACGCCAATACGCCGTTCGGCGATTGGGCGCTGGCCAATCGCGCCATGGCGAGCGCCCTGGAGTGGGCGGGTTACGATTACCGCTTCGAGTTCGGCACCGGCGGCCACAACCTGGCTCACGGCGGCTCCCTCTTCGCGGACAGTCTTCGCTGGCTATGGCGGGCCACAAAGGAGAACGAGCAGTGACTTCCTACGAACAGCGCGGCGAATTGAGTGGCGGCTCGCGGCGCTTCTCCGCCGATCACGTCCGGGAGTGGCGCGAGAGCGGCTTCGTGCGCATCGAAGGCTTCTTCCGGCCTGACGAGATCGATCCCGTGGTGGCCGACTACGAACGCCTGTACGGCGGGCGCCGGACGGATCAGGCGCCGGAGAACGCGGAGCTCAATGGCCGCTTCAACGAGTTCCAGTTCCGCAACATCGACACCTTGCCGTACGCGGCATCGGCAGCCACCAACCTCATCTCGTTGCACCCGGCGGTGATCGACTTCGCCAGGGCCCTGCTGGGCGTCGACAACGTGCATCTCTACCAGTCGCACACCTGGGCCAAGTTCACGGGCGGCGCCAACTACGAGCAGCCGTTCCACTGCGACTTCGGCAACCACACGCTAACGGCGCCGTCCGACAACGTCGCGGAGCGGACCGTGGATTTCATCCTGTACTTAACCGATGTCACCGATGCCCATGGCGCGCTTCACTACGTGACCAAACCGGACGCCGAAGCGGTGCTGGGGCGCAATACCGTGAACGCGGCCAGCGAGGAACAGCAGGCGGCGCTGAAGGCGAAGGAGCGGTCCGCGGCCGGCCCGGCGGGAACCCTGCTTGCCCACGGCATCGACACGTTCCATCGCGGCACCAACCTCACGGCGGAAAACGGCCATCGCTACACGATGACGGTCGGCTACAAGGCGGCAGGCAACGACGCCATCGGTTTTCACGTCTGGCAGGTGTCGGCGGGCAGGAACTGGACGCCGGTTCTCGCGAACGCAACGCCTGCGCAGCTCGAATGCCTTGGCATACCGCGCCCCGGTCACCCGTTCTGGAACGAGCGCACGCTCAAGCTCACCCAGGCGCGATGGCCCGGCTGGAACATGCAGGCCTATTTCGACGGGGCGCTGACCCGCTGACGGCGATGATCCTCGTCGTCTGTGGGGTGAGCGGTGCCGGCAAGTCGACGGTGGGCCGTCTGCTGGCCAATCGCCTCGGCTACGAATTCCTGGATGCCGACGACTTCCATCCGCCTGCCAACGTTCGCAAAATGGCGGCGGGCATTGCCTTGGACGACGACGATCGCGCGCCGTGGATCGCCCGACTGGCGTCGGAGCTGGCCGAGTACCGGGCACGGGGCCGGCATCTCGTTCTTGCCTGTTCCGCGCTGCGTGAGAAGCATCGGCGGATGCTGGGTGTCGATCAGGTGAAGGTCGTCACCGTGCTGCTGAACGGGTCGCCGCAGCTGATCGCTTCCCGCCTCGCGCGGCGCCGCCACCAGTTCATGCCGGCGTCGCTTCTGCAGAGCCAGTTGGACGCGCTGGAGCCGCCGTCGGGCGGCGTCGTGGTGGACGCATCCGGAGAGCCTGCCGAGGTGGTGGATGCCATTCTGGTCAAGCTCGAGGAAATGGGCCTCTCCTCATTCTGACCCGATCCGGTGTCGACGTGACCCGCGAACCCCAGCGATTGATTCTTCCCGCTGCACGCATCCAACGCTGCGACTTCGCAGTTTTGAAATCTGCCCCATGTACCAATTTCTGCTCATCGCCCTGGCTGCGTTCACGTCTTCAGCACACGGCACGCCGGCGCCAACGCCGCTCAACCCGCAATCCTTCGACCTCGGCGCCTACCAGGGCAAGGTTGTTTATCTGGACTTCTGGGCGTCGTGGTGCGGCCCGTGCAAGCTGTCGTTCCCCTACATGAACAGTCTCGCGAGGAGGTTTCAGTCGGAAGGCCTGGTGATCATCGCCGACAACCTGGACCACCAGAGCACCGATGCGGAGTCTTTCCTGCACGAGGTGAACTCACGGTTTCCGGTGATCTTCGACCGCGACGGCGTCCTGGCTACCCGCTTTCAGGTCGACGACATGCCCACGTCGGTCCTAGTCGGCCGAGACGGCACGGTCCGCTACGTTCACAAAGGGTTCTTCCAGGACAAAGAAGACGAGTACACCGCTCACGTTCTGAAGCTACTGAGAGAACAGCCGACTTCGAAGGAACGCTGACCCATGAACCGCGCCATTCGCTCGATCCTCACAGCCGTGCTTGCCTTGCTGCTGGGCGCCTGCGGCGCCATCGGAGTGAAGCCCTGGGACCGCGACATTCTGGCGAGAAAGTCCATGCAACCGGATGGGTCGCCGAGCATTAGCGCGTTTCACGAGCACATCTACTTCAGCAAGGAAGGCTCCAGCGGAGGAAGGACGTTTGATGCCGGAGGTTGTGGATGCAATTGAAGAAGCGGAACAAGGGCCGTCTGTGGCAGTCGTTGGGCCTGGTGACGACGAATCTGTTCGTCGCCACCCACGGCCATGCGGCGGCGGACAGCCTGGTACACGAAACCGGCAGCGAGCCTGGCACGGCAACCATCGATTCCGCCGTGTTGTTCTATCACGAGTCCGGCGGCCGGGTCAGAGCGATCGAGCCGATCACCACTCTGAAAGTCTTTCGGGAAAACGGCGACGTCTTCAGGTTCAGGGCGACCTACGATTCGTTAACCGGGGCCACGCCGAATGGGGCCGCACCGTCGGATCAGCCTCAGGTGTTCACCACGCCGGCCGCACCACCGAACGAAAGGGTGTCGGTGACCAGCGCCTCGGGCCGGCGCACCATCATCACCCTGCCGGGAACCGGAACGCGTGTTGCACAGTACACGGTGCCCGCGCACCAGCTCCCTATGGATGCCGGTTTCACGGACAGTCGCACCGCCTTCGACTTGAGCTATACGAGGAACTGGGCCTCGGACACCGCTGCTACTCTCGGAATTGGCTATTCCACGGAAACCGACTTCAAGTCGTACTCCATAAACTCCGAGCTTTCGCAGTCTCTGTTCGAGAAGAGCACCGTGCTGACGCTCGGTCTCGACTTCGAGCACGACGATTCGAACCCCGTCTTCGGAACCCCGACCCCCATGACCGAGATGAATGGGCTCGAGAAAGGGGCCGGAGATACCAGGAACGTGACCAACCTGATCGCCGGGGTGACCGAAGCCGTGAACCGTCACTGGCTTCTCCAGATGAACTACGACATCGGCTGGAACAAGGGCTACATGAACGATCCTTACAAGATCGTCTCTGTGGTCGATGGCGAGACCGGCCTGCCGAGCCAATACCTTTACGAGAGTCGACCGAGGTCGCGCGTGCGGCAGAGTCTGTACGTCGGGAACAAAGTCGCGTTCGGCCCCACCGTGCTCGACGTCTCGTTCAGATACTATCGCGACGATTGGGGGATCGAGTCCATGAGCGGTGAGGCGGCGGAGCGCATCCCCCTGTCACGCCGTCTGTACGTGGAACCCGAATTTCACTACTACCGCCAGTCGGCGGCCGACCTTTTTCGCTACTACCTCATCGCAGGTCAACCGCTACCGAGGTTCGCCAGCGCCGACGGTCGCCTCGCCAAGCTGGATGCACGCACCCTTGGCTTGAAGGTCGGCTACATGCTCTCTCGGCACGCCGAGCTGTACGCATTGGCCGAGGACTACGAGCAGTCGGGCGCTTCGATCCTGCCAGACGCACCCGGTGGTCTTGCCGACGAGAAGTTCTTCTCCGGTGTGCACGCCACCAGTGTCGCCATCGGTTTCAGCTACACGTTCGACTTCTCGAACCTTTGAGTGAACGCGGATTGCGTCCACGGGTTCACGGCCATGGCGTCTCCGTGCGAGGTCAGGGTCGATAGTGACGATGCATCACTGACTGACTGCCTGGGCCGAATCGCGGAATTCGAGGCGAAACGCATCGAAGCCAAGTACAGCCGCTACCGGGAAGACAGCGTAATCGGCGTGATCAACCGATCCGCCGGTGAGCCTGTGACGGTCGACGAAGAGACTGCGGCGCTGATCGACTACGCCGACAGCTGCTACCGGTTGAGCAGAGGTCGCTTCGACGTGACGTCGGGTGTGCTGCGCCGAGTGTGGCGGTTCGACGGCTCCGACAACGTGCCGCGGCGGCGTGAGGTGAAGCCGATCCTGCCGTTGGTCGGCTGGCGCAAGGTCGCGTGGCGCAAGCCCCGCCTCACGCTGCCTCCCGGCATGGAGATCGACTTCGGCGGTCTCGGCAAGGAGTACGCGGTCGACTCCGCGATTCTGATGATCATGGAGCGCTCGGACGTGCCGGTGCTGGTGAACTTCGGCGGCGATCTTCGGGTATCCGGGCCGCGCCGCGATGGTCGGCCGTGGCATGTGGCGATCGAGTCCGTCAACGGCGCCACTACGCCTGCGTGTCGGATCGACCTGGTGCGGGGAGCCATCACCACCAGCGGTGATGCCAGGCGCTTTCTGCTGAAGGACGGGATCCGCTACAGCCACATCCTCGATCCGCGAAAGGGCTGGCCCGTGGCCGGAGCGCCGAGGTCGGTCACGGTCGCAGGATCGACGTGTCTGGAAGCAGGTGTCATGTCGACGCTCGCAATGCTGCAGGGACGACGCGCGGAGGCGTTCCTCAGACGTGAAGGCGTGCCCAGCTGGGTGATCCGGTAGTTGCCAAAGATGGTCCGCAAAGCCCAACTGAATCCCATCGTTCTCGCAGCCTGGCTGTTGATCGTCCCGGGCGCTGCGGTCGCCTCGTCCATAGACGCCGCGGCACACCTGATCGCCGGGCTTCATGCCGAAAGCAGGACTCCCCGACCCGGTGGATCGGTGGCGCTGGCATTGCAGATTCGACCTCAGGCCGGTTGGCACCTCTACTGGAAAAATCCCGGAGAGTCCGGTCTGGCGCCGCAACTGCACTGGACGCTGCCGAAGGGCGTGTCGGCGGGTGAACCGCAATACCCGATACCCTCCACGATGACCGTCAACGGCATCACCAGCAACGTATACGAAGGCGCGGCGACGCTGCTCGTCGAGTTGTCGGTAGCCGGTTCTCTGCCCAGGGGTACGCGGCTGCCGGTTCGGTTGAACGCCGACGTGCTGACCTGCACGGAGGGCCACTGCGTGCCCCAGTCCGTGCTGGTGGACCTGCGGATGATCGCCGGCGACGGCAAGCCGGATCCGGCGGAGGCCGAGCGTTTCGCTGCTGCGCGTGCCGCTCTGCCGCGACGTCTCGAACCGCCCCTCGGCTACCGGCTGGATGGTGATCTGCTCGAGCTGTCGATCCCCGGCAATGTCGTACCCGCCGCCGCCACCGTGCACGTCTTCTTCGATCAGGAGCACCCTGAACCGGCCGCCACGCAGACCGTCGAGTCGACCGGAGGCAACCGCACCATCGTCATGTCGTGGGACGGTGTGCGGCCGGGCGGGCGCTTGAGTGGCGTCATCCGAATAGACCCGCCCCCCGGCAGCGGCAGCCTCGTTCGGGGCTACCGATTCTCGGCCAAGGCAGCGGTAGACGTGCCACCCGCGCCAGCCAGGCACGGGACGGTGCTCTGGCTCGTGCTGGGCGGCGCGATCCTCGGGGGCCTGCTTCTCAACCTGATGCCGTGCGTGCTTCCTATCCTGAGCATCAAGGCGGCGGCGCTGGCGCGCGCCGGCGGTGACGGGAACGCAGCACGGGTCGAGGCCGTCTGTTACACCACGGGCGCCGTGACGACACTGGTCGGTCTGGGCGCGGTCGTGCTCGCCTTCAGAAGCGCCGGGTCGGCAATCGGCTGGGCATTCCAGCTTCAGGACCCGCGGCTGGTCGCCGTGCTGCTGCTCCTGGTCACCGTGATCGCGACCAATCTGGCGGGGCTGTTCGAGTTGACTTCCCTCGCTGCGGGCTCCCCGCGAGGCAACGGGATTGCGGCGAGCTTCGGCGCCGGCGCACTGGCCGCATTCGTGGCGACCCCCTGCACCGGACCGTTCATGGCAGGCGCTCTGGGGGCGGCACTGGTTCTGCCGGCTCCCCAGGCTCTCGCCGTGTTCGCAGGGCTCGGCTTCGGGCTCGCGCTGCCGTTTCTCGGTCTCGGCTTTTTTCCGTTCCTGCGCGCCTGGCTGCCGAGGCCGGGCCCGTGGATGGTCACCTTCCGGCGACTGCTCAGCCTGCCGATGTTCGCCACCGCCCTGGGGCTCGCTTGGATCGTCGGGCGCGAAGCCGGAGTCGGAGCCATGGCCTTCGCCCTCGGCGCCTCGATGCTCACCGCAGCCGCCCTGTGGTGGTATGGCCTGAATCAGACATCGCAACGTTTCCCGGCCATCGCAATGATGGTGCCGGCGCTGGTGGCGCTTGCATCGGTTGCCCTCGGCTTACCCTCCGACCCTGGGTCGGCCGGTGCATCAGACACCCTGCACGCGCGCCCCTACTCGGCGCCGTTGCTGGCGGAGCTACGGGCCGAGCACCATCCGGTATTCCTCTATCTGACGGCGGACTGGTGTATGACCTGCAAGGTCAACGAAGCCGTCAGCCTGTCGGCCCCCTCAGTCAGCCGCGCCTTCTCCAAGGCGGGGGTCACGGTGCTCGAGGGCGACTGGACCCGCGGCGATCCGCGGATCACCCGGTTCCTGGCGGAACGGGATCGTGCGGGTGTTCCGCTCTACGTCTGGTACCCGGCTCGCGGGGCGCCGAAGGAACTGCCGCAACTACTCACGCCCGCAATGCTGGCGGGCCTGACGCGGTAGTTTTCCGCCGACTCAAGACGACGCGATTGCGTCCGGCTCGTTTCGCCTGGTACAGCGCGTCGTCGATCTGTCGAAGCGCCGATTGCATGGTGTCCTCCGGGCTCAGCAGCGCGCCGCCGATGCTCACCGTCAGAGTCAGCCGCACGCCGTTGCCGAGAACCACGCACGCCTCCTCCACCGCTCGCCGGAATCGCTCGGCCACAGCGCCGAGACCCGCCTCGTCTATGTCCAGCAGCAATACCATGAACTCCTCGCCTCCCACTCGCGCGAGCGCGTCCACCGCCCGGCATTGACTCTCCATGGCACGGGCCGCGTGTACCAGCGCTTCGTCACCGGCAGCATGTCCGTGGTTGTCGTTGATCGACTTGAAGTTGTCGAGGTCGATGGACAGCAGGGCGAAGCAGCGAAAGTGGCGTGCGGCGCGCTCGAACTGGAGACTGAGCTGGTGGAGGAAGTGACGCCGATTGCGCAAGCCAGTCAGAGTGTCGGTGCTGGACAGCCTGGCCAGCTCGTCGTTCAGTGCCTGGAGCTCCGCCTGATGCGCCTGAAGCGTCTCGTGCGCCAGAGTCTGCTCGGTGACGTCGCGAAGCAGCACGAGGACATCGCCGTGGTCATCCCGTTGCTCCAGCCCGACCAGGTGGACCTGAAAGAAGCGGGAGACGCTGTCCAGGTCCAACTGCAACGTGCGCGTCGACTTCGGCTGGCCGTTCAACGTCCACGCCTGCTCCGGCAGCCTTCCGCGGAGCTCGGCGCCGACGACGGCGCGGATCGGCCGTCCCAGAAGCCGGGCGAACTGAGTGTTGCAGTCGAGCACCGTGCCTTTGCTGCCCACCACCGCCATGGCGTCGGGAATCAGGTTCAGAACCACCTCCCGGGCGATTGGCCGCAACTCCAGGAAGCGCCCGCGCAACAACGAGTACGTCAGCATCCACAGCCCCGCCGAGGTGCAGAGGATGAAGGTATTGATCGATTCGGACACGACGTGGCGGATCGGATCCTGCAGCAGATAGGCGCATCCGCTGGCCACGGGGAACAGCGTCATGGTGAGCAGGCTGGAGAAGCGGAAGCGCGAGCGCGAGTAATAAAAGCCGATCAGCATCACCGTTGCGATGATGCACGCGATGCTCACCCCACCCATGATGGTCAGTCCGGCGCCATGGGCCCCCCAGCCGCTCGTGCTGAGGGGCTGGGTCGGCACCGGATCCAGGTACGTCGCGAACTGGCCGTGCAGCGGATTGCTGAGCGCGAACAGCGACATGCCGATGCCATACAGCAGCATGCCGTTTCTCAGCCACGACCAGCCCGGCGGCCGGACGTTCAGATAGCTGAACACGCCGAGCAGGTACAGGGGCCCGATCCAGGCGGTAAAGGCGATGACGACGGCCTGGTCGAGTGGCGTATAACGGTGAACGATGTACGCCCACGGGTACAGCGCGCAGACGATGACCAACCCCAGGAAGTAGCGCGCGCCTGGCCGGTGCAGATTGTCGTAGAGACGATACGCCGGCGCGGCTGCGCCGGCGACGGACAACACGCCCCAGAGAAGATCGATCGGGTGCATGAAGCGATTGCGTCCTGCAAATTCGCAGAGACGACGTTAGTGCAGAACGACGCGCGCTGTTGTGAAGGATTCGATACCCGAAGAATCTTGAGCTTCGGATCGTGATCCACCGCACGTTTTTCGCATGCCGATCACTCGACCGCGTAACGCCAGGGGGCAGCCGGCTGCTCGACGTCCTCGTCCACCGCCCACAACGGCATGGCGATCCCTTCACCAATGTCCTTGAAGACCACCCGCACCCGGGTGCCGATGCCGACGCTTCGAACCAGTTCTTCGCCGGCAAGCTCGCCATCCCGCGTCGCCAGGTTGCCCTGCAGCCGCAAGCCATCGAACTCACCGGGAACGTTGCGCTGCTCGTCCAGCTCCACCAGCAGCAACAGATAGGGCGTGTGGCCGCGGAAGGCCGACTGAATGGCGTGGTGCACTTCGCCGTAGGAGTAGATGGTGCCTTTGCCGCTGACGGCCACCCAGCTCGACTCCGGAGCGGCGCAGAACGGACAGGCGGTGGTAGGCGGCAGCCGCATCAGGCCGCAGCCGTCGCATCGCTGGACGTGCAGCTCATGGTCGCCGCAGTGCCTGAAGAACGCCTGGTTCTCCTGATCCAGATCATCGACGTGGACGCCCATACCGAGATATTCACCCTGCAGCGCCATGTCTACGCCCCCCTCGCCATCACCATGGCGGACCCCATGCCCGGATGGCCCCAGCCCAGATTGGCCGACAGCTCCGCGCCTTTGACCTGGCGGCAGCCTCCGGCCACGTAATCGAAACTGTGCCGCCGCCTGCCGTCCGGCCCGATGGGACAGCTGTCGTCCGCGTCGTGCCTGAGCTGCCGAGTATTCTCGATCACCATGTTGATACCGTGGGTATAGCCCTCACACAGGTGCCCGCCGCTGGTGTTGTTCGGCCGCGCTCCGCCAAGGCGCATGATGCCGGAGCTCACGTAGTCGCCGCCCTCCCCTTCCTGCAGAACCCGTAGTCCTCGAGCTGCAGCATGGTGGTGAACGTGAAGGCGTCGTACGAGCCGGTCAGGTCTATGTCTTGCGGGCCGACGCCCGCGTTCGGCCAGAGGATGTCCTTCGCGTAGTGCCCCGCCACCGTCGAGATCGGACCGCTCTGATAGTGCATGTCCGCGCGCGGCTTCATCACCCGCCCCGCTACCGACAGGATCACCGCCGGCGTGTGCCGGAGATCCCGCGCTCGGTCGATGCTGGTGACGACGATGGCGGTGCCGTTGTCGGTCTCCACGCAGCAATCGAGCAGGTGCAGGGGCTTCACGATCATGCGGCTCGACAGCACGTCCTCGACCGTCACCGGGTCTTTGTAGTAAGCCTTGGGATTGCTGGCGGCGTGCTCGGAGTGAATCACCTTGACGTGGGCCACCTGTTCCGGAGTGGTGCCGTAGTCATACATGTGGCGCATGAACGACTGACAGAACATCTGCCCCGCGCTCATCAGGCCGATACCGCGGGAAAACAGGCTGCTGCCCGACAGCCCGGCGCGGGAGCCGCGCCCGCCGGTACCGCCGATGCGCACCTCGCTGTAGCCGTTCATGGCGCGGAAGATCACCACCGTCCTGCACATGCCGGCTTCGATCACACCCATGGCGATCCCGATCAACGCTTCGATGCTCGAGCCGCCGCCGTAGACGTCCATGTGAAAATTGGGCCGGATACCCAGCTCGCCGGCAATGACGGGCGACGGTGTGGAATCGTTGTAGCTGTACGACAGCATACCGTCGACGTCCGCCATGCGCAGGCCCGCGTCTTCGACCGCCGCGCGTACGGCACGGGTTCCGAGCGTGCGCGTGGTGCATCCCGAGCCGCGCATATACTCCGTCTCACCCACGCCGACGATGGCGTATTTGCCGCGCAGGTGCTTTGCCGCGGTTGCATCAATCTCGGGCACATCCCCTCCGTTCGCGAAGCAACGCCGGAACGCGGTAGATTGGCCCTCCCAAGGAAGGAGATCAAGCTCATGGACTTCTCAGGCAAAGTCGCGGTCATCACCGGCGGCGCCAGCGGCATCGGCCTCGCCACCGCCCGCCAGCTCGCCGCGCGCGGTGCGAACCTCGTGCTGGTCGACATCGAAGAATCCGCGCTGGCCGGCGCGGCGGCTTCGTTTCCGAAGGAGACGACCGGGCGAATCGAAACCCGGGTCTGCGACGTCAGTGACTACGACGCCATGCGAGCCCTCGCCGACGACGTGGTCGGCAGCTTCGGCGCCGTGCACATCGTGTTCAACAACGCCGGCGTCGCCGTGGGCGGTCCGGTGGCCGAGATGAGCCACGAGGACTGGCGCTGGATCATCGACGTGGACCTGTGGGGGCCGATCCATGGCGTCGAAGCCTTTCTGCCTCACCTGCGTGCATCGGGGGACGGCGGGCATCTGCTGTTCACCTCGTCGTTCGCCGGTCTGGTGCCCAACGTCGGTCTGGGCCCGTACTGCGTCGCCAAGTACGGCGTCGTCGCGCTCGCGGAAGTGCTGCACAGAGAGCTGCGAGACGAGCGCATCGGTGTCTCGGTGCTGTGCCCCATGCGGGTGGGCACCAGCATCGGCGGTTCGGAGCGCAACCGGCAGACGCGCTACGGCGGCGCCGAGGTGTCACCGGCGGTGGACGACCAGAGCGAGGGCAACCGGGATCTCGCCGGCCGGGTGCTCGACGTGAACGACGTGGCGGCCGAGGTAGTCGCGGCCATCGAGCACAACCGTCTGTACATCCTGCCCCACGAGGAGAGCCGCGCGTTCATCCGCCGCCGCTTCGAGCGCATCGACCGGACGTTCGACGTCACGGATGCTGAATCGGTCTGACGGAGCACGTAACGCCATGCCCAACCAGCCAGCCGATCTGCCGGCGTCGTTCTTCCGCCGCGAGGACGAATCCGACGATGCGCTGTTCTACTCGGTGCCCCGCCTGGTGACCCACATCGACGACGCAACGATCACCGAGCTGACCCGCTACTACCGGGAGTCGCTCCCGCCGGGGCAGCGCATCCTCGATCTGATGTCCTCGTGGATCTCTCATCTGCCCGGCGATGTCGATTACGGTCACGTCACCGGCCTCGGCATGAATGCGCAGGAGCTGGCGGCCAACCCGCGGCTGGACGAAGCACGGGTGCAGGACCTCAACCGCGATCCGCTGCTGCCTTTCGCCGATGCCGCCTTCGACGCCGTGCTGATCGCGGTATCGGTGCAGTACCTGGTCCGGCCGTTCGAGGTGTTCGCCGAGATCGGCCGCGTCCTCGCGCCGGGCGGTGGGTGCATCGTCGCCATGTCCCACCGGCTGTTTCCCAGCAAGGCGATCTACGCCTTTCAGGTGCTGCCGGCCGACGAGCGCTGCCGGGTCGTCGCGGCCTATATGAGCCAGGGCGGCATGGACGACGTGACGATCATCGACCGCTCGCCGCCTGGCGCCGACCCGCTTTGGATCGTTCACGGGCGGCGGTCGTCCGAGGTCGGTGCGATCACGTAAGCTCGTCGGCGATCGCTTTCAGCGTGTTTCTGAGCCACTCGTGGGCCCGATCCTGCTCGTGGGCCGGCGACCAGTACATGCACACCTCGATTGCCGGGATGCGTATCGGCGGCTCGTACACGGCGATGTTTGCGGTATCCGCGAAGCGCTCGGCCACCCGTTGCTGAACCAGCGCGATGGCGTCGGTCTGCTCCACGATCAGGGGCAGAAGCGAAAAGCTCGGCACCTTGATCACGTCCTTCTGCTCCAGGCCGAGCAATCGTGCTTCCATGGAAAGCGTGGACTCCTGGTCGGCTCGGTAGGAAACGTGGGGCAGCCTGGCATAGAGGGCGCGGCTGATTCGCCGCCCGATGGCCGGATGGCCACGGCGGGCGATGCAGACGAACTTCTCCTGGTAGATCGGCCACTCGATCAGCTTCTCCTTCCTCAGGAAGCCGCGGGGAACGATGACCAGGTCCACCTCCATTCCGCGCAGACGGTCGTAGTCCCGTCGCTGGATATCGACGAAGCGGAGGCTCGCCCTCGGCGCCTCGGCCTGCAGCCGCCGGCAGAGCGGCCCGCCGATGGTCATCGTCGTCGGATCTGCGGTGGAGACGACGAACTCTCTGTCGAGCGCGTCGGCGACGAAGGCCGGGGTGTCGACCAACGCTTCCACCCCGGTCAGGATCTCGCCGAGCGGCGCCAGCAGGTTCTGAGCCAGCGGGGTCAGAAACATCTCACGGCCACTGCGCACCAGCAACTCGTCACGGAACTGCGCCCGCAGCCGGGCCAGCGCATCGCTGACGGCAGACTGGCTCATGTGCAGCTTCGCTGCGGCCTGAGTGACGCTGCGACTGAACAGAAGCGCCTCGAGCACCGGCAGCAGATTCAGGTTGACGCTGCGCAGGTGCACGCTCGGCCGCGAGTCACTCACCGGGGCTCTCCATCCCATCGTAAAAATCGATGTGGATCATAGCAAAATCCGGATTCCCTGATCCTGTTCTCCCGCATACGATGGGCGGGCGTTCAGTCCGGAGGGAGGACGCGCCATGCAAGCAGCAATACAACGCATCGAGGACTCCGCGCAGGTTCTCGAAGACGACGCCGTGTGCGGCGACCGGCTGGCCAACCTCACCGAACGGACCGTGCAGGCGCTGAAGGACTCCGGCGGGTTCCGGCTGCTGCTGGCGCGGGATCTCGGCGGCGAAGAGGAACACCCCAACGAGTTCCTCGACTGGGTGATCGCGGTGGCTGCCCATCAGCCGTCGGCCGGCTGGGTCGCCGGGGTCGTCGGCGTCCATCCCTGGGAGATTTCCTTCATGGACCGGCGGCTGCAGGAGGAGGTGTACGGCGACGATCCGGACACCCTCGCCGCGTCGCCCTACGCGCCGTTCGGCCGGGCGAGGCCCGTCGGCGGCGGCTTTCTGCTGTCCGGGGACTGGCCCTACTCCACAGGCACCGACTTCTGCCAATGGGTGATCCTGGGCGGCATGGTCACCGACGCGGACGGCAAACTGCCGTCGGAGCGACCGGATGTCCGCCACTTCGTGCTGCCGCGCGGCGACTACGAGATCGTCGAGAACAGCTGGAACGTGATGGGTCTGAAGGGCACCGGCAGCAAGAACGTCCGCATGAAAGACGTCTTCGTCCCCGACTACCGCGTCAGCGAGGCCCGCAAGGTCACCGAAGGGGTGTACGCAGAGGAGCGGCGGCCGGGCAGTCCGCTCTACGCCATGATGTTCGGGATCGTGTTTCCGGCGGCCATCGCGGCCAGCACCCTGGGTATTGCCGAAGGCCTGCTGCGCGCGCAACGCCGCTATATGGAAGACCGCGTATCGATCTCGGGCAGCGTCGCCAGAACGGACCCGAGCTATCTCGGCGCGCTTGCGGTAGCGGAAGCCGACCTGGCTGCCAGCAAGCACCACCTGAAGAGCATGATCAACGACCTGTACGATCACGTCAGTGCAGGCCACAAGGTCACTCCGGCCCAGCGCCTTACCTTCCGGCGCAATCAGGTGCGGGCCAGCGACCGCGTCTTCGAATCCATCGCGCCGCTCGCCCGGCTTGCGGGCTCGGCTGGCGTTCAGGAAGCGAACGAGCTGGAACGCTGGTGGCGCGACCTGCAGACGGCCATCACACACATCTGCAACGTGCGCGACAGCGCGTACATGGGCTGGGGCATCCACGCGTTCGGGGGCGATATCCCGCCCGGCACCCTGTACTGATCGAATCCACCGAGGAACCGCCGATATGACAAGCGCATCGATCCGCAGGTTGGGCTATCTGGAGCTCGGGGTCTCCAGTCTGGCCGACTGGCGCGCCTATGCCGAGAACGTGCTGGGCGTCGAGTGCCTGGATGAGGGAAACGCCCTGAATCTGCGCTACGACGAGGCATGCTGGCGACTTCAGCTCGTTGAGACAGGCGAAGACGACATCCGCTGCGCGGGCTTCGAAGTGGCCAACGCCGACGACCTGCAGGCCATCGGCGCGCGGCTCGAGGGTCAGGGTGTGCCGGTGCACGAGGCGAGTGCCGGGCAGGCCGCGGCCCGAGGTGTCGACCAGCTGCTCGGCTGCGAAGACCCGTTCGGGCTGCCCATCGAGCTGTACGTCGGTGATCGCACCATCGGCGAGCCGTTCAGCTCTCCACGCACCGGGTCGGCATTCGTCACCGGTGATCAAGGTCTCGGCCATATGGTGCTGACCGTCGCCGACCGTGCCCGCGGAGAGTCGTTCTACATGCAGGGGCTCGGTTTTCTGCTCTCGGACCACGTTCTGCTGGGACCGCCGGAGCGCCAGCTCACCCTGACGTTTCTGCACTGCAATCCACGCCACCACACCGTGGCGCTTGCGCCGATACCGGCTCCGAAGCGACTGAATCACATCATGCTGCAGGTGCCGTCGCTGGACGACGTGGGATTGTGCCTGGACGCCGCGCAGCGGGCCGGGGTAAAGATCTCGGCCTCGCTCGGCAAGCACAGCAACGACCGGATGGTCAGCTTCTATATGCAGACGCCGTCCGGATTCGACGTCGAGTGGGGGTATGGCAGCATCGAAATCGACGACGCGACCTGGCAGCCGGCCACGTATCATTCGACCAGCATCTGGGGGCACAAAGGAATCGGATCGACCTGATCTGGTCAGGGAATGCGGCGCAGCTCTTCAACCGTGCGAGTCATCATGGCAACTGACATCGAGGGGCGACGGCCCAACATTCTGTGGATCGTGGCCGACCAGCTGCGCGCCGACCATGTGGGTTTCGGCGGCAACTCCGTGGTCCGCACCCCGAACCTCGACGAGCTCGCCCGGCGAGGCACCGTCTTCGAGCGCGCTTACGTCGCCAACCCCATCTGCATGCCCAATCGCTGCTCCATGCTCACCGGCCGCATGCCGTCGGCCCACGGCGTGATCTTCAACGACCGATCGCTGGCGTGGGGTGCCAACACCTTTGCGCGTCAGCTCGTCGGCGCAGGCTATCAGACGGCGCTGATCGGCAAGGCGCACATCCAGCACGGGCTGAGCCGCAACGTGGTGCGTGAGCAGCGCCAAGCCGCCACCCTGCGTGATCCGTATCCGCACGGTTGGGACTCTCTGGAGAATGCAGAACGCTACCTCGACGAGGCGCCGGACACCGGCGACTTCTACGGCTTCGGGCACGTGGAGTTCGCCATCGGTCATGGCGACGCCGTGGCCGGACACCATCGACTCTGGGCGCTGGCCCGGGGGGCGGATCCCGCGCAGCTCAGCGAGCGGGGACAGCGCAGAGCGGCGCTGGCCGAGCACGCAGACTGGTGGCAGATCTATCAGCCGGCACTGCCGGAGGAGCTCTACTCCACCACCTTCGTCACCGACCAGACCATCGCCTGGCTGGAGACGGCTTCGACCGAGGCTGCGCCCTTCTTCCTGCAGTGCTCCTTCCCCGATCCGCATCATCCGTTCACCCCGCCCGGGCGCTGGTGGAACGCCTATCGGCCGGACGACATGCCCGACCCGGCCAGCTTCGACGATCCGCTGACGGACGCCGCCGCTCACCTGGCGATCATTCGCGCGTTGCGGCCCTCCCGCAACGCCGTGCAGATGTTCGGCCCGACCCGCGAGCTGGTGCGTCACGCCATGGCGGCAGAGTTCGGCATGATCGAGATGATGGACGAGGGCATCGGGCGGGTGCTGGCCGCGGTGGATCGGCTCGGCCTCGCGAACGATACGGTGGTGGTGTTCACCAGCGACCATGGCGACATGTTCGGCGATCACGGCCTGATGCTGAAGGCCACCATGCACTACCAGGGGTGTCTGAGGGTGCCGCTGGTGATCGCCCGTCCCGGCGCCACCGCCGCGCGCACACCGGCGCTCGCCAGCTCGCTGGATCTGGCACAGACGTTTCTGGATCTGGCCGGCGTGGATCCGTTCGCCGATATGCAGGGGGTCAGCCTGGCTCCGGTGCTCGACGATCCATCGTGCCGGGTGCGGGACCATGCGTACGTGGAGGAGGATTTCCCGTTCGCGCTGCACGGCAGTCCGCTGCCGTTGCGCAGCCGCACGCTGGTCACCGACCGCTACCGATACTCCCGCTACTCCTCCGGAGATGTGGAGATTTACGATCTCGAGAACGACCCGGAGGAAATGCGCAACCTTGCGGCGGCGCGCAATGCCGAAGCACGCCCACACCCGGCACTGCAAGCGGATCTCGCGGAGCAGATGCTCGAAGCGGCGCTGTCGGTTTCGTCCCTGGCGACCTGGGGCTAAAAGCCGCCGAGCATTAGCATCCCTTTGCGTTTGTCCTGGCTATGCGCTCGCGCTCGGACGCGCCGACACCGCCGCGTGCCAGCGTTTGACGTTCGCACACTCGTCCGGAATCGGACAGCGCGCCGCGCCGGCCGCAAAATCGATCGTGCACAGCGCCGTGATGTCGGCAATCGAAAACGTGTCGCCGGCGACGAACTCGGAATCAGCCAGCGCCTGGTCGAGCGCCGCATAAAATTTGCCGACGGTCGCCTTGCCGCGGTCCGCCAGTGCCGGAATTGCCGCAGTGGGGCCCGCGCTGCCGGGAAGGCCGCGTTCCGCGAACCCGCGAAACGCGTTGCGGAACGCCTCCGCGGCAGCAAGCAGCCCGTCGAATTCCATGTGGCGCTGACGCGCCTCGATTTTCGCCTTGGAGACCGGATCGGTGCCCATCAGCGGCGGCTCGGGCTGCACCTCTTCGAAGTACCTGCAGATCGCCACCGTTTCGTCGATCACCGTGCCGTCGTCGAGCACCAGCGTCGGCAGCAGGCCCCGCGGATTGATCGCCAGAAACCCGGGTTGCAGATTCTCGCCGGCGATGATGTCGACCGGCACGAGCTCCGCCTCGACACCTTTTTCCGCCATGAACACTCGCACGCGGCGCGGGTTCGGCGCCAGTTTGCTGTCGTAAAGTTTCACTCTCCCTCCGTTAATGCTGCTGAGCTGAGACTCGCCAGTATGTCACAGCGAAGCCGGCTTACTCACACGGGCATTCATTGCAGCAGCCATGCCGACGTAGGGTTACCTGTACCGGAAGATGATCGGACCGCTCACGAACGCCGGCCTGCGGGTGGTCGTTCCGGACCTGATCGGATTCGGTCGATCCGACAAACCGGTGGACCCGCGCCCGCGCCGTGTTCTCCAACACGGCACTACCGAGCAGCCGGATGCCGGCCGTGCCAGGACTGAAGGCCCAGAAGCCCTTGCCGCCGAAAACGCTGAAGGCCCTGTTTGCCATCGACTGGCGCGCGACGGTCGACGACGATGACAGGATCGACCCCGAGCGGCTGCATGCGCTGGTCTATCCCGATCCGGCACCGTACTTCCCGGCATGGCGCATTTACAGCCAGGAAGTGGCCGATCTCGTGCCTTCGAAGATCGTGCCCGGCTGGTGCCTCGAAGCTGTGCCTGCTCCAGCCCGCGTGGCCTACGATGCGCCGTTCCCCACGGCCGAGTACAAGGCCGGCGCACGCCGCTTCCCGCTGCTCGTGCCCCTCACCGCCGACGACCCGGAGCGGGCGCGCTGCGACGCCGCCTGGGCCGTGCTCGAGCAGTGGCAGCAGCCGTTGCTCACCATCTGGGGCGACCACTGCCCGTTCACCAACGGCGACCTCGGGCGGTCGTACCGCGACCGCGTGCCGGGTGCGAAGCTTTCGGGCCTCGACCACGCGGTGCTGCGGGCAAGCCATTTCATTCAGGAGGACGCGGGGCAAGCGGTCGCCGAACGGATCGTGGCGCTCGTCCGGCGCTTCCCCATCGGCGGCTGATCGTCCTACGTCTCCCGGAGCGCGGACTCGCCGAGCGGCTCCTTGATCTTGACCCTCAGGCTTTCCGCCCACTCGCGCGCGAAATCGCGCTTCAGCCGGAAGTTAACGGCGGCGGTCACCGACATGGTGATGAGCGCCCCGAGGCTGGCGAGCGCCATGTCCTTGTGCGCGTCCCAAACGTCACCCTGGGTACCGAGATAGTCCATGCCGAGGTCGCCCGCCACCATCACCGCCACGCCCCACTCGACCAGCTCGTAGAGCATGGAGGTCGACATGGTGAGATCGAGCGGCAGGAAGTATCCCCAGAAGCCGCGCACGGCGGCGACCCGCAGAAACAGCTCTCGCACCGGATAAGCCAGGAACAGCCCGTAGCAGAAGTGCACCAGACGGTCGAAGTTGTTGCGGCGCCAGCCGAGCAGCGCGTTGAGCGAGTGTCCGGTGAGAGCGCGCGACCAGCGGTCGTAGGGCACTTCCGCGTAGGTGTAGTGGGCGCCCACGACGTGCAGGCACAGGAACAGGAAGATCAGCGTGTAGGAGATCTTCGACAGCGTGAACGTCCGGTAAGTAGACGCCAGCAGCACGACGGCGGCGAGAGTGAGCGCGTTCTCGAGCGCCCAATCCGCCCGGTGGAGCGGCGCCACGGCGAGCGCCAGCCACCAGGCGGCGAACAGCCCGCCCAGCACGGCAACGAAGCGTCCATGACTCATGGCCCCCTCCCTCACATGGCGGTGCTGAGGGTACTACAGAGTCGGCCGGCCGCGGCGATCCGTCAGTCGAACCGCTCCGTTCGCAGCGTCCTGTGGATTTGTGGTGCTGGAGCGGCGAGAGTAGCGCGAGAACCGATAACATCCGTCGAACCCCGAGCGCAGCGTGCCGCGCTTGCTGAAAGTGGGCCTGAAGCCGGTAGCCGCCGTGTCATTGAACAAGCTGCCCGAAAACCATCGTCGATTGACGCCGCCCAAGGCCGACACGCGAGGACACTGACATGCCCATGACCGGTAACGAACAGCCCGCGGACGAACAGCGCTACCGGCCGCTGCGGGTGACGCCCCTCTCCACTTCGCTGGGAGCGGAAATCGCCGGCGTCGACCTCGCCGCCGATCTGCCCCGAGAGACGGTGGCGGCGATTCGCCGCGCCTGGCTCGATCACCTGGTGGTGTTCTTCCGCCAGCAGACGCTGTCGGCGGCGCAGTTCCTCGCGTTCGCGCGCCGCCTCGGCACCATCACCCGTTACCCCTTCGTCCAGGGCATTGAAGGCTTCCCGGACATCATTGCAGTAACCAAGCTGGCCCACGAGACGGTGAACTTCGGCGGCGTCTGGCACACCGATTCACCCTATCTGCCGGTTCCGCCCATGGCGACCCTGCTGCTGGCGCGGGAAGTGCCGCCGAGCGGCGGCGACACGGTGTGGGCGAGCCTTCAGGCCGCCTACGAGGCGCTTCCCGAGGATCTGCAGCGCCGGCTGTCCGGGCTCACGGTGCAGAACAGCTCCGGGCTCGCCGCGGTGGCCCGAACCCGCGAAGACCGCCTGCGCGACGCCGGCCGTGATCCCGGCCAGGCACCGCTGACGGCGGAGCATCCGGCCGTGCACGACCATCCGGAGACCGGCCGCCGCAGTTTGTACGTGAGCCCGGCCCACGCCGTGCGGTTCACCACGCTGTCGGAGCAAGAGAGCCGCCCGCTGCTCGAGTGGCTGGCCGGGCACTGCACGCGCCCCGAGTTCACGTGCCGCATTCACTGGGAGCCCGGAACGCTGGCACTGTGGGACAACCGCTGCACCCTCCACTATCCAGAGAACGACTACCAGGGGCACCGGCGGGTGATGCACCGCATCTCCCTTGCGAGCGGCGTTACCGACTGACCCCTGTGCCGGCCGGGAGGGCCCGTCTATAGTAACCGTCCGCAACGAACGGGAGAGTGCCATGGAATTCGAGGTCCTGGCCGAGGGTCTGCGGTTTCCGGAGGGGCCGGTCGCGATGGCCGACGGGTCGGTGGTGCTCGTCGAGATCGAACGCGGCACGTTGACGCGGATCTGGAACGGCCGCAGCGAGGTGATCGCTGATCTCGGAGGCGGTCCGAACGGCGCCGCCATCGGGCCGGACGGCGCGTGCTATGTGTGCAACAACGGCGGCGGCGTGGTCGCCGGCGGGCCGCCGCCCGAGCCGGGGCGGATCGAACGGGTCGAGTTGGACACCGGTCGGTTCGAGCGCATCTTCGAGAAGGTGGGCGACCATCTGCTTTCCGCACCGAACGACCTGGTCTTCGATCGCGAGGGAAATGTCTGGTTCACCGACCTCGGTAAGACACGAGGACGCACGAAGCACCTCAGCGGCGTCTACTACGCGTCCGTGGACGGCGCCTCGATCACCGAGGTCTCGTTCGGCGGTACGGGATACAACGGCATC
The DNA here is from genome assembly GCA_963822255.1 of uncultured Gammaproteobacteria bacterium. Lineage (GTDB taxonomy): Bacteria > Pseudomonadota > Gammaproteobacteria > Pseudomonadales > Azotimanducaceae > UBA7803. The sequence continues at coordinate 247,874 of CAWGGV010000006.1, forward strand.
GGCCTGTCACCCGACGAGAAGACGGTGTACGCGGCTGAAACCTATACCGGTCGCCTGATCGCCTTCGACCTCGACGCGCCCGGCAAGGTGGTCAAGGGCGGCCGGGGCGGGCGCGTCGTCGGCGCCGGTCCCGGCCGCACGCTGTACGACAGCCTCGCGTTGCAGGCCAATGGCGATGTGTGCATCGCCTCGATCCGCGATGGCATCACAGTGATGCGCCCCGACGGCGAGCTCCGCGTCCTGCCGATCGACGACCCGGTCACCACGAACATCTGCTTCGGCGGTGACGACATGCGCGACGCCTACATCACGCTGTCGGGCTCCGGCCGCCTGATCCGCACGCGCTGGCCCGAGCCGGGGTTGAAGCTCAACTTCAACGCCTGAAGATGATCCGACCTGTGGGAGCGCCCGACCTGTGGGCGCAATCTGCGGGCCGCGATCGCGACCGGAGGTCGCTCCCACAACTACTCTACCCCGCCGCGCTGCTCTCAGCGAGGAAGCGGTGCCGGTCCTCGTAGGTCGCCGGCTCGTGGGCGACGTCCTCGGGCACGAAGTCCCGGGTCAGCGCGGCGAGCTCCAGCGCGATGCCATTGGGATCGGAGAAGTACATCGACCGGATCCAGGTCTCGTCGGTCACGCCCTCGGTGTAGCCCTTCTCGTTGTCCGCGTGATTGATCACGTGCACCTTGAGACCCTTCGCGCGCAGACGCTCCACGCAGTCGTCGAAGTCCTCGAGAGGAATGTCCATCGCCAGATGGTTCATCGACGCGTGCGCCGTGGCGAAGGACGAGCCTGGCGACGGATCCTGCGACGCGATGCCCGGCGCGGCCTCGGGGGCGTCCGGGAACCAGAAGAACGCGATCAACGCGCCGTTCCCGCCGTCGAAGAAGAAATGCTGGCCGCGGCCTCCGGGCAGATCCAGCGTCTTCACCAGTTTCATTTCAAGGACCTCGGTGTAGAACCTCACCGTTTCCTTCATATCGCGGCACACCAGCGCCACGTGATTGAGCCCCCGGTACCTGAATGAGGATTCGGTCATGGATCTGACTCCTGCCGTCGTTGCTACCGGGCAGTGTATACGTTCGGGAGGTCAGACGTAGCGCCGCCGGGCGCGCGTACCGGAGGCTACGGGTCGACTACACATCGTTCCGGCGCGGCCTCCCGGAAGCTGCCCGCGAGTTGCGGTACTCCCGGGGCGGTTGCCCCACCCAGCGCCGAAACGCGTGATTGAAGGTGCTCACTTCCGAGTAGCCGAGACAGTAAGCGATCTGGGCGATGCCGAGGCTCGGGTTTTCGAGCAGGTTCAACGCCATGCTCTTGCGCACCTGGCCGAGCAGATCGGAGTAGCTGAAGCCCCGGGCAGCCAGGCGCCTCTGCAGCGTGCGAACCGACCAGCCGAGGCTTTGTGCCAGACGCTCGACGCTGCTGTCACCCTCCACGACGAGCTGCGCGATGTTGCGCCGCAGGCGCTCGAGCTCGTCGCGCTGGGTTTCGAGCCCAGCAAGCTGCAGGTCGCCGTAGTGGCCCATGAGCCGCTCGACCATCGCGTCGGCCGTCCTCATCGGCCGCTCGAGCACCGCCGCATCGAACCGAATGCCAGCCCAGGGGTGGCCGCCCCGGACCTTCGCGCGCAACAGCCCCGCGCGCTCGCGGCGCGCTGCCGCGTCCTCGGCCGGCAGCTGCGGCAGCAGAACTTCGGCAGGTGACCAGTCCGGGTCGCCGAGTCCGTGGCGAATCACGTTACAGACGAATGCCACGCCCCAGTCGTTCTTCTGTCGATAGGTCATCATCAGCGGATCGATGTAATAGGAATACACGAACGCCATCCCGCCCTCGATGTCGAGTCCGTAGACGCAGGAGTCCACCATCGTCGGCAGGTAGCGACGGATGGTCTGCAACGCCCCGCGCACCGTACGGGACGCAAGCGCCACATTGCCGACCACGCCCGCGTGACGCGGATCGTACTGGATCCCGAACCTGAGCCCGAAGTGCGGGTCGCCGAGCTCATCTGCACAGATCTCGAGCAGGCGGAGGAAGCGAATCAACGGCACCCGACGCTCTGGATCGGTGAGATCCTCGGCGGCGAGCCTCGCGCGCGCGAGGATGGCGTCTGCGTCCGCGCCGCGTGCGCACAGGTAATCGTCGAGGCCAGACACGATGCTGGCGAGGTTGATCATCGGCACGGCCGGCAGCCGTGGAGCGCGGGCGGCGGACATTGGCGTGATTTCCCAAGAATCTGGCGCCGTTTCTCGCGACGGCGCAGCGGCCGACGACGATGATACCGCCCGAGCAGCCGGCCTGTCGCCGGCGCCACTGAAGAGGAATCAGACAATGACTCGACTCGACCCACAACCCGTTCCGGCGGAGATCGAGGCCGCTGTCGGACAGACGATTGCAGACCTCGGGGCGTCGTTCTCGGGCGTGCTCGTGAACATCGGCCGGCGGCTTGGGCTCTACCGGGCCATGGCGGAGATCGGCGCCTGCACGTCGGAGCAGCTCGCTCGAGCGACCGGCATTCGCGAGCGCTACGTGCGCGAGTGGCTGAACAACCAGGCCGCAGGGGGCTACGTGCGCTATGTGCCCGAGGGCCGCACGTACACCCTTCCCGCTGCCCAGGCTATGGTCCTCGCCGTTGAGGACAGCCCGGTCTACATGGCACCCGCCTTCGAGGTGGCAGCCGCATTCTGGGCCGACGAAGAGCGCATCCTCAAGACGTTTCGCTCGGGCGAGGGACTCGGCTGGCACGAGCACAACGAGCGGCTGTTTTGCGGCACCGAGATGTTCTTCCGGACCGGGTATCGCGCCCACCTCGTCTCCGCATGGCTGCCGGCGCTCGACGGTATCGTCGAGCGCTTGCGCGCAGGCGCTCGTGTGGCAGACGTCGGCTGCGGCCATGGCGCGTCGACGATCGTCATGGCGCGCGCCTTCCCGAAGTCCGAGTTCGTCGGCATCGACTATCATGCCGATTCCATCGCAACGGCGGTCCGGCGGACGTGCGAAGCCGGTGTCGACAACGTGCGGTTCGAGGTCGCGACGGCGAAAGACTATGACGGCCGGGACTTCGATCTCGTCTGCTTCATGGACTGCCTGCACGATCTGGGGGACCCGCTGGGTGCGCTCTGTCACGCGCGCGACGCGTTGAAGGCCGACGGCAAGGTCATGCTCGTCGAGCCTTACGCCGGTGACGCCGTCGAGGAGAATCTGAACCCGGTCGGCCGCCTGTTCTACGCGGCCTCGGCCATGGCCTGTACGCCGAACTCACTGTCACAGGAGGTCGGCCTCGGGCTCGGCGCGCAAGCAGGAGAAGAAACGCTGCGCCGCCTGGCCCGGCAAGCCGGGTTCCGGGACCTCAGGCTCGCGACGCGCACCCCGGTCAACCTCGTGCTCGAAGTGCTCCGGTAGCTGGCGCACCCAATCCGTTTTTTTGGCCGGCCGCCTCTATTCCAAGGTACAAGACGGAGTGCACCGTCAGTCAGTCGGCGGACAGGAACGAGCTCAGGGTACCCAGAAATCCCGTGGCGGCCGCCAGCAGCAGGGCCACCAGGCAGAACGCGTACGGCGCCATCGCACCCTCGTAGACGATGCCGGCGGTGGCCAGCGACAATAGCACCACACCCGTGAGCAAGGTCACCACGTTGATGACATTGGTGGCGTTGATGGGCCGTTCCGGTGCAATGCGACGACGCTGGCGGAAGTACCACGCGTGAATGGCCACGGCGGCGCCGATCATCGCGGGATTGGCGATGCGCCAGGTCCACAGGTCGCTGGTGCCGAACTCGTGCAGCAGTAACGGCAGCAGCGCCAGGAACAGGGCTGAGAACCCGCAGACGGTGAACAGCTTCACCACCAGCACCTGGAACTGCGAGATTCTCCCGCCCACCACCTGGCGCAGCGCCACCACGATGGTGGTGAACGCGATCAGCCCGATGGACACCTCTGCGATGCTGAGCAGAAACGCTTCACCGTGCATCTCGGCGAGTACCTCACCTTCCATCGAACCGCCGTCAGCAGTGGCGCTCGATGAACGTGCCGATGCGTTCGACGGCGGCCTGAGCCTCCGGTACGTCGGGGAAGATCTGCCAGACGTGGATCAGCCCTTCCTCGACTTCGAGGGTGACGTCGACGCCGGCAGAGCGAGCCTTGTCGGCGAAGCGCGTGCTGTCCGAGAGCAGAATCTCGCGGGTGCCGACCTGCAGCAGCAGCGGCGGCAGTCCTGCCAGATCGCCGTGCAGAGGTGCAGCGAGCGGATTGCGCAGATCGGCGGCCGCGTACTGGCGCCCGGTGGCGCGCAGGCCCTCCGGAGCAATCATGGGATCGTCCACCGCACCCGGCTCGGCAGTCGGCCCGGTGCCTTCGAGATCCGTCCACGGCGACAGCCCCACGGCGCAGGCGGGCAGACGATCGCCGGCTGCCTTCAATGCCAGGAGCGTCGCCAGGGTCAGACCCCCGCCGGCAGAGTCGCCGGCGATGGCCATGCGCTTCGCAGCATGACCTTCCGCGAGCAGCCATCGCCAGCAGGCCATCGCATCGTCGACGGCAGCGGGAAATGGATGCTCCGGCGCGAGCCGGTAGTCGGGCAGCAGCACCCTCGCCCGTGCCGCCCGCGCGATACGCCCAGCGAGCCCGCGATGGGTGTTTCGTGACCCCATCACGTACCCGCCCCCATGGAGGTAGAGCACGACGCGATCCGCTTCGCTTGCATCCACCGATACCCAGTCCGCGGGTACACCGCCTGCATCGACCGAGCTGGCGAGAACGTCAGGGCTTGGCGGGAACAGGTCCGCCGAGGCTTCCATCGCCGCGCGCTGCTCGTCGACCGACAGCTCCTCGAGCGCAAGGCCACCACTCAACATGGCGACTACCTGCTCATGCTCCACGCTAGGCACGTTGGGTTCCCCTTTTCCGATTTGCCGGCTGCGCGGCGTAGGGTAGCATGTACGGGCCACGCCGCCATGGCACGCGCCGACCGACCCCGCCGAGTTCGCTCGGCTGCTCCAACCATCATTGGTCCTTGCCCGCCGTCCGTCCGGGGCTCAGGCAAGCAACAGCACGATCACCGTGCCCCACATGGTCAGCAGTACGTTGCCGACGGCCACCGTGCCCGAATATCCCAGCACCGCCACAGGGCTCGGGGAACGCTCCTGCAGGGCCGCCAGCGCCGGGGTGAACGTCTGCGAGCCGGCAATCGCGCCGAGCAACAGGAGGGGGTTGACGCGCAGCACGTACTTGCCGAAGACGAGTCCCGCCAGCAGCGGCAACATAGTCACGAACAGCCCGCCGTCCCCCGGTTCGACCACGGTGCGGCGGGAAATCGGGATCGCCTGCCCGGCGCGATCGATGTGGCGCAGGTACACGCCGCGGACCGCATCGTGTGCTGCTAGCGTTTCCAGGGTCTGGCTGCCGACTCGACCGCCGGATACCAGCACCTGGACCATGGCGACGGGAACCTCGAGCAGCTCGCGATCGGAGATCTAGCCCGGAAATCTCACCCTTATGATGGAAATAGGCCTCTCTTTTGTGCATAAAGTAAGAGCCGCCAAGCACTTACCAACGCGCAGAAGAAGAGGCCTATGACCACAGAGTGTAATCCGAGCCAGCTGGAATTTCACGGTCTGGGAAGGCGGGATGTGACGGGCCGTTTCGACGGCGGGCGGATGACCTCGGACGGTGGGGGACTGCTGCTACGGGAGGTGGACCACCGGCTCGGAGTGCTGCCACGACTCGCCGCGTGCTTCACCGACTACCGTAATCCGAACAGCATCGAGCACAGCGTTCACGCGCTGGTGGCGCAACGGGTGTATGGCTTGGCGCTCGGCTATGAGGATCTCAACGATCACGACGCGTTGCGCTCGGACAGCGTACTGGCGCTGCTGGTGGGCAAGCACGATCTCACGGGAGAACGTCGGGAACGAGAGCGCGACCGAGGCCATCCGCTGGCCGGCTCGAGCACGTTGAATCGCCTGGAGCTGGCGACGCCGGAGGCGGCGGCGAGTGATCGCTACAAGAAGATCGCGGCGGACCCGGCGGCGCTCGATCGGCTGCTGGTGGACGTGTTCCTCGAGTCCTACGAGAAACCGCCGCGGGAGATCTGGTTGGATCTGGATGCGACCGACGACCCCCTGCACGGTCACCAGGAGGGCCGCTTCTTCCACGGTTACTATCGCTGCTACTGCTATCTGCCGCTGTACATCTTCTGCGGCGAGCATCTGTTGTGCGCACGGCTGCGGTCATCGAACCGGGATGGTGCGGCCGGCAGTGTCGAAGAGCTCGAGCGCATCGTCGAGCAGATCCGCGCGCGTTGGCCGAAGACGCGGATCGTGATCCGCGGCGACTCCGGGTTCTGCCGCGACGCGATCATGCGCTGGTGCGAGGATAACCGCGTCGGCTACGTGCTGGGTCTCGCCCGCAACAAACGGCTGCATCGAGCGCTGGGCGCTCAGATGGCCGAGGCGCGCGCCGAGCATCAGCGTACGGGTAAGCCGGCCCGGCGGTTCCGGGACTTCCGCTACCGCACTCGTAAGTCCTGGTCGTGCGAGCGCCGCGTCATCGGCAAAGCCGAGTACTTGCCAGGCAAGGCCAACCCGCGGTTCGTGGTGACGAACCTGCCTGTCAGCCGAGCCGGCGCCAAGCGGCTCTACGAAAAGCTCTACTGCGTGCGTGGCGAGATGGAGAATCGGATCAAGGAGCAGCAGCTCGGGCTGTTCGCCGATCGCACCAGCACCGAGACGATGCGGGCCAATCAGCTCCGGCTTTACTTCTCCTCATTCGCCTACGTGCTGATGCACGGCCTGCGCCGGCTGGGGCTCCCAGGCACTCAGCACGCCAAGGCCCAGTGCACCACCATCCGGCTGAAGCTGTTGAAGATCGGCGCCCGGATCCGGATCACCGTGCGCAAGGTGTGGCTGTCGTTCTCCGAGGCCTATCCCTACGCGAGTGACTTCGCGCAGATCCTGGCCAACGTCCGACGCTACCCGGCTTGGGCTCCACCGGGATAGTTGCATCCACCCACCGTCTCGTGAGCTCCAGCGAAGGCTGGACGAGATCACTCGCCTTCGCGTCGCCAAAAACCGGTCACACGGCCTGTTGAAGCCGTCGGCGGCGCGGGCGCAGCCATCCCGGTGCCGCAATCCAGCTCCAACCGGCCGCGCTGACCCCTTCGGCGTCGAAAAATCACCCCCGTTATCGGATCGGTGAGATAAGCGGGCTAGCGAGCCCGTCACCGAGCCCAGCGAAAATCCGCCGTAGCGCAGCGCGCCCACGAGGAAGCCGATGCCCAGCGCCAGGTAGACGCCGAGCTCGGGATACTTCTCGAACATCGTCGCCAGCCAGCCCATCGCGCGCCCCATTGCTGCAGTCGTAGCCGACGCCGCGCATCCGCTGGATGACGGTCCAGACAAGATTCTTTGCGCAACGTGCAGGGCACGCTACGAAGCAGCGATGGCGCGATCCCGCCAGTTCATGACAATCGCTTCGCATCGCGGCCGAGCGGCGAGTCCTCATGCCGGCAATGGCCGAGGCCCCAAGCGGCGCGGAGCGGCACGCCGCGCTGGCCAGGCTTGCGGGTCGGCGCGAGGCCGAGCCTCTCCAGAGTTTCGTACACACTCTGGTACTGGACGCTAATCCTGACCTCGAGACTCACAGACGCCTGTTCGGCACCCGATACGCCTGCCGGTTGCAGTTCGACGCAGAGTTCAACGGTTTCATGCCGACGAGGCGCGCGACCATCGAGCAGGTTGCGGACGGCCTCGGTATGAACATCCGGGCGCTGCAGCGGCGGCTCGACCACGACCGCGAGACGTTCAGCGTCATCTTGAACGGGGTTCGCCGCGACCTGGCCATTCGCTACCTCGGAACCGGGGACTACTCACTGGCCCGAGTGGCCGAGCTGCTCGGCTACGCCGCACCGGGCCCGCGGAATCAAACACTGGACCATACCGGACACCGGGATCACGATCGCCGTTGCCGACGAGGGCCCCGAGGCGGGCCGCGGAACCTGCCTCAGTTCGCCTACGCCGTGGTCTTCCATCGGCGGGTGTGGCAGTGGCTCGCAGCCGGCGTCGTCGTCGGCCTCACGATCGTCGTAATCCTCTTCGCCTATCGCCTGGCCCGATGGATCGATCGCGCCCCCAGCGTGGGCCGCAAGCTGAACGCCGTCGTGTGCGGCCCGCCCCTCTACGATGACGGGCGCTTCGCTCACGTCGACTTGAGCCCCGAAACCGCGAGATTGCTCGACAGCGCGGCGGACGACGATGATCTGCGGCGCCTCAACCGCCTCCTCTTGCAGGACGCCTTTCCTTCCGAGCTTTCACACAGGAACGTGAGAAGAGAGGTGACGGCATGAGATCGTCGCTGGCGTCGAGGGGCACCGGCCACGCCGGCGCCCACCATCTCGCCAAGATCCTCCGAAACCCACCGTCAGTGCGCGGTACCGCAGTCGGTGCGGCGCAGCACCACACGACGGTTCTGGGCACGCCCCTCTTCCGTGGCGTTGCTCGCTACCGGGTCCGCTTCACCATAGCCGTTGACCCCGAACCGGTCACCCAGGTTGACACCCTGCGACCTCACGTAATCCGCCACCGCCTGGGCTCGACGCTTCGACAGATCGACGTTGTAGGCTTCCGTGCCCGTGCTGTCCGTATAGCCGTCTACCTCTCCCGCGATGAAGGCGACCTTCGAATTCTTCAACACAGGGATGATCGCGTCGATTTTCGCCTTGTCGTCGGCGTGCAACTCGGCCGAGTTGAGCGGAAAGTCCAGCGCCAGCACGAAGTCGCAGTCGCAACCGCTATCGTCGGCGCGCGCACCGGCCGGGGTACTCGGACACTGGTCGTTCGCATCGCACACGCCGTCCTGGTCGGCGTCGGGACACTTGGCCGGCGTTTCAGCGACAACCGGTGCGGGTTTGGGCACAGGGGCAGGTGCAGGCGCCTCGACAACGGGGACCGGTTTCGCTTTCTCATGGAAGAACGTGTACGTGAGGCCGCCCGAGACGAAGTACAGATCGTCGAGTTTGTCGACGTCGTAGGCTTCGTACTCCGCACGAACGGCCCAGTGGCCGAAGTTGTACGCGGCACCGGCGCCGTACGCCATCATTTCGTTGCCTTCCTGCCGCGAAAAGTGCTGCGTCGGCTGGCCCAGGACGGTCTGTTTCAGTTTCAAATCGATGTTCGCCGCGATGCCGCCGACTTTCGCGAACACGTCGAAGTTCCCCAGCGGAAGGGTCCCCACCAGGAACCCTTCCCAGCCGTTGGCGCTGACTTCGGCCTGGCCGGTCGTAGTGCCCTGCAAGAAGTTCTGCGACGAACTGCCCAACTCCACATAGCCGCCTTCCACGCCGAGCCACGGCAGGAAGTTGTAGCCGACGAAGCCTTTATAGCCGGTTTCATCTTTGTCGTAGTGGACCGTGCCCCCGGGCAGATCAGCCGACGCTTTTGCCGTGCTCTGACCGGCGCTTCCGCCGATGTAGAAGCCGGGTTCAGCCGCGAAGGTTGCCCCGGCAGACGCCATTGCGACCAAGCCCGTAGCGATTACTGATCCAGTGATCTTCATTGGAGATTTCCGTTATCCGTGTTCTGGTGTTTGAATTCGAAGCACATCGGTCGGCTCATACCCGCTCGATCCGGCACGAATCGTAACGATGAGGCCGCTTGGCCACATCAGTGCTTCCACCTACGGGGACTACGTACGTGTGGATGGGCCGATCGGTGCTGATGGCGATGCAAAAGGCTGATCGACGCCAGAACTACTCGCTCGGAGCAGCGCCGCCAGATCAATCAGAGTTCAAGTGGCGCGGCGGCCTGAGCCGTCACCCTGTCTGCTGAAACACCGGCCAGCGGTCGGCGATGTGTCCGCCGTCCACGGCGAGCAGGTCGCCGAACTGCAGCATGACGAATTCGCTCTGGGTAGGCCGCAGAAACATGTAGTCATCCACCTGCAGGTCCACGTCCGTGGCGGTGGTGATGGGGCTTTGATTGGTGCTTTCGTAGATCTGCTTGCCGATCTTCGCCGGGGAGACCATGCGCGCCTTCCAGTACCCGCCATAGATGTAGTACAGGCGTGCCATGTCCGGCGGCGGATTCTCCAGGAAGGGATTGCCGTCGTAGCGCTTGAGAATCGGGGTGGCGATGAACAGCGCCGGAACGTTATCGGCGAGGTGAAACGTATCGAAGTCGGCGGGCTTGACCACCCCGGAGCCGGCCGCCAGATCGTTCATGGTCCGATCCCGCTCATAGATGCGCAGCGTGTGGCTGCCCGCGCCGTTCAAGGTCATGCGCTCAGCAGCGAACCCGGCCGCTCGGAGGCGATCGATGCAGCCGCCATACTGCGCCAGCACCTGCTGCACGGCCGGATGCTGGAGATCCGCCTTCAGGCCCGTGAGCTGCGCCTCGTAGCCCATGAGGCCCGCCAAGGTCAGGTGCCGGGGGTCGCTGCGGATCACCTCGAGCACCGGGTCGAGAGCTTCAGGCTCGGGAAACCCGCCGCGATGCAGCCCCACGTCGATTTCCAGGTTCACCCGCATTCTCGTTCCGAGCTGTCGAGCGAGCGCCTGGTACTGCAGCAGCCGCTCCTGCGTATCGATCAGCCATTGGACCTTCGAGCCGGGATCGTAGCGGCTGTCGCCGAGCTTGGCGTAGTAGGTGCGCGCCGCCGCGATGGGCATCGGCTTGCCGAGCAGCGCATCCGCGCCGGGGAACGCCTCGGCGACGGCGTTCAGGAACGGCTGATGAAACACCATGAGCGAGGTCGTACGGGCTCGGCTCATGACGTGCTGCAGCAGGGGTACCGACGGCAACGACTTCACCACCACCCGATACGTCTTCTCAGGGCCCACCGACCGGCTGATCACGTCGATGTTGTGATTCATCCGCGGCACGTCCACCAGCATGACGGGCCGTCCCGGGCCTTCACGCTTCAGCAGATCATTGAGCCCGGAGAAGTAGGCATCGTGCCCGCCGGCCCGCGCGCGGCCGAACGCCGTCGGCGCCCACAGCAGGTTGCCGGCGGCCAGGCTCGCCGCCGCCTGCAGCCATTCCCGTCGATTCATCCCCATGGCCACCTCCTCAATCGATGAACAGGCGGCGCAGGTGGTCGTTCAGCATGCGGCCTGTCGGATCCAGGGATTCGCGTACGGCGCGGAAGTCGTCGAACCGCGGATAGAGCGTTCGCAGGCGCGCCGCGTCCAGGCTGTGCACCTTCCCCCAATGGGGCCTGCCGCCGTACTTCCAGAAGATGGGCTCGATCAGATCGAAGTAGGGCCGGTAGTCCATGCTGGCCGTACGGTGGATGGAAATCGCCGCATGGTCCTCGTCGCCTGACGACATGCCGAGCCACGTGTCGTCCCGGCGCACGTACCGGTACTCCAATGGGAACAGCACGTCCACCTTACGGTCCTCGATGGTTCGCAACACCTCGCGCAGGCACTCGGCGCCGGCATCGAGCGGCACCGAGTATTCCATCTCGTTGAAGCGGTCGTTGCGGACGTGGGTGAGAATCCGGTAGGACACGTCCACGGCTTCCGTGGGCTCAATCTGCTGCGCCATGGCGTTGATCAGCGGCTTGCGCTCTCCCGGCGGCACGGTAGCCCAGTGCGCCATCGCATCCGAGAAAGCGGCAGCATCGCCCGGATCCGGTGGCGGATTGTTCACCGGCTGGTCGGTCTCGTCGATCGCCAGGGTCAGCGCGTAGTCCGAATGGGTGAGCGGGAACATCTCGAAATGACGATGGCGGGCTGCCGACTCGTCGAAATGCTCGAGCACCTCCTCCGTCGGCTGCACCCAGTTGCGGGCCTTGAGCCGGTAGCTCCGGCGGTTCTGCAAGGTCAGCCGGGTCACCACCCCGAGGCTCCCGAGGCTGACCCGGGCGGCGCCGAACAGCGCCGGCGTGCGCCTCGCGTCCACGTCGACAACGCCGCCCGTGGGAGTGATCAGCCGCAATCCGGTGACGTACCCCGAGAGACAGGTGAAGCCGATGCCGGTGCCGTGGGTCCCGGTGGCGGTCGCGCCCGCCAAGGTCTGGCGATCGATGTCGGGCAGCACGAACATGCCCTGCCCGACGGCTTCGAGGGGCGCACCGAGATCGCCGAGGCGGCTACCGCCGCCGATGGTCGCCTGCAGCCGCTCCGCGTCGGAATCGAGCACCCCGGCCAGGTGGTCGACCACGATCAGATGGCCGTCGGTCGGTACCAGCGGCGTGAACGAATGGCCCGAACCCACCGGCCGCACCGGACCGCGGGTGCTGGCCAGGAAGCTGGCCAGATCGTGCTCGGTAGCCGGCACGAAGCGCCCGGCAGGATGACAGGACTGGCCGCCCGACCAGTTGCGCCACGGCAGGGCTTCTTGGCCGCCGGCGCGCGCCCGGCCGACCGCGCCGAACAGGCACGACAGGGCGCTGGCGGCGAGCACACGGCGGCGGCTGAGGCCCGTCATCGGGCGTCCTCCGGCGCCGACGGAGGCAGCATGAACTCGATCATGGCGATCAGATCATCGCGTTCGCACGACATGCAGTAACCGAGCGGCGGCATGTTGTTGAATCCTTCGATTGCGTGCTCGAGGAGCGCGGACCGGCCCTGCGCGAGACGCGGCATCCACTCCTGCGCGTTACCCACTCTGGGCGCTCCGCCGTTACCCGTGACGTGGCATAGCGCGCAGCTGTGAGACCACTGCCAGGCACGCTCGGCGTTCAGCGCCGCAGCCCCCGCCAACGGCGCGGCCTCCGCCACGGCCGGCTCATCCGGCGGCGATGGGGGTGCCGCGTCGCGGGACCCTGCGCAACCGCCGAGCAGCGCGGCGAGCACTACGGGGAGCAACGGTAGGTCGATGATTTTCACAGGCGATAAGTCAAGTCGACGCCGAACGATCGTGGCGCGCCGAGCATCTCCTCGTTGAAGCCGAAGAACGACAGATCGAACGCATAGACCATGTAGTGCTTGTCGGCGAGGTTGCGTCCGAACGCCGAGACCTCCCATTTGCCGTCCGCCGACTTCCAGGCCACCCGTCCGTTCCACAGCCAGTAACTGCCCTGGGTGAGCAGCGGGTTGTTCAGGGCGTCGAAGTACACTTTGTCCTGATAGTTGAAGTCGGTCTGCACGGTCAACGTGCCGAGATCTCCGAGCGGAATGCCGTACTGCACCAGGCCGTTCAAGGTGAGCTCCGGGGACATGGTCACGTCGTTGCCGGAGTAGTCTCCGGAGGGAATGACGAAGTCCTGGTACTCGGTGGACAGGACCCCGAGGCCCGCGTTGACCAGCAGCCCTTCCACAGGCAGCCATTCCAGCTCCAACTCACCGCCGTAGATCTCCGCGTCCGCTGCGTTCGAGATGGTCGAGAATCCCACGCCATTGACGATGACGAACGCGAACACCTGCAGGTCGGAATAGTCGTAATAGAACGCGGCCCCATTGAGCCGCAAGCGATTTCCCGCGAAGGTCGACTTGAAGCCGACCTCGTAGCTCACCAGCTTCTCCTCGTCGTACGGCGCGACCCCGTCGCTGGTGCTCTGGATGCCGCCCGCCTTGAACCCGGTGGTGACCCCGCCGTAGAGCAGCAGGGCGTCGTTTACCTGCGCATCCAGGACTAGCCGGCCGGAGAAGTTGTCGAAGCTCTGGTGGGCACTCGCCGGATAGCCGGGTTGCGCGGGATTGCCCGCCAACGGCTCGTCGTAGAAGAAGTAGCTGTCGTGGTCGGTATCCTCGTTGGTGTAGCGCAGACCGGCGGTGAGCTTCAGCATGTCGGTGAGCTGGACCGAGCCGTCAAAGAACAGCGCAGCGCTGGTGATCTTCTGCTCGGTGCCGGACTTGGCCTTGTAGACGAACTGCTCCGGACAGAAACCGGTGGGATTGCCGGGCGGCGCCGAGCAATCGACGTTGTCGCCGACGTACAGAACCCGCAGGTCGCGCAGGATATCGAATGCCGTGTGATCGGTGGCGTCGTCCTTCAGGTAATAGGCGCCGGCGAGCCAGTTCCACCGCTGACCCTGCCGGCCGAGCCGCAGCTCCTGGGAAAAAGTCTTCTGCGTGACTGCGAGCTCGCCCGTCAGGATGTTGTTAGGGCTGGCGTCCGTTTCTTCCGGACGGAAGTCGTCGACGTCGTCGTAGGAAGTGATCGACGTCAGAACGTAGTCGCCCAACGTCAGATCTGCCGTCAGCGAACCGCCCCAGAAGTCGGTATCGTTCTTCGCCTCGAAGTCGTAATTGCCTTCCCGATAGCCGGGCGCCGCGCGCACGTCCGCGCCGTTGAAGGTGGTGTAGGGCGCCTGCTCGGAATAGCCGAGGATGTCCACGCAGCGCCTCGCGCGGATATCGGCCAACGCACACATGTTACCGCCCGCGTCCCACACGCCGAGATGGCGGTACTGCACCGAGTCGGACTTCGTCCGCCCGCCGTGGACATTGAACAAGAGGTCGAGACCGTCCACCGGCTGGGTGTCGAGCAGCACGCGCCAGGCCAGCTCATCGATGCCCTGCTGGTCGTGGCCGGTGAAGCGATTCTTCATCCAGCCGTCGGAATTGGTCTTCAGCACTGCCGCCCGGAACGCGCTTCGCTCGCCGAGAGGCCCGCCGAAGGCGCCCTCCAGCTTCGTCTGGTTCCAGCTCCCATAGCCCACGCGGGCCCAGCCGTCCCAATCCCGGCTCGGCTTCACGGATACGTAGTTCACCGCGCCGCCGGTGGCGTTTCGTCCGTAGAGCGTGCCCTGGGGTCCGCGGAGAACTTCGACCCGTTCGATGTCGAGAAGCTGAAAGATCTGGGCGGCATTGGACGAGATGTAGGTCTCGTCCATATAGGAGGCGATGGGTCCCTGATTCAGCACGCCGAAGTCGTTCAGGCCGACACCCCGGATGAACACCGCAGGCACCCCGGTATCGCCGTTCGGATAGCCGACGCTGAAGTTGGGCGTCTGCGCCGTCACGTCCACCGATTGGCGGAATCCGAGCGCCTCGATGGCATCCGCGGTGAAAGCCGTGACGGAGATCGGCGTCTCCTGGAGGCTCTCCGCCCGCTTCTGCGCGGTGACGATCACTTCCTCGATCACGCCGCCGGAGGACTCCTCGGGCAACGCCTCCGCGGCCACCGCCAGCGCCGCGCTTGCCACCACCAGCCGAACCAAGCCGATCCCCCTCATCGCCCCACCTCCACCTGCCACTCGCCAGCGGAGTGTACTGCGCTGCACAGTTTCGGAATAGCTGGCATCGACGGAACTCGCAAGGCCGCGTGCATGCCTTTTCCGGTTCAGATCCTCACCCGCTCATCCACCTGCTCGGTGTGGCCGTCGACGTCGTAAGACATGACGATCATGTCCCTGGCTGTCCCGTCGCGATCTTCCACGTAGTCCGCCAGCAGTGCTTCGACGATGAAGCCCAGTCGCCGGAACGCCGCCTGAGCACCCCGCTGATCACTGGTCATGTTGGCCATGAGCTTCTTCAATCCGAGCTTTCGCGCCACGTCGAAGATCTCAGCCGTGAGCAGCTTGCCGAGCCCCCGCCCGCGATAGTTCGGGCTGACGTTGACCCTGATCTCGCCGACCCGCCGCGTCCAGCGGGCCCGATTCCGATGTACCGTTGCGTAGCCCACCATCTTGTCGCCGTCGTAGGCGAGCAGCGAGCTGGAGTGCCCGCCCGCGATGTTTGCCACCCATTCGTCGACCACGGCAGGGTCGGTGATGTCGACCCGCAGAAACAACAGATCGTCTTCCGGGAGACGCCTGGCGAAAGCCAGCACCGCGTCCCGATCGTCGGCGGTCATCTCCCGCAGCTCCACCTGGCCGCCATCCGTGAGCGTGACCCGCTTCGGCAGGCGGCTCGCTGCATCCGTCTCAGACATCTCTCCTCCTTGCTGACGTCAGGCTGCGGCACTGGCCTTCTGTCGAGCCGCTTCCAGCAGCTCGACCAGGGCGGCTTCCACCAACCCCGCCATACGATCCAGGTCCGGCAACAGGCGCGGCTCGGCGGTAAACCCGAAGATCATCTTCTGGTTGTAGCTGGTAACGGCCACGCCGTAGCCCAGCGTCCCACCGAGCATCATGATGCCGGTGCTTTCGAGCACTTCGTGACCGGCAACGTACTGCGGAACCTGAACCCCAGGGACATTGGTGCAGGTGAAGTTGAATCCGAAAAGCGGTGGCCGGAAGCCCAGGCGCGGAGGGACCGGCGGGGGATTGCGAGCGAGCCACTGGGTGGGATCCATCGGGGTGCCGACGAGTTGCAGGGGGGCCATGGCCACCGGCGGCACCGCTACGCCGCTCTCCTGCATGAGCGTCAACGCCTGCGCCTCGCGGCGCTGTTTGATGCGCCCGGTTTCCTCGACCACCCTGTAGAGCCGCTGTACGGGGTTCATCGTCCAGGCCGGGAGCATGGGGAAGATCGCGGACACCCGATTGCCCAGCGCGCCACCTTCCTCCTCCGCCCGCACGTTCACCGGACACATCACGCGCAGATATCGATCGTTGGCGGGCTCGTCGTGAACGTCCAGGTATCGCGCCGCACCTTCCGTGACTACGGTGAGCACGACGTCGTTCACCGTGCCGCCGAACGCACGACGGATCTCCCTCAGCTCGGAGAAACCGTGGGTGAACCAGCGGGTGGTGCGTTTCGGCCCCACCAGACCGGCGTTCCAGGGCGTGGCCATCGCCGGGCGCGTCACCAGCCGCGACATCGTCTCGACGGCGCGCTGCATCAGCACGCGGCTCTCCTCGTCGCGCAGCATGGTGCGTATCGGATTGTGCTGAACGAACCGCTCTGCGGTTTCGGCGATCGCCTCGCGGACGAGGTCCGCATTCGAGGGCGGCGGTGCCGGTCGCCACGGCTGGTCAGGCGGTGCCGGCGGCGACGCATCGGCTTGGAAGTCCATCAGCACGGTGGACAGGTGCACGGCGGATGCGCCGTCGATCATGGCGTGATGGACCTGCTGCAGGAGTAGTGTCCGATCCGGAACTCCGGAGACCACGAAGGTCTTCCACAGCGGTCGATTTCGATCCATCAGACCTTCATTCAGCTCGACCATCCTGGTTACCGCATCCTGCAGTGAGGTTCCGGCGGGCAGGTCCACGGGCACGATGTGATTGTGAAGGTCGAAGTCCGGATCGTCGATCCACTTGGGGTGAGCCAGGTTGAACGGCACCCAGGCCAGCTTCTGACGGAATCGCGGCACCAGGTGCAGCCGCGCTGCCACGTGCTCGTAGTACTGCTCGCAGGGCAACACGCCGTCGACCACGCTGATGCTCGCTGTCTGCAGCGGACCGCTTGCGGTCTCGCCGTAGAGAAATCCAGCGTCACTCTCGGTCAGTCGCATGGCTTCTCCCTTTCCGCTCCGGACTCTCATGGTACTCCCGTGAGCCTTGCAAAGCGCTTCGGGGACGTTTTCCGTCGTTACGTGGAAATGCGACCGCCTGCGTCGCGAATGTCCTGGTATGGGCCATCGTCTCGCTGATTGGCGCGGCGGCGGGTAAAGACAGCGTCTCGTGGAACACCGATAACCAATTGAGAACACGAGGCTTTCCGGGGCTCGGCGAGGTCCATGGTCCCACTCTCCCGACCAGCCGCAAACGATGAGGCCGTATTCATCGAAGATGCGATCAAGAAGCGCATCATATTCATTCGGATAGCCGCTCAGCTCCTGCTCGGTATTGAGGATTCGAGCGTCCTTGTAGTCGCCGTGAAGCTTCAGCACATAACAGGCAGAGTGCGCTATGGGCTCGGCCCCGATCAGGCCATCAACGGAAGCAACGACCGTCGGTTCAATGCCCTTCTCCCTGAGAGCATTTTCAATCAGGCGATCGAAGTTCGTGGTAACGATCACTTTAACGAAGCCCGACTGGACGAGTTCCGCAATCGCGTGGTGCGCTCTGGTCGGGACCTTCCTGCCTTCTTCGCGGTCCTGCTCTGTCGGCTCTATGTAGCTCTGCAGGATGGCGCGGCGCTCATCTGCGGAAAGGCCAAGCTCGCCGACAATCGTCGAATAGTTGGGGTCCTCCCCCTTTTCTGCGCGGTACCATGCGGCCCAATCGGGTTGGTCTTCAACGCCCTGCGCGAGCGCAACGCGGCGCACCAGGTCGAGTGTGATCTCCCTCCCGTGGGAATCTCGGCAGAGCGCGAGAGGCCGGAGCCAATCAGCAATGCATAGACACCCTTGTTCTCATAGACCGAGAACGCCAGCTGGGTAAGAGGATCAGCTGTCAGATTTGGCATGACATAGCGTTAGCGCTTTAGGCCCTGGCGATCAAGGCCAAAGGGTCCGCCGCAGGGCATGCCGGTCATGACCATGGCGGCGACCATCATGACCGCCACCATAATGATGCTGCCGTTGCCGCCGGTGGTGGTGATCGCCACCGGTGACCGCGCCAGGGATTGAAGCCGCAGGGCCGCGATCGAGCAGAGCGCGGTTCACGAAAGCCGGCCCTGCGCAACGCGCAGGGGGCGCAGAAGAATTGGAGTCCATGCGCAAATTAGGTTTCATATCCTACGCAGCCTTTGCGTAGAATAGCCTGACTTTCCATCGCAATCGCCCCCGATTCTACGCATACACTGCGTATTTTATTGACTCTTGCGCCAAATCTATCTCATAATCTTCGCATCGGGTGCGTAGATTATGAAGTATATCTGGCAAAGTGATAACTGGCCTGAACTCACCTGGGACGCTCCAAAGCTGCTCCCGCTGCTGACCCGCGTCTCCCGCGCGCAGGGGCGGCTGCTCGGCAAGATGGAGGGGCTGGGATTCGAAGAGCTAAAGGACGAAGCCCACCTCAATGCGATGACCGACGATGTCGTCAAATCCAGCGAGATCGAGGGCGAGCAGCTGCCGCAGGACGAAGTCCGCTCCTCGATTGCCCGGCATCTTGAGATGAAGCACGTCAAGAACCTGGTCCCCTCGTCCCGCGATGTGGACGGCATCGTCGAACTCATGAGCGATGCCACGACGAACTACGCCCTGCCGCTGACCCGAAGACGGCTCTTCAAGTGGCACGAGTCCCTGTTCCCGACCGGCAAGAGCGGCGCTGCAAACATCGCGACCGGAAAATTCCGGGACGGGCCAATGCAGGTTGTCTCCGGTGCCATCGGCAAGGAGAAGGTCCACTACGAGGCCCCGCCCGCAGACAGACTCACTGAAGACATGGCGCAGTTCCTCGACTGGTTCGAGGAGCCGGACGCGGACACCGATCCGCTGCTGGTCGCCGGTATCGCGCACTTCTGGTTCGTCACAATCCACCCGTTCGATGACGGCAACGGAAGGATCGCCCGCGCGATTGCCGATATGGCGCTTGCCCGCGCCGAGCAAAGCTTGCGGCGCTACTACAGCATGTCCAAACAAATCTGCGCCGAACGCAACGATTACTACTCGATGCTCGAGCGCAGCCAAAAAGGCGGCTGCGACATCACCGCCTGGCAGGAGTGGTTTCTGTCATGCCTGCACCGCGCCATTGAAGGCGCCGATGACACAGTCGACACCGTGCTGCAAAAGGCGCGCTTCTGGCAGCGCTTTGCCAAAGCGCCGCTGAACGAGCGCCAGACTAAGATCCTGAACAGACTGCTCGACGGCTTCGAAGGCAAACTCACCACCACCAAATGGGCCAAGATGACCAAGAGCTCCCATGACACGGCGCTACGCGACATCAAAGACCTGATCGAGCGCGGCGCTCTCAAACGGGAAGAAGGCGGCGGCAGAAGTACGAGCTACGCGCTGGTATTCGATGACTAGGCGCGCTGCAAAGCCGGGTCTCGGCCAGATCACGGTCACACGCATCGGCCGCACCATCGGTGCCCACAAGCAAAAGCAGAAGAACGACTGCCTGAGAGGACTTGGCCTCGGCGTATCGGCTGGAAACTTGGCTCCGCCTGCTGGGCTCGAACCAGCGACCCGCCGATTGACAGCCTCCGCCGCGAACTCAGATAACCAATTGAACATTTCGGGTTTTTCCGGATTCAGAGGCGGCCGCCGTGAGAAGGTTTCGCTGTCATTGCCACACTATGGAGCCGTCTTGCGTTTCTGATCGGGAATCGGGTTTGCCACCACTCCCGCCTCGTGGACGGGCGTTGCCGAGCGATGCGCCATCACGCCGGGATATACCATTGATATATCCCTTGCGAGGGACATGCTAATGGCATATCCCAGGTCAAAGAGGAGCAAACCATGGAGCGTGCCAGTCTCTTCAAGAGCAACAAAAGTCAGGCCGTGCGGCTACCGAAAGCCGTGGCCTATCCGGAATCGGTTAAGCAGGTCGACATCGTGGCGATCGGTCGTGCTCGAGTGATCGCACCTGCCGGGGAGTCTTGGGACAGCTGGTTTGATGATGTGGGTGTGTCAGACGATTTCATGGCGAACCGCGATCAGCCTTCTATCGGGCAGGAGCGCGAGGGTCTTTGATGCTGAAGTACATGCTCGATACCGATATCACCATCTACACCATCAAGAACCGGCCGTCGGAGGTTCGGGCGGCGTTCAAGGCGCACGATGGGCAGATGTGCATTTCCTCAGTAACTTTGATGGAGCTGATCTACGGCGCCGAGGCTTCTGCCGCTGTCGACTGCAACCTGCGCGACGTTGAAGGTTTTGCCGCCCGGCTCGACGTCCTGGCCTTCGACGAGCATGCGGTGGCACATACCGGCCAGCTGCGTGCGGAGCTGAGACGAACCGGCCGCCCGATAGGGCCGTATGATGAATGATTGCAGGACACGCGCGTTCGCGCGGCCTCGTGGTCGTGACCAACAACACAAAGCAGTTCGAGCACGTCGCCGGCATTCGCCTGGCCAATTGGGCGAGATAGCCGAGCATCGTTGCGGCCAGGTGATCCGCATCGGCGACGTTTGCGGCCTTGTCCGCACGTCGCACTCGATCATTCTACCGCTGGATGCCCGAAGGAACCTTCGCCGCGAGGCATGGGAGGCGCTATGAGCCGAAACTCGTGGAAGCCGCGCCCGCATTCGATGTAGCAAGACGCCCCGGGGAGCTCTCACGGTCCGGTGTGCTAAGTGGACCGACACGGATCAGCTGCTCGGGCAGAGCCAACTGGTTGATTCGACGAGAAAGCCGTTTACCGGAAGCTACGAGGGTCTCACGGATCGGGCCACCCGTGAGAAGGCTTCGGTTCGATGCCTTGTTAGCGTCTTCGGTAACTATATGATTATTCGAGGAATTTGGCTCCGCCTGCTGGGCTCGAACCAGCGACCCGCTGATTAACAGTCAGCTGCTCTACCAACTGAGCTAAGGCGGAATAGACCGGCTAGTTTAGCGGCCGTCCTCTCGAATTCAAGCTCAACTCGGGTTCACCCCCGCCAGCGACCGCAGCAGGTCCGTCTTGACAGACGGGTGCAGGCCGTAGCGCTGGGCCCGTTCGAGGCTGCGGCGGGCTTCGTCGGCCTGGCCGAGTTGGTACTGGACGAGGCCCTTGAGGAGGTGAAACCGGGCGACGTTGCGGCGCAGGCCGATGGCGGTGTCGATGTGATCCAGCGAGCTTTGGTAGTCGGCGTGCTCATAGGCTGCCTGAGCGAGCGCGTAGTGGTAGTAGGGATTGTGCTCACGGTAGTTGCGAACCTTCTCCTCGTAGACGGCGGCCATTTCCTCGTTGCCCGAGTTGGCGTAGCTGCGAGCGAGACCCGAGAACGCGGTGCGGTTGCGGGGGTCGATCTGCAGCGCCACGTTGTAGGCCTCGATCGATGAATCGAAGTCCTGCTGGGTGGCGTAGAAGGCACCGAGATTGATCCAGAGGTCGGGGTTCTGCGGCGCGATCTCGATGGCGCGGCGGATGTGGGCGAAGGCTTGCCGGGGGTGATCGCCGCGCATCAGGGTCACCGACTTGTTGGCGTAGTAGAGCGCTTCGGCGTACGCGTCGGAGACCTGTCTGTGGGGATACGTCGGATCCGGCTGCACGAGATTGAAATCGACGACCACCTCGCCCCGTTCGCCGTGCGCCATGTGAACGTTCCGCACCAGCACGTTGATGTGGGTGTAGCGAATCAGGAATCCCGCGTCGGCGTCCCAGGATGGTGGCACGTCGACGATCTGGTAATGGGCATCGAGGCCGGCTGCGCGGGCCAGGGAGACGAACATGTTGGTGTAGGAGAGACAGTTGCCGCCCCGGGCTTCGAAGGCCTCGGCCGCCGTGAGCGTGCGGTTGGCCGAGTAGACAGCCTTGAAGTAGCCGTCGGCCGTGAGCCGGTGGAACAGCCGCGCGAAGCGTTGGGAGGACGGATGCACGTCACCCACCACGTCGTTCACGTAGGCCCGCATGGCGGCGGACGGCTCGATCATCGGGGCCGACAGCGGCATCTGGGCCGGGACCTCCTCGCCGAACACCCGCTCGCCGGTGAGCAGCGATGGCTCGTAGTTCAGGTGACCCCGGGCACGCAAGTCGGTTTCGAGGGCGCAGCCGGAAGCCGCCGTCACGATGCAAAACGCCGCTGCCACCCTCAAACAATGGGCGCTCAGTGTTGCCAGCACGGTTGCGGATATCGGCATCTGGCTTTCCCCGAGGAACGAGCGTACTCCGGCAAGTCCGGCGCTCAACATGGCCGCCGGAGAGCCGCAAAGGTCGCTGTAGGACAATCAGCCGGGACAGACCCGCCCTCCAACATCGACAATTGCGCCGACCCGCGAGTTGCGCCACGATTCGGTGCATGGGAAGGGGAATCGCAGTCAGGGCGCCAGCTCTGATTCTTGCCCTGTCTCTGCTGGCGCCGATACGGGCCGAGGCGGGTTTCCGCTTCGAGGACGGCGTCTATCTCGGGCCAGCCGAGCTGCTGGCGGATTGGGCCGCGACCCTGGCACGGGCGCGGAAGCAGCGCCCGGGGCTGGATGCCTGCCTCGCCGACGAGAACCGGTGCAGCCGGAAGCTTCGCGGCGTTCATACCCTCATCGAGCGGGCCCGGGAACTGTCGCCGGAACGTCAGCTCCGGCTCATCAACCGCTACGTCGACCACCACCGCTACCGTCCAGACCGCTCGGAGGATGTGGCGAGCATGGTCGCGTCCGCGCAGGTGCACGTGAAGAGTCGCTGGTCGACCCTGCAGGAGTTTCTGCGCCGCGGCGGCGACTGCGAAGACTACGCGACGAGCAAATATCAGCTTCTGCGGGAGCTCGGCTTTGCCGCCGCCGACCTTCGGGTGCTGGTGGTCTATGACCGCGGAACCCACGCCTACCACGCGGTGCTGGCCGTCCGGCGGCCGGAGGGGTCCGCGTGGCTGCTCGATTCCGACGACAGCATTCATCGGAATCATCCGTTCGGATATCGGTTCATCTATGCCTTGAACGAGAAGTCCATCTGGGACTACGAGCTGAGCGCCGAGGAGTGGTCTCAGCTCACCCGATCACAACCTGAGGAAAGCTCATGAACAAGCTGACCATGGCCGTGGCGGCCTCCCTGCTGCTGGCAGCCGGCAGCGTGCTGGCGGACGGCGCGGTAGTCACCACCCAGAGCCTGCAGGTGAAGCAGCGCCTGCAGAACATCGAGCGCATCGACGTCACCGCCGAGAAGCCGGCCAACCCGAACGCCGAGCCCCTGGACGACGACCTGGTCGCCATCCTGGACGAGGTGGCGAAGGTCGAGCGGGACAACGGCGTCGCGCAGAAGGACGACGCGGAGCGCGGAGCGCGCTGAATCGACCTGCGGACAGCGGTAGGAGGGGTCTCCCGAGTCGCGACCGGGAGGTCGCTCCCACAGTTGGGTATGCGGCGCTGCCACAGCCGAATCGCGACCGGGAGGTCGCTCCCACAGTTGGGTATGCGGCGCTGCCACAGCCGAACCGCGACCGGGAGGTCGCTCCCACAGAGGGCGCTCCCACAGTTGAAGGGTGCGGCGCTCCCACAGTTGAAGGGTGCTCAGGGGGCGTCGGTTCTGCTGCAGGTTCCGTATTCCACGAATATGGAATCGCCGTTTCGCGTCGCCGTAGCACCCGCGAACGTCCAGCCGCCCACCGCCGTGCGCGTGAATCGCAGATTGTCGCGGTTGATGAGCAGCATCTCGGACGGGGGGATGTTGACGCAGCTATAGCCGGGGCTGCCGTCGACGCCGCGTACCTGCCGGCACTCGAGCTCGGTGGTCACCGGATCCTCGCCGTTGGTGAGGGTAACGTAGAGGTCCACGCCCGGGCGCTTGGGCAGGTTGGTCATGAACACAACGTTTTCGTCCAGGCGAAACGGCGTGGAATTGAACAGCGCCGGAACGTAGGACTCCTTGTCGTCAGGGTAGTCGTGAAATCCACCGGTCTGATCGGGCGAGCACGCGAGCGGCAGGAAGGCGCCCGCGTCGGGCTGCGAGCCGTGGGGCTGCGCGCTGTCGGGCGGCGGCGCTGCCTCGGAAGCCGTCGGCTGCCCTGCCAGGATGGCCCAGGCGAGCAGGACGGCGACGATCGGCGTGCGGCGCATGCGGTCAATCTAGCCACAGCCGGCGCCTGCGGTCGAGGCCGCCTGCTCATCGTCATGCTCATCGGTCTGCTCGCCGGCACCTTTGCGTGCGGCGTCCGTGCGGACGCGTTCGACCGCACCTGGTGCGAGCTGGATGCGGGCGACTTCCGCCTCATCACTGACCGCTCGCGGAGTGACGCCGAGGACCTCGCCCGGCATCTGCACACGTTCCGGCCGGTCGCCGAGGAATATCTGCCCGGCGCGCCGAATGCCCACAATCCGCCGCTGACCGTGCTGGTGTTCGGACACCTCGGCGACTACCGACGGGTCATGCACGCCGGAGAGATGGTCGGCTTCATGCAACCGTCGCTCACCGAGAACCTCATGGTGGTCGGGCCCAACCCCACCGCTCACAGCGAATATGAGCCGCTGTTTCACGAGTACGTCCACTATCTGCTGCGCACTCGCACTGACGTCAACATCCCTGCGTGGTTCGACGAAGGGCTGGCGAGCATGCTCTCCCTCGCCCGCATAGCGCCCGGCCGGGTGATCGTCGGCGAGGCCCCCGAGGACGTTCTGGAGCGGTCGATCCGCAACTCCGGGCTGTCCCTCGACGACGTGCTCAGTGCGGAGGACGTGTGGGATTGGAGCCGCGAGCGGCGCCTCGGCTTCTACGCCTGGAGCTGGGTTCTGGTGCATCGGCTGATGCTGGCCCAGCAGGCCGGGCGAACGGACTTCCGTCCTGCCCTGCGCGCGGTGCTCGACGAACGCCAGCCGTCCTTGCCGGCCGCCGTGCACCTGTCTTCTGCGGCGCTGGAGCGGCGCCTGCTTCGCTACCTGCAGCACCGCCTTCCCACGGTCGTGCAGGAGTCGCCGGGTGATGGCGGTCCCGAGGGAAGCTACCACTGCCTGGCAGAGCCCGAGTCGGTGCGCCGGATCAGCATGGCCATCGTCCAGCACAACCCGAAGGAAGCCGTACGGCACCTCCGCACGGCGGTCGCGCAGCATCCCGACCGAAGTGATCTGTGGATTGCCTTGTCAGTGGCCCAGGAGTCGGCCGGCAACCGGGACGCGACCCTGGTCGCCGCTCGGCGGGCGGTGGCCCTGGCAGCGGACGACGTCTCCGCCGCCGTGCAACTCGCCAGCGCTCTGTCCATGGGCTGCATCTTCACGATCTCGGAGGAGTGCCGGGCCCGCTGGCAGGAGGCGGTTCCGCTGCTCCGCCGTTCTCTGGCCCGCGACCCGACGCGCCAGGACGCCATCTTCGTGCTCGGCCTGGCTTACCTCTACTCCGGCCGCGCGGGTGATGCCCTGAACTATCTGCGCATCGCCCACCAGCGGCAGCCCTGGGCGCCGCACGTCAACTTCTATCTCGGTGAAGCGTACCGACTGATCGGCGATTCCCGCGCACGGGAGCACCTCGCCAGAGCGAAACGCTGGTCACCCACCGAGCTGTGGCGAAAGCTGGCCGACGCAGGCCTGGAGCAGCTTCAGGCTGACCGCTGAGCGCGCTCCAGGAGGGACTCGAGCAGCGCTTCAGGCGCGGTGATAGACGCGGGTCACTTTGACGTCGTCGCCGCCGGAGCCGACGTGGACATCGACCGTCAGGCGCTGGCCGTCCGGCGACAGCGACATGGTTTCCTCGGCATCAGCGTCATCGGCGTGGTACATCATGATCAACGCGCTGCCACGCCAGCCGGCGGTGACCTTCCACAGACCGTGCTCGCGCGTGCCCCATGACACGTCACGGTAATCGCCGGTGTCGTAGCGGATGCCCATGGAGTCGCGGTTCTGCTCGATCTCGAGCTTGCTCGCCCGCATCACGGGAAAATCCTGGGTCACCAGGCCGAGGGTGCCGCCGCGGGCCCTGAGCTGCCGGTGGGACGGAGGCGAGCTGCTCTCGTCCGACACCAGCAACCACGTGCCGGACAGGTCGAAGGCTGGAGGCGGCTGGGTGTCGAGCTGGGTGGCGCAGGCGGCGAGCAGGAGCGTTGTCAGTACCAGGAGCGGGCAGCGCGGTCGCGATCTGGACGCACCTACGGCGGCATGGGGGCTGGTGCGTCCTGCGGGGGAAATCAACGGGGGCTCTTCTGGTCCTCGGCGGCCGGCTTCAGCGCGATGACCTCCGCGCTGCGGAACAGCCCGCCGAGCTGAGCGGCGAGGTCGGCGCCTTCCACCAGGCCCTCGATGAATGCCTTGATGGCATCGTAGTCGTAGTCGGCGCACGCCTGCTCGAGGGTGGCGAGCGCGCCGCGCAGCTCCGACCAGGGCAGGAACGCCTCCTCGGCGCGGAGGATTTTCTTGTGCTCCGTGCCGGCCACCGCCTCGCCCACCAGCAACTCTTCGTGGAGCTTTTCGCCGGATTTGAGCCCCGTGATCTCGATGGCGATGTCGCCGTCGAGGGTGCTCGTCGTCCTGTATCGTGAAGCCCTTGAGGCGGATCATGCGCCGGGCCAGCTCGAGGATCTTCACCGGCTCGCCCATGTCGAGCAGGAACAGATCGCCCCCGCGGCTCATGCTGGCGGCCTGCAGCACCAGGCCCGCGGCCTCGGAGATGGTCATGAAATAACGGGTAGCGTCAGGGTGGGTCACCGTCACCGGACCGCCGTGCCGGATCTGCTCCAGGAACACCGGCACCACGGAGCCCGACGAGGCCAGCACGTTGCCGAACCGGACCATGGAGAAGCGGGTATCCGGACACTGCTCCTGCAGCGCCTGCAGGATCATCTCCGCCAGTCGCTTGCTGGCGCCCATGACGCTGGTGGTGCGCACCGCCTTGTCGGTGGAGATGAGAATGAAATTCTTCACGCCGCCTTCGATGGCGGCCTGGGCCGCGTACAGGGTGCCGAAGGTGTTGTTCATGATCCCCTGGATCACGTTGTGCTCGACAAGCTCCACGTGCTTGTACGCGGCTGCGTGGAACAGCGTTTCCACCTTGTAGGCGTCCACCGTGCGCGACACCAGCGGACGATTCGTGACCGAGCCGAGCACGGCGACCACGGGCGCTTGCAGGCCCTCCTCGCTGCAGATGCGCTTGAGCTCCCGCTGAATCTGGAACAGCCCGAACTCCGAGACGTCCAGCGCCACCAGCAGCCGCGGCCGCTGGCGGACGATCTGCCGGCACAGCTCCGAGCCGATGGAGCCGCCGGCGCCGGTGACCATCACCGAGCGCCCGCGCACCGAGCCTTGCAGCAGGTGGGGAAGCGGGTCGACCTGAACGCGGCCGAGCAGATCCTCGACCTCCACGTCGCGGATGTTGGCGATGGACTCGCGGCCGGAGACCAGATCCGGGACATCGGGGATCAGCCTCACCCGCACCTGGTGGGGCTCGAGAAACTCGATGACGCGACGGCGGTCCTGAGCCTCGGTGGAGTCCACGGCCACGAACACCTGCTTCACCTGGCCGTCCTGCAGCAGCCGCGCCAGATGCCGGGGCGGATGGACGAACAAGCCGTCGATGATGCGTCTCTGCATGGCCTTGTCGTCATCGAGGAACGCCACCGGAAGGTAGTGACCCTGCTGTTGGAGCACCCGAGCGAGCTCCACGCCCTTGCTGCGCGCGCCGTAGATGATCACCGGCGTGGCGGCGTTGTCCTTGCGGATCTGGCGCTGAAAGTAGCCGCGGACAAGGAATCGGGA
Organism: uncultured Gammaproteobacteria bacterium; assembly: GCA_963822255.1. GTDB lineage: Bacteria > Pseudomonadota > Gammaproteobacteria > Pseudomonadales > Azotimanducaceae > UBA7803. Next base: position 275,839 of record CAWGGV010000006.1, read on the forward strand.
ACCGGCCACGTACAGCAGGGTCAGCAGCCAGAAGATCTCGGGCACGGAGCGCGGGAAGCCCTTCAGCGGAACCAGGTAGGCCACCGCCGCGACGACGATGGCGGTGATGGTGGCGCCCTTCACGACCGCCATCAGGGTGTGGTTGCCCATGTGCCGGACAACGTGGCGATACAGCCCGAGCGCGCCGAACACCGGCACACAGACCAGGCTCGACACGACGAATGCCGGCCAGAACTTCGCGACCGACGGATTGAGCTCGCCGAGACGCAACGCGATGGCGCTCCACAGGGCCAGCGGCAGCACGAGGGCGTCGCAAAGCACGGCAATGGCCTGGCGGCGCCGGCGCGGAAGCTGCTCCACGAATTCGCTGATCATCCGGCTCATGAACAGGCGCGCACTAAGCGTCTTCGGTGGTGGGGGCGTGCTCGGGAAGGCCCGCCCGCAGCCGCCAGGCCGCCACCGCCAGCGGCGCCACCGCGGGCACCACCCAGAGCACGCCGAACAGCGGGTCTGCCGTGCCGAAACGGCCGACCAGCCACGCCAGCGGCAGGAGCCAGAAAGCCGAGTAGAGCAGGTAGCAAACCGTCGTCCACAGGTGTCCTCGTATGGCAGCGATCTTCTGGTACAGGTGGCTCCTGTGCGGCCGGGTGAACGGCTGGCCGGTCGAGCACCTCACTATAAGGGTATAGGTGGCGTCAAACCAGAACCCGGACAGGAGGATCAGCGGCACCGGCCAGCCGACCACGCCCTGTCGCCATAACAGAACAGCCAACGCACCGATGATCAGCCCCAGGAAGTAGCTGCCGACGTCGCCCATGAACATCCGCGCCCGCGGCCAGTTGAACACCAGAAAACCCAGCACGCTTCCCGTCACCAGCCAGCACGTGTCGCCCGGCCAGCCCGGCAGACCGCAACCGACCACCTGCACGCCGATGCAGAACACCAGCGCGTGGGCCGCGGCCAGACCGTCGATGCCGTCCATGAAGTTGTACAGGTTCACGTGCCAGACCAGCGCCGCCGCCACGCCGACCGCCAGCAGTGGTTGACTGTCACCGACCATCGACCAGGCAACCGCGCTGGCCGCCACCACCTGCAGCAGGAAACGCACCAACCGCGAGACCTCGCGGACGTCGTCCCACAGGCCCACCGCCGCCAGCAGCGTCCCGCCCGCAGCCATGGCGGCGACCGGCGGCGGGCCCTGGGGCGCCAGCCACCACAGATAGGCGACAACGGGCAGCACGAAGATGACGCCGCCCGAGGTGGGCGTCGGATGCTCGTGGAAGCTGCGCGCGTTCGGCTGGGCGTAGATCCGCAGCCGCGCGGGGGCCGCCAGCAACAGCAGGCCGAGGCCGAGCGCAGCCGCGAAGCCGCCGCCCAGCAGGATCAGCGCGACATCCGCCACCATGTTACGGTTTCCTCCAGTGCTGCAGACGGCGGCTGCGGCGGCGACCAGTCGAGACGTGACCGAGTGGCCGCGGTGCTCACCTGCAGGGGCTCGAACAACCGCGAATGAGTTCCGCCACGGCCGAGCGCGCGGAGAACCTGCCGCATCATAGTCGGCGGCACCGGAAGCTGCGGTGCGCGCTGCCCGAGCAGGCGCCTGAGGTCGGCGACGAGGCCGCTCACCGTCAGATCCTCCGCGTCCGCCACGTGGAACAATCCAGTATCCGCGGCACCGCCCAGCCGGATCAGCAGGTCGCAGAGGTTGTCCACGGCCACCAGGCTCCGTGGCGCCACCGCGCGACCCGTCGGCAGCGGCCAGGCCGTGTCGGCCAGGCCCAGCAGGGCCGCGAAATTACCCCGCACGCCGGGACCGTACACCAGCGGCGGGCGCACTACGGCCAGGCCGGTCGTCGCGAGCGGCTCGGCCAGCAGATACCGCTCCGCCGCGACCTTGCTGCAGGCGTACGGGTCGCCGGGCCGGTACGCGTCCTCCGGCTCGAGTGGCCGGTGGCTGGTATCGCCCAGCACCTTGATACTCGACAGCCAGATGAACCGCCGGACCCCAGCGCGCTCAGCGGCCCGCAGCCAGCGCAGCGGCGCCTCGACGTTGATGCGGTGCATGAGCTCCGAGTCGCTTCCGGCGGCGGCTTCGTGGGCGATGCCGGCGAGGAAGTAGACGCTGTTGACCCCTCGCAGCGCCTGGACGAGAGCGTTCTCGTGGTCTTCGAGCACCGGGCCGGACGAGGCGGCCCCCCGCCGCGAGGCCGTGGTTCGCACGTCGACGCCGCGCGCCCGCAGATGCCGGCACAGATGGCCGCCCACGAACCCGCCGGCGCCCGTGACCAGCGATACGGTGGATGTGACGGCGCCCGGCCCGTGACGTGCTTGCACGGGCCGGTATCTTAGCGCGAACGCTGCAGTTCGCGGACGTTAATCGTCGAGGACGATGCGCTTCTCGTTCATCTCCACCGTATGCTCACCGATGCCTTTGACGTTGGTGAGCTCGTAGGCGTCGACGAACTTACCGTGCTGGTCCCGGTACTGAACGATGGCTTGGGCGCGAGACTGGCCCACTCCCTGGAGCACTCGGGCCATGGTGTCGGCATCGGCGGTGTTGATGTTCACGGCGTCGGCGGCATCACCGGCCGCCAGCGCCGCGGCGGAGAGCGCCAGCAGCAGCGTGGCCAGCACCGATTGGCGGAATCTGATCATGACAAACCTCTTTCGTGCTGTTGCAAGGGTCTGTCAGGGTAACCGGCGGATGAGGCGGTGATGACCGCCGATGCTGAAGGGTATTGCGCGCGTTACAGGTCAGGTTTCGTGAGCCATCGCCTCGGACGGCGCCCTGAGCTTCTCGAGCTCGCGCCGCGCAGCGTCGAGCTCCTTGTTGATCGTGCGCTGGCGCAGGCGCAACCTGAGCGAGCCGAGGGCGAAACCCACCGCGCTCACCGACGCACCCGCGAGGAACGTCGCCAGCAGCCACCAGAACACACTCACCTCGGGCGTGCGCCAGGAGAGGAACTCGAGCGACACCTCAGTCTGGTTGACGGCGAGCAACGCGAAGCAGAAGACCAGCACCGCCAGCAGACCCCAGAACAACCTGCTCAACGTCTTCATCGCCAGCTCCGTGCCCGGTCCCTCAGCGGCCTGCCGGCCTCACCGTTGCTGCCCGGCCACGGCCCGATCCTGCTCGAGTCCGGCGTTGACACGATCGCGCAGCTCCTTGCCAGGCTTGAAGTGAGGCACGTGCTTGCCGGCCAGGCCGACCGACTCGCCCGTTTTCGGATTGCGCCCGATGCGGGGCGCGCGATAGTGCAGGGAAAAGCTCCCGAACCCACGGATTTCGATCCGTTCGCCCGCGGCCAGGGTCCCCGCCATCTGCTCGATGATGGTCTTGACCGCCAGCTCCACGTCCTTCACGGAAAGCTGGGTCTGCTGGGCGGCGATCAGGTCGATGAGCTCGGATTTCGTCATTATTCGCTGTTCCGGGCGTAGGAGCGCTCCCCCGACCCCAGTCGGCCCGTAGGAGCGGTCTCCTTAGCGCGATCCTCTTTCGAGATGAGATTCGCGATCTGGAGATCGCTCCTACAGGGGTCGGGCATCAGTCGTCGCTGCCCTGATCCATCTGCTGCTTGATCAGATCGCCGAGCGTCGTCGCGGGCCGATCGGTCTCGCGGCTGCGATGCTCACGAACCGCCGTCCGCTCGTCTTCCATGTCCTTCGCTTTGATGGACAGGCCGATGTTGCGGTTCTTGCGGTCGATGCTGATGATCTTGACCTCCACCTCTTCTCCGGCCTTCAAGACGTTGCGGGCGTCTTCCACCCGGTCCTGGCTGATCTCGGAGGCTTTCAGCGTTCCCGTCACGTCGGTCGCGAGCTCCACCACCGCTTCCTTGGGCTCCACTTCCTTGATGGTGCCCATGACGATGGTGCCGCGGTCGTTCACCGCGGTGTAATCGGAGAACGGATCCTGATCGAGCTGCTTGACGCCGAGCGAGATGCGCTCGCGCTCGGGATCAACGGACAGAATGACCGTCTCGATCTCCTCGCCCTTGGTGTAGCGGCGTACCGCGTTTTCACCCGGCTCGTTCCAGGAGATGTCGGACAGGTGCACCAGGCCGTCGATGCCGCCGTCCAGGCCGATGAAGATACCGAAATCGGTGATGGATTTGATCTTCCCGGTGATGCGGTCGCTCTTGGCGTGGTTGAGCGCGAACTCTTCCCACGGGTTCGGCCGGCACTGCTTGATGCCGAGGGAGATGCGCCGGCGCTCCTCGTCGATGTCGAGGACCATGACTTCCACCTGGTCCCCCACGGCCACGACCTTGGACGGGTGAATGTTTTTGTTGGTCCAGTCCATCTCGGAGACGTGCACCAGGCCCTCCACGCCCTCTTCGATCTCGGCGAAGCAGCCGTAATCGGTGAGGTTGGTGACGGTGGCCAGCACCCGCGAGCCTTCCGGGTAACGGCGAGTGATGTCCACCCACGGATCGTCGCCCAGTTGCTTCATGCCGAGACTGACGCGGTTCTTCTCCCGGTCGAACTTGAGGATCTTCACGTCGATCTCGTCGCCGACGTTCACCATCTCGGACGGATGACGGATACGCCGCCAGGCCATGTCGGTGATGTGCAGCAGGCCGTCCACACCGCCCAGATCCACGAACGCGCCGTAATCGGTGAGGTTCTTCACGATGCCCTTGATCACCTGACCTTCCTGGAGTGACTCCAGCAGCGCTTCACGCTCGGCGCTGTTCTCTTCCTCGAGCACGGCGCGGCGCGATACCACGACGTTGTTGCGCTTCTGATCCAGCTTGATGACCTTGAACTCGAGCGGCTTGCCCTCGAGGTGCGCGGTCTCGCGCAGCGGACGGATGTCCACCAGGGAGCCGGGAAGGAAGGCCCGGATCTCGTTGATGTCGACGGTGAAACCGCCTTTGACCTTACCGCTGATCTGGCCTTCCACCACCTCGTGGTTGTCGAAGGCGGACTCCAGCATCTTCCATGTCTCGGCGCGCTTGGCCTTCTCGCGGGAGAGGCGCGTTTCGCCCCAGCCGTCGTCCACCACTTCCATGGCGACGTGGACCTGATCGCCGATCTGCAGGGTGAAATCGCCGTGCTCGTCGAGGAACTGGCTGCGCGGGATCACGCCCTCGGACTTCAGCCCGGCGTGCACCACCACGAAATCGCCGTTGATGTCGACGACGGTACCGGTGACGATGGAACCCGGTTCCATCTCCACCGTCTTCAAACTCTCTTCAAATAGCTCCGCAAAAGTTTCGCTCATGTTCACTGTCGGTTGGTTGGTTCATGTGCCCTGACGCAACGGCGGCGCGACACGGCGCCAACGCGTGAGAACACGCCTCCCCTCGCTCGTCCGGTTGTCCGATGCTCGCGAGAAGGCCGGCGAGGCTAACACTTAACCCTTTGTTTTTCAATTGATTCTGCCGATGGTTCGACGGCCGTCCATTCGTGCATCATGCGCGCGGCCAGCTCATGGGTCATACCGTCCCATTGCGACCGTAAGTCCGCATAATCACGGGCCCCTGCCTCGACGTCGTCACGCACCGGTATCCCCGCCTGGGAGAGCCGGGAAAGCGCGTGTGCGTAGTGCCCGCGCCAGCGCCCGTCGGCCTCGTCGGAGCGTTCCCCCTGCCCGTCTCCGCTGGTGAGCTCGCGCAGCAGCGACATGGCTGCTTCGAGCAGATCGTCGAGGATCCGCGGCTGCAGCGCGCTGTGGCGGGAATCGCGTGCCGGCGCCGTCCGCAGCAGGGTTGCGCTGTCGAGGGCGATGAGCAGGATGCGGGGCAGCTCGTACTGGATCTCCCGGTAGTGGAAGTACCGCAGAATCGGATAGAAGCGGTGGGTCTGATACACCTGGCGCAGAAATTCCGCCTTGGACATCATGTGTTGCCGCAACAGCGGAAGATCGGCGTCATCGGCGAACCGCGCAAGAAACTCCACGGCATCACCGGTCTTGCCGGTCAGGTGATGGAGACCCTGCGCGAACGCATTACGGCTGGTGAGTGACGGATAGATCGACAGAAAATACGTCACCACCAGGCTGAAGAAGCCGAACCCGAGGGCCCCCTGCCCCACCGTGAGCAGCCGATAGCCCGGGCTGTGGGGAGTGAAGTCGCCGACGCCGAGGGTAGTCAGGTTGAAGCCGCTGTAGTAGATGGCACTGGCCCAGCCGGTGTCCGTAGGGCCCGAGGTCACGGTGATCTGCGAGCCCAGCGCCGGCTTGTAGATCATGGCCCAGCCCGCCACCAGCGCGGCGAACCAGGCCCAGAACGTCACCGCAAGAAGCACGGGGCCGGCGTAGGAAAGCAGATCGCTTCGCCGCCGCGGGCCCAGGAGCGACGCCATGGTGCGGAACAGGCGCCATACCGTCTGTTCCAGCGGCTTGCGCAGCGGCCCCCGGCCGCTCGCCGGGAACAGGACGGTCAGGAACACGTCCGCGCAGACGAGGGCTACGACCGTGGCGCCGATCGTCTGCAGAAGAGTGTCCATGGCTTCGCCGTCGCCGTGCTGATGCACGGATCGATAACGCAATCACCATGCCGGCTGCCACCATGCCGGCTGTGCGTCTAGCCGATGAGTCCGGCGTCGCCGGCTTCCTCGACCACCCGCGCGAGCACCGCCTCGATCGACAGCCGTGAGCTGTCGATGATCACGGCGTCGGGGGCGGGATGCAGCGGCGAGACGGCACGCTTGCGGTCCCGCTCGTCACGTTCGCGCAGGGCGGCAAGCACCTGCGTCGCGGTTCGCCCGCCGACCCTGCAAAGTGAGTTGCCGGAAACGACGCTCGGCCCGCTCCTCCACCGAAGCGTCCAGAAACACCTTGAGCCGGGCGTCCGGAAAGACCACGGTGCCCATGTCGCGGCCGTCCGCCACCAGCCCCGGGGGGCGCCGCTGGGCGTGCTGCACGTCCAGTATGGCATCCCGCACGGGCTGCAACGCGGCCACCTGGGAGGAACCCTGGCTCACCGCCTCGGTGCGGATGTCGTCGGTGCGCTCCATGCCCTCCACCCAGACCCGGCGCCCCTCGAAGCGGATGTCGAGCCCCCGCGCCGCAGCGGCCAGAGCGTCGGCATCGCTCGTGGCAATGCCGCGCTGCAGCGCCACCAGGGCGACGATCCGGTACAGGGCGCCGCTGTCCAGCAGGTGCCAGCCGAGACGTTCGGCGACCAGTGTCGATACGGTGCCTTTGCCGGACCCCACCGGGCCGTCGATGGTGATGACCGGGACGTCAGCGGTCATTTCAGCGGTCATTTCAGCGGTCTTGTCATCGGTCACGGAGATGCTTCCGCGCCGGCGCGCGGAATCTTCCAGCAGGTCGACGAGCGACCGGCCGTCGTCGTCGTCGATCAACCGGCGCACCCGGTCGAGCTGACTTTCCAGGGCGGTCAGCGCCTCCAGCAGCGCGGCTCGATTCAAGCGCAGGATGGGCGCCCAGACCTCGGCGTTGGAGGCGCCGATGCGGGTGAAGTCACGGAAGCCACCGGCGCTGTGGCGAACGTCCTCCGGACTCGACGAGTTGCAGGTAGGCGAAGGCCAGCAGGTGGGGAAGATGGCTGGTGCGCGCCACCAGCCGATCGTGGACAGAGGCGTCCATGGCCGTGATCCGCCCGCCCACCGCACGCCACCACGACTCCACCCGGCGCACGGCGTCAGGATCGGTCTCCGCGCAGGGCGTCACGATCACCTCCGCGTTACGGTACAGACGGCGATCTGCGGCGGAGGGGCCATGCTGCTCACTGCCGGTCATGGGATGGCACGGCACGAAGCGCGTCCGGCACCCGCCCGGTGGCGGCACGAACCTCCTCCAGAACGGCGCCTTTGACGCTCGCGGTATCGAACACGACCGCCGAATGGCCGGCGAGCCGGATCACCCACGGCGCAACGCTGTCGGCCGGACCGGAAAGCAGCACGGCGTCGGCGTCGTCAGGCACCTGCTCGGCCACCGCGTCGACCACCCCCAGCGCCATCGCCTGGCTGCCACGGTGCGGATGCGGATCCACACCGACCACGCGCTCGAACAGGCCCTCGGCCCGCGCCGCCAGGGCGAACGAGCTGCCCATCAGTCCGGTGCCGACGACGACCAGTTGCATCAGGCGAGCACGCGCTCCAGTGCTTCCAGGAAGCGGGCATTCTCCTCGGGCAGCCCGACGGTCACCCGCAGATGGCCGGGCAGCCCGTATTCCGCCACGGTGCGGACGATGACGCCCCGCTCGAGCAGTGCGGCGAACACGCTCTGCCCGTCCCCGCCCCGCGGCCCGCTTTGCGGCACCGCGAAGGTGACGAAGTTACCTACCGAAGGGATGCAGGAGAGGCCCAGTCGCTCGAGCCCGCGCACCAGCTCCGCCATGCCGGCGCGGTTCAGGCGCCGGCTCTCGGCGACGTATTCGTCGTCCGCCAGCGCCACCTCGGCGGCCGCCTGGGCGAGGCTGTTGACGTTGAATGGCTCCCGGGCCCGGTTCATCAGATCGGCCGCTTCCGCGCTCGATACCGCGTAACCCACCCGGAGCCCCGCGAGGCCGTGAATCTTCGAGAACGTGCGGGTGACGATGAGCTGAGGGTAGTCGGCTAGCAGCTTGACCCCGTCGGGGTAGGCGTCTTCCGACACGTACTCGAAGTAGGCCTCGTCCAGCACCACCCACGTCTGCTCCGGCAGCCGGTCGAGCAGGCCGCGCAGGTCCGCTTGGCCGATCCAGGTGCCGGTGGGGTTGTTGGGATTGGCGAGGTACAGCACGGCCGTATTCTCGTCCGCCGCCTGCTGCATGGCGAACACGTCCGCGCCGTAGCCCTTCCCGGCCGGCACCTCCACCAGGCGGCCGCCGCACAGGGTCACCGCCAGCGGATGCACCACGAACGCGTGCTGCGCGACGATGCCCGAGCTGCCGGGGGTGATCGACATGCGGGCGGCCAGGTTCAGCACGTCGTTGGAGCCGTTGCCCAAGGTGATCTGGTTCGCCTCCACCCCGAGCTTCGCCGCCAGCGCCTGTTTCAGCCGGAAGCCGCCGCCGTCCGGATAGCGATTGAGGACCGCGGCCGCACGCGCCACCGCCTCGCGCACGCGCGGGCCCGGACCACGGGGATTCTCGTTGCTGGCAAGCTTGACGATATCGGTGATGCCGAGCTCCCGGGTGAGCTCGTCCATGGGCTTGCCGGGCTTGTAAGGCGACAGCGCCGCCACCCGCTGGTTGACGTGCCGGGCCATCAGACCACCGCCTGCGGGTAGGAGCCGAGGGATCGCACTTCCATGGCCACCTCGGCTACCTCGTCGAGCACGGCCTGGATGCGCGGCTCGCTCTGATGGCCGTCGAAGTCGATGAAGAACACGTACGACCAGCTACCCGACTTGGCGGGCCGGGTCTCGATCCGGGTGAGACTGATGCCGTGGGTGTGAAAGGGCTCCAGCACCCGATACAGGGCGCCGGGCTCGTTCCGGGTGGACACCAGGATCGAGGTTTTGTCGTGGCCGCTCGGCCCCACCCGCTGGCGGCCGATGACCAGAAAACGGGTCTTGTTGTCAGGATGATCCTCGATGTTGCCGGCGAGGATCCGCAGGCCGTAACGTTCCGCCGCCACCTCGCCGGCGATGGCGGCCGCGCCGGACCGGTCGGCCACCAGCCTGGCCGCCTCGGCGTTGCTGTTCACCGGCGTGCGCGGGATGCCCGGATAGTGGGCGTCCAGCCATCCCCGGCACTGGGCCAGCGATTGGGAGTGCGAGAGGATCTCGGAGATCGGCTCCTCGGCCGACTTCACCAGCAGCGCGTGATGGATGGGCAGCTCCACCTCCGCGCAGATCAGCACCGGCGAATCCATGAAGCAGTCGAGGGTGTGGTTGACCATGCCTTCGGTGCTGTTCTCTACCGGCACCACGCCGTAATGGGCGCCTGCCGATTCCACCTCGCGGAACACCTCGTCGATGGAGGCCAGCGCCCGGGTGCCGGCGAAGTGGCCGAACTGCTTCACCGCTGCGGTTTCGGTGTAGGTGCCGGGAGGGCCCAGGTAGGCGATGGTCAGCGGCTGCTCCAGGTTCAGGCAGCACGAGATGATCTCGCGGAACAGGCGCGCCAGGTCCTCGTCGGACAGCGGCCCCTGGTTCTCCTGCTTGATGCGGGCGAGGATCTGCGCTTCCCGCTCGGGACGATAGAACACGGGCGGCTGGTCGCCGGGCTCGGCGTGCTTGATGCGGGCGACGGCGAGGGCGCACTCGGCCCGCTCGTTCAGCAGCCGTTGCAGGTCCCGGTCGATGGCGTCGATGCGCCCGCGCACCGACTCGAGCGATACCGGTGCGCCTCGGGAATCGCTCTCATCCGCGCTCATGTTCGAAGCTCTGCATGTAGTCCACCAGCGCGTCCACGGCCGCTTCCGGCACGGCGTTGTAGAGGCTCGCGCGCATGCCGCCGACGCTGCGGTGGCCCTTCAGGTTGGTGAGACCGCGCTCCTCCGCGCCGGCCAGGAACGGCTTGTCGAGGGCCGGATCCGGCAGGGTGAACGGCACGTTCATGATCGAGCGGTCGTGCTTCGCCACCGGCGAGTGGTAGAAGTTGCTGCTCTCGAGCACCGCGTAGAGCTTGCCGGCCTTGCGCTGGTTGATCGCCTGGATACCGGCCACGCCGCCCCGATCCTTCAGCCACTCGAACACCAGCCCCGCGAGATACCAGGCGTAGGTCGGCGGGGTATTGGACATGGATCCGGCTTCGGCATGCACGGCGTAGTCCAGCATGCTGGGCGTGCCGGATCGGGCGTGGCCGAGCAGGTCGCGCCGCACCATCACCACGGTGAGCCCGGCCGGGCCGATGTTCTTCTGCGCTCCTGCGTAGATCAGCGCGAACCGCGACACGTCCACCGGCCGCGACAGGATGTCCGACGACATGTCGGCCACCAGCGGCGTCGGTAGGTCCGGGAACTCGTGGAACTGCACCCCGCCGATGGTCTCGTTGGAGCAGAGGTGCAGATAGGCGGCATCCGGTCGACAACGACCAGGACGCCGGGTCCGGTATTTCCATGAAGCCGCTCGCCTCGGAGCTGGCCGCCACGTTCACGTCGCAGAAGCGCTTGGCTTCCTTGATGGCTTTGCTGGACCAGGAGCCCGTGTTCACGTAGTCCGCGCGGGTGGCCTCGCCCAGCAGGTTCAGCGGCACCATGGCGAACTGAGTGGTGGCGCCGCCCTGCAGGAACAGCACAGCGTAGTCATCGGGCACGGCCATGAGCTCGCGGAAGTCGGCCTCCGCCCGCTCGGCGATGCCGATGAAGGCGGCGCTGCGGTGGCTCATCTCCATCACCGACATGCCGGTGCCGCGGAAGTCGAGCATCTCGTCGCGTGCGCGCTCGAGCACCTCGAGCGGCAGCGCCGCCGGGCCGGCGGAGAAATTGAACACCCGGCGCCCGCTCATGGAGCGGCCCCGATCACCGCTGTTGGGGCAGCAGTTTCCGGAAAGGAAACTGCCAAGCTGCCCCGCAGGGGCGGCCGATCTCCAGGTCGCGATTCCGGGCTACTCACCGCCATTCTCCTCGTCTTCCGACTCCACGATCCGCTGCACGCCCACCAGCCGCTCGTCGCCGCGCAGATTGATGAGCCGCACCCCCTGGGTATTGCGACCCAGCAGCGAGACCTCGTCGGCCAGGGTCCGCACCAAGGTGCCCAGGTTGCTGATGAGCATGATCTCATCGCCGTCGAACACCTGCACCGCCCCGATCAGGTCGCCGTTCCTGGAGGAGGTCTTGATGGCGATCACGCCCTGGGTGCCGCGTCCCTTCACCGGGAACTCGTCCACCAGCTGTGCGCTTGCCGTAGCCGTGCTCGCTGGCCGTCAGCACGTAGCCGTTGTCCTGGGGAATGATCAGCGAGATCAGCCGGTGGCCGCCTCGAGGCTGATGCCGCGCACGCCGCGGGCCGTGCGGCCCATGGCGCGGACGTCGGACTCCTTGAACCGCACCGCCTTGCCGGAGCTCGCGGTCAGCAGCACGTCGCAGGTGCCGTCGGTCAGCGCGACGCCGACCAGGGTGTTGTCTTCCTCGAGCTCCAGCGCGATCAGGCCCGTGGAGCGGGGCCGCGAGAACTGCTCGAGCGGCGTCTTCTTCACCGTGCCGTTGGCGGTGGCCATGAAGATGAACCGGTCCTCGGAGTACTCCTTGATCGGCAGGATGGCCGAGATCCACTCGTCACCGGACAGCGGCAGCATGTTCACCAGCGGCCGGCCTTTGGCGCCGCGGCTGGCCTGGGGAATCAGGTAGACCTTGAGCCAGTACACCTTTCCGAGGTTGGAGAAGCACAGCAGGGTGTCGTGCGAATGGGCCACCAGCAGGTGCTCGACGAAGTCCTCGTCCTTCACCGAGGTGGCCGCGCGGCCCCGCCCGCCCCGCTTCTGAGCCTGGTAGCTGTCGAGCGGCTGGGTCTTGGCGTAGCCGTGGTGGGAGATGGTCACCACCAGGTCCTCTTCGGTGATCAGGTCCTCGACGGTGAGGTCCTCCTGGGTGGAGAGGATCTCGCTGCGTCGGTCGTCGCCGTAGGTGTTGCGGACCTCGGCGAGCTCGTCACGGATCACCTGCATCAACCGCTGCTGGGAAGCGAGAATCTCCTGCAGGTCGGCGATCTCGTCGAGGATGCCCTGGTAGTCTTCCAGCAGCTTGCCCTGCTCGAGGGCGGTCAGGCGCTGCAGGCGCATGTCGAGAATGGCCTGGGCCTGCTCCTCGGAGAGCCAGTACAGGCCGTCGCGGAACCCGAACTCATCGGCCAGCCCGTCCGGCCGGCAGGCGTCGCTGCCGGCCCGCGCGAGCAGCGCCTGCACGGCGTCGGACTCCCAGCCGCGCCCCATCAGCGCGGTGCGCGCCTCGGCGGCTCCGGGAGAGGCCTTGATCAGCTCGATGACCGGATCGATGTTCGCCAGCGCTACCGCCTGACCTTCCAGAATGTGGCCCCGCTGGCGGGCGCGCCGCAGCAGGTAGATGGTGCGGCGGGTGACCACCTCGCGCCGGTGCTGGATGAACGCCTCCAGCATCTGCTTCAGGTTCAGCACCTTGGGCTGGCCGTGCACCAGCGCCACGCAGTTGATGCCGAACACGGTCTGCAGCTGGGTCTGGGCGTAGAGGTTGTTCAGCACCACCTCGCCGGAGTCGCCACGACGCATCTCGATCACCACCCGGAGCCCGTCCTTGTCGGACTCGTCGCGGAGCTCGCTGATCCCCTCGATCTTCTTGTCCTTGACCAGCTCGGCGATGCGCTCGATGAGCCGCGCCTTGTTGAGCTGGTAGGGAATCTCGGTGATGACGATGACGTCCCGGCCCGTCTTGTCGTCCTGGATCACCTCGGCCCGGGCGCGCACGTAGATGCGCCCGCGCCCCGTGCGGTACGCCTCGACGATGCCGGCGCGGCCGTTGATGATCGCCGCGGTGGGAAAGTCCGGCCCCTTGACGTGCTCCATGAGCCCGTCGACGGTAATGTCCGGGTCGTCGAGCAGCGCCAGGCAGCCATCCACCACCTCGCGCAGATTGTGGGGAGGGATGTTGGTGGCCATGCCCACCGCGATCCCCGAGCTGCCGTTCACCAGCAGGTTCGGCACCTTCGTGGGAAGCACGTCCGGCATGCTCAAGGTGTCGTCGTAGTTGGGGACGAAGTCGACGGTTTCCTTGTCGAGATCGGCCAGCAGCTCCGTCGCCATCCGCGACATCCGCACCTCGGTGTAACGCATGGCCGCCGGCGGATCGCCGTCCACGCTGCCGAAGTTGCCCTGCCCGTCCACCAGCGGGTAGCGCATGGAGAATTGCTGGGCCATGCGTACGACGGTGTCGTAGATGGCCACGTCGCCATGGGGATGGTACTTGCCCATCACCTCGCCCACCACCCGGGCCGACTTCATGTACGGGCGGTTGAAGGTGTTGTTCAGCTCGTTCATGGTGAACAGCGCCCGCCGGTGCACCGGCTTCAGGCCGTCGCGCACGTCGGGCAGCGCCCGCCCCACGATCACGCTCATGGCGTAATCGAGATACGACTGGCGCAGCTCGTCCTCGATGTTGACCGGGATGATTTCCCGGCCCGGATCAGACCCGAGATCGGACATAGGATGGCACTTCGGGAAAGCCGCACATTTTACCAGATCGGCGGCGCCGGCGGGGCCCGGACCCGGCCGGCGTTGTGGAACGGCCTTTCGGCGGCGATTCTTCGTTCCCGGCCGGGAGAAGGACGCGGGCCGACGGGTCGGCGCGCGCCGGAGCGGCACCTGACGGACCATCTGAGCGACGGCCGAGGCCCGCGCTGCGCGCGGGGGAGCAGATTGACCGCGTGGTCTGGGGACAACTCCGCGGAGTGAGGGAACCGGGGCCCGGCCGAGCTGGCCCCCAGGTGACGACCCGGCGGGGGACCCACACACCGCCGAGCACGGGCTTGGTCTCGCACGGTAGCTGCCGCAAAGATCGCGACCGGGAGGTCGCTCCCACAGGAGATCGCGACCGGGAGGTCGCTCCCACAGGTCGCTCCCACAGGAGATCGCGGCCGGGAGGCCGCTCCCACAGGTCGCTCCCACAGGAGATCGCGGCCGGGAGGCCGCTCCCACAAAAAAAAAGGAGGTCGCTCCCACAAAAAAAAGCCTGGTCGCTCCCACTGAAGGACGCGGCTAGAATCGCGCGATGCCGAAGAGCCGAGTCGACATGATCGTGGACGCCCGCTGGGTGCTGCCCATCGCGCCCGAGAACCGGGTGTTGGAGCGGGCCGCGGTGGCGGTGACGGGTGGGCGCATCGTCGCCGTGGGGCCGCGGGACGCGGTGCGGGCCGGGCACGAGGGGCCCATGGTCGAGCTCCCCGGGCACGTGCTGCTGCCGGGCCTGGTGAACGCTCACGGCCACGCGGCCATGACCCTGATGCGCGGCTTCGCCGAGGACGCGCCGCTGGAACGCTGGCTGAACGAGCACATCTGGCCGCTGGAGGCGAGGCTGGTGAGCGAGGCGTTCGTGCGCGACGGCACCGCGCTGGCGGCGGCGGAGATGATCAGGAGCGGCACCACCTGCTTCTCCGACATGTACTTCTTTCCGGAAACCGCGGCCGACGTGGCGCGCGAAGCCGGCCTGCGCTGCCAGGTGGCGTTCCCCGTCATCCCTTTCCCGAACGCCTGGAGCAGCGGCGTGGATGAAGCGCTGCACAAGGGCATGGCCCTGCACGACACCTACCGGGAACATCCGCAGGTCCGGGTGGCGTTCGGGCCCCACGCGCCCTACAGCGTCAGCCGGGCGGATCTGGAACGGGTGCTGATGTACTCCGAGGAGCTGGACGCAGCCGTGCACATTCACCTTCACGAGACCGCGGCCGAGGTGGCGGAGGCGCGGGCGGCGCTCGGCATGAGCTGGATCGACCTGTTGTCGGAAATGGGCCTGCTGGGGCCGCGGCTCCAGGCCATCCACGTCACCCAGGCGGACGAAGAGGAGATCGAGCGCCTGGCCGAGGCCCGGGTGCAGGTGGTGCATTGCCCCCACTCGAACCTCAAGCTGGCCAGTGGCATCTGCCCGGTGACCCGCCTGCAGGCGGCGGGGGTCAACGTGGCCCTCGGCACCGACGGCGCCGCCTCGAACAATGCCCTGGACCTGTTCGCCGAGGCGAGGCTGGCGAGCCTGCTCGCCAAGGTGACCACCGGCGACGTGCGTTCGCTGCCGGAAACCCGCGCCCTGGAGATGGCGACCCTGGGCGGAGCGCGGGCGCTGGGCCTCGACCCGGACATCGGCTCCATCGAGCCCGGCAAGCAGGCGGACCTGATCGCCGTGAACCTGGGGGAGGCCCGCTTTCAGCCCGTCTACGACCCGATGTCGCCGCTGATCCACAACAGCGTTGCGAGCGCCGTCAGCCACGTCTGGGTGAGCGGCCGGCCGTTGCTCGCGGGCGGCGAGCTCGTGACCCTGGACGAGGCGGGGGTGGTGCAGGCAGCCTCCCGCTGGGCACAGGAAGTACGGGGATAGCGCCATGACCGACCAAGCCAACGTCGATCACGAGGAAATTGCCAAGTTCGAGGCCCTGGCCAGCCGCTGGTGGGATCCCGAAGGGGATTTCAAGCCGCTCCACGACATCAACCCGGCACGGCTCGCCTACGTGCAGGAACGCGCCGAGCTGTCCGCCGGGCCGCTTCTCGACGTCGGCTGCGGCGGCGGCATTCTGTCCGAAAGCCTGGCCCGCGCCGGGGCGAAGGTCACCGGCATCGACATGGCCGCCTCGCCGCTGTCGGTGGCGCGCCTGCATGCGCTCGACACCGGCACCGACGTGGAGTACCTGACCATCACGGCCGAGGCATTGGCGGAGCAACGGCCGGCCGACGTTCGCCACCGTCACCTGCATGGAGATGCTGGAGCACGTGCCCGACTATCCCCGCACGGTCAGCGCCTGCGCCGCGCTCGCCGCACCGGGCGGACAGCTGTTCTTCTCCACCATCAACCGCAATCCCAAGGCATACCTGCTGGCGGTGATCGGCGCCGAGTACGTGCTCGGGCTGCTGCCCCGCGGCACTCACGACTACGAAAAGTTCATCAAGCCTCACGAGCTGGCCGACGCGGTCCGCGAGGCGGGGCTCGTGGTCCGGGACGTCCGGGGCATGCGGTACAATCCGTTCACCCGCCGCTGCTCGCTCACCACCGACGTCGACGTGAACTACCTGCTGCATGCCGAAAAGCCTTGACTACCCCGAGCTCGACGAAGGCCGGCGCCACTGGCGCTACCAGCCGGCCTCCGACTGCCTGAGCGACAAGGTCGTGCTGGTCACCGGCGCCGGCGACGGCATCGGCCGGACGGCCGCCCGCACGTTCGCCAGCTACGGTGCTCACGTGATCCTGCTCGGCCGCACCCGCAGCAAGCTCGAAGCGGTGTTCGACTGGATCACGGCCGGCACCGACACCCGGCCGGTGATCGTGCCGTGCGATCTGGCGGCATTGGCAGACGAGAGCACGGGCGCCCTGGTGGACGCCATCGAGGGAGAGTTCGGGCGCCTCGACGGGTTGCTCCACAACGCATCGCTCCTCGGCCCCCACGTGCCAGTGGCGCACTACGACAGTCAACAGTGGCAGAGCGTCATGCAGGTGAACGCCTACGCGCCGTTTCTGCTCACCCGCGATCTGCTCCCGCTGCTGGAGGCCAGCGGCGACGCCTCGGTGGTGTTCACCTCCTCGAGCGTCGGCCGCAAGGGCCGCGCCTACTGGGGCGCCTACGCGGTGTCGAAATTCGCCCTGGAGGGGATGTGCCAGGTGCTCGCCGACGAGCACGAGAGCGCCGGCAGGATCCGCTTCAACTCGTTGAACCCCGGCGCCACCCGCACCCGCATGCGCGCCACGGCGTATCCGGGCGAGAATCCCGCCAGCGTTGCCACCGCTGAGCAGAAGATGGACGTCTATTTGTACCTGTTCGAAGCCGCGTCCCGAGGGCTTACCGGTGCCGCCGTCGACGCCCGGAGTTGGCCGGGGCCGGATCAGAGCTCCGGATAGGGCAGGAGCAGCGACTTCTCGCCGCCGTGGCGCTCGCCCCGCTGCGCCCGGCGGCGCTGCCGCGGCAGGGTCAGCGGCAGGTGCAGGATGCGGTACAGAATCTCGAGGTCGTCGGCTGACAGCTCGCGGAGCTGGCCGCTCTTCAAGGTGGACGGCAGCACCACCGGCCCGTAGCGCACCCGCTTCAAGCGGCTGACCGAGACCCCGACGGCCTCGAACAAGCGGCGTACCTCCCGATTCCTGCCTTCCATCAGCACCACGTGATACCAATGATTCCTGCCGGAGCCGTTGTAGTACTGGATGTCGCTGAAGGCCAGGGTCTCGCCGTCGACGGGCACGCCGCCGGTCAGCGCCGCCAGCGCTTCGCTGTCCAGGCGGGCATCGATGCGTACCGCATATTCCCGGTCGAGACCGGTGGAGGGATGCATCATCCGGTGCGCCAGCGCGCCATCGTTGGTGAGCAGCAGGAGCCCGGCCGTCTGCACGTCGAGGCGACCGACCGAGATCCACCGCCCGCCGCCGCTGGGCGGCAGGTCGTCGAACACAGTGGTGCGCCCTTCCGGGTCGCGCTGGGTGCAGATGACACCGGCGCGCTTGTTCATCACCAGCACGCGGCACCCGGATGCCGGCGCGCGCTCCACCGGCCGGCCGTCCACCACCAACGCGTCGCCGGCGCTCACCCGCTGGCCGATGTGAGCCGCCTCGTCGTTGACCGTGACCCGGCCCTGCTGGATCCACTGCTCCATCTGCCGGCGCGAGCCGTAGCCGAGCTCCGCCAGCAGCTTGTGTAGCTTCTCCGGGGGGCTGCCGGCGCGGCTGGCGCCGGCGGAGTCAACGCCGCGGGGAGGTGGGGAGGCGGACGACTTCCGCGGACGGCGCTTGCCGCCGCTCGCCGCCGTCTTCCGCGCCGGTTTCGCGCTCGTCTGCGCCTTCCCGCTGTTCCGGGACGGCGCCGCCGCCCGCTTCTCCGGCGGCCGGCGTTTCCTCGGCTGTTTGTTCTGGGGGGACTTCTTCCCTGGCATCGGCTGACGGCTCCGTTTCCACTGACCCGTCGTCGGGCTCGGGGTTCATGATCTCGGGTTGATCGCCGCGCTGCCCGCGCGCCTCTGCAACCTCCCGGGCTTCCTCAACCACTTCCTCGACCACTTCCTCAACCACTACGGGCTCGATCAGCGACCGGATTTCGGTGAGCGGAGGGAGTTGGTCCAGGCTCTTCAGATCGAAGTAGTCCAGAAACTCGCGGGTAGTGCCGTACAGGCTCGGCTTGCCGGGCACCTCCCGCTGGCCCACCACGCGAATCCAGCGCCGCTCCTGAAGGGTGCGCATGATGTTCTGGCTCACCGACACGCCGCGGATCTGCTCGATGTCTCCGCGGGTCACCGGCTGCTTGTAGGCAATCAGCGCCAGGGTCTCGAGCAACGCCCGCGAGTAGCGTGGCGGCTTCTCTTCCCACAGCCGCGACAGCCATTCGGACAGCTCCTGGCGCACCTGATACCGGTAGCCGGACGCCACCCGCTTGAGCTCGTAGCCACGGCCCTCGGTCTCGGCCTCGAGGGTCTGCAAGGTATCGCGGATCTGCGCCCGGCCCTCCTCGGAATCGAGCTCGCCGTGGGCGAACAGCTTGGTCAGGCGGTCGACGCTCAACGGCTCGTCGGCGGCCATGAGCGCCGCTTCGACGATCTGCTTCAGGGTGCCCGAATCGATCAGCTCCGCCACGGCTACGCCTCGTCCTCCTGTGGTTCGTCCTGCCAATGGCGTCCCCCGCCGCTACGCACGTAGATGGGGCCGAAGGCCTCGTTCTGCACCAGCTCGAGCAGCGACTCGCGGAGCAGCTCCAGCAGCGCGAGAAACGTCACCACCACGCCCATCCGGCCCTCCTCGACGGTGAACAGCGAAGCGAACGGGACGAACGCGCGGGTGGTGTTCACCCGCTCCAGCACATCGGTCATCCGCTCGCGTACCGACAGCGGCTCGAGCTGAACGGCATGGCGCTGGAACATCTCCGCGCGCCGCAGCACCTGAGCCAGGGCCAGCAGCACTTCCTTGAGATCCACGTCCGGGTCGGCGTGGTGGCGAACCAACTCGGGACGCTCCGGGTGAATCAGATGAATGTCCCGCTCGAGCCGCGGCAGCTCGTCGAGACGCTCCGCCGCGCCCTTGATCTGCTCGTACTCCTGCAGGCGGCGGATCAGCTCGGCACGGGGGTCCTCCTCGTCCTGGTCATCGCCCAGCGGCCTCGGCAGCAGCATGCGGGACTTGATCTCAGCCAGCATCGCCGCCATCACCAGGTACTCGCCGGCGAGCTCGAGCTGCACGGCCTTCATCAGATCCACGTAGCTCATGTACTGCTCGGTGATGTCGGCCACCCGGATATCGAGGATGTCCAGATTCTCGCGGCGGATCAGGTAGAGCAGGAGGTCCAGAGGCCCCTCGAAGGTCTCGAGAAACACCTCCAGGGCTTCCGGCGGGATGTACAGGTCGGTGGGCAGCTCGTGGACCGCCTCGCCCCGCACCAGAGCAACGGTATCCTGCTCGACTTTGCGAACCTCGTAGAGCCTGGGTCGCTCGCTGTAGGTCATGGCTCCCTCGTGTGGTTCAGGTCACTTGTGGGAAATGCCGATGGCCGCCCGCACGTCGTCCAGGGTCTCCCGGGCCGCGTCCCGCGCCTTCTCCGTCCCTTCCAGCAGAATCGACTGTACCAGATCGGGGTCGTCCTCGAACTGCTGAGCCCGCTCACGCATGACGGCCTGCTCGGCGTTGACGGCGTCGATCAGCGGCTGTTTGCAGTCGAGGCAGCCGATGCCGGCCGTGCGGCAGCCCTCGGCCGCCCACTCCAAAGTCGCCCGGTCGGAATAGATGCGGTGCAGGTCGTACACCGGGCAAACCTCCGGATTCCCCGGATCGCCCCGCCGCACCCGGGCGGGATCGGTCTTCATGGTGCGGATCTTCTCGGTCACCGAGTCCGGCGCTTCCCGCAGGCTGATGGTGTTGTGGTAGGACTTCGACATCTTCTCACCGTCGAGGCCCGGCACCTTGGGCTGCTCGGTGAGCATGGCCTGGGGCTCCGGCAGGATGATGCGCCCGCCGCCCTCGAGATAGCCGAACAGCCGCTCGCGGTCGCCGATGGACAGATTCTGCTGCTCCGAGAGCAACGCCCGGGCCCGCTCCAGCGCTTCGCCGTCGCCCTGCTCCAGGTAGCGGCGGCGCAGGTCCCGATACAGGCGGGCGGCCTTCTTGCCCATCTTCTTCACCGCCGCCTCCGAGAGATCCTCGAACCCCGGTTCGCGGCCGTAGATGTGGTTGAAGCGCCGGGCGACCTCCCGGGTCAGCTCGACGTGGGCCACCTGATCGGCCCCCACCGGCACCCGGCCGGCGCGATAGATCAGAATGTCGGCGGACTGCAGCAGCGGATAGCCGAGAAAGCCGTAGGTGGCCAGATCCCGGTCGTTGAGCCTCGCCTGCTGGTCCTTGAAGCTGGGCACCCGCTCGAGCCAGCTCACCGGCGTGATCATGGACAGCAGCAGGTGCAACTCCGCGTGCTCGGGCACCTTCGACTGCACGAACAGCGTCGCCGCACCCGGGTTGATGCCGGCGGCCAGCCAGTCCACCACGGTGCCGAACGTGTGCTGCTCGATGTTCTGGGCGTGCTCGTAATCGGTGGTCAGCGCGTGCCAGTCGGCGACGAAGAAGTAGCACTCGTACTCGTGCTGGAGCTGTACCCAGTTCTTCAGCACGCCGTGGTAGTGACCCAGATGGAGACGCCCGGTGGGCCGCATGCCGGACAGCACGCGGTGACTGGAATCGCTACTGCTCAAAGCAGCACCCTGGCAACGAACGAGCGGGCATTATAGGGGCACCCGGTCAGCAGGTCATGCGAGCGGAAACTCGCCCAGGCCCTGGCGCACCACCACCGGCGCATCGCCCGTCAGGTCCACCACCGTGGTAAGCACCACGCCGCAGCGGCCGCCGTCGATGATCAGATCCACCGCGTGCTCGAGGCGCTCGCGGACGTCTTCCGGGTCCACCAGCGGAACCTCGTCCCCCGGCAGCTGCATGGTGGTGGTGGTAAGCGGATAGGTGAGCATCTCCAGCAGGCCGAGGGCGATGGGGTGGTCGGGAATCCGCAGGCCGATGGTCTTCTTCTTCTCGTGCACCAGACGCCGCGGAACTTCCCGGGTCGCCGGCAACACAAAGGTGAATGGGCCTGGGGTGAGCGCCTTGAGAATCCGGAAGTTCTGGTCACTGACCCGCGCGTAGGTGGAGATCTCCGAGAGGTCCCGGCAGGCGACGGTGAAGTGATGATGGCGATCGAGCCGGCGGATCTGGCGTACCCGGTCCAGCGCGTTCTTGTCACCGATCTGGCAGCCGAGCGCGTAAGTGGAGTCGGTGGGGTACACCACCAGCCCCCCGCGCGAGACGATCTCGGCGGCGCGGCTCAGCAGCCGTGGCTGCGGATCGGTCGGATGTATGGAGAAGTATTGGCTCACGAGCGCTTCCCACATTGGATGCCGTTTCTTTTATTATCACACGCCCATGCACCCCAACCTCAAATTCCCCTGATGCCCATGACCACCCGATGACGCAGTTCCTCGACTTCGTGCCGATCGCCCTGTTTGCCGTGGTGTTCTTCATCGCCGGCATTTACTGGGCGACCGGCGCCTTGATGATCGCGGTCACGGTCCAGGTGCTTGTCTACCTGGCCCTCCGCAAGCCGCTGTCCCGGGAACTGCACATCACGTTCTGGGCGAGCCTGGTGTTCGGCAGCCTGACCCTGATCTTCCGCAACCCGACGTTTCTGCAGTGGAAGCCCACCATCGTCAACTGGCTGCTGGCCGCGTCTCTGCTCGGTAGCTTCTACGTCGGCCGCACCAACCTTCTGAAGCAGCTTTTCGGCAAGCAGGTGTCGCTGGTGGACGCAGCCTGGAGCCGGCTCAACTTCGGCTGGGCCGTGGGATTCTTCGTCGCCGGGGTGCTGAACCTGGTGGTAGCCTACAACTTCTCCATGAGCGTCTGGGTCAGCTACAAGCTTGTGGGCGGATTCGCCCTGACCTTCCTGTACATGGTCCTGACCGTGGCCTATCTATCGTGGAAGGGTTTTCTGCCCAAGGAGCAGGAGGCCGCCGGCCGCCCCGACGCCGACGACCATCCTGTCGAGATCAACGAGAAAAGCTGAACCGATGTCACCCAAGTTGTCTGGCCCGTCGCTGCCCGTCGTCCTGCTCGCTGCGCTCGTCCTGCTGACCTCGAGCCCGGTGAGCCGCGCCGAGACCGTCTACGTCTCGGATGACCTCATCATCAATTTCCGCAGCCTTCCCTCGAATCAGGGCAGGATCGTCAAGCTCCTGCCGAGCGGCACGCCTCTCGATGTCATCGAGCGCCAGCAGAATGGTGAGTGGGCGCGGGTCCGCACCCGCGGCGGCGACGAGGGATGGGTGCTGCAGCAGTACGTACAGGACCAGCCTGTCGCCGCCGACCGCCTGAAGGAAGCCAATCGTGAAGTGGAGCGGCTGACCAGCGCTGTGGCGGACCTGAAGGAACGCCTGAACACCGTCCAGTCCGCCCGCTCCGAAGCAGAACAGAGCTCGTCCGACCTCGGTAGCCGGGTCGAGGCGCTGCAGAGCGAGCTCGCCGAGATCAAGCGCGCCTCCGCCGGTGCGCTGGAGACGGCGGCGGAGAACCAGCGGCTCGGCGAGCTGAACGCGCGTCTGCGCAGCGAGATGGACGACCTGGTCAAGGAACGGGACGAACTGGCGGCGAACACCCGGCAGCGCTGGCTGATGATCGGCGGTGGGCTGGTGCTGACGGGGCTGTTTCTCGGCATGGTCATGAAGTCCCGGCCCCGGCGCAGCGCCTGGTCATGACGGTCCTGAGCGTCAACGTCAACAAGGTGGCTCTGCTGCGGAACTCGCGCGGCGGCGACATTCCCAGCGTCACCCGGTCCGCGCGGATCGCAATCGCCGCGGGTGCGGCCGGGGTCACCGTGCATCCCCGCCCCGACCAGCGCCACACCCGGCCCGCCGACGTGACCGATCTGGCGGCGCTGGTGCGCGAGCATCCGGGCATCGAGCTCAACATCGAAGGCAACCCGTTCGCCGCTCCCGGCGACAACGGCTATCCGGGGTTCGATGCGCTGATCGAGCGCGCGCGCCCGCACCAGGCCACCCTGGTGCCGGACAGCGCCGGTCAGCTCACGTCCGATCATGGCTTCGACCTCACCGGTGACAACGCCGCGCTGGAAGCCGCCATCCGCCGCTACCAGCGATGGGGCGCGAGGGTGAGCCTGTTCATGGATCCCGAGCCTGCGCAGATCGAGCTGGCGAAAGCCTGCGGTGCCGACCGCATCGAGCTGTACACTGGCCCGTTTGCCGAGACGGTGTGGCGGCACGGCCTCGACCACCCCGAGAGCCGGGCGGCATTCGACCGCTACCGGGACGCAGCCGAGCACGCGGCCGCCATCGGCCTCGGCGTCAACGCCGGGCACGATCTGGATCTGCACAACCTGCCCCTGTTCCGGCAGATCCGCGAGGTGGCCGAGGTTTCCATCGGCCACGCACTCATCGCCGACGCCCTGGAGATGGGGCTGGCGGCCGCCGTCAAGGCGTACATCGACATGCTGGAAGTCAAGGAGCAGTCATGAGCTACCCACATCGATCCCCACGGGCGCGGCGCATCGCCGGCGTTGTCCTGATGACCCTGACCGCGGCACTGGCCGGTCACTCCGCCCTGGCGGCGGACGACCATCCCCGGGTCCGCGTCGTCACCTCCCTCGGCAACATCGACCTGGAGCTGTTCGAGGACAAGGCGCCGAAGACCGTGCATCACTTCCTCGATCTGGTGGATCATGACTTTTACGACGGGCTGGTCTTTCACCGGGTGATCGCGGGCTTCATGATCCAGGCCGGCGGTTATGACGCCGACCTGAACCACCGCGAGCCTCCGGGCAGCACGGTGGTCAACGAATCGTCGAACGGCCTCGCGAACCAGAAGGGCACGGTCGCCATGGCGCGGCTCGCCGATCCCGACTCGGCAAATGCCCAGTTCTTCATCAACGTAGCGGACAACGAGCATCTGAACGCCAAGCCGGGCCAGCCGGGCTACACCGTGTTCGGCAAGGTGGTGGACGGCATGGACGTGGTCACCGAGATCGAGCTGTCGGAGACCACCCGCAAGGCCGGCATGGATGACGTGCCCATCAACCCCGTCGTCATCCAGGACGTGAAACGGCTGTAGCATCGCGAGTGCCCATGAGAATTCTGTTCATCGCCACGGCGAGCGCCCTGTTCTTCGCCTACGTCATCACCGAGCTGTCTCTGCGCCTGTGGCCCGGCGACTACTTCCGGCTGCTGATCACCTCCTTCGTCGCCCTGCTGCTCACGGGGCTTTTGAACCTGCGCCTGGCGGGCTGGCTGTCTGACCGTCGCCGACCGACGAAGCCGATCGCCCCGGCCGACGGACGACCAGCGGCCGCGCCACACCGCCGCCAGCGACCGGTCCGACCGGCAGCCGCGCAGGCCGCCGGCTGTCCGTCCCTCGCCACCGAGCGATGCCACGCGCGAAACCGGGACGGTCAAGTGGTTCAACCGCACCAAAGGCTTCGGCTTCGTGATCCGCGACTCCGGTGACGAGATCTTCGTCCATCAGCGCTCCATCCGCGCCGAAGACGATGGCCGGCGCCGGCCCAGCCTGAAGGACGGGCAGACGGTGACCTTCGTGGTGGCCGAGCGGGAGAAGGGTCTGCAGGCGGAAGACGTGGTGCCGGTGGAATGAAGGCGGCAGCGGTGAACCTGAAACGTCTGCTGAGCGATCGCCTGGGGCGGGCGCTGGAGGCGAGCCTCGGCGAGCCTGCGGCCCCGGTGGTGCAGAGCGCGGCCCGCCCCGAGTTCGGCGACTACCAGGCCAACGGCGTCATGGCGGCGGCCCGCAAGGCGTCGCGCAATCCCCGCGAGGTGGCGCAGGCCGTGGTGGACCACGCCGACCTCGGCGGCATCGTCGGCACGCTGGAAGTTGCTGGCCCGGGCTTCGTGAACATGACCCTGGACGACGGCTTTCTCGCCGCCGCCCTCGGCGAGCCGACCCTCATCGATCCCAGCGGCACCCCCGAGCGGGTGGTGGTCGACTACTCGTCACCGAACCTGGCCAAGGAGATGCACGTCGGCCACCTGCGCAGCACCATCATCGGCGACGCCCTGGCCCGGGTGCTGGAAGTCCCTCGGCCACACCGTGGTACGCCAGAACCACGTGGGCGACTGGGGCACCCAGTTCGGCATGCTGCTGACGTTTCTCGACGAGACCGGCGCCGACTCGGAGCTGCTGGGCGATCTGGAGGACTTCTACCGCCAGGCCAAGGCGCGCTTCGACAGCGACCCGGACTTCGCCGAACGCAGCCGCCGGGCCGTGGTGGGTCTGCAACGGGGGGACCCGGAGATCCGCCGCCGCTGGCAGCGGTTCATCGACATCTCGCTGTCCCACTGCGAGGAAGTCTATCAGCGGCTCGGCGTCGACCTCGGCCGCCAGCACGTCATGGCGGAGAGCGCCTACAACGACGATCTCGAGGCCGTGGTGGCGAGCCTGGCCGAGCAGGGGCTGCTGGAAAACTCCCAGGGTGCCCGCTGCGTGTTTCTGCCCGCAGTTCAAAGGCAAGGACGGCGACGTGCTGCCGCTGATCGTGCAGAAGTCGGACGGCGGCTACCTCTACGCCACCACCGATCTGGCTGCGGTGCGTTATCGGGCGCGGGTGCTGCAGGCGGACCGGGTGATCTACCTCACCGACGCCCGCCAGTCCCTGCACTTCAGCCAGGTGTTCGCCGTGGCCGAGCGCGCCGGCTTCACCGGCCCCGGGCATGCGCCTGGAGCATCACTACTTCGGCGCCATGCTCGGGCCCGACGGCCGCCCGTTCAAGACCCGTAGCGGCGGCGTGATCAAGATGATCTCGCTGCTGGACGAGGCTGAAGCGCGGGCGCTGGCCATCGTCACCGAGAAGAACCCGGACCATGCCGGAGGTTGAGCGCCGGGCCATCGCCCGTATCGTCGGCATCGGCGCGGTCAAATACGCCGACTTGTCGAAGAATCGCACCAGCGACTACGTGTTCGACTGGGACCAGATGTTGTCGTTCGACGGCAACACCGCCCCCTACCTGCAGTACGCCTATACCCGCATCCGCAGCGTGTTCCGGCGCGGTGGCATCGACGAAGCCGACATCTCCGGCAGCTGTGCCCTCGGCGCCCCCGAGGAGCACGCCCTGGCGGTGGCGCTGCTGAAGCTCCAGGAGACGCTCGAGCAGGTGGCCGCGGACTGTCTGCCGCACCTTCTGTGCGGCTACCTGTACGAGCTGGCTACCCTGTTCATGCGATTCTACGAGGCCTGCCCGGTGCTCGGCGCTGGCCCCGCCGAGCGGCAGAGCCGGCTGCTGCTGTGCCGCCGCACCGGCGGAGACCCTGCGCATCGGTCTTGGTCTGCTGGGCATCGAGACCGTCGAGCGCATGTAACCGGCAGAAAAAAGGGGAAGCGCCGGAAGCGCTTCCCCTGCGGTCGAGCAGTGCTGCGTTCAGCGACGCATGCTCAGTAGTGTGCTTGCTGTCGTTGTCGTTATCGGTGTCCATACTGGTGTTGTTCTTCTCGGTTCATAGGCGTCTGGTCCTGCATCGGTTGCATGGAGGACTGGCCGCTGAACTGAGCGAACTCGCTCTGCAGCACGTCTTCGTGCGGGTTCTTCACGTCACCGGCCAGAACTTGCTTGGCGTTCACCTGCTGGTTGTAGAACTGCTGGTTCGCTTCTTCGTCCCAGCTGATGCCGCCGACGCCGACGGACGCCTGTGCCATCAGACCTTTGGTGTCGGACCACGCGAGCACGTCGCCGTCGGCAGTGGACGCAGTCCCGCGGGCGGACCAGTTTACGATCGTCAGACCCGCCTGGGCGTCCAGCGCGAACTTCGTTGTTGTTGCGGAAATTATCGACCGCGTCGTCGGTCATCAGCAACAGCACGATGGAGCCCGCGGCAGCACCGGCCTGGGCGCCGATGTCGATGTTGCCGACGTCATAGAAGCCGGGGTTGCCCCACTGGCCGTTCTCCTGGGTCATCAGCACGCCTTCGCCACCGGAGCCGCCGATCAACAGCGCAGCGGTCGCGTAGTCGGGAATGATGAACACGCCTTTGGCCTCGGGCACCTTGGCAGCCAGGTCCGGTTGCTGCTGGCGCAGCTTCTGCAGCACGTTCGCTGCTTCCTGGACGTCCTCCATGGGGCCGGACATGTTCTGCTGGTGTGGTGCTGGGTGACCGGCTACCGGCGGCCGTGCTCTGACCGTAAGTGCCCTGATCATTGTCGTTGGCCGCAGCAAGACCAGGCGCCAGCGCAATGCTGACGAAAGCGCCGCCGACCATCACGGATTTGAATCGTGACAACATAAGTTGCCTCCTTATCTTCTTGTGACAATTCCACTTTTGCCCTGTGGCTCCCTGGGTGTTGCAAGATGCGTACCCGCCCGCTAGTGCGCAACACCCGCACCGGACCCGCCACTCCGGGGCAAGGATTTGTAAGCTTGCAACGTCCGCGCTGTTGCCGGTAATTCCGTGGCATGGATCATGCTGCTGGCAATCATGCTGCTCGCAACATGCTGCTGGCAATCATGCTGCTGGCTGTGGCAACCCAGCAGAACCCCGCACAGGGAGGAGGCGAACACGACAACCCCGATCAACGGCGGCCGGGCACCGGCCGCGGAAGACGTTGGCGGCTCTACCACCGGCCAATCCGACCCACCCGGGTCTCGTTGCGGTCAGGCGTCTTGTCGGCAATCCTGTTTCTGCTGGTGATGTACACCCTGTACATCGCGGCCTCGCTGCTGATGCCCATCGCCCTGGCGTTTCTGCTGAGCGTCGTGCTGTCACCAGCGGTGCGCGTGCTCATGCGCCTCGGCGTGCCTCAGGTGCTGGCGTCGATTCTCACCCTGCTGACGTTCTCCGGCATCCTGCTCTCGGTGGTCTACGCCATTGCCCAACCGGCCGTCGACTGGATGGACCGCGCCCCCGATGAGCTCAAGCAACTCGAGTACAAGCTCGCCTGGGTGAAGGAGCCCATCAACAATCTGCGCCAGGCGGGCAAGCAGGTGGACGCTATCACCAGCGTGGGCGAGGAAGACGGCAAGGATTCCCCCGCCGCCGGGCCCGCGCAACAGCCGGAGCCCTCGTTCAGCCTCGTCAACACGGTGCTGCAGACGGCCCCGCCGGTGCTCTACGGTGTCGCCGTCACGTTCGTGCTGCTGTTCTTTCTGCTGGCCTCCGGCGATTCGCTGCTGAACAAGGCAGTGCAGATCTCGCCGACCCTCACGGATAAGCGCCGGGTGGTGGAGACGGGACGCGGCATTCAGCGCCACGTATCCACCTATCTCGGCACCATCAGCGTGATCAACGTCTGTGTGGGCATCGCGGTCGGCATAGCCATGTATCTCCTCCATGTGCCCAATCCGTTGCTGTGGGGGGTCATGGTGGGGATACTGAACTTCATTCCCTACATAGGCGTCGGCATCAGCATCGTGATCGTCACTCTGGTGGGGCTGCTGACCTTCGATTCCCCCGTGCACGCCCTATGGCCACCGCTGGCCATCTTCGGCATCAACGTCATCGAAGGGCAGTTCATCACGCCGATCATCGCCGGCCGCCGTCTTGCGCTGAGTCCGGTCGCCGTGTTCCTGTCGTTGGTGGTCATGGGCTGGCTGTGGGGCATCGTCGGCGTGCTGATCGCGGTGCCGCTGCTGGCCATCATCAAGCTGGTGTGCGAGGAGTTGGAGCCGCTGCACTGGCTGGCGACTTTCCTCTCCGACGCCTGACCGGCCGTGGTGTGCTGGCGGTGGTGTGGGAGCGACCTCCGGGTCGCGATGCTTCTCAGATCAGTTCAACTGAGATCGCGACCGGGAGGTCGCTCCCACACCGGGAGGTCGCTCCCACACCGGGAGGTCGCTCCCACACCGGGAGGTCGCTCCCACACGCCCTTACGCCCGCGACAGCGTCGGCATCGAGTAAGAGCGGATCTCGGCGGCGAACTCCTTCAGCGCTTGAATGCCAGTGGCTTCGGCGTCCCGGCACCAGGCCTTCAGCTCACCGAGCAGCGCTTCGGCGCCGGCGCTGCGCTTCGCCCACACGTCGTAGAGCCGCTGCTTGAACTCGTAGATGGTCTGCAATTTGGGGCTGGTATCCAGAATCTCGCTGATCCGGTCCTGGCCCGCTTCGTCCACCAGAGATTCATCGCGGCACAGCACACGCTTGGCGGCGCGGACCACGCTGCGGCGAACGTCGCCGGCCCGGGACAGCTCCTGCTCCACCAGCGGCGACACCACCTCCTCGGCATATTTGGCCATCACCCGGAAGCGGTCGTTCAGCACCGCCCAGGCGGTGTCGGTATCCAAGGTGTCCTTGCCGGGCACTCTGGCCACCACCGGGCCCTTGCTGCGCGCTTTCGCCAGATGCAGCATCTCGAACAGACGAATGTACATCCAGCCGATGTCGAACTCCCAGGGCTTCTGGGACAGCTTGGCCGAGTTGGGATA
Organism: uncultured Gammaproteobacteria bacterium; assembly: GCA_963822255.1. Classification (GTDB taxonomy): domain Bacteria; phylum Pseudomonadota; class Gammaproteobacteria; order Pseudomonadales; family Azotimanducaceae; genus UBA7803. Next base: position 305,782 of record CAWGGV010000006.1, read on the forward strand.
GGTGTGGTGATTGTTGTGGAGCTCCTCACCGCCGACGATGATGCCCCAAGGCACGATGTTGCGGGCCGCATCGTGGCACTCGAAGTTGCGATAGCCCCAGTAGTGGCCGATGCCGTTGATCACGCCGGCGGCAAAGATGGGGATCCACAGCATCTGCACCGCCCACAACGTCACGCCGATGACACCGAACAGCGCCAGGTTGATGGCCAGCATGGTGAAGATGCCGCCCGTGGTGAACTTCGAGTAGACGTTGCGCTCCACCCAGTCGTCCGGAGTGCCGGCGCCGAAGCGCTTCACCGTCTCGGGCGTGGCAGCGGCCCGGTAGGCCTCGGTGCCCTCCCAGAAAATCTTCTTGATGCCGTGTATCTGCGGGCTGTGAGGATCCTCCTCGGTCTCGCAGGTCGCGTGGTGCTTGCGGTGAATGGCCGTCCACTCTTTGGTGTTCATGCCCGTGGTGAGCCACAGCCAGAATCGGAAGAAGTGCTTGAGCACCGGGTTCAGCTCCACCGCTCGGTGGGCCGAGTGCCGGTGCAGGTACACGGTCACCGCGACGATGGTGATGTGGGTGACGACCAGGGTGTAGGCCACCAGCCCCAGCGCGGTGTGTTGCCACAGTCCGTAGCTGAGCCAATCGAGAAACGCAGTCACTATGGAAGATCTCCTGTTCGGGGTTCGCCCGGCGTAGAATGCCGCGGCATTGTGACAACAACGCCCGGAAAAAACTACCGCCGGTTCGGCCTGTGAGACGTGCGCCCAGTCACTCATTAGAGTGGCTCGACAGTGGAAAGTTTAGCTAACGTGCATACGACCCTCGTTTCCGTGCAGGACGTCGTGCGCCGGCCCGACACGCTCTGCATCCTCGATTGCCGGGCCCGCCTGGGGGATGCACAGTTCGGGCCGCGCGCCTACGCTGCCGGGCACATCCCGGGCGCCCGCTATGCGAGCCTGGACGACGACTTCGCCGGCCCACCCGGCCCCGGAGGGCGTCACCCACTGCCGGACCAGCTACGTCTGCGGGACCGATTCCGCGCCTGGGGCGTCGACGACGACGATCAGATCGTGGTGTACGACGACGCCGGCGGCGCGTTCGCCGCCCGCGCCTGGTGGTGCGCCCGCTGGCTCGGCCACGAGGCGGTCGCCGTCCTGGATGGCGGCTTCGCCGCCTGGTCGGGACCGCTGAGTCAGGCACAGCCGGTGGTGGCGGCTGGCAACTTCAGCATCCGGCCCCCGCTGACCCGGGAGATCGATGCGGACACCCTGCAGCGGCGCCTGGCCCAGACCGCTCTGGTGGATGCCCGTACCCGGGCGCGCTTCGACGGCGCCGAGGAGCCCATCGACGCGCTGGCAGGCCACATTCCCGGGGCCGTATGCCTGCCGTTTCAGGGCAACCTGGACGACGCCGGGCGGTTCCGCCCGGCCGCCGAGCTGGCCGAACGGTTCCGTGCCCTGCCGGACGACGTGGTGTGCTACTGCGGCTCCGGGGTGACCGCTGCCCACAACGTGCTGGCCATGCGCATCGCCGGCCGGCCCGAGCCCGTGCTCTACCCCGGAAGCTGGAGCGAGTGGATCCGCGACCCTGACCGCCCGCGGGCTCCGTGAGATCCGGCCGTGACTGAGCTCGGGGCCGTCGTTCCCGCGGCGCGCATCCGCTATCGCGACGATCAGCCCTACTCGCTGGACTACGGCGACATCTACCACGCCGCCGACGGCGCCGCCGAGGTGGCGCGGGTGTTCACCGGCCCCTGCCGGCTGGACGAGCTGGCGCGGGAGCGCAGCCGCGCCGCGCCGGCGCGGGCGGTGGTGCGCATCGGCGAGCTGGGCTTCGGCTCGGGGCTGAACTTCGTCGCGGCCGCCGAGCGCTGCCTCGCCGCCGGCGCTCGGCTGCATTTCGTCTCCTGCGAGGCGCACCCGATCGACGGCACCGACTTCGCCGCCATCGCCGCCGCGCGCGGCGGCCGGCACCCCCTGTATCGGGAGCTGGCCGCGCGCTACCCGCCGCGCATCCACGGCTGGCACCAGCGCGTCCTCGCCGGCGGCCGGATCTGCCTCAACCTCTGGCTCGGCTCCGCCGCGGAGGCGATGGCGGAGCTGGCCGGGCGTCAGCGGCAGCCCATGGACGCCTGGTTCCTGGACGGCTTCGCTCCCGACCGCAACCCCGCCCTGTGGGAACCGGCACTGTTGCAGGGCCTCGCCGGCCTCTCCGGCCCGGGCACCCGAGTAGCGACCTTCACCGCTGCCGGCCGGGTGCGCCGCGGCCTGGAAGACGCCGGTTTCGCCATGAGCCGGGTCGACCAACGGCCGCACAAGCGCGAGAGTCTGGCGGGGACGTTTACCGGCACGGCGCCGCCCGCCTTCGCGCCGCCCCCGCGGGTGACCGTGGTGGGCGGTGGCCTGGCCGGTGCCTGGGTTGCCCGGCAGCTGACCCGATCCGGCTGCGCGGCCACCGTGCTCGAGCCCGGCACCGGCCGTCTTCCGGGCTCCGCCATGCCGGCCACGGTGGCCCACGCACGCCTGCTGGCGGACGGCAGCGCCGCCGCCGGATTACGCTGTCACGCCTATCTGCACGCCGCCGCGGCGCTGGCCGGCATGACCGGGTTCACCGGCGGCGGCGCGCTGCAACTTGCCGGGCCGTCCCGGCCGGAGGCGATCCTGCGCTCGGTGGTGGAGCGTTACCGGCCGTCGGGCCGCTGGCTCGAGTGGCTGGATCCACGGGACGCGGCCGACTTGGCCGGTTGGCCCGTGCCGTCCGGCGGTCTGTGCCTGCCGGCGGCGGGGGTGGTGGACATTCCCACTCTGGTGACCGGGCTGCTCGACGGCGTCGATGTGGTTCCGGCGGCCGCCACCGCCTTGCCGGACGGAGCCGTCGTGCTGGCCTCGGGACCGGCGGTGCACGAGTTCGAGCCGGCGCGCTATCTGGAGGTGGCGGCGGTGCAGGGCCAGCTCGATCTGGTGGCTGTGGAGACGCCGCCCGCCCTGCCCCTGGTGGGCAGCGGCTATCTGGTGCCCGCCGGAGCGGACGGGGTGGCGGCCGGCAGCACCTACGAGCACGCGCCGTGGGATCCTGCGGAGGCGACCCGCGCCAACCTCGCTCAGCTCGCCGGACACGCCCATCGCTGGCTCGGCCGCCGCCGGGGCACCCGTACCGTGTCTTCCGACCGCACCGCCATCGCCGGACGGCTGTTCGATGCCGGCGGAGAGCCCCTGCCGGACCTCTGGGTCTCCACCGGCCACGGCTCCGCCGGCAACGTCAGCGCTCCGCTGGCCGCCGCCGTGATCGCCGCGCAGGTCAGCGGCGACTGTCCGCCGCTGGCGCGGTCTCTCGAAGCGGCGCTCTCGCCGCGGCGGTTCCGGCAACGGCAGGCGCGCCGCGGCTACCGCCACAACGCTGCCCCGTAGGCGCGATCACCCCATCCGGAAGACCCGCACGTTCATGACGTGCTCGAGATCGCACAGCTCGTCCACGGTGGCGGTGTCCAGCGCTTCCACCACGTCGATCAGGTTGTAGGCCACCTCGTCGCGGCTCTTGTTGATCATGTCCACCACGTTGATCTGTCGTTCCGCCAGCACGGACGTCACGCGGTTCAGCACGCCGGGCACGTTGCGATTGGTGACCGCCAGGCGATGGCCGCCGGCGGGCTCCAGGATCACGGTCGGAAAGTTCACGGAGTTGCGGATGTTGCCGGTGCGCAGGAAATCGATGAGCTGATCGGCGGCCATCACCGCGCAATTCTCTTCCGCTTCGTCCGTGCTGGCACCGAGGTGGGGGGTAAGCAGCACGCGCGGGTGACTGGTCAGCTCCGGGACCGGAAAATCCGCCACGTAACGCGACAGCCGCCCATCGTCCAGCGCTGCCCGCAGGGCCGTGGGGTCGACGATGGGCTCGCGCGCGAAGTTCAGGAGCACGCTGCCCGGCCGGAACATGGCCAGGGCCTGGGCATCGATCATGCCGCGGGTGTCCGGCAGCAGCGGCACGTGCAGGGTCACGTAATCGGAGCGGGCGAACAGGCTCGCCAGGTTCTCCATGCGCCGCACCTCGGCCGGCAGCCGCCACGCGGCGTCCACCGAGATGGCGGGGTCGTAGCCGAGCACGTCCATGCCGAGATCGAGGGCGGCCCGGGCCACCATGGAGCCGATGGCGCCAAGGCCGACCACGCCGAGACTGCGGCCGTGAAGCTCGCGTCCCTTGAAGCGCTTTTTTTCGGCTTCCACCATGGCATCGAGCTCCGCGGCGCCGCCGACACCGGCCAGCTCGCGCACGAACTCGATGCCGCCCACCACGTCGCGGGACGCCAGCAGCAGGCCGGCGAGCACCAGCTCCTTCACCGAGTTGGCGTTGCCCCCGGGGGTGTTGAACACCACCACGCCCCGCTCCGTGCAGCGCGTCACCGGCACGTTGTTCACGCCGGCTCCGGCTCGCGCCACCGCCCTCAGCCCGGGGTTCAGATCGGTGTCGGCGAGCCGATGGCTGCGCAGCAGAATCGCGTGGGGATCGTCACCCTCGGCGGAGAGCCGGAACTCGTCGCTCGGAAAACGCTCGAGGCCGCGAGCGGCGATGTGGTTGTAGGTTCTGACGGTGTACATGATGCTCGGTCCCAGGTGAGCAGGATGAAGTGAGCCGCGTATGGTAACGAATCGCCGGCCCATCCGCTCAGCGACGGGCGGCGGCTTCCAGCTCCGCGAGCACGGCGGCGGCGGCATCGGGGGCGCGAAAGCCGGCGAGATGGCGCTTCAGCTCCGGCAGCTCACCAAACGCCACGCGCACCGCGTCGAGCAGCCGCGCGCCGTCCAGGTCGTCTTCGGACATTACCCGGCTGAACCCGCGCACCCGGGCGTACTCGGCGTTCTCCACCTGATCGCCGCGGCTCACCCGCGGAGAGAGCGGGATCAGCAGATTGGGCTTGCCCAGTGCCAGCAGCTCGAACAGGGTGTTGGCGCCGGCCCGGGACACCACCAGATCGGCGGCGGCGAGCAGGTCGCCCCACTCGCCGCTGACGTACTCGAACTGATGGTAACCGGGAGCCTCCAGCGGCGCGCGTTTGCCCGGCACCGCACACGTGCACGACGACGTAGCGCTCGAGCAGGCCCTTAAGCGCCTCGCGCACCGCGCGGTTCAAGGCGTCGGCGCCGAGGCTGCCGCCGGTGACCAGCAGCACGGGCCGACCCTCCGGGGCCGCCACCAGACGCCGGCCCCGTGCGGCATCGCCGAGGCGCAGCGCTTCCCTGAGCGGCGTTCCCGTCACAGCCACCCGGCCACGGAAGCGTGGCGCGCGGGTCTCGGCGAAGGTCACACACAGAGTTCTGACGAACGGCAGGGCCAGGCGATTGGCGAGGCCCGGCGAGAGATCCGACTCGTGTGCCACCACCGGCACCCGGCGCAGCCACGCCGCCAGTACCACGGGAAAGCTGACGAACCCGCCTTTGGAGAACACCACGTCCGGCTCGAGGCGCCCGAGCAGCCGGTAGGCCTGCCAGACCCCGGCGGCCACCCGGAACACGTCCAGCGCATTTTCCCCCGAGAGGTAACGGCGCAGCTTGCCCGCCGCGATGCCGAAGTACGCCACCCCGGTATCCGCCAGCAGCCGCGCCTCGAGCCCGGACCGGCTGCCCACGAAGCTGACCCGCGCGCCCGCCGCCAGCGCCCGTTCCATCACCGGGATGGCGGGGATCACGTGGCCGGCCGTGCCGCCGCCCGTGCACAGCAGGTGCTTCACAGCCCCAGCACCTCCTTGACCAGGGGCACGGTCAACCGGCGCTGGCCGGCCATGGCGGCCTGGTCCAGCCGATCGAGCTCCGCCAGCAGGCTCGGCAGATTCCGGGCGCTGCGGGCGAGCCAGAAGTCGAGCACCGCCGGTGTCAGGTCGAGCCCACGCTCCGTTGCCATCCGGCGGAGCACGCGCGCCTTGTCGGCATCGCCCAGGCTGCGGATCTCGTAGCCGGGCAGTGCCCGCAGGCGCGATCCCAGATCCTGATAGCGGAACGTCAGTCTCGCCGGCGCAGCGCCGGCGCTGACCAGCAGCCGACCGCCGGCCGTCTGCAGACCCTGGTAGAGGGCCAGCAGCGCCAGCTCCGCCTCCGCCCCGCCGAGCCAGGCGTCGACGTCGTCGAGAGCCACCAGGGCGAGCGCGTCCAGACCCTCCAGGGACGCAGGGTCCACGGCCGGGTCCGCCAGCGGCACATAGATGGCGGCTCTGCCGCCGCGGCCGCCGCGACGGTGACAGGCCGCCTGCAGCAGGTGGGTGCGCCCGCTGCCCGCGGAGCCATAGATCACGCACCCGGCGAAGCCGTCCCCCTCCGACAATCCCTCCACACGCCTCAGCGCCTCCACGTTGGGCCCGGCGACGTAGCTGTCGAAGCGGGCCCGCGACGACAGCGGAAAGCTGAGGCCGAGTTGTCCGCTCCCGGTGCTCACGGTCCGGGCGCCGAGCGCGCTTCGCGCCACGCGCGAACGCTCCAGGTGATCACGTAGTCGAGACCCGAGGCGACCCCCAGCGCCGCCAGCAGATAGAAGCCGTACGGTGCCAGAGCGGCACCGATGAGCCGGCTGATGGCGCCGAAGCCGCAGAGCCACAGCAGCACCAGCAAGGCCATGGCGATCTGCACGGCGGTATTGGCCTTGCTGAGGTACGTGGGCGAGAACTCGATGTGGCCGAACAGCAGCCGGTAGACGCCGGCCCCGCACATGATCACCACGTCCCGGCCGAGGACGATGGCGGCGAGCCACACCGGCAGATGGCCCTGGGCCGCGCAGATCACGAAGATGGAGACCACCAGCAACTTGTCCGCCACCGGATCGAGGGCCGCACCGAGCTGGCTCACCGCCCCGAGCCGCCGCGCCAGCCAGCCGTCCGCAGCGTCCGACGCGCCGGCCACGCCGGTGAGGATCAGCACGACCACGTAGTCGCCGCGCCACAACAGCCAGGCGATCGGCACCACCATGCCGATTCTCACCACAGTGATGACGTTGGGGAGAGCGGCCAGCACTAAGGTTTCTGCCACACCAGCTCGATGGCAGACCCGGGCTGCATCACGGAGCGATCCTGCTGAAGCCGCCGATCCAGGCGGAACAGCTCGAGCAACTGATCTTCGCCCGCGGCAGTCAGCAGCGACACCTCCAGCCGGTCGGCGGATGACGCCCGACACCGACACCGACTGGATGAACTCCAGCCCGCCGAGATAGCGGAGCAGGCCGGCATAGTCGGCGGCGTTGCTGACGCCTTCCACCACCAGATCGATCCGGCGAACGCCGCGGTCGAGCACCGCGTAACGGCCAGCCAGCTCGTCCGCCACCAGATCGCCGGCCGCACGCCCCAGCGCGGCAGGATCCCGCGCCTCCTGATCGAGATCGCGCACGTCGCCGTCCACCCAGAGCTCCCACGACGCCGACCAGTGCTCATCGCCCGCCGACTGAAGCCGCCCGACCAGCAGGACGTCAGCACCGTAGCGCCGGGAGGCGGGCTCCAGAATCTGTCCCAGCCGTCCCCACACCGCCGCCGGCTCCACCGCGAGCTGATCGGTCAGATCCATCAGTGGAAGCTGCAGAGGCACGCCGCGTTCGCGGGCGCGCTCGGTAATTCCCTTCACCACGGGGTTTTCACTGTCTGCGGCCAGGATGCGGCGCTCGTTGCCGTCATCCACCACGATCCAGACCAGCACCGTCGGCCGGTTGGAGCGCCAGATCGGCAGGCCGGCATCGCGAATCAGATCCAGCACCGGCTCGGCCATGAACTGCAGGCGCACCATGAGCTGGCCGTCACCGGTCTCGCCGCCCTCGTTCGCCGGCTGATGCTCGAAGCGGAACTGGTTGTAGTACAGATCGGGCGCTTCGAGGGCACGGCTCACCTGGTCGTTGCGCGGCACGCTGGCGAGCCCGGTGAGACGTATAAGCAGCTCCGCGAGCGCCCGGCTGGCCGCGTCGAGCCGCGCCTCGGCCGACTGATCGGCCACCGGCACCTCGACCTCGTAGAGCCACGGCACTTCCGCGGCCCGGACCCACGCCGGCACGGCGAGCAGCAGCACGAGGGCGAGCTTCGCCGGGATGATTCGCGCTTCGCGCAAGTGGATGGTTCCAGTGAAAATCGACGGTGAAGTTTACCGAAATTGGCCCCCGCTGGTCTGGTAAACAGGTGGGTCTGGTAAACTCGCGCGGCCGTCGAGCCCCACGACCCTCGAGAGGACAGCGACTTTGACCAAGGGCCTCACCTACCGGGACGCCGGCGTCGACATCGATGCCGGCGAGGAGCTGGTGCGGCGGATCGCGCCGGCCGCCCAGGCCACCCGCCGCCCCGAGCTGCTGTCGGGACTGGGCGGCTTCGCGGCGCTGGCGCGGCTGCCGGAGAAGTACACCGAGCCGGTGCTGGTCACCGGCACCGACGGCGTCGGCACCAAGCTCAAGCTCGCCATCGACCACGGCCGTCACGACGGCGTCGGTCAGGATCTGGTGGCCATGTGCGTCAACGACGTGCTGGTCACCGGCGCGGAGCCGTTCCTGTTCCTCGACTACTACGCCACCGCCGCCCTCGACGTGGATGTGGCCGAGCGGGTCATCAACGGCATCGCCCGGGCCTGCGAGCTCGCCGGCTGCGCGCTGGTGGGCGGCGAGACCGCCGAGATGCCCGGGTTCTACCAGGCGGGCGACTACGATCTCGCCGGCTTCTGCGTCGGCGTGGTGGAGCGCAGTCGCATCGTCGACGGCGCCAAGCTCGCCGCAAGCGACGCGATCATCGGACTCCCCAGCAGTGGTCCCCACTCCAACGGCTTCTCGTTGATCCGGCGGCTGCTGGCTGACCGGGAGGTGACGGTGGACGACCGCCTGCTGGACGCCTTGATGGCGCCCACCCGCATCTACGCGAAGTCCGTGCTCGCCCTGCTGGAACAGCAGCCGGTGCGCGCCATGGCCCACATCACCGGCGGAGGGATCGTCGAGAACCTGCCACGGATCTTCGCCGGCGCCGCGCAGCACGGGCTGGCGGCGCTGGTGGACTTCGATGCCTGGCAACGGCCCGCCCTCTTCAACTGGATGCAGCAGGCTGGGAACATCGACGAGGACGAGATGCTGCGGACGTTCAACTGCGGAATCGGCTTCGTGGTCGTGGTGCCGGCAGACGCGGCCGAGGGCGCCATCGACACCCTGCGGGCGCTCGGCGAGGCGCCGGTGCGCATCGGCCGGATCGTCAGCGACGACACCGGGCCGCGCGCCGGCGAGCGGCTGATCGGCTGAAACCTGCCGTCGCCTCCGTCAGCCGGCGCTCACCATCTTTTTTGCTCACGTCTTCGGCAGGGTCACTCCGCGCTGGCCCTGATACTTGCCGCCCCGGTCCCGGTAGGATGTCTCGCACTCCTCGTCCGACTCCACGAAGATCACCTGAGCGACGCCTTCGTTGGCGTAGATCTTCGCGGGCAGGGGTGTCGTGTTGGAGAACTCCAGCGTGACGTGGCCTTCCCACTCCGGCTCGAGGGGAGTTACGTTCACGATGATGCCGCAACGCGCGTAGGTGCTCTTCCCCAGACAAAGGACGAGCACGTTACGCGGCACGCGGAAATACTCCACCGTTCGCGCCAGCGCAAAGCTATTGGGAGGAATGATGCACACGTCGCCCTGAAAATCCACGAACGAGCGCTCGTCGAACTGCTTCGGATCGACGATGCTGCTGTTGATGTTGGTGAAGATCTTGAACTCGTCGGCGCAGCGAACATCGTAGCCATAGCTCGACGTGCCGTAGGAAATGAGCCGCGAGTCGCCGCGGTATCTCACCTGCCCCGGCTCGAACGGCTCGATGAGCCCGTGCTCGGCCGCCATCCGGCGGATCCACCGGTCCGATTTGATCGTCATGCTGAGCCCCTGGCTCCCCCTGCGTTCTTCCAATCGTCTAGTCGTCGCTCATGCTGATCTCGACCCCGCCGCCTGCGGCGGCCGGGCCGGACAGCCGCCAGAGCTCGGCAGCCATATGGCGGGCGGCGTCCCGATACCGGCCGGCGATATCACCGTCCGGGGCTTTGACCACGGTCGGGGTGCCGCCGTCGGCCTGCTCACGGATGTCCATGGTGAGCGGCAGCCGGCCGAGCAGCGGGGTCGCGAACTCCGCGGCGATGCGCTCACCGCCGCCCGAGCCGAAGATGGCGCTCTCGTGGCCACACTCCGGGCAGCGGAAGGCGGACATGTTCTCCACCACCCCCAGCACCGGAATGTCCACCTTGCGGAACATCTCGATGCCCTTGCGCGCGTCGATCAGGGCGATGTCCTGGGGCGTGGTGACGATGACGGCGCCGGCCACCGGCACCCGCTGGGACAGGGTGAGCTGAATGTCGCCGGTGCCGGGCGGCATGTCTACGATCAGGTAGTCGATCTCGTCCCACAGGGTCTGGCCGAGCAGCTGCTGCAGCGCGCCGGACACCATCGGCCCGCGCCACACCATGGGCGTGCTCTCGGTGACCAGAAAGCTCATGGACATGGCCTGGATGCCGTGGGCTTTGATCGGCACGAAGTACTTCTCGCCCCGCTCCTCACGAATCTCCGGTCGTCGGCCGGCCGGCACGCCGAGCATCATACCCTGGCTCGGGCCGTAGATGTCGGCGTCGAGCAGCCCCACCTTCGCGCCTTCCTTGTCGAGGGCGAGCGCCAGGTTCACCGCCGTCGTGGATTTACCCACCCCGCCCTTGCCGGACGCCACCGCGATCACGTGCTTGATGGAACCGGGTCCGCGCCCCGGCGGCGGGCGGAACTCGAGATCGAGATCGACGCTCGCCACGTCCAGGAACTGCGCCAGCCGACGCGCGAGGTCGTCGGCCATGCCGGCGGCCGGATAGCCCAGGGTCACCGACACTGCGGAGCCTTTCACCATCACCCGGGCACCCAGATCCTGCCAGGGAACGTCGACGTAGGGGTCGGGAAACTGCTCGATGCGCATGGTGGCTCCTGGGAAGACTGCCCTCTCTTCGGATTGCGGGACCGGTGAGAGGGCGCATTGTAGACAAGATGGCGGTATAGTCGCGCCTTTTCCGGACCGTACCTGTGTGGGAGCGACCTCCCGGTCGCGATCTCTCGAGTTCCGTATCGCGACCAGGAGGCCGCTCCCACCCGGAGAGACCGCACATCATGCCACGTCGGATACTCGTTACCAGCGCGCTGCCCTACATCAACGGGGCCATCCACCTCGGGCACCTGCTCGAGCATATCCAGACCGACATCTGGGTGCGGTTTCAGCGGATGCGCGGGCACCGGGTGATCTACGTGTGCGCGGACGACACTCACGGCACTGCCACCATGCTGCTGGCGGAGGCTCGCGGCGTTGCCCCTGAAGAGCTGATCGAGACCATCCGGCGCGAGCACTCGCGGGACTTCGAGCGGTTCCTCATCGGTCACGACAACTACTACTCGACCCATTCGGAGGAGAACCGCTACTACTCCGAGCTCATCTTCACGCGGCTGAACGATCGCGGCCTGATCTTCACTGAGGAAGTCGAGCAACTCTACGATCCGGAGCGCAAGCTCTTCCTCGCCGACCGCTTCGTCAAAGGCGTGTGCCCGATGTGCGGCGCGGAAGACCAGCACGGCGACAACTGCGACGTCTGCTCCGCAACGTACGATGCTACGGAGCTGAAGAACCCCTACTCCACCCTGTCCGGGTCGGCCCCGGTGCTCGCACGCTCAGAGCACTACTTCTTCGACCTGCCCCGCTACCAGGATTTTCTCGAAACCTGGCTCGGCAGCGGCACCGTGCAGCCGGAGGTGGCCAACAAGCTGAAGGAATGGCTCGACGCCGGCCTCAAAGCGTGGGACATCTCCCGCGACGCGCCGTATTTCGGCTTCGTCATCCCGGGGACTACGGACAAGTACTTTTACGTGTGGATGGACGCCCCCATCGGCTACATGGCGAGCTTTCGTGACTACGCCAACCGTCACAAAGAGGTATCGTTCGACGACTTCTGGGACGCCGGCGCCGCTGCCCGGGCGGAGACCGAAGTGCACCACTTCATCGGCAAGGACATCATCAACTTCCACGCGTTGTTCTGGCCCTCGGTGCTCGACGGCGCGGGCTTCCGCACGCCCACCCGCATCCACACCCACGGCTTCATCACCGTCAACGGCACCCGGATGTCCAAGTCGCGGGGCACGTTCATCAATGCGTCGACGTATCTCGAGCACCTGGACCCTGAGTACCTGCGCTATTACTACGCCACCAAGCTGAACGGCACCGTCGACGACATGGACATCAACCTCGACGACTTCGTGCAGCGGGTGAATTCCGACCTCGTGGGCAAGGTGGTGAACATCGCCAGCCGGTGCGCTGGCTTCATCACCAGGCAGTTCGACGGCCGGCTCGCGGACACGCTGCACGACGAGGCGCTTTGGCGGACGTTCGTCGATGCCCGTGGTTCCATCGCGGATCACTTCGAGGCCAGCAACACCGCCCGCGCGGTCCGGGAGATCACCGCCCTTGCCGACCTCGCCAATCAGTACGTGGCGAACCATGCACCGTGGACCCTGGCGAAGGATCCCGAGAAACGCGATCAGGTGCAGGCGGTGTGCAGTCAGGGCATCAATCTGTTCCGGGTGCTGGCCGTCTATCTGGCGCCGATCCTGCCGCGTATGGCGCGGGATGCCGCGACGTTTCTCCAGGTTCCTGCGTTCGCCTGGGCGGACCTGGACGCGCCGCTGCTCGGCCATCGCATCGCCCCGTTCAAGCCTTTGTTCGCGCGTATGGAGAAGGAGCGCGTGGACGCGCTGGTGGCGGCGAGCCGCGAGACCACTCCGGCAGACGGCGTGCGCGAAGACGAGTTCATCTCCATCGACGACTTCGCGAAGGTGGACCTGCGCGTTGCCCGGGTGGCCGCAGCGGAACCGGTGGAAGGCGCCGACAAGCTGTTGCGGCTCACCCTCGACCTCGGCGACGGCGGCCGGCGCCAGGTATTCGCCGGCATCAAGACAGCGTACCGGGCCGAGGACCTGGTGGGCCGCCTGACGGTGGTGGTGGCCAACCTGGCACCGCGAAAGATGCGCTTCGGCGTGTCGGAGGGCATGGTGCTGGCGGCTGGGCCCGGCGGCAGCGACATCTTCCTGCTGAGCCCGGACAGCGGCGCCGAGCCGGGAATGATGGTGCGCTGATTGCGATTGTTGCGATCGCTCCTGCGGCGATTATGAGCGAGTTAGGACCGACACTCATCGGCGCCCTGCTGGTGAACAACTTCGTGCTGGCGCAGTTCCTGGGCCTGTGCCCGTTCATGGGCGTCACCCGCCAATACCAGCCGGCATTGGCCATGGGCCTCGCCACCGCGTTCGTGCTGACCACCGCGGCGGCGGTGAGTTACCTGCTCTACTACGGCCTGCTGACACCCCTGCACCTCGAATTCCTGCGCATCGTGGTGTTCATCGTCGTCATCGCCGGGGTAGTGCAATTCACCGAGCGGCTGCTCCGATCCACCCACCCGCTGCTGCACCAGGTGCTCGGCATCTATCTGCCGCTGATCACCTCCAACTGCGCGGTGCTGGCGGTGGCGCTGCTGGCGGTGGGCCAGGGCATGGGCTTCCTGCAGACCGTGGTCTACGCCATGGGCGCCGCCCTGGGCTTCGCCCTGGTCATGGTGCTGTTCGCCGCCATGCGCGAGCGGCTGGACCACGCCCCGGTGCCGGCGGCGTTCCGCGGTGCACCAATCGCGCTGGTCACCGCCGGCATTCTGTCGCTCGGCTTCATGGGCTTCGCGGGCCTCGCCGGATGATGGGCGAGCCCGCGGCCATCGTCGCCGTGCTGCTGGCCGTGGCCGCCGTGCTCGCCGCGCTGCTGATCTGGGCAGAGACGCGCCTGCCGGTGAACGAGGCGCCGCTGGTGGATGCCATCGACGCTCTGCTCCCGCAAACCCAATGCGCCCAGTGCGGCTACCCGGGGTGTCGCCCCTACGCGCAAGCGGTCGCCGGCGGCGAGGCGCTGAATCTGTGTCCTCCCGGCGGCGAGGAGACCCAGCGAGCGCTCTCGCGGCTTCTGGACCGGCCACCGGGCCCGCCGCCGGGCGAGCCGCCTCCTCAGGTGGCGCGCATCGACGAGGCCGCCTGCATCGGCTGCTTTCGTTGCGTGGAAGCCTGCCCCGTGGACGCCATTGTCGGCGCGCCTCAGCTCATGCACACCGTGCTGGAAGAGCGCTGCACGGGCTGCGGGCTGTGTCTGCCGCCGTGTCCGGTGGATTGCATTCGCATGGACGAGGTGGCGGTGCCGGTGGCCGCGCGGCCACTGAAGATCCTGGCGAGGCCGCGCAATCGCGAGCCCGAGGCGCCGGAGCTTGCGTGCATCCGCTGCGGCGCCTGTCAGGACGAATGTCCCGAGAACCTGCTGCCTCAGGAGCTCTACTGGTACGCGGCCGCCGGCGCCGTGGACGAGGCCGCGCAGCGAGGCCTCGACGCGTGCATCGAGTGCGGGCGCTGCAACCAGGCCTGCCCCAGCAACATCGACCTGCTGGCCGCGTTCACCCGCGGCCGCCAGGCGCTCGCGAGCCGCGCCGCCGCGGATCGGGAAGCTGCCGACGCCCGGCGCCGTTACCAGGCTCACGAGCAGCGCAAGGAAGCCCGCGGCCGGGCCTGGGAATCCCGCCGCCGGGCACGACTGGAGACCGGCGGTGACCGACCGTGGCTGCGCTGACGACGCGCCAGGTCATGCTCAGCGTGCTGGCCGCGCTCGTGCCCGGGCTGGCGGTGCTGTTGAATTTCTACGGAGACCTCTACCTGCCGCGCCTGGCCTTCGCCGCGGTCGTCGGTCTCGCCGTGGAGGCGGCCGCGCTGGCGCTGCAGGGCCGGCCGGTGCGCCCGGCGCTGGAAGACTGCAGCACCCTGGTGACCTGCAGCCTGCTCACCCTGGCTCTGCCGCCCGCGTCCGGTTTCGCTGTGCTGGCGCTGGCAGTCGCGGCCGCAGTCGGTCTCGGCAAGCATGCCTACGGCGGACTCGGCGGCAACCCGTTCAATCCGGCGGTGGTGGGCTACGCCATCGTGCTGGTGTCGTTTCCGGCCGCGGTGGGTACCTGGCCGGTGCCGGTGGACGGCATGACGGCCGCCACCGCGCTCACCACCCTGCGGCACCGGGAAGGGCACACCATTGCCGAGATCTGGTCGCGGCAGCTCGGCTTCGGCACCCTCGGCGGCTATGCATGGGAGTGGATCAACGCCGCCTTCCTGGCCGGCGGCCTCGCCCTGGCCTGGCGGCGGCTCATCGCCTGGCGGGTACCCGCCGCCCTCCTCGGTACCCTCGGGCTGCTGGCGGCGCTCGGCTACGACAACGGCAGCTCGGCGAGCGTCGGCTCGCCGTTCTTTCACTGGTTTTCTGGCGGCACCTGCCTGGCCGCGTTCTTCTTCGCCACCGACCCGGTCACCCACCCCGCGACCCATCGCGGACAATTGGTCTACGGCGCGATCATCGCCGCCATGGCGTTCGTGGTGCGGGCGTTCGGCAACTATCCGGACGGCCTCGCCTTCGGCATCCTGCTGGCCAACGCCGCCAGCCCGTGGCTGGATCGGCGGCTGGTCGCCGCCCGCGGTTGACGGCATGATCCGCTCGGTGCTGGCATTCCTGGGTCTGGTGGCGGCGTGCGGCGCGCTGATCGCGGCCACCGCGGCTCTCACCAGCGAGCGCGTCAAGGAAAACCGCACCCGCCGTTTCCAGCACACGCTCGTCGAGCTGACCGGCAGCGCGCGGCTCGCCGCCGCGACCCGGTTCGGCGACAGCGACGTCGCCCTGCTCTGCGACGGCAGCGGCCACGGCCACAGCCACAGACGCGCCCTGATGCGCGGCACGGCGCGCGGCTACGGCGGCGATATCCGCTGGCTGGCCGCCGCCGACCTGTCGGGGAAGCAAGCCGTGCTCGACGGCGTGCGAATTGTCGCCCATCAGGAGACGCCCGGCATCGCCGATTTCCTCGATCACCCCACCCGCGGCTGGATGGCCTCGCTGAACGGCGCCAACGCCGCCGAGCTGGCGCACGTGGACGGCGTCTCCGGTGCCACCATCACCAGCCGGGCGCTCAGCCGCTCGCTGGCGGCGGGACTCGAACGGCCGGCGCTGGCGTGCAGCCCGTGAGCACGGTCACCGAGGGAATCGTCCGCCGCAACCCCGCCTGGGTGCAGCTTCTCGGCCTCTGTCCGCTGCTGGCAGTCAGCAACAGCGCGGTGAACGCCCTGGCTCTGGCGCTGGCCAGCGCCGGCGTGCTGGTCGGCTCGAACGTGGCGATCTCGGCACTGCGCCGGTTCATCCCCGCCTTCGTGCGCCTGCCGGCGTTCGTGCTGGTGGTCGCCACCTTCACCACGTGCGCGGTGATGCTCATGGAGGCTTATGCCTTCGACGTCTATCTGCGCATCGCCCTGTTCGTGCAGATCATCGTCACCAACTGCATGATTCTCGGCAGAGCGGAGTCGTTTGCGAGCCGCAACCCGGTATGGCCGTCGCTGCTCGACGGCCTCGGCACTGCCGCCGGCTTCGCCGTCGCGCTGCTCGCCCTCGGCGTCGTCCGCGAAGCGCTCGGCCACGGCACGGTGTTCGCGGGAATGTCAGCTCTGCTCGGCCCCGTCGCTGACGGCTGGGCCCTGTCGCTGCCTGGCGAGCAGCGCGGCCTGTTGATCGCCGCCCTGCCGCCCGGGGCGTTCATCATTGCCGGCCTGATGCTGGCGACAGGCAACGCCATCCGCAATCGTCGACGAGGTGGAAGGGAAGCCGATTCATGAACAAGGAAAAACGCCGTCAGATCTTCGAACGCCTGAAAGCCGCCGACCCCAGCCCCACCACCGAGCTCAGCTACGCGAGCCCGTTCGAGCTTCTGGTGGCCGTCATCCTGTCGGCGCAGGCGACCGACGTCGGTGTCAACAAGGCGACCAAGGTGCTGTTCGCCCACGCCAGCACACCCGAAGCCATTCGCGACCTGGGTGTGCAGGGGCTGAAGCCTTACATCCAGAGCATCGGTCTGTTCAACACCAAGGCCGAGAACATCGTGCGCACGTCGCAGATGCTGATCGAGCAGCACGGCGGCCAGGTGCCCGAGGATCGGGCAGCGCTGGAGGCCCTGCCGGGCGTCGGCCGCAAAACGGCGAACGTGATCCTGAACACGGCGTTCGGCCACCCCACCATCGCCGTCGATACCCACATCTTCCGGGTGTGCAACCGCACGGGCCTCGCCCCGGGCAAGAACGTACGTCAGGTGGAAGACAAGCTGGAGCGGTTCGTTGCCGACGAGTACAAGCACGACGCCCACCACTGGCTGATCCTGCACGGCCGCTACGTGTGCGTGGCGCGCACGCCGCGCTGCGGCGCCTGCGTCATCGAAGATCTCTGCGAATACCGGCACAAGACCGATTCGTAGGACTCAGCGAGCGCACGGTCTCGCGCCCGCAGCTACAGGTCCACCAGCTCGACATGATCGATGGGGTGGCCGAGGAAGTAGGCGCCCACCCGACGAAAACGTTCGCGGCCGTCGGTGGCCATCAGAGCGAGCGCCGCCCCGGCACCGGCCGGCGCCGCGGCGAATCGCCCGGCGGCCAGCTCCGCGGCCACCGCCGCCGCGGTGGTCTCGGCGGAATCCACCACCGCCGTGGCCGCCAGCCCCGCGGCCGCCAGCACCCGTTCCAACGACGGCCTGAATACCGGAAAGTGCGTGCAGCCGAGGAGCACGGCCGTCACCCCGCGAGGCTGGCTCACGCGGTGACGGGGCGACAGCACGCCATGCAGATATTCCCGCAGCGCCAGGTCCACCAGCGCGCCCTGGTGACGGCCCTCCTCGGCCAGGGTCACCAGCAGCGGACACGGCCGCGCCAGCACCGTGAGCCCCGGCCGCAGGCCGAGCAGTGCCCGCTGGTAAGCGCCGCCGCGAACCGTGCTCTCGGTGGCGAGCACCAGCACCCTCCCCTGCTCCGCCACCGCTGCCGCCGCCCGGGCGCCGGGCTGCACCACGCCATACACCGGCAGCGAGCGGTACTGGGCCTGAAGCGCGGGCAGCGCCACGGCGGACGCGGTGTTGCAGGCGATCACCAACGCCTTCACGCCCCGTTCCACGAGAATTCTCGCGGCCTGAACGGCGTAACGTTCCACAGTGGCCGGGCTCTTCGTTCCGTACGGCAGGCGGGCGGTGTCACCGAGGTAGAGAAAGCTCTCGCCGGGCAGGCTGCGGCGCAGCGCTTCCAGCACCGTCAGGCCGCCCATGCCGGAGTCGAAGACGCCGATGGGGGCTCTGGGATCCGCCGCTTCCACGGTCAGGAGCGGCGGAACAGCTCGCGGACGAAACCGCTCCGTTTGCGTGGTTCCCGGGGCTCACTGTGGATGGGCGCGGGGTGCGCGGCGGCTTCCTCGGATGCCTCGGATGCCGCCGTGCCGGGCGCGGTGGTGCGGCTGGCACGCAGCTGCCGGATCTTCTTCTCGATGAGCAGATCTTCCTTGCGTTTCTGCACCAGCGCCGCCCCGATGTCGATGCCGCAGCGGGTGCAGTGGCTGGCTTCGAGCTGGAGATGGCCGCAGCGAGGACACTCCACGTGGGCGGCCGTAATGTCCTTCAGAGTGTGGTCGGGGTTGCCCTCCATGCGCAGGGCGTCCTTGTCGATCTGTGTGTCCAGAGACTTCGGCGCCGCCAGGGATTTGATGCGGCAGACGGCGCCGAGATCGGCCAGCCGCCCCTGCAGCTCGCGGGCCTCCGCCTCGTCGATCTGACTTCGAATCACCACCGTGCGGCCGGAGAACAGCGCCCGCGCCTTGCGGTCGTCGATACCGAGCTCCCGGGCAAGCTTCGCCCGAACCTCGTCCATGTCGCTGCCGCGGGCGATCTCCCCGCTGAACAGCACCTGATACTCGCCCATGGTCGTCCCTTCCACCGTCGTTCGAGCCTCGCGCCGCAGGGCGATCAGACCTACCCGGCGGCACCGGCGCGATGATACGCTTTCCGACGTTCCTCGAGTGTGCGCCCGGTCACGGACACCGTCGCTGTGATATCGTGCCGCGATGGTTCTGCCGGAACGCACGTCGCCCACAGGGCGCAGGATGTCGGAGCGGTTTCGCGGGTTTCTTCCGGTGGTGGTGGACCTGGAGACCGGCGGCTTCGACCCCGAAAGCAATCCCATATTGGAGATGGCCGCGGTGCACGTGCGCTTCGCGGGCGAGCGGCTGGAGCCGGCGGAGCGCTGGCGGCGTGCCGTGCATCCGTATCCGGGCGGGGTGCTGAATCCTGCCGCGCTGAAGGTCACCGGCATCGACCCGCAGGACCCCGCCCGCGAAGCAGTGGCGGAGGCCGAGGCGCTACGCGAGCTTTTCCGGCTGGTGCGCCATGCCATCAAGCGCGAAGGCTGCCAGCGAGCGATCCTGGTGGCCCACAACGCGGCCTTCGATCAGCAGTTTCTGAACCGGGCGCTGGTGCGAACCCGCGTCAAGCGTAATCCATTCCACCCGTTCTCGTTCATCGACACCGCGTCGCTGGCGGCCGTGGCATACGGTCACACCGTGCTGAGCGAGGCGTGCGCCCGGGCCGACATCGGCTTCGACCGGGACCAGGCCCATAGCGCGCTGTACGACGCCAATCGCACCGCTGAGCTGTTCTGCGCGATCGTCAACGCCTGGGAGGCGCGCCGCCCGTAGCTATTCGGACTCGGCCTCCGACGCCGACTTGACCAGGGTCTGCAGCTCGCCGCTCTCGTACATCTCGGTGACGATGTCGCAGCCGCCGACCAACTCACCCTTGACGTAGAGCTGAGGGAACGTCGGCCACTCGGCGTATTTCGGCAGGCTGGAGCGGATCTCCGGGTGAGCCAGCACGTCGACGTAGGCGAACCGCTCACCGCAGGATGCGAGGCACTGCACCGTCTGCGCGGAAAATCCGCACTGCGGCGCCGCCGGGGACCCCTTCATGTAGATGATGATGGGGTTGTTCTCGATCTGCTCGCGGATGGTGTCGAGAATGTCTTCGCTCATGCGAATTCTCCACTGTACCCGATTAAACTATGGTCACCGATTGTACAGATCGCGCCCGGCAGCGGATAGGGCGGGTAATTCAGGCGATAGAGGAAACTGCATGGCATCGGCATCCGGCCCGTTCGACAGCATCATCGACCGGCGCGGCACCTCGAGCAGCAAGTGGGACAAGTACGCCGGCACCGACGTTCTGCCGTTCTGGGTGGCGGACATGGACTTCGCCATGCCCGACTTCATCCACGACGCCGTGCAGCGCCGGCTCGACCACCGGGTGGCGGGCTATACCCGTCCGCCCGCCGCGCTGACCGAGGCCTTCCAGGGCTGGCTGGAACGTCACTTCCGCTGGCCGGTACCGGCGTCGTGGCTGGTCTGGCTGCCGGGCGTGGTGACGGGCTTCAATCTCGCGGCGCGCGCGGCAGCGGCCCCGGGCGGCGCGGTGGTGATCCCGACCCCCGTCTATTACCCGTTCCTGGCCGTGCCCCACAACACGGGTCAGAGTCGCCGTGCACGTGCCGCTGGTCAAGGACGGCAATCGCTGGGTCATGGACTTCGATGCGCTCGAGCGTGCCGTCACCGCCGAGTCCCGCATCCTGCTGCTGTGCAACCCCCAGAACCCGACGGGGCGCGCCTACAGCGAGGGCGAGCTCGCCGCCGTCGCCGAGCTGTGCCTCCGCCACGACCTGGTGTTGTGCTCGGACGAGATCCATTGTCAGCTCGTGCTGGACGAGTCTGCGCGTCACCGTGCCGGTGGCGAGCCTGTCGCCCGAGATCGCCCGGCGCACCATCAGCCTGTACGCGGCCACCAAGACCTACAACATTCCCGGTCTCGGCTGCGGCGTCGCCGTCATCCCGGATGCCGATCTGCGCCGCCGATTCAAGGAGGCCCAGGCGGGGCTGGTGCCGAGCGTCGGTCCTCTGGAGTTCGCCGCCTCGCAGGCGGCCTTCGCCGACGAAGGGCCGTGGGTACCGGCGCTCCTCGACTACCTGCGCGGCAACCACGCCAGGCTCCAGGCGGTGGCCGGCGCCCGGATGACTCCGGTGGAAGCGACGTATCTGGCCTGGCTCGACGTTCGCGACCTCGGGCTCGACCGTCCGGGCGCGTACTTGGAGCAGCACGGCCTCGGGCTCTCGGACGGCGCGGCGTTCGGCGGCGACGGCTTCGTCCGCTTCAACTTCGCCTGTCCACGCGGTCTGCTCGACCAGGGGCTCGCCCGTCTGGACACGGCGTTGCGCGCCGCCGAAAAGCGTTGAACTCCACTCCACGCTGAAGTACGATTTCGCGCTTTTCCAGGCAGCACCCGCTGCCTGTCGTCGTTTCTGGGGAGCGCGAGGGCGCCGGCAAGGAGCGCGAGGGCGCCGGCAAGGAGCGCGAGGGCGCCGGCAAGGAGTGCGAGGGCGCCGGCAAGGAAAAGCTACATGACCCATCTCATGAACACCTACAAGCGCCTGGACGTCGCTTTCGTGCGCGGCGACGGGAGCTGGCTCGAGGACACCAACGGCAAGCGCTACCTCGACGCCCTCGCCGGCATCGCCGTGTGCGGCCTTGGTCACGCCCATCCGCACCTGACCCGGGTGATATCGGAGCAGGCAGCCAAGCTCCTGCACACGTCCAACCTCTACCGTATCCCCGAGCAGGAGCGACTGGCTGATCGCCTTTGCGCGCTGTCCGGCATGGAACGGGTGTTCCTGTGCAACAGCGGCGCCGAAGCCAACGAAGCCGCCATCAAGATCGCCCGCCTGTACGGCCACGGCCGCGGGCTCGGCAAGCCCACCGTGATCGTCATGGAGGGGAGCTTTCACGGCCGCACCATGGCCACTCTGTCAGCCACCGGCAGCCGCAAGGTGCAGGCCGGCTTCGAGCCGCTGGTGGGCGGCTTCGTGCGGGCGCCGTACGGCGACCTGGACGCGGTGCGGCAGATTGCCGCCAACATCAACGAGGTAGCGGCGGTACTGGTGGAGCCCGTGCTCGGCGAAGGCGGCATCATCGTTCCGGACGACGACTATCTGGTGGAGCTGCGCCGCATCTGCGACGCCGAGGCGTGGCTGCTGATGCTGGACGAGGTGCAGACGGGCAACGGCCGTACCGGACGCTTCTTCGCTTATCAGCACACGGACATCCTTCCGGACGTGGTGACCACCGCCAAGGGCCTGGGCAACGGCGTGCCCATCGGCGCGTGCCTCGCCCGCGGCGAGGCGGCGGAAACCTTTGCGCCCGGCAACCACGGCTCCACGTTCGGCGGCAATCCGTTTGCCTGCGCGACCGCCAACGGCGTGCTCGACGTAATCGAGCAGGACGGGCTGCTCAGCCGTGCCGCGGCTCTGGGAGACCGCATCGTCGGCGCCCTACGCGACCGCCTGAAAGGTGACAACCGCGTCCGTCAGGTGCGCGGCAAGGGGCTCATGATCGGCATCGAGATGAGCGAGCCGTGCGGCCATCTGGTGCAGCAGGCCCTCGACGCCGGGCTGCTGATCAACGTCACCCGTGACAACGTGGTCCGGCTGCTGCCGCCGCTCACCATGAGCGACGACGAGGCGGACGAGGTCGTCGGGCGGCTGTGCCGCGTCATCGCCGCCTGAACACCATCGGTTTGCCGCAATGGGGGTTGCCGCAATGGGCGTTTCCGCCAAGCGTGATTTCCTGTCCCTGCTGGATTTGAGCCCCGACGAGCTCGCTGCCGTGGTGGGCCGCGCCCATGAGCTGAAGACCTTGCAGCGGCACGGCACCCTGCACCAGCCGCTGAAGGGCCGCACCCTCGCAATGATCTTCCAGCAGAACAGCACCCGTACCCGGGTGGCGTTCGAAGCCGGCATGCATCAGCTGGGCGGGCACGCCATCGTGCTGACCCCCGACGACACTCAACTCGGCCGCGGCGAGCCCATAGAAGATACGGCCAAGGTACTCTCCGAGATGGTAGACGTGGTGTCCATCCGCACCCGCAGCCACGACGACGTCGTGCGCTTCTCCGCCGCCTCCCGGGTGCCGGTGATCAACGCCATGACCTGCCGCTATCACCCGTGTCAGCTGCTCGCCGACGTGCAGACCTTCGAGGAGCTGCGCGGTCCCATCACCGGGCGAACGGTGGCCTTCGTCGGCGACGGCTACAACATGTGCCACTCCTACGTGAACGCCGCCCGGCAATGGGGCTTTCAGCTGAAGATCGCCTGCCCGGACGGCTATCGTCCGGATCCGCCGATGCTGGCCGGCAGCAACGGCGTGACCGTGGTCGAGACCGCCCGGGAAGCCGTGGAAGGCGCCGACCTCGTGGTCACCGACGTCTGGTCGTCCATGGGGCACGAAGCCGAAACTGCCGAACGGCGCCGGATCTTCGCGCCGTTCCAGGTCAACGAGGCGCTGCTCGACCACGCACCGCCCGAGGTGCTGTTCATGCACTGCCTGCCCGCGCACCGCGGCGAGGAAGTGAGCGAGAACCTGCTGGACGACTCGCGCTCGGTCGTCTGGCAGGAGGCCGGCAACCGGCTTCACAGCCAGAAGGCGTTGCTGGAGTTTCTGCTCGCCACCTGAATCGGGAGCATCCCATGGCCGCGGAAGATCTGCTGTCCGACCCGGCATGGTTCCTCGCTTCGGTGAACGCCCACCGCCTGGAGCTGGTTTTCATCCGCAGCAGCGAGCGGGAACTGCGCGGCGCGGCGTTTCTCGACGGCCGTTCTCCCATCGGCGCCGGCTCGGCGCCCCGGACCATCGCCATCGACGAGGCGCTGGACGCACGCGCCGCAGCAGCGCCGCCGCCCGACCGGCTGCTGATCCACACGTCGTTCTGCGGCTCCACACTCCTGTCGCGGCTGCTGGACGGCACCGGCGAAGGCTTCGGCTACCGCGAACCCCAGCCGCTGGTGGAGCTGGCGACCCTGCAGGCGCGGCGCCACACGCTGGCCCAAAGCGGTGACCGCTGGCCGGCGCTGCTTCGCCTGGTGCTCGGCCAGTACCGCAAAGCGTTCCCCGGAAGCGCCGCGTTCGTGAAGCCGTCCAACTGGGCAAACACCCTCTTGCCGGAGCTGCTCGCCGCATCGCCGGCGTTCACCTGGGTCACTCTGGAAGGCGCACTCGAGGACTATCTGCTGGCCGTGCTGCGCGGCGGCCGGCCGCGGATCAGATACTGCCTGAACCTGCTGAATCACCTGGCGGCAACGGGCAATGCCGACACTGATCTGCTGGCGCAGGTCGAACGGGATGCGTTGTCGCCGATGCAACAGGTGCTGCGACTGCTGGTCGTGGCGTTCGACGGCCAGAAGCACGCGCTCGATGCCACTGCCACCGATCGCGCCACGGCCGCTTCCGCGCGATTCACCGCCACCGAGCTGCGCCGGGATGCCGCTGCGGTCACCGCCCGTGCAGCGGAGGCCCTGCGGATGGATCTCGCCCCCGCGAGCGTCGAGGCGGCGCTCGCCCGCCGCACCGGTCGCGATGCCAAAAACGACGCTCAGCCATTCAGCGCCGAGGAGGAGTCCGCCGCCAACGCCCGGCTGCGCGTCGACTTCGGCAGCGAGATCGAGCTGGCGTTGAGCTGGCGCGAGTCGCTGCCGGGTGCCGGGGCCGGGTAACAGCCTGACCGAGGCGCGCGGATCAGATACTCGAAGGCGCTGAGCGCCGCGTTGGCCCCGTCCCCCATGGCGGTGACGATCTGCTTGAACCGCGCGGTGGAGACGTCGCCGGCGGCGAAGACGCCGGGGGCGGACGTGGCGCCGTGGGCATCCACCTCGATCTCCTCGCGTTCGCTGAGCGCCAGCGTGCCGCGCAGCCACTCGCTGTTGGGGACAAGACCGATCTGCACGAACACGCCCTCCAGAGGCACGTGGTGCGGCTTGTCGTCCGCGCGGTCCACGGCGCGGTCCACGTAGGAGAGACCGGTCACCCGCTCGCCGTCCCCGTGGATCTCGGTGGTGCGGGCCGAGGTCACGACCTGCACGTTGGGCAGCGCGACGAGCCGCTCTTGCAGCACCGCGTCCGCGCGGAGCTTCGGATCGAACTCGAGCACGGCGACGTGCCCGGCAATGCCAGCCAGATCGATTGCAGCTTCCACACCGGAGTTGCCGCCGCCGATCACCGCCACCCGTTTACCTCGAAACAGTGGCCCGTCGCAGTGCGGGCAGTAGGCGACGCCCCGGTTCTGGTACTCGGCCCGCAGCGAACCGCCGCCGGCGAACCGGACCTCGTGCACTCCGCCCGCCTCCGCCGCCGGCACCAGCGCCTGCGCCTGCTGCAGGTTCATGACGTCCACGTCGTACTGCCGGACGTGCGCTTCCAGCGTGGCGGCGAGCCTGGGCCCTTCGGTGGCGGGTACCGAGACCAGGTTTTCGATGGCCAGGGTATCCAGCACCTGGCCACCGAAACGCTCGGCAGCGACGCCAGTGCGGATGCCTTTGCGCGCCGCATAGACGGCGGCGGCCGCACCGGCGGGTCCGCCTCCCACCATCAGCACGTCGAACGGCTCGCGGGCGCGCAGCCAGTCGGCGCTGCCGGTATCGAGCCTGCCGACGATCTGCTCCAGGGCCATGCGGCCTTGATCGAACGGCTCACCGTTCAGAAACACGGCCGGCACTGCCATGACCCCCCGCAGCGCGGCGAGCCGGTGGGACGCTTCGCCGTCGTCCAAGGATGCCACCAGCTCCACCGGCCGGGTCACCTTCTCCAGATACGTCGTCAACTGGTCTTTGAGCTTGTCGTCCAACATGTCAATTTTTCCCGACCAGATCCAGCGAGGGCGACAGCGTCGCTTCGCCTTCCTTCCACCTGGCCGGGCAGACCTCGCCCGGATGGGCGGCCACGTGCTGCGACGCTTTGATCTTGCGGAGCAGCTCACCGGCATGCCGGCCCACGCCGCCAGCGTTGATCTCGAGGATCTGGATCCGCCCGTCCGGATCGACGACGAACGTGCCGCGGTCGGCCACGCCCTCGTCTTCGATCAGCACGCCGAAGTTGCGGCTGATCTGCCCGGTGGGATCACCCACCATGGTGAAGCGGATCTTGCCAATGGCCGGTGACGTGTCGTGCCAGGCCTTGTGGGCGAAATGGGTGTCGGTGGAGACGCTGTAGACCTCCACGCCCATCGCCGTCAGCTGGTCGTAATGATCGGCCAGGTCTTCCAGCTCCGTGGGACACACGAAGGTGAAGTCGGCCGGATAGAAGAACACCACGGACCAGCGGCCGCGGAGGTCCGCGTCGGTGACCTCCATGAAGTCACCGTTCCTGAACGCCTGCGCCCTGAAGCGCTTCACTTCGGTATTGATCAAGGACATCTGTCGCTCCTGATTCAGCGAAATTTCCACACGGCGCGCATGGTAGGAGCCTGCGATTGATAGATCCAATCGTTTTGATGAATTCGATTGATAGTATCTGGCTATCGGGCCCGACGCAGACGCCGGCCGTTGACGTGATGCCAGGCGAACACCGCCGTGACGAACAGGCCGAGCAGCGCGTGGCTGGCGCTGGCGCTGCGGCTCCAGCCCGGGTCGCCCAGGTAATAAATGCCAACGGCCGTCACCACCAGCGCCAGGACGAGCGCGATCATGAGGATGCCGCTGGCATGATTGCGGCGGCGCAGCCAGCCGCTGCGTGCGTGATGAGTGGACAGAGCGCCCGCCAGCCCCACGGTAATCATCCCGGCGAGGCTGTGGGCGGCGGCGCTGCCGAGCCGCACGTCACCGGCCACCACCACGGGCGACGGCCAGTCGAGGCGCATCTCGAGCATGTCCGGGATCAGCAGCACGCCGCTCGCCACCAGCACTGCGAGCACGACCACCAGCGGCCGCGAAGAACCAGCGCGGGTACTGGGGCATTGGCCGCGGAGTCTCCGGCCGCAGTGTCACGGCGCGCCTTTCAGCTTCATGTCCCAGATGACCAGCAGACGCTTCACCCCGTCGGTGACGTTGCGGCACGACAGGGTGGCGCCGCTGATGTTGTCGACGTCCTTGCCGAGACGGAGGCGATCCTCACCGCTCTTGCCGACGAACTGGCTGCGCCAGCTTTGCCGGCGAATTTCTCCGCCGTGGGTCTCGCGATAGCTCAGGATCTGCAGCCCGAGCACCTTGCCCCGGGGCGACACGCCGATGGCGTAGGTGATGAACTCGTGCTTGCCGATGACGTCGTCGATGATCATCCAGCCGAGGGTCCTGCCGTGTTCGAGCGCCTGCCAGGCGCGTTGCACGTTCTCGCGTTGTCGCGTCCCCGCGCGGCGGCGGATCTCCGTCCTTGTCGTCGTCCGTCAGCTGGATGGGACGTTCCACGAAGGCGTCTGCCTCGTGAAACAGCGACTGCTCGGCCTCGGGAATACCGAGGTAATCTACCGCATGGGCGGCGGGCGCAGCCGCCAGGATGGCGGCCAGGAGCAGGCCCGCGGCGGCGGCGAAGCGATGATCCATAGCGTCACTCCGCCGCGAAATCGAAGCCGATCACGAGCATCAGCTCCTGGCGGGTCTTCTCCACCAGGTGCAGGTCGTCGCCTGGGCTCGCTACCTCACCGCCGCCGTCGAGCTGACGAAACCAGTTCAATGTGGCCCACCAGCCACGGGACGCGTAGTGCAGCGTCGGTCCAGCGAACACCGTCCAGCGCTCCTGGCCGATGTCGGTCTCGAACTCGGTCTCGTAGCGGGTCTCCAGACCGACGAACCAGCTGGGCGCAAAGCGGTAGCTGACCCCCGTGCCGAGTGCCAGCTCGATCTCCATTTCCGGATTCGTGGGCCAGTCGAAGCCTTCCGGCAGATTGTCGATTGGCTCGCGCCGGGCGTACGTTGCCTCCATACCGAGATTACCCACCCACACGAGTTGACCCTGCAGGAAGTACTTCTGGGCCAGCAGCCGGGAGTCCAGGGACACCACCTTCTTGTCCTGACCCGAGTGGGGATCGATGCGCAGGTAGTCAAGGGACCACGCGCCGGATAGGCCGAAATCGTCCAGCGCGGGGCTCAGGAAGTTGTACTTCAGCTCGGCTTCGGCTCCCGCGAGCTTCAGGCCGAAGTCACGGTCACCGGGAACGTAGCCGTCGATGAGGATCCCACGGGTGTCGATGGACATGGCCTTGACGGCGCCGCTAACGCTGAGGCGACTGGTGACCCCGTATTCGATCTCGGTCGTGCTGTCCAGGGCTCGGTAGTGGCCGACACCCTTGTCGCGCCGGCTGTTGAGCGTCTGATCGAGCTCCCAGCTTCCGGCTGGCAGGGTTTCGGAGCCCTCCACGTGGCCGAGCAGGCTCTCATCCGCCTGACCCTGGCCAGCGATGAGCAGTGCCGTCGCCGTCACCACGGCACGCATCGTTGGTGGCATGAATCTGTCCAGCTCCTGTACCGATGATCCAGTGAGAAATTCTACTGTACGCGAATGCGAATGC
The DNA here is from genome assembly GCA_963822255.1 of uncultured Gammaproteobacteria bacterium. Lineage (GTDB taxonomy): Bacteria > Pseudomonadota > Gammaproteobacteria > Pseudomonadales > Azotimanducaceae > UBA7803. The sequence continues at coordinate 334,037 of CAWGGV010000006.1, forward strand.
CTATCGTTTAGTTTCAATATGTACCTATAATCTAGTCGCCCGTGTACGTACCCCGCCGTACGTAGCTCCCCCCATTGGCTTCATATCCGACACCGGGCTAACGTTCGGCTGGCATGGATGCAACGGGAGGGAAGATGCACCGCGTATCACTCCATTTCGCTGCCGCGGCTGCGCTGGTGGTCGTGGTGGGCACCTGCGTCGCGGCGGATCCGCCCCTCGGCCTCCGGCCGGTGCCGGTTCCCGCGGACAACCCGCAGACGCCGCAGAAGATCGCCCTCGGCAACCGGTTGTTCCACGAGAGCCGGTTCAGCGCCGACGGCACGGTGAGTTGCGCCACCTGCCATGAGGAGGACCAGGCGTTCACCGACGCCAAGCCCGTGTCCACGGGCGTGCACGGCCAGCACGGCACCCGCAACGCCCCCACGGTGATCAACGCGGCCTACATGGAGCTCCTGTTCTGGGACGGCCGAGAGCCGGACCTGGAAGGGCAGTCCAAGCAGCCGCCGGTGAATCCCGTGGAGGGGGGCCTGCCCGGCTACGAGCCGATGCTGAAGGTGGTGCGGGAAGACCCACAGTACGCCAGCCAGTTTCGCGAGGTGTTCGGCGTCACGCCCGAGCAGATCACCATCGACCACATCGCCAAGGCCATCGCCAGCTTCGAACGCACCATCGTCGCGGGCGGATCGCCTTTCGACCGCTGGCACTTCGGCGGCGACAAGGACGCCATCGGCGACGCCGCCAAGCGCGGCTTCGCGGTGTTCACCGGCCAGGGGCGTTGCGTGTCCTGTCATCAGATCGAGCAGGATCAGGCGTTGTTCACCGATAACCGGTTCCACAACATCGGCGTGGGCTTCAAGAACATCCAGGGCCGAGAGGAAGAGATCGCCCAGAAGTTCCTGACTGCCAAGGCGGAAGGTGCGGACGTGGACAAGACGGTTCTCTCCGACCCCGACGCCTCGGAGCTCGGCCGTTTCGCCGTCACCGAAGACGTCAACAAGATCTCGGCGTTCAAGACCCCCACCCTGCGAAACATCGCGCTGACCGCGCCATACATGCACGACGGCAGCCAGCAGACCCTGGAGGACATGGTCAACTTCTACAACAACGGCGGCCGCGTCCATGAGGACGATCCGGTTTCGCCGTTCTTGAGTGGGGGTATCCGTCCATTGAATCTGTCGGATCAGCAGAAGTCCGATCTGGTGGCCTTTCTCGAGACGCTGACCAGCCCGGAAATAGCCGCGCAGGCGACCGCAGCCGACCGTGTGAACCGACAGGGAGGGCAATGACATGGGGCCGATCAATCGTCGTCAGCTCATGACGACCGGCGGCGCTGCGCTTGCGGCCAGCGCGCTGCCGCTTACTCTGGTGGAGGTGGCGTTCGCCGACTCGGCGCCGGAAAATTTCCGGTTCGCCTACATCTCCGACTCGCACATCACCCACGTCAAAGGCAACCAGTTCGTGCGCAACTGGGACCGCGGCCTGATCCAGGCGGTGGCCGAGGCCAATCTCATGACGCCGCGCCCGGACTTCGTTTTCTATGGCGGCGACATCGCCCAGCTCGGCAAAGCCGAGGAGATCGACCACGGCCTCGACATTTTGGGAAAGCTGCGCGGCGACGTGCACTACGTTATGGGCGAGCACGACTACTACCTGGATCTCGGCGAGCACTGGAAGAAGCGCCTGGGGCCCGACCACTACAGCTTCGATCACAAGGGCGTGCACTTCGTTGTGCTGAACAGCGTGCTCACGGATCACGACTGGACCCACAACAAGTGGCCCACGGGGATGGACCGCATGAAGGCCATGGCGCGCCTGGACAACCCCCAGGGCTCGCCCTTCATGGTGGGCGACGAGCAGCGGGAGTGGCTGAAAAACGACCTCACCGCGGTGCGCCGCGACACGCCGCTGATCGTGCTCTCGCACTCGCCGCTGCAGAAGATCTACAAGGGTTGGAATTTCTGGACCGACGACGCCGAGCAGGTGCAGTCGCTGCTCAAGCGCTTCACCACCGTCACCGTGCTCTACGGCCACGTGCATCAGATCCAGTACAACCAGATCGGCCACATGACCTTCCACTCGGTGATGGCCACCGCATGGCCGTGGCCTTACCCCGAAAGCTACGTGCAGGAGGCAAGCCATCTGCCCAAGCTCACCGTAGAAATGAACCGGGCGGATCCGTTCTTCGAGCGCGATGCCACGGGCTGGCAGTTCATCGACATGCACACCGGCGGTCACCTGGACGTGCACTACTCGCTGCCGGACAACACCAACCGAGTCATCGCTTACGACAACCGGCGCGGGGCGCCCGAGGACACCCGCTATCAGCCGGAAGACGCGCGCATTCCGCCGCAGCAGCACTACTGAAGAGGGAGTCTCACATGACCAGCCGCACGACGATGCCCGGCGTTCTGATCACCTTTCTGCTCGTGGCCGCTTCGGCCGTCGCCGACGAGTTCACCAAAGCGGACCTCGAACGTTGGAACGGCGAATACATGGCGGTGGTCAAGAAGGGAGAACAGCTCTTCCACGGGGGCCTCGAGTCGAAGAACACGGTGAGCTGCGATCAGTGCCATCCGAACGCCAGCAACACCCACCCGGAGACTTATCCGAAGTTCCAGCAGCAACTGGGCAAGGTGGCGGTGCTCGGCGAGATGATCAACTGGTGCATTCAGAACCCGCTGGAAAGCGAGCCGCTGGCGCTGGACGATCCGCGAATGGTTGCGCTGCAAGCGTACATCACGTACGAGCGCCGGGGCGTGGAGCTGGCGCCCGGCAAGCACTGACCTCGCTAGTCTCCGCGGTCAGACGCGGAGCTGCTCGAGCGGCGTCGGCTTGTCGATGTGATAGCCCTGCACGAAGTCGACGCCGATCTCCTTCAGGCGTTCGAGCACCGCGTCGTTCTCCACGTACTCGGCGATGGTTCGCTTGCCCATGTAGTGGCCGATCTCGTTGATCGAGCGGACCACCGCGTAGTCGCCTGGGCTGTGGACGATGTCCTTGACGAACACGCCGTCGATCTTGACGTAATCCACCGGAAGGTTGCGCAGATAGGAGTAGGAAGAAAGGCCCGTGCCGAAGTCGTCCAGGGAGAAACGGCACCCGACGATCTTCATGCGGTTCATGAACTCCCGAGCGTTCTCGAGATTGGCGATGGCGGCCGTTTCGGTGATCTCGAAGCACACCTTGCTGGTCGGCGCCTGGGATTTCGAGAACTGCTCGAGCACGAAGTCCGGAAAAGTCTCGTCGTTGACGCTGTGCCCGGACACGTTGATGGCGAAGCCGCCGAACTCATCGAGCTTGTCGCGGTGCTCGGACATCCAGCGGAAGACCCGCTCGATGACCCAGCGGTCGATGGCCGTCATGCGCTGGTAGGTTTCCGCGGCGAGGATGAACTCCGCCGGCGGCATGGTATCGCCCATCTCATCGATCATAGTGAGCAGAATCTCGAAGTGCGGCTCGCCGCCGCCCGCGCCATCCACCGGCGCAATGCGCTGACAGTTGAGCAGCAGCCGGTCTTCGGAGAGCGCCTTGTCGAGCTGGGTCACCCACTCCATGATGCCGTGGCGGTTGCGTATCACGGTGTCGCCGAGCTCGTACTCCTGCATCCGGTTGCGGCCGGCGTCCTTGGCGGCGTAGCAGGCCTCGTCGGCGTACTGCATGGCCGTGTCCACGTTGTCGGTGGATTGATCGATGAACGCCAAACCCATGCTGGCCGACAGCGTGTACATGCGGCCGTCCCATTGGAAACGCTCGGCGCGGATGGTATTCAGAATCTGGTTGGCGAGATCGCGGCCGCGGGCCGTGGTGACGCCTTCCGCCAGAATGCCGAACTCGTCCCCGCCGAGCCGGGCCACCGCCACGGTCTCTCCCGCAAGCTCACGGGTCAGGGCATCGGCGATGCGTTTGAGCAGCTCGTCACCGGCGGTGTGACCGCTGGTGTTGTTGACGATCTTGAACTGATCGAGATCCAGGTACAGGAGCGCGTGCTGCTCGTACCCGGTGCGCGCGGTTCCGATGGCCCTCTCGACCTCACGCTCGAACTCCTTGCGGTTCATGAGCTGGGTGAGATCGTCGTGCGCGGCCTGAAAGGCGAGCTGTTCGTGCATGTTCTCGAGCATGCGCTGGGACGCCCGTTCCATGAGCGGCAGATCGAAGTCGTCGAGCAGGGTGATCCGGCCTTCGTGCAACCCTTCCGCCATGTCGTGCAGGATCAGCTCCCGGATCTTCACCCCCTTGCGGTTCACCAGCACGAACGAGCTGCCGTCGTCACCGACGAACGCGATGGTGAGGATCAATGGCCGGCCCTGCCGGTCGCTGGTGGCCAGCCACTCCCCGACCTGGATACGGCGCGCGCGGTCCACGGCCTTCTGCCAGCTGCTCCGGACGGCTTCGTCGTCGGTTTCGATCTGCGGGTCCAGATCCTGCAGCAGACCCTCCAGCCCGAGCGCGCCCGCCACACCCGACGCCGGCACCTCCGTGTAACGCACCGCTGAACGCTTACCCGCGGTATCGCCCACCAGCACGTCGGACAACGCCATGATCAGCGGCGTGCGCTTGCTCGGGTCGAAGGAGATGCTGTTCAGGCCCTCCACCACCCGTTTCAGCAGGGTCTCCGGTTCCAGATGCCCCTCGCTTCCCGGCTCGATCTCGCCGGAGAGCTGGCCGAGAAGCTGGTCGAGCAGGCCGAGCTGATCCCGCCACTCGTGGGAGTCCGCGCCGCGGCGCAGGTGGGTGTGGACCAGCAGGTTCCGCCAGCCGGGATTCAGCAGCTTGAGGATCAGCTCGGGCACCGCGCGCCCGCCGATGCGCTGCTCCATCTCCTTGAGCACGGCGCGGCGCGCTCGGGCCAGCTTCTGCTGCCCTTCCGAAGCTCGAACGGTACGCTCGACGTTGCCCCGGTAGGCGCGGACCTGACGGTCCACCAGCGGGTTCAGCTCGTCGACGACCTCGGAGAACACCTCCGGGTTCTTGTCGTACTCCTTGACGACGCGGCCGAGCAGCTCGTCCACACGCCGACCGATCTCCCGGTCGATGCCGTCCCGCACGTCCTGAGCGTTCCCGAGGCGAGCGAGCTGGTTCAGCATCAGCACGGCGCTGTGCGGGCGGTCCGCCTCGTACCGGAGGAATTCCGGATCCCGGGCAGCCAGCTTGTTCAAGGTGATCTCGAGGCGCCGGATCCACTCGCGGATGCCCTGGGTCAGGTAGTGGTCGGACTCCATGGAGCGAACCAGGCTCTCCATGACGTCGAGGGTGTCGTAGTCCTCCTCCCGAAAGCCCATCCGGTCGCCGTGCCGGCGCTTCAGGATCTCGATCAGCCGCGGCTTCAGGCGCTGGTCGGTGAGCGGGGTATCGCCCAGCTCCGCCTCCATCTCCGACAACGCATTCAGGATGTCGGCGCTGCGGAAGGACTGATCCTCAGCGGCATCGGCTGGCGCCAGCAGCTCGTCGCTGGGCTGGCCGCGCGCCTGGCGGGCGCGGCGGGACAGGTCCAGAAGGCTGCGCGCGGTGGCATAGGCCTGCACCGGGCGCGCCTGCGCAGGGGCGTACGGGTTGTAGTCGGGCCGCCCCCGCCCCGCGCCGAAGCCGTCCGCGGCCATGGCGGCCTCGCGTACGGCGCTGTCCATGTTCCGGTACGCCTCGGGCTCCACCCGCACACCGGAAGGCGAGCGGCGAACGGCCGAGCGGGCCAGGCTGTCGCGGATTTCCGAGGTGCTCGGAAACGCGCCGCTGGCTTCGAATACCTGCGCCAGGGCGGTGTAGAGATTGCTGAGCATGGGCATGACTGCCCGCTCGAAGCAGCGGTACATGTCCTGGCGCACCTGACGCCGCAGGTCGAGGACCTTCAGCGAATCGTCGAAAGACCAGGCGATGACCGCCGGGCCAACCGGAACCGCATCCTTGTGAGTCCAGGGCTTGGCCAGCAGCCCCAGCTGCGCCCGCATGTCGAGAAGCTGCTCGGAGTAGCGGTTCTCGGCCTTCGATATGATTTCGGCGACGCCGAGCCACGCTTCGAACTTCTCGGTGTCCACCAGCTCCAGCTTTGCGGAATCGCCGGTTTCCCGGCGGCGCCGCTTCTCGAGCACTTCCTCGAGGTTGGAGATCCGGTCGAGCTGTCCCAGCACCTGGGAGATGAACGCTTCCTGGATGTCGTGGCGCTTCTTCTCGAGCTGATCCAGCCCTTCGAAGTACATCATCTGCACGGCGTTGGTGCCGGCGTCGCGTGCGCTCAGCAGGAGCTCGGGTTGAGCGTTCTCGAAAAACTGATCCGAGATTCGCATGAGCGCCCGTTCCAGCACCTGACGGACCTTGCCCACCACCCGTTTGGCCTGAGCCTCGCTGATCCTGCGATCTCTCAGCAGGTCGGAGGGAATCTCCGGAGCGCGCGCCTCGGCCGTGGCCGCCGCGCCGTTTTTCGACGGCGCAGAAGCCGAGTCCGACTGGCGCCGCGCACGCTGCAGTGCAGGGTCTGCCTCCTCCTCGCCGGCCGCGTCCTGTGACATGAGGCCCGACGCCACGGCAAACGCGATGAGGCTGTCGAAGGCGTCCCGGGGAACACCGCGATCGAACATGACGCCGATGCCGTTGCCGCTCTCCATGACCCGGGCGATGCAAGCCTGAGTACGGAAATGACGTTGTCCCTGGGGGGTCGGCACCGAGAAATGCACGGCGATGGCGTCGCCGCGTGCGGGATTCGCCCCGCTAGCGGCGAGAGAGCGGGCGGCACCGGACCCGGTGAGCAACATGCCGTGCTCACAGAAGTCGCGCACCGTGCACAGCCAGGAGCGCCCTTCTGCAGGGTGTACCAAAGCCGGCAACGAGATCGTTTGCCTGGTGTAGCGTCGCCGATCCAATCGTGCAGCGTCCCTCTGCGGTCTCAACGACAGTAGCTCATCTCGGGTGCTACGTCACGCCGGCGGAGCCCCTGGCAACCACGACCAGGTCGCGTCCTGAAGATTTCGCCCGATACAACGCCTGATCTGCGCTCTGCAGCACATCCTGGATGGCTTCCCCGGGCCGGAACTCGGCGATTCCGACCGACACCGACAAGCGGCATCCCGCCAGACGGGGGTCCGGAACGAGCTCGCGGGTGCGCTCGCCGAGGCGGCTCGCCACCCGCCGGGCTTCCTCGGCGTCGGCGTCCACCAGCACCAGCAGAAACTCCTCGCCGCCGAACCGGGCCACGTAGTCCACCGACCGCACCACCTGCTCGGCCACCGCGCCGAATTCCCGCAGCATCTCGTCGCCGCGCTGGTGACCAAAGCGGTCGTTGACCCGTTTGAAGTGGTCCAGATCGCAATAGCACAACGTGAAGCCGAGGTGACCGCGGTCGGCCAGGGCTTTATGACGGGACAGTACGTCCATGATGTAGCGGCGGTTGTACAGCCCGGTGAGATCATCGCGCATGGCCATGTTGGCGAGCTTCTGCATTGCCGAGTCGAGACGGCGCTGGCGGCGGTCGAAGGCCTTGCGCAGGGCAGTGACTTCGCTGGCCATGAAGTACATGGCGATCAGCATGAGCGAGAACGCCGCGGCGAGCCGTTCCTCGGCACCGACCGTCACCCCGGCACGGCTGAACAGCGCCAGGGCGCCGACGAGATAGCCGGCCCAGGTCACGGCGGTAATCATGGCCACCTGGCGGCTGCCGAGATGCAGCGCCGCATAGAGCACGCCGAACAGAGGCACCGCCAGCAGCACCAGCCGCAGCTCCGGATCGACGAACAGCGACGCGGCGATCACGCCCACGTTCAGCCACAGCGCCTTGATCATGGTGAGGGTGCCGCCGCCGAAGCGGCCCACCGGCTGGTCGATGACCATCAGCACGGCGAGCCCCAGCACCCACGCGCCGAGCAGCAGCGCCAGACCGCCGGCGGATTCCACGCCGGCCACGACGGCGCAGGTGACCACATAGGCGACGATGGCGCCGAGCAACAGCGCGGTTTTGGCAGGCTTCAGGGCGACGAAGTCGCTGAAGGGCGGCAACGAACGACACTCACCGGAAACGATTCTGCATTCTATCGGCATCGGATCGCCGCAATCGTGGTGAAGCCGTGTCGCGTTGTAACGGAAATGTGATGACCCGGGTGCCCGGGCGGTGGGTCACAGCGCTCGCGCCACCGCCCGCCGCCAGCCCGCCAGAAGGCGCTGACGGCTGGTCTCCTTCATCGTCGGCAGGAACTCCCGTTCCAGCTGCCACAACCGCCCCGCATCCTTGATGTCGCCAACCAGTCCGGCGCCGAGCGCCGCCAGGGTTGCGGCGCCGAGGGCGGTGGTCTCGGTGATGACGGGCCGCTCCACGGGGCAGTGAAGGATGTCGGCGAGAAACTGGCACAGCCAGTCGTTCACCACCATGCCACCGTCCACCCGCAGCCGTTGCACGGGCGCGCCGTCCGCAGCCATGGCGGACAGCAGCTCCTCGGTCTGATAGGCGACGCTGCACAAGGTAGCGGTGACGAGCTGATCGCGGCTGGAGTCGAGGGTGAGGCCGACGAGGGTGCCGCGGGCGTCCGGCTTCCAGTGGGGCGCGCCGAGGCCGGTGAACGCGGGCACCAGATAGACGTCGCCGGTGTTGCCCCCGGTACGCCGCGCCGCCGCCTCGGTATCGGCGGCCGTTTCGATCAGACCGAGCTGGTCGCGCAGCCATTTCACCGCCACACCGGCGGAAAAGATGCTGCCCTCGAGGGCATAGGTGGTGACCCCGCCGAGACGGTAGGCGACGGTGGAGAGCAGGCGGTGCTTCGAGTCGAGCTTACGGGTTCCCGTGTTGGTCACCGCAAAGCAGCCGGTGCCGTAGGTGCTCTTGCTCATGCCGGGCTCGAAACAGCCCTGCCCAACCAGCGCCGCATGCTGATCGCCTGCCACCCCTAGCACGGGAATCTCGGCGCCGAACCAGCGGGCTTCCGCCCGGCCGAAATCGGCCGCGCTGTCACGCACGTCCGGCAGCAGCGCCTCGGGGACGTGGAAGTAGTCGAGCATCTCGCTGCTCCAGCGCTGCCGGCCGATGTCGAAGAGCTGAGTGCGCGAGGCATTGCTGGCGTCGGTGGCATGCACCCGGCCGCCGGTGAGACGCCAGACGAGAAAGCTGTCCACGGTGCCGAAGCACAGCTCGCCGCGCCGCGCCCGGTCCTTCACCCCGGGCACCTCGTCGAGAATCCAGGCGAGCTTGGTGGACGAGAAGTACGGGTCCACCACCAGGCCGGTTTCCCGCGCCACCAGCGGCTCGATCCCGTCCGCGCGCATGGCCTCGCAGCGGTCGGCGGTGCGGCGGTCCTGCCAGACGACGGCGTTGTAGACGCAATCTCCGGTGGTGCGATCCCACACCAGGGTGGTCTCGCGTTGATTGGTGATGCCGATCGCCGCAACCTCGGCGGCAGATACGCCCGCCGCGGCCAGCGCCGCGCGCCCGGCCGTCAAGGTGGTCTTCCACAGCACCTCCGGGTCCTGCTCCACCCAGCCGCCTCGGGGGAAGATCATGTCGAACGGTTCCTGGCCGACGCCGCGGATCGTACCGTCGAGATCGAAGATGATGGCTCGGGAGCTGGACGTGCCCTGGTCGATGGCCATGATCGGTTTCATGCGAGTTCCCCCGGGAGCGACGGCCAGTTTGACGCCCCAATATATAGTGGTTGAACCGGCGGATACAGGGCGGCTCCGGGGGCGGACAGACGCTCCACAGGCTACCCACAGGCTGTCCACAAGCCGTGCACAGGAGGTGCACCGGTTGTCCCCTCGTTTTCCCCTGCGGACCCACAGGATATCCACCGTTTTCACCGTTGCATTCGCCCAGGCACCGCAGTATCTTGTTGTGGGATCGGGGAGCAACACAACATGTTGTGTTTCTTCAGCGTCGCTGAGCGGATCGTCTTCCGTCCGGCGACCACGCCAGGATGGTCAGTAAGTTGACCGATATTAAGGCCGCAAGTCGATTACGAGGGGCCATGACGGGCACGAACGGACTGCCGCACGCCAGCGACCGCCCGGCCGGAGCCGGCCCCGCGCCTTGTGCCGCCACTTTTCCCGAACAACCAACCGACGGCCCGGCAGCCGTGCGTCGACACAACATGTTGTGTCGGTGCGCGCGCCGCTGCGCGCCGGCCGTCAGTCAATCACGAGCGCACAGGGGGTCACGCAAGGACCATGCAGACGGATACCAGGGAACACACGCACCAGTACCTCGAGAAGCCGGAGGACGATGCCGGCCGGCCGCCCAGCGAACCGTTGTCGCCGTCCATCGCCGCCACCGCGCCGGGTAAGCTCAAGGTCATCAAGCGCAACGGCACCGTGGTGCCGTACACCGACGACAAGATCGCCGTGGCCGTAACCAAGGCGTTTCTCGCCGTGGAAGGCGGCACCGCGGCGGCCTCGCCGCGCATCCGCGAGCTGGTCACGGAGCTGACCGGCCAGGTCAGCGCCACCTTCAAGCGCCGGTTCCCGTCCGGCGGCACTATCCACATCGAGGACATTCAGGATCAGGTGGAGCTGGCGCTGATGCGCTCCGGCGAGCACAAGGTCGCCCGCGATTACGTGCTCTATCGGGAGGAGCGGGCCCGCATCCGCGCCCGGGCCCGGGCCGACCAGCCGGGGCGGGCAGAGCCGGCGGTGACGATTCAGGTGCAGATGGAGGACGGCAGCCGCCGGCCGCTGGATCTCGCGCGCATCCGTCAGCTCGTCGCGGAAGCCTGCGCCGGGCTCGACGACGTCGACGCCGAACGCATCATCCGCGAAGCCATGAGCAACATGTACGACGGCATCTCGGAAGGCGACGTGTCGACGGCTTTGTCGATCTGCGCGCGCACCCTGGTGGAGGAAGACCCGAACTACACCTACGTGACGGCGCGTCTGCTGCTCGACGAGCTGCGCCGCGAGGCGTTCCGGTTCCTGGGTGTCAATGCCGACAACGACTTTCGAGCCGTGCAGTCGGAGATGACCACGCTGTACGCGCAGGCGTTCCAAGCCTTCATCCGGCGCGGCATCGAGCTGGAGCTGCTGGCTCCGGAGCTCAGCGGCTTCGACCTCGACCGGCTGGGGGCGGCGCTCCGGCACGAGCGCGATCTGCAGTTCACCTACCTCGGTCTGCAGACGCTCTACGACCGCTACTTCATTCATTCCGACAACGTGCGGTTCGAGCTGCCCCAGGTGTTCTTCATGCGGGTGGCCATGGGGCTGGCCAGTCAGGAGGACGATCCGAACGCACGCGCCATCGAGTTCTACGATCTGCTGTCCTCCTTCGACTACATGTCGTCGACCCCGACGTTGTTCAACGCGGGCACTCTTCGGCCACAGCTCTCGTCGTGCTTCCTGACCACCGTGGCGGACGACCTGGACGGCATCTACAGCGCCATCCGCGACAACGCCCTGCTCTCCAAGTGGGCGGGCGGTCTCGGCAACGACTGGACGCCCGTGCGTGCGCTCGGCTCGTACATCAAAGGTACCAACGGCAAGTCCCAGGGCGTGGTGCCGTTTCTCAAGGTGGTCAACGACACGGCCGTAGCCGTGAACCAGGGCGGCAAGCGCAAGGGCGCGGTGTGCTCCTACCTCGAGACCTGGCACCTGGACATCGAGGAGTTTCTCGAGCTCAGAAAGAACACGGGCGACGACCGCCGCCGCACCCACGACATGAACACGGCCAACTGGGTGCCGGACCTGTTCATGAAGCGGGTGTTCGAGGACGCAGAGTGGACGCTGTTCTCTCCCAACGAGGTGCCCGACCTGCACGACCTGTATGGCCGTGCCTTCGAAAAGCGCTACGAAGAGTACGAGGACCGGACCCGGGACGGCACCTTGACCCTGTTCAAGCGGATCAAGGCCCAGGACCTGTGGCGCAAGATGCTGTCGATGCTGTTCGAGACGGGCCACCCCTGGATCACCTTCAAGGACAGCTGCAACGTCCGCTCGCCCCAGCAGCACACCGGCGTGGTGCACTCGTCGAATCTGTGCACGGAGATCACCCTGAACACCTCCCGGGAGGAGGTGGCGGTGTGCAACCTGGGCTCGGTGAATCTGGCGGCCCACGTGGTGGACGGCAACCTCGACACCGTCAAGCTGGAAAAGACGGTGAAGACGGCCGTTCGCATGCTCGACAACGTCATCGACATCAACTACTACTCGGTGCCCCAGGCACGCAACTCCAACATGCGTCACCGGCCCGTGGGGCTCGGCATCATGGGCTTTCAGGACGCACTGTACCGTCAGCGCATTGCCTACGGGAGCGCGGCCGCGGTGGAGTTCGCCGACCGCTCCATGGAGGCGGTGAGCTACTACGCCATCGAAGCCTCGTGCGAGCTCGCGCGGGAGCGCGGCTCCTACCCCAGCTTCTCGGGGTCGCTGTGGAGCCGCGGCATTCTGCCGATCGATTCGCTGAAGCTCCTGAAGCAGGAGCGCGGCTCGTCGGCAACGACGAAGGAAGGCTATCTGGACGTCGACCTGTCCTCGACGCTGGAGTGGGACAAGCTCCGCGCCAAGGTGCAGATCGACGGCATGCGCAACTCCAACGTCATGGCGATCGCCCCCACGGCCACCATCGCCAACATCACCGGGGTGTCGCAGTCCATCGAGCCCACGTACCAGAACCTGTACGTGAAATCGAACCTGTCGGGCGAGTTCACCGTGGTCAACCCGTTCATGGTGCACGACCTGAAGCGCCTGGACCTGTGGGACAAGGTGATGGTCAACGACCTCAAGTACTACGACGGCAGCCTGGAGCACATCGACCGGGTCCCCGAGGAGCTGAAGAAGCTCTACGCCACCGCTTTCGAGGTAGAGCCCCGCTGGCTGGTGGACGCCGCCAGCCGGCGGCAGAAGTGGATCGACCAGGCCCAGTCGCTGAACCTCTACATCGCCGGCGCCAACGGTAAGAAGCTCGACGTGACCTACCGCATGGCATGGCTTCGCGGCCTGAAGACCACCTATTACCTGCGGGCACTCGGCGCCACCAGCACCGAGAAGTCCACGGTGGACCGGGGCCGGCTGAACGCCGTCTCGGCACAGGCCGCCAGCGGCGCCTTGGAGCCCACGGCCGGCCCCGCCGACGTGCCGCTGGCCTGCTCCATCGACGACCCGGACTGCGAAGCCTGCCAATAGGATGGAACGAACAAAGGAGCAACGAATGCTGAGCTGGGACGACTACGAGGAAGAGGACAATCCGAAGGTGCCAGCCGAGCCACCGGCGGCCACCTTGCCGGCGGCGGAAGTCGCGCCGGAGCCCGCGGTGCCGGATGAGCCCATCACGGTGGCGGAGCCGACGGTTACCGCCAATGCCACCAAGGCCGACGTGATGCAGCAGGCGGAGGAAGCCCTGGCACATCTGGACGCGCCCATGGCCCGCGACGGCAACGCCGAGCAGTACCAGCGGGTCACCGTCGACCGGAAGCGCATGATCAACTGCCGCGCCGACCTGAACCAGCTCGTACCCTTCAAGTACGACTGGGCCTGGCAGAAGTACCTGGACGGCTGCGCCAATCATTGGATGCCCCAGGAAGTCAACATGAACGCCGACATCGCCCTGTGGAAGTCCGACGACGGGCTGACCCAGGACGAGCGGCTCATCGTCAAACGCAGCCTCGGCTTCTTCTCCACCGCCGATTCGCTGGTAGCCAACAACCTGGTGCTCGCCATCTACCGGCTGATCACCAACCCCGAGTGCCGCCAGTACATCCTGCGCCAGGCCTTCGAGGAAGCTATTCACACCCACGCCTACCAGTACGTGATCGAGTCTCTGGGCATGGACGAAGGCGAGATCTTCAACATGTACCACGAGGTTCCCGCCGTGGCCCGCAAGGCCTCCTGGGGCCTGAAGTACACCAGCGAGATCTCGGACCCGACGTTCACCACCGGCACGCCGCAACGCGACCGGGCGCTACTGGCCAACCTGATCGCCTACTACTGCGTGCTCGAAGGCATCTTCTTCTACTGCGGCTTCACCCAGATCCTCTCCATGGGGCGCCGCAACAAGATGACGGGCACCTCCGAGCAGTTTCAGTACATCCTGCGCGACGAGTCCATGCACGTGAACTTCGGCATCGACGTCATCAACCAGATCAAGATGGAGAACCCGCACCTGTGGGATGAGGAGGCACAGACCCTCGCCCGCCGCATGATCCTGGAAGGCACCCAGCTCGAGATCGAGTACGCCAGGGACACCATGCCCCGCGGCGTCCTCGGCATGAACGCCAACATGATGGCCGAATACCTGCAGTTCATCGCCAACCGCCGGCTGGCGCAGATCGGACTGTCCGAGCAGTTCCCCGGGGTGAAGAACCCGTTCCCGTGGATGAGCGAGATCATGGATCTGAAGAAGGAGAAGAACTTCTTCGAGACGCGGGTGACGGAGTATCAGACCGGCGGGGCGCTGTCCTGGGACTGATCGTCCTGCCGTAATGGGCGGTCCGGGCGATTCCGCGGAATCGCCCGGCGGCGCCTCGGGCTGCTACCGGCTCGCGCGGCGGCCGCGCATCATGCGGTAGATCCAGAGCAGGAGGATGGCACCGACGACGGCAACCACGAAGCTGCCGAAATTGAATCCGGTCACCGCGCCGAAGCCGATGGCGGAAGCGATGAAACCGCCGACCAGGGCGCCGGCGATACCGATCAGAATGGTGACGATGAAGCCGCCCGGATCGTCTCCAGGCATGATGAGCTTGGCGATCGCGCCCGCAATCAGTCCAAACAGAATCCAAGCAAGGACTCCCATAGGTTCCCTCATCGGTTCAGTGATGGTGCTACCAGCGCAGCAAACGCCGTGCCAGGAATCCATCGCGGCAGCGCCGCGATGAGGCGGTTCTGCCGGGGTGTGGTCGCTTTCTGCATGACCGGTGAGCTATCAGCTGTCGGATCGCGCCCGGCCGGTGCGATCAAGAAAGGCGTCGGCGGCCTCCGCCAGGGTGAGAAACTCGGCCCCGGCCTTCGCCAGGGCGTCGATCAGACGCTCCAGCATCATCATGCGGTGGCCGCGTCCGATCACGAAGGGATGAAAAGTATACGTGAGGATGCCCCAGTCCAAGGTTCGCGTCAGGTAGGTGAAGTCGTCGATCCAGTTCTGCAGCACGGCCTCTGTCGGCAGGGAAGCCTGCTGCACGTATTCGCTCGTGCGCACGTATTCGAAGTGCGGGTAGTCGTCGAGCGACCAGCTGATCGGCAGCTCGACGATGCGGCTCGGGTCGCCGAAGACCGCTGGCTCCGCCTGAGTGACGATGTCGCCCTGACGAGCGAAGTATGGCGTGTAGTCGTCGCCCATCATCGACGAGTCGTAGTCGAAGCCGTTGGCCAGCAACAGCTCGAGGGTGTGGGCGCTCAGGTCCCAGGAGGGCGAGCGGTAGCCGCGGGGCTTCGCGCCCGTCAGGTGCTGAATCGTCTCGATGCCACGCTCCAGATCGACGCGCTCGTCCTCCGGACTGAAACGTGCCGGGGCCACATGGGTCCAGCCGTGATGGCCGATCTCGTGGCCGGCGGCGACGATGCGATCGGCGGCCTCGGGGTAGGTCTCGATGGTGAAGCCGGGGGTGAACCATGTGGCCCGCAAGCCGCGATCGGCCAGAAGCGCGAGGATGCGGCCGGCACCAACGACACCGAACTCGCCCCGGCTGATCGGCGTCGGCGTGACCTGTCTGCGGCTGATGAAACCCGAGAAGGTGTCGAAGTCGAACGTGAGACAGACGATGTGACGGCCCATCACGGCTTCCTGTAGGCGATCTTGCCTCCGACGATGGTATAGAGGGGCTTCGTCCCGAGAATCTGATCCTCGGGAACGGTCATGATGTCGCGGTCCCAGACCGTGATGTCCGCGAGCTTGCCTGCTTCGATCGATCCCAGCCGGTCTTCCTCGAAGTTCGCGACGGCTCCGTTGATGGTGTACGACTCGAGCGCCTGCTCGCGCGTCAGCCGCTCGTCCGGGAAGAACGTCGAGTCCGTTCCCACCGGCTTGCGCGCAATGGAGCAGTGGAAGGACGGGATCGGGTCCACCCGCTCCACCGGCGCGTCGGTGCCGTTGGTCACGAGCGCCCCGGACTTCCAGAGCTTCTGCCAGGCGTAGGCGCCCTGCCGGGCCCGCTCGTTGCCGATCCGCGCGATGACGAAGGGCCAGTCGGAGCAGGCGTGGATTCCCTGCATGGCGGCGATGACGCCGAGCTTGCCGAACCGCGGGATGTCCTCGGGCGCAAGATGCTGGGCGTGATCGATACGCCAGCGGAGGTCGTGGCCGTCCAGACGGTGCGCCTTGAAGATCGACTCGTACACATCCAGCACCTCGTGGTTCGCCCGGTCGCCAATGGCGTGGGTGGTGATCTGATAGCCATGGGCGAGCCCCAGCTCGGCGATCTCGCGGATGCGGTCCATGGCCGTGACGTTCAGCCCCGTGCTGCCCGGCATGTCCGAGTAGGGCTCGAGGAACCAGGCGCTCCGCGACCCCAACGCGCCGTCCGACGTGACCTCGCCGATGGAACGCACCGTGTAGTGGCCATCCACCGCCCCCACCACGTAGTGATCCGCCAGCTTCTGCTCGTTCGCGCTGGTGACCTCCTCCTGGTCCACGTTCAGGTAGAGGCGGATCGGTGGAAGCTGACCCGATCCGGCCATTTCCTTCAGCAGGTCCAGCGTCGCGAACGACGCTCCCATGTCGTCGAACGTGGTAATGCCGCGCGACAGCGAGCGCTGGGCGGCGAGCACGGCCTGATGGCGGCGATCCTGTTCGATCTCCGCCGCGCTGCGCTTGGATTGGGCGGTCTGGTAGGCCTTGCGGATCAGGCCCTCGGCGTTGTCCACCATGATGCCCGTGGCGGTTCCCGCCGGGTCGCGCATGATTGTGCCGCCATCGGGATCGGGGGTGTCGGGGCCGATGCCCGCCGCTTTCAATGCCGCGCCATTCGCGATCAGGGCGTGGCCACTGGCGTGAATCAGCATGACCGGAGTGTTCGGGGCCACCTCGTCCAGACGGTCGCGCGTAGGAAAGCCCTGCACGAGGCGCGCCGGCGGCTGCGTCCACTTCTCCTGGTGCCATCCTCGGCCGACGATCCACTGCCCCGGTCGCGCCTGCTCGACGGCCGAGGCCACCTTGGACACGATCTCGTCCCACGTCTTCGTATCCAGCAGGTCGACCTCCGTAAGGGACTCACCGACGCCCATGTAGTGGCCGTGCGACTCGACGAAGCCCGGGGTAGCCAGCCGGCCCTCGAGGTCGATGACCCGGGTGTGGTCGCCGATGTAGCGCTGAATCTCCCCATCGGACCCCACCGCGACGATGCGGTCGCCGGAGATGGCCACCGCCTGCGCCTGCGGACTCGCTTGGTCGACCGTCACCACCTTACCGTTTCTGAGCACCAGGTCGGCGGCAGGTGCGGCGGCGGCGCTGCCGAACACCATAAGGCCCAGGCAGAGGGCGGTGGATGCGAATGCTGTAACGGTTGCTCTCATGTTGACTCCTCCCCGAAGCCGCCATACATAGCAGGGGCGCGGGCGCGAGTCCAATGTCCCGGGAAGCGCCGGCGCGCTTTTCTCCGCAACTCGTATGGCAGTGCCGAGACACGTATAGTCGAGCCATACACGCCGGCGTAGGTCCGGCAGCAGTCAGAGGCCATGACCATGTCCGACTACGACCTCATCATCCGCGGCGGCACCCTTTTCGACGGCAGCGGCGGCGAACCCCGGGAGTGCGACATCGCGGTGAAGGACGGGCGCATCGCCTCGCTGGATCCCGCGCCGGGGGCGAAAGCCACCGAGACCATCGACGCCCGGGGCCGCATCGTGACGCCCGGGTTCGTCGACGTGCACACCCACTACGATGGTCAGGCCACCTGGGATTCGCGCCTGGCACCCTCCTCCAGCCTCGGCACCACCACGGTGGTCATGGGCAACTGCGGCGTCGGCTTCGCGCCGTGCCGGCGCGAGGACCACGAGGTGCTGATCGAGCTCATGGAAGGCGTGGAAGAGATCCCCGGCACGGCGTTGGCCGAGGGGCTGCCCTGGAACTGGGAGACGTTCCCGGAATACCTGGATGCCATCGCGGCCCGCCCCCGCGACATCGACGTCGCCGCGCTGGTGCCGCACGGGCCGGTGCGCGTGTACGTGATGGGCGAACGCGGGGTGAACCGCGAGCCGGCCACGCCCGCGGACATCGCCGAGATGCGCCGGGTGATCGCCGAGGGGCTCGCCGCCGGAGGCGTCGGCTTCTCCACCTCGCGGACGCTGGTTCACCGCAGCAGCCGGGGCGACTTCATCCCCACCTACAAGGCCGCTACCGAAGAGCTGAAGCAACTCGGCGAAGCGCTCTCCGGTGACGCCGGACACGTGTTCCAGCTCATCTCGGACTGGGAGGATCCAGACGCCGAGTTCGACATCCTGCGCCACACCAGCCGGGCTACCGGCGCCCGCGGCACCTTCACTCTGCTCGACCTCGGCACCAACGCGCCGAGCGGCACGCCGCTGTGGCAGCACCACCTGGGGAACATCGAGGCCGCCCAGGGCGAGGGCCTCGACATCCGCGGCCAGGTGCTGTCGCGTCCGGTGGGTATGTTGATGGGCCATCCGGCCTCGATGAGCCCGTTCTCGCGGCGGCCCACGTTCCTCGCGCTCGCCGGCCTGCCGCCGGCGCAGAAGCTGGCCGAGCTGCGCAAGGATGAGGTGCGGCAGCGCGTACTCGGGGAGCAGAACGTCAACCCGCACATGTTCGTGCGGATCTTCGAGAAGCGCTTCGACGCCATGTATCCGCTCGAGGAGCCGATCAATTATCTGCCGGCGCGGGAAAGCTCGGTTGCCGCGCGCGCGGCGGCAGAAGGCCGCGATCCCGAGGAATGGCTGTACGACTACTTCCTCGGCAACGAGGGCGCTGCGCTGGTCTACATCCCGGCGACGAACTTCAGCGACAACATCCCCGCGCTGCTCCGGCACCAGAACACCGTGGTCGCGCTGGGCGACGGCGGCGCCCACGTAGGATCGATCTGTGACACCAGCGCGAACCTCTACGTCCTCACCAAGTGGGTGAAGGAGCGAGGCGAAATCGAGTTGTCAGCCGCCATCCACATGCTTACGCGGCAGTCGGCGGAGCTGTATTCGCTGCTGGACCGGGGCCTGGTGGCAGAAGGCATGGTCGCAGACCTGAACGTCATCGACCTCGACAAGCTCGCCCTGCGCACGCCCCACATCGTTGCCGACCTGCCGGCCGGCGGGCGCCGGTTCCTGCAGGAGGCGGACGGCCTGGAGGGGACGGTCAAATCCGGGCGCGTCATCTATCGGGGCGGGCAATTCACCGGCGAGTCGCCCGGCGTGCTGCTGCGAGGAAAACGCCTCGATCCGCGCTGAGGCGATCTTCTATCCCGGCGGCGTCTGGTTCATACTTTCGGCGCAGGCACCACGCCCGTGCCTCCCTCCCTCCGTCGGGAAAGTACCAGCCGTGCCGGGCCCGTTTTCATCGAAACCGACTGTTCGAGCGAATCGCATAAGGAGGGGTTGCGACCCACGCTCGCAATAGGAGGTTCGCGATGACACTGTCTGCACCCGTCTACCTGCTGAAGCGGCAGGCCCGACTGCTTTCCCGGCGGGAACACATACCGCTGCACCAGGCCCTGGACCGCATTGCCCGGCGGGAAGGTTTCACCACCTGGAGCCTGCTGGCGGCCAGGCACGTAGCCGAAGCACGGCCCGGCAAAGCGCTCATGGCCGACCTGATACCCGGCGACCTCGTGCTGCTCGGCGCCCGCCCCGGCCACGGCAAGACCGTGCTCGGGCTGGAGCTGGCCGTCGAAGCCATGAAGGCAGGGCGGCAGGGCGTGTTCTTCTCGCTGGAGTGCAGCAAAGACGACGTGGCCGAGCTGTTCCACACGCTGGGTGAAGATCCCGCCGCGTTCGACGATCGTTTCGGCTTCGATGATTCCGACGACCTGTGCGCCGGCTACATGATCGACCGGCTCGGGTCCGCGCCTCGGGGCACCGTGGTGGTGGTCGACTATCTGCAGCTTTTGGATCAGAGGCGCGAGCACCCCGCGCTCATGGATCAGATCGTGGCGTTGAAAACGTTCGCCCGGGAGCGGGGGCTGATCATGGTGTTCATCTCCCAGATCCATCGCCGCTACGACCCCGCGGTGCGCCCGTGCCCGGACCTCAGCGACGTGCGGCTGCCCAACCCGCTGGATCTGACGATGTTCGACAAGGCGTGCTTTCTCAACGATGGGGAGATGAGGCTCGCGGCGGTAAGCTGACGACTCACCCGAGGGCCGGGCGCAATGGTCCGTAAACCCCGCGGCGGCTGTTAGAATTCGCCGCACCTTCGTCAGCAGCGTGCCATGCGCCCAGGCCCAATCTTCCTCGTCGTCAGCGTCACCCTGCTCACCATGGGTGACCTGATGCTCATTCCGGCGGCCCTGGGCGTCTTCTCGGGATACCAGGACGCTCGGCCATTCATGAACGCGGCTGCCGCGACCTTGATCCCGGCTCTGCTGTTCTACGTGCTCTCGCGCCGGCCGCAGGTCACCGTGGTGCCCCGGCACGCGTTTTTCATCACCACCCTGGTGTGGCTGATAGCGGCCGCCGCAGGCGCTCTACCGCTCGCATTTCACGAGCACATGACGGTGGCGGACGCCTTCTTCGAATCCATGTCGGGCATCACCACCACCGGCTCCACCGTTCTGGTGGGCCTCGACGACATGTCTCCCGCGCTGCTGCTGTGGCGATCCATGCTGCAATGGATCGGCGGCCTCGGTTTCATCATGATGGCCATCGCCATTCTGCCGATGGTCGGGGTGGGCGGCATGCACCTGTTCCGCTCCGAGTCGTCGGACTGGAGCGAAAAGTCGCTGCCGCGCACCCGCGACCTGGCGGCGCAGATCGGGCTCATCTACCTGGGGCTGACGAGCCTGTGCGCCGCCGCGTACTGGGCGTTCGGCATGACGCCGTTCGATGCCATCAATCACGCCATGACCACCCTTGCCACCGGCGGCTACTCCACCTCCGACCTGTCCATGGGCAAGTACAACAGTCCCGCCATTCTCTGGTCCAGCACCTTGTTCATGCTGCTGGCGAGCCTGCCGTTCGCGCTCTATCTGCACGCCTTGCGGACAGGGCTGAAGAGCCTGATCCAGGACGACCAGGTGGTTTTCTTCTTCGGCATGGTGACGGTGGTCGTGCTCGTCAGCACCGCGGTGCTGATGACTCAGAGTCAGTATTCGGCGTGGACGGCACTGACCGTGGTAGCGTTCAACACCGTCTCGACCATTACCACCACGGGCTTCGCCAGCACCGACTACACCTTGTGGGGGGAGTTCTTCGTCGCGGTGTTTCTATTCCTGATGTTCACCGGCGGCTGCTCCGGCTCGACGGCGGGCTCCATCAAGGCATTCCGCATTCAGATCGCATTGACCCTGCTGAACGTCCAGGTGAAGAAGCTCGTGCACCCGAATGGTGTGTTCGTCGCCAAGCTGAACGGCAATCGGCTGGACCCCGACATCACCAGCGCGCTGGTCGCATTCATCTTCGTCACCGGTCTCACCGTGATGGGTGTGACCATCGTTCTCACCGCCCTCGACATCGATTTCCTGACGGCACTGTCGGCGGCGGCGACGGCGGTGGCCAACGTCGGCCCGGGGCTCGGGCCCGTGGTCGGGCCCGCCGGCAATTTCTCCACCCTGCCGGACGTCGCCAAATGGCTGCTGTCGATGGCCATGATGCTCGGCAGGCTCGAGCTCATGACGGTGGTGGTGCTGTTCTCGCGGACCTACTGGCGGGGCTGATCAGCCGAAGTAGACGCGGCCGGGCGGATAGCGGACGCGGCCGCGCGCGGAGGTGGCCAGCAGGAAGCCCAGCGCCAGCGGGCCGATCCGGCCCACGAACATCAGCAGCATGAGCACCCCGCGTCCGAAGCCGTTGAAGTGGGCGGTGATCCCCCGCGACAGCCCCACCGTGCCGAGGGCCGACACGGACTCGAACGCCACGTCGAGAAACGTCTCACGGTGGCCCACGCAGAGCAGGAAGACCGCGAGCATCACCAGCAGCACGCCCATCACCGTGAGCGCCAGCACCTTGGTCAGCTCGTCCTGCTGCACGGTGCGACCGAATGCGTGTGGCAGCGGATGGCGCCTCAGGAACGCGAGGGTGGCTAGGATCAGCACCATGAACGTGGTCACCTTGATGCCGCCGGCGGTGGAGGCGGTGCCGCCGCCGATGAACATCATGCAGATCATCAGGGTGGACGTGGCAGGCTCTATGGCGCCGATGTCGATGGTATTGAACCCCGCCGTGCGGGTGGTGACCCCCTGAAACCACGCAGCCCATAGACGATCCTGCCAGGCCGGCAGCGCCCCCAGCGTCCGCGGGTTGTCCCACTCCAGCCACGCCACCGCAACGGTGCCCCACACGATCAGGCCCGCCGTGCCCACCAGCACCAGCTTCGAGTGCAGGGAAAGGCGATGAAAGCGCCCGCGATGTGTCCACAGATCTTCCAGCACCACGAAACCGAGGCCGCCGACGATGAACAGCGCCGGCACCGCCAGGTTGATCAGCGGGTCCCCCACGTAGCGGCTCATGCTGTCGGGAAACAGCGAGAATCCGGCGTTGTTGAAGGCGGACACGGTGTGAAACAGCGCTTGGAACCAGCCTTCCCGCCAGCCGAAATCGGGCACCATGCGGATCGACAGCAGGCACCAGCCGATCAGCTCGCAGACCAGGGACACGCCGGCCGTGGCCTTGAGGACGTGACCGAGGCGCGCGAACGAGGTCTGGTTCAACTCCTCCCGGACGACCATCAGGCTCCTGAGGCCGACCCGCTGACCGAGCAAGGTCAGGATCGTGACGGCGAACGTCATCAGCCCCAGGCCGCCGAGCTGCATCAACGCCAGGATGATCCATTGGCCGATGCGGGTGAACTCGCTGCCGGTATCCACCACCACCAGACCCGTGACGGTCACGGCGGAGGTCGCCGTGAACAGCGCATCCGACACGGAAATCGAGCGAGTCACCGCCGCCGGCAGCATCAGCCCGCCGGCACCGGCGACAATCAGCAACAGGAAGGTCAAAGCAAGCGCGCCCGGCGGGGCCAGACGCAGGCGCCGCGGCAGCTCCGGCCGGGCGCTGAACGGCGTGGAGGGCAGCCACCTCCTCACAGGCAGAGGCCGAATTCCTTCAGCGCCTCCAACGGCCCCATCACGATCAGCCGGTCGCCGGCGGTCAGCTCCAGCCCCATCACCTCGTCCGACAGCGGCTGCATGCCGCGCACCACCGCCAGAAAGCGCAGCAGATTCATGCAGTCGTCGTTCAGGTCATCGAGCTTGCGGCCGTCGAAGGATTCGGGAATCACCACCTCGGCCACCAGCACCGAGCGCCCCACTTCCAGGTAGTCCACCACGAACGGATAGTTGAGGCTGTTGGCCACGTGCAGGCCCACCTCGTACTCGGGATTGATGATCCGCTGCACGCCCAGCCGCGAGAGGATGCGCCGGTGATTCTCGCTGCCCGCCTTGACCCAGATCTGCCGCACGCCTTCATCCTTCAGGTTCATGGTGCAGATCACGTTGGATTCCAGGTCCTCGCCGATGGCGACGATGACGGCGTCGAACTCCCTGAGGCCCATCTCCTCCAGCGCCCGCGGATCGCGCACGTCGGCGATCAGCGCCTCGGTGAGCCGGTCCGACAGCGTGTTCACGGGCTGCTCGTCCCGATCCGCACCGAGCACCGCGTTGCCCATGCGCTCGAGCTCCAGTGCCACCGTGGAGCCGAATCCGCCGAGGCCCAGCACGGCGAATTTGCCTCGTCCCGGTTTCGCCATGCGTGCTCCTGCCGCTACCTGGGAAACCGAGGATTCTACCGGCTTCCCCCACCGCGCCGCACCGGCTACCGTAGCGGGATGAGCAAAATCGTGGCCATCCTGGTCATCGCACTGACGGTCCCTGCCGTCGCCAGCGCGGCCCGCACCGACCAGCGGTATACAGTGGCGGGTCTCGAGAAACCCGCGAAGATCGTCGTCGACAGCTGGGGCGTCCCGCACATCTACGCCGGCACCCACTACGACGCCTTCTTCGTCCAGGGCTTCAACGCTGCCCGGGATCGGCTCTGGCAGATCGACTTGTGGCGCCGCCGGGGGCTCGGTCTGCTGTCGGAGGTGCTGGGCGAGGGCTACCTGGACCAGGACCGCGCGGCGCGGCTGTTCCTCTATCGGGGCGACATGCATCGGGAGTGGCTGGCCTATGGCTCGGACGCGAAGCGCATCGCCGAAGCCTTCACCGCTGGCATCAACGCCTACGTGAAGCTGGTGGAGGACCAGCCGGACCTCATGCCGCTGGAGTTCACGCTGCTCGGCTACCGGCCGTCGCTGTGGAACCCGGAGGACGTGGTCCGCATCCGCAGCAACGGCCTGTGGCGCAACGTGACGTCCGAGGTGCAGCGGGCGCAGATCGCGTGTGACCACGGCCTCGACACGGCGTCCCTGTGGAAGGTCCTGGAGCCGGACTGGAAGCCGCGGATCCCCGACGGCCTGGACCCATGCAGGATTCCCGAGCACGTGCTCGACCAGTACCTGCTGGCCAAGGCGCCGGTGACGTTCGATGCCGACAAGACGGATCTCGTCGCCGCGGCCAGGCACCAGGATCTCGGGCTCGCGGTCGGCAGCAACAACTGGGCCGTGGCGCCCGCACGCACCGCCACCGGCCGGCCGATCCTCGCCAACGATCCGCATCGAGCGCACGCGGTGCCGTCCTTGCGTTACGTCGCCCACCTGGTGGCGCCCGGCCTCGACGTCATCGGCGCCGGCGAGCCGGCCCTGCCGGGCATCTCCATCGGCCATAACGAGCGCATCGCTTTCGGGCTCACCATCTTTCCCATCGATCAGGAAGACTTGTACGTCTACGACAAGGCCGGCGACGGTTACCGCTACCGCGGCCGGGTCGAGCCTGTGCATACCGTCACCGAGACGGTGCCGGTCAAAGGCGCACCACCGCGCTCCGTCACCTTGACGTTCACGCGCCACGGGCCAATCGTTTTCGAGACCCGGGACCAGCTGTTCGCCGTGCGGGCTGCCTGGCTCGAGGCCGGCATGGCGCCCTACTTCGGCAGCGTGGAGTACATGCGTGCCAGCAACTGGCGGCAGTTCCTGGCCGCCCTGAACCGCTGGGGGGCCCCGTCGGAGAACCAAGTGTACGCGGACGTGGACGGCAACATCGGCTACAAGCCGGCGGGCCTGTTCCCTCGCCGCCGCAACTGGGACGGCCTGCTGCCGGTGCCCGGCGACGGCCGTTACGAATGGGACGGATATTTCGACATGGACGCCCTGCCGGTGGAGCACAACCCGGAACGCGGCTTCACCGCCACCGCCAACTCCATGAACCTGCCGCCCGACTACCCGATCGACCAGCGCCGCCTCGGCTTCGAATGGTCGGCGCCCTGGCGCTACCGGCGAATCTGGAACGTTCTCGAGCAGCAGGACCACCACACCGTGCAGCAGTCCCTCGACCTGCAGCGGGACTACCACAGCGTGCTGGCCGACCAGGTGATCGATCGTCTGCCCGACGCTACCGACGGGCCGGCGGCGAAGCCGCTCGCCATGCTGCGGAGCTGGGACCGGGTGCTCACGCCCGATTCCGCCCCGGCGCTGCTCTACGCGCTGTGGTTCTATCGCTATCTGCCACCCGCCCTTGCCAAAGCGCTGCTGCCGGGCGCGCCGGAAGACCTCGAGCCGCTGGACACCCTCACCATCGTCGACACGCTGCGGTACCCGCTCGGCAGGAGCGTCGCGATGACGACGCTGGCCGATGCGTACGCGGCGGCCCAGGCGCAGTTCGGCGACGATCCGTCGAAGTGGCGCTGGGGCGACCTGCACCAGATGCGCTTCGAGCACCCGCTGCTCGCGCTCGCCCAGGGGCGCCTCGCCGAGCAGATGCGCTACCCGCCCTACCCCCGAGGCGGCAGCGGCAACACGCCCAACGCCACCACCTTCGATGCCGCCGACTTCCTGGTGCGCGCCGGCGCGTCCTTCCGCATGGTGCTCGACGTCGGCAATTGGGACGCCGCGCGCATGACCAACGTGCCGGGGCAGTCGGGCGATCCACGCTCACCGTTCTACGGCAATCTGCTCGCCGGGTGGGCCACCGACCAGAGCTTCCCCATGCTCTACAGCCAGGACGCGATCATGGCCAACCGGGTGATGGTGATCGAGCTCGAGCCCGCCGACGGAACGGCCGCCCGCCGGTGAGCCTTGTTTACGAGCCGATACGGCTCGCCTGCCCATGAAATTTACCATCCACCAGGCGATGTGGTCGTAGTCGGGCGGACGCCAGTCCAGATCGGGCACGTGGCTGGCCGCGTGGAGCCCCGGCGTTTCCGCGGAAACGTCAGTCACCAGTGACTGCCAATCGCCGCGGGCCAGATCTTCGGTCGGGGGCACCACCCGGTTGTTGCGATCGACGAACTGGAACTCCAGACCCTGATTCGAGCGGACCTTGCGAATCGAGTAGCCGCCCTCGTGCACCAGCGCGTGATGCCTGGGGCAGAGCGGCGGGGATCGTGCGCGTCTTGCGCCCGACGTTCAGCACGCTCCACATTGCGTGGCACGTTCGTTTCCGGTAACGTCACCGGAAATGTACGAGGTCATGGCCATCACATCATCTCGAAAATCACCAGTCGCCAGCTATCGACGCCGAATGAAACGCCAGGGAATGGTGCGCGTCGAGGTGCAAGTGCGCAAAGAAGATGCAGCGCTGGTGCGGAGCATCGCAGGCGCACTTGCCGACCCACAGCGCGCCGCGGAAGCGCGCGCCCTGCTTCGCCAGCATTTCGGGGAGACCGCTGCAAATAACCTGAAGGCACTGCTGGCAGAGGCGCCTCTTGATGGCATCGACCTCGACCGATCAAACGACACCGGCCGAGACATCGAGCTGTGAGTTTTCTGATCGACACCAACATCATCTCTGAGGTGCGCAAGGGACCGCGCTGCGACGCCAACGTGGCGGCCTGGTATGCGTCGGTCGCTGACGCCGACCTCTATTTGAGCGTGCTCATCCTGGGGGAAGTCCGCAAGGGCATCGAACTCGCGCGCCCGCGCGAGCCCGAGAAGGCAGAGCGCCTGGAGGCCTGGCTAAACGAGGTCATCGCTGCCTTTGCCGATCGCGTCTTCGCCGTCGATCAAACTGTGGCCGACGAGTGGGGCCGCATGAATGCCATTCGGCCAATCCCGGTCATCGACGGCCTGCTTGCCGCGACCGCCAAAGTGCATCGGCTGACCTTCGTCACACGGAACGACATGGACGTCGAAGGCGTCGGTGCACGCGTGCTGAATCCGTTCAAAGGGTAGCCGCGCTGGAACGCGGAACGACCAGCCGCTTGGCGACAACGGGATCCCGTTCCGTCTGGGCAATCTCTGAAACGCCGACATGCCCTGTACCGACGGCCGCCACTGCCGATACACTGACCGGCTTTTGCCTCGGAGCCGCAGCATGCCGGTAGAACGCACTTTCGATGTCTTCGGAGCCAGCTACGCGGCCGTGCAGTGGGGCGATCCGGCCGGGACGCCCACGTTCGCCCTGCACGGCTGGCTGGACAACGCCAACAGCTTCGCGCGGCTGGCGCCCATGCTGGGCGAGCTGAACCTGCTGGCACTCGACTTCGCCGGCCACGGTCACTCCGCGCACCGGCCGCCCGGCGTTCACTACCAGTCACTGATGGACATCCAGGACGTGCTGGCCATCGCCGACCAACTCGGCTGGGAGCGCTTCAACCTGATCGGTCACTCCATGGGCGCCGGCATCAGCGCGGAGCTGGCGGGCCTGTTCCCGGACCGGGTGCTGAAGGCGGTGATGATCGACGGCTTCCTCGCCACCGGCGGCTCGGACACTGCCGAGCGGATCGACAGCAATCGCGAGGCGGTGCGGCAGATGCTCACGGCTTCCGACAAACGCCCGCCGGTCTACGAGTCGGTCGAGGAAATGATCCGGCGGGTGACGGAAGCGACGGATCAGTCCTGGGCCGCCGCCGAGGTGCTGGTGGCGCGTGGCCACCGGCGCGTGGACGGCGGGTTCACCTGGCGCACGGACCCACGCATCCGCTTCCGCACGCCGCTGCGCCTGAATACCGCGCAGATCGACGAGCTGATGCGGCGCTCCACGGCGCCCGCGCTGCTGATCGCGGCCAACGACGGCGATCGCTGGTATGCCGGGGAGATCGGCGCGCGCGAAGCCGTGCATCCGGATCTCACCGTGGTGCGGATCGACGGGACGCACCACATCCACCTGGAGCCGGAGTACTACCGCACGGTCGGGGGGCTCGTCCGCTCATTCCTCGAGCTGGAGGCGGCGGCCGCTGCGGTGGAGTGAGGCGCGTTCTGGAACCGCGCTACTTCGGTACGCGGGAGACACGAGGCTGGCCTTCACGGTATCTTCAGTGCGTTCCAGGGGAGACGAGCAGTGGAAGATTCTGCGGCGGGGCGACCACCGCCCTTGAGCATGGGCCTCAAACTCGCCTACGGCTTCGGATCGGTCGCGTATGGTGTCAAGAACGGTGGATTCGATTACTTCCTGCTGCTGTTTTACAGCCAGGTCGCCGGGCTCGACGCGCGCCTGGTCGGTATCGCCATCACCGCCGCGCTGATCGTCGACGCTGTCAGCGATCCCATCGTCGGCTACTGGTCCGATAACCTGCGTTCGCGCTGGGGGCGGCGTCACCCGTTCATGTATGCCGCGGCCTTACCCATCGCATTCAGCTACTTCCTGGTCTGGAATCCGCCGGCGGACACGCCGCAAACGACCCTCTTCCTGTACCTGCTCGCGCTCGCCGTGGTCATCCGAACGTTCATCACGGGCTATGAGATACCCTGCTCGGCGCTTGCCCCGGAGCTGACGTTCGACTATGACGAACGCAGCCGCCTTCTGAGCTATCGGTCGTATTTCGGCTGGACCGGCGGCAACGCGATGACGGTTCTGATGTTCTTCTTCCTGTTTCCGGCGATGGCCACCGAAGCGATCCAGGACGGCCGGTTCAATCGCGAAAGCTACGCGCTCATGGGCGTGATCGGGTCAGCGTTGATCCTGGCATCCATTCTGATCTGTGCGATCGGAACTCACGGCAGGATTCCGCATCTGATGGCGCCTCCGCCTCAACGGCGTATGACCCTCGCCACCGTCTTCAGAGAGATCTTCGAGACCCTGTCGAACCGTTCGTTCATCAGCTTGTTCACCGCTTCGATATTCGGTGCGGTGGCGGCGGGGCTCGCGGCTGGGCTGGCGTTCTATTTTCAGACCTACTTCTGGAGGTTCACGTCCGTCGAGCAAGGGGTCATCAACATGTCGACGTTCGTTGCGGCCGCAATCGGATTTGTGCTCGCACCGCTAGCCACCCGCCACCTCGGCAAGAAGCGGGGCGCCATAGTCGTGGGTCTCGCCGCCTTTCTCGGTGCGCCGCTGCCGGTCGTGCTGCGGCTGTTCGGGCTGTTGCCGGAGAACGGCACGGATTTCATCTTCTGGTTCATCTTCATCACCCAGACCATCGATGTGGGTCTGATCGTCTGCTACGGGATCCTGTTCGCATCGATGATGTCCGACCTGGTGGAACAGAGTGAGCTGCGCACCGGCCGACGATCGGAGGGGCTGTTCTTTTCGGCGGTAACGTTCATCCGAAAATGTACGCAGGGCCTGGGCCTGCTGGCGGCCTCTCTGGTGCTATGGCTCGCCCAGTTTCCAACCGGCGCCACGGCCGCGCAGATTGGCGACGATGCACTGTGGCGCCTCGGTGCATGGTACGTCCCGGCGATCCTGTGTCTGTGGTTGACGATGGTGTGGATCATCTCCACCTATAAGCTCGATCGGGCGGAGCATGAGGAGAATCTGCGTCGGCTATCGGCGGCGCGGACCTGACCTCATACGTTCCCCGCGAGCACGCCGGCGAGGTGCCGGTAGACGGCGCGGTTGGCGACCAGCCCGCTGTGGGTGCCGGTGACCTCGATGTTCACGGCGCCCGTCAGGTTGCTGGCGTGCGGCGGCACGACCGGGTCTTCCGTCGAGTAGATGGCGTAGGTGCGCGTGGTCTCGGGCAGCGGCGCGAACAGCGCGTTCAGGTAACTGCAGTCGCAGTCGGGGAACCGGCACTGGGGGCTGAGAAGACGCGTGGCCCAGCGCCCCGCGGCGACCACGGATGGGGCGGCCAGCGGCTCGGCCGACGATCCGCCGGCGTGGGTCAGCTCACGCATGCCGTCCCGGCCGGCTCGCAGCACGGCACCGACGGGCGAGCCGAGCGCCACGAAGCAGCTGCAGCGGGCGCCGATCCGCGACGCCAGGGCCTTGCCGAGCATGCCGCCACGGCTGTGCCCGATGATGGCCACCTCGCCGTGGTGCCCGGCCAGGTGTCTGCCGATGCTGCGCTCCACGCGGGATTGGATGCGGTCTGGGCAGCCGACGTTGAGCGGGATCGTGGACATCACCGGCTGATAGCCGATGCGCCGCAGCCAGCTTCGGAGCGGCTGCAGATACAGGTCGTTGCCGAACAGGCCCGGCAGCACCAGCACCGCCCGGCCGTCGCCGCGAACGACCCCTTCGCCTCGGTACAGCGGGTCCGCGTGCAGCTCCTGGAACTCGTTCCAGGCCGCGACCTCGCTGGTCAACGGCCGTTCAGCCATGTTCGATGAGTCTGTCCATGGGCTCGAGACGCCGGCGAATCGGCTGATCGCGACCGGGAGGTCGCTCCCACAGCCGGTTCGCGATCTCCCACAGACGGTCGCGATCGCTCCTACACATCCGAGCCGTCGAGGAAGCGGCGCTCCAGCGGCGCGTAGGCGTCGATGCGGCGGTCGCGGAAGAACGGCCAGCCCTGTCGTTGAGCGGCGATGCGGGAGAAGTCGAGCTCCACCACCAGCACCGCCTCCTGGTCCTCCGGGGCGCGCACCATAACGTCACCGTCAGGGGCGACGACGAAGCTCTGGCCCCAGAACTGGATACCGCCGCGGCCTGAAGGGTCCGGCTCGAAGCCGGTGCGGTTGACAGCCGCCACGAAGCAGCCGTTGGCGATGGCATGGCTGCGCTGGATGGTTTCCCAGGCGCCGTGCTGAGCCGGCCCTACCGCCGTCTGCTCCTCCGGGTGCCAGCCGATGGCGGTGGGATAGACCAGAAGCTCTGCGCCCATCAGCGCCGTCAGCCGTGCCGCCTCCGGATACCACTGATCCCAGCACACCAGCATCCCGAGCCGGGCGTTCCGGGCCGGGTAGACCTTGAAGCCCAGGTCGCCGGGGGTGAAATAGAACTTCTCGTAGTACCGGGGATCATCGGGGATGTGCATCTTGCGGTACTTGCCCACGTAACCGTGGGTGCCGTCCACCAGCGCCGCCGTGTTGTGGTACAGGCCCGGTGCGCGGGCCTCGAACAGCGACAGCACGATGGCCACGTCCAGCTCCCGGGCCAGCGCCGCGAAGCGTTCGCTGGATGGTCCCGGAATGGGCTCGGCCAGCTGGAACCGGTCGTAGTCCTCCGTCTGGCAGAAGTAGCGGGAGCGGAACAGCTCCGGCAGGCAGATCAGCTCGGCACCCTGGCTTGCCGCATCGCGCACGCGCGCTTCCGCCTTGGCGCTGTTCTCCTCCGGGTCGTCGGACATGGACATCTGTACCATGCCCAGCTTCAGCTTGTCCTTCGCGCTCATGACACCTCGCTCAACGTCCTCCGACCTCGGCCTCTTCACGTCGGAGGACGCGAAAGTCGCAGTAGGTGGTCTCTTCGAAGCGGCGAGTGTAGTGATTGAGGATCCGCATCCCCTCGTTTGGCTTGACCACGCCGGCCTCGATCTTGGCCTTCACCAGATCGGACATGCGTTTGTTCAGCTCGTTCGGGAAGTACTGCACCTGGGCCAGCATGTCCTGCACCGACAGGCCGTGGATCAGCTTTTCGATGAAGAAGTTTTCCGGCTCGTCGTCGCTGGCATAGACGTGGACTTCCGAAACCCGGCCGAACAGGTTGTGGCTGTCGCCGAGAATCTCCTGATAGGCGCCCACCAGAAAGAATCCCAGAAGGTACGGCTCACCAGTCACCAAGCCGTGCAGCGGCAGCCACTCGCTGGTGCCTCCGGTGCGCACGTAGTGCGCCACCTTGCCGTCGGAGTCACAGGTGAGGTCCACCACCTGAGCGCGACGGCGAGGCTCGGTGTCGAGCCGGTGCAACGGCATCACCGGAAACAGCTGGCCGATGGCCCAGTGGTCGATGATGGAGTGAAACACCGAAAAGTCGCATAGATAGATGTCGGTGAGCTGATCCTCGAGCTGAAGCTGCTCAGGGGGCGGCGGTTCCAGCTCGAGGACCTTGAGGCGCGCCAGCACCTCGCGACAGGTGCTCCAGTACAGGCTGTCCGCCTGGGCCAGGGAATCCAGATCCAGATAGCCGAGGCGCATGAGCTGATCCGCCTCGGTACGGCCTTCCTGGGCATCGTGGAAGACTTCGAGCAGGGGCTGCAGCTCGGTGGCGGAGCGGGACTCGTCGAGGCACGTGGCCAGGCCCACCACCACCGGCGGTGGCTCCTCCGGCAGATTCACCTCGAACGGCGCGTCGGGACGA
The DNA here is from genome assembly GCA_963822255.1 of uncultured Gammaproteobacteria bacterium. Taxonomy (GTDB): domain Bacteria; phylum Pseudomonadota; class Gammaproteobacteria; order Pseudomonadales; family Azotimanducaceae; genus UBA7803. Next base: position 366,520 of record CAWGGV010000006.1, read on the forward strand.
TGAGCCCCGAGCACCGGCACCACCAGCACCGAGTGATGGGCCGTGAGGGCGCGGCCGGATTCAGAGACCAGCACCGGCTCGGGCACGTCCCGCGCCTGGCAGATCTCCTGCACGGAGTACACCACTGCGTTGGCGTACTCGGTGAGGGCGTAATTGATCGCCGACTCATCGGAGCCGTAGCCGCCGCCGTAACTCACGCCGAGGCCACCGCCCACGTCCAGGTACTTCACGTCGAAGCCGCGGTGGCGCAGGTCCGCGTAGATCTGGGTGATCTCCTTCACCGCCGACCGCAGAACCTGAATGTTGGCGATCTGGCTACCCAGGTGAAAGTGCAGCAGCTCCAGCTTGTCCGCCGCGCCGCGACGCTCCAGCTCCTGCACCAGGCGCATCACCTCGGGAATGGTGAGGCCAAACTTGGAGCGGTAGCCTCCGGACTCGTACCAGCGCCCGGAACCCCGGGTGGAAAGCTTCACCCGCACCGCCAGCTTCGGCGGGAAGTTCCGCTGATCGCCCAGAATCATGAGCTGGTCGAACTCCGAATACTTCTCGATCACCGGCAACACCTGCTGGCCGAGCTGCTGGCCGTTGAGCATCAGCGCCAGCATGACATGATCCTTCACGCCGTTGCACAGCAGCAGGCGTTCGTCGCCGACCAGCGGCAGCGCCGCCACCAGCTCGCTCTTGGAGCCGCACTCGAGGCCCAAGCGGTACCGGGCACCGGCGTCCAGCACCTCCTCCACCACTTCGTGGAGCTGGTTCACCTTGATGGGGTAGATGCCCTGATAGCGATTGCCGTAGCCGGACTCCTCGATGGCCTGAGCGAACGCCTGGTTCAGCCGCTGCACGCGCACCCTGAGCACGTCCTGGAAGCGGATCAGCATGGGCAGGGTCGCCCCCTCCGCCTGGGCAGCCTCGATCACCCGGGGAATGTCGATGGTGAGCTCGGATTCGGGCGTCGGCTGCACCACCACGTGCCCGGCATCGCTGACGTGGAAAAAGCCGTCGCTCCAGCTATCCACGGCGTACAGCGCTTCCGCGTCCGCCGCCGTCCAGCCAGTGATCGCCGAGGGATTGGCCGCCATCAGAGCTCCAGAATGTAGGCGAAGATCAAGGGCGCCACGATGGTGGCATCGGACTCGATCACGTAGCTGGGGGTCGTGGCCGAGAGCTTGTCCCAGGTGATCTTCTCGTTGGGCACCGCCCCGGAGTACGAGCCGTAGCTGGTGGTCGAGTCGCTGATCTGGCAGAAGTAGGCCCACCGCGGGATGTCCTGCATCATCAGATCCTGAGCCAGCATGGGCACCACGCAGATGGGAAAATCGCCGGCGATGCCGCCGCCGATCTGAAAAAAGCCGACGCTGGTGTCCGCTGTGGTAGCCCGATACCAGTTGGCGAGATAGATCATGTACTCGATGCCGGTGCGAACGGTGTGGACGTTTCTGATGTCGCCTTCCATGGCGTGAGCGGCGAAGATGTTGCCGAGCGTCGAGTCTTCCCAGCCAGGCACGATGATCGGCAGGTCTTTCTCGCAGGCAGCCATCAGCCAGGAATCCTTCGGATCGATCTGAAAGTGCTGATCGAGCTTGCCGGAACGGATCACCCGGTACATGAACTGGTGTGGAAAGTGCCGCTCACCGGCCTGGTCCGCCTCGCTCCACTCCTCGAGAATCGCCTGCTCGATGCGGCGGATGGCTTCTTCTTCGGGAATGCAGGTGTCGGTCACCCGGTTCAGGTGGCGCCGGAGCAGCTCTTCTTCCTGGGCCGCGCTCAGGTAGCGGTAGTGGGGAACCCGCACGTAGTGATCGTGGGCGACCAGGTTGAACAGATCTTCCTCGAGGTTCGCCCCCGTGCAGGTGATGGCATGCACCTTGTCACGGCGGATCATCTCCGCCAGCGACAGCCCCAGCTCCGCGGTACTCATGGCGCCGGCGAGGGTGACCATCATCCGGCCGCCGTCGGCGAGGTGACGCGCATATGCCTCGGCCGCGTCCACCAGGGTCGCCGCGTTGAAGTGCCGGTAGTGGTGGGCAATGAAGTCCTTGATGGCCGCCAACGAACGACTCCCGTTCAGTCGAATGGGCGAACAAGATTACGGCCCACTGCCCACGCGTGCAATGCACGCGTCAGCGAGTGCAATGTCAAGCCGCCGGCACCTGTTGGCTCAGGCAGTGCAGCGCTCCCAGGCCCACCACCACGTCGCGGCAATCGATGCCGACGACATTCCGTCCGGCAAAACAGCCCTGGATGATCGCCAGCGCCTCCGCATCCCGGTCACAGCCGAACACGGGCACCAGAACCACCTCGTTGGCGATGTAGAAGTTGGCGTAGCTGGCGGGCAGGCGCTCGCCGCGGCGGATCACCGGCTCGGGCATGGGCAGCTCCACCACGCTGAGCGGCCGTCCGTCGGCGAGCCGGAAGTGGTCGAGCAGCGCGCGGTTCTCGGCGAGCGGCGCATGATTGGGGTCGTGCGCGGTCCGGCTCGACGGCAGTGATTACCACATCCTCGGCGACGAAACGCGTGATGTCGTCCACGTGGCCGTCGGTGTCGTCACCGACGATGCCTTCTCCCAACCAGAACACCTGCTCGGCGTCCAGGTACTCGTGCAGCAGGGATTCGATCTCGCTCCTGGAGCGGTGCGGGTTTCGGTTCTCGTGGAGCAGACAGGCCTCGGTGGTGAGCACCGCACCGGCGCCGTTGACGTCCACCGAGCCTCCTTCCAGCACGTGATCGACCTCGACCACCGGCACGCCCAGCCGTCGGGCCATCTGCGGCGGCACCGCGTCGTCCAGATCGAACGGCGGATACTTGCCGCCCCAGGCGTTGAAACTGAAGTTCAGCGCGGTGAGCGCACCGTCGCCGTCGAGCACGAAAATAGCCCCGTGATCACGGCACCAGGCGTCGTTGGTGGGCACCACCTCGAACGACACGGCATCCAGCCGGGTCTCGGCCGGCAGCAGCGAACGAACGTGGTCGCCGTGGCGCCGGTCCAGCACGTTCAGGTACACGTGCTCGTGCTGCGACAAAGCCGCCACCGCGGCGGCGAGGGCCGCTTCGGCGCCCGCCAGCTCGTCCGGCCAGGTGTCGGGGTTGTGGGGCCAGGAGAACCAGGTGGCTTGGTGGGGGGCCCATTCCGCGGGCATGCGGAACCGCGCGGCGCGGTTACCCGAGGTCATGCAGCATCTGCTCGAGCGCCGTGATGAACGCCAGAGGCTGGTCGAGGAACACGTGGTGCTGAGCGTCCGCCACGGCCACGGCGGGGAAATCCTGGGGGATGAGCTCGCGCAGGTACTCGAGAGTGCGCGCGGAGAACAGCTTGCTGTCGGCACCGTAGATCACGCCCACCGGCAGCCTCAGCCGGCGGTAGTCGTCGGCATCCCGCTCGACGTTCTTCATGGCGCCCGGCAGGTCCTCGTCGAATTTCCATGCCCAGCCGCCGCCGTCCACCGGCATCAGCGAGTTCCGGGCGATGTACTGCAGCACGTACTCGTTGTCGCAGGGCTGCGGCGGCTGCAGGCGGAAACGCGCCAGCGCCGTCTCACGGTCCGGGTAGACCTTGGCGCGGCCGCCCATGGACGGCCGGTCCGGCACGGGCTCGTCGGGATGACGGATGCCGGAGTCCACCAGGATCAGGGCACCGAACCGCTCCGGGAACAGCCCGGCCGCCTTGACCGCCATGTTGCCGCCGAAGCTGTGGGCCACCAGCACCACGTCGTTGCCGAAGCCGGCGTCGTCCGCGACCTTCCGGATCTCTTCGGCGTAGGTGATGCCGTCGTACTCGTAGCGGTAGTCGGAATCGCCCATGCCCGTGAGGTTCATGGCGGCGCAGCGGTAATCGGCCATGAAGTGCGGCGCGATGAAGTCCCACCAGTGGGCGTGCGCATTCATTCCGTGAATGAACAGCAGGCCCCGCTTTTCCGCTGCCGGCTCGTCGCCCCAGAGCTGGTAGACGACGTCACAGTCGTCCACCTCCACCCGGCATTCCTGGTGGGGGGTCTCCACCGCTTCAAAGAACCATTCGGGGATGGTGGCGGGGTCACCGTGATCCCATCGTGCCATGGTCAGATCGCTCCGAATCGCTTCAGGTGGTGGTCGACGTTGCCGAACAGGGTGTCGACGGTGGTGAGCCGTTTGAAGTAATGGCCCACCGCCAGCTCGTCGGTCATGCCCATGCCGCCGTGAAGCTGCACCGCCTGCTGGCCGACGAAGCGGCCCGACTTGCCCACCTGCACCTTGAACGCCGAGACCGCCTTCTGCGCCTCGGCGCCATAGCCCTCGTCCAGACGCATCGCGCACATGAACATGAGGGATTTCGCCTGCTCGTGCTCCATGAACATGTCCACCATGCGGTGCTGGAGCACCTGGAACTGGCCGATGGGCTGCCCGAACTGCTCGCGGGTACGGCAATATTCCACGGTGGACTTGTAGGCGACTTCCATGGCGCCCACGGCCTCCGCGCCCACCGCCAGAGTCGCTCCGTCCACCACCTGCTCGAGCACGGCCAGCCCGCCGCCCTCCTCGCCGAGCAGACTGCCGGCGTCCACGCGTGCGCCGTCGAGCTCGATCTCCGCAGCCCGCAGACCGTCCACGGTTCGGTAGCCGCGGCGCTGCACCCCGGCGGCATCCGCGGGCACCAGGAACAGCGAGATGCCGTCCGGGTCACGGACACCGCCCGAGGTGCGGGCGGCCACCACCAGCAGGTCGGCGCAATGGCCGTTCAGCACCACCGCCTTGCGGCCCTCGATCAGCCAGTCGCCGCCGTCTCGGCGCGCCCGGGTTTCCACGTTCGCCAGATTGTAGCGACCCTGAGGCTCGGCGAAGGCCAGCGCGCCCTGCAGCCGGCCTTCGATGATGCCGGTAAGATGCGCCTGCTTCTGTTCGGCGCTGCCGGCCAGGGCGATGGCACGGCCGGCCAGCATGACGGTGGGTAGAAACGGCTCCACCACCAGACCTTTGCCGAACGCCTCCATCATGATCATGCACTCGATGGCGCCGCCGCCGAATCCGCCGTCCGCTTCGGCAAACGGCACCCCCAGCCAGCCCAGCTCGGCGAACTGCTTCCAGTGATCAGGCGAGAAGCCCGGTTCCTCCCGAATTATCCTGCGGCGATCTTCGAAGGCGTAGTCGGTCTCGACGAACCGAATCACGCTGTCCTGCAGCAGCTTCTGCTCGTCCGATAGTGTGAAATCCATGGTATCTCCCGGAAGGCAAGCCCCCAATCATGCCCGAAGCGGCGGGCCTTGGCGATCGATGGTAGAGTCCGGAACCCTATTGGCCAGGAGCCGACATGCCGTTCCGAAAGCCACACCTCGGCATCGCCTTCTGTCTGTGCTGCCTGATCACGCCCGGCTGCGGTGACCGAGGCGGCGCGCCGTCCCGCACCGACCCTGCGATTCAGGACGCCCGCAGCCGCGAGCTCGATCGCAGAGCGCTCGCCCGGGTGCCGCCCGAGCAGCCGGCGGCGGCAACCGGCGAGGTCCCTGCCGACGTTCTGGAGCGGGTCCGGCGGCTGGCAGCCAGCCGCAGCGGCGCCTCCGCCGACAGTCTGGAGGTCGTGCGGTCGGAAGGGCACGAATGGCCGAGCGGCGCCATGGGTTGTCCGCAGCCGGGGGTGAACTACCCGCAGAGCCCGGTGCGCGGCTACTGGATCGTGCTTCGGCACGGCGGCCGCGATTACGACTACCGGGTCTCGGAGTCCGGGCAGTACGTCACCTGCGAAGCCATGAAGCTGAACCAGCCGCCGGCCCGCTGACGCTCCCGCCCGAGACCTGTCACTCCTGATGGCGCCTCAGGTCGCGCAGGGCTTGCTTGGTGAGCACCAGTCGCGCCTCGGAGCCGTGGGTCGCCCCACCCCGGTGGCCGGCGCCGCGATCACCGTTGGTGATCAGCAGCACCCCCAGCTCCCGGGTGTTGCCGGCGAACCGCCCGAAGTCCGTGACCCGCATGGTGCCGACGCTGTACGCGGGCACGTCCTCGGGCTCGCCGAAGTAGCGTTCACCGAGCGGCGTCACCGTCAGCCCGTCGATCTCGTCTCCCGGACCCCCGTAGTAGAAGTCCTCGGCGACCACGGCCATGTTCACGTGGGTCTTGAGCATGTCCGTGCCGGTCAGACCTACCTGCTCGCCGCAGACGTAAAGCACCGTGTTTCCGGTGTTCATGGCGTGCTCGGCGTAGAAGTACGCCGTGGCCTCGCCGGTAGCCAGATCCACCGCCCAGGCGAGCTGACGACCGTCAGAAATGGTGCCGAGGCCGCTGGCGTCGCGGTTCAGCACCACGTAGTCGTCCTCGCCGTCCTGATCGGTGTCCAGCCAGAACTCGTGACTCACCGGAAGCAGATGCTGCTGGCGCTCCCAGGTGTTCGCCGCGAACAGCCAGACGAACGACGGCTCATCCGAGCAGAACCCGGCCGGCACGGGGATGGTGTTGATCCCCACCGCCCGCAGATCCGGCGTCGGATTGCCCTGGCCGGCCCGCCCTTCGGGCAGGTTCGGACTCAGCGCCAGCAGTGAGTAGGCGTCGTTCTGCGCCGTGCCGACCCCCGCGTTGACCAGACTCACCTGATCGAGACCGCGCCGGTTGAAGTCCAGCACCTTCGGGACCACCTCGTAGGCATCCTTACGCGGCAGCACGTGCCACGGCAGGTGCAGCGACACGCCGGAGCCGGTGAGCGCGACGTATCCGTCGTACTCGTTCAAGGTGAGCACGTCCGGATTGGCGCCTTCTTCACCGGAGCTCATGGCGTTGTCTCTCAGGTCCTCGCCATGGATCGTCAGCCACACCGGCAGATAGCCGTCGTGGTAAGGCGGCACGAAGATCTTCGGCAGGGTATGCACCTGCACCGCACCGTTCTCGGCGTCGTCGGCGAAGCGGAAGCTCGCCTTCACGGACAGCCACAGTGGCCGTCGCGTGTAGTTGTGCACGCGCACCAGCTTGCGTCTGACGTCGATTCTGTCCGCCACGTCCCGGAAGCCGAAGCTGAGCGCAGGCTGCATGGTGTGAGCGTCCCAGGCGCCGACGCGGGTCGCCAGAGCCCGATCCACCCGCACCTCGCCGCCGCCGATCAGGGTGATTGGGGCCGGACCCGAGAACGGATCGGTATCGATGTCGGTATTGGCGGTGTTCACCAGCCGGGCTTTGAGCTCGAGAGGCCCGCGGGCCGGCTCGGCCTGCAGCAACAGAGCCGCGGATCCCGCCACCATCGGCGACGCCCCCGACGTGCCGCCGAACACCTCGTTGCCGTCACCGCTTCCCGCCACCGCGGACACCGACGCACCAGGCGCGCCGATCTCCGGCTTGATCAGCTCGGGGGACTCGTCCTGCGGTCCACGCGAGGACGAGCCGACCATCTGACCGACCAGAGCGAGCTGATTGGCAGGGTCCAGCGTGCCCTGGGCGGGAAGCGCCGCCCGGATGGCGTCAGCGTCCGCCTGGCTGATCATGTAGCCGGGAATCGTCTGAGGCCCCTCGCCGCCGAACGAACCCGCGAACGGCGCACCGGGCGCCACCAGGCCGATGATGCCGACGATGCCGCCGGCCTGGGCGATGTTGAAGATCTTCGCCGAAAAATTGCAGGCGCCGCGGTCCACCAGCACCACCAGACCGTTCAGCGAGTCAGGGTCGAACGGGGCACAGCCGTCGAGATTGCCGTCGGCCCCGTCGCCGTACTGCACGGGTCCCGACAAGACCTCGGTCGGCGGAACCGACCACGGCTGGAACACGGCAGGGTAATCGGCGCCGGCCACGTTGATGAGCTGCAGGGACGCCGACGGCACCTGGGTCTGGGCCACCGACAGCGCGGTCGGTGCCGCAGCCGGCGTACCGGTGATGTAGGGTTTGTTGCCGCCGTTGCCGGAGGCAGCCACCGTCAGCACGCCGAGGTGGGTGGCCGCGTCCACGGCCCGGGACAGATCGTCATCGAACGGTTGCCCGTAGTCGGAGCCGAGCGACATGTTGATGATGTCCACCGCATCCGAGGGATCGCCGTCCCCGTTGGGGTCGACGGCGAACTCCATGCCCTGAATCAGCGCCACCCCGGAGCAGGCGGTGGATACCGGGGAGCAGACCTTCACCGCGTAGAGATCGACACCCGGAGCGACGCCGCTGGCGCCGCCGATGATGTCGGCCACATGGGTGCCGTGGCCGCCGGGTGCGTCGATGGGATCTTCGTCCGGCATCAGCGGCGGAGAATCTTCCGCGCCGCTCCACTCCTCGCCGACGAAGTCGTAGCCGCCCACCACGCGGGCCGTCGGAAACAACCCGCCGCTGGAGACCGGGTCGTCGTGCGCGGCCTCGTAGCCGGCCACGGTGCCGGCACCGCCGAACTCGGCGTGGGTGTAGTCGATGCCGCTGTCGAGCACAGCGACCCGCACCCCGGTGCCGTCGAAGCCCTCGGCCTGCACGGCGGCGGCGCCGATGTAAGGCACTGTCTCGCTGAGGTACAGCTTGTAGTTGCCGACCGGGGTGATGCGCGCCACCTCGGGATCGTTCGCGAGGTCAGCGATCCGCGCAGCGTCGACGTTCGCGAACACGGCGTTCAGCACCATCTGGGTCTGTGCCGTGACGCGCATGCCGGTGTGGGAGCGGTGACGGCGGATGAAGTCGTCCTGATCCGCCTGAAGCTGGAACTTGCGGCTCGAGCGCGACGACGCCGAGCCGTCGGTCATCCCACCGACGGAATCGCCCCTGAGGCGCACCACCACGTGCTGCGTGCCTTTGGCGCCGCGCAGGCTCGGATCCACCTTGGATCCGAGGGTCGTGAGGTCCGCGGAGCGGCGGTTCAGCGGCTCTGCGAGTCGCAGGCCCTGCAGATGCGCCGAGGCATCGGCGCGAGCGGCGAGGCGGTCGTCCCCGGGGGCCCCCGATGCGGACGCGGCGGCCAACAGCGCTCCCAGCGCGGCCATCAGCGCGACGGGCGAGCGCCCGCGAGGAAAGTGATACATGATGTGCACCCCCTGCAATTATTGTCGCCCAGTATGAGCCTGAGCGATCCCCTTTTGTCAGACTAAAACAGCCAGCAGCCACGGACATTGCGAACGGTCAAGGCCAGCGGTCAAGGCGCGCGGCCAAAGCATGGACGGCGGGCGGCGGTTTCCTCCACCATACGGCTCCCCCGTGCCGCCAGGAGCCGCCATGAGCTACAGCACCATCCGCTACGACGTCGACGAAGGCATTGCCACCCTCACCTTGAACCGGCCCGAGAAGCTCAACGCCTTCACCCACGAAATGCTGAACGAGATGATCGACGCCTTCGACCGCGCCGATGCCGACGACGCCGTGCGCTGCGTCATCGTGACCGGGGCCGGACGGGCATTCTGCGCCGGTGCGGATCTCTCCTCCGGCGGCGACACCTTCGACGCCGACGCCCGCGCCGACCGCCAGGGCGGTCTGCAGCGTGACGGCGGCGGCCGCCTGACCCTGCGTATCTTCGACCTGAACAAGCCCATCATCGCTGCCATCAACGGCCCGGCCGTGGGCGTCGGCGTGACCATGACCTTACCCATGGACGTGCGCCTCGCCTCCGACACCGCCCGCTTCGGCTTCGTGTTCGCCCGCCGCGGCATCGTTCCCGAGGCTTGCTCGAGCTGGTTCCTGCCCCGGGTGGTGGGCATTAATCAGGCCCTGGAGTGGTGCTACAGCGGCCGCGTGTTTCCAGCATCGGAAGCCCTGGAAGGCGGGCTGCTGCGCTCGGTCCACGACGGCGAGTCGCTGCTGCCTACGGCCCGCGCCATCGCTCGTGACATCGCCGACAACACCTCGGCGGTGTCGGTGACGCTGATTCGGCAAATGATGTGGCGTATGCTGGGCGCCGATCACCCGATGGAAGCGCACAGGATCGATTCGCGGGGCATCTATGCCCTGGGCCGCTCGGCCGATGCCCGGGAAGGCGTGGAGGCGTTTCTCGAGAAGCGTCCGGCGCAATTCCCGGACAAGGTGTCGGCGAACATGCCCGAATTCTTTCCGTGGTGGGAACCTCGCGAGTTCAGTTAGCAGTGGAGGTGCAACGATGAGTGATGCGCGGATCGCCCAGAAGGGGCCATTCCCAGTGGAGGTCGAGGCCGGCCGGAAGTACTTCTGGTGTGCCTGTGGACGCAGCGGCAAGCAGCCCTTCTGCGACGGTTCCCACGAGGGCACCGGATTCACCCCCCTTTCCTACACCGCCGGCGAGAGCAAGCGGCTGTTCTTCTGCGGCTGCAAGCAGACCGGCGGGGCGCCGTTGTGCGACGGCACCCACAACGGCTTGTAGGCTACCGCCATGCTGCGGCGGTTGTTCAGAGGCCGTGATGCGCTGACCGAACCCGACGCCCCGGCGCGCCCGGAGGCCGCTGACGAGCCGGACGACACGGCGCTGGAGGCGGCGGCGGACGATGTCCTGGCCATCGACGACGTCGACGCCCTGGTAACCCTGGTGCTGAAGAGTCGCGGCGCGCAGCGGGACGCCGCCCTCGCCCATCCACTGCTGGCATCGACGGCGGCGCTGACCCGGCTCGAGAAGCGCTCACGGCACAAGGACAAGTCGGTCAACCGCCACGCCCGGCGGGGTCTGGACCGCTACCGTCAACTGAGCTCCGGGGCCGAGGCCAGCCGGACCAGGGCGGAAGAACTCGCGGCCGCGCTGCGCCGGACGCCGCCCGCGGTGCAGGAACAGGCATGGCGCGAGCGGCAGCACCAGCTTCACGAACACCTCGAGGCCATGCTGGACGAGTACCGGGGTCTCGCTCAGGAGCTGTCGGCATTCGGCCACCGGCTGCCGGAGCTCGAGTCGCTGCGCGTCGATCCACGGACCTTGCCCGCGCTGGAGCCGGCCGAACCAGCCGCCGCGGCGGTCAGCGGCGGAGTGACGGCCGAGCCGGAGCCCGCCCGCGCCGATCCATTCGAGGCCCTGGTGCAGGGCTTTCGTGAGCTGGACGATGCGCTGGGCTCGGGGCGGCCGTTCTCCGAGGTCGCCGCCGAGCGGCAGACGCTGACGGACCGTTGGCTCACCGCCGCGGACCACAGCCCGCCGAGCGAGGCCCAGCACCAGGTGTTCGAGACCGTTTCGCACCGCTTCCGCGAGTTGGCAGACGCCATGGAACGCCTGGAGCAGGCGCAGCCGCCCGAGCTACCCGACGCGCTCGCCCTGGACGAAGGGCCGCCGCAGGATGCCGCGGGCCACCGCGCACTGTGGCAAGCCGTGGCTGCACATCACCGGGTGCTGAAGCGCCTCGAGCAGGTCCGCCGCCAGGTGCGCTGGCCGTCCTGGGCGCCGCCCTCGGATGGCTACGCGCGTCTCGTCAGCGCGGCGGACTCGCTAGGTGAGGCGCTCGGCCGGGCGGATACCCTGCTGGCGAGCGAGATCGCCGCCCTCGACGAGCAGATCTCCGCCCTCACCGCCGCCATCGACGACGGCAGCCTCAAGCACGCCCAGAGCCTGCTGGCGCGGGCGCGGGCGCTGCACGACGCCCTGCCGGCGCCGGCAATCCGGGCCGTGGGAAGGCGGCTCGGCAAGCAGGCGGCGCGGCTGGCGGAGCTCAAGGACTGGCAGACGTTCGCCACCTCGCCGAAACGGCAGTCGCTGGCGGACGCGATGGACTCCCTCGCTGCCGAGCCGCTGGAACCCCTCGCCCAGGCGGACCGGATCAAGGAACTGCGCCGCCAGTGGCAGGCTCTCGGGCCCGTCACCCAGGCCGCCGACGGCCGCCTGGCGGACCGATTCAACGCCGCAGCGGAAAAAGCGTTCGAGCCGTGCCGTGCTTACTTCGCCGATCAGGCCGAAGTCCGCAAAGCCAATCTGGCCGAGCGGCGCCGGATCTGCGATCAGCTCGAGCAGTACCTGGACGACACCGACTGGGCCAGCGCCGACATGAAGGGGGCCGAGAAGATCATGCGCGCCGCCCGGGACGAATGGCGCCGTTTCCACCCGGTGGACCGCAACCCCGGGAAGAGCGCGGAGGCGCGGTTCGAGCGGCTGCAGGGCCGCCTGCACGACCTGGTGAAGGCGGAATGGGACAAGAACCTCGCGGCCAAGCAAGCCATCGTCGCGGAGGCGGAGGCGCTGCTCGGCGACGACCGCCCGATGCCGGACAAGGTGGCGGAGGCGAAGCGCCTGCAGGCGCGCTGGCGGGACGTGGGGACCACCCCGCGCCGCCCGGATCAGCAGCTGTGGCGGGCGTTCCGCAGTGCCTGCGACGGCATATTCTCCGCGCGCGAACACTCCCGGCAGGTGGCGGACGCCGCCCTCGACCAGCAGGAGTCCAGCCTCGCCGCCGCCCTCGACGCCTTCGCCGGCGTGGTCCAGGCGCGCGACGCCGGCAGCGCGACGGAAGCGGAGCTGCGAAGCTTCCGCCAGGACACCGCAGACGTCGACCGGCTGCCGCAGAGCCGGCGGCGCCCTCTGGCGACGCGACGCACAGAGCTGCTGGAGGCGTACGGCGCCCTGCTCGACGCGCAGCGCCGCGCCGCTCGCCGCCAGTGGCTGCTCGACCTGGCCCGCTGGGACGAAGCGATGACTGCCGCCGAGGCAGCGCGGACCGGCGGCGGCGATGCGGCGTTTGCCGAGCCGCCGGAAGGCGGGGGCAAGCTGCTGGAGGCGCGTCTCGCAGCCGCCGGCGAGCCGCCGCCGCGGGAAGACGCGCGCCGGCTGGCGGTCAAAGCGGAGCTGGCAGCCGGGCTCGGATCACCGGCCGAAGACGAGCCTTTGCGCCTCGAGGTTCAGGTGGAACGTCTGCAGGCCGGGCTGTCGGGTGGCGACAACGGCGCCGAGGACCCCCGTGCGCTGGCCGAGGCCTGGTGCCGCCTCGGGCCGAAGGATGACGCCTTCACCGGACTCCGCGAGCGGCTGTTCGCCGCGCTGACGAGCATGCTGGGCTGACTCAGATGCGCAGCGACACACCGCCGTAGATGTTCCGTCCCGGGGCGGGCTCGAAGTAACGGTTGAAGGTCTGATTGATCCGCACGTTGCTGAAGTACTTCTCGTCCAGCAGGTTGTTAATGCCGCCGAAGACGCCGAGGTCCAACCGGCCCAGCTTGAAGCTGCGGCCGAAGCGGGCGTTGACCACGTCGTAGGGGTCAATCCTGGCCGGCGCCGTATTGGCGTCGTCGGCGTAAAACCGGCCCACGTGCAGCAGGTCGAGAAAGCCGTACCAGCCGCCGGTGTGAGCGTAGGCGATCTCCAGGTAGAGCTGATCCTGCGGCACCCCCGGGTTCTCGTTGCCGTCCAGCACCACACCGTCCGCCGTGTAGTGGTCGAACTGGAAGTCGTTCAGGGTGTAGGCGAGCGTCGTCGACCAGGCCGGCGAGAAGCGGTGGGTCAGCGACAGCTCGAGGCCATTGCGGGTCGACTCGCCGGCATTGCGGTAGAACACGTCGTCGTTCACCTCGAACGGCACGAGCTGATCCTTCAGGTCGATGCTGAACACGGCCACCGAGTAGCGGGTGTCGCCGGTGGCGCCCTTGGCCCCGATCTCGTAGTTGGTGGAGGTCTGCGCGTCCACTGACGAGTTGATTCCGGGACCCGTGGGATCGCCGAGTTGGGCAAAGGTGGGCGTCTCGAACGACGTGGACACGCTGGTGTACAGGTTCAGCCAATCACGCAGGCGATACGTGATGCCCGCCATGGGGGTGAACTCGCGGAAGGTCACGCTATCGGAGTTGTCACCGTCGGCCAGGAAGTGATCGTCGAGCTCGAAGTCGACGTTCTCGTAGCGACCGGCCACCGTCAGCAGCACGTCGTCGCGGACGGACAGCTCGCCGAGGGCGTAGAGACTGCCGGTGCTCACCTTCTCGAACTGATCCTCGTTGACGGCGCCGCGCACGCCCTGCGGGCTCGCGTCGTAGCTCTGGCGGTCATCCTTCTGACCGGTGATCTCGGCGCCGGCCACCAGCCGGAGCGGCAGACCGCCGGCGGCTCCGGTGAAGGAGTACTCGGCGCCGCTGCCGAGAAAGCGCCGGTCGAAAACCGAGTCGCCGACGAACGGACACGGCAGATTACCGTCGAAGCTGCGGGTCAGGCCATAGCCGCGCACGCGCAGGGCGTGACCGCCGCCGAACGACTTGTTGAGCACCACCCCGCCCCGGTACTGATCCACCTCCTCGCGGACATTGCAGACCACGTCGAGGGTTCGTGCCTGATCCCGGGGGCCGCTCGCCAGCTCGGCGGGGGTGAGCGCGCCCGGGTCCCGCGCCAGCGGCGAGTGCACGCCGGCCGCCACGGCGGTCACGGAGGTGTCATCGTCCACGTCGTACACCAGCTTGGTATTGAACACGGTGGCCTCGGACTGTGAGAAGTCGCGAAAGCCCTGCACGTTGACGTAGTGGACGCTCGCCAGGTAACCGAGGCGATCCTGCCGGCCGGAAGTGACGAGCTGGTACTTCTCGCTGTCGTAGTCGCCGACGTTGGCCCGCATCTCCAGGTAGGGCTGCTCCGACGGTTCCTCCGTGTACATGTTGATCGCGCCGCCCGCCGAGGTGCCGTAGAGGGCGCCAGCCGGGCCGCGCACCACCTCGATCCGTCCCATGGAGCCCATGTCCAGATCGTCCACCTGCGCGGTGCCGTCCGGCGTGGTCACCGGGATCTCATCAACGGTGAGATGGATGCCCGCGATGCCGAACTGAGCTTGCGCGCCGAAGCCGCGAATGGAGATGCGCAGGTCCTGGTTGAAGTTGTAGCGGTTCTGGAAGAACACGCCGGGCACCCGGTTCAGTGCCTCGTCGATGCCGAGCTGCTGGCGTGCGAGCTGGATGTCGCGCTTGCCGACCACGCTCACCGACAGCGGCACCAGCACGTCACTTTGCTCGATGCGCGTGGAGCGGACCACCACTTCCTCGATGGGGCCGTCGGCAGCCGCGGCCGGTGCGCCGAGTGCACAGGCGAGCAGGATCCACAGGGCTTTGTTCGACACGGCGGCCCGTCCCTTCGGCGGCATGCGGAAGAGCGCAAGCCTACGCGGCGGCACCAGTGTCAGCAACCGATGTCACGAGTGGGTCTGCGCGGAGAGACACTTTCGCCTCCCACGAGCACCGCTCGACCCATGGCGCTGACGTATCATCGGCGCCATGAGCGGATTCTCCCGAGACCTCGCACGCTTCGGATCCGGCCGGGCGCTCTACGGCCTGCTCGTGCGCAGGCTGCAGAAGCACTGCGGGATTCGCCTGTTCGCGATCAACACCCGGCCGTTCAAAGCCGACGCGCCGGTCACTGTCCTGCCGGATGGCCACAGCATTCGCTATCTCGACTCGACAGATCTGGAGGCCGTCTACGCCAAGCCGGCGCTCGCCATCACGCCCGCCATGGCACAGGCAGCGCGCGATCGCGGCGATGTCTGTATCGGTTACTTCGCCGGCGGCCAACTGGTGTCCTACTACTGGTGCGCGTTCGGCGCGACGCCCATGGAAGACGGATGGTGGGTACGCTTCCCAGCCGGCTACGCCTATTCCTACAAGGGGCTGACCCTGCCCTCCTACCGGGGCCAGCACCTTCAGCATCGGTTGACCGAGGTCAACGAGCGCACGCAGTCGCGGCGTGGCTGTCACGACAACATCGAATACATCGCCGTTCACAACTTTGCATCGCGCACCTCGTCCGCCCGCAGCGGCAACCGCACCATCGGCTATGCTGGCTTCGTGCGATGGCGCGGCATCCGCCGAGCGTTCCACTCGCCGGGCGCCAGACGCCTGGGGTTTCGAATCTTCCGTCCTGGAGATGCCCCACCAGGGTGACCGGCTACGGCGCCGTGCTGGCCGTCAGCGGCAGCCGGAGCTCCAGGCACGCGCCGCCCAACGGGCTCTGTTCGATCTTCAGGGTGCCGTTGTAGAGCGCTACCAGCTCCGCCACGACGGACAGACCGATCCCCTGCCCCGGCTGCACCTCGTCGCCACGGGCGCCACGCGCCAGCACGGCCTGGCGCACCGGTTCCGCGATACCGGGGCCGTCGTCTTCCACCCGCAGCGTGAGCCCGCCGTCGATAGCGCCGCTCACACGTACTCGGCAACGGGTGTACTTGAAGGCGTTCTCCAGCAGATTACCGAGGATCTCCATCAGATCCCGCTCGTCGCTCAGCACCCGGCACGGCTCGGGCAGATCGACGTCCACCTGGATGTTGCGGTCGCGGTAGGCGGTTCTGAGCGCGCGCACCAGACGCTCCACCAGGTTGGCCACGTCCACCGGGCGGCCGACGATCACCGGCCCGGTGACCGACGCCCGGGAGAGCTGATGGGTCACCGTGCTCTGCATGCGCTCGAGCTGCTCCTCGAGCAAGGTGCGGGGCGCCGTCGGTACCCGCTCCAGGGCGTTGCGGATCACCGCCAGCGGCGTCTTCAAGCTGTGCGCCAGATCCTCCATGGCCTGGCGGTAGCGGCTGCGGCTGCGCTCCTCGTGGGCGACGAACCGATCCAGGTTTTCGGCGAGCCCGGTGAGCTCGCTGGGGTAAGCGTCCGACAACCGCCGGCGCCGCCCTTCCTCCATTTCCCGAACCTCGTGGGCCATGGTCCGAAGCGGCCGAAGTGCCCAGCGCACGGCAAGCACGTGGGCCAGCACGAACAGCGCGGTGACCGCGGCAACGCCCATGTACAGGTAGCGGCGGAACGACACGATCTGCGCCCGGAACGGGGTCCAGTCCGTCGCCACGTGAAAGCTCAGAACCCGCTCGCCCGGGTCCTCCCAGATGACCGCGTACGACAGCCACAACAGACCCTGCTGAGCCGCCGGGTCGTCTCCGAAGCGGAACTCTCCCGGCCGCAGCCCGTTCAGGGAAGGGATCATCACCCCGCCCGCGACCGCCGAATCCGACCGCCACAGCACCCGCTGGCGGTTGTCGGTAATCCAGGCGTACAAGCCCGACTCCGGCTGACCGAGGCGCGGCTCGGGCAGCGGCTCGGGCACGCTGATCCGCGTCCCCGAGGTCTCCATGGCGCCCATGAGCGAGTAGATCACCAGGCGAAGCTGCTCCTCCGCCCCCGACAACGTGCTCCAGCGGAACGACCGGTCCAGCACCAGGCCGGCGAGGGTGAGGGAAATGCCGAGTACCAGCGTGGTGGTGACCAGCAGCCGGGACTGGATCCCCGACTTCAACCACTGCCCCCCTCGGCGGAGTTCTCGGCGAACCGGTAGCCCTGGCCCCGCACGGTGCGGATGGGATTGAACGGGTCGAGCTTCTTGCGCAGGCGCCCCACGAACACCTCGATGACGTTGCTGTCCCGCTCGAAGTCCTGCTCGTAGAGGTGGTCGGTGAGCTCAGTCTTGGACACCACCCGGCCGGGGTTGAGCATCAGGTACTCGAGCACCCGGTACTCGTAGGCCGTCAGATCCACCGCCTGCTGGCCTACTTTCAGCTCCTTGCGGGCGGTGTCGAGGGCGAGCTGGCCGCTCGCGATCACCGGCGAGGCGTAGCCGGCCGCGCGCCTCACCAGGGCGTTCAGACGGGCCAGCAGCTCTTCCATCTGGAACGGCTTGGTTAGGTAATCGTCGGCGCCGGACTCGAGGCCCTCGACCTTGTCCTGCCAATGTCCCCGGGCGGTGAGGACGAGAATGGGAAAACGCCGGTCGGTAGCTCGCAGTCGCCGGATCAGCTCGATGCCGCCGAGCTTGGGCAGCCCCAGGTCGATGACGGCAGCTTCGTAGTCGTACTCCTGGCCGTAGTACTGGCCTTCCTCACCGTCCGCTGCCGCGTCCACCACGAACCCCGCCGACTTCAGCTTGTCCTGAAGCTGGCGCGAGAGCTCGGCTTCGTCCTCGACGATGAGAATGCGCATGGTCAGTCCCCGGGGCGGATGCGGCCCTGATCGTCCACGAAGTAACTCTTGACCCGCTTGCCGTCCAGCAGCACGCGGATGTCGTAGCCCTGCCGGCCGCTGCGCTCGGAGGGCGAGGCGGACAGCACACGACCGCCGGTCTGCCGGCGCACCATGTTGGCCGCCTGCTCCAGGGTCACGTCGGACGGCCTGACCAGGGTGTTGGGCTCGAGCTGCTCGTGGCCCCCATGCTGCCAGTCGGGAGCCGCCGCCACAGGGCCCGCCAGCAATGTCGCCAGGGCCAGCACCGCGATGGCAGCCACCGAACTCTGGGGAAACGCTTTCGTCATTGGCCGGATTCTACTCTCACCAACCGGCGCCTCAACCGACGGGCGTCACACGGACCCGCACCGGCAGCCGGTCGCCGGGATCGTGATCCATCTCGGTGGTGTACGTGTCGCCGGCGTAGCGGTAGGTGACCCGGTAGCCCACCAGGCGGTCTTCCTGGCGCTGCTGGTCGACCACCGAGCAGACCTGGCGGCGCTCGTAGCGCACGTCCTGGTAGCTGCGGTTGCGGCGGGCCACGTCGGCGCCGATGCTGCCACCCAGCACCGCGCCCACCACGGTGCCCACCTGCTTGTTGCGCGTGTGGTGACCGACGGCGTTGCCGACCGCCCCGCCGATGATGGCTCCCAGGATCGGCGCGGTTGCCGAGTGCCCGCGGTCGTCGCGACGTACCACCGGCTCGTCCCGGCACTGCTCCACCGGCTCGTACCACGTCACCGTCTCGTAGATGGGGTCTGACGAGAGCACTCTGGCGTACTGGTAGCTCTGATCCGCCAGGGCCAGCGACGGCACCAGAGCGGCGACCGCCAGTGAGCTCGTGACACGCATAGCCATCATGAAGCACCTCCGAACGCTATCCGACTCGTCCGGCGCAGTGTGAGGCGATGACGCTGAATGGACTCTGAATGGTCAGACCAGCCGTGCGCCGCGCACCTCCACGCCCGCCACTCCATGATCGTCGTCGAGCCGAATCGTCACGTCCGCGCGGGCAGGAAGGTCGGTGCTCATGGCCAGGGTGATGCGCTGGTAATGGGCGACGAATCGGCGCAGCTCGGCCGTGCTCATGCGCCGCTCCGGCGGCAGTGCGCGCTCCTGCATCGTGCGCCAGCGCAGCACCGCGTCCATGTCTGGCGCCGCCAGGTAGATCAGCCCGTTCAGCCGGCTCCACAGCTCCGCGTAGCGCCCCGCCAGCGCCTCGTTGACGTAGCGCCGCCACACGCCGTCCGGATCCTCCTTGGCCTCGAGCTCGTTGACGGGCTGCTCAAGCGCCGCTTCGGGCTGCGGCCGGGCGCCCACGCACCAGCCTTCCAGCACCAGCACGTCAATCGGCGCAGTGACCCACCGCCATCGGTCAGCGGGCAGCCGATCATCCGTGCCTTTGTCGAAACGCGGCAGCCGCACCGCGCCCTCGGCGCCGAGGTCGGCGATGGTCCGGCGCAGCAGCGCCACGTTGTGGGTGCCGGGCACGCCGCGGGTGGCGAGCAACGGGTGCACCGAACGGGCGAGGCCGAGCCGCCGCGCCCGGGTCAGGTAGAAGTCGTCGAGGGAACAGGACACGGCCCGCGCGCCGGCGGCAGTCAACGCGCCTTCGAGCTGCCCGGCGAGGGTAGACTTGCCGGAGCCCTGGGCGCCGGATATGCCCAGCACCAGCGGCGGCGCCACCCGGTCCCAGGCGGGCCAGGGCCACGCCTCGGCCGTCCCGGGCATCACCGACCGCGCCAGTGCCGCCGCGAGCTCGGAACCTTTCATGCCGCGACTCTGTCCGATTCGGCTGACGAATGCACGTATAATCCGCGGGTGGGATTCCTGACGTTCCCGTTGCTGTTTAGGAGTGGACTGTGACAGATCTTCGAGCCCTGTTCGTCGCCGGGCTGATGCTGGCGCTCGCCTCATGCACGCTGGCGCCGCCCGCGCCCGTGGAGAGCGCGCCGACCGCACCGCCGCCGGGCCGCGGCGAGGCTGTGGTACCCGCGCCCAAGCCGGTGCAGATCGTCAAGAGCCCCAACGACGAACGCCGCTACCGATACCTGACGTTGGACAACGAGATGCGGGTGCTGCTGGTCTCGGACCCGAACGCCGACAAGGCCGCGGCGTCGCTGGTGGTGTTCCGGGGCAGCTACGACGACCCGGCCGAGTATCCGGGGCTGGCGCATTTCCTCGAGCACATGCTGTTCATCGCCACCGAAAAGTACCCGGACGTGGACGGCTATCAGGAATTCATCTCGAAGCACGGCGGCTCGTCCAACGCCTACACCGCCGGCAATCACACCAACTTCTTCTTCGACGTCAGCCCTGATCAGTTCCAGCCGGCCATGGATCGCTTCTCGCAATTCTTCATCAGCCCGCTGTTCGACGCCGAGTACGTCGGCCGGGAAAAGAACGCCGTGCAGTCGGAGTATCAGCTCCAGCTCAAGGCGGACGAGTGGCGGGGCGCCGCCGTCATGGGTGAGGCCATGAATCCCGCGCACCCGGAATCGAAGTTCAACATCGGCAGCCTCGAAACCCTGGGTGACGGCGTGCGCCAGGCGCTGCTCGACTTCTTTCACGACAACTACTCGGCGGATCAGATGGTGCTGGTGGCCATCTCCAACGAATCCCTCGAGGACATGCAGAGCTGGGTCACGCCCATGTTCAGCCAGGTGGCCGACCTGCATCTGGGCCCGACCCGGGTACAGGTGCCGCTGTTTCTGAGCTCGGACCTGCCGGAGGTGGTGGACTACAAGACCATCAAGCAGGGTTACAAGGTCTCGTACAACTTCCCGGTGCCGGCGGTGGAGCAGTACTACCGGCAGAAGCCCGCCGACTACGTCACCAACCTGCTCGGTCACGAGGGCCAGGGCAGCCTCTATCAACGGCTGCACGGCCAGGGGTTGATCGAGTCGCTGTCCGCCGGAACGGGCTCGTTCGACAAGAACAACAGCGTGCTGGCGGTGGACATGGAGCTCACCGACCGCGGCTACCAGCATCTCGACCAGGTCACCGAGGCGCTGTTCGACTACATCGGTCTGCTTCGTGACAGCCCGCCCGAGCCCTGGCGCTATCAGGAGCAGGCGCGGATGGCGGAGCTGGCGTTCCGCTACCAGGAGCAGTCGTCGCCGACGGCCTTCGTCTACCAGGTGGCGCCACGTTTCGAGGACTACCCGCCCGGCGACGTGCTGGCCGCCCCTTACCTCATGCAGGACTTCGACCCGGAGCTGATCGACCGCTATGTGGCGGCGCTGACTCCGGAGAACCTGGTCATGGAGGTGGCAGGGCCCGACGTTCCCACCGACCAGGTGGAGCGCTGGTTCAAGGTGCCCTACCAGATCGAGCACCAGCCCGCGCCGCGCACCGGCAACGCAACCGCCGGGCTGTCGCTGCCGCCGCCGAACCCCTACCTGCCGCAGGATCTCACGGTGTTGTCCGACGAGGCGGAGCCGCCGAAGCTGGTGGTCGCCCGCCCGGGCCTGTCGGTGTGGGCCGACCGCGATACCCAGTTCGATACCCCGCGGTCAAATCTGTACCTGTCCCTGGCCATCCCCGGCGGCATCGATTCCCCGCGCGATCTGGCCATGGCGAGCCTCTACGTTCGGGTAGTGCGCGACGCGCTGAGCGAGGCGGTCTACCCCGCCTATCTGGCCGGCCTCGGCTACAGCCTGGATGTGGATGGCTACGGCTTCGAGCTCGATATTTCCGGCTACAGCGACAAGCAGCTCACCCTGCTCGCCACCGTGCTGGAGGCTCTCACCAGCACGCCGATCGATCCGAACCGCTTCGCCGTGCTGCGCGACGGGCTGCTCCGCGACTGGGCCAATTTCCAGGACGAGCGCCCGTACACCCAGGCCTATGGCGCCCTCGGCTATCTGCTGATGTCCAGCCAGTGGCCGCCGGAGATGCTGATCCACGCCCTCCAGGGCCGCACCCCCGAGGACCTGGCCCGCTGGCGCAATCACCGGGCGGGCAAGTTCCACGTGCTGGCATTGGACCACGGCAACGTGCCCGTGGAGGCGGCCTGGGCGCTGACGTCCGTGCTCCAGGAGCGCCTGTCGCTGGGCGCGTTCCAGCGCGAGGATCCCCGGGTCGTAAACGTCACCCGGGCCTCGAGCTATCAGATCGACGTCAACCACCACGACTCGGCGATGGTGCTGTATCTGCAGGATCAGGACAGCACGGTGGAAGCCCGGGCCAGGAGCGCGCTGGCCGCCGCCATCCTGCGGCCGGCCTACTTCACGAGCCTGCGCACACGACAGCAGCTCGGCTACGTCGTGGCGGTGACCAACCAGACCCTGCGCAAACGCAGCGGCCTCGCTTTCATCGTGCAGTCGCCGGTGGCGTCCGCCGCTAAGCTTGAGCGGGCGACCCAGGCATTCCTCACCGAGGAACTGGAATCCGTCAGCGCCATGCCCGAAGACGTGTTCGCCAGCTACAAGAAGGGCGTGATCACCACCCTCACGGAAAAGGACAAGAACCTCTCCGAGCGCGGCCAGCGGCTGTGGAACAATCTGGAGCTGGGGGTCACCAGCTTCGATCTCAACCAGCAGATCGCCGACCAGGTGGCTCAGCTCGACAAGGCCGAGCTGGTGAACTATCTCACCCGCACCACGGCCCACTTCGACGATGACCGGCTGCTGGTGTACAGCAAGGGCAAGTTCGACGAGGCGCCCGCCGGGGGCCAGCCGGTGGCGAGCGTCAAGGAGTTCAAGGCGGCGCCCTGACTCAGCCGCCGAGATCCATGCGGTAAGGGGGCAGGGAGTCGAGCAGGGCGCGGCCGTAACGCTGAGTGAGAATGCGGCGGTCCAGCAGGGTGATCCGTCCATGGTCGGCTTCGTGGCGGATCAGCCGTCCGCAGGCCTGCACGAGCCGGAGGGCCGCGTCCGGCACCGCGATGTCAAAGAACGGGTTTCGCCCCTGGGCCTCCGCCCACTCCGCCATGGCCTGATCGAGCGGGTCCTCCGGCACCGCGAACGGCAGCTTGACGATGATCACGTGGCGGCAGTAATCGTCGGGCAGGTCGAGCCCTTCGGCGAAACTGGCGAGCCCCACCAGATAGCTCGGCTCAGCGGCGTCCACCGCTTGGCGGTGGGCGCTGAGCAGCGCCTGCTTCGAGCCGTCGCCCTGGAACTTCAGCCGCCCCACCCAGTCCTCCGGAAGCTGCCGCCGTACTTCGTTGAGCTGCCGCCAGGAGGTGAAGAGCACGAGCGCGCTCACCTCGCTTTCCAGCAGCCCCGGCAGCCGCTCCGCCACCTCCGCGCTGTGGCCCTGAAAGTCCCGCGGGTCCGAGGCCATGGCGGGCACCGTGAAAGTGGCGATGTTGCGATAGTCGAAGGGGCTGGCGATGGTCAGTGCAGTGGTATCGGCGGGAAGCCCGGCACGGTCGAGAAATCGTCGGAAGCTGCCGAGGGCGGTGAGCGTCGCCGAGGTGCAGACGGCGGCGAAGCAACGGCTCCACAGATGTTCCCGGAGCAGGTGGCCGGGCTCGATGGGCGTGCTCACCAGCTCCACGTCGTGCTCGGAGCGGTTGATCCAGCGGGCATGGACGCGCGCCGTCTCGGCGCCGGCGCCGGCGTAGTCTTCCAGCAGCTCGGCCACCGCCAATGCCCGCCCCTGCTGCTGGCCGAGCACCGGCAGCCAGTCCTCGGCCTCGTGAGCGTTCTGCCAGAGACGGTCGCCCGCCAGCACCTCCTGAAGCATCCCGTGCAGCCGTCCCAGGTCCGCGGCGATGTCGGCGATCGGCCCCTGCGCCTGGATCGCCGGGGTCTCCAGGGCCTCGGGCACACGGCCGAGGGGAAACCGGTGAATCTCCAGGGTTTCGTCCCGGAGCACGAAGTCGAGTTCGCCGGTCGCCTGGTGCAGGGCCTTCACGAGCTCGCGCGCCTGCGCGCCCTTCTCCGCGACCCGAGTGGCGGCAGCGAGCAGCTCCTCGGGCCTGGCGAACCGCTGGGCCATGCTGCCGAGCACCGTGTCCACGGTGTCGAGCCAGTTGGCGGTGGCCCCGAGCCGCGCCGCGGCGGCGAAGTGCTGCTGGGTCTTGTCCGGCAGGTGGTGGGCCTCGTCAAGCACGTAGATCGTGTCCTCAGGCGGCGGCAGCACAGCGCCGCCGCCCAGCGACAGATCCGACAGCACCAGGTCGTGATTAGCGACGATCACATCCACCCCGTCCAGGGCGGTGCGGGCCCTGTAGAACGGGCACTGGCGGAAATAGCCGCAGCGCCGGCCGGTGCAGCCGCGATGATCGGTGGTGACCTGCCGCCACAGCCGCTCCTCGACGCCGTCGCTCCAGTCGTCGAGCTCGCCGTTCCAGCGCTTGTCGGCGAACCGTTCGAGCATGGACTGGAACAGCATCAGACCGTCGCCGGCATCGGTGTCGAACAGCGGGATTTCCTGCTGCCCACCGTAGCGCAGGCGATCGTCCAGGCGCTTGAGGCACACGTAGCGGCCCCGGCCCTTGGCCAGGGCGAAGTCGAACTCGATGCCGCTGTGGCGCTTCAGATCGGGCAGGTCGCGCAGCACCACCTGCTCCTGCAACGCCACCGTGGCGGTGCTGATCACCACGGACTTGCCGAGGGTGCGGGCGATGGGGATGGCGGGCAGGCAGTAACCGGCGGTCTTGCCGGTGCCGGTGCCCGCCTCCACCGCCAGAAGGCGCGGTGCTTCGCCCGTGAGGGTTCGCGCCACCTCGGCGATCATCTCTCGCTGGCCGCGTCGGGCGCGGAAACCGCGCGCCGCCAGCCAGGCCCGGTAGCCTTGCTGGATCTCGCTCTTCAGGGCATCGTCCAGGACCGATTCCGTCATGGCCGGAGCTTACCGCGGCCGCGGCTGGCGCGCGCCCGCGAAATGCTCCCGTGGCCGTGCGCGCCGGCGCTTTCCCCTCAGAACAGCCAGGACCAGAACCCGCCCCCCAGGCCGTCCTCGCAGCCGGCCAGCTGGCGGCGGTAACGGGCGGCGCGGTCCGCCACCTTGCGCGCGTAGCCTTTGACCTTGGAATCGCTCCGCCAGCTGCCATGGCGGTAGCCGGTGGGCCCCTCGTAGTAGGCCACGTACAGGTGATATGCATCGTCCCGGGGAATGTTCAGGGTTCGGGCGCTACGATGGTTGTACCAACCGATGAAATCGATGGCATCGTCGAAGTCCGCCCGGTCGGCGAACAGCCCGCCGCGCGCGTGACGGTAATCCTGCCATGCCTCGTCGGTGGCCTGCGCATAGCCGTACGCGCTGGAAGGGCGGAACCAGGGGATCACCCAGAGCAGCCGCCCCCGCGGCGGCCGGGCGTCGGACACGTAGCTGGATTCCTTGTGCACGAACGCCATGGCCACGTGGATGGGAATTCCCCACGTCCGCTCGGCGCTCCGGGCGTCCCGGTACCAGCCCGGCTTCTCGCGAAACACCTTACAGACATCGTCGGGGGACTGCGGCGGCGTGCTGCTGCAGCCGGCGAGGACGAGCACCAGCAGCCCCGGTAACAGCGGCAACAGCCTCTTCTCACAGCGCATGGTGCCGCTCCAGCAGGCGCACCAGCTCCGCCTCGTCCATGACCGGCACGTCGAGCGCCCGGGCTTTGTCCAGCTTGCTCCCCGCGCCGGGGCCGGCCACCAGCTGGTCGGTGTTCCCGGAGACCGATCCGGTGACCCGCGCGCCCAGCCGCTGCAGCTTCTCCTTCGCCTCGTCCCTCGTCATGGATTCGAGGGTACCGGTCAGCACCCAGCTCTGCCCGGCCAGGGGCATCGGGCCCCGCACGACGGCGGGTGCCGGCCAGCGCACCCCGGCGTCCAACAACGCGTCCACCGCCCGGCGGCGCTCCGGATCCTGGAAGTAGTCGTGCACGGCGGCGGCCACCACCGGCCCGACGTCCGGCACCGCTTCCAGGGCTTCCGGCGAGGCGTCGCGCAACGCCTCCAGCGAGCCGAAGTGCTCGGCCAGGGCGTCGGCCGTGGCGGTGCCGACCTCGCGGATGCCGAGGGCGTAGATGAAACGGGCGAGGGTCGTCTCGCGGCTGCGCGCGAGTGCCGCCACCAGCTTGGCGGCGGACTTCGCCCCCATACGCTCAAGATCGGCCAGGGTGTCGGCGTCCAGGGCGAACAGATCGGCGGGCTCCCGCACCAGATCCGCCGCCACGAGCTGCTCCACCAGCTTGGCGCCGAGGCCCTCGATGTCCAGCGCCAGCCGCGACGCGAAGTGCTGAAGCCCTTCCTTGCGCTGGGCCGGACAGGTTCGGGGACCGGCGGAGCAGCGGGCGACCACCTCGCCCTCCGGCCGGACGATGGCGCTGCCGCAGGAGGGGCAGCGGTCCGGCAGCACCACCTCCCGGGCGTCCTTCGGGCGCCTGGCGGCGATCACCGCCATAACCTGCGGAATCACGTCCCCTGCCCGGCGCAGCATCACCGTGTCGCCCACGTGCAGGTCCAGGCGCGCCACCTCATCCATGTTGTGCAGGGTGGCGTTGCTCACGGTCACGCCGCCCACGAACACCGGATCGAGCCGGGCCACCGGGGTGATGGCGCCGGTGCGGCCCACCTGGAACTCCACGGCGAGCACCCGGGTAGTGGCTTCCTCCGCCGGGTACTTGTAAGCCATCGCCCAGCGCGGGCTCCTGGACAAGGTGCCCAGCCGTTGCTGCAGATCCAGGCGGTTCACCTTGATGACCACGCCGTCGATGTCGTAGCCGAGCCGATGCCGGCGCGCCAGCAGAGCGCCCAGGTAGTCCTCCGCGCCGTCGACTCCCGTCACCCGGCGCACCTCCGGGTTGACCCGGAATCCCCAGCCCCGGAGCTTCTCGAGCACGTCGAGCTGGGTCTCGGGCTGCCAGCCGTCCTGCAGCCGGCCGATGCCGTAGCAGAACATGGTGAGCGGTCGTCGCGCGGTGAGCTTGGGATCGAGCTGGCGCAGGCTTCCTGCGGCGCCGTTGCGGGGATTCACCAGCGTTTTCTCGCCCGCCTCCCGGGCCGCGGCGTTGAATGCCTGGAAGTCCGCCTGCGCCATGTAGATCTCCCCGCGCACCTCCAGAACGGACGGGAGCTCCGCCGCATCCACGCGCAGCGGCACGGCCCGCAGAGTGCGCACGTTGGCGGTGATGTCCTCGCCGGTCCGGCCGTCGCCGCGGGTGGCGCCCAGGGTCAGGCGTCCGTCTTCGTACACCAAGGTCACGGCCACACCATCGATCTTCGGCTCGCAGACCAGCTCCAGCGGATCGTCCGTGCCGAGCCGCGCCCTGCAGCGCGCCAGCCAGTCCTCGAGCTCACCGGCGGTGGTGCATTTGTCCAGAGACAGCATGGGTACCCGGTGCTCGACGGTGGCGAACGCGGTGAGGGGCTCGTCGCCGATGCGCTGGGTGGGGGAATCGTCGGTGACCAGCTCCGGCTGCTCCGCCTCCAGCGCCACCAGCTCGTCGTACAGGCGGTCGTACTCGGCGTCGGCAATCTCCGGCGCATCGAGCACGTAGTAGCGATGATTGTGATAGCGAATCAGCTCGCGCAGCCGGGCGGCGCGCTCGGCAGGCGGCGGGGCGGACCCGCCGGCTGGGGACTTCCGGGCCACGACGTGTCGCTCAAGCGCGCATGGACATCCGGCGCCGGCAGAACTCGGTGATGCGCTGCCGGTAGTGCTCCACCGTCTGCCCCGTCATCACGCTGCGCTGCTCGTCCTTGAGCTCGCCGCCGACCCGCATGGCCACGTCCCTGGCCACTTTGAGCATGTCCTCGAACGCGTCCATGGGCTGCTCCGGCCCGGGAAGCTGCATGAAAAAGCACACGCCCGGGGAGCGGAAGTTGTCGAGATCGGCCATGTCGAAGGTGCCGGGCTCCACCACGTTGGCCACGCTGTAGAGGGTGGCCCGGGTCATGGGCTCCACCCGGTGAAAGATGTTCATGTCACCGTAACGCAGGCCGCGCGCCCGCATGGTTTCCACCAGCGCCGGGCCGACGAACGGCTTGCCCTTGGGGGCGAGCACGTTGAGGACGATCAACTCCTCCACCCCCTGCTCCGGCTTGCGGGAGCGCTGCTCGGCCGAATCGTCCTGCTCGGCGGGCTTGCGGGCCGGCCAGCGGCGCGGCTCGCGGGGCTCGGGCAGCATCACGTCCTTCACCCGATCACGCCGCCGCTCGGCGGCCGCCTCGTCTCGGCGCGGCGCCGCAGGCGCCGGCCCAAGCCGCGGCTCGGTCTTGCCACGGTTGTCCGCGACGGGCCTCGACGGCTCGCGCGCCTCCCGCGGAGCCCGGCCGAGATCCAGCGCCTCCTGTTGCGGCTCGTTGGCTTGCACCACCCGCGCGCCGCCGTTGGGAAGCTCGGCGCGCAGGCGCTTCAGATCCTCCTCGTCGTCGACCTCCGGAGGCAGGTCCGTCACCAGGTCCAGGCGCAGGGGATCGCGCCGCGCGCGCCAGGCGATCCAGAGACCATGGGCGACCACGGCCGCGATCAGCAGACCGCCTCCGATCAGGATGAAGTCTTTGATGTCCACGTTCGGCTCCTCGGCCGCAATCTGCGACCCGACAGCTTCCAGACAAGGGTGCGGAACGGCCCGTGGCCTGTGGGAGCGGCGTCCCCGCCGCGATCGCGACCGGAGGTCGCTCCCACAGAATCAGCCCGCCATCGCCGCCGCTTCCTCCACGTCCACCGACACCAGCCGGGACACCCCCGGCTCGTGCATCGTCACCCCCATGAGATGGTCGGCCATCTCCATTGTGATCTTATTGTGGGTGATGACGACGAACTGCACGTCGGCCGACATTTCCTTAATCAACTCGGCGAACCGCGAGACGTTGGCATCGTCCAGCGGGGCGTCCACCTCGTCCAGCAAACATACCGGGCTGGGATTGAGATGGAAAATGGCGAAGATCAGCGCAACCGCCGTCATCGCCTTTTCGCCCCCCGAGAGCAGATGCACGCTCGCGTTTCTTTTTCCCGGCGGCCGCGCCATGAGCGAGACGCCGGTGTCGAGCAGATCCTCCCCTGTCAGTTCCAGATAAGCGTGTCCTCCGCCGAAGATCTTCGGGAAAAGCTCGCCCAGACGAGCATTGACTCTTTCGAAAGTATCCTTGAAACGCGTCCGCGTTTCCTTGTCTATTTTTCGAATCGCGGTCAGCAGGGTATCCAGTGCCTGTTCCAGGTCTTCGTTCTGCCGATCGAGATATTCCTTTCGTTCCGCTTGGGATTCGTACTCTTCGATGGCCGCCAGGTTGATGGGGCCGAGGCGCTGAATGCGCCGGTCGACGGCCGCCAGGGCCTCGACGGCGGCTTCCTCGCCTGTCGCTCCGTGCACGCCCTTGTCAACCAGGCTGGCCTTCACCACATCGAGGTCGTAGCCGGTGGCGGCGATCTGCGAGACCAGGTTGCGTTCTTCCACGGCCAGACCCTGCCGATCCACCCGCGCGGTCTCCAGCGCCGCGCGAAGCTCGCCGAGGCGACTCTCCGCCTGGCCACGCTGATCCTCCAGAGAGCGGATCTCCTCGTCCAGCACTTCGATCCGCTGGCGCACCTCCCCAAGCGTGTGCTCCTCGGCGAGACGCGCCTCGAGGCGGGCGGCGAGGTCCGCTTCCAGCTCCGGCAGCGGCCGGGCGCTGTCCTCGATGCCGACCGCCAGGCGCTGCTGCTGCTCCTCGAGCTCCTGGCGCTGGCGGATCAGCCGCGCCCTGGCCGTCTCGCCCGCCGCCAGCCGCGAGCGCAGGCTTCCGAGCTCGCCGTTCAGCCCATGGTAGTGATCCCGGCTGGCGCGCGCCGCGGCCCGGGCTTCCTCCAGGGAGCGCTCGCTGTCCTCCCGGGTGATCGCGAACGCGGACCGCTCGGCGGCCAGGCCTTCGCGCTGCTGCTCGGCGTCGGCCAGCTTCGCCCGCGCCTCGTGCAGGCGCTCGGTCTCCTGAGTGATCTGCGCGGCGATCTCCTCGTGCTCCCGCTGCACCCGTTCCCGGCGGGCGTCCGCTTCCTCTTTGCGGACCCGGCGCACGCCGTGGGCCGTCTTCAGCTCGCCGAGCCGCTTATTGAGATCGTTGGCGGTCGTCTGCAGACGGTCGCGTTCGGCTTCCAGCCCTTCCACCCGGACCCGCGATTCGCTGACCTCGCCCTGCAACACGGCGAGATTGCGCTCCGCCTCCTCCAGCCGCATGTTCAGGGCATCGATCTCCTGGGCCCGCTCGATGATGCCGGACTCGCCGGGATCAGCGCAGAGCACCCGCACCCAATCCGGCCCCACCCACACGCCCTGACGGGTGATGATGCTTTCGTAGGGACGCAGCCGGTGGCGCTGGGCGAAGGCCAGGTCGGTGCTCTCGGCCGCATAGATGCCGTGGAGTATCGAGCCGAGCTTCAGGTCGTGGCTCTGCACCAGCGAGGCCAGGCTCGGCAGCTCGCCCTGATAGGGCGCTTCCAGGCGGGCTTCCACCAGAATGACCGTGCCCTGGTCGAGCCGCCCGAGAGCCGCCTCGAAATCGTCGAGGTGCCCCACGTGGATGGCCTGCAGATAATCACCGAGCACCGACTCCACCGCGCGTTCCCAGCCGGGCGCGACCGCCAGCACCTCGCCGAGGCGTTCGGCGCTGTCGAGGCCCTGTTCGGCCAGCCAGTCGTGGGCCTCGCGGTCGCCGCGGCCGAGGGCCGCCTGCTGCATCGCCTGCAGGCTCGCCAGCTCGTGGCGCAGGTTGTGAACGTCGCCGCGGGCTTCCTCCAGCACGCGATCGGTGGCCAGCACCTCTTCGCGGGCGGCGGCCAGATCGGCCAGGCAGCGGTCGATGTCGGCTTCCACCCGGCGCCGCTCGTCCTCACCGCCAACGATGTCCCGGGCCAGGCTGTCGACGTCGTCGCTGGCCACCACCGGCACGTTCCCGGCATCCTCGACCAGCCGCTCGCGCCGGCTCTTCAGCCGGCCGATGAGCTGCTCGAGGTGATCCACGCGCGAGGCCTGCACCTC
This sequence comes from uncultured Gammaproteobacteria bacterium, assembly GCA_963822255.1. Lineage (GTDB taxonomy): Bacteria > Pseudomonadota > Gammaproteobacteria > Pseudomonadales > Azotimanducaceae > UBA7803. The sequence goes on from CAWGGV010000006.1 coordinate 397,158, forward strand.
GGCACTGCGCTCCTGATCCGCCACCCGGCCGTTCAACGATTCCCATTCCGCTTGCCAGGCCCGGTGCCGGCCCTCCAGCTCGGCGAGCCGCTGCTGGCAGGACTCGTCGGCGTGGGCGGCCTCGTCTACCTGGGGGCCCAGCTCCGTCACCCGGCCGCTGAGCTCGGCGATCTCCGCTTCGTCCATGGCGAGCTGCCGGACTGCCTCCCCGGAGCGTTGCGACACCGTCGCCAGGTCCAGCTCGAGCTGCTTGACCCGCTGCTGGTTGAACTGAATGGCTTCCTCGATGCGGGCGATGTCGGCGCCGATCTGGTAGTAGCGTCCCTGAACCCGGTTCAGCTCCTCCGAGGCGTCGCCGTGACGGGACCGCGCACGTTCGATGCCGGTGTCGACGTGCTGCTGCTCGGCCGCCGCCTTCTCCAGCGCCACCTCCAGACCGCGGATCTCCCGCTCCCGGGTCTCCAGCACGCCGTGCAGAGCGAGATAGCGCAGGGTGTGCAGCTCGGCGGTGAGCCGGCGTTCCTCCTGCTTGAGCTCCTTGTAGCGCTCGGCGGCCCGCGCCTGGCGCTGCAGCCGGTCGAGCTGACGGCCGAGCTCTTCGCGCAGATCCGTCAGCCGCTCGAGATTCTCCCGGGTGTGGCGGATGCGGGTCTCGGTCTCGCGGCGCCGCTCCTTGTACTTGGAGATGCCGGCCGCTTCTTCCAGGTACACCCTGAGATCGTCGGGCTTGGCTTCGACGAGCTGGCTGATCATGCCCTGCTCGATGATGGAGTAGCTGCGCGGCCCGAAGCCGGTGCCGAGGAAGATGTCCATGATGTCCCGGCGCCGGCAGCGGTTGCCGTTCAGGAAGTAGTTGGACTGGGCGTCCCGGGTCACCTGGCGGCGGATGGCAATCTCCGCATAGGCGGAATACTCGCCGCCGATGCGACCGTCGCTGTTGTCGAAGACCAGCTCGATGCTTGCCTGGGCGGTGGGCTTGCGGGTGCCGGCACCGTTGAAGATGACGTCGGTGAGGTTCTCGCCGCGCAGCTGCTTGGCGGAGCTTTCGCCCATCACCCAGCGCACCGCATCGATGATGTTCGACTTACCGCAACCGTTCGGGCCCACCACCGCGCAGCGATTGCCGGGGAGGGTGACGGTAGTCGGATCGACGAAAGACTTGAACCCGGCGAGTTTGATCTGCTTCAGCCGCATCCGGACGGTTGAGACCCCCACCCTGCAAGACTCTGCGAAGCTGGGAGTCTAAAGCATTTGCGCCGGCTCACGCCACGGCGAAATTTTCCCGCAGGGAACACAGAGCGAGCTTGCGCTCGCGGGCGTGGAACGCCTGGACGAGATGCTTCGCCTCGTCGCCGTCCGCCTCGGACAACGACTTCGACAGCGACTGGTGATAGCGCAGATTGTCTCGCAGGTCGTAGTCGGGATGGGCCGCGGCCAGGTAGGTGAGCCGCAAGGCGCAGGGAATCAGCCCTTTCAGCACGGACACCAGGTAGAAGTTGTTGAGCTGCGCAAAGCCGGCGCGGGCGAAGGCACGCCGCGCCTCCAGAGTGCCGTCCAGATCGCGGGCGAGAACGGCACCGGACATCTCGCGGATGCTGGCTTCGAACGGTGAGAGCTCGAGTCCCCGCCGCTGAGCCAGCTTGCCGTAGAACGTCGCCTGCAGCTCGGTGACGAGCTCGGAGCAGTTGGCGAGCTCCTCGGCTTCCAGCGAGCTCACCATCGCACCGCGGCGAGGCAGGATCTCCACCAGATACCGCCGCTCGAGTATCAGCAGCGCTTCGCGCACCGAGCCTCGCGACACCCCGAGCTCCGAGGCGACCTTCAGCTCCTGAATGCGCGCGCGAGGCCGCAAACGGCCGGCGATGATTTCACTGCCCAGATGGTCGGCGATCTTCTCGGTCAGACTCGCGGCCGGTTCGAATTGCATGTGGCTTCTCTCGCCCACTCTATCCGATGGTTCGACCGAGCGGCCCCGCAGGGGTTCCATCAACCCTCGCTGGCGCCGGGAGCGAGGGTCGCCTGGAGGGTCAGCGGCTTGCCGCCGGCGGGGGGATGCAGCACCTCGGAGTGCCACTCCCAGTCTCCCGGCTCGGGCAGGGGCCGGCCGCTGGGGCTGAGCCTCACGACCACCTGCACGCGGGCGGCGGACGACAGCTTCGCACCCGCCATGCTCGCCGAATCGTCGAGCCGCACCGAGAGCGGCAGCGCCGACGCCGGCCGGCGCACCACGGCGTAAGGCATGCCGCCGCCGGGCGGCCGTGCAATGACGTACACCATGCCCTGCCGCGGCGCCTCCGGAGGCGCGCTGACCGATACCTCGATGCCGGCGCCTGCGCCGGCCGGCCCGGCGGAGCGATCGGCGACTGCGGCTCCGCTGCCGGGCGTGAGGGCGGCGTCCAGGGTCAACGGCTGCTTTGCGGCGTCCGGATGCAGCACCTCGGAGCGCCACTCCCAGTCACCGGGCGCCGCCATGGCCGTGCCGCTGCGGCTGAGCCGCACGACCACCTGGACGGCGTCCGCCGCGGACAGCTTGGCGCCGTTCATACTGGCGGTGTCGTCCAGCCGCACGGACATCGGCAGCATGGACACCGGCCGCCGCACCACCGCGTATGGCATTCCGCCTCCGGGGGGCCGGGCGATGACGAACACCGTGCCTTGCTGCGGTGCATCCGGCGGGGCTGCCACCGACACGTCGATGGTGGGCGTCAGCAGCCCCATGTGGCTGCGCGCCTGCTTCAGCCCTTCGCTCAACGACTCCCGCTCGGCGTCCGGCATGGGATTGCTGAGCGCGCGGTTGATCTGCGCGACCGCGGTGCGGAAGTCGCCCCGGTGGAAGGCGTCGATGGCGAACATCTCCAGCACCAGAGGGTTGTCCGGGCTGGCGTTCAGCACCTGCTGGGCCAGGGACCGGGACATGTCGTCGAGCTGACCGCCGGCGGCCAGGTAACGGGCCTGCAGCCAATACAGGTTGATGTTGGGATCGCTGCCGACGTAGCGGTGCGCCTTGCCGAAGGCATCTGCGGCGTCCGCATACTGACCGAGCTCGAGCCGACACACCCCGAGTAGAAACCAGCTCTGACCGTCCTCGGGACGGCGCTCCACCCGTTGGGCCAGGCGGGTCTGCCAGTGCTCGATCCTCGCCCGGTCGGTGCCGGGGTCGAGCCGCAGCACCTCGGTGGCGCCCTCCAGGTCCATGGCCCGAGGCTCGCCGACAAACAGATAGACGCCTAGCGCGACCGCCGGCAACAGGATCGCCAGCGCCCATGGGGCAGCGGCGAAACGCGGCCGCTCGGGCGCCGCGCCGGCCGCGGTGTCGTCCGCAGCCTGATACTCCTCGAGAAGGTTGGCCCCAAGCTCCTCCATCACCTCGCCCCGGGCCTCCCCGTCCACCTGCCCTGCGGCAGCTTCAGCCTCCAGCTCGCCCAGGCGGTCGCGGTACAGGGCGCGCATCATGGCTCGCCGGTTGTCCGCCTGCGGGGCCGCGCCGGTGCGGCGGAGCAGCAGGGGAAGCAGCACGAAGCCGAGAGCGGCCAGCACCAGCAACGCGGCCGCCGCCCAGAACGCCGAGCTGGCAGGTATGACGATGTCCGCCACGGGCAGGGAAAGGCACGGGATGAGCATTCAGTCCTGATCCAGAATGGTGCTGAGGCGCTCGCTCTCGTCGTCGGTCAGCGGCTGATCCGGCGGCTGGCGCAGCATCCGCCACAGCACGAAGGCACCGACCAGCAGGAATACGGCAGGTGCCAGCCAGAGCACCCAGGTGTCCGGCCGGAACGGCGGGTCGTAGAGCACGAAATCGCCGTAGCGGGCCTGCAGGTAATCGCGAATCTGCTGGTCCGTCATGTGCTCCCGGGTGATCAGCCGGTACACGGTGCGCCGCAGGTCCGCGGCGATGGGTGCATCGGAGCCCGCCAGGTTGGTGTTCTGGCATTTGGGACAGCGCAGCTCGGCGACCAGGGCCCGGTAGCGGGCCTCCTGCCGGGGGCTGTCGAACTGGAACAGGTCGATGGGGCTGTCGGCACGGACCGCACCGGCCAGCACCAGCGCCAGCAGCAGGACGACGAAACGGCTGCGGCGGTCAACCACCGAGCAGGTCCTTGACCAGCGGCTCGAGCTGCTCGCGCCAGATCCGCGGATTGATGTCGCCCACGCGCTTGTAGACGATGGTACCGTCGGCATCCACCAGAAAGCTCTCCGGCGCGCCGTAGACGCCCAGATTCACCCCGAGCGAGCCGTCCGGATCCTGGATCACCATGTCATAGGGGTTTCCGTAGGCGTCCAGCCACTGGCGGGCTTTGGCGGCGTCGTCCTTGTAATTGATGCCGACGATCTTGAGCCCGGTGCGCTTGTGAATCTCGAGCAGCTCACCGTGCTCGGCGGCACAGGTGGGGCACCAGGTCGCCCAGACGTTCACCAGCACCGGCGTGCCGAGGAGATCCTTACGCGACACGGTCTGCTGCGGCTGCTCGAGCCGCGGCTCCTGGAACTCGGGGAACGGCTTGTCGAGGAGCGCGCTCGGCAGGATGTGGGGATCGTTCAGACTGAAGCCCACGTAGCCTACCCCCACCACCACCAGAAACAGCCCCAGCGGCAGAAACAGCTTCGCCCGTTTCACCCGGCCCCTCCGGAAGGCGCCCCCGCCAGCGCGGACCCGGCCGCCGAACGGCTTTCCATGCGCCGGCGCAGCCGCCGGTAGCGGGCGTCCATCACCGCCAGCACGCCGCCGAACGCCATGATCAGCCCGCCGAACCAGATCCAGCGAACGAACGGCTTGTGCTGCATGCGCACCGACCAATCGCCGCCCTCGAGCGGCTCACCCAGGGAAATATAGATGTCCCGGGTAAAGCCCGCGTCGATGGCCGCCTCGGTCATCACGTTGTTGCGGGCCAGGTAGCGGCGCTTCTCCGGATGGAGGCTGATCTGGTGGCCGTGCTCCGTCACCAGGAACGTGCCGCGTTGGGCCAGGTAGTTCGGACCCTGGCGCTCGGTCACGCCGTCGAAACGCACCTGCACCGGCCCGAGATCGCGGGCCTGACCCGGCGACATCCGCACGTCCTCCGCCACCGACAGGACGCTGGTGAGGGCGATGCCGACCAGCGCCACCGCGAAGCCGAAATGGGCCAACGTCATGCCCCAGTACGCCAGCGGCACGCGACCGGCACCGAGCCGAGCCCGGCGCACCACGTCGGCGGCGTGGGCGCCGAAGATCCACAGCCCCAGCACCAGAGCGGCCACCGCCTGCCAGCGCACCGCGCCAGCCAGCACCAGCGGCAGGGCCACCCCCAGCAGCACACTCGCCACCGCGATCCATCGGAGCTCGTGCACCAGCCGCTGCGGCCTGGTGCGCTTCCACTGCAGCACCGGGGCGAGCCCCAGCACCGCGGCGAGCGCCATCATCAGCGGCACGAACAGGAAGTTGAAGTACGGCGGGCCGATGGACACTTTGTCACCACCGGTCGCTGCTTCGTACGCCAGGGGAAACAGCGTGCCGAGCAGCACCACCGACATGGTGATCACCAGCAGGATGTTGTTCAGCAACAGGAATGCCTCACGGCTCCAGAGCCCGTAGCGCACCCGCGAGCGAATCGTCGTGGCCCTGAGCGCGTACAGCGCCAGAGAGCCGCCCACCACCACCACCAGGAACGCGAGGATGAAGATTCCGCGGGTGGGATCCATGGCGAACGAGTGCACGGACGTGAGCACCCCGGAGCGGACGATGAAACCGCCGAGCAGGGACAGCGAGAAGGTGGTGATGGCGAGCAGCACGGTCCAGCTCTTGAAGGTGCCGCGCTTTTCCGTCACCGCCAGCGAATGGATCAGCGCGGTGCCCACCAGCCACGGCATGAACGAGGCATTCTCCACCGGATCCCAGAACCACCAGCCGCCCCAGCCGAGCTCGTAATAGGCCCACCAGCTCCCGAGGGTGATGCCGGTGGTCAGGAAGCCCCAGGCGACGTTGCACCAGGGCCGGGCCCAGCGGGCCCAAGTGGCGTCCAGGCGCCCGGACAGGAGCGCCGCCACGGCGAACGCGAAGGCCACCGAGAACCCGACGTAGCCCATGTAGAGCATGGGCGGATGGACGATGAGGCCGAAATCCTGCAGCAACGGATTCAGATCGGCGCCGTCGGGAGGCGTCATCGGCACGAGTCGGGTGAACGGGTTGCTGGTGAAGATCAGAAAGGTCAGGAAGCCGACGTTGATCAGACCCATCACCCCCAGCACGCGGCCGAGGAAGTCCCGCGGCAGGTGACCGGCCTTGATCGCCACCGCCAGGGTCCAGCCGGACATGATCAGCACCCACAGCAGAAAGGAGCCCTCGTGGGCGCCCCACACGCCGGACAGCTTGTAGTACCAGGGCAGCAGGCTGTTGGAGTTGTTGGCCACGTAGGCCACGGAAAAGTCGTCGGTCAGAAACGCCTGGGCCAGCGCACCGAAGGCCAGCGCGGCGAACACGAACTGTCCAGTGACCATGGAGCCGAGCGCCCGGGTCCAGCTGTCGCGGCCGAGAGCGGCCCCCACCAGACCGAACCAGGCGATGGCGAGGGCCAGGCAGAGCGCCAGGGCAAGGGAGAGCTGACCGAGCTCGGGGATCACGAGCCGGGCCCTCCGCTCGCCACCTGCTTTTTGGCCATGCCGGCGAGCTCCGGCGGCATGTACTTCTCGTCGTGCTTGGCGAGCACCTCGCGGGCATGGAACACCCCGTCGCCGCCCAGCTCACCCTTCACCAGCACGCCCTGCCCTTCCCGGAACAGATCGGGAAGAATTCCGGTGTAGTGCACGGGAAACTGCGCGCCCTTGAGGTCGGTGAGCATGAAGCTGACGTCGAGGCCGTCCCCGCCGCTGCGCACCACGCTGCCGTTCATGACCATGCCGCCGGCACGGATGGTGGCCCCGGTGGGCGCCTGCCCGTCGACGATCTGGTCGGGCGGGTAGAAGAGGTTGAGGTTGTCGTTCAGGGCCGCCAGGGTCAGGGCGACGGTAACCGCCGCGCCGGACAGCACGAACAGCACGATCACCAGGCGGTTGCGGCGTTTCGGATTCATCAGCGTGCAGAGTCTCCTGTAGCGATGGCGCCCGTGACGGAGCGCGCCCCGCCGGCGGCGTGGCGGCGCTCCCGGTCGCAGGCATCCTGGAAGAAGCGGCGCCGGGCCAGACGGACGGACAAGACGTTGTAGGCGGCGATTATCAACCCTGCGCCGTAGCTGAGCCATACGTAAAGGCCGTGGCCTCCCATGGCGAAGAAGTCGTGGACGCTGTGAAAGCTCATGCCGCCTCCCTCACCAGTTCCCGCACCCATTGGGTGTTGCGCTCGCGCTGGAGGATCTCCACCCGCGCCCGGCTGATCAGGTTGGCGCCGAAGAAACAGTAGATGCCGAGCACGTTCACCGCCAGCGGCAGCCACATGGACGGCGGCATGGCCGGGGCCTCGGTGAGCTTGAAGGTGGCTCCCTGATGCAGGGTCAGCCACCAGTCCACGGAGTACTTGATGATGGGAATGTTGATGGTGCCCACCATGGCCAGCACCGCGCAAGCCCGGCCGGCGGTCTCCTGGCGTGGAATCGCCTGGCGCAGCGCGTACAGGCCGATATAAAGGAACAGCAGCACCAGCACCGAGGTGGTGCGGGCGTCCCACACCCACCAGGCACCCCAGGTGGGCTTGCCCCACGCCGCGCCGCTGAACAGCGCAAGCGCCGTCATGGTCATACCGAACGGCACGGTAGCGGCGATGACGATGTCCGCCATCTTCATGCGCCAGACCAGCAGCACCACGCCGGCGGCCCCCATCAGCATGTAGGCCGACTGGGCGACGATGGCAGCGGGCACGTGCACGTACATGATGCGGAAGCTGTCGCCCTGCTGGTAGTCGGGAGGCGCGAACACCAGCCCCCACACCGTTCCGGTCACCAGCAGCACCAGCGCCAGCACTCCGAGCACGAGGGCCAGCGGCCGGCTGATCTGATAGAACCAACGGGGGGAACCGATCCGGTGCCACAACTCCTTGATCGTCACGACTGCTCCAGGCTGATTTTCAGCGCCGCCTGCGCGGCGAACGGCGCCACCGTCACCGCCAGCATGCTAATGGCCGCCAGCAGGTAAATCTGTGCACTCACATCAACCCCGGACATGGCCAGGGTGATGGCGCCCGCGCCGAAGATGAGGGTCGGCACGTACAGCGGCAGGATCAACAGCGCCAGCAGAACCCCGCCGCTTCGCAGGCCCACCGTCAGCGCCGCCCCCACGGCGCCGAAGGCCGTCACCGCCGGGCTTCCCGCCAGCAGCGTCGCCACGGTCACCCCCATCACCTCGCCGGGCAGATACAGCAGCAGCGCCGCCAGGGGCGCCAGCACCGTCATCGCGAGGCCGGTCAGGCACCACTGCGCGGCCACCTTGGCCAGCACCGGCACGAACAGCGGCCGCCCCAGCAGCACGAGCTGCTCCAGGGTGCCGTCGTCGAAGTCCCGCCGGAACAGCCCCTCCAGCGCCAGCAGATTGGCCAGCAGCACCAGCACCCAGACGATGGCCGGCGCGTACCCGCCGAGGGTCTCGGGATCCGCTCCGGCGCCCAGCGCGAACAGGGTAATGGCCAGGAACAGAAATGCCAGCGGGTTGAGCGCTTCCTGCACCGACCTCTGCGCCATGGTCATGTCGCGGCGGAACTGCGCGACGAACAGCGCGCCCGGCGCGCTCACGGTTGAACCTCCGGCGTCGCCCCATCGTCGTCGTTCACCTCCAGAGACAGCACCCGGGCGGCGGCGAGCCCCAGCGGCTGGTGGGTGGCGCAGAGCACCGCCCCGCCCCGGCCGAGCTGCCCATCGATCAGCTCCCGCACCAGCGTCTGGCCGTCCGCGTCCAGTGCCGTCAGCGGCTCGTCCAGAAGCCACAGCGGCGCCCGGCAGAGGATCAGCCGCGCCAGCCCCACGCGCCGCTGCTGGCCGGCCGACATCTGCCGGCACGGTACCCGTTCGAACCCAGCCATGCCGACCCGCTCGAGCGCCTGGCCGACGGCGTCGGTGCCGGGGCGCAGCGCCGCGTACCACCGGAGATTCTCGCTGGCGGTGAGCAGCGTGCTGATGCCGGGCCGGTGGCCCAGATAAAGACTGTCCCCGGCTTCGATGGTTCCCGTGAAGTCCGGATACAGGCCGGCAATGGCGCGGATCAAGGTGGACTTGCCGCTACCGTTGGGCCCGCGCAGCTCGAGGCACTCGCCGCCGCAGAGGGTCAGCGCCAGGTCGCGGAACAGCTCGCGGCCGTCCCGCTCGCAGGCGAGGCCCTCGAGGCGCAGGAGGACCTTCGACGTCATGGCGCGCGATCAGACCCCGACCACCCGGTAGCACGGGTGATAATGGGCGCCCTCCAGCTTCATGCGACCCTGCCGCACGAACTGCCTGAGCAGATGATCCAGCGCCGCGGTGAGGCTGGCGTCGCTGTGCAACTCGAACGGCCCGCGGCGCTCGATCATGCGGATGCCGTGATCCTTGACGTTGCCCGTGACGATGGCGGAGAACGCCCGCCGCAGCGCCACCGCCAACTCGTGCGGCGGCAGGTCCCTCGACAGGGCGAGGCCGGAAACGTTCTCGTGGTTCACCACGAACGGCGTCTGGTGCTCGAAGGGGATGCTGAGCAGCCAGTTGAAATAGTAGGCGTCGCCGTCCCTGCGCCGCTGCCGACGCACCCGCCGGATGCGCTCGTCCATCCGTTCGCCCACCCGGGCGGCGTCGCCGACGACGATCTCGTAGCGGCCGGCGATGTCGTCACCCAGGGTAAGGCGGAGGAACTCGTCCAGCTCGCGGAAGTAATCGCTGCTCTCCTCCGGGCCGGTGAAGATGACGGGCATCTCCTGACGGCCGTTGGCCGGGTCCAGCAGCACGCCGAGCAGGTACAGCACCTCCTCGGCGGTGCCGGCCCCGCCCGGGAACACCACGATGCCGTGGCCGAGCCGGAGGAAAGCTTCCAGGCGCTTCTCGATGTCGGGCATCACCACCAGGTGGCTGACCATGGGGTTCGGCGGCTCGGCGGCGATGATGCCCGGCTCGGACAGACCCAGATAGCGGCCGTCCCGGCGCCGCTGCTTGGCGTGGCCTACCGCGGCCCCTTTCATGGGGCCCTTCATGGCGCCGGGGCCGCAGCCGGTGCAGATGTCGAGCCCGCGGAGGCCGAGCTGATAGCCCACCTCCTTGGTGTAGTCGTACTCGCGTCGGGTGATGGAGTGGCCACCCCAGCACACCACCAGGTTGGGCGCCAGGTCCGGGTTCAGCACCCGCGCGTTCTTCAACATCTGAAACACCACGTCGGTCACGCCCGCCGAGGTGGACTGGTCGAACAGATCGCTGTCGGCGACGTCGGTGCCCATGTAGACCACGTCACGGAGCACCGCGAACAGGTGCTGGCGGATGCCCTCGACGATCCGCCCGTCCACGAACGCGCTGGCCGGGGCGTTTCTGATGACGAGCTTGAGGCCGCGGGTACGTTTCGCCACCTCGATGGAAAAATCGCTGTAGGCCTCGAAGATGGCGGCTGCGTTGTCGGTCTGATTGCCGGTGTTCATCACCGCCAGCGCGCAGCGCCGGAACAGCTCCATGAGCTGGGTCTCCCGGGCGGTGCTGGTGAGCGCCGCCACCTCCCGCTGCGACAGCAGCTCGAGGCTGCCGCGAGGCCCCACGTGAACGTCTGTCGCGTGCTTCTCCGCCATGCCTACTGCATGCGCACGTGGAAGTAGACCTGACCGCTCTGACCCGGAGCTACGTCCTGCTGATAGGTCCAGCGCAGACTCGTCACCGGAGGGGGTCCGTCGTCTGCCGTTCCGGCACCCGGCCCACTGCCGGCGCCGGCTTCTGGCTCCCCGGCACTGAACGTCTGCCCGTCGGTGGAGTACTCCACCAGGGTGGCGTCACCGCCGGCGCTGCCATCCACGTAGACGGTGCCGTCGGGAATGGGGGTAGTAACGATGATGCGACCCGCGTCCACCACCATGTCGCTGTCGTTCTCGAACGTGATGGTGTAGCGCAGCTCCTCGCCGGGCACCACTTGATCCGCCGGCACCAGCTCCCGGTTGGCCGTGCCCGCATCGTCCAGGGTGGTCGCCACCTTGCTGACCGTAGTCTCGAGGGTCACCTCGCCCCACGCCCCCGCGGCAGCCAGCATCGGCAGCACCGCCAGAGCCCGCAGAGCCACCGCTGTCGTCCGTCTCATGACTTCTCCTTGCTCATCGGCGCAGCCGCAGGGCGAACGTCGGTGGTCCGGGTCTCGGAATCGAACCAGATCTCGGCCTCGCCGCGCGCGATCGCCCGTTCCACGGCGCGGCACTTCTCCTCCAGAGAGTAGTCGTGATGTCCGTAATCGGTGCCTTCCCGCAGCACGAAAGCCTCGACGATGCCACGCAGGGCATCCGGTGACAGGGACGTTGACGGGACCTTGATCGCGGGCTTGGAGTTTACGTGATGCACTGCTCAATCTGGCCATTCCGGGTTGAATTTAGCTCACCGAGGTGCGTTACTTCCGGCAATTCAGCACCACTCCCAGCAGCGGCGCTTGCTACTGGCGTTCCAACAGGACGGGGAACCATGGCCGAACAGGAACACATTCTGGTCGTCGAAGACGAGCCTATCACACGAGAACAACTGGTCTCCTACTTCGAGGAGGAAGGCTACAAGGTCAGTTCCACCGGTTCCGGAGACGAAGTCCTCCCCATGGTGCAGGAGCGGGACGTCATACTCGTGCTCCTGGACATCAAGCTGCCCGGCAAGGACGGGCTCACGCTCACCCGGGAGATCCGCACGGAATCCGATCTGGGCATCATCCTGGTCACCAGCAAGCAGGAGCAGATCGACAAGATCCTTGGGCTGGAGTCCGGCGCCGACGACTACGTGACAAAGCCGTTCGACCCCCGGGAACTGCTGTCCCGGGCACGCAACCTCATCCGCCGGGTGCACATTCAACAACGTCAGCGCCGCAAGAACCACATCCGTCACTTCGAAAGCTGGCAGCTCGACCTCAACAAGCGCGAGCTGACCTCGCCGGATGGCGAGAAGTCGACCCTGTCCGCCGGTGAGTATCAGCTTCTGCTGGCGTTCATGGAGCGCGCCGGCGAGGTGATGAACCGAGACCAGCTCATGAACCGCATCCGCAACCGCGAGTGGTTCCCGGACGACCGGTACATCGACGTGCTGGTGGGCCAGCTTCGCAAGAAGCTCGGCGAGCGGGCCTCTACCGCTAAGATCATCACCACGATCCACGGCACCGGATACCTGTTCACGCCCGAGGTCACCTGAAGCCCGGGAGCGGCCTCACAAACCGGGCACAGCACCGGGGGGCGCTCGGCGATACGATGACCGGTGGAGCGCCATGCCGTTGGGGCAACAGACGGCGAAACGATCGCAGGGACTGATCCAGTGGCAAAGGGGGTAGACAAGACCATCTACGAAAGCGTCTCGACGCTGGTCAAGCGCTCTCAATGGGACGGCCAGCCGGTCATCATCAAGGCGCTGAAGCCCGCTGCCAGAAGCTCCCACTTCATCGCCCGCTATCACCACGAGTTCAAGATCAACCAGTCGCTCACCAGCCCCTACGTGTGTCGGGCGCTGGCCATCGACGACAGCGAGCAGCGCATCATCTTCGAGGACTCCGCCGGCCGCTCCCTGCGGGAGCTGATCGGTGCCGACGCCCTGTCTCTCGACGAGAAGATCGACGTCGCCATGACCCTCGCCCAGGCGCTCCAGTCCATCCACGACGAAGGGGTCATCCACCGGGACCTGAACCCCGGCAACATCATCGTGGTGGAAGACACCCTCGCGGTGCAGATCATCGACTTCGGGCTCGCCAGTCTGGCGCCGCGCGAGTACCCGCATCAGGATCCGGGCGGTCAGCTGACCGGCACCCTGCCCTACGTCTCGCCGGAGCAGACCGGGCGGGTCAACCGGGTGGTGGACTACCGCACCGACCTTTACTCGATGGGGATCACCCTGTACGAGCTGTTCAACGGCAAGACGCCGTTCACCAGCAACGATCCGCTGGAGATGATTCACGCCCACATCGCCAGCACCCCGAAGCCACTGCACGTCGCTAACCCCGAGGTGCCCCAGTGGCTTTCTGACGTGGTGCACAAGCTCCTCTCCAAGCAGCCCGAGGACCGCTACCAGAGCGCGTCCGCCGCCCGCGACGATCTGGCGGAAGGGCAGCAGCACGCGGCCATCATTCCGTTCCGGCTCGGCCGCACGGACGCTCCCGGTCAGCTTTCCCTGCCGAAGCGCCTGTACGGGCGCGAAGCGGCCCTCGAGGACGTGCGTACCGCCGTGGAGCGGGTGATCGCCGGCGAGAGCGTCATCATCGAGATCAACGGCGCCGGCGGCATGGGCAAGACCGCCCTGTTCGACGCCCTGGCGCGGGAGGCCCGGGAGCGGAGCATGCTCACGGCGCGGATCGGCCTCAGGGGCAGCCCGTATCGGGACGGCGCGGGCCTGTGGCTCGAGCTGCTGCGCCTGCTCACCCGCCAGGCGCTGTCCCTGGCGCCGCCCGAAGGCCAGCTTCTGCTCGACCGGCTGGAACGGCTGGCGCCGCCGAGCCTGGTGTGCCTGGCGGCCTACGTGCCGGAGCTCCGGCCGCTTCTCGAGCGGTCCGGCGTCGATCCCGAGCAGGAGCCGGCAGCGCCCGCCATCGCCGTCATGCACGCGTTGAAGGCCATGAGCCCCCATCCGCTGTGCGTGATGATCGAGGATGTGGATCATCAGCCGGAAGACGATCTGGCGCACCTGCTGAACACCGCGGCCGAGCTGCGTCACCTGCTGCTGGCGTTCTCCCAGGAGCGGCCGGACCCGGCGTTGTTCGAACGGCCGCGCCTGGCCACCAAGCGGGTGCACGTGCCGCTGGGGCCGCTCACCAAAGGTGACGTGCGCAAGCTCCTGGCGGACATGCTCACCCAGGGCGAGGCACGGGTCCGTGAGCTCGCCGGTGAGCTGCATGCCAAGACCGACGGGGTGGCCGGGCATCTGCTGGAGCTGACTTTCGAGCTTCACAGCGAGCAGATCATCGCCTACGACGCCGCCGATGGTGAATGGCGCTGGGATCTCGAGCGGGTGCGCCGCCACTACTTCAGCAACAACTCCGTGGACCGGGTGCGCAAGCAGCTCGAAGCTCTGCCCGAACCTACCCGCGAGGGTCTGTACTGGGCCGCCGCCATCGGCGACGAGTTCACCAGCCGGCTGGTTCAGACCTTGCTCGAGGAGAACGGCCACGCCGGCGCAGATGCCTCCGGCGTGCTGCGGCCGGCGCTCACCGCTGCGCTCGTCCGCAGCGTCGACAGCAATGGCAGCGCGGGGCCGGCGGGCGACGAGCGGGATTTCGACACCACCTACCGTTTCTCTCACCCGCGCATCCGGGCGCTGCTGTACGGCAGCCAGACGCGGGAAGACAAGCCGCGGCGCCATGCCGCCATCACCCGGGCGCTGAAGCGCCTGCGGACGCGGTCCGACAGCGGCGTCATGCGACTCGCCGACCACCTGAACGCGGCTGTGGACTTTCTCGAGGCCGAGCCGGGGCAGAAGGCGGACGTTGCTCATCACAACCTGCTCGCCGCCCGGGCCGCGCTCGCCCAGGGGCTGTTCCAGGCGGCGTACAAGTACGCCCGCAGCGGCCTGGCGGTGGGCGGCGCGGCCGTGGACGAGGTGGTGTCTCTCGAGCTCAGTGAGTGCGCGGCCGAGGCCGCTTTCCTGTGCGGCGACTTCCACCAGCTCTATCGGGTCGTCCGCGAGACCGCCGCCCACAGCAGCGTCATCGAGGAAGTGCGGATCCGCGCGGCGGCGGTGCAGAACCGGCTGGGCGAGGCGGAGAGCCTGGCGGAAGCGGCCCTCGAGCGTCTGGGCGCGGAGATTCCTCCCCGCCCCCGGCTGCCGGCCCGTGCCGTGACGCGGCGGCTGCAGGATAACGTCGCACGCTGGCGCCGGCTGGTCGAGCGGCGGCTGGACGGCCGGCTGCCGACACCGATCCGAGTGGTAGACGATCTGCGCGTGCACGAGATCTACCGGCTCTACGGCTACCTGCTGCACATCGGCTATCACCTCGCCACTCCGCGGCTGTTCATGCTGGCGCGCCGGATCCAGCAGCGGGCGCGCCGTTCCGGCTACAGTGCCGAGGTGGCGTTCGCCCATGCAGCGCTGGCCGTCACGGCCTTGACGGACGGCGACGTGACGTCGGCCCGGCGCTACGCCGACCAGGCCCGCATGCTGGCGTCGAGGTTTCCCGGGGAAAGCTTCTCCGTGCGCAGCACCACCCTGCTGAACGGGCTGGTGGACCCGTGGTTCACCTCGCTGGACCACACCCTGAACGCGCTCTCGGAGAATCTCGCCACCAGCATGGCGCGCCACGACTACGAGTTCGCGGCGGCTGCCAGCGCCTTCTACTCCATCAATGCGATCGTCCGCGGCGCCGAGCTGGGCTCGCTGCGCCAGGGCCTGCACGGGCAGCTCTCCCAGCTCACGCCTTACCAGCACGTCACCGGCATCAACATCACCCGGTTCGTGCTGCAGATCGTCAACAGCCTGGTCGGGCAGGCCGACGTGGACCCGGACCCGGAACGCGGCCAGAGCCTCGCCATCCACAATCAGGAGGACGTGGCGGCCCACGGCGTCGTGTACGTGCTGCGGCTTTACTACGCGGTGCTGTTTCAGGACTTCCAGGGCGCCGGCAACATCCTGCGTCTGGCACGCGATTACGGGCGCTCCCTGTCCGGCTCGCCGCTGCTCGCGGTGCTGAAGTTCTCGGAGAGCCTGGTGCACCTCCGAGCCGGCGGCCGCAACGCGGCCGGCGAGCCGGACGAGGGGCCCGGAGCGACGTCCACGGTGCGCGCGAACCTGAAGCTCCTGAAACGCTGGCAGAGTCAGGGCGCCGCGCACGTCGAGCCGAAGATCCTGGTGATCGAGGCGGAGCTGGCCTGGCAGCGCGGCCACACCACCCGGAGCCTCGAGCTCTACGAGCGGGCGGCCGAGCGCTCCCGGCGCTTCGGCCTCGCCAACGACGAGGCCCTGGCCTACGAGCTGGCGGCACGGGCCTGCGACAAGAGCGGCCGCACCGACTTCGCCAAGCTGTTCGCGCGCAACGCGTATCACGCCTACCTGCGCTGGGGCGCGGCCGCCAAGACCAACCAGCTCGAGCGCGAGTTCCAGTCACTGCTGCAGGAAGGCCAGGAAGGCCGGCGCTCCGGCTCGCTGTCGGTGGGCGATCTGGCGGAGCTCACCGTCCGCGACATCCACAACCGCTCCTCCACCTTCAATACCGGCGACTTCAACGAACGCATCCTCGACACCACCACGGTACTGCGGGCGGCACAGACCATCTCCGGCGAGATCATGCTGGACCAGGTGCTGACCAAGCTCCTGCGCCTGGCGCTGGAGCACGCCGGCGCGCAGAAGGCGTGCATGCTGCTGGCCCACGAGCGGCGGCTGTACGTGGAAGCGGTGGCCTCGGTGGACGGTGGGCCCACCCACCGGGTAGTGCCGCCGGTGCCGCTGGAGGCGTCGGACGACGTCCCCGAGAGCATGATCCAGTTCGTCGCCCGCACCAAGGAAACCCTGGTGATCGGCGACGCCACCCAGGAGGACGTGTTCACTCAGGATGCCTACGTTAAGCGTATGCAACCGCTGTCGGTGCTGTGTCTGCCGATCGTCCATCGCGGCGAGATCTCGGGCATTCTCTACATCGAGCACCGCTGGCTCACCGACGTGTTCACCCGCCAGCGGGTGGAGGTGCTGGCGCTGTTGACTTCCCAGGCCGCCATCTCCATCGAGAACGCGCGGCTGTACGCGGACCTGCAGGCCACCCGGGATGAGTATCGCACCCTCTACGACAACGCCATCGAGGGGCTCTTCCGCATCAGCCCGAGCGGCGTGCTGCTGTCGGCCAACCCGACCCTGGGGCGCATCCTCGGCTTCGACAACGTGCTGCAGCTCCTCGACGAGTACCGCGAGCTCCTCGACCGCGTGTTCCTGTCCCGGGAACGCATCGGCCAGTTCCTGTCGGAGCTCGAGCAGCATGGCATGGTGAACGGGCTGGAGGCCCAGGGGGTGACCCGTCAGGGACGTACGTTGTGGATGGCCCTCACCGCCCGTCTCAACAAGGAGCCGGACGGAAGAGAGTACATCGACGGTTCGCTGATCGACATCTCCGAGCGCATCGAGCGCGAGCAGGCCGACAAGCAGCGACAGATCGCCGAAGCGGCCACTCAGGCCAAGAGTGCGTTCCTGGCGAACATGAGCCACGAGATCCGCACCCCCATGAACGCCATCGTCGGCTTTTCCAAGCTCGCGCTGGATACCTCCCTCGACCGCAAGCAGCACGAGTACGTGACCTCCATCCGCAATGCGGCGGAGAGCCTGCTGGCACTGGTCAACGACATTCTGGACTTCTCGAAGATCGAGGCGGGCAAGCTCACTCTCGAGCACCGGCCGTTCACCCTGGCCGATACCCTCGGCGAGGTGGAGCGGCTGTTCCGCACCGAGCTACGGCGCAGGAAGCTCGACTTCACCATCGAGGACCGCACCGGCGAGCACCCGGACTTTCCGGCGGACGGTCTGCTGATGGGCGACGCCATGCGGCTGCAGCAGGTGCTGGTGAACCTGGTCGGTAACGCCGTGAAGTTCACCGAGCGCGGCGGAATCCGCCTGTCGGTGAAGGTGGAACGCTGCTCGCCTCCCGACGTGATGCTGGCGCTGGCCGTCACCGACACCGGCATCGGCATCAGCGATGAGCAACAGGCACGGCTGTTCGAATCGTTCGAGCAGGCCGAATCCTCGACCACCCGGCGCTTTGGCGGCACCGGGCTCGGGCTGACCATCTGCCGACGTCTGGTGGAAGTGATGGGCGGCGGGATCGCCGTCACCTCCGAGCCGGGATCCGGCAGCACGTTCGAATTCACCGTTCGCCTGACGCTTGCCGACGAGAACGCCAGAGTGGCGGATCCCACCGCCGTGCGCGAGCGGAACACCGCCATTCTGGAAGGGCGCTACATCCTGGTAGCGGAAGACAATCCAATCAATCAGCAGCTCGCCCTGGAGTTTCTGCAGCGTGCCGGGGCGCGGGTGGACATCGCGGAGAACGGTCGCGAAGCGGTGGACCGGGCCACCGCCAGCGAGTACGACGCCGTGCTGATGGACATCCACATGCCGCTGCTGGACGGTCTCGAGGCCACCCGCATCCTGCGCCAGCAGGGGCTCTCGCTTCCCATCGTCGCGGTCTCGGCGGATGCCCTCACCACCCGCCGCTCCGCCGCCCTGGATGCCGGATGCGATGCCTACGTCACCAAGCCCATCGACTTCGACGAGCTGCTCGGCGTGATGACCCGGGTTCTTCCCGAGTCGGGTGACGTGCCGTTCCGCCGGCGCGCCACCGACCAGGAGGCGCCCACCGCCGCGATCGCCATCCATCCCCGCGCCGCGCAAGCGCTACCCGTCGCGAGGCTCGGGGAGACGCCCCCGCCGCCGCCGACCGGGCCAGCCGGGAAGCGCTGGACGCGCTGCCGATGCGGCGGGTGCCAGGCATCGACGTCGGCAGCGCCATCAAAGCCCACAACGGCAACGTCCGTCTGATGATCAAGCTGATGGGCGACTTCGGCCGCTACTACGGTGACGCCGGCACCCGCATGCGGCGCATGGTGAGCGACAATCAGTTCGAGGAAGCCGAACGGCTGGCCCACAACCTTCACGGCGTCGCCGGCAGCTTCGGCGCCGACCGGCTGAGGGAAGCGTCGAAGACCCTGGAGCTGGCCCTGGCGGACCCGGAACGGAAAAACCTGCTGGGCCTGGTGCAGAGCTTCGAGATCGCGCTCACCGAGGTGCTGGAGTCCACCGACGCCCTCGCCAGCGAGGAAGTGCGCTTCCGCGCTAGCGATCTAGGCGAGCGCTGAGGTCCAGTACCGGCAGCAGGCCGGCCGTTCCCGTCCCGGCCAGCCGGTGATCGCCGGTCAGCGCGGCAAAGTCGAACAGGTCGCGGTCGGACAGGTGAGAAGGCACCACGTGCGCCATGGCGCGGGCGATGTTGCGCACCCGCCCCGGCCACTGCCGATCCCACTCCGTCAGCATCGCCTTGATGGCCTGCCGCTGAAGGTTCTCCTGGGACCCGCACAGATTGCAGGGGATGATGGGAAAGTGGCGGTGCGCGGCCCAGCGCGCCACGTCCTTCTCGCGGCAGTAGTAGAGCGGCCGGATCACCACGTGGCGGCCGTCGTCGCTCCTGAGCTTCGGCGGCATGGACTTCATGCGCCCGCCGTGGAAGAGGTTCAGGAACAGGGTTTCCACCGCGTCGTCGAGGTGATGGCCGAGCGCGATCCGGGTGGCGCCGATGCGGCGCGCGCACGCGTAGAGGATGCCGCGCCGCAACCGTGAGCACACCGGGCAGGTGGTCTTGCCTTCCGGCGTCAGTGCCTGCACCACGCTGAAGGTGTCTTCCTGCAGAATGTAGTGCTCGAGCCCCTGCTCCTGCAGGTAGTCGGCCATGACCCCGGCGGGGTACCCGGGCTGCTTCTGATCCAGATGCACGGGCACCAGCTCGAAGCGCACCGGGGCCGCGCGCTGAAGATTGCGCAGGATGTCCAGCAAGGTGTACGAGTCCTTGCCGCCCGACAGGCACACCATCACCCGGTCGCCGTCCTCGATCATCGAGAAGTCGGCGATGGCGCGCCCCACCTCCCGGCGCAGGCGCTTGTGCAGCTTGTTGGCGTCGTACCGTTCGCGCCGGTCGTCAGCGGAATGCTCGATCGTCACGCGGCGGACTATACCGCGTCAGCCGACGTGGCGCATGGAGTCGTCGGTCACGAAGGCGTAGAACTCTTTCGCCGGCAGCGGCTTGGAGTAGTAGAACCCCTGAACGTAGTCGCAGCCGATCTGCCGCAGCCGGCTCACCTGCTCGCCCGTCTCGACGCCTTCGGCCACCACCCGCATGCCGAGGATGCGGCCCATGCTGACGATGGACGCGGCGAGACCGTAGTCGCGGTGGCTGGTCAGGCCGTCGATGAAGCTCTTGTCCACCTTGAGCACGTCGAACTCGAAGTTGCGCAGGTAGCTGAGCGAAGAGAAGCCGGTGCCGAAATCGTCCAGCGCCACCATGCTGCCGAGCCCCCGAGCCTGGCTCAGGAACCGCTGAACCCCCTCGCTGTTCTCGATCAGCGCGCTCTCGGTGAGCTCGAGCACCAGGCCGCTGTCGGCCACCTGGCCGAGCAGCTCCACCAGGGCCTGGGCGTCCTCGTCGCGGCGAAGCTGCATGGGGCTCACGTTCAACGAGACCCGTAAATTGGTGAGCCCCTGCTTGCGCCAGATCTCGAGCTGGCGGTGGCACTCGGTCACCACCCATTTGCCGATCGCGACGATCAGCCCCATGTCCTCCGCCACCGGAATGAACTCGGCGGGCGAGACCATGCCGAGCTCGGGGTGCTGCCAGCGCAGCAGCGCCTCGGCGCTGACCACGGTGCCGCGCCGGACGTCCACCACCGGCTGGTAGTGGAGCATCAGCTGCCCACCGTCCACCGCCCGTCTGAGAGCGGACTCCAGCTCCAGGCGGCGCTCCGCACGGGCGTTCATCTCGGGCTCGAAGAAGGCCAGGTTGTTGCCGCCCTGCTCCTTCACCTGGATACGCGCCGCATCCGCCTTCTGCAGCAGCGCGCCGGTCTCGTGGCCGTCGCGGGGCATCAGGGCGACGCCGACGCTGCCGGTGATGAACAGCTCCCGGCCGCCCAGATGAAAGGGCTTGTTGATCTCGGCCAGGATGCGCCGCCCCAGCCGCTCCACCTCGCCGTAGTCGGACACTTCGCTCATCA
The DNA here is from genome assembly GCA_963822255.1 of uncultured Gammaproteobacteria bacterium. Taxonomy (GTDB): domain Bacteria; phylum Pseudomonadota; class Gammaproteobacteria; order Pseudomonadales; family Azotimanducaceae; genus UBA7803. The sequence goes on from CAWGGV010000006.1 coordinate 417,952, forward strand.
GCACCACGAAGTGATCGCCGCCGAGGCGAGCGAGGGTATGCGACTCGTCCACGCACATGGCGACCCGGTAGGCCACCTCCATGAGCACCTGGTCGCCCTTCGACGGCCCAACGGAGTCGTTGACCATCTTGAACCGGTCCAGGTCGATGCTGACCACTGCGCCGAGGAAGCCCCGCTCCTGGTAACGCAGGAGCACCCGGGTGAGCCGTTCCTCGAGCAGGTTGCGGTTCGGCAGCTTGGTGAGCGTGTCGTGATGCGCCTGCCACAGCATGAGGCGCTTGGCGTCATCGGAGCTCAGCAGATCCATGGAAATGGTCAGATAGCCCAGAAGCGCACCCTTGGGGCTCGTCAGGCCAATGCGGGTGACCTTGTCGGCGAACGCCTCGCTGGACTTGTTGCGCAGCCAGAACTCGCCGACCCAGCGGCCATCTGCGTGCAGAGTCTGGCGCATGGCAGCGTAGAAAGATTCGTCCTGCTGACCGGCGTGGTTGAAGGCAATGTCACGGCCCTGCACTTCGTCCTGGGTGTACCCGGTCATCCGGGTGTAGGACTGGTTGACCGCCAGAATCCGGTCGTCCGGGCCGGTCACCACCACCGCGGCCGGGGAGTTCTCGAACAGCCGCTGCTCGAGCCCGTCCAGCGACCAGCCGGGGCGCTGCCGGCGCTGCGCCCACCACCACGCCGACAGCCAGCAGATCACCACGCCCAGCGTCGTCAGCACGACCAGGGCGGCGATGTGGTAGGTCTGGAGCGCTGCGAGTCGGACCGCGGCATCCCGGCTGCCGCCACCCAGCAACCGACCGCTCAGGCCCCACAGCGCCAGGGCCGTCAGCATCGGCAGTGCCAGAAGCAGGCGCAGCACGGCGGAGCCTGGGTTGATCCGGCGGCGAGCGCCACCGGAGTCACCACGGCGTCTTGGCCCGAACAGCCTGGGCAAGGTGCTCATGCTAGGCGTGAATCCCCGAGTAATACGTTCGTGAGTGTCTTCAAAGCTAACCGTAGTCGAGAGCGCTGGAACCGCAACAGAACGGGCCAGGCGAAGGTGGCAGGGCGTGAATCAATCGATGCCGCGCAGCACCAGCATGGGCGGTGTGGAGACGAGGCTCCGGGTGCCGAGCAGGCCCACGACCAGGATCAGCGCCGTGCCGATGAGTGGGCCGATGAGCCACAGCCACGGGTGCACGCTCACCTCGAGCCCGAACACCTGGCGCTGCAGCACGGCGACCGTCGCTTCGGCCCCGACCACGGCCACCACGCCGGCGAACAGCCCCAGCAGGCCGAACTCGGCCGCCAGCGACCCCGCGATCAGCCGGCGTGTGCCGCCCAGCGCGCGCAGCAGCGCGTGCTCCTGCATGCGGGCATCGCGGCTCGCCTGGATACTCGCCACCAGCACCAGGCAGCCGGCGGCGAGCACCAGGCCGAGCACCAGCTCCACCGCCTGGGTCACCCGGGTGATGATGCTCTGCACCTGGCGGATGATGGCGTCGATCTCGATCACCGTGACCGTGGGGAAGGCGGTCAGCAAGCGGTTCAGAAACGGCTTCTGGTCCGGGTCGAGGTGAAAGCTGGTGGTATAGGTGGCCGGATAGTCCTCCAGCACCCCCGGGGAGAAGATAATGAAGAAGTTGGGTCGCATGCTCTCCCAGTTGAGGCGTCGGAGGTTGGCCACCGTCGCCGCGACCCGGTGGCCGCCGATGTCGAAGGTCAGCTCATCGCCCACCTCGAGGCCGCGCTCGCGGGCATAGCCTTCCTCCAGGGAGACCAGTGCCCGCTCCGGCGAGCGCTCGCCGCTCCCCCTCCACCAGGAGCCTTCAACCACCCGGTTGCCCGGCGGCAGCTCCGCCATCCAGGTGAGATTGCGCTCCGACTCGAGCGCTGGACCGGCGCGGCCGCGGCGGTGGTCGCGCTCCCAGGCCGCGGCGTCGACACCGTCGGCGGAAACGATCCGGCCGCGCACCAGGGGGTAGAGCTCACCCCGGCTGTCGGTGATTTCAGCCAGCATGGACGACAGCGGCTGCACCTGGTCCGGCGTCACGTTCAGCACGAAGTAGTTGGGCGCGTTGGGGGGAATCTCGTTTCGCCACTCGTCGAGCAGCGCGGTGCGCAGCAACACCAGGATCAGCAGCAGCATGATGGCGAGCCCGAAGATGAGGATCTGCGCCACATTCTCCCGGCGCCGCCGCCGCAGCCCGGCCAGCGCCAGGCGCCACAGGCTGCCGGCCTGCATGCCGAGCACCCGACCTCCCTTCAGCAACAGCAGCGCCAGGACGGCGAACGCGGCGAGCACCACCAGGCTTGTGATCACCGTCCACAGGGTGAGCCAGAGGCTCCCCGTGTACCACAGCAGCAACCCCAGGCTCCCGGCCGCCGCCGCCAGATAGCTGAGCAGCTGGGACGGCGGCGCCGCCCCCAGGTCGCGGCGTATGACCCGCATGGGCGAGATCCGGTGCAGATGCAGAAGCGGCGGCACCGCAAAGGAGAGCGCGCAGACGAATCCGGTGGCGGCGCCGAGCAGGAACGGACGCGGACCCGGCAGCGGCAGCGACACCGGCACGAGACTCCCCAGCGCGGCGACGATGCCGAGGTGGAGCAGGGTGCCGAGCAGCAGCCCGAGCACCACGGCGGCCGCGCCGATGGCGGCCAGCATCACCAGAAATCCTGAGAGGATCTGACGCGGCGTGGCGCCCAAGGTCTTCAGAATCGCCACGTGGTCGTAGTGCCGGCGGGCGTAGCGGTGCGCGGACAAGGCCACCGCGACGCCCGCCAGCAGCACCGCCAGCAGCCCGCCCAGCAGCAGATAGCTCTCCGCCCGGTCCAGTGCCCCGCCGATGGTCTCGCTGCTGTCGCGGATACTGCGCCAGACGTAGTTGGGCTCCAGGGTGAGCGACCCGCGCAGCGCCGCCAGCGAGGCATCATCGCCCTTCAGCAGCAGGCGGTAAGAGAGCCGGCTGCCGGGCTGCACCACCCCCGTGGCGGGCACGTCGTCAAGGCGCATCAGCAGTCGCGGGCCGAGATCCCACATGCTTCCACCCCGGTCGGGCTCGCTCACCAGCACCCGGCTCACCGTGAGCTTCGCGAGGCCTACCTCCACGGTGTCGCCGATGGCCACCGACAGCGCCGGAAACAGCCGCGAGTCGAGCCACACGTGACCGGGCTGCGGCAGGTCGCGGGTCGGCTGCCCGGGGCCGAACGGCGCGTCGGCCACCACTAACGTGCCGCGCAGCGGATACCCCGCCGAGACGGCTTTGACACTGACGAGCTGGTTGTGCCGCGCGAGCGCGCCGTCGCCGGCGAACACCATGGAGGCAAACGACATGGTGTCGGCGGTCTCGAGCCCGAGCCGGCGGGCCTGGCTCCTGAACGCGTCGGGAATGGGCCGGGTGCTGCCGATGTAGCGGTCGGCAGCGAGGAACTCCGCGGCCTCGTGAACCAGCGCCCGCTGCAGACGGTCCACCAGCAGGCTGACGGCCGTGACGCTGCCCACCGCCACCAGCAGCGCCGCCAGCAACAGCCCCAGCTCGCCGCTGCGCCAGTCGCGCCAGGCCAGGCGCAGAGCCAGCGCGGGCTTCACCGGCGGATCCTGCCGGCGTCCAGGGTGACGACCCGCCGGCAGCGCCCGGCAAGCCGCTCGTCGTGGGTGACCAGCACCAGGGTGGTGGAAAAGGACTCGTTCAACTCGAACAGCAGGTCGATGATGCGCTCGCCGGTGGCGGTGTCCAGGTTGCCGGTGGGCTCGTCGGCGAACAGCACGTTCGGCCGCGAGGCGAACGCGCGGGCGATGGCCACCCGCTGCTGCTCGCCGCCCGAGAGCTGGCGGGGATAGTGGCCCTTGCGCTCGCCGAGCCCCACCCGCTCGAGCAGACGCTCCGCCCCTGCCCGGGCATCCGGCTCGCCGTGCAGCTCGGCCGGCAGCATGACGTTCTCGAGCGCGGTGAGGCTGCCGAGGAGCTGGAATGTCTGGAACACGAAGCCGACGTGCTCCCCCCGCACGCGGGCCCGCTGCTCCTCGTCGAGGCTGGTGAGCTCGGCGCCCGCGAGGGTCACCGTGCCGGCGCTCGGCACGTCGAGGCCGGCCAGAATGCCGAGCAGTGTGGTCTTTCCCGACCCCGACGCACCCACCACGGCCACCGACTCCCCCTCGTTGATTTCGAGGTCTATCCCCTCCAAGATGACCAGTGGCCCTTCCGCTGTAGGCACCGCCTTGTCCACACCTCGAGCTCGAATGACCGGTTGGCTCATGTTCTTCCTGTTGCTGGGTATGGGCCCGGTCCCGGCAGCTCTGGCGGACAACAGCGCTGCGGACGATGCCGGAACGTCCGCTGACACGGCGTCGACAATCCTGGTGCTCGGCGACAGTATCAGCGCCGGGTACGGTATTCAACGCGACCAGGGATGGGTGAGCCGGCTCGACCAACGGGTGTCGGGGCGGGGCCGTTGGCAGGTGGTCAACGCCAGCATCAGCGGCGACACCACCGGCGGCGGGCTGGCGCGTCTGCCCCAGGCCCTCGCCGAGCACGACCCGCAGGTCGTGATCATCGAGCTCGGCGGCAACGACGGCCTGCGCGGCTATCCGGTGGACAGCATCCGCGCCAATCTCCGCCGGATGGTGGAGCTGGCGCGCGACGCCGGCAGCCGGGTGCTGCTGGTGGGCATGAAGATCCCGCCCAACTACGGGCCCCGCTACACCAGTGAGTTCGACGACGCGTTCCGCCAGGTCGCCCGCGCCGAGGACGTGCCGTTGGTGCCGTTTCTGCTCGACAAGGTGGCGCTCCGCCCCGGGCTCATGCAGGGTGACGGCATACACCCGACTGCCGCCGCCCAGGCGCAGCTTCTGGACACGGTGTGGCCGCACCTGCTACCCCTGCTCGAACCGTCGAAAGGATGATCCGACCATGACCCAGACCACGGTCCAAGACACTCTGGAGCACAAGCTCGCGAACCGCTTCGACCCGGCACACCTGGAGGTGGTCAACGAGAGCGGCGGTCACAACGTTCCGGCGGGCTCGGAGAGCCACTTCAAGGTGGTGCTGGTCGCTGCCGAATTCGCCGGCAAACGGCTGCTGGCCCGGCACCGGCTGGTGAATCAGGCGGTGGCCGACGAGCTGGCCGGACCGGTGCACGCCCTGGCAATTCACACCTACACGCCCGAGGAGTGGCGCGAACGGTTCGGCGAGGCGCCCATGTCGCCGCCCTGCTTTGGAGGTAAGAGCTTTGGAGGTAAGAGCTTTGGAGGTAAGAGCTTTGGAGGGAAGAGCGATCCGTGAGCGCCGTCATGACCTTCTACCGGTTCGTCGCCCTGGGTGATCTGCCCGAGCTTCGCGAGCGCCTGGCCGAAGCCGCTGCCGAGCTTGGCCTCGAGGGCACCATCGTGCTGGCGGAGGAAGGCATCAACGCCACCCTCGCCGGTGAGCGAACGGCCCTGGAAGCGTTCCGCGACCGGCTGTGCCGGCACCGTCCCCTGGCGGCGATGCCGGTTCAGTTCTCCGCCGCCGCCACGGCGCCGTTCCGCCGCCTCAAGGTACGCATCCGCCCGGAGATCGTCAGCCTCGGTCGGCCCGCTATCGATCCGGCGCGGCGCACCGGCGAGCACGTGGACGCGGTGCGCTGGAACGCGCTGCTCGCTGATCCGGAGGTGCTGGTGCTGGATGCCCGCAACGCCTACGAGGTGGCTGTGGGCACGTTCCCCGGCGCCCTGGACCCCGGTACCCGCTCGTTCCGCGAGCTGCCCGATTACCTGCGCGAGCACCGGGATCCGGCCCGGGATCGGCGGGTGGCGATGTTCTGCACCGGCGGCATCCGCTGCGAGAAGGCATCTGCCTGGATGCTGGACCAGGGGTTCGAAAGCGTCTACCAGCTCCAGGGCGGCATCCTGGGTTATCTCCAGACCGTGGCGGCGGACGACAACCGCTGGCAGGGGGAGTGCTTCGTCTTCGACCAGCGCGGTTCGCTGCAGGTCAGGCCTGCGCCAGCCCCGCCGAGTGGCGCACCAGCACGACGCTGACGTTGTCGAGGCCGCCGGCCCGGTTGGCGCCGTCCACCAGCGCCCGGGCACATCGCTCGAGCCCCTGCCGCCCCGCACCGCACTCCCGGACCACCGCCGCAATGTGCTCATCGTCGAGCATTTCCCACAGGCCGTCGCTGCACAGCAGCAGCAGGTCGCCGGCCTCCAGCTGCAGCTCGACGACGTCGGGCTCTACGGTGGCATCGAGGCCCAGGGCCCGGGTGACGATATGACGCCGGTCAGAGCGCCGTGCCGCCTCCCGGGTCAGCACCCCGCGCTCGAGCATCTCCTGCACCAGGCTGTGGTCCCGGGTGAGCGCGGACAGGACGCCGTCGTGGAAGCGATAAGCCCGCGAATCGCCCACGTTGCCGATCCGGCACCAGGCGTCGTCGACGGTGAGCAGCACCGCGGTGCTGCCCATGATCACGCCTCGCGACCGGGCAAGGCCGTGAACGCGGCGGTTGGCCGCCCACAACGCCGCCGCCAGGGCCGCGCTGTCCCGGGGGCGGTCCGCGCTGGCAAGGGAGTGGGCCACCGCGGCCACCGCCTCCCGGCTCGCCACGTCACCGTCGCTGAGACCGCCCATGCCGTCCGCCACCACAGCCATGCCCAGCGACTCGTCGATCGCCAGAGCGTCCTCGTTGCGTTCGCGCACGCGGCCGCGGTCGCTGACCGCCGCCATTTCCACTCCGGGGCCTGTGCGGCTCATGACCGCACATTATAGGCCAACGAACAGGCGCAATTGACGCAGCGGCGGGGTGCCGCGCGCGGAAATGCTAAGATGTGCCGCAGACGGGCAACAGGGCAGTGACGATGAAACCTGAAGACCTGAACCACCAGCAGCGCACGGAGATCGAGGCGGCCGTGTTCCGCCGCTTGCTCCAGCACCTCGACGAGCACAAGGAGGTCCAGAACATCGACCTCATGAACCTCGCCGGCTTCTGCCGCAACTGCCTGTCGAAGTGGTACGTGGCCGCCTGCGAGCAAGCGGGCATGGACATGGATTACGAGGCTGCCCGGAAGCGGGTCTACGGCATGCCGTACCCGGAGTGGAAGGCCCGCTACCAGACGGATCGGTCATAGGCCGATGAGCGCTGCTCCCTCCCGACGGATCTGGCTGGAGTGGCGGGGCTTCGTGCTCTTCGTGGCGGTGATGATGGTGTTCCGCTCGGCGGTCGCCGACTGGAACCAGGTGCCGTCAGGCTCGATGCAGCCTTCCATCCTGGTGGGCGACCGGATCGTGGTCGACAAGCTCGCCTACGGGCTCCGGCTGCCGTTCACCATGACCCGGCTCGCCACCTGGCGGGGTCCGGCGCGCGGCGACGTGGTCACCTTCACCTCCCCGGAGGACGGGCGGCTGCTGGTCAAGCGGGTAGTGGCCGTGCCCGGTGACCGGATCTCGCTCCAACACAACCGGCTGACGGTCAACGGGGTCACCGCCGCGTATCAGCGCGTTCCGACGGCGGAGGCGCCGTTTCGGCCGCCCCCGGGCTACACCCTGTTCCGCGAGAGCCTCCTCGGCAGCGGCCGGCTGGTCATGCTCCACAACGGCGGGCCCGCCGGATTCGCCAGCTCGTTTGCCGCCCTGGTGGTGCCAGAGGGCCGCTACATGATGCTGGGAGACAACCGGGACAACAGCCGCGACTCCCGCTTCATCGGCCTGGTGCCCCGGCGCAACATCATCGGCCAGGCCACCGCCGTGGCGTTCTCGCTGGACTACGACCACTACTACGCGCCGCGGCTCGACCGGTTCCTCACCGGGCTGCACTGACCGGCCGCGGCACCGCACTCGCCTCAGCGACGGCCGATGATCCGCCTGACCAGCCGCAGCACCACGGCACCCGCCACCGCGAGCACCACCAGCACGGCCACCAGCGCCAGGCTGGTCAGGGCGTACTCGGCGAGAACGCGCCGGTCCATGCCGAGCTCGACGGCCAGCCAGCCGACGCCCGCGGCGACGGCCAGCGCGCCGAGCACGATGCTGCGCACCAGGCGGCTCTGCCGGCTGCTCATGGCGCCCGCCGCTGGCGGCCGGGTAGACTCTCGGCCGAACTGCGGGAAGACACTCCATGGACGGCAGAACGTTCGATCACGACGACCTGCGCGGGCGGCGCTTCGACCACCAGGACCTGTCCGGCGCCCGGTTCACCCACTGCCGCCTCTCCGCCGCCAGCTTCCGCGGCACGGAGCTGCGGAGCGCTGTCTTCGAGCGCTGCCGCGCCTGGGAATCGGAGTCGCCGGAAGGCGCCGACTTTTCCTTCGCCGACCTGCGTGAAGCGCGCTTCAGCCACTGTGACCTCTCCATGGCCGCCTTCTGCCGGGCGCGCGCCTACGACCTGGTGCTCGAAAACTGCCAGGCCCAGGGCGCAGACTTCTCGCACCTGGACGCCCGCTTCCCGATCGCCACGCGGGAGCCGGTGGTGGCGTGCGCCCTGCGCCAATGCAACCTCGCCTACGCCGACCTCAGCCACGTGGATCTCTCCGGCGCCGACCTCTCGGGCAGCCGTCTGGTGGAAGCGGTGCTGGAGGAATGCTGCCTGCGGGATGCCGATCTCTCCGGCACCGAGCTCAGCAGCGTCACCGGCCGGGGCCTGATCCTGGCCGGCGCGGACCTCAGGGGCGCGAGCTTCAACAACCTGGATCCACGGCTGATCGACCTCACGGGGGTGAGGATCACGCCGGCCCAGGTGCCGATGCTGTTGGAGCCCCTGGGGGTGATCCTGGAAGGCTGAGGCCCCCCATCACGGCTGGCCGCCGCCGTGCGCAGCCGGCTTGGCACCGGTCGCGGCGTCTTCGGCGTTCACCGCCAGCAGCTCGACGTCGAAGATGAGCGCGGAGTTCGGCGGCACCGGGCCCACCCGCCGGTCTCCGTACGCGAGGTCGGCCGGCACGAAGAACCGGTACTTGGCGCCGGGTGACATGAGCTGCAGACCTTCGGTCCAGCCGGCGATGACGCCGTTCAGAGGGAAGGTCGCAGGCTCACCGCGCTCGTAGGAGCTGTCGAAGACCGTGCCGTCCACCAGCCGCCCTTCGTAGTGGGTGGTCACGGTGTCGGTGGCGACGGGCTTGTCTCCCTCGCCCTGCTTCAGCACCTCGTACTGAAGGCCTGACGTCGTGGTCGTCACGCCGTCCCGCTTGCCGTTCTTCTCGAGAAAGGCCAGGCCGGACTCGAGGTTGTGCAGGGCCTCGTTGGCGGCCTTGGCCTGGCGGGCTTCCATCATGGCCGTCAGCACCCGCTCGGACTCCTGGGCATCCACGGCGGCGTCCCGCCCCGACAGCCGGTCGTCCACCCCGCGCACGAACGCGTCGGTGTCGATGCCCTCGGCGAACTGGCGCTGCACGTTCTCGGCAAAGCGGTAGCCGAGGCTGTAAGACGCCTTGGTGGAATCGTCGGCGAGCGGCGTCTGCTGGCCCGAGGCGGCCGCATCGCCGGCCGCGCCGCCGCTGGCGGGCTTGGCCGGGTCGGAGCCGGCATCGCCGGACCCGCAGCCCGCCGTCAGCACGAGGCAGAACGCCGCCGCTGGCAGCCAGCGTCCGATTGCGTGATGTTCCATGAACTGCATATCAAGCTCCTCCGGCCAGTTGCCCACGTCCAGAGCACCGGGTTACATTCTGAACACAGTGGCCTATGTGGTTATTGGCTAGTGTCAAAAGCGATCAGGTCTCGAAAAGGGTCCCGGAAAGGTCAGGAAGAAAGCGCTCCGGATCCGTGATCCGGCGTGAGGTGGAGGCAGGCCCCCCGCCCGCCTCTGGTCAGGGGAACCTCGGAAAGCCGCCGGTATCATAGTATTGGCGGCTGCCGCCCCCGGACAGCGCGCATATAACCACAACTCCGATGCACAAGTAAGGGCTTCGGGATCGGGGCGGCGGTGTGAGCAGCCGCCCTACGGGGAAGGACGCAACGAACTCAGGTAAGGCACCCAGCCAGAAGGCAAAGCATGCATTTCATCAGACGTACCCTGCATCTCGCACCCTTCACCCGCGCGGGCACCCGCGCGGGCACCACAGGCGCACAGCGTGGCCGCATGCTCGCGCTGCTGCTGACGCTGACCCTCGGCGCCAGCACCGCGGGCTGGGCCGCCGAGCACGGCGGCGCGCAGGCGGCGAAACAACCGGCTCCGGTGGCAGACCACCAGCTCGCCTTCTCCACGGCCGACCAGCCCCCGACCCTCGAGCCTCTGGACGTGCACCCGCGGACCCTGCTGACCATCGTCGAGCAGCTGCGGCACAACCACTACCTGGACAAGAAGCTCGACGACGACATGTCGAGCGAGATTTTCGACAACTACCTGAACATGCTCGACGGCGCGCACGCGTACTTCACGGCCGCCGATGTGGCCGACCTGAGCAAGAAGTACCGCTACAAGCTGGACGACGCGCTGGTTCGGGGCGACCTGGCACCGGCTTTCGACATCTTCAACCTCTACGAGAAGCGGCTGACCGAGCGGCTCGAGTACCTCCTGGAGCGCCTGCACGAGGGCCTCGGCGAGCTGAACTTCGACAAGGAGGAATCCATCGCCGTGGACCGCGAGGACGCGCCGTGGCCGGCCGGCAAGGCCGCCATGGACGATCTGTGGCGCCGGCGGCTCAAGGCTGCGGTGCTGGCCATGAAGCTGAACGGCAAGCCGGTGGACGAGATTCAGGAGCTGCTGACCAAGCGCTACGCCAATCGGCTGAAGCAGGCCGGCCAGGCCAAGAGCGAGGACTGCTTCCAGCTCTACGTCAATGCCTTTGCCACCACCTACGATCCGCACACCCAGTACTTCTCGCCGCGGACCTCGCAGAACTTCAACATCAACATGTCGCTCCAGCTCGAAGGCATCGGTGCGGTGCTGCGCAGCGATGACGAATACACGTCGGTGGTCGAGCTGGTGCCCGCCGGTCCCGCGGACAAGTCGGGGCTGCTGAAGCCCTCGGACCGCATCGTCAGCGTCGGTCAGGGCCAGGACGGCCCGCTCATCGACGTGGTGGGCTGGCGCCTGGACGACGTGGTGGAGCTGATCCGCGGCCCGAAGGACTCCACGGTACGGCTGGAAGTGATTCCCCACACCTCGACCGACGCGAGCAATACCCGGGTGCTCACCATCAAACGCGACGCTGTGGAGCTCGAGGAGCAGGCCGCCCAGAAGCGTCTGCTCACCATCAACCAGAACGGCCAGACCCACAAGATCGGCATCATCGAGGTGCCCACGTTCTATGCGGATTTCAAGGCGATTCAGGAAGGTGATCCCAACTACAAGAGCACCACGCGGGACGTGCGCAAGCTCATCGGCGAGCTCAAGAAGGACGGCATGGAGGCCCTGGTCATCGACCTGCGCAACAACGGCGGCGGGTCGCTTCAGGAAGCCGACACCATGACTGGCCTGTTCATCAAGTCCGGCCCCACGGTTCAGGTGAAGTCGGCCAACCGCCGTCCGAGCATCTACGCCGACACCGACGACGCCGTGGCCTGGGACGGCCCCATGGCCGTGCTGGTGAACCGCCTCTCCGCGTCGGCTTCCGAGATCTTCGCCGGCGCCATCCAGGACTACCAGCGTGGCCTGATCATCGGCAGCCAGACCTTCGGCAAGGGCACGGTGCAGACCTTGATTCCGCTGAACCGCGGGCAGCTCAAGATCACGGCGGCCAAGTTCTACCGGGTGTCCGGGCAGAGCACCCAGCATCAGGGGGTGATTCCCGACATCGAGTTCCCGCAGCTCTACGATCCGGAAAAGATCGGTGAAAGCTCGCTGCACGACTCCATGCCCTGGGACATGATCCAGCCGGCCGTGTACCCCCACAGTAACGACATTCATCCGCTCCTGGCACAGCTCAACGCGCTGCATCAGAAGCGGGCGGCGAAAGACCCGGACTTCCAGTACCTGCAGGCCCTGGCAGCCAAGAACCGCGAGGAGAGTCGCGAGACCACGGTCTCGCTGAACGAGGCGGAACGGACCGCCGAGCAGAAGCAGGACGATGCCTGGCGCCTGTCGGTGGAGAACAAGCTCCGTACCGCCAAGGGTGAAAACCCGGTGGCGGACGTCGACGAGCTGGACAAGGTCGTCGAGGCCGAAGAGGACTCCAAGGACGAAGACCCGGACAAGGACGCCATGCTGCGAGAGTCCGGCAACATCCTGGTCGACTACATGCATCTCAGCAGCCAGGTCGCCCTGGCGGAGCATCGCGCCGACCAGGACAAGGACATCGCAGTGCAATGACCCGGGGCCCCGGGAGGATGCTCCCGGGGCTCACCCGTCCCAGGGGCTCACCCGCCCCCTTTTATCGCCTTTCCCCGACCCCACATAGTCACGACCGACGGCAAGAAGGGCGCTCCTCACATGGACATAGACCAGCAAGGCGAGATCGTTCAGGAAGACGGCGAGAAGCGGCAGATCCTGCTGCCGAGCGAGATTCTGCCCAGTCACATCTACGTGCTGCCCCAGAATCACCGGCCGTTCTTCCCGGGCCAGGCCATCCCGCTGGTCATGAACGCCGACGTCTGGCTGCCGACCCTGAAGGCCGTTCAGGAGCGCAAGCAGGAGGTGGTGGGGCTGGTCGCCACCCGCCGCGACGGCGACGGCGTGCCGTCCGCGTCCGACCTGCACGGCATGGGCACCGTGTGCCGCATTCACCGTATCCACCGCGAGCAGGACCAGCTCCAGGTGCTGCTGGAGGGGCTGCAGCGCTTCCAGGTGCGGCGCTGGCTGCAGGACGAGCCGCCGCTGCTGGCCAACGTACAGTATTTTCCCCAGCGCCCGGAGAGTCGCTCCGAGGAGCAGAAGGCTTATGCCGTCGCCATCATCAACACCATCAAGGAGCTGATCCCCTTGAATCCCCTCTACGGGGAGGAGCTGAAGGTGTTCCTGGCGCGCTCGAACCCCAACGAGCCGTCTCTGCTGGCCGACTTCGCCGCCAGCCTCACGTCGGCCAGCAAGGAAGATCTCCAGGAGGTGCTGGAGACCATCTCGGTGCAGCGACGCCTGGAGAAGGTGGTGGAGCTTCTGCACAAGGAGGTGGAGATCGCCCAGGCGCAGATGGACATCCGCCGACAGGTGGAATCGGAGCTCCAGGGCCGGCAGCGCGAAGTGTTTCTGCGCCAGCAGCTCAAGTTCATCCAGCAGGAACTGGGGCTGGCGAAGGACGACAAGACCGCCGAGATCGACGAGTTCAAGGCCCGCCTCGAGGCGCTGACCGTGCCGGAGCAGGCGCAGACGCGGATCGACGACGAGATCAGGAAGCTGTCCCTGCTCGAGACCGGCTCCGCCGAGTATGGGGTCACCCGTAATTACCTGGACTGGATCACCAGCATTCCCTGGGGCCGCTACAGCGAGGATACCCAGGACCTGAGCGCCGCCTCACGAGTGCTCGACGCCCATCATGAAGGTCTCCATGACATCAAGGAGCGGATCCTCGAGTTTCTGGCCCTCGGCATCATGAAGGGTGACGTGGCCGGCTCGATCATCTGCTTCGTGGGCCCTCCCGGGGTCGGCAAGACGTCCCTCGGCCGCGCCATCGCGGACGCGTTGGGACGGAAGTTCTATCGCTTCTCCGTCGGCGGCATGCGCGACGAGGCGGAGATCAAGGGCCACCGCCGCACCTACATCGGCGCCCTGCCCGGCAAGCTGGTGCAGGCGCTGAAGGACTGCCGGGTAGCGAATCCCGTCATCATGCTCGACGAGATCGACAAGGTGGGGGCGTCCTACCAGGGCGATCCCGCATCGGCATTGCTGGAAGTTCTGGACCCGGAGCAAAACGGCACCTTCCACGACCATTATCTGGACGTGGACCTGGATCTGTCCCGGGTGCTGTTCATCTGCACCGCCAACCAGCTCGATACCATCCCCGGCCCGCTCCTCGACCGCATGGAGGTCGTTCACCTGTCCGGCTACCTGGACAACGAGAAGTTGTCCATCGCCAGGAAGCATCTGCTGCCCCGGCAGCTTTCCCGGGCGGGGCTGCGCCGGCGCGGCGACCTCAAGGTACCCGCACCGGCGCTCAAGAAGGTCATCGAGCAGTACTCCCGGGAGCCCGGGGTGCGCAAGCTGGAGAAGGCACTGGCGCGGCTGGTGCGCAAGGCCGTGGTGAAGATTCTGAAGGACGGCAAGCGACCGGTGGAAATCCCAGCCGGCAAGATCGAGGAGTACCTGGGTCAACCCATCTACGAGGCGGAGCAGCTCGAGCAGGGCATCGGCATCGTCACCGGCCTCGCCTGGACACCGCTCGGCGGCGCCACCCTGCCGGTGGAGGCCACCCTGGTGCACAACCGCCGGTCCGGCTTCCAGCTCACCGGTCAGCTCGGCAAGGTGATGCAGGAGTCCGCCAACATCGCCTACAGCTACGTGCGCGGCAACGCCGAGCGCTACGGGATTCCGGCCGACTGGTTCGACGACGCCTACCTGCACCTGCACGTTCCCGCAGGTGCGACGCCCAAAGACGGCCCCAGCGCCGGGGTCACCATCGGCTCGGCGCTGGTTTCCCTGGCCACCGGCAAGGCGCCTCGCGCGGGCTTCGCCATGACCGGAGAGCTGACCCTGACCGGGCGGGTCTATCCGGTGGGCGGAATCCGCGAGAAGCTGCTCGCCGCCAAGCGTCAGAAGATCCGCCACGTGATCCTGCCGGCGGCCAACGAGCGCGACTGGGTGGAGGTGCCCGATCACATCCGCCGCGGCATCCAGGCACACTTCGCCGAGACCTTCGGGGACGTGGCAGCGTTGATCTTCTGACCGGCCAGATGACCGAGCTCAGCGCGACAGCCGGCGTGCCCGACGGGCACGCCATCGGCGTCATGGCGTTGACCGTGGTCGCGCTGTTTCTGTTCACCCGGGAGCGTCTGCCGCTGGAGCTCACCAGCGTCGGCCTGCTGGCCACGCTCGCCGTCGGCTTCTCGCTGTTTCCGTATCCCGCCCTGGACCCCACTGCCCTGTTCGCGGGCTTCGGTCACGAGGCCTTGATCGCCGTGTGCGCGCTGATGATTCTGGGTCAGGGGCTGGTCCGCACCGGGGCGCTCGAGCCGGTCGGGCGCTTCCTCGCCCGGATGTGGGGCAAGGCACCGTTTCTGTCCTTCCTGGCCACCTTGCTGGTGGGCGCCGTGCTGTCGGCGTTCGTCAACAACACGCCCATCGTGGTGCTGCTGTTGCCGATCCTCATCAGCGTGTGCCTGCGCACCGGCACCTCGGCTTCGGAAGTGCTGATGCCCATGGGGTTTTCAACCCTGGTGGGCGGCATGGCCACCACCATCGGCACGTCCACCAATCTGCTGGTGGTGGGCGTCGCTCAGGATCTCGGCATGACTCGCTTCGGCATGTTCGATTTCGCGCTGCCCGCTGCCATTGCCGCCGGTGTTGCCGTGATCTATCTGTGGCTGGTGGCGCCGCGGCTCCTGCCGGCACGGCGCATCGATCTCGAGGACCCGTCGCCACGGCTGTTCGAGGCCCGCCTGCACCTGGACGACGACTCCCTCGCCGTGGACCGGAGCCTGGCGGAGGCCAAGGCCATGACCAGCGGCGATCTGGCGGTGCTGCGCATCCGCCGCGGCGACAACTACCTGCTGCCGTTGCCGGACGTGACCCTGAAGGCCGGTGACCGGCTGCGGGTGCGAGGCACGCCGCAGCGGCTGAAGGCGCTGGAAGAGGCGCTGAAGGCCAAGCTTTACTCCGGCGAGCAGCCCGTGGACGAGGAGCATCCGCTACGCTCCGACAGTCAGGCGCTGGCCGAGATCGCGGTGGTTCAGGGCTCGAGCCTCGACCGCACCAACCTCCGGTTCACCCGTTTTCTCGACCGCTACCAGCTCGCCGTGCTGGCACTGCACCGGGCCGGCCGCGACATCTGGAAGGCCGGCGAGGACATTCAGGACGTGATTCTCCGTCAGGGCGACATCCTGCTGGTGCAGGGGCCGCGGGAGCAGATCGCGGCGCTCAAGCAGAGCACAGAGTTTCTGGTGCTGGACGCCACCGTGGTGCTGCCCACCACGCGCAAGGCGCCGCTGGCGCTCGGTATCCTGCTGGGGGTGGTGGTGCTGGCGGCCACCGGCCTGATGCCCATCTCCGTCGCCGCCATGGCGGGCGCGACCCTGCTGGTGGCGACCCGCTGTCTGTCCCTCGGCGCCGCCATTCGTGCGGTGAGCCCGGCGGTGTTCTTCGTGGTGGCGGCGAGCCTCGCCCTCGGCACGGCGCTGGTCGCCACCGATGCCACGGACTACGTCACCCGCGTGTTTCTGGCCGCGACCCGGGATGCCGGGCCGACGGTGATTCTGTCGGCCCTGATGTTACTGCTGGCCGTGCTGACCAACGTGATCTCGAACAACGCCGCCGCCGTGATCGGCACGCCGATCGCCATCGGCATCGCCCGGCAGCTCGAGCTACCGCCGGAGCCGTTCGTCCTGGCGGTGCTGTTCGGTGCCAACATGAGCTACGCCACACCCATGGCGTACAAGACCAACCTGCTGGTCATGAGCGCCGGCAGCTACGCGTTCAGCGACTTCCTCAAGGTGGGGGTGCCCCTCACCCTGCTGATGTGGCTGACCTTGACCTGGGTGCTGAGCGCACTCTATCTGTGACCGATTGCTCCGGGTCGTCGGATGGCTCGTTTCGGCTCGAGACGGCGCGGGGATCGCGTCGCGAGCGCGCGGCCTGATTACGCCGTTCCAGGGCGATGAGCCTGGATTCACTTCGATTGATCACGTTGTCCTCGGCAGGGCGTGTTTTACAGCTTGTTTTCTACAATTTCGGTTACCACCGTGTCTGCTATCTGCGACACGTTGCGCCCCCGCGTTTAGCAGCACAGCGACCGCGCGGGCAGCGCATTATATGAATGTGTGATTACACCTCAAGGGCAAAGTTCCGTTCCGTGATCGGTTCAACAGAACGGGCCACGGGCGCCGTCGTGGGCAGTGAGGTTACCTGGCTTTCACCGCGTGAAACTCTCGTGCAGCTCGTCCAGCACGTCATAGAGGTCGGCCACGACGCGGTGTCCGAGGGTGACGAGGGAGTCCGAGGGCGGCACCAGATCCGGCACCTGGAACACCCTCAGCCCGGCGGCGTGGGCTGCCCGCACCCCGTGCTCCGAGTCCTCGAGCGCCCAGCTCTCTCGTGGCGTGGTGCCGAGCGCCGTGACGGCGGCCAGATACGGGTCCGGGTAAGGCTTGCCGCGGTGGGTCTCACCACCGCAGATCAGGCACGAGAACGAGCCGAGCACGCCGGCCCGCTCGAGCTTGCCGGTGGCCCTGGGGCGGGCCGTGGAGGTGGCCAGAGCGCGCGGCACGCGGTAGCTCTCGAGAGCGTCGAGCAGCTCGCGGGCGCCGGGCTTCAGCAGCGGCGGCACGGTGGTAATGCGATGCTCGTAGAGCTCGTCCCAGCGCCGCTCGAGCGCCGTGTACGCCGCCTCCGACCCCAGTGCCTCGCAGAGCAGGCGCACGGTCTCCTCGCGGGTGGCGCCGATGCAGCACGCATAGACGTGGTCGTCCACGTGAATGCCGAGCTCGCCGCAGGCCTCGAAGAAGACGTCCCGGGCCGCCCGCTCGGAGTCGAGCAGCAGCCCGTCCATGTCGAAGACGACGGCGGCGGGAGGTGCGGCCGTCAGGCTGCCCCCACGAGGTTGTTCAGCACGTACTGCAGAATGCCGCCGCTCTTGAAATAGGCGATCTCGTTGTCGGTGTCGAGTCGGCTGGTCACGATGACCTCCCGAGCCCCGCCGTCGGCGGACGCGACGATCAGCCGCATGTCCTGGCGCGGCTTGATCACGGTCTCGCCTTCGGGCAGCCGGATGTCGACGATCTCGTCGCCGCTCAGCCCCAGGCTCTTGCGGCCGTCGCCCTCCTTGAACTGCAGCGGCAGCACACCCATGCCGATGAGGTTCGAACGATGGATGCGCTCGAAGCTCTCGGCCACCACGGCCTTCACCCCCAGCAGGCGCGTGCCCTTGGCGGCCCAGTCACGGCTGGAGCCGGTGCCATACTCCTGACCGGCGATCACCACCAGCGGGGTGCCCTCACCCTGATAGCGGACGGCGGCGTCATAGATGGAGAGCTCATCGCCCGACGGCACGTGCCTGGTGTAGCCGCCCTCCACCCCCGGAACCATCTCGTTTCTGATGCGGATGTTGGCGAAGGTGCCGCGCATCATGACGTCATGGTTGCCGCGCCGGGAGCCGTAGGAGTTGAACTCGGCCACGTCCACTCCGTGCTGCTGCAGATAGTGACCGGCGGGGCTGTCCGGCTGGATGGCACCCGCGGGCGAGATGTGATCGGTGGTGACGGAGTCGCCGAGCAGCGCCAGGATGCGCGCCCCCGACACTTCCGCTTCCTGCTCCAGATCACCCCCCACCGAGAAGAACGGCGGCTGCTTGATGTAGGTGGACTCCGCCCAGCTATAGGTGGCGGAGTCGGTGACGTCGATGTTGCGCCAGGCTTCCGGACCGGTGAAGACGTCCGCGTACTGCTCCTCGAACATGGCCGACGACACCTGGCCCACCACCTCGGCGATCTCGGCATTGCTCGGCCAGATGTCCTTCAGGAACACCTCGTTGCCGTCCTTGTCACGCCCGAGCGGATCCCGGGTCAGATCGATGTGGCAGGTTCCGGCAATGGCGTAGGCCACCACCAGCGGGGGCGAGGCCAGCCAGTTGGTTCGTACCTCCTGGTGCACGCGACCCTCGAAGTTGCGATTGCCGGACAGCACCGAGGCCACTACCAGGTCGCCTTCGGCGATGGCGGCCGAGACGGGCTCCGGCAGCGGCCCGGAGTTGCCGATGCAGGTGGTGCAGCCGTAGCCCACCAGATTGAAGCCGAGGGCGTCCAGGTCGTCCTGCAGCTCCGCCTTTTCCAGATACTCGGTGACCACCTTGGAGCCCGGCGCCAGCGAGGTCTTGACCCAGGGCTTCACCTTCAGGCCCCGCGCCAGCGCATTGCGCGCCACCAGCCCCGCGCCGAGCATGACCGCAGGGTTGGAGGTGTTGGTGCAGGAGGTGATGGCGGCGATCACCACGTCGCCGTGGCCGAGGTCGTAGTCGGCGCCGGGCACCGGCACGCGGGTGTCCTTGTCGGCGGCGTGGCCCTGCAGCTCCAGCGCCTCGTCGAAGGCCTTCGCCATGTCGCTCATGGCCACCCGGTCCTGGGGCCGTTTCGGCCCGGCCAGGCTCGGCACCACGTCCCCGAGCTCGAGC
Organism: uncultured Gammaproteobacteria bacterium; assembly: GCA_963822255.1. GTDB lineage: Bacteria > Pseudomonadota > Gammaproteobacteria > Pseudomonadales > Azotimanducaceae > UBA7803. Next base: position 437,090 of record CAWGGV010000006.1, read on the forward strand.
TCGAGGGTGTCGGTGTAGACGGGGTCGGGGGTGTCGGCTTCGCGCCACAGACCGTTGGCCCGGGCGTACGCCTCCACCAGCGCCACCGCATCCTTCGGCCGGTTGGAGAGCTCGAGGTAGGCCACGGTCTCCTTGTCGATGGGAAAAAATCCGCAGGTCGCGCCGTATTCGGGCGCCATGTTGGCGATGGTGGCGCGGTCGGCCAGCGGCAGGTCGTCGAGACCGTGGCCGAAGAACTCCACGAATTTCCCCACGACGCCCTTACGGCGCAACATCGCCACCACGGTGAGCACCAGATCGGTGGCGGTGATGCCTTCCCTCAGCCGGCCGGTGAGCTTGAAGCCAACCACTTCGGGAATGAGCATGGAGATGGGCTGGCCGAGCATGGCCGCTTCCGCCTCGATGCCGCCCACCCCCCAGCCGAGGACGCCCAAGCCGTTGATCATGGTGGTGTGGCTGTCGGTGCCGACCAGGGTATCCGGGTAGGCGACGGTGACGCCGTCCTGCTCGCTGGTCCAGACCGTGCGCGCCAGGTACTCCAGGTTCACCTGGTGGCAGATGCCGGTGCCCGGGGGGACCACCCGGAAGTTCTGGAACGCTTTCTGCCCCCAGCGCAGGAACCGGTAGCGCTCGGCGTTGCGCTGCATTTCCAGCTCGACGTTCTCATTGAACGCGCGCGGCGTGCCGAATCGATCCACCATCACAGAGTGGTCGATGACCAGGTCCACCGGCGAGAGCGGGTTGATGATCGCCGGATCCTTGCCGGCCGCCACCACGGCGCTGCGCATGGCGGCGAGGTCGGCCACCGCGGGCACCCCGGTGAAATCCTGCATCAGCACGCGGGCCGGGCGGTACGCGATCTCCTGATCGGCCGGCGGGGCGCTGGCCCAGTTGCCGAGCGCCTCGATATCGGCACGGGTCACCGTGCTGCCGTCCTCGAATCGCAGCAGGTTCTCCAGCAGGATCTTCAGCGACACGGGGAGTCTGTCCACGTCGCCGATGCCGGCTTCCCGGGCAGCGGGCAGACTGTAGTAGCGGTACTGTCTGCCGCCAACGTCGAGGGTCTTGCTGGTGTTGAAGCTGTCTAGGCTCATGTCTGCTCTCTTCTTCCTCAGGCGGTGCGAACTCGAGGGGGCGCTATTGTGCCTCAAAGCGTCGCGGGCCAGAAACGTGAGGGCAAGGTATCAGCGAACGGATAAGAAAAACACGGAATGATTGACAATCAACGCATTCCAAGTAGGCAACAATCGTTTAGCCGGGGCCACTCGGGCTCAGAGGCTCACCGCATCGCCAGCAATAGATGGCTTCCGGCACGTGGCCTTCCGCCGCGCAGTGCGGGCAGACCCGGGTGTTGGCGGCCCGCCGGCTGGCCTCCGACAACTCCATGGTGACGATGCCGGTGGGGATGGCGATGATGCCGTAGCCCATGATCATCACCACCGTGGCCACGGCCTGGCCGAGGGGGGTCAGCGGGACCAGATCGCCATAGCCGACGGTGGTGAGGGTGATCACCGCCCAGTAGATGCTCTTGGGGATGCTGGTGAAGCCGTGCTCGGGCCCTTCGATCAGGTACATGAACGAGCCGAACACGATCACCAGGGCCAGCACGCTGCAGACGAACACGGTGATCTTGCGGCGGCTTGCCTGGAGCGCGTCCGCGAGAAGCTGGGCCTCGCCGACGTAGCGCACCATGCGCAGCACGCGGAACACCCGCAGCACCCGGAGCACGCGGATCACCAGCAGAAACTGGGTGCCGGTGAAGATCAGACTGAGGTAGGTGGGCAGGATGCCGAGCAGGTCGACGAGGCCATAGAAACTGCGCGCGTACAGCATGGGGCGCTGGATCGACCACAGCCGCAGCGCATACTCGATGGTGAACAGGGCCGTGAAAAACCACTCCACGGCGTAGAGCCAGGCGCCGAAGCGGCCATGCACCCAGCCCACGGAATCGGCCATGACCGCCACCACGCTCACCAGAATGGCGGCGATCAACGCCACGTCGAACGCCTTGCCGGCAGGCGTCCGGGCTTCGAAGATGACGGTCCTTACGGTTTCGCGATTCCAGGTCATCCTGGAATCTTAACGCGGGCGGACTGTGGGAGCGGACTGTGGGAGCGGACTGTGGGAGCGGCCTGTGGGAGCGGACTGTGGGAGCGGACTGTGGGAGCGGCCTGTGGGAGCGGCCTCCCGGCCGCGATCTCTTCCGCACAAGATCGCGACCGGGAGGTCGCTCCCACCACATGGTCCGCACAAGATCGAGACCGGGAGGTCGCTCACACCACATGGTCTGCAAAAGATCGCGACCGGGAGGTCGCTCCCACCACATGGTCTGCACAAGATCGCGACCAGGAGGTCGCTCCCACAAGGTCGCTCCGACCCCAGGATCAGCCGTTGACCGCGATCTTCCGCGGCTGCGCCTTCTCCTTCTTGGCGACGGTGAGGTACAGCACGCCGTCCCTGGCGCGGGCTTCGATGCCATCCTGATCGGCGTTCTCGGGCAGCCGGAAGCTGCGGGAGAACTTGCCCCAGTGGCGCTCCACCCGATGCCGTCTGCCTTCACCTTCTCCGGCGTCGCGCCCCGACTTGCGCTCGCCCGACACGGTGAGAACGCCGTCCTTCACGGACACGCTCACATCCTCGGCGGCGACCGCCGCAATCTCCATGTCGATACGATAGGCGTTTTCGGTTTCGGTGATGTCCACCGGCGGCAGCCACTCGGCTCGCGCCGGCATCTCGGCCGGCCGAGCGAACAGGCCATCGAGCTCCCGCCACGGGTTCCAGTGCACGATGCTCATCAGTAGTCTCCTGAGAATGAAACGGATTCGTTACCGCTGCTTGATGGGGGCCGGCGAACAAAACAAAAGACCTTGAAAAAGCGGCGAGCCGCCCCAGACGACCCTCAGGAGCTTTTGACGAGCCGGTAAACGGCCTCCACCATCGACTCGAGACCGCTGCGGGCGAACCGGGGGGGCATTTGCGTGACCGGCACGGAGCCGAGCCGCCGGACGCTGCAGCGCGCCCCGAACAGCGCGTTCACCTCCGCTTCCTCGACGGAATGGGGCGGTCCGGGCACCCGGCTCTGGTCGTATTCCAGGGTGAGAAGGAGGATCTGGCAGCCTTCCGGGATGATCCGCTGCAGATGGTCGGCGTAGTGGGCGCGCATTCTCGGCGGCAGAGCGACGAGGCTGCCGCGATCGTAGACGGCGGAGACGCCCGGCAGGTGCCGCACCCAGAGGTTCATGAAATCACCACAGTAGATGGTCACCTGCCCGCCCGTGTAGCGGACGAAGTACGGCAGTCGGTCGGCGCTGCAGGGCTCGCCGGTCTCCTGATAGAACGCCTGAACGGCACTCTCCGCGAGCTCCACGCCGACGACTGAGTGACCCTGCTCGCGGAGCCATCCCATGTCCATGCTCTTGCCGCACAGGGGCACGAATACGGTGCTGCCCGCAGGAAGGCCGAGCTCGGGCCAGTGTTTCTCCAGCCATGGGTTGACCAGCGGCTGATGAAACCCGATTTCCTGCTTGTTCCAGCGCTCCAGCCAGAATTCTCGGTCCATGGCTGTGCTAAAGTCCCCTTTTCTCCGCTCGATTCTGACCAATGCCCCGAGAGGGAGCAACCGAGAACGTCACCGCCCGTTTGCGACGTGTCACCCTCGCCCGCCAAGGCCTGCTCCGGCACGCGCCGTTCGGCCGCGGCCTCGCCGGCGCGCGCCAGGCGGTCCAGCGGCTCGGCTACGTGCAGATCGACACCATCTCGGTGGTAAGCCGGGCCCACGACCAGGTGCTGCAGGTGCGGGTGCCAGGTTACCGGCCGGACATGCTGAGCCGTCTGCAGGCGGACGGCAACGTGTTCGAGTACTGGGCCCACGCCGCCGCCTACCTGCCCATGAGCGACTACCGGTTCGCGCTCCCGCGCATGGCGGACATGCGGGCGCGGCGGGAGCAGTGGATACGGAGCCGCGACCGCACGCTGATGAAGCAGGTGCTGGACCGGATACGTATCGACGGCCCGCTGCAGGCGCGCGACTTCGCGGATCCTGCCCACACCGGCGCCGGATGGTGGGACTGGAAGCCGGCGAAGAGGGCGTTGGAGCAGCTCTTCATGCAGGGCGAGCTGATGGTAGCCGGGCGCGCCGGCTTTCAGAAAATCTACGATCTGACGGAACGAGTGCTGCCGGCCTGGGTAGACACTCGCGAGCCGAGCCTCGAAGAGTACGCGAGGCATCTGGTAGACCGTCACCTGACGGCACACGGTTTCGCGAGCCCGAGGGCCTGCACCTATCAGCGGCGAACGCCGGGTCTGTCGCGGGCCGTCGCTCGAGTTCTGGAGGAAGGCGCCGGCGAGCGCCGGCTGATACCCGTCGCCATTCCGGGACCGGAGCAGCGCGTTCACGCCGACCCGGAGGCCCTGGAGGGACGGCTGCCCGCGGCGCCGTCCCGGGTACGCCTGCTGTCTCCCTTCGACAACGCCCTCATCCTGCGCCATCGCGGCCAGAGTCTGTTCGGCTTCGATTACCAGCTCGAGTGCTACCTGCCCGAAGGCAAACGCCGCTTCGGCTACTTCTGCCTGCCGATGCTGTACCGGGACCGCTTCGTCGGTCGCGTCGACTGCAAGGCCGAGCGCCGCGCGCGCCGGCTGCAAGTGAAGGGCCTGTTCGTCGAGCATGAGCACTGGCTCTGCCGCGATCCGGACGGGGCCTGCACCGCCATCGCCCGCGCTCTCGGCGAGCTTTCCGCTCACAACGGCTGCCGCAGCGTCGAGCTGTCGGCGGTCGAGCCCGCCGGCTGGCGGGCACCGCTGCTGCGGGCCCTGGCCGCAGAACCGTACGGCGCGGTGACTGACGACGCCGCGAACGGCAATCCACTGGAGAAGACCTTATGAGCCATCCGCTGCTGATCGATCCGGACGAACTGTCCGCCATACTGCACGACCCGTCCCTCAGAGTGCTGGACGCCACCGTTTTCCTGGAGCCGGCAGAGACCGGCTACCGGGCCGTGAGCGGCCTCGAGCGCTACCGCGAGTCCCACATTCCCGGCGCCGCCTTCATGGACCTCATACGCGACTTCTCGGATAGTTCCAGCGGACTCGGCTTCACCCGCCCGGCGCCCGAGGCGCTGCACCGCGCCCTGGGCGAGCTGGGCATCGGCCCGGGCCATCGGGTGGTGGTATACGCGAGCGGTCACATGATGTGGGCCACCCGTGCCTTCTGGCTGCTGCGCTACGCGGGTCACGACCGGGTCGGCGTGCTGAACGGCGGCCTCGCCGGCTGGCGCGACGCCGGCGGTGCTCTGGAGAGCGGTGACGAGAGCTATCCCGCGACTACTTTCGAGGGCACCCCCCGGCCGGAGATCTTCGTCGACATGGACGAGACCCGGCAGGCCATGGGCGACGCCAACGTCTGCACCGTCAACGCGCTGTCCCCGGAGGTCTATGCCGGCACCGGCGACATGCACTACGGCCGCCGCGGCCACATCCCCGGCAGCCGCAATCTGCACTACGACCGTCTGATGGAAGGCCGCCGTTTCCGCCCGACAGACGCGCTCCGCGCGGCCCTGGACGACGCCGGCATGCTGGACGCCCCTCGCGTCATCACCTACTGCGGCGGCGGCATCTCCGCCACCGTCGACGCGTTCGCCTGCCTGCTGGTCGGGAAAGAGGACGTCGCCGTCTACGACGGGTCCATGTCCGAGTGGGTGCGCGACGCTTCGCTGCCGCTCACGACCGGCTCGGAGCCGTAGCCAGCCGCGCCTGCTCGGCGCCTGGTCCGCAGCGGCCGAGACGCTGGGAGATCGATGGGATGGGCGGTGGGGCCCGCAGCGGAGAATGCCTTTGGGGCAGAAGGCGTCAGCGTCGCTGGACGGCTCGTTGGAGCCGGGAGCCTGAACAGCCCCAAAGGCATTCTCCGCCGCGCACCCACCCATCACCGTCCTCCCCACATCGGCGTGCAGCGGACAGCCGCCTCGCGACGGGCTGGCGGCTGCCGACGTGCGGCGGGACGGCACCGCGTCAGGCGTCGCAGCCGGGCCGGCGTGCCGATCTCGGCGGCGCCTGGTCCGCAGCGGTCGAGCGGTGGGAGATCGATGGGATGGGCGGTCGGGCCCGCACCGGAGAATGCCTTTGGGGCAGAGGGCGTCACGCGTCGCTGGACCGGCTCGTTGGAGCCGGGAGCCTGAACAGCCCCAAAGGCATTCTCCGCCGCGCACCCACCCATCACCGTCGTCCCCCCATCAGCGTGCAGCGGGCAGTCGTCCCGCGCGCGCTCGGGCGGCGGCTGCCGACACGTCCGCTCCGCCTGGCGTCGCGGCCCTGGCCGGCATGTCGGTCGCGTGCGGCGTCTGGTCCGCAGCGGTCGAGATAGTGGGAGAACGGCGTGATTGGCGGTCGGGCCCGCACCGGAGAATGCCTTTGGGGCAGAAGGCGCCAGCGTCGCTGGACGGGCTCGTTGTAGCTGGGAGCCTGAACAGCCCCAAAGGCATTCTCCGCCGCGCACCCACCCATCACCGTCCTCCCCACATCGGCGTGCAGCGGACAGGCGCCTCGCGAGACGTGGAGGTCGGCGAGCGCCATGCAGCCGACGTGCGGCGGGACGGACGTCACCAGCGCCAGCCGCGTCGCAGCCTGGCCGGCGTGCCGATCTCGTGCGGCGCCTGGTCCGCTGCGGTCGAGACGGTGGGAGATCGATGGGAGGGCGGTCGGGCCCGCACCGGATAATGCCTTTGGGGCAGAAGGCGTCAGCGTCGCTGGACGGCTCGTTGGCAGCCGGGAGCCTGAACAGCCCCAAAGGCATTCTCCGCCGCGCAGCCCACCCATCACCGTCGTCCCCCCATCGAGCGTGCAGCGGGACAGACGCCCCGCGAGACGGTGCCGCGGTCGGCCAGCGCTGATGCGGCCGACGAGGGGCGGGGCGGACGTCACCAGCGCCAGCCGACTGCAAGCGGAACGACGACTGCACCACCCGTTGCGGGAAGGACGGTGGATCAAGGGGCGGCGCCGGAAAAACACCTGTTCGGCTGTTCAGGCCCCCAGCTCCAACGAGCCCGTCCAACGACGCTGGCGCCCGCTGCCGAACAGGTGCTTTTTCCGGGGCCGACCCCCGCGCATACCCCGGATGTCCCACTCGTTCCGGACGACCCGCCAGCGCCGGCCGCAGCCATGCAACCGCGAGCGCGGGGCGGACGTCACCAGAGCCAGCCGACTGCAAGCGGAACGACGACTGCACCACCTCGTTGCGGGAAGGACGGTGGATAACGGGCGGCGCCGGAAAAACACCTGTTCGGCTGTTCAGGCCCCCAGCTCCAGTGAGCCCGTCCAACGACGCTGGCGCCCGCTGCCGAACAGGTGCTTTTTCCGGGGCCGACCCCGCCCATACGCCGCACGTCCCGCTCTACGTGTCCTTGTACTGAGGAGACCGCTTCTCCAGGAACGCGGCGACGCCTTCCCGCATGTCGCCGGTGGTGGAAACCAGGATCTGCTGGCGGTCCTCCATGGCGATCACCGATTCCAGGCTGCCCGCGTCCACACTCATGTTGAGACACTCCTTGGTCAGCCGGACACCGACCGGCGAGTTGGCGAGGATCTCGTGAGCGATGGAGCGGCCGGCGTGGGCGAGCCCGTCGTCGGGCACCACGTCGGAGACCAGGCCGACCGCCTTCGCCCGCTCGGCGTCGATGAAGCGGCCGGTGAGCAGCAGCTCCGAGGCCAGCGCGCTGCCCACCAGGCGGGGCAGAAAGTAGCTGACGCCGACGTCGCAGGCGGTGAGGCCGATGCGGATGAACGCGGCGTTCATGCGCGCGTTCGGACCCGCCAGGCGGATGTCGGACGCCAGCGCCAGGGCGAAACCGCCGCCGCTGGCCGCGCCGTGGATCAGGGCGATGATGGGCTGCGGCGCGCGCCGCATGCGCATGACGATCTCGCTGACCCGGCGCTGGACCCTGAGGCCGGCGACGGCGCCGCCGGGCTCGTCGCTGCGGTCTTCCTTGAGGTCGAGCCCGGCGCAGAATGCCCGTCCGGCGCCGCGCAGAATCACCACCCGCACCGTGTGATCCGTGTACAGCGCAGCCGAAGTAGTGCTGCAGCTCCAGCATCATGGTGCGGCTCATGGCGTTCAGCGAGTCGGGCCGGTCGAGGGTCAGCCAGTCGATGGCGCCTTCCTTCTCGACCGTCAGGGTCTGGTAGCCGCCGTCGCCGGGGCCGCGCGGCTGGTAATGATCGTCGCTCACGCAACTTCTCCTCATCGTTCAGATCTGCCTGTCCCGGCCTTCCCAGTAGCGGTTGCGCACCAGGCGCCGCTGAATCTTGCCGCTGGGCAGCCGCGGCAGGTCGTCGACGAAATCCACCGACCGCGGGCACTTGAAGCCCGGCAGCCGCTCCCGGGCGAATTCGCGGATACTCTCGGCCACGTCGTCCGAGGCAGGCACCTCGGCTTTGAGCTGCACCACGGTCTTGACCTCCTCGCCCCACTCCTCGTTGGGCACGCCCACCGTGCACAGGTCCAGCACGTCGGGATGCTGCAGCAGCACCGAGTCGATCTCCTGGGGATAGATGTTGACGCCGCCGGAGATGATGGTCTCGGCGCTACGCCCGGTGAGGAACAGAAAGCCGTCCTCGTCCAGATAGCCCATATCGCCGAGGGTGAACCAGTCGCCCCGGTAGCTCTCCGCCGTCTTCTCGGGCGCCTTGAAGTACTCGAAGCGGCCCACGTCCGGTGCGCGGAAATAGATCGTGCCCACCTCGCCCTGGGGCACCGTCGTTGCCGGCGTCGTCGAGGATGCGGGTGTCCTCGGGATTCGGCGTTTTACCTACGCTGCCGGGCTTCTGCAGCCAGGTCTGGGAGTCGATGCCGAAGTTGTTGCCGCCTTCGGTGGCCGCGTAGTACTCGTAGATGATGGGGCCGAACCACTCGATCATGGCGCGTTTGACGTGCACCGGGCACGGTGCAGCGCCGTGCATGACGAGGTTCAGACTCGACAGGTCGTAGCGGATTGCGGACCTCCTCGGGAAGCTGCAGCAACCGGTGGAACATGGTGGCCACCATGTGGGTGCGGGTGATGCGGTACTTCTCGATCAGGCGCAGGGACTCCTCCGGGTCCCAGCGGTCCATCATCACCACCCCGACACCCGAGGTGAGGGGCGCCACCACGTTGAACGCGAGCGGCGCAGCGTGGTACGCGGGGCCCGTGCACAGGCAGCGGTCGGTGTCGGGATCGCCGGTGGCCACGGACTGGGCCGGAGGAGCGGCGCACCGGCATCTGGCTGCGGTACACGCCCTTGGGGCGTCCGGTGGTGCCCGAGGTGTACAGCATCTGCGAGCCTCGCACGGGGTTTTCCACGTCGCCGGCGTCCTCGCCGGCAATGGCCTGCTCGGTAGTCCAGGAAGCCGGGAATGGAGCCGCCCACGGCCAGGCGCAGATTGCAGTCGGCGGCGTGCGCGGCGGCCTGCTCTGCTGTGCCGAGGCTGGCGTCGTAGATCACGGCCTGGGCCTCGCAGTTGTCGATGATGTATCCCGTCTCCTCGCCGGTGAGGTGCCAGTTGACCGGGGTGAAGCGGATGCCCGAGCGCAGGGCGGCGCAGTACGCCTCGACGAACTCCGGCCGGTTCTTGGTAACCACCGCGATGGAGCCGTCGTCGTGGCCGGCGCCGGTACCGATTCCGTGGCGCGCCAGCAGCCTCGCCAGCTGGTTGGCGTGCTCGTTCAGCTCCCGGAACGTGCGGTCGCCGTAGCTGGTGGCCAGCGCCAGGTGATCCGGGCGCCGGCCGGCGTGCCAGGCCACCGCCATGCCGTGCAGGTTGCTTCCTCGAGACTCTCGAACATCTCCCCTCCAGTCGATTCGTGACAATTCCAGATCCGACGGTCCGTCACGCCACCCGCCGCGGCTCCCCGTGATGGCTCTGCATCCATACCCCGCCGCCGTCCCGGTACAGCACCAGCGCATCCAGGAACGCCACCGCCGGACCGGCGGCGGGTTCGTCCAACAGCACCTCGCGCAGCAGATACAGCGTCATGTCGTGAGACACGCACAGGTCGAGCTGATCCTCCGCCAGCGGGCGCTCGAGCTTCTCGACGAGCACCTCGAGCAGCAGCTGCGCCGCCACCTCGGCAGGGATCAGCGCACCCGCCGGCGCATCGCCGCGGATCCAGGCCGTCACGAACGGCACCAGACCCCCGGCCTCGTGCATGGCGCGCCACATCTTCATCTGGTCCAGGGCGTAGAACACCCCAAGGGCCTCCAGCGGCCGGTGCCGGGTGGTCGGCCCGCCCTGCCGGCGGTGGCCTTCCAGAATCAGCTCGGCAGTCTCCATGCACCGGTGCGGCGGGCTCGCGTAGCCGCGGCAGGTGACCTCCCGCGGCAGCCGCGCGCCCACCTCCAGCGCCCTGGCGCGTCCGTCCGCCGTCAACGGGTTCTCCAGATCGTGAAGCTCCGGGTCGAACTCGCGCGCGGAATGGCGCATCAGCAGCACCGCGTGATGCACACCTTCCCCGCGCACTCGATCGACGAGATCGAGCGTCGCGTCACCGTAGTTCTCCAAGACCACCCCGTAGCGCAGACCTGATCGACTGTATTAGTATCAAAAACCATCCGCATTCCGCATCATAATTTCACTCAGGCGCGCATCAGACGCGCGTATCCGCTACGAGGGGAAGCACATGGACCTTGGCATATCCGACCGCGTCAAACCGCTGATCAACGACATCCAGCAGTTCATCGACGATCACATCGTACCGAGCGAGGCGGTCTACGCCCGTCAGGTGGAGGAAGGCGGCCGCTGGTGCGAGACCGCCGCCATGGAGGAAGTGAAGGAACGCGCCAAGGAGCGCGGGCTGTGGAACTTCTTCCTGCCGGAAAGCGAGCGCGGCGCCGGCCTCACCAACGTCGACTACGCCCACATCGCCGAGATCCTCGGCCGCTACCCCATGTCGTCGGAGGCGATGAACTGCGCCGCTCCGGATACCGGCAACATGGAGGTGCTGGAGCGCTACGGCTCCGAGGAGCAGAAGGAACAATGGCTCCGAGCCGCTGCTGGACGGCCGCATCCGCTCGGCATTCGCCATGACCGAGCCCTTCGTCGCCTCTTCGGACGCCACCAACATCAGCCTCGAGGCGCGCCTGGAGGGCGACGAGTGGGTGCTGAACGGCGAGAAGTGGTGGACGTCCGGCATCGGCGACCCGCGCTGCAAGGTGATGATCGTCATGTGCGTCACCGAACCGGACGCGCCGAGGCATTCCCGTCAGTCGCAGATTCTGGTGCCGGTGGACGCTGAGGGCGTCGAAGTGCTGAAGATGATGCACGTGTTCGGCTACGACGACGCGCCCCACGGCCATGGCCACGTGCGCTTCACCAACGTGCGCGTGCCGAAGGACAACATCATTCTGGGATCCGGCCGCGGCTTCGAGATCGCCCAGGGCCGTCTCGGCCCGGGGCGCATCCACCACTGCATGCGCTCCATCGGCGTTGCCGAGCGGGCGCTGGAGCTGATGTGCCGGCGCGCCCAGTCCAAGGAGGCCTTCGGCAAGAAGCTCGCCGACCTCGGCGGCAACTACGACAAGATCGCCGACGCCCGCATCAACATCGAGATGGCGCGTCTGCTGACTCTGAAGGCCGCCTGGATGATGGACACGGTGGGCAACAAGGTAGCCCGCAGCGAGATCGCCCAGATCAAGGTGGCGGTGCCGAACATCGCGATCAAGGTGATCGACGACGCCATTCAGATCCATGGCGGCGCCGGCGTGTCGCAGGTGTTCCCGCTGGCGCGGATGTACTCCGGCATGCGCACCCTGCGTCTGGCCGACGGGCCCGACGAGGTGCACCGCCGCACCGTGGCGCGCATGGAGCTCGGCAAGTATCCCGCCGACGACGAAGTCCGTACCGAGGCCTGGAACGCCTGAGCACTCAGGCGGCAGAGATCGAACGACACAAGGGGAGGAGTGACATGGGAAGGCTGGAGGACAAGGTTGCCGTAGTCACCGGCGCGGGGCGGGGCATCGGTCGTGAGATCGCCCTGCTGATGGCCAGCGAAGGCGCCAAGGTCGTGGTGAACGACCTGGGCGCCAACACCGACGGTACCGGCACCGGCAAGATCGCCGACGACGTGGCGGAGGAAATCAAATCGCTCGGCGGCGAAGCGGTCGGCAACACCGATTCGGTGGCGGAGGTGAAAGGCGGCGAGAATCTGCTGAAGACCGCCGTGGACGCGTTCGGCGGCATGGACATCCTGGTGAACAACGCCGGGATTCTCCGCGACGTCACCATATTCAAGATGGAGGAGCAGGACTGGGACGCGGTGCTGGCCGTGCACCTGAAGGGACACTACTGCTGCTCCCGTCCGTTCGCCCGCTACATTCGCGAGAACAACCGAACGGGCTGCCGGATCATCAACTTTTCCAGCGTATCCGGGCTCATCGGCAACTTCGGCCAGGCCAACTACGGCGCGGCCAAAGCGGGCATCGCCGGGTTCTCGCGGGTGCTCGCCCTCGAGCTCGCCAAGTACGGTTGCACGGTCAACACCATCTCGCCCGGCGCGCTCACCCGCATGACCATCCCGCTTCGGGAGAACCGCGGCGAAAAGGTCCAGGATACCGACCTGCAGCAGGGCGGGCCTCAGCACGTGGCGCCCATTGTCGCCTGGCTCGCCACCGAGTCGGCCTCGGGCATCACCTCGCAGATCTTCCACACCGGGCGCGGCGGCATCGCCATCATGCAGCAGCCGGCGGTGATCAAGCAGTTTCACAAGTCCAGCGGCGTGTGGACCCTGGACGAGCTGGATCGCTACGTGCCTCAGCTGGTAACGGCCAAGCAGGCGCAGGATAAGGCGAACAAGGAGTCGGCCACACCCATCGAAATCTGAGCCCGCGAGCAGCCACCACCCCTGCAGTCGGCAGGCGGTTTGGCATTCGCTGATCGCCGAGCAGAGCACAAAGCGGGAGGCTTCCAGGCGCTAGACTACCGGCGGAGGTAGTTGAAGTGTCACGAGAAGACAGCTTTCGGGTGGTGGTGGTGAACCCGAAGGGCGGCTCCGGCAAGACCACGGTGGCCACCAACCTGCTGGCCGCGTACGCCCGGGCCGGGCGCCGGACCGCGCTGATCGACCGCGACCGGCAGGGCTCGGCGACCCGCTGGCTGAAGCTGCGGCCAGCCGCCCTGCCCCCCATTCACGGCATCGCCGCCTACGAAGAACCACCCGCCAACGTCACCCGCTCGTTCGCTCAGCGCGTGCCGCAGGACGTCGAGCGTGTGGTGGTGGATACGCCTGCGGCACTCAACCGTCACGACCTGTCCGACGCCGTGCGGCTGGCGGACAAGATTCTGGTGCCCGTGCTGCCTTCCGACATCGACATTCACGCCGCCACCCGATGCATCGCCGACCTGCTGCTGCACGCCCGCGTGCCGCGTGGCCCACGGGTGCTCGGCGTGGTGGCCAACCGGGTCAAACGCCATACCCTCACCTACCAGGTGCTGATGCGCTTTCTCGACAGCCTCGGGGTGCCGGTGATTGCCGTGGTCCGTGACGTGCAGGCCTACGCGAAGGCGGCCGAGGCAGGGCGGGGCGTGGTCGACCTCAGCGCCTCGGACGGCGGGCCGGAGCTCCGGCAGTGGCGGGCAATGATGCGCTGGATCGATGACGACGAGGTGCCCGTGCGAAGCGCACCCGGCACACGCGCGAGCCCGACCGCCGCCCGCATGCCGGCGCGCGGCCACCTCAAGATCGTTCGTTCCTGAAACCTGGCGTGCACTCGAGCCACTGATCGGCGACCTTTCTGCCGCGCCGGGAATACCATAGCCGGGTGGTGCCGTCGGGCACCACCCGCCATCCCTGCTCCAGCCGCTCGAACCGGAACGGCCGCATCACCGCGCCCGGATAGTCCGAGGCGCCGTGCTGCAGCACCAGGCGGAGCTCGAAGCACGATGGATCGTCCGGTGCCCGTTCGGCGTCCGGCTCCCTGCCAGGCTGCACCGAGCGCTCGCCCACCGCCAGCAACTGCGCTGCGCTGCCGAGATCGAACGACTCTCCCGAACCGAGCGACCCCGGGAACCGGGGCACGTGCTCGTTCTCACCGCGGGCGCCCCCGGCGAGATCGCGGCCGGTGACTTCTACGGTCCGCGCGTTTCCCCGGCGCGCCACGTACAGCAACACCGACGCCACGCTCACCGGCTTGTCACTCATGTTGATGATGCGGAAGCGGGCGTCGCCGTCGTAGCCGCCGTGGAGCTGTATGAACACACGGACCCGCCGGTGGCTGCGAAACTCCCATAGAAACAGGTTGAGGTAGGCCACCCACACCAGGGCCATCAGACCATTGAAACCGGCATTGATCCAGGACGCTTCCACCGAGCGAGTATCCTCCGCTGATCGGCCCCTCCGGCGACCGAAAGCAGGACGCGGAGCAGGACTCGTGCCACTGCGGACGCGTACCTTGCTAGACTCTCCGCTCATGAGCTTCCCCGACAGCCTTCGGCCCGCTCGACGAAGAGCCCGGGCCGCGGTGGCGGTGGCCGCGGATGCCGCCCGAGATTTCGCCGCCGACGAGCCCTTTCAGATGGCGGCAGCGCTCAGCTACTACACGCTGCTTTCCATGGCGCCGCTGCTGTTGATCGTCATAGGGCTCGCCGGGTTCCTGCTCGGCCAGCAGCAGGTGCAGCAGGAGCTCATCGAGCAGATACGCGCCCTGGTGGGTAGTGAGGGCGCGGCGTTGACCCGCACGGTCATCGACAACGCGGACCGGCCCGAGCAGGGGTTGTTCTCCATGCTGCTCGGCGTGGGGCTGATCATTCTCGGCGCCACCACGGTGTTCGCTCAGCTTCAGGTCGCCCTCAACCGGATCATGGGCGTAGAAGCCGATCCCGCGAACGCCATCGTCGGTTTTCTGTGGTCCCGGCTGGTTGCCTTCGGCGTGGTGCTCGCGATCGGCTTTCTGCTGCTGGTGACCCTGCTGCTGAGCGCCCTGCTGGCCACCCTGTACAGCTACCTGAACCGTTACCTGCCGGGCGCTCCGGTGCTGTGGCAGATCATCAACGAGGCGGCTTCCCTGGCGCTGATCACCTTGCTGCTGGCCGCTCTGTTCAAGTTCGTGCCGAACGCCCGCATAGCCTGGCGCGACACCCTGGCCGGGGCGTTCTTCACCGCGGTGCTGTTCACCGTGGGCAAGGCCCTCATTGGCATTTATCTGGGGCAGGCGGGCGTCGGCTCCGCCTACGGCGCCGCCGGCTCGGCGGTGGTGCTGATGGTCTGGATCTACTATGCCTCGCTGATCCTGTTCTTCGGCGCGGAGGTCACCAAGGTGCTGGCCCGGCGCCGCGGCGCACCGGTCGCGCCGGGACCCTACGCGCGCCCCCGGGGCGGCATAGAAGCGTCCGTCGGCGCGCCCCCGGGCGCGCCGACCGATCACAGATAGTAGACCCAGCGCAGGTAGACCCGGGTACCGCCGCCGACGGTGAGGCGATCGCCGGCCACCGGCACGCCGCCGAACTCGTCGCCCGCCGAGCCGAGCGGTGCCACCACGCCGAAGTCCAGGTGCTGGTGGTCGTCAGGCTCGTGGCTGATCTCGGCTTGCAGCAGCACGCTGCCGTCGTCGAGGTTGCCGATGAGCGTGGTGGTCTGGGTCCACAGCGGATGCCACTCGTACGTGCCCCCCGCCGCCAGGTAGTCGCGCATCAGATTGAACAGCTCGCCCCGTTCCAGGCGGGCGATCAGCGGCTGGGGATAGCCGGAGACGTCGGGGGGCAGTCGGGAGACGCCGAAGGCGCTGTGGAAGTACTCGCCGAACAGGTAGAGGTTGCGCCCCCCGAGCAGCAGGCTGTAGTCGATGTTGACGATCCCGGAGAGCTTCCAGGTGCCGGTGTCCAGCCGGGTGGCCAGCAGATCGTTGCGCAGCAGCGCGCCCCCCACCGGAAAGCGCACGCCGGTGCCGGCCACGTAGTCGCGGAAATGCCGGCCGGCCACCAGCTCGATCTCTGCGCGACCGGCGAACAGGTGCAGCTTGCCGGCCACGCTCGCCGTGTCGCCGGTGCGGTCGTCGGCGGCGCCCTTGCGCCCCACCGCCAGCAGCGCGAGGCTTCCGCCGCTTGCGAGGGAGCGCTCCACCAGCAGCAGGTCGTCGCCGGCCTTGTAGTCCTGATCGACGGTGGTCGGCGAAAACGGGTTGAACAGGTCCAGGGGCTGGAACACGATGCCATTGCCCCAGCTCACCGCCTGGCGGCCCGCAGTGACGCTCCAGGGGCCATGCCGGTAGCTGACGGCCAACCGGTCCAGGCGATTCACCAGCAGGTGGCGGTCGCCTTCGTCGATCGTCCAGGTGAGATCGAACAGACGCCGGGCGTCGCCGATCGCCGTCTGGTCCAGGGTGATGCCGAACCCGCCGACCGCCAGCCCGTCGCCCTGCACCAAGGTGGTGCTGTCGTGCACGAGCCAGGAAAAGTCGCCCTGCCGGCCGCTCACCATCAGTCGCACGTCCAGGTTCTGATCGTAGGCCGGATTGCCCACCGCCTGCCGCTGCACATCCTCCTCCGGCAGCACGGCCACGTCGCCGAACCCCTTCAGCCGCACCTCCACCTCGGCGCCATGGGCCACCCCGCAGACCAGAACCAGCCCGGCCGCGATTGCCTTCACACCGGCTCCGGCACCGAATCCCCCACGATCGCGCCGTCCCTGAGCTTCACCTGACGGCGCGAGTAGCGCATCACCTGGGGGTCGTGGGTGGCGGTGACGATGGTGAGCCCCCGCTGTTCGTTGAGACGGCGCAACAGCTCGAGCAGCTCCTCCGTGGTCACACTGTCGAGATTGGCGCTCGGCTCGTCGGCGAGCAGCAGCACCGGCCCGGTGACGATGGCGCGGGCGATGGCCACCCGCTGCTGCTGACCGCCTGACAGCTCACCTGGCCGCCGGTCCGCCAGCTCGCCGATACCGAGGGCGTCGAGCATCTCCATGGCCCGCCGGTGCCGCTCGGTGGCGCGCACGCCCTGAAGCTGCATGATGAACTCGACGTTCTCCCGCGCCGACAGCACGGGAATCAGGTTGTAAGCCTGGAACACGAAACCCAGCTTGTGCAGGCGCAGGTCCGCCAGCGCGGACGCGGACAGACCGTTGAGCTGGACACCGTCCACCGTGACGTCGCCGTCCGTGGGGCGGTCGAGCCCGCCGATGATGTTCAGTAAGGTCGACTTGCCGGAACCGGACGGCCCCGAGAGGCTGACGAATTCCCCTCGCCGCACGTCCAGATCCACCCCCCGCAGGGCGTGCACCGGCACCGACTCCTGCCGGTACACCCGGGTGATACCCCGGCACGCCACCACCACGTCGTCCGTTCGCTCCGTCATCGCCTGAGCGCCTCCAATGGCTCGATCTTCACCGCGCGCCATGCCGGATACAGGCTCGCCAGCACGCCGAGCACCAGGCTCATCCCCGCCACCAGCGCCAGGTCGCCGGGGAACAGCCGCGGTGTGAGCACCGAGCGGATGCCGGCGAGCTCCGCGCCCGCCGCCCAGCGGGACAGGTCGATGCCGCCCGACAGCCACCATATCAGGAGCCCGCCCACCGCAAGCCCCAGCAGGATCCCGGCGGCCATGATCAGGGTCGACTCGGTCACCACCTGCACCACCACTGCGCCCGGCCGCATCCCCACCGCGCGCAGCATGCCGAGCTCGCGCGTACGCTCCATCACCGCCGTGACCAGGGTATTCACGAGACCGAACACCAGCGCCCCCATCATGATCAGAAACCAGATGAAGATGGCCACGTCGGCGAACGCGAACATGGCGGCGAGCTGCGGCTCGAGCTGCTGCCAGCTCAGCACGTCCTCGCCGGTGAAGGCCTGCTTGAGCCGGTCCATAAGGCTTTGTGAGAGGGCGTTGCGCTGATCCTCGAGCCGCACGGAGACCTCCGTCACCCCCCGGGCGTCCAGCAGCGACTGCAGGTAGGCCAGGCCGGTGAACGCGTAGGCTTTCTCGAGCCCGGTGCCTTCGGCGTCGAAGATGCCGGCGACCCGGAAGCCGGCTTCGCGGGTCTTGCCATCGGCACCCTGGGTCATCACCACCACACGATAGCCCACGCCGGTTCTGAGCTGCCCGGCCAGCGCCTTGCCGAGCAGCAGCCGGTTGTCATCGGCACCCTTCAGCCGCTCCCCGGCCACCGGCACCGCGCCGAGGAACGAGATGTCCTCACGGGACGGCTCGACCCCGACGATCTGCACGCCCCGCGTTTCCCGCTCGCTCATGATCACCGCCGGCACCCGCACCCGCGGCGCCCAGCCGGCGAGCTCGCCGGCGGGGAAGTCCGGCTGCCAGCCCGGCGACAGCGCGAAGCGCTTCTGGATGCCGGGATCGTCGCGATAACCGGGCGCCAGCACCTTGACGTCGCCGGTCAGGTTCTCCACCGCCGTCTCGCGCATGTCCTGCTGGTAGCCTCGGATCAGGCTGTTCAGCACCGTGACCCCCGCAACGGCCACGCAGATCGCCGCGAGCAGCATGAGGTTGCGCCGGCGGTGGCGAAGCAGGTTCCTGAGCGAGAGACTGAACAAAAGCCCGAACGGCATGGTCACTCCAGTGCCCGCAGGGCTTCGACGGGCTCGAGTCGGCGGATCCGCAGCGCTGGCACCAGCACCGCCGCCTGGGTGCCGGCGAACATCACCACCGTTGCAACCACCGCCGCGCTGACGCTGAACGCCGGGTAGACGTGGTTCGGCAGGTTATAGCGGGCGAGCGCCTCGGCCGCCTCGGCCGGCAATGGCACACCCGTGGCGGTCAGCACGCCCACCAGCACACCGCTTGCCGCCAGTCCCAGGCCGACCCCCACCACCGTCATCCAAAACGCTTCCAGACAGAGCTGACCAACGATGGTTCTATGGCGCATGCCAAGGGCGGTGAGCATACCGAGCTCGGGCGTGCGCTCGAACACCGTCATCATGAACGTGTTGACCACGCTGAACACGACGATGACGACCAGCAGCGCGAAGAACAGCCGGGTGCCGGCCCGCTTGATCTGAATCGTCTGTCTGGCCTCCGGCATCAGGTCCGGCCAGTCGAGAGCCGCAAGGTCCGGCGCGCGGAGCGCATCGGCCACCTGCGCGCTGCGCGAGGCCCGGTCCACCAGAATCACCAGCATGCTGACGTCCCCCGGCGCCAGGTTCCAGGCGGTGCGGAAGTCGCCCGCGGAGATCTGCAGAAGGCTGCGGTCGAGCTCCGCCTGACCGGTGGCGAAGGTGCCCACCACATCGGCGGCGGCCGCGGCCACACCGCCCTCGAGGGCGCTGCCGAGCATCACCACCTCGTCCCCCACCGCCAGCCCGAGGTTCCGGGCCAGGATCGCGCCCACGTACGCCTCGCCCGGCCCCTGCAGGTAGCGCCCGGAGGACACCATGGCGGGGAGGCTCGATGCCGCCGCTTCACGCTGGGGATCCACTCCCATCACCTCGGCACCGAAGCTGCGCTCTCCAGCCGACGCCAGAGCGAACGCCTGCAGCCGGGGCAGCACGGCGGTGACGTGGGGGACCGCCGCGGCCCGGCGCTCGAGGTCCGGCGCATCCGCGAGACGCAGCTCGAGACGGGGATCGTCCCGGAAACCCGGCTGCTGGAGCTGCACGTGCCCGGTAAGCAGGCGCGCGCCGTTGTCGATCATGGCCTCGAAGCTGCCGTCCTGCATGGACATGGCGACCACCAGCAGCCAGACCGCGAAGCCGATGCCGCCTGCGGTGAGCCAGGTCCGGCGCGGATTGCGCCAGAGGTTGCGCCAGGCCAGGCGCCAGAAGGGTACGTTCACGCCGCCACCCGCAGGGCGTCCACGGGCGCCAGGCGGCGGATCTTCAGGCTCGGCAGCAGCGCGGCGAGCTGAGTGCCGGCGAGCATCACCAGCGGCGCGGTGGTGAGCGCCTCCGGAGCGAAGATGGGATAGAGGCGAGTGGGCAGATAGAGCTGGCGCGCCAGCCGCTCCATGTCGGCGCCCAGATAGATGCCGTGGCCCGCGAGCCAGGCCACCAGCGCGCACGCCAGCGCGAGCCCGGTCGCCGCCCCCAGCAGCCACAACCCGAACGCCTCCCACTGCAGCATGGTCACGATGCGGCCGGGCCCCATGCCGATGGCCAGCATCATGCCGAACTCATGGGTACGCTCGAACACCGTCATGATGAACGTGTTCACCACGCTGAAGGCGACCAGCACCATCACCAGCCAGTAGAATAACCGACCGCTCATGCGGTCCACCTGGATGGCCTGGCGCAGCTCCGGCAGGATCTCCGG
Organism: uncultured Gammaproteobacteria bacterium; assembly: GCA_963822255.1. Taxonomy (GTDB): domain Bacteria; phylum Pseudomonadota; class Gammaproteobacteria; order Pseudomonadales; family Azotimanducaceae; genus UBA7803. The sequence goes on from CAWGGV010000006.1 coordinate 457,317, forward strand.
CCAGGTGCGCACCTGCACCTCGGCGCCGTCGTCGCCGGCGGGCCAGCGGCCCGGCAGCGCATCGCGCACGCGCTCGGCCACTCGTTCCACCGCGCGCAGATCGTCGGTTCTCACCACCAGCTCGTGAGCCTGGTTGTCGAGGCCGAAAGCGCTCGCCATGGACCCGCGGTCGGTTACCAGCAACGCGCGGTCCAGCTCGCTGATGCCGGTCCGGAGGATGCCGGCCACCGTCACCACCAGGGCGGCCACTCCGCCCCGGCTGCCGCTGCCGAGCACGACCACCTCGTCGCCGACCTCGACGCCGAGGTTGCGCGCCAGACCCTCACCCAGCACGCCGTCCCCCGGCGACTCGAGGTAATGGCCGGCCACCACCCGCCGGTCGAGGGTCACGACCCGCTGCTCGGCCCGGGCGTCGACCCCCAGAACCTCCGCGCCGAAGCTGCGCTCGCCGGCGGATGCCAGCGCGAAGGCTTCGAGCCGTGGGGCCACGGCAGCTACGCCGGGAATATCGCGTACTCGCCGCACCAGGGCATCGGCATCCGCCAGGCTGTCCTCCAACCGCTCGCCGTCCGAGTGGGCGCGGCTCGAGATCTGCAGGTGCCCGACCAGCAACGACGTGGCCGTCTCTTCCATGCTGAGGTAGCTGCCGAGCTGGATACAGCCCGAGGCCACCACCAGAAACACGGCGAACGCCACGCCTCCGGCCGTCAGCGCCGTGCGGCGGAGATTACGGCGAAGGTTGCGCCAGCCGATGCGTGCGGTCAGCGGCAACGGCCATGGGACCCACTGGGGGGCAAGCCGGCCGCCGGTGTGGGTCAAGGAACGGCTCCGGTCCTGAGTGCGAACAGCGTGAACAGCTTATCGTCCAGCTTCAGGTCGAACTGAGCCTTGCGGTAGTCGACGTCGGTGTAGTGCTCGGGCTCGTCGAGCTTCGTCATCCGCATCCGCGTGCCGAACACGCGCCCGCCCAGCTCACCGATCTCGAGGGTCTCGAGACGCTTGAGCGGCATGAGGTCCTGATCGAAGTAGGTATGGGAGATCAGCACGTAGTCGTCGCGCAGCACCACCACCTCTTTGCCCCACACCACCGGCGCGTTCTCCCTCGGCACCGCTTCCACGGTGTAAATGCGGTGGCCATCGCGGCTCTCCACGTTCACCAGCGAAAGCTCGTAGTGCTTGAGCAGCTTGTCACTCTGAGCCAGGTCGTTGTAGGAGAAATCGGATCCCGCCCAGCTCTGGGACATCAGGCTGAACGGCAGACGAATGGTGCGGTTCAACTTCGGTGTGTACGTCCACATGTCGTCGCCGCGCTTCAACGTCGCGTTGCCGGCGTCCCTGGCCGGCGTGATGAAGCGGATGAGGGCGTCCTCGCGGCCGCGCGTCCAGGCCTCGAGCTCGGAGCTGCGCTCCCACTCGGGCCGGTGAATGCGCATCGCGAGATCGGCGTACGACGTGGTGCCGCGGGTGAGGTCCAACGCACCGGCGATCAGCTCTCGGGCCGTCGGCTGCGGCGACGAATCCTCGGTGTTGGGCGGATGCGGGGCGGCGGCGGCGAGAGCGGCGTCTGCCGCCAGGGCCAGCAGCAGGGCCAGCAAGGCCTTCGTGCAGCTGGCGATCGACCGGACGTTCATGTCGCCTTTGATCAAAGGGCCTCCCCGTGAGCTCATCGGCGCCGGCGGTGCAGGGAAACGACGTTGTCTCCCTTCACCACTTCCTGCTTGAGAGAGAACGCCACCTCCCAGGTGAACACCCGGCCGTCGCCGCTGACCCCGGGGATGCCGGCGTCGCGGACGAAGCCCCGAAAGCCGTACCCGCGGGAGATGGCGAACAGCGCGAAGGTGGCGTGGACAGTGCCGCTGTCGTTCCACAACAACCCCAGGTTCGGCGGGCTGTCCAGCTTTGCGGTGCCACGCAGATGATCTCCGGCAAGCCGCATGGTGAGGGTGTAGGTGCCCGCGTCGTTGCTGGCCAGCCGCACCACGAAGTCGCTCTCGGGCTCCCCTTGACTGCGCCAGCCGCCGGTGAGGGTGACGCCGTCGTCGTCCCGCTGCACCATGACGTGGCATTCCACGGGTTGTCCGCGGCTCTGGCCCTCGGCGAGCAGGCTTCCCCGGCCCAACCATTGACCGCTCTCGAGAAACATCATGGCCGCTCGGCCGCCACCGCCACCGGCTCGCCCACGGGCTCGGTGCAGCGCGACTCCTTGTTGCGGGCGTTGTTCACGTAGGTCGACACCGGCACCGCGTCCAGGGCCACGGGAACGACGGCACCGAGCAGGGCCTTCAGCTCGTCGCGGGGCGTGTCCCGGGCCAGCCAGCGCCGGGCGTCGGCCATGGACAGCATCACCGGCTGGCGGTCGTGCACGAACTCGAGGCCCGCGGCCGCGCGGGTGGTGAGGATGGCGAAGCTGTCGACCACCTCGCCGCCCTCGCGGCTCCGCCAGCGGTCCCAGATGCCGGCCAGCAGCAGGCCCGGCAAGGCGTGGGCGTGGATGTACCACGGCATCTTCGCGCCTTCACCTCCGCTGCGCCTGGCATGGACCCACTCGTAGAAGCCGGAGACCGGCACCACACAGCGGCGCCTGTGGAACGGCTCGCGGAACGCCCGGCTCTGGTCCACCGTCTCCGACTTGGCGTTGAACATGGCGTAGCGGGTGGCGGGCTCCTTCGACCAGTAGGGCGTCAGCCACCAGCGCATGGGCACCAACTCCGGCTCACCGACGTCGTCCAGGCGCAGCACGACGATGCTCTCGGTGGGCGCGGCGTTGTGGTTGTCCGGACCCGGATGCCTGAGCCGCACCAGCTCCAGCAGCAGCTTCGACAGCGGGTCCGACTCCACGTTGAAACGTCCGCACACGGTTCGCCGTCTCAGCCTTTGAGCAGGCGCGCCACCTGGCCCATCTCTTCCGCCGACAACCGCCACTCGCGGGCGGCGGCAGCGTTGCTCGCCACCTGCTCGGCGGACGTCGCTCCGGCGATGACGCTGACGATCTCCTGCTGGGACAGCAGCCAGCAGAACGCCAGATCGAGGAGGCTGCGGCCCCGTTCCTCGGCGAAGCGAGCGAGCGCCTCGACCTGGTCGAAATTCGATTGGGTGAGGGCCCGCTTCGCCAGCGCCTCCGCCCGGGCCAGCCGGGTACCTTCGGGCGGCGCGCCGTCGCGGCGGTATTTGCCGGTGAGCATACCGCTCGCCAGCGGGAAGTACGGCAGCACCCCGAGGCCGAAGTGCCGGCAGGCCGGCAGCACCTCGTGACGCACGGTGCGCTCGAGCAGGCTGTAGTGGTTCTGGGCGGTGACGAAAGGCGTGTAGCCGGCGCTGCGGGCAGCCCAGTGCGCGTCGGCGATCTGCCAGCCGGCGAAGTTGGAGTGGCCGATGTAGCGCACCTTGCCCTCCCGCACCAGGTCGTCCAGCACTGACAGCGTCTCCTCGATGGGGGTGGCGGGATCGGCCTGGTGCATCTGATAGAGGTCGATGTAATCGGTGCCGAGGCGCTCGAGACTCGCCTCCACGGCCCGCCGCACGTAGTACCTGGAGCCGCCCTTGTCCTGGAGCGTCGGGCCGGTCGGCATGGCGAACTTGGTGGCGATGATCACGTGGTGGCGCCGGTCTCCGAGCGCCCGGCCGAGCAACACCTCGGACTGCTTGCCGCCGTAGACGTCGGCGGTGTCGAAGAAATTGATGCCCTGCTCGAGGGCGGCGTCGACCACGGCGCGCGTGCCGTCGGCATCGATGCGCCCGCCGAAGTTGTTGCAGCCGATGCCCACTTCCGACACGTGCAGTCCGCAGTTGCCGAGTCGTCGCTGCTCCATCGCCAGTCCTTCGAATGGTGAAGGTTCTGGATGGTAACGGTTTGCGTTTCGGCGTGCATTCGCGTAGGAACTAGCGTCCGGACCCGATTTGCCCTCGATCAGTACAGACCACCATGACCCGACCCCCCGTCGCCACTCGCATCCCTCACCGCTATACCCGCCACGGCATCACCGTAGAGGACCCGTACGCCTGGCTCAAGGACCCGGACTACCCGGACGTCAACGACCGCAGGATTCTCCAATACCTGCAGGCCGAAAACGATTATTTCGATGAATGCATGGGCCCTCACCAGGCCCTGGTGGATCGGCTGTTCGCCGAGATGAAGGACCGTCAGCCCCAGGAGGACGCGAGCGTGCCGTACCGCAAGGGCGGCTTCTGGTACCAGTGGCGGTTCCAGCGCGGCGCCCAGTACCGGCTGTGGCTGCGGGCTCCGGCGACCGATCCCCGGGCGCCGCCGGCGGAATCGAGCTCGGCCTGGCGGGTGATTCTCGACGAGCCGAGGCTTGCCGGGGAGCACAACTACTTCGTCCTGGGCGGTCTGTCGGTGAGCCCGGACGGGCGCTACCTGGCGTGGAGCGCAGACACCAACGGCTCGGAACGCTTCACCCTGCAGGTGAAGGATCTGCAAGCGGACGTAATGCTCGACGAGCCGATTCCCGACACCCTGGCGGCGCCGGTGTGGGCAGCGGACAGCGGGCGCTTTCTGTACGTGGTGGTCAATCAGCAGTGGCGCCCCTACCAGGTGCGCCTGCACGCCCTGGGCACGCCGCGCAAGGACGACGCGGTAATCTACGAGGAAGCCGCCGAGTCGTTCTTCGTCGGCATCGACAAGACCTCGTCCGAACGCCATCTGCTGATCACCACGGGCGACCACGTGACCAGCGAGATCCGTTACCTGCCCGCCGACGAGCCCCGGGCCGAACCGCGCCTGGTCGCGCCGCGGCGCGCGAACCACGAGTACTCGGTCGATCACGGTGATGGCTTCTTCTACCTGATGAGCAACGCCTCCCACAGGAACTTCGCGCTCTATCGAGCGCCCGAGCAGACACCCGAGGAAAGCCACTGGGAGACCCTGGTGGCGGGTTCCGATGAGCAGTACCTGACCTGGTTCGCGCGCTTCGCGGGCCGGCTGGTGGTGGGAGAGCGGATCGAGGGCCTGGACCAGGTGCGGGTGATGGAGGACAACGGCACCGATTACCTGCTGGAATTTCCCGAGTTCACCCACACCGTGGGTCTCGGCGCCAATCCGGAGTACGACGCCCCGGCACTGCGCGTGCACTATCAGTCCATGGTCACACCGGAAACCGTGTTCGACTTCCACTACGGCGACCGCAGCCTGGAACGGCTGAAGACCCAGGAAATTCCCACGCGGCTACGACCACCAGCTCTACGTGACCGAGCGGCTCACCGCGCCCGGCCGCGATGGCGTGCGCATCCCCGTGAGCGTCGTCTACCGCCGCGACCTGAGCCGCGACGGCAATACACCCCTCTATCTATACGGCTACGGCGCCTACGGCATGGCCATGCTGCCCGGCTTCTCGACCAACCGCCTGTCGCTCCTCGACCGCGGCTTCGCGTTCGCCATCGCCCATATCCGCGGCGGCGACGATCTCGGCTATGCCTGGTACCAGGATGGCAAGCTCGACAAGCGCACCAACACTTTCAACGACTTCGTGGACGTCGCGCGCTTCATGGTCGAGCAGGGCTGGACCCGCCCCGGCCGTATTGCCATCGCCGGCGGAAGCGCGGGCGGCGAGCTCATGGGTGCGGTGGTCAACCAGGCTCCGGAGTTGTGGGGCGCCGTGGTGGCGCACGTGCCGTTCATGGACGTGCTCAACACCATGCAGGATACCTCCCTGCCGCTGACGCCCATCGAATGGCCGGAGTGGGGAAACCCCATCGAGGACAAGGCGGCGTTCGAGCACATCTACGGGTACTCGCCGTACGATCAGCTCCGGGAAGGCGCGTACCCGCCCATGCTGGTCACCGCGGGCCTGAACGACCCCCGTGTCACCTACTGGGAGCCGGCCAAGTACGTGGCCAAGCTGCGCACCTTGAAGACTGACGACAACTGGCTGCTGCTCAAGACCAACATGGACGCCGGCCACCGTGGCCAGTCAGGGCGTTTCGAGACCCTGCAGGAACTGGCCGAGGAGTACGCCTTCATCCTGGTGAGCCTGGGGCTGGCGGATTGATGCCGACCGCTACGCGGAACGCTGCCGCTGCCGGGCCTCGTGGGCCTCGCGCATGCGGCGCTTGATGATGTTCTGCACCACGCTCACCGTGGTCCAGTCGTGGAGCATCTGGCGCTCGCAATTGCCGCAGGCGACCTGCTCACCGGCCTGAACGCGAGCGAGCAGGTCGCTGTACTTCAGGCGGGTGACGAAATCGCAGTGGGAGCACTCCAGCCCCACCGCGGGATCGATGCCGATGTAGTCCATGACCGCCGCGCTCCCCAACAGGGAAAAGACATTCCCGTTGATTTTAGTGAAAATTCCGTGCCAGACCAGCCCGGCTGAGTGCGCCAGCGCACACTCGGCGCAGGCAAGCGCTCGACGGTCTGTCAGCGCCCGCCGTGCCGAGGGCGGGAAGCGGCACTCACTGCCAGGCGTCCACGGCACCGCGCAGCGAGTCGCGGAAAGCCGGCTCCGCAATGGCGATCAGAGCGCGCGCCCGCTCCGCCGCCGGCGCGTCGCCCAACCGAGCCACACCATGCTCGGTGACCACCATGTCCACGTCCGTGCGCAGAGCCGTCACCATCTCCACGCGCGGCACGATGCGTGACACCGTACCGCCGCGGGCCGTGGCCGTCATCGCGACGATCGAGCGCCCGCCGGACGAGGCCCGCGCGGCCCGCATGAAGTCTACCGCGCCGCCCGTGCCGGAGATCTGCCGGCCGCCGGTCATCTCCGCGTTCACCTGGCCGAACAGATCGACTTCCACCGCGGAGTTCACTGAGACGAAGTTCGCCAGCCGGGCAATGATCGCCGTCTCGTGGGTGTAGTCGGCGCCGCGGAACACGACGTCCGGTCGCGCGGCCAGCCAGTCCATAAGCGCCCGCGAGCCCAGCGCCATACCGGTGAGGTGCCGGCCTTCGTCGATTTCCTTGCGCGCGCCGGTGACGTTGCCGCTCTCGATCAGTTGCATGCCGCCGTCGTCGATGAGGCCACCGTGCATTCCGAGATCGTTCTTGCCGGTCAATCGCCCGAGAATGGCGGCGGGAATCGCGCCGATGCCGGTCTGGATGCAATCGCCGTCGCGGATCTCGGCGGCTACCAGATCGCCGATGGCGGCGGCAGCGGCATCGATGGCCGGCGGGCGCATTTCGAACAGCGGCCGGTCGGTGGTCACCATGGCGTCGATGGCGCTCTCGTCGATGACCGGGCAGCCGGCGGGAGCCGTGAAGGACGTGTTGAGCTCGGCGATCACCCGCCGCGCAGAGCCGAGCGCGCCGCCGTGTCCGGGGCCGCCCAGAAAGTCCACGTTGGGCCCGAGCCGCAGCCGCCCGTCGGCACCGCGCGCCACCTGCAGCATCACCACGTCCACGTTTCGCGACAGATATCCGTACACCCGGCGCATCTGCATGGGCAGGAAGTGCAGGCGCCTGCGGTCGGCATCCTTCAGGTGCGGGGTCATGAAGAACGTGGTGAGCTCGGATTCCGGCGCGAAGCGGGTAAAGTCGATGCGGTTGTAGCCGGCGATGGGGAACTGGATGAAGTGCAGCCGAGGGGGCAGGCTCTGTTCATGCAGTATCTCGAGCAGCCCCGTGGGCTCGTTGACGCTGCCCGCCACGAACACCCGCTGTCCGGGTTCCAGCAGATCCGCGGGTCCGCTCATCCTGCGCTCCATGGCTCGAAGGACGTTACATTGTAGTGGCCAGCGCTACTAAGATCGCGGAATGCCACAAGCACCCGCTGCCGATCCGCTCGCCCCGTTCGAGCCCGCCGTCCGCGACTGGTTCGCCGACCGGTTCGGCGCGCCGACGGATGTCCAGGCGTTGGCCTGGCCGGCCATCGCCGCCGGCGAGCACGTGCTGGTCACCGCCCCCACCGGCAGCGGCAAGACCCTCACGGCCTTTCTCTGGGCGCTGAATCAGTTCGCTGCGGGCCGCTGGGCGCCCGGCGGGACCCGGGTACTCTACGTGTCGCCGCTGAAGGCGTTGAACAACGACATCCGCCGCAACCTCCTGGGCCCCCTCGCCGAGCTGGAAGCTCGCACCGCCGTGCCGTCGATCCGGGTGCAGACCCGCTCCGGCGACACCGCCCAGAGCGAGCGCCAGCGGATGCTGCGGCGGCCGCCGGAGATCCTGGTGACCACCCCGGAGAGCCTCGGCCTGCTGCTCACCACCAGCCGCGGCCGCCACGCCCTGGCCGGGGTGGAGACCGTGATCGTCGACGAGGTGCACGCTCTCGCCGACAACCGCCGGGGCACCCTCGTGCTCGCGGGTCTCGAGAGATTGGTGCACGTGGCCGGCGAGTTTCAGCGCATCGCCCTGTCGGCCACCGTGCGCCCGCTTACCGCGGTGGCCGCGCACGTGGCCGGCTTCGACGAGCACGGGGAGCCGCGGCCCATACGCGTGCTCGAAGGCGGCGCCGCGAAATCCATTTCTCTGGCGGTGGAATTTCCCGAAGCGGCGCGCCGCGCCGTCGACACCGGCACCAAGATCTGGGAAGCCATGGCCGAGCGGTTCCGGGAGATCATCGCCGCCAATCGGTCGACGCTGTTCTTCACCAACAGCCGCCGGCTGGCGGAACGGCTGACTGCCGCCATCAACCGGGACCACCCCGAGCCTCTGGTCTACGCCCACCACGGCTCGCTGTCCCGGGAAATCCGCCTGGAGGTGGAAGAGCGCCTCAAGCGCGGCGAGCTCAAAGCCATCGTCGCCACCAGCTCGCTGGAGATGGGCATCGACATCGGCGCCCTGGACCAGGTGGTGCTGATCCAGTCGCCGCCGGGTATCGCGGCGACTCTGCAGCGCATCGGCCGGGCCGGCCATCGGGTGGGCGAGGTGAGCCGCGGCATCCTGTTCCCGACCTTCGCGCAGGACTTCGTCGAGGCCGCCGCCCTCACCGAGGCGGTGGCGGCGAGAGACATCGAGCCGCTGGTGCCGCTGACCAATCCCCTCGACGTGCTGTGCCAGATCATCGTCTCCATGGCCGCCACCGAGCCGTGGCGCGTGGACGCGCTGTACGCCCTGCTCCGGCGCAGCGGCCCTTATCACACCCTCCCCCGCAGCCACTTCGACCTGGCCCTCGAGATGCTGGCCGGCCGCTATGCCGGGGCGCGGATCCGCGAGCTTCGCGCCCGCATCAGCTACGACCGCATTCGTCAGGTGATCCAGGCCAACCGCGCCGCCGTGCTGGCCCTGTACAGCTCCGGCGGGGTGATCCCCGACCGCGGTTACTTTCAGATCCGCCACCACGAATCGGGGGCCGTGATCGGCGAGCTGGACGAGGAGTTCGTCTGGGAAGCCACCACGGGACAGGTGTTCTCCCTCGGCACCCAGAACTGGCAGATCCACCGCATCACCCACAACGACGTGGTGGTGCGCCCCTCGGCCAGCACTGCGTCCCTGCCACCGTTCTGGCGCGCCGATTCGACCGGGCGCAGCTTTCACTACTCCCGGCGCATCGGCGCGTTCCTGGAGCGTGCCGAGGCCCAGCTGGCCGCCGGCGATAGGGCGGGGCTGCACAACGAGCTGGTGACGCAACGCGGCTTCGACCGTGTGGCCGCCGAGGAGCTCACCGGCTATCTGGAGAGGCAGCGGGAAGCCACCGGCATGCCGCTGCCACACCGCGGCCACCTGCTGGTTGAGCGCATCCTCTCCGGACCGGGCGGCTACCGCGGGCCGGACGACGTGGAGCAGCTCGTCGTCCACACCGGATGGGGCGGTCGGGTGAACCGGCCCTGGGCGCTGGCGATCGGCACAGCCCTCGCCCGGGACCGAGTGGAGGCGGAGATCCACGCCGACGACAACGCGGTGGTGCTGCAGACCCGAGGGCCGCTCACGGCGGATGTGCTGCGGCTGGTCACCATCGCCAACCTGGAGCCCTTGCTGCGCGCCTCACTGGAGTCGTCGGGGTTCTTCGGCGCGCGCTTCCGCGAGGCCGCGGGGCGCGCGCTGCTGCTGACCCGGCAGCGCTTCAACGCCCGGCTGCCGCTGTGGATGAGCCGCCTGCAGGCCAAGAAGCTCATGACTGCGGTACGGGATTTCAGCGACTTTCCGGTGCTGCTCGAGGTGTGGCGCACCTGCCTCTCCGACGAGTTCGATCTGCCGGCGCTGCAGGCCTGCCTGGCGGACGTGGAGGACGGCACCATTACGGCGTCCTGGTGCACGACCACGTCGCCCAGCCCGTTCGCCGCCAACCTCACGTTCGGTCAGATCAACCGCTACATGTATGCCACCGACCGGCCGGAACGGCCCGGGGCGAGCGCGCTGTCGGACGAGCTGATCAGAAGCGCCGTGTTCGATGCCGAGCTGCGTCCGCGCCTGGATCGGGCCGCCGTGGACGCCTTCGAGGCCAAGCGCCGCCGGACCGCGCCCGGCTACGCCCCCGAGTCCCCGGAAGAGTGGGCGGAATGGATCAAGGAGCGGGTGCTCGTGCCGGCCCTCGAGCTGCCGGCCGACCTGCAAGCGGAGCTGGCGCACGGCGATCTGGCGCGGCTCAGCCGCGGCGAGCGGTCCTGGATCTGCCACCGGGAGCTGCTGGCGGTACTGACGGAGACCGGTGTCGCCGCCGGCGTCCGCTTCGACGGCCCGGTGCCGCCCGTGCCCGATCCCCGCACGGCCGAGCAACTCGCGCTCGAGACGCTGTCGTTCTACGGCCCGCTCACCGCCGACGATGTCGCGCGGTTACTTCCCAGCGTGCCGGAAGGGCTGCTGGAAGACGGCGAGGCTCTGATCCGGGGGCCGCTGCTGGAGCGGGACGAACGTACCTACTACTGCGATCCCGACAACTTCGAATCCCTGCTGCGCCTGCAGCGCGCCCGCCGGCGCCCGCGCCTCGAGCCCCGGCCGGTGAAGGACCTTCCGGGGTGGCTGGCCGGGTGGCAAGGCCTGGCCGGCGGCGCCGGCCTCGCGGACGCCCTGGAAACGCTGCGCGGCCTGGAGGCGCCGGCCGCCGTGTGGCTGTTCGATTTGCCGGCGAGCCGTGTGCCCGGCGTGCAGGAGCACGAGCTCGACCGGGCCTTTGCCGAGCTGGGGCTGGCCTGGCAGGGCGCCGGCAGCGGCCGGGTGCGGGTCGGCTATCCGGAAGACCTGGCGCTGCTGGAAGAATCCGGACCCGAAGATATGGAGGTGACGGCGCTGTTCGCCGACCCGGGAGCGCGTTACCCGTTTCTCCAGCTCGCCGACCGTCAGGCGGCGCCGCTGGCGGCGTTCAATGAGCGCTGGTGGCAGGCCGTGTGGAGCGGCCGCGTCAGCGCCGACGTCCTGACGCCGCTGCGCCGGGGGGTCGCGCGCAGCTTCGCCCTGGCCGGCCCGGCCCCCGCACAGCCTCGCGCCCGTGGCCGCGGCGGCCGGCCGCGGGCCCCTCGCTTCGCCCGGTCGGCGTATGCCGATCCGTGGCCCGGAACCTGGTTTCTGCTGCCGCCGCCGGAAGCCTCGGACGACCCGCTGGCCCTGCTCGAGGACGCCAAAGAACGCGCCCGCATGCTGCTGGACCGCTACGGCCTGGCCTGCCGGGAACTGGCCAACCGGGAGGGCGGGCCACTGCGCTGGCGCGGGCTGTTCCGGGCGCTCTCCCTGATGGAGCTGGCCGGCGAGGTGGTCGCCGGATACTTTTTCGACGGACTGTCGGGCCCTCAGTTCGTACCGCCTTCGGCGCTGGCGTCGCTGCAGCGTGAGAGCCTGGCACCGGCGAGCTTCTGGTGCAACGCGGTGGATCCGGTGTCGCCCTGCGGCCTCGGCCTCGACTGGCCCGAGCTGCCCCAGCGCCGGCCGCAGAACTACCTGGCCTTCGAGGTCGGCCGACTGGCGCTGGTGGTGGAGAGTCTCGGCCGCAAGCTCACCTTTCTGGTCGAGCCCGAGCGTTGCCGCCTGGAGGGCGTGCTGGCGCCGCTCGTGTTCCTGCTGGCCCGGAACCGCCGCCTGACCATCGACTCGGTGAATGGCGAACCGGCAAGGCTCAGCCGCTGGCTACCCGCTCTGGATACCGTGGGCCGCGTGGTCAGCGATCATCGCGCCACCCATGTGGAGTCCCGGTGACGGACTACAATAGACAAATGAACGTCTGCGGTGTGATCGAACACACGGCCGTGCGCGAACGGCTCACTCTGCTGGCGGCCGCGGCCGGGTGGCGCTGCTGGCTGTGCAGCGACGTCGCCTCCCTCGGTCGCATCGTCGCGGGCCTGGCGCCGGCGCCGGATCTGCTGCTGTTCGACGACAGCGCGGCTATGGACCGCTACCAGGGCCCCGGCGCCCGGGTGCTGGTCACCGAACTGCCGCTGGATTTGCCCGAGGACGCCGGCTACAGCCACGTCGACCCGGACCAGAGCGACGAATCGCTCCTGCAGGCATTGAAGACCTGCGTGAACGCCAAGCGGTTCCGCGACCGCTTCGCCGAGCTGGAACGCACCGAGCCCATCACCAGCCTGCCGCGCCACGAGGAGCTGTTTCGCTCCCTGGCCCGCTGCAAGGGCCACCCGCTGGGTCTGCTGGTGGTGCAGATCGACCACGCCGCGCACCTTTACGACAGCCTCGACCCGGTGAGCAAGACCGATCTGCTGGCGGCCATGGGCACCCACATCCGCTCGGCGGTGCCGAGGAGCGGGCTGCTCGGCTTCTACGACGCCGCCTGCTTCATCGTCGCGCTGCCGGACGTCCCGGAAGGCGCGCTGCCGCAGATCGCCGGCGCGGTGGTCACCCGGGTGCGGGCGCCTTTCCGCTTTCGTGGCGGCGAGCTGCACCTGACGGTGAGCGTCGGCCACGCCTTCGACGCCGTGTACGGTGACCCCGAGCGCATGTGGTCACGGGGCTGGCGAGCCATGCGCCAGGCGCTGGAATGCGGTGGCGACCGGGCCGCCGGCGGCGACGCGCCGGGATTGTCCGACCGCCTGCCCCAGGCTCTGGAGCGGGAAGAATTCTCCCTGGTGCTGCAGCCCCAGGTGGCCGCCGACGGCAAACGTCTCACCGGCGCCGAGTCGCTGTTGCGCTGGCAGGGCATGGAAGTGGGCGAGCTGGCGCCCAACCGCTTCATTCCCCTGGCCGAGCAGCGCGGATATATGGCGCGAATCGGCGATTGGGTGCTGGACCGCGCCTGTAAGGAGGCCGCCACCTGGTTCGAGCATCTGCTGGAGCCGCTGGTGCTCGGCATCAACGTCTCTCCGCAACAGTTCCACAACGCCGCCATCGTCGAGCGGATCAGCCGCTATCGCGCCGAGAGCTGGTTCGACCCGGCGATGCTCGAGCTGGAGCTGCCCCAGGAAGCCATGCTGACCCTGGTGGACGACTACCGGGCTCAGCTCTACCGGCTACGCGACTGGGGCGTGCGGTTCGCCCTCGACAACCTCGGCAGCTCGCTCATCGACGCCTCCAAGCTCCTGCGCTGTCCGGCGGACACCCTGAAGATCGACCGTTCCCTGATCAGCCGCATGGATGAGGACCGGGAAGCCCGGGAGCTGGTCACCCAGATCTGCCAGCTCGGCCAGCGTTTCGAGCTGCGGGTGGTGGCGGTGGGCGTGGAGCGGCCCAGCCAACTTGCGGCGCTGGAGCGCTTCGGCTGTACCGACGTGCAGGGCTATCTGTTCTCCCCACCGGTATCTTTGGCACAATTCCGGGGTATGCTGGAGCAGGAACTACACGCCCCCGCGCGTGATATCAGAGGCTGATGCTTCTATTCACTCATCCGCGCTGCCTCGACCATCGCATGCAGCCGCACCATCCGGAGTCACCGGCGCGCCTCGAGGCGGTGCTGCGATATCTGGAATCGAGCACCCTGCTGCAGGCCATGGAGATGCGGGAATCGACGCCCGTGGACCGCGCCACCCTGGAGCGCGTCCACGATCCGGAGCTGCTCGACGCGCTGCAGCGCCTCTCTCCCGCCCAGGGCCTGGTGGCCGTGGATCCGGACACCTACATGTGCCCTGACACCCTCGATGCGGCGGCACTCGCCGCCGGCGCGGTGGCGGACGCGGTGCGGGCGGTGCTGGCCGGCGAGGACACCCGCGCCTTCTGTGCGGTACGGCCCCCCGGCCATCACGCCGAGCGACGCCACGCGATGGGCTTCTGCTTCTACAACAACGTGGCCGTGGGAGCGGTCACGGCGCTCGCCGACCCGCGCATCGAGCGGGTGGCCATCGTCGATTTCGACGTCCACCAGGGCAACGGCACCATTGACATCTTCAAGGACGTGCCGGAGGTGCTGGTGTGTTCGAGCTTTCAGGCGCCCTTCTACCCGGACCGGCACATGAACGTGGACCGGCCCAACATCGTCAACACCCGGCTCGGCGCGGGCTGTGACGGCGACTCGTTCCGCGCTGCGGTGGAGGGCGACTGGTTGCCGGCCCTGGAAGCCCACCGGCCCCAGCTCATCCTGGTGTCGGCCGGCTTCGACGCCCACCGCCTGGACCCACTGGCCGAGCTGAACCTGGACGAAAACGATTACCGCTGGGTCACTCGCATGGTGGTAGAGGCCGCCAACGCCACCGCCGACGGGCGGGTCGTGTCGACCCTGGAAGGCGGCTACGACCTCGATGCCCTGGCCCGTTCCGTGGGCGCCCACCTGGAAGTGCTGGCCGTCTGAACGGCGCTAACGGCGCTTCCGCGAAGCGCTGCGCGTGAACAGGGCCATCGTCTCGATGTGGCGGGTCTGGGGAAACATGTCGACGAGCCCGAGCCGGGCGAGCCGGTAGCCGGCGGCCGCCAGCAGCGCCGCGTCGCGGGCAAGCGTCGGCGGGGCGCAGGAGACGTACAGGATCACCTCCACCCGCCGGTCCGCGAGTACCTGGATCAGCGTCCTGGCTCCGGACCTCGGCGGATCGAGCAGCGCCGCGGCGAACCGTCCGCGCTGCAACGAGGGCTCGGCCTCGAGATCGTGGACGGCGAACGTTGCCTGCTCTGCCAGGCCGTTGGCGACGGCGTTGTCCCGGGCGCGCGCCACCATCGCCGGCACGGATTCCAGCCCGCGCACCTCGAAGCCGCTGCGCGCGAGCGGCAGGCTGAAGTTCCCGATGCCGCAGAAGGCGTCGAGCAGCGGTCCCGGCCGGTAGGGCTCGAGCCACGCCACCGCCTGGCTGACCAGCCGGCGGTTCACCTCGGCATTGCCCTGCAGGAAGTCGCCGGGCTCGTAACCCAGGTGCAGGGCGAACTCGGGCAGCCGATAGCCGGTGTGTTCGCACCGGGGCCGGTGGAGGGAACGCAGTGGCGTATCAGCGGCCCGCACCGTCAGATAGGCGCCCTCTGCCGCCGCCAGCTCGGCGAGCGCCGCCAGATCGTCCTCGTCCGGCGCCGCCGCGCAGTGCAGGTGGATCACCGGGTCCCGGGCGCCGTCAGCCGCTTCCGACACCATGAGCTCGAGGTGGCCGACCTTGCGCGGGCGGCGAAACCGCGCGAGCACCGCCTGCAGCTGCCCGGGCATGGGCTGGATGACGGGCTCGAGCACCAGGCAATGGTCCACGGCCACCAGCGAGGTTCCGCCGGCTTCGCGGAAACCCACGGTGACCTGCCCGCCGCGGCGGGCCATCGATACCGCCAGCCGGGCGCGGCGCCGGTAGCCGAAGGGCGCCGACCGCAGCGGTTCGGCAAGCTGCTCGGGGACGAGCCGCGCCTGCCGCTCCAGCAGATCGAGCACCGCCGCCGTCTTGCGCACGAGCTGCGCTGCCGGTTCCACATGCTGCAGATCGCAGCCTCCGCAGCGGGCTGCCAGCGGACAGGGCGGCGTTGCCCGTTCGGCCGCAGCCGTCACCACGTCAACCGTGCGATACTCCTCGAAGCGCGCGTGGCGGCGGGTGAGCACGGCATCCACCTGCTCGCCCGGCAGCGCGCCTTCGACGAACGCCACTTTGCCGGCGATCCGCGCCAGGCCCCGGCCGTCGTGGCTGAGGCCGTCGATGTCGATTCGCACGGAGGGCATTCCCCAGGATAGCATTCCTCCGGGCGCTGTTTTCGGCGCCCGAACTTTGAAACAATGTGCGGTTCGCGGAGGAGATCCGGGCCCGCGGCGGCTTCGGAGAGGGAAGTAAAGGGAAGTAAAGGGAAGTAAAGGGAAGTAGAGGGAGACGAGCGCATGGAGATCAAACCGGGACTGAAGCTGAAGAGCGCGGTGTGCGACGCCGAGGTGATGATCATCAAGCCGGGCAGCGCCACCACGCTGACCTGCGGCGGGGTGCCCATGCTGGCGGCGGGAGATACCGCCAACGGTGCCGAAGCCAACACCGAACACATGAACGGCTGCCAGATCGGCAAGCGCTACATCACAAGCGACGAGTCCCTCGAGGTGCTTTGCGTGAAGGCGGGCAAGGGTTCGCTGGCCGCGGACGACGAGCCGCTGCTGCAGAAGGACACCAAGAAACTGCCCTCCTCCGACTGAGGTCAACAGACCATGAATGTCGCGATGCTGCTGCAGATGGCCGCGGAAGCCTGCCCGGATCGCCGCGCGCTCACCAGCGCCGGCAGGCACTACACGTACAAGCAGCTCTATGACGGCGCCCGCGCCGCCGCGCAGTTGATCCGCTCGAGCGGCTGCGCCTACGCCTCCGTGCTGGATACCAGCAGCCCGGCCGTGCCGCTCGCGCTCATGGGCGCGGCCATCGCGGGGGTGCCGTACGTGCCGCTGAACTACCGCCTCACCGACCTGCAGCTCGACGCCCTGCTCAGCCGAATCGAGCCCGTCTTCCTGATCGTTGATCCGCCCCACGCCGAGTCCTGCGCGGCTCGTGAGGGGGCGGTGGTGCAGACCCGGGAGCAGTTCCTCGCGGCGGCCCTCGAGGCCAGCCCGGAGGGCGAGGAAGACCTGCCCGCCGATCCTTCCATGGTAGCGGTGCAGCTCTTCACCAGCGGCACTACTGGGCCACCCAAAGCCGCGATCCTCCGTCACGAGCATCTGGTCTCCTACATCCTGGGCACGGTGGAGTTCATGGCCGCCGAGGAGCACGAAGCGACTCTGGTTTCCGTGCCGCCGTACCACATCGCCGGCATCTCCGCGGTGATGAGCTCGCTCTACGCCTGCCGGCGCATCGTCCAGCTTCCGGACTTCGCCGCTGCCGCGTGGCTCGAGCTCGCCGAGCACGAGCAGGTGACCAACGCGTTCGTGGTGCCGACCATGCTCTCCCGGGTGGTCGACCATCTGGAAACCATCCGCCGCAAGCCCCACGTGGACGGGCTTCGCGCCATCGCCTACGGCGGCGGCAAGATGCCCCAGCCGGTGATCGAGCGGGCGCTCGAGCTCTTCCCGGGCGTCGATTTCACCAACGCTTACGGGCTCACCGAGACCAGTTCGACCATCACCCTGCTCGGCCCCGACGACCATCGCCGGGCCATGGCCGCCGAGGACGACTACGTGCGTCGCCGGCTCGGCTCGGTGGGTCAGCCCCTGCCCAGCGTCGAGATCGAGATCCGCGACGAGGCCGGGCGAGTGCTCGGGCCCGACGAGCCCGGCGAGATCTTCGTGCGCGGCCCACAGGTCTCCGGCGAATACCTGGAGCGCAAGGCCACCGACGACGAGGGCTGGTTCCCTACCCGGGACGCCGGGTACCTGGACAAGGACGGCTACCTGTTTCTCTCAGGGCGCGCCGACGACGTGATCATCCGCGGCGGCGAAAACATCT
The DNA here is from genome assembly GCA_963822255.1 of uncultured Gammaproteobacteria bacterium. Taxonomy (GTDB): domain Bacteria; phylum Pseudomonadota; class Gammaproteobacteria; order Pseudomonadales; family Azotimanducaceae; genus UBA7803. The sequence continues at coordinate 474,891 of CAWGGV010000006.1, forward strand.
CCCCGGCGGAAATCGAGGACGTGCTGCTGACCCACGAGGCGGTGACGGACGCTGCCGCCGTGGCGATTCCCTCCAAGGAGTGGGGAGAAACGGTCGGCGCCGTGGTGGTGCTGAAACCGGAGCACGCGGCCACCGTTCACGAGCTTCAGTATCTGGTGAAGAGCCGGCTGCGCTCCTCCCGGGTGCCCGAGGTCGTCCTGTTCCAGAAGGAGCTGCCCTACAACGAGACCGGCAAGCTGCTGCGCCGGGTGCTGAAGGAGCTCTTCGTCTGAATCGACGGGGGTAGGCGATGCCGTTGCCACCTCTCAGCCGCAGCGCCGAGCGGGCGCTGCGCACCCTGGCCCGCCTGAGCGCCGCGCCCGCTCTCGCTGATCTGCACGCCCCGGCCCTGCTGACGGAGCGTGCCGCGCTACTGGGCCTGACGTTCACTGATCGCCGCTCGCCCGCGGGATTCTGCCGGCTGCTCGACACCGGCGATGGCGCCATCGCCGTGAACCTGCCGCGCGAGTCCGACTGGGAGCTGCTGCCCGCGTGGCTCGAGAGCGAGCCGACCCGGGTGGATTCCTGGGACAGCCTCGGCGATCGCGTGCGCGGCAGATCTGCCGACGAGCTGCAGGATCGCGCGCGGCTGCTGGGGCTTGCGGCCGCCACGGCCGTGGCGCCCGCTGCCGAGCCGCCGCCGTTCGTGCGGATTACCGGCACGCCCCTCCCTGACCTCGGCCCGGGCACGCCGACCCGCGGTCGCCGTCCCCGGGTGGTGGATCTGTCTTCGCTCTGGGCCGGCCCGCTGTGCGCACACCTGCTCCATCTGTGCGGCGCAGAGGTCATCAAAGTGGAATCGGTGCACCGCCCGGACGGTGCCCGCCGTGGCAATCGCGGCTTCTATGCCCTGCTCAACCAGGGCAAGCGCAGCGTCGCCCTGGACTTCCGCGCGGGAGGACGGTCGCTGCGCCCTGCGCCGGCCTGATCCGATCCGCCGACGTCGTCATCGAAGCGTCCCGGCCCCGGGCACTGCGGCAGCTCGGCATCGACGCCGCGAGCCTGCTCGCGGCGCACGCCGAACTCACCTGGGTGAGCATCACCGGCTACGGCCGCGACGACCCCCAGGGGAACTGGGTTGCCTTCGGTGACGATGCCGGCGTCGCGGCCGGGCTCTCCCGGGTCATGGCGGAGGCCACCGGGGAGCTCGAGATCGCCGGCGACGCCATCGCCGATCCGCTGACCGGCATTCAGGCGGCGCTGGCTGCCTGGCGAAGCTGGCAGACCGGCGGCGGCCGGCTGATCGCTCTCGCGCTCGCGGAGGTGGCGGCTGCGAGTCTGGCCGAGGAGCAGGCCGACCTGGGGCGGCAATCGCTGTACGGCGCGTTCGCCGGCTGGTGGGGGTCCGTGCGAGGACGTCGGCTCCACGGCTCCGAGCGGGTCCGGCAGACCACCGCAGCGGTGCGGCGGCTGGGTGCGGATACCGCGGCGGTCATGGCCGGGGTGCGCCAACGATGTTGATCACCAATGCGGAGATCTACGGGCGCGCCGGGCGCCACGACGTGCGGCTCGGCCGCGGCCGGGTCGCCGCCGTTGGCACCCTGCCAGCGGCGCCTGGGGAAGAGATACTGGACGCGGCGGGCGGTTGCCTGCTTCCCGGCTTGCACGATCATCACGTGCACCTGATGTCCTACGCGGCTTCACTCTCTTCGGTTCGATGCGGGCCGCCCGAGGTGAGGACGCCGGAGGAGCTGACAGCCGCGCTGAACCGCACGCACGTACCTGATCAGCGCGGCTGGATTCGCGGCATCGGCTACCACGAAAGCGTGGCCGGTGACATCGACCGCCGTTGGCTGGACCATCACGGTCCCCGGCGGCCGGTACGGATTCAGCACCGCTCCGGGCGGCTGTGGATAGTCAATTCGCTGGCGCTATCGGAGCTTGCTTCCGCCGGCGGCGCAGACCTGCCGGCCGACGGGCGCCTGTACGATCAGGACACGCAGCTGCGGGCGCGCATCGGCGCGACGCTGCCGCCAGTGGCGAAGGCCAGCAGCCAGCTCGCCGCCTTCGGCGTCACGGGCATCACCGACATGACGCCGCAGAACGGCGACGCAACGCTGGCCACATTCCAGGCCCTGCAAGCCGACGGCAGACTGTTGCAGCGCGTGCGGCTGGCCGGAGCGCCGGAGCTTCCGCCGTACTCCTCCCACGCGATCAGCGCTCGGCGAGACGAAAATTCATCTCCACGAGGTCGACCTGCCGCCCTTCGACCAGAGTAGTCCACATCATACGCGCCGAGCCACGCCGAGCAAAGGCCCGTCGCCATGCACTGCGTAACCGAGGCCGAGCTGGTGTTCGCCCTGGCCGCCATCCGCGAAGCCGGCGCCCTTCCCGGAGATCGCATCGAGCATGCGTCAGTCACGCCGCCGACGCTGCTGGAGCAGATCCGCGAGCTGAAGCTCGTGGTGGTGACGCAGCCGAACTTCGTGGCCGAGCGGGGAGACGCGTACCTCACCGACGTGCCGGCGGAGGAGCACGGCTGGCTGTATCGCTGCCGGGGCTTCCTCGAGGCCGGGATTCCGTTGGCCGGCGGTACCGACCTGCCTTTCGGGCAGGCCGATCCGTGGGCGGCGATGCAGGCGGCGGTGACGCGGCGGACGCGATGCGGCCGTCCGCTCGGGCTCGCGGAAGCCCTCACCCCCGAACAGGCGCTGGCACTTTTTCTCGGTTCCGCCGAAAGTCCTGGCCGACCGCGTTCCGTGGCGATCGGTGCTGCCGCCGACCTGTGCCTGCTCGATCGTCAATGGGCGGATGCACGGCGCGAGCTCGACAGCACAAATGTTCGGGCGTCCATCGTCGCGGGCGAGGTGGTCTGGACGCGACCGGCAGCTCAGTCGGCTTCGGCCGCGACGCAGGCCGACTAGCGCGGTGTGGGCTGGCTGAGACCGCCGGCAAACTCCGGCGGCGGCTCGTGGCCGAGCAGGATAGCTCCAGATCCTGATACAGCGGATGCGCCACCCAGCGATGGGTCGCGCAACCATGGGCGTCGCGCAGCTTGCGCTCCAGGGGCGAATGCATGCGCATGCCGCTGGTGCCGGCGGTGTTGTGCAGTGTGTCCACCACCTTCATACACTCGTTGGTGGCGTGCACGCAAGCAAGCCGCGCAGCCTGGGTCATGGCCGCGGATGGCAGCTCTGCGCCGGCGCGCAATTCGTCCTCCACCAGCTGCATGGCATCCAGCACGTAGGTGCGCATGGCGCGGTACCGAGCCGTACACTCGCCCATGCGGTACTGGGCGATCGGCCGGTTGGCGAGTGTGGAGGTGGACAGCATAGGTACCTTGTTGCGCGCGATCTCCGCGAACGTCTCGAGCGCCCCGCGCGCGACGCCGAGAGCCACGGCCACCTTGTTGTAGGCAAGCCGCAGCGGCACCGGTATGCGGAACACGGGGTTGTCGTAGTGCGCGGGCACGCTCATCAGGTCTACTCCGACGAACCTCTCGGGCACGTAGGCGCCCTCCGCCTGCACATCGTGACTGCCCGAGCCGCGCAGCCCGGCCACGTCCCAGGTGTCGAGGATCCGCCACTGGTCGCGGGGCAGGAACCAGAGCTTGAAGACCGGATGTCCGTCAGGATCGCGCTCTGCCTCGTCACCGCGCATGAGCGGCGCACCCATGAAGCAGTAGCGGGCGTTGTGGCAGCCGCTGATGAACGTGGCGCGACCCCACACTCGGACCCCGCCGTCCGGCTGACGCTCAGCGCGCGGCGGGGAGCCGCCCGGGCCGCCGCCGCCGCACATGATCACTCGCGGATCGTCCAGGTAGACCTCGCGGGCGAGCTCAGGATCCATGCCTCCTGCCGCCATGGCGTTGATCTCGGAACCGAGCATGACGTTCCAGGCCACCGACGCGTCGATCCGGGCCATCGCCTCGAGGATCTCGATGGTCTGCAGCGAACTGGCGTCTTCCCCGCCCAGGGCCTCCGGCAGCGTAAACCGGAAGAACCCGTGGTCTATGAGCCGGTTCACCAGATCGTCGGGCAGCCGCCGCAGGCGCTGGGCTTCCTCCGCGCCGGCTTCGATCTCGCTGCGCAGTTCGTCGACGCGCGCGAGCCGCGCCGCGAAGCGGTCTTCTCTCATCATGCTGCCGGACACCCGTTGCCGTGAAAACCAAAGAGTACGCGATGATCGAGATGCACGGTCGCGAGCGGCCTTGCTGGCGGCAGCGCTCAGCGCTCTTCGAGGCCGCGCCGGGCGCGCTCCCGATTCATGCGCACCTCGTCGCTCTCGAGCCGCGCGCCGAGCTCCTCTTCGCTGATCGTGCCTGCCATGTGCCGCCCGGCCATTCCGGAGTTGTACATGATCTTCTTCACCGGAGTGACGGCGAGGATCACTCGCAGCGGTGAGTTCAACAGGTTGTTGAAGAAGCCTTCCCGGTCAACGTCGTCCGGGTTGATCTTCTTCGACAGCGCCGGATAGAACCAGTCCTTGGTGGTCTGATCATCCAACAGCTCTCCGCGTCCTTTGAAGGTGATCGCCCCCCGCGGCAGGTCGGCGCTGGCGCCGGGCCGGTAGGACGCGCTGCTGACGGTCACGGACACCCGATTGTCGCGGCGGATGGCGGCGGTCCGATGGCGGTGGGCGGCAAACGTGACCCAGATCTTGCCTTCATGCCAGACGAAGGCATGGGTCACGCCCACAGGCCAGCCGTCCTTCGTGGCCCACATCAGTACGCACTCGCCGGCGTGCTTCATCAGTTGGTCGACTTCGCCGTCGGTGAACGGATATATCGAAACGATCTCGTGATCGGTCGTCTGTGCCATGGAAGTTACCTATTGGAAGTTCTTGCTGATTTCGATGCCCCATTGACGCCCCTCCCCAACCGCACCGAACCAGAACGGGCCGGCATCCACGGAGGTGGCGAGATAGTTGTCGCCGTGAAAGGCGTCCTTGACGAAGCCGGTCACGTCGACCCACGGGTTCTGCCAGATGACGGAAAAGTCCCACTGTCCCCGCGCGTCGAAGACGTTGCGGCCCAGTCCGGCCGGATCGGGTTGCCCGAAATTGCCTACGGTCTCATCCGCCCACGCGTAGTTGGTCCGGAACACCATCGTCCCATAGCGGCCGACCGGCTGATAGTAGTCGACGCCGGCGTTTGCGTTCCACTTCGGGGCAAACGCGAACCCGAAGATGCTGGAGATGTCCTCGCGCTGCCCGGTGAGGCGGTTGTTGGCGATGAACTTGTTGTACTTGCCGTTGTTGTAGCCGACCGATAGCCGGGTCTGCACCCGGTCGACGGGCAGCCACTCGGCTTCCAGCTCCAGGCCCTTGATCTCTGCCTGAGCGGCGTTGTTGACGATGGTTTCGGTGGCCGCGCCGAACTGGAATATCTCACTTTCCTGCTTGTCGTTGTAGCGGGTGAAGAACCCGGTCAGGTTGAGCCGCAGCGTCTTCTCCAGCCAGTCCGATCGCATGCCGATCTCGTAGCTATCCACGGTCTCCGGGTCGTACGGACCGATGGACGACGGCGTGGTGGCGCGTCCGTTCCAACCCCCGGAGCGGAAGCCACGGGCGTAGGAAACGTAAGCCATCAAGTCGTCGTTGACGCTGTAGTCGAGGGCGATCCGTGGCGTCAGCTCCGACCAGTGCTTCTTGCCGTCGGCGTCGTTGCACACCAGTGCGTCGGCGCGGGCGGCCGCGGTGGCGGCATCGGGCGCGGCGCCGATCCAGTCGGCGGCCACCGCTTCCGCGGTAGCGCGCTGGGTCGGCGACAGATCGCCGCAGCCCCAGACCGTGGGCGGAAGCAGGCCGCTGGAGTCGCCGGAGCTGCGCTGATAGATCCAGAAGTCCTTCTCTTCGCGCGTCCAGCGGGCGCCGAGGGTCAGCCGTGCTCGCGACGTCAGGTCGTAGTAGGCCTCGCCGAACAGGGCCAGCGAGTCGATCTCCTGACCCGCGTCGCCGTCCGGCGAGGGCGGCAAACCGGCCTGCCTGCCTCCGAACACGTAGATCGACTGCGTGATCTTGTACTTCGAGTTCACGTAGTAGATGCCGGCCTGGAAGTTGAGCGCGCCGTCGAAGGCCGACGCGAGCCGAAGCTCCGTGGATTTCTGGTCGTAATCCTGCGGCCGCACCGGATTGAAGATGGGCACCGGCGCGCCCAGGTTGTCCTCGTCGAGAGTCTCGTCCGACTCGTAGTATCCGGACACCGACGTCAGCGCCAGTGCGTCGCTGAGGTCGTAGTGAAGCTCGAGGATGTAGCCCTTGTTGTTGATGTGGTTGACGAACGGCTGTGCGGTGTACGAATACTTGTAGCCGTTGGCCTCGCCCCGCAGATATCCCTGAGAGGCACAACCGACGTCCCGAACCCAGCCGTTGAGCGGCGCGAAAGTCGTGCCGTAGACGTCGCAGAAATTGCCGCCCTGACCCAGGGTCGCGCCAATAGCGCCGCCCACCGCCGCGGCCGGCGGAACACCGCTGCCGAGATCGCTGAACAGCTGCCCGGTGATGGCGTCCCAAGTGGCGGAATTCAGATTAGGCACGGTGAGGTTGGTCGGCGTCGCCAACGTGGAATCGTCGTCCGTGTACTCAAACGTGAACTGGGCGCTGAACTTTTCGTTCGGGTCCCAGAGCACGCTGGCGATGCCGTTGAAGGTGTCCTCCCCCTTGGTGTTGTGCCCGGTGCCTTTGATGGTGCCGGTGGCGAGGTCGAACGTGGCGTCCTCGGTGAAGCCATCGCTCTTGTCGATGAACGCGCCGAGCTTCACGCCGATGGTCTCGCCGTCGCCGAAATTCACCACCGCCTTGTAGTTCTGCGCATTGTTGGAGCCGTAGCGGAGCTGCGTCTTGACGCCGAACTCCTTGGTCGGCCGGGTGCGGCGCACATTAACGACCCCGGCGATGGTGTTGCGGCCGAACAGCGTTCCCTGCGGCCCACGCAGAATCTCGATGGACTCGAGATCGAAGGTGTCGATCAGCGCCGAAGTGTTGGTCACCAGCGGCACGCCGTCCACCACCACGCCCACGGCCGGATCGAAGCTCTTCTCCAGGTCGCCGAAGACGATACCGCGGATGCCGCCGAACAGCGCGTTCCCGGCGTATGGCTGCCGCGCCAGGATCACGTTCGGGGTGTACTTGGAAAATTCACCGATGTCGTTGCCGTAGACTTCATCGATCTGCTTTTCGGTGAATGCGGTCACGGCGACCGGTACGTCCTGCAGCGACTCTTCGCGCTTGCGCGCGGTCACCACCACTTCTTCGATCTCGGCCTTGCGCGCCGCCTGCTCGGTGGCCGCTGCCGAAGTTCCCGGCAACTGAACGATCGCGATGACGGCGACGCCGAGCCGAATCAATGCCTTCGCCACGGCTCTCCCCTCCCGGCGGTTGAGCGGCGTAGTGTGCGCGGGCACCCGCGCGGCGGCACTAGCAGATTAGTGAGTTTTTTTTGGCGGCGGCGCAGGTGTCGTCGAACGGCTGGATCAGCCCGAGCTGCGCGGCGATGGCGACCGCCTGGGTGCGGTTGCGAGCGCCCAGCTTGGCGATCGCGTTGTCGATGTGAAACCGCGCGGTCGCCGGGGAACGGTGAATGATGGCGCCGATCTGGATGTCGGTGCGGCCGAGGCCGGCCCAGGACAGGCACTCGATCTCCCGTTCGTTGAGCCGCGGATGGCTGCCTGACGACTCCGCCGGCTCCATCCGCTGGGTGTACACCAGGTCCATCATACGGTGCGCGGCGAGCCGCAGCACGCCGCCGTGCCGGACGAGCACGCCGTCTATGTCGACGTCGGCACTGCGCGCCATCCAGGCCACCGAGCCGGTGCGGGCCCGCGGCATGTGGATCGGCACCGTGACACCACCGTAGATGCCCCATTCAGGGGTAAGACTCCAGGTCACCTGCGGACGATGGCGCACTTCGCGAACCGCCCGCGCGACCGCATCGGCCTGCCAGACGAACGGCCGCGTCGTCACCCGGCAGACGGCGGCGATCGGGCTGATCAGGTACAGCCGCTGGTCCAACCACTCCTGCTGGAACAACGTTTCCCAGCCAAGCACGCTGGCCATCGCCCGTCCGTCGTCAGCGGTCAGCAGCCGGTCGGAGGAGTAATCGTCGATCACCGCCGGCGACGGCAGCCCGATGGCGTCGCCGATGGCAATCAGGCTGCGGGCGGCCTCGGCCAGGGTGGTCGCCGCGTCGAGGTCCGCCATGGCGGCATCGAGGGCTTTCTGCGTCGAGTTCATGGCGGGTCCTTTCCCGGCACAACAGCCGGGGCAGTCTAGCAAATGGACACGAACAGCCGCTCATCGGTGGATCCCCCGTGGTGCTGCGGGCCTGACGCGAATTCGCTCGTGTCTACAGCCGGAAATAGCCGGGCAGCTCCTCGGGCGCGAGCCGCTCAGCGTTGCGGAACGGATCGTCGCCGAAGTAGATGTCCTCACCGATCAGTCGGCCTTCAGCGTCGGCCGGCCAAACGGTTACGAGCTGCGCGTCGGTGAGCACCAGATCATCGTCCGCGAGCGGCGAACCTGCGAGCTCCGACATCCCCAGCGCCCGCAGCGCGGCGCCTTTATGAACCTGTCTTACCCGCCCCTCGGTGACGACCGCATCGTCGTCGACGACGATGCGCTCGACCACCACCTCGAACTGCTGGCCGCCCCGGGCGAACATGTCGTTGTAGAATTTTCGCACCGCCTCCCGTCCTTCCAGGGCGGACGGCGCGGCGCCCCAGAAGTGATAGACGGGGTGGTCGGTGAGCGTCGCCATCAGCGGCTCGAGCTGACCCGTGATCTCCCGCTCCATGTGGTCGCGCACCTGACGGAGCAGCGCGCGGCGCCGCGGGTTTTGCTCGTGTTCGGCCCTCGCCTCGAGCGCGGCCCAGCTGCGATGCGGTTCGATCTTCGCCATGATGCCTCCGTCGTCAGACCCGACCCTACGACACCCGGGATTGACAAACAATCTGTTTTGACGGTTTTTCCCTGGCGCGGTGCCGCGCCCGCCAGACGTCCGGATCCTCCTGGCATAACAATCACGATTGACTGTTTTTCCCCGCAGCCTCATGCTTCGGTACGATGACCACGACCGCTGAAGCAAGAGAGGCCTTGCTCTCTCGAACGGCCCGTTCACAAAGCATCGCACAGCAGCGCGCTGAGGTCCTGAATTCCGGACTCGCCGCCAACTTGGAGATGCCTCACCCGATATTCATCGAGCGTGGTGAGGGCCCGTACGTGTACGACGCCGACGGCAACCGCTACATCGACACGTCGGTCGGCTTCGGTCTGCACATGCTGGGGCACCGGCACCCCGCGATCGAGCAGGCCATCAAGGCGCGTGTGGAGCTGGGCTGGATGTTCGGAATTCACTCCACCAGCCAGATGAAGCTCGCCACGTTGCTGCACCAAGCGAGCCCCTGCGCCGAGCGGGTGGTGTTCTGCAACACCGGCTCAGAGGCCACCATGTACGCCATCCGCGCCGCCCGTGGCTTCAGCGGTCGCGACAAGATCGCCTTGTTCGACGGGTTCTACCACGGCGCTCACGACTACGGAATGTGGATAACCCGGCCGGACAGCCCGCGGGAGGCGCCCGAGAAGGCCGCTATGGGACACGGCATACCCCGAGCCGTGGCCGACCTGGTGATGCTGCTGCCGTACCGCCATCCCAGCGCCTTCGATCTCATCCGTCGCAACGCCGGTGAGCTGGCGCTGGTGATGGTGGAGGGCGTGCAGAGCTCGAATCCCCAGCCCCAGGCCGGCGAATTCCTGCGCGAGCTCCGGCAGGTGTGCCGGAACTGCGGAGTGCTGTTCGGCATCGACGAGGTCATCACCGGCTTCCGGGTGGCCTATGGCGGGGCCCAAGCGCTGTTCGACGTCGTCCCCGATCTCGCCACCTATGGAAAGGTGCTGGGCGGCGGGCTGCCGGTCGGCGCGATCGCCGGCCGGGCCGACGTCATGGAGGTGTTCACCGGGCTCGGCGCTCGGAACGGCATTTTTTCGGGCGGCACGTTCTCGGGGAACCCGCTGACCATGGAGGCCGGCGCCGCTGCGGTGGAATACCTCGCGGCGCACCCCGAGATCTATCGCGGGGTGATGCTGCCGGAGATCGTCTCGCCGCCGCCGTCAACGGCTTCTGCCAATCGCGGCAGATACCGGCGCAGATGAAGAACGTCGGCGGCATGTTCCATATGTTCTTTCAGCGGGAGCCGGTGGAGAGCCTGCGCGACGTTCACTCCCGTCACGTTCAGGCCGAGAAGGCGTTCTACCTGCACGCGCTGAACCGCGGCATCCTCGTGCCGGGCACCCAGCGCGCGTTTCTATCCGCCGCTCACGACGCTGCGGTGATCGATCGCATCGTCGAGGTGTTCCAGCAGTCGCTGGCGGACGTCAGCGCCGAGGGTCTTTTCTCATGAGCGGGCTCGAGCCGTCACCCGGATCTCGAGCCGTGCGCCGGGAACGGCCAGCTCGCTGACGCCGATCGCAGTCCAGGCCGGCCACGGCTCGCCCAGACACTCGTCCCGAGCCGCCATGAAATCTGCGAGCGTCTGTTGCAGGCCCACGTGAAAGGTCGTGTACTCCACGATGGCCCCGTAACCGAGCCCGGCCGCGTCCAGCACAGCGCCCACGGCGCGCCAGGCATTCCGCGCCTCATCGACGAAATCGGGTGGTATCGCGCCGTCCCTGTCGCTGCCGATCTGCCCCGAGCAAAGCAGCAGCTCGCCGCATCTCACCGCCTGGCTGAAGTGATAGTGGTCGTAGAGCGTGTTGCCGGGATCGCGAATGTGGTCGTCACTCACCTTTAGTCTCCCCTCTTGCCTGGTAATTCGGGACAGAAGAATATCGAACGTCTGCACGAGCTCAGCGCCACCAGCTCGTCGGGCGGTCGCCGCAGGCTGTCGACGCTCCGACTGTACACGCTGGCACCAGTTACCCCTCGATATCGTCCACCAACCCCCACGCCAACGCCTGCCGGGCGTCGACCCGCCGGTTCGTGAATGCCATCAATGCCGTGCGCTGGCGGCCGATGCGGCGCGGTATGCTGACGCACCCGCCGGCGCCGGGGATGAGACCCATGGCCAGCTCGGGAAGCTGAAAGAACGCATCTTCGGCCGCGGTGATGCGGCCGGCGAACGCCGACAGCTCGATGCCGGCTCCCACGCACGCACCGTGCACGTGGACGTGGTAACGCTCGCCGTGAGGCGCCAGGTAACGGGCGGGCATGCGGCGCATGCGGATGCGGTGGGCGAGCGCCGGGTCCGACGCGGTGCCGAACTCGGTGAGGTCGCCGCCCGAGCTGAAGCAGGGGCCGCTGGCGCGCACGTCGACGCGCTGGATAGCCGAGTCCATGGCGACCAGCTTGAACGCTTCCGTCAGGGCGTCGCGCATGGCGACGGAAAGGGCGTTGCGGTTGTGCGGCGCGCTCAAGCGGATGCCGAGGGCGGAGCCGTGCCGCTCGAGCAGAACCGGCTCACCGGGCGGCGCCGACGGGTGCTTGCGCGCGTGCTCACCTCGGCCCGCCAGCCAGCGGGCGAACTCTTCTCCACTCTGCAGCGTGGCATAGCCGAGGGACTCCAACGCCAGCGCACCCGCCACCGGCAGCGCGCCGACGCTGCGCAGCACCTGCACCAGCACGGCGGCGGCGGTCGGGTTCTGGCGGACGCTGGCGAGCACGGCATTCAGCTCGTCGTCCCCCTGCACCACCACGTCCATGGCGTCGGCCCACGGGTCCGTTGCCTCTCCGCCCACACCGATCAGCGGAATCGGCAGAATGGCAAGACGGTCCGCCAGGCCGGAAGGCGGCGCAGCGTCGTGTCGGGTGTTCAGATCGACGACGAGGCAGGTCGCTTCCTGCGCGTCCGCCCAGCCGGGATCGACCAGCAGCTCGACCAGATCGCTGGTGCGGTGGGTACTCGGCCGGTCGGGTTCGGGCATGAGCTGACGCCCCGCTGTTCCGCTTCAGGCGAGCTCGGGATGATAGCTCGCCATCAGCTCGGCCCGCTGGCGCTCCGGGATGGACACCGGCCGGCGCTCCTGGATGTCGAACGCCAGCGCGACCGTCTGCATGACGGCGCACGATGCACCCGACTCCCCCTGATAGACCCAGCGCGTGCTGCAGTGGACCTTGTCAGCCACCAGGGTCTCGGCCTGGTAGCAGGTGATGACGTCGCCAAGGCGCGGCAGCCGGGTGATCACCTGGCGGCTCTCCATCATCGCCCAGCCCATGAGATGCCCTTCGTCGGTGCGGAAGTTGTTGTCGCGCATGGGCTCCGCGGCTCGCCGTCGTACCCCGTGAATGACCATGAACAGCGTGTTGGCGTCGCCCACCCGCAGAAATCCGTCACTGTCGCACCACGCTTCCTCGAGGGTCACCGGCGGTGCGCTCCTGGACAGGCCGAGGCGCCGGGCTTCGTCCAGGGTGACGTCCGTGCGCACGGGATCGAGGCCGAGGGTGCGCGGCGCCGCGTAGTCCGGCAGGTCGACGCGTTCGTTCGCCGCACGGGCCTGCACCGCGGCAGGCAGCGGCTGGACGCGGCGCTCCCCGCGGTCCTGCAGCTCCACCCGATAGACGAAGCTGGCGGCCACGTCGCTGTTGTCGCGGTTGAAGAGCTCCAGGTACAACCGAAGGCCATCTGCGCCGGGCTCGAGAACGCCGCCGCGCACCGCCAGCGACGCGCCTTCGAGCTGCTCTCGGTGGTAGCGGATGTAAGCGTCCGGGAAGGCAAGCACCTCCGGACCACTCTCCAGCAGGTCCGACGCCAGGCCGAGGTCGCGAAACAGCCGGCCGGCTGCCCGCTGAGCGGCGAGGGAGTAATAGCGGACGTTCATGTGGCCGAGCCCGTCGATGTGCTCGGGCCGCACGGTCATCTCCCACAGGTGCCGCAACTGAGGCATTCCGTACTCCTCGGATGGAACGAAAGCGGACAAGGGTACCGATTCGCCTGGCTTGCGCACAACCGTCCCGGGGAGATGTGCAGACCGCCTGCTTCCCATCCGCCCGCGCCCAAACCACAATGCGGCCAACGCAAACGTCGAAGGTAGCGCAGGTATGAGAGTGATCGGGGCGGGTCTCGGCAGGACCGGTACGTTTTCCCTGAAGCTGGCGCTGGAGCAGTTGCTCGACGGGCCGTGCTATCACATGGCGGAGGTGTTCGAGCGCCCGCAGGACGTGTCCGTCTGGCTGCAGGCAGCCAAAGGCGGCGCCGTCGACTGGAAGGCGCTGCTCGAGGGCTACGCGGCCGGGGTGGACTGGCCGCTGTGCAGCTTCGCGGTCGAGCTGGCCGAGGTTTACCCCGACGCCCTGGTGCTGCTGTCCGTCCGCGACTTCGACGCCTGGTGGAAGAGCGCATCGAGCACCATCTTTGCGTTCCAGCAGGACGCCGAGGGCGAATGGAAGGAGATGGTCGAAGCGCTGTTCAGCAATACGTTCACCCTCGATCTCGGCAACCGGCAAGCATGCCGGGAAGCTTTCGACCGCCACCACCGGCGGATCCGGGAGCGCATTCCAGCCTCGCGGATCCTGGAGTGGCGGCCGGGCGACGGCTGGTCGCCCATCTGCGATGCCCTCGGCATGGCCGTTCCAGACCAGCCATTCCCGCACCGCAATACCACCGAAGAGTTCCTGGCCCGCCGCGAGAGCGGTCACTGAACGATCAGTTGGGTCCCGCGGGCATCAGCTCCCGGGCGAAGTAGGCGTACTCCAGCGCGGTGCGCAGGGCGAGCTGCTTCTGGTTGGCGGTGCCGCCGTGGCCGCCCTCGGTGTTCTCGTAGTAGAAATAGTCGTACCCGAGCTGCCCCAGGCGGGCCGCGGCCTTGCGGGCGTGGCCGGGGTGGACGCGGTCGTCCTTGGTCGAGGTGTAGATGAAGACCTTGGGGTAAGGCTGGTTCGCCTTCAGGTGCTGATACGGCGAGTACTTGCTCAGGTAGGCCCAGTCCGCCGGGTTGGCCGGGTCCCCGTACTCGGCGATCCATGACGCTCCGGCGCCGAGCTTGGTGTAGCGCTTCATGTCGAACAGCGGCACGCCGCAATCGATGGCGGCGTAGAGGTCCGGCCGCTGGGTCAGAATCGCTCCCATCAGCAGCCCCCCGTTCGATCGCCCGATCGCACCGAGCTTCTCCGGCGTGGTGACGCCCGAGCGGATCAGGTCCTCTGACACGGCGACAAAGTCGTCGATGGCGTTCTGGTGCTTCTCCTTCATCGCCGCCTTGTGCCACGCCGGGCCGTACTCGCCGCCGCCGCGGATGTTGGCGAGCACCAGCACCCCGCCCCGCGACAGCCACATTCGGCCGGCCAGCGCGCCGTGCTGCGGCCGTCCCGGGTCCTCGTAGTAGACGGGCAGGGTCGGGATCAGAAAGCCGCCGTAGCCATACTGCACCGTCGGCGCATCGCCTTTCGCCAGCACCTTGCGCCTGGCGGCGATGAAATACGGAATTCTGGTGCCGTCCTTCGACGTGGCGAAGCGCTGCAGAACCGTCACGTCCGTGGCGTCGTAGTACGCCGGCGCCTGCGCGACCTTCTTCACCCGGCCTCTCGGCCGCGCCACATACAGGGTATCGGGCGTGGTCAGGCTCTCGAACGACAGCAACGCATCATCGGTGCCGCCGCCGGCGGAGACGATGCTGACGACGCCGTTCCGCGGCAGCGGAATGTCCGCTGATCTCCAGCGGCCATGCTCGTCGCGCGCGACGCGCACGGCTTTGCCCACCACGTCCTCGAGATACTGGATCAGCACGTCGGAGCGGCCGATCTGCACATCCTGGACGGCGCGGTTGCCGGCGCCCGGAAACACCGTCTCCGCTGCGCCGGACGCCAGGTCGTAGGCGATCACGTCACCTTCGGCGTAGTCGGCGCCGCGGTAGCGCCAGGGCTCGCGCAGGTAGAACAGTGCCCGACCGTCCAGCATGCCTTCGAGGCGGACGTTCTGCGGCAACGGCAGCCGGACGGGCTGGCCCCCCCCGTCGGGGATGCAAAAGTACCGGGTCTCGAAAAACGACAGGCGGCGGGCGACGCAGACGTGAGCCTTGCCGTCGTCCTGCTCGACCCGCGGAGACACCGAGACGTCCGTCCGCTCCCCTTCGAGCACCAGCGGCGCGGCCTGCAGCGCCTGACCGCGGTGCACGCGCACGACCGTGCGTGGGTAGCCGGAGCCCGTGAGCGACCCCGGCCCGAGATCGGTGCCGACCAGCAAGGTATCCGCGTCCACCCAGGCCACGTCGGACTTGGCTTCCGGCACGAAGAAGCCGTTCGCCACGAACGTCCTGCTGGCCGTGTCGAACTCACGCCAGACGGCCGCGTCCTTGCCTCCCCGGGAGAGCCCGACCATGCAGTGGCGATACCGCGGCTCGAGGCAGACGACGGAGCCGGCCACCCAGTTCTCGTGCTCGCGGTGCGCCAGCTCGTCGTAGTCGATCAAGGTCTGCCACTTCGGTCTGCCCGACTCGTAGCTTTCCAGGCTCGCCCGCCGCCACAGACCGCGCACGTGCAGGTCGTCCTGCCAGAAGTTATAGACCGCACCGGCGTGCACCGTGCCGTAGGGTATGCGGGTGTCGGACGTCAGAATCGACAGCGCTTCCCGGTACATGGGCTGGAAACGCGGATCGGCCTCGAGCTCGGCCAGCGACCGCTGATTCTGCTGCTTCACCCACGCGAGGGCTTTCGAGCTCGTCACGTGCTCGAGCCACGAATAGGGATCGTCGGCGCCCTTCGCGGCGCGAACCGGGGCGCCGGTGAGCACAGCGCCCGCCGCCACCACCGCCAGTACAGTTCTCCAGAGGTACATCGGCCTTCCCCGGAATCGCGAAAAAAACGGCCATCCTACGGGCCGGCCGCAGGTCGAAAAAGTGCCGCGCGGAAGTTTTTCGGACCGTCAGGGGAACATGGGCATTCCATCGTGGTCTCGAATAGCGACAGCAACCCCTCGGAGTGCCATGCTCGCCAAGCCCATAGAACGTCCCCGCCGCACCCGCTTCGGCGCCATGCTCCTGCTGACCCTCGGCAGCGTCACGGTCTACATGATCTGGATCGGTGTGTCGGGCCGCCAGATCCCGGAGTGGTTCTACTGGATGGCCACCCTGCTCTGATCCGGCGCAGGCGCTTCAGCCTGCATTGCCCTTGCGGGCGCGCTGCAGATAGATGACCTGGCCGGCGACGGCCGTGACAAGAATCAGGCAGTTCGTGACGGTGAACACCAGATTGCCGACCAGAAAGCTGTAGGTCACGAAACCCGCAGACGCCACCGTCTGGCCGCTGAACAGCAGCCACGAAACGCCTTCGACGGAGCGGGCCTTCCACTGCCGCTGTACCTGGCCCACCAGGGTGAGCAGCAGCACCGCCGAGCTCGCCCACCCGATGACCTGATTCGACACCGTCACGCCTCCGCTCTCATTGTGTGAGCGGGCAGCAATTCCCGTACCACGCCGGAGCGACTCGGGCGCCTAGCGCAGGGTCAAGCGCCCTGCGTTCGTTGCGCGACTGCGGCGCGACCGTGTGGAGCTGAGGGCTCCCACTTCGGACAATCGTTCCAACGTCAGGAGATCGTTCCGGCGCGGAAGGTGCGCCGGGTAGCGGCGAGTAGCACCAGCGCCATCACGGCCAGCGCCAGCCAGGGCGAGGGCTCGGGCGCTACCACACCCGTGAAGCCGGACCGCGGATAGGCGTTCGCTGTAACGCCTTTCACCAGGGGTAGCGGCAGATCGCGATCGGGAGTGCCACCCGGCTGGGCGTTGTAGATCTGCTCGGAGACGGCAACGAACGCGGTCCATCGGGACACCAGTGAATAGTCGAGGCCGAGCTTCGTCACCCGCGCCTGGATCATGTCGTTGTCCTCCGCCGACGGCCGGCGCTGCGGCGGCGTGACCAGCTCGTGCATGGCGTCGGCGATCGACGAACGCGCCCAGATGGCCGCGATGGGGTTGTTTTCGGCCGTCGTCGGCCGTGCCGGAAACGACACCGGCAGGCGCAGCTCGGCGGCGTGGCCGCGTGCCCGTCCGTGCACGCGGATCTGATAGTCGCCGGGCTGGGTGTAGCGCCCCTGCACCCTTACCGAGCCGCCCGCGAAAAGATCGGGAAGCTGCGCCGGGGTCACGTCGGCGACCGGTGCATTCCCCCAGTCGATGGCGATGTCCGTGAGCACCGGCGCGTCGATGCGTCCGGCAAGCTCGTGGGCCACGTCGGCGACGGCCTCCGTCGGATCCATGTAGCGGGTGAATCCGTGACCCACCCGACCCAGCTCGTCCAACAGGTAGCGGTTGACGCCCGCGCCGACGCCGAACGCATACAACCGCGCGTCCCCCCGCAGCGACTCGACCAGCCTGAGCGCCTCGAGCTCGTTGCCGATGTAGCCATCGGTGAGAAACACCACCAGACGCAGCGCGCCGGCCGGCGCCGGCACGGCGAGCGCCTGGCGGATGCCGGAGGTCATCATGGTGCCGCCGGACCCGCGGAGCGAGTCGGTATAGGCTGCGCCGCGTCGCAGGTTGTCCGGCGTGGCCGGCAGGGGCTGGCGCGAAAATTCGGTCGCCGAGTCGGAGAAGCGGACGATGCGGAAAGAGTCTGTGCCGCGCAGGTTCGCCAATGCCTCCCGCATGAACGCCTTGCTCGCCTGCATGGGCAGGCCCGACATGGAACCCGAGCAGTCGAGCACGAACACCACCTCGCGCGGCAGAATCTCATCCTGCTGCGGCGCGGCGGGCGGCTCGATCAGCAGGCTGAAAAAGCCGCCGCGGCCATCCCGCGCGGCCAGCACGCCGGCGCTGGTCTGCGGGCCCGCCAGGGCGTACTGCAGCACGAAGTCGCGGTTGTCGATGGTGCGACCGCCGGCCAGGGCCACGTGCGCCAGGCGCGGCGCCGGCTGGTCGACCGTCACCCGGTGGGTGTCGCTGGCGGCCCAGCGCACCGGCACGCCAGCCTCCAGGTCGACGGCGATCGACACGCGTTCGGCGTCCACCGTGTCGGGGATGTCGAGGCCGCGCACCGGCGGATACTTCGGCAGGGCCTCCAGCTTCCATTCGCCCGCCGTGTCGGCGGGCACCGCGCTGCTCGCGCGCCGAGGCGCGTCCGCGCCGACCGGCTGAAACCTCGGCCCCACCACCAGCGGCACCACCAGCTCGTAGTGCCCGTCCACCTTGGGCACGGTCTGCACGTAGACCAGGGTCACCCGGATGGGGAGGCCCGGCATCAGGTTGGCGATGCGCTGGGTGAACATGTTCGGCCGATGCTGCTCGAGCAGCGCCGCCGCCTTGCCCGCTTGCTTCGCCGCCTCGAACGTCTTCTTCGCGGCGTGTATCTCCTGGATCTCGGCGCGGATCCGTTCGTCGCCGACCTCCATGGTCATGGCATTGACCGCGGCGTTGCGGTTCAGGGGAAAGAGGTAGCGGGCGTGCACCGGCACGGCCAGGGGATTGGCGAAGGTCTGCACCACGGAGACCGTGGCGAGATCTCCCTGCACGTCCGCGGTCACGTCGGTCTTCAGCACCGGAAACTCCACGCGTCGGCCGCCGACGTCGGCTTCCACCGTGCCAGCCAGCTGTTCCGCGCACGCCAAGGCGGGCAACAACCACGCCAGCATCAGACAGACTGCTCTCATGAGCTCACTCCTCGTTGTGGGTCGGCAAGGTCGAAGGCGCGCACGACCCCGGCTTCGAAGTCATCGGCCCCCGCCGGGGGCGCGTTCCAGGGGCTGATCCGCTGAATCATCGTCCAGCTCTCTACGCCGCCGGTGAGCCAGAGCCAGACGGCTTCGGACACGCTGGCCGCGATCCGGCCGTCGCCGCCCAGCCAGCTCACGCGAATGCGCCACTCGGCGCCGGCGGGGTCCCGGCTCCGGTAGACGGCCGTGGGCACACCGACGAGGCTCCGGCCGACGTAGCGCACCTGATGGCCGGCGCCTTCGAGACAGACCTCCGGCCCGTGCAGGTGGCGAAGCGGCGCGCGCGTTTGCGACACCAGCAGCGCGAACGGGCCGTAGCTCGCCCGTTCCGCTGCGCCGCCGAACCGGCTGAAGTAGGTGCGCTCCTGGGCAGACAGCGACCGCAGGGCGCGCGGCGAGTCGGCCACAACCAGTGGCAGCGCGGGCAGCAGGGCCGGCGCCGAAACGTCCATGGGATGCGGCGTCAACGACACGATGACCGCCGCCGCCGCCGCAAAGCCCGCGGCAGCCAGCCGCTGCCAGCGCTCCGGCAAATCGGCAATACCCGCCGGTGGCGTCTGCCGTGGCGGCGCGCGGGGGCGCGCGCGCACCGCCCACCACCCAACCGCGGCGGCCGCCCCGGCGGCAAATAGGAGCCCGATCAGGTCGTGCCACGGCTCGCGGGTCACGTCGATGCCGCCGATCCGGTCGGGGAACGCGGCGCCCACCGCCAGCGCAACGACCCGCAGACTGTTGCCCGCCCAGGCGGCCGACAGCGCGACCATCGCGCCACCGAGCGCGGACGTCGGGCTCGGACGTCTCAGCGCCGCCAGCACGGCGAACGCCAGCAGGGTATCGGTGAGGAGCTGAGCGCCCGAGCAGGGCAGGTCGACGAGTACGTCCCGGCCGCCCAGCAGGATACTCACGCCCTCACAGCCGACGCCCTCGAACGAGCGCTGCAACAGCCCGCAGGCAGCGGCGGCCGACAGCCGCTGGAGCGGATAGCCGAGCAGCCGCTGCAAAGCGCTCTCCAGCGGCAGCGAAAAGCAGAACACCACCGCGAGCCAGAACGGTGAGACGGCGCGGGCGCGCCGGGACAAGCCGGCGAGCACACCGAGCGCATAGACGTCCACGCCCAGAGTGAGGGCGCCGATCAGGTTTACTCCGAGGAGTTGCGCCGTCAGGCGCACCGAGGCGGCGCACAGCAGCAGCACGAGCGCCCGCCGACTGTCGGAGGACCACCGGCCAGTGGTCGCGCTGGTCACGCTCCAGACGAAGAGCCCCGCCACCAGGGCAACGACGACCCAGCCCATCGAGTCGTATCCCGGCGCATACCAGGTGGATACCAGCCACGCCAGCGGCTTCACAGCGAGCGCGGCGCTGCCGCTGACGACGCCGACGGTGGCGAGGCTTGGAACACGGACGTTCATGCCGCCGCAGTCTGCCGCGGCGCGATTGAAAGGCAGTGGAGGCGCCGTGACGATTCTGCGGAATCTCGTGCAGATTCGGTGCAGAGCGCGGTTGGCGGGCCGAACCCGGTGCTAAAATCCCGCCATGACTCTCCCGGACCCGCGCCGCGTCTTGGTGGTGGACGACGACCCGCACATTCGCGAGGTGGTGTGCTTCGCCCTCCACACGGCCGGCTTCGCCACCCTGGAAGCGGCCAACGGCGAAGCGGCACTGACCCTTGCCCGCCGCGAAGCGCCGGACCTGCTCGTGCTCGACATCCTCATGCCGGAGCTGGACGGCATTGCCGTGTGCCAGGCACTCCGGCGCGACTCCAGCGTGCCCATCCTGTTCCTGTCCTCCAGAGACGACGAGGTCGACCGCATCGTCGGGCTGGAGCTCGGCGCCGACGACTACCTCACCAAGCCGTTCAGCCCACGGGAGCTGGTGGCCCGGGTGCGGGCATTGTTCCGGCGCGTGGACGGCGCCTTCGAGAACGGCGGCGCCAGCATCCGCGCCGGCGCGCTGCGCCTCGAGCCGAAGTCGCTGGAGGCGTTCTGGAACGACACCTTGCTCGATCTCACCCACACCGAGTTCTGCCTGCTGAAGGTGCTGGCGAGCAACGCCGGCCGGGTGATGACGCGCGATGCGCTGATGCACAGCGCCTATGAGCAGCCGCGGATCGTCTCCGACCGTACCATCGACAGCCACGTCCGACGCCTCCGCGACAAGCTGGCCCGGGCCGGCGGCCAGCCGATCCTGACCGTGCACGGCGTCGGTTATCGGCTGATCGCCGAAGGTTGAGGCATGGCGCGCACCATTCGTCTCAGGACGGTGCTGATCATCTTGAGTCTGCTGGTGCTCACCCTGCCGGTGGCGGGAATTCAGGTGCTGCGGCTTTACGAGAGCGCGCTGGTGCGGCAGACGGAGTCGTCGCTCATTGCTCAGGGGGTGTTCATTGCTTCGTTTTATCGGGCGTTGTTCCGCCGCGGAGAGTCGGGGTCTCGAGACCGCTCCTACGGCAGCGGATCCGGGCTGCCGCTGGCGGAAGGGCTGACGGACGATTCCATCCGCACCTGGCACCTCCGGCCGGCGCAGCTCGACCTGGCCGACTCGCCGATTCTGCCGCCGTTTCCGGACGGCTACGACGACCTCACGGCAGACGTCAGCGCACGGGGCCTGGCCGAAGAACTGGCGCCGGTGCTGAAGGACGCGCAGCTCGAGACGCTGGCAGCCATTCGCATCCTCGACCATCGAGGCGTCGTGGTCGCCACCACCGGCGAATCCCTGGGGCAGAACCTGTCACTGGGCCAGGAGGTGCAGCAGGCGCTGGCCGGCGCGTACGTCAGCCGGCTGCGGCGACGCCTTGACGTTCGGCCGTCGCCGCTCTCTTCCATCAGCCGCACCAGCGGTGTGCGGGTGTTCGTGGCGGTGCCGATCGTGATTGACAATCGCGTACACGGCGCCGTGCTGCTGTCACGTACACCGGTGAGTATCCTGCAGGCGCTCTACGGCAAGCGTTACCTGCTGATGCAGGCGGCGGCGGTGATTCTGCTGGTGGTGCTCGCGGTGGCGCTGTTCGTGTCGCGGATGATCGGCCGGCCGCTGGCCCGGCTCGCCGACGGCGCCGAGCGCATCGCCCTCGGCGACACCAACACCTTGACCGATGTGCCGGCGCCGCGCACACGGGAGATCGCCAGGCTCCAGGCCAGCGTCGTCGCCATGGCGCAGAGCCTCGAGCAACGGGCCGCCTACGTCAGCGAGTTCAGCCGCCACGTCTCCCACGAGTTCAAGACCCCGCTCACCGCCATCGGCGGTGCGGTCGAGGTGCTGCGTGACCACGGCAACAACATGAATCCCGAGGTGCGGCGGCGCTTCCTCGACAACATCGACGCGGACGCGGACCGGCTCTACCGGCTGACCCAGCGGCTGCTGGAACTGGCCCGGGCGGACATGACCAGCTTCACAACCGCGCCGCTCGACCCGGCGCAAGTGGTCCGGGACACCCTGAGCGAACGCCGGGACGAGGCGCTGACGGTGGAGGTGGAAGCGCCGGCGGTCCCTCTCGTGGCCATGGCCAGTGAACCGGTGCTGGAAGCGGTGATCGGCAGCCTCGTCGATAACGCGGCGGAGCATGGCGCCACCAGCGCCCGCGTGTGGTTCGCGCACTCGGCAGAGCGTGTGGAGATCTGCGTCGCCGACGACGGACCCGGCATTTCTCCCGCCAACCGCTCGCGCATCTTCGAGCCGTTCTTCACCACGGCCCGGGAACGCGGCGGCACCGGGCTGGGCCTGACCATTGCCGCGGCCCTGCTGCGCCGCACCGGCGGCGACATCACGCTGGCCGACGCGCCGCGCGGCGCGCGCTTCGTGGTGTCGTTGCCGGCGGCCGAGAGCTCGGCCGTCCCCTCGGCCAGCGCCGCGGTCCGCTGAAGCCTTGCGCCAGTCATCGCCACCGACTATATTTCAGCATTCGTTGAAGTATTGAAGTTGATCCGTTGCTGGGCTTCGACGCCACCTTCAAGGCACTCGCCGACCCGACCCGCCGCGCGATCCTGCACGTACTGCGGGACGGCGCGCTCACCGCGGGAGAGATCTCCGCCAGGCTGGGGGTGGCACCGAGCGCGCTGTCGTTCCACCTGCGCGCGCTCAAAGGCGCGGACCTGGTGAGCGATCAGCGGCGCGGGCAGTTCATCGAGTACCGGTTGAACGCGTCCGTGCTGGACGAGGTGATCGGCTACCTGATGGCGCAATTCGGTGGGCGTTCGGCTGCGGACGCCGTCGGCAGTCCGGCGGCCGAGGAGGCGCGCCGATGACCGACCGAAAGTGGTATCGCTGGCTGGCGGGCCTCTGTGCCGTGAGCGTGCTCGCCGCCGTGGGCAGCCTGCCGTTCCTGCCCGACCGGCCAGTCGCCGTGCACTGGAACGCGCACGGCGTTGCCAACGGCTTCGCGGAGCCCTGGCAGGTTGCGCTGATCGGGCCGCTGCTGATCGCCGCCATGGCGCTGCTGTTCGCTGCCGCGCCGGTCATCGGCCCGTTCCGGCGCAGCTTCGTCCAGTCCCGGCGCACCTGGATTCGGCTCACGGTGGCGCTCGTCGGCTTCCTGACCCTGCTGTACATGGCGGTGCTGGGCCACGCGCTCGGCCTGTTCACCGACGTATCCCGGCTATTCGCGGTTCTGATCGGCGCGATGATGCTCGTGCTCGGCAACTGGCTCGGCAAGATTCGCCGTAACTTCTGGATCGGCCTGCGCACCCCTTGGACGCTGGCCAACGATCGGGTCTGGGAGCGCACGCACCGGCTCGGCGCGCGTCTGCTGGTGATCATCGGCCTGCTGGCGCTGATCGGTGCCATCGTGTCCGGTGCCCTGGCCCTCCAGATCCTCGTCGGCGGTTCGATCGTGCTGGCGGTATGGAGTCTCGGCTACTCCTATTGGCTGTACCAGCGCCTGAACGCGGCTGACGAGCTCGACGATGTCTGAGGCGGGCGTATGAATGATGCTCACCACGCTCCCCGGCAGCGATTGCGGTAGAGTCGGAACCTCGTGCCCAGATAAGCAGTCAGCACTGAGGGGGAACCATGGAAGGGGCGCTGTCCCGGTACCGGATCTGTGACTTCACCGGCCAGCTCGCCGGCGCCGGCGCCACCAAGTGGCTGGCTGCCTTCGGCGCCGACGTCATCCGCATCGAGGACCCGGTGCGCCAGGGCCGCTGGGACATCCTGCGCGGCATCGAGCCGTTCATCGACGAGCGCCGCGGCATCGACATGGGCGGCGGCTTCAACAACCACAATACCGGCAAGTACGGCATCACGCTGAATCTGCGCACCGAGCGCGGCAAGGAGATCCTGCGCGAGCTGATCGCGGTGAGCGACGCGGTCACCGAGAATTTCGCCGCCGGCGTGCTGGCCAGCTGGGGCTTCGACTACGAAAACATGAAGGCCATCAAGCCAGACATCGTCTACGTGTCGAACTGCGGCTTCGGCCACTCCGGGCCGTACCGCCAGTTCAAGACCTGGGGCCCCGTCGTCCAGGCCATCTCCGGCTTGACGTTCACCTCGGCGCTGCCGAATCAGCCGCCTGCCGGCTGGGGCTATTCCTACATGGACCACACCGGCGGCTACTACATGGCCATGGCCATCCTGCTCGCGCTCATTCACCGGGAACGCACCGGCGAGGGCCAATGGGTGGATCTCGCCTGCACGGAAGCGGGGCTGACCCTGAACGGGCCGGCGCTACTCGACTGGACGGTGAACGGCCGGCCGACCCGCCGGGACGTGCAGCCGAGCAGCAACCGTAGCCCGTGGGTGCCCATGGCCCCCCACGGCATCTACCCCAGCCTCGGCGAGGACGAATGGATCGCTATCGCCTGCCGGAATGATGCGGACTGGGCGGCGTTGGGCGCCGTGGCCGGCGAAGCCTGGTGCCGGGACTCTACCTGGGCCGACACGGCCGGCCGGATCGGCGATCAGGACCGCCTCGACGCCCAGGTGGCCGACTGGACATCACGCCACGGCAAGTTCGAGCTGGCGCGTGCGCTGCAGGGCGCCGAGGTGCCGGCTGCCGCGGTGCAGACGCCCGAGGAGCGGGTCGACGAGGATTCGAGCACCGAGGCGTTCGGCCTCTGGCCCACGGTCACCCACAGCAAAATGGGCCCCGTGCGGGTGGACGGCCTGCCCGTGCACTTCTCCGCGACCGACTGGCACATGAGCCGGGGTGCACCCTGTCTCGGCGAGCACACGGAGGAAGTGCTCGAGCGCCTGCTCGGCTACTCGGCAGACGACGTGGCGAAGCTGCGCGAGGAGGGAGTGGTATGACCGCGCTCACTGGTATCCGCGTGCTGGAGCTCGCCCACGAGCGTATCGCCTTTGCCGGTAAGCTGCTGGCGGATATGGGCGCCGACGTGATCCTGATCGAGCCGCCCGGCGGCGATCCGTCCCGGCACTACCCTCCCTTTGCCGACGACGAGCCCGGCGAAGACGTCAGCCTCTACTGGTGGCACTACCACACCAGCAAACGCGGCATGGTGATCGACCTGGAATCGAACGACGGGCGTGAGACGTTCCGCCGTCTGATCGCCGGCGCCGACGTGCTGCTGGAATCCGAGCCGCCGCGGCGCCTGGCATCGCTCGGGCTGGACTACACGAACCTGAAGGCGCTGCGGGAAGAGCTGATCCACGTCGCCATGACGCCGTTCGGCCGCAACGACCCGAAGAGCGAGCTGCCCGCCACCGATCTCACCATCCTCGCGGGCGGCGGCCCGGTCTGGAGCTGCGGCTACGACGATCACTCGCTGCCCCCGGTCAGGGGCCTCGGCAACCAGGGCTATCAGATCGGCTGCCACTATGCCGTGATGAGCGCACTCACGGCGCTGCTGCACAGAATCGGCGGCGGGGGCGGCCAGTTCGTCGACGTCAGCATGCACGCGGCCGCCAACGTCACCACCGAGGCCGCCAGCTACGCCTGGCTGGTGAAAGGCGCCACGGTGCAGCGCCAGACCGGGCGCCACGCGGCGCCCCAGCACACGGGCGAAACCCAGGTGCGCTGCGCCGACGGCCGTTACGTCAATACCGGGGTGCCGCCGCGCACGCCGAAAGAATTCGCCGGCATGCTCGCCTGGCTGCGGGAGCTGGGTCTCGAGTCGGAGCTCCCGGAAGCGGTATTCCTGCAGATGGGCGCCGACTGGGAAGGGCCGTTCGACCTGTCGCTGATCGGCACCGACGACACCGTCACCGCGGTGTTCGGCGCCGGGCGCGAGGTCATGAAGCTCATCGCCGCACGCATTCCCGCCTACGACTTCTTCGTTGGCTGCCAACGGGCCGGGCTTCCTGCCGGAGTCATCTACGCTCCGGAGGAAGCCTTCGAAGACGAGCACTTCCAGGCGCGAGGCTTTCAGGTGGCCGTCGACCACGACGAGCTGGGCCGAACGGTCCGTTATCCCGGCGCGCCTTACCGTCTGCCCGCCAGCCCATGGCGCATCTATCGCCGGGCCCCGAAGCTCGGTGAGCACACTGCCGAGGTGCTCGGCGAGCTGACCCGGACACCCATCGACAACACACAGGGAGATCCCACATGAGCGATTTCAAGGACAAGGTCGTCGTCATCACAGGCGCGGGCGGCGGCCTCGGCAAGTCCCACGCGCTGGAGTTCGCCCGGCGCGGCGCCAAGGTCGTGGTGAACGACCTCGGCGGCAGCGCTTCGGGCGAAGGCTCCGGCGATGCCGCGGACCAGGTGGTCGCCGAGATCGAGGCTGCCGGCGGCACGGCAATCGCCAACAAATCCTCGGTGGCGACCCACGAAGGTGCGAAGTCCATCATCGACGACGCGGTCGCCGCGTTCGGCACGGTGGACATCCTGGTGAACAACGCCGGCATCCTGCGGGACAAGAGCTTCAAGAAGATGACCCTGGCGGACTGGGACATCGTGGTGAGCGTGCACCTGAACGGCACCGCCTACGTAACCCACGCAGCCTGGCCGATCATGTATGAAAAGAACTACGGACGAATCGTCCTCACCAGCTCGAGCTCCGGCATCTTCGGCAACTTCGGCCAGGCCAACTACGGCGCGGCGAAGATGGGCATGGTCGGCCTCATGAACGTGCTGGAAAAGGAAGGCGCCTCCCACAACATCCGGGTCAACACCCTCGCGCCCGCCGCCGCGACGCGGCTGACGAACACCATTCCCGGTCGTGAAGAGGACCTGGACAGCCCCGACCCCATGCGTCATCCCAAACTGGTGACGCCGGCGGTGCTGCTCATGTGCAGCGAGGATGCCCCAACCGGCAAGATCATCAACGCGGGCGGCGGGCGCTTCTTTGCCAGCGCCGTGTTCAGCAACGACGCGCTGGAGTTCGGAGCCGACATGAGCTACGAAGACCTGCTGGCGAAGAAGGATCAGTTGCTGAACCTTTCCGCAGCGTTCGAGGGGTCTGCCTATCGGCGGCGGCAGCAGGGGTAACGCCGGGCCACCCGGTCCAGGATGATGAATAGCAGTTGCAGAGGCTCGCGGACGCGGGCCTCGCGATCTGGCACGTTCGGACGTGAAGCCGATGGCAGCAGCAGACAAGGAGGCCGATCTCATGACCGATGATCTCTGCCTGCGCGACGTGATCGCCGAAGACCTTCCGCTGTTCTTTGACTATCAGGCCGACCCGGACGCCAATTACATGGCTGCATTCACAGCGAAGGACCCGCGCGACCGAGAAGCCTTCACCGCGCACTGGAAACGAATCCTGGCCGATACCACCACCCGCAACCGAACCATCGTCTGTGACGGGCAGGTGGTGGGTAGCGTCGCGAGCTATGAGGAGGCTGGCAAGCCCGAAGTTACCTATTGGATTGGTAAAGCTCACTGGGGCAAGGGCATCGGCACTCGGGCGCTCGCGGCGTTTCTGGTGCAGGTCAACACCGCGCGTCCCATCTACGCGCGGGTTGCAAAGGACAATCTCGGCTCGCGTCGGGTCCTGGAAAAGTGTGGGTTCCAGGTCATCGGCGAGACGAGGGGGTTTGCGAATGCTCGAGGCGAGGATATCGACGAATTGCTACTGGAGTTGCCCGCGACCAGGCGGGACGAAGTCGATTGAGGATGGAGCCGGCCATTCAAGGGCCTACTGGAATGCCGAAGCGAATTGCGCCGGGTGTCGGAGCGGGAAGCCAGCTACTCCCTGGCGCCCATAGCCGTCATCCTTCCCGAGGTTGCTGGCTCCTCGACGGTTGAGACCCCGGCGAGTTCAGCTCGGGCCACTGCCAGAGGTAGCCAGCTGGGCACATGCGAACAGGATGGGCCTGCCGTCGATGCAGCGTTCGAGACAGCTGTCAGCCAGCTCGTGCCCGCCTTTGTGGTCGAAGTCCTGAGTCAGTTGTCGAAGCGCAACGACAATACGGTGCTGAGTACCCGATGAGACGCCGGCAACCTTAATTTGCCGACGTCCGCTCAGGGTCAGGAACACCGGCCAGTGAATTCGCCGCTATCGCGGAATGAATCCTAAAGCGCCGTGCACTTCTGCAAGCGTTCGTCGGGCCAATGCCCCGGCCCTGGCTGCGCCAGCACCAAGCAACTCGTCCAACCTGGTCGGGCTCGACCGGATTTCCCGGAATCGTGCTTGAATGGGCTCTACGAGCGCGACGACGGAGTCAGCAACGTCCTTCTTGAGTCGGCCATAGCCCTCACCGCGGTACCGGGCTTCCAGAGAAGCTGTCGGAGCCGCTTCGATCGCCGCCAGGATCTGCAGAAGATTGGAAACCCCGGGCTTGTCCTCTCGCATGACGATCTCTTTGCCGGAATCTGTCACGCAGCGCTTGATCTTGCGCGTGATGGCATCAGGAGCCTGTTGAAGCGCCGGGCTATGTCCCTCGCCAACTCGAGATGCTGGCGCTGGTCTTCGCCCACCGGCACGAAGTCCGCCTTGTAGAGGAGTATGTCCGCTGCCATCAAAGCCGGATAGCTGAATAGCCCTAGATTGGCGTCGCCTTGGTTGCGTCGGCTCTTGTCCTTGAACTGTGTCATTCGACTGAGCTCACCCACCTGGGTGAAGCACTGGAGAATCCAGGCCAATTCGCAATGCTCGGACACGTGTGACTGGACGAAGACGACGCTGCGGTCGGGGTCAACGCCGCACGCCAGGTAAAGCGCGATGAAGTCGCGACAGCGATCCGCGAACGTTTCGGGGTCCTGGCGGACCGTGATCGCGTGCAGATCGACGAGTGGGAAGAAGCATCGGTACTGGTGCTGATGATCGACCCAGTTCTTGATCGCCCCAAGGTAGTTGCCGAGGGTCAGTCTGCCTGTGGGGGCGATTCCGCTGAGAAGCGTTTGCTGTTGGTTCACTTGTGTCTCCGGTTGTTGGTCGCGAACCGGAGACAGCTCAGTCGAGAGAGAGTGGCCTGCCGCCGGCATCACGAGCGGCAGACGAGTGCGGTGCCGCTACTCGAGCGAGCGCCACCATTGAGCCTTAGCGGCCCGGGGTAAGGTCAGAGCTTTGAACATGTGAGCTGTATACCAGATCGAGACGAGACGGTGAAGCCGACTTCAGGCTCACCGCTTGCATGATCTCCCGCCGACAAACAGGGGGCCGTATGAGCAAAGACGAAGATAACTCGCACTCGGAGCGAGCGCAGACACCGGATCGAGGCGGCGGCGCGGTGCGTCCGGCAACCGTGCCGGTAAACGTTGCAATCAACGGCACGACCCACCAGTTCGACCTCGATGCCCGCACGACCTTGCTCGATCTGCTGCGCGAAAGGCTGGACCTGACCGGCACGAAGGTCGGCTGTGACCACGGCCAATGCGGTGCCTGTACGGTGCTGGTCGACGGTAAGCGGGTCGACTCCTGTCTGATGCTGGCGGCCATGGTCGACGGAAAGTCCGTCATCACCATCGAGGGGCTGGCTTCCGAAGGGGAGCTGCATCCGATGCAGCAGGCTTTCATCGAGCATGACGGGTTCCAGTGTGGCTACTGCACACCCGGCCAGATCGTCAGCGCGATCGGCTGCGTCGCCGAAGGCCACGCCGACAGCGAAGCGCATATCCGCGAATACATGTCGGGCAACCTGTGCCGCTGCGGCGCGTACAAGGGCATCGTCGCGGCCATCGTGCAGGCCCGCGACGCGACCGGAAAAGCTACGGAGGCAAGCGGATGAAGCCTTTTGGCTATCAGAAACCGGAGTCTGCCAAAGCTGCCGTCGACTCCGTCGCACCCATGGGGCTGCCCGGTCAGGGCGGGGCGTTCCTCGCCGGCGGCACCACGGTGATCGACCTGATGAAGCTGCACGTGCTGACGCCAGGGAGCCTGACCGACATCAACGGCCTGGCTCTCGACACGATCGAGGCGATCGACAGCGGCGTGCGGGTGGGCGCCGGGGTGACGATGGCACAGGCGGCCGAGCATCCGGCGTTCCGGGACCACGCTCCGGTTCTGTCGGAGGCGCTGTGGAAGGCGGCGAGCCCCCAGCTCAGAAACGTGGCGACCCTGGGGGGCAACGTGCTTCAGCGCACCCGCTGCGCGTACTTTCGCGACAACGCGAGCCCCTGCAACAAGCGGGCGCCGGGAACCGGCTGCGCGGCGATCGGCGGCATCAATCGCTCGCTCGCCGTGCTCGGCACGTCCGATCATTGCATTGCCAACTACGCCGGCGACTGGGCGAACGCGCTCATCCTGTTCGACGCCACCGTCGAGACATTGAATGGTCAGGGCGGACGCGAGATCGCCTTTGCCGATCTTCATGTGCTGCCGGGCGACCGTCCCGAGCAGGAGACGATCCTGGGGCCGGACGAGCTGATCGTCGCCTACCGCATCCCGATTCCAGATTGGGCCTGGCGGTCTACGTACACCAAGATCCGCGAGCGTGACAGCTACGCGTTCGCGCTCGCATCGGCCGCGGTGGCGCTGAACCTCTCCGGCGACATCGTCGACCAGGCGCGCATCGGCCTCGGCGGCGTCGCCACCGTGCCCTGGCGGGCGCGGGAAGCGGAGGCGTTCCTGACGGGGAAGGTGCTCAGCGAAGACGTCGCTCTGCGGGCCGGTGAGATCGCCGTCCGTGGCGCCCGCGGCAGGGGTGGAAACGACTTCAAGATTCCGCTGGCGCAACGCACGGTGGCCCGCGGGCTGATGGAGACCGCGGCCATTTCACGAGGAGGCAAGCAATGACCATCGGAGCCCCGGCAGATCGAATCGACGGCCGGCTCAAGGTGACCGGCGATGCCCGCTATGCCGCAGATTTCATCGTCCCGAATCCGCTGTACGGCCACCTCGTGGTGTCGACCATCGGCGTCGGCACGATCACCGGCATCGATGATGAAGCGGCGCGTGCGGTACCTGGAGTGCAGGCGATCTTTCATCACCGCAACCCCTTGCCGGTGAGCGCTTCCAAGTTCTTCGGAGAGGGTGGCCGCGCGCAGCAGTCGTGGCGGCCGTTCGCGTCGCCGGAGGTGCGCTTCAACGGTGAGATCGTGGCCATGGTGGTCGCGGACAGCCTGCTCGGTGCCCGCGAGGCGGCGGAGCTGCTGCACGTGCAGTACGACGCTGGAACTCCAGCCGCGGTGTTCGGCGCCGAGGGGCTGGAGCACGAAGAGCTGCCGGACAAGGCTCTCAGCGCGGGCGACATCGATGCCGCCATGGCATCCTCGGTCGAAGTGCTGGAGGCCGAGTACGAGACTTCGGCCAACACCCACAACGCCATGGAGCTGTTCGCTACCACGGCGGTCTGGAACGGCGACGAGCTGCAGGTCTTCGTGCCGTCGCAATGGGTGGAGGGTTTCCGCCTCGGTCTCGCCGAGGAGCTCGACATCGATGCCGCGACGTATCCGGGTGATCTCCCCCTACGTGGGCGGCGCCTTCGGCGGCAAAGGCTCGCTGTTCACCTGGACGTCACTGGTTGCTGCGGCGGCTCGTTCCCTCGGCCGCCCCGTGAAGCTCGTCGTGACGCGGCAGCAGGGTTTCACCACCGCGTCGTTCCGCGCCGAGACCCGACAGCGCTTCCGGCTGGGCGCAGGCCGGGACGGCCGATTCACCGGCTTCGAGCACTCGGGAGCCGAGATCTCTTCCCGGGCCGCCAAGTACGTGGTGAACGGCGCCGAATCGACGTCGCGCATGTACCATGCCGATGCGGTGCGGACGGGCGTGACCTGCGTGCACGCCGACCGGCAAACTCCGGGATTCATGCGCGCCCCGCCGGAGACGCCTTACTTCTTCGCGCTCGAATCGGGCGTGGACGAGCTGGCGCGACAACTGAACATGGATCCGGTCGAGCTGCGCCGGGCAAACGACATCGAAGCCGAGCCGGTGAACGGCGTCCCCTACACGTCGCGCTCGCTGATGGAGTGCTACGACGCCGCAGGCCGAAGCGTTCGGCTGGTCCCGTTACGATCCTGCGATCGGCGCCTTCACGGACGGCGACGATCTGGTCGGTTGGGGCTGCGCGACCGCGGCTTACCCCACCCAGATGGCGCCGTGCGCGGTTCGGGTGCACTTCGACGTCACCGGTGAGGCGCGGGTGATGGTGGCGAGCCACGACCTGGGCACCGGAGCGTACACGGTGCTGGCGCAGGCGGCAGCCCAGGCGCTCGGCATTCCGCTCGGCTCGGTGACGGTAGAGCTCGGCGATTCCCGGCTGCCGCCCGGCACCATCGCCGGCGGGTCCATCACCACGGCCTCCAACGTCTCTGCCATCGAGCAGGCCTGCGCCTCCATTCTCCGGCAACTCGGAACGACGGCCGAGGCAATGAACCCGGAAGAGGCATTCTCCGGCTTCGGACAACGGGCGATCGAAGAGTACGCGGAGTGGATTCCGCCGGGCGCCGGGGAAACGGAGGCCAAAACGCTCTACAGAGGCCGGCCCGGCATCGTGGGCGGGTCCGCGGACGAGTACACCGCCTATGCGTTCGGCGCCGAGTTCGCCGAGGTCCGCGTCAATCGCTACACCCGCGAGATCCGGGTGCCGCGGCTCATCGGCGCGTTCGCGGCGGGCCGGATCATGAACGAGAAGACCGCACGATCGCAGCTTCTGGGCGGTA
Organism: uncultured Gammaproteobacteria bacterium; assembly: GCA_963822255.1. Classification (GTDB taxonomy): domain Bacteria; phylum Pseudomonadota; class Gammaproteobacteria; order Pseudomonadales; family Azotimanducaceae; genus UBA7803. Next base: position 507,429 of record CAWGGV010000006.1, read on the forward strand.
TGATCTGGGGCATGGGCCACGCATTGCTGGAAAAAACCGAGATCGATCCGCGCACCGGTGCCGTGGTCAACGCCAACATCTCCGAGTACCTCGTTCCGGTGAATGCCGACGTGCAGGACCTGCGCGCGCTGCTCGTGGAGGAGACCGACCGCCAGGTGAATCCGGCCGGCGTCAAGGGCATCGGCGAGATCGGCATCGTCGGCACCGCGGCGGCGATTGCCAATGCCGTGCATCACGCCACCGGAGTGCGGGTGCGCAAGACACCGATTCGAATCGAGGATCTGTTGAGGGCGGGGTGACGAATCCACCGATCCGATTGATGCGGTTCGAGAGTGCGGTCAGGCACGATGCTGCAGTGGACCGCTGGTTCGAGTCGAAGCCGCCTGATCTCGCTGAGCTGGCACGACCGTGGTTCGAGCGGATGCGGCGCCTCGGCGATGACGTCCGCGAGCTGCTGCATGACGGCCACCCCACGGCATGCGTCGGAGACGCGGCTTTCTGTTACGTCAATGCGTTCACGGCCCACGTCAATGTGGGATTCTTCCTCGGCGCATGGCTCGACGACCCCTCGGGCCTTCTGGAAGGCACGGGGAAGCGCATGCGGCATGTGAAGCTGAGGCCCGGTCAGGAACCGGACCACGCCTCACTGGCGGCGCTCATCGACAACGCGTACCGCGATATGCGGGCGCGCCAATCCACTTGAGGTATCCGCGCCAGCGGCATTGATCATCCAGCGCCATCTGGACGTTGCAATTCCAGCATCGCTCGATGCACGGGCCATCCACCGCTACTATGCCAGCCCGAGCGTGAAACCGCGGGCCGGGTCTGGAACAATCGGATACAACGATGGCAGAGGTGAGGCAAGTGCAACAGGATCTGGAAGCGTTCCGCGCCGAGGCGCGCGAGTGGCTCGAGGAGAACTTCCCCACGTCCCTGCGCGGAAAGGCGGGCACGTACATGGTGATGGAGGGCGGCCCGGCGCTCGAGCGCGACGCAGCCGAATGGATCGAGCGCCTCGGCAGCATGGGCTGGGGAACGCCCCGCTGGCCGAAGGAGTACGGCGGCGGCGGCCTGACGGCGCGTCAGGCAGCCGTGCTGCAGCAGGAGATGCAGGCGGTCGGCGCCTTCAATCCGATTCCCCTGCGCGCCGGCATGGGCGTGACCATGGTCGGTCCGACCATCCTCGAGTACGGCACCGAGGATCAGAAGCAGCGCCACATCCCCCCCATCTGTCGCGGTGAGGTGCGCTGGTGCCTGGGCTATTCCGAACCGAACGCCGGCTCCGACCTCGCTTCGCTGAGCACCCGGGCCGTAGACCAGGGCGATCACTGGGTCATCAACGGCCAGAAGACATGGACGTCCGGTGCCGACATCTCGGACTGGTGTGGGGCGCTGGTGCGCACCGATCCCACGGCGAAGAAGCGCGATGGCATCAGCTTCCTGATGTTCACCATGCACCAGCCGGGGGTGGAAACCCGGCCCATCCGACTGATCGCCGGCGCGTCGCCGTTCTGCGAAACTTTCTTCACCGACGCCCGGGCGGAGAAGAATGATCTGCTCGGCCCGCTGAACGACGGCTGGACCGTGGGCAAGCGCCTGCTGCAGCACGAGCGCGCCAGCCAGACCGGCGGCAATCCCATGGGCCGGGGCGGCCAGGGCGAGTCCCTGCAGGAGGCAGCCAAGCGCTACGTCGGCACCGACGAGCAGGGGCGTCTGGCCGATCCGGACCTGCGGTCTCGCCTGGCCGGTCACCTGATGGACGCCAAGGCCCACGGCCTCACCCTCGCCCGGGTGGCCGCCGAAGCCCGGGACAATCCCGAGGTCACGGCCGCGGCGTCGATCCTGAAGAACTCGGCCACCGCGGTGGCGCAGAACCGCGCCGAGCTGCAGCTCGAAATCATGGGCTCCCGCGGCCTCGGTTGGGAGGGCGACGGCTTCAGCGCCGACGAGCTGGCCGCCGTACGAGGCTGGCTCTCGGGCAAGGCCATGTCCATCTACGGTGGGTCGTTCGAAATCCAGAACAACATCATTTCCAAGAACATCCTCGGCCTGCCCGAGAACACCCAGAAAGGCTGAGCGGGGAGGCGCATCATGGCAGTACTGACCGACGAGCAGACCATGCTCAAGGACCAGGCCCGCGCCTGGGTGACCGAAACCGCGCCCGTGAAGGCGTTCCGCGAGATGCGCGACAGCGGCACCGACCAATGCTTCGCGCCGGCCACGTGGACGGGCATGGTGGATATGGGCTGGACGGGCATTCTGGTTCCGGAGCCCCTCGGAGGCTCCGATCTCGGCTACCTGACCTTCGGCCTGGTGCTGGAGGAGACCGGCCGGCAGCTCACTGCCTCACCGCTGTTCGCGTCCGGGCTGATGGGCGCCACCGCGCTCAGGCTCGCCGGCTCCGCGGCGCAGCAGCGGGACTGGCTGCCGCGCATCGTCGACGGCAGCGCCATCCTGACGTTGGCCGTAGACGAAGGCCCGCGCCATGCGCCGGAGCGCACGGCGCTCGCGGCGGAGAAGGCCGGCTCCGGCTTCCGCCTCACCGGCACCAAGCACTTCGTGCTGGAAGGCGCCGCGGCCACGGCGCTGGTGGTGGCTGCGCGCACCGCCGGGTCTCCCGGCGACACCGACGGCATCACCTTGTTCGTGGTGCCGGCCGACACGCCGGGCATCAACCGAATGCGGCTCCGGACCGCCGACAGCCGCGGCTACGCCGACGTCACCTTCGACGGCGTCAAGGTTGCTGCGGACGCCGTGCTCGGCGAGGTCGGAGAGGGGTTCGCGGCGCTGGATGCGACCCTGGATCGGGCGCGGGCCGGCCTCGCCGCGGAGATGCTGGGCACGGCAGCCCAGGCCTTCGACATGACCCTGGAATACCTCAAGACCCGTGTGCAGTTCGGTCAGGTCATCGGCTCGTTTCAGGCCCTCGGCCACCGGGCCGCGGGCCTGTACTCCGAGATGGAGCTGGCCCGGTCGTGCGTCGAGGCGGCGCTTCAAGCCATCGACGACGAAGGCAAAGACTCAGCTCAGCTCTGCTCCCTGGCCAAGGCCAAAGCTGGCGACTTCCTGCACCACATGAGCAACGAGCTGATTCAGATTCACGGCGGCATCGGAATGACCGACGAGTTCGATGCCGGCTTCTATCTGAAGCGAGCGCGCGCGGCCGAGGCAATCTTCGGCAATCAGGGCTATCACCGCGACCGCTACGCGCGCCTGCTCGGGTTCTAGCGCGAGAGCGCCGGTCAGCGCCCGGTGAACTTCGCGTCCCGTTTCTCCAGGAACGCGGTGACGCCTTCCTTGTGGTCGCTGCTGGCTGCCGCCTGATTCTGCAGCTGCGCTTCCAGCTCGAGCTGCTGCTCGAAGGAGTTGCGCCAGCTCTCCCAGTAGAGCCGACGGATCATCGCCAGGGACTTAGGCCCGGTGGCCAGCCGCCGGGCGATGTCCATGGCGCCGGCCATGAGGGCCTCGTTGTCGTCGTAGAGTCGGTTGACCAGACCCCATTGGTGGGCCTGCTCCGCGGGCAGGCGCTCGGCCAGCAGTGAGAGCTCCACAGCGCGTCCCCAACCGATCAGCCGGGGCAGCAGGTAGGTGGAGCCGCCGTCCGGCACCAGACCGATGCGCGAGAAGGCCTGGAGGAAGAAGGCATTCTTCGACGCGCAGACGATGTCGCCCATGACGGCGAAGCTCATGCCCACCCCCGCAGCCGCACCGTTGACCGCGGTGACCAGCGGCATCTCGAGCTCGCGCAACGTCACCAGCAGTGGATGATAGGCGTGGCGCAGGTAGTCGCCGGCGCCGCCCTTACGGGCTTCCCGCCGGTCGTCCTGCAGATTGGCGCCGGCGCAGAAGCCCCGGCCTTCGCCGGTGAGCAGCACGCAACGGGCGCCGCTGGCGGGATTGCGGACTTCCATGATGGCCTCGAGCAACTCGCCCACCATCTGCTGACCGATGGCGTTCATCACCTCGGGGTGGTTGAACTTCACCACCGCCACCGGGCCGTCGTATTCCAGTGAGATTCGCTCCATGGTTTCCCCTATTGCAAAGACTCGGTTGTCGAAATGGCCGTGATCGGCAACCATGTTCTCACAGATCGGCGGATATCCCATGCATCCGGAAGAACGCATCGAGCAGGCCTGCACGCGCCTGTCCATCGCCTACGCCCGCGCCATCGACTTCCGTGACTACGACGCCTTCCTCGAGCTGTTCACCGAGGACGCCGTCCTCGATGTGGGGCGGCCGCTGCACGGCCGCGAGGCGATCCGGGAATCGCTGCAGCGGCGCCCGGACGAGCTCCGTTCGCGCCACGTCGTCAGCAACGTGTTCGTGGACGTGCTCGGCCCGGACGATGCCCGCGGCATCTCGTACCTGACCCTGTACCGTCACCACGGCGCCGCGAGCCTGCGCCGGGAGCCCGCGCCGCTTACCGGGCCGGCCGCCGTGGGTCACTACCAGGATCGGTTCGTGCGCTCCGCCGACGGCTGGCTGTTCAAATCCCGGCGCCTGCACCTGGCATTCCAGGATCCCGAGGCGTTCTAGTGCGCGACGCGGTGGTCTTCGATCTCGGCGGCGTAGTATTCCGGTATCGGCCCGAACGGCGCCTCGAAGCATTCGCCGCCGTCGCGGGTCGCTCTCCGGAGGCGGTCGGGAAGGCTTTGATGGATTCCGGCTACAGCACGAGCTGCGACGCCGGACGGCTCACGGGCGAGGCCGCGTACCGCGAGGGGATACGGCTGCTGGGCCGGCGCATCGGCTTCGAGCGTTTTCGATCGCTCTGGATCAGCGCCTTCGAGCCGGACCCGGACGTCGTGGGCCTGGCCGTCCGGCTACGTCCGCGGGTGCAGGTGGCCATGCTTACCAACAACTCCGATCTGGTGCGTGGCGGGCTGGAAGCGCGGTATCCGGAGGTGATGGAGCTGTTCCGGCCGCGCGTCTTCTCCGCGGATGCCGGTCTGCTGAAGCCCGATCCCCGGCTGTTCAGCACCATGCTCGATCTGCTGGGCCTCGGGCCCGCCCGGGTGGTCTACGTCGACGACGACGCGGCGCACGCCGATGCCGCCGCGGCGCTCGGCATGGATAGCTGTCGGTACCAATCGGCGGCGGCGCTGGCGTGCGCTCTAAGGGCTCGTAAGTTGTTGCCGTGAGCGCGCCCGTGAGCGGCCGGTGTAGTACGTTGCCGCGCTGATCACCAATTGATCTCGGTCACCGGGGTTGCGCGGCGCGGCGCGAATGCGTAGTTTCATTCACCACTGCGCCAGGCCAATGGATGTTCAGGCTGCCGGGGAGACCTGATGACCAGCGCCGACCGCTACGGACTTCGGTCCGCCTCCACGACCCGCGGCGGTGCTCCGCCGCCATCGCGGCCCTTTGTGGCCGCTCCCAGTCGACAACCGATACGAATCAGACGCTACTTCCAACGAGAGAACGGGAAAGGTGAGTCATGATTGCGAAATCGTTCACGACCGTGCCCACGATCTATGCCGCAGCGACTGCCGCGGCGCTATGGCTGGCACCGGTTGGCGCCGCGGCGGCTCAACAGTCCGCCCAAGCCGCCCAGCCGGGGCCCATCGAAGAGGTGGTGGTTACCGGCACCGCCGGCGGCGCCGAGATCAGGAAGTTCAACGCCAGCTACGCCATCACCACGGCCAACGCCGACCAGATCGCCAAGTTCTCGCCCACCAGCACGGCCGATATGCTGAAGGTCGTGCCGGGCATCTGGACCGAGAGCTCCGGCGGCATCGCCGGGGCCAACGTGTTCGTACGGGGGTTCCCCGGATCCGGTGACGCCCCGTTCCTCACCGTGCAGGTGAACGGCGCGCCGATCTTTCCGCCGCCGACGCTGTCGTTCCTGGAGAACACGACCCTGTTCCGGATCGATACCACCGTGCAGCGGATGGAAGCACTGCGCGGCGGTCCGAACCCGGTCTTTTCCAACGGCCAGCCGGGCCTGACTACCAACTTCATCCTCCGCCAAGGCGGACCCGACACCGAAGGGCTGGTGCGCTACACCACCTCCGATTACGACCTGAACCGTTTCGACGGCTACGTCAGCGGTGAGCTCTCCGACGGCCTTTACTACATGATCGGCGGCTACGTGCGCAGCTCGCCGGGAATCCGTCAGGCCGGCTTCGATGCGGACAAGGGCAACCAGTTCACGATCAACCTCACCAAGGATCTGGAGAACGGCACCCTCAATCTGTTCCATCGGCAGACCGACGACCACGGAACCTGGTATCTGCCGGTGGCCCTCAACGTGCCCGGGGTCGACAGCGATTACAACCAGCTCGGGGTGCTGAACCGGCAGCGGCAGATCCTGTACTCCGACGACAACGGAGCGGCGCCGGCGAGCACGGCCGAGTCCAAGACCGTCAATCTCGGCGACGGCCGCGGCTGGGACGGCTCCATCACCGGCGGCTCGGCGGTGTTCGACTTCGCCGACGACTGGGAGCTGACCGACCGATTCGGCTACACCACCGGCAACGCCGACACCCTGGGCCTGGTGCCGGACGGCGGTGCGGTGCAGATCGGTGCGCTGCTGACGGATCCCACCCTCGATCCTGCTGCCGTGGTCACCGGCCCCATCACCGGCTCGGTGAGCGGCCGCGCCATCGGTAACGCCGAGTACGTTCAGAAGTTCGGCGCCTGGGAGGTGCTGAAGGACATCGAGTCGTTCACCAACGATCTCAGCCTGACGCGCCGCTGGGACCGCGGCAGTGCCACCATCGGCTACTACGCCGCCAACGTGTCCACGGACGATCTGTGGTCATTGGGCAACACCAAGTACGAGGTCGTTCGGTCCGGCGGTGAGGTGGTCAACGGCATCGCCTGCAACGCGCCCACGGTGGACAGCTGCAGCTTCAACTTCGATCTCGACGCCACGGGCGACGCCCACACCAAGGCGTTCTACGGCGCGGCCACCTACGACGTCAACGACCGGCTGACCCTGGACGTGGGCGTGCGGCAGGAAGATCACGAGGTGCAGTACTCGGCGGACGAGAACCGCGACGGGCAGGTATCGCTTGCCATCGACTTCGACGAATCGGAGACGTCCTGGACAGCCGCCGCCAACTATCTGTTCACCGACTTCATGAGTGGCTTCGTCAGGGTGAACAGCGGCAGCAAGATGCCCTACTTCGACGATTTCCGTGACAACCAGGCGGCCTACGCAAACGGCAACTCGCTGATTCAGGACGTCGACCAGTACGAACTCGGCTTCAAGTTCGTGAACGACGCCGTGAGCCTCTACCTGACCGGCTACTTCACGAAGGTGGACCCGTCCATCTTCGTTGCGCTGTCGGGGGTGACGGCCGGCCAGATCGCCACCAACGAGGCCACAGGCCTCGAGGTGGACGGCGTGTGGAACGCGCCGATGGGCATCCAGGTCATCGTCAACGCCACCCTGCAGCACGCCGAGATCAAGCACGGCGTCAACTCCGGCAACGACACCCAGCGCCAGCCCAACTGGCAGGTGCGCGTGTCACCGAGCTACACGTTCGAGAACGGCAACATCGAAACCACGCTGTACGGCGCCTTCACCGCAGTCGACGACCGTTGGAGCGATCCAGCCAACACCGTCAAGCTGGATGGCTATCAGACCGTGGATCTCGGGGTCGACGTGCGCATCAATCAGCGTTTCGAGCTGCGAGTCTCCGGCAACAATCTGACCGATGAAGACGGTCTGACCGAGGGCGACCCGCGCAATCCGACGGCGCCGAACGGCCGTTTCATCCTGCCCCGCTGGGTGGAGTTCAGTCTCGGCTACGAGTTCTGACCCGCGGCCAGGGGACGCCGTCTTTTTCCATGCAGCCGGCGTCCTCGCCACTCTTGCAGAGGCGAACGCTGCCGGGCTTAATACCCAACCGGCCAACGAGGCAATACTGCTGTAACGTTTGAAGGGGGTTCGAGTGCCTGAGCATCGAACAGCGCCGATCGGTAGTGAAGGCGCAGCACGGCCGGCCGTGCTGAAAAAAGCACCCTCCGGCATACCGGGGTTCGACGAGGTCGCCGCCGGGGGGCTTCCCCGCGGCCGCACCAGTCTCGTCTGCGGCGCCGCCGGCTGCGGCAAGACCTTGTTCGGCATGCAGTTCCTGGTGGCCGGCATTGAGCAGCACGACGAGCCCGGCGTCTTCATGGCCTTCGAGGAAACCGAGAACGACCTGGTCGAGAATGTCGCGTCGCTCGGCTTCGACCTCTCGTCGCTCGTCGACGCCAACAAGCTGTACATGGACTACGTGCGGGTCGAGCGCAGCGAGATCGAGGAGAACGGCGAGTACAACCTCGATGGTCTGTTCCTGCGGCTGAATCTGGCCATCCAGTCCGTGGGCGCCAAACGGGTGGTCATCGACACGCTGGAAACCCTGTTCGGCGGGCTCGACAACTATGCGATCCTGCGCTCGGAGCTGCGCCGGCTGTTCCGCTGGCTGAAGGACCAAGGCGTCACCGCCGTGATCACCGCCGAGCGCGGCGACGGCACGTTGACCCGGCACGGGCTCGAGGAATACGTCTCCGACTGCGTCATCCTGCTGGATCACCGGGTTCACGATCAGGTCTCGACGCGGCGCCTCCGGGTGGTCAAGTACCGGGGGTCCAGCCACGGCACCAACGAGTACCCGTTCCTCATCGACGAGGACGGCATCACGGTGATGCCGATCACCTCCGCCGGACTGCAGCACGGCGTCAGCGCCGAGCGCATCAGCTCGGGCATCGAACAGCTCGATGTAATGCTGGGCGGCGACGGTTACTACAGCGGCAGCACGGTCCTGGTGAGCGGCACGGCCGGCGCCGGCAAGAGCAGCGCCGCAGCGCACTTCGTGGACGCCGCCTGCCGCCGCGGCGAACGCTGCCTGTATTTCTCGTTCGAGGAGTCTCCCGCGCAGATCGAGCGCAACATGGCGTCCATCGGCGTCCACCTCGCCGAGCACGTAGCCGCGGGTGTGCTGCGCTTCGAAACCGCCAGGCCCACGGCGCACGGGCTCGAGACCCACCTGGCCATGATGCACAAGGCGCTGCGCGACTTCGCCCCCGACGTCGTGGTGGTCGACCCCGTGAGCAACCTGGGTGGGGCCGGCGGCGACGACGGCGCCCACCTCCTGCTGGTTCGGCTGGTAGACTATCTGAAGGCCGGCGGAGTGACCTTGCTGATGACCAGCCTCACCGGCGGCGGCGCGGCCGAGGAGGCGACGGCCATCGGCATATCGTCCATCGTCGACACCTGGCTGCTGCTGAAAAGCGTCGAGACCAACGGCGAGCGCAATCGGCTGCTGTACGTGCTGAAATCGCGAGGCATGGCGCATTCGAATCAGGTACGCGAGTTCGTCATCACCTCCCACGGCATCGATCTGGTGGAGGTATACGCAGGCCCGGAAGGCGTCCTCACCGGCTCGGCGCGGGTCCAGCAGGAGCACCGGGAACGGGAAGCCGCGCTGCAGCGCCGTCGAGAGGTCGACCGCCTGGAGCGGGAGCTGGAACGCAAGCGCGCGGCGCTCGAGCAGCAGGTCGCGGCGCTGCGCGCGCAATTCGATGCCGAATCCGCCGAACTGTCGCGAGGCATCGAGCAGCGTCGTTCAATCGAGGCCAGGCTGGCCGGAGACCGCACGGCCATGGCCGGCCGGCGTGGCGCCGAAGAGCCGTCATGAAGGAGTATCCATGTCCCAGCCGCCGACTTCCACCGAATACGCTGGCGAAGGTCCCTGGAACCTCTGCCTGTACGTGGCCGGTGATCATCCCAAGTCGCGGCTCGCCCGGCAAAATCTCGAGCGCCTGTGCGAGCAGCACATCGGCAAGGGCAACTACACCATCGAGGTCATCGATCTCATGAAACATCCCCATCTGGCGAAGACGGATCAGATTCTCGCCGTCCCCACTCTGGTACGAAAAGTACCCGAGCCAGTGAAGCAGGTTATCGGCAGCCTGTCCGACAGCGAGCGCGCGCTGGTGGCGCTGGACATCCGTGACGCGCCCGCAACGTGAAGCACCCTCGGGAGGACCGGACATGAGCCAGATCAGTGAGAACCCCCGCAGCACCGACGCCGGCACCCCGGGTAAGCGCGCTTGCGAAGCCGAGGATGTCCTCGGGGCCATCCGCGCCGGCGAGGTGGACGGCGTGGTGGTGGACGGTACCGGCGAGCACCAGGTCTACCTTCTGCAGAGTCCTGACGAACCGTTCAGAATGTTCGTCGAAGCGATGCAGGAAGGGGCGCTGACCGTGGACGACCGCGGCACAATCGTCTACTGCAACCGTTCCTTCGCCCGGCTGGTGGGGCGCCCGCTCAACGACGTGTGCGGCCGCTTGCTGGCGGATTTCGTCGCAGCAGGATACTGGGAATCGCTCGCGCAGATGCTCGCTTCGGCAGCCGAAGCCGGCGTCCGCGGTGAAGCCCGCCTCGCAGCCGCCAATGGCCGCGCCGTGCCGGTGCAGCTCGCCTTCAACCGTCTCCCTGCCGAGCGCGCGCGCATGTTCGGGGTGGTGGTCACCGACCTCACCGACCGTGAGCGGGCGAGCAGGCTCGACGCCCAACGGCTTGCCGCGGAGGAAGCAAAGTCCGCGCGGGACCACTTTCTCGCGGTGGTGACTCACGAGCTTCGGACGCCGCTCGGCGCCATTCTCGGTTGGGCGCAGGCGCTGCAGTTCCGGCCGGATCTGCCCCACCCGGTGCACCAGGGGCTCAACATCATCGAACGCAACGCGCGGGCGCAGTCGCGGCTCATCGAAGACCTGATGGATGTCTCACGGATCCTGGCGGGCAAGCTGCGGCTGGATCCGAAGCCCACGGCCCTGAACGACGTCATCGAAACCGCCGCGGCATCGGTGCGGCCGAGTGCCGAGAACAAGCGCGTGACCGTCCGGCTGGACCTCCCGGCCGCGCGAGTCATGGTCAACGGCGATGCCGACCGGCTGCAGCAGGTCGTGGTGAATCTGCTGTCCAACGCGGTGAAGTACAGCGCCGACGGCGACACCGTCAGCGTTCGCGTGGAGGCCGCTGGCGACGTCGCGACCATCACCGTCGCGGATGGCGGGGTCGGCATCAGCCCGGAGCTGCTGTCGGGCCTGTTCGAGCCTTACCGGCAGATCGAAAGCAGCACCACCCTGCAAGCCGGCGGCCTCGGCCTCGGGCTGGCCATCGTCAAGCAGCTCACGGAGCTGCACGGCGGGCAGGTGACGGCCCACAGCGACGGCGAAGGGCGGGGCGCTCTGTTCACCGTGCGGCTGCCGCTGCTCGCGGCGGATCTCGAAGGGTCCTTCGGCAAGTAACGGCGCCGCGGGTCACCGTCCGGGTGAAGACCTTGATCGGCCAGACCGACCGTCTTGGCCTTCGCCACCTGGATCGTGACGATGGGCGTGCCCTGCACGCGGTGTACGGCGACGCCGGTGCCATGCGCTGGGTGGGCGACGGTCAGCCGTTGTCGCGAGCGGAGTGCGAGCGCTGGATCGACGTCACCTTCCGCAACTACGCACGCTACGGCTACGGCATGTTCGCGGCAGAGCTGCTCGAAACCGGCGACGTGGCGGGGTTCTGCGGCATCGTGCACCCGGGCGGCCAGCCCGAGCCGGAGGTCAAATACGCGTTCCGGCGCGAGCACTGGGGGAAGGGATTGGCCACGGAGGCCGTCCACGGCTTGCTGCACTACGCCTTCGCTCGTCTCCGCCTGCCGGCGGTGATCGCCACGGTGGACCCGGAGCACGCCGCCTCTCAGCGGGTGCTGACCAAAGGTGGAATGAGCCAGCTCGAGACCCGGATCGACCCGGACGGTTCGCCGGTCCTGGTATTCGGAGCGTCGCGCGCCGGTGGCTGCTGATCTCTCTGCCATCGGCACGTTCGAGGTCGAGACCGAAGATTTCGTCTATGCGGTCGTCAACGACCTCGCGCTGCACGCCCGCAGCTACCGCCCCGCCGGTGGTGCCGGCGCGGTTCTGCCGGGCGCCATCGAGGTCCACGGCGGCGCGTGGAATCTCCACGACCGCACGGCGGGTCAGCACTACGACCATGCTCTGGCGTCTAGTGGGCTTTACGTGCTGGCCGTGGACTTCCGCCAGGGACCCGACCACCACCATCCGGCCGCCTCCAGGGACGTTGCCGCCGCCGTGCGCTACCTGCGGGCCCACGCCTCCACTCTCGCCGTGGATCCCGACAGCATCGGACTGATCGGCAGCTCCTCGGGCGGACATCTGGCATTGCTCGCCGGGGTGACGCCGGACGCTGCGGCGCATCGCGGCACGCCGATCCGCCTGCCGGACGGCACGCTGTCCACGGCGGACCGGATATCCGCCCGGGTGCGCTACGTGATCGGTCTGTGGCCGGTGTCCGATCCTGCCTACCGCTACGCCTACGCGCGGGGAACGGGACGCGAAGAGCTGGCCGGGTACCACGATGCCTACTTCCTCACCGAGGCGGCCATGGGCGCAGCCGGAATCGCCCGCATCGTGCAGTCCGGTGAGGCCACCCAGGCGCTGCCGGCGGTGCTGCTCGTGCAACCGGGCGCAGACGCCAACGTGCCGCGGCCCATGACCACGGCGCTGCTGGAGGCCTGTCAGGACGCGGGCGGCCATCTCGAGTACGTGCTCTTTCCCGGCCAGCCCCACGGCTTCGCCCACCAGCCGTCCCCCGCCAGCGACGACTGCATCCGCCTCATGCGGGACTTCATCGCCCGGCGGCTCAGCGCGTCGTCAGCGACGCCGCCCAGCGCTCCGCCCAGGCGGTGAGCCGCAGGAGCTCGGCCCCGAGCTCCTGCCCGGAGCGGGTAAGGCCGTAGCCGCCCGCTGCGTGATCGACGATTTCCAGGGAGCGAAGCTCCTTCAGCCGCCGGTTCAGCACCGTCGGTGACATGCCGCACCGCTCCTGCAGGCTGCGGAACGTGCAGCGCTGCTCGCGCAGCTCCCACAGGATCCGCAACGTCCAGCGCTGTCCCAGCACGTCGAGCAGCACCATGATCGGCCGCCCGGTGCTCGATCCCCGGACCGGTGCTCCAGGCTGCTTGTTCAAGGTGCCCTCCGCCATTTGACTTGCTACCATTTATGTAGCATATTCTGCTCCACATAATGTAGCAGACGAAAGCGCGCGGGAGCGAGGCCATGGAAGACGACGTTCAGGTGCTGGCGCCGGTGCCGGACCCGCTTGCGCCGGAGGCTTCCGCGGTGCTGGATGGCTATCCGAAACGCAACGGCTACCTGCTGCAGCTCTTCCGCGTCTTCGCCAACAGCTTGCGGTTCCTCCGAAAGGGCACGCTGAACCTGCTCGACCGGGACAGCCCGCTCACCCTTCGGCAGCGGGAGATCGTGATCCTCCGGGTCTGCGCGAACAACGGCTGCGAGTATGAATGGGGCGTCCACGTCACCGCGTTCGCCAGTCACGCCGGGCTGACCGCGGGGCAAGTGGCCGCGACGGTGCCCGGGCACGAGGACAGTGACGGCTGGAACGCCGAGGACAGCGACCTGCTCCGCGGCGTCGACGAGCTCTGCGCCCACGGCCGTATGCAGCCCCCTACGCTCCATGCCTTCCGCCGACGTTTCGCTCTGGCGCAGCAGCTCGAGATACTCGCCCTGTGCGGCAACTACCACACCATCAGCTTCGTCGCCAACAGCGCCGATCTGGAGCCGGAGGCTTTCGCCGCGCAGTTTCCTGATCGCCGACCATCTGTCTAAGCCTCAGGCGTTCTGCAATACTTTGGAAGTTCAGGGGGAGAGCTGTGAGCACGTCAATCAGGAACCTCTCAGATGTCGCCCCGGCGTTCGTGGCCATGGCGCACCGTATCGTCTGGGCCAGCGTCGCCAGCATCGACCGCCACGGCCGCCCGCGTTCGCGGATCCTGCATCCGATCTGGGAATGGGACGCATCGGGGCTGACCGGCTGGGTCGCCACCAGCCCCACCGCAACGAAGCGCGCCCACCTCGAGGCGAGCCCCTATCTCTCGGTCAACTACTGGACGCCGTCCCACGACACCTGCCTCGCCGAGTGCGCGGCGGCGTGGGCGTTCGACGATGAGACCCGCATCCGAGTCTGGAACCTGTTCCGTGAGGCCCCGGAACCCGTCGGCTACGATCCGGCCATCATTCCCGGCTGGGATGGTCCCACCTGCGACGCCTTCGCCGTGCTTCGGCTGGATCCATGGCGGTTGCGGGTGTTTCCCGGCACGGTGCTGCTCGGACAGGGAGGCGAGGTGTTGAGTTGGGAGGCTTGAGAGGACCGGCAGCGTCTGGTCTCGCGTGGCGAAGTTAGCCTCCCAGGTTCACTGCTGCGGCGGGAGGAGGCGCGGTCGTCGGCAGCAGTCCACTCTGGGCGATGCCGTCGAACATGAACTGAACGGCGAGCGCGGCCAGCAGCACACCGAAGACACGGCTGATCACATGCAGCCCGGTCAGGCCCAGGTAGCGCTGCAGGCGGCTGGCGAGCAGCAGGCCCGCCAGGGTGATGAGCAACACCGCAAGCAGCATCGCCAGCACCACGCCCTCACGCAGCAGATCGCCCTCGGCGTCGGCCATGAGCAGTATGGCCGCCCCCATCGCGCCGGGGCCGGCGATCAGCGGCGTCGCCAGCGGAAAGACGGACACGTCGGCTTTGCCCGCTCCCTCCCGGGTTTCTTCCTCGGTGGTGGAAATGCCGCCGGAGGTGCGGGCGAAGGTCATGTCGATGGCAATCAGCAGCAGCAGGATACCGCCGGCCACCCTGAGGGCGGCCAGGGAGATGCCGAGGCTGCCCAGCAACGCCTCGCCGACCAGCGCGAATGTGAGCAGGATCGCTGTGGCGATCAGGGTGCCTCTGAGCGCCATGCGACGCCGCGCCGCAGGGGAGGCCGATGGCGTCATGGCCGCAAACACCGGCCCGACGTCAAGTGGCCCGATGGTCGCGAAGAACGTGGTGAAGGCCACCACGGCCGTTTCGGTCATGTGGGGCATGCTCCGGGGCGGCGCGCTCATGGTCGGCGCTCAGCGCGCCTGCAGCAGCAGCTCCATGGCCCCTTCCTTCAAGAGCGTGCCGCGGACGATCTCGAAGCATACCAGCGATTCGGCCAGGGTAGCGCGGGAATGGGAAAACCGCGGCGCCGCGGCTTGCGGACGCGGCCGCACCGCCAGCTTGTTGACGTCCTGCACGCCGTAGGTGAGCGCCGTGTCCGGCCGCGCCATGGCCATGGCCGGCGCCGTGGCCTTGAACGAGCCGAAGCCGTGCCCGTGGGTCTGACGATGCAGGTAAGGGTCGATGGCCCGACTGAATGACCGGAGCGCCGGCACGGGCAGGTAGTTGAGGAAGTCCCACAGCAGACACACATCGAAACGGGTGTCCGGGGGAAACCGGCACAGCCGCTCGAATACCTCGTCGAAGTACGCCTCCGCGTCGTCCTCCGGGCACTCCGCCAGCTCGGGCACATCCAGCAAGCCGGTGAAATACAGCCGGCAGGAATAGCGTGAGAAAAATTCGACGGTTTCGGCGACGCCGTAGCCGACGTCGAGCACGGTGATCGGCTGGGCGGGGTCGAAACGCTCGAGCAGCAGCGGCAACAGTTGCGTCGTGCGAATCTCACCGCCCGCGGCGGAGGACAACAGATCGGGCGGCACCTCCGCTGTGCCGTCGCGTTTCGTCTTCATCTATCCTCCCCCGACTCCGCGGCGGGCGCAGAGAAGGGATGCCGTCAGCCTTTGCTGGCAACCTCGCTGGGCTTGCCTTCCACCGCCATGGGCTTGCTGCCCGGCATCGCCTTCGGCGTGCCGGCGCGGTCGGCGCCGCTCGGGTCCATGTCGATGCTGCCCTTGAACTTGGCACCGTCTTCCAGGGTGACCCTCGGACCGACGATGTTCCCCTGCACCTTACCGGTCTTGGTGATCACCACCTTCTCGGTGCCGACGATATCACCCTTCACCTCGCCGTCGATACGCACCACGTTCGCGGTCAGGTTGGCATTCACTCGGCCGGACTGACCGATGGTGAGATCGTTGCTCTTCAGATGGATCGTGCCGTCCACCCGGCCCTCGATGACGAGGTTCTCTTCACCGGTGATGTCTCCCTTGATGCTGATGGTCTTGCCGATCATGGCGGTTCCTCTTGAGGTGGATTCCTGGACCCGGGGACGTTCCTCGGGCGGGGCGCTGACCGCGGTCGGCGCGACAGAGGGTTCGTTGTCTTTGCGCTTATCGAACATTGACATGGTTGACGATCCGAGAGGCCTTGGCTGGTGGCTGAATGATAGTAGCGCGCGGGCATTGTGCAAGGACGCAGGAACACCAGAACGCAATCGTCAGGATAGCAGCTCGGCGGCGCGATCGACGAGCGGCGTCATCGCCAGCTTGGTGGTTTCCCACGTGGGATCGTGGCGCTTGCCGCGCCGGTGCAGGCTCAGATTGAAGCCGGTGATGATGGCGAACTTGTAGGCCGCCAGGGCGCGGAACCAGTTCAAATCCGGCAACGGCGCGCCCCAGGCCTCGGTGTAAAGGCCGACCAGGGTGTCGGGGTCGAGGAACATGGGGCGCGAACCAGACTCCTGCGGCCAGGCCTCGCGGTCGCTGAAGGTGGCAATCCAGCCGACGTCGTTCAGAGTCGCACCGATGCCGGTGAGCTCCCAATCGATGACGGCGCGCAGATCGCCCTGCTTCGAGCAGAACAGGTTCGCCGTCTGAAAGTCGCCGTGAAAGATGCCGACCGGCGCATCCGTCGGCAGGCGTTCCAGCAGCTGCCGGCGAACCTCCGGGACCCTGGCGAGCCGCTCCGGATCGGCGGCTCGCTCGTAGAAGCGGTCCCAGCGGGTCACGTCCTCTTCGAACGGCACCGGATCACCCAGGTAGCCGGCCCGAGCCGGGTCCACCTTGTGAATCTCGGCGAGCGCGGTCATGGCCTGACGGCCGAGATCGAGACGCTTGGCGTCGGACAGGTTTTGCCCCCACTCCCCCGGGCCCAGGCGCAGCACGTCCCCCTCGAGCCATGGCACCACGAAATAGGGACAGCCGAACCACTCGAGATCGTCCCCCGACCACTGCACCCTGCAGTGCGGCACCGTCGTGCCCTCGAGGGCGTTCAACACCGCCACCTGGCGCAGCACGTCGGCCGTCCCGCGCCAGTTGACGTTGGGCGGCGGCAGGCGGATGAACCAGGCATCCACCTGGCCGCTGGATTCCACCCGGAATCCGTAGGCGAACCCGGCGTGACCCGGCATGGTCACCACGTCGAATACCCGAGCGCCGGGGTCGCCGTAGCGCTCCCGGCAGAACGGCTCGAGTCGCTCGGTCAGCTCGCGGATGTCCATGTTCGGCCCTTCGGTTCCTTACGCGGCGAATCATTCTCGACTCTGCAGAAGCCCTTGTGAATAGCCCGGGCCTACCCCTCCCGCGACCGGCCGCAGCAGCCGCACGATGCATGCTGCCGTGCAACAATTGGTAACAAAAAAACGCCTGCGAACCCTTGTCGGAGACCGGCAAAACCGTAGAATTCGCGCCGTCCTACCGGTGCACTGCAGCAGTAACGCGATGCCCGGTCGAGAACAGGCGTGGCGCGGTGTCTCTCTCCCCTTCCTCCCTTGCCGCGAAGACAGCGCCTCGTGCGCTGTCGCCACGCCTTCCCCCTTCTCTTCGCGGTGCCGCCCCTCCCCGGTCGTCCTGGACAGCGCGGCGTACCGTTCCGTCAACCTGGACAAGCCGGTCGCGGGTTGTACAATCTGTAGAGTTCTTGTCCTGGGCAGCGTCTTGCAAACGGACGACGACCTGTACCGCATCGGCACCATCGCCAATCTCACCGGCATCGCGGTGGAGCGGCTGCGCGCCTGGGAGCGGCGCTACGGACTCGAGCCGGCTCACAAGTCCGGCAAGACCCGCTTCTACAGCAAAACGCAGCTCGACCGCCTGCAGCTGATCAAACGCCTGATCGACCAGGGCCACCCCATCAGCACCCTGGTGGATCTGGACGAGGAGGGCCTCGTCAGCCGCCTCAACACCCAGCGCCAGGCTCGCCTGCACCCTGCCGTCGCCGGCCTGATCGGTCCCAATCTGCTGGTTCTGGAGCAGCAGCAGGAGCAGCCCGCGCGGCTCGACATACGGGCCCGGTGGTCGAACCTGGACGCCTTTCTCGAAGAACAGACGGGTGTCGAGGCCCTCGAGGTCATCGTCATCCAGCTTCCCGTGCTGCTCACCGAGCGCATTCATGCCGTCAACCGCCTGCAGCCGGACGCCCGGATCGTCGCGCTCTACCAGTTCGCCACGCCCCGGCACCTGGCCGACGTCCAGGAGCTCGGCATCCCCACCATCCCCTGGCCCACCAGCTGGCAGGAGATCGAGCACGCCGCGGCCACCACCGCGGGGATGCCGCTGCGCGCCGCTCGGGCAGCGGTACGCCGGTTCAGTGACGAGGAGCTGATCGCCATCGCCGCCAGCGCCAGCGACCCCAGCGGCTGTCCCGGACACCTGGTCGAGCTGATCAGCAGCTTGAACGCCTTCGCCGAGTTCAGCCTGGCGTGCGCCGACGAAGCGGTAGAGCCCGGGCTGTACCAGCGGGTCCACACGGACACCTCCCAGGCGCGGGCCCAGCTCGAGCTGGCGCTGGAGGCGCTGGTGGACGCGGAGCAGCTGCTGGCCCGGCCGAACTGAAACCGCGGCCGCTGCGCCGCACGATCTGGACAATATCTGTACAAAAACTTAAAAAATCTGTTGACACGCCGTTTGTACTGTACATAATGGTCGGCAACTTGAGTTTCAGGCGTGTAGCAACTTCATGCAGTCCTCCCTTTCAAGTGTCCTTCCCCCAGAAGACGGAGTTGCACTCAGAGGTCTCGACTTCTGACACGCCTTTTTTATCCCGCGCCCGGCTGACCGGGCAGGAACGGCGCCCCCCAACGGGTGCCGTTCTGCTTTTCGGGGTCACCGCATCCGCCCCGGCGCACCGCAGCGACCGGGGCATCCTTCACAACACCGGCGCTCGAGGCTTGCCACCGTGGCGGAACCGCCGCACATTTGGGCCAGCCAACGTGGACGCCCGGCAGTGCCGCCATGATCGACCGTCGCCGACCTGAACCGGCCCGTCACGGCGGGCTTTGGCTGCTCATGCTGTTCGCCCTGTCGGCGTGTGGCGGCGGCGGCCACAGCGGTCCCCCGCCGGCGCCGGTTGCGCCGACGGCGGTGATCGTGGCCAGCACCGATCACGGGGCCGCACCGTTGTCGGTGACCTTCGACGGCGCCGACTCCCGCGACCCCGACGGCAGCATCGCCAGCTTCCAATGGGACTTTGGTGACGCCTCGGCGGCCGCCACGGGGATGCGGGTCTCCCACACCTACAGCGATCCCGGCTCCTACACGGCAACCTTGCGGGTCACCGACGACGGCGGCCTCAGCGGCTCGGCCACCCAGTCCATTCGGGTGAGCGGCGCCACGATATCGGGCGTGGTGCAGATCGGCCCCAACACCCGAGTCGACTCCGACGTCAACGACCGGTTCACCAGGCCGGTGCCCAACAACTCCTTCGGCACCGCCCAGGTGGTGGGAAATCCGTTGCTGCTCGGTGGCTTTGTCAACGTCCCCGGCAGCGGCTCCGTCACCGGCACCTTCCATGACAGCGGCGACGTCGACGACTTCTTCGCAGTCCATCTGAATGGCGACGAGCGCCTGGTGTTGTCGATCGGCGATCCTGGCGCGGACCTGGACCTCGAGATCTACAGTGACGAGCCGCAGCCCCGGATGCTGGGGGCCTCCATCTCACCCGATCCCATGAACGACCCCACCGAGGATCTGTCGGCACCCGGCAGCGGCGATTTCTTCGTGCACGTGAAGGCGGTGAGCGGGGCCAGCAACTATGTGCTCAGCATTGCGAAGGACAGCGGTGTCACCAGCCTCAGGCGAAGAGCCAAGCGGCTGTCCGACCCATTCGTGCCCGGCGACGTGCTGGTGGCCGCACGGCGCAGGGGCCTGGTGCACCGCTACCGCGTCCGCCGGGCGGGTGGCCGCGGCAACCGGCTGACGTCTTCGAATCTCGCCGCGCCGGCTCCCGACCTCGCCTTGCCCGAGCTGCATCTGCCGCCCGGCGCGACCATTTCCGCTGCCGATGCCGAGCGCTACCGCACCCTGCTGGCCGCGCGATATCTGCACGTGCAGCAGCACATGTCCGTGGTCGAGGTCAACGTGCTGCGCAAGCCCATGCAAATCCCCAACGATCCGCTGTACGCCCAGCAGTGGAACTACGAGCACATTCACCTGCCCCAGGCCTGGGACGTCACGACCGGCAAGAGCGGCACTCCGGTCGTGATCGCGGTGGTCGACACGGGCGTGCTGCTCCATCATCCCGATCTCACCGGCAAGCTGCTGCGGAACGCGAGCGGCGGAGTCATCGGTTACGACTTCGTCGCGGACCCGCAGCGGGCGAACGACGGAGACGGCATCGACCCGAACCCCGACGACCCGGGTGACAATGCCGACGGCGCCGCCAGCGGCAGCTATCACGGCACTCACGTGGCTGGCATTGCAGCAGCGGCCACCGACAACGCCGGAGGCGTCGCCGGCGTGTCCTGGGGAGCGCGCATCATGCCGGTGCGAGCCCTTGGCATCGACGGCGGAACCACCTTCGACGTCATGCAGGCGGTGCGCTACGCGGCCGGGCTCAGCAACGTCTCGGGAACCATACCGCCGGTGCGGGCCGATATCGTGAACATGAGTCTGGGAAGCGATTTCTATTCCGAGGCGGAGCAGCAGACCCTGAACGACGTGCGGACCCAGGGGGTGTTCCTGGTGGCGAGCGCGGGCAACTCGGGGAGCAACATTCCCAGTTATCCCGCGTCCTACGACGGAGTCGTCTCGGTGGCCGCCAGCACCATCGACGACCAGGTCGCCGGGTACTCCAACTTCGGCACCTTCATCGACGTCACGGCTCCCGGCGGCGGGAGCGTAGCCCCGATCCTCTCCACCCTCGGCCAGGGTGCCGGTGACCAGCTCGAATACGGCTACGGCTACCTCGCGGGCACGTCCATGGCGGCTCCGCACGTCTCCGGCGTCATCGCCCTGATGAAGTCCGTCTATCCGCAGATGACGCCGGCCGAGTTCGATGCCCTGTTGCAGCAGGAACGCCTCACCCGCGACGCCGGCGCGCCTGACCGCGACGATCACTACGGTTGGGGCATCATCGACGCCTATCAGTCAGTGCTGGAGGCCGAGAGCCTCATGAACGGCGTGGAGGTGCCCGCGATCATCTCCGTCTCCGCCAGCACGCTGGACTTCCAGCAATTCACCCGAGCATTCGACTTTTCCGTGAGCAACGTGGGGGACGTAGCCACCACCGTCAGCGTCAGCGACGACGCCGACTGGCTCAGCGTCACCCAGGGCCCAGCCACAGCGGACGGCTTCGGCCAATATCAGGCCGTGGTGGATCGCAGCACCCTGCCGGACGGCTCGTATCGGGCCACCATCACCGTCGAATCTCCCGACCCAACCGTGTCGCCTGCCCACATCCAAGTGGTAATGCAGGTGGTGAGCGCCGACGCCACCGCCGATGCCGGCCAGCAGTATGTGGTACTGACGACGCCGGATCGCACCGACTCCGTGGCGCTGGATACGGTGACCGCCCACAACGGCGAGTACCGATTCCTCCTGCAGGACGTGCCGCCGGGCGACTACCGCCTGTTCTCCGGTACCGATCTGAACGACGACGACACCATCTGCGATGGTGGCGAGGCGTGCGGCGCGTATCCGAACCTCTCCACCCCGGCCATCATTCACGTTGAAGGCAGCCAGTCCTCCGGCCTGACCGGGCTGACCTTCGCCTCGGAGTTCCGCTCCATCGCCACGCCCACGGGCGCTGCGGCCAACGCCGGCCCCGGGGGCGGCGCCAAGGGCATCACGCTCCCTCGCAGAGACCGCCGGCCATGAGGCGAGGCTCAGAGTGTCACAACGCCCCGTGGGAGCGACCTCCCGGTCGCGATGCCCTGTGGGAGCGACCTCCCGGTCGCGATGCCCTGTGGGAGCGACCTCCCGGTCGCGATGCCCTGTGGGAGCGACCTCCCGGTCGCGATGCCCCGTGGGAGCGACCTCCCGGTCGCGATGCCCTGTGGGAGCGACCTCCCGGTCGCGATGCCCCGTGGGAGCGACCTCCCGGTCGCGATGCCCCGTGGGAGCGACCTCCCGGTCGCGATGCCCTGTGGGAGCGACCTCCCGGTCGCGATGCCCCGTGGGAGCGACCTCCCGGTCGCGATCAGGCCCGAGCCTCGCTCCGCGCCGCCACCCTCGCCCTGCTCATCCTCACCACTGCCTGCGCCGGCGACGCCGGCATCGAAGCCACCACCGTGCTCTCGTACAACCAATGCCGGGGTCTCGCCCAGGGTGTCACCGAAGTGAGCTACGCCCGGATCGCCGCCATTCGCGGCGGACGGTTGCTGCAGATGACCCCCGGAGCCAGCCCCGGCGCCGACACCGAGCAATCCAGCGCCGGTGACACCCCACCGGCCACGGCCGCCTCAGGCGCCGGCGATCAGGACGCGCTGCTGCTGGCCATCTCCCGCGGAACGCAGCCCACGCCGGGCTATTCCCTCACCCTCGACGGCGCCCACCGGCGCGACCGCACGGCGGTGGTGTCGGTGCAGTGGCATGTCCCGGCGCCCGGCGCGGTGCTGGCCCAGATGGTCACCGACCCCTGCCTGGTGGTGGCGCTGCCGCGGGCGGATTTCCAAAGGGTCGAGGCGGTGGATCAGAATGGCGAGCTGATCGGTCGGCTGGCGCTCTGACCGTCGCGGGGGGCATCGCGGCCGGACGCCGCTTTCATGAAACACGGTCGCGCTGAGGGCTCCCCCAGTCAGGTGGTGAGGAGCTCGAGTGC
Organism: uncultured Gammaproteobacteria bacterium; assembly: GCA_963822255.1. Classification (GTDB taxonomy): domain Bacteria; phylum Pseudomonadota; class Gammaproteobacteria; order Pseudomonadales; family Azotimanducaceae; genus UBA7803. The sequence goes on from CAWGGV010000006.1 coordinate 530,189, forward strand.
TGCGGCGGCGCGCTGCTGGACGCTTTCCTTGTAGGCGTCGAGATCCATGCCGGCGGTGTCGCCCATGGCACCGACCAGATAGCGTTTGTAGACGCCCTGGCCAATGGCGGCCAGCCGCCAGTGGGAGAACGCCCGGTAGTAGTTGATGGCGCCCAGATCCCGGCCGGTGGCCTGCTGGTAACGCGCGCAGATCTCGTCGCGGCCCGGGAACCCGCCCACGGAGGTGGGGGCCACGGGCACCGCGCCTTCACCGGGCTCGATCCAGGAATTCAGCAGGTAGCCGACGTCGGCCAGCGGATCGCCCAGGGTGCACAGTTCCCAGTCGAGCACCGCGCGGATCCGCCCGCCGCCGGAGATCATGTTGCCGAGCCGATAGTCGCCGTGGACGATGGTGGCGCCCACCTGCTCCGGCATCTGTTCCTCGAGCAGCCGCGAGGTTTCCTCCATCTCCGGAATCTCATGGGTTTTAGTGGCCTCCCACTGCCGGTTCCAGCGCTTGAGCTGCCGCGCCAGATAGGCCTCGCGCCTTCCCAGGTCACCGAGGCCCACCGCATCCGGATCGAGCAGGTGCAGGCCGGTCAGCACCTCGACCACGTGCGTGCCGAGGCGCTGCCGCTCCGCCTCGGGGACGTGGGATGCCGCCTCGGCGTCGTGCAGCACCTGCCCCTCCACGAACGACATGACGTAGAACGGCGCGCCGTTGACCTCCGGGTCTTCGCAGAGCGCGTGGGTCGCCGGCACCGGCACGACGCTGCCGGCCAGCGCCGAGATGATGCGGTGCTCGCGGGCCATATCGTGAGCGCTCTCCAGCACGTGACCGAGCGGCGGGCGCCGCAGCACGTAGGCGGCGCCGTTGGCGTCGGTGAACCGGAACGTCAGGTTGGAGCGGCCGCCGGCGACCAAGGTGAACGTGAGCGGCGGCTCGAGGCCGGCAATGTGCGCGGCGAGCCACGGCGTCACCGAATCCTGCTTGATGCCTTCCACCTGACCGTTCGCCATGCGCCCTCTCCGACCGTACTTCGCAACCGGCCGTCACTTTACCCAAACGCTTTGAGTTTTGTCATGAGATGGCTTTGGCTTTAGATTGCCTGGCGATGCCAACCCAGCCGTCATGCCGCGCGGGCGCTTGCTGCTACGGGCGCTGCCACCGTTCACTGAGCCGAATGGCCGCGGCCGCAGCGGTCGCTGCCACCTTGCTGCTCGCCGCCTGCACGACCTTGCCCGACGGTGTGCCTGCAGCGCCGGCCGGCGACCCCGAGGCTGCGATGCTGACCCTGCCGTCCGGGCACCGCGTGTCCGTCTATCCGGGACGGATGACCTACCGCGGCGAGGTCGTACTCCAGTGGCCTGACGGCAGAACCTACCGCGGAGGCTGGGCGGATGGGGCACCCGAGGGCCGGGGCGAGCAGACCCTGCCCGACGGCACCTGCTACCGCGGGCAATGGCACCAGGGCCGGCATAACGGTACAGGTGAGTTGCTCGAAGCCTCCGGCCGACGCTACGTGGGGGAATTCGTCGACGGCAAACGACAGGGCACCGGCACGCTCACGGGCCCGGACGGCGTCTATCGGGGCCACTGGTCGGCCGACCCGCCCGACGGCGTCGGCGTGTTCGAAGGCGCTGACGGCGGCCGCTACCGCGGCGACTGGCAACGGGGGCTCCGCGCCGGCTACGGTCGATACCGGTCGCCGGACGGCACCCGCTACCAAGGCGACTGGGCCTTCGACGAACCGCACGGCTTCGGTCGGTTTTCCGCGCCTGACGGCGCCGCCTACCAGGGAGCCGTGCGGCACGGCACGCGCGACGGCTACGGCCGGGCCGAAGGCCCGCCCGGGCTGGTCTACGAAGGCACCTGGGTGGATGGCCGCCGGCAGGGCTTCGGCCGTGAGCAGCGTCCCGACGGGAGCAGCTATCTCGGCGACTGGCAGGGCGGTCACCGGCAGGGGCAGGGCCTCGAGATCCGCGCCGACGGCTCGTACCACGACGGCCGCTGGGAGCTCGATCACATTCTGGGGCCCGGCCAGCGCCATGCCCGCAGCGGAATCGACATAAGCGGTCTGTGGAACGGCGACCGGGTGTCGTCCGGCCTGCTCGACCTGCCCACGGGCCTCAAATACGCCGGGCCGTTGTTCAGAGGCGCCGACGGCCGCGCCTCGCGCGGGCTGCTCGAGTGGCTGAACGCGGCGGCGCAGAATGGCGACCCCTACGCGGCCCTTTTGCTGGGCAGCATCTATCTGGACACGGTTCCCGTGCAGGTCGACCGCGCCCGGCCGTGGCTCCAGGCAGCCGCCCGCGCCGGCATCGCCGACGCCCAGTACCGGCTCGCCCTCACCTACGAGCACGTCGACGCCCCGCGGGTGGTCGAGTTGCTGGCGGAAGCGGCGCGGCAGGACCATGCCGAGGCCAACCAGACCCTCGGCGAGTACTACTACGGCGGCATCACCGTGCCCAGGAACCTGCAGCGGGCCATCGGCTATTTCCAACGCGCCGTGGACGGCGGCAGCGTCACCGCCCGCAACGACCTGGCGTGGCTGCTGGCCACCGCCGACCAGCCGGAACTCCGGGATGGCCGGCGGGCGGTGGCTCTGATCCGGCCCATCGCGCTCGTCAGCGGGCGCTGGCAATATCTCGACACTCTGGCCGCGGCCTGGGCAGCCGCCGGGAATTTCGACGCGGCCGTTGCCGCGGCCGGCCGCGCCATCGAAGCCGCCCGTCACGATGCCGGCGGCGCCACGTGGGGTCGCGCCGGCCTCGAGCGGCGGCTGGCCCTGTACCGCGCCGGCCGCGCCTATATCCAACCGGCGCCGCGGCCGCCACTGCGCCAGGAAAACCAAATGGAGACGTCCCCATGAGCCCTGCTGATCGCGAGAATCAGGTCAACTGGCCGTTCCTGCGTACGCCGACACCCACCATCGTCCGCGCGGAAGGCGCGTACCTCTTCAGCGACGACGGCCGCCGGCTGCTGGACGCCGCAGGCGGCGCCATCGTCGCCAACATCGGGCACGGCCGGGCACGGGTGGCGGACCGGGTGGCGCAGGCAGTCCGGGAATGCACCTACGTGGTGCCGCCGTGGGTCACGCCGTCCCGGCAGGCGCTGGTGGAAATCCTCGGCCGCGACTGGCTGCCCGAGCGGCTGTCGCGCATACACGTCACCTCCGGCGGATCGGAGGCGGTGGAAGCGGCCATGAAGATGGCGCTCCAGTACCAGGCGGCCGTCGGCGCGCCGGAACGGCGCAAGGTCATCGCCCGCAGCATTTCCTATCACGGCACCACCGTCGCGACCACGGCCCTGTCCGGCCATCCAGCCCGCAAACGCGGGCTCGAGCACGCGCTGGTGAGCTATCCCCACGTGGCCACCCCCTACCCTCTGCGGTGCCCGCTGGGCCCCCATCATCCGGACGCCGGGCGCTTCTACGTCGACGATCTGAAGACCACCATCGAGGCCGAGGGTCCGGACACGATCGCCGCCCTGGTAGCGGAGCCCATCACCGGCTCCAGCGGCGGCGCCCTCGTGCCCCCGGAGTCTTATTGGCCGGAAGTGCGCGCGCTGTGCGACCGCCACGGCATTCTGCTGGTGCTGGACGAGGTCATGACCGGCTTCGGCCGCACCGGCACGCCATTCGCCTACCAGCACTGGCCCATCGAGCCGGACATCCTGGTGGCGGGCAAAGGGCTCGCCGGGGGCTACGCGCCCCTCGGCGGGGTGTATGCCTCCGACGCCATCGGCACCGCGCTGGCGGATGCCGGCATGGGGGTGATGTTTCATACCTTCGGTGCCCATCCCGCTGCATGCGCGGCGGCCGCCGAGGTGCTCTCGATTCTCACCGAAGAAAAGCTGGTACCGCGGGCGGCGGAGATCGGCGCGCGGCTGAAACGGCGGCTGGAAGAGACGTTCGCCGATCATCCCCACGTGGCGGAGGTCCGCGGCCGCGGGCTGCTGCTGGCCATCGAGGTGGTGCGTGACCGGGATACTCTGGAGCCCTACCCGGAGAACGACCACGTCTCGAACCGTATCGTCGGCCACGCCCTGGGCAAGGGCGTGTTCTTCTACGGCGGCGGCACCGGCGAGGTGCGCGACATCGTCTGCATGGGACCGCCGTTCATCATCGGCGACGACGAGGTGGAGACCATCGTCGGCGTGCTGGCGGAGGCCGTGGACGAGGTTACCGGTTGAGCTTCGTCCACGGCGTTCGCGCGTTCTTCGATGGCGCCCGGGTCGCGCGCGCGCCGGGGATGCGCCGCTACACCTGGCTGCCGGCGCTGGTGAGCCTGATCGTCATCGCCGGCGGCTTGGTGGTGACGTTCGGCTACATCGACGAGCTCACCACCTGGCTCGCTCACTGGCTGCCCCGCTGGCTCGACTTCCTGACCCTGATCCTGACGCCCATTTTGTACGTGCTGTGCATCCTGGTGGGCGCCTGGCTGCTGGGGCTGGTGGCGGCGCTGATCGCGAGCCCGTTCCTCGGCGATCTGTCCATCGCCGTGGAGCGGACCGAGTTCGCCGGCGCTCCACCGGAACCGCCGAGCTTCTGGCAAGGCGCCGTCAGTGCGCTGGGCCGCGAGCTCAGGAAGCTCGGCTACCACCTGCCGCGGCTGGCAGCCGTGTTCCTGCTCACCTTCATTCCTCTGATCAACGCGGTAGCGCCCCTGCTGTGGTTCCTGTTCGGCGCCTGGACCATGGCGGTCGAGTTCTGCGACTACCCGGTCGAGAACCGCGGACGTCCGTTCCGCCACACCATCGAGCTCCTGCAGCGCCACCGCGGCGCCGCCCTCGGCTACGGCGCCTGTGCCACGGTGGCGTTCGCCATTCCTCTGCTGAACTTCCTGTTCGTGCCGGTGGCGGTGGCCGGCGGCACCATTCTCTGGCGGCGTCTGCACGACTGGGACAGCCCGGCTGGCGCGTGACTGGAGGAGTGGGAGTGGCCGCCGGGCCGTGATGCCGATTCCTTTCGCGACCGGGAGGTCGCTCCCACAAGGTCACATCGGTCATACAGGTGACACGGGGCACACTGGTCCCACGGGCACCAAGCTGGCGCACGCCATGCATCCAGCGTAAAGTTGACGCCGATCAGGAGAGAGGTCACCGCCATGTCGCGAAACCGCATCACCGGAGCGGGCGCGCTGTGCGCCGCGTTGTTGCTCGCCCTGCCTGCTGCAGCGCTGGCCGAGCGGGTGGCGAACTTCAAGCTGCTCGACCAGAACGGTCACTCCCACGAGCTCTATTACAACAGCGACGCCAGCGCCATCGTCATCATGGTGCAGGGCAACGGCTGCCCCATCGTGCGCAATGCCATCCACGACTTCGAGGCGCTCGAGCAGAAGTACACACCCAAGGGTGTGCGCTTCTTCATGCTGAACAGCAACCTCCAGGACACCCGGGCGAGCATCGCCCGGGAAGCGAAGGAGTATGGCATCGACCTGCCCATCCTGGTCGACGACACCCAGCTCGTGGGCGAGACCCTGGGGGTGATCCGGACCGCCGAGGTATTCGTGATCGATCCTCGGACGTGGGATCTGGTGTATCGCGGCCCCATGCACGACCGGCTCACCTACGAGATCCAGAAGAAGGCGCCCGAGCACTTTTACCTGGCCGATACCCTGGACGCCGTGCTGGCCGGCAAGCCGGTGGAGGTGGTCCAGCGCGACGCCGTGGGCTGCCTGATCAACTTTCCCTCCGCCCACCAGGACTTCGCGAGCATCAGCTACAGCAAGACCATCGCGCCTCTGCTCGAGCAGAAGTGCACGATCTGCCACAGCCCGGGCGGCATCGGCCCCTGGGCCATGACCAGCTTCGACATGGTGCGCGGCTTCTCGCCGATGATTCGTGAGGTGCTCATGACCAGACGCATGCCGCCGTGGTTCGCCGACCCACACGTGGGCCACTGGCAGGGTGACCGGGGCCTCACCGTCGACCAGAAGCAGACCCTCGTGCACTGGATCGATGCCGGCAGCCCTCGCGGTGACGGGCCCGATCCGCTCGCTAATGACGTGAAGCCCATCACCAGCAACTGGCCGCTCGGCAAACCGGACATGGTGATCGAGCTGCCGGCTTTCGACGTGCCGGCCGCGGGCGTGGTGGACTATCAGTTCCCGGCGGTGCCGAACCCGTTGGACCACGGCGTCTGGATCCGGGCCGCCACGGTGATTCCGGGAGACCGGGCGGTGGTGCATCACGTGCTCGCGGGCTCGTCCGAGCACTACGATCCCAACGCCGGCGAGAACGAGGCCAGCGTGTTCGAGAATTTCATCGTCGGCTACGCGCCCGGCGCCGAGTCCTACGTCATGCCCGAGGGCACCGGCGTCTACGTGCCGCCAGGCGGCGCCTATCAGTTCCAGATGCACTACACGCCGGTGGGCAAGGCGGTCAGGGACGTGACGCGGCTCGGCCTGTACTTCGCCAAGACCAGGCCCAAGAAGTTCCTGCGCAACCAGGTGGTGCTCGACCCCACCATTCGGATTCCCGCCGGCGACAAGGCGCACGAGGAAGCTGCCTACTACCCGTTCGAGCGCGACGCCGTCCTCTACACGCTGTTCCCGCACTCCCACTACCGGGGCAAAGCGTCGACGTTCGAGCTTCAGTACCCGGACGGCCACACCGAGCTGCTGTTGTCGGTGCCCAACTACAACTTCAACTGGCAGCGCGGCTACGACTTCGTCGAGCCCAAGCACGTGCCGGCGGGATCGAAGCTGATTCATCGTACCGTCTACGACAATTCCACCCAGAATCCGGCCAACCCCGACCCGAATCGGGATGTGCCGTGGGGGCTGCAGTCCTGGGATGAGATGCTGTTCGGTGACTTCTGCTTCGCCTGGGACGACGAGACATCGGACCATCCCACCAACGACTACCGGCGCTCACAGCTCGATCAGTGGTTCGGCTTCATGGACGCCGACATGGACGGCAAGCTTGCCTGGAGCGAGATGCCGGACAACATGAAGAAGCGCCTGGGGCAGGGCTTCAAGGCCGCGGACGCCAACGGAGACGGCGGCCTGCAGCTCGAGGAGTTCGCGGCGCTGCAACAGCGGATGGCAAGCGCGCAGGCACGGCGGTAGCTCTGTGGGAGCGACCTCCCGGTCGCGATGCTTGGGAGCCATCGCCCGATCGCGACCGGGAGGTCGCTCCCACACATGTCAGTCGAAGTGCACCGGGAGCGTTCGCTCCCGGTCGTGCTGCTGCAGTAGATCGATATCGGCCGGCAGGGTACGCCCGGGCGACAGCTCCGGCAGGGCGTCTACGGCAAAGAATCCGGCCGCCGTGGTTTCCAGGCTCGGCGCCGGCGCGCCGCCGGTGATCTCGCAGACGAAGAACAGCTTGTAGATCCGCTCCAGCCGCCGTGGCCGGTAGGGGTGGAGGCTGCGGTCCTTGATCGCCGCGAGCTTCACCGCCCTCACCTCGTAGCCGGATTCCTCCCGCACCTCCCGCTCGATGCTCTGGCGGGGCGAGTCGTGCTCGTCGGCCCAGCCGCCGGGCAGCGACCAGCGGCCGTCGCTGGCTTCCCGAACCAGCAGCACGCGGGTCGGGCGGCCGTGCTCACCCTCCTGGAACACGCCGGCGCGGACGTCCACCTTTGGCGTGGGATATCCCCGCTCCGGCAGGTAGATATCATCCAGACGCCCGGGCGGCGTGCCGGCGACGGCGGCCAGCATCCGCCGCGCGATGGCGCCCACCTCCTCGAACCGCTCCAGGTCGTAGCCGTCCTGGCTGTAGGCGAGACCGGTCTGGGCAATGGCCCGCAGCCGCTGGGCCCAGGCCAGCCAGTCGTCCGGCTCGGGGCCGTCGTTCATCCGAGAGCGGATTTCACGGCGCCGAGCCGCTCGATGGTCGCGAGCGCCTCGCTCTGATCGGCGCTGATATTGCGGACGATGACGTCGGTGAAGCCGAGCTCCTGGTAAGCGGCCATCTCGTCCGCCACCTCAGCCACCGATCCCACCAGCAGCGCGTCCTCCGGGAAGCCCCGGTAGCCGCCTTCGACATAGGGCGCCACCGCAGAACGCGCGGACTGGCTGGTTTCGCCGACCAGCACGTCGCGGCGGATGGCGACGGCGGTGGGCGTGCGGCCGTGCTCGGCACAGGCCTGCCGGTAGACGTTCAGGGCGTCCGTCGCCTGGGTGCGGGTGAGTCCGGGGGAGGCCAGCCAGCCTTCCGCCATGCGCGCGGTACGATTGATGGCGGGCGTGGCCATGGCACCGATCCAGACCTCCACCGGCTCTGCCGGCAGCGGCGAGATCCGCGCCCGGGACACCGGCCAGAAGCGATCGAGGGTCACCTCCTCGCCGCGCCACAGCGCGCGCATGGTGTCGAGGGCCAGCTCGAACATGGCGGCCCGGTGCTTCATGTCCACGCCCATGCCGGCGCTCTGGCGCTTGTCACCACCCAGCCCGCACTGCAGGATGAACCGGCCCGGCGCGATGGCGGCGAGGGTGGCCACCTGCTCTGCGAGCAGCACCGGGTTCCACAGCGGCAGCAGATACAGAGCGCCGGCCGGCCGGTCGCCCCACTCGGCCAGCATCCGGCCGAGCATGGGCGAGTTCTGAAAGTAGGGCGCCGGGGTGACGTGGTGGTCGCCGACGAACAGGCTGTCGAGGTTGGCTCGGGCGGCGGTTCGGGCCCGCTCCACCATATAGCGCGCCCCGGCGCGGGGATCGTCCACCCGATAACTCGAGGAAACCGATATGCCGATGCGCATGGGCCTTGCCTCCTTGCCGGCCCATCATAACCGAACGCTACCGTTGGGCGTCGAACCTGCGGCGCCGCGACGAGTCGAACTGCCCGAGCATTGAGGAGAGCAAGGTGAGCGACGCGCTGATCTCGCGGGAATTCGCCGGCAGGTTCGTCGATCCGGACTGGACCGCCGACGGCAGTCCCCGCGGCAAGGTGACCCTCGAGCGGCTGGATACCCTGTGGATCAACACCGGCACCCTGTGCAACCTCACTTGTGAGAACTGCTATATCGAGTCGAGCCCGCGCAACGACCGGCTGAGCTACATCGGTCGCGGCGAGGTGCGGCGCTACCTGGACGAGCTCGCCGTGCTGGGTCACGGCACGACGACCGTCGGCTTCACCGGCGGCGAGCCGTTCATGAATCCCGACTTCATGGACATGCTCGCGGACACCCTTGCAGCCGGTTACCAGGCGCTGGTGCTCACCAACGCCATGAAGCCGATGCGCAAGTGCGCGCCGGCGCTGCTGGCTCTGAACGAGCGGTTCGGCGCGCGGCTGGTGCTGCGGGTCTCCGTCGACCACTTCCGCCCGGAGCTGCACCAGGAAGAGCGGGGCCGCCGCTCCTGGAAACCGATGATCGAGGGGCTGCGCTGGCTGGCCGACTGCGGTTTCCGCGTCCACGTGGCCGGACGCACCCGCTGGGGCGAAGACGAGGCGACGTTGCGGGCAGGATTCGCCCGGCTGTTCGAGGCCGAAGGTATTCCGGTGGACGCCGAGGATCGCGAGGCGCTGGTGCTGTTCCCCGAGATGGACGCGACGGCTCCGGTGCCAGAGATCACCGAGGCCTGCTGGGGGATCCTCGGCGTGAATCCGAACGACGTGATGTGCGCCAGCTCGCGGATGGTGGTGAAACGCAAGGGCGCCGAGGCGCCGGCGGTGGTGGCCTGCACCCTGCTGCCCTACGATCCCCGCTTCGAGCTCGGCCCGCGGCTGGCCGACGCGCTGGGCACGGTGGCGCTCAACCATCCGCATTGCGCGAAATTCTGCGTGCTCGGCGGGGGCAGCTGCGCGTCCGCCTGACCGCCCCGTTCAGCCGAAGCTGAACGGCTCGTCCTTGCCGAGGGCGCGGAGCCGGTAGGCCACGAGCACGCCGCGACGAAACAGGAAGTTTCCCTCGACCCGCTCGCCGGCCAGCACCCGCGGCAGCCAGTGGCGGTCGTCATCCCACATCCGCTCGAACGGCAGCGCGTCCGCCCTATGCCACTCCGGGACCGCTTCCGCCGTGGCCGTCGGCGTGCCGACGAACGACCGGGCGAGGTAGACGTAGCCGAGCCAATCGGCGTCCTCCTCGTCGACGAAGCGGAACACACCCGCAAGCCGGGGGTCCAGTGGCCGCACGCCTACTTCCTCCACCGTCTCGCGGATCGCACAGTCGACGGGCGTCTCAGCGGGCTCCGGTTTGCCGCCGGGGCCGTTGATCCGGCCGGCGCCGTGGCCGCGCAGCTTCTCGATCAGCAGCACCTCCGGGCCGCGGCGCAGGAACATCAGGGTGCCGACCTGATCGGGGCGCCAGTCGGTCAGACGGCGCGTCAGCTCAGCCAGCGCCGCAGCATCGCCTCCACTGTCGGCGTAACCCACCATCGGGCAGGAGGATAGCCGGCGGAAGGCGCCGGAGCGAACGGCTGGCTCCGCTCAGGCGGCGCGCGTAGCGGTCCCGCCGGCGACGGCAGCGAGGTCGAGAAAGATCACCAGCCGCTCGGCCACCCGCCGCCAGTCCTGGGTCACGGCGTACCCCCGGCAGCCTTCCCGATCCACCGAGAGCGCTTCTACCACCGCCGCGCCCAGATCCCATTGCAGACTGCCGGTCACCCCGGGCGTCACCACGTCCTGCGGTCCGGTTACCGGGTAGGCAGCCACAGGCGTGCCGCAGGCCATGGCTTCCAGCATCACCAGACCGAAGGTGTCGGTGCGGGACGGGAACACCATGACGTCGGCATCGGCGTACGCCTCCACCAGCGCCTGACCATGGCGGTAGCCGAGCCAACGCACGCCGGGGTAACGGCGTTCCAGCTCCGCCCTGGCGGGGCCGTCGCCTACCACCACCTTGTCGGCGTCGAAGTCGAGGTCGAGGTCGAGGAAGGCTTCGATGTTCTTCTCCACCGCCACCCGTCCTAGGTACAGCAATTGCGGTCGGGCGCGCGGACGCCTGGGACGCGGCGCGAAGCGCTCACAGTCGACCCCCCGTCCCCACACCACGAGGTTGCCCATGCCCCAGCGCCGAAGCTCTCGGTAATGGGATTCGGTGGTGCACAGCACCGCCGCCGCGGGCCGGTGGAACCAGCGCAGGTAGTGGTAGCCGACCGCCAGCGGGAGCCCGACCCGCTGTCGCACGTACTCGGGAAACTTGGTGTGAAGCGAGGTGGTGAACGGCAGGCCGCGACGGCTGAGATAACGCCGGGCGGCGAGGCCAAGCGGGCCTTCGGTGGCCAGGTGCACCGTATGCGCCCGGATCTGCTCGATCTTCGCCGCCAGCTTCCAGGGCTCGCGCACCACCCGGATCTCCGGGTAACTCGGCATCGGCACCGTAGCAAACAGGCCCGGATGCAGCACGGTGACCTGATAGCCGAGCGCCGGCAGATGGCCCGTCACTGCCTCCAGGGTGGTGACCACGCCGTTGGTCTGCGGGTGCCAGGCGTCCGTGACAAGCAGCAGCCGCTTCATGCGCTGGCCCGCCTCGGCACCGCGTCGGCCACGGTCCGCGGGTCCGCCAGCGGCACGATCCCGGCCGGCTGGCCGGCGCCGCCGCTCCAGTCGAGGATGCGGAAGTTGCCGGCGCTGTCCTCCACCAGTGCCGTGCAGCTCTCCACCCAGTCGCCGCAGTTCATGTAACCGATGCCGTCCAGCTCGCGGATCTCAGCGTGGTGGATGTGGCCGCAGATCACGCCGTCGTATCCCTGCTTTCGGCACTGGTGAACGAGCGCTTCCTCGTACTCGCTGATGAAGCTGACCGCCCGTTTCACCCGATGCTTGATCCACGCCGCCAGCGACCAGTAGCCGTACCCCAGGCGGCTGCGCAAAGCGTTGAAGTGCCGGTTCAGCTGCAGCAGCACCGTGTAGCCCTGGTCTCCCAGGAAGGCCACCCAGCGGTGGTAGCGGGTGACGACGTCGTACTCGTCGCCGTGCACCACCAGCAGCCGCTCGCCGGCGGCGGAGACGTGCACCGCCTGGTCCACCAGCTCGAGATTGCCGATGGTGAGATCCGAGTACTTGCGCAGGAACTCGTCGTGATTTCCGCTGACGTAGACGATCTTCGTCCCCCGCTTGGCGAGGGTCAGAAAGCGTCGCACCACGTTGCTGTGCTGCTGGGGCCAGTACACGCCCGACCGCATGCGCCAGCCGTCGATGATGTCGCCCACCAGGTAAAGCCGCTCGCAGGTATGCCCCTTCAGGAAGTCGATCAGGCGTTCGGCCTGACAGCCACGGGTGCCCAGATGGACGTCGGAAAGAAAGATGGTACGGTAGTGGGTCTTGCCGGGTTGTCGCAGAATCGATTCGCTCATCGGCCGCTCCAGGGGCGGTTTCGGCAATTCTGCGGAGGACCCGTGATCGCTGGATGACAAATCCGTGAACGTTTGGTGACAGGAGGTGGCCCGCCCATGTCGGAACGCGAACCTCGTCACGATCCCGGCCTGCGGATCGAAGCGATCCGGGGCGACATCACCACCGAGCCGGTGGAGGCCATCGTCAACGCCGCCAACCAGTCGCTGCTCGGCGGCGGCGGCGTGGACGGCGCGATTCACCGCGCCGCCGGCCCGGAGCTGCTGCGGGAGTGCCGTGGAATCGGCGGCTGCCCAACCGGGGAAGCCAGAATCACCGGCGGCTACCGTCTGCCGGCGCGATACGTGATCCACACCGTGGGGCCGGTCTGGCACGGCGGCGGCCGCGGCGAGGCGACCCTGCTCGAGTCCTGCTACCGGACCTCACTTGCCGTGGCGGAGCAGCACGGCGTCGCGCGCATCGCGTTTCCTGCCATCAGCACCGGTATATACGGCTATCCGCCGGACGCGGCCGCCCGGATCGCGGTCGGGACGGTGCGCGGCCACCAGCGGAAGAGCCTCGAGCTGGTGCGGTTCGTGTGCTTCGATCACGAAACGCTGGCGATCTACCAGCGGCTGCTGGATTCGGCTTGACCGGACCTGTGTGTGGGAGCGACCTGTGGGAGCGACCTCCGGTCGCGATCGTGGGAGTGACCTCCTGGTCGCGATCTGTGGGAGTGACCTCCTGGTCGCGATCTGTGGGAGCGACCTCCTGGTCGCGATCTGCATGATCTGCACTATCCGCAACCGCCATTACAGCCGGTACCGCGCCGCCAGCTCCTGATAAAGCCGCTCCGGCACCTGGTCCGGCGTGCAGTCGAGGGCGTCGAGGATCTCCACCAGGTGGACGTTATCCTCCCTGCCCTGCCAGAGCTTCCTGTACTCGCCGGTCTTGTAGCCATGATCCTGGCGGAAGTGATTGAGCACGTTCTTGCCCACGTAAAGGCGGAACAGCTCCGGCAGGGCCATGGGCAGCGTCTCGAGCACGCCGACGAACGGCGCCATGGCGAACAGCCGGTCACTCAGGGTCTGCTGGGCCAGCGCTTCCACCGCCAGGCGGAAGGCGTCTTCGCCGCTGGTCTCCGCGGCCGCGGGCACGGCCATGAGCTGCCGCGCCAGGCTCGCGTTCAGGGCGTTCGCGCGCATGAGATCGGAGAGCCCGAAGTGCCAGATGTCCACCACCTCGAGCTTCACCTGGTCCAGCTCCGGCTGTTGATGTTTCCACCACTTCCAGCCGAAATGATCAAGCAGCTCTGCGCACTCGACCCACACCGCCCGGTAGTAGGGATACCCCTGAACCCGCCAGTCGGGATGTACCTGGCGGTTATGGGCCTCCTGCATGCGCGCCATGGTGTCGAGCATCGACTGGGCGGCGGATTCCCTCATGAAGGCTCTCGTGATTCTGCTGAGCTTGACCCGGGGAATTATGGGGTATTCTGTCGGCCATGGCCAAAATGCTGCGCACCGCGCTCGTCATGCACCCCGTGGTGTGGGACGAGCTCATCCGCGACGATCATCTCGATCGGCTGGCCGGCGTGGTGGACCTGGTGAGCCGGCAGCCGCACAGAAGCCTCGACGAGCTGGGCAGCGAGCTGGGGAAGATCGAGGTGCTCGTCACCAGTTGGGGATGTCCGCCGGTGGGGCCGGAGGCGGTGGAGAAGATGCCGAAGCTCCGCCTCATCGCGCACCTCGCCGGCAGCGTCAAGGGGTTTCTCGACGACGCCGTCTGGCGCCGCGGCGTGCTCGTCACCAACGCCGTGGCGGCCAACGCCGTGCCGGTGGCCGAATACGCGCTGGCGGCCATCCTGTTCGCCAACAAGAAGGTGGTGCAGCTCAGCCGCGTCTACCGGGAGGTGCGCGAGAACCGGGCGCCGTGGACCCGCGAGGCGCCGGACGTCGGCAACTACCGCAAGACCGTCGGCATCGTCGGCGCGTCTCACGTCGGGCGCCTGGTGATTCGCCACCTGAACCGGTTCGACCTGGACGTGCTGCTCTACGACCCGTACGTGCCGCCGCTGGCGGCGCGGGAGATGCGGGTGTCCAAGGTGACCCTATCGGAGCTGCTGTCGCGTTCAGACGTGGTGTCTCTGCACGCCCCGCTGCTGCCGGAGACCCGGCACATGCTGGGGGCGCGCGAGCTCGCGCTGATGAAGGACGGCGCCACGCTGGTGAACACCGCCCGTGGCGCCCTGATCGAGCCGCTGGCACTGGAAACGGAGCTGAGCCGCGGCCGGCTGTTCGCCTTCCTCGACACCACCGAGCCCGAGGTGCTGCCGGAAGACTCACCGCTGTACACCTTGCCCAACGTCTTCCTTACGCCGCACATCGCCGGCTCCCTCGGCCGCGAAGCGGAACGGCTGACCGACTACATCGTCGCCGAGGTCGAGCGCTTCAGCCGGGGCGTGAGCCTGAAGTATCTGGTGCGCCGGGAGCAGCTTCCGCGATTGGCGTGAGGTGGGTTATTGGCGCTGGTTGGAGGATCGCGACCAGGAGGTCGCTCCCACAGAGGGCGCTCCCACAGAGGTCGCTCAAACAGAGTCCGCTCCCATAGCGTCGCTCCGCCTTCCGGTTGCCGGCCTTCGCGCAAACCGGGTAGTCTCGATCGCCGTCAACGAGGAGCCATCGATGGACCTGTCCTACGGGCCACAGTACGAGGCATTCCGCCACGAAGTGCGGGACTTTCTGGAAACCCACCGCGCGCAGGCACCGCGCGGCGAGGGGCTGCGCTCGGAAAAAAGCCTGGCGTGGCAGAAGCTGCTGATCGATCACGGCTACGCCGCGCGGACCATTCCCCGGGAGTACGGCGGCTACGGCGCCGCGCCCGACATTCTGGAGTCGCGCATCATCTCCGAGGAGTTCGCCGCCGCCCAGGTGAGCACCGGGCTCGGTGGCCAGGGCATCTCCATGCTGGTGCCCACGCTGCTCGAAATGGGCAGCGAGGAACAGAAGCGGCAGTTCATCGCACCGACCCTCCACGGCGATCTGGTGTGGTGCCAGGGCTATTCCGAGCCCGGCGCCGGCAGCGACCTGGCGAGCCTGACCACCAGCGCCGTGCTGGATGGCGACGAGTGGGTGGTGAACGGCCAGAAGATCTGGACCAGCACCGCCCATCAGGCCGATTGGATCTTCTGCCTGGTGCGCACCGAGCCGGAAGCGCCGAAGCACAACGGCATCTCGTTCCTGCTGTTCCGCATGGACACGGCGGGCATCGAGGTGCGCCCCCTGGTGGACATGACCGGCGCCGCCAACTTCAACGAGGTGTTCTTCACCGACGTGCGGGTACCCAAGCAGCAGATCGTCGGCCGCCGCGGCGAGGGCTGGATGGTGGCGAATGCGATCCTGCGCCACGAGCGGGACTCCCTGGGCAACCCCAACGCGACCTTGTCGCGCCTCAACGCCCTCGTCGCCCTGATGCAGCGGGAGACGCTGAACGGCCGTCCCCTCATGGAGCACCCGGTTTACCGCGATCGGCTGATGAAGCTGCAGGGCCGGGTGATGGCCATGCGCGCCAACGACCTGCGGATCCTCTCCGCGCGGATCAACGGCGGCGATGCCGGGCTCGCCCGGATGATCGTCAAGCTTCAGGGCACAGAACTCCGCCACGAGCTCGAAGGGCTCGCCATCGACGTGATGGGTGAGATCGGCCTCGCCTACGGCGACAATCCCTATCTGCGCGATCATGGTAGCTGGCAGAACCAGTACATGTACTTCCTCGGGCTGATCATCGGCGGCGGAACCTCGCAGATTCAGAAGAACATCATCAGCGAACGGGGCCTCGGCATGCCGAAGGAACCGAAGATCAAAGCGGAGTAACGATCAGTGGAATTCGGACTTTCTGAGGAGCAGACCCTGCTCGGGGACAGCGTCGGCCGCTTCCTCGACGATCATGCGTCCCTCGAGCAGGTACGGCGCTTCGCCGAGCACGGCGACGACGGCGAGATCTGGTCCGGGCTCGCCGGCCTCGGCGTGGCCGGCCTGCTCGTCGCGGAGGAGCACGGCGGGGTGGGCTTGACGTGTCTCGAAGCGGCGCTGGTGGCGGAGTCGCTCGGCTACCACGCCGCACCGGCGCCGTTTCTCGGCAGCGCCGTCGCCGCGCCCCTGGCCCTCGCCGGAGCGGGCGATGCCCATGGCGCGCTGCTGGGTGAACTCGCCGCCGGCCGGGTACGGGTGGGCCTCGCCGTGGGAGAAGCAACGGCCGCACGCGACGGCGCGGGGGTCAGCGCGGCGGATGGCCGGCTGAGCGGAAAGGCCCTGTTCGTCACGGATTTTCCCGCCGATCGGTATCTGGTGAGCGACCGCGACGGGTGCCTGCACCTGGTGGCCGCCGGCGGCAACGGTGTCGGCAGCCGCAACCTCACCACCGTCGACCGCACCCGCCCCACGGGGGAGCTCACTTTCGACGCCGCGCCGGCCGAGCAGGTGAGCGAGGACCCGGTCCTGCTCGAGCGCATGCTCGATGCCGCGCGGGTGATGCTGGCGGCTGACACCCTCGGCGCGGCTCAGTGCATGCTCGACAAGGCGGTGGCGTACGCGAAGGAGCGGCACCAGTTCAACCGCCCGATCGGCTCGTTCCAGGCCGTCAAGCACATGTGCGCCGACATGGCGGCGGAGCTCGAGCCCTGCCGGGCCATGATCTGGTACGCGGCCCACGCCCTCGACCACCTGCCGGAGGAGGCTCACCTGACCGCCTGCCACACCAAGGCGCACCTGGCGGAGGTGGGCAAGCGGGTGGCGAAAGCGGCCACCGAAGTGCACGGTGGCATGGGCTTCACCGACCTGCTCGGGCTCCACTACTGGTTCAAGCGAATCGGTTACAATCGGCAGATGTTGGGCGCGCCGGAGCTGCTGCGCGAAGCAGCGGCGCGTGCGCAGAAGTTGCCGGCCTGACGCCACGGATCGCTATGCCCCCGAACCCATCCGCAAAGCTTCCTGTCCTGCCGCTCAAGAACACGGTGGTCTATCCTCAGATCATCGTGCCGCTGGCGGTCGGCCGCACCATGTCGCTGGCGGCGGTGAACTCCGCCCTGGACCACGGCCGCGAGCTCATCACCGTCGCCCAGCGCGATCCGGACGAGCAGCGCCCGGAGCGTCAGGGCCTCCAGGACGTCGGCACCGTCGTCACCATCACCCGCATCGAGAAGCGCGACAAAGGCGCCCAGATCATCGTCCAGGGTCTGCGCCGGGTGCGCTTGGGAGACTGCGTGTGGGAGGACGGTCAGCTCGTCGCGGAGTCCGAGCCGCTGCCCGAGCTTGCCATGGATCAGCTGGGTGAGGACGCCGCGGCCGTCGACGCGCTGCTGCGCGAGAACCTGGAGCTGGCCCAGCGGATCGCGCGGCTGTTCGACCAGGACAACGGCAGCCAGATCTATCAGCAGCTGGTCGGCTCGCTGCCGGATCCGGTTACCCAGATGTACCGCATCGCCTCCCTCGCCAACCTCGACGTCGCGCGCGAGCAGGCGCTGCTGGAATGCAACTCGGTGCGCACGCTCATGGAGGAGCTGCACGGCATCCTGCTGCACGAGCAGAAGGTGACCGAGCTGCGGCGCCAGATCGCCGAGCAGGCTCGTGACGACCTGGAATCCCAGCAACGCGAGCACATGCTGCGCCAGCAGAAGCGCGCCATCGAGCAGGCGCTGGGGGAGGACGAAGGCGACGAGGACATCCGCGAGCTCAAGGCCGAGCTGGACCAGGCGAAGCTGCCGGAGCCGGTGCAGAAGGAGGTGGACCGGGAGCTCAAGCGCCTGTTGCGCATGTCGGTAAACGCCGCCGACTACCAGGTGGCCCGCGCCTACCTCGAGCTGGTGGCAGAGCTACCCTGGCACCAGCGCACCGAGGATCAGCTCGATCTCGGCCACGCCCAGCAGGTGCTGGACGAGGACCACTACGGCCTCGAGGAGATCAAGTCGCGGATTCTCGAGTCACTGGCGGTGCTGAAGCTGAACCCGGGCGCGCACGCGCCGATCCTCTGTCTGGTAGGGCCGCCGGGGGTCGGCAAAACCTCCCTCGGCCAGTCCATTGCCCGCGCCATGGGCCGCAAGTTCGAGCGCCTCTCGCTGGGGGGCCTGCACGACGAAGGCGAGCTGCGTGGCCACCGCCGCACCTACATCGGTGCCATGCCCGGGCGCATCGTCCAGGGCGTACGCCGGGCCGGGGTCACAAACCCGGTGCTGATGCTGGACGAGATCGACAAGCTCGGCCGGGACTTCCGGGGCGACCCGTCCGCCGCGCTGATGGAGATTCTGGACCCGGCCCAGAACAAGGACTTCCGCGACAACTACCTGAACCTACCGTACGACCTGTCGGGGGTGTTCTTCATTACCACGGCCAACACCCTCGAAGGCATCTCCCGGCCGCTGCTGGACCGCATGGAGGTGCTCGAGCTCTCGGGCTACAGCGACATGGAGAAGCGCGCCATCGCCCGCCGCTATCTGGTGCCGCGCCAACGCCGGGAGGCCGGGCTCGAGGAAGCCCAGCTCGACATCAGCGAACCAGCGCTGGACGTGATGATCCGCCGCTATACCCGGGAGGCCGGCGTGCGGGAGCTGGAGCGGATCATCGGCCGGCTGGCGCGTAAGCGCGCACGCCAGGTGGTGAGCGGCGAGGCGTGCGAGAGCCGCATCGAGCCGGCGGATCTGGCGGCGCTGCTGGGGCCCGAGCGGTTCAAGCTCGACCGCTATCGGGAGACCCTGACCCCCGGCGTGGCGGCCGGGCTCGCCTGGACGGAGACCGGCGGCGATGTGCTGTACGTGGAAGCGGCGCTCACCTTCAAGGAAGACAAGATCATCCTGACTGGCCATCTGGGCCAGGTCATGCAGGAGTCCGCGCGGGCGGCCCGCAGCTACCTCTGGACCATCGCCGAGCAGATCGACGTCGACCGCGACACCATCGACCGCCACGGGCTGCACGTGCACGTGCCCGAAGGGGCCGTGCCCAAGGACGGCCCTTCGGCGGGGGTCACCATGGCCACCGCTCTGGTGTCCGCCTACCGCCACCGTCCGGCCCGCGCCGACGTGGCCATGACCGGCGAGCTGACCCTGTCAGGGCTGGTGCTGCCGGTGGGGGGCGTCAAGGAGAAGGTGCTCGCGGCACACCGCACCGGCTTTCGCCACGTCATCCTGCCGCGGGACAACGAAGCCGATCTCGCCAAGCTGCCGGAGGAGGTGCGCAACGACATGACGTTCACCCTCGCCGAGCATCTCGACGAGGTGCTCGAGGTGGCCTTCGAGCACTGATCACGCCTGGCAGCAGCAGACCTCTCGTACCGGCCGAGGAGAGGCAGCGCAGCCGGTGGTGGAGGGGACGCCGCCGGTGTGGGAGCGGGCTCCTGCCCGCGATTCCCGGCGGTCTTCCAAACACTCCTGCGGCTGTGCCGCAGGCGGCGAGACCTTTCTGGGCTCCAGCGCCAGGCTGCGCCGCCAGGCGCTGCGTAGGCCGACGAAGCGCCGGAACGCCTGCATCGGGTTGTAGTCAGGGACGGACATGATGGCAGACTCTTGCGTGGCTTGCTGACAATGATACGCCCCGGCTCCTGACACCAATGTGTCAGGAGCCCTTAGACCGACTCCTCATTAGCTAATGCTGCTGACACCGGTGTGTCAGCACGCAGGCGGCGGCGCGCGGCAATGCTGCTACATTACCGCCATGCGTCCCGCCGACAGGCTGTTCCAGATCGTGCTGCATCTCGGCCGCGGCCGGGTGGTGACCGCGCGCTGGCTGGCGGAGCAGCTCGGCGTCTCGGACCGTACCATCTACCGCGACATCCAGGATCTGGTGGCCTCCGGCGTGCCCATCGATGGTGAGGCCGGGGTGGGTTATCGTCTGCGCCGGGGCTTCCAGGTTCCGCCGCTCATGTTCGATAGCGCCGAGCTGCAGGCCCTGGTGTTCGGCGTGCGCGTCGCCCAAGCCTACGGTGATCCGGAAATGGCCAAGGCCGCCGACCGGGTGCTGGCCAAGGTGGACGCCGTGCTGCCGGACCGCCTGCGCGGGGAGCTCGAATCCGACCGGCTGGTGGTGCCGATCCGGTCCATGCCGCCGGGCGCTTCGGAGATGCTCGGCGAGGCGCGCGAGGCGATCAATCGGCGCCTGCGCCTGTTCATCGACTACAGCGACGCCGACGGCGCCTCCACCGAGCGCATCGTCTGGCCCCTGTCGCTCCTCTACTGGGGTCACACCTGGACCCTCGGCGCGTGGTGCGAGCTCCGCCAGGCGTTCCGCAGCTTCCGCGTCGACCGGATCACCAACCACCGAACGCTGGTATCGCGGTTCCCCGACGAGCCCGGAAAGCGGCTCAGCGACTACTTCGCGGCAATCCACAGCCGCATGGACTGATGCGACCGGTTCGTAATGCAGCGCGGCTGCCGAGCGACGAGGAGCTGCTCGAGCGCCGAAGGCCGTATCGACTACGTTGAGGCTCCGCTATGGGTCGTTTAGTCTAGTCGCGGCACGTGCCATGCGGAGGGAGCGATACGTGGAACCGACGCCCGCGCATCCCGATGTCGGACGCTACGACCCGACGACGATCTGGCTTCATTGGGCGACCGTGGGGCTCATCGCCGTGCTGTGGATCATCGGTCAGACTGCCGACTGGGCGCCACGCGGTCCGTTTCGCACGAGTCTATGGTCTGCCCATGTGGTCCTCGGCTTTGCCACAGGCTTCGTCCTGCTGACGCGTGTTGCCTGGCGAGCGCATTTCGGGCGCGTCCTGCCGCCGGCCGACACCGGCATTGCGTATGCAATTGCACTGTATGCAATTGCAAAAGCTACGCACTACACGCTGTATGTTCTCCTCGCCACGGTGGTCGTGCTGGGCATCATCGATGCGTCGTATCGTGGCTTCACTTTATTTGGCGCGTGGTCCCTGCCACGGTTCGGAAGCGGTGACGCTGCGACCCGGCACAGCCTCAATGAATGGCACGAGCTCGCGGCCAACTCGGTCATCGTGGTCGCTCTTGTGCACGCGGTGGCGGCGCTCGTACACCAGTACGTGTGGCGCGACCGTTTGCTCGATCGGATGATGCAGTGATCGTCGTAATCGAATTCACGCGCCGAAGGCGCTGATCGGGATCGATCGAGGCAGGTCGTCAGTCTTCCGGCGAGCGCCGGTACAGCAGGGCGTTGCCTTGCTTGCCACAGAGGGTGAGCTCGCCTGCTTCCCGCAGGCAATACGCCAGCTTTTGCGCCAGCCACCGCGGCTCGCCCAGACCGACCGCCAGATCGGCGGTGGTGAAGGGCTCCGGCAACGGCTCGCGGAGCAGACCCAGCAGATCCCGGGCGGTGCGGAAACGATGCTGCTCGAGCACAGCGACGAGCCGCCGCTGCACCACCTGCCAGCCCTTCCGTCGTCGGGCGGTGCCCGGCACGTGACGGCGCAGCTCCTCCTCCTCGGTGAGCACCACTTCCAGCTCGAAGTTCGGGTGGTTCAGCAGGTGCGGGATGCTCACGAGCTCCGCCACCACGTCCGCCACCGAGCCCCGCTTCGGTGAGCGGCGCCGGGTCGCTGGCTGATCGGGCGATTCCGGCAGCTTGACGATGTAACGCACCCGGGCAATGGGATGCACCAGCACCACCCGGTGCTCCTGGACGACCTCGGCGAGCTTGCGCTTGAGGCTACCGAATCCGCCGGTCTGAATTTCGTAGATCCATCGGTCCGGGTGCACCACGTCCGCGACAAAGCAGCCGACGGCCACTTCCTGACATGCCCCCGGCACGCTGTAGAAATCTTTCAGCGCCTGATGCAGGGGGCCTTCGTTCAGCACGCCGATGTTCATGCTGGCCAGCCGATCCCGCACCGGACCATATGTCGGCGCGCCACGGGCTGTGACATACTCCGGGGCGCCCTGGAAGGCAGATCAACGACAAGCACCGCCTGGAGTGACGAGATGAGCAGCGTAGACGGGACCTGGAACACGACGATGAACACCCCCATGGGCGCCCAGCAGGGCACCCTGACCCTCGCGAGCAACGGCAACGATCTCACCGGCAAGCTCGCCGGTCCTCAGGGCGAGATCGACATCGAGGACGGCAAGGTGGACGGCAACAACGCCACCTGGAAGGCAAAGCTGACCAGCCCCATGCCCATGACCCTCGACTTCGACGCCCAGGTGGAAGGCGACAACATCAAAGGCAACGTCAAACTCGGCGCCTTCGGCAACGCGACCTTCACCGGCACCCGCGCCTGACGTTCACTCGGGCATCCGACCGGCCAGAAGCCGCGCGAGCACGGCGGCGAGCTCCACGTCGTCGCCCTTGAGCGGGGCCATGCGCTGGTAAATCTCCGCGGCCGCCCGGTGGAAGCCGCCGGGCAGGCCCGCGCACTCGAAGGTGTGCGCGATCTCGTGCATCTCGCCAACGAACCGCCACGCCTTGGCGGCACTGCTCTTCGCCATGGCTTCCGACCGCTCGGCGAGGCCCGGCTGGGACACGGACCATTCCTCGAGCAGCGCATCCGACACCCCTTCGGCTTCCGCCATGGCCCGCACCGCCAGCAGCAGCGCCGTCGAGCCCTTGGTGTAGGCGGCGTAACCCATCTTCAGGGCCGACGCGGCGCCGGCCGGGCCGGCGAGGGCAATGGCCCCTATGGGCCCTGCCCGGAACAGCTCCAGCGTGTCCTGCGCGCGCGGGCCGGAAAGGTAGAGGCGGGTCGTGCCGGTCCGCTCGGCCGGCGGACCGACGATGCCGCCGTCCACCAACCGCTCGCCGAACACCGACTCCAGCCGCCGGGCGGTATCGGGGGATACTGCGTTGGCGTCCAGATAGGTACCTTCAAACCCGCTGTCGGCCACCGCCTCCGCCACCTCCACCGCTGCCGCGGGCGGACACACCGACACCACCGTGTCCGTGCCGTCGAGCAACGCCGCCAGGACCTGGCACGTCTCGAAGCCCGCTGCCTCGGCGCGCGCCCGGGTGGCGTCGCTCCGGCCTCGAACCAGCCAGCGCACCCGGTGCCCGGAATCGCTCACCGTCCGGCCGACGGTCACCCCCATGGCACCCGGGTGCAGGAGCGCCACGATGCGCGCAACCGGCGCCGGCACGGTCCGTCCGCTACGTCTCCTGCGCTCCATGGTTGCATCCCTGTCCCGGCGCCGGTGACCACTGTGCCGGGGTCCGGCACCCAGCGCAATCGATCCGTGGGCCGGTTCAGCCAACGCCATTCGCATTCGCGCAGCCGGAAATTGTCAGACAGGTTCAGGTTGCGTTAAGTTTACGCCTGCTACCTTGAGGTTCGGTCATCGGTGGAGGAGCGCGACCGTGTTTGATGAAAGCAGTGTCATGAAGATTCGACGTGCCGGTACCGGTCTGGGGCTCGCCATCGCTGGCGTGCTGCTGGCGACTACGGCCTCTGCCCTGCCCCGTCAATACCCGGACCCGGCGGCGCTGATGGGCGCGGGCGAACCGGTGACCAGCATCCCCACGGCCGACAGCCTCAGCGGCTTCGCACTTCTCGACGATGCGCACGTCATGCTCTCGTCCCGGGACAAGCACTACCTCGTGACCCTGAACCGCGACTGCGTGGGCCTGCGGGTGGCCCGGCAGGTCGGGGTGACCGCGTCCGACAACACCATCTGGGTGGGATTCGACGCAGTCACGGCCGACAACCAGGCCTGCCCGATCCAGGCCATTCACCTGGTGCCGGCGGATCGCGGGGGCGACCTGTAGCGGCTGTCACAGCCAGCTGATCGCGCGCCGCCAGATACGATCGGGTCGGCAGTACGCTCAGGTCGGCAGGAACTGCACCGGGTAGTCGATGGTGGTGACGCCGACATCGCGCCGGCCGAAGTCGAACAGCCGGATCCGCGCGAGAATCTTGGTCACCAGTTCCTGGTCCGCCAGCTCGGATGCCACCACCTGGACGTCACTCACCTGCCCGGACGGCGCGATCACGAGCTGGAGCACCAGCTTGCCCTGCAGGGTCGGGTCGCTGCGCAGCGCGCGGTTGTAGATGGCGAAGATGGCGCCCTTGTTGGCGTCGAAGATGCGCCGGATGTCCTCGATGCTGCGGGCGCGCGGGTCGACGTCGCGCTGCTCGCGGACGCCGCCGTGACCGACCGCCTGCTGCGGCGCCTCCACCTTGGTGGTCTCGCGCCCGGCGAGCGCGACCCCGCCCGTTTCCCGCGACAGCGCCGCAACGTTGACGCCGGAGCTGCGGGTGCCGTGCTTCGAGGTCAACACCGAGCGGTCGATGGTGGCGGCTTTGCCGCTGCCACGCTGGATGGCCGCGGTGTCTTCCAGCTTCGCCATGTCCACGGAATCGCGCATGTCGGCGAAAGCATCCTTGAACTGCAGCAGGCCCGCGCGCGCCGCCTTCTCGCGGGCATCGGCCACAGTGGGTTCCCTGGCCGGCTGCTTGACGGGCTCCGGCTGCTTCGCAGGCTTCGGCTGCTGTTCCTTCACCTCCTCCTTGACCTCCGGCTTTGGCGGCGGCGGCGGCGGAATCACCGGCTTCGGACGCTCCATGACGATGCGCGCGAGCTGCGGCGGCAGCGACTCCTGCTCCTCCCGGGACATCTGGGGCAGCTGGATGAACGGGATGACGGCCCCGGCGACCGCCACGACGGCGAGACAGGCCAGCAGCCAGCGCTGGAGACGCCGCCAGTCTTCGCCCCCCGTGGACCAGGGCAGCGAGAACCCGCCGGCATGGGGATAGACGGCCGCGGTCACGCGTCGCTCTCCCCTTCCAGGCGGTTCACGGCCAGCGAGATGTTGGCGAAGTCCTCGCTCTGACAGGTGTACATGATCTTCTTGACCAGCCAGTACGGCAGCTCGTGGTCACCCATGATGGTGACCTCGAAGCCGCCATCGGGCATCGCGCCACGGCGGCTGGCCTGATGCTCGAGCTCGTCCTGAAGGGCAGGAATGAGATTCCCGTCGCTGCCCGCGAGATCGGCCACCCGAGCCACCCGGTGACCCTGGACCACCACGTCGTCGCTGCTCACCGAGATCACCAGGCGGTTCTCGGGCCGCTGCTTGGAGGTGGAATCCGGCAGCTTGATCTGCGAGCTGGTCTGCAGCACCTCCACCTCCGACGAGTTCACCATCAGGAAGAACACGAGGATGGTGAATATGTCCATCAGCGACACCAGGTTCAGCGCCGCGGGACGGGATCGCCGTTGCCGGGCGCGACGGCGGAACTGGTGGCGCATCTCACTCATGAGGGGGCTCCGAATCGCGGCCGGGAGGCCGCTCCCACAGAGGATGGCGGCGCGGATCGCGGCCGGGAGGCCGCTCCCACAGAGACTGGCGGCGCGGATCGCGGCCGGGAGGCCGCTCCCACAGAGGATGGCGGCGCGGATCGCGGCCGGGAGGCCGCTCCCACAGATCGCGGCGGCGAGGCTGCTCCCACAGGGGGGGCGTCGCCGAGGGAGATGACCGGGAAGAGCTCGGCCTGGACCGCTTCCATGTGCTGCACCGTGGGGTAGGCGCGCACCGTATCCATCACCGACACCAGGGTCTGGTAGGCGGTGTCGTTCTCCACCAGCACCATGATGTCGTCCTTTTCCGGCAGCCGCCGCTTGAGCTCCTGCATCACTTGCGAGAGCGTCCGGTAGTCGTAGACGTCGTCCACCTTCGGCACGCGCTTGATGACGCCGCCCCGGCCGTCAGCCACGACGAAGCCTTCCGGCCGTACCGTCACCTCCAGGTGCACGGCGTTCGGGTCCACCGGACCGCCGTCCGCCGCCGCCGGGAAGTTCAGGTCGATCACCGAGGTATGGGTGAACACCATGGACAGCAGCAGCACCGGCACCAGCACGATCATGAGGTTCATAAACGGCGTGACGTCCAGGTCGGCCGCCTCGCGGCGTTTGTCGATAGCCTTTCTCACCCGGCCCATGACGTGTGTCCCCGATCCTGCTACGCGCTGCCAGCCGCAGGCACGGTCTCTGCTCGGGCTCTGTCCTCGCCTTCCATGAGGTTCAGGAACTTCACCACGGCGATCTCGAGGCTCTCGACGATGGCCGACGTCTTGCTCTGCAGCACGGAATGCACCAGCAGCAGCGGGATCGCCGCGATCAGGCCGAATGCGGTGGTGTTCATGGCGATGGAGATGCTGCCGGACAGCAGGGTCGCTTTCTCCGCCGGGTCGGCGTTGGCCACCGCGGTAAACGCGGCGATGAGGCCGATGATGGTGCCGAGCAGCCCGAGCAACGTCGCAATGTTGGCGAAGGTCGCGAGATAGGGCGTGCGGCGCTCGATGGCGGGCAGCACCTCGAGCAGTCCCTCTTCCATGGCGCACTCGATGTCGTCGCGGCGCCGCGAAGAGCTCCGGCGGGTCATCCCGTCGGCGACGATGCGGCTCATGGCCGAGCGGGACTTCTGCACCAGCGCGGTGATCTCGCGCTGCTTGCGCTGCTTCAAGAGCGGCAGGATGCGCTCGAAATCGCGGCGGTTGATGCGGGTCTGGTGCGAGAGATAGAGATAGCGTTCCAGGGCGATGGCCACCCCGATGGCGAGCACCACCGCAATGGGGTACATGAAGGGTCCGCCTTCCTGGAAGAAGCGCACTGCGGTCTGATACATGTCCATGTGTTACTCCTTGGAGTCGCCTGTGTTCGATGCCGCGTTCGCCCGGCCCGCCTCCAGGTAGTCCAGCTCGCGCCGATAAGCGGGCGGGTACAACGGGCGGAACAGCTCTGCTTCGGTGAAATCGGTATCGATCTCGATGTCCGGCAGGCCGTCCGGTTGCTGCCAGGGAACGATATACAGAATTTTCGGCAACTCTTGGTTGCCGGAGATCACGGTTTCGTCCAGTTGGATGACACCGGCCGGCATGGTCCGGCGGGCGGCGCCCCGATCCGGCGGCCGCGGCACGGGCCCGTCCGCCCCGTCAGCCGCGGCAGCGGAGGCCACGGGCGCCCCCATGGCGAGGACGGTGGCGAGGACGGTGGCGAGGGCGGCTACGAGCAGCGCCCGTCGTATCCGCAGATGCTGAACCCGGGCCCCCATCACGAGCCCAGCCGCCGTTCGAGGTCCACCAGCCAGCCGTTCACCCGCCGGTCGGGCTCGGGGCTCAGCGCCTGGTAGTGGCGATAGGCCGCCAGGGCGTCCTCCAGCCGTCCCAGGTACAGGTCGTAGAGGATGCCCAGGTTCAGATACGCCGGCCGGTAGTCCGGCTGGTACTCGAGGCAGGCCAGATACTGTGACTCGGCGCCGGGGAAATCACCGCGCCGGCGCAGCAGCACGCCAAGATCCGTGCGGGCGGGACAGTTGGCGGGATTCGCGGCCACCGCCCGCTTCAGGGCCTCGAGGGCGTCGTCCGGCCGGTCCTGGGCCTGGTACACCTGGGCGAGATTGACCCATGGGCCCGCCAGCTCGGGCTGGTTGGAGGTGATCTCCTCGAGCAGGGCCTGTGCTTCCACCAGCCGCCCGGCCTCGGCCAGCTCGGTGGCCCGGGCGAACAGCTCACTGTTGCGGGCGTTCGCCTCCGGAACCGGCGGCGCGGGCTTGCCGGGGGGTGACCGGTCCGCCGCTTCGGCGCCGTTCGCGGTTCCACCGCCGCCCGTCGACGTCGGGCCTTCCGCCGGCGACGCACCATCACCCGGGCGGTCACTGCCGAGGGAGCCGCAGCCGGCGAGCACCGTCAGCGCCACCGCCAGCAGCGCGCTAGTGAATGCTTTCCACATAGGCCACTTCCATTTCCGGCTTGTCGAACCGCGCCGGCATCAGCCGCCCCAGCTCGACGAAGCTCTTCTCGATCCAGGTATCCCACAGACCCTGCCAGCTCCGCCGCATGTTGATCTCGTGCAGGCTGATGGCCTTCTCCTCGAACGGATAGGACTGCTCCTCCAGCAACACCTCGTACTGCTCTTTCTCGAGATCCGACAGGCCGCCGGGGCGGTCCGACGCCATGATGGAATCCGCCAGGTCGGTGAACAGGGTGGCGAGCTGGTAGGTGCCGGCGGTAGCGAGCTCGGCCACCTGATAGTCGGCCACCGACTCGTATGCCTTGACCGCCTGCTTCAGCGCCCGCTGCTTGCGCGCGAGGCTCTGCTTCAGCGGCTGGGTCAGCTTGACGGCTTCGAACGCCGCCCGGGCATCGCCGGCGAGCACGTACTGGGCCTGGGCGGCGAGATAGTTGGCCCGCTCGCTGGCGTGGCCGCCCATGGCACGGCGGATGGCGATCTTCTGCTCGAGCCAGTAGCGGCGCCTGTCCGCATTGCCCGTGCGCTGGTAGAGCAGATCCAGGTGATCCACGGCCTCCAGGCACTGATCCGCCGGCTGCGGATAGTCATGGGCGTAGTCGCGGAAGTGGCTGATCGCCGCGTCCACGTCGTCCTGCTGCAGATAGAGCTCGGCCGCCCGGTACAGGGACTGGCGCCGCACCGCCGGGTCGGCATCGTGATCGGCCAACGCCGCGTACTCGCTGGCGGCCGCGCCCACGTCGCCGGTCTGCTCGTACATGGCCGCGAGCCGCTTGCCGGCGTCGCGGGCCAGCGGGCTGTCGGGGTGAGCGGCGCGGAACGTCGCCAGAAGATTCGCCGCCCGAGCCATCTGGCCGGCCGTCTCCGCCACAGCCACCGCGTCGAAATGGCCTTTGACCGCCAGTGCTGCAGCGGCGTCGATGTCCGACAGGCGCATGTAGTGACTGATGGCCAGGTCCGGATCGCCGGCCTTCTCAGCCGCCTGGCCCTGCTCGTATACGGCCGCCAGCAACCGCTCGGTCAGGGCCGGGCGTTCCTCCTCCGGAACCGGGCCGGCCAGCAGCGAGCGGTAGGCGGCTTCCGCCTCGGGGTAGCGGCCGAGCTCGAAGCGGCCGTGGCCCTCGATGATCAGCGCCGTCCGCCGCAGCGGCCAGGCGACGTCCGGCCAGCTCGTCAGCACGTCGTCGGCCAGCGCGACCGCCCGCTCGTACTCGCCGAGCCGGAACAGCCCGTCGGCCGCGTCCGTCTGCACCGCCGCCGCCCGCGAATCGGTGGGAAAGGCGGCGGCGAACTCCATCTGCGCGTCGATCATAGAGCGCTGGAGAGACTGCCGGTCCGCCGCCGCCGCCCGCTCGAGCAGGGTCTGCAGCCCCAGCACCGCCGCGTAGCCGGCCTCGGCCGCGTGCTCGTAGTCGGGGAACTCGTGCACCACCCGCTGATAGGCAATGACCGCCCTGGCCGGCGCGTCGGCTTCCGTGTACACGTCACCCAGCAGGAACAGGTACTCGGCGGTGTGGGGGTCGCCGGGGAAGGTGTCGAGCAGCTCCTGATACCAGCCGGCCGCGGCCCGGTACTCGCCCCGTTCCCCACTCTTCTGGGCTGCGGCGTGGTGACGCTTGGCCAGCTCCTCGAGAAAGCCTCTGAGCGGGTCCAGATAGCTCTGACGCACGTCCGGTCCGTGCACGGTCCAGAATTGGCTGTGCACGCCGTAACCGCGCACGAACGCTTCCTTCAGCGGCTCCACCTCACTCGGGAAGTCGGCGGCGATCAGCGTATCGATCATGCCTAGATGCGCCGCGGGCGCACGCGCATCGAGAGGATTCTCGTCGATGAACCTCTGCCAGGTGGCGACGCTGTCCAGGTAGCGCTCGCGCTTGTGGTAGTCGTCGGCCAGTGCCCGGTAGGTCAGGTACTGCCATGCCGGCCGGCCGAGATGGCGCATGCGCACGGCCAGGGTCTCGGGGCCATCCAGATAGCCGAGGGCCAGGGTCACCACCCGCAGGGTGTCGGTGAGCAGCTCCCGATCGGTGGCGGCCAGCGCGTCGGCGCTGCCGTCCGGCACCAGACTCTCGATCACCGTGAAGAAGCTGTTCAAGGCATCGTCGAGGTCGGAGCGCTTGAACGACGACCAACCCCGCATGTAGGTGGCGTTCTGCCAGTACGGCGTGTCCCTTCCCTGTTCGGCCACGAAGCCGTAGTCGGCGGCCGCCTCTCCGTAGCGCTCCCGGGAGAACTCGATCTCGGCACGGCGGAACCGCGCTTCCACCAGGTGGCGGCTGTCGGGGTACTCGGCGATGAGGCGGTCGAGGTAATCGAGGCTCCGGTCGGTCCGGCCGGCCAGGTCGTGGGCCCGGGCGAGCTGGTAGAGGATCTCGTCCTGGTCCTGGCCGCCGCCCCGGGCGAGCAGGGCCTCGTAGAGGGCGATGGCGCTCTCGTAGGCGCCCTCCTCGCCAGCGATGTCCTTGTCTTCACCCTCGCTCATGGACAGGTCCGCCAGGCGCTTGCCCACCGCCCGATCCTCCCGGGCATCGGGAATCTCGCCGTAGATGCGCCGGTAGGCGGCCATCACCTCTTCCCGGGTCGGCGCCGCGATGCTGGGCGCGGGCGCGCTCTGCTCCGGCAGCTCGTCCAGCAGGTCCGCCACCGTCGGCCCGCGGTCCATCGCGCCGCGATGTCCGAACCAGCCGCAGCCGGCGGCGAGGACGAGCACGGCTACCGCCGCCGCCAGGCGACCATGGGGAGCGACGGTCACGAGCCGGGCTCCGCATCGGCCGCCGGGGTCGACGCGAGCTGATCGCTGGCCCGGGCAATGGCGATGCGCGCCGTCAGCAGGTATTGCCGGGTGCGCGCCATCTCCTGGTCGAGGCCCCGGCGAAGCGCCTGGCCGATCACCTGCCGCCGGCGGTCGAGGGACGCCGCGACCCGGCGGGTCATGGTGTCGGTCCGGTCCTGCAACGCCAGAAAGTCGGTCTCGACACCCGCGGCGAACCTCGCCTCTGCGGCGGTCAGCCGCTCGATGCGGGTGTCTGCCTCGGCGAGCAGGCGGCGGGACTCGTCCAGGCGTTTCTCCAGCGCCCGAACCCGCGCCGCCTTGTGATCGGCGATCTGCCAGAAGACGACGCCCTCGAGCCGGCGGATCCTGGCCAGGAATGGGCCGCGCTCGGCGGCCGGCAGCCGCTCGTCGGCCCGCGCCGCGAGCGCCGTCAGCTCGTCGATCAGGTGTCGTTCGTCGTCGCTGGCCAACCGCCGCATCCACTCGGGGTCCGCCCGCGGCGGCTCTGTGGCGAGGGCCGCGAGAATCGCCTGCAGATCCTTCACCCGCGCCGCCAGCGCGTCGCGGCGGTCCCCCAGAGCCCGGTCGCTCAGCATCGCCTTGGCTTGCGCGCTGCGGCGCCGGCGCTCCGCGGTGACCTCCTGAAAGGCGGCGATCCGCGGTGGAAGCGCCGACAGCCAGGCCGCCATGCCGCTAAGCTCGCGCCACTCCACCAGCGCCTGGTGCACGTCCTCGCCGGACAGCCATTCGGCCCACGTGGACCGGCCGAGAACGTCGCCGAAGCCGGCCAGCGCGCGCTTTCCGTCGTCTTCGTCGGGATCGGCGAAGGCGTGCAGCAGGGCCTGCACCCGGGCCGGGTCCCGAACCTGCGTCGCGGCGTCCTCGAGGGCGGCCAGACGCTGCTCGAACACCTGCTCGGCTTGCCGGTAGCGGCCGAGCGCCTGGGCCGTGGACGACAACTTCTCGAGGCTCATGGGCAGCGCCAGCTCCGCCGTCGCATGGCTCGTGCTCCACTCCGGCTGGGCCAGCACGGTCAGCCACAGGCGCGCCGCCAGCTCGTCATCGCCCTGCGCGGCGGCCAGCTTGCCGTACGCAGCGAGCGCCATGTCCCGGTAACGTCCTTCGGCCGGCAGACTTCCCAGCAGAGCCCGGGCATCCACCGGGTCGCCGCCGTCCCGGGCCATGAGCGCGAGGGCCAGCCGGCCGCGCTGCACCAGGTCCCATGCCTGGCGATCGCCGGGCGTCAAAGCCGCCAGGCGCTCGAACGCGTGCCGCGCCGCTTCGGTATCACCGGCCTGGCGCTGCGCCACGCCCAGGTTGAAGAGGCCATACGCCAGGTAGTCGTCGGCTTCCGGTAGAGTCCCCAGAGCGGTCTCGGCCGCGGCGAAATCGTGGCGGGCCAGCGCGGCCTCGGCGCTCATGAAGGTAACCTCCGGATGGCGTCGCTCGCGGCCGCGCCAGTTGCTGCCGAGGTCGATGGTGGCCAGCTGGGTTTCCACCGCGGACCAGTCCCTGCGCCGGTAGTCCTCGCGGGCCAGATGGAAGGCGAGCCGCATCCGGTCCAGATCGCTTAGCTCCCCCGGGTCGACGCCCTGGAAGGTCGCGGTGGCGAACCGGTACATGCCCTGCTCGAAGGCGAAGCTTCCCTTGGCCAGCTCGAAGCGCACGGGGTCGTCGCCGGTGCGGCCCTGCTGCTCCGCCACCATCACGTCGACCAGCGCCTGGTCGTAGCGCTGCAGATAGTAGTCGTACAGGGCAGTGCCGAAGGTGAGCTCGTCGATGCTCCGCGCCCCGGGCGCCGACAGCGCGCAACTGAACAGCAGGTGGCAGAGGAAGGATGTCATGGTCCGCCCCCGTCCCGTTCCTTCAGTGGCTGACCGCCGCGCTGAACTCCGGCTGGTACTTGCTTTCCGAGTCGCGGATCGCGAGCTCGATGAAAGCGGGCTCGAACGACTTCTCGAACTCGACGCTGGCGGCGCGCCGATAGTCGCGCTCGCTGGGACCGCGGCCGGTAAAGAAAGCGGTCAGCCGGTGCTTGCCCTGCTGGACGTCGCCGAGATACAGCCGCTGGACGCCGCCGCGCATGAGCGCGTCCACCTGCCGGTCCGTGTAGAGGTAATGGGTCACGTCCTTGCCGTCGATCTTTACGGTGACGGCGTCGAGCTGAAAGAACTCACCGACGTCCATGGAAAGAAACACCGCCACCTGGGAGCTGGCAGGAAACAGCAGATCTTCCTCGAGAATGACAAGATCGCGCTTCAGCTCGGTCAGATCTTTCTTGACCGATTCCAGGTCGTCGCCGGTGCCCTGGGCAGATACTGCGGGCGCCGTGGCCGGAGTCGCGTCCGCGGCTGCCCCGGTGGCGAGAGCCAGCGCGCTCGCGAAGAGGGCGGTCAGCAATGTCCTGTGCACGATCACCATCAGTCCCTGTCTGCCTCGCGATGCGCTGCGCGTCCCTGGTAGCCGGGCGCCGCCTACTCCCGGATGAGCTCCTTGACGATCTCTACGTACTTCGCCTCGTCGCCGGGCTTGTAGCCCTGGTGGACGTAGCGCACCACCCCGTCGCGGTCCACGACCACGGTGCTCGGCATGGCCTGCAGGTGGTACGTCTCGCTCACCTTCTGGCCGGCATCGATCAGCACGGGGAACGACACCGGAACCTTGCTCAGAAGCTGTCTGGCAGGCGCTTCAGTGCCCTCCACGTTCACTCCGAGGACGGCGAAGCCGGTGTCCTCGTAGCGCTTGTGCAACTGGTCCAGAACGGGCATCTCCTGACGGCACGGACCGCACCAGCTCGCCCAGAAGTTGATCAGCACCACCTGACCCCGGTACTCGTCGAGCCGCAGATTGGCGCCGTCGAGGCTTTTCAAGGTGAAATCCGGCGCGGAGTCCTGAATGGCTACGGCGCCGGCGGATGCGGCCGCAGTCAGCAGCGGCAACGCCGCCAGGAGCTTCAGGCGCCTGGCGAGCCGGGCAAGAGGGCCGTCGTGAACCATTCCTCTTCCTCCATCTGCAGCGAAAAGGCCGTCGAAAGACCGGGCGCCCGGCATACTCCACCGGCGCGCGCCCGGGTCTTTCGAACTGCCGGCGCTGGATGCGCAATGGCCAGTCCCTCGGCCGATCCATGGCCGCGTCCCTGCAGCCGAAGTCCCGACGCCGCTTCCCTGCGGCCATCAGCCAGGCGTTCGAAATCCGCTCGCTGCCTCCGTCCATGGGGAGCCAGGTGCCGGACCCGCCGACTACAGGGCACCCGGTGCTGCTGGGTGCCGACAGCGGGTGCCGGCGGAACCGTTGCAGGCGGTTCGAGCCGTCCTGGATCTGTCGCCGGCCGCATCCTTACGGCCTGGTGGAAAGAGACGTTACTGGAGCCGCGCCGCGGCGGATGTGGCGAGGGTCACGTTTCCACCACGGCCACCGGCGTGGGCCGGCGCGTCAGGGCCGCTTTGAGACGTAGGTCAAGCGACGGCCGTCAGCGGGCATCCGCCGCCGATGGCGCCATGGGGGCGAGATCGCGCGAGTAGCGCATACGCCCTTCGGCATCGACGATGATGGCGTCCACGCCGGGAAGCCGGTCGATGAGCGCGAGCCCTTTCTCGGGCCCCAGCACGAACACGCTGGTGGACAAGGCGTCGGTGAAGGTGGTGTCCGGGCCGAGGATGGTCACGCTCCACGCGCCTTTGGCGGAACGGCCGGTGGCCGGATCGAGAATATGGTGGTAGCGCACGCCGTCTTCCACGAAGAAGCGCTCGTAATCCCCGGAGGTGGACACCGCCGTGTCCATGAGCGGCAGCACGGCGGTGACGCCCTTGGCGTTCCGCGGGTCGCGGATGCCCACCGTCCAGGGCTCACCGCGGCGGTCGCCAAGGATGTAGGAATCGCCGCCGGCAGACACGCTGGCCTGAGTCACCCCGGCCCGGCGCAGGATATCGATGCAGCGATCCACGGCGAAGCCCTTGGCGATTCCGCCGAGATCCACGTACACGCCGGGATGGGCGTAGCGCACCCGGCGCCCGTCCGGATCCAGCTCCACGTAGCGATAGTCGATGTCCTTCAGGGCCTTCTCGATCTGGGCGTCGCCCGGGTGCACGCCTTTGCGGTAGTCGTAGTAGCGGCCGACGGACGCATACGTGACGTCGAACGCGCCGCCGGTGAGCTCCGACATTCTGCGGCTGCGCTCGAGCAGGTCGAGCAGCTCCGGCGACACCTGCACCCAGCCCTTCGCCGCCTTCCGGTTCAGCCGCGACAGATCGCTGGTGTCGATGTACGGGCTGTAGGTCTGATCGATGCGTTCCATCTCGGCCATGACGGCGCCGAGCAGGCGCTCGCCAGCGGCGGCGTCGTCGGACCACAGCTCCGCGTGCACCCGGGTGCCCATGATGGCCTGGGTGTCCTGGTACCACTCCGCCCGGACCGGGGCCGCGGCAAATGCGAGGAGAGTGCAGAGGGTGAGCACGGTGGGAATACGCATATCCCCATTGTAGGAGCCATCAGCGCTACGTGGTCGCGCCGCAGTCGGGTCGGGAGAGCCCCGGATCGCGGCCGGGAGGCCGCTCCCACAGGTTCAGCCGCCGCTCCCACAGGTTCAGCCGCGCCGTAGTCGCGTCAGGACGGCCCGGATCGCGGCCGGGAGGCCGCTCCCACAGGCTCAGCGGGCGCTCCCACAGGTTCAGCCGCCGCTCCCACAAGCTCTGCGGCGAGGCTCGAGATGGCCACGCCGCGGCGTCCCTGGCGGATGGGATTGCGGTCGTGACCGCTGGTGACGTAGCCGAGAGACAGTCCGGTGGCCGGATCGGCCCAGGCGAGTTGTCCGCCGGCGCCGTTGTGGCCGAACGTTCCGGGGGAGTTGCTGTGGCCGAACCCGCGGTAGGTCCGCTCCTGGTCGCCGGCGACGATGATGCCGAGGGCCCGATTCGCCAGCTTGTGGTAGAGCGGATCGGTGAGGCTGCCGCTGCGCACCTCCCGGGCGCTGGCGAGCATGGGCGCCGACCACACTTCCGGCCCGCTGAGCCGACCGTGGAGCAGGCCCTGATAGAACAGCGCCAGCGCCGCCGCACTCATGATGCCGCCGCCGCCCGGCACGCCCACGGCACGAACTTCCGGCCGGTTGAACCGCAGAATCGCCTCCTCGGTGACCTCGGTTTCCGGCGGCTCGGGCACCCCCATCCTGGCGTAGTCGTCGGAGGTGAGGGGATCCCCCGCGTAGACGCAGGGCACCACCCGATTGTTCTCGGACTCCGGCAGGCCCAGGTAAAAATCAGCGAGGCCCAGCGGCTCGATCACCCGCTCGCCGACGAAATCACGGAAATCCCGGCCGCTGCGACGCTCGATGAGCTCGGCGATCACCCACATGGATGAGGTGGGGTGGTATTCGAACCGGCTGCCCGGCGGCCAGTTCAGACGCCACTGGGCGAAGCGCGCCAGTCGCTTGTCCCGGTCCACCCAGTCGAGCGGCCGGAACGGCGCGTGGGGAAAGCCCGCGGTGTGGGTGAACAGCTGCCCGACCAGCACCGCGTCCTTGCCGTTGCTGGCGAACTCCGGAACGATGTCGGCCACCCGCTCCTGCTCGTCCAGCTTCCCCTCCTGGATCAGCACCCATGCTGCGGCGCAGGTCACCGCCTTGGTGGCGGAGAACACGCAGAACAGGCTGTCCGATCCGGCATCTCCAAAGGTCTCGAACAGCGCCAGCCGGCCCTCCCGTGCCACCGCCACCTGTACCGCCGGCAGCAGCCCGTCGTCGACTTCCCGGCGAACGCGGGCCAGCAGCTTTTCCACTCGCCCGCCGTCGAGGCCGGCCGCTTCTGCGTTGGCTATTTTGTCATGCGGCGTCGCTCCGCTGCCCATGATTGTTCCCCGCCGTTATATGGATAGAACGGGATGATTGCAGAGAGTGCGTTGGTCCGGCAATCGCGGACCGCTAGAATCCTGGCTCTGGCCGCTGGAGATCCACATGACGATCCGCAACGGATTCGACGGCACCATCGGCGATACGCCGCTCATCCGCCTGGAGAAACTTTCGGCGCGCACCGGTTGCGAGATTCTCGGTAAGGCCGAGTTCCTGAACCCGGGGGGCTCGGTGAAGGATCGCGCCGCCTTGTGGATGGTGCGCGGGCACGAACGCACCGGCGCCCTGAAGCCGGGCGGCACGGTGGTGGAAGGCACCGCGGGCAACACCGGCATCGGCCTCGCCCACGTCTGCAACGCGCGCGGCTACCGCTGCGTCATCTACATGCCCGACAACCAGTCCCGTGAAAAGGTGACGCTGCTGGAAACGCTGGGCGCGGAAGTGCGGCAGGTGCCGACGGTGCCGTACCGGGATCCGATGAACTACCAGAAGCAGGCGGGCCGCTTCGCCGAGTCGGTGCCGGACGGGGTGTGGGCCAACCAGTTCGACAACGTCGCCAACCGCCAGGCTCACTACGAGAGCACCGGGCCCGAGATCTGGGCCCAGACCGGCGGACGGATCGATGCTTTCGTCGCCGCCACCGGCACCGGCGGCACCCTGGCCGGCGTCGCCCGTTTCCTCAAGGAGCAGCGGCCCGACGTGCGGATCGTGCTGGCCGACCCCATGGGCAGCGCCCTGTACAACTGGGTGAAGACCGGAGAAGCCGCCATGAGCCCGGGGCCGTCCATCACCGAAGGCATCGGCAATTCCCGGGTGACCGCCAACCTCGAGGACACGCCCATCGACGACGCCGTGCAGGTGCCGGATCAGGAGATGGTGAACATGGTGTACAGCCAGATGCGTGACGAAGGCTGGTTCTTCGGCTCCAGCACCGGCATCAATCTGTGCGCGGCCGTGGCGGTGGCCCGCCAGCTCGGCCCGGGTCACACCATCGTCACGGTGCTCTGCGACGGCGGCGGGCGCTACCAGTCGCGGCTGTTCAACCCGGCGTTCCTGGCGGAGAAGGGCCTGACGTCTCCGCCACGGTAGGAGCCGACCGTCACCAGGCGCGCTTTGTCCGGCCCCTCAAGTCACCGTCCCTTGAAGACCGGCTGGCGTTTCTCCACGAACGCCTTCGCCGCTTCCCGATGGTCCTCGGTAAGGCCGGTATGGACGTGGTGGGTGGCCTCGAGATCCAGGCACTCCAGCACCCCTGCGCCCATGGCGGCGCGGTTCAGGTTCTCTTTCATGTAGCGGTAGGCCGCGGGTGGGCCGTCGGCGAGGCGCCGCGCCAGGGCCAGGGTCGCCGCTTCCAGCTCCGCCGCCGGCACCACCTGGTTGGCAATGCCGAGGCGCAGACACTCCTCGGCAGACACCCGGTCCGACAGATAGTAGATCTCCCGGGCTTTGGCGGTGCCGACCATCTGGGTCAGAAAGAAGCTTCCGCCGTAGTCGCCGCTGAAGCCCACCCGGGCGAACGCCGAGGTGATGAATGCGGTGTCGGCCATGATCCGCAGGTCCGCCGACAGCGCCAGGGAAAGCCCGGCGCCGGCCGCTGCCCCCGGCAGGCTGGCGATCACCGGTTTCGGCATGAGGAACATGCGCCCGGCGGTCGCCCGCTGGTTGAGGCGCTGAGTGTGGATGCGCTCGTCCAGGGTGGAAGACGCGCCCGCAGTGGAGCCGGAATCGCCCTGCCCCGCCATTCCCTTGACGTCGCCGCCCGCGCAGAACGCGCCGCCAGCGCCGGTCACCACCACGCAGCGAACGCTGCCGCTGCGCTCGGCGTAGTCCAGCGCCTGCGCCAGCCCGGCATTCATGTCGCCGGACATGGCGTTGCGCGCCTGGGGCCGGTTCAAGGTCAGAAATGCGATGCCGTCCTCTTCGTGGGCCAATAGGTGGTCGCTGTCGATTCCCGTGTCGATGGCAGTTCTGCTCATGTGACTCAAGCTCCCCTGGGACATGTGCGTGATCGGACGCGCGATCGGTTAATCTACCAAAAACTCGAGGGGAGCAGGACGCCATGCTGATCGATCACGGCCGGCTGACCGACTTTGCCACACGCATCTTCGTGGCCGCGGGTAGCGGGGAAGCCGAGGCGAGGGAAACGGCCGCGCACCTCGTCGCGGCCAATCTGAAGGGGCACGACAGCCACGGCGTCGGCATGATCCCCGCCTACGTGAACAACATCGGGAAAGGCCACCTCTCGCCCCGCGCCCATGCCAAGGTGCTTCGGGACCAGGGCGCTGTGCTGCTCATCGACGGCTGCATGGGGTTCGGCCAGGTGGTGGGCCGGGAAGCCACCGAGCTCGCCATCGAACGGGTGAAGCAGACGGGCATCGTCTGCGCCGGGGTCCGCAACTGCCATCATCTTGGGCGCATCGGCACCTACGGCGAGATCTGCGGCGAAGCCGGTCTGGTGTCGATCCACTTCGTCAACGTGGTGGGCCACCCGCCACAGGTCTCGCCGTACGGCGGCCGCGAGCGGCGCATGACCACCAATCCGTTCTGCTGCGTGGTGCCGCGGCCGGACGACACGCCGCTGGTTCTCGACATGGCCACCAGCGCCATTGCCCTCGGCAAGGTGCGGGTCGCCCGGATGAAGGGCGAGCCGGTGCCCGAAGGGGCGCTGGTGGACCACGAAGGGCTGCCCACCACCGACCCGGCGGTGATGTTCGAGGAGCCATTCGGCTCGCTCGGCCCGTTCGGTCTGCACAAGGGCTATGGGCTCGCGGTGATGTGCGAGCTGCTCGGCGGTGCGCTGGCGGGGGAATGGACCGCCCAGCCGGGCAACCCGCGCGAGAACACCATCGTCAATCACATGCTCATGTTCGTGCTCGACCCGGCCGCGTTCGGCGGGCTCGAGCGCTTCCACGGGGAAGTCCGCGAAATGGTTGCCTACCTGCACGGCACCACCCCCGCCCGCGGTTTCGATCGGGTGCGCGTACCCGGGGAGCCGGAGCTCGAGTCGCGTGCCGAGCGCATGGCGTCGGGAATTCCCATCGACGATAACAGCTGGAGCGGCATTCTCAAGGCCGCCGAGGCGGCGGGGCTTTCCGGCCGCGAGATCGCTACCTACGCGGGCTGATCCCGACAGCGAGATCCCGCGGGTTTCTTCTTCTTGAGCAAGGCGTCCTGCCGCACTTCCCGGTGCCGCACCTGACCGGGTTGCGGGTCCGCCGGGCAGCGGTGGACCTCGCGCGGTGCTTGGGGTTAACTTCCGCTCTCCAGCAGCCAGCCCCGACCGCACCGCCCGTTACGGGAGAAGGGACTTTTGACCGCTACCGACATCAAACGCGCCGGCCTGAAGGTGACATTGCCGCGGCTGAAGGTGCTCGAGGTGCTGGAGAACGCCAATCCTCATCATCTGAGCGCTGAGGACGTGTACAAGGCCCTGCTCGATACCGACGACTCGGTCGGCCTGGCCACCGTATACCGGGTGCTCACCCAATTCGAATCCGCCGGCATCGTCCAGCGGCACAACTTCGCCGACGGCCACGCCGTGTACGAGCTGGCCCCCGAGCAGCACCACGATCACATGGTGGATGTGGATACCGGTCAGGTAGTGGAGTTCGTCAACGAGCGCATCGAGAAGCTGCAGCAGGAGATCGCCGACGAGAACGGCTTCGAGCTCGTCGATCACGAGCTGGTGCTGTACGTGCGCAAACGCAAGGACTGAGACTCAACGGCCCCGCGGCCGCTGCCCAGTCATTCCACGTCGAGCATCTGCCGGTAGTGACGCATGTGACGGCGGGCGGCCAGCTCGTCGCCCAGGATCTCGAAGATGCGCGACAGGTTGTAGTGGGCGTCGGGCACCGCCGGAGCGCGCAGATAGTGCTCGGCCGCGGACTGCAGCTCGTTCAGCTCGTCGAACACCGTGCCGAGGTTGTACATGGCGAGCTGATGGTTGGGCACCAGATCCAGAGCGCGCTGGTAGTGACGCCTGGCGCGCTTGACGTCGCCGCGCAACTGCAGCAGCCGGCCCAGATTGACGTGCGCGTCGGCGTTTCTCGGATTGAGCTCGATGGCCCGGGCGTAGGCATCGATGGCCCGTGGCGAGTTGGCGTCTTCCAGATCGAGGCCCAGGTTGTACCAGTCGTCGCTGTCGAGCACCGAAGGCTCTCGGGCGACGATGACGTTACGCGCCGTGCCGATCGTGGCGATCTGCCGGTCGGGCGCCGCCGCATCGAAATCGAAGTGGGACTGTCCGGTCTCCACCTCCCACAGACGGTTGCTTTCCCGCACCAGCACGTGGCTGCCGTCGGCGAAGATGCGCACGGAGGCGAGATCCCGCCCGCCGCTCAGGTCGGAGCGGATCTTCAGCAGCGCGCGCAGCGCGCGGCGGCTGGACACACGGGACTCCAGCAGGTTCTTGGCGGTACGCAGCAGCACCACGTCCTGGAAGTCGAACCGGTATTCGCCGCGTTCGCCGCGGCGCGGGGCCAGCAGAGAGCGGCGGACGAAATGGCGTACCTGAGCGGGTTTCAGACCGATGAGGTCGGAGACTTCGCTGGTAGTGTATCCGCTCATGGAACAGGAGCCGGGCCCGGGAACCTGCGGGAATATAGCGTAGCCCCCCGGGACGCTCAACCGATGAGGCTCACGGCTGACAG
The DNA here is from genome assembly GCA_963822255.1 of uncultured Gammaproteobacteria bacterium. Classification (GTDB taxonomy): domain Bacteria; phylum Pseudomonadota; class Gammaproteobacteria; order Pseudomonadales; family Azotimanducaceae; genus UBA7803. Next base: position 571,346 of record CAWGGV010000006.1, read on the forward strand.
CACCTGGTGTGGCGTCTCACAAACACTACAGCGTTTCCCTGGCCGTGAGCGTCACCTCCACGCCCCGCACGTTGGGGCCACCCCTGAGCGGGAACGCCAGGTCCAGATGCAGGATCCGATCGCCGCGGGTGCGGGTCGATTCCAGGCGCAGACCCACCCCGGCATCCGCCAAGGTGTCGAACTGGTCGCCGTCCCGCGGTCCTGGCACCCAGGCGGGCGCCATCCCCTGATACCAGGCGCGTCCGGCATCGACGAACATCGCAGCGCCGAGCCGGAACATCTCGAACGGATACAGATTCGAGTAGTAACGCTCTTCCACGGTGACGAGGAAACGCCGGTCGCCGACCTGATACCGATTGGGATAGCCGCGCAGACCCACGTCGCCGCCGAGCAGAAGCTGGCGGTCCAGGGTCGGATGACGAATCACGCTCGCCGAACCCTCCACCAGCAGACTCCAGGCCCGCGCGTGCTGGTAGCGGTAGGAAAGCCGCCCGCCGAGCTCCAGGTTCTCGCTGCTGTGATCGTCGAGATCGTAATAGCCGTCGAGCCAGGCGTAGATCGCGAGCAGGTGGCGCGCCGCAAGCCAGCTGGCGTCCGCGTAGGTGAGGCGCGCCACCAGATGATCGCCACGGCCGGTGGCGCCGGGAGAGTAGCCGAGCTCGGCGTACAGCTGCCTGCCGAGCGCCACGTCCTCGGTGCGCTGCACCCGGTCGAGATTCACCCGGGTCTCGAAATCGTCCTCGATGCGCTGGAAGGCGACGAATGGATACGCGTACTTGCGCGCCGGCAGCTGCAGGTCCGGGAACGCGGCGCTGAACGCCGCCGGCAGGTCGAATCGGTCGTCCTGGTAGGCGTAGCCGAAGAGCACCCGATCGACCCAGCGGCCGTGTAACCCGCCGGAAAAGCCGGTGAACGCACGCAGGCTCCTGGAATCCGCCTGATACTCCCAGACTTCGTCACCAAGGAAATACAGGCCCTCGCTGCGGCGGAAGTCGTCCGTGGCCAACGACCAGGCGCGGCGCGCATCCAGAGCGTAGAACGGCTGGCGCAGACGGAAGGTGGTGCGGTCGCCGTCGTTGTTCTTCACGGCGGCCACGTCGAGCGCCCAGCGGCTGTGTCCGAGATTCGGATCGCCGTAGGCGACGGAGACGCCGTGCCGATCCGCGTCCTTGTCCCAACCCAGCGCTACGTACTGGCCGCCGCCCAGCAGATTCGCTTCGTTGACGCCGAACCCGACGTCGTTCTCGCCGCCGGTACGAGCCAGCGATAACCGCGGCATGAGTGTCCAGACGTCGCGGGTGACCACGTAGATGTCGAGAACGTCACCGCACACCCGCCGGGGGATGACGCGGGCGTCGTAGAGGTAGACCTTGGCCCTGAGGATGCGCTCGGCCTCCGCCAGCAGCCGCTGGTCCACCTCGTCACCGGTTGCCATGGGCAGGACGCTCAGCACTACCTTTTCGCGGGTTCGGTGGTGGTAGCGGTTGGCCACGGCCTGCAGCCAGTTGCCGTCCTGCTCGAAGACGTTCTGCCGGATCACGTCGATGTCGCCCAGCCGATAGCTGCGGTTCGCCGGCAACGGGGTGGATGCGGAGCCGTCGTCGCTGTCGAACTCGAACGTGGCGAGGTCGGCCGCCGTGAGGTCGGTGAGCGAGTGACAGGCCGGCCCGGCCGCCAGGCACGGCTGCGCCACCAGGAGCGCCAACAGCCAGCACCAGCGGCGTGTCTTCATCGGCAACCGAAGCGCAGGGTTCAAGCGGGTGCGCGATCCCACGCATGAGCACCGAGTGCCGCCGCGAGTGCCGGCAGCAATGCAGCGCAATCGCCGTCCACCTTGGCGGCCAGCCAGCCGTCCGCCCGCGTGACCCCCCGGTTCACGGCGACGATGGGAATACCAAGCTCGTGGGCATGGCGACAGAAACGAAAGCTGGAGAACACCATCAGAGAAGAACCCACCACCAGCACAGCATCCGCGGACTCTATCAGGGCCTCGGCCTCCGCGACACGCTGGCGGGGCACGGCACCGCCGTAGAACACCACGTCCGGTTTCAGCAGCCCCCCGCAACGGTGACAGTCAGGCACCGTGAAGCGCTCGCTGTCCGCCGAGTCCGCCAGGTCGGCGTCACCGTCCGGCGCCGCTTCCGCATGTACCTGCAACAGAAAGCCGTTGTCGGTCTCCAGACGCTGCTGCAGCGCCCGGCGCCCGACCCGTGCGCCGCAGCCGAGGCAGACCACGGTGCCGAGCGCGCCGTGCAGTTCCAACACCCGCCGGTGCCCGGCCCGCTGGTGCAGACCGTCCACGTTCTGGGTGATGAGCCCGCGCACCACGCCGGCGCGCTCCAGGGCCGCCAGCGCGCGGTGGGCCGGGTTCGGCTCGGCGCGCGCCATGAGGGGCCAGCCGAGCATGCTGCGCGCCCAGTAGCGGCGCCGCGCCGACGGCTGACGAAGAAACTCCTGCATCTGGACGGGCGGGCGGCGCTTCCAACCACCCGCTTCGTCCCGATAGTCGCCAATACCGGACGCAGTGCTGCAGCCGGCGCCGGTGATCACGGCGACCCGCCGTCCCGCTTGCAGATGGGGGAGCAGGCGCTCGACGCCCGTCACCGCAGCCGATCCACGGCCCGGATCGCCGCCCGAGCGATGAGCGGCATGCCGCTGTCGCCCATAGGGGTGCCGGTGCCGCTGTTGAGGGTGAACGCCACCGCCAGATTCCGGCTCGGATCGCAGAACCCGCCACTGCCGGCGTAGCCGTAGTGGCCGAACGCATGGGGCGTCCTGGTGCCGATGGCGAACACCCGGTGATAGCCCATGCGCCAGTGCATGGGGAGGAACAGCACTCGATCCCGGCTTCGGCTCTGCACCTTGCCGATCTGCCGGACGTGCTCTTCCGACAGCAGCCGCACACGGTCGATCTCGCCGCCCCCGGCCAGCATGGCGTACATGCGGGCCAGCGAGCGGGCGGTGAACTGGCCGTTGGCGGCCGGTATCACCGCCTGAACGGTGGCCTCGTCGTTCCAGTCGAACGGCTCGCTGAACGGATTCAGCGCGCTGTGAAACTCGTCGAGATCGACGCCCACCGCGGCCAGCCCGTTTCTGGCGGCGTCCCGCAGGCGCTCCTGCCAGTGCGGCCGCTGCGGCGTGGGTCTGGACACGCCGTGGATGAGCTCCGCGCGGCGGTAGAGCTCGTTGTGCGGCATACCGATGAACATGCCGTCCAGCCCGAGCGGGTCCACCAGCTCCTCCTGCAGCACCCGCTGCAGCGGCCTGCCCGCGATCTCCTCGATCAGGCCGCCGATCAGCCAGCCGTAGGTCAGCGCGTGATAACCGTGCCGCTCACCCGGCGCGTGGACCGGGTCGGCATCGGCGATCAGCGACTTCATGTGCTCCCAGTCGAGCATTTCCAAAGGGCTCGAGATCAGCTCGCGGATGCGGTAGAGGCCAGCCTCGTGGCACATGGCCTGGCGGATGGTGATGGTCTGCTTGCCCCGGCAACCGAACGCGGGCCAGTGCTTCGCCACCGGGTCTTCGTACGCCGCCTTGCCCTGCTCCACCAGAATGTGTAGGAGGGTGGAGATCACGCCTTTGGTGGTGGAGAAGCAAGGGGCGGTGGTGTCGGCCCGCCAGGGATTGCCGGCCGAGTCCTTGATCCCGCCCCAGACGTCGACGACCCTGGCACCATCGTGGTAGACACAGACAGCCGCCCCGGCCCGCTGATGCCGCGGGATCCGGCGGATCAGGGAGGAAGCCACGTCCGCATAGTCGGGGTGCACGGTGCCGTCGAGCATGGGCGGTCCTGGGCCGGGGGTGAACGGGCGATTCTAGCACCGCCTTCGCGCCGACCGGGACGGTGGGTAGCCTGCAGGAAGTTGCCGGGTCCGGGTCTTGCATCACCTGCAGTTCAGTATTTTCGCAAGCCGCTTACCGTGCTCCGGACGCCTCTCTCTCACAACCGCCGCGTGTCCCCGTGACGATCGTCGGCGGCGTCGGCCTTCGCTACTGGTGGGGCGTGTTTCGCACGTCGGACCCCGATCTCGGCCGGTTGCGCTCGGCGTTCCGGGCGACCGCCAGCGCCGGCCTCGCCACGATCGCGGTGTGGGGCGTCTTCCAGGCGGTTCAGCAGCCCATGCGGGTGGGCCTGGTCGGGGTGGTGGTGGCCATGTTCGGCTCCACCGTCGTGAGCGACCCCGAGGCCCGTGACCGGCGTACCACGATGGCCCTGTTTCCGCTGGTGGCAGCGGTTTCCCTGGCGCTTGGCAGCGCGCTGGCGCCATGGCTGTGGGCTCGTCAGCTCGGCTTCCTGGCGGTCATAGCCACCGCCGTGATGATCCGCCGGTTCGGGCCGCGCTACGTGGCGGTGGGAATGATCGGTTTCTTCACCTACTTCTTCGCGACGTTGTTCCAGGCGCACTTGTCGACCTTGCCATGGATGGTGGCCGCGGTCACGATGTCCGTCGGCATCGCCTACCTGATCCGCTTCCATCTGCTGCCGGACGACCCCGGTGCTCAGCTCCGCCGTGCGCTGGACGCGTTTCCGGGCGCGGTGGACCTCGCTCTCATGACCCTGGTGCGACTGACCCGCGTTCCCCGGTGGGGCCGCAGTGAGCGACACCTGGCCAGACGCGCGGTGGCGCGGGTCAACGGGGTGGCCCTCAAAGTGGAAGATCACCTGGACCAATGCTCTGCCAGCCGCATCCATCGGCAGCTGTCCGTCGGTGCGGTGCGCCGGGATGCCTTCGAGCTCGAGCTGGCCGTGGAGCGTCTGGCGGCATCGGTCAGCGACGCTGTCGCCGATTCGGATTCAGCTGCGCAGCGCGCCACCCTGGCGGCCGCGCTGCGGGATGCGCAATCCACGCTCCGCACCCGATCCGAACCAGGCGCTGCCGCCGAGGCCGGACTGTCCGCGGCCATGCGTACCGGCTACTCCTGGGAGCGCGTGCACCACGATCTGGGAGACCTGGTGGCGGCGCGCCAGGCACTGCTTCGCGGCGAGGCCGAGCCGGGCGAAGAGGACCGGCAGCCGCCGGGCAGCGCCGTGGACACTGCTCGTCCGTTGCCGGCCGCCGGCGACCAGATCACCCGGCAGACCATCCAGGCCACCGTCGCCGCGGGGCTCGCGATTGCGGCGGGATACGCCATCTCGCCACAGCGGTGGTACTGGGCCGTCATCGCCGCCTTCATCATGTTCGCCCGCGCCAGCACGCTCGGCGAGAGCCTGGTGCGCGGCTGGCAGCGGATTCTCGGCACCGCCTTCGGCGTGCTCGGCGGTATTGTCCTCGCGGGGGTGGTAGGGCGTCATCCCATCGCCGACTTCGCCATACTGTTCGGCGCCATGTTCGTGGGTCTCTACCTCATGCCGGTGGCGTATACCGGCATGGCCCTGGCGATCACCCTGATGCTTTCCGCCCTCTACAGTCTGCTCGGTCGCTTCACCGCCGACCTGATGCTGCTGCGGTTATCGGAGACTTCCGCCGGCTGCGCCATCGCCGCCCTGGTGGCCGCGGTCGTGCTGCCGACGCCCACCCGGCCGCGCATCACCAGCGCCATCACCGAGACGCTCCGCAGCATTGCCGACGTCCTGGAGTGTGCACTGGTACAGCGCCCGGCGACCCGTCAGGCACTGTTCGACCAGTCGCGGCAGATGGACCGCAGCCTGCTCACCGCAAAGGACGCGGCGCGGCCCCTGACGACCGGCCTCGGCGCCCTGGCCTCCCGGGGCCTGCGTCACCGGATTCACCTGCTGAACGCCACCTGCTTCTTCATTCGCCACCTGCCGTCGAGCCGCGGCACCGTGGAGCTGGGCGAGGCGGACCCCGGCGGCGTCGCCGGCATCGGCCGCCGACTGGCCGAAAACGCCCGCGCGGTGGCTGCCAGCGCCCGAGAGGAGCGGGGCGCTGATGCTTCCCCCGCCCCGGACCCGGTCGTCCCCGCACGCTACCGGATCGAGGATCTGCGGGACCGGCTCTCGCAGTCAGAGCGCCTCGGACAGGGGCCGGGAAGCCCGCGGGCGGCGCTGCACTGGCTGCAGCGGGCGGACGGCTCGCTCGTCGAGCTCGCCCGCTCCTACGAGGTCGGCATCGGCGAGCAACGTTCCGGCACTCAGATCTGCGAGTAGCCGGAACCGGCGCTGTCGACGCCGCGGCCGCGCGCTGTGTCGATCCAGCCGAACTCCTGCAGGATCTGCTGACTGTAGGTCACCCGCCCGTTCACCTTCACCGCATCCTCTGTGGCCAGCAACAGCGCAGCGCTGGCCATCGTTTGCGGCGGCTCGCCGCGGGGATCGTCCAGACCTTTCACCAGCTTGTGATACACCGTGCCCGGCGTGGGGACCACCTGAGACGGCGAGAAGCAGCTTACGGCGATGCCGTGCTCGGCCACTTCCTGAGCGAGGCCCTGGGTAAAGCGCTCGAGCGCCGCCTTGCTGGCGCCGTACATGGTGCCGCCTCGGCCCTTGCTCTCGTACGGACCGCGTCCCGGCCCGATGGCCGCGCCCGACGAGACGTTGACGATGCGTCCCGAGCCACGCTCTATCATGTCGGGCAGGACGAACTTCGACAGCATGAACGGCCCGTGCACGTTGACCGCGAAGGCACGGATCCAGCGGTGCACGTCGTAATCCACCACCGGCACGTAGTAGTTGAGCGCGGCGTTGTTCACCAGCACGTCCACCGGACCGTAGGTGCTGTGTGCCTGCAGGACCAGGTTCCGGCAGTCCTCTTCGGCGGCCACGTTGGCCGCTACCGCAGTGGCCTCGCCACCGGCCTCGCGGATGCGCCTCACCGTGCTCGCCAGCGACCCTTCCAGTCTGTGATCGCCTTCGCTCACGGTGCGCGCAGCGCAGACGACCCGCGCCCCTTCCGCGGCGAAGCGCTCGGCGATGCTCGCGCCGATGCCCCGGCTCGCACCGGTCACGATCACGGTCTTGCCGTCCAGCTTGCCCATTGCCTGTCCCCTCTCTGCTGACCCTCGACGAACTCTAAGCGAGGGGTATCGGCTGCCGCAACGTCGATCGGCGGCAGCGGGTGGGCAAAAAAGCGGCCGTTCGTAGGCGCATGAAAACCAGCGATGACGAAACTCGGACTAGGTGGCACCGGGTCTGGTTACAAATTGCCCCGTGCATGCGACCTGGTTCATCAACGACTAGAGTTGCACTGGCAGATCAAAGAAATCAAAAACGCATGGTCGTTGTCTCGAATCCGAAGTATGCCCGCCACCTTCTCACCAGCGTGCTGAAGAATGACCCCGCCAATGCCCGCGCACTGGCAGAACTGGGGGTCAGCTATCAAATGGAATCCGATTTCCAGCAGGCGGAACCGCTGATGCGAGAGGCTGTGGCCCTAGAGGATGGCGACTATTTGCTTCTCACGGAGTTGGCCGACCTCCTCGTGGCAAGGTGCCGGGCGAAATCAAAAACGTCCGAATGCGCGGATTCCGACGTACAGCGTGAGGCGCTCAGTCTTTACCAGCAAGCCCAGGCGCTGAACCCCGATTCGCCCGAGACTCTTGCCAACTACGCTTCAGCACTGCTGAAGGCCGGCAAACCGGAACAGGCGCTGGACCTGTTGAAGCGGGCCTATCGCGCCGCACCATCTGCCTATACGGTCGTTTTGGATCTCGGCATAGCACACGCGCAAGCCGGCCACTGGGGACCAGCGCGTACCTTTTTGGAACGAGCCGCGGGTTGGGCTGTGGACGTCCCGGAGGAGCGCGCCCGCGTCAGGGACCTGCTCCGGCAGGTGCAAGCTGCTGCCGAGCGACAGCCGCCACAAACGGGTCAGAGCGCGATGGTGCCGACACCCTTGCGGACCACTCCCCCACCGAGGTAGTGGTCGACGATCGTGCTCCGAAGACGGCTGTCGCGCGGCAGCGCCGACACGTCGGGCCAATGCGCCCGGTCCAGGTCCGGTCGGTCGAAAACGAACTCGAAGACGCCCGATGGTCCCTCCCGCAACTCGTGAAGCACGAAGCGGCGCTGAAAGTGAAGGATGTTCGATCCGGCCGGCAGAAGCTTCACGAGCACCGGATCGAGCAGCCAGGAGGTGCAGGCGTAGAAGCGTGGCTTCTCGTTCGGGAAGTGAGTCGCAAAGAAGGCCGGCGCGCGCGCCAGCGAGTCATCGCAACGTACGGGATCGAGAACACCGTCTTCGGGAATGTGCACGTCCAGGAACGGCTCGTCGGGCAGGACCGGCCCCAGCGCACGCTGGACCCGCCCCCGCTGAAACTGCAGACGGCCCAGTCGGAACAGATGGTGGCTGAGGTGATGGCAGAGCCACCAGCCTTTGTTCATGCCCACGGCTCTATGCACCCGGTGGTGAAGGAACACCTGCTGACCGATGTCCCACAGCGTGGCGTAGGTCGTCCCGGCAGCGACACCGCGCGCCGCCTGTTGCAGCGCTACCTGCTGCGCCAGTCCGAGCGCCGCGTAGGCATAGAACAATGGACACGGCGGAAAGGCCGGCGGCCATCCGAGGCGATGATAGCCGGTGGGCGTGTAGCGGCTGGCGATCATCCACTGCACGTGCGCACCCAGCCGGTGGATGCGGGGCTCCTCCCAGCTGACGCGATTGTCCACCAGGTGGCGGGTGGCAACTGCCGGAAAACCGTAGGTTCTGCAGAGTCCGGCGAGCGCTTCGTCGTGAGGAAGCCGAACGTCCCGCCGCTGCACCCAGCCCGCTGACGCGGCGAAATCCGCACGCCAGACCTCGCAGCCGGCGGGCGCGCCGCTGACGGAGACGGCCTCGTCGAAGCTGAGCGCCGCGATGGACTCGTGTCGTTCCACCGGCCGTGTCACGACCCGGCGAGGTCATCGACAGACACCAGCTCGATGCCGCGTGCCTTGACGGCGCCGCGCACGTCCGGGATCCGTGAGCACCTCGAGGTCGCTGCTGCGGAAGCGCTCCGCCCAGTGGACGTTGCCGGCGTCGCGTCGGACGATGGCGCCGAGCTCGGCGCCCGGGACGGCCGGGTGGGTGCACAGGTAATGAGTGCCCGTGGTCAATCTGGCAATGTGGCTCAGCAGCCACGCCTTCTTGTCGGGGTACGAATCGTTGCCTTCATAGGGGCTCAGCATGACGGACGACTCGAACTGGACGTGAGGCTCGACCACCGGATACAGAAACGGCACCTCGAGCTCGTTGCAGAGCCGCCGGTAGGCCTCGGGACACACCGCTCCCATGTGATTGTCGCAACAGATCAGGCGGATGCCGGCCGCCTTCACACGGTCCGCCTGTGCCCGCACCTCGGCGAACGCTTGCTGCGCGTCGAGTGTCGCCATTGCGTCCTTCACGGTGCGGTGCATGGTGCCGTCGGCTTCCGCGAGGGAAGCGCCGCCGGTGATCGGCCGCCAGCGCAGGTGATCCCACTCGCAGGTGAGCGTGCAGTGCAGGCCGATCGGAATCGCGTGCTCACGGGCCAGGGATACCGCCTCGTCGAACCACGGGCACGGCGCCATGATCGCTGCCTGAGTGACGATGCCTTCCTCGAAAGCGCGTACGATGCCTTCATTGACGGCGTGACACATGCCCATGTCGTCGGCCTGGACGACCAGCCTGATCTCCGCCATAACGCCCTCGTGCTGTGCTCGATCCCGGCGCTGGAGTGTGCCCGAACGGAGGTAGGAAGCCCAGCGCCGCCGCCGGTCCGCGACGACGGCCCATGACCGCTAGACGCGCAGAAGCGTTTGTGAGAGGTTTTCCGCGCCAGGGACAGGGAAAAGCATGAGCATCGACTGGAGCGAATACCGCACCGACGCGTTCTACGACGAGCTCATCACCCCCAAAGGGCGCGCCCGCACCGGCGCGGGCAACCTCTGCCGCACGCTCGCGCAGCTCTCGGACGACGAGCTCGCCGAGCGTAAGACCGCCGCCGAGCTGGCCATCCGCTCCATGGGCATCACGTTCACGGTGTACACCGGCGAGGGCAGCGGATCCATCGACCGGGAGTGGCCGTTCGACATCGTGCCGCGGCTGATCATGAAGCGGGAGTGGGACACCGTCAGCGCCGGGCTGCGACAGCGGGTGAAGGCTCTCAACCGTTTCATCGACGACGTCTATCACGAGCAGCGGGTGCTGGCGGACGGCGTAGTGCCGGCCGACTACGTCCGCCGCTCCCGGGAGTTCCGAGCCGAATGCGTGGGCGTGGATCCGCCCCACGGCGTCTGGTCCCACGTCTGCGGTACCGATCTGGTGCGCGATGCCGACGGGCGGTTCTACGTGCTCGAGGACAACCTCAGGGTGCCGTCGGGCGTTTCCTACATGCTCGAGAACCGCGAGGTCATGAAACGGGTGTTCCCGGAGCTGTTCGAGGAGTACGTGATCCATCCGGTCGACGACTACCCCGACCGCCTCGCCGACTGCCTGCGCTCGCTGTCGCCGAGACCGTCGCCTCAGGTGGCGGTGCTCACGCCCGGCATCTACAACTCCGCCTATTTCGAGCACGCGTATCTCGCCAACGCCATGTCGGCGCAGCTCGTGGAAGGCTCCGACCTGATGGTAGGTGGCGACGACAAGGTGTACATGCGCACCATCGACGGGCTGATCCAGGTGGACGTGATCTACCGGCGCATCGACGACCTGTTCATCGACCCGGAGGTCTTCAACCGCGACTCGGCGCTGGGCGTCCCGGGGCTCATGCGGGCCTGGGCGGCGGGCAACGTGGCCCTCGCGAACGCGCCGGGATGCGGGGTCGCAGACGACAAGGTGATCTACACCTACGTGCCGGACATCATCCGCTATTACCTGGGCGAGGAGCCGCTTCTGCCTAACGTGCCGTCCTACCGATGCGTGGACAAGGTCGAGCGCGACTACGTGCTCGAGAACCTGGACAAGCTGGTGGTGAAGCCGGCCAATGAGTCCGGCGGCTACGGCATGCTCATCGGCCCTAAAGCCACCCGCACCGAGCGCGAGCGGTTCGCCCGGCAGATCCTCGCCAACCCCCGCAATTACATGGCTCAACCCATGCTGCTGCTGTCCACTGCTCCGACCCTGGTGAACGACCACGCAGAACCGAGGCATCTGGACCTGCGGCCGTTCATTCTCTCCGGGGAGAAGACCTTCGTGACCACGGGCGGGCTGACCCGGGTGGCGCTGCGCAAAGGGTCGACGGTAGTGAACTCCTCCCAGGGCGGCGGTAGCAAAGACACCTGGGTGGTGGACCTGGAATGACCGCCCACACACTCTCGAGCACCGCTCAGCGCAGCTACTGGCTGGGACGCTATCTGGAACGCAGCGAGACCTCCGCCCGGCTCGTCACGGTCCACGCCAACCTGCTCATCGACCTGCCGCGGCGCATGCCGCTGGGGTGGCGGCCGCTGGTGACGATCACCGGCAGCGGCAGTCTTTTCGACCAGCACTTCGACGAGACCACCGAGAAGAATGTCTGCCGCTTCCTCATCAACGACCCGCGCAATCCCGGCTCGCTCATCAACAGCCTGTCGTGGGCCCGGGAGAACGCCCGCACCTTGCGGGGCATCATTCCCGGCCCGGCGTTCGAGTTCATCAACGACTGCTATCTGTTCGCCCGCGAGCACCTCGCCGAGCCGCTGTCGCGCACCCGCCGGGTTTCCGGGCTCAACACCGTGACCGATCACGTTCAGCAGGTGGATGGCTACATGTCCGCCAACATGCTGCACGACGCTCACTGGTGCTTCCTGCGGATAGGTCAGTTCCTCGAGCGCGCCGACATGACCACCCGGATGATCGATGCGGGCACGGGCACCTTCTGGGCGTCCGCCGCGGAGCTCGAGCCGTTCGCCGACATCCAGTGGCGCAGCGTGCTCCGGGCGCTGTATGCGCTGCAGAGCTACAACACCACCGTCGCCGGACCGATCTCACAGGGGCCGGTGATCGACTTCCTGATCAACGATCCGCGGCTGCCGCGGTCGGTGGCCTACGGCCTGAACTCGGTGCGCAACAACCTCCGATCCCTGCCCCGCCACGACCAGCCCCTGCGGGCCGTCAACCGGCTGCGCCGGGAGCTCGCCGCCACCGCCGTGCGGGAGATGGCGGCGGACGACGTTTCGCAGTTTTTGGACCAGTGCCAGGTGCGACTCGGCCAGATCCACGACCAGATGCACCGGACCTACTTCGACTTCCGTCCCCGGCGCCGGCGGGCGAAGCCCGATAGCGCCGTCAACGCCGCTTGATGACGAGACCCTGCCCGGTGGTCAGGTCGAGCACTTCCTCACCGCGGTCGACGAAATATTCTATGGCCGCGTGGCGGGCTCCCGGGCAGGTCTCCACGCCGTGGTCATCGAGCAGAAGGACGCCGCCCCTCACCAGGCGCGGATAGAAGAACGCCAGCGAGTCCCGGGTCGCGGCATGAAGATCGACGTCGATGTGCACGAAGCGGAAGCGTTCGTCCTCGAGGCCGGCGAAGGTGTCGGGGATCCAGCCCACCCGGAGCTGCGCCTCGGGAAAGCCGGCAAGGGCCGCTTCGGCCACCCGCCGGTCGTGTCTCAGGTCTCCCGGCCGCCAATCCTGCCGGCCGCGCCGGGTCCGATCGTGCTCGCCCGGCGGCGGCAGGCCGGCAAAGGCGTCGAACCCATAATGTTTCGCGCCGTCGTGGTAGGTACCGGCCAGCGCCTGCAGGATGATGGCCGATCCGACGCCCCGCGCCACACCGCACTCGGCGGTGCTGCCGTCGAGGTCCCGGGCCAGCCGGAGCATCTGCACGAGGGTGAAGCGGCGGTCGAGAGGGCGTACCTGGGGGCGGCGCAGCGCCGGGTCGGCACGCATCACGCCTCGGAAAGGATCCAGCCATGACTGATCGACGATCCAGGTCAGGCGCGGTTTGTACAGATAGCGGCCGCCCCACACCGCCACGCGCTCTACCGCCCGGTGCTTGATCCGCTCGAGAATGCCCGTTCCACGGCGCATGCTGTGTCGGTCGACCTCCGCCGGGCCCCGGCCCCGGCACGAATGGGAGAGTGAATTCAAGAGTGCACAGGCTAACCCGATTCCGGCGGGCACCGTCAATCGATTCACGCCGGTTGCCGGCGCCGCGGGCCTGCCGGTATTCTCCCGAACCAACCGGAAAGTCGATATGCGATACCTCATTCGGCTGGTGATCCCCGCCCTGGTGTTCGCCGGCGCTTTTTACCTGCTGACCCGGCGGCCACGGCACGACGGCACGCCCCGGGCCGGCGGTAGCAACCGCGCGCCTCGGCAGGGCTCCGACGTGTTCCCGTTCCTCGCCATCCTGGTGGTGAGCGCGATGGTGGCGCTCGGTACCGCCTTCCTGCTGGAGTCCATGTGGGAACAGCAGTGACCTTCGAGGTCGAACCGAACCCCGGCGGCTTCGGCGCGCGGATCGCCGGCGTCGATCTCGCCCGCCGTCTTCCTGCGGAAACGGTGTCGGCCATACGTGGCGCGTGGCTGACCCATCAGGTGGTGTGGTTTCCCGATCAGCCCATGAGCCACGGCGACCTGGAGCGGTTCACCCTCTGCATTGGGGCGTTCGGCCACGATCCGTACGTAGCACCGGTGGAGGGGCACGCTCACGTGCTCGAAGTACGCCGGGAGCCGGACGAGCCCGTGGCGCCGTTCGGCGCTGCCTGGCACTCCGACTGGTCGTTCCAGGTGACGCCGCCGTCCGCCACCATCCTGCACGGCAAGGTGATTCCGCCGGTGGGCGGCGACACCTGGTACGCCGACGGCCATGCCGCTTACGAGGCGCTGTCGGCGGCCGAGCAATCGGAGTTGTCAGGGCTGACGGCCCTGCACAGCGCGCGGCGCCCGTACAGCCACGAGGGGTACCGGGCCGGCCGCGGCGACGAGCGCTCCATGAAGATCCTGCCGAGCGACGCTGCCTACGAAGTGCAGGAACATCCGGTGGTGCGCACCCACCCGGAAACGGGCCGCAAGGCGCTGTGGGTGAACTCCGTCTACACCATCGGCATCAAAGGCCTGCCGGAGCAGGAATCCGCCGCGCTGGTGAAACGGCTGTGCGCCCACGCTACCAGCGACCGATTCATCTACCGTCACCGCTGGGCGGTGAACATGCTCACCCTGTGGGACAACCGCTCGGTGCAGCACTGCGCGCGCGGGGGCTACGACGGCCACCGGCGGGTCATGCACCGCACCACCGTTGCCGGCGACCGGCCTGTGTGACGCCCTGCGCCGCTTGCGCGCACCCTCACTCTTTCGGCAACGGCTTCATCCGCCGCAGATGCCGGTCCGGCTCGGCGTGCCCGGTGTCCCGCATGGCCTTGTCGACCATCTTGTCGTAGCGGGGGTCGAGGCGCTCCACCTTGCTGGCCTTCGAGCGGTGAACCGATGGGCGGGAGACGATGCGCTGCGCCTCGCCGCCGCAGGCTTCGCAGCGGGCAGGCGCCGCCGCGTCACCGGTGGATCGCAGCGCGGTGGTCACGGCGCCGCAGGTGCGGCAGCGGTATTCGTAGAGGGGCACGGTGGATCGCCTTCGGAAGCCGGGGCCGGCAGCCACCGCTCCCGCGCGTCGCTCAGGCCGGTGCCGCAACGAGGGCGGCGCCCTTGTCGAGCAAAGCCTGAATGGTGAGGTTGTAGCGCTCCAGCATCAGCCGCTTGAGGGGGCTCCTCGCTGCCACCACGTGCTCGGAGAGATCCAGCGACAGCAGCGTCTCGGCCCGCCCTTTCGCCCGCGCCCGCAGCCAGGCGTTCCACTCGCGGGGCGTCATGGCGAGCACGATGTCGGCGTCGCGCATGTCGGCCGGATCCGCCTCGGCCACCTCGACGATCTCGAAGGCTTCGAAGCTGACGATGCGGGCGTCGTCGCCGAGCACCAGCCCCAGCCTGAAGTCGGCGCTGCCGAGCTTGCGGAACGCCGGGTCTGCATTGAGCGACTCCCGGGCCTCGGCGAGCCAGGCGAGCTGTGGTTTGGCTCTGGACATGGGTCCCCCTGCTATTTGAACGCGCTCGGCACTCGTGCGGAGGCGTCGAAGAAGTACTGGAACGTCTGGTTGTAGCGGAAGAACAGATCCTCCCGGTACTGGTCTCCGTGCACGGAACGGGAGATGCCGTCCTCGTCGTCGAGATCCAGAGTATTCAGCGTGTAGTGGAGGCTGGCACCGTCGTTGCCGGCGATGTCCTCCACCATGGCCTTCCACCGTTCGGGCGGCATCTCCAGGTAGAAATCCACGTCCGCCAGCTCGTCGTCGCCGATCCGCCGCGTCTCGGCGCACTCGGCGCCCTCGAAGACGATGAGGTACGCATCCTTGCCGATTTTCGCTGCGGCCCGGCAGTTGCAGGCGGCGGCTCCCGCACCGCGGTACTTGTCGTCGCCGTTGTAGACCTCGCGCACCGCCTCGAACCAGTCTTCGGAAGGAAACTTCGGCATGATCAGGCAGCCCCCACGTACTCGCTCATGCGCGGCGGCAGAGTCGCTACGTCCACCTCCACGCCCAACCAGCGGCAAGAATCCAGATAACGTGCCATGAAATCGCCCATCATCCGCCGGTAGACGGCCATGCCCTCGTCCGCGGCCTTGTCGAGCCCGCCGGCGAAGACGATGGCCAGCGCCTCACGCAGCACGTCGTCCTTCAGCTCCCGAGCGAACACCCGGTGCCCGATGAACAGGAGCTGTGCCATGATGAGCCGCATGTCCTGCTGGTGCGCGATGGCGTACTGCAGGTGCTCGAGACCATAGGTGAGGTGACGGGCCTTGTCCTCCAGGGCGTGTGCGTACAGGCAGCGTTCCGCCTCGTTCTGCGCCGCACGCTCCAGGTATCGCAGCATGGTCACGGTGAACGTGCCTCGCAGCAGGAACAGGTAGACCACCGCCTCGGTCCAACCGCCCCGGCTTTCCAGGATCATCCGGTTGACCTCGCCGGGACCTTCCAGGCCCAGCCCGCCGCCGTTGACGAGGGCGCGTTTGCGGAACGCCTCGAACTGACGGGCGCCATCGAACGAGGCCGTCGCCAGGTACTGCTTCACCTCGTGGTATCCGTACGCCATCTGATGCTGCCAGCTCGAGATGGTCTCGACGTCGCAATTGGCGTACTGACACAGCTCTGTGCACACCTGGCAGATGGCCCGCTCCAGCGGCTCGGGAAGCGGCTCGACTGTATCCCAGGGCACGTCCGTGGCCGGCGCCCAGCGGCGCTGAATGGCTTCTTCATAGAGGTTGGCGGCGGAGTCGGCCCACAGATCCGCCTTGTCACGGATGGCATAGCCGAGGGGCGGAACCCCGCGGCGCGGAATGGCGCCGCGCGGATTGCGGGTCTGATCCTGCCATTGCTCGGGAATGTCGCCGTAGATGCCGACGTTCAGGTCGCCGAGGCGCAGGCCGTGCTTGCCGGGCTTGACGCGCACGCCCCACTGATTGCTCTTGCCCATCCAGGCCAGCGATGGCTTTGGCGTTTCGGCCTTCGGCTCGGCGCCGGCTGGTTGGCGCGCTGGTGCAGCGCCGGTGGGCTTTTTCGTGGTGGTAGCCAAGATTTCTCCCCCGCTTTCGATGCTACTGTGCTGTGGGAGCGGCCTGCGGCCGCGATATCGCGACCGGGAGGTCGCTCCCACAGTCAGAGGGTTGTCTCCACAGTCAGAGGGTTGTTTCCACAGTCAGAGGGTTATTCCCACAGTCAGCCAGTTGTTTCCACAGTCATAAGGCTGTCGACTTCAGGCCGCGGTGGCTTGCAGCATGCCGTTCAGGTTCGAGCGGCCGTTCTCGAACCGCTCACCGAAGCCGGCGGAGCGTACCCGCTTCACGTATTCCTGCAGCTGGCGCTTGCGGATCGCCATGAGCCGGTTGAAACCTTCGTCGTAGTTGTCCTTGCCGCCGCCGAGCAGAATCGCCAGCGCTTCGGAGCTGACCGTCTGATTGCCCGCCGGATTCTGCGAGCCGGCCAGGATCTGCCGCTCTGCCTCGTCCAGATAGCATTCGATCTCTTCCCGGCGCTCCGGCGCCGTTTCCGCCATGTAGCGCATGTGCATGACGCCGAACGCCACGTGCCGGGCCTCGTCCTGGGCGCACAGGCGATAGATCGCTTTCTCGGCGTCGTTGTAGGCCATGAGCTCGCCCATCCGGAAGATGGTGAGCACGGCCCCTTCGCCGGAGATGTGCAGACGCGAGGACATCTCGGTGAAGTCCCGGGCCAGATCAATGCTGCCGACGACGCCGGCAGTGCCGCCGGTCGCCGACATCAGACCGCCGCCGTTGGCGAAGGCGCGCTTCCTGAACACGTCCATGTGGCGGGATTCGTCCATCACCTGGGCCAGCAGACAGTTGCGGGGCTCGAAGTAGTCGGGAGTGGTCTGGGAAATCCAGCGAGCAGGCACGTCGCCGGCCACGAACTCCACCTCCGTGAGGAACGTCGCGAGCTGGCACTGGGCCTCCTCGATGTCGTCGGGCAAGGGCTCGATGGTGTGCCAGGGCACGTCGGTCGCGGAGCTCCACTGCCGCTGCAACGCTTCCTCATAGAGGAACGAGGCGTTCTCCAGCCAGATCTCACTCTTCGCCCGCACCGAATAGTTGCCAATCCGATACGACTGCGGCCGCGCCATCGCGCCGCGTGGCCGGCCGGTCATGTTGTCACTGCGCTCCGGGGTCTCGCCGTAGCTGCCGAGCTGAATGTCGGCCAGAGTCAGCCCCTGCTTGCCCGCGGTGGCCCGGCTGCCCCACTCGCCCTGCCGCGCCATCCATCCCAGGTCCATGGGCGCCTCGGCCGATGCCGTCGCTGCCTCACTCATTGACTCGCTCACTGCCTCGCTCATTCCTGTCTCCCATTGGACTCTCTCCCACCGGCGTCTGCCGCCATGGCGATGGTCTCTCGATGAGCCACTTGTAACGCATTTCAAGCTGCGTGGCCAGGGTCGCCTGCGGTTCCCGTGCGGCCCATAGGATTCGCATCGCCGCTCGGCTATGGTTGGCGCTGGTTAATTGAGCAAACGCGCGATCATGACCAGGGAAGGCCGCTCGTGGCCGCCAAAGCTCCGGGGGGGCATCCGCAACGCGCGCCAGCAATCGCTCGAGGAGAGCGAGGAGCGCTTCCGCACGCTGGTGGAGTATGCCGCCGAGGCGATGGTGATCCTGGATGCCGACAGCGGGCGCTTCGTCGACGCCAACGACAACGCCTGCCGGTTGTTCGGCTTGCCGCGCGACGCGCTGCTCCGACGCGGTCCGGCGGATGTCAGCCCCGAGCTGCAGCCGAACGGCGAACGCTCCGCGGTCAGCGCCTCCGAATGGATCCGCAAGACCGTGGAAGGCCGGCTTTCGGTCTTCGAGTGGGTGCACGAGAACGCCGCGGGCGAGCGGATCGCCTGCGAGATCCGCCTCGTCAGGCTGCCGTACAAGGGCAGGCGCCGGATTCACGGCAGCATTCTGGACATCTCCCATCGCAAGGCCGCCGAAACCGAGCGCCAGCGACTGACCGCGGAGCTCGCTCAGGCCCAGAAGCTGCAGGCCATCGGCCAGCTCACGGGTGGCATCGCTCACGACTTCAACAACCTGCTGACGGTGATCATGAGCAGCCTGGAGATGATCGAAGCGGAGGCAGGCAACCCCCAGCGGGTCCGCTCGTTCGCCACCCAGGCGACAGCGGCGGCCCAGCGCGCGGCCGCCCTGACCCGGCGCCTGCTGGCGTTCGCCCGGCGCCAGCCCCTGCACCCCCAGGCGGTGGACGTGAATCGGCTGCTGAGCGGTCTGGAGGGGCTCTTGAGCCGCACCCTCGGGGAGAGCATCGCGGTGCGCACCCGCCCCGCCGAGGGGCTGTGGACCTGTACGGCAGATCCCGCCCAGCTCGAGAACGTGATTCTGAACCTCGCCATCAACGCCCGCGACGCCATGCCCGGCGGCGGCGAGCTGATCATTGAGACCGCCAACACCGTGCTCGACGCGGGCGAGCCCCGGCGGGGCACGTCCGTCGCGGGTGATTGCGTCATGGTGGCCGTCAGCGACAACGGCACGGGCATGGTTCCCGAGGTGCTCGATCACGTGTTCGAGCCGTTCTTCACTACCAAGGAGGTGGGCCGCGGCAGCGGGCTCGGCCTCAGCACCATCTACGGCTTCGCCAAACAGTCGGGCGGTCACGTGACCATCCAGAGCGAGCCGGGCCGCGGCACGACCGTCCGCGTTTACCTGCCCCGCAGCGGTTCGTCCGCCGCCGCGACCGTCAGCCAGCCGGCCCCGGACGTGACGCCCAGCGGCCATGGTGAGCTGGTGCTGGTGGTGGAAGACGACGCGGCGGTGCGCGCTCTGGTGGCTTCCGAGCTCCACAGCCTGGGCTACCGGACTGCCCTCGCCTCCGGTGCCGACGACGCTCTCGAACGGCTCGGAGCGGCACCCGAGGTCGCCCTGCTCCTCACCGACATGGTGCTGGCCGAGACCGAAAACGGGCCGGAGCTGGCGCAGCGCGCCAGGACCATGCGGCCGTCGCTGCCGGTGTTGTTCATGTCCGGCTACGCCGCGGACGCCATCGCTGAAGGCGGCGGGCTCGAGCCGGACGTCCCGCTGCTGCAGAAACCGTTCACCCGTCACGACCTGGCGCTGGCCGTGCGCCAGGTGCTGCAGGCACGCGCCGGAGGTTGACCGTGTCGGAAGGATTCGAGCTGCATCCACGGCTGGCCGCGGATTGCGTGGTCGTCGGCGAGCTGCCGGTCAGCCGGCTGCTGCTGATGAACGACCGGCGCTTCCCATGGTGCATCCTGGTCCCACGGACCCCGGATCTCACCGAGCTCCACCATCTGTCCGCCCCGGATCGGGTGGCCGTGATGGACGAGATAGCATGGGCGTCGCGGGCGCTGCTCGAGCACTTCGGCGCCGCCAAGATCAACGTCGGCGCACTTGGCAACCTGGTGCCTCAGCTCCACATTCACGTCGTGGGGCGGACCCCCGCCGATGCCGCGTGGCCGGGGCCCGTGTGGGGCTCCGGCACCGCGCAGCCGTACCCGCCGGCCGAGCGCGACGCCGTGACCGACCGCCTGCGTCAGGCCCTCGGGCGAGATTAGATCCGCTCGAGAATGGTCGCCGTGCCCATGCCGCCGCCAGTGCACATGGCCACCAGCGCGGTCTCCTTGTCGAGACGCTCCAGGGTATCCACGGCGGTACCGATCAGCATGCCGCCGGTGGCGCCGATGGGGTGGCCCAGCGCGATGGCGCCGCCGTCCACGTTGACGACGTCGTGGGACACGTCCATGATCCTTCATGAACTTGAGCACGACGGCGGCAAACGCCTCGTTGATCTCCCACAGGTCGATGTCGTTCTTGCTCATGCCGGCCTTGGCAAGACACCGCTCGGCCGCCGGCCCCGGGGCCGTCAGCATGATCAGCGGCTCCGTGCCCGCGGTGGCCGACATGCGGATGCGCGCCCGCGGCTTCAGCCCGTGGGCTCTGGCGTAGTCGGGGCTCACCACCAGCACCGCGCTGGCACCGTCCACCACCCCGAGGAATTGCCGGCGTGATGCACGTGGTTCACCCGTTCCACGTCCGGATAGCGATCTCTGGCCATCTCGTCGAACGCCTTGGGGAAGCCTTCGACGCGGCTGCCGCCCATGGCTTCGAACGACGGCTTCAGGCCCTCCAGGCTCTCGAGGGTGGTGCCGGGGCGCGGATGCTCGTCCCGGTCCAGGGCCAGGGTGCCGTCGTCGTTGTAAATGGGCACCAGCGCGCCTTTGAAGCGGCCCTCTTCGATGGACGTGAGGGCCCGCGCCTGACTTTCCACCGCGTAGCGGTCGACGTCCTCACGGCTGAATCCCTCGATGGTCGCGATCAGGTCCGCCGAGATGCCCTGGGGCACCTGGGGATGCAGCGCCAGCAGATGCTCGTTGTTGGCGTGAAAGCCGGTGGCGTGGAGGGGTGAGTAGCGGGACATGAACTCGACGCCGCCGGCCACCACCGCTTCCTGCTGACCCGACATGACGCCCATGGCGGCGAAGTTCACCGCCTGCTGGCCGCTGCCGCAGAACCGGTGCAGGGTGACTCCGGTGACGGTGATCGGCCAGCCGGCGTCCAGCACCGACATGCGCGCGATGTCGTGGGCGTGATCGCCGCTGCCGGCGCCGCACCCGGCCACCACGTCCTCGATGTCGGCCGGGTCGAACCCGACCTTGTCCTTCAGGCCGTTCAGCACCTGCGCCAGACAGCGCTGGGGATGGATATGGCTGAGGCTTCCCACGCCCGGCTTGCCGCGTCCCCGCGGCGAACGAACGGCATCGATGATCCAGGCTTCCCGCATGACCGATTCTCCCTCGGATTTTCAGAAGTAATTGAAACGGATACTAACCCGAGTGGGGCGGCCGGTGGCAGGCTGGCGACTCCGGGCAGATCATGCCGCCGCCGTACGCATGTCTCCCGGCGGCGCGAATATGAGGCAGGGCCAGCCCCGGGAGCGCGCGAGCCTGGCCATGGCGAGCCGCGGGTTCACCACCACGGGCCGGCCCACCGCTTCGAGCAGGGGCAGATCGTCGCTGGAGTCGGAGTAGAAATACGCCCGGGCCAGGTCCGTCTCGCGCTGATGCGCCAGATGCTCGGCGGCCGACAGCTTGCCCAGCCCGAAGCAGGGCAAGGCGTTGCCGGTGATGTGGCCATCGCACACCTCGAGCTCCGTGCAGCACAGTCTCCTCGACCCCGAGCCCTCGGGCAATGGGCGCCGCCTGGTAGCGGGTGGCGGAGGTGACGATGACGATGTGGTGGCCCTCCCGGCGGTGAGCCTCGATGAGCGCCCGGGCCTCCGCGTAGATCCATCCTTGCACCCGCAGCCGGAATGCCCGCTCGCCCATATCCACCAGCGCCAGCTCGGAGACGCCGGCGAGGTCGCGCACCGTGGTGGTGAGCAGATGGTGGTAGTCGGCCCGTCCCAGACCGTAGCCGAGCAGAGCGCCACCCGAGGACAGCATCCGGCTTGAGCGGCATCGAGCCGCTGCGCATGCGCTCCCAGGCGAGCGCCATGACCGAATAGCCGGAGATCAAGGTCCGGTCCAGATCGAAATAGGCGATGGTGCCGGGCGTCGGAGCGGGTCCGGCCCAGGGCACCGAGGTAATGCTGAAAGTCCGTGTGCACCACGTCGACGCCGCGCCTGAAGCGTAGCCACACGCTCACGGCTCTGGCAGCCCTCGCGGCAGGCTCGAATGTCTGCATCTCGAGGGTCCTCTATGGTAGCCATCTGGCGAGGACAGAGCGTTTGATCGAAGGGTAAGACCGTCTGCTCCGGCGATCAAACCGGAGCGCGGATTGCAGCGACGGCCAGGCCTTCAGCGGCTTGCCGCGATCAGAACCGGTGGAGCACCACGGTCACGGCGCCACCGCCGGGCAGCGGCTGATAGCTGACATCGACCGGCACGGCCGCCGAGCGCATGAACGGATTGCTGCATGAACGTGGCGATGAACTGGCCGAACGCATAGCCCACCAGCACGTCGGTCGGATAATGGCGCCTGGCCTCCACCCGCGCCCAGCCGGTGCCGAGCGGCGAGGCCGTGCAGGCCCACCCGGAAGGAGGTATCCAGCCAGTGCGGCATGTCCATGGTAGTCGAGGTTGTGGCGCGCCAGGGTGGTCGCCGCCGAAGAAAAGCCCGCGTGGCCGGACGGAAAGCTCTGACGGTTGCTGCGGTCGGGGCGGCTGCCGTCTCGACAGGTTTTTGAGCCTGGCGCGTGGCGGCAGCTTCCAGCCCCAGCGTGGAAACCTGCACCGCCAGGCCGCTGCCCTTGTCCGCGAGATCGCGGCTCGGCGCCGCCAGGGCGCTGATCCCCCAGGCCACCTCGGTCGCGGTCAGCAGACGATCGCTGGCTGACGCGGCATCGTGCCCGAACAGCGGCTGATGGTCGGCGGCCCAGTCAGAGAGATCGTCGTCCTGGCCGCTCAGCGACAGCGCGGCCGCGCCGGCAAGCGGCACCCAGGTGGCGGGTGACCGCGCCGCCGTCACCGCCGCCGCCTTCAGATCGGCGCCCGTGGGCCAGCGCGCGCCCCAGGACGGCCGCTCCGGTGCGGCGGCACAGCCGCTGATGGTGAAGAGCGACGAGCAGCGCGAGCCGCGCGCGCCGCCGGCGCGTCCGCAGCTCGCCGCCCGGGCGGCGTCGAGTGCAGGGACGCCGCGTCCGCCGGCCATGGACTCAGCCCGGCTCCGGGTGAGGGCGGGCCGGAGCGGCCGCTTCTTCGGTGCCGCCAGCCGGCGCCTGCTGGCCCGACTGCCGGCGTCTGCGGCTGATCCGACGGGGTCGGCGGAGCCTTCTTGCCCGGCAACAGCGCTGTCTGCTCGGGCAGGAGCTGCCCCGCCATGTAGCCGGCGAGGGTGAACCAGCCGTCCAGCCGGTCCGAGCCGACCCGGTAGTCGTTGCCGGAGCCGTTCTTGTAGAGATTCAGGTGATAAGTGCCCTTGCTCGTCCGTCACCGCCAGCACGTCGTCGGGCTTCTGCGTCGGAGCCGGGAGGCTTGGCCGTTCCCGTCACCGGCAGCTCGGTCAGCCGCCGGACCAGCTCGTCGGCGGCCTTCTGGTCGGCAGCCTGATCACCGACCAGCCATCCTGCGTCGCCCTTGTGCAGCTTCCAGCTGACCTTCCAGCTCCACGGCCGTCACCTTGCCGGCCGGCTCGAGCAGGGTCTTGTCCAGCCAGTCGTCGGCGACCGCGGGGACCTCGTAATTGGACATGGCGACGCTGTAGACATCGTCTCTCGTCGGCACGCCGGGCATGCACCTGCTGGTAGCCCGGCGAGGTGCCCAGGTAGAGGTCGGCGACGGTGTCCTTGCCGGCCTTAAGCACCACGTGGCGCTGGAAGCGATCGTCCGTCACCTCGAAGCGCTTCGCCGCACCGGCGCTGGTAGCGACCGGCCACGGCGCCGACAGCCCGGCCAGCTTGTCGAGCACGTCCTTCACCTTGTCACCGTCGGCGGGCAGGCCATCGGGCAACCGCCAGCCGCCGTCACCCTGGCTCAGCACCAGCGGCGAGTCTCCGTCCTTGTCTCCGGTGATGCGTATCTCGCGTGACCTTCGCGGCGTCGAAGTGGAGAAACGCACCCGACTGCGCTCGGCCGTAGCCGTTGCCGGTCGAGCAGGACACACGGCGATGGCGACGAACTGCACCGCCAGCAGGGTGCTCGAGAATTCCGACTCGTCCGCTCATGCCGAGCCCTCCGCCAGCCAGGAACGGTAACGGTTCTCGTCGTGCTTGACCCGCCGCCGGTGCAGCAGGAACACCAGGAACGACGCCGCTCAGCGCCAGCCCGTAGTTGACGGATTCCATTCCCACCTCGCGCTGCGGCTTCATGGGCGGCAGGGTACGGTTGAAGTGACCGCGGGATCGGATCTCGAGCAGATTGCGGTCTTCCAGCGAATAGTCCACCGCGTTTGCCATGAGCTGAATGCTGTTGCCATAGATCGACCCTTCCGCCGAACCGATGAGCTGCAGCACGTTGTCGGCCAGGAAGTCGTTGGACCCGAACACGAACAGGCGCGCCGACTCAGGCGAGTGCTCGATGACGCTGGTCACCACACCGAGCTTGTCCTCGGTGCTGGCGGCTGGCGTCGCGGCCTTGTCGTCCTTACCGTCCTTCGCGTCCTTGCCCTGCTCCGACTCCGGCTGCTCGAGCAGCGGCGACGGCTTTCCGGCGAAGTAGGAGTCGAACGTGCCTTCCATCATCAGCGCCAGGTCCCTGGGCCCCTGCTTGCCGGAAGGTTTGAACCCGGAAAGCCCGTGCTCCGTCAGGCGCGGCATCACGTTGGGGTCCGTCGAGATCCAGCTATCCGGCGAGCTCCGCAGCAGGGGCGTCACGGTACGGCCGGAATCTTCCTTCGACGTTCGTCTGCAACGGTGATGACCAGGCCATGGTCACCTGGGGCAGACCCGAGGTGATGGGCACGTTCTCGTTGAGGCCGGGCGGGCGCACGTCGATGAAGTAGGGATAATCCAGCATCACCAGCTCCTGGAAGCTGAACCCGCCTACCTGGCGCGTGACCGGCGCCGGGAGCGACGCGTTCTGCGGGTCCATCACCATGCCGTCGCCGAGGGTCACGCCCTCGTGTCTCAGCCAGTCCTCGAGCCCGGACTTCTGCTGACTGGCGGTGATGGACTGCTGCGTGTAGGACGTGGAGTACTTGCCGGTGGCCAGCACCACAGTACCCCCCTTCATCAGGAACTGGTCCATGGCGAATACCTGCCGCTGGTTCAGCCGGGTGGGATCCACCACCACGAGCAGCTCCGCCTCCTCGGGGACCTTGCCGTCGTTGAGGTCGGTGTCGACCACGTGGTAGTCCTGCTGCAGGAACTCGCGCAGCTTGCTGAAGCTCTTCGAGCCCGGCTGCTGCATGCCCATCATGGGCGGCGGCGCCTTGGGCGCCATCAGCGCAACGGTCTTCAACACCCCCGCGGCAAATCGCTTCATGTCGTCCTGGATGGCGCGCTTGGTCGCGTCGGCGGACAGCGCGTCCGGCAACGGCACCTGAAGCAGGGTGTTGCCGTTCGAGAGGGTCAGATAGAAGTAGAACGGCTGGGAGAACAGACTCGCCGCCATGGGCCGCATGCCGTATTTCTTCTGGATCTCGTCGGCAAGGCTGCCGTTCCCCGCCTGGGGATCGACGATCCGGGCGGAGAACTTGTCACCGCCCTGCTTCGACAGATCGTCGAGCACGCCCTTGAGCACCTGGCGGTACTCGGCGAGCGCTGGTGGCAGCACGTCGTCCGAGGATACGTAGCCGGTGAACTGCACGGGGCGCGTGATGTTGGCGAACATGTCGCCGCCGCCCTGGAAGCCGTACAGCACTTTCTTGATGGCGCTGGTGATGTCGTACTCGGGGTTTCTGAGCTCCACGTCCAGGTCGGTCTCGCCTTTCACCTTGACCTCGATGAGGTCGCGGAAGCCCAGCACCTCGTACTGGTCACCGTACTTCACCAGGACGTTGAAATAGGAGTTGACCAGGCTCGACTTGTAGCGGTTGGCCACCTGGAACGGCACCGGGCGAATGCCGTAGCGGCTGTTCGCTTCCTCCTCGAGCTTCGGATGCTCGGCGGGATCGACGATCTCCACCCGCACCTTGTCTCCTCCGGCGATCGAGTACTCCTTCAGCAGGTCGCGCATCTGCGGCACCAGCGGCGCCAGCAGCGGGTGGGTCTGGTTGCTGAAGTAGCCGCGAATCAGCAGCGGCTCCTGGAGCTGCGACAGGTAATTGCGGGTGGCGTCGGAGATGGAGTAGATGTTGCCCTCGGTGACGTCGACCCGCAGCGACGTGAGCTGCGACAGCCAGACGTTCGCCGCCAGCAGGTTCGCGATCACCAGCACCGTGCCGAGCACCCAGCCACGGTGCCGCGGTTGCGCGCCTCGTCCGGCCCAGCGCTGCACTTCCAGCCCATACACGTTGAGCGTCAGGAACACCGCCAGCAGCGACACGTAATAGTACAGGTCACGGATGTCCAGCACGCCGCGGGTGATGGATTCGAAGCGGGCGCCGGTGCCGATGCCGCGCAACACCTCCGCCCAGCTTCCGCCCACCAGGTTCGTCAGCACCGGCGCGCCGGCCAGATAGAACACGCCAGCGACGAAAGACCCCAGGATCAGGCTGACGATCTGGCTATCGGTGCGCGCACTGACGAACAGGCCGATGGCGAGATAAGCACCGCCCATCAGCATGGCCGCGAGGTAGCCGGCCCATACCGGACCCCAGTCGAGATCGGCGATGAACGACACCGTGATGGGCAGGGGCAGGGTCAGGAGCAGCGCCACGCCGAGCAGGATCCAGCACGCGAAGAACTTGCCCAGAACGAACTCCCAGCCGGACACCGGCAGGGTCGCAACGAACTCGAGGGTGCCGGTGCGGCGCTCTTCGCTCCACATGCGCATGGTGAGGGCCGCGCACAGGAAGATCAGTGACACCGGCATCGACTCGAACATCGGCCGCACGTCGGCGATGTTGCGGGCGAAGAAGGCGTCTACCCAGAAGAACACGAACAGGGTGATGGCGAGGAACGCGAGCAGAAACAGATAGCCGATGGGGGAGGCGAAGAACAGCCGAAGCTCTTTCTTCGCGATACGCCGAATCACGTCAAGCCGCATGGGCAGCCTCCTCTGCGCCCTGACGGCGGGCACCGATGTCCATGTCGTTCACCTCCCGGAACAAGCCTTCCAGGTCCCGTTGCGCGGTCGCCAGCTCATACACGGGAAGTCCGGCCCCGACGAGCGCCGCGGCCACTCGCTGAGCCACCGGGTCGGAATCGCCGGGAGCATCGATTTCCCACTCTCCGTCGGCGCCGCCCCTGCGCGCCGCCCCGACGCCATCCACCGAGCCCAGCAGCGCCGGCAGGTCCGCGCCCGCCGTGGTACGCACGTGCAGGTGATTGCTCGACCGCAGATCCTCCAGCCGTTCGTCCACCGCCAGCACGCCGCTGTGGAGGATCAACACCCGATCACACAGCGCGTTGACCTCCTGCATGATGTGGGTGGAGAGGATGACCGTGGCGTGCTCGGACAGCCGCTTGATCAGCGAGCGCATGTGCTGGGTCTGCCCGGGGTCAAGCCCGTTGGTGGGCTCGTCCAGAATGAGGAACCGCGGCTCGTGCAGGATGGCCTGAGCGACCCCCAGGCGCTGCTTGTAACCCCGGGACAAGGTCGCGATGGGGTCGAAGGCCTTTTCACCGAGCTCGGTGGCCTCGATCGCGCGCCGCACTGCAGCCGCCGGATCGATCTCCCGCAGCTTCGCCACGTACTCGAGATAGTCGGCGACGGACAACTCGGGATACAGCGGCAGGTTTTCCGGCAGGTAGCCGAGCTGGCTCTGGACCTTCTGACGATCCTGCTCGACCACCGTCCCGTCCACCCGCACCACGCCGGCGCTGGGTTCGAGATACCCGGTGAGCATTTTCATGATGGTGGTTTTGCCGGCGCCGTTGTGGCCCAGCAGGCCGACGATCTCGCCGTGGCCTATGGAGAAAGAGACGTCGTCTACGGCCAGGAAATCACCGTAGCGACGGGAAAGACCCTCCGCTTCGATCATGATCGATACCACTCCTCCTTGGCAGAGCGCAACCTTAGGCAGGCTGCGGGAAAATTCAAGCGGCCCCCGGTGCCGCGCGCTGAGACGTCAGGTGAGACAGAGCGCTGCCGCCAAGGTTCAACGATCAGATGAGACGCACGCCGGCGATCCACGGATGGCCGAAGAACAGCACCACGTAGGTGACCAGACCGACAGTCACAGGCAGCACCAGCTCGCCGGGAGCCAGCCGGTTGCTGCCGGAGAGGATGGCGGCGAACGGCACGTTCGAGGTCACCCGTGCGAACGCCCGCCAGTCGTCGCCGAGCCGTCGCGCCTTCTTGCGGTCGATGAGCGGTCCGCCGGCCAGCCCCAGCACGAAGAACGTGCCGAAGAACACCACCGACGCCCGGTCGCCGTTGGCGGCCAGGTGCGACGCGGACCACAACACCACCGCCCATTGAAACGGATGGCGGGTGATGCGGATCACGCCCCGGGTCAGCTGCTCCGCACCGGCAGTTAGGCTACGTTCCATGCCCACGGCCGTGGGGTTCCTCACCATGAAGCCGCCGACCAGCAGGATCGCCGCCACCGGCATGACCAGCTTCGGCACCAGGTACAGGCCCGGGGAGGGAAACCAGAAGTAGTCGTAGTGAGGCTGCGCGGCGTAGAGCCAGATCAGATAGGCGAGCGTGCTCGCCGCGACCAGCGAGTAGACGCCGAGATATGCCTGCTCTCCCAGCACGGCGACCAGGGCGCTGCGCAGCGAGGTGCTGCTGATGCCGAGATGCGTGCACAGAAACAGCACCGATGCCAGCAGCATCAGCTCCATGGGGATCCTCCTCCGGAGATTGCCGGCTGCATGATAACGCCAAGCCGGAGCGCTTGCGTGCCGCAGTGCTTTGGCGCATCTTCCCGCGACCCGCGCGGCCGTTCCGCGCACCACGCGCGCTTCCGCGCACCACGCGCGCTCTGCGCGCTCTGCGCGCTCTGCGCGCTCTGCGCGCACCAGGCGCGGTCTGCCGCGCACAATCGGCGATCTGGAGGAGGGACGCATGAAGGAAGTGACTGGGAAGGTGGCGTTCGTCACCGGCGGCGCCAGCGGCATGGGCCTGGCCATGGTGCGGTCGTTCGCCGCAGCCGGCATGAAGGTGGCCGTGGCGGATGTGGAGCAGACTGCCCTCGGCCGGGTCGCCGAGGAGTTCGCCGGCACCAACAGCAACGTCATCACCCTGCCCCTGGACGTCACCGACCGGGACGCCATGGAACGGGCGGCGGACGCCACCGAGGAGGCGTTCGGCAAGGTGCACGTGGTTTGCAACAACGCCGGAGTGGCCGTGGGCGGCGCGGTGGACGACATGAGCTACGGCGACTGGGACTGGGTGCTCGGCGTGAACGTGGGCGGGGTGGTCAACGGCGTGCAGACGTTCGCCCGCCGCATGGAAGCCCATGGTGAGGGCGGCCACTTCGTCAACACGGCTTCCATGGCCGGCCACCTCGCCATCCCCGGGCTGTCGGTA
The DNA here is from genome assembly GCA_963822255.1 of uncultured Gammaproteobacteria bacterium. Taxonomy (GTDB): domain Bacteria; phylum Pseudomonadota; class Gammaproteobacteria; order Pseudomonadales; family Azotimanducaceae; genus UBA7803. The sequence continues at coordinate 600,722 of CAWGGV010000006.1, forward strand.
TACACGACCTCCAAGTTCGCGGTAGTGGGGCTGTCGGAAGTCATGCGCGCCGATCTCGCGCCGAAAGGCATCGGCGTGTCGGTGCTTTGTCCCGGCGTGGTGAGGACGAACATCTTCGAGTCCGGGCGCAATCGCCCCGCCAGCCTGGCGGGCGAGCGGGACACCGCAGCGCTGGTGTTGACCGCGAACGCGGAAGGCGACGAGGCCCGCGCGGCGCAGCTCAAGCAGCTGCTGGACAACGCCCTGGACCCGGCCGTGGTGGGTGACATGGTGCTCCACGCAATTCAGCACGACGAGTTCTACATCTTCACCCATCCTGAAATCGGCACGGCCGCCCGCGCTCGCGGCGACGAGATGGCCGCCGCCTTCGAACGCTGGAGCGCCTATCGCGCGGAGCACGGAGTCTGACATGGCCAGCCCTGCCGGAAGACTCGAAGGCAAGACCGCACTGATCACCGGCGCCGCCCGCGGCCTGGGCGCGCAGATCGCCCGCCGCATGGTCGAGGAGGGCGCCCGCGTCATCGTCAACGACCTGAACCTGTCCGCCGCGCGGGCCACCGCCGACGAGCTGGGCGGCGACGCGCTCGCCTGCGACGTCAGCGACTCCGCAGCGGTCGCCGCCATGTTCGCGGAGCTCGGCGAATCCACGCCCGGGCTCGACATCCTGGTGAACAACGCCGGCATCAGCGGCATCGAGGGAGACAACGCGGCGCGGGAGCGCATCGCCCGCCAGGCGGAAGCGCTGGCCGGGGGCGAAGAGCCGGAGGAAGCCCTCGACGGCGGCATCGCCGGCGTCGGCGACGAGCAGTGGCACCGCATGCTGGGCGTGCACATGGACGGCACGTTCTTCTGCTGCCGGGAGGCGGTGAAGCTGATGCGCCCGCGCCGAACCGGCTCGATCATCAACATGGGAAGCATCATGGGCACCTTCGGCCGCGGCGGCGGCGTCGCCTACTGCGCCGCCAAGGCCGGCATCCTCGGCTTCACCCGCGCCCTGGCCCACGAGCTGGCCCGCTACGAGATCCGCGTCAACGCGCTGGCGCCCGGCTGGATCAGAACCGACATGACCGACCCGCTGAAGCCCCTGCACCCGATGCTGGAGATGCAGACACCCCTCGGCCGGCTCGGCGAGCCCGACGACATCGCCTGGGCGGCGGTGTATCTGGCCAGCGACGAAGCGAAGTTCGTTACCGGTCAGACCCTGTCGCCCAACGGCGGCTGGTACATGAGTCAGTAGCGGGAGGCGACGATGACGGACATTCCCCGGTTCCCGGAGCCGCAGCACATCGCGACGAACGGGGTTTCGCTCGAAGTGTTCACTGCCGGTGACCCCGCCGGCACGCCGCTGGTGCTCTGCCACGGCTGGCCCGAGCTCGCCTACTCCTGGCGCCACCAGGTTCCGGCACTCACCGCCGCCGGCTACCACGTCATCGCCCCCAACCAGCGCGGCTACGGGCGCTCCAGCCGGCCCGAGGCGGTCGAGGACTACGACATCCACCATCTCTGCGGCGACCTCACCGGGCTGCTCGATCACTTCGGCTACGGCGACGCGGTGTTCGTCGGCCACGACTGGGGCGCCATCGTGGTGTGGAACCTGGCCATGCTGCACCCGCAGCGGGTACGCGGCGTCGTCAACCTGTCGGTGCCGCTGCTGGTGCGCGGCCCGACAGACTGGGTCAGCTTCTGGGAAGAGCGCCTGGGCGGCGACTTCTACATCGTTCACTTCAACCGCCGCCCCGGGGTGGCCGACGCGGTGTTCGACGCCAACGTGGAGAATTTCCTCGGCAATCTCTACCGCACGGGGGCCTGGCTGGCGGCGCCTGCCGATCTCGGCCCGGGCATGGCGCTGGTCAACATGGCCACGGCGCCCACCATGCCCGGCGAGCCGCTGATGAGTGACGACGAGCTGGCCGTCTTCGTCGAGGCGTTCCGCCACTCCGGCTTCACCGGCGGCATCAACTGGTACCGCAACTTCACCCGCAACTGGCAGACCACCGCCGACGTGGCTGAGCGCGTGACCCAGCCGGCGCTGATGATCTACGGGCGCTACGACATGGTCCCGCCGAACCCGGAGCTCGGCCGCTACGTTCCGGACCTCGAGACCCACACGCTGGAATGCGGCCACTGGATCCAGCAGGAGAAGCCGGAGGAGACCAACGCGCTGATGCTCGACTGGCTCGCCCGACGCGTCTGACGCGGCTGGTGTGGGAGCGGCCTGTGTGGGAGCGGCCTCCCGGCCGCGATCGCGGCCCCAGACCGCTCCGACTCAAAACGCCACCCGCAGCGCCCCTATCAGGCCGCCGATCACCAGCGCCAGGTTGGCCGCCATGGTGATCGCCATGCCCGGTCCCCGCCGCCCGGCGTCGCTTACGTACCCCCGGAAGTAGAGGGCGCGGCCGACCATGAACACCACCCCTGCGGCCACCGCGTATAGCTCGCCGACGAACCAGCCGGCGGCGTAGAGCGCCGGCAGGAACACTACGAGCTGCTCGGTGGTATTGGCGTGGGCCCGGAACACGCGCTCGAACTCCCGGTCGCCGGTCACCGCCGGCGCGGCGAGACCCGTGCGGGTACGGGCACGGCTGACCTGCACGGAGAAGTACAGGTACTCGATCAGCGCCAGCATGGCGATGGCGGAGACGGTGGCCATCAGCTCTCGTCGGCTTCCTTCTCGATCATGAACGAGCCGGTCGCCTCGGCCACCACGTCCTCCGTGTCCCGGCGAATGATCTTCCCTTCCATCAGCGCGAGCCGCCCTTTGCGGCGGGTGCAGCGGCCCTCCAGGCGAACCGGCGTGCCGATGGGCAGGTGGGCCCGGTAGCGCACGTCGGCCCGAGCGGTGAAACACACCAGCCCCTTGAGCCACAGCCAGTTTGCCATCACATCGTCCAGCAGGCTGAACAGGATGCCGCCGTGGGTCACGCGATCGTAGCCGCGGTGATCGGTGCCGGGGGTGAACTCGCCGACGCACACATCGCCCTCGAACGTGAAGCGCACGCCGAGGCCGATGGGATTGCCGGGCCCACAGACGAAGCAGTGGTTGGCGGCCGCAGCCAACGCATTGTCCCGCGCGATGTCATCCGTCATTGCGTGGAGCTCCATGAACCACCCGCTTATGATATAGAAATGTCGACCTTCACATGGAACCCGGCGCGGTACGGAGGCAGCCCATGTACCGGCTGAACGCCATCCGCGACCGGCTCGCGGAGCACCGTCCGCAATTTCACCCGCCCAGCGCCAACACCCGCCAGGCCGCGGTAGCCATCGTCCTGCGCGCCGAAGACATCGATACCCGGATCCTGTTCATCAAACGGGCGGAGAAGCTGGACGACCCGTGGTCCGGCCATATGGCGTTCCCCGGCGGTCACCTGCAGACGGAAGACGCGGATCTGCGAGCGGCGGCCGAGCGCGAGACCTTCGAAGAGATCGGCTTGGACCTGTCCGTGGCGGAGTATCTCGGCCCCCTCGACCACCAGCGCGCTATGCCCCGGGGCCGGACCCTGGACATGCTGATCGCACCCCACGTGTTCGCCCTGCACGACGAGCCGGAGTTTACCCTCAACTACGAAGTGCAGGAGGTCGTCTGGACGTCGCTTCCAGGCCTCGCCGGCAATCTCCTGCACGACACCGAAACCCGGCCCATGGCCGGCGAGCCCACGGTGTTCAACGGCTATCGGCTCGAGCGGGGCCACTTCGTCTGGGGGCTCACCTACCGGATGCTGAAGTCGCTGCTCAGCACCATCGATCCGGCGTGGGAGCCGCCGGACGCCCTGTAGTCGACGAACTTGGGACAGCTCTCCGGTCGCCTGGTGTGGGAGCGCTCTCCAGAGCGCGATCAGGGGGTCGCGGCCGGGAGGGCGCTCGCACCGCCGGGGATGAAGATCGCGGCCGGGGAGGCCGCTTCCACAAGGCCGCTCCCACTAGACTAGGCCGCTTCCACAAGGCCGCTCCCACCAGCTCAGTCCTGGTATTGCCAGCCGTGGTAGTCGGCGATGGCAAGACCAGCGGCCACGCTGGTGAACGGGTCGTGATCCACCACCCGGCCCGGAAAACGCGCCTCGAGAATACGGCGCACCGCCGGGATCAGGCTCGAGCCGCCGGTGCGCAGCACCACGTCGATGGCCGAAGCGGTGAGACCGGCCCGGTGGAGCGTCGCATCGAGCGCCTCCGCCACCCGATCCAGCAGATCGCCGATCAGCGCCTCGAACTCGTTGCGGCCAAGGAGGATCTCCACGTCGAGCTCGGGGATGTCGAGCACGGCGGTCTCTTGGTAAGAAAGCCGGGCCTTGAAGTCCTTGATCGCCTGGAACACCTGATAGCTGAGGTTGCGCTGGATCAGCTCCATCAACCGCCGGAATTTTTCCGCGCCGGGACCGCCCTGCGCCAGGCGCTCCATCACGGGCGTGGTGTAGCGATTCTGATTCAGGGTGTAGGTCACCGCCCAGTTGAGCAGCAGATCCTCGTATTCCTCGAAGGGAAACTCCGTCTCGATCTCCCGATCCATACCCCGCCGCCGCCAGCGTTCGCCCTTGCCGAGCCTGGGGAACAGGAGCTCTCGGAACAGCCGCTGATCGATGTGGTCGCCGCCGAGGGCAATGCCGTAGGTGGTGATCACGTCGATCTCCCCCGGCCGGCGCCGCAGCACGCAGAGGTCCAGGGTGCCGCCGCCGAAATCCAGGGTGAGGAAGTGCTCGCCGGCCACATCCGGGTTGGCGGTGAGATAGCTGACGGCAGCGGCGATGGGCTCCGGATAGAAATGCCGGCGGACGATGCCCGCGTACTTGTACGCCTCGGCGAGACGGGTCAGCGCCGTCTGGTTGCGGAACTCCTCGCGGCCTTCGAAGGTGACCGGATGGCCGAGGTGGGCCTCGTCACAGGGCGCGGCGTGCTGCTCCAGCGCCTTGCGGATGCGCAGCAGAATCGGCGTGATCAGCGCCACCAGCCGGAACGGGTGGTCGAACACCATGAGCCGCCGCACCCGGCTGTCGCCGAGCAGACGCTTAGTGCCGCGGAACAGGCGGCCCTGCAGACCGCTGTCGATCAGCGGCCGGCCGTAGATCTTCTGGGTGGCGGTCTCCACCGGCGCGGGATGCTCGGAGTCGCCGTGCTCGATGAACTGGCTGGTTTCGGCGATGACCTCGGGAATCATCTCCACCGTCCGGCCGGTGTTGTCCTCGATGTAGCGGTCGATGGCTGCCTGGCCGGTGAGCGTCTTCAGCTCGCGGTCGATGTAGGTGGCCGACGGCATGATGGGCTCGTCCCCTTCCAGCCCCACCAGCAGCAGCCGCTCGCCGTCGTACACGGCGGCCGCCGAGTTGGTGGTCCCGAAGTCTATGCCGATGCCCACCGGCACCGTTCACCGCCTCCCGCCATCCGGCGCCACCAGGGCGCCGCTCCACCGCATCGGGTCGCCGTCGTCGGGGCCCAGCCAGTCCCGGAGCACCTCGACGTTGTGCTCGCCCTGATGGGGAGCGCCGCCGCGCACGCGGGCCTCCGCCGCCGAGAACCGGTACGGCGACTGCGGGATTCGGCGGGTGCCGCCGGCGCGGTCGTCCACTTCGGTGACGGTGCCCCGGTGCAGCACCGTCGGCAGTTCCAGGGCCTGCGCGCTGCTGCGGACGTCGCCCCACGCCAGGTTCATACGGTCGAATGCGTCGATCACCGCTTGCCGGTCCTGGCAGCTACGGGTGAGGAAGCGATGAGCCGCTTCCCGCCGGGCGGCTATCTTCTGCTCGAGGCTGGCGCCGTCCGGGGTCGGGTCCTCGACCCCCATGACCTCCGTGAGGCGCCGCCACACGTGGCGGAAGTCGCCGGCAATGACCACGGGACCAGCGGCGGAGTCCCACACTTCGCTCGGCATGTTCTTCTGATCGTAGGAGTGGTCCAGCGCCACGTGCATGTGGTCGTCGGTGGCGAGGGTCGCGTCGATCATGGCCATGTCGATGTGCTGGCCCTGTCCGCTGCGCTGACGCAGATGCAGGGCGGCCAGCGCCGCGACCAGGCCGTGGAGCCCGGCGTTGGTGTCCGCCACCGACAGCGCCATGTCGGCCGGCCGGGCACCGGAGTTCTCCGCCTGGCGCGCCATGATGCCGGACTCGGCGTGGATGATCGGCGCGTAGGCCGCGCGCCGCGACTCCGGGCCGCCCGCGCCGAAGCCGGAGATCGACAGCATGATCAGCCCGGGGTTCTCGGCGGCGAGCACGCCGTAGCCGAGCCCCAGCCGGCCCATCACGTCGGGGCGGAAGTTCTCCACCAGCACGTCGGCCCGGCGGGCCAGCGCCTTCACCAGCTCCACCCCCGCCGGCACGGTGAGGTCCACGCAGATGGCGCGCTTACCCGCGTTCTGCTGATTGAAATAGCCGGAAATTCCGCCGCGTCTGGCGCCCCACAGCCGCGTCACGTCGCCGTCGGGCGGCTCCACCTTGACCACGTCCGCCCCCAGGTCGGTGAGCATACGGGCGGCGAACGGCCCCGCCAGCACCCGTGACAGGTCGAGGACCCTGATCCCCTCGAGCGGCGAGCTCACGCCCGGACCAGCGGTTCCACGTTGCAGCCGACGCCCGTGCCGCCGAGCCCGCAGTAGCCGCCCGGCACCTTGGCCAGATACTGCTGATGAAACGACTCGGCGTAGTAAAACGTGCCGCCGGGCTCGACGTCGGTGGCGATGGAGCCGAAGCCGGCGGCGCTGAGGGCGCGCTGATACTGCTGCCGCGAGCGTTCCGCCAGCGCCTGCTGCTGGTCGCCGAAGGTGAAGATCGCCGACCGGTACTGGGTGCCGACGTCGTTGCCCTGGCGCATGACCTGGGTGGGATCGTGGGATTCCCAGAACACCTTGAGGAGCTGCGGGTACGTCACGCGCGCCGGATCGAACACCACCAGCACCACCTCGGCATGCCCGGTGCGCCCGGAGCAAACCTCCTCGTAGGTGGGATTCGGGGTGAAGCCGCCGGCGTAGCCGACGGCGGTGGTGAAGACCCCGGGCGTCTCCCAGAACTTGCGCTCGGCGCCCCAGAAACATCCGAGACCGAACACCGCCTGCTGGTATCCTTGCGGAAACGGGGGTTTCAGGGGTGCGCCGCTCACATAGTGCTCGCTCGACACCGGCATCTGGGCCTCGCGCCCGGGCAACGCCTCCTCGGCTGTCGGCATACGGAGTTTTCGCTGGAAATTCATGTCTATACCTATTTCCAAGCCCTTTGATACTCAGGCGATCATACCTTTCACCCCATTCCACACAAGTGCTATAAGGCCCTTTATGCGACTGTTGCCGACGATCCTCGCAGCGCTGCTCCTGACAGGCTGCCAGACAACGCCGCCCGACTACCACAGCCTGTCCGAGGCATACGCCGCCGGCGACGACGTTTCCCCGGCGCGGCTGCGGGAAGCCTTTCTCTCCGCCCCGGACCTCGCGGCGCGTATGGAGCGGCTCAACAACCTGGAGGAGCAGGCCCTCGCCGTGGTGGACGACGAGCCCCTGAAGCTCGGCTCCATCGGCTCGGCGATCCTCGACACCTACGTCGGCAGCCTCACCGGGCACTACGTGATGGCTCAGTTCTACGATCGTGTCTCCAATGGCAAGGCCGACTACCACCGCCAGTGGGTGGAGCGCATTCAGCACGACATGGAATCGGCCGGTGACGGCACGCTCGAGCACCCGTACCCGGCGGTGACCCCGGTGGAAGCCCGCATGTACGCGCTGAGCAAGGGCTGGAATACGGTCGGGTCGATCTATCAGAGTGACGAGAAGGACGGCGTGCCGTTTGCGCTGCTATTGCGGGTACGGCCGGAGAACGGCCCGCTGAAGAGTCTGACCTTCGATCTCAGCGGCCTCTATGACTCCATGAGCCACCAGTTCGAGACCGCCCTGGCGAAGCTGCCGGCCAAGCCCGGTGCCGAGCAACCGGCCGATGATGGCAGCCGGGAGTTCACGCCCTTCACGCTGATCGGCTACCTGGCCCGCCAGGGCGACACCGCGGCCCAGACCGCGGTGGGCGGGTTTCTCGCCAGCAAGCGACGCTTCGACGACGCGGTCGAGTGGCTGCGCGCGGCCTCCCGCACCGGCAACCTCCTCGCCAACGAGTATCTGGCCGGCATCTTTCTCGAGAAGGCCCGCCTGGCGGACAGCGACGACGCCAGGAGCAAAGCCCTCGATCAGGTGATGGAGAACTACCTGCACGCCGTCGCCCTCGGCTCTCCCGACGCCATGTACGCGCTAGGCGTGTTGTACCTGAACGGCCACTACGGCGACGACAACCGGGCGTCCGGCGTGCCTCTTCTGAAGCAGGCCTCGGACCTCGGCTACAGCGATGCGACACTGTTTCTCGCGCACCTGCACTACGCGGGAGAAGTGGTGGACAAAGACCTCAGCGCCGCCCGCAAGCTCTACGCGGAGTCGGCGGCCGAAGGCAATCCCATGGCGCGCAAGAGCTACGCCCGCTTCCTCCTCGACCGCGACACCCACCAGGAGGGCGATCCCCGGGCCGTGCAATGGCTCGAGGAGATGGCCCGCGACGACGAGCCGGAGTCGCTGATCCTGCTCGGCAACCTGCACGCCCGCGGTATCGGTACCCGGCAGAGCGCGCGCCGCGCCATCGGCTATTTCAAGCAGGCGGTGAAGCAGGCGCCGGACAATCCCGGCATCGTCAACGAGGTGGCCTGGACCCTGGCGGTGACCGACCAGAACCGCCTGCGCCGCGCCGACTACGCCCGGCAGATCATGGATCACCTCATGGAGTCCGACGAGCAGGCCCGCGCGCGCCCGGAATACCTCGACACCTGGGCGGCCACGTACGCCGCCGCGGGCAATTTCGAGCGCGCCGTGAGCCTGCAGCAACAGGCCGTCAAAGCGGCCCGGGACGCCGACGACGAGAGCGTGCTGGACATACTTCAGCAACATCTCGACGACTTCAGCGCCGGCAGGACCCTCTCCGAAACGGTGCCGTGACGGCGCCGGATCTCGAAGCGCTGCTCGCTCGCGGCACGCCGTTTCTCGACGTGCGCGCTGCCGTGGAGTTCGACCGCGGTGCGGTGCCGGGGGCCGTGAACCTTCCGCTGCTCGACGACGAGGAACGCCACAAGGTGGGCGTCGCCTATAAGACGCGGGGCCACGACGCCGCGGTCGCCCTCGGGCACGAGCTGGTCCGTGGCGAGCTGCGGCGCCGCCGCACAGCCGACTGGCGCGCCTTCGCCGAAAACCATCCCGGGACGTGGATCTACTGCTGGCGTGGCGGTCAGCGCTCCGAGATCGTGCAGCGCTGGCTCGGCGAAACGGGCGTCGACGTTCCCCGGGTGCCGGGGGGATTCAAGGCATTGCGGCAGGTATGCCTCGCCGTTCTCGAGCGGGCGCCGCAGGAGAAGCACTGGATCGTCCTCGGCGGCCGCACCGGCTCCGGTAAGACCCCGCTTCTGAACACCCTGCCTCACGCCATGGACCTGGAGGGGCTGGCGTGTCACCGCGGCTCCGCATTCGGCGCCCGGGAAACCCCGCAGCCGACACCGGTGAGCTTCGAAAACGCGCTGGCAGTGGCCTTCCTCCGCCACCGACACGACACCCTGGTGGTGGAGGACGAGAGCCGCACCATCGGCCGTCTCGCGCTGCCCGAGGGTTGGCACCGGCGCATGCAGTCGGCGCCGCTGGCGTTGCTCGAGGTCCCTCGCGAGCAGCGGGTCGCGAACGTCGTTCAGGAATACGTCACGGCCCCGCTCTCGCGCGGGGTTCCGGCGGCGTCACTGCATCAGCGCTACCGGGACGCGCTCGCGCGCATCGAACGGCGGCTGGGCGGCGCGCGGCGCCAGGCGGTGCAGGCGGAGCTCGACCGCGCTTTCGCGGGCGGAGACCACCAGCCCTGGATCGAGCGGCTGCTCGAGTGGTACTACGATCCCATGTACGACCATCAGCTCGGGAGCAAGCGCAGCCGGATAGCCGTGCAGGGCTGCGCGGATACGGTCCGAGGCTGGTTGGCCGACAGGGCCTCCGCCCGGCTCGGCGGCGCCGCCGACGATACCGTTGCCGGCCGCTGACGCGGCCGGTCAGCCGGCGGACCCGGAGTGCGGGTGATCGTGATCCGGGGTTCGGTCCATCAGGGTCTGGAAGCGGGCCTCGAGCGCATCCGCGGCCAGCAGATCCCGCGCCGCAGTCAGCCGCTCGAGCGCCGCCAGGAACGCACGGTAATAATCGAAAGGCTCGGCCGATGCTTGACGGCGAGCCAACTCTTCGATGAGGCATGCGCGGAAATCGTCCCATTCGATCACGCCGCTCTCGACCAGCGCGCGGGCCATGCCGAACACACGCCCCTGCCAGGGCGCATCGAACACCACCTCACCGTTCGCCATGGGAGGCGCGATGGGGGCGTCGACGGATGCTGCCTGGTCATCGAACAGCGCGACCCGCACGCGAGGTGACCCGTCATCGGTGCCGGACCGCGTCACAGGATCGCCACGCCGATCATGGCATCCCGAGTGACCCGCCCGGCGAGAGACTCCTCGCTTTCGCCGGCGCTGCCGTCCGGCCGCTCCGGCAGCACCAGATAACGCACTTCGGCGCTGGAGTCCCACACCCGGACGCGGACGGCCGGCGGCAGGTCCACCCCCATCTCCGCCAGCACCCGCCGCGGTTCCCGAACGATTCGGGAACGGTACGCCGGATCCTTGTACCACTTCGGCGGCAGACCCAGCACCGCCCAGGGATAGCAGGAGCACAAGGTACACACCACCACGTTGTGCAGCTCGGGCGTGTTCTCCACCACCACGAGCTTCTCCGTCTGCGGTCCGTCAAAGCCGAATTCCGCGATCGCGGCCGTGCCGTCCGCCAGCAACCGCGCCTTGAACTGGGCATCGAGCCAGGCGCGCGCGACCACCCGTGCGCCGCGCAGCGGGCCGACCCGGTCGTTGTAGGTGGCGATCACGTCGTCCACCGCCTCGGCCGTCAGATAGCCGCGCTCGATCAGCAGCGCCTCCAGCGCCTCGGCGCGTACGGCCTGCGGGTCCGGTTCACTCATGACACCCCTCCAGATAGCTCTCGAACAGGTCGAGGTTCACCGTGACTCCCGGCTCGGCATCCTCGCCCCACAGCGTCTCGCCGGTGAACGAGACCGTGTAGAGGTGCTGGGGCCGCTCGCCGCGGCCGTGGGCATTGCTGTCCGGAAAAACCCAGCCACCGTGGCGCGCGATCACCGTACCGGCGCGACCCCGTGCGTAGCCTGGCAGCCGGGTGTGGCCGCGCCGGCCGGTGGCCGCCGTGCGAACCCGATCGCCCGCGGCGAAGCGGGGCGGCACGTCCAGGACCCGCTGGTTGCCAGACCCGGCGGGGCCGTAGCTCACCCGGTCCGGCGGGTCGGCGGGTCGTGCTGCCGTCGCCGCGCCCGGATCGCCGCCGAGCGCAGCGATGCGCCGTGCCAGCTCGTCGTCGCCGATCACGCCCGCTTCCCGGAGCAGCGTCTCGATTCCGCCCAGCCAGCGGCCGTAGTACCCGTGGGTGAGGTACGCCACCGGATCGATGCGCTCGATGGCATGGCGGAACTGGTCGGTGTTGCGCAGGGCGCCGGCTGCCTCGGCGGCACCGACCATGGCGAACACCCGGGCCTCCCAGCGCTGGTGAAATGCCGGTTCGTCGGCTTCGCCAACCACCGGCCCGAATCCCTGCCTGCCACCGAGATCGTGAATGCCGTCCATGTTCTGCTCCGGCGGTGGCGGTGCGCGGAGGTGCGCGGAGGTGCGCGGAGGTGGACAGAAGTGTGGGTGCGCGGGCGTGCGCGCACAAGGCCTCTGGTCAGACGGAGATCCGGGCCAGCAAGCGGTCCACGGCCGCGACCACGTCATCCAGGCGGTCGTGATGTACCCAGTGTCCGGCACCGGGAACGTCCACCAGCTCCACGTCGGCGAAATGAGCATCGGTGCCCTCCTGGCCGATGCGATGGCCGTAGCCCTCGCCGCCGTTGATCAGCAGCACCGGACAGGTGATCCGGCGCCACAACGCGATGATGTGCTCGGTAGCGAGGCGGAACGGCGGCCAGGCGTGGGTGTAATTGTCGAACTTCCAGCTATAGGTGCCGTCCTCGTTCTGGTTGCTGCCGTGGGCCGTAAGATGGCGCGCCTGTGCCGGAGTCAACCGGACGTTGGCCCGCTGCATGCGCTCGTAGGCTTCCTCCAGCGACCCGTAGCGGCGGGGAAGCCGCGCGGCCATGGCCCGGGTGCTCCGGATCCATTCGTCGATGCGCCGGTGCGGCGGCTGATCGCCACCCCAGCCGGGCCACAGCCCCACGCCCTCGATGATCACCAGCGCCGAGAAACATTCGGGATAGACGCCGGCCAGCAGGGACGCCAGGGTTCCGCCCATGGAGTGGCTGACCAGCACGCTGGGCACGAGCCGGCGCTGGCGCACGAGCTGGTCGAGATCGTAGACGTAATCCAGATGATGATAGCTGGAGCCGCGCACCCACTCGGAGTCGCCATGGCCGCGCATGTCCGGCGCCAGCACGTGGTAGCGATCGGCAAACGCATCGGCGAACCAGTCCCAGCTATGGCAGTGGTCCTGCACCCCGTGTACCAGCAGCATGTGAGGCGCCCCGGTGTTGCCCCAATCGGCGTAATGCAGGCGCAGCCGCTGTGAGAAATAGGTGTGCGACGTGGGCTTGCGGGCTGTCATGATGCTGCCTCCCGGGATTCGCGATGACCTTCGATGTTAAGCCGCTGCCGTCCGACGAGCGCCTGCAGAAATGCCGACACCGCCTGTATTCTCGCTGCGCCGCGGGTCTCCGGCCGGCTGAACAGCCACAGCTCGCCCTCGCGCACCGGCGCCATGCCGCCCGCGCGCACCAGGGCGGGCCGGGCGTCACCGAGGTAACAGGGCAGAAGCCCGATGCCGAGGCCGGCTTCCACCGCGGCCGCCTCGAGCGCCGGGTCGTCCAGACCGAGCGAATGCGGCAGATGGGCGAAGTGACGCGCCCGCACCCGCGCCGAAGGCGAACCGGCGTCGCTTTCGCCCACCCAGCGACCATCGCCCGGCGCGCGGTTGATACCCTCCAGGCACCCCGCCGTGGCATACGCGCAGCTCGTCACCGTGACCAGGGGACGGCCCACCAGGTCGTCGGGCGGGTCATCGGTGATCCACAACGCCAGCTCGGCTTCGCCGCGCTCGAGCAGATCGATGGCACGCCCCGCACGCAGAGCCACCTCGATGTCGGGATGGTCGAGGTAGAGCTCACCCAGCGCAGGGACCACCAGCTCGGCCGCCAGCAGCGGCGACGCCGCGACGGCCACCGATCCGGACAGCTCCGGTCCGCTGGACTTGAGGCTTCGCTCCACTTGATCGAGATCCGCGGCCACCCGATCCAGAGCCTCGATCACCCGGGCGCCGGATGCCGTCATTTCCATCCCCCGGGGCGTGCGGGCAAAGAGGCGGACGCCCACCTGCTGCTCGAGGTTGTCCAGATGGCGGGCCACGGTCGAGCCGTGCACGTTGAGCAGCTCACCGGCCCGGCGCACGGAGCCCGTCCGCGCGACTGCCTGCACGTATTTGAAGTCGTCCCAGTCCACGGCATGCCCCGGTTAGGTGCCGCGATTATGCAACAGACCGTTGCGTTACCGTAGGTTGCGTTTCGTGTTACCTAAAGTAACATTGCTTCCAGATTCGGCGAGGGATACCCGACCCCCCTCCCCTCCCCTTCCCGCGGGTATCCCTCCCGGTCTGTCCTTCCCAATAACGGCGAGGACGGAGCAAGACGCTCTGCCTCGCCTTCTTTTTTTGCTTTTCTTCTGCCGGCACGGCAGGCGGCTGCGGTCAGTGTACGGCCGAGACTCGGACCAGGCCGGCTTCGTCCACCACGACTGCCGGGCAATGGCTCAGGCTGCAGGCACGGCCCGACAGGTTCTCGCCGGTGACCACGTCGAACTGGTCGCCGTGCCACGGGCAGGTCACCACCCGGCCACTCAGGGTGCCGGCGCTGAGCGGGCCGAGCTGGTGAGGACATTGCCGCGGAAAAGCCACCAGCACGTCGTCCACTTCGGCCACGACGAATTCGCGGCCGCCCACCACCACGTCCACGGGAAGCGCCAGGGCCGAACGGGGGCCGAGCGTCACGGTCCGATCCTCGTCCCGCGCCCGGTCGAGGCGGCGGTCGAGCTGCCGCTGGCGCTCAGTCATCATGGCCACGTCTTCGTCGTACAGCCGCGCGTAGTGCCGGGCATAGGCCTCACCCGCCCGCGTCCTGGCCGCCGGATCGAGTCCGGGCACGAAGAAGTCCACCACAACCTCCACACGCCGCGGCTCCTGGACGGCTGCGTGAGTCCAGATTTCCGTGCCGGCACCGAACCCCTGCACCGTGCGAGTGATCCAGCGTCGCCGGACGCGGTCCAGAGTCAGCTCGAGAATCATCTCCTTCGATTCGCCGCCGGACGTCCGCAGCGTCGCGCGCCATCCGGACGCGCCGGCATCCAGGCAGCGCACCGCGGCGAAGCTCGAGCCGTGCAGGTGAGGCAGGTGCTCCCAGTCGAGAGCATTTTCGTAGAGCCGTTCCAGAGACACCGGCAGCACGCGTCGGTAGGTGCCGGCATGCGGAAGCGCCGTATCGGCACTCGGCGGCAGGAACTCGTGGTCAGGCATCCGCGCACCCAGGCGTCATTGCGCAGCGCACGATTGACACGCGCACCGCGCTCTGGTCACATCCTCTCCCGGGGAGGAAAGGGATTGCGGATACCGCGCCCTTTTCCGAGGGGCGGCCGAGCGCGAGCTCGGCCGACTTCGTTCTGGGCCAGCCATTCCTCACACCACCTCCGTGCTCCGGGCTAGTGACTCGCAGCAAGCGCACTGGCCTCCTGGCGTTCGCGCATCATCCGGCTGAGCCGCCCGCCGGTGGCGGTGATGGTTCGGTCGATGAAGCCGTCGAGGTCCTCGTCCTGGGCGAACACGACGAGTTGGCCCTCCAACAGGAGCTGGGTGTAACCGTGCACGTAGCTCCAGCCCAGCAGGACATCCTCCATGAGGCTTTCTTCCCTGATACGCTCCCCCAAGGTCGAGGGTGACACGTCGGGCTCCCCGCGCTGCAGAGTGATGTTGTCAGCGAGCTCGGTGAACGCATGAGAACGCGCAGCCACCAATGCTTCGTCGCTGCCGCGCAGCGAATCAGAGCGGAACATGAGGCGGAAGTGCGCCGGATGGCTCCGCGCATAGCCCACGTAAGTGCGAGCGGCGGCGACGAAGCGGTCGCCGGGGTCGTCGCCGGCGCGAGCCCGTGCCGCTTCCAGCTCGCGGGCCAGGCACTCGAAGCCACGGGCGGCCACTTCGGACAGCAGCTCCGCGAGGCTGGCGAAATGGTGCTTGGGCGCAGCGTGAGAGACGCCGGCCCGGCGCGCACAAGCGCGCAAGGTCAAGCCTTGCAGACCCTCTTCGTGCAGTATCCGGTCGGCGGCGCTGAGCAGCGCCTCACGCAGATCGCCATGGTGGTAGCCCGCTTTGGGTCGAGGCATGCTCATTGCCGCGACGCCTCCGGCCCCAGCTGCGTCACCCGGAAAACAAACGGACGGCCGTCAATGTCGACCTCGACGTCGCCGTCGAGCTGCCTGTCGAGGACAAATGTCACCGCCAGAGTCTCCTGCATGATGTAGTCGCGGTGCTCGTCCGCCGCTGTCGACAGCTCCGCGTCGCCACGGTAACCCACTTCGATGCGATCAGCGACGTTGAGATCCATGTCTTTTCGCCGCCGCTGGATGCGGTTCACGATTTCGCGGGCATAACCGCCGCGAATCAGCGCCTCGTCGAGCCGGGTATCCAGATCCACCGCAATCCGCCCGTCGGACACCGTGTTGGTGCCCGGCCGCGGCTGCTGGCGCACCTCGATCTCCTCGCTGCTGAAGGTCTCACCGTCGACGACGACGGCACGACCGGACTGCAGGATTTCGATGTCCTCGCGCCCGAGGGCGCGGATCGACTGCTGGAACTGCTTCATCCGTTTGCCGAGACGCTTGCCCAGCAGCGGAAAATTGGGCTTCGCCACCACCTCGATGTGCGCCGCCTCGTCACTGTCGTAGCGAATCTCGAGAACGTTCAGCTCGCTCTTGACGTAGTCTTCCAGGATTTCCAGCTCGGCGAGCACCGCCGGGTCCCGGTGCACGACGGTGAGCCGGCGCAAAGGCGTGCGCAGCCCGATCCTCACTTCCTCACGTTTCTGCCGCCCGAGCAGCACCACCCGCTGCATGAGCTCAACCGTTCGTTCCAGGTCCGGCCGTTGCCAGGCCGCCTCGGCCTCCGGATAGTCGCACAAGTGCACGGACGCCGGCGTGGGCTTACCGTCGCCCAGCGACCCCAGCGCCCGGTAGACGTGCTCCGACAGGAACGGAGCAAAAGGCGCCATCACCTGACAGAGCTCGTGCAGCGCCGTGTGGAGCGTGCTGAAGGCGGCGATCTTGTCGGCGGTGATGTCCTTCCCCCAGTAACGGGGGCGATTCAGACGAATGTACCAGTTGGTGAGGTCTTCGATGAAGTCGAAGAGCTGAGGTACCACGTTGTACAGCCGGTATGCCTCCATCTCTTCCGCTACGCGGGCCTTCAGGGTCTGCATGCGCGAAAGGATCCAATGGTCCAGCACGTTGTCGCCCACGTGCTGTCCCTTGTCCGGCGACCATTGATCGATGGCGGCGTACGTCTCCAGAAACGAATACGCGTTCAGCCAGGGCAGCAGCGCGCGACGGGTCATGTCGCGCACTCCGGAGTCGGCGAATCGCTGCTCTTCCCCGCGCACCAGGCCGGAGTTGATGAGATACAGGCGCAGCGCATCGGCGCCGTACGTCTCCATCAGCTCGTCCGGTGGCGTGTAGTTCTTCAGCCGCTTCGACATCTTCTTGCCGTCTTCCGCCAGCACCATGCCGTTGACGATCACGTTGCGGAACGCCGGCTTGTCGTAAAGCGCGGCCGCCAGCACCGTCAGGGTGTAGAACCAGCCCCGCGTCTGGTCGAGACCCTCGGCGATGAACTCTGCAGGAAAGCCGGCCTTGAACACGGCCTCGTTCTCGAACGGGTAGTGAAGCTGGGCATAGGGCATCGAGCCGGACTCGAACCAGCAGTCGAGCACTTCCTCCACCCGACGGTAGGTGCCCCTCTCTCCCGGTACCTCGAAGGTCAGCGGATCCACGTGTTCCCGGTGCAGATCGTCCACCCGGACGCCCGTGCGCTGCTCCAGCTCGTCCAGCGAGCCGATGCACACCTGATTGCCGGTGACATCGTTGATCCAGATGGGAATGGGCGTGCCCCAGACCCGGTTCCTGGAGATGGACCAGTCGATGGCGTTCTCCAGCCAGTTACCGAAGCGGCCCTGCTTGATGTGCTCGGGCACCCAGCGGATCTGCTGGTTGGCGGTCAGCAGCTTGTCGACGAACCGCGACACGGCCACGTACCAGGACGGCACCGCCCGATAGATCAGCGGGGTGTCGGACCGGTAGCAGAACGGATAGCTGTGCTGGATGACCTCCTGACGGTAGAGGGCGCCCCGCTCCTTGAGATAGCGAACGATGTTGCGATCCGCGTCCTTCACGTATTGGCCGGCGAAGTCGGCCACCTCGTCGGTGAAGACGCCGTTCATGGTGACCGGACAGGCGAAAGCGTCGATACCGGCGGCCTTGAGCACTCGATAGTCGTCCTCGCCGAAAGCGGGCGCCTGATGCACCAGCCCCGTGCCGCTCTCGGTGGTGACGTAGCTGTCGGCCACCACCTGAAACGCCCCGAGTGAAGCCTGATCGGCGAAATACGGGAACAGCGGCTTGTAACCGCGCCCGGTGAGGTCTCGGCCCTTCAGCCGTGCTTCCACCCGGAAGTCGCCGTAGGCAGGGAGACGCTCCTCGGCGATGTAGAGGTGCTTGCCAGCCTCGGGGTCGAACACCTTGACGTAGTTCAGGTCGGGATTGACGCACACCCCCAGGTTCGACGGCAGGGTCCAGGGGGTGGTGGTCCATGCGGCCAGGTAGGCTTTCTCGTCCTCGAGCTCGAACAGCACCGTCACTGACGGATCCTGCACGTCCATGTAGTTCATGTTGGCTTCGAAGTTCGACAGCGGCGTGCCGAGCGCGGTGGAGACCGGCATGATGCGAACCCCGCGGTACACGAGCCCCTGGTCCCAGAGCTGCTTGAGCACCCACCAGACCGATTCCATGAAATCCGGGTCCATGGTCTTGTAGTCGTGGTCGAAATCCACCCAGCGGCCGAGACGGGTGATGGTGTGGCGCCACTCCGAGACGTAGCGCTGGACGATGGACCGGCACAGAGCGTTGTAGCCGGCCACCCCCATGTCCGCCACGGCCTGGTGAGCTGGCATGTTGAGCTGCTTGTCGATCTCGTGCTCGATGGGCAGGCCGTGGGTGTCCCAGCCGAAGCGGCGCAGCACGTAGCGCCCCTTCATGGTCCAGTAGCGGGGCACGATGTCCTTGATGGTGCTGGCGACGATGTGCCCGTGGTGGGGCAGCCCGGTGGCGAACGGCGGGCCGTCGTAGAAGATGTACGGCTTCTTGTCGCTCGTCTTGGTCAGGGTCTTCTGGAAGATCTCGCCGTCTTCCCAGAACCGCAGGATCTCGTGCTCCATGGCCACGAAGGAGAACGACGAGCCTGTCGGCAAGCCAGATTGTGCTGGTTCAGCCATGGTGTTGCCGGGTCTCGGAAAGCGGCGCATTGTACTCTGAAACGCCGCCCCTCTCTGCAGGAGCGGCCTGCGGGCCTGGACGGCAACAGGGCCGCGCTGAGGTCGAAAAAGCGGTCGCCAGGGCCGCGAAGCGCGAACAATCAAGGAGAATCGAATGCACTTCGGCGCAGTGTTCCCCCACAACGAAATCGGCACCGACCCCGGCGCCATACGTGCCTACGCCCGGGGCGTCGAAGCCCTGGGCGCCACTCACCTGTTGATCTACGACCACGTGCTCGGCGCCGATCCCGCCCGGCCCGGCGGCTGGAGGGGCCCCTACGACAAGGACGTGGCCTTCCACGAGCCCATGACCACGTTCGCCTTCCTGGCCGCGGTGACCGAGCGGATCGAGCTGGGCACCGCGGTGCTGATTCTGCCCCAGCGGCAGACGGCGCTGGTGGCCAAGCAGGCGGCGGAGCTGGCGATTCTGTCCGACAATCGTTTCCGGCTCGGGGTGGGAACCGGTTGGAACGAGGTGGAGTACGAGGCCTTGAACGAGGACTTCACCAGCCGCGGCCGCCGGCAGGCCGAGCAGGTCGAGCTGCTGCGGCGGCTGTGGAGCGAGGACACGTTCACGTTCGACGGCCGCTTCCACCGGGTCAGCGCGGCCGGCATCAATCCGCGGCCGTCCCGGCCGGTACCGATCTGGTTCGGCGGCTCGGCGCCGGCCCTGCTCGAGCGCTGCGCTCGGCTGGGCGACGGCTGGATTCCGCTGATGGGGCCCAACGAGGCCGCGCGGGAGTGCCTCGACACGATTCGCCGTCACCGCGAGACGTCCGGCGCCTCCCTGGACGGATTCGGCGTTCAGGCCCAGGCGCAATATCGCGGCGGCGACCCGGACCGCTGGCGCAGTCACGCCGGCCATTGGCGCGAGCTGGGCGCCACCCACCTGGCGATCGCCACCCACAATGCCGGACCTACCGACGTGGACGGTCATCTGGCGCGGGTAGAGGAGTATCTGAAGGCGGTGAGCTAGCCGCCAGTCAGCGATCCACAGCACCCAGGTAGTCGTCGACGTGGTCCGGCGCGGGCACTTCCACCACACGTTCCGGCTCGTCGTCGTACTCGAGGTGCAGGGCGCGGCAGATGGTCGCGTGCATCTCGTACAGACAGACGATGTAGGTGAGCTCCAGAATCTCGGCGTCGGAGAGGTGGGTCGCGAGCGCCTCGAACAATCCGTCCGGCGTGCGCCCGCCGTCCAGCACCAGGCAGTCGGTGTACGCCAGCACCAGGCGCTCCAACTCGTCGAAGCAGCCGGCGGCTGACCAGTGGGGCACCGCCTCGATCTGCTCTTCGGTGAAGCCGAGGCTGCGCATGGACTTGCAGTGCTGGGAGAAGACGAACTGGCTGCCTCGGGCATAGCCGGCGCGGGTCTGGCCCAGCTCGCGGAGCTTCGGGTCCAGCTGCCGACGTGGAGTTCGATAGAGGCGGAAGCCCGACACCGCATGATCGAACACGTCCGGCACCAGGGCGAACACGGTCCACCAGTTGCCGGGGGTACCGGTCTCCGTGCCCGGCTCCTCCACCGGATCGCGCTCACCGAACAGGAACTCGTACATCCGCTGGATGGACTCGGGCGCTTCGTCCCGAGGCACCTGACGTAATCTCGGCATCTCAGCCCCTTCCGTGGAAACGTCGGAAGTGCATTATGACTCGGCGGGTCGCTGCCGGAAACGTGTGCCGTAGGTTCCCCGCACCGCCCGGTGGCCGATAGCCGAGGGGAGGGTCAGGTCTCGCCGAAGTTGGGGGTCAGCGGCCGGCCCATGGCGTACGACTCCAGGACGAACTCTCGGATGACGTACAGCGCGCCCTCGGCGGACTCCCGTTCGCGGAGCAGCTCCTTGAGCATGCCGGCCTCGATTTCCGCCTCGAACTGGGACTCGTAAGGCCCCACGTCCACGCCTTCCCGGGTGTGGAAAAACCACCGGCCGTCGCTCATGAACACCCGGTCGGAGCGAAACCAGGTCCGCGACCGCTCGTTGACCCTCACGGCCCCTATGCTCACCGTCGTGCTGCCATTCATGCTCGCGATCCAGACAAGACGTGCTGGCCAGTCTCCGGGCCGTGAGCCGGAGTGTCTGTATGTAACTTGTCAACAAATCTTCGGACTTGCATGGGCGCCGACCGTGATAGCCGGCGGCAAACGGCGGCTGGGGTCGCCGCAAGGTCGCAGGTATCATGCGCCGTCCACTCCAGGCGGCAGACACCCGCCGCGCGATCACCGGGAAATGCACCACAGCCCACCACCGACGTTGCCGCCCCGCTCCGCATATCCCTGGTACCTGACCAGCTCCAGCCTGTGGCTGGCCGGCATGAGCCTGCAGGGATTTCTGTTCACCTGGCTGCTGGTGGGCGTACTCGAGCGTCCCGCCGACGAGGCAGGTCTGGCGCGCTCACTGGCGGAGTTTCCGCCGCTCGCGGTACTGTTCCTCGGCGGCGTGCTGGGCGACCGCTGCAACGGCCGCGGCTACCTCGCCCTCATGCACACGCTGGTTGCCCTGCCGCCGCTGCTGATCGCCGCCGTCTACCACGCCGGCCTGCTCGGCTACTGGTGGGTGGTCCTGTTCGGCGTGCTGATGGCGAGCCTGCAGGCGCTTTCGGATCCGGCCCGCCAGGCGCTGATCAACCGGGTCAGCCGCCTCGACGTGCAGCGCGCCGTCACCGTGATGATCGTCGTCTCGTCGCTGGTGGGCCTGTCGGGGTTCTATCTGGGCGGACGGCTGGACGTATTGGGGCTGGCGCTGGTGCTCTGTCTGCAGAGCGCGCTGTTTCTGACCGGGACGTTCGCGGTGCTGCGGATGCCGACCCTTCCGCCGGTCGGCGACCCCGGCAGGCGGCTGCGGCTGCACGAGGGGTTTCAGGCCGTGTGGCGGGCGCCGCTGGTGCGCGCCGTCATCTCGCTCAACTTCCTGTCGAGCCTGTTCAACGCGGGCGCGTACGTGGTGGCGATTCCCTATATCGTCAGGGAAGTCTATGCCGGCAACGCGGCTTTCTACGCCACGGTCATGATGGTGTTCAGCGCCGGCAGCATCGGCTCTACCCTGCTGCTGCTGGCCTTCATGCCCCTCGCCCGCCCGGGTCGCCTGTTCCTGCTCATGCAGCTCACCCGCATGGCGATCCTTCTGGTGCTGTTCTTCGAACCGAGTCTGTGGCTGTTCTACGCCGCCATGTTCGCCTGGGGTCTCAACATGGGCGTCACCACCACGGTGGTGCGGACCACGGTGCAGGAGCTGGCGGACCCGGGCCGCCGATCGCAGATCCTGTCAGTGCTGCTGCTCAGCTTCATGGTCTCAGCGCCGGTCAGCTCGCTGTTGCTGGGGGAGCTGATCCAGCACACCAGCCCGCTGACCGCGCTGTTGCCCGGGGTCGCCATGTCGCTGGTGATCTTCGTCGCCGGGGTGTGGAAGAGCGGATTGTGGGGGTTCGGGTCGGCGGCACCGGAGGTGGTGGGGGTCGGCGAGGAAGATCGCGGGCGGGAGCCCGCTCCCACATAGCTGGTCCTACATAGCTGCCGATCGCGGGCGGGAGCCCGCTCCACATAGCTGGTCCTACATAGCTGCCGATCGCGGGCGGGAGCCCGCTCCACATAGGCCCGCAGCATACCTACGGCTGGGCGTCCGGGTCGGCGATGAAGCGGGCGACGAGCTCCGGGGCCTGCATGGGAATGAAGTGGCTGAGCTCCGGCAGATAGACGTCACGGCCGTGCGGGAACTCCCCCGCCAGCCCCGGCCAGGTCGGCGACTTCGAGAAGTCCATCTCCGGCGGGTCCGTCGGATCCCGCGCTCGTCCCCGGAGCACTGCCACCGGCAGGGTCAGCTCGGGGATCAGGTCGTGGATGTCGGTCTGGGTGTTGCCGAGATAGATCGACGCTTCCACCAGCGGTGGACAGGCGAGCTCGAAGCCGTCGCCGTCGGCAGCGGCTACGACCCCGTAGCGGCAGTAGTCCTCCAGCACCTCGGGCCGCCAGAGGGAGAACGGGTGGCGGTTCTCGAACCGTTGGTACATCTCCTGCCAGGACGCCCAGCGGTTACGGCGCCGCGCCACCGGATGGTCCTCGGCGCTGTCGTAGCCCCGGTAGCGGTCGGTGGCGTAGGCGTCCGGGTCGAAGACGACCGGGTCCACCAGCACCAGCCGGCTGAACGTGCCGGGGACGTGTCCGGCCACCTGGGTGACGCAGTGCCCGCCCATGGAATGGCCGACGCCGATGGCATCGCGGAGGCCGAGGCCGTCCACCAGCTCGTCGAGATCACGGCCGAACGTCGACCAGGTATAGGGGCCTCGCTTGTCACTGCGGCCGTGGCCGCGCATGTCCACCGCGATGGCGCGGTAGCCTTCGGGCAGAGCGGCCACCGTGCGGTCCCAGCAACGGGCATGAAAGCCGGTCGCGTGCACCAGGAGCACCGTGGCCACCTCGGCGGTCTCGTTGCCGGCGGACCACTCGAACCAGGTCAGCCTCACCTGACTACCGTGAAACTCGTGCTGCGTGGGTTCGCCCTTCATTGGCTCTTCAACGGCATATGAAGGTCGTACATGTTATGCATACAGCGCAGCGCGGGCCAAGTTGCGGGCGACTGTGCGGCGTGTTTTCGGTACACTGCCGCACCACTGCAGGAGAGTTCCCGCGGAGTGTGACGTTGGCAGAGGCAGTGACCAAGTCCGACATCGTTTCATCCGAAGGCGAGCCGCTGATCCTGGTCGACAGCCAGGACAGGGAGATCGGCCGCCTGGATAAGTCCGCCTGTCACGACGGCGAGGGCATACTTCATCGCGCCTTCTCACTGTTCGTGTTCAACCCTGAGCGCAAGCTGCTGATCCAGCAGCGCGCGTCGGGCAAGCGCCTGTGGCCGTCGTACTGGTCCAATAGTTGCTGCTCCCATCCGCGGGCCGGCGAGGACATGTCCGAGGCAGTGCGGCGGCGGCTTCAGCAGGAGCTCGGGCTCTCCGCCGCGCTGAACTACGTCTACAAGTTCGAATACACGGCCCGTTTCGGCGAACTCGGTGCCGAGCACGAGCTGTGCTGGGTGTACGTGGGCTCGACCCGCGAGGAGCCGGTGATCAACACCACCGAGATCGGTGACTGGCGCTGGGTAGCGCCAGAGGATCTGACCGCCGAGCTTGGCCGCGACGGCGATCGCTTCACGCCCTGGTTCAAGCTGGAGTGGGCGAGGCTCAGGCAGGAATTCGGTGACGATCTGTCAGGTTTACCGCGCGTCGGTAAAGGCCTCGACACAGATTAGCTCGGATCGCGCGGGCGCGACACGAGCAAGCCGCGGTCACAGGACGGAGCAGGCGAAATGATAGACCCCGGGATCGGCATCAGTGGATTTGCCAGCTATCTGCCGCGCTATCGGGTCGCGCTGGCGGACTGGTGCCACTGGACGGGCGATGGCTGGGACAAGGTCCGCACGGTGGTCGGCAACGGCTTCCGTATGCGCGGGCCGGACGAGAACGCCTACACCATGGCGGCCACAGCCGTGCTGCGGCTGATTCGCCAGTACGACCTGGACCCCGGCCGCATCGGCTTCCTCGGTCTCGGCACCGAGTCGAGCACCGACAACTCCGCCGGCGCGGTGATCGTCAAAGGCATGGTGAACCGGGCACTGGTGACCCTGGGCCTGCCGCCGCTGGCGCGGGCGTGCGAGGTGCCGGAGTTCAAGCACGCCTGTCTCGGCGGCGTCTACGCACTCAAGTCCGCCGCCCGCTACCTGGCCCTCGACGGCCGCGACCGCCAGGCCATCGTGGTCTGCTCGGACGTCGCCGAATACGCCCGCGCCACCTCCGGCGAGCCCACGCAGGGTGCCGGGGCGGTGGCCATGCTGGTCGAGGAGTCGCCGAAGATGCTGGCGCTGGAGCTGACCATCTCGGGTAGCTCGTCGGACTATCGCGGGCCGGATTTCCGCAAGCCGTTCCTGCGCTTCATGCAGCAGACTCCCGGCGAGTTCGCCCAGCCTCGGGATTTTCCGGTCTTCAACGGCAAGTACTCCACCACCTGCTACATCGACGAGGCGCTGGCCGCCATGCGCGACCTGTTCGCCCGGGTGGCCCGCGCAGGCACCGATCGCGCGCTGCGGGCCGTGCCGTCGCGGCCGAGCAACTTCATGCGCGACCTCTCCGCGATCTTTCTACACCGGCCGTACCAGCGCATGGCGGAGACGGGGCTGATCATGAGCTATCTGCTGGCGCTCGCGATCGGCGACGGCGACGACCTGCTCGAGCTCAGCCACTACGCCGAGTCCGCGGAAGTGGACCCAACCGAGCTGGTGGCCGAGCTCACCGGGAGCCCGGACGTCTACGATCTGGTGGAGGAGCAGCGACTCGGCGACGAGATTTACCCCCTGGCGGTTCAGACGGCCCGGCAGTTCCGGGGGAGCGCCCGGTTCTCCGACCTGATGACCCGACTCGGCACCGCCGAAATGCGCGAGGTGGGCAACCTCTACACCGCGTCCCTGCCCGCGTGGATGGCCGCCGGTTTCGAAGAGGCGGCGCTGCAGGGCACCGACCTCGCCGGCAGCCGGATACTCACCCTCGGCTACGGCAGCGGCGACGCGGCGGAAGCCATCCCCATGGTGGTGATGCCCGATTGGGCGGGGGCAGCGGGGCAGATCGGCTTCGGCCGGGCCCTCGCCGGCGCCGTCGATCTGAGCCAGCGGGCGTACGGTGCGCTCCACGACGGCTCCGCCTTCGAGCATCCGATCCCCCATCAGCAGGGTGTGTTCTACATCGACCGCGTCGGCGCACGGCAAGAGCATTTCGACGATTCCGGCATCGAGTACTACCGCTACCACGCTTGATCACCGTGGCCGGCGGCAGGACCAGCCTCGCCGGACGGTCCCGCCCACCGACGTCGGCGGCGGCGGGACTCAGAGCAACAGGTAGATGCCGAGCCCCAGAGCGGCGATGCCGGCGAGCTCCCGCCACCGCAGCCGCTCGCGGAACAGCCAGCCGGAGGTTGCCACCGCGAACAGCAGCTCTACCTGGCCCAGCGCCCGAACCAAGGCGCTGGGCTGAAGGGTCATGGCGGTAAACCAGCCCGCCGACGCCGCTGCCCCGCACGCCCCCACCCAGATCCCGCGCCGCCAGACGGCCGCCACCCGGCGGACCTCGCCGGGCTCCCGAAAGCGCAGGAACAGACCCATGACCAGCGTCTGCACGGTCAGCGCCGTCGCCAGGGTGAGCCCCGCCCGGGTCGGCGCGGCGCCGGCCGGCAGGGCCAGAGAGGCGCCGCGAAAGCACACCGACGCCACGGCCAAGCCCGTTCCCGCCAGCAGCCCGAGGAACAGGCCCCGGCGGTTGACGAGCACGTCCTTCAGCGACATTCCGGAGGACATGAGCAGCACGCCCCAGAGGCTGACACCGATGCCGGCCCACGCCGCCGGCGCCAGCCGGTCGCCCAGCACCACCAGCCCCACCACGGCCGTCTGCACCGCTTCGGTCTTCGAAAGCGCCGTGCCCACGGCGAAGCTGCGCAGAGTGAACGCGGACAACAGACACGCGGTGCCCGCGATCTGCGCCAGCGCGCCCGCGGCGCAGTATCCGAGGAAGCCGGGCGTCGGCGCCGGCAGCATACCGTCGGCGGCGAGAACGAGCAGATAGAGCCAGGCGAACGGCCACGCATAACAGAACCGCACGTAGGCGGCGCCGTTCACCGACAAGGCCCCGGTGAGCCGCTTCTGCAGCAGCGAGCGCAGGTTCTGCACGAACGCCGCCGCCAGGGTTAGGGGGATCCACAGCATGACGGCTCAGCCGGAAAACGGCGGATTGTACAGGTCGCGATGAGAATCATTATCATACATGGAGGTTTCCGATCAGGACGCCGGCCATAGAGCAGGTCTATCATCGCGATAGTATCAATCGAATGGCCATCGACCCCCCGGCACGTATACTGGGCGCGTCACATCGCGCAGACGCGTTCGCACCGGACGCTCATCGCCATCTCACTCACTGTCACGTTGAGGACATTTAGTCATGGAACTGAAGGACAGCAAGACTCTCCAGAATCTGAAAGACGCGTTCGCTGGTGAATCCCAGGCCAACCGCCGCTACCTGTACTTCGCGTCCAAAGCGGACGTGGAAGGTGAGAACGACGTGGCCGCGGTGTTCCGTTCCACAGCGGAAGGCGAAACCGGCCACGCGCACGGCCACCTGGAATATCTCGAAGTGGTGGGCGACCCGGCCACGGGGCTGCCGATCGGCAACACCCAGTCGAACCTGAAGGCGGCCATTGCCGGCGAGACTCACGAGTACACCGACATGTACCCGGGCATGGCAAAGATGGCCCGCGACGAGGGCTTCGACGAGATCGCCGACTGGTTCGAAACCTGGCGAAGGCCGAACGTTCGCACGCCAATCGGTTCCAGAAAGCGTTGGACGCCATGGCCTGAGGCTGCATCGGCAACGCGTGAACCGAGGGGTCCGTTCTGGGCCCCTTTTCATCTTCCCGCCTGACTCGCGGGCGAGTGCCTGGCGTAGAGCAAGGAGCTGGGTAGCACCATGACGAAAGAAGGCAACCTGGAAGCCCCCGAGCGACGGCCGCTCGACTGGAAAAACGACGACTTTTACGCCGCCGATAAGCTCTTCCCGGAGCTCGAGCGGGTGTTCGACATCTGTCACGGCTGCCGTCGCTGCGTGAGCTTGTGCCAGGCCTTCCCCACCCTGTTCGATCTGGTGGACGAGTCGGAGACCATGGAGGTGGACGGAGTCGACAAGGCCGACTACATGAAGGTCGTCGATGAGTGCTATCTGTGCGATCTGTGTGCGGAGACGAAGTGCCCGTACCTGCCTCCGCATCCGTGGGAGGTGGACTTCCCTCATCTCATGCTGCGTGCCAAGGCACACAAGTTCCGCCAGGGGAACGTCCGCTGGCGCGACCGCCTGATCGCCAGCACCGACCCGGTGTTCGACACCCTGGGCCGGCCGGGGCTCGCGCAGGCGGCCAATGCCGCGGCCCGCAGCAAATCCCTGCGCCGGGTGGGCGACCGGCTGCTCAGCATCCATCCCGACGCGCCGCTGCCGCACTTCGAGGCGAAGCCCCTGTCGCGCCGGCTCGGCACGGACATCGGCGCCGGCCTCGAGGCGAAGGCCGACGATCGCACCACCGGCAAAGTAGCTGTCTTCGTGACCTGCTACGGCGACCACAACGAGCCCGGGGTCGTGGAGGACCTTGTGGCCGTGCTCGGCCATAACGGTGTGCCGGTACGAATATTGAAAGACGCAAAGTGCTGCGGTATGCCGAAGCTCGAGCTCGGGGACCTGAAAAAGGTGGAGTCGCTGAAGGACGCGAATCTGCCCCTGTTCCTGGAAGCCATCGATGCCGGCTACGACATCATTGCCCCCGTGCCGTCGTGCGTGCTCATGTACAAGCAGGAAGTCCCACTGATGTTTCCGGACGACGAAGACGTGGCGCGGGTCAAGGCGGCGTTCTTCGACCCTTTCGAATATCTGATGCTCCGACACCGGTCGGGGCTGGTCCGCACCGAGTTCCAACGGAGCCTCGGCAAGGTTGCCTATCACGCCGCCTGCCACCAGCGGGTGCAGAACATCGGCATGAAAACTCGCGACTTCCTGTCACTGATTCCGGACACCGAGGTGACCTACATCGATCGCTGCTCCGGTCACGACGGCACCTACGCGGTGAAGAGCGAGACCTACGGGCACGCCATGAAGATCGCCCGCCCGGTGGTGCGGCGGGTGAAGGAAGCCGAGGCCGACACCTTCGGATCGGACTGCCCCATGGCGGGCCGCATCATCGAACACGGCCTGGAAGGACCAGAGCGGGCGGAACATCCGCTGACCATGGTCCGCAAGGCCTATGGAGTCTAATCATGCAGAAACTGGATCGATCCAATCTCTGGAGCCTGGAACAGTACGCCCAGCAGCGCGAGACGTTTCGGACCGAGGTGATCGAGCACAAAAAGCCGCGCCGGGTGGCCCTTTCGCCCAACGCGACCATGTACTTCGAGGATTTTCTGACCCTGAAGTATCAGGTGCAGGAGATGCTGCGGGTAGAGCGGATCTTCGAGCCAGAAGAGATCGAGGACGAGCTTTCCGCCTACAACCCGCTGATCCCCGACGGCAGCAACTGGAAGGGCACCCTGATGTTCGAGTATCCGGACGTCGAGGAACGGCGAAAGGCGCTGTCCCGAATGGCCGGCATCGAGCATCGCATCTGGGTGCAGGTGGCCGGCCAGGACAAGGTCTTCGCGGTCGCCAACGAGGACTTGGAGCGCTCCACGGACGATAAGACCTCGGCCGTGCACTTCCTGCGCTTCGAGCTCGGTCCGGACAGCGTCGCTGCGGTGAAGCGCGGGGCCGACGTCAAGATGGGCATCGACCACGAGGAGATGCGCTGCGAGGTTACGCTCTCCGACGAGACCCGCAGGAGTCTGGCGCAGGATCTCGACTGAGGTGTGGGAGCGACCTGTGGAAGTGACCTGACTTGTGTGGGAGCGACCTCCCGGTCGCGATTTCCGGAGTCGCGACCGGGAGGTCGCTCCCACAAGGTCGCTGCCACACAAGTCAGGCGGCGGCCTTGCTCCCCATCACGTGCTTCATGGTGCTCGTCAGCACCCTGGCGAACTGGTCGAGCAATTCGCTGCGTGTAGCGCTGGTGCGCCAGCAGAGGCCGATGTCCCGATGCGGGTCGTCGTCCTTGAACGGCAGGTAGCGCACGGGGCCGTTCCGCGAGGTGATGGCGAGCTCCGGCATCAGAGTGATACCCACATTGGCAGCCACCATCTGCCGTAGGGTTTCGATGCTGGTGGCACGGAAGTTAGTGTTCTCGACGGCGTTGTGGGAGCTGCACACCTCCAGGGCCTGGTCTCTGAGGCAGTGGCCGTCCTCCAGCAACAGCACCTGCTCGTCGTCCAGATCGTCGATGCTCACCGACTTCTGGTGGGCCTTGGGATGGCTCTTCGCGGCGGCGAAGTAGAACGGCTCGGTGTACAGCTTCACCTGCTTGAGGTTCTCCTCCTCCACCGGCAGCGCCAGGATCACCGCATCGAGGTCCCCTTCCCTGAGCATGCGGGTGATCACCGCCGTCTGGGCTTCGGTGAGCTGGATGCGGAGCTTGGGAAATGCCTTCTTGATGGGGCCGAGGATCTTCGGCAGCAGATAGGGCGCCACCGTGGGGATGATGCCCAGACGGAAATCGCCGCCGTAGGGATCCTTGTACTCCTCGGCGATATGCACCATCTGGTTCACCTCCCTGAGCACCCGCTGGGCCTGCGCAACGATCCGCTCACCGACCGGGGTCAGCATCACCTGACGGTTGGTGCGCTCGATCAGGGTCACCCCGAGCTCGTCCTCCAGCTTCTTGATCTGGGTCGAGAGCGTCGGCTGGCTGACGAAGCAGGACTCGGCGGCCCGGCCGAAATGCTTGTGCTCGGCTACGGCTACCAGGTAGCGCAGATCGCGCAGATTCATCGCCGCCAGGGCTCCACCAGAATCTTCGCGTGGCGCTCGGGATTCTTCAGGTCGGCAAAGGCCGCCGGGACCTGCTCGATGCCCACCGCGCCTGTGACAAGCGGGTCCACCGGAAGCCGGCCCTCGGCGATGAGCTGCAACGTGGCGGCGAACTCCTCCGGCGTGTAGCCCAGCACGAACTGCAGGTTCAGCTCCTTGGTGATGGCGAGCAGCGGCCGGACGACGTCCTGTGCCATACAAACGCCCACCACCACGAAGCGGCAGCCGCGCTGGGCGCCCGCCATCATCTGATCGAGCACGCCGGGCACGCCCACGCACTCGAAAAACACCCCGGGCGGTAAGGTTCGCTCACCGCTCAGCGGGTTCACCTCGGTACGTTGCCCCTGCGCGCTGGCGCGGGCCGCCTCCTCCCAGGATCCGTAGGGCGAGCGCTGCGCCGGATCGATGACGATGTGCGCACCCATGATCTCCGCCAGTCGGCGCCGCGCCGGGGAGAAATCGGCGGCGATGATGGGTGCGGCGCCCCGATGGGCCAGCGCGGCGATGACCGCCAGCCCCACCGGGCCGCAGCCGATCACCAGGGGCACGTCGTCGGGCGCGAGCCTGGCCATGGCCACCGCGTGCGCACCCACCGCCATGGGCTCGGTGAGAGCGGCATGAGCAGAGGAGAGACCGTTCGGCACGGGCAGCAGCAGCGCCTCCGTGAGCAGCATGTGCTCGGCGTATCCTCCCGGCACCTCGTGGGAATAGCCGACCGTGGTCATGCTTTTGCCGCGGATCAAGGTCGGCATCGAGCAGACCCGGGTACCGGCCGACAGAGCGCGCGTGGTCGCCGGCCCGTGCTCGACGATCTCGGCGCAGAACTCGTGCCCCATCACCAGGTCTCTTGCCGGATCGAGCGCCGAGCCGCTGATCGCGCCGGAGGCTTCCATGAACAGGTCCGTGTGCTCCAGCACGTGCAGATCAGACCCGCAGATCCCGCAGGCCAGGGTCTTCACCAGCACCTCGCCCTGCTCGGGGACCGGTTCCGCCACGTCGTCGGTCACCAGCGCTCCGTTTCTCATTACCGCTGCGCGCATCGCCCGGCCCCCACGCTGAATTCCCGCCTATGGTACTTTGGGCGCGGCTTCGTTCACCACCGCCGCCATGAACCATCACATCGTCCGGGCCCCGGGCCGCCTTTCCGGTGTCTGAGCCCGCCGACATCCGCGTCCTCCACCGCGACCGCGGACTGGCCGTGATCGACAAGCCGGAGGGCATATCGCTGCTGGCGGACCGCTCCGGCGCCCCCTGCCTGTGGGACCGGCTGGTGGACAGCCTCGGCACCCGTCCTTACCTGGTGCACCGGCTCGACAAGGGCACCAGCGGGGTGCTGCTGGTGGCGCTGGACGCGGAGACACAGCGCAGCCTGACCCGGGCATTTCAGCAGCGCCGCATCCGCAAGTACTATCTGACGTGGGTAGTGGGGAGCCTCGAGACCGGTGGGACCCTCACCATCGATCTGCCGCTCAGCAAAGGCCGCAAGAGCCGATACCGGGTGGCTGGCGCCCGCGCCGACATCCGCCGCACCCGGGGCGGCTGGTCGCTCTGCGCCAGCGGCGCCGGCGGACATCCGAGCCGGACACGCATCCGCGCGCTGGCGTATGCCGTCGGCCGGACCCGCCTGCTGGCGTCTCCGATCACCGGCCGCACCCATCAACTCCGTGTGCACCTGGCCTGGATCGGCCACCCCATTCTCGGCGACCACCTCTACGGCCGGCCCGGCGCGCCCGAGCAGCAGGCACCGCGGCTCGAGCTGCACTGTCACCGTCTGGTGGTGCCGGGGTACGGGACTTTCACTGCAGCGCTGCCAGCCTGATCGCGCCCGGGAGGGCGCTCCCACAGGTTGGGGGCGTTCTGCCGTACCGGATCGCGCCCGGGAGGGCGCTCCCACAGAGGCGCTTCCACAGGGGCGCTTCCACAAGGGCGCTCACACAATCGGGTCGATCAGCGCGTGCTGTGCTGGATCATGTAGTCGACGGCGGCGGCGAGCTCGTCGTCGCTGCAGCTCGAGCACAGGCCCTTCGGCGGCATGCCTGGCGGCACCCCGTGGATGGCCGATTGCAGCAGCGCCTGCCGGCCCTTGGCGGTGCGCACCGCCCAGGCCTCGGCGTCACCGACCCTGGGCGCGCCGGCCACGCCCGCGGCGTGACACGAGTAGCAGAAGTTCTGGTAGACGCGCTGGCCCGTGTCCGGAGCCTCGGCGCTCTTCCCGCCGCCGCAGCCGGCCATCAGCAGCGCCACAGCGGCCGCGCTCCACCCTTTCATGCATCGACTCCCGCTCACTTCAGCTCGAACTCGTCGGCATCCTGCCAGGCCGGAAACCGGATCCGATAGTCTTCCAGCGCCTCGCGATCCAGAGTCACGGTGAGCAGGCCCGCATCACTGCCGGCTTCGAGGAGCGGGGTGCCCTGGGGATCGTAGACGGCGCTGCCGCCGGTGTAGCTGACGCCGTTGCCGTCGGTACCAACGATGTTGACGCCGGCCGCATAGGCCAGGTTCTCGATGGCGCGGGCGCGCAGCAGCGCGTTCCAGGCCCCTTGCCGCGGCGCCGGCCAGTTGGCCACCGCCAGCAGCAGGTCGTAGTCGCCGCGGTTCCGCAGCCACACCGGAAAGCGCAGGTCGTAGCAGACCAGCGGCAGGATACGCCAGCCGTTCAGCTCGACCACCCGTCGTTCGCGGCCGGCGGCGTAGTGTTCGTGTTCGCCCGCCATGCGAAAGCGATGACGCTTGTCGTACGCGGTGATCTCGCCGCCGGCGGTGACCCAGAGGAAGCGGTTGTAACAGCGCCCGCCTTCCGCGACGACCACGCTGCCGCAGACCACCTTCGACAGCGCCGCCGCAGTGCGGCGCATCCAGCCCACGGTAGGGCCGGACATGGGTTCGGCTACGGTCTCGGACGCCATGGTGAAGCCGGTGGAGAACATCTCCGGCAGCACCACCACCGAGGCGTCGTCGGCCACCTCGGCCAGCCAATCGTCGAACAGGGCGCGGTTGGCGGCCGGGTCGTGCCAGTGGGTGGCGGTCTGCACGAGGCTCAGGGTCAGAGACTGCACAGGATCTCCGCCGCCCGGCGCAGGGTACCGTCGTCCTTCGCGAAGCACAGCCGCAGCACCGCGTGCCCCGGGTCGTGCTGATAGAAGACAGACACCGGGATGGACGCCAGCTTCGCCTCCCGGGTAAGACGCTCAGCGAGCGCGGTATCCGGCTCGTCGAACATCCCGCCGTAGTCGACGAGCTGAAAATACGTGCCGGCGCTCGGCCGCACCGAAAAGCGGGAGCTTTCGAGCAGCCCGCAGAACAGGTCGCGCTTGCGCTGATAGAAAAGGCCGAGACCGGCATGGTGCTCGGGATGCGCCCGGAGAAAATCGGCGAGACCCAGCTGCACCGGCGTGTTGGAGGTGAACGTGACGTACTGGTGAACCCGCCGAAGCTCGGTGGTCAGCGCCCGCGGGGCCACGCAGTAGCCGATCTTCCAACCGGTGGTGTGATAGGTCTTGCCGAATGACGAGACCACGAAGCTGCGGGCGAACAGGTCCGGGTAGCGGCAAAGGCTCTCATGCTCACGGCCGTCGAAGATGATGTGCTCGTAGACCTCGTCCGCGAGCAGGTAGATCTCGCGGCCGGCAGCATCCGCCCGCGCCAGCACCGCCCGCAGCGCCGCGACGTCCTCCGGCTCCCAGACGCTGCCGGTCGGGTTGTGCGGCGTGTTGACGATGATGAGCCGGGTGCGGTCGCTGATCGTCTCCGCCACCCGCTGCCAGTTCGGCCGGAAGGCGGGCGGGTACATGGGCAGGTGGCGGGTCACGCCGCCCTGTAGAGTGACCGCCGGATCGTAGCTGTCGTAGGCGGGGTCGAAGACGATGACCTCGTCGTCCGGCCGGACCACGGCCGCGATGGCGCAGAACAGCGCTTCGGTGGCGCCGGAGGTGATGGTGACCTCGCCATCGGCATCCACCTGGCAGCCGTAAACGCCCGCCACCTTGTCCGCCACCGCCTCCCTGAGCGACGGCACGCCCATCATCGGCGCGTATTGATTGTGGCCATGGGTCAGATAGTGCTGGACCCGTTCGAGCAGGTAGCGGGGCCCGTCGAAATCGGGGAAACCCTGGGACAGGTTCAGCGCTCCTTCGCGCCGCGCCAGCTCGGACATGACGGTGAAGATGGTCGTCCCCACCCTGGGGAGCTTGCTCACCGGTGCGAGGTGCGCGGGCAGCGGGGTTGAAACATCGTGATGCATGGCGTGCATTCTGACACAAGCCACTTTGTGGGAGCGGCCTCCCGGCCGCGGGGTTTCCAATATCAATGGATTTTGATATTGTGCGCGTCCGGCGGGGCGCGGACTGATCGCGGCCGGGAGGCCGCTCCCACAAAAACAGGAAAGACATGGCCGAACCTGTCACCACCATCGAGGATTCCGGCACCGACTCGGCGGCGGGATTCGAGGCCGTGGTAAGAACAGCCAAGGCGGTGGCCGAGCCGCAGCGGGCCAGCGTGCTCAGGGTGCTGAAGGACGAGTCGTTCAGCGTGCTGGAGCTGTGCGGCATACTCGATACCGCGCAACCGGCCTTGAGCCATCACCTGAAGGTGCTGCGCAATGCCGGCCTGGTCGCCCGGCGCCGCGAAGGCAACACCATCTACTACCGCCGTGCGCCGGCCGCCAGCGACGTCCACACCGCGCTGCTCGCCGCCATCGACGAGGTGCCCCTGCCAGCCGGCCAGGGCGCGCGCATCGACGCCGTGCACGACGAGCGGAGCCGGCGCAGCGAAGCGTTCTTCGCCGAGCACGCCGCCGACTTCGCCAGCCAGCAGGCGCGCATCTCCGAGCCGGGCGTCTATGCCGGGAGCGTGCTCGAGACCGTGGACCGGCTCGGCCTGCGCGGCGGCGCCGCGATCGAGATCGGCCCCGGCGACGGCGAGCTGCTGGCTAGACTCGCCGAGCGGTTCCGCCAGGTGATCGGCATCGACAGCGCCCGCAGCATGCTGGATCGGGCTGCCGCGCGGGTAGGCGACGTCGCCAACGTGCGGCTGATGCACGCCGACTTCTCAGAGCTGACGGAACGTCCGAGGTTCCAGCTCGTGCTGGCGGCGATGGTGGTCCACCATCAGGCTTCGCCGCAGCGCTTCTTCCGCCATGCGGCACGGTTGCTCTGCCGCGGCGGGGTGCTGATCGTGGTGGAGCTGACCCGCCACGATCACGAGTGGGCCCGCGGCGCGTGCGGCGACCTGTGGCTCGGCTTCGAGCCCGCCGAGCTCGCGGAATGGGCCGCCAACGCCGGCCTCGAGGCAACGGAGTCCCAGTTCCTGGCCCAGCGGAACGGCTTCCGCATCCAGATTCATACCTATCGTCACCCATCGAAGTGAGGAGCGCTCATGCCCGACTACAAGGTCGCCGACATCAACCTGGCCGACTTCGGCCGCAAGGAAATCTCTCTGGCGGAAGCGGAGATGCCCGCGCTGATGGCACTGCGCGCGAAATATCAGGCCGAGCAGCCGCTCGCCGGCGCCCGGGTCATCGGCTGTATCCACATGACGGTGCAGACCGCCGTGCTGATCGAGACCCTCACTACCCTGGGTGCCGAGGTGCGCTGGTCGTCGTGCAACATCTTCTCGACTCAGGACCACGCGGCGGCGGCCATGGCGGCGGCCGGAATCCCGGTGTTCGCATGGAAGGGCGAGACGGAGGACGAATACTGGTGGTGCATCGAGCAGACCATCCTGAAGGACGGCAAGCCGTGGAACGCGAACCTCCTGCTCGACGACGGCGGCGACCTGACCGAGCTGCTGCACGAGAAGTATCCCCAGGTACTGACTCACGTCCACGGCATCAGCGAGGAGACCACCACCGGCGTTCACCGGCTCTACGACATGATGAAGAAGGGCACGCTGAAGGTGCCGGCCATCAACGTCAACGACTCCGTGACCAAGTCGAAGAACGACAACAAGTACGGCTGCCGGCACAGCCTGAACGACGCCATCAAGCGTGGCACCGACATGCTGATGGCCGGTAAGCGCGCTCTGGTCGTCGGCTACGGCGACGTGGGCAAAGGCTCTGCCGCGAGCCTGCGCCAGGAAGGCATGATCGTGCGGGTCGCCGAGATCGACCCCATCTGCGCCATGCAGGCCTGCATGGACGGCTACGAAGTGGTCTCGCCGTACACGGGCGGCAACAACACCGGCCGGGTGGAGGACGTGGATGAGCGCCTGCTGCGCCAGACCGATCTGGTGGTGACCTGCACCGGCAACACCAACGTCTGTGATGCCGCCATGCTGCGGACGTTGAAGCCCGGCGCGGTAGTCTGCAACATCGGTCACTTCGACAACGAG
The DNA here is from genome assembly GCA_963822255.1 of uncultured Gammaproteobacteria bacterium. Lineage (GTDB taxonomy): Bacteria > Pseudomonadota > Gammaproteobacteria > Pseudomonadales > Azotimanducaceae > UBA7803. The sequence goes on from CAWGGV010000006.1 coordinate 637,168, forward strand.
ATCGACACCGGCTACATGCGCGAGCACTGGCGCTGGGACAAAATCAAGGACCAGGTGCACCAGATCTACCGCAGCGACGACGTGCGCGACTACCTGATCCTGCTTTCCGAGGGCAGGCTGGTGAACCTGGGTAACGCCATGGGACACCCGTCCCGGGTCATGGACGGCTCGTTCGCCAACCAGGTGCTGGCGCAGATGCACCTGTATGCGGAGCGCTGGGCCGACCAGCCCGAGAATCAGCGCGCGCCGATCACGGTGGAGGTGCTGCCGAAGAAGCTCGACGAGGAAGTGGCCGCGCTCATGGTGGAAGGCTTCGGCGGGGTGCTCACCCGGCTGCGGCCGACCAGGCCGAGTACATCGGCGTGGAGCAGGAAGGGCCGTTCAAGCCCGACTATTACAAGTACTGAGGCGGGCCATCAGCCACGACTTGGTTTGCCGGCGTCGACCGCGGATAATCCGAGGTCGAACGTCCGGGGGGCATCGCCATGCAGCAGCTATCCGGTCAGGACGCCTCGTTCCTGTACTTCGAGCGCCCCGCTACCCCGATGCACATCGGCGGGATCATGATCTATGACCCGAGCACCGTGCACGGCGGCAAGCAGCGGTTCAAGGACATCCTCGGCTACATCGAGAGCCGGCTGCATCTGGTCCGGACGTTCCGCCAGCGGGTGGTGCAGGTGCCGTTCAACGCCGACCATCCGTACTGGATCGAAGACAAGCACTTCGATCTGGAATACCACGTGCGCCACATCCGTCTGCCCGAACCCGGTGACTGGCGGCAACTGTGCATCCAGGCGGCGCGCCTGCACGCCAGGCCCCTGGACCTCACGAAGCCGTTGTGGGAGTTCACCGTGGTGGAAGGTCTGGACGCGATCCCCGGCCTGCCGCGGGGCAGCTACGCCATCGTGTCCAAGGTGCACCACGCCGCCATCGACGGCGTGTCGAGCGTGGATCTGGTGGAGGCCATCCACGATCTGGAGCCATATCCCCAGACGGCTGCCGGGCCCGAGCGGCTGTGGGCGGGAGAAGAGCCGCCCACGGCCGTGGAGCTGATGGTCAGGGCCCAGATCAACAATCTCGCCCAGCCGCTGCGTTTCGCCGAGGTGATGTCCCGCGCCGTGCCGGCGCTCGGGCGCCTCGCGCGGGGTTTCTCCGAACGGCAGTTCGACGCTCCGCGCACCGCACCGCCGCGTACCCGTTTCAACCGGCGCGTCAGCGCGCATCGGGTGGTGGAAGGCCGATCCTTCCCACTGGCCGACGTGCGCGAGATGAAGAGCCGGGTGGCGGGCGCCACCGTCAACGACGTGGTGCTGGCCGTGTGCGGCGGCGCGCTCAGACGCTATCTGGACGCCAAACACGAGCTGCCGGACCGCCCCATGGTGGCCATGGCGCCGATTTCGGTGCGGGCCGAGGGCGAGCGCAACACCCTGGGCAATCAGGTGGCGGCCATGACCGTGGCCCTCGGCACCCAGCTGGCGGACCCCTTGGAGCGGCTGTCCGCCGTGCACGCTGCGTCGGCCGCGTCCAAGGCCATGACGCGGGCGGTGGGCGCGAAGCTCATGACCGACTACTCCCAGTTCGTGCCGTCCACCACCGCCGCCCTGGCGGCGCGTCTGTACACCGAGCTGGGCCTGGCGGAGCGGATGGACCCGCCTTTCAACTGCGTCATCACCAACGTGCCGGGCCCCCAGGTGCCCCTGTACTCCGCGGGCGCGCAGCTCGTCACCCAATACGGCCTCGGGCCGTTGTTCGACGGCATGGGATTGATCTTTCCGGTGTTCAGCTACTGCGGGAAAATGACCGTGGCGTTCACCGCCTGCCGGTCGATGGTGCCCGACCCGGAGTTCCTGAGCGAGTGCCTGCAGGCAAGCTTCGACGAGCTGAAATCTGCCTGCGGAGTCGGAACCCGCGCCGCCGAAGACCCGGTCAGCGCGTAGACCCTGTCTGAATCAGCCGGTAGTGCGGCCGCCCGGGGCTGGAAACGGCAGCTCGAGGGTGGGCAGCAGACGTTTCTGCAGGCGTCCCAGCAGCCCTGGGACCACGGATTCCTCGAAGTCCTGCAGTGCGAACGTGAGACCCAGAACCTCCGGTTCGTGGCGAATGGACACCAGGCGTGTGTCGCCGGTCAGCGGCGGCAGCGGCAGGTAGGTACGGAACAGTGACGCCACGTAGTTCGGCACGCCGAAAATGCTCGCACGCTTCGGCTGCAGCACGAACCAGCCGTTCACCACCTCGAGACGTGCCTCCAGCTCGGCGACCGGAAAGCCGGCGATCTCGGTGTGAATGACCAGGGCGTCTGCCGTGAGCTCCAGTCGGTAGGGCAGCTCGAAGCGCGCCAGCCAGCGGTCCAGCTCGTCCTTGCCGACGGCGATCTCCACGGTCGGCGCCGTTGCCTGAATCCGCGCCGGAATGCCAGGAACGAACCGCACCTGTGCTGCGCGCCAGGTGACCTGCTTCAGGTTCAACCAGGCCGTGGCGACACCGGAGAACTCAAGCTCCGCGTCCTCGAACTGGCCGGGGAACGGCAGGCCGGTCGCCCTCCTCCAGTGGACGCGCGCCGGCAGCTCGAAGTACGAGCTGATGAGCTCTGCGATGACTTTGGAATCGGCGTCCGCCATGGCTCAGGACGCCCCCGCCTCGTTAGTCGCCACGCCGCCCACGCTCAGCGCAGGCGCTTGCGCCACTGCGGCGTCTCCGAGCTCCGCCACCCGCTGGTGAACGGCGTTCATGGCATCGTAGATGCGGCGGGTTGCCTCGGGGACGGTGGTGCCCGCCTCGAAACGGATCGGGTCCAGCACCAGGGCGCCGGCCGGACCGGGCCTGGGATCGCGGGTGCCTTTGGGCCGGATGGCACGCAGGCCGGTGAGGAAAACCGGCACCACGGGAACGTTCTTTTCCAGCGCCAGGATCGACACCCCGTGACGGAACTTCGCCATGCTGCGGCTGGTGGAACGGGTGCCTTCCGGGAAGATGATCAGGTTGCAGCCCTGGTCGAGCAGCCACTTGGGGTAGTCCAGGGCCCGCGATCCGCCGCCGCGCTGAATGGGAAACGTGCCCATGGCCAGGGACTGATACCACGGCTGCATCACCAGCTCTTTGCGCCCCTTGACGAACCAGCGGTCCGCGGCCGCACCGGCGTAGACGTTCCAGCGCACGGACCGGGGCAACGACGCGTGCAGCACCAGGGCGTCCATGTGGCTGGTGTGGTTGGCGACCACGATGCATGGGCCGCGGACGGACCCGAACTTTTCGCGGCCGATCACCGTCAGCGGCTTGCAGTAACGGTGCACCCAGCGTCCGTAGGCGTGCCAGCGGAACGCCCACCGACCCACACGTGCCCACCAGCGAACCTGCCAGTGGTGCGGACCCACCGCACCTGCCTCCGTGGCGATCAGCCGGCTGAACAGCTCGAAATCCAGCGCCGGCAGGATTTCCGTGTCCGCGGTGGTGCCGACCTCCTGGGCCAGGGTGGCGCGATACGCCTTGAAGTTGTCCGGGGCTTCGAAGACGGTGCATTGATCCCATTCGCCGAGCAGCCGGTAGCTCTCCAGAACCTTCGCTTCCCAGCGCGCCAGGGCGTCGTGCACGCCCAGCAGCGAACGCGGGTTCTCCCGGGCCGCCCGCATGCCCGCCGAGTGATAGCGCATGAGCATCACGTAGACGGGCATGGCTCAGCTACCGCCGGTGGAGGTTCCCTGCAGCATCTCCACGAACGCGTCAATCGACATACCGGGCAAGGTGGTCACCTTGATGGTGCCCCGCGAGCCCAGCTCCATCGAGATGCGCGACATCACCTCGTTGGTGGGCGCTTCGATGATGTTGACGAAGTCGTAGCCGCCGAGCAGCGCGTACTGGGACATCACCCGGGCGCCCATGGCCTCGACTTCCTTGTTGACCTCCTTCAGCCGCTCGGGGCGCTCCTTGAGCGTCTTGCGGCCTTCGTCGGTCAACGTGCTGAGCATGATGTACGTTGCCATGGCGCTTCCCCCCTTGGATTGCTGGACAGTCTACGGATTGCAGACAGTCTACGGATTGCAGACAGTCTACGGATTGCAGACAGTCTACGCCGATCCGGGGGCCTTGCCAGCGTGGCCGGACGGCGCCTCTCCGCCCCACCAAAAAAAGTGTGCGCTGCACAAAAAAGTGTTGCGCCGCGGTTTTGTGTGGTGCACAATGCCGGCCGCTTTGTTGCATCGCAACAACTACAGGAGATCATCAATGAACGCATTCGAAACATCCGCCCGCTTCGGCCGCCAGCTGTTCGACATCAACGCCGAGACCGTGCGCAAAATCACCGAGCTGTCTGCTGAAAACTTCAGGAAGTACGTTGAGCTGAATCAGGAGTACCTGCAGAAGCTGCCGGAGGTTCGTGAAGTGGGTGCCTTCGTGGAGCTGCAGCGCGGCTACGGCGAGAAGCTGTGGAAGGGCATGCAGGACGACCTGAAAGCCCGCGGCGAGATCGTCCGCGAAGCGGTGGAAGAGACCGGCACCGTCCTGCGCGGGGCGTTCTCCGGCGTCACCGAGCAAGCCGAGAAAGCGGCTGACGCTGCCACCGCCTGAACCGGCTCTTCTCCGCTACTACTACAGGGTACCTTCGGCGAGCAGGCGCTCCACGGCACGGGCCACGCCTGCCTCGTCATTGCGCGCGGTGACGATGGTTGCCGCGGCCTTGGTGCGTTCGTCCGCCTGTCCCATGGCCACCGACGCCCCGGAGATGCGGAACATCTCGATGTCGTTCTCGGCGTCGCCGAAGGTGACCACCTCGCCGGGTGAAAGCCCCAGATACGCGCACGCCTTCTCGAGCGCCTTGCCTTTGCTGGCTCTGGCGGAGGTGAGGGTGTAGATGACCTTGCCCGTGGGTCCGACGCTGTCGAAGAAGTGCACCCGGTCCTGATAGCGCGGTCTCAGCTCCTCGCGGATGCGCTGGTACACCTGCGATCCCTGGATGTTCGCCACCCGAGGGCGGCTGGGATCGGCGCCGGTGAGCTTCGGCACCCACTGCATCTCCGGCGGCATGGCCGCCGGGTCCGGCACGCCATCGAGCTTCAGCAGCACCTTGTCCTCGACGGTGATCGTGGCGATGCAGCGCTCGGCGTCGCAGACCGCGTACAGCTCGCGGGTGAAGTCCTCGGGCAGCCGCTCGTCGAAGACATCGCCGCCGATTTCGGGCACGTATACCTGTGCGCCGGAACAGGTGATGGCCGGACCCTGAATACCGATCTTCGCCTCCACCCGCTGCGCCATCTGCTTCCAGCGCGCGGTGGCGATGATGATCTTCAGCCCCGCCTCATGGGCCGCCCGCAGGGCGCGGACATTGTCTTCCGGAATCTCCTCGCCGACGAGCAGCGTGCCGTCGAGGTCGATGGCCAGGGCCTTGAATCGCATGGGGATCTCGATGACTGCAAGCTGGAGCATTGTATCGCGCAACGGGCGCCGGTGGCGCCATCAGCCGGCGGCCCGTAACCACCCCGTTATGCTGTACCGTCCTTCGGCCGCCGCCGGCGTGACGTAGCTGACGCAATGCTTCTGCGGAACCCGCAGCAGATTCAGCGCGTTGAACGCCGGCGTATAACCTTCGGCAACGTGCCCGTCGGCATCGATGAACTGCAGGATCCCGCCCCAGTCGGCACGCCAGCGGGGCGTGAACCCGAGCACGTAAGCCGCCAGACGGTTCTTGCCACGGACGTGGTCGTCGTGCTCCGTGAGGAAGTGGCCCGGCCGGTAGAGGGTGGCCTGAGCATCGGCGTAGGCAATGTCCGTGAGCCCGGTCAAGTCCCGGACGAACTGGAGGAACGGCTGGGAATTCAGAAACTCGTAGACCCGCATCAACGGATGCTCGGGGCAGGCCTTGTCGACGTACAGATCATAGATGGGAAAATTATTGAACACGTATCGAAAGCCTTGTCGAGCCCCCTCGTGAAGGCCCTGGATGACGGCGGCACGCTCGGGATCCGGTATCTGCTCGACGCGCTCCACGCCCAGATCCATGTGCGTGCCTGCCGGGTTCAGGGAAAGCTGCCAGGGGGTCTGCCGCGCCAGCACGGTATGAATCGCACCGGCAGCCGCGGGCTGCAGAAAACCCGGAACGTGCACCCGGCCGAGACGGCTGAACACCTCCCGAATGGCCCGCACGTTGTGGCCGCTGTCGAGCGCCAGAGGTGGAAGCGCCGAGGCCGCCGAGCGTGGGTCGTCAGAAGTCACGGCAGCCCCTTTCCCAGGGCGTTCAGAAACGGACCGAGCCGGCATTCGTAGTGACGCCAGCGCCCTACCCCCCGGTCGTGCAGCGGCTCGCGGACCTGTAGCTCACTGAAGGTGAAGCTGGCGCCCGCGGTCTTGTGAAACTCCAGACAGGCCGGATCCCAGGTGAGCCCGCAGAATCCTGCAATGTCGCGGGTGACCCGTTCCGGGTCCTGCACCAGGGCCTCGTAGCGCACGCTGAGGAGCCGCCCCGGCAGCACCCGCTGCCAGTGCTCGTGCAACCGCCGCTGCTGCCGGTAGAAATGGCCGAGCGCCGCCAGGTCGCAGGCATAGGCGTGGCCATCGGGAAACGGTCTCGCGTAGATCGACACTGCAACGTCCCGTGGATCCCGCTCCAGATAGACGATGGGCGCGTCGGGAAACAGTGTGGCGATCAACCCCAGGTAACGGAAATTGTGCGGCAGCTTGTCTGTGATCCTGCAGGGACTGGTGCCGGTTCGCTGCCAGTACTCCGCCACCAGCGCCTGCCGGCCCCCGCCCTCGAGCGTCTGCGGCGGCGTGCCGCGGCCGCGCGCGTGCTCCCACAGATAGCGGCTGCCGATGAATTCCATGGCTTCGTTCTCGCCACCGGCCTGCACGCCGGGCAGGGAAGCGAGGATGCGCTCCACCAGGGTCGTGCCGGACCGGGGCATCCCGACCACGAAGATGGGACTGAAGGCAGCACCGGCGCCCCGCGGCCCGGCCGGCCGCGGGTCCGCGAACAGCCCGATCAGCCGGTCCACCTCCGCCTCGGCCGCCGAGGGGTCGTACGCGGCGCCCTGGCCGTCGAGCAACGAACGCTGCCGCTCGTTACCGAACGCGAGATCCTCGAACGCCTGGTCGTAGCGGCCGAGCCGCTCGCTGGCGTTGCCCGCAGCGAGCGCCAGCAGAACGGTATTCCGCGGTATCACGCCGGTATCCCGGGCCAGCCGGTGACACCGCTCGACGATACGCTCCAGTGCTTCCGGGTCTTGCTCCAGCTCGAGCAGCAGCCACCAGGCGTTGCCGAAGTCCGGCCGTTGCTCGATCGCTCGACCGAGACGGCGCCGGGCCGAGTCGTAGTCTCCGGCCAGGCGTTCGCAGCGGGCGGCAATGAGCTCGGCATCCGCGCTGGGTTCACCCATCGTCATGGCGCGTTGCACGGCCGCCCGCGCCTCTTCCGGGCGACGCGCCATCAGCAGCAGATCGGCGTGAGCGAGCTCGTCGGCGGCAGTTGCCGCCGTCAGGCCCAGGTACCGCCGGTACGCCGTCAGGGCACCGCGGAAGTCGCGGACGCGCGCCAGCGCGGTGGAGAGTTCCCGCTGCACCGCGGGATCGCCGGGACGCATGGCAGCGAGCGTTTCGAGATCGCCGGCCGCGCCGGCCCAGTCGCTCAGCCGGCCACGCGCCAGCGCGGCGAGCCGAAGCGCCGCCGACTCCACAGCGCCGATCTGCTCAACCACCGAGACGAGCTCACGATCATGGCCGAGGCTCGCCAGAGTCTCGAGCACCCGGACCAGCACAACAGGGTCGCGGTGCGCGAGGACACCGGCACGACGCAAGGTGGCCGCCGCCTCGGGCCGGTCGAGCCGCGCCTCGGCGAGGCCCAGGTTGAAGGCGAATTCCGGCACCTCGGGCAACCGCTGCGCGGCCCGGCGCAAATGCCGCTCCGCGTCGGCGACCGCCCCCTGCTGCAGCAGCACCGTGCCGAGGCCGTAGGATGCGTCCGCGTTCTCCGGCTGCTCCGCGAGAACGTTCCGGTAGAGACGGCCCGCACCGCTCAGGTCGCCATCACGGTGGCGGTCTTCGGCCTCCCTGAGCACGGCGTCGGTGCTCACCGACGCGCCGAATGATGACAACGGGACATGGCCGCCACGATACCGCGACGGGGAGCGGTAAGAAACACGCGTGGGAGCCCTCAGCTCTGATGAAAGCGACCTGCCGATCGTGAACGGGTTGGGATCCCCGTCGCTGTCGGCAGATCGCTCCTGCATTCGTGACCCGTTCGCCGCTACTCCAGAGTCACGCTGGCTCGAGCGTAGAAAACGCGGCCGAGAAAGTCGTAGATGCCCGAGGTGTTGGTGGCTACGTCCGGAACGTAGGGCGGCGACTCGTCGCTCAGATTCTCCACCCCGGCCTGGAACGACCAGGTGCCCATGTCATAGCCCGCCTGGAGGTCGAAGTAGTTCTGCGCATCCACCGAGGTGTGGACGTTGTCGAAACCGATGACGTCGAACACGTCCATCTTGTCGATGTAGCGCCAGGTCACCCCCACATTCCAGTCGTTTCGGGCCAAGGTCACGCCCAGGTTCGAGCGGTACTCCGGATACGCGGCCCAGGCCGACACCAGCCCGGCCACCAGGCCGGTACGGTCACTGACCTCACCGGACGTGGTGGTCTCCTGGTACTGCTTCAGGTAGTTGAGCAGCCAGTCCACCTGAAGCTGGCCGAAGCCTGTGGCCAGCGTATAGGTGGTGTCCAGGTCAACGCCGCTGGTCTTGATGGTCGAGAGATTTTCGTTCAGCAGGTCGAATCGCACCACCGCACCATCCGGCCCGCGGCCGATGCGGGCGCACTCGGGGGCCGACAGATCGCCGCCCGGGCTCGAATAGCAGGTGGTGATCACTTGAACCGGGTCCGGCGTGCCCACCGCATCGTCGACCTCGACGTCGTAGTAGTCCACCGAGACCCGCAGAGGCGCGAAATCGGGCTGCCAGACCACGCCGGCGGTGAAGCTGTCGGAGGTCTCTGCATCCAGGTTCTGGTTGCCGCCGGCGGAAATCTTGAGCTGCGCCGCCGGCTGCACGAACCCGGCCGGTACGCCGGCGGCGGTGCAGTTGGCCTGGACCACCGGGTCGGAGACGGGCGAGGTGCAGGGGTCCGTCACGCTCTGGAAGGTGTCGGCAGTGCCACCGAACAGCTCCAGAATGTTGGGGGCCCGGTAGCCGGTGGCGTAGGTGCCGCGCAACCGAAGCTGATCCACCGGCGTCCAGCTCAGAGCCAATTTATAGGTGAACTCACTGCCGAACGTGTCGTAGTCGGAAAAGCGGCCCGCCAGGTCCAGAGTGAGATTCTGAACACCGGGCACATCGGCGAGCAGCGGCACGGACAACTCGGCGTACGCTTCGCTCACGTGGTAGCTGCCGCTGGTGGGCTCGGCGAAGTTGCCGCCGCTGTCGCCGGCCTGTACCACCCCCGAGGTATCGACACCCCCCTGCTCCCGGCGATACTCGAGCCCGGCGGCCACGCCGATGGATCCAGCCGGCAACTCGGCGATCTCGCCGGATATGGTGGCCGCTGCGTGGGTCATCTCGTACTCGGTTCGCTCCTGATCGTCGAAGGTGAGGTAGGCGATCTCCGCGGGCGAGGCAGGGTGGCGTCCGAAGATGTTGACGGTCGGATTACCGCTCGCATCCTTCGGACAAGAGGCATCCAGCGCGCACGCCACGGGGTCCACGGCGGTCTGCAGCTTCGCGACGTTGAGCTGTCCGCGGGTGACTTCATAGAGGTTCGCGCGGCCCGCGGTGAACCAGGCATCCCATGTCCAGTTCTTCGAGAACAGCTCCATGTCCCCTTTCATACCCAAGGTGGCCGACAGCGTGTCGCTGTCGTAGTCGTACGTCCGGGGGCCGAGATCCAGCCCACGCCAGCTCATCTGGAAATCGCCGTTGGCCAGGCATGCAGCGGCGTCCTGGGGCGACAGGCCGGGATCGGCACAGGTGTCGGCCCTGGCGGACCGGATGTACGCCAGTGCGTCCGCGGGAATGTTCGGATTGCTGAATGGGACCTGGATCAGGTCGGTAAAGCGCCCCGCGGCGCCCTGCACCGGCAGCGGCGTGAAGTCGAGCCGCCCTTCCCGGTGGGCCAGATTGACGTTCAGGTAGCCGGTGACGGTTTCGAACCTGTACTCACCGATGCCGGAGAAGTTGACGTTCTGGTTGGCGTTGATCAGGGAATCGCCGGTTGCCACGTCGTTGTAGTTGTAGCGGTGCCCTTCGTTCAGGATGCATTGGATACTGCCGCTGCCGTCGCTGCCGGGAATGCTCGGATCCAGGCAAAAGGTGTCGTAGGGCTCGAAGCTCGCGCCGGTCGCGGGATTGGGCTTGAAGATGATGCCCGCTTCCGAGGCCAGGCCCTCGGGGGGAATGCCGCTGCCCACCAGGTTCAGCAGGCTGCCGTCGGGGTTACGCAAGGTGCCGAGCAGCGGAACCTTCGAGAAGTCCCGATCCTGGTAGTCCACGTCGCCGTCGGAGACGTAGGTGACTCCGGCGGTGAAGTAGCCATGATCGCCGGTTACCCCGAACAGCACGCCGGCGTCGAAGTGGTCGCCGCCCGGATGCTCCGGCGTGCTGCCGCCCACGCTGAGCTGGATACCTTGCACGTCCTTTTTCGGGATCAGGTTGATCACCCCGGCAATGGCGTCCGAGCCGTAGACCGTGGAGGCGCCATCGGCCAGCACCTCCACCCGGTCGATCATGTTGACCGGGAACGACTGCAGATCCACCCCGAGCCCGAGGCTGTCCCGGATGGTGGACACGGTGCGGCGGCCGTCGTACAGCACCAGCGTGCGGTTCGGTGTCAGCTGATGGATGCCGCTGAAGTTGGCTCCGCGGCCGCCGTTTGCGTTGTTGCGGCTGGTGCCCTGCGCACCGATGGACGGCAACTGCAGAAGTTGATCGTTCAGATTGTAGTTTGGATTGCTTCGGATGTTGTCACCCGACAGCGTGGTCATGGGCCCCACGTAGGTGCCGGCATCGCGGGCGATGCGCGATCCGGTGACGATGACTTCCTCGATGGGCTGGTCCGCCGCCGTCGCCGGCATGGCATACAACGGCGGAAATGCCAATGCCAGCGCCGCCAGCGCTGGCCCTGTGGTTCCCTTGCGCATGTGTCATCCCCTCGTGTTGGTTCTGCGAGCTCGCTATGGCAGACCGCCCGAGATCCGGTGCGGTCTCTTGCTGGCAGATGCGCGAGCTCGAGCAAACGTCGCGAGCCGGAGAACCTGTCCGACAATCGACGCAACGAGAGGGCCCCGGGCCGCCGAAAGCAGCCGGCCCGGGCGGCTTATCAGCCCTGTTGGCGGTTCAGGGTCTCCTGAAGGTCGGCCAGACGGGCATCACCGATCTGCTTGACGGTCTGCTCCATCAGGCTGCGGCTGCACGCCTGCGCCTTGTGAACGCTCAAGGTGATGAACTGATCACGGCAGTAGGCGTTGACCGCGGTTGCCAGATTGGCGTGCAGCTTCTGCACACCTTCTGGCGTGGCCAGGTTCTGTGGTGAATAGTCGAACCGGAAATCGCCGTCGCTGGCAGCCGCAGCGGCGGACAGCGGTAGAACGAAAGCTGCAACCAAGAGACGCTTCATGATGACTCCCTCTGCGGGTGGATCTGTCCACCGTTCGCAGCTATAGATGCGCAGGCGCCGGGAATGGTTGCAGTGCGCCGCAGGGTTCCAACGGTATTGAGGTGGCGCGCGTCAGCGGCTGCGGAACCACCCGGTGATGGAGTAGCGCGCGGCACCGGCGAAAGTGGACACCTGAGAAACCATGTGCGGCTGCGGCACCGCCATGAGATTCAACGCGTTGAAGCGCGGCATCAGGCCTCGGACCACGTCGCCGCCGCGGTCGAGAAGCTGCAGGTAGCCGCCCCAGTCCGGCTGCCAGGCGGGGGTCAGGTTGTAAACGTAGGCGACCAGCCAGGTCTCGTCGGACGGGCTCTGATCGTGGTGCTGCCGGAGGAATTGCCCGGGGCCGTAGCGGGTCGCCTGGGCGTCCGCCTTGACCACATCCGCGAAGCCGGTGACGGCACGGATGAACGTCAGCACCGGCTCGCTGTTCCACGCTTCCAGGAACCCATCGAGCACCGGCACCTCGTCCCATTGCTGCAGGTAAGCATCGAGCACGGGGTAGGCGCTGTAGGCGTACTGGTAGCTGGACCGCGCCCGGACGAGGATCTGCTGCTCGAGGCGCCGGCGCGCGTCAGCGCTCATCCGCTCGAGCTCGTGACGGCGCAGGTACTTCGCTCCGCCGTCGTAGTAGGCGAGACCCCAGGGCACGTCCGCCGTCAGGCAGCGATGCAGCCCGGCGGCGGCGTCCGCCACCAGTACATCCGCTACCTGGACATGCCCGTGCGCCTTGAAGCGCGCATTCAGAGCCTCCACATCGAGCGCGGGATTGAGCCGCAGATCAATCATCGGCCGGACCACCCTCGAAACAAGGCACGCGACGACTTCGAGCCCAGCGCCCGCGGTCCTCCACGCAGCGGGTAAGGGCCGCTTTCTCGTGGCCGGTCAGGTCCGGGCGCCAGGCCTCGAAGATCAGGTGGACGCGCGGCTCGTCCGTGGGGTTGTGCGCCTCGTGGTGGAAACCGTCATCGAAGGCCAGCACCCGGCCTTCGCGCGGGTGGCGGCTCTCCCCCGCTACTGTCAACGAGCAGTCACCGGGAACGAGGACCGGCAGGTGGACGGTAAGCCGCGTGTTGGCGAGCCCGTAGTGAGCCGGAATCCGCGAGCGCGGTGCGAGGATCGATACCACCACCTCCATCGGATGCCCTTCCCGCAGAACCAGGTCCATCCCCGCCAGCGCAGCCAGCGTCTCCGGGAACGCTGCAACCACCCGATCGTCTGCGGGAATGCCCTCCCGGTACAGGTGAAGCGATGACCAGCGCATGGAGCCACGCATCTCGGCGAAATAGTCGGGAACCACCGTATTGGCAGGAATATAGGGTCGGACCTGCTCGCGCAGATCGTCCACGGCCCGTAGCGCCTCGCGCCGGATGGCCGGATACGCCATCGCCAGAGCGGCGCTGCCCGGCACGTCCGTCGGGTCGAACCAGGGGACCGGGTCCAGGTCGGGCATGTACAGCAAGCTCGGGCGCTGGCGCGGATGTAGGTACTCGAACGGCGCATCGTGGGTCTGACACCACACCGCCGCCCTTACCCGGGGCAGCGGGCCACAGCCGCATTGCGTTTCGTAGCCGGCCACCGACCGGGCGTGCATCGCGGTCATGTAACGGCGCAGCAACGTTTCGGCGTATCGGGATCGGCCGGCGACTTCCGGGTCCGTCTTCGGCGAACGCCAAACCTCGAAGATCCGCTCGCTGCGATCATGACCAAGGGACAGGACCTGGACCGCTTCGTCGTAACGGCCCAGTTGGCCCAGCGCACAACCGAGGCACAGATACGCCAGCCCCCGGCGCGGCGCCGCGGCGATGGCGGCCGCATAGTGGACACAGGCGTCGTAGTGGCGTCCACGGCGCTCCGCCTGCAGCGCCGAGCGCATGTGCTCGTCGAAGGACCTCCTGCTCACCCGCGCATCGTATACACTTTCCGCCACAGCGACGAAACCCTTAGCATTCCTCCATGGATGCCTGGACCCGCTACTGGCAAGCCGACCGACTGCATAGCTGTATTGCGGCGGAGCCCGCCGTCGAGCAGCAGGTTGCCGAGCACTGGGTCCGCTTCGGCCGCTCGCTGGCACCCGGTACCCGGCTCGTCGATCTGGCCACCGGCAACGGCGCAGTTCCGGCAGCGCTGCTCACGGCCGGCCTCGCGCTCGACATCACCGCCCTGGACAAAGCCCGAATCGATCCACCGGCGTACCTGTCGCAGGGCAGCATGCTGCGCGGCGTGCAGTTTGCCGGCGGGGTGGATCTCGCCGACCCCGCCGCCTGGCCGGGGCGCTACGACGCGGTGACCAGTCAATTCGGTGTGGAGTACCTTCCCGCCGCGGCGCGAGCCCCTGCGGTGGCGTGCCGGCTGCACGCGGGCGGGCGGTTTCAGCTGCTGCTGCACCACGCCGATAGCGAGATCGTCGGTCCGCGCCGTCGCGATCTGGAGGAGCTGTGCCGATTGCTCCAGCCGAACGGTGTGATACCGACGCTGCGCGGCTACGCCGGCGGCGACGTCGACAGCGCCGAGCTGGAAGGCTGCATCCGCCGCTATCTGCATCAGCCCGGCACACGGACGCGGCGCCTGTCGGGAGATCTGCTCACGTCGATCGGCCGGATTCTCGCTGCCCGCCGTGAGAACGCCGGCCAAGGCGCAGCCATGGCCGCCGACCTGTGCACCCGGGTGGAGCAGGAAGCCTTGCGGCTACGCGAGCTCGAGACGGCCGCTGCCGGCGAAGCGGAGGTCCAGGCGCTGGCCGAAGCGCTTTCCCGGCACGGCATGACTGTGACCGCCTGCGAGCCGTTGCGGGTCACGGCAGGAGACGGGGCCGCTCTGCTGCTCGGCTGGCACCTCGCCGGTCATACCGAACGACAAGCGGGCTCCCCCTGCGCGCTGGATGATGGGTGATCATTCCCGCAGAATACGGCCACCGCAGATGCCATTCGCTGCCGAGCCCATGAGCGACGATCCCGCCACCGAACATCCCTCCGGCCCCGAGGCCATCGCGGGGCGGATGCTGCTCTATCGCCAACCGCAGCTGCTGGCCAACGAGGATCATGGCCATCTGGGGCTCAGCGCCGTCGATGCGCCGTTCGAGTTCGCCCGTCATGCACGCGCCATTCCGCTGGTGGCGGGTGAGTTCACCAGCGCTCAGAGATATTTTCCCATCGTCTTCGACGGCGCTCCGAATCCCATGCCGTTCGCCATTGTCGGTCTCGGCGAGGAAATGAACCTGTTCGTGGAAGCCGACGGACATTGGTCCGTGCCCGGCTACATTCCCGCCTATCTGCGTTGTTACCCGTTCGCGCTGGCGACGGCGGCCGACGAGCGCTTTGCCGTGGTCTTCGATCGCGCGGCCCCCATGGTCTCGGGTGAGCCTCAGCAACCGTTCTTCACCGGCACGAAAATCTCCGAGTTCGTGCAACGACGTATCGATCTCTGCCGGGATTACGAAGCCGAGAAGCAGCGGACCCGGACCTTCATGGCAACATTGGCTCGGCTGGAGCTGCTGACGCCGCAAAAGGCTGCGCGCAGCGTCGACGGCCAGGAGCAGGCGCTGGCCCGCTATCTGGCCGTGGACCGTGAAAAGCTCGGCGCGCTCGCTCCCGACGTGGTTGCCGAACTGTTCCGCGACGGCTCGCTGGCAACCATCATGGCGCACCTGTTCTCCCTGGAGACGTTCGCAGAGCTGTTGCGCCGGCGGGAGCTGGCGGACCGCCCGCCGCTCTGATCGGTCAGCGGCCCGGCACCACGTCGAATGGCGTGGTCATCCGCGGCTCTTTGGACTCGAAGGGCACGGTGCCGTGCCAGAAGTAGGACGGGAACAGAGTCACCTGCCCCGCTGCGGGCCGGACCAGGTGCGTTATCCGCTCCCGCTCACCAAGACCCAGCCCGCTCTCGCCAAACTTGAGCCACCCCGCCGGTCGTGTCGCCACCACAGCCACCTCCCTCGGTACGGTCACGTAGTGACTCGAGCTGATCCAGCCCTGGGGATGCACGTGATTGACGTGATAGCCGCCGGAGCCGAGCCGCACCGACCAGGAGCCCTGATACCGGAAGCGCTCGCTTCGTCGGCGCAGCATCGGGTGGTGCGGATCGTCCGGCAGCGATCGGATGTAGCCAGCCACCACCCGGTCGAGCGACCACCGGAGGTCCTGGATCACCCGGTCCGGCCGGTAGAACAGCCGCGGCGCCGTTTGTGTGCCGCCACGCAACGACTGTCCCGCGGGCGCCATCCGCCGATCGTGAATTCGCTCGAGCGTTTCGGCCAATGCGGCGAGAAAGCCCTCGACTCCCGCATACCCCGGCGGGCAGTCGATCTCGTAGGTGCCGATCAGGCGTGACTCGTCGTTCAACCAGTCCGCCCGCGGATCGCCCATGAGACGCCAGCACAGGCCGCGGCAGGCCCACATGAGCTGATCGTCGGGCCGGATTCGTTCGGTGCGCTCGAGCGCCGCCAGCGCGCGGGGGTAATCAGCGCGGCAGATGACGAACTGGGCAAATTCCAGGTTGATGTCGGGCACGTCGGGAGCCAGCGCGAGCGCCTGGTCGAACGCCCGACCGGCGGCGTCGTTCTGCCCTGCCGCGGCCAGGCGCTTGCCCAGCTCGGCGAGCAGCTGCGGATGCCGAGCCACCAGCGTCGGCCGCGTTTCCAGCTCCCGCAGTGCTTGGTCCCCGGCACCGGTGTTGGCCAGTCCGCGGCACCAGGCGGCCAGCAGTTCCGGATTGTCCGGGTCGCGGGCCAGGGACCGGGCGAAGGGTTCCCCGTAGCGCTGCTCGCCACCCATCTGCCACAGCAATTCGCTCAGTTGCACGTGGGCGCCCACGTGGCCGGGCGCAAGATCAATCACCCGACGGTACCTCGACACAGCCTCGTCAGGGAGGCCCTGCTCGGCGGTCGCATCGGCCCGGGCGACCAGCACCTCCACCGTATCCGGGTTGGACTCGAGCACGCGATCGAAGCAGGCGGCGGCCGCGGCGGGACGGGCGAGCAAGCGGAAAGTCTGGCCGAGCCCGGCTATGGCATTGGCGTGCTGCGGGCGGAGCGCGAGAGCGCGCTGAAATGAGGCGACGGAACGATCGAAGTCTCCGAGACGCCGATGGCACTGTCCGAGGGTCGTCCACGCGCCCACGTCGTCCTGCCGTTGCCCGACGACCCGCTCGAGGATCGACACCGCCTCCTCGTCCCGCTCCGTGGACGCCAGCAGCAGCCCCAGATTGCGCGCCGCATCGGCGAAGTTGCCGTCGATCTCGAGCGCCCGCCGGTAGGCGGCTTCGGCCTCGCCTGTGCGCCCCTGTTGGTTGAGCAGGTTGCCCAGGTTGCCGAGCACCGCAGGCTGCCTCGGCCGCGCCTCGAGCGATGCGGCGAGATACCGTTCCGCAGCGGCCAGGTTGCCGGCCCGGCGTTCCACAAGACCAAGCAGATGAAGCCGGTCGGGATGGTCACGGTGGACGGCGGCGGCCTGCTCGAGGAGGTCGCGCGCTCGCGTGAGATCGCCACCGGCCAGCGCCTGAGCGGCCTGGCCGAGGAGGCGCTTGATCGTTTCTGACGGGGAGCTTCGGGTGGTTGGCGTCGGCACGCGGCTCGCGCTCCAAAGAGCGCTCCTACGGAATGCTGGCGGGTTCAAGAGTGCCAGAAAAAAACGGCGGGCCATAGGCCCGCCGCGATGTCATCCCCTGCAGGGACAAATCAGAAGGTCATTTTCCCGCTGACGAAGAAGCGCCGGCCGATCACGTCGTACACCTCGGGGAACGTATTGCCCTGCTCCTGCACGTCGCCGATCGGCGTCGGGTACTCGTCGAGCAGATTCTTCACCCCGGCAGTGACCTGAAGCTGGTCGGTGAACTGCCAGGCGGCGGTCAGATCGAAGTAGCTTTCCGGATCGAGCTTGTCGACTACGATCTCGGACCGAGGCGTTCCGGAGTTCTCCATCCGGTCGTCGTCCACGCTGGCCAGGTACTGCCACAGCAGCGAGACGGTCAGCGGGCCGCTGTCCCAGGTCAAGCGCATCAGGTGCTTGTACTCCGGCCGCGGGCGCCCGCAGGTATTGCCGAACGTGCCCTCGCACTTGAACACCGTCGGCAGACCCACTACCGGCGTCTGCTCGTACTTCATCAGGTAGGAGCTGCGGTAGGAAATCCCCAGCGACGAGCCAGCGCCCTGGAGGCCGAACTGGAGCGGCAGGGAGTAGTTCACCGAGAAATCGATGCCCTGGGTCTCCAGCTTGGCGATGTTGGAGTTAAGCACCTCCACCGTGTTGACGTTGCCGTCGGGCCGGCGGGTGATGGCCTGGCAGAACGCCGAACCGGCGTCGCCGATCTGGTTGTAGCAGATGTCCAGTACGTTGTTGACGCTGCCGCCGAGAACGTCGATGGCGTCGTCGATCTCGATGGTGTAGTAGTCGATGCTGGCGTCCAGACCCTCGGCCCACTTCGGCTGATACACCACACCGAAGGTCCAGGTGTCCGCGGTTTCCTCGCTGAGGTCGGGATTGCCGCCGAACAGGCCTTCGATCTGGGTATTGGTCTGATTGAACTGACCCACCTTGCCTGCGGGTACTCCGGTGGCCTCGCACAGCGCAACGATGTCCGGGCTGGGGTTGCCACCGCTGGAGCAGGGATCGGTCGCCGGCGGGAAGCCGTTGGCCTGACCCTGGAACAGCTCGTATACGTTCGGCGCGCGGGTCGCGTGCTGAAACCCGCCACGAAAACGCAGCTCGGAAACCGGCCCGTAGGTCAGAGTGGCCGCGTAGCTGTTGACCCCGCCGATATTCGAGTAGTCCGAATACCGATAGGCGCCCCACAGGCCAAGGTAATCCACACCCGGACGGCCGGACATGAGCGGCACGTCCAGTTCGGCAAACAGCTCTCTCACGTCGTAGTCACCGACGGTACGGTCGCCGGCGTTGAAGCCGAGCACGTCGCCGGTGGACAGGAACGTGTCCGGACGGAACCCGGATTTGTCCTGCCGCCACTCAGCACCCACGACCACACCGATGTTCTCGCCGGCGGCGATGGGGTTGGGGAGATTGCCGGTCACCGAGCCGCTCACCACGTCCTCCTCCACGTCGGTGATGTTGGTTGCGCCGATGTTGATGAAGTCGACGGCGGCCTGGTTGATGTTTCCTGCGCCGAAGATGTTCAGCGGCGCGCAGCCGTTGCTCGGGTCCTGGCAGGCCGTGCCGGTGTCGTCCACCAGGATCGCCTGCCGGAACTTCGTCGCCGACGCGTCGTTGTTGAGCTGCTGCTGGTCGTCCACCCGCGAATGCTCGCCGTAGAAATCGAAGCTCCAGTCGTCGGTGATGTCGCCATTGAAGCCCAGCAGCACCCGGTACGCGTCGCGATTGTCGACGGACTGCCGCGGTCCGTTCTCGACCAATCGCCGGCCGACGAAGGGAATGCAGGCGTTGTTGGTACCGTCGTCGTTGGCGTCAACCACACCGTCGCAATTGGTGTCCCCGGCTATGGAATTCAGGGCGGCCTGCATGGGGGCATCGAAGAACGGGCTGTTGGGGTTCACCTCGAGGGTAGACACGAAGGCCGGCGTCGGCGCCAGCTCCTGAGGAACCCGATTCTGCGCGTAGGTCAGCTCGGTGTAAGCATGCACCTGATCGGAGAGGTCGTAGCGCGCCTGAGCGTAGGCCAGGTAGCGCTCCTGCGGAAGCTGGAGAAAGTTGTCCGGCGCGTAGTTGAACTTGTCTTGCGGGTCCTGGAACGCCACGGCCGCGCCGTTCGGCTCGAAGCGACCGTCGTCGAACTCGTCGCCGCTGTTCGGCACGCCGTCGGGATCGACCAGCGCGTTCGAAATGAATCGGGATCCCGGGATACCCGAGGACCCGCCCGGCACCAGCGTGTTACCGGACTCGGTCAGCGCCACATCGGTGAAGCTGCGGTCGCCCTGATACAGCGCGTCGCGGTTGGAGTACTGCATGTACACCGTGGCGTTGCCCCGGCCGTCGGCGAAGTTGCCGCCGATGGTGATGTCGGTGTTCCAGGTCTTGGCGTCGTTCTCGCCGGTGACGTCGTAGAGGGCATTGACCTCGACCCCTTCGAAATCCTGCTTGAGGATGAAGTTCACCACCCCGGCCATGGCGTCGGAGCCGTACACGGCCGATGCGCCGCCGGTCACCACGTCGACGCGGTC
The DNA here is from genome assembly GCA_963822255.1 of uncultured Gammaproteobacteria bacterium. Lineage (GTDB taxonomy): Bacteria > Pseudomonadota > Gammaproteobacteria > Pseudomonadales > Azotimanducaceae > UBA7803. Next base: position 656,915 of record CAWGGV010000006.1, read on the forward strand.
GATCAGCGATGCCGGGATGGTGTTGAGGTCGACCACGCCGGTCTGGGTGGCGTTCATGTAGCGGCGGCCGTTCACCAGCACCAGAGTGCGATAGCTGCCGAGGCCACGCAGGTCGACGCGGGCAGTACCGTCGCCCGGGTTGTTGGAGCTCTTGCCGAAGCTGGGCACGGTCTGCGGCAGCTCGGCCAGCTTCTGCTCGACGTTGACGATGCCGGAAAGGGCGAATTCCTGCTGATTCACCACGGTGACCGGAGAAACGGCGTCGAGGTCGGGCCTGCGGATCCGGGAACCGGTAACCACCACCTCCTCGATGGGTCGTTGCGATTGGGCGCCGTAGGCCTCGTTCGGCGCTGCCGCGCCGGCCGTGCCCAGAGCGCCCGCCGCCGCAATAGAACTGATTGCGGCAGCCAATGGCTTCCTCTGAAACATTTTATGTACCCCAACTTATCTTGTTTATTAGATTGGCATTGCGCCACGGCTGCGGATTATATCCGTATAGATATCCACGACATAGAGACGATCTCGTTACAAAAAATAACTTACAAATAACCAGATGATTAGTCGTGTCCCACAATCTGACGTTGACAGGTTCGGAGAAAACCGTAATGACTCCGAAACAGATGTAACCACCCGTATCAACAGCGGCTGCCGCATTTTGGCACCGTCCCGTGACCTGTTGCGCTCGTGAAAACCGGGATTCTCCATCGTCGCAGGGGCTACTACACTTGCGACCTTCGCCATCCTCCCGTGACTTGACCGCCCTGGAGCGCTCCACACCAACCATGGAAGAACACATCAGCAACGGCCTCATCGATCTGCTGGACCTCGAGGAGATCGAGCAGAACTATTACCGGGCCGTCAGTCCGAGCGAGGGCTGGCAGCGCGTCTATGGGGGCCAGGTCATCGGCCAGGCGCTGGTGGCGGCGTCGCGCACGGTGCCCGAGGAGCGCCACGCGCACTCTCTGCACGGCTACTTTCTGCGCCCGGGCGATACCACCATTCCGATCCTGTACACGGTGGACCGTATCCGCGACGGCCGGAGCTTCACCACCCGGCGGGTGGTGGCGATCCAGCACGGACGGCCCATCTTCAACATGTCGATCTCGTTTCAAGTCGCGGAAGAGGGGTTCTCCCACCAGTTCGATATGCCGCAGGCACCTCGGCCGGAGTCGCTGCCGGACGAGCGGGAGCTGCGAGCGGAGTGGGCCTCACGTCTGCCGCCGGAGCAGGCGCAGTCGTTCGGCCGCGATCGCCCCATCGATGTGCGTCCCATCGATCCGGTGGACATCTTCCGTCCCGAAGCGCGCCCGCCCCGGCAGATGTGCTGGATGAAGTCCCGCGATCCGCTGCCCGACGACGACCGGCTGCACCAGTGCGTGCTGGCGTATCTGTCGGACTGGTCGCTCCTGGACACGGCCACCCTGCCCCACGCCGTCAGCTTCCTGCAGGACGACATGCAGATGGCGAGCCTCGACCACGCCATGTGGTTCCACCGGCCGTTTCGCGCCGACCAGTGGCTGCTGTTCGTGCAGGACAGCCCCAGCGCCAGCGGCGCCCGCGGCCTGAACCGCGGCCTCGTCTACACCCGGGACGGCATGCTGGTGGCGTCGGCCGCGCAGGAGGGTCTGATCCGCCGGCGCGGCTGAAGCGTTTGGGAGGCAGGGGCGAGGAGAAGATCGCGGCCGGGAGGCCGCTCCCACAGGCCGCTCCCACAGGCCGCGCCCACAGGCCGCGCCCACAAAGGAGAGGCCGCTCCCACAGGTTGGCTTCTGCCACGGGTACATGGCCGGTGTACATGGAAAGCGGGGGTTGAGATAATGCCCGATTTGGTCTGACCAGGAGTCCGCGTGGCCGAAGTAGCAGTCCCAGAGATCGACCGGATCACCGAATCCGTGCAGAGCATCAAAGCTCAGCTGGAAACGCACCGGTACGTGTGCAGCGACCAGATCGCGACCGCCGTGTATCTGGCATATCACCTGCGCAAGCCGATCCTCATCGAGGGGCCGCCCGGCGTCGGCAAGACCGAGCTGGCGAAGACCACCGCCGAAATGTTCGCTCTGCCCCTGATCCGGCTGCAGTGCTACGAGGGTCTGGACGAGGCGAAAGCCATCTACGAGTGGAAGTACGGCAAGCAGCTTCTGTACACGCAGGTGCTGAAGGAGACTCTGGACGAGGTGCTGCAGGGGGCCAAGGGCTTCGCCGACTCCGTCGGCCGCCTGCACGAGTTCGGCGACATCTTCTTCTCGGAGGATTTCCTCGAGCCGCGGCCGCTCATGAAGGCACTGAAGGCCGAGCACGGCTGCGTGCTGCTCATCGACGAGGTGGACAAATCCGACCACGAGTTCGAATCGCTCCTGCTCGAGCTGTTGTCCGACTTCCAGCTCTCCATCCCCGAGATCGGCACGGTCAAGGCAGTCAGAGAGCCGCCCATGGTGTTCCTCACCAGCAACAACACCCGCGAGATCTCCGACGCCCTGAAGCGCCGCTGTCTGCACCTTTATATTCCGTTTCCGGACGTCGAGCTGGAGCAGCGCATCATCCACGCCCGGGTGCCGGAGATCCCGCCAGAGCTGCGCCGCCAGCTCGTCGCCTTCATTCACGAGCTGCGGGACATGGATCTGAAGAAAGTTCCCGCCATCAGCGAGACCATTGACTGGGCGAGAACGCTCCTGCTGCTCCACACCGACTCGCTGGACCCGCAACTGGTGCGGGATACGCTGAACGTGATATTGAAGTTCCAGGAGGACATCGAGAATGTCAGCGGCGAGTTGACCACCCTCACCAGCAAGGCGGTGAGGGCCTGAGTTGTGGGAGCGACCTCCTGGTCGCGATCTCTTTCCTCTTCTTCGCGACCAGGAGGTCGCTCCCACAACAGGAGGTCGCTCCCACAAACAGGAGGTCGCTCCCACACCAGCAGGCGACTTCGAACCCACCATGGACCGAACCCTCACCAACTTCATCCGCGCCCTGCGCAACTCCGATGTCCGGGTCTCCACCGCCGAGACGCTGGACGCGCTGTCGGCGGTTGAGCTCGTGGGTTATCAGGACCGCGCGGCGCTGAAACGCTCACTCGCTCTGGTGCTGCCGAAGACGGCCGACGAGAAGGAGGCGTTCGACGTCTGCTTCGACCAGTTCTTCGCCGCCGAGGATCTTTCCGGGCAACGGCCCGCGGCGCCCGATGCCGATGCCGAGGATGCCGAGGGCGGCGAAGACGGGCAGGGCGAAGGTCAGGGCGCCGGCGGCGAGCCGCGTGAAGGGGCGCCCGGCGGCGACGGCAGGAAGAAAAAGAAGACCAAGGGCGCCGCCGCCCAGGCGGACACCGCTGACGACGAGGAGGAGGATCTGGGGCCCGGCGACATGAGCGACGCCGGGTCTGCGCTCGGCCGTCTGCTGATGGGCGATTCCCGGGTCGAGCTGACCATGGCCATGGCCAGTGCCGGCGAGGCGGTGAACGTCCGGGAGATCCAGGTGTTCACCCAGAAAGGCCTGTACACCCGCAAGATCATGGAGGAAATGGGGCTGCGCGAGCTGAACGGCGAGATCGCCGGGCTGCGCAAGAGCCGGCGGGTGCCGGAGCGGCGCCTGGGGCAGGAGCTCGGCCGGCGCCGGGAGTGGCTGCGCGAGCAGGTGCGCGACTACGTGGAGCGTCAGTTTCTGCTGCATGCCGACGCCGAAGGCAAACGGCTGCGGGAGGACCTGCTGCGCAAGGTTAAGCTCTCCAACGTCGAGCAGCGCAACTTCCGGCTGATCCAGGAAGTGGTCTTCAAGATGGCCAAGCGGTTGAGTTCGCTGCACTCCCGGCGCCGCAAGGTGTTCAAGCGGGGCCAACTCAACCTGCCGCGCACCCTGCGCCACAACATGGCCTATGACGGCGCGATCTTCGATCTGCACTGGAAGTCGGTGAAGGTCGACCGGCCCAAGGTGTTCGCCATCTGCGACGTTTCCGGCTCGGTGTCGGCCTACGCCCGGTTCATGCTCATGTTTCTTTACAGCCTGGAAGAGGTGATGCCGAAGGTGCGCTCCTTCGCCTTTTCCTCGGATCTCGCGGAAGTCACGGAACTGTTCGAGCGCCACAAAATCGAAGATGCGATTGCCAAGACCTTGCGCGATTACTCTGGGGGGTCCACGGACTACGGCCAGGCCTTTGCGGACTTCAAGAAGCTCTGCCTCGACGAGGTGGACAATCGCACCACCATCATCATCCTGGGGGATGCCCGCAACAACTACGGCGACCCGCGCACTGACATCCTCAAAGAGATGTACGACCGCTGTAAGCGCCTGATCTGGCTGAACCCGGAATCGCGCAACTCCTGGTACGTGGGCGACGCGGAGATGCGCCGCTACACGGCGTACTGCCATCAGGCCGAGGAGTGCAACAGCCTGATGCACCTCGAGCGCATCGTCGGGAATCTGTTGCGTACGGTACAGTAGCGCCCGGGCAGGGCGCGGGAGGCCGCGGCCACGTGAGCGACATCGCCAACAACCAGCGCAGCTTCACCCGGTCCGCCGGCCGTCAGCTGCTGCTGTTCGGCCTGTTGTCGGTGGCCGGCATCGCATTGCTGATGATGGGCCTCTCCTGGGCATCGAGCCTGTCCGGAACCGGCGCCGCCGGGGGCGATGCGGTGAACCCAGCCACCAGCACGGTCACCCTGGCGCTGGCCGAGGAGCCGCCGCAGCTCGACAGCACCAAGTCCACCGATACCGTGAGTGGACGGATCCTCGGCCACGTTATGGAAGGGCTGTTGCGCTACGACCAGCACAACAAGATCGTGGGAGGCGTGGCCGAGCGTTGGCAGATCGACGGCACCAAGGCCACGTTCTGGCTGCGTCCCGACGCCCGCTGGAGCGACGGCAAGCCCGTGACGGCCCACGACTTCGTGTTCGCCTGGCGCAAGGCGCTGGAGCCCGCCAACGCGTCCGAATACGCCTTCATCCTGTATCCGGTGAAGAATGCCGAGGCGATCAACCAGGGTAAGCTGCCGCCATCGGCACTCGGGGTGCGGGCGGTGGACGACCGAACCCTGGCGGTGACCCTGGAACGGCCCACGCCCTACTTCGACAAGCTGGCGGCATTCGGTACTTACCTGCCGATCCGGCAGGACTTCTACGAATCCACCAACGGCCGCTACGGGGCCGACGCCGACGCCATGCTCTACGACGGCCCCTACCGCATCACCCGCTGGGTGCACGGCGCCAGCCTGCGGATGGAGAAGAACCCGGAGTACTGGGACAAGGGCCGGATTCACGTGAAGGTGCTGGACCACGCCTACATCACCCAGGACCCGAACGCTCAGTTGAACCTCTTCAAGGACGGCAAAATCGCGTTCGTGCAGCTCACCGAAGAGAATCTGACCGAAGCCATGGCGCAGGGCTGGCACCTGCACCGGTTCATGGACGGCTCGGTGTTCTACAGCGAGTTCAACCACCGGGACGGCCGGCCGACCGCGAACTGGCACCTGCGCAAGGCCATTCAGCTCGTGCTGGACCCGAGCGAGCTGGTCTACAAGGTCATCAAGCTGCCCGGCTACCTTCCAGGCAAGTCGCTGTTTCCTATCTGGCTGCAGGGCGTGAACGCGCCGTTCCGCCAGGAGTATCCTGCTCCCACCGTCAGCCACGATCCCGAGCGCGCCCGGGTCGAGCTCGAGAAGGCGCGACAGGAGCTCGGTGTCGATCACATCCGGCCGCTGGTGCTGCTCACCGGCGACAATCCCCTTTCCGACAAGCAGGCCGAGTACTATCAGGAAATCCTTAAGCGCGAGCTGGGGCTGCAGATCCGCATCGACAAGCAGATCTTCAAGCAACGCCTGGCCAAGATGACGTCGGGTGAGTTCGACATGGTGCTGGCCGGCTGGGGGCCCGATTTCGACGACCCCATCACCTTCGGCAACCTGTTCGCCTCGTGGAACCTCAACAACCGGGGGCGCTACAACAACCCCGAGCTCGACAAGTGGGTGCGTGTGGCCGAGAGCTCCACGGATCCACGGGTACGCATGGACGCGTTCGGCAACATCCAGCGGATTCTGTACGAGGACGTCGTGATCCTGCCGGAGTACGAGCGCGGGCGGGTGTACGTGGTGGACCCGCGCATCGACGGCCTGGTCCGCCGGGTACTGAACCCCGACCCGGACTTTACCAACGTGCGCATCGTCGCGGCGAGCGGCGCGGGAGCCGGCTGAACCGTGTGGCGCTATACCCTCAGGCGGCTGGTGCAGGGCGTCATCACCGTCTGGTTCATCGCCACCGCCACCTTCTTCGCCATGCACAACGTGCCCGGCGACCCGCTGTCGGGCGAGAAGGCCATGACGGCGCAGATCCGCGCCAACCTCGAGGCCAAATACGGACTCGACAAGCCCCTGGGCCAGCAGTACCTGATCTACATGAACAGTCTGCTGCACGGTGACTTCGGCATTTCGTTCACCCAGCAGAATCGGCGGGTCAACGACATCATCCGCGAGCACTTTCCCGTGTCAGCCACCCTGGGACTGCTGGCTCTGGTGTTCGCCGGCCTCGGCGGCGTGCTCTGGGGGGCGCTCACGGCGCTGTACCGCAACCGCCTGCCGGACCTGGTGATCATGTTCCTGGTGATTCTCGGAATCTCGGTGCCGAGCTTCGTGTTTGCGGCCCTCGGCCAGCTTGCCCTGGTCGACCTGAACAGCCTGCTGGGCTTCACCCTGCTGCCGGTGGCCGGGTGGGGCACGCGTATGGCACATGCTGGTGCCTTCCCTGGTGCTGGGGCTCTCCACCATGGCCTATCTGACACGGCTCATGCGATCCTCCATGCTGGAGGTCATCGGCACGGACTACGTGCGTACCGCCAACGCCAAAGGCTTGCCCGCCACCCGGATCTTCACCCGTCATCAGCTCCGAAACGCCATCCTGCCGGTGGTGACCGTGCTGGGGCCGTCCATCGCTGCCATCACCACCGGCGGCTTCGTGGTGGAGCTGGTCTTCGCCATCCCGGGGCTCGGGCGCTACTTCGTGCAGGCCGTGCAGCAGCTCGACTACACGGTGATCATGGGCACCACGGTGTTCTACGGTGCGTTTCTGGTGCTGATGGTCATCATCGTCGACCTGCTGTACGGACTGATCGATCCGCGGGTGAGGGTCTCGTAGCCATGGCGGAAACGAAACCCCTCGAATACCAGCCCAGCCCCGGCGCATTCCAGCCGCTCATGGGTGAGCAGCGTGCGCAGGTGCTTTCGCGGCCGTCGCTGTCCTATTGGCAGGATGCGTGGCGCCGGCTGAAGGCCAACCGTCGGGCGTTGATTTCCCTCTACATCGTGATCGCCCTGCTCGTTTTCACGGCGCTCGGCCCGGTGCTGTGGCAGGTGGACCCTGCCGATCAGGACATCGATCAGATCAGCGTGCCTCCCGGGCTCGCGCACACGGCGGTGGTGGCCGCGCCGTACCAGCATTGGGACGGCAACGCCACCACGCCGCTGGCACCGGGGCTGCGGCTGGCCGAGCCGGCCACCACCCAGGCGGTGCGTCTGTTGTGGGACCGCATGCCCGGCGCATCGAAGTACCGCGTCTACCGGAACATCTTTCCGATCCATGCCGGCGACGCTCTCGGCCTGCCCCTGACGGAGACGTTCACCGCCGAGGAGACCCATTTCGAAGACCGTCTGGACCTCCGGCCGCGCACCTACTACTACACGGTGGTGGCGCTGGATGAGTTCGGCGACACCCTGCCGGCCCGGGAGACCCTGCAGGTGGACGTGCAGCGGGTGATTACGGTGGACGAAGCCCGTCAGCGCGGTCTGATCGGGGCGGACCAGACGCCGCCGGTGGGCAGCGAGGTCGCCCTGGCGAGCCATCCCCTCGGCACCGATTACCTGGGACGCGACATGATGGCGCGGCTCATGTACGGCGCCCGGGTATCGCTGTTCATCGGCATCCTGGCCCCACTCGCGTTCGTCCTGTTCGGCACCGTGTACGGCAGCGCCGCCGGATTCCTCGGCGGCTACTCCGACCAGATCCTCATGCGCTTCGCCGACTTCATCATCGCGCTGCCGTTTCTGCTGTTCATGATTCTGTTCAAGGTGGTGTTCAACGTCGGTGCCGGCGAGAGCGGCATTGCGCCCATGATGCTGGCGATGGTGCTGCTGCTGTGGCCGACCACGGCGCGTCTGGTGCGCGGCCAGATCCTGCAGGTGCGCGAGGAAGGCTACGTCAGCGCCGCCCGGCTGCTTGGCGCGAGAACCAATTATCTGATTCTGCGGCACATGATTCCCAACACCCTGGGCGTGATCCTGGTCACCCTGACCTTCGCGGTGCCCAACGCCATCTTCATCGAAGCGTTCCTGTCGTTCATCGGCATGGGCGTTTCGCCGCCCACGCCCTCCTGGGGCAGCATGTGCAACGAGGGAATCAAGACCATGCTCACCCACCCGCACGAGCTGATCCTGCCGGCGGTGATGATCAGCATCACCGTGCTCGCTTTCAATCTGCTGGGCGACGGCCTGCGGGACGCCCTCGACGCCAAGATGAGGTCGAGAGAATGACGCGGCCTCCGGCCGCGACTGCCGGGACAGGATCGCGCCGGAGGCCGCTCCGACCGGGGCTGCAATGACCGCCCCGCTGCTCCAGGTCGACGACCTGCGGGTCGAGTTCGACACCTACGGCGGCACCGTGCAGGCGGTGCGGGGCGTCAGCTTCAAGGTGGAGGCCGGCGAGACCCTGGCCATCGTCGGGGAATCGGGCTGCGGCAAGTCGGTGACGGTGCAGAGCCTGATGGGGCTCATCCCGATGCCACCCGGCCGCATCACCTCGGGCAGCGCGCGGCTGCGCGGAGTCGAGATCCTGGGCCGCACCTCGATCGACGGCCGCGACATCCGCGGCCGCGAGATCGGCATGATCTTTCAGGACCCGATGACCTCGCTGAATCCCACCATGACCGTCGGGCGACCAGATCGCCGAGACGCTGCAGGTGCACCGCGGCTGGAGCCACAAGCGGGCCTTCGCGCCGCGCGGTCGAGCTGCTCGAGATGGCGCGTATTCCGGAGGCGGCGAGCCGCGCCAGGCAATATCCGTTCGAGTTCTCCGGCGGCATGCTGCAGCGGGCGATGATTGCCATGTCCATCGCCTGCGAGCCGGCCATCCTCATCGCCGACGAGCCCACCACGGCGCTCGACGTCACCATCCAGGCCCAGGTCCTCGATCTGCATGGAAGACCTGCAGCGGCGAACGGGCATGGCGATCGTGCTGATCACCCACGACCTGGGCGTCGTGGCGCGCATGGCGGACGAGGTGGTGGTGATGTATGCCGGACAGGTCGGCGGAGAAGGGGACCGTGGACGACGTCTTCTATCGGTCCGCCCATCCTTACACCCTGGGGCTGAAGGCAGCGATGCCGAGCAACGATCCGAGCCTGGACCACCGGCTGCTGCCCATCGAAGGCAGCCCGCCGGATCTGTTCGATCCGCCCCGGGGCTGCGCCTATGCGGCGCGATGTCCGTACGCCATGCAGCTCTGCAGCGAGCAAGATCCCGGCGCGTTCTATCAGGGGGAGCGGCACTTCGCCCGCTGCTGGCTGCATCACCCGTCGGCACCGGAGGTTGCCGGGCTCTACCACGGCGAAGGGCCACACGACCGGGCCGCAGAGCAGGAGGTGCGCTCGTGAGCGAAGCCCAGCCGATCGGCGAGCACCCGGAGCAGGCGCGGCCGCTGGTCGTCACGGACAACCTGACCAAGCACTTCACGCTCCGGGGCGGTCACCGGCTGCACGCCGTGGACGGCGTCTCGCTCACCATTCACGAACGCGAAATCGTCGGGCTGGTGGGCGAGTCCGGCTCCGGCAAGTCCACCTACGGCAAGACCCTGATCGGTCTTCACGGCAAGACGGCGGGCACCGTCAGCTATCGCGGGCGAGCGGCTGCCGCGACCACTACCAGCCGGCGGACTTCCAGCGCTGGGCGAAGAAGATGCAGATGATCTTCCAGGACCCATACTCTTCACTGAACCCGCGCATGACGGTGGGCGAGATCATCGGCGAGGGCTTGAAGCTCCACACCCGGCTCGGCCGGCAGGAGATCCGCGACCGGGTGGCCGACTGGCTCCGGCGCGTGGGCCTGGAGCCGGACCACATGTCACGCTATCCCCACGAGTTCTCGGGCGGGCAGCGCCAGCGCATCGGCGTGGCCCGGGCGCTGATTCTCGGCCCCGAGTTCGTGGTCTGCGACGAGCCGATCTCGGCTCTCGATGTCTCGGTCCAGGCTCAGGTCATCAACCTGCTGGATGAGCTGAAGGCATCCATGGGGCTGACCCTGCTGTTCATCGCCCACGACCTCTCCATGGTCCGCTACGTGAGCGACCGGATGGCGGTCATGTATCTGGGCGCGCTGGTGGAGCTCGGCCCGGCACCCGAGGTGTTCTTCGACCCCAAGCATCCGTACACGCAGATCCTGGTCGCCTCGAATCCGGAGCCGGACCCGATACGGGAGCGGGAGCGGCAGTCCACCACCATCCGGGGCGAAATCCCGTCGCCGGTGGACGTCCAGCCCGGCTGCCGATTCGCCGGCCGATGTCCCTACGTCATGGACGTCTGCCGGCGCGAGACGCCGCCGCTGGAGCCGGTCGACGGAGCCCCCGACCGGCTGGTGGCCTGCCACCTGTACTGATACGATCCCGCTGCGGCTACGCCGGACTCATCACTCGTTCATCCGGTACGACACCGTCAGACCGAATACCCGGGGGTCGCTGGTGGTCACCGAGCGAAGGAAGTTGTCTCCGCTGGAGCCCTCGTCCATCTGCCGCAGGCCGAATTCCTCGGTGATGTTGTTCACCCAGGCGGAGACGTCCCAGTTCTGGTTGGCGCTCCGCCAGCTCACGCGGGCATCCCAGCGTGTGAACGCCGGCGCACGGTCGATCGAGCGCTCGAACGGCGCGTCGAAGTAGAACTCGTCGGTCCAGCCCACGGTCGTGTACAGATCGAGGGTACCGGAGCTGCCGAGGGGCCAGGTGTAGTCGCCCCAGACGGTGAACTTCCACTTCGGAATCTTCGGCAGACTGGCGCCGTCGAAACCGCTCCGGGTGAGCTCCGCCGCGGTGAAGATCGTATCCGGGGTGGCAGGATTCACCACGTCGACCACAGAAAAGTCGTCGGTGAACTGCGCGTCGGTGTAGCTCCCGTTACCGCCGATGGTGAGGTGGTCGCCGAGCAGCAAGGTGACCTCGCCTTCCCAGCCGATCGTCCGCGCCGAGGGCGCGTTGACGACGTTGACACCGACGCCCATCAGGCCGCCGGTCTGGGTGATGATGGTCTGGATGTCGTCGTAGTTGTACAGATAGATGGACGAGTTGAGCTGCAGCCTGTCGTTCAGCAAGGTGCCCTTGTAGCCGAACTCGTAGGCGATGATGTTCTCTTCGTTGTACTCCGGCGTCTGGCTCGAGAAGAAACCGAGGTTGTAGCCGCCGGACCGCCACCCCGTAGTCGCGGACAGATACAGCAGCGTGTTTTCGTTGGGCTGATAGTTGAAGTTGACCCGCCACGTCCACACGTCCCAGTCGTTCTTCAGCGGCCGATAGATGTCGAAGGCGATTGGCGCGCCACTGAACCACACCGGATTGTCTCCCGCGTTGGTCCCCAGATCGCCAGGCTGAACGCCACCGTTCGCCGTCGCTGTCGTCGGGTCGAAGGCACCGTTCACCGCGTTGTACAGACACAGCACGTTGGCTCCGCTGCCGCATGCGGCGAAGCCGGCCGGGTTGGCGGCTATGTAGTCCTGCACCTTCTGGTTGTATCCGGCGAAGGTATTGAGGTCGAGCAGTGCGAGCCCTGTCAGCCCCAGGTTTTCCTGTATGCCGAGCAAGCGTTCCCGTGCCTGTTTCTCGTCCTTGGCGTACCGCACCCCCAGCGTCAGCGCCCACTTGTCGGTGAGCTGATACTCGCCCTGGACGTAAGCCGCGTAGGCCCGGGTTTCGAGGTCGTTGTCCCAGGCGAAGAAGGTGCCCGGCGTGTGCTGGCCAACGTGCTCAGCGCCGCGCAGCCCGGTACCCTTGTCACCGTACCAGGGCGCAGCGAGGGTCACCGAGCCGTCTGCGGCTGGGGTGGCGCCGGCCTCGTAGGCCCGCTGCGCGTCGTAGATGTCGAGCAGCGGCCCGGGATGGCCGAGCAGCGCGCCGAACGTCGTGATGTCGCTGCCCGCGTATTGGGCGTCGTTCTGATAGCGCCCCTGGGTGTCGATGGGGTCGTACAGGTCGAGGCGTTGATTGATCGTGGAGTTGTAGATGAACGCTCCCGCCGTCAACGACAGCTTGTCACTGTCGAAGGTGAACTGGATCTCGTGCTGCCAGTTCTCGTTCTCCTGCAAGACGTAGAACTCCGAGCTGCCGAGCCGCGTGTTGCCGGTCTTGTCCTCGTCGGTGTTGCGGTCGTAGAAGAAGTCCGTGTAGCCGAAGATGTACTTGAGCTGCCAGTGGTCGGCGTCGTAGGAGGTGTTGAACTGCACCGCCTGATGATCGAAGGACTCGTCATACGTCCCGTTGCTGTCGATCTTCAGGCTGCCCTTGTCCAGGTTGTCGACGTCGGCAACGTGGATCCGGTTCGCCGGCATGCCGAGCGCATAGTTCGGCGACGTGCTTCCGGCGGTGGGGTTCCCCTTTCCGTAGGCCGGCAGTCCCGTGGCCGGATCGATGTCCTGCACGCCGTCGGCGTTCAGGTCCAACGGCGCCGTCAACGCGGAGCGAATGTCGACGCCCGGCCGGATGTGCTGGGCCTCTACCAGCGCCCCGGTGGCCGGATTGGTATACGTCTGGACGTCCTGGCTGGAGTCGAAGTAGTTGGACATCCACGGCATGGTGGTCTGGCTGCGGTCGATGACGCGCTCACCGAAGGCGAGGCTGGTGGTATCGCGTGACCGGGTACCGTCTTCGCTGACGACGATGGGGCTGGTGCCCGCTCCGCCGTTGAACTTCCGGCGGTAGATGCGCGTATTACCGCGGACGTACATGGTCACCCGGTCCACCGGTCGCCACTCGAACGCCAGTGCGTAGTTCTGGTCATCGTAGTTGTTGATGTCATTGCCGAACGGCGATGTCTCTTCGATGTAGCCGTCGCGGCGCCGGTCGGAGCCAGTGAAGCGTACGCCCAGCTTGTCCTGGATCACCGGCGCCGAGATCATGTAGTAGGCCTCGGTGGTGTTGTAGCTGCCGTAGGTGCCCGTCACCTCCCCCTGCCATTCGTTCAGGCTCGGATGATTGGACACGAAGTTGATGGCGCCGCCGACGGCATTACGGCCGTACAAGGTGCCCTGCGGTCCACGCAGCACCTCGACCCGCGCCAGGTCGTGCAGGCCGCCTTCCGTCGAGGCGATACCGAAGTCTTCGGAATACACCCCGTTAAAGTAGGTGGCGACCCCCGGGTCTCCGCCGAGTGTGCGGGCAGTGCGCCCCACTCCGCGAATCGACGCGTCGTACGGCTGGATCGTGGTTGCTGGGATGTAGTTCTGCAGATCTTCCTGATTGCGGATGTTGAAGTTCTCGAGGAAGCTCTGATCGAAAGCCGAGATGGAAATTGCGGTATCGGATACCGTGGACTCGCGCCGCTCGGCGGTCACCACGACTTCTTCGATGCGCCGGCTGGACTCCGCGGCGGCGCTGACCACGGGCGGGTACGTCAAGGCGGCCAGCGTAGCGGCCCCTACACTGCCCAGCAACAGTCTGAACTGAAGACGCGTGCACATATCTCTCTACCCCTCAGTAGAGGAGACGCACACGTGTTCACTCGCCAGCGCTGTCTGTTACGCCGATTGCCGCCCCGAACCCGCAGTCGGATTCCGAAGCACAACGGAAATCTGGCTCATCCGGACCCGGCCGCCGACGCGAACACGGTGACCTCCTCGACGACATGAACGTCTGGAGGCGTCACAGCATGGGAGCCCCTCCGGACGGCCCCGGCGCCTGTTCGTCTCGAATGAATGTCCTACCCCTCCCCGGCCATTTTGCAGCAACAGACGGGTATGTAACATGTTTTAATCCGCCGGGAGCCCCCTTGTCAAATGGCGATGAGGTCATTGCATCCGTGTCGGATATGCGGGCACACCGGAGCGGTCAGAAAAAAAGCCCATGGAGCGAACTCCATGGGCTTTTCGCAGAGAGCTGCGAGAGAAGCGGCGCTAAGGGAGGGCTTACCCTTTGCTCCGCTCGAAGCTATACCGCAGCGACACGCCGTAGAGTCGCGGATCGGTCAGGAAGTAGTTGCGGTAGAAACCGGACGTATCCGACGTCAGGTACTTGCCCGTGACGTTGTCCTCGTCCTGCAGGTTCCGCACCCAGGCCTTTGCCATCCAATGACCGTCGTTGCTCTCGTAGATCAGCGACGCGTTGTGCTGATCCCAGGAGTCGATCTTATCGCCGGGGGTGTTGAATTCCCGGGCGTAGGAGTCGCTCTGCCAGTAGTAGTCCCAGCGCGCAGTCAGCGAACCCGCGATGAAGTCGATCGGCCAGGTGTAGGCCAGGCCGACGTGGACGGTCTGCTCAGGCGAGTTCGGCAACTGGTTGCCGTCCAGGCTCTGAGCGAAGCCATCGGAGGTCTCTCACGCCACGTGTTCAGGGATTACCAGCCGAATCCACCGCAGTCCGTCGAGATAGCTCGAGAGAAGTACGCAGGGATGCCGTTGGGATAGATTGGCATTCGGCGCCACCTGCGGACAGGTCGGTACCATTGGGATTCTGCTGCGCTCAGCGCCCGACAGGCGCGTACGCATCCTGAATGAGAGCCGGGGTGATCTGGTCGACCTGGGCGACGTAGTTGACGCCGGTCAGGGAGCCCGCATCGATGTTCTCGAGGGTGATGTAGTTGGGATCACCCGCCGTGCGATCGATCGGGTCCACCGACTCGGATCCGGCCACCTTGGCGTTCAGCCAGGAGTAGGCCACGTCCAGCGAGAGGCCCGGCAGGAACTCCGGCTGGAACACCGACTCCAGCTCCGCGCCTTTGATGATGGCGTTGATGTTGTCGTTGATGGACGTGTTGTTGGCGATACGGGTCACCTGCAGACCACGGTAGTCGTAGAAGAAGAACGCGCCGTTCAACTGCAGCGTGCCGTCCAGCAGCGTGTTCTTCGTGCCGACTTCCAGCGAGTCCACGTGCTCGGGCTTGAACGTGTAGGCGGCGGTGCCGCTGTTCACGAACGCCTCGTTGAGCGGCGGGTTGAAGCCGCCAGGCTTGTAGCCACGGGTGTAGAACACGTACATCATGCTGTCGTCGTTCAAGGTCACGTCGACGCCGATGCGGCCGGTAAGCTCCTTCCACTCAGCGTTGTCCGGGCTGCCGGTCAGAGCGCGGCGCTCGCCGAAGCCCGGCGCCGGGGGCACCGAGAGCGCTGATGGCGAAGCCGCTCCGGGCTGATACGCCGGCGTCGTGGCCGCCGCGTCGAGCTGGGCCTGCGTGGCTCCGTAATACATGGCGAGATCGCTCTCGGGAGACCCGGGGGCCAGCGGGCCGAGCAGGATGTTCAACGTTCGCGTCCAGCTCGTGCCGGTACCACCCGTGCCGGAACCGCCGTTGGTGACGTAGTTCGGATCCAGCAGCCCAAGGCCGACCAACACGTCAGGCGTAGGCAGGCTCGCCCCGACCGCATTCGCATTGATCGCGTTGAAGAGGATGCTGGTGTCGGACACGTCCTTCTTGTCGTCGTTCCAGCGCAGGCCAGCCGTCAGCTTCACCGTTGGCGTCAGCTGGAAGTAGGTCTCGCCGAATACTGAGTAGCTTTCGGTCTTGTTGGAGCCGTTGGGCGCGCCGGTGGCGTCGAACATGGTCGGATACAGCGGCGGGAAGCCGAGGGGCCCTACACCGTACACGCCCACCAGGTCCAGCGTGTTGGCCACCACGTAGTAGTCGCCGTTGGAATCGGCCTTCGTGTAGTTGGTGCCAACGATGAAGTTGAACATACCATCATAGGTGCGACTGCACCTTGGCCTCGACGGTCTTGTAGGTGGCGTCGCTGTCCGACTGGTCGTAGGCGAACACCCGGGTCGGATCGGCAGGGTACGCGCAACCGCCGAAGATACCGGACGTGCCGTCGTTGAAATTACACTGGCTGCTCGTCCAGTCTGCGGACACCTTCCCGGCCGGCTCCGACGTGGGCCAGAGCCCCTGCGGGTTCAACGGCGTGGCATAGAGGTTGAAGCCCACGTCCATGTTGTAGTCCTGACGGGTGTAGTACCTGGAATCCATGAAGCCGCCCTGAAGGCTGACCGTGTACTTGGGCAGGTCGTAGTAGAACGAAGCGGTCCAGAGATTCTCGTTGTACTGGTAGGTCGGCTCGAAGTCCGTGTGCATCTTACGGAAGCCGGTGGACGTGACCGGGAACGCGTTGGTCGGCGTAGGATCGCCCAGCACCACGGCGCCATTCAGGCCGCCGAAGATGCCGCCGGTGGTGGTGCCGGAATTGGGCGTGTCGAAGCCGAAACCGTTGGGCTCGCAGCCGATGACGGGGATGGCGCTGCGTGCACAGACCTGGTTGGTGATGCGCACTCTGTCGTCGTCCTCGTTGAAGCGCTGGTACTGGACCCACATCCGGGCGTTGTCGGTGATCTGCCACAGCGCGGTGGCCCGCACGGAGTAGAGATCGCGCCCGTCGACGTCGCTGTCGATTCCGTTGAGCGTGCAGGGCTGGGTCTGCGGGTTGGCCATGGTCGACCCGGGTACCAGGCAATCACCCACCTGACCGTCCGCGGTATTGCGGATGTAGCCGTCGCGCTTCAGATACATGCCGGCGACGCGGACCGCGAAGTTGTCCATCAGGGGGATGTTGATGGCGCCCTTGGCGCGCTTGTCGTTGTAGCCGCCCCCTTCCGCCTCCAGAAAGCCGTCCCAGCTGTCGAACTCGGGCTGCTTGGTGACCATGTTGATGGCGCCGCCGGTGGCGTTCCGGCCGAACAGGGTGCCCTGCGGCCCCCTCAATACTTCCACCCGTTCCATGTCATAGAACTCGGCGGCGGGCAGGTTGGTGGGCACCGGAATCTCGTTCTGGTGGATCGAAACGCCGGATTCACCGGACGCCGAGATCACCAGTCGGCCGATGCCCCGGATGCTGAAGCTGGAGCCGCCGAAGTTGGTGGCGGTAAAGCTCACATTGGGCGCGTTGAGCTGCAGATCCGACGGACTGACGATCTGCTTGTCTTCCATCATGCTGCCGGTGAAAGCGCTCACCGCGATTGGTACGTCCTGCAGACTCTCCTCCGCCCGCTGGGCGGTGACGACGACCTCTTCGATGGCCTTTCCGCCGGAAGTCGCAGCAGCGGAAGCCAGTGGAGTGCACAACAGAAATCCTGAGACCAGCAGACCGGTGACAGCGGTCCGCTTGCGGTAAGGTAATACTGCGTTCATGAAATCCCCTCTAATCGGAACGTAGCCGCGTACCGCGCGGCCTCCTCTCGTCCGAACCGCTAGTATAAGAACACGTTCTAATTACCTGTCAACCGCTGGCAGCCAATCCGGGCCTCGGAACTGTCCGACACGCCGATGTTCAGATCCGCGCGCACCATTTTCGAGCCATTCTCAGCATGGACTCCTCGTTGGAATATTCGCTCAGCCGCTCGATCGGTGCCCAGGCAAGCTCCAGGGACTCTTCGCTCACAGTGAAGCCTTCCCAGCACCCGACCGTCTCGAGGGCGAAGCGCACGTCGTAGTGCAGGTGAGCGGGATCCTGACCGCGCGCTGGAATCCGGTGAACGTCGAGATCGAAGATCGCGGTGGACAACGGCCTCACGTCGAGGCCGGACTCCTCCCGGGCCTCCGCCATCGCCACCTGCAGAGTCGTTGGGTTACCGTCACTGTGGCCGCCGAGCTGCAGCCAGCGCCCCAGCTTCTTGTGATGAGTCAGCAGCACGCGGTTCCCCTGCTGATTCACCAGCCAGGCAGAGCCCGTGATGTGCCCTTCCCGCAGCTCGCGGTCGAAGCAGCGCTCGTTGCGCTGCACGAAGTCGAGGAACCTTGCGGTGACGGCCCGTTCTTCGGGATGGCGTCCGGCATACTCGCCGAGGAGCGCGATGAGGGCTTGCCGGTGCATGGCGCGAGTATAAGGAAAGGGGCTCATGGAGTACTGCCCCTGTTATGATGCTCCTGCCGCGTCATCTATCCAGGGGAGACACTCCATGACCATTGCCGTCATCGCCAGACTGAACGTCGCCGAGGGAAAGGAAGCGGAATTCGAAAAAACCATGCTGGGGCTGGCCGCCCAGGTGCGTGCCAACGAGAGCGGCAATCAGCTCTACACGCTGTGCAAGGACGAAGAGGGCCGCTACCTCGTGCTCGAGCTGTACGACAGCCCCGAGGCGCTCGCCGAGCACGGGCAGTCTCAGCACTTCAAGGACGCCGGGCAGAAGTTCGCCGGGCTGATGGCGGGACGGCCCGAGATCCAGCGGCTCGAAGTCGTCGGCTGACCGACGACTGTGGGAGCGACCTCGTACCTGTGGGAGCGACCTCCTGGTCGCGATCGACCTGGTCGCGATCGACGCCGGATCGCGACCAGGAGGTCGCTCCCACACACACAATCAGGTTCTGCTGCGCACACAACCAAGTCGTGGTTTCAGACACAACCAGGTCGTGGGTCCCACACGGTCATGCCTGAATGTCGAAAAGCTCCGCGAGCTGCTCGGTCATGGCGCCGCCGAGCTGCTCGGCGTCGGTGATGGTCACCGCCCGCCGGTAGTGGTGGGTGACGTCGTGGCCGATGCCGATGGCGATGAGCTGCACCGGCGAGTGGCTCTCGATCATGTCGATGGCGTACTTCAGATGCTGCTCCAGATAGTTGCTGGCATTCACCAGCAGAGTGGAGTTGTCCACCGGTAGCCCGTCCGAAATCACCATGAGCACCTTGCGCTCTTCCTGACGGGTGACCAGCCGGTTGTGCGCCCAGATCAGCGCCTCGCCGTCGATGTTCTCCTTCAGCAACTCCTCACGCATCATCAATCCGAGATTGCGCCGTGCCCGCTGCCACGGGTCGTCCGCGGCCTTGTAGATGATGTGGCGCAGGTCGTTGAGCCGGCCGGGATTGGCTGGCTTGCCCTCGGCAATCCATTTCTCCCGCGACTGGCCGCCCCGCCACGCGCGGGTGGTGAAACCGAGCACCTCCACCCGCACCGAGCAACGCTCGAGGGTCCGGCCGAGGATGTCGGCGCACATGGCGGCGATGGTGATGGAGCGGCCGCGCATGGAGCCCGAGCTGTCGATCAGCATGGTCACCACGGTGTCGCGGAACTTCATCTCCTTTTCCTGCTTGTAGGCCAGGGGATTCATGGGGTCCGCGATCACCTGGGCCAACCGCGAGCTGTCCAGCACCCCTTCCTCGAGATCGAACTCCCAGGTGCGGTTCTGCTTGGCCAGCAGCTTGCGCTGCAGTCGGTTTGCGAGCTTGGACGTGGCGTGCTGCAGCGACAGGAGCTGCTGGTCCAGCAGCGCCCGCAGACGGATCAACTCCTCGGAGTCGCACAGCTCCTCGGCCCGCACCACCTCATCGAACTCCGTGGCGTACGCCTTGTAGTTGACGTCGACGCGAATCCGACCGGCCTCGTCCGGCAGGTTCGGCGGCTGCTCCTCGGGATCCGCCTCGGCGCCGAGCTCGTCCATGTCGACGTCGGCGTCCATCTCCACCAGGCTGGTCTCGCCCTCGGCGCTCTCGTCCACTGCGGATTCGTCGTCGAGCACCACGTCCTCAGGGCTCGCGTCGGAGTCGGCGTTGTCGCTCTCGTCGACCGTTTCCACATCGTCGCTCGACTCGTCGGAGTCGGTGGGCTCGTCGAGCTCGGCTTCCAGCCCCAGGTCGACCAGGATGCGCCGGCAGACGTCGGCGAACTTGCTCTGGTCGAGCATGTGCTCCTTCAGCCGCTCGATGTCTGCGCCGGCGTGCTCCTCCACGTAGTCCCGCCAGAATTGCACCACGTGCTCGGCCGACGGCGGCAACGGCCGGCCGGTGAGGTGCTGACGCACCAGCAGACCCACGGCCACCGACAGCGGGGCTTCGGACTCCACGGTGATGGTGTCGAAGGCCGCCTGCTTGCACTGGACCTCGAGCGACGCATCCAGGTTGTGGGCCACGCCCTGCATCCGCATGGAGCCGATGGAGGCAATCCGCGCATCCTCGATCCACTGAAACATCTCCTGGGCGGGTCCGCCCTGAGGAGAGCGCCGCTGATGCTCCGCCTCGTCGTGATACCGGAGCTTGAGCGCGTACTCGTCGCCCATACCGCGCACCGCGTCGATTTCCTCGTCCGTGGCGCCCATGCCGGGAAGCGGCACGCGGATGCGGTTGCCTCGCGCCACCGGCGGCCCCTGACCGAAGCTCACCTCCAGCTCGTTGTTGCCGGCGATGGCCCGGATGGTGGCGGTGGTAGCCCGTTTGAAAGGCTCTAATGGATGATCTTTGTCGCTCATGGTTAGCCGCTGGCAACTGAAGTGGGAGCGACCTCCCGGTCGCGATTTCGCTGCCTGATACAGATCGCGACCGGGAGGTCGCTCCCACAACGGGTAGGCACTACGCGCTCTTCAGCGTGATCCCGCGGGTTGCATCACCGAGGTCCTCGCCCATGCAGCGCTGGTAGTACTCGGCGACGATGGGCCGCTCCAGCTCGTCGCACTTGTTCAGGAACGTCACGCGAAAGGCGAACCCCATGTCGCCGAAGATCTCGGCGTTCTGCGCCCAGGTGAGCACGGTGCGCGGCGACATCACCACCGACACGTCACCGTTGATGAAGCCCTGACGGGTCAGCTCCGCCACCGATACCATGCTGGATACGGTGCGCCTGCCTTTATCCGTCTCGCCGTAGTGCTTGGCCTTGCCGAGCACGATCTTCAGCTCGTCGTCGTGGGGCAGGTAGTTCAAGGTGGTGACGATGCTCCAGCGGTCCATCTGGCCCTGGTTGATCTGCTGGGTGCCGTGATACAGACCGGTGGTGTCGCCCAGCCCGATGGTGTTGGTAGTGGCGAACAGCCGGAAATACGGATGCGGCTCGATGACCTTGTTCTGGTCGAGCAAGGTCAGCTTGCCCTCCACTTCCAGCACCCGCTGGATCACGAACATCACGTCCGGTCGGCCGGCGTCGTACTCGTCGAACACCAGCGCCACCGGATGCTGCAGTGCCCACGGCAGCATCCCCTCGCGGAACTCCGTGACCTGTTGGCCTTCGCGGATGACGATCGCGTCCTTGCCGATCAGGTCGATGCGGCTGATGTGGCTGTCGAGGTTGATGCGCACGCACGGCCAGTTCAGCCGCGCCGCCACCTGCTCGATGTGGGTGGATTTGCCGGTGCCATGGTACCCCTGGATCATCACCCGTCGGTTGTGGGCGAACCCGGCGAGAATGGCCAGCGTGGTCGCGCGGTCGAAGCGGTAGTCCTCGTCGATCAGCGGAACGTAGTCGGTACGGCGGCTGAATGCCGGCACTTCCAGGTCCTGGTCGATGCCGAACACCTCCCGCACGGCCACCGTGGTGTCCGGTACCATCTCGGGAGAAAGCCCTGCTTCCTCGTGTGCCACTCGGTTTCCTCTGCTTCAGGCCAGCCCGCTATTGTAAGGAACAGCGCCGGGGTGTGACAGATCAAAACCTCCTGCGGATGTTCATTGGCGACGCCAAGAGTTGGCGAGTTCCGCCACGAGCTGCGTGACACCCATCGTGCCGTGCAATCCGGCGTTTCTGAGAAATCGCTTGGTTTTCAATCGGTTGCAGATCATCAAGCCACTTGGCACAGTTCGTGAACCGGGCGGACCTGCCCACGGCCGGTTTACGCGCCCCTTCCTGAAGCAGCATCGGCGCCCCTCACCCCGAGCCGTGGGCCCTAAGATGATCGCGGCCACCGAGGCGCTCCGCCTCGGGCCGCGCCAGCCAGAGGGGACGCGCATTGATCGAGACGTTTGCCAGGCACCGGGTCGCCGCCAACCTGCTGATGGTCATGATGATGCTCGCGGGCTTCTGGGCCATCCGGTCGATGCCGTCCCAGCTCGACCCGCCCGCCGACTTCCCCATGGTATTCGTCGACGTCGACTGGGTGGGGGCGAGCGCCGAGGACGTGGAAGCTCTGGTCACGGTGCCGATCGAGCAGCAGCTACGCACCGTCACCGGCCTCCACGAGATCACTTCGCGCACCGAGAACGGCAGCACGTCGATCCGCGTCGAGTTCGACTACGACGCCGACATGACCATCGGGCTCGATCAGGTCAAGCAGCGGGTCGCCAACATCAGGAACCTTCCGC
Source organism: uncultured Gammaproteobacteria bacterium (assembly GCA_963822255.1). Classification (GTDB taxonomy): domain Bacteria; phylum Pseudomonadota; class Gammaproteobacteria; order Pseudomonadales; family Azotimanducaceae; genus UBA7803. The sequence continues at coordinate 679,108 of CAWGGV010000006.1, forward strand.
CCGACATCGAGCCGCCGCGCGTCCACCGCTTCATCGACCTGGAGCCCGTGGCGTTGCTGGAGGTAACCGGAAAGGGGGACCTCGCCGAGTTGATCCCGTTGGTGCGGGGGTTCGAGCGCGAGCTCATGTCCCGCGGCATCGAGGGCGTGCGCTACGACGGTCTGCCGAAAGAGGAGATCGCCCTCATGGTGGGCGGGAAGCGTCTCGAGGAGCTGGGGATGACCCTGGACGAGCTGGCCGCCGCCGTGTCCAAAGCCAGCCGGGACGTGCCGGCGGGCACCGTCGGACAAGGTCAGGGCAGCCGTCAGCTTCGCAGCCTCGACCAGCAGCGCCACGTCTACGGCTTCGAGCAGCTTCTGCTGGAGTCCGGCGACCAGCTCATCCGCCTGGGCGATCTCGGCCGGGTGGTGCGGCGTCCCGAGCGCGGCCAGCCCATCGTCACCAAGAACGGCCGCCCGGCCATCGAGATGATGCTGTGGCGCAGCACCGAAGCGGACGCCTATACCGCCGAAAAGGTGGTGAGGCAGTGGCTGGCCGACGTGCAACCGGCGTTGCCGGACGGCGTCACGGTCGGCATGTCCCAGGACATCTGGCGGCTGCTCGGCGCGCAGCTCGACCTGGTGCTGAACAACGCCTTCTCCGGCCTGGTGCTGGTGGCCGCCATGCTGTTCGCGTTCCTCTCCGGCCGGGTCGGCTGGTGGATCATGGCGGGCATCCCGGTGAGCTTCCTCATGGCGCTGGCCGGATTCCATCTGGTGTTCGGCCAGGGCATCAGCATCATCGCGCTGATCGGCTTCGTGATGGCGCTCGGCATCGTGGTGGACGACGCCATCGTGGTGGGTGAGGACGCCGCCACCCTGCACCAGGCGGGCGCCTCGCCCATGGAGGCGGCCGTCGGCAGCGCCAGACGCATGTGGGTGCCCGTGGTCACGTCGTCCATGACCACCCTCGCGGCATTCATTCCGCTGCTGCTGTTCGGCGGCCCCATGGGCCAGATCATCCTCACCCTGCCAACGGTGCTGCTCTGCATCATCCTGGCGTCCCTGGCGGAGTGCTTCCTGGTGCTGCCCGCCCACCTGAAAAAGAGCCTCGGTAGGCCCGCGCTGCGGGTGGAAGGCGCTTGGCGTGGCCGCTTCGACCGCGCCTTCGAGCGGTTCCGTGACCGGCGCTTCATGCCGCTGGTGCGGCGCGCCCTGGACTACCCCGGCGCCACCCTCTGCGCAGCGCTGGGCGGGCTGATGATCGTGATGTCGCTGCTGGCGTCTCAGCACGTGGGCGTGAACCTGGTGACCGGGTTCGACATCGAGTCTCTCGAGGCCAACGTGGCCTTCAGCGCCACCGCCACGGACGCTCAGAAGCAGCGCTTCATGAAGCAGCTCGAGACCGAGCTCGGCGCCGTGGACACCGAGACCGGCCACGCCAATCTGCTCGGCTGGGTGGACCGGCAGAACCTCGCCAACATCAACGACGACCGGATGATCGGCGAGCAATACGCCTCCATCGAGGCCAACTACGCCTACGAGGAGGACCGCACCGTCGCGCCCAAGGACTTCGTCCAACGCTGGCGTTCGCGCATCCAGCGCCCGGCTTACGTTGAGCAGCTCGTCATCGAGGTGAGCGGCGGCCAGAACAACGGCCAGGCTGACATGTCCCTGCGCCTGTCCGGCGACGACCTGGAATCGGTGAAGGCCGGGGCCGAGGAGCTGGCCACCGCCCTCTCGGCCTATCCCGGCGTCTCCAACGTGGTGGACAACCTGCCCTACGGCAAGGAGCAGATCATCTTTCAGGTCACCCCGGCCGGGCGCTCGCTGGGGCTTTCGCCGGAGACCATCGGCGCCCAGCTGCGCGCCGCATACAGCGGCAGCCGGGTGCAGATCTTCAACGAGGACGACAGCGAGGTGGAGGTCCGGGTGATGCTGCCGGACCGCGAGCGCGATGATCTCGGCCACCTGGAGCAGTTCCCCATCCGCACGGCCGATGGCGGCTTCGTGCCGCTCGGCAACGTCGGCCGCCCTGTACAACCGCCGCGGCATCGATCTGATCCGGCATACCGATGGTCGCCTGTCAGTGAACGTCAGCGCCGACGTGGACCCCAACGTCGCCAATGCGTTGTCGATCACCCGCGAGGTCGAGGCCGACGTGCTGCCGGACATCCTGCGCCGGCACGACCTGACGTTCGGCCTCGGCGGCAAGTCCCGGGAAGACCAGATCATGCTCGCCACCATGGCCATCGGCTGGCTGCTCACGCTGGTGCTCATCTACCTGATCCTCACCTGGGTGTTCGAATCCTTCCTGTGGCCGCTGGCCATCATGATGGCGATCCCGTTCGGTCTCACCGGCGCGGTGCTCGGCCACTGGATCACCGGCTGGGACATCGGCGCCATGTCGCTGCTCGCGTTCTTCTCGCTCACTGGCGTGGTGGTGAACGACGCCATCGTGCTGATCAGCTTCCTGAAGCGCCGCGTGGAGGACGGCGAGGCGCTCAAGCCCGCTCTCGAGCTGGCGGTCCGCTCGCGCTTCCGCGCCGTGCTGCTGACCTCGCTCACCACCATCGCCGGGCTGCTGCCATTGATGTTCGCCACATCGAGCCTCGCGTTCTACATGGCGCCCATTGCCGTCACCCTGTGCTTCGGTCTCGGGCTCTCCACCTTGCTGGTGCTGCTGGTGATTCCAGCCCTGATCCTGTTGCTGGAAGGCCTGCGCAGCACCGGCGGGCGGCTCGTCGGCCGCGCGACCCGCGGCGGGCATCCCTCCCTGTCAGAAGGAGCTTCGTGATGACTGCGTTGAACTTCCTGCCTTCCCGGTTGTGGCCGACATCGCCGCGCGGCAGGCGGGCGGCCGCCGGCGCGGCGATCCTCGCGGGCGCCACTCTGACCAGCGTGTCCATCTTCGCGACCGGTCCCGCGCCGAAGCCGGAACCGGTGACCGAGAAGGCCTGGCCGGTGTCGGTGGTCGAGGCGGAGCCGAAAACCCAGAGCCCCTCCTTCACCGCCTACGGCAAGGTGGAGTCGAGCCGGGTAGCCCACATCACCACCGACCTCGTCGCCGAGGTGAAGGCCGTGCACGTCCGCGAAGGCGACTGGATGGCCGCCGGCGACCTGCTCATCGAGCTGAACGACGACGAGACGTCGCTCGCGCTCGCGGAACGGGAGGCCGACCTCGCCCAGGCCGAGGCCCAGCTCCAGTCCATCGAGTCCGAGCGCGCCATGCTCGAGCGGACGCTCGCCGCGGCACGCTCCATGAACCGCGTCGCGCAGGACAAGCTGGCCCGGCACAAAGAGCTGAAACAATCTCAACTCATCAGCCAGAGCCTGCTCGACGAGGTCGTGTCCCAGGCCAACAAGGCCGCCATCGACCTCGAGGATCACGAGCGGCGCCTCGCCGACCTGCCGAACCGCATCGCCGCACAGAAAGCGCTGGTGAAGAAGTGCCACGCGTTGCTGGATGGGGCGCGCCTGGACGTGGCCAAGACTCGCATCACCGCGCCCTTCGCCGGCCCGGTGCTGGCCGTGAACGTGGCGCCCGGCGACCGCAGCAGCCTGAACACCGACCTGGTGGAAATGGCGGACAGCGGGCAACTTCGAGATCCGCGTGCAGGTGCCGGCCGCCTACGAGCGCGGTTCCAGCAGGATCTGACCGCGGGACGCCAGTCACCGCCACCCTGCGGGACGGTGAGGAGCTGGACCTGACGCGCCTGGCGAGCCGCATCCGCCCGGGCCAGAGCGGGTTGGCGGCGTTCTTCCGCCCAGCCACCGTCCAGCCCACCGAGCTGCCGGCCCTCGGCCGCGTGGTGGACATGCTGATCCGGCTGCCGGAGGAAGCAGGCGTGGTGGCGCTGCCGGTGGCGGCCTTGTACGAAAACGACCGGATCTACGCGGTGGACGACAAGGATCGGCTGCAGGCCATCGACGTCGAGCGCGTGGGAGAGCTGCAGACCCGGGACGGGGAGTATCGGGTGCTGGTGCGATCACCCAAGCTGGCCGAGGGGCGGAAGGTGATCACGACGCAATTGCCGAAGGCGGTCTCGGGATTGCTGGTTCAGCCGTCCTGAGACGCGGCCGGTCGACCGGAGAAGGCGCTGCTCAAGGAAGCGCCGCTCCGCCACCGGCCACGAAATCAACGATCGCACGCCGCCGCTCCTCATCGCTTGCGCAGCCTCTGAGCAGGGCCACCAACCGCTGCTGACCCTGATCCGCGTGGTCTTTGGAAGGATACGGGCCGACGTCGATCCCCTCCCGGGTCAGGAAGTACCACCGGCCGTACAGTGCGAACAGCCGCGGCGAACGGTAGCCGAGCCGCGGCGGCTCCCCCGCGCGGGCCGGGTGCATTCTGCCGAAGCGGCGACCCCGCTCGACGTCGGCCTGGCGGCCCTCGAGCAGCTCGCGCACCACGTTCAGCACATCGTGGACACCGGCACCTCCGCCGATGGCCAGGCGCCGCCGCAATTCGGCCACGTCCGCGCGGGCGGCGCCGGCACTCAGGTAAGGGCCGATGGAAAAGCCGTCACGAGAGCCGATGTACCAGCCGCCGCTGCCTTCGAAGATCTGATCGGCCGCAAACCAGCCCGGCCCCACGCGTGACATGCTATCTCGTCCACCGTCTCGACTGGCCGCACACCGGCGGCCTCTCGTCAGAGTCATGCTAACCGGCCCGGCGCCATCGGCAGCGTGATGCGAATCACACACCCGCTGCGACGGGATCGCCGCAGCCGGTCAGCGCAACTGGGCGAGCGACGGTGCGCCCGGTGCCACCTTGACGCCCGCCAACCGGAGCAGCAGGTCTTCCAGGGACTGCCAGGCGTCGCCCGGGATCTGCCCCTTGCCCTGGGCGTCCACCAGGCTGCACTCGGCGAGCACCCGATCGATCGCCGAGGCGGAGCCGATCCGGCCGAGAAAGGCGCCGACCAGGCGCTTGCGCTGGGGCGGCACGTAGCCGCCCTCGGCGATGCGACGGAGCTGGCTGGTTAGCGCGCCGAGCACCGCGAACAGCGCGATGCCTTCCTGGCGGAGCGTGTGAACCACGCGGCTGACCCGCCGGGCATCGCCTGCGAGGGTGGCGTCGATGAGCTCGAAGGCGTCGTAGCGGGCGGCGTCGTCCAGCACACCGGTGAGGGCCTCGGCGGTCACCGGTGAAGGCAGCCCGGCGATCTTCAGCTTCTCGATCTCCTGCACCGCGGCCAGCAGGTTGCCTTCCACCCGTTCGGCCAGCAGCGCGAGAGCGTCGCGCTGCAGGGTGACTCCCGCCTGCCGGAGACGCTGCTCGAGCCAGCGCGGCAGGTCGCGCAGCTCCACACCCCACACGGGCACCACCACGCCGGCCGCGTCGATGGCCTTGTACCAGGCCGCGTTGCGCTGCTTCGACTCCAGGCGCGAGGTGCGGATCAGCAGCAGAGTGTCTTCCGCCGGCTGCCCGAGGTAGCGGCGCAGCACCTCGGAGGCCTCTTTGTCGAACTTCGCGCCCGGCACCCGCACGTCGACGATGCGGCGCGCAGCGAACAGCGACATGCTGGCGGCGTCCTGCAGCACGTCGTTCCAGTTGAAGTTGCCTTCGGCGTGGAGCACGGAGCGTTCGCCGAAGCCCTGGCGGCGGGCCGCCTCGATCACTGCATCACAGGCCTCCTGCACCAACAGCGGGTCGTCGCCGGTGACGAAGTACACGGATGCGAGGCGACTGGCGAGCTGGCCAGCCAGGTCGGATGGCCTAACCTGCACCGGACTTTCCGGCCACGGCAGAGTCGAGGGTGCGCAGGATCTGCTGCACCAGGTCCTGCTGCATTTCCCGCTCGAGCAGGCTCTGCTCCTCGCTGCTGCCGACGATGTTGTTCTGGTCGACCCGGTACACTCGTTGCCGCTCGACCCACTGCGCAGGCACCAGCTCATGGCCGTTGCCGTCGGTGATCCGGTAGAGGACACCCCGGCTGACCTCGTATTCGGTGACCCGCGCCTCGCCGGAGACCGCGGCGTTGCGGCGCTCCTCCCGCGAGTCCAGGAGCTGGACGACCACTTCCGCCTGTTCGGCGCTCTCCGCTTGCTTCACGCCGACCTGGCGCAGAGATTGCTCGAGCGGCCGCTCGAGGGGGTTGCGCGGATTGCTCTGGACGTAGGCGGAGGTGATGGTGGTGCCGATGTTCAGGGTGCGGAGGTGAAAGCCGCAGGCCGCGGTGGCGAGCGTCAGCGAGGTCAGCAGCAGGAGCCGGGCTGCGGTCGGGAGACTGCTGCGGCTTATCATCGCGGCCGGGAGGCCGCTCCCACAAGTGGTTGGGAGGCCGCTGCGGCGTCCGATCGCGGCCGGGAGGCCGCTCCCACAAGCGGTTGGGAGGCCGCTGCGGCGTCCGATCGCGGCCGGGAGGCCGCTCCCACACGGGCCGGCGGTCATCAGGAGACCACGATGTTGATGAGCGCTTGCGAGGGCTTGATCACCTTGCGCACGGTCTTGCCTTCCACGAAGCGCGAGACGTTCTCGTGGGCCAACGCGACCGTGCGCGCGTCTGCCTCGGAGACGTCGGCCGGCACGGTGACCTTGCCGCGGACCTTGCCGTTCACCTGCACCACCAGCTCGACCGTCTTCTGGACGAGCGCCGACTCGTCCACCGCCGGCCAGCGGGCCTGAACGAGAAGCGAGTCTTCACCGAGGGCACTCCAGAGCGCCTGGGTGAGGTGGGGGGCGATGGGCGAGAGCACCAGCACGGCGATGCGCAAGGCCTCGCGCACCGCCGCCCGGTCGTGATCGTTCGCCGGCTCCGTCCTGCTCACCAGATTGGTCAGCTCGTGCACGGCGGAGACCACGGTGTTGAACGCGAGCCGCCGGCCGAAGTCGTCGTCGGCGCGCTGCAGAGTCTCGTGAGTTTTGCGCCGGAGCTCGCGGCCGGCGTCGGAGAGCGCCGCAGGATCGAGCTCGGGCACCTCGCCGCCTGCCAGGTGGTCGTGCACCAGGACCCACAGACGCCGGCAGAAGCGGGCCTGGCCCTCGACGCCGGCCTCGGTCCACTCCACCGACTGATCCGGCGGGGCGGCGAACATCATCGCCGTGCGCACCGCGTCGGCGCCGTACTTCTCGAGCAGCGCCTGGGGACTGGCGGCTCCGCCCGACGATTTCGACATCTTCTTGCCGTCCATGAGCACCATGCCGAGCATGAGCAGCCGCTCGAACGGCTCGTCGGAATGCAGCAGCCCTTCGTCCCGCATGAGCTTGTGGAAGAAGCGGGCGTAGAGCAGGTGCAGGATGGCGTGCTCGATGCCGCCCACGTAATGGTCCACGGGCGTCCAGTAGTCGGCACGCTCGTCCAGCATCGGCCTGTTGGCGTCCGGGCAGGCGAACCGGGCGTAGTACCAGGACGACTCCACGAAGGTATCGAAGGTATCGGTCTCGCGCCGGCCTCGCCGCCGCACGACGGGCAGCTCGCCTTATAGAAGCTCTCCATGGTGGTGAGCGGCGAGCGCACGCCTTCGAAGGTCACGTCCGTCGGCAGCACCACCGGCAGGTCTTCCTCCGGCACCGGCACGATGCCGCACCGCCCGCAGTGGATCATGGGAATCGGGCAGCCCCAGTAGCGCTGCCGGGACACGCCCCAGTCGCGCAGCCGATAGTTGGTGCGCCGGCGCCCCAGCCCCTTCGCTTGCAGGGCCGAGGCGATCGCCTCGAACGCCTCGGCGGATGACAGGCCGTCGTAGTCGCCGGAGTTCACCAGCCGCCCGTACTGGACGAACGCTTCGCGCTCGAGATCGATATCGCTGCCGTCGGCGGGCTCGATCACCTGCTTGATGGGAATCCGGTACCTGGTGGCGAACTCCCAGTCCCGCTGGTCGTGGCCGGGCACCGACATGACGGCGCCGGAGCCGTACTCCATCAGCACGAAGTTGGCGATCCACACCGGCAGCGGTTCGCCGGTAAGCGGATGCTCCACGGTAAGGTCCGTGGCACCCCTTCCTTCTCCAGGGTGGCGATCTCGGCCTCTGCCGTCTTGCGGTTCCTGCACTTTTCCACGAAGGCTGCCACCGCCGGGTCGCGGTCGGCTGCCGTCCTGGCGAGCGGATGCTCGGCGGCCACCGCCACGTAGGTGGCGCCGAGGAGCGTGTCGGGGCGCGTGGTGTAGACGGTGAGCGGCTCGCCGCCGGCGCGAGGGGAAGTCGATGTCGAGCCCCTCGGAACGGCCGATCCAGTTGCGCTGCATGGTCTTGACCGAGTCGGGCCAGCCGTCCATGCGGTCGAGCCAGTCGAGCAGCTCGTCGGCGTAGTCGGTGATCTTGAGGAACCACTGCTGCATCTCGCGCCGCTCCACCGGCGCGCCGGAGCGCCAGCCGCGGCCGTCCACCACCTGCTCGTTGGCGAGCACGGTCTGATCCACCGGATCCCAGTTCACCACGGAGCTCTTGCGATACACCAGCCCCTTCTCGTAGAGCTTCAGGAAAAACCACTGCTCCCAGCGGTAGTACTCCGGATCGCAGGTGGCGAACTCGCGGCTCCAGTCGATGCCGAAGCCCAGCGCTCGCATCTGGCCCGCGCATGTAGTCGATGTTGTCACGGGTCCAGATGGCGGGCGGAATGCCGTTCTTGATGGCGGCGTTCTCCGCCGGCAGGCCGAACGCGTCCCAGCCCATCGGCTGCATCACGTTGTAGCCGTGCATGCGATGGTAGCGGTTGATCACGTCGCCCATGGTGTAGTTGCGCACGTGCCCCATGTGCAGCTGGCCGCTCGGGTAGGGGAACATCGACAGGCAATAGAACTTCTCGCCGGGGCCGGACTCACCGGCCTCGAAGGCTCGGGATTCGGCCCAGCGCCGCTGCACCGATTCTTCGACCGTGCGGGGGTCGTAGGTCGCGCTCATAGATCCTGCATTCGCACTTCTCGAAAGCGCGCAAGGATACCACCGAGACCCGTAGTATGCTGTGGCACCCATGGGAGGAGGCGCTTCATGGAATACACCCTGAAACCGTACCAGAACCTGGTGTCGGACAACGCCCGCTGGCAGGGCTTCGAACCCCGGCCCGGCGACATCTTCGTCTGTACCCCGGCCAAGTGCGGCACCACCTGGATGCAGACCATCGTCGCCAATCTGCTGTGGCCGGACGGCGATTTCCCTGGCTCCATCGTCAACGGCATCTGCCCGTGGATCGAGGCGAAGTTCATGCCCGCCGACGCCATGCACGAGATGCTCCGGCAGCAGACCCACCGCCGGGCGATGAAGAGCCACACCCCGGTCGACGGCATTCCCTGGTTCGAGGAAGCCAGGTACATCACCGTCGCCAGAGACGGCCGCGACGCGTTCATGTCGTGGTGCAACCACGTGCGGCGGATGAAGATGGTGGCGTTGCTCGGCGAGCAGGCCACCCCGGATGCTGCTCCGCCGCTGCCCGTCTTCGACGGCGTCGACTATAGCGGCTACTTCAGGCAGTGGCTGGAGGCAAACGACTTCTTCGCGGTGGTGTCGAGCTGGTGGCAGCAGCGGGGCCGGGAGAACGTGCTGTTCGTTCACTACAACGACATGAAGCAAAACCTGGAGGGAGAAATGCGCCGGGTGGCCGCTTTCCTCGGCATCGAGCCGGACCCGGCGCACTGGCCCGCCGCGGTCGAGCGCTGCACGTTCGAGGGCATGCGAAATGCCGGCACCCGTATCGGCGACTTCGAGCGCGGCTTCGAAGGCGGGATCGAGGGGTTCCTGTTCAAAGGCACCAACGGACGCTGGCGGGAGGTGCTCGACGCAGACGACCTGGCCGCTTACCAGCGCAAGGTTGCCGAGACCTTGCCGCCGGACGCCGCGCGCTGGGTGGAGCTGGGCGGACCGGTGAGCTGAAGCGCCTGGCCGATCATGGCTCGACCTCCCGGCGTCGCGTCAACCGGCGCCATCCCGCTCTCGATGGCCGTGCGCAGGTGATCACGGCGACGGCCAGCAGGGCGAGCAGCGGTGGGTGGCCGAACCGCGTGAACGGCGTAAGCGCCGTCATGGTGCTGTAGCGCGCCCGCAGCACGCCCTCCTGGAACTGCGGCAGCCGGGCGGTGATCCGTCCCTCGGGGTCGATCACCGCGGTCACCCCGTTGTTGGTGTCGCGCAGCATCCAGCGGCCGTTCTCGAGGGCGCGCATACGTGCCATCTCCACGTGCTGCAGGGGACCGATGCTGCGCCCGAACCAGGTGTCGTTGGAGATGGTCAGCAGCACGTCGGCGCGGGCGGCCTCCCTGCGCACCAGGTCCGGATAGACCACCTCGTAGCAGATGGCCATGGCGCCCCGGTCGCCGCCGAGGTCGAGCAGTGGCTGCCGCCACGGCCCCGGCCCCATGTGGGACATGGGCAGATCGAAGAAGCCGATCAGCCCCCGGAGCAGCCCTTCCATGGGCACGTACTCGCCGAACGGCACCAGCCGGCGTTTCACGTAGCGTCCGTGGCCGGTGCCGAGAGCGAACGCGGCGTTGTGGAACACGATATCGCCGGCCGGGGTGCGCTCGACGGCGGGGATCCCCAGCACCACGGCCGTGCCGGCCGCCTTGCCGCGGCGATCCAGTGCCGCCAGCACGTCGCCCGCCTGATGCGCGAGCATGGTGAGGGAGGCTTCCGGCCAGACCATGAGATCGACGCCCCAGTAGGGATCGGAGAGGCGGAGATAGGTGTCGACGATCGCCTGGCGATTCTCGGGCTCCCACTTCACGCTTTGATCGACGTCGCCCTGCACCAGGGCCACCTCCCGGCCCTCGCCCGGCTGAACCCAGGCGACGCCGGAAAGCACCCAACCCGCCAGCCATGGCGCAGCCGCCATGGCCAGGGCAACGGCCGCCCGCCCCCGGCGACGCTCCCGGAGAGCTTCCACCGCCGCCACCAGCATGGCGGCACACAGCGCGACGGCAAAGCCCACCAGCAGCACGCCGCCCACGGGCGCCAGACCGCCGAGCACGGTATCGAGGTGTGCGTAGCCGGCAAACAGCCAGGGGAAGCCGGTGAGGAACCACGTCAGGAGCCATTCGAAGCCCGAGAACAGGGCCGCGAACAACAGCGCATCCGCGAGCGCATCGCCGCCGGCAAGGCGCCGGAACAGCCAGCCATTGGCCATGGGAAACAGCGCCAGGCCAGCCACGAACAACGCCACCAGAAACGCCGCCAGCGGCGGCCCGGCGTTGCCGTAGACATGAATGCTCACGTAGATCCAGGAGGCACCGAGGCCGTACTTACCGACGCCGAACAACCACCCGGTGAGGGCGCCGTTGCCGTTCGGGCGGCGAAGCAGCACGAACCAGGCGGCGAGCGCGACGATACCGAGCGTCCAGTAGTCGAACGGCGCCAGCGACAGCGGCAGCAGAACCCCGGAGATCAGGGCCGCGAGAGCGGTGATCAAACGCGCTTGACCTGCAGCAGCCTCAGCCGGCGGGAATCCGCGTTCAGCACCTTGAAGCGCAGGTCGTCGATCTGCACCACCTCGCCGCGGCTCGGCAGGTGGCCGAAGGCCTTCAGCACCAGCCCGCCCACCGTGTCGAATTCTTCCTCGTCCAGGCCGACGTCGAAGTACTCGTTGAAATCGTCGACCGCAGTCGTGGCCTTGACGTTGTAGGTCTGGTTGTCGAGCTGCTTGATGTGGGCCTCTTCGTCGACGTCGTGCTCGTCCTCGATCTCGCCGACGATCTGCTCGAGCACGTCCTCGATGGTGACCGCGCCGGAGACGTGGCCGTACTCGTCAACCACCACGGCCATGTGGTTGCGCGTGCTCTTGAACTCCTGCAGAAGCACGTTCAGGCGTTTGCTCTCGGGGATTACCGAAGCGGGCCGGATGCAGTCCTTGATGTCGAAATGCACGAGATCCCGCGACAGCGCCAGAGGCAGGAGGTCCTTGGCGTGGAGGATGCCCTTGATGTCGTCCAGGTCGTCGCCTATGACCGGATACCGTGAATGCTGCGACTCGAGGACGGTGGGCAGCAGCACGTCGGGCGGGTCGCCCGCCTTCAGATAGACGAGCTGGGTGCGCGGAATCATGATGTCCCGGGCCTGCATGTCCGAGACCTGCAAGGCGCCGAAGATGATGTTCAGCGCCTCGGCGTCCATGAGCTGACGAGCCGCTGCGTCGCGCAGCATCTCCATCAGCTCGCTTCGATCGGCCGGCTCGTCGCTGAACAGCCCGGATACCCAATCCAGCAGCGTCCGCTTCGAGGCCGCCTGGCTCGCGTCGTTCATCCTTCCCCGTACGGATCGTTCACAGCGAAGCGATCCAGTATTCGTGCTTCGAGTTGTTCCATCACCGCCGCTTCGTCGGCGGCCTGGTGATCGTACCCCAAAAGATGCAGAACGCCATGCACAACCATGTGCGCAAAGTGGTCCTCATATTGCTTATGCTGGTCCGCCGCCTCGCCGGCCACCACCGGCGCGCAGACCACCAGATCTCCCCATATCAGGACGTCGGGCAGGTCGATGTCTGCAGGGAAGCTCAACACGTTTGTGGGGGCGTCCTTGTGACGGTAATCGCGGTTCAAGCGCCGCGACTCCTCCTCGTCCACCACCCGCACGCAGAGCTCGCCCCGGACCGCTGTGGGAGCCGCCGCCGGTTTCGCGGCCGGGAGGCCGCTCCCACATGGGAGATCGCTGGTGGACGCTGCTTCCAGCGCCGCCTCGGCCCAGCGCTGGATGGACTCGGCGTCGGGCGCGGCGCTGCGGGTGGCGTACTGCACGTCAACCGGCATTGCGGTCGCCGGGAAGCCGGTCGCCGGGAAGCCGGTCGCCGGGAAGCCGGTCGCCGGGAATCCGCTCGCCGGGGCCCCGGTCATCGCTGCCCGCCGGCGGCTCCTGATAGGCCGCATAGGCCTCGACGATCTTCTGCACCAGCGGGTGGCGCACCACGTCGCGGGAGCTGAAGTGGGTGAAGCTGATGCCCTCGACGTCGCGAAGCACGTTGCGCACGTTCACCAGGCCCGACTTCTGCCCTTTCGGCAAGTCGATCTGAGTGATGTCGCCGTTGACGACCGCGGTGGAGCCGAAGCCGATGCGGGTGAGGAACATCTTCATCTGCTCGACGGTGGTGTTCTGGCTCTCGTCGAGAATGATGAAGGCGTTGTTCAAGGTGCGCCCGCGCATGTACGCCAGCGGCGCCACCTCGATGACGTTGCGCTCGATGTACTTGTTCACCCGGTCGACGCCCATCATCTCGTAGAGGGCGTCATAGAGCGGGCGCAGGTACGGGTCGATCTTCTGGGCCAGGTCGCCCGGCAGAAACCCCAGCTTCTCGCCCGCTTCCACCGCCGGACGCACCAGCACGATGCGGCTCACCCGCTGGGCCTCCAGAGCATCGACGCCACAGGCCACCGCCAGATACGTCTTGCCGGTGCCCGCCGGCCCGATACCGAAATTGACGTCGTGCTCGCGGATGCGCTTCACGTAAGCCACCTGATTGACGCCGCGGGGCATCACGGACTTGCGGCCGGTGTGGATGACAGGCGACGCCTCACCGGCTTCGTCGCCCGCTTCGTCACCACGTTCCTCGCGTGCCAGCAGCTCGTCCAGCCCCGAGTCCTGCAGGAACAGGTGCACCACGTCGGGATCGATGCTGTCCTTGCCTGCGGTTTCCCGATAGAGCTGGGAGAGCAGCGCGCTGGCGGCCTTCATGCGGTGCTCGGGCCCGCTCACCTGAAACTCGTTGCCGCGGTTGCGGATGAGCACGCCGAGGCGCTTCTCGAGGTGTTTCAGGTTCTGATCAAAGGGCCCGCACAATGCGGCTAGACGTTGGGAATCGTCAGGTTCGAGGATGACTTTGCTGGTCAGAGCGACCACGCGGGATGGATCTTGGCTCAACTGAGGCCCTGTGCGACCGTGGGTTTCCTAGCATATGGAACCCGCCCGACGTGTCAAATGAAGAATCCGTTAGTGCTGCCGGCCCCGGATCGCGGCCGGGAGGCCGCTCCCACAGGCCGCTCCCACAGGCCGCTCCCACGGCGTCAGCGGGCGAGCCTGCCGCGCAGGGAGTTGGCCAGCGCTTCGTCGATGACGACGTCCGCGAAGCCGCCCACGAGCGAGCTGTCCGGTGCCGGAAAATTGACGACCCGGTTGTTCTCGGTGCGGGCGGCCAGGGTAACGCCGAGGCCCGGCGCCGCCTCGCCGCCGGGGCCTCGGGGCGGCCGTTTCGCGGTGCCGGTCACCAGCACGCGCGCCGTCGTGCCCACCATGGCCCGGGCGATGGCCTGGGCGTTGTCCCGGATGCGGGACTGCAGCCGCTCGAGCCGCGCCTTCTTTTCCGCCACCGGCACCGGGTCTTCCAGGGCAGCGGCCGGCGTGCCCGGGCGCGCGCTGTAGACGAAGCTGAACGACACGTCGAAACCCACGTCCTCGATCAGACCCATGGTGTCCTCGAAGTCGGCGGCGGTCTCGCCGGGGAACCCGACGATGAAGTCCGAGGACAGGCTGATGTCCGGCCGCACACGGCGCAGCGCCTCGATCTTCTTTCGGTAGTCGGCCGCCGTGTGGCCCCGCTTCATGCGGGCGAGGATGCGGTCGGAGCCGGACTGCACCGGCAGATGCAGGTGGTTGACCAGCGCCGGCACCTCGGCGAAGGCAGCGACCAGGCTGTCGGTGAACTCGACGGGGTGGGACGTGGTGAACCGGATGCGGTCGATACCATCGACCTCGGCCACGTAATGGATGAGCTCGGCCAGGTCCGCCACGTCGCCGTCGATGGCCCCGCGGTAGGCGTTGACGTTCTGGCCGAGCAGGTTGATTTCCCGCACGCCCTGGGCGGCAAGCTGCACCACCTCGCGCATGACGTCCGCCACCGGGCGGCTGACTTCCTCACCGCGGGTGTACGGCACCACACAGAAGGTGCAGTACTTGCTGCAGCCCTCCATGACGGAGACGAAGGCCGAGGGGCCGTCGGCCCGCGGCGCCGGCAGACGGTCGAACTTCTCGATCTCGGGGAAGGTGACGTCCACCAGGCCGATGTGGGAGCGGGCTCCTGCCCGCGAACGGGCTCCTGCCCGCGATCGCGGCGGGGAGGACGGTCCCACAGGTGGGTCACAGGCGTCGATCATCTCCGGCAGCCGGTGCAGGGTCTGCGGCCCGAACACCATGTCCACGTACGGCGCGCGGGTGCGGATGGCGGCGCCTTCCTGGCTCGCCACGCACCCGCCGACACCGATGCGCAGGGCCGGGTTCGCGGTCTTCAGCTCCTTGAAGCGACCGAGCTGATGGAACACCTTCTCCTGAGCCTTCTCGCGGATGGAGCAGGTGTTCAGCAGGATGAGGTCGGCTTCCTCCGGACGGTCCACCAGGCGATAGCCGTGGCTGTCCAGCAGCAGGTCGGCCATACGTGACGAGTCGTACTCGTTCATCTGGCAACCGTAGGTTTTTATGAACAGTTTCTTGCTCATTCTGCTCGACGGGCCATTCCGCGGTTCGGAGGGCGCGGGATTATAGGTAAGCTTGCAATTTACGCCTACACCCCTATATACAGGGGTTGGTCCCACTGGTGGTAGCTCATGCCTGAAAATCCCAGACAGATGTACAAGGTGCTGTTTCACAATCAGGGCCATATCTACGAGGTCTACGCCAGGGCCATCTACCAGAGCGATCTGTACGGGTTCATCGAGGTCGAGGATTACGTGTTCGGAACCCGCACCAACATGGTCATCGACCCCAGCGAGGACAAGCTGCGCAACGAGTTCGAAGGCGTCCAGCGCAGCTTCATCCCCATGCACGCCGTGATCCGTATCGACGAGGTGGACAAGGAAGGCGTGGCCAAGATCACCGACAGCAAGGGCGGCAACGTGACGCCCTTCCCGCTGCCGATGCCCCGCGACAACGGCTGATCCGCGCCCGGCGTCGTGACTGATCCCGAGCCCATCTGGGCCGGGCCGCTTCGCTGGGCCGCCTTGCAGCCCGACCGGCCCGCCTGGATTTTCTGCCCCGTGCCGGCGCCGCAGGATGGCGGCGGCAGCACCGCCGCCACGCCGGTGGTGATCAGTTACGGCGCGCTCGCGGCGCTGGCGGTGAAGGGCGCGCGGTTTCTGCGCGCGCTGGGGCTGCGCACCGGCGACGGCATCGCCGTGCTCTCGCCGAACCATCCGCACTCCCTCGCCGTGCACTGGGCGGCGCAGCTCGCCGGGCTGTACTACACACCGGTGAGCGTCCAGTTCCTGCGCGGCGAGGTTCAGCACATTCTCCACGACTGCGACGCCCGGGCGCTGGTGCTGCACGCGAGTCAGGCGGACAAGGCCGACGGCGCGCCGCAGCCCATCCGCCTGGACATCGATCGCTGGCCGGAGCTCATCGCCGGCGAGCCGGAGGCCCTGCCTGCGGATGCCGCCGAAGGCGCCGAGATGCTCTACTCCTCCGGAACCACCGGACGGCCCAAGGGGGTGCGGTCAGGCCGCCCCGGCGCGCCGCCCGGTACCGTCTCCGAGCTGTTCCGCCGCCGGGTGGCACTGCACGACGTCGGCCCGGACACCGTCTACCTTTCCACCGCACCGCTCTATCACTCGGCGCCGCTGCGCTACAACAACATGGTGCAGCGTTGCGGCGGCACCAGCGTCATCATGCAGCGCTTCGACCCGGCGTCGAGCCTGGCGCTCATCGAGCGTCACCGGGTGACCCACAGCCAATGGGTGCCCACCATGTTCGTGCGGCTGCTGCGGCTGGCGGAGGCGGAGCGCCGGCGCCACGATCTATCCAGCCATCGGCTGGCCATACATGCCGCGGCGCCGTGCCCACCCGAGGTCAAGCGCCAGATGCTGGAGTGGTGGGGCCCGATTCTCTACGAGTATTACTCGGGTACCGAGGGCAACGGCCAGACGGCTATCGGCCCCGACGAATGGCTCGCCCATCCGGGATCGGTGGGGCGGCCGATCCTCGGTGAGGTGCATATCGTCGGTGACGACGGCAGCGAGCTTCCGCCCGGCGAGAAGGGCCGGGTGTACTTCTCCGGCGGATCCCGCTTCGAGTATTACAAGGATCCGCAGAAGACGGCGGACGCCTACGACCATCGCGGCTGGTCGACCCTGGGCGACATCGGCTATCTGGACGGCGAGGACTACCTGTACCTCTCCGACCGTGCCTCGCACATGATCATCACCGGCGGCGTCAACGTCTATCCACGGGAGGTGGAGGACGTGCTGCTCGGCCATCCGGCGGTGCGGGACGCCGCGGTGTTCGGCATTCCCGACCCGGAGTTCGGCGAGCAGGTGAAGGCGGCCGTGGAGCTCACCGACGCGGCGCGCGGCGCGGTGACCGCCGAGAGTCTGATCGACTACTGCCGCGCCCGACTCGCTCACCTGAAGTGCCCGCGCAGCGTCGACTTCCACGACGCGCTGCCGCGCCATCAGACGGGCAAGCTCTACAAGGAAGCGCTGAAGCGGCCGTACTGGCCCCTGTCGTCGTAGCCGTAGGCCCGCGTCGTCGCCGCCAGCCCGAAACCTTTCAGGCCGCGCCCTGCAGCGCGTCGTGACCGGCAGCCTGCAGCCGCTCTCGGGCCATGCCGTCGGCGATCCGGCTAGTGGCGGCGCCGATCTCGCGGGCCCGGCGGAAGATCGCCTCGAGCCGCGGCGCGATGGCGGCGATGCGGCGGCCCGTCCACTCCGGGTCGCGGATTCCCAGGTACTCCTGGGCGATGCTGATGACCCCGCCAGCGTTGATAACATAATCCGGCGCATAGAGAATGCCGCGCTCCGCCAGCCGTTCGCCCACTCCGGCGGCGGCAAGCTGATTGTTGGCCGCGCCCGCCACCACTCGGGCGCGCAGGGCCTCGACCGTCGGCTCGTCGAGCACCGCGCCGAGAGCGCAGGGTGCCACCACATCCACGTCGGCGGTCAGCACGTCGTCCGTATCGGCGGCCGTGGCACCGAGCCCCCTCACCGCACGGCGCACCCGATCCGCGTCGAGATCCGCCACCCACAGCACGGCGCCCCGCTCGGCGAGGAGAGTGGCGAGATGGAGGCCCACGTTGCCGAGGCCCTGCACCGCCACCCGGATGCCCTCGAGAGACTCGGCACCGAGCTGGAACCGCACCGCCGCCTCCATGCCGGCCAGCACGCCCTCCGCGGTGCGCGGCGACGGATCGCCGCCGACCCCGGAGGTGCCGAGACCGGACACGTAGCGGGTCGCGCGGGCGATGATCCGCATGTCGGCCACCTGCATGCCCACGTCCTCCGCGGTGACGTAGCGGCCGGCCAGTTCCTCCACCCACCGACCGAAGGTCTCGAGCTGTCGCGCACCGAGCGGCCGCCCGTGCTCGCCGAGGATCACGGCCTTGCCGCCGCCGAACGGAATGTCAGCCATGGCATTCTTGAAGGTCATGCCTTCGGAGAGCCGCAACGCGTCGTCCAGCGCGCTGCCCGCATCGCGGTACACCCAGTGGCGGCAGCCCCCCATGGCCGGACCCAGGCGAGTGCTGTGCACGGCAATCACCGCCTTCAGCCCGACGTCGGCGTCCTCCCGAATGACGATCTGTTCGTGGCCTGCTTCGAATACGTCCATGATGCAGCTCCTGGCGGGATAGCTCCTGCTGACAACGGGCCATGGTAGTCCAGGAGCCCGGAAAGTGCTTCGCGGCTTGCCCCATATACCGACCATTAGGGACTTGTTCATGCGCGATACGTGGATATCATGCATGAATGCCTCCCAGCATCCGGCCTCGCCGCAAAGACCCCATGAAAGACGCATGAAGGACGATCTTCTCGATCACTTCGATCTGCAGATTCTCGCCTTGCTGCAAACCGACGCCTCGCTGTCCGCCGCAGAGATCGGCGAGCGCATCGGGCTGTCCCAGTCGCCCTGCTGGCGCCGCATCAATCGGCTGGAGAGAGACGGTTATCTGACCGCGCGGGTCGCCCTGCTGGATCGGCATCGGCTCGGGCTGGACGTGCTGGTGTTCGCTCTCGTCAAGCTCACGGCCCACGGCCGCCGCTCGCTTCCGGAGTTCGCGGAAGCGATCCGTGAGCGGCCCGAGGTGCTGGAATGCTTCACCCTGCTCGGCGACATGGACTTCCTGCTGCGCATCGTGGTGCCCGACATCCAGGCCTACGAGCGGTTCTTCTTCGAGACCCTGTCCCAGCTCCCCGGCGTCCAGGAAGTGCACTCGAACATCGCCATGTCAGAGATGAAGTCGACAACGTCGCTGCCGTTGTGACCGACCGCCCCTGTGGGAGCGGCGGGACTCTGTGGGAGCGCCCTCCCGGGCGCGATCGCCTTTGTGGGAGCGCCCTCCCGGGCGCGATGGCCTTTGTGGGAGCGCCCTCCCGGGCGCGATCGCCTTTGTGGGAGCGCCCTCCCGGGCGCGATGGCCTTTGTGGGAGCGCCCTCCCGGGCGCGATGGCGTCTTTGGGGTCAGCGGATCGCGGCCGGGAGGCCGCTCCCACAGGCCGCTCCCACAGGCCGCTCCCACAGACCGCGCCCACACCGCTCGCATGCCACCGGGTCAGTAGTCCTCGTCGAGGAGCGGGAAGGCGCTGAGGACACCGGGGTCGTTTACCGGCGTGGCCGGGGTCAGCAGCCCCGGCTGCAGGGCTTCGAGGCTCGAGGCACCGAGCAGCGCCATGGTGATGCGGATCTCGTGCTCGAGAATTTCCAGTGCCCGGACCAGCGCCGCACTGCCGCCCGCCGCGAGCGCGAGCGCCTCCAGGCGTCCCATGCCCACCGCCGTGGCGCCGAGGCAGAGCGCCTTCACCACGTCGGCGCCGCGCATGAAGCCGCCGTCCACCACCACCGGCGTGCGGCCGGCCACCGCCTCCACCACCTCCGGCAGCGCGTCGATGCAGGCGCGGGTGTGATCGAGCTGCCGCCCGCCGTGATTGGAGACGTACACCACGTCCACGCCCAGCTCGACGCAGCGAGCCGCGTCCTCGGCCGTCGCCACACCCTTCACCACCAGCGGGATATCGAACCTCTCCTTGACGTGAGCCACGGTGCCCCAGCTCATGCGGGCCTGGAAACCGAAGTCCGCAGACGGCGCCACGGGGGCCGCCGGCATGCGTCCGGCGCGGGAGTCGGCGCGGCTGCCGGAAGGCGGGATGAAGCGCTTTAGGATATCGCGCTCCCGCCGCGAATAGGTCTGGGTATCGGCGGTGAGGCAGAATCCCGTGTAGCCGGCGTCGATGGCCCGGGCGATGACGTCGTCCATCCAGGCTTCGTCACCGATCAGGTAGAGCTGGTAGATGCGCGGCCCCGGCACGGCGGCCGCCACCGCCTCGAAGTCCGGCAGGCATACCGAGCTCAGGATCTGCAGCACGCCGAACTCCCGGGCCGCGTCCGCCGCGCTGGCACCGCCGCCGGCCTCGAACACCTGCAGCGAGCCGATGGGCGCCAGCAGCACCGGGATCCGCAGCGGCACCCCGAGCAGCTCGGTGGCCGTGGTTACCTGGCTGACGTCGTTCAGGATCCGTGGGCGGTACGCCAGGCTGTCGAGCCCGTAGCGGTTGCGCCGCAGCGAGGTCTCGCTGTCCGCGGCGCCGACCAGGTAGTCCCAATGGTTACGCGTCAGGTTGCTACGCGCCTGCTTCACGATCTCGTGCAGGGTCAGAAATTCCACCGACACCTCCCCCGGGGAAACGCCAGGCGATGCTACCACGGCCGGCGCTGCTACCGGCCGCTCTCCGTCCATAGGGACTTCCCCGGCGTTCCTGGCGGCCGGCGCTGCAGGTAGACTACCGGGTTTGCGCGACACGGAGCGAGCATGGCGGCCATGGTGATCGTCGGCGCGGGACACGCCGCAGGGCAGGCGGCGGCGAGCCTGCGCCAGGAAGGCTACGACGGCGAGATCGTCATCATCGGCGACGAGCCCCACATCCCGTACCAGCGGCCGCCGCTCTCCAAGCAGTACCTGTCGGGCGAGCACGGCCTCGAGCGCGTTTACCTGCGGCCGGCGAAGTTCTACCAGGACAAGAACGTCACCGTGAAGACCCACACCCGGGTGGTGGCCATCGATCCCGCGGCAAAGACCGTGACCACGGATGCCGGCGAAACCCTCGGCTATCAGAAGCTGCTGCTGGCCACCGGTGCGCGCCCACGCCGGCTGACAATCCCCGGCCACGATCTGCGCGGCATCCACTACCTGCGCAGCATCGATGACGTGGAGAACATCCGCGCCGAGCTCGAGCCCGGCAAGCGGCTGGTGGTCGTCGGCGGCGGCTACATCGGCCTCGAGGTAGCAGCGGTGGCCGTGGAGCACGGGCTCGAGGTGCACGTGCTGGAGATGGAGAGCCGCATCCTGCAACGGGTCACCACCGAGCGGATGTCCGTGTTCTATCACCGCCTGCACGAGTCCCGCGGCGTGCACATTCATACCGGTGCCGCGGTGACCGCTTTCAAGGGCAGCGGTCACGTGCAGGGCGTCCTCTGCGGCGACAAGGAGTATCCCGGCGAAATGGTCATCGTCGGCATCGGCGTGATCCCCAACACGGAGCTTGCCAGCGACGCCGGCATCGAGTGCGACAACGGCATCGTCGTCGACGACCATTGCCGCACCTCGGCGCCCGACGTGTTCGCCGCCGGCGACTGCACTAACCATCCGAATCCGCTGCTCGGCCGCCGGCTGCGGCTGGAGTCGGTGCCCAATGCCATGGAGCAAGCGCGGGTCGCCGCCGCCAACATGGTCGGCGGCGACAAGAGCTACGCCAGCATCCCGTGGTTCTGGTCCGACCAGTACGAGCTGAAGCTGCAGATGGTGGGGTTCTCCGCCGACGGCGATGCCGAGGTGCTGCGCGGCGACGTGGCACGTAACGAGTTCGCGGTGTTCTATCTGAAGGACGGTGCGGTGGTGGCCGTCGACGCCGTCAACAGCCCGCGGGAGTTCATGGTCTGCAAGCAACTCATCGGCAAGCGCGTCGATCCCGAGGTGCTGGCCGATGCCGACGCCGACCTCAAGACCCTCGTCAAACGCTGAGCGCGTCGGTCCGGCAGCGGGCCTTGCGCTCGGCCGCCTGCTGAAAGATGCTATCCTGCCCTATGCACCACCGCCCGGCGCGCGCCGCGGGGCCGTTCACATGATGTTGTTGGCATGACGAACGTAGTGGACAAAGAGCGGCAAGGTCTGGATCCGAAGCTGAAGGACCTGCTCGACGAAGAAAGCGGCGACTCGCACGAGCTCGTTTACTGCAATACCTGCTCGCAGCCGGTGGCGCGCAAGTCCGACGTCACGTCGATCAACGGCAGCCACGCGCACTACTGCACCAACCCCTACGGCATTCGCTTTCACGTCGGCTGCTTCGCCGACGCCCTCGGCTGCGACCTGTCCGGGCAGCCCACGTCGGCTGACACCTGGTTTCCCGGCTTCAAATGGCGTCTCGCCAGCTGCTCGGGATGCCGCGCCCACCTCGGCTGGTACTTCGAGCGCGGGCAGGAATACTTCTACGGGCTCATCCTCGACCGCATTCGCACGTCGTAGCCAGACGGCCGGGACAGCGCTCGCCGCAGACCGAGGCGCTGGCAAATGCCGCTGTGATAGCATCGTGCGATCATGCCGCCGCTTCCTCTCACCACCATCGAGATCAGCAAGGACTACCTGCATTTCAACGCGGCGCACTTCACCTTGTTTTCCGCCAGCGAGCGGGAAGATCTTCACGGCCACACTTTCTACGTGGCGGCGTCGGTGGACAGCCCGGTAGGCGACGACGGTCTGGCGTTCGACTACAACGTCTTCAAGCGGGCGCTGTCGGAGCTGTGCCAGGAGCTGGACGAAAAGGTCCTGCTGCCGGAACGCTCGCCGCACCTACGCCTCGAGCGCTGCCGCGGTTACCTGGTGGCCGCGTTTGCCGACGAACGGATTCCCTTTCTGCCGCGGGACGTGCTGACGCTGCCGATACGCAACGTCACCGTCGAGGAACTGGCACCCTGGTTCCTGACGCGGCTGCGCGCCGACCCGCGGATCGCAGAGCTCGGCATCGTGCGCCTGGTGCTGCGGGTCTCCTCCGGCCCGGGCCAGTGGGCGAGCGCCGCCTGGACGGCGGAGCCGGGCGGGTGAAGCAGCTTCTCATCACCGGCGCGAGCGCCGGTATCGGCGCCAGCACGGCCAGATGCTTCCTCGATGCCGGCTACCACGTCATCAACCTGTCCCGCCGCGACTGTACCGTGGCGGGTGTGAAGCACGTTCCCTGCGACCTGTCGCGACCGGGATTCGCCGAGGAGATCGCTGCCGAGGTGACGCCGCACCTGCAAGCCGCTGAGTCGGTGGTCGTGGTGCACAACGCCGCCCGCATGGACGTCGACACCGCGGCCGCAACCGAAAGCGCAGCGCTGCGCGACGTGCTCGAGGTGAACGTGGTGGCGGCGAACTCGCTGAACCGGCTGTGCATCCCGTTCATGGGCACGGGATCCGCCATCGTCTACGTTGGTTCGACCCTGTCCGAGAAAGCGGTGCCGAACAGCTACAGCTACGTGGTCAGCAAGCACGCCCTGCTCGGGATGATGCGCGCCACCTGTCAGGATCTCGCCGGCACCGGCATCCACACGGTCTGCGTCTGTCCCGGCTTCACCGATACCGAGATGCTGCGGACCCATCTGCCGGCCGTGGCGATGGCGAGCGTGCGCGCCCTGTCCGCCTTCGGCCGCCTGATCGAGCCGGCGGAGATCGCCGAGGCGATCTACTGGGCGGCCGGGCATCCGGTGATCAACGGCGCAGTGCTGCACGCCAACCTGGGTCAGCTGGAACGCTGACGGCCGAATCGGTCGCGCGGGTCGCTCACACCCTGTCGACCGGTGCAGGTCAGCATCGTCGGCATCGCCGACGGAGAAGGCCGCACGGTGGGTTTCCAGAGCATGCTGCAGGCGCTGCCCGAGTCGCTGGCGCAAGCTGGACGACGCCCCGACGCAGCGCGACTGAGCCCTGCATCAGCCGTCAGCGGCGGTGGCGGAGGTACTCCCCGTTCACGCAGTTCTGCAGCCGTCCGGCCGTCAGGTACGCCATGGCCACCTCGCCGCCCTTGTAACGCATGTCGTGCACACTTTCAGGGGTGAAGAACGCGGAGTGGGGGGTGATCAGCAGGCGGTGGTCGATCCACGCTTCGCCGGCGGTCCAGGCCGCGAGCAGCGGGTGTGCCGGATTCGGCGGCTCCTCGGGCAGCACGTCCAGGCCGGCTGCCTGGACCCTGCCCGCGCGCAGGGCGTCGTGCAGGGCGTCCAGGTCGACCAGCGGCCCGCGCGCGGTGTTGATCAGGATGAGGCCCGGTTTGCACGCGCTCATCAGCTTGCCGTCCACCAGCTTGTGGGTCTCGGCCGAGAGCGGCAGATGCAGGCTCACCACGTCACTGGTGCCGAACAGCTCTTCCAGCGAGTCGGCGCGGCGAATGCCGAGCGCCAGATCGGCGCCGTTCTCCCGGTACGGGTCGAAGAACACCACGTCCATGCCCAGTGCCTTGGCACGGAGCGCCGTGGCGGTGCCGATCCTGCCGAGACCGACGATGCCGAACGTGCACACCGACAGCCGTCGGCCGAACGGATTCAGCGCCGGCCGCCAATTGCCCGTGAGGTCGCGCTTCAGCTCCCGAGTGTGGAAGGTGATGCCCTTCATCAGCGACATCATCAAAGCGAGCGCGTGGTCGGCCACTTCCTGCGTGCCGTAGTCAGGCACGTTGCACACCGGCACCCCAAGCTCACCCCAGCCGGCCAGGTCGATGTTGTCGAAGCCCACCTTCGGCGTGACCAGGATCCGACACCGCGACATCTTCGGACGGTATTCCTGCGGAACGTCCCGCACCGTCACCACG
Source organism: uncultured Gammaproteobacteria bacterium (assembly GCA_963822255.1). Classification (GTDB taxonomy): domain Bacteria; phylum Pseudomonadota; class Gammaproteobacteria; order Pseudomonadales; family Azotimanducaceae; genus UBA7803. The sequence continues at coordinate 703,757 of CAWGGV010000006.1, forward strand.
GCGTCGCAGGACGCCCACTGCGCGTCGCTGACGCTGTCGAAACTGTCGCAGAACTCCGCCTCACCCGCCTCGCCCACGCTGGCGGTCTCCACGTCTCGGTCGTCCGCCCAACGCATGGCCGGCCACAGCACCCGATACTTCATGGTCTCTTCTCCCCCGGTTCGAGTTTGCTCTCGCCTACGTCGCGCACGCGGCCAGCACCTCGGCCGTTCGCGCCACCGAGCGGCTGATGCGCGCCGGATCCACGGCCGCATTCCGCACGCGCGTGACGATCAGATGGGTCATGCCCAGACGCTGGCGGTACTCGGCCACCCGCTCGGCCACGTAGCCTGCCTCGCCGACGATGCTCCACCCTTCCACCGGCCCGGCCGGCGCGCCGCCCGGCCGGCGCGTCGAAGCCGCCTCCAGCGCCGCGCGCACCCGCGCGGTCTCCGGGCCATCGTCGGTCACGAACACCACCCGCATCACCGGCACCTCGGTGGGAAGCGGGCGCCGGGCCTGGGCGGCGGCGGCGCAGTGCCGCCGGTAGTTGTCTTCGAGCACGTCCAGCGGCTCCACGGGCGAGGCCAGGTACGGCAGCCCCAGGTCGCCGGCCTGGGTGAGCGCCTTCGGCCCGAACGCGGCCACCCACACGGGCGGATGAGGTTTCTGCACCGGCAGCGGATCGAGCACCACGCCGTCGTCGCCGAGGCCGGCAACCAGCACCGGCTCGCCGCGCCACGCCTGCATCATCTGCAGCAGGCTCGCCTGGAACAGCGCCCGCTTGTGCCGCGGATCCACCCCGAACGCGCGCAGCAGCCGCGGTGCGTAGCCGCGGCCCACGCCGAGGATCACCCGGCCGCCGGACAGCCGGTCCAGCACGGCCACCTGCTCTGCTGCCTGCAGCGGGTTTCGGAACGGAAGCAGCAACGACGTGGTGCCGAGCCGGATTCGGGTCGAGCCGGCGGCGGCCGCCGCCAGCAGCATGAGCGGCTCCGGGATCGAGTCGGCGCCGAAGTGACTCTCCGGCAGCCAGAACGAGTCGTAGCCCCAGCCTTCGGCCCGGCCGGCCTGTCCGGCGAGGCCGGCGGCCGTGCGGTCGGCGAGCCACGGAGTGACGCCCAATTTCACGGCGACCGCTTCATGGAAGCACCTCACCGTTCGCCGGCGAGCTGACCGGCCGTGCGGGGCTCGTCGTCGCGCTGCTGGTGCAGGTACATGGCCCGCGCAGTGCCACGTATGGCGGCGATCTGCCTGGCCAGCGCGAACTCGAGATACAGCGGGTCGTTGTCCAGCAGCACGCAGGTCTCCCCGGAGTCCTGGTTGCAGGGAAACTCCGCCCTGCGGCCGAAGCTGTTGCCGGCGGCGCCATAGTCGCCGAAATCTCCCGAGTGCTTCGCCGGCTGCCAGAACGATTCCCAGGTGGTGGGCAGACCGCCGATGGGCGAGCGCACGGCCTGAAGCGTGTCCTTGGCGACGTCGAAGAGGATCTGCCGGTAGCTGACCGGCGGCGGCGAGAGGAACGAGCAGTCGTCGCTCAACGCTGCCTCCAGAGTCCGTTCCCGCACCTCGAAGCCTTCAAAGCGGTCGCTGAAGCTCCAGCGCCAGAATCGCGCGGCGTAGACGGGCACCGCCCGGGCCGGAGAGCTGACGAGCTGCACGTAGCTGACGATGCGGCCCAGCTCGCGGTATTGATCGGCGCTATCGCCGGGGCCGTGGCCGAGCTTCTGCGCCACCTCCTCGAAGTGGTCGAGAAAGCGCGTGTTGATCACCCACAGCACCTTGCGGTCGTCGCCGTCCACGGCATCGAAGTATCCCCAGCGGAAGAACCGCACCATGAGATTGCTGTTGGCAAGGCCCATGTTGCTTCGGGCGATGAAGCGAACCTGCAACGGCGTCAGCGGCTCCAGGTCCGACCCTTCCAGGCAATGGTTGAGAAGCTTGGCCGCATAGAACGTCAGGCGCTGATGAACCTGGGGTTCATAGCCATGGCCGAGGGCGGGAAGCAGCAGACCCAGAACCAGCACGCCGAGCCTACGGCGCCGCCGTGGGCCGCTCATCCCCTCGTCCCGGACCCCCTCCCTCTGGCCGTCGGTCATGCGTCCTCCGGAGCTCCCCACAAGCGGACCACCCGCTCGTCGCTGTCGAGCGCTGCAAGCAACGACTCGATGGTGCGGCCCGTCCCCGGCCAGACCGCGTTCGGCAGTACCTCGGCGGCCGGCGCCAGCACGAACAGCCGGTTCACCGCGCGGGGATGCGGTAGCACGAAGTCCGGTTGATCCCGCACCTCGTCGGCGAACAGCAGCAGATCCAGATCCAGCTCCCGTGGCGCATTGCGTTCCCGCGCCGGGCCCCGCCCATACTCGGCCTCGATCTCCTTGAGCGCGTCGAGCAGCGACTCAGGTGAAACGCCCGGGCGCGGTTCGAAAGCGACCGCCGCATTGACGAAATCCAGGGAGCCGGGCGGGCAATCCACCGGCGACGTCCGCCACAAGCTGGAGCAGTGGAGCGGCCCGCCGGCGAAGGCGCGCAGCTGCGCCATCGCGCTGCGCACGATGGCGACGGAGTCTCCCCGGTTCGAGCCAACACCGATCAGCACCATGGTACGCATGGTACCCCGTGCCGTGTAGTAATCCACCAGGCACCCTGGCACACTCCGTAACCCGTTTCAGACACCCGAGAGGCAGACGACATGAAGGCTGCAGTCCTGCGCGAGATCAACAAACCCCTGGAAATCGAAGACGTCGAGCATGGCGATCCGGGGCCTCGCGAGGTGCTGGTGCGCACGGTCGCTGCCGGTGTGTGTCACTCCGACCTGCACTTTCAGAACGGCTCGTACCCCTATCCGCTGCCGGCCGTGCTCGGTCACGAGTCCGCGGGGGTGGTCGAGGCGGTGGGCAGGGACGTCACCTACGTGAAGCCCGGCGACCACGTGATCACCTGTCTGTCCGCCTTCTGCGGCCACTGCGAGTACTGCCTCACGGGCCACATGTCGCTGTGCCAGGAGCCGGAGCTGCAGCGCACGGGCGATCAGCCGCCGCGGCTGTCGAAGGGCGGCTCACCGATGGCCCAGTTCCTGAACCTCTCGTCCTTCGCCGAATATATGCTGGTGCACGAGCACGCCATCGCCAAGATTCGTGAAGACATGCCCATGGACCGGGCCGCGCTCATCGGCTGCGGGGTCACCACCGGCGTCGGCGCGGTGATCCATACCGCCCGGGTCGAGCCGGGCACCACGGTCGCCGTTATCGGCTGCGGCGGCGTCGGGCTCTCCGCCATCAACGGCGCCGCCATCGCCGGCGCCGCGCGCATCATCGCCGTGGATATGGTGCCGTCGAAGCTGGAACTGGCCCGCAAGTTCGGCGCCACCGACGTGGTGAACGCGAAAGACGGCGATCCGGTGGAGGCCGTGCGCGAGCTCACCGGCGGCGGCGTGCACTACTCGTTCGAAGCCATCGGTCTGAAAATCACCGCCGAGCAGTCCTTCAAGATGCTCGCCCGCGGCGGCGTCGCCACCATCATCGGCATGATTCCGGTGGGCGTGCACATCGAGCTGCACGGCCCCGAGTTCCTCATGGAGCGCCGTATCCAGGGCTCCAACATGGGGTCAAACCGCTTCCGGGTGGACATGCCGCGGTTCGTCGAGCTCTATCTGCAGGGCAGGCTGCACCTGGACGACCTGATCTCCCGGCGCATCAAGCTCGAGGACGTGAACGACGGCCTGAAGGCGCTGGAGACCGCCGAGGTGGCCCGCAGCGTCATCATGTTCGACTAGGCCATCTTTGTCTGTGGGAGCGAGCTCCTGCTCGCGATCTTCTCCGCATCGCGGCCGGGAGGCCGCTCCCACAGAGCCACCACACCGTCAGCGGATCGCGATGTAGCCGAACTGCCCCGATCGGTACACCCGAAGCAGTAGCTGGCTGGAATCGGGGTCGGCACTGTCCCGGAAGTCGGCCAGCCCGCGAACGGAATCACGGTTCACCGCGACGATCACGTCCCCCGGCCGCAGCCCATAGCGCCAGGCTTCGCTGTCCTCGTCCACGCTGGTGACCAGCACTCCGGCGCCGAGGCTGGTGTCGTCGTCGTTGCGGAAGTTCTGCAGCCGGGTGCCGGCGAGCCGCGGATCGATGTGGTCACCGGGCGCCTTCTCCAAGCTGTCTTCGCTCACGTGCAACGTCACCGTCCGCGTCTTGCCCTTGTGCAGCACCTGCATGTGGACGTCCGAGCCGATGAACATGACGGCCGTCTGGCTGTGGAAATCGGTGACGCGGCGGATCTGCCGGCCGTCCACCTGCAGGACCACGTCTCCCGGCTCGATGCCGGCCTTGTCGGCGGCGCTGTCGGGCTCCACTTCCACCACCACCACGCCGTCCTGACGATCGAGCCCGAAGGCATCGGCCAGCTGCACGTTGAGGGGCTGCACGGCGAGCCCCAGATAACCGCGTTGCACCTCGCCGTGGGCGATGATCTGGTTCATCACGGCCCGCACCATGTTGGCCGGGATGGCGAAGCCGATGCCGACGTTGCCGCCGGTGGGCGCGAGGATGGCGGTGTTGAGGCCCACCAGCCGGCCGTTCAGGTTCACCAACGCGCCGCCGGAATTGCCCGGGTTGATGGAGGCGTCGGTCTGAATGAAGTCCTCGTACCCCTCGATGCCGAGGCCACTGCGACCGAGCGCGCTGACGATGCCGCTGGTGACGGTCTGATTGAGTCCGAACGGGTTGCCGATGGCCACCACGAAATCGCCGACTCGCAGGTTGGCGGAATCGGCGAAGCCGATCTCCGTCAGATCCTTGGGGTCGACCTTCAGCACCGCCAGATCCACCTCGGGATCATTGCCGACGAGCTTGGCGTCGAGCGAGCGGCCGTCCGAGAGGGTGACGGTGATTTCGTCTGCGTGTGCCACCACGTGGTTGTTGGTGACGATGTATCCGCGCTTCGCGTCCACCACCACCCCCGAACCAGCGGCCCGGGTGCGCTTGTACTGGCGCTCGTCGGGGACGTTGAAGAAACGTCGAAAGAACGGGTCCTCCAGCAGAGGATTTCGCACTTCGACGGTTGCGTAGGTGGCGATGTTCACCACCGCCGGGGTGATCTGTTCGAGCATGGGCGCGAGGCTCGGCACGGCTTCGCCATCCGGCATTCGAGCCGGCAGCCCCGCGCCCGCCTCGGCCGCCCCAAGCATCGTCATGATCGTCACCGTCACCAGGACCAGGCGCGTCGGGTTCTTCAGCACGTTCGCTCCATTCGGGAAATGACGTGTTTGAGACCATCAGACCACGCCGACGGTTCGATGAGCCACCGCCTTGACATGCCGCGGCGGCGGCGGAATGCTGCACCTCCCGCCGCCGGAACTATCTCATGCCCATTGCCAGCATCTTCGAAGCCGTGGAGCGGGCCAAGGCCCACATCGAAAACCTGGGGGTCGAGGACCTCGCTCGCGAGCTGGACGCCGGCACCGACCTGCTCCTCATCGACATCCGTGAGATTCAGGAACGGGTGGACCTGGGCACCATCCCCGGCGCGGTTCACGTGCCCCGGGGCATGCTCGAGTTCTGGGCGGACCCGAGCAGCCGCTATTACCGCGATTATTTTCAGGAAGGCCGCCGCACGGTGCTGTTCTGCGCCGGCGGCGGCCGCTCGGCGCTGGCCGCCCGGGCACTCGAGGAGATGGGCTTCGCCGACGTGGCGCATCTGGAACCCGGCTTCGCCGGCTGGCAACGGTCCGGCCGGCCGGTGGAGGACGTGAGCGCCACCAGCCGCTGGGTACGCCGGGAGACGAGCTCAAGCGGCTAGTATGATCACCCGTGCAGACAGTGGACACAGCGAGTACATCCGCGACCTGGTGCGGCGTGATCAGGCTCGGTCAGCTCGCTTCGACACGCTCAAGCGAGCGATCGAAGAGGGGCTCGACCCAGTAAGAATTGGCTCTCGCGCAATGTGCGCTCCACAACATCCAGTGCACGGTATCCGGTCGCGTACCATCCTTCCCAATCGGCTTCGGTTGCTGGCATGAAGGCGGGATAGCGCTTCAGCAAGCGGGTGCGTCCGAGCACCTTGTCGATGTTGCTTTGCTCGAAAGAAAACCATTGAACAACGCGCGTTCTGCCGAGTCTGTCCGTCGGCATCAACGGGGTTTCCTCTGTAAGCCAGTACAGGATGGCGTTCGACTCCCTTAGAAACGTCCCGTCCTCAAGCTCGAGCACGGGAATCTGCCCCATGGGGTTCTTGTCCAGGAACTCAGGGCGGACGTTTTCGCCGCAAAGTAGATCAACCTCCTCGTAGTCCACGGTGAGTCCTAGATGAGCGAGAGCGAGACGTATCTCGTAGCCGTTGCCGGAGACGGGGAAATCGAAGAGTCGCGTGGGACGGGGGATCAAGAAATGAGCCTCGCCGCAGGGTGATGAAAAGTAGCCGAGTGGGTTGCAGGTTGTCCAGTTGTACGACCGCTGGGGGTCGACGACCACCAGTGGAACGCTGCGCTGCAGCAGGCCGTCGCCGAATGGTCGCATAGCATCAATGGCTCGATCACAGCAGGTTCCACTGCCCGCTCGCCGGGCCCAACGGCGATTACGGCTCGAAAGCCTTCGAGTGCTGCTTTCCCGAGTCGCCGATCTCGTCCCACGCTGCTTTTGAGCCTACCCAGACATGGTGGGCGACGCGGAGATCCGCACCGCCTTCCGAGATCAATCCAGCGGGAACAAACATGCGCGATTCGTCGTTGGCGCCGGGCAGCGGCGAGCCGCACACCTGGCAAAACCGTGCCTGCCAATCCGCATGCGGCTTCTGCCAGTTGGCAATTTTCTCCTGACCTCGTACCCATCGAAATTCATCGTTTTCGACGATCACCACCGCGATGCCGTTGCTGCCGGTGTATCGCCGACAGATCGAACAATGGCACACGAATACATCCGAGATCGCCGCACTGACCTCGAACGCAACCGCACCACAGTTGCATTCTCCTCGTGGCATCGACCCTCCTCAGGCGAAGCGAATGGGTGCGCAGCGAGCGGAACCAGTTAGGGATGATTGCCCGGCGCCAATTGGTCTACGTATTCAGCGAACTGTTCATGGAACGAGGAACGGCGCCTCGACCAGTATTTCTGTCCTCCGGGGAGGGACAGCATTCGCTGCATCATGCGTCCCCAGCGCTCTTGAGAGAGCTCTTCGCCATACTCCAGATTGTGCAGATAGTAGCTCTCCATCAGCGAAAGATAGGCGTCCATCACGAGATAGCCTCGATCGAGCTCGTCTCGAGACAGGGACTCTGGATCACGCAGCATGCAGGTGAAGGTTTTGTACAGCTCGGGTTCTCGCGCCAGCGCGAGCCAGTAGTCCGAAATGGCGGTTGCCGCCTGCGCATACATGCTCCGGTGCGTGGAAATGGTGCTCTGCTTAACCTGGAGCGCGAGATAGATCAGCGTGGCGATGACTGCAACACCGCCAACTACTTCACCGATCGCGCCGAAATCCTCGATGGTCACAGACGATTACCGATGTCAGGCGATGGCCTCGAACAGCACACGCGCATCTTCCCACGGACGTGGCGGCCGATCCTCGTCAAAAGACCGAACCCGCACGGTCTCGAAGCCAGCAATCCTGAGCATCAGCTCGATTTCCTTGCGGAAGTACAAATTGATGTCGATCGCGTTCGTTTCGACGGCTACTTCCTCGCCGTCACGATACTGACTTACGCGGATCTCCAGTGTCGTCGTTTGCTCCAGCGGATCGAAGTCGATCTGCCGTGTGCGGATCTCCAGCTCCGTGCCGTCACTGGCCAGACGCCGGTCACCGCGTCTCGGCCACGGCCTCGGCAGTTCAGGTCGCTCGACCCAAGCATTCCAGACACCCGGGGTTTCCCGATTCAGCAGGTAATGATCCATGGCCAGAAGACCCCCAGGCTGCAGATGCTGGTGGAGTCGTGTCAGCCCTTGCAGATCCTGCTCGCGGCTTCCGCCCAGACCGAACGCACCGCAAACGATGATCGTCCGGTACCGTCTGGGTAGATGCAAATCGTGCATCGCCTGCGGATACAGACTGGTACGCAACCGCTCCAGCCGAACCAGCTTGCCGCACCATTCGAGCATGTCTGGCGACGCGTCGCTTCCGTCGGCGTCGAGCCCCTGACGCAGGTAGGGCAACAGCAGTCGGCCGGTGCCGCACCCTGCATCCAACACGGGCCCACCGGAGCGCTGAATCAGGCGCCGAAAGACGTCGATGTCCTCGCCACCCCGATTGAACTCAGCCCACCATCGCGCCACCAGGCCGTAGTGCCATGTTCGCGTCGGTTGGCTCATAAAATCGCGCGGCATTGGAATCGAAGGCGATGATACCGCGTCTCGCGCACCCCGCGTTCAGCGCTCCTCGCGCTCCGCGCCCCAGCTTTCCCGGACCATGGCCATCGCCTGCTCCAGCTCGTCGGGGGGAATCGTCGGCGTCCCCACCCGCTGCAGCGGCTCCGAATGGAAGATGTACAGTCGCGACGCGAAGTCGATGAACGGCAGCGAAGCTTCGCCGTTCCGCTCGCCGTGGCCGTGGGTGGAGACCTCCACACCATTGCCCCAGTTCTGTCCGCTGTCATTGTTGGGATTGAAGAAGTACACGCGCATCACCCGGGTCTGATCCAGCGCCACCCGCAGGATCGTGATGGCGTGCCAGCCGATGAAGCGCGCGGCGCTGTCGGTGACGGCGATACCCGCAGGCTGAGGATGGATCACCGGCTGGTTGCCGTTGTGGAGGGGGTGGTAGGCCGCCCAGAATCGCGCCAGAAAATCCGCCAGGTTCAGCAGCGCGCCGTCGTTCACGTCCACGGCGATGTTGAACTCGCCGCCCACCCACCAGCCGTGGAGCTCACGGTTGATCCAGCGGTGCGGGTCCTCGCCTCGGCCGGCACAGCGCCGCCCCATCTCTTCGTACACGCCGTTCAGCAGCGGGACCAGGACCACCGACACGGGGTCCACGTCCATGAGGAACAGGGGAGGCTCCGCTGCGCGGGCTGCAGCGCCGGAAATCGGCTGACCCTCGAACGTCAGCACGACGTCGTCGAAGGCTGCCGCCTGGGCCACCAGATACAGCAGGTAGTCCGGATCCGAATACGCCCACATGGAGAGCGCCCGCGCCGACTGGCAGGTGGGGTTGTTGCCCTGCCCCACACCGAGCGGCTGCCCGAGCAGACTGATCACCCCCGCCAGCAACACGGTGCGCGGCTCGACGGCTGAGCCGAACGCCGCTTCCAGCCGGGCTGCGGTGGCCGGCGCGAGCACCATGGTGCTCTGGCGCCACAGCGCCGGCCCCACCGGGGGCACGTACAGGACGCCGCGCTCCAGCATGAGCGCGAGGCCGTAAACGGTCTGACTGGTGGCCGGGCCGATGATCTCCCGGATCAGGTGGTGAATGAGATCCTGATAGCAGCGCAGGCAGTCGATGCCGGTGCTGGATAGCCCGAGGGCGGCAGGCAGAACCTGGGCTTCCCCGTGATCCACCAGCCAGCGCAGGAACACGGCGTGATAATCCGACACCAGACCTGTGTCGTGCATGGCCCGGGCGAACCCGCTCGCCTCCTGAGCCAGCACGGTACCGTCCATGCCGGCCAGCCGTTCCCGGTACACGGGCAGTCCCGGGTCCTCGCGACAGCCGATGGTGGGGCCGAACGCGGCGCTCACCAGCCGGTCGGCGCCCAGCGCGCTTTCCCCCGCATCCCGCCCCGCTGCCTGCACGGCCATCGCGATCTGGCCGATCATCGCCTTCACCTGATTCACCTGAATGGGTCGCTGGGCGAGGATGCGCCAGATCTCCTCGATGAGCTTGCCGAGGATGTCGTCGAGCCCGACGTTTTCCTTCAGATACAGGAACTGCGCGTCCACCACCGGCCCGAGGGCGTCGTCCCGGGACCGCTCGGCCTCACCGCCGGCGGTGAGAAATCGGTTCAGGTTCAGCGCCAACACCTGGGTGAGAAAGTGGCGGGCCTGATCCGGCACCATGCCGGGGTGGTACAGATCGCCGTTGGCCACCGCCAGCAGCCGGATCTCGCTGACCATCTCGAGGACGGCGGTGCGGGGCTCTTCGCCGGTCAGGGTGTTGCCCACCAGGCTCGGCGACAAGACCGACGGCACCGCCCAATCGGTGCCCAGGAACAACCCGCCGGCTTCCATCTCGCCCATGCGCTCATAGAGGAACGCTCGGCCGCCCGGCTCCTGCAGCAGGCGCCGGCTGACGTCGAGCACCTGGTCGCGGTAACGGGACTTGGCGAACGGCCGCGCCGCCGTGAGCCTGGCCGCCGCGCGGGTAAACGACTCCCGGAGCCGGTCATCGACCGCCGACGAAGGGATCTGCACGTGAGAGCTGGAGATGCCCATTCCTCCGGGGTTGAACTGCCGTGACACCTTCGGACGCGCTCCCGTCGCGGGATGCGAGCTCCGTGGACGTGTCCGCCGCGAGTATAGCGCAGCAACCTCGAGCGTATCGAAAGCAGCGGAATTTAATTTAGACTACTAATTGATTGAGAAAAGCAGGTCGGTAAAATATTCCGCCAAACGGCCGGACTTCCCTTCTATCGCCACTTCTAATATCGTAGTGCTCTAAACGATTAGAGAGGTCTCGGCAATGAGCGAGAAAGACCCGAACAAGGGCTATGTGGCCATCCTCGGCTGGCACCTGGGCGCCATCGACGCCATCGACCGGTTCGACCGGCGCTACGTGGTGGTGGCGCCGGACTGGGCCGAATCCTACGCCAAGGAACACGGCATCCCGTACCTGCCGTGGAACTTCGAGCGGTTGAACGAACGCTCCATGGAAATCGCCGAGCAGCTCAAGGACATGGGCGTCGATGTAGCGATTCCGCTGTACGAAGAAACCGTCGAGTGGGCGGGCGCCATCAACTCCATTCTGATGAAGAGTCCCCGCCTGTATGGCCAGGCGCTGCTGTTCCGCGACAAGTCGCTGATGAAGCGCCGCGCCCAGCTCGGCGGCATTCGGGTCGGCATTTTCGAGGAAGCCCACGACAAGGGCGACGTGGAACGCTTTCTGCGCCGGGTGAACCAGGCACTGCTGAAGCTCGAAGGCGACCCCAACGACCCCATTCACATGAAGGCCTTCGACAAGGCCGGGTGCCTCGGTCACCGGGTGATCCGCACCGTGGACGACGTGGCCAGCATCTCCGACGAGGAGTTTCCGGCGCTGCTCGAGAGCCACCTGGATGGCTGGGAGTTCGCCGTGGAAGCGTGGATCCACAACGGTAAGATCCGCTTTCTGAACATCTCGGAGTACGTCACCCTGGGATACTCGGTGTTCGTGCCGGCGACCCCGGAGCTCGAGCGTTTCCGGCCCCACATCACCCGCGAAATCGAGAAGCTCATCGAGACCTTCGACATCGAGTTCGGCTTCATCCATCCCGAGTACTTCGTCACCAAGGACGACACCATGTACTTCGGCGAAGTGGCATACCGCCCGCCGGGCTTCAACGTGTTCGAGCTGCTCGAGCGCGTGTACGGTTTCAACGGATACCAGGGGCTGGTGCTGGCCTTCGATCCCAATACCACCGAGGAAGAGCTCGATGCCTTCTTCCCCCGTGAGGTGGTGGACGCCGACGGCCACGCCGGGGTGTTCGGCGTCTATCCCCGGCGCCGGGTGGTGAACGAGCTGAAGATTCCGGAGGAGACCGAGCGGGATCCGTACTTCGAGTTCCACGAGCTGGCGCCGCCGAGCCAGGAGAAGGTCATGAAGCGCACGGCGTTCGGCAACCACTGGGGTCTCGTGTACTTCCACGGCGACGACCCGCACAAGCTGCGCGATCTGCTGAAGCACCAGGAGGAGCTCGACTTCTACGTGTGACGCCGACGCTGTGGGAGCGGCGATCGGCGACATGGCGGCCGGAGGCCGCTCCCACACCCCGTCCGGTTGATAATCCCGTCACTCCTCCGGACAATCGGGTGAGCATCACAGGAGCGCGCCATGGCCACGAGCCTCACCTATCTGACGCGGGACGCCGGCACCGACGAGGTGCTGGCGGTTGTCGAGCGCGACGGCGCCGTCGTGCTCACCGACATGCTGAGCGGAGCGCAGGTCGATGCGGTGCTCGCGGAGATCATGCCCTACGTGGAGGCGACGCGGACCGGCCGCGACGACTTCAGCGGCCGGCTGACCACGCGCACCGGCGCCCTGGTGGCACGCTCACCGGCCTGCCGGGCGCTGATCGTCGACCCGCTGGTGCTGGACGCCGCCCGGCGCTTTCTCGCCCCGTACTGCCCGCGCATCCAGCTTCATCTCAGTCAGATCATCCGCCTGAAGCCGGGTCAGCCGGCGCAGCCCATCCACCGCGACCGTTGGGCCTGGGGAACCTTTCTGCAGGGCGTGGAGCCGCAGTTCAACAGCATCTGGGCCCTGACGGATTTCACCGAGGAGAACGGCGCCACTCACGTGGTGCCGGCAAGCACCCGCTGGCCCGATGACCGCCGGCCCGAGGCCGATGAGGTCGTGCAGGCGGTGATGCCGCGCGGCGCGGTGCTGCTCTACACCGGCTCGGTGTTTCACGGCGGCGGCGCCAACCGTTCCGCCGGCGATCGCATCGGCGCGAACCTAACCTACGCCCTCGGTTGGTTGCGGCAGGAAGAGAACCAGTATCTGTCCTGCCCACCAGACATCGCCCGAGCTCTGCCGGAGGAGCTGCAGAACCTGCTCGGCTACACCGTGGGCAGCTACGCCCTCGGCTACTACACGCCACCGCTGCCGCCGGGCGCGGGCCCCGAGGCGGTGGGGCCCGAGTTCGCTCTCGGGCGCAGCACGGAAGGCGAGGGTCTGGGCGACGAGGCGTTGCTCGCGAGCATCGCCGAAGCGACGGCGACGACTATCACTCCCGCCGGCGAATAGCCGGTATCACTCCGGCCGGCGAAAAGCACGCTCTGCGCCGGCTCGGAGCGTGACGGAGTTCGCATTCCGACATCTGCAGTACCGCGCCCTGGTGGCCGTCCCGTCTAACCTACGCAACAGACCAGCGAAAAGGTACGCCGTTGGCTTTGCTGCCCTGGGCATCCACATTCTCAACCGAGTCCCTCGAACGCGAGTATCAGGTGGAGCTCGGCCCGGAGAAGGTCCGGCTCACCCGCGTCATGGCGACGCTCGGGGTGCTGCTGACGTGCGCCTTCGGCGTGCTCGACCTGTGGTCCGTGCCGTCGGCGCTGGCTGCCGTCTGGGCGCTCCGCGCCGTCACCGTCACGTGCCTCGCCCTCACATTCTGGAGCACGAGCCAGGACTGGTTTCAGCCGATGTACACCCAGGTCATCCTCGGCGTCGCCACCGTCATGGGCGTCGGCGTCACCGCCATCATCTGCATCGCCACGCCAGCGGAAGCCGCCGAGAACACCTACTACGGCGGTCTGCTGCTCATCATCATCGGCGTCTATACGCTGTCCTACCTGACATCTCACGGTGTGCAGCGCCATCGCCGTCGGCCTGACTCTCGGCTACCTCGCCGTGAAGCTTTTCGCCCACGATAGCTTCCACAGCGCCCAGGTGACGGAACTGGCAACCCAACTGCTGATGTTCGTGTCCACTACCGTGATCGGGACGGCGGCGAAGATCGTGCGGGACACCTACACGCGAGAGAATTATCTGCTCAGGCACTCGCTCAAGCGGGACGTCCAGATCAAGGAGGAAGAGAAGCGCCACGCCTCTTTCCTCGCCGAGCACGATCCCCTGACGGGGCTCGCCAACCGGCTGGCTTTCGCCCGGGACGTCGACCATATGCTCGAGCGGGCCCGTCGCTCTGCCCTGCTGGTGCAGATCCTGTTCCTGGACCTGGACGGCTTCAAACCGGTGAACGACCAGCACGGCCACGCGGTGGGCGATCGCGTGCTGAAGCTGGTCGCCGACCGGCTGCGTGGGGCCATCAATCCCGACCAGTTGGTGGCCCGGGTGGGCGGCGACGAGTTCGTGGTGGCGCTCACCACCTCCAGGGACGATGTGGCTGCGGGTGCCCTGGCCGCTGAGCAGCTGGCCGCGGCCATCTCCGCGCCCATCGAGCTGCGAGGCCGCACCTTGCACCTGTCCGCCAGCATCGGCATCGCCGCCTACCCTGTGGACGGAGCGGACGCCGACACCGTGCTGTGCGCCGCCGACGCGCAGATGTACATGGTGAAGAAACAGGGCAAAGGGGGCATTGCCGCTACGCCCGGCTGCCTGCGGGCGCAGCTAGCCGTTTAAGCTGGAGCGGGTAGCGGGAATCGAACCCGCATCATCAGCTTGGGAAGCTGAGGTTCTACCATTGAACCATACCCGCGCAGCCGCTGATTATGGCAGCAACAGGCGCCGCCGGAAATGTCAGAGCGACCTTGCTCATGTGGGAGCGACCTTGCTCATGTGGGAGCGACCTTGCTCATGTGGGAGCGACCTCCCGGTCGCGATCTTTCGGGCAGCGACCGCTCTGAAACCAATCGCGGCCGGGAGGCCGCTCCCACAGACAGCTTGAGCGGCCGGGAGGCCGCTCCCACAGACAGCTTGAGCGGCCGGGGGGCGCTCCCACAGACAGCTGGCGCAGCACAGCCCCTCAGGCCGGGATGCGCACCGGCAGCTCGCGGATGCCGCGGATGAAGCTCGACTTCAGGTAGAGCGGCTCGCCCACCACCTCGATCTTCGGGAACCGCTGCAGGATTTCCTCCCACAGCACCCGGAGCTGCAGCTCACCGAGGCGGTTACCGAGGCAGCGGTGGATGCCATAGCCGAACGAGAGATGCTTCCTGGCGTTCTCACGGTCGACCATGAACCGGTCCGCGTCGGGAATCTCGTCCTTGTCACGGTTGCCGGAGACGTACCACATCACCACCTTGTCGTGCTTCTTGATCTTCTTGCCGCCAAGCTCCGTGTCCTCGAGCGCGGTGCGCGCCATGTGGGCCACCGGTGACTGGTAGCGGATGATCTCCGGGACCATGTTGGCCACCAGGCGCGGGTCGTTCACCAGCTTCTCGTACTGGTCCGGGTTCTGGTTCAGCGCCAGCACGCCGCCGGAGATGGAATTGCGGGTGGTGTCGTTGCCGCCGACGATGAGCAGCAGGATGTTGCCGAGGTACTCGTTGGGCGGCATGTCCTTCGTGGATTCCCCGTGCACCAGCATGGAGATCAGATCGTTGCCGGGCTCTGTCTGGGCCGCCCGCTCCTTCCACACCGCGTCGAAGTACTCCCAGCACTTCCACAGCTCGGCAAAACCCTCTTCCGGTGTCTCGAAGAACTCCGGATTGCCGATGTTCTGGGTGGTGTCGGACCAGTGGATGAGCTTGTGGCGGTCTTCCTGCGGGATGGCGAACAAAGTCGCCAACGTGCGGGCGGTCAGCTCCACCGACACCTCACGCACCCAGTTGAACGTCTCGTTCCGGGGCAGGCCGTCGAGGATCAGCCCGGCACGATCTCGAATCAGCTCTTCCAATGCGGCGATGTGGCGCGGCGAGAACATAGGGGCCACGACCTTGCGCTGGTCGTCGTGCTTGGGCGGGTCCTCCATGATGAACATGGGGAGGTGGAACATCGGGTCCGGCTCTTCTTCCTCGATCTGCCCGCCGAGCTGAATGCCGCCCAGTCGGGATTGGGAGGAGAAGATCTGGTGATGCGTGTCGACGTAGACGATGTCCTGGTACTTCGTCACCGACCAATAGGGCCCGAACTGACTGTCCTCGGTGTAGTTGACCGGGTCCTCCGCGCGCAGACGCTCGAAGTACGGCAGCACCACGTTGGCCTCGAACAGGTCCGGGTGGCCGGGGTTCATCTGGTTCAAAGGCAGCGAGTAGGGGTCCTGTCGAACGTCGATTGCCCACTCCGCCAGCAGCTCGCGGTTCGAGCGCTTCATGTCCTCACGGCGCGTACGGCTTTGCTCGGCTTCGCTCATGTGTCATCTCCTGGACGCCGGTCCGGCGTCGAACGGCGTGAACTGTGCCAAGAGTAACTCCAACGGCCCCATCTTGTCAGTGACAGGAAGTGATCGGATCACCGGGCTGAGAGCGGGTTCGCGGCCGGAGCGTAGCGCCGCCACCGGCTCACGGTGACGGCGTCTGCCCGATCGACCGCCCCGCGGCCGATGGCGTCCGTCCCGAGAGCACCTCCGCGAAGACCCCGCTATCGACGTTGCCGCCAGTGACGATCACGGCGACCTTGCGCCCACGCTGGGCCTCGCGCTCCTGCAGGAGGCCGGCGTACGCGGCGGCGCCCGCCCCCTCCACCGCATTGTGGGTGGCCCGATACAGGCCGCGCATGGCCTGCGCCACCTCGTCGTCGGTGACGCGGACGATGCGTGCGGCGCCGCGGCGGACGATGTCCAGGGCTTCCGCGGAAGGCACCCGACAGGCCACGCCATCGGCGAAGGTCCGCGCCGACTCGGTCGCCACCACCCGCCCCTCGGCGAAGGACAAGGCGTACGCCGGGGCGTGATCGGACACCACCCCAACCACCTCCGTGGTCAGCCCCAGCAGGTCGCGGGTGCGGATCATGCCGCAGATGCCGGAGCCCATGCCGACCGGCACGTAGACGGTTTCCAGCCCTGGAACCGCCCGCAACAGCTCCAGGGCGTAGGTGGCGACGCCCCGAACCAGGGCGGGGTGGAATGCCGGCACGAACACCTGGCCTTCCGCCTCGGCCAGCCGCGCCGCTTCCTCACGGGCGCCGTCGAAATCCGCCCCATGGACCACCAGACGCGCTCCCCACGCTTCCATGCAGCGATTCTTCTCGGGGCTGTTCCCTTGCGGAACGACCACCGTGACCGGCACGCCGTAG
This sequence comes from uncultured Gammaproteobacteria bacterium, assembly GCA_963822255.1. Taxonomy (GTDB): domain Bacteria; phylum Pseudomonadota; class Gammaproteobacteria; order Pseudomonadales; family Azotimanducaceae; genus UBA7803. The sequence continues at coordinate 720,485 of CAWGGV010000006.1, forward strand.
CGCGCGGCCGCGAAGGGAATGCTCTGCCCGTGGTTGCCGCGGGTCGCCGTGACGAAGCCGCCGGGCAAACGCCGCTCACGGTCGAGCTCGGCCATCAGGGTGAGACCGCCGCGGACCTTGAAGGCGCCGATGGGGGTGTGGTTCTCGTGCTTCGCCCACACTTCGCAGCCGCACTCCGCTGCCAGCAACGGCCAGGCGTACTGGGGCGTCGGCCGCATGGTCCGGTACACGTCGCCGGCGGCACTCTCCAAATCGGCGAGATCGAAATCGGTTTTCATGGGCGACGCAACGAACGGATCAGCGCATGGAACACGCTTTTTCCCCGGATCGCAACGCGCGGCCGCGTCATGCCCGGCTGCGTCTGCGGTATCATCCGCGCCACATCGGCAGTCAGCAGGGAAGAACGATGGAGCTCCAGGATAAGATCGTCGTCATCACCGGCGGGGCCAGCGGCATCGGCAGGGCCATGGCCGAGCGCTTCCACGCCGAGAAGGCGGCCAAGGTGGTGGTGGCCGACCTGGACGAGGTGGGAGCGGGCGCCGTCGCCGAGACGGTCGACGGCTGGAGCATGGGAGTGGACGTCTCCCGCGAGACGGACGTCATCCGACTCATCGAGGAGACCGAGGAACGTTTCGGCCCCATCGATCTGTTCTGCTCGAACGCCGGAATCGGCATCGGCCGCGGGCTCGATACGCCCGACGACGTATGGCAGAAGATCTGGGAGGTGAACACCATGTCCCACGTCTATGCCGCTCGCCACCTGGTGCCGCGCATGAAGGCCCGGGGCGGCGGTTACCTGCTGAATACCGCCTCGGCGGCTGGGCTGCTGTCGCAGATCGGCTCCGTCACCTACGCGGTGACCAAGCACGCGGCGGTGGCCCTCGCGGAGTGGATCGCCATCACCCACGGCCGCGACGGCATCAAGGTCTCGGTGCTGTGTCCCCAGGCGGTGCGTACCGCCATGACCGCCGGCGGCCCCGGGGTCGCCGGGGTGGACGGCATGATCGAGCCGGAGGACGCGGCAGAAGCCGTGGTGCAGGCCCTCCGGGACGAGACCTTCCTGGTGCTGCCCCATCCGACGGTGGCGGAATACATCAAGCGCAAGACCGGCGATTACGACCGCTGGATCCGCGGCATGCAGCGGCTTCAGGAGAAGTACGTGGAGGCCGGGCGGTAGGGCTCCAACATGATCTACGACGTGCTGAACTACATACGTCAGGAGTTGCGTGACCGGCTGCAGCTCCCCAACGACGAAATCACGCTGCAGAGCGCCCACGTCCTCGCCAGCGGGAGCAGCAACCTCGGCACCTGCGTCACCCTGGTGAACATTGAGGAAGACGTGTCGGCGCGCAACCGGCCGCCGATGTCCGCCAGAGTCCGCCAGTCGCAGCCGTCGCCGGCCTTGAACCTCTATCTGCTGTTTTCCTTCGAGTATCCGAGCTACGAGACGAGCCTGCGTCACCTCTCCGCCACCATCGAGCTGTTCGAAGAGAAGAGCGTGTACACCACCGCGACTGCGGCCACGAGCAACCCGTTTCCCGCCGGGGTCGAGAAGCTGATGTTTCAGCTGCACAACGTGGACTTCGAGCGGCTGAATGCCCTGTGGGGCACCATGGGCCGGCCTCAGGTCCCATCGCTTCTGTACAAGGTGCACACGGCGCGCCGCGCCCCGAGCTGATCCCGCCCGTGCGCAAGCACCCGGACCCGGAGGATTCCCGCGAGCTGGTCCGAGCAGTCGGCGCCCCCGCAGCGACTGCGCCGGGGCGAGATGAGTGGCGATATTTCGCTTGCCGATAAACGATAATTGATTTATCGTTTTTCGATAAGTTCCCTGGAGATCGCCTCAATGCATCAGTCGACTGCGCTGCCCGTCGGACGCGTGACCTTGCGCATCCTCGTCGTCCTCAACTGGATCTTCGGAATGCTGATCCTCGCGTTGCTGGCGATCAGCTTTCAGGCCGAGGAATGGACGTGGCGTGCGCTCGGCGTCGGCACGATCGCGGGCCACGAAGGCATCGTCGCCGGAATGCGCGCCATCATGGCGATCGGGATCGTCGCCGTGCCGATCACCTACGTCGTGTTCAGCCAGCTCCAGCGGATCGTCGAATCGGTGGGCATGGGCGCACCGTTCAGCGTCGAGAATGTGCGCCGGCTGCAGACGGTCGCCTGGGCCCTGCTCGCACTGGAGCTCCTCCACGTGGGCGTGGCCGCGATCGTTTCAGCTGTGTCGACGCGCGACGTGCCGTTGCACGTCACCGCTAATTTCGACCTCACGGGGTGGCTCGCGGTCCTCCTGCTGTTCGTTCTGGCTCAGGTGTTTCTCGAAGGCACACGCATGCGCGAGGACCTGGAGGGCACGATCTGATGGCGATCCGCGTCAAGCTCGACGACCTGCTGCATGACCGGCGGATGACCCTGACCGAGCTCGCCGAGCGCATCGACATCACCCTCGCCAATCTGTCGATCCTCAAGACCGGGAAGGCGCGCGCGATCCGTTTTTCCACACTGGAGGCGATCTGCGAGGTGCTCGCGTGCCAGCCGGGCGACCTGATCGAGTTCCAACCGGATGCCGGCGCCAGAAAGCCACCGATCCGCTCTGCTTCCTAGAACTGGAGAAATACCATGGCTTCGACCGTCACCGTTTCCCCAGCGCCACGCGAGACGGTCGAAAGCGGCGTGCCGTCGCGCGGCTCTATCTGCTTCGTGCCATGTACCTGCTTCTCGCCGTGGGATTGGGGGCGAGCAACCTGCCCGAGCTCATCAGCCACGGACTGACATCGCGCGGCGTGATCCCGAGCATGCTCGGCGGCATCTGGCTGCTTGCGTTGCTCGGGCTGCGCTACCCATTGCAGATGCTTCCACTGCTCATGTTCGAATGTGCGTGGAAGACGCATGGCGCTACGTGTTTCGCAATTGCGTGAAGCGCCCGTCCGACCGCTGGCGATGAGCCAGCGCTGGCGGCGCGACGCCGCGGCCGGAACGCGGCCCGCGCGGGTGCACGCCTACTTCGCCGACTCCGTCGCCTCCAGCACGCAGGGCTTGGGTACCCGCATCGGGTCGCAGCGGCCGATGCCGCCGCCCGGCATGACCACCCGGTAATCCGTGCCGAAGCCGTTGGCCGGCAGATAGTAGTCGGTGCTGACGAGCTGCGCCCCGCTGGCGAAGGCGGCGTCGCGGCGCTCGACCTCGCCCGTGCGAGCCTCCCTGGTATCGGCGTCGGCGCGCGTACGGACGATGAAGCCGTCCTTCACCAGGGACTGAATCCGCGCGAAGTCCGCAATGGGATCGTTGACGATCATGATGGCCGCGCCTTCTTCGCCTTCGGGAAGATCCGCGAACATCGCGCGGTGGTGCCAGCGATCGGCGTACTGGGCCCGCTTGTCGCCGCCCTCGTCCAGCACTGTCAGGAAATGGCCGCGGGCCACGGCGAGCTTCGGCCACACCAGCCGCAGGCCCTTGAAGACCTCGGCCGGGGTGATGAGCCGGCTGCCCAGCGCGTCCCGGAGCTCGTGGTCGAGGGCGTTCCAGGCCGCCTGGTCGAACGCTTTCGGATGCACGAAGCCGGGACGGTCGATGACCTCGTCCTTGGCGTTGAACGAGATGAAGATGGGAAGGTGGTCGGGATGGGTCTCCGACCATTTCCTGAGCTGTTGCAGGCACTCCAGCAGATTCAGGCAGCTGCTGCGGTCGTCCAGATTCTGCACGTGCATGACCGGAAAGCTCGACGTGCCGCCGCCGTCCACGTGCTGGCGACCGAACAGCTTGCCGCCCGGGTCGTAGAACACGTCGAGCTCCAGGGTGCGGATGCCCAGGTTGAGCTGGTCGGTGAGCGGCGGATGGGAATAGTCGAGGGACTTCGCGATCTCCGGGTTCGCCTTTTCCAGCGCCGCCATGTTCTCAGCGGCCATGGCCAGCTTGTAGCTGTTGTGGCTGCCGAGGAGCTGGATGTCGTTGAGGCGGAGGTCGGCGGGCGGGGCGGACTGGGCCCACGGGGTCAGGAGGGCTGCGCAGAGCAGGTAGATCGCGGCCGGGAGGCCGCTCCCACACCACCGGAATCGCGGCCGGGAGGCCGCTCCCACACCACCCGGCATCGCGGCCGGGAGGCCGCTCCCACAGCGTCGGCGTGGGTGGTCAGGCATCCAGCAGATCGCCGAGGGCGCGGCGGGCCATGACCTTCACCAGGTGGGCGCGGTAGTCGGCGGATGCGAACAGGTCGCTGTTGAAGCCCGCGTCCGGCACTTCAATGCCGTCCAGGGCGGCCGGGTCGAGGCTGCCTTCCAGCGCCTGCTCGATGGCCGTGCCGCGGAAGGCGCAGGGCCCCGCACCGGTGATTCCGACCCGTACCTGGCCGCCGAAGTCGGCGATCAGCACGCCGACCACGGCGTAGCGGGACGCCGGGTGGGGAAACTTCCGGTAGGCGGCGCGCGCCGGCACCGGGAAATCGATGCGGGTGATGATCTCGCCGGGGTCGAGGGCGGTCTCGAACAGGTCCTGGAAGTAGTCGTCGGCGGCGATGGTGCGCTGATTGGTGTGTATGGTGGCGCCGAGGCCGATGACGGCCGCCGGATAGTCCGCCGCCGGATCGCTGTTGGCCACCGAGCCGCCCATCGTGCCGCGGTTGCGCACCTGGGCATCGCCGATGCACTCGGCCAGCGCCGCCAGCACCGGCAACGCGGCACGAACGCCACGGTGACCTGCCACCTCCGCATGGCGGGTGAACGCCCCGACACTCACCCGGTCATCGGCGACGTCGATGCCGGAGAGCCCGTCCACCCGGGCCAGATCGATGACGTCCGACGGTGCCGCCAGGCGCTGCTTCATCGTCGGAATTAGGGTCATGCCGCCGGCCAGGTAGATGCCGTCCTCGGCCTCCTGAAAGAGGCCGGAGGCTTCCTCCAGGCTGCCCGGTCGATGGTAGTTGAACGTGTACATGGGTCAGCCTCCTCAGCCCCGCATCGCCCGCCAGACTTTTTCCGCCGTCGCCGGCATGGGAACGTCGACCACGCCCAGCGCGTCCGTGACCGCGTTCATCACCGCCGCCGGGCTACCGATGGCGCCCGCCTCGCCACACCCTTTGGCGCCCAGCGGGTT
>CAWGGV010000007.1:0-214555 GCA_963822255.1 uncultured Gammaproteobacteria bacterium
GTGGGTGCAGGGCGTGACCGTGGTGTCGACGCGGAAATCGGGCAGATCGTCGGCCCGCGGCATGCAGTAATCCATGAACGAGCCGGTCTGCAGCTGGCCGAAGTCGTCGTAGCGGCCGTGCTCGAGCAGCGCCTGACCAACCCCCTGTGCCACCCCGCCGTGCACCTGGCCGTTGACGATCATGGGATTGACGACAGTACCGAAGTCGTCGACGGCCACGAAATCCACCAGCTCCACCACTCCGGTGTCCTCGTCGATCTCCACCTCGGCGATGTGGGTGCCGGCCGGATAGGTGAAGTTCTCGGGATCGTAAAAGGCTTTCTCCGAGAATCCCGGCTCGAGGTCCTCGGGATAGTTGCTGGGCACATAGGCGGCGAATGCCACCTCGCCGAACGACATGGCCTGGTTGCTGTCCCGCACGCGGAACTGGCCGTCGCTGAACTCCACCGCCTCCGGATGGCTTTCGAGCATGTGGGCGGCGATGCGCTTGCCCTTGGCGATCAGCTTGTCGGAGGCCTTGACCAGGGCCGAGCCCCCCACTGCCAGGGAGCGGGAGCCGTAGGTGCCGAGGCCAAACTCCACCCGGCCGGTATCGCCGTGCACCACCTCCACGTCGTCGATGCCGATACCGAAGCGGTCGGCCACGACCTGGGCGAACGTGGTCTCGTGACCCTGGCCGTGACTGTGAGAGCCGGTGAACACGGTCACCGAGCCAGTGGGATTCACGCGGATCTCACCGCTCTCGTAAAGCCCGACCCCGGCGCCGAGCTGTATGGCCAGCTTCGACGGTGCCAGTCCGCAGGCCTCGATGTAGCAGGCGAAGCCGATGCCCCGCCGCTTGCCCCGCTTCGCCGACTCCGCCTTGCGGGCCGGAAAGCCGGCGTAGTCGACCAGATCGAGGGCCTTGTCCAGGCTCGCTTCGTAGTTGCCGGTGTCATAGACCAGTGCGACCGGCGTCTCGTAGGGAAAGTCCTCGGGTCGGATCATGTTGATGCGGCGCAGCTCCGCCGGATCGCGGCCGAGCTCCCGGGCCGCCGTCTCGACGATGCGCTCCACCACGTAGGTGGCTTCCGGCCGTCCGGCCCCACGGTAGGCGTCCACCGGTGCCGTGTTGGTGTACACGCCGTGCACCTCGACGAAAATGTTGGGTGTCCTGTATTGGCCGGCCAGCAGCGTCCCGTAAAGGTACGTGGGCACCGACGAGCCGAACGTGGACAGATACGCGCCGAGGTTCGCGGTGGTGTGAACCTTCAGCGCCACGAACCGGCCGTCGGCGTCGAGGCCGAGCTCCGCCTGGGTGACGTGATCGCGGCCGTGGGCGTCCGCCAGAAACGACTCGCTGCGTTCCGCCGTCCACTTCACCGGGCGGCGCAGCTTTCGGGCGGCCCAGATCACCGCCGTCTCCTCGGCGTAGATGAAGATCTTCGAGCCGAAGCCGCCGCCGACGTCCTGAGCGATCACCCGAAGCTTGTGCTCCGGCGCCACTTGCACGAACGCCGACAGCACCAGGCGCTCGAGGTGCGGATTCTGGCTGGTGGTGTACAGCGTGTGCTCGGCGGTGGCGGCGTCGTACACGCCGAGCGCCGCTCGGGGCTCGATGGCGTTGGGAATCAGCCGGTTGTTGACGAGGTCCAGCCGGGTGACGTGGGCGGCCGACTGGAGCGCCGCATTGGTAGCTTGTTCGTCCCCCAGCACCCAGTCGTAGGCGAGGTTGCCCACCACGCCGGCATGGATGTCCTCCGAGGACGTGGCGGCGCGCGGGTCCACCACCGCGTGCCGCTCGGTGAACTCCACCGCGACCAGCTCGGCGGCCCGCCGGGCCGCCTCCGGCGACTCGGCCACCACCAGCCCGTAGGGCTCCCCCACGTAGTTCACGGCCTCGTGGGCGAGGGGCGGGTGGGGCGCGGACACCATGTCGCTGCCGTCCTTCTGCTTGACCAGCCAGCCACAGGGCAGATCGCCGAGCCCGTCGGCGGCCATGTCATTGCCGGTGAGCACCGCGACCACACCGTCCACGGTGAGGGCCTCGCTCGTGTCGATGGCGTCGATGCGCGCGCGGGCGTACGGCGAGCGGAGGAACGCCGCGTAGAGCTGACCGGCAACGTTGAAATCGTCGGTGTAACGCCCGGCGCCGGTAATGAAACGCTGATCCTCTTTGCGCCGGACCGAGGCGCCGATGCCGGTTGCGACCGCCTCAGCCATGGCTCACCTCCCCGACCGCCGCCAGCACTGCGTCGACGATGTTGTGATAGCCGGTGCAGCGGCAGATGTTGCCTTCCAGGCCTTCGCGCACCGTGCGCCGGTCCAGGTCGTCGTGATTCTGCACCAGGTCGATGGCGGCCATGATCATGCCGGGCGTGCAGAAGCCGCATTGCAGCGCATGGTGCTCGCGGAACGCCGCCTGCATGGGATGCAGCGCATCGGCCGTACCGATGCCTTCGATGGTAGTCACCTCGGCGCCATCGGCCTGGCCGGCCAGCACCGTGCAGGATTTCACCGCGCGTCCGTTCATGTGCACCGTGCAGGCGCCGCACTGGCTGGTGTCGCAGCCTACGTGAGTGCCGGTCAGGCGCAGCCGCTCGCGTATCACGTCCACCAGCAGCGAATTCGCCGGCACATCGAGCTCGTGCGCCGCGCCGTTCACCGTCAGAGTCAGCTTCATCGTCGTATCCTCGTTGGCTTTACTCGCCCCTACAGAGCGAACACCAGTGCCAGCACCAGCACTGCGAACACCACCGCCCAGATCATCCAGTTGCCTTTGGATTCGTAGGTGTCGGGGGTGTTGGAAGATCGCGACCGGGAGGTCGCTCCCACAGAGGGGCCGGTCGCTCCCACAGCGGGGCCGGTCGCTCCCACAGAGGGGCCGGTCGCTCCCACAGAGGGGCCGGTCGCTCCCTCGGGCGGAGCGCCGCCGCCCATCTCTTCGGAAAACCGGGCGAAGAAGTCGTCGGCCATCTTGCGGGCCGCGCTGTCGATGAGACGCGAACCCACCTGGGCCAGCTTGCCGCCGATGCTGGCTTCCACCGTGTAGCTGAGAAGCGTGCCGTCGCCGTCGTCGGCCAGGTTGACCCCGGCCCGCCCGCGGGCGAACCCGGCCGGGCCGCCCTTCACGTTGGCATTGATGGTGTAACTTTCCCCCGGGTCGGACGTCCTCGAGCAGAAGCTGCGCGTCGAAGGTGGCCCGCACCGGGCCGACCTTGGCCTTCACCTTGGCGTCGAAACGGTCGTCGCCGACCTTCTCCATGGACTGGCAGCCGTCCAGGCACCGTGCCAGAACGTCCGGGTCGTTCAGGGCCGCCCAGACGTCGTCGCGGGTTGCCGCGATGCGGTACTCTCCGGTCTGCTCCACGACGCCTCCCTTCCTCGGGCCGGACAGGTTCGCACGATTGCCGGCACCGGGCAACGATGCCGGAGAAATCGCGCCCGCACCCGGCGGCGGCGCCGTCAGCAGGGCTCGCCGAGGGCGCGGGCGCGCTCGAGGCGGCTGTCCTCGTCCGGACGCAGGTACTTCAATGCGGCCACCAGGAACACCAGGCTCACCGCCATCATGCCGAGCCCCCACAGCATGGCCTGGCGCAAAGCGTCACCGGCGTTCCAGCCGAGGGTCATGTAGACGTCGCTCACCTGCCCGATCAGATACGGGCCAAGGGCCAGCCCTATGAAGGTGTTCATGAGGAGGTAGTAAGCCGACGCCAGCGCGCGCATTCGCGGCATGACCAGGTCGTTCACAGTGCTGGCGGCGGCACCGATCCACATGGGCGAGAACACGCTGAAGGCGAAGCTGCAGGCGTAGGCGCTCCAGACGCTGCCGGAATACAGAAAGCCAATCGCGAACGGGGTGGACAGCAGCGGCACCGCGATGCCGATGTAGACGCGGGCATTGGCCGTGTAGCGGCGCAGCCGGTCAGCGAGCAGGCCCCCCAGCGTGATCCCGGCCCAGCCGCCCACCGCGGCGCCCACGCCGAGCACCGTGCCGACCTGCGCCGCGCTCACCTCGTGAACGCGGATCATGAACGTCGGGCTCCAGAAGCCGACGCCGTAGGTGACGAAGCTGATGACCGGAAACCCGATGGTGGTCAGCACGAACGCCCGGGAGCGGAACATCATGCCGAACGTGGCGGGATCGGAGTGCTTCAGGTTCTGCACCCAGGACACCGACGCGTACAGGCCGATGCCGAGGGCGACCCACTGGCTCGGCGTGGCGGCGGCGAGCCACGCCCCGTAGGCTGCCGCGGCAATGGCCAGCGCCGCAGCCAGATTGACCAGCACGGCGCGCACCCCGCCCGCGAAATACATGCTGAGCACGGTAAAAGGCGGTAACACGGCGAGCAGCGAGCGCCCCGCCTCGCGAAACGGATGTGGATGCTGCGGGGTCGCGATGCCTTCGCTCTGGCCGCGACGCGGTTCCCGCAACGTCCACACCCACAGCCCCACCAGCAGCCCCGGCAAACCCACGGCGAAGAACGCCACCTGCCACGCCTTCAGACCGAACGGCGCCGACCCCGGGTCAGGGTACAGGCCGTTCCAGGCGTCGACGATGGTGCCGCCGAGCACCAGACCGATGCCCGCGCCGATGTAGATGCCCGAGGAGTAAATGGCCAGCACCGTCGCCCGGAGCCGGGGCGGAAAGTAGTCGGACAGCATGGAGAACGCTGCCGGCGTGGCGCTGGCTTCGCCCACGCCCACACCGAACCGGTAGACGGCCAGCGACCCGAAGCTGCGGGCGGTGCCCGACAGCGCGGTCATCACGCTCCAGAACCCGAGACCCACGGAGATCAGGCTTTTGCGCACCCAGACGTCCGCCAGCCGGCCGAGCGGGATGCCGAACACCGCGTAGAACACGGCGAACGCCGTGCCATAGAGAAAGCCGATGCTCGCATCCGAGATGCCGAGATCGGCCTTGATGTCCTCGGCGAGAATGGACAGCACCTGCCGGTCGATGAAGTTGAAGACGTAGACGACGATCAGGACCGCCAGCACGTAACGGGAATAGCGCCCACCGACCTCGTCCGTGCTGCGCTCCTCGCTGCGTTCCGTTGCTGCCATCGGCTGCTCCCCCGTTGGAAGTGGGCGAGCCTATCACACGCCGCCACTGGTCCCGACCCGGCTCACAGGGTCCCTCGTGGTTGCCATTCCGACAAGTCGCCTGCTTGTCGCGGAGTACGGAACTTTCCTGCTCTGGTTCGCATTTTGCAAGCCGCCGTAGGCGGATTTGGCCGTTGCCAGTAACTTGACTTTACGAAACAATGTCCGCTGCGCGATCCGATTTCCGGCGGCCCGGCGGCGTCACTTGCCAGACGGTGATCCGTTCAACGCGTTGCTCCAGACACGGCGAGCAGCGGCCCTTTACTACAGCCAGAGACGGTCTCTCACACACAGCAAGACGGGACGTTTCGAGAAGAAGGTTATTCGACATGGAAGACCAACCCCCGGAAGTGCTCATGCGTGGGCTGCTGCGGGCCTACTACTGGATGGACGAGAGCCTCCAGAACGGTCTGATCCAGGCCGGCTTGCAGCCTCGCACCCGCACCCAGACCATGATCCTCATCAACATCTCCAACGGCGTCACCCGCGCGGCCGAGCTCGCTCGTGTGCTCGGAGTCAGCCGTCAGGCGATCCAGCAGCAGATCAATGAGCTGGAACGGGACGAGCTGGTCACCCAGATCCCCGATCCGGAGGACCGCCGCGCCAACCGCATCGTTTTCAGCGAGAAAGGCTCCCAGCTCATCAACGCGGCGCTCAGCAGCCTCCGCGAGGCGGAGCAGACGCTTGCCATGCGGCTCGGCTACGACACCGTCCGGCACTTGCGCAATGCTCTGGTCGCCGACTGGGGCGACGTGGTCGGTGGCCAGCATCCGCGCGGCCGCAAGCGTTCGATGGAGCCTCGGGCGGCGCAAGGCTAACTGCCCGGGAAGTGGTAAGGATGCGACCGGCCGGCGCGCGCCACCGGTGGGTGAGGCCGTGGGTGCTCCACACTCGATCGGCCCAGCCTGCTGAGGAACCGGCGTGGATGCCATGAAACCCAGCAACGCCATCGTGGTGCTGCTCGACAGCCTGAACCGCCACATGCTCGGCGCCTACGGCGGGCGCGAGTTCGACACGCCGAATCTCGATCGCTTCGCGGCCCGCGCGGTCCGCTTCAATCGCCATTTCGCCGGCTCCCTGCCGTGCATGCCGGCGCGCCATGACATCCTCGTTGGCGCGCTCGACTTTCTGTGGCGGCCGTGGGGCTCCATCGAGCTGTGGGAAGAGCCGCTGACGCAGCCATTGCGAGAGGCCGGTGTGACCGCCATGCTGGTCAGCGATCACCCGCACCTGTTCGAGACCGGTGGCGAGAATTACCACACCGAGTTTCGCGCCTGGGAATACCTGCGCGGCCACGAAAGCGACCCGTGGAAGACCCGTCCCGATCCGAGTTGGATCGGCTGCCCCGAGCTGCCGCCGGTGCAGGGCCGGGACCGACCGTACGACGTGAGCCGAACCTACTTCCGCCACGAAGTCGGATTTTCCCGGACCGCGCACTATGCTTACCGCGGCTGGCTGGCTCGCGGACAACGCGGCTCATCACGAGCGTTTCCTGCTGTTCGTCGACGAGTTCGACCCGCACGAGCCATTCGACACGCCGGCGCCGTGGGCCGATCGCTACGACCCCGACTGGGAAGGCGAGCGGCTGATCTGGCCACCCTACTCGGTCAGGACGGTGGAGCGCGGGGTGCTGACAGAACGCCAGGCGCGGCACGTTCGCGCCAACTACGGCGCTAAGCTGTCCATGATCGACCACTGGTTCGGCAGGATTCTCGACGAGGTGGACCGGCAGGATCTGTGGCAGGACACCGCCATCATCGTGTGTACCGACCACGGCCACTATCTGGGGGAGAAGGACATCTTCGGCAAACCCGGCGTGCCGCTGTACGAGCCCATCGGCCACACGCCACTGCTGATGTACATGCCCGGTGCGGCTCCCGGAACACGAGACGCCCTCACGACCAACGTGGACATCAACGCCACCCTTTACGACCTGTTCGGCGTGACGCCCGCGGCGTGAACCACGGCCATTCGCTGGTGCCGCTGCTCGACGGCAGCCGCACGAGCATCCGCGACTGGGCGCTGGCCGGCGTGTTCGGACGCTGGGTACACGTGATGGACGGCGAGCGGAAGTATGCGCGCGGCCCGGTGCAGGACGACAACCTGCCGCTGTCCATGTGGTCCAACCGCTGGTCTACCATGCCGGTGCACGGCATCACCGGGTTTCGTCTTCCGCGCCCCGATCGACGCGGCTTTCATCGACTTCATGCCGCGCTCAGAGGTCCCGGTGCTGCGCCAGCGTTTCGAACCAGGGGACGCGCTGCCGTACTGGTGCGCCGGCCAGAAGGCGCGGCAGCACTGCCTGTACGACCTCGACCAGGATCCCGACGAGAACGAGAACCTGGTCGGCGCCGCCACCGAACGGGAGATGCTCGAGCTTCTGCACGCGGCGCTGACTGGATGTGGAAGCACCCCGCGACCAGCTCCAGCGCCTCGGCCTAACCTGACCTGACCGACCTTATGGGAGCGACCTTGTGGGAGCGACCTTGTGGGAGCGACAATGGGCGCGACCTCCCGGTCGCGACTCCCGCGCCGCCCAGCCCCCCGTTCGAACTGCGTTTACCAGCTGTGAAGCGGTTCTCACGAATTTTGTGCACAGCGCCCGGCAAAGATGCGTTTTGGCGCATAACCTCAGGTATGTCTAAAGCGATTCGTCAGGACACTTGTGCATGGGTGCACTACTTCGCTCACTGTCGAATCTCCTAGCCGTCGCGCTGGCGCTGGCCCTGCTGGGCGTGCTGCTGCTGGCGTCCAGCGGCGGCGACGATCGCCGCCAGCAACTGCTGGACCACAGCCTGCGGGAGCTGAGGGAAATCGGAACCGCCATGCAATCGGAAGTGGTCACGGCCGACGGACTCGAGCTGGACGTCAGTGATCGTTTCGGGGAGCTGGAAACCGCTTTCGGCGCGGCATCGTCGAAGCTCGACGAGATCGCCCGCGGGCTCGACCGCGACCACAGCAGCGCCGTGACCGGCGCCCGCAAGACGGCCTTCAACCTGTTCAATCTCATCGACTCGTCCACCCACGAGCGGGCAGAAGCATCGCAGCTCGCAGCAGAATCAAGGAGCTGACGTCGGCATCCGCAGTCATGAGCGACGACGTCTCCGCATTCGCCGAAAGCCAGAACGTGTACCTGACTCAGCGGGAGGCCATCCAGGAAACCGGGCGAGACCTGGTGCGCCGGCTGCGCCAGCGAGGACTCGAAACCCAGGCCGACGCCGCCTTCGCCGGCCTGCAGCAGGCCCTGGACCGCATCAGCCGCGCCTCGACGGACGACACTTCGGCGGTGGACGGCACCGTTCAGCGCCTGCGGGAGATCAGCGTGCCGACGAAAGCGCTGCAGGACGAGCTGGGTCAGCTCGCCGACGCTGCGTCGAGCCTGCTGGACCAGAGGCTCGCGGTGACCGAGGCACTCAACCGCGTCACCGCCAGCACCACGCCACAGCTTGCCGAAAGCCTGAGGGAAACGGTTGGCGGCGACTATCTGTTCACCCTGACCACGGTGAGCCAGGCGCGTGTTCTGCTGAACGTGTACACCCTGATGATGCTGCTGATCCTCGTCTATTTCGGCGTGCGTCTGCAGCGCAACCACGCCGTGCTGAACCGTTCGCACATGATGCTGGAAGAACGGGTAAAGGAACGTACCCAGGAGCTGGAGAGCGCCTACGAAGATCTGAAGGAATCCCAGGTGCAGCTCGTTCAGGCGGAGAAGATGTCGTCGCTCGGTCAACTCGTGGCCGGCGTCGTGCACGAGATCAATACCCCTCTCCTGTACGTGATGAACAACACCGACATGACCAACGAGACCATCTCGGACGTGGAACGGTCGTTGCACGCCGCTGCGTGAGCTGGTGCGTTGCCTGAGACGAGCCCGAGCTGCCGAGAGAGAAGGTGCGCGCGCTGCTCGACGACATCCGCACCTCGGTGGACGTGGACGGTCTGGACGAGAGCCTCTCGGAGATCGGCTCACTCACCTCGGACAGCAAGGAAGGTCTGCAGGACATCGATGCGCTGGTGAAGAGTCTGAAAGATTTCTCGCGGCTCGATCGCGCCACCTTCGATCGCTTCGACGTCCGCGAGGGCCTCGAGAAGACGCTGCTCATCACCAAGAACATGCTCAAGTACGGTATCGAGGTGGAGCGCGACTTCCAGGAAGTGCCGGAGATCCTCTGCGCTCCGTCGCGGGTGAACCAGGTCTTCATCAACCTGATCACCAACGCCTCCCAGGCCATGGACGGTCAGGGACAGCTCAGCATTTCGACCCGTGCCGACGGCGACGGCTGGGTGCACGTAGCGGTGCAGGACACGGGCTGCGGCATTCCCCAGGAGAATCTGGAAAAGGTGCTGGATCCGTTCTTCACCACCAAGCCGGTGGGCCAGGGCACCGGCCTCGGCCTCTCCATCGTTCGTCAAATCATGGACGAGCACCACGGCAAGCTGAACATCGACTCCGAGGTGGGCGTCGGCACCACGATCACCCTGAGCTTTCCTGTCGACGGCGCCAACGCCAGCGCCGCATCTGACGCAGAGGCGGAGGCCGCGTGATGGAAGCAGCAGCGAGAAAAGCCAACGTCATGTTCGTGGACGACGAGAAGCGCGTGCTCACATCGATGCGCGCATTGTTCCGGCGCGACTACAACGTGCACCTGGCTAATTCCGGCGACGAGGCGCTCGAGCTCCTGGCACACGAGGAGATGGACGTGATCGTGTCGGATCAGCGGATGCCGGGCATGACGGGCGTGGACGTGCTGCGGGAATGTAAGGTCCGCGCGCCGCGCGCCATGCGCATTCTGCTCACGGGCTATGCCGACAAGGATGCCATCGCCGCCAGCATCAACGAAGGGGAGGTGTTCCGCTACCTCACCAAGCCCTGCGCACGTGAGATCCTGAGAGAGACCCTGGCCCTGGCGGTGAGCGCTGCCGGCGTCCCCACGGAGCCGGCGAACGAGGCGGTCGCCGCTCCCGCGGGACTTTCCCTGCCTGGCATCGACCTCCACGAGCTCGGCGGCGAATCGGCCGATGTCGCGACGGAGGCCTTCGCGCCCGGGATCGAGCACGCGACCGCAGCCAGCCAGCCGGCCGCCGCGGCGCCCGCGAACGCCGCAGCCCGCGCCATCGAGCTGCTGGTGCTCTCCGGTGACGGCGATTTCATCGGCGCGCTGAAAGACGCCCTGGGCCAGGACTATCCCCTGCACTTCGAGCGGGACGTGCAGAAGGCAATCGAGCTGCTGGACAAGCATCCGATCGGCGTGGTCATAACCGACATGGCGGTGAACGCCGATGAGGTTCAGGGTCTCACCACTCAGCTCAAGCATGCGGTTCCGGAGCTGGTCACCATCGTGGCCAGTGATCATTCGGACGCCCACCGCCTCATCGAGCTGATCAACAGCGGCCAGGTGTTCCGATTCCTGCTGAAGCCGATCAAGCCGAAGCAGACCGGGATCTGGATCGAATCCGCGGTCAGCAAGCACCTGCAACTGGTCAAGAATCCGGATCTGATCGCCCGTCACGTGGTGGCCCAGCCGTCGTCGTCGCTGTTCGGCCTCGGCGACAAGCTGATCCGCAACATCGCCAGCCGCGTGCTGCGGCTGCGCGGGCGCTCGGCCAACTAAAGGAGTGAACAACCAGTGACCGCAACGACCGTCGAAGATCTCCCGACCGCAGAAGGCCGTATCATCGACACCTTCGGTCTGGCCTCGTGGGCGGCCGTGATCGGCGTGCTGCTGACGTGGTGGCTGCTGAAGTCCGAGGCACCGGTGGACGTCGAGCAGGAGCTCGCCACCACCCACGTGCTCAGCACGCCGCTGACCCAGCTCAGCCATAACGGCCAGTCGCTCACCGAGCGCGGCGAAACCGCGTTCGCCGCCGGCGACATCGTTTCGCCGCCCGGCGACAACGCCCTGTACTACTACCAGGAGGCGCTGAAAGCCTCGCCGGGCGACGTGGAGGCGCAGCAAGGTCTGTCTCAGGTCACCGACTACCTGCTGAACGAAGCGGAATCGTCCATCTACCACGGCGACTTCGAGCTGGCGGAGCAGAACGCCAATCAGGTGCTCTCCATCGCTCCCGGCAATGCCCACGCCCGCGACATCCGCGACCGCGCCAAGCGTCTGAATCGGGTCGAGTCGCTGCTGAACAAAGCCGTGGCGCTCTATGCCCAGGGCAGCCTCACCCAACCGGCCGGCGACAACGCCGCGGAGCTCTACAAGCAGGTGCTGTCCATCGATCCGGACAACGACGCCGCCAAGCAGGGCCTGGCGTCGGTGGTGCAGCGGGTGGTTGCCAACGCCGAGTCCGCCATGGTGGCCGGCAACGTCAAGAAGGCGCAGGTCTACGTGGCCCAGGCCCGGACGCTCGATCCCAACGCGCCAGGCGTGCACGGGCTCGAGCAGACGGAACGAAACATCCGCGAGATCAAGGACAACCAGCAGGTGAAGCAGCAGCTGGTGGCGGCCGCCGAGGCTCTGCAGGCCGACCAGCTGATGCCCCCGGCACAGCCGAACGCCTTCACCCTTTATCAGCAGGTACTGGCCGCAGAGCCGACCTCCGAAGCCGCCAAGCGGGGCCTCGAGCTGGTGCGCGGCGGTCTGCTGGACCGCGCCCGCGCTCTGCTGGCCGCCAACGACCTCAAGCAGACGCGCGCCCGCCTGGACGACGCCGAAAGCGCCGGAGCCAGCGCCAGCGAGGTGCGGAAACTGCGTGACGAGGCGGACTACCGGCAGAAGCTGGTCGACGCTCAGAACGGCAAGTTCGACCAGATCCGCGCGATCTCGGAGCTCACCCCGATCCGTCAGACGGCGCCCCGCTACCCGCGCAGCGCGCCCCGCGGCGCCGCCGGCTCGGTGGACTTGCACCTGACGGTGACAGAGACCGGCGACGTGCGTGATGTGGAAGTGATCGGCGAGCCGAAGGAGTACTTCGAGCGGGCCGCGGTCCAGGCGGTGCGCGGCTGGCGCTTCGAGCCAATGATGGAGAACGGCCGGCCGATCCCGGTCCGGGTGGCGGTCCGGGTGACGTTCGCGACCTGACGCGTAGGCTGGTGGGAGCGATCTCGCGATCGCGGCAAGCGCTCCCGACCGGCGGCCCGGGAGGCTACCGCTACCCCTTGAACTCCGCCACCAGCGAAGCGATGGACTGCTTCGCGTCGCCGAACAGCATGCGGGTGTTCTCGCCGAAGAACAGCGGGTTGTCGACCCCGGCGAAACCCGACGCCATCGAACGCTTGAGCACGAACACGGTGCGCGCCTGATCGACATTGATGATCGGCATGCCGTAGATGGGGCTGTTCTCGTCTTCGCGGGCGGCCGGGTTCACCACGTCGTTGGCGCCGATCACAATCGCCACATCGATGTTGGTCCATGCGCGGATTGATGTCGTCCATCTCGACGAGCTGGTCGTAGGGCACGTTGGCTTCGGCCAGCAGCACGTTCATGTGCCCCGGCATGCGGCCGGCCACCGGGTGAATGGCATAGCTCACTTCGGCACCGTTCTCCTCGAGCAGCTCGCCGAGCTCGCGCACGACGTGCTGGGCCTGGGCCACCGCCATGCCGTAGCCCGGGCACGAACGTCACCGAGGACGCGGCCTCGAGGATCAGGTAGGCATCCTCGGCGGTGATGGGCTTGACCTCGCCCTCGCACCTTGGTCGCGGTCTTGGCCGCGCCGAAGCCGGAGAACAGCACGTTGGCGAGCGAGCGGTTCATGGCCTTGCACATGATGTTGGTCAGGATGATGCCGGCGGCGCCGACCAGCGAGCCGGCGACGATCAGGATGATGTTGTTGATGGCGAAACCGGCGGCGCAGGCGGCGAGGCCGGAATAGCTGTTGAGCAGCGAGATCACCACCGGCATGTCGGCGCCGCCGATGGGCATGCACGGCCATGACCCCGAACAGCAGCGACAAGCGCGATCACGATGTACAGATAGGGCGACGTCAGGGCCGGGTCCATGCCGAACGCCACGCCGCAGGCCACCAGGCGCCACGCAGGATGGCGGCGTTGACGAGGCGCTGAGCGCTGAACACCACGGCGGCGCTGGTCATAACCTCGCGCAAGCTTGCCCCAGGCCACGACGCTGCCGGTGAAGGTCACGCCGCCGATCAGGATCGACAGCAGGATCGTGACGACCGTCGAAGGTGCCGACGTGGCCGCCGTGCAGCGCCGCCCAGCCCACCAGCAGGCTGGCCAGACCCCCCGAAGCCGTTGAACAGCGCGACCATCTCCGGCATGGAGGTCATTGCACCCGCTGAGCGGCCACCGCGCCGATGACCGAGCCGATGACGATCGCCGACGGCGATCCACTGATAGTCGATGATCTGGTGCGAGCAGGGTGACCACCACCGCGATCAGCATGCCGACGGCGGACAGCCGGTTGCCGCGCACGGCGGTGGCCGGCGACGACAAGCAGCTTCAGGCCGAAGATGAACAGCACCGCGGCGATGATGTAGACAGAGTTGATCAGCAGGTCGCTCATGAACGACTTCCCGTCCCGCCGTGCGTCTTTCTTCTTGAACATCGCCGAGCATGCGGTCGGTGACCAGGTAGCCGCCCACCACGTTGATGGTGGCGAAGACCACCGCCAGCACCCCGAGCACAGTGGCCATGCCGTCGACGTCCGCTGCCGGCGGAGATCAGCGCGCCGACCAGGGTGATGCCGGAGATGGCGTTGGCGCCGGACATCAGCGGCGTGTGCAGGGTGGCCGGCACCTTGGAGATCAGCTCGAAGCCCAGGAAGATCGACAGCATGAACACCAAGGCCAAGATATATCGGCTTCCATGAGACTCCCCTTGCTTACAGATTCTTGATGGTTTCGTTGACGATCTCACCGTCATGGGTGATGACGCAGCCCTTGATGATGTCGTCTTCCAGGTCGAGCTCCAGGCTCTTCGCTTCCTTGTCCCAGAACTCGTCGATCAGGTTGAACAGGTTCGAGGAGTACATGTCGCTGGCGTTGCGCGCCACCTCGGACGGCAGGTTGCCCTGGCCGATGATCTTCACGCCGTCCACGTCGATGATCTCGTCGAGCTGCGAGCCTTCCACGTTGCCGCCGCTCTCCACCGCCATGTCCACGATCACGCTGCCCGGCTGCATGCCCGCACCATGTCGGCGGAGACGATCATCGGCGGCTTGCGGCCGAACACCTGGGCCGTGGTGATGACGATGTCGGACTGGGCGATGATCCGCTTCTGGCCTTCCTTCTGTTTCTCGATCTGCTCCGGGGTCAGCTCCTTGGCGTAGCCGTCGCTCGGTCTGGCCGGTTTCGCCCAGGTCGATCTTGACGAACTTGGCGCCCAGCGACTGCACCTGCTCGGCCACCACCGGCCGGGTATCGAAGGCTTCACCCGGGCGCCCAGGCGCTTGGCGGTGGCGATGGCCTGCAGCCCGGCGACCCCGGCGCCGATGATGAACACCCGGGCCGGCTTGATGGTGCCGGCCGGCGTCATCATCATCGGCAGGATCTTCGGCGAGTGAACGGCCGCCTGAATCACCGTGACGTACCCGGCCAGGTTCGCCTGGGAGGACAGAGCGTCCATCTTCTGGGCCCGGGTGGTGCGCGGAATCATCTCCATGGAGACGGCGGTGACGCCTTGAGCGGCGAGCTTGTCCACCAGCGAGCGCTCGTTGAAGGGGTCGAGGTAGCTGACGTGCACGGCGCCGGACTTCAACAGCCCCACCTCGTCGGCGCCTGGCTTGCGCACCCGCAGCACCACGTCCGCGGAGCCGAGCAGCCATTCACGGCTCTGGGCGACGCTGGCGCCCGCCTCCTCGAAAGCGGCGTCGGGAAACCCGGCCGCGACCCCGGCGCCGGACTCCACGGTCACCTCGAAGCCCGCAGCCTTCAGCTTCTTGACGATCGTCGGCACCAGCGCCACGCGGCGCTCGCCGGGCCAGGTCTCCTTCGGCACACCAATGAGCATGGGTTTTTTCCTCTAAACGACGCTCACGCGACATGGTGCGTCGCGCAAAACGCGACAAACTAGCCAAATACGGCGGGAAAGACAACCTGGCAATTGTGGGGCTGGTTGCAACCACCGGCCACTGTTCCGACAATCCGCAACCCCACGAGGGGGATCAGGGGAGACCATGAGTCAGGGCATGCTGAGCCATCGAGCTGCGGCGACGGCCGTGGTCGTGGCGTTCCTCGCCGGCATCATCGGCAGTCTGGCGCTGCGCCCACCCGGCGGCGGGGCGGCGCCGGCCGCGGCGGACAGGGCGACGCCGGGCGCGGCCGTCGGCGCGGCTGCCGGCGCCCGGTTCCGCTGGCGTGTGCCGGTGGCGTTCGCCACCAACCTGCCCGCGCTCGGCGACAACGCCGTGTACGTCAGCGACACCCTGAAGGCCATCACCGGCGGCGCCGTCCGCCTCGACCTGTACGAGCCGGCCGAGATCGTGCCGCCGTTCTCCATCACCGACGCGGTCCGCGACGGCAAGGTGGAGGCCGGCTACACCTGGCTCGGCTACGACCAGGGCAAGATTCCCGCGGCCACCCTGATCGGCGCGGTGCCGTTCGGTATGGAGCCGTGGGAATTCACGGCCTGGTGGTTCGAGGCCGGCGGGCGGGAGCTCGGCGAGGCGCTCTATCACAAGTACAACCTGCAGATTCTGCTCTGCGGCATCACCGGCCCGGAGACCGCCGGCTGGTTCCGCAAGCCCATCCGCTCCCTCGCCGACGTGCGGGGGCTGAAGATCCGTTTCGCCGGCCTCGGCGGCAAGGTGATCGAGCGCGCCGGCGCCTCGGTGACGATGCTGCCGGGCGGCGAGATCTTTCAGGCGCTGGAGAAGGGCGCCATCGACGCCACCGAGTATGCGCAGCCGGCGGTGGACGAAAAGCTCGGCTTCAGCCGGGTCGCTCCGTACAACTATTATCCCGGCTGGCACCAGCCGTCCTCGTCGGCTCACCTCGTCATCAATCTGGACCGCTGGCGCGCCCTGCCCGCCTCGACCCAGGCGCTGCTCGAGGCGGCCTGCACCGCCGGTGTGACGAGGAATCTCGCCCGCTCCGAGCGCCTGCAGGGCCCGGTGGTCCGTCACTTCGCCGCCTCCGGCGTGAAGGTGGAAACCCTGCCCGCGGACGTGCTCCGGGAGCTGAAGCGCATCACCGCGGACGTGCTGGCGGAAGAAGCGGCGAAAGACGCGGATTTCGCGCGGATCCTCGCCTCCCAGAACGAATTCCGCGCCGACTACGCCTACTGGAAATCCCGCGCGTATCTGCCCCGGGACTTCTGACGCGATGCTGCCCCACAGTGCGTTCTCGCGACGGGTGGAGCCGTGGCTGATCAGAATAGGCCAGTGGATCTCGTGGATCTGGCTGATCCTGATGGCGATCATCGTGCTGAACGTGGTGCTGCGCTACGCGTTCGGCGAGGGCCGCATCGAGTTCGAGGAGATCCAGTGGCACCTGTACTCGGTGGGCTTTCTCGTCGGCATCTCCTACGCCTATCAGGCTGACACACACATCCGGGTGGACGTGCTCCACGAGCGGTTCACGCCGCGCCGGCAAGCGTGGATCGAGCTGTACGGCATCCTGCTGTTGCTGCTGCCGTTCATCACCCTGGTTCTGGTGTTCAGCGTGCCGTTCGTGCTGCAGAGCTACCAGCTCGGCGAGGTCTCCCAGGCACCGGGCGGGCTGCCGCTGCGCTGGCTCATCAAGGCCGCGTTGCCGCTGGGCTTCGTGCTGCTGCTGCTGGCGACCGTGTCGCGCCTCACCCGCGTCTGGGCCTTCCTGTTCCGCGCCCCGGATGGCCGCTCGTGACCGGAAACCAGATCCTCGCGGCGCTGATGTTCGCCAGCTTCATGTTGCTGGTGTTCAGCGGCTTTCCGGTGGCCTGGGTGCTGGGCGGCCTCGCCGTGGCGTTCACCGCGTTCGCCATCATCCTCGACGTGGACTTCCACGTGCCCGTCGGCATGAGCTGGGACTACACCTCCATCACCGTGGACCGGATCTGGAACGTGATGGACAACTGGGTGATGGTCGCCCTGCCCATGTTCATCTTCATGGGTCTGTTGCTCGACCGATCGGGAATCGCCCGCGAGCTCATGACCAGCTTCGCCCGGCTGTTCGGTCGCCTGCGCGGTGGCCTGGCCATCACCGTCACCCTGATCGGCCTGCTGCTTGCCGCCACCACCGGCATCATCGGCGCCTCGGTGGTCCTGCTCGCCCTGCTGGGGCTGCCGGTCATGCTCGGACAGGGCTACGACAAGGCGCTGGCCAGCGGCACGGTGTGCGCGGTGGGCACCCTCGGCATCCTGATTCCCCCGAGCATCATGCTGGTGCTGATGGCCGACCGCATGGCCATGAGCGTGGGCGATCTGTTCCTCGGCGCGGTATTCCCCGGCCTGCTGCTCGGCGGCCTGTACATCACCTACCTGCTGGTGTACGGGTGGCTCCGCCCTGCCGCCGCGCCGGCCGGCGCTCACCAGCCGGTGGACTGGGCCGCCATCATCGCTCTGTTCCGCGCCATCCTGCCGCCGGCGTTCCTCATTCTCGCCGTGCTCGGCAGCATCTTCCTCGGCATCGCCACCCCCACCGAAGCGGCCGGGGTCGGGGCCTTCGGCGCGCTGCTACTGGCGCTGATCAAACGGCAGCTCACCGCCGCCGTGGTCCGGGAGGTGCTCCATGAAACCACCCGCACCACGGCCTTCATCTTCGCCGTGCTGCTCGGCGCCACCGCCTTCGCCCTGGTGCTCCGCGGCCTCGGCGGCGACACCCTGATCGAGCAGATCCTGCTGGGGCTGCCGTTCGAGCGCGAAGGCATCGTCATCTGCATTCTGCTGGCTACGTTCCTGCTCGGTTTCTTCCTGGACTGGATCGAGCTCACCCTCATCATCCTGCCCCTGGTTTCCCCGGTGGTGGTGAACCTCGGTTTCGACCCGGTATGGTTCACGGTGCTGTTCGCCGTCTGCCTGCAGACCAGCTTTCTCACGCCGCCCGTGGGCTTCGCCATCTTCTACCTGAAAGGCGTCGCCCCGCCGGGCATCGACGTCGCCACCATCTACCGCGGGGTGGTGCCTTTCATCCTCCTCCAGCTCCTCGGCCTGGTGATCCTCTTCAACTGGCAATCGCTGGTCACCTGGCTCCCCGCCCAGGCTTACGGCCCATAGACGCCCTCTACCGCCGGGCGGATAACATCCCAGTGGAGCTGGCAGGTGGGCGAGTTGATCGGCCACACTGGGCCCGCACGGCGCTGCGTCACGGCCATTCGCAACGGCTCCTCCACGCCCAGTACGTCCGGCCCTACGTGCGGCGCAACAAGACCGATTCCGCCGATGCGGATGCACTGCTGCGGGCGAGCGGCGATCCGGTTCTTCAGCCGGTGCCGCTGAAGTCGGTGGATCAACAAGCGCTTCAGGGCCTGCACCGGTTACGCGCTCAGTGGCAGGCGACTCGCCACCGGCCGAAGACTCACCCAGCACACCCTACGTCTGCGCCGCTTGTGGCGGCCCAATGTTCATCATCGAGACCTTCGATCGTCCGCTCGTGCCTCGCGCTCCACCAGTCAGGATGCCGTCATGCGCCGTGGCATGACCAGCGTCAGCAGCGCAACCCACCATCGACCGCGCGTCGGTGGCGGGAGCCTCTGCGCTCGCTTCCGCGGAAACGCCGACCATCGGCACCAACCGCCGGTGACGGACCCGCCGAACGCCGTCATCAGTGCCTGCTCCGGCCAGACCCCACCCAGGACCGCGAGCTCCGAAGCTGACGCCGAATCCCGTCCGACCCTTCGTTTTCCCCAAATCCCCATAGCCGCATCACGCCCACAGGCACGACCCCGCGGTTTCCTCCCCTGAGGCTTATCTGACGCCTGCCGGCGGGGTCATCGAACTCTGCCGCCGCATGCGACTGGCAGGCATCTGACAACCCTCAACAATAGCGGACGTCTCCCATCTCGTACGAGCGCTCAGCATGCCCACGGCAATCGTTGTCCGTGAGCCCACGTCTGATCGGACTCAATCCGGGGTAGGCTGGAGTGAATTGAATCGCCCTTGGGCTAGTGGCCTGTAACGGGCATTCGTGTACTCCTGCGCGGTCTGTGCGGTGCCTGGGCGAGGCGGCGTCGCGCCGGCGTGGCCAGCGCCACGTCAAGCGGCGTCAACGAAGCACGGGGCCGCACAGGCCGCGCCCTGCGGGAGGCTGCCTACGGTCCACGAATACCCGTTGCAGGCCACTAGGGGTCATGGAGACTGTTCTTTGTTGGGCGCGACTGGAGTCGTGGCGACCCGGCTGACGCCGCAACTGGAGGCTCGGATTCTCGATGCAACGCGCAAGAAACCCACTGACGGCACCACGCACTGGAGCAGCCGGCGGTTGGCGGAGAAGCTCGGTGTGTCGCACATGATGGTGGCGCGGGTGTGGGCGAAGCACGGATTGAAGCCGCACCGGCTGGAGCGTTACATGGCTTCCAACAGATCCGGACTTCGAGAGCAAGGCGGCCGATATCATCGGGCTGTATCTGAACCCGCCGCAGCACGCGGCCGTGTTCTGCGTCGACGAGAAGACAGCGATCCAAGCGTTGGATCGCAAGGACCGGTGCTTGCCGCTGTCGCCGGGCCGCGCCGAGCGCCACGGTTTTGAGTACTTCCGACACGGCACGCTGTCGCTGTATGCCGCCTTCAACACCAAGACCGGGCGAAGTGCTGGGCAAGACGACCGATCGCCATACCTCGGCTGCAGTTCGTCGCGTTCCTCACCGACATCGTCGCCAACCAGCCGCGGGAAAGGAGATCCATGTGATCGCCGACAACCTGTCCGCGCACAAGACCAAGCAGGTTGAAGGCGTTCCTTGCAGAGCATCCGAACGTCCAACTGCACTTCACTCCGACCTACTCGTCCTGGCTCAACCAGGTCGAGCTGTGGTTCGCCAAGATCGAACGCGACGTGATCGCGCGAGGCATATTCACCTCGGTCCCAGACCTGAAGCCGAAAGCTCATGCGCTACATCCGCCAGTACAACAAGGCGCCCGAAGCCCGTGAAGTGGAAGTACGCCGACACCGAGTAGACATCTCAGTCCACAATCAGTTGTTACAGGCCACTAGTGCCAGAATGGATCGGGAGCGGCGCATGGCGCCTCACAGGCGGATAAGCTAGGCGAACCGTTCCAATCTAAACACGAATCCTGCAAGTCTGCATGTGAATGGCCGTTCCGGGTCGACTGCTGGCGGATTGTTGCAGGGCAACGAAGGCGGCATCCGAGCGCAACTGGTCGAAAGCGCTTTATGGATTAGACTCCGTGATGTAGGCCACCCAACGGCCGTGTGCTACTTCATCTGGACGCCCCGCTACAATCTGGAGGTCGACGATATTCGAGAAGTCTGGCGTGAATGGTGCTGGGCGCGCCGCCCACCACGCCTGGACACCAGGGAAGGAAATCCACCACCTCACAGTGTCGCGCCATCGTGTCCACACCTCAGGAGGAAGCGCACCGTTCTGGGCCTGGTGAAAGATGAACTCGAAGCCAGTGAACATTTCGTAGAAGATCCAAGTGAATTGAACGCGTTCGTTCGGCGACAGCGAGCGATGGTCGGTAACCCCACGCCGCAGGATATCCGATAGCTCATCGCTTTCGCCCAAGCGCCCCTGCAGCGTAGCGACCCGGTCGAGCGCTCGGCCATAGGCCTCGGTCTTCTGCGATGCGGTGTTCTGCCGAATCTGAATCGCTAGATAAACGAGTGTGGCGGCGACTCCCGCGGCGCCGAGCGCCTCCGCCATCGCGCCTATTGCATCCCAGTTCATAACGTGCTCCGGAGTCGAAGTGCGAATCGTAGCACCGCGAAGGGCGGCTCCGCGTCGGGGATGGATCATAGTGCGGATCCGGCGTCAACGGCCCGCGCGTTTTCACATGAAGCCAATGCGCGCCGCGTTCCCGGCACCATGCCTCCGCCCAGCCAATCAGCGCTTTGCCTGCCCCCTGACGATGGAGCTCCGGGTCGACCGCCAGGACATGAATCTCGACGGAGCTCGGGGTGTGTTCGGCGAGGGCGATGAAGCCCACCACTCGGCCGCCGTGGGAGGCTACCGCGCCCGGCAACTCGGAAAGGCTTTGGACGTAGGCCTGGTTCGAGGACTCGATGCCGAACCAGTGCGGAAGTGAGTAGAGAATCTCACGGCACCGTTCGACGTCTGCCTGCATCAGCTCGCGAATTTCCATGGTGTAACACACGATCCTGACCGGGCTCATAGCCTTGCCCAGCATTCGATCAGCAAAGGCCTGCTGATTCCAGGTCAAATTGAGTGCGGAGCGCACGCCAAGGGAGCTACGATTGCCACACAATCAACCATCACCTTGCAGCTACCGTCTGCGGCGTGCGGAGGGAAGAGCCCGTGACCGAGCCCACGACCCGAATCGACCCGATCGGCGAGAACCTGTACCGGATCAGCACCGCCATGCCTCCGGAGCTGGCGCCCGGGGGTTTCACTTTCAACCAATACCTGCTGCTCGACGAGGCGCCGCTGCTGTTCCATACCGGTCTGCGCGGTCTGTTCGGTGCCGTGCGCAGTGCCATCGACTCCGTGCTTCCGGTCAGCGAGCTGCGCTACGTAGCGTTCTGCCACGTAGAGGCGGACGAGTGCGGGGCGCTGAACGACTTTCTGGCAGCGGCGCCGCAGGCGGTGCCGGTATGCAGCCAGGTTGCCGCCATGACCAGCGTCGGCGATCTGGCGGACCGTGCACCCCGGGCGCTCACGGACGGCGAAACGCTGTCTCTCGGCCGCCACCAGGTCATGTGGATCGACGCGCCCCACGTACCTCACGGCTGGGAAAACGGGTTTCTGTTCGAGCGCAGCGAGCGCACGCTGTTCTGCGGCGATCTATTCACCCAGGGCGGCAGCGATCACGAACCGCTCGCCAGCGATGTCCTGGAGTCCAGCGAGCGTATGCGGGCTGGCCTCGACTACTTCGCCCACGGCGGAAACACGCGCGAGGTTCTGGAGCGCCTGGCGTCCCTGGAGCCGCGCACCCTGGCGTGCATGCACGGCAGTGCCTACCGCGGTGACGGAGCGGCTTTGCTGCGGGGACTGGCGGACAGGCTGAACTCGTGACGCGCCGGACGACGGCGCGGGAACATCCCCCCGGCAACCGAACTCGTCACTGCTTCTCGGAGGTCGAGTCGCCCGATTTTTCGGTCGTTTTCTTCTGAGTCGGCGCGGGAGCCTGACTGCCGATGGTCTTGTTGGCGCCGACGCTCACCATGCCGCCAATCGGAATGCTCGCTCCCACGTTCACGCCCTCCATCGCGGAGCAGCCGGCGAGGGCGGCGCCGACGAGGACCGGCCAGACCAACCACGCCCGGAAACGGGCACGGGTCGAAATTGCGTCGTTCATCGCGGGGTCCTCCCAGTCGAGCAAGAGTCGAAGCTGCACCATTCGACCACAGATCAGGCGCAACGTTTAGCGGCTTCTGATCGCGGCTTCCGAGTGCGACCTGCCCGCGGTCGACTTAGACAGGTAAAATTCTTTACCTTCGACAAGAACGGTTCCCGGCTACGGTGGCAGCCCGGCGGCCAGCAGGGCGTCGCCCATCACCCGGCGGTCGTGGTTCGACTTGTGGGGAAAGCTGCGCTCGTACACCGCCAGCGAATAGGCAGGATGGCGCTCCAGCACCTCGCGCACGTGCCGGCTGGCTTCCTCCCGGCGGCCGACCAGCTGGAGGCAGACGGCAGCGATTGCGAAGATGTGGAAGTGGGCGTTCGGCTGCTGGGTGGAGCGTACTGCCCAGGCGGCGGCTTCCTCGGGTCGGCCGGTGACGGCGAGCGAGATGGCGCGACACGACTCCATGGCGAACACCAGCGGATCGAATGGGCTCAGCCGCTGCGCCATATCGAGATCGCCGTAGACTTCTCGCGACAACCCCGAGTGGCAGCCGATGAAGCCGCGGGCGTAGTGGCCCTGGGCATAGTTGGGATTGGTGGCGAGCGCTCGGTCGATGGCCGTCAGCGCCTGATCGTGTTCGTGCGCCAGGAACAGGGCCCGGCCCAGTGACCAGTGGCCGAACGCGTCCCGGGGCTCGAGACCCACGCTCTCCCGCGCGCAATCGAGCGCCTGGCGGATGTCGCGCTGCGGGTCTTCCGAGGCATCCAGGAAGGCGCGGGAGAAGTGGTTGAAGGAAAGCCCGGCGTGAGCGCGGGCGAAGTTCGGATCCTGCGCCAGCGCCGGCCAGGAGCAACCGGCGCGCTTCCTCGGTATCCGCGCGGGTGAACCGGAAGGTGTGCCACATGGCGCGGTGGAAGCACTCCCAGGCGGTGAGGTTGCCGGTGGGCAGCAGCCGCGCCCGCTCGCGTTCCGCCAGATCGATCTGCGGCTCGAGGGCCGACACCGCGGCGTCGACGATCTGCTCCTGAACCTCGAAAACATCGTCCATGGCGCGATCGAAGCGCTCCGACCAGATGACCTGACCGCGCTCGCATTCCACCAACTCGACCGTCACCTTCAGACGCCGCCCGAGGCACTCGGTGGTGCCGTGAATCAGGTAGCGCACGCCGAGGGCACGGCCGATCTCGCCGGCGGACATCTCGTCTGCGCGGAATCTGGCAGCCGAAGCGCGGGCGATGACGAACAGCCCCTGCAGGCGCGCCAGGCTCGAAGTCAGGTCCACGGACAGCCCTTCGGCCAGAACCACGCCTTCGCGGTCGCCCAGATTCCGGAAGCCGAGCACGGCGACCGACGGCTTCTGCGGCAGTGCGTGCTCCGGGCGGGGGAGCTCCGGCGGCTCCAGCAAGGGAACGGAGGGCGCGTCCGCCGGCGGCTGCGAAATCCGCCGCCAGGCAGCGAGCAAACCGGCGTCGGGCAATCCGGCGGCGCGCAGCCTGTCGCGGCTCTGCTCGAGCACCGCCTGAGCCTGACGGCGTCCGGAACACCGCAACGTCAAACGGAGCAGATCGACCACCGCGGCTTCGTTTAACGGGTCGATCGCCACGCGCCGGCGCGCGAGCTCCATGGCCTGCTCCGGCTCGGCCTCCAGCTGCTCCACCAGCACGCCCAGCAGGCGCTGCTGCAGGCGGCGCAGCGCCTGGCGCCGGGATTCCAGCCACAGCTCGAACTCCACGCCGATGCGGGCGTCGACGTCCGCCAGCGGCAGCGCGGAGAAGCGGCCCTGATGATCACGCAGGAAGGCGACGGTGTCCCCGGAGGCTGGCGCCGAAGCGGCCGTGGCAGCCTCCTCCAGCAGACCTTCGACCCGGGCGACGTCGGTCACCACGTGCTCCGGGCTCAGCCGCACGCCGCCGGACGTGTTGACGATGGCGTTCGGCCCCAGCACGCCGCGCAGCCGCGACAGGCTCCAGCGCAGGCCGGCCCGCGGGTCGTCGGTTTCCGGCCAGATGTGGCTGCACAGTGCCGCCCGCGAATGATCCCAAGGCTCGAGCGCCAGCATGGCGAGCAACGCGCGCGCCTTCCGGGACCGCGGAAGCTCCGCTTCCGCACCGTCCACCATCACCCTGAGGGGACCGATGAGCTGGATTTCGATCGGGGGGCATCTTCAAACGCGGCTTACCACGCGCCTTGCCATGGGCAGTGCGCATGATGCGCCTGTCGGAGGGAGTTTCGCATCCCCCGCCAAACCAACCAGACAGGAGTATCGGAAATGCCTCACGTACAAGTACATGCCATCAAGGACGTCTTCTCGAAAGACCAGAAGAAGAAGATCATCGAGAACATCACCGACGCCATGGTCAGCGTCGAAGGCGAGAGCATGCGCGGCGTCACCTGGGTCACTTTTCACGAGGTGGAAAGCGGCGACTGGGCCATCGGCGGCAAGACGCTGACGGCGGCCGACGTGCACGCGATGCAGCGCCAAGGCTAGCCGCCTTTCTGTAGGAGCGACCTGTGGGAGCGACCTGTGGGAGCGACCTGTGGGAGCGACCTCCCGGTCGCGATCTTAAGATCGCTCCTGCAGCCGGCAGATCGCCGCCTGGAGGCCGCTCCCACCCTGCCGGCTCCGCTGCAATGTCACGACGCGAGCAGGTCGGCGAAGCGTGCCAGGTCCGGCATGCCATGAAGGTCGCCGGTGAGTTGGGGCACCGTGTGCAGCGGAAGCGCCGCGACGCCGGCGAGGGCTTCCCGGTCGGCCAGACACGCGTCCACGGCGTCGATCCACGCCCGGGCGAGACGGTCCGGAAGAGGACGGCTGGAGAACGCGGGATCACCGGCCGCCGCCAGGGCAGCGAGCGCTTCGCCGCCGAGCTCCGGAACTCGCGCTGCATCAGCTGCCACGTCCGCCCCACCCGGTGGCGGATGCACCCGGTTCGCCAGCACCCCGGCGACCGTCATCCCTTCGCCAGCCAGACGCGACCGAAACAGCTCCACCTGAGACAGGCTCGCCGGCTCCGGCGCGCACACCAGCAGAAACGCGGTGGATGGATCCCGCATCAGTGCGCCGACCCGCTGAGCGCGCTGGCGGAAGCCGTCGAACATCCCCGAGAACGCCAGCAGGAAATCCGATAGATCGGCCAGCAGCCCCACGCCGGTGATGCGCTCGAGGAACTTGAGCGCCGTCGCCGAGGAGTGCCGGAACAGGTCGAACTGAACCCGCGCCGCCATCCCGTACGGGCGCAGCAGCCACTGCAGCATCGAGCCATCCAGCAGCTTGATGAGGCGCTCCGGTGCGTTCAGGAAATCCAGCGCGTGCTGAGACGGCGGGGTGTCGACGATCAGCAGGTCGTGGTCGTCTTCAGCGGCCACCTCCAGCACCCGTTCCATAGCCGCCAGCTCCTTCGAGCCGCCGAGCGAGGTGGAAAGCTGCTGATAGTAGTGGTTGGCGAAGATGGCATCGCGCACGCGCGGATCGGGCGCATAGATCTCCACCAGCCGGTCGAAGGCACGCTTGCTGTCCAGCATCATGGCCGAGAGCTGTCCGGGCGCATCGAGGGGCACGGTCTGCGGCTCGTGACTCAGAATATCCAGCCCCATGGCCTGGGCCAGCCGGCGGGCCGGGTCGATGGTCATCACTTGAACGTTCAGCCCGGCGCGGGCCGCCAATACCCCGAGCGCCGCCGCACTGGTGGTCTTGCCCACCCCGCCGCTGCCGCAGCAGACGATGACGCGGTGGCCGCGGACCAGCGCGGGCAGGTCGAGAGGGACGTTGTGGGAGGGGCCTCCTGGCCCCGATTGCTTGTGGGAAGGGCCTCCTGGCCCCGGTTCCCTGTGGGAGGGGCCTCCCGGCCCCGATTGCGGGGGCTCGGATCGCGACCGGGAGGTCGCTCCCACACCAGCAGCTACAGCAGCGGCGGCGGGGCGGCCCAGCGCCGGGGCGATGTATCCGGCTGCCTCGGTCAGCAACGCATCGGCATCGTAATGCCGTTGCACGATGCGCGGAACGTCGACCAGGGTCACGGCGGCCTGGCGGAGCGGCAGAAGCGATTGCTGCTGGGCCGCCTGCTCTGTCAGCTCGTCCCGCGCCGCCTGCACGGCCTGCTCCGCCGTCGCCGACAATCCGCCGGCCCGCACCCGCGCTTCCGCGCGCTCGATCTCGCCTTCGGAGAACCGCCGCCCGATCAGCCGATTGACCAGCACCGGACCCAGCCCCATGCGCATCCGGTCCCGGCACAGGGCGATGGTCTCCAGCGCCTCGGTCACCGGCATTTCCTCGGCCAGCGTCGTCACCACCACCCGGCAGCGCTCCGAATCGAGCAACAGATCCTCGATTCTGCGGGCGTTGTGATTCAACTCCCCGACCCGCACGGTCTGCAGCACCACGCTGGGCACAGCGAGCAGATTTTTCAGATGCCCGGTGGCCGGGGCATCGAACACCACCCGGTCGAACGCCGGATCGGTGCTGAATTTGTAGAGCTCGCCCAGACACGCCAGCTCCTCGAAACCGGGCGCGGCAGCGGCGAATTCGCGAAACGCGCGGCTGCGGAAGAAGGTGCGGTACAGGGCGCCCAGGGGCAGCCGGGAGGTCGCGTACTCGGCCGCCGCCTGAAACGGCTCGATGCGGTTGACGTAGAAGCCGCGGGACGTCTGCCGCGGCTCGTAGCCGAGGGGCACGCCGAGGATGGGATGACGCTCGTCGTGGACGTTCAGAGTCACCAGCAGCGTGCGCAGACCGCGGCGCACGGAGGCTTCCGCCAGCGCGGCCGCCAGGAGGGATTTACCCACCCCGCCCTTGCCGGTGACGATGACCAGCCGATGTTTGTCCTGCAAAGCGCTCACGAGGCGCAGAGCCTAGCCTGTTTCGCCGCGCTGCAGTACCGCTCCCGGGGTGCCGGGCCTTCTCGATTGGGGCAGAATACCGACCGAACCCACCGCGAGACGGCGCCGCCGATGGGAACCTATCAGGTCATCGCCCGCAACTACTCGGAAGCCTCCGAGAACCGCATTCACAACGACGACGTGGCCCGCCGCTACGGCTTCCGCGGCGGGCTGGTGCCGGGCGTGGCCGTATATGGCTATCTGACCCATCCCATCGTCGAGCGCCTGGGCGAGGCGTGGCTCACCCAGTCGTCCAGCAGCGTGCGTTTCCTGAAGCCCGCCTACCAGGGCGACCGGCTGAGCGTCGAGCTCAGCGAAGAGACCGGCCGCTACCTGGCCCGCTGCTACGACCCTGAAGGCACCCTCCTCGCAGAGCTCACCAGCGACCCCAGCGCGCCCCCCGGGCCCGAGGACCAGAGCGTGTTCGGCGGCGAGCAGA
Source organism: uncultured Gammaproteobacteria bacterium (assembly GCA_963822255.1). GTDB lineage: Bacteria > Pseudomonadota > Gammaproteobacteria > Pseudomonadales > Azotimanducaceae > UBA7803. Next base: position 27,704 of record CAWGGV010000007.1, read on the forward strand.
AGGACCCCGACCGCATCGAGATGATCTGGGACACGGTGATCGAAGGCCAGCCCTTCACGCCCTGGCACTTCCAGATCACCGAGGACGGCAACCGCACCTTCACCGAGCAGGTGGACGACGACCTGGCCGTCTACCGCACGGCGGCGCATCCGCACTGGCTACTCGGCATCGCCAACCGCGCGCTGACCCGCGAGTACGTGATGCCGGCCTGGATCCACGTGGGGTCGGAGATCCGCTTCCACGAACTCGTGAAGGTCGGCGACACCCTCGAAGTGCGCGCCGTGCCCCTCGAGAAATGGGAGCGCAAGGGCCACCAGTTCGTGAAGCTCTACCTGGCCTACGTCCGCGGCAATCAGCAGATCACCACGGAGATCTTTCACACCGCGATTTTCCGGGTGGCGGAATGACGCGGCTTGCGGTGCTGGCTTCGCACACCGGCACGATTCTGCAGGCGGTGCTGGACGCCTGCGCCTCCGGCGAGCTGAATGCCCGGGTGGTGCTGGTGATCTCCAACAACAGCCACTCCGGCGCCATCAACCGCGCCCTGTCGGCCGGCGTGCCGACCTTGCATCTGAGCTCTGCCACCCACGCCGACCCGGACCGTCTGGACGCCGCCATGGTCCAGGCGTTGAACGAGGCGGACGTGAACTGGGTGCTGCTCGCCGGCTACATGAAAAAGCTCGGGCCGCGGATGCTCGACGGCTACAGGAACCGCATCGTCAACACCCATCCGGCGCTGCTGCCCAAGTTCGGCGGCGCGGGCTTCTTCGGGCGCAAGGTGCACGAAGCCGTGCTCGCCGCCGGCGAGGTCGAGACCGGCGCCACCGTGCACCTGGTGGACGAGCACTACGACTCGGGGCCGATTCTGGCGCAGGTGCGTGTGCCGGTACGGCCCGGCGACGACGCCGAGACGCTCGAGGAGCGGGTGAAGACGGCGGAGCGCAAGCTCGTGGTGGCGACGTTGGCGGAGCTGTCCGAGCGCAGGGCGGCGGCTGGATATTGACGTCGTCAGTGACGAGCCAGAACGATGGCTCCGTTCGCCGGCACGCAGAGCCGGGCCGTGTGGGAGTAGGTACTGCCAGCCGGACCATCGGCCAGGACGGTTCCGCCATTTCCCACGACGGCCGGATTGGGAAAGCCGTCGTAGAAGTCGCTGTTGAAGATCTCCTGCCATAGCCCCGGCCAGGGCATCTCGACCCGGTAGTCGTTCAGCGGGCGCTCGTTGAGGCTCGCGACGACCACCACGTCACGCCCCTCCTCCTCTACCCATCGATGGATCACGATCACCCGGTCCTGCTCGTGCAGTTGTGGAACGCGCACGCCCTCCGCGGAAAGTGCCGGGCAGCGCCGGCGGAGCTGAACCAGGTCCTTCACGAAACGCAGGAAGTCGCCCATGGAACGATCCTGCTCGATGCCGTCCCACCAGATGAGGAATTGTGACCAGAAGCGGATGTCGTCGTGCCACGGCTTGTCTTCGAGGATCTCCTGGCCCATGAACAGCATGGGAATGCCCGGCGCGGTCAGGAGCAGAGTAGTGGCGACCCGGCTGCGGCTGCGGGCGTACCAGGAGCGATGATCGGACGGGTCCGCCAGCGCCGCGACGCGCGGGGCGCGCGGGCGGTTCTGGTCGTAGTCCCAGCGCACCACGTCGTGATTTTCCAGGCACTGAACGGCCTGCCACGCCGCGCCGAACCCCGCCGCCCGATACAGGGCATCGCGCACCCGGCCGAGACTCACCGACGGCCCGGCGCCCTGTGACGCGTCGGCCAACACGCCGCGCACGGCGTCGCGCAGCGAATCGCCGAGCGCAGCGTCGAAACCCAGGCCGTCGGGTGCGGCGATGACCGGGAAAGCTCTGTCCCCGTCCCAGTACTCGGCGATCTGAATTGCCTCGGGCTTGGCGTAGCGAACCGTACCGGCCAGGTCGCGACAGAAACCGTCGCCGCCATTGTGATGCATGACCGTGACTTCGTCGTAGCGGATGCCGTCGACTCGATACTCGTTCAGCCAGAACAGCGCGTTGTCGATGAGATACTGACGTACCGGGTTCTGCCAATAGGCGAACACCTTGCCGCCGGCCCAGCTCGCGTCGGTGAAGTAAAGGCTCCGGTTGTCGTCGCCATAGGGCTGCCGGTCGTAGTACCAGAGGCTTCGCTCGTCGAACCCGCCTCCTGCGTGGTTGAAGACCAGATCGAAGATGACGGCGAGACCGTTGAGATGACAGAGGTCAACGAGACACTTGAGCTGGTTGGCCCCACTAGCCAGGTCCGCCGGCGTCAGCGGCGGCCGGCCTCGTTCGGCAAGCAACTCGTTCACCCACTCCAGGTGCCCGGCGAGCTCGGTGGGATCTTCAACCTGGTAGGCCATCTCCGGCGAAAAGAAGTCCAGACCGGCGTAGCCGAGACCGAAGTCGCCGTCGTATTCCTGAATCGGCAGCAGTTGAATTGCGTTGACGCCGAGATCGCGCAGGTAACGGATGCGGCTGACGACATCGAGGAATTTGCCGTATCGCGGCGCCTCCACGTCCACCCCCCAGAACACGCCGACATGTAGCTGATAGATGATGAGCTCATGGAACCGCGGCGGCCGCCAATCGCCGTCGTGCCAGGGATAGGAAGCCGATGGGCGCAGCAGGCATGGACAGCCGGGAAAACTCGGGTAGCCGCACAATTCCCGTGCCCAGGGATCCCGTTTGAATCCGTCGCTGCCTCCTGCCGGCCCGCGAACCCAGAACAGATACTCGTCGCCATCCACCAGACCCGGCACGAAGCCGACCCAGGTACCGTCGCCGAGCGGCATCAGCGGCTTGGTGAGCTGCGGCGCCGGGTCCGACCAATCGTCATGCAGGTCGGGCCGCGTCACTACGTAGACCTCCCGGGCGGCCGGCGCCCAGGTACGGAACGCCGCGCCGCTCTCGTCCAGGGTGGCGCCGAGTGGCGTGCGCGCGGTCACCCGAGCATCGATCAGATTCATCATCGACTCCTGCCGCCGGCGGAGCGCCGGGGTCGGCAATTCTGCGCCTGACTGCGGGCCTCGAACAGCTCATGCCGTCCTCAGCTGTTTCGGTACGCGGTGTACAGCTCGCGCGGCCAGTAGCGCACCGGCTCGACGCCGTCCGCCTCGATGAGATCATTCCTGATGCGCGCGTAGTCGTAGCAGTTGACTTCGTACTGATTTCCCCATGGATCGGCCAGATTGAAGGCCCAGCACATGTCGAAGTCGACGATCTCGTCTACCTCGAGCGGCGTGCCCGCGGGGTTGTTGATGTCACAGGGGAGCGAGCGCGCGAAGGCCATGAAGTCCTCGGCTGCCAGGCTGAAGGCGACGCCGGTTTTCTGCGGAATCATCGGGTGCGCTTCGGTCGCCTCGAACAGCGCGAGCATCGTCTGCCCGCCGTCGGCGGAGATCTGGAGTGGCCCGCCCTCGAAGCCCGTCGCCCAGAACTCGAACCTCTCAACAGGCTCGAACCCGAGGTGCTCGGCGTACCAACGCGCCGCCGCCTCCCGGTCCGGCACCCGGATGTGCACATGGTCGAGCCGGCCGATTCGAAATCTCGTCTGTGCTCATGGCATTGGACTCGCTTGCTGCAAAGACGCGGCTATCCTAGCTCGGAACGCCTGGATCAGTGAGTGAACGTTGCGTATCGACAAGCGCCGGGCGCCTGCAGCATCGCGGGCGCCCGCCGCTGTGTCGACGATCGAAGGGTCAGTGCCAGCCGGTCAACTCGACGATGGTACCGTAGCCCGTTACGTTGTGTTGCACGCTGAAGTAGTAGCGTCGGCCCGACTGATCGAACAACCCGCCAGTCGTCTCCGCTGTGAGATCGTTCAACGTCACGACCCGGATGCAGCCATCGGAAAGGGAATCGTCGTCTGCTCCGTCGTCCAGACACGACCAGATGTCGTTGTTGTGGGGGTCCACGTCGAAGCCGGGGCATCGCCGTCTTCCTGGATCAGCCAGTTGCCGCGGCCGGGTTGATAGGCGATGTTGTCCATCATGGCAAACTGTGGGGTGCCCACCACGAGAAGCTGAACTTCGGGCTGGGCGGTGTTCTCGGCCGCCTCGTCCAGGGTGCCGTCGGTCAGGCAGAGGGTCTCACCCCAGTTGTGGTTCGACTCTTCGTTGCCGGTATTGTTGCCGCACAGGCGGACTTTGCCCCGCTCAGCGCCTTGTCGTCGACGGCCGCATCCTCCGGACGGTAGTAGCCGGTCAGCGACAATGTCGCGGCGGCGGCCCGCAGGTCGCCGTCATAGGCGCCTTCGACTTCCACCCAGGCACCGAGGCCCTTGTTGCTGCCTTGCCCGTAGTCGGTTCCACCGTCGCGCAGGCCGAGCCGCAGGCCATATACGGTACCGTCAGCCAACGGCGACTCGGCCAGGCTGTTCACCCAGCTCCAGCCGGATCTCGGCATGGTCGGCACGAACTTGAAGTAGGCACCCCCGGGCGTGCCTTCGGAAGGCCGATTCTCGTCGCCGTAGTAGACGACGCCGTTCGGCAGGACCGCGACGCCTTCGAAGGCCAGGTGGCCCAGCGCAGGCCGCTCGGTGACGTTGCCGGCATCTTTGCCGCTGAACGTGCCCGCTTCGCGGTCGTACACCACCCCGGTGGTGCGCAGCGGGTGAATGATTTCGAGAACGGTGCCGCTGGAACCCGCTTCCTCACCGACGAGCAGCGTGCCCCAGGGGGTCGCATGGACGGGGTCGCACGAGTCGGTACCGGTGAGAATGGTCTGGACATAGCCGTCGGACAGCCGGATCCGCTGGATGCCCGGATTCGCCGGATCCTGCTCGTTGCAGGCAATCAGGTAGGTCGGATGCCGCGGCGGCCACAGCGCCATCATGTCGATGTTCGGGGCGAGACCCGGGCCGGAGGCGACGACCCGGGCATGCAGGCCCGGCGCGGCAGTCACAAGCGCCAAGGGATAGGCCTGGGCGACCGACGCGTCGACGCTCTCGGTGGACGATCTTGGCAATGGCGCGAGAACGCCGAAGTACCGCTGCGAGTGATTGTCGAGAAAGCGATCGCGCAACACACCGAAATCGGGTGCGTAGGGACGATGGTGTCCGGCAGCGGCGATGGCTGGCTCTGCCGCCATCGCAGAAGCCGCTACTGTGGAAAGTGCCATGCCGAGCGCACAGCCAGCAAAAGATCTGGTCAACTTCATTGGGGACTCCATGGTTCAACTGATGGTCGAGGGCGAGTCGCGGAGGCCGAGCACTTCCGTTCCGCGACCTCCGCAATGACAGCAGAGTTCCATGACGTGACCGTGACCGTGATCGGCGAGACCAACGATGGTGTGCACGCTCTCGGTTACTCGAAGTACCCGCCGGCGCGCTCTGGCGCTGTGCACGATCGTCACCTTCCGCGAGCTGCCCGCTGTGTCAGATTCTGGGCGCAGGCGCCACCCAGCTCGTAACGAGCATCCACACGCCGCCTGCAGTCGGCGTCGCCAGCTCGAGCCGCTTTTCTCTCGAAAGCACGCCGATCGCCGTCGCCTCGAGCATCTCCTATAGCTGGAACGGCCGCGCACCTCTCCTCGTCTGAATCTATCGGCTTTTCATTGGGCTCGACGGACAATGGCAGAATGCGGCGCTTGCGCTGGCATCGCTCGGTGGTGTCTGCAGCGCGCATGCGCAGACGTCGTCGAACAGCAACGACAGCAATCAGGTCATCGAGGAAGTCGTCACGGCGTCGCGCTGGCGGACTATGTACGCGCCACGATTGGCCAGGGCGGGGACGTCCCGCGCATTCCGCCCTACCATGTTGGGGTCGGCCTGCATTGGGGAGGAACCGTCGGCGGCGGCTTCATGGTGCGCTACTCCGGGCGCCAGGACGACGTTGCTGCGGGGGAAAGCGAAACGTCGGGCCGGGTGCAAAGCGTCAGCCCCGGGCAGCGGTACTGCTTTTTCTCTGCTGCCGTCACAGAATGCGACGGGGAGGGTCAAGGTGACCCAGCGGGTGCCGGCACGGGTGGCGATCGTCAAGCAAGACCCCAACCTGCCACTGCACATCGGAACCTCGGCCGCGGCCGAGATCCATACGGGGTAAAGCACACCATGTATCAACGAATTCTGCTCAGCTACGACGGCACCGCCGATGGCCGCCGGGCATTGCGCGAAGGCGCCGATCTCGCCACGGCCATGGGCGCTGACGTGCACCTGCTCGCCATCTGCCGCAGCTTGACCTCGACGTCGGTACCGGAAGGCATCACCCCCGAGCTCGTCGCTTGCGAGGAAGACACGGCGCGGGAACTGTTGGAAGACGGCGTCCGCCGACTGGCGGCGCGTGGCCTGCGCGCCGAGGGCGAGCTCGCGGTTGGCGACCCGCTCGAGCACATTCCCCGGGTCGCTGCGCGCATTGGCGCCGACCTCGTCGTCGTCGCGCATCGGTCTCGCGGCCGGCGCGTGCGCTGGTGGAGCGAATCGCCGGAGCAGTCACTGTTGAACCGGGTAGCCTGCAGCATCCTGGTGGCCAGCAACGCGGCCCCCGATGAGTAGCGCCGCGCCACCACGAGCATTTCCGCGACGTAGCCCGAGAGGTTCACTCCCGCGTCGACAGGCCCAGCACGTAGGATTCCTGCTCAGACGTCTCGACCGCGTCAGGACGAGCCTCACGTACCCTCGCCAGAGCACGCTCCGGCGGCTCTCCCAGCTCGACCAGCAGCCGGGCCGCAACCAGGCCCGTGCGGCCCAGCCCCCCGCGGCAATGCACCACGACTCCTTGTCTGCGCTCCAGGCGATCGCGCAGCCGAGCACCGGCACGCGGCCAGCGCTGCTCAAACTCCGCGCCCGGGATGGAGCCGTCGCGGATGGGCAGATGCAGCCACTCGAGCCCCAGCGCCCTCGCACGCTCACCGAGTTGCGCGACTCGCAGGAACGTCAACTCCTGCGGCTCCAGCAGGGTCACCAGGGCCGGTGCTCCCCATTCGAGGATCCGCCGCAGGTCGATGGATAGATCGCGCTGGCACGGCCCCGTCATGGCGTGCAGATCGCATTTGCCCGGACAGAAGGTCAAACCGATTCGGCCGCCGCCCGGCGTGTCGACCGCGGCGATGTCCAGGGGATGGGTCTTGCTCGTGCGGACCGTCGTCATGGCGTGGCGTCTCCGGTAGGGGTCAGGGCGCGGGAATCCCGAACACTTTGCGCAGGTAAGCGAGGTACGCCTCGTCCCGGCACATGGTCTTCCCTGGCGAATCGCTCAGCTTCGCCACCGGCTGACCGTTGCACTCGGTCATCTTCAGGACGATGTTCAGCGGCGCCGGCCCCAGATCGTTGGTGAGGTTCGTGCCGATGCCGAACGAGAGCCTCGCCTGGTCGTGAAAGCGGCGGTAGAGCTCGAGGGCGGCCGGCATGTCCAGGCCGTTGCTGAACACCAAGTGCTTGCCGCGCGGGTCGACGCGCAGGTCGCGGTAATGGGCCAGCACCTTCTCCGCCCATCGCACGGGATCGCCGGAATCGTGGCGCACGCCGTCGAAGAGCTTGGCAAAGTAGAGGTCGAAGTCCCGCAGGAACGCATCGACGCCGACGACATCGGTCAGGGCGATGCCGAGGTCGCCGCGGTACTCCTGAGCCCAGGCATCCAGTGCGAACCTCTGGCTGTCGACCAGCCGCGGTCCGAGCGCCTGGGCCGCCTGCAGGAACTCGTGGGCCATGGTGCCGACGGGGGTGAGGTCGAGCGCGCGCGCAAGCGCCACGTTGCTGGTGCCGACGAAGTGGCGGGGCAGCGCTTCGGCGAGGCGGCCCACCACCTCGCGCTGCCAGGCGGCGGAGAAGCGCCGGCGCGTGCCGAAGTCGACGAAGCGGAAGCCGTCCCGGTCGGCATGGCCACGAACGTGCTGGATCTTCGCCTCGAGCCGCTGGCGGCCCTCGGCCTGTACGGCCGGCGTCTGCTGGCCGGCGAAGTACAGCTCGCTGACGATGGCGAGCACCGGCACCTCGAACAGAATCGTGTGCAGCCACGGGCCCGCGGACCTCGATTTCCAGCTCACCGGTATCTGTGCGCACGTCAACGTACCGGGTCTGCAGCCGGAACAGACGCAGGAAGTCGATGAAGTCCGGTTTCATGAAGCGCAGGCTCGCGAGGTAGTCGAGCTCGTCCTCGCGAAGGGTCAGACCCGCCAGCGCGGCGATCTCATCGCGGATGGCGCCCGCCCACGGCCGAAGGTCGACGCCGCGCGTGCGGCACTGGAACCGGTAGCCGACCTCGGCGCCGGGAAACTGATGCAGCACCGCCTGCATCATCGTGAACTTGTAGAGGTCGGTGTCGAGCAGGCTGCCGACGATCACGACGCTGCCTCGTGGACGGCTGCCGGGTAGGTTGGGTCGATGAGAAGCGTTTTCGTCATGGTGGTTGCCCAGGCTTCACGCAACACCGTGCGAGTCGCGTACCAGCACTGCCCAGGCAGGCAGCCAGCGCGGAGGCTGGCTGCCGAGGCGATGGGTGGATCAGCCGAAACGCCTGCGCTGCCGTCCCCCGCTGGCGCGGGCACCGCCGCTTCCGGCGGTCTGGGTACCCGGCCGGCGCCCTCGCCGACCGCGGCCGCCGGCCGAGGATGCCTAAGCATTGCCTGAAGCATTGCCTGAAGCATTGCCGGAGGCTCTGCCTGAACCATTGCCTGACGCTTTCCCCGACCCATTGCCTGAGGCACGGCCCGAGGCGCCGCCCGAGCGCGACGAATCGTCCCGGCGGTGCGGCGAGGCGCCGCGGTCGTGCGGCGAGGCGCCGCGGTCGTGCGGCGAGGCGCCACGGTCGTGCGACCTATGGGTCTGGTGTGACGTGCGCTGCCTGGGCGCCCTCGCCGCGTCCCGAACCTGGTCGCGGGGCGCCGGGTCCGGATTCGCCATGGCGAACTCGGGCGTCGGCATGAACGGCACCCGCTGGCGCATGGTGCGCTCGATGTCGCGCAGCAGGCTTGCCTCGTCGGCGGCGACCAGTGACACGGCCGCCCCGGTGGAGCCTGCCCGCGCCGTGCGGCCGATGCGGTGCACGTAGTCCTCGGGCACGTTCGGCAGCTCGTAGTTCACCACGTGGGGCAGTTCCTTGATGTCGAGTCCGCGCGAGGCGACCTCGGTGGCGACCAGCGCCGTGATCCTGCCCGCTTTGAAGTCCGCCAGGGCCTTCACCCGCGCCGACTGGCTCTTGTTGCCGTGGATGGCCGCGGCGGGGATGCCGGCGCCCTCGAGCTGCTGGGTCAACCGGTTGGCGCCGTGCTTGGTGCGGGTGAACACCAGCACCTGGGTCCACGGCCCCTCGTCGCCCACGCCGTTGTCGAACAGGTGCACGAGCAGATGGCGCTTCTGCTCCTTCGGCACGCGGAACGCGATCTGCTCGACCCGCTCGGCGGTGGTGTTGCGCGCGGCCACCTCGACGGTGAGCGGGTCCTTCAGCATCCGCGCCGCCAGGTTGCGGATCTCGTCGGTGTAGGTCGCCGAGAACAACAGGCTCTGCCGCTCGGTGGGCAGCATGCCCACCACCCGCTTGATGGCGGGGATGAAGCCCATGTCGAGCATGCGGTCGGCCTCGTCCAGCACGAAGTGGCGCACGTCACCGAGATCGCACACCCGCTGACCGCACAGGTCGAGCAGGCGCCCGGGCGTGGCGATCAGAATGTCGCAGCCGGCGCGCAGGCCGTCGATCTGCTTGCGTTCGCCGACGCCGCCGAAGATCACCTGACTGCGCAGGTTCTTATGGGCGCCGTAGTCGCGGACGCTCTCGGCGATCTGCGCCGCGAGCTCGCGGGTGGGGGTCAGCACGAGGGCCCGGGGCCGCTTGCCCCGGGCAGCGCCCAGCATCTGCAGCAGCGGCAGCACGAAACCGGCGGTCTTGCCGGTGCCGGTCTGGGCGCCGGCAACCAGATCGCGGCCGCTCAGCACGGCGGGGATGGCTTTGCTCTGAATGGGGGTCGGCGCGGTGTAGCCTTTGGCAGCCACAGCACGCACCAGCTCGGGCTCGAGCCCGAGGTCCTGAAATGACATGAATAATTTATCCCTTGGAGAAAAAAAGACTCGCCTTGCAGGCATCTTGCCTGCAGCGGTCACGAGCGAGAGGTATTGTTCGAATGGTGCCGGCGGGTGCCGGCGAGGCCTGGAGGGGGACGCTGACCGCGCGTCCCAATCGGCGACAGCACTTTACACGAGTTTCAGACCGGACGCTCAGGAATTTATCGCCTGAACATCCGCCAACTGGGTTGCTTTGTTCCCTAGGCTTCCCGCATCCAGGTGATGCCCCGCCGCACGGCCGGCCGCGCGCCCACCGCCTTCACCCAGCGCGCCACCGCCGGATAGTCATCCAGCGAGAGGTCGCCCGCGCCGGAGCGCACCCACGGCCAGGCGGCGATGTCGGCGATGCTGTAGTCCGGCCCGGCCAGGTACTCGGACTGCTCCAGCCGGCGATCGAGCACGCCCATCAGGCGGGCCGATTCGGATTCGTAGCGGTCGATGGCGAACTTGTCCCGCTGGGGGGCGAACTGATTGAAGTAGTGAGCCTGGCCGAACATCGGCCCGACGTGGCCCACCTGGAAGAACAGCCACTGCAGACAGCGGGAGCGGGCCGGCGTCGCGGTGGGCATCAGCATTCCGGCCTTACCCGCCAGGTGCATCAGGATCGCGCCCGATTCCATGATGGCAAGCGGACGTCCGTTCGCCCCCTCGAGGTCCACTATGGCAGGAATCTTGCCGTTCGGATTGATGGCGAGGTAGTTGGGCGCCTGCTGATCGCCTGCGCCGATGTTGACCGGGTGCAGGCGGTGCTCGAGCCCGGTCTCCTCCAGCATGATGTGCAGCTTATCGCCGTTCGGAGTGGCCCAGCTGTAGGCTTCTATCATGAGTCGTCTCCGGATCGCGTTCGCCCGCGTCCGGCGCAATGGCCGTGCCAGCACCGCCCGCCCACGGGGCGCATGAATCGGTGGCGCGGAACGGGTACCGTCAGCCTTTCGCCGCCAGGACGACCCGCTTGAACATCCCGACACTTGCGACGCCACGGCTGATCATGGAGCCCCTGTCGCTGGCGCATTCCGGCGGCATGTTCGAGCTCTGGTCGGATGCCGAGGTATGCCGATTCTCCGGGACGGTGATCGACTACGACGGCAACGTCATCGACGTGCCCGCGGCAACGTCGGCCCAGAGCGACCGGATCATCGACTTCTGGCTGAACGCGGCGAACGCTGGCTGGGGCCTGCGCTGGGCGGTGCTGCGGGAAGGTTCGGAAGCGGTATTCGCAGGAACCGTCGGCTTCAACTCGCTGCAGGGCTGCGCTGAGCTCGCCTATCACCTGCTGCCGAGACACTGGGGCAATGGAATCATGACCGAGGCCTCAGAGGCCGCCATCCAGTGGGTGCGCGGCACCGGCGTCCGCGAGATCGAAGCGTTCATCGAGCCGGAAAACACCCCGTCGCGCGCCCTGGCTGGGCGTCTGGGGATGGCGCCGACCACAGCGTTTTCCGATGGCGCTCAGCGACACTGGATGGCTCTTCCGGCTGGTTCCGGCGCCCCGGGCCGCCCTTAGTAGTGCCTCGCGCAGGCTCGATGCACACTGCAACGTCTGGAAACACATCGTTGCAGAAAGACTCTTGCCATCCGGTGTTACCAGAGGTAACGTTTGCATCACGCTTCGGCGGGGGTGCCGCAATCCCCTCCCCCTCCCCTCCCAGCGGTACCTCCCGCCGAACGTCCTAACCTCGTTTCTCACCGTAGCGGTCACCGCACGTCCGTGGCAGAGTTCGACTCTCCGGCCGTGACGCCCCCCATGAACACCAAACCATTTCCCCGGCCCGACTGGCACCCGATCCCGAACGACGGCGCGATCGGGATCGACGGCCGGGTATTGCTGCAGGACAAGCGTCTGTTGGTGGCACAGCTACGGTTCGTCCGAGCGGGCGTCCTTCGAAGCCCACGATGCCCCCTGGGACTGCCACGTGCTTTGCCTCGAAGGCTCCGGTTACGTGCTCGTCGGCGAGGACACATCGCCGCTGAACGCCGGCGAGTCCGTTCTCTGGCCGAAGGGCGAGCTCCACCAGCTTTGGACGGATGGAGAGCCGATGGTGACGCTCATGATCGAGCACCTGCACCAGGTCGACGATCCCATGAAGGCGGCCGAAGCGCACCGCGCCGGGCGAAAAGAGGGTGAATGACAACCTGCGGGCTGCTGACCCGGCGCGTCATCTGACGACCGGGCGGGCCGCGTGGTCCGTCATAGCCAATTGTCCACCCTCGGCCCAGGCGCGCGGGGCGTGTCGAGGTCGATCGGTGTGATCATGTCGGCATGCCTCCGATGGTGTCGCGCCGCGGTGAGTCGACGACAATGGCCGTGCCGTCGGTGACGGCGATCACGCGGTGAGACTGGTTCGGTGCAACCATTGCGACGGTGCCAGGCCCGCAACGCTGCGTGCGGTTACCGACGGTAACGTCGAGCGTGCCACTGATGATGTGCCAGGTCTCTTCGTTCGCATGATGGTGTTCGTGCACGTCGAACCCGGCGCTGAAGTCGTAGTAGGCGAAGGTCGTCGCTGCCGAGTGAACAAAGCGGCCGTGCCAGCCGGGCCGAACCTCCCGGGTTGGCAATTCGGCGGTATCGACAAATGGATCCACGGCCAGTCCTCCAATGTGCGCATGAGGACATCCTCGCATGCGGTTCGATCCCGGTATTGTAAAAATTGCTGGTGGGCTAGCGATCCGCCGCGATCATCGCCGTGTAGCCATGAGGCGAACTCAGCTGCCTGAGTCCGAGTGGCGTGTGGCCGCAGAACGCGGCAGTCTCTTTGGCGAGGTGCGCCTGGTCATAAAAGCCGGTAGCAATGGCGACGCTCGCGAGATCCAGTTCGCTCTTCAAGAGCGGTAGCACCTGGTGCAGCCGAATCAGCCGTGCATAGCGCTTTGCCGGCATGCCGATGCGATCCATGAAGTCGCGATCGAACGACCAGCGGGACGCATCGAACTGCGCGCGCACGGCGGCGATCGGCACCCGGCCATTCGTGCGCTCGATAAGGTGGAGCGGCGCTTTCGATGCCATGTTTTCTGGATTGCATGCGCGCCAGTACCCAGGCTTCGACACGGGTAAAGCACTCGTCATTGCTGCTGGCTGAAACGCATTGGCTGTACAGGCCCTCTGCATCTCGCTTTCCGATGAGCAGATCCAGCGGCACGGTTTTGTCGACAATCTCGTGGGCCGGCGTGCGGATGAGCGAGGCCACTGCGGCCGGGCGCAGCAGTACGGCGAGACTATGGTAGAGACGGGGCAGCCCGGTGACTCGTGGCGCAAGGGATGGCCCCGAGATCCAGGCCTGTTCGAGCCGGGTACCGGAGGCCAGCGCCTCATGGGCTTCGCCAAAATTGATCGAGAGGCGCGCCAGCGGACTGGGCCAGGCGATCTCATCGTGCCCGTTCGACTCGCCCGTGCCGATCCACATGGCGGTGATCGGGCTGTCGGGAGAACTGGGCCGCCAGTTGACTTTCGAGCGTTCGACGAACTGTTGGTGGGCGGTGTGCATCAGGCGCGCTTGGACCATGTGACGATCGACTGTAGCCGTGCACGCACGATACCACGGCCGTGCTCGACCGTATCGTCGGTCGAGCCGATGCTGACGTTGCCGCATTCGCACGCCTGGTCTTTCGCGCCATCTCGTGCATAGACTGCGGAGATCAAAGTCGAGGGGGTTGTGCCTGAGGCGCGTTGGCAATTCGCCGCGCAACAGCGGTTTGAGCGCGCGCGAGTCCAGCTCTTGCGGCATGAAAACGAAACGCCGCTGCGGGATTCTCTACGATCCCTATTCTGATTGCCTGTTGAAGACGAGAACGTTCGCGCTGCCGCAATGGAGAGCCTTAGTAGCCTTAAGGCCGCGGAAGCGGTCCCGTATCTGGAGCGATTTGCGGTACATGGGGACCCATACTTGCGGCAGATCGCAAAGAAGGCGCTCAGACAAAGCAAACCAAGAGTGAAGAGACGTTCGCGGCTTCCTCCGCCCTCGACAGTGGAATCATGGTCGCCGCCAGCGGAGCCGGGCCGCGGGCAACGGCGCCGGAGCAGACGAATCCGGTGACGCATCCGTCAGGCAATGGGCAGCCGCGTGGAGCTGGTCGAGCACGCGGGCCCACGTCCGTTCCGGGGCTCGCCGCCAAGCCGATGATCGACATCGTGCTCGCGGTGCCGGACTCCACCGACGAGGCGGCGTACGTGCCGCCACTGCAAGCCATCGGCTACGTGCTGCGGATTCGCGACATCATGGGCCGGGCAAGCGAAGGTCTGCGGAATGAGAGTTGACCAGGCGACGCGCCGGACTATGACGCCGAGACATCGCCCGAGCGCTTCCGGCCGACGGGCGAACAAGGTGCGTTCATGACGGCAGCAGGATCTGCCAGGTCATGCGCCCTTTTAATTGTGTTGTATAAAGCTCGGGTTGGTGCTGGAATCCATCCCGCCACGTCAAAAACGAGGGGAGATGAGGCGATGGGTAGTCAGCGAGGAGTATGGAGGCCCCCGCTGGGGGCTCTCGTTGCGGTGCTGGGAGCGGCACCATGGGCCGTCTCCGCGGCGGCGCAAGAGGCGGGTACTGGGGTCGTCGAGGAAGTCATCGTCACCGGGTCGTACATCCGCGGGACTCCCGAGGATGCGGCGCTGCCTGTGGACGTGATCAATCAGGCGGAGATGGAGGCCCGGGGCAGCCCGACAGCGCTCGATCTCATCCGGGCGATGCCTTACGTCACCGGCATCATGGGTGAAACCAACCAGTTCGGACCCAATCAGGGCACCATCGGCACCGGCAACGTCAACCTTCGCGGGCTCGGCGGCATGCGCACCCTGGTGCTCATGAACGGGCGGCGGACGACGTATACCCCCGCCGAGGGGCCGGCCGGGGTGGATACCAACCTGCTGCCGATCGCCGCCATCGGTCGGGTCGAGGTGCTCAAGGACGGGGCCGCGGCCACCTACGGCTCGGACGCGATCGCCGGAGTGGTCAACTTCATCACCCGTCGTGATCTCGACGGCTTAGAGCTCAACGGCGAGTATTCGGCCATCGACAAGGAAGACGGGGACTACAAGTGGAGCGCCAACTGGGGTTGGCAGGGTGATAACTCAAACGTGTTGCTCTCCTACGCCCAGCAGCACCGCTCCGAGCTGCGGTCCACGGACCGCGACTGGGCGGTGCCGCCGTATCTGACCAACCCGACCGGCTGGTCGGCGTTCGGCACCCCGGGAACCTTCATCCCTTACGACGCCACCGGCACCCCGGTCGCAGGCAACACGATCGACGCGAACTGCTCCGATCTAGGAGGCTACCAGGACCCGGTATCGTGCCGTTTCACGTTCGTCCCGTTCGACAACCTGGTCGAGGAGACCGAGCAGCAGCAGGTCTACGGCGAGGTCAATAGCGACATCGCGGACGGGGTCGAGCTGCACGTCGAGGGCCTGTGGGCGGAAACGCAGCTACCCAACTACCGCACGTCACCGTCGTATCCGCCGACCTCCGGCCCCAACGGTCCCGGCGCGTTTCAGTTCTTCGTCCACGACGACCCGGCCAATCCATCGCCTTTCTCCAACAACCCGGGCGCGCTGACGGCGCTGGAGCAAGCGGGCCTCGACCAGGGCGTCATCGATGCCACGGAGGCGATGCAGCTGTACCTATGGCGGCCGAACGGCTGGGGCGGGGTGCCAGGGCTCACCGGCGGCAACGGCGGTCAGCTCAACCACAACTCCTACAACCTGTGGCGGACATCCGCGAGCTTGAACGGCACGCTGTCGGAGGGCTGGATGGACGGCATTGGCTGGGACGTCGGGCTCACCTACTCCACGTCCGAGATGAAGCGCTCGGGCGTGGATACCATGATCACCCGCCTGCAGTCCGCCCTCGACGGCCTCGGCGGTCCGGACTGCAACGGCATTCCGTATAGTCAGCCCGGCTCGACCTGCCTGTTCTTCAATCCATTCGCCAACGCGGTCCCGCAGAGCGGCCCGTACCACGCAGTCAATCCCGGCTACGTGGCAGACAACGCCAACTCCCTGGACGTGCAGAATTGGATGATCGAGCGCTGGGACATCGTTCAGACTCAGTCGCTGTTCGTCGCCGACGCGGTGCTGAACGGGGAGATCGGCGGCTTCGAGCTGCCCGGCGGGCGCATCGGCTGGGCCTTCGGCGGCCAGTACCGGCGCATCGAGTACGAGAGCGAGGCGCCGAACAATCCGCTGATCAACGCCGACGTAACCCCGTGTCCGATGCCTGGTGATACCACCTGCCCGCTGCACACCGGCCCGTTCATCTTCCTGGGACAGTTCATTCCGCAGGGGCTCGACGATTCCGTCTACGCCGTGTTCGGCGAGTTGGCGGTCCCCATCCTCGACACCCTCAATGTGCAGCTGGCGCTGCGCTATGAGGACTACGGCGGCCTCACCGGCGACACCACCGATCCGAAAATCTCGGCCCGCTGGCAGGCCACCCCTTGGCTCGCGCTGCGCGGTTCGGCGGGCTCGACCTTCCGTGGCCCGACCCCGGTCAACCGCGCGCTGCAGGCCACCGGACTGCAGCCGATCCCGGCCGCCGCCAATCAGTACCGGTCGATCGACCTGTCCGGCAACCCGAACCTGAGCCCCGAGAAGGCTGATACCTACAGCATCGGGATCATTCTCGATCTGGGTGGATTCCGCGGCATCGTCGATTACTGGAACTACGACTTCACCGATCAGATCACCACGGTGCCCTATGCCGCTATTTCTAATGCCGTGGGCAACAACCCGGGCGGCGGCCAGGTTTCGGGGGACCAATTCGCAAACTGCGGCCATCCCTTGCGGGATCTGGTCGTCTTCGATGAGAACAACACCTGCACCCAGGGAGTGACCACAGCCAACCAGATGCAGCGGATCATTGCGCCGGTGGTCAACGGCTCACCGGTGAAGACCGCCGGGTACGACATCTCACTGCAATACGATTTCGGTGACCTGACGCCGGGCGCGCTCACCGTCGGTTTGGATGCGACCTACGTGGACAAGTACGACCAGTCGGCCTTCTCCTTCGGCGGGGTGCAGATCCTGCCCGCCTACGACGCCGTCGGCTTCACCAACTACGAGCGGTTCCCCGGCACCATCTCGGAGTGGCGGGCCATCGGCAACGTCAACTACGCGTTCGGGGACTTCAACCTTCGTTACGAGCTCCGCTACGTCCAGGGCGTCGACGACGACCGGGCAAAGCCGGTGGTCAGCGATTCGGCGGGCAACCCCGTGACGATCAACTTCGGTCAGCACGTGGACGACTTCTACTCGCACAACCTGTATGCCAACTGGAACGGTCCGTGGGAGACCATGGTGTCCTTATCGGTCGTGAACCTGTTCGACGAGGATCCCTCGGAAGCGCGTCACCAGCTGAGCTACGATCCGTATATCGGCGATCCGCTGGGACGGCGGATCGAGCTCGGTCTGAAGTGGACCTTCGGGGGCGCAGAGGGGTAAGCGCCGCTTCGGCGATCGCGAGGGCGGCCTTAAGGCCGCCTTTTTTTTTCGTTTCGAGGCGCGAGGCAGCACCTCAACGTCGCAACGCACGAACCGCGGAGCCAGCGTCAGGCAGCGGTCAAATGGTTTCAAGGCGGTGGGATGGCCCCGTCCGCCAGCCGTTTCGGACGGGGAAAGAAGCCGAAGCGGTGGTGCCGGGCGCCAGGCGAGCGGAACGGCCACACGCGTCCGAACAGACGCGCATAACCCACCCAGCCAACACACACGCTGCCACGGCGCATATCGGACGCCAGCGAAGAATAGTTGTGCGATTCGATAAAGGAGATGGCGTGGGTGAAGCCGTGTGCCAGCGAATGGGGGTCGAGGATGGGACCCATCGCCTCGGAAAGATGTCGGCCGCGGAACTCGGGCAGGGTGAACGCGTTGTAGCCGTAACGGTAGGGCTTTTCGAAGTGCACCCACAGCCCGTGCAGATGCGGCGCGGCGGAGAACGATCGCCACATGTAAGCCACCATGCGCTCGCCGGCGAACGACGCGACGCACATGTCGCCGCGATCCTGCGCCGCACGTACCCAGTCCCGGGACAGCTTCAGCTCCGGCTGGCGGCAGGCTCGCTCGAGATCCTCTGCCGTTGCCAACCGCACGTCGATGCCGCAAGGCGGCGCCGGCACGACCGGGGCCGGATTCAGGCGCCGGACCACCACCGCGCACAGGGTCAGCCACGCGCTGACGGCGCGCATCAGACGGATGTGCAGGAACCTCAGCAGTCCCCAGCGGCGGAAGTCATCGTGCCAGCGGATGAACGGTGCCATGGGAAAAGCGAACCAGCCCAGCACGTCTACGAGGTGGGGCGCGGGTAGATACTGGCCAGCTTCCCGGCATGCCTCGCCGGCGCCCACGAGGTGAACCAGCAGCGGCGGTTGGCGTGCGACGTGTTACGCCGGCTGTCGTGGGGCGTGAGCGAGTGAAAGACACGCCATCGCCCGGCTGCAGGCAAATCACTTCCCGAGGCAGCTCTGCGAGCCCGGCGGGGTCGAGGTCCCTCGGCTCCGCCCTGGCCGGCGACAGGCGGCGCCGATGCGCCCGCGGGTAGAAGGCCACGGCTCCGTTCTCTGCATCGGCTACGTCGATGGCCAGCATCAGGGTGATGAGCTCGTCCGGCGCGATTCCCCGGTGCTCCCAGTACGAAAAGTCCCGGTGCGCCAGGTAGCCGGTGGCCCCCGGGGGCTTCAGGATCAGCTTCTCCTTGAACATCACCGCGGTCTGGCCCATCAGCGCCGACAGCAACGAGACCAGCCTCGGGTGGTCGCGCCAAGGGGGGAGGGAAGGGGAGGGGCGGGCGACCGGCGGCGTCGGTGTGCGGCGCCGCCGAGCCGACCTCGTGCCAGAGCTCCGGGCGCGCCTCGAGACGCTGGCATTCCTCCCGGCAGGCGTCCGCCTCGTCGATTGAGAGCAAAGTGCGCACGGTGAGGAAGCCATCGCGATCGAAGGCGCCCCTATCGGCGCGGCCGATCGTCGGCACGCCGTCACTCATGGCGCACGCACCCATTCCGAGTGGCAGCCCGCCGGCACCAGCCCCGTGCGTCGGTACATGTCCAGAGCCGGACCGTCGGCTGCAGCCAGCGCGCCGAAGATGCGGGCCCCCTCGGCGGCCGCCAGCTCCATCAAGGCCAGAGGCGGTGCCGATGCCCCGACAGCAACCGTATGGCCGTCAGGACCGGGCGTGCCGCCGCGGTGGAGATCGAGCTTCGCCGCCCAATCCTCCACGCTGCACACCGGCCGGAGCCGAACTGCCGTGCCTCGTGGCGCAGAAGAGGACTCGGCGACCAGCGATACCTCGTCGGCCCGGCGGTAGCCGCGGCTCGCCAGCACGCCAGCCAGAACGCGCTGACCACGCTCGTAGATCCGGTAGCGCGACGCTCCGAGCGCGCGCAGGCGGCACTCGAAGCGTTGTAACCAAGTCATAGGACGAAGATCATGGACGCCCGGGTCAGGACACGTTGGAGAGGGTGGCCGCCGGTTGCTCGCTGCGTGGGATGATGCTCAGGCTGCCGTCGGTCTCCAGCACCACGGCTTCGGCACCGTCGGGATCGGCGAATCCGCCGCTGCGCATGGCCTGCAGCACTTCGTCCTGATTGACGCGCTCGTCATGCATCGCCGCGTGCAGAAACTGACCCCGGTGAAAGAGCAGTCGCGGTTCGGCTCTGACGATTGAGCGAAACGTGCCATTGCTCACCGACAGCCGGGTGATGACGAACTGCAAGCCGATGAGCAGGGCGAGCGCCACCACCCCGTCCGCCAGCGGTGTCTGCTTCGACAGCAGAATAGTGGCCAGCGTGGAGCCGAGAGCGACGGTAATCACCAGATCGAACGCGTTGAGCTTCGTGAGCGTACGTTTGCCGGACACCCGCAGCAGCGCAACGAGCGCGGAGTAGGCGAGGACGCCGACGACGACGATGCGCCACAGAGCATACCAACTTTCGAAAAACATGAACGTCCCCGTTGGCCGAACCAGTCAGCCAGGCAAGCAGGAGTCGCGCCACTATCGGGCTAACCGCTACGTCGCGCTATCGGGCGAGCAGGTCGAGCACCGGGGGATAATCACGGCACCGGCCGCCACCAGATCCGTCTGAATCCCTGCTAGGCGGCATCCAACGGACGAATTCGTGCAACATCATCCTTCAAAGCCTGCGCGGCGTCCCATAGATCGACCGCGCATTGTGCGTTGAGCCAGAACTCTGGCGAGTTGCCAAACAGCCGACCCAGGCGAAGCGCCATCTCGGGGCTCACGCTCCGGCGCTCTCGCAAAAGCTCGTTAACCGATTGCCGCGATACGCCGATTGCCTCGGCCAGTCGTGAGACCGACAGCTCATAGTCCGGTAGGAAGTCTTCCCGGAGCGTCTCGCCAGGATGGGTTGGCCTGCGCTTCATTCCAGTGTTGCGAATACTCATAGCTAAACCTCACCTAGTGATAATCGCAAACCTCCACGTCATAAGCGGTGACGCGTTGTCAACGGCGGCACGCGCCCCCGCTCGAGCGCTAGGCCACGTCGAACCGCATCACGGCTTGCTGGTACGTCCCCGTCACCTCGTACTGGTCCAGGGTCGCCAGCGCCTCGCGAACGTCGTCCAGGTAATGCCGGATCTTGCCGAGCGCCAGCATGGCGCGCAGCCAGAGCAGCGGCCCGGCGAGGGCACCGGTGGCGGCGGCGGCGATGGCGCGCAGCATCTCGATCGATTCGCCAATGATGACGCTCGCGGCGTCGAACTGCGCCGACCTCAACCGATAGGTTTCGAACGGTCCGCTGGCGGCGGCAGAGCAGTCGGGCGCCATCATCAGTCGATGGTCGAAATCGGCGCCCCTCCAGACGAACACCTCGGCGGGCAGCTCGCGCGGGATCGACGTGTTCCGCAGGTAGTCCACGCCGCCTTGCACGACGTCGACGGCGCGGACGAACAGGTGGAAATAGCGGCGCGCTTGCCGGGCGACCAGCCGGGCCAGATTCTTCAGCATCGTCTCGACGGAGCGGCCGGCGCGACGGAGAAACCGCCCGATGGCCTTGACCATGCGTCTGACGCCGTCCCATATGGCCGAGCCGAGCGCGGCCAATCGCTGGGTGAAGGTTTGGCTGTCGCGCTCGTTCAGGCCGTCGATGGCGGCAACGACCCGATCGATCTGATCCTGGTCCGGGGGCGCCGAATCGAGGTCTCCAGCGAACTCCGCGAACAGCGACCGGCTCACCGAATCGGTGGTCGGGTCCGTGCCGTCCGCGTCCTGCCAGAAGGCGCGAATGGCGACCTGCTGGCTGCTGACCCGGCGCGTCACCTGGCGCCCGGGCGGGCCTCGGCGATAGGTGCGCTTGGTGGGCGGCCCCGGCTCGCAGTCGTAGCCGTGCAGCCAGAGCTCGATGCGCGCGATGGCGTCGAGCTGGCGGTCGAAACGCGCCACCGCCGCGAAACGCTCGGAGGCGAGCGACGCGACGATCCGGTCGTGATTGAAGAGCAGCGAGAGCGTCGGCAGATCCAGCGCCGGTCCCGCGGCCGGGTCGCCGGCGCCGAGCCCCAGCGCCTGGGCGAAACCGAGAAAACGCGCGAGCGCGGTGCGGAACTGCGGATTGTCGAGGCCGGCAGCGACGTTCGTTCGCAGCCGGAAGCGTTCCCAGTCGGGGAAGAAACCCATGACCCAGAGGCGGAGGTAAGCGGCTCTCGCGACGGCGGGACAGTCCTCAAGCTCGATGCCAAGGTTCCAGAATCGGGGCTCCTGACCGTCCTCGAAGCTGACGAGGGACTGCAACACGGCCCACGTCTTCGGCCCGGCCCATCCGTCCGCCCGCAATGCGCGCTCACCGATGTCACCTTGAAAGCGCCGCACGGCCGCGACGAAGCGGGGATCGATCTGATCCGAGTGCCGGTTGCCCTTCTCACCGAGATAGCCAAGCGCAATCAGCCGGCTGCGCAGCGCCCACAGGTACGCGCGCGAGTCCGCGGCGTTGCGGCTGATGCCGGCGATCCACGGGTTGTACGCAGGGTCCGGCAGATGGCCGGCCGCGACGCTGCGGTCGAGCTGCTCGGCAAGCTCCGTGAGATCCGATTCCGGCATGAGCGCTGGTCGTCAGCCGACGTCGCCGCCGACCACCCGGTGCAGGAAGTCGAGGAGCGCTTCGCGGTTCTTCTGCGCCAGCGCCACCAGCTCGTTGTGGGCCGATGCCTCGTCCGGGGTGATGGCGTTGTCGAAGTAGACCAACACGTCACCGTCCAGCTTCGATTGGGTCGAAGCCAGCAGACGCACCTTGATGTCGGTGTTCTTCGCCGCCAGATCCAGCACCGCCTGAAAACTGTCCGGCATGTTGCTCGCGTTCAGCTCCGCGACGATGCTCCCCTTGAACGTCACCACGTCCAGGGAAGACGCGTCGGCCAGACCCTCGCCGATCTTTTTGAATGCCGTCTGAAAAAGTCCCATGCCCGTCTCCCGCACGTCGTTGATCTACGGCCCTGGTCGCAGAGCCCCCTCGCCCATCGCCCGCAACGCGGCGCTCACCACCACCCGCAGGCGGTCCCGGATGCGATCGAGGCGCGCCGTTGCACCGGCTCCGGGCCGGCCTGGCAATGCGACGGTGACCTCCCGCGGCGCCGTCAGCCGCTCGATCGGCAGTCGAAAGCGCGCGGCGGGTGCGCCTGTCGCCAGCCCGACCGTGGCCAAGCTCAGGCCATCGCCGGAAAAAACACGCACCTGCACGGTGTCCCGTGCCAGCAAGGTTGCCGCGTGACGTTCGATGACCGTGAGCGCGCTGCGGTAGACGCCGGCCATCGGCTACCCGCCTGCGTGGTCAGACGAGGACGATTTCATCGTCGTCGTAGTGGCGCTCGGCGCCTCTCACCATCGCCGCCTCCGCGTCCCGGCGCTTCAGCAAGCCGTCGAGGTTTCTCCCCTCCCACAGCCGCTTCATGGATTCCATGCTGTCTGCGATGGCGGCACAGTCCCCGGCCGCCACGTGCTCCCGGATCTCGCGCATTTCCCGGCGGGAATCGCCCTCCATTCCGGCCCCTCGATTGAACACCAGAGAGACCAGTGCGCTTTGCACATCCGGCGCGAGCTCGGTGATGCCGGGGAACGCCCGGGCCGTCTTGGTGGCGTAGTCGAGCAGGCTGGTGCGGGAAAAAACCGCTTTCGCCGCGTTGTAGGAGACGCTGATGTCGTCGACGTCGGCCGTCGCGCGTTTGCCGTCGCTGCCTGTTCTGCCGCAAACCTGGCGGAGCCTCGCGACGCTGCTGGCAGGCAGATCCGCCTGCCAGTCGGCTTCAAATTTCTGCGGGGTCTGATAGCCCAGGTCGTAGCCGATGCCGATGGTGACGCCGGAGTCGCCGCCAGGCCAGGTCGGCCGGCGCAGCCGGGTCTCGTAGTAGTTCCTCGAGCCGATCTCGTAGCCGACGATGGCGTCGATGCCCCTGTTCGTCAGACGCAAACCCGCGCCGGCAGGCGCTGGCGGCGCTGCAGTGTCGGCGCCGATGCCGAGGCGTTGCTCGAGGGCGGTGAGCGTCTCGGCGCCGAGCACGCCGTCCGGTTGGACGTTCAGCTCGCGCTGAATCGCGCGCAGCCGTTCGGTCTGAGTTCGCATGGTCATGCGTCGCCAACACGCGCGGGCCGGTAGAGGTCGCGCCGCAACGAACCTCGGCGGAGCCCGGGTTACATGTCTCTCCCACTCCCCAGCGGTGGTCGCTTAGCGTCGTCCGGCCGCACTCCGATGTCAATCGGCCGGGTTCACCGGGTGTCACCATCTGCTCCGGTGGCGAACCACGGTCGAGCCCATGAGCCGGCCGACGCGCAGCTCAGCAGTCGGCCTCCGCGAGGAAAGCGCGAATCTCGCTCAGCATCCGCGGCCAGGCGGGATCGGTCTCCGGTAGCAGGTGGTTGGCGGAATCCAGGCTGACGAAGCGTGCCCCCGGGATGCCGGCGGCCAGCCCGCGGCCGGCGTTGAACGACGTCATCGCGTCGTCCCGGGCATGCAGCACCAAGGTCGGGCAGCGCACGTCCCCAAGCCGACCCTGCACGTCCACCTCGCCGCAGGCCCGGATCAGCCGCACGGCGTTCTCCGGCGAGCTGGTGAGTCGCTGCAGATCGTTGAACCAGAGGCGATTCTCTTCCGGAGCATCCGGCATGAACAGCGAGGTCCACATCTGGCGGAACACGGGGTTATCTTTGCCCCAGCCCATGCCCACGAGGGTCAGCATCGCTTCCGCCTGGCGCGCCAGGGCGGACGAGCTCACGCGGTTCCAGCCGCGCGCGTAGCCGCCGTAGAGCACCAGATGCGACACCCGTTCAGGATGCCGCACCGCATACTCCACGCTGACCGCGCAGCCCTGAGAGATGCCCAGCAGCGGAAACCGCTCGAGACCGCAGGCGTCCACCACCGCCTCCAGGTCGCTGACCATGGACTGGAACGAGTAATCGTCGGTGTCCCAGTCCGAGAGGCCGTTGCCGCGGGCGTCGTAGCGGATCAGCCGACGGCCCGCGCCCAGGTCGCGGAAAACATGGCGCCACACCGGGCTCTCCCAGTCGAACTCCAGGTGGTTCAGCCAGTTGGCGGTTTTCACCAGCGGCGGGCCTTCCCCGACGGTGGCATAGGCGATCTGAACGCCGTCCACCGTCTGACAGAAACGGATCTGCTGACCCGCCGGCACCAGCGATGGCTGGGAACCCTGCTCGGCAGCCACCGGACGCACGTGCACGGCGCGCTGCAGGGCGATCCGCTCCGCAACTGCCAGGTCACCGAGTTGGGCGAGGCTGACGGCCTTCTGGCGCTCCGCCTCCTTGCGCCGCCCTGCGCCGGCCAGCGCCTCGATGAGCCGGCGATGGGATTCGACGTCATGAGGATCCGTCTCCACCAGCGCCCGCAACCATTCCACGGCCGCCGCCGGCGCGGAGGCGCACCGACCCGCCAACGCTCTCAGCACCTCGGCGCGGCGATCGCGCAGCTGCTGCCGCTCGCGCGCCAGGAAGTAGTGGAAATCCTCCTGATCCGGCAGATCGAGGCCGGCCAGCAGCTCGCCGGCAAGAGCCTGGGCGATGCCAGCGAGCTCCTCCACACCCAGCGCATCGATGCCGCCGGTGACCCGGCCGCGCAGCTCCAGGACGTCGACCTCGGTGTGCTCGCCCGGCACGAACTCCACCCGTTCCCGGTCGGCACGGAGGCGCTCGACGCCATCGCCGTTCACCAGACCGCGCAGCTTGCTGAGCGACCAGCGCAGGGCGCCGCGCGGGTCGTCGGGCATCTGCCAGAAGATCTCGCACAGGCGTTCGCGCCGTTCGGGCCCGGGCTTCAGGATCAGGTAGGCCAGCAACGCCCGTGTCTTGCGGGACTGCGGCAGCGGCACGGGCGCGCCGTCTCTGCTCAAGGCGAGTTCCCCCAGCAGACGAACCGCGAGCTTGCTCATGGGTGCAGCGGGCTCAACACCCGCACGGGTTGCCAGGCACCCGTTCTACTCCATTGCGAAGCGGGGCGGAAGATGGCCGTGGTGGTCAGGCGTAGGCGAGCACGGCCCAGAAATGACAGCCGGTGCCGGCCAGCACGAACAGATGCCAGGTGAAGTGGGCGTAGCGCACCCGCTCGTCCAGCGCGAAGAACAGCACGCCCAGGGTGTAGGCCACCCCGCCGGCCACCAGCCAGACGAGACCGGCGGTCGGCAGCAAGGTGAACAGCGGCCCCGCCGCCCCCAGCACCAGCCAGCCCATGGCGAGATACAGCAGGGTGGAAAGCACGGTCTGGCGCGTGCCGGCCAGGCACTTCAGCAGCACGCCGGCCGACGCGAGCCCCCACACCAGGGCGAACATGGGCCAGCCCCAATCGTCCCGGAACACGCCCAGGGCGAACGGCGTGTAGGTGCCGGCAATCAGCAGATAGATGGCGGCATGGTCCAGCAGCCGGAACACGCGCTTTGCGGTGAGGCGGGCCTGCGACTCCATTCCGCGAGGGCCGGCCGGCAACGCGTGGTAGAGCGTGGACGACAGGTACATCAGCAGCATGGTGACGCCAAAGATGGCGACGCCGACGACTTCCGCCGGCCGCCCGCCGCCGGCCACCGCGTTCACCACCAGCACCGGGATGGCGGCCACCGCCAGCAAGGCGCCGGCGCCGTGGCTGACGGCATTGGCGATTTCTTCGCCGAGGGATTGCGGGCGCGGGTCGTCGAGATCGCCAGACCCTGCCCATTCCTTCACCTGACTCATCCGACGACACCCCGCGTTTCAAGCGACTCCGAACACCCCGAAGGGCCAACGGCGCCCGGCTTTTCCGTGAAGCCCTGAAGCGCGATTGCTGCGTCGCACAATAGCGCGCGGCGGGGTGACAGTCCATGGGCAAAGACCACCAGGAGACTCGGCAAATAAACAACGACGCCATCGCACGAAGGGAGTAACGTCATCGGCGGCTGGGGCACATCCGGCCGGGCAGCAGCGAGCGACCGCAATGGCGTTCCCCAAGATCTACCTGTTCGCCGACGACCAGTATTGGCGCTATGACATCGCCGCCAACGAAGTCGAGCAGGGCTGGCCCAAGAAGATTTCAGACGAATGGCGGCGCTGGCCAACGACGGGCCTGGGCGACACCAGTCATGCGGGCGGCGCCCTCAACGCAGACAACGGCAAGGCGTACTTCTTCTTCGGGCGCGAGTACTACCGCTTCGACATGGCGCTCGACCGGATGGACGTGGGGCCGCTTGGGGTGGCCGCGCACTGGCCCGGCGTACCGGACGACTTCGTCGACACCGGCGTGCGGCTGGGGAATGGCAATGTCTGCATCTTCCACGGCCGTACCTGCACGCGTTTCAACCTGAACAGAAACCAGGCGCTGGACGGCTATCCGCGCCGCATCGCCGACGACTGGCCCGGCATGCCCGATGCCCCGATCAACGCCGCCGTGAACTATGGCAATGGCAGCATCTACTTCTTTGTCGACCACAACTACACGCGCTTCGATATGGGCCTGAACAAGGTTGCGCAGCCTTTCGAGACCATCGCCAGCCAGTGGCACGGCATGCCCGATGTTCGGGTGGAGGCGGCGATCGAATGGTCCGACACCGACTTCGCGGCGGCCTGCGTGCCGGTGTACGACCCCAGCTTCTGGAACGACAGCCGCGACATCCGGGTGGCCAACAACTGCTACAACTACGGCTGCAACCGTGCCCTGCACGGGTTTTCGAACCCGGGGCGAGGTTCCGCCCATCCGTCGGCCGAACCCTTCACCAACGAGGGCCTCGACGCCGGCGTGCGCTCCGATGGGTTGATGACGGTCGTCGACCCGGACCATCCGGATCTTCCCGGCTGCTCACACCTGATCATGATGTTCCGCTGGAAAAGCGGCGGCGACTTCCACTTTTACCACCGCAACAGCGACGGCATGTGGTCGCACAAGGTCGGCCATGACCCGGTGCAGAACGTCGACCGCGACGGCAAGCGCATCACCGATCCGCGCACCGCCAACCGCGGAGGATACGAGGTCTACTGCGGCACCTATCGGGTCGATCGCAGCAAGCTGCGGCTCGGCTGAGCGATGGCTACCACGGCCGAAACCCTCGTTTACTCCGGGCGGCCGAACCCGACCTTCACCTTCACGGCGGCCGAGGAAGCGGAATTCGCGACCCTGCTGCAGCAGGCCATGGCCGGCCCCCCGGTGCCGGCACGGCCGACAGAGCAGTTGGGCTACCGCGGCTTTGCGCTCGAGCCGGCAGCCGGGCGGC
Organism: uncultured Gammaproteobacteria bacterium; assembly: GCA_963822255.1. Classification (GTDB taxonomy): domain Bacteria; phylum Pseudomonadota; class Gammaproteobacteria; order Pseudomonadales; family Azotimanducaceae; genus UBA7803. The sequence continues at coordinate 55,367 of CAWGGV010000007.1, forward strand.
GTCTGACGGTGGGACAGGGCCTGGTGGTGGACGAGACCGCCGGCGTCACCACCGCCTGGACCGATACCGACGGCAAGTGCGAGGAGTGGCTGAAACAGCGCGCGCGCACCGCCGGGCTCGGCGCGCTGGTCGATCCCGATCGTGGTGACCCCGCACCGCCCGGCGCGATCCGCCCCGAGGGCAGGCGGCTGGGGCTGGCGGATGAACTGATCGCCGGCGCCCTCGACTTCGCCCGACACGTCCTGGCCGAGCTCAACGCCGCGGCCCTGGTCGATGTGCCGACGTTCGCACAGGCCGTCGGCGTGCCCGGCCTCGTCGACGACGGTACGGTCAGCGCCAAGCTGGACATCGCGCGGGCCCGGCTGGCGCTGCTGGCACCCAGTATGGCCGCGGGCGATTTCGCCGCCGCCGCCGGCCACGTCGCGGTGTTGCTGAGCGCGGTCGATGCCGCCGCGGTCAAAGCCGGTGGGCTGTTGTTGCGCGATCTGGTGATCGCGAAGGTCGACTGGGCGGGCTTCGCGCCGGCCGGATTGGCGCAGCAGCTGGGCCTGCCGACGGGCCGGCCGGACAGGTTGCTGGTCGACGGTGGCGCGGTGGTGTTCGCCCTCGACTCCGGTGCGGCGGCGCTCGCCTCCGGGCTGTTCGGCTTCGAGTCGGCTTCGCTCGAGGCCAGGCTGCGCGCCGATGGCCAGCAGCCGGTGCTGTCGATCGCGCTCGCGGTCAAGCAGGCGGAGGTCGGCATCGGCGGCGGACCCATCTCCGGCCTGCTCGGCGGCTCCGCAGGGTCGGCGCGGGCCGATCTCGCCCTCGGCGTCGACACCCGGAACGGGCTGACGCTGTCGGGCGGCGCGGCGCGCAAGCTGGTGGTGCCCGCGCGCGCCGGCGTAGGCCCGCTGGACCTGCGCGAGATCAGCGTCGAGCTTCCGGAAGGCAGCTCGGACACGATCGCGATCGGCGCCGCGATCACCGTCAAGCTCGGGCCGATCGATGTAACCGTGGAAGGCGCGGGCATCACCGTGCGCATCGACGCCAACGGCGCGGTGAGCGGCCGCAACCCGCTCGCCGTGGGGCTGAAGGCGCCCAACGGCATCGGCTTGAGCCTGGACGCCGGGCTGGTCCGCGGCGGCGGCTTCCTCGACGAACGCAGCGGCGGCTATGGCGGGGCGATGCAGTTGCGGGTCGGGCCGGTGGAGGTCAACGCCTTCGGCCTGCTCACCCTGAAGCCCGACTTCGCGCTCGTGGTGGTCATGTCGATCCGCTTCACGCCGGCCATCGACCTGAGTTTCGGCTTCACCCTCAATGCCGTGGGCGGTGTCGTCGGCATTGAGCATCGCCTGGATGGCGACGCGCTCGCCGCGCAGGTGTCCAGCGGTGCGCTCGAGCATGTGCTGTTTCCGGCCGACCCGGTGGCCTCGGCGCCGGCCATCCTGCATACGCTCGAAGACGTCTTCCCGCTCTCCCACGGCGCGTTCGTCATCGGCCCCATGCTCGAGGTTGGCTGGGGCCGGCCGGTCAGCTTCATCACCGCGCAGATCGGCGTGATCCTGAGCCTGCCGGACCCGATGATCGCCATCATCGGCCGAGCGCGGCTGGCACTGCCCGCGCCGGAATTTCCCATCGTCGACCTGCGCGCCACCGTGGTCGCCGAGGTCGACAGCGAACGGTTCGTGATGCGGGTGAGCCTGGTGGGCTCGCGCATCGCCGCGTATCCGGTGAACGGCGATATCGGCATGCTGCTGCGCTGGAGCGGCGGCGCCGAATTCGCCATCTCGGCCGGCGGCTTCCACCCGCGCTACTCGCCGCCGCGCGAACTGAGCGACCTGCGGCGCCTCAGCATGGATCTGTCGCCGCCGGCGATCCTGCGCATGCGCGGCGAATCGTACTTCGCGGTGACCTCGAACAGCGTGCAACTGGGCGCGCGGGTGGACCTTTCCGCAGACCTGGATGTGGCCAGCATCGACGGCCACTTCGCGTTCGACGCGCTGGTGGCGTTTGCGCCGCACTTCCTGTTCCTGGTGGATCTCGGCATCAGCATTTCGGTGCGGGCGTTCGGTGAGCAGGTGGGCGGTGTCGGCGTGCAGCTGCACGTCGAAGGGCCCGCTCCGTGGCGGGCCGAAGGGCACGCCGAAATCGATATCCTCTGCTGGTCCGTGGATGTCGATGTGGGGCCGTTTACCTGGGGCGACGCCAACAACCCGCCGCCGGCTCCCGCCGACCCGCGGCAACTGGTGTTCCAGGCGCTCGACCACAATCCCGGCGCGTGGCAGGCCCTGCTTCCCACCGGCGCGGACCGGGTGGTTCGGCTCAAACCGACCGCGCCCAGCGACGTCGAGATCACCGTGCACCCGCTTGGCCTGTTCGACGTGCGCCAGCGTGCCGTGCCGCTCGAGACCGTGCTGGCCCGGGTGGGCGCGAATCCCGTGCCCGACGGCCAGCGCCGCGTCCACCTGGGGCTGCCGCTGGTGGGCAATGTCGCCGCCGCTGCGATCAGCGAAGCCACGGACCTCTTCTCCGCCGGCAACTTCCTCGACCTCAGCGACGACGAGAGACTCTCGCGGCCGGATTTCGAGCCGATGCCCGCGGGCGCGCGGCTGCGGCCGCCGGGCGAGAGCATCGACGTCGGCGCCTCGCGGCACGCCGAGCTGCGCTACGAGACGTTCGTCTGCGACGACGACTCGATGCTGGGGGTCCGCAGCGTCGCCGCGCGCGACCGGCTGTTCGCGAGCGCCGTGGCGACCGCGCTGGCGAGCGGCGCCGCCGGCCGTAGCACCCTGCGGGCCTCCCAGCGCTACCACACCAAGTCGGAGCCGATCGAGCTCGCCGACCCTGGCATGGTGGTGGCGGTGTCGAAGTTCACCGTCGCAGCCGTTGCCGGCTCGGCGGCCGAGACCTACACCCACGCCGCCGAGCAGGCCATGCCGGCCGACACGCAGCTTGCCCGCCTGGGGGTGGCGGTCTGATGGCCGACAGTCTCAAATTGCTCGCCGGCTCGTCGTTCAGCGCGCGGGACGTCATCACCGCGTGGCACGAACCCATTCCGGTGGAGCAGCTCGTGCTCGACCGCTACGTGTTTCTGCCGCACGTGCGCGTCGGGAATCGCCGCAGCGTTGACCGCCCCGTTTGCCTGGGGCGCCAGCGACCGCGCAGCCGTGGACATCAAAGTGCCGGTGATCGACGACCGCGGCGAGCTTCCCGCCGAGATGACCGTACACCTGCACGGCCCTGCCCACGTGCTCGAGATCGACTCGAGCCAGGTCATCCGCGTGTTTCCGAAGGCGGATGCCGCTGAGCGCCGAGGTGGAAGACCTGGCGCACGTCGAGTTCGACCGTCCCGACCTGCCGTGGATGTTCACCCCGGCGGCGCCCGATGCGGCCGGCCGGCTGGTGCCGTGGATCACCCTGGTGGTGGCGGAGCGCAAATGGATCCGGTTCGGCGAGCGGCGCGGCGCCACGCAGGAAGCCGACATCCGCCGCGACCAGTTGCCATCGCTGGCGGGCGCGTGGGCCTGGGCGCACGCGCAGGTCATGGGCGCGAAGAATGCCGGTCCGCCGCTCGAGCAGCGGGTGAGCGAGGCAAACGCGGCGCACAACCTGTCGCGGCTGGTGTGTCCGCGCCGCTTGCAGGCGTTCACGGAATACGTGGCCTGCGTGGTGCCGACGTTCCGCTGCGGCGCCGATGCGGGCTTGGGGCTGACCCCGGCGACCGCGACCCTCGAGCCGGCGTGGGGGTCGAGCGCGGACTTCAATGCCGGCGAGCCGACGGCGATGGTGAAGCTGCCCGTCTACTTCTCCTGGCGCTTCGCCACCGGCGAGAGCGGCAACTTCGAGAGTCTGGCCCGCCTGCTCAAACCTGCCGTGGCGCCGGCGGGCGTGGGCCGGCGGCGGGTGGATGCCAGCCGCCCGTGGCCGCCGCTGACCCTCGACCCTGCCGACCCCGGAGCCGAGATCGTGGTCGAGGGGCCCGTGGTGTCGTTGACCCGCACCGCCGACGACCCGGCCGGACAGTGGCCGGCGGAAACCCAGTGGGCGCCGGCCGTCGCCAACGAGCTGATCTCCCGGTTGAACAACCCCGACCGGCAAGCCCACGCGGCCGCCGAGGACGACGCGGCGCGGCCGCTGGTGGGCCCGCCGCTGTACGGATCGAGCCACGCGGCGCAGCCGAGAATCGAAACCGAGGCCGCGCCGGCGGCCGCGCAGCCTGCGTGGTTTCGCCAGCTCAACACCGACCCGCGCGACCGCATCGTCGCCGGGCTCGGCACCGCCGTGATCCAGGCGGAGCAGCAAGACCTGATGGTCTCGGCGTGGAACCAGGTGATCGGCGTCGAAGCGGCGAACCGCGCGCTGCGCATGGCGCAACTGGCGATGCACGTCTCCGCGTCCCTGCACCGGCGGCACCTCTCCCGGTTCGGCGACGCCGCGGTGCTGGCCGTCACCGAGCGCGTGCACGCCAAGGTGCTCGATGCGCCGCAGCACAGCGTCTGGTCGGCGCTGACGGTTTCGAGCCTGCCGACGTCGGCCACCCTGGGGGCGTTTCGGCGCATGGCGGCCGTGCGCGGGCAGATCGTCCGTCGCGCCGTGGCGCGGCCCGCGCGGCTCGCCGCGGTGGAAACGCTGACGGTGGGCGTCGACCGGTTGACCGTCGATTGGGTGCGGTCCTATCAAAACCCGGACGGCATCTCGGCGGTCGGCGCGCTCGCCCGCAGCCTGCTCACCCCGGAGATCGCCGCCCGCGTGGATCCGTCGGTGGACGCCGACGCGCTGGCCGCGCGCTGGACGGCAGCGCTCGCCTCGCCGGGCCTCGCGGAAGCCCTCACGCCGGAAGCCCTGGCGCACACCCGGATTACCGACGCGGCGGATATCGGCGCACCGCTGATCCAGGCGCTGATGGCGCGCGTGCTCGCCGCTGTGCCGGACCGCGCGGCCATGCGGCAGGACGCCGAGCGCGCGATCGCGGGCGCCGCGAACGCCATGCTGCTCGGCACGCTGGCCGATCTCGCCAACAGGCGTGGGCTGGGGCGCATCGCGGTGTCGCCGTTCCACGCGCGGCGCTTGGGGCTCGACGCCACCCAGGCGGATCCGGCGGGGCTGCGCGCCTTTGCCGACCGCTGGATCGAAGCCGCACGCAGCGTCGCCGTGCCGGAGACCCTGTGGCCGGAGCTCGAGCGCAATGCGGTGCGCATCGGCAACTTCGTCGATCGCAACCGCGTGATCGAACCCCAGGCGGCGTTCGCGGGCCTGTCGGCCATGACCGGGAAACTGGTGAACTCCGACCGCTACCTCGACCCGCCGCGTGCGCGCCTGCCGGTGCCGGCGCTGCAACTGGTGCGCTCGCTCGATCCCCGAGTCACGGTGCCGCGTCGGGTGAATGCGCGGCTGGCGGGCGCGAGCGGGGTGCCTGCGTGGCTGCGCGCGGACTGGCTCGGCGACGGGCGCATCGAACCGGTGATGGCGCATCCGCATTTCCACTACCCGATGTACGAGCCGCTCTATCGCTACGACCGCGACTGGATGGTGCCCGGGCTGGGCCTGATTCGGCAGAGCGAGATGGTCACCCTGCTCGAGACCAACAACCGCTTCATCGAGGCGTACCTGATCGGACTGAATCACGAGATGGCGCGCGAGCTGCTGTGGCGCGGTTACCCCACCGACCAGCGCGGCACGTATTTCGATTCGTTCTGGACCGGGCAGCGCGAGCTGGTCGCCGACCTCCACGAACTGCCGTGGAAGAGCGGCGCGCTGGGCAGCCACGTGGACCCGAGCCTGGAAGGCCGGCTGGTGTTCCTGGTGCGCGGCGACCTGGTGCGGCGCTACCCCGGCGTGGTCGCCCATGTGGTGCGCCAGGGAACCGACGACGCCGGCCAGCTCCTCACGGACAACGGCGTGCCGCTGTTCGAAGCCGGCAGCCCGCTGACGCCGCGCAAGACCCTGTTCCACATCCATCTGACACCGAACGTGCTGCTGGCCGGGTTCGACATGCGCCGCGAGGACCTGGACACGCCGGGCGAAACCTGGTGGTTCACCTTGTCGGAGAATCCTTCCGAGCCGCGCTTCGGGCTGGACGATTCGCGTCCCGGGGCCATCAGCCGCGACAACCTGACGTTCAGCGATTTCGGCGTCATGCCGGGTCAGTTCCTCGACGCCACGGTGCCGCGTCCGGCGGTGGATTTCACCGAGCCGCCCTCCAACCCGCCGGCCGATCGCTCGCAATGGGGCACAACCAGCGCGCAGATGGCGTACCTGTTGTTCCAGCTTCCCGCGCGGGCGGCCTTCCTGGCCAAGCGCATGACCCAGCAGGCGGTGCCCCATGGCTGATCTCCCGCAGCTTCGCCAGACGGCGGCCGGTGGCCGCTCCGCCGCGGCCGCCGTGGATCGGCAACTCGCCGACCTGGGCACCCAGATCGGCGCCGAACGGGCGCGACTGGCGCAGGCGCTCGCCAGCGGAGATGCCGCCGCATCCGCGGCCGCCCGCGCCACCATCGGCCAGTTGAGCGCGGAGCGCGACGGCCTGTTGCAGTCACGGGCGCAACTCCGGGATCAGCTCGCCGCGGCCCTCGCCGGCCTGCTCGGCGACGGCGTCGACCTCGAAGCCGATACGCCGCTGGTGCTGCTGCCGGTGCGGATCGAGGTGCGCTCGACGGCCAACGAGTCCGCGCTGCGGGTGCGCATCTTCCCGGACACGGCGCACGTGGAATCGCTCGACGAAGGCCTGGATGACGGCGAGCTGGCCGCCGGCACGGCGTACTGGCAGCAGGTGTGGCCGAGCGGCGATGCCCAGGCGCCGTGGCCAACCCTGGTGCGTGCGGTGGGCTCGCGGCGGGCGCCGTGGGTGGCCGAGGCGCTGCGGCCGCTGAACCTCGACGCGCGGCCGGCTGGCGACCCGCAGTTCCCGCAAATCGCGCCCCGCGGCGGCAACACCGCCGTGGCGCGGACACTACCTGACCGGTTCCTGGTGCGTGTGGAGCAGGACGGCGCGGCGCCGGTGACGGTGCACGGCGCGGCAATCCCCGACGAGTTGCCCATGGGCCTGCGCGATCAGGCGACGATGGTGGCGCTCGAGCTGGACGAACACGACTTGCCGCCACTGGATCAATCGCTGAAGTGGCTCGTCGACTACGCCGAGGCCGAACGCCTGGGCATGGCGGTCACCGTGCAACTGCCCATTGCCGGCCGCGCGGTGCGCAGGCTCGTGGTCTACGGCGTGCGCGCGGCGCTGACGCCGGCGGAAGGCGCGGCGCGGCTGGCGCGGCTGATTCGCTCCCATCGCTTCACCGACGGTGCCGAGTTCGTCGCCCAAGGCACGCCGACCAACAACACCGATACGGCGCGCACCAGTTGGAGCCGCCGCACGCCTCCGGGGCCGCCGGAGCTGGACCTCGCCGGCGCCGCAGCCGCCCACGGCAACGCAGGCGTTGTCGCCACGGCGTTCGGCATCGACCCAGCGCCACTGGCGTCGCTGCCGGGCGCCGGCGACGGCGAGCAGGCGCGCGCCGCCGCATTCAACACCGCGCTCTGGACCACGACGTGGAAGGAAGCGGTGGAGCACGTCAGCCAGGCGGGCCGCAACAACGGCGACCAGCGCCTCGACAGCCCGTCGCTCGACGCCGTCCGCGACTTCTGGATCGACAGCGTCCGCGGACGCGGGCCGCTGCCGGCGATCCGGCTCGGCCGCCAGCCCTACGGCTTGCTGCCGCTGGTCGCGACCGATGGGTCCTGGCGCCCGGTGCTCGGCGGCTTCGTCGAGGAGCGGCTGGTGCCGTTTCTCGACCGCAGTGTCCGGCCCTTCTGGAACTCGGCGCAAGCGGCGGTGGCCACCATTGCCAACCGGCCGCTCGACACCGGTCTGCCGGAGATTCTGGGCACCGACGCGGTGCTGCGCTCGTTGCGCGTGCGCTCGGCGCTGTCGCCGGACCCGATCATGAGCACCGCCGAGGCCTGGGTGCTGCCGGACCTCGGCCAGCACGCGGCGCAGCAGCAGGTGACGGCGACTTTGAACCTGGTCGCCGGGATCGATTGGGGTGACATGGACAGCCACGGCCTGCTCGGCAAAAAGACCCGCACCCTGGCGCTGCCGCTGGTGGACGAGAGCGACGGCCGGTTCATCACCAACCTGCTGGCCGCCGTGCCGCAGGCGATGACACCGGCCAGCGTGCTGCAGGTGCTGTTGGCGCACGCGGCCGAGGTGGAACGGGACAACCGCGGCCGCCTGGCCGCTCCGGAGCACGGCGCGCTGGTGCGCGAAGCCATCGACGAGATGCAGGTGGAAGCCGATCGCGGCCTGCTCGCCGGCGCCTTCGAGGCGATCCAGGCGCAGTCGTTCGACGATCGTCGGCTGCCCATCGCGGCCGCCGCGCTGACCAGGCAATTCGGCCGGCTCGACACTCGTGCCCTGGCCGACCGCGACCCCATTCCGCGCTTCGCGCCGGCCACCGTGCTGCAGCAGGTGGCCGGGGTCGAACCGAGCGCGAACCGATTACGCAGCACCGTCGGCACCCAGCTCATCGGCGAGATCTTCTACGCCGGGCTGTGGGCCGCGCAGTTCCGCTCCGCGCTCGAAACCATCGCCGCCATCGACAGCCTGGAAGAGCGCCGGCTGTTGCTCAGCGAGACGCTGGATTGCTGCTCGCATCGCCTGGACGCCTGGATCACCGGCGCGGCGGCACGGCGGCTGCACGGGCTCCGCCAACGCACCCCCGCCGGTGCCTCCGTGGGCGCGTACGGCTGGCTCGACAACATCGAGCTGCGCACCCCGGCGCCGGCCGGGCAGGTGGACGGCAAGGACGTGCTGCACGACGGCGCCGACGGCGGCTTCATTCACGCGCCCGGCCTGAACCACGCCGCCACCGCCGGCGTGCTGCGCAGCGGCCGGCTCACCCACCGCCGCGGCGATCCCAATAACGAAGCCCTGGACATCGATCTTTCCAGCGCCCGGGTACGCGATGCGCTGTCGCTGCTGGAGGGCATGCGCCACGGCCAGCCGCTGGGGGCGCTGCTCGGCTACCGCCTGGAACGGCGGCTGCACGAGCAATCGGGCCACGGCCTCGAGCTCGATCGTTTCATCTACGTGCTGCGCACCCTCGCGCCGTTGCGCGCCGGCAAGTTGACCGCGCCCGGTCAGCCGGTGGAAGAAAGCCTGGCCGCGCGGGATGTGGTCGACGGCCTGAAATTGATGGAGCTGGAATGGCCCGTCATTCTCGCCAAGCTGGTGAGCGGGCCCGACGACCCGCGCTACATCGTGCCGCCCGACACCTGGATCGCGCCACGGCCGGCCAACGCCGCCGCCGGGCTGCCCGGCGAAGCCGACGCCGTGCGGGCGGCGATCGACAATCTGCAGCGCACCCACGACGCCGTGGCGGATCTGCTCTTGGCCGAATCCGTGCACCAACTGGTGGTCGGCAATCCGGCGCGCGCGGCCGCGGCGATGGACGTTCTCGGCGCCGGCGAGTCGGCGCCACCGGATCCCGAGGTGGTGCGCTCGCCGCGCAGCGGCATCGCGCTGACCCACCGCATCGCGATCCTCATCGCCGATCCGCCGCCGGCGGCGCTCCCCGGCTGGAACGACGACGCCCCCCGCGCGCGCGCCGAGCCCCGGCTCGAAGCGTGGGCGCAAGGCGTGCTGGGCGACCCGGCGGCGATCCGCATCGCGGCCGATCACCTGGAGACCCTCGCCGATTCCGGGCTCTCGGCGCTCGATGTGCTGTACGACGCCGATGGCGACTCGGTGGCGGCGAGCACCCTGGCCGCGCGGCTGCGGCAACGTTTCGGCCTGATCGACAAAGAGCTGCCGCTGCTGGCGCCGGTGTGGGAACTGGCCGCGCTGCTGCGCGCGCGCCTGGCCGCGGGGCGAGCGCTCGACGTGGCGGACCTCGGCTACCCCGCCGCGGAAGGCGAACCCCGGCGCGAGCCCAGGGCCGCGGAGATCGTCGATCGCGCGACGATCGCAACGCAGCAACTGGACGCCGCCGCCGCGGCCGGCACCAGCGAGGCATTGATTCCCTACGGCATCCGCCCGCCGGCGCCGAGCCCGACCCTGGACCTCACCGACGACGAGCGGGCGGTGGCGCTCGCCGCCATGGTGGCGGAGGCGCTGCGGCGGGTGAGCGCCGCTCGACAACTGCTGTCGCGCGCCGTAGCGCCGGCGCCGGCCGCGGCGGCCGCGGAGCTGGCCCGGCAGGCGCTGGCGGAAGTGTTCGGCGCGGCGTTCGTGAGCTTGCCGCTGCTCGGCGCAGCGCCGACACCGGAGCTCGACCCGTGGACCCGGGCGGTCGGCCCCGCCGGGGTGGCCGCGAGACCCGGCGCCGACATCCGGCCGTGGCTGGCGCGCGCCGGGGTGCTGCGGCCGGCGGTCTCCACGTACGGCGAGACCTTGCTGGTTCGCGAGGCGCAAGGGCGCGCGGTGCGGCTGCGGGTCGTCCAGACACCGGCCGAGGCGTTTGCGACCTGGGCCGCGCTGCCGTTTCCCGACGGCAAACCGCCCAGGGAGCCGCTGCGCAGCATGGTGGCGGAAGTGGCCGGCGGGCCAGGCGCCGAGCTTTCCGGGGCGATCGCCGGCGTGGTGCTGGATGAATGGGTCGAGGTGCTTCCCAAGCGCCTGGAGGTGGGCGACCCCGCGAAGGCGCCGACGGAACTGGTGGATGTCACCACCACTGGCCTCGCGCTGAACGCCAACGCCCCGGGATCCCGCCCGCCGCAGGCCATCCTGCTCGCAATGAGCGCCGATGGCGCGGCGTGGAATAGCGATCGCCTGGTGCAGGTGATCGATGAAGCCCTGGCGCTCGCGCAGATGCGCTGCGTGACCCTCGACCAGATCCCGTATGTGGGGCGCTACCTTCCGGCGCTCTACTTCCGCGACTGGTCGCTGCAAGGCGAGCCCGTGATCGACTGGGTCAAGATCAGCGATTCGTTCCAGGCGACGGCGACCGCTCCCTACCTGAAGGTGGATCAGTAGTGGCCGACTTCATCAGCCGCGAGCGGTTCACCGCCATCGAGTCCCTGGCGCTGCTCAATCCGCCGTCGTGGACCCGGCTCGAACCCGTCACCGCGACCGGCGATCCGCGCCCCGGCCTCGAGGCGCGCGTGCACGATCCGCTGTGGCTGCTGGGCCGGCAATGGCAACTGGGCGAGTTCGCCGGCGAAGATGCGGGCACGCCGCTCACGGTCCGGGTGGTCACCAACACGGCCAGGGTCGACCGATGGGCCGATGGCAGTGGCACGGTCCGCGCCATCGATCACGCCAGGCTCGATCTGCTGGAACCGTGGGTGGAGCGCGAGCCGGTGCCGGCCGTTCATCGGGGCCCCGGCGCGCGCCCGCGGGTCGAGGCAGCGGCGGCGCTGATGGCAGCGCTCGACGACGACGGCGCCGGCGCACGCCGTGCCGACTTCGCCGCCCACTGCGCGCTGGATTTCGAGAACCCGCTGGCGCACCCGGACGGCGCCCACGCGTCGCTCGATCCTGAATGGCTGCGGCTGCGGCGGCTGCTGGGTAGCGCGGCGCTGGACGGTGAAGTTATCGCGCTCGAGCTCGAACAGGCCGCGCCGGGACTGCCGGCCTGGCTGGTGCCGGCCAGCGCCGCCGAAGGCGCGGCGTTGACCAACGCGCTCACGGCCTGGCTCGAGTGGTACCGGGCGGAAGTCTCGCCGCTGCCAGGCGGCGGCGATTCCTGGGTGGACGCGCGGCTCGAGTACGCCTTCCGCATCGGCGTGAGCGGCCAGGCCTACGACGCGCCGTCGCACCGGGGCGGCGAGATCGACTGGTACAGCTTCGACCCAGCCCGGCAGGCGCTCGAGCTCGGCGCGGACGAGCCGCCCGCCGTCGCGGCAGCGCGCGACGTGCACGCGCTGCTGGCGAGCCCGCTGCGCTACGCCGGCATGCCGGCCGACCGGCTCTGGGAGATGGAAGATGCCCAGGTCAATCTCGGCCTGGTGGAAGCGGAACCGTGGGACTTGGCACGCCTGCTGGTCGCCGAATTCGCGCTGACGTACGGCAACGACTGGCTGGTGGTGCCGCTGGACATTCCCTACGGCTCGCTCACCACGGTGGAGTCGGTGCTGTACACCACGGCCTTCGGCGAATGCTTCGTCGTGAAGCCGAGCAACGAGGTGAGCCCCGACGGCCGTTGGCAGATGTTCGTGCAGGCCGCCGATGGCGGCGTCGCGGCGGCGGGATTGTTGCTGCCGCCGGCCGCCGTCGCGGTGAACGACGGCCCCGCGATCGAAGACGTGCTGTTCCTTCGCGACGAGATGGCCAACCTGTGCTGGGCGGTGGAGCGCAGCGTGCAAGGGCCGGCGGGCTCGGCGCGTAGCCGCACGCGCGAGGCCGACGATGCCGGGCCGGCCGGGGCCGGGCCGGTCGCGACCGCTCAGCTCGACTACCAACTGCAGAGCGGCGTGCCCGCCCGATGGATTCCTTACCTGCCGGCGTCGTCCGGTTATCGGGCGGTCGAACTGGTGCAGGGCGCCATGCCCGACCCCGCCGGCGACCCGGTGCTGCCGCTCGGGCTTTTGCTGGCGGCTCAAGGCATTCGGCGCCTGCCCGATGCCGAGATTCCGCGGGAAGGCGTCAACGTCCAGCGCCGACACTCGGTGACGCGGCGCGCCGATGGAAGCTACCTGCGCTGGATTTCCCGACGGGTCACCGTCGGCCGCGGAGAAGGCACCAGCCGGCTCACGTTCGACTCCGCGATCCCGCGCACGCCTCGGCCAGTGGGCTGAGGGGCCCTTCCGGCGCGGGGTCTGTGTCATCTGACGGGACCCATACCAGGGTGTCTTCAGGTACACCTCACGATCTGCGCGCATCAGCGCGAGGTTCTCTTTCGACTCGCGTCGGGGTGTAGTAGAAACGGCCGCGGCTGATGCCAAAGAGCTCGGACAAGCTAAGCTCCGGGTGGTATCGCTCCACCATCTCCCGCCTCCGTTCGATGTTCATCGGTCGAAGGCGCCCGGCCATTGCGCTGTACGCCAGCGCCACATGCGTTGCAAAGGGAAGACTGCGGTATGCGGACATCGAAACGGACACAATAGAGGACTTACAGGCGGTCAGCGCATGTAACAGTCCAAGAGTGGATCGACGACGGCGGGCTCACAGGCCGGGCAGCAACCCTTGACGGCATCCTGGAGACCCACCGGCACTTTGGCGAGCTCCTGCCCGAAGAACTCCTCTGGATCGAAGACCCTGAAAGCGGTGAACGGGTGAAATCGGAGCCGGCCGAACTTCGAAAGCACGATGTGAAGGTCGGCAACCATGTCGCGGTCAGTCCCGGCGCGTTGCCGCGTTTCCTCCAACGATTCGAAGCGGTCTACACCAAGCTTGGCAGAGCAGAGACAATCTCGGAGAACCCAGGACGATTCGGTCAACCCCTAAGAGAAATGAGCAGGGCATGCTCAATCAATCCCGTAGACGCGCACTTCACAGAACGACGTCCAACGACGGCACCGTTCAAGGGATTGAGTTCGTCAAGCAACGCATTGCCGAACACATTCACGCGAACCGACGTCGCACCCTCATCCACCTTACGCACGAGCACGTTGATGTTGGCCGAACGCTGCTAGGCGCCCGCATTTTGCTGAAGGTGAAATTGGCAGCGCTCGCTCGGGAACACGGCTCTGCGCGCCGCCGCGAGAGATCTGAAAGTCGATGTCACCTCGCTGTCCATATGGTGACGCTGCAGCTGTCCATATGAGCACAAGCAGCGATGACCACGAAGAAGGCGCCAGCGAAGAGGAAAGCGGCCGCCAAACGCCCGGCGGCGAAGAAGACCGCCGCTCGGAGGCGCCCGACCGTGAAGAAGCCGGCTGCCAAAAAAGAGGCACCAGCCAAGAAGCGCGCCGCCTCCAAAAAGAGGGCTGCCGCCGAGGCTGCGGTGAAGGGCAAAGCGGCCGCCACGCGGCCGGTGGCCAAGAAGACCATGCTCCGTCGGTCGTTCACGCACCCGTCCGGTAGGCTCAAGCCCATCGGTGACACCGGCCCGCGTCCAATTCGCACGATCCCACCGTGGCGTCAGGTGCAAAGTGTCCGCAGGCGCCTGCCGACCCCTCAGGAGGTGCGCGAAGGCATCGACACGGACACGCTGGATTGGCTCCGCGACTGGTTGCACGTGAGTGATGCCGATCTGAACGAGGTCCTCCGCATCTCACGCTCGACGCGGCGGCGCCGGGAAGAATCCGGCACGCTGACTCACGAGGAGAGCGATCGGGTAGCCAACGTGCTCCGCGCGATCGTCAAGGCGATCGATTATTTCGAGGGCGACGAGACCGCGGCTCGACACTGGATGAAGCATGCCGCGCCTTCGCTCGGCGGCGAAACCCCGCTTCGCCACTGCGACACCGCCATCGGCGCGCAGCGGGTGATTCGATTATTGTCCCGGCTCGAATATGGCATCCCCACGTGAGGGTCTGGCGCCTCGCGAAGCCGCGCCATGCGAGCACAGTCGAGGAGATGTTGAGCGGGGAGGGGGCGCGGCTCTTCGGCGGGCGCTGGACCCCTGTCGGCATGCGCGCCGTCTACTGCGCCGAGTCGCGCTCGCTGGCGGTGCTAGAGGTGCTCGTGCACCTGGCAAGCCCCGAAGACTTCGTGGCCCACCGCATTCTCGAGCTTGAGGTGCCCGATGAGCTGATCGTCACCCCGACCGGGTCGACGAGCGATCAGCCCCAGGTCGGGGAGGTCATTCTGGCGGATGCCGTCGCCATGATTGTGCCGAGCGCAGTGAACGGCCTCGAGTGCACGGTGGTGTTGAACCCCGACCATCCGGACTTCGCGCGCGTGGAAGCCGGGAACATCCAGACGTTCGTGCTGGATCCGAGGTTGCAGACCGGTCGATAGAAACGGGCACCCAGCCCGAGGGGAGAGGGAAGGCTGGGTGCCCTTGGCGAACCCTCGGGTGCGCGTGCCACCCTCGGGTTCTAACGCCGGTTCGTTCGTAGGGGAGAGAGAGTCGACAACCTGGCGTTGCGCCTGCCAATGCAGCGCGTGTGCCAACTCCAGCGCGTCTGGAGACAATAGCTTTAATATCAATCGGATGCGGCAGGAGGAACGTTGCGTCGTAAGCGGATTCTCAGAACAGGGAAAGATAACGCACCAAAACCGCGCGTCTCGGCCGTGCGCGCACCACGGCAGGACCTGCTCCGGGACCTACAGCCCGAACACTCTGGCCCAGTCCTCCAGTGCGTCCTCCTGTCCCTCGACGAGTTGAACGGTGAGCTGGCTGTAGCCTGCCTCGGTCAGCCTGGCCACCCGAGAACGGAGCGTCTCCGTGTCGCCCGTGAATGTCATGGCTTCGATGAGGTCGGGGGTCACCAGGAACTGCTCGTCCGGCCGGACGAACATCAGATGGCCGCGATGGTTGTGCAAATGGCGTGAGCGCGCGGGGTAGGACTGGTAGACCTCGCGGTACTGCTCCAGGCGATCGCTCAGGTCCTTGCCGATGATCGCCTCCATGGAGCCTGGCTCCGTGGTCTCGACCAGGTTGTGGAAGAAGACGGCGACCCATGGGCCCGCCTGCGCCATCACCCGGTCGGAATCCACCCCCTCCCCGGGCCGCAGCACCGCGCCGAGGAAGAAGAGGCTGGAATGGAGGGCTTCGCGGGCGCGTCCCGCCTCCTCCCAGGCCTCCTGCATCTGCTGGAGCGTTCTCACCGCGGCGCCCTCGTCGGCGGCGAAATTGATCCAGCCGGCGTTCAGCTCCGCGGCCAGCCGGCGCGCCCGCGGCCCCATGGCGGAGACGTGCAGCGGCACCGGATCGTCGATATTGACGAGGCCGATGTCGGGGTTCAAGAACCCGATGTCGCAGCGTGGGCGGCCCGGTGGCCAGCCGATGTTCTCGCCCTTCAGCAACCGCTGGACCCGCAGTACGTAGTCCTTCATCCGGTCCAGCGGTATCGCCCGTTGCCCCATGGTGCGTCGGCCGGTGAAGCCGCTGCCCACGCCGAAGTCGATGCGGCCCGGGGCGATGCGGTTCAGCGACGCCAGGGCGTTGGCCGTGACCGGCTCGATGCGGTTCGAAGGAATCAGCACGCCGGTGCCGAGCCGGATACGATCGGTCTGCGCCGCCGCCAGCGCCATGCCGATGAAGACGTCGGGGTTCAGCAGCTGGGTATCGTAGAACCAGGCTTCGTGGAAGCCGAGCGCTTCCGCTCGTTTCACCACCTTCCACGACTCGGTGCTGGTGGCCAGGGCAATCCCGAATTCCATGCTCCCCTCCCGCGCCTCGCGCACTGCTCATCGGCCCATCATGCACTCCAGCGCCAGCGCATGCAGTTGTTTATCGCCGGCAGCGACTATCAGCCCTCCCATGCTGGCATCGCCACCGTCCACGGTCGTCACCACCCCGCCGGCGCCACGGATGATCGGGATCAAAGCCTGGATGTCGTAGGGCTGCAAGTCGCAGTCCGTGGCCAGATCCACGAAACCCATGGCGAGCATCGCATAGATGTAGCAGTCGCCGCCGTACTTCGAGAGCTTGACGGACCTTTCCAGCCGGTCGAAGGCCGCTCTCTCCTCGGGCTGGCGAAAAGGTTGGGGCTGGTCGTAGTGAGCACGGCGTCCGGCAGGGCCCTGCAGCTCCGGGTGTGCAGGCGGCGCTCCAGGTCGCCGCGCCGGTACCAGGCGCTGTCGTTGGTGCCGTAGAACGTCTCGCCGGTGAAGGGCTGGTGCATGAGTCCCAATATCGGTTTCTCCCCGTCGAACAGCGCCAGCAGCACGCCCCAATGGAGCATTCCGGTCATGAAGGCGCGGGTGCCGTCGATGGGGTCTATGACCCAGGTGAGGCCGTTGCCGGTTTGGTGGCCGAACTCTTCGCCCAGGATGCCGTGACTGGGGTATCGGGCTCGAATTGCGCGACGGATTACTGCTTCGGCCGTTCGGTCAGCCTCTGTTACTGGGTCAAATTGCCCATGGGCCTGCTTGTTTTCAACCGATAGCGGCTCGCGGAAGTGGGGCAGTACGGCATGACCTGCCGAGTGAACAATCTCCAACCCAGCTTCGTGTACTGAGTCAGTTCATGCTCATCGACCTGCACCCCGGATGAATAGGCCAACATGGAGTAGCCGCCCTCCCTTGCTCGACGCCATGAGCGCGATTTAGACAAGAAATTGAACATTTCACCGCCTAAAGCCTCAAGGAGGCTCTAAACAGGCGTTCAAGCAAACGGCCAATTTTCGTCCATACTTGGAGAAGATTTCTAGGAAATGTGCGTACCCGCGGCAGTGCCATTGTCCATGCGCTCTGCAGTGGGGAACTGGGAATTCAGAAAACTGAAGTAGAATGAGGTTGCAACCGAGCAATTCGCAATGAGGTGGCTGGAGCGACTACTTCACGCGCTATTTCCTAGTCTCCTGTTAGAAGGGACACCTTGGGCAAACGTCTGGGAAGAAAAAGAGCGCCGCGAGCACCTCACACTTCTCAGATACGTATTCAGTCTCGCACCAATTGCATACATCGGCCACTACTACTTGGTCGATGTCCCCATGGATCTCGAGCCCCGAGCGGTCTGGTTCAACTACCGCATGGGGTTGGCAGCACTAAACGTTCTGGTCTTCGCAGCTATTTCGTCCGACCACTCTACGAGAGCAAGTTCTACCGCCTTCCCGCATACATTGCTTGCTGTGCCATGGCCTATTGGCAAGCCAGATCAATGGCTTGGTTCGAAGACACCCTGTACCTGTATGCCTTCGCCCTTGTTGTCGTCGGCGCTGCTGTACTCCGGACTTCCCCATTCAATAGCCTCTGCTTCGGACTGTTTGCTCTGTATCTGCAATGGCCGTCATACATGGAAACTCAAGTCCCACGACCATTGCTCTACAGCGCCGCAGCATTCTCCCTCCTCTTCATCTACATCGCGACGATCCCGTTACTCTGACGAGGTCCGCCACTTCCTCGCCGTACAGCAGAACCTGCAGGCGCAGAAAGAGGTAATCGAGCTCACGATCGAATTTAGCGATCGAATCAGGGCTCTGTTGCCGAAGGAGATTTCAGGCAGACTCACTCACCATCTTTCGCAGGAGGGCTTACCGTGCTGCAAGCGATGGACGAAGTGCTATCCCCCAAAAAGAAACGTATCTCTTGCCTATATACGGATATCCGCGGATTTACCCGAGGCACTAAGGATCTGGATAACTATATAGCCGGGGCCGTCATCCCTAACGTAAAGGAATGCACGTTGCCTATCGAAGAAAATCATGGTATTCCAAGAAAAATCGGGGACCTAATATTCGCGTACTTCGACAACGAAAACCCTTTGTGAACACTTTGCGATCTGTAAGTGCGGGGTTGCGTATCGCACGATTCAACCACGAGTTCAACAGAAACAGCCATCACCAGTTCAAGATTAGGCGGCACGTGCTCATCTCCCATGGTGATGCGATCGTAGGGAACATCGGAGGATTCGATTCTTCAATCGAAATAACCGCGCTCGGGTCGCCAGTAAACCTGCTCAGCCGTGTCGACGAACTCACGAAGGCCCCACAGTTACAGAGCTACCTATACGACCCCTGCCTTGTCCTCTGTAGCGAAACGGCAGCCAACATAAACATGATGCAACTCGGCATATGCTTTAGACGACTCGAGCTCCCGTCGCTCGGACTTACAATTAGAGACTTTGAAGAGATAGAGGAGATATTCCTGATGCCGGCGAATCTAGCCAACGAACAAGCACTGCGGCAAGCTCTCGAAGTTGTGGAACAGAGACTTGTGAAATGAGCGATATCTCCGTGCAGTCTGTAAACGAGGTGGATGAGACTGGCAACGAAGCACTACGCCGTCTACACGAGATCGTCTTCCCAACAGCCATCCAAGCTGGTGACAGCGTGTCGGGGAACCTCACCCGGCTGAACGACCAGCCGGTTGAAGTTCCCGTCATAGTTTCCGAGATTTCCCCTTTAGGGGTTCGCCTGTATTGGTATCGACCGATCGCTGCTCGGTTTTTAAAGGCCAAAGCGTAGACCTGGACTTAACCCTTGGCAACGAGACTCACAGATTCTCCGGAGTGGTTGTCGACAGAGTGGACACTTTATCGACAGATCTCGCCGTAACGATACGACTGGTAGAGCCTGGCTTACCAAGACCGGAAAACGCCGAGCGACGGAACGGCCTTCGATGGCTGTGCAGCGAACAGTTTTTCCGACAGCCATTGCTGCCAATCCGGCACGCTACAACGACTTTGTTTACCTAAAGTTTCGCGACCTCTCTCGGAACGGCGCCCGAGTCGTCACCAGCCTGCGAAACAAATTCATCGTTAGGGGCATGAGGCTGGAGTGTTTGGTTAGTTTCCCGCTGGTATCCCAAATTCGGATGGAACTCGTCGTCCGGAACGTGTCGGTCACGCATGAGCAAGGTAAAGATCTGCTGTCCTTAGGTGTCGAATTCGTCGCTTCCGACTCAAGGGACCTAAACGTCATCGCTCAGTACTTGCTTCAATTTGGTGACACCGAATCTCTTGAAAGCCTCCGCCAAGCCGGATTAATTCCCGCGTCGATGGGTAAAGCGGTCGACTACTCCTTCGTACGCACACAGGAAGAGTATGAGCAGGTCCTGTTGCTCCGAACAGACGCATATGGAGACGCGGGAAAGTTGCCTGAAGGATCACAGCCCGAATACATGGCTGACGCATACGATGCAAAGTCTAAGATCATCGTCGGCAAGTACCGAGGAAAAGTGGTCTCCAGCGCAAGAATGTACTTCCCCGAATACGGCGATGTGCTTGAGCAGGAGGAGTTCGTGCCTTGGCCACTCTCCCTCGGCAGAAGAGATGAGGCCGTGGAGATCATGAGAGTCTGCACGCATAGAGACTTCAGGAGAAGTGATCTACTGTTCTCTCTGCTTCGTTTCATCGCTGTCACGGCGATTCAGGCAAAACGCTACAAGATTGTTGGCTGCGCTACCGATAACCTCCTGCCGCTGTATGAAAAGGTTGGGCTAAAGAATACCGGGTTGTCCTATGAGCTTCCAACGCTGAACAATATACGGCACTGGATGATAGTTGGCGACGCGAGACGATGTGTTTTAGGGAACGATGTCGGCCCGATTCTTTGGAACGCTCTCTGGAGAGATACCACCGACTACCTTGTCGACAATCAATTGCTGAGCTTGGATCTAGTAACCAAAATCCGACTGATAATCTATCGCGCAATGGGTCCTCTGGCGCACATTCTGCGTAGGCGCGCGCAAAAGCCCAGGCGAAGGAAGTGAGCGGCCGGCAAAACGCCTTTCATTGACCCCATTGCTCAGTTGAATAAATCACAGTTGGCGCCCTCCTTTCATCCCGTTAGGATGCAGGTGAATGTAAAGAGGGGGTGATAACTTTGGATGCTAGCGAAGCTTCTTCGAATGTGACATCGCGCGAGTTCCTGGAAGCGCGACTGGTCTCAAGATGGCGCACGAATCCTATGGTACCCATCGTGGGATCAGTGGGCGATGAATACGACCAAAAAAGGGGGAGGTTCACCGTCGACGATGTCTCCCTCGCTGGCGCTAAGCTTACGAGTTGATCTCAACTTCATTCCACAGGCTGGGGATAGGCTCAACTGCCAATTGGCATTTCCGAGCGCGGGAGAGTTAGGCACTGGACTCAACGTGCGTGCCGTCGCCGAACTTCCTGAAGGACAGTACTCAACAAGCCCGGGCTCTCCCTTAATACCGAGTTCGAGGTAGTTTCAGAGAGACACGTCCAACTCGTGTCTCAATACCTAGCCAGGTATTGCCACGATGCTCGGCTGTCGGACGCTCTACGGGACGGGCTTGAGCCCGCCAACCTTGGCGAATTCCTACAGTTCACGGTGCAGAGCCCAAATCGGACAGACGTACTCCGTGGACATCGTCGGCACGGTGATGAACGAGGAAGTAGTCCGGGTGACAGCGGCAGAACTAGGCGACCACCTGCTCGCAAAGTTAGTTTGGACCCGAAACGGCCAAGTTCACCGGATTTCTGAACCGCGTGATCGGCTACATCATCCCGTACGCAAGCTTGTCTGGGAGGCTTGCCATCTCGACCGAAGGTTTCGACGAGTACCTCCAGTCCATTGGCTTCGTGCAGACATCTGCTCGAGATGGAGGAAGTACTGATTTGTCGTGAACGTTACTCGTGCGATAGCAGGGCGCGGCGTCTCTACGAAAGCTTGGAACAAGCTATGGAAGCACCTCCGGCCTCGCGCTAGTACATTCACGTCAAGACGCAAAGCTGCCGGACGAGCGGCTGTACTCGAAACTCACTTCGCCAATCGTAAATCTCGCCGATCGGGCGGCTTCAGCGCTCGCGAAAAGCGACGTCTCCTGGGTCAGGTATGCCCTTCACTACGACAAGATGTGCTCAGTCAATCCGGCGTATGAGGAAAACATCGAGCTAGTCAAGATGTGGCTGATGAGGCTGTCCACGAGATCGCCCACCCGGTCATCTATGACTTGGGCGCAGGCACGGGCAACGCTTGCCTACAAATGGCGGCGTTGTTGCCTTCCGCCCAGATTTGCCACATCGACAACAATGCAGGAATGAACATTGTGGCCCGCCAGAAATACGCGCTTGCGCAGGCCGAGAATATTCAGATTGTTGCCGAGGATATGGAACGATTCCAAGCCGCCATTCAAGTTCCGCAGATTTTGTAGTCTGCATGCACGCCGCGTACACGGTAAACCAACCGATTGAACTACTGAAGAGGATATTCAAATGCCTTAAGCCGGGAGGCCACCTCTTGCTCATCGACATCGGGCGACCCATCGAACTTTCGAAGTGGAGTGCGTATTGCTTCTATCATGCAACAAGTCGGTTGGGTGCAAGAAAGGCGCTCGCGCTCTTCTATGCTGGGCGCCAAGTTCTTCGGCAGAATCGAAATATCAACGCAAAGCAGCAGACGGGAGCCTACTGGAGTCACGACGTCAGTTCATTGCGCAACGCGCTTTGCGGCATAGGGTTCGACGTAGTCGAGTCTGGAGAATGCTATAGAGGAATCAGCGACTACGCCCTCTGTCGGGCCTCAACCTCATCCCAAACTGCCCAACCTATCGTCCAAAGCTACGATCAAGGCCGGCACCAGGTACAGGTCGACAACCAGCGCGCAAATCAAGATCAGACCGGTACATAGTCCTAATGTGCTATTCACGGCAAAGCCAGAGAGTCCGAGCAAGCTGAACCCTCCCACAAGCGCCACCGACGAAACCACGATTGCCGGGCTAATGGCCCTACGTGCTTCCGACATGGCTGCGGAAGGAGATAGTTTGCCATGCAACCGAGCACGCCTATACCGATACAGCAGGTGGATCGCATCATCGACCACCACGCCGAGTGTAATGGCTGCGACTGCTGCGGCTGCCATGCCTATAGTGCCAACTGCCCATCCCCAGAAACCGAACCCCATTGCGATCGGCAAGAGCACCGCGAGCAGCGCGACGAACGCAAACGCAGCGCTACGAAAATGAATACCTACAATGGCTACTATGAGGCAGACGGAGCCTGCAAGTCCGGTCAACATGCCAGCTATATTCACGAGAGACATGTAGGCCGTAGGGACATTTATGCCGGTCACCAACACGCGGTAGGCCGCCGCGTTCCCTTTGAACCAAGCATAGACTTCTTTCTCCAACGTGATAATGTCTCGCGAGCTACCGCCTCTGAGGAGCACGTTAACTCTGGTAGATTTGCCGCCGATGTCGATATAATCCGTAAGATCTTGCCCTGCACCCAACGAGAGCTCGAACGTCAATAGGTATTGAGCGATCTGATCGCTGCTGAGGGTTCCGACCCCCTCTTGATCAGCTTCAAACGCTTTGCGAATCTCTGTAACAATATCCGCCACAGACACGACGTTCGCCACGACTTCCTTTCGTCTCAGCCAATCGGCGAGCTTGCCGAGTGTTTCTTGGTACACTGGCGAATAGACGTCTCCCGTTTCCTTCGAAAAAACCTGGATGTCTAGATAATTCGGGCCGCCCAAGTGCTTCGCGGCAAAATCCGATGCCCTTCGAAT
Source organism: uncultured Gammaproteobacteria bacterium (assembly GCA_963822255.1). GTDB lineage: Bacteria > Pseudomonadota > Gammaproteobacteria > Pseudomonadales > Azotimanducaceae > UBA7803. Next base: position 78,311 of record CAWGGV010000007.1, read on the forward strand.
CTGGTAGGTCTTGTCGAAGTATTCGACAAAGTTGTCGTTCAGGTCTAATCGACTGACACCCACAACGCCAACCGCGCCGAGACTAACAACCAGCGCGATTCCGCGTCGGCTCCTTAAAAACGTGTCCGCAGTCAATATGACTTTCCAGCTCGAAATTACGCCTCCAGTGTCAGAGTGGTCGCCCGAGTCACTTAGAGATCTTTCGAGGACGCTCGGCACCCAAGTGAGCAGCCCAAGCGTACCGATAGCAACGCCGATCGCGACAAATGTACCAAGGTCGTGAAACGGCGGAGCATCGGCCGCGTTGAGCAGCAGAAAGCCGATGATCGTCGTCAGCGAAGCGATGAGGATTGGCACAGAGTTGTGTCGCAACGCCGCCCGAATCGCAGCCTGGACGCCGTAGCCTCGCTGCTGCAGACCTGCTTTGATTGCCAGAAGCAGGTGCAGCGAGTTTGCCGATAGCACTACCAAAAGTACTAAGGGGATAAGGTTGGTTGCGGAGTTCAGCAGTTCGCCCTTTAGTGAAAACAACCAAAGCGACAAAGAGACGGCCATTAGCGCATTCAGAACCAAAGCTGACACGAGACGCCAACTCTTGAGAAAGAGGGCCACCATTCCAATCATGACTGCAATGGCCATTGGCACTAGAAAAGCCGAATCCGCTAGAGCCGCTCGCCCGAAGGTCTCCATAAGCGGAACTTCGCCAGTGATGAATATCGACAGGCCATCAAAGTGAGCTTCGTAACGCTTCGCGAGCATGCTCACCGCCTCTGTGATGCTTTTAACGTCATGCTCTGTCCCTACCGGCACATCACAGGTGATTACAATCGATGCGACCTTCTCATCGGCAGATACATATCTGTTCAGATTTAGTACGGATTTGAGTGGGTCCGACGCCGTAGCCGTCCCCGCCGACTTGGCCTTTAGCGCTGGCTCGACCGAGACGACGCCATCTACATCGGCGACATGAGGAGCGTTGGCTAACGAATCCACCCTGGTGACGTTAGGGAGGCGCCATGCTTCAGTCGTAAAGTCCTCAATGATCTTCGAGAACTCTGGCGAGGTTACACGCTGAGACTTATGACTTAGGAGAATGAAGATCTGCGATGTTCGACTAAATGTTGCCTCGAATCGCTTTAGATCCGCATAGTGTTCATTTGCGCTGCCCAAGAAAACTCTCGTGTCGAATGACGTTCCAATGCGTGAGATGCTCGGCAGCGTGCCAATAATCACTGCAACAGGAATCATCCACAGACAGAAGGCCACAACGTGCTCGTAACGCCTCGATCTATCGATCACTTTCGCTCCCACCTCAACGAAATTCGACGTTTCCCACACGACATTGCTGCGATCGTATCGGCGCCGCGTTTACCCATCTCCCCGTTGTCACACGTTCCGTGAATTGCGGGGCTATTCGTTCTGCTACCTACTGGACCTGCCTCCATAGCATGACTACGCGTAAGAGATCTTCCATAGCCGCCGGATGAATGCCCTACACAATAGCCGGCCAGAAAGCTACTACGGTCACAACCGGATGAGTACTACAACATCGATCGACGCCCAGCTGGCGGCGAGTGGTAGGTTCTTCCTTAAAAATCTAAACAATGCTGCAAAACGCAGTGCCGAATACTCGGAGCGGCACTTTACAGCCATAGGAGCACTTGCGACGCTCGTCCCAGCCGCCTACTTGGTGGATGCGTACGTAGGTCGGCCATACTTCGATACGTTCTGGATACGAGTGGCCGCATTTTCGTGCTGTGTGCCACTGATTTTGCACAACTGGAAGCCATTTCGCATGGCTAAGTACTTCCACCTCTACTTTGTGGGATTGGTTGCGTATTCACTTCCATTCACCTTCGGATTGATGTTGGCACTCAACGCCGCCTCCGCGCCAGAGGGCCGCCAGATTGAAATTTTGTGGATTCTGCAATACTTCGTCTCGTTGTTCGTGTTCGTTCAACTAATTCACAACGGATTGCTGGCTACTGCACTGTGGTGCCTAAGTTCTATGGCAGCGATGAGTTCCATAGCCTTCGTCGACGAAGTGAACTGGTCTGAGATAGACCGAGTGATTTTCTATCCGTGTAGCGCATACCTTAGTGCTCTCTTGTTCGGCATAGTCACGAATAGGAATGTCGACTACATCAACGCCGAGAAGCTTCGGGCGGCGTCCGCAATCGGTGGCAACATTGCGCATGAACTAAGGACTCCCCTAGCTAGCATCCGGCTATTGGCGAAGGCCGTCAATAAGCATTCTCAGCTACTCGTCGACACGTACGCGCGTGCTAAGCAGTCCGACTTGCAGATTGGAGACCTGACCAGCGACCAAATTGTTGGGCTGCGTTCCGCGTTGTCGATGATTGAAGCAGAGGTTGCCTACTCAAACACCGTGATCGACATGCTTCTCTTCAACACTGCAGACCGACTGTCTCCATCGTCGACTGACCGTTTCCGCCTATCAGAAGCCGTATCTGAAGCAATCAGCCGATTCCCCTTCAACAACGCGGGCGAAAAAGCATTGATCACAGTACACGTCCATGACGACGTTCACGTTGAATGTCCGAAGCTGCTCGTGGTCCATGTCTTGTTCAACCTGATTAAGAATGGAATCTACTTCGCTCAAAAGTCGTCGAAAGGCACGCTGAGGATTGCGATCGCCTCACATAGAGGAAAGCCTTCCGTCGAGCTGACCGACTCCGGTCCAGGGATAGCGCCTTCAACACGAAAACGCATATTTGACCGCTTCTATACCACGTCGGACGCGGGACAAGGCGCCGGGATAGGCCTCAGCTTTTGTAAGACGGTCATGGACACGATCGGTGGTGAGATCCAGTGCGACTCCTCCGAGGGTCGGCACACGACATTCAGGTTATTGTTTCGTCCGGCGCGGTCCAGGCTCAGCTACTTTCGATGAATTGCGAACGATCCCCGCGCATCGATGAGCTATCTCCGCGACGCTGCTGGCAGACGTCCCACCAGCAACAACCCCCGCCTCCATCTGATTCATCGCAAAGCAGAAGCTCAGCCTCGCCTCCGGGTCATGAAAGGCGATCGACCCGCCCGCACCGGCATGGCCGAAGCTACCATCGCGAAGGCCAACCGGGCTCTCCGGGTGGTGCAGCATGAATCCGAGCCCGAACCGGGTCACCGACTTCAGCACCAGGTCCGGCCCCAGCGATTGTGTGGTCGTGGCAAGCTCGAGGGTCTCGGCCGAGAGCAGTGAGCCGAGCCGGTCCAGCAGCTTCGCGACGGCCCGCGCGGTGCCGTGGCCGTTGGCCGCCGGGATCTCCGCCTGCCGGAACGCGCGCGTGTTCATGTAGCCCGGCCCCATGGCTGGGTTCTGAAAGGCCGCGCCCGTGGGCGTCGAGGTGTCGGTGAAGTCGCGCATCATCGCCTGCTGCGCCGGCGCCATCGCCGGTGGATCGCTGGGGCGGATGCGGGCGGGCAGCATCGTCGGCGCAGCGCTCGAGGTCGCGCTCCGGCAGGCCGATGGCGAAATCGAGGTCGAGCGGGCCGGCCACCTCCTGCCGGAACCACTCCCCCACGGTTCTGCCCGAGCCGCGGCGCAGCACCTCGCCCAGCAGATAGCCGAAGGTGCGGGCGTGGTAGCCGTGCCGGGTGCCCGGTTCCCACCACGGGCGCTCGCCTTCGAGGCGCACGACGAACCGTTCCCAGTCGTAGAGGATGTCCCGGTCGGCGGGCTCGTGGAAGCCGACCATGCCGGCCTGGTGGGTGAGCAGATGCCGCACGGTGATGGCCTCTTTGCCGTCGCCGACGAATCCGGGCCAGACCGTGGCCACCGGGTCGTCCAGGGCGACCAGGCCCCGCTCTAAGGCCTGGAGCAGGCAGACGGTGGTCATGGCCTTGGTCACCGAGAACATGCAGACCAGGGTGTCCTTGCGCCAGGGGTGGCGGCGTCTGCGGTCGGTGTGGCCGTGCCAGAGGTCGACCACCGGGCGGCCGTCCAGGTAGACGGCGACGGCGGCGCCGACGTCGCGGCCGGCGTCGAAGCCGGCCTGGAAAGCCTCGCGGACTGGGTGGAATTTTGGGTCGGTGGTGCCTTGCATGGGGTTGGTCGGGTCTCCGGGATCGCGGCCGGGAGGCCGCTCCCACAGTGGGGTTCGTTGGTTGGGGTCTGCGGGATCGCGGCTGGAGGCCGCTCCCACATTGGGTCCGATGGTCGGGGAAGGGGCGCGGGGCCGCAAGGGCGGCGGCTTTGACTTCCCCGGGGTTGCCCATACACTGCGGCGTCTTTTCGATGGGCCGACAATGAGCGCGCGCGATCTCACCCTGGGTCCGGTGACGGGCTCCCTGTTTCGCCTGACGGCGCCCATGATGATGGGCGTGTCGAGCAGCATCCTGGTGCAGATGCTCGAGATCGGCTTCATCGGCCAGCTCGGCACCGAGTCGGTGGCCGCGGTGACGTTCACCTTTCCGCTGGTGATGATCCTGAACAGCGTGGCGCTGGGCATCGGCATCGGCACCTCGTCGGTGATCGCCCGCAGCGTCGGCGGCGGCGAGCGGGAGGAGGTGCGGCGCCTCGGCACCCATGCGCTGCTGCTGGTGGCCGGATCCATGGCGGTGCTGTCCGCCATCGGCTTTGCGACCATCGATCCGGTGTTCAGCGCCCTCGGCGCCGGCCCGAAGGTGCTGCCGCTGGTCCGCTCGTATCTCGAGATCTACTACCCGAGCGTGGTGCTGTTCACCCTCACCATGGTGAGCGGCAACATCCTGCGCGCCAACGGCAACGCCACCATGCCCGGCATCGTCATGACCGTGGGGGCACTGGTTCAGCTCGGCCTCGATCCGCTCTTGATCTTCGGCTGGGGCGGCCTGCCCCGCCTCGAGGTCGCCGGCGCGGCCAGCGCCATGGCCATCTCGCGGCTCGGCACCGCCGCCGTGCTGCTGGTGTACGTGGCGCGCGGCAACCTGGTGCTGGTGAGCGACGTCACCCGCGGCTTCGTCGCTTCGTGCCGCAAGATCCTCCACGTGGGGCTGCCGGCCATGCTCACCCAGCTCATCGGCCCGGTGAGCGCCGGCGTCATCACCCGCATGCTGGCCGGCTACGGCGCCCACGTGGTGGCCGGGTTCGGCGTGGCCACCCGGGTGGAGGCGGTGGCGGTGATGCTGCTGTTCGCCCTGTCCGGCAGCATCGGCCCCTTCATCGGCCAGAACTGGGGCGCCCGGCGCCCGGAGCGGGTGAAGGAAGGGCTGCGGGTCACCTACCTCTTCTGCCTCGGCTGGGGGCTGGTCGCCGCGCTCGCGCTGTTTCTGTTCGGCGGACGCATCGCCGCCCTGGTGGACGACAATCCCGCCGTCGTCGACACCGCCGCCTTCTACCTCTCGGTGGTGCCGTGGAGCTACGGCCTGTGGGGCACCCTCATGATGTCCTCGGCGTCGTTCAATGCCCTCGGCAAGCCCCTGCCCTCCACCACGTTGTCGTTCACCCGCATGTTCGTCCTCTACATTCCCCTGGCGCTGCTGATGAACCACTTCTACGGCCATCTCGGCATCTTCGTCGCCACCGCCATCAGCAATGCCGTCATGGGGGGCCTCGGCTACTGGTGGTTCCGGCAGAGCTTTTTTCCAGGGCGCAGCTAGAATGGAGCAGGGACGTTCGGTGGGTGGAAACCGTCATGAATCCGGCTTCGCGGGCCTGGCTGCGCGCGGCGTATGCCGCCGTGGAGGAAGCGGCGGGCATGCTCTGCCCGCTGCTCGCGATCGTGAGCGTGGCGCCGCCGCTGGCCACCCTCCCCGGCATTGCCCTGGTATCGCTGTGGATCGGCTTCGGCCACGCCGTGCTGCACTTCTACGACCTGTGCCCGGCGCTGCGCTACCGGCCCGTGGTGAAGGGGCTGTTCGCCTTCGGCGCCGGCGTGTGCTGGCCGCTGTGGTTCCTGCTGCGCCCGCCGCTGGGGCGCTGAGCGCGCCGGGCCGGGCGCCTTTCCGCCGGCGACCTCGTTGCCCATGCCCGCGCGACGCTTTCTGACCCTGCCCGGGTACCTGCTCGCCACGGCCGTCGTCACCGCCGCGCTGCCGCTGCTGGGGTTGCTGGCCGCCCTCGCCTCGTGTCTGCCGCGGTTTCGCGGTGCGCTGCCTTCGCTGCTGTTCGTGCTCGGCTACCTGTGGTGCGAGACCCTCGGCGTCGCCGCGGCCTTCTGGCTGTGGCTGCGCCACTGCGGGCGGAACCGCGACCCCTTCCTCGCCGCCAACTTCCGGCTGCAGTGCTGGTGGTCGAATGCCTTGAAGGTGATCGCCGAGCGGCTGTTTCGCCTCGAGTTCCAGGTGAGCGGCGCCAGCGCCCTGGACGGCCCGCCGGCCCTGCTGCTGCCGCGCCACGCCAGCATCGCCGACACGGTGATCCCCATCGTCTTTTACGCCATGCCGCGGCACGTGCGGCTGCGCTACGTGCTGAAGCGCGAGCTGCTGCTCGACCCCTGCCTCGACATCGTCGGCAACCGCCTGCCCAACTACTTCGTCGACCGCGGCGGCCAGGACAGCGACCGCGCGCGGCGCGGCGTCGGCGCGCTGGTCGCCGGGCTCGCGGCGGACGAGGGGCTGCTGCTCTATCCGGAAGGCTCCCGGTGCTCGACCGCCCGGCGCGAGGCGCTGCGCGCCCGCTCCGCCGGCAACCCGCATATGCTGGCCCAGCTCGAGCGCTGGCCGAGCCTGCTGCCGCCGCGGCTCGGCGGCTTTCTCGCCATGCTCGAGGCGAACCCGGGGCGCGATCTGGTGTTCTGCGCCCACGCCGGCTTCGAGGGCTCGAGCCACTTCGCGAGCCTGATCAACGGCTCGTGGATCGGCGGGCGCATCGGCATCCGCTTCTGGCGCGTGCCGTTCGCCGCCATTCCCGAGAGCCGCGACGCGCGCGTCGCGTTCCTGTTCGGCGAGTGGGACCGGATGCAGCGCGAGGTAATCGCGCTGATGTCGACAGCGGTGCTGTCGCCGACGAACTAGCCAGGGCCTCGAACGAGCCCAGATCGGCCTGCTCGACAACATGCTGGTTCTCGATTCTGGTTCACGCCGTAGCTCCGGCAATCGCTTGGCAGAAAACCGCAAAGCTGCGGGACGTTGAACGCTCGGGCTCAATCACACCGCCAAGCGCGCGGGCCACTTCTACCTTGCGTAGACCGGTCGAGAAATACCGGTGGCGCTGCAGGATCCGTTCAAACGCTTCCCAGGTTCCTCCCGCGATCGCATCCGGGTCCCGGAATCCCTGCCGGTCCGGGACGTTGGCGGAGACGCGGGAGTACACCACGCGCACCGCTTGCCAATCGCCGAAATACCAGGCCTCCAACTCCTCGATGGCAATGCGGTTCACCACCTGCCACCGATCATCACCAGTTGCGGTCCGGCTGCGGAGTCCGGCGTCTGCGCTGATTTGCTCCAGCCGCTGCTTGAGCCGGCGGCAATCCTCTTCATCACGGTCCACGACCACAACGATGCGGTAGTTCTCAGGCAGCCAATTCGCATATCCTCTCAGCCGCGCTTCCAGCTTGCCCAGCAAATCCGATTTACCCTGAAAGGGGTGCACTTGAAACGTCCGATCATGCGGCAAAAGGCGTGGTAGCAACGATTGCAGAAAAGCCTCCATGGAGGGCTCCTCCACCAGCAGTTCGAAATGCTGGGCGATGTCATGAGCGTCCTCCAAGAGGACGCGTGGGTTCGCCCTGATTCGTCAGCGGATCGCCTACCCCAAGCTGTCCTTCCATCCACAGGTGACCAAGCAGCGCGCCTTCCGCCACGAATGCCTGCACGCCCGGCAAATCAGCAGCCCGACTCGCTTGCGTGTAGCCGTTTTCATCTCGCCACAGCACACGCACCTCCTCCGGGCGCAGCCCATTGAGGAAAAATGGCGAATGGGTCGTCGCCAGCAATTGGGTCCGTGCACTAGCCGCGCGACATTCCTCTGCCAACTCCGGCAGCAGGCGGGGATGCAGAAAGTTTTCCGGCTCCTCGATACCAATGAACGGCGGTGGCGCCGGATCGTAGAGAAGCACGAGATAGGCCAGCATTTTGAGCGTGCCGTCGGATGCGAAGCGGGCCAGCACCGGGTGGCTGAACGGAGCATCCTTGATCTGCAACAGTAAGCGCCCATCCGGCATGGTTTCCGATAGCACACGCTCGATGCGCGGCACGCGCTGGCGCAACACCTCGAAGATACGCTCGAGCCGTTCGGGATGCCGTTCAGACAGATGCTGGACCACATTGGCTAGGTTGTCTCCGCTTCTGCTCAACCGCTCCGCGGGGCCGGACTCCGGTTGTCCACGGGTGCTGTCGGCCGACAAGTAGGAGACGTACCAGCCGGTGATGAAGTTGCGCAATGCCGACATACGCGGATGGTCGGCGAACTGCCCCAGCGCGTTGACTGCCAAAAGATCCGGCGCATTGAGCGGCACGTCGATACGCTCATCTTCCTCGTCCGGCAACTCACCACTGACTGCACGTCCCTGCCCGGCTCTATAATCCAGAAACCGGAATGGCCGACCGTGGCTGCCCCGCTTCCATTGCAACCACTCTTCCACAACCACTGGCCCGCCATTCCTTTCATCGACGGCCAGGTGATAGGTAATCAGGGGAAAGCCCGGCTCCCGGTACTTGATCTCGATGGTGACTGGCCCCTCGCTGCCACGCGTTTTCAGCTCCTTCGCACGCCCGCGCTTGTCCCACGCGCGGCGAAGCCCGGTGTCGACGCATTCCGAGAGAAAGGCGAACACATCAAAGACCGTGGTTTTGCCGCTGCCGTTCGGCCCCAGAAGCACCGTTAGCGGTGTGATTTTGCTTGAACTCCACGTCCTTGAGCGCGCGGAAGTTACGCACCCTGAGGGATTCGATCCGCGCCGGTTTTACCCGCTGCTCCGTGTTCATTCATTGCCCTCGATTGTTCATGCACGCCGCTGCCGCCACTGTATCTGCCGCCAGCGTTCTCTGCTCCTGTTAGCGCCGGCCCGTAGGCCTGAAGATCCGTACGATTTCAGCCGCGGCGAGCGCGGCAAGTTCTACCGCAAAGACGCCGAGATCCAACTGCCCGCCTATCTTGAGACTGACGTGCTCCGCTACCTGCAAGCCCGTGCCAAGGACAAGAACGTCGACCTCAACGACCTCGTCAACCAGCTACTCAAGCAGGATATCGCGTTGATCGAGGCGGTGAAGTAATCGGATCTGGCGGCCCGCAGAATCAGCCGTGGGGGCGAGCAGCTCCGACTTCGCAGCCGCCGCCAAACCACGCGTTCAGGTTGCCCTGCACCAGGGCATGGGCGGCGGAGGCTTGCACGCCGGCGTTGCGGATCAGGTAGACGGGCCGCTCGATGATCGGCGCGCCCGCCACCGTGGCCAGGCGCCCGCTGTCGAGATCCGCCTGCACCGACAGCCGCGGCAGATAGGCCGCCCCGCCCCGACGGGCGAGGAACTCGTAGGCGAGCTCCGGGGAATCCACCCGTAGCACCGGGTCCGGCAGATCGGGCAGGTCGCGGGCGAGGGTCATGGAGAACGGCGAGCCCCAGTCCACGTAGACGTAGCCGGCGAGCGAGGCATCCGCCTCGAGGCCCGGGCGGTCCGATACCAGCAGCAGATCCACCGTGGCCACCGCCTCCATCCACAGATCCGTGACCCGCGGCGGCTCGTACACGAGCCCCAGATCGAGCGACTGCTCGCGCACCCGGGTCACCAGCGCCGCCGTGGTCAGCAGCTCCACCTGCAGCACCAGGTCGGTGAGCGCGTCGCAGGCCTGGGGCAGCCAGCCGCCGAGCAGCACCGACCAGATGCTGTGCAGGCTACCGAGGGTGACCAGCTCCAGGTCCTCGACGCTGGTGCCGACGCCGAGCCGGGCGCGGTTCCAGCTCCTGATCATGTTCTCGGCGTGGGGCAGGAAGCGCTGGCCGGCGGCGGTCAGGCGGATGTCGTGGCGGCTGCGGGTGAACAGCCGCGCGCCGAGCTGGTCCTCCAGCAGGCGGATGCGTGCGCTCACCGCGGCGGGGGTGACGAACAGCCCCTCCGCGGCCCGCGAGAAGTGGCGGGTGCGGTTCACCTCCAGGAAGGTGCGGATCAGCTCCGTATCCATGTTGAGATCAAAAACTTTTTGACTGGAAGCCAATTTAATATTGATTCATTTGTTGTGGGAAGGCCGTTAAATGAGCGAACAGGGCCCGAAGCAGGAGCGGCCCTACCGAACGACGCTGGACATGAAAGACAACGACCTTCCTGATGAAGACCTCGACGACGAGTTGCCGCCGAACGTCTCTGCTCACATCGAGCACCTGAACCGTAAGTGGTCCGAGGACGGGGAGCGCCATCCCCGCCAGCAGCGCCATTTGCTCACCCGCCGCCGGATCGAAGACTGGCGCGAGGAGCGCGATCTGCGCCGGCAGTTCGAGGACGACGATCGACCTCGAGTAGACGCGGTGGGCGGCCGCGGTCGGCAGACCGTGCCTGGCGCCTCCCCTGTGCTTGATTAACGCCGCGGCACCCGGCAGAGTCAGCTGCCTTCCCAGACGATCGGGTGTGCCATGAGCGACTTCGTGTTTCTGTCGGCGACCGAGCTGGCCGAGGGGATCGCGTCCGGCCGGTTCTCCAGTGTCGAGGTGCTCGAGGCGTACCTGGCGCGGGTCGACCGGTACAATCCCGCGCTGAACGCGCTGGTGGTGGACGTGCGCGAGTCGGCCCTGGCGCGAGCGCGCGAGGCGGACGCCGCGCGGGCCCGCGGCGAGTCCTGGGGGCCGCTGCACGGCGTGCCCATGACCGTGAAGGAGTCGTACAACCTCGCCGGCAGCCCCACCACCTGGGGCAACCCGGACTGGAAGGACAACGTGCCCAGCTGAGGACGCCGTGCCGGTGGCGCGGCTGAAGGCCGCCGGCGCCGTGGTGTTCGGCAAGACCAACGTGCCCCTCTCCCTGGCGGACTTCCAGAGCTACAACGAGGTTTACGGCACCACGTGCAATCCTTACGACCACCAGCGGGTGCCCGGCGGCTCCTCCGGGGGCTCGGCGGCGGCGCTGGCGGCGGGGCTCACCGGGCTCGAGATCGGCTCGGACATCGGCGGCTCCATTCGAAACCCCGCGCACTACTGCGGCGTGTTCGGCCACAAGCCCACCTGGAACCTGCTGTGGATGCGCGGCCACTCCGGCCCCGGCGACGTCCGCTCGGTGCCGGACATCTCGGTGATCGGGCCGCTGGCCCGCTCGGCGCTGGATCTCGACACGGTGATCCGCATCCTCGCCGGCCCCGACGACATCACCGCCCGCGGCTATACCCTGACCCTGCCCGAGCTCGACCGTCAGTCCTTCGAGGGGCTGAAGGTCGCGGTGTGGGCCGACGACGAGCAGTGTCCGGTGTCCGCCACCGTGCGCGACCGGGTGGAACGGGTGGCGCAGCTGCTGCGGGACGGCGGCGCCCAGGTGGACTACGAGGCGCGGCCCGATTTTTCCGCCGAGCACGTGTTCGACGTGTACCAGAACCTGCTGCAGGCCACCATGGCCACCCGTATGCCCCTGGACGACTACCGGGGGCTGCAGAAGCGGGTGGCGGCCCTCGACCCCAACGACGACAGCCGCGCGGCCCAGGTGCAGCGCGCCCAGGTGTCCACGTTCCGCGACTGGTCGGCCGGCAACGAAGCCCGCCAGCAGATGCGCTGGAAGTGGCACGAATTTTTCAGAGCGGGGCGGGAAGAAGCCAAAGGTTACGACGTGCTGCTCGCCCCGATCATGCCCACCCCCGCGTTTCCCCACGATCACCGCCTGTTCGGCGAGCGGACGATCCAGGTGGACAACCGGGAGTACCCCTACTTCCAGCAGGTGTTCTGGGCGGGTCTCACCGGGGTGGCCTACCTGCCGTCGACGGTGATCCCCACCGGGCTCACCGACGATGGCCTGCCGGTGGGCGTGCAGATCGCCGGACCCGAGTACTCCGATCTCGTCACCATCGGCATCGCTCGATTGCTGGAGGCCGCCGGCTGCCAGTTCGTGCCGCCGCACGCGTATCTGTGAGGGTCGTGTGAGTGCCGTCGCTCACGCCCACCCGAACATCGCCCTGATCAAGTACTGGGGGAAGGCCCCCGGTGCGGGCAACGTGCCCGCCGCGCCTTCCCTGTCGGTGACCCTCGATACCCTCACCACCACCACCGAGGTGCGCGAGGCCGCCGCCGATCGCTTCCACCTGAACGGCCGCGAGACCGCCGATGCCAAGATGGCCGGCTGTCTCGCGCGGCTGCGCCAGCGGTACTCGGTGCCGCCGGTGGAGGTGCACACCGCCAACGACTTTCCCACCGCGGCCGGGCTTGCGTCGTCAGCGTCCGGGTTCGCCGCGCTGGTGACCGCCCTCGACGCCGCCTTCGGCCTCGGCATGAGCGCGGCCGAGCGCTCGGAGGCGGCCCGCCAGGCGTCGGCGTCCGCCGCGCGCTCGGTGTTCGGCGGCTTCGTCACCCTGGAGGGGCCGGAATGGCAGGGTCGTGAGCTGCTGGCCCCGAACGACTGGCCGCTGAGCGTCGTCATCGCGGTCACCGACACCGCCGGCAAGAGCCATATCCTCGTCGGACGGCATGCGGCTGTCGGCGGCCACCTCCCCCTTCTACCCGGCGTGGGTGGAGACCACCCACCTCGACTTCCGCTCGGCCCTGGCGGCCATGCAGGCGAAGGATTTCGCCGTGCTCGCCGCGCTGGCCGAGCACAGTTGCCTGAAGATGCACGCGGTGATGCTGTCGACCCGGCCGGAGCTCATCTACTGGAACCCGGCCACCGTGGCGTGCCTGCACCGGGTTCGGGCGCTGCGCGAGGACGGCGAGTCGGTGTTTTTCACGATCGATGCCGGGCCGCAGGTGAAGGCCGTGTGCCTGCCGCAGAGCGCGGGCGCCGTCGCCGACGCCCTGGCCGAGGTGCCCGGCGTGCACCAGGTCGTCATCACCGGGCTCGGCCCCGGCGCGTGGGTGGACCCATCGTGACCGCTGCGCGGGCGATCACCGCGCAGGCGCCGGGCAAGGTCGTGCTCTGGGGTGAATACGCCGTGCTCGCCGGCGCCCCGGCGCTGGTGATGGCGGTGAGCCGCTACGCCCGCTGCACGGTCGAGACCGGCGGCGAGGGCTGGCGCTTCGCGTCCCCCGGCTTCGCCCCGGGCACCGTCAGCGTTTCCGCGGAACGGCTCTGCGCCGCCGAGCCGCCGCCGGCCGGCGCCTGCTGGGCGTTGGTCTGGCAGGTGATGCGGGGGCGCTGTGCGCCGGGGGTCTGGCGCTGGCGTGTGCCTGGATACCCGGAGCTTCCATCAGGACGGCCGCAAGCTCGGCATCGGCTCGAGCGCGGCGCTGGGCGTGGCCGTGTACGCCGCGTTCGCCCGCCTGTTCGGCGCGCCGCCGAGCTTCGCCGAGGCGCTCGACGTCCACCGCCGGTTCCAGGGCGGTGCCGGCAGCGGCGTGGACGTGGCGGCGGCCTGGCACGGCGGCACCCTGCGCTTCGAACGCTCCGCCGCCGGCGACGTGGACGCAGCGCCCTGCCCGCTGCCCGACGGCCTCGAGCCGTGCTTCGTGTTCGCCGGCGAGTCCGCCAGCACCACCCGCCACCTGGAGCGGTTCCGGCAATGGCGCGACGGCGGCGGCCGCGACGAGCTCGACGCCCTTTCGGCCGCGTCCGCGGCCCTGTTCGAGGCGGCCGACCCGATGGCCGCCCTCAGCCGCTACGTGGCGGCCTTGGACGACCTCGACCGCGCCGCCGAGCTCGGCATCTTCAGCGCCGCCCACGACCGGCTGCGCCGGCTTGCCTCGGATGCCGGAGTGGTCTACAAACCGTGCGGCGCCGGCGGCGGCGACATCGGCGCCGCGTTCACCCCGGATTCTGCGGCCGCGGAGCGCTTCCGCCGCGCGGCCGCCGACGATGGTTTTCTGCCCCTACCTCTGGAGACTGCGTCCCATGGCATCGAAGTCACCGGCTGAAGGACCCGCCGAGGGCCGTGCCCGCATACCCAGCTTCTTCCGCATGAGCGTGGCGGAACGGATCTCTGCGCTGCACGAGCGCGGCCTGCTCTCCGACGCTGACGTCCGCGCGCTTGCTTCCGGCGAGCACACCCTGCGGCTGGCCGTGGCGGACAAGATGATCGAGAACGTCGTGGGCGTGTTCGGCCTGCCGCTCGGCTACGCGCTGAACTTCCTGATCGACGGCCGCGACTACGTGGTGCCGCTGGTGGTGGAGGAGCCCTCCATCGTCGCCGGGCTCTCCGGCGCCGCGCGCATGACGCGGCTGTCCGGCGGCTTTCAGACCGCGGCCACCGATCCCATCCTCATCGGTCAGGTGCAGGTGGTGAACGTCGACGACCCGGTGGCGGCGGAGGCCTCGCTGGTGCAGCGCAAACAGGAGATTCTGGCGCTGGCCAACAGCCTGCACCCGAAGATGCAGGCCCGCGGCGGCGGCGCCCGCGACATCGAGGTGTTCCACCACACGGCCCCCGAGGACGGCCGGCAGATGCTGGTGCTGCATCTGCTGGTGGACACCCGCGACGCCATGGGCGCGAACCTGGTCAACACCATGTGCGAGGGCGTGGCCTCGCTGGTGGAAACGATTACCGGCGGCAAGGTGTTCCTGCGCATTCTGTCGAACCTCACCGACCGCGCGCTGGCGCGGGCCTCGGTGCGCATTCCCACCAAGAACCTGGAGGGCAAAGGCTTCAGCGGCGAAGAGGTGCGCGACGGCATCATCCTCGCCAACGACCTGGCGCTGGTGGACCCGTACCGGGCCGCCACCCATAACAAGGGCATCATGAACGGCATCGACGCCGTGGCCATCGCCACCGGCAACGACTGGCGCGCCATCGAGGCGGCCGCTCATGCCTACGCCGCCCGCTCCGGCCGCTATCGGGCGCTCACCCGCTGGTACCGCCACGACAGCGGTGACCTCGCCGGCGAGATCGAGGTGCCCATGAAAGTCGGCACCGTGGGAGGGTCACTGGAAACCAACCCGAGCGTGCGCATCAATCACCGGCTGCTCGGCAGCCCCAACGTCCGCGAGCTGGCCGGCGTCATGGCGGCCGTGGGCCTCGCCCAGAACTTCGCGGCGCTGCGGGCCCTCTCCACCGACGGCATTCAGCAGAATCACATGACCCTGCACGCCCGCAGCGTCGCCAGCGCCGCCGGCGTCCCCGACGAGCTGTTCGACACGGTGGTCGACGCCTTGATCGAATCCGGCGAGATCAAGGTGTGGAAGGCCCAGGAGATCACCAAGAATCTCGCGCGCCGCACCACCCAGCCCGGCGCCGGCGAGCGCAGCTCCGCCTGCGGCAAGGTGATCCTGCTCGGCGAGCACGCGGTGGTGTACGGCCGCCCGGCCATCGCCCTGCCCATCCCGCTGGCGGTGGAAGCCCTGGTGCGCAAGGGCGGCGACGGCGTGAGCCTGGTGATCCCCCGCTGGGGGCTCGAGCAGAAGATCCGCCCGGCCACCGGCCAGAGCCTGTCCGGCATCCTCCACACCATGCTCGAGCGCCTGGGCCTCGCCCGTGAGGCCATGACCATCGAGGTGTTCCCCCACGTCCCCCGGGCCATGGGCCTCGGCGGCTCGGCCGCGCTCGCCGTGGCGGTGATCCGCGCCCTCGACCGCGGCTTCGGCCTCGGCCTCGACGAGGCGGCGGTGAACGCGCTCGCCTACGAATGCGAGAAGGTAGCGCACGGCACGCCGTCCGGCATCGACAACACCATCTCCACCTACGGCACGCCGCTATTGTTCCAGCGCGCGGGCGACGCGCCGAGCGGGCCGGTACCGGCGCGCATGGAAGAGATCCGCCTGTCCGAGCCCGTGCCGCTGGTCATCGGCATCACCGGCCGCGAGAGCCTGACCGCCAACACCGTCGCCCGGGTGCGCCGCGCCTGGAGCAGCCATCAGGCCCGCTACGACACCATCTTCGACCAGATCGGCTCGCTCACCGTCGCCGGCATCGACGCCCTGCGCGACGGCCAGTTCCGCGACCTCGGCGAGCTCATGAACCTGTGCCAGGGCTATCTGAACGCCCTGCAGCTCTCGACACCCGAGCTCGAGGAGCTGGTGCACCTCGCCCGCGAGCACGGCGCCCTCGGCGCCAAGCTCACGGGCGGCGGCGGCGGCGGGTCCATGGTGGCGCTCTGCCCCGACGCGCAGGACGCGGTGGCGGCGGCCATGGAGCGGGCAGGTTATTCGGCACTCAAGATCACCGTGGGGTAACGCGGGTCAGCGAGTGCTTGTGCATTCATCTTCCGGGGGAGAGTAAGAGCGATGAGAAGACTGCTGAACACACTGGCGGCCGTGGGTCTGCTCGCCGGCACACTGCCGGCCTGGGCGGCGATGGATCTCGACCCGGGACAGCGAGCGTTCTTCGATCTGTACAAGGAACTGGTGGAAACGAACACCCAGCTATCCAACGGGAGCTGCACGCTCGCCGCGCAGCGCATGGCGACGCGGTTGCGCTCCGCGGGCTTCACCGCGCGCGAGATCACCCCGTTCTCGGTGCCGGAGCATCCGAAGGACGGCGGTCTGGTTCTGGTGTGGAAAGGAACTTCATCAACGTTACCGCCCATGCTGTTGCTTGCGCATCTCGACGTGGTCGAGGCAAAGCGCTCCGATTGGGAGCGTGACCCTTACACCCTCGTCGAGGAGAACGGCTACTACTACGCACGCGGCGCGGTCGACGACAAGGCCATGGCAGCGATCTGGGTCGACACGCTGATGCGCTTGCGTCGCGAGGGAATCAAGCCGGACCGAACGATCAAGCTAGCCCTCACCTGCGGCGAGGAGACCAGCGGCGCGTTCAACGGCGCGGAGTGGCTCGCCAAAAACAAGCGGGACCTGATCGACGCCGGTTTTGCGTTCAACGAGGGCGGCGGCGGCCGCACCGATGGCGAAGGCCATCTGCTGGTCGAGACCCTTCAGGTCGGCGAGAAGGCGTACCAGGACTTCACCCTGACCACCACCAACCCCGGCGGACACAGCTCCCAGCCGGTTCGCGCCAACGCCATCTATTCCATGGCGGAGGCGCTGCTCGCGATCCGCAACTTCGAGTTCCCCGTCGAGTTCAACGATACCACCCGCGCCTTCTTCGAGAAGGCCGGCCGGCTCCGGGGCGGTGAAGAGGGCGCCGCCATGCTGGCGCTGGTGAAAGACCCCACGGATGAGCACGCGCAGGCCATCGTCGACCAGGACAAGATGCTGCACTCGATGCTTCGAACCACGTGCGTCGCGACGATGATCGACGGCGGCCACGCGTTGAACGCGCTGCCGCAGACCGTGACGGCCAATGTGAACTGCAGGATGTTCCCGGGCAGAACCGCCGAGGAGACGCAGGCGGCGCTCGCGACGGCCATCGGCGACGACGCGGTGAAGATCGAGCAACGCGTGAAGGACAAGCCGGTCGCCACACCGCCGCCGCTGGATCCGAAGATCATCGAGCCCATCGAGCGGGTTGCCGCCAAGCACTTCCCGGGCGTTCCGGTGATCCCGTCGATGTCCACCGGTGCGACGGACGGCCTGTACCTGGAGGCGGTGGGCATTCCCGTCTACGGGGTGCCCGGCGTCTGGGTCGACCCGGATGGCAACGGCTTGCACGGCCTGAACGAAAGGGTGGAAGCCCGGGCGCTGTACACCGCGCGGGACTATCTTTACGACCTGGTGAAGACGTTTGCGGTAGCCCCGAACGCTGATTTCCCGTGGGAGCGACCTCCCGGTCGCGATTGCTTCAGGACATTCGCGACCGGGAGGTCGCTCCCACAGTGTAAGATGCAACCTCGCAGAGCAGCTTCGGAACCGCCATGACTGCCGTCGAAAAACGCACCTTCTGTCGTGTCTGCGAGCCCGCCTGCGGCCTCATCGCGACGGTCGAGAACGAGGAACTGGTGGCGCTGCGGGCGGACCGCGAGCACCCGATTTCCCAGGGCTTCGTCTGCAACAAAGGCATCTATGGCCTCGACATCCACAACGATCCCGACCGCCTGCGCGCGCCGCTGAAGCGCGTCGGGCCGGGCGAGTTCCAGGAGATCTCCTGGGATCAGGCACTCGAAGAAATCAGCCAGCGGCTCACCGCGATAAAAACGCGCTGGGGCGATTCCGCGCTGGCGAGCTACAGCGGTAACCCGGGCGCGTTCAACACCCTGCAGGGCCCCAGCCAGGGAAGCTTCCTGCTGCAGGCGGGCGTGCAGAAGTTTTTCGGCTCGGGGACCCAGGATTGCGCGAACAAGTTCAGCGGCAGCCACGCGGTGTTCGGCACCCGCACGCTGCATCCGGTGCCCGACATCGACCACTCGGACTTCATCCTCATCATCGGCGAGAACCCGGCGGTGAGCCACATGTCGTTCGTGTCCATCCCGCATCCGATGAAGCACCTGAAGGACGCCGAGCAGCGCGGCGCGACCGTGCTGTACGTCAATCCCCGCCAGATCGAGTCTGCGCGCACCGCGGGCCAGGTGCTGAAGATCCGCCCGGACACCGATGTCTATCTGCTCGCCGCGCTGATCCACGAAATCGACCGGCACGTCGGCTTCGACGCAGCCGCCCGTCTGCACGGTCGTCACGTGGACGAGCTGCGCGCCTTCGCGGCCGGCTATCCCGCCGAGCGGGTCGCGCCGATCACCGGCATCCCCGCCCAGGTCATCCGGGATCTTGCCCGCGATTTCGCGTCGGCCCCTTCGGCGTGCGTACACATGTCCACGGGTGTCAACATGGGCCGCCAGGGCACGCTCGCCTACTGGCTGGTGCACATGCTGACACTCGTCACCGGCAATCTCGGGGTCCGCGGAGGCAACTTCTATTCGCTCGGCTTCTACGAGCGCGCGCCGGCCGCCGGGCGCATTGCATCCGAAGAGTTCATCGACACCCCATTCGGCTCGATCCGCAAGCCCGGCAGCGGGATCAGCCTGCCCGGCAATCTGATGGCCGACTACATCCTGAACCCCGCCGATCCCGTGAAGGCGCTGTTCGTGAGCTGCGGCAACCCGGTGCTGTCGATCGGCGGCGAGGCACGCATGCACGAGGCACTCGAGCAGCTCGACCTCCTCGTCTGTATCGACATCTATCGGAACGCGACGGCCGAGCACGCCCACTACGTGCTGCCGGCCGCAGGGGCGTTCGAGCGTGAGGACATCAACCTCACCGGCCTGGGCCTGCAGTTCCAGCCGAGCGTGCAGTACACCGAGGCGGTGGTGCCGCCGAAGTACGAGCGCAAACCCGACTGGTGGATCTGGGAGCGGCTTGCCCAGCGCATGGGCTACCGGTCCGCCTTCGACGACGCAGCCGAGCCGGACATGTGGGCGCGGGTAGACGCGATGCTGCGCTCGCGTGGGCGCTCGTTCGCCGAGCTGAAAGCCTCGCAGATCATTGCGCTGGAACGCTCGACTCCGGAGGAACTGTTCCAGCGGATCCAGCATGACGACGGGATGATCGACTGCTGCCCAGCGATATTCGCCGACGCCATCGGCCGCATGGAGCGCATCTTCGGCGAGCTCGCCGCCGAGCCGACGGATCAGCTCAAGCTCATCACCAAGCGCGACGGCTACATGCTGAACAGCTGGTACTCGAACGTCGCCAAGCTCAAGCGCCGCGGACGGGCGGAGAATCCGCTGTTCATGCATCCCGACGACGCACGCAATCGACAACTCGCGGAAGCGGACCGGATCCGGGTAACCAGCCGCCACGGCAGCATCGAGACAACGCTGACCCTGGCGGACGACCTGATGCCTGGGGTGGTCGCGATGACCCACGGCGGCGGTCATGGCCGCACCCCGGGCATGCGCCTCGCGAATGCGTCACCCGGGGCCAACTGCAACGAGCTGCTGCCATCGGGCGCCGGCAGCTACGAACCCCTGTCCAGCCAGGCGCATATGACCGGCGTTGCGGTAGAAGTCACCCGGATCGGCTGAGAGAGCATCATGGGATGGCGAGGACTCCGACCTCCCCGGCGTCGCTTTCGAGCCAGGCCTCGGCCTCGACGCGGGTCCGCACCACTCCGATGGCGTTCTTGCTCTCCGACTGCAGCAGCTCATACATGCGGGCCAGACCGAAGGCCAGCTCCGTGGGCGCGACGATGGCCACGCGGACCGGCTCCCCCTTGCATGTGTTGACGGCGGTGGTGAAGGAGAAGCTGCGCAGCTCGTCGGCCGCCAGCTTGATCTCCGTCACGCTGGTCAAATCGAAGATCTCGGAGAAGGAAGGGTCGAAGTGCTCATGCTGGTACAACGCGCGATAGTACTCGTGGAGTGTTTTCTCGGTAACACAGCCACTTAGGCGCGTCTCGATCCGGCGCGCTTGCGGGTCGATAGAGATCTCTGTGGGCATCAGCTCTTGTTGCGCAGGTATAACGCAAGCGCACAGTATACCTGTGCCGCAGAGCTGCACAATCGTTCCAACGCGGCTCCTGTGCGCCGTTACGGCGAAACGCCTGTGTGCGCGAGTTGGACGGCAGGCGTTCCTTCTTCGGCGCCGTCGTCGGCATTTGCCGATCCATGGGCACCGGCCGCAGAATGACCCCACTCCGCACTTCGGGAAACCCGCGCATGCTCGATTCGTTGCCTTTGATTCTGTCGCGACAGGTTCGCGTGATCCTCAAGCACGTCCTGGTTCTGCTGCTGTGCGTCGGTGCCGGCGGCGCAGCCGCTGCCATACCGGAGCCGGTGCACGGCGCTCACGGCGCCGTGGCGTCGCGCTCCCTGCTCGCCTCGCAGGTCGGCGTGGACATCATGAAGGCCGGCGGCAACGCCATCGACGCCGCGGTCGCCACCGCCTTCGCCCAGGCGGTGACCTGGCCGTCTGCGGGCAACATCGGCGGCGGCGGCTTCATGGTCATCCGGCTCGCCGATGGCACGGTGGTCACCAACGACCACCGGGAGGAGGCGCCCGCGGCCGCGACCCGCACCATGTACCAGGACAAGGACGGCAACATCATCGCCGGCCTGTCACTGCATTCGCACCTGGCCGCGGGGATCCCGGGCTCGGTGGCCGGGCTGCTCGATGTGCTGGAGCGCTACGGCAAGCTCGACCGCAAGACTGTGATGGCCCCGGCCATCCGCCTCGCCCGCGAAGGCTTCCGTCTGTCCTTCGACCAGGCGCGCAGCTTCAAGAGCGCGCTGAAGGAGATGAGCAAGTACCCGTCGAGCATGAAGAAGTTCACGAAAAACGGCGACCCCTACGAGGCCGGCGAGCTGTTCCGCCAGCCGGACCTGGCGGACACGCTGCAGCGCATCTCGGACCAGGGCAAGAACGGGTTCTACAAGGGGAAGACGGCGGACCTGATCGTCGCGGAGATGAAGTCCGGCGGCGGCCTGATCACCCACAAGGACCTCGAGCAGTACCGCTCGGTGTGGCGCAAGCCGATCCACGGCAGCTATCGCGGCTATGAAATCTGGAGCATGCCGCCGCCATCTTCCGGCGGGGTGCTGCTGGTGCAGATGCTCAACATGTTCAAGCCCTACGACATCCGCAGCATGGGCTACGGTAGCGCGGCAACCGTGCACCTGATGGTCGAGGCCGAGCGCCGCGCCTACGCGGACCGCGCCACCCACCTGGGGGACTCGGATTTCTATCCGGTGCCGGTCGACATGCTCACCGACCCCGAGTACGCACAGCACCGCATGGCCAGCTTCGATCCGCAGCACGCGACGCCGAGCGCCGAGGTCGGCGCCGGCAAATGGCCGGCCGAGGAGCCGGACACCACCCAGCTCGCCGCCATGGACGACGCCGGCAACACGGTGAGCTACACCACCACCCTGAACCTCAGCTACGGCACCAAGATCACCGTGGCCGGCGCCGGCTTCCTGCTCAACGACGAGATGGACGACTTCTCGTCCAAGCCGGGCGTGCCGAACGCCTACGGCCTGATCGGCGCCGAGGCGAACGCCATCGAGCCCCACAAGCGGATGCTCAGCTCCATGACGCCCACCATCGTCACCAAGGGCGACGACGTCTGGCTGGCCACCGGGTCGCCCGGCGGCTCGACGATCATCACCACCACCTTGCAGGTGATCGTCAACAGCATCGATCACGACATGCCCCTGAACGACGCGGTGGGTCTGCCGCGCTTCCACTCCCAGTGGAAGCCCGACAACGTCTGGTACGAACCGTACGGCCTATCCCCCGACACGCTGAGCCTGCTGAACGACATGGGCCACAAGATGGTGCTGGCGCCATGGGGAACGATCGGCGACGCGAACTCGGTGGAGAAGGCCGACGGCCTGATCGAGGGCATGAGCGACCCCCGCAACGACGGCGGCGCGGCGGCGTACTGACGGCGCCGGCGGGCCGTCAGCGCGCACCCCGCCGTGGCCATGGTGCTCGCGAAACAGGTCCGCGCGTAATGGGTCGCGTGGCGACGTGGCTCCTGACTCGGGTGATCCGGACCGGATGCACGAGTACCGGCATTCAGTCGTTCAGGGCGCGGGCGGCGAATGGTCGAACGTGGTCCGGCGTTGGCAGAGTTTGCCAAGGAGCGGTCATTCGCCGAGGCCGAGATTCACCTCTGCCGTCGGCGGCAGCCGGCCAAGACCAGTCGTTCCTACCCCATCCGAGCAGCCTCCATGCTTTGCTGTATAGCTCGGGTCGTTTCCACGACGGCCTGGTCCGAATTGTCGATCCAAGCCCCAAGCCTCGGCGTTGATTGCATGACCTGCTGAAGCTCTTCAACCGTAAAGTGCGAATAGCCGGTTTTTGACCGGCCCTGCTCTCGCTGCCAAACGACCTCCGGACGAGGGCATAGAACAAACACATGAAGCGGATACCCGCGGTATAGCTCCACCACCTGATGAAGTACGGGTCCGATGATCGTGTCTTGATAGACGACGGTGAACCCGGCGTCGGAGTAGAGTCGTGCAACCAGCGAAGCAGCCTGATACCGGAGCTGGAGCTGTTCAAGCGCTTCTGGTGCCGCGGCATGGCTCATTTCTACGCGTCCGCCGATCACCATCTTTCGAAAAACGTCGCCGCGAAGGTGGACACTCCGGCGGAGCTGCCCGGCGAGACTCTTGGCAACGGTGGATTTGCCTGCGGCCATTACGCCGGTGATCAAGACTATGGGTGCTGGGTTCATGTGAGGAGTCTACAGCAGCGGCTCAGAAGTCCGCTCAGGGTCGTAGGCGGTCCTCCCGCCCGAGTGCGGCCTATGCCGCCGACACAAGATTCTCTCGGATAATTCTTGGATGGCGGGCCGCGATCTTGAGCAGCGCAAGCGCTGGCCCGTCCGGCTTCCTGCGGCCTTGCTCCCAATTTCGTAGTGTGTGAACGCTGATCTCCATCGCGCGCGCAAAGTCCGTCTGACTCAGCCCTACGAACCGTCGTAGGGCGGCGATGTCTTGTCCGGAGGAAAAACCTCCCCGAATCAGCCGAGCCCTGAGCCGGGACGAAATGGCGCTCTTAAATTGCTCGTCGGAAATCTTTGGTATATCGCTCATTTGTGCTGATCCATGTGCGCGCGGTACCGCTCGCGCTCTCGCCTTGTAGCAAAGCGGGCCCCGATGATGCGGATGAGGTCTTCTTCCCGCTCTGTATACACCACCACCGCAATTCCGCGATCGATTTCACCGATCGCAATGAATCGATCCTCGACATCCGAGTGAGACGCGTCAAAGATTTCCAAGTAGTCCTGACTGCCTTCGAAGAGCTGTTTGGCCTCAGAGAACGACAGGCCGTGCTTCTTCTGGTTGATTCGGTCCTTGGCATCGTCCCACTCGAATCTCACGCAGCGAGTATAAGCCAATGACTTAGTAGGTCAATGGCTTATCCGCGGCAGCAATTGGCTGGGGGACGTTGCGTGCGTCGGGGGTCGGGATGAACGTCTGCAATGGGTCGATCTCGTCCATCAAGCCATCAACTGCCCCAATGTCCGCTCGGCGAGCCCTCTGCAGACGCTCGCCGCGCGGACAATCGATCATACTTCGGTCTGCTCGGCGAGTTCGAGAGCGTCATCCACCTCTATGCCGAGGTATCGGATGGTGCTTTCCATGCTCGCGTGCCCGAGCAGAAGCTGCACCGCGCGGAGGTTCCTTGTGCGTCGGTAGATCAATGAAGCCTTCGTTCTCCGCATCGAATGGGTGCCATAGGTCGAAGGATCCAGCCCGATGAGCTTGATCCACGAGGCAACGATCCGCGCATACTGTCGCGTAGAAACATGTGGAGACGCGGACAAGCGGCTTGGGAAAAGGAAGTCTCCTGGGCCCAGCGAGGCGTCCGCGATCCACTTCTCCAGAGATGCCCGGGTCTGGTCGGTAATCTCGAACTGAACCGGTCGAAGCGTCTTCTGCTGAATGATTTTCGCCCGGGTGCGGCGCGACAAACAAGGTGAGAAAGCGTATTGCCTCACCAAAGAATGCTCCCCTACCGCCCGTCCGTTGCCTCACTCCGATGCTCCCCAAGATAGCGCAGTTGCTCGACCCGGGCAGCCTGCATTCGACGTGGTCCGAGGCACCAGGCTGCGGAGCGTAGCCATAGGCGTAGCGAAGCGGAGCAGCCTGGCGCCTCGGGATCAGCATTGCCCCACCGATGCTCTCGTTCACATCGACTGCCTCTCGGTGCGCGAATGCGCCGAAGACCATCTCATGCGCTTGCTCCGCTCGCCAGACTTTTAGACGGCGCTGCACCGTGCGCAGCAGGCCAGACGGATAGTTGCCCGTTTGTTCGGTCTGCAACTTCTCGAGTAACTCCCGAGCTGTCCGCCACGGCTCTGCGTCGAACCACGCCTTCAGTTGTTCCGTAGCATCGACCAGAGGATCTGGGCGTCGTCGTCCGCGTTTGGGAGCCAGCTTCTGCTTGGCGTGGGGCCGGATCTCGCCGCTGCGCCAAGCAGTCTTCAACCCGCACAGAAACACGTCCAGCGGCACGGGGAGCGCCACCGTCGTGGTGGCGTCTGACAGCTCCACCAAGCGTTGCTGCGCAGCGCGGATATCCCGCAGTAGCTGCACTGGATCCAAGGTCTCATAGATCGCCTGGAGTCGGCCTCGCGCATCCTCTGGGAGCCGCGGATCAGCCAGCATCCGACGGTGGGGTGTCGCCGGCGCATGATAGCGCTTGTGCACACGCGCCCCATCCCGGTGCTTCTCCGCCAGCTTGAACGACGGCTGAAAGAAGTTCACGAACAGGCGCGTCGCGGCGTACAGCGTCGCCAGCACCCGCGTCGCGGCGATGCCTTCCAGGCGCTGATAGCCTACGGTCCGACGGACGATCGAGCCGTTCTTTTGCTCGACCCAGGCCTGATCGTTCTTCCGATAGGGGCGGCAGCGGGTGAACTCTATTCCCGTCTCCAGGCAGTAGTCGCGGATTGTCTCGTTGATAAACACGGTGTCGTTGTCCGTGTCGAATCCGCGCAGTACCACCGGCAACCGTTGCCGCAGCTCATGCAGCACGGCCATGAGCAGGGTCTGCTCCCGCACCAGGAGCGGCGCGCACTCGGTCCATCCGGTGGCGATATCGGTGAGCACCAGCGTTTGAACGAAACTGCCGGAGGCCACCGGGCCGCAATGCGCTACCAGATCGGCCTCAAAGTATCCCGGCTCAGGATCCCCCCAATCGGTAAAGGTCCGGATCGGGATACTGCGCTTGAGCGTCGTCGACGCACCCGCACGTCGACGATTCCGGCTACCCGCTGACTTGATGTCCCGGAGGGCCCGGTCCATGGTCGCGGCGCTCATCGCCAACAGTTGGGTACGAACACCGGGGTCCAGTTCCAGATGACCGTGCCGCTCCATTGCCTCAACCAGCGTTGGGACCAGCGGCCGCAGGCGTTTGCCGCAGATCCGGTCCGAAGCTTCCCAGATCACGATCAGCGCCTCACGTACCGCATCCCCATACTGACGCCGCTGCTTCCTGGAATCCTTCCGCTCTGACAACGCCTCTATGCGCAGCAGCTTCATGGCATGCTTACGGTGCAGCCCGGTCACCGCCACAAACTCATCGAGAATCAATCCCTTCTCAAGGCGGGTGCCGATGGCATATCGGCTGCCAATAGCTCTTATCAAATCTTCACGTGTAGCCATGCTCACCTGCCTCATTTTCCCTTCCCAAAGCCAATGACCCTGGGGAGCAAATTACATGAGGCAACGGGGATACGTCGGGAGCATTTCAGGTGAGGCAATGCGCTTTCTCACCTTGTTTGTCGCGCCGCAATGCTCCGGGTCTGAGGCATCAGTTCGGCCCCGGCTGCCTTCATGGCTTCGAAGCCGGCCGATCGCACCAGAGACGACCACGCCGCATCGTCGACTTCCGTGTCGAGAAAGTCCGCAATCGCTCTCATTTCGCCATCGAGGTCTTCGCTCAGGTCCGCGTAATGCACGAGCAGAAAGTTCGGCCGTTTGCGCTCGGCCCAGTAGCCCCGGGCGGTCCAAAAGAAGGACGGATTCGAGCCCCGCGCCATCTTCTCGGGCTCGACCGGCTGGGCGAGCCAATCGCGGAAGAAAGCGATCGGATCCGTCAGCGGGCGAGGATAGTCGCATGCGATCGCCGAATCCTCGCGACCAATGCGATCGAAGAGGGCGATCTGAGCTTCGCTGAAGCCGGTGAAGTGATTGTGCATCGACAGCACCGCGTCGCGGCCGTCGCGCGCCACGTAGATGTACTTCACCTCGTCATAGAGGGGCAGACCATCGATCGGCAGATGCGTTTTCAGAAAGCGCCTGTGCGTTTGCCCTTCCAATTGCAATCGCATCTGCTCGGTGCTGCGGAAACGTGCTTCCACCCACGGCGACACTGCTGGCAAGGAACGCGGTTTTGGATCCTGAAAGATCAGCAAGCAGAGGATCTGCTGCATCCACGTGGTTCCGCACTTCGGAGACGTCGCCACAATAATGTCGCCCGCTCGCGGCCGATAGCCGGCCCAATAGCGACTGTCCTGGCTGAACGTGCGGTATTCGTGCCGAGCTGGACGGACTAGCATGCAGGCCACCTCGCGACGGAACAGAATGGGAGACCAGGCATCGGACGATCCTTGGCCGGATCATATTTGAGCCCCACAGGCACGCGGCCTCTCGATTACACAAAGATCCGCGGGCGCCGAGCTGGGGACGAGTTCAATTGGCCCAAATCCGGAGAGTCGCCTCTATCCGCCGCCAGCCACAATACCGCGCTCAGGCGCGAAATCTCACAATGACCGCTTGGGGGCGGAAAAACGGCAGGTCGCCGGCGGCCGGTAAAACTGCCCGATCCCATGATGCGTTGCATGCGGGCTAGACTGGCCAGAAGCGGGTGATCCGGTCGCCGCCGCTCCTGGAGGTCTCTCTAAAAGCCTCGGCCGGCAAGCTGTTTTAGGATGAGTTCTAACGACGTGCGTCTTGATCGCCGAACGCCCACCTAAGCATCAGCGGAAACTCTTGTCGCCACATTGCGTCCTCATGCCCGGCGTCTCTCTCGCTCATCACGACGTCAGCACCTGCATCGCGCAACGCGGCCGCCCATCGAGCTGCGTTCTCGAGGAAAAACGGTTCCTGCGTGCCGGCGACCAGGTACGTGCGTGGCAACGGGCTCGGCATCACGTCAGGTGGTCGGTATCCCGCCCCCGGCGAGGCTGAGAAAATCGCCCCGTAGAGTTGCGGATGACGAAGCCCCAGGGCGAGCGCCAGCTCGCCACCCGCTGACACACCAAAAACCGCCGTGCGCTCGGCCGGCATAGTTACACCGAAACGCGACCGCACCCACGCAGCAACGTCCTCGACGAAGAACATTTCGTGCGCGGCAAACCGCTTCGGATCGAACTTGGGCGAATACTCGTGAAGTCGCAGCGTCTCGTCGGCCACGCGATGCGTACAAACCACCATGGTAGGCGGCACGTCCGCTGCTTCTAAAAGCCCACCCCACTGCGAGATCAACTGACCGTCACCGGCGAATACGATCGCCTCCGGCGGATCGGGCGGGACGTACGCAGTGACCTGTCGGCCGCCATCGTAGTCGAACACCTCGGTCACGAGATCCCCAGCAATCGGCTCAGCTCCCACTTCTCCACCCTCCTGTGCGACGCCCGGAGACGACCAGGATCAGACAATCCCTCAGCTCGTAGCGCCCGAGTCGAGCAGTGCTTCGAAAGGAGCAACGAGGACCAAACCTTTCGCCTGCCGCCGCAACTCAGCGCTCTCTGCGATCAGCCTGTCAGCTTGCAGTTGTGTCAACGCCAGGTATTCGGCGTTAAAGGTATTCTCGATTCTGGCTTGTGCAGCCAGCGCCCAAGCTCGGCGCCGCAGCACCGCGTCGCCCAGATATCGAATCTTGAGCTTGGCGAATCGGCTATTGAGCGCCAGCCCGGCATCTTCTGTGAGTTCCCTACGCTGCACTCGACCGTAGAGCGTATCCAAGACCTGAGAGCGCAACAATGTCGGCGCGAGCAAGACGTGATCGGGCGAGAGTTGGACGTTTTCCTCGATGATCCGCAACGCGGCACTCACATCAACTACGAATCGCGTCATCGCCGGAACCGTGGGTTGGGCATATAGTGCGACCTACTCCTCAAAACGAGTCGTGGCGTTACGAACGCCGTCGTATCGTCTCGTGAACGGAAACGGTGGCAACCAGGATTCGCGGCGGACGATCCAGAGTTCGTACGTCGGCCTCAGTTGGTCAGGGGCATCCAGGGATCCGACGTTCACTTCGATTTCGTCTGCGCTGCGTGAAAAGATGGATGAGCCGCATCGGGGACAGAAGAACCGTCCGGCGTATTCGCCTGTTTCGCCATCGATCGTCACCGCATCCTGAGGGAACACCGCGGAAGCGTGAAAGAGTGCCCCATGATGCTTGCGGCAGTCGAGACAATGACAGACGCCGATCCGGTATGGGAGCCCGGACGCCACAATTCGGACGTTGCCGCACAGGCAACCGCCAGTGAAGC
The DNA here is from genome assembly GCA_963822255.1 of uncultured Gammaproteobacteria bacterium. GTDB lineage: Bacteria > Pseudomonadota > Gammaproteobacteria > Pseudomonadales > Azotimanducaceae > UBA7803. The sequence continues at coordinate 107,088 of CAWGGV010000007.1, forward strand.
GATCCATGCTGCGCCTCCTCTAGACTATAGATTGATCCGAAGCGCTCATCGCGGCTTCCTGATCATCGTTCGATTCACATCGGCCTGCGCAAATCCGCGACCTCGATAGAGCTTGACTGCCTGGTGGTTGAATCCGGCTGTATATACCCGTGCGTGCTGCATTCATTTGCGGAGCAACGTGTCCGTAACGAGCCCTGCGGCCCGCACAGCCTGCATCCGCACACGCCATTCTTTGTCGCGCGCGGCGATCGCGAGAAAATCTGAACACCCTGAGCCACCGATGATGGCGAGGGTCCGCGCGGCCCAGGCTCGCGGCCAATGTGGCAGATGGCGCCCGGTCGTATCGCGCAACAGATTCAGAGCGGTATTCCCACCGATCCCATGAAGAATCGGAATCATAGTTGGGTCCGCCGCTAGCGCACGCGAACGATATGTCGCCCGTCAAAATCCTGCAAAGCAGGTTTAGGATTTCCGGAAACTCGGCAACCAGTTGAGCTGCGCCGCTGGCTGGTGTCCACCCCATGGCCCGCGTCCGCAAAACGGTAAGGTCTAATTTTAGACCCATTCCTCCGCTTCGGGTCGGGAACGCCCATAGGAGTACCGCTGTCACCGGACCATTTGCTTCGGCGCAACGGCGCAACACCCAGGTGCGATCGGCTAAGCGAACTGTATCGACCTACGTCAATACCAGTTCGCCGATCTCGGAGACAGTTCGATTCGGTCGCTCCGTCGCATCAACCGGCAGACCAGCGCGACGGTAGTCGTGCCAAATCCCAATCATTCCACGCCGGCTCACGCAGGTACTCCTTAATGAGGCCTAACGTCGAGATCAGCGGCCGTCAGAACTGGCGACTGGTCTGCGAATGCTAACCAGGTGACAGTTGTGGCGGTCCGTCTGAATCGCGCTTTTTTGGCGCCGACCCTCAGCTCGCCTTTCGGAGTTCTTCGCGGATGATTCTCCTAAGGCGTTTATCAAGGGCCTTGTCGCCATTGATGATGTGCTCACGCAGCGCGTCGTTGATCAGTGTCTGGTAATTGCCGCCGCCGGCCTCATGCACCAAACGCTTGAAGTGCTCAATGATGTCGGCATCGAGTCGAATCGTGATCCGGACCTTGTTCGGATCGGGCGGAACGACAGGCCCTCTTTTGGCATTCTGGAACTCGTCAGCCATTGCGTAATCCTTCAACGTAACGCCTCTGTTGAGCCCGATTCGCCTTCCTGGCGCTTATGATCCTGACCTCGTCCTGCTGTCGATAGGCATGTACCACCAGCAGCATCTGCAAAGTCGACCCCGTGCCGGCGCAGGTTCTCGCGACCCTTTGCGGGATCCCAGGTAACCCGCATCGCCGAAGTGTATGTACAAACGGTGCATACCTGCAAGGGATCGAAGGAAGGAGTGTGTGGAGAAAGATCAATCGGCGACACCTCAAACGTGTGCCTCCGGATCTTGAAGGATGATCTCGACGCCTGCTCCTGTTCGTTTTCTCTCCATCCAAGGCTCTAATTGATGCTGAGAGTGAGTTGTGCTGATCACCAAACTCGAACCGTCCGCTTCTGGCCGGCTAGGGCCCTTCGCCGCGCTGCAGCAATCCGCCGGCAGCGCACCCTTTGCGGGCAGGACGGACTGGGGCTAACGTAACGGTCGAGAAGGGGTTTTGGGACGTGTTCAATGTCTGCCTATCTAGTCGCCAATTTCGAAATCACCAACCCGGAAGGTTACAAGGCTTACGTTCCAGGTGTCTTGCCAACGCTAGAAGCACACGGAGCTGAGATACTGGTAGCCGAATACGAGTCTGAACCGTTGGAAGGGAATCCTGGCTCTGCGACTGTCGTCATTAAGTTCGATTCCAAGGAAGCAATCAAGGCGTGGTACGACTCGCCGGAATATCAGAAGGTAATCCGTTTGCGAACGGACAACTCTGAGGGGATCCTTGTTTCGGTAGGCGAGTTCGATCTTCAGAAGAATCTTCGCATCTTGGAAGCTCTCTAGAGCGTACTCATCACGCGTTCTGAAACTTCTAGAACTGGCCGAATCGACAGGCTACGGAAGGGCGATCAATGACCGGCGAGCCAATCGCGGGCGGCTGTCAATGCGAATCTCTGCGTTTCGAACTGAAAGCGCGGCCGCTATTCACTCACGCTTGCCACTGTTTGGTTTGCAGGCGTCGGAGCGGAACGGCCTTCGGCTTGTCGACGACGGTTCTGCGAGACGACTTCACGGTGACTCGTGGAGAGGTAGCGGCGAAGCAGATCAGTCCTCGGACGACGATCTACCGGTGCGCGGCATGCGAAACAGCAATCTACTCCGAGTCAATCCGGTTTCCATCGACGTATATCGTTCGTGGCGGCACCTTCGACGATCCCCACGTCGTTGAGCCAGGCGTTCATATATGGGTCAAGCGGAAGCATCCGTGGATCGTGCTGCCTGCCGATGTTCCACAGTTCGATGAAGACTACGACATGAGTATCTTATGGCCGCGCGAAGCCCTCGACCGGCTCAACGCAGCGAACGCGGCCCGAACACCACTCTAGCGACCTGACCGCGCGTCGTCCCGCGTTTGCTCCATGGCTCCGTCCAATCCATCATGGCGCGACGTTGCGACGACACGAGAACAACAGACCGTGACGAATCCCCCGGCGCCGCGTGCGCGAGAGCTCACCATCCGCGGCCTGATCCTGGGCACGCTCATCACCTTCATCTTCACCGCCGCCAACGCCTATCTGGGGCTGAAAGTGGGGCTGACGTTCGCCACCTCGATACCGGCGGCCGTCATCTCCATGGCCGTGCTGTCGTTCTTCAAGGACGCTTCGATCCTCGAGAACAACATCGTGCAGACGGTGGCGAGCGCGGCCGGCGCCCTGGCATCCATCATCTTCGTGCTGCCCGGCCTGGTGATCGTCGGCTGGTGGACGGGGTTCGACTTCTGGACGTCGTTCTTCGTCTGCGCGAGCGGCGGCATCATCGGCGTGCTGTTCACCATTCCCCTGCGCCGGGCAATGGTCACCACGTCCGATCTGCCGTATCCCGAAGGGCTCGCCGCGGCCGAGGTGCTGAAGGTCGGTTCCGGCGTGCGCACGGCCGGGGCTGGGGATCGGGACGCGCGGGATGGCTTGATGGCCGTGGTCTACGGCGCGCTGGCCTCGGCCGGCCTGGCGGCGCTCACCGCCACCCAGATCGCGGCAGCCGAGGTGCAGAGCTACTTCCGCATCGGCGGCCGGAGCGCCAGCGGCGTGGACCTGGGGTTGTCGCTCGCCCTGTTCGGCGCGGGACACCTGGTCGGCCTGTCGGTGGGGCTCGCGCTGTTGCTCGGCGTGCTCATCGCCTGGGGCGGCGCGGTGCCGATTCTGACCGCGATGGCGACTTCGCCCCAGGCGGCGGACGCTGCCACGGTGGCCGGTCAGGTGTGGTCCGGCCAGGTGCGGTTCATGGGCGCCGGCGCGATCGCCGTTTCCGCGTTGTGGACCCTGGCGAGACTGGCTCGGCCGGTGGCAAGGGGGCTGGTCTCCACGCTCGCTGCCGCGCGCGCCGCCGGCACCGGCACCACCGACGTGGACATGTCGCCGGCCTGGATCGGCGCATGGACCATTGGCTGTCTCGCGGTGATCGTGCGGCTGGTTTACGGCTTCGTCCAGGGCACGCCCCTGGAGGTGGCCACCTGGCAACTCATCGTGATCACGGTCGGCTTCGTGGTGGTGGGCGGCTTCGTCGTCTCGGCGATCTGCGGCTATCTGGCCGGGCTCGTCGGTTCCACCAATTCGCCGATCTCCGGAGTGGGCATTCTGGCGATCCTGCTCTACGCGAGCCTGCTGGCGGTTGCCGTGCCGATGGCGGGGAGCGATCCCCATGCGCTGGTGGCGTTCTCGCTCTTCACCCTGTCCATCGTGTTCGCCGCGGCGACCACCTCCAACGACAATCTGCAGGACCTGAAGACCGGGCAACTCGTCGGTGCGGGCCCGTGGGCGCAGCAGTGGGCGCTGCTGGTGGGGGTGGTGGCGGGCGCCCTCATCATTCCGCCGGTGCTCGACCTGCTCGCCCGCGCGTACGGCTTCGCAGGCCAGATCGGCGGCCCGGTTTCGGCCAACGCAGCGCCGCTGGCCGCGCCGCAGGCGGTGCTGATTTCCGCGCTGGCGAAGGGCGTGCTGGGCGCCAACATCGACTGGCACACCCTGGGGATCGGCGCGGTGATCGGTGCCGCCGTCATCGCCCTCGATGAATTTCTCGGCGCACGACGGATGCTTCGGCTGCCGCCGCTCGGCGTGTGCATCGGCATCTATCTGCCCATGTCGGCGAGCCTGCCGGTGGTCGTCGGCGCCATCGCCAGTCAGTGGTACAAGGCGCGGGCCAGTGGCGCCGCCGACCCGGGCAAAGCCAGCCAGCGCGGCCTGCTGGTCGCCAGCGGCCTGATCGTGGGCGAGAGCTTGTTTGGCGTGGCGTTGGCCGGGGTGATCGTCGGGAGCGGCAACGAAGCGCCGCTGGCCGTGGTCGAGCCAGGCTTTGTGTGGGCGCCCCTGATTGGAATCGTCGTCTTCGCCGCGCTGGCCGTCGTGCTGTATCGCTGGGCGCTCAGGTCCGCAGCGTAACCGGACGCACCGCGGGTCGCGGCGGCCGCCACGTCGTCACCAAGGCGAAGGCGAGCAACAGCTCGGCGATGTCGCCGCCGTAGTACATGAGCTCCGCGCCGCCGCGCAGTTCAGCCGCCGGCACGTCAACGGCCACCAAGGCGCCGGCATACATGAGCTGCGCCAGAATGGCGTGGCAGGCGATGGCGATTCCGAGCACGACCAGCCGGGTCGGCACCGGCGGGCGTCGCGGAGCAGGATCCGGACCGGCGATCACCCACGCAAACAGGTAGCCGGCAAGTATGAAGTGCAGATGCACGAAATCGTGCAACAGCGGATGCTGCATCGTCACCCGGTAGAGCGGCGTGAAGTACAAGGCGCCCATGCCGCCGATGTTCAGCACCAGCGCGACGGCTGGATGAGAGACGCAGCGCATGTAGCGGCTGTGCAGCAGCCGCACCACCGCGCGTGCCGCAGCACGGGGTAGCGAGCGCAGCAGCAGGGTCACCGGCGCCGACAGCATCAGGCCGAGCGGGCCCAGCATGCCAAGCAGCAGATGCTGCAGCATGTGTTGGCGGAAATCTCCGGGAGCGAAGGGCAGCAGGTCGGGCAGCAGTCCCAGCGCCAGCAATCCGCCGCCAGCGAGGGCCGCGGCCACCCGCCACCGGCTCCAGCCCCGCCGGCGCTGATGCCATGCCAGGTAGAGATACACCGCGATAGCCACGCACAGCACTGCCAGCAGCACATGCAGACCGGTAGACGGATGGCCGGCCATCACCGCGGCGCGGCGCCGACGCTGCCGTCCGTCAGGGTGCCGTGTCGCTGCAGCATCCAGCCGCCGACCACGAGGATGCCACCGAGCGCCAGAAAGCCGAGGTCCCACCAGAGCTGGTGCGGCCCGGAACGGACGTGATGAATGCCCAGGACGTGGTGGTCCAGAATCCCCTCGATCAGGTTGAACCAGCCCCAGCCCACCAGGACCCAGCCCCACAACACCCGCGAACCCCACATCCGCCCCCGCGCCTCGATCACCCGCGCGTACAGCAGACCGAGGCCGGTGAGCACGCAAAGCCAGGTGAAGGTGTGAAAGAATCCATCCCACATGGTGTTCATCTGCAGCCCGGGGACGGTGGTGACGGGATAGTACGGGATGCCGATGTTGTCGGTATCGGTGCTGCTCAACATGTGATGCCACTGCAGCACCTGGTGCAACAGAATGCCGTCGACGAACCCACCGAGACCGACACCCAGGACGGTCCCCGGTAGGCGGATGTCCACAGGTTGGGCCGCAGAGTCGGTCGCTGCTTCGCTCATATGCACCTCCTGCCGAAGGTCCGTTGCCGCGCGGTGGGTACCGCCGCGTCGTCCTGCACCGCGCGTGCCATGTGGTGAGTGCGGGGTTCGGGCCTGTCGAAACCGCCGGTCGCCATGCGACTAAACGTCGAAATCAACTTCAGGACAGCGATCCCATGGCCACCAATACGATCCGCCTTCACCGCGTGCTCCGCGCGGCCCCCGAGCGCGTATACCGGGCGTTTCTGGACCCGGAGGCGATGGTCAAGTGGCTGCCGCCCAACGGCTTCACGGGCAACGTCCACCATGTGGAGGCCGAGGTCGGCGGCACGTACCGGATGTCGTTCAAGAACCTGACCACCGGTAGCAGCCACACCTTCGGCGGGACATACGTCGAGCTGACGCCGCATGAGCGCATTCGCTACACGGATACCTTCGACGATCCGAACCTGCCCGGCGAGATACGGGTGACCGTGACCCTGAAACACGTCTTCTGCGGAACCGAGCTCGACATCGTGCAGGAAGGCGTGCCGGACGTGATTCCGCCTGAGGCATGCCATCTGGGCTGGCAGGAGTCGCTGACCCTGCTGGCGATGCTCGTCGAGGCCGAGATCCCGGACTGACGCGATGATCGAGCGCGGCTAGCCCTGCCGGGCCGGCGGGTAAGCCGGCAGCAGCGGCGGTGGCGGCGGTAGACCGCCCGGGTTCTTCTCGAGCGCATCGAGCAGACGGTTCACGGCCGCTTCGAGCTGTGCGTCGTGCCCGGCGAGGAGCTGCCCGGGGTCTGTGTCCACCTGGATGTCCGGCTCCACGCCGTGGTTCTCCATCACCCACTGGGAATCGAGCCCGTACAGGCTCATTTCCGGAACGGTGATGTAACCGCCGTCCAGCAGCGGCCACTCGCCGCGGATGCCGCGCACCCCGCCCCACGTGCGCGTGCCGATCAGCGGACCCGAGCCCGTACTTGCGAAAGAAAAACGGAAAGATGTCGCCGTCCGACGCGGAGTAGTGGTTGATCAGGCAGACCTTGGGGCCGTTGATCAGCTGCTGCGGGATCCGGCAGCGCCTGACGCTGGCGGTTGGTGGCCATGCCGGCCAGCACGCGGCGCAACCGCTCCAGCACGATCTGATCGATGAAGCCACCGCCGTTGAAGCGGTCGTCGACGATCAGCGCCTGCTTGTCGAGCTGGTTGTAGAACTGGCGCACGAACTGCTCCATCCCCAGCGCGCTCATGTCGGAGAGGTAGACGTAGCCGATCTTGCCGCCCGAGAGCCGGTCCACGGTCTCGCGGTTGCTCTCGATCCAGGCGTGCTCGCGCAGCGGCAGCTCGTTCGTCACCGGATCCACCAGCAGCCTGACGTCGCTTGCCGGCGGCGGAATCGGCCACCGTAAGCTGCACCGGGCCGTCGCCCTTGCCGACGAACAGGCTGTAGGGATTGTCCGGCGCCTTCAGCTCGTGGCCGTCGACGGCGAGCAGGTAGTCGCCCTGCTTCACGTCGAGGCCTGGCTCGGCCAGCGGCGCGCGATATTCCTCGCGGCTGATGTCACCGCGGTAGATGCGGGCGAAGTAATAGCGTCCGGATTTCTCGTCCAGCGCGAAATCGGCCCCGAGCAACGGGGTGGGCACGCTTTCCGTGGGATCGTCCTGATCACCGCCGCCGACGTAGGTGTGCGAGTTGCCGAGCTCGCCCAGCATCTCGCCGATCAGGTAGTTGAGGTCTTCCCGTGAGCCGACCCGCCCCAGCAGCTTTTCGTAGGCGGCGCGCACGGCGTCCCAGTCCACGCCGTTCATCTTCGCGGTTGTAGAAGAAGTCGCGCTCCAGCCGCCAGGCCGACTCGAACATCTCGTGCCATTCCTTCGGCGGTTCCACCCGCATGCGCAGGTTCGACACATCCACCGGCTTCTCGTCGTCGTCTTCACGATCGTCGGCCGGCTTGGCGTCGACGATGGTCCAGTCCTCGTCCTTCTTGTACAGCACCTTTCGGCCGTCGGCGGAGACGCGGTAGCTGTCGAGATCCTCGACCACCACGGCGTCTTTGCGTTTCTTCATGTCGTAGACGTGCAGGGTCGCCTTCTCGCCCGGCAGCGCGTCATCGATGGTCGGGATGGGCTGGGTGAAGTAGTAGACCTTGCCCCGACGGGCGTCGAGGCTGCGAACCTCCGCCGCCGGGATCGGCAGCGGCACCGCGCGCTGCATCAGGCCGTCGAGGTCGACCTTGATCGGCTTCGAGGCGCCCGGCTTCCATTTTTTGTCCTCGTCCGCCTCAGCCTTCTCTTCGTCGTCTTTCTCGTTCGTCTTTCCCGTTGTCTTTTCCCGCCGCGACCTTGGCTTCGTCCGACCGCGGCGCGAATGGCGAACGCGCGTCGGCCGCCAGGGTCGCGACGTACACGCCGGTGCTCTTCAGCATCGCGACGTTGAACTCACTTTCGCTCAAGGTCGGGTTCTCGTGGCGCCCCGAGATGAAATACAGATACTTCCCCTCGGGGTCGAATGCCGGCGAGAAGTCGCTGTCGCGCGAACGGCTGATGCGGGTGGCCTTACCGGAATCGGTGCTGTACAACCAGATCGAGCGCACTTGATTGGCACCCAGAGTGCTGTAGGCGAGCCAGCGCCCGTCGGGCGACCAGGCGTAGTCGTGAATCTCCTCGTAGGGGTCCTCGGCTACCTGGGTCGGCGCCCCGCCGGATGCGTCCAGCACCCACAAGCGATGTTCGTTGTCGGAGAACGCCAGCCTATCGCCCCCCGGCGCCCACAGCGGCTGATAGTAGAACCCCTTCTCGAAGCGGGTCAGGATCTGCTCCGCGCCGCCCTCCGCCGGCCGCACCGCGATCTGCTGCTCGCCGTTGACGTCGGTCGTGTAGGCCAGTCGCGTGCCGTCCGGAGACCAGGCCGGATGATCCTCATCGGCGCCGCTGGTTTCGGTGAGATCGCGGGTCGCGCCGTGCTCGGCCGGCACGCTGAACAGATCGCCGCGCGCCGCGAGCAGCACACGCTTGCCATTCGGCGCGAGGTCGTAATCGGTTTGGCCGGCGGCATCGCTGTCGCGTATGTGCTCGCCGGCATCGACGTAACGCGGCTGCGTGTGGGTGCCGTCGTCTGGTATCCGCACGTCCACCTTGTGCAGCGTTTCCGACGGCAGGTCGAGGAGGTAGAGATCTCCGCCCTGCTGAAACACGATGCCGTTGTCTCCGAGGGACGGAAAGTCGACGTCGTAGTCCGTGAAGTGGGTGACCTCGTGGAACTTCCCGCTGTCGAAGTCATAGGCCCAGATGTTCTCGCGCCGCTGCTGGTCGTGGTCCGAGAGAAAATAGATGGCGTGGCCGTACCACATGGGCGCTGTTTCGGTGCCGGTCCAATTCGTGATCTGGGTGAGCTTTTTGGCGTCGAAGTCGTAGGTATAGATGTTCTGTGCGAGCCCGCCGTCGTACCGCTTCCAGGTGCGGAAGTTGCGGAAGATACGGTTGTAGGCGATGGTGTGGCCGTCCGGCCCGTAGCTGAGCAGGCCGCCCCGGTCCAGCGGCAGCGGCTGCGGCAGACCCCCTTCCAGCGGCACCGTGAACAAGCGTCCGTACCAGGAATTCCAGGCGTCGCGTCGAGACAGGAACACGATCTTGCGGGAGTCCGGCGTCCAGCCCACCACCATGTTGTCCGGGCCCCAGCGCGTCGGCGCCTCCTCCGCGGTCACGTCTGAGTGGAACGTGAGGCGGCGTGCCGTGCCGCCGCCGGCGGGAATCACGTAGACGTCGCGGTTGCCCTGGTACTCGCCGGTGAATGCGATCCAGTTTCCGTCCGGCGAATAACGCGGCATCAACTCGAAACCGGGCTCGCTGGTCAGGCGGCTGGCCGTACCGCCGGCGCGGCCGACCTGCCACAGGTTGCCGTACGCCTCGAAGACGATGCGGTCCCCGTGCAGGGTGGGAAAGCGCAGCAGCGCGGCGGCCTGGTCGGCGCCCTGGTTCGCGACTTGGTCGGCGCGCGCGGCTTGCGCTGCGATTGCGAGCCCGAGCAGCAGGAGCGGTAGCCGGCGCAGCGCGCGCGGTAGTCTTGGGTGACGATGAGACAGGGGCACCACACCCTCCTTGGCGTCAGCGGAGTCCCCACAGCTTAGCGAAAATCATTCCAGGTTCTGCACCCAAGCGGGAATCGCCGCTCCGGCGCTGCGTTGCCGGGCAGCGTCAGATGCCGCTGGATCACCGCGCGATGGGGGTCAAGGGGAGCGGAAGGCCCCCCAGCCGTCCGCGTGCTGCGCGTCAGCCCTTCATGCGCAGCCGCCCCATGTAGTCGCGCTTGCCGAGCGGCACGCCCTTCATGCGCAGGATGTCGTAGGCGGTGGTGGCGTGGAAATACAGGTTCGGCAGCGAGAACGTCATGACGAACGCTTCGGCGGTGAACGGCATCTTGCGGTCGCCGAGCTCGAACATTACCTCGCGCCCTTCCAGCGCGTTGACATCCTCGGCGCTGTATTTCTCGAGCTCCTGGTAGGCCGCGCCCACCTGATCGCGCAGTCCGGCGTAGTCCAGGTCCGCGCCGCCCGCCGGCGGCCGGAACACGCCCGCCTGGATGCCGCGGATGGCGCCGAGCGAATGGTGCGCCACCGACACGAGCTGGAAGCGGAACGGCAGCATGTCCTCGAACAGGCGCGTCTCGACGATCTCGTTCAGATCGACTCCCTGCTCTTGCAAATGCGCGCTGCCCTTGTCCAGAAAGTGGGTGACGGCACCCAGGCACTGCAGATACGAAGCGACGCTAATGTCGTAGAGCGAAACGGACATGGTGTGTCTCCCTGGGATTCGAGTGGCGATTGTAGCGCGCTGCGGCCGGGGTAGGAGTGGTCGGGACCAGGAAGAAGAAGATCGCGAGCGGGAGCTCGCTCCCACACTACGCCATGCGCGGCCTAAGTCAGCGTCAGGTGTGAGGTGTCCGGCGCTTCCGGCGCCGGCGGTGGCTTGCGCTGGCCGAGGTCGGCGCCCGCGGGGGCGACGTCGAAATCGAGCTCGTCCATGTGCAGGGGGGCAGGCGTGGGCGCGGCGCGCGGCGCCAGATCTTCGCCTGCGGCGGCGATCTCGAGCGCTGGCGCTTCGACGACGTGCGCGGGCTCGGGACGGGCGGATGACAGGTCCACGCCCAGCTCCGCCAGCGAGAGATGGGAGACGTCGGGGCCGCCTGTCGCGGCCAGTCGGCCGCGCTCACCTACCGATGCGGAGTCCGGGACGATGAAGCGGGCGCCTTCCAGCGACAGGCCGCCCGTATCGATGTGCCGCGGCTGCCAGCGCGCCCGTTCGTCGTCACGCAGGATCGCGCTGCCGGCCGGCAAAAGCTCGAAATTCCCCGAGCTGCGATCGCCGGGTGCGGCGGCGTCCGGCTGTTGCCCTGCGCCATCGCCCGCCGCGGATGCGCCCGCCGGCTGCACGAGATCGTCCTCGACTTCTAACGGCAGCACCCTGAGGCGGGCGCCCGCTTTCTTGAACAGAACCTGGAATCGCGCGGCCGTGGCGGTGTCCGCCTCGCGCTTCACCACCACAGGGCGCCCCGAGAACAGCTTGTCGAGGGCCGCGTCGTCGAATCCGCCGGCGGTGGCCAGTCGCTTTCTCACCACGGCCGGGTGCTGGCCGTCGAGCACCTCGCCGCGAAAGACCAGCTTGTAATGGTCGCTCATGCGGGAAAGTCTAGCGCAACCTGCGGGATCCGGACCGTCGTTGCGCCCGGCGCGGGATGCGGTCAATATCCCACGGTCACCGGAACTATCGAGGATCGCCATGGCAACCCCCGCTCGAGTCGCCGTGCTGCCTGCCGACACCTCGGTGCTGCGGATCGAGGAGGTGATGCTCCCCGACCCCGGGCCGACCCAGGTGGTGGTCAAACAGTTCGCCTCCGGCGTCTGCCACTCGCAGCTCCACCAGATGCACCGGCCTCGGAAGAATCCGGTCATCCTCGGCCACGAGTCCACCGGTGTGGTGCTCGCCGCGGGCGCCGAGGTGAGCCACGTGAAGGAAGGCGACGTCGTGCTGGTCACCTGGGTACCGCGCAACGCCGCTGCGGCGGCGGCGCCGCCGGTGCGGGCGACCCTCGAGGTCAGCGACGGCCTGGCCCAGTCCGAGAACGTCTTCACCTGGGCCGACCACACCCTGGCCGATCAGCAGTACGTGGTGAAGGTGGATCCGGGCATCCGCACCGACGTGACGTCCATCATCGGCTGCGCGGTGATGACCGGCGCCGGCGCGGTGATCAACACCGCCAAGGTGCAGCCGGGCCAGAGCGTGGCGGTGTTCGGCGTCGGCGGCGTCGGTCTATCGGCGGTGGTCGGCGCCCGCGTCGCCGGCGCGAACCCGATCATCGCCGTGGATCTGGACGACGCGAAGCTCGACTTCGCCCGGCGCTTCGGCGCCACCCACGGCATCAACGCGAGCCGCGAGGATCCGGTGCAGGCGATCCACGATCTCACCCGGCGGGAGTCCCAGTTCACTATCTTCCGCAGCCCGGTGAGCGGGGTCGACTTCGCCTTCGACTGCATCGGCATCAAGGCCACCATGGAGCAGATCGTGCCGGCCTGCCGTACCGGTCACTTCGGCGCCCACGAAGGCGGCACCGCGGTGCTGGTGGGGGTACCCGGTACCACGGTGGAGCTGAACGCCATCGACGTGCTGGTGAACGAGAAGCGCTTCATCGGCAGCATCGGCGGCTCGTGCGCCCCGGACCGTGATTTTCCGCGCTTTCTCGAATGGCTCGACAACGGCGATCTGGATCTCGACGCCTTGGTGACCGCCCGCTACCGGCTGGATGACATCAACCAAGCCACCGCGGCTCTGGAAGCGGGCCGCATCGCCGGCCGCGCCATCCTCGAGCTGTAGCCGCTCCGACTGTCGCTTTCTGGCGACAAGCGGGCCGTGCGGGCGTCGCCAGTGAGCGGCCGCCCCGTTGGCTGCCTCGTCAAAACATCGTCCGTGCGCCATGACGAACCCGCGTAAACGCATACAAACAGCGTTTCGTGTGGTATCTTCGCGGCCTGGTTCAACAGCCACACAGAAGGGGCTCATCGTGAAGAAATTTGCTCTCGCTCTCATTGCGACGTTTGTCATTGCCGGATGCCAGTCCAGCGGTCAGGCCGACCAGATGGATTCGCGGCTGAGCGATCTGGAAAGCAAGATCGAAGCGGCATCCACCGCGGCTGATCAAGCTGCCTCCGCCGCCAACCAGGCCAGCCAGGAAGCGAGCGCGGCGCAGTCCACGGCCCAGCGCGCGATGGACGCGGCCAACCAAGCCAACGAGCGCGCTCAGCGTATCTCCGACACCTGCTGCGCCAGGAAGTAATCATCTGACGCCTGCCGCGCGCGGATTCGTGCCGCGGCGGCGGGCTGGGGAGCGGCCGGATTGCCGCGGCACCGCCATCGGTGCTGCTCCACCGGCCGCCGAAGGGACGGCGGCTCAGAGCTTCTCCGGAACCCCAGTCGGAACAGCCAGCAGATCATCCACGCGCGCCCAGTCGACGACTGCGGCGCGTTTCTTTGTGGCCTTGTCGATCTCTTTGTGCAGCGCGACCGGGTCCGCTTTTCCGTACACGGCCCGGTGCACTTCGACAAACAGGTGCCCGTTGCGCCAGCCCACCTTGTAGGGCTCGTTCACGATGTGCACCGGCGTCCCCTTCTTGGCGAGCTCCGCCAGTGTGGCGATGTGGTTGTCGTAGAGCCGGATGCAGCCGTGACTGACCATCTGACCGACGCCGAACGGCTGATTGGTGCCGTGAATGAAATAGCCGGGTATGTCGAGCTGCAGGGCCATATGGCCGAGCGGGTTGTCCGGGCCCGGCGGCACCACCACCGGCAGCGGATCGCCCTCGGCCGCATGCTCCTTGCGCGAGGCGGCGGTCGGTGTCCAGCTCGGATTGCGGATGGCGGTGACGACGTGGGTGGTCACCAGCGGCGTGCGGAAATCGTCGCGGCCGAGGCCTACCGGATACGTGATCACCATATCGCTGTTCGGCGGGTAGTAGTAAAGCCGGTACTCGGGAATGTTGATCACCACGCCGTCGCGGGGCGCATCGGGCAGCACGTACTCCGTGGGCAGCATCACCTCGGTGCCTTCGCCCGGAATCCACGGATCAACCTCGGGATTGGCGTCGATCACCTCGCGATAGCCGAGGCCGTACTTCTGCGCCACGGAAGCCAGGGTGTCCTGGTAATGAACGCGGATGGTGGTCACTGCGCCCACCACCTGATTGCCGTCGTCCGGCAGAGAGTAAGCGGCCGCCCAAGTCGCCATGGACGCCGCGCACGCCAGCAGTGCGGCGGCGTACACCGCCGCTCGTGCCGTGAGCCGCCGGTAAGTGGTCCTTTGCATGTCGATGGAGCCCTGTTCCGTTCCCTGCGCGCCGTAGCAGCCCGCGCTTTTTCGAGCAGTGCGCATCAGACCACGCCACGATTATGATTTCCAGATGACGCCGCCTGTTACCACCCCACGGAGCGCACCATGAGCGGGATTCGCTTCCGCGCCGACGACTCCGACGAGTACTGGTTCGAGGAAGGCTGCTACATTCTCGAGTACCTGAACGATCCCGCCGATCCGCAGGCTTCGATCGCGCGGGCCCGGGTGCCTCGCGGCGGCCGCACGCGGCCCCACCGGCTGATCGGCACCACCGAGCGCTACTTGATCCAGCACGGTCACGGCCACGTCCAGATCGGTGACGGCGAAGCAATTCCGGTGGAACCCGGCGATGCGATTCTGATTCCGCCCGGCGAGGCTCAATCCATCAGCAACACCGGCGACGGCGACCTGGTGATTCTGGTCGTCTGCACGCCGCGGTTCGATCCCGCCAACTACCGCTCGTCGCAATCGTAGGGCGGAAGAAAAAGCCGTCACACCGGCGGGTGCTCGTCGAAGCCGAGCGCGCGCTCGTAGGCCGCGCCGGCGCGAATCAAGGTCGGCTCGCCGAGCCGCCGGCCGACGATCTGGAACGCTTTGGGAAGCCGCTCGCCGGTGAGGCCTGCGCGCAGGGTGAGGGTGGGATGGCCCGAGTAGTCGAACGGTGCCGTGAAGGTGAGAAAGTCCGCCCGCTCGCCCTGGTCCGCCACCCGCGCCTCCATGACCTCGAGCGGCGGCGGAAGGGTCGGCATGCAGGGCGCGATGATCATGTGGACGTCCTCCAGCACGCCGTCGAGCGCGGCGCGGAACTGCCGGCGCACGTCCTCGAGCCCCTGATAATCCGCCTCCGTCGCTGAGCGCCCCATCTCGATCAGGCCCGCCAGCACCGGACCGTACTCGGCCTTGCGTTGCGGATAGTAGCCTCGGTGGGCACGCGCGCACTCGACTCCGCAGGTCACGCTCCAGCCTCTTACCAGCGCGCCGGTGAGCGGCGGCATCTTCACCTCGCGCACCGCCACGCCGAGCTCCTCGAACAACGCCAGCGCCTCGCGCACGGTGTCGGTGACGTCCTGGTCGACGCCGCGGCTGACGTAGTCCCAGTCGACGCCGACGGACATGTTGGCGAGGCGATCGGCCAGCATTGCCGGGTAATCGGGCACCGCGTCGGCGAGCGTGGTGGGATCGTTCGGGTCCCGACCGGCGAGCACCTTCAACATCAGGGCGGCGTCCTTCACCGTTCGGGTCATGGGGCCGATGTGGTCCAGAGACTCGGCCAGCGGAAATGCGCCGAATCGGCTTACCCGGCCGTAGGTGGGCTTGATGCCCACCAGGCCGCAGCTCGCGGAGGGAAAGCGGATGCTGCCGCCGGTGTCGGAGCCGAGGGCGCCGTAAGCGAGCCCGGCGGCCACGGCAACGCCGGACCCCGACGACGACACGCCCGTCCAGCGCCGCGGATCCCACGGGTTCACCGGTGCTTCGATGTCCGGATGGTGGGCGCCGAACGCGCCCTCGGTAAGCTGAGTCTTGCCGACGATCACCGCACCCGCCGCCTTCAGCCGCGTCACCACCGTGGCGTCCTGGCTCGGGATGAAGTCCTTCATGACCGTGGTGCCGGAGGCGGTGGGAATGCCCCGGGTGTAGAGCAGGTCCTTCACCGCCACGGGCACCCCGTGCAGCGACAACAGCGGCTTGCCCCGCGCGCGCTCCTGGTCCAGGCGCTCGGCGGTGGCCAGCGCCTCATCCTCCAGGACCCGCGCGTAGCTGTGCAGCGTGGGCTCGAGCGCGCGAATGCGCTCGAGGCAAGCCTGGGTGACCTGGGTGGAGGTGAGCTCGCCGCTCTTGATGCGACGAGCCACCTCGTCGAGCGACTGATAGTGCAACGCGGTCATGCCGCCTCCTGCCCGCGGGCGGGGTCGAGGTCGAATATCTTTCCGGGATTCAGCAGGCCCTTCGGATCGAGGGCCCGTTTCAGCGCGCGCATCAGCTCGATCTCGGCCGCGCTGCGCGATATGTCGAGGTAGGGCTTCTTCTCGAGGCCGACGCCGTGCTCGGCGGAGACGGAGCCGCCGATGCCGCGCAGCGGCTCGTACACGCACGCTTCCACCGTCTCGCGACTCTCCGCCGTGACCTGGGGCACCCCCACCACCAGGTGCAGGTTGCCGTCGCCCAGATGGCCGAACACGTAGCACCGGCACTGATCGAAGGCGGCATCGAGGGCCTGGCGGACGTCAGCCACGTAGCGTTCCATGTCAGAGATCTTCAGGCTGACGTCGAAGGCGATGGTCGGACCGTCGCGGAAGCACTGAGCGACGTCGTCACGCATGGCCCAGAGCTGGCGGCGCTGACTCTCCGACTGCGCCATCACCGCGTCGACGATGAGCGACTGCTCGTAGGCCTCGGACAGCGCCGCCTCCACGGTGGCGTCGTCAGCGCCCATCGCCTCCACAAGCACGTAGTAGGGGTGCTCGCGCGACACCGGCGGCTGGTTCTGGGCCGGCTCGGTCGTCACCAGGGTGTAGAAGTCGTTCCACATGACCTCGAAGGCGGACAGGGTGCCTCCGAGGGCGGCGTCGATGTGCTTGAGGAACGCGGGGAGCTTCGCGAACGCGTCCACGGCCACGAACAGGGTCGCCTGGTGCCGGGGCTGCTCGCGCAAGCGCAGCACGGCCCGCGTCACCACTCCGAGGGTGCCCTCCGTGCCGATGAAAAGCTGCTTCAGGTCGTAGCCGGCGTTGTTCTTGATCATCTCGTTCATGCTGGAGACGACCGTGCCGTCCGCCAGCACCGCCTCGAGGCCGAGCACCATGTCCCGGGTCATGCCGTAGCGGATCACCCGATTGCCGCCGGCGTTGGTGGATATGTTGCCACCGATGGTGGCGCTGCCGCGGCCGCCGAGGTCCAGCGGGAACATGAGCCCTTGCTCCTCGGCGCGCTCCTGGATCTGCTGCAGCACCGCACCGCTCTGCACCACCATCGTGCGATTGGCAGCGTCGACCCGCTCGATAGCATTCATGCGCTCGAGAGAGATCACCACGTCCTCCGGACCCGTGAGGGCGCCCTCGACCAGGCCGGTGAGCCCGCCGTGGGCCACCACCGTCTGGTCGTGGGCGTGGCAGACCGCCAGCGCCCGGCTCACGTCCTCCGTGGTGCGCGGCCGCACCAGGGCTTTCGCCTGAATGGTGTCGCGCCGCCAGATGCCCGCCTGCCGCTCGCGCACGGCATCGCCGGTGAGCACGGCGTCTTCCCCCAGAGCGTCGATGAGGGCTCGTACCACGTCGCTCATGTCAGTCTCTCCCGTTCCGTTCCCCGCTCACCATCGTGTCTCGACTCATGACCGCGAGCCTACGCCAGATGCCCGGGTAAAGTAATATCCCCCGATGCGCCAGCGCTTCGACAAGACCTACTACGACCGCTTTTACCGCGACCCCCTCACCCGCGCGGTGACGCCGGCCGCCTCACGACGCCAGGCCGCGTTCGTGGCCGCCTATCTCAAGCACCTCGAGCTGCCGGTCGAGCGCATCCTCGACATCGGCTGCGGCGTCGGCACCACCCTGCGCGCCCTGGGCCGGCAGTTCCCGCGCGCCCGGCTCGACGGCGTCGAGGTGAGCGAGTACCTGTGCCGGCGCTACGGCTGGATCCAGGGATCGGTGGCGGATTTCCACGGCGAGGCGCCCTACGACCTGGTGATGTGCAACGATGTGCTGGCGTACCTGAACGACGAGCAGTGCAGCCGTGCCATCGCCAACCTGGCCCGGCTCAGCCGCGGCGCCCTCTGCGTCGGTATCCTCACCGCCGACGACTCCGATCTCTACGACCGCACCCGCACCGATCCGCGCCAGCACCTGCGTGCCGCAGCCTGGTACCGGCGCCGGCTCGGCCGGCACTTCGTCAACGTGGGAGGCGGCGTGCACCTGAAGAAGCCGCTGCAGGTGGTGGTGTGGTCGCTCGACCGGCTATGAGCCGGAGTCGGCAGAGCCGCCTCAGTCGTGCCGGAACAAGACCCGCACCGACGTGCGAATGGGGATCGGACGGCCGTGGTCCAGCTCGGGCTCGAACTGCCATTGGCTGACCGCGTCGGCGGCCGCCTGCGCGAAGTAGTCCGGCGGGTCGCCGAGCACCTTCAGGTCCTCGACGTCCCCGGTCTCGGTGACGGTCATCTCCAGATCCACCGAGCCTTCGGCGCCGGCGGGCGCGTCGCTCGGATATCGCGGCGCCGTCTGGCGCACGATCTGTAGCTCACTGATCGGCGTCAGACTGTCGAAGCGGCCGGCCCGGGCATCCTTCAGCCGCTGCCGGTACCGGGCGTCGGACCGCAGATCCTTCACCGCGGCAGGGTCCGCGCCGGCATCGGCGGCGGCGTCCAGCGCCGTCAGGGCGGCGTCCGGGTCACCGCCGGCGAGGGACGCCATGGCGCGGTTGAGCAGCGCCGCCGCCACCATATGGAGACCCTTGCGGGCGGCCGTCGACTCCGGCCGCTGGTCGAGCACCCGGGAATAGAGTGCGAGGGCATTCTGCTTCTCGGGCGTTACCAGCTGACCACGCCGCAGCGCCAGGTCCGCCGCATGAAGATCCCGGGTGACGGCCAGGTCGTCCGCTACTGCACGCGCTCGGACCCCGATGGCTTGCAACCGGGCGATGAGCTGCGGCGACGGATGCGGCGTTGCCGGCTCGCTGGCGATCGGCCGTTGTGCCGGCTCGTTCGCTTCCTGCGCCGCTATCGGCGGCGCTGTCTGCGGCGCGACCTTGCTGTCCGGCGTCGGCTCGGCCGATTGGCGGTCGCCCGCGGGCTCGCTCGGAACGCCCAGCCGCGCCACCTCGGGCACGACAACGGGCTCCACCGGCGGCGTCGACGGCGCCCTCATGCCGGGGCTGGTCGTCGATATATGCTCCATCGCGCGAGAGACCGCCTGCGGGGCCGCGCCGGTGGTTTCCGCCTGCTGAATGAGCCGCTTCGCCGCCTCCTCGGCGCCCTGATCGTGCCGGGCCATGGCCTCGGCCGCGAGCCGGCGGGTGAGCTGCTCGAGGCTGCGTTGCGGACGCGGGTCCGACGGGTAAGCCGCCGCCAGGGCCTTGGCCGACTGCACGGCCACGCTCAGCGCCTGCTCGCTGTGGGCATCACCGCTCTGCAGCAGCGCGGAAATGCCGGCCAGCGCGTCAATGGCGCTCTGCGGCATGGCCTGGCGCTCGGCGGTGCCCGCGTCCACCACGGTTGAAGGGCCGCGGGATGCGCCGATCCGGTTTGCCTTCGGCACGTAGCCGGAGTACAGCACGCCGGCGGCGACCACCAGGACCAGGGCGAGAGCGGTGATGCCGAGGACGGGCCAGAGCCGTCGATGCATGTCGGCAGGCGCGGCCGGCGCCGGCGCCTGCTCGGGCCGGCCCGGGGCTTCGGCGCCGGCGGGCGGTTCTTCCGGAGGCGGCTGCGTCGTCTGCACCGCCTCCGCGAGGGCCGCGAGCAGCTCCTCGATCGGCGCCCGTCTCGGTTCGGGTTCCCCGGCGGCTGCACCCTCGTCGCGGACACCGGAGCGGCGCGGCGGCAGTCGCTCCGACGCCAGGTCGGCGGCCGTGTCGGCGTCCTGTTTGGTGCGCGTGTCGGCATCCGCTTTGGTGGGCGTGTCGGCGGCATTCCCCGGCGCCGCGGTGGGCATGGCAACGCAGCGGACGTCCAGGGGCTCCGCCCCGTCGCCGGTGAAATCCGCACCGAGGGTCAGAGTGTGATTGGGCAGCGTGACCCGGGCACGCGAGTCCCGCGCCACGTCGACGCGGCGCGTCCTGTCCTGGCTGCTTCCGACCGCGAACTCCCACTGGCGACCGGCGAGCAGCATCAGCCTGCCGTCGTCGCCGACGTTCAGCTCCAGCAACGCGTTGGCGGCGTCGAAGCTCAAGTCGCCGTCCACATCCTCGCCGAGATGGTGCCCGGGCCGAACCCGCGCCACGAGGTCGCCACCGCGGGCCATGACGTACCACGTATTGCGCGAAACGGGCTTCATCTTTCGGCCCAGCACGGATCCCTCCGCTCGACTCCACGGAATGCCAGCATAATGCGTGCCGACTGCCGTGGATGGCAAATTGACACCCTTCCCGCCGCTGGCTAATTTGCGAGGTCCCGAGGGCATTGGAGGGGGTTCGATGAGCCGGCTGAGCGAATTCCGTCAGAACATCCGCGCCTGGCTCGAGGACAACTGTCCCGAGGACGTGCGCGGGACAGGCGAGATACCCGAAGGCGGCGAGAAGACGCCGCTCAGCGACGCCGGGCGCCGCTGGCGCACCGCGGCCGCGGAATGCGGCTACACCGTCCCCACCTGGCCGAAGGAGTACGGCGGCGCCGGGATGAGCAAAGAGGAGTACCTGGTCTGGCTGGACGAGCTGCGCCGCATCGACGCTCCGTCGCCCCTCGGGGGCATGGGCGTGACCATGATCGGGCCGACCCTGCTCGAATTCGGCACCGACGAGCAGAAGCGCCGTCACCTGCCAGCCATCGCTCGCGGCGAGCTGCGCTGGTGCCAGGGCTACAGCGAGCCGGGATCCGGCTCCGACCTCGCGAGCCTGCGCACCCGTGCCGAGGACAAGGGCGATCACTTCCTCGTCAACGGTCAGAAGATCTGGACCACCGGCGCCCACTATGCCGACTGGATGTTCTGTCTGGTGCGCACCAACCCGGACGCGCCCAAGCACGAAGGCATCAGCTTCGTGCTCTTCACCATGGATCAGCCGGGAGTGGAAGCACGGCCCATCCGGCTGATCAGCGGCCAGTCGCCGTTCTGCGAGACGTTTCTCGAGAACGCCATCGCCCGCAAGGAAGACCTGGTGCATCAGCTGAACCGCGGCTGGACGGTGGCCAAGCGCCTGCTGCAGCACGAGCGATCCGGCCTCAATCGACTGGCGGCCGGTAGCCGCGAGGACGGGCGCGCAGAGCCCCGCCTCGGGGAGCTGGCCAAACGCTATCTGGGAGACCGGGGCGGCGCCATCGCCGATCCGGCCCTGCGCGCGGCCGTCACCCGCCACCTGATGAACCAGCGGGCGTTCCGGCTCACCCAGCGACGCACGCTGGAGGAAGCCGAAGGCACGTCCACGCCCGGCCCCGCCACCTCCATCTTCAAGCTCTACGGTGCCAACCTCACCAAGGAGCGTCAGGAGATCGAGCTGTCCATGCGCGGATTCCGCGGCCTCGGCTGGGAGGGCGATGCGTTCACCGCCGACGAGCTGGCCAACACCCGGATGTGGCTGCGCACCAAGGCCAGCTCCATTGCCGGCGGCACCGACGAGGTGCAGCTCAACATCATCGCCAAACGGGTGCTGGCGCTGCCGGACTGAGCGGCGGCGCCGCTGCGCACGAAACTGCGGGTAAGGTTCTGAAGGCGGCTACGGCGATACCCCTCTCGTGTTGTCGTCGGGATTCTTGTCGATCATCTTGTTGTAAGGGTCGATGCCGACGCGGGCGGGACGTTCGGCCACGTGGAAGGTCAGCACCTGCTCGCCGCTGACGATGCGGTGCTTCTCCAGCAACAGCGGCTCCGGCAGATCCACCTCCGGCGCGTCCTCGGCCGCGGCGGGGAAGATGCCGACGTCCAGCGGCAGGTCCAGCGGTGCTTCGCTTTCCCGGCCCTGGCCATCGGCGTAGAGCTTGCGCGCCGTCACGGTGACGGCCACATCGTAGCCGCCGCCGGGCGCCGCCGTCGCCCGGGCACCGGTCACCGCCAGGTCGAACAGGGTGATCTTCTCGAACAGGTCAGTGATGAGCGGCTGCTGGTCGGCCGTTGCCTCGGCGCGAAACTCCGCCACCAGGTCACGGGCGGTCGGAAACGGCGCCCCCGCGAATGCGTAGCGCGACAGAAAACGCCGCAGCGCGCGGTTGACCGCCGGCTCGCCCAGGTAGTCGGCGAGCGCATACATGACCATGCTGCCCTTGCGGTAGTGGATGTAGGGCTGGTTCTCCACATACATGAGCGGCAGCTCCTCGATCTGCTCGCCGCCGCGCGAACTCAGGTAGCGGTCGAGCTCGTACTTCAGGAATCGGCGCATCTTGTGCGGGCCGAATTCCTTCTGCTGGACCATCAGGGCCGAATACTGCGCCAGCGTCTCCACCATCACGGTCATGCCCTGCATGTAGGCGCCGACCACCTGGTGACCCCACCACTGATGCGCCAGCTCGTGGGCGGTGACGTAGAAGACGTAGTTGATGCGGTCCTCGTCACGCAGATCGGCAATGAAGCCGATGCCCTCGGAGAAGGGAATCGTGTTGGGGAACGACTGGGCAAACCGCTGGTAGCCCGGGAACTCGATGATCCGGAACTGACGGTACTGGTACGGCGAGAACTCCCGTGTGAAGTAATCGAGTGACTTGCCCGCCGCGTCTAGCATGGTGGCGACGTTGTAGTCGTGGGGCGGGTGGTAGTAGACCTCGAGCGCGACGTCGTGCCAGCGGCCCTTGGCCACCGCGTAACGAGCGGACGAGAACGAGAAGAACGGCCAGATGGGCGCGTCCATGGCGTACTCGAAGTAGTGGCGTCCGTGCTCGGTCCAGTCGCGTCGAAGGTATCCGGGGGCGATGGCGATCTGATCGCCCGCCGTGCCGACACGGGCCTGGAAGGCGGTGCGCCGGCTCACCCTGAACTGGTTCACGTCCAGCCAGTGGGGGTCCCCGAGCACCGGCAGGCGCTGCACCGGCGGCAGGCCGTGCTTGCGGCGCACGTTGTTGTCGGTGAGCTCGCGCCCGTAGTCGTAGCCCGGCAACGGCATGATCTCGGTGTTGTCGACGAAGGTGCCGTTCTCCACCACCCGTGTGGTGGAGCCGCCGTTCTCGAAGCCGGGATTCGACCAGACCAGATCCCACCGTATCGTCCGCCGCTCGCCGGGAGCCAGGGGATTGGTGAGCCGGTAGCGGTAATAGCCGAGTCTGTCGTCGGCGGCCTCGAGCGTCGCGCCGGGCACCTCGAGCGCCTCGACCGAGAGCGGCGGCGCCAACGTGAAGTGCAGCGCCTCGATGGCGGTGTCGTGATCGTTCTCGAGCACCGCGGTGCCTTTCGACTCCAGGCGGCGCGACTCCGGATAGAGCTCGACGTCGGCGTCTACGTTCGCCACCTGGGGCAACGGCAGCTTGGCGAACTGCCGGTAGCGAGTTTCGTAGTCCGCCTGATCCTGCTCGCGGTCGTCATCGGTGACGTAGCGGTTGATCACGTTGGTGTTGTAGAAGATCCAGCCGCCGAGGCCCGCGACGGCGAGCGCGAGAACTGCGGCGACGGCGCGCAGCGACGGGACGAAGCGCAGACGCGCCACCGCCAGCCGGCTGTGCCAGCCGATGCCCAGCCCGCGGGGAAACACGAGGTGAGCCAGCACCAGCAGCAGCGCGGCGAAGCACGACCAGTAGGCTGAAAACGCTGCCACCGGTTTCTCGAAGTGGCCGTAGCCGTTCATGTCCGAGTACGGCGCCGCAGGGGCCGAGAACAGATACAGATGGTGCTCGAACCCCAGGCTCGGCAAGGTCTGAAGCGCCAGAAACAGCAGCAGGAAGATCAGCATGCCCGAGAGCTTGCCCGGTGCCAGCACCTGAACCAGCACGGCGGGAATGCACCAGAGGTAGTAGAAGAATCCGACGACCCAGAACAGTCCCGTCAGGTACAAGGCCGGTTGGTAGCGGTAGTAGCCGTTCAAGGTCTGCACGATCATGGCGGTGAGCATCACCACCACCAGCAGCGCGGTGATCACGAACCACAGCGCGCCCACCTTGGCGAGCACCATGATGCCCGACGGGTACGGCGTCGCGTCGAGGATGCCGGACACCCGGTGATCCCGTTCCCGGTGCACGAGCTCGCCCGAGTAGTAAACGATGATGACCAGCACCACGAACATGAACGCGCCGTCCACCATCCGCACCATCACCGCCGTCACGGGCAGCACCGGGGTGCCGAACATTTCCAACATGGCGCCGAGGAACGCGCCGATCACGTTGAAGATGCCGAAAGCCAGCAGCACGTAAAACGGCGTGCTGCGCAGCACGCCACGCACGTCCATGCGAAGCTGCGAGCGTAAGCGGGCGAGCTGAGCCGAGGCGCCGGTGGTCGGCTGGATGTTGAGAATCGGGGTGGGCGGGGCTGGGCATCGCGGCCGGGAGGCCGCTCCCACAGAAGATCGCGACCTGGAGGTCGCTCCCACGAAAGGCAGGGTGCGCCCGCGGGTGAGGCGGAAGCGGAAGCGCGCCGTGGTGACCGCCAGCGCCACGGTGGCGAGCGTCACCCAGATCAGGCGGTTGTAGAGCAGGACGTCCGTGAAGCCCGGCACATGGTTGTTGCGGTCGAACACCGTCCAGTAGCGGGTGACTTGGCCGAAGGCGCTGATGGCGAAGGGATCGGCGAGGCTCACCAGGCGCATCTTCTCGGGATCGCTGACCCCGGCGATCACCACGAACGCCACCATCAGCCCCATGGCGGTCACGTAGGACGCCAGCATCGAGCGCGTCGCCGCAGCGACGGAAAAGAACAGCGCGCAGATCACGTACAGATTCGGGATCAGCACGACCCACAGCGAAAACACATAGGGTTCGGCCGAGAACGGGCCCAGCCGCTGCTGGTCGAGCCAGGGCATGAAGGTTCCCACCAGGGTACCGGCAAGACCGGCGGCCACCGACACGGTAGCGAACAGCCACCCGCCCAGGAATCGGCCGAGCACGTACGGGCGCTCGCTGACCCCGGTGGTGAAGAAGATCTCCGCCGTGCGGGTCTCCACGTCGCGGGTGATGGCGCCGGCGACGAACGCGACGGCGGCGAACATGCCGACGACGGTAAGCACGTACTGGATCTGGACGATGGCGAACGCCGCGTTCAGATTCAGGTTGTCGCCCACCCCCCCGACGCTGACTTGCTCGCTGGCGGTGACGGCGAACCCCAGCAGAAAGAACACCGCGGCCACCGACAGGAACAGCGGCGAACGGCGCTGGAAGCGCGCCTCGAACCGGAAGACCTCCCACATGGCACGCACCGTCACTGGACCACGGCCGCCGAGCCGTGCTCGATCAGGGTGGCGAAGTAGACGTCCTCCAGGGTCGGCTCCGCCGGCACGACGCCCTCCCCCGGCGGCGTCTCCGCCAGCAGGCGAAGCTCCACCTGCCCGGAGACCAGGCGCGTGGACACCACCGGCAAAGTCCGCTCGAGCCCGGCCGCCTCGGTCATCGACACAGTCATCCGCCACAGCCGGCCGTCCAGACGCCGGATGAGGTCCCGCGGCGCACCCTGCACCAGAATCCGCCCGTCGCCCAGGATGGCCATGCGCGGACACAGGTCCGCCACGTCGTCGACGATGTGGGTGGAAAGGATCACTACCACCTCCTCGCCGATCCGCGCCAGCAGGTTGTGAAAGCGCCGCCGCTCGGCGGGATCGAGCCCGGCGGTGGGCTCATCGACGATGATGAGCGCCGGGTCGCCGATCAGCGCCTGAGCGATGCCGAAGCGCTGCTTCATGCCGCCGGAGAACGAGTCGATGCTCTGCCGCCGCACGTCCCACAGATTGGTCTGCACCAGCAGTCGTTCCACCACCGCGCGCCGGGCGGCGCGGCGCGAGATGCCTTTGAGGGCGGCGATGTGGTCCAGCATGACCTGCGGCGACGTCCGCGGGTACGCGCCGAACTCCTGGGGCAGGTAGCCGAGGGTGCTGCGCAGCCGGTCCGGTTCGGCCAGCACATCGATGTCGCCCAGCTCGATGCTGCCGCTGTCCGGAAGCTGCAAGGTGGCGATGGTGCGCATCAGGCTCGACTTGCCCGCGCCGTTCGGGCCGAGCAGCCCGAACATGCCTTTCGGCACCGTGAGCGAGACGTCGTCGAGCGCACGCACGTCTCCCGCATAGGTCTTGGACAGACCCGTGATCGTCAACATCGGCAACGTCCCCCGTTTCAATCGATCCTGTCACGGCGGCAGCCGCCGCCGCGGCCGCTCAAGCAAACTCCGGGCCACACAGAAATCCCAACAAATCCAATCACGTACGTCGGATCACCGGGGCGCGGCTGGTCGCCTGCGCGAACGGTTGGCGGATTCTGCCACGCCCGGCGGCGGGTGGAGCGGCACGGTTTCGCGCGCTTTGCGGCGCGATGTTGCGGCCCGCGCGGCATGGTTCGACAATAGCCGTCCGCGCCACGCGCGTACCGGGAGGGCAGCCGATGAGCGACCTGATCTTCGAGAGCGCGGCCTCGCTGGTGGCCGCCATGCGGCGGGGCAAGCTGTCCGCGGTGGAGCTGATGAACGCCTGCTACGACCAGATCGAGCGCCTCAACCCGTCGCTCAACGCCATCGTCAATCCGCTGGAGCGGGACGAGGCCCTGGAACTCGCCCGCGCCGCCGACCGCGCTCAGGCGGCCGGGCACCCGCTCGGTCCGCTGCACGGTCTGCCCATGGCCCCCAAGGACCTGGTGAACGTCGCCGGGTTTCCGACCACCTGGGGTTTCGTGCCGTTCCGGGAGCGCAGCGCCGCGCGCGACGACGAGCTGGCCGCGAGACAGCGGGCGGCCGGCGCCCTGTTCATCGGCAAGACCAACATGCCCGAGCTGGGGCTCGGCTCCCACACGTTCAACGAGCTGTTCGGCCGCACCGCCAATCCGTACGATGCCGGCCGCAGCGCCGGGGGCAGCAGCGGCGGTGCCGCGGCTGCCCTGGCGGCCGGTCTGCTGCCGCTGGCAGACGGCAGCGACATGGGCGGCTCGCTGCGCAATCCCGCCTCGTTCTGCAATGTCGTGGGCATGCGTCCCTCCGTCGGCCGGGTGCCGGACGCCCGCCCGATGGGCTGGTTCGCCCGCCTGTCCACCCCGGGGCCAATGGCGCGAACGGTGGCCGACGCGGCCTTGCTGCTGTCGGTGCAGGCCGGTCGCTATCACAGCGATCCGCTGTCGCTGTCCCAGACCGGCCATCCGTTCGCCGGCACCCTGTCCCGCGACCTGCACGGGCTGCGCATCGCCTGGACACCCGATCTCGAGCAGGTGCCGGTCGAGCCGGAGGTCGTGAGTGTGGTGGAGACGGCCGCCGATAGCTTCCGCGATTTCGGCTGCGTGGTGGAGCAGGCGTGTCCGGACCTGCACGACGCCATGGACGTGTTTCAGGTGCAGCGAGCCGCGGCGCTGGCCGTCACCGGCCGGGTCCTCGAGCGCGAGGTACCCGACTGGCGGGCCCACGCCAAGGATACGGTGATCTGGAACATCGATCGGGGCCTCGCGCTCAGCTCCGAGGCGCTGCTCGAGTCGGAAGTGCGGCGCACCGAGATCTACCGCCGAGTGGTGGCGTTCTTCGAGCGCTACGACGCGCTGCTGCTGCCGGCCGCGCAGGTGGCGCCGTTCCCCGCCGACGTCGACTGGGTGCGCGAAATCAACGGCCAGCCCATGGACACCTACATCGACTGGATGACCATCTGCTGCGCGATCTCGGTCACCGGACTGCCGGCGGTGTCGGTGCCGGCGGGCTTCACCTCGCGCGGTCTGCCGGTGGGCCTGCAGATCGTCACCGGGCCTCAGGACGACCTGGGGCTGTTGCAGCTCGCTCACGCCTTCGAGCAGGCCACCCTGCACCACCGGCGCCGGCCGGAGATCGCACTCCAGTGACTGTCGGATGGCGGAAGAAAGCGCGATGACGAACAGCGGACCGCTGCGCGTGCTGGCCGTGGGCGCGCATCCGGACGACGTGGAGTTTCATGCTGGCGGGCTGCTGGTGCTGCAGCGCCGTCGCGGCGCGGTGATCGGCACGATGAGCCTTACCGACGGCTCCGCCGGTCACGCCAGTCTCGAGCGTCCGGCGCTCGCGGAGCGACGCCGCCGCGAGGCGTCGCAATGCGCCGAACGGCTCGGTGCCGAGCTCGTCCTCTGGGACGTGCCCGACGGCGAGCTCACGCCGAGCCTCGACCTGCGCCGCCGGCTCATCCGCGACGTGCGGCGGTTTCGTCCGGACGTGCTGATCACCCACCGCAGCGAGGACTACCATCCCGACCACCGAGCCACGGCGCGGCTGGTGCAGGACGCCTGCTACATGCTGCGGGTGCCCGCCGTCGAGTCGGCGGTGCCGGCCCTCGCCCAGGACCCGGTGGTGCTCGGCATGTGCGACTTCTTTCAGCGGCCATGGCCGTTCCGCGCCGACTACGTCACCGACATCGGCGCCGTTTTCGACGAAGTGGTCGGCCTCCTCGCCTGTCACGAGTCGCAGGTGTTCGAGTGGCTGCCCCACATGCATGGGGTCGAGGTCCCCGCCGACCGGGGCGAGTTCCTTCGGCGTTTCTACGGCGCCCGGCCGCGCCGGGTGGCCGAGCGGCACGCGCCGCCAGGGGTCCGCTACGCCGAGGCGTTCGAGCTGTCGGAATACGGCCGGCAGATCAGCCGGGACGCCCTGCGCTCCCTGCTCGACGATCCAGGACCGGGGGAGCGGGCCGTCGGCCGCGAGAGGTAGGAGTCCTCGGCGGGAGATGGATTGTGCGGGGCGCGCCCTCGGATCGCGACCGGGAGGTCGCTCCCACAATCAGGGCCGGATCGCGACCGGGAGGTCGCTCCCACAATCAGGGCCGGATCGCGACCGGGAGGTCGCTCCCACAGCCATAGAGGTCGCTCCCACAGCCATATAGAGGTCGCTCTCACAGCGGGACATGCGTTGGGCGGCTCGTCACGGGAACTTCGTCACGCGGCTGGCGGTCTCAAACTGATACAATGTCCGGATCAGTTACAGACCCATCAGCTAAGACCCATCAGCTAAAGACAAGGCCTCATGAAGTCACGCTACAAGACCGCCCGCTGCATCCTCTATCGCGACGACAGCTATCTGCTGGCGGTACACAACCGGTTCCGCTATCACGCCGAGCCCCGCTGGGGCTTGCCGGGAGGGCAGATCGAGTGGGGCGAAACCGCCCGCGAGGCGGCCGCCCGGGAACTGGAAGAAGAACTGCAGATCTACCTGCCCGACCTGGTCGAGGTCGGCGCCTATTCCTACAAGCGCGCCCTGCACATGGTGTTCGCAGCGCCGCTGGACGACGACATCGACGAGTTCGACGAAACCGAGCTGCTGGACATCGGCTGGTTCACGGAGTCGGAAGTGGCCGCCCTCAGAGCCCGCTCCGGGCTGCACGCCAACTACGAGCTCGACGCGATCCGGCGGCTTCGGGCGCGGCTGGACGGCAGCACGCCGGCGCTCGCCGCCGGCTGACCTCATCGAACCCGGGCCTGGAACTCCTCCGTGGTGTTGACCCGGGGGTAGGCCTCGTCCGGCACCGGAACTTCGAGGAACCGGCACAGAGGCTCCCAGCCGTCGGCCGCCTGGAACACCAGGAGCTGGTCCGGCGGCGCCTGTTTCTTCACGTACTCGTTGTGGGCCAGATACACGTCGATGGCGTGCTCCTGGTTCTCTACACGGCCGTGAAAAGTCCCTTCCCAGATGAGCTCGAACACCATCTCGGCGTGGCTCTTGATCATCGGGTCGTTGGACTCCCGCGCCTTCATGCTGCTGGGATAAATGGTGTTCATGACGCTCTCGTACCAGCGCTTGGGATCGCGCTCGGAGAGGATCACCCGCGCGTCCGGAAACTCACGGAGCTGGATCTCCCAGAAGTTGCAGGACGGCCAGTCCACGGTGGCGCGATACCCCTGGTACAGCGCCCGCCAGTCCACGGGCTCACCACGGGTGGCCTGCTGCCAGACTTCCACGTGCTCGGGATTCTCCCGGACCTCGAGCATGTGATAGCACTTGCCGAAGCCGAGCTTCTCCAGGGCCAGCTTCAGCGAGAGGGTCCCAGTGCGCCCGAATCCGGCGCCGATCACTTCCAGGCTCATGACTTCTCCACCGTAGGGTTCGGCATCCAGGCCTGCCGGCGAACGGCCATTCTAGCACCGGCCGCTAGCAGACCCTGGCTCCATCGACACGGTGGAGACGCCTACTTCACGGTGACGGTGATGACCTTCGACTCCACCGGCGGATCGTGGGGGATGTGCAGGTAGTTGCCGAGCACGAGCTGCAGCGTGTGCTTACCGGGAGGCAGCGACACCTCGGTCTCGGTCTGGCCGCCGCCAAAGTGCTGCACGTGATCGTTGGCCGGCAGCGGCTGGTTCACGTTCACCGGCTGGTCCATGTCGATCAGCAGGTGGTGATGGCCGGTGGCCGGCTTATCGACGCCGGCCGGCGCCACCCCCATCCCCTTCAGGCCGAAGCGCACGGTGAACGGTGAGGTGACCGCGTCGCCATCCCGGGGTGTGATGAAGTAGACGTCGGCGCCCTCGGGGGACGGTGAACGCATGGTGTCGGCCGCCACGCTCGCGGCCAGCGCGGCGGCGAGGATGGCAGCAGTGGAAAGGACGATGGTGCGCAAGTGAGCCTCCTTGTTGTTGTTTGTGCTGTGGTGCGATCCTGTGCTGCTACGGATGCGGCCGGAGGCGCTCCGCAGATCGCGGCCGGGAGGCCGCTCCCACAGGCCGCTCCCACAGGCCGCTCCCACAGGCCGCTCCCACAGGCCGCTCCCACAGATCTGGCCTCTGGACTGCTACAGCCGGTAGACCTCCACGGCCGTATCGTGGAACAACCGCTGCTTCTCGTGATCGGACGCGTCGGCCACCAGCTTCTTGAATGCGTTCCACAGCACGTGGTACGAGCAGCTTCGCTTGTCCACCGGAAAGTTGCTCTCGAACATGCAGCGCTCGACCCCGAAGCAGTCGATGGCGTGGCGGTAGTAGCGGCCGGTGGCGGCGACGATCTCGTCGGAGCCCGGCGGCCGCTCGCGGTTGTGGAAGCCGAAACCGTTGATGGGCATCACCAGCCCGCCGAGCTTCGCGTAGACGTTGGGGCAGCGGGCGAGCGCGACGATGTCTTCGCGCCAGGTGGCGAAGATCTGCTCCCGCTTGCCGGCGTAGGGTCCGAGCCCGAGCGGCCCGCCGAAATGGTCCAGGACGATCGTGACGTCCGGGTTGGCCCGAGCCAGGCCGATCAGCTCCGGAAGCTGCGGGTGGTAGAGCCAGGCGTCGAACGACAGCGCCCGGTTGGCCAGCTCCTTCATGCCTTCGCGGAATGCCGGCTGAAGCAGCAACCCCTGGGGCGGATTGGTGTGGGAGTTGCGCACGCGCTCGTCGGCGTCCCAGCCCGCCGCGTGGCGGATGCCGCGGAAGCGCTCGCTCCGGGCCATCTGCATGTCGAGGACCTCACCGACCCCGG
Organism: uncultured Gammaproteobacteria bacterium; assembly: GCA_963822255.1. GTDB lineage: Bacteria > Pseudomonadota > Gammaproteobacteria > Pseudomonadales > Azotimanducaceae > UBA7803. Next base: position 138,447 of record CAWGGV010000007.1, read on the forward strand.
CGCCGAGGGAGAGATCGGCGAACCCGACGATGCCGGCGCAGGCGCGGATGTCGCCATAGCCACCGCTGGCGCTCATGGCGGCGATGCCGTTGACGAACTCGATCTCGCCCACCGGTCTGAGCGCCTCCGGGCCTGCCGCCCGGTACATGCTGCCGCACTCCACGAACACCGTGGAGACCACGTTGTGGCCGCTCCTCACATCGGCGAGCAGCTCGTCGAGCAGGTAGCGCGACCCGGGGTGGTCCCACAGGTGGTGGTGAGGGTCGCAGATGGGGCGGTCGGGGTCGATGATGTCTTCGTGGATCTGATCGAGCCAGTCCTGAGGATCCATGTCACCTCCGCTCGGATCTGAAGAGAAGTCAAGATTACGAGCGATCGGCGGCGGAAACAAATGGTCGCCGGCACGCAAACCGTCCTTGTCGGACCCCCGCGGCGCGCGACCGGCCCGGCCAGCGACGAAGCCCGCCGGGCCACTCGCCGCTGATCGCTCAGTAGACCACCACCGAGCGGATGCTCTCCCCCCTGTGCATGAGGTCGAAGCCTTCGTTGATCTGCTCGAGGCGCAAGGTGTGGGTGATGAGGTCGTCGATGTTGATCTTGCCGTTCATGTACCAGTCGACGATCTTCGGCACGTCGGTGCGCCCCCTGGCGCCGCCGAACGCAGTGCCCCGCCAGACCCGGCCAGTAACGAGCTGGAACGGGCGCGTGGCGATCTCCTTGCCGGCGCCGGCGACGCCGATGATGATGCTCTCGCCCCAGCCCTTGTGGCAGCACTCCAGCGCCTGGCGCATGACGTCGACGTTGCCGATGCATTCGAATGAGTAATCGACGCCGCCGCCGGTCATCTCGACGATGGCGGCCACCACGTCGCCGGCGTCCTTGGGGTTGATGAAATCGGTCATGCCGAACTTCTCCGCCAGTGGCCGCTTCGCCGGATTCAGGTCGACGCCGATGATGCGGTCGGCACCCACCAGCCGCGCACCCTGAATGACGTTCAGGCCGATGCCGCCGAGGCCGAACACGGCGACGTTCGCCCCCGGCTCCACTTTCGCGGTGTTGATCACCGCGCCGAGCCCGGTGGTGACCCCGCAGCCGATGTAGCAGACCTTGTCAAAGGGCGCGTCCTTGCGGATCTTCGCCACCGCGATCTCCGGCAACACCGTGTGGTTCGAGAAGGTGGAGGTGCCCATGAAGTGATGCAGCGGTTTGCCGTCCAGCGAGAACCGGCTGGTGCCGTCGGGCATCACCCCCCGCCCCTGGGTCTCGCGGATGGCGCCGCACAGGTTGGTCTTTCCCGACAGGCAGAACTTGCACTGGCGGCACTCGGGCGTGTAGAGCGGGATCACGTGGTCGCCCGGGGCGACGCTGGTGACGCCCTCTCCCACTTCGAGCACCACGCCGGCGCCTTCGTGACCGAGGATGGACGGAAACAGCCCCTCGGGATCGTCGCCGGACAGGGTGAAGGCATCGGTGTGGCAGAGCCCGGTGGCGCGGATCTCGATGAGCACCTCTCCGGCCTTCGGCCCTTCCAGACCGACGGTCTCGATGGTCAGGGGCTCTCCGGGGCCGGTGGCGACGGCGGCGCGTGTCTGCATGATCCCTCCGCTGCTGGGCAGTTGTGGCTTCTGGACGCCGTAAGCGCTGTGGGCGCCTGTGGGAGCGACCTCCCGGTCGCGATCTGTTCGATCACCATCGCGGCCGGAGCCCGCGCCCACAACGGGAAGGTAGAATGCCTCACCTTGCCGAGCGATTCATTACCTTGCCGTTGCAGCTCCGGGTAAAAAACTGGCAGAGCTACGTCCCCATTGTGGGGGTGGTGCTGCGCTATCGCCGTGAAGACTTCAGCCACGATCTGATTGCCGGCCTGGTGCAGGGGGTGATCGCCATTCCTCAGGCCATCGCCTACTCGCTGCTGGCCGGGCTACCGCCGGAAGCGGGCCTGTACGCCAGCCTGGTGCCCATGGTCGTTTACGCGGTGCTCGGCTCGTCCCGCTACCTGGTGGTGGGGCCGGTAGCGATCACCGCGTTGATGGTGGCTGCCGCCCTCGGCAACTACGCGCCCCGCTACGAATACAGCTACGTGGCTGTGTCTACTGTCCTGTCACTGCAGGCGGGCATCATCCTGTGGCTACTCAGGCTCTCGCAAATGGGCGGGCTGGTGAATCTGTTGAGCTTTCCGGTGATCACCGGGTTCGTCAACGCCGCGGCCGTGCTCATCATGGTCAGTCAGCTGCCTGCGCTCACCGGCATCGGCAGCGGCGAGGCCACCGATCCGTACCACCAGGTGCTGCACCTGGCGACCCATCTCGAGAGCGTCAATCCGGCGGTCGTGGTGGTGGCCGTCGTCTGTCTGGCCGGCCTCTGGCTGGTGCGCAACTATGCCGCGGCGGCGCTGAGACTGCTGGCCGCCGACGTCACCGACGAGCATCCGGTGCGCCGGCTCGGGCCGATGCTGGTGACGGTGGCGGCGGCCGTAGCGGTGACGGTGTGGCATCTGGACCAGCGCCTCGGGGTCGCCGTGGTGGGCGACATTCCAGCGGGGCTCCCGGATTTCACGCTGCCACCGTTCCACTGGCGGCTGTGGCTGGACGTGGCGCCGGCCGCCGCCATGATCGCGGTGGTGTCGTACGTGGGCAGTTACTCCATCGGCGCCACCCTCGCCACCCGCGAACGTACCCGCATCAACAGCCACCAGGAGCTCATCGCGCTCGGCGCGGCCAACATCGGCGCCGCGTTCACCGGCGCGTTTCCGGTCGGCGGCAGCTTCTCCCGCTCCAGCGTCCAGTACCAGGCCGGCGCCCACTCACAGATCAGCGCCTTGGTGTGCGTGGGAATGATCGTGCTCACTCTGCTGTTCTTCACCCACCTGTTCGGCATGGTGCCTCGGGCCGCGCTCGCCGCCATCGTCGTGGTGTCGGTGACCGGCATCGTCGACGTCCACAGCATGCGCCGCCACTGGCGCATCCATCGGGAGGACAGCATCACCGAGATCGCCACCCTCGCCACGGTGCTGGCGTTCGGCGTGGAGGCCGGGCTCCTCACCGGAGTCGCGCTGTCCATCGCCTTCTTCGTTCGTACCTCCAGCCGGCCCAACATCGCCATCGTCGGCCGCATCCCCCACACCGAGCATTTCCGCTCGGCCCGCCGCTACGACGTGGAGATGTTTCCCCACGTGGCTGCCATCCGCATCGACGAGAACATCTACTTCGGCAACGCCAATCAGGTGGAGAACAAGATCCTCAAGATCATCCAGCGGCGGCCGGGCACCCGGCACGTGCTGCTGGTGATGAGCGCCGTCAACATGATCGACGTCAGCGGTCTCGAGATGCTCTACCGCCTGAACGGAAGCCTCGAGGCCATGGGCATCAGGCTTCACCTTTCCGACGTCAAGGGGCCGGTGATGGCGCAGTTCGAGGTGACGGACTTCGTCATGAACCTCACCGGCACCGTGTTCTTCACCACCGACCAGGCCATGCGCGACCTCGCCGAGCGCGCCTGAGGAATCGCCGAGGGAACCTCTTACGGCTTGTTGAGTCTGTTATATAGTAAGCATAGCTAACTAACCTCAACAGCAACTCAGTAGTACCCGCAAATGCCAAAGAAACTTCCCGAGGTCCCCGGCTTCGGCTTCCTGCTGGGCGACGTCTTCCGCCTGTTGCGCCAGGACTTCGAGCGCCGGGTGCAGTCACTGGGGCTGACCATGACCCAGTGGCGGGCCATCGCCCATCTGTCCAGAGAGTCGGGCATCCACCAGTCCGCGCTGGCGGAAACCCTGGACGTCTCGCCGATCACCCTGACCCGGCTCATCGACCGCATGGAGCAGGCCGGTTGGGTGGAGCGCCGCCCGGATCCGGGCGACCGGCGCGCCGTTTGCCTGCACCTCACCGACAAGGTCGAGCCGCTGCTGTCGACGTTGCACGACAAGGCCGTCGAGGCCAACGAGATGGCTCTGGCCGGATTGTCCGAGGACGCACGGCGCCGCTTCGTCAAGTCGCTGGAGCAGATGAAGCGGAATCTCCGCGCGTGCCAGACCGAGGCGCGCCAACGGGGGGCGTCATGATCCGCTCCCGCTGGACGAGGCTCTTCCTCTACGTCGCCGGCCCGCTCGTGGTGCTGGCGGTGGTGGCGTACGTGTACGTGTCCGGGCTCGGCCACGTTTCCACCGACGACGCCTACGTGAAGGCCGACATGGTCACCATCACCGCCGAGGTCTCCGGCAAGATCGTCGCGATTCCGGTAAAGGAGAACCAGCGCGTCTCGGCGGGCGACGTGCTGTTCCGCATTGACGACACCACCTACCGGGCAGGCCTCGTGCGGGCCAAGGCGCAACTTGCCGCCGTGCGCCAGCAGGTCGAGGCGGACAAGGTGGCGTACAAGCAGAAGCAAGAGCAACTGGCCCTGGCACGGGACAACGCCGCCTACGCCGAGCGTGAGCTCAAACGCAACACGGAGCTGAATCGGCAACACGCGGTGTCGGAATCCGACCTCGACGACGCCCGCCACGCGCTCACCGTGGCCCGCCACCAGGTCAAGGTGCTGGAGCAGGAGCTGGCAGGCATCCTCACGCGGCTCTCCGGCGATCCGGACCTGCCCGTGGAGCAACACCCGGACTATGTCCAGGCGCTGGCCGAAGAGAAGGTGGTCGAGGCGGCGCTGGCCCGCTGCGTCGTCCACGCGCCGTTCGACGGCGTCGCCAGCCGCACTCCGGACCTCGGCGAGTACGCCGCTTCCGGCCAACCGGTGATGAGCCTGGTCTCGGACAGCCACGTCTGGATCGAAGCCAATTTCAAGGAGACCGACCTGACCGACGTGCGACCCGGCCAGAAGGCGTCCGTGCACGTTGACGCCTACCCGGGCAGAACGTTCGACGCGGTGGTGAAAAGCATCGCCCAGGCCACCGGCGCCGAGTTCTCCGTGCTGCCACCCCAGAACGCCACCGGCAACTGGGTCAAGGTGGTGCAGCGCATACCGCTGCGCGTCGCCATCACCGACGCGCATCCGAACACGCCGCTGCGCGCGGGCATGAGCACCTCGGTGGACATCGACACGGGCAATGCCGCCGGGCTTCAGCGGGCACCACCGGACCAGACGGCCGAACGATGAGCGACGCCGCGCTCGCAGAGCCGGACCGGTACGAGCCGGACGAACCGGCCGAGCCCAGCGCCGTCCTGACCGAGAAGTCGGGCCTCGACCGAGCGCTGGTCACGGTGTCCATCATGCTTGCCACCATCATGCAGGCGGTGGACACCACCATCGCCAACGTGGCGCTGCCGCACATGCAGGGGGCCGTGTCGGCGACCCAGGATCAGATCTCCTGGGTGCTGACCTCCTACATCGTCGCGGCGGCCATCATGACCCCGCCCACCGCGATCATCAGCGCCCGGCTGGGCCGCCGGCGCTACTTCATCATCGCCATCATCGGCTTCGTGGTGGCGTCGATGTGGTGCGGCATCTCCACCAGCCTCGGCGAGATCGTTGCCGCGCGGCTGCTGCAGGGTGTGTTCGGCGCAGGGCTCGTGCCGCTCTCTCAAGCCGTGGTGCTGGACATGTATCCCCGTGAAAAGCAGGGCGAGGCGATGGCCTGGTGGGGTGTCGGCGTGATGGTCGGCCCCATTCTGGGTCCATCCCTCGGCGGCTATCTCACCGACATGTACAGCTGGCGCTGGGTATTCTTCATCAACCTTCCGGTCGGCGTCCTCGCGCTGATGGGCATCCTGGCGTTCCTGCCGGAGACCGAGCGCAACCGCAAGCGGCGCTTCGACCTTCCCGGCTTCGCCTTGCTCAGCCTCGCCATCGGCGCCCTGCAGCTCATGCTCGACCGAGGCCAGACCCAGGACTGGTTCCAGTCCCGCGAGATCGTCGTCGAGGCGGTGACGGCCATCATCTGCTTTTACCTCTTCGTCGTGCACATGTTCTCGGCACGTCAGCCGTTCATCGAGCCTCGCCTGTTTCGCGACAGGAACCTGACCGCGGGGCTCACGCTGATCTTCCTGGTGGGCGTGATCCTGCTCGCCACCATGGCGCTGCTGCCGCCGTTCCTGCAGAACCTGCAGGGCTATCCGGTGGTGACCACCGGTCTGGTGATGGCGCCCCGGGGCGCGGGCACCATGGCCGCCATGCTGGTGGTGGGCCGGCTGATCACCCGCATGGACCCACGTAAGCTCATTCTCCTCGGCCTTGGCCTCACCGCCCTGTCGCTCTGGGAAATGTCCGGCTTCAACCTGCAGATCGGTCCGTGGGACGTGGTCCGCACCGGCATCGTCCAGGGACTCGGCCTCGGCTTCATCTTTGTGCCCATGAGCACCCTGACGTTCGCCACCCTGCCAACGGACCTGCGCACCGAAGGCACCGCAATGTTCAGCCTCACCCGCAACATCGGCAGCAGCATCGGCATCTCGGTGGTCATCACCCTGCTCGCCCAGCACACCCAGGCCCACCACGCGGCGCTGGTCGAGTTCGTCAATCCGTTCCGCGACTGGATGCGCGCCGTGCCCGCCTGGAACTGGACGCACCCGGCAGGCGCGGTCGCGCTGAACAATGAGATCACCCGGCAGGCGGCGGCGATCGCCTACCTCGACGACTTCCGGTTCATGATGTGGTGCACGATCGTCGCGGCGCCGATGCTGCTGCTGATGCGGCGGCCGAGGTACGAGTGACTGTTGAGACGACGCTGAAACCAGCCTACATACCCCAGCCTGGAAAAATCGGCCAAAAAGCGCGCGTTCGACGCACGCGCACATCTTCTTACATCAAATGAGTGGATCGACCAGAGCGTGTGCGTTACTTAATCAAAGCACGTGATGGACTCGCGCCAGGTGATGGAGAACCTCGGACTGCTCTATGGAACACTGGACGACTCGGACCAGCGGTTCGCGTGGCTGAAGCACACGTGCGATCTGCTGCGAGCGGATGGCGGCTGCATCGTCGTGACGTCGCATCTGCACGGGAGTAGCCAGACGTCGCTCGTCGACCAGCAGACAACGCCGATCCTGATAGGAAACTTTTCTGCCGGCGAGATGGATGCCTACGAATCGTACGCCCGCCATCGACTGGCGGCGAGTGCAACTCGACGGTCTCGGGGTCGGCCGGGCCGCTGCTCTGTCCACACTTCCTGAAACCGCGAGATCAGAGTACCTCGAGACGCAGTTTTTCGAGGAGTTTGCCAAGCACACGTGCCTGCGGAACTTTCTCGGGGCGGTCTTCCTTCGCGACGAGCATTGGGTCGGCAACATGGGATTCTTTCGTCACCGGCTCGAGGCGCCGTTTCTGCCGGAACACTGCGATTTCGTGGCGGGACTGAATGCGCATGCCTACCGGACTCTCCTGCAGTCGGAGTACATCACGCTGCTCGAGGACGCCGTCGGCGCCTTTGGCGGGACCATGGACGCGATCTATCTCATAGACCAGCATGGCAACGTTCGATACGCAAACGGCGCCGCTAGCCGATTGGCCCATGACGGCCGACTGACGGTGGAGGATCGTCGGCTCGCGACCTCCGACAAGGCCGGCTTGTTGCGCGTCAAGAAGGCCATCGCTGCCTGTCTCGCGAATCGACCCCGAAAAAACGGCGTTTGACGCGTCGTTGACGCGCCGCGTAAACAACTGCCCTGGTCGCCACAAGAACTCAACGCTCGAGTTCGATTCATGAGTCCGTCCCGAGTCACAATTCATGGTTCATGGGGCGGGTCTCGATGTTTATTGGGTGGTACCGTCGCGAAACGCTGATTGCGCTTGCAAATCAACCACTGACAGCTCGTGATCGCTCGCCTTCAGCTGGATGATGCTTCGTCATCGCCAAGGTCCAGCCGCATGATCGGTCTCTGGGGCGTCTTGCCGGCCACGACGCGGAACCCCGCCTTCTCGAACGTGGACGCCAGACCGGTGAAACGGTTCTGCGTCGCATTCGGCTGGCGCGCATCGACCGGATACGCCTCAATCGCCGGGGCGCCGGCGTGGCGCGCCATGTCGACGGCGCGGGCAATCAGCGCAGCGGTCACACCGCTGAGCCGATAGCCGCGGCGCACGAAAAAGCAGGAAATCGACCAGACGGGCATGTCGTCCACGCGCACGAGATGCGGCGCGCGATCGAGCCATGGCATGTCCACTCGGGGCGTAATCTGACACCAGCCGACGGATAGACTGCCGTCAAAGGCAAGCAGTCCCGGCGCCGGTCCACGCTTCACGATCCGCTCGAGTGCGGCCCGATTGGCCTCGCGCGACTGTTTCTTATAGGCGGGGCCGAGACGCCAGTACATGCACCAGCAGCCATTGCTTGCGCCGGCCTTGCCGAACAGCTCTTCGAGCGCTGGCCACAGGTCAGCCGTCAACGGGCGAACGGTGTACGCCACAGCATCTCCCCCCTCTCCACCCCCCTTCTCCACTTCCCCTTCTCCACTTCCACTCCTCGACCACGTCAGGTCGGCCTGGTCGGCGCATCCACAGCGAATTCATAGTACCCTTTCCTCGTCCGCATCGACCCGGAAGAGCCGATCATGTATCCAGGCAAATGGGCCCAGAGCTTTCCCGACAAGCCTGCAGTGGTGCACGCCGTCAGCGGTGAGTCGGTCACGTTCAAGGCGCTGAACGACCGCTCGAATCAGCTCGCCCAGCTCATGTGGGAGCGGGGCCTGCGGCCGGGCGACCACGTCGCCGTGTTCATGGAGAACAACCTACGCTACTTCGAGGTGGTGTGGGCCGCGCTGCGCTCCGGCCTGTATCTCACCACCGTCAACCGCTACCTCACCACTGAGGAGGCGGGCTACATCCTGAACGACTGCGAGGCGCAGGTGCTGGTGGCGTCGCACTACCTGCGCGAGGTGGCCGAGGCGCTGCCGTCCCACGCGCCGACGTGCCATACGGTGCTGATGGTCGACGGCACGGTAGCCGGCTACGAGGCCTACGAGGAAGCCATTGCCGGTTACCCTGCCGAGCCGCTGGACGACGAGCCGGCCGGCACGTTCATGCTCTACAGCTCGGGGACGACCGGCCGCCCCAAAGGCATCGTGCGGCCGCTCTCCGGGGCGAAGATCCACGATGACGCCGGCCCCGTGGGCGCCATGCAGCGGGCGCTGTGGGGGTTCGACGAGAACAGCGTCTACCTGTCGCCCGCGCCCCTGTACCACTCAGCGCCCATGGGCTTCACCACCGCTACCCTCGCGCTCGGCGGCACGGTGGTGATGATGCCGCGATTCGACGAGATCGGCGCGCTCAGCGCCATCGAGGAGCACGGGGTCACCCACAGCCAATGGGTGCCCACCATGTTCACCCGGATGCTCAAGCTCCCGAAGGAGGAGCGCAGCGGATTCGATCTGTCGTCCCACCGCGTGGCCATCCACGCCGCCGCGCCGTGCCCGGCGGGCATCAAGCAGCAGATGATCGACTGGTGGGGCCCCATTCTCTACGAGTATTACGGCGGCACGGAGCTGAACGGCCTGACCCACTGCAACTCCGAGGAGTGGCTGGCCCATCCCGGCACCGTGGGCCGCGCCGTGCTGGGCACCCTGCACGTCTGCGACGAGGACGGCCGCGAGCTGCCCGCCGGCGAGCCGGGGCTCGTGTACTTCGAGCTGCCCGAGATGCCGTTCCGCTATCACCACGACGACGCGAAGACGAAGAGCGCCCAGCACCCGGAACATCCCAACTGGAGCGCTCTGGGCGACGTGGGCTACGTGGACGAGGAAGGGTTCCTCTACCTCACCGACCGCGCCACGTTCATGATCATCTCCGGCGGGGTCAACATCTATCCCCAGGAGATCGAAGACGCGCTGATCATGCACCCGGCGGTGGCGGACGTGGCCGTCATCGGCGTGCCCGACGCCGAGATGGGCGAGGCGGTGAAGGCCGTGGTGCAGCCGGCGGAAGGCGTCGCCACCGGTGAGGAGCTGGAAGCGGAGCTGCTGTCGTACGCGCGCGAGCACCTGGCCCACTACAAGTGCCCGAAGAGCGTCGACTTCATCGACGAGCTGCCGCGGCTGCCGACGGGCAAGCTCTACAAGCGGCTGCTCAAGGACAAGTACTGGGGGCGGGAAGGATCGCGCATCGTGTGACGCCTCTGGCCTGAGCTGCTTTTTGTGGGAGCGACCTCCAGGTCGCGATTTCCGAAGAGCGCGACCAGGAGGTCGCTCCCACAGCAGCATCGAATCGCGACCAGGAGGTCGCTCCCACAATCAGGGCCAGATCGCGACCGGGAGGTCGCTCCCACGCGATCAGCCGCCCAGCTCGCCGTTCAGCTCACCGACCCTGAGCTCGCCCTCCCGCGTCTGGCCACCGATCTCGAGAAAGCGGCGCATGTTCTGCTGCGCACCGTCGGTGCGGAGCAATCGCTGGAACAGATAGGCCTCTTCCACCAGCCCCTCCTCGAGCGGCCGGTCGGCGGCGTTCACCGCGGCCTTGGCCAGCCGCACCGCCTCCTGCGGGAAGCCGGCGATGCGGCGGGCCAGGGCGGCGACGAAGGGGCGGATCTCGCCCGCCTCGAAGATCCGATTCAGGTAACCCCAGCGCTCGGCCGTCTCGGCGTCCAGGTCGCCGCCGCCAAGGATGATCTCGAGCGCCCGCGCGCGGCCCACCAGGCGCGGCAGCCGCTGGGTGCCGGTGCCGCCGGGGAGAATGCCGATGGGCACTTCCATCTGATTGATCACCGTGCGGCCGCGCACGCCGAAGCGCAGATCGAAGCCGGATGCCAGCTCGCTGCCGCCGCCGCCGGCGCGGCCTTCGATGCAGGCGATGGTGACCTTGTTCATCGTCCGGAAGCGCTCGCACATCCGGTGGTACTCGTTCAGCTCGGTCTCCCGCACCGCCTCCCCTTCCGTGGGGAAGGCGAGTATCGCTTCCACGTCGAAGTGGGCCAGGAAGAAGTCCGGATCGGCGCTCTGCAGCACCACCACCAGCAGGTCGTCGTCCTGGTCGAGCTCGCGGGAGAGCGCCGAAAGCTCGCCGTATAGCTCCAGGGTGATCAGATTGATAGGCGGATTGCTCACGGTGACCGTTGCCACCCGGTTCTCCACCTCCACGTTCAGCAACCGGTAGTCGTAAGCCATGAAGCCCTCCAGTGCGGGAATTTTCTGCATAATGAGCGCCCGACCTCGGAGGTAGCAAGCCATGGACGCCGGCATCCGCCAGACGATCCTCGACCGCATCGACGCCTTGAGCGACGACCTGCTCTCGGTCTCCCACGCCATCCACGCCCGCCCGGAGCTGGCGTTCCAGGAACGCTTCGCGTGCGATCTTTTGTGCAGCACGGTCGAACGCTTCGGGCCGGAGGCACGGCGCGGCGTCTACTCCCTGGAGACTGCGTTCGAAGCCGACGTGGTGGCCGGGGACGGGCCTATGGTGGCGCTGCTGGCGGAATACGACGCGCTGCCCGGCATCGGCCACGCCTGCGGCCATAACCTGATCGCCACCGCCGCCCTCGGCGCGGCGCTGGGGCTCGAGGCCGTCGCCGCCAACCTGCCCGGGCGGGTGCGCCTGCTCGGCACGCCGGCGGAGGAGCGCGGCGGCGGCAAGGAGCTCATGGCCCGGGCCGGCGCCTTCGAGGGCGTGGACGCGGCACTGATGATTCATCCGGCCGGCGTCAACCTGACCACCATGCCGTGCATCTGCGTGGCCGAGGTCGCCGTCGTCTACCACGGCCGGTCCGCCCATGCCTCCGCCATGCCGCACCGCGGCATCAATGCCCTGGACGGGCTGCTGCTGGCCTACCAGGCCATTTCCAATCTGCGCCAGCACATCCGCGACAAAGAGCGCATCCACGGCATCGTCACCGACGGCGGTCAGGCGCCCAACATCGTTCCCGAGCGGGCCGCCGGCGAGTTCTACGTGCGCGCCGCCACCGAGCCCGAGCTGGCGGCGCTGAAGCCGCGCGTGCACGCCTGCTTCGAGGCCGGCGCGAAGGCCAGCGGCTGCGAGGTGGAGATCGACTGGGCCGACGTGGACTATCTCGACCTGAACACCAACTGGCCGCTGGCACGGGCGTTCCAGCGCCACGGCGAATCCCTGGGCCGGGAGTTCCTCGTCCCCGAATCCCTCGGCGGCGCCGGCAGCACCGACATGGGCAACGTCAGTTATCGGGTGCCGTCGATCCATCCCATGCTGGCGTGCGCGCCCCGGAACGTGGTGATCCACAACCCCGAGTTCGCCCGCTACGCCGGCGGCGAGAGCGGCGACGCCGCAGCGCTCGACGGCGCCAGGGCGCTGGCTTTGACGGCGGCGGAATACCTGCTGGACCCGGCCCTCAGGGCCGAGGCCCGGAAGGCGTTCGAGGTCTCCCAGGGGCTGGCTTGAAGAGCGGAGCGACAACCGCCAACTCCGCCGGCTGGGCCACCGGCGTGGCCGCCGGCAGCGGGACGAACGTCTGGGTGTTCGGTTACGGCTCGCTGATCTGGCGGCCCGATTTCCCGTTCCTCGAGCGGCGCCGGGCTCGTCTGCGCGGCTGGCAGCGCCGCTTCTGGCAGGGCTCCCACGATCACCGCGGGGTGCCGGACCGTCCCGGACGTGTGGTGACGCTGGTTCAAACGGGCCACGGTCATTGCGACGGCGTGGCTTACTGTCTCGACGCGCAGACGGTGACGCAGATCTTTGAGAGCCTCGACCACCGGGAGAAGAACGGCTACCTCCGCCAGCCGATCGAGCTGGAGCTGGGCCCGCCAGCGCCGCTCGCTGCCGCGCCGGCAGCGGATGCGTGCGCCGGCGCGCGGGACGGCGGCGCGGCGGCACCTCCTGGCGCCAGCGACACGGTGTCCGCCGTGGTCTACCTGGCGCCCACGGACAATCACGCGTACCTCGGCCCCGCCCCGGTCGCCGACATGGCACGGCAGATCGCGACGTGCGCAGGGCCGAGCGGCGCCAACGCCGATTACCTGACCGAGCTGGCGGCCGCGTTGCGCCAGCTCGACGTGCAGGATCCTCACATCCTCGAGCTGGAGGCCGCGGTGCGGAACCATCGAACATGAACATCGCCTTCAGCCCGGAGCACGAAGCGTTCAGGAGCGAGGTCAGGCGGTTTCTCGACGCCTCCCTCACCGATGAGCTGCGCATCGCCCAGCGGCGTTGCCCCGGCATCTTCCTCGACTACGAGCACAACATCGTCTGGCACCGCATCCTGTATCGCCAGGGGTGGGTGGCGCCGTCGCTGGCCGAAGCGTTACGGCGGCACCGGCTGGGATCTGGTGCAGCGTTACGTCTGGGCCACCGAGTCGACGCTCGCCGATGCCCCGAGCCTCGCTCCCATGGGCCTCGGCATGTGCGGGCCCATGCTCATGGGCTACGGCACCGACGCTCAGAAGGACTACTACCTGCCGCGCATCCTCTCGGGCGAGGACTACTGGTGTCAGGGCTACTCGGAGCCCGGCGCTGGTTCGGATCTCGCTTCGCTCAAGCTTAAGGCGGACAGCGACGGCGACCATTACGTGCTGAACGGCACCAAGATCTGGACCACCCACGCGCACGTCGCCAACCGGATGTTCTGCCTGGTGCGCACCCACGCGGGCGGCAAGCCCCAGCAGGGGATCACGTTCCTGCTTCTGGACATGGACACGCCGGGCATCACCGTGCAGCCGATCGTGTTCGCCTCCGGCACCCACGAGGTCAACCAGGTATTCTTCGACGACGTGCGCGTGCCCAAGGCGAACCGGGTGGGCGAGGAGAACCAGGGCTGGACGGTGGCCAAGTACCTGCTCGAGTTCGAGCGCGGCGGCGGCGGCGCGGCCGCCTACCGGACAGCCCTGGCGCGGCTCGAACGGTTCGCGGCGGCGGCGCCCGGCGCCGACGGCGGCAGCCTGGTCGAAGAGCCGGCCTTCCGCCGCAAGGTCGATGCGCTGGCCGTTCAGGTCCAGGCGGCCCAGTACACCGAGTTTCGCATCATGTCCGCCCTGTCTCAGGGCCGGAACCCCGGCCCTGAATCCTCGCTGATGAAGAACCTCGGCGCCCAGCTCGGCCAGCGCATCACGGAGCTGCTGGTCGAGGCAGCGGGCCAGGGCGTGCTGGCGGGCGCCCCCGCGGTGGCCGACGCGTCGGCCCCGCCGCCGCCCGACCCGGGCGTCATCGCGTTCGCCCGCTATTTCAATCTGCGGGCGAGCTCCATCGCCGGCGGCACCAACGAGGTGCAGAAGAACATCGTCGCCAAGCTGGTGCTGGGGCTGTGACCCGAGGGTAGGGGTTGGGGCTAGAATCCAGCCCTGTGAGGAATGGGAAGGAGGGGGATTCCATGAGCGATTTCGAAGACAAGGTGGTCATCGTCACCGGTGGCGGCAACGGCCTCGGCCGTGCTCACGCGCTGGCGTTCGCGCGGCGCGGCGCCCGGGTGGTGGTGAACGACCTGGGCGGCAGCCTCGACGGCAGCGGCTCCGGTGACGCCGCCGACCGGGTGGTGGCAGAGATCGAAGCGATCGGTGGCCGGGCGGTCGCCAGCAAGGACTCCGTGTGCGACAAGGAAGGCTCCAGGCGCATCGTGCAGATCGCCCTCGATGCGTTCGGCACCGTGGACATCCTGGTCAACAACGCCGGCAATCTCCGCGACAAGAGCTTCAAGAACATGACCCTCGAGGACTTCGACGCGGTGCTCGACGTGCATCTGCGGGGCACCGCCTACGTCACCCACGCGGCCTGGCCGGTCATGTACGAGAAGAGCTACGGACGCATCGTCTTCACCAGCTCCGGATCCGGTATTTTCGGCAACTTCGGCCAGGCCAACTACGGGTCCGCGAAGATGGGCATGGTGGGGCTCATGAACGTGCTCGCCATCGAGGGTCTGTCGAAGAACATCCGGGTCAACTGCCTGGCGCCCGGAGCCGCCACCCGGATGACGGCCTCGGTGCCCGGCGCCAGCTTCGACGCCGCCGCCCCGCCTGCAGAGCGGGCGCCCGAGCTGGTGAGCCCGGCGGTGCTGTACATGTGCAGCGAAGACGCGCCCACCGGCTGGGTCGATCCACGCCGCGCGGGGCCGATTCTCCCGCTCGCAGACCTTCGCCAACGAGGGCATCAAGCTGCCCTCGGAGGAAGTCAGTTACGAGGCGCTGATGGACCGCATCGACCGCGTGACCGACATGTCGAACGCCAGCGGGCGCAATCCCACGGAGCGGCGCCGGCGCTGAGGGCGGCCTGCCGGCGGCTATCCGCGGTTCCAGGGGGCGGTTTGCGGTAGCGCTCGGGCCGGGGACACGGCGTCGGCCAGCGGGCTGGGGCGGCCGGCGAGCAGATCCGCCGCCAGCTGTCCCAGCGCCGGCGCGGTCTGGATGCCGAAGCCTCCCTGGCCCGCGAGCCAGAAGAAGTCCGCCACCTTCGGATCGTAGCCCACCGCCGGCAGCCGATCCGGTAGAAAGGTCCGCAGCCCGGCCCAGCTCCGGCTGAACCGCCGCACCTCCACGGTGGTGAGATCCTGGAAGCGGTCGACGATCATCGCCAGGTCCAGCTCCTCGGGCTGCGCGTCGCAGGGGGCGCTCGGCGTCTCGTCGGCCAGCGACACCATGAGCAGGCCCGCCTCCGGCTTGAAGTACAGCCCTCCCTGCACCCGGTGGATCAACGGCCAAGCCGAGACGTCCCGCTGCACGTCCACCAGCAGAGCGGTGCGCCGCAGCGGTGTCAGCCCGAGCGGCGCCGCGCTGGTCATGGCAGCCAGCTCGTCCGCCCAGGCGCCGGCGGCATTCACCACCACGTCGGCCGAGAGGCTTTGCTCGCCGAAGCGGAGGGACCACCCTTCCGCGCCACGCTCGATGCCGTCCACCCGGGCGCCATTGATCACCCGACCGCCGGCGGCGGTGAGCTGCGCGGCGAAAGCCTTCCATCAGCGCATGGGGATCGAGGACCATGGCATTGGGATCGATGCAGGCCCGCTGCACGCGCTCCGGACGCAGAATCGGCACCCGCGCCAGCACGTCGGCGGCAGGAATCTCCCGCAGCTCCGGACACAGTGGGCGCCAGGCATCGAGAAAGGCATCCAGCTCCGCGGTATGGGCGTCGTCGCACACCGTCACGTCCCACACCGGCCGGGCCCCCTGAGCACGATGGTGCGGTGCGCTGGCGACGGACAGCGCGTGGACCACCTCGTTCATGAATGCCTCGATGTACACCGCCGCCGAGCGCCCCGAGCTGTGATAGCCCGGCTGCATCTCGGCTTCGAGCACGGTGACCTCGAAGTCGGCTGCGGCCCGTGCGCCGCAGGACAAACCGGCGATGCCGCCGCCGATGATCGCGAGTCTCGGTTTCATGGCTGCCAAGCCTACCGCGTCGACGCGGCCGCTTCCCGGGAAAACCGTGGCCGACGCCGTTGCCCTGCGCTCCGGACCGGACGAAAATGACCAATTGGGCCAGCCGAACGATTCATCATGCCAGACGACCGGCGAAACCCGGTGACTCCAGGCGAAGCCGACCCGGGCGATCCGCGGCCGCCGTGGCAGCAGAGCGCGGACGACGAAGCGCTGCTGGACGAGCTCGGCATCGGGCTATGCTACCTCGCGCCCGACGGCATCGTTCTCTGGGCGAACCGCGCGCAGCTCGACCTGCTCGGCTACACCCGGGGAGAGTTTTTGGGCCGCCCCATCGCCGCCTTTCACCTCGAACGGCGGGAGGCGCAGGACCTGCTGTCGCGGATGGCCGAAGGTCGGAACCTGCGCAACGTTCCAGCGCGCCTGCGCGCGAAGGACGGCGCTGTGCGGGAGGTGCTGATCTCGTCGCGTCCCGTGCTGGTCGGCGGCGAGCTCGTTCGCACGCGCTGCATCACCCGCGACGTCACCGAACAGAAGGGCGTCAGCGATGCCCGGTCGTTGCTGGCCGCCATCGTCGACTCGTCTGACGACGCCATTGTCGGCAAGTCGCTGGAGGGAACCATCCTCTCCTGGAACGCCGCGGCCGAGCGGCTGTTCGGCTATAGCGCCGCCGAGGCGGTCGGCCAGCACATCACCTTGATCATCCCGCCGCAACTGCACGACGAGGAGCGCACCATCCTCGAACGGCTGTGGCGGGGCGAGAAGATCGAGCACTTCGAGACCGTACGGGTCGCCAAAGACGGCCGCCGCATCGATCTTTCCCTCACCATATCGCCGGTGCGCGACCAGACCGGGCACATTCTCGGCGCGTCCAAGATTGCCCGGGACATCAGTGGGCAGAAACAGTCCGAGGCAGCGCTCAGGGAGCAGACGCGGACGGCCGAGACCTTGAACCGGGTCGGCAATGCCCTGGCGGCGGAGCTCGACGTCGACCGCATCGTGCAGTTCGTGACCGAGCAGGCCACCGCCGTCACCGGGGCCGAGATCGGCGCGTTCTTCTACAACGCAGGCATTGGCGAGAACACGCCCTTCCGCCTGCACACGGTTTGCGGCGCATCGGCACTGTCGCTCGACGGCTTCGCCAACCCGCTGGACAGCGCCATTCTCGAACCCACCTACCGCGGCGAGCGCGTGGTCCGGCTGCAGGACCTGACCCACAAGGTGCCCCACGGGCAGATCCCGCCGTTCCACCACGCGCTGCTGAGCCGCCAGCCCGTCAGGAGCTATCTGGCCGTACCGGTGGTCTCCCGTTCCGGTGAGCCGCTCGGGGGGCTGTTCTTCGGCCACGGTCGCGCCGGCGTGTTCACCGAGCACCACGAACGCATCGTCAGTGGCATTGCCGCTCAGGCCGCCATCGCCATCGACAATGGCAACCTCTATGGCCGGCTTCAGGAGTCGGAGCAGCGCTTCCGCCAGCTTGCCGAGCACGTCACCGACGTGTTCTGGATCGTCGACATCCGGGGCTCCCGCCCGCCGCACATGCTCTACGTGAGCCCCGCCTACGAGGACATCTGGGGCAGGAGCTGCGCCACCGTCTACCGCGACAGCCGGTCGTTCCTGGAAGCCGTTCACCCCGACGATCTCGACCGGGTGCTCGACGCGCTCGCCAGGCAGCAGCGGGGCGAAGCCACGGCGGAAGAGTACCGGGTCGTTCACGACGACGGCAGCCTGCGCTGGGTATGGGACCGCGCGTTCCCCATCGGTGACGATGCCGGCAAGGTGATCCGCATCGCCGGCATCACCGAAGACATCACCGAACGGAAAGTCGCCGAGGACCGGGTGCGCGAGAGTGAGGAGCGCTATCGGCGCCTGAGCGAGCTGCTGCCGGTTGCCGTCTATGCCTGCGAGGCGCCGTCGGGGGTTCTCACCTATTACAACGGCCAGGCGGTGGAGCTCTGGGGGCGGGTGCCGACGCTGCGCGATTCGGCGGACCGCTTCTGCGGATCGCAGCGGATGTTCTCGGCCGACGGCAGCCTCTTGAGGCACGAGGACAGCCCGATGGCGGTGGCGCTCGCCCAGGGACGGAGCTTCCGCAACCAGGATCTGATCATCGAGCGCGCTGATGATACGCGCGTTCGAGTGCTGCTGAACATCGAGCCCATCCGCGACGCGGAAGGGCGGGTGACGGGGGCCATCAACGCCTGCCTGGACGTGTCTGCGATCAAAGACGCGGAACGGCGCCTGCGGGATGCGGACCGCCGCAAAGACGAGTTTCTCGCCACCCTCTCCCACGAGCTGCGCAACCCCCTCGCGCCGATGCGCTACGCGCTGGAGACCATTGAGCGCGTCCCGGACGACAGCGCGCTGCTGCAGCAGTGCCGCCAGGTGCTCGAGCGCCAGGTGCGGCATATGGTTCGGCTCATCGACGACCTGCTGGACGTGAGCCGCATCAGCCACGACAAGCTCGAGCTGAAGCGGGAGTCAACGGACCTCGCCCGGATCGTGGCGATCGCCATCGAGACGAACCGGCCGCCGATCGACCAGGCCGGCCAGGAGCTCGTGGTCGAGCTTCCTGACCAGCCGGTTGCGCTGCACGTGGACACCCTGCGGATCGCCCAGGTCGTCGGCAACCTCCTCGGCAACGCCAGCCGCTACACGCCGGCCGGCGGCCGGATTCGCCTGACGGCGCGGCCGCTGGCCGAGGCGGTGGTGCTGTCCGTGGAGGACAACGGCCAGGGAATTCCGGTGGATCAGCTCGACAGCATCTTCGAGATGTTCAGCCAGGCGGACCGCTCCGCGCGGATGCAGGGCGGGCTCGGGGTCGGGCTGACCCTGGTCAAGCGCCTGGTGGAGATGCACGGCGGGACGGTCCGGGCGGAGAGCCGCGGCCCTGGCGCCGGCAGCCGCTTCGAGGTGACCCTGCCGACGTTCGTCGCCGCCAGCCACCCCCAGGGTGAGGCGCCGGGCGCCACGCCGTCGCTCCCGCCGCCAACCGCGCTGAAGCGCATTCTCGTCGTCGACGACAACCGCGATTCCGCCGATTCGCTGTCCATGCTGCTGTCCATGGCCGGCCACGACGCCCGCAGCGCCTACGACGGCCCCCAGGCGCTCGAGGAAGCGGAGCGGTTCCGCCCCCATCTCATGCTGCTGGACCTCGGCCTGCCCGACATGGACGGCTACGAGGTCTGCCGTCGAATCCGGCTGCAACCGTGGGGCCAGGCCGTCCGGGTGGCGGCGGTGACCGGCTGGGGCCAGGATCAGGACCGAGCCGCTTCGCGCAAGGCTGGGTTCGACGACCATCTGGTGAAGCCGGTGGGCTACGACGCCCTCGGAACCCTGCTCGCTCTGCCATAGCGCCGGGCGCCGCTCTGCCGCACACCCCGCTACCCGCCGCCCCGGACCATCCTCTATCATGACCGGCCGATCAGCGGCTACAGGGAGACGACATGGCGCTCGTGGAACGGCAAGACCGGGACGGCCTGGCAATTCTCACCCTCAACCGGCCGGAAGTGCTGAACGCGCTGAGCCCGACGCTGTTCGTGGAGCTGCGGGCCCATGTGGATGCGTTGGCCGCCGCCACCGAGCAGATTGGCTGCGTGATCCTGGCGGGCCGCGGCCGCTCGTTCTCCGCCGGCAACGATCTCAAAGCCATCCAGGCCGGAGACACGGCGCCGAGCCGGCATTTTCAGGCCGAGACCCTGGACGCCATCGAGCAGCTGCCGCAGCCGGTGATCGCTGCGGTTCAGGGGCATTGCTACACCGGGGCGCTGGAGCTGGCGCTGGCGTGTGACCTGATGGTGGTAGCCGAGGATGCCAAGCTCGCCGACACCCATGGCCGCTGGGGGATGTCGCCCACCTGGGGCATGAGCCAACGGCTGCCGCGGCGGATTGGCTTGACCGCAGCCAAGGAGATGATGTTCAGCGGCCGGGCCGTGTCCGGCGCAGAGGCCGTGGGGATGGGCCTCGCGGTCGAGAGCGTCACCGCGGAAGCGCTCATGAAGGCTGCCGAGGCGATGGCCCGGCGGTTCCTCGAAAACTCCTGGTTCACCTTGCGGGCCGACAAGATGCTCGTCAACCAGGGGCTGAACTACACCCTGGAGGACGGGCTGAGCTTCGAACGGCAGCACAGTCCCGGCCGCGGGCCGGATCTGGAAGAGCGCCTGGCGCGGTTCGGGCGCTGAGCGCGGAGCCGCCGCTACCCGGCGGC
The DNA here is from genome assembly GCA_963822255.1 of uncultured Gammaproteobacteria bacterium. GTDB lineage: Bacteria > Pseudomonadota > Gammaproteobacteria > Pseudomonadales > Azotimanducaceae > UBA7803. Next base: position 158,850 of record CAWGGV010000007.1, read on the forward strand.
CGCGCTCCGGGTGCGGTAGGGTTCTCCGAGCTGCAGAGCCGAGCCACGGCGGGCGAGCTCGTCGAGGTAGGCGCCGTCACTGGCCGGATCGAGCCACGGCGCGGGGGTGGCCGTGTCCTCCCGAACGATGCGCAGTTGCTGCTCCTCGACCCGCCCCACGGCGACGCGTTCCGCGGCTGCGAGGTCGGCGCCATAGGCGAGCACCGTGCAGTAGCGGTGGCATTCCTCGTTGTCCTGCACCAGATAGATGAACAGGTAGCAGGACGGTTCCGTCGCTCGAATTTTCGCTGCTCGGTCCATGATGCCCTCCTGTGGAGCTGAGCGGATCTGCGCGTGCACCGCCACGGTGCGCGGTGGCGCCTGCTGCTTGCCAATCGGATGTCCGCCAATCCTCGATCACTAAAGAGCAATTGCCGTGCCAGTGCGGGGAGAATAGCTCGAGATCCCACGCCCGCCGCCGGCCCCGCCGCCTGGCCTTCCGCTACGCCAGGTCGGAGACGAACGCCGCCACCTCGGCGGCGATCTCCTCGAACACCGGGCGCGGATCCCGGCGCACGCGCTTGCGCACTCGGTAGCCATGGTCCGCATCCTCCAGCCAGTGCAGGCGCGCCCGGTCCAGCTCAGCGACGACGCCGATCAGTAGCTCGCGGTCGGCCAGCGCATCCCGCGTGCCGGAGAGGAACAGCATGGGCACGGTCACCGCCGCGAGATGGGCCGCCCGCTCGATGCCGGGCCGGCCCGCCGGATGAAGCGGAAAGGACAGACAGACGACGCCCGTCGGCGCGACCAGCCCCTCCGCCACTGCGTGAGTGGCCATGCGCCCGCCGAAGCTGTGACCACCCAGGTAGATTCGCAGGTCCGGCTCAACCCGCTGCGCTTCCCGCACCGCGGCCACGATCGCGGCCACCGCCACCGGCCGCGGGTCCACCCGGCGGCGGCCGGCTTCCATGAACGGAAAGTTGAAGCGCAGCGTGGCGATGCGCACCGCCGCCAGGGCCTCGGCGATTCGGGTCATGCTCTGGTGCCGGAAGCCGGCACCGGCGCCGTGGGCGAGCACCAGCAGGTCCCGGGCGCCCTCGGGCCGGACGAGCTCGGCGTCCAGGCCGCCACTGCCGGTGTCGAACGGAATGCGCAGGCGATCCCCCGCTAGTTCCCGCTAGTCAATGTCGCCCATGCTGTGGATGATCCGGCCGACCAGGCCGTACTCCACCGATTCTTCCGGACCCATCCAGAAATCCCGGTCGGTATCACGCTCCACGCGCTCGAGCGGTTGTCCGGTGCGTTCGGCGATCACCCGGTTGATGCGTTGACGGGTCTTGACGATTTCCCGCGCGTGGATTTCCACGTCCGCGGCAGTGCCGCCGAAGCCGCCCGCCGGCTGGTGAATGAGAAAGCGCGTGTTGGGCAGGCAATAGCGGTGCTCCCGCTCCGCCGCCAGATAGATATGGGTGGCGATGCTGCCGACCCAGCCGGTGCCCACCGCGCGCACCACCGGTTTGATGAACTGGATCATGTCGAAGATGGTGTCCCCCGACTCCACGTGGCCGCCTGGCGAGCCGATGAACAGGGTGATGGGCTCGTCGGACGCGTAGGCCAGGGCCAACAGCTTTTCTGCGGTGCGCCGGGCCACGTCCGTGTCGATCTCGCCGAACAGGGTGAGTGTCCGATGCTCGAACAGAGTGCGCTGCTCCAGGAACTGGAACCGCTGGGCCGCTTCCACCGCCGTTTCTTCCGGGCCATTGTGCTGGGTCATGCCGTCGCTCCACCGTCTGTGCATTGCCCCCGGCAGGCCGGGGTGACTCCGAAGGGCGCACATCTTACCCTGGAAGCGCCGCGTGCTACATTACCCACCGGACCCGGCGTCCGGAGCCGTCGGCGCGACCGTGTATTGTGAAAGTGCTCAGCAGATGGAGGAATCACCGTGCCGTTAGCTCCCGAATATCAGGCCATGCTGGCGCAGCTCGCCGAAGCCGAAGGGCCCGGCATGACCGAACTGTCGCCCGCTGAAGGCCGGGAAATGTACCGGCTGATGCGCCCGATGGATCCGGATCTCGCGGTGGCCGGTGTGGTCGACCGCACAGTGCCCGGCCCCGCCGGGCCGATTCCGGTGCGCATCTACACCCCCGCCGGGACCGGCCCGTTCCCGGTGTTCGTGAATTTCCACGGTGGTGGCTGGGTGATCGGCGATCTCGACACCGCGGACACCGTGTGCCGTGACATCTGCGCCAGCGCGGGCTGCGTGGTGGTATCGGTGGACTACCGGCTGGCCCCCGAGCACCGCTTTCCGGCGCCGGTGGAAGACGCCTTCGCCGCCACCCGCTGGGTAGCGGATCACATGGAGGAGCTTTCCGGCAACGGCCGTCTGGCGGTGGGCGGCGAGAGCGCGGGCGGCAACCTGGCCGCCGTGGTGTGCCGCCGGGCACGGGACGAGGGTGGCCCGGAGATCCACTTTCAGCTGCTCGCCTACCCGGTCACGGACTGCGACCTGACCCGCGCCTCCTACGACGAGAACGGCGAGGGCTACCTGTTGGAACGCGAGACCATGCGCTGGTTCTGGGACCACTATTGCCCGGAGCCGGAGCAACGCCGGCATCCCGACGCCTCGCCGCTGCTGGCCGACGACCTGTCGAACCTTCCCCCTGCGCTGGTGGTGACGGCCGAGTTCGACCCGCTGCGGGACGAAGGCGAAGCCTACGCCAGCGCGCTGGAGGCTGCCGGCAGCCGGGCACAATCACTGCGGCTCGACGGCCTGGTGCACGACTTCTTCGCCACGGCGCGGCTGTTCCCATCCAGCCGCCGCGGCTTCGAGCACGCCTGCCAGGTGCTGCGCGAGACCCTGGAAGCCTGAACGAAACCGCAGCCCGGAGGACCTGCCATGCTTTACGCGTTGATCTGCGAGGACAAGCCGGACAGCCAGCCGCTCCGGCTCGCCACCCGGGACGAGCATCTGGCCTACGTGGGCACCCACGCCAACATGATCACCCTGGCGGGGCCGCTGCTGTCCGACGACGGCGAACGCATGCTCGGCTCGCTGTTCATTCTGGATGCCGACGACGGCGGCCAGGTCCAGGCATTCCACGAGGACGATCCTTACACTCGGGCGGGGCTATGGGGCCGGGTCACCGTGCGCCGGTTCCGTCAGGTCGTCCCGCAGAGCTGACCGGCCCGGCCGATGGAGGTGGTCTGGAACTACACCGCCGGCGCCAAGCTCCGCCGCCGCCTGGCGGCCCTCCGCGACGCAGGCCTCACGGTGCGTGTCTGCGCGGAGTCCGACGACGAGCGCCTGTTCGAGCTGCTCGCCGAGGCCCAGGTGCTGTGGCATTGCCTGCGGCCGGTGGATGCCCGGCTGCTCCACGCCGCGCCGCACCTGAGGCTGGTGCAGAAGATCGGTGTGGGGGTGAACACCATCGATCTCGCGACCGCCCGGTCGCGCGGCGTCGCCGTCTGCAACATGCCAGGCAGCAACAGCCGGGCGGTGGCAGAGCACGCCTTGGCGTTGATGCTGGCGGTGCTCCGCCAGGTGCGGCAGTTCGACCGGGACGTGCGCTCCGGTGTCGGCTGGTCCTGGACGCCGGACCGTCAGGACACCCTGGGTGAGATCGGCGACCGCACCGTGGGGCTGGTGGGATTCGGCAGCGTTCCGGCGCTGCTGGCGCCGATCCTGCGGGCCATGGGCGCCCGGGTGCTGTACGCGGCGCGGTCACGGAAAGACACCGACCTCGGCGACTACCGCGCCCTGCACGACCTCCTGCGGGAAGCCGACGTCATCTCACTGCACTTGCCGCTGACACCGGCCACGGAGCGTCTGCTCGGCCGCGCCGAGTTCGCCGTCATGAAGCCGGGCACGGTGCTCGTCAACACCGCTCGCGGCGGGCTGATCGACGAGGCTGCGCTGATCGAGGCGCTCCGCAGCGGCCGGCTCGCCGGCGCCGGGCTGGACGTGTTCAGCGACGAGCCGGTACCCGCCGGACATCCATTGCTTCGGCGGGAAGACGTGGTGCTCACGCCCCACGTGGCCTGGCTGACCGGCGAGACCCTGGAAAGGAGCCTGGCCGTGGCGGTGGAGAACTGCCGCCGGCTGGCCGCCGGCGAACCACTCCTCCACCAAGTCGTGTGATGTGGGAGCGACCCTGTGGGACCGACCCTGTGGGACGGACCGACCCTGTGGGACCGACCTTGTGGGAGCGACCTCCCGGTCGCGATCCGGATCCGCTGTGGGATCGACTCTGTGGGAGCGACCTCCCGGTCGCGATCCATCGCTCCTGCCACACCAGGCCCGAGCGCCTCAGTCCACGCGAGCTTCGGCGTACCCCGACACCACCACTGTGCCGTCCTGGTTGGCGGTCTCCACTTTGAGCTTGGCGATGCCGTCGGCGACCTCCTCCACCGTCGCCGTGGACGTGAGGGTGTCGCCGGGCCACACCTGGCTGGTGAAGCGCACGCCGAACTTGGTGAGCCTGCCGTCGCCCACGTAGTTCGTGAGCATTCTGCCGGTCATGCCCATGGTGAGCATGCCGTGGGCGAACACGCTGGGGTAGCCCGCCACCTTGGTGGTGAACACCTCGTCCGTGTGCAGCGGGTTGTAGTCCCCCGACGCACCGGCGTACATGACGATCTGGGTACGCTTCAGGTCTTCCACCAGAGTCTCACTGTAGGTGTCGCCCACGGAGAGATCGCTTGCTTTCAATGCCATGACTGTTCTCTCCCTACTTGGTATCGACCGGACGCTCGGTGCGCACACCGACGCCGCGGGCGGTGATGACCAGCTCACCGTTCTGATCCCGGTACTCGGTGACCGATTCAGAGAACACCAGCTTGCCCGCGCGCTTGCTCTGCTTCTCCCAGGTCTCGCCGGGCCGGGTGGTGGCGGTGAGCACGTCGCCGGGCTTCAGGTGCCGGTGATACTCGAAGTGCTGCTCCGCATGCAGGCCGCCGCCACCACCACCGCCGCCACCACCACCTGATTCCCGCTTGACGCCGGTCGGTTCTTTGCCGGAGCCGAACCACGGCTGGCCGACCTTGGGCCGGAGGAAGTAGTCCGGATCGAACTGAGCGCTCGACTGCGCGAAGGTGGGTGGCGCGATGATGGTGCCGGGCTCGGTGCCCTTGGCGTATTCCGCGTCGAAGTAGATGGCATTCTCGTCGCCGACGGACCGAGCGAACATCATGATGTGGCTGGCCTCGACGGGAAATCGCTTCACTGCCATGGGTGTCTCCCCCTTGTGGTTATCGGTTGCCCGAGAGTATCTCCGATGCCGTGGGCGGGGAGCAAACTCCCTGTGGGAGCGACATCCGGAACGCGAAGATCGCGACCGGGAGGTCGCTCCCACAAGGTCGCTCCCACGGCTTGGAGCACTACCGGCCCTTGAACTCCGGGTCGCGTTTTTCGAGGAAGGCGGAGATGCCTTCCACCTTGTCGTCGGTCTGGACCAGCGCGCCCTGAGCGTACTTCTCCAGCATGAGCGCGCCGGCCAGACTCGCTTCCATGCCGAAATGCACCATGGCCTTCATGGTGCGCGGCACGAACGGCGCGAACTTCGCCAGGTGGTCGGCCATGCGGCGTGCCTCGGGTATCAGCGCATCCGGTGCCACCAGCCGGGTGACCAGACCGATCGCCAGGGCGCGCTCGGCATCGATGGCCTCGCCCATCAGCAGCATCTCCATGCCCCAGCCGCGGCCGACGATCCGCGGCAGGCGCGCCGTGGCGCCGCCGCCGGGAATGATGCCGAGCCTGCCTTCCGGGGTGGCGAACGTGGCATTGGGAGTGGCGATGCGCAGATCACAGCCGAGGGCCACCTCGAGGCCGCCGCCCATGCAGATGCCGTTGATGGCGGCAATGGTGGGCTTGGGCGTGCGCTCGAGCTGCTCCGCCAGCCCCTGAACGATGGGCTCGAGGGCTTTATGGAGATCCCGGTGCAGCACCTCCGAGAGATCCGAGCCGGAGGCAAATGCCCGCTCGCCGGCGCCGGTGAGGGTGATCACGCGCACGTCGTCATCCGCGGCCGCACGGGCAGCCGCATGCTGCAACTCGTCCAGGGTCGCCAGGGAAATGGCGTTGTGCCTGTCTGCGCGGTCGATGGTGATCAGCGCCATGGGGCCCTGCACGTCGTAGAGGATGTTGTGGTAGGCACTCACGGCTGCTCCCGGGGCTGCTGTCCATCCGGCTTCGGTTGCAGGCTGCCTTTCAGCCGATCCAGGCCGCCGCGCACCGCGTCGTTCGCCCGCTCGCGGAGGTTGCCTTCCAGCTTCTTGCCGGCGCCCTGCAGGTCCACCCCCTGAGTGGCCAGACGGCGGGTGACCGCCCGGACCACGGGCCCGAGCACCTGTTTGAGCACTTCCCCCACCGTCGCGCCGTTGGTCTTGCGTCCGATGTCCGTGAGGTGAATGTCCGGCACGTCGACCTTGCTCTGCCCCAGCAAATCAGAGCTCACCGACGCCTGCGCGTTGGTGAAATCGAGGCGATCGATGATGAGCTTCACCTCGGATTGCGCGCCGCTCTCCTCGGCCTGCTGACTGGCGGCGATGCGTGCATCGAGGTTGTCCATGAGCGCCTGCAGGTTGCTCTTCGTCCCCTGCACCAGCACCGCCAGCTTGGCGCCATCGATGGTCACCTGATTCAGGGAGATGAGCTGCCCGGAGAGCTGCGAAACGTTCAGGGCGACGCCGATGGTATCCAGGCTGAGCGCGGGCGGACCCGAGAAGCCGGCCGGGTTACCCACCACCAGCTGGTTGAGGGTGGCAGAGGCATTCTGCAGCGAGACGTTGACGTCGCCCACGTCCACCGGAGCATCCAGATAGCGGCTGCCGTAGGTCTCGATGGCGCGCTCGAGCAAAGCGCCGCGGTTCAACACCACGTACGCGCCGATGGCGACGATGATCACCGCCACCGCCGCGATGATCCATCCCAGAGCTTTCATAGGTCCTCCTATCGGGGGTGGGACGTCACTTCATGCCTTTGATGAAGGAGCGAGCCTGGCTGATGGACGCTTCCATGTCACGTATCAGCGCCGAGACGTTGGCCTGCACGCCTTCGAGCTCGCCGTGCAGCGAGGCGATGGCTTGAGCATTCAGGTTGTGCTTCAGATACAGGACGTAGTCGTGGAAGGTGTCGAGCACCGGTTGCATGCTCTTTTCCGCCCGGCGCATGGCGGCCATCAGCTCCTGGTAACGCACTTTTGACCGCTCGAGCTGGCGGCGGCTGCTGGTCCGCAGCGACGAGTTGGTGATCTCGTCGATCTCCCCCCGCCACTCGTCGAACAGCGCCTCCGACACCGACTCCACCGAGTCGATACGCTCGCTCACCTCGTCGGCCTTGGCCTTGGCGTCGTCGTACGCGCCGCTCAGGTCATCGTAGGTGCTTTCGAGCTTCGACGGCGGAACCTCGACCACGCTGGAGAACTGGGTCAGGGCGTCCTGGAACTCCTGTTTCGCTTCCTGCTGACTGTCGGCCGCGGCCTCCACCCGGGACACCAGGATGTCCCGCTTGTGGATACCGAGCTTCTCCATGGCGCCGAAATAGGCGGACTGACAGCCGGCCACGCTCGCCACCACGAGGAGGGTCGCCGCCAGGGTTGCCGCCAGGCTCGCCACCCTTCTCGCCGCCATCGGCCCCACACCTGGTTTCACCGTCCGAACCCCCTCTCTGCTGCTCTGGAGGACAGCCTGATCTACCGAACCAACCCGCGACAGTAGGCCAAGCATCTGGTCATGTACAGCCACGGCCCGGTCGGGTACCGTCGCTGCCGGGGACCAGGCAAGAGCGGTGCCAGCGCCGGAGTCGACGCCGGTCCGGGAACCGCACCACTAAAGGCTGAAATGGAAGGCTGAAATGCAAGATCTGATCTCTGCCCGGGACGTATCCCAGTACGTCGATACCGCCGTCCAGATGGCCATCCTCTACGGTCCACGCCTGATCCTGGCGGTCATTGTCCTGGTCCTGGGCCTGTGGTTCATCAACCGTTTCGTGGCGCTGCTCGGCAACGGCATGGAACGCAGCAACACCGAGCCGACCCTGGCCCGCTTTCTCCGGAACCTGGTCTCCGTCGGCTTGAAGGGTCTGCTGTTCGTCAGCCTCGCACAGCTCGTCGGGATCCCGACCGCATCCTTCATCGCCATCCTCGGCGCCGCCGGCCTCGCGGTCGGGCTAGCGCTGCAGGGGAGCCTCGCCAACTTCGCGGGCGGGGTGCTGATCCTGATGTTCAAGCCGTTCAAGGTGGGCGACTACATCACCGCTCAGAGCGTCGGCGGCACGGTGAAGGAGATCCAGATCCTCCACACCATCCTCACCACGCCGGACAACACACGAATCGTCGTCCCCAATGGGGTGCTGTCCAACGGCGTCATCACCAACTATTCGGCCGAACCCACCCGCCGGGTCGACTTCGTCTTCGGCATCAGCTACGGCGACGACATCGGCACGGCCAGGGACATCATCGCTGGCATCGTCAACGCCGACGAACGCACGTTCGACGATCCGGCGCCGCAGATCGTGGTCAGCAACCTGGGCGAAAGCTCGGTCGACATCACCGTCCGCGTCTGGGCGAACGCGGCGGACTACTGGGGCATCAAGTTCGACCTCACCGAGCGTGTCAAGCAGGCATTCGACGCCCGGGGCATCACCATTCCGTTCCCTCAGCGGGACGTCCACGTGGTGCGAACGGCGGTATAGGCCGGTTTTTTTCGGCGACAAAAAAAAACCGCCGGTCTGGAGAGGAAACCGGCGGTGGAGTCGACCTTTAGAACAAGGTCTTAAGGGGATAGAGATAGCCTCGAAGGGATCAGCCTTCGCTGATTCTTCGACCTTCACTATGAGCCGAAGCTGTTACCGGGTAATTTCTGCGCAGGACGGTTTTGTGACAGTGTGTATCGCGCGTCCGTCCCCGCCTGGTCGGCCGCGGGCCCATCACAAGGTCACCACCACATCCGCCCCCCCTTCCGGGCCTTCCTGAATCCGCACCCGCCACCCCTGCGCCTGGCAGAGCTGGTGCACGATTGCGAGGCCGAGCCCGCTGCCGCCGGTATTGACGTTGCGCGAGTGATCGAGCCGGAAGAACGGCTGGAACACCTCCTCACGGGCCGCCTCGGGAATCCCCGGCCCGGAGTCGATGACGTGTATCTCCCGGTCCTTGACCAGGACGCGCACGTTGTCGCCGTGCTGCAGGCCGTTGTTCACCAGGTTTACGAGCACGCGCTGCAAAGCGCCGGGCGCCAGCGAGACGATCACGTCCCCATGGTCGTCCACGGTCAGCGGCACCGGGGGATCGAAGCTGGCGAGGACATCACGTACGAACGGCGCCAGCTCGACGTCCTGAGGCGCTTCTCCCGCGCCGCGAGCGAACTTCAGAGCATCCCCGATGAGCGCGTCCATGGCCTCCAGGTTCCGCTCGAAACGCTCCACGAGCTTGCGGTCCACGTCCTCCGGCAGGAGCTCCAGCGCCAGCCGCATCCGTGTCAGCGGCGTACGCAGGTCGTGCGAGATGCCGGCCAGCAGGGTGGTGCGGCTGGACAGCAGGGTCGAGATCTCCCGCGCCATGGTGTTGAAGTTGCGGGCGAGCGACACCAGCTCCTCGGGCCCCTGCTCCGGCAAGGGCTCGAAGTTCCCTCCACCGCGGAACGTCTCGGCCCGCTCGGCGACCAGCACCAGCGGCCGGGTGATGCGCTGAACGATGAACAGCGAGGTTATGAACACCACCAGGGCGCCCAGCACCACGATGATGATGCCCACGTACAGGGGCTGGATGTCGCGGCGCGCCGGGGAGAAGCCGATCTGCAGGTCGAAGCCGCCCATGGGCACGTCGACCCACACCAGCTCGCTGCCCTCCTCCAGGGAGACGTCGATGCCCAGCCGCTCCGACAGCTTCTCCTGCAGCAGGGACAGATACGGCTGGCTGAGATCCGCCGGCGCCAGGCTCTGCTGCTCGGCCGAGATGATCAGGTCGTGGCTCTGCGCCAGCTCCAGCTCGAAGTAAGGCCGCGCTTCCGGAGGCAGCTCCACCCACGTCTGCGCAGACAGCACCAGCAGCGCCGCCTCGTCGTCGGCCGAGCGCTCGGCGATCGGCTCGATCACGAACTGATTCAGGGCCATGACGGCGATGACCACGATCAGCAGCGCGCTGACGGCGAGAACAAGATTGGTGCGGACGAGTAGGGAAAGGCCGTCGCTCGGGCGGCGCTCTCCCGGTTCAGCCATTGCCGTCGGGGCAGAACATGTAGCCTTTGCCCCAGATGGTCTTGATGTAGACAGGGTTGGACGGATCGGGCTCGATCTTACTGCGCAGCCGGGTCACCCGCACGTCGATGCTCCGGTCGAACGGCGAGCGCTCGGCGCCGGTCAGCAGATCCAGGATGCGGTCGCGGTGGAGCACTTTGTTCGGATGATCGGCAAGAATCGCCAGCAGGTCGAACTCGCCGGACGTCAGCGGCACCTGAGTGCCGTCCCTCTGCAGCTGGTGAGAGGCGGTGTCGAGGGTAAACGGCCCGAACTGCACCTGCTCGGCTCCGTCCGCCTGCGGCTGGAACGGCCGGCGCGAGCGCCGCAGCACGGCACGGACCCTGGCCAGCAGCTCTCGGGGATTGAACGGCTTGGCCAGGTAGTCGTCGGCGCCTACCTCGAGACCGACGATCCGGTCCACGTCGTCGCCCTGGGCGGAAACGATGATGATGGGGACATCGCCGTCGCTCTTGAGCTTGCGGGCAAGATTCAAACCGTGCTCACCGGGCAGCATCAGATCGAGAATGATGAGGTCGACCGAATTGTCGGCCAGAAACGCGTTCATGGCCTCGCCGCTCTCGACGCAGTCCACGACGAACCCCTGCTGTGACAGATAGGCCTGGGTCAGCTCGAGGATCTCCGGGTCGTCGTCGACGACGAGCAGCTTGGCGGTTTCGGCGTCCACGTCGGAGGGAATGGTATCAGGGCTTGGGATCGGACACCTGATACACGGGCAGCCGGCTTATCGGCGGCGCCTGGGTGGAGGGTACCAGCGACTCCAGCACACCGTTGAGCGACGGTTGACCGTCCGTCTCGCCATCGGCGTCTGCCGGCGCATCGGCCGTGCCGGCCTCAGCGGTGCCGCCGTGCAACTCGTGGCGCCGCCGGCCGATCCGCTGCTCGAAGCCCACGCCGTAGCTCTGCCGTGCCTCCAGCTCGTCCGGGTTCACCGGCCGCACGTGGATCACCTGAGTCTCGATGTGGATCACTTGGCCGTCCGGCTGCCGGATGATGCGCCCGTAGCGCCGTTCGGAGCGGATGTGGATGTCGTCGCTGCGATTGCCTTTGCGCGCCATCCGCAGCTTCATCTCGGTGAGCAGGGCCCGCCGCTGGTGCCGGTCCAGCGATTCCCAGTGGGCGGCGAGCGCCGTCAGCTCTTCGTCGCTGTGAGCACCGTACGGATTGCCTTGCCCTGCGGCCGGCGCAGCGTCGGCCGACGAGGCGTCGGCCGACGAAGCGTCGGCGGATCGGCTGGCCGTGTCGGCAACCGCAGCGTCGCCGCCGGCCGGCTCCGTGGACGCCATGACTCTGGCCGCAGGAACCGCGGAAGCCAGCAACGTCAGGATGAGCAGTGTTCTCATGTCGGCAGTGTTCGTGGCACTACTCCTCTGATTCCTGCGATTCCTGCGATTTGACTCCTGCCACTTCCGTAGCGAAGCCGGTAACCCCGCGTCTCACGCGCCCATTCACCGACGCAAACCCCTAGTGGACCTGAAAAGACGAGTATTCTCAACCGGGCCTGTTTCTACGCCATTTCCTCTGCGTTTCAATGTGTTACCAGAATACCCGCAGCGCGAGCCCGCTCAGGACGCGACCACCTTGGTCGCGGGGCGTCGATGGTTCGAGCGCGGGTCGCGGCGCGCGGACCGCTCCACCACAAGTTTCTCGACAGGAAATGAGGAGGGGAGTTCCCGCCCGGCACGAGAGGAGAGCCGAGCGGGTGAACTCGGACGGCTGCGCGGGACGCGCGCGGCCGCGGCGCCTCAGGCTGCTTCGAACAGCCCCGCGGCGCCCTGGCCGCCGCCGATGCACATGGTCACCACGCCGTACTTCTTGCTCGCGGCGCTTGAGCTCTCGCAGGACCGCGCCCTGTCATCCGCGAGCCGGTCATGCCGAACGGATGGCCGATGCTGATGCTGCCGCCGTTGACGTTGTAAACCTCGTTGTCGATGCCCAAGCGCATCCCGGCAGTACACGCATTGCGACGCGAAGGCTTCGTTGAGCTCCCACAGGTCGATGTCGTCCTGGGCAATCCCCGCGTTCTTGAGCAGCCGCGGAATGGCGAACACCGGGCCGATGCCCATCTCGTCCGGCTCGCACCCCGCTACGGTGAAGCCGCGGTAGATGCCGATGGGCTGGAGACCGAGCTGTGCGGCGCGCTCGGCGCTCATGACCAGGGTCATCGACGCGCCATCGGAAAGCTGCGAGGCGTTGCCCGCGGTCACGGTGCCGTCCTCCTCGAACGCCGGCGGCAGTCCGGCCAGACCTTCCAGGGTGGTGTTCGGACGGTTGCACTCGTCTCGGTCGACGATCACCTCCACGTGGCTTTCGTCGCCCGTTTCCTTATCCACCTTCAGCATGGTGGCCTTCATGGGAACGATTTCCTCGCCGATCCACCCGGCTTCCTCGGCCCGGGCGTAACGCTGCTGGCTCTGCAGCGCGTACTCGTCCTGAACCTCACGGGTGACCTGATAGCGGCGCGCCACCACCTCGGCGGTGTTGCCCATGGCCATGAAGATGTCCGGCTTTTCTTCCAGCAGCCGCTGGTTGCGCTTGGCCTTGGCGGGCTCCTGACGGTTGCGCATGGAGATGGAGTCGGCGCCGCCGGCGATGGCCACCTGGGTCTGCCCGCTGGCGATCTGGTTCGCGGCCATGGCGATGGCCTGCAGCCCCGAGGAGCAGAAACGGTTGATGGTGGTGCCGGCGGTCGTGATCGGCAGCTTGGACAGCACCACGGCGAGGCGAGCCAGGTTGCCGTCCTGCTCGCCGACGTGGCTGGCGGCGCCTACGTAGACGTCCTCCACCTCATCGGGGGATAGCTTCGGATTGCGCTCCAGCAGGGAGTCGATGCAGTGGGCCAGCATGTCGTCGGAGCGGGTGAGGTTGAAGCTGCCGCGAAAAGCCTTCGCGAGGCCCGTCCGGACACAGTCGATGATGACGACGTCTCTCATGATCTTCCCCCGATTTCTCTTGGTGTGGGTCGGTGACTGACACGGCCCGAGGCTCGCCCTCGCGGAAGCCGAACAGCCTCGCATGGTACCCCCAGCCAGGGCCCAGGTTCTACTCTCTCTCTCCGACCCCGAGATCGCCTGCAAGCAGAACCCGTCACCGCCGGGTTCTGCCAACGCTGGCGTCAGACTTCGATCTTCAGCCGTCTCAGCCGCTGCCTTTCACTGCGTAGACTGGACGGCCATGGATAGTGATCGACTGTTCCCAGGTCTTCTTGATCATTGAGACCAGGGAATCGGGCAACGGCACGTAGTCGAGCTGCTTCGCCATCTCGTCACCGTTTGCGTACGCCCAGGAAAAGAACTCCAGGGCCTGCTTTGCCGCCTTCGGGTCCTTCGGGTTGCCGTACATGAGGATAAAGCTCGCGCCAGTGATCGGCCAACTCTGATCGCCGGGCTGGTTCGTGAGGATCAAATGATAGTGGTCCGCGGACTGCCAGTCGGCATTGGCGGCGGCTGCCTGGAAAGTCTCGATCGCCGGCGCCACTACCTTACCCGCCTGATTCTTGAGCTTGGCGTAGGTCATCTCGTTCTGCTTCGCATAGGCGTACTCCACGTAGCCGATCGCACCTGAGGTCTGGCCGGTCATGTTCGCCACACCTTCATTGCCTTTGGCACCGATACCTACCGGCCACTGCACGGAGGTATTCGCGCCGATCTGTTTGTCGAACTGTGAATCGACTTTCGACAGGTAGTTGGTGAACAGGAAGTTCGTGCCCGATCCGTCCGAGCGGTACACCGGCGCGATGGCGAGGCTCGGCAGGTGCAGAGAGGGGTTCTGGGACTTGATCTTCGGATCGTTCCACTGGGTGATGCGACCCATGTAGATCGCGGCGATCGTGGAGCCATCGAGCATGATCTCGCCGGGACGTACGCCTGGTATGTTCACCACGGGCACCACGCCGCCGATGATCATCGGAAACTGGATCAGGCCTTGGGACTCCAGCTCCTTCGGTTCGAGCGGCATGTCGGAAGCGCCGAACGTTACCGTTCTCGCCTCGATCTGCTTGATGCCGCCACCCGAGCCAATGGACTGGTAATTCAGGCCAATCCCGCTCTGCTGACGATAAGCGCTGGCCCATTTCGAGTAGATGGGATACGGAAAGGTTGCGCCGGCCCCGGAAATCTCGGCGGCCATGGCGGAGCTTGCCAGCAGACCCCCAAGCGCGATGCCGGACAGGAATCGCTTCGATGTCGTCATCCAATTCATTTGCAGTTCCTCCAGAACATAATGGTGTAGAAATTGAACCCGCCGCTCGTTTCAGCCCAATGACAGGGGGCCGCGCCTCCCCGTCGAATGTCGCGTCCCGGCGGTGCGGCTCTTCAACCCTCAGAACTTGTACTGAGCCCAGACTCCGACTTCGTCGTACTTTCCGTCATCCACGCCGCCAATCGTGCCGTTGCTGGTCGACAGCAGGCCGTTGTCCACCTGGTCGTGCTTGTACACCAGCGCCAGATCGATGTTGGCGCGCGGCTCATAGGAGAGGCCGACGTCGTAGTAGTTGTCCTTCAGGCTCGAGTTCAGATCCTTGCTCGGTTGGACGTAGTCGTACCGGGCGAAGCCCGCGAGCTGAGGCGTGAGGTTGACCGCGCCCCACACGGAATAGCCCTCCGATTTGTCTGACTCGGCGGTGGTCACCTGCTTCCAGTCCTCGGCGTAGAAGTACTGCGCCCCCAGGCGGAAAGCGTCATTGACATAGGCGGCAAGAAGATTCCAGCGGGTGGCGGTGTGCTCGGTGCTGGCAGTCTCCGTCTCCTCACCCAGATGACCGCTGTATACGCCGGCCGCCAAGGTCACACCGTCCATTGGGGTGAAGCTCAGGCGCCCTTCGACGTCCATACCCTTGCTACGGGTCGGGTTCTTGTAGCCGCCGCCATTGACCACCGAAACCGCGTACTGGACTTGCGGCGTCAAGTTGCCGAGAGCATGCACGCCCCAATCCGCGGACGTACCGAACTTGGTCCGGTCGATCAGGACGTTTTCCACATATCGATAGCCGTACAGGTTTTCGACGAACGGCACCCAGGGCAGGTCGGCCGACCCGGCACGGACGACCAACGCGTCACTGATTTTCGCCTGCAGGAACGCCTTTTTGATGTACACCTGTGTCTCGCCATCGTTGGCGACATAGTTGAAGTCGGTGGTGACATCACCCGACCACATGTCGTCAAATTGGTGGTCGATGGAGACGTAGAAGCGCTTGACGTCGAGGCCCGTGCCGGCGGCATCGGTGTCCGATCCGTCCGATTCCTGGGAGATATAACTCAGATCCAGGTAACTCTTCCCGCTCACCGTCGTGTCCTGCGTCACCGCTGTCGTCGCCGCCGCCGCCGCGGTCATCGCGAGGCAAATGCATCCAACAGCAGCCATTATCTTGTTCCGCATGATTGCCCAGCTCCTATGGTGTTAATTTGTCTTGGTCGTTCAGGTTTGCGCGGGACGACTCGAGCACGCGACGAACAGGCTCCCGCAACGCCGGAGCCGCAGGTCTACGCCAGATGACCGCTAAAGCGGGCGCCACTGTAGTGATGGTTCGTGACACATTCATGACCGCCGGACGTTGCCTGTCGGGAAGTCAGACCATCGAGAATTTTCCAGCGCCGCACGGCGCCATCGAGATGTGCCGGCCGCTAACAGATCGGCATCAGCACGTCTCAGTCGCGCAGCGACGACGTCGCGTACCGTTGCGAATGGGGAACCATTGCCGTCGACAGCCCGGCGGAGCAGAAGTGATCGATGGTGGTGCCGTCGGCGTGATCGGCAGCCGGAGGGCGCGAAACGTCCGCCGGCCGACTGACCGGCGGACGACCGCGAGGCGGCGCTCAGAAGTCCCAGCGCACCTTCAAGGCGAAGGTTCGACCGGCGTCCCGCTCGAACGTCGTGACGCCACCGCGCTTGATCTCGATCGACTCACCGAGCAGGTTCTGAACCTTGGCCTGCACATCCACACTCTCCATGGGATACCAGGAGTACGTCAGGTCGACCGAGTGGAACGGCTGCTCGAAGCCATCCGGTGCCCCGAGCCGGCCGGCAACGTAGAGCCGCTCGCCGAACACGTTGTACGTCAGAGTGGCCGCGCGCTTGCCGCTCGGCGCGTCGTAGCCAAGCTGGATGTTGGCGACGAACGGTGCCGCGTTGGTCATATCACGCTTGTTGTGAGTCGGCGCGCTGGCGTTGGGCCCGGCCACCAGTTCGGAATGCTGGAAGGTCAGGTTAGCCTGCGCGTAGAAGGGCTCGGCCCATTGGCCGAGGAAACCGAGCTCTTTCAGCGTTTCCAACTCGACGCCGTACACCTCCGCCGACTCGGCGTTGATGATTTCCCGCGCGATGTTGGTGTCGCTCGACGGGGACTCGAAGAACTCGATGGGGTCCGAAATGTCCTTGTAGAACAGCGACACCGTGTAGTTGTCGCCGTTCTGTGCGAACCACTCCGCACGCACGTCGTAGTTGTCGAGCTCGGCCGGCACCACGCCGGGGTTGCCGAACACCAGGTCGTTGGTCAACGGGTCCACATAGCTCGAGGCCGTGATCTCCCGCAGGTCCGGCCGCGTCACAGTCCGGCTGTAGCCGAAGCGGAGCTGGAAGGTCTCCGCCAGCCAACCCGAGATCCAAGTCAGCGACACCGACGGATAGAGGTCGTCCTTCAGGTAGCTGTTGAACGCCAAGGTGGCCGGGTCCGTGGTCACCACAGGGTTGGTGACGTCGAAGCCGTACGGGTTCCAGTCCAGAGCCACCTGCCGGTACTGCTCCCAGCGCAAGCCTGCGGCGACGCGCCAGGTGTCCCACAGCAGCCAATCCATGGAACCGAACCAGGCGTCCGTCATGGTCGCGGCGAGATAGCTCTCGGTGTTGGCACCGCTGCGCTGCAGCTCGAAATTGTTGCTCGGGTCCGTGATCGCCTCGTCGGAGAACACCGTAGACAGCGGCTCGCCCAGGAGCGCCTGATCGCCGACGCCGAACAGGCCCAGGGTCAACTGCGTCTGCTCGTAGGTGCGAAACTGCCGGGTGAAACGGTAGCCGCCGGACAACGACAGCGAGCTGTCGCCGATCTTGAGCGGGAGCACGACCTTCCAGCCTTCATCGTCGACCCGGTCGTGCAGCTTGGTGAAGCGGAAATCGGCCGCATTGGATACCGTGCGTACGGCAAGGTCGGTGACGACGCCGCGAGTCGGGTCCGCGGGACCGGCCAGCGCCACGGTGAGCTCGTTGGGGATGTGGGTCTCGGCGTCCGAGTCTGAGTAGAACCAGTCGAACTCCAGGTCGTCGGGAATCCAATCGACGTATTTCTCCGGAATCAGTCGCTCGACCAGGTCCTTGGTCGCCAGGCCGAAGCGGTGGGTACCGCGCCACTGATTCACGGTGATCTCACGTTCCTCGTATTTTTCACGGATGTCCTGGAACCCCGTGCCGCTCGAGCGCTCCCGGTTCTCGTTGAAGAAGTCGCGTATCGCGGTCTTATCGTCGGTGTTGCGTAGATACAGGCTGCTGAAGTTGACCTCGTGGTCATCGGTGTAGCGCAATCCGATGTTGGCGTTGCCGGTAATGTCGACGTTGAAGGTCGACTCCTGCTGCCGGTCCGTACGTTCCTCGGGAAACCGGATGTTGCGGCTCAGACTGGTCGACTCGCGCCACCTGTTCTCGTATGCCCCGGCGAGCAGGAAGCCCAGCTCCCAATCGTCGCCCAACGGGAATATGCTCCCCAGGTAGCCCTTCACGTCGACATCCGGCGTGGTGTCCTTCTGCTTCACCGAGACGTCGCGGTAGAGCATCAGCGCCAGGTCGCGGTTAATGGCCTGAGCCTCGGCCAGCGTGGTCCCCGGATCCACCTGCGCGCGCTCGGCTGACAGGATGTCCTGGGTGGCAATGGTCCCGCGGTAACGGTTGATCGCGGCGACGAGATCGGAGGAAAGGTCTCGAGTGCCGTCGTCCGTCCCCCAGATGTCGTCGTTGCCGCCCGAGTAACTCAGGACGTGGCCGCCGGTCTCGGAGTTGTAGGAGCTGCCTACCTCGACCCCGAATACCAGCCTGCCGGGCAGACTCCGTGTGCGGATGTCGACGTTGCCCCCACCGAACGCCGCCGGTTGATCGACCGTGTACGACTTCTGAACCTCCAGCGAGTCGACCACGAAGGTCGGGAACAGGTCCAGCGGGATCACGTTGCGCGAAAGGTCCACGGACGGCACCTTGGCGCCGTTCAGGGTGGTGCTCGAGTAACGCTCGCCGAGGCCCCGAACGTAGACGAACTGATCGTTGACGAGGGTCAGGCCGGAGATCCGCCGCAGTGCGGTGGCGACATTGGTATCCCCGACCCGGCTGATGGCGTCGCCGCCGAGGATGTTGGTGACGGCAGAGTTTTCTTTGCGCTGCTCGACGAGCCGTGCGGCGGCGTCGTAGTAGCGGCCGGTGACGACGACTTCCTCGACCGGACCATCCTGCGAGCCCTTCGCCGCCTCTCCGGCCTGCGCGGCGGCCTCGGCGGCCGTTGCGGCGGCGCTATCGGCGAGCATCGCGGCTGCCGCCACCAGCAGGGCAACGCTCGAAGCAGGCCCGCCGACGCGTGTTGCGTTGACTGAATTATCCCAGATGTATGACATGCTCTGTTTCCTCGAAATCTCGGAGGGCGCTCTGAGCCGATGGCCGGAGCGCCCTCCACTTGAACGGTCTATCGCCTCACTCGAACCAGAGCGGCTCGCTGCGACTGCCGTCGAAGATTCCGAAGGTCCAGCCCTCGAAGGGATCGGTGACGCTCTGGCTCAGAGCACCGATGTAGCTGCCGGACTGCGGCGCGCCGGTAGGCGCGTTGTCGTCCACCACCATGCTGGCGTAGTCCACCGAGAAGATCGGCGGCGTGCCTTCGAGCAACACCAGGTTCGTGTCGGCGGTGGCGGTGGGGTCGACCACCGCGTTGATGGTGGCAAACACCGCGCTCTGCGGCGCGGCCTGCGCCCAATCCTCCACCGACGTGCCGTTCGGCAGGGTGCCTTCGGCCCGCTCCTGGCACGCGAAGATCACGGTGTTCAGCTTGATGTCGTTGCTCTGCGCCAGATCCAGTGACTTGTTGTCGATCCGCAGGCAGGCGTTGTCGTCGGGTGAGTCGGCCTCATAGGAAGAGATGATCATCGAGTCGTTCACCGTCGGCGCGATGCCCTCGCGGAAGCGCCAGCCGGCGCCCGGATCGTGGGTCGCGGTGTCGGCGCCATTCGGCGACATGATGCAGGTCATGTTGTTGATGGTCGGCCTGCTGTTCAACTTACGGTCGATGAAGTCCTGAATGACCGCGTCAGTCAGGGTGTCGAACGACGCGATCCCGTCCGCCTCGATGCACTGGTTGCCATCGGTCGCTGACTGGATGATCAGCGCGGTCTGCAGGGTCCCGCTCCAGCCCTCATCGATGTCGAACGAGTCGTCGCGATCGTACACGGCGGCATAATTGGTGATGTTCACCGCGCCGCCGAAGAACTCCATGCCATCGTCGTAAACGGAGTAGGTCTCGATGTTGTTGACAGTGGTGCCGCGGCCGACCCCGGCCCACGTGATCCCGTTGAGCTCGTCGCCGTTGGCCACCTCGGCCCCGGTGTGCTTGACCACCACGTACTCGAGGCGGCCCGAATTGTCGTCGTCGTTGTCGCCGCCGTAGTAATTCTCGTCCTGACCGGCGGAGCCTTCGGAGGCGGCGTTGCACTCACCGTCCAAGGCGAAGCCCGGCTCGCCGCGGGTCCCGGTGTAGGAGCAGGTGTTGGTGACGCCGAAGCCGTCGATGACCAGGCCGCCCCACTGGGATACCGCCTCCGGGTCACTGGCGAGATCGCCGTTGATGTCGGTCACCGAGGTCAGAGTGATCGGCGCTGTCGCCGTGCCGACGGCGATGAGCTGCGACCCGCGGTTGATGACCATGAACTTATCGTTGGATTCCCAGGCGAGCGTGGCGCCGGCTTCGATAGTCAACGTCGGACCATCGCCGCCTTTTGCGATGCCTGCCGCCTGCAGCTCAGCGCTGGTGTTGTACGCGCCGCCGACGAACAGGCTCCCCTGGAAGATGTTGACACCGCCGTTGGGCAGAGCCGGAATCGTCAGATCCACCATCAGATTGTTGCCGGAGTCGACGAAGGCCTGGCTGTAGGTGCAGTTGGTACCGTCGTAGGTGCCCTGGCGCGTCACCCCGCCGCCGGTGGTATAGGACGCGCACGGATTGGTGGTACCGCCACCACCGCCGCCGGTGGTGGTGTTGTTGCTGTTGTTCACCGAGTTGTCGGTCGTGCTCGGGTTGATCTTGATGTCGCCGCCGCCGCCGCAGCCCCCGAGCAGGACGGTCGCGCAGGCGCAGGCCGCGAGCAGTCGGAACGAGTCACAGGAAAGTTTCATCTCTGGTGGTCCCCCGTTTGCTAAGAAGATAGCGACGATGTCCATGCCGGTTGTATCGACCGGTCTTGGTGGGCGCACGTTAGCAACGAAGTGTGTCAGGTGTGTTACGCGCAGGTGACGGAATGGTGACGGCTGTCCGGTGCATCTGTGGGAGGTCGCACGCATCGCGACTGACATGGCCTCGCACCGCGCGCTGTCACGAAACGTTAACCATCGGCCGGTACGTTCAGAGGTTCCAGGCGATCAGGGGGGTGATCCGCTGGGATGGGTTATCGCGAGCTGTTGAAAAACTACATCCGGCACCTCGAGCTGGTCACCGGGGACAACTTCATTGAGCAGGAAACCCCGGAACCGGTGCTCGACAAACGGGAGTTGGGGGAGCTGCGCACGCTGTCGGCTGAGATTCACCGCGACGCCTATCGCGCCGGCGACCTTTCGCGGGTGAAGAACTACAACCACCGGCTGCGGGTGCTCATGAACCGCCACGCGCTGCCGGCAGACCAGGTGGCGGAGCTCGCCGATGTCGCCCAGTCGGTCGCGCGGAGTTGGCGCACCAACCCCAACTCGGCCCGCTACCGGCCGATGACGGAAGCCGAGTTCGCCCGCTTCGAGGCAGCTCTGAACCACTGGCTCGAGACCAGCGGTCCATAGCACCCGCTACTGACCCGCCGGTCCGCCGTCTGGAGTGCGGCGAACCGGACGTCGGTTACTGCTTCGGCGCCAGGGCATCCCCCGCAGCGTCCATGGCGTCCTTCGTCTCGTCCTCCGCCTTGCCGGCCGCTTCCTTCATGGCGGCGCCAACACGCGTCGCGGTCTCGCCCGCCTGTTGGCTCATCTTCGCGGCGGCATCGCGGGCCGCATCCATGTCGTCGTGGGCGGTTTCTTCGACGCTGCGCCCCACGCTCCCGCCATCGCCGTCTGTACCCGGCCCACAGGCAGACAGGCCCAGCGCCAGCACCGCCAGCAGCACCACTCGAATGATCATTGCTCCCTCCTCGCACCCTTGTTGATCGAGCGTTAGGCTAACTGAATCCACGGCGGCCGGACAGCCGGCTGCCGGGCGCCGTGGTAGACTGCGGGGCCTACAGGAAGGCGTGCGCATCATGCAAACCGACATACTGCTGGACGGCCTGTGTTTCGGCGAAGGGCCTCGGTGGCACGAGGGTGCGCTCTGGTTATCCGACATGCACGACCACCGCGTGCTGCGCATCGCCGCCGATGGCACCCGGGAAACCGTCTGCGAGGTCCCCCATTGGCCATCCGGCCTCGGCTGGCTGCCCGATGGCGATCTGCTGGTGGTATCCATGACCGACCGGCGGGTGCTGCGTTTCGATGGTACTCAACTCCAGACCCACTCGGACCTCGGCTCGCTCGCCAGCTTTCACTGCAACGACATGGTGGTGGATGCCGGGGGGCGGGCTTATGTGGGTAACTTCGGCTTTGATCTGCACGCCGGCAGCACACCGACCCCGGCGGAGCTGATCTGCATTGAGCCGGACGGGCAGGCCCGCGTCGTGGCCGAGGACATGGAGTTCCCCAACGGCACTGTGATCACGCCCGACCGCCGGACCTTGATCGTCGGCGAGTCCTGGGGTGCGCGGCTCACCGCATTCGACATCCGGGACGACGGCGGGCTCTCGGGCCGCCGGGTCTGGGCCGCGCTGCCGGAAGGCGCGCTGCCCGACGGCATCTGCCTGGACGAGGCAGGCGGCGTCTGGTCCGCCTCACCCACCACCAACGAGTGCATCCGCCAGCTCGAAGGCGGCGAGATCACTCACCGGGTGGCCGTCGCGCAGGCTGCGTTCGCCTGCATGCTCGGCGGCGACGACGGCCGCACGCTGTACATCCTGGCAGCGGCCTCGTCGGACCCGGAGGAATGCCGCCACGAGCGCACCGGACGGGTGGAAATCTGGCGAGCGCCGTACGCCCACGCCGGCCTTCCTTGAGCGTCTCGGTTGTTGCGGCAGCCGCGCAGTCACAACGGCCACGCGGAGCGACTGAACGCCACCGCGAAAACGTAACTCACCGACACCAGCGCACCGACGAAGCCAGCGACCTGCCACGGCTTTCGCGACGCGCGCATTGCCAGCATGCCGAAGCCGATGTAGCACAACAGCCCCACCAGCTTGGCGGCCAGCCAGCCGGAGAACGGCGACAGGCTCATCCGCACCGCCAGCGCCACCCCGAGTGACAGCAGCGCCGTGTCGATCACGTGCGGCGCGATCCTCACCCAGTTCTCCTGCGCGAGCCCGGAGCCGGTCAGTTTCCAGCCGCCGCGGATCACGAATCCCGCCACGGTGAGGTAAGCCAGGGTGATGTGGAAGGCCAGCAACATTGGTCGAAAGCTCCGGTCGGCGCACGGGTGCCCCAACATACGTCATCGGTTCGGCCAGAGCGATGGCCCAGGGCCGCTCCCATCGGCCCGCGGGTATACTGGTGCGCGCAAAAACGATCCATCGCCGGTACGGGAGGCTCATGCACGGACCCACTTCCCACATCTATTTCTCTCAACGGCTCAGGCTGCACTACGTGGACTGGGGCAACGAGGGCGCGCCTCCCATGCTGCTGGTGCACGGCGGAAGAGACCATTGCCGCAACTGGGACTGGGTCGCGGAGGCATTACGCGACGACTACCACATCATCGCGCCGGACCTGCGCGGCCACGGCGACTCACAGTGGATGATCGGCGGCAGCTACAACCAGATCGACTACGTCTACGACATCGCCCAGTTGCTCAGGCAGACGGGCATGAGCCCGGTGACCATCATCGGTCATTCCCTGGGAGGCTCCATCTCGCTGCTCTACGCCGGGCTCTACCCGGATACGGTGCGCAAGCTGATCGCCATCGAAGGGCTGGGACCGTCGCCGGCCATGCTGAGGCAACGGATCGAGCAGCCGCTGGCCGACCGTCTGCATCACTGGGTGGAAGATCTGCGCCGGCTGTCGGGGCGCATACCACGCCGCTACGTGAGCCTTGAGGAAGCCTACGAGCGCATGCAGACCGAGAATCCCCACCTCACGGAGGAGCAGGCGCGGCATCTCACCATTCACGGCAGCAACCAGAACGAAGACGGCACGTACAGCTGGAAGTTCGACAACTATGTGCGGGCTTTCTCGCCGGTGGGGATCGACATGGAGCAGCAGCACGCGCTGTGGTCGCGCATCACCTGCCCCACCTTGCTGGTGCGCGGCACCGAGTCCTGGGCCTCCGACCCGGAGCAGGACGGCCGCGCCCGCCACTTCTCCAACGCGCGGGTGGTGAACGTGGAGCAAGCCGGCCACTGGGTGCACCACGACCAGCTCGATGGGTTCCTCGTCGCCACACACGATTTCCTGCGCGAGTGACGTGAGCGAGCGCGCCGTCACGCTCCACGGATCGCCCTGGCAGGGCGTGGTGTACGTCACCGGTGGCGGCTCGCTGCTGATCGCCGAGTTGCTCACCGCGCCGGGCGCTTCAGCCACAGTGCTGGAGGTTCGGGTCCCGTACGCGGCGGCTGCCCTGGCCGAGCTGCTGGGCCGAGCCCCCGAGCAGGCCTGCTCGGGGGCCACCGCGAGGGCAATGGCCATGGCAGCGTTCCAGCGTGCCCGAGCGTTGTCCGGTGGGAGCGGCCTCCCGGCCGCGAGCTCGGGCAGGGCGGGGGCATCGCGGCCGGGAGGCCGCTCCCACATGGGAGATGACCGTTCCCACATGGGAGATGACCGTTCCCACATGGGAGGTGACCGCTCCCACAGAGGAGATGACCGCTCCCACAGGGGAGATGGCCGCTCCCACATGAACCGCTCTCACGGCCCGGTCTTCGGGTTCGCCTGCACCGCGAGCCTGGCCACCAACCGCGCAAAGCGCGGCCGCCACCGTGCCCATGTGGCGGTGCAGACCGAACGCGCGACCCACACCGCCGAAGCCGACTTCGACGCCGACCGCGAGACGGAGGAGCGGCTGCTGCTGGAACTCTCGTGGCAGGCGCTGGGCGACGCGCTCGGTGTATCGCTCAGCGCCTCGGCGCCGCCCGCACAGACCTCGGAAACGGTGGCGGAGGCCGCCTGGCGGTCGCTGATCCTGGGCGAAACGGTGGCTCACGCGAGCCACGCCCACGACCGGCGTCTGCTGATGCCCGGCGCCTTCAATCCATTGCACCACGCCCACCGGCGCATGCTCACCATCGCCGAGCAGAAGACCGGGATGGCCGGGGCGTACGAGCTCTGCGTGGCCAACGTCGACAAACCGCTCCTCGACTACTGCGAGATCGCCCGTCGCCTCGGCCAGTTCGACCGCCCGGTGTGGCTCACACGGCTGCCCACGTTCCTCGAGAAGGCCCGGCATTTTGCCGGCCCGCAAAGTGCCGGCCCTCACTTCGTCGTCGGCGTCGATACCCTGGTGCGCGTGGTGGATCCCCGATACTACGGAAGCGAAGAGGCCCGGGACGCGGCGCTGGCGGAGCTCGCTGCCCTCGGCGTGCGCTTCGTCGTCTTCGGCCGTACCGTGGGCGATCGCTTCATCAGCCTGTCCGATCTGCCGCTCCCCGGCACCTTCCATCACCTGTGCATCGAGGTGCCGGAAGCGGAGTTCGCGGAGCCGGTGTCGTCAACGGCGCTGCGGCGCGGCGACTGAGGTCAGCGCCCGGCAGTCGGTTCGGCATCGTCGAGCAGCGGCCTCACCGCCTCGGCGAACCGCAGCAGGTCGTCGAGACCGCCCCGAATCACCGCCTGGACGATATTCATGTCGAGCTCACTGTAGCGGTGCACGGCCACATTGCGAAAGCCGACCAGTTTCTCGAGCCGCACGCTCATATCGGGTGAGAGGATCTTCTCCCGGCGCAAAATGGCGAACGACTCCCGCGACTCACTCGGAATCCCCAGGCGGCGCTTGCGGATGAGCATGTTGGCCATGCCGATCGCCGTCTCACACGCGCGGATCACGTTGAGCACGGCGGCATCCTGTTCCGTGTAGCTGGTGGCGAACGCCGCACCCGCTCGGGTGAGTTCCTCCCGGGCGCGGGCAATGCAGCGTTGCAGGGACGTGATCTTCTGTGCGGCGACTTCGTTCACCGCTGATAGCCTGTTCCCGTCCGCTGGAAGTCTTCCAGGATGCTTCGGATCTCCTCGCGATGCCGGGCATAGCGGCTCATGGCGGATGCCTCCCAGCCAAGCAGTTCGTCGGCGTCAGAGACGTATATGCTCAGACCCTGGTCTAGAACCTCGCGGCGGAGCACGTCGCCTACGCGAGCTAGGTCCACCACATCGACGTCGCGGCCGACCTGCCTCGAGACATCGGCGAGCAACTGCAGGAGGTCTGGCATTTCCCGCCCGTGAGGCAGCAGCACGGCGATGTCGAGGTCGCTGTTCGGCCATTCCTCGCCACGAGCGAAGCTGCCGTAGACGTAGATCGCGCACGCATCGGGCAGGGCGGAAAGGATCGCGTCGCGCGCGGCGGTGAAGATCCGCTCCCGCTCGTTTGGAGTCATGTTCGTCGCTGATTCGGGCGCCGCTGGCACATCCGCTATGGTACCCGAAACGACCCGGGCCTCGCATGGCGGGTCGTTCGCTGCAGGACCCCGGTCACTCCAGGTCTTCCAGCCGCTTCGGCCAGTTGTCTTTCAGCAACCGCGACAGGGAGCGGTCGGCGAGCAGCCGCCCGCCGGTCTGACAGCGGGCGCAGTAGTTGGCCTCGTTCTCGGCGTACTGGATCCGTTGCACGGGCGCTCCACACACCGGACAGGGCTGCCGATAGCGCCCGTGCACGGCCATCTCGGGATGGAAGGCCGTGACCTTGGCAGGGAACGTCTCTCCGGCCTCGCCGCGCAGCCGCGCCCTCCACTCCTCCAGCACCTCGCGGCAAGCGTGGTACAAGGTCTCCATCTCCGCGTCCGAGAGGGCGTGCGCCTGCTTGAACGGCGACATCCGCGCCCGCGCCAGGATCTCGTCGGAGTAGGCGTTGCCGATGCCCGCCAGCACGTGCTGATCGGTCAGCGCCCGCTTCAAGGTGTGGCGGGTGCCGCGCAGCCGTTCGGCGAAGGCGAGGAGATCGTGGTCCAGCACCTCGAGGCCGCCCGGATCCAGCGCCGCGAGCCCCTCCCGACCCTGGACGAGCCGCAGTGACGCCCGCTTCTTCTTGCTGGCTTCGGTGAGGATCAAGGTCCCGGAGCCGAAGTCGAACGCGGCCAGACCGTTGCGCTTCGGCACCGCCGCGCCGTGATCGCGCCACTGCAGTCGGCCGGAGATCATCAGGTGAATCACCAGGTAGCCGGCGCCTTCCAGCTCGATGACCAGCTGCTTGGCCAGCCGGCTCACCGCCACGACCCGCCGGCCCGAGAGCTCGAGGGCCGTCGGGGTGACCGTGCGGAGCACGAACGGGCTCGCCAGGCGGATCGCCTGCAATGGCTCGCCGACGATGCGCCGGCTCAGGTGCTCCACGTACACGTCGAGGTCGGGCAGCTCAGGCATGCTGCACGCCCATCTCCTCCGTCGGCACCACCGTGCGCCAGCGGCCGGTCCTGAAGCGCCAGATCAACAGCGCGCCCTTCAGCAGATAGTCGCCCACCAGCGCCGCATAAACCCAGAACACCGCCAGGTGCAGAAACGTCGCGAGCGCGGCCAGGCCGCAGCGCATGCCGATCAGTCCGAGCGTGCTCGCGACCAGAGGAAACCGCGTATCGCCGGCGCCACGAAGTGACCCGCCGATGGCGAAATCGATGGCCATGAGGGGCATCATCGATCCGAGGATGTGGATGAACTGCACCGTGTAGCGGATGGTGAGCGGCTCATCGCCGATGAAGAATTCGGCGAGCTGCTGCGAGACCGAGATCACCACCAGGCCGAGTGCCCCCATGGCCAGCATGGCGAAGCCCAGCGCCCGCCAACCGGCGCGGGACGCTCCAGCATGATCGCCGGCACCCAGATGCTGGCCCACCAGGGTCGACCCGGCGATGGAGAAGCCGAATCCGACGGTCATGCACACCTGCAGCAGGCTCACCCCGATGCTGTAGGCGGCGAACGCCTCCGTGCCGTAGAAGTTGCCGATGAGCATCAGAAAGATGAAGAAGCCAACCTGCAGCACTGCCTGCTCGGCGGCGGCCGGATAACCGATGTCGAGGAGCTGTTTGAGCCGGTGGCGCCGCCACCAGCCGCCGCGCACGTGCTTGATGCGCAGCCAGCCGCGCACCCACAGCACCAGCATGGTCAGCGCGCCGACGGCGAAGGACACGCCGAGGGAGATGGCCGCACCGGCGACGCCGAGCTTCGGCAGCCCCCAGTGCCCCAGCACCAGGCCGTAGAGCATGGGGATGTTCAGCACGTTCACCGCGCCGCCCACCCACAGCGGCGACCAGGCGTCGCCGGACGCCCGCAAGGCGGCGCCGAGGATGAAGTTCACCGCAAACGCCAGATTGAACAGGCACAGCCAGCGGATGTTCACCGCCGCAAGGTGCAGGGTCTCGGGATCGAGGCCGAAGACGGCAGCCACGCCGTGCGCGAACAGCAGCCCGACCACCGCCACGACCACGGACAGGCCGGCCGCCAGCGCCAGCGACGCCATGGTCACCCGGCTGGCCTCGGTGTAGTCCCTGGCCCCCCAGGCCCGGGAGACCAGAGCGGTGGTGCCGACGCTCACTGCCATCAGGATCGCCTGCATGGCGAAGAACACGCGCTGCCCGGCGCCTACCGCCGCCAGCGCCTGAGCGCCCAGCTCGCCGACGAACTTGGTCTGCACCATCGCCACCACCGTGAACGACAGGTTGCCCAGAATCGACGGGATGGCCAGCTGCCATATGCCGGGGCGCCGCCGCTGCTCGGCACCGATCTCGACCTCTTCCACCGCTGCCACTGTCGTGCGTTACCTCGGGCTGACTGCTAACATTCGCGCCTCTCCTCCGGCTCGCCGCGGCGGGAGCGCGGGACGCTCCCGGCGGCACGCCGAACGAATTCGGGAAGAACCAATGACCAACTACACCGACATCGCCGTCACGCTCGACGGCCACATCATGACCGTCGAGATTCAGCGACCACCGCACAACTTTTTCGACCACTCGCTGATTGGTCAGATTGCGGACGCCTTCGCCGAGGCCGACGACAACCCGGAGTGCCGGGCGATCCTGCTGGCAGCTCAGGGAAAGCACTTCTGCGCCGGGGCCAACTTCGGCTCCGGCAAGGACGATGATTCCGGAAGCCGGGATTTTACCGAGGAAGGCTTTCGCAACACTACCGGAAAACTGTATCGGGAAGCCGCGCGCCTGTTCGGCAACAGCAAGCCGGTGGTAGGTGCCATCCAGGGCGCGGCCATCGGCGGTGGCCTCGGGCTCGCCCTGGTGCCGGATTTCCGGGTGGCCTGCCCCGAGGCCCGCTTCGCCGCGAACTTCGTGAAGCTCGGCATCCACCAGGGCTTCGGCTTGTCGGTGACCCTGCCGCGGCTGATCGGTCAGCAGGCGGCGGCCATGATGTTGCTCACCGGCCGGCGCATCGGCGGTGAAGAGGCCCACGCCCTCGGCCTGGTGGACGTGCTCACCGACCAGGCGAGCCTCCGCAGCGAAGCGGCCCGGCTCGCCGGCGAGATCGCCGAGAACGCGCCCCTCGCCGTGAAGTCGGTCCGGGCGACCCTGCGCGAAGGGCTGGCGGAGGCGGTGGCCAAGGCCACCGAACACGAGCTCTCCGAGCAGCAATGGCTGCGGGGAACCGAAGACGCCCAGGAGGGCATCCGTTCGGTGGCCGAGCGTCGGCCCGGGAATTTCAAGGCGAAATAGCCGCTGGGCCTGTGGGAGCGACCTCCTGGTCGCGATCTCCTGTTGCCGGATCGCGGCCAGGAGGCCGCTCCCACACAGCGAGGTCCTGGTGCCGGATCGCGGCCGGGAGGCCGCTCCCACAACTGAAGACCGCTCCCACACAGCGACGGTGCCGAATAACAAGGAGGTCCGCATGAATCTCGGCAAACTCGGCGTCTGGTATTTTCTCGACGGGCTGCCCGCCGGCGAGGCCGCGAGCTCGGCGCAGCGCATCGAGCAGCTCGGCTATTCAGCTCTATGGATCCCCGAGACCGTCGGCCGTCACCCGCTGGTGCACGCGGCGTGGCTGCTCGCCAACACCGAGAACCTGATCGTCGCCACCGGCATCGCCAACATCTACCACCGGGAGCCCGGGGTCGCTCTGGCTGCCCAGATGACGCTGGCGGAGCAGTCGGGCGATCGCTTTCTGCTCGGCCTCGGCGTCTCCCACAAGCCACTGGTGGAGGGCGTGCGCGGGCTCGAGTACGGGCCGCCGGTGGCCACCATGCGCAAGTACCTGGATGGGATGGAAACCGCGCCGTACAACGGCATCGCGCCGCCGGCGAAGCCGCCCCGGGTGATCGCCGCCCTGGGGCCGAAGATGCTGGAGCTGGCGCGGGAGAAGTGCGAAGGCGCCCATCCCTACTTCACCTCCCCCGAGCACACCGCCATGGCGCGGAAGATCCTCGGCGACGACAAATGGCTGTGCGTGGAGCAGAAGGTGATCCTCGAAAGTGACCCGGCGAGAGCCCGTGAGCTGGCCCGGCCGGTGGCGCAGATCTACCTGGGTCTGCCCAACTACCGCAACAACTGGCTGCGGATGGGTCTGGAGGACGCAGACTTCGAGCATGGCGGCTCCGACAAGTTCATCGACTCGACCTTCGCCTGGGGCACGGCCGACAAAATCAAGGCGCGCATCCAGGCCCACTTCGACGCCGGAGCCAGCCACGTCTGCATTCAGCCGGTGAATCCGAACGGCCGCTTCGGCGACCTGCACTGGGAGGCTCTGGAGGCCCTGGCGTCATGAGCGAGTTCGACGGCAAAGTAGTTCTGGTGACCGGCGCGGCCGGCGCCTTGGGCAGCGCCACCGCAGCGCATTTCGCCGCTCTCGGCGCCACCCTCGCGCTGCTGGACGTAGTCTCCATCGACGGGCGCCACTACGCCCGCGTCTGCGACCTCACCGACCCGGCCGCCTGCCGGGACGCGGTGGCCGCCATCGAGAGCGACGTCGGGCCCGTGGACGTGCTCGCCAACATCGCCGGCGGCTTCACCATGGGCCAGGCCGTGCACGAGACCAGCGACGAGACGTGGGATTTCATGATGGGCCTGAACGCCCGCTCGGTGCTCAACATGGCTCGCGCCGTCGTCCCGCACATGCTCGCGCGGGGCCGCGGCAGGATCGTCAACATCGGCGCCGGCGCCGGGCAACACGGCGTCGGCCTGCTGGGCGCCTACAGCGCTTCCAAGAGCGTGGTGATCCGGCTGACGGAGTCGATGTCGGCAGAGCTGAAGGACCGCGGCATCAACGTCAACTGCATCCTGCCGAGCGTGATCGATACGCCGGCGAACCGGCAGAGCATGGCGGACGCGGACTTCTCCCGGTGGGTGACGCCGGCGGCCATGGCGAAGGTGATCGCCTTCCTCGCCAGCCAAGCGGCCGATCCCATTCACGGCGCGGCGCTACCGGTGACGGGCCGCAGCTGATCCCCCACCAGCGCAGCGGAGCGCAACGAGCGACAATCGGCAGCAATGCCCGAAGCGGGAGCTGAGCCATGCGCATCCTCGTCGTCACCGACTCCCATCTGGCACCACGCTCCGCAGTGGAAGTCGAGAACTGGCAGGCGGTACGCGCCTTCGCGTCGCGCGCCGGGGTCGCGCTCACCATTCACCTCGGGGACATCACCCGCGACGCCTGGAGTGAGCCGTCCGAGCAGGCCTACGCCGCGTCCCTCACTGCGGGGTGGCCGACGCGCATACGCTTTCTGCCCGGCAATCACGACATCGGCGACAATCCGCCCGGACCCGGCGTCGCCGGCAGCCAGCCGTTGTCGCTGGACCTGCTGACACGATACCGGGCACTGTTCGGCGCCGACCGCTGGACGATCGAGACGGCGACCGCCGGCGGCGATTGGCTGCTGGTGGGCTGCAACGCCCAACTTTTCGGCACCGGCGTTGCGGAGGAGGCGGAGCAATGGTCGTGGCTCGAGAAGGTGCTGGCGGACGCGCGTGGCCGGCCCGTGGCAGTGTTCTCCCACAAACCGCTGTTCCAGAACGATCTGCTCGACGAGCCGCCGCACATTCGCTACGTCCCGACCGAACCGCGGCGAAGGCTGATCGGCCTGCTCGATGCGATCGATTGCCGGCTGTTCGTCTCCGGGCACACCCATCAGTACCGCGAACGGCCGGCGAAGCGAACGCGTCACATCTGGGTGCCTTCAGCGGCGTTCCGCTTCCCGGACACGATGCAGGAAACGATCGGTCAGAAGCTGGTCGGGGTCGGCGTGCTCGAGATCGGAACGCCCGACGCCCAAGGCTGCCGGTTCGATCTGATTGCGCCGGAAGGCATGGTCCAGCACGAATTCACGGCCCGACACCTCGCCTGACGGGTAATCGCAGTGGCCGCTGCTAAGCGTGCCTGCGGGCTCGACGAAGGAAACCGAGCCCGATGATCCCGGCGCCGAGCAAGGCCAGAGAATCCGGCTCAGGAACGCCCGCCTTACCGAACTCACTCACGTGGCTGATGACCCACTGGTCCGCGCCGCCTCCCAGGTTGAACTGGCCGGTAACGCCCGTCAGATTGAGCACGCCCCAGTTCGTGTTGGCGATGTTCTGAAGCAACACCGTCACCTGGGAGTTCTTGACCAGGTAGTAGCCGGGATCCGATACCAGCCGGAACGCGATGACGTGGTCCGCGTTGGTATGAAACGCGGTGACGCCCTTGGTTTTGCTGCCGAACACCACGTCGGTCAAGGGCGTCTGGTCTTCGACGTACTGGGCCTCCCGGGCCTCGCCATGCAGGACGCCCGTCTGACTGACGATCGTGTCGATGCCGCCGACATCGGTGCCGTCGAAGGCGCCACCGACGATCAGCACGGCCCACGTCTGGGTTGCCCACAGAGCCCCTGCCACAACCACACCGAACTTCACCAATCGCCGGATCATGATCGCAACGCCCTCACTGCTACGGATGCCGGCGAGCATTAACGTCGAGTGTGAGCTGGTTCACAAGAAGATTGATGAAAGGGACATGTAATCACCGGCCCGGCGCCGCGTCCAAAGCGCGTTGTGCACCGGCAACCAGATCCGCGAAGATTTCTCTTGCCGGCCGAACGCGCTTCAGCAGACCGATCCCCTGCCCCGCAAACCCGGGATTGACGTCCCCGCGCTTGTCGCGGTTGGCGGCAGCCATCACCGGCCCCGAGACCATGCCCTGGAACGGCATCGGCAGCGGCTCCTGGTGCTCGCGGGCCCAGTAGTCGGTCCACTTGCTGCGGATGATGCGTGCCGGCTTGCCGGTGACCGCCCGCGACACCGTGGTTCCCTCCTCGGTGGCGTCGACGATCGCCTGTTTCTGGAAGTCCTGAATCATCGACTCTTCGGCGACCAGGAACGCCGAGCCGATCCACACCCCCTGGGCGCCCAGCATGAAGGCGGCGGCGATGCCCCGCCCGTCGACGATGCCGCCGGCGCCCAGCACCGGGATGTCGCCCACCGCGTCGACCACCTGGGGAATGAGCGCCATGGTGCCCACCGGTGAGTTGTGGCCGCCGCCGTCGTGGCCCTGGGCGACGATGATGTCGAGCCCGGAGGACTTCACCTGGATGGCGTGGCGGACGGCGCCCACCACCGCCATCACCTTGGTTCCCACCGCGCGGAAATCATTCATCCACGGGCCCGGGTTGCCGAGGCCCGACGCGTAGACGGGCACCCGCTCGTCGATGATCACTTCCATCTGGGCGTCGAAGAACGCCTTGCTGAACACCGCCGGCTCGTCCGGATCCCGCCGTTGGCGCAGGCTCGCCGCATCCACCGGCGGCAGCCCTTCGGCTTCCATGAACGCCTGGGCAAAAGCCCGCATCTCCGGCACGCGGTCGCCGGGGCCCGACCCTTCGCCCGCCGTCTCGGCGGCGCGGCGCACCGACGCCGGCAGCAGAGTATCGACGCCGAACGGCTTGTCGGTGAGCTCGCGGGTGCGGTGGATCCACTCCCGGAGCTGCTTCGGGCCGCAGCCGGCGGCGCCGAGCACGCCGAGACCGCCGGCGTTCGATACCGCCGCCGCCAGCTCCGGGCCGCTGGCCCCGCCCATGCCCGCCAGAACGATGGGATAGTCGATCTCGAGAATCTCGCAGACCCGGGTCTTCAGGTTCATCGCCTCAGTACCTCACTTCGTCGAACTGGCCGTACGCGCCGCGGAAGAACAGCAGCGGCGATCCCTCGGGATCGAGGATTTCGACGTCCCGCACCCGCCCCAGCACCACGGTGTGATCCCCTGCGTCGTGCTCCGCCTCGAGATCGCAATCCACGTAGGCAAGCACGCCGTCCAGCACCGGCGAGCCGGTGATTCCCGGATGCCACGGCAGGGCCGCGAACTTGTCGACCCCCGACTGAGCGAAGACGTCGCACACCGGTTGCTGATCAGCGGCCAGGATGTTGATGCAGAAGCTGCCGGAATCCCGCAGCTTAGGCCAGCTCGTGCTGGTTTTGGCGGGGCACAGCAGCACCAGCGGCGGATCGAGGGACACCGACGAGAACGACTGGGCGGCGAATCCGGCGGGCTCGCCGTCCACGCAGCCGGTGGCGATCACCACTCCGGTGCAGAACTGCCCCAACACGTCCCGAAACTGGCGGGCATCCAGCGCCCGTTGCTCCTGCCCCATGCTGACTCCTCGATCCCGTCCAGCCGAAACGGGTTTCAAAATGCCGATCGCCGCACTATAAACGACGCCGTCGCGCCCTGACCATCGCCAGCCGATTGGCTACAATCCCGGCCTTCGCGCCAGACTCAGGAGAAACACGGTGGCCGATCTCGACAGCTTTCGCGACGAAGTCCGATCCTGGCTGGAGGAGAACTGTCCGCCCTCCATGCGCACGCCGATGCCGGAGTCGGAGACCGTGTGGGGCGGCCGCAACGAACGCTTCGTCAATCCGGATTCGCGGCTGTGGCTGGAACGCATGGCGGAGCGTGGTTGGACCTGCCCCACGTGGCCGAAGGCATACGGCGGCGGGGGGCTTTCCTACGAGGAGGACAGGGTCCTGCAGCAGGAGCTCCGGCGCATCCACGCCCGGCCGGCGCTGCAGAGCTTCGGGATCTGGATGCTGGGGCCGGCGCTGCTCGAGTTCGCGAACGAGGAGCAGAAGCGCGAGCATCTGCCGAGAATCGTGCGCGGCGAGATCCGCTGGTGCCAGGGTTATTCGGAGCCGGGTGCCGGCTCGGACCTGGCGGGGCTGAAGACCCGCGCCGAGGACAAGGGTGATCACTACCTGGTGAACGGCTCGAAAATCTGGACCTCCTACGCCGATCAAGCCGACTGGATCTTCTGTCTGGTCCGCACCGACCCGGACGCGCCCAAGCACGAAGGCATCAGCTTTCTGCTGTTCGACATGGCTTCCGAAGGGGTGAGTGTTTCTCCCATCCAGCTCATCAGCGGCGTGTCGCCCTTCTGCCAGACGTTCTTCGACGACGTCAAGGTGCCGAAGAAAGACCTGGTGGGCGAGTTGAACAAAGGCTGGACCATCGCCAAGCGCCTGCTGCAGCACGAGCGGCAGATGATCTCCGGCATCGGCGGCGTCTCCGCCCTCGGCGGCTCCGGCCGCAGCATGGAGGAGGTGGCGAAGGAGTACGCCGGCGAGCAGGACGGCCGCATCGCCGATCCGGCTCTGCGGCAGAAAGTGGCCGGCCACCGCATCAATGACCGCGCCTTCCAGCTCAGCCTCGCCAGAGCCGGCGACGAAGCGAAAGCCGGCAAGAGCGACGGCAACCTGACCAGCATGTTCAAGTACTACGGCTCCGAGCAGAACAAGCGCAAGTACGAGCTGCTGCTCGAGCTCATGGGCACCCGAGCCGTCGGCTGGGACGGTGACGCGTTCGCCGACCGGGAGCTCGGCACCACCCGCCAGTGGCTGCGCTCCAAAGCCAACTCCATCGAGGGCGGCACCAGCGAGGTACAGCTCAACGTCATCGCCAAGCGGGTCCTCGGCCTTCCTGACTGACGTCGGGAACTGCCGGGGGAGCGCTCGGCGCGACGTTCCTCCAACACCGCAGCCCTCCAACACGACAGCTTTGCCCTACACTTCGGGAAAAACCGGCGGCTTCGAGACGCCGCAGCCATCGGCCGAGCTTCAGCGGGGACACCATGGAAGCCATCATCGTCATCGTCATTCTCGCCATCGCGGTCTTCTACGTGGTCGCCATCTACAACCGCCTGGTGAGCCTGAAGAACCGGTACAAGAACGCCTTCGCCCAGATCGAGGTGCAGCTCAAGCGCCGCTACGATCTGATCCCGAATCTGGTGGAAACGGCCAAAGGCTACATGAGCCACGAGCGGGAAACCCTCGAAGCCGTCATCACGGCGCGCAACCAGGCCGCCGCCGGGCTGCAGGCTGCCGCCCGGGATCCCGGCAACGCCGACGCGATCAAACAGCTCGGCAGCGCGGAAGGGGCGCTCGGGGGTGCCCTCGGCCGGCTGAACGTGGTCATGGAAGCCTATCCCGACCTCAAGGCCAACCAGAACATGATGCAGCTCTCCGAGGAGCTGACCAGCACCGAGAACCGGGTCGCGTTCGCCCGTCAGGCGTACAACGACCAGGTAATGGCGTACAACAGCTACCGCCAGTCGTTCCCGCCGGTGGCCGTCGCCGGCCTGTTCGGCCACGACCAAGACGCGGCCCTGCTGGAGTTC
The DNA here is from genome assembly GCA_963822255.1 of uncultured Gammaproteobacteria bacterium. Taxonomy (GTDB): domain Bacteria; phylum Pseudomonadota; class Gammaproteobacteria; order Pseudomonadales; family Azotimanducaceae; genus UBA7803. The sequence goes on from CAWGGV010000007.1 coordinate 195,080, forward strand.
GCGGACAGCGCCGAGATCCAGAGCGCTCCCAAGGTATCGTTCTCGTAGGCGGCGACGGCTCTTGGACTTCTTCGGCGCTCAGGACGACGCCCGGCGCAACACCTGGCGGCTGGCGCTGCTGTTCGGCGGCGCCCTCGTCACCCTGATCGTGCTGACCAATCTGCTGGTGGCCGCCGTCTACGCCTGGTCGGCCGACGGTGGCCGCTTCGGCACCGACGTGAGCACCCGGCTCGCCAACCTGCCGGCCGGCTACTGGATCTGGATCAGTGCCGCCGTGGTCGGCGCGGTGGCGCTGGCCAGCGGCTATCGGTACCTGCAGGTGAGAAGCGGCGGCCGCGCGGTGGCGGAGTCCTTGAGCGGGCGCCTGCTCTCGCAATCCACCACGGACTACCGGGAACGGCGGCTGCTGAACGTGGTGGAGGAGATGGCGATCGCCTCGGGCATTCCGGTGCCGCCGGTGTACATCATCGACGAGTCGAGCATCAACGCCTTCGCCGCCGGCTTCGGCCCCGACGATGCCGTCATCGGCGTCAACCAGGGAACCATCGACCATCTCACCCGGGACGAGCTTCAGGGGGTGATCGGCCACGAGTTCAGTCATCTGCTGAATGGCGACAGCCGCATCAATCTCCGCCTGATCGCCGTGCTCTACGGCATCCTGTTCATCGGTCTGGTGGGGCGCGGCCTGCTCTACGGCGTCGGCAGCAGCCGCCCGCGACGCGGACGCTCCAATGGCGGCGCGCCGATCCTGGTGCTGGCGCTCGGCATGATGGTCATCGGCTACGGCGGCATCTTTTTCGGCAATCTCATCAAGGCCGCGGTGAGCCGCCAGCGCGAGTACCTGGCGGACGCGGCGTCGGTGCAGTTCACCCGCAATCCCGGCGGCATTGCCGGCGCGCTGAAGAAAATCGGCGGTCTCGCCGCCGGATCCACCATGCGCTCCGCATCCGCCCGCGAGATGAGCCACATCTTCTTCGGCCAGGCACAGCGGTTCCTGCTCGCCGGCCTCATGTCGACCCACCCTCCGCTGGAAAAGCGCATACGGGCGGTGGACCCTCGCTGGGATGGACAGTTTCCCCAGGTGGCCGACGAGCCGATGCAGGAGTCCGCAGCGGATCGCGCCGCGGCGTTCGCAACTGGCGCGGCCGCCGCCACCGCCTTGACGGCCCAAGCCGTGCCGGCGGCGGCCGACCGCATAGGAACGGGCGAGCAATCCCTGGAGGTGCGCGCCAGCGCGGACCAGGTGGTGAACGCCGTGGGGCGACTGGACCAGGCGGGACTGGACGGTGCCGCCGTGCTCCTCGGGCGGTTGCCGGAGCCGCTCCGGCACGCGGCCCACGACCCGTTCGCCGCGCGCGCCATGCTCTACGCCCTGGTGCTGGACACCCCGGCCGAGATTCGCCGGGAACAGCTTGCACTGGTCGACCGTCAGGCCGAGCGGGGCGTTGCCGAAGAGCTGGCCCGGCTGGCGCCCCTGATCGACAACCTCGACGAGCAGCACAAGCTGACCTTGATCGAGATGGCCATGCCGGCGCTCAAGGAGCTGTCGGACGGCCAGTACCGGACCTTCGTCGGCAATCTGGTGGCGCTCATCAAGGCGGACCATCGCATCGACCTGATGGAGTGGGTGCTGCACCGGCTGCTGGTGAAGCAGCTGAAGCCCCACTTCGAGGGCCTCGAGCGGCTGCCCGTGCGGTATGCCCGCGTGTCGTCGGTGGCCGCCGAGGCGGGGGTGCTGGTCTCCGCTCTGGCGCGGGTCGGCGGGCGCAGCCCGGACGCCGACCGCACCGCGTTCGCCGCCGGCATGGAGACCTTGGGCCTGGAAGGCACGTTCGACGCCGAGGACGATCCCAACTTCAGCCGGCTGAATCAGGCACTGGCGGAACTGCGGACCCTGCGGCCCCTGGCGAAGCCGCGTCTGCTGAAGGCTTGCGCCGCCGCGGTGCTGGCGGACGGCCAGGTGTCGGCACGGGAGGGTGCGCTGCTGAAGGGGATCGCGGCGACGTTGGATTGTCCGCTGCCGCCGTCCATATACCGCGGCTGAGCGATCTACCGGATCGCGACCGGGAGGTCGCTCCCACACAGCAGCGGGATCGGTGGGATCGCGACCGGGAGGTCGCTCCCACAGAGTAGCGACATCCGGCGGATCGCGACCGGGAGGTCGCTCCCACATGGCAGTGGGAGGGCTACAATGGCAATTTCCGGGTTGCCTGGGTCATGGCCGAACCGACGCTGCTCACCGACGACAGCCGCCCGCGGGAGCTGGCCGCCGTGGACCTGGGCTCCAACAGCTTTCATCTGCTGATCGCGCAGGCCCACCAGGACCGCATCCAGGTGCTCGACAAGCACAAGGAGATGGTGCGCCTGGCGGAGGGGCTCGACGCGGACGACCACCTGTCCGAGCCGGTGGCGGAGCGAGCGCTGGCGTGCCTGGCGCGTTTCGGACAGCGCCTCCGCGACCTCCACCCCCACAACGTCCGGGTCGTGGCCACCAATACCCTGCGCCGCGCCAGCAACGCGGCCGAGTTCATGCGCCGGGCTGAGGCCGCCCTCGGTCACACCGTGGAGGTGATCTCCGGCCGCGAGGAAGCGCGGCTGATCTACCTCGGGGTCTCTCACGCCCTGGAGGACCAGCACGAGCGCCGGCTGGTGGTGGACATCGGCGGAGGCAGCACCGAGCTGATTCTCGGCCGGCAATTCCAGCCGCGGCTCATGGAGAGCCTGTACATGGGGTGTGTCGGCGTCTCGCGCCGTTACTTCGGCGAGGCAAGAATCCGTCCCGCCCGGTTCACCGAAGCGGTGAACCACGCCCATCAGGAGCTCGAGCCCGTGTGCCGCGCCTACCGTCAGGAAGGCTGGGACACGGCGGTCGGGGCGTCGGGCACCATCCTGACGATCCAGGACATCCTCGGCCGCCTGGGGCACGAACGCAGCGGAATCACCCTGGCCGGCCTAGAGCAGATCCGCCGAGCCCTGGTGGACGCGAAGTCGGTCGAGGGCGTGTCGTTGCCGGGTCTGCCGGCCGAGCGGGCGCCCGTCTTCCCTGGCGGCGTCGCCATTCTCTGGGCGGTGTTCGAAGCGCTGGACGTGGAGCGGATGCAGGCCACCAGCGGCGCCCTGCGCGAAGGCGTGATTCACGACCTGCTCGGCCGGGTGCAACACCGTGACGTCCGGGAATCCACCGTGCGCGACCTCATGAGCCGCTATCACGTCGACGAGCATCACGCCCGACGTGTGCGCGAGACGGCGCTGCTGCTGCTGGACCAGGCTGCCGGCGCGTGGGATCTCACCGACCCGGACGACCGTCTGCTGCTGGGATGGGCCGCGGACCTTCACGAGATCGGTATGGACATCGCCCACAACCAGTACCACAAGCACGGCGGCTATCTGCTGCGCTACATGGACATGCCGGGCTTTTCCAGCTGGGACCAGCGCCGGCTGGCGAGCCTGGTGCGCGCCCACCGGCGTAAGTTTCCCGCTGCCGACCCGGGCTTCGTCGGCTCCGAAGGCGCGCGGCTGGTGCGGCTGACGGCGCTGCTGCGGCTGGCGGTGGTGCTTCACCGCAACCGCGGCACCCGGCCGCTGCCGGACGTGGGGCTGTCGGCCATCGACGGCAGGCTGTCGCTCACGCTGCCGCTGACGTGGTTGCGCCGGCACCCGTTGACGCGGCTCGACCTGGAGCAGGAAGCGAGGTACCTGACTGCGGTCCCCCTGGAGCTGGCGATCGACGATCGCTGAGCCGCCGTAGTAGCCGGCAGAACCACGAGAGTCGCGGCCGCAGGCCGCTGCCACGGTGGAGCTACAGCGGTGACAGCGTAGTGTCCGCCAGCTCGCGCAGCAGCGCGTCCTGGGCGCTGGTCCGTTTGCCGCGGGTTGCGGTGGTCCTACGGTAGCTGCCGTCCGACTGCAGCACCCAGGCCTGGCAGTTGTCGCTCAGGTAGAGCTGCAGCTCACGCAGGATTCTCCCGGCCGTGGCGGGATCGTGGATGGGGAAGCAGACCTCCACCCGGCTGAAGAAATTGCGGTTCATCCAGTCGGCGCTCGACAGATACACCGAGGGATCGCCGTTCTGGAAGTAATACACCCGTGTGTGCTCGAGAAACCGGCCGACAATCGAACGCACGTGGATGTTATCGGACGTGCCCTTCACGCCCGGCCGCAGCGCGCAGACACCACGTACGATCAGGTCGATCCGCACCCCGGCCCGCGAGGCCCGGTAGAGGGCCTGAATGATCTGCGGCTCGACAACAGCGTTCATCTTCGCCAGGATGCGCGCCGGCTTGCCGGCGCGCGCCGCGTCGATCTCGCACTCGATGAACTCGAGAATGGAACGGTGAAGGGTGAACGGCGACTGCAGCAGGGTCTTCAGCCGCCGGGTACGGCCCATGGAGGTAAGCTGCTGGAACACCTGCTGGACGTCGAGGCCCAGCTCGTCGTGACAGGTGAACAAACCGTAGTCGGTGTACAGGCGCGCGGTAGTGGAGTGGTAGTTGCCGGTGCCCAGGTGCACGTAGCGCTTCAGCGACCGGCCTTCCCGGCGGATCACCATGCTCATCTTGGCGTGGGTCTTGTGGCCCACCACGCCATACACCACCTGGGCGCCCGCCTCCTGCAGGTGGTTGGCCAGCTCGATGTTCGCCGCCTCGTCGAACCGCGCACGCAGCTCGATGACCACGAGCACTTCCTTGCCGCTTTGCGCGGCCCGGGTGAGCGCCTCCACCACGGCGGACTCGGTGCCGGTGCGGTACAGCGTCTGGCGGATGGCGAGGACGCTGGGATCCTCCGCCGCCTGCCGCAGGAACTCGATGAACGGCGCGAACGACTCGAACGGGTGATGCAGCAGCAGATCGCCCTCGGCCATCACCTCGAACATGTCTTCGCCCTTGGTGACACGGTCGGGAATGTGCGGCGTGAAGCCCGGGAACTTGAGGTCCGGTCGTTCGACCATGTCGAGCAGCGCGGACAGCCGCGTCAGGTTCACGGGCCCGTGACAGGGATAGACGTCGCTGGTGTCCAGGCGGAACTGGGTGGCGAGAAACGCACGCAGGTCCGGCGGGCAGTCGTCGGCCACCTCGAGGCGCACCGCGTCGCCGTAACGGCGCGACGACAGCTCGCCTTCCACCGCCCGCAGCAGGTCGACGACTTCTTCCATGTCGACGAACAGGTCGCTGTTGCGGGTCACCCGGAACTGGTAGCAGCCGGACACGCGCATTCCTGGAAACAGCTCGTCCACGTAGGCTTCGATAATGGACGTCAGCAGCACGAACTCGTGGGGCGAGTCGGCACAGCTCGCCGGCAGGGTGACGATGCGCGGCAACGAGCGGGGCGCCTGGACAATGGCGCGGCCGAGCCGCCGGCCGAACGCATCCTCGCCTTCCAGCGAGATGATGAACGCCAGGTTCTTGTTGAGCGGCTGCGGAAACGGGTGCGCCGGATCGAGCGCGATGGGGCTGATGATCGGCGCGATCTCGCGGTTGAAGTAGCGCTTCAGCCATTGCTGCTGACGCGGGCTCCAGTCCTCCACCGGCAGGACGCGGATGCCCTCGCTGACGAGCCGCGGCAACAGGGCCGCGTTCAGCACGTGATATTGCTCCGCCACCATGCCGTGGCACACTTCGGTGATGGCGCGAAGCTGCTCGGAAGGACTCATGTTTTCCGGCCCGCGCCGGGTGGCGCCGTACACTTCCTGCTGCTTGAGCCCCGCCACCCGGATCTCGAAGAATTCGTCCAGCACGGTGGCGGCGATGCACAGGAACCGCAGCCGCTCGAGCAGCGGCAACTCCTCGTCCTTGGCCTGCGCCAGCACGCGCCGGTCGAACTCGAGCAGCGACAGCTCGCGGTTGATGTACAGATCCGGGCTGTCGAGCGCGGGCGGTTGCTGAGCGACGCTGGCCATGAGTTCGCGGGCTGGTCGACGAAACCACGAAGGTTACCATGCGTATGTTTAGAATTTGCTATGGGTCTGACTGTGAGTGGCCGTGACCGCGTCTACCGGCGCCGGCGCGGCCAGGTCGCCGATTTCGCCTTCGACGACAAGGTGGCCGCCGTGTTTCCCGACATGATCCGGCGCTCCGTGCCTGGCTACGACACGGTGATTGCGGTTACCGGGCTGCTGGCCGCCCGCGAGCTCCTGGCCAGCCGGCGGACGCCCCGCCTCTACGATCTCGGCTGCTCCCTCGGCGCCACCTCGCTGGCGGCGCTGCGCCACGTCGGCGACCTGCCCTGCTCGATCACCGCCGTAGACGCCTCGGAACCCATGATCGAGCGGGCACGGACGTTGCTCGCGGACCCGCGCGTCAGCCTCGTCTGTAGCGACATCCGATCGCTGGCGCTCGAGCCGTGTCGCGTGGTCGCGTTGAACTACGTGCTGCAGTTTCTGCCGCAGGCGGACCGCGTTCCCCTCTTGCAGCGAATCCGCGAGGCCCTGGAGCCCGAGGGGCTGCTCGTGCTGTCCGAGAAGGTCCGCTTCGACGATCCGGTGACTCAGCAGGATTTCGAGGCGACCCACCTCGACTACAAGCGGGCCAACGGCTACTCGGAGCTGGAGATCAGCCAGAAACGCACCGCTCTCGAGAGCGTGATGGACGTCGACACCGAGGAGGCGCACGTCGCGCGGCTCCGCGGGGCGGGGTTCAGCCGGGTGGAGACGTGGTATCGGTGCCTGAACTGGGCATCCTTGCTGGCGCGGCCGTGACGCCCGAGATGCCGCTGCCGACGGACCTCCAGCCGCTGGCGCCCGTGGTCGCGCTGCGCCTCGCGCCGCAGGCACACGCAGTGCCGCAGGCACACGGGGATCTGCCCCGCTGGCGCGCGGCGCTGGACGCGCTGCCGCGCCTTTCCGTCACCGGGCGAAGCTTCGGCGAACGGGTCACCGTGGAGGGCCAGGCGGATGGCGCGGCACGCACGCGGCTGCGCGGCGCGCTGATGGCCCTGCAGCCCTGGCGCAAGGGTCCGTTCTCGCTGTTCGGCGTCCACGTCGACAGCGAGTGGCGCTCCGACTGGAAATGGCGCCGCGTGGCCCCGCACCTGGCGCCTCTGGCCGGGCGGCGGGTGCTGGACGTGGGCTGCGGCAACGGCTACTTCGGCTGGCGCATGCTGGAAGCCGGAGCCGCCGAGGTGGTGGGGGTGGATCCCATGGTGCTGTTCTGCCTGCAGCACCAGGCGATCAGCCGCTACCTGCCCGGCATGCCCCATCACGTGCTGCCGGTGCGGTTCGAGGAATTGCCGGACGCGGAGTTCGACACCGTGTTCAGCATGGGCGTGGTCTATCACCGGCGCGAGCCCCAGGCCCATGCGGCCGCCCTGTTCCAGCACACGCGGCGCGGCGGTCAGGTGGTGCTGGAGTCGCTGGTGGTGGAAGCGCCGGAACCGCTGACCCCCACCGGCCGCTACGCCAGAATGCGCAACGTCCGGATCGTCCCCACCACCGGTGTCATGGGGCGCTGGCTCGAGACGGCCGGCTTCGAAGACCCGCGGCTGGTGGACGTGACCGTCACCACCACGGACGAGCAGCGCAGCACCGAGTGGATGCGCTCTCAGTCGCTGGCGGACGCCCTCGACCCGCGCCGCCCCGGGCTCACGACGGAGGGTCACCCTGCGCCGGCCAGGGCCGTCTTCGTCGCCCGCAAGCCTGTATAATCCCGCCGTACAGCGGCTTCGACTCCAAGGACTCTGCTCCGCCATGATGCTCGGCTTCATTCCCATCACGTTCCGCTTCCGGGGCAAGCTGCGGCGGCTGCAGGACATCTACCGGAGCTTCCTGGAGTACCCGAACGAGGCACTGCATCCGACCCAGATCGCGCGTCATACCGGGATCTCGTTCGCCGAGGTGAACAACCGGCTGGAGGCGACTCCGGAGCTGTTCGTGAAGTTGCCGCGCCGCCCCGACGGCGTCACCCGCTACCGGCTCACCTCTTCCATCGCAGCGCGAACGCCCGAAGAGGTCGAGCGTTTCCTGCAGGGTCAGGCCCGACGCGAGAGCCTGCTGCTCTACGCGGTGGGATTGATGGTGCTGTGTCTGATGCTGATCGTCCTCGTTCTGGTGGCGCCGACGGCAGCGGCATAGCGATGGGAGGCACCAGATGCCCGAGCTGATCGATGCGGCGCAGCGCGACCTGGTGTCGCGGATCCGTACCTTTGCCGCCGCCGAGCTCGAGCCGCGGCAGGCCATGGATCCGGCCGACGCCCGCCGGGAGATCGTGGCCGCCTCCAGGGCGGCCGGTTTCTTCCAGATGACCCAGCCCCGGGCTTTCGGCGGCACGGAGGCCTCCGTGCTGGCATTGACCATCGTCCGCGACGAGCTGGCGGCGTTGAACGCGCCGTTCCAGGACGCGGTGTTCGGGCCGGGTCCGGGGGTGCTGGCCGGGGTGGAAGAGCCGCTCAGAAGCTCGCATCTCGCGCCGCTGCTGGCCGGCGAGAAGCGCGGTGCGTTCGGCTTCACCGAGCCCGACGACGCCCCCGCGCCCACCCGCGCCAGCCGCATGGGCAACCAGCTCGTGATCAGCGGGCAGAAGTCTTTCGTCACCGGCGGCGCCCAGGCCGATTTCATCAACACGCTGGTCCAGGTGGAGGACGAAGGTCCCGCCGTGGTGGTGATCGACACCGACCTGCCCGGCGTGGTCGTCGAGCGCACGTTCGCGTCGCTGGACGGCAGCCATCACGCTGCCTTCCGGTTCGACGCCGTGCGGGTGCCGGACAGTCATCTGGTGGGAGCGCCCGGCGAGGGCATGCCCCGCGCGATGAGGCAGATCGGCGACACCCGTCTCGCCATTGCCGCGCATTGCGTGGGCGCGATGCGCTGGGTGCTGGACTACCTCACCGGTCACCTGTCTCAGAGCGACCGCAAAGGCCAGACCCGCGGCGCCAGGGAGGGGGTGCGGCTGCGCTATGCGGAAGGGCGGATCGATGCGTTCGCCGCGCGCAGCATGGTCTACCGCACCGCCCGGCTGGCGGACGCGGGCGAGAACGTCATCAACGAAGGCATCGCGTGCAAGGTCTTCGCCACCGAGGCGGTCGGCCGGGTGGTGGACACCGCCATCCAGCTCGTCGGCGGGGCGGCGCTGATCGAGCACCATCCGCTGGCCGTCCTCTACCGTCGGGTACGCAGCCTGCGGCTCGCGGAAGGGGGCAACGACACCCTGCGCTTGAACCTGGCCCGCGGCAAGCTCGAGCTGGACAAGGGTCGAGTGTGAACGGGCTGCCAGCGGCTACGGCCGCTGGGCCGGCCGGAGGGCGCTTCTGAGCGCCCGCGGCGACTGTCCCAGGCTCTTCAGAAACACCCGCCGCATGTTCTCCAGATTGCCGAACCCGGTCTGCCGGGCGACCCGTGCGATGGGCGCATCAGTGGTTTCCACCAGTGTGCGGGCCACCTCCAGGCGCATCTGCCTCACCGCCTCCGCCGGCGTGTGGCCCACTTCCCGGCGGAACCGCCGGGAGAAGTTGCGCGGGCTCATGGCCGCCCGCGCCGCCAGATCCTCCACCCGGTGGGGCAGATGGACGTTACCGCGAATCCAGGCGAGCAGCGGCGCGAACCGGCCGCCGGGCTCGGCGAGAGCTTCCAGGGTGGAGAACTGCGACTGCCCGCCCGGCCGCTGATAGTAGACCACCACCTCACGGGCGCACTGCCTGGCCACGTCGCCGCCGAGTTCCTCCGTCACCAGCGCCAGCGCCAGATCGATCCCCGCGGAAACGCCGGCCGAGGTCCAGTAGCGACCGTCGTTGATCCAGATCCGGTCCGCCAGCACGGTCACCGCCGGGTACCGGCGCGCCAGGCTGGCAGCGTGGCGCCAGTGGGTCGTGGCGCGGCGGCCGTCCAGCAGGCCGGCCCGGGCCAGCAGAAATGCGCCGGTGCAGACGCTGGCGACCCGCCGGCTAGCGGCGGCGCTGTGCTGCAGATACGACACCAGCCTGCCGTCCGGCGGCGGATGGCGGGTGCCGACGCCGCCCGGCACCAGCAGGATGTCGGGGCGCGGCGCGTCCGTCACTGGACGGGTGTCGACGGTCAGCCCGCCCGAGCTGGTCACCTGCCCGCCGTCGAGGGAAACCAGCGTTACCGCATAGCCGGCAGGCGCCGCGAAACGGCCCGCCGCCTCGAATACCGCAGCGGGCCCGGTCACGTCCAGGATCTGGAAGCGCGGAAACACCGGTACGACCACCTGCCGGGTCACGGGCACGCCCCTCGCGCAGCCAGCTCGACCGGTGGCCGAAGCGGGGCCCGGCGGCGGCATGTTGGCTTGAATCGTGGAAAACATGTCATTCCGGACACATCATGGCGGCGCCATAATGCCACCGTCAAGCCACCGGCTGGAGGAACCATGAGCGAACCCACCACGCGTTTCATCATCCCCGTCTACCCGGGGACCACCCAACTGGATTTCACCGCGCCGCACCAGTTCTTCTCCCGGGTGCCCGGCTCCGAGGTGCAGGTGGCGAGCCGCGCCGGCGGCGACCTCGCCCTCGACGGGCTGACGTTCGCCGGGCTGCCGCGGCTTGCCGACCTCGACGGCTGCGACGTGCTGTGCGTGCCCGGCGGCTTCGGCACGGCGGACGCCATCGACGATGCCGACTTCCTCGCCGAGATCCGCCGACTCGGCACCCGAGCCCGGTTCGTCACGTCCGTGTGCACGGGATCGATCATTCTGGCCGCCGCGGGGTTGCTGGAGGGTCGGCGGGCGGCCTGTCACTGGTACTGGCGCGAGTCGTTGGCGCGCTTTCCAGGGGTCCGCGTGGACGACGCCCGGGTGGTCCGCGACGGCAACGTCATCACCGGCGGCGGGGTCACCGCCGGCATCGACCTGGCGCTCGCCGTCATCGCGGCCCTCGACGGAGAAGCCCTGGCCATGCGGCTCCAGCTCGCTCTGGAATACGCGCCGCAGCCGCCCTTCGACGCCGGTCGGCCGGAGCGGGCGCCAGCCGACGTGCGAGCCGTGGTCGAGGCGCTGCTGGCCGGCGCCAGTGCGGCCGGCCGCGCGCGAATCGCCGAGTTCGCGGCTCGTGGAGCGTCCGCAGATAGGCCAGCCGCCTGACGACTCCGCAGCACGTTTTCTTCGCCGCGTACTATGCTTCTCTGCGGAACGAGCAAAAAATGCGACCCAGCGTATGTCCGCAGACCGCACGGGAGATGCCGGGCAGCGGCCCGGCCAGACGGCCGCTTCAACCCTCACCTGGGGCGAGCTCGCGTCGCTGGTCGGTGGCTGGTATTGGGAACAGGACGCCGACCTCAGGTTCATCGGCGTCCGCAGGGAAGGCACCGCCGGCGGGCAGGCGGCTGACGGGCTACTCGGCCGACGGCTCTGGGAAAGCGGGCTGGAGATTCTGAATCCCGGAGGATGGCCCGCGCACAGGGCCCTGGTGACGGCCCGGCAGCCGTTCCGCGACGTGGTGCTGAAGGGCACCCGCAGCGACGGCGAGCACTGGTACATCACCGTGAGCGGCCTGCCCCTCCACGACGGCGGAGGGACGTTCACCGGCTACCGCGGTATCGCCTGCGACATCACCGGTGCAGAAGCAGCGGGAAGAGGACCTGTCGCGGTTCCGCGCCGCCATCGACGCCTCGCCCGATCCCGTTTACCTCACCGATCCGGTGGACCTGCGCTTTCTCTACGCCAACGACGCCGCCGTGCGGCAGTCGGGATACCAGCGCGAGGAGCTGCTGCGGATGGGCCCCCAGGCGGTGCTGCTGGCCTCGCCCGAGCAGCTTCGGCAGAGCTATCAGGCCGTCATCGACGCCGGCGACGAGGGCATCGTCAAAGAGATCCCCGCGCGGGACCGGGACGGGCAGCGCACCATGGTCGAGGTGCGCCGGCGGGCCATCGAGATCGACGGCAGGCACATGATCGTCAGCATCTCCCGCGACGTCGCCCAGCGCATCCGCGCCGAACGGGCGATCCTCCGCCTGACCCGCATGTTCGCGGCGCTCTCCAGCACCAACGAAGCCATCCTGCGGGTGAAATCTGTCCAGGAGCTCTACCAGCAGGTGTGCGATGCCGCCGTTCACGGCGGCCAATTCCTGACCGCCGCCGTCCTGCTGCCCCAGCCGGACTGCGAGTGGCTGGAGGTGGCAGCGGCCACCGGCGTCATCGGCGAAGACCTGAAGCACGTGCCGGTGTCGATCGATCCCCAACGGCCCGAGGGCCGCGGTCTCGCCGCCTGCGCGCTCCGCGACGGGACCACGGCGATTTCCGAAGACTTCCAGAAGGATCCCCGCACCGCGCACTGGCACGAGGCCGCCGCCGCGGCCGGTATCAAGTCCGGGGCCGCCATTCCGCTGCTGCGGGACGGTGCCGCGGAGGGCATCCTGGTGCTGTACTCGGGGCAGAAGCGAACGTTCGACGAGGAGGTGCTCGCCCTGTTGCAGCGCATGGCGGACAACATCGTATTCGCCCTCGAGCGGTTCGATCTCGAAGAGGAGCGGCGGCGGGCGGAGGAACGCGCCCAGTATCTGGCCACCCACGACGCCCTGACCGGGCTGCCCAACCGGGTGATGTTCAGCCAGCTTCTGAATATGGCCCTCGAGTCCGCGCGCCGGTACCAACGTCAGTTCGCGGTGCTGTTCGTGGACCTCGACCGCTTCAAGGTGGTCAACGACACCCTGGGCCACGAGGCCGGAGACGAGCTGCTCAAGGAAATGGCCGCGCGCCTCAAGCGTTGCCTCAGAGCCAGCGATGTCATCGCCCGGCTCGGCGGCGACGAGTTCGTGGTGCTGGTGCAGGAAATCGCCGCTGCGCACCAGGTAGCCACGGTGGCGCGCAAGCTACTCGCCACTGCCATCCAGCCGGTGCCGGTGCTGGGTCAGGAGTGCCGGGTCACGGCCAGCGTCGGCATCAGCATGTTCCCGGCCGACGCCAACGACGAAAAGTCGCTCATGAAGAACGCCGACATCGCCATGTATCTGGCCAAGGAGCAGGGCAAGAACAACTTCCAGTTCTACTCCACGGACATCAAGGCGCAGTCGCTGGAGCGTCTCACCGTCGAGACCCAGCTCCGCCGCGCCCTGGAACGCGAGGAGTTCTCACTGCAGTATCAGGCGAAGCTCGACCTGCAGAGCGGGCAGATCTCCGGGGTGGAGGCGCTGCTGCGCTGGGATAACGAGGAGCTCGGCGCGGTGGCGCCGATGCGGTTCGTTCCCATTGCCGAGGAGTGCGGCCTGATCGTACCCATCGGCCGCTGGGTGTTGCACACGGCCTGCACCCAGAGCATGGAGTGGCAGCGCCAGGGGCTACCGCCGCTGTGCCTCTCCGTGAACCTGTCCCAGCGGCAGTTCAACGACCCCGCCCTGATCGACGATATCACCCATGCCCTCGCCGCCTCCGGCCTGCCGGCGCATCTGCTCGAGCTCGAGATTACCGAGGCCATGGTGATCCACCACACCGAGCGCGCGGTGAAGGTGCTGAAGGACATGAAGGAGCTGGGGGTCCGGGTCGCCATCGACGACTTCGGCACGGGATACTCGTCGCTGTCGCAGCTCAAGCGTTCCCCGATCGACACCATCAAGGTGGACGGCTCTCTGGTGCGGGAGCCGCCGGCCGACACGAAGGACCGGGCGATCACCGAAGCCATCATCGCCCTCGGCCGGAGCCTCTCGGTCACCGTCGTCGCCGAAGGGGTGGAGACCGAGCAGCAGCAAGCCTATCTGACCGCTCACGCCTGCAACCAGATGCAGGGTTTCTACTTCAGCAAGCCGCTCGCGCCCGGCGAGTTCGCCGCGCTCGTCAGCGGTCACGGGCTGTAGGAGCGATTTCCCCGCTCTTCTGGCCATGGCGCTCCCGTGCCTCCTCGCGCGCCTCCGGGGTCTTCTTCAGCATCACGTACACGGCACCGGTGCCGCCGTGCTGGCGGGACGCGCTGTGGTAGGCGATCACGTCCGGCACCTGTCCCAGCCAATGGGCGACGAAGCTCTTGATCCGTGCCGGGATCGGGCTCTTCTCGCCGCGGCCGTGAGCGATGAGCAGGGTCCGCCAGCCCTTGCGCCGCGCCACGGCCAGGAACTCGAAGACGGCTCTGCGAGCCTGGCGCACGGTATGACGGTGGAGGTCGAGCCTGGCGTCGAGCGGGTAGCCGCCGTTTCGCAGCTTCTTGAACACCTCGTTCTGCACGCCGTCCTTCTTCCAGGCCAGCGTGTCCCGCGGATCCACCAGAGCCACCTCGCCGAGGGTCAGGTAGTTCGGATCCTCCGCGGCCGAGGCCGGGCGGCGGCCCTCGGCGGCCTCGCGCCGCTCGAGCTGGGCCGGCGTGGCTTCGCGCAGCTCGGGCTCCGGGGCGACGCGCTCGTGGAACGGCTTGCCGGCTTTCCTGCCGGAGAGGGGCACCACGTCGCTCATGGCCTCCCGGAACAGGTTCTGGGTTTCGCGGTCGTCCGGCATCGTCCTACAGCGGAATGCTCGCGTATTGCGCCGAGCGGGTTCCAGGCAGCGGCCGGTTGTCCTCGGCATGGTAGGTGAACACCGCCGACAGCTTCACCCGCCCGGTGAGGTTTCGGCCGGCGGCGTGGAACGCCCGGCAGTGAAACAGCAGCACGTCGCCTCGACAGAGCTCCACCGTTTTCGCCTCGTGGATAAGCGCCTGATTCTCCGGCAGCTCGGGCCGGAGGAAGCGCGCTTCGTCGAGCCGCCCCGGGGCCAGCACCTGGCGGTGGGTGCCTGGGATGAGCCGCAACGCGCCGTTTTCCTCGGTCTCGTCGCCGAGGGCAAGCCAGGCGGATACCAGCTCCGGACGCTCGAACGACCAGTAGCGGATGTCCTGATGCCATAAGGTCACGCTGCTGAAATCGGCCGACTTGGTCATCACGCAATTGTGATGACACTGAGACAGCATCACTCGTTCCGTGCCCATGATCGATTTCAGGTGCCCGGCGAGCGCCCCGCCGGTGGCGACGGGACGGAGCCCGGGGAAGCGTGAGTACGCGGCCAGGAGCCTGCGCGGCGTGTCGCCGCCGGCCGCCTGGCGGCTGTCCGGGGCGCCCGGGTAGCCCACCTCCGCCTCGAACTCGGCGGGCGCGAGCACCGGGTTCAGAGACGCCTGCACCGCCGCGGCCACGCTGTCGCACACCTCGCCGGGCACGAGGCCACGCAGCACCGCGTAGCCCAGGGTCCCGAAGGACTCGGTGCCGTGGTCGATCGGCGTCGGCGTGCTGCTGCTCATGGTCGACACGGGTCAGGGACGCGCTGCGCTAGCGCATCTGCTGGCGGACGGCCTTCAGCAGCTTCTCGCCGTACGGCGGCCGCAGCCCGGCCAGCTCCGCCACGTTGAACCGGCTCTGGGAGAACACGGCGCGGGCGTGACTGAAAGTCCGGAAGCCGTCGAAACCGTGATAGGCGCCCATGCCGGACGCTCCCACCCCCCCAAACGGCAGATCTTCCTGGGCGACGTGCATGATGACGTCGTTGACGGTCACCCCGCCGGAGGTGGTACGGGTGAGCACCTGCCGCTCCTCGGCGCCATCGCTGCCGAAGTAATACAATCCCAGCGGCCGCGGCCTGCCGTTGACGTAGTCGATCACTTCGTCCAGCCGGTCGTAGCCCTTCACCGGCAGGATCGGGCCGAAGATCTCGTCCTGCATGACGGCGAGGCCGTCGTCGGGGTCGAGGATGAGCGTCGGCGGCATCTTGTGGTGGGGCTGCTGGCGGAAATCCTCGCCCGCCGGGTTCACCTCGACCACCCTGGCACCGCCGCTCCGCGCTTCCTCGACGTAGCCGGACAGGCGTTCGAAATGCCGCTGGTTGATGATCGAGGTGTAGTCCGGGTTGTCGAGCAAGGTCGGGTACATGCGGGCCACCGAGCGCTCGGTGGACGAGACGAAGGCGTCCATGCGCTCCCGCGGGACGAATACGTAGTCGGGCGCCAGGCAGATCTGGCCGGCGTTGAGCATCTTGCCGGTCATGATGGAACCGGTGGTCTTGTCGAGATCCGCGGAGCGGCCCACCACCACCGGCGATTTGCCCCCCAGCTCCAGGGTCACCGGCACCAGGTGCTCGGACGCCGCGCGCATGACGTGGCGTGCCACCGAGGTGGCGCCGGTGAACAGCAGGTGATCGAACGGCAGCGACGAGAAGTCGCCGCCGGTGCGGGCACCACCGGTGACCACGGCGATCTCCGTCTTGTCGAACGCGCCGGCGATGACCTCGGCCATGGCCTCGGAGGTGGCCGGCGTGTACTCGGACGGCTTGATCAGCGCGCGGTTGCCGGCCGCCAGTATGCCGGCGAGGGGTGTGAACGTGAGGTTCACCGGGAAATTCCACGGGCTGATCACCCCGACCACTCCCAGCGGCTGATATTCCACCCGCGCTCGGGCGCCCAGCAGATTCAGCGGGAACGGGCCCACTTTGCGCTTCTCCGGGCGCATCCAGCGCTCGAGGTGCTTCTGCGCGTGCCGCAGCGGGCCGATGGAGCCCGCCACGTCGGTGAACAGGGACTGGTGCTCGCTGCGATGCCCGAAATCCGCGCTCATGGCGTCCACCAGCCGCTGCTGGTGGGTCTTCAGCACGTCGACGGCCCGTTCCAGACGGTCCCGGCGGGTCGCTGCGCTGACGTCACCTTCACTCAGCCATGCCTGGCGCTGGCGCTCCAGCAGGGCGAGCATGTCTTCGCGTGGGGTGTCTTCCATGGTGCCTCCCGGTGAGCGGGGTCGGAGCCGTGCGATTTAGACAACGAGAACATGCCGACCATTCGCATTTCGATCATACCGGATCGGCGGCCGCGATCAGCAGGCGACCATGCTCAGCCTGGGATCAGCCCGCGAGCTGCCTTTCCAGCACCGGCGAACCATTCACGTCCACCCGCAGGCGCCGCTCGCTCGGCCAGAACCGAACCTCCACGTAGTGGTGCTCTTCCCACTCCAGCTCGACGTTGGTCCACACGTACCGGGGCTCCCGCTCTCCCGGCAGCCGCCGCTTGCGCAGACAGTTGTCCAGGTAGAGCTCCAGCGCGCCGTCGTCGGTGATGTGGATGCGCAACCACTTGTGGCGGTGCTGGAAGTCGATGTCGTGGGCCACGGTCTGCACCGGATGCTGCAGGAAGGCGGCATGCTTGCCCAATTCCGGCGCCGCGTCCACCAGGCCGGCCGGATCCACCCGGAGGGCCAGTTCGGAGCAGATCCGATCAGACCAGATCCGATTCGGAAGCGATCCGACTCAGAACAGATCCAGCTGGCTGCGGCCCGGGGGACGGAACAGGTCGG
The DNA here is from genome assembly GCA_963822255.1 of uncultured Gammaproteobacteria bacterium. Lineage (GTDB taxonomy): Bacteria > Pseudomonadota > Gammaproteobacteria > Pseudomonadales > Azotimanducaceae > UBA7803. The sequence goes on from CAWGGV010000007.1 coordinate 212,253, forward strand.
TGCGAAGCTCGTTCTGGCCGCGCTGCTCGCGCAGCAGGCCGTGCTTGCGCGCAGCGCCCTGAAAGCGCCGGGCGATGAGGTCGGCGAAGACGCCGTCGCCGCGCATGCGTCGGCCCCAGGCGGCGTCGTAGGCCTTGCCGCCGCGGGAGGCGCGAATGGCGTTCATGACCCGCTCCGCGCGCAGCGGATAGTGGACGTTCAGCCACTCCTCGAACAGGTCTTTCACCTCCAGCGGCAAGCGCAGCAGGATGTAGTTGGCACTGCGCGCGCCCGCCTCTGCCGCCGCCTGCACCATGGCTTCGATCTCGTGATCGTTCAGGAAAGGTATGACCGGCGCGACCATCACTCCGGTTGGCACACCGGCCGACGATAGCTCGCGGAGCACACGCAGCCGCGCCGCGGGGCCGGCTGCGCGAGGCTCGAGCCGCGCCTTCAGCTCGTTGTCGAGGGTCGTCAGGCTCACGGCCACCGACACCAGGCCGCGGCGCGCGAGCTCGCCGAGCAAATCGAGGTCGCGCAGGATGAGCTGGCCCTTGGTGACGATGCTCACCGGGTGATCGTGCTCGAGCAGCACCTCGAGCACGGTGCGCGTCACCCGGCGAATCTTCTCGGCCGGCTGATAGGGATCGGTGTTGGTTCCCATGGCAATGGGCCGGCAACGATAGCCGGGCCGCGCGAGCTCGGCGGTGAGCGTCTCGCGGACGTTGGTCTTGTAGAAGATGCGGGTCTCGAAGTCGATTCCCGGTGAGAGATCCAGATAGGCATGGGTGGGACGGGCAAAGCAGTAAATGCACCCATGTTCGCAACCCTTGTAGGGGTTGATGGAGCGATCGAAGGGGATGTCCGGCGACTGGTTGCGTGTGATGAGCCGGCGCGTGAGGTCGGGGCCGAGCTCGGTGGCCACGCCCGCCGGCTGCGCGTCTTCTGCCCGCTCCCAACCGTCGCTTTCGCTCACGCTGCGGCTCGACAGAAACCGGCTGGGCGTGTTGCTGGCGGCGCCGCGGCCCTTCATCACGGTGCGCTCGCCGTCGAGTACGCGACGTCGACGGCCCGAGCCCTGTGCCTGAAAACCCTTGTCCACCATGGCGCAAATGGTAACCTGTGTTTTTATACAGTATCAAGGGCTCAGACCGGCAAGTAGACTTGTCTGCAATCCCGATGGTCGACCCGGTTTCATGAGGAAGACAGCTCCAACGGCAGCACGGCGCGCCGTCGCGGCACGGCCGTGGCGGCGTCTTGGCGTGCTGGCAGCGCTGGCCCTGCTGGGCGGCTGCGCCGCGCAGCGGACGAACCAGGCCATGCTCGACACCCTGGCGGAAATGCAGATCCGCCTGCGGCTGCTGCAGACCGAGCTGTCGGACGTGCACCAGGCCATGGCGGACGGCGACAGCCTGCAGGCCCAGCGCGGCGCCGAGGCTCAGGCGCTCGAGAGCCGGCTGGACGATCTGCAGCAGCGCCTGGGCGACCTGCCGGCGCAGATGAAGGTCCTGTGCCCGGCCCCGCCGGCGGCGGCGACCGTCACCACCCAGTGCGAGACGCCCCACGTGCAGCGGGTCGTGGTGAGCGGCGATAAGCTCGTGGTGGGCGAGGTGGAGCGCGTGTGGGTGGAGCCGCTGGCTGAGTTCTTCGAGGCGCGCATCGATCCAGGCGCCAGCCACAGTCTGCTGAACGTGCACGACGTGGTCGAGTTCGAGCGCGACGGCAACAAGTGGCTGCGTTTCGGCCTGCAGACCGCCAAGGAGACCAGCAGCGTCGAGCGCCCTCTCAAGCGGGTCGCCAGGGTCCGCGACGACAAGCGCCCGATGGTCGAGCTGCGCGTGCAGCTCGGCGACGTCAGAGAGACGGTGGAGTTCGCCCTGATGACTCAGCCGGATCAGCAGTATCCACTCGTGCTGGGCAGGAACTTCCTCACCGACGTGGCGCTGGTGGATGTGGCGCGTAAGCACGTGCAGCCCGCCTTCAAGGCAGGCGCCCAGTGAGCCGACGCTGACTCGATGACCCAACGAGGGCCCTTTCTGTTCTTCGTCCTGGTGCTGCTCGGCCTCGGCCTGGGCATCGCCGTCTACCGTCACCAGGCGTACCACATCCCGTTCCGGCCGGGGGCTCAGCAGACCGTCTGGCAGGTGGAGGCGCGGATCGAATATCTGGCGTCGGGCGGCGCCAGCCAGGTGTATCTGACGTTGCCGCCGGACCAGCCCGGGTTCCGGCTGATCGGCGAATCCAGCGCCTCGTCCGGCTACGGCTTCGAGATCTCAAACCAGGGCCAGCAGCGCCGCGCCCACTGGACCAAACGCTTTGCCCGC
>CAWGGV010000008.1:0-1789348 GCA_963822255.1 uncultured Gammaproteobacteria bacterium
TCAGAGCGGTCCATTGCCAGAGACCGCCATCCCGGCGACCCATTCCGAGTCCAGATGATCACGAGTAACCCTGCCGAGAAGGAATGCCACGGGTATGATGTACTTCAGCACGTTCGGTCAGGTGTTCGAAGCGCGTCTTCGCAGCGTCCTGATCGCCGATGTAGTTGTCTTCGGTACTCAGGATCAGCGGAGGGATCTTCGGATTGTGATCGCGGTACATCTGCGACAGCAGCCCCGGGGCCGCGATGAGTTCGTCGACGCTTTTCGGCGCGATGTCACTGCGGGGCGCCGGCACCTCTGAATCGACGTCGTACAGGTGCCACGCGCCATCGTAGAAGGCTTCCATGACCACATGCCCGTTCAGTTGCACGACGTGGGCTCGGATCCCGTCGCTCCGGGCAAGATCCGCAAGAAGCTGAGCCACCTGGCCGCAGAGGCCTGAATGGCCCTTGCCCACCAGTATCCGGGAGCTTTTGATGTTCGCCGGCTGCGGCCGGACGAGGCCTTTCAGCCATAGAATCCAGTTCGAGAACAGGTTGTGCGAGGCAGTTCCGTGGGTGAACCGCATGGTGACAACGTCGTACAGGGCATTCATCCGCGCGTTGTCGCCGGCATTGTCGCCAGCTCGTTGCCGGGCCGCGGTGAGTATGGAGTCGAAGGTAGGCGTGCGTGACGCCAGAGCGGTATCGAAGGTGTCCCACTGCTTTGGTGGCGTGTCGCCGTAGTTTCCTAAAGAGGTAAACTCCCCAAGCAGCGTGATCAGCAGCAGCAGGCCGCCGACCCAGGCCAATGAGAACCCTGCCCATCGGAGGACGCGCGCGGAACGGCTGGAAAGCTTCGACGTCGGATCCACGCGGTTGCTCTCAGCCCGGCGAAAGCGGGAGCCCGGTTCTTGTCGCGAAATGGGAGCTGGTGCCGTTCAGCAACGTCGGTAGACGACCCTTCTGTCTCCATATCCCATTTCAGCAGCGGCCTCACCACACCGTTCATATGACCGACGAATCGGCCCCGTGCGGTCGTCCCGTCGTGTTGATCCATCATGTGGAAGCAGAGAACGCTCCGCTCATGGCATTGCAGCTCCTGCCGCGGCTCCCACGCCCACAGGATGAGGTCGATGGAATACATGTCGACCTGCAGGAAGTTGGCCGGCACCCACATGCGGACTGTGGTCTTGCCGACCGGCCAGGGGTGGTTGTGCCACATGGGGTTGTTGACGTCCAGAGAGGAGAATGCCTGGGTGCCGTCGCCGTTGAAGACGTCGTACTTGACGATGAAGCCGTGATCCCGGCTGCAGTACCTCTACCTCGCACTCGACGCAGAAGGCTTCCCGAACGTCGATGCAGTCGGTGGTCTTCCCCGACTCCGTTACTACCCGCATCGCGCGCACACGGGCGAAATCACCGCCCGGGGCCGTCTCTGCGGGCCAGGAACGGTCGACGGACAGGCCCATGCCCTGCCCCAGGTACTTGGTCACCGTTTCCGAGACGTCACCGTCCTCCACCACCCGGCCCTGCTCCAGCCAGATGGCCCGATCACAGAGGCTGACGATGGTCTGTGCGTTGTGCGACACCACCAGCACCGTAGCCCCTCGGCCCGTCACCTTGTGAAGCTGGTCCATGCATTTCTTGCGAAAGCTTACGTCGCCCACCGACAAGACCTCGTCGACAATGAGCACCTCCGGCTCGAGGTGGGCGGCCACCGAGAACGCGAGCCGTACCCTCATGCCGCTGGAGTAATGCTTGACGGGGGTGTCGATGAACTTCTCGACCTCCGAGAAGGCCACGATCTCGTCGAACTTCGCCCGCACCTCGGCCTCGCGCATTCCTAGAATCGAGCCATTGAGGAAGACGTTATCGCGGCCGCTGAGCTCGGGATGGAAACCCGTGCCCACCTCGAGCAGCGAGCCCATCCTCCCCCGCACCATGGCGGTTCCTCTAGTCGGCTCCGTGACGCGTGCCAGGATCTTCAGCAGCGTGCTCTTCCCCGCGCCGTTTCGGCCGATGATGGCGACCCGCTCGCCTTCATTGATGGTGAACGAGACGTCCTGCAAGCGCCCAGAAAGATTCGTCGAGGTCCGCGGCGGCGGCCGCCTGACCTCTGGCGAGGCCAGCGATTCGCCGGAACGGCCGGGCGATACCCCTTGCCAGCTTCTCCTGCAGGGTGAGCTTGCCGGCCTGGATCGCGCCGATGTAGTACTCTTTCGAGATGCCCTGGGCCTGAATTGCTACCTCGGTCATCGAATGCTCCTATACCACATCGGCGAACGTCCGCTCCATACGTTTGAAGTAGTAGGCTCCGCCGATCAGAATCGTCACCGCGACGGCAGCAGAGATCAGAATGCTGGGCCCGGGCGCCGTGTTCGTGCCCAGCAGTGCCCAGCGGAACCCTTCCACCACGCCGACCATGGGGTTCAGCGAATAGATCAGCCGCCAGAAGGGGTCGTGGATCATGCTGGCGGGATAGACCACCGGCGTAGCATACATCCAGGCCTGGATGAGAAACGGCAGCACGTGCCGGACGTCCCTGAACTGGACGTTCATGGCGGCGAGCGACAGCGACACCCCTAGTGACGTCGCTACCGCCAGCAGCAGGAGCAAGGGCAGCCACACCACGTTGCCGGTGGGGTACACGCCGTAATACACCATCATCACCAGCAGCACCGAGAACGCGAGCACGAAGTCGAACATGGTCGCCAGCACGGTGGACAGCGGCAGGGCGAGCCGCGGAAAGTAGATGCGGTTCACCATGCTGGAGCCGCCCACCAGGCTGGCGGCCGCCTTGTTGATGCTGTTGGCGAAGAACGTCCACGGTACCAGCGCCGCGTAGCTGAAGATGGGATAGGGGATCCCGTCGGACGGAATCTTGGCCACCTTTCCGAAGATGACGCTGAAGATCAGCATCTGCACGAGGGGCTGGAAGATGGCCCAGGAGGCGCCGAACACCGTCTGCTTGTATCGGCTCTTGAGCTCCCTCCACGCCAGGAAGTAGATGACTTCCCGGTACTGCCACAGTTCACTGATCGACAGCGGCGCCCACCCTTTGGTGGCACGGATGTGCACGATTGGGACGTCACCCGAAGCTGTCTGTGCTGTCACCCTCTAAAACCCCGATGCGAAGAGGTCTGAGCAGTCTAGTCAATCCCTGCTCGACACGTGTGGGAAGTATGTGAACATCTGGCCTATGACACGGTGTCGAGCTGCTCTCGAGGCGCTTCGCGGTACCGCACCACCCGTGCCGGCGCTCCAGTGGCAATGGCGTTGGCCGGTATAGCAGAGGTAACCACCGATCCGGCACCGATCACTGCCCCCTCGCCAATATGCGCGCCGTCGAGCAGAATTACGCCGAACCCGAGCCAGGCGTCATCCCCGACGGAAATTCCAGATCGCGTGAACAGCGGCTGCGTCTGGATCGGCTTTCCGGCTTCGAAGCTGTGGTTGTAGGGATAAAAGGCGCTGTTCGGCGCGATCTCGACTCGTTTGCCGATCTTCACCTGCCCGCAATAGGCCGAGAACTGGCAGCGAGGCTGCACGTGCGTGTCGTCGCCGATGGAGACGGAGCCCCCTGCCCTGTCTGGATGGTGTTTCCCTCATGCAGATGCACGCGGTCACCCAGCGTGACTTCCAGCCCACGCTTGTCCTGATACACCAGTACGTTGTCGCCGATGAAACAGTGCCGGCCGAACTCGAGCCCAGGGTGCGCCAGTCTCGCCCGTGGCGACCGGTACCCACCGGGGTGAAGCTGCGCCAGCGGCAGTGCACCATACAAGGGCGGCAGCCCCAACTCGGCAAGATGAACGGCCCAGGATCCGACTCCGGGCAACCCGGCGAGCTTCATCCAGAATCGGCGCCACCGACGCTCAAGCCTGGGCACGTCGACTCCCCTTGAGTCGCACGACCCGGCGGAAGCTCGCACGCGGGGCGGTGGTTACCTCCCGCATGACACTGCGCGCCAGACGCCACACCCTGAGCGGGTGGCCAGCGTTCCTGAGTGCCTGACGATGCAGGCGCCAGAATGACCTGCTCTGCAATTCGAGAGCACTTCGGGCGAGCTCCCGGTAGTACTGGGCGAGCTGCCGCCGCATCTGCTCACGGAATTCCTCTTCCGAAAGGAAGATCGGTCCGTAGCTGACCAGGAGATCCAGATTCGTCGCCAACATCCTCTTGGTTGGTTTTGCCAGCGTGCTCGTGCGTGATTCAGCGTGTGTTCCGATGACCGTCAACGGCTCGTGGACGAAGCCGAAATCCCACTGCTCGAGTATTTCGTAGGCCGCCTGAACGTCGGCATGAAGATCGGTCTCCGCATAGAATTGATCGCGCTCGGCGATCGTCCGGGTCCGGTGCAACAGGCACGACGGCGACCAGAATGGGTAGGCCTGCCTCAGAAGGGATCTGCGAGCTGCATCCCCGCCGGCGAAATAGCTCTGATCCGTTGGCAGGCCCCCGCACACGATCGAGGATCCGCAATGGGCGTAGGCGCCCACCATTCCCATCCGCGGATGGGCTTCGGCCAGTTCCACCATCTTCTGCACGCAGGCAGGAAGAAGCTGATCGTCGGCATGAAGAATCTTGGTGTACGTGCTGGTCGGCGATACGTGGCGGACCGCAATATTGTGATTGCGGAGCGCGTTTACCGTGGTTTCGTTCCTGAGCGGCCGAAAGCGTCCGTCCAGGCGCGCGTAGCTGGCGACGATCTCCGGCGTCGCATCCGTGCTGCCGTTGTCGACGATGACGTGTTCCCAGTGTGGATACGTCTGCGCCAGACTGCTCTCGAGGCAGGCTTCGAGGAACCGGGCGCCGTTGTACACCGGGGTGACGATGCTTACCAGGGGGTGCTCGGAGCTCAACGTGATGCGACTCTACTGCTGGTTGGTGTCTGGTGACTCACTGTGGATGGCGCTTCGTGACGGCTGATCGCCCCGACAGTCCGTTCGAGAATACGTCATTGGCCGGCGCCAAAAAAGGTGCCTATACAAGACCGAACAATGTCACCGAACAAGACTCAAATGACCAGATTAGGCAGCTTAGCTACCAGAGGCGAGAGCGAGCTGTTCGGGCACGTGCTTCTACAATCTGCTTGCATGGAGGCCCACCCGCCGGAACCCCAAACCGCTATGCTGGCCTCCGTTCAATCGCATTGGAGTGAGCCCGATCCATGAAGGTCGTCATACTCGCCGGCGGTCTCGGCACACGCCTTTCGGAAGAAACCGTCGTCCGGCCGAAACCGATGGTCGAAATCGGCGGCATGCCCATTCTCTGGCACATCATGAAAATCTATTCCCACTACGGGTTGAGCGACTTCATCGTCTGTCTGGGATATAAGGGTGAGTGCATCAAGGAGTACTTCGCCAACTTCTGTCTGAGGCGGTCCGATGTGGTCTTTGACCTTGCAAACAACTCCATGGAGCTCGCCAACTGCAAGGCGGAGCCATGGCGGGTGACATGCATAGACACGGGCGAATCGAGCATGACGGGCGGTCGCCTGAAGCGGGTCGCGCATCTCCTGGATGACACGTTCTGTCTCACCTACGGCGACGGCGTCGGCAACATTGACATCGCCTCGGCGGTGGACTTCCACAAGACCCATGGCGGCCTGGCCACCCTTACGGCCGTGCAGCCCATGGGGCGATTCGGCGCCTTTCAGCTGGGCGAGTCGACGCGAGTTGCCGGCTTCCACGAGAAGCCGAAAGGTGATGGTGCCTGGGTGAACGGCGGATTCTTCATCCTCGAGCCCCGCGTCATCGACTACATCGACGGCGACGACACCTCCTGGGAGCGCGAACCGCTGGAGCGGCTGTCGCGCGAGGGCGAGCTGCATGCATGGCGTCATGCCGGCTTCTGGCAGTCCGTCGACACGCTGCGCGACAAGCAGGTGTTGAACCAGGTCTGGGAATCGGGAGATCCGCCGTGGAAGCTGTGGACCGATTGATCTGCGGCCAGAAGCGAGCATTCGGTTGAGCACGGCTCAGCGAGCGAGCGATTGGCAGGGCCGGACCGTAGCTGTCACAGGATCGACCAGCGGCATCGGGCACCGGCTCGCGATCGAGCTGAGCTCCCGCGGCGCACACCTGGTCCTGATCGGCCGATCGGCAGCTCGTCTCACGGCGTTCGGACGAGAGCTGGGTAAGAACAGACCGGGCGCCACCTTCGACGTCGTGGAGCTGGACCTTGCCGGCGATATCGAGCACTCGCTCGAGGCACTCTCGGTCTACGCCGGTGTGGACCTGCTCGTTCACAGCGCGGGAACGATGAGCGTCCAGGCGCTCGAATCAACCAGTGGCGAGATCTTCGACAGACACTACCGTGTGAACGTGCGTTCCGTCTTTCTGCTGACCAGATCCCTGTTGCCGGCACTCCGCACGGCGGCAGGCCAGATCGTGTTCATCAACTCGAGTGCGGCACAGCAGAAATCTCGAGGCAATATGGCCGCCTATACGGCCAGCAAATACGCCCTGTGGGCATTGGCAGACAGCTTGCGCGATGAGGTGAACCCCGACGGCGTTCGCGTGGTGAGCGTGTTTCCAGGCCGCACTGCCACACCCATGCAGGCGTACCTTCACGCCGAGGAGGGCAAGGAATACAAGCCGAACGTCCTTCTCCAGCCGGACGACGTGGCACAGGCCGTGATGGCCGCTCTGTCGCTCCCGAGAACTGCCGAAGTCACGGACATCTCCGTTCGGCCGTTTCACCGCCCCTGAGCAGAACGGCCGCTACTGTCCTGGCGCCACGTGGCCGGCCCGCGGCTTGAGCCCGATGCCCGCGTAGCGCACATAGTCATCCGCCGCGATGAACCGCCTACCGTCCACAAGCAGCGGGCTGGGCGACCTTCCGCGGAGAAGCTCCGGTACGCGGGCATACTCGGCCCACTTCGTCACCAACAGGATCGCATCCGTCGCCTCTATCGCCGCATCGAGCCCCTCTGCGAAGACCACGGCTTCGAGATCGACGCCCGCTTCGGTCAGTGCATTTCTGGCATTGCAGGCGGCAATCGGGTCGTGACACACCACCCTCGCACCACGGACCAACAGCTCGGGGATGATTCGAAGCGCCGGAGATTCCCGCACGTCGTCGGTGTCCGGCTTGAATGCCAGGCCCAGCACGGTGACGGTGCGGCCTTCAAGATCGGGTAGATGAGTGACCAGATGCGACACCAGCCTGTGTGGCTGATCGGCGTTGATACTCAGCACGGCCTGCAGCAAGCTGGCGGGCGCACCGTTCTCTTCGGCCTGGGCGACGAGCGCCTTCACGTCTTTCGGAAAGCAGCTGCCGCCGAACCCGCATCCAGGCCAGAGGAACGACGTCAGCGACACCGGGTGGCGGCTTCCGTCATCGCTGCGATACACCAGGTGACGCATCTGGTGAACGCCTTCGAGCACATCCGCCACATCGACGCCGTCCATTCGCTCGCAGTAACCGGCGATTTCGTTGGAGAACGAGATCAGCGAGGCAAGCAGCGAGTTGGACGCGTATTTGATCATCTCCGCCGTGGTCGGGTTTGTCCTGATCAGCGGAACGCCGTCGAACGATTGATACAGATCGGCGATGATCTGCCGGCTTTGATCGTCGATGCCTCCGACGACGATTCTGTCCGGGCTCATGAAATCCCGTACGGCCACACCTTCTGACAGGAACTCCGGGTTCACACCCAGGCCGAAGTCGATACCTGCGCGCTTACCCGACGCGGTTTCCAGCGCCTGCTTCACCGCACCGACAGTGGTCCCCGGGATCACAGTGCTCTTCACCGCCACTACGAGGTAGCGGTCGCGAGAGCGAATCCGCTCTCCGATTTCCTTCGCGGCCTGGAGGACGTAGGTGCAGATCGATCCGGCGGCCGTCGAACGGCGTCCCCACACAGATCAACACCACATCGGCGGTATCCACGGCCTGCGCCAGATCTGTGGTGGCCGTCAGCCGCCGCCCGATGTTTCGTGACAGGATCTCCTGGAGACCTTCTTCGTGCAGGGGGGTGGTTCCCCCATTGATGGTATGGACCTTCGACACCTCGATGTCGACGCAGGTGACCTCGTGACCAACGTCGGCCAGGCAGGCGCCGGAGACGAGGCCCACGTACCCGGTTCCAATGACGGCTACTTTCATTGAGCGGACCCGCCGCGATTGTAGTAGTACCAGGTGAGCGCCTTGGTTATCCCCTCCTCCACCGTGACCTCCGGATCATACCCAAGCTCCTGCCTGGCCTTGCGGATATCCGGGCATCGCCTGTTGGGGTTGTCCTCGAGGTAGACGTCCTCCTGACTCGGCTGGTGGACGACTTTGCCGCGGTATCCCCACAGCTCCCTCGCTTGCCTCGCGACGAGCTCAGCGAGGTCCCGCATGGATATTTCGTCCTGCTGGATGCCGATGTTGTAGGGCTCCCCAGGCCGGCCGCGGGTCAGGATCTTGAGATAGCCTGCAAGAGCGTCGGTGATGTAGCAGAACGTTCGGGTCGGCGCGCCGTCGGAAAACATCACGATGTCGCGCCCGGCCAGCGCATCGCGGGCGAAATCGGGCAACACACGGCCATCGTCAATCTTGAGCCCGGGCCCGTAGTTGTTGAACGGCCTGGCAATGGCCACAGGAATGTCGCGAGTCTGCGCAAACACCACGCACAAGGTCTCGCCGAGACGCTTGGATTCGTCATAGCACGCTCTCGGCCCCGTCGACGAAACGAGCCCGCGGAACGTCTCCGCAGTCGGGATCTCCTCGGGCGGCGGATCACCGTAGATCTCGCTGGTCGAAAAGAAAAGCATGCCGTCGAGGCGACGAGAAGCAGCGTAGTCGAGGAGCCGCCGCAGCCCCAGGACGTTCGCGTCGATCGTCTCCAGCGGGTATTTGCGGTAGAACATCGGCGAGGCGATCGATGCCGCATGAATGATGTAGTCCGGGGGTGAAAGGTCCGCTGGCACCGGTTCCGTTACATCGTGTCGGCGCGTCACGATCCCGGTTGCGGAAATCGTATCGAGCCATTCCGGGACGCCGCGCCGGAAATTGTCCAGAACCACCAGATGAACCCGCTTTTCAGGACCCTGATCGGCGTTCCAGTAAGCGATGCCTTTGCACAGATAGTATCCCAGGAAGCCTGCGCCGCCGGTGAACCAGACGGTCTTGCCGGACAGCTGTTCCAGCTCCCCCCGGGCCTTGCGGACGAAGTATTCGAGATCAGCCGACTCCAAGGCCTGCTCTGACAACAGCATATTGAATTATCCGATCGTTCGAACTTCCGGGATTGCGACGATGAACCGGCCGCCCCACTCCCGGATGGCCTGCATCTGCTCCACGACCTCGTCCACCAGATTCCACACCATCACCAGAACGTAATCCGGCTTGGTCTCGAAGATCCGCTCGGGCGGGTAAATGGGAATCCGGGTCCCCGGTGTGTACTTGCCTTGCTTGTACGGATTCCGGTCGACCATGTAGCTCAGGAAGTCGCTACGGATGCCACAGTAGTTGAGCAGCGTATTCCCTTTACCTGGTACCCCGTATCCGACGATCTGTCGGCCCTCCCGCTTCAGACGTATCAGGGTATCGAGCAGATCCCGCTTGCTCTGTTCCACCTTGCGGGAGAAGTCCGCGTACGTCGACAGGTCGGTAATTCGGCGTTCCGCTTCGAACGCGTGCATTGCTGCAACTGCCGGTGCCTCGGGGTGAACACCTTCGTCGGCTCGGGTCGCGTAGACACGCAACGAGCCGCCATGAGTGTCGATCTCCTCTACGTCGAAAATGCGCAGACCTTTCGCACGGAACACGCGATCCACCGTGTACAGGGAAAAGTAGGAGAAATGCTCGTGATAGACGGTGTCGAACTGGTTGCGCTCGATCAAGCGCGCGATGTGCGGAAACTCCACGGTGATGACGCCGGTTTCTCCGGCAAGTATCGCCAATCCCCGGACGAAGTCATTCAGGTAGGGTGTATGTGCCATCACGTTGTTGGCGATCACCAGGTGCGCGGTTCCGTGCTCGCCGATGATCGACGCCGCCGTTTTCTCACCTACGAATTCGCTGATCGTGGGAATGCCTTTTGCCCGTGCCGCCTCTGCTACGTTCAGGGCTGGCTCGATGCCGAGCATTGCTACGCCATGCGGGATGAAGTGCTGCAGCAGGTAGCCGTCGTTGCTGGCCACTTCGAACACTCGACTCGACGAGTCGAGACCGAAACGTTCGACCGCAGCGTCGACGTAGCGTTTGGCGTGGGCCACGAACATGTCCGAAAACGACGAGAAGTAGGAGTACTCGGTAAATATTTCGCTAGGTGCGACGAACTCGTCGAGCTGAGCGAGGAAGCAGTCTCCGCATACCCGCACGTGCAGCGGATAGAACGTCTCACCGCGCTGGAGCGCGTCCTCGGTGAGCATCGTGTTGCACAGCGGCGAAGAGCCGAGGTCGACGAAGGTGTGATGAAGCAGGCTGCCGCAGTGTCGGCACCGCCGCTCGTTGGTTTCGACGCCGGCGCGTTCAGCGACTTGATTCAATCTTCTGCCCTCAATAGTCCGGCGGATTCCAGCCGCTGGGCGGCAACCGCCAGAGTCGCCGCGTCGATGCCAGATAGGTCGTGAATGTCGTACAACGAGTGGCGGCCGTCGGAATAGCTCAGCATCCACAGCTGTGCGAGCTGGACCTGCTTCGATTCGTTTTCACCCCCGATAGGCGCATAGAGACCGCGCTTTCCCAGCTGAGGCTCGCACTTCGGGTTGAGATTGACGAAGCGGGTGGGACGCTGGGCTTCCTCTATCGCGCGTATGCACAGGGCCAGAGACTCCTGCAACGATTCGGCGCAGATGAGATCCAGGTTGTCTGCCGACGTGTGGTATTCCGGATACTCGCCGTAGGGCGTGCGCATAAGGCAGCCCGCTGCGATATCGAAACCCGGCGAGCAGTACTGGCGCTCGTCGTAGCCGTAGGGAAAGAATGGGCGTACTCGGTCCTCGGTGTTCTCGAAGAGGCTTGGGAAGATGCGGTCGAAGGCGCCATCGCCGCGACGACTTTTCTTGTAGGTGAAGCGTCCGCGGTCGCCGACACCGCTGATGACCAGGCCGTCTCTGATGTCGGCCGCGATCGATTCGTTCTCCGACAGCCATACGATGGCCCCGATGGTCGCCGGCACGAAAATGAAGCGAAGCCCGTAGCGCAGTGGGCGGTCGGCGAAGTGGCGGGCCAGATGGGTTGCGACGGCAATGCCGGACAGATTGTCGTTCGCCAGGGATGGATGGCATACATGGGTCGAAATCAGGATGTCCCGCCCGGTGGAGCCGGGAATGTGCAGCTCGCCGTAGCTCAGGGAGCCGTTCTCGAGGGTCGCATCGATCTTGACGCGAAAAGGCCCAGGGGGAAGCTGACGGCGCTGGCTGTCGGTGAGACAGAAGCCCCACGACGGCGCATAGTAAGAGGTGCGATACGGGATCCAGTCCGGCCGGTCGGGCAGCGAATGAAGATGGGTTTCGAGCTCCTCCCGGGTGCACGTCTGGTCGGTGGGAACGCTGTAGCTAACGATATGCAGATTGTGGTCGGCTGTGTCGACAATCCGCTCTCCGGCAGCCGTCTCGATGAAGGCTTCGTTGAGGTTCCATTCGAGCGGCACGTCCCAGTCGAACGCGCGGCGACCGGAAGGCACCTCTCGCACTTTCAATGGGATGAAGCTCTGTAGCGCGGCCAACGTCTGACGGACGCCGTTGCCGGTGATGCTCCGACAGAGGGGATAGAGGCTTTGGCACAGATCGTAAAGATCTTTGCCTGCGGCTCGCGGCTCCGGGGACGTCTTCATTGGCACGGTGTGGACGATCTCGCGTGTTTTCGTTGACTCTTGCAGAGCGTCGCGGGGTCGGCTGCGCTGCGGGGTCGCAGTATACGCGCGCGGAGCGGTGGACAGCCCCACGACATCTTAGCCGGGATGTAAGCGACCCGCTGGAGAACCTGACGCTCGCGGTCTCACACTCGCGGTCTCACACTCGCGGTCTCACATGGGGGACACATCTCCATGAAGTTCCCGCCGTCGGGTCGGTAATATACTCGCGTTGCCGCCATGATCCCGTTTCTCCGAGCAATCTAATGAAGAAGTTCCGATCGAGCACGTTCCGGCGCGCGAGCGACGCCCAGGCCAGGCGAGTCATGCTCGGGCTGGCGGTTATGATCTACGCCTCCATGTACGCATGCTCGGGTCCGGACCGGGCGAACCGTTTCACTGAGGAGGACATTCCCCTTTCAGCCTATGGACTTTTCGACCTCGGAGTTGTAGACGCCGATGGAGACGGCCGCCTCGACTTGTTCACGTCTAATCATTCCGGCGTGCAGAGCCTGTTGCTCAATCGTGGGGCGCGGGGTTTCGAGGAGGTGTTCTCCGAATGGCACTTGGATCAGGATCCGGCGTTCCCTGGCCTCGGTGTCGTGCGCCAGCCGGTGAGCCCCGACCAGGACGGTGTCTACGTCGGTTGGCGGGCCCCGGCCGTCAGCGTGCAGTCCCGCGGCGTCGCGGTGTCCGGTCACATCGATCTCCTCACCGACGTCGAGCTGCAAGCCTCCCAGGGATTCAAGGTCGATGTCTCGTCCGTCCGTGACGCGACTCCCGGGGCGGCGACTACCCGAATAGCCTTCAGCAGCACCGGGGACGGCTACTTCGAGTTCGTTCCCATCCACCACGCTTTGCCCATCGCGTTCCATCTCGATCAGCCGACGGACCCAGCTCACGTGTTTGTGGGCCCTGGAAAGGTTGCGCCGGGCTCCGACGACTTCACCATGGACATGCTCGACCGGCATGGGATGGCATGGGCCGACTATAATGGCGACTCGCTCATGGACGTATTCATCACCCGAGGCGGGCTGAGCGGCACCGTCGGCGAGTCCCCACAACGCCTCTGGAACCAACTCTACGTTCAGGGGCCTGCCGGGCACATGACCGATATTGCCCGATCCGTCGGCCTGGACCTGGGCACGTGCCCGGGCCGACAGGTCGCCTGGACCGACTTCGATGGAGACGGACGGCTGGACCTGTACGTTATCTGCGGTCGCGATGCCTCGGGTCCGACGACCGCTTTCCGGAACCGGCTGTTCCGGCAGAAGCCTGACGGGACGTTCGAGGACGTCGCGGCCGCAGTCGGGTTGGACCTCGACAGCGAGGGCAAGGCTGCCTGGGTCGACGTGGACCAGGACCACGACCAGGACATGGTGTGGGCGGACCGCACCGGGCTGTCCTGGTTCGAGAACGAAGGAAACCGGTTTCACCGGCATGCAATCGAATCTCGGGCGGGTGTCCATTTCGATGCGCTGCGAGTGATCGATATCGATCAGGACGGCGATCCGGACCTGCTGGCCGTGTCAGGCGAGGAAAACGTGCTGCTGATCAACGAGGGCGGTTCGTTTCGTGCCGTCAACCCGTCCGACCTTGGGCTACCGGCTGAAAGCCTGACCGCGGTGTGGGCAGACGTCGACGACGACGGCGTCGAGGAACTTTTCGCGGTGCCCGGGGGACTGTATAAGCGGCGGCAGGATGGACATTACGCACGGACGGGGCTGCTCGATTTCAAGACGTCGCGGCTTTCCCCCTTCGGACTGGCGGATGCACATTCGGCATGGGTCGACCTGGACAATGACGGGACGCGGGATCTGGTGGTCGCGCTGAATCTGGTGACAAAGAAGCGCAAGTGGGCAGAGCTGGCCGCGTGGCTTCTCGGGCAGTCAAATTCGGGTGAAGGAGCTTTGCGTGGCCACTGGATCACTGAGGTGTACCGCAACGGGTCGACCTCCAACCATTGGTTGGAGGTTGCCTTGAAAGGCCCGTCCGGAAACCGAGAAGCAATTGGCGCGATGGTACGGGTGAAGGCGTCAGGGCTCGACCGCGTTCATCGGGTGGGAGATGCGGAATCCTCCCGATACTCCCAGGGCCACTATCGAACGTACTTCGGCCTTGGCCAGGTCGGAAGCATCGAGAAGCTGTCCGTCGAGTGGCCCGATGGGCACGTTGAGCAGATCCGTGACCCAGGCATCGACCGTGTCATTACGCTGAGCGAGGAGGCCCCGCACGGGGATTAGAGCTACCTATGCAGTCATCGAGCCCTCTCACGCAGAGTCCATCCAGCTCTGCGCTGTCGCAAGGATGTATCAAGCCTCTCCTGGTGACCGGGACGCCTCGTTCCGGCACGACATGGGTTGGGCGTATGCTGGCCGAATCGGGGGCGTATCACTATCTGTACGAGCCCTTCAATCCTGGCGCTGGGGTTGGCAGGGACGTCTGCGACGTCCCCTTCACCCGCTTCTTCACGTACATCCACTCGGGCAACGAAGCAGCGTACCTGGATCCCATCAGGGAGATGGTCCAGGGGCAGTATCGTTGGTGGAGGGCAGCTGCCACGGCACGTAGCCCTCGTGACGTCGGCCGACTCTGGCGCCGCCACAAGGAGTTTGCCAGCTTTCGCCGTAAAGGCATGCCTCCATTGATCAAGGATCCGATTGCTCTGGCCTCCGCCGCCTGGATGGCGGATCGGTTCGGTGTGGACGTCATCGTCCTGATACGCCATCCAGCCGCGTACGTTTCCAGCATGAAACGCATGGGCTGGGGATTCGCGCCCAGAAACTGGGCGTTATCTCAGCCGGATCTGATGCGCGACCACCTGGAACCGTATCGTGACGAGCTCGAGCGGCTTGACGCCGATGGCGGAGACATCATCGACCAGACGGCGCTGGCGTGGAAAGTGCTGAACCATCTTGTGCTTCAATACCGTGAGCGATACCCGGATTGGGTGTTCGTCCGCCATGAAGATCTCTCCGAAGACCCGGTCGGAGGGTACCGCAGACTTTACCAGCGATTAGGGCTCACGTTCACCAGCGAGATCCAGGCCACAATCGAGGGTTACTCTGGCGAGTCGAATCCTGATCAGGCGGAAGGCAGTGTAAACACGATCCGGTTGAACAGCCGAGAGAACGTGCGGGGATGGCGCAAACGATTGTCGGAGGATGAGATCGCGCGTATTCGGGCACGCGTTGAGCCGCTGGCAAGTCAGTTCTATTCGGAGGCGGAATGGTAGTGGACGCGCAGTCGGTCGACCGCGACCACCCAATGGGGCGGAATCGAACCGCCTCAGCTACGACTCAGCAGAATCGCTTGATCTTCCTGGCGGGTTGCCCGCGCTCCGGCACCACGCTGGTCCAGAACATGATGGATTCTCATCCGGATGTGGTCGGCGGGCCCGAGTTTCTCCACCTTCCCGATGTTGTGCTGTTGCGCAGCAAGCTTCTCGATTCCGTCGGTCGGGGATGGATCGATCTTTTCTGCTCAGCCGAGGACGTCGACCAGCACATCAGAACGCTGGTCGAGAAGCTGCTGTTGCCATTCGCCGACCGCCATGGCGGCAGGTTTCTCAGCGAGAAGTCCCCGCAGAACACGCTGGTCTTGCCGGAGCTGATCGAGCTGTTTCCTGATGCCAAGTTCGTCTGGATAGTGCGCGACCCGCGAGCTGTGATTGCGTCGCTGCTGGCAACCGGTGACCGCGCAAGGCGCAAAGGCGAACGGCCCCCGACGATGGCTGCCGATCTGGAATCTGCCATTCGCTACACCGGCCGCTGCATGCAAGCCGCGTTCAAGGCCGTGACCGAGGCGCCAGAGAAGGTTCACACGCTCGTCTACGAGCGTCTTGTCCAGGAACCGGAACAGGAGTCCAGACGGCTGTGTCAGTTCCTCGGCCTCACCTGGTCTGACGAGATGCTGAAACCCGCCGACAAAAAGCATCTCGGTGAGACGGCGATTACCGTGAATTCCAAAGAGATCTGGTACGATTCAGACATGTACTACTCTAATCCATCGGCCGACCGGCTCGACAAGTGGCGCCAGGAGCTTGCGCCCTATCAGCAGATTCTCGTCAATCGAGCCTTTCGACGCTTCGATGGGCTGAGGCGGTTCGGCTACGACTTCTCAAACAGGCACACCGGCCGCATCGGCTTGTCCTCCATTCGTGCGCTACTGACACGCACGCGCTGGGCGATCGTGCGTCGCCTGCGGGCGGCGCTCGCTGAATGAGCATCACGCACTGTCGCGCGCGTCCGGTTGCATGCGTCTGGGTGATTCTTCAGTTGGCCGTTGCACCAGCGTTCGCCGAGCCCCGGTTCGACGACGTCACCGCGGCTGCAGGCATATCGCATGCTGGCCCAACGGCCGGCGCCTCCTGGGGTGATCTGAACGGCGATGGCTGGCCGGATCTATGGATCGGAAATCATCGGTTCGGCGCCGCGGCGCCGGTGCTGCTGATCAATGGCCAGGACGGTACGTTTCGTGACATCTCGTCCGAAATAACAGGAGTTGGCAAAGACGCTGACCCTCATGGCGCAGCGTGGGCCGATTTCGATGGCGATGGCGATCAGGATCTGATCGTGCTGGCAGGCGGCGGTGCCGGTCGCGGTAGCAACCCGAACCATCTGTTCCGCAATGACGGCGGTACGTTGGTCGACGTCGCCGCCCAGGCCGGGCTGGTCTCGCCCCTGGGCCGCGGCAGAACGCCGGTCTGGCTCGACGCCAACAACGACGGCGTGCTGGACGTGCTGATTTCGAACAAGCCGAGACCCGATGACCGGGCGCCTACGACCCTCTTCGTTCAGAGCTCGGGGCACTTTACGCCCATCTCCCCCCCGCTGGCGTTTGCACCCACCCCACGGTCCCGCTTCGACGACCTGCTGTATCGAGCGCGTCACGGATTCAACTTCCGCTCAGGAGACTTCGGGTCGATCGAGACCCTCGAGGTCTTTGCGCAGCTCGCCGACGTGAACGGTGACCGGCGGATGGATCTGATCGCATATGATCAACCGACGCGGGTGTACGAGTTGTCGGGAAAGACGCCACGAGAGATATCGGACGATCTCTATCTCGGAACAGAGACGAACGTTTCAGACGCTGCCATCGAGGATTTCGACGGCGACTTGCGGTTCGACTTCTACTTGGCGCGGGAGCGCGCGGGAACGCCGGATGTGGTTCAAAGCGCGTCCAACGTCCTGAAAGCGGCGTTCCGCGGATCTCGGAAGAAAGAGCCCTATCAACTGCTTTTCTCTGCCGCTGGTCAGCTGCAGCTGCAGATCATCGACCCCTGGGAGGTCAGTGAGCGCCTGCCGCCCGTGCGCATCGGTCGGGAGGGGCGCAAGCCGCAGTCGCTGACCTTCACGCTGGATGCCGATGATCCCACGGTCGCCGGCGCTCCCGCCGACCGCACGGGCCAGGACGAAATACAGGTGCACTATGATCCTGAATCGAAGCAGTGGGCGATCGCGAACTGGGGGCGTCCCATCCAGGTGGTTGCCCGCAGCTTGTCCGGGCCGATTACCAATGTCGAACCGGTGGGCTTTAAGCCGTCGAAAGGAAAGCTGCCCGACCATCTCCTGGTTCAGCAGGACGATGGGTTCGGGCGCATGGCCTATCTGGGCTCGGGCACTGCGGTCGCGGCCTGCAGCAGCGTGGCGGCCGGCGATTTCGACAACGACATGGACGTCGACGTATACCTGGTCTGCAGCGACCCGGTGCGAAACGTCCCCAACATCCTGCTCGAAAATCTCGGTGATGGCCGGATGCGCGAGGTACCCGATGCGGGCGGTGCGGCCGGCACGGATCTGGGGCGCGGCGACGCGGTCGCTGTGGCGGACTACGACCGAGACGGTTTCCTCGATCTGTTCGTGACCAACGGCGCTGGTTCGCTGCCTTTCTCCGACGACGGACCGTATCAACTTTTTCATAACCACAGGAACGGCAACCACTGGATCGAAATTGATCTGACCGGTACCCGGTCCAACCGGGACGGCATCGGTGCAGTCGTCGAGTTGACCAGCGGTGGAAAAAGCCAGATTCGCGAGCAGTCCAACGGAATTCACAGCTTCTCTCAGAATCATGCCAGGCTGCACTTCGGGCTCGGCGACAATCGCGTCGTGGATCAGATCGAGGTCTGGTGGCCAAGCGGCACCAGGCAGAAGCTTGCGGACGTCCCGGCGGACCAGATTCTGGCCATCTCGGAGCCTGATCCGAGCGGTACACACTGAACGGTGATCGCCACGATGAGATCGGTCATCCTCGCCCTGGTCTGGCCGATGTGGCTGGTGGGCCCGGCCTCGGCACGTGCCGATATCAAGTTCGAGGACGCCACCGCAGCTGCTCAGATCACCGGAAGGGGAACCACGTTCGGCGCTTCCTGGGGTGATCTCAATGGTGACGGCTGGCCCGACTTGTGGGTGGGCGACCATGACATGCCGCCCGTGCTGTACCTGAACCAGGCCGACGGTACGTTTCGCAATGTGGCTTCTGAGGCCTGGTCCGGCAATCCTCGTTCCGACTACCACGGCGCCGCCTGGGCGGACTTCGACGGCGACGGCGACGAGGATCTGATCGTCGTCGCTGATGCGGCGTACGAAAATGGCAAGCTCGTCGTCACCCATGGGGACGACGAGCTCCTGGAGAACCGCGATGGACGACTCCAGAATGTATCAACGACACTTGGTATCACCAGCCACCAGTCTTCACGGACGCCCCTCTGGCTGGATGCCGATCGAGACGGACAGTTGGACCTTCTGATCGTCGCCCGCAAAGACGTCGGCAGTCGTTCGGTGTTCTATCGTCACACCAAAGACGGTTTTCAGGCGGAAAGGCTGGGCCTCAACGAGCGTCCGTCCCGGCGCAGGGAGTACTACTACGGGCTGCTCGAGAACATCATGAGCCTGCGGTTCCGGTTTCCCGATGACATGTCGTGACGGACCATCAGGAATCCGCGCAGCTGGCCGATCTTTCCGGAGACGGCGTACCGGATCTCGTCTTCTTTGGCCAACCGCTCCGCGTCTACTCCGGCACGGAGATCCCGTTCACCGACATCACGTTCAGCCTGGGCTTCCCAGCACTCCGTGACATCAGCGATGCGGCGATCGGAGATTTTGACGGCGATGGCGACAACGACCTGTTCCTGACCGTGGGCCGCTACATCGAGTCCGACTACGATCAGCCCGACTCCAGCAGCTTGCGCGCATCCATCTACGGCCACGGGAAAACCGACCCGCTTGCCGACGTCAAGGGCATCGAGTTCAGCACCCGCGGGCCGGTAACGTTTCAACTGGCCCCGACGTGGGTTGATGCGGCGCAGATCCGTATCGGCCATGATGGGCACCGGGCGGTTGCAAAGCGCTTTACCCTTGATCCTCAGGATCACGAGAACTGGGGGCCCATTGCCGACTCGGTGCTGACGGATGGGGCAGTGGCAATCGCCTTCGATCCTGAACGCCATCAGTGGCGGATCCGGAACTCGCTCACCTGGCAGTACATCGACGTCATCGCACACTCCGATGCTCCGATCGAAAATGTCGAACCGCTTCAGTTCCGGCCGTTCGCTGCCCAGGGGCGACAGGTACTCCTGCGGCACGGGGCGGACGGTTTTCAGCTGGACGAAGCCGCTGTCGAACAATTGCCTCCGACCACCTGCATGTCGTCGGTGGCCGGAGATTTCGACAACGATATGGACTTGGACATCTACGTGGTGTGCACGGGCGCCATCCGAAACAGCCCGAATCTACTCTTCGAAAACGACGGGGCGGGCCAATTCCACGTCGTGCCGGATGCCGGGGGAGCGGAAGGGACCACCCTGGGACGCGGAGACTCCGTCGTCACGGCCGACTACGACGAGGACGGCCTTCTGGATCTGTTCGTCACCAATGGTGCCGATCCCACCTCCCCGTTCACCGCTGACGCTCCGCATCAGCTGTTCCGGAACCTGAGCAATAATGGCAACCACTGGCTCGAGATCGATCTGGTTGGAACGGAGTCGACCGCTGCCGGCATCGGCAGCCGGGTCGAAGTGGTCGCCGGCGGCGTGTCGCAATTCCGCGAGCAGAGCGGCGGAATGCATCGATTTTCCCAGAACTTCACTCGCCTGCATTTCGGATTGGGCCCGCACGAGCGGGCGGAATCGGTACGGATCCGCTGGCCCAGTGGGATCGTTCAGACCCTGCACGACGTCGCCGCCGACCACATCCTGAAGGTGCGTGAAGCGCGTCCATAGCGCTCACCATCAACTACTTGACGATCACCAGCAGATTGGCCTTGGCACCCGTGGTCGAGGAACTGGCGCCACCGAGCGTAACCGTACCGGCTGCGAACGACTTCGAATACACCTTGAGCGCGGCGGCCCCCGGTACATTGGTCTGCAGCTGGAGGCCGGTGTTGGTGAATCCGCCGGAACCGAGCCAGGCCGGTAGCGTGGCGGCGCCGTCGAAGGCGACGTAGACGACCGAGGCCTTGGGAATGGTGAACGACAGATAGTTGCTGTTGCTGCGGATGCGGTCCGCGTTGGCGGTGCGGATCCAGCGACCACCGGCGAGCGCGGACGGCGGGGCCGCGGTGATGACGTTGGCGGAATCCACGTAGGGTGCATCGCCGGCCCCCAGCAGATCCTGCTTGTAGGGCGTGGGAGTCTGGCAGCTGGCGGCGGCCGACGACCTGACGCAGAGCTTGTCGACCACGAACGGCAGTTGCGACCCACCCACGATGGTACCTCGAATCTGTGCACCCAGTATCTTCAGTGCCAGGCCGCTCAGGTGTAGATGGTCGTAAAACAGATGGAAGCGGTTGGTCGTGGTGGTCAGATAGTACTGGAACAGATTGGGCCCCACGGTGTACCCGGACAGGGGATTGGAGTCTTCGCCGCGGATCACCTGGTTGTATTCACTGATGATGATGGCATTCACCGGCTGTCCCAGCGGATCGGCATACATCACGGTGCCATCGCCCCACCTGGGCGGCACCTGGACGACAATGGGAGCCATGTGCGCGTTGTTCAGTGCGCTGATTACCGACTTGAGCTGGCCTTTGAACGTGCCGTTGCACGCCGTTCCGGAGCAGTTGAGCCCGCTGGCCACGGGGGACGATCCATTGGCGTCGTTGGTGCCCAGCCACAGGATGGCGAAGTTGGCTCCGGCGTCGCGCTCCAGATACGAGCCAAGTCGGGTAGTCAGCACCTTGTTCATGGTGTCGCCGCGCACGGACTCGTTGAAGGCGATATTTTTGACCGAGGTGGCGGCGTTCAGCTCGTCGACCAGGTTGGTCTGATAGCCGTGCAACGCCTTGCGCCAACCGCCGCTGGCGTTGCCATCGGAGCCGAATTGATCGCCTTCACCCCAGGTGTTGCTGTCGCCGATGGTCACGTATACGCGGCCGCCGCTGGCCACGGAGTTGTGACGGTCCGTATCGAGCACAGTCCCGGCCCTGTCGCGCAGCTGGGCCGTCAGCGCATGTACCCCTGCGGCGGACGTGCAGTTGGCCGTAAAACGCCCCGGGGACGGCTGACTGGCCGTCGTACACGCAGAGGGGCTGCCGTCCAGGTTGAACAGGACGGACGCCCCAGCCGGCAGGTTCAGGACGGTCGCCTCCACGCCCATGTTCGTAGCTGGCACCACCGTCAGATTCGGCTGGCGGGCGATGGCGATGGTGGGCTGGCTGGTCGCGGGAACGACGGCGACGTTGTCGAAGGACGCACCGTCGCGCGCGTAGAGCCCTACCGTGCCACTGCTCAACGACGTGTCATAGGCGCTCAGCAACTTCTGGCCATTGACCGACACCTGAATGACCCCGCCTTTGATGTTGACGACGATCGACAGCAGCGTGCCGGGATCGTAACCGCGGGCATTCTGCGCCAGCGTATGGAAGGTACCGCCGACACGCTTTTCCAGCCTCGTGAAGCCGTCGGAGAGGCTGGTGACGAATCGGTAGTAGTTGTTGTTGTTCTGGTAGTAAAACAGTACGCCGACCTCTTCGCCGGTCGCTGCCAGGGGCGTCACGTCGACCGAGAACCGATAGTTCGACAGGCTCGCACCCGCCGGCAGGTATGCATAGCTCCCCAGGTGATAGCCGTTAACGAGCGCGGCGCCGAAGTTGCCGACGAACTTGTTCTGTCGGTATTTTGCTGCGCTCACCGACCAGGCCGATGGCGTACCCGAGTCGTCGACGACGATCCAGCCATTGGCATTGCCGTCGTTGAAGTTGTCCGAGACGTTGAATGCCGAGGTCTGTAGGTTGATACGGTTGAGATTGAATCCGCCGTTGTCCACCGCCAGTCGCATGACGTGTTGTCCAGCCGTCAGCGAGACCGGTACTCCGACGTCCTGCCACGAGACCCAGCTGCCCGTGTTCGGAACCGTCACAGTGCCCGTTGCGCTCACGCCGTCGATCTCCACGTGCAACCGGCGGCTGCTGTTCGGCGTCGCCAACCTGAGCTGCAGCATGTACTGACCGCCTGCAGTGACATTGACCGTGTACTCGAGATACTCTCCCGTGGCCATCGACCCGATGAAGAGCCCTTCTGCGCCGCCGTCGGCCCATATATCGACGTCGTCGGAGCGGTAGGTGGCACCCGCATTGCCCGCCGTGGCGTCGTGATACGCCACGCCTTCTCCGCCCAGGTCGTAGTTCTCGGCTTCGATGACGCCCGGCACCGACCATGGCGTTGAGCCGAACGGTTGCTGCCCCCCGCTGCCGCCGGCACTATCGGACTGCAGCGTGATCCGGCTTACATTCAACCCGCCGTTGTCGACCACCAGGCGCAGGAGCTTCTGCCCGGCGGTCAGCGAAACCGGCACGCTGACGTTCTGCCACGCGACCCAATCGCCGGTGTTAGGGACATTGATGGGTCCACTGACATCGGCCCCGGCCAGTTCCACATGCAAGCGACGATTGCTGTTCGGCGTCGCCAACCTGAGCTGCAGCATATACCGCCCGGCACTGGCGACGTTGACGGTGTATACGAGCCGCTCACCGGTACCCATGGAGCCGACGAAATTGCCTTCGCCGCCGCCGTCGAACCAGATGTCCACGTCGTCCGAGCGGTAGGTGGCCCCGGCGTTGCCGATGGTCAGATCGTGATAGCCGATCCCTTCGCCCCCGAGGTCGTAGTTCTCGGCTTCGATCGAGCCGGGCACGGGCCACGGCTGACCACCGAATGCGGTCGCCCAGGCGAATGATGTGCCCAGCACCCAGACCAGAGCGATGGCGAGGCCCCGAAAGCTGGAAAGCATCATGCCCAAGCCCCGAGTAAACGAGAGGTGCAGCATCGGCGCTGACGAGCCCTGTCAGCGGCCAACCCCGGAATTGTGAAGAACGTCCGGTGTTAAGGATGTGAGCACTGTGCAAGTGCGCGGCGTGACGCCGCGCTGGTCAGAGTTCCTCGGCTATCTTGTAGCTGCCATCAACCTGCGGTTCAACCAGAAATCGGAACGTTCTGGTATGTTTGCCGTCCACGAGCATCTTGGTGCTCACCAGCACGCCGCCGTTGGCGGCTGGCTCCGTACCCTCCACCTGATAGGTCGATCCGGCATACAGCCGCGTCAGCAACTCCGGGTAGGATTCGTTCTCCAGTGATGCCCGCTTCTCCTCCAGCATCTCGTTGGACAGGGTCCGTTCGATGCCTGGCACATCCGCATTGGAAAGCGCGTCGAGATACTGTTCGACCACATCAACGGCGGCGGGGTCAGCATTGTAGCCGTTGTCGGCTGCCGCCACAGAAACCAAGCCGATCAGCACGAGACCCAGGAACGAGCGCGAGTAGATCGAGGCGTTCATGAATAGCTCCCGGTTATTTGACGATCACGACAAAGTTTGCGTCGGCGCGTGTCGTGGCCGCGTTGGCACCACCCAGGGTCACGGTACCCGCCGCGAACGACTTCGAGTACAACTCCAGCGTGCCGGCGCCGGGTGTGTTGGTCTGAACGGACATATGGCTATCCGCGAAGCCTGCGGCAGTCAGCCAGGAAGGCGGTGTTGCGTCGCTGTCGAATGCCACGTACACCGTCGATGACTTCGGAAGGGTGAAGGACAGATAGTCGTTGTTGCTGAGGCTGCGATCGGCATTGGCAGTCCGGATCCAGCGACCACCGCTGAGCTGTGACGGCAGCGAGCCGGTGATGACGTTGCCGGCATCGATGTACGGCGCATCGCCGACCCCCATAAGATCCTGCTTGTAGAGCGTGGGGACCCGGCAGGCACCACCGGTCGACGTCCTGACGCAGAGGTTGTCGACTATGAAGGGAAGCTGCGACCCACCCGTAATCACGTTGCGGATCTGGGCAGCCAATATCTCGTGTGCCAGCCCGCTCAGGTGCAGCGCATCGTAGAACAGAGGGAAACGATTAGTCGTGCTGGTCAGATAATACTGAAACAGGTTAGGGCCGACGACGTAGCCCGACAGCGGATTCGAGTCCTCGCCGCGGACTACCTGGTTGTACTCGCTGATGACGATGGAATTCACGGGTTGCCCCAACGGGTCGCTGTAGGCAGGCGCGGCAATACCGTCAGCCCATCTCGGCGGCACCTGAACGACGATGGGCGTCATCCCCGCATTGTTCAGGGAATTCACCAGAGAAGCCAGTCGCCCTTTGAACGTGCCGTTGCACGCAGTGCCGGAACAATTGATGCCGCTGGCCACGGGCGACGACCCGTTGGCGTCGTTGGTGCCCAGCATGACGATGGCGTGATTGGCGCCGGCGTCCCGTTCGAGGTAAGAAGAGAGCCGACTCGTGAGCACACTGTTCAAGGTGTCGCCGCGCACCGACTCATTGAACGCGATGTTGATGACCGGTGTGGCGGCGTTCAGGTCGTCCACCAGGTTGGTCTGGTAGCCGTGCAGAGCTTTGCGCCAGCCGCCGACGGTATTGCCGTCGCCACCGTACTTGTCTCCTTCCCCCCAGGTGTTGCTGTCGCCGATGGTCACGTACACGTTGCCGCCGCTGGCCGCCGAGTCGTGGCTGTCAGTGTCGAGCAGCGTCGACGACTGGTCGCGCAGCTCAGCCGTCAGCACGTGCACGCCCGCCGCAGCCGAGCAGCTGGCCGTGAAGCGCCCCGGGGATGGCTGGCTGGCCGTGGTGCACGAGGACGGATTGCCGTCCAGATCGAAGGCCACGGCAGCGCCGGCCGGTGCGTTCAGCACCGTCGCCTCGACGCTCAGACTCGAGCCCGGCGTCACCGACAGATCCGTAGGCTTCGAGAGAGCGATGGTCGGCGCGCTGGTCGCGGGAACGACGGCGACGTTGTCGAAAGACACGCCGTCCCGCGCATACAGGCCGACGGCGCCGCTGCTCAGCGAAGTGTCATAGGCGCTCATCAGCTTCTGGCCGTTGACCGAAACCTGAATGACACCGCCCTCGATGTTGACGACGATGGACAACACCGTGCCGGGATCGTAGCCCCGCGCGTTCTGCGCCAGAGTCCGGAACGTCCCGCCCACCCGTCTCTCCAGGCGAGAGAACCCATCCGAAAGGCTGGTGACGAATCGGTAGTAGTTGTTGTTGTTCTGGTAGTAGAACAGTACGCCAACCTCTTCCCCCGTGTTGGCCAGGGGCGTTACATCCACCGAGAACTGGTATCCCGAGAGGCCCGCAGAGGATTGCAGGTACGAATACGTGCCCAGGTGATAGCCGTTGACGAGCGCCGCGCCGAAATTGCCGACGAAGTTGTTCTGGCGGTACTTGCCGCCGCTCACCGACCAGTTCGACGTGGTGCCGGAGTCGTCCACCACCAGCCAGCCGTTGGCGTTGCCGTCGTTGAAGTCGTCCGCAACGTTCAGTGTGAAATCCTGGACGGTAATTCTGCTGAGGTTCATTCCGCCGTTGTCCACCACCAGGCGCATCACCTGCTGTCCGGCGGTAAGGGATACCGGCACGCTGACATTCTGCCAGGACGTCCAGCCGCCGGTGTTCGGCACAGTCACCGTGCCGGTGACGTCCACACCGCCGAACTCCACGTGCACCCGGCGATTGCTGTTGGGGGTCGACAGCCTGAGCTGGAGCGTATATTGACCGGTGCTCGGCACGTTCACCGTGTACTCGAGGTATTCGCTGCTGGCCATCGCGCCGACGTAGTTGCCTTCGCTGCCGCCGTCGTTCCAGATGTCCACGTCGTCGGAGCGGTACGTGGCGCCGAGATTGCCGGTCGTGGTGTCGTGATACGCCACCCCTTCCCCGCCGACGTCGTAATCTTCGGCTTCCACCGCGCCAGGCAGTGACCATGGCGTGCCACCGAACGGTTGCTGCCCGTCCGCGGTCACCGTGAAGGCGGCGCTCGCCACTGCGCTGTCGTTATAACCGCTGAGGATGCCGATGGCCTTGACCGTAGCGTTCGCATTCAAGGTGAAGGCGCCCGTGTACAGCGGCGAGCCGGCGGTCGGCGTGCTGCCGTCGGTGGTGTAGTGGATTGCGGCGCTCGAGGTCGTGGTGCTGAGCGTGACGTCCACCGATCCGGTGAACGTGCCGCCGTTGGGCGTGATCGTCGGTGTCGCCACGGTCGGCGTGCCGCCGCTCACGGTGAAGGCGGCGCTCGCCACCGCGCTGTCGTTATAGCCGCTGAGGATGCCGATGGCCTTGACCGTGGCGTTCGCGTTCAAGGTGAAGGCGCCCGTGTACAGCGGCGAGCCCGCCGTCGGTGTGCTGCCGTCGGTGGTGTAGTGGATTGCGGCGCCCGAGGTCGTGGTGCTGAGCGTGACGTCCACCGAGCCGCTGAAGGTGCCGCCATTGGGCGAAATCATCGGCGTGGCGACCGTGGGCGTCGCTGTGGATTGAACGCTGATTCTGCTGAGGTTCATTCCGCCGTTGTCCACCACCAGGCGCATCACCTGCTGTCCGGCGGTAAGGGATACCGGCACGCTGACATCCTGCCAGGACGTCCAGCCGCCGGTGTTCGGCACAGTCACCGTGCCGGTGACGTCCACACCGCCGAACTCCACGTGCACCCGGCGATTGCTGTTGGGGGTCGACAGCCTGAGCTGGAGCGTATATTGACCGGTGCTCGGCACGTTCACCGTGTACTCGAGGTATTCGCTGCTGGCCATCGCGCCGACGTAGTTGCCTTCGCTGCCGCCGTCGTTCCAGATGTCCACGTCGTCGGAGCGGTACGTGGCGCCGGCATTGCCGGTCGTGGTGTCGTGATACGCCACCCCTTCCCCGCCGACGTCGTAATCTTCGGCTTCCACCGCGCCAGGCAGTGACCATGGCGTGCCACCGAACGGTTGCTGGCCGCCCGCGGTCATCGTGAAGACGGCGCTCGCCACCGCGCTGTCGTTGTAGCCGCTGCGGATGCCGATGGCCTTGACCGTGGCATTCGCGTTCAAGGTGAAGGTGCCGGTGTACAGCGGCGAGCCGACCGTCGGCGTGCTGCCGTCGGTGGTGTAGTGGATCGCGGCGCCCGAGGTCGTGGTGCTGAGCGTGACGTCCACCGACCCGGTGAAGGTGCCGCCATTGGGTGTGATCGTCGGGGTGGCGACCGTGGACGTTCCTGCAGATTGAATGTTGACCGAGCTTACGTTGAGCCCGCCCTTGTCCACCGCCAACCGCATGATCTGCTGGCCGGCTGCCAACGTCACCGGCACGCTCACGTTCTGCCAGGACACCCATCCGCCGGTGTTCGGTACGGCAATGGCACCGGTGACGTCGACGCTACCGAACTCCACATGGACGATTCGGCCATTGTTCGGCGTCGACAGCCTGAGGCTGAGCAGGTAGTCGCCGGAGCTGGCCACATCGACCGTGTACTCTAGATATTCGCCGCTGGGCATGGCGCCGACGTAGTTGCCTTCGCTCCCGCCGTCGTTCCAGATGTCCACGTCGTCGGAGCGGTACGTGGCGCCGGCATTGCCCGCGGTGGAATCGTGATAGGCGACCCCTTCACCGCCGGTGTCGTAGTCTTCGGTCTCGATCTGCCCGGGCACGGCTCGCGGTGAGCCGCCGAACGGCTCCTGCCCGGACCCCGACGAGATGGTGAACGACGCACTGGACACCGGGCTGTCGTTGTCGCCGCTGAGGATGCCGATGGCCTTGACGGTGGCGTTCGCATTCAAGGTGAAGGCGCCCGTGTACAGCGGCGAGCTGGCCGTCGGTGTGCTGCCGTTGGTGGTGTAGTGGATCTCGGCGCCCCCGGTGGTCGTGCTGAGACTCACGTCCACCGAGCCGATGTAGGTGCCGCCGTTGGGTGAGATGGTGGGAGCGGCCACGGTGGACGCCCCGGATGACTGGAGATCGATCGAGCTCGCATTGAGCCCGCCGTTGTCCACCACCAGCCGCATGACCTGCTGACCCGAAGTGAGGGTGACCGGCACGCTGACGTTCTGCCACGTCACCCATCCCCCCGTGTTGGGGATCGGGATCGAGCCTGTGACATCGGAGCCGTTGAACTCCACGTGCAGCGCGCGGCCGTTGTTGGGCGTCGACACCCGCAGTGTCAGTAGATAGTCGCCGGCGGCGGCTACGTTCACGGTGTACTGCAGCCATTCACCAGTGGCCATGGCACCCGTGTAGTTGCCCTCTGCGGTGCCGTCGTTCCAGATGTCGACGTCGTCCGCTCGATAGGTCGACCCGGCATTGCCGCTGGTGGTGTCGTGGTAGGCGTTGCCCTCGCCGCCGGTGTCGTAATCTTCCACCTGAACGCGCCCAGGCATCGGCCAGGGGCTTCCGGAGAACGGCGCTGCCTGTGCGGCGACGGCGGCGAAGCTGGCCATCACCGATACCAGAACAGCCAGAACGGGCGCTGCTTTGTATCTCATTATCGCTCGCCTATCCAGTGAGCTACCTCTATGGAATCAGGCAGTTATCGACATATTCTGTTGCCTGAGCGAACTGACTTTCACTGGAGCCGTGCGCACGTCGTCAGGATGCCGCATCCTCCTGGCGATTTGTGTAAGCATTATGCAAAGATCGGCTATATGCGACGAGCGCCGCCGCTTTCACGTCTTGGGTTTGCTGCCGATGTTGGCCATGGCACGTTCGATGGTGGAGGGTTTCGTGGACCGCGCGTTGCGGCCGGCTGCACGGGTCACGCGGCGCTGTGTGCTGTGGGCTCGCCTGGGTCCTCTGGCCGACACTTGCGAAGCCCATCTCCTTGTCTTTCAGCACCGCTGCGATCATCGCGGTACCAATGGTCTTCTGATCATTGCCGTAGCCATAGACC
This sequence comes from uncultured Gammaproteobacteria bacterium, assembly GCA_963822255.1. Taxonomy (GTDB): domain Bacteria; phylum Pseudomonadota; class Gammaproteobacteria; order Pseudomonadales; family Azotimanducaceae; genus UBA7803. The sequence continues at coordinate 28,912 of CAWGGV010000008.1, forward strand.
AACGCCGTGTCACAGACCAGGTTGATCAGCCGTGGCACGCCCTGGGTCGAGCTCCGGATCAACTCGTACGTGTCGCGATGAAACAACGTTTCACTGCCGCCGGAGACCCGTACGCGGTGACGAATGTACTCTCCGACCTCATCAGCGGTCTGGAGCGGGCCCAGAAAATAGTCATAGGAGATCCGCTGCGCGAACTGCGAAAGCTGCGGCTGCCGCAGCAGGTCCCAAAGCTCCGGCTGACCCACCAGGATAGTCTGCAACACCTGTCCCTTTTCGGTGTTGACGTTCGACAACATGCGCAGCTGCTCCAGATATCGGGGGCCGAGATGCTGCGCTTCATCGATGATCAAGGTTACCGGCCTGCCCTGACTGAATCGCTGGATGAGAAACTGCACGAAGGTATCGTACAGCTCGACTTTTTCCTTCCCTCGGTACTCGAGGTTGAAGGCCAGCATGATCCACTGCAGGAACTCTTCGAACGATTCGCACTGGGTGTTGCTGACCAGGCCGACTTCGAGCCCCTTGTGCACGTTCTTGAGCACGCGCCGAACCAAGGTGGTCTTGCCGGCACCGACGTCGCCCGTGACCACGCAAAACCCTGCCCGCGAGGCAATGGCATACTCCAGCAGCGATAGTGCCCGCTTGTGCTGATTGCTCATGAAGAGCAGATCCGGGTCGGGGATGTTCGAAAACGGCTGGCGTTTGAACCCGTAGAACGCTTCGTACATACAGCTACCTCGCCTAGCCGCGCTTCGGCGCAGCGGCATAGTAGGCGTATCCGTCTGCCCCCTTCATCTGCTCGGCCGACTTGTTCAACACCGTCCCGAGGACACTGAAGTCCGCGATCAGGTCCATGGATTTCTTCAGGTCATCGACGTCGGTACCGGCCTCCTCGATCACCATGAGCAACGCGTCCAGCCTCGGGCCGGTCGCGATCACGTCATCACCCACCAGCACCGGCGGCAGGTCTACCACCACCAGGCACGATGAGCTCATGTGCCGTAAAGACTGCATGGTCGTGGTGAGACGCTCGGAGTGCAGCAGCTCCGGCACTTTGTCCGGCGCCTTGCTGTCGCGTCCCGGCAGCACCACGAGATTCTTGATGTCCAGTTGAACGCAGATGTCCTCGAGCGGGACGTCATCGGCGAGATGATCAACCAGCCCCAGCTCGGGGGTGAAGCCCAGATATCTGGCCACTGATGGCTTCCGGAGGTCGCCATCCACGAGAACGACCGTATACGCCCCATCCCTCGCCAGGCTGATGGCAAGATTGATGGACGTAACCGTCTTGCCGGCCCGAGGGCCGGCGCTGGTGACACCGAGTGCTTCCCAGCCCCTGGCCTTCATGATCTGAGTGACCCGCGTTCTGAGCAGCCGGTAGCGGTCGGCGACGACGGGGTCCTCTGTGCCCGTTCCGCAGAGAATGTGGTGGGCCTGAAGACGTTCGGGAGACGTCACGACCTCCGGCACCGGACCTTCCAGCGGCGCGTTGGCCGGCTCCTCGGAAGGACGCATCCAGTTTCGCACCGTGCCGTTTTCCGTGCGTGCTCGCTCGAGGGCTTTACTGATGTGATCCACGTGTACCTCTGAACCGCCTTCTACAGTTGTCTGCCGGATCAGGCCCGTGCCGGGCCCATATCGGGAATCACGGCAAGCGGTGGGCGACCAACCGTGACGGCGACCATGCGGCTGCCCCGCACCGTCGTGTCGGAATATTCGGCAACGCCTACTCCGCCCAGACCTGCCCCGAACGCCATCAGGAACCCCAGCAGCGCGATGCCCAGCCGGTTGGGGCTATCCGGCAGCTTGGGAAGGAACGCCGGCTCGACCAGCTTCCAGCGCTCCGCGTTGCTACCGGACTCCAACGCCTGCGCCAGATGCGCTTCGATCTGCTTGTTCTTGAGCTCCTGATACTTCGACAGGTTGTTCTGATAGTCGCGGGTCAACGTTTTGTAGTCGCGCTCGACCTCAGGGGTGTTGAACAGACGCGACTGGTACTCGGCCAGCTTGTTCTGCAGCGACTTGAGATTGGCCTGCTCCGCCTTCAGGTTCGACCGCGCTGAATCCAGCTCGGTCTTGAGGGCCACGTACCGGGGATTGTCGGGCGGCACCGCGGGTTGCTGGTCAGCCCCGGACACCAGCGCGGTCTGCAGCCCCCGCTGCAGCGCAGCAACCGACTTCTCCAGCTTCTGCACCTCTGGATGGGACTCGGAGTATTTTCCCCGGGCCTGGCGCAGCTGCTCCTGAAGCTGTACCAGATCGGACATCAGCTCGTCCGCCCGGGCCCCTTTGCCGTTCTGTTGCGCCAAGTACGCGAATTTCGTTGCGAAGCCGGATGACGTCCGGGTGCTGTGCCGAGTAACGGGATGTGGCGTTCAGGTATTCGGCCGTCAGCGCGCTCAGACGCTGCGAACCGGTCAGAATCGTCGCTCCGTCCTCCCCCTGCACCGCTTTGTACGGTTCCGTGAGAGACAGCTCCGCCTGAGCGCTGTCCACTCGCTCCTGAATCGATCGGATGGTCTCCCGCGAGCGATCGATGTCCTGCTCAGTGCGGTCGTAAAGCCGCAGGTTCATGTCCATCAGCTCCGGAAGCTGGTGCAGCTCGTTCTGCTTGAACGACGCCAGTTGCTTCTCCTGGTCCGCGATCTTCGCCTTCAGCTGGTCCGCCTCCTGGCCGATGAAGTCCGAGACCTCCGCGGCCTGCTTCTCACGCGACGCCTTGTGCAGATCGAGGTAACGCTCACTCAGCTCCTGGGTCACGCGCTGCGCAATGTCCGGGGTCGGTGCGCTGAAGGCCACAGTGAAGGCAATGGTGGCGATGCTCTGCTTCTCGTTGGGCTTGGCCACGTACACGTCCACCATGTTGACCTCTACGGCGTCCTGCATCTTCTGCACGACCGCCTTGGGATCGCTGATCCGCTCCTTAGCGTACAAGCCGAACTTGTCGGCCAGATCCAGGAGGTTTTCATACGAGGTCATCTCCTGACGAATCTGCTCGATCTGCTCCTGCACGTAGCTGGTCACGGTGGTCGAGACGATGTCCGAAGGCACCGTCTGCCGCTCTACCAGAATTTTCGCCTCGGAGCGATAGGTGGGTGGCAAGCAGCGAACGCAAGGGCGACACTTGCTGCCAGCACGATCAGGAATGGCACCACGAAGCGCCACTTCCGGCGTGCGAGAATCGTCCAGTAGTCGCCGAGACTCATCGGGTAGTCAGTGGCAGAAATCATCGCTTGCCGGATCTCCTGAGCTGCTTACAGTCTGCTGGGGGGGCGGTAAGCCAGCGAAATGGCGACCGAATTGCTGTTCGTCGAGCCAAACGCGCCTTCTCTGTGTATCCACCGGTATTGGTACGTCGGCGCCGAGCGTGAGCGATGGTGACATCGCCCAGCTCGAGCACAGGGCCGACGCTCGCGTAGTCTCGATTGTTGGTGCCGACGTCGACCGAGTCGGTTCGGTAGGCAAGGCCATTCACGCCCAAGCTCCAGCGCTCGGTGAGCCTCCGGTCCAGGCGCAACGATACACGGTCGGCTTCCACCAGGTTGCCGTACGCGTTGGGCACCACGGACCGTTCCAGATCGCCGCTGATCCTGCCGGTCAGGCCGCGGCGCTCGGCGTGGAGCTTGACCAGGCTGCCGTAGCTCGTACTGATGCCGTCGTCTACCGCTCGCGCGCCCAGGCTCGAGGCTCCCGCTCACCTGTTCGGAAAAGCTGCGGCTCCACCCCAGGCTGGCTTCGTACAGCTTCAGCTGACGCCGGGATCGGGGTTGAACCGGGACGCCTTGATCTCCACGTTCGCCGTGTCCACTTCGGTGACGCGACGGCTGACGTTGAAGGTGGCGCCGTTGCTCTTGGAGTCGCGGAGGTTCGACCGCCTGAGCCTGATTCTCGTCGTACGACGATGAATCGTACTCGTAGGTGATCCTGGCGGACGTACGCGGATTGAGCTGCAACTCGTAGTAGGGCGCCACGTTGATCCGTGTCCGCGTCACCTGCTGCGCTACGGTCTCCACGACACGTCGACCTGGGACGGGTCCAGCGGGTCACCGGAGGGCGGTGGCTCGTCCCCCGGGAACAAGATCTCCTGCGTGCGCCGGAGCAGGTCGTCGCGGCGAATGTTGGCGGCGAGCCCCAAGCGCGGAACGTTCGCCGAGGCGTCGGGCCATGATCCTGGCGAATTCGTTGTCCTGGTTGTCCAGATTCTCGGGACCGGAATAAGCCGCGTACTGCAGGTAGCCGCCGCCGATGATGGCAGCCAATTCCGATCGCTCCGTCACCGAGCGAATGGCCGCTTGAACCGTCACTTCGTTGGTGACCGCAGCTCTCCTTCGGCACCTCCAGCCGCACGTTGTCGTCGTACGCGGAGCGAAGCTCCACGGATGGCTCCACCACCCACGCGGCATGGGCGGTTGCAGCCAACGCTGTCAGCGAGGCGGCCAGAGCGCCGGCAATGCTCTGCGCAGCCGACATCAGGGCACCACCACCACGTCATCTGCCTGCAGCATGATGTTTTGCTCGAGATGATGCCCTTTACGCACCTGGTTGTAGTTGAAAGGGTAAACCACCTGCTTGTCGCCCTCCCGGCGGATCACCTTGATGTCGTTGGTGTTGGCGAACGGCGTTGGCCCCCCTGCCAGGGTGATGGCCTGGAGTACGTCGATATAGCGCCCGACTTCGTACTGCCCGGGTTTCTCCACACTCCCGCTAACGTACAGCCTCAGGCCCTTGAGCTCTGCGACGGATACCGTGACCACGGCGTCGGGGATGTATTTGGCGATCGCCTTCGTCAAATCAGCCTGCAGCTGCTCAGGCGTCTTGCCGGCGGCGTGCACGTCGCCGGCAAGAGGAAAGGAGATGCCACCGTCGGGTCTGACGATCACCTCCTTATCGAGATCCTGTTCCTTCCACACCGAGATGTGCAGCACGTCTTCGGCGCTGATCCGGTATGGCGTGCCCTCCGCCTCCGCTGCTTCGGCCGCGCTGGCGCTGGAGGACAGACCGCCGAAGAACACGGCGGCGACGACGCAGGCCAGCCACCAGCTTATAGGCGGGGTAAAATGGAATCTGCGTTGCGGTTCGGCCCACTGTCGTTCGGTTCTGCTCATCGTCCCTTCTGCTTTCCCCGTGGGTAAATTATCGTCTGCACACCACACCCGGGCTTGCGTCGGCGTGCGGTCAATCCGGGCAGTTTACTCGCGCCCTCCAAGGCGGGTCACCCGTAACTTGTAAGGGTATGTGCCGCAATTGAACCTGCTTGTCAGAGCGTCATACGGCGTCGGATCAGTTCGTGTAGTAGCGGACTCGGTGGTCGTCGTTGCGCACGAATTCGAGCCCGATACGACGGGCGCCGCGGCTGGCGAACGGGATCTGCCTGCCGAACCACGTCAACCAGCCGACGTAGCCCATGGTGAGCCCGCGCTCCGATGGTCTGCGATAGGTGTGCAGCAGCGACGGATAGTTGTGGGTCTCCACATACGAGATCGAGCGTTCGTTGAACGGTCGCTTGTGAATGAAGTTTCTGACGTAGGAACCCATGGCGGAAAGGTTCCGGCGCCGGTGGTCGGGATGAGTCCAGGTCTTGTAGACGTACCGAAATCCCTTCGGAACCCGAATCTCCAGCTGTTCGGTCACAGGGGCCCGGCTTCGCGTCACGAAACAGAACGAGACCGGTTCGCCGTCGAGAAACGTGGCGGAACACTCGTCGCCGGGCTTGAATGCCTGCTCGACGAACTCTCCGTCGATGCCAGGGATCCGGCCTACGTACGGCAGGAAATCTGCCTTTTCCGCCATCCGCGTGACGTAGCCCGGCGGCACCTCCGGAGGAATCCGGCTCGACAGATCGATCCGGTCGGCGCCGACCCGCACGTAGTGGATGTGAAGGCCGAGCCGATTTCCGAGCGATGCGCATGAAGTGCCAGTACAGGGCGCGCCGTAGCCCCCATTCGCGCGTCCGCTCGCCGAAGCTCGATTGCCGGCGGCGGGCAGCGGGAGTGGCGATCGCAGCGGCCGCCCGCTCCACTTCCTGCACCGTCGTCTGCACCTTATTCAGGGCGGTTGCCATGCGCTCGTGCTCCGGTTCGCAGCAAATGGGCACCGAGTGTAAAGGCCGGGCGAGGGCCGGGTGTGAGGCGATTGTGAACGGCCACCAGTCGACTCCGCAGCGGCACGACGCGGGCGGCTGGCCGGGCCTTGCCGGCACGCGGCATAATGCGCGGCGTTCCGCCAGTGGAGCCAGGATGATGCCCGACTTCGATGCCGTCCGCGGCTGCTTCCTCGAGCTTCAGGAGCGTATTGTTGCCGGCCTCGAGGCCTTGGACGGCAGTGGGCGGTTCCGCGGCGAGGAGATCCACGGCCCGCGCGGCGCCCTCTCAAGGCCTCGAGTGCTGGAAGACGGCCCCCACGTCGAGAAGGCGGCCGTCCAGTTTACCCACAGCGTAGGGCAATCGCTGCCCGCGGCCGCCACCGAACGAAATCCCCACCTGGCCGGTCACGGCTTTCAAGCCACGGCGATCTCGCTGATCGTCCACCCCCGCAACCCGTACGTGCCCACCACCCATGCCAACCTCCGCTTCTTCATGGTGGAGGCGGAGGAGCCGGTCTGGTACTTCGGCGGCGGGTTCGATCTCACCCCCTACTACGGCTTCGAGGAGGATGCCGTGCACTGGCACGAGCAGGCGCGCGAGGCGGCAGGCGCACACTATCCGGCGTTCAAGCAGGCCTGCGACGAGTACTTCTACCTGCCCCATCGCGAGGAGTGCCGCGGCATCGGCGGGCTGTTCTTCGACGACTGGACTGAAGGTGGATTCGCGGACAGCTTCAAGCCTTACCCGCTCCATCGGCGAGCATTTCCTTCCGGCCTACCAGCCCATATTCGAGCGCCGCATGCGCCTGCCGTACGGTGAACGGGAGCGGAACTGGCAGCTCTACCGTCGCGGCCGCTATGCGGAGTTCAACCTGGTCATCGACCGCGGCACCCGCTACGGGCTGCAGAGCGGGCGCCGGGTGGAATCGGTGCTCGCCTCGCTGCCTCCGCTGGCCGCCTGGAAGTACGACTACCACCCCGCGCCGGGCACCGAAGAGGCTCGGCTTCACAGCGATTTTCTGCCGCCCCGGGACTGGCTGTCGGCGGTGTGAGACCTGTGGATAACTCTGGGGATTAAACATTGACGAGTGTCATTGATCAGTCACACGGCTGATGATCCACAAAAACCCTTTCATAAAAGGTATTATTTATCATGGCGTTACGAAGCCTTTCTCGATTCGATCGCTTCGACCGCGCGAGCGGGTCCCGTGTCCGGCAGTGTGCATAACGATCCACGGTCGACGAAAAACCATGGGTCGTTCGGTAACGCAGCTCATCGGATTCATCACCCGGATGGACGCGATACTTGCGCATCTCGACGTGTAGAATCGGTGGCGCCCGACCGCGGAGAGGAGACATGAGCGAACTGACTGTATTGGCCGAGGGCCTGCGTTTTCCGGAAGGTCCCATCGCCATGGCGGACGGCAGCGTCATCTTTGTGGAGATCGCCCGTGGCACCCTGTCGCGCGTGCGGGACGGCCAGGTGGAGGTCGTCGCGAATCTCGGCGGTGGTCCCAACGGCGCCGCTATCGGCCCGGACGGACACTGCTACGTCTGCAACAACGGTGGGTTCAGGTGGACCGAGGCAAACGGACTCCTCATTCCAGGTGAAGAACCCGAGAGCTACGCCGGTGGCCGCATCGAAAAAGTGAACCTCGACAGCGGAGAGATCGAAGTGCTCTACACGCACTGCGGCGGCCAGCCTCTGCGCGGGCCGAACGATCTGGTGTTCGATCGGCAAGGCGGTTTCTGGTTCACCGACCATGGCAAGACGCGCCCCCGCGACCGTGACCGCACCGGCGTGTTCTACGCGCGCCCGGACGGGTCACGCATCGACGAGGTGATCTTCCCGCTGGAGGGTCCCAACGGCATCGGTCTATCGCCGGGCGAAGACGAGTTGTACGTGGCGGAGACGACGACGGGGCGGGTATGGGCCTACGAGCTGGCCGGCCCCGGCAAGCTGCGCGGCGACGCCCGCGACAAGCCCGACGGCGGCCGGCTGCTGCCGGGGCGCCCGGGCTACTTCCTGTTCGACTCCCTGGCCATGGACGCTGACGGCAACGTCTGCGTCGCCACCATCCTCGACGGCGGCGTGACCGTGCTGAAGCCTCACGGGGGCGCGCCCGAGTTCGTGCCCATGCCGGACATCATCACCACCAACATCTGTTTCGGCGGGCCGAATCTGCAGACGGCGTACATCACCCTCTCCGGCACGGGTCGCCTGGTATCCGTACCATGGGCGAGACCCGGCCTGCCGCTCAATTTCCTCAACCGGTAGCCGGCAGCGGAGGGCACGGCCATGCGCGCCTCGCGTACCCTCGAGCACTGGCGTGACGACATTCGTCGCTGGGGGTGGCTGCGGTTCCTGCACATCCGACTGATGCGGTCGCTCAGCCGCTACGTTTCGATCTGCGGCGTCTATTCGCGTCCTCTCGACCACTTCGTCGCGTTGCCCGAGCTGCCAGCCGGCCTGGAGTTCCGCCTGGCCAGCAAAGAAGATCTCGACCGCGCATGCGATCAGCCGGCGCTGAAGCTGTCGAACGATTGGGTTCACGACGCGCTGGCGCGGGGTGATCTATGCGTGGCGAGCTTCGAGGGCGACAGGATGATCGGCTACTCCTGGCTCTCGTTCACGACGGCGCCCCACCTGCATGGTCTCTGGGCTCACTTCGAGAAGCCGTACCGGTACGGGTACAACAGCTTCGTGCTGCCGGAGTTCAGAGGCTGCCGCCTGTCGGCCTACATGGGAAACCACATGAACCGCTACTGCTTGGATCAGGGGTTCGAGCAGACCATCGCGTTTATCGAGTGCCACAACTACGCCTCAATGGCATCTACGCGGCGCCGCGGCGGCCGGCGCGTGGGATGGGCAGGATACGTCAGGATCTTCGGCCGCCTGTGGCCGTTCCGCTCGCCGGGCGCACGGCGCCACCGCTTCGGCTTCTTCCCCTATCCAAAACCGATCGAGGATGCCCGAACGCTACCTGTCTCGTGGGAATGGCGTTAGGACTAGGTTGTAACTCGCATAGAAAACGAACTAGGTCACTGTGTGCCGTCAGCCGCTCTCCCTGGGAGCAGCCAATGACGAGAAAGCGAGGCGAGAGCAGGGCGTGCGTCCTGGCAAGACGGGCCACTGGCACGCGCTGCCACGGCTATGATCGCGGCGTCGCTTCGTCCCAGGATCTTCTGCCGCACCTCCTCGATCTTGGTGCCCACCGGAGTAGCTGCCTGGCCTGCGCCTACGCGGTACCAGGACCAGGTACACAGCCACTCGCCTACGTCGTTCCGGAACCTCTGCTCGCTCACGGCATATGCATTGCTGCCTGTCGTCAGCTTCCGAATGCTCGAGCCGGCTCGGCGCCAGGGTGCTGTGGCGAGGGCGTTGCCAGACCCGACCACCTCATGTCCGGGGCCCTGGCGAACGTAGCGCGCCGTGAGGACCTGCAACTCGCGGCCGTCGGTCTCGTCCGCGTAGCTGGCCGCTGAAATCTCATCGGCGGCCGGGAACTGCGGATGCCACATCATTTCCGGGGTGCCTTCCGCGGTGCGAGTCCAAACGACGTTCTGCCCGTTCGCGTCGAGCGCCTCGATACGATCGGGTATCGACACCACGGTGTCCGGTCCCGGCCCGGCCAGGCGCTCGAGTGACCGCCCGACGACCGGCGGCAAGGCGGCGACGATCAATACGCCCAGCAGATAACCGCGACCGACGCGACCCGCCCTACCGACCGGTGCGCTGCCCGGCTCCGCGCGAGACTCCAGCGTCCGTACGGCGATCCACAACGCGGGCACCATCAGCGACGTGTAGATCACCCAGCCGAACCAGATGTGGTTGTGCACAATGGGTTGGTCCATGCCGCCGTAGTGCGCAATCAGCACGATGGCAAAGATGCGCAGCCAGTTGGCGGCGATGCCGAGCAGCGCAGCCGCACCGAGAGCCACCGCCACCGTACCGGCCGACGGGCGGAAGCGCAGCGCCATGTAACCGGCCATGGTGCAGGACACCAGCAGAAAACCGAGGCCGCTGCAGCCGGTTTCCACCTCGATGGTGCCCGCCGATATGTGGATCAGATTGCCGTCGATGAAGGTTGGAACGTGGGCCAGCAGAAGCAGGCGCCCGACCATGAGCGTTGCCAGATTCTGCAGCAGTACGCTGACCGGTTGCCACATGGGCACCGCCAGGAAGATCAGCGCGAAGGGCAAGCCGAACGACGCCATCGATGCCCACCCCAGCACGGCACAACAGGCCAGCAGCAAGGCGAGCAGGCACATGGCAGGACGGGCAAAGTCGATGTCGCCAAGCCAGGCGAGCGCCCAGGCGACGCTGGCCGCCGCACACAGCATCGCCAGCACGGGTGCTGCCGGGCTCAGCGGAAGCAGAAGATGCGCCGCCGGTGATACCAGACCAGATCCGCCACCAGCCCAAGGGTCAGCAGGCCGTGGCCATAGAACGCGCCGAACTTGAGCCAGGCGCTGAAGTATGTGGTCTTCAATCGTCGGGAGGAACGCCAGGACGAGCACCGACAGGGTGAGGGCCAGGGCCCACGTCTTGGGGACGGTGCTCGCTCGTGCATCGTCCCGGTTGAAGGGCGTCGGCGAAACTGCTGCGTTGGTGGCTTGGGAGGGCATAGGATGCTGGGGCGCTGGTTGCGCGGTACCCTACTCGGGCTGGTCCGACGAAGGTGCGGCCAGGTTGTAACCGGTGGCCGCGAAGTCGTAAACGCTCGGCAGCCGCAGCGTGCTTCAGCGGCCTCTGCCGTCAGTCGGGCCGGCTGCGGCCTGGGCTAGGCATCGACCGAGGGTGCGGGTAAGATTCCCGCAGTAACCGATCACCTCAGGGAACAGCACGTGCGCAGACCGTTCGGAAGCAATCGCGACGATGAGCAGGAAGAGCAGATCAACCTGACACCCATGCTCGACGTGGTGTTCATCATGCTCATCTTCTTCATCGTCACCGCGACGTTCGTCAAGGAAGTAGGGCTTGGACGTCAACCAGCCGGACACGGACAAGCCGAAGACCATCGATCCGGACAAGAAGAGCATCGTGGTTCGCATCGGCAGCGATGACCGTATCACCATCGCCCAGCATCCGGTGGACTGGCGTTCGGTACGGGCCAACATCGAGCGGCTGCATGCGGAGGCGCCCGAGGCGCCGGTGGTCATTCAGGCCAACCCCGACGCGAGCGCCGAGGCGATGGTCCACGTCATGGACCAGTCACGCCTCGCGGGGGTCAACAACATCTCCCTCGCCGGGTAGCGCCTCAGCCGAGCCGGGGCCTTCGCCCTCATCCATGGCTTCCGACCGGACCGTCGATCTCAGAAGCGATACCGTCACTCGTCCTACCGCTGGTATGCGGGCCGCCATGCTCGCTGCCGAGGTCGGTGACGACGTGTACGGTGAAGACCCGACGGTGAACGCTCTCGAGGCCCTGGCGGCCGAAATGCTCGGCCACGAAGCGGGGCTGTTTCTGCCGAGCGGCACGCAATCGAACCTGGTTGCCCTGCTCACCCATTGCGGACGCGGCGACGAGTACATCGCCGGCGCCACCGCCCACTGCTACCGGTTCGAAGGGGGCGGCGCCGCGGCGCTCGGCGGCATCCAGCCTCAGACCCTGCCGTTCGAGGACTGATGGAACGCTCGATCTCGACGCGGTCCGGGCACTGGTCAAGCCGGTGGATCCGCATTTTGCCCGCACCCGCCTCCTGTGCCTGGAAAACACGCAGGCGGGCCGCGCGGCCGGCCCGGAGTACGTGCGCGTCGGCCCGGGCGCTGTGCGACGAGCTGGGACTGCGTCTGCACCTGGACGGCGCGCGGCTGTTCAACGCCGCCGTCGCCACCGGCACCCCGGCCGCCGACATCGCCTCGCCCGTGCGACTCCGTATCGGTCTGTCTGTCCAAGGGTCTCGGCGCGCCGGTGGGATCGGTGCTGGTCGGCAGTCGCGACTTCATCGACTGCCGCCCGCCGCTGGCGCAAGGTGGTCGGCGGCGGCATGCGGCAGGCCGGCTTCCTGGCCGCTGCCGGCATCTATGCGCTTCAGCATCACGTGGAACGTCTCGCGGACGATCACGAGAAGGCCCGGCGCCTGGCCGAGCTGGTGAACGCTCGCTATCAAGGCGCCGCCAGCGCCCATACCAACATGGTGTTCGTCGACCTGCCCGGCGCCGAGCTGTCGGCGCTGCAGGCGCGCCTGCAGCAGCGGGGCATCATCATCCGCGGGTCGCGCTGGGTGACCCACCTGGACGTCAGCTTCGAGGACGTGGAGGCGGTCGGCCGGGCGCTGGGCTAGCGGGTGTGTGTCTGGCTGTGGGAGCGACCTCCCGGTCGCGACCTGTCCTCACCGATCGCGACGGGAGCGGTTCCGAGGTACCGGCTCCCACGAGGTACAGGTCGCTCCCACAGAGGTACAGGTCGGTCCCACAGGGCTAAATCAGGCTGACTATAGCCACCACCGCTGCGGTGTTGCACGCCACGATTGTTCCGGAAATCAATGTCTTGGGTCCTATACTTAATAACTCGCTGCGCCTCTCCGGGACCAGCGTATTCAGCCCCCCGAGGAGAATCCCCAGGCTCCCGAAGTTGGCGAAGCCGCACAGGCCATAGGTCATCACCAGACTGCTGGTGGGGTCCAGGCTGCCGGCCGGCAGGCTCGCCATCTGCAGGTAGGCCACCAGCTCGTTCAGGATCAGCTTGGTGCCGAGCAGGGATCCCGCTACCTGCGCTTCCTGCCAGGGGATGCCGATCAGCCAGGCGACCGGCGAGAACAGCCAGCCCATCATGCGTTCCAGGGTCAGCGGCGCGTCCGCCACTGAGAACACCGACAGCATCTCGTTGACCAGAGCCACCAGGCTCACCAGCACCACCACCATTGCGGCCACGTTGGCGGCGAGGCGCAGGCCGTCGTAGGTGCCCCGGGTGATGGCGTCCATGTTGCTGGAGTAGGAAAGCTGGTCCGGCACGTCTGCTGCCGTCGTCTCGTCGCTCGGCGGAATCATGATCCGCGAGACGAAGACGGCACCGACCACGTTGATCACCGAGGCGATGAGGATGTGGCCCAGCGCGCCCGGGACGACGTCGAGGAGCACGTTGGCGTAGAGCACCATCACGGAGCCCGCTACCGTGGACATGCCGCAGGTCATCACCGTGAAGAGCTCCGAGCGGGACAGGCTCTGCAGATACCCGCGAACCACCAGCGGAGTTTCCACCATGCCGAGGAAGACGCTGGCAGCGCCGGCGGTGCCCACCGCGCCTCCGACTCCCAGCGCCCGACGCAGCACCACCCCGAATGCGCGCACCACCACGGGCAGTACCCGCCAGTACCACAAGATGGCCACCAACACGCTGAACAGCAGAATCTGCGGCAGCACGCGGAAAGCGAAGATGTACAGCGATGCCGGGTTCTTGACGTCGAACGGCGCGTCTCCGCCGGCGAGGTACCCGAACACGAAGCCGGCCCCCGCCTCGGTGGCGTGCTGCACGGCATAGACGACGGTGTTCATGGCCAGCAGGCCGTGGCCGACTGCCGGGACCCGCAGCATCACGAACGCCAGCACGAGCTGCAACGCCAGACCCGTTGCTACGGTTCGCCAGCGCACACTGCCGCGGGCCTCGCTCAGGGCCCAGCACAACAGCATCAGAACGCCAATGCCGAGAATGGCCTGCATGGATGGTTGGGTCCCCCGGTGGGAGCGACCTCCCGGTCGCGATGCCTCCGCATAGGATCGCGAGCTGAAGCTCGCTCCTACAGGAAGCAACAGATCAACGTTGTTGCGGAATGATAAACACCGTGAGCACGTAACGCTCGAAGAAACAGAAGTGGCCTTCGCCCTGCTCCATCAGCCGGTTCGGCTCGTGGTCGTCCCAGGTATCGCAGGCGCAGAGTGCGCTGCGGCCAGCAGACGTCGACCTCGGCTTCGTGGAAGCCGATGTAGCGGCCCACAGCGGGATTGACCGCCTTGTAGCCCGCTTCCTTGGCGCTGAAGAGCACGGTGGCGAGGTCGGGCTCTGTCGACGCCTCGACGCGGGCTCGCTCGGCGGCGGTGAATACTCTGGAGTACAGGCGGTCCGTCACCCGTCCCGTCAGCTCGAGATCGATGCCGAGACCTCCGACCGACCCGTCTCTCGCCACCGCCGCCACCGCCAGCTCGCCGGCATGGGTGATGCTGCCGAGAATGCCGCCGGGCCAGAGCGGCCGACGGTCTTCGGCTCGGGCCACGGCGCCCGGCGGCAAGCCCAGTTCCGTCATGGCCAAACGCGCCAGATGCCTTCCAGTGGAGAACTCCCGCGCCCGCTTCTCGTGAAAGCGCTCGATACCGGCGCGTTCCTCGGGCCAGAGGGAATTTGTGTAGTCGTGGATTGCGCCAGCTACGAGGCTGATGCCGTCGAGCGGTGGAAGTTCGTCGGCGACGCCGGTGTCGAGGGGAGGCAGTTCGCGCCAGGTCATGGGCTCAATTGTCGTGCACGCACCTTCCGGATACCATCCGGGCCAATGGGCGCCGGGAACATCATCTTTCTGAACGGTTCATCCAGTGCCGGCAAGACCACCCTGGCGATGATGCTGCAGCAGATTCTGGACGAGCCGTACCAGCACATTGCGCTCGATCAGTGGCGCGACGGCCTGCCGGGCCGTTACCGGGGCCTGAACTCGCCCGACGGATCGCCCGGCGCGGCCGGGCTGAACGTGGTGCCCATCCAGCGGGAAGGGCGAGCGGGTGACCCAGATCCGCTTCGGCAGCCACGGCGAGCAGGTGCTCAAGGGCATGCGGCGGGCGGTGGCCGCGTTCGCGCGCGAGGGTAATCACGTGATCGTCGACGATCTTCTGTTCAAGCCCGATTACCTGTTCGACTACGCCCGCGCCCTCGAGGGGCTCGATGCGTGGCTGATCGGCGTGCGCTGCAACCTCGACGAGGTCAACCGGCGGGAATCACTGCGCACGGGGCGGTTTCCGGGGACGGCCACCTCGCATTTCCATGAGGTTCACGCGCACGGCACGGTCTACGACCTCGAGGTGGACACCACGGCGACGACGCCGCGGGCCTGCGCCGAGCTCATCGTCGGGCGTCTGGCGGAGCCGCCGCGGGCATTCGAGGTGCTCCGCGCCACGCTGCACGATTGACCGCCGAACTGTGGGAGCGGCCTACTGAAGATCGCGGCCGGGAGGCCGCTCCCACAAAGCGAAGATCGCGGCCGGGAGGCCGCTCCCACAAAGCGAAGATCGCGGCCGGGAGGCCGCTCCCACAAAGCGAAGACAAGCGGCCGTGCACTGTGGGAGCGGCCTCCCGGCCGCGATCCTAGGCGCCGCCCAGACGAGGCTAATGTATGCTCAAACACGACCACCCGCCCATCGATCTCTACTTCGCGCCGACCCCGAACGGCTGGAAGATCACCATCATGCTGGAGGAGTGTCAGCTCCCCTATCACGTGATTCCGCTGAACCTGGCGCGCGGGCGATCAGTTCGACTCCGGAGTTCCTGAAGATCAGCCCCAACAACCGCATGCCGGCCATCGTCGACCACGAGACCGGTCTGCACATCTTCGAGTCCGGCGCCATCCTGCAGTACCTGGCGGAGAAGACGGGCCGGTTCATGCCCATCGACCCGGACGGCAAGTACAACGTGCTGCAGTGGCTGTTCTGGCAGGTGGGCGGCCTCGGGCCCATGGCAGGACAGCTCTCGCACTTCGTCAACTACGCGCCCGGCGGACCGGGCGCTCACCAGTACGCCTACACCCGCTACAAGAACGAGTACGACCGGCTGTTCGCGGTGATGGAGCGTTCCCTGTCCGAGAACGATTATCTGGCTGGCGAGTACTCCATCGCCGACATTGCCGCATGGCCGTGGGTGGTCCCATACAAACGCTTCGAGCAGGACATGCACCCCTACCCGGGCGTACGCCGCTGGTTCGACGCCATCAAGCACCGGCCTGCGGTGCGGCGCGGCATGGACGTGGGCAGAGACCTGGCGCAGCCTGGCGGCGAGATGACCGAGGAGGAGCGCAGAATCATGTTCGGCCAGACCGGCGCCAGCGTAGGAGCGCTCTCCAGAGCGCGATCGTCAAGCTGATGTGGGAGGTCGCACCCACTGGTACAAAAGAAAATCGCGACCGGGAGGTCGCTCCCACACCCCTCGGAAAAAAGTGGCGTCAGAGGCCGAGGACGAGCTTCGCCATGATGTTGCGCTGGATCTCGTTGGAGCCGGCGTAAATGCTGACCTTCCGCGTGTTGAAGTAGTCCTGGGCGACGCCGTTGGCGTAGGCGGGGCCCACGGGCTGGAAGTTGTCCCCCGGCTCCGGCGTCGATTCGTCCAGCGGCAGCGCGTAGTACCCCACCACGTCCAGCGCCAGCTCGGTCACCGCCTGCTGCAGCTCGGTGCCGCGAGTCTTCAGCAGCGACGACTCCGGGCCCGACGTTCTGTCCCGCTGCGAGTGCGCCGAGGATTCTGAGCTCCGTGTACTCCAAGGCCAGCACCTGCACCTCCACGTCGTGGAGGCGCGCCATGAAATCCTCGTCATCGGCCATGGTGCCGCCGAAACCGTCGGACTCACTCCCCGCGATGGAACGCACGTGCGCGAGCGCGCCCTTCAGCGCAGGCGAGTAGGCATTGCCGCGCTCGAACTCCAGCAGGTACTTGGCGTAGGTCCATCCCTTGCCCGCTTCGCCGATCAGATTCTCCCGCGGTACCTCGACGTTCTCGAGGTAGACGGTGTTGATCTCCTGGTGAGGCGGCCGGGGCTCGTCCAGCGTGATGATCGGGCTGACGCTCACGCCCGGCGATTTCATGTCGATGAGCAGGAAGCTGATGCCCATCTGGCGCTTTTCTTCCTGGCTGGTACGCACCAGGCAGAACATCATGTCGGCGTGCTGCGCCATGGTGGTCCAGGTTTTCACGCCGTTCACCAGGAAGTGATCGCCCTTGTCTTCGGCGCGGGTCTTGAGCGACGCCAGGTCGGAGCCGGCACCGGGCTCGGAGTAGCCCTGGCACCACCAGACGTTGGAGGCCAGGATGTCCGGCAGGTATTTCTTTTTCTGCGCGTCGGTGCCGAACTTCATGATCACCGGCGCGACCATGGTCATGCCGAACGGGATTACCCCCGGCGCGCCAACCCGCGCGCGCTCCAGGTCGAAGATGTACTTCTGCGTCGGCCGTCCAGTGGGTGCCGCCGTACTCGACCGGCCAGTTGGGTGCGGCCCAGCCCTTCTCGTACAGGCGCTTCTGCCAGGCAACGATGTCGTCTTTACTGAGCTTGCCGAGCGCTGACTTCGCCTGCTTGTCCCGCATCTCCTGGGGCCAGGCCGTCTCCAGCCACTGCCGCACTTCGTGCTGGAACTTCCGGTCTTGCTCGTTGAATGACAGGTTCAATGGCGTTCCCCTGGGTGGTCGTAGCGAGATGGTAACATGTTGGATTATCGCGATCTGGAGATCGCTCCTACGGGGCGTCAACGGTCGAGCGCGGCCTTCACCAGGGGCAGGCGATCGTTGCCGAAGTACATGTCGTCGCCGTCCACGAACAGCGTCGGCGAGCCGAATCCGCCGCGCTCGATCAGCTCGTCGGTGTTCCGGCGCAGCCGATCTTTGTACTCCGGCTCGGCGATTTTCGCCATCAGCCGGTCGGGGTCGAGGCCGGCCGCGGCGGCGATAGCGCGCACCTCCGGGTCCTGGGAGATGTCGGCCAGCTCGGCCCAGTAACGTTGGAAGGCACGGCGGGCGAACGGCACCAGAACCCCTTCCTCGTCCGCCACCAGAGCCCCCCGCATGACCTTCACGCTGTTCACCGGGAACACCGGTGGCTGGCCGATGGTGAGCCCGGCGTGGCGGGCCCAGTCCTGCAGATCCTTTTGATAGTACCGGGCCTTGGCCGGCACCGGATTGCGCCGATTCTCGTAGACGCTCGAGTTCACGCTATTGAACACGCCACCCACCAGGATGGGCTTGTAGACCAGGCTCAGGTCCTGCCGGCCGGCGAAGGTCTGCACACCCTCGAACGCCAGGTAAGTCCAGGGGCTCGAGCAGTCGAAGAAAAATTCGATGGTATGCATGGCTGTGCCTCCCTCGGTTCCTTCATTCGCGTTACACCAATCTTACAGGCCCCCTCTTGTTGCGGTGGATTTCGTAAGGTATCTTCTGCATCAAGGCAAGCTGCTTTGCCAGATGTCACAGTCAAAGAGCCATAGGATCCACGGATCCATAGGAGTAGAAGCATGCGGAAGTCCCTACTGATCTCGCTGGCAGGCGCCGCCTTGAGCGTCGCGGCAGCGGGTGCCAACGCGGGCCTGATTCACCACGGGGGCAACTTCTTCGGGGGATCCAACGGGCACACCTTCGGAAACCTCCAGAACGTGTTCCACAACCTCGGCAATTTCGACAACCATCCGTCACGCAACAACTTCGACAAGCCGAAGTTTTCGTTCAACTTCCAGGACACGAAGTCCTACGACTTCCATAAGGACAGGAACAAGGACTGTGCTTCGGTGCCTGAGCCCGGCTCGCTGGCGGCACTGGCCACCGGGCTGATCGCCTTCGGCTGGGTTCGGCGTCGTCGTTCGACCTGACTGCGGCGCTTTGGAAGGAGCACGAACGGCGCCTGCGGGCGCCGTTCTCGTGTCCGGTTGACAGGGTTGCTCATTCTCCGTTAGATGAAACGCATTCCAGCCTTCAATCGTAGGGGAGCGGAGATGAAGTTCACCTGGTTCAACCTGATGCCCTGGCCTTATCTGCCCGACGACTTCCGCGAAAAGTACCGGTCGGTCTGGGTGGACATTCCCAGCAGCCTCTACGATCCGGTGAAGGGACACGCGGTCTACAACACCTACCTGGACGAGCTCGAATACGCCGAGAGCCTCGGCTACGACGGCATCGGCGTGAACGAGCACCACGCCAACGGCTACGGACTCATGCCCTCGCCGAACATCATGGCCGCAACCCTCGCGCGCCGGACGTCGAAATCCGCGCTGGTGGTGCTCGGCAATTCCATCGCCCTGTACAACCCGCCGATCCGGGTAGCGGAAGAGTTCGCCATGCTGGACGTCATCTCCGGCGGCCGGCTGTTGGCCGGCTTCCCGGTGGGGACGTCCATGGATACGAATTACTGCTACGGCCAGATCCCGGCGCTCACCCGGGAAAAATACAAGGAGGCGCACGACCTCATCATGAAATGCTGGGAATCGGACGAGCCGTTCGCCTGGAACGGCCGCTACACCCAGCTTCGCTACGCCAACTGCTGGCCGAAGCCGATTCAGAAGAACCCGCCGATCTTCATTCCCGGCGGCGGGTCGCTCGAGACCTACGACTTCTGCCTCGACTACGACTACGTGTATTGCTACCTGTCGTTCTCGGGCTACAAGCGCGCCAAGCAACTCATGGACGGTTACTGGCAGCGGGTCGAGGAACGGGGCAAGGACCTCTCCCCCTACCGGGCAGGCTTCGCCCAGACCATCGTCGTGGCGGAAACTGATGCCGAGGCCGAGCGGGAGTACAGACAGCACATCGACTACTTCTACAACCGTTGTCTGCACGTGTATCCGGGCTTTGCCGATGCGCCCGGCTACCGCACCATCAAGACCCTGAAGGCCAACGTCACCACCCAGATGACCCGCCGCGCCCTGGGCGACGTCTCCAAGATGAGCTGGCAGCAGCTCGTCGATGATGGCTACGTCATCGCTGGCAGCCCGGAGACGGTGACCGCGCGGATGAAGGATCTGATCACCTCCCTCCGGGTCGGCAACATCTTCTGCCTGATCCACGTGGGCGATATGCCGAAGGAGAAGTGCCTGCGCTCCACGGAGCTGTTCGCCCGCGAGGTGATACCGAACCTCCGCGACATGTGGCCCGACCACGCCGACGACGATCGCTTCTGGATTCACCCCATCGACCACGTGGCCCGCCCGGCCGCCGCG
Organism: uncultured Gammaproteobacteria bacterium; assembly: GCA_963822255.1. Taxonomy (GTDB): domain Bacteria; phylum Pseudomonadota; class Gammaproteobacteria; order Pseudomonadales; family Azotimanducaceae; genus UBA7803. Next base: position 48,885 of record CAWGGV010000008.1, read on the forward strand.
GCAACGGGAGCGTGACCATGGACAGCAACATCATCGAAGTTCCAGCCCCTGTGGGAGCGGCCTCCCGGCCGCGAATCCGGGTCTACCATGGTGGCAGCGGCCCCGACCTGCTCTTCCTCCACGGCGCCGGCGGGCTCCTGGCTGACGACCCGTTCCTGGCGAAGCTGTGCCAGCACTTCACCGTGCACGCGCCGCTCCTGCCCGGTTACGAAGACTCCGAAGGTGGCGATGATCTTCGCAGCATGCTCGACGTCACCCTGCACACGGCCGACGTCAGCAAGGCTCTGGGGCTCGAACGTCCGCTGCTGGTGGGGCATTCCATGGGGGGAATGATTGCCGCGGAGATGGCCGCGGTAGCCCCGGGCAGCGTGGAGCGCCTGGTGCTGATCTGTCCTGCCGGGCTCTGGCGCGACGACCGCCCCGTCGCGGATCTGTTCGCTGCCCTGCCCTTCGAGCTCCCGGGCCTGCTCCTTCACGATCCGGAGAAGCACGGCGCCCTGCTGTCCGCAGGCGGCGATCTCGACGACCCCGAGTTCCTCACCGAGTTTCTGGTGGGCAATGCCCGCCGCATGGGCATGGCGGGAAAGCTCCTGTTCCCGATCCCCGACCGCGGCCTGGAAAACCGCCTTTATCGGATCGAGGCGAAAACCAGCATCATCTGGGGGCAAAGCGACCGGGTCATCGACCCGTCATACGCGCAGGAGTTCGCGCGGCTGATCCCGCGCGCCAAGGCGACCGTGCTGGAGCAAGCCGGCCACATGGTGCCGTATGAGCAGACCGACCGCGTAGTCGAGCTGATCGCCAGCGTGTAGCGGCTTGTGAGACTGGGGCCGCTGTGGGAGCGGCCTGTGGGAGCGGCCTCCCGGCCGCGATTGGGCAGGATCGCGACCGGGAGGTCGCTCCCACAAGATGGGAGGTCGCTCCCACAAGATGGGAGGTCGCTCCCACAAGATGGAAGGTCGCTCCCACACTCCCACATGCAGGAACTCGCGACCATGACCGACGACTCGCAGATCGACCGACTGAAAGCGCTCATCGAGGGCGCCCGGCGCATTGTCTTTTTCACCGGCGCCGGCATCAGCACCGAGTCCGGGATCCCGGACTTTCGCAGCCCCGGCACGGGCCTGTGGACGAAGATGAAGCCAATTCAGTTCCAGGATTTCGTCGCCAGCGAAGCGGTCCGCCAGGAGTCCTGGCGGCGGCGCTTCAACGGCTCGCGCACCATGGAGGACGCCCGGCCCAACGTAGGTCATCGGGCGATCGCCGCGCTTAGCGATGCCGGTAAGACACTGGCCGTGATCACCCAGAACGTGGACAACCTGCACCAGGACTCGGGGGTCCCCAACGACAAGGTGATCGAGCTGCACGGCAACGCCAGCTATGCCGCGTGCCTGTCGTGCGCCACGCGCTACGAGATGGCCGATCTGGAAGCTCAGTTCAGGGAACGCGAGCGGATCGAGCCTTGCTCGCGCTGTGGCGGCATCATCAAATCGGCCACCATCTCGTTCGGCCAGGCCATGCCCGAGGCCGCCATGGCCCGCGCCCAGGCGGCGGTGGAGGCATGCGATCTGTGCGTGGTGGTGGGCTCGTCTCTGGTGGTGTACCCGGCCGCTGGGTTCCCGGAATACGCGAAGGCGCGCGGTGCCAGCCTGGCCATCCTCAATCGCGAAGAGACGCCGCTGGATCCGCTGGCGGACGTGGTGGTGCACGAGGAGATCGGCCCGACACTGGGATTCATCGTCGGGATCAACTGAGGAGTTTGTTGTTGTGGGAGCGGCCTCCTGGCCGCGATTCAATCGCGAGCAGGAGCTCGCTCCCACAGTAGAATCGCGAGCAGGAGCTCGCTCCCACAGTAGAATCGCGGCCAGGAGGCCGCTCCCACAAAAAGATCGGCTGCTCCCACAACAGAGAGTGAGGTACGCCCCGGCCGCCGCTATCTGCTGATGGTGAGCAGCCGGTCGGCGAAACGTTCGATGTCCTTGAGCTGCGTGCAGGTGTCCACCCGCAGGCAGAACGGCGCGTAGTGGCGCATGAGCGAATCGCCATCGCCCCAGCGGTCGGGGGACTCGGGATTGAGCCAGAACACCTGCCGGGCACGCTGGGAGATGGCCCGCATCACGTCCACGCGCGGTTCGTAATAGTTGCCCCTCGCGTCGCCCAGGAAGATGACGATGCTGCGGTGATTCAGATCGCTGCCGACCTGATCGCGAAAATCGAAAAGCGCCTGACCATAGTCGGTGGTGCCCTTGCCCCAGCTGAAAAGCGCTTCCTCCACGGCTCGGGCCGCATCGTGGCGGCGGAACAGCTCGCTGATCTCACCGCAGCGGTTGGAAAACGCGAAGGTCCTCTGCGCCGGCAGCGCATCCGCCAGATCGTAGAGGAACATGAGCAGAAACCGCGCGATCCGGCTCACCGAGCTCGACAGGTCACACACGACGAATACGGTGGATTTCTCCAGGCGCTTCCGCCGCCAGTGCAGATGGAACAGCGCGCCGTCGTAGGCCACGTTGTCGCGCAGCGTGCGCTTCAGATCCAGGTGCCCCCGATCCGCCCGGCGCCGTCGCTTGCGGTAGTTCTGTGACAGCCGCGCCGCGAGCTTCCGCACCACCTGGTCGACCTCGCTGTAGTAGTCGGGCGGCAGCTGATCCAGATTGCCCCTGAGCGCGGCGTCGATGATGGCCCGTTTGCCGGTGGCGTCCACCACCAGCCGGTACTGTTGCTCCACGTAGGTATTCACCTGCTCGCGCACGTACTGGCGCAGATAGCGCAGCACGTCGAGGAGCTGCCGGTCGTCGACGAGGCGATCGCCGGCGAGCAGCCGCTCCAGCTCGGCGAGACCGAGCGCCTTGCCGAGCTCGGCGGCATAGTGGCCCTTGTCCCGCAGGGATTGCATCTGCGAGAAATCCAATGAGTCGGCCTGCTGCTGAACGCGCCACGCCAGCTCGCCGTGATCGTGCCGGAGAATGCTGCCCACCAGCATCTCGAGCTCGGAGCTGGCGAGCGGCGCGAGCCGTGCCAGCACGGCGTCCGTGTCGACGTTGCGCAGCATGGTGCGCTTAGCCGGTTGTTGAAAAGCGAGCTGATGGAAAAAGCGCTCGAAGCACTCCGCGAAGCGGTCTTTTTCCTGGCGCGTCTTGGCAAGGGTGAGCTCCAGCGCGTCGCGCAGCAGGTTCGGATCGGCCACCCCCACCGTGCGCATCACGGCCAGCGCATCCAGAGTTTCCGCCGGTGAGACGGGAACCTCGGCGCTGCGCAGGGCGTGAACGAATCTGGCCAGGGTCTGTTCCACCGGCCCATTGTACCGTCCCTGGACCCGAATCCCTCGATCGGATGCCGTGTCCGCAGACTCTTGCAGCCGCTCCCGCCACACCGTTACGCTGATTCGCGGGACGACTCACCGATGACCGATGAACGCGCTCTCCGACCAGCTTCGCCGCCGGATCGCCGCACTTCGCCCGGACTGGAACCCGGCCGAGGTGTCGGGCTTCATCTATCTGGAGGGCGGATACAGCAACGACAACTACCGCTTCGAACACGGCGGAGAGCGGTACGTGCTGCGTGCGCCTACGCGTCCCCGCGCGTTCGTCGACCGTCGCCTCGAGCTGGGCCTGTACCAGAACGGCGCGGCCGCCGACATGCCCGAGCTGGTGGCATTCGACGCCGACTCCGGTCATATGATCACCCGTTGGGTCGCCGGGGCGGTGCTCGCCGACCGCCATCCCGCCGGCGCGGAGCTGGTGGCGTATCTGAGCGGCCTGCACCGGCGCATGCCGCCCATGACTCGTATCTGCGACCCGCTGGCCCAGGCGCGGGAGCATCTCGCGCACGCCCGAGCGCCCCGCTGGCTGCAAGCCCTCGGCCGGGATCAGGTCTGGAAACCGGACCAGCTTACCCCCTGTCACAACGATCTGAATCCCTGGAACGTCATCTGCACGCCGGCTGGCCGCTGGGTCACCCTGGATTGGGAATGGGCCGGGTTGAACGACCCGCTGTTCGACCTGGTGACCCTGCATCAGGCGGCCGCGCTCGACGACGCCGAGCTCCCGGCGCTCGGCGCGGAGTTTCTCCGAGAGCGGGCCGATCCGGCACGGCTGGAGCGGTGCCTGACCGTGTTCTGGCTGCGGGAGACAGCATGGGCGCTCGCGGAGATCGCCGCCGGCAACGACCGGCCGGAGGTGATCGAGCAGAGCCGGCTCGGCTCCGAAAAGCTCCGGCGGCTACGGACGGGCCGCTAGCCCACTAGCCCCTGCCGCGCCGCGCGGGATGCTGAGCCTCCGGCGGCGCGGGCTGCCGATCCCACTGCCACGTGTCCCAATAGCCGCCGAGACGGGCCACCAGTGCGCCCGGCGTCTCGGCGAACAGCCGCTCTCCCAACGAGAACGCCTGCCGCTGCAGCTCCACACGACGCTCCCGGATCAATTCGAGCAGCAGCGCCCGCTCCGAGTCGCTGGCCACGACCGGCTCCGCGAGGACGACCTGGCGCAGCATGGCGAGATCGTGGTCGTCGCCGAGCCGGTCGCCGAGGGCGCTGGCGGCCTGGCGGTGGCATTTCATGACGTCCTTCCAGACCGAGCTCAGCAGACGCAGGTGATACCCGTGGTATTTCACGCGTTTTCGCCAGGTGTGATAGCCGCCGTCGCTCGGGCTCTGCCGGACGTCCGCCACGGCCTCGCGACCGCGTTTGTATGTCTTCTTCAGACCGCCGGCCAGCGCGGCGAAGCCGTCTCCTTCCACCTGCCAGGTGGCGGCTCGGACGTACGCGCCCTGCAGGACCTCCCGCACCCGCTCCAGCCGCCGGTCGATGTCGCCATGGCCGGCTTCCGCCTGCCGGCGGCGGTCCACCAGCCGTTCCCGCAGCGCGGCCAGTGCGTCGGGCTCGACGCCGTGGCGATGGCGGTGGATGAGGCCGTCGACGCAGTCGACGATCGAACGCGCGTCACGGGTGCCGGACAGCAGCCGGGCAGCGTCGCGGAAGCAGTCGTTCTCCCGCCCATAGGTGGCGAGCGACGGTCGCACGATCCTGAACAACCCGCGCAGCTTCTTGCAGCGCTTGCGTACCATGTGGACGATCGCCGCCGGTGGGAGGTCTGCATCGTCGATCTCGTCGATGGCACGAGCGATCTGCTCTCGGCCGATGCGGATGACTGCGTCGCCGACTCGCTCGCCAGCACGAAAACGATAGGGCATTGCCTGGCTCCCCGATCCGCGTGACTGCGAGCAGATTCGCCAGCCGCGCGTCAGCCGTCAAGCCGAGGCTGCGGCCAGCCAGGTTCGCACCCGGGCCAGGGCGCCATCGAACCGCGTGCGACCGGTTCCACTGACCTCGGAAAACGGAAAGCGCCCCTGCTCGAGCACCTCGAGATAACGGCGGTGCAGTCGCGGCCGGTCGTGAGGGGATTCACGCAGGGGATCGAATTCCCACGGCAGGTCCGGCGTCGGCAACAGGTAGCGGCGCTCCGAGCGCCCCTCGAGGGCCGTGGCGAGCCACGGATCCAGCTCGCCGTACTTCTCTTCCCACCACACCTGGATCACCGTGAGATCGGTGTCGGCCACCACCAGCGGTGCCCGCTCCAGCGACCGGCATTCGGCTAGATGCTGTTGGCGGGCGATGGCGAGGACATCCTCCCGATCGTATCCCGACATGCCGGCCAGATAGCTGCGCGCCACCTCGGGAACCAGAGGCACGTCTAACTTTTCCGCCAGGTATTCGGCCAAGGTGGTCTTGCCGGTGCTCTCGGCACCGGTGACGCAGATCAGCAGAGGGGGTTCCGCCATTCGCCGGACGTTAGCCGGCCTTGCAGGGTGGTTCAACCTCGGACGCGCGGCACCGTGCGGCCGGCACTTCGCAGGCCGGCGGCCGGCTACCCGTCCAGCGTTGGCCGCACCCGGCTCGCCGGTGCTGAACTACTCGTCGACGCCTTCCCAGGCTTCCCGCGGGCCGTGGATCTCCGCTTCGCAGAGGTCGTCGCCGTCGCCAAGTCGCAGGCACTCGTAGTCCAGCTGGAACGGCACCAGATCTCCCAGATTCAGCCCAAGCTCGTCCATCAGCTTACCGCCCAGCTCTTCTGTGTATGGTACGAACATTTTCATGAGTGTTATCTAACCGCGGAGACATGCGGAGACGGTGGACGAATAGTGGAGCGGTGCCAGGCATTTGATGGAGAAACCCTGAAGCCGCCAATGGACAAGTTACCGGTCGTAATGCCGCCGCGCCGGCGCGGCGTTGCGGTCCGCCGCTCGTCGCTGTCCTCCGCCGCTGGGAACCAGCTAAAATTCTCCCCAATTACAGTAGGATGCAGGGAATGGCAAAAACTATCGCCATCGTCGAGGACGATCCCGACCAGCGCGCCAACTACGCGGATGCGATCACCAAGAAGGGATATCACGTGGTCGCCCACGGCAGCCGTGAAGAAGCCCTGGAGGGCTTCAACCGCGCTCTGCCGGATCTGGTGATCCTGGACATCATCCTGGGCGAGGAGGTGGATGCGGGGTTTCAGCTCTGTCGCGACGTGCTCGCCCGAGCGCCGAGTCTGCCGGTAATTTTCCTGACGGAACGCATCAACGAGATCGACAAGATCTCGGGCCTTCGCCTCGGGTGCCTGGGATTACCTGCCCAAGCCCATCAGCCTGGATTATCTGGCTGAACGCATCTCGTCGCTGCTGCGCATCAACGAGGTGCGCGCCGAGCAGGACGGCGCCCGGGACAGCCCCACCGCCAAGCGCATCGGCGACCTGATGCTCGACAAGGACGCCCTGCTGGCATCGTGGAAGGGCCACCGCATCGATCTCTCCGGCACCGAGTTCCGGATGCTGGCGAAGCTCGTGCGGGTGCCCGGGCACGCGGTCAGCTACGAGACCCTCATGCACGCCACCATGCAGAGCCTGGTGACGAACAACACCATCAACACCCACATGCGCAACATTCGCAAGAAGTTCGAGAAAGTCGACCCGGACTTCGCCGCTATCAAGAGCGAGTACGGCTATGGGTATCGCTGGTCGACGGATGCCTAAGCGCACGCCGGGAGCGGCCTCTGCCTTTGTGGGAGCGGCCTCCCGGCCGCGATGGCTTCTTGATCGCGACCAGGAGGTCGCTCCCACAGGGCTTAATGATCGCGACCAGGAGGTCGCTCCCACACGGTCTTCCACCCGGGCGATACTGCGATGAGACTCTTCCGGCGCATCCGCGGGCCGCGCCTCGGCACCAAGATCATGCTGCTGGGGCTGACCTTGCTGATCGTGCCGTGGTTCAGCTATCGCCAGCTCGTCGAGATGGAGCGGCTGCTCATTCAAGGCCAGTCGAATGCGCTGCTGCTGACGGCGGAAGGCATCTCCACGCTGTTCAACGGCCGCGAGGATCTGTTCAACGATCTGCCGGTCACCGTTGAGGATTTCGAAAGCCTGTACGCGCACCCGCTGCAGAACCCGGTGCGCCTCGATGGCAAGGTTGAAGACTGGGGCGACGGGCTGGTGGACCAGGCGCGCTCGTTCGGCAGCGAGAGCGGCACCCAGGACGGGGACTTCAAGCTGCTGCTGGGGGAGCGAAACGGCCAGCTCTATGTGTACATGGACGTCATCGATCCCCAGCACATCTATCGCAGCTCCGACTATCTGCGCCTCGACAACGCCGATCACGTGCGCCTGCGCTACATCCGCACCGATGGCGAAGACGGCCGGGTCACCATCACGTTCAGCGAGCCCGGCGTCATCACTGCCTACGAGATGGACAAGGACTGGCGGTTCGCGGAGAACGGCACGCCCACCAACGGCATTCAGGGTTTCATGGACGAGACGAAGAAGGGCTTCCGCCTGGAGTTTCGAATGCCGCTATCGATGCTGGGATCTTCCCGCTATTTCGGCATTGCGTTCGCCGACGTGGACGATCCGGATACGCGGGCCGTCCGCCGCACCACCCAGACACTGCCCACCGCCGGCCGGGAGAGCTTCAATCTGGTGGTGCTGCGCTCGCCGGAGGTGCTGAACATCATTCAGGGGCTCGGCTACTCCGGGGCCCGTATCCTCGTGATCGATCCGCAGAAGCGGGTGCGCGCGGAGACCGGCAGCAACACCACGCCGGAGCCGGAAGAGCAGAACGAGACCGTGCGGCTGATGGAAAAGTGGTTCGACGAGGTGCGCCCGTGGGTGCACCGCATCATGACGGGGGATCCGTGGGAGCCGGGAAGCGGCGGAGGCAACGATCCGGATGCGGTGGCGGACGCGGTGATCAACAGCTCGCTGTCTGGTGATCCCCTGGCGCTGCGCCGCAGCCTTTCGCCGGAGCAGGAGGTGATCATGGCCGCGCACCCCATCGTCTCCAAAGGCAAGGTGATCGGCACCGTGGTGGTGGAGCAGAACATCAACGAGATCCTGTCGTTCCAGCGGGCGGCGCTCGAGCAGGTGATTCTGGTGTCCATCGTCAGCCTGTTCGCGGTGTTCATCGCCCTGCTCGCTTTCGCGGCGCGTCTCGCCTGGAGGATCCGAAGCCTGCGCCGCGAAGCCAGCGGCGCCATCGACGAGTACGGACGCCTGCGCATCGGCGAGCTGCAGCGGGAGATGAACGCCGGCGACGAGATCGGCGACCTGGCCCGCAGCGTCTCTAACATGCTCTCGAAGCTGCAGCAGCACAACGACTTCCTGGAAAGCATGCCGCGCACCCTGCGTCACGAGATCAACAATCCGCTCAACGCGCTGTCCACGTCGCTGCAGAATCTCGCCGAGGAAAACCCGGACGTGCGCGACAGCAAGTACCTGGAGAGTGCCAAGCGAGGCGTCATGCGCATCGGCGTGATCGTGCAGAACCTGGCCGACGCCGCCAACCTCGAGGAGTCGCTGGAAGCGGAGGAACGCGAGGTGATCGACATTGCGCGGCTGCTCGAGAACTACGTCGCCAACTGCCGGATCACCCACAGGAACTGCGAGTTCATCTATCGCGGGCCGGGCCGCCCGGTGTACGCGAACGTCTCGGACTATCGGATCGAGCAGCTGCTCGACAAGATCATCGACAATGCCATCGACTTTCACCGATCCAACAGCCCCGTCAAGGTGCAGCTCGACGCGTATCGGGATCAGCTTCAGATCACCGTCGCGAACCGCGGCCCCACGCTCCCGGAAAAGGCGGAGAAGTCTCTGTTCGACTCCATGGTGAGCCACCGCGGCCCGCAGAACCGCCTGCACTTCGGCCTCGGCCTCTACGTAGTGCGCGTCATCGCCGAGCACCACGGCGGCTTCGTGCGCGCCGTGAACCTGGCCGACGGCTCCGGTGTCGCCATCATGGTTCAGCTGCCCATGGTCCCCGTCGAAGAGGAAACCGCCGGCGTCAGCAACGGCCACGGCCGCGACCACGCGCGCATCGTCGCCACCTGACGTCTGTGGGAGCGACCTCTGTTGGGGACGACCTCTGTGGGAGCGACCTCCCGGTCGCGATCCGGCTGCCTATGGCCTTCTGATCCCCTGTGGGAGCGACCTCCCGGTCGCGATCCGGCTCCCATAGCCTTCTGTCCCCTGTGGGAGCGACCTCCCGGTCGCGATCTTCCTACACGAACTCGCGCCACCCACCCTGGCCAAGCAATCGGCCCGCACGCACGGTGCAGCCATGAACATACCGCACAGCAAGGCACTCCGAGTCGGCCGGTGGTCTGAGGCCCGATCGCAGCTATCTGGTCACAACAAAAACCGCTCAGCGGCGACCGCTGTTCGCCGATCTGGCGTGTGGCCGGCTTGTCGTTGACTCGATCCGCTGGAGCGACGAAAACGCCCGCAGCCGAACGTGGGCGTTCGTGGTCATGCCGGACCACCTCCACTGGCTGCTCGAGCTGGATGGTGGCGTGTCGCTCTCGCAGCTCGTGTCGAGCGTGAAGAGCCATTCCGCCAAAAAGGTCAATCAACGTCGGGGGCGAACCGGATCGGTGTGGCAGGATGGCTTTCACGATCACGCGGTGCGCCGGGAGGAGGACTTGAGGAACCTCGCGCGCTACGTGGTGATGAATCCGGTCCGGGCCGGGCTCGTGGGTTCGATCCGGGGGTATGCGTTGTGGGATGCTTGCTGGATTTGAGAGAGATCGCGACCGGAGGTCGCTCCCACAGGCGGGGCGGGGAGATCGCGACCGGGAGGTCGCTCCCACAGACAGACAAGGCAATCGCGACCGGGAGGTCGCTCCCACAGAGGTCGCTCCCACAGGCGCACACACAGACTCAGGTGGTGAGGTGGTAGGTGCCTTCGAGGGAGATCGGGCCGTCGCTGGTGAGCTCGCCCTTCTGGACCAGATACTCGACGGCGGCGAGCACGCTGCGGGCGGCGGCCGGATACATGAACTCGGGGGTGCTGGTGTACATGACGGGCACCATGTCGCGGATTCTGTGGATGCCCTTGTTGATGCACTTCTTGATCTGCGACTCGCGTTCGTTGCGGTGCTCGATGAATGCCCGGACCAGCTCCTTCGGATGGTCGATGCGGGGACCGTGGGTGGGCCAGTAAACATCGTCGTCGCGGTCGAGCAGCAGCTCGAGGCTCGCCATGTACGCGCGCATGTCACCGTCCGGCGGCGAAATGATGCTGGTGGACCAGCCCATGACGTGGTCGCCCGAGAACAGCGCCTTGTCTTCGCGAAGCTGATAGCACATGTGGTTGGACGTGTGACCCGGCGTGTAGACGCACTCCACCGACCAGTCGCCGCCTTCGATGACGTCACCATGACGCACCCGCTCGTCCGGCTGGAAGTCCATGTCGCCACCCTCCTCCACCGGCACACCTTCTTCCAGCTTGCCGGCGCCGTGGGGACCGTAGGCGAAGGTCGGCGCGTGCACCTTCTTCTTCAGCAGCGCGCAGCCAGGCGAGTGGTCCATGTGAGTGTGGGTGACCAGGATGTGGGTGATGGTCTCACCCGCCGTGGCATCGAGCACGGCCTGAATGTGCTGGGGTTCCGCCGGACCCGGATCGACGACGGCGACCTCGCCGTTGCCAATTATGTACGTGCCGGTTCCGTACAGCGTGAATGGGCTCGGATTTTCGGCGATGACCCGGCGGATGCGGGGGCCGACGCGGTCGGCGCGTCCGTACTTGAATTCGAGCTCGCGGCGGAACGGAATCTGGACTGCCATGGAGAATGTCTTGCGGGGCTGTCGAGGCGCGTCAGGATAGGTTGGGGGGTGGGCAAAATCAACGCGGTGATGTGGCGGAAGGGTAAGGCATTCGTGATGGATTAGAACAGGTAGCCGATCAGCCCGACGGCGAGAATCAGCGACGCCACCAGCAATGCAAGCTGCGTGCGGCGCAGCCAGGGACGCTCGGCCTCGCTCGCCGCCACGTCCTTGAAGACCAGGTTGACCCGTCCCAGGCGCAGCACGTCGCCGTCGTGAAGCCGGGCCGTCTGCACCTCCTCGCCGTTCACCCGGGTGCCGTTCGTCGACATCATGTTGGTGATGGTGACCCCATCCGCGCGCACCATCAGCTCCGCATGGCGAGACGAGACGGTACGGTCGCGAATCACCAGATCGCACTCATCCAGGCGGCCGATCAAGGTGCGCCCCATGGGCGTGCGGAAGGTCAGGCCCGCCACCGGCTCGCTGGCACCCAGCAGGAACGCGCCGGTCTCTGTGGGGGTCGCCGGCTGCAGCTCGACGAAAGGGTCCAGAGCGGCGACCTCGGTGGTGTCGGTGCCCGAGGTTTCGTGCCAGCCGAGCTCGAGCCTCACCGGCCGCTCCGACGGGCCGTCTTCCCGCACCGGGGTCAGATCGGCGCCGCGCCCGATGAGCTGATAGCGGCCGGTGTCGAACCGTACCTCATCGCCATGGAACAGCCGGCAGGCGCCGACCACCCGCTCACCGTTCACGTAGGTGCCGTTGGCCGAGGACAGGTCGCGCAGCCAGATGATGCCGTTGCGCCGAGTCAGCCGTGCGTGGTAACGGGAGATGTGGTCATCTTCCAGGTGCAGCTCGTTGTCTTCGCCACGGCCGACACCGCAGATCCCGTGAATGGTGAGCTCGAGACCGCTGCCGCTGTGCAGGCGCCATTGGTCGGCTTCCGCCGGCGTCAGCAGCTCGGCATCGACGATCACCTCGTTCTGGCCGATCTGCAGCCGGTCTCCGGGCATCAGGCCCACCGGGTGAGCCAGGTCCTGCCCATTCACGCGCAGGCTCGCCTCCCCCAGGGGAATGGCCCGCGGACCGCGGTCGCTCATCTCGATGCGCAGGTGATAGTCGAGCACGTCCTCGCCGGCGAGCAGGAGGTCGTTGTCCAGATGCCGCCCCACGGTCATGTGGTTGGCCACCGGAAGGCGCTCCTCTTCGACCTCAAAAAAGAACCGTATGTCAGAGGGTTGCGTCACCTTTTTCCCACTGGTTGCGAAGTTCCCGCCACGCCGCCACGTCGGGTGTCACGGTGAGGGCCAGCTCCAGGTAGTGCCGGGCATCGCTTCTTCAGCCCGGCCTGGTAGGCGTCCTGGGCAGCCTGCGCGAGCCGCTCCGCGCTCTCCTTGAGCAGCGCGCTGGCCCGCGCGTTGCCCGGGTCCAGGCTTTCCACGTCACGCAGCAATGCCACGGCGTTGCGCTCCGGAGGTTCCGTGATGAAGCCCGCCTGTATCAGGTTGTCGGCCGCCTCCAGGTTCTTCTTTACCGTGGCGAGCCGCGCCAGCTCGGCATCGAGACGGGCACGGATGCGGTTGACCGACGCCGGGTCGAGCCCCACGGCGCTGGCGCGGTCCACCAGCTCCCGGACGCTGTCCAGATCGCCCTTCGAGAGCAGATCGCGTGGCGATGGCCAGAAGCTGCGAGACCACCTCGTCCAGCCCCTGGGTGGCGATGACGTTGTCCGGGTCGGTGGCCAGCACCCGATGGTAGAGCTCCGCGGCGTTCTCTCCGGCCGGGTTGATCAGCGCACCCGCGGCCCGGTACTCGCTCGCCTGGTCCAGCATGCCGTTGATGGCGGTCTGGAGCGTGGTCGCCTGCTGGATTTTCCGCCGCACCGCGCCGAGCTCGGGCAACTGGTCGTTGGCGGCGCTGGCCCGGTCCAGGTAGGCGATGGCTTCGTCGACGTTGCCGGCATCCGCCGATTGCCTGGCCAGCCCGGCGTAGTGCTGGCTGAGCGCGTCGAGCTCCTGCCGGGCGACCGGATGACCGGGGGCCAGGCGCAGGACTTCCTGATAGGCCTGGATGGCCGCGGTGGCAGACGGAATGTCGGAGAGGCCGTGGCTGCGCAGCAGGCCCTGAGTGCTGGTCAGCAGCCGTTCGGCGTGCTTGCGGTCGGTGAGCTGACGTGAGAGCTCGGCGAGGCTCCGGTCGTCGGGAAAAGCCAGAGTCGACTCGCCGAGCTTGGTCTCCGCCAGCGACAGGTTGCCCTTGTCGAGGGCGGCCTGGATGTCGTCCTTCCACTGCCGGGCCAGGCCCGCCAGCGCACTCCGTGCCCCTTCGTGGTCGGGGTCGAGGTTCAGCACCCGGCGGTAGCCGGCGACGATGGTGGCGAGACTCTGGTTCGGGTCCTGGCGAAGCGAGCGGGCGCTGTTCCACGCCTCCTGCACCATGGGATCGTCGATGATGCCCACCGCCGCGGACAGCCGGGTGACCAGGCGGGGCTGCTGAACGAGCACCACCGAAGCGCCGCCGACCACGGCCGCCAGCAGCAATACGGAGCCCACCGTGCGCAGCGCGCGCCGGCGCCTGCGCCGCCGCGAGCTCAGCTCGGCCCGGGTGGGATCGCGGGCGGTGTAGAACTGACCGCCTACCGCCCGGATCTCCTGGGTGGTCACCGCTTCGGAGCGCATGGTCGCCTGGCTGATAGCCGGCCGGGTGGGCACGGCCTCCAGAGCCGCCGCGAACTCCGCACCGGTCTGGAATCGCGCTTCCGGACGCTTGGCGAGCACCCGGTCCACCGCCTCCTGAAAGTCCGAAAGGTGATTGGGCAGCCGCGGCACCGGGTCCTGCAGATGGCGGATGCCGGTGCTCACCGGGGTGTCCGCCTTGAACGGCACGTCACCGGTGAGAATGCGGTAGAACACCACCCCCAGACTGTATAGGTCGGAGCGGCCATCGAGCACGCGCCCGGCTGCCTGCTCGGGGCTCATGTATTGAGGCGTTCCCATGACGGTGCCGGAGCGGCTGACACTCGGCGTGTCGTCGAGCACCGTGGCCAGCCCGAAATCGGACAGCACCGCCGCACCGTCCTCGCGGAACAGGATATTTTCAGGCTTGATGTCGCGATGCACGAAACCGCGGCCGTGGGCGTAGTCGAGCGCGCCACCGATCTCCCTGACGATGCGGATCAGGTCGTGAATGCGCAGCCCCCGCCGCAGCCGACTGTTGAGATCGCCGCCACCGACGAACTCCATGACCAGGTACAGCACGTCGCCAATGGAACCCACATCGTAGACCTGAACGATGTTCGAGTGGGCGAGCCCCGCGTTGATGCGGGATTCTTCGACGAAGCGCCGCCGGAACTCCGGGTCGGCGGCCAGGGATTCGGTGACCACCTTGAGTGCCACCAGGCGTCCGAACTTGCGCTGCACGGCCAGGTAGACGCGGGCCATTCCGCCGCGGCCGATCTCGCGCTGAAGCTGGAACCCGGGAATTTCCATCAGGAACCCTGGGGGCGCAGCACCTGTACCTTGCCCTGCACCATGTGCCCCAGCACGAACCGGCCGTTTACCACGATGCGTTCGCCATCGAGGCTGACAGCGGAGCCCGTGCCGTGTGCCAGCCCATTGATGCAGGAGGGCGCATCGAACATCCACGGTTGGCCGTCGATGCTGAGCGAGCAGCGGGGCACCTCCTTCAACGGGTTGGAGGAGATCAGGTTGCCGTGGTCCCAGTGCTGCAGCTCCATGCCGCCGTCGGGCCCCTGCTTGACGCCATAACCGTCCATCTTGTCGCCGGCGAACTGGCCGCGGTAGAGGGTGCCGTCGCGCCAGTAGAAGAGCCCGAGCCCCGAGCGCACCCCGTGGTCGAACAGGCCGATGTAGCGATTGCCGTTCGGCCAGTGGAACACGCCCATGCCGGTCTTCTCGCCATCGACGAAGCGGCCTTCGAACGTGCGCCCGTCGGGCCAGACGAACTTGCCCTTACCGTCGAGCTGGCCGTTGCTGAACTCGCCCTGGTAGCGCTCGCCCGTCTTCCACTCGAACTCGCCCTTCCCCGTCCGCCGGCCTTTGACGAACTGGCCGGTGTAGGTATCGCCGTTGGCCCAGGTGAAGGTGCCCTGCCCGTCCATCTGGTTGTCCTCGAACTCACCGTCGTAGGTGTCGCCGTTGGGCCAGTGCAGCACGCCGCGGCCCTCGCGGCGGTCGTTGACGAAGCTGCCGGTGTAGGTGCGGCCGTCGGGCCAGGTATAGATGCCATCGCCATGCATGCGGTTGCTGAGAAACTGGCCCTCGTAGCGATGGCCATCCGCCCAGACGTAGATACCCTTGCCGGTGCGGAAGCCGTCCTCGACCTCGCCGTCATAGACGTCGCCATTCGGGAGCTCGATGTGCCGGGTCGAGGCCGCAGCCGCTGCAGCGGCCAGCAGCAGCCACAGCACGAGCCCCCACCGCGCAGCCGGTCGAAGCAATTTGCGAGTTCGCGGCAAGTCAGTAGACTCCACTGGAAGAACCACTCATACCAAAGTGTAATTGAATCATTTTCTGTTCATTGGTTCCTGCGTCGGAATCGGCGCGGCGAGCGGATTTCTTGGGGGGCTCCTGGGAATTGGCGGCGGTGTGATCATCGTCCCGCTGCTGATCGTACTGCTCGACATCCTGGGCTTTCTACCGCCGCAGGACGTCACCGCCGTGGCGGTTGCAACCTCCCTGGCGTGCGTCCTGTTCACCTCCCTCTCCGCCGCCTATACCCAGACGCGCGCGCGCATGGTGGAGTGGACCATCGTCCGCCGCTGGGCGCCGTTCCTGATCGCCGGCAGCTTCACCGCGGGCTGGGTCGCGACCGCCCTGCCGACCGCGGTGTTCCGAGGGTTCATCGGCGGCTTCCTGCTGTTCGTGGCGTTCGTCATGCTCACCCGCTGGCGCCCCAACGCCCACCGCGAGCGCCCCGGCATGGCCTTTTCTGCCGTGCTCGGCGGCATCGGCGGGCTGGTCTCGGGCATGGCCGGAATCGGCGGCGGCAACGTGGTGGTGCCTACCCTGATCTACTTCAACGTGCCGGTGCATCGCGCCACCGCCACCTCCAGCACCCTGGGCGTGCCCATCGCCCTCGCCGGCAGCCTCGGCTACATCAGCGTCGGGGCGTCACGGCACCTCGGGCCCGGCATGGTCGGCTACCTTTATCTGCCCGGATTTCTCGCCATCGTGTCGGCCGCGGTGCTGATGGCGCCAGTGGGGGTGAAGGTCGCCCATGCAGTGGAAGCTCAGCCGCTGCGCCGGGCCTTCGGCGTGCTGCTGGTGCTGGTATCCGGTCGCATGCTCTACAGCGCGATGACGGGCTGACGGGGGGTCTGTGTGGGAGCGGCCTCCCGGCCGCGAGTCCTCAAGCATCGCGGCCGGGAGGCCGCTCCCACAGTGCGAAGATCGCGGCCGGGAGGCCGCTCCCACAGTGCGAAGATCGCGGCCGGGAGGCCGCTCCCACAGTGCGAAGGTCGCGGCCGGGAGGCCGCTCCCACAATGCATTACAGCAGGTAGCGAAGCTGGATGGCGTCCGAGTTGCGCTCCGCCAGGACGTCCGAGATCACGACCACCTTGTCCTCCGGGGAAAAGCCTTCCCGTTCGCGGAGGATCGTCAGCGCCCGCTGCAGGGTCTTTTCCGGCTCGCGGCTGAACTCGATCCGGTAGCTGTATACCGCCCGGTTCATGGCCAGGCGCCGCCGGGTCTGGCTGTGGTTGGTGAACGCGAACACCGGCACCCGCTGCGGACGTGCGCTGGTCACCATGTCGGCGGTGACTCCGCGCCGGGTGATTACCACGATGCCCACCGCGTTCAGGTCTTCGGCGAGCGCCACCGCATTGACGGCGATGTGCTGCTTGTCGGTGTCGGCCACCAGCTCGCGCTCATAGCCGAGCCCGGGCCACAACTCGGCCCGCTGAGCGATATCGTGAAGCTGCTGCACGCAGCGCACCGGGTGCTTGCCGACGCTGGTCTCGCCGGACAGCATGATGGCGTCCACCCCCTCGTAGATGGCGTTGGCCACATCGGTGACCTCGGCGCGGGTGGGGATCGGGTTCTCGATCATGGACTCCAGCAGGTGGGTGGCGACGATCGACCGCCTGCCCCGCACCGCCGAGGAATGGACGATGCGCCGCTGCACGTTGGGCAGGTCGGCGATGTTGGTCTCGATGCCGAGATCCCCTCGCGCCACCATCACGCCGTCGGACACCTTGACTATCTCGTGAATGTTCGAAACCCCTTCCTGATCCTCGATCTTGGCGATGATCTTGACGTTCTGCCCGCGTTCCGCCAGCAGCCCTCTGAGCTCGTGGATGTCGTCCGGGCTGCGCACGAACGACAGCGCGATGTAGTCCACTTCGTGGTCCAGGCCGAACGCGATGTCCCTGCGGTCTTTCGGGGTGATGGCGGGCAGATTCACCCGGATGCCGGGCAGGTTGACGTGCCGGCGGCTGCCCAGGGTGCCGCCGTCGATGACTTTGCAGACGAGTTGACGTCCACGCTTCTCCAGAACCTCGAAATTCATCAGCCCGTTGTCGACCGTCATGCGGTTGCCGACCTGCAGAATGTCGACCAGCTCGTTGTAGTTCACCTGGATCGAGCTGGTCTCCACGTCGCCGTCGCCGCGCACGCTCACCGTCACCACCTCGCCGGGCTTGAGATCCATGGGCTCGTTGCGCTCGCCGGTGCGGATCTCCGGCCCCTGGGTGTCGAGCATTATCGGCACCGGGAAAGCCACCTTGCGGTTCAGGGTCTTGATCCAGTTGATGATTCGCGCGGCGCCTTCGTGGTCGGCGTGTGACATGTTCAAGCGCACCACGTTCATGCCGGCGTGATACAGCGCCTGCAGCTTCTCGAAGCCGTGGGTCGCGGGGCCGATGGTGCAGATGATCTTGGTGCGGCGGTTCTTCATGCTCTGTCCCGTTGCAAGCCGCGCAGTCTAGAGAACGTACCCCTTTCCCGCCACACGGCCCAATTGTGGGAGCGGCCCCGCCTTGTGGGAGCGGCCTCCCGGCCGCGATCCCGCTCCTAACCTGTCACAGGCCCCTTCTCAGCGCTCCAAAACCGCGCCAGCTCGTCCTGTACCCGGGCGGCGCGCACCACCGTCGGCTGCCAGTGGGCGGGAAAGAAGCGGCGGTACGCGGGACGAGCGAATCGCCCGTCAACGAGACAGACGACGCCGCGGTCCTCGGGAGAGCGCAGCAGCCGCCCGGCCATCTGCAGCACCTTGACCATGGCCGGCTGGTGGTACGCCACCGCCGCGCCGTCGAGCCCGCGGTCGTCGAAGTGCTGCTCGAGGGCCGTACGGGTCAGCGACGGCGGCGGCAGACCGACGCCGACGCAGACGACACCCGTCAGCCTGGCTGCGGAGAAGTCCACCGACTCGCCGAAGACGCCGCCGAGCACGACGAAACCAATGGTCGGAGGGGCGTCCGGGGCAAACGCGGACAGGAAGGCGGCGCGCTCTGCTTCGGACATGGCCGGGGTCTGGCGAAGGACGAGCGGAGCCGAATCGCGGCCGGGAGGCCGCTCCCACAGGATCGCGGGATCGCGGCCGGGAGGCCGCTCCCACAGGATCGCGGGATCGCGGCCGGGAGGCCGCTCCCACAGAATCGCGGGATCGCGGCCGGGAGGCCGCTCCCACAGGGCGTGCAGGGCGTCGGCCGCGAGGTTCAGGTAGTCGAACGACGGGAATGCCGCCAGATAATGGCCGCCGCGGCAGCCGACCACCGCGTCGATGAGCGCGGCCAGGGCCGCGGCGCTGTCGTGCCTCGAGCGCAGGTAAGTGGGCACGTCGTCCACCACCAGCACCCGGAGCTGCGAGGCGTCAAACGGGTTGCCGGCCCGTTCCACCGGCGCCTCGGGTTCCCCGTGCAGCTGGGCGTACAGGGGCAACGGCGAGACCGTCCCGGAAAACCGCACGTGGCCGCCGAACTCGGCGAGCCGGGCGCGAATGTAGGGGCCGGGATCGAGGCAGGCGAGCCGCACCTCCACGTGCCCGTCCGGCGCGGCGGCGAGGAACACGAAGCGCTGCGGATCGTACCAGGACTCCGCACGCAGCCAGCGGCTGCAGGTGAACAGAAGCTCCCGGACAGCCGGCAGCCCCTCGAGCGGATGCTCGCTGGTGGCGGCGTCGTCGACGAACCGTTGCATGCTGCGCAGCAGCGAGTCGGGCCGGCCGATGAGCTTCTCCTCGCGGAGCGACTCAACCCGTTTCAGATCAGCCAGTGCCCGGCCGAGGGACCTCAGCCGCCGAGCCAACGGTTCGGGCGGATGTTCCGCCTGTGCCGCCCGGAGTTCCTGCCGGCGCAAGGCCAAGGACAGCATGTCGCGCACCCGCGACGCCAGCTGGTGACTTTCGTCCACCAGCAGCGCGGTTTGCGGATCGCCGGCCAGACGCTGCAGGCGTACCACCGGATCGAACACGTAGTTGTAGTCGGCCACCACCAGATCGCACCAGATGGCCGCGTCCAGCGAGAGCTCGAACGGACACACCTGGTGCTCCCTGGCGACCTCGGCGATAGCGGCGGGATCCAGTACCCGACGCTCCAGAAGGGCCGTCACCGCGTCGGGAGAGCGGTCATAGTAGCCGCGGGCGTAGGGGCAGGCCGCGGGCTCGCACGGGGTGCCGGGCAGAAAGCACACCTTTTCTTTGGCGGTGACGGTGACGTGGCGCAGAAATCCGCCGGCCGGATCCATGCCCGCGGCCGCCTGCCGGGCCGCTCGCGCACCCGTGGTGCGGCTGGTGAGAAACAGGATGCGCCGATAGCCTGACGCCTCCAGCGCGCGTACCGCCGGAAACAGCGTCGCCGCGGTCTTGCCGCTGCCGGTGGGCGCCTCGAGCAGCAGATGCTCGCGGTCCCGCAGCGCCCGATAGACGCGCCGCGCCATGGCCCGCTGGAACGGCCGGAACGACGGGAACGGGAATTCGAGACTGCGCAGCCGCTCGTCCCGCGCGACCTCGTGGGCACGCTGACGGATCAGCCAGCGCTCGTAGTCGGCGAGCGTGTCGGTGAGGAAGCCGCGCACGTCATCGGCGGATTCGACGCGGGTGAAGGTGCGGGTCTCCAGGGTCTGCGGATGGCAGTAGACCAGCCGAAGCTCGACGCCTCGACCGTCGCCGAGCTCTTCCACCAGAAGCCCGGCGTACAGTCGAGCCTGGGCCCAATGGGTGCTGGCGTGGTGGGCGTGGGCGCGCTCCAACTCGGCGCGGGTGGTCTTGAACTCCTCCACCAGGAGCTGCGGGCCCTCGAGGTCGCAGCCGTCGATGCGGCCCGTCAGGCTGACCTGAACGCCCGCCAGCACCGTGGAATGACTGACCGGCCGTTCCCGCAAATAGCTCCCCGGCCGGCCGCGCTGCAGCTTCCGCTGCGCGGCGATGCCCTCTTCCGCGCGCGTGCGCCCGTCCAGCCCGGCGTGCAGATCGCCGCGCCGGTGGACGAGCTCGGCGAGAGCGCGTACCGCGAGCTTCAACACGAGCGCTTGAACTTCAGCACGCGGGCCGGCAGGCCCAGCGCCTCCAGGGCGGCGAGCCAGACCCGCTGAGCCGGCTGAAGCTGATCGTTCGGGCCCTTCACCTCCACCAGCTCCCAGGCGCCCGGCCCGTAGACCATGAGCAGGTCGGGGAATCCGCTTCGGCAGCGGTGCAGATTACCGATAGTGTGCACCGCCAGGCGGGCGATGGCGTCGTGAGGGACGTTGCCGAGCAGAGTCTCGAGGAGATCGTCCGTGAGCACGTCCCAGCGCACCAGGGCGTTGGCGATGCCACGCTTGGCGGCGGCCACGGCGCGCAGCCGTTGCGCCAGCGCCCCGGGCACCGCCAGGCTGGCGATGCGCCGTCGCAGAGTGTCATGCCTGGCGCGGGCGAAATCCGGCCAGAACAGATCCCGCGGACCGAGCTGGAAAGGATGGCTGAACGCGCCGGCCACCGGGGCGAACACTTCCTCCCAGAACAGCAGACCCGCCAGCCCGAGCGGCAACGCGTTCTCCACGTGCCAGCCGCGCCCGCCGTTGCCGGTCAGTGTGTCCGCCGCGTGGCGCTCGATGGCTGCCGGCGTGGTGCCGGCCAGAGCGCACACCGTCACCGTCGGCGACCAGGGGCGGCGCCGGCGGGGGAAGCGTGCGGCGAAGTCTTCTTCCTCCGGCGCCCACGGATCGCGCCGCATGGCGTCGAGCAGCGCTTCCGCGGCCGATACGTCGCCCTGGCCGTGAAGCAGACGCACGAGCCGCTCCCGCGCCGGATGGCTGCCGCAGAGGGCGTAGCACTCGCGCGCTGCACCGGGCTCGCCGCGCCGCTCGTGCCAGCGGCCGAGGCGGACGAGCAGCCGGTCCCGCGCCCGCTGCTCGATCCGGCTGGCCGGGGGCGGCGTCGCCGCCGCGCGGATGGCGCCGGCGAGCCGCGGCGACTCCTCCAGCTGGCCGACGTGGGCCGTCAGCCGGCGGCACAGCAGGTAGCGGTCGAGCTGGCGGCGGTTGCCGAACGGGCGGGTCTGGTCGTCCAGAGCGTAAGGTTCGTAGCTGCGGATGCCGAGGTCCTGCATGACGAAGGTGCGCAGGTCCTGACCGTCGCCGCCGAAGAACAGCACCTGACAGGTGGCGAAGGCGCGTCGACCTGCCACGCCGATCCAGGGATGGCGCGGCGCCACCCGCTCGCGCACCAGCGCGTCGGGATACCGAGACACGCACTCGACGATCCACTCGGGCTTGGTGCGAGCACGCACTGCGGGAAACGCCGCGGCGAGCTCGGCACGGGTGAGCAGTCGAAGCAGCGCATCCGCCGGCGCGTCGGCAAACTGCTCCACCAGGCCGGCCCGGCACAGCGCACGGACAGCCGCGCGCCGGTCGGCTACCTCGGGATAGTTCAAGGAGTCTTCGCGCAGCCAGCGCCCGGTACGGGTCAGCAGCCGCGCGAACAGCCGCTGAGCGTGGACGTCCAGCTGGCCGAACGCTTCGTGCAGATGGCGTTCGGCGGCGGACAGCAGATCGCCGCTGCGGCCCGCCACCTGATCCAGCAGGAAGCGCACGTTGTCAGCGTAGTAGTCGGGAGGCGGCGGCTGCTGAGGAACCAGGATGGGCAAGGCGGGCTCGCTGGGCTTGCAGTGGCAACGGCCTGCGGATTATAAGGTCATCTGGCCGTTATGTGTATGTTCGTACAGTAATGACAGAGACCAACGTGGCCCCCTTCTGTTTGTGCACCACCGTCAGTCACAAGGGGCTTCAGGCATTGCTGGAAGTCAGCGGCCGGGGCACCTATCGCGACGACCATCCCTGGCTGGTGGCCCGGGATCTGCTCGCCGAGGCTGAACAACAGGGATTGCGCCTGCCCATTCTGTTCGCCACCGGCAGCCCTTCCCGGTTTTCCCACTGGGGGTTCGTCGAAGCGCTGGAGGTGGTGGAGCTTCACCGCGCCACCTGGGAGACCGCCTGCGTCTTCACCCCCCTGAAGGCGGTGAATCCGATCTTCGAGGCCATCGACAGCGTCTTTCTGAAGCCGACCGCCGAGCAGTTGGCCAGGGAGCAACGGGAAGGCGTCCATCAGCATCGCTATCCGGTGACGGAAGCGGAGCTTCGCCCGTATGCCATCGGCGAAACGCCGGCATTCGTGCTGATGGAGGGTTGAGGCGCCTCGGACGAATTGCGAGGGGGGAGGCCCGGCAGGCGGCAGAGCGGAGGATGCCCGCTAGCGGCTAGCGGAGGACAAGCGCGACTGGACGATGGACGTGACCGCCGAAGTCCCCATTTCTATTTGCCCGGCGCGACGGCCTTGGGTTCGCCTTGCTCCCCGTTCTCGCTGTGAATGCGGACCCACACCTCCTTGCGGTGCACGGCCGAGTTCCTCGGTGCATCGATGCCCAGGTGCACCTGGCTGCCGCGGATCTTCAGCACTTTCAGCTCGATCTCGTCGTCGATCATGATCGACTCGCCCGCACGCCGGGTTAGAACCAGCATTACTGTTCCTCGCAATCCTTTTCTGCCAGGACAATTTACCTTCTTGCCGGCCTTCATTCTGTGAATTCCGTGCCGGTTCTGTAATGACCTTGTGCGGTACGCCCGGCAGCGATCGCTCCGGTCGCGCAGCTCAAACGTCGTTTTCGGCGCTCGCTGCGTTCTCCCCGTCGACCAGCTCCCTGGGCAGGGGCTTCTTCACCGGAGCCCCCAGCTCCCGCAGTTCCTCGGCGCGCCGCAGCAGGTTGCCCCGGCCGGTGGTCAGCCGGACGAATGCGCTCTCGTAGGTGGTCTGGGCCGTCTGGATCTGCCGCCCCAGGGCCTCCATGTCCGCGACGAAGCTTCGCAGCTTGTCGTAGAGGGCTCCTGCACGGCGGGCGATTTCACGAGCGTTCCTGTTCTGCTTCTCGTGGCGCCAGACGTTGTGCACGATCCGCAGGGTCATCATCAGGGTCGTGGGGGTGACGATGACGATGCGCCGCTCGAACGCTTCGCTGAAAAGCCGCTCGTCCCGGGCCACCGCCATGCTGAACGCTCCCTCGATGGGCACGAACATCAGCACGAAATCGAGAGAGCGGACGCCCTCGAGCAGCTCGTAGCTCTGCGCCGCCAGCCGCCGCACGTGGCTTCGCAGGCTGGTCACATGCCGGTCGGCGGCCCGTTCCCGGGCGGGCTCGTCCTCGGCAGCCAGGGCTCTTTCGTAATCGACGAGGGACAGCTTCGCATCGACCACCACGTCCTTGTCGCCGGGCAGGCGGATCAGCACGTCGGGCCGCTTGAGGTTACCGTCGCCGTCCCGGCGGGCCTCCTGGGGAAAGTACTCCTCGCCGCGACGCAACCCCGACGCCTCGAGCACCCGCTCGAGCACCAGCTCGCCCCAGCTTCCCTGGGCCTTGACGTCGCCCTTCAGCGCGCGGGTCAGGTTCTCCGCCTCGCGGTTGATGCGTTCGCTGGCCTGCTGCAGATTTCTGACTTCGCCGAGCAAGGTCGCCCGGTCCCGGGTCTCGGTGGTGTAGACGGTGTCCACCCGCTTGCGGAACTCGTCGAGCTGGTCCTTGAACGGCGTCAGAACGGTCGCCAGCTTCGCCTGGTGCTGCTCGCCCTGGCGCTCGAAGATCCGGGTGGCAAGAAGCTCGAAATCCCGTTTCATGGTCTCGCCGTTCTCTCTGAGCAGAGCCTCCTTCTCGGCGAACGTGCGCCCTGCCTCCTCCAGGCGCGTGCGCAGTTCCGCCTCGGACGCGCGGCGGGCGCCGAGCTCGTCGCTGCGGCGCTCCAGCTCACTGCGAAGCTCCGTCACCTCCGCCTCGAGCTGCTCGACACGCCCTTCCGCACGAATGAGAGAACGGTCACGGTCCGCCAGACGTTCTTCCAGCAGGCGGGTCTCACTCAGGCGGCGCACGTCGGCCTCCGCGAGCGCAGCGTCCACCGCCGCATCCACGGCGCGGTGGCGGCGGCGGCGTGTGAGCAGCATCGTCATTATTACCGCGGCGAGAACGCCGGCGAGAAAAACGCCAGCGATCCACGGGTCCTGGAGTGGGTGGAGGTATTCCGGAAGGTCTTGGGACATGGCTCCTGCCGCTGGCCAGCTGCGGCCTTAGCGCCTTCCGCCGCGGGCCACCGCTACTCTGTTCCGGACCTCGAAGCGGATCTGCTCGTAGCTCACAACTTCCCCCTTCTTCCGCAGGCGATGATGGTAGTATGCGGAATCTGGCGGGGGATGCCACGACAGTCGATGCCCGATCACGCGAACCCGTACATACTCATCCTGGATGACGATGCCGCTCACGCGGCCAGCGTCCGCGAGCTTTTGAAGTTGAACGGCTACCGCTCGGAAGCCAGCACGGACGTGGCCGGCAGCATGCAGCGTCTCAAGGACGGTGAGTTCCAGATCCTGGTGCTGGACATCAACATGCCGCAGATCTCCGGCCTCGACGTGCTGGAGTTCATCGCCGACAACGACATTTCCGTGAAGACCATCGTGCTCTCGGGCGAGACCTCAGTCAGCAACGTCACGCCGATTCTGCGCCTCGGGGCCTACGATTACCTGCCGAAGCCCTACGAGCCCCAGCAGCTTCTCACCAGCGTGGCCAACGCCGCGGAGCGCTACCGCCTGGAGTGCGAGAACCGGGCCATGGCCGCTCGGGCGGAGGCGGACCATGTGCTGCACGAGTTTCTGGTGACAGCCTCACCCGATCTCATCTACGTGCTCGATGATCAGGGGCGCTTCACGTTCGTCAACAAACCGGTGTCGCAGATCTTCGACGGCGCGCCCAGGGACGTAGCAGGCGTCTCCTGGCAGGACGTCGTGGGGCCGGATCTCGCGGAGTCGCTGCGCCACCACATCAACGAGCGGCGCACCGGCAACCGCGCTACCCGGCATTTCGAGTTCGAGTACCGCCCCAGCCCGGACACCTGCCGGATTCTCGAGTTCTCCGCCACCGGCATCTGGGAAGACCGTTACGAGGCCGGCGACGGCAAGTTCGTGGGAACCTACGGCGTGCTGCGGGATGTTACGGAAGCCCGCCGCACCGCTCGTGAGCTGGCCCAGAGCCGGCTGAAGTTCTACGGTCTGTTCATGGATTCCCCGGACGCCAGCTACATCGCGCGGCTGCAGGACGGGCGACTACTCGAGTCCAACGACAGCTTCCGGGACATCCAGGCGCGCCTCGGGGGCACCGGCGAGAACACCGATGCGTTCCTGTTCCCGTCGCCCGAGGCTCGTCTCGAGTTCGTGCGCCGGGTGGCCGCCGGCGCCGAGCCGAAGACGATCGCCCTCGACCGGGAGACCCTCGAAACCACGTACCACCTCGAGCTCACGGCGAAGGCGCTGACCTTGAACGACGAGCCGTGTCTGCTGGCCACCGTGCACGACCGCACCGATGCCCGGCGCGCCGAGCGCGACCGGTTGAACCTGCAGAACAGGCTTCAGCAGGCCAGCAAGATGGAAGCTATCGGCCAGCTCGCCGGCGGCATCGCCCACGATTTCAACAACATCCTGGCAAGCATCATCGGCTACGCCGAGCTCATTCAGAGCGCGCGCCAACGGTTCACCGACGAGCAGGTGAACAGCTATCTGGAGCAGGTCATCACCGCCGGACACCGCGCTCGCGATCTGATCTCCCAGATGCTCACGTTCACCCGCGCCAACCGCGGCGATCCGAAGCCGGTGGACGTTGCTACGGCGCTCAACGACGTTTCCCGCATGCTCCGCGCTGCCATCCCCAGCATCATCGATCTGCGCACGGACATCGACGCGAGCCTGGAGCAGGTCAATGCGGACCCGGTGAAGCTGCAGCAGATCATCATCAACCTGCTGGTGAACGCGCGGGACGCCATCGAGGGCCCCGGGCGCATTTTGGTGACCTTGAAGCGTGGTGTGCAGGACAGCGCCTGCGCGGCGTGCGGCGAAACGTTTACCAAGGAGCACATCGTGCTGTCGGTCAACGACAGTGGCCACGGCATTCCCGACGACGTTCGCGCCCGCATGTTCGAGATGTACTTCACCACCCGGGACCCCGGCAAGGGCACGGGCATCGGCCTGTGGCTGATCAACAACCTGATCCACGAGTACCAGGGACATATCACCGTCGCCTCCACGCCCGGGGTGGGCACGACGTTCGAGGTGCACCTGCCCATCGTGAGCGCCCGGGCAAAAGCGCGCAGTGACAATGCCGCGCCGGAGCACGTGGACGTGCGGAGCGGACAGATCGTCGTGGTGGACGACGAGGTATCCGTTGGCAACTTCATCGGCGAGGTGCTGCGGGACGCCGGCTACGAGGTGGCGCTGTTCCACGAGAGCCCGCGGGCGCTCCGGCACCTGCAGAGCAACGTACAGGACGTGGCCGTGCTGATCACCGACCAGAACATGCCGCTGATGGACGGTCAGGAGCTGGCGGAGCAGGCGAAGGGCCTGCGCGGCGACCTGCCGGTGGTGCTGATCACCGGGTTCGCGACCAGCTTCCAGTCGAAGCAATGGCGCCAGCTCGGCATGGACGGCTTCCTCACCAAGCCGTTCCGCATCGACGAGCTGCTGGATATGGTTGCCTCACTGGCCCCGGACGTCTCCGGCCCACGCCGCAGCGCGGCCGGCACACGCTCGTAGCAGCGGGTTTGTAGTGGGAGCGACCTCCCGGTCGCGATCTTCGCGTTTGTGGGAGCGGCCTCCCGGCCGCGAGTCCTCAAGCATCGCGACCGGGAGGTCGCTCCCACAGCACCCCCCGTCTTCAATACCCGGTCGTCTCCCGCTCCGCGGGCGCGGCGCTGCGCACGGCGGCCAGCTCCGACACGGCGCCTCGGAGCAGGAAGCCGAGATCGCTCCCGAGCGTCACCATGTTGAAGCCGGCTTCGAGGTACCTGCGGGCGAAGGCAAGGCTCGAGGTGTGGATGCCCGCGCCGATCCGGGCCCGTTTGCAGGCCTCGAGAATGCGCGTGACCTCGCGGGCGTGGTCCGGATGGTCGCAATCTCCGGTGGCCGGTATCCCGAGCGCCAGCGCCAGGTCGGAGGGGCCGATGTAGACCGCGTCGAGCCCTGGAGTGGAAACGATGTCCTCCAGGTTGTCGAGCCCGCGACGGGTCTCGATCATGGCGACGCAGGCGATGTGGCGGTTGGCTTCCGTCGAATAGCCACGGCCGCCGTAAAGGGCTGCGCGGATGGGGCCGAACGAGCGGATGCCGTCGGGAGGATACCGGCAGGCGGCGACCGCTTGCTCCGCTTCGGCGCGATCGTTCACCATCGGCACGATCACCCCGTAGGCACCGGCGTCCAGCGCTTTCATGATCTCGTACGGCTCGTTCCATGGCACCCGCACCAGGGGCGTCGCCGGACTCGACGAGATAGCGGGCAGCATGCAGGTGAGGTCCTGGTAATCCAGAAGCCCGTGCTGAAGATCGATGCACAGCCAATCGAAGCCGAGGTTGGCCAGCGCCTCGGCCGTGTGAACGTTCGCCAGCGACAGCCAGCATCCGACGGTTTGGCCATCTTCGCGCCAGGCCCTCAGCGCTGCGTTGTCGCGCACGTAAATCCCCTCGTCCGTTGGGTAACCAACGGTGCATGGTACCGCTCGCTGATGCAAGCGTCCGGGGCCCGTGCGAGAATCGGCCGGTCACCGCTGATGGGCAGCGCATGGGGGGCTACATGAGGGGGACCACCGAGGACGGCCGCAACGTCCGGAGCAGATCACGTTGGATCCGCGCCTGCCTCTGGCTGCGTCGGGTCGCCGGCCGGGGGATGCAGCCGTGAGCGGGCCGCGTAAGCTGGTGGCCGTTCAGCTCCCGGCCATCGCCCGCGCGGACAGCGTCGAGGAGCGTTACGCCCTGGAGCTCGAGGCGCTGGCTCCGCTCGCGGACATTGCCGAGGTACAGGGGCAATCGGCGGAAGAATTCCTCGCCGGCGCGCGGCAGGCCGACGCCGTCATCACCTCCTGGGGCATTCGCATCGATCGGGCCATCATCGAGGGTCTGGAGCGCTGCATCGTGATCGGCGTCGGCAGCGTGGGCGTCGACATGGTGGACGTGGCCGCGGCCACCGAGGCGGGCATCGTGGTCACCAACGTACCCGACGTGTTCATCGAGGAGGTGGCCGACCACGCCATGATGCTGCTGCTCGCTGCCGTGCGCCGCCTCCGTGAGACCGACCATATGGCCCGGACCGGCGACTGGTTCCGCGGTCGGCCGCTGCTGAACCACGTGCCCCGCCTCATGGGCCGCACGCTGGGTCTGGTGGGCTTCGGCAACGTGGGCCGCTGCGTCGCCCGCCGCGCTGCCGGCTTCGGTCTTCGGGTGATCGCCCACGATCCGTTCCTGAGCGAGATCGCCGTCAGCGAAGCGGGCGCCGAGCCTGTGTCCTGGGGCGAGTTGCTCGAGCGCGCCGACTACGTCTCGCTCCACACGCCGCTGAACGAGACGACGCGCCACCTGATCGACGCTGCGGCCTTCGCCCGCATGAGGCCCGGAGTAGTGATCGTCAACACAGCCCGCGGGCCGATCATCAATGAAGCTGATCTGGCCGTGGCGCTGGAAAGCGGCCATGTGGGCGCCGCCGGCCTCGACGTGCTGGAGCAGGAACCGCCGCGCCCGGACAATCCGCTGCTGGGCAGAGACAACGTGATCATCACACCGCACGTAGCATCCGCGACTACCCGCATGCGGGCGGAGACGCGCAGACGGGTGGGCCGCGAAGTGGCACTGGTGCTGAGCGGCCGCTGGCCCATGAGCTGCGTCAATCCGGCCGTTCTACCCCGCGTGGCCCTCGAACGCTGGCAGCCCTACCCCATGAGCCGTGGCCCGAACCGCTGAAGTCCTGCGCGACCATGCAAAATCAGGA
The DNA here is from genome assembly GCA_963822255.1 of uncultured Gammaproteobacteria bacterium. Classification (GTDB taxonomy): domain Bacteria; phylum Pseudomonadota; class Gammaproteobacteria; order Pseudomonadales; family Azotimanducaceae; genus UBA7803. The sequence continues at coordinate 78,229 of CAWGGV010000008.1, forward strand.
GGCGCTCGAGCCGTCGTCGCCCGCGGGCGCCCCGTGTAGAATGGGCTCCGCCGTCCGGCCCGCGACTCCGCCCAGGTGTTGGAACTGGTAGACAAGCTGGATTTAGGTTCCAGTGCAGCAATGCGTAAGGGTTCGAGTCCCTTCCTGGGCACCACCAAAGATAATGCGGCATTCAGACCGACAGCAGCGTGGACCATGGCCGAGCGCGTGGGCTGAACCGGGAGCCTCTGCGCCGTCGTCGCGCAAGATATACGCCTGCCAATGCTACGATCGAGAGGGCAAGGGGGCCGGGCTCAGGGACGACTTGCGTGTACCGCGCAAAAACAAGGGGGTGGTCTACGTAGGAATAGAAGTCATTGCCATGGAGGATGCCAGAAGATAGACCGTCACTTGTACTGGAACTGTTCGTCAGCGTCGCAAATTGCTCAATGCGGCCAGGGGCGTTTATGGCGAAAGGCGTGACGACAAAGCACCCCTGGGTTTGGGCTTCGCATCCGCGAGTGAGCGATGGGTCGGTATCGAAGTTGCCGGCCGGACCGTCGGTGAATACCTGGTCGCCTAGCGCCTCTGTCGCAAGCAGCGCGCGGTGCAACGTTTGAAAAGTGAAGTCGGACGCCGAGTCGCACCCATCAAACACCTCGCTGCAGGTATTCGTGTCGGCAAAGAACTCGACGTCGTACACGTGGCGGCCGATCTGAACGCCAGTTGCACCCGTGAGTCGGCCCTGAATGTCGACGATGGGGGTAGCGTGAACAGCCATTGAAGCAAGCCAGACCACGAACAGCGTCGCTGCCTTCATGATTTCGGCCTCCCGTCTTTTGAACCAGACCGGCTTCCAATTCAGGATACGCCCGGTGGGGGCTGCGAATGTCTGAGATATGTAAAAGTCAGCCTTGAGGGCGAATCGATTCCGTCCGATGAAGAAGCATCAATTCCTGCCCAACCGGCGCGCCAGCCGCTGTATCCTGCCGCTGACACGTCCAATCGTGGAGACTGGCTCGCTTACATATGATTCACAGTGCGGGTAGCTGTTCGGGCGTAATGTCATTTTCTAAGCAGAGGTTGGGGAAGATCGTGAAAGCGTTCCTGCTGCTGGTATTGTTGCCTGTCGCTGCCTTTGCCGGCCCGATCTATCGATACAACTTCGTCGGTCAGGCTTCCGATCAGACGGGGTATGGCCTTACGGGCTACATCCAGCTTCCAAGCGAGGCCGCTGTTCCTGGCACGAATCTGTTTCCCGCGATCACCAAGGCGCGCTTTTCGTGGACGGAGCTGATTGAGGACGAGCCGGGTGTTATTCGGAGGTTCGCTGTTCGGATGTCCACTGAGCCTGGCGAGTCGAGGATCACCGACTTAGGCACCGGAGCTACGTCCCGCTGGCTGCAGGGGAACCTCGACGACGGTCTCTACGGAGAGAAGACACTCGTACTGGATGGAGATCTCCACATATCAACGGTAGTGCTGTGTTCGCTCTACTGCTACGAAACGGATGACCAGGCAGTCGCTTTGGACGGCGGGCCGGATTCGAGCACCGGCAACCCCTTTTTTGGTTGGGTCGCGACAGGCGGTAGACACTATGATCCGAACGCAATCGAGATCGGCGGCCGCTCTTTCCTGCAATCTGGGATTGGTTCCTGGAGCGGCCCCGTCAGTGTTCCTGAGCCGTCGAGTTGGCTTCTTCTGCTCGCAGCGCTAGGTGTGATGCTGTGGGCTCGAGGCGGTAGCCGCTGCTCGAGCGCGCTCTAGCCAAATCCCTTTCGGCCGTCGAGTCGATCCCGGGATCGAAAGCGCCCTGCCAGACCATTCAGCGACCGGCGCTGCAGCGACGGCGAGGCGGCCCAGACGACGCCAGCGACGATCATGATAACGATGAAGGTCAGGCTGAGCATGCCCAACGGTCCCGCTTGCGCCATGGCCCATGGCGTGGGTGTCGCCATCACCAGCGTGGCAGCTAGACGGCCGTCGACGTAGAGGCGAGCCACGCCGCTGACGTACGTGGCGACGACATGCTGGCGCTTGCCCGTGAGCACGCCCGCCGCCACCAGATGCGGGAACATACCGTTCCGATCGGTGATCGCGGTTCGAAGGCGCAGAATCAGGTCTGAGCCATCCTGAGCCAAGGTGACGTTGCGATCGCCTTCGTCCCGCGACAGGGAGACGATTCTCGCCGGTCCATGCTGGCTGAGACTGTCAGGGCGTATCCACGTTTCGATCGTGAACTCCCCGGTTCCGGCCAGCCGGCTGGATAATTCTGACGCGGGTCGATCCGAGACGATCCGAGTCGGGCCCGCCAGGCGCAATCCACCGGTATCGGTAATGCTCACGAGCGCCGGGTCTTCGATCCGCAAACGTATGGGCACCGGCGATGCGGCGATTGACACAATCGAGCCATGGTCGAGGTGGTCGAATCTGAATGCGGTGAGCAAGCCCCGTGCTGGCGCCGCCGCATCGTCACCGCCAGCTTCGAACGCCGCCCGCGCCTCTTCGTTGCTCCAGCCGGTATCCATGATGCTCAGCGAATAGATCGTGCCCATCCAGGGCCGATCGTCGCGCAACTCGTTGCCCAGTATCAAGAAGTGCCCGTCGTTCCAGTTCGTGAGGCCGGCGCGGGTCGCTTCGACCTGCAGGGCGGCCACACTCACCGCCACGTACAGGATTGGCGCCGCAAACGCCCAGGCTCCGATTCTCAGGTGCGCGAGCCATCGAAGCAGCGGGCGCCCGGCGACGTAACCGATCGCGCAGCCCAAGGTGTTCGTCAGCAGATCCAGCGCCGATGGGCTGCGTGAATGGTTGAATACCTGCAGGGTCTCGACGGTCCCGCTCAGCACCATGCCCAGCAACGTGGCCTCGAGAAAGCCGATCCGCGGGCTGCCGTCTCGCGCGAGGAGGCTGCGCAGCAGCACGCCCAGGGGAGCCAGCATCGCGACGTTGACGGCGATCATCAGGTAGCCGTTCGTGCCACCGATGCGAGAGGGAAGCAGCTGACTGACGGCAAAATGCGAAAGCTCCGCCCAGCTGTACTGAAATGGCATCTGCGTGTAGATCAGCACGTGCGCCACGTACAGCCAGAGGAGCAAGGGCGGCCAGAGGCGGGATCGACCGTCGGCCGTCACCGGTGCGCGCTGCTGCGAGCAGGTTCCGAAACCATGGGTGCCGTATCCCTGGCGGGTGGATGAAAAGTCCGCCCGCCGCCGCTACACCGGCGGCGGGCGGCGGGAGTCTACTGGCAGACCGGCACTTCCCGCGTGTCGTCACCCTGATTGTTCTGGTCGTCCTGTACCGATACCGTCAGCTCACTGGTCGTATCCGGAGACGGATTCGTGAAGGTGATCTGGTACTGGTTCGTCACCACCGAGGCAATGCTGGGATAAATTTCACCGAGCTCGGTGTTGGTGGGCGCACTGTAGTAAACACCGCCTGTTTCCCGAGCGAGCTTCGTCAGCACGTCCGCGTCTACGTCGTTTCCGAAGGCTACGGTGAACAAGGCGACGTTTTCCTGTTGAGCGGCGGTGATCACGTCTTCGACCGGCGTGGTGGACGGGCCCGTGTCCATCCCGTCGCTGACCAGCACGATGGCCTTCTTGTTGGGCTCCTGCAGCGTCCAGTTCAGCACTTGGCCCACGGCGTCCCAGATCTTCGTCGGCCTATCGGCGCCATCGAACGGACGATCGAGCGCATCTTTCAGGATCGCGATGCCGTCCGCGTCGGTCTGAACGAAGGGCTGCTTGTTGCCGTCGATCTGCCGAGCGAAACGAAATACACCGGCGGTGTCAGTCGCACGGAGATAGTCGAGGAAGATCGAGGTGCTCTGGGCAATCTGGGTACGGACATCCACCACGCTTTCGCTCCAATCGAGAGCCAGACCCACAGACACGGGCTCCGACTCGTTGATGCCGTCGAAGGTGAACGCGCTTTGAGGCACATCAGCGCCCTGTAGCGTCAACGTGAAGTGCCGCTGCTCGAGGTACGTCACCGGATCACCGTTCATATCGGAGACGATCACCCGGCCGTTCACGGTGTTGCCGGTGCACGACAAACTGTTGATGGCCACGTTCAGCCCTTCGCCGGTCCCGCTCAGAGCCACATCGGGCACGTCGGCCGCCGAGTCGAAGCTCACGGTCTCCGTGTAGCTCTTCTGCTCCGTCGGTTTGAAAGAGACCGCGACATTGCATGTGTCGCCGGGAGACACCGAGTCACAGGCGCCGTCGGTGCTGAAAGCAAACCCGACATTGGCCGCAGTGACGCTCAGCTTCACATTGCCGGTATTGGTTACGGTCACCGTTCGTTGCGCCGTCTGACCTACCACGACCTTTCCGAAGTCGAGGGACGTGCGGCTCAACTCGACGGCCGGCGACGGCGGCGGCGTATTCTGGTTACCGCCGTTGCCGGAGTCGCTCCCACCGCCACTGCTTCCGCCGCAGGCGCTCAAGGCCAGGGTCAGCAGCGCTGCCAGTACGGCCTTCGCCTGAAATTCATTCGTCCTCGGATTTCGCGTGCTCATGAGCAACCACCTCCCACGTGGCGTCATTCAAATGACGTGTTATACGCGAGAGGTCCACCATAAGATGTGGCAGCGTTGTGTGGTCAGATCACCAGGTCCTTGAGAAATCTTGAGCATTTTGTCGACTTCGCCTGTACTGCCCCGTCTAAAGCTTGACTCACTCCTGCCGATCTGGTCTCGCCCCGCCTAGAGCCAGGGCGATCGCATCAGCTTGTGCGTCATTTTGCAGCGCCACGTCGTCAGGACGTATAGTCGCCGCCCAATATGCGCGAACTCGTCGCCGAGAACCGGGTCTCAACTCCTGAATCGGGCGCCTCCTATACTGCTGGTCGACGCGGAAGCCCGTCGTTGGACGCCCCACCTTACGCTGAGGAGACAGTAGTCACCTGCTGCTCCGGACTCCTTCAGAGGTCGTTCCATGTTTCCAGCCCGTCGCTCATCCCGCCGGACAACACTGGCAGCCTTGCTGATCGTTGCGCTCTACCCGTTCGCGGCCGCGGCCGGCGCCGGCGAGCACGTACCGAAAGGCCACTACCTGTCCTTTGCCCGCGAGCGGAACCTCCAGACCGAGATGGTGGACCCCCTGGCCCATCCGGATCGAGCCAGCGATTACCAGCTCGAAATCGCGCGAAACCTCGAGAGTGCGATCGAGACGCCCGGCGTCAAGGGGCTGATGATGTTCTTCAAGTGGCGGGACGTAGAGGTCGCAGACGGCAAGTACGACTGGCGTCTGATGGACGCGGACATCGCCGCAGCCCGCCGATACGGACGGGAGCTCATCATCAAGATTTCCGACCGGAGCTACGACGGCAGCCGGGTTCTGCCGGATTACTTCCCATCCGAGTACGTGCTCGCGGCCGGGGACAACGGCCACACAGGGTACGTCGCCAAACGCTGGGATCCATACGTCTACACGCGCGTGATCCGGCTGTACCGGGCCATTGCCGAGCGCTATGCGGACGATCCTGCTTTCGGCGGCATCGGTACGACGGAGACGGCAACCGGGGACTTCAGCGGCGGTGACTACTCGGCGGATGCTTACGTCCACGCCCTGAGCGAGACCGTCAGCCAGTCCGAAGCGGCGTTGACCCGCGGAAAGCTGTTCTTCTACATGAACTTCCTGAAGGACGGCCAGAACATCGACATGAACAAGGACCTTCGTGTGAGCCTGCTCGAGAGCGTGCCTCACGACGATCTGGTCGTGGGTGGGCCCGACATCACGCCGGACATGCCCGGCATGCCCCGCTCCGTGACCGCCTACCGTATCCACGTGCGCAAGACCATGCCGGAGTTGCCGCAGTTCTGTCACCTGCAGCACGTCGATCAGGGAGCGCGCGGCATCAACGTCAAGAATAACCAGTACCGCCAGCAGTATCTGGACGACATTGCCCGAATCGGCCAGCAGCAGACGCAGAGCACGTTCGGCGGCGCAGCGGCCGCCCTCGAGCGGGACGATCTTCGGGACGCTGAGGGCAACGAGGTGGAACTGCACCCGAAAGACGAGCTGGGCAAGCTATGGACGCCGGAGGAGCTGTTCGAGTACGGGCTCCGCAACTTCGGCTGCGACTACTTCATCTGGCACTATCGGGAGAACCCCAAGCCCGGCGAGTTCACCTGGTCGGACGTCCGCAAGGTGATCACCGATCACCCCTGCTTTTATGATCCCGACGGGTGCGGCAAGGAAGGTCCGAACGCGCCGGACCTGCGGTGATGCCGACAGCGCACGGACAGCCCGCAGTCGCGATCGATCACAGCGCGGCTTCCTGATCGGACGCGTGCTTGCGGCATTCCTCCTCCAGTCGCAGCACCACTTCGGCCACCGGCATGTAGATGAGCTCGGTACGCTTGTCGTACCGACAGCTCAGCCGTGCAAGACCGGTTTCCCGGTCGGCATCGAGCACGAAGTGGAGCCGGCCCTCGTAGCTGAACACCCGGCCGATGACCCGGCTTTCCAATGAACGAACGTACTGCTCTATCGTGTCCATGTGCTCACTATCCCACGACGGCGGCGCGCAATGTGTGAATCACATCATCCACTTACACCCCGTTACATAACCTGATCGTCAGCATCCTCCGACGCCCTCACTCCACCGTGACGCTCTTGGCCAGGTTGCGCGGCCGATCGACCTCGCAGCCGCGCGCCAGGGCCGCGTGGTAAGCGATGAACTGGAGCGGGACGAGCATGACGATCGGGGTCAGCAGCTCGTGACAGCTCGGTACGCGGATGCGCAGATCGGCGTCACCCGGCAGCTCGTCCACCTGAGTGACCGCGTAGACCGGACCGCGCCGGGCGCGGATCTCTTCGATGGAGCCGAGGTTCTTGCTGCACTGATCGTCGTCCGGCACCAGCACCACCGTGGGCGTGGTGGGCGAAATCAGCGCCAGCGGCCCGTGCTTGAGCTCGGAAGCGGGGTAGGCTTCGGCGTGAATGTAGCTGATCTCCTTGAGCTTCAGGGCACCTTCCATCGCCAGGCAGTATCCGGTACCACGGCCGATGAAGTAGGCGTTGTCGTACTGGGCCAGGGATTCGCCCATGCGCTGAAACTCGTCCTCCCGGCCGAGCAGGTCGCGCACCAGGCCGCCCAGTTGCTGGAGGGCTGCGATCAGCCGTGCGCCTTCACCGTGCGAAAGGTCCCGGGTGCGTCCGAGCATGAGGCCGATGAGGGTGAATACCACCACGGTGGCGACGAACGTCTTGGTGGATACCACCGCGACCTCGGCGCCCGCGTGCAGGTAGACGCCCGCCCCGCAAGCGCGGGCGATGCTGCTGCCGACACTGTTGACCACCCCGAGCACGGTGCCGCCCTTGCGCTTGATCTCTTCCACGGCGGCGAGGGTGTCGTAGGTCTCCCCGGACTGGCTCACGGCGAAGTAGAGGGTGTCGCGCTCGATGATGGGGTTTCGGTAACGGAACTCGGCGGCCGGCTCGGCGTCGCACGGCACGCGCGCGAGCTGCTCGATGATGGAACCGCCCAGGCGCCCGGCGATGTAAGCCGAGCCGCAGCCGAGGATCTTGATTCGCCGGATGCCGAGCAGATCCTTCGGGGTCAGGTTCAGGCCGTCCAGACGCGCGGTGGCGAAGCGTTCGTCGAGGCGGCCACGGAGCACCCGTTCGATGACGTCGCCCTGCTCACAGATCTCCTTGATGGTGAAGTGGGCATAGTTCTCCTTGCTGAGCTCCTCCAGGGTCGTCTCGATCAGTGCCGGCGCCTTGTCGGCAACGCCGGCGTCCAGGTCGGTGATCTGATAGCCGTTCTCGGTCAGGTGCGCGATCTCGCCGTCGTCGAGGTAGACCACCTGTCGGGTGTGCCTCACCAGTGCCGCCACGTCGGACGCGGCAAACATCTCCTTGTCGCCGATGCCGAGCACCATGGGGCTGCCGCGGCGCGCGACGACCAGCTCGTCCGGACGCTCCCGATCCAGCACCGCGAGACCGTAGGCGCCCTGCACCTGATGCAAGGCCAGGCGCACGGCCTCGACCAGGCTGGTGGCCGGCTGCGCTGCGATCAGATGGGCAAGCAGCTCACTGTCCGTCTCGGATATCGGCGTGACGCCTTCCGCCTCGAGCCGCTGCCGCAGCTCCCGGGCGTTTTCGACGATGCCGTTGTGAATCACCGCGATGCGGCCGTTGCCATCCAAGTGCGGGTGCGCGTTGATGTCGCTGGGCGCGCCATGGGTGGCCCAACGGGTGTGACCGATGCCGACGTGCGCGCTGATCCGCGCCGGCAGCCGTGCTTCCATGTCACGCACCCGGCCGCGGGCCTTGAACACGGCGAGCTTCCCGCCGCGATGCACGGCGATCCCCGCCGAATCGTAGCCACGGTACTCGAGCCGATGCAGCCCCTCGACCAGGATAGGCACCGCCTGATTTCTGCCCACGTATCCCACTACGCCGCACATACGCGCCTCCTCGTCAGCCGTAGATCATCCGCCGGATCTGCCGCACGGTGCAGTCCGGGCCTTTGAACAGCCTTCCAGCGGCTTCCCGGCGAACCTGCTCGTAGATCGACGGGTTTTTCCAGCCCAGCGCCGCGAGTTCCCGATGCCGGCGGACCGCGAAAGCCTCCAGTGACTCTGCATGATGGGTCAGCACGTCCTCGACGATGCGCCGTGCTACGGCCGCGGAAACCGCGCAGTTGGCGGCGATTCGAGCCACCAGATCGTCGTCCGGGGGTGCCGGTGCCCAATCCATCGTCGTGAAGCTTGCCATGAATCAAGTGTAATGGAAGAAATAAGCCCGAATATGGGCAGAATAAACGGAGTTTGTCCTAGGTTATCTGGCGCACCGTGGCACGTCACGTGCATTTGCGATACCTGAAGCATTGTATGAGGCCAGGAGCAACAGGTGCTCATGCCCGCCCCTACCACAGCCAGCGCGGCCCCACCGCCTGCACGCCGCAGTTCCGGTGCCTCGGTGCGCCGGGCGGGCAGCATGCGGCGGACGATGCGCGTCCAGCAGGAGCGACTGCTGTGCGCGCTGGCGGACCGGCACCGCGGAGCGGGCGTCGCGGCCGTTGAGGCCGTTGACACCCTGAGCCTGCTCGAGCGGCAGCGCGGGTTCGTGCCGGCGTTGAGTCACATCTACGGCGTCGACCTCGACCACGGCTTCGAACAGGTGGTGTGCATCCTCGGCATCCAAGGGACTCCGGCGTTTGCCCATAGCCTGCTTCATCGCCGCCGTGTGATCTCCGAGCTGTGCCGTCAGGCGCTGGCCCGCGACGGGCTGGTTGCCGTCCGGCCGCTGCCCGGCACGTGGACGCAGATCCGTGGCGCCGACGTGCTCGCCGGGATCGGTGAGCCTTTCGCTTTGTGCCGGATGTTCGGTGCCGGCGGATTCGCCCAACTCTGGGACGCGGACCTCGACAGGCCCGTGCCGCTGCTGGTGCAACCGTGGGTATCCGAACGCGGGCTGCTGCAGCCGCTCCGGGTGCCGGAGCGCTCGTTCTCAAGCAACTGGTGCGTGCAGCGGCTCGGTCACGGCCGCATGGTGTTGCTGGACAAGCAGCTCCCCGCCACCGCCCACCGGTCAGCGTAGCCGCTGCGGACGGCTGGTGCGGGCGGAGGGACTCGAACCCTCACTGCCTTGCGGCAAACGGATTTTCGTACCAGCTACGGCTTTCGCCGCCCTCGTGCCACTCGAGCGGCCGCGGCCGCCCGGGGTCTTCGAGGTTCGTGGTCTGGACTATCCCTTCACCGTAGCCGCCCCGTCGCGCGGAACGGCCTTAGGTGCTGCCCGTCTAGTCTCTACACCTGTCCGACCCACCTCGTCGGCCTTGGCTCGGGATTGCCATGTCACAGGTTTCCCCGAATTTGAGCAGTTCTGCATCTTCGGTTTCCCGGAAGAGCACTCAATTTCTCAAGTCCGTTGCGTCTACCGATTCCGCCACGCCCGCAATGCCGACAGCACCGGCGGCTGAACCATACCCCGGGACGCGGCGCGTATCCACAGGCGTCCGCCGCGTTAGAATGCGCGCGACAGTCCGCTCCGGTACGCCATGAGCCAGCCACCGCCCGCCACCGACGCCGCCGAGTCGTTCAGCCTGACCACAGGCGACGGCACCCGCATCAACGTCTACCGTTGGTTGCCCGACGGCGAAGCCCGGGCCGTGCTGCAGATCGCTCACGGCATGGGCGAGCATGCGGCCCGCTACGGCCGGGTCGCCCGCGCCTTCACCGATGCCGGCTACGCGGTCTACGCCAACGATCACCGTGGCCACGGCCACACCGCGGACCCGGGCCTTCTCGGCTGGATGGGCAAGGACGGCTGGAACCGCGTCATCGCCGACGCCGGCGACCTCACCGCCTGGATTCACCGGACTCATCCCGGGCTGCCGGTGGCGCTGCTCGGGCACAGCATGGGGGCGATGCTGGCGCAGCAGTACCTGTACCGTTTCGGCGCCCGCATCGATGCCGCGGTGCTGTCCGGCTCCCCCGGGTACCCCGGCAGGTTCCAGGGCTGGACGTCCTACCTGCTCGCGCGCCTGGAGCGCTGGCGGCTCGGTGAGCAGGCCGAGAGCGCGCTGCTGCAGAAATTGATCTTCGGCCGCGCCAACCAGGCGTTCGAAGGTGAAGGTGCCACGGGCTACGAGTGGCTATCCAGCGATGCCGAGGAGGTCGCGGCCTACGTGCGCGATCCGTTGTGCGGCTTCGTGCTGCGAGCCGGCAGCCTCTGCGATCTGTTCCGCGGCGTCCGCGAATCTCAGCGACGCGAGAACCTTCTGCAGATTCCGCCGTCGTTGCCCGTGTACGTGTTCTCCGGAAGTGAGGATCCCGTTCACGGCGGCGGACGCAACCTGTCGAGGCTGCTGGCTCGCTACCGCAGCCACCTCGAGCGGGTGGATGAGCGTCTCTACCCCGGCGGCCGCCACGAGATGATGAACGAGGTGAACCGCGACCAGGTAGTCGGAGATCTGATGAGCTGGCTGGAGGACGCCCTGGGTCGTGGATCGGCTGCCCCATCACCGGCTGCCCCGGCGCCATCGTTGTGAGCTTCGGCCCCTCGGTTTAGGATGAGACCCGGCTGGAGGGGTCAAAGGAAATCATGAGCACGTTCAAGAAAGTCCTGGTCGCCGTCGATCTGGAGGAGGCGTCGGCCAACTACGTCCTGGAGAGTGCGCGCCAGCTGGTACCCGACGTCCCTCTGTCGCTGGTGCACGTCGTCGAGCGCACCCACTACTACAATCTCGGCGATGCGTCCTACGCCCTGGTGGATGATCTGCACAACCGAATGGTCGGCGAGATCGAACGCTATCTGGAACGGCTATGCACCGCCCATCGGGTACCCGAGCACCATCTGCTGGAAGGTCACGCTGCGACGTTGATCCAGCAGCACGCCGCGGAGCATGGCCACGATCTCATCGTGCTCGGCACCCACGGCCGTCAGGGCCTCCAGCGCCTTCTCGGCTCCACGGCCAACGCCGTGCTGCACGGCACCCGCTGCAACGTGCTGGCGGTGCGGGTTCCGGCAGAGGACGTGGAGGTGAGGCCGGCGGGTGACAAGTACCGCCACATACTCGCGGCGGTGGACCTCTCCGACGAATCCCACCAGGTGCTGGACGTCGCGCAGATTCTCGGCGATCAGGCGCACGCCGAGATGAACGTCATCCATGTGATCAAGCCGTTCCACCACGCGTATGCGGGCGTCAGCCCGGCTACCGTGGCCGACGTGGGGATCCGCTTCGAGGAGGAAGCAGACCAGCAGGCGCGGGCGGAGCTTCGCACCATCGCCGCCAGCCGTGGGCTGCCGCCGGAAGCGATGCTGGTTCGGCATGGCGCGCCGCACCTCGAGATTCAGGACGCCGTCCAGGAGCTCGGCACCGATATGCTGGTTGTGGGCACCCACGGCAAGCATGGCTTCGAGCTGCTGCTCGGCTCCGTGGCCAACGCCGTCATCCACGGCATCACCTGCGACGTGCTGGCGGTGAGAATCCAGTGACCGCAGCGGGACGTGGCGCGTGGGTCAGCGGCGGCTCAATGCCGTTCTCGACGCGATGCCCGACAGCGCCCGCACCAGCCAGCGAGGCTGGTGCTTGGCCCACCCCACCAGCGCCTGGTTCATGATCCCGGGTACACGGACGGCCTCTCCGGCCATGCAGGCCCGATAGCCTTCCAGCGCCACCGTCCGCGCATCGGTCACGAGCGGCTCGGCCAGCTCGAGGCCCTTCATGTCCTCCAGCATCTCCGTGCGGGTCAGGCCAGGACACAACGCGGTGACGGTGACCCCGGAACCTCGCAGATCCTCAGAGAGTCCCTCGCTGAACGACAGCACGAACGCTTTGCTTGCGGCGTACAAGGACATCCCCGGCACCGGCTGAAATCCAGCCACCGAGGCGACGTTGAGGATGCGGCCGTGACCGCGGCGGACCATGCCCGCCACGACGGCGTGGGTGAGCTCGGCGAGCGCCTGGATGTTCAGCCGCACCATGCGGCGCACCTCGTCCTCGGGCTGATCCTGAAACGCCGTCACGGCGGCGATGCCGGCGCTGTTCACCAGCACGTCCGGCTCGATTCCGGCCGCGTCGAGCTCAGCCAGAAGCCGCGCCGCGCCCTTGCCCCTGGACAGATCCATGGGAATCACCCGCACCTTGCCGAGCGGTGCCAGAGTATCGGCCAGTGCCGCGAGACGGTCTTCACGACGGGCGGTGACCACCAGGTCGTGGCCGTTCTCGGCGAACACCCGGGCGAGCTCGTAGCCGATGCCCGACGACGCGCCGGTGATCAGGGCGAGGGGACGTTTCATGGCAGAGGCAGGCTGGCGTGCGGCAGGGTCAGGCCGGGGCGGGACTGCCGGCCGATTCCTCGGCCTTCTCGCCCGCGCTGGCATCGGCAAACGCGCCCCGGAACACGCCGCCGGTCTCCTCTACCGCTTCGCGAAGGATTTCACCGCGGGCCTTCATGTCGTCCCGCATCCCCTGCCACAGGTTTTCGCCGTACTGGCGCTGCAGCTCCACGAAGGCGGAAAGCTCACGGACGGCGGGCAGCTTCTGCAGGTAGTCCTGGTTCAGATCGAGGTACCGCTTGAAGTTCTCTGCCGACAGCTCGGTGATCCTGCGCACGGTCTGGGTATTGATCTCGAACAGTTCACGACCGACCCGCGCGGTCCGTTCGAATGGGGTCATCGACCTGGCCTCCTGCACTCATATTGCACTGCACAACGAGAATACTGCGCCACACGAATCCCGTCCGCAAGGGCTTCCTCGTGCAGCGCACTGCTCAGCCGGTCAGGCGGCGCGGGAAGCCTCGTGGTCGACGGCCGCCGGGCGGTCCACCGGCTTGGGACGGGCTTCACCGGTGCGTTCCCGCGGCGTCGCCGCGGAGGCAGGCTTCAGCGCTCGATCCTTCAACTCCGCAAAGGCGGCCAGCATGTCGTCGCGCAGCACGCCGGGATCCGGAAGCGCGCGCGCACAGGCGGTGATGCCCAGGAACATCTGGTCCAAGTAACTTTGCACGGTCACGTTCACCGCCAGCCCGTGGACGGGAATGGACACGGGGTAATGGGTGAGCACCCGCGCGCCCAGGGAATACAGCTGCTCGCGGGGCCCGGGCACGTTGGACACGATCAGGTTGCAGGGCAATCGGACCGGCAGGATATCGGCGGCGTTGCTCATCTCCAGCATGCGCATCGCCGCGCTCGTCACCACCGGCAGGCCGGGAAGCGCCACGTCCGCCTCATAGCTGTCGGCGATGTCGGCGATCAGCCCTTTCGCCTGCTGTGACGAGCGGCCGATCTCGAGCAGACGTTTCACCGGGTCGCTCTCGCGGCTCGCCAGGCTCACCATCATCATGGTGACCTGGTTGTTGGTCGTGGTGTCACCGGGCTTGCGCAGGGACACCGGGCAACCGGCGATCAGGTCCTCGCGGGGCGATTCCTGAAGGCGATCAAAGTAGTGCGCCAGACCGCCCGAGCAGATCGCCAGGACCACGTCGTTCAGCGTGGTCCCGGTGGCTTTGCCGATACGCCGGAGGTCTGCCAGGGGCAACTCGGCGGTGGCGAAGCTGCGGGCTGCCTCCACGGACCGGTTGAAGCGCGTGCGCGGCGCCGACTGCCCAGCCGCACCAAGCCCCTTGCTCGGGTCCAGGGTGCGCTGCCAGACGCGCCGAGCCGTCTCCAGCTGATCCAGCAGGCGCGATGTCTGCCGTACCTGGTAGCGAGCGAAATTCTCCACCGCCTCGGCCAGCATCTCGAACGCGCTGCGACGTGACGGCCGCTGCGTAAAAGCCGCGGGGGCAGGCTCCTCCGCGCGCGGTTCGACCGTGGTATCCATCACCGTGGCCAGCGCCGCCTGCCCCGAGATGCCATCCAGGCAGGCGTGGTGCACGCGGTTGTAATAGGCGATGCGGCCGCCCTCCAGCCCGCTCAGCACCCAGAGCTCCCACAACGGTTTGCTGCGGTCGAGGGGGCGCGCATGCAGCTCGGCGATCGTGGCTTCCAGCTCGGCGCGCCCGCCGGGAGCCGACACCTCGGCCGTGAGCACGTGGTTGTCGATGTTGAAATCCGGATCGCGTACCCACACCGGATGATCCAGCTCGAACGGTGTGCGCTGAAGCTTGCTGGTGAGATAGGGCGCCAGGTGGGCCCGGCTCTGCAGCAGCGCCTTCAGGCGGATGACGAACTCATCGACGGCGGTCCCGGCCGGCGGCTCGAGTATCTGAACGGACGCGATGTGCTGCGGTGCGCAACGGGTCTCGTTGTAGAGGAAACCGGCATCCAGACCGGCGAGCTTGTACACGTGGCGGTACTCCCTGATGGTGAAATGTCGGCCATGTCCCCGGATAGGTGCCGACGGGCAGCGACGTCGCGGCGGGAGAGCAAGCCTCGTGCCAGCCGCTTGACGGATGTAACCGGTTGAATCTCTTAAAAATCTTTGATGCTTCCGCTTTTTCGCGGCGACTCGAAACCGTGCGGCGGCCGAGCTGCTGCACCACCGTAGTGCGTCGCGTCCCGTCTCGGGACGCGCATTCTACTCATGCCGACGCTGCGCGCAACTTCAATTTGTGCACTGCACACCAATTTGTGCACCGCACCGAAAGCCGTTGACCGCGTACCCGATCTTCGTAACACTCGAGCGGTTTCGTTTCGGGTTTTACTGGCGATTTCGTGTACCAACCGATCGATGTCGACAAGCACCGCCTCCAGGCACCGAGCGTTCTGCACTCGGCCGCCGAGTTGCCTCGCGCTCTGCTCGAGCTGACGTCCCTGGCATACGCCTGGCCGTGGCTCGGCGCCGCTCCCCGGGGTGATGGCCATACCGTCCTGGTGCTTCCCGGATTCACCGCCGGCGACGAGTCGACGCTGCTGCTGCGAGGGCATCTCGGGCGGCTCGGCTATCGCGTCATGCCCTGGGGGCTCGGGCGGAACACTGGCAGCCCCGACCTGCAGGAACGGCTCGTCGAGCGTGTCGCGATACTGACGGACGAACATGACGGGAGCATTTCACTGGTCGGGCAGAGCCTGGGCGGGGTATTCGCGCGCGAGCTGGCGCGGCGGTTCGAAGGTCGGGTCCGTCAGGTAGTCACCCTCGGAAGTCCGTTCGCCTCCGTCGGCCCCGAGTCGACGAACGCTCTGGTGGGCCGGCTCTTCCGGTCGCTGTCCGGGATGAGCCGGGACGAAATGCGTGAGCGCGCTCGCGCTTTCGACACCGAGCCGCCGCCGGTACCGAGCACGGCCGTGTACTCCCGGAGCGACGGCATCGTCCATTGGTCCTCCTGCCTCGAGTACGAGGGCGTCCAGGCGGAAAATGTCGAGATCATCGGCAGCCACACGGGCATGGCTTTGAATCCTCTGGTGCTGCACGTGCTGGCGGACCGGTTGGCGCAGCCCGAGGGGCGATGGCGACCGTTCGACCGTAGCCGTGGCTGGCGCGCGGCCGTCTATCCGGAACCGTCCGCGGCCAGCCGGCAACAATCCAACGGAACACAGCCATGCGAGAGCTGAAGAAGTATCCGAACAGGCGCCTGTACGATCTGACGGACAGCCACTACGTGACCATCGATGACGTTCGTCGGATGATCCTCACCGGCGAAAGCATCAGAGTGGTGGACAGCAAGGACGGATCGGACATCAGCCGCACGATCCTGCTGCAGATACTTTCCGAGCAGGAAGCCGAAGGCCACGAGCCCGTGCTGACGAATCGGGCCATCGAGCAGATCATCCGCTTCTACGGAAACAACTCCGGCAACGTCGTGTCGCGTTACATCGAGCAGAGCATCCTGACCTTTCTCGACCACCAGGATCAGTTCCGCCGCCGCATGCGCGAGATCGGCGACCTGAATCCGTTCAACGTCATGCGCCAGGCCATGGAGCGGGCGTTTCCCGATCCGCGCCGCAGCGGGCGCTCCAAGGACCGCACCGACGAGCCTCCTGACGAGCCCCGCTGAATCGCGTCAGATACCGTTTGTTGGCTTGTGATTAACCCGATCTCTAGTGTCGGCATCTCGGTAAATGTTACCGAGCTGTTTCGGCGCTGTAACCATTTTCCTTGGAAAACAGCCACATAAACGGTTGCGCGCCAATCCGGCAGCAGGTAAAAAGCTGCTTCGAGAATCCGGGGCCAAATCCTTCATTGACAGTATGTCCTCGTCGAGGGAGGGGATACGCGAGCCTCGATTGAACGAGCCGGCAGGGACGCCGGGTACCGTTGCACTGACTCGAGGGCTATTCATGACTGGAACAGTTCGCCCTGGCCGGGCGGCACGGATATCGCTCGGCCTGACGATCCTGATCGCTCTTTCCATTTCCGCCAAACCCGCACTGGCCGCCGACAACATCTGGCAGGACACGTTCGGTCAAGGCTGGTTCTACGAGGTTCGAAGCTCATCGGGACAGATGCTGGCCGGCACCTGGTGGGAAGCCCTCCTCAGCCCTGGCAATACCTACAACATCAGCTTCGACGTGCAGAACGTGAGCGGCAATGCCGCCCTGCTGGTGGGCGACAATCCCGCCGCCACGATCAACCACAAAGGCCATTACTCCTACGATTTCAACATCTCCAACCGGAGCAAGCGGCGCATCGCTTTCATCTCGCAGGGTAACGACGTCATGGCGTCGGTGAGCAATATCTCGGTGACGAGGAAGTGGACGGACAACGCGGCGGACGCCACTGCCAGCAGCAACGCCGGCGGCGGCGGCAATTCCGTTCCCAAGGGGCACTACGTTGCATTCGCCGATGTGCGCAATCTGAAGACCCAGATACTCGATCCGCTGGCCAAACCGGCGGCGGCATCGAGTTACCAACTCAGTCTGGCGCGAAAGCTCGCGAACGTACTGCAGACGCCCGGCGTCAAAGGCATCTGGATGCGCTTCGACTGGCGCAGCCTCGAGGTGGCCGATGGCGTGTACGACTGGCGGGTGCTGGATGCCGACATGGCAGCAGCACGGAAGTACGGGCTTAAATTCATCGTTCAGGTAGCCGACCGCAGCTTCGACGGCACGAACATTCTGCCGAAGTATTTTCCTGCGCAGGACGTGCTGCGGACCAGTAATGGCGGATCGGACGCCGGCGTGGTCGCCAAGCGCTGGGACCCGTATGTCTACAACCGACAGATCCGGCTCTACAAGGCCATCGCACGGCGCTACGCCAACGACGCCGCCTTCGGAGGTATTGCCACGACCGAGACCGCGCTCGGCAATTTCAAGAGCGGTGACTACTCCCTGGCGAAGTACCAGGCCGCGCTGACTCAGGTCATCAACCAGACCGAGGCAGCCATGACCCGCGGCCGGCTGTTCCTGTACCTGAACTTCCTGAAGGACGGCGTCAACATCGATATGAACAAGGACCAGCGGCCCAAGCTGATTGCGTCAGTGCCGCACGGCGCCCTGGTCCTGGGCGGCCCGGACGTGACCCCCGATCTCTCCGGGATGCCGCGCTCAGTGACCAACTACCGTATTCACGTGCGCAGAACGATGCCGTCCGTGAGCCAGTTCTGTCACATGCAACACACCGACCTTGGTCAGGGCGGGATCGACGTCAAGACCAACAGGTACCGGCAGCAGTACTACGATGACGTAGCCGCAGTGCGGCGCCAGGAAACCCGTGCCGGGTTCAAGGGCACTCGCGGCGTCTTCGAGTTCGACGACATCCGCGACCGCAATGGCAATCGGGTGAAGCTGCATCCGGCGTCCGATCTCGGCCATCTCTGGCCGCCCGAACAGCTGTTCGCGTTCGGTCAGCGCAACTTCGGCTGCGATTACGTGATCTGGCACTACCGGGAATGGCCGCGGGGCAACGAGTTCGGCTGGCCTGACGTGCAGCCGGTGATTCTCAACAATCAGTACTTCTACAACAACTGAGGTTGACGGCGGCGCCTGGGTCAACGCGGGCGCCGCCGTTCGTCTGGTGTTGGATGGAGGCTGGGGTCGGAATCGAACCGGCGTACACGGAGTTGCAGTCCGCTGCATGACCACTCTGCCACCCAGCCCGGGGGACGACGTCAGTATCGCGCGAAGCGGCGAATTCTAGCGAGGTTTGGAGGCCAGCGCGAGCCCGTCGCACCGGCCGAGCAGGCCCGCCGCTATTGCTCGAGACCGTGACGTAAGGTAGGCCAGGCGGCGCGCAGATACAGGCCCATGCTCCACAAGGTGAGCAGGGCCGCTGCGTAGAGCATGACGTAGCCGAGCCAGACCCACGGGTCGGCAAACTCCGGCGGATTCGCCAGCAGGACCAGGATCGCCAGCATCTGCAGGGTGGTCTTGACCCGCCCGATCCAGCTCACCTTGACCACGCCGCGGCGATTCATTTCCGACATCCACTCGCGAAGCGCGCTGATGACGATCTCCCGACCGACGATTACCAGGGCCGGCAGAGTCAGCCAGAGATTGTGGTGGCGCCCCACCAGCACCACCAGCGCGGAGACGACGATGAGCTTGTCCGCCACCGGATCGAGAAACGCCCCGAACGGCGTCGTCTGTTCCAGGCGGCGCGCCAGATAGCCGTCGAGCCAGTCGGTGAAGGCCGCCAGCGCGAACAGTCCGGCGGACCAGACGTAGGTGCCCTGCCCGGGAACCACATAGACCAGCACGAAGAACGGTATCAGCAGAATCCGAAAGACCGTCAGCAGGTTCGGCAGGTTCATTCCCGGATTGTACCGGCCGCACCAGCCGGATGTTGAAAAAGTGCGGTTGGATGCAGGTTCGCAGTCGCCGGCTGGCGCCCATCAGTCGGCGTGGAGCGCGCCGTAGATGTCGCCGGCCAGCTTGCGGCTGATGCCGGGGACCTTGGCGATCTCCTCGACGCTGGCGCCCCTGAGGGCCGAGACCGCACCGAAATGACTGAGCAGCTCACGGCGGCGCTTCGGGCCGACGCCGGGTATGTCGTCCAGTTCCGAGTGTCGGCGGGCCTTCTGGCGCCGCTGGCGGTGACCGGTGATGGCGAACCGGTGGGCCTCGTCACGAATCTGCTGGAGCAGCATGACCGCATCGCCGTGAGGCGGCAGGCGGATCTCGGTACCACCGGTCCCCAGGCCGTGGCCGAGGATGAACTTCTCGAACCCGGGCTTGCGGGTGGGACCCTTGGCGATGCCGAGGACCGTGACGTCGTCGACCTGAAGCGCGGCCAGCACCTCCTCGGCACGCGCCACCTGACCCGCGCCGCCGTCGATCACCAGCACGTCCGGCAGCTTGCCCTCCCCCTGCTTCAGCCGGGTGTAGCGGCGACGCAGGGCCTGCTCCATGGCGCCGTAGTCGTCGCCGGGAGCGACGCCTTCGATGTTGAAGCGCCGGTAGTCGGATTTCAGCGGGCCATTGCTGTCGAACACCACGCAGGAGGCCACCGTGGCCTCCCCCATGGTGTGACTGATGTCGAAACATTCCAGCCGCGCCGGCACGTCGTCGACGCCGAGGGCGTCCTGCAGCGCCACCAGCCGGGCATAGACATTACGCTTGTCGGCGAGGTACGCGTTAAGGCTGTGGGTGGCGTTCTCCAGCGCCAGCGCGAGCCACCGAGCGCGCTGGCCGCGCACCTGATGCACCACGTCGACTCGGCGGCCGCTCTGACCGCTGAGGGCTTCGGCCAGGACGGCAGCGTCGCCGGTGCCGGGCGACGTGATGACCGTGCGCGGCAGGTCGCGCTCCGGTCCGCCGAGGTAATACTGGGAGAGAAACGCCTCGAGCATTTCGTGGGGCGGCAGGGCCAGCTCGTTTCTCGGAAACCAGGTGCGTTGCCCCAGCATTCGGCCTGCGCGGACGAAAAGGGCCTGCACGCAGCTCACCCCCGCCGCTTCCTGCACCGCGAACAGATCCACGTCACCCTCCCGGGCGTGAACGTACTGACTCTCCTGAACGCGACGCAGCCGCGTGATCTGGTCGCGGAACTTGGCCGCCCGCTCGAAATCGAGATCATCAGCCGCCGCCTGCATCTTCGACTTGAAAATCTCGAGCACCGCCTGACTCTTGCCTTCCAGGAACATCACCGCAAGATCCACGTCCTCCCGGTATCCGGCTTCGTCGATGAATCCCACACACGGACCACTGCAGCGTTGAATCTGATACTGAAGGCACGGCCGCGACCGATTCTTGAAGAAGCTGTCGTCGCAATGCCGCAGGCGGAACAGCTTCTGGAGGATGTTCAGGCTCTCGCGCACGGCGCCGGCGGACGGAAACGGCCCGAAGTATCTGCCCGTCTTCTTCTTGGCGCCCCGGTGAAACGTGAGGCGCGGAAAGTCCGGGTGGTCCGTGACGTAGATGTAGGGGTAGGACTTGTCGTCCCGAAGCACGACGTTGTAAGGCGGCCGCTCGCTCTTGATGAGGCTCTGCTCGAGCAGCAACGCTTCGGTCTCGCTGCTGGTGACGGTGATCTGGATGTCCGCGATGCGGTTGACCAGCGCGATGGTCTTGGCGGTCAGCCCCGAGGCGCGGAAGTAGCTGGTCACCCGGGGCTTCAGACTGCGAGCCTTGCCCACGTACAGAGATGCCCCTGCCGCATCGAGCATGCGGTAAACGCCCGGCCTCTGCGGCAGCGTCTTCAGAAACGATTCGGAGTCGAATTGAGGACGGTTCATGGCACGGTCACTATAGAGTCGCGGATACCGCCGATCCACCGGAGCGAACCCCAGCTCGAGGGTGCGGGACAACATCCAGCGTTTTGGTGGGACTGCCGCCGTCAGCCGGTGGATGTCAGATTGCTGCGGGCGCGCGCCAGCACCCGGTCCAGCATGGCGGCCGTCAAGCGGCCGGTGTTGGTGTTCTGCCGGCTCGGATGGTAGGTGTCGAGCAGCAGCAGCCCGGGTGCCAGTTCGACGCCCGAGCCGTGCTCGAACTCCGGCAACCGCCGTCCGAGCGCCACGCCTACCGCCTGATGGGCGATCCTTCCGAGCGCGAGGATGCAGCGGGGCGTGCGCGTCCGCGGCCGCCACAGATCGTGAAGCTCTCGGGCCAGATAGCCGCTGCACCGGCGGATCTCGTCGGCCGTCGGACGGTTTGCCGGCGGCAGGCAGCGAACGGCGTTGGTGATGCGGGCGCCGCGCAGGGTCGCCGCGAACGGGTCCGGGTCGGACGCGAAGCCCGCGCGGGCCAACGCTGCGAACAGGAACCCGCCGCTGGCGTCGCCGGTGAAGGGTCTTCCGGTGCGATTAGCGCCGTGCATACCGGGTGCCAGCCCAACGATCAGCAGCCGGGCGTTGGCCCGCCCGCCAGGCGGCACCGGGAGCGCGTAGTAGTCGGGACGGTCACGGCGCACGGCATCCAGATGGGCGGCCAGCCGCGAACACGCGCGACACTCGGTCATACGCTCGTACGGAGGCGGCGGTTGCCGGTCGGGGTGCCCTTGCACTGGCGCCTGATCGCTCATTTGCTCTGCGCCGTCCGCACTAGGACGCCGTCGCCTGCAAACGCGCCGACGCGGTATGGCCCACCGCCTGCGGCCCCAACATTCCGTGCCGGACCGCCAGCAGCGCGAGCTCGACGTCGCTGCGCACGTTCAGCTTCTCGAAGATCCGATAGCGGTAGCTGTTCACCGTCTTCGGCGACAGGTGGAGGCTGGACGAGATGTCGTTCACCCGATGGCAGTTGACCACCATCATCATGATCTGCATCTCGCGATTCGAGAGCTGATCGAACGGCGCGGCGCCCTCTTCCTCGAAGCTGCTCACGGCCAGCTCCTGCGCGACGTCGGCACTGAGATAGCGCTTGCCGACGAACGCGCGCTTGATGGCAACGCCGAGCTCATCCGCGTTGGCGCCCTTGGTAACGTAGCCGGAGGCGCCTGCTTTGAGCGCCTGCATGGGAAACGGCGCGTGATCACAGGCGGAAAGCACCACCACGTGAATGTCCAGCTCCATGCGGATGATCCTGCGGGTTGCCTCCAGACCGCCGATGCCGGGCATTACGAGATCCATCAGAATCACGTTGGGCCGTTCCTCCCGCGCCATCCGAACCGCAGTCTCACCATCCTCCGCTTCTCCGATCAGCTGAACACCCTTGAGATCCTGAAGCATCCGGCGCAGGCAAGCGCGGAACAGTCTGTGGTCATCCACCAGCAGCAATCTAATCATTGGCTCTTCCCCCCTGTGGGCGTCTGTAGGTTCGTCGGATGCACAACCATAGGCAGTGCAGGAACCTGTAACAACGCCGCGGGACCGTTTCCGCCACGGTTTCAGGAAACTTCCAGTTTGCGATAGGAGGTTGATATCAGCCTTGTCACCGTCTAGATGACGCGGCGGGCAACAGACTGAAGATCGCCGGGTAGCGATTCTTCAGCCGGTGAAGGCCTGCAGACCGGTCTGCGCACGGCCGAGGATCAGCGCGTGGATATCGTGGGTGCCTTCGTACGTGTTTACCGTCTCCAGGTTCATGACATGACGTATCACGTGAAACTCATCGGCGATGCCGTTGCCGCCGTGCATGTCACGCGCCGTCCTGGCCACGTCCAGCGCCTTGCCGCAGTTGTTGCGCTTCATCAGCGAAATCAGCTCGACCGGCAGGCGATGTTCGTCGAGCAGCCGTCCCATCCGAACGCAGCCCTGCAGGCCCAGAGAAATCTCCGTCTGCATGTCGGCCAGCTTCTTCTGGATGAGCTGATTGGCGGCCAGCGGACGGCCGAACTGCCGTCGATCCAGCGTGTACGTCCGCGCAGCGTGCCAGCAGAACTCCGCGGCGCCCATAGCCCCCCAGGCGATGCCGTAGCGGGCGCGGTTCAGACAGCCGAACGGTCCGGCGAGACCCTTGGCGTTGGGCAGCAGGTTGTCTTCGGGCACGAACACGTCCTCCAGCACGATCTGCCCGGTGACCGACGCCCGCAAGCTCATCTTGCCCTCGATTTTCGGGGTGCTGAACCCGGCGAAATTCCGCTCCACGACGAAGCCCCGGATCACGTCGTCCAGCTTCGCCCAGACCACGGCCAGATCGGCGATGGGTGAGTTGGTGATCCACATCTTGGCACCGTTCAGCAGGTAGCCCCCGTCCACTTTCTTCGCCCGGGTTGCCATGCTCCCCGGGTCCGAGCCATGGTCCGGCTCCGTCAGGCCGAAGCAGCCGACCCACTCCCCGCTGGCGAGCTTGGGCAGGTACTTGTCGCGCTGCGCGTCGGTGCCGTAGGCATGAATGGGGTGCATCACCAGCGACGACTGCACGCTCATGGCGGAACGGTAGCCGGAGTCGACCCGCTCGACCTCCCGCGCCATCAGACCGTAGGAGACGTAGTTGACGCCGGAGCAGCCGTACTTCGCCGGCAAGGTAGAGCCCAGCAGGCCGAGCGCGCCCATCTCGTTCATGATCTCGCGATCGAAGGTCTCTTCGCGATTGGCCATGAGCACCCGCGGCATGAGACGCTCCTGGGCGTAATCCCGGGCGGTGTCGCGGATCATCCGCTCTTCTTCCGTCAGCTGGTCCTCCAGCAGGAACGGGTCGTCCCAGACGAACGTGTTTCGGTCGCTCATGTGGTTGCCTCGAGTGGGAATTGCGCGAGGCGGAGAGGTTAATCGGGTCTCTGGCCGGGCGCAATTCGGTATAATTGCCCGTCACCGGCAGCAGCGATCGCACCCACAGGGGCTGAGGTTCCATGGCGCTCGACAACGACACGCTCAAGCAGCTTCTTTCCACCCTCGAGCGGTTCGTCGAGGACCGGCTGATGCCATTGGAAGCCCAGGTGTCCGCGGAAGATAGCATCCCGCCCGACGTCATCGACGAGATGAAGGCACTCGGGCTGTTCGGCATGACCATTCCAGAGGAATACGGCGGCCTCGGCCTCACGACCGAGGAGGAGTGCCTGGCCGTGCGCGCGCTCGGCCGCACCTCGCCGGCTTTCCGCTCGGTGTTCGGCACCAACAACGGCATCGGCTCGCAGGGCCTGGTGATGGACGGCACCGAGGCGCAGAAGGCCACGTACCTGCCGAGAATGGCGACCGGCGAGATCATCGGCTCATTCGCGCTTACGGAGCCGGACGTAGGCTCCGACTCGGGGGCGGTGAAGACGTCGGCGACCCGGGACGGCGACGAGTTCGTGCTCAACGGCGTGAAGCGCTACATCACCAACGCGCCGGCGGCTCAGCTGTTCACCGTGTTTGCACGAAGCGATCCCGGCCAGCCCGGCGCCCGGGGCGTATCCGCGTTTCTGGTGGACGCCGACACGCCGGGAATCACCCTCGGCAAGCCGGACAGGAAGATGGGCCAGCAGGGAGCCCATGTGTGCGACGTCATGTTCGACGGCTGCCGGGTGTCCGTCGATGCGGTCATCGGCGGGCCCGACAGGATCAATAAAGGGTTCGCCACGGCGATGAAGACCCTGGACCGCGGCCGGCTGCACATCAGCGCGCTGTCCGTGGGCTGTGCCAACCGGCTGATCGAGGAAAGCCTCGCGTTCGCGAAGGAGCGCCGGCAGTTCGGCCAGCCCATCGCCGAGTTCCAGCTCATTCAGGCCATGCTGGCCGACAGCCGCGCCGAAAGCTATGCCGCCGACTGTATGGTTCTGGATGCGGCGCGGCGCCGCGATGCCGGCGAGCAGGTAAGCACCCTGGCCTCGTGCTGTAAGCTGTTTGCCACCGAAATGGTGGGCCGGGTGGCCGACCGGGCCGTGCAGATCCACGGCGGCGCCGGTTACATGGAGGAGTACGCCGTGGCCCGCTTCTATCGCGATGTGCGGTTGTTCCGGATCTACGAAGGCACCAGCCAGATTCAGCAGACCATCATCGCCCGGAACATGATCCGCGACGCCTGAGATCGGCTACGGCGTGGCCACGCCCGGGTCCAGCGGCAGGAAGATCGAAAATGCGGTGCCCTGTCCCGGCGAGGTGCGGACGTCGATGCTGCCGCGAAGCTCGTCCACCAGGCGATGCACGATGTGCAGGCCGAGGCCCGAGTGCTCGCCGCCTTTGCTGGTCTGCTTGGGTTCCGCGAGCCGGTCGAGCACCTCGCGCGGCAGCCCGGGTCCCGTGTCGCTGACCGAGATCAGCGCTCCTTCACGCCCCTCGCGGTAGACGCCGCTGGTGGTGCTGACCGTGACGCTCGCTCCCTGAACGGCCTCGATGGCATTGCGAACCAGATTGTTCAGAATCTGCGCCAGCCGGTGCTCGTCCGTGCGGACGAAGAGCGTTCCGGCGACAAGGTGCTCGCTGAGATTGACCCGATACTCTCCGGCGTAGCCGAGGTGCAGCTCCACCACCCGGCGGGCAAGGGCGTTGAGGTCGAGGTCGGAGAAATCGACGCGGGACTCCGGCCGGTCCGCCTCCAGATGCGGAACTTCCGGCACTTGAGAGATGATGTCTCCCGCCCGGCTGAGCTCGCCACCGATGAGCCGCAGTTGCGCCACCGCCTCGGGCTCGTGCTCGAGCTTCAGCTCGAGTATGTGGAGGTAGTTGTTGACGATGCTGAGGGGATTGTTGACCTCATGGGCCAGCTCCCGCAGACGCATCTCCTCGCGCTGGCGGAACCGGTTGAGAACGTCGGCGACGGCCCCGCCCGGCAGCGCCGGGGCGGACACTCGACGCGCCACCTCGGCTCCATAGAGGGCCATCGCCGTTTCCTGATCTACGTCTTCGTCCACCGCGAACACCAGCACCCCGACCGGCGCGCCAACGCTGTCCGCGAGCGGCATACAGACGCCGTCATCGCTGCCGAGGTGCCGCAGCACCTGCCGATCCGCCACCGACTGGTCGGGCCGCGCGACCAGCTCCAGCCGCTGACGTTCCCGCGCGCTGCGGGCGATGGTGCTCGACTGGGAAGCGAGGGCGACATCGGGTCCCCCGCCGCCGACGCGCAGCAGGCGCGTGGCGGCGGCGTCCAGCAGGAACAACTCTGGTGCTCCACCGAACAAGCGCCGGGAAATCAGCCGGTGGGCGTCCAGCAGTTCGGCATCGGATGCTACCCGGCGCGGCGGGAGCAGCCTGCCGAGCTGGGAGATCTGCAGCCGCAGCCACAGCCGCTCCCCGTAGTCGGCGTCGTCCTCCGCCGAGAGATCCAGCCGGTCGAGCAGCTCCCGGCTGCGGACCTCTGCCGACGCCAGCACCTGCTGGAAGCGCTCCGGGTCGATGCCGAGCAGTCCCTCTGCGATCTCCTGGGACGCCAGAGTGTCGGTGACGTCGAGCGACTCCACCACCGCGAACAGGCGGTGGATGGCGGACGCATCCTCGAGCAGCTCCGGCCGGGCGCCGCGGAAGGCCAGAAGCTCGGTGAGCAGCGGGTCCTGCGGCAGGTTTACGCCGGAGGCCGCCAGCAGCACCCGCCAGCGAACGGCGACCGGGTCCGGCAGACCCAACTCCGCCGCGAGCTGCTCGCCCGCGACGCTGACATTCAGCACCGACTGCCACTGATCGAACGACAACCGCACGCTGCCGGACACTGTCAAAACCGCCAGCGCCTGAGACATGGCCAGATCGTGGAAGCGCTCCGGCGCCAGCGCCGAGACGGTGTCGATGAAAGCGGCTGGATCGGCAGGACAGTCGAGGAGCTGCAGCCAGCGGCTCAGGAGGTCAGCGTCGGTTCCGAGCAGCAGCGCCAGCTCCGTCGGGTCGAACGGATCGCGGCTCGTCATCTCGAGATACCGATCAATTACCGCCTCGGGCGTCACCAACGGCCTCCTGAATGATCTCCAGCCCAGTCGAGGCGTGCTCGAAAGCAGGCGGCGATTCGGCTCGACGTGGCGACCGCGTGTCCCTGTGCAGCTACCCTGGCTTCTCAACCCAGCGCCGGTGGTTCAATAACCGGCTCGAGACGTTGCCGCACCGATGCGTGCACTGGCCCGTTGAGATAGCCCTGGCATTCTAATGGCACACGCAGACCCGCTCGTCTCCAAGATGTAATCTCAAGTCGCGGGTATTCGGGTTCTTTTCAGGAAGTTACGGCGGCTTCTGCAGAGAAAGCGTCAGAAATCCGACGCCTTTCGGGTAGCTCCGGGACGATCAGATGACGCTGCCGCGCGACTCGCGGTCAGTGCGCAGGCTCCGCATCTCGTCCCGCAGAGCCAGCGCGGAATCGCGGGCGGCGTCGGCAAATCGTACACCTTCACCCGCGTACAGCACTGATCTGGAGGCGTTGATGACCAGCCCTTGGCCGCGGCTATCGAGCCCGGCGTTGATGACTGCGCGCAGGTCCCCGCCCTGGGCGCCGATGCCGGGGACCAGCAGCGGGACGTCCCCCGCCGCAGCGCGGATTCGGCGCAGATCGTCGGCGTAGGTGGCGCCGGCAACCAGCATGAGACGACCCGACTGGTCCCAGCTTCCGGCAGCGGCAGCGACGCGCAGGAACACCGGGTCCTCCGGCGGATGGTTCTGCAGCCAGGCGCTGTCGGGATTGCTGGTCCGGCAGAGCATGAAGATGCCTCGCCCCTCATAGGCCAGATACGGCTCCACGCTCTCGCGCCCGGGATAAGGATTCACCGTCACCGCATCGGCGCGGTAGCGCTCGAACACCTCGCGGGCGTACATGCGGGCGGTGTCGCCGATATCGCTCCGCTTGGCGTCGAGGATGACGGGCACCTCGGGATGGCGGTTGTGAACGTATTCGATCAGCCGCACGAGCTCGGCCTCCGCACCCAGGGCGGAGAAGTAGGCGATCTGCGGCTTGAAGGCGCAGACCAGATCCGCGGTGGCGTCGACGATGGCGGCACAGAACTCGAGCAACGGACGGTCGCCGCCGCGCAGGTGGTCCGGCAGGCGCGCCAGGTCCGGGTCGAGGCCGACGCACATCAGGGTGTCGGCATCGCTCCAGCGCTGTCGCAGTTGGTCCGTGAAAGGAGGTCGAGCAGCCACGGCGCGATTATAGGCCGAGGTGTGCAAAAGCGTCACCGCAGGTGACCTGGAGCGGCAGGTCATGGGCGCGCACGGCACCCCGTCGGCCCGTGCTCATCCGCCACATCTCCGATACACGCCTTTCAGATCATAGGGTTAAGATGCCCACGCCATCGTGGCACGGATCTCGCTGTTCAGCTGCGGTGCAAAGCGCGGCGAAGCCGCGGCCGAACGCCGGCAGGCAAATTCGTCGGTGCAGGGCCCCTTCGGGCCCGGTCGGATACAGGGACTGGAGCCAGCAACATGTCGGACAACATCATCGACTTCTCCAGCGTGCGGGTGAGAACGCGCCAGCGCAGTCTCGACAAGCGCATGCACCCGCGGCTCGAGACGGACGACCGGCTGTTCACCCAGGTAGTGCTGTCGGCGGATGATCCGGATCTGGTGGGCACCACGCTCTCCTGCACGGCTGTCAACATGTCGGTCGGCGGCATCCAGTTTGCCACCAGCCGTCCGCTCCCCGTGGGCGCGTTGCTCGACCTATGGGTGGACATATCCAGCCGTCCCGGCAAGTTCTTTCTGGCGGGCGAGGTAAGGTGGGTACGGCCCGCCGACGCCGACGAAGACCAGGACCCTGTCTGGCATGTGGGCGTGCAGCTCAGGTCCGGCGCCGCGACCGACATCCTCGACTGGCGCGACTATCACGCGACCGCCAACACGCCCTGATCTCACCATCAGAACGTGATCTGGATCACCCGGATCACGTTGCTCCGATCCCAGCTACAAACTCCTGAAACTGCTTTAATTCCGCTTACATCGTGAGGATTCGGGAGCTTTTCCCTGGTGTCCAACCCGAAGGTCGTCTCCCTGCAGCCGGACCGCAAGCCAGCGTCGGCATTCCCGCCGATCGTCAGCAGCGTGCGTCAACAAGCGCGCAAGCAGCTGCTGGTGCTGGTCCGTGACCTGCTGAACGGGATGGACGACGCGTTGTTCGAGATGGCCGACCGCTCCCAGAGCAACACCGATCACAACCTCTATTTCGACTCCATGCGGCAAATCCGTCTCTACCGCGGCGATGTGGAGAGCCGATTCGTAGAGGAAGTGAACCGGCGCTTCGACGACGTATTCATTCCCGGCGGCGAAACCGCAACCGATTCACTGGACTCCATGGACGCCGACGACATCAGTCTGCTGAACCACGACGATCTCGAGATCTCGGTCGCCATCAGCGGGATCGTCTCCAAGGTCACCAGTCAGTTCTCGTTGCCCATCATGGAGCTGACCCGGCGCTTCGATCACCTTGCCAAACACCTGACCATCAACGAGCGCCGCAACCCCCTGGGGCCGCAGATGGTCAGTGAGGCTTTCGCCGCCGCCATCGAGCCCACCGAGGTCGACATCAAGATCCGCATCATCCTGCTGAAGCTGTTCGAGCGGATGGTCATGCAGCGGATGGGGCCCGTCTACCAGAAGGCCAACCGCACGCTGATGGAGGCTGGCGTGCTGAAGGACCTACCGCGCAATCTCGGCCGCGGACGCAATGCCAGCGCAGCCGTAACCCCGCGCCCCAGCGGCCGGGACGGCTCTGGCCCGCTCGCCGCCGCCGCCGGATACGGCAGCGGCCACGCGACGGGCGGCGCCAGCCCCAGCAACGATTTCAATGCCGGTATGGCCGCCGCCGGAACGTCCTACAGACGGACCTCGGACAGTCAGGGAGGCGTCACCGCATACGGTGACACGGGCCCTGGCGGTTCAGAGGGTGACGTGGGCATCGGATCCGGCGGCGGCTTCGGCACCATACAGGCGCTGATGGCGCAACTTCGCGGTTCCGCCGAAGGCGCTCTGGTCGACCCTGGCGCAGCGATCGCCACGTCGGCGCTGATCGAGCTGCTGAACGCCGTGCAGGCGGAGTCGGGCGGCGAGCGGTTCAGCATCGAGCGGGTTCCGCCACGGCTGAACCTGCGCGAGGTGGTGGTGCGCCGCGCCCGCGACGCCGGAGAGGTCAGCGGTGAGACGGTGACCCAGCTCGGACGGGCGGACGAAGACGTCGTCACGTTCATCGGGCTGTTGTTCGACTACATTCTGAACGATCGCAATCTGGCAATCCCGATGAAGGCGCTCATCGCCCGTTTGCAGATCCCGATCGTCAAGCTCGCCATCCTCGACAAGGCGTTCTTCGACCGCTCGTCGCACCCCGCCCGGCAGCTTCTGAACGAGCTTTCCAGCGCGGGTATCGGCTGGAGCTCCGCGGCGGAGCTCAAGCGCGACGCCGTCTACGACATGATCGAATCCGTGGTGCTGCGGGTACTGAACGGGTTCAACGACAACCCGCACATCTTTGACGAGCTGCTGGACGAGATGCGCGCCTTCCGCTCCCGAGACGGCGCCAGAAACGAGCGCATGGAGCAGCGGGTCAGGGAGACCGAAAGCGGCCGGGCAAGGACTCTGGCCGCCAGGCAGGAAGTTCAGAAGGTCGTCAACCAGAAGGCGTGCGGGCTGCGGCTCCCCAGAGAACTCGGCAGGTTCCTGTCTGACGTGTGGAGCCGCGTCATGGTCTACATCAGCCTGCGGGACGGCGTCGGCTCGGCCGCTTGGGAAGCTCTCATGTGCACGCTGGACGATCTGCTCTGGGCCCTGCAGCCGCTCGACGATGTGGCGCAGATCGACGAGCGCGACTCGCTTCGCGACAGCTTGATCGATCGCCTGCGGACAGGCATGGACCTGGTGCAGTTGAACGAGGCCGACCAGAACCTCTGGTGCGAGCTGATCCATGGCCAGCTCGAGGAGGTGAGCCGCAGCGATCGCACGTTCCTGCAGGACGACGACGAGGTGCCCCGCTCCACCAATCTGTTTCCGGAGATGGACGAGATCGTCCTGGCAACGCCCCACGAGCTCACGGACAGCTACCAGGGAGAAGCCCCGGCGCCGGATTTCCTCGAGAAAATCAACAAACTGACCGAAGGCCGCTGGCTGGAGATCCGCCAGGACGACGGCTCGCAGCTACGAGCCAAGCTGGCGACCATCGTCCGGCCGGGCGACCGCTACGTGTTCGTCAACCGGCGCGGCATGAAGATCGCCGAGAAGACGCGCATGGAACTCGCCCGAGACCTGCAGGACGACCGCTTGCTGTTGCTCGACGACTCCGAAATGTTCGACAGGGCCCTGGAAGCGGTTATCGGCAATTTGCGGAACATGCAGGTGTCGCGGGACTGACTTCCTACTGTGACGCCATCAACCGCTCGACGGTGTCGACGATGGTCTGGGTCTGCGCGTCCACCTCCAGATTGACCTGATCGCCCGCTTTTACGGTTCCCAAGGTGGTGCGGGCGATCGTCTCAGGGATCAGGCAGACGCCGATCTCGCGGACGGCGCGGTCGAGACGGGCGATGGTGAGGCTCGCACCGTCCACGGCCACGAAACCCTTGAGCGAAAGGTACTTCATCAGCGGCTCCGGCGCCCGCAAGTAGACGTTCCGTTCGTTCGGCGCCTCTTCCACCCGCACCACTTCGGCCGTCCCAGAGACGTGGCCGGACAGCAGATGCCCCCCCACCTCGTCACCGACGCGAAAGGAGCGCTCGACATTCACACGTGAGCCGACGGCTAAGGTGCCGAGGTTGGTGGTCTCCAGTGTCTGGCGGATCACGTCGAAGGTGACGTCGGGGCCATCGCAGCCGGTGACGGTGAGGCATGTACCGTTCACCGCGACCGACGCTCCCTGCTCGAGCCCGGCTGCGAGCGTGCCCAGGGTGACCGTCAGGCGACGCAGCCCCGGCTCGTCCGCCACAGCGCTGATCTCACATAAGCTCTGGACGATTCCCGTGAACACGCGCGCCTCCGACCTCCGGCTGGGCGGCCGTTCGCCTACGAAAGGAGATTAGAGCGACGCCCGTTGCAGCTGCTCCTGGCGTTTCTGCTCACTCTCGATGTACTGAATCCACTGCTGGCAGATCCGCTGATTGCCCTCGTCCTTCTCACGACGGGAGATCGTACGGCAGGTGACGAACGCCTGGCGGGCCTTGTCCGGCTCCTTCATGTTGGACAGACACATGCCCTTGATCTGGTAGACGGTCTGCTCCTGGCGCAGCCCTCCCTTCTTCAGGGCATTATCCGCCGCCTTCACGCACGCCTCGGGCTTGTCCGCGTCCAGGTACAGCGATGCCAGCCGCTCATAGATCCGGCCCTCGTCCGACAACTCGGCCGCCTTCTCGAGCACCGGGATTGCCTTGTCCGTTTCCTGGGACAGCTGCCAGGCCTGGCCGAGCTGTTGCAGCGTGTCGGCGGAGCGCTTGATCACACCGTCGTTGATGCCCCGCTCCATCACCCGGGCGGCACGCCAGGGCAGATTGGCCTGCATGAGCGTGCCGGCGTAATTGATCAGGTCGCCCTGCTCGGTCAGGTAGCCGCCAACGTCGGCTGCCTCATAGGTCCAGAGAGCTTGCTTGTCGTGCCCGAGCTGGGCTTCGATGCCCGCCAGCCGTATCCAGTAGTCCCGCTTCGGGTACTCCTTGACCAGGGTGTGCAGGGTCTCCAGCGTCTTCGGCCAGTTCTCCTGCTCGTAGTACAGGTAGTTGAGCAGCGCCCAGGTCTGCTCTTTGACCGGGGTGTTCCGGTCCTGGGATACCTTGACGCCTTTCTCGATCTCGTTGATAGCGGCCGGGTAGTTGTTCATCTGGTAGTAGACCTGACCCATGAAGATGTACGGGTCCGGGCCGGGATTGTCGGCCTTGGTGATCCACTGCTGCATGTAGTCCAGCGCCTGCTGGTAGTTCTCGTTGACGAATGAGAGCTGGGCCAGGGTGTAGATGGTCTGAACTTCGAGCCCGGAAGGGATGTCCTCACCCTGCGCCAGGACGTTCTTGTAGGCGTCGATCGCCTTCCCATAATCCTCTTTCGAGAAGAACACGAAGCCGAGGATGTTGTAGACCTGGCCGATCTTCGTTTCCGTTCATCCGGTTCTTGTGATCGAGCATGCTGTTCAGCGTCTCTTCGGCCGTGGCGTAGTCCTTGGCTTCCACCGCCTCCTGCGCCTCGGAGAGCTTCTTGTAGGTGGCCTCGCTCATGGCCGGGACCCGCCGGGTCTCGGGCTTCTTTTCTTCCTGCGCGTCGGCCGCCAGCGCCGCAGTGCCGGTGAAGCCGAACTCGTGCAGGAACGGAGCGGCGGCGTAAAGCGCCAGCGCGCAACACAGGTAGACGATTCGCTTCAACATCTCTTTTCTCTCATTTCCCCGTCTCGCCTCCCGGGCCCTGGCAGACCGTGCGCCGGAGCGGACCCGTCCGTCTGCGCGGCGGCATCAATTGTCGGCCAGCTCGAAGGTAATGAGGTTACGTACCCCGGCCACGTCGATGGCTTCGCCGTTCACCACCTTGGGCTTGTACTTGAACTTCAGCGCAGCCTGTATGGCCGCACGGTCGAAAATGCCGGGCGGCTCCGACTCGATCACCACCGGATCGCGTACCGTGCCGGCCTTGGTCACCGTGAACTCCAGCAGCACGTGACCTTCGATGCCCCGCGTCTGCGCACGGCGGGGATACACTGGCGCCACCTTCACGATGGGCAGATATTCGCCATCGGTGCTGAACCCGCCAACACCTCCCACGTTCAGGTCGACCTTGGCGTTCACCTTGCCCACGTCCACACCGATGCTGACGCTGTTGGTGTCGAACGATTGCTGCGGCATGTCCGGCGGCGGCTCGTCCGGCGGCGGCGGCGGCTTCGGCTTACGCTGTTTGACCTCGACGTCGTTTTCCTTCTCGAGGTGAACGAAGTCGACGATCTTGCCCTTGACGCCCTTGTCGAGGGCAGTCTCCTGATTGCTGATCAGCGCCTGCATCACGATGAACAGACCGAACGTGATGGCCGCCCCGAAAACGATTCCGAACACCAAGCGTGCAATCATCTTGCTTACGCCCCCCTATTCCTGGGTAGTCGATATGGCCACCTCGGTCACGCCAGCGGCCCGAGCGGCATTCAGCACCGCGGCGACTTTCTTGTATTTTGCGGCCTTATCTGCTTGGACCACCAGCCCGCCCTTGGGGTTCTCCGCGTGAAGCTTCTCGATCTGCGACCGGACTGCGGCCTCGTCGACGCGTTTCTTGTCGATCCAGATCGAGCCTTCCGGCCCGATGGCCACCAGCACGCTCACCGTGGGCTTCTGCTCCCCCGTCTCGGCTTCCGGGCGGGTCACGTCGATGCCGGCCTGCTTGATGAAGGTGGCCGTCACGATGAAGAAGATCAGCATGATGAACACCACGTCCAGCATGGGCGTCAGGTTGATGTCCGAGTCTTCTTCGGTTCTCGGCATCCTGTTGGATTGGTTACGCACCTGTGCTACCTCCGGACTCGCGAACGGTTCAGTGATCCATGGTGAGGTGGTCCTGGAACAGCTCGATCTCGAAGTCGATCTTGCGCTTGAGCAGCGTGCTGCCAACCACCCCGGAAAGCGACGCCACCATTCCCGACATGGTCGGAATGGTGGCCATGGATACGCCGGCTGCCATGGACCGGGCGTTGCCGCCCTGAGTCGCCATGGCGTCGAACACGCTGACCATACCGGTCACCGTTCCCAGCAGCCCGAGCAACGGGCACAGTGCCACGCAGGTCTGGATCAACGGCAGGCTGCCGGTGATCCGGTCGGACGCTTCGGAGATGATGGCTTCACGGATCTGGTGGGCGCTCCAGGAACGGCGCTCGGTGCGCTCTTCCCAGCGCTGCGCGGACTCCCGGACCAGCGTCTTGTGCTCGCTCTGGAAATACCACATCCGCTCGAAGATCATGCTCCACATCAGGAACGTGACCAGCGCGATCCAGTACAGGACGTTGCCGCCCTGATCCATGAACGCTAGTAAGTTAACGTAGGCGTCATGCATGGCGACTTATACCTCAACCCAGAGCCTGACCTGAACGCTCCGCATGATCGGCAATGATACCCGCGCTCTGCTCCTCCAGCACGTGGACGATGGACCGGCTGCGCTGGGCCACGATGGAATGGAACAAGGTCATCGGAATCGCCACCACCAGACCAAGCACGGTGGTCATCAGCGCCTGAGAGATACCGCTGGCCATGGTCTGCGGATCGCCGGCACCGAACAGGGTAATGGCTTGGAAGGTGGCGATCATACCCGTCACCGTTCCGAGCAGACCGAGTAGCGGCGCCAGCACAGCGGTCACCTGAATGAGGGTGATGTTGCTGGTGATCTTCGGGGTCTCGCCGATGATGGCTTCGCCGAGCTTGAGCTCGAGAGTTTCCACGTCGGTGTCCCGGTTCTCCTGATAGACCTTGAGGACGCGGCCCAGGGGATTGTCTTCGTCCGGCGTCTCGGATCGCTTCTGAGCGGCCACTTTGCCGCTGACGATGGTGAGCTGGATGAACTTCCAGATGGCGAGGGCCACGCCGAAGATGCCGCCGAGAATGATCACCGCGCCGACGTAGCCGCCCTGGCCGTCGCAGAACGGCAGGTAGCACCGGCCGCTGCTGATACCGCCCCACGGCGTGCCCACCTGCTCTGCCAGGGTCGCGCCCTGGATCAGCAGGTTCAGCAGCGAGCCGCGGGTCGGGTCGATGGCGAACTGCACGATCTGGTCGTGAGAGGCATCGGCCAGGTCTTCCGCAGTCGCCGCGAACCGGCTGGCCGGTTGCCGTGCCAGCTGCTGGATGGTGCCGTTGTCGTACTTCAGGTAGCCATCGTCGGTTACCAGGTCGAAGGCGCCGACCCGGGTGACTTCGGTATTGACCCGCTGACCGTTGTTCATGACCACGGTCGCGGGGAATTTGACCACCCGGCCGGACGCGGTCATCTCACGCTGCAGCTCGAACCACAGATGCTCCATCTCGTCGATGGTGGCGAGGTTGCTGGCGGTGCCCATCTTCTGGGCGAATTGCCCGAGCCACTCGCCGCGATTCGGGTATTGGGCCGAGATCACCGACCCGTCGAACAGCCCGCGGGTGTCGCCGGCCACCTGCTGCAGCACGCCGAACAGCTCACGCAGTGAGCCCAAGCGGCTGTCGAGCTGATCCTGCAGGTCGCCGATCTTTCGCTCGTTCTCCTGGAACGACGTTTCCAGCCTCTGCGATCGCTGCTCTTCCTGGGTGCGCTCCTTCTGCGCGTCCTGGAGCATCTTCTGCTGCTGGCTCTTGTCGCGACGGAAGCGCGCTTCGCGCTCGGCGAGCTGCTTCGACTCGACGACCTTGCGCTCTTTGACCTGCTCGAGAAGCTGGTCGAGGCTGTTGGCTTTGTTGACCTGCATGTCGGAAGGGCTGCCCAGCCCGTTCTGCTGCTGGTCGGTCTGCTGCTGGTCTGCCTGCTGGGCAGCCGGCGCGGCGTCCGCTGCGGCGGCCGTGGTGGCACCGAACATCACAGCACCGGCGAACAGGCCGGATAGCAAATACTTCACGTTCTTCTGGTTCATTCTCCAGCCTCCGAGCCTTGACCTGCCTGATTACCACCTTGCTGATTGGCACTCTGCTGATTGGCGCTCTGCTGGCTGCCATTCTGCTGATTGCCGCCCGGCTGCTCCGGCTCTGGTGCGGGCGCCTCCTGGGGACCCTGCACCGGCATCATGAGCAGATTGACCGTCAGCTGCTTGTTGGCCATGCGAATGCCGTTGCGCACGGGGGTGTTGTAGGAATCGTCGAGGGGCTCCCACTTCGCGGTGATGGGATTGAAGAAGCCGGTGCTCTCACCGTCGGGGCTCTGGTAGACCAGGGCAATTCGGCCGATCTTGAGGACGCTGACGTTGCGCGGCGTGCCGTTGACGTTGATGGTATCGCTGTACGTCTCCATGGTGCGGCCGTACTCGTTCTCTGTCTGGTACGCCTGCAGGATCTGACTGAACTTCTCGGAGACGGCCACGTCGGCTCGGTCCATCATCTCGCGAAGATCCTCGACGCGTTTGCGCCGCTCGTCGAGCAGGAACGGCAGGTCGAGGTTCACGAACTCCTCCAGCCCATCGATCATCCGCAGCATCAGCGGCGTGATCTGCCGCTCGATGACGGTGACGTCGTCGATCGACTTGTTGAGCTGCTTCATCTCCTTTTCCTGGCTGCCGATCTGCCGCTCGAGCTGCCCGTTGTAGACTCTCAGGCCCTCGATCTCCTTCAGGACCGTCTTGTACTCGGTGAGCAACTGGCGCGTCTGCTCGGTCAGCGCGTCGATGCGCGACTGCGACTGCCTGGCCTGCTGGTTGATGCTCTCCGCGACCTGATAGATGTCGTTCAAGGTCGCTGCGGCCGCGACGCCGCTCCCGAGGCTGGCCATTGCCAGGAGCAATGTCGCCGAAAGCCCTTTCATGAGATGTCTGTTCATACGACTTCCTACGAGTGTGTTCGTTTTTTGTCGAAGGTCCTGGCCCGACCGCCGCGTTTCACGATCCGCCGGATTCGGGTTCACCAACTTCCGGTTCACCTACTGCGTTCATCAACTTCGCGTTCACCAACGCCGCGTCGGATGTAGCGCCATGGACGCTCGATCCAACGAAGTACGGTGGTGAGAACCAGGCTCCGCTTCTTCGGCCTTCTCGGTTTCGGTCTGTTTTCGGTTTGCCGGGATAGTTCGGCGTTCAGCCACTTCCCCCCGAACGACACCCATACGATCGACCGGTCGTCCGGCATGTCGGATACCACAGCCAACAGCCAGAAATGCGGGGAGCGCGCACGCAACACGCCCGTGGTGCCCCGCCCCTATTCCGTGGGTCGAAGGATCAACAAACACCTACGGGAAGTCAAGCACGGCGCTCCGACCGGCCGCCCGGCACTGCCCGCCGCCATTGCAACCGGCCGCAGAGCGCTCGTTGGCGGCCGCTCCGGCCACGCCCCCACCGGTCGTGTCCGCGATCATTCGAGGTGGTCGGCGAAGAACTCGAGCGTGCGTTGCTTTGCCAGCGCGGCGCTGTCGGCATCGTAGCTGGCGCGGTGATCGCAATTGAAGCCGTGATCGGCCGGATAGACGAACACGCGGACCTCCGGCTGAGCCGCTTTGACGGCATCCACGTCGCTGATCGGAATGTGGGCGTCCTTCTCGCCGAAGTGCATCATCACCGGACAGCGCGGCGTGCGCTCGGACTCCCGGGCGATTCCGCCTCCGTAGTAGGCGACCGCTGCGCTCACCCCATCGAGCGTGCAGGCAGCCCGCCAGGCCAGCAAACCGCCGAAGCAATAGCCGACCACGCCAACCTTTCCGTGTGCCGAAGCCGCGTCCACCGCCGCCTGCAGGTCCTGCAGGACCAGCTCGTGGTCGAGTTTCTGAAACGAGATCTCAACCCCCCGTCCCATGTCCGCCTGCTGGTATCCCAGCTCCACGTCGCGTTCAACTCGGTCGAAAATCTGCGGCGCTATGGCGAAGTACCCGTCGCGCGCGTAGCCGTCGGTCACCTCCCGGATGTGCTGATTGACCCCGAAGATCTCCTGGATCACGACGACGGCGCCGGCAGCGGGACCGTCCGGTGCCGCCTGGTAGGCGCCCAGCGCGAAGCCGTCCCTGGATCTGATCTGCGTCTTTTCTCCCATTTGAGCTCCTCCTTCCGGCTTCTGACTGAGCGGAGCATTGTAGCCTCGCCGCCGAGGTTGCCAAGCACCGCAGCCGGTTCGGTTCGTAACATCGGCCGCCCGAACGATTCACTTCGTCACGAAGCTGTAACAATCGGTCCTCACACTGCGCGGCGGTCGGCGCTCGGGCCGGCCGAGCCTCTAGAGAGACGTCAACGCACGGGGACACCGAACATGAACAACAGCCTCTGCTCCTCCTCAACCAGGCGCGGCAGGAGCCGCGGACCGATCGCCTGGCTCGCCGCGTCTGCGATCGTCTGCGCCGCCACCGCGTCGACGCCGGTCTACGCCAGCGACGCCTTGATGAATCTTCTGGCCGTGCTCAAGGACAAGGGCACCCTCACCCAGGCGGAGTACGATGCCCTGCGGGACGCCGCCGCCGGGAACGGAGCTCAGTTGGCCGTGGCGCCGGAACGCACCGACACGGCTCCGATACCGGCGCCCAGCAGCGACTGGACCGACACGATTCGAATGGCCGGTGACATGCGGCTGCGCTATCAACGCAATGAGCAGGACGGCGAGACCGATCGGGGCCGGGGGCGGTTCCGCTATCGCCTCGGCATCACGGCCGAGCCCGCCCCACGGCTGGAGGTGGGCGCCGGGCTGGCCAGTGGCAGCAGCGATCCCCGCAGCACCAATCAGACCTTCGATGACAACTTCTCCAGCAAGCCGATCAACCTCGACTACGCCTATGTGCAATACCAGTTGAACGAGCACGTCAAGGCGATCAGCGGTAAGTTCAAGCCCGGCGACTACCTATACCGATCCACCGATCTCATGTGGGACACCGACATCAATCCGGAAGGCGCTTCAGTGAATCTGACGGGCGACAACCGCCTGGGGACCGGCTTCGTCAACACCGGCATCTGGGTGCTGCAGGAGAACGCAGCCCGCAGCAATGACCCTTACATGTTCTTCGCCCAGGCGGGGGAGAAGCTTCGCTCGGGTGATAGCTTCGCCACCCTCGCCGCGACCTACTACAGCTTTCGCGACATCAATGCCCTCGCCGACTATGGCAGCACGGGCAGCAACACCGATTACCGGTTCCGCGACATCTACGACGTGTCGGGGGAATGGGGGGTCGACAACCTGCTGGGCCGGGGCATCAAAGCGAGCATCGTCGGCCAATTGACGTACAACGACGACACCGCGACTTCCAAGGATACCGGTTTTGCGGTCGGCCTGAAGGCATCGCGCGACGCCTGGTCGTTCAAGTACCTGTATGCCGACCTCGAGGCCAATGCCGTTCCCGACATCCTGCCGGATTCCGACCGTTTCGACGGCTTCACCGCCATCGACGGTCACGAGTTCGAGGTGAATTACGCTCTGGCGAAGAACGTCACGCTCGGGCTCGACTACTACGACGTGGACAACAAGGTCGGCGTCAACCAGAACGTGCTGCAACTCGACGTCCTGGTAGCGTTCTAAGACTTCGGAGGCCGGCGCGTTACCGTGCGGCTGGGTCACATGACAGCCGCACCAAGTTCATCAAGATGTCAAACTGTCGGTGTGAAATATCGCGATCGCCGACCTACGGGACCACCGACTCGATGACCGCCAATACGATCCTGCTGGTGGAGGACGAACCGGAAATCCGCGACATGCTGACGTTCGCTCTGGGAAGGGCGGGCTTTCAGGTGTGGGAGTCCGCGACCGCCGAGGAGGCCACCGGTCGGCTGGAAGGCCTGTTGCCGAGCCTGCTGATCGTCGACTGGATGCTGCCGGGCATGAGCGGCGTCGAGTTCGCCCGCCGGGTCCGCCGCGACGACCACACCGGTGAGCTGCCGATCATCATGCTCACCGCGCGTGGCGAGGAGATGGACAAGCTCAAGAGCTTCGATTCCGGCGTCGACGACTATGTCACCAAGCCGTTTTCGCCCCGCGAGCTCATCGCCCGGGTGAAGGCGTTGCTGAGGCGCTCCGGCAGCCCCGAGTCCGGCATCATCGAGCACGGGCCCCTGCACCTGGACCTCGGCGCCCACGAGTTCACCGTCAACGGCCGGCCGGTGCGGCTGGGGCCGACCGAGTTCCGGCTGCTGGAGCATTTCATGAGCAACCCCGGTAGGGCATTCGACCGCTCCCAGCTCCTCGACCGGGTGTGGGGCCGCAGCGTGTACGTGGAAGAACGCACGGTGGACGTGCACATCCTGCGTCTGCGCAAGGCGCTGCAGCCGTTCGGCCTGCAGCATCTGATCCAGACGGTGCGCGGCGTCGGGTATCGGTACGTGCAGCCCCAGCAATGAGACTCTCCGCCCAGGAATGGCTCATCGCCTCCGGGTTGGCGGGCGCGGCGCTGATCGGCGGGGCGCTGACCGGCGCGTGGCTGCTGATGCTGCTGCTCGCGCTGCTCGCCTGGGGCGCGCTGCAGCTTCGCGAGCTAGGGACGCTGCGGCGGTGGGCTCGCCGGCCGCTCAGCCGCCCGGACAATCGCCTGGAGAGCTGGCAGCTTCTGTCGGACCGTCTGTACCGGCTTCTGCGCCAGTCCCGGCAGCGCACGGCTCGAATCCTGGAGCGGGTTCGGGCGCTGCGAGTGCTCATCGATGCCCTGCCCGATGCGGCCGTGGTGCTGGATGCCACCGGCGACATCGAAAACTTCAACGCCGCCGCCGAGGAGTGGCTGAAGCTGAAGCCTGCTGACCGGGGCGCTAACCTGGCCTCGCTGGTGCGCCAGCCGGACTTCGTGGCGCTGATCAAAGGGCAGCGCAGCGACGGCGTCGCGGAGTTCTCTTCACCGTTCGACGACGAGCGGCGGCTGGAAGCACGGCGGATCGTCATCGACGACCGTCATGCGCTGATCCTGGTGCGGGACATCACCCGGCTAAACCGCCTGCTCACCATGCGGCAGGATTTCGTGGCCAACGTGTCACACGAGCTGCGAACGCCGCTGACGGTGGTGGTCGGTTACCTCGAGACCATGACCGAGGAGGATCTGGACGCCGCGACCATGCGCGAGCTTCTCGACAAGCTGGCGTCGCCAACCCTGCGCATGCGCGCCCTGGTGGACGATCTCCTGCTGTTGACGCGGCTCGAGGCGAGCGCCGAGCTGGCCGACGCCGAGCTGGTAGAGGTTGACATGTGCGCCGTGATCCGCGGCTGTGTCTCCGAGGCCCGGGTGCTCAGCGAAGGCCGCCATCGGTTTACCGTGCGCTGTGACAAGGCGGTGAAGCTGCTGGGCGTGGAGAACGAGATCTACAGCGCCGTGCTGAACCTGGTGACCAACGCCGTCCGCTACAGCCCGGCGGGCGGCGATATCGCAGCCACCTGGGAGAGCCGCGGCCGCGGCGCGCGACTCGCCGTGAGCGATCAAGGCATCGGCATCGCTCCCGAGCACCTGAAGCGCATCACCGAGCGCTTCTACAGGGTGGACATGGCCAGATCGCGGATACGGGGCGGAACCGGGCTCGGTCTCGCCATCGTCAAGCACGTGCTGAAGCGCCACCGCACGGCCCTTCTGGTCGAGAGCGTGCTCGGCAAGGGAAGCACCTTCTACTGCGACTTTCCGGCAGGACAGGTGAAATCTTCGACGTACGGTCAGCAGGAAGCTTCGTGAGACATCCGGTATGGTGATCCTCAAAACCAGGACAGCAATGAACGACGACTCGCACGCCTTCACTCCGAGCCCGGCCCATCAGGCCACGGCCGCCGGCGCGGCCCCCAGTCTGGTGGTGGACGATCTGTGCCTGTTCTATGGCGATCAGCAAGCGCTGAAGAACGTCACCCTGGCCATACCGAAGCGGCAGGTCACCGCGTTCATCGGCCCGTCCGGCTGCGGAAAGTCCACGCTCCTGCGCTG
Source organism: uncultured Gammaproteobacteria bacterium (assembly GCA_963822255.1). Lineage (GTDB taxonomy): Bacteria > Pseudomonadota > Gammaproteobacteria > Pseudomonadales > Azotimanducaceae > UBA7803. Next base: position 120,716 of record CAWGGV010000008.1, read on the forward strand.
CTTCAACCGCATGAACGACCTGATCGACAGCGTCCGCCTGACCGGCTCCGTCACCCTGGAGGGCGAGGACATCAACGCCCGGGAGGTGGACGTGGTGCAGCTCCGGCGCCGGGTGGGCATGGTCTTCCAGCGGCCGAACCCGTTTCCCAGGTCGATCTACGACAACGTCGCGTACGGACTCGCGTCTGGAAGGCAGGATGTCCCGCTCGGACCTGGACGACCGGGTCGAATGGGCGCTCAGGAGCGCGGCGCTCTGGGACGAGGTGAAGGACCGGCTGAAGGCGTCGGCGCTGGGGCTTTCCGGCGGCCAGCAGCAGCGGCTGGTGATCGCCCGGGCGGTGGCCATCCAGCCGACGGTGTTGCTGCTGGACGAGCCCGCCTCGGCGCTGGACCCCATGTCGACCCTCAAGATCGAGGAGCTGATTCACGAGCTCAAAGCCGACTACACTATCGTGATCGTGACCCACAACATGCAGCAGGCCGCAAGGGTTTCGGACTACACGGCTTTTTGTACCTGGGGGAACTGGTAGAGTTCGACAGAACCGACGACATCTTCACGAATCCAAAACAACGAAACACGGAAGATTACATAACCGGCCGATACGGTTGATCCACCCCGAGGTACGACCGATGAACAACCCCCACATCTACGAGCAGTACGACGCCGAGCTCGACGCTGCCAGAAACCGGCTGATGGAAATGGGTGGCCTGGTGGAGCAACAGCTTCACGACGCCACCCGCGCGCTGATCGATCAGGACGACAAGCTGGCATCCCGGGTGCGAGAGGCAGATGCCCGCATCAACCAGTTCGAGGTCGAGATCGACGAGCAGTGCGTTCACATCATCGCGCGCCGGCAGCCGGCGGCCACCGACCTGCGCACACTCATCAGCGTGATGAAGGCCAGCACGGACATGGAGCGGATCGGTGACGAGTCCGGGCGCGATCGCGAAGATGGCGCAGGCCCTCGCAGAGCTGGAATATCCCGCCGATCAGTACAACGACTTCCGCCACCTGGCCGGGCTGGCCGAAGCCATGGTCGCCAACAGTCTGGATGCGTTCGCGCGGCTGGACGCCGAAGGTGCGCTCAAGGTGATCCGAGCCGACGAAGAGGTCGACGAGGGCTACAACGCCATCGTTCGCGAGCGTGGCACCACCATGCGCCGGAAGCCGCCAGCATCGAGCGGGCCATGAACGTAATCTGGGCCGCCCGGGCTCTGGAGCGAATCGGCGACCACGCCAAGAACATCAGCGAGTACGTGGTGTATCTGGTCAAGGGCCAGGACGTGCGGCATTCGGAGAAGCTCCGCACCGGCATGCTCTGACTCAGCAGCCCGCTCCGCGGGTCAGCCTACCTGCGGGCGCTGGGCATCTGCATGAGGTGGTGCCCACCATCCAGCAGCAGCGTCTCTCCGGTGACGATGCCGGCGCCGGTGAGGAAATAAACGATCGCCTCGGCCACCGTGTCCGGCGTGGCCGTCAACTTGAGCGGCGTCGACTGCTCGAGGCTCGCCTTGGCCCGCGCGTAGTTTTCCGCGCCCATCCCCTTCTCCAGCCACTCGCCCTGGATGAATCCCGGGCAGACGGTGTTGACCCGGATCTCGGGCCCGAGCGCGCGGGCGAGAGAGAGCCCCAGGGTGATCATCGCGCCCTTCGAGGCCGCGTAGGCGATGGAGCTGCCGACCCCCATCACGCCGGCGATGGAGGCGACGTTGACGATGCTGCCCCGGCCGCCCCGGCGCATGGCAGGCACCACCGAGCGTACCATCTGATAAGCCCCCACGGTGTTGACGCCGTAGATGCGCTGGAAGTCCTCGGCGGACAGACCTTCCAGGTCCGCGTGATTGCAGAACTTGGTGGTCCCGGCGTTGTTGACCAGGGCGTCGATGCGCCCCCACTTCTCTTCCGCCGCCCGCGCCAGCCGGCGGCAATCGCCATCGTCGGCCACATCCGCCTTCATCACCACGGTTTCGACGCCGAACGCCTCGCACGCAGCCTGACTCTCCCGCGCGCCGTCCTCGTTGTGGGCATAGTTGATGACCACGTGACAACCCTTCTCGGCCAGTTGGCGGGCCGTGGCCGCGCCCACCCCGGACGACGAGCCGGTGACAATCGCAACCCCCCCTTCCAGATCCATGACGACTCCTGACGCCTTGACGAACCCGGAACGCTAGCAGAAAACGCTGCCGCCAGCGATGTCGCAAGGGCATGCGGGCCGTAAGGTCGCGCGTCGGACGGGCTTTGCGGGAAGCAGTGTTACACTTCGCGGCTTTGCCGATTCCAGGGAGCACGATCCATGGCATTCAGCGCCTTCGACCTCACCGGCAAGGTGGCCGTCATCACCGGCGGCAACGGCGGCATCGGCCTCGGCATGGCCGAGGGCCTGGCCCAGGCGGGTGCCGAGGTCAGCATCTGGGGCACGAACCCCGACAAGAACGCCCGGGCGCTCGAGCGCCTGGAGGGCCACGGCACCCGGGTCAGCGCGCTGCGCTGCGACGTCACCGCCGAGCACGAGGTGGCGCGCTGCCTGGAAGAGACGCTCGCCTATCACGGCCGGGTCGACGGCTGCTTCGCCAATGCCGGCATCGGCGGCCGCGGCACCGCGTTCGACGAGATAAGTGCTGAGGAATGGCACCAGGTGACCAGCGTCAACCTGGATGGCGCATTCCACACTTTCAAGCATGCGGCCCGGCACATGCGTGAACGCGCCGGCGACGGAGATCCCGGCGGCCGGCTGGTGGGCACCGCGAGCCTGGCGGCCGTGTCCGGACAACCCAGGGGCGAGCACTATGCCGCCACCAAAGGCGGGCTGGTCGCCATGATCAAGGCGCTGGCCGTCGAGTACGCCCGCTACGGCGTCACCGCGCATACCATTCTGCCCGGCTGGATCGAGACCACCATGACGGCCAACGCCTTCGGCAATCCGAAGTTCGTCGACAACGTCATGAAACGGATTCCGGCCCGCCGCTGGGGGCGGCCCGACGACTTCGCCGCCATTGCCGTCTACATCATGAGCGACGCCAGCGGCTACCACACCGCCGACACGTTCCTCATCGATGGCGGTTACTTCACGTTCTGAGCGAATGCGGCGCATGCTCCCGCCGCGATCTTCGTCAACTGATCGGGACTTCACATGATCGAAGCAGTGCTCTGGGATTTCGGCGGTGTGCTCACCACCAGCCCGTTCGAAGCCTTCAACCGCTACGAAGCCGAGCGGGGGCTGCCCCGTGACTTCATCCGCACCATCAATGCCACCAACGCCGAGCAGAACGCCTGGGCGCTGTTCGAGTCGAGCCAGATCGGCATCGAGGAATTCGACCGGCTGTTCGCCGACGAGTCCGAGACTGCCGGCCACCGCATCCCCGGCAGGGACGTGATCGGGCTGCTGTCCGGGGACCTGCGGCCACGGATGGTCGAGACCCTGCGGCGCTGCAAGACCGCGTACCGGGTGGGCTGCATCACCAACAACGTACGAAGTGGGCAGGGTCCGGGCATGGCGGCCACCAGCGAGCGTGCGAGTCGAGTATCGGACGTCATGGCGCTGTTCGACGTGGTGGTGGAATCGAGCGTGGAAGGCATCCGCAAGCCCGATCCCCGCATCTACCGCATCGCCTGCGAGCGTCTCGACGTGTCGCCCGAGCGCACGGTGTTTCTGGACGACCTGGGTATCAACCTGAAGCCGGCGCGGCAATTGGGCATGCGCACGATCAAGGTGCTGGACGAAGACCAGGCCATCGACACGCTGCGCGAGCTGACCGGGCTCGTGCTGCCCTGATCGCAGGAAAAACGCTATCGAGAGGAGCAGCCCCGCTGACGCGGGGCTGCTCCCTGGTGCCAGGTCAGAAGGCGATGCCGCCCGAGCGCATGAGATACGCGAGCTCACGGCGCTGCTCGCGGTCGAGCAACCGGTGCAGCCGCTCCAGACAGGACAGGGTCTGGGTACGCAGCTGCTCGGCGCCTTCGGCACGCCGCTGCAGTGCCGACCTGGCGCTCGCGCCGTCGAACTCGGCCGCTTCCATCGCCCCGGCAAGCTCGGAGATCGATCGCCGCGAGTCGAGATCGGCCTGGCTGTGCGCCGTCTTCAGATCGTCGAGGATGCCGGCCAGCTCGCGCACCTGGTCTTCGTCCAGGTCGAGCTTGAAAGCCAGATAGCGCAGGGGGCGCCTGACCCCGAGGGTCGGACCCGACTGCTGCCATGAATAGAGACGTCCGGAGCGCCAGTCCTGGCGGGACGTGAGCCGCGGCTTGGCACGCCAGGGCCCGCAGCCGCAATAGGCATATCGAAGCATGGTTTCCTCCATCACCGGGGCCATCGCGCCCGGTGGGCTGTTGACACGCGGGCAACCGCCTCGCGCTGATGGCAGCTTATGCCTTCCACGCCGCTTGTCCAGCGCCGCCGCCCCCTTAAGGGGCGGCGCGTCAGCCGCCTTCGATGCGCTGCATGAAGAACACTTCCGCGCCCGCATGCAGCGATTCGAGAAAAGCGTCCTGGTGAATCTCGCCGTCGATGGCGACGGCGCTCTTGGCGAGGGCGTCCCGGGAGCCGGGGAAGCGCTTCTCCAGCGCTTCCAGCAGCTCCCGGAAGTTGCTCGCCTGCACGTCCACCTCCCGCTCTCCTCCGGTGCGCGCCAGGAGATGGTCGGGAAACACCACGCGCACCATTTGCGCCGCCTCAGCCCCCGGCGGCGTCGATGGCGGCGAGCACCCGCGGCGGCGACAGCGGCAGATCGTAGATGCGAAAGCCCAGAGCGTCCCGGACGGCGTTGGAAGCCGCCGCCAGCGGCGCGACGATCGGCGTCTCGCCCACCCCCCGCACGCCGTACGGATGCCGCGGATTCGGCACCTCGATGATCTGGGTGTCGATCATCGGCAGGTCCGAGGCTACGGGGATGCGATAGTCCAGGAATCCGGCGTTCTCCATGACGCCCCTGGCGTCGTAGATGTACTCCTCGTTCAACGCCCAGCCGAGGCCCTGGGCTGCCCCGCCCTGCATCTGCCCTTCCACGTACGCCTTGTGGATGGCGCGGCCGGCATCCTGAATAGCGGTGAACGACAACACGTCGATCTTGCCGGTCTCCCGGTCCACCTGCAGGTCGACCAGATTGACCGAGAACGACGCACCCGCGCCCTGGGCGTTCAGGGACGCCCGCCCCAGCAGCGGCCCGCCGGTCTTGGCGGCGCCGGCGGCGATATCGGCCAGAGTCAGGGGCGTGACGTCCGCATTGACACCGGGCGCCGGGATGGCCTGACCGTCGTGCCATTCCACCTGGTCGGCGTCCACACCCCAGGTGGCGGCGGCACGGGCCCGGCACTGGGTGATGATGTCCTCGCAGGCTTGCACCACCGCCATGCCGGTGGCGAAAGTGGTCCGGCTGCCGCCGGTGACGTTAGAGAAGCCGGTGCTCTCGGTGTCGCCGATGAGGGCGCGAACGGACTCGTAGGGCACACCCAGCGTCTCGGCCGCCATCAGACACATGCTGGCCCGGGAGCCGCCGATGTCCGGGTTGCCCTCCACCACCGTCACCGTGCCGTTCTCGTTGATGTGCACCTCGGCGCTGGACTGCATGCCGACGTTGAACCAGAAACCCGCCGCCACGCCGCGGCCGGCGCCGTCAGGCAGCGGGCGGGAATAGTTCGGGTGCGCCTTCGCCGCCTGCAGACACGCCTTCAGGCCGATGGGCGGAAACTTGGGACCATACGGCGCCTGAGAGCCTTCGTCCGCGGCGTTCTTCAGCCGCAGGTCGATGGGATCCATGCCGAGCTTGCGGGCCAGCTCGTCGACGGCGCACTCCATGGCGTGCATGGACTGGGGCGCTCCGGGGGCCCGGTAGGCAGCCACCTTCGGCTTGTTGACCAGCACGTCGAAGGCCTCGACCTTGAAGTTCTCGAGATCGTAGGGCGCGAAGATGGACATTGCCCCGGGCCCCATCGGGGCGCCCGCGAAGGCTCCCGCCTCGTACGCCATCCACGCGGTGGCGGCGGTAATGGTGCCGTCCTTCCTGGCGCCCACCTTCACCCTGATGTGAGTGCCCGAGGTGGGTCCGGTTGCCCGGAACACTTCCTCACGGGTCATCATCATCTTCACCGGACGGCGCGCGCGCCGAGACAGCAGCACGGCCACCGGCTCGAGGTAGACCACGGTCTTGCCGCCGAAGCCGCCGCCGATCTCGGAGGCCACGAACTTCAGGTCCGCCACGTTCATGTTCAAGACCTTGGCGGTCATGGCGCGGAACTCGAAGTGGCCCTGGGTGCAGCACCACACCGTGGACTGGCCGCTCTCGTTGGTGTTGGCGATGCAGGCGTGCGGCTCGATGTAGCCCTGATGAGCCATCGGAATGCGGTAGTCGCCTTCGACGATGACGTCGGCCTGCTCGAAGCCTTCCTCCACGTTGCCGCGGCCGAGCTGCATGACCGCTGCAATGTTGCTGGGCTTGTCGGGCGTCTCCGGCAGATTCTTGGTGAAGCAGGTCTCGTCGAGGAGCGGCGCGTCCTGCGCCATGGCCGCGTCCACGTCGAGCACCGGAGGCAACACCTCGTACTCCACGTGGATGGCCGCGAGCGCCTCGTCAGCGATCCGCTGGGAGCGCGCCGCCACGGCCGCCAGCGCGTGACCGTGGTAGAGCACCTTGTCCCGGGCCATGACGTTCTTGGCTAGATCGGAGATGTCGCCGCCGCCTTCGCCGCCGATCTCGCCGTGCCCGGCGTTGGGGAAGTCCTTGCCCGACACCACCGCGTAAACGCCCGGCATGGCCGCCGCCTTGCTGGTGTCGATGTGCTTGATCTTTGCGTGGGCGTGGGGGCTGCGCAGCACCTTGCCGTAGATCATGTTGGGGAGATTCAGGTCGGCACCGTACTGGGCGCGCCCGGTGACCTTGTCCACCCCATCCGGCCGGACCGGTGAGGTGCCAATTACTTTGAAATCAATAGCTTCAGCCATTTTCTTCAGGCCTCCTTAAAGATCCGTAGAGTAGAACGATGTGCCATCCTGTAGGAGCGACGTGCTGTCCTTGTGGGAGCGAGCTCCAGCTCGCGATCGCGGCCGGGAGGCCGCTCCCACACCGGAGCGATGTGGCGTCCTTGTGGGAGCGAGCTCCAGCTCGCGATCGCGGCCGGGAGGCCGCTCCCACACCGGAGCGACGTGCTGTCCTTGTGGGAGCGAGCTCCAGCTCGCGATCGCGGCCGGGAGGCCGCTCCCACACCGGAGCGATGTGCCGTCCTTGTGGGAGCGAGCTCCAGCTCGCGATCGCGGCCGGGAGGCCGCTCCCACACTGGAGCCGTGCCGTCCTTGTGGGAGCGAGCTCCAGCTCGCGATCGCGGCCGGGAGGCCGCTCCCACACTGGAGCGATGTGGCGTCCTTGTGGGAGCGAGCTCAGCTCGCGATCGCGGCCGGGAGGCCGCTCCCACATCGGACTGTGGTGGTATCTGGTCAAGCTGGGTGCGCCAGTTCCTTCGCCGCGTCCTGAACCGCCCGGACGATCTTGTCATAGCCGGTGCAGCGGCACAGGTTGCCGGCGAGCCAGTAGCGGATGGTGGTTTCGTCCGGATCGGGGTGCCGGTCCAGCAGGGACTTCGTGGCAACGATCAGTCCGGGGGTGCAGATGCCGCACTGCAGCGCCGCATGCTCCAGGAACTTCCGCTGTATGGGGTGCAGCCCTTCGTCGGTGGCGATGCCCTCGATGGTGGTGATCTCCTGCCCGCCGGCTTCCACCGCCAGCACCAGACAGGCGCACACCAGCCGGCCGTCGACCAGCACGCTGCAGGCGCCACAGTCGCCGGTGGCGCAGCCTTCCTTGGTGCCGGTGCGGCCGAGGGTCTCCCTCAGCACCTCCAGCAGGCTCTGCTGAGGCTCGCAGAGAAACTCCACTTCCTCGCCGTTGATGGAGGTGGTGACCTGTAGTTTGCTCATACTGCTCTCCTCAAGCTCGTTCTTGCCGGGCACGGTCCCGGGCAATGGCGGTGGCGCGGCGGCACAGCACGGCCACCACCTTGCGCCGGTAAACGTCGGTGCCGCGTTTGTCGGTGATCGGTGAGCAGGCCCGTGAGCAGGCCTCGCCCGCGGCGGCCAGTGCGGCATCGTCGAGGCTGCTGCCCACCAGCGCCTCGGCAGCCGCCGGCACCAGCAGCGGCCTGGGCGCCACGGCGCCGATGCCCACCCGGGCAGCCGAGCACCGGCCCGATGCGTCCAGGGTCACGCTCACGCCGCAGCCAGCTACGGCGATGTCCATCTCGGTGCGAGGGATGAACCGCAGGTAGGCGTCCGAAGTGCGCGCCGCCGGGTTCCGGATTTTGAGACCCAGCAGAAACTCGTCCGCTTCCAGCGCATTAGTGCCGACCCCGGTGACGAAATCTTCCACCGGCATCTCGCGGCTGCCGCCGCTGCCGGCGATCACGCAGACCGCGCCCACGGCGATCATGGCGGGAATGGTATCGCCCGCCGGCGAAGCATTGCACAGATTGCCGCCGAGTGTGGCGCGCCCCTGGATCTGGGTGGAGCCGATGAGGTCAGCGGCTTCCGCGAGCCCGGGCAGCCGGGATACGAAGGCCTCGTTCTCGTTCAGCACCGCGCTCGGCACGGCAGCGCCGATGAAGATCTCGTCGGCGCCGAAATCCACCCGGTTCGTTTCCGCCAGCTTCTTGATGTCGACGATGGTCCGAGGCTCGCGGTCGAGGCCGCGCATCTGCACCAGAAGATCGGTGCCCCCCGCCAGCACCTGCGCCCGCTTGCCGAGGCTGGCATGCTCGGAGAGCACGGTCAGGGCCTCGTCGAGATTGGTGGGCGCCACGTATCCGAAGACTCCCATGAATACTCCCTCAGTCGTTGTCGTTGTCTGGATTGACGGCAATCTAACACGAACGCCGGGGCTGGTGGATAGCGGCCGGCGATGCGGCGGCTTCGCCGCGGTGGGCTTGGCGGTTACACTGAGCGCCGTTCGGGGGGCCGCGAAGACGCCTGGAAGGCTCGAATGGAAGGCTTGCATGCAAAGCTCGAATGAAAAGCTGATGGACGACTACCAGGAACACCTCGACGTGCTCGACCGGCGCTGGCGGGCCGCTCTCGAGCTGGCCGGTTTCGATGCCGCCGTGGTCGCTGCCGGAGCACCGCGGGAATACTTCCTCGACGATCAGGGGCCCCCGTTCCGGCCCAACCCCCACTTCGCTCAGTGGTACCCGGATGCCGACTGCGCGAATGCAGCGCTGTTGATCGAGCCGGGCCGGCTTCCGCGGCTGTTCTTTCACCAGCCACGCGACTACTGGCATCAACCGCCGCAGGTGCCGGACTGGGCCGAACGGCAGATGGACGTATCGGTGTTCGACGACCTTGAAGCGCTCAGGGCCGCCCTGGCCGGCGCTTTGTCGGGACGCAACCGCGTGGCGTTCGTGGGTGAGGAGCCGCCCGGCAACCTGGCGCCAGCGGATCACAACCCCGTCATGCTCCTCAACCACCTGCACTATCACCGCGCCTACAAGACCGGCTTCGAGGTGGCCGCCATCGCGGAAGCCAACGAACGCGCGGCGGCTGGCCATATCGCCGCCCGGGACGCATTTCTCCAAGGCGGTTCGGAGTTCGAGTGCCTGATGCACTATCTGGCCGCAGCGGGACAAACCGCCGAAGAGGTCCCCTATCACAGCATCGTCGCCCACAACCACCACGCCGGCGTGCTGCACTATCAGCACTACGACCGTCAGCCGGCCGAGCAGCGCAGGAGCTTTCTCATCGACGCCGGCGCCAGCGCCCGAGGCTGCTATGCCGCCGACGTCACGCGCACCTGCCCGGGGCCTGCGGCCGGCGAGTTCGCGGAGCTAGTCGCCGCCATGGACGCCGCCCAGCAACGGCTGATCGCCGGCATCCGGCCGGGCATCGCCTATCCGGACGTTCACGAGGCCGCGCACCGGGCGGTGGGCGACGTGCTGGCGGCGCACGGTCTGGTGCGCTCGAGCGGCGAAGCCGCATTTGCCTCCGGCATCACTCGAACGTTCCTGCCGCACGGCGTCGGCCATCTGCTCGGCTTGCAGACCCACGATGTGGGCGGCCAGCAGGTGAGCCCGGAAGGCGGGCTGCGGCCGCCGCCGCCTGAATTCCCGGCGCTGCGCCTCACCCGGCCCGTGGAGGTCGGGCAGGTATTCACCATCGAGCCCGGCCTGTACTTCATTCCCATGCTGCTGGACGAAGCGCGGCACTCGCCAGCCGGCCGCGACGTGAACTGGGAGCGGGTCGACGCCCTGACCGCGTGCGGCGGCATCCGCATCGAGGACAACGTGGTGGTGCTCGAGGACGGCGTACGCAATCTGACCCGGGAGGCGTTTGCCCGGCATGGCTGACCTGACCGTCGAGCGACTGTTCAGCGACCCGCCGCTGTTCCCCGCGCTGCCCCAGTCCCCGGGGTTCGGCCCGGACGGTAGCTGGATCGCCTACCTTCGGCTCGCCGACGACGACCGCGAGCGTCTGGATCTGTGGCGGGTCGATCCTGTCACCGGCGAGCATTCGCTGTGGGTGAGCGGCAAACGCCTGCCGGCGGTCGGAGATGGGGCGGCCACCGAGGCGGAAAAGGCCGAGCGTGAGCGGCGCCGTCAGTTTGCCCGCGGCATTACCGACTACCGCCTGAGTCCCGATGGCCGGCGCCTGCTGTTGCCGGTAGAGGGCACTGCTTTCGTGATGGACCTTCCGGACGGCGAGCTCCGGCCCATTACGCCTGCCGGCACCCGGCAGACCGACGTCCGCTTCTCCCCCGATGGCACCCGGATCAGCTACGTCCGGGAGGGCAACCTCTACTGCCACGACCTGGCTTCCGGTCGTGAGACCGCCATCACCGCAGACGGCGGCGGCATCGTCGCCAACGGCATCGCCGATTTCATCGCTCAGGAGGAGATGCATCGGTTCGAAGGCTACTGGTGGTCGCCCGACAGCCGGCTGATCGCCTTCACCCGGGTGGACGAATCGCCGGTGCCGGAGTCGCTGCGCTTCGAGATCGAAGCTCAGGCCGTGAACGCCGTGCCCCAGCGTTACCCTTATGCCGGCGGCGCCAACGTCGATGTGCGTCTGCTGGTGATGGATGCTGCGACCCGTGAGGTGCGCGAGATCCCCTATCACGTGGAGCAGGACGATTACCTCGCCCGAGTCGGCTGGTTGGGTGACCGGCTCGCCGTGCAGCGGCAGAGCCGCGACCAGCGCACTCTGGACCTGCTGCTGTTCGACCCCCGCTCCGGTGACTGCGAGCCGCTGCTGACGGAATCCTCGGACACCTGGATCAACCTGCACGACAACTTCCTGCCGCTGGAACCCAGCCCGGGCGACGCCGCGTCGGAGCGGCGTTTTCTCTGGACCTCCGAGCGGACCGGCAACAGCCACCTCTACCTGTGGAACGGCGGCGAGCTGCGCCCGCTCACCCGAGGCCCGGGCCGGGTGAACCGCGTCCTGTGGACCGACGGCGAGCAGGCGCTGGTCAGCGGTTGGTTCGACACGCCTACCGAGCAGCACCTGTTCCGGGTTCCGCTGTCGCCCGAAGGGCCCCCGGTGCGCCTGACCGAGGCGCCGGGTTGGCACGACGTCACGGTCAGCCGTGACGGCCGGCGCGCGTTGGACAGGTTCTCGAGCCTCACCGTACCCGGCCGCCTGGAGCTTCTCGATCTGTCGGACGCCGCTGCTTCGCCCCGCCGCCGGGCGCTGACCGACGACGCAGTTACCGCCGGCCACCCGTATTTCAGCTACGTGGACAGTCATGTCACACCCGAGCTGGGGATGCTGGCGGCCGAGGACGGGCAGACGCTGCACTACCGGCTGACCCGACCGTCCGGCAAGGCGCCTGAAGGCGGTCACCCCGTCATCGTCAGCGTGTATGGCGGGCCCGGCGTGCAACGGGTGAGGAACGAGTGGTCGCCGATGCTGCTGCAGCTCTTCAGCGACAATGGCTACGGCGTGCTCGAGCTCGATAACCGCGGCACCGGCAACCGGGACTGCCGGTTCGAGGCGCCCATCCGCCGGCACCTGGGAGGCGCGGAGGTGCGCGATCAGCTGGCCGGTGTGCGGTTTCTGGCGTCGTTGCCCTGGGCGAACCCACGGCGTGTGGGGGTATTCGGCCACAGCTACGGCGGCTACATGGCACTTATGTGCATGATGCAGGCGCCCGAGACGTTCAAGGCCGGCGTGGCAGTGGCCCCCGTCACGGACTGGCGCCTCTACGACACCCACTACACCGAACGCTACCTCGGCACCCCCGAACTGGACCCGGAGGCTTATGAGGTGAGCGAGGTCCTGCACTACGCGGACGGACTCGCCGGCAAGCTGCTCGTGGTTCACGGGATGGCCGACGACAACGTGCTGTTCACCCACACTACAAAGCTGATCCGCCGCCTGCAGGCACTGAACCGCCGCTTCGAGATGATGGCGTATCCGGGCTCGAAGCACGCTCTGCAGGAGCGTGACGTATCCATCCACCGGTTCGATCTGCTGCTGGACTTCTTCGGGAGAAACCTGTGACGGAACCGCTCAACGTGCGCCCGGCCAACGATGACGACGCCGGGCTTCTGGTGGCCTTCAACGAGGCCATGGCCCGCGAGAGTGAAGACAAAGGCCTGGACACCGGCACGTTGCGCCGGGGCATCGGCCACTTGCTCTCCCATCCGCAAGAGGGCTTCTATCTGGTCGCGGAACGCGGCAGCTCGGTGGCCGGCTGCCTGATGGTCACCTACGAGTGGAGCGACTGGCGCAACGGCCGGTTCTGGTGGATTCAGAGCGTCTACGTGCTGCCCGATCAACGCCGCACCGGCGTCTACCGCGCCATGCACCTGCGGGTGCGCGCCATGGCCAGAGAGGATCCGCAGGCGTGCGGGCTGCGGCTGTACGTCGAGCGGGAGAACACCGGCGCCATGGCGACCTATCGGGCCCTCGACATGGTGGAGACTCATTACCGCCTCTACGAGGAAGAGTTCTCACCTCGTTGAGCCTCGCCAGCGGCTCACATCGTGTGGGTATGCCGGTCGGAGTGCAGCGCGCCGGCCAGGTAGGTCTCGATCTTGGTGCGGGCCACATCGTCCTGATCGTTGAACTGCACGCCGATACCGGCAGCACGAGCGCTCTGAGCACCTTTGGGGGTGATCCAGACCACCTTGCCCGCCACGGGGATCTTCTCCGCCTCGTCCATGAGGTTCAGCAGCATGAACACCTCGTCGCCGAGCTCGTATTCCTTCTTCGTCGGGATGAACAGGCCGCCGTTGCGCACGAACGGCATGTAGGCGGCATAGAGCACCGCCTTGTCCTTGATGGCCAGCGAAAGGATGCCGTTGCGGGCGCTGCGTTTGGCACTCATGGGCGAATGTCCCGGCTGGCGGAGAGGTCGTCGATGGCTGCAGTTTAGCCGATGTGGCGGCGATGTTCCTGCGCAGGCCCTCCTCTCGGCAGTGACGGGTGACCTGGATCACATCCCACCGTCACGGGCCCCCGGCCTCGAGGGCCCGCCAGCGGGAAACGATGCGTTCGGCGAGCAGCCGCTGGTTGGCGCTGTTGGAGGTGACGAGCTGACCACGAGCCCACGTCACCTCGTCGGCGAACGCCATCAGCGCCCGCGGCGAAACGGCGGAGAGATGTCGGGGCCGCCAGTGTCCGGCAGCCAGCGCGAGCGCGTAGCGGTACCAGCGCGCCAGCGCGTCGGCGAGCCCGGCATCGAGCAGGGCCTTCACCGTGGCTGGCCCACGGTCGGCGCCCAGAGGCCGTTCGAACAGGCCCGCCAGCGGCTGCTCGCCGCGCTCCAGCGCCGCGAGCACCGCCACCGGCGCACCGCCGTACTCGAACAGCCGCTGGCCGAGGTCGACGTCGGCCGGCACTCGGGACTCCAGCCACTGCCGGGCCATGGCCGCGTCGGGACGGATGACGAGCTTCTGACAACGGCTGCGAATGGTCGGCAGCAGGCGGCCCGCATGGCAGGTGTACAGCACCAGATGAGTGTCCGGCGGAGGCTCTTCCAGAGTCTTGAGCAGAGCGTTGGCCGAGCTGCGGTTCAGGCAGTGGGCGTCCGCCAGCACCGCTACTTTGCGCGGCCCGCCCTGAGGCGTGCCTTGAGTGAAGGTGACCAGCTCGCGCACCATCTCCACCTTGATCACCGCGCCCTCCGGCTCCAGCCAGCGCAGGTCCGGGTGAGCGAGCAGCGCGGCATCACGATCATCGCCGATGCCGAGCACGGTCAGCGCCAGCCGGTTGGCGAGCAGACGTTCACCCCAACCTTCCGGACCTGTGATCAGCAGAGCGTGCGGAAGCTCCGAGCTGGCGAGGCGGTCGGCGGTGCGCTCTGCCAATGGCTGGAGCCAGGGCGGCAGCTTCATCGTCTTCCCTCGACCCATGCTGCGAGCACCGCCGCCAGACGCTCGCGCACCTGGTGCAGTGGCGCCGCCGCATCGATGATACGAAACCGCGCCGGCGCTTTGGCGGCTCGCTCCAGGTAGGCGCCGCGGACGCGCTGAAAGAACGGATCCGCCTCGCGCTCGAAGCGATCGCGCTCGCGGTCACCGAGACGTGCCTCGGCAGCTTCCGGCGGCAGGTCCAGGTAGAGGGTGAGGTCCGGCTGCAATCCCTGCTGCACCATCATTTCCAGAGCAACGATCACGGCAGCGTCTACCCCGCGGCCGCCCCCCTGGTAGGCGTAGGTGGCATCGGTGAAGCGATCGCAGAGCACCCAGGTGCCGCGCGCCAGCGCCGGCCGGATAACCCGCTCCAGATGCTGCGCCCGTGCGGCGAACACCAGCAGCAGCTCGGTCAGGTCGGCCACGGGTTCCTGGGAGGCGTCGAGCAGCAGCACGCGGATGGATTCCGCCAGCGGCGTCCCGCCCGGTTCTCGGGTGGTAATCAAATCGATGCCACGGCTGCGCAGCCAGTCGGCAACGAAGCCGAGATTGGTCGTTTTGCCGACGCCTTCGCCGCCTTCCAGAGTGATGAACCTTCCGCGCTCAGCCATCGCGCCCGTCCTGGTGCTGCTGTTGATAGCGTCGTACCGCGGCGCGGTGCTCCTCGAGGCTCGCGGAAAACTCGCTCGAGCCATCTCCACGACTGACGAAGTACAGGTAGTCGCCGTCCGCCGGATGCACGGCCGCGTCTATGGAATTCGCGCCGGGCAGCGCGATGGGGGTGGGCGGCAAACCGCGATGATGATACGTGTTGTAGGGATTGTCAGCGCCGATGAGGTCCGCCCTGCGGAGATTGCCGTCGAAAGCCTGCCCCAGCCCGTAAATCACGCTCGGATCCGTCTGCAGGCGCATGCCGCGCTCGAGACGCAGCGCGAACACCTGGCTGATGAGAGGACGATCGGCTTCGCGGCCGGTCTCCTTCTCGATCAGTGAGGCGGCGATCAGCGCCTCGTAGGGCGTGGCGTAGGGCAAACCGGTGTCCCGGTTGGCCCACGCCCGCCCCAGCACGTTCTGCATCCGGGCGTATGCCCGGCGCAGGATGTCGCCATCGCTGTCCCCCGCACGTAATGATAGGTGTCAGGAAAAAACAGCCCCTCCGCATTGCCGGCGGGCAGCCCCAACACCTCCAGCAAGGTATGCACGGACACGCCGTCCAGGGTGCGCTGCAGAGCCGGCTGACTGTCCAGCACCGACACGGCCTGCATGGCCGTCCAGCCCTCGACGATCTTCACCTCATAGGTGAGCACGTCGCCACTCACCAGCTTGGCGAGCAGCCCCGCCGGCGTGTCGCCTGGGTTGATCTCGTACTCACCGGCCTGCGCCCGCCTCGCCTGTCCGCTGACCCGCGCGATGAGGGTCAGCCAGCGCGGGTGGGCAACGATCCCGCGCCCATGAAGGCGCCTGGCGAATCCGGCAAACGGCTCGCCCGGCTGCAGCACCACCACCGAACGGTTGCTCACCGGCAGCGGCGCCTCGCGCCAGTGCGCCAGAAAGGCGGCCGCACCGCCCCCGGCCAGCAACACCAAGCTCGCCGTCACCAGCAGGACTTTCGTCAGCAACTTCACGGAGCTCGGGCAGACGGTCGCGCACGGTTCGTGAGACGAGACGATTCTACACGAGGAAAGGGGAGCGCCGTGACCGGCTCACCGCGGGGCGGCGAGGCGACGCCCCGCCGGCGCAGCCTCAGATCTGCCGGAAAATGAGCGTGCCGTTGGTACCGCCGAAACCGAACGAGTTGGTGAGGGCGGCGTGCACTCGGGCGTCTCGCGCGGTGTGCGGCACGAAGTCGAGATCACACCCTTCGCCCGGATTGTCCAGGTTGATGGTGGGATGCAGCACCTGATCGCGGATCGACAGCACCGTGAAAATCGCTTCCACCGACCCGGCCGCGCCCAGCAGATGACCGATCATCGACTTGGTGGAGCTGATGGACACCCGCGTGTCGGACCCGAAGATGCGCTTGATGCCCTTGGTCTCGGAGAGGTCGCCGAGCTGCGTCGACGTGCCGTGGGCGTTGATGTAGTCGATCTCCTCCGGATTCATGGCGGCGTCCGTGAGGGCGCTGGCCATGGACGACGCAGAACCTTCGCCATCCTCCGTCGGGCTCGTTACGTGAAATGCGTCGGAGCTCATGCCGAAACCCACCAGCTCGCAGTAGATGTTGGCGCCACGAGCGCGAGCGCGCTCGTACTCCTCGAGCACCAGCACCCCGGCACCGTCTCCCAGCAGAAACCCGTTCCGGTCCCGGTCCCACGGCCGGCTGGCCTTCTCGGGTTCGTCGTTTCGGGTAGAAAGCGCCTTCATGGAAGCGAACGCGGCGACCGTGATGGGTGACGTCGCCTGCTCGGCACCGCCAACCACCATGACGTCAGCGTCGCCGTGCTGAATCATTCTGGCGCCGAATCCGATGTTGTGGGTGCCCGTGGTGCAGGCAGTAACCACGGCGATGTTCGGGCCCCTGTAACCGTAGCGAATCGACAGATTGCCCGAGATCATATTGATCACGCTGCCGGGCACGAAAAATGGCGATACTCGACCAGGCCCCTTGTCGAGCAACGTGCTGTGGGTGTCTTCGATGGTGTTGATGCCGCCGATGCCGGAGCCGATGGCGAGGCCATAGCGGTCCGAATCCTCCGGATGGTCGGGCAGGCCCGCGTCGGCGATCGCCTGTATGGCGGCCACCATCCCATACTGGATGAACGGGTCGATGCGGCGAATCTCCTTGCGGCCGAGATATGGCTCGGGATCGAAATCCTTCACGGCTGCGGAGATCCGCACCGAATACTCGCTGACGTCGAACATCTGGATGGGACCTGCCCCGCTCATGCCTGCGAGAGCATGCTTCCAGCTTGTCGCCACATCGTTGCCGATGGGCGAAAGCATCCCCAGGCCGGTCACCACAACGCGTCGCTTGCTCATGTCGTCGGCTCCGCCTCCATGCCTGCCCAGGAACAGCTCATGCCCCAATAGAAAGAAGCCGCACCGTTCCTGCGAGTGCGGCTTCCGGCATGGTCAGCGGAAACAAACCCCTTATTGATGGGCCAAGATGTAGTCGATGGCTTCTTTGACGGTGGTGATTTTTTCAGCTTCTTCATCGGGAATTTCAGTCTCGAATTCCTCTTCGAGTGCCATCACCAGCTCAACCGTGTCCAGAGAGTCAGCGCCGAGGTCTTCGACGAAGGACGCATCGTCCTTGACTTCGTCTTCTTTGACCCCGAGTTGCTCACATATGAGTTTCTTAACACGTTCTTCTACGCTGCTCATGCCGCGATTATCTCCCAATCAGGTTCCTGGGGTGCAGGGCGACGCGCATTCTATAGAGGGCGCGTACCCGATTCAAGCAAACCTGTGACCACCTCTATCTTGACTAACCCGCTGTTTTTCGTGCATTTCTTGCCGTTCAAACAGGCGAAATCGTGCGCTCTTCCGAGCGCATTCGTGCGCTCTTCCGAGCGCATTCGTGCGCTCTTCCGAGCGCATTCGTGCGCTCTTCCGAGCGCCTTCGAGCGCTTCCCAAACCTCTTCAGAACCCTGCCGGGCCGCCGTGAACCGTTGTCCCAACCCCCTCGGGCGGCGTTCGAAACGCCTCACCCCATGTACAGGCCGCCGTTGACCTGCAGTGTCTCGCCGGTGACGTAGCTGGCGCCATCGCTCACCAGGAAGGATACCGCGTGGGCAACGTCGGCCGGCGAGCCCATCCTGCCGAGCGGGATCCGCTCGCGCATGGCATCGATCTGCGCCTGCGTGAGCCCGGCTGTCATATCGGTGTCGATGAACCCGGGTGCAACCGAATTGACGGTGATTCCACGGCTGCCCACCTCCTGTGCCAGGGCCCGAGTGAAGCCCTCGATGCCGGCCTTGCTGGCCACGTAGTTGCTCTGCCCGGCATTGCCCATCCGCGCCACCACTGAGCTGAGGTTCACGATCCTTCCCCACCGAGCCTTCATCATGGCACGCAACGCTGGTTTGATCACGCGATACAGACCGCCGAGATTGGTCTGCACCACAGAATCCCAGTCCTGGGTCTTCATCCGCAGCAGCAGGTTGTCCCGCGTTATGCCGGCATTGTTGACGACCACCAGCGGCATCCCGCAGCTCGCTTCCAGCGCCTCGAACGCCGCCGCTACCGAGCCTTCGTCCTCTACCCGCATCACCAACCCACGGCAGGACGCTCCCAGGCTCTCCTCGATCGCCCGGGCGCCGTCCTCCGATGTGGCCGTCCCCGCCACCTGAAAGCCGTCCTCGCAGAGCCGCTCGGCGATCGCCCGGCCGATCCCCCTGGACGCACCAGTTACGAGTGCCACGCGCGCCTGCATGTCATCGTTGGCTCCACTCACGGCTCATCGACTCCCGAGGGCGTTGCGCAACCCGTCGAGACTGCTCAGCGCGGCAACGTCCATGGACTTGTCGATACGCTTGATCATGCCGCCGAGCACGCGACCGGCGCCGCATTCGATCATCCGGGTGACGCCGCGCGTGACCATCGTACGCACGCAAGCAGTCCACAGCACCGGCTGCGAGATCTGCGCCAGCAGCTTGGCGCGCAACTCGTCCGTGTCTGCGGCCACCGCGGCATCGACGTTCTGCACCACGGGAATTTTCGGCTCCCGCAGGGTCACCTCGTTCAGGTGGGCTGCGAATGCCTCCTGGGCGGGTCGCATCAACTCGCAGTGGAACGGCCCGCTCACGGCCAGCATGGCCACTCGGCGCGCCCCGGCCTGGGTCAACCGCTCGCCGGCCGCCTTTACCGCTTCAGCGGTGCCGGCAATCACCACCTGACCCGGCGCGTTGTAGTTGGCGGCGGAGACGACCCCTTCGGTCTCACGGCACACCGATTCCACCTGATCATCCTCGAGCCCGAGAATCGCGGCCATGGCTCCCTGCCCCTGGGGCACGGCGGCCTGCATGAGCTTGCCGCGCTGGTTTACCAGCCTCACGGCATCGCTGAAGGTGAGCGCGTCGGCGCATACCAGCGCGGAATACTCACCGAGACTGTGGCCGGACAGGCAGACAGGTACCTCGCCGCCCTCCGCGCGCCAGATGGACCACATGGCGACACTGGCCGTCAGGATCGCCGGCTGAGCGATTTCGGTGCGGATCAGGCCCTCGTCCGGGCCTTCGCTGACGATTTTCCAGAGGGGCTCGGATATGGCCTCGCCGGCTTGCTCGAAGTGTTGCCGAACCTCTGGATATTCCGCGGCCACGTCGGCCAGCATGCCAACGGATTGAGAGCCCTGTCCGGGAAACACGAAGCCGAGCGCCATCGGCACCTCCTTCTCGCCTGTCGTTGTCGGATGGGACCGAGGGGTCGGCAAGCGGCTGTCCGCCCCCGTGCGATCCGAACGTTTTCAGCCGAGCTCGGCGGCCATGTGTGCGGGAACCTGCCCTTCCACTTCGAGGATTGCTTCTTCTATGGCGCTGCGGAACCCGTCTACGTCCGCAGAACCATGGCTCTTGACCACCACGCCCCCCAGCCCGACGAAGCTGGCGCCATTATAGCGTTGCGGATTGAGCTCGTGCCGCAAACTTTCAAGATCTGCGCCGGCCGGCCCGGTTGCCGCGCCGGCCCGGCCGGCGGAAGTGAGCCAGCGCTGCAGCAGGTGCCCGGCCATCCGCGCCGCGCCTTCGATGGACTTCAGCGCCACGTTGCCCGCGAAGCCGTCGCTCACCACCACGTCGGCCGTACCCGAAAAAAGCTCGCTGCCTTCGATGAATCCGACGTAGCGGAGCTCCGAGTGGGTCAGCAGCCGCGCCGCTTCGCCCAGCACCGCCGGCCCTTTGGTCGGCTCCGTGCCGATGTTGAGTAGCGCCACCCGCGGCTCCGCCAAGCCGCCCACGTGGCGCGCCAAGGTGCTCCCCATGTAGGCGAATTGAACGAGCTGGCGCGCCGTGCAGTCGAGATTTGCCCCGAGGTCCAGCATCCAGAACCGGCCGGACATCCCCCCGAGATCCTTGCATATGGCGGGACGCTCGATGCCCGGCACCATGGTCAAGGTGGCCCGCGCGAGCGCCATCAGGGCCGCTGTGTCTCCGGCGCTGACGACGGCATCGGCCTCGCCGTCCGCGTGGCGGAGCAGCGCCTGCCGCATGGAGGAATCGGGCTTGCTCCGCAGCACCCGAGAAAGGCTGTCGCCGGAAGCGAGCACGTCGGCGGCATGGCACACCGATACGCCGGCGGCAGCCTGGTGGCCGTTGCGTACCAGCTCCGCGGTCAGCCGCGGGGCATCCCCGACGAGCATCAGCTCCGCCCGCTCGGTCATCGCCAGCGCTGCCGCAACCGTCACCGCCGGGCCGCCGTCACCGCCCATGGCGTCGACGGCGATGCGCGGGAGCGGCACGGGCGATCAGCCTGGCGTGGGTGGCTCAGTCAGCGCTTTCGACCACCTTTCTGCCGCGGTAGAAACCGTCGGCACTGACGTGATGGCGCCGGTGGGTTTCCCCGGAGGTCGGCTCGATGGAGACGGCCGGCTTCGACAGCGCATCGTGAGAGCGCCGCATGTCGCGCCGGGAACGGGACTTCTTGTTCTGCTGAACTGCCATTTGGCCTCCAGATGAAAAACGACCGCTGCTATCGGCGCTTCAGCTCCGACAGCACCTTGAATGGATTGTCCTGCGCTGCTTCAGGCTGCTGCTCCGGGAAAGACCGGGCCGGCGCGCGGGGACAGGGCGTCTCGGTGCACAGCCGCTCCGGAAGGCTGAGGATCAGCTCGTCTTCCACCACGTCGGCCACGCTCAGCGTATCCGAGTCGGCAACCAGCACGTCCATCTCCTCGGCCAGTGCGCTCGCTACGTCCGGATCCCTCACGATGCACAGATCGAACTCCACCTGCATGTCGTGGGGCAGCTCCTCGAGGCAGCCCTGGCAGGTCGCCAGAACCCTGGTGCTGGCGGTACCTGCCACCCAGGGCCGCCCTTGGGCATCCAACCGAAAGCTCATCCGGGCATGCAGCGGCGCAAGCCCGGGAGCGATCTCGGCAACGCGAGTCAAGTCGCCCGCTTGCACCGAGCGCTCGACCCGGGCACCCTGCCTCGCCAGCTCCAGGTAGGGCAGTCGCTCGTCGGGTCGGGTACTCATAGCGGGCGCCATCATAGGTATCAGTTCGCGGGGTGTAAAGCACAATCGATGCCGTTTTACAGCCGTAAGCGACTAGAATCCCTGGAGATTTTCTGCCGATGACGCGGCTCGTCCTGGCTTCGTCGTCGCGCTACCGGGGCGAACTTCTGGCCCGCCTGGGCCTACCCTTCGACACCGACGTGCCCGGCATCGATGAGACGCCGCGGGCCGGCGAGGCGCCGGAGGCACTGGTGGCGCGGCTCGCCGCGGCCAAGGCACGTGCCGTCGCCGGCCGCCACCCGGGTGCGCTGGTGATTGGCTCCGATCAGGTGGCCGTGTGCGGCGCAGAGGTTCTCGGCAAGCCCGGCACCGAGGCTGCGGCGCGCGATCAGCTGGCGCGCCTGTCCGGCCAGTCGGTGACGTTCCTGACCGGGTTGTGCCTGCTGGATACCGACCGCAACGCCGAGCAGACCGTGGTCGAGCCGACCCGGGTAGAGTTCCGCATGCTCAGCGCCGCGGAAATCGCCCATTATGTGGCCAGCGACCGTCCCCTGGACTGCGCCGGCGCCTTCAAGTCCGAGGGCCTCGGCATCGCGCTGTTCGAGGCCATCGAGGGGCGCGATCCCAACGCCCTGATCGGGCTGCCGCTGATCGCCTTGTGCCGGATGCTGCGGCAGTGCGGGGTGGACCCGCTCGGTCTGGACCGGTAGTCACGGCCTGTGGATTGGCATTGTGGGAGCGAGCTCCCGCTCGCGATCGCGGCCGGGAGGCCGCTCCCACAACCAGCGCTCCCACAGATCGAGGCCGCTCCCACAGCTAGCTGATGGCGCCGGTCTGCAACGTTTGCCAGGCGG
This sequence comes from uncultured Gammaproteobacteria bacterium, assembly GCA_963822255.1. Taxonomy (GTDB): domain Bacteria; phylum Pseudomonadota; class Gammaproteobacteria; order Pseudomonadales; family Azotimanducaceae; genus UBA7803. The sequence goes on from CAWGGV010000008.1 coordinate 143,013, forward strand.
CCTCGAAGTCGTCGGGCACCGCTGCGCTGAACGTCAGCCGGCGGCCGTCGAAGGTGAGTGCCAGCTCCTCGGCATGCAGGCAAAGCCGCCGGATACCCACGGCCTCCGCCCGTGCCCGTTGCTCCGGCGTCGCGTACTTGACGTCGCCCACCACCGGATGGCCACTGGCGTAGGCATGCACGCGGATCTGATGGGTCCGCCCGGTGTGCAGGCGCGCCCGCACCAGCGTAGCCGCCGGCGCGCTTTGCAGAATCTCGATATCGGTCCGGGCACTCTTGCCGTCGGCGGCCACCCGCACCCGGCGCTCACCGGAAGCGGTGAGGTACCGGGTCAGTGGCAGACGCACCGTGGTGGTGCGGCGCGGCCAGACGCCGAATACCACCGCCCGGTATAGCTTCCTGACCTCGCGGTCCCGCAGGGCCCCATGAAGGGCCAGCAGCGCTCGCCGTGACTTCGCCACCATCAGACAGCCCGAGGTGTCACGGTCGAGCCGATGGACGAGTTCCAGCTCGTCGCCGGGGCGGAGCCGGCGGAGCGCCTCGATGGCGCCGAACGACAGGCCGCTCCCGCCGTGCACGGCCATCCCTGCCGGTTTGTCGAGCACCAGCAACTGCTCGTCTTCGTAAAGAATCGAGCCGGCCAGCGTCTCGAGCACCGCATCGCCGACAAAGGCTTCGGATCCTTCTCCCGGGTCCATGCGCAGCGGCGGAATGCGGATCTCGTCGCCCCGGTTGAGACGATGCGCGGCGCGGACTCTGCCGCCGTTCACCCGCACCTCGCCTTTGCGCAGCATCCGGTAGATGCGGCTCCTGGGCAGCCCTCTGAGCTCGCGCAGCAGGAAATTGTCGACGCGCTGGCCGTCGTCCTGCTCGACGATCACCCGCCGGGCGCCTGTGGAGCGCCGCGGGGGGTTATCTTCGGCCACGTGGATCGTCCAGTTTTTTTTCAGGGGTTTGAAGCACTTATCCAGGACTGTTAGTATCCGCTCGGCTCGCCAGGGCGGCATCGCGGAAAGCGCGGAATCGGCATCGCGGAAAGCACGCGACCGGTACCGCGGGAAGCGCGGGATCAACAGAGCACGCGGGCGGGCCATGATTGTTTGTGAGACGAAAGAGAAACATCCGTCACGACCATCGAGGGTGTTTCAGTTAAGCCAACGGTAAGGCGAATTGCAATCGAGACCCGTCGACCGGCCGCCGATTGCGGCTGCAAGCGCTCGCGCTCGACGAGGCGAACGCCCGCGACGGATCTCGCGCGAGGAACGTAAAGACACGGGACAGAGAACACGAGCCGGCAGGCCCCACGTCGATCTGCGCCGGCGCCCATGCCCTCCGAGGCGGGCGCCGGATCGACCGGACGGACCGCACTTGCCTGGCGGCTGCAGCGAGCTACGACGGCACGACGATTCGAGATCCGAGGAACCATCCGTAGACCGTGGCTCGGCACGGCGCCTTCGAGGCTGCCGGCGGAGCCTGAACGGCAACGAAACGAAATGTCGATGAACCCAGTGCGACGGACGATGAGGTCTCACGCCCCTGCGGGCGGCGGGACCGCGCGCGCACTGCTCGACCCGGTCGCCTCGTTCGGACGTCGGCTCCACTGCCGCTGACGAGCTCCGTCCCCCGTACCGCGTTCCTACCCGGCGCCGCTCAGGCGGCCCTCGCCCTTTCGCCTTCCCGGAATCCGGGCGCCGTGACGGCGCCCTCACTGAGGATTTCGACGACATGAAACGAATGCTGATCAACGCCACTCAGCCGGAGGAGGTTCGCGTCGCTCTGGTTGATGGGCAGAGACTTTACGATCTCGACATCGAGAACCGCGGCCGCGAGCAGAAAAAGGCCAGCATCTACAAAGCCCGGATCACCCGGGTGGAGCCGAGCCTGGAAGCCGCCTTCGTGGACTTCGGGTCCGAGCGCCACGGCTTCCTGCCGCTGAAAGAAATCGCCCGCGAGTACTTCAAGGAAAAATCCGGCCACAAGGGCGGCAGCGACAACGGCGGCCGCGTCATGATTCAGGACGTGATATCGGAGGGCCAGGAGCTCCTGGTGCAGGTGGACAAGGAGGAGCGCGGCACCAAGGGCGCTGCCCTCACCACCTTCATCAGCCTCGCCGGCCGCTACCTTGTGCTGATGCCCAACAACCCGAGAGCCGGTGGGATTTCCCGGCGCATCGAAGGCGACGACCGCGACGAGCTGCGCGAGGCGCTGGGACAACTGGAGATTCCCCAAGGCACGGGGGTCATCGTCCGCACCGCCGGGGTCGGCCGCAGCGCCGAGGAACTGCAATGGGACCTCGACTACCTCATGCAGCTCTGGGACGCCATCGGCAAGGCCAATGCGGAGTCGAAGGCGCCCGCCCTCATCTATCAGGAAAACAACGTCATCGTCCGGGCCATCCGCGACAACCTGCGCAAGGACATCAGCGAAGTGCTGATCGACGGCCGCGAAGCCTACGAGGAGGCGCGAACGTTCATCGAGCAGGTGATGCCGCACTACGCCGAGAAGGTGAAGTTCTACTCCGATCCGGTGCCTCTGTTCAGCCGTTATCAGATCGAAAGTCAGATCGAGATGGCGTTCCTGCACAGCGTGCGCCTGCCATCCGGCGGGAGCCTGGTGATCGATCCCACCGAGGCGCTGGTGTCCATCGACATCAACTCGGCCCGAGCCACCAAGGGCGCCGACATCGAAGAGACCGCGCTCAACACCAATCTGGAAGCCGCCGAGGAGATCGCCCGGCAGCTCAGGCTGCGGGACGTCGGCGGCCTCATCGTCATCGACTTCATCGACATGGCCAGCACCAAGAATCAGCGGGCAGTGGAAAGCCGGGTGCGCGAAGCGCTGGACGCCGACCGCGCGCGAGTCCAGGTGGGCCGCATTTCCCGCTTCGGGCTGCTGGAAATGTCTCGCCAGCGTCTGCGCCCGTCCCTGGACGAGCTGACCACCGAGGTGTGTCCGCGCTGCAGCGGCCAGGGCCGCATCCGCGACACCCGCTCGCTGGCCCTTGCGATTCTCCGGGTGATGGAAGAAGAGGCCTTGAAGGAGCGCAGTAAGGTGATCCGCGCGCTGGTGCCACTGAACATCGCCTCGTATCTGCTGAACGAGAAGCGGCACGACGTGCACCAGGTCGAGCAGCGCACCGGCACTCATCTGATCATCGTGCCCAACGTCAACATGGAGACGCCGCAGTACGAGGTGCAGCGAATCCGTGACGATCAGGTCGCCGAAGAGATGGGGGCCCCCAGCTACGAGCACACCGAGGTCGGGGCTCAGCCCGTGGACTTCGCCATTCCGGAGGAGCCGACGCCGGTGCCGCGGCAAGCTGCGGTGCGTGCGATCGCCCCCAGGGCGCCCATGCCGCGTCCCAAGACGGCAGCCGAGCCCGAGACGGTGGCTGTGCCGGCGGCCGTGCCGGCGCCCTCTGCCGCGGAAGCCCCCAAAGGTGGCTTCCTCAAGCGCATCACGGCCAGCTTGTTCGGCCCGGGGTCGGACACCGCTCCCACCCCGGCCGTTCAGGCGCCTGCGCCGCCGACCCCGTCACCCACAGGCAATCGGGCCGCACCGGCTACCGAGCGATCGGCCGATCAGGACGACCGTCAGCGGCCGCAGGGCGACGAGGAAAGCCGCGACAGCGGCCGCCGCCGCAGGCGGTCCGCGAGAAGCGGCGGCCGCGAGGGCCAGGCGGAGGATGCCGGGCGCCGCAACGCCCGTCGAGACAGCGCGCCGGACAGCGACAGCCAACAGAGCGGCAACGGACGCGGCAGCGAATCGCGCGGGGACAGCCGCCGGGAGCAGGGCCAGGGCGGTGAAGGGCGCCGCCGGCGCGGCCGTGGGCGCGGCGGCTCGGAGGAAGCTGCGGCTCGCTCCGGCAACGGCCGCGAAACGGAGGCAGCCGCGACCCCGCAGGAAGCCGGCGAGAGCGACGAACGGGAGCGCGACGCCGCCTCCAACCGGCCACGGCGCCGCCGCGGCGGGCGCGGACGCGGTGAGCAGGCCGCGACTGGCGATGCCCTGCCGTCTGCCCAAGCGGAGATCATTCCGTTCGAGGATCGGCGGCCATCTGAAGAGGCGTTGGCTGCCAGCAAGCGGATGCCGAAACGGGACCGGTCGAAGCTCGACGAGAGCAGGAGTGCACCGTCGCGGCCGGCCGCCGTGCAGCCCGCGGTGGCACCGGCCACCACCGGGTCCGCCTCGTCGACGCCGGCCACCTACGAGTCATCGGCGGGCGATGCCGAGACCGGATCATCCCGGTCCCAACCAACGCCCACGGTAATGGAACGCCCGGATCTCGCCGCCGGAGTGGAAGGCACGGAAACCGAGCTGCCGACTGCCGACGACACATCGGTGTCGGCCGCACCGGAAACCACCGCCGAGACGCCGATCGAAGCAGCGGCCGAAGCCCCACGCGAGGCAGTGGCCGAGCCGCCGGCACAGCAGGCGGCGCCTGCGGAACCGCCCGCCGGCAGCGACCATGCCCAGGAGGCGGTCGAGGAGGAGCAGGCCGCAGCGGACGCTCCCGCCGCCCAGGCGGTGGAGCCCGAGCGGCCGGCGCGCCCGACGCGGGCGTACAACGATCCCCGGGAGGTTCGGCGCCGGCAACGGGAAGCGGAGCTGAAAGCCCAGGGCGTGCTGCCGCGAGCGGGCGATCAGTCCTGACCGATCACCCGGGGCTCGAGCTCCAGGCAAACGCCGAAGCGGTCAGCCACGTCACGGCGGATCTGCTCGCTCAGTGCGAGCACGTCCGCCGCCGTGGCGCCGCCCCGGTTGACCAGCACGAGGGGCTGGCGGTGCCAGACGCCGACCTTGCCCACCGTCCTGCCTTTCCAGCCGCAGGCGTCGATGAGCTGCGCGGCGGAGAGCTTCGTCGTGCCGGCGCTCCCGCCACGGCGATGCAGGCCCGGGTGGCGCCGCGCCACCGCTTCCGCTTCGGCCGGGGTGAGCTGCGGGATTCTTGAAGAAGCTGCCGACGTTGCCCACCACGCGCGGATCCGGCAGCTTGCGCCGCCTTACCTGGATTACCGCCTCCGCCACCTGCACTGCTGAGGGGCGGCGCCAGCCGAGACGCTCCAGCTCGAGGCGAACGTCCGGATAATCGATGACCGGCTGGTGCCGCCGGGCGAGCCGCAGGGTGACGTCGAGGATCACCAGGTTCGCTCCGTCGGGCCCCTTGAAGCGACTGTGGCGGTAGCCGAACCCGCAGGCGTCTCGATCGATCTCGTAGATTCTGCCACTGGCGGTATCGAGCGCCCGGAGCCTGAGGAACCGCTCCGACAGCTCGATCCCGTAGGCGCCGATGTTCTGAATGGGCGCCGCACCCACAGCGCCCGGAATCAGCGCGAGATTCTCGAGCCCCGCCAGCCCGGCCCCCAACGAGCGGCGGACCACGTCGTGCCAGCGCTCACCGGCGGCTGCGGTCAGCGCCACGGTGCCCGCGGTGTCCGGGTCGAGCCGGATGCCCCGACTGCGCATCAGGCACACTACCCCCGGCACCCGGCCGCGCAGCACCACGTTGCTGCCGCCACCGAGCACGGTGAGCGGCCACCGAGGTGACGGCCACCGAGCACGGTGAGCGGCGACGTCCGCGCCCGCCGTTTGCCACGGCGCAGGCCCTCGACCAGATCGACCAGGTCCTGCTCCCGGGTCACGGTGACCAGACGATCCGCCGCCGACTCGACTCTCAGGGTATTCGCGCCCGCCAGCGACCGTGTGCTCACGACGACTCCGCGTGCAGCAGCCGGAACGTCAGGTTGATCCGTTCACCCACCGGCCTGCGGGTACGCGGCAAGCTGTGACTCATGGAGCCGTCGAAAAGCAGCAGAGAGCCGGGCTCCAGGTCCAGCGCCTGCGACGGCGGCGCGTCTCCGCCCGCCTCTACCGGTGGCCGCAGCAGGAACCGGCGCCGGGCGCCGAGACTCACCGAGGCGACGGTGCTGGCCAGGCCGCGCTCGTCGTCGCTGTGCCAGCCCATGTAGTCGCTGCCGTTCCGATACCGGTTGAGCAGCACGAAGTTGCTGGTCAGTGCCAGTCGGTCGGCCAGCCGCCGGCGCAGGTCCGCCAGCTCTGGCAGCCAGCCGGTACAGGTATGGTCGGCGCCGGAATAGCGGTAGTTGAGGCCGGCCTCGCCACACCAGGCCACCATCCGAGGCACCGCGACCCGCCGTCCGTACAGCGCGAGCCACTCCTGTCGCCACGGTGCGTCTTCCCGCAGCCGCGCAAACAGCGCGCTCGCTTCCACCACATCGCAGAAAGCCGGGACGGTAGTCGAACATCGGCATGCCGCGGCGCGGCCGTGTAACGTTGACGGCTGCGGGCGTCACCGCCGCTCGCCGGCCGCACCGGCCAGCTGCCGGCGCACCCGTTCCAGATCCGATTCGGTGTCCACACCCGGCGGCACCGCTGCCGCAGCCTCGGCCACCCGGATGCCGATGCCGTGAGCCACCAGCCGAAGCTGCTCGAGCGCTTCGATCCGCTCCAGGGCCGCCACCGGCAGGCCGACGAACTGACGCAGGGCGGCCAGCCGGTAGCCATAGATGCCGATATGGCGGAACCAGGCCCGCGCCTCGGGAACCGGACCGGCAGCGACGCCGCCGCTCCGGCGCGCCTGGTCCGTCGCCGCCGGAAAGACCTCGCGAGCGTAAGGCAACGGGGCCCGTGAGAAGTAACGCGCGAAGCCGTCCTCGCCCCGCACCACCTTCACCACGTTGGGATCGAACACCTGAGCCAGATCGGTGATCGGCTCGCAGAGCGTGGCCACTCCGGTGTCCGGATCCTGAAGCAGAAGGTCGGCCACCTGGCCGATCACTTGCGGAGGAATCAGCGGCTCGTCGCCCTGGACGTTGACGACGATGGCGTCACCGGCCCAGCCCATCTGCTCGGCGACTTCCATGATCCGGTCGGAGCCCGACGGGTGGTCGGGGCGGGTCAGACACGCTTCGCCGCCCGCGGACTCCACCGCTGCCCGGACCCGCTCGTCGTCCGTGGCCACCACCACGGCGGCGGCACCCGACTGCTCTGCCTGGCGGACCACCCGCACCACCATGGGCAGGCCGTGCAGATCCGCCAGCGGCTTGCCCGGCAGGCGGGTGGAGCCGAACCGAGCCGGTATGACAACCTTGAAATCCTTCACCTTCCTGCAATCCCATGGCTTTGCAGCACGTCGGCCAGCCGCTGCTCGGCCGCCCTGGACGGCACTGCGTCGATTTCCAGGTACCAGCAGCGCGCCGGCAGGTTCGCCAGCCGCCGCAGTTTCACCGCATCCTTCTCGGTGCAAACCACCGCCAGTGAATCGTCGAAGCTCACCTCCTCGCCCTCGAACCGGTGGTGATCGGCATAGCTGCGTAGATCCACCTCCAGGCCGAGCCCACGCAGGGTGCCGGCGAAGCGCCCGGGATTGCCGACGCCGGCCACCGCGTGCACACGCCGGTGACGGGAAACGAAGGCGTCGACGCCAAGCCGCTCACCGCCGGCGATGCGCACGAAGGCACGCGGCGCCACGTCCATGGTGCCGGCGCCCGGCATCTCGTAGCCGGGGCCGTTCACCATCACCAGATCGACCTCGGCAAGCCGGCCCGGCGGCTCCCGGAGCGGTCCGGCGGGCAGACAGCGGCCGTTCCCGACCCCGCGGCTGCCGTCCACCACGGCGATCTCCACGTCCCTGGCCAGCTGATAATGCTGCAAGCCGTCGTCGGCGATCACCAGATCGCAATCGGCAAGCTCCAGAAGGTGACGAACCGCCCGCACCCGGTCGGCGCACACCACCACCGGACACTGGCTGCGAGCCGCAAGCAGCGGCGCCTCGTCACCGCACGTGTCCGGGTCCGAGTCCGCGGTGACGCTGAGCGGCTCGCGGCCGCGGCGGCCGCCGTGGCCCCTCGAGACGATGCCGGGGTGGAACCCCTGCTGGCGGAGCCAGTTCGCCAGCCACACCACCAGCGGTGTCTTGCCGGTGCCGCCGGCGGCCACGTTGCCGACCACCACCACCGGCACCGGCGCCCGCCAGGGCGTGCGTCGGCCGGTGAGGTAGCTGAGGCGTCGGCGCTCCGCCAGGCACCGGAACAGCCACTCGAGCGGCGACAGCATCCCCACCCAGCGGGCATCGGCGTACCAGGCGCGCAGCAGGGGCGACGCCGCTCCGACGGCCGCCGTCTGCGGCGGCAGCCGCCGCGCCGGACGGGGCGGATCCTCCGGCGCGGCGAGCGCGCCGGCGTCCCGCGGCTCCTCGAACTGCGCGGCGTAGAGCGCGGCATACACACCGCTCTGCTCGAGCAGTGACTGGTGCGTGCCCGATTCGACGATCCGGCCGTCTTCCATGACCAGAATGAGATCGGCCTTCTCGATGGTGGACAGCCGGTGGGCGATGACCAAGGTCGTGCGGCCGCGCATCACTTCCTCGAGCGCCGCTTGTATGTGGCGTTCCGATTCGCTATCGAGCGCCGAAGTGGCCTCGTCGAGGATCAGCACCGGAGCGTCTTTCAACAGTGCCCGGGCGATGGCGACCCGTTGACGTTGGCCGCCCGACAGCAACACGCCGTCGTCGCCGACGATGGTGTTCAGCCCGTCCGGCAACTCGTCCACGAACACACGAGCATGGGCCCGCTCCACGGCGTCCCGGATAGCCCGGCCGTCGGCTTTCTCCAGCGCGCCGTAGGCGATGTTGCGCTCCAGGGTATCGTTGAACAGGGTTACCTGCTGGGTGACCAGCGCGATCTGCCGGCGCAGACAGCCAAGGGTGTAGCTCGCCAAGGGCCGCCCGTCCAGCAGAATCTCCCCGGATGTGGGTTCGTAGAAACGGGGAATGAGGCTCGCCAGGGTGGACTTGCCGCTCCCGGAGCGGCCGACCAGCGCCACCGTCTGGCCCGGCTCGATGGTGAACTCGATGTCGTTGAGCACGCGCGGCGCGCCCGGGCTGCCACCGCCGGCCCGGATGTCTTCCCCGGCGCCTCCATAAGCGAACGAGAGACGGCGGAATTCGATCCGGCCCTCGACCCGGCTCACATCCACCGCACCCTGGTCCGTCTCGAGGGGCTGATCCATCTGCCCGAAGATGTCCTCCGCCGCCGCCAGGCCCCGCTGCAGGCGGGCATTCACCTCCGAGAGCTTGCGGATCGGATTTGCCAGCATCCCGGCGAGCCCCAGGAACGTGACCACCTGCCCCGTGGACAGGCCGCCGCCGATCTCCGGCCGGAACAGCAGCGCGATGAGCAGCGCCAGCGCCGCCACCACGAAGATCTGGATCATCTGGGTGCTGGTGACCTTAGTCACCACCATCTTGAGATTCTGCCGCTGATTGGATCGGCTCGAGCGATGGAAGCGCGCCTGCTCGTACGCCTCGCCGCCGAAGATGCGCACCACCCGGTAGCCGGCAACCGCTTCGGAGGCCACGTGGGTGACATCGCCCATGGAATTCTGGATGCGCCGGCTGATGCGGCGGAACCTCCGGCTCGCGTACACCACCACCAGCGCCACCAGTGGCGCCGTGGCGGCGAAGATTACCGTCAGCTTCCAGGACAGCAGCAGCATGTAGCCGAGGTAAACCACCACCTTGCCGCCGTCCTGCACCACCGACTTCAGCGCGTCAGTGCCTGTGTCGCGAAGCTGCGCGACGTTGTACGTGAGCCGGGACACCAGGTGCCCCTGAGAGCTGGCGTCGAAGAATGCGCTCGGCATTCTGAGGAGCTGATCGAACAGCTCCGTGCGCACCTGATGAACCACGCCGAAGGAGATCTGGCTCAGCAGCAGCTCGCCGGCAATTTCCCCGGCCGCCCGCACCAGCACCGCCGCCACCATCATCAGCGGGATCTCGTATGAGGCTGCCGCCGCCGCACGATCCCAGGTGTCGACGAGGTCGCCAAACAACTTGACGAAGAACGCTTCGGCGCCGCTGCCGACGAAAAAGCCGATCACCGACAGCAGGAACAGCGGCCAGTACGGGCGGACGTAGCCCAGCAGCCGGCGGTAGGTACGCCAGTCGCTGTGAGCACCGCCCGCAGCATCGGAGACTGCATCGACAGAACCGCCGCCTGATCGTCCGATTGCGGCTTCGGGGTGGGCGGAAGGGTTCACTACTCCTCGTCTTCCGGCTGACGGGTGGTGATGCTGATGTGCGACAGCCCCACCCGTCCCGCCGCATCCATGGCTTTCACCACGTTGTCATGGGTGGCTTTGGCATCGGCGGTGATGATGACGTGGGTGGTGGGCTTGCGCTGCGCGAGCTGCTGGCGCAGGGCGCGCACCAGGGTGCTGGTCTCGTCGTTGACCAGGAGCTGGTCGTTGACGGCAATGTCTCCGTTCCTGTCTACGGTGATCTCGATGACGTCGTCTTTGATCTCCTGCAGCTCGCCCTTCGCCTCCGGCAGGTCGATCTTGAGCTGAGTCTCGCGAATGAAGGTGGTGGACACCATAAAGAAGATCAGCAGCAGGAACACCACGTCGATGAGCGGGGTGAGGTCCACCCCCACCTCGTCGCGCCGCCGGCGTCGGAATTTCATAGCCTGGGTTCTTCTTCGGCGCCGCCCTGCAGTATCTCGACCAGCTTGACGGCCTCCTGCTCCATGGCCACGACCAGCTCGTCGACCCGGCGCAGAAAGAATCGATGGAACATGATGGCCGGAATCGCCACGGACAGCCCGGCAGCCGTGGTGATCAGCGCCTGGGAAATTCCTCCAGCCAGCACGTTGGCGTTGCCGGCACCCTCGAGCATCAGTGCGGTGAACACCTTGATCATGCCCACCACCGTCCCGAGCAGCCCGAGGAGCGGAGAGATGGACGCAATGACGCCGAGGGAAGTGAGGTAGCGTTCCAGATCGTGACTCACCTGTGAGGCCACCTCCTCCATGGCCTCCTTCATGACCTCCCGCCCGCGGCGGGCGTTGGCGACGCCGGCGGCCAGCACCTGTCCGAGCGGGCTGGACGCTCTGAGATCACGCAGCCGCTGAGCGTCCAGCTCCTCGTTTTTGAGCGCGCCCCACACCTGGGCGAGTAGATTCTTCGGCGTGATCCGCGAGCGCTGCAGCGTCCACAGCCGCTCCACGCTGATGGCGGCGGCGACCACACTGGAAAGCAGAATCGGCACCATCAGCCAACCGCCGGATTGAACGATCTCCAACATTGATTACCCCGGATCGATTACCCCGGATGGATTACCCGGTTACCAGGAACAGCCCCGTGCCGCGATCGGCCACAGCTCCGTGACCATGCCATCGCGACACACCCAATACCAATCGTAGAGGTTAACGGTAGGATCGCAATGCGGGGTGATGAAGCGCTGGACGCTGCCGAGCAGGGGCTCCTGGGCGGGCGTCCTCATGATCAGCACGCCGTGCTCGTCGCCGGCGAACCGGTACTCGGTATCGGCCAGGGTAAGCGGCTCCGGGTTCACCGAATCGGAGGCGAACGCCTTGAAGCCGCCGTCCACGGTGATCGTCCCCTCGCGGGGCTGGCTGATGGCGGTCGCCGCCACCTGAAGGGACACCTCGAAGTCGTCGAACCACTCGCCGTCGCGGGCGCCGATGAGCCGATACTCCTGGTCCATGAAGATGTAGCTGCCGACCTGCAGATCGGTGATCTCGGGCACCTCACAGTCGATGTCGTAGGTGCCGGTGCCGCCGCCGGTGACCACCGTCGGCGGCAGCCCGTGTTCGCTCAGAGCACGGACGGTGGCCTGGACGCTCTCCCAGAGCGCCAGCGACTTTTCCCGCCGACGATCGTGACCCTTGACGTGCATCACGTGCCCGGCGTAGTGCTGAATGCCGCGGAACGTCAGCCCCGCGGTGGCTTGGGCGGCCTCCGCCAGCCTCAGCACCTGGTCCCGGTCACGGGTGCCGGTGCGGCCCATGGCGACGTCCACGTCCACCACCACGCCCACCGGCGCCGAGGCATCGGCCGCCGCGGCGAGCGCGTCGAAGCCGGCCGCGCTGTCCACCACCACGTCGAGCGTGCGGGCGCGGGCCGCGAGCTCCACCAGAAGACGGGCGCGCCGGGGGTCCACCACGGGGGAGGTGACCAGCACCCGGTCGACGCCCGCCTGCACCATGGCGGCCGCTTCGGAGACCTTGGCCGCGCACACGCCAACGGCACCGGCCTCGATCTGTCGCAGCGCGATCAGCGGGCACTTGTGGGTCTTGGTGTGGGGCCGGAATCCCTTGCCCCGTTCGCCGAGAAAAGCCGCCATGCGGGCGAGATTGCGTTCGAGCAGGTCGGCGTCCAGCACCAGCGCCGGTGTCGGCAGCTCCGAGATCGGCACCGGCTCCGGCAATGATTCCACCTGCCAGGGCCGGGACAGCACCCGGTCCAGGGCCGCCCGGAGAGCGGCATCGTCCCCCCGCGTTTGCGCCATCAGCGTTCCTCGCACTCCCTGAGCTTGTAGCAGTAGTTGGTCGCGTCCACGTAGCCCTCCACCGACCCGCAGTCGAAGCGGCATCCATCGAACTTGTAGGCCATCACGCAGCCCTCCCTGGCCTGTCGCAGCAGCGCGTCGGTGATCTGCAGCTCACCGCCCTTGCCCACCGGAGTCGATTCGAGAATTTCGAAGATGTCGGGGGTGAGAATGTAGCGGCCGATGATGGCCAGATTGGTGGGTGCGTTCTCGGGTGCCGGCTTCTCGATCATGTCCGTGACCCTGAACAGGCGCTCGCCGATGGCATCGCCTACCACGATGCCGTACGAAGCGGTCTTGTCCGCCGGCACCTCCATGATGGCGACGATGCTGCAGCGGAACTGCTTGAAAAGGCCGACCATCTGATGCAGCACGCCGGACCGGGCGCCGAAGCACAGATCGTCCGCCAGCACCACGCCGAACGGCTCGTCGCCGATCAGGGTGCGCCCGGTCAGAATGGCATGGCCGAGACCCTTCATGGCCACCTGGCGGGTGTACGAGAACGTGCACTGGTCGATGAGCGAACGGATGCCTTCCAGCGCCTTTTCCTTGCCGGTACCGGCGATCTGGTGCTCGAGCTCGTAGTTGGTGTCGAAGTGGTCCTCGATGGCGCGCTTGCCGCGGCCGGTGACGAAGCCGATGTCGTTGAGCCCCGCCTCCAGCGCCTCCTCGACGCCGTACTGAACCAGCGGCTTGTCGAGAATGGGAAGGATCTCTTTGGGCATGGCCTTCGTGGCCGGCAGAAATCGGGTGCCGTAACCCGCCACCGGGAACAGGCATTTCTTGATCATGGAAGCCGTTTCCTTACTGACGATGACTGAAGCGTGGCAAGCGTACCAGTCATACTGCCGATGGTACCCCGCCCTCCGTCAGGGAAATGCAAACGAAGGGCCAAAAGCTTCACAGATCGATCAGAAAAGGTCCAGCCCCGGTCGCGAGACCGGACAGCGCCTGCAGCGGGATGGGATCAACCGCCGGAGTCGGATTCCGCGAGCAGGGCCTGGAGGTGATGACAGATGGCCAGCCCCGCGCGCGTCTGTTCCGGCGAGTGCTCCGGATACCGCCCCATGCCTCGGGCCAACCGCCATGCTGCCCGCAGGTGGCGCTCGCCGTCCGCCGCACCTGGGCCGCCGACTGGGCGATCACGGCCCGAACCGTAGTGCGCGCTACTTGCGCCTCGCTGCTGCGGTGACCTCCCGCGTTGCGCGGGGGCCTCCGTGTCGAGTTCCTGGAACAGTGGCAGCGTGTGACCCATGGCTGTAAAGTGTAGCGGATACTGTATAAATATACAATATCTCCCTTCCCCGCGGCGCGACCGCGTAGAGCTGAGGGCTCTCATCAAACACGGTCGCGCTCCAGACCATTGCGGCTCGGACGCCCGGTGCAGAATCGAGCGCCGCGTGTCTGTTCCGCGACTGCGGCGCGACCGCGTAGAGCTGAGGGCTCTCATCAAACACGGTCGCGCTCCAGACCATTGCGGCTCGGACGCCCGGTGCAGAATCGAGCGCCGCGCGTCTGTTCCGCGACTGCGGCGCGACCGCGTAGAGCTGAGGGCTCTCATCAAACACGGTGGCGCTCCAGACCATTGCGGCTCGGACGCCCGGTGCAGAATCGAGCGCCGCGTGTCTGTTCCGCGACTGCGGCGCGACCGCGTAGAGCTGAGGGCTCTCATCAACCACGGTCGCGCTCCAGACCATTGCGGCTCGGACGCCCGGTGCAGAATCGAGCGCCGCGCGTCTGTTCCGCGACTGCGGCGCGACCGCGTAGAGCTGAGGGCTCCTGCTGGAGGCTCAGTGGCTGAACGTGTATGCGCCGTCGTGAAAGCCGACGTGGATCACGTCGCCCGCCGCGAAGTCGCCCGCCAGCAGCCGTGAGGCCAGCGGATTCTCTACCCGCTTCTGGATCACGCGCTTCAGTGGCCTGGCGCCGTATACGGGGTCGTATCCCTCCTCCACCAGCGCCTCCGTGGCGTCGTCCGACAGCTCGACGCGGATGTCCTGGTCCTCCAGGCGCTGCTCCAGAATGTGGAACTGGATGCCGGCGATCTCGCGCACCTGCTCCCGCGACAGCGGCTGAAACACCACGATGTCGTCCACCCGGTTGATGAACTCCGGGCGGAAGTGCTGGGCGACCACTCCCATGACCGTAGAGCGGATGGCGTCGAAGTTGCCCTGCTCCGCCAGGCTCTGAATAGCCTCCGAGCCGAGGTTCGAGGTCATCACCAGCACCGTGTTGCGAAAATCCACGGTGCGGCCGTGCCCGTCCGTCAGGCGCCCGTCATCGAGCACCTGCAGCAGGATGTTGAACACGTCGGCGTGCGCCTTCTCGATCTCGTCCAGCAGGATCAGCGAGTAGGGCCGGCGCCGCACCCGCTCGGTCAGGTAGCCGCCTTCCTCGTACCCCACATACCCCGGCGGCGCACCGATCAGGCGGGCCACCGAGTGCTTCTCCATGAACTCCGACATGTCCACGCGGATCATGGCGTCCTGGCTGTCGAACAGCACCTCGGCCAGCGCCTTGCACAATTCGGTTTTACCAACGCCGGTCGGGCCGAGGAACATGAACGAGCCGTTGGGCCGGTTCGGATCCGACAGCCCTGCACGCGAACGGCGCACTGCCTCGGACACGGCGCGCACGGCTTCCTCCTGCCCGACCACCCGCTTGTGCAGCTCGTCTTCCAGCGTCAGCAGCTTCTCCTTCTCCCCTTCCAACAGCTTGCTGATCGGAATACCCGTCCACTTCGACACCACCTCGCCGATCTCTTCCTCGGTGACGCTGTTTCGCAGAAGCTGACGCGGCCCGGCTTCACCGTTGCTGGTGGCCTCGGAGAGCTGCTTCTCGAGCTCGGGGATCCTGCCGTACTGCAGCTCCGACATGCGCGTGAGATCGCCCGCCCTGCGGGCCCCTTCGAACTCGAGTCGAGCCGCATCCAGCTCTTCCTTGATTTCCTGGTGGCCACGCAGCGAGGCCTTTTCGGCGGTCCAGATCTCGTCGAGGTCCGCGTATTCCTTCTCGAGCTCCTCGATGGATTCCTCGAGGATTGCCTGGCGCTTCTTGCTGGCCTCGTCCGATTCGTGGCGCAACGCCTCCGCCTCCATCTTGAGCTGAATCATCCGACGCTCGAGGCGGTCCATCGCCTCAGGCTTGGAATCCATCTCCATGCGGATGCGGCTGGCAGCCTCATCGATCAGGTCGATGGCCTTGTCAGGAAGCTGTCGGTCGGTGATGTACCGGTGGGACAGCCGGGCCGCGGCGACCACCGCCGGGTCGGTGATGTCGACGCCGTGGTGGATCTCGTAGCGTTCCTTCAGCCCGCGCAGTATGGCGATGGTGTCCTCGACGCTCGGCTCGTCCACCAGCACCTTCTGGAACCGCCGCTCCAGAGCGGCATCCTTCTCGATGTGCTGGCGGTACTCGTCCAGCGTGGTGGCGCCCACGCAGTGCAGCTCGCCCCGGGCGAGCGCGGGCTTCAGCATGTTGCCGGCGTCCATGGCGCCCTCGGCCTTGCCCGCGCCCACCATGGTGTGCAGCTCGTCGACGAACAGGATGATGTTGCCTTCCTGCTTCGACAGCTCGTTCAACACAGCCTTCAACCGCTCTTCGAACTCGCCGCGAAACTTGGCGCCGGCGATCAGCGAGCCCATGTCCAGCGCCAAGATGCGCTTGTTTTTCAGACCCTCGGGGACCTCGCCGTTCAAGATCCGCTGGGCCAGCCCCTCGACGATGGCGGTCTTGCCGACCCCCGGCTCGCCGATGAGCACTGGGTTGTTCTTGGTGCGCCGTTGCAGCACCTGAATGGTACGGCGGATCTCGTCGTCACGGCCGATCACCGGGTCGAGCTTGCCTTCCTCGGCCCGCGCGGTGAGGTCCACCGTATACTTGTCCAGAGCCTGACGATGCTCTTCCGCGTTGGGATCGGATACCGTTTCACCGCTTCTTGCCACTTCGACGACCTGCTCCAGTGATTTCTCGTTGACCCCGGACTCCTTCAGCACTTTGCCCGTGACGGAATCCGCAAACATGCCGAGCAGCACCTGCTCGGTGGATAAATACGCATCGCCCGCCTTCTGTGACAGACGGTCCGCCATGTTCAGCACCTTGGCGAGCCCGGTGCCCATGCCGATCTCCCCCGTCGGGGACTTCAGCGTCGGCAGATCCTCCAGCGCCCCGGTGATACGTTCGCGCAGTTTGTCGGCGTTACCGCCGGCACGAATGAGCATCGGCAGCACGGACGCATCGCGCTGCTCCACCAGCACCGCAAGCAGATGTATGGCCTCGACCGCGCTGTGATCCCGTCCCAACGCCAGAGACTGCGCATCGCTGAGCGCGTTCTGCAAACGGCTCGTCATTTTGTCCAAACGCATGTTGCTTTTCCGATTTACCGCTGCTGGTACAATGTGGTCCGCTTCGAAGATTTCAACCTGACCCCACGCAGGAATACGGGGGCACATGAGGCTTTAGCGCGAGCGAAACCCGCCCATGGAGCAGAGACGTTACCCGCGCATCCAGCTTCCCCTGCTGGTGGAGCTGAAGCACCCGGCCGTCGGCACGCTCCGCTGTGTAGCCAGAGATTTGTCCGAAGGCGGGGTGTTCGTCTATACGGACAACCCACAGGTGCGGCCGGGCGCCAAGGTCAAAGTGAGCGTGCAGAACGCCCTGAGCGTAGAATCCCAGGCCACGCCGACGGTGGAGATGGAGGTCAGGCGTGTCGAGGACGACGGCCTCGCCCTCGAGTTCAGCAACGTTGCCGGACGCCATCTCTGGCAGAGCGTGGAGCAACTGCGCGGCGAGCTCGCGGTCGGCCGTGACCTTTTCCAGGTGCACCTGAACGTGCTGGTCGTCAGCGACAGCGGTGCGGTTCTGCTGGCGCAACAACAGGGCAAGTGGACGTTTCCAGCCACCTTCCTCCGAGTCGGCGACGGCTGGCACGGCACTCTGGAACGATTCATGCTCGAGCAGTTCGGCGTGACGATCAACGGCTTCGGCCCCATCGTCCGGATGCACGCCGTGAGCCACGCCGAAGTGCCCGAAGCCGCCGTGCTCGACGTGTTCGTGCAAGCAAGGGCCGCGAGCGCCGACTGTCGGCTCGTTCGCGGCAGCCGCTACAAATCCGCGCGCTGGGCCGACCGCCGGCGCCAGGTGGAGGAATCGACGTTCGCCAGCGAGCAGATTCGTGAAATGGCCGACGCCGTGCTCAGAGAGATAGCCGCCGAGGATCCGAAAGGATGATCGCCCTCGAGTTCGATGCCGCGGAGCGGGCCGGGCGGATTGTGATCCAGCCCAACCACTCCTGGTCCTGGCGGGCCAATGTCTGGCTGGTAGCCGTGCTCGCCGCGGTGTCCGGCGCCATAGGGCTCGGGTTCGCCTGGCGCGGCATGTGGCCGGTGCTGCCGTTCGCTGGGCTCGAGGTGGTCGTCGTGCTTGGCAGTCTGTACTACTGCGTGCGGCGCACCCACACCCAGGAAGTGCTCACCTTCTCGCCCGACATGCTGCTGTTCGAGCGCGGCGTTCGCGAACCCCGGGTGCGCCGCCAGTTTCAGCGCTACTTCACCCGCATCTTCGTGCGGCCGCCACCCCATCCGTGGTACCGCAAGCGGATCGCCCTGCGCTGCCGAGGCCAGGAACTCGAGATCGGAAGCTTCCTCACCAGCGAGGAAAAAGACGATCTGGTTTCGGCGCTGCGCGACATGATTCAGCGGATTGAATCGTTACCACCAGACTCCCTGTCGCGCCAGTAGGGCCCGCGGTCCCGGCGCCAGCGAACCACCTGGTCCGGTGCCGCGCTGGACCACACCAGAGCCCCGTCGCGACCGGTCTGGTACACCCGCGCTCCCACCCGCCGATAGCGAGCCACCACTTCCGGGCGAGGGTGCCCGAAGCGGTTGCCGTGGCCGGCGCTCACCATCACCAGGCGTGGGTGCAGTACCCGCACCAGGGCCCGGGAGGATGACGTGGCGCTGCCATGGTGAGGCGCGAACAGCACCTGCACGGGCAGGTCTCCGGGGGAGAGGGCATGCAGGAGATCCGCTTCCACTCCGCGGCCGATGTCGCCGCCGATGAGCATCCGATAACGGCCATTGTCGACCAGCAGTATGCAGGAGCGATCGTTGTCCGAGGCGTTGACCGGGCGCGCCACACCCACCAGGCGAAACCTGACGCCGTCCCAGCGCCAGCGCCGGGGCGTGCATCGAAGCGCCGGGCCGATCCGGGTCTTGCGCGGCGCGATCACCAGTTGCGGGGCGAGCCATCGGCGCACCGCTGCCGCACCGCCCACATGATCCATGTCGTCGTGGCTGAGGATCATCATGTCGAGGCGGGCCGGACCGGTCGCGGCCAGGCTCGGGACCACCACGGCGCTGCCGGTCTCGAAGCCGCTGGGAAAACCGGGGCCGGCATCGTACAGCAGCCGGTGGCGCCTGGTGTCGATGGCCACCGCCGTGCCCTGCCCCACGTCCAGCGCCATGACCCGATACTGGCCCGAGGCGAGCACCGGCGCGCGCACCCCGAACGGCAGAGCCCAGCCCAGTAGCAGACCGGGCAGAAATGCTCGCGGAACACCGAGCAGCCAGCATACGGCGCCGACCTGAGCCACCGCCAGTGCCAGGGTTCCGCCCGTCGCCAGCGCCGGAGGCGCGGTGGCCAACCAGGTGAGCCACGCCAGCAACAGCCCTACGGCGTGATCGGCCAGGATCAGCGCCCAGGCGGCCGCCCAAGCCCACACCGCCGCCAGGCAGCCGCCGAGTAGAGTCAGCGGCACCACCACCAAGCTCATTGCCGGCACGGCGATCAGGTTCGCCGGCACGCCGGTCCAGGGTACCGTGGCCGTGCTCATGGCAACCAACGGCAACATGCCCAGGCTGAGCCCGAGCTGTGCCCGCAGCAGGCTCGTCAGCGGCCCGTCGCCGTGTCGATGGCCCAGGGCCAGATAGAGGGTCGTGACCGCCCCGAACGACAACCAGAACCCCTGCTGATGGACCGCCAGCGGCTGCCACACCAGGCACACCGCCAGCGCCATCAGCAGTCCGCGGCCGAGCCGCGACGTCCGGCCGCCGGCCAGCAGCGCGAGCGTGCCGGCGCTCATCACCAGGGCGCGCAATGCCGGCAGGCCCGCGCCTGCCAGCACCACGTAGGCGCCCGCCGCTGCGAACCCGGTCGACACAGCCGGCCGTTCGGGCATTAATCCGCAGCAGCAGCCACGGGCAAAGGCGGCTCATCCAGCGGCCGAGGGCGAAGCCAAGCGCCGCCGCCAACGACACGTGCAGCCCGGAAATGACCATGAGATGAACCGTGCCGGTAGCGCGCAGCACCTGCCACAGGGCGTCGGGAATCCCCGCGGCGCGGCCGAGCAGAAGCGCCTGGAGCACGCCGCCGTTGTCCAGGTGGAGACCGTCCACCGTTGCCATCAACGACGCCCGGGCCTCGTCGATGACTCCGGGGCGAGCGCGCTCGAGCCGCTGGCCGCTGCGCACGTACCCGGTACCCGCCAGCCCGGCACCGAGCAGCCAGCGCTCGTAGTCGAAGCCGCCCGGATCGGCATAGCTCCAGGGACGTCTTGAGCACCACCGTCCAGCGCCAGACCTCGCCGCGGGCGACGGGCGGGCCGCCATACCAGGACAACCGGAGCACCAGGGTGGGCGGCCGGGAAGGCGGGATCGCCAGCTGAAGCAGGCGAGCCGGGAAGCGCCAGCCGGGCGGGCCCGGGCCGTGCCGCCACGGGCACGGGATCGCCGATGATCCGGCCGGTGACGGTGAACGTCGGTCCCTGCGCTGGAACGTAGACACGGTTCGCAAGCGCCGTGTGGTTAGCGAGGCCGCTGAAAACGCCAGCCCCAGCGGCAGCGCACTCCAGACCAACGGCGACCTCCATGGCCGCATCGTCCGGCGGTGACGGTGCCGGACCAGCGCGGCGAGCACCAGCACGCCGGCCGCGGTGAGACCTGCCACCGCGGCAACCGCGGGAAGCGCCGACGACGCCGGCCATGGAAGCCCGAGCAGCATGGCGCCGATGCAGAAGCCGGCCAGCAAGCGGCCGATGGGCAACGTGCCGCGTGTACGGGATTCGGCAGCCGGGTGCATAATGCGTTTATGCCTAGAAAGTTCCTCCGGCAGCATCTGCCAACCCCAGCAGCCATGCGTGCGCACCGGGCCCTGCGTCCCGTGAGCCGTTGGCTGAACGACCCGGAGCTGTGGCACCTGCATCGCCGTTCGGTGGCCGGTGCAACGTTCATCGGCTTGTTCTGCGCGTTTCTCCCCGTACCGTTCCAGATGCTGATCGCCGCGGTTCTGGCGGTAATCTCCCGCTGCAACCTGCCCATCTCCGTGGTGCTGGTGTGGATTACCAATCCGGTCACCATGACGCCGGTCTTCTACTTCTGCTACCGGCTCGGCGCCTGGCTGCTGGATCGTGAGATCCGAGTCGGCACCATTCAGCTGACCTGGAACTGGTTGAGCCACCACGTCGGCGCCATCGGCTGGCCGCTGCTGTTCGGCTCACTGCTGTGCGGCTGGGTGGCGGGGGTTACCGGCATGGTGATCGTGCGTATCGTCTGGCGCCTGCACGTGATCCGACGCTGGCGCGCGAGGCGGGAACGGCGACGCGTTCAGGCAGAACAGGCCGCTCCGGCGTGGGAGCAGCCTCGCGGCGGCGACATCAAGTCCTGAGCGCTTCGTATGGCAGCGGCGTTGCCGCCGACGTCTCAGCCTGCCCGTCAGTGCAGGCCGGCGACGGGGTTCAAGGCGGCAGCCCGGCGCGCCGGCACCCAGGCCGAGATCAGGCACAGCGACCACGAAATCGCCGCGATCACGGCGAGATCGGCCCCCTGCACCACAGACGGCACCGCGACGAAATAGGTGCCCTCCAGCAGCCGGAAACCCACCCATCGCTCGATCACTGCCAGCACGGCGCCGACGTGATGGGCAACGATCACGCCGGCAATCAACCCGACGATGATGCCGACGCTGGAGATCACTACCCCTTGCAGCAGAAAGATACGGGCGATGGTGCCGTCACGTGCTCCCATGGTTCGGAGAATGGCGATGTCCGAGCGCTTGTCGGTCACCGCCATGGTCTGCCCGGAGACGATGTTGAACGCGGCCACCGCCACCACCATCAGCAGAATGAGAAACATCATGAGCTTCTCCATCCTGACCGCCTGAAACAACTCGCCGTAGCTGTCCGCCCAGCTCGTCACCTGCCAGTCGGGATTCATCGCCGAGAGCTGCTTGGCCACACCGGCGGCGGCCAGCGGATCGTCCAGGGTGACCCGCACCCCCACGGTGCCGAGCCGCGAAGGGTCGCCCGGCAGTGACGCCACCGGCAGCACCACCAGGGAGTAGTCGAGCTCGGCGCCGACCTCGAACACACCGGTGAGCTGGTAGCGAAGGAGCTCCGGGGTCACGCCTCCGGGGCCGGGACGGCTCACCACCAGCGCCAGGGTGTCGCCCGGAAGCAGCCCGAGGTGGGCGGCCAACGGCGCGCCCATGATCATGCCCCGCGGCTGTCGGAGCATGCCGGCGAAGGTGCCGAACTGCATGCCCTGCTCGATGGTGGCATGGCGCCGACGGCGCCGCGGTCGATGCCGTAGAGTCGTCACCGGGCTCACGGCCCCGCCGAGGTGACCATCCCGGCGCCCGAGGAAGAAGTTGTACGACGGAGCGCACACGCGGGTGATCGCGAACGGCGGCCAGCGCCGGATCGTCCGCTTGGACGCCTTCGATCACGATCTGCGGCACCGTGCCGAGAATACGCTCGCGCAACTCGGTATCGAAACCGTTCATGACACTTACCACGACCGTCAGCACGAGCACGCCGAGCGGAGAGTCCGGCCACGGAGATGCGGGTGATGAACGACGCGAACTGACGACGCCGGGTGCGCACGTAACGCAGCGCGATCCACCAGGCGACCGCGGCCGCCCGGCCGGACGCTTCTCGATCACTGGATTCGCCCGTCGACGAGCCGCAGCGACCCGGTGCACGTCGCCAAGCAGCGCCTCGTCGTGGGTGACGATGACGAAGCCGATGCCGTGCAGTCACTCAGGGAGCACATCAGCGCGAAGACCTGCTCGGCATTGTCACGGTCCAGGTTGCCGGTAGGCTCGTCGGCGAGCACGACGAGCGGCGAGCCGACCAGCGCCCGCGCCACCGCCACCCGCTGACGTTCGCCGCCCGACAGGGCCGCCGGGCGGTGCGTTCAGACGATGAGACGAGCCCGACCGCATCGAGCATCTCGCCGCGCCTGCCGCGCGGCTTCGCGGGCGCCGACACGCCGCCGAGCCGAAGGGCATGGCGACGTTTTCCAGCGCCGAGAACTCCGGC
Source organism: uncultured Gammaproteobacteria bacterium (assembly GCA_963822255.1). GTDB lineage: Bacteria > Pseudomonadota > Gammaproteobacteria > Pseudomonadales > Azotimanducaceae > UBA7803. The sequence continues at coordinate 165,697 of CAWGGV010000008.1, forward strand.
AGCAGATGGTGCAACTGGTAGACGAAGCCCATGTAGCGGTTGCGGATCCAGGCTCGGCGGGCCGGGGAAGCACCGGTCACGTCGTGACCGCCGACACGTACCGAGCCGGCGTCGGCATCGTCCAGCCCGGCGAGCAGATGCAGCAGCGTGCTCTTGCCGGACCCCGAGCGACCGATGACGGCCACCCGCTCGCCCGGCTGCACCGAAAGGTCGACGCCCTGGAGCACCTCCACCCGATCCGGCCCCTGGGCGAACGACTTCACCAGGCCACTGGCGTCGAGCACCGCCTCATTCATGGGCGAGCACCTGCGAAGGCGACAGGATGGCGGCTCGCCACGCCGGATAGATGGTGCTCAGCACGCAAAGGCCGAGCGCGGTCGCGACGATACCGGTGAGGTCGCTGAGCGCGTACCTGTACCGGCAGATAGCTGACGAAGTACTGATTCATGAGATCGAGATTCAGTGCCTGAGTGACGGTCCGGTAGAGAGCCCGGGAAGGGACAGCGCGATCAAGGAACCGGCCGCAGTTCCCACCGCGATGCCGAGCGCGCCGAGCACGACGCCCAGCAGGACGAAAGCCCCGACGATGGTGCCCGTGCCGCTGCCGAGGGTGCGAAGAATGGCAACGTCGCCGCTGCGCTGGTTCACCACCATCACCAGGGTCGAGACCAGATTGAAAGCAGCGACCGCCACCAGGAACGACAAAAGCACGAACATGGTGCTCTTCTGTCACGCCGATGGCGCGGTAAAGCGTTGCCCTGGGTGCGGGTCCAGGTCTGGGCGACCACCCGGTTCCGGCCCAGCCGATTGGCCGCGGAAACCGCCACGACGTCGGCCTTGAAACAGGTTGTTCGAGGCGAAGCTGGTAGCCCTCGATGCGATGCCGAGGCGAAAGAGCTTCTGAGCGTCCTCGAGTCGATGTAGGCGGCTTGGGCATCCACCTCGGACTGGGAACGCAGGATGCCGCTGACGGTGAAGCGCTTCTGGCGCGGAAACAGGCCGGCCGGGGTGATGGTGGCCTCGGCAGCACCAGGGTCACGGCGTCACCCGTGTGTACCGAAACTGCCGGGCTACGCCGGAGCCGAGGATGACCTGATACTCGGCCCGGCACCAGCGACGCGCCGGTGCTGGTGAGCCGCGCGAAGTCGGAAACCTGCCGGTAGCGGGCCGGATCGATGCCGGTGATCCGCACGCCAGTGACATGGTCGTCCACGGCGGCGAGGCCCATACCCTCGACGATGGGCGCGACCCCGACGACCTCCGGGATCCGCTGGAGCGCGGCTCACGTCCGCCGCCCGCGGCGTCAGCGGCGCCCGACCCTCGACGGTCACGTGGGGCAGTATGGCCAGCACCCGGTGCTCGAGCTCGTGCTCGAAGCCGTTGATCACCGACACCACCACCACCAGCACGGCCACGCTCAAGGCCAGGCCGCTCACCGCCACCAGGCTGATGAACGAAAGCGAGCTGCGCCGGGAGAACGCGTAGCGTCCCCCCAGGGTCAGGGTGAGGGCTGAGTTCACGGGATCGGCGCCGGCCTCGGATCGAAGCCGCGCATACTATCATCTCGTGACGTCCATGGGCTGCCGGCAGCGATCGGCGGGCCGTCAGAGGGTGCGGACGTTACCGCGATGTCTCCGCGGCATCGGTAGCTAGCGACGCCGCGCGGCGGCGCGCCTCAGGAACCTTCGACAGACCAACCGCCGAGCTTTCGCAGGAGCCCGGGTTGCCGCCGCAGACCTCGCACTGGGTCTCGAGGCCGAGCGCCTTCATGCCGCCGCAGCTTCCGGCGATGGGCTTGCGGCCCATCATCACGCCGATGGACATGGCGGCGACGACGCCGAGCATGAAGAGAAATGCGAGAATCCAGGTCACGGGGCGAAGGTCCTCCGGGTCGGTCTGATTCGCGCTCTGGAGAGCGCTCCTACGAGTTAGGCACGATTTCGGGTTGGGAAGTTCCCTGGGAATCGCCTAGGTCACCCGTTCCGCCGCTTGCTTTTGCGTTGCCGGCGGGTTGGTCGCCGCTCGGGGGGCGGCTTCACCAGCAAAGGCTTCAGGGCGTCAGTATAGCGCTCCTCATAGCCGTCGTTGGTGCGGACGATGAACAGCACGGCGAGCCCCTTGTCCTGGGCGAACTGAAAGCCCTGCTCGGGCCCGAGAACCGTCAGAAGCGTTGCATAGCCGTCCGCCCACATGGTGGACGGGTGAACGACGCTGACCGAAGCCAGGTTGTGGGTCACCGGATATCCGGTCCGCGGATCGATGGTGTGGGAATAGCGGCGGCCCTGGTACTCGAAGAAGTTCCGGTAGTCGCCGGACGTCGCCACCGCGCGGTCATCCAGGCGGATGATCCGCTCGATCCCCCCCTCGCTGTCCGGATCCGGTACCTCGACGCCGATGCGCCAGGCCCCGCCGGACGGGCTCGGACCGGAGGCGCGGACTTCTCCCCCGACGTCCACCAGCATGGCGTCGCACTCGGCATCCTTCAGCGCCTGCACCACGCGGTCGACTCCGTGGCCTTTGGCGATGGCGGACAGGTCCACGTACAGATCGAGGTCCTTGCGCAGCCGTGGCGGGTCGAATGCCACCTGCAGATGCTCGAAGCCGATGCGTTCAGGGTCTCCTTCACCTCGTCCGGTGCCGGCATGCCGGTGGTCTCGGTCGGCCCGAAACCCCACAGATTCACCAACGGGCCAACGGTCACGTCGAAGGCGCCCCCCGACTCCCGATACAGCACGCCGGCCGCCGAGATCACTTCTGCGAGGTTCTGTTCCACGGGAAACCATTTACCCGGCGGCGCGCTGTTGAACCGCGACAAGCGTGGAGTCCGGCAGATAGGTGGACATCTCGTCGTTCACGTTCTTGAGCGTCCGCTGAATCACCGGTGCCACGTCGGTGGCACAGCGGGCGGTGACCTGGTAGTAGGTGCCCATGGTGGTCCCGCCGTAGCGCCGGTAGTCGGGACCGTTGCTGCATCCGGCCGACAGAACCAGCAAGGCAGACGCAGACGCCGAGGAGCCAGGCCCCGCCGATGCGACCTGTTAGGTGGAAGCCGGACACGATTGCACATCCCCGAGGAATCGAAGGCGGCACGATACCATCCCGGCGGCCCGTGACGCACAATGGCGCGCTGTGATCATCCAACCTCGAACTCACGTAACTGCGGCATGGCGAGTCTGCTGCTGGTCCGTCATGGCCAGATCAAGGCCAATCGCCAAGGGCGCTGGCACGGTTCCACCGACAGCCCTCTCACCTGGCGGGGGCGCCGCAAGCACGGCGCACCGCACGTGTCGTGGGCGCGCTCGAAACCGCCGGTCAGCGCCGTGTACAGCAGTCCCCTGGCACGCGCCAGACACACCGCCGAGGTCGTCGCCCGGCGTCTCGGCCTCGAGGTCACGGTCCACGACGACCTGCGCGAATACGCCATCGGCGAATGGGAAGGTACCACTTTCGCGAGCTCGCGGGCCGTCACCGCTTCATCGAGCAGGCCAGCGGCGACCATCACTTCGCTCCGCCGGGCGGCGAAACTCTGCGGCAGGTGGCGGACCGCATGGTCGGCGGCCCTCGCCAGAATCGACGAAAGCCACCCGGGCGACAGCCGGGTACTGGTGGTGGGCCACGGCGCGGCCATGGCGGTGGCGCTCGGCGAGCTGCTCGACAACGACCCGGGCCGCTGGATCAACTACCACTTCGCCAACTGCAGCCTCACCGAGCTAGTGCTTTCGCCGGTGGCATACGTTAACTTGTTCAATTCCACCGTCCATCTGTGATCCGGTCCGGGCAGGTTCGCCCGGCTCCGGACGAATGGGAATCTCGAGGGGGAAACATGCCCGAGTATCTGCAGCATCGACACTCGCGACCACGTCTTCGTCGTTACCCTGGAGCGTCCGGAACGCTTGAACGCCCTGCATCCGCCGGCCAATGCCGAGCTCGGCGAGGTATTCGACCAGTTCGCCGCGGACGACGACGCCTGGGTCGCCATCATCACCGGCCGCGGGCGCGGCTTCAGCGCCGGCAACGATCTGCGCTACCAGGCCGAAGGCGGCGAGCGGGTGCCCACGCCCCGCGGTTTCGGCGGGCTGACCTCCCGGTTCGATCTCACCAAGCCGGTGATCGCCGCGGTCAACGGCGTCGCCATGGGCGGAGGCTTCGAGATCGCGCTGGCGTGCGATCTGATCATCGCCGCCGAGAGTGCCACCTTCGCGTTGCCGGAGCCCCGTGTCGGCCTCGCGGCCCTCGCCGGCGGGCTCAATCGCCTGCCCCGGCAGATCGGCGTGAAGCGAGCGCTGGGAATGATCCTGACCGGCCGCCACGTACCTGCCCGGGAAGGCGTCGAGCTCGGCTTCGTCAACGAGGTGGTGCCGGACCAGGAACTGATGGATGCGGCCTTCCGCTGGGCGGCGCAGATCTGCGCGTGCGCGCCCCTGTCGATCCGCGCCAGCAAGGACGTGGTCTACCGGAGCCTGAGCACGGCGTCGCTTGAGGACGCCATGCGCGGTCAGTACGACTCGGTCAAGGACATGGTGTCCAGCGAGGACTTCGTCGAAGGCCCCCGCGCGTTCGCCGAGAAGCGCAAGCCCAACTGGAAGGGACGCTGACGCCTGGCCGTGTAGACCGGGGCCTGCGAGAGCGGCGGCGTTGCCGGCGCGCCTTGGCGTTGAGGGGCGAAGAGCCGGAGTCAGTTGAGGGCGAGAATCTGCGCCGTGCCGATGGCATCGGCCACCAGGGCCACCGCCAGGCAGACGTCGTCCAGAGTTTCCTGCTCACCCCGCACCGTCATCTCGGCGATGATCTCCAGCCGGGGAATCGCCACGTGCAACAGATCCGGCGTGGTGGCGAACTGCTCAGGATAATGCTTCGCGGCTGGGCTCATTCGAAACCGCCTCACTCACTGGTCAGACCCTCGGGGCTCGCTTCAGTCCCTGTCGGGGCAGACGATTCAGAAACCGTGCCAGCATCGAAGCTTGGATAAGCTGTTGTTTTTACATAATTTTTTCAAACCGGTACCGAATTGCCGCCAGGCCTTGCAGTGCCGCAGCGCGAAACAATCTGACGCTCCACGCTACGTGGACCCACGCACGTGGACCCACGCTACGTGGACCGACGCGACGTGGCTGCCCCGACGGGATCGGCACCGACTGGCGCCGCTGATGGACATCGCGCGAGAGGAACGTCACGCCGAGCGGCGCTTCGAGGTCGAGGTCAGACGCAACCTGACCCGCAATTTCATCGTCCATCTGCTCCACGGCATGCTGGGGCAGACCGGCTTCCGGCTGCTCGAGCGCGCCGACGTTCCTGCCGGCCTACCTGCTGTTTCTGTCCGGCTCCAACTTCGCCGTCGGGGTCGGGCTTGGCGCTGCAGTCCTTCGGCATGATCGTTGACGCCGCTGATCGGCGCCAATCTCATCGAGCACCGGCCCCGCGTGCTGCCCATGGGCTTCATCACGGGCGGCGTGATGCGGTTGTCGGTGCTCGGCATCGCGCTGTCGGGGCTGTTGCTGCCGCCTCACCTGGCGCTGCTCGCCATCTACGGCTGGCTGGCCCTGTTCGGGCTGTTCCAGGGTATGCAGGGAGTGATCTTCAACTACTTGATGTCGAAGGTGATCCCGGTCTCGAAGCGCGGCCGATCTGACGGGCCTGCGCAACTTCCTCGCCGGCATCACCTCGGCAGGCGTGGCCATCGCCGGGGGTAGGATCTTTCTCGGTCAGAATCCCGACCGTCGCCGGCTACTCCCACACCTTCGTGCTGGCGTTCCTGCTCACCATGTGCGGGCTGCTGGCACTCACCATGATGAAGGAGCCGACGCCGCCCACCCTCCGGCCGCGCTCGCAGTCTGTGGCAACGGCTCACGGACATTCCGGCTCTGCTTCGGGCGGAGCCCGCCTTCACCCGCTATTTTCTGGCGCGGGCGCTGGCCACCATGGGCCGGATGGCGCTGCCGTTCTACATTCTCTATGCGGCCGCCGGCACCGAGCTCACCGGCGCCAATCTCGGCATTCTCACGGTGGCGTTCACCCTCGCAGGCACCGTCTCGAACCTTCTGTGGGGCACCCTGGCCGACCGCCGCGGCTTCCGCCTGGTGTTCCTGTCGAGCCTCGCGCTGTGGGTGCTGTCCACGCTGCTGCTGCTGGGATCCAACGGGCTGGTGACGACGGCAGTGGTGTTCGTCGGCATCGGCGCGGCCGTGCAGGGATTTCAGAACTCGTCCATGAACCTGACCCTCGAGTTCGGCAGTCGCGACGACCTGCCGGTGCGCATCGCCATTGCCAACTCCACGTCGGAGATGGCCGGTACGGTCGGTCCGCTCATCGGCGGCGCCATCGCGGCCGTGTTCGGCTACCCCGTGCTGTTCCTGACTTCCGTGGCGTTTCTGCTCGCCGGCGGCATCATCGTCGCGCTGCTGGTTCCCGAGCCCCGTCACGGGCATTGACCGCCGACCGGTCCGCGCGCCATCCTCCCGGTGCCGCGTAAAGCAACCGGGAGACGTGCGCTCATGCCATTGGAAACAGGCTACAAGGCCCTGCTCGATGCCGCCGACAAAGAGATCCAGACGCTGTCGGTAGAACAGGCTCGCGAGCTGCTCGGACGCGACGACGTGCTGTTCGTGGACATCCGCGACGTCCGTGAGCTGGCGCGGGAAGGCAAGATCCCCGGTGCGTTCCACGCCACCCGCGGCATGCTCGAGTTCTGGATCGACCCGGAGAGCCCCTACTACAAGGACGTTTTCGGCGAGGATCGGACCTTCGTGTTCTATTGCCAGAGCGGCTGGCGCTCAGCGCTCGCCACCCAGACAGTTCAGCGAATGGGGCTGCCGAAGGTATGTCACATCGGCGGCGGCTACCGGGCCTGGAAGGACGCCGGGGCGCCGTGGGAGGAGTCCAAGCGTTCCTGAGACGGTCGGCTTACTGCCGCGGCGTGTCAGGCGCGAACTACCTTCCGCTCGCGACAGGCCGCGCTCGTCAGTGCCAGTGGAGGGACCCCTGCAGGATGCCGTGGTTTTCCAGATAGCTCATGACCTGCTCCACCGCCTGCTCTGGGCTGACTTCCGTGGTGCGGATGTGCACCTCCGGTGCCTCCGGCGGCTGGTACTCCGAATCGATGCCGGTGAAGTTGGCGATCTCGCCGGCCCGTGCCCGCCGGTAAAGGCCCTTGGTGTCCCGGGCTTCGCAGACCTCGAGGGGCGTGTCCACGAACACCTCCACGAACTCGCCCTCCTCGAGCAGGTCGCGCACCATGCGGCGCTCGTTGCGGAACGGTGAGATGAAGGAAACGATGGTGATGAGACCGGCGTCGATCATCAGCCGCGCGGTCTCGCCCACCCGCCGGATGTTCTCCACCCGGTCCACGGCGGTGAAGCCCAGGTCCCGGGTCAGGCCGTGGCGCACGTTGTCACCATCGAGAATGTACGTGTGCCGGTTCAGATCGTGCAGCCGGCTCTCGAGCAGGTTGGCGATGGTGGATTTGCCGGAGCCCGACAGGCCGGTCATCCAGATCACGGCCGGGCGCTGGTGCTTGATGGCCCCCCGGCGCTCCTTGTTCACCGTGAGCGCCTGCCAATGGATGTTGTCCGCCCGGCGCAGGGAGAAGTCGAACAGACCCGCCCCCACGGTGCCGTCGCTCTGGCGGTCGATGAGAATGAACGTGCCGAGCTCGCCGTCGTCGGCGAACGGCTCGAAGGTGATCCGGTCGCTCAGGCTGATGTTGGCTACGCCCACCTCGTTGAGACCGAGGCTTTTCGCGGGTTGGGTCTCCAGCGTGTTGACGTTTACCGTGTGCTTGAGCCCGGAGACAGTGCACGGCACGGTCCGGGACCCCGTCTTAAGGTAGTACTGGCGGCCCGGATACATGGGCGCATCGTCCATCCAGAGCAGGTGCACGGCGAGCTGATCCGACGTCTGCGGCGGCGCCTTGGCGTCGACGATCACGTCGCCGCGGCTGACGTCGATCTCGTCCGCGAGGACCAGAGTCACCGCCTGACCGGGCTGGGCTTCCTCCAGATCGCCCTCGAACGTGACGATGCGCGAAACCGTCGAGCGCTGCCCGGATGGCAGCACCTGGACGCGGTAGCCGGGCCGCACCAGACCGCTCATCACGGTGCCGCTGAAGCCCCGGAAGTCCAGGTTCGGCCGGTTCACCCACTGCACGGGCATACGGAACGGCTTGTGCGCCAGGTCGCGGTCTGCCTCCACCGTTTCCAGATGCTCGAGCAGGGTAGGCCCTTTGTACCAGGCCATGTGCTCACTGCGGCCGGTGACGTTGTCGCCCTTCAGCGCCGACATGGGCACACCGACGACGTTGAGCCCGCCGATCTGGCCGGCGAACCGCTGGTATTCCGCAAGAATGCGCTCGTAGACCTCCGGGTCGTACTCCACCAGGTCCATCTTGTTCACCGCCACCACCACGTCGCGGATGCCGAACAGATGAGCAATGTAGCTGTGACGCTTGGTCTGGGTGAGCACGCCCTTGCGCGCGTCCACGAGAATCACCGCAAGCTCCGCATTGGAGGCACCCGTCGCCATGTTGCGGGTGTACTGCTCGTGACCGGGACAGTCGGCCACCACGAACTTTCGCCGGTCGGTGGCGAAGTACCGGTAGGCGACGTCGATGGTGATGCCCTGCTCCCGCTCGGCGGCGAGCCCATCCACCAGAAGCGCGAAGTCGATCTCCTCCCCCTGGGTGCCCATCCGCCGGCTGTCCGCTTCCAGGGCGGCGAGCTGGTCTTCGAAAATCAGCTTGGAGTCGTACAGAAGCCGCCCGATCAAGGTGCTCTTGCCGTCGTCGACGCTGCCGCAGGTGAGGAACCTCAGCGTCGTTTTGGCGGCTTGCTCCTGCAGGTACGATTCGATGGTACGGGTCATCAGAAATAGCCTTCCTGCTTCTTCTTCTCCATGGACGCGGAACTGTCGTGGTCGATAGCACGTCCCTGGCGCTCGGAGGTGCGGGTCACCAGCATCTCCTCGATGATCCCGGGCAAGTCGGCGGCGTTGCTCTCGATGGCGCCCGTAAGAGGATAACAACCAAGGGTGCGGAACCGGACGAGGCGCATCTGGGGTTTCTCGCCGGGCTGCAGGGGCATGCGGTCGTCGTCGACCATGATGAGCATGCCGTCCCGTTCCACCACCGGCCGCTCCCGGGCGAAGTACAGCGGCACGATGGGGATGTCTTCCTGGTAGATGTACTGCCAGATGTCCAGCTCGGTCCAGTTCGACAGGGGGAACACCCGGATGCTCTCCCCCTTCTTCACCCGGCCGTTGTACAGATGCCACAGCTCGGGGCGCTGATTCTTCGGGTCCCACCGGTGCTGGGCGTTCCTGAACGAGAACACCCGCTCCTTGGCCCGGGACTTCTCCTCGTCCCGGCGGGCGCCGCCGAACGCGGCGTCGAACTTGTATTTGTCCAGCGCCTGCTTCAGCGACTGGGTCTTCATGATGTCGGTATGGAGTTGAGAGCCGTGAGTGAACGGCCCGACGCCCTGGTCCACGCCTTCCTGATTGATGTGCACGATCAGGTCGAGACCGAGCTCGCGCGCGGTGTTGTCCCGGAACTCGATCATCTCGCGGAACTTCCAGGTGGTGTCCACGTGAAGGATCGGAAACGGCAGCTTCGAAGGATGAAAAGCCTTGCGCGCCAGATGCAGCATCACCGACGAGTCCTTGCCGATGGAATACAGCATCACCGGGTTCTCGCACTCGGCGATGACCTCGCGCATGATGTAAATGCTTTCCGCCTCGAGGCGCTGGAGATGGGTCAGCGGTGCAGACAATTCAATTCCCGATAACTCCGGATGGAGGGCGGCAAATTAGACCGAATCTGTCTAAACCCCGCAACCACCTCGTTGTTCAATGCATATAGCAGTTTGTAAAATCGCCCGCTAAGCGCCACGATGGCAGCGATCGTCTACATTCTGGCTTTCGTCGGGGGATTCTGCATCATGTCCCTCGAACTGCTCGGCGGCCGACTGCTGGCGCCCTACTTCGGCAACTCCATCTACGTGTGGGGCAGCATCATTACGGTGTTCATGCTGTCGCTGTCGGCCGGCTATCTGCTCGGCGGCCGGCTGTCGGTCCGCCGTCCCACCCTCGGTCGCTTCGGGCTCATCTTTCTGGCCGCCGCGGTATGTCTGTATCCGCTGGTCCACTTCAGCCAGGACATCATGGCGTGGGTCTTCGAACGGGTGCTCGACCCCCGCTACGGCTCGCTCCTGGCCGGCAGCGCGCTGTTCATCGCGCCCACGGTGATCATGGGCATGATCTCCCCATACTCGGTTCGGATGCTGGTACAGACCACCAGCCACTCGGGCCACGTGGCCGGCACCCTGTACTTCGTCTCGACCCTGGGCAGCGCGCTCGGTACCCTGGCCACGAGCTTTTACCTGGTGCTGTGGTTCGAAATCGACACGATCCTCCTGCTCCTCACGGCTCTGCTGCTGATCATGGCGGCGGTAGCCGCCGGCACGGCGCGCTGGGGCCGGACCCGGCTGCGTAGCAGTCCCGCGCCCGAACCACAAACGGAGGCTGCCCGATGAGAACGCCGGCGCCGCTGCCCCGCGCCGGGCTCACCGACGGCGGCCGTCGACAGCATGCGACGGCGCGGCGGACGGTCGTCGCCGGGCTGCTCCTCGCGGTGGCCGCGCTGCCCGCCTGGGGCCGGGTCGTGCACCAGGAGCAGTCCCTGTACAACACAGTTCTGGTCGATCGCCAGGGGCCGATGGTGTGCCTGCAGTTCAGCGTGCGCCGGGATCAGCGCAACCAATCCTGCGTCAACGAGCGCGAGCCCCGTCGGATGGTGTTCGCCTACGCCCGCATGGCCATGACCGGCCTGCTGGTCGAGCCCTCCCCGCGGCGGGTGCTGATCCTGGGTCTCGGCGGGGGAACGTTGCCCATGGCACTCGATCAGCTTCTGCCCCAGGCGCACATCGATGTGGTGGAGCTCGACCCGGTGGTGGAGCGAATCGCCCGGAAGTACTTCGGCTTCGCACCCAGCGATCGGGTGACCGTCACCACCCGCGATGGCCGGGTGTTCGTCAAACGCGCCGGGCAGCAAGGCGACAAGTACGACCTGATCATCCTCGACGCCTTCAACGGCGAGTACATTCCCGAACACCTGATGACCCGGGAGTTCCTCCAGGAGGTAAAGGCGCTGATGCCGGCGGACGGGGTGCTGGTGGCGAACACGTTTTCCATTTCCAAGCTCTACGACCACGAGTCCGCCACCTACGCCGCGGTATTCGGCCGCTTCTTCAACCTCCGCAGTCCAGACACCGGCAACCGGGTCATCGTGACCGGCAATGGCCCCCTGCCGTCCCGAGAGATGCTCGAAGAGCGGGCGCACGCCCTGCAGGAACGGGTCGCGCCGTATGGAGTCGACTACGACCAGCTGATACCGCTCATGACCACCGACGTGGACTGGGACACCGATGCGCGGCTGCTGACCGATCAGTACTCGCCGGCGAATCTGCTGCAGGGCCGCTGAATCGCGGCCGTGCCGTTCAGCTCGTCCGTTTCGCCGTCCACTTCGACGGCTGGCGGGACGAGATCAGCGCCCCACGGCCGCCCAGTACTCGTCCTTCAGCAATCGCTTGTACAGCTTCCCCGTCGGGTGTCGCGGCAACTCTTCCCGGAAATCGACGGAGCGCGGGCACTTGATGTGGGACAGCCGCTCCCGGCAATACTCGATGAGCTCGAGCGCGAGCTCGGGCGTGGCGTCGGTCATGGACCGCGGCTGCACCACCGCCTTGACCTCCTCGCCGAACTCGTCGTTGGGCACACCGAACACAGCCACGTCCATCACCGCGGGATGGGTGATGAGCACGTTCTCGGCCTCCTGCGGATAGATGTTGACCCCGCCGGAAATGATCATGAAGTGCTTGCGGTCCGTCAGGTAGAGATACCCCTCCTCGTCCAGATAGCCGACGTCGCCGAGGGTGGTCCAGCCGTTCGGATGGCGCGAGCCGGCGGTCTTGTCCGGGTCCTTGTAGTACTCGAACTGACCGCCCCCGCCGAAGTAGATGGTCCCGGGCTCGCCCGGAGGCAGCTCGTTGCCGTCGTCGTCGCAGATGTGCAGCTCGCAGTTGAGCGGCCGGCCGACGGAGCCTTTGTGAGCGAGCCACTCCTCGGAATCGAGCTGCACGAAACCATTGCCCTCGGTGCCGGCGTAGTACTCGTACAGCACGGGGCCCCACCAGTCGATCATCTGCTCCTTGACCGGAATGGGACACGGCGCAGCGGCATGAATGGCGCACTTCAGCGACGAGACGTCGTAGCGGGCCCGGGCGTCCTTCGGCAACTTCAGCATGCGCACGAACATGGTGGGCACCCATTGGCTGTGGGTGACCCGGTATCGCTCGATGTAATCGAGGGCCAGCTCGGCGTCGAAGTGCTCCATGACCACCACCTGCACGCCGTTGCGCAGGCACCCCATGGTGAAGCCGAGCGGCGCCGCGTGGTACAGGGGCGCCGGCGAGAGGTAGACGGAGTCTTCGTCGGCGCCGTACAGAACGCTCAGCATATTCGGAACCGCCATTTCGCCATACGGCGCCTCGGGAAGCGGCTTCTTGATGCCTTTGGGAAAGCCCGTGGTCCCCGAGGAGTAGAGCATGGACTGACCTTCCGCCTGATCGGCAATCGGCGTGTCCGGCATGCCGGCCAGCGCGTCCTCCCAGGATTCGAAGCCGGGGATGCCCGCCAGAGCGGGCGCGTTGGCGCGCTCTGGGGCGGGCGCGTCCAGCATGTAGCGGTGCTCCACGGCCGGCATTCGGCCGATCAGCGGCTCCACCACCGGAGCGCGGCTTGGCGACGTGATGAAGACCCGAGCCCCGCAATTGTCGACGATGTACTCCACCTCGGCCTGCTGCAGACGATAGCTGATCGGCGTGTAGTACAGGCCGGAGCGCTGGGCCGCCCAGCAGATCTGAAAGAACCGCGGATGGTTCTCCAGCAGGATGGCGATGTGATCGCCGCGCCGGAGCCCGAGCGAACGGAACAGGTGGGCGCCCTGGTTGGCCGTACGCTCCAGCTCGGGGTAGCTGACCCGATGGCCGGTGTCAGCCATCACGTAGGCGGTCTTTTCAGGATTCGCTCTGGCGATGATTCCGGGGTGCACTCTCCCTCCTCGAGTTGCGGATCGGCAGACTGGACGAGCGGCCTAAGCTAGGCAGTTTTTCCGGCCAAGGCAAACGCCGGCGGCCCGTGCGTGTGCAACCGATCTGCTATCGTGGCCGCTCCGGACCCGGGGGCGATGTCACGCGATGAACGAACCGAGCTTCGACCTGCCCTACTCCTCGAAGCGATCACCCGTGTGCGCCGGCAACGTGGTCGCCACCTCGCAACCGCTTGCTACCCAGGCCGGCCTGGACGCCATGCGCCAGGGCGGCAATGCGGTGGATGCCGCGCTGGCGGCGGCCATCACCCTGACGGTGGTGGAGCCGGACAACAACGGCGTCGGCGGCGATGCCTTCTGTATCGTCTGGGACGGCCGCCGGCTGGCTGGCCTGAATGCGTCCGGCCGGTCCCCGGCCGCCTGGACTCGGGAGCGGTTCGCCGGCCGGACCGCCATGCCCCGCTTCGGCTGGGACGCGGTGACGGTGCCGGGGGCGGTCAGTGCCTGGGCCGCCTTGTCGGAACGCTATGGCTGGCTGCCGTTCCCGCGACTGTTCGACGCCGCCGTTCGCTACGCCAGGGAGGGCTTCCAGGTGGGGCCGGTGTCGGCGCGCCACTGGCGCGTGGCGGCCGAGGAGCGCGCAGGCTTTGCGGAGTTCGCCCGACACTTTCTTCCGGCGCCGCAACCGGGCGCGCGGTTTCGTCGGCCGGAGCTGGCCACCACCCTGGAGGCCATCGCCGAGAGCGCGGGGGAGTCGTTTTATCGAGGGGAGCTGGCGGCGCGAATGGCCGCGGCGGCGGCGGAGCACCTTGACGCCCTCGCCCTCGCGGACCTGCAGGCTCACCGGCCGGAGTGGGTCGAACCGATCGCCCAGCCCTACCGCGACGCGACGCTGCACGAGATTCCGCCCAACGGCCAGGGGCTGGCCGCGCAGATCGCGCTGGGGATCCTGCGCCACCGGGAGATCGCGGCGCTGGATTCGGCCGATTCCGTGCACCTCGAGCTCGAAGCGATGAAGCTGGCCGTCCGCGCGGCCTTCGATCATTTTGCCGATCGCGACGCCATGCGCGTGTCGCCCGAAGATCTGCTGGAACCGGGCATGCTCGCGCGGCTGGCTGACAGCATCGGCCGTCTCGCGGCGCCGCTGCCGCCGGCGCCCCTGCCGCCCGGCGGCGACACCGTGTGCCTGGCCGCGGCGGATGCGAACGGCATGATGGTCTCGTACATCCAGTCCAACTACGAGTCCTTCGGATCCGGCGTCGTCGTGCCCGGCACCGGCATCGCGCTACAGAACCGGGGGCTCGGGTTCTCTTTGGATCCGCAGCATCCGAACTGCGTCGGCCCGGGCAAGCGGCCCTTTCACACCATCATTCCCGGCTTCGTCACCGACGCCGACTCCGGCGCCCCAAGGCTCGCGTTCGGCGTCATGGGGGGCCACATGCAGCATCAGGGTCACGTGCAGATGGTCCGGCGCATCTTCGATCACGGCCAGAACCCACAGGCAGCCAGCGACGCGCCGCGCTGGCACGTGTACCCGGACTTCCGCGTGGGTCTCGAGCAGGGATTTTCCGAGACCGTAGCCCAAGAGCTGGCCGAGCGTGGCCACGACGTCCGATTCGAGGCTGACACCGCCGTGTTCGGCGGCGCGCAACTGGTGCTCAGGACCGACGGCGGCTACGTCGCCGGATCGGATCACCGCAAGGACGGGCAGGCGAGCGGGTTCTGACCGGGGAGCGATCTCCCCGCGCGACCCGCGGCTATTCGCCGTCTCTGGGTTCCAGGTCGAGAGACGCAGAGTTCAAGCAATAGCGCACCCCCGTTGGCTCCGGGCCGTCCGGAAACACGTGACCGAGGTGGGCGTCGCACTTGGCGCAGACCACCTCCGTGCGACGCATCATCAGGCTGCGATCTTCGTGGGTGGCCACAGCCTGTTGGTCGATGGGGGCGTAGAAGCTCGGCCAGCCGGAGCCGGAGTCGTACTTGGTGGAGGAATCGAACAACGGTTCGCCGCAGCACACGCAGCGGTAGATGCCGGGCGTCTTGGTGTCCCAGTACTTGCCGGTGAATGCCCGCTCGGTGCCGGCTTCACGCGCCACCTCGTACTGTTCCGGCGTCAGCTTCCGGCGCCACTCCTCGTCGCTCTTGTTCACCTTGGCCATGTCTGACCCCTCTTGCTGTAACAACCCGCCTGTCTGAGCAACGGCGGTTCCGCTAAACTCACTTCAGGTCCGTCGGCGAGGTCGCAGTCACCCGACTGCTCCTGCAGGACACGTCGAATGGGCCGCGATGTTAATACGACCAGGAAGACAAATGGAATCCAAAGGGGCCTCCTCCGACAAGGTCTCGACCCTGCCCCGCTCGGTGGCGGAGTCCGGCTCGGCCGGCCATCCTGCGACGGGCCGTGCACCCAGGGAGATCAGAAAGTCCCACAAGCTGGACAACGTCTGCTACGAGATTCGCGGACCCGCCATGAAAGAGGCGGAGCGGATGGAGGAAGAAGGCCACCGGGTGCTGAAGCTCAATATCGGCAACCCGGCGCCGTTCGGCTTCGACGCCCCGGAAGAAATTCTGGTGGACGTGATCCACAACCTGCCGACGGCTCAGGGCTACTGCGACTCCAAGGGTCTCTACCCCGCCCGCAAGGCGATCATGCAGTACTACCAGAGTCTGGGGATCCTCGGGATCGAGATCGACGACATCTACGTGGGCAACGGCGTCTCCGAGCTGGTGGTCATGGGGCTGCAAGGGCTTCTGAACAACGGTGACGAGGTGCTCCTGCCCGCCCCGGACTATCCGCTGTGGACGGCGGCGGTCAGCCTTTCCGGCGGCACGCCCGTGCACTACCGCTGCGACGAGCAAGCCGAGTGGTTTCCCGACCTGGACGACATTCGGCGCAAGGTGACGCCGCGCACCAAGGCCATGGTGGTGGTGAATCCCAATAACCCCACCGGAGCGGTCTACAGCCGGCAGGTGCTCGAAGACATCGTCGAGATCGCACGGGCCAACGATCTGATGCTGTTCTCGGACGAGATCTACGACAAGATCCTGTACGACGACGCCCGCCACGTGCCCCTGGCATCCCTGGCGGACGATCTGCTCATCGTCACCTTGAACGGCTTGTCGAAGACCTACCGGGTGGCCGGCTTCCGGTCGGGGTGGATGGTGGTCTCCGGCGCCAAGCACCGGGCCCGCGACTACATAGAGGGTCTCGACATCCTGGCGTCCATGCGTCTGTGCGCCAACGTCCCGAGCCAGCACGCCATCCAGACGGCGCTCGGCGGCTATCAGAGCATCCGTGAGTTCATCGTCCCCGGCGGGCGTCTGTACGATCAGCGTGAGCTCGCCTGGTCGATGCTGAACGCCATCGACGGCGTGACCTGCGTGAAGCCGAAGGGCGCGCTCTACCTGTTTCCGAAGCTGGATGTGGCGCGATTCAACATTACCAACGACGACAAATTCGCTCTCGACCTGCTGCGTCAGGAGAAGATCCTCGTGGTCCACGGGTCCGGTTTCAACTGGCCGGAGCCCGACCACTTCCGGATCGTATTCCTGCCCCGGGTCGAGGAGCTCGAGCAGGCCATCGACCGCCTTGCGCACTTCCTCGGCAGCTATCGGCAGTGACCGCCGGCCCATGTCCGGCATCAACATCGACGACTTCTGCAAGGACGCTGCCCGCGCGCTGCTGGTGCTGTACCGGGCGTTTCCGCGGCCGGTGACCCTGGTCGTCGAGGACCTCGCCGGGCCCGACCAGCCGGACCCCTTCGGCACCCACAGCGAGCGCCACATGGCGTGCTTCGCGGCGCTGCTGTGGCTGGCCGACGAAGGCGTTCTGCGCTTCGACGACACCATCCGCCAGGAGGCGGTGGATCAGGCCGTCCTCACCGGCCGCTCGTTCACTCTGCTCTGCTCTCCCGCGCCGGGCTTCGCGCCTCCGGAAGCCGCCGATCTGCCCGAGTCGGTTCGTCTGGAGCAGCAGACCCACGTGCACCGACTCGAGCGGTCGCTGGCCGAGCGCTCGTCGATCCTCGTCCGCGCGGCGGTGCTGGACCTGTTGCGGAACTTCACCCTCCGTGGTCCCGCGTAGGACGCAGGTCGCGGCCGGAGACCGCTCCCACACCGCGGGCCAGTGGGAGGACGGTGGGGACCGGGCGGCGTGGGGCCGGCGATTCGCGGCATTAGGCTTCCCACGACAACGAGCCCGTCCAGCGGCGTGTCCGCCCACCGCCGCGAATCGGCGGTTCCACGACGTCCGGTGTCGATCCCGGCAGTGGCAGCGCCGAACGATCCGCTACCATCCGGGCCAGCCACGTCTGCCGGTACCCCACAACAACGACCGGAAGGACAGCGAGCAAGGGCGGGCGGCGCGGAGGAACCTCTTCGTGGCCTCAAATTGCCAGCCACGAAACGCCGCTGCCATGACGCTCTCAGCCCGAAGAGGTTCATCCGGGGCGACCGACCGCCCATCACGCTGACCGCCCATCCCGCTGACCGCCTTCGCCGCCAGAGACCGCTCCTACACCGCTGGCCAGTGGGAGGACGGCGGGGACCGGGCGGCGTGGGGCCGGCGATTCGCGGCATTAGGCTTCCCACGACAACGAGCCCGTCCAGCGGCGTGTCCGCCCACCGCCGCGAATCGGCGGTTCCACGACGTCCGGTCTCGATCCCGGCAGTGGCAACGCCGAACGAGCACGCATCGGCATGGGCCAGCCACGTCTGCCGGTACCCCACAACAACGACCGGAAGGACAGCGAGCTGGGGCGGGCGGCGCGGAGGAACCTCTTCGTGGCCTCAAATTACCAGCGACGAAACGCCGCTGCCATGACGCTCTCAGCCCGAGGAGGTTCCTCCGGGGCGACCGACCGCCCATGGCGCTGACCGGCCGTGTCGCGCGATCGACCGCCCATGGCGCTGACCGCCTTCGCAGTCCGCTCCTACGGGGCCGCAGAGTCCAACTGGTAGTAGAGACTGTCGCGGTAGCCGCTGATGACCTCCACCAGACCGGCCCACGCCCGGTCGAGATCGGCGTCGTCGCTGTCGATCAACAGCGGCCGGCCGTCCAGGCTCAGCAACTTGGTGCGGGTCCCTACCACCCACAGCCGTTCCCGGCCGATGCGCCGCAGCACCGCCGGGCTGAGCTGCTGATTGCCGCGTCCCAGCAGAAAACCCTGACGACGGGTGAACGACAGCACCAGGGTGGCCGGTGCTGCGGTGGCGGCCAGCTTCGCGACCAGCCAGGCCGAATCCACGTCCCGGCCGACCTGCCGGCCACCGTCGAGGACATCGACGCCGATGAGGGTCGGCTCGAGCCCCAGAGCGGTCTTGATGGCCGCCATGGTACCGCCGGGCCCGAGCACGCAGAGCCCGGGCGCCTCGGCGATCCGCTCCGTCACCTCGGCGACGATCTCCTCGACGGCCAGAGCTTCGTTCTCCCGACCGCCCTCTTTGGTGTGCTGCAGGAACCCCCCCGCCTCCGGGACGCACAACTCGCCGTAGAACGATGCCTTCACCGTGCCGGAGCGCAGGGCGGCTTCGTCGAGATCGCGCACCTCGGCCACGGCCGCTCGCACCAGCCCGCCCTGCACCAGGTCGGCGAGGATCCTGCCGGCAGCCTCCGGGGTGGTGGCGAACACGCCGGAATGCATCTTCACGCCGGCCGGCAGCCCGAGCACGGGCACCGATTGTCCCACCGCGTCCAGCATGTCCCGGGCGGTGCCGTCCCCGCCGCAGAAGACGATGACGTCGGCACCGGCGTCGCGCAGCGCCAGCGCGGCCCGGCGGGTATCGGCGGCGCTGGGCGGGTCGGCCGGCTCGCCCACCGTGCGCGCCTCGATCCCGGCGGCGCTCAGAACGCGCGCACCCATCTCGGCGCCCCAGGTGAGCCAGCGCGCGCCGCCGGCCGCCGGCCCCGCGGCGGCGAGCATCCTGAGCGCGCGGGCATGGCCACGTGCTGCACCGCCGCGGGAGCGGGCCAGGGCCTGGATCTCGGCACCGTCACTGCCCTTCAGTGCCACGCTGCCGCCGAGCCCGGCCACGGGATTGATCAGCAGCGCCAAGGTCAGCATGCCCCGACCATCCGCTCCTGCACGAGCCGGGCGATGGCCAGCGAAGCCGTCAGCCCCGGAGACTCGATGCCGAGCAGGTTCACCAGCCCCGGCACGCCGTGGTCGCCCGGGCCGTCGATCCGGAAGTCCGCCGCGGGCTCGCCCGGCCCGGAGATCTTCGGCCGGATGCCGGTGTAGCCGGGATGCATCCGCGCCGGATCGAGGTCCGGAAAGTAGCGGAGGATGGCGGCTTCGAAGTCACTGCGGCGGCTGTCGTCGAACGTGTAGTCCACCTCGTCGATCCAGGCAACGTCCGGGCCGAACCGGGCCTGGCCGGCCAGATCCAGGGTCACGTGAACCCCGAGGCCGCCGGCTTCGGCTACCGGATAGACCAGCCGCGAGAACGGCGACCGGCCCTCGTAGGCATAGTAGCGGCCGCGGGCGTAGTGGGCGGTGGGGACGGCCTCGCACAGCCAGGCAGCGACGTGGGGCGCCTCGAGACCCGCCGCGTTGATCACCCAGCGGGCGATGAGCTCGAGCTCGGGCGTGCTCACCCGGATCCCGCCGCCGTCTCGGGCGAGGCCGCTGACCTCGGTGCCGAAGGCGATCATCGCGCCTGCCGCCTCCAGTTCGCCCCGGAGCGAGAGCATGTAGGCGTGGGAGTCGAGGATACCGGTGGACGGTGACAGGACGCCTGCCACGGCCGACACCGCCGGCTCCATGGCCGCGACCTCGTCGGCCGTGAGCCACGTCAGCTCGCCCGCGCCGTTCATCGTCGCCTGCTCCCGATACTGGCGCAGGATGGGCAGCTGATCGGCGTGACTGGCGACGATGATCTTGCCGCACCGTTGGTGCGCAACCCCGTGCTCCTGGCAGTAGCGATACAGCATCGCTTTGCCGTCGACGCAGAGCCGGGCCTTCAGGCTGCCGGCGGGATAGTAGATGCCGGCGTGAATCACCTCGGAGTTCCGCGAGCTGGTCTCGGTGCCGAGCTGGCCGTGTCGCTCGAGCAGAACCACGTCCTGCCCCTCCAGCGCGAGCGCGCGGCCGCAGGCAAGCCCCACCACGCCGGTCCCGATCACCACCACGTCGACGGCTTCCGCCACGGTCTCTAGCCCTCAGCCCGGCAGGAAAGACCGCGCTCACCGGCGGCCGCGGCGAGCCGTCGACGCCAGCGCGGCTCGAGCGCCGCCATCACCACCGCCGCTTCGCCGCATGGGCCTGCCTCGCAGCAGAGGCGGAGGAACCGCTCCCGGACCCGCTTTTCGAACTGTCGGCGCGCAGCGCCTCCGTCGTCACCCGGGTTATCGGCGCTGAAGTGGAAGGGCACGCCGCAGGCGGCCGCCAGCGCCATCTCCAGAGCCTGCACCGGCACTTCGGCGGCATAGAAGCGGGCCTGCTCGGCGGCCGAGCGCGGTGGCGGCCGATACCAGAAGCCGTAGTCCACCAGCCTTCGGCGCCGGTCCCCCGCCAGGCACCAGTGGGCAATCTCGTGCAGGGCGCTGGCGGCGTGGTCGCGGGTGTAGCGGATCAGCGCCGGGCGACGGCCATCGCCGGGCAGGTACAGGGGTTCCGGTGCGCCGCCCAGCAGCATCGTGCCGGCGCGGCGCCCGAATCTCGCGTTGAAGCGGCCGGCGATCTGACGATCGTCCACTAAAGATCCTCCACACACTCCCAGTCCGCCAGCCGCCGGAAATAACCGGCCGAGAGGTACGGCTCGCCCGCCAGCAGGTGGTTCAGGTAGCTGCGCGGCGGCCGCAGCCCGCCCCGGCGCACGGCCGGGTTGGCGAAATATGTCCAGGCGTGGGCAGGGCCGGCGGCTGTCTCCACCCGGATGACGTCACGGCTGTAGGTAACGGGCGCGTTCTCGAAGTGATCCATCTTGACGATCTGATGCTCGTCCGCCAGCCAGTAAAGCACGCCTTCCACGGTGCTGGCCGGGTGGTAGTCGATGTTGGCGTGGCCCACCCCGGGGTGGAGGGCCGAGTGCTTGTCGAACAGCAGCCGGAAGCCCGGCAGGTGCGCGGCTTCCTCCCGCACCACCGACAGCCCCCGCTCACGCACCCGCTGCGGATTCATGTTGGAGCCGTAGGCGAAGTAACCGAGCATCGCTTCAGCCTTTGCGTATCCAGTACTCGAACCGATCTCCGTGGTTGCGCTCGGCCACCAGCTCGTGCCCCATGAATCGGCAGAAGTTGTGGAAGTCGCGGCCGGTCGAGGGATCGGTGGCGAGCACGTGCACCACCTGGCCCGGAGACATCTCGCGGACCTTGTTGCGGACGATCATGAGCGGCTCCGGGCACACGAGCCCGGTGGCGTCGAGCTGCAGGTCGGCTTCAGGCATGAGCGCGATTATCCCACAGGATTACGACCGGCGCCGGGATCGCGCGGCGGCTGGCGCGAGCGCCGGGGCCAGCTTGACTTGCCCCGGGTGCCCACCCACACTCGAACGCAGGCTGGCGATCGTGGTCAAAGCTCCACGTTCCATGATTCGCAATGCTCGACGTTTCGGGTTTCCGCCATGAGTTCAGACGAGTCAGTGCTTCGCAACCGGCCATTTGCACTCCCGCTGCAGCAGTGGGGAGCCGTTGCCGGGCGAGCCCGCTGGCCGCGCGTCATGATCTTCACGCTCGCCATCACTGCCCTGCCTGCGGCCCATGCCGAGAAGCTCCCGGCCAAGGCGCCGGTTCTCGGGCCCGTCGTCGATCTCTCCGCCGCCCAGGCGGGCGCTGCCCTCGACGATGCCGGTGCCGCGTCGGCCGTCCCGCTGGAGCAGTCGCTGGGGGATTCGGTCGACCCCCTCGACCAGATCCAGGAGGAGATTCAGGCCAAGGAGTACAAGCCGGCCATCTCTGATCTGAACAAGCGGATCACCACCATCGAGCACATGGGCGACGGCTACGATCCGCGCCTGGTGCGGCCTCTGACCCTGCTCGGCGACGCCGAGGCGGGGCTGGGTCAGTATCAATCGGCGTTGCAGGAGTACGAGCGTGCGGTGCATTTGAGCCGTGTCAATCAAGGTCTGAACAATCCTGAGCAGGTGGAGATCGTGTACCGGGAGGCGGACACCTGGAAGGCACTGGGCGACTACCAGCAGGCCAACGATCGCGAAGAGTACGCGTACTACGTTCTGAACCAGATACACGCGCCCGACGACGAGAAGCTGCTGCCCGGCATCTACCACCTGGCCGAGTGGTACGAGAGCACCAGCAACGTGTTCGCCGCTCGAGCGCTCTACGAGCAGGCAGTCGACATCATCGACGCGCACCACAAGCTCGACACGCCGGACGCCATTCCGGCTCTCGAGGGCCTGGCCACCAGCTATCGGCTGGAGCGCTTTCCGCCCTACTACCTGACGGAGAGTCAGCCGCTGGCGAACGAGTCGGTGCGGGCCGGCGTCGCCCAGCCGATCACCGTGAACAATTTCTCCGAGGGCGAAGGGGCCCTGCAGCGCATCGTCCGCATTCGCCAGGCGAACCAGGGCGATGATCCCATCGCCCTCGCCAAGGCGGAGCTCGAGCTTGCCGACTGGTATACCCTGTTCGACAAGCGCAGCCGAGCCGATGCACTCTACGCCGAGGCCTGGAAACTGATGAAGGGCGTGGAAGGGTTCGACGTGGTCGGTTATTTCTCCGAACCGCGGCTGCTCTACTTTCCCGCGCCGAGCAACCCCAGCCCCCCTCCGCCGGACAAGCGCGGTGAGCGCAGCACCGGGTACGTGGAGGTCGCGTTCGACATCACCGACGATGGCTACGTCCGCGACCTGAACACCGTCGCCTCGGAGCCCGAGGGCCTCATGGATTTCCGGGTGCGCAAGAGTCTGCGTCTCGCCAGGTACCGGCCCGTGCTGGTGGACGGCGTGCCGGTGGCGAAGGAAGCGCACACGTATCGCCATGAGTTCCCTTACTACACGGAACTCGAGGGCGACCCGCAGACGGCTTCCGCCGACGCCAGGGGCTGAGCGCGAGTCGCAATCCGTACAGCTTTCGTTCAGCCAGTGGGCAGGTATCCTGTTCGGCCGGCCGGAGCCGGCGGGTGCCGCCAACGGTTTTGACGCGAGGGTCAGATTCATGCCAACCATGACCTACAATCCAGACCACGGCGTGCCGTCACCGCGGCGCGCGGCCGGGCGGCCCTTGCTGCGCGCTACCGGCGCCGCCGCCGGGCTGTGCGTGCTCATGGCCCTGGCGGGTTGCAACAGCAACTCGAGCTCCATGCCGAGCCCGCCGTCGATGCCGGGCGGGATGCCGATGCCGCCGAGCTCGCCATCCTCGTCCGGCGGCTCCAGTTCGCCGAGCACACCCTCCCCCAGCAGCAGCGGGTCGCCGTCGTCGGGCGGCTCGCAGATGCCATCCGGCTCGCAGATGCCCGGAGGCTCACCGTCCCCCAGCGGCAGCCAGAGCTCCAGCGGCGGAAAGAGCAGCTCGAGCGGCGGCCAGACCGGCTCCTCGGCCGGCACGCCGGGCATGCCCGGCTCCAGCGCGCCGTCGGGCTCGTCTTCCGGCGGCACACAATCCGGCTCGGGCGGCGCCAGCGGGCAGGTTCCGGGCGCGGGCGGGACCGCCTCCAGCGGCAGCCAGCCCGGCAGCGGCCAGAGCGATCAGCAGGGTAGCGGCAGCGGGAGCGGCCAGCCGACCTGGAATCCCGGCACCGGCAATGGCACCGGGGAAGGTCAGCAGCCTGGCGGTCAGGGCAGCGGAACCGACACCGCGGGAAGCAACGACAGCTGGGAGAAAGGCCAGCCCGGTGCGGGTGGCGACGGTGACTGGCAGACCAGCAATCAGGTGCCCGGCGACGGCAGCTCACGGATCCCACCGATGCCGTCCGAGCGGGACAAAGCTGCCGGTGGCGGCGGCGACGGCAAGCTGGACGGCGCGCTCGGCGATCTGGACGGGCAGATCCTCTCCGAGCGGGACGTGATCAAGAAACGCAGCAACGAAACCGCCGGCAGCGGCGGCGGATCGGTTCAGAGCGCGCAGAACTCATCGGCGACGGCAGATTCCGGCGGTGGCGCGGACGCGAGCGCAGCCGAGCCGGGCGGCGCCGTCGGCGGAATTCCGAGCAATCGCAGCGCGCCGCCGGCCCCCAATCCGGTGGCCTCCGCCAGCGTGCCCTCGGACATCCCGGACGCCCACGACGACGACATCATCGCCCGGCAGCTCCGGGAGGCGGCCATGAAGGAAACGGATCCCGAGCTGAAGAAGAAGCTGTGGGACGAATACCGTAAATACAAGGGGATCTAGCGGGTGCGTTCGGGCTTCGGCATCCTCATCTGCCTGACGTTCCTCGGCGGTTGCGTCAGCCACGTGGTCCGCACGGTGGACATGACGCCGCCGGACCGTGCTGCCAGACCGCTCGGCGAAAACGAGCTGCTGGACGTCGGGGTGGCGGTGTTCGACCCCAACGTGCCCGAGGACTACGACGAGCAGGTGAAGCAGCTCATCCAGCCGGACATCCGTCAGGCCGAAGCCAGCTACATGCCGTACGTGGCGAAGAACCTGCTGCAGAGTACGGGCAATTGGGGCGCGGTCCGGGTGGTTCCCCGCCCCACCCACGCCGTGGACGTGGTGGTCGACGGCAAGATCCTGCATTCGGACGGGGAAAGCCTCGCGCTGGAGCTCTCGGTAGAGGACGCCACCGGCAAGACGTGGTTCACGAAGACCTATCGGGCGCTGGCGAGCAAGTATGCATACGGCGAGGACGTGCCGCCCGACGTCGATCCGTTCCAGTCCATCTACAAAGAGCTGTCGGACGACATGCTGGCCTACCGGAGCCAGCTCAGCGCCGACGACATCAAGACCATTCGCGCCACGGCGAAGATGAAGTTCGCCCGGGATTTCGCTCCGGATGCGTTCGCCGACTACGTGGAGGACACCAGGAACGGCGACTTTGTGCTGAAGCGCCTGCCCGCACCGGACGATCCCATGCTCCAGCGGGTGGAACGGGTGCGCCAACGCGAGTATCTGTTCATCGACACGCTGGACGAGTACTTCGAGAACTTCTACCGCAAGATGCACGGTCCGTATCAGAGCTGGCGGGCGTCCACCTATGACGAGGCCGTGGCCCTGAAGCAGCTTCGCGGAGAGGCACGCCGCCGTACTCTGGGCGGCGCGGTCGCCATCGTAGGCGGCGTCGCCGCCATGCAGCAGAGCAGCGATGCCACCGTCGACACCGGTGGCCTGGTCAGCGTCATCGGCGGCGCCATGACGTTGAAGAGCGCCATCGCCAAGCGCCAGGAAGCCGCCATTCACGCCGAGGCCATGCGTGAGGTGGGGCAGTCGGCGGAGGCCACGCTCATGCCGCACACCATCGAGCTGCAGAATCAGGTGGTTCGCCTGGAAGGCACCGTGGACGAGCAGTACGACAAGCTGCGCAAAATCCTGCGGGACCTGTACTTCTCCGAGCTGGACCTGCCGGTGCCCGCGAACGACCGGGACGACGGCAAGGCCACCAGCGAACCGGGCAGCCAGCCTCCGAGCAGCGGCAAGGAGGACCTCGACAAAGCGATGGACGCCGACCTGAGCCAGTGAGTGAGCGATGACGGATCAGTTCAGCCCCATCCGACCCAAGCACGTCCCGCTGAGCCACAGCGCCCCGGGCAAGGAGGCGGTGACCGGGCGCGGCGCCAGCCTGCTCACCTGGAGCCTGGGCGTGGTGCTGGCAGCGGCGCTGCTGGTGCTCGTGTTCTTCGTGGTGCCGTCCTCGCTCGAGAAGTCGCGGCAGGCATCGGCAGCGGCCACGGACGCGCGGCCGGCAGCCGCGGCCCCGGCAGATCAGGGCGCCACCCCGGCGGCGGCCGACAGCGCGAACGGCGAGGAGCAGGACGACGCTCTGCCGCCTTACCAGGAACTGCTTCGCCAGCAGGCCCGGGAGAAGGCCCAACAGGAACTGTCGCAGTTCGTCAAGCTGCAGATCGAGCTGGAAAAGAAGATGCACGTGGGCGCGTGGGGCAAGGATGATTACGAGGCGGCGAAAGACCTGGCGGCCGCCGGCGACGAGCAATTCGTCAAGGAGAAGTTCCAGCAATCCATCGCCAGCTATCACGCCGCCACTGCGAAGCTCGCGGCGCTGATCGAGCACGGCAGCAGCGTGCTGGAAGACGCTCTGAAGCAAGGCACCGCGGCGCTCGCTGCCCGCGACCCGGCGGCCGCCGACCACGCCTATACCCTGGCGGAGGCCATCGCGCCCAACGACCCGCGGGTGGCCGCCGGTAAGGCGCGCGCTGCCCTGCTCCCCCGCATCAATACGCTCATGCGCCAGGGCCGTAATCAGGAGCTGGTCGACGACTGGCAGGCGGCGGCGGCGACCTACCGGCAGGTGAAGGACCTCGATCCCGCGACCGCCGGTCTCGACGAAGCAGCCCAGCGGGTGGCCGAGGGGCGCAGGGCAGCGCAGGTGCGGGAGCTTCTGTCCAGGGGCTTCGATCGGCTCGATAGTGAACGCTTCGACGACGCCCGTAAGGCGTTCTCCGAGGTGCTCAAGCTCGACCCGGGCAACACCGTCGCCAAAGGCGGGCTCGAGCAGGTGACCAAGAGCTCGGATGTCGCCCGCATCCGGACGCTGAAAGCCGAAGCCGAACAGGCGGTGGCCGACGAGCGCTGGGAAGATGCCGCGTCGCTGTATTCCAAGGTGCTCGACGTGGATCCCACCATTCAGTTCGCCCAGCAGGGACGTGCCGAGGCAGAGAACCAGGCCCACACCCGTGCGACGCTGGCAAGCATTCTCGAGAACCCGGAGCGGCTGTCCTCCGACAAGCTGTACCGGGAAGCGGAGCAGATTCTCGCCCGGGCGGAAGATCTCGAGCCTCGCGGACCGCATCTGGCCAGCCAGATCGAGGACGTGCGCGCCACCCTCGACACCTACGGGCATCCGGTGCCCGTCATCCTGCGCTCGGACAACCAGACCGAGGTGACCCTGTCCACGGTCGGCTCGCTGGGCAGCTTCGACGAGAAGCGGCTGGAGCTGCGACCCGGCGCCTACACCGTCATCGGCAGCCGCGACGGTTGCCGCGACGTGCGCGAGCAGATCGTCGTGCGCCCCAACATGAACCCCGTCGATATCCGCTGCGTCGAAAGTCTGTGACGGATTCACCGCGACGGGAAAGTGAGCGCGAGGCCGCCGGCGACATCATTCGTCCGGTCAGCTATCAGCCGACAGAGGAAGTGCGCCGTCGGCGCCTTCCGCTCACGCCGTTGCAGATGGTCCTGCTCGTCGCGGTGCTGGTGGTTGGATCCGTGCTGTGGTTCCTGTTCACCGCCCGCTCGGTCCGGCTCGAGTTCGAGCCTGCAAACGCCAGCGCCACGGTCGCCAGCGGCTTGCGCTTTCAGCTCGGCGATGTCTGGCTGCTCCGCGAAGGCCAGTACCGCATCACCGCCACCGCCCCCGGCTACCAGCCGTTCACCGGTACGGTGACCGTCAACGAGCAGCGCGACCAGACTCACCGCTTCGAGCTCACCAAGCTGCCCGGCCGGGTCACCTTCGAGAGCGACCCTCCGGGGGCCACGGTGAGCATGAGCGGTCGCACCGTGGGCGTTACCCCCACCGACCCCGTGGCGGTGCCGGCGGGCCCGGTCAAGGTCACCTTCACCCGCGACCGCTACCAGCCCCTCGAGGTCGCCGACCACGTTGAGGGAATGCAGCACCCTCAGACCATCCGCGGCAGCCTGCTTCCCAACTGGGCAGACGTGACGGTGAAGACGGAGCCCGCGGGCGCGGCGATCTTCGTCGACGATCAGCCTACCGGCCAGCAGACGCCGGCCGTGGTGCAGATCATCGCCGGTGAGCACGAAATCCGCCTGAAGGCGCCGGGGCACAAGAGCTATCGCCAGCGTATTCTGGTGGCTGCCCAGGAACAACGTCAGCTCGATCCGGTGAAGCTGGTGCGGGCTGACAGCCTGCTGACGGTACGGTCCGATCCGCCGGGCGCCGGCATCACCCTGGACGGCGAGTTCAAGGGTGGCACCCCCGTCGAGCTGGCGATCCGGTCCGGGGAGCCGCACCGCCTGCAGGCCTTCCGCTCCGGCTATGCCCGCGCGGAGCGCACGATCAACCTGCCCTCCGGCGCGGACCGGACCATCAATCTGGAACTCGAGGAGCTGACCGGCAAGGTGGTGGTGCAGGCGCGTCCAGAGGCAGCTCACCTGTACGTGAACGGGCGGGACATGGGTCCGGCGAATCAGACCATCGATCTGCCCACCCGGCCGCAGCAGGTGGAGGTCCGCCTGGACGGCTACGCCGGCTACAGCACGAAGATCACCCCTCGGGACGGATTGACCCAGGAGCTCAAGGTGCGCCTGCTGACAGTGGAGGACGCGCGGCTGGCGGCGCTGACGCCCACGGTGAAGACGGCGGTGGGTCAGGAACTGGTGCTGCTTCACCCGGGGACTTTCACCATGGGCGCCTCCCGGCGGGAGCCCGGACGCCGCGCCAACGAGACCCTGCACAAGGTGAATCTGACGCGCCTGTATTATCTCGGCCGTAACGAGGTCACCAACAAGGAGTACCGGCGCTTCGTCGGCGACCACGACTCCGGCTCGTTCCACGACAACGATCTGAACGAACCGGACCAGCCGGTGGTGCACGTGAGCTGGCAGGAAGCCGCCGCCTACTGCAACTGGCTTTCCGATCTGGACGGTCTGCCTCACTTCTACCAGATAAAGGACGGCAAGGTGGTGGCCATCAACGCCATTGCCACGGGTTACCGGCTGCCCACCGAGGCGGAGTGGGCCTGGGCATATCGCCAGACCGGTGTGCCCGAGCAGGATCTGCGCTTTCCCTGGGGCGCGAACTTGCCACCGCCGGACCGTTACGGCAACTTTGCGGACCGCGCCGCGTCCAACCTGGTGGGCCGCATCATCTTCGGCTACAACGACAACCACATCGTGGCCGCGCCGGTGGGCACTTTCCCGGCCAATGCCCTCGGCCTTTTCGACATGGCGGGCAACGTGGCGGAATGGACCAACGACTTCTACGAGATCCCGAGCGACGCGGATGCCACGGATCCCACCGGTCCCGACAAGGGCGACTACCATGTGATCCGGGGGTCGAGCTGGATGAACGGCACCATCACCGATCTGCGCGTGTCGTTCCGGGACTACGGCAGCGACGGCCGGGACGACCTGGGATTCAGAATTGCACGTTTCGCGGAGGCGCCGTGAACGATCTGAGGGAATTGTCGAGGCGGCTGGTTGGGGCAACGTTGCTGGCCGCACTGGCGGTAGTGGCGCCGCTGGCCGCGGCGGACGATCCGGCCGCACCGGCCGAGGGCGTCGGCCAAGCGGCCCCGGCGGACGGCGCACCAGCCAGTGCACAGGCGCCGACGCCCGGGGGTGCGGCGGCCGCCGACAAAGCATCGGCCACGGCAGGAAAGCCCACAGCCGGCGCCAAGCAGGGCAGCAAAGCCAACGGTGAGTTCATCCCCAGCGAGGAGATCTCCGCGGACTACGCAGTCTCTTTCCCGGTCGACATATGATCAATATACAGCGAGTTGCAATCGGTGGAAGCCTACGACAATGACCGCACCCCCCGCGGCACCCGGCCCGCGGCGGTACCGGCAATGAAGCGACAGATTCCGTTCGAGCTGATCTACCAGGTTTCCGCCCTGGTGATCTCCCTGGTGCTGGTGCATCTGGTCTACATCACCGTCATCCGGCCGAACGCCAGCGCCATCGTCGCGCACGAGGCGGAGATGGCCGCAGAGGGCCACCACGAGGTCGAGGGCCCCTCACTGTACGTGATTCTCAAGGATTACGAGCAGGAGTCGTGCGTCGTGCTCATGTTCTGGGCCATGGCCATCATGGGCTACAAGTTCCGCCAGGCGTTCCGGGAGCGGAACCTGCTGCAGCAGGATCTGGTGCCGATCAGCGAGGGCATGAGCGTGCTGCCGGAGGATACGCGCGAATACGCCCGCAGCATTCAGGCGCTGCCGGTGAGCACACAGGAGTGCCTGCTGCCGCGAACCCTGCAGGCGGCCCTGCAGCGCTTCGCCTCGACCCGCAATGTTCAGGACGTCTCCGAGGCGGTGAAGTCCAACTGCGACGCCGAGACCGACCGTCTCGACAGTGAGCTGTCCATGGTGCGCTACATCGCCTGGGCCATCCCGTCCATCGGCTTCATCGGCACGGTGCGCGGCATCGGCCTGGCGCTTGGGCAGGCGTACCGCGCGGTGCAGGGCGACATCGCCGGCGTGACCGCGAGCCTGGGCATCGCCTTCAACTCGACGTTCGTGGCCCTGGTCATCAGCATCGTGCTGATGTTCATGATGCACCAGCTTCAGCTCATTCAGGAGCGCCTGGTGCTGGACGTGCACAGCTATGCCGACCAGCGTCTGATCCGGCACATGCAGGTACGACATACATGACCTGCATATTGGAGCTCAACGACTGCGGTGTGACGCTCTACCGCGATCACACGGTGCTGCACCGCTCCCCCGGCATCGCGGTGGTATTGGACGACGACGTGCGGTTCGGCGAGGACGCGCTGCGTCTGTCGCGCATCCATCCGCGTCAGGTGAATCAGCAGTACTTCTCCCGCCTCTCCGCCGATCCGCTCCCGGTGCCGGGCCGGCGGGCCCGTAACCACGCCGACCTGGTGTACCTGCACCTGATGACGTTCAAGCCGCTGGTGGAAGCCGAGGGCGGCGACGTGTTGCTGGCAGTGCCCGGCATCCTGTCTCCGGACCAACTCGGCGTGCTGCTCGGCGTGCTCCAGGAGCTGGGCATCGGGGTCGCCGGATTCGTCGACGCCGCGGTGGCCGCCATGTCGACCCACGATGTGCCGGCGCGTGCCTACCACCTGGACGTCATGTTGCAGCGGGCGGTGATCACGGCCATCGACTCGGAAACCGAGCTCAGCAAGACGTCTGCGCAGGAAGTACCCGAGTGCGGGCTCACTCGATTGCTGGACGCCTGGATCAACGTCATCGCCGACCGCTTCGTCAGCGAGACCCGCTTCGATCCGCTGCACGCCGCGGCCACCGAGCAGCAGCTGTTCAACCAGGTCTACGACTGGATCGAACGGGGGGCCGGTGACCGCGAGCTGGTGGTCGAAATCATTCATGCCGATCACACGCGGCGGGTGGAGCTGGGGCGAGGCGTTCTGGAGGACAAGGCGAACCAGCGCATGCGCCAGCTCGCCGACGTGGTGCCGCGGGGCGCGGAGCTGTTCCTGAGCGCCCGCAGCGCCCGGTTGCCGGGGTTGCAGCGGACTCTGGACGCCCTCGAGATCCGCGCCGTCCCGCTGGCCGCCGATGCGCTGACCCGCGGGTGCCTGAACCATCTGCGGCTGATCGTCCCCGAGGACGGCGAGCTGCGGCTGGTCACCCGCCTGCCCCGCCAGGCGTCGACCTCGACACCCGAACCCGCACGCGTACCGGAAGCGTCAGCGGCACCCACCCATGCGCTGCGCGGTCACGAAGCCTGGCCGCTGGAGGACGCGCCACTGCCCGTGCACCGGGAGAACGGCCGGGTGATGATCGAGGCCGAGCCCGGGCTCCGGCTGAACGGTGCGCCGCTGGAACGGCCGGGCGCGGTCACCGCCGGCGACCGGGTCGCGGTCGGCGAGCAGGAATATCTGCTCATCCACGTCCGGGAGTGACGTCGTGGCGCGCCGCGAGCTGAACGTCTTCTCGCTGTCCTTCCTGGACGTGATGTCCTGCGGATTCGGGGCCGTGGTGCTGATCTTTCTGATCATCAACCACAGCGCGCAGGAGGAGACCAAGACCGTCAACAAGGATCGCCTGGCGGAAGTTCGCATGCTCGACTACCAGGTCCAGCAGGGCCAGAAGAACCTGTTCCAGCTCCAGCAGCGCATGGATGCCGTGAAGCAGCGGCTGGACGAGTCACACCGGAAACTGGTGAGCACCCGAAGCGTCATCGAATCGCGCAAGGAGGACATCCAGAAGCTGCAGAAGGAGTCGATGGCAGAGCGCTCGAGCCTGAACGAGCTGAAGTCCGACGTGAACACCCGCGAGCGGGAGCTCGATCGTCTGAAGGCGAGCGCCAAGGCCAACACGGGCAGCCACGTGCGCAGCTTCACCGGCGAGGGCGACCGCCAGTACCTGACGGGGCTCAAGGTGGGCGGTAAGCACGTGCTGATCGCCCTCGATACCTCCGCCAGCATGCTGGATGACAAGATCGTCAACGTTATCCGGCGCCGCAACATGAGCGACGACAAGAAGCGCCGCTCCGAGAAATGGCAGCGGGCGGTGCGCACGGTGGAATGGCTGGCGGCCCAGCTTCCCCTCGACGCCAACTTCCAGATCTACGGGTTCAACACCGAGGCCCGTTCGCTGGTGCCGGAACACGACAAGGGGTGGATACCGCTCGGTGAAGGCCGTGAGCTGAATGCCGGAGTCGAGGCGGTGAAGTCCGCGATCCCGCCGGGGGCAGCAGCCTGGTCAACCTGGTGGACGCCATCAACGCCATGAGCCCGCTGCCGGACAACGTCTACCTGATCACCGACTCCCTGCCCACCCAGGGAGAGAAGCCGCCGCGGGAGAACACCATCAGTGGCCGCGACCGGCTCAAGCTCTACACCGACGCCACCGCCAAGCTGCCGAAGGGCATGCCCGTCAACATCCTGCTGTTCCCCATGGAAGGCGATCCCATGGCCGCTGCGGCGTTCTGGAACCTGGCGCGCACCAGCGGCGGCGCCTTCCTGTCACCGTCGAGGGACTGGCCGTGAGCCGCCGACGCAGAAGGCGCGGCATCGCCGAGTTCGGGCTGTCGTTCCTGGACGTCATCTCCTGCGGTTTCGGCGCCATCATTCTGCTGCTGATCATCTCCAAGACCGTGCAGCCGGTGCTGCTCGAGCGCAGCCAGGTGGATCTGGACAGCCAGATCGCCAAACACCAGAAGACCCTCTACGAGATCCGCGGCCAGATCAAGGAGCTTCGCCGCCAGGTCAACGATGCCGACAGTCAGCTCAACGACAACCTCGAGCAGGTGTCGATTCTCGAGCGGCAGCTCACGGAGATTCTCGGGCGCTACGACACCACGGTTTCGCAGCGGAAGGAGGACAAAAAGGCCACGGAGCAGCTCGCCGCCGCCAAGCAGACGCTGACCGACGAGATGGAGCGGCTTCTGGGGGTGGACTTCCGCCGCAAGACCGACCTGGTGGGCGGCATCGAGGTGGACAGCGAATACCTGCTGTTCGTGATCGATACGTCCGGAAGCATGTTCAATGCCGCCTGGGGGGCGCTGCTCGACAAGGTGCGGGAGACGCTGGCCATCTACCCCAACCTGAAGGGCATCCAGGTCATGGACGACATGGGCGACTATCTGTTTCCCAACTTCGCAGGCAAGTGGATGCCGGACTCTCCGTCCCGGCGGGACGCCATCGTGCAGAGGCTGCAGAACTGGAGCCCGTTCTCGAACTCCAGCCCCGTGGAGGGCATCGAGGCCGCCATCAAGAGCTTCTATACCCCGGGCAAGCCCATGAGCATCTACGTCATGGGCGACGACTTCACCGGCCGCTCCATCGAACAGGTGATGCACCAGGTGAACGGCGTTGAATCGGCCGGACAAGAATGGCCGGCGGCTGGTCCGGATCAACGCCGTGGGCTTTCCCGTCTACCTCGAGTATCCCTCCGGGCGCGTCTACCGTTTCGCGGCGCTGTTGCGCGACCTGGCCTACGAGAACGGCGGGACCTTCGTCGGCCTCACGGAATTACAGTGATCGTTCGCGGTCTTTATTCTGGGGCCTATCGCAGGAGCGGCTTGCCGTCGTAGCGTTTCTGTAGGAGGCTTCTGCATAAGATAGGAAAGAACGACCCGGAAGGGGATGGGATGAGCGAAGGGAAGGACCAGTGACCCGGCGTGAGCGCCCACCCCGCGCGGCGCGGCGGCCTGCCCTGTGGACCATGCTCGCGCTCGGGATGCTCGTGCTCGGCGGCTGCGGCGGTGCCCGCGTCTCGGTGCCGCCGGTGCTTCCCGTGCCGCTGGTGCAGCGGCTGCCGCTGACCATGGGCGTGTACCTGTCGGATGATCTGGTGAACTACGTCTTCAAGAAGAAGCTCGAGGACAGCGGCGAGTGGCAGATCGATCTGGGTACCGCTCAGACCAACATGTTCGACAACCTGCTGTCCGGGATGTTCAAGCGGTCCAGCCGGTGGCTTCCCCGATTCGCCCGGCGGCGAAGTCGACGGGGTGCTGGTGCCGACCATCGAGGAGGTGCAGTTCTCCACGCCGGATCAGACCCGCACCAGTTACTTCGAAGTCTGGGTCCGCTACCGATTCCAGCTTCGCGACCGGGACGGTTCGGTGGTGGGCGAATGGCCGATGACGGCCTACGGTAAGGCCAACGCCAGCAACTACGGCCTGAAGAGCCGCAACCCCGCTCTGGAGGCCGCCGCGCTTGCCGCTCTTCGCGATGCGATGGCATTCTTCACCGTCCAGTTCCGGACGGTACCCGCAGTGAGAACCTGGCTGAAAGCCGAGTTGAGAGGCACTTCGTCATGACGCTCAATCGGACTCGGCTCCCGCCTGCTCGCCGTGCTGGCCCTCGCTGCCGCCCTGCCGCTGGCAGGCTGCGTGACATCTACCGTTCAGGAGATTCGCCAAGGCAACACCGGCATGGGCGACGGCGAATCCATCGTAGTGCTCGGCCGCCGCAGCCTGCCGTCCAATTCCGAGACCGAGCTCGGCTTCGTGTCCTGCGTGAGCCACGGCGTGAGCCACGGCGGCGACGGCATCAAGGTGATCGACGAGCAGGCCTTCCGCGACGCCATGTTCCCGTGGTTCGAGCCCCGAACGGCGCCGGTGCACACCTCCGACCTGCCCGAGATCATCTCCCAGCCCTATCTCGCCAACGCCTCAAGGAGCTGGGCCTGCACTACCTGGTGTGGATCCAGGGGGACACGGACCGGACGGACTCGGGGGGCTCGATGACCTGCAGCCTCACCACCGCCGGTGCAGGCTGCTTCGGCTTCCTCACGTGGGAAAACAACGCGTCCTACGAGGCATCGGTGTGGGACATCCGAACCGGGCCAGGCGGTGGGCAAGATCAGCTCGGATGCCGTCGGCACCAGTTACATGCCGGCGGTGGTGGTGCCGCTGCCGTTCATCGCCCGGGTCCGGGCTTCGGCCTGCAACAGCATGGCGCACCAGCTGAAGACGTTCATCTCCGCCGACAGCTGAGCCCGCGGCCGGCTCCGCGGCGGCGGGGCGCCGCGTTCCGGCACGCTTTCTTCTCAACCGCGCCAGCGGCCGCCTGCCGCTGCTTCTTGCTCCCTGGCCGGATCTCCACCACTTCCCCCGCGAAGTACTCGGGCTCGGTGGCGTACCATTCGGTCAGCTCCACCCGGTGCTGCCGGCGTGCCAGATCGCAGAACTCGTAGAATGGCGGCCGACCGGGGTCGGTGATGATCACCCGCTTGACCCCGGCGTCCAGGGCCCGGCTGACCAGACGGTTCAGCGGCTTGATCATCTTGTCCCAGAAACAGATGTCCGAGCCGACCACCACATCGAATCTGGACAGGTCCTCGGAGGTGAGCTTCTCGAAGCGTCCGAATCGGGAGGCAACCTCCACGTCGTTCAGCGCCGCCAGCACCTCGAGGAAGGGAAACACGTCCTTGTCGATGTCCAGCGCCGTCACCTGAGCTTTGAACCGGCTGGCGCAGAACACCGAGCCGGGACCCCAGCCGCAGCCCACCTCCAGCACCCGGGCGCGCCGGGTCAAGGGCTCGTGCTGCAGGTAATCCATCAGCAGAAAGCTCGCGCTCCAGGTCTTGTGACCGTGAACCGACGGCTGATAGGCCTTTTTCAGACGGCGGATCAGCCGGTGCTTCGACTCCAGCAGGTAGATGCCATAAGCCTGATAGATGTTGGGTTCGGGGAGCCGCTCGAGCTTCGGCATGAGGCGTGGTTACCGTTCTGTCAAGAAGCGGCGGATGTTAGCCATTCCCGCCGCCGCCCGCATCCCGTACCGCGGCTGCCGCGAACGTCGTCAGGTCGTCCCGGTTCGCAGCGTCCAGCCAGTGCAGTCCCAGGCGCCTGACCTGCTCTGCGATCTGCTCGTTGTCGGTGAGCGAGCGGCCGACGAACGCCTCGATCATCCGCCGCGAGCGGGCGGACGCCGTGGCGAAGCCGCTGTCGCCAACGATGCGGCGGCGGATGAGGTCCGGCGTCGCCACGAGCCAGACCGCTTGCACCACGGTAGCGGTTCCGGCGTCGAGGACCGCGGCTACGAGCTCTGGCCGG
The DNA here is from genome assembly GCA_963822255.1 of uncultured Gammaproteobacteria bacterium. Classification (GTDB taxonomy): domain Bacteria; phylum Pseudomonadota; class Gammaproteobacteria; order Pseudomonadales; family Azotimanducaceae; genus UBA7803. The sequence continues at coordinate 202,032 of CAWGGV010000008.1, forward strand.
AGCGCCGATCCTTCGAGGACCAGCGGGCCCGCTGCCGGGTCGCCGCCATGCCGGGAAATCAGCTCGGCGATGCGCGGCCACAGATTCTCGTGGTGCACGAGCAGAAACTGGTAGACGGCTGCCGGCGACAGCTTCAGATAGTGCTCGGCCACGTGCTCGGGCACCGACGGCCACGGCCGGCCGGGGTGACGGCCGAGGCGGTCGGTGGAGGCCGCGGGCCAGCCCAGCGTCGACGCCAGCGACGCCGCCAAGGTGGACTTGCCGACATGGGAGCTGCCGCCGATCAGCATGACCCGGAGCATCGCGCTTCCCCTCGTTTCGGGGCGGGAATGGTTCCATTCCCTGAGCCTCCGGTCCAGTCGGCGGAATACCCGAGTAAAACAGTCTGGTATGTCTCCGGGATGGACAGTTACAATATCCTCGTTAAGCGAAGTGCAAGGGAGCAAGCAGTACGCCGTGGCCGATACCTCTGTAGAAGCGCTGGTCAAACGGGAATATCAGGCCGGGTTCATCACCGACATCGAGTCGGACACCCTGCCCCCCGGGCTCGACGAGTCCGTCGTGCGGTTCATCTCGCGCAAAAAGAAAGAGCCGGACTGGCTGACCGAGTGGCGGCTTCAGGCCTACCGGGGCTGGCTCGAGATGCCGCACCCGCACTGGGCGAATGTCAACTTTCCGCCCATCGACTTCCAGTCCATTTCCTATTACTCGGCTCCCCGGTCACAGGGCGAGGGGCCGAGGTCGCTCGACGAGGTGGATCCGGAGCTGCTGCGCACTTACGAGAAGCTCGGCATCCCCCTGCACGAGCAGGAAATTCTGGCTGGCGTGGTCAAGGGCAAGGCGCCGGCGGATGCGGGTGCGGGTGCGGGTGCGGGTGCTGCAGAGAGCGATCGCGGCCGGGAGGCCGCTCCCACAGCGGCTGGGCACGCTCCAAGGATGCAGAGAGCGATCGCGGCCGGGAGGCCGCTCCCACAGAGGCTGATCCTACAGAGAGCGATCGCGGCCGGGAGGCCGCTCCCACAGGGGCCGCACCCACAGGGACTGTCAGGAGCAATGTGGCCGTGGATGCCGTGTTCGACAGCGTCTCCATCGCCACCACGTTCAAGGAGAAGCTGCACGAAGCCGGGGTGATCTTCTGCTCCATCTCCGAGGCCGTGCAGCACCATCCGGAGCTGGTGAAGAAATACCTCGGCAGCGTGGTGCCGGTGGGCGACAACTTTTTCGCGGCGCTCAACTCCGCCGTGTTCAGCGACGGCTCGTTCGTCTACGTGCCCGAGGGCGTGCGCTGTCCCATGGAGCTGTCAACTTACTTCCGCATCAATGCCCAGAACACGGGCCAGTTCGAGCGCACGTTGATCATCGCCGAGAAGGGTGCCTACGTCAGCTATCTGGAGGGCTGCACGGCGCCCATGCGCGACGAGAACCAGCTCCACGCCGCAGTGGTGGAGCTGGTCGCCCATGAGGACGCCCAGATCAAGTACTCGACCGTGCAGAACTGGTACCCGGGCGACGCCGAGGGCCGGGGCGGCATCTTCAACTTCGTCACCAAGCGCGGCGCCTGCCTCGGCGACCGCGCGAAGATCTCCTGGACGCAGGTGGAGACCGGCTCCGCCATCACCTGGAAGTATCCGAGCGTGGTGCTCAGGGGCAACGACAGCGTGGGCGAGTTCTACTCGGTGGCGCTCACCAACAACTTCCAGCAAGCGGATACCGGCACCAAGATGATTCACCTGGGTAGAAACACCCGCAGCACCATCATCTCCAAGGGCATCAGCGCCGGCCGCAGCAACAACAGCTATCGGGGGCTGGTGCGCACCTCGCCCACTGCCCACGGCGCGCGCAATTACACCCAGTGCGATTCCCTTCTGATCGGACCGGAGTGCGGCGCCCACACGTTCCCCTACATCGAGAACCGCTGCCCCACCGCCATCATCGAGCACGAGGCCAGCACGTCGAAGGTCAGTGACGAACAGCTCTTTCTGTGCCGGCAGCGCGGCATCGATCCGGAAAAGGCGGTGAGCATGATCGTCAACGGATTCTGCAAGGACGTGTTCCGCGAGCTGCCCATGGAATTCGCCGTGGAGGCCGGCAAGCTCCTCGAGGTAAGCCTGGAAGGAGCCATAGGATGAACATATTAGAAATCAATAACTTGCATGTTAATGTTGCAGGGGAATCTATACTTCGCGGTGTGGATCTGATCATTGCGCCCGGGGAGGTGCACGCCATCATGGGGCCGAACGGCTCCGGCAAGAGCACCCTGGCCAACGTACTCGCCGGGCGCGAGGGTTATCAGATCGAAGACGGCGAGGTGCGCTTCCTCGGCCGTGATCTCACCGCGCTCGAGCCGGAGGAACGGGCGCACCTCGGCCTGTTCCTTGCCTTCCAGTACCCGGTGGAGATCCCCGGCGTAAGCAACATGGAGTTCCTGAAAGGCGCGCTGGACAGCATCCACGCCGCCCGCGGTGAGGCCGGCCTGTCCGCCGTGGAGTTCATGAAACGGGTGCGCGGTCTTGCCGACGGTCTGGGGCTCAGCCAGGAGTTTTTGAAGCGCGGAGTCAATGAAGGGTTCTCCGGCGGCGAGAAGAAGCGCAACGAGATCCTCCAGATGCTGCTCCTCCAGCCCGTGCTCGCCGTGCTGGACGAGACCGACTCGGGGCTCGACATCGATGCCTTGCAGGTGGTGGCGCGCGGCGTCAACGGCTACCGGGACGAGCACAACGCGGTGCTCCTCATCACCCACTACCAGCGGCTGCTCAATCACGTCGTGCCGGACTACGTGCACGTGTTGACGGAAGGCAGGATCGCCCGGTCCGGCGACAAGGCGCTGGCCCTGGAGCTGGAAGAACGCGGCTACGCGTGGCTGGCGTCATGAAGGCCGTTCAGCTTCCAGCGGTGGACGAGGTGATCGGCCCGTCCGCCGGTCAGCGATCCTGGCTGAACGAAGGCGAGCTCCGGCGCCGCGCGGGCGATAACCTGCACACGGGTCTCACCCGCGAGCTGTGGAAGTACACGCCCATCAAGGGGTTCCTGGAGAGCATGGCGGAAGCCCCGGCGGACGCGGCCGCCGGTCTGCCGGCGCTGGCGGGCCATGAACAGCCGGGCATTCGGGCCCGGTCGCTGGCCGCGCTGGACGGCGCCGCGCAGGCCTCGATCCAGCGCCTGGTCGCCGACCACATGAACCCCGACCGGCACCCGCTGGCGGATCTGGCGCTGCTGCGCGCCGTTGACGGCTGGCTGGTCGAGGTCAGGGGCGAAGTGAAGGAGCCGCTGGAGATTCGCTATCCGGGCTCGGGCATGGCGCCCGTGTTCCTGGTGCTGGCGGCCAACGCTTCGCTGACCGTGGTGGAACATCTGACCGAGAGCGACGGCTTCCTGGCCCAGATCGGACACGCGGCCGTCGGTCCCGGCGCGCGGCTGTGCCACCACCGCGCCGCCCTGCACGGCGACTCGGCGCACTACGCCCTGCAGAGCGTGCAAGTACAGCGCGACGGGCAGTACCGGCTCGAGCACAGCACCGTCGGCGGCAAACGCCGTCGAACGGAGGTGCACGTGGTGCTCGACGGGCCTGGTGCACGTGCGGACATGGCGGGCGCCTACCTGGTGGAGCACGGCCAGCACCTGGACCAGCAGCTCGTGGTCGAGCATCGGGCGGCCCGCACCGTCAGTCGGCAGAAGTTCCACGGCATCGGCGCTGGGAAGGGCAAGAGCGTTTTCAACGGCCGCATTCACATTCACCGGCACGCGCCGGGGAGCGATGCGAACCTGACGAACCGCAATCTGGCGCTTCACAAGGACGCCGAGATGAACACCAAGCCCGAGCTCGAGATCTACACCGACGACGTCTCCTGCGCCCACGGCGCCACCGTCGGGCAGCTCTCGGCCGCCGCCCTGTTCTACCTCACCGCCCGCGGTATCGCCGAAGCGGACGCCCGCAAGATGCTGTCCCACGCGTTCGTCCGCGAATGCCTGGACGGCCCGCTGGCGGAGTCCGTGGCCGCGCGCTTCCGGGAGGCGCTGGCGTGATCGACGTCCGCGCGGATTTCCCCATCCTCGACCAGCGCGTCGGCGACGCGCCGCTCGTGTACCTGGACAGCGCTGCCACGACCCAGAAGCCCCGGGAGGTGATTCGCGCCATCACCGACTATTACGAGCACGACAACGCCAACGTGCATCGCGCCGCCCACGCGCTGGCGGGTCGGGCCACCCGCGGCTTCGAGACCGCCCGGGAACGGCTGCGGCAACTGATCGGCGCCGAGCACGCCGCCCAGGTGATCTTCACCCGCGGGACCACAGAAGCCATCAACCTGGCGGCCAACGGGCTGACCTCGCGTGTCCGCGCCGGCGACGAAATTCTGATCTCGGTCATGGAGCACCATTCCAACATCGTGCCCTGGCAGATGCTGTGCCAGCGCACGGGTGCACGGCTGGTCGCCTGCGACGTCACCGACCAGGGCGAGCTGGACGTCGAGGATTTCCACCGCCGCCTCGGCGAGCGCACGGCGCTGGTGGCGCTCGGGCACGTCTCCAACGCCCTCGGCACCGTCAACCCGGTGGCCGAGCTGATACGCGCCGCCCACGATGCCGGCGCCCTGGTTCTGCTGGACGGCGCTCAGGCCGTAGCGCACCTGCCGGTGGACGTCCAGGCCCTCGACTGCGACTTCTATGCCTTCTCGGGCCACAAGATGTTCGGCCCCACGGGCATCGGCGCGCTGTACGGAAAGCGCCACCTGCTCGAGGAAATGCCCCCCTGGCAGGGCGGCGGCGAGATGATCGAGCGGGTCACGATCGAAGCCAGCACGTACCAGGGGCTGCCTTACAAATTCGAAGCCGGCACCCCCGACATCGCCGGCGCCATCGGCTTCGGCGCGGCGGTGGAGTTTCTTCGCAGCGTACCTCCAGCGGAGGCCGCGGCACACGAACGCGACCTGGTAGCGCTGGCAGTGAGTGGGCTCAAGCAGATCCCCGGCGTCCGCCTGGTGGGCGAGCCCCGGGAACGGGTGTCCATCGTCTCGTTTCTGGTGGAGGGCAGCCATCCCAACGACATCGGCACCCTGCTCGATCAGCAGGGCGTGGCGGTGCGTACCGGCCATCACTGCGCCATGCCGCTCATGGAGCGCCTCGGCGTTCCCGGAACCGTACGCGCTGCATTCAGTCTCTACAATGACAGGAGCGACGTGGATGCCCTGTTGAAAGCGGTCGAGAAGGCACAGACATTCCTCTGATCGCACTCGACACTACGATAGCAATGGAAACAACCACCATGACCGTCAGCAGTTTCGACCCGAAAGCCATACGCGTGACCACACCGGCCCTGGCCCATCTGCACCGTCAGGTCGAGCAGTCCGGCCGCCCGTTCCTGCGCCTGGGCGTCAAGGAGAGCGGCTGCAACGGCTACATGTACACCCTGGACTATATCGACGCTCCCGGCGACACCGACCGCGCCTACCGCGTGGGCGATTCGCTGACCCTGTACGTGCGCGAGGAAGACGCCGGGCTGGTGGAAGGCACCGAGGTGGACTACGTAACCGAGGGGCTGAACGCGAGCCTCAAGTTCAAGAATCCACATGCCTCCACCTATTGCGGCTGCGGCGAAAGCTTCGCCGTCGCCGAAGGCTGAATTCGGAGCGCATGTGCAGAAACGTCTGGTACCCCTGCACCGGGACTGCCCCGCTCGCCTGGTTCCTACCGGCGATCCCATCACCATCCCGGGGGGCACGTTCGTGACCTTGACCCAGAACCTGGGCGGCACCTACACGGTGGTGGTGAACGGCAATATGGCCCGGGTGGACGGCACGGATGCCGATGCGCTGGGCTTCGAGCCCCAGCGGCTGGAGTTCGAGCCCCGGCCCGACGGCCACGTGGACCCGGACCAGGTGCACGAAGCGCTGGCCACCGTCTACGATCCGGAGATTCCCGTGAACATCGTCGACCTGGGTCTAGTCTACGACTGCGAGGCCGGCGGCGACGGCCGGGTGCGAATCCGGATGACGCTCACCGCGCCGGGCTGCGGGATGGGCCCGGTGCTGGTCGAAGACGTGAAGTCGCGAGTGGCCCAGGTGCCGAACGTCGCCGGCGTGGACGTGGAGCTGGTGTTCGACCCGCCGTGGTCACGGGACATGATGAGCGAGGAGGCTCAGCTCGAGCTGGGGATCTTCTGATGAGCAATACCGACACCGGACCGATGAGCGTCGAGGAGATTCGCGAAGCGTTCTCGTTCTTCGACTCCTGGGAGGACAAGTACCGGTTCGTGATCGACCTGGGCAAAGACCTGCCGCACATGGACCCGGCGAACCAGACGGAGGAGCACCTGGTTCGCGGCTGCCAGAGTCAGGTGTGGCTGGTGAGCGAACGCGATCCCGACAGCGGCGTCATGCACCTGTCCCTCGACAGCGACGCCCACATCGTCCGAGGGCTCATTGCCATCGTCCTCGCCGCCTACGACGGACGCACGCCCCGGGCGATCCTCGACTACGACATCGACGCTCTGTTCGAAGAGCTCGATCTGCTGAGTCACCTCTCTGCTACCCGCGGCAATGGTCTGCGGGCGATGGTCGGCCGCATCCGCGATACCGCCGCCGGCTACGCCTGACCGGCCACACGGCCGCGGCAGCTCAGTCGCTCATCCATGGTGCGAGGCGCGCGCGAAGCCGCAACGTTGTCTGGCTCATGATCTGGCTCACCCGGGACTCGCCGACGCCGATCACCGCGCCGATCTCCTTCAAGTTCAGCTCCTCGTCGTAGTACAGGGCGAGCACCAGACGCTCGCGTTCCGGAAGGCCGGCGATGGCGTCGGCCAGATGCCGCTCCACGGCCAGCCCTTCGTGACGCTCCTCCAGAACCTCCTGACCCGCTGGCTCGCTGGACTCGTCGGCTTCGAGCAACGCTTCGTAGCTGAGGAGCCTCGCTCCGGAACTGTCCGCCAGGACTCGATGGTACTGGCCGATGGACAAGCCCATGGCAGCCGCGATGTCCTTGTCCTGTGCCTCCATGCCGGTGTTCGCTTCCACCTGGCGCACCGCATCGGCCACGCGACGACCGTTGCGGTGCACCGAACGCGGCGCCCAGTCGCCGCGCCGCAGCTCGTCCAGCATCGCACCACGGATGCGCACCACCGCATACGTCTCGAAGCTCGCGCCGCGGCCGCAGTCGTATTTGCCGGCGGCTTCCAGCAGCCCCACCATGCCCGCCTGAATCAGGTCGTCCTGCTGCACGCTGACGGGAAGTCGCACCGCCAGGTGCCGAGCCAGGCGCCTCACCAGATAGCCGTAGCGGTCCACCAGCACGTCCGGGTGCGCACGGGCCGGTGCCAGCTCGGCGGCGAGCGGTTGGGCTGCTTGCTCAGCCACGGGGGATGCCCCGGCCGATCAATTGCTCGACAAAGAACTCCACGTGACCGCGCGCGAAGGCAGGCGTCGGCCAACCATCCACGGCCTCGGCCAGGCGCATGAAGTCTCCGCTCACCCGGCTGGCCGGGTAGGCATCGACGACGGCGCGCTGCTTCTGCACGGCGCGCCGCACGTAGTCGTCGTAGCCGATGCTTCCGGCGTAGACGAGCTGGACGTCGAGGAATCGCCCGGCCACATGCTCGAGCTTGGCATGCACGGCCGCGCCGTCCCCGTCGGAGCGGGTCATGTTCGCCAGCACGCGGACGCGCTCGACGCCATGACGCCGGGCCAGAACGTCGAGCAGCGCGTACGCGCCGGCGACGGACGTGGGCTCGTCGCAGACCACCAGCACGATCTCACGAGAAGCAGCTAGAAAGCCGGTCACCGTCCGGCCGATGCCGCCCGCCGAATCGACGACCAGCACGTCCACGTGATCGGCAATCTCGGTGAACCCGGCAATGAGCCCCGCGTGCTCGAGCGCGCCGAGGTGCACCATCTCCTGACTGCCGGATGCCGCAGGAACGATCATCAGCCCGTGGGGGCCTTCGACCAGCACCTCCGCCAGCGAACATCGTCCTTCCATCACATCGGCGAGATTGCGCTCGGGATTCAGGCCCAGCAGAACGTCGACGTTGGCAAGCCCGAGATCAGCGTCCAGCAGCGCCACCCGACGGCCGAGCATGCAGAGCGCGACGCTCAGATTGACCGAGACGTTGGTCTTCCCCACGCCGCCCTTGCCGCCGCTCACCGCGACCACCTGGACGGCTCTGGCGTCGTTCACGGCGGCGGACGTGCGCAAGCTGGTCAACGTCGTCCTCGATGCATCTGGTCCCACCTCGTTCAAGGTCTGGTGCGCCGCACGGGTGCCATTCAGTGGATGTGGCGCACGGCGACCACGGCGTCGCGGACTTCGCGAAGCTCTGCCCGGACCCTGTCGAGCGCCTGCGGCACCTCGTCGACCCGTCCGTTAACGGCGAGCAGCTCCAGATCGCCGCACAGGGACGCAAGCTCGCGCGCGCCGACGTTGCTGGATGCGCCCTTCAGGCTGTGGGCGCTGCGCCTCACGCGCTCCAGATCACCCTCTTCCCAGCCGTCCGCCACCTGGTGGAGCTGGTACTCGGAGTCCTTCAGGTAAGCTTCCAGCAAGGTGCCGAAATCGCCCTCCATCAGCCCCCTCAGCTCGTCGATCACCCGCTGATCCAATCGTTCAAGCACCGTCGTCACTCCAGGCCAAAACCACCTCCACCTCGTTGCCGCAGCCGTGGTAGGTCACCGACTGACACAGGCTGGCCAGCAGCTTCAGGCCGCGTCCGTGGTAGGCCTGGTCATCGCAACCCGGGGCATTGGCCTCTGCGAGCTTGCGCTCATAGTTGAAGCCGGCGCCGCTGTCCGTCACCTTGATCGAGAGCCGTCCCGAGCCGCCGTCCGTCTCGCAGCACAGGTCGAAGCGGACGAAGCCGGTCACCGAGACGAGCCCGCGCCGGCGTGCTGCGTAGTAGTCCGCGAAACCAGTGGCCGACGACTTGAGAGCCGAATCCAGCCCCAGCAGCCCGTGCTCCAGCGCGTTGCTGTACAACTCCGTGATCACCGCATAAATGGCGCCGGCATGCCGGCGGAGCTGCGGAAACTCCACGATGGCCTGCTGCAGCAGCGGCAGCGGGTTCGAGGAGCGCAGGGAACGCGGCCCCAATTCGTAGCTGAGACGCCACTCGTGGGCGCCTTTCATTGCGCCGGCGCCCGAATCACCCTGCCCCGCCGTCACCTCGGCCGGCGGGGGCACGGTGATTTCGACCAAGGTGATGTCGTCGTCGCGCCCACGGCCACCGATGTGCGCGTACACAGCTCGCCTCAGCGCCTCGAACCCGCTCGCGGCGGCACCCGCCTGCCTGACGATTCCATAGAAGCGTTCGAAGCCGAAGGCTTGCCCCGCGGCGTTTCGCGCTTCGACGATGCCATCGGTGCACATGATCAAGCGGTCGCCCTGCTCGACTTCCAGCACCGTGGTGCCGGCATCGAAAGCCTCGTCACTGCGGATGCCGAGAGGTAAATGGCTCGACTTCAGGTGGATCAGCTCTCCGCTCCCCGGACGGAACAGGCACCCGGGCGGCAAGCCGCCGTTCCAGAACTCGACGACCCCCCGGCCGAAGCACACGGCCAGAAGGGTTGCGCAGCAGAAATACCCCTTAGGAAGGATGTCGCCGAGCTTCCGGTTGGCCTCACGAACGATCTCGCCGGCTGTGAAGCCTTTCTCGCACATGCCGTAGAAGATCTCCGCCAGCGGCATCGCGCCCACTGCCGCCGTCAACCCGTGACCGGTGAAGTCGCCCAGCAGCAGACAGAGGTCGCCGGCCGGATTGCGCGACGCCAGCAGCACGTCACCGTTGAAGATCGCGAGCGGTGAGATCAGGTGCCGGATGAACGGAGCAGCGAGCGCGCCGCTGTGAGTCACCTTGTCGAAGACCGCCTTCGCTGCCTCCTGCTCCTGAACGAGGTGCGCGTGGTGACGGGCGATCTCGTCTCGCTGGCACTGCATCGTGACATGCATTGCACGCATCCGCTGCAGGGCGTTGAGCTTCGCCTTGAGGATGATCTGATTGTAGGGTTTGGACAGAAAGTCGTCGCCGCCCGACTCCAGCGCGCGCGCCAGGGCATCCGCTTCACTGAGCGAGGTGAGAAAGATGATCGGCACGAATGCCTCGCCGGCTGCGCATTTGATCCGGCGGGCGACTTCGAAGCCATCCATCCCCGGCATCAGCGCATCGAGAAGCACCATCTGCGGCCGCTCCTGGTGGAACTTCTCCACCGCGTCGCGTCCGTCCACCGCCTCCACCACCGCATAGCCTTCCCGCTGGACGATCGTCGACAGCACCAGCCTGTCCACCGGGTTGTCATCGGCTACCAGAACGCGAACTGCCGAAGATCCCGCCATCGTCGGTCAGTGGATGGTGAAGAGCTGCTCGAAATTGGAAATCGCCAGGATCTTGCGCACGTCGGCGTTGCAGTTGACGATCGCCACCTCGGCGCTGTCCCCGCCCGCGTGGTCGCGCAACAGCAACAGCATCCCGAGCGCCGAGCTGTCCAGATAGCTGGCCTTTTCCATGTCCACCCGGTAGCGGTGCGGTTGGTCCGGCAGCGACTCGTACGCCTCGCGAAACTCCTGGTGGGCGCTGAAATCGAAACGCCCGGTGACCCGGATGGTCAGCTCTATGCCGTCGTCGGACAGCTGCGAAGCGATTGCCATCGAACCATTCCTCCTTTGTCTGCGGCGTCACTTATCATCTGCTGGCGACGAGCCCCTGAAGCATAGTTCAGGAATCGGCACCAGCCGTTCAGGAAGACCTGCTGCGACGCGAGCGCGCACCGCGCTTGCTCTGCATGGCTCGACTGAGGCGCTCCACCAGAGCTTCCTGCGCGTCTACCGTGTCGGCCATCCGTTGGAAGAATCGATCGAAGCGCAGCCGATCCTCCGGCCAGGGCGCTGTGTCCACGGGCTGCGCAGGCCGGCCGTGAGATGTCCGCAGAGGCCCGGCGGGCCGCTGCGAATGATCGCGACGGGCAGCGTTGAAGCGTGCCAGCTCATCGGCTCTGGCCTGTTCCTGGGCGGCGTACAGCTCGCTCACCACCTTCAGGTTTCTCCGCCTGGTCACGACCGTAATCCGACGTCACCCGGCGCCGACAGCAGCTCGAGCATGCGCTCGGCCAGCGCCTGGTCGCGCCGCTGGATTTCGCCCATGACCGCGCGCCGGGTATTCTCCTCAAGGCGGCCGACCAGCGCGGCAGCCGCTTGCGGACCGCCCAGCGGCGCCGGGCCCGCACCGGAGTGACGAGACGCCCGACGCGGCCGCGCCGGTGAGAGATCCTCGAGGCCCCGTGGATAGGCGGGCTCGAGGTCAGCGAGTTCCATGACCAGGTCGACCTTTACCCGGTCCCCCGGCACCAGCTCGACGACCTGCGCGGCCCGTTCGGGGCTGAGATAGGACAGCACGATCGCGCGAACACGCACCGGCTCATGGAGCAGGAAATCGGCGACGGCGCCGGTGTTCATCCATCTCAGAGCGTCCAGTCCCCGCTGGCTGCCGTCCGCGCGGCCGCGGGCCGACCGGACCCGACGGGTAAGGGCACGGCGGGGCTGCGCCCGTCGCTCTCCCAGCGCGCCCACCAGCATGCTCTTCAAATAGTCGTTCGCCCCCATGGCCTCGCCCTGCTCGCCGCTCACCGTCTCCAGAAACCGGTTGACCACCCGATCGACCTGGCGGCTGTGAACCTTGCCGAGCGCCGCCATGGCCGCCCCCACCCTCTGCACCTCACGGGGATCGAGGAGCTTCAGGACTTTCGCGGCCTCGTCCTCACCCATCGCGAGCAGCAGAATCGCGGCTTCGCGCAGGCGCGCGCGGGCGGTTTCGTTGCCGCTCTCCGCCGGCCCGCTCATCCGCGGTCGATTCCGTATTTGCGCATCTTTTCCACCAGGGTCGTGCGGCGGACGTGCAGCCGGTCGGCGGCCCTGGCGACCACGCTGCCGGTGTCGTCGAGGGCCTGCTCGATGAGCCGGCGCTCCACGCGCCCGAGGTACTCCTTGAGGTCCAGTCCGTTGAGCGGCAGCCGGGCCAGCGCCTCGGGGTTCGGCTCGCCGTCCCCAAGGTGAGGCGGCAAGCCGCAGAGCGCCGGCTCGGGGTCCCGGGGCTGGTGACGGAAGCTGTCGGGGAGCTCCGCCGGACCCACGATCTCACCGGGATATTCAATGGCCAGCCGGTCCACGAGGTTTTCCAGCTCGCGCACGTTGCCAGGCCAGGGGTAGCGCTCGAGCAGCGCCATGGCTGCGTCTGTGACGCCGAGCCGGACGCCTTTCTGCTGCTGCAGCCGGTGCAGCAGCGCCTGCGTCAGCGGCGCGACGTCCTCCGGCCGCTGGCGCAGCGGGGGAAGTGCCATCGGAAACACCCCGAGGCGGTAATAGAGATCGTCGCGAAATTCGCCGGCTGCGGTCAGAGCCAGCAGCTCGCGCCGGCTGGCGGCGACGATACGCACATCGAGCTGGTAGCTCAGGTTGCCGCCCAACCGGGAGAACGAGCGTTCCTGGAACGGCCCGCAGCAGCCGTGTCTGCGTGGCCCACGGCAGGCCGTCCACCTGGTCCAGAAACAGTGTCCCGCCGGCGGCCAGCTCGAGACGCCCGGGCTTCGCCGACACGGCGCCGGGAAAGGCACCGCGCTCGTGACCGAACAGCTCGCTATCCAACTGCGCATCGGGGATGGCTGCGCAGCACACCGGTACGAACGGGGCGCCGCGTCGCGCGGAAGCATCGTGCAGGGCTCGTGCCAGCGCAGTCTTGCCGGTTCCGGTCTCGCCGGTCAGCAGCACCGGCGTATCCTGCGCGCACGCCCGGGAAAGCTTCGCCCGCACCAGAGCCATGGATTCGCTCACTCCGACGAGCTGAGTGAAGGGGGACTCGGCGCTGCAGCCGAGGCTGCGGTCCCGACGGTATGCGTGGGCGCGGTTCAGGCAGTCCAGCAGAGCCGGCAGACTCACAGGCACCGACAGCCGTCCCAGAACATGCGTCGCCTGGGGGGGCGCTCCGTCGCCGAGCAGAATCACCGCGCCCGGCAGCACCGCGGCTGGCGGCCACCGCCCTTGCCGTTCCGCCACCACGATGGCGACGTCCTCGACGTCGTCGTTGACCGGCTCACCGACGAACTCCAGCAGCCCGCGCATGCACGCCACCGCACGCTGATCACCGCCGATGACCCTGATCCCAGCTAAGTCCATTCCCACTGCACCCGAGATGCTCTACGGAATTACAGCGCTGATCAAAAAGTTGTCAAATTAGTGCTCCAGGGCCGGCTGCCTAAAGTCCCCCGGCGCACCGCCGATAGAAGGTATGTACAGGTCGCTCGGCGGGGGGAACAACGGTGACCAGTGGGTGCGGGTTACGCCCGTGGGGCGGGTGCGGCGAGGACGCGATGGATGACGTGGGGGAAAGCGAGGTGTTCGACCAGGCGCGGGTAACGGCGCTGCGGGCGGCCGTTGCCGAAGGCCGCTACCGGGTGGACGCCGGGCATGTCGCGAGATGCCTGCTCCGGCTCGAACGAGACATCTCCGGGGCCCTCGGGAATGCCACGCCGTTAACGGAACGAACCTGCGCAGTTCGCAATAATGCCGTACTGAAATGGCATCGGACGAGCGGAATGGACACCGGTCATGGCTGAAAGTGCAGCCCAGGGCGGCGCGAACGCGCCGCGCCAGAGCGCGATCGAAAGCCGTTATTTGAGCGATCCCGGGGAAGTCGCGCAGATCTTCAAGCTGCTCAGGGATCAGCGTGCAGAGCTGCAGCTCAGATTCGACGAGGACAGCTCGGTATTCAAAGCCAAGGTCCTGGACCTGCACGGCGCGTCCGTGCTGATCGAGGACGTGCAGCCCCGCGAGGGCATGCGGCTGTTGCGCGCCGGGCGGCCGTTCTCCCTGTCGGTGCGCACCGGCAGCCTCTATGTGCACAGCGCCCACAACCAGGTGCACAAGTCGGACTCCGAGCGCAGCGTTCCGTACTTCCACGTGAACCTGCCGAAGAATCTCCTCTGCCAGCACCGGCGGCGCGCCATGCGCTACAAGCTGCCGCTGCGGGTCGCGATCCGCGGTGCCGAGGTGACCCTGTACCCCGCCGCCAGGGATGCGAAGCCCTTGCCCGGCACCATCATCGACATCTCGTCCGGCGGCTGCCGCGCGGAGTTCGCGGGGTTCAAGTTCCAACCGATTCAGGAAGGCGATCCGCTGGACAGCTGCGCGCTGCAGATTGCCAAGCTCCTCGAGCTCAGCACCAAGGCGGAAATCCGCCATACCAGCTTCGACTCGCAGCGCCGCGTGCTGACCTGCGGAATCGAGTTCACCGAGATGCACGTCACCGACCGCCGGCGCCTCGAGCAGTTCATCCAGTCCATGTCCCGCGGCTCCTGATATCGGGCGCGGACCTGTCAGGATGGCGATCAGCAGAGCGGGAACGCCGCTATTCTGCCGCCCGCCCCAGGAACCACTGCCAGTCCGCCACCGTGTCCACGTCCCGGATCTGCCCAAGCACTGCAGCGGAAACACCCGTCGCCGCAGCGGCCGCCAGGCTCTCCCGCAGCACGCTCGCCGTGCCCCAGGCGATGCCACGAAAGATCGCGGTGACGGGGCGGCGAGCGGCCACGAGGCCATAGCCCCCGTCTCTGGCCGGGCCGAAGACCACGTCGTGATCCGCGAGGGCGGCGAGTGCGCCGGCCACGTAGGCGCAGTCGATCTCAGGGCAGTCAGTGCCGACCACCAGGCTCGCCGAAGCGCGGCGGAGCCCGTGACACAGGGCCGCGTGCATGCGGTCGCCCAGATCGCCGCCCGCTTGCTGGTGCAGCGGCACGCGCCAGCGGCGCCCCCACCCCACCGCGCCGGGGTGGTCGGCATCGTCCAGCCACAGCTCGCTGACCGCACCCGGCACGTCGCCGAGCCGCATCAGCGTGTCCTCCACCAGCCGGCAATGGGCGGCCAGTGCCTGCTCGTCGCCGATATCGGCGGCGAGGCGGCTCTTGACCTGCCCAGGCACCGGCGCCCGCGCGAATATGCAGAGCACCGGCAGGCTCACCGCCGGTAGTACTCCCGGGCAAGCACCTCCGCGTCGGTGCCGGACCAGTAGCGCAGCCGGTAGTGCCACATGGACAACACCGTCCGAACCGGCCCGTGGCGGCGCCAGCGCCGGGGCGAAGCGCCGATGCCTTCAGGCCGGCACTCCGGCCAGCCGCAACGCTTGAGGCGCCGGCTGAGCTCGATGTCCTCCATCAGCGGCTGCAACGGCATGCCGCCCGTTGCCTCGAGCCACGCGCGGTGCACGAAGATGCCTTGATCGCCGGTGCAGATGCCGGTCAGCCGGGAACGCAGATTCATCGCTGCGGCGATCACCTCCAGCGCCGTACCCGGCTCGAGGCTCACCGAAAAGCGCCCCCAGCCGGGCGCGCCGGTCGGACGGGCCAGCAGGTGCGCGACGGCCTCTCGGGACGGCTCACTGTCGGCGTGGAGCATCCACAGCCAGACGCCGCCGCTTTCCGCGATGGCTGCCGCGAGCTGCCGTCCCCGGCCCGCGCACGACGACACGACCCGGGCACCGCCGGCCGCCGCCACGGCCACCGAGCGGTCAACGCTGCCGCCGTCGGCGACGATCACCTCCACGATCCCACTGGCGGAGCGTTCGCGCAGCGCAGTCGCGAGCCGCCCCAGCAGCCGTTGCAGCGCGTCCGCGTCATTCAGCACCGGAATGACGATGCTGAGTCGGCGGCCCTCCCGCACCTGCCGTTTCTGGCTGGCAGGCTCCACGGCGCCGTCAGCCCCGGTCCGGCTCCAGGCCGAACTGGGCCAGGATCTCGGCCCTGTGCTCGTCCAGACACGGCGCGCGTCGGTAGATGTCCGCGGGGGTGACGGAGAACTTCACCGGCGGCCCGGCCAGGCTCACCGGCCCGTTGTCGCCCGGCAACGCCACCTCGCGGATCATGTTGCGGGCCTTCATATGGGGATCGGCGAACAGATCCTCAGCCGTGTTCACGGGACCGCAGGGAACCTCGCCGCCGAGGGCGGCCACCACCTCCTGCCTGGATCGTGCGGTGGTCCAGGCTTCGATTGCCTCGTTGACCAGTGCCCGGTGGGTAACCCGCGCGCGTACATCGCGCGTGCGCTCGTCGTCGATGAGGTCGGTTCGGCCCATAGCCCGGCACAGCGCCTCCCACTGCTTCGGCCGCGGCGCAGCGATGGAGACCGCGCCGTCGGCTGCCGGATAGATGTCGAACGGACAGAGGTTCGGGTGCCCGGCACCGCGCGGACCGAGGGATATCTGGTCGTAGCCGTAGTTGGCGATCACGGTCTCGCAGAGGAACGTGATGGCATCGTACATGCCCACGTCCACGAACTGGCCCTGGCCGGTCACCCGGGCGCGGTGGACGGCCGCCACCACCCCGAGCGCCATCAAGGTGCCGGGGTACAGATCACCCACGCTGGCACCGCACGGGTACCCAGTGCCCGATGCGGGGCCGGTGATGTGAGCCAGCCCCCCCATGCTCTGAGCAACGATGTCGAAGGCCGGCCAGTTCACGTACGGGCTCTCGCCGGTGCGCGGATCGCCGAAGCCACGGATGGCACCGTAGACGATGCGCGGATTGCGCGCAGCGATCACCTCGTAGCCACAGCCGAGCCGATCCATCACCCCGGTCCGGGCGTTCTCGAGCACCGCGTCCGCCTGTTCGCAGATGGACAGGAAAATCTCGCGTTCCGCCGGATTCTTCAGATCGAGCTTGATGCTGCGCTTGTTGCGATTGATGCTGGCGAAATAGCCGCCGTAGTCGCAGCCGGCTTCTCGGCCGGACGCCGGCGTGGCAAAGTCAGGCGGATGAGGTGGCGTGCCCCGGCTCATGTCGCCATCGGGCGGCTCGACCTTGATCACGTCTGCCCCCAGGTCCGCCAGAATGGCCGACCCGAATGGCCCCGCCAGCGCCATCGTGCAATCGACAATGGTCAGGTCCGTCAGCGGACCGGTGCGTTTCCCAGCGTTGCTGCTCGACTCCAATTCGCCCCCTCCGTACTGGCCAGAGGGCCGGAAACTAACCCGGCCCGGTATCGCTCTCGGCGGCGGGTACGGCGTCGCACACCCTGGCATTGACGTAACCGGCCGACGAGGCATCGTAGATTCTGGCGTCGCGGCAATTGGCCACGCCGTCCACCGGTGCAGCATACCGCTCCGGCGCTGCGGATGCCTCGGGCGGCGCCGGGCAGGCCTGACGGGCGCCGGCCGCGCCACAGAGGCCCGGGTGATCGCGGGCATCCTGAGGATCACCGCAGACGGTCTTCAGAGCGCCGTCCACGCACAGACACGCGCACTGCGCACGAGCGGACACAGGGGCCTGGACCAGAAGCAGCAGAACGGACACCGCAAGCATCGTTCGCATGGGAAATCTCCCCACCGGCCATAGTGGCCCCATGCTACCCGGCGCACCCGCAGCATCAAGCAGACGATGGCTCTTGCCGCCGTGCGGCCACGCCTACCGGCGCAAGCGTCGTCGGCGCAACAGGCCGCGCTACGACAGCCCACCCGGCGGTGCCGGCCGCGCCCGCTGGTTGTACAGCAGCGCGCGCAGCCGGGCGACCTCGTCCTCCGACAGCTTCGAAACGTCGTTCGAAAGATCGCTGCCGGCGGCCATTCCCCGCTTCACGCCCTCGCGGCCGCCAATCTCCTCGAACCAGCGCTTGAAGTAGGGAAACTCCTCGATGTCCTGGCCCTGTCCGGCGTAGTTCACCGTCCACGGATAGCAGATCATGTCGGCAATGGTGTATTCGTCGCCCGCCAGATAGCGGCGGTCGTACAACCGGTTGTTCAGCACCCCGTAGAGCCGGTTCACCTCGTCGGTGAAGCGGCGCACCGCGTAACTCTGGTCGCCCTGGCTGTCGCCCAGGCGCCGAAAGTGACCGCACTCCCCCGTTTTCGGCCCCTGATTGGCCATCTGCCACATCACCCACTGGTTGACCTCGTAGCGGGGCCGAAGCGCCTGCGGATAAAAGCGCCCGGCCTTCTCCGCGAGGTACATCATCATCGCCCCGCTCTCGAACACCGACAGCGGCTGACCACCGTCCGACGGCTCGTCATCCACCAGCGCAGGCATCCGGTTGTTGGGGCTGATGCGCAGGAACGCGTCGGTGAACTGGTCACCCCGGCCGATGTTGCAGGGGACGATGCGGTAGGGCATGCCGCACTCCTCCAGCAGGATCGTGACTTTCTTGCCGTTGGGAGTGGGCCAGAAATGCAGTTCGATCACGTTGAGCTCCTCGCTTCTGTCGGCCAATGAGTATGCCATCGGAGAGCGGTCATCCCCGAACCCGATTCGGCTACGGCGTCCATTGCGGCGCATCCGACCCGGGAGGCATGGAGGGGCGCCGCCAGACCACAGGCGTCTCATCGAAGCAAGCCGCGTGGGGCAGCGCCTCGAGGGCGCCGAACCCCGACTGGTATGCCTGCAGCCGTCTCGTCACGTCCGGCGTCGATGCCGCCAATCCACCTTCCACCCGGCCGAGGCTCCGAAGCCAATGGGCGGTTGTCGCCAGCGCCACTCGTGCCTGCCAGCTACCCCCTTGCTGCGCCCGGCGCAGCAGAGCTGCCTGGGCCGCGAACGCCATCAGGAACCCCGAGGCGTAATCGAGTATCTGCACGGGCAGCGGCTTGGGTCGGCCGTCGCCCGCCGCCTCGGCCTCGGCATGGTTGAATCCGGCCGCCGTCTGCACGATGGAATCGAAACCGCGACGACCTGCCCAGGGCCCGACGTGGCCCCACGCCGAGAGCGATACGCAGACGATCCCGGGATTCAGGCTGGCGAGGTCCCGGGGGCCGAAGCCCATTGCCTCCATCGCTCCCGGGCGATAGCCCTGCAGGCACACGTCCGCGTCGCGCACGAGCTGCCTCATGACATCACGCCCGGCTGACGTCGTCAGATCCAGGTGAGCGGACCGTTTGCCTCGGCTGGTGTCGGCAATGGCTTCGATGTTCGGCAGGCGGGGCGAGTTGAGCAGCAGCACGTCGGCGCCGTATCCGGCGAGCGTCCGCCCGCACACCGGCCCGGCGAGAATTCGCGTCATGTCCAGCACCCGGACACCCTCCAGAGGCGCGGCTTCAGGCCGTGGCTGCCGGTCCCAGTGCAGCGGTTCGGCATCCCCGAGGCGATCGATGCTCACCAGCGGCAGGCCGGCAACCGCCACGCCCTGAGGGTGAACGTCCCAAGCGGCGAACGTGCGCGCGGCCGCCACCACGGCTCCCGCGTCCGCGGCGGCCGTTTCGAACGCTTCCGCGGACCAGTTGCGAAGCGCCCGCTCCACCGCGGGGCGCTCGGTGCGGTCGCCGGACGGCAGGCCGAGGACGTGCAGCGCCGCGTCCCGGTGATGGTCGAAGTTGGCGTGGATACGCACCCAGCCTGCCTCGCCGGCCGCGGAACCGCACGGGTAGAGACCCGACAGCTTGGCCCACACCGCCGGCGTCTCGCCGTCGAGCGTGAAGTAGCCCGTGCACTCGGCGGCAGCGTCGGTCATGTCGACCTTCACCGTCTGGCGGCGGCCGGTGCGGGCATGCCCGATCTCGGCCGCGGCCAGCGCCGCGGCGCCGATCGTGACCTGAGCAGCGGTTCCCACCGCAAACCCGGACGGTAGAGCGGGCTCCCCGCCGGACAGGGACAATGACGAAAGCGACGTTGCCGGCAGGCCCATCCCGGTCCACAGGCTGGTGAGCACCTGGCCGGGCGAGCCGGATCTCACTTCGGTCCGTTCCAGTGGAAGTCCTGGCGCGGGCGATCGCTCGCGGGGCTCGGGAAAGCCATGTTCGTCCAGGACGGATTCAACGTGATGGAATAGTCCCGCTCGACCTCCGGCGGCGCTTCGCGGAGGGTCGATCCGGTCAGCAGCACGGCCACCAGCAGCGACTGGCCGATCAGCACCGCCAGCTTTTCTCCCGGCTCGGACCAGACGATGTCGCCGCCCTGGTCGTGCGCCGTGACGAGCGCCCGGCCCCTCAACAGCAGAGCCGCGTCCGGCTGAAGAGCCCGGCGCAGATGGCCGAGGTAGGCCTGCAGCGGCGCGGCCAGGCGCCGCCAGAGCGTCGCGGTGGGCGCAGGTTCGGCGCCGCGGTCGGCGGAGGGCACAGGCGGTTGCATCCGCTGCTCGAATCTGCCGCAGGGCGCGGTGGTAACCGAGCTCGTCCTGATAGCACGCCGCGGCCAGGCTGTCCGCCTGAAGATGAAACTCCCGCGACAGACCGGTGGCGATGCGCCGGACCCACGGCAGCGGCCAATAGGCGCAGGCGACGAGCTGCGCGAATAGATACCAGCCCCCGTGGTGTTTGAGCTGCCGGCAGAGACCCTGAATAATCAGCACATCGACGACGGAACGCGGCCATCGCGCCACGGCCGCAGGCAGCACGACACGCCGCAGGCCGGCCAGATGTATCGGCTGCGCTACCGCCATCAGCACCAGGGCTCTCGGCGTTCGCGCGCCGAGCCGCCGCTGCCAGTGGCCGAGCCGCTGGCAGAGCTCGTGGTCGTCCGGCAACGACCGCTGAGCCATCGCCTCCGATACGGCGCGGAGGTAGCTGCGGATCAGGTGCGCAACTCCGATCACAAAACCCGTCAGCCACACCGCCAGCATCGCGAGCCAGACGGCGCTCTGCGAAGGGGATGGTTCCAGGCGCTCCACGAACACGGCGAGACGGGTATTCGGCAGCAGCCAGATCATCAGCGGGCTCACCACCAGGACGACGAGCGAGAGCTTCCAGAACGACAGGCTGAACAGCACGTTGCCCTGCGGAACCCGGCGCCGCGACAGCGCCAGCAACGTCACCAGCAGCAGCCCGGCGAGCATGGCCCTGGCGAAATCCGGGAGCCGGTCCAGCAGGCCGACGTACCAGATCAGGACGGTAGCGGGATCGAGAGGTGCCTCCATGTCGACTAACTCATGACGATTGCAAGAAGGCGCAGCATTGTTGCGTAGAACGCCACCACCACGCCCACGTAGGCGACGGTGACCGCCACCGCCTTCGACCTGGCGCTGGCCATCGCGTACTGCACGCAATTCGTCAACGCCATCGCGACGATCAGCACGAGCACCGCGGCCACCAGCATCGGCAGCCAGGGCGTGGCCGCTGAGAACGGCGCCGTAAGCAGCACGACGACGTGCGCTGCAGCCAGCAGCAGCAATGCGGCCTGCACGCTGGAACGGAGCCTGACGGGCATAGCCCATCGGCTCACCATCGCTGCGCCAAGGTAGAGACCGGCGAAGATCGTGAACACGTACAGGACCACGACGATCGGATGGCTGTGGAACACGTAGACCTGAGCTACGGCGGACAGAACCAGCAGCGCCAGGAGCGCCGCCAGGGTCAGCCTTCGAGAGTAATGAATGCGTTGCGGAGAGCCGCGCATGAAGGCGATGCGCGCCATGCCTCGACTGACGTTTGCGATTGATTGCATCGTTAGAATGCTACTTGATGTGGTAGCCCCGGCAGGAATCGAACCTGCATTTGCCGCTTAGGAGGCGGCCGTTCTATCCGTTGAACTACGGGGCCGTCGAGAAGACGCAGTTTAGCGCAGCGGGAAACGCCTGCGCACCCGGGCCCGCGGCGCGGCCTCCACTATCGTTCGTCGATCATCCGCTGCAGGTAGTCCGCACCGCCGTCGGTCTCGAGCCTGACCCACATCGGGTAGTGATCGGAAAACTGATACGTGCGCCAGTTCAGGTATACCTTGCGGAGCGCGTCGCTGTTCCCAGCCTTCTTGCCCGAGGTCGACGTGGCCTTGACGATCTCCGCGTAGTCGTCGAACTGGTCGTCGGCAAGCACGTGCTCGAAGATCGGCACGACGCCGGCGTTGCGTTTGAGCGGATCCGCTGACCGGGACTCGACGTAGTCCACGAGCTCCGGTTTGGTCTTGAACCCGATCTGATCGTAATGCTGGGCCGTGCCGGTGGTGGGTTGCTCCTGCAACGCCTTGGGCACGACGAACCCGTTGTCGGTGAGAGCCTTCATGGTTTCGTGCTCGGGACTGACGATATTGAAGTCGCCAAGCAGAAACAGCGCACGGTCTTCGCCAAGAGCGCGGTCTGCGCGCTTGCCGAGATACCGGGCGATCGACTCGATCTCTTCGATCCGCTGGTCCAGCTTCTCGCCAGCGGTAGCGCCGTAGTAGATGTGAACGGTGCAGATGTCGAACTTCAGCCAGCCCGACTGAAACGAAGCCATGAACGGCGTGCGCTTGAACTGGTTTCCGGCGACGACGGTCTTGCCATCGATTTCGAGCGTGGCTTTGCTGATCAGCAGCTCACCGGGAAGAACGATCTCGCCTGCGATCTTCTGAAAGTGCACCTTCCGGCGGTCGTAGGCGAACGTCATACGCTCACCGTTGCCGCCGAGGGAACGGTCGGTGGCGTCGGTCGCGATGTAGTCCCAGTCAGGGCCGAGGACGTCCATGATCTGGCCCCACTCCGCGAGCTCGTTCACCTCCTGCACGGCAACGAAATCGAACCGCGAGATCACCTCGGCGATGTAGAACCAGGCTTCCGGGAGGCGCTTGCCCCAGCCGCGCCGGGTTCCCGACTTGCCGAGGTCCCGTACGTTCCACGTGGCAAGCAGAAGATTGTCCTCGGCGTCCTTCGAGGGCACCGTGCGGTCGAGCTGCTCCCTGAGGGCCACCAGATTGCGCGCAGCGCGCAGGCGCGTGTCGGTGTCCCTGATCTTCCACCTGAGACAGTCGTAGAACGGCATGATCTCCCCCGGGCGCGAGCGTCCCGCCCGATGCCGCCAGCTCGTGGCGTGTCGGCAATCGTGCTGCTGGCGGCGCGTGGAGTCCAGCTCTCGAGCAGCGGAAGAAAGGCTCTTTTATTGCGCGCCCGGAGAGATTGATTCGCGGCCGGGGACGGCCGCTCACCCCTGAAGGGGCGCTGCCGCTCCGCGGCAACGTCCAAATCCGCTCTGCGGATTTGTCGAACTGCGGAGCTCGAACCAAACTCGCAACCTCGCCAATACAAAAGCCCCACGAGGGGGCTTTTGTATTGGCGCGCCCGGAGAGATTGATTCGCGGCCGGGGACGGCCGCTCACCCCTGAAGGGGCGCTGCCGCTCCGCGGCAACGTCCAAATCCGCTCTGCGGATTAGTGATTCGCGGCCGGGGACGGCCGCTCACCCCTGAAGGGGCGCTGCCGCTCCGCGGCAACGTCCAAATCCGCTCTGCGGATTTGTCGAACTGCGGAGCTCGAACCAAACTCGCAACCTCGCCAATACAAAAGCCCCACGAGGGGGCTTTTGTATTGGCGCGCCCGGAGAGATTCGAACTCCCGACCTTCTGGTTCGTAGCCAGACGCTCTATCCAACTGAGCTACGGGCGCGGAAGGCGCGCTATTATCTGGAAGCCCCGAATACCCGTCAAGGAAACCCAGGAAACCGTGGAGAATCCATTGCCGGCAGCGCCGTCTCCGAGTGCCGTGCGGATTCCCCCGGCGGTGTGGGCGCTCGGCTTCGTCAGCCTGTTGATGGACGTCTCCTCTGAGATGATCCACAGCCTGCTGCCGGCGTTCATCGTCACTGGCCTCGGCGCCAGCGCCATGTCTCTGGGGCTGATCGAGGGGGTCGCGGAGTCCACGGCGCTGATCGTCAAGGTGTTCTCCGGCACGCTCAGCGATTATCTGGGCCGGCGCAAATGGCTTGCGGTGGCCGGCTACGCGCTGGGGGCGCTCAGCAAGCCGCTGTTCGCGGTTGCCCCCGGTGTGGGCACGGTGTTCGGGGCGCGCTTCATCGATCGCGTCGGCAAGGGCATCCGCGGCGCTCCGCGGGATGCGCTGGTGGCCGATCTCACCGCCCCGGAGGTGCGCGGCGCCGCCTACGGGCTCCGGCAGGCGCTGGATACTGTCGGCGCCGTCGCCGGGCCACTGCTCGCAGTGGCGCTCATGCTGCTGTGGAACGACGATTTTCGTGCCGTTTTCTGGGTGGCGGTGATTCCCGCCGTGGTGGCCGTGCTGGTGCTCGTGGGCGGCGTCGGCGAGCCCGACGGCGCACGGCAGCGCCGGGCCGTGTCGCCACTCCGCAGAAGCGAGCTGGCCCGCCTCGACCGCCGCTACTGGTGGGTGGTCTTGGTGGGCGGCACCTTCGCCCTCGCCCGCTTCAGCGAGGCGTTCCTGGTGCTGCGGGCGGAGCAGACCGGCCTCTCCCTGGCCTGGCTGCCGGTCACCCTGGTGGTCATGAACGCGGTCTATGCCGTGGCCGCTTATCCGTTCGGCAAGCTGGCCGACCGGCGGCGCCACATGGCCCTGCTGGCATCAGGTCTGGTGGCGCTGATCGCAGCCGACAGCCTGCTCGCCACCGCCCACCATTGGAGTCTGGTTCTGGCGGGGGTGGCCGTGTGGGGTCTGCACATGGGGATCACCCAGGGGTTGCTCGCCACCATGGTCGCGGCCGCGGCTCCCGCCGACCTGCGCGGTACCGCATTCGGCGTCTTCAATCTGCTGAGCGGCCTCGCGATGCTTGTGGCCAGCGTGCTGGCCGGATTCCTGTGGGACGTGGTGAGCCCCGCGGCGCCGTTTTTCGCCGGAATTGCCATGGCTGCGGTGACCCTGGTGCTGATCGGGGTGAACCCGGCACCGCCGGGCCAGGTACAGCAATGATCCTGAGCCTCAATCGTCCACGGCCGCGGCCGCGTCCGCCGACGCCGACCACGCCACGGCGGCATTGCCGAGCACCACCAGCACCACGCCGAGCCCGCGAGCCGGATGCAGACTCTCGGCCAACCCGGGCAGCCAGGCCGCGCCAAAGGCCACCAGCAGAAAGCTGAGGCTCAGCATCGGATAGGCGACGCTCACCGGCAGCCGCGCCAGCGCGCCCAGCCAGGCCAGCATGGAGCTGCCGTAGCACAGCGCGCCGAGCGCCAGCAGCGGCAGCCAGCGGCCGGCCAGCGACCACGACAGCAGGGCGTCAGGCGCCGGCGCCCGGAGCATGCCGAGCTTGAGGGCGAGTTGAGCCACCGATACCAGCAGCACGCTGGTGAGCAGCAGAGCAAACCCGGCCCGCGACGCCCGCCGCAGGCTGCCCACGGGCGCCAAGATCACGAGAGCGACACCACCGTCACGCCGGCAACGATGAGACCGGCACCCAGCCAGCGAGCGGGCGGCACCGACTCACGAAACCAGCGCTGCGCCACCAGCAGCATCACCACGTAGTTGGCGCTGAGCAGCGGATAAGCCTTGCTCACCGGCATCCGGCCCAGCACCACCAGCCACACCAGCATGGCCGCGCCCAGGGCGGCGACAGCGCCCCAGAACAGCGGCTGGCGGAGGTAATAGCGCATCTTGTCCGGTGCGCCGCGGCCGTTGATGGCGAGCTGCTTCTGCAGCGCCTGACCCGTTACCGTCAGCAAGATGGTGGCGGCCACGCAGAGCCCGGTGAGCAGGTCCGCGGCCGTCATCGGGCCAGCACGCCTTCCACCGCAGCCACCACTCGGTCCACGTCCGCTTCGGTCATGGCTGGAAACAGGGGCAGCGAGCACAGCCGCGCGGAGTTCCACTCGGTATTCGGCAGGTCAGCCGAAACGGGCGATGGGTGATCCCGGTAATAGCGCTGCTCGTGAACGGCGCGGAAGTGGATGCCGCAACCGATACCGTGAGCCTTCAGCGCTTCGATGAGTCCGCCCCGGGTGATCGATTCGGAGACGACCCGCACCACGAACAGATGCCAGGCGTGCTCGTGGGGCCACGGCGGCAAGTCCAGAAGGCGGATGCCGACGAGGCCGGCAAGGCGCCGGCGGTAGCGCTCCGCCAGTGCCCGACGCCGGCCGTTGATGTCGTCGAGACGGTCGAGCTGACTGGCCGCGAGCGCGGCGCACAGGTCCGGCAGGTTGTACTTGAAGCCGGGCTCGATGACTTCTGCCTGCGGGCTGCGGCCCTGGGACGCGCGGCCATAGGCGTCGACGCCGAGCCCGTGGAAGCGCAGCCGGCGAAGACGCTCCGCCAGCGCGTCGTCGTCCGTCACTATCATTCCGCCCTCGGCGGCGGTGACGTTCTTGATGGCCTGCAGGGAGAAGATGGCGTCGCCGCCCGCCCCCACCGGACGGTCCCTGTAGCGGCTCCCGAGGGCGTGAGCCGCGTCCTCCACCATGGCAATGCCGCGGTCGGCGGCCAGCGCCCGCAGCGGATCCTGATCCAGCGGTGCGCCGGCGAAATGGACGGGCACGATCAGCCGGGTGCGGGGCGAGATCGCCGCCTCCACCGCTGCCGCATCCACCATCAGGTGCTCACGGTGCACGTCGACGAACACGGGTGTGGCGCCGACCAGGCGGATGAGGTTTACCGTGGACACCCACGTCAGCGAGGGCGTGATGACCTCATCGCCTGGGCCGATGCCGAGAGCGTGGAGATACAGATGCATGGCACCCGTCGCCGATGCCGCCGCGATGGCGTGGCGCACACCCAGCCGCTGCCGGAAGCCCTCTTCCAGTTCTGCGCAGCGCGGACCGGTAGTGATCCAGCCCGAGCGCAGCACAGCCACCACGGATGCGATGTCCGCCTCGCTCACGTCCGGACGGCAGAACGGCAGGAAAGGCTCGTCGGTCCGGCGCTCCGATGGTTCGTTCATGTTGCAGCCTCCTCGCGCGGCAACACGTCCCCTTGGCTGGCGAGCGTGCCCGACCGGCCTGACACCTCCGCCCAGCACACCTCGCAGTCAGGCAATGCTTCGAGATCCAGGGAACGATGAAGGTCGCCCAGAGTACCAAGCCGCCAGCCCTGGCGCCGCCAGCCGGTGAGCAGCGCGCGAAATACGCTCATGAGCTTCATTCCTTCGAGCTCCGCGTGCAGGGTGTAGACGTGGGGCCCCGGCTGCGCCGCCGTGAGGCCGAGGAGATGGCCGGCCAGATCCTCCTCGGCGAGGCCTTCGCGGCCGAGGAGCTCGTCCAGAGTGGGCAGGGTGGTCGGCAGCTGGATGCAGGTCGAGGCGGCGCCGTCCATCACCGGCAGGAACGGCCCGCGTCCCCGAGTGTCGCTGGCGAACGGCAACGCCCGCGCCTGTTGCAGCGCCGGCACGTGGGCGTTGATCTGCCAGCCGGCCGCCCCGGACGTCGCCGGCTCGGTGCCGAAGGTCTCGCGGAACGCCTGCCACGCCAGATCCATTTCCCGCTCGGTCCAGGCGCGATCGCGCCGGCGTATGGTGTCCTGCCAGCGTACGTGGTCGTACGCGTGCACGCCGATTTCGTGACCTGCGCTTTGCGCTCGACGCATGACGTGGCCGCTCCGCCGCGCGATGTGTGGGCCGGGCAGCAGCACGCCGTAGACAAGCGTGCGCAGGCCGTAATGGCTGGCTACCGAGGTACGCCGCACCTTGCCGAGGAACCCGCGTCGGAACATCCGGCGCAGCGCCCGCCCCGTGTGATCCGGCCCCAGGCTGAACAGAAAGGTCGCGCGTATCTCGAGCTCGGCGAAAAGATCGAGCAGGGCCGGCACGCCCTCCAGGGTGCCCCGGTAGGTGTCCACGTCCACCTTGAGGGCGAGCCAGCACGTGTCAGCGCACGACTCGTTCATGCCGGCACCAGCACCTCGCCGAACAAACGGCCGAACGCGGCACGATCCAGCAGCGTGCCGTCGAGCTCGAGCCCGAGCACCTCGAAGCGGCGTCCGTCGGCGCAGTCGGCCCAGCAGGTGCCGTCCTGCCAGTACAGACGCGGACCAGCTCCCCTGGCTTGCAGGCCCCGGTAGTAGCTGCCCGCCAGCACCAGCCGGCCTGCCGGCGTATCGGTGAAGGCGCCGGGAAACGGCGGCGCCAACCCGCGCACCTGGTCGTGAACGGCCCCGGCGGGACGGGACCAGTCGATGCCGCCATCCTCCGGACGGCGCCGCCCGAAGTAGCTGCCGGCCGCAAGGTCCTGGGGCTGTCCAGCCGCGGTGCCGTCGCGAAGCCGCGGAAGCGTGCGCAGCAGCACCGTCTCCGCGGCCCACGCCACCTTCCGCGACACGGCGAGCGCCGTGTCGTTCGGCAGGATGGGCACGGCTTCCCGGTCCAGCACCTCCCCGGCATCCGGCCGCTTCACCATGCGGTGAAGACTCGCACCGGTGCGGGACTCGCCGTTCAGGATCGCCCAGTTGACGGGCGCCCGACCGCGGTAATGGGGCAACAGCGAGCCGTGCAGGTTGTAGGCACCGTCCCGAGCCAGCGACAGCAGCTCGTCCGCCAGCAGATGCCGATAGTAGAGCGAGAAGATCCAGCGGGGCTGGATCGTCCGCAGTCGGGGCGCCAGCGCACCGTCGTTGGGGCGAGCCGGCGCCACCACCTCGATGCCGTGCAGACGCGCCAAGTCGGCGACACTGTCGAACCAGCGGTGCTCGCCGGGGGCATCCTCGTGGGTGATGACCAGGCGCACGTCGGCGCCCGCGGCAAGCAGCGCCGCGAGGCCGCGCACGCCGACTTCGGAGTAAGCGAACACGACCGCAGTGGCATCGGCAACGCCGGCTGCGGTCGGGAGACCGCTGCTACCCGGGCTGGTGGTCACCGGCCACCTCCGTGTCGCCCTTCGCCGGGTCTTCGTCCGCCGAACGTTCCACCACGGTGGCTACCAGGTAGCGGGGTCGGTTGCGCACTTCGGTATAGATGCGGCCGATGTACTCGCCGACGACACCGACGGCGAACAGCAGCAGGCCGATCATGAAAAACGCGATGGCGAACAGGGTGAACACCCCTTCCACCTCCGGGCCGATCACCAGCCGGCGAATCGCGAGGTAGACGACGAACAGCAGCGACAACGTCGAGATGCCCATGCCGATCAGCGAAAACACCTGCAGCGGCACGATGGAGAAGCTGGTGATCAGGTCGAGGTTCAGGTGCATCAGCTTGAACAGCGAGTATTTCGATGCCCCCGCCGCCCGTGCCTGGTGACGCACGGTGATCTCGGTGGGATTGGAGGCGTACAGGTACGCGAGCGCCGGGATGAACGTCTGGGACTCGTTGGATGCCACCAGGGTGCGCACGATATCCCGGTGATAGCCACGCAGCATGCAACCCTGGTCGGTGATTCGGATGCGGGTGATCTTCTCGCGCAGCATGTTCATGGCTCGCGAAGCCAGGCGCCGCCACAACCGGTCGTGACGCCGGGCGCGGATGGTGCCTACGTAGTCATGACCGGCATCGAGTTCCCGGATCAACGCCGGAATCTCCTCCGGCGGGTTCTGCAGGTCCGCGTCCAGGGTGATCACGTAGCGGCCGCGCACCAGCCCGAACCCGGCCAGAATCGCCGCGTGCTGGCCCGCGTTGGCGCGAAGCAGCGCCACCCGCGTCACGTCCGGACGTTGCCGGTACTGGCCCCGCAACAGCTCGGCCGAACGGTCACGGCTGCCGTCATCCACGAACACCACCTCGTAGCCGCGCTCGAGGCCATCCAGCACCGGATACAGCTCGGCAAACAGCGCAGGCAGCACCGCCTGTTCGTTGTAGACCGGCACCACGACGGAAACCTGCGGCTCCCTCACTCCCCCTTTCCCCCTGCCTGATCAGAGCGTTCCCGGCCATGCTGCGGCGCCGGCTTCACCACCAGCGTTCGCCGCGGCCCGCGCTCCACCACCCGCATCGGTAATCCCCCATTCAGATAAGCCGTGCGGCGGTTGTCGATAACGGCGGCGGCCGCCGGCGCGGCGCGCCAGCGCGCCGCGAATGCGTCGAGGCCGGTCACGGCACGATCCGGCTCCGCCGCGATGCCGAACTCGAGCTCGCCGCGATAGTCGACGATGACCGGCACCCGGCGCAGATAGAATGCCAACGACGGCGAGTAGTTGGCCACCAGATACACCGGTGCGTCGGCGGGAAGATCCAGCGCCTCGAGGCGCCGCGCGAGATCGTGGCCGGAGCGTGACGGCGCCAGCGCCTGCATCCCCCACAGCAGCATCTGCAGAGACGTCATGGTAACCAGCGCCACGACCGCCATCATGGATTTCAGGCTTCCGCGCCACAGCAATGCCAGCAATCCGGCGGTCACGAGCCCTGCGGCCGCGGCCGCGACCCACGGCCGGTAGGACTGCAGCAGGGCCACCGGGGTGGTCGCCGTGGCGAACCGCGGGGCCAGAACCGCGGCCGCCGAGAACGAGAGGCCCAGCGCCACCAGTACCCATCCATCCGTGCGCCAGCGGTGGTAACGCGCCGCCAGGCGCCCGGCCAGCAGCGCGACGAAGGGCCATGCCGGCAGAATGTAGGCCGGCAGCTTCGAGCGACTCAGCGAAAAGAACGCCAGGACGAACAGTACATACACCCAGAACAGCCGGTCCGGGCGAAAACCCGGCGCCGCCGGCGCGAACAGCTCACGGCGGGTGAGCGCCGCCAGAGACAACGCGAGCCACGGCACCGCGCCCACGGCGAAGATTACCACGAAGTAATAGTAGGGCCCTTCACGGTGATGCTCGGTGGTGGTGAAGCGTTCGAGGTGCTCATGGACGAAGAAGAACCTGGCGAAGTCGTGGTTGGCGAAACTCACGGCCACGAACCAGGGAACGGTAAGGGCTGCCAGCAGCGCGACGCCCCAGACCGGCCTCGAATGCCTGAGCAATGCCCAGTCCCGCTGCCAGAGCACGTAGACGCCCACTGCCCCTGCGGGAAGCACCAGCCCCTCCAGCCCCTTCGACAGCACGGCGCCGGCGAGGGCCGCCCAGCCGACCAGCATCCAAGCGGTCACCGCGCGGGGTTCGTGGCGGCGGCTCTGAGCCAGCGCCAGGCTGCCCATGCCCAGGGTCAGCAAGGCGCTCACGCCCATGTCGAGGGTGAGCACGTGACCCATGACGAAGTACAGCAGGCCGCTTGCGGTTACCAGGAACGCGCAGTCGCCGGCGTCGCGGCCGAACAGCCGTCGCCCGACCCAGCCCGTCCACAGCGCGCAGGCGAAACCGATCAGCGCCGGCCACAGCCGCGCCACCCAGGTATGCACGCCGAACACCGCGTAGCCGACCGCGGTCGCCCAGTACTGCAGCGGCGGCTTCTCGAAGTACTTCAGCCCCTGAAGCCGAGGAGTCAGCCAATCGCCGGTGGTGAGCATCTCGCGCGGGATCTCGGCATAGCGGCCTTCGTCCGGATCGATGAGATCCCGGTAGCCGAGCATCGCGAACCAGATCGCCACGGCGGCCGCCAGCACTGCCACGACGAGCCAGGAGCGAGCCTCCGCCCGCGGCCCAAGCCGCGGCTGCGGCCGCCGCCTGGAAGGCGGTTCCACGTCTGTCGGCGGCACAGCACCGCCGACCGCCACCGGACCGTCCGTCATGGCAGGTCGATGAGCGCCGCCGCCCGGGCGGGCTCTGACCGGTACGACTGAAAGATCTTGTGCAGCGCGTCGTCGAGACCGATGGTCGGCGCCCAGCCGAGCTCTTCGCAGGTGTTGCCGATGTACGGTACCCGGGACTGCACGTCCTGGTAGCCTTGGCCGTAGTAGCGCTCGGCCGTCGTCTCGGTCAGCCGCACCCGTGATGCCGGTTCCTGATACTCGGGATACTCGCGGGCCATCGCCACCATCCGCTCGGCCAGCTCGCGCACCGACACGTCGTTCGCGGGATTGCCGATGTTGTAGATCTTGCCGTCCGCGACACCGCGCTCGTCAGCGAGGATCCGCATCAAGGCATCGATGCCATCCTCGATGTCGGTGAAGCAGCGCCGCTGCGTTCCGCCGTCGACGAGCTGGATAGCCTCGCCACGAGCGATGTGACCGAGAAATTGCGTGACGACCCTGGAGCTTCCTTCCTTGGCCGTGTGCATGCTGTCGAGCCCGCTGCCGATGAAGTTGAAGGGCCGGAACAGCGTGTAGCGCAGCCCGTGCTGCTCTCCGTAGGCGGCGATCACCCGGTCCATGAGCTGCTTAGCGCAAGCGTAGATCCACCGCGACTTCGGTACCGGGCCCAGCACCAGGTGGGTCTGGTAGGGATGGAACTGGGCGTCGGCCGCCATTCCGTACACCTCCGAAGTGGAGGCGAACACCAGACGCTTGCGATATTTGACGCAGGCGCGGACGATCGGCAGGTTGGCCTCGAAGTCGAGCTCGAACACCCCGAGCGGATCGCGCACGTAACTGGCCGGTGTGGCGATGGCGACGAGCGGCAACACCACGTCGCACTTCTTGACGTGATACTCCACCCACTCGCGATTGATGGTGATGTCGCCCTCGTAGAAGTGGAATCGCGCATCATCCGCAAGATCGGCGAGACGGCTCGCGTCCAGATCCATGGCATACACGTGCCAGCCGGTATCCCGGAGGATTCGCTGCGCCAGATGATGGCCGATGAAGCCGTTGGCCCCCAGCACCAGGACGTTCATGTCCGCGTCCGGCTCACCAGCTGTTGCGCAGTTCCCGCAGACGCAGGAACACCTCCTTCGGCGATGGCTCGTCCGGCAGATCCGGAAACGATTTACGGAGCTCTGCGATCACCGACGAGCTGGTCAGACGGAAGAACGTGTTGATCTGCTTTTCGAGCCCGAGGGTAGTGACCAGCGCCCGCTCCGGATCATGGGCCGCTTGAAGGTCGGCGAGCACCGCCCGCGCCCGTTCGTTGTCCGGCTCACGATCCAGGGTGAAGCGCAGGTTGTTGGTAATGTAGTCGTGGCCCGGGAAGATGCGGGTATCGTCGGGCAGCTCGGCAAGCTGCCGGCTGAAGGTTTCGTAAAGCTCGCTGGGGTGCCCGCCGTTGTGGCAATTGCCGGCGCCGGCGTTGAACAAGGTATCGCCGGAGATCAGCGCCGGCTGGTCGGTCTTCGACAGCACGCAAACATGGCTCATGGTATGCCCGGGCGTGTCGAGCGTGAGCAGCTCCAGCGACTTGCCCACCCGGATCACGTCGCCGGCAGCCAGCCCTCGGTCGACGCCCTTGATCCGGCCCGTGGCGTTGTGGTGGGCCAGAAGCTTTGCGCCCGTAGCCTCGATCATCGGGCCGTTGCCACCGATGTGGTCGCCGTGCTCGTGGGTGTTGAGCACCTGGGTGATCTGCCAGCCGTTTTCCTTCGCCCGCTTCAGGCACTTCTCGTGGTCCAGAGGGTCGACGGCCAGCGCCTCCCCGGTCTCCGGGCAGACGATCAGGTAATTGAAGTTTCGGTAGGCGTTGCCGGTCCAGATCTGTTCGACGATCATGCGCACCTCCTCATCCTGCGTTGCAACCCGTCGTTGCGCACCTAAAATGCCCCCCTTTCTCGCCACGCCGAGGGCCTCATGACGGGATGGCTACGAACGGGCTTCGTGTTGTGCATTATGACTCTGGCCGCCGGCCAGCTACAGGCCGACGTCCTGAATCTGAAGGACGGCAGCCGGATCGTCGGTACGCTGCAGCGGATCGATGCCACGGAGGCGACGCTCGACGGAACCCTGGCGGGTAACCTGACCATCCCGCGCGACGCCATCGTCACCCTGGAAACCGACGAAACCGTCACCGTCGTCCTCGACGACGGCACCTTCGTCACCGGCCGGATCGCGCTGCCGGCGGCCGACCGCCAGGTGCTGCGGGTAGATTCGCTGGGCCGGCGCCCGTTCAGTCTCGCGGAAGCGAAGGGCATCTATCGCGACGACCCGCTGACCCTGCAACGTAAGGAACTTGCCGTCAAGGTGGATGCCAATGCCAATGTCGGTGTGGACGTCACCACCGGCAACAGCCAGACCGAGAATCTGCACCTGGACGGCCAGTTCGTCACCCGCACCACACGCAACCGCTATACCCTGACCGGAGAGTACAACCGCGAGAAGTCCAAGGACGTGCTGGTCAAGGAGAACTGGACCAGCCTGGTGAAATACGACTACTTCGTCTCGGACAGGTGGTACTGGTTCAACAGCGCCACCTTCGAGAGCGATCAGTTCGCGAACCTGGATCTGCGCTCGGCGCTGGCCGCGGGCGCCGGTTTACAGGTCTACGACACCGACGCCCGTAAGCTCTCGCTCGAGCTCGGCCCCAGCTACGTCAACGAGAACTTCGAGACCTCCGAGGACGACAGCTTCGGCGGCGCGCGCTGGGCCATCAACTTCGAGCAGAAGATCTGGAACGGGCTGAGTTTCTATCACTACGACGAAGGCCTTCTCGGGCTGCAGGATTTCAGCGACCTGACCATACGCTCGCGCACCGGACTGCGCATGAACGTCACCAGCCACGTCATCGCGCGAATTCAGAGCGCCATCGACTGGAACAAGTCACCGCCTCCCGGAGCCGAGAGCACCGATTACGAGCACACGTTCACCGTCGGCTACAAGTTCTGACCAGCCACCTGCCGCCGGCAGCCGGACGGGCTCAGGATCATCAGCCAAACGCCTGAGGGGCCGTTACGTCAACCGCCGTTGACGCTGGCCGGGTCCCAGAGATAGTTCCAGGTCTCGCTCATGCGGCGACCGCGCAGCTCGAGGAACATCCGCATGTTGACCTTCTGCCCCACATCCGCGGGACGCAGCTTGAACGCCACCCGCCAGACATCCCGGTCGGGAAGCTTGGCAACCGTCACCGTGCGGGCATCGCCACGGTCGACGGAGAGATTCGCGGTGATCGGCTGACCCGGCGCGAGGCCCGTCAGCTCGCCGCCTTCGAAATCAACGACGAACTGACGCAGGCTCTTGGGCGGCGAGTTTTTCGTGCCCGGCACCCAGCCCCAGCCGTTGCGGGTACCGATCACCTCGGCCAGGTTGTCGGGGTTCGGGAACCTGCCGAAGGTCCTGAGCTGATAATCGAAGCTGAGCGCCTGGCCGGCCTTGAACGGCTCGTCCTGCACCCAGAAAGCGACGATGTTGTCGTTGGTCTCGTCGGCGGTCGGAATCTCGACGAGCTGAACGGATCCCTTGCCCCAGTCGCCCTGGCCGGCGGTGACCCAGATGCCGGGGCGGGCATAGTAGCGGCTCTCGGCATCCTGATAGCTGTCGAAGGAGCGGTCGCGCTGGGCCAGACCGAAGCCCGCCAGCCGGGTGTCGAGCAACGCGCTCACCTGCAGGGTCGGCGGATTCACCAGTGGCCGCCAGATCCACTCGCCGGCCCCGGTGTGGTGCATGAGCCCGTCGGAATCGTGCACCTCAGGCCGGTAGTCGTCGAAGAACTGCACCTTGTTCTCGCCCCAGGCGAACATGCTGGTCAGCGGCGCGATGCCCAGCTTCTGAACGTCATTGCGGGCGAACAGCCGCGACCGCACGTTCAGCACCGTGTCGTATCCCGAGATCAGCTCGAAGGCGAAGGCGCCGCTGACGGACTTGCTGTCCAGCAGCGCGTAAAACTGCATGCGGTTGCTGTTGGGGTCCGGCTTGACCAACCAGAATTCCGTAAACCGGGGAAACTCCTCCCCGGACGGCACAGCGGTGTCCACCGCCAGGCCACGGGCCGACAGGCCGTAATGCTGGCCGCGCCCCACCATGCGGAAGTACGAGGCGCCGAGAAAGGCGATGAGCTCGTCCTTGTATTCGGCGGACTGGACGGGATAGTGGATGCGGAAGCCGGCGAAGCCGAGGTCCTTGGGCAGGTCCAGGGGCCCGTGCTTGCCGTAATCGAACATCGCGGTGTCAAAAGGGATGGTCTGCACCTGCCCGTCGACGACCTCGTTGATGGTCACCGGCTGCCGGTAAAGGAAGCCGGGGTGAAAGAATTCCACGGAAAACCCCGGCATATCGCCCCACAGAGCGTGTTCCTTGCGGAACCGTATGTCGCGATACCCCTGGTAGTCCAAGCTGTCGAGGACCGCGGGCAATTCCCCCTTGTCCTCCTGGTAGGGCTGCCCGGCCATGGCCCTCGCCTGGGCGATGATCTGGTCGAACAGCGGTACTGGTGGAGGCGCGGCTGGCGGCTGCGCAGCCGGAGCCCTCGGGCCCGCTTCAGCTCCCTGGCCCGGCTGCGCCTGGCCCGGCTGCGCCTGATTCGGCTGCGGCGCCTGGCTCACTGGCTGATCCTCTGCGTGCACGGCCAGGCACATCGCCCCCAGCAGCGCGCCGGCAATCCAGTATCGGGTCAACGTCGGCCTCCCTCGGCAAGACAGCGTGGCTTGTTTATGCAAGTCGCCTGCTATGCAATTCGTATGCCTTCCCAACCGCCACCCGCGTCGGGCAGCCCGGGAGCGCTGGCGGCAGCACGCTCTCCGAGCCGCCTCGCGGTGTCTGCGGTAAACCGACGAATCACGGCCTTCTCCTGGTCGCTGAGCTCGGGGTCGTAGTAATCGGGAAAGTGCACGCGCTCCCGGGCCCGGCGAAGCAGCTCGGGATCGGCCGGAAATCCGCCGTGACGATACAGCGCCTCGACGGTGGCCGCCGGATTGCGGCACAGGGTTTCGTAGGGTACCACCAAGGTGGCGTCGGCGAGGGTGGGATTCGCCGCCAGCCGGTCGGCTACGTAGTCATACACCATGCTCCAGTAGCGCGCCCACCCTTCCACTTCCCGGCCCTCCCGCCAGCACGCCTGAACGCGTTGCACGGCCTCGGCATCTCCGGTATGGATGGGCCGCCGGTGCGGCCCGAACTCGAAGTGGCCCGACCGCGTGAGGTGTGCGGTGGCGCGAGGGTGGCGGCGCTGGCCGGCGGTGAACAGGTGGTGCTGCTTCATCAGCGAAGCCACGTGCCAGTAGGGATTCCGCACCGGCACCACGAAGCGTGCGTCCGGAAACAACCGCAGCAGAAACTCGAGCCTGGTGATGTTGTAGTTTCCCTTCGAGACGTAGCGCTGGCCACCGCGCAGCATGAGCAGCTTGCGGATGTGGTCACGATAGAAACGTTCGAAGTCCGGCCGGCTGGTGTCGGAGCTAACGATACTGCTCTGCTGCGGATCGTGCAGATGAGGAAAGAACGACATCCACAGCACTTCCTCGAACGCTTCCGGGCTCTCGCGGGTCACCACGATACCGTCGCGATGGGCCCGCTCGCGGGGAACTGACGGCTGACGGGATGCGCGGTCGAGGAATCCGTTCCACAGCACCGGAACGTGCAGCATGGGAAAGTCCCGGTAGCGATGGGTCACCACCCCCGGCTGCCAATTCAGCATCTCCAGCAGAATCGTGCTGCCCGAGCGGGCGAGCCCGGTCACGTACACCGGCCGATCCACCTCCGGAAGTTGATCCTCCAGCATGCGCGTCTCGAGCACGCCGAGGCGCCGGAGCATTCCGTCGAAGCGGTGGGCGACGCCGCTGAGGAAGTGCGACATACGGTCCACCGAAAAATCGTCGGCGGGGTCCGTCTTCTGCTTACCGGCCATGGCCGTTGCGCTCTGCCGCCCGCTTCGGGGGCGTGGCGGACGCGGGCTGCTCCGCTTCCTCGCGCTCGGTCTCGGTCCCGGTGTCGGTGTTGTTCATCGCGGCCTTGCGGCGCCGGCGCCAGCGGCGGATGGGCCACATCACCACGAATCCGAGCGCGGCGCCCACGGCCACCAGCAGACCCCAAAGCGCCGACAGCAGCGACAGTCCGGCTCCCGGTCCCACGTACGCCAACGCGGGGGCGCTGAGCAGGCAGGCAGAGACCGCCAGTCCGGTCAACAATCCACGCTTACCCATTGTCTATCCTCCTATGGTGCGAGCCGCGGTACGGCCGGGGCCGCGCGGCCGGACAGGCAACTTCCAGGCCAGCGGGCGCACAGCGCGGTATGCCATGCGGTCTGCCGCAACTGCGCGCGCCGCGGCCGCATTTTCGCGAGGGTCCGCCGCCGGCGACGCCGTTGCTGTCGCCAATCGCCGACCGCCGCAAGCTCCCGGCGTTGGCCGGCCCACCATGCGGCCTTCGGGACTGTCGTCGAAATGCGACAACCATTGCCGTTTATCCACCGGTCCTCCCGGGATGACCCGAGAAAGTTCATAAATAGTGTGAAACACGTCACCTAACTCCATAGATTCCATCGAATTTCCATAGTTCCTTCCTGGCACATTCAGCCTCGCATGGTGTACTGCCTCCGGGATCGAGGTAGGTGGGAAATCTGTTGGATCCGCGTGCAGTCTGGGCGCTGGCAGCGCTCGCAGTATGTAGTGCCGTCCCTGCGGTCGCCATGACCCCCGGCTCAGCGTTCGAGGACGACGACCCCATCGACCGAGTGGTGGATGTCACTTCCTCTGATCTCATCGCGATCCAGTCGTTCTATCAGCGCCGGGTGCAGGACGATGCGGCGCGCGACGACTCCGCGGAGCAGCAGCTCTGGGGTTTCACCGCGGATTCTTCGCTGCCGGTTTCCGCCGCCCGCGCCGAGCTCGAATACTCGGTGCGGATGCCGCAGGGAGACGAGCAGGAGGGTTTCGCCGAGCAGCAGAACCGCCTGATCCGGCTGCGTCTGAACGACCACCACAGCGTCTTCGACTACGGCGCCGACTTTTTCATGGTGGGCCAGGCTTTTGCCGCCAATCCCCTGGCCCGGGAACGCCTGAACGCGGTCGGCCTGGCTGGCCCCGGCGACGGCTCGGAGTTCTGGGTCGCCGGCCATCTACCTCTTTCGCCGAGGTTCCGGCGCCTCGAGAAATCTCAGAATGGCGCCAACCTGGTGAACGAAACGTTCGGGCTCTCCTACGGACACAGCATCGCCGGCGCCGGATATCTTCAGTACCTGCTGGAATCGTCCAAG
The DNA here is from genome assembly GCA_963822255.1 of uncultured Gammaproteobacteria bacterium. Classification (GTDB taxonomy): domain Bacteria; phylum Pseudomonadota; class Gammaproteobacteria; order Pseudomonadales; family Azotimanducaceae; genus UBA7803. The sequence goes on from CAWGGV010000008.1 coordinate 240,467, forward strand.
TCCGCCACCTGGTTCGATGATGCCGTCGGTGCCGATCACGACCGGCTGACCACCGCCGGAACGCTGCAGATGTCGTCGCGCGACTGGAGCGTTTTCCTCAAGAACGCCCACTTCGACGATCAGTTCGATTCCGGAACGAGCGAATCGGGCTGGAGCTGGCAATTCGGCGGCACGATGAATCTGTTCTCCGGGCTGGCCCTGTCGCCCCAGGTGACGGGGCAGATCCGTGACGTCGGGACGGACGATTACCTGCGCGATACCACCGAGCGGCTGACCCTGCACACCACCCTCATCGATCCGCTGGCGCTGGACGTCCAGTGGCAATGGGACCGCCGGGACACCCTCGACGGCGGCACCCTCGAAAGCACCGCCGCCAACGTGAAGCTGCGCGCCCCCCTCAGGTTTGGCGAGCGGCTACCGCCGGGGCTGGTGATGACCGCATCGGTCGGTTTCCGCGGCATGCAGGGCGTGGCCGCGCCTTCCCCTCAGGAAGGCATGTCGTTCCAGCTCACCCTGGACTATCAGCCGGCACGCGGCAGCAGATAGCGCGCGCAGAACTCGATGTTCTGCCGGTGCACGGCGCGCATCTCTTCGAGGTCCCGCCGTAGCTCGATGTCGAGAATCCGCCCGAGCAACGCGTCGAGGCTCTCCACCACGGCCTTCTGACCCCGATCCAGCAGTCGCAGGCGGGCCTGCTCGTCGTCCCGCCCAATCAGCTTGTCATAGAACACGCCGGTCTCGCGGCTGGGAGTTCCCCCCAGCCGCTCGATATGGCTGGTGAGCATGGCGCAGTAGCGGGCTTCGTCCCGACCCACGCTCCTCAGCAATGTCGCTAGATCCGCGTCGACGAACCTGCCCACGGTGTCCCGAAGGCCCCGCGCACCGGCGCGCTCCCCTTCGAGCAGGCGGTTCAGCTCCACAACCACAGCATCCCGATCCATGTCCGCGAACGCGCCCTCCATCTCGTGCTGCAGGCACGGCGGCGAGGCGTATCCGCGGCCGGCGTCTTGCTTCTCGCTCATGATCGCTCCCATATCACCAGGACGGCCCAGTCTCCACCGGCGGTTCCGCCACCGCAACCGGTTCGCGCGGCCGCGTGCGATCCTGTCGCCGGCCAGACCACATGCCATCGTCCCCGGCAATCGTCACGCCGCAGGCTCGTCGATCGCGAACACCCGCCGGGCGTTGCCGGCCAATATTGGCCACTCCAGCGGCAGGTGCCCGGCCACATCCAGCGCATCGACGTGCGGATAGTCGCTGCCCCAGAGGATGCGATCCTGGCCGACCAGCTCGAGCGCCGAGCCGATTGTGCGTTCTCCCTGCTCGGCGACGAAGAAACAGTGGTTGCGGATGTACTCACTCGGTCGCCGCGGCAGCGTCACCAGGTCCCGGAACGCTTCGTATTTCGCGTCGAGCCGGTCCATCAGATAGGGCGCGTAGCCGCAGCCCGCCTCCACGCTCACGATCTCGAGCCGGGGAAAACGCTCGAACAGGCCGTCCGTAACCACGCTGGCGATGGCGGGCATGAGCTGGGCGGTGCCGCCCAGGCCGAAGCCGAACAGCGGCCCCGGGGACGTCTGGTGCCATTCGGCAAACGGCACGGCGGCCCCCGAAAACCGCACCACCACGTGAAAACACCCCGGCACCCTGGCCTCCTGGCAACGGGACCAGATGGGGTCGAACGCCGGATCGCCCGGGCGTCGGCCACCGATGGTCTCGGGCGGCACGAACACGCCCCTGAAGCCGAGCGCGAGGCAGCGCTCGAGCTCCCGGGCGGCCTCGTCCACGTCGTGCCAGTTGACCAGAGCGATGGCGAACAGCCTCGCCGGAGCCGCCTGGCAGAACTCGGCGATCCAGCGGTTGTAAGCGCGGCAGTAGGCGCTGGCCAGCGCCTGGTCGTCGATGGGAAACGGCAGGATACCGATGGTGGGAAACATCACCGAGGCGTCCACACCCCAGCGATCCATTCTCGCGAGCCGGGCAGCCGGGTCCCAGCTATCCGGCGGATTGTCGTGAAGGTACGACAGCTCGCCGCCGAACAGTTTCGACTTGTCCGCCTCCGCGCCGCCGAGACCGGCCACTACGCCCTCGAGCACCACCTGCTCGCCGATGATCAGCTTCTCGACGCCGTCGTGCCGCTCGACCCGGATGGCTCGGTCCCTGAAGGCCGGCTCCAGATACCTCTGCCACAGATCCGCCGGCTCGAGCACGTGGGCATCACAATCGATGATGTCTGTCACCTGCCCCTTGCTCCTCACTTCGATTGGGCCAGGAGCGTAACCCATCCGTCGTGAGATAGAGGCAAAAAATCGGTCACATCCTCACCACATCAGGCGCCGGTCGCCGGTGGACAATAGCCGTCCAGGACTGCGACCACCGTCCATAAGGAGGCACGCCATGAAGTCCACGATCACCATCGAGCTCAATGACATCAAAGTCACTTTCTCGCCGGAGAACGAACTCGAGCGTCTGTCCCTGGTTGAGCTCGGCGACGACATCAGCATCTCCCGCAGCCACCAGAGCCTGGTGCTCCGCCCGCGACGAAGCCCCGTGCGCAAACTTGCCGGCGCGGAAGAGCGGGAAATCCCGGCGGAAGCATAAACAGCCGGCGGCACGGTGCCGCCCGCACGACACCCCTCTTACCGTCGTCTCAGGGTGATCTGCGGCCCCCCGCCGTTCCCGCCGTGCCGGCGCGCTCGAGGCGCTGGCGCTTTTCCTGGTCGCGACGGTAGTCGGTCCAGATCACCAGCGCGACAATGACGGCGATGTCGATGAACACTCCGAGCGTGACGATGTCGACGTTCATGCCTGCCGTCCCCTCCAGAATGGAAGCTAACGAGATCAGTAGGTTACTACTCAATCCTCGGAACTTCTATAAGTTTTTGCGTGACCTGGCTGCAACCGGCCCAGGCGCCGCCAGCTACGCGGAATTCCGGACTTCCCCGGACCGCGCCGGACCGCCATGTTGCAGCCATGCACCATGTTTCAGCACAACGGAGGTAGAGCACTGCCATGACCGACAGCAACGACTCCCTCGGCACCGTCCGCCGCGTTGACGACGAATATGAAGCCTGCCTCGAGCGGGTGCTCGAGCATGATCAGAACACCGTATGGACCCTGCTCACCGACCCCGGAAAGCTGCCCGACTGGCTCGCTCCCGGTGAGATCGAGCTTCGAGTGGGCGGCCGCGCCAGGCTTGACTTCACGGACAGCGGAACGGTGATCGACAGCAGCGTCAGTGCGGTCGACCCGCCCCGGCTGTTGGAATACTCGTGGAGCAGCGCCGGCGAGCCTATCCGTCCCGTGCGTTGGGAAGTCATCCCAGAAGGCTCCGGCAGCCGGCTTCGTCTGATCCTGCGTGTGCCGGCGAGCGAGGACATCGCCCGCGCCTGCGCCGGCTGGGAAGCCCACCTGCTGATGCTGATGGCCGCGCTCGAAGGGGTGCCCATCAAGTTCCCGTTCGAGCGATTCAAGGAGACCCGCGAAGCCTACAAGGCGATGACCGCGCACTGACCTGCTCACGAAACGTCCGGCCGGTGCTGCCGGTGCGCCCGCCGACGGCGCAGCGCTCGCCCCTCACGCGCCAGCTCGCGGCGGTTGGCGTCGGTGACTTCCAGGTAGCGGCTACGCCACCCGTCGGTGCCCCAACGCTCCGACGAAGGTTCGGTGGTGCGGGGGCCGCGCGCCCGCTCGAGCAGGCTGACGCCCTGGCGGACGATACGGAGCTGCATGGCACGGTCCCAGGGCTTGCCGCAGGGGTTGCCGAGAGGAAAGTCGACGAACAGGAACCGCGCCACCGCGCAACGTTCGACGATGTCGCGCGCCGAGCCGATGATCACCGTGGGCAGACCGTTCTCTTCCAGATGGCGGCTGATCAGACTCACGGTCTGATGACAGACAGGTCACAACGGCACCAGCAGAACGACGTCGGCGCGGTCGTCCCGCAGGCGCCGGAGAATCTCCGGCGCGTCGTGCTCACGGGTGGCACGCTGGCTGTACTCCGTCGGCGCGCAATGAAAACGCGGAGCCAGCCCGCCGATCACCCCCTCCCGCGCCAGCGTCCGAAGGGGCTCGATGGGGCAGAAACTGTCCACGTCGTTGGTGTGGGTCGCGTTGTTGTCCCAGGACAGATCGCTCGTGTACAGGTGCGCGGGCGGCGGATCGATGGGCGCGGACTCCACCCGCCGCGGCTCGAGGGGCTTACGCAGGTAGAGGCTTGCCGTGGTGATCAGCCCGACGACGCTGTCCGCCAGCGGCTTGGACAAAGGCGCGAACGGCGCCTGGTCGTGATGAGCATATACGTAAGGCCGCTCGAAGCCTTGGGCCTCGTAATACGCGTGGGTACGCGCGATGTAAGGCACCGGCTCCGCGCCTTCGGCAATCTGGCCCTCGGCCATGAGTAAGACCTCCCGTGCGACCGCGGACGTCGATCTTCACTTTCCCGCCGGACGGACGCAAGCGCCCGAAAAAGCGCGATTGGAGGTTGTCAACGGGACGCTCCGTCGGACAATCTATGTGCTCGGCACGCGAGGGAGAGGAGCGATGAGGGGAATATGCAGCGGCGCGGTCGGCAGTCCGGCCCGGATGTGGGCCGTGGTCGGCCTGGCGGCATCGCTGGCGATGGTCCCGGCGGGGTCATGGGGGGCCACTGAGGTTGCCGCGCCGAGCACCGCCCACGGCGATTGGCCCACCTACACGGCAGATCTGCGCGGCACCCGATACTCGCCGCTCGATCAGATCGACGCCAGCAACTTCGACGATCTCGAGGTCGCGTGGTCGTTCAACACCGATCATTTCGGCAGCCGTCCCGAGTACAAGCTGGAAGGCACGCCGCTGGCGGTGAACGGCGTTCTTTACACCACGGCGGGAACCCGACGGGACGCGATCGCGCTGGACGGCGCCACCGGCGAGCTGCTCTGGATGCACAGCGAGCGCGAGGGCAAGCGCGGCGGGTATGCACCCCGCCAGCTATCCGGCCGCGGTCTCTCCTACTGGAGCGACGGCCGCGGCGACCAGCGGGTGCTCTACGTCACCCCTGGTTACCGGTTGATCGCCCTCGATGCCAGAACCGGCACACCGATCCCGACCTTCGGCGACCACGGCGTGGTGGACCTGAAGGTGGGCGCGGTCAAGGGCAAGGGAGAGCAGATCGATCTGCAGACCGGCGAAGTGGGCCTGCACGCGGCGCCGACGGTGGTCGGCGATCGCATCATCGTCGGCTCCGCCATGGCGGAAGGCTTCACGGTATCCACCTCCGACAACACCAAGGGGCTGGTGCGGGCCTTCGACGTGCGCACGGGCAAGCTGATCTGGCGATTCGACACCATCCCGGGGCCCGGCCAGTTCGGCAACGATACCTGGAAGAACGGCTCGTGGGCGAGGAACGGCAACGCCGGCGTGTGGACCCAGATCACGGTCGATGAGCAGGCCGGCATCGTGTATCTGCCGGTGGAATCCCCCACCTCGGACTTTTACGGCGGCGAGCGGCCGGGCGACAACCTGTTCGGCGAGAGCCTGGTGGCGGTGAACCTCGAGACGGGCAAGCGTCTCTGGCACTTCCAGTTCGTCCACCACCCCATCTGGGACCACGACATGTCGTCGGCGCCGATCCTGGCCGACGTGGAGATCGACGGCCGGATGCGCAAGGTGGTCGCCGTACCCAGCAAGCAGAGCTTCCTGTGGGTGTTCGATCGCCTCAGCGGCGAGCCCATCTGGCCCATCGTCGAGACGTCCATGCCGCAGAGCGACGTGCCCGGCGAGGAGACCTCTCCCACCCAGCCCATCCCGACCCGGCCGCCGGCCTACGCCCGCAATCACCTCACCCTGCCGGACGACCTGATCGACTTCACCCCCGAGCTTCGCGCCAAGGCGGTGGCGATCATGAAGCGGTTCCGCAACGGTCCCATCTACAACCCGGCGGTCGCCGGCTCGGTAAACGGAGTGCTCGGCGCTATCGTGGTCGGCAACGCGTCCGGCGGCACCAACTGGCCGGGCGGTGGCATGGACCCGGAGACCGGCATCGTCTACGTGCCGGCGGCCAACTCGTTCGTCTCGGGAGCCTCGGTCACCGAGCCGCCGCCCGGTTTCTCCGACATCCGCTACCAGTACGGGGTGAAGGGTGACAGCTTCCGGCTGTATCACGCGGCGGGCGCGGGCGATAATCCCGATGCGGCAAAACCGCCGGAGTTCGCCGGCCCACAGGTCCAGGACGCGCCCCCGGTGCCGCGCCTCGAGGTGGACGGCCTCAGGATCGTGAAGCCGCCCTACGGGCTGCTGGCCGCCATCGACCTGCAGCAGGGCAACCTGCTCTGGCAGGTGCCCCACGGCGACACACCGGACGTGGTGCGCAACCACCCGGCGCTGAAGGGGTTGGACATCCCGAAGACCGGGCAACGGGGCAACGTCGGTCTGGTGGTGACCCGGACGCTAGTGGTGCTGGGCGACCCGCAGGTCACCACCACTGACGATCATCCGCGCGGCGCCATGCTCAGAGCCTACGACAAGGCCACGGGCAAGCAGGTGGGCGCGGTGTGGATGCCGGCCCCGCAGAGCGGGTCTCCCATGACCTACCTGGCGGACGGCAAGCAGTACATCGTGGTGGCCATCAGCGGCGGGCCGTCGTCGGGCGAATACGTGGCGTTCCGGCTGCCCAATGACTGATCCAAGACGAGCGATAACGGTACGGCTGACGCAGGTCCTGACGGCGGGGGTGCTGCTCTGCGTCTTCCCCGCCTGGGCAGCCGCCGATCCGCTGACCACATGGGACGGCGTCTACCAGGAGGATCAGGCGGAGCGCGGCGCCGTGCTCTACAGCGGCATGTGTGCTCGCTGCCACGGACCTCAGCTCGGCGGCATCGACGCCGCCCCGGCGCTCACCGGCGGAACGTTCGCAGCGAACTGGAGCGGCGTGTCCCTGGCGGACATGCTGGAGCGCATCCGCGTCTCGATGCCGCAGAACAACCCCGGCGTACTGTCGCGTCAGCAGGTGGCCGACCTCCTGGCGTTCCTGCTCGACGCCAACGGCTTCCCCGCCGGCAAGCGGGAGCTGCCCCGGCAGCGCGGGTTCCTGCAGCAGATCATGTATCAGGCGACGAAGCCCTGACCGCTGCTCCAGCGCTGCCCGCCCAGCGAGGCCTTGTTCGAACGCCCGTTCGGCCGCAGAATGGCGCTCCTTAGGGGCCGTAGCTCAGCTGGGAGAGCGTCGCGTTCGCAATGCGAAGGTCAGGGGTTCGATCCCCCTCGGCTCCACCATTCTCCGGCGGGCTCGAAGATGCCGCCGCGGCCCGTGACCACCACGAATGCGGCGCTACCTCACCTTGCGGGCCACGACAATCGCCGAGGGAAAGGTGTTCTGGCTGATCTCTTGCTGGTGAACCAGCTCGAATCCGGCCTCCTTCAGCGATTTCTCCAGCCGCACGGGCCGACACTCGGTCAGCAGCGAGGGGAAGTGTTTCGCGGCCCAGACCCAGAGGCGATTCACAGGTTTCTCACCATGGGAGAAACAGGCAATCGCAACCGTGCCGTTCGGCTTCAGTACCCGATTGAACTCACCCAGCACGCGGGGAAAGTCTTCCACCGGAAGCATGTCCAGCATGAACGCGTTGAACACGACATCGAAAAGCCCGGACTCGAACGGCAGGTCGTAGGCGCTCCCTTCCTGTAGTCGGCCAGACTGACCCGCCGCAAGACGGCTGAGCCGGCGCCGAGCGCGGGCAAGCATGTCCGGTGACAGGTCAATGCCTTCATTGCGGCCCGAGGGGTTGCGTGCAACCAGCTCAGCAAAGAGTCGGCCAGTGCCAACAGCGACTTCCAGTGCTTGACAGCCGTTCCAGATCTCTGCCCGATCAAGCAGTCCGCGCAGTGCCCTGTCTTCCGTCAGGCGCCCCCAGAAGTCGTAAAACCAGGCCACGCGGGCGTACTGATGCTTCATGACCTGCGGCGAGTAGCTGCGAGGGAGAATGGGCTCTTCTGTCATGAGCGCTCCTGTGTCAACAGGCAACCTGCGCGTCGCTGTGGGCCGCTGGGCGTAGACCGATGCTCGTGGACATCACGTATACCCGATCCCCACAGCAATCCGCACCATTCCGAGCCTATCTCGGGTGGGAACCCAATGAAACGTGTGGTGGTGGTTCTCGTCGCCATTGCAGTGGCGGGCGGCGGAGCCTGGTGGTGGCGATACGGCGGCCGGCCGGCAGAAGATTCCGATCGCCTGGTAGTGTTCGGGAACGTCGACATTCGCGAAGCCCGGCTTTCGTTCAACGGCAGCGAGCACGTCGGCGAGATGTTCGTCCATGAAGGGGACCGCGTCCAGCGGGGACAGCTCCTGGCCAAGCTGCACACCGAGCGCCTGCAGGCGCGGCTCAACCAAGCGCGCGCGCAGCTCGGTGTGTCGCGGGCTCGAGTCGCCGCGGACCGGAGCACCTATCGGCGCATCGCCAGCATGGCGGAACGCAATATGGCCTCGGCGGAAGAACGCGACGAAGCCGAGGCCGCGTACAAAGCCGAGCAGGCTCAGGTCAAGGCGGACGAAGCGGCGCTCGCGTTCGCCGAGCAGGAGCTCGGCGACGCCGAGCTGCGTGCCCCTGCCGACGGAGTGATCCGTGAGCGTATCCTCGAGCCGGGTGACATGGTGACGCCGCAGACACCCGTGTTCACACTGGCGCTCACCGATCCCGTGTGGGTGCGTGCTTATCTTCCCGAGACCGTGCTGGGCCGGGTACGGCCCGGCATGGCCGCCTCCATCACCACGGACAGCTTCCCAGACAAAGCCTATCGCGGCTGGGTTGGGTTCGTGTCGCCGACGGCGGAATTCACCCCGAAGAACGTGGAGACGCCCGAGCTTCGAACACGGCTCGTCTACCGCATGCGGGTATACGCGTGCAACCCTCAGGGCGAGTTGCGTCTGGGGATGCCGGCTACCGTGACTCTGGATCTGAGCGATCGCGACGTGCCGGGACGGCAGGTCTGCGAAGGTGAATGAGCGTGTCGGCGCCGCTGGCGGTGGTCGGTGTGAGCAAAGCCTTTCAGCGGGCCGGAAAGGGCATCCGAGCGCTTCGGGACGTTTCCTTCGAGATTGCTGAGGGCAGCGTCACCGGTCTCATAGGCGCCGACGGCAGCGGCAAGTCCACACTCATGCGCCTGGCGGCCGGGTTGCTGTTGCCCGACGAGGGATCGCTGTCGGTGCTCGGCCACGATACGCGCAGCGAGCTCCGGGATGTGCGGGCCGTTATCAGCTATATGCCTCAGCACTTCGGGCTGTACGAGGATCTCACGGTCCAGGAGAACCTCGATCTGTACGCCGCGCTGCAGGGCGTCGGTGCTACGGAACGGCCGGAGCGCTACCGAGCGCTGATGGACATGACGGGGCTGGCCCCGTTTACCGGCAGGCTCGCCGGCAAGCTATCGGGAGGCATGAAGCAGAAGCTCGGTCTGGCCTGCGCACTGGTGCGCGCACCGCAACTGCTTCTGCTCGACGAGCCCACCGTGGGTGTGGACCCGGTGTCGCGCCGTGAGCTGTGGCAGATCGTTTACGGCCAGGTGCAGGCGTCAGGGATGACGGTACTGCTCAGCACCGCGTATCTCGATGAGGCCGAGCGGTGTGAGAAGATCCTTCTGCTGCACGACGGCCAGCTGCTCGGGCAGGGCTCTCCGGAAGAGCTTACCCGCGCGCTCCGCGGACGCACCTGGGTGGTGCAGCAGGAAGGCGTGAGCAAACGCGCTATCGAGAGCCGCCTCAACGCCGTACCTGGCGTGCTTGATGCCGTGATCACCGGCGACGGCGTGCGGGTCGTCGGTGAGCCGGACGAGGCGGATGCGATACCGGATCGGCTGAAAGCGATGGGGCTATCGGTCAGTGACGTGCCGCCGCGATTCGAGGATGCCTTCGTCGCTCGGCTGGGCCGTCAGGTGCGCAGTGCACGAGACGCGCTCGGATCGCTCGGTCCGACGACGGAACGCGGCGCGGAGGGGGAGACCGTGATCGAGGCGCGCAACGCCTGCCGAATGTTCGGTGACTTCTGCGCCGTCAGAGACGTGACGTTCAGTGTCCGGCGCGGTGAGGTCTTCGGACTGCTCGGCGCCAACGGTGCTGGCAAGACGACGTTGTTCCGTATGTTGTGCGGGCTGTTGCCGCTGTCCGCGGGGAGGGTCACCGTCGCCGGGGTCGATCTGCGGAAGGCGCGCGCCCAGGCGCGAGCGCACGTCGGCTACATGGCACAGAAGTTCTCGCTGTACGCGGACCTGTCGGTGCAGCCAGAACCTGGAGTTCTTCTCCAGCGCCTACCGGCTGTTCGGCCGGCTGCGCCGCGAACGCATCGAGTGGGCGCTCGGTGCCTTCGAGCTGGAATCCGTGGAGGCCGCTCGGGCAGCGGACCTCCCGCTCGGTTTCCAGCAGCGACTGGCTCTGGCCGCGGCGCTGATGCATCGACCTGAAATCCTATTCCTCGACGAGCCGACGTCGGGTGTCGATCCATTGGCACGACGGGCGTTCTGGCGGCACATCAACGCCCTGGTGGAGTCGGGAGTGACTGTGCTGGTGACGACACACTTTCTCGAAGAGGCCGAATATTGCGACCGTCTGGTGATCATGGCGGACGGTGAGATTCTCGCCGAGGGCTCGCCAACGGAGATCAAGGCGGCCGCGCGACAGCCCGGCGCGTTGCAGCCCGGTATGGAGGACGCCTTCATCGCCCTGATCGAGCAGCGCGGCCAGCAGGCGCAGGCGCAATGAGCCGAACCAGCACAGGGACGGTTAGTATGGGTCGCCTGGTCGCGATGGTGCGCAAGGAGGGGCTGCAGATTCTGCGCGATCCGTCCAGCCTGGCGATCGCGTTCGTCATGCCCCTGGTGCTGCTGTTGTTGTTCGGCTACGGGGTCTCGCTGGATGCGCGGGAGGTGCCGGTGGCAATCGTGGTGGAGCAGCCGGGACCAGAGGCTGACCGATTCTCGGCGGGGCTGGAACACTCCGAGTACTTTCGCAGCGAGCACTTCTCCACCATTCAGGAGGCCGAGCGTGCCCTTCGCCAGCGGCGCGTCGACGGTATCGTGTGGCTGCGGGCCGATTTCAGCGACCGCCTGCTGAGTGGTCGGGATGCCCCCATCAGTGGGATCGTGGACGGTGTGAACGCCAATCAGGCCCGCGTGCTCGAAGGCTACTGCAAGGCGTGTGGCGGCGCTGGCTGGAGCGCTACGCGGCGAGCCGGGGCGCTGTCGCTGCAGCCGGCCGGTCGAGCTTGGAACATCGGGTGTGGTTCAATTCAGCGGTGGTGAGCCGGGACTACCTGGTGCCCGGGCTGATCGCGGTCATCATGACGCTGATCGGCGCGCTGCTGACGGCTCTTGTGGTCGCGCGGGAGTGGGAGCGCGGCACCCTGGAAGCGCTGCTGGCGTCCGCGATTCGCGTCCCGGAGTTCCTGCTTGGCAAGCTGATACCGTACTTCGTGCTGGGCATGAGCGGCATGCTCATGACGGTGGCCATGGCGGTCTGGGTGTTCGACGTGCCGCTGCGCGGTTCGCTGTGGGTGCTGCTGCTGGCGTCAGCGCTGTTCATGTGCGCAGCGCTCGGCATGGGTCTCTTGATCTCGATTCTCGCCAAGAGCCAGTTCGTCGCCGGTCAGGTCGCCATCATCGTGACCTTTCTGCCAGCGTTCATACTGTCCGGGTTCATCTTCGACATCCGCTCGATGCCCGAGGTAATCCAGATGATTACCCACGTCGTTCCAGCGCGCTATTTCGTGAGCGCGCTGCAGACGGTGTTTCTGGCCGGCGACGTGTGGAACGTGATTGTGCCCGACATGCTGGCTCTTGCGGCAATGGCGACCCTGTTCCTGAGCCTGGTCTGGCGCAAGTCCAGTGATAGGCTGGAATAGCGCGTGGGCGCGCTCAGGCAGGTGCTGGCCCTGACGATCAAGGAGTTCCTGACCTTGCTGCAGGACAAGCGCAGCCGCTTCGTGGTGATCGGACCGCCCATCATCCAGTTGCTGGTGTTCGGCTACGCGGCGACGTTCGACGTCAGCCACGTGGCCATGGCCGTCTACGATGCCGACGGCAGCGCCGCCGCCCGCGAACTGGTCGCCCGCTTCGATGGCTCTGACGCGTTCGAGCAACTGGGAACGCTGTCATCGGAAGACGAGGTCGCGTCGGCGATCAACGATCAGCGGGCGATGGTCGTGCTTTCCATCGGCCCGGACTTCGGCCGGCGCCTTGCGCGGGGTCTACCCGCCGACGTGCAGCTCGTCGTCGATGGGCGCAACTCCAACACGGCGCTCATCGTCCTCGGCTACGCTCGCGCCGTCGTCGAAGACTTCAACGACGAGCGGTTGGCCGGCCATGGCGTCCCGGCGACGCCGGGAAAGCTCGTGGTTCGAGCTCGGTACAACGAGAACCTGGTATCGCGCTGGTTCATCGTTCCCGGCATCGTCGCCCTGCTGACGCTGGTGGTGACGCTCGTGGTGACGGCGCTGTCGGTGGCGCGCGAACGTGAGGCAGGCACCTTCGATCAGCTCCTGGTGACGCCACTCCGGCCGGCGGAGGTGCTCGTCGGCAAGGCGCTGCCCGGACTGATCATAGGTACCGTCGAGGCGAGCTTCAGCATCCTGGTGGTGGTGTTCTGGTTCGAAGTGCCGCTGCGGGGTGGCCTGCTGCCACTGTATCTCGGCATCTGGCTGTTTCTGCTGTCTGCGGTCGGGATCGGGTTGACCATTTCCTCGCTGTCGAAGACGCAGCAGCAGGCGCTGCTCGGTGCATTTCTGTTCCTGGTGCCGGCGGTGATCCTGTCCGGATTCGCGACGCCGATCGAGAACATGCCCCACGCGGTGCAGGCGCTGACCTATATGAACCCGATGCGCTACATCCTGGTGATCGTCCGGGGGGTCTTCCTTCAGGATGCCGGCGCCGGCGATCTGGCGCAGCAATATTGGCCAATGGCGATCATTGCCGCGTCAACGTTGGCCTTGTCGGGATGGCTGTTCCGCCACCGGATGTACTGACCCCGGTCTGGGCACGGCGACCCGTGTCGCAGACGACGCCGAGTGCGGCCGGCCGACCTCTCTCCTGACGCCCCGTGAATTCTTTACGCTTTCTTGACGCCGACGGTAGCGAGCCCACGTAGAGAATTTACCCGGCTGGTCATTACGCTGGTTCGACCATTCGGTGTGTACCGTCAGATGAACGTACTGCTTCTCGTCCTGATCGTCGGACTGCTCGGCTATCTGTTGACCGCGTTGCTTCGGCCGGAGCGGTTCTGACCGTGTGCCTCCTCGCGATCGCCATTCTGGCAGGCCTGTTCGGCGCCTGTTTCCTGTTCGTCGACGCAGAGACCTGGATATGAGCGAAGTCTTCCTCGTCTATGCCACGGCGCTCGTGCTGGCATGGCCGCTGGGGCGCTGGGCGGCGGTCGTGCATTCCGGTGAACCCGGGACAACGGATCGGCTGTTTCGACCGGTCGAGAAGGCCATCTACGGAGTCTGGGGCGTGTCTGACCAAGCCGCCATGAGCTGGCAGAGCTACGGCAAGGCCATGCTGAGACTGCACCTGGTCATCGGAATCATCGCCATCGGCATTGTCACGTTCCAGGGCGTACTGCCCCTGAATCCCGACGGCGTTGGCGGCATGCGCTGGGACCTCGCGCTGCACACTGCCGCGTCGTTCATTACCAACACCAACCAGCAGCACTACGCGGGTCAGGCGCAGCTGTCGTACTTCGCGCAGATGTTCGCGGCAGTGGCGATGCAGGTGATTACGCCATGTGCCGGGATTGCAGCGCTGGTGGCCATCCTTCGAACGTTGCTGACGAAGAACGAATCCCGCCCGAGGACGTCTGATGGACAGGTGTCCGTGGGCAACTTCCATCGCGACCTGATCCGTACCATTGTCCGCATCGCGTTGCCGCTGGCATTCATCACGGCCCTGCTGCTCGCCTGGCAAGGGGTTCCCAGCACGTTCGAAGGAGCGAGGACGGCGCGGCCGCTGGATCCCACGGTCGAGCTTCGTGAGCAGCGCATCCCGGTAGGTCCCGTCGCGCCGATGGTCGCCATAAAGCAGCTCGGCACGAACGGCGGCGGCTGGTACGGCCCGAACAGCGCCATGCCGCTCGAGAACCCCACGCCGGTGTCGAATTTCATCGAAACCGTCGCGATCATCCTTATGCCCATCGCGCTGGTGATCATGGCCGGCTATGTCACGGGCCGCAGGCGCCTGGCGGCGTACATCCTCGGCATCATGATGGCGCTGTCGGTCGGGCTGTCGACATTCGCCATCTGGGCCGAGAACCAGCCCAACGTGGCATTTGCCGGGCTGGCCGCACCCGGGCCGAATCTGGAAGGCAAGGAAGTGCGCTTCGGCGCGACCGCGACCGCGTTGTGGGGGAGTCTGACGACGCAGACATCGAACGGCTCGGTCAACGGCATGCACGATTCATTCAATCCCGCTCGGAGGCGTGTCGCCGTTGCTCGGCATGTTCATCAACGCCACCTTCGGTGGCGTCGGGGTCGGGCTCATCAACTTCCTGTTGTTTCTGCTGGTGGCCGTGTTCCTCGGCAGCCTGATGGTCGGCCGGTCGCCCGAGCTCTACGGGCGCGCACTGGAAGCCAGGGAAATGAAGCTGGTGTCCATCGCACTGCTGCTGCAGCCCCTCATCATCCTCGGCTTCAGCGCCACCTCGGTTGCCTGGCCGGAGCTCGCTCGGAACAGCAATCCCGGGTTCCACGGCCTGAGTCAGGTGCTCTATGAATACACCTCGGCCTTCGCCAACAACGGGTCCGGTTTCGAGGGTCTTGGTGACGACACCGTCTGGTGGAACGTGAGCTGTGCGGTTGCGCTCGTCATCGGCCGTTTCGTGCCGATCCTGGCGCCATTGGCCATCGCCGCCCACCTGGCGGCCAAGCGGGTAGCGCCCACCACCTCCGGCAGCCTGGCGGTAGAGACGCCCACCTTCGCGATCCTCACCCTCGGCGTGATCGTCATGTTCGCGCTGCTCAGCTTCTTCCCCGTTCTGGCGCTCGGGCCGTTGGCGGAAGCGCTGGCCGTCAAGTGAGCTCGGAGATGCCCGTATGAAGCGCGCAGAAGTCAGGATGATCAGCGTCGATACCCTCGGCCCATTGCTCGCGGCCTCGGTTCGGCACCTCGCCCCCGGCCACCTCGCTCGCAATCCGGTGATGTTCGTGGTGGGGGTCGGCACCGTCGTCACAGCCGCCTTGACGATCGCGGAAATGGTGAACGGCGATCCGTGGGGCCAGGACCTGGCGATCACGTTGATACTGCTGTTCACGGTGCTGTTCGCCAATGCTGCGGAGGCGTTGGCCGAAGCGCGGGGACGTGCCCAGGCCGACAGCCTCCGCACGACGCGCGAGCAGCTCATGGCGAGGCGCGTGAAGAACGGCGCCGAGGAGGAAGTCAGCGCCCGCCACCTCGGTGTCGGCGACCGTGTGCGCGTCCGCGCTGGCGAGCTCATTCCCACCGATGGCGAAATCGTCGAGGGTGCGGCGACGATCAACGAGTCGGCCGTCACCGGGGAATCCGCCCCGGTGTTGCGTGAAGCCGGCACTGACAACAGCGGCGTGACCGCGGGCACCAGGCTCCTCTCCGACGAGATCGTCGTCGAGGTGACCGTGGAGCCGGGTCAGTCCGTGCTCGACCGCATGATCGCGCTGGTGGAGGGCGCCACCCGTCAAAAGACCCCCAACGAGATCGCGCTCACCGTGCTTCTGGCGGCATTGACGATCATTTTTCTGGTGGTGGTCGCGAGCCTGCTGCCGTTCGCGAACTTCGTCGGTGCCCGCGTGTCGGTGGGTGTTCTGGTGGCGCTGCTCGTGTGCCTCATCCCGACGACCATCGGCGGGCTGCTGCCCGCGATCGGCATCGCCGGCATGGATCGGGCGATGCGCGCGAAGATCATCGCCAAGTCCGGGAAGGCGGTGGAAGTCGCCGGCAACATCGACACCCTGCTGGTGGACAAGACCGGTACGGTCACCCGCGGTGACCGCCATGCCACAGCCTTTCTGCCGGTCGGTGGTGCGGCCATCGAAACGCTGCGGGAAGCGTCGCTGCTCGCCTCGCTGTCGGACCCGACGCCGGAGGGAAAGTCCATCGTTGGCCTCGCGAAGGATCAGGGAACGGCCGCCAAAGGCGCCAGGGAAGGCCGGGTGATTCCCTTCTCTGCAAAAACCCGGCTGTCGGGCCTGGACGCCGAAGGGGACATGAGAGTCCGCAAAGGTGCTCCCGACGCCATTCGCCGGTTCGTTGCCGAGCACGGCGGTGCATTCCCGGAGGAAGCACAGACGGTGGTGGACCGGGTGGCCCGCGAAGGCGCGACACCGCTGGTGGTGGCCAGGAACGAGCGCGTGCTGGGTGTGATCCCCCTGGCCGACATCGTCAAACCCGGGATCAAGCAACGCTTTCAGCGGCTGCATGCGCTCGGGGTGCGCACGGTGCTCGTCACCGGCGATAACCCGCTCACCGCAGCCGCCATCGCCGCCGAAGCCGGCGTCGACGACTATGTAGCCGAGGCAACTCCCGAGGCCAAGCTCGAGCTCATCAGGAAGGAGCAGGCCGCCGGCCGGCTGGTGGCGATGATGGGGGATGGCACGAACGACGCACCGGCCCTCGCCCAGGCGGATCTCGGTCTCGCCATGAACTCCGGCACCCAGGCGGCCAAAGAGGCCGGGAACATGGTGGACCTCGATTCGGACCCGACCAAGCTGCTGGACGTGGTGGAGATCGGCAAGCAGCTTCTGGTCACCCGCGGGTCCCTCACCACCTTTTCGCTGGCCAACGACGTGGCAAAGTATTTCGCGATTCTTCCCGCAGTCTTCGTCGCGAGTGTTCCCGCCATGCGCACCATGGACGTCATGCGCCTGCACAGCCCCACCACGGCCGTGCTGGCGGCCGTGATCTTCAACGCCCTGGTGATCCCCGCGCTGATCCCGTTCGCGCTGCGCGGCGTGCGCGTCAAGGCGCAGAGCGCCAACGCGGTGCTCAGGCGCAACCTGCTGATCTACGGGCTCGGCGGCCTGCTGCTGCCGTTTCCAGCGATCAAGGTCATCGATCTGTGCCTCGGTCTTTTTCTGTAGGAGTCGGCTGATGAACACCGCGAGCGATAGGGGAACCGCATGGACCTGGTGGTACGCCGCGCGTGGCGCTCTGGTACTGATGCTGCTCTGCGGCGCTGCTTATCCGGCCGTGACCGCCCTGATCTGCGGCGCGCTGTTCCCGCACCAGGCTACCGGCAGCCTCATCGAGCGTGGCGGCGTGGTAGTCGGGTCGGAACTGGTAGGTCAGCCGTTCGCCGGGGCTGGCTGGTTTCATGGCCGTCCGTCGGCGGCCGGCTACGACCCGTTCCATGCGTCGGGGTCCAACTGGGCGCCGAGCAATCCGACCCTGCGCGAGCGAGCGCAAACCGAGTCGGCTCGGATTGCAGCAGCCAACGCGATTCCTGCCGAGGACATCCCCGTAGACCTGATCGCCGCATCCGGATCGGGTGTCGATCCACACATCTCGCCGGCCGCCGCGCTGCTTCAGGTGCGACGGGTCGCTTCGGCCCGCCACCTTTCCACGGCGAGGGTGAAAGCGCTGGTGGAGGACGACACGGAGCTACCCACGCTCGGCGTCCTGGGTCAGCCGCGCGTCAACGTCCTG
The DNA here is from genome assembly GCA_963822255.1 of uncultured Gammaproteobacteria bacterium. Classification (GTDB taxonomy): domain Bacteria; phylum Pseudomonadota; class Gammaproteobacteria; order Pseudomonadales; family Azotimanducaceae; genus UBA7803. The sequence goes on from CAWGGV010000008.1 coordinate 258,098, forward strand.
CTCCTGAACCTGGCGCTGAATTCGCTCGACACGGCCGGTGCCATGAATGACAGTGCGCTCGAGTCCCGGCGTGACAGCGGAGACCGGTGACGGTGGAGGCATAGTGTCGACCCATTCGCTCGATGACCGGCCCGATCCGCAAGCTCTGCTGGCCGCCGTGGATCGAGAGCGTCAAGGCACACTCAAGGTGTTCCTCGGCGCATCGCCCGGCGTCGGCAAGACCTTCAAGATGCTCGAAGCCGCCCAGGAAGGCGCGCGGCAGGGAGCGGATGTGGTGATCGGCGTGATCGAGACTCACGGCCGGCGGGAGACCGAGGACCTGTGCGGCGGCCTGGAGCGGGTTCCCCTGCACACGCTCGACCATCGGGGTAAGCGCTTCCAGGAGATGGACCTGGACGCACTGATCAAGCGTGCTCCGGCCATTGCGCTGGTGGATGAGCTCGCGCATCGCAACATTCCGGGTTCGCGCCATTCGCGTCGTTACCAGGACATCGAGGAGCTGCTGACCCACGGCATCGACGTCTGGACGACCCTCAACATTCAACACCTGGAAAGCCTCAACGATACGGTGGCGCGCATCACTGGCGTGCGCATGCGGGAGACCGTGCCCGATGATCTGCTGTCTCGCGCCAGCGACGTCGTCCTGGTGGATCTCACGCCCCGTGAGCTCATCGAGCGTCTGAAGCTCGGCAAGGTTTACGTTCCGGAGCAGGCCAGAGCGGCCATGGAAGGCTACTTCAGCCCATCGAATCTGGCTGCGCTGCGCGAGCTGGCGCTGCAGACCGTCGCCAATCGCATCGATGCGGACGTGCGTGAGGCCATGCTCCGGGAAGGCATCGAAGGGCCGTGGCCGGTGCGCTCGCGGGTGCTGGTTGCCGTCGACGGTCTCGGCAACAGCGACGAGGTGGTCCGCCTGGGGCGCCGGTTGGCCGAACGCCGGCGCGCGCCCTGGACCGCTGCCTTCGTCGAAACCGGATCCAGCGACCAGGCGCAGCGGGTGCGGGTGGAAAAAGCCTTTCAGCTGGCGGAACGGCTGGGGGGCCAGACGGTGGTGTTGCGAGGGCATGACCCGGTCGCCGAGCTTCTGGAGTACGCACGCCACCAGAACGTGACCAGCATCGTCATCGGACGTACCCGCCACCGACCTCTGGCAGGTCTGCTGCGTCGCACTCTAAGCCAGCGGCTGTTGCGGCTGGGAAGCGAGTTCGAGATCACCTTCGTCGCCTCTCCCGAGGCAAGGCCGTTCAGCAGACCCAGACGCCCGCGGCTCGGGCGCGCGAACGACTACCTGATTGCCCTGGCCACCGTGGCCGTGTCGGTGTTGCTTTCCGCCGCGCTGGAGCCCGTGCTCGCGCTCGCCAACATGTCTCTGGTGTTCCTCGTGGGCGTGCTGCTGGTGGCGGCAAGAACGGCGACTGCGCCGGCCGTCGTGACTGCGCTGCTGAGCGCGGCGGCCTACAACTTCTTCTTCACCGAGCCTCGGTACAGCTTCTACATGAACCGCACCGACGATCTGCTGACGGTCGTATTCTTCCTCATCGTCGGCCTGGTGGCGGGGCAGCTCGCCGTGCGGCTCAGGCAGCAGTTGCAGGCGCTGCGGGACACCAACGAGCAGACCAGAACCCTGGCGGAACTGAACCGGCGCCTGGCCGGCGCCCCCGACCTGGCCAGCACGGCCGCCGCCGCGGCGGTGATCCTGGGCCAGCGCTTCCGCGCGCCGGTCGTGGTGCTGTCGGCCGAGGAGGCCGCGGGCGGTGTGCTTCAGCGCGTGGCAACCTCTGACCAGGAGGTGCAGTTGGACGCCAAGGCCTGGTCGGCGGCGCAATGGGCATACGATCACCGTCAGCCGAGCGGACGCTTCACGGACACACTGGCGAGCGTCGAGTGGCGACTCATCCCGTTGATGGTGGAGAACGAGGCGTACGGCGTGGTAGCAACACGCTTCGCTGGCGCAGAATCGCCGCCGACCGAGTCGCTGGCGACCCTCGACGTGCTGGTGAGCCAGGTAGCGCTCGCCATGGCCCGTACTCGGCTGGCCGGCAACCTCGAGCAGGCGCGGCTGGCTGAGGAGACCGAAAGGCTGCGTTCCGCGTTGCTGTCGTCGGTCTCCCATGATCTGCGCACGCCGCTGGCCTCGATGATCGGCTCGGCCAGCACCCTGCGTGACCTGCACGCGGATCTTTCCGCCGGCGACCGCGCCGAGCTTCTCGACGCCATCGTCAGCGAAGGCGAGCGCCTGAACCGCTACATCCAGAATCTGCTGGACATGACCCGGCTCGGCCATGGCACCTTGAAGATCGAGCGAGACTGGATCGGCCTCGACGATATCGTGAACGCGGCGTTGCGGCGCACCCGCGATGCACTTCGAGGCGTTCGGATCGTACGCGCCATGGACGCCGACCTGCCGCTGCTCTACGTTCACCCGGCGCTGATCGAGCAGGCGCTGGTGAACGTGATCGAGAACGCGGCGCGATTTTCTCCGGAGGGCGGAGAGATCCGCATCGCGGCCGCGTTGGAGTCGGACGAGGTGCATATCGTCATCACCGACCAGGGCCCCGGCATTCCGGCGGACGAACGACGCAGAGTGTTCGACATGTTCTTCACCGGCGGTAACGGCGACCGCGGCAGGCAGGGCGGCGGGCTTGGCCTTGCCATCTGCGCCGGCATGGTCGGTGCGCACATGGGGCGGATCGAGGCGCTCCCCGGTCCCGGCGGTGTCGGAACCTCGATCCACATTCACCTGCCGGTGACGCCAGCGCCCGAAGCGAGCAAGGAATCCGTGTGACGGCCGCGACGGGACAGCGTGTGCTCGTCATCGACGATGAGCAGCAGATCCGGCGGTTCCTGCGGATCAGCCTGACGAGTCAGGGATATACGGTGATCGAAGCCGATACCGCCGCTCGAGGGCTCGAGTTGACGGCGACCCGGACACCGGATCTGGTGGTCCTCGACCTGGGCCTTCCGGACGCCGACGGTCGGGAAGTGCTGGCGGGCATTCGTGGCTGGTCGACCGTGCCGGTGATGGTGCTATCGGTGCGCGCCTCCGAGGCCGAGAAGGTGCTGGTCCTGGACGCCGGGGCCAACGACTACGTGACGAAGCCGTTCGGCATTCAGGAATTTCTCGCACGCGTACGCAATCTGCTGCGCTCCGGCGGCGACGCCAGCACCGCGAGTGGGGTATTCGACGACGGCGTGTTGCGCATCGAGCTCGGTACCCGCCGGCTGACTCTTAACGGCGAGGTCGTCCATCTGACGCCGAAGGAGTATCGGGTCCTTCAACACCTGCTGCAGCACCCGGGACGGGTGATCACGCAGACGCAACTGTTGAAGGACATCTGGGGCCCCTCGCACGCCCGGGATACCCATTACCTTCGCGTGGTCGTCGGGCGGATACGCCAGAAGCTGCGCGACGACCCGGAGCTTCCTCGCTACATCGCGACGGAGCCAGGGGTCGGCTACCGTTTCATCGGCCATGAACCGTAACGCGTGGCTGGGCTCGTTGGTGGTGGCGCTGGCGAGCTGCGCACCACCAGAGCAGGTACAGACTTTGCAGGGGCTCGCCCAGGGCACCACCTACCACCTCAGCTTCTGGACTCGCCAGCCGCTGGATCTCGGCGCGTTGAAGTCGGACGTGGATCGTCAACTTCAGCAGATCGACGAGGAAATGTCCGGCTATCGCGCCGACTCGGTCATCGAGCAGTTCAACCAGGCAGCGGACACGACACCCCATGCAGTGAGCACCCGCCTCGTCTCGCTGGTGGAGAAGGCGCGGACGGTCTACTACGCCAGCGACGGCTGCTACGACCTGACGGTGAAGCCGTTGCTGGATCTCTGGGGCTTCACCAGCGACCGTTTCTCGCCGCCGTCGGCTCGGGCGATCCAGGCCACGCTGGCCTATGTCGGCATGGATAAGCTCGTAACGGTGGACCCGTCGCATCTGGCGAAGCGGATTGCGAAACTCGAGGTCGATCTGTCATCCATCGCCCAGGGCTATACCGCAGGGCGGCTTGCCGACGCTCTGCAGCGACATGGCATCCACGATTACCTGGTCGAAATCGGTGGCGAGTTGCAGGTGAACGGGCGCAAGCCCGGCGGCCGGCCCTGGCGGGTTGCCGTTGAGAAGCCGCTGCCGGACGAGCGGAGCCTCGAGAAAGTGATCACGGTGCACAGCCCGCAGCCGCTCGCCGTGATGACGTCGGGCACCTACCGTCACTTCTTCGAAGCCGCCGGCGTGCGCTACAGTCATATCCTCGACGCGCGCACTGGCCGGCCGGTGGAGCATCGTACCGTGTCCGTGACCGTGTTTTACGACGACCCCAGTGCGGCCGATGCGTGGTCGACGGCGTTGCTGTGCCTGGGCAGCGCCCGCGGACTGGCGGTGGCCGACCAGCAGGGCATTCCGGCCCTGTTCATCGACCAGGGCGACACCGGCGCCCTGCAGGAGCGCTCCAGCCGGCCATTGCTCGCTCTGAAGTCGGTTGAGATCGAATAGCCGCCTGGTCTCCAGGCGCTCGAACGCTATCCCTACCCAAACGAGCCGCGTCGCCGGGTGGTTCTCACCACCCGTGGTGTACAATTTGCCGCCCGCCAGACGACCATTCAGGTTCCCAGCAATCCACAAGGCCAGACATGAACGCCAGTCCAGTCGCCACCCTGCGCGCCATCTGCGCCGTCACCATCCTGAGTCTGTCGAACCTGGCAGCCGCACGCGAACAAGGCGAGTCCCAGGGCTTCGCCGCCGACGTTCCGGCCGGGGACTATTCCATCGACCGGCCACACGCGAGCCTCATCTTCCGCGTCAGCCACATGGGCTTCTCCAACTACACGGCCCGGTTCACCCGATTCGATGCGGCGCTCCACTTCGATCCGGCGAATCCATCCGCATCCACCCTGCAGGCGACGGTGGACGCCCACTCGATCGAGACGGACTTTCCCGACCCGGCCAAGCTGGACTTCAACGCTCAGCTACAGGGCGAACAGTGGCTGGACGCCGACGAACATCCTCAGATGACGTTTCTCTCCACCGCCGTCACGCCGACCGGCCCGAATACGGCCCGCATCGACGGACAGCTCACCCTGCGAGGCGTCACCCAGCCGATGACACTCGAGACCACCTTCAACGGCGGCTATCCGGGCATGCCACTGGATCCCCATGCGCGCGTCGGCTTCTCCGCCCACGGCACGCTGAATCGTTCCGACTATGGCATGACCGTCGGCATCCCGGCGCCGGGATCCCGGATGGGCGTGAGCGACCGGGTCGAGGTGGTCATCGAAGCCGAGTTCACCGGCCCACCCTGGCCAGGCGCAAAACCCGGCACCAGGTAGAGCTCCTGATCCGTCACCCCTTGCCGCTGAGCTGCAGGAGCACGCCGTTCGCCCCCGCCGGATGGACGAATGCTCCGCCGAGGGTGCGGACCCCCTTACCGTCCAGCTCGGCCGCCGTGGCTTTGCTGTCATCGACGGCGAACGCCACCGTGTGCACGCCGTCACCCAGCTTGGCGAGGGAGCCCTTCACCGGCGAGCTGTCGTCGGTGGGCGAGATCAGCTCCAGAAAGGTGCCGTTGCCGAAGTGGAAGAACGCCTGGTCCGCCTTCAGCGCGTCCGAGTGCTTGCGCTCCGGCTCCATGTCGAGAATCTTCCGGTAGTTGTCCACCGCAGCGTCCAGATCTGCGACGCGTACGACGACGTGGTCGATGCCATGGAATGCCATCTCTGTGCCTCCTGATTGGTCCTTCGTCGGTCTGTCGATGGCTCTCAGCCTACCAGAGCGGAGTACATCCGGCCCCACAGCCGTGACGGCCGGCCGCGCTCGAGCTCCACGCGATCCGCCCGCTCGGCGATCAGCCGGGTGGCGCGGGCGCCGAGCCAACGCAGTGGCTCCATTTCCCAGCGCGGCGGCACGTCGTCCACCCAGGGAAGCTCCGTGAGCTCCGACGCCCGCCCGAGCACCAGGTCCGTCAGGGTCCGGGCAGCCAGGTTCGAAGCTGCAACGCCCTCCCCCACGTAACCGCCCGCCCAGCCGAGCCCCCGCCGGCGATCATAGGTCACGCAGGGCCGCCAGTGGCGCGGGATGCCCAGCACACCGCCCCAGCCGTGGCTGAGCGGCCAGTCGCGAAGCGCGGGAAACAGGCGGAGCAACGTTTGCCCGACTCGCCGGAGATCCGGATCGTCGGGGGAAATCGTGCGCAACCGGCGCGAGGCGAAGCCGTAGCCGGCCCGGCCACCGAACGCCAGGCGACCGTCCAGGGTGCGCTGGCCGTAGATGACCATCCTCCGGTCGTCGCCGAACGTCTCCCGCTCGGCAAGCCCTATCTGCTGCCACACGGCGTCGGGCAACGGCGCGGTCGCCACCATCATCGAGCATACCGGCAGCATGGCACGCGCCTGGCCTTGCAGCGACGCGGTATAGCCTTCGGTGGCTCGGAGGATGCAGTTCGCCCGTACCGTTCCGCGACTGGTGAACAGCCGGCCCGGCTCGATCCGCCGCACCGGAGTGCCCTCCAGCAGGCGCACGCCTGCGGCGCGAACGGCTCCTGCCAGACCGCGGGCTAGAAGCGCCGGCTGAATGGCCGCGCAGTGGGCGAAGTACAGGGCGCCGTGATTGGGGGTGATGCCCAGGCGCGCGCGTGACTCCTCCGGCGGCAGCCAGCGGTAGTCGGCATCGGTGAAGCCGAGCCCCAGCAGGAACTCGAGCTCACGCTGGTGGCGTTCGGCGTGAAAGGCTGCGGTCGCTACGCGCAGGGTCCCGCCCCGGGCATAGTGACAGTCAATGTTCTCCGCCTGACAGACCCGGGCCACTTCCGACACGGCGCCAAACAGCGCGCGCTTGAGGGCGAGCCCGCGACTGCGGGTGTCGGGGTCCTCGAGCAGCCTCTCCAGGCCCCGGGCGTCGCCTATGCACCATCCGCCGTTACGGCCGCTGGCGCCGAACCCCGCCACCTCGGCTTCGAACACGGCCAGCGTCAGCGACGGTTCTGCACGCTTCAGGTAGTAGGCGGTCCACAGGCCGGTGTAGCCCCCGCCGACCACGGCGACGTCGACTCTGTCCGGCAGCGGTTCGATACGTGGTCGTGGCGCCTCGTCCAGGCCATCGAACCACAAGCTGCCGTTGTGGCAGGCCTGCGCCTCCGGCCGCACACCGCTGCCCACGCCCTGCTACTCCTCGACCAGGCCGCGCGAGCGCAGCAGAGGACCGATGTCGGGCGGCCCTCCCTTGAAGTCCTTGAACAGCTTCATGGCGTCGTCGGTGAAGCCCTTGGAGAGCACGGTCTGCCGTAAGTGATCGCCGTTGTCGCGCCGCAGGCCGCCGTGGGTATCGAACCAGTGCTCGGTGTCGCGCGCGAGCACCTCGCTCCAGATGTACGCGTAGTAGCCGGCGGAATAGCCGACCGGGTTGGCGAAGATGTGCGAGAAATACGTGGAGCGGTAACGGGGCGGCACCTCGTAGTAGCTGACGCCCCAGTTCGTCAGCGCGGAGCTCTCGAACTCGGCCACATGGCTCGCCTCCGGGATGTCCCCGGGCACGAGCTCGTGCCATGACTGATCCAGCATGGCCGCCGCCAGGTATTCCGTGGTGCGGTATCCCTGGTTGAACTTGCGGGCGCGTATGACCTTGTCGAGCAGGTCCTCCGGCATGGGCTCACCGGTCCGATAGTGGTGGGCGTAGTGTGCCAGCACCTTGGGATTGGTCGCCCACATTTCGTTGTACTGCGACGGGTACTCGACGAAGTCCCGCGGTACCGAGGTGCCCGACAGCAGCGGAAACTCCACGTCCGAGAACAGCCCGTGAAGGGCGTGACCGAACTCGTGAAAGGCGGTGGTGACCTCATCGAAGGTCAGCAATGCCGGCTCCCCGTCCGGCGGCTTGGTGATGTTCAGATTGTTCACCACCACGGCCTTGGTGCCGAGCAGGTGCGCCTGCTTTACGAAGCTGTTCATCCAGGCGCCGCCGCGCTTGCTGGGACGCGCGTAGTAGTCGGCAAGAAACAGGCCGAGCGGCGCGCCGTCATGGTCGAACACCTCGAACACCCGCACGCCGTCATGGTAGACGGGCAGGTCGTGGCGCTCTTTGAACGAGAGGCCATAGAGCTCCTCGGCCGCGTACAGAACCCCGTTCTCGAGAACGTTGTTCATCTCGAAGTACGGCCGCACGTCCGACTCGTCGTAGGCATATTCCGCCCGCCGCACGCGTTCCGCGTAGTACTGCCAGTCCCAGGGTTGCAGGTGGGGTGGCTCGCCGCCGGCCTTCTCCGCTTCCTGGTTGATGAGCGCCTGAATCCGGGCCGCTTCCGCCTTGGCATTGGCGAGCGCCGGCGGCGCCAGCCTGTGCAGCATCGTGGCGACCGCCGCCGGCGTCTGCGCCGTCTCGTCGGCCAGCACGTAGGCGGCATGGGTTGGGTAACCAAGCAGCTTTGCGCGCTCGGCGCGCGTTCGGACGATGTCCACCACGAGGTCGGTGGTCGCATGCTCACCGCTGAGGCCGCGCGAGATGGAGCTGTCGAAGATGCGCTTGCGGAGCGAGCGGTCCTCGAGCTGGGCGAGCACCGGCTGGGTGGTCGTGTTCACCAGCGCGATCACGTACTTACCCTCGAGACCCCGATCCTTCGCGGCTTTGGCCGCCGTCGCCACCCGCTGCTGGGAAAGTCCCGCAAGCTGGCCGACGTCATCGACGACCACGGCAGCGTCATTGACACCTTCGAGCACCTCGTGTTTGAACGCGGTGGTCAACGTGGACAGCTTCCGGTTCAGCGCCTTCAGGCGCACCTGCGCATCGTCGTCGAGCAACGCGCCGGCACGCACGAACATCGTGTAGTAGCGTTCCAGCAGACGCCGCGACTGGTGGTCCAGATCCCGGCTGTCGCGCTGTTCATACAGTGTACGCACCCGCTGGAACAGCGCATGATCGAGGAAGATCGCATCCGCGTGGGCGGCAAGCTGCGGCGCGATCTGCTTCTGGATGTCGTCCAGGGTGGGATTGGTATCCGACGCGGTGAGATTGAAGAACACCGATTCCACCCGATCGAGGGTGCGGCCAGACCGTTCGAGGGCGACGATGGTGTTGTCGAAGGTCGGCGGCTCGCTGTTGCCGGCAATGGCCCGCACCTCCTGCTTCTGCTCGGCCATGCCTGCGTCGAACGCCGGCAGAAAGTCATCGTCGTGGATACGATCGAACGGCGGGAGGCCGTACGGCAAGGGGCTCGGCCTCAGAAGCGGATTGTTCTTCATGGCGGCTTCGTCCGATTCCTGCGGCTGGGCCCGGTTACCGGTGGTCGGGGCCGCGCTCGAGGCTGCAACCGCCGCAGTCGCGCAGAAGACCACCATGACGGCGGACGAAAGCAACATGGCCAGGGGTCTGTGCATGAATGCCCCCCACGTATGGGTGACTGCGCACGATGCCCTGCACGGCCAATCGATTCAAGCGGTTGACAACGGAGACAAGCCTCGTCGCAGGCGGCAGCCGCGGCCGCCGGCAGCGCTCGCTCCGGCGGCCCGGCCTGTTTGCGCGACTCAGGGCCGCGCTTCGTAGACCAGATTGAACGGCGTTTCTGCGGCGCGCCGGAACTCGGAATAGCCCGCCTCCTCAAACACTCCGCGCATGCCGTGCTCGCCCGACTGAGCGCCCATGGCCAGGCCCACCGGCTGCGACAACGAGTTGGGCGCGCAGATGAAGCTCGATGCGCCGTAGAAGAGCTTGGCGGTCGGCAGCTTCAAGTTCGTGGCCTTGTCATCGTGGGCGAACGGCTCGACCAGCATGACGGTGCCGCCGGGCGCCAACCGCTCGCGCACGTAGCGGGCGATGCCCACCGGGTCGCCCATGTCATGGAGACAATCAAAGAAACAGATCAGGTCGTACTCGCCGTCGAACGACTGCGCATCGGCCACCCGAAAGTGAGTCCTGTCGCTGACTTCGGCAATTTCGGCGCCGGCTCGCGCAGCTTCGATCGACGGCGGGTGAAGGTCGAACCCATGCACCTGGCAGTTGCCGTACGTCTGAGCCATGACCACCGACGAGATGCCGTGACCGCACCCGATGTCGGCGATCCGCGCGCCGGACCGCAGCTTCGCTTCAACCCCCGTCAGCGCGGGAATCCATTGGGTGGTCAGGTTCGCCTGGTAGCCGGGACGAAAGAATTCGGCCGTCCCCTTGAACAGCGAGGGGTGATGCGCGCCCCAGGGCATCGCCCCGTCGCCGCGAAACGCCTCCGCGATCGGATCCAGATCGTGCACCATCGCCCCCAGCACGCTGGCGCCGGCGGCAACGAACATCGGCGACTGGCGCCGGGCCAGGGCCATGGCATGCTCTTCCGGCAGCGCGTAGCGCTCAGTGGCAGCGTCATACTCCAGGTATCCGGCCGCCGCCTGCTGATCCAGCCACTCCTGGATCAGGCGCGGATGACAGCCCGTATTCGCGGCCAGGGCGGCGGCGCCCGTGTAGCCCTTGCCGTCCAACGCCTCGTACAGCCCCAGTTCGTTCCCCAATTGCACCATCGTAACGGTCACCGCGCCGCCCATGTCGGTGACGATTCTGCCCATGAAGTCCGCTAGCTTTGCTTCGTCCATTGGATGTTCTCTGTGGCGCTCCGTGAGTGGAGCGACCGGAGTCTGCGCCGGTCGTCCGTCACCGGCAACGGCCGCGGCAACGGCCGCGGCAACGGCCGCGGTGCCTGTGCGGGAACGGCGGCTGCTGGCCCCGCCGCCGGCGCGGCCGATCAGCGCAACGGCGCGGCGTAGAAGTCGAAGAACAGCCAGAATGACACGGACGCCACCACGAGCGTCAGCAGCATCACCGGTGTGCCGCGACGGAACCAGACCCCGGGCGTGATGGCCACCGACGGGTCGTTACGCTCGCGCGCCAGGCGCTCCGAGATGGTGACGATGTAGACGTTGGCCGTGGAACCCACGTGGGTACCATTGCCGCCGAGCCCGACCCCCAGCGCCAGCGCCCACCACAGCGGGGTCACGTTGATGCCCTGGGTCTCCAGGCTCTGGATGATGGGGATCATGGCCGCTGTAAACGGGATGTTGTCGATGAGGGCGGACATCACCGCAGCCACCCACATCAGAACGAGGGTGGCGGAGAACAGGTCGTTCTTCACCATCGGCACGATGAAGTGCCCGACGGTCTGCAGGAAGTGGCTCTGTTCGACGCCGCCGATGATGATGAAAAGCGAGATGAAGAAGATCAGCAGCGCGATCTCCACCCGCTCGTAGGCCGCGTCGAGCGTGACGTCGCGGGCCAGGAACAGCAGCAGGGTGAGGCCCAGCGCCGCCACCACCCAGGGCTCCCAACCGAGCCGGTCGTGGAACAGGAACAGCACGGTGACCACGCCGAGGGCGATCAGGGAGGACCGCCACGTCGACGGATCGGTCACCTCGTGGCCGTGGGAGAAGTCGGCCGCGGCCCCGGTGCCGGTGAGCTCCCGGCGGAACAGGAACTTGAGCGCGATCAGCACGCTCAGCCAGGCAAGCGTCACCACGCCGACCATCCGCACCAGGAAGGTGTTGAAGTCGATCTGGGCCGCGGAACCGATCATGAGATTCGGCGGATCGCCGACGAGCGTCGCAATGCCGCCGGTATCCGTCAGCAGCGCCGCCGCGAGGAGGTAAGGCACCGGGCTCGCGTTCAAGGCCCGGGTGATCAGAATGATCAGCGGCCCGAAGATCACGACCGTGGTCACGTTGTCGAGCAGCATCGAGATCAGGGTGACCGCGGTGCCGATGAACACCAGCAGCAGGTAGAGCCGGCCGCGGCTCAAGCGGGCCATGCGGAACGCCAGGGCGTCGAACCCGCCGGTGGGCAGCATGATGGCGACGATGGTCATCATGGCGCCGAGCAGAAAGATGACGTTCCAGTCGATGGCCGCGAGCGCCTGCACCGGGCCGTAGAACCCCATGTATTCACCGACGATGATCATCGCGCCGGCGCCTGCCATAGCGAACCGCACCCGGTCGAAGTTGTGGAAACGCTCGGTGAATATGCCGATGAATGTAATAGCAAGAATTACCCCGGAAACCTCCTGGGGTAGGGTAAATTCCATGTTGTGCTCTCCGAGCCGGTTCGAAGCTCGCGTATTGTAGCCCGGTTGCGTCCGTTCAAGGCGCAAAGAAAGCTGCCGCGGTCGCCGGCCGTCCCGCAGCGGACGAGCGGCGCCGTCGCCCGATACAATCCGCGCTGGTCACGCCCGAGGAGGCGATGAGAGAGCACTGGCAATTCGCCCTGACCGTTCTGAAGAGCTTTCGGGCAAACCAGGGTCTGCTGCTGGCAGGCGCTCTCGCCTACTATTCACTGCTCTCCATCGTGCCGCTGTTCACCCTGCTGCTGGTGGTGCTCTCGCACGTGGTGCCCCAGCACGACCTGATGGCCACCCTCGACGAGCTTCTGAAGCTCGTGGTACCGGGACAGTCCGCGGCGGTAGTCAACCAGGTCACCTTGTTTCTGCGAGAGCGCGACGTGGTGAGCTGGCTCGTTGCCTCGAGTCTGCTGTTCTTCAGCTCCATTGCCTTCGGCGTTCTGGAGAACGCCATGTCCGTGATCTTTTTCCACCGCATGCGGGTGCAGCGGCGGCACTTCCTCATGTCCGCCATCCTGCCCTATCTGTACATCCTGGTGCTGGGCGTCGGGTTTCTGGTGATGACGGTCCTGACAGCCGGTCTGCAGGCCATGGAGAGCCGCAGCCTCGCACTGTTCGGCGCGGAGCTGCCGCTCGGCGGCTTCGCGCACGCCGTCGTCTACCTGATCGGCCTGGTGGCGCAGATCCTGATCTTCGCGTCCATCTATGTGGTCATGCCGGTGGGCCGGCTGGCCTGGCAGGAAGCATTCATCGGCGCGACAGCAGCGGGGCTGGTCTGGGAGATCACCCGGCGGGTGCTGGTCTGGTATTTCTCGTCCCTGTCGTTCGTCAGCGTGGTCTACGGATCGCTCGCCACGGTGATCTTCGTGCTGCTGGGGCTCGAGGCGGCGGCCGTCATCCTGCTGCTCGGCGCGCAGGTAATTGCCGAATACGAGCGGCGCCAGGGCATCATGGACGACACTCCGCTGCCGTAGCCAACCAGTGGGAGCGAAGTCAGAACCAGTGGGAGCGACCTCCCGGTCGCGCCGTAGTCAGAACCCGTGGGAGCGACCTCCCGGTCGCGCCGTAGTCAGAACCAGTGGGAGCGACCTCCCGGTCGCGATCTTCAGGGACTACGCGCCCGCTCTACCCGCCGGACGCCTTCCCGCCCGGCGCCGACACCATGAGCTCGACGAGCCGTTCGGTGATCCTCGGCTCCAGTCCTTCGGTGTGGCCCTTATCGAGCCGTACCACGTCGGCGATCACCCGGCCGTCCGCGGTCGTCGGGGTAGACGTACACTTCGGCGGTCCCCGGCGCGGGTTTCAGCCCCCAGGCTCGGGTGGAGTACCCCTCCCGCGTGGTGTCCCAGATCTGACCGGGTTCGGTATCCACCACGTCCGGCAGGCGTATGCGGGGGCCGGCGCGGTACTTCTCGGCCCACGGCGACGTCTCCGGCAGGCTTTCGATCTCGTGCTCGCCGACCGCGAAGATGAACGAGAAATCGCAGTCGGGCACCGGCGGTCGCGGCGGCAGGGTCATGCGCCGGCCCTGCCCGCCCGGAGGCTGGGGCGGCCCGGCGTCCGCCGCCCGCGGGGCGGCGCCGATGCGGCCGCCGGACAGGCTGAGCCAGCCGTCGACACGGTCGGCGAAATAGCCGGTGTTGAGCAGTCGATGGGACGTCATGCCACCCTGGGAGTGGCCCACCAGCCAGAACGACCTCACCGGGTAGCTGCCGAGCACGTAATCGACGACGTTCCGCAGATGCTCGTCGTCTGCGTCCGCCACCCAGTGCCGGGCCGGCTCCCGGGTGGCCGCCGACGGTGTCGCCACCACCAGCCGGAAGGCGTTGCGGTACTCGTGCGCCGGAAAGTACTTGTGCTGCCAGGTGCCGTGGGAGCCGCCGCCATGCAGGTTCAGCAGAAACACCACCGGCTCGCCGGGCCGGAGGTCGTCGGGATCGTCGAGAAAAAACTTGCGGCCTGTTTTCTCGTCCAGCGCTGCGACGCTTGCCATTGAAGCCCTCTTCTCCCCGGGAAGCCTAGTGCGGTGTTTCACTAGGAGTCTACACCGAACCGCTGCCGGTGAGTCAGGCCGCGGCCGTCGCCCGCTCCTGACGTACCTTCATCAGCACGCCGCCGCCAACCACCATCAGCACTGCGAGCGAGGCGAAACCGATCCGCTGGGAGTGGAACCAGGCGGTGGTGGTGGCCACCATCAGCGGTGCCAGGAAGGCGGTGACCGTGCCGGACAGTGCGAACAGCCCGAAGAACTGCGTGGCCATCTGCGGCGGCGCGAGGCGCGCCATCAACGTTCGCGATGACGACAGCCCGGTGACGAAGAACATGGCGAAGACCTGGTTGGTGCAGAAGTAGAAGATCTCCGCGGTGGTCCGGAAGTACGGAAAATCCCAGACCGGCTGGGTGCTGACCGGGATCACGTAGAGCAGCTTGTCCGGCTGGACGGACACCAGCGTCAGCAGCACCACCGAACTGACGGCGATGGCGATCCTGAGGGACTTGAGAGAGCCCAGACGATCGTCGAGCACGCCGCCGACCCAGGCACCGAGCATGGCCGAGGCGCTGGTGCACAGGCCGAAGATCAAGAGCGTAGTCGAGCCCCAGCCGAACGTGCCGGACGCGTACACGCCGCCGAACGTCATCACCCCCACCATGCCGTCGATGAACATCATGCGCGACAGCAGATACACAGCGATGTTCGAGTAATGGCGGAGCCGTTTGAGGGTGGCCACGACGTCGCGGATCCCCTGCCGGGCCGCCTGGGTGATCGGCGTCCCGGACGAGGCACCGTCGGGGGTGAACAGCAGCACCGGCAGGGTGAACAGCAGCATCCATAGACCGGCCACGGGACCGACGATCCGATCCTGCTCGTGAGTCGCGTGATCGATGCCGAACAGCGGCTTCGCCGGCAGGAAGCTCCAGTCGATGGTCCCCGGCATGGCGAACGCGAACAGCACCAGCAGCATGAGGCTGAGGCCGCCGACGTTCCCCAGGGCGAAGGCAATGCCCGACACCAGGCCGACCCGGCGAAGTGGCGCGACGCTCGGCAGCATGGCGTTGTGGAATACCTCGGAGATCGAGAACGCGATGCTGATGACCAGCAGCACCACGAAGGCCAGGGGAATGCCCATCCCCGCGCCACCGGGCATCACGTACCACAGGGTCATGGCGCCCATGGACATGATCACGGCGGTCACGGCGATCCAGGGCTTGCGCCGTCCGTTCTTGTCGGCGATGGCGCCGAGGAAGGGCGCGGTCACCGCAAGGATCGCGCCGCCGGTGGCGTTCAGATAGCCGATCAGCGACTGACCGCGCACCGGATCGCCTACCACGGTATTGCTGAAATAGGGAAAGAAGATGTAGATGACCACCAGGATGTAGTAGGGATCCCGGGCCCCCTGACCGAACGTCCAGCTCAAATACCCGAGCGGCGTGGCCGCCGGGGTGCCCGCCAGCGACAGCTCTTCCGCCGCATCGCCGCGGGTGGTGCTGGTAGTGTTCAAAGGCGGCGCCTCTACCGGCCCTTGAACTCCGGGCTCCGCTTCTCGAAAAACGCCTGCCGGGCCTCCCGGGCGTCCTCGCTGGCGAACGCCATGCGGATGTTGGCCAGCTCGTAGCGGAGCTGTTGCTCCATGTCGCTGGATTCCAGCGAACGCACCATGCCCCGCTTCAGCAGGCGCAGGGTGATGGGTGACCAGCGGCACAGCTCCTGACAATACGTGGCCAGGCGCTCGGCGAACCGGTCGTCGTCCACGACCTCCCCGGCCATACCGAGGCTCACCGCTTCTTCGCCCTGGACGGTGCGGTTTTCCATCATGAAACGCATGGCACGCTCGTAGCCCATGAGCTGGGGCAGTGTCACGGTGAGGCCGGCATCCGGCGAGCCGCCGATGCGTGTATAGCCGGCCATGAGGCGGGCGCTTCTGGCCACCAGGCGCACGTCGGTCGCCATCGCTAGGCCGAGACCCGCGCCGACAGCAACGCCGTTGATGCCGCCGACGACCGGCTTGTCGCACCCCTTGCGCATGCCGAGTAGAAAGCGCCCCACCCAGCCGACGTCGTCGAGCTGCCGGGACTGCGCCGAAAGCGGTGACGCCGACTCGCCCGAGCCGGTCAGATCCAGGCCCGCACAGAAGGCATCGCCGCTGCCGGTAACGGCGATCACCCAGACGTCGTCGTCGACGCTCGCCCGGTCGATGGCGGCGACCACGCTCCAGGCGAGCTCGTCGTTCAGCGCGTTCTTCTTCTCCGGACGGTTCAGCACGATGGTGCGGACGTGACCATCCTGAGTCTCGGTAACGACGTCGCTCACGAGGGGTTCCTTTCGTTGCAATAAGCGGGCATTGTCGCCGCTTCCGCGCTCGTATGCATCATGAGGTGAAGAGCCAGGTGACATCGATGCTCGCCAAACCGCTGCGCTGCCGACCATGGGGGCTCATCGCCGTCGCGCCCGGCCTCGCCATCGTCCTGATTCTGGCCAGCTGCGGCACACGTGCCCGGCTGCCGGTGGAAGCCGGTACGGGTCCCGAGCCCCAGCTGCCACCGCCGGAGACGTCGTGGCTTCCCACCGTAAACGTCGCTCCGGCATCGTCCTGGCCCGATGGCGCCGCGCCTGCGGCCACGGCCGGCACCCGGGTCGTCGCCTTCGCCCGAAATCTCGATCATCCGCGCTGGCTCCACGTGCTGCCGAACGGCGACGTGCTGGTGGCGGAAACCAACGCGCCGAAGCGCCCGAAGGACGGCACCGGCCTGTTCGGCTGGGTTGCCGGGCTGGTGATGGCGAAGGCCGGCGCGGGTGGCGACAGCGCTGACCGGATCACCCTGCTGCGCGACACGGACGGCGACGGGGTGGCCGACGAGCGCCACGTCTTCCTCGACGGCCTGCACTCGCCGTTCGGCATGGCGCTGGTGGACGACGACTTCTACGTCGCCGACACCGACGCCATCGTGCGCTTCTCATACAGCGCGGGCGAGACCCGCATCGACGCGCCGGGGCGACAGCTCGTGAAGCTGCCGGCAGGCCCGATCAACCATCACTGGACCAAGAATGTCGTCGCGAGCCCCGACGGGCGGCGCCTGTACGCGACCGTCGGCTCCAACAGCAACGTCGGTGAGAACGGTCTCGAGGCAGAAGAAGGTCGCGCCGCCATTTGGGAGATCGACATCGAGACCGGCGCCCACCGGGTTTACGCCACCGGGCTGCGAAACCCCAACGGGCTCGCGTTCGTGCCGGAAACCGGTGCGCTGTGGGTCGCCGTGAACGAACGCGACGAGCTGGGCGGCGACCTGGTGCCCGACTACATGACCAGCGTCCGCGAAGGCGGCTTCTACGGCTGGCCGTACAGCTACTTCGGCCGTCACGTGGATTCACGGGTGGAGCCGCAGAAGCCGGATCTGGTCGACCGGGCCATCGTCCCGGACTTCGCACTGGGACCGCACACGGCCTCACTCGGCCTCGCTTACAGCGAGCACAACGCGCTCCCGCCGGCGCTGCAGACGGGCATGTTCATCGGCCAGCACGGGTCATGGAACCGGCGCCCGCGCAGCGGCTACAAGGTGATCTTCGTGCCGTTCGCCAACGGTCGGCCCACCGGAATGCCGATGGACGTGTTGACGGGGTTCGTGGACGAGCACGGCAAGGCGCGGGGCCGGCCGGTGGGTGTTGCGATCGATGCAGGCGGCGGGCTGCTGGTGGCCGACGACGTGGGGAACGTGGTCTGGCGGGTAGCGGCGGCGGGGCGCTGACGCGCACGCGATCAGAGGGGGCGGGCGCCGCTCTCCACCATCCGCCGAGCCAGAAGGAAGGTGGCGGCGTTCCAGCTCTGGCCCGCCATGCCCATGGGCTCCAGGTTCTGGCCGTGGAACCATTCGGTGAACCGCCATCCGTTCAGACTGTTGGCTCGCGCCACGCCGGCCAGCGCCGATCGCGCCTGCTGCTCCTTGCCGAGCGCCATCAGGCTCATCGCCCAGAAGCTGCCGACGAACGGCCAGATCCCGCCGTTGTGATACTGGTGCTCGAGGTTCTGCCGATGGCGCCCCATGTAGTCGCGCCACAGCTTGCCTCCGCGCTCGACCGGATCGAGAACCGCCTTCAGCGGCAGGCTTTCGCCGGTACGCTGGGCGAGCTCCCGGACGATGCGCTGGGACATGGCGTCACCGGCCAGGCCACAGAGAATCGCCAGCAGGTTGCCGAGCACGTCTCCTTCGTCTCCGAACACCGAAAGGTTGACGAAGCTCAGATACAGCTCGCGGTTGCGCGCGCGGCGGCGCGCGTAGTGGCCGAGCAGGCGTGTCCGCCGGTACTCCGGCAGGTCGCGCTGAAAAGGATGGAACAGGTGATTGAAGTGATAATAGGTCTCGTCGGCGCGCGGCAGGTCGTACAGCACTTTGATCCGATACCACAGCGCGTTGCTGTAGAGCACGAATCCTGAGCGAGGCATCACGTCCGCCCAGTCGCTGGCCTCGTTCTGCTGCAGCAGGAAGAATCGCTGGTGCTCCTGCGCCAGCAGCCAGTGCAGGGCGTGCTCCACCCGGGGTTGCCAGCAGGCGGCCACGGCCGGCGCGGCCGAGCGGACGCGGTGCACGGCCAGCAGCCACCACAGGGTGGCGTCGATGCAGCCGACGTACCAGAAGTCCGACTCCCGGCCCTGGTCGTCCACGTACTTGGGTATCTGCCCGTTCGGCGCCTGCAACGCCGCCAGCGAGTCCAGGCTCGCCACGGCGCCGCGCTCGAGAGCGGGCACTCCACAGTCGATCATGCCCAGCGCGCAGATGGCGGCATCGCGGCCGAAGATGCGGGTGTAGCGTTTGGCATCGGCTGCAGGCCCCGGCGTCGCCGCGAGAATGCCGGCGGGCGTCAGGTTGCGTTCGAGCAGCCGCAGCGAGTGGGCCGCACAGGCCTCCACCAGCGACCGCGAGTCCCACTCAGGCGCCGCCTCTGAATTAGCGGAGTCGATGATCATCCCCCAAGAGCCTTCCCACCATTGTAGTATCGCGCGGCCCGCGTGCCGATGAGCGGCACCCGCGGAACCCGGCCGGCGCTGCCGGTGCGCTACAGGACGCTTGGCTTGACCCGCTCGAACGGATTAACCTTTCCGGTTCCGGTCCGCACTTGCCAACGCCGTGCCCGATACGTTCACGGAACCGGCGGCGCGTTTCGCCGTTCGGCGAAAACGCTCACGTGCACAAGTTGTAGGTCCCATTCGTCGAAGACCCGAGGAGCGCGAATGCGGCGGTCAAGCCGATGTGTTTTCGTCAGCGCCGTGTTGTGCGCCAGTCTGCTCACCGCCTGTGGCGGCGGCACGGGCGGGCCTGGGAACGGCGCTTCCGGTGGTCCGCCGGGAGGGCGGCCGGGCGGGACGCCCGAGGTCGCCGTGGTGACCATCGAGCCGCGTACCGCCACCCTGACCACCGAACTGCCGGGCAGAACCGCGCCTTACGCCGTCTCCGAGGTGCGCCCGCAGGTGAGCGGCATTCTCAAGGAGCGGCTGTTCACCGAGGGCTCTCAGGTGAAAGCGGGCCAGCCCCTCTATCGCATCGACGACACCCTGTATCAGGCAGCTCTCGACAGCGCCAAGGCCCAGCTCGAGAATGCCCGGGCCGCCCTCAACACGGCCAAGCTCAAGGCCAAGCGTTACACGTCGCTGCGCGAGCAGAAATCCGTCAGCCAGCAGGAATACGACGACGCCCAGGCCGCCCTCGAACAGGCCCAGGCCAACGTGTCTCAGCAGGAAGCGAACGTGGAAACCGCGCGCATCAATCTCGGCTACACCCGGATCACCGCGCCCATCGACGGCAGGATCGGACGTTCTCGTCTCACTCAGGGCGCGCTGGTCACCGCCAACCAGAGCCAGGCGCTGGCGACCATCCAGACCCTCGATCCCATATATGTGGACATGCAGCAATCCAGCAGCACGCTCCTGGCCCTACGCCAGGCCATGGGGGCCGGACGCATCTCGGATAAGGACACCACCCCGGTCAGCCTCCTCCTCGACGACGGCACCCGCTATCCTCGTCAGGGCACCCTGCAGTTCCGCGAAGTCGAGGTGGACCCTTCTACCGGCACCGTGACGTTGCGCGCAGAATTCCCGAATCCTGACGGGATCCTGCTGCCCGGCATGTTCGTCCGGGCCACGGTGGTGGAGGGGGTCGACCACAACGCCCTGCTGGTGCCTCAACGGGGCGTGAGCCGCGACAACGAGGGCGATGCCACCGCTCTCATCGTCGACGACGAGGGCATCGTGCGGCGCCGTCAGCTCACCGTGAGCCGCACCCTGGACAGCGACTGGCTGGTCACCGACGGCATCGCCCCCGGCGACCGGGTCATCGTCGAGGGGCTGCAGCACGTGCAGCCGGGTCAGCCAGCTAAGGCCGAGCCGTTCCACCAGGAAGGCTCCGTTACCGTTGGTTCCCCCGACGCGGGCGATTTCCCCGACGCGGGCGGTTCCCCCAACGCCGCCGGCTCGCCCGGCGCCGCGGAGCCGCGGTAGCCCGTGCTCTCGCGCTTCTTCATCGACCGGCCGGTCTTCGCCTGGGTCATCGCCATCTTCATCATCCTGGCGGGCGGCCTCGCGATCACTCAGCTCCCGGTCGAGCAGTACCCGGGCATCGCCCCGCCGTCGGTGACGATCCGCGCGTTCTATCCGGGCGCCGCCGCGGGCACGGTGCAGAACTCCGTGACTCAGGTCATCGAGCAGCAGCTCACCGGCATCGACAACATGCTGTATTTCTCGTCCAGCAGCAGCTCGTCGGGTGAGGTGCAGATCACCGTCACCTTCGCCGCCGGCACCGACCCGGACATCGCCCAGGTGCAGGTGCAGAACAAGGTACAGCAGGCGCTCACCCGGCTGCCCGAGGAGGTACGCCAGCAGGGCCTGATCGTGCAGAAGTCCCAATCCGGCTTTCAGCTCATCATCGGGCTCTCCGACACCATGGGCCGCTACACCAACGTGGACCTGGCCGACTATCTGGTCAGTCAGCTCCAGGACCCGATCTCGCGGGTGCCGGGGGTGGGCGACGTGAACGTGTTCGGCTCCTCGTACGCCATGCGGATCTGGCTCAACCCCTACAAGCTGGAGTCGTACAACCTGACCCCCTCGGACGTTCGGGACGCCGTGCGGGCGCAGAACACCCAGGTCTCCGCCGGAGAGCTCGGCGCGCAGCCGGTGGTGCCCGGCCAGGCGCTGAACGCCACGGTCACCGCCCAGAGTCGGCTGCGCACGCCGGAGCAGTTCAGGAGCATCATCCTGAAGACGGCCCGGGACGGCGCTGTGGTCCACCTGTCGGACGTCGCGCGGGTCGAGCTCGGCGCCGACAGCTACAGCGTGGTGAGCCGCCTCAACGGCCATCCCGCCTCCGGGATGCCGGTGCGGCTGGCTCCGGACGCCAACGCGCTGACCACCATCGATGCCGTCAAGGCCCGGGCCATGGAGCTGGCGCAGTCTCTGCCGGAAGGCATGAAGCTGTCGTTTCCCGTGGACAACACGCGGTTCATCCGGATCTCCATCCGCGAGGTCATGTTCACCCTGATGGAGGCGATCGTCCTGGTCATCCTGGTGATCTTCCTGTTCCTGCAGAACTGGCGCGCGACCCTGATTCCCGGCATCGCCGTGCCGGTAGTGCTGCTCGGCACCTTCGGCGCCCTGGCGGTGGCCGGCTACACCATCAACACCCTGACCCTGTTCGCGCTGGTGTTGTCCATCGGCCTGCTGGTGGATGACGCCATCGTGGTGATCGAGAACGTCGAGCGCATCATGCGCGAAGAAGGCCTCCCGCCGCGGGAGGCGACGCGGAAGTCCATGGATCAGATCACCGGGGCGCTGATCGCCATTGCGCTGGTGCTGTCCGCGGTGTTCGTGCCCATGGCGTTCTTCGGCGGCT
Organism: uncultured Gammaproteobacteria bacterium; assembly: GCA_963822255.1. Classification (GTDB taxonomy): domain Bacteria; phylum Pseudomonadota; class Gammaproteobacteria; order Pseudomonadales; family Azotimanducaceae; genus UBA7803. Next base: position 280,045 of record CAWGGV010000008.1, read on the forward strand.
CCACCGGCGTGATCTACCGGCAGTTCTCGGTGACCATCGTCTCTGCAATGGTGCTGTCGATTTTCGTCGCCATGGTGCTCACACCGGCACTGTGCGCCACCGTGCTCGCGCCTCTGCCCCCGGACCGCATCGAGCGTCACGGCTGGTTCTTCACGAAGTTCAACGAGACCTTCGAGACCGGCCGCGAGCGCTACTACAAGGTCGTGCGCCGGCTGCTCGGTCTGCGCAAAACGGCCCTGCTCGGCTACGCGGTGGTGGTGGTGGCGATGGTGGTGCTGCTGCTGCGCCTGCCCACGGGTTTTCTTCCGGAGGAAGACCAGGGCGGTCTGTTCACCCCCATCACCCTGCCCACGGGCGCCATGCAGGACCGCACGCTGAACGTCGCGAAGAAGGTGGAGGATTTCTATCTCGAGGACGAGAAAGGCAACATCAACTCCATCTTCGTCGTCGCCGGCTTCAGCTTTGCCGGACAGGGGCAGAACGCCGGCCAGGCGTTCGTGAACCTGACGGACTGGTCCGACCGGCCCGGCCAGGCGAACAGCGCCCAGGCCATCGTGCAACGCGCGGGGAAGGCGTTCTCGAAGATCCGCGATGCGCAGATCTTTCCGCTGCTGCCTTCGCCGATCCGCGAGCTCGGCAACTCCACCGGGTTCGACATGCAGCTCGAGGACCGTGCCGGGCTCGGTCACGACGCGCTCATGGCTGCCCGCAACAAGCTCATCGACGCAGCCCGGCAGAGCCCGATCCTCGGCCAGGTTCGGCCGAACGGACTGGACGATACCCCGCAACTGCACGTCGACGTGGATCTCGCCAAAGCGACCGCGCTGGGCGCTCCCCTGTCCGAGATCAACGCCACGCTGTCCGCCGCGTGGGGGGGCACCTACATCAACGATTTCATCGACCGGGACCGGGTCAAACGGGTGTACATGCAGGCGGATGCGCCGTTCCGCATGGTGCCGGAGGATCTGAACCACTGGTACGTGCGCACCACGTCGGGGAGCATGGCGCCGTTCTCGTCATTCGTCAGCTGGAAATGGCTGGAAGGGCCCTCGAAGCTGGAGCGCTTCAACGGCCTTCCGTCGGTGAACATCCAGGGCGGACCAGCACCCGGCTACAGCACCGGCCAGGCGATGGATGCGATGGAGCGGCTGGTGTCCGAGAAGCTGCCACGGGGATTCGGGGTCGAATGGACCGGCGCCTCCTACCAGGAACGCCTCTCCGGCCAGCAGGCTCCGCTGCTTTACGCGCTCTCACTGCTGGTCGTGTTCCTGTGCCTGGCCGCGCTGTACGAAAGCTGGTCCGTGCCGGTGGCCGTGCTGCTGGTGGTCCCGCTCGGCATCATCGGCGCCGTGCTCGCGGCGACACTGCGAGGGCTTTACAACGACATCTATTTTCAAGTGGGGCTGCTCGCCACCATGGGCCTCGCCGCCAAGAACGCCATCCTGATCGTCGAGTTCGCGGAAGCGGCGCTGCGCCGCGGCATCGACGCGAGCGAAGCCGCCCTCAGCGCCGCCCGGCTGCGGCTGCGGCCCATTCTGATGACGTCGTTGGCGTTCATCGCCGGGGTATTTCCGCTGGTGGTGGCCAGCGGCGCCGGCGCTACCAGTCAGAACGATATCGGCACCGGTGTCGTCGGCGGGATGATCACCGGCGTGGTGCTCGCCATCTTCCTGGTGCCCATCTTCTTCGTCATCGTGCGCGGTCGGGCGAAAGTTCGACGCCGCGCTGCAGCCGGGGGTGAGGGTCGCGGCCGGGAGGCCGCTCCCACAGGTCCGTGAGGACCCCGCCTCTCAGCCGGGCGCCAGACCGCGCAGAATCGCCGTCGTCGCCTCGCTCACGAGACGCTCGAAATCGCAGCCGACGGCAAGCTTGCCCGCCAGCTTCAACTCGATGGCGCCGTGCACCGTGGCCCACAGCATGTGGCCGATGAGCTCGGAATCACCCTCGATGAGACCCTCGTCGATCAACGGACCCAAGTGGCGGCTCATGGTGGCGCGGGCCCGCTCGGTGGCCCGCGTCAGCTCCGGATAGCGTTCCTCCTCGCCGCCCTCGGCAAGGTCGAACATCAGGCGGTAGGCCTCGGGATTATCGAACGCGAAGTCGACGTACGCGCGGCCGACCGCGGACGATCGAGCGCGGGCATCCCCGCCGGCCTGCTCATAAGCCCCCTCGAGGCGTTCGGCGAAGCGATCGAAGGCGCAGGTGCGAACGGCCGCGAGGATCTCGTCCTTGTCCTGGAAATACCGGTAGGGCGTCATCGCGCTCACCCCCAGCACCGCGGCAAGCTCCCGCATGGACACACCGTCCCGTCCCCGTGTGGCGAATAGGTGAGTCGCCGCATCCACCAGACGGGTGCGGAACGCTTCGATCTCGTCGGCTGACAGCGCGCGGGGCATGGTCGTAGCGGAACGCCTATTGCGGAAACATAGCGTACAGTATAAATTTACGACGTATATATTCAAGTGAAGGCAAGTCAATGAACACGGCCGCGGCTCCCAATCCGTTCCTCTCGGGCAACTTCGCGCCGGTGTCGAGCGAGGACGACTTCCCGGACCTGAAGGTAACCGGCGAAATCCCCGCGGGACTGAACGGCACGTTCTACCGCAATGGGCCGAACCCCCAGTTCCAGCCGCGGGACGCGAACTATCACTGGTTCGCCGGCGACGGGATGATCCACGCCTTCACCATCGAAGATGGCCGGGTCCATTACCGCAACCGCTACGTCCGCACCCCCAAATGGCAGCTCGAGCATGCGGCGGGGCACGCCCTGTTCGGCACCTTCGGCAATCCGCTGACCACCGACCCCGAGGCGCTCGGCAAGGACAGCGGCCTGGCCAACACCCACATCGTTCAGCACGCCGGACGGCTGCTCGCGCTCGAAGAAGGCCATCAGCCGTTCGAGGTGGACGCGCGCACCCTCGCGCCCCGGGGATACCTGAACTATGCCGGCGAGGCGCGCCGTTTCACCGCGCATCCGAAGATCGACCCGATCACCGGCGAGATGGTGTTCTTCGGCTACATGACCGGTGACGAGCCTTTCTCCCGCCAGATCGCATTGGGAATCGTCGACCGCGCCGGAACGGTGACCCGTCTCGACTGCTTCGAGGCGCCGTACGTCTCGATGATTCACGATTTTCTGGTGACCGAGCACCACGCCGCCTTTCCCGTGCTGCCGCTGACCGGTGATCTGGAACGGGCCATGAGCGGCGGTCCGCCGTTCGCCTGGGAACCCGATCGCTGCGGCTACGTGGGCGTGGTGCGGCGGGATGCGGGAATCGACACCGTGCGGTGGTTCGAGACCGACCCCTGCTACGTGTTTCATCCCATGAATATGTGGGAGGACGGCGAGCGCCTCTACGCGGATGTCATGCAGTACGAGTCGGCGCCGCTGTTTCCGAACGCCGACGGCTCACCGGGCGCACCCGCTTCCGCAAAGCTCGCCCGTTGGACCTTCGACCTGACCGGCGGCACCCGGACCATTCGCCGGCAATACCTGGACGACACTCCCGGCGAGTTTCCGCGCTTCGACGAGCGGCGCGCCGGCCTGTCCTACCGCTACGGCTATTTCGCGGCCCGCAGCGTCGAGGACGGTAAGGTGCTTTTCGACACCCTCGCCGCCGTCGACCACCACACCGGGCGCAGGACCCTGTACCATTTCGGCAGCGACGACGCGGTCGGCGAGCCGGTTTTCGTGCCTCGCCACGCCGCCTCCGCGGAAGGCGACGGCTGGCTTATCGGGGTGGTCTATCGGGCCGCGGACGACCGCAGCGACTTCGTCGTGTTCGACGCCGCCGACGTCTCCCGTGGACCGGTGGCCACCGCTGCCCTGCCCCGTCGCGTGCCGTTCGGTTTCCACGGAAGCTGGGTGTCGGCAGGCTGATCACACAGAACGGACGGAGGAGACATCCGTGCTGAATTTCCTCAGGGCATTCAAACCGCTGGCGGGCGACTTCCTGTCGACGCTGTTTTTCGTCGCCCTGTACGCGATCACCGGAAACATCTATCTCGCCACAGCCGTCGGCATCGTCGCCGGTGTCGTGCAGATCACCTATCTGAAGTGGCAGGGGCGCGACATCGCCGCCATGCAGTGGATGAGCCTGACCCTGGTGATCGTGCTCGGCACCGCAACTCTGCTGACCCGCGATCCGCGCTTCGTGATGGTTAAACCATCCATCGGCACCTTCGCCATCGGCTGCGTGATGCTCAAGCCCAACTGGATGGCGCGCTACCTGCCGCCCATCGCCAGCGAGAACCTTCCTCCGTCGGCGGTTCTGCTGTGGGGGTACGTGTGGTCGGCGGCGCTGTTCAGCCTCGCCATCAGCAACCTGGTGGTAGCGCTCCTGTTCAGCCCCCGCGACTGGGCCTGGTTCGTCGCGGTGGTGCCGACCACCCTACAGCTCTCGCTGTTCGTGATTCAGTACCTGTGGATGCGCCGCACGATCGGCCGGAACATCCGGCTGCAGACGGAAGCCGTGGGATCAAACGGATGATCCCGCGGCCTCGCCGGCCGACCATCATCGGCTCAGTTCGCGCTCCCAGAAGCGGAGCTTCCGGCACGCGGCGACGAACGCCTCGCAGCTCTGCCGGTTGCCGTCCAGCTTGACGAACCCGCCGTCCGTCTTGCCCTTGACGCCGGCCGCCTCGAACAGCGGCTCGGCGGAATCGGTGAACGCCACGAACTTCATGTGGGCGAAGGCGTCGGCAACGAAGTCGCGAGCGGGCGCCATCGACGCCAGCTTCGCCGCGCCTTCACGGCTCGCCAGCACGGCCACCGCGTCGTAGATCACCGACGGCCCGCCATCGATCTTCTCGTCGGCGCTCACCCGACCGCCGTCACTGGCGTCCACGCCGAAGATGGCCGGCGCCACGATCTCCAGGGTCGCACCTTCCGACTCCACGGCGGCTCTGAGCGCGCTCAAGGTGTCAGCGTCCACGCCGTCGCTCACCAACGCACCCACTTTGCGGCCGGCGAACGTCTCGGGACCATTGGCGACGATGCTGAGCGCCGGTGAGGGCGCGAGGTCGGTGCGGGTGGGACGCGCGGCGTCGGCGGCTTGCGGCATTTCCGACAAACCGAGCCCCTCCGCGACGCCCCGCGCCAGATCGTCGTGGATGTTCATCAGGTGGGAAACGACACGGATGCGGATCTCCGCCCTGTCGCACTTGCTGAGCTCGAAGGTAAAAGCGTCCACCATGTGCTTCTGCTCTACCGGCGTCTGGCTCTCGAAGAACTGCCGCGCCTGGCTGTAGTGATCGGCGAAGGTTTCCGATCGCACGCGTTCCATGGCGCCCTGCTCGTGCCGCGGATACGTGGTGAAACCGCGTTCCGGATTCTCGCGCGCGCCGCCTTCTTCGCCCCACGAGTTCGGCTCGTAGTTGGCCCTTCCCTGCGGATTGGTCATTGCCATGTGCCCGTCCTGCTGCAGGTGGTGCATGGGACACTTGGGCGCGTTGATGGGCAGATGGGTGAAGTTCGGGCTGCCGAGGCGCTTCAGCTGGGTGTCCAGGTAGGAGAAGTTCCGTCCCTGCAGCAGCGGATCGTTGGAGAAGTCGATGCCGGGCACGATGTTCTGGGTGCAGAACGCCACCTGCTCGGTCTCGGCGAAGAAGTTGTCCACGCAGCGGTCGAGCACCAGCCGGCCCACCCGCCGTACCGGCACTTCTTCCTCCGGGATGATCTTGGTGGGATCGAGCACGTCGAAATCGAAGCGGTCGGCGAAGTCCTCGTCGAACAGCTGCAGGCCGAGCTCCCACTCGGGAAAATTGCCCTGCTGGATGGCGTCCCACAGATCGCGACGGTGAAAATCCGGATCGGCGCCGTTGATCTTCAGCGCCTCGTTCCATACCACCGACTGCAGACCCTGCCTGGGCTTCCAGTGAAACTTCACGAACGTGGACTTGCCTTCGGCGTTCACCAGCCGGAACGTGTGCACGCCGAAGCCTTCCATGAAGCGGAACGACCGGGGAATCGCCCGGTCCGACATGATCCACATGGCCATGTGCATGGCCTCCGGCATCAGCGACATGAAGTCCCAGAAGTTATCGTGAGCCGTCTGCGCCTGGGGAAAGCCCCGGTCAGGCTCGGGCTTGGCGGAGTGGATGATGTCCGGGAACTTGATGGCATCCTGGATGAAAAACACCGGGATGTTGTTGCCGACCAGATCCCAGTTACCTTCCCGGGTGTAGAGCTTGACAGCAAAGCCCCGCACGTCCCGCGCCAGGTCCACCGACCCCTTGTTGCCCGCGACCGTGGAAAAGCGCACGAACGCCGGCGTCTTCTCGCCCGGGCGCTGGAACAGGTCGGCTCGGGTGAGGTCGGCCAGCGACTGATAGTTTTCGAAGAAACCATGCACGCCGAAGCCGCGCGCATGCACCACCCGCTCCGGGATGCGCTCGTGGTCGAAGTGAAACAGCTTCTCGCGAAAATGAAAATCTTCCAGCGCGGTGGGGCCGCGGGTTCCCACCTTCAGCGAGTTCTGGTCGTCGGAAACGGGAATGCCTTGCTGGGTGGTCATGTCCGGCACGTTGCCGCCGGACGTCTGGTGGGTCTCTCCGCCCGGCGCGCGTCGCACCTGCTCGTCGGCATAGCGCACCGTCTGGCGTGGTTTGCCGTCATTGCTGGCCATGGGGTAGCTCCTCCGTGAGTTGCCCCGGCGGCGGTCGAATCGCCAGCCGGGCGGGTCCTGAACGGGACTCGCGGTGCAACCCGTGTGCCAGCAGCCGGTCACGGGCGGAATGAGCTATAGGCTTCGGTGTGGAAAGTCGGACGACGGCGTCTGCGCAACCGCGGTCGTCTTGCGCCGCTCAGCCACCCGCCGCCTTCCGCGCCGCGGCGATGCCGCCGCGGTAGATGCCCTCGACCGTCTTCGACGCATCGGCCTCGGAGGCGCCCTTCGGCTCGAAGGTGCCCGTCCAGGTCACCGTGCAGCTCCCGTCGCCGCGGTCGGACACCTGAACCCGCGCCGAATAGCCGGCCACCGGCAGCGGACAGTCGTCGTTGACGATGGAGTAGCCGAACTCCATGGCCGCCGCGTCATGCCGGTCGAGACGCTCGACGACACGGCCGCCGGAAAGACCGATGGTGCGTACCATGCCCACGCCCTGCCCTTCGGTCTCCACCGAGGTGATGCGGCCGCCGGCTTTGATTCCGCCGAAGTCGCTGAGCGCCGCCCAGACGTCGGCGGCGGCGGCTCGGATCTCTTCACGTACGGTCACTGTCGTCATATAAAGGTACTCGCTGAATCTGGATCGATGAGTTCGCTCGCGATGTGCAGCCGGATCGCGCCTGCAGGCATCTTACCGTCAGCGCCAGCGGTAGCGCCAAGCCTGCCTTCACACTCGTTTCCCGTTGGAAAAAGCTGCGGCTGGCGCGCTCCGACGCGAGGGTATAGGCTCGGGGTGCATCCCGGAGGACGGACAAGGACGGACAATGGGCACACGCATTCCCGAACCCGACGCCAACAACACCTGGCGTCTCGACACCCCCGGCGCGCCAGGATGGAATCGCTCGCCGCAACCCGGGGCGAAGAACAAGTATTTCATGGTGTCCACGGACGGACACGTCCAGGAGCCTTCCGACCTGTGGCGCACCCGCATGGACGAGCGTTACCGCCAACGCCTGCCCGGCATCGTGGTGGACGCGAAAGGCAACCAGCATCAGAAGACCGAGGGCTTCCGGCCCTTGCGCATCAGAAACATCAAGTTCGAAGGCGAGGATGCGCTGCGCAATCAGTCCGGCCGCACGCCCGAGGAGCGCCTCGCCGACCACGAAGCCGACGGCATCGACTGCGAGATTCTGTTTCCGAACAAAGGCCTCACCATCTGGGCCACCCCGGACGCCGAGTTCAGCCAGGCCATGTGTCGGGTCTACAACGACTGGGCGTGGGAGGTGTTCGGCCCGTACAACGACCGACTCTCCCCCATGGCGTGCGTCGCGTCCGCCGACATCGAAGGCGCCATTGCCGAGATCCAGCGTTGCGCCCGGCTCGGCTTCCGCGGCCTCGCGTTGCCGTGCAAGCCGGTCTGGGGCCCGCCTGACCACGAGGCCGTGAACTACAACCTGCCGGAGTTCGATCCCTTGTGGGCGTGTATTCAGGACGTGGACCTGCCGGTCACCTTCCACGTCTCCACAGGCCGCGACCCTCGGACCTCCCGCGGTAACGGCGGTGCCGTGATCAACTACGCCGTGCACAGCCTGGCCCCCACCATGGAACCCATCGCCAACCTCTGCGCGTCGGGGGTAATCGACCGGTTCCCCCGCATCGTGTTCGGCACCGTCGAGGCAGGCATCGGCTGGGTGCCCTGGGCGCTCGCAGCCATGGACGAAGCGTACCGGAAGCATCACATGTGGGTTCGGCCGAAGCTCGACCGGCTGCCGAGCGAATATTTCAAGACCAACGGCTTCGCCACGTTCCAGGAAGATAAGGCCGGTCTCGACCTGGCCCGGGAGCACGGGCTGGTCGACAACTTCATGTGGGCGAACGACTACCCCCACCACGAGGGGAGCTGGCCCCATTCCAAACAAGCCATCGAACGAACCATGGGCGGCCTGGACGACGCCGAGCGCGCAAAGATTCTGGGGCTGAATGCGGCGCGGGTGTTCCGCTTCGAGATTCCGCAACGCTACCGCGAATGGCAGGACGCCGCGGCGGCGGCCGGCCAGCGCTGACCGACGCTGTTATGGGTCGCACGTTGCGCGGCGAGGCTGCGGTAGCCGGAGTCGGCCAGACCACGTACTACCGCCACGGCCAGTCGCCCCACTCCGAGGCGCGGCTGACCCTGGAGGCCATTCTTCACGCCTGCGCCGACGCCGGCATCGCGCCCGAAGCCATCGACGGCTTCTCGTCCTACAGCAACGACCGCAACGACGGTCCGCGGCTGGCCGCCGCCCTGGGCTGTCGAGAGCTGCGCTTCTCCAACATGGTCTGGGGAGGCGGCGGCGGCGGAACCGCCGGCGCCATCCAGAATGCGGCGGCCGCCATTGCCGGCGGTCTCGCCGACTGCGTGGTGGCGTACCGGGGGCTGGCCCAGGGCCAGTTCGGCCGCTTCGGCCGGGGTGCCGAGGTGGGCGCAGTCAGCGGCGAGGCTGCGCACACGGTTCCCTACGGCGTCATGTCCGCCGCCCAGATGTTCGCCATGAAGGCCATGCGCTTCATGCACGAGCACCGCGTGGAGCGATCGGCGCTGAGAGCCATCGCCATGGCCAGCTACCACCACGCCCAGAACAACCCGGACGCCATCATGCGCGGACGGCCGCTCACCGAATCGCAGTACGACGCGTCGCGCTGGATCGTCGAGCCGTTCCGGCTGTACGACTGCTGCCAGGAAAACGACGGCGCGGCCGCCGTCCTCCTGGTGGCGGCGGATCGGGCCCGCGACCTGCCTCACAAGCCATGCTACGTGCTGGCAGCCGCCAGCGGCGGCCCGTACCGTGCCGCCGCGCCGGTGCACAACACGCCGGACTACGGCTCGTCGCACTTCCAGAGCGTGTCCCGCCGGCTCTACGAGATGGCCCACCTCGGTCCGCAGGACGTCGACGTGCTCCAGGCCTACGAGAACTTCACCGGCGGCGTGCTCATGGCCATCGTCGAGCACGGGTTCTGCAGTGCGGACGAGGCAAACGAGTTCTTCACCCTCGACAACCTGCTCGCGCCTTCCGGACGCCTGCCGCTCAACACCAGCGGCGGCAATCTGGCGGAGTGCTACATGCACGGCCTGGGGCTCACCATCGAAGCGATACGGCAGATTCGCGGCACCTCACCGAATCCCATTGACGCCGACGTCTCGATGATGATCGCCGGGCCCATGGTGACCCCGGTCAGCGCCTGTATCTTCGGCTCGGAGGCAACGCTGTGAGCAGCCAGCCTTATCTGCGGCCGGGTCTGCCGGCGCCGCGGCCGGCCCGCGACGGCCTCGATGCCCCGTTCTGGGAAGGTCTCCAGAGCGAGCGGCTGCTGTTGCAGCGCTGCCGTGCCTGCCACCGCTGGCAGTGGGGTCCGGAGTGGATCTGTCACCGCTGCCACAGCTTCGATCTGGACTTCGAGCCCCGCGCGGCCGAAGGTCACATCTACAGCTACGAGCGGGTCTGGCATCCGGTGCACAGCGCCCTCGTGGAACAGGGGCCCTACCTCGTCGTGCTGGTGGAGATCGCCGACGCCGACGGTGCCCGCGTGGTCGGAAACCTGCTGGGGGATCCGCTCCAGGAGGTCGCCGTCGGCGCAGCGGTCAGCGGCGTGTTCGAGCATCACCACGACGCCGATCCGCCGTTCACCTTGCTGCAGTGGCAGCGAACGTGACGCGGCGCAGCCGAAGAGAAACATCTTGCCGCTTGCCCCGGCTTTTGAAAACGCGTTATAAAAAGCCTACCGTTCCATAGAGAGGGGTCATGGCGGTCACCGAAGGTCACCTGCTGCAACTCGATGAGCAGGGCTGGTGTGTGGTTACCCGACGTCCTGTCGCCGGCGCGCACTGCAGAAGTCCGCGAGCGACTGCTGGCCGCGGCAGCGGAGAGCCGCCGCCGGGGCGCCCCGACCCACATCCCCCAGCTCGATCCCAACGACCGCAACGTGCGGGTGTTCGATCTGCTCGATCTCGACCCCGTGTTCCTCGAGCTCATCGCCCACCCGGTGGCGCTCGAGCTGGTGCAGGCGGTGCTCGGCGACGGCTACATGATCTCGAACTTCACCGCCAACATCGCTCTGCCCGGCAGCGGCTCCATGCCGCTGCACTCCGACCAGGCGCTGGTGGTGCCCGAGCCGTGGCTTGCACCCTGGTCGATGAACGTGATCTGGTGTCTGGACGACGTTCACGAAGCCAACGGTGCGACCCGCTACGTTGCGGGAAGCCACCGGTGCGCGCGCTACGGCGAGCTGCCCTGTGGGACCAGGTCCGCCACGGTGCCGTTCCAGGCGCCGGCTGGCGCCATCCTCGCCATGGACGGGCGGCTCTGGCACACGTCGGGCGCCAACATCACCAGCGACGAAGAACGGGCGCTGCTGTTCGGCTACTACGCCGCCGACTTCCTGCGTCCCCAGGTGAACTGGAATGTGGTGCTCGGCGAGTCGAACCCGGCGCGCCTCGATCCATTCCTCCACCAGCGGTTGGGCCTCGGCCCGTCCGCCAACATACGCGTGGGCGGCAGCGTGCTCGGCATGGCTGCCGGCACGGCCGCCGGCGACACCACGAGATCAACCACATGACGACGAACGGCGGAAGCCTGCTCGCGGAGTCCCTCGCCGCAATGGCCGTGAAAGACGTCTTCGCCCTGCACGGCGGTCACCTGGATGCCTTTCTGGTGGCGTGTCCCGATAACGGGCTGCGGCTGGTGGACACCCGCCACGAGGCCAGCGCCGGCCACGCCGCCGACGCCTACGCGCGCGCCACCGGAGGACGCATCGGCGTGGCCGTCATCACCGCAGGCCCCGGGTTCACCAACGCCCTCACGCCCATGGTGAGCGCCTGGCTGGACGCGGTGCCAGTGCTGTTCGTGGCCGGTTCACCGCCGCTGCGCGAGGTGGAGACCAACCCCCTGCAGGGCGGCTTCGACCAGGTGGCCATGGCGGCGCCGGTGTGCAAGTGGGCGCACCGCATCACCGCCGGTGAGCGTATCCCGGATCTGGTTGAGAAGGCCGTTCGCATCGCCACCAGCGGCCGCCCGGGGCCGGTCTATCTGGAGATGCCCATCGACGTGATGTTTGCGCCGGTGGGCCGGGTGATGATGCCGTTGACCCCGAATCGACCGGCAGCGTCGCGCCCGGCTCCGCCGGCTCGCGTGGTCGACGACATCCTCGACCTGCTCTGCACGGCACGGCGCCCGGTGATCATCGCCGGCGGAGGCACCGTGCTCTCCCCCAGCGCCGGGCCGCTTCGAACGTTTTGCGAGCGCTCGGGGGTTCCGCTCGCCTCCACCTCGCGTGCTCACGGCATTCTGCCCGCGCGCCATCCCGCCTACGTCGGCGGGACCTCCGCGATCTCCACCACCGCCGCCGTCACCGGCGAGGCGCCGGACGTGGTGCTGCTCGCCGGCGCCAGGCAGGGTCTGTTCACCGGCGGACGCAGCGGCGCGGTGATCCCCTCCGGCGCGAAGCTGATTCAGATCGATGCCGACGGTGCGGAGATCGGCCGCCTCAGGCCCGCCGACGTCGGGCTGACGGCGGATTGCGCAGAAACCTTCGCGGCCTTGGCCGAGGCCGCGGCCGGGCGGACGTGGCCGGATTTCTCCGCCTGGACCGAAAGCTTGCGCGCTCACCGCAACGGCCTCGCCGCGCTGTTCGAGGACGCCCCGGTGGAGACTCGTCCCGGGCGGCTGCATCCCTATCACGCCGCCAAGGCGACCTTGGCGGCGCTGCCGGCGGAGACCGCCCTGGTCTGCGACGGCGGCGAATCGAGCGGCTGGTTCGATCCGCATCTTCGGCCGCCGGGCCCGGGGCTGTTCATCACCAACGGCTACCTGGGCTGCCTGGGTTTCGCCCAGGGTGCCGCCATGGGTATCGCCACGGCTGAGCCCGGCCGGCCCGTGGCCATACTTACCGGCGACGGCGCGCTCGGGTTTCACATCGGCGAGTTCGACACCATGGTCCGCCATGGCCTGCCCATCGTCACCGTGGTGATGAACAATGCCTGCTGGGGAATGTCGCAGCACGGCCAGGACATCGTGTACGGCGAAAACCGCCGCACCGCTGTGGCGCTGGCGGACACCCACTACGAGCAGGTGGCGGCGGGCTTCGGTTGCCACGGCGAGCGGGTCGACCGCTACGACGACATCGCTCCGGCCATCCGCCGCGCCTTCGCTGCGGGCAAGCCGGCGTGTGTCAACCTGATCATAGACGCCGACGTGGCGCACCCGGTCACCGCCGCCATGGTGGGCGACGTCAACGCCGCTGACGAGATCGCCATTCCGTACTACGAGAACATTCCGCGGCAGTGACGGCCGCGGCGGAACCCGAACCCATGACCACTGCCCTACCCACCGCCCGCGATGCCGACCGCGCGCTGCACAACCTGCGGCGACACGGCATGTGTGTGATCCCGGGTGCGCTCGACGCCGACACCCTCGGACGCGCCCGTGACGCCCTCCACCGCGCGGCCGACGAGGATCGCGGCGGCGGGCGCGCGGCCGCCGGCTTCGCCCTGGATACCGACGAGCGTAATCAGCGGGTGTGGAACCTCTTGAACCGGGATCCGGTGTTCGCCAGGCTCGCCGAGCATCCGCTGGCCCTGACCCTGGTGCGCGGCGTGCTCGGCTGGCCCGCGCTGCTGTCGAACATTTCCGGCAACATCACCCGTCCGGGATCGGCGCGCGGGGTGCTGCACGCTGACCAGATATTCGTGCCTGAGCCCTGGCCCCGGCTGCCCCAGGGCATCAACGTCGCCTGGTGCATCGACGACTTCACCGCCGCCAACGGCGCCACGGAGGTCTGCCCGGGAAGCCACCTCGAGAACCGACCGCCTGCACCGGGCGAGGAGCCGGCGATGATCCCCGTGGAGGCCCCGGCGGGCAGCGCCTTCGCTTTCGACAGCCGGGTCTGGCACCGCACCGGACCGAACGTCACCGACGCCGCGCAGCGCGGTGCCGTGTTCCCTTTCTACACCACGCCCATCTACCGGCCGCAGGAGAACTGGTTTCTCGCTCTGGAGCCCCAGGTGGTGGAGCAGGCGTCCGACACCTTGCTGACGTTGCTCGCCTACCGGTCGGAGGGCTTCGGCCTGGTCTATGGACGTTCGCCCGACCAGGCCGCTGCGGCAGAGCCCCGGCTGCCTGGGCTCGCGCCGTTACGCCCTCACGGTCGCCAGGCCTTCGGGGGACGGTCGTGAAGTTCGGGGTCTGGTACGACCTGCGCAACCCGCCGCAATCGGGACGCCGCACCGCGGACGTCTACCGGGATACCCTCGAGCAGATCGCGCTGGCGGAAGCGCTCGGCTACGACGATGTCTGGCTGTCCGAGCATCACTTCGTGGATGACGGTTACCTGCCCTCGCTGCTCCCGTTCGCCGCCGCGGTGGCCGCCCGTACCCGGCGCGTGACCATCGGCACCAATGTGCTGCTCATGCCGTTCCACCATCCCATCCGCATGGCCGAGGACTGCGCCGTCGTCGACAACCTGTCCGACGGACGGTTCATCTTCGGTCCGGCGGTGGGCTACCGGCTCGAGGAGTTCGAGACCTTCGGGGTCAAGCGCAGTCGGCGGGGACGAATCACCGAGGAAGCCATCGAGATCATCCAGCGATGCTGGACGGAGGACGAGTTCGACTACCACGGCCGCCACTTCACGTTTCGCGGCGTGCGCTGCACCCCCAAGCCGGTGCAGCAGCCGCGCATTCCGATCTGGATCGGCGCCACCCAGGGAGAGGCGATCCGCCGCGCCGCCCGCCTCGGCGACGGGCTGCTCGGCGGCGGCGCGACGGCGCGGGCGGCCTACGTGGAGGCTCTGGCCGAATACGGTAAGGACGCAAGCCACCCGCACATCGCCGCGGCCGGCCGCTGGATCTTCTGCACCCGCGAGCCGGCGCGGGACTGGGCGCGGCTCCGCGAGCACGCTCTGTATCAGCTTCGTCACTACGCCCGCTGGTTCTCGGAAGCCGGACAGCCGGTGTTCGGCGATCCGCCGGCGGACCTGCCGGATCTGGAGTCGCGCGGGCTGTACTGCGTCGCCACTCCGGAAGAGATCGTCGAGGTGATTCGCGCCGAGCACGCCGCCGCACCGTTCGAGCGGCACTACTTCTGGGCCATCTGGCCGGGCGTCGAGGTCGAGATGGCGAGCCGCAGCGTGCGGCTGTTCGCGGAGGAGGTGATTCCCGCCCTGCGGGATCTGTGAACCGTTACCAATGAGGAGGAACGTCATGTCCGTCGATTGGACACCCGAGCACATGCGCTCGGTCTTCGAGTCGGTGAAGAACTGGGGCCGCTGGGGTGAGGAGGACGAGGCCGGCGCGCTCAACCTGATCACCCCCGCCAAGCGCCTCGAGGCAGCGCGCGCAATGCGGCTCGGCAGGAGCGTGAGCTGCGCTCGGGAACTGGCCGTGGAGCCGGCGGCCGACAATCCTCATCCGGCGCTGCACATGATGATTCGTGGCGGCGACGACTGCGTGCTGCCCGGGATCGGCCTCGAGACCACCATGGACTTCGTCGGCGTGGCGTTTCACGGCATGGCCACCACCCACATCGACGCCTTGTGTCACGTGCTGGTGGACGGGCAGATGTACAACGGCTTTCCGGCGAGCGAAGTGAAGAGCACGGGTGCTCGTCGCGGCAGCATCATGTGCGCCCGTGACGGCATCGTCTCCCGAGGCGTGCTGCTGGACATTCCCCACGCCCGGGGCGAGCCGTGGCTCGAGCCCGGCACCGCCATCGGCATCGCCGACCTGGAAGCGGCCGAGCAGGCTCACGGCGTCACGGTGAGCGAGGGTGACATCCTGCTGGTCGCCACCGGGCGCGATGCCCGACGCGCCGAACATGGCCCATGGGTGCCTTTTCACGACGGCATGGCCGGCCTGCATCCGGAGTGCGTGCCGTGGCTGCACCAGCGCGGCGTCGCCGTGCTGGGCGGCGACGGCGTCTCGGACGTATTTCCGGGCCCGCAGATTCCGGGCTGGGTGATGCCCGTACACCAGTGCACGCTGGTGGCCATGGGCGTCCATCTGCTCGACAACCTGCGGCTGGATTACCTCGCGAGCGCCTGCGCCGAGCACAACCAGTACACGTTCCAGTTCGTCGTCGCGCCGCTCAGGGTCGAGCACGGCACCGGCTCGCCGTGCAATCCCGTCGCCATGCTGTAGCCCAGCGCGGTGTGAATGGAGGCGGAGCGGAGCCGTCAGAACCGCTGAGTGACGGAAAAATAAAGCCGCGGGTCGTCGTCGAGCAACGCAGGCGCCCGCGGTTTGCGTAGCGGAATCGCCGCTTCCAGCTCCCACCAGAGCCTGCCGAGCTCGCCCCGCACTCCCAGGCCGGCGGAGCCCGCGTCGTCCTCTTGACCATCCGACCCCGGACGTAGCCGTCGTCCAGATAGGCGAACGCGGTCACCGACCGCTCCAGCGGTGAGAGTGTGCGCTCCACGGTGAGCCGGGCGCCCAGCCCCTGATCGCCGCTCAAAGTAGCCGGATCGAAGGCACCGCCGAGGCTGCGCCCGCCGACGAAGAACCGTTCGGACGCGGGTAACCGGTCGGGACTCGCCTGAAACTCGACGGTCGCCTTCAGGTGCCACGCCGCACCGAGGCGGCGCCAGAAATCGTACGTGCCTTTGAGACTGATGAAGTCCGGCTCCGGCCCGGCCGGCTCCAGGGAGGCACCGAGCGCCGTGGCGCCCCGCGAGATCGTCAGAGCCAGACTGTGGCGCGCGTGGGCCCGGCCGGCCAGCACGAGGTCGTAGCCGGCTTCCAGCGCACGGATGCGGTCGCTCTCCAGCGAGCGGCCTTCGTCCAGCGTCTCGTCCAGATCGTAGCTCCGCAGCCCGACCTTCACCTCGGCGCGCATGCGGGCACGCTGCACCAGCGGCATGTGGACGTCGATCTCTGCGCGCTCGCGCTGATACTCAACGCTACGGCCGGTGCCGGCCACCGGCAACGCCGATTCCGAGCGTGCATAGCTCCAGCCGAGGTCGGCGCCGCGGCCGCCGAGCCGATGTCGGCCGGACAGCCCCGCGTAGTGCAGCCGCTCATCATCGGTTGCGGCCGCAACATCCAGGCGCACGAACCGGAGCGGCCTGCCCTGCCCGCCGTACGCCAGCGAGAGCTGGGCGATCTCGCGGCCGAGGACCGTGGGACCGCGATTGTCCAGGTGGACCAGACCCTGCCAGCGGCGGCTGGTCACGTGCAGGCTGGCCAGATAGGCGGATGAACCGGCTTCGAGCCGCACCAGCGAGCCCTGCACGGCGTATCCCAGGCCGTTGGCGCGCACCAGCCAGTCATCGAACGCGGCACGGCTGAGCGGCCGGATCTGCTGCAGCTCCCGGACCAGCGCGGGAAATCCCGCCTCGTCCGCGAGCTCGGGGAGGTCCACGTGCACACGCACGACCGGGCTTCGCGCAGCTCCATGATAAGAACCCCCGCCTCGTCCCGCGTCCGCACCAGCCGCGGAGCGGGAGGCAGATAGCCGCCGCGACGGTACAGGTCCGTCAATCCATCTTCCACTCGGCGCACCAACGCCCGGTCGAGCGGCTGGCCGATGGCGCGCTCGTAGGCCGGCAGCAGCGATACGGCGGGAAGCGCCGGCACGTCCTCGAACACCACCGCCGAGAACGGTGCCGCCGACGCGGCCGAGCTCCAGGCGACGAGACACGCGATCGCGAGCCACGTGCGGGCGCCGGGAATGCGGTTACTGCGGGTACTCATCGAGCCTGCCGTTCCAGTCGATGGCCATGCAGTCTCACCGCCGCAGCTCACGCGAAACGTTGCGCCCGTCACACATTGCAGGATCCCCACAACGCACTTGCAATGCGCTGATTACCTCCCACGGGCGTTGTGACGGCCGTCACACCCCCCGGGCGGTGCATTCGCGACCATATTCCGGTTACGTCACGTCAGCGGGGTTGTCATGCACCGAACGTCATTCGCCGCATTGCTGGGGGCCATTGTGCTGCTCGCCGGCGCCACCGCCGCCCGGGCCGCCGTCGCCGTTCTGCAGCAGATGGAAGGTCGGCCGGCCGTGTACGAGGTGGGTGAGGCCGGCGCACGTCACGTGGCGCTGCCGAAGCCGGGCGCCCGCTACCGTCTGCCGATCGAGATCGAGACGGGGCCCCGAGACTCCGCCGTCTTCCGGGTGCCCGACGGCAACGTCACGATTGCGCCCAACACCATGATGCGGCTGGCTGCCCCGGAGGCCTCGGCGAGCGGCTTGCTGCAGCGCGTGTTCCAGAAAAGTGGCTCGGGGCTGTTCTCGGTGGACCATCGCGAGGTCCAGCACTTTCAGGTGGAGACGCCCTATCTGGTGTCGGTGGTGAAGGGAACGTTGTTCACTGTGGTCGTGCATGAAGAAGGCGCCACGGTGGCGCTGCACCAGGGGCGCCTCGAGGTGGACAGCGTCGACGGCCGGCAGACCGTCATGCTGTCGCCGGGAGAGGTGGCCTTTTCCGCCCGCGACGGCGTGCTTCGAAAGCTCGAGCCGGCCCGGCGGACGCCGCCCGGGTGGCGGACGGCACCTTGCCCCGCCGCACGGACGGCAGCGGCGGCCCGCAAACGGCTGACGTGGCGCAGCCCGACTCTGATACCGATCCAGACGGCGCCGCCGGCCCGGCCGGCATCGCGTCGGTCGACGTCGACGACTCCGGCGCGGTCGTCCCCGACGCCCTGGTGACGTCCGTCGTTGCGGCAGACCTCGTCCCGGCCGCGGACGTCGACACCACCGCATCGCTCGTCGAATCTGTGGCGAACGTCGGCGCCGCGGGCACCCAGATGGTCGACGCCGCTGCCGACCTGGTGTCCGGCACGGCCGACGTGGCCGGCACCGCGGTGGACGTCGTCACCGGTGTGGCAGGCGATCTCGCCGCGGACACTACGGACACCGCCGGCGCGCTGGTGGGGGAGGTCACGGACACGGCGGGAACCATGGTCGGGGAGATCACCCACGCCGCCGGCGAGGTGCTATCCGATGCGGGCACCACGCTCGCCGTCAGCGACACCACCGCGAACGCGGTCGATACCGTCGGCACCGTCACCGGGACCGTCAGTGACCTGGCCGCCGATACCGTGGGTGACGTAGCCGACAGCGCCGGCGCCCTGGTCGACACCGCCGGCGACATGACCGGCACCACGGGCACCTTGACGGGAGATGCCGCCGATCTCACCGGAGCCCGTGGGCGACGCGCTTGGCAATACCGTCGGCGGCACGCTCGATCGGCTAGGCCGGGGGTTGGGCGGTCTGAAGCGCTGACGTGAGGCCGCCGGTGCTGCGCAGGTGGATTCCAGCCGTCGTTGTCTACGTCGTGACCGCTCTGGCCACGGCAGCGGGACTGCTCGCGCCTGCGGAACGTCTCGTGGGCGACCTACGGGCGCAATTGCAAAGCCATGCGGTGAAGAGCGACGTGGTGATCGTGGCCATCGACGCGCAAAGCTTGAAAGCGCTGAACCGGTGGCCGTGGAGCCGCGGCGTGCATGCCGCGCTGCTCGAGCGGCTCCGTCGGGCGGCGCCCCGCGCGGTGTTCTTCGACGTCGACTTCAGCGTCCCTTCCGGCAGCCCGGCCGCCGATGCGGCTCTTGCCGCGGCGCTGGCGCGGCCCCGGGGCTTTCCGGTGGTGCTGCCCGCCTTCTGGCAGAGCGCGGGCGCTGGCACCCGCGGCCGCCGCATCCTCACCGAGCCGCTTCCGGCTCTCGCCCGCTCTGCCCGGGTGGGCCTGGTCAACGTGTTCCCCGACGACGACGGTCTGGTGCGCGACGCCGTGCACCGGGACGGCTTCGGAGCCCGCGACTACCGGTCTGCGAGCGCTATCCTCGCGGGTCGGAACGATCTGCAGAACGTGACGGCCTACCCGATCGACTTCCGTATCGCCCCGCAATCCTTCACCTACGTGTCCTACTCCGACGTCCTGGCAGGTCGCGTTCCCGACCAGGCGTTCACCGGCCGCACCGTCCTCGTCGGCGCCACCGCGCTGGAGCTGGGCGACCAGGTACCGGTGCCCGTGTACCGGACCATCCCCGGGGTCACGCCTCCAGGCCCTGCTGTACGAGAGTCTGCGCCGGGGCCTGCCGCCGAGCTGCCGGCGCTGGCGACGCTGGCGCTAACGGGTCTCGTAACGCTACTCTGGGGCACCTACGACGGCACGGCTGGCACACTCAGCTCGCGTTCGCCGCAGGCGCGGTGGTGGCCGTGACGTGCGCTATCGATGTATCTGCACGCCGCCCACGACGTGCTCCTGAACGTGACGCCGTCGCTGCTCGCCGTGGTGCTCTGCCTGTTCGCCGGGGTGATCTCCAGCGCCGACCGCCAGGCCCTGTCCGCGATGCTGATCCGGCTGCGGCTGAATCGTCAGCAGGCCGTCATCTCAGCCGTTTTCGGGGCGAGCATCGACGGCATCCTGATCCTCGACTCCGAGGGCCGGATACAGGATGCCAACCCTTCCAGCGGGCGCCTTCTAGGAACCCCGCGCAACGCCCTGGTCGGGCGCCAGATCCGCTCGTTCGCTACCGGACCTCGCCCCCTCTCGAGGCGCCGGCGGCAGCATCCGCGTCGGGCAATTCGAGACGCGCGCGGTCACGGCCGACGGTGACCGGCCGGTGGAAGTGTCCCTGTCGCCGGCCGCCGCCGATGGCAAAACCATGACCGCCATCGTCCGCGACGTCAGTGAGCGGCACCGTCAGCAGGCGGTGCTGCGTCACCAGGCTTCCCACGACCCCCTCACCGGATTGCCGAACCGTAGCGTGCTGAACACGATGCTCGAGGCGCTGTCGCCGGGCCAGCGGGCGGCGCTGCTCATGCTCGACCTCGATGGATTCAAAGAGGTCAATGACAGGCTGGGACACGCGGTGGGCGACGACGTGCTGCGGACCATGGCCGCGCGGCTGCGCGGCGCACTGCCGGCGGAAACCAAGGCGTTCCGGATCGGCGGCGACGAGTTCGCGGTGCTGGTGTCACGCTACCGCAGCCGCGACGAGCTGCGCCGGATCGCATCGGCCATTGCCGAGCACCTTCAGCAACCGCTGTCCGCGGCGTCCAGCCGTCTGGAGCTCGGCGCGAGCATCGGCGTTGCGCTCTTTCCCGAGCACACCAAGGTTGGCTCCTCGCTGTTGCAGTGCGCTGACGTCGCGATGTACACGGCCAAGGGCGGGCGAAGCCACTGTGCGTTCTACGATCCGGAGGCCGACCGGGCCAAGGTGCGAAATCTGACGATCACCAGCACCCTGCGCCGTGCGATCGAGAGCGGAGCGCCTCAACGTCGTCTATCAGCCCAAGCTGCGGCTTCACGACGGGTCGTGCCGAAGCGTCGAGGCGCTGGTGCGGTGGGAACGACCCGGAGCTGGGGCATCCCCGGCGGAGTTCGTGCCGCTGGCTGAGAGCTCCGGCTGATCGACCAACTCACCCGCTTCACCCTGCAGCGGGCCGTCCGCGACATGCCGCTGGTGCGCGCGGGGCTTCGACATCAACGCGCGGTGAATCTGTCGGCCAGGCACCTGTCCGATGGCGTCTTCGCGCTGGGGCTGATGCGAAGCCTCGACGACCAGGGCTTCGACCCCGGCAACTGGAGCTCGAGATCACCGAAACGGCGCTGATGGGAGACCCGGAACGAGCACGCGCGGTGCTGGCCACCTTCACCGGCCGCGGCGTCCGCATCGCCATCGACGACTTCGGCACCGGCTTCTCGTCGCTGGCCTACCTGAAGCACCTGAACGTCGACACCTGAAGATCGACCGCTGCTTCATCCAGGATATGGAACGCAACCCCAGCGACCGCAAGATCGTCGAGTCCACCCTCAGCATGGCGCACAGCCTGGACCTCAGCGAGTCGCCGAAGGTATAGAGACCCAGGCGCAGGCAAACCTGCTACGGGAGCTGGGCTGCGACCTCGGTCAGGGTTCCTCTGCTCGCCCGCTCGAGCCCGACGCATTCGCAGCGTGGTATCTGGAGCGGCAGCCGAGCCGCAGCGCCCAGTGGGCGCGGAGCGCCTGAGCGCGGGTCCGTTGTTCAGGCAGAGGCGCCGCCGGCCGGGCCGGCGGCGGCGCTGTCAGCGCGAACGCGACGTTGCGGGGCGCGGTCAGAGCCGCCACCCGCTCGCTGAGCCGGGCGACCTGCGCCTTGAGCTCCGCGATCTCCGCGTCGCGGCTGGACCCGCTGCCGCAGACCCGCTGGTACTGGGCGTCGAGACGCCGTCCGCTGTCGCGCTCCTCGGCGATGTATCGGCCGAGCAGAGCACCCGTCTGCGGATCGATGGTGGTGTCATTGAAGAACCCGCGAAACGGGTCCTTGCGCTCGCCGCCGGGATTGCCGCGAAAGCGCGCCACCTTGTCAGCGTCGCTGGCGCGCGAGCCGAGAAACCCGCACAGCCCGTCGAAGTCATCGAACACCTGGTACGCGGTGTCCTCCGAGACGGCATGCCCGAGCTCGCACAGGCGCTTGGTGAATGCGGCCGCGTGCTCACCTTCGCGGATTGCCACGAATCGCAACACGCCCTCGAGCTCAGGGTCCCTGGTGGCGTCTGCCCAGGCCGTCAGCAAGGCTTCGCCTTTGCACTCGTTTACGGCAATGGAATTCAGCAACCGGACGTACGTGGGTTCGCTCATGATGGGTTCTCCTTTCGTTGTCTGTAATGAACCGCGTGGTTGCGGTCAGCCTTATCGAGGACTTGCCGCGAGCAGCGCCTTCTTCCGCTCGTCGGTGAACGCGTGCAGCTTCACCATGTAAGCAGCACGCACGTGATCGCGTCCTTCGGCGGTCAGCTTGTCGAACCAGTCGTCCTCGCCGAGCATCTCGCCGAGCCGAGGCGGATTGCGGTGCATCATCTGCACGTCCACCCGCTTGGGCTCTAGGCCCCTCAGGATGCCACGGTTGAAGTGCGCGTGCAGAGTGACCCGCTCGCCCGGCTCCGAACGGTCACCCTGCCAATGCCAGACGCCGTGGGTGAAGTAGACCACCGAGCCTTTAGGCATCTCGATGGGAATGCCTTCGTTCATGCCTTCGCCGGAGCGCGGCCCGCGGCGCCTCCGGTGGGAGCCCGGGACGATCCAGGTCGGCCCGCTGGCGGTGCTCCAGTCTTCCAGCGCCCAGACGCCGACGCCGGTCATGGCGAAATCCGGATACGGCTCCGGCACCATGGAATAGTCGGTGTGGATGGGAATGGCGCCGGGCCCTGGGCCGCGGCGGATGGCGCTCAGTGAGGCGATCACGGCACCGCGCCCGAGCGAGGCGTCGATGAGGGTCATGAGCTGCGGGTTCTGAACGACGCGCTCGAAGGCTCGACCGTGGTAGAGCATCCACTGCAGGGTGAAGTGATGATGGGGCAGCAAGGCCTGCAGCGTCGCCTGCCGAACCTCGTCGGCGAACTCGGGGCTGATCGCCCGCTCGATCACCGTATAGCCGTGCTCCTCCATCTCGCGCACCTTGTCGGCGATGCCGAGGCGCCGGGCCCGATGGGCAAGATCCGGGTTCTCCACGGTGCAGCGCCCGAGATGGTCGTGCAGCAGCCCGAGCAGCTCCTGGGTAGCACCGTCGGCGAGTCGTCCGCGCACGCGGATGGCATCGGCGCCGAAGACGTGCACGACCTCGCGCATCGCCGCCTCCATGGCCCCCGGGGCGAGCGCGCCGATGGTCTGCGCCGCCGTCAACCCGGCTTGATAGTCGCCCTCCACCACCACGTCCGCATCCGCATCGAAGTCGCGAGAAACGGTGACGCCGGTGTCGTCGAACGCCGCGCTCCAGGCGCCTGTCCCATCCCGGAATCCCAGATGGGGCGGCGCATCGGTAAACCGTTCGGCGATGGAAAACGGCACCAGCCGATCACGCTGACGCGCCGTCTCACGCTCCAGAAAGCGCCGCGCTTCGGCCATCCAGGCATCCGACAGAAACTCGAAATGATGGGGCAACGTGATCATGGTCGAGGTCTCAGCAGCGGGAACGCGGGATCGCGAAACGGCGTGCCTTCCGGCTGGTATCGCATGCGGCTGAGCGGATGCACGTCGGGGTCGGCGGTCTCTGTCGGTTGCGCCGGGGGCCGCTCCGCCGCCGCGGTTCCCGGCCGCGCGGCCACCGTGGCATCGTCGCCGAAAAACCTGAGGGAGAGCGTGCGCCGGCTGGTCGACGCGGTGGTGGCCCCGCCGCCATGGAGCACGGCCGGGTGGAAGACGATGACGTCGCCGGGATCGGTAGCCCAGCCCGCGATGGGCCAGCGGCCGCGCTCCGCCTCGATGTCCGGCAGCCGCGGCAGACTGCCGTCACCGTAGAGCGGCGCGGTATCGTCCGCCGCATCGAAGCGCGAGCCGTCGTACACCAGGCCTCGGTGTGAGCCTCGGACGAACTCGAGCGCATGCTCTGCCGGCACGGCGTCGAATGACATCCACATCACCGCCAGCTGGTTTCCCTGCACCGGCAGATATGGCGCGTCCTGATGCCACGGCGTGCGGCGGGTCGCACCTCCGGACTTGGTGAAGACCTGCTCGTACATGAACCACACGGAGTTCGTGCCCCAGAGGGCCGCAATCAGGTCGGCGACCTCGGTGTCGCGCACCAGCGGCAGGTACCGCGCCAGCGCCTGGGGGTTGGCCAGATCCTGGTAGAACGTCCCGTCTCCCTTGGACGGCAACTTCGCCGCGCCGGGACCGGGATGTGCCAGGCTCCATTCGAAGGCCTCGCGCGCCAGCGCCAGCGTCGCGGGCGAGAGCGCGCCGCTGAGCGAGACCACGCCGTCGTCCCGGAAGTGCGCCCTGGTCTGGTCGTCGAACATCTTGTCCGCCTCCTGGTTCAGCCGATCAGCTTCAGCATCTCGCTGCGGCTGGGGCCGCGGTGGATGCGGGCGGCCGCATTGCGGGAGCGACCTCGAAGCATGTACGCAAAGACGATGAGCCGGGTGCGCCGGTCGGAGAGGAAGGTGCCCGGCGGCTCGAGCAGATTCACCGTGCGCATCATGCCGCGCAGGACGCGCAGGTTGTAACGGGAAGCGGCCGTCACGGCGTCGCCGAAGGCCAGGCCGAACCGCTTCTTGAAGGTGTCGGGCTGCTCGAGCAGCCGCCCGGCCGCGGCCGCTCGGGCGCGGCGGATACCGCTGCGGTCTTCCATCAGGCTGGTGTGGAAGATGGGCCGGAGCTCGGTCTCGGTGCGCTGATCGAACGCTACCGCGCGGGCGACCGGATCTGCGCTCTCGCTCAGCACGTCGGCCAGCATGTGGGCGTGGAGGATACTGGTGCTGCAGCCACGGCCGTACAGCGGATTGGTGCGCAAGGATGCGTCACCTACCGCGAAGAAATTCCGCGCCAGCGGTCGGCCGTCGTGCACGTAGTGGCGCCAGACGGCGCGGATGTCGCCGATTCCGAAGGGTTCCGTGGTCGCTCGCGACACACCTTCCCGTACCCAGGGCTCGAGCCCGGGAATACTGCGGCAGATGACGTCGAACCGCTCGCCGCTCTTGACCGCCTCCCGCAACTCGGTCTCGTCGTGGTGGAGACAGACGATGACCGCAAAATGGCCGTTGTCGCCGGGAAACACCCCGAACTTGATGTAACCCAGATCGCCGCCGGACCGGTCCTTGCCGGAGCGCGGTGGCTCCGCCATGCCCGGCTCGAGGCGATAGTGGCGGGTGTAGTAGACGATCTCAGCGTCGTCGTTCTCTTCTGCCACGTGGACGCCGAGGGCTTCGAACCAGCGGGGAAACCGGGTGGTCCTGCCGCTGGCGTCCACCACCACGTCGGCCAGCATCCGCTCGCCGTGCTCGGCAGTACAGTCCCGGCGCAGCCTGACGCCGGCTACCGTGAGCGCCTCGCCGTCCTGCTCCGTCTCCAGGCCATCGATGGTCACGCCGTTGAGGATGCGAATGTTGTCGTGCCTGGCCACGTAGCGCCGCAGCACCGTCTCGATAGTGGCGCGACGGCACAACAGCACCCACAGCCGCTCGTCTCCCGGTTCCGGCCGATAGCGCGGTTCGAGCTCCGGCGACAGCATTTCCCGGAACTCCAGGCGCCGCGCGCCGGCGGCGTAGAAGTCCTCGAGCAGATCCGGGTAGTTGTCCTGCAGCAGATTGCACATCAGTCCGAGAAAGGCGTGGGGATGACGGAACTGCGAAGCGCCCCGCCGCGGCCACTCGAAGAATGCCTTCTCGGCATCGCCTGCCGGCGGCGGTGAGTCGCGCTCGACCACCGTCACGTCGTGGCCCCGCCGGGCCAGCGCCAGGGCCGTGCACATGCCGGCAATGCCGCAACCCACCACCAGAATCCGTTCCGCCACCTCGCTCACTCCCGCGTCATCTCCAGAAACCTGAGCAAACCATCGTTCACCGCCTCCGGTGCTTCCTGCTGGGTCCAGTGGCCGATGTCGGGGATCAGCTCGTTGATGCGCAGATCCGGCACCCGCTCCGGCATCGCCTGCAGCGCCTCCGCGGCCATCAGGATCACGCCGTCCCGGGTGCCGGCCATGAACATGGCCGGCTGACGGATCGTCTCCGGCGCGCCGGCCGTCAGCTGCCAGGTCAGATTGTGGTTGCGGTAATAGTTGAGCGGCCCGCGGAAGCCCGAGCGGGCGAACTCACCCGCGTAGAAGTCCAGGTCATCCTCCGTCAGCCAGGGCGGCAAGACCCGGGGCACGGGCAGCTTCGACAGCAGGTCGTCGTCGGGTCCCTGGGCCGGCAGCGCAGCGAGATCGGTTTCACCCGCGGCCATCACCATGAACTTGACGAGCGCCGTGCGGGGGTCCCGCTCGAGCTCGGCTTCGGCGACCCCGGGCTCCTGAAAGTAGAGCTGATAGAAGAACTGGCCCTTGAACGCTTCGCGCATGGCGTCGAGCGGCGGCACCGGCGAGCGGGGCAGGAACGGCACCGACAGCCCGCCGACCGCCGTGACCTTGTCCGGATGGTGCAGCGCCGAGCTCCAGGCGGTGGGCGCGCCCCAATCGTGGCCGATCACCACGGCGGTGTCGTACCCGAGCGCCGGAATCAGCCCCACCACGTCGTTCACCACTTCCACCTGGTTGTAGGCGTCGATGGCCTCCGGCTTATCGCTCTTGCCGTAGCCGCGCATGTCGGGCGCGGCTACGTGATAACCGGCAGCGGCGAGCGGGGCGAACTGATGGCGCCAGGAATACCAGGACTCCGGGAAGCCGTGAAGCAACAGCACCAGGGGGCCTTCGCCCTGTTCGGCTACGTTCAGCTCGATGCCGTTGCTGGCGACACGGCGCTGGGCCACGCCGTGGATGGGACTCGAAGTTCGGGTGGTCACGAAGCCTCCTGATCGTGGGTGAGATGAGTCAGTTGGTCGGCCAGCAGAGCGCGGGTGTCGTCGTCCAGGTCGTCGTTGCGCAGCCGTTCAACAAGCATGTTACGCCAGTGCCGCTGCAGCTTGCGCTCTGCGTCCTGCATGCGCTGACGCAGGTGGCGGCGGCTACGCTGGGTGGCAATAGCCAGCAGCACGAGCGCCAGGCCGTACTCGTTGCGGGCATCCATCTCCTCGAGGCTGAGCGCGCCCTGGGCCCATTCCGCCACGTTGGCGACGACAACCTGGCTGGAGGCGATGGCGAAGGCATCCGGATCGACGTGGTCCTCGAGCAGCCCGGCCTGGGTGGCCTGACGCAACAGGCCTTTCCACACCAGGTACCGCGGGCCGTTGACCATCAGCCGGAACTCCGGGCCGTCGCGGATCACGGAGCCCATGGCGTTGCGGTAGAACTCGGGCTCCCGGCCGAGCACGGTGGAGAGCAGGCTGATTGCCTCGAACAGCACGTCGATGGCATCTGCCCGAAGATTCCCGAGCTCGCGCTGGTAATCGGCGAGATCGGCGTCCAGCAGGGCCAGCAGGATGTTCTGCTTCGAGCCGAACAGGTTGTAGGGCGTGGCGATGCTGACGCCGGCGAGCTCGGCGAGCGCGCGCATGGAAAAGCCGGACTCGCCGGTGCTGCGCATGAGCATCCGGGCCGCGTCCAGAATTCGTTCGCGCCGTTGATGCTTGCCGAGGGCGCGCATGAGCCGGTCCTGCCAGGATTAGAACGTGTTATACACGATTTATGAAACGCGTTTCAACCGGCTGCCATGCGCGACGCAACTCCCTCGTGGCTGAGCGCGAAGCCCTGGTAGCCGGCCGCCGCCACCTCGTCACAGCGCCGGCGGTAGGCGCTGACACCGCCCACGTACGGCATGAACACCCGCGGCTTCCCGGGGACGTTGGCGCCCACGTACCAGGAGTTGGCGCGGGGAAACAGAGTCCGATCGGCCACCTCGTTGACGTGAGCGACCCAGGCTGCCTGAGCGTCCGCCTCGGCCTCGATGCAGTTGATGTTCTGCTCTCGCAGGCGCTCCAGGCAGCCGGCCATCCAGTCCACGTGCTGGGACATGAGCTCTCCCCTCCCTATGTCAGTCTTCGGAATGGCGGAGGCGGCCGAGCGCGTTCATCTGCCCGTGGTAGCGGAACAGCGCCCCCACCCCCTGAATCTCCAGAGCGGTGTTGAGCGCCTCTTTGGCGTGCAGCGCCCCGGCGTAAGGCACCTCGAGACAGTCGGCGACGATGCCGTTCACCGTCTCGTCGAGGGCGTCCCGCGGCACCGCGAGGGTGACCAGGCCGAGGCGCGCAGCCTCCGTTCCGTTCACCGTCCGTCCGGTGAGCAGCAGGTAGCGGGCGATCCGTGGCCCCAGGATGACCTGCCACAACGGCATGCTGCTGACCCCGCCCATGCGCACTGCCGGATGTCCGAGGTTCGCGTCCTCGGCGGCCACGGAAATGTCGCAGAGAAGCTGCAGATAGCAGCCGCCCGCCAGGGCGTGGCCGTGCACTCGGGCGATGGTTGGCTTCGGGCAGTTCCAGATGCGCTGATAGCGGGTCTCGATGTCGCGCAAGGTGGTCAGCGCGTTCGCCAGAGTCCAGCGGCCGGCCGGCTCCGGCGGCGTGGTGTAGTAACTGCCGCCGAGGTCGTAGCCGGCACAGAACGAGGATCCGGCGCCGGCCAGCACCACCACCCGCACGTCGGCGTCCCGCTCGGCGGCCGCGAAGGCGGCATCCAGGTCGTCCATCAGGGCGTGGTCGAGTGCGTTGTGCTTGTCCGGACGATTCAAGGTGATGCGGCAGACGCCGCCGCTGACCTCGTAGCGCACCGTCGCGAAGCTCATCTCGTGCCTCCCCGCTTATCGCCGCGGCGCCGTCGCCGCCGCGCGATCGCCGTAGCCGAACCCGATTGCAGACATGGTGGCCAAACCGTCGGCCCATCGCAAGAATTTATAACGCGTTTGAAACTTTTCGCAGACCATCGCACTATTCGCATCCCCGGACTCGACGAGGCAGGAGGCGGCCGGTGAATTTCGACTTTTCCGACGATCAGAAGCTGCTCAGGGAGCAGACCGCGAGATTTCTGTCCGAGCGCTGCAGCGTCGCGGTGGTTCGCGAGGTGCTCGATGGCAAACGCCCCTACGCGGACGCGGTATGGCAGGGCCTTGCCGAAATGGGCCTCACCGGCACCAGCATCCCCGAGCGCCACGGCGGGGCCGGTGCCGGCTACCTGGAGCTCTGCCAGGTCGCCCGGGAGCTGGGCTCCGCCCTCGCCCCTATCCCCTTCGGCTCCACCGTCTACCTGGTCGCTGAGGCCCTGCTCCGCTGGGGCAGCGCGGAGCAGCAGGCGCGCTGGCTGCCGGGCATCGCCTCCGGCGAGATCAAAGGCGCTCTGGCGGTGGTGGAGACTACCGAGCAGATCACTCCCCGCGGAATCGAAACCCGCATGCGCGACGGTGCTTTGAGCGGCACCAAGCTGGCAGTGCCGGACGGCGGCCTCGCCGACGTGCTGCTGGTGCTGGCCCGCGTCGAAGATGGGCTCGGCCTGTTCCTCTGCGATGCGCGCTCGGCCGGGATCGAGCGGGAGGACGTCGCCACCGTCGACCCTACCCGCAACACTGCACGGATCACCTTCAGCGGCGCCGGTGCCGAGGCCCTTGGCGGCGCGCCGCATTCCGACGGCTGGCAGCGGCTCGAGTCCTTGTACGATCGGGCTGCCGTGCTGTACGCCTTCGAGCAGCTCGGCGGTGCGGAGCGGGCGCTGGACATGGCGGTGGGCTACGCCAAGGAGCGTTTCGCCTTCGGCCGCCCCATCGGCTCGTTCCAGGCCCTCAAGCACATGCTGGCGGACATGTACGTGGCCGCCAAGCTCGCCGAGTCGAATTGTTACTACGCGGCCTGGGCACTGTCCACGAGCTCGCCCGAGCTGCCGCTGGCGGCGGCTACCGCGCGGGTCTCGGCCACCCAGGCATTCCAGCTCTGCGCCCGGGACAATATCCAGGTCCACGGCGGCATGGGCTTCACGTGGGAGTTCGATTGCCACCTGTACTACCGCCGTTCGAACTATCTGGCGCTCGAGCTCGGCGGCCTGACCGTCTGGGAGAGCCGGCTGGCGAGCCGTCTGCCGGCTGCGGCGAACGCCTGAGCGAGGAGAGATCAATGGATTTCAGCGATACCCAAGAAGAAGCCAGCTTCCGCGCCGAGGCCCGGGCCTGGATCGATGCCAACGCCCCCGCCCACTTGAAACCGTTCCTCGAGAAGAGCGGCTTCGGCACCACCAACACCGGCACCTTCGACACCCTCGCCGAGGCGAAGAAGTGGCAGGCGAAGAAGGCCGAAGCCGGCTGGGCGTGCCTGGTCTGGCCGCGCGAGTACGGCGGCCGCGGCGCCAGCCCGATCGAGAGTGTGATCTGGTCTCAGGAGGAAGGCGTTTACGGCAAGCTGTCCGGCGCCTTCATCATCGGCCAGGGCATGTGCGGCCCCACCCTGATGGCGTACGCCAGCGAGGAGCAGAAGCAGCGCTACCTGCCCAAGCTCGCCTCCGGCGAGGAAGTGTGGTGTCAGCTCTTCTCCGAGCCCCACGGCGGCTCGGACCTGGCAGGGCTCAGGACCCGGGCCGAGAAGGACGGCGACGAGTGGGTGATCAACGGCCAGAAGATCTGGACCTCCGGCGCCCACCACAGCGACTACGGCATCCTGATAACCCGCACCGACCCCACCGTGCCCAAGCACAAAGGGCTCACCATGTTCTTCCTGGACATGCGTTCGCCGGGGGTCGATATCCGCCCCATCAAGCAGGCCAACGGCCAGAGCGAGTTCAACGAGGTCTATTTCGACGCCGTGCGCATTCCCGATACCCAGCGCCTGGGCGGTGTCGGCGAAGGCTGGCGGGTGTCGCTCACCACCTTGATGAACGAACGGCTCGCCATCGGCGGCGGCATCGCCACCGGCTTTCCGGACCTCCAGGAACTGGTGCAATCGTTGCCGTACGGCGACGGCCGCGCCATTGACGATCCCGCCGTACGCTCGAAGCTGGCCGACTGGCACGCCAAGGCGGCCGGACTGCGCAACACCGCCTCGCGCATGATCACCGCCCTGTCCCGGGGCGGCACCCCCGGACCGGAAGCCTCCATCGGCAAGCTGGTGGCGGGCGGCATGATGCAGGACATCGCCAAGTTCGCCCTGGACCTGCAGGGGTTCGGCGGCGTGTTGACGGATCCGGAGATGGCCGAAGGCGGCGGCCGCTTCCAGGCCATGCTGTTGCGCTCGCCGGCGGTGCGCATCGAAGGCGGCACCGACCAGATCCTGCGCAACATCATCGCTGAGCGGGTGCTCGGCCTGCCGGAGGACATGCGCGCGGACAAGGGCATCCCGTTCAACGAGATCCCGACCGGCGGCGGCCGATGACCCGGTAAGCCGGAATCGCGGCCGGGAGGCCGCTCCCACATGGGGCAGCCGGAATCGCGGCCGGGAGGCCGCTCCCACAAAGCGGTCGCGGCCGGAGCGATGGGGCACGGAATCGCGGCCGGGAGGCCGCTCCCACAATTAGGGCAGCCGGAATCGCGGCCGGGAGGCCGCTCCCACACGGCCAGTGGCAAGCCCTATTCGCGTATGCGGGCGGCGGCGCGCGCCCGGGCCTTCACCTCCTCCAGGGGGTAGTGGTCGAGCGCGTTCATGCGTTGGGCGATCAGCCCGCCGCCGATCATCTGCTCGGTGACTTTCTTCCAGCCACCGTACTGGTCGGCCGACATGTCCCGCACCAAGTGGAACATCTTCATGCGGTCTTCGCCGGTGACGCCGTCCATGGTGCGCAGATATTTCTCCATGTAGCCGTGGGTGGCCTGGTTGTCGTAGTCGGCCGCGCTCGGCACCGTGAGCACCAGACCGCCGCAGATGTCGTGCAGGTAGCTCAGCATGTCGTTGTAGCGCTCGCCGCCGTACGACTTGGTGGCGTAAACGGCGGAGTCGTCCGGCCGCACCGTGCCGGCGGGCGTGGTCTGAGCCCGGGCCAGCGCGCGGTCCCAACCGGCGCGGCACATGGAAGCCCACACCGCGATCATCGACAGCTTGTTGCGGATGTGCTCCACCTTGTCCACGCCGTTCATCTCGGCAATGGTCTGGGCGAGGCCGAGCACCAGCTCCGCCCGATCCGCCATCTCCGCCGCGGAGCGGGCGCGCTCCCAGATGCCGAGGGTGTCCACCAGGATGCCGGCGAAATCCGTCTCGCCGTTCAGGAATACGCGCTCCGTCGGCACGAACACGTCCTCGAACAGCAGATAGCAGTCCGGCACGCTGAACTCCCGGCTGATGGGGTAGTGACGGTCGTCCTCGGCGCGCGGTGCGGTGGTGACGTTGATGATCTTCAGACCCGGCGCGTCCGGCGCTACCGCGCAGGCAACGGCTTCGTCCGCCCGGTCCGCCGCCAGCGGCCCGGCCGGCACCACCAGCACCTCGTGAACCACCGACGCCCCCAGCACGTGGCGCTTGGCGCCGCGCAAGACCAGGCCGTCCTCGCGGGTATCCACCACCCGCACGCGGCCGGCCGGACCGATGCCGCCGTCCTCGGACGCGGACGTCAGACGCCGGTCGCCAGCGACGCAGTCGGCGAGGAAGGCTTCCAGGCGCTCGCGGTATTGCGGACGTATCTCGCCGAGGGCCGGCAGGATTTCCTCCAGAGACATGCATCCGGCAGTGGTCGCCGCGGTGAAATCGGCGCTGCCGAGAAACGCCATCTGCTGCTGGAGCTCGGCCGCACTCCCGGGCAGCCGATACATCGGGTTCCTGGCGTCCGACGCCTCAGAATGGAAGCGGTCGTAAGTGCGCGCCACCCAGTCCACCGACACCCGCAGCAGCGGATGCCGGGTCACGTCGTCCACCCGCTGCCCGTCGATGTACGCCGCGCGCCCGTCACAGATGGAGTCTCTATACTGCTCGCCGGTCATCATCGTCATCGCCCGCCCCCTTCGCTACAACGGTTTCCAGTTCTCTTCGCCCGACTTCCGGTGCTCACCGATGCCCACCGCCCGACGGGCCAGTTCCTTGGCGTGGTCCATGTCGTACTGGCGCATGGTGACGATCCGCTGCGCGTGCTGCCCCCCGCCTGCGAGCTGGCCGGTCGCGAACGCCCAGCCGCCATACGCGTCCGCGGTGGTGTCGCGGACGTAGTGGAACAGCCTCAGCCGGTCCTCCGGTGTGAAGCCGGGCGCGGCGAAGGTTTCGTGGAGCGCTGCACGCAGATCCGGATGCTCGAAGTCCCCCACCGTCGGTGCGTTGACGAGCTGATCACCGGCGATGTCGTGCTGGATGTCGAGCAGCTTCGCTCGGAATTCGGATTTGAAGTACTTGAGCGCGCTGACAAACAGCGGTGACGGCAGCATGTTGCCGTCTTCGGTGCGGGTGGCGTTCACCATGGCGGCTTCGCCGGCCGCCCGGCACATGGTGGCGTACACCACCAGGTTGGCGAGCTGATCCTTGATCCGCGGGTCGTTGGCCACGCCGTTGGCCTCGGCAAGAAGCGCCGCGATGCCCACCTCGCGGTCGGCGTTGTCGCCGGCATCGCCGAGCCCGGCGGCCCGTTCCCAGAGGCCGAGCGAGTGAGCCAGGGTCGCCGCGTGCTTGACCTCGCCGTCCAGAAACACCCGCTCGTTGGGAACGAAGACGTTGTCGAAGATCACGAACCCTTCGGGGCAGTTGACCTTGCCGCTGACCGGGTAGTGACGCACGTCCTCCGACCGCGGCGCGTAGGTCATGTCGATAATCGACACGCCCCGTGCGTTCACCGGCACGGCACAGGCAATCGCATAGTCTTCCTCGCCGGGGTACATGGCCTTGGTGGGCATGATCACCAGCTCGTGCTCGATGGACGAAGCGCTGATGTGCATCTTCGCGCCCGTGATGAATACACCCTCGTCGTTGCGGTCCACCACGTGAACGTAGAAATCGGGATCGGATTGCTTGTTGGGACGCTTCTTGCGGTGACCCTTGGCGTCGGTGATCACCTCCGCGCAGCGCAGATCGTGCTCCCGGCAGTAGTCCACGTAGGCGTAGATGCGTTCCCGGTAGGCGGGATTCAGCTCCCCGAGGGTGGCGGCCGCCGAGGTCAAAGCCAGCAGGCTCACCCCCGTGGTCCCGAGGGTCATGTCGGTAATGCCGTGGGACAGCTTCTCTGCGCGCTCGCGGAACTCCTCCAGGGACTTGGGAACGATGTAGACGGGATTCGACGCGCCGGGCTCGGCGGAATAGAAGCTGTCGTAGACCCGCGCCGCCACGTCCACGGACGTGCGAATGAGCGGATGGTTCGCGGGATCGGTGACCTGATCACCGTCGATGAAGGTCAGTCGGCCGTCCGCAAGCGACGCCTTGTACTGGGCTCCGGTCATCATGGGCATGGCAGTGCTCCCCTATTCCGACGTGATGGTCTGACGCGATGGCCCCGGTGGACGAGCAGGCTCGTCGTCTCGAGTAAACTTATAACGCGTTTCGAGTTGGTTGGGAATGGGCGATGTGCCTGCGGACCGGCACTCACACCGGGGTGAAAAGATCCAGGCTATGGAACGCCTGCCCGTCCTGGAGCTGTCCGTAGATGCCGGCGAGCGCCGCGTCGTTGCCGGCCTGGGCGCCGCGGTTATCGCGTATCCGGGCATCGTAGACCACGTCCGGGCCCATGAAGCGCAGCGACGCGGTCCGCCGCCGCATACCTGGCTCGGTACCGGCGCCGCCGTGCAGGATACCCAGATGAAAGACGATGACGTCGCCCGGCGTCACGTCCCAGGAGACGATGTCGTAGCGCTCGCGGTGGGCCTGGATGTCCGGCAGGCGCGGCAGCGGCGAGTCCCGATAGAGCGGGTCCGTGTCGTCGTTGGCGGCGAATGAGGAGCCGTTGTACAAAGCCCCGTGGTGTGAGCCGCGGACGAATTCCAGACAATGCGTTTTCGGCAGCGGGTCGAGGCTGATCCAGCACGCCACCATCTGCTCGCCGCGCATGCGCAGATAGCTCGTATCCTGGTGCCAGGGTGTGCGGCGGCTGTGCCCGCCTTCCTTGAGAAAGAGCTGCTCGCCCAGATACCACAGGCGCGACTCGCCCCACAGGGCCGAGACCAGGGTGTCGAGGCCGATCCTCCGCACCAGCGGAAGGTAGCTCTGGCCGCGGTCCTGGAAGAATCGGGCGGACTCTTCGGGATAGAAGTTCACCGCCCCTTCGGTGGGGTGTGCGATGCTCGTTGCCACCGCCGCTTCCACCAGTGCGAGCGCGTCCGGGCCGAGCGCCCCGGGAACGAACACCACACCGTCGGCGCACAAGGTGGCTGCGGCCGCACCCCAATCGCGGGCCGGCAAGCCATCGAGCGGCACCCGACGGGGTATCTCCGCTGCCTGCGATTCTATCCCGCCCATCGTCTCTCCTCCCGCGCTGCGGTGCGCGATTTCTGCCGACGTCCTGTCCCTCAACCTTCCGGCAGTCGGGCCGGGTCCTGCGGCTGCGATGCCGGCCAGTCCACGTTGTGCCGAGCGGCGATGTCGTCGATCCGGCGCTCCCAGAACTCCTTGCCGAAGGCCCGGTAGGTCTGGAAGGGGTTGCAGTACTCGCGCATGCGGAATGCGCGGCGGTCACGGCTGGTGATCTTCGAGAAGTAACGCTGCCGGTACACGCCGCCGTGAATCGTCGGCCCACCGCCGGTGGACTCGATGATCACCGTATCCGCCTCGCTGGTCGGATAGGCGGCAACCAGGCGGGTGGAGAACTCCGGAACGATCTCGAGCAGCAGCTCCATGAACCGGCCCACCGCCTCCCGGCCGATCATGTAGATCGGCCGCTCGAACGTCGGTCCTTCCCAGATCGCGTCCTCGTGCAACGCGTCCTGCCAGATCCGGCGCTGCTCTTCGAGCGTCGTGCGCACGCCCCCGAACGCCGCCTCGAGGCCCCTGCGCTCCAGCTTTCTGGTGTCGGTCATGTTGCGCCTCCCTCGGTATGCTGAACCGCCGCCGCGTCCATGACGGCGCGCCAGCGCCGTATCCGCCAGCCGCCTTCGCTGCGGACCACGGTGAACGTGTATTCTCCTGTTACGACGGGCGTTGCGCCTGCCGACGTGGTGCGCATCAAGGTGAAATACAGCGCACCCGAGGCAGCGTCGCCGCCCTGCTCATCGAACACGATGTTGGTCATCAGGTGACGGGTGGGGCCCGCGTCCGGCTGCGCCGGGCGCCGTTCCATGGCGGCGGTGAGGGACGGCTTGTCGTGAACCCCCGGGACCGAGATGTCGATGACGGCGGCGGCGTCGAACAGCTCGACGAATCCGGCCATGTCTCCGGCATCGGCCCGATGGGCATAGCGGTGAATCAGGTCGATGATCTCCAGACGATCGCGAACGAACGCAGCGTCATCGCTCATGGCTTGCTCCCCGACGATTCCAGTTTCGATGTATAACGTGTTTTAATATTCACCGCAAAGGCTTTCGGCAGCCAGCGTTCCAGGCCCGCCGGTAGCCTCCTCGAATCCCACCCGGAGCCCAGCGATGGCAGACAGTTATCACCCCGCCGGCACCATCGAGGTCAAGGCGCAACATCGCTTCGACCAGGACAGACTGGATCGCTACCTGGCCGGGCACATCGCCGACTACCAGGGGCCGCTCACCGTCAGTCAGTTCGAGGGCGGCCAGTCCAACCCGACGTTCCTGTTGCACACGCCGTCCCGCGACTACGTGCTTCGGCGCAAGCCGCCCGGTACCTTGATGAAGTCCGCGCACGCCGTGGACCGCGAATACCGCATCATCCGGGCGCTCAACGGCACCGACGTGCCGGTGCCGACGGCATATGCCTTGTGCGAGGACGAGTCGGTTATCGGCTCGGTGTTCTTCGTCATGGGCCACGTGCCCGGGCGGGTGATGTGGGACCCGACCCTGCCAGATCTCGACCCGCCTGCACGGCGACGGCTGGTCTTCGATTACATCGACACCCTGGCCCGCCTGCACCAGGTAGACCACGAAGCCGCCGGGCTCGGCGACTTCGGCCGGCCGGGCAATTACTTTGCACGTCAGATCTCCCGCTGGGGGCGGCAATATCAGGAAACCGGGACCGATGCGGTGGACGAAATGCACCGGCTCCTCGAGTGGCTGGAACGCTCGGTGCCCGACCAGACAGCCACCACCATCGTCCACGGCGACTACCAGTTCGGCAACGTCCTCACCCACCCCACGGAGCCGCGGGTGGCCGCCGTGCTGGACTGGGAGCTCTCCACCATCGGCGATCCGCTCGCCGACTTCACGTACTTCACCGGCCCCTGGCACGCGGGACCGGGCGAGCGTTCCTACGCAGGTCTCGATCTCGACGCCCACGGCATTCCTTCCTACTCGGAGCTGGTCGAACGTTACTGCACGAGCACGGGACGCGCCGGCATCGAGCACGAGCGTTTCTACCGTGCGTTCCATGCCTTCCGCAGCGCGGCGATTCTGCAGGGCATCATCCGCCGCGCCATGCAGGGCAACAATGCCGGCGAGCTGGCGCTGACGTTCAGCAGCGAGGACGTTCGGGCTTTGGCTGTTCGCGGCCTGTCCTTCACTTAAAAAAAGGAAAGTAAAACGCGTTTGTATTTTCTCTCCGACGGGTGCAGGATAACTTCAAGCCACCACAGGGGAGAGAGCGGGATGAGCAATCCTCCAGCAGCTCCGCGCGCCGCCCTGCGGCGTCGTTGGCGTTCGCGCGCACCCTCCCCGGAAGCTCGCAGAGACACGTCGACGCCATCACCGGAGGGGATTCCCATGTCCAAGGTACGACTGAACCTGATCGGAGGTTGCCTGCCGTCAGCCATGCTCATGGCTGCGCTGACTCCATTGCCCGGCGCCGTTGTGGCTGCCGCGGATCCCGTTCGCGCCACACCCATCGAAGAAGTCGTCGTCACGGCACGTCGCCGCGAAGAGACGTTGCAGGAGGTTCCTGCCACGGTCTCCGTCATGAGCAATCTTCAGATGTTCGAGACCGGCAACAACTCCATGGCCGATCTCAGAAACACGATTCCGAACTTTCAGTTCGCCACCGACATGGCGTATCGGTCGCGGGTCGCGGTGCGCGGGCTCGGCAGCGACCGCTCCGGTGCGCAGACCAACGGCGTCGGATTCTTCATCGATGGCGTGTATCAGGAGGGCACCGCGCGCTTCAACGCGCCGTTCTTCGACGTCGAGCGAATCGAGGTGCTGAAAGGGCCTCAAGGAGCGCGCTACGGCCGCAATTCGTTCGCCGGTGTGGTCAACGTGATCACCCGCAAGCCGGACAACGAGTTTCGGTCCAGCTTTCAGGCGGTCACCGAGAACCAGAATGGCTTCGATTACGCCGGCATGGTCTCGGGGCCGATTATCCAGGACAAGCTGTACGGCAAGATATCCGGCGCACACAACGAATCCGACGGAGACTATCAGAACGCTGTCAGTGGCAGGGACCAGATGCCGACGTCGTCCGACTCCTATTCGGCGCGCCTGGTGTGGGACGCCACCGATAAGCTGGAGTTCGACCTGAACGTGGACAAGTCGGACTTCAACGGCATCGCGTTCGCCTTCTCCCAGACCGACAGTCTGCAGGACCTCAAGTCGAACTTCGTGGTGCGCGACGACCAGACCTCCGGCGCGGACTACAAGGAGGGCTACCTGAAAGCCATCTGGTCCGGCGACGCGTTCAACGTGCAGAACCTGCTCGCCTACCGCGACAGCTTCACCCACCTGAAGGTGGACGGAGACGTCACCCAGTACGACGGAATCCTCTCCGTGGTGGGGGTGGACGGCACGTCCTGGGACGACGAGTTTCGAGTGAGCTCGGCGGGTGCGGGGCCGCTCACCTGGATGTTCGGGGCGGAATACGTCAACACGGATTACGATGCAGAGTTCCCGACCTACTTCCTGCCCGGGATCGACTATGCCCTGTATGGATTCGCGGTACCGCCAATCCGCGACTATCTGCTATCGATTTCCCCGTCGTCGAACACCATCTCCGGCGAGTCCGACGTGTGGTCGGCGTTCGCCGAAGTGTCGTACCTGTTTGCAGATCGTCTCGAAGCCACGATCAGCGCCCGCTACGACGACATCGACAAGCACGTCGTGAATCAGGCCGCCGGGGTCAACGTCTCGGGCTTGCGCGGCACGTTCAAGGATCAGGCGCTGCAGCCGTTGTTCTCCTTGCGCTACACCGTCGACGACGACACATCCGTGTATGCTTCGGCCGCCAAAGGAATTCGCGAAGGTGGATTCAACTCGTCGGCACTGTCCAAGGACTACGGCAAGTTCGACAGCGACGAGGTGTGGTCGTACGAGATCGGTGTGAAGAAGGCGTTCCCCGAATCCGGCGGGCACCTGAACGTGTCGGTGTTCTACATGGACGCCAGCACGCTCAATCAGGCAGCCATCATCGTCACCGACGCGGGCAGCCTCGCCAACGGTGCAATCACCATGGGCGGTGCCGATTCTTACGGACTCGAGCTGGACACCGGGATGCCCCTCGGAGCAGGCATCGACTGGAGCCTGGCAATAGGTCTTCTGGATTGCACCCTGAAGGACGTCCCGCCCTTTCTGGACCGCTCGCCGGACAATCAACAGGTGAGTCCCGGCATCCGCAACGGCAACCAGTGCCAGGACTCTTCGAAGTGGACGCTGAGCACCGGGCTGAACGGCGAATGGCCGCTCGCAGCCACCGGCTGGACGCTCACCAGCGCGCTGAGCCTTTCCGGGAAGGGCGATACCTGGCTCGTGTCGGATGCCGGCGTACCGGGACGCACCGATCCATTCGCGCCCCTGGACCCGCAGCAGGTGGCGAATCGGACCTTCCGCACCGACGAGGAAGTCCAGCAGCCGGTCTACCTGGTGGATGCGTCTCTGGGAGTGCGGAACCAGCACTGGACGGTCATCGCCTACGTGAAGAACCTGACCGACCAGCTCTACGCCCTGGATCACTTTTCTCACGAGGGGCTGGCCGACTCCGGGATCTTCGGGCTTGGCGAAGGACACTTCATCACGACTCTGGCGCCGAAGCGGCGCTTCGGGCTCAGAGTGCGCTACGATTTCTGATCGAACGGCCGGCACCGCTCCGGTGCCGGCCCCTCCCCGCCGGCCGTCATGACAGCAGGTAATTTCACTCCGTCCTGTATACTGGCGCGACTGGCTGCGGCAAGCGCGTCGCAAAATTCGCAGGATTCGATCAGGCACCGTTAGATGGCAACTCGGGAAGAGGGTAAGGATCAGCGCAGGAGAACGATCCTCGACGCAGCCCGCGATCTCATCAGCGGCGACGAGGAAACCGGCTTCTCCATGCGCGCGCTGAGTGAACGGGCCGGCATGAGCATCACCACGCCCTACAACCTGTTCGGATCCAAGCAGGCCATCATGCAGGCGCTGCTGGACGAAGACATGCGGCAGTTCTCCGACGATCTGCACCAGAGCACGGCCGACGAGCTGGAGCTCTTCTTCGAGGCCGTCACCGAAGGGGTGAAAGCATTCGCCGACGCCGACCGCTACTATCGGGCGGTGATGTCCGCCGTCTATCAGGAAGGCGGCAGAGACTACCGCTCGACGTTTCGCGGGCCGCGCCGGATGTTCTGGCTCGAGCTGGTGGAGAACGCCATCCGGGCCGAGCACTTGTCGTCGGACGTGGCGGCTGACCCGTTCTCGGTCAATCTGGCGGCCATCTTCTTCTCGCACATTCTCGAATGGGTAGCAGAGGAAATCGACCTGACGCAGCTCGAGGCCCGCACCCACTACGGCTTCGCGCTGGCCCTGCTGGCGTTCGCCAACGACCCGCACCGGCCTTTTCTGCGCCGCATGGCACTCGATGCACAGCGACGTCTGTGCGCCCCTGCGCGCAAAGTCAAAACGAAACGCTGACAGCGGAGAACGACATGCAGATCGGAGTTCACGCCGCGCAACTGGGTGGGCAGCTCGATGCCGCCACCGTGCGCGAGTTCGCGCGGACGTGCGACGATCTGGGCGTGCATTCGCTCTGGGTGAGCGACCACGTGTGCTGGCCAGCCGACGTCCAGTCCAGCTATCCCTACAGCGACGACGGCTCGTTCCCCCCACGCCAGGACATGGGCTGGCTCGACCCTATCGGCACCTTGCTGTTCATTGCCGGGTGCACCCGGCACGTTCGGCTCGGGACCACGGTGTTGATCCTCCCTTACCGCTTGCCCGTGGTCACCGCAAAGCAGCTCGCGACGCTCGACGTGGTGTCGGAGGGACGGCTGATTCTCGGTGTCGGCGTGGGCTGGATGGCCGAGGAGGCGGCCGTGCTGGGCATGCCGTGGGACCACCGCGGCCGGCGCGCCGACGAGCAGCTCGAAGTGTTCCGCCGCCTGTTCAGCGACGACGCGCCCAGCTTCGACGGCGAGTTCTATCGCTTCCCGCCGGTGGGCTTCGAGCCGAAGCCGGTGCAGCGGCCGGTGCCGGTGTGGGTGGGCGGCGCGACGCCGGCAGCCTTTCGCCGGGTCGCCCGCTACGGCCATGGGTTTCACGCGGCGTTCCAGCCACTCGACGTGGTGCGCCGCGAATGGGATCAGGTACGCGCCGCCTGCGACGCCATCGGCCGCGACCCGGACGAGCTGACTCTGTCGCTGCGCCTCTACCTGGACCCGGCTTCGGTGATGGACCCGGAGAAATCGCTGGCCGGCAGCGCCGATGCCATGGCCGAACGCCTGGCGGCCCTGCACGCGGCCGGCGTCCGGCACGTGGTGCTGGACCCGGTGGCACGAGGGGGCGCCGCCGGACGACTCGATGCGATCCGCGCTTTCATGAGCGAGGTAGTGTCGAAGCGATGACCCCGCTGCTACGCACGGCCTCGTCGGCCACCGCTGCCGTGTGACGGCGTTCCGCGAGCCTGACCTGAACCTCCGCGTGCCGTTCCCGGGTGAGGTCGTAGTGCGACAGGCACCAGATGGCGACGACCGCGAACGCAGCGACCAGCGGACCGTACAGGATGCCGAGGTGGGCGATGGTCTGGGGCGACACGTCACCGACCGCGTGCGCGGCGGTGCCGTGCGGCCAATGGATGAGATCGAGACCGACCCCGGCCACCAGATTTCCGAGACCGGCCGTGCCTTTTGCCGAGAACGAGATCGCGCCGAAAAAGATCCCCTCCTGCCGCCGGTTGCTCTCCAGCTCGTGCTGATCGGCCACGTCCGCCATCATGGAATTGAAGCTCACCGTCGACTGGATTGAGCCGACGCCCATCAACAAGCGCACGATCAGCAGGATCACGAATACGGCCGCGGTGCCGTTCTCCGGAAACCAACCAACCAGCCGCAGCACCACCGGCACCAGCTCGCACACCGCGAACCAGCCCGTGCCGAGCAGCACCGTAGTGTGCTTGTTGAAGAACCGGTGCACGTAGCGGGTGAACGGTGCTCCGGCCAGGGCACCGAGCGGCAATGCGAGGAACAGCCACAGGGTCTCCGACGACGGGAACTCCCAGAAGTAGTTGAACATGTACAGATTGAGGGCGCTATCGACGCCGATCATCACGAACAGGATCAACACGCCGGCAAACAGCCAGCGGAAGGACCGGTTGGTCAGCGCGCCCCGCAGATCACGGTACACGCGCCTGAGCACCTGACCAACGGTCAGCACCGGCGACGGTTCGGGCCTGCGCAGGAACGGGATGCGGTGACGGGTACCGAAGGCGCACCAGAACACGGTGATGATGGCGATCGCCGCCACCGTGAGCGCGAACGGCGGATAGTTCATTTCGTTGACCTGCCCGCCCCGCGAATCGGTGAAGAACAGGCCGAACCCGAGCGCATACACCAGCAGCCCACCGAAGGTGCTGAAGAAGTAGCGGAAACTGACGACGGTGGTTCGCTCCTCGTAGTCGTCGCTGAGCTCCGCGCCGAGGGAGATGTGCGGGACATGGAAGACCGTCATCGCCACCCGGGTCAGCAACACCGTCACGGTCAGCCAGGCGAACAGCCCCCATTGCCCCAGCAGCGATACCGGGGGCAGGAACAGCAGCACGAAGGCGGCGCCGAGCGGGATCGCCGAGGCGAATATGAACGGATGACGACGGCCAAGCCGCGAGGTCAGGTTGTCCGATACCGACCCGGCGATGGGGTCGGTGAACGCGTCGAGCACCAGCGCGGTGCCGAGGGCGAGCCCAGTGAGGGTGCCGGACAGCCCCAGCACCTGGTTGTAGTAGAACAGCACGAACGTGGCCATGCCGGCGTTCGTGAGGCCCTCGGCGGTCTGGCCGACGCCGTAGGAAAGCTTGGTGCCGGTGGACAGAGGCGGTATGTGACTGCCGGACATGATACGTGCGCTCTCTCCCTTCCGCAGCGACGAGCCCCCTACGCTAACTGAATCGTACTGTCGGGGGAACAATCCAATGTCGAGTGGCCCAGTCGAGTCGCGGCACTTCACGAACACCGCGAGACGGCGTATGTTGTGCAATGAGCTGGCATGGCCAAAGCTCGGATGTTCACCGTCAATGCCGAGCATCACGTCCGCGCACCCGCCCCCCATGTCTGGGAGGCAATCGACGATTTTGGCGCTCATCATCGCTTCAATCCGTTCATAGAGCGCTCGCGGATCACCAATGGCATCGTTTCCGGAGAGGGATCGGAGCGGGAGATCAGCCTCTACGACGGCTCGATCATCCGCCAGCGCATCGTCGACTATCAGCCTGGACGGTCGATGGCCATCGAGGTCATCGAGAGCACCCACCTGATCCGTCACCATCTCGTCGAGATCGTCGTTCTGCCGGTGTCGGAGCAGGCGTGTCGGCTCTCCTACCGAGCGTCCTTCCGCGCGCCGTTCGGCGCGCTCGGCATGCCGATCGGCCTGCTCTACAAGCCGGTCCTGCTGAGCCGCTACGGGCACGTGCTACGTGGTCTGGAGCGCTATGTCCGGAGCCGCGCTGCGGCGCCCGCGCCAGAGTTCTGAGCCACGGTCCTGAGCCACGTCCTGAGCCAGCTTCACAGCGAATTTCCGTGTCCGCTGGCCGACGGCGCAGTACACTCGAACGTCAACTTTCCACCGCACCGCCGGAGGGCTTCATGAGCAACGGACGGGAACCGCTGCCGCAGACCGAGCGCCGCTCCAAGCCCGCCTCCGAGCACACCCGACAGGCCAACCGCGCGGTTCTCGACGCGCTGCCGTTCGCCGACAGGCGCAGCTTCGACGATGCCGCGCGCGGCTTCATCGCCAGCCTCGAGCCGCCGACCATCGCGCACGACGCCGCCGACCGGCCTGCCTTCGACCTGGCCCCGCTCGAGTTCCTGGCGGGCGACGCGCCGGACACGGTGAATCCGAGCCTCTGGCGCCAGGCGCAGCTGAACGCGCGTCACCGCGGGCTGTTCGAGGTCGCGAACGGGCTGTATCAGGTGCGTTCCTTCGACATCGCCAACATGACATTGATTCGCGGTGACAGCGGATGGATCCTGGTGGACCCGCTGACGTCGTCGGAAACGTCGCGCGCCGCCCTCGCCCTCGCCAACCGGCATCTGGGCGAGCGCCCGGTGGTGGCGGTGATCCACACCCACAGCCACGCCGACCACTTCGCCGGCGTGCTCGGCGTCGTGACAGCCGATCAGGTGGAATCCGGCGACGTGCAGGTGATCGCCCCCGAGCACTACGTGAACGAATCGCTTTCCGAGAACGTTCTGGCGGGCAATGTCATGAACCGCCGCGCCACCTACATGTACGGCAATCTGCTGCCGCCGGCGCCCGACGGATTCGTCACCGCCGGCCTCGGCGCGGCGCTGTCCATGGGCTCCACCGGATTCGTGGTGCCGAACGACGTGGTCCGCCGGAGCGGCGAGACCCGCACCATCGACGGCGTGCGGATCGAGTTTCAGATGACGCCGGGGACGGAAGCCCCGGCGGAATTCGTCTTTTACCTGCCGGACTTCAAGGCGCTGTGCATGTCGGAGATCACTTCCCATCATCTGCACAA
This sequence comes from uncultured Gammaproteobacteria bacterium, assembly GCA_963822255.1. Lineage (GTDB taxonomy): Bacteria > Pseudomonadota > Gammaproteobacteria > Pseudomonadales > Azotimanducaceae > UBA7803. Next base: position 324,825 of record CAWGGV010000008.1, read on the forward strand.
CGTCTACACGCCGCGCGGCGCCCAGGTGCGGGACGCGCTAGCGTGGAGCCAGCAGATCCAGGAGTCCATGGACCGGTTTGGCGACGAGCTCGAGATCCAGTTCGCTTGCCATCACTGGCCCATCTGGGGACGCGAGGCCGTGCTCGAGTACCTGGGCAAGCAGCGCGATCTCTACAAGTACATCCACGACCAGACCCTGCGCCTCGCCAACCACGGCTACACCAAGGAGGAGATCGCCGAGCAGATCGCCCTGCCCGATGCCCTTGGCCGCGAGTTCTACAACCGCGGCTACTACGGCACCGTGCACCACAATGCCCGGGCCGTGTACGTGAAGTACCTCGGGTACTTCGACGGTAATCCTGCGACCCTCCATCCCCTGCCGCCGGTGGAGTCGGGGCGCCGCTACCTGGACTACATGGGCGGCGCCGACGCGGTGGTGGACAGGGCGCGCCGGTCGTTCGACGACGGTGACTACCGCTGGGTGGTCGAGGTGCTGAACCATGTGATCATGGCCGAGCCCGAGCACGGCGGGGCCCGCGCGCTGCAGGCCGACGCCCTGGAGCAGCTCGGTTATCAGGCCGAATCGGCGCCGTGGCGCAACTTCTACCTGTCGGGTGCGCTGGAGCTGCGCCGCGGCCTACCGCAGACGGGCACCGCGTTCAGCGCCAGCGAGGGCATGGCGCGCGGCATGCCGGTGGACAACCTGTTTCAGGCCATGGCCGTGCGGTTGAACGGGCCGAAGGCGGAGGGCGTCCGCCTGGCGCTCAATCTGACCTTCACCGACCTGGACCGACGCTATCTGCTCGCCGTCGGCAACGGCGTGCTGCACGCCTTCCCGGACCGGCACGCCGAGGACGCGGACGCCGGCCTCACCTGCACGTCGCTGGCGTTCAAGCGACTGATGCTGGGGCTCGTGACCGGCGTCGACCTCATCGCCGACGGCCAGCTCGAGCTCACCGGCCGCCTCGAGGCGCTGGCGCGGCTCGCCGAGCTGTTCGACCGATTCGAACGGCGGTTTCCCATCGTGACCCCGCGCGACGCGCCCGCCCGGTGACGGCCGCGCCGCCACCCGTCCGCGAGGCCGAGCGCCACCTCATGAAGGTCTGTCCGGCCATGCGCCGGCACGTGCCGAACCACGAGCCCTACCCGCTCGAGTTCAAGCGCTTCAAGGACCCCTACAAGGCGCTGATGCGCGCGGTGGTCTATCAGCAGCTTTCCGGCAAGGCGGCGGCCACCATCTACGGCCGGGTGATCGGACTGTACGGCAAAGGTCACCCCCGGCCGGCCGACATACTCGCGACGCCGGACGAGAAGCTGCGCGGCGCGGGGCTGTCGCGGCAGAAGATCGCGGCCATTCGCGACATCGCGCAGAAGCGCCTCGACCGCGTCATTCCCCACCAACGCACGATCATGCACCTGCCGGACGAGGAGATCATCGAGCGCCTCACCGCGGTGCGCGGCGTCGGCCGCTGGACGGTGGAGATGTATCTGATCTTCTCCCTCGGGCGGCCCGACGTGCTGCCGGTGGACGACCTCGGGGTGCGCAAGGGCGCCGAGAAGATGCTCGGCCGTCCGCTTACCCCGAAGGCGCTCGGTGAGTACGGCGAACGCTGGGCGCCGTGGCGCTCGGCTGCCGCCTGGCACTGCTGGCGAGCGGTGGACACGGTGCTGATGAGCCGGTGATGTGGCAGCAAAGTGTTGAAACGCGTTTTAGTTTCGGTCGACAATGGCGTCACTCGGCTTCGTCACGCAAATGGGAGAGAGACATGAGCAGCGTATTGAAGAGCCGTCATTCCAATCTCGGATTCGACCCCGACGCTCTGCGCGAGAAGTACCGGATCGAACGGGACAAGCGGTTGCGTGACGAAGGCAACGACCAGTACGTCGAGGTGACGGGCCAGTACGCCCATTTCCTCGACGATCCGTACGTCGAGCGCATGGAGCGTGAGCCGCTCACCGACCAGGTGGAAGTGCTGATCATCGGCGGCGGGTTCGGCGGGCTGCTTGCCGGCGCACGTTTCCATCAGGCGGGCATCCACGACATCCGCATCGTCGAGGCCGGCGGCGACTTCGGCGGCACCTGGTACTGGAACCGCTATCCGGGGGCTCAGTGCGACATCGAATCGTATTGCTACTTGCCGCTGCTCGAGGAGCTCGGGTACGTGCCGAAGGAGAAGTACTCCTTCGCGCCGGAAATCTACCAGCACTCCCAACGCATCGCCCAGCACTTCGAGCTGTATGATGCCGCCTGCTTCCAGACCCGGGTCACGGAGCTCCGTTGGGACGAGGAAGCCGCGACCTGGATCGTCTCCACCGACCGCGACGATCGCATGCGTGCCCGCTACGTGGTCATGGCCACCGGGCCGCTCAACCGGCCCAAGCTGCCGGCCATACCCGGCATCGAAGATTTCCAGGGCCACACCTTTCACACCAGCCGCTGGGACTACGGCTACACCGGCGGTGATCATTCCGGCGGTCTCACCAGGCTCGCCGACAAGCGGGTGGCGGTCATCGGCACCGGAGCAACCGCCATCCAGAGCGTGCCCTACGTCGGCCAGTACGCGAAGCAGCTGTACGTTTTCCAGCGCACCCCGTCGTCGGTAGACCTGCGTGGCAACAAGCCGACGGACCTGGGCTGGGCGGCGTCGCTCCAGCCCGGCTGGCAACGACAGCGCCGCGAGAACTTCAACAGCATGGTCACCGGCGCGGCTGTCGAAGAGGACATGGTCAACGACGGCTGGACGGAGATCTTCCGCCTGATGTCGCGCATGATGCCGCGCAAGGGTGAGCCAGCGATTTCACCGGAGGAGGCTGCGGAGCTCGTCGAGATCGCCGACTTCAGAAAGATGAACGGCGTTCGGGCACGTGTGGACGATATCGTCGAAGATCCGGAGACGGCCGAGTCCTTGAAGCCCTGGTACCGCCAGTTCTGTAAGCGGCCCACCTTCAACGACGAGTATCTGCCGACGTTCAACCGGCCCAACGTCCATCTCGTCGACGTCAGCGAATCCAAAGGGGTGGAGCGCATCACGAAAGAATGCCGTGGTCGCCAACGGTCAGGAATACGAAGTGGACTGCATCATCTTCGCCACCGGATTCGAGGTGGGCACGGCATACACGCGCCGCGCCGGCTACGAGATCATCGGCCAGAACGGGCAGGTTCTGTCCGACTACTGGGCGAACGGCATGAAGACCCTGCACGGCTTCTCCGCCCACGGTTTTCCCAACTGCTACCTGATGGGGCTGTCACAGAACGGCTTCTCGGTGAACCTGACCTCCATGCTCGACGACCAGGCACAGCACATCGCCTACATCATCAACGAGACCAACAAGCGCGGCCGCTACTCACAGCCGACGGAAGAGGCGGAAGCGGCGTGGGTAAGCACCATCCGCAGCCTCGCGGTGATGAACAACGCCTTCTTCGAGTCATGCACGCCGGGCTACTACAACAACGAGGGGCAGCTCGCGCAACGCGGTGGTGGTCTGAACGGCGAGGCGTACGCGCCGGGAGCCAACGCCTTCAATGCGCTGCTCGCCGAGTGGCGCGCCAACGGCGATCTCCACGGCCTCGAGATCGGCTGAAACCGGAGACCAGCCATGCGCGTGATCGACGTCGACGCCCACCTGCACGAACCGCTCGATTGGGTCGAACAAACGGATGCCGGCCTCGCTCGTGAGCTCGGGCCGCCGGCACGGTTCATGGAGGTGGCCGACGCCGTGTTCGCTATCTCCAACCCGGCGTTCGCCGCGCTGCCGGAGTCGCAGCAGCCCACGGGCAGCTACGACACGGTGCTGCCGGGATTCGTCCACCATCTGGAGATGACGGACACCCGCCAGCCGGAGCGGCAGGCGGAATCCTCCAAAGATCCTTTCTGCGGCGCCGAGGCGCGGCTCGCCTTCTGCGACGAGCGCGGCATCGACGTCCAGTTCCTGAACCCGACGTTCCTGGTGGGCCCGTTCGTGCAAGCCGCGCGCGCCCGGCGCTTCGACCTGATGCCGCGAATCCGCCAGTGCTGGAACCGCTGGGCCACCGATCAGGTCTTCGGGCACGCCGACCGGCTCATTCCGGTAACCCAGATCGATCTGTCGGACGTCGCCTGGTCCATCGAGGAAATGACCCGCATGCGCGAGCGCGGCAGCCGCGCGTTCGCGATTCCAGAGTCGCCGGTGGGCAATCCCCGCTTCGCCGCCCCCGGCGCGCCGGCCATCGCCAAATCCATCACTCACCCCGACTTCGATCGGCTCTGGTCGGCGGCCGTGGACCTCGGCATGGCGGCGTTTGCCCACGTCGGCTTCGGCCGTGAGCGAATCAACGCCGGCTGGGCCAACAACGGCGGCAGCGACCTGACCACCTACAGCCTGCTCAACATGGTAGTCAACCCGCAGATCGCGCCGCAGCTCCTGCTCTCCGCCATGGTGTTCGACGGCGTGTTCGAACGGCACCCCGGGCTCACGGTGGTGGTGGAGGAAGTTGGCATCTCCTGGTTGCCGCACTTGCTCGGCATCCTCGATCACGGAGTAGGCCGGGCGGCACCGGGGCTATTGGACGACGGCGAGTACCGGCCCGACTTCGCCGGTGCTGCGTACACGCTGCCGCTCGCGCCCTCGGAATACCTGCGCCGCCAGGTGCGCGTGACCCCGCTGGTGGTGTCTCAGCCGCTGCACCCGACCATTGACCTCGTGCCGCCGGAGATGCTGTGCTTTTCCAGCGATTATCCGCACGTGGAGGGTACTGCGGATGCCGTGGCCGTGTGCGAGCGACAGCTCGGCGCCATGAACGAGCAGACGCGGGCGGCGTTCTACGGCGGCGTCGGCGACCTGATCGGGCTGTGAGCCCGGCCCGGTCTCATCGGAGTGCCACCATGGAATTCGCGTTTACCGAAGAACAGCAGCGCTTTCGCGACAGCATCGCCCGGTTCTGTCGCGACAAGGCCCCCACCGCCACCGTGCGGACGATCGTAGAATCCGGCGCCGGCTTCGATCGCCAGGCTTGGGCGCAGATCTGCCGCGAGCTCGGTCTCGTAGGCCTGCACGTTGCAGAAGATCGAGGCGGACTGGGGTTTGGCCCGGTCGAGCTCGGCATCGTCATGGAGGAGTTCGGACGCAGCCTCATTCCAGTGCCGTACCTGTCGTCGGTGCTCGCCTCGACGGCGCTGGCTCTGGTCGAGCCCGGGGCGGCGTCGGGGTCGCTGATGAGCACGGTGATCGGCGGAGACACGCTCGCGACCCTTGCCCTCGATCCTCGCCACGGCTACCCGGTGAGCGGCGACGTAGCGCTTCGTGATGGCCGGCTCCACGGCCAGGCGCACGCGGTGCTGGACGGCAAGGTAGCCGACATGGTGCTGGTGATCGTGCTGGACGACGGCGCGCCGGTGCTGTGCGCGGTGGACGGCAGCGCCTCGGGGTTCGGCCGGGAGACCCTGCGCACCATGGACGCTACCCGGCCCATGGCACGGCTGACCTTCGACGGCTGCGAGGCCGCCATGCTGGGCGTCCTGGACCGCGACCGGATCGAGCTCCTGTACGACACCATGTTGGTGGCGCTCGCCAACGAGATGGTGGGCGGTGCCAAGGTGCTGCTGGACTCGACCTTGGAGTACACCAAGATGCGGGTGCAGTTCGGCCGGCCCATCGGGTCGTTCCAGGCCATCAAGCACCGGCTGGCGGATCTGCACACCGACGTGGAGCTCGCCCGGGTCGCTGCCTATCAGGCTGCCCAGGCCCTGGCGAGCGATGAGCAGCCGTCTGCGAACGCGAGTCTTGCCAAGTCCGTCGCCAGCGACACGTACATGACAGCGGCGCGCGAAGCGATCCAGCTCCGCGGCGGCATCGGCTTCACCTGGGAGAACGACACCCACCTGTGGTATCGCCGCGCCAAGTCGTCCGAGGTATTTCTCGGCACACCGGCCTTCCATCGGGAGCGTATGCTCCGGGAGATGAGCGAATGAGCACGGATTCCCTGCATCCCGTGGCGGCCGAGGTCCGGGCCTGGCTCGAAGCCAACTGGGACCCGAACCAGAGCCTGGCCGAGTGGCGCGACAAGCTGGCGGACGCCGGCTGGGGCCAGCCCACCTGGCCGGAAGGCTGTTTCGGCCGCGGCCTCGATGACCGGCTGGCGACCTTGGTACACGAGGAGTTCGCGCGGGTGGGCGCGGTTGGCGCTGCCGCCTCCGGGCCCCGCATGCTGGCGGCCGCCACCCTCCTCGCCCACGGGTCCGAGGAGCAGAAGCGCCGTTACCTGCGCGGCATCGTCACCGGCCGTGACGCCTGGTGCCAGCTCTTCAGCGAGCCCGGCAGCGGCTCCGATCTCGCCGGCGCGACGACTCGCGCAGATTGGAACGGCGAGCGCTGGATCGTCAACGGCCAGAAGGTCTGGAACACCAGCGCCCACCATGCCGATTACGGCATCCTGGTGGCGCGCACGGATTGGGACGTGCCCAAGCACCAGGGCCTCAGCTACTTCGTGATCAGCATGAATCAGCCCGGAGTCGAGGCGCGCCCGCTCAAGCAGATGAACGGCCACGCGTCGTTCAACGAGGTGTTCTTCTCGGACGCGGTGGTGGCGGCGGACGACCTTATCGGTGAGCCAGGTCAGGGATGGCAGGTGGCGCTCACCACCCTCTCCCACGAACGCGCCGGCTTCGCCCGTGACCGGCTGGCCGGCCAGCTACAGCGCCGCTCGGGGCGCATCTACCAGGAATACGCGAAAGAGCTCGAAATCGCCAATGAGCCCTACACCTGGTACCCGCAGCGGACGGGCCGGGTCGACCTGCTGCTCGACCGGGCACGGGAGACCGGCGCCATCGACGACCCGGTGGTCCGTCAGGAGATCGCGGCGGCCATCGCGCTGCAGCGCTGCGCGAGCTGGTTCGCGGCCCGCGGTCTGGCCCGCGGCCCGAGCGGCTCGGTCACCAAGCTCGCCGCCAGCCGGATCGCCAGAGCGGCGAACCGGGCTCACACCGCGATCAGCGGGGCCGATGCCATGTTCGAAGGTGCGGACAGCCCGCGCGACGGCATCATCGGCGAGATCCTGCTGTCCACCCCGGCCATCTCCATCGCCGGCGGCACCGACGAGATCCAGAAGAACATCATCGCCGAGCGAATCCTCGAGCTACCGAAAGAGACGCGCTTCGACACCGGGCCGTTCAAGGACGTGCCGCGTAACTGAGGCCGCGGATCCGCGCGCCGTCTCTTTCAGCCACGCTACCGTGCCGCCGTCTCCGAGCCGCCCTCCGGCACGCGCATCAAGGGGCCACTGTCCCCGCTACCCAGCATGGCCTTGCGCACCAGCGGTACCGGCGGCCCGCCGTAGGACAGGAACTGGTCGTGAAACGCCTTCCATGCCTTGCGCCCGCCCCGCGAGGCGACCCAGTCGTCGCGCAGGGTGCGGATCATCAGCTTACCGATGGTGTAGTTCAGATAGGCGGGGTCGTAGGTGCCCCGGTACGCCTGCTGCTGGGCGTTCCCCTCGTCCTGAAACGCCTGGTCCTCGAACATCTTCACCGACTCGGCCACGGTCATGCCCCCGGTGTGCAGACCCAGCGACGAGATGAACCGAACGTCGCGCAGCAGCGCGTTCGACAGCTCACCTATGTGCACCTCCGGGTCCCCCTGCCCCAACCCGGCGTTCCACATCATCTCTTCGGTGTAGTGCGCCCAGCCCTCCGCGTAGGCGTAGCCGACGAAAAGCCGGCCGAACACGGAATCGGCCCGGTTGGCGTGCAGGAAGTTCAGAAAGTGACCCGGCCAGACCTCGTGTACCGACGCGAACAGCAGGTTGTCCCGCCCCGGTATGTAGGCTTGCTTCTTGGCCTCGGGCCAGTCGGGGTCCGGCGGCGCGATGTAGTACACAGACGGCAGGTTCTTCTCGTACGGCCCAGGAATTTCGATGTAGGCGAAGTTGAAGCGTCGGTACGGAGGCGCCTGAGCGACCTTCGCGCGCTCCTCGCCCGGAATACTCACCAGATCATGGGCGCCGACGAACTCGCGCAGCCGCTCGAGCTGCTCCCGGGCCGCATCCACCGGACCGCCCGCGGGCTTGTCGGCGTTCATCTTGCCGACGCAGTCCTTCAGGCTCGCGTCGGCCGCGTACTCCGCGCAGGCTTGCCGAAGCGCGGCCAGGTTCCGGTCCAGATCAGCCTGGGCAATCTGGCGTAGCTGATCCAGCGGCACGTCCACGCGATCGGTGTCCCAGAGCATCTTGCGGTACGTGTCTGCGCCGAGAGCGAAATCGTCGGTCGCCTCGGCGCGCTGCTGATTGAACCACTCCGCGATGGACTGCAATGCCTTCACCGCTCTGCCGTTGGCCGCCTCGAACGCTTTCTGCAGCGCGGCGTCCTGCACGCCGGCGAACACGTCCGGCACGGTGTCCGCCATGTAGCCAGCCAGCCCGCTGGTGACTCCGTAGGCCGTCTCCACGTAGGTCTTCGGCAACGGCGTCTCGAGGTTGGCACGCATCTGCTGCAGCGCAGCGGGCAGATTGTTCGCGTACTTGGTATAGGCCGCCAGGCGCTCAGCCAGCGGCGCGTACGGGCGGGTCACGTAGACGCTGGGACCGATGGAGCCGCCGTACCACATCGGATTCCGGTGCGGCCAGTCGGCGGTGACGATCCAGAACAGGCCGCCGTCGATCACGCTGATCAGGTAGTCGCGCTGGAAACGGTTGGCCTTCGACAGCGCCTCGTCGGTGAAGCTCTGCGCCTGCCGGCGCTCGCCACCCAGCCAGCCGACGTAGGCTTTCAAGCCGTCCGGGCTCCAATCCGGCAACTGGCCGTCGTACTCGTGCTTGCCCTGGCTCACGGCGAAGGTCGGGTTGTAGAGGAAGTACTGGTCGATGAAGCTGCTGACGAAGCTGGACCATTCAGCGTCGCGGCTGTTCACAGGCTGAGTAACGGAGGCAGGGCCGGTGGCCGTGCCGGGCCCGGCTTGCTGATGTGCCGCATCGTCGGCGGCCGCGTCGCGGCCATAGGATGACAGAGACAGAATCAGCGCCAGCCCCAGGCATGTGCGCCGCGTAGCAGGTTCGCGGATGGACATGAGCGTCTCCTGGTCGCTTCCGGGACGCCGCCCAGGTTACCACAGTGACCTGGGGCCGACCGCCGGGCGCTCTCAGACGAGCCGATCCAGCACCTCGCGCTCCAGCTCGAGGGCTTCTTCGGTCGATGGCGCGAGCAACAGCAGATCCACGAGCCCCACCTGCAACAGTCCGGTGTTGTAGGGAATCACTCCGCGTAAGCGCTGGTGAGCGTACAGCAGATCGCCGAGCTGCTCTCGCAGGGCATTGAAGTGGCTGGCCATGACCGGCGTGTCGTGCCGAGATATCCACGCGCCGGCAGGCGGCCGCAAAGCCTCCTGCCGGCGGACGTTCACACCCTCGAACAACGCGAACGAGTAGCTGGAGGCGTTCATGCGGCCGTTGATCTCAGCGAACGCCAGCCCGGGCAGTTCGCTGCCGTTCGCCTCGATCTGCATCATGTCCACACCGAGCGGCCCGCGCAGCCCGCGGGCGTGCAGCATCCTGCACATGGTGAGTGCTGCTGTCTCCATCTGCGGCAACAGCGAGGCGGTGCAGGGATAGACGTTGCCAACGTGGGTCCTATCCACGTTCAGGCGCTGCTCGCTGCTGCCCAACAACAGCGGCCCCGCTGCATCGATCCACACCTGAACGTTCGGCGAGGCAACCACGGTAAGCAGGGCTTCCAGCAGATAGCAATCCACGTGACGACGCTGCCTGAGCCAGGCCCGCACGGCGCTGCGGTGCTGGGCGGAACGGCGGATCAGGACGTCGGCGCCGGTCATTGACCAGGCGCCACGAACGATCGCGCCACCGAAATCCCGAAGAAGCGCATCGCAGCCGTCGACGATGTCCGTCCAGAACGCCTCACCAGGCTCCTCGCACGACATCACCTCGCCGGGGGCCACGGGAACGCCCAGACGCAGGGCCTCGTTTCGCATGAGGTCCTTACGGTTGGCCAGCCGCACCGCGTGGACGGCACCGCCTTCGATGGTCACCGGTGACGCCAGGGACCCGGACAGCGCCTGGCGAAGGCTCTGCAGACTTCCGTTCGCGTAGTATGGGGTGAGAACGGTCGGGCGGTCGGGCGACAGTCGCGGCGCCAATCGCTCGGCGAGACGCGCGGCGAAATGCGGGTCCGAGGCCAGCGCCGCCAGCGAGCCCTGGGTCGCGATCTGCAGGTCGCTGTCGCCTCGGACCGTGGCCAGCAGCCGGTCGAGGACCAGCACGGCCTCCCGACCGGGCCCGATGCCGAGCTCGTCCAGGTAATCCAGGAAGCCCGAATCCACCTCCGTGGCGACGATCACCTGATCGCCCCGCCGTGCCATCACCAGCGCCCGCTCGGCACGACAGGCGATGGATGCGCCCTTCTGCGCCACGACGCTCGGCGCGCCGGGCGCCATATAATCGTGCACGTGCACACGTTGCACGCCGTTGCGGCCGAGCGCGTCCAGGATGGAGAATTCGACAGCGCGCTCCCGTGCCGCCGGATCCGGAGAGGTAGAGGCCATACCGATCGCCCCTCGGTTCACTTCGCCGCCGATTATGGCGGGTGTCGGTTAACGGGGTGCGGGCGCTTTGTAACGGAACAGGGTCCTTACATTCCGGCGCACTTTCAGGGGGTTCGTCCGTGAGACGATGGCCGCGGCGGCTGGTGCGTGACTCGGGCGGTAGAAATGGGCTCGTTTGCAGAACTCTTTGCTTCACTGGCGGTGTTCAGCCGAAGGGTGATCCGGGCCATTCGCGGCCGTAGCAAGCGGCTGTACAAAAAAGCTCAGCGACTGATGACCTACGTCTGGCGCCGGCTGATGTTCCGCACCACCGTGATCGCCATCACCGGCAGCGTGGGAAAGACCACGGCCAAGGAGTGCCTGGCCGCCATTCTGGAAAAGCACGGCCGCACCCTGAGCACCCGTTACAACCAGAACGATCAGTACGGCGTACCGCCGACGATCCGGCGAATCCGGCCGTGGCACAGGTTCGCCGTGGTGGAGGTGGGCACGGGACAGCCGGGAGACATCGAACGCTCGGCCCGGCTGGTGAAGCCCGACATCGCCATCGTCCTGGCGGTGGCACGCACGCACACCAATCGCTTCGCTACCCTGGACGACATCGCCGTCGAGAAGGCGGCTCTGCTGCGCCATCTGCCCCGCAACGGCCTGGCCATTCTCAACGACGATGACCCCCGAGTGGCCGCCATGGCACGCGACTGCCACGCCCGTACGGTGCTCTTCGGCGCGGGCCCCCAATGCGACTTTCGAACAAGCTCGCCCACCGCCCGTTGGCCGGAGCGTCTCTGCTTCGAGCTGACCACCCATCGCGACAGCCTGCCGTGCAGACACAGCTGGTGGGTTCTCACTGGACGAGCTCCGTGGTCGCGGCGCTGGCGGCGGCGGAGGCCTGTGGCGTGCCCCTGGCGGACGCCATCGATACGGTGCGCGGAGTCGCACCGTACATGGGGCGGATGCAGCCGGTGACCTTGCCGAGCGGCGCCATCGTGGTGAGGGACGAGAACAATGGCTCCGTAGATACCCTCGCGACTATGCAGGAAGCGTTGGCCAACGCCAGCGCGACCCGTCGAGGTGTCGTGTTCAGCGACGTGTCGGACTCATCGGCTTCGCCCAGGCAGCGCCTCCGCCGCATCGCGGCAGGCTTCGCCGAGCACTGCGACTTTGCCGTGTTCATCGGATCCCACGCTCATCATGCCGTCAAAGGCGCGGTGTCGGCGGGCATGGATCCTGCCGACTGCCACGACTTCGTCAGCCTGGAGGACGCCGCGCGTTGGCTGAAAACGACGCTTCAGGAGGGCGACCTGGTGTTTCTCAAGGGTCGGGGCACCGACCATCTGTCGCGTCTCGTCCTCGCCCAGTTCGGCGCCATCGGCTGCTGGAAACTTCGCTGCACCGCTACCCGGCTGTGTGACGTGTGCACCGAGCTGCGCCCCGCGTTCGATCTCGAGAAGGCTCTGAGCCCGCACGTCACGGGTCGCGCTGCCGCCGCACCAGCTGGAATCCGTATCGTCGAGGCACCCGGCCGGTGAAGGGCAGCTCGCGGCCGAACAGCTGGATGAATCCGCAATAGCCCAGCCGCACGGGATGCACGTCCACGTGGGTGAGCTTCGAGGGCAGGTTGTGCACGGCCACGTAGCTCACCGTGCGCATCCCCTCGGTCAGCGGAAAGAGCGTCCGGTTGATGCGCCCTCTCGAGTGACTCAGATGCTTGCGCCGATGGTCCGGGTGGGTCCAGCCCTTGTAGCGATACAGCAGCTTGTCGCCAACGACGATGTCGAGCTGCTCTGTCACGGGAGCCCGTTGCCGCGCGACGAACCCGTACCCCACCAGCTCTTCGTCATGGAAGTTCGCGACGCAGCGATCGCCGCGGGCCATAGCGCCCTCAAGGAACGCCTCGTCGAGACCGGCGACTTTCCCCGCCCACTGCCGCAACTCTTCCAGCTCGACCGGCCTCGTGCTGTACCCGGGTGGAAGCACCGGGTGTTTGATGTCCGGCCGGTCGTCGCCCAGTTGCACGATGAAGAGATGGAGCCCCAGCCGAGACAGCCAGCGGAACAGCTCGGCATGCACGCCGCGAAAAACGCCGTGGGCATGAAGTTGTTGTCGAAGCCGCTCTGTGTACGCCGGACGACGAGTCGATTCATGCACGGGTGGAGTAGCTCCGAGCCAGCTCCACGAACCGTTCCGCCGGTGCCAGCACGTGCAGCTCGGTGCCCGTCACCCGCTCGAAGGGCGTGCTGCCCACCGACTGCCATCCCGTATCCAGCATCATCTGCAGCCAGGATCTGCGGCTCCCCAACACCGTCGCGACCGGGATTCGGCCGGCTTCGATGGCGGTTCGCATGGCCTGGCGCGTGAGCAGGCTTGCCAGCCCGTGTTCCCGCATTCCGGGGGCGACCACCAGTCGCCGGATCTCCGCAAGGTCGTCGGGTTGGCAGCCCAGCGCCCCACAAAGGAGCTCGGCCACCGGCCCTTCAGCTAGCGTGCCCAGCCCCGCGTGGCCGACCACGGCGGCCGACCGGTGCACTGCCACCCAGCCCCCGAGGGTGCACGGGCGGCGCAGCCATGCAGCGAGGTCCGACGATCTCGCGTAGTCCGGCGGCCAACCCGGATCCGCCTCCATCTGCGCCTGCATCAGCCGCCGCAGATCGACGTCGTCCTTCGGCTGCCAGTCGCGGCAACAGAACACCGGCACCCCGTCGTCGTCGGCTCTAGCAGCCGTCATCGTGCGCTCCATGGATGGTTGTATCGCAGGCGGGGGCGGATCATAGCACTCGGGGAGCTGGAGCGTGGGCCGTCCTTGTGAGGATCCGGTAAGATGCTGAACGGGAAGACCGGGCAGGAGACTGGCGGTGGGTGAGGACGAAAGACTCATCTTCTTCGCGGGCGACGTGATGACCGGCCGACAGGTGGATGAGCAGATCAGCCGCACCGATCCCTGCTACATCTGGGGTGACGCGCTCGCCGAGCTGGACCGGTGGGCGCCCGAGGTCCGCATCGTCAATCTGGAAACGAGCGTCACCACCAGCGCAGACGCCTGGCCGGACAAACGGTTCAACTTTCGCATGCACCCGAACAACACGCCGTGCCTGAACGCCGCACGCTTCGACTGCTGTATTCTGGCCAACAACCATGTGCTCGACTTCGGCTACGACGGGCTCGCCGAAACCATCGACAGCCTGCGCTGCCACGGCATCGAATCCGCGGGCGCCGGCGACGATCTGGCAGCGGCCTCCGCGCCCGCTGTGCTGCCGATGCCCGGAGGTGGACGAGCGCTGGTGTTCGCATTGACCCATCCGTCCAGTTTCACCCCCCGAGCCTGGGCCGCGGAATCATCCCGGCCCGGCGTCAACCTGCTCGGCGACTACTCCGCAGCGGCCGTGGAGTCAATTCGTCGACAAGCGGAGGCGATACGGCGCCCGTTCGACACGGTGATCGTGTCGCTGCACTGGGGCGGCAATTGGGGCTACGAGGTGCGCAAGCGACAGCGCTGGTTCGCGCATCGGTTGATACAGCTCGCCGGGGTGGACGTGGTGCACGGTCACTCGTCACACCATCCCCTCGCCGTCGAGATCTACCGGCGGCGACCGATCATCTACGGCAGCGGCGACCTCATCAACGACTACCGCATCACCGACGAATCGGCGCCATACCGGCCCGAGCTGTCGGCCCTCTACTTCCTTCGCCAGCAGCGCTCCACCGGAGTACTGACCGGCATGACGCTGGTTCCGATGAGGATCGGCGACCGCCGACTCCACCGCGCCACTCGAGCCGAGGCAAGCTGGCTGCGGGATGCGTTGAACCGCGGCGGCTTCCCGGTGCCCCTGATACGGAAGCTGAAGCGCTGGCGAGACTCCAAACGGGCGAGCTTCGGGCTTCTTTGGAAGCTGACGCCCGACGCTACGCTGACGCTCAGGCTGAAGTAGCTGTCTCGGGAGTCACGTCGCCCGCAGGCGGTCGATCTGCCAGCGTGCTCGATGTCGACGCACAGGTATGCGAAGCTACCGCATAGTCTGAAGAAGCCTGACCATGCTCAACAAGCTCGACGATTTTCCGGTGCATCAGACGCCGGAGCCCCTCGCCCATCCCGCCACCAGCGACCGCAACGTCTACGACCGCACCTGGTTCAACGGCTACGCCGCCGACGGGTCCTTCTATTTCGGAATCGGCATGGCCGTCTACCCGCACCGCGGCGTTCTCGACTGCGCGTTCAGTGTGGTAGAGGCCGACGGCCGTCAGCACTGCTTCTACGGCTCTCGGCGCGCGCCGACGGAACGCACAGAGATGGCGGTCGGCCCTTTCCGCATCGAGGTCATCGAGCCCATGCGCCGCGCCCGCGTGGTGCTGGAAGACAACGACAGCGGCATCCGCTGCGACGTGACCTTCTCAGCGCGCACCGCCCCCATTCAGGAGGCGCGGCAGACGCTGTGGTCCGGCATCCGCCGAACCATGGACGCCACGCGCTTCGATCAGTTCGGACGCTGGTCCGGTCACGTCAGCCATCCGGACGGCGAGATCGCCGTCGATGAAACGACCTGCCTTGGTACCAAGGACCGCTCCTGGGGCGTGCGCCAGGTCGGTGAGCGCGAGGCCGGCGGCGCGCCGGTCACGCCCCGAGGCATTTTCTTCCTGTGGGCGCCCTTGTTCTGGGACGACCATGTGAGCCACGCCATCTTCTTCGACGGCCAGCAGGGCGAAGCGCTGGTGCGTGAAGGCATCGTCGCGCCGCTCTTCGCCAGCGAGGACGAGATTCCCGCCGCGGCGGACGGATCGGACCGCCGCATGGCGACGGCCCGTCACCGCGTCGACTATCACCCGGGAACGCGGCTCGCCCGGGCCGCCGAGATCGATCTGGTGGAACTCGACGGCACGACACGCACCGTGTCCCTCGAGCCCCTGCTCAAGTTCCAGATGAAGGGGCTCGGCTACGGCCATCCGGAATGGGGCCAGGGCACCTGGCACGGCGAGCTGGCCGTAGGCCACGAGTCCTTCGATCCTCGTCAGGTGGACTTCCTGGCGCCGGAGAACATCCACGTGCAGCAGGTGGTACGAGCCAGCGACGGTGAGCGGACGGGCGTCGGCGTGCTCGAGCAGATCGTCATCGGACCGTACCTACCGGCAGGCTTCACCGGATTCCTGGACGGCGCGGAAGGTTGACTTGGCGTGGCGGGCCCTCCGCCGCCTGCGGCCATCGACGCGGCGGTCAATCCCGGTGCTTCTCCTCGAGTTGACGTACCGCGTGGCCGATGCTGCCAATCAGCATCCCGCTGGATCCGATCACGAACAGCACGGTGCCCACGTGCTTCAGAGACTCCCAGAGAAAGAACACGCTACCGACCACGAAGCACGTGTTGCCCAGCAGTCCGAGCGACAGGTGGATCCACGGGAAGTCGTTGACGATACGACGAAGCAGTCCGTGTCGCCGTTCTCCGCGTCCGGTCATCCTTTTCCTCCAGTTTCGGGCACGTCACGCCTGTTGCAGGAACTCGACCCAGTTCCCGTCGGGATCCTCGACGATAGCAATGGTCACGCCGGCGCGGATCTCACGGGGTTCCACCCGGATCCGATAACCGCCGGCCCGGCAGTCATCCACCACTGTCTGCAGATTGGCGACCGAAATGGTCCAGTAGCGGTAGCCGGTGGCGCCGGCGATTCCTCCGCCGGGGGCGCTGGCCACCGGCGGCTGTTCCGGGACAACCACCTTGATCAGGCTGTCGCCGCACCAGAGGCGATGCATGATGCCGCCGCCTGGGAAGGGTGTGTCGGCTTCGTGGCGAAATCCCAGCGTGTCGCGGTAGAACTTCAGGGCAGCCTGGCCGTCACTGGTGACGATGCCAAGGTCGATGGCAGATTTGACGAGATCGATGGCCACGGTTCCTCCGGCCCTGTCTGTCCGACCGAGCATACGTCGTGGCGCTCGAAACGGAAAGACAGACCGACGCACGTCATCGCCGGCCGAGCCCCGGCAATGGCATGCGTCTTGCCTTCAACAGCCGAATGGCAACCGAATGACAACCGAATGACAGCCGAATGTCTGGTGCCTACCGAAGCGTGATGACGCACACGGCCTGCTCTTTCCAGAGCCAGCGGAACGACGGCTGGCGATGACGTGGATCACCTTCCTCTGGAAGCGGATCATCGGCAGCCTGTGGTTCATGCCGGTGATGATGAGCCTGGCGGCGGTAGGACTCGTGATCACCTGCGGTTATCTGGATCAGATGCTCGGCAAGCTGGATTACACGCCGTTTTTTCTCTACGCCGGCGACGTGGACAGCGCGCGTACCTTGCTCGCCACCGTGGCCGGCTCCATTATCACCGTCGCCGGCGTCGCGTTCTCCGTCACCATGGTGGCACTGTCACTGGCGTCGTCGCAGTTCGGACCGCATCTGCTGATCAACTTCATGCAGGACCGCGGCAACCAGATCGTGCTCGGCGGCTTCATCGCGACCTTTCTTTTCTGCCTGCTGGCGCTCGGCACCACCACCCAAGGCGGAGAGGCTTACGCCTCGCTATGCGCCACCGTCGGTCTCGTGATGACGGTTGCGAGCCTCGCGCTGCTGATTTACTTCATCCACCATATAGCCGCCTCCATGCAGGCGGACCAGGTCGTCGCCCAGGTGGTCGAAGGCGTGCTGCCAACGCTCGATCGCTTCTTCCCACCCGAACCGACCGATGCGCCCGATGCGCCCGATACGTCCGATGCGCGCGAGGCGCCCCCGGACCAGGCCCCGGTGGTGAAGGCACCGCGGACGGGCTATCTTCAGGCGGTGGATGAAGAAGGCCTCGTGCGGCTCGCGGAGAAAGCCGACGTGTGCCTGCGCCTGATGCATCGGCCCGGCGCGTTCATCATCGAAGACACCCCGCTGTTGCAGGTCAACGCTGGCCGCGAACGACGGCTGTCAGCGCAACGCCTGCAAGACAACTTCATCATCGGCGAGCATCGCACCGGCTATCAGGATCCGGAGTTCGGCATCGATCAGCTGGTGGAGGTTGCGGTGCGCGCGATGTCGGCGGGGATAAACGATCCTTTCACCGCCGTTACCTGCGTCGATCGGCTGACCGGACTGCTCTGCCGGATAGCACCGCGCGCGATACGAGCGCCCGTCCGTTTCGACGCGAGCGGCACACCGCGCCTGCACGTCAACCCGGTCGAGTTCGACGAGATGCTCGACGCGGCCTTCGACCAGATCCGACACTTTTCCAGCGACATTCCTTCCGTGCGCAAGCGTCTGTTGGAGGGGCTCACCGAGATCGGTGCACTGGTTGAGGATACCGAACGGAGGCGCACGGTGGCGCGACACGCTGAGCTGTTGATGAGCGCGTGTCGATCCGACTTCGATGGCCAGACGCTGCAGCGGATGGAAGTGGCTTACTCGAAGCTGCACGAAGTCGTCGACGGTGTTGCGGCGGAGCGACGGATTCGGTAGCCCAAACTCGGAGCTATGGAAGCGGGCGGCGTCGGCTACGAACCCGGGGTGGACGCGCGGTGCAACGTGCGCCGCAGGCTCACGAAGACAAACCACGCAGACGCGGCCAGCCACGGCACGAGCAGCCACCAGGGCGTGCGCGGAGCCATCTGCAGCAGCGCGAGCGAGCAGACGATCCAGACCGCCAGGGAGACGTAGGTGACTTTCCGGCCTTCGCGTACCCGGATGGGGTGCACGAACTTGATTGGAAGAAACGTCAGCACCCCGAGCGCGCCGACCACGGCCGCGTTCAGCATGGGCGGTGTATCCAGTATCCACAGATAGAGCGCCACCACGTTCCATAGAGCTGGAAAGCCGACGAAGTAGTTGTCCTGAGTCTTCATGCCGACGTTGGCGAAGCAGTACAGTGAAGTGAGCAGCACGAAGACCGCGCCGGCAAGCTCCCATCCTGCGGGCAGCAGGGCGAACCAGTACAGGAACAGCGCGGGCACCAGCACGTAGGTAAGGTAGTCGATCACCAGGTCCAGCACTGCGCCGTCCACTCCGGGGATCACCTCTCGCACCTTGAGCTTGCGGGCGATTGGTCCGTCGAGGCCGTCCACAGCCAGAGCCAGCGCCAGCCACAGAAGTGCGGTGCGCGGTTCGCCGTTGACCACCGCGAGCATGGCCAGCAGCCCGAGCACCGCGCCGCTGGCTGTGAACGCATGGACGCCCCAGCCGGCGGCGCGGCGGGCAGCGCTGTAACTGTCGGGCGGGACCCTCTGGCGGATGACGGTGTCGCTCATCGGCTGTACGGTTAGGCTCGAGAGTAGCGCGTTTCGGTACGCGACAGGGAGTGGCAATGCCGGCAATTCTTTTGGGCCGGTTGCACGTTGCCACGGCAGGTTTCGATCTCTGCCGCCGGACATGCAACCATTGGGCGGCCATCAGCGTACGAGGGACGGAGACATGGAGCTGAAAAACAAGGTCGTCATCATCACCGGCGGGGCGAGCGGGATCGGCAGGGCGTGCGCCCGGGCGATGGCGCAACGCGGCGCCGATGTTGCGGTGGTCGATCGCAACGAAGCCGGCGCGCGGACCGTGGCCGACGCCATCGGCGGTTTGGCCGTAGCCTGCGACGTCGCCGACGAGGCGTCGGTGAACGCCATGGTCGAGACTGTGCGCCGCCGCTTCGGGCCGATCGACGTGCTGTTCAACAACGCCGGCGTCGCCACCGGCGGCGGCATTCTCGAGACGCCGATCGATGTCTGGCAGAAGCAGTGGGAGGTCAACGTCATGGCGCACGTCTACGCCGTGCGCGCGGTGCTGCCGGAGATGCTGGAGCGGGAGTCCGGCTACCTTCTGCACACGGCCTCCATGGCCGGCATCCTCACGACCCACGGCAATCTGACGTATGCCGCCACCAAGCACGCGGTGGTGGGCATCGCCGAGTGGTTGTCCATCACCTACCATGACAAGGGCATCCGGGTGTCGTGCCTGGCACCGCTGGGCGTGCGCACGCCAATGCTGGGTAATGCCGATTCCGCGGGCGCGAGCCGAACCGTGGGGCCTGTCAAGGAACCGGAGGAGGTAGCGGAGATGGTCGTCGACGCCATGGCGGAGGAGCGATTTCTGATCCTGACCGACCCGATCGCGCAGACCTGGATGGATCGCAAGCACGGCGACCTGGAGCGCTGGCTCAGCGGCATGCGGCGGGTGCAGGCAAGCATCGCGCGCTGAGCCCGGCGCGGATCGGGGTGCGCGGCCTACGCCGAACGGTACGCCGATGCGATTGCAGCCGCACCGCGTGATCGAGCGCCCACTTGGCGCGCGGGCCAGATGTTAACAATCAGATACTTTCTTTACGTTATTTAACTGCTACGCTTGGACGGACGTTCGACCTCGTGGTAGAGAGCCAGCCATGGACCAAAGGGCCACACCTTCCTGCAGGGCGGAGAGTCTTCGGGGGAAGCGTCTCGGGGAGAACGGTGAACGCGCACTATTATCTGGACGGGAGAATCTGGCACGCCGCGAAGCCGATGCTCATGCCGCATTCCCATCATGCATCAACGACTGCCAACGGGAAGGTATACGTGTTCGGAGCGGACAAGCTTCCCAGTTCGTGGAGGTTTACGACCCGGAGTATGAGTAGGTCCCACGTTCGATTCCCGCTACCAAAACCGCCGCCCGCTACTCCAGATACACCACCGGAAGCACCAGCGTGGATGCCATCGCGCCGCGGTAGAAGACTTCGTACGAGCGTCCATGCTCAATCCAAGCCCATGCAGTTGGCGTAGTACGTGACGGTCGCCGGCCAGTCGGAAAAGATGCCCGGTATCCCGACAACTTCCGCGGCTCATCGGACGTAGAATACTTTTCCTCCAGGTCGCAACCAATGAGAGGTGGTAATTCAGATGTCTACGCTGCTCGACCGACTTCCTGCGTGTGTTGCCGTGGTCCTCACCCTGACCTTGGGCGCTCCGTACGACACCGGTCCGGCGTACGCCTCAAACGTCAGCAGTCTGTCCGGGAAGACTGTCAAGCAGGCCTGTAAGGCCCAGGCCCAGAAGGAGGACATGGGTGTCGGGGATTTCGGCGACGTCGAGTTCGATGCCAGCCGCGGACTGTGGACGACGAAGTTGATGGTCCAGGGGAAGGGTGACAAGTTCAAGGCACGCTGCGAGTGGGACGGCAGCAGACCGCCCTACCTGACGGTCGCGAAGACGGGCGACAATATTGCGGCCGGGCAGTTCAGGAAGAAGGACGTCACGATCGCCTGCAAGCAGCAAGCACTGCTCCAGGGCTTCGGCGTCGGCGACTTCGGCGACACCAACTGGGATCGCCACCACCAGTGGTGGGTCTCGAAGATGATGATTTCCGAGAACGGCAGCAAACGTAAGGCCGCCTGCACCTGGAACGGCCACGACGACCCAGTGATCCACTAGCGAAACCTTGCCTATTGTTTTCATCGCATGAACATCGAAGTAGCCGCGCGTCTACCGGGCCCCTGATCCAATGTGCAGATGAGTGGCGCGAGAACGCGCCTGTCAGGCCACCGTGTACATCCACGGCCGCGACTATCAGCTGTACCTGGCTTATTGGTGGCGCACTGTCTGAACGGCCTGCATCAGTGCCTGCTTGACGGCATGGCTCTCGCCTGCGTTCGTCATGGCAATGATGGCGCGATCGGCGGACGGTTCCAGCACCACCAGTACGCTATACAGCTGCAGGCTTCCCAGTATCGTGTAGACGAGATCGTCGGAACCTGTGCGCGACACACCCCAACCCAGCGCCGATCCTGTTTCCCACCAGTACGGGCGTGAATACCGTTTTGGCCGTCTGCGGGTCGAGCAGTGCACTCTTGCCGGCCAGGCTACGTAGCGACCGAAGCTCGCTCCCGGATCGATGCTGCGGTCCCACCAGACCCAATACCCCGCGCGTTCGATGGACTCGACCAGCGGTCGCACGCGCACGCGAATCCGCGCTGGCGTAGGTGAGGAAACGCCGATCACGTCGTTGCTCAGGCCACGGCCTTGATGGTCAGGCGCCAACCCTGGATCTCGCCTTCATCCAGCGACCAAGTGTCCATGACTCGAAGCTGCCAGACGCCAGTCACCGGTTTGCCTTCCAGAGCGGCGAGCTGCGGGAGATCGGCCACGGAATAGATGCGCACCAGGTCGTCGGTGGAGCCGCCCTGGTGGTTGTGCAGGGTCACCGCCGAGCCGTCGGGGGCCACGAGGTCGACGCGCAGATCGCCGATGTAGGTGTGGCGGATCTGCACGCTCACGCGCAGATCGCGCACGTGCCCCGGCTCGCTCACCTCGAGCGAGCTGAAGACCGGCGGGCCGGCGTCGGGAATCGCCAGCGGCAGATCGGTTGCGCTGACGTCGATCACGGCTTCCTGATCGGTCGCCAGGGCCGCTGCAACTGCCTGGGCGGCGTTGACCTTGCCGTGGCCGAACCACAGGCTGAAGCCGTCGACGAAATCGCCGGGCTCGTTGACTGTGGTTTCGGACTGGATCAACAGGTCCTTGTCTGCGGTTTGCTGGATGATCTCGCGCACCTGGCTCGCCGTGAGCGATGGGTTCCGCGACAGCACCAGCGCGCAGACCCCCGCCACCGTGGGTGTGGCGCTGCTGGTGCCGCCGAAACGGCCGGTGAAGCGCGAGCCCGCGGTGAAGTCGGAGCTCGGGCCCACACCTTCGTTGTCGGTGGTCGTGATGCCGCGGCCGTGCACGCTGATCTGTTGCAGATCATCGAAGTTGTTCGACGGCGCGCAGACGTTGATCTGCTGGCCCCAGGAAGAGTACGCCGCGCGGGTCTTGAGGGAGGTGCTGGCCGCGACCGTGATGACGTCGGGATGTGCGGCAATCCAGCGATCGATGGGGCCGGCGTAGCTGCGGATCTCTCCGAACTGGTCGCGAAAGCGATAGGTGCGCGTATTGTCCAGGTCCTGAACCGGGCAGTTGTTGTTGCCAGCGGCCACGCAGAACACGAGGCCCTTGCCGCGCCGCCCGCCGCTCTTGGCGAGCTCGGCGATTCTCTCCTGCAGCGTGGTCGCCATCGGCACGTTCGCCGGGCCGTAGCCCCACGAGCAGGAGACCACATCGGCTTGAGGGGAGATGCGATCGAACATGGCGGCGAGCTGGCTGTCGCTCAAGCTCAGCGGGAAGCGCACCGCCAGCAGCGAACAACCAGGGGCCACGCCGACCACGCCGGTGCCGTTGTTCTCCGCCACCGCGACGCCCGTGCAGGGCGTGCCGTGGTAGTCGCCGGGTTGCGGCATGACCTGGTCGTTCACGCTGATTTGAGCGCTGCCGAACGGCACGATGTTGATCTGTCCGGCCAGCTTGTCGGGCCCCTGGAAATCCGGGTGCGTGATGTCGCAGCCGTCGTCCGCGACGCACACCACGATGTCGCGCGCGCCGAGGGTGAGCTCCCATGCCCCCGGCGCGTCGATCCCGGCGCCTTGCACCAGCTCCGGGCCGTCAGCGGGCGCGAACAGATGCCACTGCTCGGAAAACAGCGGATCGGCGGGGATGAAGTCGAAGCGCGTCAGTCGCCGCACCAGGTTGGGCTCGGCGTAGGCGACGTCGTCACGCTCCGCCGCATCGTTTGCCATCCGGATCGGGTTGCGGCCGGTGTCGTCGGTGACCCGCAGCAGCCGGCGTCCCTTGCCATAGTCCTCGACCACCTGGAGGTGGTTCTCGGCAATGAATCGGGCGATATCGGCGGCCGGCGTGTCGGGCTTGAAGCCGATGAAGAAGGTGTCGTTGATCAGCACCTCGCCTTCCGGATGACCCTGCTGGCGGTAGACGTGGTGAACCACCTCGTGCTGCCGCAACCGGTCCATGGCCGGATCGCGATCCTCGGCGAATCGCAGCTTGACGAGGCCGGATCCCACCTCTTCGGCGGTGTCGACGTCCACTGCCGCACGCCGCGCGGCTTCGCGGGCCTGTCCGGCGTTGTCAGCGTGTACGGTGGCTTCGCCCTCGGCGGCTTCGATGAAGATCTTGCGGCCGCCCTGCCAGAAGAAGTTCGTGGTCGACATGGCATACCCTCCCGGCGTCCTGTGAACTCACGCCCCAAGCCGTTCACTGCCAATCAGAACGGCGTCTCCCTGAACGCTGCCGTCGCCTGCCAGGCCCACCAGCGTCTCGAGCAGCTGTGCCGCTGCGCTAACGTCATTGGGGCTAGCCCCGAGCGTCGACCCCGCTCGCGTCCGGCGTGCGACTTGCCCCGCTCAGCACCGGATCGGCGATACCCGCGCCCGTACTGAATGTCACCTGTCCCGCGGCAGCCGCACGCAGCGCATCACGGGCACGAATGCTGGCGCTTTGTACGACGCCGGCCCGCTGCCGGGCGGCCTTGATCAGAAGATCGACTTCCTTCAGATATTGCAGCGCCTCTTCATGGGTCTCGAGGGACTCCACCCGGGCGATGATCGCGTCATGCTCACTGGGCGGCGCAAGCTCGAGATGCTGGTTCAGCCCCGACCGCACCGTCGCTGCGAGCAGCCCCGTCGGGTCGTCCGCAAGGGGCCGCGCGGGTCGTCTTGCCGCCAGAGCCTGGAATGGCGCTCTGATGAAGCGGGCGGTCGCGCCGCCCGTTGGCTCCGGCAAGGTCATGGGTGCGTCGGTCCGTGGCGCGTCGAGGCTGGCAAGGCGCTTCAGGTCCGACGTCAAGGACGATCGCACCGTCAGCTCCTCGAGACCGAACAGCCGAATGACCGTGGAGATCACCGAGGAGTGTTCGTAGGTTCGATGGTCGATCAGGTTCCTCGGGATCAGCGGAGAAACGATGATTGCGGGGACGCGCGGGCCGAGCTGATCGAAGGTGAACCCGTACTTCCGGCCGGTGGACCCCGTCGCGTGCGCCGCCGGTGGAGGTACGTGATCATAGAAGCCGCCATGCTCGTCGTAGGTGATGATGAGCATGCTGCTCTCCCAGATCGGCGACCGGCGCAGCGCTTCGTATGTCTGCTTGATGAGGAGCTCGCCCGCCCGGACGCTGCCGAGCGGATGATGCGAGTTGCCGTCCTCGTACTCCGAGAACGCGTCGTAGCTCGGCTCGATGAAGGTGTAGGCCGCGTCGTAGGACGGCGAGGCGACATCCGACGCGAAGTCCTCGTCGAACTCGTCGACGTCGAAGGTCCGGCTGATGCCCTTGAGCATCGCGACGTTCGGGAAGGAGTCGCAGGCGTAGATCCGGTATTTGAGGCCGGCGTCCTCGCAGCCGGTCGAAGATCGTGCCATGGGAGAACGCGATCCCGGACCATGGTGTGGAGAACGCCTCGGCATATTCCTTGTGCGACGGACTTTCGTCGAAGAAGCCGGCGGTTGCGGCGTGGACGAACCACCGGTTGGGCTCGGTCGGCCCCGGCATGGAGGAGAACCAGCGATCGCAGACGACGAACTCCCGCGCGAGCGCGGTCATGACGGGAAGCTGGTCCGGCGTGAAGCACCGCATGGCGCCGTCGGGCAGCTCGGGGTGCGATCTGGCGTAGGCGGAAACGAAGCCCGAGCAGTTGATCGGCGGGTAGGGCTGGCCGCTCACATAAGTGGCGCCTTCGCCGCAGAGTTGCTCGAGCACGCCCGGGAACGAGTGCGGCGGGTCGTATGGAGCGCGATCCGGAGCGCCTCGGATAACCGGGAAGACCACCCCGTTGTACGAGTTCGACTCGGACCCGTTCAGCCCGTCAATCGCGGTCGGTTGCCCCGTCGCCGCGTCGGTCCCAGTGATGCCCGAGAAGCCGAGCATGTGATCGAATGAGCGGTTCTCGAGCATCAGCACGAAGACGTGCTTGATCTTCGACGTGCGGTGATCGCGCACGATAGGGTCGTCCGTCGACGTGCCGGGAGGCAACCGTTGCGGTTCGCCACGGTGGTCGCGCACGATCACGCCGCTACCACCGGCGCTGCCGCCGTTGGTGGGGGAATGGGGGGTGCGACCACCGCCGTCGCCGTGTTGATCGCTTCGCCGCTTGCCCGCTTGCGTTCCCAATGTCCGGGCACGAACTGCCCGTCACGCGTCGCGTTGCGCGCCCAGACGAAGCCGTCGCGCTCTGCCGGGAAGACGCGCATATAGGACGTCTTCTTGTCGAAGCCATATACCGAAAGATCGGGGCAATCCTCGAGGAGATCCACCCAGGCGCCATAGCCGCCGAAGTCGTTGGCGTGCTCGTAGAGCACCGCGCAGTAACCGGGCGCCACACGAACCGACGATGCGGCGTCGTTGAACTCGGCTGGGAATCGGGTCTCGCCCTCGTCGAGGGAAACGAAAGAGTCGGAATATTGCGGGGCGCTGAAGAGTGTTACGGGACTGGCAGTCATGTCGCGACCTCCTCCAGTGTGAGAACTGGCACGACCCGCCCCTCGCCTGCGGATCATCGCGCAAATGTCGCGCCGCTGGAAGCGGAATCAACCGGATGCCTGTAACCGACGAGTTATTGGTTCAAACCATGACCGACGGGATCCGGCTCGGTCAACGGCCCGCGAAGACGCACCGGCAATACCGATTCATCGCAGGGGGCGAGGAATCTGACCCAGCGGTCCGCGAGACCATACTTCTTGCGCAGCGCTGCATCGATCGCGGGGTGGGCGGTTCGATCGGGCTCGGCGCGGTAGCGTCTCGTCTCGCCGTGACGAACCAGCTCGACCACCGGATTGCCCTCGAACCGTCGCTCCCACGCCTTTCCGGCACTGTGCAGCCAGGCGTCACCGTTGTAGTCGACCACCCACAAGCGCGTTTGCTGCCAGGAGCCGTCCGAAGCCCGGGTGCGGAGGGCGACCACCTCCCGGCCGAGCTCGATGACCGCAAAGTGCGCGACGACGGCCGTCACGAGGATCACCAGTACCGTCGCAAGCACCGTCAGCAGGACACGCATCGGAAAGTTCCTCGGCCATCAATCTCAGATGTCCAGCAGGGGGGCCGCTTCGACGCCGGTAACGGACGAGATCGACGAGATTTCCTTCTGCAAGCGAGCCCGCGAATCCCCGTCCAGGTGTAGTGTCCTGATCAAGTCTCTGTAGCGGGGATGTTCCTTGACCTCGGGCGGGAACAGCGTCATGTAGATCGGTAGGCGAAATCCGAGCCAATGACATTCGCCGGCCTTGGTATGCGCTCGCACTGTGTGTTCCAGATGGTCCAGGCCTTCCTCGATCTGCCCGATGGCGAGCAACGAATATCCGGCGACGTCATCGAGACCCTGTGTGCCTGAAGCCGTACCTTCGGCGGTCTCTTCTTCAAAACCACTCGGAATCGATTCGAGAGAGACCGCTTGCCCCTCACTGGCCGCAACGATCGCATCGGCGGGGAACCAATGGGTCAGATCTGAACATCGTGCGATTGACCGCATCGCGGCATCGGTATCTCCTGTTCCCAGGTGGGCGATGAACTCCCACTCCGATACGAGCGGTGGTGAAGCGGGCGTTGCCGCACTCATCCGATGAGCCTGTTCGATTGCGGCTCGAAATTCGCCGGTGGCAACGAGACAGCCCAATTGATGCAGCCAGTTGTCATACCGTTGAGATTCTCCTCGACGATCGATCAGCGAAAAGTAGTGCCAACCCTCACCGTGAAGTCCTCCGTGGGCGAGCGCCCGGCCGAGGGCCGCGCGAACGCCATGCCAACCTCTCGGATGCGGATACGCATAGACACCGTCTCCCCGCACAATCGCCTCAACGCACCGCGTCACCAGCGTTGCATGTCGTCTTCTAGTTCACTTCGATCGCCCACGCGGCCCGGCTGCGGGGTCGACGTC
Source organism: uncultured Gammaproteobacteria bacterium (assembly GCA_963822255.1). Classification (GTDB taxonomy): domain Bacteria; phylum Pseudomonadota; class Gammaproteobacteria; order Pseudomonadales; family Azotimanducaceae; genus UBA7803. The sequence goes on from CAWGGV010000008.1 coordinate 352,017, forward strand.
GTTTGAGTTGGTTGAGCAGAGCGAGAGCCTTGGCCTTTGCGCCCTGAGAGCCGACTATGGCCTTCAAACGCGCGTAGTTGATGGAGAGATCGGAGTAGGCTTGCTCGAAGTCCGGGTCCAGCGCGATCGCGCATTCGAGCGCTGCGACCTGTCGAAGGGAAAGAGGAAGGGCAGGGAATCAGATGGATCAGCCGAAGTTGCCTTCCGGTAGAGCTCGTAAGCTTCAGGATCACGGGGAGTGGACTCAATGGCCAAGTCGTCGGTTGGTTCCGCTTCGAGTTGCCTGCGGATTCCGGTGAAAACCTTGCTGGCAATCTCCGATTGCAGGCCGATGGGATCATCGAGGTCACCGCCAAACCTTTCGGAATAGAGCGTACGCCCGCTGGCGGCTTCGATCAGTCTTACATTCACGACCAGTCGGCCAGCCGCATGACGCACGCTGCCCTCGAGCACCATCGTCGCGCTCAACGCGTCGCCGATCTCGCGAGTGGTGGCTCGGGATCCCTTGAAGCCGAACGTATCGCGCGCCGATAGAACACGCACGGTCTGAAGTTGAAAGGCGGCACTCATAAGGTCTTCGGCGAGGCCGTCGCAGAAATACGCCAGGCGCTGATCTTCCGTGAGGTCCGCTAGCGGCAGTATGGCGAGGACGGTTTCCTGGCGAACGACATCCGGGATCGTCGCGTGTGGCGCGACTGTCTGGTTGCCGATGATGTTGCGGACATCACCGATGAACGCGGACAGGCTCTCGGCGTGGGCGTTGCGGGGCCAGTCGATGAGATCGGCGGCCTGGGTGCTGCGGAAGGCCAAGGGCGGTCTGACCTCGTCCAGCAGGATGGGAGCGAGGATGCCACGCTCAAGGCCCTCGCCGGCTTCATTTCTGACCCAAGCCGAGTCCACCGACTTCCCGGTCCAGGCGACCACGATGCAGGACGCCAAATCGATTTCCCTCTCGATCGTCCGGTCGAAGCTTTCGCCCGTGGGGATACGCCGGTCCCACCACACCGACCATCCCTCGTTCTCGAAGACCTTGACGAGCGGCCTGATCCGGTCCCGGTCCTCGGAAGCGTAGGAAAGGAAAATATCTGCCATCGCACCCTCCGGGATGCAAAGCTACCTCCCGCTGACGAAAGGATCAACGGGACGTTCGAAGTCGACTCATCCCGTTTTCACTTGGGCACAGGAAGAATGGCCACCCGAAACGCGGGATCTGAAGTATGGCGACTCGTGCTATGTGGCCGGGCTATCCGAGCTATCCGCCCAAGAGGATCAGGCTCTCTTGCGCTGCTTGCGATCGTGCAGACCGCCCAGGTTGGCGATTCTCACCGGGCCCCTGTTGGGGAACTCGACGACAAGCGTAAGATCGCCGCCCATCGCCTGCACGTGCCTTGAACTCCGCGGAATACTGCTTTCTCTTTGCCATTGCCGGTTGGCTCCTGTGCCAGTCGGCTACACCTTACGGCATTGTTCAAATTTTCAGGACCACTTCTGTTCCTCCGCGGCAGCCTAAGGAAGCTCTATGTAATCGATCAGCTCTTCGAGGTCTACGGCCGCGTCGGCTGGAACGTGACGGCCTCCTCGCAGCCATGTAGGCTTCGCGCTTCCCAATCCAGCCAATTCGGAGGTTGCTGCCTTGTTCAGTCACATCATGATCGGCGCCAACGACGTGGAGACGTCCAGGAAATTCTACGATGCCGTGCTCGGCGCCCTCGGTCACAAGCCCGGAACCGTGGATCCCAAAGGCCGGTGCTTTTATCGGTCGTCCGCCGGGGTGTTCGCCCTGACGCCGCCGATCAACGGCGAGCCCGCCACCCACGGCAACGGCAGCACCATCGGCTTTCTGGCGGAGAGTCCGGAAGCGGCGGACGCCTGGCACGCGGCGGGGCTGGCGAACGGCGGCACGACCTGCGAGGACCCGCCGGGTGTGCGCGAAGGCAGCGGCCTGTATCTCGCCTACCTGCGCGACCCGTCCGGGAACAAGATCTGCGCACTGCACCGGATCCGCTGAGGCGACGGATACCGGATCAGCCGGTCGGCTGCGGCTCCACCCGCGCGGCGACGCCGTACCGACCGGACAGGAAGAAAAAGAACCCGATCAGCCCTGCCACGCGGGCACCACGTAGGCGGCGTCCTAGTCGCCGAGGCGCTCGAACAGCACGCCGACGATGAGCGGACCGCCGGCCACCCCCAGTGTCGACATCAGGTTCGCGACGCTGAACAGCCGCCTTCGCCATGCAGATGCAGATCGTGGCGCGGGGCTGGCTGACTTGTTGTTCGTGATCACCGGTCTGTACACAGTCTCGGTGTTCGCCATGGCGCGCCTCGGGTATCGGGGCGCGCCGCGCGATCGTCCGGCACAGAGTCCGCTGGCAGACATCGCCGAAGGATTCCGCTACAGGCGCGACGACCGGATCATCCCCGGCCTGCTGGTCATGGGGATCGTGCCCATGACCTTCGGCTTCACGGCGACGTTTTTCCTGCCGGCCTACAACAAGGACATCCTGCACGGCGGACCTCAGGCCCTGGGACTGCTGATGACGGCCATGGGCGTCGGCGCGCTCGGCGGCTCGTTCCTGCTGGCGCGGCTCGGCGACATGGGCGGCAAGGGTCGGCTGATGTTTCTGTCGTGCTACGGCTCGGTTCCATGAACATGGCCGTGACGCAGCTCGCGGTGAGCGAGGCGGTGCGCGGCCGGGTGATGAGCATCATGACGATGAGCCAGGGCGTGATGCCGGTATTCGTGCTGCCCATCTCGGTGCTCGCCGAGCGGGCGGGCATCGCCGCCGCGCTGCTGGTCAGCGCCGCCATGCCGGGCATATCGATACTGGTGATCGATGCCCTGCTTCCGCAGCTGCGCAGGATCGACAAGGGGTACGAAGTCGCCGCCGTGCCGCGGGAGGCGTGATCAGGAGGCGATCGCGGCCGGAGGCCGCTCCCACAGACAGAATCCGAGACCTCCGTCACAGCCGGCGCGGATGACGCGGGCGTCCGAGCGCTGGTCGCCCTAGCCTGTCACGGTCCAACGCGCCTGCAATCTGGCCGGGCCGCGGAAGAACGGGTTGAGCGGGTACTCGAGGCGCCCGACTTCGGGAATCCTCAGATCGGGTGTCCGCCGCAACAGCGTGCCGATGGCGATTTCCGTCTCCACGCGCGCAAGCTGCGCGCCGAGGCAGAAGTGTATGCCGCCTCCGAAGCTCTTCGACCTTGCGAACGGGCGCTGGATGTCCAGCGTATCCGGGTCTTCGTACACGTCCGGGTCCCGGTTCGCAGCACCGAGCAGACAGATCACCATTTCGCCGGGATGAAGCGTCTGCCCGCCAACGCTCACGGTCTCCTGAGCTATTCTCGGCAGTTGCTGCACGGACGAGTCGAATCGCAGGAACTCCTCCACCGCGACCGGCATGAGCTCGGGCCGTTGACGCAGAAGGTGCAATTGCGCTGGATGCAGATGCAGTGCCACCAGAGCATTGCCGATCAGGTTGACGGTGGTTTCGTGACCGGCCATGAACAGGAGGCGGATGTTCTGCGTCAGCTCCTCCTCGGTTAGCCGGCTGCCCTCCTCCTGGGCCCGGATCAGCGCAATGGTGAGATCGTCGCCGTCTTCACGACGCTTCACCGCGAACAGCTGCCGCAGATACGCGTCGAACGCCGCTGTGGCATCGTCTGCCCGCTTGTGCCGCGTGTCCTCGTCGGCCTCTGGATTCACACCCGATCCAAACGCGATGATCCGGTTGGAGAGCTCGGCGAAAGGCGCGCGATCCTGTTCGGGAACGCCGAGCATGTCGCTGATGATGGTAGCCGGGATCGGAAACGCAAAATCGCGCATCACTTCCATCTCCCCCCGAGGAAAGTGAGCATCGATGATCTCGTCGACCAACCGCTGCACGGCCGGGCGCATGGACTCCACTCTGGCGGCACTGAACGCCCTGCTCACCAACCCTCGCAGCCGCGTGTGATCGGGTGGATCGGCGTTGAGGATACTGCGCGCGTCGACGCTGCGACGATTGCTCGGCAGCCTGTGCTCCGCACCCGCCGGCGGCTGCTTGCCGAAGCGCCGGTCCTTCAGGATCTGCGTGACGTCCGCGTAGCGAGCGGCATACCAGATACCGTGCTCGTCGCGAAAGATCCGTCTGGCTCGAGCGGCCCGGTAGGCCGGATAAGGGTCCCGGAAGCGCGCCCTGAGCTCCATTTCCGCCTGGTCCATACCACCCCCGACGACCACTACTTCGAAAAAGCGTAGCGGATCTCCAGCCCGAACCGTCTCGGCTCTGCCCAATACTTCGTCACCGTGTCAGAAGGTGCAGGCGGCGCTGACAGGTCGATGGCCGTCGGAAAATATTCCTCGTCCGTCAGGTTCGTCCCCCACAGCGATATGCTGGTTGCGCCGTTCGGCAACGACCAGGTGAGGCGTGCGTCCACCAGCCCGTACGCATCCTGGCGGGAACTGTTCAGCGTCTCCAGGGTGTTGTAGGTACGTCCGCGACGGGCGTAGCCGACCTGCCCAGACAGGTCGCCGCCGCCGGAAAAGTAGTGGGTGTAGGATGCCGAGACGCTTGCGGTGTAGGGCGCGCCCCGCACGACCTCTGTGTCCGAGAGATCACGCTCCACGATGATCTCCTGGAAGTCGGGCGGCGGCCCGATCGAGTTGTCGAGGACGGTGAACTCCTTGTACTCGCCGTCGATCCAACCGAAGCTTCCTCGGATCATCCAGCCGGGAGCGGGCACGACCTGCAGTTCGGCTTCTATTCCGTACAGCTCCGCCTTCTGCGCATTGATGAGATCCGCCGTCGGCTGCCCGCCGACAAGCCGACCAACGGTGATCTGCTGATTCTTGTAGGTATTGAAGAAGCCGGTCAGGTTGATCAGCAGACGCTGGTCGAGCCAGGTGGACTTGATGCCGCCTTCCCAGTTGTCCGACGTCTCCGGCTCGAACGGACGCATCCTGACATCCTGGTTGAATCCACCGCTGGAGTAGCCCCTGCTCCACCCGGCATAGAGCATCACGTCGTCGCTCGCCTGATAGCTGAAGATCAACCGCGGAGTGACCTTGTCGAAGGATTGCTGGCGTTTGCAGGTCGTTCCGTTCAGGGGCGCACCGCCGCCGGGGCACGTCAGGGTGGGGTCGGGAATGCCTATGGTAAGAGTCTGTGAGCGGGTGAAGTCCCTGTCGTCGTTGGTGTACCGCGCTCCTGCGGTCAACGACCAGCGCTCGGTGAAGCGATAGGTGATCTCCCCGAACACGGCGAACGACGAGTTCGTGGCATCGACGGTCTGTCGCCGGCTGCCGAATAGTTGGGTCGCCAGCGCGATGTCGCCCAGAGTGCCGGCGGCAGGATTGGATGGATCGAGCGGAAAGCAGAAGATGGGCCAGGCGGCGCAGTCAGGCGCGGCAACCCCGCGAAACACCGGGACGTCGAGGTAGTTGACCGCGTTCTCGCGGAACCCGTAGACGCCCCCGACCCAGTCGAGCCTGCCGCCGGCGGCAGTGCCAGCGAGGCGAAGCTCCTGCGACCACTGATCGCTGTCACTGTCGCGGCGGCCGATGACTTCCAGATACGACGGCGTTCCCACCTTATCCGATGCCCATCCCCAGGATCCGTTCAGATCCTTGGTGTCACGGTACGCCGTGATCGACGTGAGCTCGCCGAATCCGAGATCCCAATGAGCCGTCAGATTCGAGCCCCACTGATCCAGGTCGGACTGGTCGGGGTCGTTCTCGTCCGAGTGATAGGGGCGGGTGTCGTTGCAGGCATTGGCGATGTCATCATAGACGCCGAAGACGTAGGCAATGAACGGCAGCCCGCCCGTGGCCAGGGTTGCCGATCCATCAGCCGGACCGGTCCACTCGCAGCTCCCGAGATTCGGGTGTTCGCGAACGCGCTGATAGTCAACGCTGAGCTGAACGTCCAGCTTCTCGCTCGGAGTCCAGAGCAGCGATGCGCGGCCGAGCTGGCTGTTCTCGTCGTTCCAGTCGTCGCCGGTGGAGCGATTCTTCACGTAGCCGTCGGACTGACGATGCTGCGCGCTGAATCGAACTGCGAGGTCGTCGGTGAGCGGCACGTTCAGCATGCCGCCGAGGCTTTTCTGTGCGTCGTTGCCGGCGCCTGCGTACACCCAGGACTCGAAATGGCTCTGCGGCTTGCGGGTGATGACGTGGACCAGCCCCGCGGTGGTGTTGCGGCCGAACAGGGTGCCCTGCGGGCCGCGAAGCACCTCGATGCGGTCGATGTCGAGCATGTCGAACACCGCGCCCTGCGGCCGCCCGAGATACACGCCGTCCAGATACACGCCGACCTTCGGGTCCTGGGTCGGCGACCAGTTCACCTGACCTATGCCCCGCAGAAATACCTCGGCCGCTCCTTTATTCGACGCGGAGTGGTTGAATGCCAGATTCGGCGTCAACCGCGTGAGATCGGTGAGATCTTCTGCGCCCCGGCCACGAAGATCTTCGTCGGACAGGGCGGTCACCGGGATCGGCACCGACTGAATGTTCTCTTCACGCCGCCGGGCGGTGACCACTACTTCCTCGATGCCACGCAGCGAGTTTGCTTCCGCAGCTCGCGCATCCGGACCAGGAATCAACCCCGCGACCACTACTGCGGCCATCAACACCGGCAGGAATCTGAGCATTACTGTCCCTCCCCATACGACAGTTCGCCGGTTCCTTATACCGCAGTCTTTTCGTCGCCAGCAAGCTGCGAGCTGGCACCGATCGCGCGGCCGACCGACCACGTCAGTCACGGCCGGAAATCATAGGTGTCCACGCGCGCCGGCTGTGCGTAAGCTGACCGCAACCGCAGTTGCACGGAGCGACGACCATGGCATGGGATTTCGAGACCGATCCCGAGTTTCAGAAGCAGCTCGACTGGATGGACGAGTTCGTCCGCGAGGAGATCGAGCCCCTGGACTTCATCCTCGGCCACCCCAACGACTTCACCGATCCGAAACGGCAGAAGGTCATCCCGCCGCTGCAGGAGGAGGTGAAGCGCCGCGGGCTGTGGGCCTGCCACCTGGGCCCGGAGCTCGGCGGCCAGGGCTACGGTCAGGTGAAGCTGGGCCTGATGAACGAGATTCTCGGCCGCGCCAAGTGCGCGCCGGTCGTGTTCGGCTGCCAGGCCCCGGATTCCGGCAACGCCGAGATCCTCGCCCACTACGGCACGCCGGAGCAGAAGGCGCGCTACCTGCAGCCGTTACTCGACAACGAGATCTGCTCCTGCTACTCGATGACCGAGCCCCAGGGCGGCGCCGACCCGAAGGTGTTCACCTGCAGGGCGGAGCTGGTGGGCGACGAGTGGGTGATCAACGGCGAGAAGTGGTTTTCGTCGAACGCCCGCTATGCCTCGTTTCTCATCGTGATGACGGTGACGGACCCGGAGGCACCGCCCTATCAGCGCATGTCCATGCTCATCGTGCCGAGCGAGACACCCGGCATCGAGATCGTGCGCAACACGGCCGTCGGCTATGAGCACCAGGGCGCCCACGCGTACATCCGCTACAACGACGTACGCGTGCCCCGGGACCACATGCTCGGCGAGCCGGGCCAGGCCTTCGTGGTGGCGCAGACGCGCCTCGGCGGCGGCCGCATACATCACGCCATGCGCACCATGGGCAAAATGCAGCGGGCCTTCGACATGATGTGCCAGCGCGCCCTGTCGCGCACCACCCAGGGCGAAGCGCTGGCTCAGAAGCAACTCGTGCAGGCGATGATCGCCGACTCGTGGATCGACATCGAGCAGTTCCGTCTCCTGGTGCTGCGCACCGCCTGGAAGATCGACAAGCTGAAGGACTACAAGGCCGTGCGCGCCGACATCTCGGCGGTGAAGGCCAAGATGCCGCAGGTTTACCACGACGTGTACGCGCGGGCGCTGCAGGTTCACGGCTCGCTCGGGCTGTCCACCGAGATGCCGTTCGCGGCCGGGGTGCTGGATTCATTCCACATGGGCCTGGCCGACGGTCCCACGGAGGTGCACAAGGTCACGGTGGCGCGTCAACTGCTGGGGCGCTACCGCGGCAGCGACGACGAGGCGTTCCCGGAGTACCACCTGGTCCGGCGCGAGCAGGCGGCGCTCGCGAAGTACGCTCACCTCATCGAGCACGAGGTGGGAAACAGCTAGTGCCGAGCGACGACACCTCACCATCTGCAGCCGGAGCGAGAGCCCTGACTGCGCCCGCCGCCCTCGTCACCCACGCGCGGCGTTATGCCGGGCCGCCGGCCGTGCGCGCCCTGCTCGCCCGCGGCTATCGCGTGCTGGCCCACGACCCGGGCTTTTCCGCGGCGGAGTCGGGCGACTCCGCAGCCGAGTCGGCGGCGGCGCGCGACGAGTTCCAGCGCCAGTTCCCGGATGCCACGCTGCTTGCCGCCACCGAGCCGGAGTCCGCTGTGGAGGAAGCCGTGGCGACAGGGCGCCTGGAAGTGCTGGTCGCCAATCAGCTCTTCGCCATTCCCGCGGCTCCCATCGACGAGGTCAACGTAGACGCCGTCCGGGGCGTGTTCGAGGCGCTGGTCATGGAACCCTGGCGCTGGGTGCGGGCTGCGGTACCGCCGCTGCGCCGCGGCGGCGGCGGGCGCATCGTGCTCGTCACCTCGGCCGCCGGCCGCCGACCCGGCGGACGCGTGGTGGCTTACAGCGCCGCCCGGGCCGCGGCCAATGCCGCCGTGGCGGGGCTGGCCAAGGAACTGGGGCCGGACGCCATCGCGATCACCGCCATTGCCCCCAACTGGTTCGCCAGCCCCGATACGTTCCCGCCCGAACGGATGGCGACGGACCCGCATTTTCGCGAGCGGGTACAGCGTCTGGTTCCCCTCGGCCGGCTGAGCGCGCCGGGTGAGATGGAAGCGCTGATCAGCTATCTCACCTCCCCCGAGGCGGCCTTCGTCACCGGCGAGGTGATCGGCTTCAGCGGCGGCTGGCTGTAGTAACGCGTCTGCCCATACATCCGACATACAGCCAGCCGAGCCGCTGGCGGATATCGTCGTACCGCAATTGTGGAGGGTTGGGGCGTCATGAAAATCATGCGGCGGTGCCTGCGGCTCAGCGTTCAGGGGCATCTATGGGCCCCCTGACGTTCAGCGGCCCGGTCCAGCAGGGACTGCGGCTGCTGGAGCGCCGCGGTGGCATCCACGTCTACCGGATCAGGGTGAGGCCTCTTCAACTCCCTTTGCGGCTGGACATGGAGCTCCCGTGCAATATCTCCGTGCGACAGGCTTCGGAGCGTGAGCTGCTGGCAGCGACACACGACCCGGAGCTCAGAATGACCGAGCAGTTCGTGGCGGACGCCCTCGAGCGGGGCGACAGGGCGTTCGCCGCCTTCGATGGCGAAGCGATGGTCGCTTACACCTGGCGCTCGACGACCACGGCGCCGCTCGTGGAGGGTCTCGGCATCTCGGTCGATGCGCCCTACGTCTACGCGTACAAAACATTGACGAGGCGCTCGCATCGGGGAATGCGGCTCTATCTGGCGTTGGTGGCGGCTTCGGGGCCGCCGTACATCGCGCTGGGGTATACGCATCTGGCGAGCTACGTGGCGCCTTACAACCGAGCGGTCCTGGGCTTCGAGGCCGAGAACGGCTTTCGCAAGATCGGCTATGCGGGATATCTGGAGTGGTTCGGCCGCACGATTCCCTTCACCACGCCCGCTGTCGCTCGGATCGGCTTTCGAATCGTTACGAACCGCAGTTATCCCGGCACTGTGACCACAACCGGATAGATGAATCCGTTCCAGATCCACATTCCCGACCACGACATCGACGACCTGAAACGGCGCCTGGACCAGGCCCGATGGCCCGATCAGATCGGCGACCCGTGGGTGTACGGCACCGACATCGGCTATCTGAAGCCGCTGTGCGAGTACTGGCGTGATCAGTTCGACTGGCGGGCGCAGGAAGCAGCGCTCAACCGGTTCGACCAGCTGCTCGTGCCGCTGGGCGATCACCGGGTGCACTGCATCCATCAGCGATCGCCCCACCAGCACGCCGAACCGCTGCTGATCACCCATGGCTGGCCGGGATCGGTGTGCGAGTTCGAAAAGATCATCGACCGGCTCACCGAGCCCGAGCGTTTCGGCGGCGATGCCCGCGACGCCTTCCACGTGATCTGTCCGTCCATACCGGGCTACGGCTTCTCGCGGCCGCCGCGCGAGCCGGGATTTCAACCGAAGGCCTGTGCGGAGCTGTTCGCTTCGCTCATGGCGGCGCTGGGCTACCACCGCTACTTCGCCCAGGGCGGCGATGTGGGATCGGCCGTCACCACCTGGCTCGGTGCGGTGGCCGCGGACCGGCTGAAGGGCATTCACCTGAACCTGGTGTTCGCCAGAGCTCCGAAGGACGACCCCATGGCGGGGGTCAGCGACGAGGAACGCCGGCGCATGGAGGCGCGTCAGGCTTACATGGCAGGCGAAGTCGGCTATCAGCACATCCAGGGCACCAAGCCTCAGACGCTGGGCTACGGGCTGAACGACTCACCCATAGGCCTCGCGGGGTGGATCACCGAGAAGTTCCATAAATGGACACAGCACTCGGGCAACCTCGAACAGGCCGTGTCCCGGGACGAGCTGCTTACCAACATCAGCGTCTACTGGTTCACCCAGACCATCACCTCGTCGGTGCGCATGTACTACGAGAGCCGTCACTACGACACGCGCCCCTTCCCGGAACGGGTGGAGGTTCCCACGGCGGTGGCTAATTTCCCCGGCGAGCTGGCCGCGCCGCCCCGCGCCTGGGTCGAGCGCCAGTTCAATCTGGTGCACTGGAGCTTCCCGGAACGCGGCGGGCACTTCGCCGCCCTCGAGGCCCCGGAACTCCTGGCGGCCGACATTCGCGACGCCTTCAGGGCATTGCGCTGAGGCGTTGTCCGCGGCGAGCCTCTCAGAAGAATACGAACGACCGCACCACCGAGAGGGAGGGATTGATTCGGGGCGGGCGACCGCCCCTCACCCCTTCGGGGCGCCGCCGCTGCGCGGCGACGTCCAAATCCGCTCTGCGGATTTGTCGAACCGCAGGGCCCTCATCGGGCCTCACCACCTCACCAGAACAAAAAAGGGGCCGGAGGCCCCATTCTTGTTCTGGCGGAGAGGGAGGGATTGATTCGGGGCGGGCGACCGCCCCTCACCCCTTCGGGGCGCCGCCGCAAGCGGCGACGTCCAAATCCGCTCTGCGGATTTGTCGAACCGCAGGGCCCTCATCGGGCCTCACCACTTCACCAGAACAAAAAAGGGGCCGGAGGCCCCATTCTTGTTCTGGCGGAGAGGGAGGGATTCGAACCCTCGGTACGTTTCCGTACACACACTTTCCAGGCGTGCTCCTTCGACCGCTCGGACACCTCTCCGAAATGGTGGCGACCCAAACCAGCCACACCCCGGCACACGAGTTCGCCGCTACCGTTGCTCCCTTCCGGGCCTGGCGGGGTTCACGACGTATCGTTGCGGGGGGACCGGAATGGGCCACCATTGATCGTAAGCGGCGGGTATCCTAACGGAACGGCTGGGGGAAGTGTAGGAGCCGTGTGGTGGCGGTTGGGCAACTGACTTGCGTGAATGGCGGACGCTCGGGAACGAGCCGATGGGGGGAATTTGCGGCGGGATCATCGCCCATATGGGCTGAAGCGGTTGGATCGGGCGCTCGAGCGGCTGTGGCTGCGGCACTTCGTGGGGCCGCAGCTCGACGCTCTGGGGCCGCACTGCAAGGTGATGCGGCCGTGGTATCTGAAGATCCACGGCCGGAACATCGGGTTCGGGCGGTGCGTGCATGTGATCGCGGCCGCCGACCGGCGGGTGACGCTGACCACCTGGGAGCATGAGGGCGGTGGTGGTCGCATCCGCATCGGCGACTATGCGCTCATCTGTCCCGGCGTGCGGCTCGATTCCGCGTGCGAGATCGAGGTCGGCAGCAACAGCATGATCGCCGCGGGCGCGTATCTCACCGACGCGGATTGGCACGACGTGTACGACCGCACGCGCATCATCGGCAGCAGCGCGAAGATCATGCTGGAAGACAACGTCTGGATTGGCGACGGCGCGATCGTTTGCAAAGGGGTGACCATCGGCGCCAACAGCGTGGTTGGCGCTGGAAGCGTGGTCACACGCGACATCCCGGCGAACGTCATCGCCGCCGGCAATCCTGCCATGGTCGTCCGGCCGCTGGATCCGGCGCGCGCGCTCGTTCGCCGGGAAAGACTGCTGGCCGATCCGGAAGGTCTCGACTCGAAGATGGACGGTCTCGATCGCTACATGCTCACCAGGAACTCCTGGCGACATTGGTTGCGGACGCTGGTCCGACCCGGTCGGGACGACTGAGGTTACTGCCGGACCAGCCGCACCACAGGCCAGCTCTCGCCAGGATCCGCGCGGAAGGGGTTGATGTCGATGCCGCCGCGGCGCAGGAAGTAGCCGCCCACCATCAGGTAATCGCAGCGGCAGCGTGCTTTGAGGTCGAGGAAGATCTGCTCCACCGTCGTTTCGTGGAAGGCCGGGTGACGACGGAAGGACACCAGATAACGAAGCAGACTCGCATGATCGATGGCGTTTCCGCGGTACCGTACCAGCACGGATGCCCAGTCGGGCTGGCCGGTCACCGGGCAGAGACTGCGGAACAGATGAGTGTGCAGCGACTCCTCGACCGGCGTCCCCTCCCCTTCGCCGGCGGTCTGGAGCAGCTCCGGCGCGCGATCGTACACGTCCGTCGCCACGTCGAGGTCGTCCAGACAGATGCCTGGCAGGCGTCCCGTCGCGGGCTCGATGTCGCCCAGGGTGGAGAGCTCCACCGACACCGGCGCGCCCACCGCGGCGGCAAGATCGCGCGCCAGCACGTCGGAGACGGCCCGATCGGAGTCGAAGCGGGTCTGGGCGAAGCCGTTCAGGTACAGCTTCATGGATTTGCTTTCCACCAGCCGCGGCGAATGCGCATCCAGAGTGATCCGCAGCCCCGCCACCCTGGGCAACCCCGGTGGGGAAAGCCAGGAAAACTCATAGCCGTTCCAGACGTCCTCGCCGACGAATGGCGGTGCCTCGTGAAGGCCGAGGGTCGCGCGCAGCGGCGCGCGCGCTACGGGTGCCAGCAGCGCGGGGTCGTAGCGCTCCGTGTACGCAGTCGGTTTGCCGAGCGGCGTGTCCATGGGCGCACTAAAGGGAAGCTTCCGTGTCCTGTCAACGGGGCGTTGCATTCCCCGCCGTGTGTAAGCGTTTGTGTCCCACGGCCCCAGCATGTAATGGAATGTAGAGGGCGGCGTCCGTCAGCCCGCGCGATGGATTAGAATCGCGCCTTCCAATCCGATCAGGGTCTCCAGGGGTATGAACAAAGCGACACTCGCGGGGCTCGTCAGCCTCGCTCTGGGCTGGTCATGCGCGGTGCATGCCGAGGGCTACGACGTAGGCGCCGTCGCGGGTGTCGTGGACGCCGATGTTGCGGGGGACAACCCGTTCAACCTGGGCGTGCGGGGGGGTTACGAATGGAGCACCGGTTGGGGCGTCGAAGGTGAGCTCACCACGTCCGTCAGCGACGGCAAGGCCAACCTCGGGTTCTACGGCACCTACGATTACTCAGTGGACACCTACGCCGTCTACGCCACCTACCGAACCCACGGGGACATCTACTTCAAAGGCCGGCTCGGGTTTCTCGACGAGGAGGTGGACGCCGGACCGGTGGATCACGGAGACAGCGGCGTGTCCGGCGGCGCTGGCGTCGGGTTCGACCTCGGCAACGACATCGACGTTCAGCTCGAGTACACGCGAATCGAGAAGGATCTTAACCTGTGGTCGGGATCATTGGTCGTTCGCTTCTAGCCGGTGTGAAAAATCATCCTGCTCGAACGCGGCGTTTGAGCTCCGAGACCAGGCGGTCGGCGCGGCGGGTCGGCTCCGGAAGCCGATAGCCGGCGCCGGCGGCGAGCACCCATTCGATGCTGCTGGGATGGTCGACCAGATGGCCCGGGCTGACGAATAGCGGGCGCACACCGTCACGGCTGCGCAGCACGGTGCCGATGCGCTCGCCGTCATCCATGAGCAGAGCGAAATCGCCGCGATGGGGGCCCGGTTCCTCGTGGGTGCCGCACAGGCGCGACTTCGCGCAGCCCACCGTCGGCACGCCGACGACCAACCCGAGGTGCGCGGCGAGCCCCAGCCGCCGCGGATGGGCGATGCCCTGGCCGTCGCAGAGGATGCCGTCCACCGGCGAGCGAATTCGCCGCAGGAGCTTCAGCAGCACGGGAATCTCCCGGAACGACAGCAGGCCCGGGACGTACGGAAACGTCAGCTCGTCCTGCATCGTCCGCTGCTCGACCACTTGCTGCGCATCGACGTCCCAGACCACGGCAGCGGCGAGGATGCCGGCGTCGGTGAAGGCGCAATCGAGCCCCACCATCAAACGCGGTACGGGCGCGGGCGTCAGGCGCACCTTCGCGGTGAGCCGCCGCTGCACGGCGACGGCCTCTTTCGGCGTGATGCGCCAGTGATGGGGAGCCCGGGGAATCTTCATGACGGTGGATTCTAGCTTCGGCCGCGGGCGGGTGGCGATGGCCGGGGGTGCGGTGCGACTTCGACGGAGGTAGGCTTGGAGGCAATCGCGACCTGAAGGTCGCTTCCACCAGGGGGGGTTCATGACCATCGCCGAAACCACCAGCGGCCCGGTGCAGGGCCGCGGCAAGGACGACGTGCTGCTTTTCGCCGGCATTCCCTATGCCGCACCGCCCGTAGGCACCCTGCGCTTCCGCGCGCCGCAGCCAGTGGAGCCGTGGCGCGAGGTCCGCCCGGCGGTCCGGTTCGGACCCGCGGCACCCCAGGTGCCGACGGGCGGGCTGACGTCCAGCGCAGCGGTGCCGTGGAGCGAAGACTGCCTGACCCTGAACGTCTGCACCCCGGCCGCCGACGGCGCTCGCCGGCCGGTGCTGTTCTGGATTCACGGCGGCGGCTACCGCACCGGGCAAGGCGCGATTCCCTGGTACAACGGCGCCCGCTTCGCCCGGAACGGCGACATCGTGGTGGTCAGCATCAACTATCGCCTGGGCGCGCTGGGATTCACCGACCTTTCTCAGTTCGGTGAGGACTATGCCACCTCCGGCGCCAACGGCCTGTACGATCAGATCGCCGCGCTGCGCTGGGTCCGCGACAACATCGAGCAGTTCGGCGGCGACCCGGGGCGGGTGACCATCGCCGGAGAGTCCGCCGGCGCGTTCAGCGTCTGCACGCTGCTCGCGAGCCCGCTGGCTCACGGGCTCTATCGCGCGGCCATTGCCCAGAGCGGAGGGCCCCATCACACCCTGCCGGCGGCGGCCGGGCGGCTGGTGGGCGAACGGCTGCTCGAGGTGCTCGATGTAGACGGCCCGGATGGGCTGCAGTCGGTGAGCGCCGAGGCGATCCTCGACGCCCAGGGCCGGATCTCCGACGAGATCGGCGACGGCGCCGGAGCGGTCGAGAAGCTGGGCGTTGCGGTGGCGCCCTTCTACCCCGTGGAAGGCAACGCGGTCGTGCCTGCGGCGCCCCTCGAAGCCATCGTTGGCGGGGCATCCCGTGGCATTCCCGTGCTCACAGGCACCAATCGGCACGAGACCACCCTGTTCGGCTACGGCGATGCCGACGATGCGCGGCTCGAGAAGATCGCGCGCCGATATGGCGCGCAGTCGGCGCTCGAGGCATACCGCCGCAACCGTCCCGACGCCAGCGCCAACGAGCTGCTGATCGCCTTCACCACCGATCACCTGTTCCGCATTCCCGCCGTGCGGATGCTTGAAGCGAGGGCAGCCCATGCCGAGACGCCGAGCTGGATGTACTGGTTCTGCTGGGAGTCCCGGGCGTTCGAAGGCCGGCTCGGTGCCACCCACGCACTCGAGATTCCGTTCGCCTTCGACAACCTGGATCGGGCCGGCGTCGACGTGTTCCTGGGGCCCGGCGAGCGGCCGCAGCCGGTGGCGGACGCCATGCATTGGGCGTGGACCGAGTTCGTCAGGAACGGCGATCCCGGCTGGCAGCCATACGACCTGGACGCGCGGGCGACCATGAAGTTCGCTGACAGGTGCGAGTTGGTGATGGATCCCGACGGCGTCGAGCGGGAGGCCTGGGAGGGATTGCGGTAGATCGCCATTTTTTTTGTGGGAGCGACCTCCTGGTCGCGATCTTCTCCTTTGTGGGAGCGACCTCCCGGTCGCGATCTTCTCCTTTGTGGGAGCGACCTCCCGGTCGCGATCTTCTCCTTTGTGGGAGCGACCTCCCGGTCGCGATCTTCTCTAATCGCGACCAGGAGGTCGCTCCCACATTAGACCGAAGTTCTTGATGAGCAGGAGCAGTTTTCGCCGTGTGATCAGGTGGTTACCTTGATCGAGGGGTGCAGCTGCCTGGCTACAGAGCGATGTTCTGCAGCAGGTTCAGGGCTTGTTGCTGTTTCGGATCGGCTCGGGTGACGGCCTCGAAGGTGGACGCGGGCTGATCCGGCGGCGTCGCGAGGCAAGTGTTCTTCACGATGGTTGCGAGCTCGCCGAGCAGGGTCGCGAAGCTGTGGGCCGGTGTTCCATCAGGCAGCGTGTGCGTACGTGCTTTGGTTTGTGCCGCCCTTGAGCGTTTGGCCGGCGCCACGGGATCGCGCGTGGCTTTGGCCGCCTGATCCTCGTCGGCGAACAGAAGCTCACGCCAAGCCTCACGCATGTGCCATTCGATGTAGTAGGCCAGCACGCACAGCAGGATGTGAGCGCGCACCCGGTTCTCCAGCCGATGGTGGATGGGCCGGATTCGCAGATCGACGCTCTTCAGCGTTTTGAAGGCGCGCTCCACCTGAGCGAGGGATTTGTACTGACGTACGCACTCCGCGGCGTCCATCCTGGTGTCGGACAGTGATGTGCGGATGATGTAGAGGCCGTCGAGTTGCGCTTCCAGGGCGATGCTGTCGGTCCGGCGCGAGAACGAGAAGGCATCGTCTTCGATGCTGAGATCGAAGTGCTTGGCGACCTTGTAGCGGTTGATCACCTTGCCGACCTGCACGCCGATCTTGTCCTGACCCTTGAGCCGTCCCTTCAGCACCGACTGACGGATCTTTTCCAGCAACCGCTCGGTCGATTCGAGCAGTGACTCGCGCTTGTGCCCGCGCAGTTCCGCCAGCGCTGGATTCTTGCAGGCGATCAGGCGTTCGCCCGGATACTCCGGATGGTTCAACTCGAAGAGGTTGCGCTCATCGAACAGATCCATCTGCACGTGGCCTTCGCCCACCAGGGCGCGGATCGACGTGCTCTTCAGCGCCGTGAGCCAGTCGATGCCCGGCCGCTCCTTCAAGGCGTTGATGGCCTTCTGCGAGATCATGCCGCGATCACCCACCATCACGAACTCGCTGATCTCGAAGTCTCGCTTCAAGCGCTCGATCTCCGGCATCAGGGTCTCGGGATCCGCCGTGTTGCCCTCGTAAACCGTCACAGCCACCGGACAACCTCGACGGTCGGTGAGCACACCGTAGTTCACCTGCAAGGTGCCCTTCTTGCCGTCCCGGCTGTAGCCCAGACGCGCGAGCGGGCACTTCGTGCCTTCGAAGTAACTCGACGACAGGTCGTAGAGCACGAGGCTTCCAGCGCCGAGATGGCGCCTGGCCAGGCGCTTCTCGATGGCGCTCTGGTGCTCGAGCAGCCAGTCCATGGCAGCATACAGATCCGCTTCGTCGGCCTCGGTCACACCGAAGTCATCAGCAAGCGTCGTCGTGTGCCACCAGCGGGTCGTGGCGAGCTTGGTGTTCGGGGCGAGCACCCGTGCCGCCAGCATGGCGAGCACCACCTCCCGCTCGGGGCACGGCCGGCTGGCCAGCAGCGACGCCATCTTGAGCCGAGACATGGCTACCTGGACGGCCTGGACGTGGCCCACGGCCTTCGAGCCGACCACATTGAACAGGGTCTCGAGTGGATACAGCGGCTCATTGGCGAGTGCGGCGCGGATGCCGCGGATCTGCTCATCGGACAGGGAGGAGAGATTGGCGATGGTGCGTTTTCTGACCTTGTTGCCTTCGCGGAAGGTTTCCCGCAGCAGGTAGGCTGGACGCGACTTCCGGTTGGGTACAACATCGATGTGCATCTCCGCATTCTACTGATATTCGTGGGGATATCAAGTCATTTACATGGGTACATTGGTAACATCTCCGTAGAGGCCCTGGAAAGCCCAACTACTTGTTCAGGAAAAGCTAACAGGCCAACTCAGCGGCGAAACAAGCAGGAACTTCGGATTAGAAGTCGCTCCCACACCGCAGCGCTGCTACATCAGCGCGCGGCCGATGTAGAAGAGGATGGCTGCGAGCACGGCGCCCGCCGGGACGGTGACCAGCCACGAAACGAAGATGGTGCCGACCACGCGCAGGTTGATGGCGGCGATCCCTCGGGCCATGCCAACGCCGAGCACCGCGCCGACCAAGGTGTGAGTGGTGGAGATGGGCAGACCGGTGCCCGAAGCGAGCACGATGGTCGAGGCGGTGGAGATGCCGGCGGCGAAGCCGCGGCTTGGGTTCAGCTCAGTGATCTTGCGCCCCACCGTCGCGATCACCCGGTGCCCATAGCTCGCGAGGCCGATGACGATCCCCACCCCGCCGAGCAGCAGCACCCAGGGTGACACCGACGAGGTCGCGCCCACCTGACCGCTGGCAGCGACGCTGACCACGGCCGCCACCGGACCCACCGCGTTGGCAACGTCGTTGGATCCGTGGGCGAATGCCATGGCGCAGGCGGTCACCACCATGGGCACGGCGAAGACCTTCTCCACCGCGGCGAAGTGAAACTCGCGATCCGCGTCCGGATCGAAGGCAATACGCCCCACGTACACGCGGGTCACCGCGGCAAGAACGCCGCCGACGGCCGCGGCGAGCCCCACGGCCGCCAGCGGCGAGACGTCCACACCGAGGTGGGCGACGCCCTTGAGTAACGTCACCAGAAAGATCACGAAGCCTGCGAGGAACACGTACCACGGGCACCAGCGTCGCGCCGCCGAGAGTGGATCGTCCTGCCCCAGCACCAGCCGCTGAATGCTCACGAACAGCACCAGGGCCAGGAATCCCGAGAGGATCGGGCTGATAACCCAACTCGCGACGATGCGCCCGACTTCGCCCCAGTGCACGGCGTCGAGGCCCACGCCCATGGCGGCGAAACCCACCACCGCGCCGACTATGGAGTGGGTGGTGGACACCGGCCAGCCGAACCGGGACGCCACCAACAGCCAGATGCCGCCCGCCAGCAACGACGCCAGCATGCCGATGATCAGGAGGTCGGGCGTGGCGACGAACAGTTGTGAGTCGACGATGCCTTCCCGGATGGTCGAGGTCACCTCGCCACCGGCCAGCACCGCGCCGGAAAACTCGAAGATGGCGGCAATGATGATCGCCTGAGGAATGGTGATGGCACGCGATCCCACTGACGGCGCCATAGCATTGGCCACGTCGTTGGCACCGATGCCCCAGGCCATGAACAGACCGAAGACGGCCGCCAGAAGGACGTAAACGGTACTCGCGTCCACGACTACTTGGCGATCAGCACATGCAGACGGCTGCCCACGCGATGCGCCAGATCGCCGAGATGGCCGGTCCAGTCGATGATCTGGTAGAGAAACATCACGTCCACCGGCGGCAGATCGCGCTCGATGCGGAACAGCAGGGCGCGCAGGTCCACCTGCTTGTCATCGCTTTCCTTCTCGATGCGGTCGAGCTCCTCGGTCATTGCGATGACGACGTCCACTTCCTTGCCGCGGAAGCCGGCTTCGAACAGCTCGTCGAGCTCGCCCACCGAACGCTGCGCCTGACTCACCGCCCTGAGGCAGCAACCCAGGAACTCCAGGTAGGGCTCGGACATGGTCGGCGGAATCTGCATGCGCCGCCCGGTCACCAGGCCGGAAATGTCTTTCGCACGATTGGCGATGGCATCCTGCATGGCCAGCAGCTCGAGCACGTCGGACCGGCTGACCGGCATCATGAGGCTGCTCGGCAGCGCCAGGCGAAGCTGACGCTTCAGCTCGTCGGCGGCGTGCTCGAACTCGATGATGCGCGCCCGTACCCTGGCCGCCTGATCCCAGTCGCCCGCGGTCACCGCTTCGAAGAACGGCACCAGCTCCAGCGCACAGCCGGTGGCCTGGGCGAAGTGCTCCTGAATCGGCCGGACGGGAGACGTGCCGAACAGTCTGGCGATGTAGTCGCTGGGCATGGGACCTGTCGCGCGCAACGAGGCCGACAGTGTACCTGTCCAGGCAAGCGGATGCATGGCAGACGGCGCGGCGCGCTGGTATACGCATTGCACCCTCGGCGATCCAGCAGGAATTGCGAGGTGCTCCATCATGACGACCCAACAGCAGCCACCGGGCGGACCATACGGCAGCTTCGATCAGCAATGGGTAGGCGGCAAATCGCGGCCAGGCCGCGGCGAGCGAACCATTACCGATCGCGACCCCTACAGCGGCGAGGTGCTGCTGGAGATCGCCTCCGCCAGCGCGGACGACGTGGACGACGCCTACCGCACCGCCGACTGCGAGCGCCGGGAATGGAGCCAGGCACTGCCGTCGCAACGCGCCGAAGTCATGCGCAGCGCCGCAGAGATCATGGAGGTACGACGCGACGAGATCGTCGACTGGCTCATCGAAGAGGCCGGCAGCACACGCATAAAAGCCGAGCTCGAATGGTCGGCGGCCCACGCCGTGATGCTCGAGGCCGCCATCGTCCCGTACCGCATAGAGGGCCACATACTGCCGTCGGACGTACCGGGCAAGGAATGCCGCGTCATCCGCCAGCCGGTCGGCGTCGTCGGCATCATCAGCCCGTGGAACTGGCCGCTGCAGCTCAGCAACCGCTCGGTGGCGCCCGCCTTGGCGGTGGGCAACGGCGTGGTTCTGAAGCCTGCCAGCGACACTCCGGTCACCGGCGGCCTGCTGCTCGCCAGGATCTTCGAAGAAGCCGGCCTGCCGCCGGGTGTGCTCAACGTGGTCGTCGGCTCGGGCAGCGAAATCGGCGATCCGTTCGTCTGCCATGCCACGCCTCGGGTGATCTCCTTCACCGGATCCACCCCGGTCGGCCGCCACATCGCTGAACTCGCGACCAAGTCCGCGATCATCAAGCGCGTCGAGCTCGAGCTCGGCGGCAATTCGCCGTTCGTGGTGCTGGACGACGCCGACCTCGAGCAGGCGGTGGAGTCCGCCGTGTTCGGCAAGTTCCTGCACCAGGGCCAGATCTGCATGATCGCCAACCGCTTCATCGTTGACCGCAAGGTCTACGACGACTTCATCGACAGCTTCGCCGAGCGGGTACGTCGCCTCGGGGTCGGCGACCCGCGGGACCCCGATACCCTGGTAGGCCCGATCATCAACGAGAAGCAGCTCGACCGGCTGCGCGAGCGGATCGACGACGCCCGCGCCAGCGGCGCGCGCGAAATTCTAGGTGGCGACGCCGAGGGGCTAGTGCTGCCGCCGCACGTGTTCGCCGACGTCGACAATCAGTCGCTGCTCGCCAGGGAGGAGATTTTCGGCCCGGTGGCGCCTATCATCCCCGCAGCGGACGAGCAGGAAGCGCTCCGGCTTGCCAACGCCACCAGCTTCGGCCTGTCGAGCTGTGTCTTCGGCGGCGACGTGGAGCGCGCCACCCGTTTTGCGGAACAGCTGGAGGCTGGCATGGCCCACGTCAACGACCACACCGTCAACGATCTGCCCAACAACCCCTTCGGCGGGGAAAAGAACTCCGGCATCGGCCGTTTCGGCGGCCACTGGGCGGTGGACGCGTTCACCAGCGACAAGTGGCTCACGGTGCAGCACGTGCCGCGGCCGCGGCCGAAGAGCGCAACGGAGCTCACCTAGCGATGGGAAATCGGCCCGATAGCAAAGCAAGGGTGACAAAGCAATGGTGACAGGGCGATGGTGATCGGTCGCCTGCCCCGTGTGCTGCTCGCCGCAGCGGGGGCGGCATCCTTGGCCTACGCCGCGTTCCGGGCACGGCAGCCGGCCACCCTCACCCGAACATGCAGCCTGGAATCGCTGGCGGGCGACCTGGCGGGCTGGCTGCCGAAGTTGCCGTATCTGCCGTACATCCGCATCGAGTTGTCGGTGAGCGGGGATTTTCTCCAGATCACGGGCGACGGCGAAACCGTCGACGTCGATCTGCCGCAGGTCACCGCCCGCCAGCGCGGCCTGGCGCCGACGTTCCGCCAGGCCTGCGCGGATGCCGGCGTCGAGACTCTCGAGGTGCGCGGCAGCGACGGCGGCCGGCGGCTGCGCTGCGCGCTCCCGGCAGAGCCACGGATGGTCGCCCGAGTGCTCGAGCGCCTGCTCATTGCGCTCTACGATGCCGGCCCGGCCACCGAGCTGCTCGCCGCCGTGCCGAGCCGCGGCTGAACGCAGCACCAGAGAGTGTTCTCATGAAGCACGCGACGTCGGCAACCCTCGACGCCCTCGCCGGCATGCTCGACCGCGTCAGACGATTGCCCGGACTGCACGAGGTGAAACCTGGCGTGTTCTATCGAAAATCCCGAGCGTTCCTGCACTTTCACGAGGACGGCGGAGAGGTCTACGCAGACGTGCGGCTCGGCGGCGCCGACTTCGAGCGGATGCGCTGCACCGGGAAGCGCGAGCAGGCGGCACTGGTGACGGCCATTGGCAGGTGGCTGAAGGAAGCCGGCAGCGCGCGGTAAGGCTGGCCCTTCAGCCGCTCATCTGCGACTGCAGATAATTCTGCAGCCCCGTCCGATCCATCAGCGCGAGCTGGGTCTCGAGCCAGTCGACGTGCTCTTCTTCCGCGGCCAGGATGGACTGAAACAGAGCCCGGCTCACGTAGTCGCCGACTCTCTCGGCGTGGGCGATGGCTTCCCGGAGCAGCGGCAGGCCCTCGATCTCGAGCTTCAGGTCGCATTCGAGCATTTCCTTCACCCCCTCGCCCACGTAGAGCTTGCCCAGGTCCTGCAGATTCGGCAGCCCCTCGAGGAACAAGATGCGCTCCATCAGCGCGTCCGCGTGCTTCATCTCGTCGATGGACTCGTCGCGCTCCTTCCCGGCCAGCCGGCCCAGGCCCATGTTGTCCAGCATCTTCGCGTGCAGGAAGTATTGGTTGATGGCGGTGAGCTCGTTCTTCAGCACCCGGTTGAGATAGCCGACAACGTCTTTATCGAGTGTTTTCATGGTGCCTTTCCCTGCTGGATGCGGTGAGATATATGAATACTAATTGAGTTTTACGTCGCAAGCTATTGAAATTAAAGTTATCCTTAGCCTATAAATCACATTAACATTCGCGGTCCACAATTCGCGAGTCCTGAAATCCGCTGTCATGCAATATGGGTGTTGCTATCGAGAATGATTTGCATTTAAATCCGCACTGTTGTCGTAGAGGATATGCCATGTTCGTGTGTGTCTGCCACGCCGTGACCGATCGTGAGATTCGCGAAGCCGTGGAGCGCGGTGTCGCCGACGTGGATCAGCTTGAAGAGCTGTACGGGGTCGGCAGCGGTTGCGGGTCCTGCCGGGTCATGGCACAGCAGATCGTCGACGCGCACATGATCGAGTCTCAGTGCTACGCGGCCTGAGCATGAGCAACGCCCCCGGCTTCTCCCGCCACCCCGACCATCGCGTGGTCGTCACCCGAAGCCCGCACCATGTGCGCGTGCTGGTGGGCGACGCGTTGCTCGCCGACTCACGGGCAGCCTTCAAGGTGGAAGAGAGCCGCCACGATCCGGTGTGGTACCTGCCCCCGGAGGACGTCGAAGGTCATCTGCTGGTCGCCACCGCAACCACCAGCTACTGCCCTTTCAAGGGCCACGCCAGCTATTTCAGCGTGGAGGTCGGTGACCGGACGGTCGAAGACGCGGCGTGGGCCTATCTGACGCCGTTCGACGAGTGCCGGGCCCTCGCCGGCTACTACGCCTTCTATCCGGATCGCGTCACCATCGAAGTGGACGGTCAACGGCCCTGATAGACCGGCGTCCGCTTCTCCAGGAATGCCCGCACCCCTTCTTTCGAGTCTTCGGTCTGCCGGAGCCGAGTGATCTGCTCGATGGCCCAGGCGCCGGTGTCCCGCCAGTCGGGCTCGAGGGTGCGGCGAAGGCCCGCTTTGAGCGCCTGCACGGCGAGCGGTGGGTTGCCGGCGATCTTGCCGGCCAGCTCGAGCGCTGAGCTCATGAGGGCGTCCGCCGGAACCACGCGCGATACCAGACCGATCTCTTTGGCTGTGGCGGCATCGATGATCTCGCCGGTGAACAGCAGCTCCGCTGCCCGCTCACGGCCGACGAGCTGCGCCAGACGGCCGAGGCCGGGGGCGTCGCAGCACAGGCCGCGCACCACGAACAGCTCGCCGAAACGCGCCTGCTCCGAGGCAACACGAATGTCGGCCATGAGCGCGAGCTCCATGCCCCAGCCGACTGCCGCGCCGTTCACCGCCGCGATCACCGGAATGTCGGTGTACAGCAGCGCGTCCGCCGCCGGCGTCAGCCCGCCGGTGCGCCGCGCTCGCTCACGGAACCCCTCCGGCGGCGGCGCCCCGCCGCCGAGGATCTCTTTCACGTCGTCGCCCGCGCAGAAGGCGCGCCCGCGGCCGGTGATGACCAGCGCCCGCGCGGTCGATCCGCGCACCGCGTCTTCCAACTCGGCGTACAGCTGGTAGTTCAGGGAGTTCATCGCCTCGGGGCGGTTCAAGGTGATCACGCCCACGTGATCCTGAACGTCGTAGTCGAGCACCGATTCGGACATTACTTCATCCTGCCGCAAAGAAGCCGTCATCATACCGAGTCTGGTATCGTTCGTACCATGAATGAGCCCGTCGACTATATCGATCGCACCCGAAAGCAATACGCGGCGCTTGGGTATCCGCCGTACCGCTGGGTGCACAACGACGATCAGCCGCCCTTCACGCCCCTGGCGAAGCCCCTCAACCGTTGCCGGGTGGGGCTGGTGGCCTCAGGAGGCGTGTACGTGAAAGGCCAGGTGGCTTTTCACTTCAAGGACGACACCAGCTTTCGCGCCGTGCCCCGCGACGTGGACTACCGGAACCTTCGGATCACCCACTTCGCCTACGACCTCACCGACGCGCGCGCCGACCCCAACGTCGTCTTTCCCCTCGAGACGCTGAACGACCTCGCCAGGAACGGGCGCATCGGCGAGGTCGGCCCCCGTGCCTACACGTTCATGGGCGGCATTTATTCGTCCCGCCGCGTGCAGGCGGAGCTCGCACCTGCCATCGCCGAGCGGCTCGAGAACGACGAAGTGGACGTCGCCATCCTGGTGCCTGTCTGACCCGTTTGTCACCAGTCCGTGGGACTGGTCGCCCGGGAAGTGGAGCAGCGAGGCATCGCCACCGTGTGTCTCTCCAGCGCCTACAGCATCACCGCGGCGGTGAAACCGCCGCGCGCGGTGTTCATCGACTTTCCCCTCGGTCACACCGCCGGCAAACGCGGTGACAAAGCGCTGCAGCGGCGCATCATGATCGACACGCTGTCGGCCCTCGACGGCATTCAGCAACCGGGCAGCATCCGCGCCCTGCCCTATCGCTGGGCGGACGACGAAGACTGGAAGCGCGGCGTCATGCGCCCGCCCAGCAACGGCAGCCACGCCGACGACCGCGCGGGTCGAAACGACGAGCCGCAGTATCAATACCCGGAGGACCGGGAAGCTGCGGAACGCACCCTCGACGCGCGCTGATTTCTGGCCGCTTCGCTGGTTTGTTCGATGCATCCGCCGTCGCCGCCGCACCGATTGCCCGCGCGCTGGTGCCGACCCGCGTCCCCCTGGGCTTCCACTGCAGCTGGAGACAGGCCGCTGCGGGGGACGCAACGCATTGACGGCCGTCGCGCCAGGACCACAATAGGCAGAAGTCCAGGGGTGGGATCTTCGTCATGCAGTTCGATTCACTGGCCGAGGCAGCAAGCCATGGTATGGCGCTCGCCTGGCACGCCGCCCGGGCGCCGGAACGTGAAGCGCTCGTCATCGGCGATAGCTGCCTCACCTTTGCCGAGCTGAACGCCGCCGCCAATCGGTTCGCCCGCTATCTGCAGGCACATCTCGACCCGGGGGACGGTCTCGCCATCATCAGCCGCAATCGGCGGGAATTTCCCGAAGCGTACTTCGCCGGCCTGCGCATCGGGGCCTGCCTCACGCCGATCAACTGGCACCTGACCGCCGATGAGATGGCCTACATCATCGAGGATTGCCGAGCGCGGGCGGTGCTGGTGGACGACGAATTGGGGACCGTGGCCCGCGATCTGCTGCCGGCCATCGCACACCTCGACGCGCGGATCGCCACAGGCGACGCCGCACCGGGGTACCTGCGTTTCGACGATGTGTGCGGCGGGCAGTCGGCCGCCGACATCCCGGCACCGTTGCTCGGCCGGCAGATGCTCTACACCTCCGGCACCACCGGCCGGCCCAAGGGTGTGGTCCGTTCGCCCCGGGGCACCTTTCGTCACGCCCGCCGGCACAACCTGCCGGATCACGCCCGGGTGCTCTGCACCGGCCCCCTTTACCACGCCGCACCGCTGGCGCAGAACCTGGTGCAACCGCTGCAGCAGGGCAAGACCGTGGTGGTGATGGAACGCTTCGATGCGGAACAGGCGCTGGCTCTGATCGAGCGCCACGGCATTACCCATTCCCACATGGTTGCCACCATGTTCCACCGCATGCTGGCGCTCCCCGAGGATGTGCGCGGCCGCTACGACGTCAGCTCCATCGAGACCATCTGGCACGGCGCGGCGCCGACGCCCGTGCACGTCAAACGCGCCATGATCGAATGGTTGGGAAACAAGATCGACGAGTACTACGCCGCTACCGAGACCGGCGGCACGGAGATCTCGGCGGCCGAGTGGCTGTCCAGGCCCGGTAGCGTCGGGCGAGCCGAGGAAGGCCAGGAAATCGCGATACTGGACGAAGCCGGTAACCGTCTGCCGCCGGGCGAGATCGGCACGATCTACTTCGACGCCGAGCGGTCGGGCGGCTTTCATTATCACGGTGACGAGCAGAAGACCCGCTCCGCCTACCGCGGCTCGCTGTACACGCTCGGCGACCAGGGTTACCTCGACCAGGACGGATACCTGTTCTTAACCGGCCGCTCGGCAGAGCTCATCATCTCCGGCGGCGTGAACATCTATCCGGCCGAGATCGATGCCGTGCTGCTCATGCATGCCGCGGTGCAGGACGCCGCCGTGGTCGGTGTGCCCAACGAGGAGTTCGGCGAGGAGGTGAAAGCCGTGGTGGAGGCGAAGCCAGGCGCCGAGCCCGGCGACGCTCTGGGCGCAGAGCTGATTGCGTTCTGTCGTGAGCGGCTGGCGCACTACAAATGCCCGAAGTCGGTGGATTTCGTCGAACGGCTACCGCGCAGCGACGCCGGCAAGGTGTTCAGAAAACGGGTGCGGGACGCCTACTGGGGCGGCGTCGCCACGGCCGTGCTCGGCGTTCTCGCAGCGCTTGCCCTGGCGGCGCTCGCCGTCGACTTCTTCTACTGTCCGTGCGGCCGGCTTCCCGGCGGCTGGCTGCTGGGTGAGCGCGTCGAGCAGCCGCTGACCGACTGGTCGTTCGCCAATGACGTGCCGCTATGCCAGGTCCAGGTCGAGACAGGGCCACTGCCCCACTCCGTCAACCTCAACTGCATGGCCTCCGGCGGCAAGCTGTATCTGAGCTGCGCCGGCTGCGACGGCAAGGTCTGGTCGTCGGCTGCGCTCGCACACCCGGAGGCGCAGCTTCGCCTGGCCGGCAAGGTCTATCCGGTGCGGCTGACCCGGGTGGACGATCCGGCTGAGCTGGACGCCGCCTGGCGGGCCAGAGCGCAGAAGACCGGACGCGGTCTGGATGCGCCCCGCGAGGACGGCTGGTGGTCGTTTCGCGCAGAGTCGCGCTGAGGCGGGGAACCGCCGTCAGGCGCTGGTTGCAGATGCCACGGTACCGGCGGCTCGCAACGGCGCCAGCGGTTCGTCCGCCGCATGCATCCCCAGCGCCAGCATCGCCAGCAGCGCGAAGTAGCAGACGGCGATCGCACGGCGCTTTGCTGCTGGCACGTCGTAGTACGCCGGGTGCGGTCCGCGCAGCCGGCTGCCCAGAGTGAACAGGCCGAGCAGCAGAATCAGCAACAGGATCGGCGACCAGGTCAGCAGAAACACGGCGATACCGACGGCATAGCCGGCAGCCCACAACCAGCGGCTGACCACGCCGACGATGCGGCCCCCGTCGAGTGGGCTCACCGGAATGAGGTTGAACAGATTGATCAGAAAGCCGGTGGATGCGAGCGCGTACCAGAACAGCGATCCGGTGAGCCAGGCGACCACCAGGCAGACGAACGCCCCTGCGCTCCCCAGCACCGGACCGCCGATGCCAACGAGGGCTTCCACGTAAGCGTCCCGGGGCATCTCCTTCATGGCGATCACCGCGCCGACGAACGGGATGAACACCGGCGCGCCGGCCCGCAGGCCCTGCTGCTGCATCACCAGCCCGTGGCCGAGCTCGTGAACCAGGATCAACAGCACCAGCCCGATAGCGAACGGTATGCCGAAGAACAGCCCGTAGGCCCACACCGACACCACCATGGTGACCAGGGTGCCGAGCTTGGTGAACTTGATCAGTGGAATCAGCAGTTTCAGCTTGCCGAGCAGGAACACGGCGGCCGCGGCCAGCGGCGCCAGCGCGCCCCATCGGCGCGACCGCACAGGATTCGCCCCGGGCACGCCGGCCCTTACCGGCCCGGACGCATGATGGCGCATCACCGCCTGCAGGTTGCGCAGCCGCCGCTCGTCGGCGCGCTCGTTGGTGTCGCTCATGTCAACGACCCCGGCAGCCGGACCGGCGCAGGAATCTTCCAGGCTTCGTAGAGCACGATGGCCAGAAACACCAGATCCATGAGATCGAAGCCGAGCTTGACGACGTTGACGAACAGCGCCGGACCGGGCAGCCACGGCAGAGCGACGGTACTACCCTGCGCCGCCATGGCGTGAACGATGAGGCTGCGGTCGACCAGGTAGGAGGCATAGAAGAACGCGATGACCGCGATGATCGCCGACAGCACCTGCAGGCCGGAGTGACGTTTACCGCCGCAGAGCATCACCACGCCCTTGCCGACGCCAAAGCCGATGACCACGGCCACCAGGCCGAAGGCGATGCCGGTCACTACGGTGAACCCCCACCACAGCAGCACGCCCGCCGCGCCGCCCAGCAACCCACCCGCAGCCGCCAGTGACCAGTTGACGTCCTGTCCGAGCGCTGCGGCGGCCCTTTGCAGCTCGGCGGTGAGGCGGTCGAAGCACTCGCGGCAGAAGACGCCGCCGTCGGTGCGTTCATGATCCTGGCCGGCGACGATCGGCTTGCCGCATTCGGCACAGACGCTGGGGTCCGCTGCCGCTTCGGCCGCTGCGGCGATGGACCCCTGGGCACCGGTCTCCTTGATCATCGTTCTTCCCTGCTACCAACCTACGGGATGATACAGGAGTCGCCGGCGCCCGTTGGTACCGCCAAGACCCACCATTCCTGTGACGCCGATTACGGTTTCACTGACATTCAGCCCCTATGCTGCAGTGAGGACAGCCATATCTGCGCACGGGAGGACGCCATGCTGCGCCTGATCATCGCCACCGTCCCGGCGGTTCTGCTCGCCCTCGGTGGATGCGCGAGCCTCAGCAAGAGCCAATGCCTGGCCAGCGACTGGCAGACCATCGGCTACCGCGATGGCGTCGGCGGCGTCTCGAGCACCGCACTGTTGCGCCACCAGAACGCATGTGTGAAGCACGGCATCATTCCCGACCGCGAAGCCTACCTGGCGGGGTGGAACGAGGGTGTGCGACAGTTCTGCCAGCCGGCCAACGGATTTTCCGCGGGCGAGCATGGCGCCGGCTTCAGCAACGTCTGCCCGCCGGACATGCAGAACGACTTCCACAGCGCCTACGAGGAAGGCCGCCGGCTGTACGTCGCACGCTCGGAGATCGCCGATCTCGAGCACGGGATCGAGGAGCGGGAACAGCGGCTGCACGACGTCAAGGCGACGTTGGCCGGCATTGCCGCGGGGCTGCTCGACAGCGACTCGACGACCGCCGACCGCGCGCAGATGCTCATCAACGCCAAGGATCTGGCCGAGGAACAAGGCAAGCTGCAATCGGAGATCGAGGATCTGAAGGCCCAGGTGGCCGTCAAGACTCAGCAGCTCGAGCAGCTTCAGCAGTCGCTGGCGTCCTCTGGCTGACGGCTCCTGAATCGCAGCCGTCTGGGCCGCGGACCGCTCGGGCCCATCTGGCGTTTCAGAGCCGTCAGGCGACCTTGATGACCAGCTTGCCCCGCACGTGGCTGTCGCGCAGCCGCTGCTCGGCGTCCGGCACGCGATCCAGCGGAAACGTCTCCTGCACGGTGACGCGAACGCGGCCTTCATCGATCAGCCGGGCGATCTCGGCCAGCTCGCGCCCATTCGGCTGCACCAGGAAGCCGATTCCCTCGGCATCGCGCTCGTCGGCGTCTGCGGGCTCACCCAGGGTCGAGACCATGACCCCACCCGGCTTCAGCACCTGCCAGGAACGCTGCTGAGTTTCGCCGCCGACCAGATCCAGCACGAGATCCACATCGCTCACCTGTGCTTCGAATTGCTCGTGGTAATCGATGACCCGATCGGCGCCGAGCTCGCGGACGAACTCGAGATCGTCGCCGGATGCAGTGGCAATGACCTCGGCGCCGCGCACCTTGGCGAACTGCACGGCATAGTGGCCGACGCCGCCCCCGCCGCCGTGGATCAGCACCCGCTGGCCCGCCTGCAGTTCTCCATAGTCGAACAGCCCCTGCCAGGCGGTGAGGCCGGCCAGCGGCACCGCCGCGGCATGGACGTAGTCCAGGGTGTCGGGCTTCGAAGCCGCAGTCTCGGCGGGAATCGCCACTTGCTCGGTGAACGCGCCGCGATTGTTGGGCAGCAGCGCGTAGACGTCGTCGCCGGGTGTGAAGTCTCCGACTCCGCTGCCGCAGACTTCCACACGGCCGGCGATGTCACGGCCGAGGATGATCGGCAGATCGTCCTCGGTCACCGGCGGGTACTGACCGGTGCTGGTCTTGTAGTCGACGGGGTTCACGCTGGCCGCATACACCCGCACCAGCAGCTCGCCGGTACCCGGCTCGGGCACCGGGACGGGCTCCTCACGCATGACTTCCGGACCGCCGAAACTCGACACCCGTACTGCTTTCATTGTCGCCATACTGCATCTCCCGATTAGCGAAAAAGGGGCGGACCCAAGGGAGTGCATGATGTATGCCACGGAGTGGGAGCAGGAGTCGCGACCGGGAGGTCGCTCCCACAGCGGAATCAGTGGGAGTCGCGACCGGGAGGTCGCTCCCACAGCGGAATCAGTGGGAGTCGCGACCGGGAGGTCGCTCCCACAGGGAATCAGCCGCCGAAGTCGTCCAGCAGGATGTTCTCCGGCTCGACGCCGAGGTCTTCGAGCATCTGCAG
Source organism: uncultured Gammaproteobacteria bacterium (assembly GCA_963822255.1). Lineage (GTDB taxonomy): Bacteria > Pseudomonadota > Gammaproteobacteria > Pseudomonadales > Azotimanducaceae > UBA7803. The sequence goes on from CAWGGV010000008.1 coordinate 383,368, forward strand.
CACCGCGGCGACCATCGGCGGTGGTCCACAGAGGTAATACTCACAGTCCTCGGGGGCCGGATGCTCCTTCAGGTACTGGTCGAAGACCACCTGGTGAATGAAGCCGGTGTGGCCGTCCCAGTTGTCCTCGGGCAACGGGTCCGAGAGCGCGACGTGCCACTGGAAGTTGTCGTTTTCCCGGGCCAGCTCTTCGAATTCGTCCTCGTAGAACATCTCGCGCAGGCTGCGGGCCCCGTACCAGTAGCTCATCTTCGTCTTGCGGCCCTTGCGCTTGATCTCGTCGAAGATCTGCGAGCGCAGGGGCGCCATACCGGCGCCGCCGCCGATCCAGATCTTCTCGGCGTCGGTGTCCTTGACGAAGAAGTCGCCGTAGGGCCCGAACACGGTGAGCTTGTCGCCGGGCCGGAGCTTGAACGTGTACGACGACATCTTGCCGGGCGGCACGTCCATGCCCGGCGGCGGCGAAGCGATGCGGATGTTGAACTTGAGGATGCCCTTCTCCGCGGGATAGTTCGCCATGGAGTAGGCGCGGATGGTGGTCTCGTCGACCACGCTTCGGTGCTGCCAGACGTTGAAGCGGTCCCAGTCGCCGTGGAACTGCTCCTCGACGTCGATCTCCTTGTAGTCCATCTCGTAGGGCGGAATCTCGAGTTGGACATAGCCGCCGGCGCGGAAGTCTACGTTGGCACCTTCCGGAAGCTTCAGGTTCAGCTCCTTGATGAAGGTGGCCACGTTGGGATTCGAGACCACCTCACACTCCCACCGTTCTACACCGATGGCATCCTCGGGAATCTGGATCTTCATGTCCTGCTTGACCGCCACCTGGCAGGACAGGCGCCAGTTCTCGCGGATCTCGCCGCGGGTGAAGTGGCTCTCCTCCGTAGACAGGATGCTGCCGCCGCCTTCCAGCACGCGACACCTGCACTGCGCGCAGGTACCGCCGCCGCCGCAGGCGCTGGCGAGAAAGATGCCCTTGCTGGCGAGCGTCCCCAGCAACTTGCCGCCGGCCGGCACCACCACCGATTTGTCGGGGTCTTCGTTGATCCGGATGGTAACGTCGCCGCTGGACACCAGTCGGGTCCGCGCCACCAGAATGAACGCCACCAGGAGCAGCACGATCCCGGTGAACATGACCACGCCCAGCAGAATGGTGGTGTCAATCATTGCGACTTCCTCAGATGTCGATACCGCCGAACGACATGAAGCACATGCTGATCAGCCCGACCGAGATGAACGTGATTCCGAGGCCGCGCAGGCCCTCCGGCACGTCGCTGTACTTGAGCTTCTCGCGTACGCCGGCCAGTGCCGTGATGGCGAGCGCCCAGCCAACGCCGGCGCCGAGACCGAACACCGTGCTTTCGCCGAACGTGTAATCCCGCTCCTCCATGAACAGCGTGGCGCCGAGAATGGCGCAGTTCACCGTGATCAGCGGCAGGAAGATGCCGAGCGCGTTGTAGAGAAACGGCACGAACCGGTCGAGCACCATCTCGAGGACCTGCACCACGGCGGCGATGACCCCGATGTACGACAGCAGCCCGAGGAAGGAAAGGTCTACATCGGGAAAGCCGGCCCAGGCCAGAGCCCCTTGCTTCAGCAGGTGAGTGAGGATCAGGTTGTTCACCGGAACCGTCACCGCCAATACCACGGTCACCGCGATGCCGAGACCGACCGCAGTGGAGATCCTCTTCGAGATGGCAATGAACGTGCACATCCCCAGGAAGAAGGTGAGCGCCATGTTCTCGATGAACACGGCGCGAATGAACAGGCCGAGATATTGCTCCAACACTACATGGCCTCCTTGTACTGCAGATTGGGGGCGATTTCGTACTCGGGCTCTTCCACCTGCTCGGGCCGCCACGAACGCAGCGCCCAGATGAACAAGCCGATGATGAAGAAGGCGCTCGGCGCCAGCAGCATCAGCCCGTTCGGGTAGTACCAACCGCCGTCGGCCACCCGGGGCAGCAACTGATAGCCGAACAAGCTGCCCGAGCCCAGCGGCTCACGTATCAGCGCCACGGCGAGCAGCATGACCGAGTAGCCGGCCGCGGTGCCGAAGCCGTCCAGCGCGGAGAGCCAGGGCGGGTTCTGCATGGCGAAGGCCTCGGCACGGCCCATGACGATGCAATTGGTGATGATCAGACCCACGAACACCGACAGGCTCTTGGAGATGTCGTAGGCGTAGGCCTGGAGGAACTGATCCACCACGATCACCAGCGAGGCGATGATGGTCATCTGCACGATGATGCGGATGCTGCTGGGTGCGCGGTTGCGCACCAGTGACACCGCAAAGTTCGACATGGTGGTCACGAAGATGACCGCCAGACACATGACCACGGTGGTGGACATCCGCACCGTCACTGCCAGCGCCGAGCAGATCCCCAGCACCTGCAGTGCGATGGGATTGTTGTTGAAAATCGGATCGAGCAGTACTTCTCGCGGTGTTGCTGCCATAGTCTCCTTCCTTCCGCGCCGTCAGGCGGCAGATTTTCGCCGTCCGGCGGACGATTTCCGTAGATTGTCGAGAAACGGGCCGAAGCCGTGCTCACCCAGCCAGAACTGCACCAGATGCTGCACCCCGCGGGTGGTGAGGGTAGCCCCGGACAGGGCGTCCACCTGATACGCGGCCTCCGGGCTGCCGGCCGGTGCGCGGTTCTTGACGAGCTGCACCGCCACCTTGCCCTGCTCGTCGTAGAGCTTCACGCCGCGCCATTCGGCCTTCCACTTGGGATTGTCCACTTCACCGCCGAGGCCCGGGGTCTCTTTCTGAGAGTAGAAGCCGAGCCCGGCGATGGTATCGAGGTCGCCCTTGAGCGCCATGTAGCCGTAGAGCGTACCCCACAGGCCATAGCCGCGCACCGGCAGGACGATGGTGTCGATCTTGCCCGCGTCGTTCCTGTGGAGGTAGACCTTGGAGATGTCCTCCCGCCGGCCGATGGTGGCGATGTCCTCGGTCTCCGGCAGGTCGGTGGACGTGGCCGGATCTTTGGCGGCCTGGATCGGGTCGAAGCTCTGCGGGATTCACCTCGTCGGTGAACTTGCCGGTCTTCAGGTTGACCGCGCGAACCTCGAACTCCTTGAACAGCTCCTCCACCCCGTGCCCCTGGGCGTCGACGGCCTTACCCTCGGGCAGCATGCCGGCTGCCCGCAGAATGTTCTCCCGCTGGTCGTTCTTCTGATTGGCGAGTTGCTGGGGCTTGAGCATCACGGCTGCCGTGGACACCACGATGGAGCACAGCAGGCACAGCACGACGGCCACCACCAGGACGTTCTTGAGGCTCTCCTTGTCGTAGTTGTGGCCGGCTTCGGATTCGTTCGCTTCAGACACGAGCCAGTCTCCGTTTGACGTTGCGCTGGATCACCATGTAGTCGATGAGCGGCGCGAACAGATTGCCGAACAGAATCGCCAGCATCATCCCTTCCGGAAACGCCGGGTTCACCACACGGATCACCGCGCACATGAATCCGATGAGGACGCCGAACATGATGCGCCCCGGGTTCGTCATCGCGGCGGACACCGGATCGGTGGCCATGAACACCGTGCCGAAGGCGAAGCCGCCCACCACCAGGTGCCAGTAGACGGGCATGGCGAACATGGGGTTGGTGGATTGGATGTTGTTGAAGACGAGCACCGTGCCGGCGAGCCCCAGCACGCAGCCCACCATGATGCGCCAGGAGGCGATGCCGGTGACCAGCAGAATGGCGGCGGCCACCAGAATCGCCACCACCGAGGTCTCGCCGAGGGAGCCCGCCTGGCTGCCGAGGAAGGCCTGCAGCCAGCTCACGCCGTAGTCTTCGCCGAGAGCGGCCTTGCCCAGCACCGTGGCCCGGGTGTAGCCGTCGACGGCCACCCACACCGAATCCCCCGACATCATCACCGGGTAGGCGAAGTACAGGAAGGCGCGCCCCACCAGAGCCGGATTCAGGAAGTTCTTGCCGGTGCCGCCGAACACTTCCTTACCGATGACGACGCCGAAGACGATGCCGATGGCGGCAAGCCAGAGCGGAATGGTCGGCGGCAAGGTCAGGGTGAACAGAATGCTGGTGACGAAGAAGCCCTCGTTGACCTCGTGGCCGCGCTTGGAGGCGAACAGCACCTCGAAGGCGATGCCGGCGGCGAACACCACCACGTACAGGGGCAGCAGGTAAGCGAGGCCGTAGACCATGCAGTCCCACACGCTCGCCGGGTCGTAGCCGGACAGCGCCCCGACGATCACCCCGCGCCAGTTGCCGAGCTCGGCGATGCCCGCTGACTGCATGGCCATCAGCGCCTGGTGACCGGCCACGTAGGCGCCCACCAGCCCCGGGATCCAGGCCGCCGCCCACACCGTCATCATGATGCGCTTCAGGTCCAGGCCGTCACGCACGTGCGAGGCGCCCGCCGTCACGGAACCCGGCGTGTACAGCGCGGTATCGATGGCCTCGTAGGCGGGATACAGCGCATGCAGTCGCCCCCCCTTCTCGAACTGGGGTGCAACGCGATCCATGAACGAGCGCAGACTCATTCTCAGCCTTCCTTTTCAATCGTTGTCAGCACGTCGCGAAGGATCGGGCCGTATTCGTACTTGGCGGGGCACACGTAAGTGCACAGCGAGATGTCGTCCTCATCCAATTCAAGACAACCAAGATTGATTGCAGTTTCGATGTCCTTGACCAGAATGCTGCGCAGCAGCTGGGTCGGCAGGATGTCCAGCGGCATCACGCGCTCGTAGGTGCCGATGGGCACCATGCTCCGGGGGCTGCCGTTGGTGGTGGTGGTGAACTTCAGCGGACGCCGCCCGAGCCACTTCGAGAGGTAGATCGGGAACACCGAATGGCGGTCCGGGCCTATCGACAGGTAGCCGAGCAGCCGGCGCTCCCGATCCTCCGGGAGCACCGACACCTGAACGTGGTAGCGGCCGAGAAAGTCCACCGGGCGCTCGGCACGATACCCGGCCAGCACGGAGCCGGAGATCACGCGCTGATCCCCGGGCTGGAGCTCGCCCGCGGTCAGGTCCGTCAGGTTGGCACCCAGGCGCGTACGCAGCAGCCGGGGCCGAACCACACCGGGCCCGCCCAGCGCCACCACACGTTCGGTCCAGACCCTACCTTCGAGAAACAGATAACCTACGGCGATCACGTCCTGATAGCCGATGTACCACACGCTCTTGTGAGGGCCCACCGGGTCCAGGAAATGGATGTGAGTGCCCGGCAGACCCACCGGGTGCGGCCCGTCGAACGCTTCGAGAGTAATCCGCGGATCGTTCCCTCCGGGTACCTCTCGGCCCGCCCTGTGACAGACGAACACCTTCCCCGCGGTCAAGCGCGCCAGCACCTCGAGCCCGGCCGAAAACTGGTGCGGATGCTCGCCGATCACCAGTGTCGGATCGCCCGACACCGGATTGCTGTCCATGGCGGTGACGAAGATGGAGTGCGGCTCGGCGTCGGGCGGCGGAACCTTGCTGTACGGCCGGGTACGCAGCGCCGTCCACAGGCCGCTGGTGAGCAGATTCCGCACGACCGCGTCCCGCTCCAGGGTGGCGAGCGCGCCCGCATCGAAGCGCTCGAACGTTTCCTCCTCGTCGCCGTCCACGTCGATGACCACCGACAGCAGCGCCCGCTTGGCGCCCCGGTGAATGCCGGTGACCGTGCCCGCTGCGGGGGCTGTATACAGCACGCCTTCGCTCTTCTTGTCGGAAAACAGCGGCTGCCCCAGCCGAACCCGATCCCCCTCCTGCACCCGCATGGTGGGCCGCATGCCCGGGTAATCTTCGCCGAGCATGGCCACCGACCGGACCGCCGCCCCGGGCTCGATCACCGGTTCCGGCGCCCCGGCCAGGGGAAGATCCAGGCCTTTTCTGGTTTTGATCATCTACGGCAGGTTCCCCGCGACAAACGTTGTTCCTGAAACGGCGCGATTCCGGCACGCGTCCCGTGCGTGGAGTCGCGGCGACCCCGGTCCACCCCCGCCTCGCCAATAAGGGGGAACGCCGAAGCTTCTGCGGACCTGCAGCGCCGGCGAGGGTTGAAGTCGGATTTCCGCAACGGCTTTGGAGGCGTGAGGCCACGCTTGCCTGCGGCGCCGGAATGGCTACGTCGCTTGCTTCGCGGCTGTGGAGCCTCGGAAGGCCGCGCAAATTATAGAGGTGCGGGCGCTTAGATGCCAACGCTCGCCGTATCGTGGGGCGTTCCGGAGCGCAATCTCAGCGTATTGCGGGGCCGGTCGGGCGGGGGGAAAGCGATTCGCGAGCCACGCTCAGCCGCTCCGCGGTGCCCTCGCTGCGAAAAGTTGCCCGCTGGCGCGGTCAATTTTCTGCGCTCGGCTTCGCTCAAATGGCTTCGCGAATCGCTTTCCCCCCGCCGCCCGACCCGCGCACCGTATGGCCGCGACCAGACGCCGAGATGCGTGCTCGTCGGACCCGAGCAGCGAGGACGCCGGCGCCGGTGATGGCGGGAAGCTCGATGGTGGGCCGGCGGGGGACGGCACCCGCCCGACGAGTCCACGCAACCCACCGCGCGGCGGGTCAGAACCCCGGGTGGACGACGTCCTTCGGAATGAGCGGATAGGCGATGCCGGCCCACTTCTGAACGAGCCGAATCACCTGACAGGCATAACCGAACTCGTTGTCGTACCACACGTAGAGCACCGCCCGGTTGTCTTTGACGATGGTCGCGCCGCTGTCGATGATGCAGGCGTGGCGATTGCCGACAAAGTCGGAGGAGACCACCTCCGGTGAGCTGGTGTAGTCGATCTGGCCCTGCAGTTCGGAGTGCAGCGCCATGTAGCGCAGGTACTCGTTCACCTCGTCGACGGTGGTATCCCGAGACAACGTCAGATTGAGGATCGCCAGCGAGACGTCGGGGGTCGGCACGCGGATCGCGTTGCCGGTGAGCTTGCCGTCGAGCTCAGGAAGCAACTTGACCACCGCCGACGACGCCCCCGTCTCGGTGATGACCATGTTCAGCGGCGCCGCCCGTCCGCGCCGGTTCTTCTTGTGGTAGTTATCGGTGAGGTGCTGATCGTTGGTATAGGCGTGCACGGTTTCCATGTGCCCGTAAACGATGCCGAACTCGTCGTTCATGGCCTTCAGCGGCGGAACGATGGCGTTGGTGGTGCAGGAAGCCGCCGCCAGAATGGCGTCGTCGGCCATCACGTCGCTGGAGTTGATACCGGAGACGATGTTCTTGATGTTGCCCTTGCCCGGCGCGGTCAGAGCGACGCGCGACGCGCCTTTGCTCTTCAGGTGCTGCGACAGACCAGCCTTGTCACGCCAGGCGCCGGTGTTGTCGATGACGATGGCGTCGCGGATGCCGTACTGCTCGTAGTCCACCTCCGACGGCGACGACGCGTAGATCACCCGGATCACGTTGCCGTTGGCGATGATACAGTCGTTTTCCTCGTCCACCCGGATGGTGCCGAGAAAGCTTCCGTGCACCGAGTCGCGGCGCAACAGGCTCGCCCGCTTCACCAGGTCGTCGCTGCCGCTCTTGCGAACGACGATGGCCCGTAGCCGCAGCTGCTGGCCGCTGCCCGTTTTCTCGATCAAGAGCCGTGCCAGCAGACGGCCGATGCGGCCGAAGCCGTAGAGCACCACGTCCTGCGGCTTGTCCAGCGGCGGCACGTGGCGGCCGATCACGTCGGAACATTCACTGGTGACGAACTCAAGGGGCGAGGTACCGTTCTTCTCGGACTCCTCCATGTAGCGGGTGGCTAGCTTGCCCACGTCGATGTGGCATGGCCCGAGGTCGAGCTGGGCCAGCGCCTCGATGATCGGATAGCTCTCGAACTCCGAGAGCTCGTTCTTGGCGACCTGACGCACGTAGCGATGGGTCTTCATGATCTGCAGCACGCTCTGGTTGTAGAGCGCGCGGCCATAGCAGTAGGTCACCACGTTGCCGCGGTACAGCCGGCCGATGATGGGAATCATCGCCTCCGCGAGCGCTTCGCGCTCTTTCCAATCCGGGAAGTAGTCGTCAAGGCTGGGTAGTGCCACGGCAGATCCTCTCGATCGTCGCCAACGTCTCGCCACCGGGATCGCCACATCAGCATCCTGGGGCTGACCGAAGGGCGCGTATTATCCGGGACCCATTGTCGCCCGGCAAGCTGACAGCTGCAGCGTGTGGGCGTAGAGATGTAAGTTAGCCATGAGCGGGCTGTAAAAGGGCTTGGGCAGGGGCTTGGGCAATCGCGGCCGGGAGGCCGCTCCGACATACTGGCCGCGGACCCGGAATCGCGGCCGGGAGGCCGCTCCCACAAGGCCGCTCCCACCTACCGGCCGCGGACCCGGAATCGCGGCCGGGAGGCCGCTCCCACAAGGCCGCTCCGACATACTGGCCGCGGACCCGGAATCGCGGCCGGGAGGCCGCTCCCACAAGGCCGCTCCCACAAGGCCGCTCCCACAGCTTGTCGCTAGCGGAAGCTGTCGTTGATGGAGGCGAGTGCCGCGTTGCCCGGGCACAGGTCCGCTTCGGCCAGGGCGTTCAGCGGGCGCTCGACCGTCTCGAGCAGGTCGTGGCAATCGCTTGCCTCGGGGTCCACGTAGAGAAGCCCCGTGACCACCTCGCCGTCGGCCTGACGCTCCTGGACGTGGCGCAGGGCGGCGACCCGGTCGTGGGGATCGTAGGCAGCGTCGAGCTTGTTCAGGCGCAGCACCGAGCCATCCGGCATGGTTACGTCCTCGGTGGTGCCCGGTGCGTAGTCGGCGGTGATCTCCGCGCCACCAGGCACGAAGTCGGCGGCCACGAACGCCTCGCTGTGACCGCGCACGTACTCGTAGCTTTTGGTGGAGCCGGCGTGGTTGTTGAAGGCCACGCACGGAGAGATCACGTCGATGAAGGCAAAGCCCCGATGCATCAGGCCGGCCTTGATCAGCGGCACGAGCTGGCGCTTGTCGCCGGAGAAGCTGCGGGCTACGAAACCCGCACCAATGGTCAGCGCCATGCTCACCAGATCGATGGGCTCGTAGAGGTTGGGCTTGCCCTTCTTACTGGTGGAGCCTTTGTCGTTGGTGGCCGAGAACTGCCCCTTGGTGAGCCCGTAGGTGCCGTTGTTATCCACCACGTAGAGCATGTTGATGCGGCGGCGGACGATGTGGGCGAACTGGCCGAGGCCGATGGAGGCCGAGTCGCCGTCGCCGGAGATGCCGACGCAGTAGAGTTCCCGGTTCGCCAGGTTGGCGCCGGTGGCCACCGACGGCATGCGGCCGTGCACCGAGTTGAATCCGTGAGAGCGGTTCAGAAAGTAGCTCGGCGTCTTCGACGAGCAGCCGATGCCGGATACCTTGGCGAACCGGTGCGGCGGGAGCGAGAGCTCCGCGCACGCCTGGACGATGGCGGCGCTCACCGAGTCGTGCCCGCAGCCCGCGCACAAGGTCGACACGGAGCCCTCGTAGTCCCGGCGGGTCAGCCCGATCTGGTTCACCGGCAGACGCGGGTGGTGCACCCTGGGTTTGGCCATGAACGTCATGATTTCACCTCGGTGAGCCTGGAGAGGCGATGCGCCGTGTAGTACTCCGATACCTGGCGCTGGATGGCGTCGGCGGAGATGGACAGGCCACCGTAGTAGCGCACCGGAACCAGCCGCGCCGGATCCAGCTCGATTTCGTTCACCAGCAGGGTGCGCATCTGCGAGTCCCGGTTCTGATCGACCACGAACACCAGCTCGTGATCCTCGATGAAACGGCAGACCTCCTCGCCGAAGGGAAAGCCGCGCAGCCGCATGGTGTCGAGATGGATGCCCTCGTCGGCCAGCAGGTCCAGCGCTTCCGGCATGGGCGCCGCGCTGGTGCCGTAGTAGATGATGCCCGCGTGCTTGCCGGTGGCGTGAATCTCCGCCTTCGGCACCAGCTTTCCGGCGGTGCGCCACTTCACCATCAGGCGGTCCATGTTGCGGATGTACGCGTCCGGCGACTCGGTGTAGGCGGCGAACTCGTCACGCGACGTGCCACGGGTGAAGAACGCGCCCTTCTCCGGATGGGTGCCCGGGTAGGTGCGGTAGCCGATGCCGTCGCCGTCCAGATCCAGATAGCGGCCCCACCGTTCCACCGACTCGAGGTCGTCGGCCGACAGCACCTTGCCGCGGTCGTAGCGGCGCCCGTCGTCCCACGCGAGCGGCTCGCAGAGGCTGTCGTTCATGCCGAGATCGAGGTCGCTCATGACGATCACCGGCGTCTGCAGCCGGTCGGCGAGGTCCAGCGCCTCGGCGGCGAAATCGAAGCACTCCCGGGGCGTCGACGGGAACAGCAGCACGTGCCGCGTGTCGCCATGGGATGCGTAGGCGGCGCTGATGAGATCCGCCTGCTGGGTGCGGGTGGGCATGCCGGTGGACGGCCCGGCCCGCTGAATGTCGAAGATGACCGCCGGGATCTCGGCGAAGTAGGCGAGCCCGAGGAACTCGCTCATCAGCGAGATCCCGGGTCCGCTGGTAGCGGTGAAAGCGCGGGCGCCGTTCCAGCCGGCGCCGATGACGATGCCGATGGCCGACAGCTCGTCCTCCGCCTGAATGATGGCGTACTTGCGCTCCCCCGATGCCTTGTCGACCCTGAGCCGGCCGGCGTACTGCTCGAAGCCTTCCGCCACCGACGTGGACGGCGTGATCGGATACCAGGCCACGACCGTCGCGCCACCGTACAGGGCGCCGAGCGCGGCGGCGGTGTTGCCGTCGATGAAGATCCTGTCGCCGACCTTGTCCGTGCGCCGCACCTGAATCGGCAGCGGACAATCCAGGTAGTTTCTGGCGTAGGAGCGGCCGATCTCCAGGGCATTGATGTTGGGCCGGATGAGGTTGTCCTTGCCCTTGTACTGGGTCGACACCATGCCGGTGATGACGTCGAAGTCGATGTTCAGCAGTGCCGACAGCGCCCCGAGGTAGGTGATGTTCTTGAACAGTTGCCGCTGCTTGGGATCATCGAACTCGGACAGCAGCAGAGTGGCGATGGGAATGCCGATGTCGGTGACGTCCGAGCGCCGGAGCTCCCGGGCCAGCGGCTTCGAGCTGTCGTAGAGGAGAAAGCCGCCGGGCTTCAGGCTCGCCACGTCGTCGGCGTACGTCTCCGCGTTCATGGCCACCATCAGGTCGACGCCCTCGCGGCGGCCCAGGTAGCCGTCCTCGTTCACCCGCACCTCGAACCAGGTGGGCAGGCCCTGGATGTTGGACGGGAAGATGTTCCGGGTGGACACCGGAATGCCCATCCGGAAAAGCGCCTTGGCGAACATGCCGTTGGCGCTGGCCGAGCCCGAGCCGTTGACGTTGGCGAAGCGGATGACGAAGTCGTTGTAGGTAATGCTCATTCGGCGAACGACCCGAGTTGCGGCACGTGAATGACGGACTTCTGCATGTCCCAGGCGCCGGTGGGACACCGCTCGGCGCAGAGGCCGCAGTGGACGCAGACGTCCTCGTCCTTAACCATCACCCGGCCCGTGCCCAGAGACCCGGAGACGTAGAGATCCTGGTCGGCGTTCAGCGCCGGCGCGGTCAGCCGCTGCCGCAGAACGTCCTCGTCCCCGTTCTCGGTGAACGAGATGCAGTCCATGGGGCAGATGTCGACGCAGGCGTCACATTCGATGCAGAGGTTGTCGGCGAACACCGTTTGCACGTCACAGTTGAGGCACCGCTGGGCTTCCCGGGCGCCGAGCTCGCGGTCGAAGCCGAGCTCCACCTCCACCTTGATATTGGCGAGCGCTTTCTTCTTGTCCGCGTGGGGCACCAGATAGCGCTTCGCAGGGTCGTGCTCGCTGTCGTAGCTCCACTCGTGCATGCCCATCTTGGTGCTGATCAGGTTGACGCCTTCCGGCGGCCGGTCGCGCTTGACGTCGCGGCCGGTGAGCATCAGGTGAATGGAGATGGCCGCCTTGTGGGCGTGAGCCGAGGCCCAGATGATGTTCTCGGGGCCGAAGGCCGAGTCGCCGCCGAAGAACACCTTGCGGTTGCTGGACTGCAAGGTCTCCTCGTCGAGCACCGGACAGTCCCACTTGTCGAACTCGATGCCGATGTCCCGCTCGATCCAGGGACAGTGGTTTTCCTGGCCAATTGCCATGAGCACGTGGTCGCACTCCATGAACACGTCCGGCTCGCCGGTCGGCACGTATTTCAGGCGGCCGTCGTCGCCCTTCACCGGCTTCACGCACTCGAACACCACGCCCTTCAGCTTGCCGTTCTCGTGCACGAACTCCTTCGGCGGACGGTTGTTGACGATCGGGATGCCCTCGCTCATGGCATCCTCCTTCTCCCACTCCGAGGCCTTCATCACCTCGAAGGCGGAGCGCACCACCACGGTGACCTCGTCGGCGCCCAGGCGGCGCGCGGTGCGGCAGCAGTCCATGGCGGTGTTGCCGCCGCCCATGACGATCACCTTACCGCTGATGGACGTGGTGTGGCCGAAGGCGACGCTGGCGAGCCAGTCGATGCCGATGGAAACGTGGTCGTCCACCTCCTGGCGTCCAGGCAGATCGAGGTCACGTCCGCGCGGCGCGCCGGTACCCACGAAGTAGGCGTCGAAGTCCAGATCCAGCATCTGCTTCATGCTGGTGACCTCGTAGCCGAAGTGGCACTCCACGCCCATGTCGAGAATGAGGTCGACCTCTTCCTCGAGCACGTCCGCCGGCAGGCGGAACGCCGGAATCTGGGTGCGCATCATGCCGCCGCCGCTCGGGTCCTTCTCGAACAGGTGCACCTCGTAGCCCTGGGGCAGGAGGTCGCGGGCCACCGCCAGGGAGGCCGGCCCCGCGCCGAGCAGCGCTACCCGCTTGCCGTTCTTGCGCCGCGGTACCCGGGGCAGATAGGCGGTGATGTCGCCCTTGTGGTCCGCCGCCACCCGTTTCAGTCGGCAAATGGCCACCGGCTTCTCTTCCGTGCGTACCCGGCGGCAGGCCGGCTCGCAGGGCCGGTCGCAGGTGCGGCCGAGGATGCCCGGGAACACGTTCGAGTCCCAGTTGAGCATGTACGCTTCGGTGTACCGCTCCTGGGCAATCATCCGGATGTACTCGGGAACCGGGGTGTGGGCTGGGCAGGCCCACTGACAGTCCACCACCTTGTGGAAATAGCTCGGCTCGGATATATCGGTAGGCTTCATTACGAACACCAGCCTCATGTGAAAACGGCACATGCGGCCTGGACACATGTGAAAAAAGAGTTGATCGCTGGCCGACAGGGCACTTCTGTGGAAACTTTACTCCGTCAACGCGGACGTGCCAAGCGGTCGGCGCTTTGGCCCCAAGGGAACAGCGGCATCATGGTTCGGCGGAAGCGGCCGCCGTGCCGACGCCGGGGATCGCGGGGAAGCGGCTCAGCACGTCCATGCCGAGAAGTCCGTCTGCGCCCTTCGGCAGCGGGCCGTCCAGCACCAGCACGTTCAGGGAGTCCAGGTGGACACCGCCGATGTCGACCGGCGACACCCGATGCACCTCCGATTCCACCACCCCGTTGGCGGTGCGAACCTTCACCCGGACGCCGGTGGGCTCGGCAGCCATGGCGTCGGCGCGAGCGCGGGAAATGGCCGTCGTGGTGGCGCCCGTGTCCACCAGCAGATCCAGCGGCGCACCGCCCATGCGGGCACGCACGTGCCAGGAGCCGTCGTCGCGCCGCTCCAGCGGCAGCCCGCTGCGGGCCGCCCGTACCTGCTCCGCCAGATCCTCACGCTCGCGGGGATCCACCCCAGCCGTGCCGGTCTCCGCCAGAACCTGCTCGGCATCGTCCACCCGGCCCGCCTGCAGCAGCCAATGAACGAGCCGCAGCCGATGGCCGTCGAACCCGGGATCGCGCTGCGAAAGATCCTGGAACAAGCGAATCAACGCAGCAACGTCCCCGGTGTTGGCAAGCTGCGCTTCCCGGGCGTTCACCAGCAGCGCCAGACGGTCACGGGCACGCGCGACTACCGCCGGATCGTCGGCGAACTCCAGCAGGTCGAGCAGCGGCGCCAGAGCGGCGGCCTGGCGGCCCTGCATCTGCCTGAGGTCCGACTCCAGCAGGTAAGCATCGGGGTCCTGCGGATTGCGCTCCAGGTAGGCTCCGAGCAGATGGTCCGCCCGGCCCACCTCGCCGTCCCGGGCCAGCCTCTGGAGATCCCCGAGCAGCCGTCCACTCAACGCGACTGCCGCCGCCGATTCGCCGCTCCGGGTCAACTCGTCGAGCCGGTCGAGGGACGCCGTCCAGTCCGACGCGGACGGTGCCCGGCCGGCGCTGGCGCGAGCATCCGCGGGGACCGTCGCGCGGCCGCCGACCGCCGCCGAACCAGACCCGGTGCCACCGCTCGCAGGCGGCCCGCCGGGGACCGTCGTCCGCTGCTCGCGGCCCACGTCCATGCCGATCAGGAAGGCTGCTACGGTGACCAACGCCCAGATCACGTGCTTCACCCGTTCACTGACTCCTTGCCGCCAAACTCGTAGAATACCCGCCCTTCTCACAACCCTGCGAGCCGCTCATCGAACCGCCGCCGCATCAACGGACCTTCACCACCAGAGCATGTCGACCCAGATGAACCAGAGCCGAGATCACGGCCGCCGTGATCCCTTCGCGCCGCCGGCGCCGCCCGGCGCCGGCCAGCGCAGCCAGTGGCAGGGTCTGCACGCCGGAGCCGCCGGGCTGGCGGTGGCTCGTGCCGCCGCGGCGCATCACGGCCTCACCGTGCTCATCGCCCGCGATACCTCGTCCGCCCAGCGCTGGCTGCGGGAGATCGAGTTCTACGATCCGGATCTCGAGCGGTTGCAGTTCCCGGACTGGGAGACCCTCGCCTACGACGCGTTCTCGCCCCATCAGGACATCGTCTCGGAGCGCTTGACCACCCTCATGGCCCTGCGGGCCTTTCCGCAGCAGGCGCGGGGCGGCTCGGTGCTGGTGGTTCCGGTGCGTACCCTGCTTGCAGCGGGTGGTGCCGAGGTCGTTCGTCGACGGCCGCGCCATGCGCCTCGAGGTGGGCCAGCGCTACGACATCGACGCCGAGCGCAAGCGCCTGGAAGCCGCCGGCTACGCCGCCGTCGACACCGTCACCGGCCACGGCGAGTACGCCGTCCGCGGCTCGCTCATGGACATCTTTCCCATGGGCTCGGAGTCTCCGGTGCGGGTGGACCTGTTCGACGAGGAGATCGAGAGTCTGCGCACGTTCGATCCGGAGTCGCAGCGGACGGTGGAGCATCTCCCGCGCATCAGCCTGCTGCCCGCCCGGGAGTTCCCCTTCGACGACGCCGCGATCGCCCGTTTCAGGGACCGCTGGCACAACACGTTCAACGTCGACGTGCGCCGGGCCAGCGTCTACCAGGACGTGAGTCACCGCATTCCGCCGAGCGGCGTCGAGTACTACCTGCCGTTCTTCTTCGACCAGCTCGAGAGCCTGTTCGACTACCTGCCTGCCGGCACCGTGTTCGTGGAGGACCCGGGCATCGAAGAGGCGGCCGACCAGTTCCTCACCGATGTGGACCAACGCTACGAGAGTCTGCGCCACGACGTGGAGCGGCCGATTCTACCCCCGGACGATCTGTATCTGCGGCAGGACGCGCTGCGCGCGGCCCTGAACCGATGCGGCCGGGTGCAGCTCGGCCGGCCGGGACGGCACGCCGTGACCTTCGACAGCGAACCGGTGCCGAACGTCGAGGCGAACCCCCGCGCCCGCGAATCCCGCCGCGGCGCTGACCGCCTTCCTCGGCGCCCGCCCGGCGCGCACTCTGTTCGTAGCCGACACCGCGGGGCGACGCGAGGTGTTCTGGGAATTCCTCTCCCGGGCCGGGGTTCAGCCGAAAGAGGTGGACAGCTTCGCCGCTTTCCTCGCCGCCGACGCCGACGCGTGCATCACCATCGCGCCGCTGGACGAAGGGCTGATCACCGACGGCATCCGCGTGGTGACCGAAAGCGAGGTCTTCGGCCATCAGGTGCAGGAACGCCGGCAGCGCCTGGGCCGGGCCCTCGATCCCGAGCAGATCATCAAGAACCTCACCGAGCTGCACGTGGGCGAGCCGGTGGTGCACATCGAGCACGGCGTGGGCCGCTATCAGGGGCTGCAGACCCTCACCATCGACGACACGCCTCACGAGTTCCTGACCCTGGAGTACGCCGACCAGGCCAAGCTCTACGTGCCGGTGACGTCGCTGCATCTGATCAGCCGCTACACGGGAGCGGAGCCCGGCCTGGCGCCCCTTCACCGCCTCGGCTCGGACCAGTGGGAGAAAGCCAAGCGCCGGGCGGCCGAGAAAGCGTACGACGTGGCTGCCGAGCTGCTCAACATCTACGCCCGCCGCGAGGCCAATCCGCGGTTCCGTTTCGCGCGGCCGGGCCCCGAGTACCAGCGCTTCGCCGAGCAGTTCCCGTTCGAGCTGACGGCCGATCAGCAGAAGGCCATCGACGATACCATCGAGGATCTGTGCACGGAGGTCGCCACAGATCGGCTGATCTGCGGCGACGTGGGATTCGGCAAGACCGAGGTGGCCATGCGCGCCGCGTTCCTGGCGGTGCAGAGCGGCAAGCAGGTGGTGCTGCTGGTACCGACGACTCTGCTGGCACAGCAGCACTTCGACACCCTGCGCAACCGCTTCGCGGACTGGCCGGTGCAGATCGAGTCGCTCTCGCGCATGCGCTCCGACACCGAGGTGGCCGACGTGGTGCGGGGCATGGAGAGCGGTGTCGTCGACATCGTCGTCGGCACCCATAAGCTGCTCGGTCACGCGAGGAAATTCCACGACCTGGGGCTGGTCATCATCGACGAGGAGCACCGCTTCGGCGTGCGCCAGAAAGAGCAGATGAAGGCGCTGCGTGCCGAGGTGGACGTGATCACCCTCACCGCCACCCCCATTCCGCGCACCCTGAACATGGCCATGAGCGGCATGCGCGACCTGTCCATCATTGCCACGCCGCCGGCGCGGCGCCTGTCCATCAAGACCTTCGTGATGGAGAAGCGATGGCACGTCATCCTGGAAGCCATCAACCGTGAGCTGATGCGCGGCGGTCAGGTGTTCTATCTGCACAACGAGGTGAAGACCATAGAGACGGTGGCCGCAGAGCTGGCAGAGCGCATCCCGGAAGCCCGCATCGGCGTCGGCCACGGGCAGATGCCCAAGCGCCAGATCGAGCGGGTGATGAACGACTTCTATCACCGCCAGCTGAACCTCCTCGTGTGCACCACCATCATCGAGAACGGCATCGACGTGCCGAACGCCAATACCATCGTCATCGAGCGCGCCGACCGTTTCGGCCTGGCCCAGCTCCACCAGCTTCGCGGCCGGGTGGGGCGGTCCCACCGCCAGGCTTACGCGTACCTGTTGACGCCGCACCCGAAGGCCATGACGGCCGACGCGGTGAAGCGCCTGGAAGCCATCGAAGCCGCCGGTGAGCTGGGGGTGGGGTTCACCCTCGCCACCCACGATCTGGAAATCCGCGGCGCCGGCGAGCTGCTGGGCGAAGAGCAGTCCGGACAGATCGAGTCGGTGGGCTTCGCTCTGTACACGCAAATGATGGAGCGCGCGGTACGCGCCATACGCGAGGGCAAGACCCCCGACATGAACGCGCCGCTGGAGCCGGTGAGTCAGGAGGTGAACCTCCACGTGGGCGCGCGGATTCCCGATGACTATCTGCCGGACGTGCACGCCCGGCTCATTCTCTACAAGCGCATCGCCAGCGCCGAGAGCAGCCGAAGAGCTCGCTGACCTCAAGGCGGAGGTGGTGGACCGCTTCGGGCTGCCGCCGGAACCGCTGAACCAGCTCTTCCAGGTGACCGGCGCTGAAGCTCGCGCATGCAGACCCTCGGCATCCGCCGGCTGGACCTCGGCAACGACGGCGGCCGGGTCGAGTTCAATCACGATACCCGGGTCGATCCCACCACCATCGTCTCGCTGGTGCAGACCCACAGCGCCACCTACCGCCTGGACGGCGCCACCACCCTGCGGGTGTCTCGGCAAGCTCCCCGACTTCGAGTCGCGCGAGCGTTCGCGGCGGCGCTGCTCGAGCGGCTGGAAGGCGGCGCTCGACGCCGGCCGCGCGGTCAGCGCCTGATGGCGGCCCGTCCAGGCGGGCTCCGCCGCTCTTCGCCTCGCAGCCGCGCTTCTCGGCATGCCGCTGGCTGCTGCTCGCGGCCGCGCTGCACGCGGCGTCACCTGCCGAGGAAAGACGCTCGAGGATCACCTGAGCCGCCACTGGTACTACACCGAAGTGGTGGTGTTCCAGCGACCCCAGGTGGAGGACCACGACAGCGACGAGGAGCTGGTGCAGGCGCCCCTGCCCCTGCCACGCGTGCTGCAGAGTTTCCGACGAGTGACGCCGGTGTCGGAGCTGTGCGGCTCGACCCCGTCACCCGCGCGTGCCTGACATTCCCGTCTCTCGATCTGTCGAGCCTGCCGCCGGAGCTGCGCCAGCTCCAGCTACCGTCGGCGCCGCCGCGCCGGGATCAGGCCGGCCGCCCGCCCCCACCGAGCCGACGGGCACCGACGACGGCCGGCGTCGAGCCTCCGCGCCATCGACCCGAGCTGGCGCCCGACCCGCTGCTGGACTTCCTCCGCGCAGCTGGGCGAGCTTCGAAGACACCTGCAGGCGAGCAGCTATCGCTGGCTGCCCACGGATACCTTCACCCTCAGCGGCGAGGCCCGCGCCCTCGTCCGCCGCGGCGGCTATCAGGTGCTGCTGCACGGCCGCTGGCTGCAGCCCGTGCCGCCACGGGACGCGCCCCAGGCGCTGTGGATTCAGCGCGGGCCCCGCTACGGCGACCATGACGGGCTGGAAGGCTCGTTCGAGGTGACTCTCGGCCGTTATCTGCACTTCCAGCACCGCCCTTTACTACCTCGAGCCGCTGCTCGGGCGCCATCCGGTGAACCGCGCCATACCGCCCGCCGGGCCCGAGCCGGTGCCCTGGATGACAGCGGGCCCGGTCTCACCGTCGACGAGCTGATGCCGGCGGGTTACATGCAGCTCCACGAGAGCCGCCGCATGCGCAGCGGCGAGCTGCATTATCTGGATCATCCCAAGCTCGGGATACTGGTCCGGATCGACCCGGTGCAGATCCCCGATTCGCTGTCAGAGGCTTACACCGCTCTCGAAGAAGGCAAGCAGTAGCCGCGCGACCCGCTCCATGCCTTCGACGGCCACCCGGGCGATCACCGTCATATCGAACGGGTTGACGGCTCGGCCGGCGGCCGGGTTGACCACCAGCGAGACCATGGCATACGGCACCTCGCGCTCCCTCGCCAGCGCTGCTTCCGGCATGGCCGTCATTCCCACCAGGTCGCAGCCGTCTCTGGCCATCCGCTCGATCTCCGCCGCCGTCTCGAAGCGCGGGCCCTGGGTGCAGCCGTACACGCCGCCGTCGACGACCTCCACGCCCGCAGGAACGCGGCCGCGGCCAGCAGCGACAGGCGCAGGGGCTCATCCACCGGATCGGCGAAGTCGGCATGGATCAGCGCCTCGGCGTCGCTGAAGGTATGCGCCTGCCCCAGGTGTAGTCGATGATCTGATGCGGCAGGAAGATGGACCCCGCGCGGGCGTCGGCGCAGATGCCGCCCACCGTGTTCAGCGCGACGATGCCCCTGACGCCGAGCCCGCACAGCGTGTCGACGTTGGCCTGGTAGTTGATGAGATGCGGTGCAATAGGGTGCGCCGCGCCGGCGTCGGACGCGCCGTGACGCGGCAGAAACACCACCTCACGGCCGCCGATGCGGCCCCGCCGGACCGTGGCCGAGGCCGCCCCGTAACGGGAACGCGGGGTGGCAACGGGCTCGAAGTCGCGGACCAGCGTCGAGGACGCCGGAGCCGCCGATGACGGCCCACTCCATCAGGCGGTCTCCAGATCGTGCGGCAGCGCGTAGATCGCCGGCAGGTTCCGCCAGTAGCCGCGGAAGTCCATGCCGCAGCCGAACAGATATCGGTCGGGGCAGCGCAGCGGCTGCGTAGTCCGCCCGTACCGGGCGCGGCGCGTCGATCTGCTTGTCCGCCAGCACGGCGGTCAGCACCCGTGCCGCGCCGGCATCGCGCCCCCAGCGGACGAGCTCCGCCAGAGTATCGCCGCGGTCGAGCACGTCGTCGACGATCAGCACCGTGCGCCCGCGTACCTCGTAGGCCGGCTCGGCGTGCCACACCAGCCGGCCGCCATGGGTCTGGTCCCGGTATCGGCCCACGTGCAGATAGCCCACCTGCAGCGGAAAGCCGAGCCGCGGCAGCAGCGCGCCGGCGAACGACATGGCCCCGTGCATCACCGTCAGCACCAGCGGATCGGCGTCGAAGAGATCGACCGACAGGCGTACCGACAAGCGGTCGACGGCGGCGGTGACCTCCTCCGCGCTCACCACCAGCTCGCCCCGGGCGCGGGCCGCCAGCACCGCGGGCGGCGGTCCGCCGACACCGGTACCCTGACCGCGGATCACGCCCGTGCCTCGGCCCCGGAGGGCGCTCCGACCCCGGTCGACGCTTCCACCCCCACAGGAGCATGGGCTCCGTCAGGTGCCGCGACGTGCAGCATGCGAGTCGGGAAGGCGACCTCGCCGCCCAGACCGGCGATGATGTCGGCGATCCGGAACAGCACGTCCTGCTTGACCGCGTGGTATTCCGACCAGACGACGGTGCGGGTGAAGGTGTACACCATGAAATCGAGGGACGAGGCACCGAAGCTCACGAAGTTGACCATGAGCGTGCGGGTCTGGTCGATGTCGGGGTGGTGCCGGAGCATGCTCTCCACGTCGGCGACGATGCGGGGCAGCACGCCGATGTGGGCCCGCGCGCCGCCTCCAGCAGCGCGTCGTCGTAAACGTTGCGGGTACGCGCGAGCTGGCCCGCCAAGCGCTTCATGACCACCCGCGCCAGCAGGTGCACCAGCGCGGTGCCCAGCACCATGCCGAATACTTCCAGAACCCAGGCGTTTGCCGGGGATACTCGGTCACGTGCTCCATGTGCGAAGTCGCCTCAGAAATAGCGGGTCAGCTCGAGCTGAACGTAGTCGTCGTTCTGCAGGGGCTGGCTCTTCTCCCCGGCGTCCAGGCTGCGAAAGTCCGGCAAGGCCGCCCGGCAGCGGGTGGGCGCCGCCGAACGCCCGGCCTTCGAGATCCGCGGTCCAGGACGTTCCGATGCGTCGGCTGGCCTCGAGACTCAACAGGTATTCGCCGGTTTTCACGTCGTGGATGAAGCCGAGCAGCGCGGTGGTGTCGGCCACATCGTTGGCCCGCCATCGCGCACCCAGCGCCAGATCGTGCTCGAACAGCGTGTCATAGGCTTAATTCGTCCCGCTGATCGTACATGTACTCCATCACCACCCCGAGGTCGCTGCGGGTGCCGAACACCCCCACCAGGGTGCGTTCGAAGCCGGCGTCGTAGGCATAGTAGCGGTCGCCGGAGGGCGCCCTGGCCGCTGCGGGTGATGGCTTCGAGCTTCCATGCCCAGTCGCCGAAGATGGCCTGGCCATCGAATCCGGTCTGGTCGATGACGTCGTACTCGGGCACCAGCACCGGCTTGCCGTCGCGCATCTCGGTCGACGAAGCTCGGGTCGCGGCTGGTGCCCGAGAAGTGATAGATGCCGAAGTTCAGCGGCCCCATGTGATCCGACCAGCGTATCGCGGCGTCGACCCGATGGCGGCCGGCGCCGGACTCGTAGCGGGCATGGTGGGTGTCCACCGGCAGCACGCTGCGCAGCCGGCCGTGCTCGCCGGGAAACGTACGCTCACGGAATCCGGTGAGGGCGAAGATGTCGACGATGCCCCAGTCTCGGACCAGGGAGAGCTGGACCATGGGTTGTCCCAACTTGTCTTCGCCGTCGATGTTCTCCACCAGGTCGGTCTGATTGATGATGTCCACCAGATGCTCGAACTCGGTCACGCCCCAGAAGATCTGCCGGAAGCCCGCGTGCACCTCCCAGTCGGTGCCGACCCGGGAGATAAAAAGCTCCCGGAGTCCGCGTGGGTGCGCTTGTCGTCCTCGCCGTCTAGCCGCCGAACGGCGTGAAGGTAAAGCTGGAGCGGTCGTTGTCCCAGGCCCGGTAGTACTCGAGACGCGGCCGACACGTGAGGGCTCGAAGCGGCCCTGACCGTCGATGCCGGTCCGGCCGTAGCTGCGGGTCTGCAGGCCGAGGTCAAGATCCGTGGACACCGTGGCCGGCGGCCTGGACGGCGTCCGCGTGTGGCGAACGGTCGGGCTCGGACGGATTGCCGCGTCGGCCATCGGCGCCGCGGCGGCCGCCGCCGACGCGGACGAGACGAGGTACCGTCCCCGGCATCCGTAGGGCCGCGGATCAGCCAGGCCGAAAGACCCTGGGCCCGGGCGGCAGCTTCGGCGCCGCTCCGCTCCCCGGCCTCGAGGTCGGCCGTGCGCACCCGATACCAGACGCCGTCGTCCCGGTGCGACGGCTTCCACCCGAAAGTGGTGGGCGAGGGTGTCCGCCATCTGCGCCGCCCAGCGGTCGGCGTTGCTCCGGTCGCGGAAGCTGCCGAGCACCAGTTGCTCTCCCGCGGCAGCGTGCGCGCCTTGTCCCGCCAGGGACAGCGCCGCCAGCAGCCCAGCCGCCGGCGCACGCCGTCGGGATCACCGGACCCTCTTCAGCGCGTTGGTGGAGAAGTCACGGTCCGCCAGCAGGCCGTTGTCGAACCGATACTCGTTCCACAGCAGCTCGGTGGTCTTGCCGGTCTGCAGGTTCTCCATGAACATCCGCCGAGGCTTCCAGTACCGGTCTTCATAGAGCTCGTAGCCTTCCTCCGTCAGCCGCTTCAGCGGCCGGCCATGCCGGTCGTAGTAGTCGACGCTGTTCCACCCGAAGGGTGGAGCGCGTCGAGCAGCACCTCTTCCCGCGAGTAGCCGGAATATTCGTCCAGCGGCACCCGCTCGATCCTGAGGCACTCGTGTCGCCGCAGGGCTCTTGGCCAGCATCCTGTAGGTGAACTTGTCGACGTCCTGCAGCGCGAGGTCTTCGTAGGCGAACTCACTGGAGAGGAACGGGCCGGACTTGTTGCGCGAGGCGATCTTCTTGACTCGTCGCTGCGCCGGCAGATAAAGCCATTGATCGTCCGGCCCCTGGAGGTGGCTGTAGGCCAGCAGCGCCGTGCCGCGGATGGGCTTGGGGGTGTCGAATACCACCAGCAGACGGTCGCCGTCGTCCGGCGACCTCGAGCTGACTGATGGAAAGCTCCCGGCGGGACTCGGCGCCGCGGCGGTCGCGCAGGATCATCTCCAGGTCCACCTCGAGATCCCCATAGCCCGACTCGCGCCGGTCCTTCTCGCGGAATACCGCCAGTCCCTGCTGCTCGGGGGTCATGCCCGAGAGGGGAAGAGCGTCCAAGGCCAGCCCTCCGGCGCCGGCACGGCCGGCCCAGACGGCGAGCAGCGCCGCAATCGCGATGACGATCACCGGCCTGCCCGGCGCCCGACGGCGGACATGGCGGCAGCCGCGCTGCACGCAGCGGCTGCCTCCACCATCAATACTGCAAGAGAAACGCCCACTGCAGGCTCCCCCACCCGAATTCCAGCCCGGTTGCAATGGATGTTATGCACGCCGAGGGGGGTGTGCAAACGCTAAGTTCACTGTATATAATTCCACATCACTGTATATTCAGCCAGGCATCGAGACGGAGCCGCCCATGGAAACCCTGACGCCCCGCCAAGCCCAGGTTCTCGAACTCATCAGACGCCACATCGACGACACCGGCTATCCGCCCACCCGCGCGGACATCGCCCGCAAGCTCGGCTTCAAATCACCCAACGCCGCCGAGGAGCACCTGAAGGCGCTGGCCCGCAAGGGCGCCATCGAGATGATCCCGGGTACCTCCCGCGGCATCCGTCTGCCGGAGCTTCCCGGGCTGCCGGTAGTCGGCCGGGTGGCCGCCGGCGACCCGATCCTCGCCCAGGAGAACATCGAAGACCACGTGGACATCCCCAGCGGCTTCTTCCGCCCGCGGGCCGACTTTCTGCTGCGCGTGCGGGGGGACAGTATGCAGCGGCGTCGGCATTCTCGACGGCGACCTGCTCGCCGTTCACAAGACACCCGACGCCGCCAACGGCCAGATCGTGGTAGCGCGGGTGGACGACGAGGTGACGGTGAAGCGGTTTCAGCGTACCCGGCAGCGGAGCCGGGTGCTGCTGCTCCCGGAGAACGACCGCTACCAGCCCATCGAGGTCGACCTCACCACCCAGGATTTTCACATCGAAGGTCAGAGCGTGGGGGTGATTCGCCGCGGCACGTGACGACCGCGTCGCGCGGGGGGGTCAGTGAACGATCGGCGGCGGCTCCGAATCGTCCTCCGGGACGTCCTCCGATTCCGTCTCGAGGTACTCCGTCGCGGCGTCGATCATTGCCTCCGCCACGCTCACGACGTCCTTCCCAAGCATGTCTCGGACCTCACCCGAGAAGCGGATACGCACCAGCGGCTCGTTCTTCGATTCCGCCTCCGCATCCGCCTCCCGCAGTACCACGTCGCCATTCGCGAGTTCGGTGATTTCCAATAGCGTGCTCATCGGCTCCTCTGGTGGCCGGCGCCCGTGCCACCGACCTGATCAATCCCCAGGGCCCTTCCCGCGACCGGAGGCGCGGCGCTTGCCGGTGCGCCCTTTCCCGGCGGACGCCGACCGGCCGCGGGCGGGGCGCTTCTCGTTGCCGCGGCCGCTTCCCGCCTTGCCCCGGGCGGACGTTCGGCGCCTTGCGGGCGTCTTCGGCGACCCAGCGGCCGTCTCGGTAAACGGCCCGCCATCCGGTGGCCTTGCCGGCCTCCTCGGACTGTACATACTGCACTCGGTCCTTGCGAGAGTATCTCACCACCGTCGGCCGACCGTCCGGATCCTGCTCGGGAGCGTCCAGCAGATAGTGAAACTTCGGGTCGAGCTCGTTGGCGTGAGGCTTGATCTCGCGGATCAGTGGCGCCCGGGTCTCGCGGTTCTTGGGAAACTGGCTGGCAGCAAGAAAGATGCCCGACGCGCCGTCCCGCAGCAGGTAATGGTCGTCGACGGTCTCGCAGGGCAGCTCCGGCATAGGCACCGGGTCCGCCTTGGGCGGTGCCGGCTCGCCGCTGCGCAGGAGCTTTCTGGTGTTGCTGCAGGCCTCGGACGTGCAGCCGAAGTACTTGCCGAACCGCCCGGATTTGAGCTGCATCTCGGCGCCGCACTTGTCGCACTCGATCACCGGGCCCTC
Source organism: uncultured Gammaproteobacteria bacterium (assembly GCA_963822255.1). Taxonomy (GTDB): domain Bacteria; phylum Pseudomonadota; class Gammaproteobacteria; order Pseudomonadales; family Azotimanducaceae; genus UBA7803. Next base: position 408,409 of record CAWGGV010000008.1, read on the forward strand.
GTAGCCCTTGATCCGGAACTGCCCCTTCTCCACCTCGTAGCCGGGGCAGTCCGGATTGTTGCCGCAAAGGTGGAGCTTGCGATTCTCGTCGATCAGGTAGCTGTCCATGGGCGCGCCGCACGTCGGGCAGCGGTGCTTGGCGCGAAGCAGGCGCGACTCGCTCTCGTCGTCGTCCACATCCACCACCTCGTCCCCGGGAATGAGGTTGACGGTGTGGGTGCACCGTTCCTTGGGCGGCAGGTTGTATCCCGAGCAGCCGAGAAACACCCCGGTGCTGGCATTGCGCACCTGCATGGGACGACCGCAGCGCTCGCAGAGTATGTTGGTGTTGGTAGGATCGTTGGTGCGCATACCGCGCTTCGCATCCTGAGCTTCATCCAGACGATTGCTGAAGTCGCCGTAAAACTCGTTCAGCACCCGCTTCCACTCCAGGTCGCCCTCGGCGATCCGGTCGAGCTCCTGCTCGAGCTCGGCGGTGAAACCGTAGTCCATGAGGTTGCGAAACTGCTCCACCAGCCGGTCGGTCACCAGCTCGCCGATCTTCTCGGCGTGGAAGCGGCGGTTGCGCAGCGAGACGTAGCCACGCTCCTGAATCGTGGAAATGATCGCGGCGTAGGTGGAGGGCCTGCCGATGCCGCGCTTCTCGAGCTCCCGGACCAGGCTCGCCTCCGAGTAGCGCGGCGATGGCTTGGTGAAGTGCTGAACGGCTTCCACGCCGGCCAGCGGCAGGGTCTCGCCCACCCGGTAGTCGGGCAGCGGCCGGTCTTCGTCCCGCGCCTGGGGCGCCCTCTCCGCGCCGTCCTCGGAGGAGCCCCGGTCCCGCCGGTCGGTCATGGCCACCCGCGTGTAACCGTCGAATCTCAGAATCCGGCCGCGGATGCGCAGCTCGAACTCGTCCGCCTGGGCTGCGTCACCCGTGGTCTGGCGGCCGGCGTTCACCTGAACCGTGGTGGACAGGTACTCGGCGGCCGGCATCTGGCAGCGCAGGAACTGAGCGTGGATCAACCGGTACAGGCGGACCGCGTCGTCCATGCCCGAGAGCATCTCCGGCCGGGTAGCCACGTTGGACGGCCGGATGGCCTCGTGGGCTTCCTGCGCCTGCTCCTTGCTGGCGTAGGTGGCCGGCGTCTCCGGCAGATAACGCTCGCCGAACTCCTTGCCGATGTAATCGCGGCAGGCAGCCACCGCCTCGGTGCTCAGATTGGTGGAGTCGGTACGCATGTAAGTGATGTAGCCCGCCTCGTAGAGCCGCTGGGCCAGGGTCATCGTCTTCTTCACGCTGAACCCGAGCCAGGTGCTCGCTGCCTGCTGCAGGGTAGAGGTGATGAACGGCGCCGACGGCCTGCTGCGGGTCGGCCGGTCCTCCCGATTGGCGACGGTGAAGGTGCACTTCTCGAGCCGGGCCATGGCCTCGTGGGCGGTGTCGCCGTCGCTCGGGCGGAAGTTCTCGCCGCGGTCCTTGACCACCTGAAACCGGCGCGGCTGCTCCGACTCGGCGGCGCCGGCACGCCGGAGGTCCGCGAAGCCTTCCCAGTACTCCTCCGGCACGAAGGCGCGGATCTCCCGTTCGCGCTCCACCACCAGCCGCACCGCCACCGACTGGACCCGGCCGGCCGATAGCCCGCGGGCCACCTTCGACCAGAGCAGCGGCGAAAGCTCGAAGCCGACGACCCGGTCGAGGAAGCGCCGGGCCTGCTGGGCGTTCACCCGATTCATGTTCGAGCTCGCCCGGCTCGGCGAACGCCTCCTGGATGGCCTTGCGGGTGATCTCGTTGAACACGACGCGCCGGTAGCGGGCGGATCGCCGCCGATGGTCTCGCGCAGATGCCAGGCGATGGCTTCCCCTTCCCGGTCGAGGTCGGTGGCCAGATAGATGGCGTCGGCGTTGGCGGCCAGCCGCGCAAGCTCCTTGACCACCTTCTCCTTGCCCGGCAGCACCTGGTAGTCGGCCCGCCAGTCGTGCTCGGGATCGACGCCCATGCGCTTGATCAGGCGCTCCCGAGCGCGGCGCTTCTGCCGTTCGGCCTTCTGCTCCGGTGACAGCTTGCGGGTCTTCGCGGCCTGCTTCGCGCGCTGCTTTCGGGTCCGTGGTCTGCCCGCCCACGGGCAAGTCGCGGATGTGTCCGACACTGGATTTGACGACGAAATCCTTGCCCAGATAGCGGTTGATGGTCTTCGCCTTGGCAGGGGATTCGACGATGACGAGGGAACGACCCATGGACCTCCTGGGGGGAAAATTGCCGCGCCGTTATAAGGCGAGCCCGAAAGCAGTGTCAAATGTTTCCGGGTTCGCTCTCCTGCTCCAGCCGGCTGCTCGAGCGACGTGCAGCGCCCGCCAGCGCGGCGAGCCGCGCGGCCAGCGAGTCGACCCGTTCAGCGGCGCGGTTCCGGGGCCTTCGAGCCAATAGCCGGCGACGCTCGAGCGGTTCGATTCCACTGCCACGACGTCGTCGGCAGCGCGCCAGCGACGGCGCCAGCGCCTCCAGCAGCCGCCGCAGGTGCCGGAGGTCGGGCCGCTGTCCGGCTCGAACTTCCATCCCGGGCAGCCGCGCTGACCGTCGCCGCCGCGCAGCAGCCGAACAGGACGGCAGACGCTCGCAGCCGCGCGGGCAAGGGGCATGACGTAGGCGGCGCACTCGCGGCGTGGTGTCGAGTGCTCGGCCGCCGGCGGTCACCCGCTGCTCCGGCGTAAGGTCGTCGCCCGGCAAGCGCCGCAGCTCGACGCGCATGCCCCTGCCGGTACGCCGCTGGCGCAGCGCGGCGACAGGCGCGCGGCTGGCGCTCGGCCGGAGCCACAGAATGGGGCCGAAAGCTACAATGAAAACGAGATATGATGATCCAGACCAACATCGACACTCCTTCGCCGCCAGCGGCTTCCACAGGGCCGCGCAGCTGCGCTACATGCCACTGACAGACTGCGCCGGCCGCGTGTTGTGGGGCTTGTGGATTCTGTGTATCGTCGCCGCAATCGACTCCGGGGAGCAACATGTCTGACTATCGTCGCATCGTCCTCGCCGTGGATCTGACGGAGGAGTCGAACGTCGGTCGCCGAACGGGCGAGAAAGCTGGCCGAGGCGTTCGGCGCCGAACTGCACGTAGTGCACGTCATCGAGCCGCTCTCGCTCGCCTACGGCGGCGACATCCCGATGGATCTGTCCACCGTTCAGGACCAGATCCACGAGCAGGCCAAATCCCACCTGGCCGAGTTTTCGCCGCAGCTGAACGTTCCCGACTCGCACGCCAGCACCTGATCTTCGGCCGCCCCGAGAGCGAGATTCACCGAACCGCGCAGTCGGTGGGCGCGGACGTGATCGTCGTCGGCAGCCACGGGCGCCACGGGCTGGCTCTGCTGCTCGGTTCCACCGCCAACGGCGTGCTGCACGGCGCGAGCTGCGACGTGCTGGCGGTCCGGGTCGGGCAGCAGGAGGAGCAGGCACCATCCTGAACCGGCGGCCCCGCATGCGATCCTGTGCGCTGGGAGCGGAGGCTCCTGCCGACACTGCCACCGCGTTGGCGGCCGCGCTCGCGCAGCTCGTGGCGCTGACGCCCGGCGCTGTCCGCCTCTCCGCTGAATCTGACGAGCAGCGCCAGGCCTACCGGCAGGCTCTCGAGCAGCTGACCGCGGGCGAGACCGAACAATTCGGCAAGCCCGCAAGGACGCTTGGCGGATTACGTGCTGGCACCGTACCTCGACTACTACTGGATCAGCAGCCGCCTGCTCGGACGGCCGTCAGCGACCAGGAGATGCGGACATTCCTGTCACAGCCACGGCGACCTGCCCGCCGCGGCGGGTGCTGCACTATCCGCTGGCTGCGGAACTCTCGGCGCCCGCCACCAGTGGCAGAGGCTGCTGGACAACTACCAGCAGACCAGCGACGCCGGCACTGCGCTGCTACCACAGGCGCGCGCTGCTGGCCACCGATCATCGGGACGAGGCGCTGGACGGCGTGGCCGAGCTGTGGCTGGTGCCGCTATTCCCAGCCCGAGGCGTGCGATCCGCTGTTCGACGTGTGGATCGGCGCCGGACGCCTGACGGAGGCCGAGGCCTGGCAGCGTTTGAACCTGGCGCTGGGGGCGGGCAGCGGCGTCTGGGCGCGCTATCTGCTGCGGTTCTTCGACGGCCCCCTCGAGCCGTGGGCCAAGGCGCTGTACCAGGTCCACACGGAGCCCGAGCGGATCACCCGTGCCGGCGTGATACCCGACGACTCGCCCTACACCCGCACGATCATCGCCCACGGCATCGAGCGGCTGGCCGCTCGGGATCCGGATGCGGCAGCCAAGAGCCTGGCAGCGCTACCAGGACGGCCACGCCTTCAGGCCGCCGAAGCTCAGGCTCTCACGGAAACCATTCTGCTGGCCCAGGCGCGGGCATGGTATGTTCCCGCCGCACCGGCTGACCGGACTGTCCGCCGACTTCTCCGAGGGCATGGCGGACGCCGCGGTGCGGGCCGAGCGCTGGCAGGACGCGATCTTCTACGTCGGGCAGATGCCCGACGAGCGCAAAGAGCACCCTGCGCTGGCAGTACTGGCTGGCCCGGGCGCTGGCGGCCACCCGGCTCGGCTCGGAACGCGCCCAGGCTGACGTTCGACGCGCTGTCGCGGGAGCGCAACTACTACGGGTTCCTGGCGGCGGAGCGCCTGGGACGGCAGGCGCGCATGAACTCCGCGCCCCGCGAGGCGGACCCGGAGCAGCTGGCGGCCCTGCAACGGCAGCCCGCCGTGGCCCGGGCTCTCGAGCTTTACGCGGTCGGCGACCTGATCAACGCCCGGCGGGAATGGTACGCGCTGCTGCCGAAGCTTTCGCCCACCGAGCAGTTCTACGCCGCCCAGCTCGCCCGTCAGGCGGGCTGGATCGCCCAGAGCATCTTCACGGCCAACGAGGCGGATCTGCGGGACGACCTGGACCTGCGGTTTCCCCTGGCATACCCCGAGGTATTCGAGCGCATCAGCCGCGCCACCAGCGTGCCGCAGCCGTTTCTCATGGCGGTGGCCCGACAGGAGAGCGCGTTCGATCCGCGCGCCAGGTCCGGGGCCGACGCCCGCGGGCTCATGCAGCTCATGAGACCCACCGCGGCTCTGGTCGCCAATCGCCTGGGTGTTGCGCCGCCGTCGGTCGCCGACCTGTACGACCCCGACCTGAACGTAGAGCTCGGCGGTCACCATCTGGCCCGGCTGCTGGCCCGCTACGACAACCGGCGGCCGCTGGCGGCGGCAGCCTACAATGCCGGCGAGAACCGGGTGGATCGGTGGGTGCGCGAGCGGGAGGACGCCCCGATGGACGTCTGGATCGAGCGCATTCCTTTCAACGAGACCCGCAACTACGTGAAGAACGTGCTGGCCTTCACCCAGGTTTACGGCCAGCTTCTGGGCAGCCCCGGCCCCATGATCGGGAGCATCGATACCGTGCTCGACTGAGCCGGCGACAGGTCCGTGATGATCGACATCGGCGTCAACCTGCTTCACGGCCAGTTCGACCCGGACCGGGACGCGGTAGTCGCGCGGGCACGGGCCGCCGGGATCGAACACATGATCGTCACCGGCACCGATCTCGCCAGCAGCCACGCCGCCGCCGACCTGGCTGGCCGATGCACCGCCCGGCTTCCTTTCGGCGACGGCCGGCATCCACCCCCACCATGCCGCCGAGGCGCCGCCGGAGTGGCGACGGGAAATCGCCGCCCTGGCGGCGCCGGCCCGGCGTGGTGGCCATCGGCGAGACAGGGCTCGATTTTCATCGCAATTTCTCGCCCTGCGCCGACCAGGAGCGGCTGTTCCTGCGAACAGCTCACCCTGGCAGCAGACCTCGACCTGCCGGTATTCGTCCACGACCGGGACGCCGGCGACACTGTGGCCGGGTGCCTGCGCGAAGCGGCGAGCATGGAGCGTCGGGCGTGGTGGTGCATTGCTTCACCGGCAGCGCCGCCGACCTCGAGACCGTATCTGGCGCTCGGCTGCCTGATCGGCATCACCGGCTGGGTGTGCGACCGCCGGCGCGGCGGCCCGCTGCGCGAGCTGGTGCCGCGAATTCCGCTGTCTCGCCTGCTGATCGAAACCGACGCGCCGTTCCTGCGGCCCCATAACGCGCCGCCGGACGCCCACGGCCGCCGCAACGAGCCGGCTCTGCTGGCGCTGGGTGGTTCGCCAGCTTGCCGAGCTCTACGGCATCGGCGAGGAGGCGGTGACGGCGGCCACCACGGCCAACGCCCGGCGATTCTTCCGGCTCGCGCCGGCGCCGGACTCATGAGCCGAGCAGCGCGATCACGTCCTCGCGGGTGAACGGCCAATCGAGCTCCACGGGATCCGGCCGCGGCGGCTGCGGCGCGGTGAAGGCGAGCACCGGCAGCCGCTCCCGTAGCGCTCCAGCAGGACGTCGTCGCCCGCCACGTCCATCACGTCGAGGGACGCGCCCGCGCAGCTCTGGCATACTGAGCAGCAGGTCGAGCGCGCGCTCGCACAACGTGCAGTGCTCGGTCGACAGCAGTATCAGTCGCACGCAATTCATCGGACAATGTTCACTGGATCCAGCATCATCTGACGTCCGTGCCATTCAAGAGCAGATCGATCGCCGTCATGCCTGCGTTGCGCCACGCCGACCCACGGACCGCCGAGCAGTATCCGCTGCCGATCCAGGGCGGCGCGTACTGGCAGCATCGAGGATGGCGTATGCCGGTTCGGTGTGGCGCTGCCGGACCTTCGGGGCGGCACCATACTGGTGCCGAGCTTAGCATGGGCTCCCGCGCCGGGGCCGGACGCCCCCGGCCATTACCGCTGGACGTTGGCCGCCGACGGCGGCAGCTGGGCGCTGCAGGACGTGCCCGCCAGCGAGCCGGGCACGCCGCCCCGCAAAGGCAGCCCGGTCACCAGCCACGTGGATTGCTTTCACGTCCACCAGCAGCTCCGCTCGCCACAACTGCGTCTTCGCATCGCGGCGCCGCGACCGCCGGAACGCTACCTGATCGTCGATCAGCCAGCCGTCCGCTGACCATGGCCGAGCCGCCGTTGCCCGCGCCGCCGCGCGCGCTGCCCCGCGCACCGGCGCCGCGCAGCCAGATGACGGCGCCGGAGGCCATCGCCCACCGGATCTGCTCGCCAACCTGCGTTTCCATGGTCCTGGATCTGTGGGAGCGCGAGTCACGACTGGCTGACGCTCACTGCCGAATGCCACGACCCGGTCTCCGGCATGTACGGTGTGTGGCCGCTGGCACTGGCCGCCGCCGCGCGCCGCGGCTGTCTCGGTGCGGTGGAAGTCTTCGACCGTTGGGACGAGGCGCTGGCGGTGCTCGAGAACGGCGTGCCCCTGGTGACCAGCATCCGCTTCTCCGCGGGCGAATTACCCGGTGCGCCGCTCACGGAGACCGGCGGCCACCTGGTGGTCGTGCACGGGGTCAGCGGGGACACGGTCCGGGTCTGCGACCCCGCAGCGCCCCACGGCGACGTGCTTCGCGACTACCCGGCGGACGCCTTCAGCCGGGCCTGGCTTCGTCACCGCGGCGCGGCGTATATTCTTCCGCCATGAAGTATTTCCTGCGTTTCGTGCTACTCACCGTCGGCTTCGCGCTCACCACGGCCGGGCTCATGTTCTGGCACGCCCAGGGGTTCAGCTTCCGCGGCATCTGGCTGGTCGACAACGGCTATCGGCTGCATCCTCTGCATCTGCTCATCGTCGGCCTGGCGATGATCCCGCCGGCACTGTGGGAGATCTTCCTGCTCGAGCACGCCCGGCACGGCGAGCTTGCCGACGGGTCTCACGCGGCCGACGGCGACGACAGACGGCCATGAGCTCCGAGACCAGGGTCTACCTGCGCCCCGTCTCGCGGCGGGACCGTCAGGAGTTTCTCGCCCTTATGCAGGACAGCAAGCGGCTGCACGAACCGTGGATCCAGCCGCCGCTCACGAGCCTGGGTTTCCACAACTACCTGGCGCGCACCCACCGCGAAGATCACGAAGGGCTGCTGGTGTGCCGGCGCGCCAGCGACGCCATCGTCGGCGTCATCAACATCAACAACATCGTCCGCGGCTCGTTTCTCTCGGCGTCCCTCGGCTACTACGCCGGGGCCCCGTTCGCCCGCCAGGGATATATGTGCGAAGGTCTCGAGCTGGTGAAACGCTACGCGTTCGACGAGCTGGGCCTGCACCGTCTGGAAGCCAACATCCAGCCGGGCAATGGTGCCTCCATCGCGTTGGTGAAGCGGTGCGGGTTCGAGTACGAAGGACTCTCTCCCGCCTTCCTTTACATCGGCGGCCAATGGCGGGACCACCAGCGCTGGACCGCTTACGATCCACGACCCACCCTGCACCCGTAGCTGATTCCGTTATGCCCGACCACCACGAGCCCATCGCCGACGCCATGCCCCCTGGCGGCTGGCCGAGCATAATCGACGCCGCAAAGGTCGCGGCCGGCGTGACTGCGCTGTCCGAGCCCCAGGTCTACGGCGGCCAGATCTATTGGCTGGAGAGCCGTCCGGCGGAAGCTGGCCGGACGACGCTGCTGTGCCGCGACGGTGCCGACACCCGCGAGGTCACACCGGCACCGACTGGACGTGCGCAGCCGCGTTCACGAGTATGGCGGCGGCGCCTACCTGCCCACCGAGCTCGGCGTGTTCTTCGTCAGCGGCGACGACCAGAACGTCCATCTCGCCGTGACCGACGGCGCCGGCGGGTACCGCATCTCCGCGCTGACCGAGCGGCGGGCCCGAGCGTCCGCTACGGCGATCTGTGCCTGGACCGGGCGCGCCGGCGGCTGATCATGGTGTGCGAACGCCACGGCGGATGGCGAGCTGCGCAACGCCCTGGAGGTGCTGGATCTCGACCACTCGAGGCGGGCAACCCGGCCGCTGCGCCAGGGCCGCGACTTCTATGCCGCTCCCCGCCTGTCTGCCGGACGGCGCCCGGCTGGCGTATCTCACCTGGGACCACCCGAACATGCCGTGGGACGGCACCGAGCTCCGGGTGCTGGAGCTCGACGACGCCGGCGAGCCGGGCAGCGGAGACCCTGGTGGCCGGGCGGCGCCGCCGAGTCGGTGCAGCAGCCGGCATGGACTGCCGCCGGCGCTCTGCTGTTCGTCAGCGACGCCAGCGGCTTCTGGAATCTCTATCGCTTCGACCAGCAGCGGCACCCGGTGCCTGATCGAGGACGCCGCCGAGTACGCCGAGCCGCCCTGGCTGCTGGCGGCGCATCGTCGTTCACGGCGGTGAACGAGCGCTACCTGGCAGCCGTGCGCCGGGAGGAGCAGCACTCGGAGCTGGTGCTCGTCGACGCCGACCAGGGCTTCGCGACGCCGCTGCCGTCCCACTGGCAGGAATTCCGTGGGCTGACCTGTCAGCAGAGCGCACGGCGGCCGTGGAGCTGGTGTTCATCGGCAGCCGCGACGACGGACCGGCCGGCCCTGGTGCGTATGCCGCTGGACCAGTCGGAGAGCCGAGACCGTCGCCCGCGCCGCGATGCCCGACCCCCGCGACCTGGATCGCCCGTCCCGAGCCGCGTGCGCTTTCCCACCCGGGATGGCGCCTGGGCCTACGCCTGGTACTACCCGCCCACCAATCCCCGAGGCGCGGCCGCCGGCGGGCAGCCGACCGCCGCTGCTGGTGATCACCCACGGCGGGCCCACCGGACGCACCAGCACCGTCGCTGAATCTCAAGGTGCAGTACTTCACCAGCCGGGGATTCGCCGTGGTCGACGTCGACTACCGGGGCAGCTCCGGCTATGGACGCGCCTATCCGGCGGGCCCTGGAGGGCCGCTGGGGCATCCTCGAGGTAGCCGACTGCGAGGACGTGGTGAGCCACCTGGTGGCCAGGGGCCTCGCCGATCCCCGGCGGGTCGCCATCCGCGGCGGCAGCGCCGGCGGCTTCACCACCCTGTCGGCGCTGACCCGCAGCCGGCACATTCTCCGCCGGCGCCAGCTACTACGGGATCGGCGATCTCATCGCGCTCGCCCGCGAAACCCACAAGTTCGAATCGCGCTACCTGCACACCCTGGTGGGGGAGCGGCGGCCTCGAGGAGCGCTCCGCCATTCGCCACGTGGACGACGCTCCGCTGTCCGGTGATCTTCTTTCAGGGCGGCGAGGACCGGGTGGTGCCGCCGGGACAGGCCCGGGCCATGGTGGAGGCCCTGGACCGGCAGAAGCTGCCGGTGGCGTACCTGGAGTTTCCCGAGGAAAGCCACGGGTTCCTGCGCGCCGCCAACATTCAGCGTGCGCTGGCCGCGGAATATGCCTTTTATTGCCGGGTGTTCGGCATCGCCGCCGCCGAGCACCCTGGCATCCCTGGAGATCCGCAACCTGTGAGCGATCGATGACCTGAACGTCGCCGTGCTCATGGGTGGCCCGTCCGCCGAAGCCGAGGTGTCCCGGGTGTCCGCGCGGGAAGTGGCGGCGGCGCTGGTCGCAGCGCCGGCCACCGGGCCACCCGCATGGAGCTCGACCGCAACTGCGCCGCCGAAGTTGCTCGCGCTGCAGCCGGACGTGGTGTTTCCGGCGCTGCACGGGCCGCCCGGCGAGGACGGCACGGTGCAGGGTTTCATCGAGCTTCTCGGGGTCTGCCCTGCGTCGGCAGCGGCGTTCACGGCAGCGCGGTCGCCATGGACAAGAGCCTGGCCAAGGCGGCGTTCCGGCGGGCAGGGCTTCCCGTGGCGGAGGAGATCATCGTCGAAGCCGACGCCGATCTGGACGCGGCGGCGGAACGCATCCTGGACGACCATGGGCGACCGGCGTGGTCATCAAGCCACTGCGCCAGGGCTCCGCCCTCGGCACCACACGCATGCCCAACGGCGGCGATGCCGCGCAGGTCGCCGACGGTCTGGCGGAGGCGCTGCGCTATCGGCCACGGCGCACTGGTGGAGCCGTTCGTCACCGGCCGCGAGATCACGGTGGGGGTGCTCGACCTGCACGGTCGGCCGGCGCGTGGCGACGCCGGTGATCGAGGTCCGCACCGCCACCGACGAATGGTACGACTACGCCAACCGCTACACGCCCGGCAAGAGCCAGCACGTGATTCCCGCCCCCTGCCGGAGCCGGTGCGCGCGGAGCTCGAGCGCATCACTCTGGCCGCCCACCGGGTGCTGGGGCTCAGGGATCTCTCCCGCGCCGACTTTCTGGTGACCGACACCGACGAGATCGTGCTGCTCGAGGTGAACACCCTTCCCGGCATGACGCCCACCAGCCTGTTCCCCGACGGCGCCGCCGCCCTCGGCTATGACTTCCCCGCCCTCACCGATGCGCTGGTGAGGAGCGCCGTCGCACGCGGGGTCAGAGCCGGACTGACCGGCGGTTCGCGGACGGGACGGAGTCACAGGTCGTAGCCGCGCTCGTTGTGGGACACCAGATCCAGGCCCTCCATTTCCTGCTCGGGGCTGACCCGATTGCCCACCAGCGCGTCGGTCACCACAGAATCGCCGCGGTAACGAGCGCCGTGTAGCCGAGAATACTCACCACCCCGAGCGCCTGCACGCCCAGCTGACCGGCAATGTCGATGGACTTCTGGACCGCTGAAGATGCCGAGGGCGTTGCTGGCGAAGACGCCGGTCAGCAGCGTGCCGAGAATGCCGCCGACGCCGTGCACCGGGAAGACGTCGAGCGAGTCGTCGATGTGCAGCGTCCGCTTCAGGTAGTTGGTCGCAACGAAGCAGAGCGATGCCGGCGGCAATGCCGATCACCAGCGCGCCCGCCGGTCCGACGAAACCCGACGCCGGTGTGATGGTGCCGAGGCCGGCTACCATGCCGGTGACCGCACCGAGCACGCTCGGCTTGCCGAATCGCACCCACTCCGCGGTGAGCCAGGTGAGCGCGCCCGCGGACGCGGCGATGTGGGTGACGAACATGGCCATGGCCGCATTGCCGTCGGCCGCCAGCGCGCTGCCGCCGTTGAAGCCGAACCAGCCGACCCACAACATGCCGGCGCCCGTCACCGTGATGGTCATGTTGTGCGGCATCATGGCGGTCTCCGGAAAGCCCTTGCGGCGGCCGATCAGCAGCGCCGCCACCAGCGCGCCGGTGCCCGCGGTGATGTGCACCACCGTGCCGCCGGCGAAGTCCATGAGCCCGAGCGCGCCCAGCCAGCCACCGCCCCAGACCCAGTGACACACCGGCACATACACCGCCAGCAGCCACAGCACGCTGAACGACAGCATGGCGGGAAATCGCATGCGCTCCGCGAAGCCGCCCACCACCAGCGCTGGGGTGATCACGGCAAACGTGAGCTGGAACATGGCGAAGGCCACCTCCGGAATGCTGCCGCTCATGGCCTGCTCGCCGACGCCGGCGAACAGCACGTGATCCAGCCCGCCGATGAAGCCGTTGCCGGGGCTGAACGCCAGGGTGTAACCCACCACCAGCCAGAGCACCGACACCAGCGCAGGCGATGACGAAGCACTGCATCAGCACGCTCAGCACGTTCTTGCTGCGCACCAGGCCGCCGTAGAACAGCGACAGCCCAGGCAGGGTCATGAACAGCACCAGCGCCGTGGACGCGAGAACCCACGCCGTGTCCCCCGGGGACGGTGCTGGGCCTCTGCCGCCACGGCCGGCACCGCAGCCAGCACACCGGCCACCGTCAACAGCGTTCGTCATCGATGTTCTGTCTCCCCGTGCGATGAACCTGGTGTGGTGTCTTCTATTTTGTGATCGACGCCACACACTAAAGCCCGGCGAGCTCGACGGATCAGGGCCGGGCCGCGGTAGATGAAGCCGGTATAAATCTGCACCAGGTCGGCCCCGTGCTTCACCATGGCTGCTCCCCCTCCAGCGTCCATGATACCGCCGACGCCGATGATGGGCACCGCGGCATCGAGGGCGGCGCGCAGCCGGGCGACGGTGGCGAGCGCGAGAGGATGCAGCGGAGCGCCGGAGAGGCCGCCGGCTTCGTCGGCCCGCGGCAGGCCCTCGAGACCGGGCCGCGCGATGGTGGTGTTGGTGGCGATGACGCCGTCGATCTCGAACCGGCCCACCGCCGCCGCGACGATGTCCACGTCGGCCGGCGCCAGATCCGGAGCGATCTTCACCAGCACCGGCACCCGGCGCCCATGGCGGCCGGCGGCGCCGGCTCTGTGCCTCCTTGACCTGTTCCAGCAGAGGCGCGAGCGACGCCTCGGACTGCAGCGTCCTGCAGCCCCGGCGTGTTGGGCGACGACAGATTGAGCGTCAGATAGTCGGCGAACGGATAGACGCCCTCGATGCACCGGCGGTAGTCGCCGGCGGCATCCTCCAAGGGCGTGTCGCGGTTCTTGCCGACGTTGACGCCCAGCACGGTGTCGCCGAGGCGGCCGCGGCGGCGCAGAGACTCGAGCCGCTGCACCATGGCCGCGAGGCCCTGGTTGTTGAACCCCATGCGATTGATGATGGCCTGGCGTTCGGGAATGCGGAACAGCCGCGGCCGCGGGTTGCCGGGCTGGGGCCGCGGCGTCACCGTGCCCACTTCGACGAAGCCGAAGCCGAGCCGCGCCAGCCCCTCCACCGCCCGCGCGTCCTTGTCGAGCCCGCGGCGAGCCCGACCGGATTGCGGAACGTGAGCCCCATGAGCTGGCGCGACGTGCCGGCCAGCGGACGGATGGCGCCGGGCGCACGGCCGTAGGCGGCGAGCGCCGCCAGCGCCACTTCGTGGCTGGTCTCGGGCTCCAGGGCGAACATCAGGGCGCGGGCGAGGGCGTACATTCGCGCCGATTCTACGCGATCCCGCCCGGACCAGGCGCCAGAACACGCCCGGATCGGCCCGGACAGGAAACTCCAGCGGCCGCGCGCGGTTCTAAGGGACACCGGCTCGAGCCGAACGAATCCAGATGCGGCTCTGCCCCCGCGCGGCCGGTTTCCGTATGGTTCGCTATGTTGGGCTATGTTCAGCGTGCTGCGCCGCCCACTTTGGCGCTTGTAGAGCCCTGCACAGGTGCCAAAACCGGCGGCACAGTACAATGTCGGCCTTTTCCCACCGGGAGCGCCATGAACGCTTTGGAATCCCCCCAGCAACACAAGGTCCGTGACGTCACACGCTGGCTGATGCAGCGGATCATCGGCCAGGAAACGCTGCTGCAGCGGCTGATGATGGCACTGCTGTGCGGCGGCCATCTGCTGGTGGAGGGCGCACCCGGGCTCGCCAAGACCCGCGCCGTCAAAGAGCTGGCCAATGCGGTGGAGGGAGACTTTCACCGCATCCAGTTCACTCCGGACCTGTTGCCCAGCGACATCACCGGCACGGAGATCTATCGTCCCGAGGACGCCAGCTTCAAGTTTCAGCCGGGGCCCGTGTTCCACAACCTGCTGCTGGCGGACGAGGTGAACCGGGCGCCTGCCAAGGTGCAGTCCGCCCTGCTCGAGGCCATGGCCGAGCACCAGGTGAGCGTGGGGCGCCAGACGTTTCCGCTGCCCGAGCTGTTCCTGGTGATGGCCACCCAGAACCCCATCGAGCAGGAAGGCACCTACCCGCTGCCGGAGGCCCAGCTCGACCGGTTCCTCATGCACGTCCGGGTGGACTACCCGTCGGTGGAGGCGGAGACGCGAGATTCTGCACCTGGTGCGCCGGGAGGTCGAGCGCTCAGGCCGAAATCCCTCCCGCGCCGCACCGGCTCACCCAGCAGGACGTGTTCGCTGCCCGCCGGGAGATTCTCAGTATCTACATGGCTGAGCCGGTGGAGCGTTACATGGTGGCCCTGGTGATGGCGACCCGGGAGGCCCGCGGAGAGCTCGAGCAGCTTCTCGAGTATGGCGCCAGTCCCCGCGGCACCATCGCGCTGGACCAATGCTCACGGGCGCTGGCCTGGCTCGAAGGCCGCGACTTCGTGAGCCCCGACGACGTGCAGGCGGTGGCCCACGACGTGCTGCGCCACCGTCTCATCCTCACCTTCGACGCCGAGGCCCAGGGCATATCCAGCGACCGGGTGGTGGACCTGCTGCTGGACCAGGTCCCGGTGCCCTGAGGCGCGACGGGTGGCCGACCAGATCATCCGCGGCGCCTACGTCGATCTGCACGATCTGCTGGCGCTGCGATTCCGCCCCCTCGGCGAGCCGCGGATGGCGCCCGCGGTGGTCAGCGCCCGCGGCGGCACCCGCCTGTCCAAAGAGCGCGGCCGCGGCATCGACTTTTCGGAGGTGCGCGTCTATCAGCCCGGCGACGATGTGCGCACCATCGACTGGCGGGTGACCGCGCGCAAGAACGCAGTCCACACCAAGGTGTTCCGCGAGGAGCGGGAACGGCTCACCCTGGTGGTGGTGGACCAGACTCAGTCCATGTTCTTCGGCAGCCGCGAGCGGCTGAAGTCGGTGGCGGCCGCCGAGTTCGCGGCTCTGGTTGCCTGGCGGGCGATTCTCCACAACGACCGGGTGGGCGGGGTCATCATCGGCAACGACGAGCTGGTCATTCACAAGCCGTACCGAAACGTCAAACCGCTGGCGCGCTTTTTCGGCGATCTGTCCCGGCTGAACCGCGCGCTGGTCCCCGGCGCCGCGGTGCCCGGACGCCAGCACATGGTCGAGGCCCTGATGCGGGTGCGGCGGCTGGCGCGCAGCCACTACCGCATCTATTTCGTCAGCGACTTCGAACCGGTGGGCGATCACTGGCGTGACACCTTCCGCGCCCTCGCCCGCCACAACGAGGTGGTGGCGATCCGGGTCTACGATCCGCTGGAACGGGAGTTGCCACCCGCCGACCGCTACACGGTCACCGACGGCCGGCAACGCTGGCAGTTCGACGCCGGCGACCGGCGCCTCCGGGAGCGCTACCGGCGCCGCTTCGATGCCGCCGGGACGGATTTCGAGGCGCTGTGCCGGAACACCCGGGTGGCTGCGGCGTCTCTATCCACGACCGAGGGCGTGCAGCAGGCCGTGGGCTGGTTGTAGGCGAACGCATTTTCATGGCAGCCGCAGATCCGCTACAGAAGCTTCGCGACATCCACGTGCCCGCCGCGCCGGGCTGGTGGCCGCCGGCGCCGGGCTGGTGGCTGCTGGCGCTGCTGGTGCTGGCGGCGGCGGCGTGGCTCATGTGGCGCGTGCACGCGGCCGCCCGCCGGCGCCGACCTGCGCTCGAAGCGCGGCGGCTGTATTCGATTTCTGTACGCGCGCTATCAGCAGGGAGAGATCGGTGCCCGCGAGTACCTGGACCAAAGCAACGAGCTGGTGAAACGGGTGCTCATCCACGGAGTCGGCGAGCGGGAAGCCAGGCGCGCCAGCGGTGAGCACTGGCTCGAGCTGCTGGACCGCCATCTGGACGACACAGCCTTCACCCGGGGTCCGGGACGGATGCTCGGCGATGCCCGCTTCCGCCCTGCCCTCGACGGTGACGCGACGGCCGTGCATCCGCTCGTCGCAGCGTCTGCTGGGCCGGCTTACGCCCCGCTGGAGCCTGAGTGTCTCCCGCCCACCGTCACGGCGGGGGCCCGCACGATCACGGCGGGGGGGCGTTCCGATGATCGAGCTGCTGTGGCCCTACGTGCTGTTGCTGGCGCCCCTGCCGCTAGCTGGTTCGCGTCCTGCTGCCTTCGAGCGCGCGGCGCCAGTCGGCGCTGACGGTGCCGGACGTGACGCACTTCAAGCCCGACTACGACGGCGGCGTGCGGTCGCGGTGCTGGCCGCTGGCCATGGCGGCTGATCGTGCTGTGGCTGATCTGGCTCGGCTCTGGTGGGCGCGGCGTCGCGGCCCCAGTGGACGGGCTCACCGGTGGCGCTGCCCACCAGCGGGCGGGACTTGATGCTGGCGGTGGACATCTCCGGCAGCATGGGTACCGAGGACATGGAAATCGGCAACCGGGTGGTCAACCGGCTGGCGGTGGTCAAGCAGGTGGTGAGCGATTTCATCGGCCGCCGCCAGGGCGACCGGGTGGGGTCTGATCCTGTTCGGCACCAATGCCTATCTGCAGGCGCCGCTGACCTTCGACCTGGCCAGCGTCGAGCGTCTGCTCACCGAGGCGCCGGTGGGCATCGCCGGCGGCAAGACGGCCATCGGCGACGCCATCGGCCTTGCGGTGAAACGGCTGCAGGCGCCGCCCCACCGGCGATCGGGTGCTCGATGCTGCTGACGGACGGCGCCAACAACGTCGGTGAGCTGGCCCCCGCCAAGGCCGCCGAGCTCGCCAAGGTCGAGGGCATCCGCATCTACACCATCGGCGTGGGCGCCGAGTCCATGCGCATGCCGAGCATCTTCGGCGTGTTCTCCTCGGGCATCATCAATCCGTCGGCGGAACTCGACGAGAAGACGTTGAAAAAGGTGGCAAAGCTCACCGACGGGCGCTACTTCCGTGCCCAGAACACCGAGCAGCTCGCCGAGATCTACGACCTCATCGACGCCATGGAGCCCATCGAGCAGGAGGCCGAGACCTACCGCCCAGTCGCCGCCCTCTATTACTGGCCTCTCGGCGCAGCCCTGGTGCTGGCTCTCGGGCTGCTCGCCACGGACCTCGGGTGGCGCCATGCCTGAAGCGCTGGCGCTGTTCCACTTCATCCGCCCCTGGTGGCTGCTGGCGATCGATTCCCGCGCTCGCGCTCGTCTGGCTGTGGGCGCGACGCCGCGCTGCGGACAGCCACTGGGAATCGAGCGTCGCGCCGGAGCTGCTGGCCGTGCTGCTCGAGGGCGGCGGCGACCGGCGCTCCCGCTACCTGCCCTGGCTGCTGGCGCTGGCTCTCGCGCTGGCCGCCGTGGGACTGGCGGGGCCCACCTGGCAACGGCTGCCGCAGCCGGTGGAGCGCAAGACGGATGCGCTGGTCATCGTCTTCGACCTGTCCCTGTCCATGTTCGCCGAGGACGTGGCGCCGTCGCGGCTGGTGCGGGCGCGCCAGAAGATCGCCGACGTGCTGCGGCGGCGCAAGGAAGGTTTCACTGCCCTGGTGGTGTATGCCGGCGACGCCCATGCGGTGGTTCCGCTCACCGACGACACCCGCACCATCGAGAATCTTCTGAGCGCCCTGCGGCCCGACATGATGCCGGTGCTCGGAAGCGATCTGGGAGGCGGCGCTGGACCAGGCCGAGACCCTGTTCGAGAACGCCGGCATGCGCCATGGGCGGATCCTGGTGGTCACCGACGGCGTGGACGACATGAGCGACGCCAGCAGCCATCGCGAGCCGCAGGTTTCCCATCTCGTTTCTCGGCATCGGCACCGAGCGCGGCGGCACCATTCCCCTGGACTTCGTGAACCAGCCCGGGCAGGTGCTGCGCAGTCAGCAGGGAGACCCATCGTCGCCCGTCTGGACCCCGAGCGGCTGAGCGGCTCGCCGACCTCACCTACGGCCGATACCACACCCTCACCCTGTGCGACGCCGACATCGACTGACCTGCTGGCGACGCCGTGCCGGGCGAGGCGACACCAGGCTCGGTGGAACGCACCTTCGACACCTGGGCCGACATGGGCTTCTGGGCGGCGCTGCTGCTGATTCCCTTCGTCCTCGGCGGGTTCCGCCGCGGCGTGCTGTTGCTGGTGCCGGTGCTGCTGTTCCCGCGGCCGGCGGACGCCGGGCTGTGGCACGATCTCTGGCAGCGGCACGATCAGCAGGCCTACCAGGCACTGCGGGACGGCGAGCCCGAAACTGCGGCGGCCCTGTTCGATGACGGCGCCTGGCGGGCGGCCGCCCTGTATCGCAGCAAGCAGTTCCAGGCTGCTGCCGACAGCTATCGGCGTGAGTCCGGCGGAGCGCCGCGGCGCGACGATGCCAGCTCACCGCGACTTTACAACCTCGGCAACGCGCTGGCCCACCAGCACCGCTACCAGGACGCCATCGACGCCTACGACAAGGTGCTGGCGAGAAATCCGCACGACGAGGACGCGCGATTCAACAAGCACTGCTCGAAAAGCTGAAGCGCAGCAGTCCGCCGACGACAACAAGCAGAACGAGCGGCAGCGGGCGGCGGCAGCCCCGACCAGAGCAGCCAGCCCCAGGAACGGCGACAGTCGAAACCAGCAGAGCGGCCAGGATCAGCCGGGCACGAGCCGGACAGTCGCAGCGCCAGCCCCGAAGGATCAGCAGACAGAGCAGCAGCGGGCCGAGGCCGAGAAGGACCAGCAGGGCCAGGAAAACGAGCAGACCGCGAGCCGCGAAGAGAAGCAGCATGCCCTCGAGCAGTGGCTGCGGCGGGTGCCGGACGATCCGGGAGGCCTGTTGCGGCGCAAGTTCCAGTACGAGACCAATCAGCGCCTGCGGCACGGTGACTACGGCAGCCGCCAGACGGAGAAGATCTGGTGAGCGCGGGTAGCACGGCAGCTGGCACGCGGCCGACGGGTCCTGGCGGTGGTGTCTGCTGACGGCCCTGCTGTGGGTTCCGCTGACGGCCACCGCCGAGCTGCATGCGACGGTGGAGCCGACCATCATCGACGAGCTGGACACGGCACGGCTGAGCATCCGCGTTACCGGCGGCGGTCAGACCGAGCGCCTGGACCTTTCGCCTCTCGAACAGGACTTCGAAGTCCTCACCACCCGCAGCGCCAGCCAGTATCGGTCCATCAACGGTCAGGTGGAGTCCTGGGTGGAGTACCAGATCCTGCTGCGTCCGCGCCGCACCGGCAAGCTGACGATTCCATCCATCGAGGTCGGCGGCGAAGCGACCCGGCCCCTCACGCTCGAGGTGCGCGGCATGGATCCGGCGCTCAAACGCGCCATCGACCGCATGGTGTTCTTCGAGACCGAGCTCACCGAAAAGCCCGTCTACGTGCAGGCCCAGACGGTGCTGGTCCGGCGCCTGTACTACTCGAGCGGCGCCCAGATCTACAGCGATCTGCCTGGCACCCCCGAGATCCCGGACGCGGTCGTGCTGCCTCTGGGCGAGCCGGCCTCCAGCACCACGGAGCGGAACGGCCAACGCTACGGAGTCATCGAGCAGCGCTTCGCCATCTTCCCGGAGAACAGCGGTGAACTCACCATTCCCGCCATCTCCATCACCAGCAGCGTCCGCGTCGAGATCGACGGCCGAACCCGACGCACGGGCGTGCAGGTCGGGACCCAGCCGATCACCTTGAAGGTGCTGCCGATTCCGCCCGAGTATCCCGAAGGACGCGCCATGGCTGCCGGCAACGGACGTGGCCGTGACCGATCAGTGGGACCCGGACGACAGCCGAATCGCGGTGGGCGACCCACTGCACCGAACCGTCACCGCCCGGGTCCAAGGCAACGTCAGCTCGGCCATTCCGCCCCTCATGCCGGGGCTTCCGCAGGACGGGTTCCGCAGCTATCCGGAACCGCCGGACCTCGAGGACGACGCCGGCCACGGCACCGTCCGCGGCACCCGCGAACAGGTCTACTCGATCGTTCCCACCGCACCCGGGCACGTCGCTCTGCCTGCCACCCGGCTGGTGTGGTGGGACGTCAATGCCCGCCGCGTGCGCACGGCGCAAGCCCCGGGACGCAGCTTCGACATCACCGGAACGGCAGCGTCCGCCGGCGCGCAGCAGGCGCCCGAAAAGCCGCCCGCGGCCGCGGCCGTGCCCGCGCCGCAGACACAGCAGGCGAGCAAAGCCACGCCGGCTGCAGGGGCTAGAAGCCCCGCGGCGGAGCCAGCCCCACCCGCCCCGGCGGGCATTGCCTGGCGCTACCTGCTGATCGCATTGGCTGTGGTGGCACTGGGCATCGGGCTCGCGATCGGTTGGCGGCATCGGCCGCGGCATGAGGAACGGCACGACGGCGCACGGCCACCATCCCGCGGGGCCGCCTGGCGCGACCTCAAGCGTGCCTGCCGCGGCGGCGATCCCGTACTCGTTCACCGCAGCCTGCTGGGGTATCTGCACGCTCACTACGGCGTGCCCCCGGCAGAAGGGGTGCGGCGGTTCCGCAGCGCCGGCCACGGTGCGATCGTCGACGCGGTGAACGCCAGCCTTTATGGAGCCGGCCGCGGCGAGCGGCTGGATACCGGTGCGGTGCTCGCCGCCGTCGCCGAGCTGCGCCGTCCCGGACCGCGTCGGGAGGCGTCGCTTCCCGCCCTCTACGACTGATCCAGACTCTTGGTCACCACCTCGTAGAGATCCCTGGACAGCGAGCTCCGGGCTGCCAGGTCCGAGAGCGCGCCGCGCATGCGCCGCCCGCGCTCGCCAGCGAAGCGGCGCCAGCGGGTGAGCGGCTGCGCCAGCGCCGCGGCCATGGCCGGGTTTCGGCCATCGACCGCGAGCACCGTCTCGCCCAGAAGCTGATAGCCGGACCCGTCGGCGCTGTGAAAGCGGCGGTGGTTCTGCCGCGAGAACGCCCCGTACAGGGCCCGCAGCTTGTTGGGATTGCGCGGGTCGAAGGCCCGGTGCCCGGCCAGCGCGCGCACGTCGTCCGGCCCGTAGAGCGGAACTGCCGGCCTGCAGCGAGAACCAGACGTTCACCACCAGCGCCTCCTGCTGCCAGCGACCGTAGAAATCGTCGAGCAGACGCTGCCGGTACGCCGGCGTCCAACCGCGGATGCCGGGTGGCTTGAACCAGCGCCGCCTGGCGGTCGGTGAGGTTGTCGGCGAGGCGATAATGAGCGTCCAGCAGCGCCTCCGCCGCGTCCCGGTCCAGGGCCGGCGCCAGCAGGGCCAAGGCGGCGTGGCGAAGCGCGCGGCGGGCCATGGCTGGCGCCGACGCCTCGAACGCACCCTGCGGACCGTTTGCCTGGTAGAGGGCCTGCCAGCGGTGCCGGTGGGCGGCGCCGAGCGCCTGCTGCAGCGTGTCCCGGGCGTCGCACACCCGGTCCACCTCCACCACGTCGAACTGCTGAAACAGGTAGCTCTCGTCCGGCAGGGTCAGCATGGCGGCGGACATGAACCGGCTCTCCGGGTCGTCACCGGCGGCCACCGCGGCCGCGGCGAGCTCGCCGAACAGCGCGAGCAGCAGCCGGATCGACCTCACCGCCGCCGTCGGCCAGGCGCCGGACCTCGTCCACCACGAGCGACTGCAGGGCGTCCCAGCGGGCAAAGCCGTCACTGTCGTGCACCGCCAGGAATGCCAGGTCGCCGGGGGTTCGGGGGAAGGCCACCCGCACCGGCGCCGAGAAGCCCCGCAGGAAGCTCACCCGCGGTCGCCCAGCCAATCCGCGCACGGTGACCGTGGCACGCGGCGAGCGCAGGTGCAGCAGCAGACTATGGCCGCCCGCCGTGGAACGCGGCTCGACCGCGTCGGTCGCCTCGACTCCGAGGGCTTGCAACGGCAGGTCGCGGCCGTCCCCGTCCAGCAGCCCGAGCAGCACCGGGACATGGAACGGCGCCTTGTCCGACTGGCCTGGCGTCGGCGGACAGCGCTGGGACACCGTGAGCGAGAGCGTGCCGTCGGCGAACGACTCCACCACGTCGAGCACGGGCGTGCCGGCCTGTCGGTACCAGCGCTGGAACTGCGCGAGGTCGAGGGCGCCCGCCTCGGACATCGCGGCCACGAAGTCGTCAGTGGTCACCGCCTGGCCGTCGTGGCGCTGAAAGTACAGATCGGTGCCGGCGCGGAAGCGCGCCTCGCCGAGCAGGGTGTGCAGCATGCGCACCACCTCGGCGCCCTTCTCGTAGACGGTGGGGGTATAGAAGTTGGAGATCTCGATGTAGGAGTCGGGCCGCACCGGGTGCGCGAGCGGACCGGCGTCCTCGGCGAACTGGACCGAGCGCAGGCGCACCACGTCCTCGATGCGCTTCACGCGTACGGGAGTTCATGTCCGAGGAGAACTCGGCGTCGCGGAATACCGTGAAGCCTTCTTTCAGGCTGAGCTGAAACCAGTCGCGGCAGGTGACGCGATTGCCGGACCAGTTGTGGAAGTACTCGTGACCCACCACCCCTTCCACCCGTTGGTAGGCGGCATCCGTGGCGGTGTCCGGCGACGCCAGCACGCAGGAGGTGTTGAAGATGTTGAGCCCCTTGTTCTCCATGGCGCCCATGTTGAAATCTTCCACCGCGACGATCATGAAGATGTCGAGGTCGTACTCCCGGCCGAAGCGCTCCTCGTCCCAGCGCATGGCGCGCTTCAGCGATTCCATGGCGTAGCCGCATTGATCGATGTTGTGGGGCTCCGAGTAGATGCGCAGCGTCACCTCCCGTCCCGAGGCGGTGACGAAGCGGTCCTCCAGCACCGCCAGATCGCCGGCCACCAGCGCGAACAGGTAGCTGGGCTTGGGGAACGGGTCTTCCCAGGTGACCCGGCGCCGTCCGTCGTCGCCGACGGCGTCCTCGACCGGATTGCCGTTGGACAGCAGCACCGGGTAGCGCTGCGTCGGCAATCACGGTGGTGGTGAACTTCGCCAGCACGTCCGGCCGGTCCAGGATAGTAGGTGATCCGCCGGAACCCCTCCGCCTCGCACTGGGTGCAGTACATGCCGCCGGACTTGTACAGGCCCTCGAGAGCGGTGTTCTGCTCCGGCCGGATACGGGTGACGATGCGAACCTCTGCGCGGTCGGGCAGGCCGAACAGCGTCAGCGAGTCCTCGTCTGCCCGGTACTGGTTGCCGCCGAGCGCGGTGCCATCCACCGCTACCTCGACCAGCTCGAGATCGTGGCCGTCCAGCACCAGGGGGGCGTCCGGCGCGGCGTGCGGCGCCCGCACCACCGAGAGCCGGCTCTCCACTCGGGTCTCGCCATCGCCGATGTCGAATATTAACTTCGTTTCGAGGATATTGAATTCAGGTGGTTGATAATCCTCAATATGTATCGTCTGAGGGGTCGCTTCTTTCACTGGAACAGCTCCATCTGCGATGACGCCGCGCGGACGCCGCCGGTGGCGCCTGCGCGGCCTGTTGACGACGGCCCGTCGGTAGCGGGATCGAAGGTCCGAACCGACACATGGTAGCCCCGGTGGCGGCGCACGTTCAGCACGCCGTGCTCGAACAGCAGGTACTGGCCTTTCATCCCCACCAGCCGTCCCGCCACGGCACCGTCACGGCTCAGATCCAGGCGTCTCGGCCGGTGTGGATAGGCGGTGATCGGGAAGCGCGAAGGTTACCGGCTCCTCGTCGCCCAGCCAGTCGCACCCCATGCGGAAGGGGGCCGAGCACCGGCCTCAGCCGCTCGCGCAGGCGCCGGCAGATCCAGCGCCGGGGCGTCACCGGACACCAATGCCCGCCAGTCGGTGCGATCGCCGACGTGCCCGGCGAGCCGAGCCTCTACCACGCCCGCCAGGTGCCGGGTGGACGCCGCTGCCACCACCAACCCCTGGGTCGGCGCCCTGATCGAGCCAGCGCCGCACCTGCCGGCCGGCACGTGGTGATGCCCACCTTGGCGCCGCTGGAGTTGGCCAGATAGACCAGATGCGGCTGCATGCAGAACCGCTCGCCCCATTCCGGCTCGCGGCAGGTGCCCTGGGCGAAGTGGCAGCGAACCGGTTCCACTACGCACAGGTCGCAGCGCGCCAGTCGCCGAAAGCAGCCGTAGCAGAAGCCGTCGGCGTAGCTTTTGCGCGTGTCGGCGCCGCAGGCGCAGCAGGTGACTCTCTCGTTAAAAATAATCTCCAACCCACTGTTCAAAATGGTGTTCATATCCAAGAATCGTTCGCTCTTTGCCCCCGGATCGTGCTCTGCGGCAGCCAACGCCAGCCGATACCGCGCGGCCCCGCCGGCTTCCGCGGCTGCCTCCACTTCGAGCGCATCGAGCACCCCGTCAAGCACGCCGCGACCTCCACCCGCCCACCACCAGCGCGCTTGCGACCCCGGCCGCCAGCCCGCCCCAGTGTGCACCGTTGGCCACGAACAGACCGAACGGCTCGGTGATACCCGTGGTGAAGGCGACGAGGAGCACCAGCAGAGCGATGCCAATGGCGGGTGGAAACTGCCACTCGGGGACGTCGGGCACCAGGCGGCCCATGGTCAGCACGAAGCCGAGCAGTCCGTAGGCGACTCCGGAGAGGCCGCCGAACAACGCCGTGGGGCCGACCGCGTACTGCGCCAGGTTGCTCACCCGCCGAGATGGTCAACACCACGAGCCACAGGCCCACGGCGCCCAGACGCCGCTCGGTCCGCCGCCCGAACTCGATGGTGATCGCGCAATCGAAACCCAGGTGAAGTACCGAGAAGTGCAACAGCATGGGGGTGAACCACCGCCACACCTGTCCCTGGGCGAGCAGCCCCGCCAAGCGTGGGAAGGCCGCTCATGCCCTGGCGTGGGTCGACGATGGTGAGCCACGCGGCCACCGTCGTGAGCTGGCCCTGGGCGAGCAGGTAGCTGAACGGAAACGCGGCCAGGGTCAGAGCAATGAGCACGGTCAGCCCCGGGTAGCGAGCGAGCGCCCGGGGCCAGCGGGCCGCTGTCCGCTTTGCCGATGCCGCCGGCCGGGCCTCCAGGGTCAGCCCTCCGGTCTTCCACGCCTGGTAGGCCTGCCGAACCGGCCCCGCATCGTGCTCGTCACGCACCTCGAGCACCTGCGCACCGCGCTCCTCGAACACCCGGTGCACGATGCGCCGCTGCCACAGCCAGCTGGAGAACAGCGACAGGTCCTCGTCGAGCGAGGTCTCGATCACGCGCATGAACGGTGCCGCAAGTGGTCGTGAGTGGTAGTAAACTGCACCACTCACTTTCACGTAATCTCACCACCCTATGCAAGCCGTAGACGACGAAGTGCTTGGCCAGGTGTGCCGGTGGCTGGAAGCCGGCGAACCCTGCTGGCTGGCCACCGTGATCCAGACCTGGGGCTCTTCCCCCCGCCCCGTGGGCTCGCTGTTCGCCTGCAACGGCGCAGGCCGCATCGTCGGCTCCCTGTCCGGCGGCTGCGTGGAGGACGATCTGCTGGAGAAGCTCAGCGCCGGTGAGCTGGCCCGCGAGCGCCCGCAATTCTTCGTCTACGGCATCACCGCCGAGGACACTGAGAAGTTCGGCCTGCCGTGCGGCGGCTCGCTGCACATCGTCATCGAGCCGCTGACGCTCGACGAGGAGACCCGCCGGCATTTCGAGCATCTGCGCAATGGTCTCGCCGGCGCGCCGCTGGGTAGAGCGCACCGTAGTGCTCGGCGACGGCGGCGGCCGCCGCGTCCGCGACACCGACGCGTTCCGGCCGCTCCGCTGGGACGAACCCACGCAGACCCTGGTGCACGTCTACGGTCCTCGCCATCAACTCTTCATAATTGGCGCAGGAATGGTCTCCAAGTATCTGGCAGATCTAGCATTGAAGCTTGACTATCAGGTCACGGTGTGTGATCCCCGGGAGCACCTGCTCGGCGACTTCGGGATCCCTGGCGTGGCGCTGATCAACGACATGCCGGACGACGCCGTGCGCAAGCACGCGAGTGACCCCGCCTCGGCCATCGTCGCCCTCACCCACGACCCGCGCATCGACGACATGGGTCTGATGGAGGCCCTGTACACCGACGCCTTCTACGTCGGCGCCATGGGATCAACCCGAACCTCCGCGAGCCGGCGGGAGCGCCTGCTGGCCCTCGACGTGGACGAAGCGGCGCTCGCGCGCCTGCACGCACCGATCGGGCTGCCCATCGGCAGCAAGACGCCGCCGGAGATCGCCGTCGCGGTCATGGCCGAGATCATCGCCGTGCGCCAGCACGCGGACGTTGGCGCCCGCCGGCACCTCGCCGCTGCGGAGGCCGTCTGACCGACCCGGCCGGCGGCGCCGTGCTGCTGGCCGGTGGCTTCGCGCGCCGCTTCGGCAGCGACAAACGCCGTCACCGGCTCCGCGACGGCACGACCCTGCTGATCGCCAGCGTCCGCCTCTACCGGAGCGTGTTCCCGCACCTCGTGGTGGTGCTGCGGCCGGAGGACGACGACCTGGCACGGGCCGTGGAACGGGAGTCGCCGGGCGTGCACGCGGTGCGCTGCGCCAACGCCCGCGACGGCATGGGTCACTCACTGGCTTGCGGCGCCCGCGCTGCCGCCGGCTGGAGTTTCCTGTTCGTGGCGCTGGCGGACATGCCGTGGGTCGCTGCCGATACCCTCACACGACTCGCCGCAGCCATGGCGGACGGCGGTCCCGATGCTGTGGTTCAGCCGGTTCACCAAGGCGTGCCCGGACACCCGGTCGGTTTCGGTTCGGCCTGGTTTCCCCAGCTCGCCGCCCTCACCGGCGACGCCGGCGCCCGCTCGGTGGTGCGCGCCGCAGCGGCGGCGCAGCGGCTGATCAGGCTCGACGTCGACGATCCCGGGATCCTCGAAGATCTGGATACCCCGCCGCCCACCCCGCCGTAGCAGCGATTTTCTGCTCCTACACCGCCTTGCTCCTACACCACCGGCTAGTCGGAGGACGGTGGGGGCCGGGCGGCGTGGGGCCGGCGATTCGCGGCATTAGGCTTCCCACGACAACGAGCCCGTCCAGCGGCGTGTCCGCCCACCGCCGCGAATCGGCGGTTCCACGACGTCCGGTGTCGATCCCGGCGGTGGCAGCGCCGAGCGATCACGTACCGGTATCGCCCAGCCACGTCTGCCGGTACCCCACAACAACGACCGGAAGGACAGCGAGCTGGGGCGGGCGGCGCGGAGGAACCTCTTCGTGGCCTCAAATTACCAGCCACGAAACGCCGCTGCCATGACGCTCTCAGCCCGTAGAGGTTCCTCCGGGACGACCGACCACCCATCACGCTGACCGCTCGTCCCGCTGACCGCCTTCGCGCTCGGAGACCGCTCCTACACCACCGACTAATCGGAGGACGGCGGGGACCGGGCGGCGTGGGGCCGGCGATTCGCGGCATTAGGCTTCCCATGACAACGAGCCCGTCCAGCGGCGTGTCCGCCCACCGCCGCGAATCGGCGGTTCCACGACGTCCGGTGTCGATCCCGGCAGTGGCAGCGCCGAGCGATCACGCTACCGGTATCGCCCAGCCACGTCTGCCGGTACCCCACAGCAACGACCGGAAGGACAGCGAGCAAGGGCGGGCGTCGCGGAGGAACCTCTTCGCGGCCTCAAATTACCAGCCACGAAACGCCGCTGCCATGACGCTCTCAGCCCGAAGAGGTTCCTCCGGGACGACCGACCACCCATCACGCTGACCGCTCGTCCCGCTGACCGCCTTCGCGCTCGGAGACCGCTCCTACACCACCGACTAATCGGAGGACGGCGGGGACCGGGCGGCGTGGGGCCGGCGATTCGCGGCATTAGGCTTCCCATGACAACGAGCCCGTCCAGCGGCGTGTCCGCCCACCGCCGCGAATCGGCGGTTCCACGACGTCCGGTCTCGATCCCGGCAGTGGCAGCGCCGAACGATCCGCTACCATCCGGCCAGCCACGTCTGCCGGTACCCCACAGCAACGACCGGAAGGACAGCGAGCAAGGGCGGGCGTCGCGGAGGAACCTCTTCGCGGCCTCAAATTACCAGCCACGAAACGCCGCTGCCATGACGCTCTCAGCCCGAAGAGGTTCCTCCGGGACGACCGACCACCCATCACGCTGACCGGCCGGCTCGCGCGAGCGCTGCTACGAGGACGATGACCCGTCGGCCGTGTGGCCGCCCAGCCGGCTGGCCCAGTCGAGCTTGCTGCGGCAGGACTCGTAGAAACTGTGGTCGATGGGATAAATGAGCTTCAGCGGCGTCCGGTACTTGCGGATGCGGACCTCGGCGCCCGGCGGAAGATGGAAGTCCACCTGCGAGTCGCAGCTCACCCGGCCGTCGGCGCCGCCCGGCTCGCCCATGACCACCCGGATCTCCGACTGGCCGCGAACCACCAGCGGCCGCGACGTCAGAGTGTGGGGGAACATGGGCACGATGACGATGGCGTCCAGCGACGGGTGCATGATGGGCCCGCCGGCGGACAGGGAATAGGCGGTGGAGCCGGTCGGCGAGGCGACGATCAGGCCGTCCGAGCGCTGGTCGTAGACGAACTGCCCGTCCACCCAGAGCGAGAACTCCATCATCCGCGCCATGGTGCCCAGGTGCACCACCACGTCGTTGAGCGCCGGCGAGCGTCCGGCCTCCCGACCTTCGTGGATCACCCGGGCGTCCAGCAGGAAGTGGTCTTCCGTGGTGTAGTTGCCGCTCAACACGGCGGGAAGCCGAGTGTCGACCTGGTCCGGAGGAATGTCCGCGAGAAATCCCAGGCCGCCGCGGTTCACGCCGAGGACGTGGACACCGAAGTGGGCCAGGTCCCGGGCCACTCCGAGCAGGCTGCCGTCGCCGCCCACCACCACGACGAGATCGCAGCGCCGGCCCAGCTCGTCGCGCGTCGCCACCTCGCCCTCGAACCCTGGTAGCGTCCGGGCGGTAACGTCTTCCACCACCACCGCGCAGCCGTGGCGCGCGAGGCACTCGCCCACCGCCACCACGCTGTCGAGGATCTCCGGGCTGTTCCGGCGACTGATCAGACCGATGGTGTTGAAGACGCTGCGCATCCGCCAATGCTCCCCGTGAAGCCCTGTGTGGAACCCGCCCCGAACACTACACACGCGCCCGCGCGCGGACAATCCTGGCCACCTATGGTATTTCCGCCGCGCCGCCACTACCCTGCATTCCCGCGGTTGACTTGAAAGATGGGCGCCCATGAACACCGCCGCCGACCAGCGCTACGGCAACGCCATCGAGCACGCACGCGCAGCCAGCGGCAGCGCCGGCAGCGAGCCGCTGTGGGCGCTGATGCGCGAAGAGGCTGCGCTCAAGGCCGCTCAGGAGCCCATCCTCGGCAGCTACTTTCACGCCACGGTGCTGAACCACAAGTCGTTCGGCTCCGCCCTCAGCTTTCGTCTTGCCAGCAAGCTCGACAATCCCATGCTGCCCACCATGCTGATCCGTGACGTCATCACCGAGGCGGTGGACGACTGCCCGGACATCCTCGGCGCCGCGGCGCTCGACATCGTCGCCGCCTATACCCGGGACCCGGCCTGCGAAGACTTCTCCACGCCGTTTCTGTTCTTCAAGGGCTTCCATGCGCTTCAGGCTCACCGCATCGCCCACTGGCTGTGGAACCGGGGCCGCCGGACCCTGGCGCAGTTCTTTCAGAACCAGATCAGCGTGACCCTGGGCGTCGACATGCACCCGGCGGCGCGGGTGGGGTCCGGCATCATGCTGGACCACGCCACCGGCATCGTCGTCGGCGAGACGGCCGTCATCGAAGACGACGTGTCGATGCTTCACTCGGTGACCCTGGGCGGCACCGGCAAGGAGATCGGCGACCGCCATCCGAAGATCCGCCGCGGCGTGCTTCTGGCCGTTGGCGCGAAGATCATCGGCAACATCGAGGTGGGCGCCGGCGCCAAGGTGGGCGCCGGCAGCGTGGTGCTGCAGGACGTACCGCCCGGCGCGACGGTAGCGGGCGTTCCGGCGAAAGTGGTGGGCCGCGCCGACAGCGGTATCGCCGCTCACGAGATGGACCAGTCCCTGGGGTAGAACCGAAGCAGGCAGCGGAGGAATCGCGTCCATGGCGGAGCCCAGATGTCCCGCCTGCGGAATCGCAGGCATCGAGCACATCGTCTCGCGGGAGAGCGAGGAGCGCTCCCGGACCCGTCAGCCCTGGTTTCTGGTGGTGCACTGCGACGGCTGCGGCCACGTCTACGATGTCGTCGTCAAGCACGTATTCAACCAGAGCGTGCCGCCGCGCCTGGTGCTGCCGGAGTAACCGGCCTCACCCGCCGGCCGCAGATTCCGCCAGACGCTCCCGGGCTCGGCTGATGAGCTGGGCCATGACCTCCCGGGGTTGAGCGCCGGGAACGGCGAACCGGCCCGCCAGCACGAAGAACGGCACCCCCGTGACCCCTGCGGCCTCCGCCAGAGAGAGCTCGGCCCGCACCTTGTCCGCCTCGTCGTGGCCGCGCAGCATATCCGCGGCGGCAGCGCCGTCGAGGCCGGCCTCCGCCGCGGCGTCCGCCAGCACGGCCGGATCGCCGACATCACGGCCGTCCCGGAAGTAACACCGGAACAACACCTCGGCCAGCCCGTGCTGGCGCCCGCTGCCTTCCGCCCAGGACAGCAACCGATGGGCGCGAAAGGTGTTGGGCGCCATCCGGATGCGCTCGAAGTCGAGAGCGAGCCCCTCACTCTCGGCTTCTGCCGTGATCCGGCGGTAAATGTCCGTAGCGCTCGCGTCCCGGCCGAAGCGTGCGGCCATGAATGCATCCCGCGGAATTCCCGCGTCCGGAATCTGCGGATAGAGCTGGTAAGGACGCCAGGTCACCTCGAGGTCCGACCCTTCGTCAGAATCGAGGATGGCGTCGAGCCGGCGCTTGCCGATGTAACACCAGGGACACACTACATCGGAAAATATCTCGATCTGCATGAGGGAAGCCCTTGCCGCACCGATGGCGTCATGATACGGATCGTTCATGGGTACCGTCACCGTCCAATCGCGCGAGGCGCGGCAGCCATGACCCAACCCGCCAGCCGGGCCGCCTCGCTGTACACGCCCGTCGGCATCGCCGCCGGCACCTTGCTCGGGTCCATGGCGGCCGGGGCCGCTCTGCTGTGGCTGAACTACCGCAGTCTCGGCAATCCCGGTCTCGCCAACAAAGTGGGCGGCATCGGCCTCCTGCTCTACCTGGTGATCGTGATCGTCGCGTCCATGCTGCCGGGCGGCACCCTGATCGGCGTCGGCTTCCTGGTCCTGCAGACGGCGTTGGCTTACTGGGCGGCGGAGGCGCTGCAGGGAGACGCCGTGCGCTACCACCTGGCCCAGGGCGGCCACGCGCATCCCGCCGCGCGGGCGGCGCTCATGGGTCTGCTGACCGGCCTGACCGCCGTTCTGGTGCTGCTGATCGTGACGCAGCTGCTC
The DNA here is from genome assembly GCA_963822255.1 of uncultured Gammaproteobacteria bacterium. GTDB lineage: Bacteria > Pseudomonadota > Gammaproteobacteria > Pseudomonadales > Azotimanducaceae > UBA7803. The sequence goes on from CAWGGV010000008.1 coordinate 439,925, forward strand.
GGCGTCGGGCTCGCACCCGCCTGAAACGCCCCGTCAGAACACGTCGCCGCGCAGCAGCTCCTGGAGGCGCTGGTTGCGCTTCTGCTCGTGCCGCAGCGCGGACTTGAGCTTCTGGATTTCCTGGCGGCAGTTCTTGATCTGCTCGAGGTAGCCCTGCTGCTGGCGCTCCATCTCTGCACGGAACTGCGCCGCTACCTCGCCCATCTGCTCCCGATGCTGGTGAGCGTAGTCGTTCATGCTGACTCGGCCGTCTTCGCCGAACGCGGTGCTGAGCCGCGCCTCCATGACCCGCATTCTGGCAATTCCGTTGGGTTTGCGCACGAGCGCCGAGGCCGCCGTGGTGCCGTCGGCCGGGGTCGGGCGTGAGGCCGTCCCCGGCTCCTGCGCAGTCTGCGGCGGCCGGGATGGGCCAGAAGCCGATTGCCGCGGCAGCGTCTCACGGCGAGTGCCGCGCGGCTTCTTCTGCCGCCCGGTGCCGGCAGGCACCTCGGCCCGTTTCCGCGGCAGCGCCGTCTTCGACGGCGGCGCCGTCTTCCGTGGCGGCGCGGTCGTCGGCGCGGCCCCGGAGGCGTTTTGTGCACCCGGTACTCGCGAGGTGGCAGTCCCCTGACCTACCGCCACACGCTGCGAGCCGGACGATGGCACGGCGGCGGCCCGAGCCGCCGCCCGGGCGCGCTCGGCGGTCATCGCCTGCTGCAGGCTCGCGACGGTATCGACCACCGACTGAATGTCCTGGTCGACACCCTCGGAAGCGGGGTCTGCGAGCCCGGGCCGGGCGATCATTTTGAGCCCCAGGGCGTTGCGACGCACCGTGTTCTGCACGACGGTGGCCGGATGAAGCTCGCCCTCGCCCGAAGGCTCCCACATGTTGATGCCGTGCCAGGGCACGGGGCACTGGCTCCGGCAGGCCATCTTGATCGGCCCGGCGCCGAGGTCCGGACCCTCGCCGGCGTTCACGGCCATGTACTCCAGGGGCAGGTTGAAGGCCGGATCCATATAGCCTTCGTCATTGAATCTCACCTTGAAGAACACCAGGCCCCGTACGGCCAGCTCGGCGCCTACCTGGGCGTAGGCGGCTCTGGCGGTGGTGCCCGCATGGCTCGCGAGGGTGCCTTTCTGCTGCAGCAGGCTGTTGAACTGACCGAAGCGCATCTCCAGGTCGATCTTCGACCTGCTGTCGTCGAACAGAACCACCAGCTCCTGAAACGCCTGCTGCGCGGCCATGGGTCTCCTTCTCGCGAGTCGCCGTCGATCGCGCCGCCGCCACCGTGCGGCGCCACGGGCGGCTGCCGGGCATTGCGCTCCGGTCCGGTCACACGTGGGGATTCAATCAGACGGGGCGGGAAGGCGCCGGGAACGCCGTCACGACAACCGCGTGACGGCCGTCGGACTTTCTCGGCTCAGAGCTCGTACGCGTCCACCCAGATCGGCGACGAATCGTCTGGGTCCTGCTCCGGGTACCAGCCGTCTTCGAGGTGCGGGGAATCGGCAAGCTCTTCGAGTTCCATGTGCGGATTGCCTGCGATGTCCGGCTCAGGCGCCGCGGCCAGCGTCCAGCAGCGGCGCGATGTCTCCGTAGTGAAACGCGGTGCGCGCGGGTGAGCGCCGGTCACCGGCGTCCGCGACGGCACCCGCCGCTTGCACCCGCTCGGCATACACCATGGCATCGCCGCCCAACCGCCGCACGTCGACGATCCGGTAGTGACCGTCGGCGATCTGAAAGCTTCGTCCCACCAGGTTGTTCATTTCAACTGCTCGATCCGCTTCATCGACGACAACCAGCTTACCCATCGTCCGTGACGTCATCATGATGCTCTTTGTAACGTGGTTGTGCTTCGATGGTTGCCGCCCTGCGGGTTGGCGTAAACGCCGGCAAAGTGGCTAAACTCATCACACGAACCCGGTTCCTGTTACTGGAAACTTCTATAATATCAGCGGGTTGTGTTTGGCACCCAAAGTGCATCCACCCAAAGTGCATCGTAGAACGAGTCAGAACGACAGTCAGAACGAGACAGCCAGAACGAGGCGCTCAGGACGAGGCGCTCATAACGAAGCCTCACAACGACGCGCCCGGAACGAGTAAAACGATTCGGCAGGAGCCATTCCGGAGGAACCACGACGATGCTGCGCAAGGTGCTGGCGACGCTGGCGGGAATCGCCCTGATGGTGCTCGGGCTCATCGGCCTGGTGCTTCCGGTACTGCCGGGACTGCTGTTCCTGGTGGCCGCCGCCGGTTGCTTCTCCATCGCTTCCAGGCGCTTTCACAGCCGCCTGCAGCGGCACATCGCCCGCCATCCGCGCTATCACCGCGCACTGCGCTACTGGCGCCTCGGCAGGAGCCTGCCGGGGTGGGCGCGGCTCCGGCTGGCGTTCTGGCTGACTGTGGGCAGCTTGGTCCCGGATCAGCGCCGGTAGCGGCCGTGGCGCGGATTCTGATCTGCGGCACCCTGGCCTATGACGATATCGGCGCGTTCGGCACGCCGTTCGGCGTCGGGGCCCGCAACGTAAAGCTCGATACCTTGTACCGCGGCTTCGGCGGCTGCGCCATGAACATCGCCTACAACCTGGCGGGGCTGGGTCATCAGCCGGTGCCGTTCGTGTACGCAGGGGACGACTATTCGGGTGACTATGCCCGTCACGTGGCCGCGGCCGGCATCTCCGAGGCCGGCATCTTCCGTATCTCCGACGTGCCGTCGGCCCGAGGCATCGTGCTGACCGGCAGCGACGGTGCGCAGTTCACCGCGTTCTATCCCGGCCCCTCGGGCCTCGACCGCTGCAGGGCCGATCTTCAGGTGCTGACGGACCAGCAATTCGACGCCGCCATCCTGGCACCCGATCTGCCGGAGAAGATGGCGGCCTGCGCCGCGGCCGTGGCTCGGGTGCCGCTCCGGCTGTGGTGCCCCGGTCAGTACGCCGAGCTCCTCACCCGCGAGCAGATCGAAGCGGTCGCGGGCCATTGCCAGCTGCTGGTGGCGAACCGCCATGAGTGGGAGGCGCTGTGCCGTCACGTCGACCCGGCCGACCTTGTCGACGGCGGCGTGCGTGCGATCGTCACCCACGGGCCCGATCCGGTGGAGATACTTCCCGAGGCGCGTCGCGTGCCCGTGCCGCCGCTGACCAGCGGAGCGGCCGTGGATCCCACCGGGTGCGGAGACGCGTTCGTGGCCGGCCTCGTCAGCGCGCTGCTGACGTCGGCCGGGATCGAGGCCGCGGTGGCCGCGGGGATACGACTCGCCGGCTGCTGCATTCGCTGGCAGGGCGCCCAGCGGCACCCGATGAGCGGTCCGGCCACCGGCCATTGATCGGCAGATAGTAACCGCCACCTGAACAATGCTCATTAAGCCGTTGATTTCCTGACCCACGTTTGGTAGTTTTCTCTCCGATTTCGCCCTGCCTGGAAATCGCCGGACTGCCGGAGCGCACACCAGGGGCTGGTGCGCCGCTCATGCCACGGCGCGCTGAACGGGGGAAGGTGCGGAACAACGCGCGCGAGATCCGCGTGCAGGATGGAAAGGGGGTGCGGGGTAAAGACAGTCACGGACGCACGAGATGCGGCCGTTCGAGAAGTATCCGTCAACCGGTTCTCCTACTGCCCGGTATAAAACAATAATTCGGGCATCTTCAGCCGCCTTCGGGCGGCTTTTTGTTGGCCGGGCCCCCCAGGCCGTTCAGACACTTGTCAGTCGAGCCGCTTCCGGAACCGCCCCGTCGCCACCGCCATCACGGCCACGAAGAACACGGCCAGCGGCCAGATGTCGCCCGCCATCAAGGTCAGGTCGGCGCTGCGCAGCACGATCCCCCGGACGATCCGCAGGAAGTGAGTGAGCGGAAAGATCTCCGCCAGCCAGCGAGCCTCGCGCGGCATGCCGTCGAAGGGGAACATGAAGCCGGACAGCAGAAGCTGGGGCAGAAACGAGATGAACGTCATCTGGAACGCCTGGAACTGGGTGGTCGCCAGGGTGGAGATCAGCAGCCCCAGCGACAGGATCGACGTGACGAATACCCCGGCGCTCGCGTAGAAATCCAGTAGCGAGCCCCGCACCGGCACGCGGAACAGGAACACGCCGATGGCGAGGATCAGCGACACCTGCAGATAGCCGATCACCACGTAGGGCACGATCTTGCCGAGCATCAGCTCCAGGCGACCCACCGGCGTGGTGATCAGAAGCTCCAGATTGCCCCGCTCCCGCTCACGGACCAGGGCAACCGCGGTGAACAGCACCATGGTCAGGGTCAGGATCACCCCGCACAGTCCCGGCACGATGAACACCGGTGAGCGCCGCTCCGGGTTGTAGAACGCCCGCACCGCCAATGCCGGCTGGCGCGGCGCCGCCTCGACACCGTGAACGTCGAGGAGCTGCGCCAGCGTGGCCTGGGTGAGGCCGCGGGCGGCGTTCTGCACCACCGGATCCGAGCCGTCCACCAGAAGCTGCCCCACGGGGCGCTCGTCCGCGATACGCGCCTCGAAGTCGGGGGGCAGATAGAGGCCCACGGCCACACGTCCCCGGGCCAGCAGCCGCTCGAGATCGGCGGGGCCGGCGACCCGGTCGACGATGCGGATCACGCCGCTGGCCTCGAGGGCGCTCACCACCGCCCGCGACGACGAGGTCCCGGCCTGATCGGCCACGGCCGCCGGCAGATCGCGCACATCCGTATTGATGGCGTAGCCGAACAGCAAGGTCATCACCACCGGGATGCCGACGATCAGGCCGCCGCTCAGCCGGTCGCGCCGCAGGTGGCGGAACTCTTTGCCGGCGATGGCGGCAACCCGGGCAGCCGAGAACATCAGGCCGCCACGTCCGGGGCGTGCTCGCTGGTGGCCATGACGAACACGTCCTCGAGGTTGGCGCGAATCCGCCGCACTCGGGCCTGGATGCCGCGCGATTCCAGCAGCGATTCCATGCGCCGCTCCGGCGCCTCCGCGGATGCGCGCACCAGCACGTGCAGGCGCACGCCGAGCTGGGCGATGTGGAGCACGTCCCCCGCGTCCAACACGATCTGACGGGCCTGGTGAGGGTCGTCGCAGACCACCTCCAGCACCAGCGCGGCGATGCCGTCCATCAGCGACTCCGGATCGCCGTGCGCGACGAGGCGCCCGTCGTCGAGAATGGCCAGCGCGTGGCAACGCTCCGCTTCGTCCATGAAATGGGTGGAGACCAGGATGGTCGCGCCTTCCTCCACCAGCTCGAACAGGTGCTCCCAGAACAGCCGCCGGCTCTCCGGATCCACGGCGCTGGTGGGCTCGTCGAGAAACAGCAGCTCCGGGTCGTGGAGGGTGGCTGCGGCCAGCGACAGGCGCTGCTTCTGGCCGCCGCTCATGGTCCCGGCGAGCTGGCGCGCCTGGGCCGCCAGATCGAAGCGGCCGATCTGGCGCTGCACGCGCTCTCTGGCGCGGCGGCCGGCGAGGCCGTAGATGCGCGCCAGGAACTGGAGGTTCTCGCTGACCGATAGATCCTCATACAACGAGAAGCGCTGGGTCATGTAGCCGATGCGCCGGCGCAGCGCTTCCGCCTGCTCCGGCACCGCGAGCCCCAGCACTTCCGCGCTGCCTTCGCTCGGCGTGAGTAGACCGCACAACATCCGGATCGTGGTGGACTTCCCCGAGCCGTTGGGTCCGAGAAAGCCGTAGATGCAACGGCGCGGGATCGTCAGGGACAGGTGATCCACCGCCACCAGAGCGCCGAAGCGCCGAGTCAGCTCCCGGGCGACGATGGCCACAAGGTCGGTCACTCCGTGCCCCCGCTCGTGCCGGCGGCGGAACCGGCCTGGTCCTGATCCGCCGACCCCGCGCCGGGGAATCGCACCTCCACCGGAACACCCACCGGCAGGTCGCCGGCGTGCGGACCGGTGAGCACCACCTCCGCGGCGTAGGAGAGGCGGCTGCGATCGCGCTGGGTGAGCGCGTAGTACGGCGTGAAGGCCGCTTCGGTGGCGATCCATCGGAGCCGGCCGGGCAACGTCCGCGCGACGCCGTCCACGTGCACGTCGGCCGGCGCTCCTATCCGCAGCCGGCCCATCAGCGGCTCAGGCACGTGAATGCGCGCATAAGTGGGGCCGCGCGCCCGCAGTACGACCACCGTCTGACCTACCTGCGGCCGTTCACCGAGCTCCAGCGGCAGGGCTTCCACCACCCCGTCCACGGGCGCCGTCACCGTGGTGCGGGACAGCTCGATGCCCACGGTCCGCAACCGAGCCTCGGCGGCAGTGAGAGCCTGCCGGGCCTGACGCACCACCTCGCTGCGGGTGCCTTCCGTCAGCTCGTCGAGCGCTGCCCCAGCTTCGCGCCGACGCGCCACCGCTTCGTCGTAGCCGGCCTGCAGGGTATCCAGACGGTTCTTCGAAACGAACTGCCGGGTCGCCAGGGACTTCTCCCGCTCGAGCTCCTGGCGGGCGACGATCACGGCGCTCTCGGCGGCGGCCAGCCGCGCCTGGGCCTGGGCGATCTGCTGGGCCCGCGGACCGGCGACGGCTTCCTCGAGCGCGGCGATTGCCTGATCGCGCTCGGCGGTGGCAGCGGCGACCTTGGCTTCGGCCCGGGCCGAATCCTGACGCAGCAGCGTCGCGCCGGCGTCGACTCGGTCACCCTCGGTCACCGGGATCGCCTCCACCGGCTCGCTGCTGTCGGCGGCCAGCTCGATGCGGTCGCGCTCCAGGGTGCCCACGGCGTAGAGCGGACCTTCGCGGTTGCAACCCGCCAGCACGGCGAGCACGGCGGCGCTGACCAGCCATCGGCCGGCGGTCATCACGCTCCCGGCTCCAGCCCGTGCCGCAACAGCCCCACGGTGTGGGGCACGAACGCCGCCGCGAACTCATCATCGAGCTCGAGCCCGAGCAGGCGGCCGAGCAGCGGCTCGGCGATGTACGGGAAGACGCACATGCCGATCACCGAGATCACCGTCAGGCGCGGGTCCAGATCCCGGCGCAGCCGGCCCGCCTCGACCTCCCCGGCCACCCGGGGCGCGAGTAGCGCCAGCGCTTCGCGAGCGAAGCGTTCGACGAAGACGTCCCTGAGCGGCGTATCACGGGAAATGACTTCCTGCACCACGATCCGGGGAATCCACGGGTGGTCGTTCAGCGCACCGACATACGCCCCGACGAAGCGTGTCAGCAGGGGCCGACCGCTGCCGCGAGCCTGCGGCGCCGGCTCCATGACCTCGCGCAGCCGCACGAGAATCAGCTCCAACCCTTCGATCAGCACCGCCTCCATCAGCCCGGCCTTGTCACGGAAGTAGTAAGCCACCATGGCCGGAGTCACCCCGGCATCGTCCGCCACCTGGCGCAGGCTGGTGGCAGCGAAACCCTGGGCAGCAAACCGCTGGGCGGCGGCCTCCAGCAGCCGGCGCCGGGCGTCGCCTGGAGCCGTGGATGCGGCTGTGCGGGGCGGACGTCCTGGTCGGCTGTTGGATTGTCCCGCGCCGGGTTTTTCAGGGGATCGGGCCATCTCCGGACTTTAATTAAACATTTATTTAGTTTCAAGCCGACCGTACCCCACCGGCATGCCCTCGGGGAGCACCCCTTCCGACGGTGACCTCCATTCGTGCCCGCGCCGGGGGCCCCCGTATCGGGGTGTCCCGTAGTACAGTGCGCCGCCGAAGCCTACCTGGAGCGCCCATGAACGTTGCCTGGATCGACGACGCCCGCCGCATCCCACTCGGCTTCCTGCCGACGCCGCTCACCCCACTGCATCGGCTGTCCGAAAGCCTCGGCGGCCCGCGCCTGTGGTTGAAGCGCGACGACTGCACCGGCCTCGCCACCGGCGGCAACAAGACCCGCAAGCTGGAATATCTGATGGCAGACGCCGTCGCCGAGCAGGCGGACGTGGTGATCAGCTTCGGCGCCACCCAGTCCAATCACGCCCGTCAGACCGCGGCCGCCTGCGCCGCGCTGGGACTGCCGTGCCATCTGCTGCTGGTGCGCAAGGTGCCGTGGCGTCATCCTCGCTACGAGGCGTCAGGCAACCTGCTGTTCGATCGCCTGCTCGGCGCCTCGGTGACCCTGGTCGATCCGCCGGAGGCCGCTGCCGCCCGAGGACGCCTGCTCGCCCGCCTCGAGTCAGAGGGCAAGCTGCCGTACCTCATCCCGGTGGGCGGCTCCAACGCCATCGGCGCCATGGGCTACGCCCGCTGCGCCCTGGAGCTCGTGGAACAGTCTGCGGAGGCAGGTTTCCGGCTCACCGACGTGATGCACGCAAGCTCGAGCGCAGGCACCCAGGCAGGCCTGCTCGCCGGGTTCTACGGCCTCGCCATGGACGACGATCTGCCGGTGCCGCGGGTTCACGGCATCAACGTCTCGGAAACCGACCCCGCCGTCCTGCCCCGGGAGATCGGCCGAATCGCCTCCGCCGTGGTGGCCGATCGAGGGCTCGACACCGCAGTGCCCGCGGGCGCCATTCGAGTGGACGACGGCTATCTGGGAGACGGTTACGGATTGCCGACCGCGGCCACCGTCGACGCCATCCGCCTGCTCGCCCGCAGCGAAGGTGTGCTGCTCGATCCGGTGTACTCCGGCAAGGCGTTCGGCGGCTTGGTGGACCGGGTGCGGCACGGAGAATTCGCCGACGTGGACGATCTGGTGTTTATCCACACGGGCGGCACGGCGTCTCTGGCCGTCTACGACGATGCATTCGGCTGAGCCGGATCGGGCCCGCGGTCATACCTCGTCGAGACGCACCCGGACGGCGAGCACGTCCCGCTCCACGCCGTGGAGCAGCGCGCTGGCGGTCGAGCCCAGCAGCAGCCCGAAGCCATGGCGGCCGTGGGTGCCGATGACGATGAGGTCCGCGTCGAGGCGTCCGGCGAGCTCGCGGATGTCGTGGGCGGGCGCGCCGAGAATCACGTGCACGTCGTCCGGCGCGATGCCGCGTCTGCCGGCCAGCTCTCGAAGCTGACTCTCGGCCTGCTCCATGGCCTGCTGCTCGAAAGACACCGAGCTGCCCGCCATTGGTGCCACGTCGATGCCGCCGTAGACCTGGGTCAGTGGCTTGACCACGGTGACCACGGACAGCCGGGCGCCGTGGCTGTCTGCCTCCACCCGGGCCGTGTCGAGAACCTGGGCGGACTCCGCAGACAGATCCACGGCTGCCAGTATGTGTTGGTACGCCATCTTCGGATGCTTCCGTGCCCGGGATGACGGGAGCTTACGACGCCCTCGGCGCGGTCGCTACTGCAATCAGCGCAGGAAACCTTCCGATAGCACGGGATATCGGCGGCACATCGAATGGTGTACCTGACAGCGATTTGCGGTACCTTCGAGTCAGCTACGGAGAAACAGCCAGCCACCCGAAACCTGCCACGAATCAGAGGAGGCTCATCGCCGTGGACCAAGACGAGATCAGAGCGGTTCTCGAACGCCGGCGCGATGAGCTGATCGAGCGGCGGGAGCGTCTCGCCCGCCACACCCGGCATCGGGACGAGCCGCTACCGCCGGATTTCGCCGAGCAGGCGGTGGAGCTCGAGAACGGCGAGACTCTGGTCGCCCTGGACCGCGAGGTGAACGCCGAGCTGCGCGAGATCGAGCGCGCCCTGCGCCGACTGGAGGAGGGCGGCTACGGAGAGTGCACCGATTGCGGCGAGCCCATCAGCAAACAGCGGCTGGCGGCCCTGCCCTACACGAGCCTGTGCATCGACTGCGCAAACGCCGCCCAGAGCAACACCCGCCGCTGACTTCACTCCATCAGCCGAGCCGCTAGCGCCTGGTAATCCACCGCCGAGGCGGTATCCACCGCCACCGTGCGCCCCTCGGGTGCCACGAACGTCTCCGCCTGATGCTCGAGCACGGCCAAGTCCGCGTCCGACGGATCGCTGCCAGCCTCGGCCCGGGCATCCAGACGCGCCTCGATCACGTGCCGGGGCGCATGGCAGTAAACGATCAGCCCCCGACTGCCGACGCTATCGGCCAACGCCAGGAAGCGCTCCCGGCGGCCGCGGTCCAGGAACGCGGCGTCCACCAGAACGTGCTCGCCCGAGCGCAGCAGGTCCTCGGCAAGCTCGGCGAGCCGGTCGTACACACGACGGCTGACGTCGGCTCGGTATAGCCCTGCGCCCACCGCATCGCTTCCGCGCTGACGGGGCGACAGCCCCGCCTGCAGCTTGCGCGCCACGTCGGACCGCAGCCGCAGCGCGGGCAGCCGCGGCACCAGGTGCTCGGCGAGATGGGATTTGCCGGACCCCGACAGGCCGCACATGAGCAACAGCCGGCCCGGCCTTCGCGCGAGCCACGCCGCCGCCCAGCGGGCATGGTGCCGGAAGCGCTCGGCCATGGCGTCTGCTTGCGAACCTTCCGCCTGCTGCCGGCGGAGCGCCGCCACCTTGGCCCGCACCATGGAGCGGTAGGCCGCATAGAACGGCAGCAGAGTCATTCCGTCGTAATCGCCTGACTCGTCCAGGTAGCCGTCGACGAAGGCATAGCCAAGATCAGCCCGATCCCGGACGACGCAATCCATGAACAGGAACGCGACGTCGCTGATCGGATCGATCCAGCGCAGGTTGGCGTTGAACTCGAGACAGTCGAATGCCGTGACGCCATGCTCCAGCAGCACCAGATTGGACAGGTGCAGATCGCCGTGGCACTCACGGATCCACCCGGACTCCAGACGCTTCAACAGCAAGGCGCGGTGCCGCGCCACCTGCCGCTCCATGGCGCGGCGGCTGTCCGCCAGCGACAGCCCGTCGGCGTCGCCCCGGTCGTCGTGGTGGATGGCGACGTCGTCGTAGTTGTCGCGCGCCGGCGCCAGCACCCGCTCCGCCAGATCCCGGTTGGCGTCGCTGCCGGCTGGCGGCCGATACCTCGGCAACGCGGCGTGCTGGGACGCCAGGGTGCGGCCGAACTGGTGCAGCAGGCCGGCGCTGAGCGATCCGGCCTCGAGCAAGCGGTCGAGCTGCGCGTCCGCCGGGAACTGGCGCATCTTGACCGCCCACTCCACCAGATCGTCACCGGCGCCGACCGCGAGCCGGCCGGCGACCCGCCCGACGGGAACCACGTCGAGATACAGGGACGGAGCGAAGCGGCGGTTACAGCGCAGCTCCTCGCGGCAGAAATGCTCGCGCAGCTCGAGGGTGGAGAAATCCAGAAACGGGAAGCGCACCGGCTTTTTGAGCTTGTAGACGAACTTGCCGGTCAGCAGCACCCAGGAAGCATGGGTCTCCACCAGCTCGATGGTGTCGCACGGGTGGGGGTAGGCCCGGGGCCCGAGAAGATCGGCCAGCTCGTCCGGCAAGCTCATGGGCGCAGCATACGCCCCGGGCTGCTGGACTTCACTCGAGGTGCCGTCCAGGCGACACTGCGGGAAACACGGATGGCCACAGCCGGTGCGGTGGGACAATATCCGACAGTCCTACCCGCGAGGCGAGTCATGCCTGCAATTGTTCCGGCCGCCGTTCGATACCTTGTCACGCTGTCGCTGGCGGCAGCGGCTCTGACGTGGGCCGCATGCGCCGACGCCGACGCTGCCCGATTCGGCGACGGGTCGGCGGGGCGCGATGCGTACCTGCGCCACTGCGCGCGTTGCCACCAGCGGGACGGCCGCGGCATCGAGGGGCTCTATCCGAGCCTGCGCGCTCTGGACACCGCAGGCAACGCGCGCGTGGATCTCATCCGGGGCCTGCTGGCGGGCCGGGTCGGCACCTTGGAAGCCGGCGGCGCGCGCTTCGACAACGTAATGCCCGCCCATGGCTACCTCGCCAACGAAACCCTCGCCGCGACCTTGAGCTACGTCCTCACCACCTGGTCCGCATCGGGCAGACCGGTGAGCGCCGAGGAAGTGGCAGCCCAGCGCCTGGCACTGCTGACCGCCCATCCCCGCCCCACGGAGCCGGTATCCGGCGCGAGCCCGCTTGCCGACATGAATGCCGCCGAGTACGTGACCACGGACGGTCCGCCCATGACCGCGGACGAGTTCGAGCGGGCGCGCCGGCTCTACTACGGCCGCTGCACCGGTTGCCACGGGGTGCTGCGCGAGGGCACCGCCGGCAATCCGCTGACCCCGGAGCTGATGCGCGAGCGGGGCAGTGAGTACCTGAGAAGCGTGATCAGCTACGGCTCGTCGGCCGGCATGCCCGATTGGGGCACGGCGGGAACCCTCAGCGGCGAAGACATCGACCTGCTGGTGCGCTTCCTCCAGCATCCCGTGCCTGAGCCGCCCGACCTGAACGACTACCAGATTCGCGACGGCTGGCGGCAGTTCCGCATTCCCAGTGCGCGGCCGGCCCAGCCACGCCACGACTACGACCTGAAGCGGATGTTCGTCGTGGCCCTGCACGACGTCGGAGAGATCGCGCTCATCGACGGCGATCGCAAGCGCCTGATCGCCCGGGTGCCCGTCTGTCGGGCTCCCCATCGGCTAGCGGCCTCGGCGTCTGCCCGTTACCTGTACGTGATGTGCCGGGACGGCACGGTGGCGATGGTCGACCTGTTCGCCTCGCCCCCCGAGCGGGTAGCCTCGGTGCGGATCGGCTACGAAGCCCGTGCCCTGGCGGCATCCAGGGTTCCCGCTGCCGGCAGCGGCTACGTGCTGGCAGGCGCCTACTGGCCGCCTCAGCTCGTGCTGCTGGATGGAGCGACCCTCGAGCCCCTCAGGGTGGTGTCGACCCGGGGCTACTCGTCGGACGGGCATCGCTACCATCCCGAGCCACGGGTGAGCGACGTGGCGCCCTCCCCGCTGTATCCGGAGTTCATCAGCCAGGTGAAGGAAACCGGTCACGTGTTCCTGTTTCCGTACGGCCAGGCGGACGCGTTGCCCCGGATCGTCGACCTCGAGACGGCAACCGAGCTGCGCGCCGGCAGCTTTTCCGCCGACGGCCGCTATTACCTGACGCCCACCGACACCAATGCCATCAGCGTTCTGGACGTGAAGGCGCGGGCCATCGTGGCGCGGATTCCTGCGCGGGTATTCGGCGGCAATCCCGGGGCCGCCTGGGTGGACCAGGCGCGCGGGCCGGTGTGGGCGACCACCACCATGGTCAACCCGGAGCTGATCCTGGTGGGCACCGATCCGGAGGGCCATCCGGACCAGGCCTGGCACGTGCTGGACCGGATCAGCGGCCCTGCCAGCGGCTCACTGTTCCTGACCACCGATTCCCGCTCACCGCACCTGTGGATGGACGCGCCGCTCAATGCCGACGGCGGCCACAGTCAATCGGTGGCCGTGTTCCGCAAGGACGATCTGTCCGCCGGATACCGGACGCTGCCCGTCGCCGAATGGTCGGGATTGCCGGCCGGCCCGCGGCGCGTCATCCAGCCTACCTATTCAGCGGATGGCACGGAGGTGTGGATGGTGGTCTGGAACCCTCAGGACCAGGACTCGGCGGTGGTGGTGGTGGACGACCGGACGCTGGAACCCATCGCCACCATCCGGCGGCCCGAGCTGATCACACCGACCCGCATCTACAGCGTGGCGGCACTCGCGCGGGAAGCGGGCACTCCGCCTCCTGACGATGCTGCCGGCGGGACCGGTGAGCCGCCGGTGGCGGATTCCGCCGGTCCGTCGGGGGCCGCGCTGTATGCCGACAACTGCGCCAACTGCCACGGCCGCCACGGCGAAGGCGACGGACCGATGGCACCAGCACTTTCCGTGGCATTGCGGGACCTGCGCTACCTCGCGGCCCGTAACCGGGGGACTTTCCCCGCCGACTTCGTCCGCGACATCATCGACGGCCGCGCGCTGGACGCCGCTCACGGCGTCGCCGCCAGGCCGAACGACATGCCGGTGTGGGGCGCTGTGTTCGCAGGCGGACACGGACAGCACGCCGAGCGCACCGCCGCGGCACGCGTCGACGCGTTGGTCCGATATCTGGAAGCCCTTCAGGTCGAGCGCAAGGACTGATCAGCCGCTGCTATTCATGGGCGCGTGCACCGTCACCACGTCGGTGGCCAGGTGATGCACCAGCCGCTCGGACGTGTTGCCGAGCACCATGCCCTTCAGGCCCTGCCGCGCGTGGGTGCCGACCACCACCAGCTCGGCGCTCAGGTCCTCGGCCAGGGTAGCGATCACGTGCTCGGGGGGGCCTTCATCGGCGTACAGACGCTCGTAGGCCACCCCGGCCCCGCCGGCGAGAGCGACGATCCGGTCGCGGATTTCCTTCTCCACGTCGCGCTTCAGGCTGTCGTAGTCGCGTAGCCCGCCGAGCTCGCCTACCCAGCGCTCGAACAGCGGGTAGGCGGTCACCAGATGCAGGGATCCGTGAAGGATGCGGGACAGGGCGTCGCCTTCCTTCAGGAGCGCGACGTTCAAGTCGTCGTGGGCCTCGTCGAATGCGTCCAGTGCGCAGATGATGGTCGGCTCCGGCTTCCAGGCTTCGGGCTTGACCAGCATCACCGGAACCTCTGAGCTGCGCAGCAGGTTCCAGTCGTCCGGGGTGCGCACGAACTCGCCGAATCGCGGGTGGCGGGAAGCGCCCTTGATGATCAGGTCAGCCCCTGTCTGACTCGCCGCGTGCAGCACGCCCTCCCACAGCCGTGGGTTCCAGATCGTCGCGGTCTCGAGGCTGGGCAGACGGTGACGGACGTTGTCCACCATCTCCTCGGTCACCGTCTCTTCCGACGCGAGAATGAAGGACTTCAGGTCCGCGGCCGCGTCGATGGCGCTGGCGGAAAGCTCAGCGATGCCTTCGTAAACCACGCGCACCACATGCACCTGGGCGCCGCTGCCGCGGGCGACAGCCTCCGTCTTCTCGAGCAGGTAGGCCGCCGCGTCCCGGTCGTCGCCCAGCACCACCAGAACGTCGTTCAATGACTGCATCGAAGCACTCCTTTGGCCGGTGTCGGCAAGTCACGATGTCAGGGTGCGCCTCCGGCGTCTACCCGTACCGCCTGCCGGCGGCCTTCGGAATATACGTAGTGAATCCGCTGGCCGCCCCCCGCCATGATGCCGCCACAGCCGGCGATCAGAGGAATACAATGGCCGTTCCCACCAGGCGGAGCGTCATCGATGTCAGCGAGTGATCTGCGCCGCGTCATGGTGGCGTTCGATTCGGACGAAGAACCGGACGGTGCCAGGCGCAACGGGATCGAAGGTGCCCTCGAGCGGGCGCTCGGCATCGCCCGCAACAACGGCGCGGGCATCCTGGTCCTGCAGACCTGCTACGATCCGGTCGCCGACGAGCCGTCCGGCGTGCTGCCCTCACCGCAGCGGCGCCGCTTCGTCGAGGAGCTGACCGCCGCGCACGAGCGCCACCTGGGCGACCTGCTGGCGCCCTACCGCCGGAAGGCGCCGGGCATGGAGAGCCGGCTGCTGTGGGCGCGGGACCCAGCCGGCGCCATCATCGACGCCGCCGCCCGCTGGCGCGCTCAGCTCCTGATAAAGCCGGTCTCCCGGCACCGCGCGGTCGCCGATTTCTTCCACACGCCGCTGGACTGGGCGCTGATGCGGGAGGCACCGTGTCCGGTGGTGCTCGCCCGCAACGGAAGCTGGCGAACCGATGGCCGGATCCTTGCTGCGGTGGACGCCGCCGATGAGCAGCACGCCGGCCTCAGCCGCGAGATCATTCGCCGCGCCCACGCGCTGGCGGAGATCCTCGGCGCCCGCCTCGACGTCGCCACCGCCTATCCGGATCTCGGACGAGCCGTGGACCGGCTGGAGGTGGGCGGCGAGCTCGCGGGCATCGAAGCGGAGCTGACGGAGAGCCGCCGCCGCCGGCTGGTCGCCATGCTCGACGAGCTCGGCATCACCGCAGTCGATCTCCACCTGGTCAAGGGCAAGCCGGCCCGGGAGATCGCCGCCCTGGCAGAACGACTCGACGCCCAACTGACCGTGGTGGGAACGTCCGCGCGACACGGGATGGCCCGTCTGGTGATCGGCAACACTGCGGAAGAGCTGGTCGGACGCCTCGGCAGAGACCTGATGACGGTACGCGCACCGTGGAGCTGAGCGCCGCCGAGCTGCGGCGTCAGGCGGACGGCGCGGCCCTCGGGTTCGTCTCCACCGCCGACATCCAGGCCGGCGGCGGTCGCTTGGCGCAGCATCGCGCCGAGCAGGCGCTGGACTTCGCCATGGCCATGCGCTTCGAAGGCTACAATCTGTACGCGCTCGGCGCGCCGCAGATCGGCATGCACGAGTTCACCCGCGAGCGCCTCGAGGCGCTGGCGGCGAGCCGCGACGCACCCGACGACTGGTGCTACCTGAACAACTTCGAAGACCGCTCGAGCCCGAGGATCTGTCGGCTGCCCCAGGGCATGGGCCGCCGCTTCAAGCGCGACATGGCGGAGTTCCTCAGCGGCGTCCGCGCCACCTTGCCGGCGGCGCTCACGTCGGACGAGTACCGCCGCGAATCCGCCGAGATCGGCCAGCGCATGCAGCAGCGTCAGATGACGGACACCACCGAGCTGCAGCAGCAGGCGGAAAGCCTCGGGCTCACCATGCTGCCAACACCCAACGGGTTTGCATTCGCACCCGTGAAAGACGGCAAGGTCATGGAGCAGGACGACTATGCGGCCCTGGATGAGGCCGAACGGCGCCGCGTCAACGAAGCCATAGAGCACATGAATGCCCGCCTCATGGAGCGGCTGCGCGAGTACCCCCGCTTCCACGAGGAGCTGGTGCGCCGGCAGCGGGAGCTGACCCGGCAGACGGCTACCCGAGTGCTCGGTTCGCTGGCGGCACGGTTGCGCAGCCACTACCAGATCTACCCCGAAGCCATGGCCTTCATCGTCGCCGCCGAGGCCGACCTGCTGGAGAACACGGAGCGGATTCTCATGCTCGAGCAGGGCGAAGCTGGAAATGCGGGCGTTCCGCCGGCGGTCGCCGGCCAGGTGGCAGATCAGTTCTTCCGCCAGTATCAGGTGAACCTGATCGTAGACAACGCCGAGCTCGAGGGCGCGCCGGTGGTCTACGAGAGCAACCCGAGCCTCGACAACCTGGCAGGCAAACTCGAACACCGATTCGAATACGGAATGCCGGTCACCGACTTCAACATGATCCGGCCGGGGGCCCTGCACCGGGCCAACGGCGGCTACCTGGTTCTCGACGCCGAACGCGTGCTGCAAAAGCCGTTCGCCTGGGAAGCGCTGAAACGCGCGATTTCCGATAAGTGCGTCAGGGTCGAGTCCGTGACCCAGCTCATGAACCTCGCTTACTCGGTGTCGCTGGACCCCGATCCGGTGCCGCTGGACGTCAAGATCGTGCTGCTCGGCGATCGGCGCTTGTACCACCTGCTCCGCGAGCATGACTCCGACTTCGATGACCTGTTCAAGATCGTCGCCGATTTCGACGACTACCTCCCGTGGGACGACGAGCACCAGGCGGAATACGCAGCGCTGCTCGCACGGCTGGTCAGGGCGTCCGGCATCCGGCACCTCAGCGCGGGCGCGGTGGCCAGCGCCCTCGAGCAGTCGAGCCGGATGGTCGAGGACCGCCGGCGCCTGTCGGCCAGGGTCAAAGACATCGAGGACATCCTGCGGGAGGCGGATCAGCTCGCCGCCAGCGATGGCGCGGAGTTGATCGAGGATCGCCATGTGGACGACGTGATTCTGCGGCGCGCCTACCGGGTCGACAGAATCCGTGAGATGGTCCATGAGGCGATCACCCGGGGCATCATCCTGGTGAACACCACGGGTACCCGGGTCGGCCAGGTGAACGGCCTCTCGGTGGCCAACCTCGGCAAGCTGGTGTTCGGTCAACCGTCACGGATCACCGCCACCGCACGGCTCGGTCGCGGCGAGCTGATGGACATCGAGCGCGAGGCGAAGCTCGGCGGCAGGCTGCACACCAAGGCGGTGATGATCGTTTCCAGCTTCATCGGCGCGCGCTACGCACGCGAGCACCCCCTGTCGCTGCATGCGAGCCTGGTATTCGAGCAGTCCTACGGCGGCATCGAAGGGGACAGCGCGTCCATCGCCGAGGTGTGCGCCCTCATCTCCGCCATTCTGCAGCGCCCGATCCGCCAGGACATCGCCATCACCGGCTCCATGGACCAGCATGGCACCGCCCAGGCAATCGGCGGCATCAACGAGAAGATCGAAGGCTTCTTCGACGTTTGCCGCGAGGAGGGCCTTACCGGCACCCAGGGAGTGCTCATGCCGAAGAGCAACATGGACAACCTGATGCTGCGCCAGGACGTGGTGGACGCCGTCGCGGCCGGCCGCTTTCACGTGTACACCATGGCCACGGTGGACGATGCCATGGCCCTCATGTTCTCCGAGCCCGGCGCCGCGCCGGTGGATTCGGCCGCCGTCAACGAGGCCATGGAAGCTCGTGTCCGCGAGCTTCACGCCATGTACGTGGCCGCGGGAAAGGAAAGCAGTGATGGCCAGTGATCCTGCTGTGCCCGCGGTTGCCGCACGGGTGCTGATGGCACTGGACCGACACGAGCCCGACGAGGCAGTTTTGCGGGCCGTTGCCGCGCTGCTGGATCCAGGGCAGCTCGACGTCACGGCCCTCTACGTGGAGGACGAGGACCTGCTCCGGGCAGCGAACCTGCCGGGGCTTCAGGAGATCTCCCTGTCGGGAGAACGCACGGCGCTGGACCCGGTGCGCATCGCCGGCGAGATGGCCAGGGAAGCCACTGCTGCGCGGCGCGCTTTCGATGGCCTGGCCGCCCGGCTGATCCGCGAGCACGGGCGTCTGCAGCACCGCTTCCGCGTGGCCCGCGGTCAGCTGGCCGAGGAGATCGCCCGGGCTGCGGGCGAATCGGACTTCGTGATGATCAGCCGCACGGTCCGGACGAGCTGCCTGCACGCCAGAGTCGGACGGTCGTTCGCGGCGCTGCTGCGGCAACCTCGGCACGTGCTGTTCGTCAACGAGCCCTGGGCTACCGGCTCGTCGGTGGTCGTCCTCCACGGCAGCCGCCTGGCACTGGACTACGCCGACCGGCTGGCTCGTACCGAAGGGCTGCGCCTTGTGGTCGCGGTGCCGCCGGTCGCCTCCGAGGCTGAGCTTCCCGCTGGCGCGGAGGCCCGACAGCTCGCGAGCTGGGAAGAGGAAGCCGTCGCCGAGCTGTGCCTGCGTGAGGACGCGCGTCTGCTGGTGCTGGCGGAGCTTCCCGGTCTCGACTGGAGTGAGCTTCTGGTCTCGCTCATGGACCGCCTGCCCTGCTCGGTGCTGAAACTGGCGGACCGCGCCGCGCCCTGACCCCATGCCGTGGCGCGGGCCTCGCGGCCGCGCGTCGAAAAAGTCGCTCGATCAGTCGCCGCTCCGACCCAACGTACCCAGCATACCCATCGGCAGAGGGAACACGATGGTGGAGCTTTTCTCTCCGGCTATCTCGGTCAAGGTCTGAAGGTAACGAAGCTGGATCGCCTCACCCTGAACCGCAAGCTGCTGGGCCGCCTGCACCAGCTTCTCTGCCGCCTGCTGCTCGCCTTCGGCGTGGATCACCTTGGCGCGTCGTTCCCGCTCTGCTTCCGCCTGCCTGGCGATGGCGCGGATCATGCTTTCGTCGATATCGACGTGCTTGATCTCGACGTTCGCCACCTTGATGCCCCACTGATCGGTCTGCTTATCGAGAATCTCCTGGATGTCGGCATTCAGCTTCTCCCGCTCGGCGAGCAGCTCGTCGAGCTCGTGACGGCCGAGCACCGATCTCAGCGTCGTCTGGGCGAGCTGACCGGTGGCCTCCATGAAGTTCTCGACATTGATGATGGAGCGCTCGGGGTCCACCACGCGGAAGTACAGCACCGCGTTGACCTTCACCGACACGTTGTCGCGAGTGATCAGGTCCTGGGACGGAATGTCCAGCACGAATGTGCGAAGATCCACCCGCACCATCTGCTGCACGACCGGAATGATCAGCACCAGGCCTGGCCCTTTGACCCCGTAGAAACGACCGAGCATGAACACGACGCCACGCTCGTACTCGCGCAG
The DNA here is from genome assembly GCA_963822255.1 of uncultured Gammaproteobacteria bacterium. Classification (GTDB taxonomy): domain Bacteria; phylum Pseudomonadota; class Gammaproteobacteria; order Pseudomonadales; family Azotimanducaceae; genus UBA7803. The sequence goes on from CAWGGV010000008.1 coordinate 459,717, forward strand.
CACGCGGAACGAGCTGACCAGCAGCCCCGCGATCACGACGATGATGACCACCCAGTAAATTTCCATCCCTGTTCCCCTGGTTACGATTCTGCAGTGACTACGAGCGTCAGCCCGTCGATCTCTTCGATGCGGAGCGTATCGCCTTTCTTCACCGGCACGTCCGTGCGCGCCTTCCAGCGCTCGCCGAACGCCCACACCCATCCGGTCTCGGCAAAATCCTCCATCGCTTCGGCGGTGCCGTGCAGCATGCCTTCGTGGCCGGTGACGATCTTCTGCTGCCGCGCGCGCACGGCAGCGCCCACCGCAAGGACGCTGAGCCCGGCCGCCGCGGTGGCGAACGCGCCGATCACCAGGTACGGCAACTGGTAACCCGACACATCGGTGTCCATCATGATCAGCGATCCGATGACGAACGAGACGACGCCCGCAATTCCCATGATCCCCACCGTCGGTGTGAACGCCTCGGCCACCATGAGGCCGATGCCGAGCACGATCAAGGCCACACCCGCATAGTTGATCGGCAGCATCTGCAGGCCATAGGCGCCGAGCAGCAGGCTGATCGTGCCGATCACCGCCGGGAACAGCATGCCGGGACTGTAGAACTCGAGGATCAGGCCATAGATGCCGAAGATGAGCAGGCCATAGGCGATGGTGGGATCGGTGATGATCTCCAGGACCTCGTGCCGCCAGTCGGTTTCCACCCGACGAATGCCCGCGCCGGCCACCCGCAGCGTAACGGGGCCGCTCGCTACGTTCACCGTCGTGCCGTCCGCCTGCTGCAACACGCTCTGCAGGTCCGGGGCGATCAGGTCGATGACGTTCATCTTCAGCGCCTCGGAAGCCCGCAGATTGGCGCCGTATCGCACCGTCTGCTCCGCCCACTCGATGTTGCGTCCCCGCAGCTCGGCGAGGCTCTGCAGGTAGGCCACGGCGTCGTTCATGATCTTGCGCGTCATGGCGTCGGTGGACTCAGCCGCCTGGGAAGGTTGGCCCTCGCCGCCACCGCCCCGGGCTGCGGCTGCGTTGTTTCCGCCCGGGCCAACGGCCCCGTCTCCGCCCTGACCGTTTTTGTTCCCGCCGGACGGGCTGCCGGGCGTCGGCGACGACTCTCCACCGAGGCTCACCGGGGTGGAGGAGCCGATGTTGCTGGCGGGGGCCATGGCAATGAGGTGGCTGGCAAAGGCGATATACGTGCCAGCGCTGGCCGCGCGCGCGCCGTTTGGCGCCACGTAGGTGATCACGGGAACGTCGGACGCCAGAATGGCCTTGATGATCGCGCGCATGGATTTGTCGAGCCCGCCCGGCGTATCCATCCGGATCACCAGCGCAGCGGCCCCGGCGTCCTCGGCGTTGCCGATGGAGCGGATGATCAGGTCGGCTACCGCCGGTCCGACCGGACCATCCAGCTCCACGAGCCAGACCTGACTACGCTGCTGCGGGGCGGCGAGCACCGCCGCCGCTGCCAGCAGCACGGCGAGCAAGGCGAACCGCGCATCTTGCACGCGCTTCAGCATCCCTGTCAGTCCCTGATGCGGACGGTCAGCACGTCGCATGTCGCCCCATGGAGAACGCCATTGGCCGTGGATCCGAGCATAACCCTCGACAGCCCCTGACGACCATGGGAACCGACCACGATGAGGTCCGCATCGATCCTGGCGGCCTCTGCCTGGATCTCGGTGGCGGGACGCCCGTAGAGCACGGCGACCCGCTCCGGCGGGATCCCATAGCGGGCCACACGTTCACGCACGTGGTCGGTGATCTCCCGGGTCATGGTGACCTGCATCTCCTCGAGCGGCCAGGAGGCGGCGTAGGTAGCGCTCGTCATGCCGCTCACGCCATCGATCATGGGCGGTATCACCGTCACTACGTAAAAGCGCTCGTCCGCTCTGGGGTCGAGCTCGGTCGCCCCGTGCAACACCTGATCGGCGTCGTCAGAGGCATCCACCGCGATGAGAATGCGCCGGTAACGGATCGCTGCCATGGGACCTCCCTGGCGTGGTAGGGGCGGCTGATCAGGAGCGGATGCGCACCGTGAGCACGTCGCACTCAGCATGATGCAGCACCCCGTTGGCCGTGGAGCCGAGCAGCAGACCGAGCCCGTGCTTGCCGTGGGAGCCGAGCACGATCAGGTCGGCGCCAAGCGACTTCGCCGCCTCTACCACCTGGCTGGCCGGCGCCCCGATGGACACGTGCACGTCCTCCGGCGCGACCTTCACCCGGGCCGCCTCCGCCTCCGCATGAGCCTGCGCCTGCTTCAACGCCTCTTCCTCGAAATTCACGCTGGCCTGGGTGTAAGCCATCATGTCCAGCCCGCCGTAGACCTGGGTGAGAGGTTTCACCGCAGTGCACACCGACAGCCTGGCACGGTGCTCGTCCGCCACCTGACGCGCCTGGTCCAGCACTTCGCGGGCCTCGTCACTCATGTCGATGGCGGCTAATACGTGCTGATATGCCATGTCCCCTCCTTCCGGTTCGTTGCCGAAGAACACGCCGGTATGCAATCTATCCGGCAGGGCGTCCGGCCACATCACGGGACTTTCCCGTCTGCGCCTTTCGGATTTCCCTTACTCGCATGATATAGAAAACCATGCCAGGCTGTGGACGCTGAGCGGCACAGGGCTGAGCCGGTTGAGCCGCGCTCAGCTGCAGCAGTAGCATGAACGGACCCGCTGATAGAGGCGTTACCCGGTGTACAGGAACATTCTGGCCGCCATCGAGCTCACCGCGCATCCAGCCGAACGGGTGATCGAGCACGCCCGTGAATTTCTCGCGGAAGGCGGTTCGCTGAGCGTCGTTCACGTGGTGGAGCCACAGTACGTGCAGTACAGCTTCGATCCGACCTTCAAAGGCACGCTCACCCGCTCGCTGGAGCAGGACGCGCTGGATCTGGCCGCCGCCCGGCTCGCCGAGCTTACCGAGCCGTACGGCATCGACTCCGCCCATCGCTACGTCATGCTCGGCCGAGCCGCCGATCAGATCCACGACCTGAGCGAGGAGCGCGATTTCGACCTGATCGTCATCGGCTCTCACAGCCGGCCGGGGCTGGGCCGACTGCTCGGCTCGACGGCAAACGCCGTCCTGCACGGCGCGCCCGTCGACGTAGCCACGGTGAGGCTCGTTGCCGAGGCCCCATGACCCGCAACCCACGGTTCGACGCCAGCCGGTTGCGCCGGCGCCCGCACTGATGGCCCTGCCGGACAGCCAGCTCCTGCCGATCCCGCTGTTTGTCGCCGACGCGGAGGGGCGCATCGAGACGGTCAACGCGGCCTTCGAAGCGCTGCTCCCGCGGCGGGTGGGGAGCCGCTGGCTGGAGGTGTTCTCCGATGTTACGGACAGCCGCTCCGATCAACGCCAGCAGGGCCGGGAATGGGCAGGGCCCGGTTGCACCGTCCGCGGGCGACTGGTCACCGACGACGGCGAGTACCGCTTCTACGACGTGGCCTGCCACCCCTGGCAACCAGACGGTGCGGCGCCCCTCCGAGTGCTCGGCGTGCTCGCCGACGTCACCGAGCAGACGCGGCGCGAAGCCGAGAACCGCGCCATTCTCGCCACCGCCGTCGACGGCATCGTCGTCATCGACGAGCACGGCGTGATCAGCACCTTCAATCGCGCCGCGGCCGAGCTGTTCGGCTATGAACCGGAGGAGGTCATCGGCTCCCCAGTCACCACGCTGATGCCGGAGCCGCACCGCGGCCATCACGATCAATACGTGCAGCATTACATCTCGACTGGTGAGCAACGCATCATCGGCATTGGCCGCGAGCTCGAGGCTCGGCATCGCGACGGTCACCGGATTCCCGTATACCTGGCGGTGAGCGAGATCGTGCTGGACGGGCAGCGACGTTTCACCGGCATCATCCGCGACCTCTCGGAGCAGCAGGCGGCCCGCGAGGTGCTGGCCGAGCAGCGCGAAAAGCTGGCCCACGTCGGCCGGCTCTCCATCATGGGCGAGATGACGGCCAGCATCGCCCATGAGATCAATCAGCCGCTGACCGCCATCGCCATGTACGCGCAGTCGAGCCTGAAGCTGATTCAGCGCGGCGACCCGGATCCGGTAAAATTGGCGGCGGCCCTGGAAAAGCTCAACACCCAGAGTCTGCGCGCCGGCGCCATCATCGAACGCATCCAGCGTTTTGCGCGCGCCCAGCAAAGCCACCGTGAGCTGCTCAGCCTGAACCCGCTGCTCAAGGAGCTGGTGAAGCTCGCCGAGGGCGACGCTCGCATCCACGACGTCACCATCACCTTCGACCTGGCGGACCACCTTCCGGCCGTGTGCTGTGATCCCATCCAGATTCAACAGGTCGCGCTGAACCTCATTCGCAACGCCATCGACGCCATGAAGGACGTCAACTGCGCTCACGGCAACGCGCTGTCCATCGCTTCACGGGCACTGCCCGAGGGACGCGTCGAGGTGGACGTCTGCGACCAGGGCCCCGGCGTCCCCGAGCACCAGATCGACCTGCTGTTCAAGCCCTTTCACACGACCAAGAAAGACGGCATGGGGATGGGCCTGTCGATCTGCCGAACCATCATCGCCGAGCACGGCGGTGAGCTTTCGTTTCGTAACAATTCCGGGGGCGGGGCCACATTTTTCTTCACGCTGCCCGCGAGCGGCGCCGCCGCGCAACTCCGGAGCGGGGGAGAAGGAGACCGACCGTGAGCCAAACCATACCGACCGTATTCGTGGTGGACGACGATGAGCCGGTGCGCGATTCCATAGGCATGCTGCTCGAGACCGTGGACGTGCCCTACGAGGCATTCTCCACCGCGCAGGCCTTCCTGGACGTCTACGATCGCACCCGCACCGGATGCCTCGTCCTCGACATTCGCATGCCCGGCATGAGCGGTCTGGAGCTTCAGCAAAAGCTTCAGGAAATGAGCGCGCCAATCCCCATCGTGTTCATCACCGGCCACGGCGACGTACCCATGGCGGTGGAAGCCATGAAGCGCGGCGCCGTCGATTTCATCCGCAAGCCATTCCGCGACCAGGAGCTGCTCGACCGGATCAACGAGGCGCTGTCCGTGGATGCCGGCCAGCGCGCCGAGGTAGCGGATCTGGAAAAGGTGCGCGCACGGGTGGAGGCCATGACCCCGCGGGAGCTGGAGGTGTTCCATCGCGTGGCCGACGGCCAGGCCAATAAGGTGGTGGCCATCGACCTCGGCATCAGCGAGCGCACCGTCGAGATCCATCGCAGCCAGGTCATGCAGAAGGCGGGAGCCCGTTCGCTCGCCGATCTGGTGCGCATGAAGCTCACCCTGGAGCGCGCCACCAGCTTGTGATGCTCACACTCTTGTGATGCTGACCCTAGGGAAAGTTCGTATACCGCCGTCTCCCGCCGCCGCCTAACCTTCCGCTCCGTCACTGCGGAGTCTGCAGGCGAATGGAACCCCTTCCCAAGGTATGCGTGATCGATGGCGATCAGGCAGTACGCGACAGCCTCGAGACCGTGATGGCGCTCAACGGCCATGCCGTGCTCACGTTTGCCACGGGAGAAGCGTTCCTGAGCTGCCACGACGCACAGCCGATCGGCTGGGTCGTGTGTGAGGCCGAGCTGCCGGACATCAGCGGAATGGAGCTGTTCCGGCGCTTCAAGGCCGGCAATCCGAATGCCCGCTTCGCGCTTCTCACGAGCCGCACCGACCCGGCGGCCGCAGCGTTGGCCCGACGCTCGGGCGTAGACGCCGTATTCCACAAACCCCTGGTGCACCACCGCCTGACCAGCTTCGTGAGCTCGAGCGCACCAGCCTGATCGTTCTGGAGACAACGTGACTGAGGAATCCCCCTACAGCCTGCAGGTCGTGCGCTACTTCGCCATCATGACGGTGGTGTGGGGCATCGTCGGCATGGGCATCGGTCTGCTCATCGCCGGCCAGCTCGCGTGGCCGGCGCTGAACTTTGATACGCCGTGGCTCACCTACGGACGCATCCGGCCGCTGCACACCAACGCGGTGATCTTCGCCTTCGGCGGCTGCGCGCTGATGGGCACGGCCATGTACGTGGTGCAGCGCACCTGCAGAGTGCGGCTGATCTCCGACGGTCTGGCGTGGTTCGTGTTCTGGGGCTGGCAACTGGTGATCGTGCTCGCCGCCATCACGCTGCCCCTGGGTATCACCACCACCAAGGAATACGCCGAGCTCGAATGGCCCATCGACATCCTCATCACCTTGGTGTGGGTGGCGTTCGCGGTGGTGTTCTTCGGCACCATCGCCCGCCGTACCGTCAGCCACATCTTCGTCGCCAACTGGTTCTACGGAGCGCTCATCATCGGCGTCGCCGTGCTCCACGTGTTCAACAGCCTGGAGCTGCCGGTGAGCATGTGGAAGAGCTATTCCATCTATGCCGGCTCGGTCGATGCCATGATGCAGTGGTGGTACGGACACAACGCTGTGGGCTTTTATCTGACGGCCGGGTTCCTCGGCATCATGTACTACTTCGTGCCCAAGCAGGCCGAGCGGCCCATCTATTCCTACCGCCTTTCCATCGTGCACTTCTGGGCGCTGATCGCCGTGTACGTCTGGGCCGGTCCCCACCACCTGATGTACAGCTCGCTGCCGGACTGGGCGCAGAGCCTCGGCATGGTGATGTCGCTGGTGCTGCTGGCGCCATCGTGGGGCGGCATGATCAACGGCATCATGACCCTGTCGGGGGCGTGGGACAAACTGCGCACCGACCCGATCCTGAAGTTCCTGATCGTCGCGCTGTCGTTCTACGGCATGAGCACGTTCGAAGGACCGATGATGTCCATCAAGACAGTCAACGCGCTGTCCCACGACACCGACTGGACCATCGGCCACGTGCATTCCGGCGCCCTCGGCTGGGTTGCCATGATCAGCATCGGCGCCATGTATCACCTGATTCCATCCCTGTTCGGCCGCAAGCCCGGTCAGATGTACAGCCTCCGCCTGGTCAACGTGCACTTCTGGATGGCCACCCTCGGCACGGTGCTCTACATCGCCTCGATGTGGGTCAACGGGCTGCTGGAGGGCCTGATGTGGCGAGCCACATCGGTCGACGGCACCCTCACCTACTCGTTCGTCGAGGCGGTCGAGGCCTCGTACCCCGGCCTCTACGTTCGCTTCATCGGCGGCGCGATCTTCTTCTCCGGAATGTTGCTGATGGCCTACAACGTCTGGAAGACCGTCCACCGTAAGGCCAGTGAAGAAGCACCCCTGCCCCGGCGACTCCGCTGGTGGTGGGCACCGGAGGTGGCGCGTGAACCACGAAATCATCGAGAAGCACGTCGGCTGGCTGATCCTGCTGATCCTGATCGCGGTCAGCTTCGGCGGTGCCGTGGAGATCTTCCCCATGGTATTCAAGGGGGCCCAGGTGAAGCCGCTTCCCGGGCTGCAGCCCTACACGGCGCTCCAGCTCGAAGGCCGCGACATCTACATCCGCGAGGGCTGCCACGTCTGCCACACCCAGATGGTGCGAACCCTCCAGTTCGAGACCGCACGCTACGGCCACTACTCCGTGGCCGGCGAGGATGCCTACGAGCATCCGTTCCTGTGGGGCTCGAAGCGGACCGGTCCGGACCTCGCGAGGGTGGGCGGCCGCTACAGCGACGACTGGCACAAGGCGCACCTGGCGGATCCCCGCTCGGTGGTGCCGAACTCGAACATGCCGGCGTACCCGTGGCTGTTCGACCGTGCCCTCACGGGTGAGGGGACGGGCCACAAGATGGAGGTGCTCCGCACTCTGGGCGTGCCGTATACCGATGGCGACATCGGCGGCGCCAAGGAAGCTGTGGCCGGCCACTACGAGGCGGAAGCGCTCATCGCCTATCTGCAGAGCCTCGGGCTCGACATGCGCAACTACCACGCCGGAGCACAACCATGACCGCGGCCGAGTTTTCCCTGCTGGCAGTCGTCTTCGGCTTCGTCCTGCTGGTGCTGTGGGTGTATTCGCCCCGGTCGCCGCAGCCGGCTGGAATCCTACGGAGCGATTCCGCTGAAGAGGATGACGACGATGACGACGGCCCAGAATCTCAATCGCGCTCTGCAGAGCGCTTCTGCAGGGACGGACGCCGCGGTGAGGAGGACTGCTCATGACGGGCGGCTGGCACTGGTTCGTCATCATCGGTGCGTTGGCGAGCCTGGCATTCTTCCTGGCGCTGCTGCTCGGCAACCGCAAGACCAGCAGCGACGTCACCACCGGCCACGACTTCGACGGCATACAGGAATACGACAACCCGCTGCCCATGTGGTGGGTCTGGATGTTCGTGCTGACGATCGTCTTCGGCCTGGGGTACCTCGCGTACTTTCCGGGGCTCGGCAACTTCCACGGGCTCTCGGGATGGACCTCGGCAGCCGAGCTCGAGCGGGCGCAACAGGCTCACGACGAGCGATTCGCACCGCTTTATGCATCGCTCGCCGAGCTCGACGAGGTCGGGCTTCACCACAGCCGGCAGGCCATGCAGGTGGGCCGGCGCCTGTTCATCAACAACTGCTCTACCTGCCACGGGGTCGCCGGACGCGGAGCGTTCGGATTTCCGAATCTTACGGACGAGGAATGGCGCTGGGGCGGCGGCTTTGCGCGGATCGAAGAAACCATCACCGGCGGACGGCAGGCCGCCATGCCCGCCTGGGGCGCGGCGCTGGGCGACCAGGGCGTAGCGGACGTGGCGCAGTACGTCCTGTCGATCTCGGACAATCCACACGATGAGCGGGCCGCCGAGCGGGGGCACCAGCAGTTCCAGACGTTCTGCGTGGCCTGCCACGGGGCGGAAGGCAAGGGCAACCCGATGCTGGGCGCGCCAGATCTGACCGACGACATCTGGCTCTACGGCGGCACCGCCGAACGCATCGCCTACACCGTCCGCAACGGCCGCAACGGCCGCATGCCAGCCTTCGACGGGGTGCTGAGCCAGGACAAGATTCACGTGCTGGCTGGCTACGTGACGTCGTTGAGCGAACCGTCGGCCCCGGCCGGCGAGCGCGAGCATGAGTCATGAGCATGAGTGAAAGTCGCGTGTTCAGCACTCCGGCAATGGCGAGGCGGAACCGATCCGTCTGGAGGGATTCGGTGAGCGGGATCTCTACCAGAAGCGGGAGAAGATCTTCACTCGCTTCGTCGGCGGCTTCTATCAGCGGCTGCGCTTCTTCACCGGGTGGCCGCTGCTCGCCGGATACTTCCTGCTGCCTTGGCTCGACTGGAACGGCCGACAGGCCGTGCTTTTCGACCTGCCGGCGCGCCAGTTCCACATTCTCGGGATCACGTTCTGGCCCCAGGATTTCTGGCTGCTGGGATGGCTGCTCATCATCGCCGCGTTCGCGCTGTTCACCTTTACGACCCTGGTGGGCCGCATCTGGTGCGGCTACACCTGTCCACAGACGGTGTGGACGGCCATCTTCATGTGGATCGAGCAGTTCGCCGAGGGCGAGCGTCACCAGCGCATTCGGCTGGACAGTGCGCCCTTGAGCTTCGAGAAGGTCAGAAAGCGAGGCCTGAAGCACGCCATGTGGCTGGGTATGGCCTTCCTCACGGGACTCACCTTCGTCGGTTACTTCACCCCGATCCGCGAGCTGGTGGGGGACCTTGCCGACCTTCAACGCCAGTGGCTGGGCCGTGTTCTGGCTGGCCTTCTTCAGCGCCGCCACCTACGTCAACGCCGGCTGGATGCGCGAGCAGGTGTGCATCTACATGTGCCCGTACGCCCGCTTCCAGTCCGCCATGTTCGACCAGGACACGCTGATCGTCTCCTACGACAGCGGCGCGGGGCGAGCCTCGGGGTGCACGCAAGCGCGGTACCAACCCGGACGCGCTGGGCGACTGCATCGACTGCACACTGTGCGTGCAGGTATGCCCCACCGGCATCGATATCCGCAACGGCCTGCAGTACCAGTGCATCGGCTGCGCCCATTGCATCGACGCCTGCAATCAGGTGATGGACAAGATGGGCTACGCGCCGGGCCTGATCCGCTATACCACGGAAAGCGAGCTCGGCCGGCGGCCGCACCCATTGGCTCCGACCCGGAGCATCGGCTACGGCCTGGCGCTCACTGGTCATGATGGGAGTGTTCGGCTACGCCCTGGTGCATCGCAATCCCTTCCAGGTGGACGTGCTCCGCGAGCGCGGTGAGCTGTATCAGGAGATGCCCGGCGACCTGATCGGCAACCAGTACCGGCTGCGGCTCATGAACAAGAGCCAGCGCAATGCAACCGTCACCGTCAGCGCCGTCAGCGCCCTGCCGGTTCAGCTTTCAATCACCGAGCCCGTGCGCCTGGCGCCGGAGGATCTGCTGGACCTGCCGCTGACCGTCACGGCTCCGAGGAGCCTCCTCACGGTGCCCAACGTGCCGGTAACGATCCGCATCTGTGAGCAACAGTCCGGCCGCTGCGACAGCGAGCAGACTCGATTCCTGGGACCCCGCTCATGAAGAACAAAGTGCTCTACCTGATCGTCGGCATTCCCGTGCTCGCGGTGCTGATGGGGATGGTCACCCTGTACGTGGCCATCACCCACGCCGACCCGGGTGTACAGGTCGAGAAGCCGGCCATGAGCAAAACGAGCTGGCGCGACGCGGAGTAACGCCGTTGGCCATGTCTACCATCAGCGTCGCCGACATGCATTGCGGCGGCTGCGTCGGCAAGATCGAGCGTGCGCTCGCCGGCTGCGAGGGCATCACGGCGACCCACGTCAACCCGGCGAGGCGTCTGGTGCTGGTGGAGCACGGGCCCACCACCGATCCGGTGGCGCTGCTTCAGCGCATCGAGGACGCGGGCTTCCACCCGAGCCTGACCCGCATCGAGTCCGGCAGCGCCCGTCAGCGCGACCTGCTGAAGCGCCTGGGCGTGGCCGGGCTCGCCATGATGCAGGTGATGATGTTCGCAATCGCTCTCTACTCGGGCGCTTTCGAGGGTATGGAGGACGTCTACCGCCGGCTGCTCGAGCTCGCCAGCCTCCTGTTCTGCCTGCCGGTCGTGGGGTACGCGGCGGTTCCGTTCTTCAGGAGCGCCGTGGCCGCGCTGGTCTCGCTGGCGCGCCCACGCAAGCTGGGCAGCGGTGGGCTCAATATGGACGTTCCCATCGCCCTGGCCATCGCTGCTGCGTTCACCGTAAGTCTCGTCGACACGCTGACCGGGTCCGGCAAGGTGTACTACGACTCGGTCGTGATGTTCACGTTCCTGCTGCTCACCTCCCGCTACCTCGACGATCGACTGAAGGCACGTTTCGACGACGCCAACTGGAGTCTGGCCTCCCTGCCCGAGCAGGCGCTGGTGGTGGACGACGACGGCGCCACCCGTTCGGCGCCTCTGGGGGCGATTCTGTCCCGGCACCCGCGTGTGGGTCGAACAGGGCAATCAGGTACCTCTCGACGGACACGTCAGCGGCGGTGAGGCGACGCTGGACGAATCCGCGCTGACGGGCGAGTCCGTATGGGTTCGGCGGCGGCCGGGCGAGAACGTGTTCGCCGGCACCATGAACCAGGGTGCGGGATTCGAGATGGTCACCAGCGTCACCGTCGACGGCACGCGCATTGCCGCCATCGCGGAGCTGGCAGCCCGGGCCCAGGCGGACAAGCCTGCGGTGGCGCAGCTCGCCGACCGGATCGCCCGGGGCTTCGTCCCGGGCGTGCTGGCCCTGCGCGGCACTCACCTGGTTCGGCTGGCAGCTCGTCGATCCTTCCGAGGCGTTCGTCGCCGCGCTGACGGTTCTGGTGGTGAGCTGTCCCTGCGCCCTGTCGCTGGCGACGCCGGCGGCAATCACGGCCGCGATGACGCGCCTGCGGCAGAGCGGCGTCGTGCTGACCCGCGCCGACGCGCTCGAGCAGATGGCCGCCGTCGACGCCGCCATCGTCGACAAGACCGGCACGCTCACCGTTCACGATCCCGTCATCACCGGCGTCGACATGGCTGAGCGGCGACCCCCGCCGCCGCGAGCAGTGGCCGAAGGTCGCCGCGGCGCTGGAGTGCCACGCCAACCACCCTCTGGCCCGGGCGTTCCGCAACGGCTATCCCAACGCCGATCCCGGCCTGGTGGACCATGTCCGGGTGGTGCCCGGCGCCGGCGTCGAAGGCCGATTCGAGGAGTATGCGGTGCGGATCGGCCACGCAGCGTTCTGCGGCGCGCGGCGAATCCGACGAGCGCTCCGTTTACCTGGCCGTGGACGGGGTGCCGGTGGTGCGTTTCGACGTCTCCGATCCGTTGCGGGCGGACGCCGCGCGCCGCCATCGCCGGGCTGAAGCGCGCGGGGCTGCAGGTCACCATGGTCAGCGGCGACGCCCCCGAGCGCTGCGAAGCCCTGGCCGGCTTGCTCGGCATCGACTTCGCTGCCCGCCAGGCGCCGGAGACCAAGCTGGAGATCACCCGGCACCTTCAGCATCAGGGCCGCAAGGTGCTGGTGCTCGGTGATGGCATCAACGACATTCCGGCGCTCGCCGCCGCCGACGTGTCTGCGACGGTGCTCGAAAGCAGCGACCTGGTGAAATCCAAGTGCGACGTGCTGCTGTTGTCGCGGCGGCTGGGCGCGCTGGTGGAGCTGGTCGAACGTCAGCCGCCGGACGCGGACGGTGGTGCGCCAGAACCTGCTCTGGGCGCTGGCCTACAACCTCACGGCCATGCCCCTTGCGGCGTTCGGCTTCGTGGCCCCATGGACGGCCGCTCTGGGCATGGCTTGCAGCTCCCTTCTGGTGATGGCCAACGCCTCCCGGCTGCTGACGGCGCACGGCGCGCCGCCGGTCGGCCAAGCCGTGCCGGCGAGCACCGGGAGGCTGAGCCGTGGCGGTGCTGGTGCTGCTGATTCCGATTTCACTGCTGCTGATCGGCGTGGCCGGCGGCATGTTCATCTGGGCCGTGAACCACGGCCAGTTCGAGGAGCTCGATCGCCACGGCTTCGACATCCTCGAGGATTCATCAGGAGACAACGAGGAATGAAGACTTTGTTGAACGGCTTGCTGGTCACGTTCAGCCCCCACCGCGGCTGGCAGAGCATCAGAGACGACTCGCCCGGCCTGCTGCGGGTGCTGACGCTGCACACCCTCCCGTTCGCGCTGATCCCGGCCGTCTGCTGGTACTTCGGCGTCACCCGGAGCGGCTGGTCGCGTGGCCGGCGACATGATGCGCCTGACGCCGTCGAGCGCCCTGCCCATGTGTGTGCTGTTCTATCTGGCCATGATCGCCGGCGTCGTCTTCCTCGGGTTCATGGTGCGATGGATGTCGGTCTCCTACGGCACCGTCGCCACCCTGGCTCAGGGGGTCACCCTGATCAGCTACACGGCCTCGCCATTCTTTCTCGCCGGCGTCATCGGCCTGCATCCGGTGCTGTGGATCGACATCCTGATCGGCTGCGCCGTGGCCTGCTACTGCATCTTTCTCCTGTACACGGCACCAGTCCCGATCATGGGCGTGCCACCGGAGCGCGGCTTCCTCTACGCCAGCGCGGTGTTCGCGGTGGCGCTGGTGTCGTTCGTCGCTCTGCTCGGCGCCACCGTCGTGCTCTGGAACTTCGGCGCCGAGACCCGGAATACACCTACTGACACCGGCCTCCTGTGTGGTGGGGACGCGGCGCTCCTGCAGCACGGCGACCCAGCTCACGAATAGCGCCGGCGAGCCGGTACAATAGCGGGCTTTTTCCACAGGGAGTCATCGTGGCCGACCTCCATCACCGACTCATCGTCCTCGGATCCGGGCCCGCCGGCTACACGGCCGCGCTCTACGCCGCCCGCGCGAACCTGAAGCCGGTGCTCATCACGGGCATCGAGGTGGGGGGCCAGCTCACCACCACCACCGAGGTGGAGAACTGGCCCGGCGGCCACGCCGAGCTTCAGGGGCCGGAGCTGATGATGCAGATGGCCGAGCACGTGGAGCGCTTCGACGCCCGGGTGGTCAACGACTACGTCACCCAGGCGGATCTCGCCACGCGCCCGTTCCGGCTGGTGGGGGACGACGGCGAGCTACACGTGCGATGCCCTGATCATCGCCACCGGCGCTTCCGCCAAGTATCTGGGGCTGCCGTCCGAGGAAGCCTACAAGGGCCGCGGCGTGAGCGCGTGCGCCACCTGCGACGGCTTCTTCTACCGTAATCAGATCGGTCGCCGTGATCGGCGGCGGCAATACGGCGGCGGAAGAAGCGCTGTATCTCTCCAACCTGTGCACGCAAGGTCTACCTGGTGCACCGGCGGGACAGCCCTGCGCGCCGAGAAGATCCTTCAGGACCGCGCTGTTCGCCCGCGACAACATCGAGCCGGTGTGGCACCACACGCTCGAGGAGGTGCTCGGCGACGACGCAGGGCGTCAGCGGCGCGCGGGTGCGCTCCACCGCCGACGGCACCGAGCCAGGACCTCGACGTCACCGGCGTCTTCATCGCCATCGGTCACCAGCCCAACACTGCCATCTTCGAAGGTCAGCTCGACATGCGCGGCGGCTACATCGTCACCCGGAGCGGCCTCGACGGGAACGCTACCGCCACCAGCGTCCCCGGAGTGTTCGCCGCCGGTGACGTGGCCGATCACGTGTACCGGCAGGCGATCACCTCGGCGGGGTTCGGCTGCATGGCCGCGCTCGACGCAGAAAAGTATCTGGACGCCCTCGACGGCTAGCGCGACCAGCCCGACCGGCAACACCGAAGCTGCATCAAACATGCGCCCTAACCGGCTGACTTCGTAAGTGTTTTTTTGCTACAATGCGTCGTTCTGACGCTGGCTCGATGGCCATGTCCAACTTCATCGCCCTGAACAGTACTCAGCCGAAGGTGGTGTCCCGCTACAAGCAGGAGGTGCGGGCCATCGTCGTCGACCGCGCCGCCGACCACATCGAGCAGCTGCTTCCGGCCGGCCGCAAGCCTTCCCCGAGCCGATACGAAAAAGCGCTGCAGGAAGGCCTGCAGCGGGCCAAGCTGGACGTGATGGCGGAGCTGTTCAGCATCATGCACGATATCGCCCGACCCAACGCCGTGGCGGACTGGTCCCGCGGAGAGGACGGCCTGCGCCGCAAGGCCCGTAGTGCCACCGCCACCATGAGCCTGATCATCGCCTACGAGCAAGTGGTTCGCTACGTCGTCAACCTTCGGGCCCACGTGAAGCCGGAGGCGCTGAAGGCAGACACAGCGAAGCCGAAGGCAGCGAAAGCGGCGAAGTCGGCGCGAGGGAAATAGCCTCGGCCAGGGCTGGACGCCGGCTCAATGCTCGCCGGTAAGCGGCACGAACTGCACGGGCAGCACGTCGCGGTGCTCGAGCGACCCGTCTGCCGCCTTGCTGATCACGGTCAGCATCTGACCGCCGAACATCGGCCCCAGGGGAATCACCATGCGGCCGCCTGGAGCGAGCTGCTCCGCGAGCTTCGGCGGCAGTTCCTCACTCACGGCAGTGACGACAATTGCATCGTACGGCCCCGCGTCCGGCCAGCCATACCAGCCGTCCCCCGTCTTCACGTGCACCGTGCCATAGCCCAGCTCCTCAGGCGCTCCGCCGCCTGCTGCGCCAGCTCCGGGATGATCTCGACGCTGTACACCTCGTCCACCAGCTCTGCGAGAATCGCCGCTTGATAGCCGGAGCCAGTGCCGATCTCGAGTACCCGGCTGCTGCTCTCGACGTTCAGCAGCTCCGTCATGAGCGCGACGATGAACGGCTGGGAGATAGTCTGGCCATGGCCGATGGGCAGCGCTGTGTTCTCCAACGCGTAAGGGTGCTGGCTCGGCGGGACGAAGGCGCGCCGAGGCACCGCACGCACGGCCTTCAGGACGTCCTCCGCGATGGTGGTCTGGCCGGTGTACGCAGCGGTCTGCCGCGCGTCCCGGCGGATCGCTTCGATCAGATGGTCCATGGGAGAGACCTCCGTGCGGGTCCTGTTGCCGGCAACGCTCACCCGGACGATGCTACTCGTCCGACGTAGCAGCATCCATGCGCAACGATGACGGCACAGCGTGGCATGGATGCTGCTGGGCACGGCGCAGTGGATCAGATCGGAAATCGATCAGAGGAGGCCATCGTCCATGGCGTACCCGAATACCAAGCAGACCCGCCGCAGCCCCACCCGTCGCACCACCAGCGCGCTGGCTGTGGCAGGCGGCGTCGCGCCGGGCACGGAACGCGCGCCGCGAGCTTGATCGCGCTGTTCACGGATTTCGGCTACCAGGGCGCCTACGTCGGCCAGATGAAGGCGGTGCTGCACGGCCTCGCCCCGGGCGTACCGGTGGTCGATCTCATGCACGATGCGCCGGTGTTCGAGCCGCGGTCGGCAGGCTATCTACTTGCCGCCGTGGCGGCCGATTTTCCGGCGGGCTCCGCAATCGTTGCGGTGGTCGATCCCGGCGTCGGCACGGCGCGCAGCGTGCTCGCGGTACGCGCCGATGGCCGATGGTTCGTCGCGCCTGACAATGGGCTTCTGGATCCGCTGAGTCGGCTCGCCCTCGACGTACAGCGCTGGGAGATTCGCTGGCGGCCCGAGCGCCTCGCGGTGAGTTTTCATGGACGCGACTTGTTCTGTCCGGTGGCAGCTCGCTTGTTTCTGGGCGAGCCGCCTGAGGCAATCGGGGGGCACCGGATCACGGGCTCTCTGCCGGATGTCGCCCTGGACTGGCCGCACGTCATCTACATCGATCGATTCGGTAATGCCGTCACCGGAATAAGGGCCGGCGGCGTGCCGGAAACGGCCGCCATCGAGGTCGGCCAGAGCCGTTTGACGTATGCACGAACGTTTGGCGACGTGCCGCGTGGAAGTTGCTTCTGGTATCGCAACTCGAGCGGGCTGGTGGAGCTCGCGGCCAATCAGGCGGCGGCTGCGGAACGACTGGGAATCACGACGGGCCAGCAGGTCAGGTTGCTGATGGCTGGCGATAGGCCCATGTGATGCCCCGCCTTCGAGAAATCCGATCGATGCGCTCCGCCATGCGACGAATCGCATAGCGCCCCACGGGAGGCGCCGGCTGCTTGGGCTCCTCCGCCACGCGACGCTGCGCGGTGGCAGCAAGTTCTACCCAGTTCCCGGATCCCGGACTCGCCTCCCTTGAAGCCCGGCGCCCGCGAAGACGCAAGCGTCATCAACTGGCAATCCAGCCTCCAGCCGACCGCTTATGCTCGTGCCAGGGCCTGAAAAGGCCGGTGACTCCGGGTCGACGGCAAGCCTCACGTATTCCGGTTCAGGTGTTGTAGTCCCGACGGGCGATTCATGCGCCCTAAAGCAAGGACGGTCAATGAACAGCACGACACTCACTACGGTCGCCGCGACATTGGCCGCGTCGTTGACGGTGATCGCTCTCACGGCGAGGGCCGAGGAGGTCACCGGAACGCCCGGCCAGCCAGGAGCCACCACCACCATCACCGGAACCCAGCTCCCGCCGCCCGCCCCGAAATTCGGCGGGGTGATCAAGGAGAAAGCCTCGGACTCGACGCCGTGGTGGGCGCCGCGGGCGGTACCGCCGAAGGGCGCGCCGAACGTCCTGCTCATCATGACGGATGACCAGGGGTTCGGCGCGCCCGGTACCTTCGGCGGCATCATTCCCACTCCCGCCATGGATCGCATCGCGAACAGCGGACTGCGCTACACGAATTTCCACTCGACATCGCTCTGCTCGCCGACGCGGGCGGCGTTGATCACGGGCCGGAACCATCACTCGGTGGGCTTCGGGGTGGTGGGCTAGATTGCCACCGGGTTTCCGGGTTATGACTCGATCATTCCGGTCGATAAAGGAACCATCGGTATGATCCTGAAGGAGAACGGCTACGCCACGTCGTGGTTCGGCAAGGACCACAACACGCCCTCCTACCAGTCGAGCTGATCGGGGTGCCGACCAGCGCCGCACCAAGCATCCCGATCAGGTGACCTTCAAACTCGAACCAGAGTCTCAGGCGACGCCGAAGTCCAGGGCCGAAATGGGCCCAATGATGGAAGCGCCGGAGCCGGATCCGATCGAATGACCGGCGGATCGTTCGTGTGGCCCATACACGACCGGAGGCATGAAATGGCAAGCGCGGCGTCAACAGACCGCCTATTGTTGTGTCGGAGTTCGGGACACTCGAGGAATCGAATCGTGGCCGCCTGACCAGCGCATTGAGTGAGAGGAACATTGAGATGCTACGGAAAATGATCGGATTGCTGCCCGTATCACTGCTCGTGGCCTTGGGTACCGCGCCCGCTCAGGCGGAATATGGAGAGTGGCACGGCGAGATCACGCCGTACGCGTGGGCTATCGGCCTGGACGGCGATGTGACCATCGATGGCGACAAGACCAGCATGAGTCGAAGCTTCAGCGATCTGCTGGACGCAACTGACTTTGCCGGCTCAGTGCTCACGGTGCTGAACTACGGTCACGTCGTTCTCTGGGGCCAGTACGACTATACGCATTTGAATTCCGACAATCTGGACAACGCGCCTCCCAGAGCGGAACTGGATGTTCAGACGACCATCGGGACTCTGGCCGTGGGTTATCGGTTCGACGGCAGGAAGGGCAGGACCTACGACCTGCTGATCGGTGCCCGCATGACCTCGATCGAGAACAAGCTGAAGGTGTCCGGAGTCGGCTCCGCCAAGGCGGAACACGACGTGACTGACGCGGTGGTCGTGTTTCGCCCGAGCATGCCGCTGTCGAAGCGCTGGCGCTTCAATCCGACCATCTCCGTCGGCACTGGCGACTCCGATCTGACCTACGAGATCTGGCCGCAGCTCCAGTATCACTTCAGTGACAACTGGGCGCTCCGCGTCGGCTATCGGCAGCTCCACTATAAATTCGAGAACGGCAACGACGAGCTCAATCTCGCCTTCACGGGCCCCGTCGTCGGCTTCGGCGGCACCTGGTAACGGAACGAGTCTGGGCTTCGGCTGGCCGGTGCATCGTGCGCGTAGTCGATGATGCGCCGGCTTTGGTCTGATAGTGCCCACGATTGGTGCCCACGATGCCCGAGCCCGAAAGCGCGGTACGGTGGCCGTCGAGAACACGCACCGTTGCTGCGATCGTCGCTATTGCCGCTGCTACCATTTTCGGCGGCATCGTCTTTGAGCTGCACGCAGGGGCAGACCCAGCGTCTGCAGACAACGCCGCGTCACGCGTTTCAACGGCAACCTACGTTGGCAGCCTGAACTGTGCCGGCTGCCACCCGCGAGAGGGGCAGCTGTGGCGTGCTTCGCAACATGAGCAGGCGATGGCACACGCGACGGACCAGTCCGTGCTGGGCGATTTCAGCAACGCGAGCTTCGACCACTACGGTACCCGCTCGCGTTTCTTTCGACAGGACGGAAAGTTCTTCGTCACGACGGACGGCAAGGACGGCAAGCCTGCCACGTTCCAAGTCCGGTATACGTTTGGCATCTACCCACTGCAACAGTATCTGGTCGAGTTTGCTGACGGACGTATTCAGGCGCTATCCATCGCCTGGGACAGCCGCCCGGCAGATCAAGGCGGCCAGCGCTGGTTTCATCTGTATCCGGGCGAGCCAGTGGGCCACGATGACGTGCTGCATTGGACCAAGCTCAATCAGAACTGGAACCACATGTGCGCCGAGTGCCACTCGACGGACGTGCACAAGAACTATGATGTGGCGCATGACCGGTTCGACACGACCTGGACGGAGATAAACGTCGGCTGCGAGGCGTGCCACGGCCCGGGTTCGGATCACCTTGCCTGGGCAAAGCAGCAGCAAAGCTGGTGGCCCTTCGGGCAAAGACAGTATCGCGCCAAAGGACTGCTGGTGCGATTCGACGAACGGTCCGGCGTGTCGTGGTCGCAGAACCTCCGCACAGGCATGCCACAGCGCAGCACACCGCCGGCCCTTCTGCGCAAGGAAGTGGAGACCTGCGGTCGCTGTCACTCGAGACGTGGTGAGTTCTCCGAAGATCGCGCACAGGGCCGCTGGCTGTCTGATACACATCAGGTTGAAACCCTTGGCCGCACCACTTTCCATGCTGACGGGCAAATGCGTGACGGTGAAGAAACTTATAACTACGCCCCGTTCAAGCAGAGCAGAATGTTCGCCGAAGGGGTGACCTGCAGCGACTGCCACGACCCCCACAGCGCGACCCTGAAGATGCCCGGCAACGGCGTTTGCCTGCAGTGCCATGCTGACGAAAAGTACCAAACCGCAGCCCATAGCCATCATGCCGACGCGAAGCCTGCGCTCGCCTGCAGCTCCTGCCACATGCCGGCGCGTACCTACATGGTGGTCGATCGGAGACATGACCATAGCTTCCGAATTCCACGACCGGATTTGTCGGTCGAACTCGGCACAGCGAACGCCTGCAACGATTGCCACGATGACGAATCGGCCCGCTGGGCGGCTGCAGCGGTCGAGAAATGGTTCGGGCAGCGCCGTGAAGGTTTCCAGAGCTATGGCGAGGCGTTCCACGCGGCGTGGACGGGCCAACCCTTGGCTGAAAAGCTGCTTGCTGCGGTTGCGTCGGACGACAAAACGCCCGCCTACGTGCGTGCGAGCGCATTGTCTGAATTGAGTGCCTACGTGTCGCGCATCGACATCGGTCTGGTACGCAAAGGCCTATCGGATCCCGATCCCATAGTGCGTATCGGTACCCTGGATATGCTCGAACCCGTGCCCGCCGATCGGCTCTGGCCATTGCTGTCTCCCCTGCTGTCCGACCCGATCCGCGGCGTCCGAATCAAGGCTGTATCGGCGCTCGCGGCCGTACCAGCCGCTAGCCAGCCACCCGCTGATCGTCACCGCTTCGAACAGGCGGCGGCCGAATTCATCGCTGCGCAGCAGCTCAATGCGGACCGTCCGGAAGCGCGCACCTCGCTCGGAACGTTCTACGCGCAACAGGGCCAGTTCGGCGACGCAGTCACCGAGTTCACCGCGGCGCTGCATCTCACCCCGCAGTTCGCCCCTGCTGCAATCAATCTTGCAGATCTGTATCGAGAACTCGGAAACGACAGCGCAGCCACCGACGTATTGCGCCGCGCGTTGGTTGCTTCGCCGCAGGATGCGGGGCTTCATCACGCGCTTGGGCTGGCGCTGGTCCGGCTGAAACAGAATGACGCTGCCCTGGTGGAATTGGCTCGCGCCGCAACGCTCGCACCGGATCAAGCTCGCTACGTCTATGTGTATGCGGTAGCCCTGCATTCCGCTGGAAGGACCAATGAAGCCATATCGATTCTCGAGCACAGCTTGGCAGAGCACGCTTCCGATCGCGATACGTTGCTCGCGTTGGTGGTGTTCAATCGCGACGAAGGACGTTTTGCGTCAGCTATGGACTATGCCGAGCGTCTTGCCAAGATCGTCCCAGCGGACACGGAAGTCGCTCAAGTCGTTCAGGAGCTGAAAGCGCGGATGCCGTAAAGGAAGCGGCCGATCAGTGGATGACGCCGTCGCTTCGCAGGCGCTTGGCAATGGCTTGTGCGAATCCTGCAGCCGCCATCTCAATGGGCGCTTCCGGGCCCAGGTCGAAGCGAGCGTTGGTTCTCGCTCTATAGACGAGTTGATCTCCCGTCTTCGGTTCGTAGACGGACGATTCCAGCACGGTGTCCGTCTTCAGGATCAGGTTTCCCGGCACGATCTCCACCGAGTAGTTCGACACCATCACCGCGGTCATGCTGGCATCCTCGTTCTGGCTTACCTGGACGGTGGGGCCGACGTGGACGACGGCCTGTTCGGGGCTGGTATCCGCGTCCGCCGCCTGCTCCAGGATCCGGGTAACGAGAACAGCATCGCAGTTGAACTTGTCGGCCATTGCGACAACCATGTCCCGCGACAGCTCGCTACTGCCCATTTGCGCGGCCAAGGCATACGAGGGCAAGCCCCTGGCGTCGCCCGAAGCTGCAATTGCATCGGCGAGCGTCTGTTCGAACGCTCGGCGCGCTTGATCGTTGGGCGCAATTGCCACCACCAGGACGGCATCGAACGGCTGCAGCCGCGCCCTCGGCGCCTGCCATTCGCCGCTGACGCTGTTGGACGTCGTGGCGCAGCCTCCGGCGAAAATCCACACCAACGCGAGCGCCGCAATGACTGTCCAGCGGCTAAGCTCAAGAACCATACGTCAACTCCTCTACAACCTACGCCGAGGATTTGCTCACGGCGGCGGCACCCCACTCGTAGTCGTGCAGCTGCGCCTGGCTTGCCTGCAGCCATTGCTTCTGCATCGCCACTCTCTGCTGTGGGCTGGGCGGCTGCTGCGGGGCCGGGGCGGTCCCCTGAACGGCGGGCGCCTGTGCACCTGCCTCGTCGACCGCTCGAGTCGCACCGCAGAGACACGTCAGCACGCAACCGAGCACAGCGGTTGATCTGCGGTACATGACGTCAATGACCCCTTGCCGGTTTCCGATCTTCGACCGAGCGCACCAGACCAACCGGGGAGCGCAGCTGGCACCTTCGGTCGCTACGTTTCCACGATTAGACCGCCGTCCGACGCGGCAAGCTTGCCATTTGGTGACGTCCCGGCGAGCCGCTTCTCCGTAAGTGCAGCAGCTCCCACGTGAATGCTACGTCGACCTGAGACTGCCGCCGCGGGAAGGTCGTGCTGGCGACCAGGGATCAATGCGCCCAGGGGCTGAGCGACCGCGGGAGTCGGGTACCAGCCGGGGGCGCAGTCGTTTGTTCAGCTATCCTCCGCCAACCGCCCCGCCGAGCATGCGGCTGCCGTCCAGAGCGACAGCGCCAGCACCAGTGCGCCATGCGGGGCGGTCAGGATGGCGCGCCGCTGAGGATCAGCTCCGGTTTGAGGTTGTCGCCGATCTCGACGATGCAGTCGGCCGGAATGTTGGCACGACGCGCCGCCTCGCGGATGTCGGCGGCGTTCTCGGCCTCGTAGAGGCAGTAGGTCTTGCGCTTGTCCGCAGACAGAAACGAAGACAGCCAGCGGACGTTGCAGGAGTCGTTGATCTCCTGCAGCGCCCTGACCGTATCCGGCTCCACTTCCAGTTCCTGTGCCCAGTTCCGTTCGATGATGAAGAGCGCCATGGTTCCCCCTTCCGAGGTTTCGGTTCAGTTCAGACCATTTCGGATTGCATATGCGGCAGCTTCCGTCCGATTCGCACAGCCGGTCTTGGTCAGGATGCTGCGCACGTGGGTCGCCACGGTGCTGAGGCTGATGCCGAGCACCGTGGAGATATCCTTGTTGCTGCGCCCGATGGCCAGCAGGCGGATCACGTCCACCTCCCGGGCGGTGAGATCGTCCGGCCATGACGGCTCACCGGCGTGCTCGAACGAACCGATTTCACGCTGCAGCGCCGCCATACGGAACCGCGTCGCAAGTTGCTCCGCCTCTGCGAGCAATCGCCGGCCGGGCGCCTGATCCTCCGCACGCTGGCTGGTGATCAGCAGACGGGCGAGATCGAGCTGAGTCCGGGCGAGCATGGGCCAGGCGCCCATGGCACGATTGCGATCGACGGCACGCTCGAGGTGGCCGCGCGCCGCGTCGTCACGGCCCAGCACGCCGGCCAGCAGGCCCAGGTAGCGCTCCACGGCACCGAAACACGCGGCCGTTGGTTGCACGGCAGTCTGCTCTGCATACGGCAACAGCAGATCGTAGAGCGTTGCCGCGCACTCCGCTTCGCCGAGCCGCGCGCTCGTTTCCGCGCAGAACACCATGCATGTCAGCCACATGTCGTCGTGCACAATCCGCGCGAAGCCGTCCCTGGAGAGCTCGCCGAGCTTCCGGCGGGCCTCGTCGAGCAACCCTACCTCGCAACAGATCAGCATCAGACCGGGCGCCCACAATTTCGGCCCGGACTCCTCGATCATGCGTCGGATCAGCGGTGCCATGGCCTGCAATCGGCCCAGATCGCGGTTGAGCACGAACATCTGCGTGCCGTAAACGCCCTCCGCGTCTACGCCCTCCGCGTCCTGGGTGCCATCAGCCAGACGCCGGCCGAGATCCAGCGCCTGCACGGCGCAGCGCTCCGCCTCCTCCCAGCTGCCGCGCAGCAAGTGAAGCGTGCCGTGCAACAGCTGCCCCTGGAGCTGCTGTCGGGCCAGAGAGAACTCTTCGGAGGTGCGGGTGTGTCGATCAAGCATGTACTCGAACCGGTCGATGTCTCCCGCCTCGAGCATGTTGAGTGCCTGCCAGTAGTAGTTCTCGACGAACTCGTGACGATCTTCCGAGCCATCGCTCAGCTCGATCGCCTGGTCGCAGTACTCGATGCGCTGGCGCAACGTGTCATGGAAACCGCGTAGCCCCATCACCGACAGCCGGAGCGCCTTCACCAGCGCGGACCTGTCGCCGATCTCGCGGGCGAACGCGATCGCCTGGACCGCTGCCTGGGTGACCAGGCTCGCTTCTCCACTGCGGCGCAGGGCGAGGACCCGATGACCCAGAATCAACGCCCGGTCCCGCAGGTTCTCCGCGGGCACGCGCTCCAGGGCTTCGTCCATCAGCGCGACGGCGTCGAACGATGTCAGGTAGGACGTCATCCGAACCAGCTCGATGGCGGCCTGGACGAACAGCCTGCCGTCACCGATCCGGCGCGAGAGGTCCACCCCCTGACGCAGGTGTTCCACCGACTGGTCAACGCGGCCGAGCATGTCCGATAGCCTGCCGATGGCGAAGGACGCTTTCGCCCCTTTGACGCTCTGGCCCTCGCCATTGGCCCGCAGAATACCGAGCGCCACTTCGTAGTGACGACAGGCCTCTTCCAACGCGTGTACCCGCTCGTCTCGGGCGGCGGCCATGAGTGCGAGATCGACCGCCTCCTGATGATCGCCCAGCACGGAGGACTCGCTGGCGTGGTGCACGAGCTCCGAGAGCACCGGATCCAGGTCGTCGGCGTAGACTTCCTGCAACACCCCGGCGATCTGTCGGTGCCGGCCGAGGCGTTCTCCCGTGGGCAGCTCCTCGTAGACGGTCTCGCGAATGAGCGCGTGAGTGAAGCGATACTCGGCGGCCATGTCTTGCCGACGCTGAAGGATTCCGCTGGCGACGGCCGTCTCCAGCTCCGCAACGCACCCATCGAGCGGCATAGCGGCCACGCGGGCGACAAGCGGGAGCCGGAAGTCACGCCCGAACACCGAGGCGATGCTGAGGAGCCCGTTGCAGTCGTCCGAGAGCCGGTTGAGGCGCCGGCCGATGGCCTCGCGGACGCCGTCGGGCACGTCGACGGCGATGACGTCGCCGCTGGACGATGCACGCTCCTCTGCCAGCACCTTGCCCACTTCCCGCACGAACAAGGGATTTCCGTCGGTTTGCTGATAGATCGCCTGCACGATGGAATCGTTGAGCCGCAGTCCGGTGGTCCGGCGGGTGAGCTCCCCGGTCTCGTCGACCGTGAGCCCGCCGAGCCGGATCCGGCGCACCCGCCCCGAGCGCGAAAGCTCGCCGAGGGTGCCGAGCAGGGGACTCTTTCTGGTGACCTCCACGTCCCGATAGGCGCAGACCACCAGCAGCCGGTGGCGATGGGCGTCGTGGGCCAGGAACTCGAGCAGCGAGAGCGACGACTCGTCCGCCCAGTGCAGGTCGTCCAGCATCAGCACCAGCGGCACCATGGCCGCGCCGCGGGTGAAAACCCGGGTCAGCGCGTCGAACAGGTGAAAGCGCTGATCGACCCGGTCCGTTGCGTTGTCGAGTAGACGAGCATCCATACGCGCGGCGATCTCGGGAACCAGGGTCCCCACTGCGTCGAGGCTCGCGCCGAACAGCAGGCGCAGCTCGTCCTCAGAATTCGACTCGGCGTACTCCCGCAGGATCTGAACCCACGGCCAGAACGGCGGTGCACCCGCCTGTTCGAAGCAGCGCCCCCACAGCACCAGCGCGCCCTGGTCCTCCACCAGGCGGGCGAGCTCTTCCAGGCAGCGGGTTTTGCCGATCCCCGGCTCGCCGGTGACGACCGTCAACCCGCCACTCCCCGCGAGGCTGTTGGCGAAGGCGTCCTGGAGCGCGCGCAGCGCATCGTCGCGGCCGACGAAGTCACTGCTCGACATGGCCGTCTGGCCGGAGGTCACCGCCCGCAACAGCGCGTCCATCTCGTCGTGTCCGGCATCCGGCCAGAGCCTGAGGTCGGCTACCTGCAGCGCGCGCAGCGACAGCGGAATCTGCACGTCGTCCAGCAGCACGGGAATCACCCGGTTATGGTGGTGGGCCGCGGCCGCTTCGGCGCGTACCCAATCCGAGCGGGCAGCGTGGCGTGTCAGCGCGATCAGCACGCACCCGGCAGATTCCAGAGCCTCCTCGATGGCTTGCTCGAAGTGACTGCCCGGCGTGATCTTGCGATCCCACCACACCGAGCAGCCGGTGGACTCCAGCCGCTCTACCAGGGCTTGCACCCGCGCGGCGTCCTGGTGAGCGTAACTGACGAATACCTCCGGCATGAGCGAAAGATATGGCGGCAGGACCCGGCTGTGAATCGTCATTTTGGATGAGACCGGCGATGCATGGCGCCGGCCCCTGCCGGCGAAGCTGGACAGAACCGACGAACCGCGGTTAGCTTGACCGGTAATTCGGGGAAGGACAACGCTCATGCACGATCTGGTCATTCGCGGCGGCACCATCATCGACGGCAGCGGCAGCCCGCGGTTTCGCGCCGACATGGCCATGGACGGCGAACGCATCACCGCCGTGGGCGAGGTGGCCGACGCGGCCGACGGGAGATCGACGCCCGCGGCAAGCTCGTGATGCCCGGCTGGGTGGACGTGCACACCCACTACGACGCCCAGGTGACCTGGGATCCGCTACGTCACGCCGTCGAGCTGGCACGGCGTCACCACGCTGGTCATGGGCAACTGCGGCGTCGGCTTCGCGCCGGTGCGGCCCGGACGAGCAACAGTGGCTGATCGGGCTGATGGAAGGCGTCGAGGACATCCCCGGCGCCGCCATGACCGAGGGCATGGAGTGGCAGTGGGAGTCGTTCCCCGAGTACCTGGACGCCATCGAGAAGCAGCCGCGCGTCCTCGACATCGGCGCGCAGGTGCCCCACGGCGCGCTGCGCGCGTACGTGATGGGCGCGCGCTGCAACACCCGGGACGACGACCGACGGACGCCGACATCGCCGAGATGGCGCGCTGGTACGCGAAGGCATCGGCGCCGGCGCGCTCGGCTTCTCCACCTCGCGCACCTGCTGCACAAGGGCATCGACGGCGTGCTACGTGCCCGGCACCTTCGCCGGCAGCGACGAGATGTTCGCCCTCGGGCTTTCCATGCGCGGGCTCGGTCACGGCGTGTTCGAGCTGGTCAGCGACCACCTGGGCGACGACGACGAGTGGTCCTGGGTGCAGGCGTTCGCGCGCGAAACCGGTAGGCCGGTCACCCTGGTGGCGACCTCGGCGGCCGCGTTCGAAGGCAACAGGATGTATCGCATCGCCGAGGCGGCGCGCCGGGAAGGCATCGAGGTGCGCCCGCAGATCGCCGGTCGGCCGACCGGCATCCTGCACGGCCTGCAGTCGAACTTTCACGCCTTCATGGGGCATCCGAGCTTCGCTGCGGTGAACGATCTGCCGCTCGAGAAAAAGCTCGAGGTGATGGCCGACCCGGAATTCAAACGGAAGCTCCTGAGCGAGCGCAGCCGCTTCGGCCAGATGTTGTTCGGCGGCGGTCTCGACGAGCTGCTGTGGCTGGTGTTTCCGCTGGGCGAGCGGCCGAACTACGAGCCCGACCGGGAAGACAGCGTCGCCGGACGTGCCGAGGCTGCCGGCCGCGATCCGTTCGAGCTGATGTACGAGCTGCTCCAGGAGAACGGCGGCCGGGAGCTGTTCTATCAGCCGCTGGGCGGCTATCGCACCTACAACTTCGACTTCTTCCGGGAATCGATGGAGCATCCCAACGTGCTGTTCGGGCTGTCGGACGGCGGCGCTCACTGCGGCGTGATCGCCGACGCCGGCATGCCCACGTTCATCCTCACCCACTGGGGCCGCGACCGTACCAAGGGCGAGCGCATGGCGCTCGAGTTTCTGGTTCGAAAGCTCTCCCGCGACACCGCGGAGGCCTACGGCCTCTACGATCGCGGACTGCTGAAGCCCGGCTACCTGGCCGACCTCAACGTCATCGATTTCGACGCGCTCGCGCTGCACCGGCCGGAGGCCGTGTTCGACCTGCCCACCGGAGGCAAGCGGCTGGTTCAGCGGGTGGACGGCTACGAGCACATCATCAAGCGGGGCCAGGAGATCTTCACCAACGGCGAGCCCACCGGCGCGTTGCCCGGCCGGCTCGTCCGCGGCGGCGATGATTCACTGAAGGATGCGGCGTCGGCTGGCTGAGCGGCGCGCCGCTCAGCCGGCTGCGCCATCAGTGGCGGTGGCCGCAGTTCCGGGTGCAGCGCGGCGGGGCGAGGTCGCGGAACCGAATGACGTCCCCCGTGAGCGTGACCACCAGCGCGTCCGCGCAGGCGAAGCTCAGGGACGTCGGCCGGTCCAGATGCTGGGCGAGGATGCGGAAGGTGCCGTCGTGCTTCACCTCGAGCAGACGTCCTGTGCCCTCCAGAGCCGGTGAGCCGGCCGGCATATCCAGGTCCGGGTCGCCCTGCGAGAGCGCGTAGAGCCTGCCGTCGGGGCCACGCTCCACGTCGACGATCATCGGCACCCCGCTCGCTACCGGCGGCTGATCGGCATCCGGACTCAGCAGGCTGACGGCGATGACCTTGCCGTCCTCGGGCAGGTTCGGCAGCGGGCCGAGCTCGGCCATGCAGGCGGTCCCGAACTCGCCGGAGAGCCCGGTTGGAACGATGTTCTCGAACTGCCTGAGCGCGGAGATGTTACCGTCGAGGGTCACGTGCAGCAGCCGGTTGTGGTGGCCGTCGGTGA
Organism: uncultured Gammaproteobacteria bacterium; assembly: GCA_963822255.1. GTDB lineage: Bacteria > Pseudomonadota > Gammaproteobacteria > Pseudomonadales > Azotimanducaceae > UBA7803. The sequence goes on from CAWGGV010000008.1 coordinate 488,321, forward strand.
CCAGGAAGCCGTCACGCATGGGCTGCAAGGCGAACTGCACCCCGTGGAGCAGATCGAAATGCGTCGGCGGCAGATGCAAGGACGACCAGGTGCCCATATCGGCAATTGGCGTGACCTCGTCCGGCCCCTCGACCTGGTAAATACCATCTGCGCCACCGCCGAACTCACCGACGAGGCTCACCAGCACGTAGGCCGTGCGACCGATGAACGCGACGTCGATGGCTCCGCCGATGGGGAGTATGGCCGGCGGCAGACCGCTCGCGAACGTGCTCTTGCGTCCGCTGCGGGGGTCGATGCGGGTGACGACGCCCACCGCCCCTTCCACGGCGTACAGCGCGCCGTCGGGGCCGATGGTGGCGCCACTGGCTCCCTGCAGCCCGGAAGTCAGAAGCTGTCCGTGCAGGTATTGTGGTGGTGGTGGTGGTGGTGGCCGTCGTCATGGCGGCGGTCCTCTGCCGAAGCGGCGGCCGCACCGACCAGCAGACACAGCACCGCGACGGCGGCGGCCGGACGGCCACGTGGAGTTCTGGTGAATATCGACATGGAGGGGATCCTCGATGATGTTTCTGGAGAGCCGCGTGGACGGCTAGCCGGAACGCTAGCCGCGGCCCCCCAGGGAGGCTATCGTCCAAGTTGTGGAAGCCAGCGACGTGGCGCTATCGATGACATCGTCAAAAATGATGAGACGTGCCGCGCCGGATAAATCGAGGAGGGGAAATCGTTTCATGACAGATATCTCTGCGCCGGCATCCCAGGAGTACGCCGGCACGCCATCACCGTGCGCCAGGTGACCGAGCGGCTATCGCCGCTACGCAATCGGGCTGCTGTTCTTCGTCTACGTGTTCAATTTCATCGACCGCCAGATCGTCACGATCCTGGCGGAGCCGATCAAGCAGGATCTCGCGGATTGCGGACTGGCAATTGGGCCTGATGACCGGCACCGCCTTCGCAATCTTCTATTGCACCCTCGGCATACCCATCGCCCGCCTCGCGGAGCGCCACAACCGGCCGTGGATCATCGGCCTGCTCACTCACGGCCTGGAGCGGGTTCACGGCGCTCTGCGGCGTGGCGCAGAACTTCTGGCAACTCGTTGTCGCCCGGATAGGCGTCGGCGTAGGCGAAGCCGGCTGCACGCCGCCCGCCCACTCGCTGATCGCCGACTACACGCCGAAGGAGCGTCGCGCCTCGGCTATGGCACTTTACTCCATGGGAAATCCGGTCGGTGCGCTCATCGGTGTCGTCGTGGGCGGCCTGGTGGCCGACGCCTATGGCTGGCGCACCGCGTTTCTGCTCGTGGGGCTTCCGGGGCTCGCGCTCGCCGTCATTGTGATCTCGACCCTGATCGAGCCACGCTTCGGCGGGCGGCGGCCATGGCACGTCAGGCGGCGAACAGTCGGAGCACTCGTTCGGCGAGGTGATGAAACTGCTGCTGCGCAAGCGCACCTTCTGGTACATGGCCATGGCGGTGTCCATCGTGGCGTTCATCGGCTACGGCCACGCGCCATTCGGGGCGTCCTTTTTCCTGCGGGTTCACGGGAAGCAGATCGCCGAGCTCGCCGCCCGGTCTGGGTCTCGGGCCCATCGGTTTCGTCGGGCTTTCGCTGGGCCTCATTCTGGGCCTGTCGGCTGGGCTCGGCGTGTTCCTCGGCGGGATCATCGCCGACCGGTACGGTGCCCGCGATCTTCGCGCGTACATGGGCATCCCGGGGATTGCGGTGCTGGCGTCTGTGCCCCTCTACACGGTCGCCATGCTGATGCCCACCTTCCTGCCCATTCTGCCGCTGCTCGCCGTCAACGCCATGCTCGTGTCACTCTGGCAGGGGCCCGTCTACGCCACGGTGCAGAACGTGGCGCCGCCGCACATGCGCGCCACCGCCGCCTCGATCTTTCTCTTCATCGCCAACCTCGTCGGGCTGGGTCTCGGGCCCCTCGCCGTGGGCTTCGCCAGCGATATGCTGGCAGGGCCATTCGGTCTCGGCTCGGCCGAAGGCGTGCGCTGGGCGCTCATCGGCTCAGAGTTCCTCGCGATACCGGCGTTCGTCTGCTTCTGGCTGGCCCGCCGCACCATCCGCGAAGATATGGAGGAATGAGGGACCCGAGCGGCCGGTGGTGGTGCCGCCACTGAGAAGCCCATGCCGCCTGACCGCTATCTCCTCAGCCGCTCGATCAGGCTGGAGGTGTCCCAGCGCTCTCCCCCATAGCTCTGCACGTCGGCATAGAACTGATCCACCAGCGCCGTCAGCGGCAGCCGCGCCTCGACCTGGCGCGCCGTGCGCAAGGCGATCGCCAGGTCCTTGCGCATCCAGTTCACGGCGAAGCCGAACTCGAACTCACCGCGCGCCATGGTCGCCGAGCGGTTTTCCATCTGCCACGATTGCGCCGCGCCCTTGGAGATCACGTCCACGACGGACTCGATGTCGAGACCCGCCTGCTCCGCGAAATGAAGCCCTTCGGACAGGCCCTGGAGGATGCCGGCGATGCAGATCTGGTTGACCATCTTGGTAAGCTGGCCGGAGCCGGCGGGGCCCATCAGCCGCACCGACTTGGCGTAGCTGTCGATGGCCGGGCGAACGCGCGCGAAGGTGTCCTCGTCGCCGCCCACCATAACCGTCAGCGCCCCGTTTTCGGCGCCTGCCTGGCCACCCGACACGGGAGCGTCGAGGAATCCGCAGCCGGCCTGCCGCCGCGGCGGCGTGTAGCTCCCGGGCCAGCTCCGCGGAAGCCGTGGTGTGGTCGACGAGGGCGCTGCCGGACTCGAGCCCGGCCAGCGCACCGTCGTCGCCGGTGACGACGGCACGGACGTCGTCGTCGTTGCCGACGCAGACGAACACCACATCGGCGCCGGCGGCGGCTTCGCGCGGCGTGGCGCAGACTTCACCGCCGTGGTTGTCGCGCCAGGCTTCGGCTCGGGCGCGGGTACGGTTGTAGACGCGGACATCGTAGCCCGCTTGCTTCAGGTGACCGGCCATGGGGTAGCCCATCACGCCGAGGCCAATGAATGCGGTGGTGGTGACTTTGTTCATGTGCTGCTCTCGTGTTCTGGTGGTATGGCTGGGGCAAATCGTGCCGGTCCAGAGGAGGATCGCGACCGGGAGGTCGCTCCCACAGGTCGCTCCCACAGGTCGCTGCCACAGGTGGCTGCCACAGGTCGCTGCCACAGGCGCTGCTACGGCTAACGGGCCGACGAGCCGCCGTCGACGGTCAGGATGGTGCCCGTGGTGTTGCCCGAGCGTGGTGACGCGAGGAACGCCACGAGGTCCGCGACGTGCTCGGGCAGGCCCGGTGGATAGACCGGGTCCTTGAGCTCCTGCCAGCGGGAGGCGTCGCCGAAGCGGCTCTCGGCCTGTTGCATCAGCAAGGTGCTCAGGCGCTCGGTTTCGATGAGGCCGGGATTGATGCCCACCATGCGGATGCCGTGCCGCCGGCTGACGCCGCCCATGGCGCGGGTGAGCGCCATCAGGGCCGCGTTGCCAGCCGCGCCCGCCACATATCCGGCGTTGGGGCGCTCGCCGGCGGCGCCGATGACGTTGACGATCACGCCGCCGCCGGCCTCGCGCATGCGCCGGTACATCCGCCGGGTCAGGTTGATGTAGCCGAAGACCTTCAGATCCCAGGCCGCGCGCCAGAGGTCCTCGTCCACACTCTCCAGGGTGCCGCTCGGAATGGCGCCGGCGTTGTTGACAAGGATGTCCACGTGGCCGGACCGCTCGGCAAGCGCCTCCACGGCCTCGGAACGGGAGAGATCCAGCGCCATCACCTCCACCGCAACATGGTGGGCGGCGGTCACCTCCTGCTGAACGGCCTGCAGATCGGCGGCGGTGCGCGCCACCAGCAGCAGCGGACAGCCTTCCGCCGCCAGGCTGAACGCTGTGGCCCGGCCAATGCCTTTCGACGCGCCGGTGATCAGCGCGCGCCTTCCAGTCAGTTGCAGATCCATGGCAGCCCCCTCAGCGCGGCGTGTTGGAAATCAGGAACTCGCGCACCGCAGCCCGGGCGGCCTCACGCGCGTCGCCTTCCTTCCAGTGCTCGATGAACCGGGCGTTGGGCGCGAGATCCGCCACTTCCCGGGAAGTCTCCGTCGGGTGATAGAGGTCGGCGCCGCACAGCACCAGCAGCGGCGTGCCGCACGCCCGGACGAAGTCCCGGTCGACGTTGAACAGAAAATCGCCGTCGTACATGTTGTGCTTGAAGGACTCCCACGCTTGCGCGGAAACGTCCGGCCGTTTCGGCTTCAATTCATCGGCCCAGCTGTCGAACATGTCGTAGAAGGCTTGCCGGTTGTCCTTGACGCCGATGGTCTGGAACAGCACCGCGGAGGCGACCCGCTCGGGCGCCGCCTGGATCAGACCCATGCAGTAGGGGCCGCCGATGCACATGCCGGCCACGTGGAACCGGTCCACGCCGAGGTGATCCATGAGGGCGAGCTGGTCTTTGGTGTAAACGTGCCAGCCGTCGTCGGCACAGATGGGCGCGCTGGACCCGCCGGCGTTCCGCTGGTCCATGGCGATGACGCGGAACTCGCCGGCCAGGTCCTCGATCGGGTTCCAGGGCGTGCGCTGCCAGAACGACGCCGCCGAGCGCATGCCGCCGGGAGCGATCAGCAGGATCGGGAAGCCGTGCCCGTGTTCCTCGTAATAGAGCGCGACGTCGCCGTGTTCGAAGGTGGGCATGCGGAGCTCCCGTCCGGTGGGTGAAGATGGGAAGGTACCGCAGGACGTCGCCGAGGTGTAGGAGCCCTCAGCGCTGCGCGGCCGCGCTGAGTGGCGCCAGCAGGCGGGTCAGACCGGTTCGGTCGGGCGAAAGAGGTCCTCGAAGCGGGTTCGGAGCTGGTTCTTCTGGACCTTGCCCATGGCATTGCGGGGCAGCGTGGCCACGTACACCACGGCCTTGGGGTGCTTGAAGCCGGCGAGGTGGCCTTCGAGGGCAGCGCGGACCTGATCGCGCTCGATCTCGGCACCTTCCGTCACCAGCACCGCCACCACGGCCTCGCCGAGGTCCGGGTGCGGCACGCCGATCACGGCGCTCTCCACTACGCCCGGGATCTCGTCGAGCAGGCGTTCGATTTCCTTGGGGTAGACGTTGTAGCCGCCGGAAATCACCAGGTCCTTGGCGCGACCGACGATGGAGATGCGGCCGCTCTCGTCCATCACACCGAGATCACCGGTGACGAAGAAGCCGTCGGAGCGGAACTCCTCGGCCGTCTTCTCCGGCATGCGCCAGTAGCCGGAGAAGACGTTGGGGCCGCGCACCTCGATCACCCCCACCTCGCCGGCCGGAAGGATGCGGCCATCCTCCGCCGCGGCGATGCGGGCCTCGACCCCGGGCAGCGGAAACCCCACCGTGCCCGGCACCCGCTCGCCCTCGAGCGGATTCGAGGTGTTCATCATGGTCTCGCTCATGCCGTAGCGTTCCAGGATGCGATGGCCGGTACGGGCTTCCCAGGCGGCGAACGTCTGCTCGGTGAGCGGCGCCGAGCCGGAGACGAACAGACGCATGGAGGCGCACGTGGCGCGGTTGACGTCCTCGCGTTCGAGCAACCGCGTATAGAACGTCGGCACCCCCATCAGCACCGTGGCACGGGGCAAAGCGGCTGCCACCGCGGCCGCATCGAAGCGGGGCAGGAACAGCATCGGCGTCGCGTTCAGCAGCGCGCAGTGCAGGGCCACGAACAAGCCGTGCACGTGGAAGATGGGCAGCGCGTGTATCAGCACATCGTCGCTGCGCCAGCCCCAGGCAGCGGAGAGCACGCGCGCGCTGCTGTCGAGATTGCCGTGGGAGAGCATCGCCCCCTTCGAGCGGCCGGTGGTACCGGAGGTATAGACGATGGCGGCGATGTCACCGGCGTCCCGGTGCTCGACGCCGGTGAACGGCTCCGCCTCCCGCGCCCGATCGGGCAGCGTGCCATCGCCCTCCACCCCCAGGGTCACCACCCAGCCGCGCCGGTCGGAGCACTCTGCGGAGCGCGACGGCTCAGCCGCACCCATCGCCGCCTCCGCCGCCGCTTCCACCTCCGGCGAGCAGACATACACCCGGGGCTGCGCATCCCCGAGGAAGTACGCCACCTCCTCCATCGTGTAGGCGGTGTTCAGCGGCACGTACACCGCGCCAAGCCGCAGGCACCCCAGATACAGAGCCACGGCATGGGGCGACTTCTCGACCTGCACCACCACGCGGTCGCCCGGCTCCACGCCGAGCCCCTCCAGGGCACCGGCCATCTGCTGACTCCAGTAGCCGACGTCGCTGTAGCTCCAGTTACCGGCGCCCGGCAGGATCAGACAGTCACGGTGAGGGTGGGTGTCCCCGGCGATGGCGAGCGCCTGGGCAAAGTTGCCGTTGTTCTCGTTCATGCGCGTAGTTTACACCGGGACATGCGTATAACCTGTGGCTGGATTCTGCCGGTATCATGCGCGTTTTTGTCGAGCGGAGCCGCGGTTCCGGGAACCGCCCCAGCATTCAGAGGTAAGGCGAAGAGGTGTCGAATTTCCGTGCCCTGCTCGTCGTCTGGGCGACGGCAGCTCTGCTCAGCGCCTGCGGCAACGATCCCGCGGCCACCGGACGATCGTCCGCGGCTTCCGGACAAGGGTCCGCGGCCTCCGGACAACAGTCCGCGGCCTCCGGACGATCGTCCGCGGCTTCCGGACAAGGGTCCGCGGGCACCGCTCACGGCCGGTCAGCCGTGCTGGTGGTCACCCGCCGGGCGCAGATGCGGACCATTCGCGACGAGGCGGAGGCCATCGGCACCGCCCACGCCAACGAGTCGGTGACCCTGTCCGCCAAGGTGACCGACACGGTCAGCCGGGTGAATTTCGACGACGGCGATCTGGTCGAGCAGGGCGACGTGCTGCTCGAGCTCACGAATCGGGAAGAGACTGCACTGCTGGCCGAGGCCAAGGCCAATCTGGAAGACGCCCGCACCCAGTTCGACCGCCTGAAGAACCTGATCAAGCAGCATACGGTGCCGCAGTCGGACGTCGACGAAGCGCGCTCCAAGTTCGCGGCCGCCGACGCCCGCTATCAATCCGTGGTGGCGAGGCTTGCGGACCGGCTGATCCGGGCGCCGTTCAAGGGCGTGCTGGGATTCCGCCAGGTGAGCGAAGGTACCCTGATCACCCCCGGCACACCCATCACCACCCTCGACGACGTGTCGGTCATCAAGCTGGATTTCTCGCTGCCCGAGACCTATCTGAATCTGCTTCGCCCGGGCCTCGAGGTGCAGGCGAACAGCGTGGCCTTCCCCGAACACGTCTTCGCTGCCACGGTCCGTACCATTGATTCGCGGGTCGATCCGGTGACCCGCACCGCCACCGTCCGGGCTCTCATCGACAACCACGATCTGCTGCTCCGGCCCGGCATGCTGCTCACCGTGCGCCTGACTACCGAGCAACGCCTGGCGCTGATGGTGCCGGAAGACGCGCTCATTCAGCGCGGCGATCAGGTGTTCGTCTATACGGTCGAGGACGGCGTCGCCGACACCCGCGAAGTGGGGCGCGGCGAGCGCTATCAGGGCTGGGTGGAAATCACCTCCGGCCTCGAGGCGGGCGAGGAAGTGGTTACCGAAGGGGTGATCAAGCTGCGACCGGGCACCCGTGTCCGAGTCGCCGACGACGTCCAGGCGCGCTTGCCCCTGGCGGCCGGCGGCGACCCGGAGCGCTGACGGCGCGGCCGCGGAGACAGAGCCATGTGGCTTTCCGACGTATCCGTCAAGCGACCGGTGTTTGCCACCGTCATCAGCGCGCTGCTGGTGGCGTTCGGTATCTTGTCGTTCAGCCAGCTGCCGCTTCGCGAATATCCGGACATCAACGCGCCGGTCGTCTCCATCAGCACCACTTACGTGGGCGCCTCGGCCGACATCATCGAGACCCGCGTCACCCAGGTGATCGAGGATCAGATCAGCGGCATCGAAGGGGTGAAGAACATCACCTCGTCGTCCCGGGACGAACGATCCTCCATCAACATCGAATTCGGCCTGGACCGGAATATCGATCAGGCCGCCAACGACGTGCGCGACCGGGTGTCGCGCGTCATCAATCAGCTGCCCGAGGACGTTGAGAAGCCGGTCGTCGCCAAGCAGGACTCCGACGCCCGTCCCGTGATGTACATCAGCTTCAGCAGCGACCGCATGAACATCATGGAGCTGGACGACTACGCGCACCGCTACCTCGAGGATCGCTTCGCCGTGATCCCGGGGGTGGCTTCCGTGACCATCAACGGTGGACGGCCCAGCATGCGCATCTGGCTCGACCGCGTCGCGCTGGCCGCCCGCAATCTCACGGTAACCGACATCGAAGCGGCGCTCCGGCGGGAGAACCTGGAGCTGCCCGCCGGCCGGCTCGAGGCCAGCGACCGGGAGTTCCAGGTGCGCATCGCCCGCAGTTACAACGCCCCCGAGGACTTCCGCCAGCTCGTGCTCGCCAGAGCGACCGATGGAACGCTGATCCACCTCGGTGAAGTGGCGAAGGTGGAGGTGGCGCCCGAGGATCTGCGGGAGACCTTCAGCGCCAATCAGAAGACCACCGTCGGCATCGGCATCGTCAAGCAATCCACGGCGAACACCCTGGCGACCCTGGAGGCGGTCAAGGCCGAGATCGCCCGCATGAACGAGAGCCTGCCGGACCACATGGAGCTGATCCCCAGCTCCGACGACTCGCTGTTCATCCGCGAGGCCATCGACTCGGTCTACGAGACCATCGTCGTCACCACGATCCTGGTCAGCCTGGTGATCCTGGCGTTTCTCGGCACCTTCCGGACCATGATCATTCCGGCGGTGACGATTCCCATCTGCCTCACCTCCGCGTTCATCGGACTCGCCGCGTTCGGTTACTCGGTGAACCTCATCACTCTGCTGGCGCTGGTGCTCTCCATCGGCCTGGTGGTGGACGATGCCATCGTCGTGCTCGAGAACATCCACCGCCGCATCGAGCACGGAGAGCCGCCGTTGGTGGCCGCCTTCAACGGCTCGCGTCAAGTGTCGTTCGCGGTGGTCGCCACCACCCTCGTGCTGGTGGCGGTGTTCACCCCCATCGTGTTCCTCTCCGACGACATGGGGGTGCTGTTCGGTGAGCTGGCGGTGACGATCTCCGCCGCAGTGGTCTTCTCGTGCGTGCTCGCCCTGTCGCTGACGCCGGTCATGTGCGCCAAGCTGCTCAGCCGCAAGGAGCGCAAGAACCCGCTCACCCGGCTGGTGGAGAGCATCTTCTCCCGGCTCGAATCCGGCTACCGAACGGCGCTCGCAGGGGTGCTGCAGGTGAGCTGGGCCGTGGTGCCGCTGACCGTCGCCGTGCTCGGGGCGCTGGCCTGGCTGTATCTGCACGTGCCGCGAGAGTATGCCCCGGACGAGGATCAGGGCATGTTCATGGCCCGGGTGGAGGCGCCGGAAGGCACCGGGTTCAACCGCATGCGCGAGGCCATGACGGAGATCGAGCAGCCACTCATCCAGATGCAGAACGAACGTCTCATCTCCCGCACCCTGGTGCGGATTCCCGGTTTCGGCAGCTCGGCGCCGAACTCGGGCATGGTCATGGTCTCCATGGTGCCGTGGCAGCAGCGGGACGTGAGCGCGGCCGAGGCCGCGGCCCGGGCCACAGCGGCGTGGCAGTCGATCCCTTTCGTGCAGGCGTTTGCCTTCAACCGTTCGGGGCTGCATCGCGGCGGCGGTAACCTGCCCGTGCAGTTCGTGCTGGGCGGCCCCAACTACCAAGAGCTGGCGGCCTGGCGCGACGTGGTGATGGAGCGGGCCGCGGAGAATCCCGGATTCCTGCGGGTCGACAGCGACCTCAAGGAAACCCAGCCCCAGGTGGTGGTGCGGATCGCCAAGAACCGGGCGGCCGCCCTCGGTGTATCGCTGCAGAACGTGGGTCAGACGCTGGCCGCGATGATGAGCGAGCAGCGCATCACCACGTTCGTGCGAGACGGTGAGGAGTACGACGTGGTGCTGCAGGCACGGGACGATCAGCGCGCCACTGCCCAGGACCTGTCGAACATCTACGTCCGTTCCGAGACCAGCGGTAGGCTGGTGCCTCTGGGCAATCTGATCTATCTGGACGAAACGGCAGGCGCCGGCGAGCTGAACCGCTACAACCGTCTGCGGGCCGTGACCATCAGCGCAAGCCTGGCCCCCGGCTACACCCTCGGCGAGGCCCTCGATTTCCTGCAGGGCGTGGCCAGGCGCGACCTGCCGGAGGTTGCGCAGATAGACTACAAGGGCGAATCGCTCGACTACAAGGAGGCGGCCGGCAGTCTGGCATTCACGTTCGGCATCGCGCTGCTCATCGTGTTCCTGGTGCTCTCGGCCCAGTTCGAGAGCTTCATCCATCCCCTGGTGATCATCCTGACCGTGCCGCTGGCCATGGCAGGCGCCATGCTCGGCCTCTACGTAACCGGCTCGTCGCTCAACATTTACAGCCAGATCGGCCTGGTCATGCTGATCGGCATCGCCACCAAGAATGGCGTGCTGATCGTCGAGTTCATCAACCAGCTCCGCGATGCCGGCCGGCCATTCAGAGACGCCATCATCGAAGGTGCCGGCATCCGCCTGCGGCCGGTGATCATGACTACCCTCTCCACGTCCATCGGCGCCATTCCGCTGGTGGCCGCCGCGGGCGCCGGCGCCGAGAGCCGCAATGTCCTCGGCATCGTGATCTTCGCCGGCGTCAGCATCGCCGCCCTGTTGACGCTGTTCGTAGTGCCCGCTTTCTACAACCTCATCGCCCGCCGCACCGGCTCGCCGGAGGCCGTCGCGCGCGAGCTCGAGCGGCTCACCACCCCCACCTGAGGGTGGCCATCTTCCACTGAAAGCGATCACCGGATCGCGATACGCTAGCGGCACCCAAGCGGCGGACGCGTCGATGCGCTTCCTTACCTTCCAAAGCAATCACGAGCAGCACTTCGGCGCCGTGATCGAAGACCGCGTGGTGGACCTCTTTGAGCGCATGCCCGAATATCCCACCCTCCGCCACGTGCTGGACGCCGGCGCTCTGGTCAGGGCGCAGGACGTCGCCGTCAGCGCTTCAGCGGATTGTGATATTAACGAAATCAGCTACTTGCCACCGATACCTAATGCACGAAAGATCATTTGCGTCGGTGTCAACTATCCGGACCGCAAGCTCCGCCTGACCCCGGCAGGAGTACGGTCGCCCTACCCCAGCGTGTTCCTGCGTACCCGGGAGTCCCTGGTGGGGCATGGTCAGCCGCTGCTCAAAGCCCCAGAGACCCGGCAACTCGACTACGCCGGCGAGATCGCCATCGTCATCGGCCGGGAGGGACGGCGCATCCCCGAGGAGAAGGCGCTCGAGCACGTGGCCGGCCTGACCGTCATGAACGAAGGCACCGCCCGGGACTGGATGCGCCACGGTGAGTTCAACGTCACCCAGGGCAAGAACTTCGAGAGCTCCGGCTCGGTGGGGCCGTGGCTGGTAACTCGCGACCAGTGCCCGCCCTTCGACGCGCTGACCCTGACGACCCGCGTCAACGGTGAGCTGCGCCAGCAGGGCGCCACCAGTGGGTTGCGGTTCAGCTTTCCCTGGCTGGTGAGCTATCTGTCCACCTTCATGCGCCTCACCCCCGGCGATCTCATCGCCACCGGCACCCCGACCGGCACCGGCGACGAGCTCGACCCGCCCCGTTACCTCGAGCCCGGCGACCGGGTTGAGATCACCGTCGAGGGCATCGGAACCCTCGGCAACGAAGTGGCGGCCGAGGCGGTTTCCGAATCGTGAGCGAGCCGCAGCCCAGCCAACCATCGAACCCACCAGCGGCAACCGCAGCGACGGCGCTGCCGCCATCGGCCCTGTCGCCGCTCAAGCTCCCCGTGTTCCGCTCGGTGTGGATCGCCAGCATGGGGTCCAACTTCGGCGGGCTCATCCAGTCGGTGGGTGCATCGTGGATGATGCTGTCACTCGCTAAATCGGCGGACATGGTGGCGCTCGTTCAGGCGTCGGTGACCCTGCCGATCATGCTGCTGTCGCTGATCGCCGGGGCGATGGCGGATGGCCTTGACCGCCGCAAGCTGATGCTGGCGGCCCAGTGCTTCATGCTGGTGGTGTCGGTGGGCCTCGCCGTCTGTACCTGGACGGGGATGATCACGCCCTGGCTGCTGTTGATGTTCACCTTCCTGATCGGCTGTGGCGGCGCCTTCAACGCCCCCGCCTGGCAGGCGTCGGTGGGCGACATGGTGCCGCGCTCGGAGCTGCCGGGCGCGGTCGCCCTGAACAGCATGGGCTTCAACATCGCCCGCAGCGTCGGCCCCGCCATCGGCGGCGTGATCGTCGCCGCCGCCGGCGCCGCGGCGGCGTTCGCCATCAATGCGGTGAGCTATACAGGGCTCATTGCCGTGCTCGTCCGCTGGCACCCGCCGGACAATCCCGACCTGCTGCCGCGGGAACCGCTCGGCAGCGCGGTCATCTCCGGCATCCGCTACGTGGCCATGTCTCCGGCCATCCGCACCGTGCTGCTGCGCAGCGCGTTCGTCTGCCTGGGCGCCAGCGCCGTCCTGGCGCTGATGCCGGTGGTTGCCAAGGTGATGATCGCCGGCGGCGCCCAGACGTACGGCTTCCTGCTCGGCGCATTCGGCGCCGGCGCCGTAGGCGGAGCGTTCAGCACCGCCTGGCTGCGCCAACGACTGTCCACCGAGGCCATCGTCCGCATTGCCGCTCTGGCCATCGGGGCGGCCGCCGTGGTCGCCGGGATTTCCACAATGCTTGCGGTGACCCTGGCGGCCCTGCTGTTTGCCGGCGCCGGCTGGGTGCTGATGCTCTCCACGTTCAACGTCGCCGTGCAGATGTCGGCCCCCCGCTGGGTAGTGGCGCGCGCGCTGTCGCTCTACCAGATGGCGGCGTTCGGCGGGCTGGCCGGCGGTAGCTGGCTGTGGGGCGTGGTGGCGGAGAATCACAGCGTGACGACTGCCATGCTGGCCGCCGCCGCGGTGATGGTGGCCGCTACCCTGTCCGGGCGCTGGCTGCGCCTGGCCCCGGCGGAGTTGCTGAATCTCGACCCCCTCGGGCTATGGAAGGAGCCGGTCACGGCGGTGCCGGTGCAGGCGCGCACCGGTCCGGTGGTGGTGACGGTGGAATACCGGATCCGCGAGGCCAACGTGGTGCCGTTCCTGCGCGTCATGTCCGAGCGCAGCCGCATCCGCCGGCGGGACGGCGCGCGCCACTGGTCGCTGCTGCGTGACCTGGCCGATCCGGAGGTGTGGCTCGAGCGCTACGAGACCCCAACCTGGCTCGACTACATCCGCCACAACAGCCGGCTGACCCAGGAGGATGCGGTCATTCCGCAGCGCCTGCGCGAGCTTCATCAAGGCCACGAGCCGCCGCGGGTGCGGCGAATGATCGAGCGGCAGACCAGCGTGCTGCCCGTGGGACAGGCATCGGCTGTCTATGCGTTGGGTGAGCCGCTGGCGGATCCTACCGGTTCGTCGTAGCTCTTCCGTCAGAGCGGCGGCTTCGGTGCCGTGCCGGTGCGGCGGCCAGCGAGGGTCGGCATGGACGGGCGCAGCCGGCGCATCATCCGCACGGCTGACTCCCTGCCCTCGTAGTAGCCGGGTACTACGCCGATTTCGTCATAGCCGTGCATGCGGTAGAAGCGCCGCGCCTGAGTGTTGTTGTGGCGGGTCTCCAGGTAGATGGTCTCCAGACCCGCGACTACCGCCGCCTGCTGGAGCCAGCGCAACAGGTTCGAGCCGATCTGCCTGCGCCGCAGCTCCGGGCGGACGGCGAACAGCAGCAGATGCCCGTCGTCGTAGCCGTAGCTCATGATGCCGAACCCGGCGATGGCGGTACCCGACTTCACCACCGCCACGTTGTGCTCCGGATTGCGGATGGACGATTCCACCCGGTGCGGCGTCCAGCGCCAGGGAAGGCCGTGCTCCACCAGCAGCCGCGACATGGCGGCAATCTGCCGGGCATCCCCCGGACGCGCCAGGATCACCGTCAGGTCGTCGTGCTCAGCCATGGACGGCAACCATTCAGATTCCACCCATGCACAGGTACTTGATCTCCACGTAGTCGTCGATGCCGTACTTGGATCCCTCACGCCCGGTGCCGGATTCCTTCACGCCGCCGAACGGCGCCATCTCGTTGGAGATGAGGCCGGTGTTGACGCCGACGATGCCGTACTCGAGCCCTTCCGAAACCCGCCAGATGCGGCCGATGTCCCGGGCGTAGAAGTACGAGGCGAGGCCGAACGGCGTGGCGTTGGCCATCTCGACGGCTTCGCTCTCGGTGTCGAAGCGGATCAGCGGCGCCACCGGTCCGAAGATCTCCTCGTTGAACACGCGCATCTCGCGGGTGACGCCGGTGAGCACCGCCGGCTCGACGAAGGCTTCGCCGTTGGCGGCGCGCTTGCCGCCGAGCACCAGCTTGGCGCCGCGCTCGACCGCCTCGTCCACCATGGAGAGCACCTCGTTGGCGGCATTGACGTCGATGAGCGGCCCGATGTTCACCCCGGACTCGAAGCCGTCGCCCACCTTGAGCTCACCTACCGCCGCGGCAAGCTTTTCGCTGAAAGCGTCGTAGACGCCGGACTGCACCAGCATGCGGTTTGCGCACACGCACGTCTGCCCGGCGTTGCGGTATTTGGACGCTACCGCCCCTTCCACCGCCGCGTCGAGATCGGCGTCGTCGAAGACGATGAACGGCGCGTTGCCACCGAGCTCCATGCTGGTGCGCTTGACGTTCACCGCCGACGCGCGGATCAGCTCCTTTCCGGTCTCGGTGGAGCCGGTGAAGGTGAGCTTGCGGATCTTCGGGCTGCTGGTGAGGACGTCGCCGATGGCGCCGGTATGGCCGGCGATGACGTTGATCACGCCGGGAGGAATACCGGCGCGCTCCGCCAACTCGGCGATGGCAAGCGCCGAGAGGGGGGTCGCGCTCGCCGGTTTGCACACCACGGCGCAGCCGGCGGCCATGGCCGGGCCGATCTTGCGGGTGAGCATGGCGTTGGGGAAATTCCACGGGGTGATACAGGCCACCACGCCGATGGGCTGCTTGATGCAGACGATACGCTTGTCCGGCGACGGGCCGGGAATAGTGTCACCGTAGAGGCGCTTGGCCTCCTCGGCGAACCACTCGATGAACGACGCGCCGTAGGCGATCTCGCCTTTGGCCTCCTGCAGCGGCTTGCCCTGCTCGGCGGTGAGGATGCGACCCAGGTCGTCCTGGTTGGCCATCATCAGGTCGTAAAGGGTGCGCAGATGGCGGGCCCGCTCCTTGGCCGGCCGCGCCGCCCACCGCTTCTGTGCGTGGTGCGCGGCGTCCACGGCGCGCTCGGTCTCCGCGGCGCCGCACTTCGCGATCTCCGCGATCGTCTCGCCGGTGGAAGGATTGACGACCGCGGTGACCGCGCCATCGTCGGCGTCGATCCAGGCGCCGTCCACGTAGGCCTGGGTCTTCAGCAACGTCGGGTCTTTCAGCTCCATGCGGGCCTCCCATTGACCAGGATGTGGATGGGTGATGCTAACATCCGTCGCGGGAGCGGTCCCGGACGGGCAGTGTTCAGACTGCGATTTCCCCGGGAGCGCGCTTCGGAGATCGCGACCGGGAGGTCGCTCCCACAATCGCGACCGGGAGGTCGCTCCCACAATCGCGACCGGGAGGTCGCTCCCACAATCGCCACCGGGAGGTCGCTCCGACCATCGCGACCGGGAGGCCGCTCCCACAATCGCGACCGGGAGGCCGCTCCCACAATCGCGACCGGGAGATCGCTCCCACAGGTTTCACTCCCACAGCGGCGGTGGTTTCACTCCGAGCTTGTCGGCCCAGGGCTCGAGCGCCTCCATGGTCCCGGGATACAACGTCACGCCATTCTTCAGCGCCTGCTGGCGCCGCGTCCAGGCGCGCTCACCCGGCACCCGCACCGGGTCCGCGGGATCGTCCGGCGCGGCGTCCCGGCAGGCTTGCAACAAGTAGTCCACTTCAGCGAGGTAGTCGCCCCACGTCGACTGAACGCCCGGGGATCGACCACCTGAATGTAGACGCTGTTGGCTTCCCCTTCCCCGGCGGCGTCGCGCCGGCCGTGCCCCGCCAGGCTTTGCGTCAGCACCTCGGTCATCAGGGTCAGCGCATAGCCCTTGTGGCCGTGGCCGATCCCGCCGATGGGCATGACCGTGCCCGGCGGCTCGGCGGCCATCACCGCGGGATCGTCGCTGGGGAGGCCATCGGCCGTCTTCAGGCACGCTTCCGGCAACCGCCGGCCTTCACGGGCCGCACGGGCGATCTGCCCCCCCGCGGTGATGGCCATGCTCACGTCGAACAGCAGCGGCGCCCCGGAGCTCGGCGCGGCGAACGCGACGGGGTTGTTGGAGAATACCGCCTGCCGCGCCCCGAACGGGCTGATGAAGCGCTCGTCGGGGGTGCTCGCCGTGACCAGCCCCACCAGCTCGCGCTCGATCAGCGGCACCAGGTAGGCGGCCAGGCAGGCGACGTGGGTGCAGCGGCTGACGCTGGCCGCGGCGATGCCGGCCTTTTCGGCCCGTGCCGCCGCCTCGGCCACCGCCCGGTGCACGACCCACGGACCCGGCAGAAACCCGGCGTCCCAGGAGAACGCAGCCGGCGCGGTCCTTCAGCACGGCGGGCTCGCCGACGGCTCGGGTCTCGCCGCTCTCGAGCCACTCCAGGTTGATGGGCACCCGCTGCAGACCGTGGGTGGTGAAGCCGAGCAGGTCGGCTTCGAGGAAAGCTGCGGGCCATGGCCCGGGCGCGGTCGTCGGACAGACCAGCGGCGGTGAAGAGCGCCGTGGTGAAGTCGTGCAGGGACTGGGGAGAGTAGCGGTCGGACATGAAAGTGTGCATTCAGTGGACGTTACGGTCGTGGCCGGCCCGGTGCCGGGCGCGCAGCTCGCGCGTCAGGACCTCGCCCGGCCCCGACTTTGGCAGAGGGTCGTGGCGGATGTCGATGCCTTCGGCACCTGGCGATGCACTTGACGCTGGACAGGACGGCTCCCGGTTCCCGGCAACGCGATTGATGATAGGCTCGCGGACGCGTGGCGGCGAGGAGGCGGCTCATGACTCAGGCATACGCGGGAATCCGCGTGCTGGACTTCACCCAGGTGCTGGCCGGTCCGTTCGCCGTCCAGCAATTTGCAGCGCTGGGCGCCGACGTCATCAAGATCGAGGCGCCGGGCAGCGGCGATCAGACTCGCGGTTTGATGAACGCGCGGGCCGCTGCCGGTATCGGCCTGGCGCCGTCGTTTCTCACCTGCAACCTCGGCAAACGGAGTCTGGCGTTGGACCTGAAGGCCGCCGAGGCCGGCGACATCGTCACCCGGCTGGTGCAGAACGCCGACGTGGTGGTGGAAAACTTTCGTCCCGGGGTCATGGCCCGCCTCGGCCTCGACTACGAGGCCCTCAGCCGACACCGGCCGGACCTGATCTACTGCTCCATCTCCGGGTACGGACAAAAAGGGCCGCGCAGCGGCACAGCCGCCTATGACGGCGCCATCCAGGCGGACTCCGGCATGATGTCGATCACCGGTCACCCGTCGACCGGGCCGACCCGCACGGGCTACATGGGCGTGGACATGGCCACAGCGCTGGCCACCGCCTTCGCCATCTCGTCCGCCCTCTATCGCCGGCTGGCGACGGGCCAGGGCCAGTACCTGGATGTCGCCATGATGGACACCGCCATGTCGCTGCAGGCGCCCCAGGTGGCGAACCTGCTGGTGAACGGTGACGTGCCCGGCCTGATCGGCAACCGCTCACCCACCGGGCAACCGACCGCCAATGTGTTCCGCACCGCGGACGGATACCTGCAGGTGGTGGCGCTGCGGGACGCGCAGATCGAAGGGCTGTTTCGTACCATCGGCTGCGCGGATGCTCTGGCGGATCCGCGCTTCGCTACCCTCGACGCCCGGCTCGCCCATTACGACGAGGTGGTGGCATTGGTGGAAAGTCGCCTCACCACGGCCTCCACGGCCCACTGGCTCGCAGAGCTGACCCGCTGCAGCGTGCCGGCGGCGCCCATCCGTTCCCTGGCCGAGGCGGTGGACGATGAGCAGTTCGCGCACCGCAGCACGCTGGTGGAGGTCCCGGCGCCGGGCAACACCGAGCAGCGGCACCGGCTGGTTCAGGGCGGTTTCGTGAGCGCCGAGGACGGCCCGGCATCCCCCCGACCGGCCCCCCTGCTCGGCGAGCATGGCAGGGAAATACTCGAGGAGATCGGCTACCCGGGCGCGGCGATCGACGCCCTGGCGGCGCGGGGCGTCATTCAACTCGTGGAGGGCGCATGACCAGGCCCGAAGCGGTCGGCGTGCAGATGCCCCACCGCCGCCGAATCTTCCTGATGCGCCACGGCGAGGCCGCCTACGTGAGCGCCGACGGCACCGTCACCGACGATCCGCGGCAGGTCGGCCTGACCGATGAGGGACGCGTGCAGGCACGCAAGCAGGCGGCCGTGCTGGCCAGCGTGCCTTTCGACCGGGCGGTGTGCTCGGGGCTGCCAAGGACGGTGGAGACCGCCACCATTGCACTCGCCCAGCGCGATCGGCCGCTGCTCGAGACGGTGCCGGCCCTGGAAGAGATCCGCGGGGCCGGCAGCGACCATCCGGTGGAGGACGTGGCGGCATGGCTCACCCACGTGGCGAACCCCTGGGCCGGCGCCGACCATCCTGAGGCCACATTCCTGGGCGGCGAGCGCTTCGTGGATTTCGCCGGCCGCGTGGTGCCCGCATTCGAGGCGCTTCTGGCCGACCCCGCCTGGAACACCCTGCTGCTGGTTCTGCACGGCGCCGTCAACCGCATGATCTTCAACTACGTGCTCGGCACCACGTGGCAAGGGCGGATGAGCATCGAGCAGGACAACTGCTGCATCAACATCATCGACGTCGATACGGCGGACGACGGCTCGCCGGCGCGATTCCTGATCCGCGCCGTGAATCTGACCGCCTACGACCTGAACAAGTCCGGCATCTCCCGGCTCACCAGCATGGAGCAGGTGGCAGAGCGGCTGAGGGGGCTGATTTGAGCCTGAAGCGATCTCCCGATCGCGATCTGAAGATCGCTCCTGCGCTCGGATCGGCTGCTACAACCGTTCGATGATGGTGCCGGTGCCGAGGCCGCCGCCGCAGCACATGGCGATGAGACCGTAGCGGCCGCCCGAACGCTCGAGCTCGTGAAGGGCCGTGGTGATCAGC
Organism: uncultured Gammaproteobacteria bacterium; assembly: GCA_963822255.1. Taxonomy (GTDB): domain Bacteria; phylum Pseudomonadota; class Gammaproteobacteria; order Pseudomonadales; family Azotimanducaceae; genus UBA7803. Next base: position 507,448 of record CAWGGV010000008.1, read on the forward strand.
CTGGCGCCGGTGGCCCCCGTCGGGTGCCCGAGAGCGATGGCACCGCCGTTGGGGTTGACCCTGGCCGGGTCGGGATGCAGCTCCTTTTCCCAGGCGATGACCACCGAGGCGAAGGCTTCGTTCACCTCGAACACGTCGATGTCGTCGACCTTCAACCCGGCCTGGTCCAGCACCTTGCGGCTGGCTGGAATCGGCCCTTTCAGCATGGTCACCGGATCGACGCCCACCAGGGTGGTGGCAACGATGCGGGCCCGCGGCTTGAGGCCCAGCTCGTCCACCACCTTCTGGCTGGCGAGGATCACCACGGCGGCGCCGTCGGAGACCTGGGAGCTGGTACCGGCCGTGTGAATCTCCTGTCCGGCCACGGGATTCAGCCCCTGGAGCCCCTGGAGCGTGGTTTCCCGCGGCCCTTCGTCCCGGCTGATCAGCCGGGTGTCCCCGGTGGGCTTGCCCTGATCGTCGAGCACCGGCGCCTCGACCGGCACGATCTCCCGCTCGAACCGCCCTTCCTGCCAGGCCCGGTTGGCGTTCTCCTGGCTGCGCAGACCGAAAGCGTCCGCGTCGCCACGGCTGATCTGATATTCCTCGGCGATCATGGCGGCGCCCTGAAACTGGCTGGTGGGCTGGTAGTGGGCCATGTAGCTCTCCCCCATGGGGACGCCGTCCTTCATGTTGGAGCCGAGCGGCACGCGGCTCATCATCTCCACACCGCAGCACATCACGACGTCCTCCATGCCGGAGGCCACCATGGCGGCGCCGAGGGACGTGGCCTGCTGGCTGGAGCCGCACTGGGAATCCACCGTCGTGGCCGCCACTTCCTCCGGCAGGCCCATGGACAGCCAGGCGATGCGGGCGACGTTGAAGGACTGCTCCCCCACCTGAGAGACGCAGCCGCCGATCACCTGGCCGACCCGCGCCGGATCGATGCCGCTGCGCTCCAGCGCGGCTTTCTGCACCGCGCCCAGCAGATCGGCCGGCTTAAGACCCGCCAGCCCCTTACCCCGCTTGCCGATGGGGCTGCGCGCCGCCTCGACGATGTAGACGTTCTCCATGAGTGCTCGTTTCCATGATGATCGATGAGCGGAGCATTCTACTGGAGCCCGCGGACGTTCGCAGCGGGCGGCAGCAGCCGCCGCTGCCGCCCCTCCTATCTCGGATCAGTGCGCGTGACCGTGCTCGAGCTCTTCCTCGGTGGCCTCGCGCACACTTTCCACGGTGACCTCGAAGTGCAGCACTTCTCCGGCCAGCGGATGATTGGCATTCAAGGTGGCGGAATCGTCGCCGATGGCCTCCACCCGCAGGTTCTGCACCCGGCCGTCGGGGGCGCGGGCCTGCAGCGCCATGCCCACGTGGAGATCGTCGATGCCTTCCAGCGCGTCGAGCGGTACGTCCTGGATCAGCTCGTCCTGCACCGCGCCGTAGCCTTCCTCAGGTGCTACGGTCGCCTGGAACTGATCGCCGGGCTGGCGACCCTCCAACTCGCGCTCGAGGCCCGGAATCAAGCCCTGGGTGCCGTGCAGATAGGTCAAAGGAGCTTGCTCTTTCGAGGAATCTAGCTCCTGCCCCTGGTCGTCGGTGAGCGTGTAGTGGATGGCCACGACCCGTTGACTGGCAATTTTCATGGCTGCTGGGCTCCTTCGAAGGGGAGGACGGAACCAGAGCAACATGCTCTGGGTGGCGTGTCGGTCGGACCATGATGCCATGGGCTTCCAGCGATGCCACTTGGCGCGGCCGCCCGCCGTCCGGCAAGGTCGCCCGACCTGCTTGCAGAGGATGCAAATCCCGTGCTGAGCATGGCAATTCGCGTGGTCCGCGGTGGTGATCAATCCTCCAGGACGACGGCGATGCGCCGGTTCAGCCGGCTCTTCTTCTCGATCTTGCTCACCCGCACCCGGCCGATCTCGCCGGTTCGTGCCACGTGGGTGCCGCCGCAGGGCTGCAGGTCGACGCCGGGAATCGCCAGCAGCCGCACCCGCCCGGCACCACGGGGCGGCGCCACCGACATGGTCTTGACCAGCTCGGGGCGGCGGTCCAGCTCGTTTTCGCTGATCCATTCGATGGCCGTCGCGGTGTCCCGGCCGACGAGGTCGTTCAGCGCCGCGGTAAGCAACTCCTTGTCCACCGTCGACTCCGGAAGGTCGAAGTCCAGACGCCCCTTCTCCGCCGTGAGATTGCCGCCGGTCACTGGCGCGCCCACCACGGCGCACAGCAGGTGCAGGCATGTGTGCATGCGCATGTGGCGATGACGGCGGTCCCAGTCGATGACGGCGCGCACCGGCGTACCTGGGGCGGGAAGGGCCGAGCCTTCCGCCAGCACATGCACCACGTCGTCGCCCTCGCCCTTGCGGGTATCCAGCACTCGCGCGGATACGCCGTCGCCCCAGGTGAGCGTGCCGGTATCCCCCGGCTGGCCGCCGCCCATGGCGTAGAAGACCGTGCGGTCGAGCACCACGCCGCCGCCGTCCGCCGCCACCACCACGGCGTCGCAATGATCGAGATAGGCGTTCTGCTCGTACAGGCGCTCGGTCATGCTGCGAACTCTACTGGCATGGACTGGAGGCCGCCAACCCTGAGATGATCGGCCTTCAAGCGGCAAGTTCGAGCCCTTCCCATCATGAGCGACGACGCCTGGCAGGTCTTCGACATCGACAAGCTCACCGCCAGGCTCACGGCCGGCGGACCCGAGTACAAGGAGTTCCTGCGGGCCCCGTCCCTGTCCTGCGGCGTTTATCACCTGCCCGGGGCGCCAAGGACATGCAGTCGCCTCACGACGAGGACGAGGTGTACTACGTGGTCTCCGGCCGGGCACGAATGCGCGTCGGCGGGCAGGAGCAGGAGGTGCGCGCCGGCACCATTCTGTACGTACGCGCCACCGAGCGGCACTCGTTCTTCGAGATCGAAGAGGACATGACGTTGCTGGTGTTCTTCGCCGCGACGACGTAGTTGATCGCGACCCGTAGGAGCGGTCGCTCCCGACCGGGAGGTCGCTCCGATCGAACCGGGAGGTCGCTCCCACAGACCGGGAGGTCGCTCCCACAGAGGCCGACCGTCAGCGCGGGCCCTGGCCGTCGTCCACCTTGACCACGGTGCCGGTGACGAACTCCGACGACGGCGACACCAGGTACAGCAGCGTGCTGTCGAGCTGGGCCGGGTCGCCGAGGCGCTTGCGGGGGAAGTGCTGGGTGATGTCGCCCATGCGCTGCAGCATGCCGTCCATCATCTCCGACGAGAACGCGCCCGGGGCGATGGCGTTGACGTTGATGCCGGTAGCGAGCCCATTCCACCGCCAGGGTCTCCGTCATGCGGTTCACGCCGGCCTTGGTGATGGAGTACAGTGCGGCGCCGTTGCCGCCGTAGTTGAACGCGCCCATCGAGGAGACGTTCACCATGCGGCCCGGCAGCTCTGCGGCGATCAGCCGCCGCGCCACCTCGCAGGACAGCACGAACGGCCCGCGCAGGTTGGTGCCGAACACCGTATCGATGAGCTCGATGGACATCTTGTGGGCCCGCTGGGCGTCCGGCACGCCGGCGTTGTTGACCAGAATCGTCACGGTGCCGAGCGCCCGCTCCGCCTGCTCGACCACGTCCAGGATGCTGTCAGTGTCGGTCATGTCGAGACGAATGCCTACGGCCCGGCCGCCGGCGGCTTCGATTTCCGCGACCACCTCGTCGAGCCGCTCGGGGCGGCGTCCGCTGACGGCCACCGCGGCGCCGGCGGCGGCCAGCACCCGGGCGAAGCGCCGCCCCAGGCCCGAGGTGGCACCGGTGACCAGGGCCACCTGGCCATCAAGGTCGGTAGAAAGGTTCGGAAGGGGAAAGTCAGCCACGTTACGCTCCCGGAAACATCATGAACAGCGGCCGGCGAGCCTCACACGAAGCGGCGGCCGGGTCAATGCGCCGCGGCGGCCGCACCGCCCGCCAACGCCTCGCCGAGACCGAGGGAATCGGCCCAGGCCTCAGCCGAACGACGTTGCTCTGCGGGCAGACGGGCCAGTCGTTGCTGCACCATCTGCCAGGAGCGCACCGGATAGGCTCGGGTCAGGTAGCTGACCGATTCGCCGTAGCTTTCCGCGCTGAATGCCTTGGCGCCGGCCGCCAGCGCCTGGACGTTGGCGGCAAGCACCGGCAGATAGTGCTCACCCAGCTCGCCGAGCACCGCGGCGGCGAACGGCGTCGATTGCGGGAACGGCGCGAGCTCTCCGGCGCCGTCCCAGGCGCGCGCGTCGCGCTCCGCCCAGGCCACCACCCGGGGGTAGCGGGCAAGCATCTCTTTGGGGTCCGGGTCCATATTGGTGTGGGCGCGCAGCCCGCCGAGTACCACACAGTCCAGCGCCGTGGGACGGTCGCCGAGCAGAAACCGGGTCTCGCCCAACTGGCGCTCGGCGCCGTCCATGAGCCGCTGATACTCGGCCTCCGCCGCCTGCTGCTGAGACGGCGAATCGGTGCCGGTGGCACGGCACGCGCGGGGTCCCCATGCCGCGACCCGGGCGGCCGCCTCGGCGTCGCCGCCCGCCATCCGCAGGGAGGCGAACTCGGCGCTACGGGGGTAGTGCCAGCGATAATGGACCATGGTGCGGGCGATCCACTCGTCGAAATATTCCTCCAGCAGATGCACCAGCACGCCCAGCGGGCCGGGCGGGAACAGTCGGCGCTCCGGAAATCGGCCGTCGAGCAGCTCGATCAGCGGCGTGGTGTCGGCGATCATCCAGTTTTCCGGCGTGTGCAGCACCGGCACCTGATGGGTGCCGCTGCGCGCTTCCACCTCCTCCCGCACGTCGGGGGTCTTGCCGCGCAGCTCATAGGGCGCCTGGTAGAAATGGAGGGCAGCCGTCAGCTTCCTGGTGAAGTAGCTCAGCTCGCCGCCGTAGACGACGTAGCTTCGTTCCGGCGCTGGAATGGTCATGGGGTCCCTCCGCTTGCGAGCGTTCACTCTACCGCACCGGCCGCGGCGCTGGGAACGCGGCCGCGCGCGCACTTATACTGCCGCTCCCACCCTCCGGCCGGGGAACCCGACTGAAGCCCACGCCGCCAGCGTTGTCAGCGCGCCGCCTGCTCCGCCCCTTGACATGGCTGGGCTTGCTGACGGCGGCGTTCCCGGCGCTGGCCGAGCCGCAGGACGGCGCTGCCACGCCCCCTATCGAGGAGACGCCGGTCGCCACCGAGACCTGTCTGATACGCGAGCTGGCAGCCGCCGGCGACGACGTCACGGTGGGCATGCTGCGCAAGAAGTGCGCGGCCGAAGCCGAGCAGCAACCGCAATCCCTGCTGCTCGAGCGGGTCCGGCGGGAGGAGGTCGCCGAAGCCGTACCGCCCCTGCTCGCGCCCCACGAGCGCACGTACTTCCTGCCGCTGTCGTACGTCAGCTCCCCCAACGAAGATCCCTTCGAAGACGCCTCCGGCGCGGTGCCGCAGGAGGACCAGCTCGACAACCTGGAAGCCAAGTTCCAGATCAGCTTCAAGTTCAGCCTGGCCGGCAACCTGCTCACCCACCGCGACCGGCTGTACGCCGGGCTGACGACGCTGTCGTTCTGGCAGGCCTACAACCGCAACGTGTCGGCACCGTTCCGGGAGACCGATTACCAGCCGGAGCTGTTCTGGAGCGTGCCGCTCGACTGGGGGCCGTGGGGGCTCGACGCCAGCGTGCTGACGTTCGGCGTGAGCCATCAATCCAACGGCCGCGGCGGCAACCTGTCGCGAAGCTGGAACCGGATATACGCCAAGGCCCAATTCGAGAAGGACAACCTGGTGGTGAGCGTCAAACCCTGGTGGCGCATTCCCGAGGACAGAAAATCCAGCCCCACGGATGCCACCGGCGACGACAACCCGGACATCGAGCGGTACCTGGGTCACATGGAGCTCGAGACCACCTACCGCCACGGCCGTCAGGAGTGGAGCGTGATGGTCCGAGGCAATCCGGACTCCGGCAAGGGCGCCGTGCGCCTGGAATGGGCGTTTCCACTGTGGCGCGGCATGCGCGGATACGCGCAGTACTTCAACGGCTACGGCGAGAGCCTCATCGACTACAACGCCCACATCGAGCGGATCGGTGTCGGTATCCTGCTGACCGACCTGCTCTGACGTCGGCCCCGGCCGGGCGCGCGGCGAAAATCGGGACTACCCTTACAAAGGGAACCGGAACCGCTGCAATGGCATTCAAACGCGCTCTGGTCGTCGACGATTCCAGGACGGCGCGCCAGTCGCTGGCGAAGCTGCTGGCCCAGCACGACCTGGAGGTGGCGTTCGCGGAGACAGGCGAGGAAGCACTGACGTTCCTCCACCACGAACTGGTGGACGTGATCTTCATGGATCACACCATGCCCGGCATGGACGGCCTGGAAGCCGTGTCCGCCATCAAGGGCAACCCGCGCACGGCCACCATCCCGGTGATGATGTACACCACCAAGGAGGGCGAGGTCTACGTCAGCCAGGCGCGCGCCCTCGGCGCGGTGGGCGTGCTGCCGAAACAGGTGCAGCCCGGGGTTCTATTCGACATGCTGAAGAAGCTGGCGCTGGTGACCGAGCGGCGCTCCGGCGGCGAGCCGCCGGCGGACGCGCCCCGGCGGCGGCTGACCGACCTGGCGGACGACGTCGACCGGGAGTACGAGCAACGGGCGCTGGGGGTCTCGGTGCAGACCCAGGTGAGCCGCATCCTGGAAGAGCAGCATCTGAAGCTGCGGGCCGAGATCCTTGCCGGCGAGCGCCGCATCGCCCGGCAGGTCGTGACGGAGATCCTGGAGCAGCAGCAACCGCCGGCCCCCGGAGCGGCTACCGGCCGCGGGCGCCGCTCGGCGCTGCTGGGCGCCAGCGCCGCCGCCCTCGCCGTGGCACTGCTGGTGATGAGCGGCTACAGCTGGCGGGTGATGGCGGGGCGGGATGCCGCGCGGCTGGAAGTGGCCCGGTTGACCAACGCGTCCCGGCACGAGCTGGACGCCCTGTCGGTGCGCAACCACGGCCTCGCCGCCAGCCTGCGCGACCGGGACGAAACGACGCGGACGCGGCTGCAGGCCGCGCTCGAGGCGTTGCAATGGTCGATGAATGAGAGCCCGCTGGTCGGCTACGACGAGCTGCCCTTCGGCGATGAGGCGGCCGACCGCCTTCAGGCGCTGCTGTCGCGGCTCACCGCGCTCGATTTCCACGGTGAGGTGTCGCTGACCGCGCGCCTCGCCCCCTTCTGTCTCAGCCGCGACCCCTCGGGCGCGCTGGTGCCGGCCGCGCCGGAGCTGCCGGTGGATGGCTGCGAATCGATCGGCCACCCGCTCGCGCCGTCGGGGTCCGTGGAAACCCTGCAGTCGCCGGGTTCGCCGCGGCGTTGGCAGAGCTGAAGCGGAATAGTCAAATTGCGGTTCGGCTGGCCGTTGCACGGCCTTCCGCGGCGAGCCTGCCGTCAAATGTGGCTACCGCCGGAGACTGGAACCGTCTCGCGGCGCTGCAAAACCGGGTGGAGGTCGCTTTCACGCCGTCGACCGGCGAGCAGGTCGCCGCCCTCCGTTGAGGGCGCGCACTCCGTTGAGGGCGCGCACTCCGTTGAGGGCCCATCGGGCGCGTTCGAGGCCTGCGGCGGAAGGGAAAGCGGGCCGGGACGGCCGCCTCTGAGACCATCCCGGCCGGCGACCGGATCAGCGTTGCGGGCTGCCGGTGTCGTTCTGCTGGTAGGTGTCGGAACCCGACTGAGTGCTTGAGCTGCCCTGCGGCATGGTGCTCTGCGGCGTCGTGCTCTGAGGCGTCGTGCTCTGCGGCGTCGTGCTCTGCGGCATGGTGCTGTTGTAGCCCGAGTTGCCGGACGAGCTGCTGGAGCCGTAGGGCGAGCTGCTGGGGCTCGTCGAGTTGCTGCCGTACGGCTGGTTCGAGTGCATCTGCTCGAATGCCGCAAACTCACTGCGGCTCAGACGCCCGTCGTTGTTGGCATCGAGCCTGGACGAATCCACCTGAAACGCCCCCGAATCCTTGAACTCGGATTTCGAGATGTAGCCGTCGCCATTGCTGTCGATCTGATCGAAGCTGACCTGACCCTGGCTGGCGCCGCCCTGGGTGGTGCTGCCCTGGGTGGTCTGGCCCTGGGTCATCGGCTGGCTGCTCTGGCTCTGGCTCCCCGTGGAGCTGGTGCCGTAGGGGTTGTCGGTGCCGGCCATGGCCGCCCCGGCGAACAGGCCGCCGGCGATGACGATGGCGCTGGAAAGAAGTCCGTTCTTGAGCATCTGTAGGTCTCCTTGATCACAATCCATTCAAGTGCACCCGCCGAGCAGCAATCGGCGTGCCACGGCCGAACGGGCTGCCTCCGGCCGGCCCCCGGGGCACGACGTGCTCATGATTCCGCGCCGCGCCGCCTGGACGCAGCACTCGCGTGCAATACCTGCCAGGCGCGCCGCAGGAGTTACAATAGCGGCCGTGAGAAGTGTCATCGTCAGTACCACGGTCGGGCTGTGTCTCGTGCTCTGCGTGGTGGCAGGGTGCGCGGCCGGATCCCCACCGGAGCTCGGCCAGCCGGAGGTCCGCCCGTACCTCGGCGTCTACCAGGGCAGCTTCGACAGCGCGCTCACCGAGGACCCCGGTGACGACCTCAACTTCAATCCCTGCACGCCCGGCGACGGCCAGGACTGCACGAGCCATCAGCAGCCGCTCTCGAACGTGCTGCTGGTACTCGAGGCGGCCCCGAATGGCACGGTCTCCCCGCGCTTTTATCGCGACCGGAGCGCGATGGAGGCCGGCACGCCCCTCGACCTGCTGGGCTCCGGTTGCGGCACCCGGCTCGGAACCCTCGGCTCGGTCCAGCAGACGCCGGAAGGTGGATGGTCCGCGGACGTCCCGCTGACGGCGGCGAACCGGCTGTGCCTCGGCAAACTGCGCCCGGTCAGCCGGCACACACTGCATCTCGCGATGTCAGGTGCGAACCGGGGCAGCCGCCAGGTCCGCGTGACCGCCGACAAGGCAGTGCGCGACACCAACTATCTGTACGTGGTGGAAGACGGCGTGAAGCGCCGCGTGAAGATCGACCTGGACAACACGGTCCAGGAGAATCACCAGACCCGTTACCGGGTCTGCATCGAGAACGATCTGGGCGAGTACGACCGCTGCGTGTTGACCGACCGGGAGTTCAAGAGCTTCGTCCTGCCGGTGCCCGTGCCGGGGGGCGTGGCCGTCAACTACACCTGGTGGCAGGAGCTGAGTCCGAAGCTGCGGCGGACCCGGGGCCGCTACGAGGTGGAGCAGTACGTAGGCCACTTCGCACCGGCCCCCGCGGGCGCCGGCCGTCCCTGATCCTGGTCGCGCGCCCTCAGCCTCAGGACGCGGCTCTGATCACGACGAGGTCTGCGAAGACCCGCTCTCGGTCGCTGCGGAGAGTGGCGGAGCCTGTCGCGGGCCCACCGACTTCGCCGGACGCGCCTTGCCGCACCGCGGCTGGTCCTGCACGTCGTCGCCGATCATGAACAACGCCGCCTCGATGCGGCGGATCCGGCTCGTCGGGGTCCCGCCCAGCACCGCGGCCACGCCCTCATCGCGGGCCAACCGGCTGATGATCCAGGTGGCGCGAAGATTCCACCGCGCATGCGCGGAGCCCGGTTTCTTGGCGGCGAACAGAAAGCCGCCTCCCGACGGGTTGCTGCGGGGGTCGTCACGATCGCCGGCCATGAACGTCAGAAGCTCGGGGACCACGCGCTGCCCAGCCAACTCCAGATGCCTTCGGCACAACAAGGCCAGGGCCGCGCCCAGCCGCGCGTCATACACCACGCTGCGCGCGGTAATCGCCGCGTAGACCTTGGTCATGCCGCAATCGGAACGGTAAGGGTTGTCGTCGAAAGCGCCGACGTCCTCCACGTCGCCGTCCATCAGCTCCGCCGCCCGGCGCAGGTTCTTCGACAGCACGCCGGTCTCCGCCTGGTGGATGAGAAAGCCGAAAGCGCCTTCATACACCCTGCCCCAGCTCAACGTCTTGGTAGCGACGAACAGCAGCTCCAGCTCCGCCATGCGCCGCGCCGTGCCGTCTTCCGCCGACTCGCATAGAGCGAGCGCCGAGCGCATCTCCCGGCGCATGGCCTCGACCTTACCGCTGACCTCGGCAAACGATTCACCGCGCCAGCTGTAAACGTCGAGCACCTCGGGCAGGCTCGCCACGGTACGCCGGTTCCCGTCCACCCCGGCTCTAAGCTGAATGCGCGGCCGGGCATCGGTGATCAGGTTGCGGACGAACGCCGTGAATCGGCCCACGGATGGGTCACCGAGATAATCCTTCTCGTTCATGAGCCCTCCCCCTGGCAGACGTCGGGCCACGTCTGCCAGCCTTCGGTACGGCTGTCATCACGACCAGCCTTCCTCCGGTTCTTCTATTGTTTTCTGTTGTCTCTGCGCTGTTGTCTCTGCGCTGTTGTCTCTGCGCTGTTGTCTCTGCGCTGTTGTCTCTGCGCTGTTACGTCCGCGCTGTTATATCTGCGCCTTCCCCGTCAGCTCGCGGGACGCCACGCGAGCCGCACTTCAATCGTCGCCGTCCAGATCGTCTTTCGCGTCCTTCATCTGATCCTGCACATGTTGGCCCGCTTCGTCCACCTTTTCACCGGCCTTCTCCACCGGGCCGTCGTTGTTGTCACAGGCCGCCACACCACCGAGGGCGGCGAAGGCAAACAGCATCAGGAGCGACATCGCCTTCAGGCGATAGAAAATTGCACTCATCGAGATTCCTCAAAAGTTGAACCGGTCAGGAGGGGCGTGCAGGACCCATGCCAAGTCGGCTGCCAAGTCGGTTGAATGTTTCTCCGGCGACTGGCCGGACCCGTTCCGGATGCGGGGCGAATACGGTCAGCGCACGCGGCCCGAGGCGGAAGCTGACCGGGGTCCTGAAGGCGGCCTCACCGTCCAGTGTTACGGTGAGGGCCGGGCGGGTGGCGATCTGAAACTCGGTGCCCCGGGCGGTGTCCACCCCGCTGCCGCTGCGCTGGTGAACGCCGCGCCGCACGGCGAAGGCCACAGGGATCAGCCGCAGCAGCGACTGCGGCCGCACGCTGTAGAGGTCCAGGCAGCCATCGTCGATGGCGCTGTCTTCGGCGAGCGGCGTGCCGCCGCCGTAGTACACGCCGTTGCCCACGGTGATCTGCAGAGACGACACGTCGAGGGTCTGCGCGTCCGAGTGGATCACGGCGCGAAACGGCCGATGGCGGCGGAATGCCTCCACCACGGCGGCGGCGTAGGTCAGAGGCCCCAGCGTTCGCTTGCGGTCCACGGACGTCTCCCGGGCGATGCGGGCGCTGAGACCGATTCCGGCGGCATTGACGAACGGCCAATCGTTGGCCCAGCCGACGTCGATGGTGCGCGTGCACTGGGAGGCGATGAGCGCGCAGGCCTCGTGCAGGTCAGTCGGGATGTCGAGGGTTCGTGCCAGGTCATTGGCGGTGCCGAGCGGCAGAATGCCCAGCGGGAGCCCGGCTTCCAGCACCGGTTTCAACGCCGAATTGATCGTGCCGTCGCCGCCACCGACGATCACGGCGTCGACGCTGCGGGCTTCCGCCCTGATCAGAAACCGCATGTGCTCTGCGCTTTCCGGATCGTGCACCTGGGCATGAATTCCCACGTCCCGCAGCACCGCCAGCGCGTCGTCGACCGCGGCGCCGCCTCCCGACGCGGATTGGTTCCGCATGACCACCACGCGCTTCACCGCAGGCGTCCCGTCGATTCGCCCTGCCCGCCGCTTCCCCGGGCAATTTGTTCCGATTGCTGGTCAGTTTTTCCTCGAAGCCCGTCCATAAGCACCACCCCGCCGCAGTTGTCGACTCCCAGGGACCGTCTATGTCGTCTATGTCGTCAGCAAGGGCTCAGCAAGGTCTGTGCCCACGCCGCGGGGCCATGGCACGATGCTTGACTGCGCTTCCTGTCCCAGTCGCAGAAAACCCAGGGTGGCTTGCTGAAGAACGACCCCATCCGGAACATGCTGGCCATCGGCGCGGTGACCGCTCGCTCTGCGCGTGTCTGGGTGCGGGTGGAGCGTGCGGGCCGGTATGCGCTCTCGTGGTCGCCAGCGCTCGGCGGCCTGGCCCGCAGCGTGAGCCTTACCGTGGACGACCCATACCGTGACCTCACGGGGGCCCTGACCGTCGACCGCGGGCTGGAGCCGGGAACCCAGTACCGGGTTACCCTGAACAACGGCGCCGGAGCGCCGCTGGCGACCGGCAGCTTCGTCACCGCACCGGACCCGGCGGAGCCGCCGCCCGAGCACTTCTCCGTCGCGCTCATGAGCTGTCACCAGCCGTTCGACGAGGATGGCCTGCTGGCAGCGCCGGGCGAGGACATGCTGGAAGCCACCAACCGCGTGCTGATCGAGCATCGCGTTCGGGCAGTGGTGATGGGCGGCGATCAGGTGTACTCCGACTATCCCCACCACGCCTCGCTGCTCGACGACGACTATTTCCGCACGGTGGCACCCCCAGGCTGCGACAGCGTGCTCGACTGCTCGGCAGCGCAGGTGCGATCGCTGTTCCAGGAACGCTACCGGCATTTCTGGAACGTCCCCGGATGGCGCGAGGTGCTGGCCAACTACCCCTGCTATCCGATCCTCGACGACCACGAGGTGGTGGACAACTGGGGTTCCGCGGAAGTCCATGGCACGGAACGATGGCGATCGTTCCGTCAAGGCGCCTTCCGGGCGTACGCGGACTATCAGGGCTCCCGGGTCCGCGACACCCAGGTGACGCCGCCCGACGACTTCGACTACGAGATCGAGCTTGCCGATACCGCCACGTACGTGATGGACCTGCGCTCCAACCGCTGCGTCGGCGAGCAGGCCCAGCTGATTTCTCCGGCGCAGCACGATGCCTTCGTCGCGTTCCTCAGCCGCCATGCCGGGAAGGCGGTAATATTCGTGGTGCTGAGCGTGCCGCCGCTGCATCTGCCGCGGGGCCTCGTCCGGGTGGCGGCCGCGGTCACTCCCGACGGCGAGGACTTCTCCGACCGATGGTCCTCGCGCGGCCACGCTCGCGACCGGGACCGGGTGCTCGCAACGCTCCACGATCACCAGCGCAACAACCCCCACCAACGGATGGTGCTGCTCTGCGGCGACATCCACATCGGCTGTCTGCACCGCATCCAATGGTCCGATGGGATCCCCGACCTCTACCAGTTCATCTCCAGCGGCATCACCCACGACCCCGGCCGCTTCATCCAGACGGTCTCCGCCGCCGTGATGCGCGCCAACCGCCGGGCCATCGTCGACGCTGGCGACCGTCCGACTCTGACCGCCCGGCTCCGGCTGTTGCGCGGCGAAGCCGGCGCCCGCCGCAATCCCTGCGGCCGCCTCAACGTCGGCATCGTCGAAACCCGCCGCTCCTCGCCCACCGCACCTCCAACGCTGCGCTTCCTCTTGTATTCTCACGATGGCCCCCGGCCCCGCTGCGTGTACCGCTCCCCGCCTGTCGAGCCTCCCGGCGGCGTGGCATGACAGTTGCTGACGCGTTGTTGATCAATGAGGATCGAGTGAACCACACGAAGCCTTTGGCCGACGGCCCATTTCGCTCAGGAAGCCGCCGGCGGGCGGGTGCGGTGGGCGTGCGCCTGCTCACCGCCTGTGCCGCGCTGCTCCTGACGGCGTCCGCCCTGGGCCAGGCCAGCAGTGGCCAGGACAGCAGCGGCCAGGACAGCAGCGGAAAGCAGGACCCGAAGGTGCGCGTGGAAATCACCGGCATCGACGATCCGCTGCTCAGCAACGTCCGGAGCTTCCTGACCATTGCCAACCTCGAAGGGCAGGGGCTGGTCTCGCGGCTGGAGGGGGGCGACGGCGAGCATCCGCAACAGGTAACCCCAGCGGAGGTCCGCCGCCGTCACCGCGCGGCGCCACAGCAGATCCGGCAGGCCCTGATGCCCTTCGGCTATTACCGGCCGCAGATCCGTTCCGAGCTCGACAAGACCGACGGAGGCTACGTCGCCCGCTATCAGATCGATCCTGGAAAGCCGGCGCGGCTCGACACCGTGGACGTGCGGGTAACGGGCGAAGGCAAGGACTTCCCCGCGATCGAGCGCGCGCTCAACGACATTCATCTGGCGGCCGATCAGCGGCTGGTGCACAGCCGCTACAACAGCGCGAAGAGCAGCCTCTACAACGCCGCCTACAACAACGGCTTTCTCGACGCGGATTGGAAAACCAGCGAGATCCGGGTGGCGCCGGACCGCCTCCGCGCCGACATCCATCTGGTGCTGGACACCGGGCCGCGCTTCTACTTCGGCCAGACCCACGTCGAGCAGCAGTTTCTCGACCCGCTATTCGTGACTCGCTTCGTCAACATCCGCCCCGGGCAACCCTATGAAGTCGCGCCGCTGCTCAAGCTGCAGACCACGCTCGCGGACACCGGCTACTTCTCCCGGGTGGAGGTGCGCGCACCGCCGAAGGCGGCCGGGGCCGATCACCGGGTGCCGGTGACGGTGATCACCGAGCCATCGAAACCTCAGAAGTACTCGGTGGGAGTCGGTTACGGAACCGATACCGGCCCGCGGACCAAGCTCAGCGTGCTGCTCCGGCGCATCAACGCGCGCGGTCACAGGCTCCGCGCCGACCTTCAGCTTTCCGCCATCACCCAGGCGCTCGGTATGCGCTACGAGATTCCCATCAAGAATTACTCTACGGATTCGCTGAGCTTCTCCGTCACCGGCCGCAGGGAGGAGATCGCCGATGCCAATACCGAGCAATACGCCGTCGGCGTGAGTCAGTCGGTGAACTGGAAGGGGCTGCGGCGGCGCCTGTACCTGCAACTCGAGCAGGAGCAGTTCAATTTCAGCGGCGGACCGAACCGCACGACGCGCCTGTACTACCCCGGCATCACCCTGGGCCGTGAACGGGCCGACGATCTGCAGTATCCCCACCACGGCTACAGCCTGCAGGCGGACCTGCACACGGGCATCGAGGCGCTGCTGTCGGACGTATCGTTCACCCGCCTCGACGTGTCCGCGCATTGGATCCAGACGATCGCCCGTGCAACCCGGGTGCTGGTCCGCGGCGAGGCCGGGGCCTTGTGGACCGACGACTTTGCGGCGCTGCCGCCGTCTCAGCGCTACTTTGCCGGCGGTGACTACAGCATCCGCGGCTACGACTATCAGCAGGTGGGTCCCCGCAACGCCTCGAATGACGTCGTCGGCGGCGAACGGTTGATCACCGGCAGCATAGAGCTCGACCACCTGATCTACGGAAACTACGGCGCTGCCGTGTTCGTGGACGCCGGCGACGCGTTCGACGATACGCCGGCCATCAAGGTGGGCGCCGGGGTCGGTTTCCGCTGGCGCTCGCCGATCGGCATGGTACGTCTGGACGTGGCCCACCCGTTCCAGGACCCGGACAACGACTTTCGGATCCACCTCACCATCGGGGCCGCGCTGTGATCCGTGCGCTGAAGATCACGGGCGTCGTCCTGGGGGCGCTGCTGGTATTGACCGGCGCCGCGTTCTCGTGGGTGTGGTGGACCCAGAGCGGGACGCGGTTCGCGCTGGCCCGCATCGAAGGATTTCTCCCGGAAGGATTCGACCTCGGCACGGCGCACGGCAGCCTGTCTCACCATGTGCAGCTCACGGGCGTGCAGGTGGATCTCGGCACCGCCCGGGTGAGCCTCGCCAGGCTCTGGCTCGACTGGTCGCCAGGCGAGCTGCTGCGGGGCCGGCTGCACATCGACGAGCTGGGCGGGCGCGGAGTTCGTTATCGCATGCTGCCGGGACCAACGGAGCCCGCGAGCGAGTCGGCCGGCCTGCCCGAGCAGGTGAGCCTGCCGATCGCCGTTGCCGTGGACCGGCTGACCCTCGAGGATGTCGCCGTCTCCACCTCGCCTGACGCCGACCCGCTCGAGGTGAACGAAGCGACCGTCGCCGGCGTCACGTTCCACGACAGCCGTCTGAACGTGGCGGCACTGAAGGCACACGGCCCGCATTTCTCCGTCGACGCCGACGCCGGCGCGCTGTCCCTCACTGCCGCCGGCGACTACCCCGTGGCTGCGCATCTCACCTGGCAACTCGATCTGCCGGGCTACGCACCGGCCAGCGGCACCACCCGCCTGGACGGCAGCCTCGCCACCCTGCAGATCGAGCAGACCGTCGCCCCGCCCTACCGGACCGAGCTGGCCGCCACAGTGAGCCACCTCCTCGACGGCGACCAGCCCATGACCGTCGACGGCCACCTGAACATGAAATCGCTGAATCTGGCCGCGGTGAAACCGGACCTGCCGGCAGCCACGGTAGGCGCGGACGTTCAGGTCAACGGCCCCCTGGATAACCTGGATGTGAGCGGCATCCTCAACGGCACCGACCCCCAGTCGCGCCGCCTGGTCGCCAACCTTCAAGCACGGGTCACGAGCGAAGCCATCGACGTCCAGCAGCTCACCCTGGCCCAGCCGGATCGGCAGGGCCGTCTCTCCGGCCAGGGCCGTATCGCCCTGGCGCAGAACGTCAACGCCGACCTCGCGCTGCAGTGGAACGATCTGCGCTGGCCCCTCACCGGCGAGGCCACCATAGTGATCCCCGAAGGCAAGGCGACGCTCCAGGGCCCCCTGGACGACTACCGGCTGGCGCTGCAGACCCGGCTGGAACCCGCCTCGGCGCCCGCCGCCACCTTGCACGTCACGGGCACGGGCAGCCTGAAGCAGATCTCCCTGGCCCTCACTGCCAGCACCGGCAGCGGCAATGCCGACGGCCACGCGGACGTCCGCTGGGATCCTGCCATCGCCGCCAACGTGCGGCTCGACGCGAAGGACATCGACCCGTCGGTGCTGGCGCCCGGCTGGCCGGGACAGGTGAATCTTCAGCTGACGGCGTCCGCCGCCATGAAGGGACAGGCGCTGGACGTGACCGTATCGCGGCTCGAGGCGGGCGGACGGCTTCGCGATCAGGATCTGAGTGCCTCCGCGCGCCTGCACTTTCAGCAGGGCGATCCATGGCCCACGGTCGACGTGGACAAGCTCACGGCCGCCCTCGGCAAGAGCAGCATCGATGTCCAGGGTCGGTTCGCCGAGCGCGCAGATCTGCGCTGGAAGCTGACCAGCCACGATCTGTCGGCCGTCGTGCCCCAGGCCCGCGGCCGAATTTCCGGCTCCGGCACCGTGTCGGGTCCGCTGCCTCGCGTCGATGTAACGACAACGCTCCAGGGCGGTGACCTCGAGTACGGCGGCAATCGGCTGACCCACCTGGATGTCAACGCCGACCTGGACCTGAGCGGCGACACCGCCTCCCGCCTCGACGTCACCGCCCGCGACGGCTCGGTGGCGGGCAGCGCGGTCAGCCGCGTCAGCCTGACCGGCAGCGGACGCCCGCAATCGCACCGCCTCGAGCTGACCGCCGACGGTGAGCCGGGTCACGTCGAGCTGGCTCTGCAAGGGCACGCGCCGGACCCGTTCGGCGACCATCCGGTGTGGAACTTCGAGCTGGCCAAGGGCGAGCTCGGCTACAGCGGCCTCGCCCCCTGGCAGCTCGTTGCCGGTGCACGGGGTACGGTCGCCAGCGACCGCATGTCGCTCTCCCGTCAGTGCTGGCAGGCGGACGACGCCCGGGTCTGCCTGCAGGCTCACAAGGACGCGAACGGCCTCGGCGCGGACGTGGCTCTGACTGACCTCGCCTTCGCCTACTTTGCACCCCTGCTGCCGGAAGGCGTCGACGCTACCGGCTCGATCAACGGCACCGTTCAACTCTCGGAACCCGACGGCGGCGCGCTGACGGGGCAGGTGGGCCTGCACACCACCGCCGGGCAGATCACGCTGCCGCCGCCGGATCCGGACGCCGGCGCGCAGCCCCCGGTCGTCGGCCTGGAGCCGAGCAGCCTGAACGTCCAGCTGACGCCGTCCGAGATCGACGGCCGCGTCGCCGTCAACCTGACCCACGCCCGATTGAATCTGCAGGCGACCACGTCGGCGGCGCTGGTGGTGGGACGGCAGAGCGCCAACGCCGCGCCGTCCGTCTCCGACCAGGCTCTCACCGGCCAGGTGCATTTGGAAGTCCCGGAGCTCGGTTTTCTCGGCCCCATGCTACCGACCCTGGAAGACATCGAGGGCAGCATGCGCGGCGACATGACCGTGAGCGGCACGCTCGGCGCCCCGACCCTCGGCGGCGAGCTGAACCTCCGGGACGGCGCCGTCAGCGTCCCCGCTGCCGGGCTCGACGTCCGGGCGATGACGGCGACGATTCGTGGCCAGGGCCGTCAGGTGGCCCTGCAAGCTTCCGCGAAGTCCGGCGGCGGCAATCTGGACGTCAGCGGCCGTCTGGCACTGCCCGGCCAGGCTCCTACCGGCACGCTCGACGTCCAGGGAAAGGCGTTCCAGGTCATGAACACCGACGAAGCCCGGGTGTTCGTCTCTCCGGACCTGGTCATCGACGCGAAACCGGATCGACTCACCGTCAACGGCGAAGTCACCGTTCCGAAAGCGAACGTCAGCCCCGGCAAGCATCCGCCTTCGGCCGTGACCGTGTCCGAGGACCAGGTGCTCGTCAGCCGTCAGCCGGCGGCGGAATCGGCGACCGCGCGGGCACTGTATGCCAAGGTCCGCCTGATCCTTGGCGACGATGTGCATTTCAAGGGCTACGGACTGACCGCCCGCATCGAAGGCAACGTGCTGGTCGACCAGCAGCCGGAGAAACCGGCTACCGCCAGCGGCGAGCTGGACATCGTCGACGGCGAGTACCGCGCCTACGGCCAGGGGCTGGTCATCGACAAGGGCCGTATCTATTTCGCCGGCGGACCCGTCACCGAACCGGCCCTGGACATCCGCGCGGTTCGGCACCCGAAGGAAGACATCACCGTCGGCGCGCACGTCAAAGGCACCCTGAAGTCGCCGTCGTTCGAGCTGTTCTCCGACCCCTCCATGACCCAGCAGGAGCAGCTTTCCTACCTGGTGCTCGGCCGCTCGTTGGAGGAGAGTCCCGACGGCCAGCAGTCGGCACTGTCCAGCGCCATGCTCGCCATGGGGCTGAAGGGCGGCGACTTTCTGGCCAAGAACATCGGTAAAGCGGTGGGTCTCGACCAGTTCTCCATAGAGACCGGCAGCGGCGAAGCCGGCGCGCAGAGCAACCCCAGCGAGGCTCAGCTCGTCCTCGGCAAATATCTCTCGCCCAGGCTCTACGTCAGCTACGGCATCGGCCTGTTCTCGCCGGAGTCGGTCCTGCGGATGCAGTACGACATCTCCAACAACTGGAAGGTGGTTACGGATTCCGGCAGTCAGTCGACCGGCGCCGACATTCTGTACACCGTGGAACTCGGCAAGGGCGAATCCACCGGGGACAGAGGCGATACCGGAGATACCAGCGACGCCGGCAAACTGGGGGAAACGGAAGCCAGCGGGGAAGGCTCATGAGCGGTCTGCTGAAGGACGATCTCACGGTGGCGCTGGACGAAGTGGATCGCATCGCATCGCGCATCGCCACCATCTATGACGACCTGGCCACGCTCGCCCCGGAGCCTGAACTGGCGCGCCGGCTGCGCGAGCGGGGCGATGCCCGGCGCCGCGCGCTGGTGGCCTTCAACGAGGCGCGCCGCTCGGCCGGGCAGACCCCCGAGGTGGGCGACCCGGAGCGGGCGCACCTGCACTCCCTGTGGCTGCGCCTCGAGGCCGCCGTCACCGGCAGCCGCCGGGACGAGCACCTGGAGCACGCGCTCGACGCGCTCGACGAGCGGCTCCATCTGCGCCGTGGACGCTGCCCTGAAGCTTCAGCCCGAGGCCGCGGTCGGCACGGCGCTTGAACGATCTCGCCGCTACCACGTGAACGATTCGCGGAGCGACACGAAGGAGGATCGCGAGGCCATCGAGCGCGAAGCGGTCGAGGAGCACCTGACCCTCCGCTCTCCGGTCATCTACGAGGTGGTACGGCGCGAAGGCCTGACGGAGCTCGATCGTCCGCCGGTTTCCCTGTGGTGGTCCGGAGTGGCCGCCGGAATCGCCCTCAGCGCCTCGTTCTATTGTCAGGGATTTCCTGGCCGGCCTGCTGCCCGAGGCGCCATGGGCCCTGGCAGTCAGCAGCCTGGGCTACTGCGTGGGGTTTCTGATCGTGGTGATCGGCCGCCTGCAGCTCTTCACGGAGGTCACCATCACGGTGGTGCTGCCGATCCTGGCGACTCCCCACACTCGGCTCGTTCTGCGCGGCGCCCGGCTGTGGGCGCTGGTGCTGGCGGCCAACCTGGTGGGCACCTTCGTCTCCGCTGCCTTCGTCTATTTCGGCGGCGTCTCTCCGGAGCACGTGGGTCAGTTCCTCGCCCTGGCGTCGGCGCACTCCGACCGCACGTTCTGGGAAACCCTGAGCTACGGAGTGCCGGCCGGCTTCCTGGTGGCCGCGCTGGTCTGGATGCTGCCGAGCGCCGGCGGCAGCGGCGTGCTGCTGGTGGTGATCATCAGCTACTTCATCGCCGCCGGCGAGCTCGCCCACGTGGTGGTGGGCTCCACCGCAGCGTTTCTGCTGGTGTTCGCGCAATCCGCCGACCTGCTGCACATCCTCGTCGCGGTTACCCTCCCGGCGTTTCTCGGCAACGTGCTGGGCGGCACCGGGCTGTTCGCGCTGATCGCCTACGGCCAGGTGCGCAAAGAGCTTTGACGGGCACCCTCGACTTCGTCAACGGGTGGCGATGATCCACACCGCGTGGATGATGCCCGGGATGTAGCCCAGCAGGGTCAGCAGAATGTTGATCCAGAACTGCGGGCCGATGCCGACCTGCAGGAACACGCCGAGCGGCGGCAGAAGAATCGACAGAATGATGCGTACGACGTCCATGGCGTTCAACTCCTCGACTTGAGTCTCGTCGGATCTCAGGCCCGGCCGATCGCGGGACCTCCACCGACAAGACGAGCGAATACGAATAGACGCGGAAAGCGAAAAGCATGCCATGCGCGCAGCCGCCACGCAGGTGCAGACCCGGGCGCAATGGCATGCGACGTGCACCGCCTGCGGCGAAGCACCGACAGCCACAGGAGCACCGCATGGCCAATATTGCCGTCGTCATCGAAAGCGATTTCGAGGATTCCGAGTACGAACAGCCGGCCCGCTGCCTCGAGGAGGCCGGTCATCGTCTGACCCTGGTGGGCATCGAGAAGGGCAAGCAGGTGGAGGGCAAGCAACACCAGGTTCGGGCCACCATCGATTGCACCCCGTCGGAAGTCAGCGCCAACGAGTTCGATGTGCTGCTGATTCCCGGCGGCTACAGCCCCGACAAGCTGCGCACCCACGAGGACATCGTCGACTTCGTGAAGGCGTTCAGCAGCTCCGGCAAACTCATCGCCGCCGTCTGCCATGGGCCCAGCCTGCTGGTGGACGCCGACGCGGTACGCGGTCGCCGGTTGACCTCATGGCCTTCCATCCGGCGCGACCTCACCAACGCCGGCGGCGAGGTGGTGGACGAGGAAGTGGTGGAGGACGGCAACCTGATCACCTCACGCAAGCCGGATGATCTGCCGGCGTTCTGCGACGCGATCCTGGCACGTCTGGGCTAGCCCGCGCGTCATTGGGGCGGCGGACGGCGCAGATCCTCCAGGCAGTCGCCGAGGGCGGCGATCTCGGATTCGTGGCTCGGTTCCCGCCACGGTTCCGCCGCCGCCGCGGAATCCCAGGCCTGAAGGCCGGGCCTCTCCAGCAGGCGCGCCGCATAGTCGGCCGCCAGCCCGGAGAGGCGGAGTCCGTAGGTACGAAGGCGGAACACCACCGGGGCGAAGAAGGCGTCCACGGCCGACGGCGCGGGGCCGGCCAGGAACGCTCCGCCGAAGCGGGTCAGCCCCTCGTTCCAAAGTTCGTCGAGCCGCCCCAGATCCCGTTCCAGGGCATCCGAGCGCCCGTGCAGCCGGATCCGCAACGCCACCGTCATGGGGCACTCGTTGCGCAGCGCCCGGAAGCCGGCGTGCATTTCGGCGCTGGCGCAGCGTGCCCATGCCCGCGCGGCGCGGTCTTCGGGCCAGACCCCCGGATGGCGTTCCGCCAGATACTCGGCGATGGCGAGGGATTCCCATACCACCTGCCCGCCGTCGTGAAGGCAGGGCACCTGGCCGGTGGGTGAGAACGCGCGGAACCGGCCCCAGCTGCCGCCGTCCTCGAACGGCACCAGGCGCTCCTGGAACGGAATCCTCAGCTCGGTCATGAGCAACCACGGGCGCAACGACCAGGACGAGTAGTTGCGGTTTCCGATGTAGAGCACGTACATGCGCCGTACTATAGCGCCCGCGCCGTCAGCGCGCGCCCCTGCCAACACGGCCAGAGCGTTCGTCCGCGTTCGTACGGGGTCAGCGCGCCCGTCGGGCGGCGGCGCTTTCCTCCTCGGTGGTGCGGACGGCCTCGGGTCTCGCCTCCAGTCGCGCCTTGGCGATGGGCTCGCCGCTGACGTCGGAGTAGCCGTAGCTGCCGGTGTCGATCTTCTCCAGAGCGCGCTCAATGTCCACGAGGCGGGTCGCCGACACTCGTTCCACCGCGTCGTCCAGGTCCTGGCGGCTGATGTCCGCGGCACGATCCGCCATGTCCCGCGGCTCCTGCCACTCCTCCTGCAGGCGCCGCTCCTCACGATCCGCGTTCGCCTGATTGCTTTCTGCTTGATCGCGAAGCGCCAGCAGGCGCTGGCGCTGCCGCTCGATGAAGGCGTCGTCCAGATGAGAACCGGATCCGCTCATGGCTCGTCCTCGCTATGACTCACCCTCGTGCTCGCAAGATGCATACCTCGCCGCGCCGGCCGGCTCGGCATCTTCATGCCGGCCGTACCCCGGATACCCTTGAAAGGCTGCCGACTTCTGCAGGAGCAGCCGGTACGGCTCTTGCAACCCGCCTTTCCCCTACCGTCACACGGGCCATTACATGAGCCGAGTACAAAACCTGTTTCTGCTTGGGTACGACCGCTTTCACGCCCGTTACCTGGAACATCTGCATCTCGACCGCGAGCTGGCATTTCACCCGCTGCTGAAGTCGGACGAGGTCGTCTACCAGGAGCACTACGACGTGGACGCTCTGCTGGACCGGGCGCGGCAGACCCTGGACGACTTCGACGGGCCGGTGGACGGCATCTTCACCCACTGGGACTTCCCCGCCGCGTCCATGCTGGCGATTCTCTGCGCCGAACGCGGGCTGCCCGGGCCGAGCCTGGAGGCCGTGCTCAAGTGCTCGCACAAATACTGGAGCCGGCTCGAGCAGCACAAGACGGTCCCGGAGAGCACACCGAATTTCTGCGCGGTGAATCCGTTCGACGACCAGGCGTCGCAGCACGTGACGGTGGATTACCCGTTCTGGATCAAGCCGGTGAAGGGCTACGGCTCGGCGCTCGGCTTCAAGGTGGATTCCCCCCGCGCTCTCGAGCAGGCGCTGGGCCGCGCGCGGGAGTCGATCGAGCGGCTCGGCGGTCCGGTGAACCGGCTGCTCGACCGCATCGACCTGCCGGACGAGATCGCCGGCATCGACGGCAATCACATGATTGCCGAGCAGTTCGTCGGCGGCAACGAGATCGCGCCCGAAGGCTACGCCTACCGCGGCGCGATCAATGCCCACGGCATGTTCGACATGGTGCGGGGACAGAACGGCAAGAGTTTCGAGCGCTATCAGTATCCGTCCACCGCTCCGGAGTCCGTCCGCCAGCGCGCCCTGGAAACCTCGCGCAAGGTGCTCGAGCAGATTGGCTTCGACAACAGTTGCTTCAACGTGGAATTCTTCTGGGACCCGGACACTGATCGTCTGTGGATCGTCGAGATCAACCCGCGCCTGTCCCAGTCCCACTCGAACCTGTTCGAGAAAGTGGACGGCACCTCCAATCACGCGGTAGCCGTGCGCATCGCCCTGGGCGAGGAGCCGGAGTTCCGCCACGGCGACGGCCCATTCAACTACGCGGCCAAGTTTCTCCACCGCCGCTACGATCGAACCGACGCCGTCGCCGAGCTGATACCCGGGCCGGACGATCTGGACGCGCTGAAGCAGTGCCAGCCCGAAACCAAGGTGGAGATCAAGCTCCAGCAGGGCATGCTCCTGTCCGAGCTGCTCGACGAGGACGCCTACAGCTACGTGCTGGCGGAGCTGCACATCGGCGCGGACAGCGTCGAGGGCCTCGAGCGCAAGTTCGACCAGGCAACCTCGCTGCTGCCCTTCGAGCTCACGCCGGTGCCGGAATCGGAACGGTGAACGTCGTCCCGGAAGACCGCCTGCCGTTTCCGGTCGAGGTCACCGAGCATCTGTGGATCCCCATGCCCGACGGCACCCACC
This sequence comes from uncultured Gammaproteobacteria bacterium, assembly GCA_963822255.1. Taxonomy (GTDB): domain Bacteria; phylum Pseudomonadota; class Gammaproteobacteria; order Pseudomonadales; family Azotimanducaceae; genus UBA7803. The sequence goes on from CAWGGV010000008.1 coordinate 531,592, forward strand.
TGGCCGCGCGGCTGTGGCGGCCAGCCGGCAGCGATAACGCACCCGTGCCGGCCATTCTGGAATACCTCCCGTACCGCAAGCGTGACCTCACCCGGCCTCGTGACGCGGTGGTGCACACGTACCTCGCCGGCCACGGCTACGCGTGTCTTCGCGTAGACCTGCGCGGCAGCGGCGATTCCGAAGGGCTGCTGGTGGATCAGTACCGCCGCCAGGAGCAGGAGGACGGGGTGGCGGTCATCCGCTGGCTGGCGGCCCAGCCCTGGTGCGACGGCAACGTCGGCATGATGGGTATCTCCTGGGGCGGCTTCAACGCGTTGCAGATAGCCGCCTGCCGGCCGCCGGCTCTCAAAGCCGTCATCACCGTCTGCTCCACCGACGACCTGTACGTGGACAACATGCACTACATGGGCGGATGCCTGCTCTCCGACAACCTGTCGGAGGCGACCACCATGTTCGCGGTGTGCAACACGCCACCGGACCCGGCGCTGGTGGGCGACCGCTGGCGCGACCTGTGGCTCGAGCGGCTCGAAGGCAGCGGTGTGTGGCTCGACACCTGGCTGAAGCACCAGTACCGGGACGACTACTGGCACCATGGCTCGGTATGCGAGGACTACGCCGCCATCACCTGCCCGGTGATGGCCGTGGGCGGCTGGGCCGATGGCTACACCAACGCCGTATTCCGCCTGCTCGAGCATCTCGACGTGCCGCGGCTGGCCCTGGTCGGGCCCTGGGGCCACCGTTATCCACACATGGGCGTTCCCGGACCCGCCATCGGCTTTCTGCAGGAAGCCGTGCGCTGGTGGGACCGTTGGCTGAAGGACCGAGACACCGGCATCATGGACGAGCCCCGGCTGCGCGCGTGGATTCAACACAGCGCGCCGCCGTCGTCCTATTACCTCGAACGGCCCGGCCATTGGGTGGGCGAGCGGCGCTGGCCTTCCAGCAACGTCGTCCGCCTGGAGTGCCCGTTGACCCGCGGCGGGATCGACATCGGCGGCAGATCGGATTCGGCCGCCCACCACTCTGCGCCCCCGGCCGTGGTGCGATCGCCTCTGTCCGTCGGCCTGTTCGCCGGCAAGTGGTGCTCGTACTCTGCCGCACCCGACCTGCCCTACGATCAGCGCGAGGAGGACGGCGGCGCCCTGGTATTTCAGAGCGAGCCGCTGGCGGACAGCATCTGCATCCTCGGCGCGCCGGAGCTGGTTCTCCAGCTGGAAGCAGACCGCCCGGTGGCGATGGTCGCGGTGCGGCTTTCCGACGTCTCCCCCGACGGCCCGGCTACGCGGATCAGCTACGGGCTGATGAACCTCACCCACCGTGACGGCCATGCCGCGCCGAAACCGTTGGTTCCCGGGCGATCCTATTCAGTGACGGTAAAGCTCAACCACATCGGTCAGCGGCTGCCGGCGGGGCACGCCCTGCGGGTGTCCATCTCCACATCGTACTGGGCGCTGGTCTGGCCGCCACCCGAGCCTGTGCGGCTGCGCGTGCACCCGTCCGGCAGCACGCTGCTCCTGCCACTGCGCCGGCCGCAGAGCGAAGACCGGACCATCGCCCTGCCGCCGCCCGAAGGCGCCCCGGGAACCCCGGTGACGCGCATCGAGGCCCCGCACCACAACTGGCTGGTGCACCGGGACCTGGCCGCCAACCGCTCGGTACTGGAGGTGATCAAAGACGAAGGGCGCTATCGCCTGGACGACATCGACCTGGAAGTGGAGGACCGCACGTGGGACTGGTACACGTGCACCGGGGACGACGTAGCGTCGGTGCGCGGGGAGACCCGCACCCTGCGCACCTTCTCCCGCGGAGACTGGTCCGCCCGCACGGCGACCCGCATGATCCTCACCGCCGACCGCGAGCGCTTTTACATCGAGGCGGAGCTCGACGGCTGGGAAGGCGAACGGCGCATCTTCTCGCGCAACTTCGCCACCGACGTGCCGAGGCTCCTGGTGTAGCGCCTCCGCTACCGCGCGAGCTTCGACTTCTCCCGCTCCTCGACGTCCTGGTAGCGCTGCTCGATCTCCCGGGCTCGCTGCCCCTCGAGAAGATCGTTGGCTTTGGGAAACAGCTCCTTCTCCTCGCGATCCACGTGGCCGTCCACCGCGGTGACGAGCTGCTCGAAGCGGCGTGTCCAGTCACTGCCCGACTTGTCGCTGACGTTGAGATCGTCCAGTAGACCTTCGATCTTTTCGTGGTCCGACAGGCACTGCCCCACCAGCGCGGCGATCTCGTCGAACTCCCGGAGCACCGGGTAGAACTCCGCCTCCTCACCCTTGGCGTGGGCGAGCAGGTTGCGGCGGATCTCCGCGAACAGCTCGTCGCGCTCGGACCCCGCCGAGTCAGCGGTGGCCGACACCCTCTTCATCAGAGTCGACACCTCCGCGTGCTCGCCCGCGAGATGGTGGAAGATGCCGGAGTAGCCCGCCAGCGCCTTGACCGCGCCTTTGGCCGCACCGGCCGCCTTGGACGCTCCCTTGGAACCTGCTGCCATTGCCGTCTCCTTACTACCTGGTTTTGGAAGGCCGGTGGCGCTCGGGTCGAGCGGCCACTCAGTTCTCCTGCTCGTCCCGACTGACCAGCTTGTTGAAGTTGCTCTTGTCGCCGCTCTCGGTCTTCTCCTGATACAGCAGCGCCAGACGCTGGGCATCGAATTTGTCGAACCACTCGTCCCAGGAAATCTCCTGGAGCGACTCCTCGCCGCTGTATCCCGGAAAGTCCAGCCGAATCACCCCGGGATCGTCTTCATCGCCGGTGCCGCGCACGCAAGACGGCCGGGCGTTGCGGGCCTCGGCCCAACGCCGGATGGTGTCGTGGCTGGTGGTTCTCTCGGTAGACATGGATACCTCCTTGCATTCACGTCCGGGCAGGGGCGTCTATGCACCGCCCGTGCCAGCCGCCACCGCCTGCGCCGGTCGTTGCATCAATTCCCGCATCCGCCACCAGGCGGGCTTGGGCGCGCCGTCGCAGGTGCACAGCCCCAGGTGGTACTCGTTCTCGTCCACGTGGAAGCCTTCGATGGCGCTGCGTGCCGGGTGCAGGTCCACCAGCGAATACCAGTAAACCCGTTCGGCCGGCGCCGCAGCCGCCGCCTGCAGGCGCTCCACCTGGAACTGGAATCGGGCTTCGCTGCCGGCGTCCAGGTCCCACGTCGCAAGCCCCGTCTCCGTGATCCATACCGGCAGGCCGGCAGGCTCGGCGATGGAGCGCACCTTGGACTCCCAGCCCTGCCAGTGCGAATACCATTCCCAGTTCGGGTGGTTCGGCCACCACATGCCCGGAAAGCCGTGGATGGCGACCACGTCCACCGCCTCGAGCACGCCGTGTTGCTTCATCAGCGCCAGCCAGGCCGGGTCCACCGGGATCATGCCCCCGAGCACGGACCGCTTGCCGCGATCGGCCGTCACCCGACCGGCCTCGCGGACCATCCGCGCGAACAGCCGCCAATCGGGGTCGAAACGCGGAAAGTCCCACTTGAGACGATTGTTGGGCTCGTTCCACAACTCCAGGCTCTCGAAACGGTCGCCGTGTTCGTCGATCACCTGGGCGATGAAGTCCGCGTAGTCCGCAAGCCGCCTCGGCGGGCTGGCGCAGCTGCCGCCCGCAGCGATGGAAGGCGGCGTGTGCCAGATGGACAGCAACACGTCGAATTCGGCGAGCTGCGCCATCTGCCAGTCGTACCAGCGTTTCCCTCCGGGGCGGTGAAAGTCCGCCCAGGAGATTCCGGTGCGCAGATGGCGGACACCGAGGGCGCGCATCTGCTCGACGGCCATCTCCACGTCCGCGTAGGCCTCGTAGTGGAACCACTGACAGACGCCGAGGGAATCCCGCAGCGAGTCCTGCAGCCGCGCCTCAGCGCGCGATGAAGCTGATCGTTCCGCCTCGTTCCAGATAGGCGTCCTCCACTTTCTTCAGATCGTCGGTTTTCATTTCGCTGCGAAGCTGCTCCTTCAGATCGCCTTCGCTGACGCCGCTGCTCCTGAGGTTCCGGTGCAGCAGCCGGCCGTGCTCCATCAGCTTCACCGGCCGTCCCTTGACCAGCGCAGCGAAGCTGGCCCACTGGAACGAGAGCTGGGTCAACACCCCATGCAACAGAACCAGCAACGCCCCCGCCGCCAGGGTGGGGACGAACGGCGCGTTGCCGGTCAGACCGCGGCTCAAGGTGGAGCCCAGCAGGATCGCCAGCACGGTGTCGAACGGCGTCCAGCGGCCGAACGCCCGCCGTCGGCCGACGCGCAACAGCACCAGCAAATATATGAAGATGATCGCGGCACGAATGGTCATCTGCCACCAGACGATGGAGTTCGAGCCGTTGCCGATCAGGTCGTGAAGCCAGTTCATGGTCGTACCGAATGTGCTTCAGACAGTGAATTGAAGCCGCGCACCACCCGCCGCCGCAGTGCGCTCGCACAGCCAGGTTTCCGGTGCCAGTGGCGCGCGGACTTCGAACCCGGCGCTGCGCAGCATAGCGAACACGGCAGACTCGTTGGGCACCCACCAGTTGCTGGGATCGCCGGCCAGACGGTTCTCGACGAAGGCGAGCGCAGGCCAATCCGGCGCCCGAAGCGCCTCCCGCTCGTTGATGTCCAGGTCGGCCGGGCAGAGGTGCGGCGGCTCGCTGACGAGCGCCGGCACCGTCAGGCTCTGAAAGATCATCCAGCGCTCGCAGATACCCGCCAGCAGATCCAGCGCCAGCAGCGGGTACCGCAGGTGATAGAGCACACCCTGGAAGTTCACCAGGTCGAAGCGTTCGCCGCGGCGCGCGGTGTCGTAAACGCTGTCGCAGCGGAACTCCACGTCGCTGCCGCCATCCACATGCCGGGCGGCCCACCGCGCCTGGCGCAGGTAGTGCTCGTCCAGGTCCACGGCCACCACCCGGGCACCGGCGCGGCTCATCTCGAAGGCGTGATAGCCGGCATTGCAGCCCATGTCCAGCACGTCGAGACCGCGCAGCGCGAACGGCAGACGGGACGTGATCTGCCGCCACTTGCGGGCAGGGAAGTCGCCCAGGGGGTGATCGGGAGCCGTCTCGGATCCGTCCGACAGGTGCAGGTTGTGAAACCACGGGCCGAGCTGACGAATCTCCTCCGCCAGCGGCCCGCGAACCGCGCTGCCATCCGACTGCAGGGTGTCAAGTCGCGGCATGGGACACCTCGGCATCCTCGCGCAGCCGCTCCACCAGGTACTCGGCCCGGCGCAGGTGGGAGTGTTCCGCCAGCACCCGCTGCCGTGCCGCCCGCCCCATGGCCGCGCGCTGCGCCGGCGACGTGGCGGCCATCAGCTCGAGCACCTCGGCGCCGCTCCCGGCCACCAGCACCTCCCGGCCCGGCTCGAGCACCTCATCGAGGCCGGGCCAGGGGTCGGAGACGATGCAGCATTCGCACGCCGCCGCCTCGAACAGCCGAACGCTGGGCGAGGAGCCGAGTGCGACCATGGCTGCGCGGGTCACGTTCAGGGTGAACGCCTGGGCGGCATAGAACCACCGGTGGCGGTCCGGGCCGACGTGGGCGAGCCAGTCCACGTTGTCCGGCCAGGACTCGGTGTCCGGATAGCCGGGACCGGCGATCACGAAGCGCTCCGCCGGACATCGCGCGGCGACCTCGATCAGCAACGCGTCCACGGCCGGCTGGCGGTCGGCGGCGAAGGTACCCATGTAGCCGAGCTGCCAGCGCTGACCAGCCGCACCGCCGGCCGACGGCGCCTCTGCCGGCAACGGCCGGTAGAGGTCCGTGTCGACACTGCAGTACAGCGGGCGCGGGCAGCGCGCACCCAGCGCCCGGAGCCGTTCGAGCGCCGCACCGCCGGCAAAGGAGAAATACACGTCGAAGCGCGAGATCTGGTCCGGCCTCAGGTACTCGCAGCTCCCCGCTTGCAGGCTCTCCAGAGTGACCGGCGTATCGATGTCGTAGAAGCACAAGGCGGCCGACACGGCGCCATCGAGCCAATCCACGAGCCGCGGCGCCTCGGGCACGTAGGAACCGACGATGACCGCGTCGGCGTCCATCAGCTCCGCGGCGTAGCCCAGCCGCAGCTCGTCCAGAGAGCGGTACAGCACGAGCCGGCAATAGTCGAAATGTGTGGCGTCGCGGTTCTCCGCGTACCAGGGCACATCGCGCTCGAAGAACGTCACCCGATGGCCGCAGGCGTTGAGCCCTTTGACCAGGCTGCGATAGGTGGTGGCATGGCCGTTGCCCCAGGAGGAGCTCATGGCCAGACCGAAGATCACGATATGCATGGGGTCCGGGACTCCTGTTCCAGCGCCCCGAGCGCCTGCTCGACTGCCAGGGCGCGATCACGATAGGTATGCTCGGCCAGCACCCGGCGCCGGGCGCGCTCGCCTATCTCCCGGGCCTGCTCCGGGCTGATCCGGTCGAGCCAGGCAGCGACGTCGTCGCCGTCCTCGGCCAGCAGCACCTCGCGACCGGGCGCCAGGAACCAGTCCATGCCTTCCCAGGCATCGGAGATCAGACAAGCGCCCGCCCCGGCCGCCTCGAACACCCGCGTTGCGGGCGAGTAACCCATGCGCGCCATGTCCTGACGGCTGACGTTGAGCACCAGCCGCGCGCTGCAGTTGACGGCGTTGTGGTCACCGGGCGGCACGTGCCCGAGCAGGGTGACGTTCGACGTCGTGTCGGCACTGCTCCAGCCATTGCCGCCCAGCAGAAAACGCCGCTGCGGCAGGGCGGCCGCCACATCCAGAAAGAACCGCCTGAGTCGGAGCTCGCGGTCCGGCAGCCGATTCGCCAGCAGGGTCAGGTCGGCGCGGAAACGTTCGTCGGGAGCTACCGGATGGTGGGTGCTCGGGTCTACGGCGTTGTAGATCGGATAGACCCGGCGCGCGCCGTGAGCTCTGTAAGCGCGCTCCACCGGCGGTCCGCCGCCGTAGGTGAACACCGCATCCAGGTCCCCCAGCGCGTCGCGCAGAACCACCTCCCTGCCCTGCTCCAGCGCCGCCAAGGTGGCCGGCGCATCGACGTCCCAGTAGATCAGCCGCCGTCCCGGGCCGCCGCCGCGCCAGCAGCGCCGTGAGCAGCTCGTGGTCCAGCACGCCGACGCCGCTGGCCTTCACCACCACGTCGGCATCGCCGGCTTCCTCCAGGTGCGCATCGAGGCTGGCGGCCGGGTCGTAAACCACCACCCTCGCCCACGGTGGGTCGTCCATGTCCCGGTGTGCCTGTCGCTCGAACGCGTCGGGCTCGTAGAAGGTTATTCGGTGGCCGCGTTCCGCCAGAGCCCGCAGCAGGCCGCGGTAATAGGTGGCGGCGCCGTTCCAGTAGGCGGACACCAGGCTCGATCCCCAGAACGCGATCCTCATGCCGACTCCCGTCGTTCCGCGCCTGCCCAATCCAGGCGCCGCAGAATGGCCTCCAGCTCGGCCGCTCGATGGCCGCAGGTGTGGCGGCCGCTGATGCGGGCCAGGCCGTTGCCCGCCAACCACGCCCGCTCCTCGGGATCCGCCAGCAGCCGCCGCATGTGAGCCGTCATCTCGGCCGGACTCCGCGCCAGCAGATAATCCTCGTTGGCGGTGAACAGATGCTCCACGTCCTGCCAGGGCGCCGAAATCAGCGGGATGCCCGAGGCCAGGGCCTCGAACACGCGAATGGTCGGAATGCCCACCAGCTGCTGGCGGTACCAGCGCCGGGGGACGTGCACGGTCAGATGGGAGCGGGCGAAGGCTTCCGGCACCCGGGGACCCGGAATCCAGCCCCGGTAGTCGGCGCCCACCCGCGCGAGCGCCGCCAGCGCATCCCGCGGATAGCGCACGCCGTGCACCGTCAGCCTGGCCCCCAGCCGCGCCACCGGCTCCAGCAGATAGCTCATCAGCTCGTCGCTGCGTTCGCCGTCGCCCCAGTTGCCGACCCACACCACGTCCTGAGTGGGCGCCGCGTGGCGCGGAAAGAACGTGGTGACGTCGGCGGCTTCGTGCCAGGTGTAGACGCTGCGCCCCCACCCCGCGCGCTGGTAGGCGTCGGCCAGCACCGCGCCGAAGGCGAGGACGCCGTCGTAGCCGTCGAGGTTCAGCCCGGCCATGGCGTCGGGCTCACTCACCATACGGTGATGGGTGTCGTGAAACAGCAGCCGCAGGCCGGTGTGGCGCTGTCGGTAGCGGCCGAGGGCCGCCACCAGGGCCGGCTCCGTCCACTCGTGCACGATCACCACGTCCGCGCCATCCAGAGCAGCGTCCAGATCCGGTCCGCCGTCCGGGTAGGTACGCCAGCAGATGTCGGGGAAGCGGCTGCGGAAGAATTCCAGCGCGCCGAGCCCCTGGTCCTTCACCAGCTCGCTGCAGCTCCAGCCGTCCGCCGGTTCGAATACCTCCACCCGATGCCCGCGCTCCTGCAGAGCGCGCACCATGCCGCGGAGAAAGTGCGCGTTGCCGTGGTTCCAGTCCGAGCGAACCGAGTGATAGAAGAGCACGAACTTCATGCCGGCACCGTGGCGGCCGCGGGCAGGGTTCTGCGATACAGCGCCAGATAGCAGCGGGCCATGCCGCCGAGAGTGAAGGCCGCCGCCCGTTCCCGCGCCGCCCGCCCGAGCCGCTCGCTGAGCGCACGGTCGGCGAGCAATCGTTCGAAGGCGACCGGCCACACCTCCGGGCGGTGAGGGTCGACGAACATCGCCGCGCCGGCCCACAGCTCCCGCAATGTGGGTATGTCGCCGAGCACCAGCGCGCAGCCGGAGCGCGCCGCCTCCAGCACGCCGAGCCCGAACGGCTCGTAGCGGGCCGGTGCAGCGAACGCGCGGCTCTGCCGCATGAGCGCCCACAGCCGTTCCTGGGATAGCGCCAATGCCGTCGTACCCTGCGCGCCGGCTTCGGCACCGGCGACTTCCGCCGCCGGCGCGTCTGTGCCGCGGACCGGCGATCGTCAGCGGCTCCGGCAGGCGCGCGGCAACGGCGGCGAGGGTGGCGAGGTTCTTGGCTTCGTCCCACACCCGGCCGGCCGCCAGGATGCCGCGCCGCTCGGCGCCAGGGTCGCCGAGCGGGGCATCGCTGCCATTGGCGATCACGCTGCGCCGCCGCAGCGGTCCGTAAAGCTCGGCGGCGCGCTCGAGCATCCAACGGCTCGGCGCAACCACGTGGTCGGCGCTCTGCAGGCTGCGCGACACCCGCCGCCGATACCGCGCCCATTCCGCCGGGGCGTCGTGACCGCGCACGGCCGCGAACCAGCTCAGCACGCAGGAGTGAACCGCGCAGATCACCGGCCGGCCCCAGTCGAGGTGACCGTGCACCAGATGGTTCAGATGCACCACGTCGCTGCCCGCGTCGTCCGCCAGCGCCACCAGCTCCGGGGCGACCTCGTCGATACTCCGCCACGGGTCGTCCATCCACTCCAGGGACATCGGACGCACGAGCAGCTCCACGTTGTCGAGCCGCTCGGCCGCCCGCCGCTGCCCGGCCGACGGCTCCCCCAGCGCCACGAGCCGGACTCGCACGCCGGCCGGCGACAGCGCTGCACACAGCGACAGGGCGTAGATCCAGACGCCGCCGGCCGTGTCCGCCGTCATGAACAGCCGCATGGGGTTCATGAGCCGCCCATGGCCTTCTCCCGGGCGGGCTGCTGCCGCGTCAGCGCGTGCTCGCGCAGCCAGCCGCAGAGCCGGGCCAGACCCTGCTCCGGGCGATACCCGCGGGTGCCAGCCGGTGACCGCGCTGAAAGCGCGGCAGTCGGACACGTAGTACTTCTGGTCGCCGGCTCGCAGCGGACCGAAAGTGCACGTCCGGGCGGGTCCCGGTGGTGTGCTCGATGAGGTCGAGCACCTCGAGCAGACTGACGCTGTTGGCAATGCCCCCACCGATGTTCCAGGCACCGCCGCAGAGGCTGTCCATGTGCTCCAATGCGGCCCGCTGGGCGGCGACGAGATCGTCGATGAACAGGATGTCGCGCACCTGCTTGCCGTCCCCGTAGACGTATATGGGCCGGCCCTTCAGGGCCTGAATGAGGAAGTGCGCGACCCAGCCCTGGTCCTCGGTGCCGCACTGGTGAGGCCCGTAGATGCAGCTCATCCGCAGCACCGTCGCCGGCACGCCGAAGCTGCGGGCATAGTCGAGCACGTACTGCTCGGCGCCGCCCTTCGAGCAGCCGTAGGGGGTGTGGAAATCGAGCGCCTGCTGTTCGTCCACCGCCGGCAGCGCAGGGCTCACGTATCGGTGCCCGACGTCTTCGAGCAGCAACGACGCCAGATTCGCCATAGACCTTGTTGGTGGACGCAAACACCAGCTTGGCCGGCTCGGGCATCCGGCGAATGTGCTCCAGCAGGCGGAACGTGCCCTGCAGATTGGTACGGAAATCCAGAGCCGGTTGCTCCAGGCTGGTGGTGACGGCGACCTGGGCGGCGAAGTGATACACCGCCACGGCGCCCTGGAGCACATGGTCCAGGCGAGGGCAGTCGACCAGGTCGTCGCCGACGAATTCCAGCCGGTCGCCGAATGCGCCGCGCAGCCATTCGAGGTTGGCGTCAACGCCCGGTCGCGACAGGTTGTCCAGTATTCGCACGCGGTGACCGCGCGACAACGCGTCCGCGGCCACGTTGCAGCCGACGAACCCGGCAGCCGCCGGTGATGAGCATCACGTCACCGTCGCCGTGCGCCTTGGCGGCGCTCATCGTGCCAGCCCCCGCGCTGCGAGCTCTGCCCGCATCAGGTCCTGGCGGTCGTCGGCGCGCACCCCGGACTCCTTGAGCCAGGTCACGTAGTCGCGGATGCCGTCGGCGAAGCGAACGGCCGGCCGATAGCCGATCAGCGTCTTCCGCCAGCGAGATGTCGGCGAAGCAGTGGCGGATGTCGCCGACCCGGTATTTGCCGCTGATCTCGAGTGGCACGTCCTCGACGCCCAGCGCCTGGCGCAGCACCGCCGCCACGTCCAGAACCGAATGCTGCTCGCCGCTGGCGACGTTGACCACCGTATCGGCGCAGCCGCTCCTCCAGGGTCAGGCGGAAAGCCTCGGCGACGTCGTAGACACTGACGAAGTCCCGGCACTGCTGCCCATCCTCGAAGATCACCGGTGCCTTGCCCGCGAGCAGCCGCGACGCAAAGATCGCCAGCACGCCGGTGTACGGATTCGACAGCGACTGCCGCGGGCCGTAGACGTTGAACAACCGCAGTGCCATGGTGTCGATGCCGTACGCGCGGCCCAGAATCAGGCACTGCTGCTCCTGGTCGTACTTCGTCAGCGCATAGATCGAATTCAGGTCCACTGGCTTGCTCTCCGGGGTCGGCACCGGCTGCAGAGGGTGTCCGTCGGCTCCTTCCGGGTCCCACCGGTGCTCGCCGAGCCCTTCTGCACTGCGCCGCACTCGGTCGTGAAGCCCGCCGGCGGAATCCCGATACAAGCCTTCTCCGTACACGCTCATGCTCGACGCCACCACCAGACGCTCCACTGGATGGGCGATCAGCGCTTCCCAGAGCACTGCGGTGGCACCCGCGTTGATGGAGGTGTAACGGCAGATCTCGTACATGCTCTGCCCCACGCCGACAGCGGCAGCCAGATGGACGACCGCGTCTACGCCCTGAACCGCCGATTCCACCTGCTGGCGGTCCCGCAGGTCGGCCTGGCGAAAATCCACCTCGCTCCTGATCGCCTCCGGCAGCGCACATCCGCTGGTGCCATGCACCTGCGGCTCGAGACAATCCAGCACACGCACCTGCCAGCCGGAGCGCAGCAGCCGCTCCGCCACGTGGGAGCCGATGAAGCCCGCACCGCCGGTGATCAGCACCCGCTTCATAGCCGCACCCTCCCGCCGGTGGAGCGTTCCGCTGGAGACCCTGGCCGACCGACACCGGACGCCGGGTAGCCTACGTTCCAGGCGGACGCCTTCGCGGCATCACGCCCGGCGAAGTGCTTGACCGTTTCCCGCAGCCCCCGCTGCAGCGGCACCGACGGCGCCCAGCCGAGCACCGCGCGCGCTACCGAGATGTCCGGTCGCCGCCGCACGGGATCGTCCTCGGGGAACGGCCGCTGCTCGATGCTGGACTGGCTGCCGGTGAGCTGAATCACCAGCTCGGCCAGTTCCCGCACGGCGACCTCGTGAGGATTGCCCAGATTGATGGGGCCCGAATGGCAGACGCCGATGCAGCGGACCACGGCTTCCACCAGATCGTCGATGTACTGGAAGCTGCGTGTCTGGGTCCCTTCGCCATAGACCTCCAACGGACGGCCGTCCAGCGCCCGGGTGACGAAGTTGCTGACCACGCGGCCGTCCTCGGGATCCATGCGCGGCCCGTAGGTATTGAAGATCCGAACGATGCACCCGCGCAGCCCCATACGCCGCCGATAGGCACTGACCAGGCATTCCGCGTAGCGTTTCGCCTCGTCGTAGACACTGCGCGGACCGATCGGATTGACGTTGCCCCAGTAGCTCTCGAGCTGCGGATGCACCTCCGCATCGCCATAGACCTCGCTGGTGCTGGCCAGGATGAAGCGCGACTCGTGAGCGCAGGCCAGGTCCAGCAGGCGCTGGGTTCCCGCGCTGTTGACGCGCAACGTCTGCAACGGGTAGGCCTGGTACTTCGGCGGCGACGCCGGGCTTGCAAAGTGCAGCACCACTTCCCACCGCCGGTCGGGCAACGGCACGTCGCAGACGTCGCCGACGATGAGCTCGAAGCGTTCGTCGTCGAGCAGATGCTCGACGTTGCAGAGCCGCCCGGTGATCAGGTTGTCGACGCCCGTCACCCGATGGCCGTCCGCCACCAGCCGATCGCTCAGGTGACTACCCACGAATCCCGCGGCTCCGGTCAGCAGCACATTCATTGCAGAACTCCTCTTCCAACAGGTTCGTGTACGGTCTCCGCCGAAGGCCTCGGGTGCGACGGCATCGGCGGAGCCGAGCGCGTACGCCTGATCGATCAGCGCCATGCCCCGGTCGATCCACAGCGGGCGGCGGAATCCGTCACCGCGCGCCAGCCGCCCCAACCAGTCCAGCAACGGTCCCGCCTGCCAGGCGTCGCCATCGTCCACCGCCAGGCGCCGGGTCCGGGTGCCCTGGAACCGGTGCGCGTCAAAGTCGAAGAAGGAGCCGTTGCGATTCGCGATCTCGAGGCACCCGCGCTCGCCCCGCAACGTCATCACGATCACGGCGTCGCGACCCGTCGACGCCTCCCAGGAAGTCGTCAGGTGCACTTCCGCACCGCCTTCAAGGGTCAGCACGAGTGCTGCGAAGTCCTCCACCTTGCCCGCCGTCCGGGGCCGCCCGCGGCAACGGAAAGTGGCGCGTTGCAACGTCAGCGGGCGATCGGTGAGCCACATCACCAGGTCGAGAAGGTGAACACCCAGGTCGATTAGCGCCCCGCCGCCGGCCAGGCTCGCGTCGTAAGCCCAGCCGGTGCCGGGCCGGTACGCGTTGTGAAAGCACGCTTCAATCAGAATAGGCTCGCCGATGGCGCCTCGCGCGAGCTGGTCGCGCACCGCCAACGCACTCTCCAGATGGCGGTAACAGAGGTCCGTATCCACCGCCACGTCAGCCAGAGCCGCCGCATCCAGCACCCGGGCAGCGTCCACCGCATTGGCGCCGATCGGCTTCTGCACGAACACCGGCAGGCCGCGGTTAATCAACGCCAGTGCCTGTCGGCAGTGCAGGGCACTGGGGGTGGAGATCATCACCCCGTCTACCCATTGCGCATCGAGATCTTCGGCACGCACCACCCGGGCATCGGGCGCCTCTGGCCGCAACGCGTCGATCGCCGCAGGATCGACGTCCACCAGAGCCGCCACCGTGGCCGCGCCCGTTCCCGCAATCTGCCGGAGCCGTGCGGCGGCGATCCACCCGCATCCCATCACCGCCAGGCGAACGGGTCGCGGACCGCTCACGAAACCGCCCCGCCGGTCAGCACGACGGCCTTCACGAACCCCGGCGGGCGCCGCGCCGCGTGATCGAGCGCCGAGGCGATGTCGCGCAGAGAAAAAGCGTCCGTAACCAGTGCATCCATCCAGGCCGGGGCCGAGCCCATAGCCTCGGCAGCGGCCTGCATTCCACGACGCACCCGCGCGCGGCTGCGCTCGTGGGCGTTGATGACGTCGATGCCCTTCCAGTTCCACTGCTGCAGGTCGACGTGGCGTGGCCCGTCCTGATGAAAGCCGGCAATCACCAGGCGTCCGCCTAAAGCGACCAGGTCACCGGCCAAGTCGAGAGGCTCCTGATGACCGGTGCATTCGATCACCCGGCTGCAGCCGCCACCGCCGGTAAGGCTGCTCACCACGTCCGCCGCCTCGTGACGGCTGACCAGGCGAATCGCCTGATCCACCCCGAACGCCTGCGCCGTCTCGAGCGCCGATGGATTGCTGGAAAGCGCCAGCACCCGAGCGCCCGCCTCGACCGCGAGCCGGGCAACGCCCAGACCGATGAAGCCGAGGCCGACCACGGCCACCGTCTGACCGTAACCCAGAGCCGATCGGTCAACGACGTTGAACACGCAGCCGAACGGCTCGAGGGGCGCTACGGCGGACGTGTCCGGCAGCAGAATCACATCGTCGGCGGAGGCGACGACGGCGCTTGCGTAGGCACGGTCGTTGATCGTTGCGACACGCCGCCCGACGAGGCCGCCGTCCACACCGGCGCCTACGGCATCGATCCTTCCCCAGCCCTCGTGCCCCAACTCGCCTGGGGACAGCGGATAGGAAAACCACGGGCGCCCCTCCCACGCAGGCAGATTGGACGCACACACACCGCACCCTTCCATCGTCACACGTACTTCACCAGCACCCGGGCTCGGCAGCGGCGCATCGACCAGCTCGAAGCGCCGAGGCTCGATCAGACGTGCGGCAGTCATCAGCGGGCTCACGGGGCGGGTCCTCGGCCAGATATCACGGTTCGTCCATCCTCGAGAAAATGCGGCGCTCGTGCGCCGGCTTGGTTGATCGGTGCCGGTCGTGGCCCGGCGCTTTCACCGGCTTGTCGGCGGCGTGCCGGCGGCTGCTGATGCGCCGCTGATTCGCTATGCATTGCACATGCCAAACGCGCACACGCCCGCTGGATCAATGTCATCCGAGCCGAGACTGTCATTTTTGATGCAGGTCTGCGGGGCGGGAGAGCCAGCCGGAAACGCGGAGCGCAGTAGTTTTTTCCGCTTTCGCTGCAAGGTTGTGAACAAAGCTCTGGTGTTTTTGCAGCCAGCGCGCCAGGCGGGAAACCGAGGGCACCGTTCTTGCAGCGCCCGCCCTCAACGCTGCCGCTCGGTGGCGTCCGTCGCGGGAACCACACACCATAGGGAGAAGCCTCCATGCGCATCGGCTATACGCTGTTCACCGAGGACCACGATCCGCGAGATCTGTTGGAGCACGCTCAGCAGGCGGAGGATGAGGGTTTCGAGTTCCTGGCCAGCTCCGACCATTTTCATCCGTGGCTCGACAGTCACGACAACAGCTGCTTCGCCTGGAGTCTGCTCGGCGCGGTCGCCGCCGGCACCGACAGCATCGAGCTGTCGACCATGGTGACGACGCCCACCTACCGCTATCATCCGGCCATCATCGCTCAGGCCGCAGCGACCATCTCGGTGATGTCGGAAGGCCGGTTCAGCCTTGGCCTGGGTGCCGGCGAGCGGCTGAACGAACACGTGCCAGGTATTCCGTGGGAAGCGGTCGACGTCCGTCACCGCAAGCTGGAGGAGGCCGTCTCGCTGATGCGGCAGCTCTGGCAGGGCGGCTATCAGACATTCCGCGGCGAGCATTTCACCGCCGAAGATGCCCGCATCTTCACCCTGCCCGACGAGCAGCCCGATGTGCTGATCGCGGCCAGCGGTCCCCGCTCAGCGCGGCTGGCGGCACGCTGCGGCGACGGCATGATTGCGATTCAGCCGGATCCGAAGCTGGTGAGCACCTACCGCGACGCCTGCAACGGCCGCTCGCTGGTGCGCGGGCAGGTAACGATCAGCTACCACGACAACGAACGGCAGGCGCGCGAGCAGGCGCACCGGAAGTTCCGCTTCGGCCTGCTGGGCTGGAAGGTCATGTCCGAGCTGCCCAACGTGGCGCAGTTCGTCGCCGCCACGGAGCTGTCGAAGCCGGACGACATGACGGGGATGGTGGCGTGCGGGCCCGACCCGGAGGTCCACGTCGAGGCCATTCGCGCGTTCGAACGGGCCGGCTTTGACGAGTTGGCGATCCTGCCGGTGGGCGACGACCAGGAGGCCTTCTTCCGGTTCTGGGACCGCGAGCTCGGCCCTCGGCTCGCGTCCTGAGCAGCACGGTCGAGACGATGCCGTCTGATACCCCCGTCAGCGCTGCCGATTTTCTGCCCCGTGGGCGCTCGCTCGCGGCGCTGGCGCGCGCTGCCGGTGGGTGCCGCGGCTGCTCGCTGTACCGGAACGCTACCCAGGTGGTGTTCGGTGAGGGTTTGAAACGGGCCCGTCTCATGCTGGTGGGCGAGGTGCCGGGGAACGACGAGGACCTCCGCGGCAGGCCGTTCGTCGGGCCTGCCGGACGCATCCTGGACCGCGCCCTCGAGGACGCCGGCATCGACCGCAGCGACGCTTACGTCACCAATGTGGTCAAGCACTTCAAATGGTTGCCGCGGGGCCGTCGGCGGCTGCACGAGCGGCCGAGCTCGCGGGAGATTGCCGCCTGCATGCCCTGGCTCGACGCCGAGATCGAGGTCATTCGGCCGCAGGTGCTGGTCTGCCTGGGCTCTACGGCCGCCAAAGCATTGCTCGGCGGCGACTTCCGGGTGACCCGCCAGCACGGCCAGTTCGTTGCCTCCAACCTCGCGCCATACGTCACCGCCACCGGGCACCCTTCGGCCGTGCTGCGGCAGCGGACGGACGAGGCCAGACAGCGGGCCATGGCCGAGCTGACGGCCGATCTCAGCAAGGTACGGCAGGTGCTCTGAGGCATCGCTCACCCTCGCTCGAACTCATCCTCCCCTTGCAGGACCAGGTTCGACAGCGCCAGCGCGTCCAGGGGCGCGTGCGCCCCCTGGTCGTTGTCGAAGTACAGGTAGACGTCGCGCGACTTCCGCGCCGGCGGCTGCAGGCCGGTGAGGTGCACGGCATCGTCCGGTTGTCCGCCCTGGTGCCAGGCGCCGACCCGCGGAGCCCACCGCGCCAGCGCGGCGGCATCGTAGTCGCTGGTATAGGTGTGCGGCGCGCCATGCAGGCGCAGATAGCACCATCCGGCGGTGACCTCCTCCACGTACGGCCAGTCGCCGCCGTTGTGTGAGAACACCAGCGCTACGTTGTGGCGCCGGCACGCCCGAACGACGTCGTCGGAGAGCAACGACGGGTGGCGTACTTCCAGCGCATGGCGTATGGAACGTTCGCGGTAGACGGTTACCGATGAGCGCCCGCGCACACGCTCGTCGTGACGCCGCGCGAGCCGCGAGGCCGCCCCGGTCCCGCGCGGCAACAACGCGAGAAACGCGGCGACCCGCGAGGCGTCCACCGCCATCCGCGGAAGCTGCCAGAGAAACGGCCCCAGCGCGTCCTCCAACCGCAGGACGCCGGAAGCGAAAAAGTTGGCAAGCGCAACCTCCACGTCCTTCAGCTTCTTCGAGTGGGTGATGAACCCCCCGCCCTTGACGGCGAACCGGAAACCGTCCGGTACCTGCTGCCGATAGCCGGCGTAGATCCTCGGCTCCAGCAGCGAGTAGAACGAGGCGTTGATCTCCACCGTCGAGAGCCGGCGGCTCAGGTACTCGAGCTCGCGCCGCTGAGGCATCCTGTCCGGATAGAACGCGCCCTTGCGCCAGTGCGCATAGCTCCATCCCGAGACGCCGATACGTACTCTGCCCATCCGCCGCTAGCCGCTTCGACTCGATCCTGCGAAACGACAACGCTAACATGGGCGCCCCGCAGCATGGAGCAGCTTCAATGCTGGCGCGCGAGTTCGGAACCGGCGGTCCCGCAATCGGTGTGGTCGGCCAGGGGACATGGCAGCTCGAGCAACGGCCTCGGGAAGCCGTGCGCGCGCTGCGACACGGGGTGGAGCTGGGCCTTCAGCACGTGGACACCGCCCAGCTGTATGGAGCCGGCGCGGTCGAGAGGCTGGTGGGCGAAGCCCTGCAGGGAGTACGCGACCGGGTATTCCTGGTGAGCAAGATCGATCCGGTCCGCGCAACCCGGCACGAAGCCCGGCGCGCATGCGACGAGTCGCTGACGCGGTTGCGCACGGATCGCCTGGACGCCCTGCTGCTGCACTGGCTGCCGCCTCACGATCTGGCGGAAGCCGTCGACGCCATGGAAGACCTGGTGCAGAGCGGTAGGATCAGCCGCTGGGGGGTCAGCAACTTCGACGAGGTGAAGCTCGAGCAGGCTGTGGCCCTCGCCGGCGCGAGCAAAATCGCCTGCAACCAGGTGCTCTACCACCCCGCCGAGCGCGCGGTGGAGCACGCCGTGCTGCCCTGCTGTCAGCGCCACGGCATCGCCGCGGTGGGCTACAGCCCGTTCGCCGCCGGGGCATTTCCCCCCGACGACAGCCCCGCCGGCCGGCTGCTCGGCGAGATTGCCGAGCGAGCGGGGCATCTCGCCGCGGCAGGTGGTGTTGGCGTTTCTGACCCGGCTGCCGAACACCTTCGCCATTCCGAAGGCGGCCTCAGTGCGCCACGTGGAGGAGAACGCGGCCGCGGCCGACGTCTCGCTCTCGGATGCGGAGCTGACACGGGTCGAACAGGCGTTTCCCCGCGGTCCCCGGCGCTCCGGCGTTCCCACCTGGTGAGCAACCTCGCCCGGGCACGGGACTTG
This sequence comes from uncultured Gammaproteobacteria bacterium, assembly GCA_963822255.1. Taxonomy (GTDB): domain Bacteria; phylum Pseudomonadota; class Gammaproteobacteria; order Pseudomonadales; family Azotimanducaceae; genus UBA7803. The sequence goes on from CAWGGV010000008.1 coordinate 550,257, forward strand.
CAACTCGCTCCGTAGTCCTGCAATCCTGCACCCACCGACGAGGCAACGCGCGCTCCCGCGCAACGACTGATCGTGGCAAGGCTTCAGACGTATCGCGACAAACGCAACTTCAAGAGCACGCCGGAGCCCTCCGGGCGGGCAGCGCGAGCGGCCGTCGAAGCACGGCGGCGTGTTTGTGGTTCACAAGCACGAGGCGAGTCACCTGCACTACGACCTGAGGCTGGAGCACGACGGCGTGCTGGAAAGCTGGGCGGTGCCGAAGGGCCCGAGCCGCAAAAAGGGCGAAAAGCGCCTGGCGATCCACGTCGAAGACCATCCACTGGAGTATGGCGACTTCGAGGGCGTGATCCCGCAAAACGAGTACGGCGGCGGCACGGTTATGCTGTGGGACCGCGGCCACTGGCGGCAGACCCGACGCAGCGACGGCCGCATCGACTTCGAGCTGGAAGGCCACAAGCTCGACCGGCGCCTGGACCCTCACCCGTATGCGCGACCGCGACGGCAAGGGCAAGGAGCAGTGGTTGCTGATCAAGCGCAGCGATCCGCCCGGCGGCCCTTCCCCGCGGCCCGCAGTGGCGGACAGCCGCAGCGTCGTCAGTGGCCGGACCATGGCCGAGATCGCCCGCGCGTCCGGCGGGTCGTCCGCCGAACCGGACCCGGCCGCCCTGCCGGGCGCCCGCCGCGGCGGCTTGCCGGAGCAGCCTCGTCCGCAGCTCGCCACCCTCGCCGACGCGGCGCCCACCAACGACGGCTGGATCCACGAGATCAAGTTCGACGGCTACCGGATCATGGCCGTCGTTCAGGATGGGCGGGCGAGGTTGATCAGCCGCAACGGCAAGGACTGGACGCAACGGTTCCCGGAGGTCGCGCGAACGTCTCACCCGGCTGGATGCGGCATCGGCGCTGCTGGACGGCGAGGTGATCGCGCTGCTGCCGGACGGCACCAGCAGCTTCCGCGCGCTGCAGGAAGCCCTATCCGACCACCGTACCGCCGATCTCGTCTACCAAGTCTTCGACCTGATCCATTTGAACGGCGTCAATCTCGACAACACGCCCCTGCTTCAGCGCAAGCAGGTTCTCGAAGCGCTGCTGGATCGCGCTGGATTCGTCGGCAGCGCCGGGATACGTTACACCGAGCACATCCGCGGCAGCGGGGTCGCGTTTCACGAGCAGGCCTGCCGGATCGGCCTGGAAGGCATCGTCTGCAAACGAGCGAACGCACACTATCGGAAGGCGCGGAACCGCCAGTGGCTGAAGGTCAAGTGCGCGCGGCACGAGGAACTGGTGATCGGCGGCTACACGGACCCGGGCGGTTCGCGCACGGGCTTCGGCGCGCTGCTGCTCGGCGCCTACGACGATGGCGATCTGGTGTACGCGGGCAAGGTCGGCACCGGATTCGACCCAGCGCCAGCTCGACCAGGTAGGCAAGGCGCTGTCGGCGATCGAAACATCGGCCAGCCCGTTCCAGAGCCGCCCTCGCGAGCGAGGCGCCCACTGGGTGCGGCCCGAGCTGGTGGCGGAGGTCCAGTTCACCGAATGGACCCGCGACGGCCGCCTGCGGCACCCCTCCTTTCGGGGGCTGCGCGAGGACAAGAGTCCGGAGGAAATCCGCATGCCGCAGGATCACAGTAAACGCTCCGCAGCGCCGCGAGCGCAGTCGCCGCGCGCCGGCAAAGCCGGTACGACCCGCCCGGCGGTCCGCCAGCGGGCGGAGGCCACACGGGTGGCCGGCGTGACGCTCAGTCACCCCGAGCGGGTGCTGTATCCCGAGCAGGGCGCCACCAAGCTCGCAGTGGCAAGCTACTATCGGGACATCGAGCGCTGGGTGATGCCGCAGCTTCGGCGCCGGCCGCTGGTGCTCGTCCGCTGCCCACAGGGGCGCGGCAATGACTGCTTCTATCAGAAGCACCCTGGCGAGGCCATCTCGGCCGACATTCCGCGGGTGCGCATCCGTGAGAAGCGCGGAGACGCCGAATACGTGTACGTGGAAGAGCTGGGTCATCTTATCGCCCTCGTTCAGGCCGGTACGCTCGAGCTGCACGTGTGGGGCAGCCGGGTGGAGGACGTTGAGCACCCGGACCTGCTGGTCTTCGACCTGGACCCGGGCGAGGACGTGGCGTGGCGTTCGGTGGTCGACGAGGCAAGGGGCCTGGGCCGGCGCCTCGACGCGATCGGACTGACCGGATTCGTACGAACCACCGGCGGCAAGGGCCTGCACGTTGTGGTGCCGCTGAAGCCGACCCTGGACTGGGACCAGGTGAAGGCTTTCACCCACGGTGTCGCCGCCGTCCACGCCCGGGAATCGGACGGCGGGTAATCATCAACATGGCCAAAGCCAAGCGGCAGGGCCGGATCTTCCTCGACTACCTCCGCAACGGCCGTGGCGCCACTGCGATCGCCTCGTATTCCACCCGGGCCCGTGAGGGCGCGCCGGTGGCCGTGCCGCTGCGCTGGGACGAGCTCGGCGCGAAGACCCGGGGAGACCGTTATCATATCGGACAACGTGCGGCGACGCCTGGAGGCGTTGTCGGAGCGACCCATGGGCAGACGTTCGAGAAGGCACGCCGTCCACTGACCCGGCAGATGCTGGAACTGTAGGAATCGGCGGGGCACGGCGCTCATGAGCCGCGTCGCTCCATCGCACGACCGTTCGCCGACCTGGTGGAGCGCGACCGGGCCGGATCTGTGCGAGTTCTGTCTCGCAGCCTACCACGCGGAGAGTCGGATACTACTGCGTCCATTGCGATCGGCCTGTGTGCCCCGTGTGCGTGCTGGTGGTCGCGAGAGCGAGGCCGTGCTGTGTCCGGAGTGCGCGGCCGCTGCCGGCGCAGAAACGCCATGACTGCCCGCGCCATCTGGAAGGGAGTCGTCCGCTTCGCGGACGTGCAGGTACCGGTCAAGCTCTACTCAGCGGTGGAAGACCGCACCATGCATTTCCGCCTGCTGCACCGGAAGGACCTTGCGCCCGGTGAGGCAGGCGATGGTCAACCCCGAGCACCGACGAGGTGGTGGACTCTGCCGACACCGCCGCGCCTTCGTCACGGATCGAAGGCGATATGGTGGTGCTGTCCTCGGCGAAGACGAGCTGGCATGCGCTCGCCCCGGCCCCGTCCCGCAGCATCGAAATGGTGCAGTTCGTGCCGCCGTCGTGCCATCGACCACCGGTGGTATCAGCGCGCCCGTACTTCCTGGGACCGACGACGGTGCCGAAACGCCGTTGGCGCCGATCTCAGCCAGGCCCTGCAGCGATCCGGAGCGCGAGGGGCTGGCGCGCTGGGTGATGCGCGGAAGACCTACGTGGGCGCCCTGCGCCTGGAGGCCGGTCATACCCATGCTGGTGACCCTTCGCCATGCGGCGGAAGTGGTCGCGGCCAGCGACCTGCCGGCGCCCCGGGGTCCGGCGCTCGAGAAGGGAGCTCGAGATGGCGCGACCAGCTCATCGACATGCTGGCGGTGAATTCGAACCGGCGCGCTACCTGAAGCGGCTACCGCGAGCGGGTCGAGGAGCTCATCGCCACCAAAGCGCGTGGCGGCAAGGTAAGCAAGGCCGCCGACCCGGCGACGCCGCCCGCCGGAGGATCTGTCCGCCGCTCTGGAAGCCAGCCTGAAGCGGGAGCGCAAGCGTGCCTGAACGAGCCGGACAGTGAACAGCAGCGTGGGATGCGCGGGTTCTGGTCCGGCACCCTCGCCTTCGGGCTGGTGAGCGTCCCCGTGAGCCTGTTCACCGCGACCCGTCCGGCGGCAGTCGCGCTGCGCATGGTCGACGCGACGGTACGCCGCTGCGCAGGGCCTATTTCTGCAGCCGGGACCAGCGCCCCTCGACCGTGACGACATCGTCCGCGGCTACGAGATCGAAAAGGGTCGCTTCGTGGTGGTCGAGGACGAAGAGCTCGACGCGGCGGCGCCGGAAAAGTCACGGAGATCGACCTGGAACAATTCGTCGACGCGGCCGGCATCGACCCCATGTACTTCGAGCGCGCCTACTTCCTGGCGCCGGGGCCGGGCGGGACGCGGCCCTACCGGCTGCTGGCCAGCGCGATGGAAGAAACCGGCCGGGCCGGCGTCGCCACGTTCGTCATGCGCGGCAGAGAATATCTGGTGGCGATCATCGCCGAGGACGGCATTCTCCGCGCAGAAACCTGCGCTTTCACGACGAGCTGCGCACGCCGCAGGACTCGGTCTACCGCAGCAGAGCCGCGCCGACCGTGGCCGGGTGGAAGAGCTGGAGAAGGCGATGGCCCCGACTGAACGCGCGAGCGTTGGATACCGCCGCTCTGGGCGACCCGGACAGCGAGCGCCTGGAGGAGCTGGTGCAGGACAAGCTGCGCGGCGGCCGGGACGTGGTCCACGGCCCGAAGCCGCCGAACCGAGCCGGCGGGAAGACGCGGAGATCATCGATCTCATGCAGATGTTGAAGCAGAGCGTGGGAAGGCGGCAGCACGAAACGCGCGCGTCCACCAAGCGCCGGCCGCAAAGCGCCCGCGGCCGTCGGGCGCCAGGATCTCGAGGGGCGCTCCAAGGGCGAGCTGTACCGCAGGCTCAGCGGCTGGACATTCCCGGGCGCAGCACCATGAGCAAGAGACGAGCTCGTCGACGCCATCGTCGCGCGCCGGTGACGGCCGGCCGCGCGCCGGTGACACCTCGCTCGACCGTCGCGGTCACGGCGGCGCAGGCGCTCGGACGGAGTCCATGACGAAGCGGCTGCGCGGCAGGGTCGGGAAGTGGTCCAGCGGCACGGTCAGATCCTGCTGGGGCACGCCGTAGTCCAGCTCCTTCAGCAGAAAACCGAGGGACGTCTTCATGAGCCCGATGGTGATCCACTCGCCGGCGCACCGGTGATTCACCGCGTGGTCGCCGCCGCCCTGCGGAATGAGCTCGAAATGCCTCGGGCTCGCGATCAGCGAAGCGCACGGTCGGAACAGCTGCGGCGAGTCCCAGATCCGGGCGTCGTGGTCGTCCCGTACAGGTCCAGCAGCACCCGCCGGCCCGGGGAAATGGATAGTCCTGCCAGAGGAACGGCTCCCGAACCCGCGCGGCCGCGAAGGGAAAGAACGGGAAGAACCGGCGTACCTCCTGCACGAAGCGGTCAGGTCGCGTCGCCGCCATCGACACCGCCTGTCGGGCTTCGGGGATAGCGGTGCGCCGCCAGCGCGCCGAACACCATGAAGATGGCCATCGCCACCGTCGGCCGCAGGATATTCAGCAGCTCCACCCCCGCGATCCGCGGCTCGAGCAGATGGCCGTCGATGTCGGGTGCCGGGCCAGGTGGGCCAGCGGGGTATCGTCGGCCACCTTCAGCCGACCGTCGCGCACCTGTTCCACCAGCCGCGCCCGCCCAGGCTTCGCCGCGGCGCCGCGAGCGCAGCGCCTGCCAATGCCGCAGACCGACCGACCCGCTGCCGGCGATCATATCGTCCAGTTGCCGGGTGCGTTGCTCGACTTCCCCCGGCAGCCAGCGGCACGCCCGCCCAGTCACAGACGGCCCGGCAGAGCACCTGCTCGACCTCGTCCAGCAGCACTACCTGATTCTGTTGCGCCAATCCCTGTGCGGCGCGGCGCAGACCTCGGTGGCCACGCGACGGCACTGTTCCTGCAGGCGCTCGCGGCGTCATGAGACGTAGAAACATCTACTTTCGGTTCCGATGGGCCTCACCGTCGAGCCCCTGCACACCGCCTTTACCGAACAGGGTGTTCATCAGCCAGCGGGGCACGGCGCCATGACGTTCCATCCGCCGGGTGTCGTAAAACGTTCGCGCTGCGTCCGCACCGCTGACACAGATGGTCGTCTGCCCGATCAGTCGGGTCTCGAAGACGTCGGTGCCGAACTGCCGGCAACGCCGGCCAATGAAGTCGTAGCCGTCCCTGAGCAAGCGCCAGGGTGCTGTCGAGGCGACGATCTTTCGGCAACGCCGTCATGGTTCAGCACCACCTTGATGGCACCGTCGGCTTTCTTCTGGAAGATCTCGTAGCCGCGGGCCGCCTCGCTCAGCGGCAACCGATGAGTGGCAAGGTCTTCCACGCCCAGCGGATCGGCCTCGTCGGTCAGGAGTGGCATGAGGTCGCCGATCCACCGCTTGACGTTCGCCTGGCCCATGTGGAGATGAACCTGCTTGTCGAACATGGTCATCATCGGCAACGGATCGGCGGTGCCGCCATAGACGCCGATGACCGACACCGTGCCGCCGCGGCGCACCGTGTCCACGGCGGTCAGCAGCGCATTCAGCCGGTCGACGCCGGCTTTCTCGATCAGCGTCCGGGCCGCAGGGTCGGGCAACAGCGACGGTCAGGTTCTGCGCGAGCTTGCCGACCGGTGAACCGTGCGCCTCCATGCCCACTGCATCGATCACGGAATCCGTGCCGCGACCGCCAGTCTGCTCGCGTATCGCCTCGCCCACGTCATCAGCAGCGTTGAGGTCCAGAACTTCGATGTCGTGCCGGCCGGCCATCTCGCGACGTTCGGCCACCGGTTCCACGGCGATCACGCGCGCCCCGCGATGGCGCGCAATCCGTGCGCTCATCTGGCCGATGGGCCCGAGGCCGAGCACGGTGACGCTGCCTCCTTCCGGTATGCTGGCGTACTCCACCGCCTGCATCGCCGTGGGCAGCACGTCCGACAGATACAGGAATCGCTCGTCGGGCGGCCCCTCCGGGATCTTCACGGGACCGAAGTGCGCCTGGGGTACGCGCAACAGTTCCGCCTGGCCCCCTGGAACCTGACCGTACAGCTTGGTGTAGCCGAACAGGGCGGCGCCGCAGCCCTGGTCGGTCACCTGGGTGGTCTCGCATTGCGAATGCAGCCCCAGATGGCACATATAGCAATCACCACAACTGATATTGAAGGGAATCACCACCCGATCGCCCGGCTTGATGTGATGCACGTCAGCGCCCACTTCCTCGACGATTCCCATGGGCTCGTGTCCGAGAATGTCGCCTTCGTCGAGAAACGGCCCCAGCACCTCGTACAGGTGCAGGTCCGAGCCGCAGATGGCGGTGCTGGTGATGCGCACGATGGCGTCGGTGCTTTGCTGGATCCGGGGATCGCTCACCCGATCCACACGAACGTCTCGCGGTCCATGCCAGACGACTGCTTTCATCTCTTCGTCCTCTTTTAAGCGGTGCTCCGCCGGCGGCTGCAACGGCTGTGCCGTCCTTCATGGGACCGCGAAAACTCCATGGGCTGGCTTGCTCCTTGCTTCGCGAGCGGCACGAACCGCTCAGAGGAATGACAGACATGGCACACGAGCTACCCCCCCTGCCCTACTCCAAGGATGCGCTGGAGCCCCACATCTCTGCGGAGACGCTGGACTATCACCACGACAAACACCACGCCGGCTACGTCAAGAAGCTGAACGGCGCTATCGACGGCACCGAGTACGAGGACATGCCGCTGGAGAAGATCATCACCAGCACCGGCGAGGGCGGTATATTCAACAACGCCGCGCAGGTCTGGAACCACACGTTCTACTGGCAGTGCATGAGCCCCGACGGCGGCGGCGAGCCGGAAGGCGAACTGGGCAATGCCATTCGCAACGCCTTCGGATCGACCGACCAGTTCAAAGAGCAGTTCAACGATGCCGTGACCACGCTGTTCGGTTCGGGCTGGGTCTGGCTCGTCAGAACGGCGGACGGCGGCCTCGCCATAGAGCAAGCACCAGAACGCCCACAATCCGCTGGGAACCGATCGCACGCCGCTGCTTACCTGCGACACCTGGGAACACGCGTTCTATATCGACTACCGCAACGACAAAGGCAGCTATCTGAACGCATTCTGGCAGGTGGTGAACTGGGACTTCGCCGGTCACAACTTCCAGGGCGCGTGAAGCGCGCATCGACCGTTCGAGATTCGACGCGGGAGGCACCTGGCCTCGAGGTGGCCTGCGTCAGCCCACGCCGGGCGCTGGCTGGCACGACAGTTGCGTTCACGCACTGATCCGATGACCAGCCACGAATTCGACAGCTTCATCGCCATCGTCGGAGGCGTGCTGCTGGTGCTGGGGGTCAGCTCTGGCCTCATCCGCAACCGCTGGCACGTCTCCGAGCCGGTCGTTGCCCTGGCGGTGGGTGTCCTCGTCGGTCCGGTGTCCGGGTGGCTGATCGCTCGAGAGCCTCGGGGGCAACGCCCGGGTGGTGGAAGAAGGCGCGCCCGTCTCACGCTGGGCATCGCCCTGATGGACGTGGCGCTGACCCTGCCGGTCAGCTACGTGCGCCGCCATTGGGGTACGCTGGGATTCTTCCTCGGCCTCATCCTGCCCATCATGTGGCTCACCGGCAGCGGCATCGCGGCGCTGTGCCTGGGATCAGGCTTCGTCCCGGCGCTGCTGGTGGGCGGCGTGCTGGCGCCCACCGATCCGGTGATCGCGGGCACCATCGCCACGGGCAGGCTCGCGGAACGCTGGGTCCCGGCGCGGCTGCGGCAGGCCCTGCTGCGGAATCCGGCGCCAACGACGCGCTGGCGCTGCCGTTCGTGATGCTGCCGCTGCTCATCATGAGCCCCCGGCAGCCGGCACCGCTCGTGCACTGGTTCCTGCACGTGGTGCTGAGGGAGGTCCTCGGCGCCGTGGTGCTCGGCTGGCTGTGCGGCTACGCCGCGGGCCGGGTCACGGCCTGGGCAGCCGAGTCCCGCTACGTCGAACGCAGCTCGCTGCTGTCCGTGGGCCTGGCCTGATGCTGCTGCTGCTCGGGGTGACCCGAGCTGATCCATCTGGACGGCCTGCTGGCGGTGTTCGTCTCGGGACTGTCGCCAACCGGTACATCATCGGCGAGCTGGAAGACGCAGAAGAATCTCGCCCACGAGACGCTGCTGCGCTTCTTCGAGCTCCCCATCTTTCTGGTGATGGGCACTTCATTGCCGTGGACCGACTGGCAGCACCTCGGCTGGCGCGCGCGCGCGTTGGTGCCGGCGTGCTGCTGCTGCGGCGGCTGCCTGCCATGCTGCTGCTGTGGCGCCTGTCGTCGTCCCTGGCAGCTGGCGGGACGCGCTGTTCATGGGATGGTTCGGGCCGATGGGCGTGGCGACGCCTCTACTACGCCGCTTTGCAGCCGCCGAGTACGGCCAGCCTCTGCCGTGGACCGTGGCGACCCTCGTGGTGACGGCTTCGGTGGTGTCCACGGCGTCGGAGCAACCGGACTCACCCGGCTCTACGGGCGTCGCAACGAAGCGCGCTGAGCGCGCTGGCGGCACAGACGCGCTGGCTAAACTGAAGTTCCCCTTGAGGTTGCGTAGAACTGCGAAGTAAATCAATGGGTTGATCAACTTCTTGGTGTCGGTCGGCTGTCTACACAGCGATCTTTTCAAGCAACCCCAGCGCTCTCCGCTGGATCGTGTTCGGACTTGTCAGCATCTGGAATGTGCCGTCCAAGGCGGCTTTCCGGGTGGTGCAGGTATTGCGGACGATGGTGGATAACTCCGCCAGGAGCGTGCCAAAGCTATGCACCGGCGTGCCGTCGTCGTGAGTGCGTTTTGTGATTTTCTGCAGCGCTGCTTGTGATCGCCGTGCTGGGGCGACCGGATCACGATTCGCTTTGGCCGCCATATCCTCATCGGTCAACAGCAGCTCCCGCCATGCCTCGCGCATGTGCCACTCGACGTAGTACGCGAGCATGCACAGGAAGATGTGTGCGCGGACTCGGTCCTCGAGCCAGTGGTGGATCGGGCGCACCTTCAAGTCGACCGTCTTCAGTGAGCGGAACGCGCGCTCGACCTCCGAGAGCCCCTTGTAGCTGCGCACGGTCTCAGGCGCCGACATCTGTCGCTTCGGGCACGTTGGTGCGAATGACGTAGACCCCATCGAGCGCGGCCTCGGCGGCGACCTGCTCGCTCGAGCACGGTGAAGTCGAAGCGCCCCTCCTCGATCTTCAGCTCGAAGTGCTTGGCGACCTTGTACTTGTTGACGACGCGCCCGACGCGCACGCCGATCTTGTCTTCGCCCTTCGAGCCGGCCGCGGCGCACGCTCGCGCGCATCTTCTCGAGCTCTTCGCTTCGTCGCCTCGAGCAACTGCCGACGCTTGTACGCGCGCAGCTTCGCAAGCTCCGGGTTCCGGCAGGCGATGAGCCGCTCGCCCGGGTACTCCTCGTGGGCGAGCTCAAAGAGCGAGCGCTCGTCGAACAGCCCCAGCTGCAGCGCCTCGCCCTCAACGAGGCTGCGGATCTGGGAGCTCTTCAGCGCCGTGATCCAGGACTCAGCCCCTCGAGCTCGCGCAGCTCGCCGATCGCCTTGTGCGAGATCATGCCGCGGTCCCCGACCAGCACGATGCGCTCGAGCCCGAACTCCTCGCGCAACTGCGCCACCTGCGGCATCAGCGTCTTCGCATCGTTCGTGTTGCCGGGATACACCGAGACGGCGATCGGACATCCACCACGGTTGGTCAGCAAACCGTAGTTGACCTGCAGCTTGTTCTTCTTCCCGTCGCGGTTGTGGCCGATCTTCCCGAGCGGGCAGCAGCTGCCTTCGAAGTAGCTGGAGCTTAGGTCATACATCGCGAGCGCGCCTTCGCTCAGGTGCCGCTGCGCGAGCTTCTTCTGGATCCGGTCCTGGCGCGTGAGCAGCCAGTCCATCGCCGCGTAGCAATCGTCTTCGTCCGCGCCCTCGACGCCGAACTCCTCGGCGAGCGTCGTCGTATGCCACCAGCGCGTGGTGGCGAGCTTGCTGTCGGGGGAGAGAATCCGGGCTGCGACCATCGCGCAGACCCGATCGCGCTCGGCGCTGCGGCGCGACGGCGATGAGCGACTCGAAGCCAAGCCGCTGCATGGCTACACGGACGGCTTGAACGTGGCCGTGGTGGGGCGAGCGAACCGTCTCAAACAGCTCCTCCACGGGCCGCACGCTCACGCCCGGAGAGCACGGTGCGGATGGCATCGATCTGCTCGTCGGAGAGGGCCGAGAGGTTCGCGAGCGTGCGTTTGCAGACCTTCTTTCCCTCACGGTACGACTCGCGCAGAAGGTAGGTGGGGCGCGAGGTCCGGTTGGGGACGGCGTCGATGTGCATGGCTACGCATACTGCGCCACCTCGCGCTTAACGTCAAGGATTAGTTGCCGATACATGGCTACAAATTGCAGATGGCAAGCCGACTAGAAGCGCAAAAGAACCCGCATATACCTGGCTTGGAGGCCAGAAAGCTTCAAAACCTCAGCAGGAACTTCAGGCTAAAGCTGTGTATAGATCTGCTTTCAGCGACTAAAGCTGCATATGAATCTCAGTTTGCTAAATGAATGATTTGGTTCTATATACAACGACAAATTCCTTCAGGAGCTTCATATGCCGCGTCACTCCAAGGCGCACGCCGTGGTCAGCGACGCCGCCGTGGGCTCGCTCGCCGCCCTCGGCGGGCGCCTGAGGGAAGCGCGCCTGCGCCGCAACTGGACTCAGCAGCAGACGGCTCGCAAGGCGGGTCTGTCGGAAAGCTCGGTCAAGAAGGTGGAAGCAGGCTCACCCCGGATCATGGTGGCGGCCTACGTGTCGCTGCTGGACGTATTCGGCGTGCCGACGGCCCTGGATTCCGTGCTGGCCGCCGGCGACGACGTCCTCGGCGAGGCCCTGGGGCGCAGTGCGCTGCGGCAGCGGGCACGGCACGGGCGCACAAGCGGCTCGGCCCCGCCTGGCCGCGCCGCCGACGACGAGTGGGAGATCTGATGGCCGAGAAGCTGTTCGTTCACGCTGACCTCGGCGACGGCAGCAAGGTGCTGGCGGGCCAGCTTCTGGTGGATGAGAAGCAGGGGCGCTTCAAGTACGCGCGGGCTTATCTCGACAACCCGCGCGCCTTTGCACTGGATCCCATCAACCTGCCGCTCACCGACGGCATCCATGTCAACGTGCGCACCCGTGAGACGCCGGGCGTGTTCGGCGTGCTCATCGACGCGGGTCCCGACGAGTGGGGCCGGCGTCAGCTCAGCAAGACCCGGCGCCCGCCGCCGGTGAGCCATGTGGAGTTCCTGCTGGCGGCGTCCGGCGAAGGCGTGGGCGCCCTCCACTTCACCGCCGGAATCCGCGACCAGCCGAAGCCCACGCCAGCACGTCCGTTCGAGAACCTGGTGCATCTGCAGCACATCGCCGACGACATCGAGGCGGGCCGGGAGGTGGACCGCACGCTCGAGCCCTACTTCTTCCACGGCAGCGGCCTTGGCGGCGCCCGGCCAAAGACCTTGATCGAGCACGAAGGCCGCCACTGGATCGCCAAGTTCGGCCGCGACGGCGACCTGGTGGACATGTGCGGCGTGGAGTGCGCTTCCATGCGCATGGCGCGTTCGGCGGGCATCGACGTGCCCGACGTCGCCATGACGGAAACCGCGCGCGGGCCGGTGCTGCTGGTGGAACGCTTCGACAGGGGCCTGGACGGCCAGCATCATCTGGTATCGGTGGCGAGCCTCATCAACAAGTTCGACATTACCCAGTTCGACGAGGCGGCCATGTCGTACCCAGGCATCCTGCAGCTCGGTAAACGCATCGGTTCAACCACCGACAAGCTGGCGCAGCAGATATTCCGGCGCATGCTGTTCAACGTCGGCATCGGCAACACCGACGACCATCTGCGCAACCACGCGTTCTACAAACTCGCGAGCGAGAGCGAGTACCGGTTTACGCCGGGCTACGACATCGTGCCCAACACCGGCCTGCAAGGGTCGCACGCCATTGCCCTCGGCGCGTTCGGCAACAGCCCGAGCCGCGACAACATCGAGGCGGCCGCCCACCGCATGGGGATCGATCGCGGCGAAGCGCTGGAGATCGCCCGTGAGGTACTCTCGGTGACGGAGTCGTGGCGGAAATACATGACGGAAGCGTCGGTGCCCAGGTCGGATCTCGCGATCCTGGAGCGCTGCTTCAATTTCCGGTCCAGCATCAGCGAGTTCATCCGAGGCTCCACGCCGCGCACGTCGCGCGGAAAGACATCGGGCAGGCGCAAAGCGCCGACCCGCCGCAGCCGGGCCGCCCCGCGTAAACCCTCCCCTACCCGGTAGCAGCGCGCTGCACGAAAGTTGCATGGTGGTCCCACCTGCACAGGTGGAGACGTGCATGAAACGAGCGGTCGGCCGCCGCCTCGCGGTCGCGGTGTTGTTCATCTGGCTGCCCGCCGGATGTGCCATCAACCCGGCCACCGGGGAGCCCCAGCTAGCGCTGATCTCCCGATCCCAGGAGATCCAGATCGGTCGCCAGAGCGCCGAGCAGGTCCGCCAGAGCATGGCCATGGTGGACGATCCGGAGCTTCAGCAGTACGTGTCCGGCATCGGCCAGAAACTGGCGGCCGACACCGAGCGCCCGGACCTGCCGTGGGCCTTCCACGTGGTGGACGATCCGTCCCCCAACGCGTTCGCCCTGCCCGGCGGGTTCATCTACGTGACCCGCGGCATGATGAATCTCATGACCAACGAGGCCGAGCTGGCGACGGTGCTCGGCCACGAGATCGGCCACGTCACGGCTCGTCATTCGGTGGCTCAGATGAGCCGCCAGCAGCTCGCCCAGCTCGGCCTCGGTGTCGGCATGATCCTGGTGCCGGAAGCGCGGCCACTGGGCAACCTGGCCGGGCTCGGGGTGAACCTGCTGATGCTGAAGTACAGCCGCGACGCCGAGCGCCAGGCCGATGAGCTGGGGTTCGGCTATGCCCGAAAGCACGATTACGACGTCCGCGAGATGGCCAACGTCTTCGACTCTCTGCGGCGTGTGTCCGAGCAGGGCGACCAGAGCGCGCTGCCGAGCTGGTTCTCCACCCACCCCGCGCCGGAGGAGCGTATCGAGGCGGTGCGAAAGCGTCTGGAGGGCGTGATTTCGCGGAATCCCCAAGTGATCGTCGGCCGGGACGACTACCTCCATCACATCGACGGCATCGCCTACGGAAACAATCCCCGCAACGGCTTCTTCCGCGAGGGCACGTTCTATCATCCCGAGCTCGAGTTCCGCTTCTCGGTGCCAGCAGACTGGCAGACCAGCAACCTTTCCCGGGCAGTGGTCGCGCAAAGCCCCGAGGGCGACGCCGCCGCAGAGCTCACTCTGGCGCAGGGCGACGACCCGTCGTCGGCCCTGCGCCAGTTTCTGAGCCAGCAGGGGATACGCCCGGGCACGCCGGCCGAGCAGACCATTCACGGCCTGCCCGCGGCCGCTGCGGCGTTCCAGGCGCAGACCCGGAACACCACGGTGACCGGCTATGCCACCTTCATCGGTTACCGGGGCAACGTCTATCAGGTGCTCGCCTACGCGCCTTCCGGCGCGTTCCGGGAGCAGCAGCAGGTGCTCGAGGATGTGGCCGCCAGCTTCGCGCCCCTCGACGACCCGAAGATCCTGTCGGTTCAGCCGGCGACGATGCACATCGTCGCCGTCGATCGGACCACGACCCTGGCGGAGTTCCAGCAGAAACACCCCTCCAGCATATCCATGGAGCGGCTCGCCATCCTGAACGAGCTCGACGGCGGTAGCGCGACGATCGCCGCCGGCACCCTGGTCAAGCGGGTGACCGGCGACGCCGAATTCGCCGGCGGCTGACGCCGATGCTCGAGGACGGCGCGCCGGCCGCCATTCACTCCACCGACATGATCGAGCGCGCCGCCGGCATGTTCGCCGCCCTCGCCGTGTCCGCGGGCCTGTTTCAGCGCCGGCGCACCGCCAGCGGCGACACGGTGCGGCTTTCCAAGCTCGCGGTGGCGTCGTACCTGCAGGGCGGGCGCACCGGCGACGTCCCGGCCGCCGACGATCGCGTGCGCAATCCTGTCAGGGAGCGGATGCGCGCCATTCGCGCCAGGGGCGGAAGCTACGGCGAGCTTCGCAACGCCCGGGCGGCCATCACCAAGGTGCCCAGCCAGGCTTTCTACCGCGCCTACAACACCCGCGACGGCGCGGTATTCATCGGCGCGCTGTCGGCTCCGCTCAGGGCCAGGGCAAGGCGCGCCATGGAGACCGACTTCCTGCACCGGGACGACCCCAACTGGAACCCGGACGATCCTGCCTACCTCGCCTACTGCGTGCAGTGCCAAGCAGAGATCGAGGCGCGGTTCCGCGGCCGGACCACAGCGGAGTGGATCGCTCGCTGCGAAGCCGAGAACGTGCCAGCGGGCGAAGTGGTGTTTCCCGAGGATCTCGCCGACAGCGAGCAGGCGCACAGCAACGGTCTGATGGTGTGGGTGGAGCATCCGCGGGCGGGCCGTCAGCTTCAGGCGGCACCGTTCATTCGCTTCCGCCGCCATGCCCCGCCGCAGCCGACTGGCGCGCCACTGCTCGGGTCGAGCAACACCGCCACCGTTACACAGCCGCTACAAACCGCAGGCCAACCGTGATCCGCTTCACGGATTGATGGACAGGGACACTCTAGGCTCACCCTGACCAGAGTGACGCCCGGAGACGACGACATGCCCCACCAATTCATCCACGCCGACGAGGTGCGCCTGGAAGGCGTTTGGCGCACCTACAACGGCAGACGGTTCTGCGCCTGGCGCTTCGAGCCGGCCACGGGAACCCTGAAGACCAGCCGCGGCGTCGTGGTTCGTTCGGCCACCGTGAAGTCCAGGCCGCAGAGCCTGGAACAGCTGAAGGAAGTGCTGCCCGAGCTGGCGCTGGAGATGGTCAAGGGGAACTCCAAGGCCGCTTGAGCGAACCGCGACTGCTGCAGGAGTTCTCGGCGCCACCCGGTAGCGCTGAGGGCTCCCCGCGGTTCAAGTGCCCGGATCGCGAATCACCAGCAAGCGCAGCTCGGTCATGTCCTCGATGGCGTAGCGAATGCCTTCCCGGCCGAGGCCGCTGTCCTTCACGCCGCCGTAGGGCATGTTGTCGACCCGCCAGGACGGCACGTCGCCGATCACCACCCCGCCCACCTCGAGCACGTCCCAGGCCTTCTGCGCCTTGTAGAGGTCGCGGGTGAAGATGCCGGCCTGCAGCCCGAAAGCGCTGTCGTTCACCGCCTCGAGCGCCGCGTCGAAGTCGCTGAAGGGCTCGAGCAGCGCCACCGGCCCGAAGGCCTCCTGGCAGTAGAGCGAGCAGTCCCTCGGCACGTCCTCGAGCACCGTGGCCTCGAGCATGGCGCCCTCACGCTCGCCGCCGCAGAGCACCCTCGCGCCGCGCTGCCGCGCCTCGTCGATCCAGCCTTCGAGGCGTTTCGCCTCACCTTCGTCGATCATCGGGCCGATGAAGGTGCTCTCGTCCCGCGGGATCGCCGGCCGGCAGCGCGACGCACCGCGTCGCGAAATCGGCGCTTGAACTCCGAGTAGCGCGACTCGTGCACCAGCACCCGCTGCACGCTGATGCAGCTCTGGCCCGACTGGTAGAACGCGCCGAACACGATCCGCTCGACGGCGTCGTCGAGGTCGGCATCGGCGTCCACCACGCAGGCGGCGTTGCCGCCGAGCTCCAGCACCACCGGCTTCTTGCCGGCCCGCGCCTTGAGCTTCCAGCCCACGTCCGGCGAGCCGGTGAAGCTGAGGAGCTTCAGCCGCTCGTCCGTGGTGAACAGATCCGCGCCGTCGCGGCTGCAGGGCAGAATCGAGAAGGCGCCGTGCGGCAGATCGGTTTCCGCCAGCACCTCGCCGATGATGAGCGCGCCCACGGGCGTGCGGCTGGCCGGCTTCAGCACGAACGTGCAGCCGGCGGCGATGGCCGGGCGCGACCTTGTGGGCCGCCAGGTTCAGCGGAAAGTTGAACGGCGAGATGAACGAGCACGGGCCGATGGGCACGCGCCTGGTGATCCCCCGGTAGCCGCGCGCGCGCTCCGAGATCTCCAGGTTCAGGTACTCGCCGCCGATCCGCACCGCCTCCTCGGCGGCCACCCGAAAGGTATCGATCAGCCGGGTCACCTCGCCGCGGGCGTCCTTGATCGGCTTGCCCGCCTCGATGCAGAGCGCCAGGGCCAGCTCCTCCCGGCGCTCGGTGAAACCGCGCCACGCAGTGATTCAGCACCGCCTGACGCTGGTAGGGCGGCAATGCCCCCATCTGCGCCTGTCCGGCCGCGGCGGCGCCGATGGCCTCGTCGATGGCCGCCGCGTCGGCCAGCGCGACCCGCGTGGCGGCTTCACCGGAATACTTGTCCGTGACCACCAGGTCTGCGTTCGGGGATCGGGCTTCGTTCGCCAGATAGTAGGGATAGCTGTCTCGCAACATGCTCGTGCTCACCTTTGCCGAGGCGTTCAGGGCTCCGCGCGGATCAGAGCGACGCGCTCAGCTCCCTGATCTCGCGGTTCAGGATCCGGTCGTTGTCGGAGTAGTCCACCGGCAGGTCGATCAGGTGCACGCCCCCGGCCTGGTGGCAGCGCTCGAGCAGTGGCGCGAACTCCGCGGCCGCCGCCACCCGGTGCCCGGTGGCGCCGTAGCACTCGGCATACTTCACGAAGTCGGGATTGCCGTAGTCCAGACCCCACTCGGCGAAACCCAGATTCGCCTGCTTCCACTTGATCATGCCGTAGGCGTCGTCGCGCAGAATCACCACCACCAGGTTCATGCCGAGCCGCACGGCGGTTTCGAGCTCCTGGGAATTCATCATGAAGCCGCCGTCGCCGCAGATGGCGGTGACAGGGCGGTCCGGATAGACCAGGTGCGCGGCCATGGCGCTCGGCAGGCCGGCTCCCATGCGTCGCCAGCGCATTGTCCAGCAGCACGGTGTTGGGCAGTCGCGCCCGGTAGTTGCGCGCGAACCAGATCTTGTAGACGCCGTTGTCCAGGGCGACGATGCCGTCGTCGGGGATCACCCGCCGCACGTCGGCCACCAGCCGTTGGGGCCGCACCGGAAAGCCGTCGTCGTCGCTGCCTTCGAGGATGTGCGCGGACAACCGCTGCTGCACCGTCCGGAAGTGGTCGAAATCCCAGTGCCCTTGCGTGACCAGGCGTTCCTTGATGCGCCAGATGCTGTTGGCGATGTCGCCGACCACCTCGATCTGGGGAAAATAGACCGGATCGACGACGGCAGAGCTGAAGTTGACGTGAATGACCT
Organism: uncultured Gammaproteobacteria bacterium; assembly: GCA_963822255.1. Lineage (GTDB taxonomy): Bacteria > Pseudomonadota > Gammaproteobacteria > Pseudomonadales > Azotimanducaceae > UBA7803. Next base: position 568,154 of record CAWGGV010000008.1, read on the forward strand.
TGAGCCGATCGTCCACCATGAAGAACGGCGGCTTTTCCACCACATCGTGGCCCACGTTGATGATCAGGTCGGCTTTGACGATGGCGCGATGCAGAAAATCGTTGTCGGAGAGCGCCGCGTTGCCGAGGAACAGCTCGTGGGTTTCGTCCACCACGCCCTTGCCCATCTGGGTGGTCATGAACGGGATGCCCACCTCGTCGACGAACTGGCTGAGCATCTTCGACGTGAGCTTGCGGTTGGCCCCGGCGCCGATCAGCAGCAACGGCCGCCGCGCCCGGGCGATGGCCTCGGCAGCGATGCGGATGGACTTGTCCTCGGCGATGGGCCGCCGCGACTGGCTGGCGGGGGTCAGCGGCGCCGCCGTCTCTTCGTCGGCGATGTCCTCCGGCAGCTCGAGATGCGTCGCCCCGGGACGCTCCTCCTCGGCGCGGCGGAACGCCTCGCGCACCCGCGTCGGAATCGCTTCGCCGCTGACGATCTGGTGGGTGAACTTGGTGATGGGCCGCATCATGTCGACCACGTCGATGATCTGGAACTGGCCCTGCTTGCTGGACTTCACCGGCTTCTGGCCGGTGATCATCACCATGGGCATGGCGCCGAGCTGAGCGTAGGCGGCTGCCGTGACCAGGTTGGTAGCGCCGGGGCCGAGGGTCGACATGCATACCCCCGCCTTGCCGGTCAGCCGGCCGTAGGTGGCCGCCATGAATCCTGCCGCCTGCTCGTGACGGGTGAGCACCAGCCGAATCGAGGAGTTCCGCAGGGATTCCAGAAGGTCGAGGTTCTCTTCACCCGGGATGCCGAACACGTACTCCACGCCCTCGGCTTCGAGCGCTTTGACGAACAGATCCGATGCTTTCATCCACCCCCCAAACGGTGCGTCCCCCGCCTCGTGAAGGTATCCTACGCCGCCGAATATAGCCACCGCATTTCGCCGAAGGGAGGAGGACCATTGGACTACAACAAGCCCATTCCACGTCCGTCGGCGCTGACCCAGCCGTTCTGGGAAGGTGCCAGAGAAGGCAGGCTCATGCTGCCCCGCTGCACCAGCTGCAACCGGGTGCACTGGTATCCGCGCCACATCTGCCCGCATTGCCATGCCACCGAGATCGAATGGATCGAAGGCAGCGGCGAGGGCCGCATCCACACGTTCGCCGTCCAGCACCGGGCGTTCGGCGGCTGGCAGGACGAGGTGCCTTTCGTCACCGCCTACATCGATCTCAATGAAGGTGACCGGATGGCCACGGTGTTGCGCGGGGTCGACGCGGCCGAACCCGAATCCATCCGCATCGGCGCCCGTGTGCGCGTGGAGTTCGAACCGGCATCGGAGGACGTGCACATACCCTTCTGGCGCGTGGTGGAGGACGAGCGATGACGTCGAAGCTGTCCAATGCGGCCGCCATCGTCGGCGCCGCCGAAGCACGCGACATCGGCTATCCCGCCAGCCCGAAGACATCCCTCGCGCTGCACGTCGAAGCCATCAAGGCCGTGAGCGAACAGACGGGAATTCCCATCTCCCGCATCGACGGGATCTTCTCCGCAGGCTGGTCGTCCGAGCTCGCCGAGCACCTGGGGCTGCATCCGAGGTACATCGACACCACCTCGGTGGGCGGCTGCTCTTTCCAGATGCACGTCCACCACGCCCTTGCCGCCATCTACGCCGGCATCATCGACGTGGCGCTGGTGAGCCACGGCCAGGCGGGCTGGTCGGAGCGCGGCGGCGGGCGCCGCGGCGGTATGCCGGCAGGCCCGGGCATGGAGATGACCATGGCGTACGGATTCTCCGGCGCTCCTTCCAACTATTCCCACGCCATGACCCGCTACATGCACCGCTACGGCGCGACGGCGGAGGATCTTGCACACATCGCCGTGGTGACGCGCCAGTGGGCGACCCTCAATCCGCGCGCGGTCATGCACTCCAAGGATAGCCACCCCAACGGCGGGCCCATCACGGTGGACGACGTGATGAACGCCCGCATGATCTCCTGGCCGCTGACCCTGCTGCACTGCTGTCTGGTCACCGACTACGGCGGCGCCGTGCTGCTCGCGAGCCCGGCAGTGGCGAGAAGCGTGAAGACGGAGCCGGTGTGGATATCCGGCGCTGCGGAGAACATGAGCCATTCCAACATCATGGAGATGGAAGACTTTACCGCCACCTCGGCAGCCGCATCCGGCGCCGATGCCTACCGAATGGCGGGCATGGGCCCTGACGACATGGAGATGGCGATGATCTACGATTCCTTCACGATCACCGCCTGCATCACCGCCGAGATGCTCGGCCTCGCCCCCCGCGGGGAGGGTTGGCGGCTGTGGAAGGACGGCCACGCGGCGCCCGGCGGTCGGCTGCCCATCAACACCAACGGCGGCGGCCTGTCGTTCAACCACTCGGGCATGTACGGCATGCAGCTTCTGGTGGAAGCCTACCGGCAACTGTCCGGAACGGCCGAGGACGGCGTGAATGGCATCGGCGGCAAGCAGACGGCCGCACGGACCTGCGTGGTCAACGGCACCGGCGGCAGCCTGTCGACCACCGGCACCCTGGTGCTCTCTGCGGATTCGCTGGTGCGGTGAACGCGGTCAGGGCGCTCCCGGCGGAGCGCCCTGCCTCATCTGCTGCGGATGGCCGCCGGACGGCGGGCCATCCGGAGCGGATCAGACACGCCGCTCGAAGTCTTCGATCTGCTTGCGAGCGTCTTCCCGGGCGATGCCGTAACGCTCCTGTATCTTGCCTTCGAGCTGATCCCGGTCACCGCCGATCTGGCTCATGTCATCGTCGGTCAGCTTGCCCCACTGCTCCTTCACCTGGCCAGTGAGCTGCTTCCACTTGCCCTGCCACTGATCTTTGTTCATTTGCTGGATCTCCTGGTTCCTGGTACTTCTCGACTCTCGTCGACTCTCGGGAAACTTCGCCCTTTTTTCCTCACATGCTGATGGCAAGCTCGATCTAGCAAGCTTGATGCCACACCAACACGCGACGCCGCCCGGGGAGTCGCCGTCATGGGTTGCGGTGTTGCGTTATAGTGCGTCCGAACCGCTGGAGCAGCCGAACCACCCGGAAAAAGGAGAGCCACTTGTCTGACCTGAACGCGGATCTTTACAACCTGGCCATGTCGGAGGAAGCGCAACCTCTGATGGACGCCGTGAAGAAGCACATCCACGAGAACGTGGAGCCCATCACCGAGGAGTTCTTCGCACTCGATGCGGAAAAGACCGACCGGTGGTCGTGGCACCCGCGCCAGCTCGAGCTGCTGGACGGCGCCAAGGCCAAGGCGAAAGCGGCCGGGCTGTGGAACTTCTTCCTGCCCGGCTCGGAGTACGGCGAAGGCCTCACCAATCTCGACTACGCCTACATCGCCGTGGAGCTCGGCAAGAGCCCGCTGGCATCGGAGTCGCTGAACTGCAGCGCGCCGGACACCGGGAACATGGAGGTGCTGGAACGGGTCGGTACGCCCGAGCAGAAGGAAAAGTGGTTGAAGCCCCTGCTCGACGGCGAGATCCGCTCCGCCTACGCCATGACGGAGCCGGGCCTGCCGTCGTCGGACGCCAAGAACATCAGCACCCGCGCCGCGCTCGACGGTGACGAATGGGTCATCAACGGCGAGAAATTCTACATCTCCGGCGCAGGCGATCCGCGCTGCAAGATCATGATCGTGATGGTCAAGACGGACCCCGAGGCGCCGCCGAGCCGTCAGCAGTCGCAGATCCTGGTGCCGACGGATACGCCCGGCGTCGAGATCCTCGAGGGCATGCAGGTGTTCGGCCACGACCACGCGCCGCGGGGCCACATGCACATCCGCTTCAACGACGTGCGGGTGCCGAGAGAAAACATCCTGCTCGGCGAAGGCCGGGGCTTCGAAATCTCCCAGGTGCGCCTCGGCCCGGGGCGCATCCACCATTGCATGCGCTCCATCGGCAAGGCGGAACTGGCACTGGAGCTGATGGTGAAGCGCGCCGCCACCCGGGAAGCGTTCGGCAAACCCATCATCAAGCTGGGCAAGAACCTGGAAGTCGTGTCGCGCGCCCGCATCGAGATCAACGCCATGCGTCTGGCGGTGCTGCAGGCGGCCAAGGCCATGGACGTGCTCGGCAACAAGGAAGCGCGGGTGTACGTCAGCGCGGTGAAGGCGATGGTGCCGGAGAAGGTCTGCGAGATCATCGACGCCGCCATCCAGATGCACGGCGCCGCAGGCATCTCTCAGTGGACGCCGCTGGCCGGACTGTACACCGACATGCGCCACTTGAGGTTCGCCGACGGTCCCGACGAGGTGCACCACATGGTGGTGGGCCGGGCGGAGGTTCAGAAGTACGGGCTGTGGTGAGCGTGAACGGCCGGTGATGAACGAGGCTGCTCAGGGAATGCCGATCATCTCGGTGGTCGCAGTGAGCACGCGAACGCCGGCGGCGTCGACCCAGCGCTCCATGCCGTCCGGCTGGAGCGCGGCACGCAAGCGCTGCCACCCGCCGGGCTCGGAGAAGTAAAACTCCACCATGCCGGCGTAGGGTTCGTGCGCAGGATCGAGGCTCAAGCTCAGCACGTAGCGGAACCCGCCGGCGGCCTCCAGCGCTGAGGCGACGTTCGGCGCGTGCACGGTCAGCCAGTGGCGGTACAACGCCTGGTAATCGGTGTCGGCGCGCGCCGTCACGAGAATCGTCACCTTGTGGAAACCCGACCGGGTGGTCGGGAACGGCGCGTTCAAGGTGAGCGGCTCCACGGCGAGCCGCTCGGCGCCGTCGACGATCACGTACTCCACGGTCGCCCATGGCACGTAGGGCTCGGCCTTCTGCTGAAAGCTGTCGCGCGGGGTCACGCCGAAGGGCTCGCGCGGCTTCGGCAACGGCTGGTCCCACCACAGCGCGGCGACGCCGTCCCAGGCGTCGGGCAGCCGCGGGTCACCATCCGCGAACGCCGTGGCGATGTAGCGCCAGGCGTGCGGGCGGCCGGCGGCGGCCGCCTCCTGCTGGGAGTGGATGACCCCGGGCATGTGATTGGCAAACCAGTGCATCAGCAGCTCTTCCCGGGACGCCGTGGGGCGCCGCCGGATGAGAAACAGCATCTTGGCGCCCGCACCCGGCTGCGGCAGATCGGTGGCTCGAGCGCTCACGACCCTGCCACTCCGAACAACGGCGCCGCGTTGTCCCAGAAGATCTTGCGCAGGCTCTGTTCCGGCAGCGGCTGCTGCTCCAGGGCCCGCATGCCCACCGGCCAGGTGCCGTCGGGATGCGGGTAGTCGGTGTTGAACGCCACGTAGTCGTCTCCGACAAGCTCGCACACGGACGGCAGCGTCACCTCGTCGCCGCGGCACGACACCAGAAAGTTGCTCTTGAAATAGTCGGTGGGGCGGCGGGTGAGCTGGGGATGCTCCGCGTTACCGGAGAACTCGTAGTGCTGCTCCATGCGTTGCAGCCAGTAGGGCAGCCACCCCGCGTCCGCCTCCACGTGCACGACCTTCAGCCGCGGGTGGCGCTCGATGGCGCCGAACCAGATCAGGCTCATCATGGCCACCATGGCTTCGAACGGATGCGCGATGATGTGACCCGAGGTGTGGGTGGTCATGCGATCGCCGAACGACGGCAGGTAAGGCGAGCCGGAGTCGTGAATGCAGATGGGCTTGCCGCTGGCCTCGATGGCAGAGAACAGCCCGTCGTAAGCGGGGTCGGACAGATTCCGGCCTTGCACGGGGTTCGGCCGCAGGTAGAAGCAGGCGGCGCCCCGGGCAGCGACGCGGCGCACCTCCTCGACCGCCAGATCCGGCGCCTGCAGCGGTAGCATCGCCGCCGCACGCAGGCGCTCCGGCGCGCGGCTGCAGTACTCGATGCTCCAATCGTTGTACGCCCGGCACACGGCGGCGAGCAATTCCGGGTCGGCGAACGGCTTGCCAAGAATCTGTCCGCCCACGGTGGGATAGATGACCTGGACGTCCACCCCCTCCTCGTCCATGTCCTGGAGCCGTGAATCGGCACTGTAGCCCGCTTGCCGGGTGCGCTCGAAGCGCCCCATGGCGGTGCGCACGGCCTTCAGGAACTCGGCAGAATCCATGGGGTAGGCGCCGGTCTGGCGGGTGATCGGCTCCCCTTCCACCACCATGCCCTGCCGGCCGTTGCCCAGCTCGCCGATACGCGGTGCGCGATCGGCATAGCCGGCGTCGATGTACTCGGCCCACATGGTGGGCGGTTCCATCTGATGCGAGTCGGTGTCGATGACGCGAAATTCGTGTCGCACGCAAGTACCTCCGCCGGGGGAACCCCGGTAAACGTAATCCCACCGAAGCAGAGATACAACGTGCAGAGACCGGCGCCGGTACGCACCGGCCCCTACGTAGCAATCCGGATATACCGGGCTACGCCGAGCCGGGAGAATCACCAGCTTGTGGGCGGTCCCGATTCACTTCGACCCTATCCCCAACGTCCCTGCGGGACCGCCTTTTTTCTCACCGTCTTTTCTCGCGGTCGATGAGGGCCACCGGTGCCTCCGCCGAAAAACTCGGTTAACGTACTCCTCCCGGAAGTGATACCAGAGGGAAGGGAGCATGCCCGAGACGCTTCACGACGGACTGCGCCGACAGCTCCAGCGCCTCGCCGAGCTGGAGGCTTCCGGAGAAACCCTCGGCGGTTGGAAGGTCGGTCTCACCTCGGGACGCGCCCGCGACGCCATGGGCGCGGGATTCCGGCCCTTCGGCTACCTGCTCGCGAGTCGTATCCTGCCGTCTCCCGCCACCCTGGCGCTGGCCGGCAGGCCCGGCATGGCCGTCGAGAACGAGCTCTGCTTCACCCTGGGCCGCAACCTCGCCGGCAACCCCGACCGGCACGCGGTCATCGACGCCATTGCCGCGGTGTCGCCCGCCTTCGAGATCGCCGAGCAACGCCTCGAGCGGGGCGCGCCGCCGGCCGATGTCCTGGCGGACGACCTGTCGCAATGGGGCATCGTCCACGGCGCGCCGAAAGTGCTCGACTGGGATGGCTTCGACTTCCCGGGCCTGGTCGTGGCGCTGCGCCGGGACGGCGACCTGGTGGAGGAAATCGCGGCGCAAGGTCACATCGACGACCACTTCACTTCCATCGGCGCGCTGACCCGCCAGCTCCACGCCTTCGGTCTCGGTCTGCGCGCGGGCGATCGGGTCATCACCGGTTCATTCACCCGCCAGGCCGCCGCCGGCCCGTGCCGTTGGGTGGGCGACTTCGGCCCGGTCATCGGTACCGTCGAGCTCGCGCTGTCGTGAAGGTGCTCATTACCCCCGGACTGACCCTGCCGGAAGTCTCGGCCGAAGACATCGGACGCATCCGCCGCGCCGGCGGCGGCGAGAGCTGCCAGGTCATCGTCGCCGATCCGGCCGACGTCCTGCAGCACGCGCCCGGCGTCGACGTGGTGCTGGGGGTTGCCCCGCGGCGTTTCTTTCTGGCCGCTCCCAACCTGAAATGGGTGCATGCCATCGCGTCCGGCGTGGACGCCTACCTGTACGACGAATTCACGGCGAGCCCGGTGCTGCTCACCAGCGAGAAAGGGCTGGTCGGCGATCACCTGGCGGACCACGCGTTCGGGCTCCTGCTGTCCCTCACCCGGCAGATCGGCACCGCGCTCCGGCTCGGCGCCGACGCCTGGAACCACCGCCCGGAAATGCGCCGTCAGGAGATCGAGCTCAGCGGGCTCACCATGGGGATCTTCGGCTTCGGCGGCACCGGCCGCGCCATGGCCCGGCGCGCGGCCGCGTTCGGCATGACGGTGCAAGCCGTCGACCGGGATCCGGTTCCTGCCTCGCCCGAGGTGGCCGAGGTGCAGGGGCCAGATTTCTTCACAGAGCTGCTGGCCACGTCCGACGTGCTGGCCGTGTGCGTGCCGCTCACGGCGGAGACCCGCGGCCGCTTCGACGCGCGCGCGTTCGCGGCCATGAAGCCGGGTGCCTGGCTGGTCAACGTCACTCGCGGGGAAGTGATGGTGGAAGACGCTCTGCTGGGCGCGCTGGAGGCAGGCCGCCTCCGCGGCGCGGCGCTGGACGTGGCGCCCCGCGAGCCACTGCCGGCAGAGAGCCCGTTGTGGTCGCTGCCGAACGTCGCCATGACGCCCCACACAGCCGGCGCCAGCCAGTACCGGGCCCGCCGCAACCTTGACCGCTTCGTCCGCAATCTCGAGCGGCTGCGCCGGGGCGAGCCGCTGGAGGGGCTGGTGGACAAGGAACTCGGGTACTGAATTTATGAGCGCGGCAACCGCACCACACGAGCCGATAGTCTGCCGGGCCGAGCTCAATTACCTCGATCCGCGGAGCGCGGACGGCAATGCCACCGTGCCGACGGAGGTGCCGATCTTCGACGGCCGGCGGACGCGGCTGCCCGGCTGGGAAACCTGCGGATTCCAGCTCGTCGATCACCGCTCCGCCGTTCGTGACTGGGACGACGGCGACGCCATTGCCGCCGTTCACTATGCCGAGGTCGAGGCGCTGGCCCGCCAGCTGACGGGCTGCGATCACGCGCTGGTGTCCGGGCACATCCGCCGCAATCCAGAGGAAGCGAGCCGACACCTTGATCTCGCGCCCATCACCTTCGTGCATTCGGATTTCGCCGCGAGCTACGGAGCGCTCGTCCGACGCAGCTACGGCAACCCCGGCGAGGAGGTTCGCGAAGCTCTGGACCGCGCCGGCATCACCGCCAGCCAGGTGGATGCCGCCCGGCGCTTGCTGATCCTGCAGTTCTGGCGCAACACCGGACCGGCGCGGATGGATTTGCCCATCGCCTTCTGTGATGCCCGTACCGTCCCCGCCGGCGACCTGAAGGTGATTCAGGTGTACGACTATGCGGGTGGCGGCACGGATTTCGAGACCCTCGGCGTGCTGGCCCCCGACGACCCGGAGCGGCATCGCTGGTATGCGTTTCCGGAGATGGCACGCAACGAGGTGGTGGCTTTCCGCACCTACGACACCGAGCGGATCGCGAGCGGCGCAGCGTTCTGGACACCGCACTCGGCGTTCCGCGACCCGTCGGTTCCGCTGGGGTCTCCCAGCCGGCGCAGCATTGAGCTCCGGGCTAGCTGTCTCTTTCTTTAAAGCAGATCACCGCCGCACGCGGCCGCCGTCGTCCCGTGCTCCTCGAACGCCTTGATGACGTTGCGCCCCACGCGCCAGCGGTGAACCTCGTCCGGCCCGTCCACCAGCCGCTGCGCGCGGACGCTCGCGTACCAGCGGGCGAGCGGCGTGTCGAGACTGTAGCCCAAGGCGCCGTGGAGCTGCAGCGCCGTGTCCACCACCTGATGGACCATGTGGGCGAGAAACACCTTGGCGATGGAATTCTCCTGGCGCAGATCCAGGCCCTTCTCGGCCTTGTAGGCGATGTGCAGCAACATCAGCCGCGCCTTGTAGAGCTCGGCCGCGCAATCGGCCAGCATCCACTGCACGCCCTGCCGGTCCGCCAGCCGCTGGCCGAACGTGGAGCGGCCGGTGACGTGCGCGGCCGCCAGATCCAGCGCACGCTGGGCCATCGCCACGTTGTGCATGCCATGACGCAGCCGGCCGTAGGCGAGACGGTGCTGGCCCATGGCGAAGCCGCGGCCGCGCCCGCCGAGGACGTTCTCCCGCGGCACCATGAGGTTGTCGATTTTGATCTCGGCGTGGCCCGCGCCGAGCTTCCGGCCCAGCTCCGTGTGGGGCACCATCGTCGGAATGTCGCGAACGATCTGATAGCCGGGATTCGGCAGCTCGACGATGAACGTGCTGAACTGCTGATGACGGGGCGCGTCGGGATCGGTCTTCGCCATCACCACCGCGATATCGGCCACGCTCGCCGACGAGCTGAACCACTTCTCGCCGTTCAGCACCCAGTGGTCGCCCTGCAGCTCGGCACGAGTCTGCATGCCCGTGGCGTCGGCGCCGGCGGCCTTCTCCGTCATGGAGTAACAGATACGCTTCTTGCCCTCCAGCAGGGGCTTCAGGTACTTGTCCTTCTGCTCGTCGGTGCCGTGCTCGAGCAGGGTGAGCATGGTGGCGTCGTCGGGGCCCTGCGTGTTGAGCGCCAGCGCGCCGAGCATGCTCTCGCCGAGCTCCATCTGCACCAACGCGTTGGCGAGCGGCCGGAGACCCATGCCGCCGTACTCCTCGGGGATGAACGGACACCAGAGGCCCTGGGCCCGGGCCTTGTCGCGAAGCTCCCAGAGGACGTCTTCGAACTCCCGGGTCTCCAGCTCTTTCTCGGCCGGAATGCATTCGTTCTGGACGAACTGCCGTACCTTCTCGCGGATGGCTCTGGTCTCGGGAGGAATCTCGAAGTCGATCATGGCGTTCTCCGTCTCGAATGGCCCAAATGGCACTGATGAATGGGTACGATGCCGACCAGCTAGCCGGACGCGGCCGGTGGGTGTCAAGCCGATTCCGGCAGCAACGGCTCGCAACCCGTGCCTTCGAGCACCCGGCGAACCTCCCGGGCCGACCTTGAATCCAGCGCCTCGAACGCCTGACGTAGCCAGGCCACGCACTTGCCCTGGTACGGGAACGCGGGCTGCACCCAGCGCCTGCCGTCGATGACCGTCTCGAACTCGGCTTCCCCGGCCTCGAGCGCGCGGGCGTTGGCGAGCATGGCCGGCACGTAGACACGGCCGACCTCGCCGAGCAGATCCCGCAGCGACTCAGCCGATTCGGCTCGGCCCGCCCAGCCGTCAGGCGAAGCCTCGGCGCCTGAAAGATCCTCCATGACGTCCGTCCAGGCATACACGCGCGGTGCCCGGGTGAGGCAGATGTCCGATGGCGTGGGATCGAAGCGGGCGAGCTGGGTGAGCTGAGCGTATACCGCAAAGTCGGCGGAGCTCGGCCGTTGGCCGAACAGAAACGGCCGACGCTGCAGCAGCGCATCGAAGATGCCGAGAAACCGTGTGTAGCTCGCCTCGATCAGCGGCGCCGTGGTGTCGTTCGAGCCGACCACGTACAGGCGGCCGACCTGGCGTTCGACGATCTGCGCTTTGCGCGCGGCCAGGGTCTCCGGCGCCACGGAGATGTCACGCCACAGCGGCAGGATGTCACCCGCCCGCTCGATATCGGCCCGGTAGTGCCAGCGATAGTGGAACATCGCCTTGGTGAGCCACTCGTCGGCGTAGTCCTCGAGCAGGTCGTTCAGAAAGTCGAGCACGGGGTCGGGGGGAATCACCGATCGCGACTCGAACTCGGCCTCGAGGCGCCGGATCAGCGGCGTGGAATCCACGACCGCCTCGAGCGCGCCGGAGGCGCCGGGAAGGTAGAACGTGGGCAGCAGAGCCACCTTGGGCCGGGGCAGTCCCCGGGTTGCCCGCTCGCCGACCAGAAACTCGTAGGGCAGCCGCCGGAACCGCAGCAACGCGAGCATCTTTCGCGTGTAGGGCGAGCCCGGCGCACCCATGAATTTCAGCGGCAACGGAATGGTCATGATCTCGTCTCCCCGTCTGGCCGCCCGTGCGGCCGGTGTGAATGCATCCGACGATCGTCAGAGCATCGCCGCAGAATCGCATCGGCGCAACAGCCGACGGCCGCCATTGACGACCCTGGCCCGCGCAAGCACGATGCTTCCCGGACAGCGACGGGCAGGGCTGGATAATGACCGACTTCATCCGTACTCCCGAAGAGAACTTCACCACGCTCGACAGTTTCGATCATGCGCCTCGATACCACGGGTGGCAGGACCTGCGCATGCACTACGTGGACGAAGGCCCTGCCGACGGACCGGTGATGCTGCTGTTGCACGGCATGCCGACGTGGGCGTATCTGTACCGCGACGTGATCCCGCCTCTCACCGCCGACGGCTACCGCTGCATCGCACCGGACCACATGGGTTTCGGCCGATCGGACAAGCCCACCGACATTCATTGGTACACTATCGCCCGCCACACCGAGATCCTGACGTCGCTCATCACCGCGCTCGATCTCCGCGACGTCACCCTGGTTTGCCAGGACTGGGGCGGACCCATCGGTCTCGCGCAGGCGGCGATGATGCCGGAGCGTTTCGCGCGGCTGGTGATCATGAATACCTGGCTGCATCATCCGGACTACCCGTACACGCCAGCGATCCGCAGTTGGATCGGCAATTGGCATGAAGGCGGTCTGTTCCACCGACCACGTCCGGACGTGGCCCTGCTGCTGCTGGTCAGCGCCGGCCTCATCGAGCCCCAGGCGCTGCTGCAGGCGATGACCGAGGCGACGCCCCCCGCGCTCGAAGGTCGTGCTGCCGCTCTCTACCATGCCTTCTCCGCGCCGTACCGCGGCCTGCCGGACGACGCCTTCAACGGCTTACGGCGTTTCCCGTTGTCCATCCCCTGCGACAGTTATGACAACGGCAACGGTGCGGCGCAGACGCTGCACTACCGGACCCTGTTGCAATGGCCGAAGCCCGTGCACTTCATCTGGGGCTGTGCCGACCAGGTGTTCACCGAGGATTGGGGCCGCGAGTGGGCCCGGCAGATGGACGGCACCTTCGACCGCATCGCCGAGGCCGGGCATTTCCTGCAGAACACCCACGGCCGCGAACTGGCCGAGTTGATCCTCCAGCGGGCGTCCGAGGATGCCTCGGATCGCTGACAGGAAATCATCCCGTCTTTGCGCCAGAATTGGCGGTTTCGGCTCGACGAACGAGGCCGGGCCGCAGCCAGCCCACAGGAGGGAATGACATGGTAGCTACGGAACTGTTCGACCTGACCGGCAAGGTGGCACTACTCACCGGCGCCTCGAAGGGTATGGGTAAATCCATGGCCCGCGGGCTGGCGGAGCATGGCGCCCGGGTCATGATCTCGAGCCGCAAGCTCGATCAGTGCGAAGCCGCCGCGGCGGAGATCAACGACGCCTGCGGCGAGGCCCGGGCGGTTGCGCACGCCTGCAACGCCGGCTACAAGGATCAGCTTCAGGCTCTGGTGGACGCCACCCGCGAGCAGCTCGGCCCCATCGACATCGTCGTCGGCAACGCCGGCATCAACCCTTTCTACGGCTCCATGTCGAAGATCCCCGACGACGCCTACGACAAGATCATGTCCACCAACGTCAAGTCGAATCACTGGCTGGCCCAGATGGTGGCGCCCGACATGGTCGCCCGGGGCGGCGGCTGCATCATGATCACCTCGAGCACCGGCGCCTTCGGCCCATCCACCGTGCTCGGCACCTACAGCATCTCGAAGCTCGCGGTGATCGGCCTGGTGCGTAACCTCGCCGCCGAGCTCGGGCCCCACGGAGTCCGGGTGAATGCCATCTGTCCCGGCCTGATCAGGACCGACTTCGCTCAGGCGCTCTGGGACAACCCGGAAGCCGAGCAGCGTGCCAACGAGCAGATTCCGCTGCGGCGGCTGGGGGAGGCCGACGACCTGAAGGGGCTGGCCGTGTTCCTGGCATCCGGGGCCAGCAGCTACATCACCGGCCAGGCGCTCACGGTCTGCGGCGGCTCGAACATGTGGCGATGAGCCACGTGAGCTGGGAGCCGATGCAGATGACCCGCGAAGAAGCCCTCGGCAAAGCCACCGCCGCCGGCGAGCCCCATGAGCTCGCGCTGCGGGAGATCAACGGTGTGCCCTGCAAGGTGTTCGTGAACGCGCCGCCGTCGCTGCGCTCGCTGTTCACCGACACGGCCAGCGATCAGCCGTTCATCGTCTACGACGATGATCGGCTCACCTTCGCGGATGCCTACCGCCAGGCGGCACAGATCGCTCACGTGCTGGTGAACGAATGCGGCGTACGGAAGGGCGACCGCGTCGCCATCTCCATGCGCAACTTCCCCGAGTGGATCACCACGTTCACTGCGGTCACCTCCGTCGGCGCCATCGCCGTCGCCATGAACGCGCTGTGGCCGGCCGAGGAGATGGCCTTCGGGCTCGAGGACTGCGGTGCCCGGGTGCTCGTTGCCGACCAGGAACGCATAGACCGCCTGGCGCAGATTCCACGGCCGGCGGACCTGCACAGTCTTCGCCGTACGGCCGACCCGGGCGAACCCGGGCGTGCCGTTGCTGGCGGACCGGATCGCCGGCCTCGGCGAGGTGGTGATGCCCCCGGCGGACATTGCTCCCGACGATCCCGCCACCATCTACTACACCTCGGGCTCCACCGGGCACCCGAAGGGCGTGGTCTCCAGCCACCGCAACGTGCTGTCCGCTCTGTTGTCGTGGGAGGTGCGAGGGCCGGGTGGCTGCTCTGCTGAGCGGTGCCGAGCCGCCGCCATCGGCGTTCCAGCCCGCCACCTTGCTGGCGGTGCCGTTGTTCCACGTGACCGGCTCGCACGCTGTGTACCTCATGAGCTACCGCGCAGAGCGCAAGCTCGTTTCCATGTACAAATGGGATCCGGAGCTCGCCGCCGAGCTGATCGAGCGGGAGCGCATCACGTCGTTCGTGGCGCCCGCGGCGATGACCGGCGACCTGATCCGGGTGGCACGGGAGACGAATCGCGACCTCTCGTCGTTGCAGACCGTAGGGGGCGGCGGCGCGCCGCGGGCCCCGGAGCAGGTCAGGCAGATCAAGGCCTCCTTCGCCAGCGCCATGCCCAACACCGGCTGGGGCATGACCGAGACCAACGCCATCGGCACCGGCATCGCCGGTCTCGACTACCTGGAGCGCCCGGCCAGCTCGGGCCGCGGCGCCGCGGTGCTGGAGCTGAAGATCGTCGACGAGGCGGCAACGCGCTTACCGTCCGGCGAGCGCGGCGAGCTGCTGGTGCGCGGCACCTCGGTGTTTCAGGGCTACTGGAACCGTCCCGACGTCAACGCCGAGGTGCTCATCGCCGGCGGCTGGTTCCGCACCGGCGACGTCGCCTACCTGGACGACGAGGGCTTCCTGTTCATCGTCGACCGCATCAAGGACCTGATCATCCGCGGCGGCGAGAACATCGGCTGCGGTCAGGTGGAAGCCGCCCTGCTGCACTCACCCGCGATGTGTACGAAGCCGCCGTCTACGCGGTGCCGGACGAGCGCCTGGGCGAGGAGGTGGGCGCTACGGTCTACGCCGGCGGCTCGGTGTCTGCCGAGTCCCTCACGGAATACCTCGCCGGACATCTCGCCCGTTTCGAGATCCCCCGCTACCTGGACATCCAACGGGACCCATTACCGCGAACGGCCTCCGGTAAGATCTTGAAACGCGAGCTGCGCGACCAGGCCGCTGCCGGGCTCGCGACGAAACGCCACGCCTGACTCACGATCCACGCGCCACGCGCGGCGACAACGGGAGAGAGACCATGCCGTACATCAGCGACCGCACCGTCCACGACGCTGACGCCCACGTCTACGAAGCTCCCGGTTGGCTCGAACCATGGATCGATCCGTCCATGCGCCAGCAGCTCGAGCCGTTCACCCGGCGCAGCCGCGATGCGGAGCGTGCGGTCGAACGGGCCCGGCAAGCGTACCAGGACGCCGACTACCGCGCCCGCGACGAGGAAGAGATCAATCTGCGCAAAGGCTTCTCGGCCCTCGGCGCGTTCCTCAAGCAGGAGCGCCCGCGGGCGCTCGACTGCCTGGGCGTCGCCAGCCAGCTGGTCTTCACCACGGCCGGCCTGCGTATCCTGGCCGCGGCCGAGCGCAACGGCGACAGCGACATCGCCTGCGCCGTCGCCCGGGCCCACAACCGTGCAATGGTGGATTTCTGCGCCGCCGACCCGCGCCTGCTGCCGGCGTTGTACGTACCGCTCGGCCATATCGAGCGGGCCGGCGAGCTGGCCGGCGAGGCCATCGCCATGGGAGCCGCCGCGCTGATGCTGCCGTCGGCGTGCCCGCGCGGCCATTCACCGAGTCACGTGGGATTCGACCGCTTGTGGGCCCAGGCCGAGGAAGCCGGCATCCCGGTGGTGTTCCACGTCGGCGGCGGCAGCGCGCTCAATCCCGACTACAAGCAGAACGGGCTGCCGCCGGTGAAGGACTTCATAGGCGGCGACGACAACTTCACCTCGGTGTCGTACATGGCGATCCCGGAAGCGCCCATGCAGACCCTCGCCACCCTCATCTTCGACGGCGTGCTGCAGCGCTTCGGGCACCTGAAGTTCGGCGTCATCGAGATGGGCGCCGCCTGGGTTCCGGGCTGGATGCGTTCCATGGACTCCTGCGCCCACGCCTTCGTGAAGAACGAAGAACGGCTGCAGAAGCTCGAGCTGACCCCGTCGGAATTCGTGCGCCGTCAGGTCCGGGTGACACCCTATCCCCACGAGCCGGCGGGCTGGATCATCCGAAACAGCGGACCGGAGGTGTGTCTGTTCAGCACCGACTATCCCCACGTGGAAGGCGGTCGTCAGCCGCACAAGCGCTTCGAGGCCAGCCTCGACGCCGAGCAGTGCACGGAAGACGAGCGGGCGCGCTTCTATCGCTGGAACTTCGAGAATCTGATGGGCGCCGCCATGAAGCGCGTGCCCCTCACGCGGTCCGCGGCGGCGCCGACCTGACCGGCGCCGCCGGGTTGCATGGCTGGAACGGTTTCTGCGCCCTCCCCCGGCTGCGACCCGAGTAAAACCTCCGATAGCTGAAAGTGTCAACAACACCCGCGCCGCGGTGTTATGGTCTGGCGTCGCACCATCGATAGCCGAGCCGATTGCCCCATGCACGGTCGAAACGCGCTGGCGAGAGCCCCCGCAGCCGCGCTGCATCGCCGGGTCCGTGAAGGCTTTGTCACGCACTTCGGCCAGCCGCCGAGCGACGCCGCGTTCGCACCCGGCCGCGTCAATCTCATCGGCGAGCACATCGACTACTGCGGCGGCACGGTGCTGCCCATGCCCATCCAGCACGGCACCTGGGCGTTCGGCGCGCGCACCGGCCGCGCCACCGTGCGGGCCGTCACCCTCGACGGCGGCCCGGCGGTGGAGATCGATCCCGCTGCCGGTCCCACGCTGCCGGCGGGGCACTGGGGCCGGTTCGTGATCGGCGCGGTGGCCGTGGCGAACCTTGCCGGTGATCGCCCTGGCGGGCTCGATCTCTGCGTCGCCGGCGACATCCCCGGCAGCGGTCTTTCCAGCTCCGCGTCCCTCAGCATCGCACTGCTGCAGGTAATCGGCCGCCTGTACGGGCACGGCTCGAGTGGCCTGGCGCTGGCGCGCGCCGCCCAGCGGATCGAGCACGAGTTCGTCGGCGTGGACTGCGGGTTGATGGATCAGGCCGCCATCGTGCTCGGGGCGGAGCACTGCGCTGTGCTGTTCGATTGCGCGACCGACCGGCACCGGCAGGTGCCGCTGGACGACGCTCTGGCCATCGTCGTGGCGGACACCGGCGTCCGTAGAGCGCTAGCCGACTCGGCCTACAACGAGCGCCGCAGCGAGGTCGAGCGGATCGCCGCCCGATCGTCCGTGGAGGTTAGCCGCCTCGCACCGGCGCTCGCCGCTGCGAGACCGTTCCTCGACGACCCATTGCTTCGGCGACGCGCCGCCCACGTGGCGTCGGAGCAGGCCCGGGTGATGCAGGCGGCGGACGCGCTCGGCCATCGCGACCATAATCGCTTCGGCGCGCTGCTGAACGAAAGCCACGCGTCGCTGCGCGACGACTACCAGGTGAGCTGCGCCGAGCTCGATCTGCTGGCGGAGGCATTCGCCCGGCAGCCCGGCTGCCACGGTGCGCGCATGACGGGCGGCGGGTTCGGCGGCTGCGTGGTGGCGGCGGTGGACGCGGATCGGCTGAGCGCGGTCATCCAGGCGGCCACACGCCAATACGCCGACCGCACAGGCATCCGCTCGCCCACGTTCCGGGCCCGCGCCGCAGGCGGCGCGCGCATCGATGGCTGAGCGTCGCTACGACCCGCTGTCGGACCGCTGGGTGATCGTCTCGCCCGAGCGGGTGCAACGGCCGTGGCAGGGCGAGCAGGACGACCTGCCGGCGCCAACGGCGCCACCATGGTCCGCCGACTGTCATCTCTGCCCCGGCGCGACGCGGGCCGGCGGCGAGCGAAACCCCGACTACCGCGGCGTGTACGTTTTCGACAACGACTTCCCGGCCTTTCCGCCCGCCGCCGGCCCGAAGACCGGGTCGCGATCGGCGCCGCCGGCCGACAGCACCGGACCCAGGGTCGACGCCGAACTGCTGCGTCGGCAAGCCGTCTCCGGACGCTGCCGCGTGCTCTGCTTCCATCATCGCCACGACCTCACCCTCGGCGAGCTCGAGGCCGAGCAGCTCATTGACGTCGTTGGAACCTGGCGCCGCGAGGTCGACGTTCTCTCGACAGACCACGACTGGGTGCAATGCTTCGAGAACAAGGGCCGGATGATGGGCTGCTCCAACGAGCACCCGCACGGACAGATCTGGGCCAGCAGCCACGTGCCGTCACTGCCCGCCGCCGAGGACCGCGCCCAGCGCCGCTACCGCCGGGCACACGGGTCGCCGCTGCTGCTCGACTACCTCAATCACGAGCTGGCGTCGCAAAGCCGGGTGGTGGACGCCACCGCGTGCTGGGTGGCCGTGGTGCCGTTCTGGGCCGCCTGGCCGTTCGAGACCCTGCTTCTGCCGCGCCGCGCGGTCCCCGACTTCGCAGCGCTGGACGATGCCGGCATGGCGGACCTCGCGCGCATCCTGCGTCGGCTGCTCGGCGCCTACGACCGGCTGTTCGGCGTGCCCATGCCCTACTCCATGGGCTGGCACGGGCGTGGGCGCGGGCATGGCAGCTATTGGCAACTTCACGCCCACTTCTATCCGCCGCTGCTGCGCTCGGCGCAGGTCCGGAAGTTCATGGTGGGCTACGAGATGCTGGCCGAAGCACAGCGGGATCTGACTCCGGAGGCGGCGGCCGGGCATCTCAGAGCCGCCGTGGCGGCGGAGCGCTGATCCCGCTCTCAGGCCCGGGGCAGCACTTCCACCAGCACCGCCCGCATGGGCGGAATCACCGGCAGCGGCAGGCCGTGGCCGGCCAGAAACGCGCTCGTCACCTCGAGCGGCTCTGCCGATACCCAGCCTGGCTGCCGGCGCGCCGTTCGCGGCACCGCCGGGTCCAGCACCGGCACGCGCACGACGAGCGTCCCGTCGAGGTGCCGCACCGCGAGCGGGGCCGGGACCTCGCTGCTGCGCGGTACGCGCTGCAGCAGGCAGATGAGGGCCCGATCCCGCGCCGGGCCGAACACGCCCACCGCCGTGAGGCCCGGATCCGGGTGGGGCAGCACCAGCAGGTGGCCGCGGCTCATCCAGGATCGGTGCCGTTTGTGCAGAGCCACGTAATCGGCGACGGTGGCGCGCGCCTCGTCGTCCAGCGAGAGCGGGTCGAGCTCCAGCCCCATGGAGCCGAGCACCGCCACGGAGGCGCGGGCGTGCAGGCTCCACCGCCGCCCGGTCTGGTGTGAGGTCTGCGGGCCGATGTGTGCGCCCATGACTTCCGCGGGTGCAAACAGACCGTAAGCCGCCATCATGGGCAGACGGATGTCGGGATCGTGCGCATCCGACAGCCACACCCGGTTGCACCAGCCGAGCGCGCTCCAGTCGCTGCGCGCGCCGCCGGAGGCGCAGGCTTCGATCTGCAGATCGCCGCGCGCGGCTTTCACCGCCGAAATCAGCGCCAGCGCCGCGGGCACCAGCGGCTGGCCGGCCGCCTGGGGCACGTCGCGGTTCATGTCCCATTTGAGCGAGCTGATACGCCGGTCCGCCACCAGCGCCGCCAGCACCCGCTCGAGGTGCTCGAAACAGGACGGCTCACACAGATTCAACGAGTACTGGTGCCTTCCCAGGGGCTGATCGGGCGGACCGAGAATCCATTCGGAATGGGCTTCGTAGAGCGCGCTGTCGGCGCTCACCATCTCGGGCTCCACCCACAGACCGAACTCCAGGCCTTCACCGAGCACGTGGTCCATCAGCTCCCCGAGGCCGCCGGGATAAACGTCGGCGCGCGGCACCCAGTCGCCGAGGCCGCGGGTGTCGTCCAGGCGGCGGCCGAACCAGCCGTCGTCCAGCACGAATCGCTCGACGCCGAGGGCCGCCGCCGCACTGGCCATGGCCTTGAGCCGCGCGAGGTCATGGCCGAAGTACACGCCTTCCCAGGTGTTGAGCTGCACCTTCCCCGGTGCGGCAGACCCGGCAACCTCCCGCACCCGCCGCGCACCGTCCTGGAAACACCGGCGGATGCCGTTCAATCCGCCGTCGGACCAGCCGAGGTAGAGCGTCGGCAAGCGGCGGCCGCCGTCCGCTGTCGCCGCCATCTCGGCCGGGGCTACGGTGACCTGGACCAGGAAGCGTCCGGACCGGGCCCGGATGACCGCCAGGTCGTAGTTGCCGAACCAGCCGAGGTGCAGAGCCAGCAGCTCGCCGCGATCCTCTGCGAACCCGTCCTCGCCTGCGAGAAATGCGGGGAACGCGTCATGGGCGCTGCGCGACCCGGCACGACTCAGCCGATGCCGGCCGCCTGCCAGGGGCCCGCGCTCCGGCGCCAGCTCGCCGGCCCAGCGTCCGCTGAACGCGAGCCCCTCGGCGGCGCTAGCCGGCAACGGCAGCGTGTAGGACACCGTGTCCCGGTACTGCCCATCGGCCGCCCGGACCAGCGCGTCCAGCGCGAACAGTCCGTCGCTGACGACGCGAATCGCCAGAGAGAGCGCGCGGCCGCCCGGGTGCTGGAAATCCACGGCGATGCATCCAGCCCCCGCCCGGGTGCCGCCGTGCTGCCACGGCCGCAGCGGATCGGTCCCGTTCCAGCCGGGCGGACCGGTCCAGCCCCGGGCCGGGTCCGGCAGCAGCGACAGCGGATCCTCATCGAGCCGCGTTCCCTGGCTGGCGCCACGAACGGCTTCGACCGGTGGCGCGTGGCGCAGCGGCCGGCCCACATGCAGGATGGCGGGCAGCCGGTCTGGCGCCTCGACGATCCACATCTCCACCGGCCCCGCGGCCAGCACGTGGTATCGCCCTTCGTCCTCGCGAGGCCGATCAGACATGCGCCGACTCCGCCCGCGCCATCATGCTCCGCTCCGTCAACTGAACACCCAGTACAGCCCGAGCTGAGCAGCCACCAGCAGCACGGCCCGGATCCGGATGTCGCGCCAGCGGGCGCGGTCGGGCGCCCCTTCCAGAATCTGCTCGCGGGGGATGAGCAGACTCAGCGCGCCAAGGCCGACGAACAAAGCCACCGTGAGGGCGTAAGCCGGCCACAGGGGTAGCTCTTCAAGCACTGCCGGGCCCCTTCGCCGGCGCTCCGCCCGCGCCGCTCGCCGCCAGCGCAGGTCGGCGCGCGAAGTCGTAGACCAGCGGCTCGAGGGCTTCGTCGGGAAGGCGGCGGGTATATCGGCTGATCAGGCGGATGGCGACGAGGGCATAGCAGAATGTCAGAAACGCCACGTGGAGCATGTTGAGCCCGAGATACAACAACAATCCGGCCAACGGCACCCCGCTCACCAGCGCGACCAGGCCAGCCCTCGGCGTCGCCTGACGAGTGAGGGCGCCGAGCACCAGCAGAGCCAGCATCGGCCCCTGGAACAGCGACAGCAAGGTCTGGATGAACACGTAGATTCCCCCGAAGTCCCCGATGGACGGGGCGAATGCCATGCCCGCGAGCAGGATCACCAGGCTCAGCCGCCGTCCCACCACGAGATCGCGCACGGGATCGCTCCGGCCGAGGATCACGCCGCGCAGATCTCGGGTGATGATCAGCGCGCTCGAGTTGATGGAGGAGTCGAGGGTAGACTGCAACGCCGCGATCAGCGCGACGAACATGAGCCCGGACAGGCCCGGCGGCAACAGGTTCTTCACCACCCACGGCAGCGCCATGTCCGGATACTCGATGCGGGCGTGCATCACCAGCGCCAGCAAGCCGGGAAAAACGATGAGCAGCGGCACTAGTGGCCTGTAACGGGCATTCGTGTACTCCTGCGCGGTCTGTGCGGTGCCTGGGCGAGGCGGCGTCGCGCCGGCGTGGCCAGCGCCACGTCAAGCGGCGTCAACGAAGCACAGGGGCCGCACAGGCCGCGCCCTGCGGGAGGCTGCCTGCGGTCCAGGGCCCGCGTTGCGCCTCGTCGACGTATCGATGATACGCCTTCCTCAGCGCGCCTTGCCCCTGAACCGCAGGCAGCCTCAGGGGTCCACGAATACCCGTTACAGGCCACTAGAGTCTTCGCGGAGGCGGCGAACATCATGGAGGCGCTCGAGTCCCAGGCGCTGCGTGCGCCGAGAGTGCGCTGCAGGATGTACTGGCTGCCGCACCAGTAGGCGGGCGAGAGCACCAGCGCGAGACCCAGCACTACCCCCGGCCAGGGAAACGTCGGGTGATCGGCCGGCAGGTACGCCTGCAGGTGGGTCGGATTCTGCTCGGCCAGGCGGGCCGCGAAGGTGCCGATACCACCGGTCTCGTGAAGCCCGAGCACCATCACCGCGAGGCCGCACGCTGTCGCCGTAGCGGCGGCCGAGGTACTCGGGCACCGAGTAGACGCCGGAGCGCCAGTACAGCGGAATGAAGATCAGCGAGGCAACGATCATCGCCGGGATGGCGCCCACCCACTCGAAGTTCGCCTGAGCGATGCCCACGTTGTAGGCGCCGCCCGCGGCGCCGAGATAACCGCTGGCGCTGACGTTGGTGCCGATGATCGACAGACCGATGACCCACCAGGTAAGCGACCGGCGGGCGAGGAAGAAGTCGTGGGCGTCGTGGACCCGGCGGCCGATCGACAAGCCCATCGCCACGAGCACCACGAGGTAGGCGACGATGATGGTGAGGTCGGCCCAGTGCATGCCGCAGAATAGCAGCTGGTCTTACGTGGGAGCGACCTCCCGGTCGCGATGCCTATCCAGGAGTAATCTCCGGATCGCGACCGGGAGGTCGCTCCCACAAGGAAAGGTCGCTCCCACAAGGAGAGGTCGCTCCCACAACGAGAGGTCGCTCCCACAAGGAGAGGTCGCTCCCACACTGCTTGATGCGGCGCACACCGGGTCATAAGCTCGGGGCGATGGCCATCTTGCCGAAAACCTCGTTCGCCATGGTACAGACCGGGATCCGCGCCCTGGAGCCGCGGGACGTGGCCATTCCCGACATCGACGACGGCTCGGCCATCCTGCGCCTCGAAGCCTGCGGCATCTGCGGCAGCGACTACGAGCAGTTCGAAGGCCAGCTGCGCACGCCCATGCCGGTGATCCCCGGCCACGAGCCGCTGGGGGTCATCGAGAAGATCGGCGACGCCGCCGCCCGTCGGTGGGGCGTGGACGAAGGCGACCGGGTGGCGGTGGAGACCATGATCTCGTGCCGTCACTGCGCTCCCTGCCTCGCCGGCAGCTACCATCTGTGCGACCGGCGCCGCATCTACTCGTACGTGCCGCTCACCGAGCCGCCGGGGCTGTGGGGCGGTTACTCCCAATACATGTACCTGCACCCGCATTCCATCCTGCACCGGATGGACGCATCGCTGGCGCCGGAGCTCGCCGTGATGTTCAACCCCCTCGGCGCGGGATTTCGCTGGGCCGTGGAGATCCCGGGCACCGGACCCGGCGATACCGTGGTGATCCTCGGCCCCGGACAGCGCGGCCTCACCAGCGTGGTGGCGTGCCGCGAGGCGGGCGCCGAGCGGATCATCGTCACCGGGCTCGAAGCCGACGCCCGGAAGCTCGAGCTCGCCCGCACCTTCGGCGCCGATCACACCATCGACGTGGATAACGAGGACGCCGTCCAACGGGTCAAGGCGCTGACCGGCGGCCGCGGCGCCGACGTGGTGGTGGACGTGAGCGCCTACGCCACCCGACCGGTGGCCGACGCGCTGTCCATGGTGCGGCGCGGCGGCACCATCGTGCTGGCCGGCGTCAAGGGCTTCAAGCCCGTCGACGGCTTCGTCTCGGATCTGGTGGTCATGAAGGAGATCACCGTGCGCGGCGCATTCGGCGTGACGTCCAGCGGATACCGCAAGGCGATTCGTCTGATCGAGTCCGGCCGGGTGCCCCTCGAGCTCATGCACACTCACGACTTCGCCCTCGCCGACGCCGAGCTCGCCATCCGCACCCTGGCCCGGGAGATTCCCGGCCAGGAATCCATCCACAGCGCGCTGATCCCGCCGGCATGAACCGCGGGCCCGGCGCGGAGGAGGCACCATGAAGCACGGCATCATTCTGGCCTCGCCCACCATTGCCGGGCAGCAGGCGACCGCGCGGCGGGCGGAAGCGGCCGGTTTCCACTCCGCCTGGACCACCGAATTCTTCAACGCCAACGGCCTGGTGCGGCTCGCTGCGGTGGCGGCCGTTACCGAACGCATTCAGGTCGGCACGGGCATCGCCTACGCGTTCATGCGCACGCCGATGCTGGCGGCGTCAGCGGCGCTCGACATCGACGAGCTGTCCGGCGGGCGCATGATTCTCGGCCTCGGCAGCGGCACCGAGCGCATGAATCGGGACTGGTACTCCATGCCGTTCGACGCGCCGCCGGCCCCGCGCATGCAAGACGCCGTGGGGCTGATCCGCGCCGCCTTCGCGGCCCGGGACGGCGGCGGGCTGCGCTACCAGGGCCCGCACTACCAGGTGAACATCCCGGCGTTCTCCCGGCCCCGGACGGCACGGCCGTCGGTGCCGATCGGCGTCGCCGCCGTCAATCGAGGCATGATCCGGGCCGCCGCAGCCTGCGCCGACGGCCTCATCGGCCACCCGGTGTTCACCCGCCGCTACATCCGTGAGGTAGTGCTGCCCGAGCTCGACGGCAGCCCCTGCGCGCTCTGGCCGTACGTGATCACCGCGATCGCCGACGACGCCGCACAGGCGCGCGAAGAGGCCCGCCGCCAGATCGGTTTCTATTACACCACCCGGCTGTATCATTCGATCCTTCGGCTGCACGGCTGGGAGGAAGCGGGAGAAGCCATCGCGGGCGCGTTCCGGCGCGGCGACTTCGCCGCCATGACGGCCGCCGTCACCGACCGGATGGTGGACGAGATCGCCATCGCCGGCACACCGGGCCAGGTCCGCGCCGGCCTCGAGCAGTGGCAGGGCCTGACTGACCACGTGCTGCTCTACAGCCCGAGCGTGGGCATGAAACCGCAACGCATCCAGGAGAACCTGGACGCCATCGTCGATACCTTCGGGAGCTGATGCCATGGCCGAGAGCCGCGAGATTCCCTACGACGCCGACATCGCCCGGCGCTTCCTCGGGCCGGCCAAAGGCGGCGGCGGTCTTCCCGAGTACCTGGGGTTCGAGCTGGTGGACGCCGGCCCCGGCCATATGACCGGCCGTCTCACGGTGCGGGACGAGCTGCTGACGCCCTTCGGCAACATGCACGGCGGGGTGCTGTCGGCCTTCTGCGATCACATGCTGGGCTGTGTGTGCTATCCGGCCATGAAGAAGGGGCAGTGGGCGGCCACCACCGAGTTCAAGATCAACCTCACCGCGCCGGTGAGCCAGGGCGTGCTGGAAGCCCGCGCCGAGATCGTCAACCTCACCCGCACCCAGGCCGTGGTGCGCATCGACGTGGCAAACGACGGTCGCCTCGCGGCCGTAGCCCAGGGCACGGTCACCATACGCGATCCCCGCTGACCGGCGGGAAGGAGAGAGATCATGTCGACGATGCTGCCCGGCAACGACGCGTGGGCCGCGGCCTGCGCCGCCGACGGCGAGTTCGCGCTCGCGGCCCGGCACTGGAGCGGCGGCCTGGTGCTGCGCATCGGAGACGTCACCCTGGCGCTGACCCTGACGGACGGCGAGGTGTCGGCCGGCGCCCCGGCTCACGGCGACGGGCTCATCGAGTACTCGGGCCCCGCCGACGTCTGGGATCGCATGCTGGCCGCTGTGCCGCCGCGGTTTCACAACGACCTCATGGCCAACGTCTCGATGGATCTCGGGCTGTCCCGCAAGGGACATCCCCTGGTCCACGCGCAGTACTACGCCGCGGCGATGAGAGCCGTGGAGTTGCTGCGCCCGTCGGCGCCAGCTTCCGCAACGCTGCCGGAAGCCAGCGGGCCGGCGCGCTTCGATGCTCCGGTCGGCCGGTACCTCCACCTCGACCTCGGCGGCCACGATCACCGCATCTACTTCGAGGAAGCGGGTCAAGGCATCCCGTTGCTGCTGCAGCACACGGCCGGCTGCCACGGCAGTCAATGGCGGCACCTGTTCGAAGAGCCGCGCATCACCGACCGTTTCCGGCTCATCGCCTACGACCTGCCCTGCCACGGTAAGTCGCTGCCGCCGGTGGGCCGCACCTGGTGGGCGGAGCCGTACCGCCTCCACGGCGACTTCCTGCGGTCGGTGCCGCTCGGCATCGCCGAGGCGCTCGGCCTCGATCGTCCGGCGTTCATGGGCTGCTCGGTAGGGGGGCTGCTGGCGCTTGACCTGGCGCGGCGGCATCCGCAGCGGCTGCGGGCCGTGATCGCGGTGGAAGGCGCGCTCAAGGTGGACGGTGATCTCGATGCTCTCACCGGCTTCTGGCATCCACAGGTCTCGAACGAGTACAAGGCGCGGGCCATGGAAGGGCTCATGTCGCCCACGTCACCGCTGCCGTACCGCAAGGAAACCAGCTTCGTCTACGCCGCCGGCTGGCCGCCGGCATTTCTCGGTGATCTCCACTACTACATCGCGGAGTTCGATCTGCGCCGCGACGCCGCCGAGATCGACACCGGGCGCATCGGCGTGCACATCCTATCCGGCGAGTACGATTACAGCGGCCGGGTGGAGCTCGGCCGCGCCGCCCACCAGGCGATCCCCGGCTCGACCTTCACGGAAATGACGGGCGTCGGCCACTTTCCCATGTCGGAGAATCCGGCCCGCTTCATCGACCACCTGCTGCCGGTGCTCGACCGCATCACGGGCTGACCACGAAGCATGTGGGAGCGAGCTCCCGCTCGCGACAAAACCGACGCCGTCAGCCGCCGTCGAGCCCCATGTAGCGCCGCGGATTGGCGTTGACGACTTGGCCGGTGACCTCGGCGCCCGCGCTCTCGAAAGTCGCCCGGGCCTCCGCGTACGCGCCGGGGTACGTGGAATCGAAGTGCGGGTAGTCGGAGCCCCAGAGGATGCAGTGAGACAGCCCCTTGGCCCGCATCCAGTCGAGGCCCCGGGCCTCGTCCGCTTCCATGGAAACGAAGCACTGGGCGCTGAAGATCTCGCTCGGTCGCCGCCTGAGCCACGGCGTGTGGTGCCCCATGATCTCGAAGTGCTCGTCGAGTCGGTCCAGCCAGTACGGAATCCAGCCGAGGCCGCTTTCGAAGAAGCCCACCCGCAGCGCCGGGAAACGGTCGAGCACGCCGCCGGCGATCAGGTCCATCATCACCGCCATCTGCCCGAACGGGTGGGCGATCATGTGATCGTAGAAGACGTTGCCCTGATAGCGACCGGTGGAAAAGCTCGGCATGCGGGAACCGAAGCTGCCGTGGATGGCCACGGCCAAATCGTCGTCCACGGCCGTTTTCCACAAGGCGTCGAGCGCAGGATCGTAAAGGGCGAGGCCGCCGAAGCGCTCGGGACGGCTGATGAAGCCGCGCAGGCCGAGCGAGCGCAGCCGGCGCGCTTCCGCCACCGCCAGTTCGACGCTCTGCAGAGGCACGATGGCCATGCCGAACAGCCGCCGAGGATTCTCGCGGCAGAAGTCGCTCATCCAGTCGTTGTAGGCGCGGCAGGTCTCCGCCGCCACGTCCGGATCTTTGATGTCGCCCCAGAGCAGATGGATGGACGGAAAGAACAGCGCCAGATCGATGCCCTCCTCGTCCATCACCGCAAGCCGGGCCTGCGGGTCCCAGCTTCCGGGCAGAATGTCCTCCCAGGTCACCTTGGCGCCGGCCGCCATGCCGCCGGGGATGCAGGCGTTCGCCGGGCCGGCAGCGCCGCCGCCGCGGCGGTCGTCGCCTTCCAGCGAAACGAAGCTCTGGCCATTCTCCGTGCGGACCTGCAGCACCCGGTCACGCAGGGCGGCCCGGGTGTAGTCGGTCCACACCGCCGGCGGCTCGCAGATGTGGCCGTCGGCGTCGATGACGAGTCCTGTGTTCATGCCTGCCCCTTTCAAATGCCCGCGTACCAGGCGTAGCCCTGGTCTTCCCAATATCCGCCATTGCCCTGTCCCACGTGGGACAGCCCCGCTGCCAGCTCGATGGACATGACGTACTTCGCCATCTTGTAGCCGAGCTGACGCTCGACGCGCAGGCGCACGGGTGCACCGTTCGCCACCGGCAGCGGCCGTCCGTTCAGATCGTAGGCGAGGATGGTCTGCGGGTGCAGGGCGTCCTCCATGTCGATGCTCTCGTAGTACCTCGCGCCGGAGCCATCCATGACGTCGGCGCAGTGGAACACCACGAACAGGGCAGCCGGATCGGGGCGGCTCAGCAGCAGCAGCTCCCGCAATGGCACCCCCGTCCACTGGCCGATCGCGCTCCAGCCTTCCACGCAGTCGTGGCGGGTGATCTGGGTGCGGCGCGGCAGCGCCCGCAGCTCGTCCAGCCCGAGGTACAGGGGGTGCTCGACCAGCCCTTCCACCCGCAGATGCCAATCGGCGAAGCCGTTCTGCGCCATGCGCCGGTAGTCGGCATCCGCCGGGTAGGCGGTGCCATTGCTGCGGAACTCGGGTGACAGCGCGGTCACGGGGAACTCCTGGGCCATGGACACCCGGGAGGTCAGCGCCCGCTGCAGCGCCTGGTTCCACGGCTCAGCGGAACCCAGCACGCTGGTGAACCAACCGCTGCGCGAGAGCTTGTCGCAGCCGGCGAGGCAGCCGGCGGCCAACCCGGCGCCGAGACCCTTCAGCACCGCGCGGCGGGTACGATCACGAACCGCCATGGGCGGCTTCCTCGGTGCGGTCGGCGAGCACCCGATAGTTGCCGGTAATCATCGAGCGGAGGTTGTTGATCGGGCCGGTTACCACCACCTGGAACAGGTGCACGACCACGAACAGCACCAACCCCGTGGCGGCGAGAAAGTGCAGGGTGCGCGCCGCCTGACGGCCGCCGAACAGGTCCACCCAGCCCGGCCACACCGTGTCGAACCAGGGAGACATGGCCAGGCCCATCAGCACCAGGAACGGCAGCAAGGCGAACATGACGAGCAGATAGGCGAGCTTCTGCAGCAGGTTGTAGCTCCGCGCGGCTTCGCCCGTCTCCCGCCCCAGCAGCACGTGCTGCCTGAGCGTGTGGCCGATGCGGCGCCAGTCGCCGCGCTGAGGAACCAGATCGCGGGAGAGGTGCCTCGCGCCAAGGCTGTAGAGGGTGTAGCAGAGCCCGTTCACCACGAACAGCCAGGCGAAGAAGAAGTGCCAGCGGCGGCCCATGGCCAACCAGCGACTGCCCGGGATGGTGGCCCAGGCCGGGAACGCGCGCGCCTCCGGGCGTCCGGCGGCGTCTGCCGAGACGCCGAGCACACCGGTGGTTCGCCATTCCCGCGAGCCGATCCGGGTCACCCCCACCAGGCGCGCTTCGCCACCGCCGCCGGCATCCCGGCTGCCGCTCTCGCGGCGGGCGTCGATCTGCATCAGCGGCCCGGCGCCGGTGTAGGACGACTTTCCCCAGTACAGGGCGGGGTGCGCGTTGAAGATCTGCAGGCCGCTGCCGAGCAGCGCCACGACGGCGATCACGTTGACCCAGTGCATGCCCCGAACTGCCAGCGTGTGGCGCCGGTAAAGGTAGGATGCAGTGCGTTTTTCCACGGGGGGCCCTGCCGTCAATTCGCAAGGCCTGGCCGGTGCTCCGACACCAGGCGCTGCTGCAGCGCCTCGGGCACCGGCTCGTAGTGGCTGAGCTCCATGGCGAGCACGCCCTCGCCGCCGGTCAGCGACTTCAGCCGGGAGTGATAGCCCTGCATGGCCTCGAGCGGCGCGCGGCCATCGATGCGCATGCGCCCGTCGGAGAGCGCCGCGGTGCCGCTGACCTGACCGCGCATAGCGGCCAGATCGCCGGTGACGCCGCCGACGGCGTCGGCGGGCACGGTGATGGTGACGTCCACCACCGGCTCCATCACCACCGGCCCGGCTTGCCGCACGGCGTCGAGGAAAGCCTCGCGCCCCGCCTGGACGAAGGCGATTTCCTTGGAATCCACCGGGTGATGCTTGCCGTCGTAGACAACCACCCGGACGTCCTCCAGGGGGTAGCCGGCAATGGCGCCGGCTGCGAGCACCTGACGGACGCCGGCCTCCACCGCCGGAATGAGCTGCGACGGAATCGCCCCGCCCACCACCTTGTCGACGAACTCGAAACCGTGGCCCCGCGGCAACGGCTCGATGCGCAGCGACACTTCGCCGAACTGGCCGGCCCCGCCGGTTTGCTTCTTGTGCCGGTGGTGGCCTTCGGCGGCCCGGGTCACCGTCTCCCGGTAGGCGATGGATGGCAGCGCCGTCTCCGCCACCAGCCCGTAGCGGTCCTGGATGTCATCGAGCACCGTGCGCAGGTGGATGTCGCCGAGCCCGCGCAGCACGGTTTCGTTGCGCGCGGCCACGTGCTCGACCTCCAGAGACGGATCTTCCGCCGCCAGGGTCTTCAGCGCCTCCGACGCTTTCTGGGCATCGGTCTCCCGCTCGGTGCGGATTGCCAGCCCGTAGACGGGGGCCGGAAATCGTACCGCCTTCAGGTGGTGGTGGTCCTCGTCGTGGGAGTCGTGGAGCACCGCGTCGTAGTGGGCCTCCTCGAGCCGTGGAATGGCGCAGATGTCGCCGGGGATGGCGCGGTCCACCCGGCTGTGCTCCTTGCCGTTCACCCGAAAGATCTGCGAGACCTTCACGGGCTTGCGCGCATCGCCCACGTAGAGCTGCATGCCCGCGCGGATGGTCCCCTGGTGCACCCGCACGTAGGCAAGCCGGCCGGTGAAGGTGTTCACTTCCACCCGAAACACGTGGCCGATCACGTGGCGGTCGGGATCGGCCACCACCGTCACCGGCCGCGCCGCCGCAGCCTCGCCTTTGAGAAAGGACGGCGGATTACCCTCCAGAGGATTCGGCATCAGCCGTTCGAACACCTCGAGCAGCTCGGCGATCCCTGCCCCGGTGCGTCCCGAAACCATGCACACGGGCACCAGGTGTCCTTCCCTGAGCGCCTGCTCGAAGGGCTCGTGGAGCTGCTCCGCCTCGAGCTCTTCGCCCTGCTCGAGGTAGAGCTCCATGAGCCCGTCATCCACCTCCACCACCTGATCGACAATGGCCGTGTGCGCCGACTCCACCCCGCCGAACGCGGTGGCTTCGCCGTCCGGCTGGAAGAAACAGTCCACCACGGCGTCGCCCGCGGCGGCCGGAAGGTTCAGGGGCAGACAACCCGGGCCGAAGGCGGTCTGGATGTCGTCCAGCACCCGGGCCAGGTTCACCCCCTCGGCGTCGATCCTGTTGACCACGATCACCCGGCAGAGGCCGAGCTCCCGGGCGGCGTCCATCACCCGATGGGTCACCGGCTCGAGACCGGTCTGAGCGTTCACCACCACGGCGGCGGTCTCCGCCGCACGCATCACCGACAGCGAGCGCCCGTAAAAGTCCCGGTGACCGGGGGTGTCGATGAGGTTCACGTGCAGCCCGGCGTGATCGAACCGGCAGACGGTGGGATACAGCGAGTGGCCGATTTCCTGCTCGCGGTGGTGGAAGTCCGAAACGGTGGCGCCGCGCTCCACCTCGCCCGGGATGGGGATGGCCCCGCCCGCGTGCAGCAGGGCCTCGACGAGCCGGGTCTTACCCGTGCCGGACGCACCCACCAGACAGACGTTGCGGAGAGCATCCGTCGCGTACGCCATGTCCGTTCCTCCGGGTGTGGCACGGACGACAAAATATACGCCACTTCACCCCCCGAATGACACGGGCGCGCGGCGGCCGGTCCCGCGGTATGATGGCCGTTTACCGGTAGGAGGAAGTCGTGGTCGACGTCGAAGACCTGAAGTCCAGATTCCTCGATCTCGAGTTCGACACCAAAGATTTCGTGCTCGACGCGGACAAGCTGCTCACGGTCGCCCGGGCTTCGGCCGAGGTCCGCCCGGAGTATCTGGACCCGGCACGGGAGGACTTTCAGGCGACCCCGGCGTTCATCGCCAGTCTTTCCGCCGGCCGCCATCTGCCCATCGATTTTCCGAACCTGGGCGGCATCCCTATGGATGGCGGCAAGGCGGTCACCTGCCTCGAGCCGGTGAAGCCCGGCATCCCGCTGACCGGCCGCACCCATCTGCACGACATCTACGCCAAGAGCGGCCGCTCGGGGCGGATGGTGTTCGTGGTATCGCGCATGGAGATCTACGATCCGGCGGGCGTGCACGTCGCCACCAGCGACTCCCGCATGGTCATCAGGGAGCGGCCGGCATGACGATCGAGACCGTGCATGACGTGGAGTTCGGAGCCGAGCTGCCGGCGTTCGAGCCGGACACCTCGCTGGCCGTCACCAGCGCCTTCGCGGGGGCGGTCGGATGGGGTCTCGGCGGGCGCTTCAGCGACCACGAGCGGGCGCGTCAGGAGGGCCTGCCGGGTGCGCTGGTGCCCGGCATCATGGCCATGGGCTTTCTCACCAGCATGATCCACCGCTGGTCACCGGCCGCACGCGTGGAGCACATCGACACGGTGTTCCGGGCCCCGCTGCTGGCCGACGAGCCCTGCACGATCGGCGGCGTGGTGACGGACGTGGACGAAGCGACCGGCAAGGTTCAGCTCGATCTGACGGTGAAGAACTCAGCCGGCGAGACGCGGGTGTTCGGCACTGCGGACGTCGGATTGCCGGTCTGAGACGTCGGCATACGCATCGGAGCCGTTGGTGTGCCGAGCAGCGAGCCCGGCCATCAGGCCGGCTAGGGCGCCGGGCCCGGTAACGGCCGCATCCGCGCCATGGCATAACAATCCACCAGCGCGCCGTCCCGTAAGGCGTATCCCACCAAGGTACCTTCCACCTCGAAACCCGTGCGCCGGTAGAGGCGCACGGCCGGCTCGTTATCGGTAAATACCTCCAGCTCGACCCGGCTCAGGTTCAGCCAGCGGTCGGCCAGTTCGAGGGCGGCGCTCAGGAGTGCGGAGCCGACGCCCCGCCCCTGCCAGGCGTCGTGCACCGCCATGCCGATACTGCCGGCATGGGAGCGGCGCGGATTGGCCGCCACGAACAGCCCCAGGTGCCCCACCACCCGGCCGTCAACGGCCGCGACGAGCTTGTAGGCGCCTTTGTCGGTCGCCGCGGCGCGCTCGCGCCACAGCGCCGTGGAAGCAAACGGCAGCTGCAGAGTGCCGCGAATCACGCCCGGCTGACTATAGATATCGTGCAGGGCCTCGTGATCGTCGGGGTGCATTGCCCGGACGGCGACCGGCCCATGCCGTTCTTGCGGTGTGCTCATATATCGACAAGGCTCTCATGGCGCGCCGGCACGTGACGGGCGTCACGAAACGGCTGCACTCCGTGACCCCCCTCCCGAACTGCGCGAGCAAAAGGTGAACTCCATCACCGCACAAATTGTGACTGGCGTCTATTTATCACAGTCGGGACGGGAAAGACGAGATCGCCGCTACACCATGAAGCTCCTGCTGGTAGAGGATGACGTTGCCGATGCGCGGTTCCTGCGCCGGTGTCTGACCCGAACCCGGGGATCCGCACCCGACCTCGTCCACGTCACCTGTCTGAACGATGCGCTCGGCACGCTGCGCGACAGCGACTTCGACGTCGTGCTGCTGGACCTGCACCTTCCCGACGCCAGCGGCGAATCCTGCGTGCACGCCATCAAGCAGGTGAACGCCGCCATACCCATCGTCGTTCTGAGCGGCGAAGACAGCGAGGAGTACGCCATCTCGATTCTCAAGGAAGGCGTGCAGGACTACCTGGTCAAGTGGGATGGCGACGGCAAGACCATTCTCCGAGCCATCCGTTACGCGCTCGAGCGCAAGCGTGCCGAGATCCGCCTGAATCACCTGGCAACCTACGACGCCCTCACCCAGGTGCCGAACCGATCGCATTTCATGCAGTACCTGGAACAGGCCGTGAGCCGCGCCCGGCGCACGGGCAACATGCTGGGGCTGCTGTTTCTGGATCTCGACCGCTTCAAGGGGGTGAACGACACGCTCGGGTCACCAGTTCGGCGATCGGCTGCTGATCGCCG
The DNA here is from genome assembly GCA_963822255.1 of uncultured Gammaproteobacteria bacterium. Taxonomy (GTDB): domain Bacteria; phylum Pseudomonadota; class Gammaproteobacteria; order Pseudomonadales; family Azotimanducaceae; genus UBA7803. The sequence goes on from CAWGGV010000008.1 coordinate 601,960, forward strand.
CCTGTCGGCGCATCAGCGACGCCGTGCGCCACGGCGACATCGTCGCCCGGCTCGGCGGCGACGAGTTCGCGGTGTTGCTGGAGAATCTGGATGACGTCGCCGCGGCCGAAGCGGTCGCCCGCAAGCTCACCACCGCCTTCGCCGAACCGTATCTGATCGAGGGCCATCAGGTGAGCGCCACGGTGAGCATCGGCATCACCGTCTTTCCCCACGACCGCGGTGACCCGGAATCGCTCATCAAGAACGCCGACATCGCCATGTATCAGGCGAAGAACTCCGGCCGCAACAACTTCAAGTTCTTCACCGAGCGCATGCACCGGGAGATCGTTCACCAGCACCAGATGGCGCAGGACATGTGCCGGGCGCTGGACGACGGAGAGTTCCTGGTTCTCTACCAGCCCCAGTACCGCCTGGACGACGGCGTCATGGCCGGTGCCGAAGCGTTGGTGCGCTGGCGGCGCGGCGGCGGAGCGATCATCCCGCCCGGCGAGTTCATCGGCATCGCCGAAGACTGCGGGCAGATCATCCCCCTCGGCCGCTGGGTGGCGGAAGCCGTGTTCCGCCACAGCGTCGCCTGGCAGCGCAGCGGCCGGAGCCCGGGACAGATCGCCATCAACGTGTCGCCGCGGCAGATTCTCCACGCCAGCTTCTGCGACGATCTGGAGCGGCTGAGCGTCGAATACGCCATCAATCCCGCCTCCATCGAGCTGGAGCTGACGGAGACCTGCCTGGTCCAGGACGTCCGCGCCGCTCAGCGCGCGCTGGCGCGGCTGAAGGATCTGGGGTTCTCCCTGGCCATCGACGATTTCGGTACCGGCCACTCCTGTCTCGACTATCTTCGCCGGTTTCCCATCGACACGCTGAAGCTCGATCGCTCGTTCGTGAAGGACATCGGCGTCAATCGTCATGGCACCGCCATCTGCCGAGCCATTCTGTCGATGGCGGCGAGTCTTCACATGGACACGGTGGCCGAGGGTATCGAGTCGCCGGCGCAGCTCGCAGTTCCTGCTCGAGCACGGCTGCCGGCGCGGACAGGGGTATTACCTCGGCGCTGCCGTCTCTGCCGACGAGATCGCGCAGCTCGCCGTGTCCGTTCGTCCGCAGGAGGTCCGACATGCTTGATAACACCACCGAGAGCCTGCGCATCATCGCCGACGCGATTCCCTATCCGGTCATCTACATCCAGGCCGACGGCTCGGTCGGTTTCGCCAACCGGGCATTGCGACGGGCCAACCGTCTTTCCGACGGCGTGGACGGTCAGCCCGTGCAGGCGCTGCTGAGTGCCGAGGAGAACGACAACGGCCGTGCTGCATTCATGGAGTGCCTGCAGCACGGCCGGCGGGTGAGGCGCGAAGGACCGTCAGCCGTTCCCGGCGCGCCCGCACGATACTGCCGGTACGTCTACGAGCCGGTGCGCGGCAGCAGCGGCGAGGTGCTCGGGGTCTGCGTCACGGTCGTGGATCTGACCGACATCAAGAACGCCGAGAACGAGCTCAAGGCCAGCCGCGATGAGCTGCAACGGTCGAACCGAGATCTCGAGCAGTTCGCCTACGTCGCGTCCCACGACCTGAAAGCGCCGCTGCGCTCCATCGAGGTGCTGGTCGGCTGGCTCATGGAGGACCTGGCCGACCATCAGCAAGGCGACGTGCAGGAGAACCTCGCACTGCTGAAGTCCCGCACGGCGCGGCTGAACCGGCTGCTGGACGATCTGCTCGCGTACTCACGCGCCGGACGGCGGGTGGGAGAAATCTGCGAGGTGGACGTGGCAGCACTCGTCGAAGACGTCTGGCCGCTGGTCAACCCGCCGGAGGGCTTCGAGTTGGTCGTCGACGGCGACGCTGCCGGTGCTGACGCACGTTCCGCACGCCCCTCGAGCAGGTGTTCCGCAACCTCATCAGCAACGCGGTCAAGCATCACCCCGGTCCGGCCGGGCGGATCACCATCAGCGCCGAAGCGAGGGACGATCACTGGGTGTTCGCGGTGGCCGACGACGGCGCCGGCATCCCCGACGAATACGCGGAGCGGATCTATCAGATGTTCCAGACCCTGCAGCCCCGCGACGACGTGGAAGGCAGCGGCATGGGGCTCGCCATCGTCAGCCGCCTGGTCGACTGGCAGGGCGGGCGCATCTGGCACGAGACCGCGCCCGGCGACGGTGCAGCCGGAGACGGTGTTCAGATTCGAATGGAAGGTGGTGGACCGCAGTGCCGCCGAGCGCCTTCTGCACGATCAGGACGACACAGGGAGCCGTGCCGCATGAGTGGAAAACCCGTGAACATACTGCTGGTCGAAGACGACAGCATCGACGCCAAGGCGTTCATCCGCGCCATGTCGAAGCTGCGCATCGGTAACCCCGTCAGCCACGCCAGGGACGGAGTGGAGGGCCTGGAGATGATCAGGACCCTGCCCCGCCCGAACCTGGTGATCCTCGACATCAACATGCCGCGCATGAACGGCCTCGAGTTCCTGCGCAAGGATCCGTGACGGACGAAGAGCTGCGCGACACCATCGTGTTCGTGCTCACCACGTCCAACGACGACAAGGACAAGTTCGAGGCCTACAACCTGAACGTCGCCGGCTACATGCTGAAGTCGGACATGGGCAACAGCTTCGTGCGCGCCGTCTCGCTGGTCGACAACTACTGGCGGGTGGTGGAGTTCCCCGAGATCTCGAAGCGTCCACCTCCGGTCGTAGGGAGCGTCCGCGCGCCCGGGCCAGCTGTCGCCAAACAGCAACGCTGCCCGGTAGTTAATGCCGCCGCAGCCCCGGCGCAGAACGGCGTCCATGCCCCGCCCCGCCGCCGTCGGCCGGCGCGGGTACACAAGTTGCTGGGACGAAGGCATATTTCGAGCGGAACGCACTGAATGCGTCCAGCCGTCGACGCCGTCGCCTTCGACATCATCGGGACCACGTTCTCGCTGGAGCGTCTGCGCGAAGAGCTCCGGCGCCACGGAGTGCCCGGCCATACCCTGGAGATCTGGTACGCGTCCATGCTGCGGGACGCTTTTGCGCTGGCGGTGACCGGCAGGTTTCGGCCGTTCCGCGAAGTCGGAATTGCCGCCTTGAAGCCCCTGCTGCCGACCAACGGCAACGGCGTGGACAAAGTGCGTTGCCTGCTTCGAGAAGCTCGACGCCCACGTGGACGCCGCTGCCCGCCATGACCTCGCTGCAGCATGCCGGCATTCCGGTGCTGGCGCTCACCAACGGCAGCACCGACAGCACCCGCGGGCTGCTGCAACACGCACGGCTCGACGCCCTGGTGACCGATGTGGTCTCCGTCGACGACGTCGGCCAGTTCAAACCGCATCCGGCCGTCTACCACCGCTGTGCGCAGGTGGCCGGGGTCGAGCCGGGCCGGCTCGCGTTGATCGCCGCCCACGGCTGGGACGTGCACGGCGGCCGCTGTGCGGGTCTGGTCACCGGCTTCGTCGACCGTCATGGCAACGGCTTTCCCGGCGTCGCTGGAACCGCCGGACGTGGTGGGCACCGATCTGACCGAGGTGGTCGACCGGATCCTGCGCCGGGCCCGAGAGGGAGTATACTGGCTGGAATCCCGCAGCCGGAGCTCCCGTTATGTCCGAGCTCACCGTCACCGGCCGCGCCGCCCCCGGAACCGCGGACGCCTGGAAGCTGCCCCTGGACAAGATCGACGTCAGCCGATCCGAGCTGTACGGCGCCGACGCTCAGGGCCCTTACTTCGCGCGGCTGCGGCGGGACGATCCCGTGCACTACTGCCCGCAGAGCGCGACCGGCCCGTACTGGTCCATCACCCGCTTCCACGACATCAAGTTCGTCGACACCCACCACGACGTGTTTTCCTCCGAAGTCGGCGGCATCAGCATCGCCGAGCAGGACGCCGAGCCCGAGGTGATGCTCGAAAACTTCATCGCCATGGATCCGCCCCGTCACGACCAGCAGCGCAAGACCGTGGCGCCGTCGGTGGCGCCGGCGAACCTCGCCAACCTGGAGCCGCTGATCCGCGAACGGGTGGTCGACATCCTCGAGCACCTGCCGATAGGTCGAGACGTTCAACTGGGTGGACAGCGTTTCCATCGAGCTGACCGCGCGCATGCTGGCAACGCTCTTCGACTTTCCCTACGAGGAGCGGCGCAAGCTCGTGTACTGGTCCGACGTGACCACGGCGTCGCCGCAGATCATGGGCGAGGCGGGGCTGCCGGCGGCCAGAACGGGCCGAGGAGCTCGCCAAGTGCGTCACCGCGTTCGCCGAGCTGTGGCGGCAACGGGCCGCCCAGGAGCCCGGCCCGGATCTGATCTCCATGCTGGCTCACGGCGAATCGACCCGGGACATGCCGAGCCGGCCGAAGGAGTTCCTCGGCAACATCCTGCTGCTCATCGTCGGCGGCAACGACACCACCCGCAACTCCATCAGCGGCGGCGTGCTGGCGTTGAACCGCTATCCGGAGCAGTACGAGTTGCTGCGCCAGCGTCCCGACCTCATTCCCAACATGGTGGCGGAGATGATCCGCTGGCAGACACCCGTGCTGCACATGCGTCGCACCGCCACCGACGACGTGCCGCTCGGCGCCAAAACCATCCGCAAGGGCGACAAGGTGGTGATGTGGTACATCTCGGGGAACCGTGACGAAGAAGTGTTCGACGACGCCGACCGCCTCGTCATCGACCGGCCCAACGCGCGCCAGCACGTGGCCTTCGGCTACGGCATTCACCGTTGCATGGGCAACCGGCTGGCGGAAATGCAGCTCCGCGTGCTGTGGGAAGAGATCCAGCAGCGGTTCGAGCGCATCGAGGTGGTGGGTGAGCCCCGGCGGGTCCCCAACAACTTCATTCGGGGGATCGCCGAGTTACCCGTTCGGATCCATCGACTCCGGGGCTGAGCCGCCGGCGGCGGCGCGGGCGCGCTGGAAAGCGTCGCGCGCCTGGAGTTGCGCCAGGTAGCGGCGGCAATTCGGCTTGTAGCGCTCGCCGAGGCCCAGGGTGGTGCCCAGATACAGTGCATAGCCGACGGTGATGTCGGCCATGGTGAACCGGCCCGCCACCAGGAACTCGTGCCCCTCGAGCGCCGCCTCCACCGCGCGCAGGCGCGACAGATACCAGATGCCGTAATCCTCCACCACCTGTGGCTGACGCCGCTCGGGCGGCTCGAGGCGCGAATACCGCAGCACCAGCGTCTGCGGGAAGGTCAGCGTGGCGTCGCTGCGGTACATCCAGTTCAGGTAGTCGCCATAGGCAGGTTCAGTCTCTCGAACCGCCAGGCTGGTCGGGCCGTGCACCGTGGCGAGGTAGTGACAGATGGCGGACGATTCCGTCAGCACGGTGGCGCCGTCCAGCAGGGTCGGCACGGTGCCGAGGGGATTGATCTTCAGGTAGTCCGGATGATGGACGCGCGGCGGGAAGCGGAGCGTCGTCAGCTCGTACTCGAGCCCCATCTCTTCGAGAGCCCACAGCGCCCGCAGCGATCGCGAGTCGTGACAGTGATACAAACGCACCGGTAGATTCCTCCCGTCGGCCGTCAGCAGGGAGTGAAGCCCACTACCACCAGCCCTTGCGCCGGAAATAGATGAACATGCCGATGAACATCAGCACGATCACGCTCCACACCCCCAGATACCCGAATGACCAGCCGAGCTCCGGCATGCTGTACGGACCCGCCTGGCGATCGAAATTCATGCCGTAGACGCCGACCACGAAGGTCGGCGGTATGAACAGCGTGGCGATGATGGTGAGCACCTTCATCACGTCGTTCAGCCGGTTGCTGGCCAGCGACAGATAGACTTCCACCAGGCTGGTGGCGATGTCGCGCTGGGTCTCCACCAGATCGATGATCGCCACCACGTGCTCGTAGCTGTCCTGCAGGTAGGCCCTGAGCCCCTCCTCCTCGTCCCAGTGGCGCAGCACGTCGCTCAGCACTTCCCGGGTTGCCCAGCAGATGCGCCGCAGCACCACCAGCTCCCGACGCAAGGTGTGGGCGTCGGTCAGGAACGTCGGGCCCGGCTGACCGAACAGCTCGGCCTCCAGGTCCTCCAGACGCTCGCTGATCTGGTCGTGCAGCGGAAACAGCGTATCCACCGCCAGATCGAGCAGCGCGTACGCCAGATAGTAGACCGACGACCGGCGCAGCCGGGAGGCAGAGCCGAGGCGTTGCTCGATGGGCGCGAACACCGTCTCGTCGTCGACGAAGGTGATGAGCGTGTTGCCGGTGACGTACATGCAAAGGGGCACGTAGTCGCCGCTGCCCGCCTCAGGCAGCGCAACGGACAGGAAATAGCCGCTCTCGAACTCGGAGAACTTCGGCCGCTGGCTGTGCTCGACCACGTCCTCGAGGGCCATGGGATCCACGTGGTAAAGCCGGTGCAGCCGTTCCAGCACGTCCAGCGACGGATGGGCGCCGGCGCGCACCCAGCGGACCTTCCCCGCCTCCGGTGGCGGACCCTCGCTCAGGCCCGCGTGGCGCTCGAGGGTGCGCGCGTCGAACTCGAGCTCGGTCACCGAGCCCTCACCAGCCTCGCCGCCGTGAGCGGTATCGTACGTACCGGGAGCAGTGCCGGGGCGGTGGTATCGCGGCTTGATTACGCGACGGTGACGTCGCCTCATATACTCATTGTCCTTAGGAGAGCCGCTTCATTGTGTGGGAGCGGCCTCCCGGCCGCGATTGCAGGAAGATCGCGACCAGGAGGTCGCTCCCATAAGCTCCGAAGATCGCGACCAGGAGGTCGCTCCCACAAGCTCCGAAGATCGCGACCAGGAGGTCGCTCCCACAAGTCGCGCGAGCTTGGCTCTGCACCACGGACGCCGGCTCAGCGGAACTCGAGCCCGTCGAACGTTCCGCTGTCGCGCCACTGGCCGATGTAGCGGAAGTACGCGGCCGCGCCCTGGGGATATCCCAGGTTGTAGCGGGCGGACGGCGCCGGCTCCCGCCCCTCGTTGTTGTAGTACCCGGGCGTGCACTCCAACGAGCCGATCATGCGCCCTGCGCCCGTTTTCAGCAGCTCGACCCACGCGTTCTCCGCTTCCTCGGTGACCTCCACCTCCCGGGCGCCCTGGTCCAGCGCGTGTTTCACCACCTGCGAGATGGTGAGCGCCGAGTCCAGGATGTTGTGCGGGACGTTGGAGATCAGCATGGCGCCCTGGGTCGGCTGCTGGATGAACAGGTTCGGGAAGCCGTGAGCGTGAATGCCGTGCTTGGTCCGCATGCCCTCCGCCCAGTAGCCCGACAGCGTCTGCCCGCCCCGGCCCACCGTCTCGAACCCGGCACGGCGCTTCAGCCCCGTGCCGACTTCGAATCCGGAGGCGTAGATGATGCAATCCACCTCGTACTCGACCCCGCCCACGACCACGCCCTTCTCCGTGATCGCCTCGACGCCCTGACCATCGGTGTCGACCAGCTCCGTGGACGGCTCGTTGAACGCCTGCAGGTACTCGTCGTGGAAACAGGGGCGTTTGCAGAGCTGGCGGTACCATGCCTTCAGCTTTTCGGCGGTGTCCGCGTCCTCGACGATCTGGTCGACCCGGGAGCGGATCTCCTCCATCTTCTCGAAATCCGAATCTTCGAAGGCCGCCCACATCTTCACCGGATTGCGACGTTCCTCCTCCGGCATGGACATGATCTTGCCGCGGATCCGGCGCGACAGATCCGTCCAGCCGTCCTGAACCAGGTCTTCGGTGGCGAACCCACCCTGCTGGTTCTCCACGAAGTTGTCGAGCCAGCGCTGCTGCCAGCCCGACGAGGCCATCTCCGAGAACCATTCGCGGTCGGTGGGGCGATTGTCGCGCACGTCCACCGAGGACGGTGTGCGCTGACAGACGTAGAGCTTGCGACAGGCCTTTGCCAGGTGCGGCACGCACTGCACCGCGGTGGCACCGGTGCCGATGAGGGCGACCCGCTTGTCGGCGAGCCTGTCCATCAGCGCCCCGCGCTCGTCGCCGCCGGTATAGTCGTAGTCCCAGCGGCTGGTGTGAAACGAATGACCGCGGAAGCGTTCGATGCCGGCGATCCCCGGCAGCTTCGGCACGTGGAGCGGGCCTGTGCCGACGCCGACGAACTGCGCCGTGAAGTCGTCACCGCGGTCGGTGCGGATGCGCCACGCGGGCCGCTCCTCGTCCCACGTCAGCGACTGCACCTGGGTGTGGAACAGGGCGTTGTCGTAGAGCCCGTATTGCCTGCCGATGCGCTGGCAGTGCTCGAGAATCTCCGGCGCGTGCGCGTACTTCTCCGTCGGCATGTGCCCGGTCTCTTCCAGCAGCGGCATGTAGACGAACGACGCCGTGTCGCATTGGGCGCCCGGATAGCGATTCCAGTACCAGGTGCCGCCGAAGTCGCCGCCCTTTTCGATGATGCGGACGTCGCTGATCCCCGTCTCGACCAGCCTCGCTCCCGTCACCAGGCCGGCGAAGCCGCCACCGATGAAGGCGAACGTCACGTGGTCCCGCTTCGGATCGCGCGACGCCACCGGGACGTACGGGTCCTCCAGGTAGTGGGAAAGCTGCCCCTTGAGCTCCAGGTACTGCTCGTTGCCGTCGGCGCGCAACCGCTTGTCGCGCTCTTCCGCATACTTCCGCTTGAGCGCTTCCTTGTCGATGGGGGTGGTCGCTGTGTTCATGGATTCCGGCATGCTCGAGACGAAAGGCAGGAATGTCGCACGGAACAGGAATTCCGGTCAATTCGAGAGGGCGCCGGCGTCGTCGCCAGGTGCGCACCGCTTCCACCCCGCCGATTGGTGTAGGGTAGACGGGTCATTTCCGGCAAAGGTAGCAAGCCATGGCGCGTCCAGTCACCGTCTTCGATCACCCGCTGTCTCCCTATGGACAGAAGGTGAAGATCGCGCTGCTCGAGAAGGGTGTCGCCTTCGACGCGCCGTTGCCGACCAACATCGGCAGCGGCGAGACCTCGGGCGAGTTCGCCCGTGTCAGCCCTCGGGGCGAGGTACCGGCGCTGGTCGACGGCGACGTCGCCGTCTTCGACTCGTCGGTGATCCTCCAGTACGTGGAGGAACGCTGGCCCGAGCCGCCGCTGCTGCCCGAGTCTCCAGCGGAGCGGGCACGAGTGCGGATGATCGAAGAGACCATGGACACGCACTTCGAGGCAATCACCTGGGGCCTCTCCGAGATCAGGAATTTCGGACGTGCCGACGGCGAGCTGGCGAAGCAGATGCTGGAGCGCGGCGGGGAGCAGATTGCCGCCTGGTACGGCTGGCTCGACGCGGAGCTCGGCGAGCGCGAGTGGTTCAACGGCGACGGCTTCGGCCACGGCGACCTGTGCGTGGTGCCCTTTGTCAACGGCGCGGTCGGCTTCGGTCACCTACCGCCGCCCGGGTCCCGCCTCGCCGGCTGGCTCGAGCGCGCCAACGCTCGTGACAGCGTCGCCGAGTGTGCGCGCGCCGCCGCCGCGGTGGCCGGCGACCGTACGATCAGCCTGGACGCCGTCCGCCAGGCCATGGAGCAGGGGCTGTTCAAGCGCGAGTACCGTGATCACCGGCTCGAGTGGATGATCAAAAGCGGCGGCCTCAGCGTGGTGAAGGCCGGCCTGGAGAAGAACAACATCCGCTTCAACGAGCCGTTCCGCCCGCGGAGCTGACGCCATGCAGTTCACCCAGGAAAAGGTCGAGGAAGGCGGAGTCCGCCGCTATTCGTTCGCGCTGACGGTGGCCGACGAAACCGTGCCCGCCGTGCTCTGGGCGCCGGATGGCGCCACCGGGCCGCGCCCGTTGATTCTGATGGGCCATGGCGGCTCGCAGCACAAAAAGACCCCAGGCATCGTCGCCCGGGCGAGGCGGTACGCGCGCCGGTACGGGTACGCCACCCTGGCCATCGACGCGCCCGGCCATGGCGATCGTATCTCCCGCGAGCAGGCGGCCGCGCTGGCACGGGAAGTCGGCGCCCGGGTGCGCGGTGAATCATCGTCCGCCCCCATGGCCCCGAACCGGCTCCGGCAGATGGCCCAGCGGGCGAGTCAGGCCGTGCCGGAGTGGAACGCCGCGCTGGCGGCGGCCCAGCAGCTGGACTTCGTCGGCCCCGACGGTCCGGTCGGCTACTGGGGCGTCTCCATGGGCACCGCCATCGGCGTGCCGTTCGTCGCGCAGTGTCCGGGCATTCACTGCGCCGTCTTCGGCCTTGCGGGGCTACGGGCCAACGCGGCGGAGTTCGCGGAAGCCGCCGGCCGCATCGCCATCCCCATCGAGTTCGTGTTCCAGTGGGACGATGCGGTGGCCCCCCGCGAGAACGGCTTGGCGCTGTTCCAAGCCTTCGGCTCCCGGGAAAAATCCATGCACATCAATCCCGGCGGGCACCTGGGCATTCCCGCGTTCGAGGGGGATAGCTGGGACCGCTTCTACCTGCGCCACCTCGGCATAGCGGCCGACGCGCCGACGGAGGCGTCGGCATGAGCGATCAGGACCGCGTTACCACCAGGTGAACGTTGCCCCGGTTGTTGTCGTAGAAGTGCCAGGCATCGTTGGCGTAGGCGTAGAGGTAGCCGGACGACTTCGGCGTGTAAGTGCAACCCGCCCCGATCACGAACGTTTCGTGCGGGCATGCCCGGCCGTCGTCGCCGACGCCCTGACCGTTGGCGATGGCGCCCACCAGGCAGAACCAGGGAACCCGCGCGCCGCCGATCCGCTCGTGCCGTTTGGTCAGCAGGAAGTCGGCGTCGCTATTGCCGCTCAGGCGCTTGAACAGCTGTTCCGCCTCGCCGAGCGCGGAGCCCACCAGCCGTACCGCTTGCGCCGGCTTGAAATGCCCGGCGTGGGTTCCGTCGGGCCCGGACGCGATGTCCCGGTCCAGCCATTCGCCGGTGGCTTCGAAGTGATACGTGATCCCCGCGTCGAGATACAAGCCGGTGGCGTTCCACGGATCCACCGCATAGACGGTGAAGCCCTGTGAACCGCCGGCATCGAGGTGATCGACCGTCTGACGGTACGGCGAGTCACTGATCGGCGGCGTCTTCCGGCGATCGATGACCGACGAGTGCAGCGTCGTCGCGTTCCGTTCGAGGTCCGGGGCGCTCCTCGGCCGGCTGGGCAGCTGCGCGAAGACGCCCGTGTAGGAGTCGTGCAGAACGTCCTGGGGGCAGGGGCGAACCTGATCGAGCATCATCGGGTCGAAACCGAGCCCGAGCGCAGCCGCCTCGTCCATCATCCACTTCAGAGCGCCGTCGGAGAGCCCGGTCTCGGCATAGCCGCCGCCGACGTCGCCGTGCACCCCCGGAAACCATCGCTGCTCGAGGGTGTGGTCGTGGGGACGGTCGCGCGGCCGCACCCACAGGGTCGGCAGGAACGTCTCGCGGCGCTCATCCAGGGCTACGGCATGGCGCGCGTGGACGATGAGGTTGCTGAGCGTGGTGTCGTGAAACGCGTGCTCGTCGGTGGCGTCGAACAGGTTCAGCAGCGCCAGGTCGTCCGGAATGCCGAGCGCGCCGACCGTATCCCACACCCCCACCAGGTGGATCGGTATCTTCGACGAGCCGTCGATGGCGTGCTTCGACCACGCCTCCCACTCCTGGTGCTTGTGCTCCTTGCGGTCTCGATAGCCGTCCTGGAACATCGCCTCGATGCGCGACCACACCTGTCCGGCGCCAGGTCCTTGATCTGCAGAAGCCCGCAATGGGCGACGAAGCCGGCGAGACTGCGCACGGTGTAGGCGCCTCGGCTGAAGCCGAACATGCAGATCCGGTCGCCGTCCTCGTAGTGCCAGCACAGCCACTGGTACGCGCTCATGATGTTCTTGTCGAGCCCGGCGCCGGTGGCGCCGCCGGCGACCCGGTCCACCAGACACCGGGCGCGGTGCCCACGCCTGGGTGGTAGTACTTGACTTGCGGCGTCTCGCCCGTCCGCGCCGACATCGCCGAGGGCGTTGTAGAGCCGGACGACGTTGGTGGGCGTCGGTACGCCCCCGTCCCGCTGATCGATGGTGTTCCAAGTGCCGTCGCAGCAGACGATGAGATGTTTCACAGCCGTGCCCCCCATCCTTTGCAGACCCGACCCGCCCTCAAGCCTATTCCTCGCCGGGGCGGCAATCCAGCACTTGTATCGGTCAGGCTTCGCCGTCTCCCTTTATCCGGCGCACCGCTTCGGCGTAGTCGATGTCGCCCCGCTCCAGCGCGGCGACCGCATTCGCCGCGCGTGCCGCGACGTCCGGGTGCCGATCCCTGGCGCCAGCGCTCGGGTCGGCATCCTGTCCCTGACGCCGGCTTTCGCCAACGCCGAGCCTGGTGCGCAGCTCGGCCAGACGTGTCTTGACCGTCGGGTAGCTCACGCCGAGAGCCGCTTCCATGTCACGGATCCGGCCTTCGCAGGCGACGAAGATGCGCAGCATGTGCAGGCTCTCGTCGTCGAGGGCGGAGAACTCGTTGCCGGCATAGCGCGTCTCGACCTGCAAGCCGCAGTCCATGCACTGGAGCTGCCGTGGATACAGGCGCCCCTGACAGGCCGGGCAGGGCGAGTGGGTTACCGGATCAGGCAACGTCGGTCTGCCCCGCCAAGGCGGCGAGCTGGTCGCTGCTGGACAAGGTCATGTGGCTGAAGTCCACGTCCTCGAAGCGCAGATCCTCCACGTTGCAATTGCGGATGACCGTCGACTCGAACGTGCAGTTGACGAACTCGCAGTTCTTCATCACCACGCGGTCCATGCTCAGCTCCCGGGCGCGGGCGATGCTGCGGTGACGATGACGGCCGCCCGCGTGGAGCAGCTCGTTCCTGAACGTGCAACGTTCGAGGCCGACTCGATTCAACGTCAAACCATCGACCCGCCAACCGCTGAAGACGACGTCGTCGAGCTGTGCGTCGTCGAACGCCCAGTCCGACCCGGCGACGCCCGTCATCCGGACGTTGTTGAGGTGCGTTTCGGCGCCGATCGCCACGGCCCTGAGCTTCACGCCGTCGAGGCGTGCGCCGTCCACAACGGCGTTCGACACCGTCATGTCGCGGATCTGGGTTCCCTGAAATCGTGAGTTCTTCAGCCCGCCTCGGGTGATCGTCAACCTCGTGATCTGCACGCCGTTCAAGTGGTTGGACGCGACGTCGCCGTGGTGCACCTCGGCACGCTTGAGGGAGGACCCACTGATGGCGTTGTCGCTGAAGGTGCCTTCCGTTACCTCGACATCCGCCAGCGCGGCCGCGTTCAACTCGTTGCCACAGAACTCGGCCCGAACCAGGCGCAGCCCGTGCAAGGTCGAGACGGCGATTCGATTGCCGCTGCAGCGGAACTCCGAGCCCTCGGGCGCTTCGGTCTTGCTGAGGGTGCTGGTGTTGCTGTCGTCGTGCCAGCCGTGGGCGGCAAAGACGGACGCACTGTCGAACACGTTGCGCAAGGCCCGGGTGCCGGCAGAGACGGCGCGGTCGATGTCGTCGTAGAGCTTGTCGTCAAAGAATTCGTTGTGCCGGTGGCGCCGGCGGCGGCTTCCGCGATGCTGGTGGGCGCGGTGCGCGCCACGCTTGTCACTGCCGGGTTCCGGGCCCCCGCTTCCGGCACCCGACCCCGTGGTACCGCCCGGCGAGGTCGTGCCGCCCGGCGACGCGGTGGTCCCGCCGGACGATGCCAGGGCCTCGATCAACTCGGCGGCCTGGTCACGTGTCAGCCGGCCGTCCTCCAGCATCTGCAGAACCCGTTGGATCTCTTCCTGCACGATACTCGTCCTCCTGGCTCCACCCGGATCAGCACCAGCGGCCGCCGGTCTCGTGGATGTGCCGAACGAGTCTGTGCGGATTAGTTGATAAATTCAATATCAATATTGAATTATTTAATCATGCAATGATGGCGTCGAAGATCGCAGTCGCCCGATCGATGAACGCCTGGCGCTCCGGCCCGGTCAGCGGCTCGTCTCGGATCAGTCGCTCCACCAGAAAGCCGATGGTGGTTGCCGCCAGAACCCGGGCACGCGCCGGCGCATCATCGATTCCCAGCCACTCGCGAATCGGGCCGAGGTAGCGTTCCTGAACGGCTGCATTCAGCAGCGGTGCCGTGGTCGGTGAGGTCGCCGCGCGCAGCAGAAACCTGAAGCTGTGGGTGCGTTCCTCGTCCTCGTGGGCGTGACCGGCCATCATGCCTGCGATGTCACGGGCAAAGGTTGCCCGGTCCCAGTGGCTCAGGAAGTCAGGCCGAAACGATGCCTTCAGCGCCGCCGTGAACAGTGGCTCCTTGCCGCCGAAGTACCGCTTGATCAGTGCAACGTCGATTCCGGCTTCCGCGGCGATGTCACGCAATGCCGTATGGTCGTAGCCGAGGCGGGCGAATTGCACCTTCGCGGCCTCGAGGATGGCGGCGCGGGTGGCTTCCGCGTCGCGCCTTTTGCGCGGCGCCGCGCGGCCGGGGGTCCTGGGCTGGGTATCGGGCATGGCAAGCGAACCGCGCTGGATGTACCCCGCAAAGGGTGACTTCGCGGGGGTGGGATGGCAAGGCGCGGCGGCGACCGCGCCCGTCAGGCACGCGTGGGTATGACGACCTGCATGCTCTCGTAGCCGTGGACGAACGGCGAATAGGTCCGCACCGGCTCCCCCACCACCTCGATCTTCGGAAAGCGCTTCAGAATCTCTTCCCAGATGATGGTGAGCTGCATCTCGGCCACACGGTTGCCGACGCAACGGTGCACGCCGAATCCGAACGACAGATGCTGGCGAGGCCGCTCCCGTTCGACCAGGTAGGCGTTGGGATTCTCGACCACGGTATCGTCCCGATTGCCGGACACGTACCACATGACGACGTTGTCCCCTTTCCTGATCGTCTTGCCGCCGAACTCGATGTCCTCGGCGGCCACCCGGCGCATGTGCGCCAGCGGCGTCTGCCAGCGGATGGTCTCGGACACCATCGGCAACACCAGGTCGGGGTTGGCGCGCAGCTTGTCGTACTGCTCCGGATACTTGTTCAACGCGTACACGCTGCCGGAAATGGTGTTGCGAGTGGTGTCGTTGCCACCCACGATCAGCAGTATCACCGTGCCCTGATACTCCTCCATGTCCATGTTCCGGGTGGCCTCGTTGTGCGCCAGCATCGAGATGAGATCGCTGCCGGGCTCGGCATTGACGCGCTGGTTCCACAGCTCGTGGAAGGCGCCGAAGCATTCGAACATGGCCTCGCCCTTCTGCTGCCAGCTCGTCACCGGCCCGTGGCCTGGCATGTTGGTGACCACGTCGGACCAGAACGTCAGCTTGCGACGGTCCTCGAAGGGGAAGTCGAACAGCGTCGCCAACGTCATAGCGGTGAGTTCCTTCGACACCCGGTCAACCCAGTCGAACTCCTCGCCCACCGGCAGGCTGTCCAGGATCTGCCCTGCACGTTCACGAACGAGGGGCGCCATCTTCTGCAGGTTGGCGGGAGCCAGCGTCGGGCTGACGGCCTTGCGGCGCGGCATGTGCTCCGGCTCGTCCATGGTGATGAACCCGGCGCCGCGGCGCCGGCGGTTCCCCATAACTTTATCCTGCTCGGCGATGGCCTGGAGATTCGCCAGGGCGATGCCGTCCGCCGAGGAGAACACCTGGTGATTGGTATCCACGGCCATGATGTCGTGCCAGCGCGTGATCGACCAGTACGGCCCGAACTCGCTCTCGGGGGTGAAGTGCACGGGGTCTTCGCGGCGCAGGCGCTCGAAGTACGGCCAGATGGTGTCGGCCTGGAACCGGTCTGCCCGTGCCGGGTTGATCTCGGAGAGCGGCATCGAGTAAGCGTCGGCGCGTGCTTCAGACGCGGCGTCCAAGTAGTCGGCCGTGGCAGCGGCGTTGGTCATGGGTTCGGTCCCGGAATGGTGGTCCTGCCGACTTTGATCCACCTCGGGGGATGATGTCAACTGCCGTTGACTTACCCAGCCACAACCAGTGGCACGCGGCTTGCCCCCCGTGGCACGGGCTTGCTAGTGGCACGGGGCTTGCTGAAAGATAGGCACACTTCTGCCGATGGCGAGGCACCGTATGCAGTCTCTCGGTTTCTCTCTCTCGAGCGAGTTGAATGCGCCCCGCGAGCTGGTGCAGCTGGCACGACAGGCGGAGGACGCGGGCTTCGATTTCGCGCTCATCTCGGATCATTATCACCCCTGGGTATCGACTCAGGGACAGGCACCTTTCGTCTGGTCAGTGCTGGGGGCGATCGCCGAGGCGACGAGCCGTTTGCGGGTCGGCACGGGCGTGACCTGTCCGCTGATGCGCCTGCACCCGGCGATCATCGCCCAGGCAGCCGCTACCACCGCCGCGCTCTTCGGCGACCGGTTCTTCATCGGGCTCGGCGCCGGAGAGAACCTGAACGAGCACATTTTAGGGGACCGCTGGCCACCGCCGGCAGAGCGGCAGCAGATGCTGGCGGAGGCCATCGACATCATCCGCCAGTTGTGGAGCGGCGAAATCGTGTCGTACGAAGGCGCCTACTACAGCGTCGATGAGGCCCGCCTCTTCACGTTGCCCGACAAGCCGCCCGGGATCGCCCTCGCCGCCTCGGGCCCTCAGGCGGCCGAGCTCGCCGCGGAGACCTGCGACGGCCTGATCGGCGTGGCGCCGGACCCGGACATCGTCGACGCCTTCGACAAGGGGACGAACGGAAAGCTGCCCAAGTACGCCCAGGTGACCTTGGCCTGGGGTGAGTCCGAGGCAGAGGCCCGGAAGATGCTCGCCGAGCTATGGCCCCAGTCCGGTCTTGGCGGCAACCTGAAATGGGAGACCAAGACCTATGAGCTGTTCGAGGATGGCGCCAAGCCGCTGACCGAGGAGCAAATCGTCGGCAAGACGCCCTGCGGCCCCGACCCGGACGTTCACCTCGAGGCGATTCGAGCCTTCGACGAGGCCGGCTACACCCACATCTCCCTGCATCCGATCGGCCGCGATCACGGCGGATTTTTCGAGTTCTTCGAGCGGGAGCTCAAGCCGCGGCTGTGAGCGCACGTTGATGCCTGCCGAGCACGACAGAGCTGACAAGGCGCTCGATAACCACTACGGCGATGTCCGGCGGATCGCACGGTGGCTGGATGACGCCTTCGTCGTCCCGGGTACGCGATTTCGGATCGGCTGGGACGGCATCGTCGGGCTCATCCCCGGAGTGGGTGATCTGCTGACCACCCTGCCCGCCGTCTACATCGTGCTGCGGGCACTGAACATGGGCGTGCCCAACGTCGTCGCCGGACGAATGCTGCTCAACATCCTCATCGACGACATCGTCGGAGCCATCCCCATTCTCGGCGATCTGTTCGACGTCACGTGGAAGGCCAATCGCCGGAACGTCGCGCTGCTGGAGCGCTATCACCGGGATGCTGCGGGCACCCGGCGGCGCTCCGCCGGAAGCCTGGCGGTGGCAGCGGTTGGCCTTCTGCTGCTGGCGGCGGGTCTGATCGCGCTGCCGATCCTGATACTGATCTGGCTGACCATGGCCATTGGTGGGGGATCGTCCTGAGCCCAAGGTTTTCAGCGGCGGCGATGTCCTTCAGAGCCGGTTGCCATACCGGGACGCCGTCGCTTGCCCCGGGTTCTCAGATCGCCGGCGCCTTCGCCGCCGCGTCCTGCAGCTCGTGCAGCTCGGCGTTTCGGTCCTTGGCCAGCAGCACGTACACCGCCGGCACCACGAACAGTGTGAAGACCGTGCCGAGCCCCAGCCCGGTGAAGATCACCAGTCCCATCTGAGAGCGGCTGACGGAGCCGGGACCTGTCGCCAGCAGCAGCGGCACCATGGCCATGAGCATGGCGACCGTCGTCATCAGTATCGGCCGATAGCGCGTCGCCGCCGCTTTCGCGACTGCTTTGCGCTTGTCGAGCCCTTCGCTCACCTGAAGGCGGTTGGCGAAGTCGACGATGAGGATACCGTTCTTGGCGATCAACCCGATCAGGGTAATCAAGCCGATTTGCGTGTAGAGATTGACCGAAGCGAAGCCCAGATAGATGAACAGCATGGCACCGGCGACGGACATGGGCACCGACACCAGAATGATGAGCGGATCCCGCCAGCTCTCGTACTGGGCAGCCAGCACGAGATAAATCACCAGCAGCGAGAGGAAGAACGTGTAGAGCAGCGCGTTGCCCTGCTGCATCAGCTGGCGCGACTCGCCCATGTAGTCGTAGCCGATGTTCTGGGGCAGGGTCTCGTCTGCAGTGCGCTCCAGGAACGTCATCGCATCGCCCAGCGAGACGCCCGGCGCCATCAGCCCACTGATCGTCACGCTGTTCTGCTGCTGGAACTGCGCCCGCTCGGTGGGCTCGATCTCGTGCTCGAGCGAGACGAAGCTGCCAAGCGGAATCAGCTCGTCGCTGGCGCCGCGCACGTGATAATCCTCGAGGAACGTCTCGTCCAGCCGGTAGCGGCGCGCCACCTGCGGGATCACCTCGTAGCTGCGTCCCGCCTGGTTGAAGCGACTCACGTAGCCGCCGCCGAGGAGGGTCGACAGCGTGGCGCCGACCTCGGCCATGTCGACGCCGAGATCTCCGGCGCGGTCACGGTCGATGGAAAGCCGCGTCAGCGGCAGCGCGATCTGAGTCGACTTGCGCAGATACGCGAAGTTGCCGCTGGCATACCCGGCGCCGATGAGCTGATCGGCCAGCTCCACCAGTTGCTCGTACGCGGCGTCCCCGGTGAGCACGAACTGCAGGGGCGTGCCGCGGGAAGCGCCCGGCAGGGACGGAAACGTGAACACCGCCACCTGCACCCCCGCAATCTGGTTCACCAGGCGCTGGGCCAACGGTTGCAGCTCCATCTGGGAGCGCTCCCGCTGGGCCACCGGCACGAAGCGGAAGCCGCCGAAGCTGGTGGCCGGGGTGCCGCCGCCGCCGATCAGGAGGAAGCTGCGCAGGTACTCCGGAAAGCTCTCGAAGGCCTTGACCACCGCCGCCGCGTGAGCCTCCGTGTACTCCACGGTCGCCGTCTCGGGCGCCGAGATCTGCACGTTCAGCACCTCGCGGTCTTCGGTAGGCGCCAGCTCCTTCGTGCTGCCCTGGTACAGGAAGTAGATGGAGCCCGTCACTGCCAACGCGACCAGCAGCGGCACCGGAAGGTAGCGGAGCGCGTCGCGCAGCAGGAACTGGTGCACGCGCACCTGCAGGGAAAACGCCTTGTCGACGAACCGTTCCAGCGCACTGCCATGGTCGCGGTCCGGCAGAATGCGGGCGGAAAGCATCGGCGCCAACGTGAGTGCGACGATGCCGGAGACAATCACGGTGCCCGCCAGCGTATAGGCGAACTCGGTGAACAGCGACCCCACCAGGCCGCCCATGAACCCGATCGGCGCGTACACCGCCACCAGGGTGGTGGTCATGGAGATGATGGGAAGCACCAGCTCACGAGCGCCCACCAGCGCCGCCTGAAACGGCGTCTTTCCCTCGCTGACGTGCCGATGCACGTTCTCCACCACGACGATGGCGTCATCGACCACGAGGCCAATGGCCAGCAGCATCGCAAGCAGCGTAAGCAGGTTGAGGGAAAAGCCCATCAGCAGCATCAGGAAGGCGCCGCCCACCAGCGAAAGAGGCACGGACAGCGCGGGTATCACCGCCGCCCGCCAGGTGCCGAGCGAGAGGAAGATGATCAGCAGCACGATAGCCAGCGCCTCGAGCAGCGTCTTGTACACCTCGTCGATGGAATCCTCGATGTACAGGCTTCCGTCGTACACCAGGTTCAGCTTCACGCCGGGCGGCAGCTGGCTGACGATGTCCGGCAGCAGCGCATTCACCTCCGCCGACAGCGAAAGCGGGTTCGCCCCGGGCGTCGGTGTCAGCGCCAGCATCACGCAGGGGCGACCGCTGAACCAGCTCTCCTGATTCGGGTTGCTGGTGGAAAGCACCACGTCGGCCACGTCCTTCAGGCGGGTGACCGCGGAGCCGTCGGTACGCAGCACCAGGTTCTCGAACTCCTCCACCGTGGTGAGGTTGGTGGTGGCCGAGAGGTTGATCATGACATTGTCGCCCTTGGTCTGCCCCACGGCCGACTGCACGTTCTCCTCGAGCAGCGCGCGGCGCACGTCGGACGCCGTCATGTCCAGCGCCGTCAGGCGTTGCGGGTCGAGCCACACCCGCAGCGCCATGGTCTGATCGCCGTTGATGCCGGCCTTGGCGACCCCGGGCAGGGCCTGCAGCCGCGGCACGATGCTGCGCAGCGTGTAGTCGGTCATCTGCGCCGTATTCATGTTCTCGCTGGTCAGCGCCATGTAGATCAGCGCCCAGCCTTCGCTGGTGGACAGCGAGATCACCGGGTCCAGCGCCTCGCGAGGCAGGTTGTTGCGCTCGCTGGCGATCTTGCCCTGAATTTCCGCCAGGGCGTCGTAAGGGTCGTAGTTGAGCGCCATGTAGGCCTGGATGATCGACACGCCCTGTCGCGAGTTGGACGTGACGTAGTCGATGCCTTCCGCCTCGGAGGCGGCGCGCTGCAGGGGCTCGGTGATAAACGACTGCACGAGGTCGGCATCAGCACCCGGAAAGGCCGTGGCTACGGTCACCAGCGCCTGCTCCGTCTTGGGATACTCCCGCACCTCGAGCGACAGGAGCGAGCGCGCCCCCAGCAGCAGAATCAGGAGGCTCAGCACCGATGCCAGCACCGGCCGCCGCACGAAGACGTCGGTGAGCTTCACCGGTCGCCCACCTCTTCGGGGAGGGGCACGCCACCACCGACGACGACGGTCTGACCATCACGCAGCTTCAGGTGCCCGGTGTGCACGACGCGCTGCTCGGCCTCGAGGCCGGAAAGGATCTCTACCTCCTGGCCACGGGTGCGACCCACCTTCACAGGTTGCCTGTGTGCCGTGAGGCCGCCGCCGGATTCTTCGATCGTGAACACCGATTCGCCGTAGGCGAAGAAGCTGATGGCTGTGCGCGGCAACGTCAGCACCGGCTCATTGCCGCCGAGGATGAGGTGCACGGTGGCAAACATGCCGGGTTGCAGGCGGCCATCGCCATTCGCGAGCTGCCCCCGCAACGTCAGGGTACGGCTCTTCACGTCCACGTCCGGGCTGACCACGATCAATTCCCCTGTGAACACCTGATCGGCCCAGGCCGCCACACTGAGCTCCAGCGGCTGACCGGTCGCCACGGATCCCCGGTGGCGTTCAGGGACGGTGAAATCCACATAGATCGGGTCGAGGGTCTGCAGCCGGACGATGGGCTGGCCCGGCGCCACGAAGTCCCCGAGGCTCACCTGGCGGATGCCCAGCACGCCGTCGAAGGGCGCCCGCAGCACCTTGCGCTGCAGCAGCACCTCCTGGCGCTGCGCCTGGGCCTCGAGGCTCGCCATCTGCGACTGGGAGCGGTCCAGCAGGGCTTGAGAGAAAGCCGGCGTGCCGCGGAGCTTCATCACCCGGTCGTTGTCGAGCTGCGCCAGGCGCACGTCTGCCCGCAGAGACTGGAGCTGGGCGCGGTCGTCCGCGGCGTCCAGCCGCACCAGCACGGCGCCCTTCTGCACCTTGGCCCCGGAGGAGAAGTTGATCTCGATTACCTTTCCCGGCACTTCAGGGGCGACAGCGACGTCCTGAATGGCCGTGATGTCGCCCACAGCCTCGATCCGCTCGGCCCACAGTCGGCGCTGTACGCGGGTGTCGGTAACGACGGCGGGCGGCGCGCCCCCGCCCATGGCCCGGGCACGAGCGGCGTTCTGCTGATGCTTGACGGCGAAGACGGCGCCGACGACCAGGCCGATGGCCACCACCGTGAGTACGAGTCTTGGTAACACCGCTTCGAAAGCCCCTCCCGGCAATCCGGTAGTTTCGCACAGACGGCGCCATAGGCTAAGGGGCGGAATGGCCCCGCGGATCAGTACGCGGAACACCCCACTCCGCTGCTCTGCCGGAGGCTCGGCGCGAACTCGCTCGAGCCGCGCGCGCTCCTCGGGCGCGCCGAGCCGTTGACCTGCATGGCCCCATACGTAATGCGCCGGATCGACAGCCTTCAGTCGGACAGCGCCTTCTTGAGCGCGAGCTGCTGTTGCATGACGTCCGCCTCGGCCTTTTCAGCAGGCTTCATCTTCTTGGTCTCGATAGTGATCTTCGGAATGTGGCCGGTGAATCTGGACCTGGCTTCCGATCCGATCGCCTCGACCACTGGCGTACCGAGGTCCATGCCCACGTCGGCAGTCTCGTCCGCTGAAAACATCATGGGTTGCGTGTGCTCGATACGCCCCTCGCCGACCTTCTCGTCGTTCACGTACAACGTACCTTCGCCGCCCTTTCCCTGACCGCCACCGTCATAGGCGAAGTCGAAGCGGATGGTACTCTTGCCGGGCGCGAGCTTCTTGCCGGCCACCACCGAGCTGCGCGCCAAACCGAGGAAGTTGTAGTCGTACGCGGGAACGCCGTCCTTCACGTATAGCGACCATCCGCCGAAACGTCCGCCCTGCGCGATGAGCGTGCCGTTGGCGCCGCTTGCCGGCACGTCCACCTCGGCGGTGATGGTCAGGGAAGTATTCTTCACGTTGATGAAGTCGTTCTCCATCATCCCGGTCATGCCTTCTGCCAGCGTAAGCGAGGTGCGTCCTGCCATGATATCCGGCCGACCAACCGCCTCGGCAAGCGCACGCTCGAACAGGCGGTCGTCGATGGGCAGCACATGGTGCTCCTCAGCCTCCTTCATGAAGAGTGCCTCCATGTCCGTCAGCTTCTTCGGATTCTTTGCAGCGAGATCGCGGCTCAGGCTGAAGTCCGAACGGACGTCATACAGTTCCCAGACATCCTTCTGCAGAGGATTGCGCACCTGCTTTTCCCACGGTGCCCGGTGGATGGTGCGCGCGAACCAGCCGTCGTTGTAGATGGCGCGGTTGCCGGCGATCTCGAAGTATTGCGTGGTGTGGCGGTCGCTGGCCTTGGCATGGTCGAAGGTATAGACCATGCTCACGCCTTCCATCGGGATCTGCGGCGTGCCGTCCACCGATTTGGGCTCCGGCAAACCGGCCGCTTCCAGTATGGTCGGCGCCACATCGATCACGTGGCTGAACTGGGTACGGACCTCGTTCTTCGCCTTGATGCCCTTGGGCCAATGCACCACCATGCCGTTGCGGGTGCCGCCGAAGTCGGAGGCCACCTGCTTCATCCAGCCGAACGGTGTATCGAACGCTACCGCCCAGCCGGCGGCCATATGGGGGTACGTCTCTGGACCGCCCCACTTGTCCATGACCTTCAGAAGATCGGGCACCTGCTCTTGCACACCATTGAAGTAGGTATACTCGTTGAACATGCCGTTCTCGCCGCCTTCGCCGCTGGTGCCGTTGTCGCCCGCGATGTAAAAGATCAGCGTATTGTCCGCTTGACCTGTCGAGTTGATGGCCTCGAGCAAGCGGCCAATCTCGTGGTCGGCGTAATCGAGATAGGCGGCGAACACCTCGGCCTGGTGGCTGAACAGTCGCTTCTCGTCGGCCGAGAGCGTATCCCAGTCCTTGATCGCCTTCGGCTTCGGCGCCAGCGTCGTTCCCTGCAGGCACCACCCCCATCTTGATCTGTCGCGCCAGCGTTTCTTCCCGAACCTTGTCCCAACCCTGATCGAACCGGCCCTTCCACTTGGCGATCCACTCTTTGGGAACATGGTGCGGCGCGTGCACGGCGCCCGGCGCGAAGTAGACGAAGAACGGCTTGTCCGGCGTCATGGCCTTCTGATACTGGACCCACGCCACCGCCTTGTCCGTCATGTCGGTCATGAAGTGGTACTTCGGATTGTTCGGCAGTTCGACCTGAGTAACGCCATCGAAGAGAAACGGCGCCCACTGGTTGGTTTCGCCGCCGATGAAGCCGTAGAACTTGTCGAAGCCCTGGTGCGTCGGCCAGCGGTCGAATGGGCCGGAGACGCTCGTCTCCCACACGGCGGTCTCATGCCATTTGCCGAACGCCGCGGTGCTGTAACCGTTCTCGCGCAGCATTTCAGCGACTGGGGCCGTGGCATTGGGGATCATGCCGGTGTCGCCCGGATACGGCGTCGCCATCTCGGTGATGAAGCCCATATTCACGGTGTGATGGTTACGGCCGCTCTTCAGCGCCGCGCGGGTCGGCGAGCACAGCGCCGTGGTGTGAAAGTTGTTGTACCGCAGGCCATCCTGCGCCAGCGCATCGAGCGTCGGCGTCGGGATCGGACCGCCGAAGGCACTCGGCGCTCCAAAGCCCAGGTCGTCGATCAGGATGATCAGCACGTTGGGCGCGCCCTTCGGCGCCTTGACTTCGAAGGGCGTCGGCGGCGTCACATTGTGCGCGTCGAGCTCGGTGTAGAGCGGTCTCTTGGGCACCTGAATTGGCAGAATGGTGCGATCGACCTCCGCCGCCATAGCAGTCATGGCACAGGCCATGCCTACTGTCAGGCTGATCGCCTTCTGCAGTGCATGCCGCCTTGTAGGCCTCTGATTCGTGTGAAACATAGCAATACGATTCCTCATCGACGTTAGTGGGGCATGGCTGAATGGATAGCAGCAACACAACGGGAACACGCTCGCTTACTCGACAGCCGTCAGCGGGGGCTGCTTGCAGGAACCATCGAGCGCCGCTTCCTCGGGCCAGTAGAGGCGCATGGCCACCCAAAACGGCCCTTTCGGCGCGGGCAGCCAGTTCGATTCCTTTTCCGCACCCGGCGATACAGCCTGGATATACAGCGTCACCCCGCCGTCAGCGTCGCGCTTGAGTTGCGGCAGCATGGGTGAGTTGATGAGGTATCGATTGATCGGGTTGACCACCAGCAGACTGTCGGGCAGTTGGTACATGGTCACCGACCAGAAGGCATGAGCCGGCGTCTTCATGCGCCTGCTTGACCTGCGGGGAGAGTCTTGCCGTATCGATGCTCTTACCTGCTCCCACGCCGATGCGGGCGAAACGCTGCATCAGTTTCTGCTCCGACGGATCGGTGGGACAGAACCCCAGCACGAAGCTCACGACGTTGAAAAACTCCGGCGACGTCTTCTCGGTATCCGGGGTGAGTGGGTGCATGAAGGCTTGCCGTTTCCGGGCAGTGGGCGCTGGCATGCCGAGGAAAGCGGAAAGCGGCTGAATTTTGTACCCTGCCTGCACCTTCTCCACATTGTCGATGTCATCTGGATCGAAAAGCTGAGTACGATACACGACGAACACCAGATCGGTTTCAGAGCGGAACACCTTGATCCCGGGTAGCGTCATTACTTTCATTGCTTTGTCTCTACCGGTTAGGACTATCCATGGCGGGACATCGACGCCTGTGGCCCGAAATTCCGCGGAAAGGCCGAGACTGGTGTCCAATTGGAACGTTTCGCGTCTGCGCCCGCTTGCCATTGGGTGACAGCTTCAACGCGGCTGGCCTGCCCTGCCCATCGACAAATCAGGCAGCAAGCGTCCATCTCGTAGGTAGTCGCACTTACGGAAGATCCTTTAGGGCCGCCTACCTCTGGCCACGGAAAGTCCCACTGCCGGACGGCCCCGCTCAGCCTCGATACTGATGCCTCAGCTCTGGAGGAGGAGCCGCGGATGTATTGGCATAAGGTCTCGTGCCTACGTTCTATCGGCCCGTATCTGATCGCACGGGGGGTCCGCCCCGCGGACCTGCTCGACAGGCACGATCTGCCGAAAACGCTGCTACTCGACCATGAGGCTTGGGTACACCGCGACCTCTGCTTTCACATTGCGGCGGACATCAGTCACCTTACCGACGACCCGTGGTTGGGCCTGCACGCGATGGAGTTGCTTCCGCTGGAAGATCTCGGTGAGTGGAGCCTCAGTATCCTGCGGGCCAGGTCCCTCGGGGAGGGCATTCGTACTGCAGCGGCGAATATTGGTCTGATTCAGACCGGAACGCAGATCGTGGTGCAGGAGCGCGGCGATTGGGCAGACCTGGGCGTGCGCTTCGTCGGTTGCGCGAACGCAGACAGCTGGCAGCACGACCTCGCAAACCTTTCGATTATTCGCGCCCTGGTCCGTATGGTGCAGGCGTCGGTGGACTCAGTCTGCCACCTCACGTGTAGCCGTCCACCGGAGACGCAGGAGTTGGAGCGCCTCCTTCAACCTGCGTTGCAGTTTGGCGCCAGCTGGAACCACGTAACGTTCCGACGTGATGCGCTCGCTCTGCCGCTCCGGCCGGCCGGTGATCGGCGGGTCCGTCCCGCAGGACGCGCCGAGCGCACTTGCGACACCGCGACCGCCGCCCTCAACCAGGTGCGCCACATCATCAAGACCGGGCGTCCCACGGTTCAGAACGTCGCCGGTGCCTTGGCCGTCAGCGTGCGAAGTCTTCAGCGTCAGCTGCAATCCTGGGGCGTCACGTTCGAAGCCCTGGTAGACCAATACCGACAGATCAGCGCGGTGGCGGAGCTGCGGCGAGCAAATCGCTCGATCACCGACATCGCCTTCGACCTCGGCTATTCGGATTCCGCCCATTTTTCACGGGCGTTCCGCCGCTGGACTGGCATCTGTCCGCGAGACTTCAGGCCCGCCGCCGCATCACTGAATTGGCGCAGCGATCGCGACTATCGCGCCCTCGAAGCTTCGCCCGTCATGCCGGATGATCTGCGGATGCTCGCCTGACTGCTCCCTTGCCCTATGCTGCGGTACCCGCGACCGCCGGGGACGGGTAAGCCGCCACGCCTCATTGGCCCGGCGGGGGCTGCAGAAACTCCGTCACCCGCTGTTCCAGATAGGGAAAGAAAGGATTGTGGCGCAGCCGCAACAGGTTGTCGGCCGGCACGGCGAGGAGCCCGCGCTCGCCCTGCAGGTCAAGCCTGCCCAGGAAGATCGCCTGGCTGCCCGGCGGGACGCTGGTGCCGTAGATGGGATCGTCCGGCGGAAACGGCAGCGCCACATGTGACAGGGAGTAGACGCGGGGCGGCCAGCGGAGCGGCAGCGGCTGGGTACGAGCAACCCTCGAGTTCGCAGCACGGCGCACCGCCACCACGTCGTCCGTATCAGGGTTGGCGTTGGTGACCAGGGTGATGTTCACCGGTACCGACGGATCGTTCAACAGGCGTTGCCGGATCTCGGCGATCGGCTTGCCAAGCAACGCCGTCGCATTGGCGTTGCGATTGATGTCGAATACCACGAGCTCGTGACCCTCCGGCGGCAGTTGCATGAACAGTGTATTCAGCACCGCCGGCGCCGAGACGGTTGCATCGGCGAGCGATTGAAAAGCGAGAATGCGCGGCATCCGCCGACCGCCGGGCATGGATGAGGCGGCCTCGAGGTCCGACGACACGCGGCCGGTCAGGCGGTATATCTGCTCGCCGGCATTCACGGTGAAGGAGTTGTACTTGTACGGGTCGTACTCCGGTTGAATGTCCGTCCAAGCCAGCTTCGCGAGCCCGGGAAGCAGGGCCATGCTCGCCTGCACCGGAGCGAGCGCTGCCAGGGGCGAGACACCGATGGCGGGCGAGATCAGGACGATGCCTTCGACGGGAGGCAACTCCGGATCGAGCACAGCGGAGGCGGCATAGTCCACAGCCAGCGCACCGCCCATGGAGTAGCCCACCAAATAAAGAGGCTGGCCCGGGTGCGTCCGCTGAAGATGCTGCATGCCGAGGCGCACAGCGGCGATCCAGTCCGCCATGTCTGCGGTCAACAGCGCCGAGGGAGCAGTGCCATGCCCCGGCAGGCGCAAGGCAAGAACGGAGAAACCTTGCTGGTAGCAGATGCGGGCCAGCGTACGCATGGAATAAGGCGAGTCGCTCAGCCCATGCAGCAACAGGACTGCACCTCGGGCGTTCGGATTCTGTCGCCACTGGGTGCGGTTCCAGTTCGGGTGGAAACGTCGGGGGTCCGCCAGGCTGCCCGGGGCGAACCGGAAGTAACGGGGCGTTCGCTGCGCATCGATTTGCGTATAGATCTGATGGTCGACCGACGTGAACAGCGCGTCCTCGAGCTGCAGATAGCCATCGAGCGTATGGATTTGAGCGGCCTTTCGCGAGGTAAACTCGCCCGGAAGCTGGATCGTCTGCCACCGCTGGAGATCCGGCCGCCCCGCGAGAATCGATATGTATACCGTGACCAGCATCACCAGCCCACCCGCCGTAGAGTAGGCGACGAACAAGAGCAGATGTTTCGCCAGCCTACGCACCCACCCCACCGTGACCGCCGGCAACAGCGAAAGATCCAAAGCCGCGCGCCCAGCGTGAGCAACCAGCGCACTTGATCACCGCTGCTTTGCAGGCGGCAAGCAAACAAACGCTGGCTACGACGAACGGTCTCATGGAAGTCAGACTCGAGAGGTCACTCGACGATACCGGTTGCCCGTGCGCCGTTCCAGCGGCCGACGATGATTGTCACGAAATGGCAAGCCGCGATGCGGCCCGCCAGATACCCTTACCTCGGTCCGAAGGCTCGCTGTACTGAGCTTGCCGGATTGATTTCAGTGGCCAGGCGGCCGGCGAACAGGGCGGAGAAGGTCGATGCAGATGAACAGATTCATTCTAGTACTGGTAGCTTGCATGTTGTTTCAAGCTCTGCCCGCGCATGCCGCAAAGCCGTCCATCGAGACCGGACCCGATGCGGAACGGTCCTTCGACGGTCTTTACCGGGTAAAGAATCCCCGGCTGGGCGCTGCCTGGGTGCGACAGGGCGTGGACTTGTCGAAGTACTCCAAGCTCATGGTGCGTGGCGCGGGCATTGCCTATCGTCCGGTTGACTGGTCGGGTAGTGCCAGCGCCGCCGTTCGCCGCGGCGAGACGGAGTTCCCGATCAATGCGGCAAACAGGGAGAAGCTGGCGCAGGAACTGCGCGAGCAAGCCATGAAGGAGCTTGCCAAGGGCAAGCATTACACGCTCGCGGATGAGCCTGGAGATGACGTTCTGCTACTCGTGGTGGGACTGATCGACGTGGTTTCATATGTCCCGCCGGAGACCGCCAGCTTCAACACCACGTTTCTGCGATCGGTGGGTGAGGCGACTCTCGTGCTGGAACTGCGTGACTCGATGACGGGCGCCATTCTGGCCCGAGCCGCTGACCGGCGGGCGGCTAGCAGTGGTTACATGGAAAGAGCCGATTCGGTCACCGCCGGCAGCGAGGTCAGAAGACTCGGTAGCAGCTGGGGGCGCCTGCTGCGGGAGCGTCTGGATGACCTCATGGCGATGAGCGGCCAGATCGCGACCGGTCAGCCATGACCGGCAGCTATGAATTCAAACGGAGGAAACAAACATGAAGATGCTGAGTGTGTTGGTCCTGGTACTGCTCTGCGGGACGCTGCAGGCCGCCGAGAACGAGAGCTTCCTCGATCCCTCGGAGTTGGCGAAACTGACTCCCCATCCCGATGTTCCTGGCGCCAGCCGTTACATCACGCCGGGTGTCGATATAGAGAAGTACAGCAAGATCATCGTGGGCAACGTCGGCTTTTATTACGCTCCTGACAGCAAGTCGAAGGAGATAGATGCCGACGCGATGAAGAAGGTGTCTGACGCCATGAAGGCGGCGTTGGTTCAGGCCGCGGCGAACAAACGTGAAGTGGTTTTAACCAAGGGCCCGGGTGCTGCATTGATCAATATTGCAGTCACCGATCTGATCCTGCAGAACAAGAAGCGCGGGCTGCTCGGCTACACGCCGATCGGGCTGGTTGTGACCACCACAGGCAATCTGGCCGGCATGAGGATCCAGCTCAAGAATGCAAAGATCGAAGGTGAGGTGGTCGACAGCGTCACCGGCGAGGTACTCTCGATCTTCCGCGTCGATTCCATCGGCAACTGGGACGACAAGAAAGGAATGTCTTGGGACGATCTGCGCGAAACCTTTCAGGACTCGGTAAGCAAGGCGCTGACAGCGCTGGGGCCGGTCCAGGAGTAATCGGGGCACCAGCGACCGGGCACGTCGACGGCGACGCCACGGAGATACCAGCTCCCTCACGACTACGGCGTCACGGCCGGACTGGGATGGTCCTGGTAAAGCGCCGGTCGAGGAGGACTCATAGTGAACGCTCGTCTGGGACGGAATCTTCTGTGGGCCGCAAGCACTGCTACGGCAGCGCTGCTGCACGCCGGCCCGGCAAACGCAGCCTGCCACGACACCGTCACCGACCGGCCGAAGATCGGCCTGGTATTGGGTGGTGGCGGCGCCCGCGGAAGTGCGCACATTGGCGTACTCAAGGTCCTCGAGGAGATGCGCGTTCCCATCGACTGTGTTGCCGGTACCAGCATCGGCTCGCTGGTCGGTGCGTTACTTGCGACGGGGATGACGGCCGACGAGCTCCAGCGGGTTATGCTCGGTATCGATTGGAGCGACTTGTTCAGCGACGACACGGCGAGGCAGGACCAGCCGTTCAGACGCAAGCGTGATGACAATCTCGCATTGTTCGGTCCGAAGCTGGGCATTACCAGAGGCGCGTCGATCATCCCGCGTGGCGCGATCTCGGGTCAGAAGATCAGTTTTCTGTTCGAGAAGCTCATCACCGCCCGTACCCAGACCACGGATTTCGATCAACTGCCGATTCCGTATCGCGCCGTAGCCGCCGACATCGCGACTGGGGTGAAGGTGGTGCTCGACCAGGGTGATGTCGCCACCGCCATGCGCTCGAGCATGTCGGTCCCGGGCCTGTTCGACCCGGTCGCGCACGGCGACTACATGCTCGTCGATGGCGGAATCGTCGACAACGTGCCCATCGACGTGGTGCGGAGGATGGGCGCAGACATCGTCATTGCCGTGAACGTCGGTACGGGATTGACACCCAAAGCTCAGCTCAACAGTGCATTAGCGATCATCATCCAGATGACCAATCTGATGATTCAGTCGAATACCGATGAGCAGCTGAGATCCCTCACCGGCGGTGACGTACTAATCTCTCCGGCGCTGGGAGATTCCGTTTCGTCCGCCGACTTCAGCAAGACGGCGAAAGGCATCAGCATCGGGTATCAGGCGGCGGATGCAATGCGTCGAGAGCTGGCCAAGCTGTCGCTATCGGCTGAGGCGTATACCAGGTATCGAGCCGACATCCTGTCACGCGTCACGCCGCTGCCGAAGATCGACTTCGTCCGGCTCGACAATCAATCGCGCTTCGATGATTCGGTCATCCGCAATCGAATTACCATCGAACCTGGTCAGGCGCTGGATACCGCCGTGCTTGACAGTAACATCCGACAGATCCACGCGCTGGGGTTCATCGATATGGCCCGGTACGAGGTAGTGAAGGAGCAGCACCGAACCGGCGTAGTGATTCATGTCAAGCAGGACGACCGTGGCACGCGGTTCCTCGAGTGGGGGTTGGAATACTCCGGAGACGAGGACGAGAGCGCCGTGGATCTCAGGCTCGGCTATCTCGATACGGCGGTGGACCGCTTCGGCAGCGAGTTCAGGGCTGTGGTGCAGCTAGGTGAAGATCCGGCGGTGTTGCTCGACCTCTACAAGTACGTCGATCCTCATCTCAAGTTGTTTCTGGAGCCGCAATTCTTTGCCTCACGCACCGACTTCACTACGTTCGACGGCGACGAAAGAGTGGCGGTGTCTCAGGTCAACAAGCTCGGTATATCGCTCGCCTTGGGCCGTGAAATCAGCCGCTACGCCAGTGCCGCTGTCGGCATCCGATCTTTCATCGGCGATGTGAAAAGCGATATTGGCACGACGCCGCTCGACGGTTTTGACTTCCAGGGTGGTGAGTTCTTTGCTCACGCCACCCTCGATCGCCTCGATGACCGGTACTTTCCGGGCCAGGGTGGTCTGGTCGACGTCCGCTTCCGCCGTGGCGACAAGAACATCGGTTCAGACGACGACTACGACCAGTTCGAGGTGGACGCCCTCATGGCACAGACGTTCCGCCGGCATACCGTCATGGCAGGAGCACGCTACTACGACACCCTCCATCACATCGCCCCTGAATACGCCGTGTTTCGCGCCGGTGGATTCGCACGGCTCTCGGGATTCCAGGACCAGCAGCTGGCGGGCCAGAGCTTCGCGATGGCATTGGCCGGGTACCGATATCACTTCGCCGGGTCCGGGATTCTGCCCGCCTACCTCGGTGGCACCGTGGAATACGGCCAGGTCGCCGACGATGCCGGTGAGCTGTTCAAGGACGGCGTGCTGAACGGCAGTCTGTATTTCGGCTACCGATCTCCCATAGGTCCTATGTATCTGGGAGCCGGATTCGCCGAAGGTGGAGAACGGCGCCTTTTCATCAGGATCGGCAACGTGTTCGGCAACTCGACGTTCGCCAGGTGATCGCTCCTCAGCGCTTGGAGGACTGGCGGCTGAAGTGGCCGGGAGATACACCCGTCCAGCGCCGGAAGGCCCTGACGAAGTGCGCGGAATCCGAATAGCCTAGACGGCGCGATACTTCAGCGACCGGCAGTTGGTGCTCACGCAGGTAGGTCTCCGCCTGCTGACGGCTGCATTCGTCCAGCAGTTGCCGAAACGAAATGCCGTCCTGCGCGAGCCGACGCTGCAGGGTTCTGGCGTTGATGTCCAACTCGTGCGCGATCGCCACCAGGGTTGGCCTCGAGGTGAGCGATCGACGGATCGCCGTTGCCACCCGTGCCTGAATCCCTGTGCGCTGACCCCCACCGGGGTTCGGTGCCATGGCCCTTCACCCGTCCGTCGTGGCCAGCTTGGCTGAGAAGCCCGATTGTGACAGGCAGTGGATTCATGATGCCTGCCATTTGGTGCCGCGGGTTCTCGGCCCGCTCGTTTCATCGTGAAGGCGGTGCCCCTCCCTGCGGATGGATCAGCGCCCGATAGAGGATCCGCAGTGCATCGTCCGCCACCGCTTGGCTGACGCTGACGTGAAAGCATATCTTGGACGGGCTTTGATCGATCATCTCGATGGGAATGTGCTCACTCCCCAGAGCAGTAATGGCATCCACGATGGGGTAGGAGTTGTTCTTCAGGCCAAGACCGACCGGGGTGATGATGGCCTGGTTGTAAACCACCTCCATGAAGTCGGGTGCCAGCCGTCGCTCGATTGTTCTGCGGAGCTCGTTGATGTTTCCCTTCAGATCGCTTTGGTCGACCAGAACCGCGATGTCATCCTTGTCAGTCGGATAGTGATAGGTGTTGATACCGAACTGCTGAAAGATGGCAAGCAACTCGGCTGTGAACCCCAGCTGTTCGCTGAGCGCGTCCTTCTGGAGAAAGATGTAGGCGATGTTGTCCAGGCGGGCGAGCCCGACGACACCCTCTTCCGGAACGCGCTCGTTCAGAATGACCGTGCCGGGCTCGTCCGGCCGGTTGGTGTTCCGGATGTGAATCGGGATCTTGCGCCTCCGACAGTTGAGCATGGCGTCCAGATGGAAGACGTTGACACCCTTGGACGACAGCAAACGGATCTCCTTGAACGTCAGGCGTGGGATCGCCCGCGCTTCGGGAATGATGCGTGGATCCGCTTCGATCACGCCGCTGACGTCCGTCCAGTTCTCGTAGCTGGCGGCTGCGACGCCACATGCGATCTCGCCACCCGTCAGATCCGAGCCGCCCCGTGAAAAGACCGCGATCTCGCCTTCGAGTGTGACGCCGTAGAATCCCGGAATGACCACAACCCCATCACTGTCCTCCAGTCCAGCGATGTTGGCGTACGCCTCCTTGCAAACGCTGGCGTTCAGGTGGCTGCCGTCGACCAGAAACCCGAATTCTTCCGGCAGCCGGACGCGGGCGTTCATGCCGCATTTGTCGAAATATGCCGCGATGATTCGTGCATTGTAGTGCTCGCCCCGCGAGGCGAGGAACGCGATGCGTCTGTCGCCGTCGAGATCCGTGTCTAGATCCCGATCCAACGACTCCAGGATCGATCGGCCATCGATACCCAGCTCCCGGGCCAGTGCGGAGAATCGCTCCACAATGGTGCTGCGGCTCTCGGACGGTGAGGTGGTCTTCCGCTGCTCCAGAAAGTGTCGACCGTCAGTGGCGAGGTTCAGCAGGTGGTCGGTTACTTTCTCCTGGCCTGGACGAGATCGTCCTGGAGCCGACACCACGACGAACCGTCGCCGCCCGTCCTGGGCGACGATGCGGCGAACTTTGTCGACCTGTCCGGCATCCGCTACGGAGCTGCCACCGAATTTGCAGACGATGCTGCCGCTCATGGGGTTTGGCTCCCGACAGATGGAACGGGCCGCTCTTCAAGCCACGGGCTGCTGTCGCCGTTCCGCCAGTGCCGCCACGGCTTGCTCGAAGATGACGAGACCCTCGTCCAGGAGCTCGTCGTCAATGACCAGGGGCGGTAGGAACTTCAGCACCTGGTTCTTCGCGCCGGCGGTCTCGATCAACAGCCCGCGCTCGAATGCGGCTGTGGAAACCTCACCGGCCGCTCCGGGCTCATTGAGCTCGAAGCCCCAGATCATCCCTACCCCCCGTACGCTGGCAGACAATTCCGGGAATCGCGACGCGATTCGCTCGAGTGCCGTCTTGATGGTGCCGCCTCTTTGCTGAACCGCCCTGGCCAGATCATCGTTGTCCCAGTACGCGAGTGCTTCCGTAGCTGCAACGAATCCCAGGTTGTTTCCCCGGAACGTGCCGGTATGCTCCCCCGGTCGCCACTGATCGATTTCCGGGCGCATGAACAGCATCGCCAGTGGCAAGCCGCCGCCGATTGATTTCGACAACGTGACCATGTCCGGATGAATACCCGCCCTTTCGAAGCTGAAGAATGAGCCGGTGCGGCCGTTGCCGACCTGAATATCGTCCAGGATAAGCAGGATATCGAACTCCCGACACAGGCTCTCGAGCTGCTGCAGCCACTCCACCCGGGCGACATTGATTCCGCCTTCGCCTTGCACTGTTTCGACGATCACGGCCGCCGGCAAGTCCACACCGCTGCTGCCGTCCTCCAGATAGCGGCGGACGTAGTCGATTGTGTTGACGTCCTGTCCGAAGTAGCCGTCATAGGGCATGAATGCCGCGTTGTTGCGAGCACCGTACGATTCGTCCCGGTAGAAGTAGTTACCGGTGACAGCCAGGGCACCCATGGTCAGGCCGTGATACCCATCCGTGAAGGCGATGACGTTCGAACGACGCTTCACCATTCGCGCCAGCTTGAGTGCCGTCTCCACTGCGTTGGTACCCGTCGGTCCAGTGAACTGGACCTTGTACTGCAGGTGGCGCGGCTCGAGTATGGTATCGCGCAGCTTGTGCAGGAACGCCCTCTTCGCGACCGTCGCCTTGTCGAGACCGTGGACGATACGGCCCTGCTGGAGGTAGTCGATCATGGCCCCGGTAATGGCGGGATTGTTGTGCCC
Source organism: uncultured Gammaproteobacteria bacterium (assembly GCA_963822255.1). Classification (GTDB taxonomy): domain Bacteria; phylum Pseudomonadota; class Gammaproteobacteria; order Pseudomonadales; family Azotimanducaceae; genus UBA7803. Next base: position 636,937 of record CAWGGV010000008.1, read on the forward strand.
GTAGTTGAGGGCGCCGGCGCCGGCGAAGAAGTCGATGTAGCGGTTGCCCTCCTCGTCGTAAAGCAATGCGCCTTGCGCCTTGTCGAACACCCTGGGAAACGACCGCACATAGCCGCGGACCTCGGATTCCATCTCCTCGAAAATTCTCATTCGTGCACCTGATTGATGTGGGCGTTCAGGATTGTCGTCCCGATATCTGAAACGGACCGATTCGGAGCCGCCGCTCCGGCTCGTGTTGTCTGTCCGGAAACAGCTCAGAGGGGAAGCCTTCGGACTCCTCGAGCCTGGTATCCACTCTGCGTGCCAGAGAACCGAAAAGCGCGCGCGAAGCTTCGTTGGAAGGCGTAACCGTGGTTTCGAGGAACCGCACGCCGCGGCATCCGTCGGACGCGAGCAGATAGTCGAGAACTCGGCTGGCGACGCCTTCGCCGCGCGCGTCAGCCGATACGCCCACCTGCCACACGAACACCGTGTCCTGCCGCGTCGGCAGTCGATATCCGACGACGAATCCCACCAGCGCGGATCCGCGCCGGGCTACGACACAGGTCTCGGCAAAATCCCGGCAAAGCAGGAGGTACGCGTATGCCGAATTGGTCTCGAGCACGCGGCCGTCGGCGACCAGTCGCCAGACTGCTGCGCCGTCGTCGACCTTCGGATGACGGTATTCGATGGATCGCGTGCCCGACTCTGCTTCCGACATTGCTCCTTCCGCGAGGTCTGACACATGAAAAGTGGCGCTGGGCCGCCAACCCGCCACGCATCGTGTAGCGCCTGCCCTTTTACGATCATATGAACAGCCGGAATCCCCGCGCCATACGGAGTTTCGCGTAACCTGCAGGTGACCGTAGCCATAGGTCAGACTCGAGCCGGGATGACGACGCGCATTGACTCGTAGCCATGAACGAAAGGCGAGTATGTACGGACAGGCTCACCCACCACTTCGATCATCGGAAACCGCTTCAGGATCTCCTCCCAGATGATGGTCAGCTGCATCTCGGCTACCCGATTGCCCACGCAGCGGTGAACACCGAATCCGAACGACAGGTGCTGCCGGGGTCGCTCGCGATCGATGATGTAGGCATTGGGATCCTCGACGACCGACTCGTCCCGATTGCCGGAGACGTACCACATCACGACACTGTCGCCCTTCCTGATGGTCTTGCCTGCAAGCTCGATATCCTGGGTGGCGACTCGGCGCATGTGTGCCAGAGGTGTCTGCCAGCGGATCGTCTCCGAGACCATCGGCAGAACCAGATCCGGGTTGGCGCGCAGCTTGTCGTACTGCTCGGGATACTTGTTCAGGGCATAGACGCTGCCGGATATGGTGTTGCGCGTCGTGTCGTTGCCGCCAATGATCAACAGCACCACCGTGCCCTGGTACTCCTCCAGGCCCATGTTCCGTGTCGCGTCGTTGTGCGCGAGCATGGAGATCAGGTCAATGCCCGGTTCGGCATTGACACGTTCGTTCCATAGCTCCTGAAACGTGCCGAAGCACTCGAAGATTGCTTCGGCCTTGTGCTGCCAGCTGGTCACGGGACCATGGCCGGGCATGTTGGTGAACATGTCGGACCAGTACGTGAGCCTGCGCCGCTGGTCGAATGGAAAATCGAACAGCGTGGCAAGCGTCATGGCGGTGAGTTCTTTCGACACCAGATCGACCCAGTCGAACTCCTCCCCGATCGGCAGGCTGTCGAGGATCTTTCCGGCGCGCTCGCGCACGAGCGGTGACATCTTTCGAATGTTGTCGGGCGCCAGCGTCGGAGTGACTGCCTTGCGACGTGGCATGTGCTCGGGTTCGTCCATGGTGATGAACCCGGCACCGCCACGGCGTCGCGCACCCATGATCTTTTCCTGCTCCGCGATCATTTCCAGGTTGGCCAAGGCGATGCCCTCGGCCGACGAGAACGCCGCGTTGTTGGTGTCGACGGCCATGATGTCCGCCCAGCGCGTGACGGACCAATAGGGGCCGAACTCGCTCTGGGCAGTGAAATGCACCGGATCTTCCCGGCGCAGTCGCTCGAAATACGGCCAGATGGTGTCCGCCTGGAATCGATCGGCCCGGGCGGGATTGATGTCGGCCAGAGGCAACGCGTAGGCGTCGACTGCAGCGGAATCAGCGGTATCGATCTTCGTAGCGGTGCTCATGGCTTCGGTCCCTGGTCGGTTTCCGGCGATGGTGCTGCGAGCTGGCCGTTATGTCAACGGATGTTGACTTATGCCCCTACGGATCGGCTGCCACCAGGCGGAGCACGCCCTCCCTTCCAGGCTCAGGTGCCGTTAAAAGAGTTCCTCTTGAAATGATAATGAGAATGAGTATTATTCACGATCCTCCTTACAGAGTGCGGTGCGGTGCGTGCAGCGGTCATCCTCCTGATCCTCCTATCTGGCGCCGGCCGGTCAATGGCGGCCGACGAGGTACCAGCCTTCGCCGTCGAGATTCGTGACGCGGCCTTTGCGCCATCCGAGATGCGGGTTCCCGCCGGCAAGCGGGTGAAGCTGCTCGTGCGGAATTTGCGCAGCCTGCCGTCCGAGTTCGAGAGTTTCGAGCTCAATCGGGAAAAGGTGGTGCCCCCGGGCGGCAGCGTGACGGTGTGGGTCGGGCCCCTCACCGCAGGAAGGTACAAGATCTTCGACGACTTCAATCCCGCGGTGGTCGGCTGGATCGTCGCCGAGCCGCCGGCGCAGGCCACACCATGATCGGCACGTTCGTCATCGTTTTCCGTGAGGTGCTCGAAGCTGCCCTGGTGGTGGGCGTGGTCGCCGCAGCGTTGAAGGGGCTTCCCCATCGGGGGCGCTGGGTGAGCCTCGGCGTCATGCTCGGGGCCGCCGGCGCCGCGGCCGTGGCGGCGGGCATCGGGACTATCTCGAGCTTCGCCAACGGCAGCGGTCAGGAGATCTTCGCTGCAGCCGTCCTTTTTGCCGCGGGCCTCATGCTGGCGTGGCACAACGTCTGGATGGCCCGCCACGGCCGGGCCGTGGCGGCGCGGCTCAGCACCATGGGCGCAGGTGTCGTGGCCGGACAGAAATCCCGCATAGTGCTGATCGTGGTGACCGGACTCGCGGTGATGCGCGAAGGCTCCGAGACGGCGTTGTTTCTCTACGGCATGTTCGCTGGCGGCGCCGGTAGCCAGGGTCTGCTGGCCGGCGGTCTGCTCGGCCTCGCTGCCGGAGCGGGGGCCGGGTTGGCATTGTTCGCCGGGTTCTCGCGCGTGCCCGCCCGGCGTCTGTTCGGGATGAGTGGCTGGGTGATACTGCTCATTGCCGCAGGCATGATCGCGCGCGGCGCTCAGTTCCTGGTCCAGGCGGACATCCTGCCGCCGCTGGTCACCCGCGTGTGGGACACCTCGCATCTCATTTCCGGCAACGGGCTGCTCGGCCGCAGCCTGGCCGCGCTGATCGGCTACACCCCTGCACCATCGCTGACGCAGCTTCTCTTCTGGCTCGCGACCCTGGCTGCCATCGGGACTCTGATGCTGGTTCAGCGCAGGCCCCGCCAGTCGTTCGCACCCACGCGAGCGGCGGCGCCGCTGGCCTTGGCCCTGTCTGCCGTGGCCCTCGTCCTGCTGGTGGACCATGCCCATGCGGCGGACTACAAAGTGTATTCGCCTGCGGTCGTTCGCGGTGAAAACGAGGTCGAGCTGCGCGGCTTCCGCAGTTGGGGCACCGATGAGCGAAGCGGCGAAGAAAAGGGCGTGAACATCTCGGTAGGCCGCTCGTTCACAGACTGGTGGTCGACCGAACTCTACGTCAATGCCGAGCAGGAGTTCGGCGAGTCGCTGAAGGTGGAGGAGTTCGAATGGGAGAACCGGATTCAGCTCACACCTCAGGGCAAGTACTGGGTGAGCATCGGGCTCCTCAACGAGAACGAGATTCCCCGCTACGGCGACGATCCTTACGAAGTCAAACTCGGCCCGATCTTCGAGCGGGACTTCGGCCGGCTCTCAGCGCGCCTGAACGTGCTCGCTGCGCGTGAGCTCGGAGACCACTCGGAATCCGGCGTGGAATTCGAGTACCGCGCTGCCCTCGAGTACCGCTGGCGGCGCGCCCTGTCGCCCCTGCTGGAAGCCTACGGCCAGCCTGCCGGGCGGCTCGGCGGCACCCACGTCGACAAGCGGCACCAGGTCGGACCGGGCATGACCGGCCAGATGCTGCTCGGCCCTGGCCGGGTGCTTCGCTACACGTTCGCCGCTCTGTTCGGAACCAGCCGGGCGGCAGCAGATGGCTCGGCCGTCCTGAGGCTGGAGTACGAGTTCTATTGACCTTGCTTCGCTCGGTCGCTCAGCGCCCCGGGGCACCAGGATGCGCAGGACGGGTCGGCCATCGACGTTGCTGAGCATAGGCTCACCGATTCCTACTGCCACCTGTTACTCAACCCGTGCCTGACGTGCCGTTCTTAGCTTCGACGCCTGTCAGCGGAACCGATCGCGCGGAGGACTCTGCCTGCAGCAGCCCCGGCCCGGCCCGGGCTTTGATTTCCTTCGGCTTCAAGCGCCTGCCGTCCGCTGCATAGATCCCTACCGGTTTGATGGGCTTGCCGTCCCGGCGGTCGACGAAGGTGAGCCGCTTGCCTTGCGGGTGGGGAAGGTAGGTGTCCCCCCACTGGGTCATGGCGACCAGGGCCGGCTGCAGCGCCAGGCCCTTCTCGGTCAGCCGGTATCTGGGATGACCCGGGCCGTCGGATTTTTCGAGGATGCCCGCCTTCACGAGCTTCTTCAGGCGCACGCTCAACACGTTGCGTGAGATGCCGAGGCTGTTGTGGAACTCGTCGAACCGTCTCAGCCCGAAAAACGCATCGCGAATGATCAGCATGGTCCAGTGCTCGCCAATCACCGAGAGCGTTTGCGCGAGAGAGCAGTTGAAGTGGTCGAAGGTCTTCAATTTCATGGTTGCATTCTATCTTGAAAGTACTATGATGCAACTCTTATTGGTTCTTTGATAGAACTAACCAGACGTGGACTCACCGCGGCGGGAACGACCGAGATGACGAAGATCCGTACCGGAACGGAGGAGCTGATTTGCGAGATCACCCGGCGGGTAGCGGTCGTCACGCTCAACAAGCCGCACAAGAAGAACGCTCTGGCCCGGCGCCGCCGCCGGAGCCGGCCTGTCCATCGCTCTGGCGTGCGACCTCCGGGTCGCCGCCGACGATGCCTTCATGGTGACGGCATTTCGCAACGTGGGGTCGTCCGGGGACTACGGCGCCACCTTATTCCATCATCAGAACCCCGCAGCCAGAGGAGAAACCGTATGAAGCCGGTATGTTTCGTCATGGGCGCCGGTGCCGGCATCGGCGGCACGGTGGGCAAACGGTTCGCGCATGAGGGCTACCACGCGGTGCTCTGCCGGCGCAGCGACGAGGACGGATTCGAACACGATGGTCGCGACGATCGAGGAAGACGGCGGCTCGGCCTCCGGCTACCTGCTGAACGCTGCCGAGCCAGACACGATCGAGGAGCGCGTGGCCGCGGTCGAGGCGGATATCGGACCCATCGAGGTGGTGCTCTTCAATCTGGGCGCTCAGATCGGTGATCGTGCCCTGAAGGACACCAGCTACAAGGCCTTCGAGATGGGTTGGCGCCTCGCCACCTTCGCCCTGTTCCGGCTTGCGATCCGCGGTCTGTCCGGCCATGGAACAGCGCGGCCGCGGTACCATTCTGGTCACCTCGTCGACGGCGGCGGTACGAGGCAATCGCGGCCAGCACTCCCACGCCGCCGCCATGGGCGGGCGGCGAATGCTGTGCCAGTCGCTGAATGCCGAGTTCGGACCGAAAGGCATTCACGTGGCGCACATCATCATCGATGGCGCCGTGGATGCCCCCGACACCCTCGGCAAGATGCTCGGACCCGAGAGGTTCCAGGAACTGCGCGACACGCGCGGCCAGGCCGATGGGCTGATGGTGCCCGAGCGCATCGCCGAGACCTATCTGCACCTCGCCAATCAGCATCGCTCCACCTGGACCCACGAGATCGATCTGCGGTCGTTCTCCGACACGCCGTGGTGGAACCACTGAGCACATCCAGCGCCGGATCACCCACCCTGACCCGAACCCCATCGAGGCGCAGCCATGAAAATCGAATTTCACTACGACTTCGGCAGCCCCAACGCCTACCTGGTGCACAAGGTCATTCCCGCGGTCACTGCGAGGACGGGCATCGAGTTCGAGTACGTTCCCATCCTGCTGGGCGGAGTGTTCAAGGCGACCAACAACGTGTCGCCCGCGGTCTCGCTTCAGGGAATCCGCAACAAGCCCGAATACCAGCGCATCGAGACGGAGCGCTTCTGCCGGGCCCACGGAATCCAGCCCTACGTCGCCAACCCCCACTTCCCGGTGAACACGCTGAAGATGATGCGCGGTGCGGTGTTCGCTCGATCGACCGACTACTACGGGCGCTACATCGACGCCATGTATGCCGCCATGTGGGAGCAGGCGCTGAAGATGGACGAGGATGATGTGATCGCCCAGGCGCTGGATGCCGCCGGTCTGCCAACCCGTAAGATTTTCGAGGGCATGGCGGATCCCGCCGTCAAACAGGCCCTGATCGAGCAGACGGAAGCGTCGGTGAATCGCGGGACCTTCGGTTCGCCGACGCTGTTTGTGGGGGACGAGATCTTCTTCGGCAAAGACAAGCTGCGGGACGCGATCGAGGCGGCCCAGCGCTGAGTCACGACAACCAGGGAGATGAATGTGAGCGAACGAGAAGTTGCCCTGATCGTCGGCGGCGGGCCAGGCATCAGCGCCAGCTGCGCCCGGCTGTTCACGCAGCACGGCATGCAGGTGGCGGTTGCGGCGCGCGATCTGGAGAAGCCGGTTCTGAAGGCCTTGGCGCGGGACCATGATGTGACGCTGATTGCCTGCGACGCATCCGACCCCGGTGCCGTGGAGGCTCTGTTCGCCGACGTCGATCAACGACTGGGCCCGCCCAGACTGGTCGTCCACAACATCGACGGCCGGCCCCGCGAGGTGTTCCGGAAATCGATCACCGAGGTGGATGCAGACGCCGTGCTGGCGACGCTTGTGAACTCGACCTTCAGCGCTTTCCTCGTCGGTCGGCAGGCAGCCAGGGCCATGCTGGAGCTGGACGCGCGCGACGGCCACAAAGGCACGATCGTGTTCACCAATGCCAGTGCTGCCCTCAAAGGCTTTCCGCGCAGCGGCGCCTTCGCTGCCGCGTCGCACGGCAAGGCGGGCCTCGCCCAGAGCATGGCGCGCGAGCTCATGCCACAGGGGATTCACGTTGCCCACGTACCCATCGATGCCGCCATCGGCTGGGAGCAACCGGACGGCTCCCGCGCGCATCGGCTCGCCGGCCGGACCGACGATGACAACATGGCGCATCCCGACCGCATCGCCGAGGTCTACCTTCAGCTGCACCGCCAGCACCGCTCCACCTGGGCGTTCGAAGTCGTGCTGCGTCCCTGGTCGGAAACCTGGTAAGGCGTCCATCCATGAACCTGAAACCTCTCGCCCTGATCACCGGGGTCGGACCCGGAACCGGAAGCTCGATTGCCCGGCGTTTTTCCGCCGCCGGATACCGCACGGCACTGCTGGCGCGGGACGAAGCACGGCTGAAGGCGCTGGCCGCTGAGTTACCGGACGCGCTTCCACTGCCCTGCGACGTCACCGACCCGGAGGCGCTTGCGGCTGCGGTAGACGAAGCGGGGCCTGCAGAGGTCGTGGTGCACAACGCGGTCGGCGGCGCGTGGGGCACGTTTCGAGAGATCGACCCGGCGGTTCTCGAGCGCAATTTCCAGACCAACGTGATGGCGCTGCTGCACCTGGCGCGGCTCACTACCCCGTCCATGGTGGATGCGGGACGGGGCGCGCTGATTGTCACCGGCAACACGTCGGCGCTGCGCGGCAAGGCGCGCTTCGCGGGGTTCGCCCCCACCAAGGCGGCGCAGCGCATTCTCACGGAATCGCTGGCGCGCGAGCTTGGCCCCCAGGGGGTGCACGTCGCCTATCTGGTGATCGACGCGGTGATCGACGTGCCGTGGGCGCGTGAGCTCCACGCGGACAAGCCCGATGACTTTTTCATCCAGCCGGATGCCATCGCCAATGAAGTCTTTCACCTGGCGGGACAGGATCGCTCCGCCTGGTCGTTCTACGCCGAGGTGCGTCCATTCCGCGAGGTCTGGTGAGCCGGCGCTGGTTTCCGAACAGACAACCACTGGAGTAACCGATGACCGATACCAAGCCCGCGGGCCGCGTCCATCACGAGCGCGCGGACCACATCCTCAAAATCACCATCGACAACGTCGCCAAGAAGAATGCGTTCGATCCCTACATGATGGAGCAGCTGTCGGATGCGCTGACCGTCCTCGAGAACACGGACGATCTATGGGCTGGCGTGCTATGCGCAGCGGGGAATGACTTCACTGCAGGGCTGGACATGCCTAAGTTCTTCGGTCCGAACGCCATCAAGACGGAGCGGCCGGAAGGCAATGTGGACCCGTTCGGGCTCGGCAAGCAATGCAGCAAGCCCATCGTCACGGCGGTTCAGGGCATCGTCTACACGATCGGCATCGAGATGATGCTCGCAGGCGACATCGTCGTGGCCGCGGACAACGCCCGCTTCTGCCAGATGGAAGCCAAGCGCGGCATTGCCCCGCTCGGCGGTGCCCACTTCCGCTACATCACCCGCTCCGGCTGGGGCAACGCCATGTACCACCTGCTGTTGTGTGACGAGTTCGACGCCAAGGAAGCCTACCGCGTCGGGCTGGTGCAGGAAGTGGTTCCGGCGGGAACCCAGATCGATCGCGCCATGGAGCTCGCGCGGATCATCGCGGCCAATGCGCCGCTGGGCATTCAGGTGACGAAGGAAGCCGGCCGTCGGTTCATCGCGGCGGGAGAGCAGGCGGCGATCGATGTGCTGCCGACCGTGCGGGCGCGGGTCATGGGCACGGAAGACGCCAGGGAAGGCATCCAGTCGTTCGTCGAGCGCCGGCAGGCGGTCTTCAAGGGCCGATAGCGGGGGCCAACGCAGGCGTTGGCGAGTAACAGATTTGGACTCTTCATGCAGGAACAGGAGCGTGTCATGGCAAATACCCTCGAAGCGCTTGTGACCGCCAGCCATCGCAGCCCGGAGAACATCGCCCGCAACGGCGCCCGTCATCCCGTTGAGACCCTCGAGTTCTTCGGTCTGTCGGCCGACATGACGGTGCTGGAGATCCTCCCGGCGTTGGGCTGGTACACGGAGATACTCGCGCCCTATCTGGCGGAAAAGGGACGTCTGTACCTGGCTCACTTCTCGCCGGACGGCGTTCAACCCTACATGCCCAAGGTGCTTGGCATGTTCGAGGACCGTATGGTTCGGGAGCCGGAAATCTTCGGCAAGGTCACCGTGCGCCACATCAATCCGCCCCGGGAAGTCACCGTGACCCCGCCAGGCACCGCCGATCTAGCGATGACGTTTCGCAACGTCCACAACTGGATCATGGCGGATCAGGAGCACGAGTATTTCGCGGCGTTCTTCCAGGCCTTGAAGCCCGGCGGCGTGCTGGGCGTGGTCGAGCATCGTGCCAGCGCGGATGCAGACCCGGCCAGTATGCGCACCACCGGCTACGTGACCGAAGCCTACGTCAAAGAGATCGCGGCGCGCGCCGGCTTCGTCTTCGAGGCCGCCAGTGAGATCAACGCCAACCCCGAGGACAGCAAGGATCATCCAAAAGGGGTCTGGTCGCTGCCGCCCTTTCTCCAGTCGGGTGATGTAGCAGAATATAGGGCGATCGGTGAAAGCGACCGGATGACACTGAAATTCCGTAAGCCTGACTGACGCGGAACAACGCAGAGGGCACCGCAGCGGGACGGTGGCTGCCTTCGGAGGAGACGGATTGGACCACTCGATCACTTTGTGGGGCGCGGGTACCAGCAGGACCTTCCGCCCGGTCTGGGTGGCGGAGGAACTGGGTATCCCGTATGAGCTGAAACCGATCGGGCCGCGCACCGGCGAGACCCGGTCGGACGAGTACACGCGCCTGAATCCCAAGCAGAAAATCCCGCTGCTGGTCGACGGGCCGTTGCGGCTTTCCGAGAGCGTGGCGATCTGCCGCTATCTCATCGACAACTACCCGGGCGAGAACATGGCCGTGCCCTCGACTCCGACGGAACGGGCTCAGGAGGACGAGTGGTGTTGTTACGTCTATGGAGAGCTGGACGAAACCAGCCTCTATGTGATGCGCCGCCATGGCGACCTGGCGCACATCTACGGCGCGGCGCCGGAGGTGGTGGCGTCGGCGGCAGAGTACGCCACCCGTCACCTGCGGGTCGTTGCCGAGCTGATGGGAGATCGCTCCACGGTGATGCCCTTCGGATTCGGGGTGGCGGACGTGCTGCTCACGTCCTGCCTGGATTGGGCGAGCGCCTACGGGCTCGAGGTGCCCGACGTCCTGATTGCATACCGGTCCACCATGGCGGAGCGCGCGGCCTATGGCCGCGCCGTAGCCGCGAACTTCAAACGAGGGGGGTAACGACGATGGGTACCTTGGACGGCATCAGAGTGCTCGATCTGACGACCATGGTGTCCGGACCGGTCGCGGCCATGATGCTGGCGGACCAGGGCGCCGAGGTCATCAAGGTAGAACCACCGAAGGGCGAGCAGATGCGCCATCTGGGCAGTCCTCACAACGGGGTCACCGCCATGTTCTACTCCTGCAACCGCGGCAAGCGGTCAATTGCGCTGGATTTGAAGAGTGACGCGGGCAAGGACGTGTTGAGAGATCTGATCGGCAACACCGACGTGCTGTTGCAGAACTTCCGGCCGGGTGCCATGGACCGCATGGGGTTCGGCGAAGCGATTGTGCGCGAGCTGAACGAGCGGATCATCTACGTCTCCATCAGCGGGTTCGGCGAACACGGGCCCTATGCCCACAAACGGGTCTACGACCCGGTGATTCAGGCGCTGTCCGGCGCGACGGACATCCAGGCCAACCGCGCCACCGGCAAGCCCGCCATGTTCCGCATCATCATCGCCGACAAGGTTACGTCGGTGACGGCGGCTCAGGCGGTCACCTCGGCCCTGTATTACCGGGAGCGTACCGGCCGGGGACAACACATCAAACTGTCGATGCTGGAAACCATGCTGGCATTCTTCTGGCCGGAAGGCATGGGCGGGCTGACGTACGCCGACAAGGAGTACGACGTTACCCGAGGACAGGGCACCATGGACCTGATCTTCGAGGCCCAGGATGGCTACCTGACCGCCGGCGCCATTTCAGACAGCGAGTGGCAAGGCATGTGTCGGGCGTTGAACCGCGAGGACCTGATCGACGACCCGCGATTCGCCACCCCCGTGGCGCGTGGCCGCAATGCGGACGAGCGCAAGCAGATCGTGGCGGACGAGATCGCCAAATGGCGACGGGACGAGATCCTCCTACGTCTGGATGAGCACGATGTGCCGAGCGCGCCGCTGCTGACCCGCATGGAGCTGATGGACCATGAACAGATCCGGGTCAACGGGTCCATTGCCCACACCACCTGGCCGGGCTTCGGCGAAGTTCGCCAGCCCATCCCGGCCGCACGCTTCAGCGTTTCACCAAGCGAGATCAAACGACCGGCGCCGCGCCTGGGCGAGCACAGTCGCGAGATCCTGGCTGACCTTGGCTACGACGAGGACCGATGCGACACGTTGATCAGCAGCGGAGTGGTGGCCGCGCTGTGAATCGCGCTGGCTGCGTGACGGTAACCAACGTGGCAAGCCGCCTGTTTCGCGAGCACGCTTCGACGATGGTCGGCGCGATGATCCTCTCGCGGACGGTCAACAGCGAGCAGCTGTCAACGCGGCCCGGCCGACTGGCACATCATTCTGCCATCGCCTTGGACGCGCGGCAGTGTCATCATCAGCCATCCAGGCCGGCACCCATTCCGTGGCAACCACACCGACACCGACGCCGCTCCAGCCCGCCAGTGACGCCGAGCGCATCGTCTACGATGCCATACGCTCGGATCAGGTGGCCGACTTGTCGGGCCGTCCGGCGGCCGAACGGCGCCTCGATGCCCGCTTTCTCGAGACCCTGCTCGCCGACGAGCGAGACCACCTGGTCGCGCTCAATGGCGCACTGCGCATTCGGGGCGCGAGCATCGACGGGCCGCTGCGGCTCGTCGGCGCCGACGGCAACCTCGCGCTGCTGTTCTGGTCGTGCACCTTCGACGCGCCGGTCGACCTGAGCGGCGGGCACTTTCTGGCGCTGCGTTTCGTCGACTGCGTGGTGCCGGCGCTGATCGGAGCGGGACTGGTCACCCGCGCGGATCTCGACCTCTCGGGCTCACGTTTCGCCGGCGTCAGCGACTACGAATGTGAGCTGGCGGAGGTCGGAACCTGCGCCATCCACTTGAGCAACGCCAGAATCGGCGGCCGGCTGGTGGCGCGGTCCACCTCCACCTCGGCGTTTACCGCCACAGCCACAGTGCGTCTCGACGGCGCCAGGATCGACGGCGCCGTGTCCTTCGACGGCGCCCGGCTCGACGGCGGCAGCGACCCGGCGCTGGACGCTCGGTCGATGACGGTCGGGGGGAACGTCAGCTTCGGCTGGGGCGGCGAGCGACGCTTCGAAGCGTGCGGAGAGGTGGCGCTGGCGGCGGCTCGCATCACCGGCGACGTCAGCCTGCGCGGCGCCCGGCTCCACAATCCGGACGGGCGTGCGCTGCACTGCGAGGACCTCAAGGTGGAATCGGTGTTCCTGATGCCGCACGGCGAGACACCGTTCGAAGCGCACGGGCGCCTGAACTTCCTCTCAGCAACGGTGGACGGCAGCTTTTTCATGTCCGGGGCGCGTCTGGCGCCTGGCCCGGACACCGGTCTGCTCGGCCGCGGCGGGCCGGTGATCGCCAATCTGGCGCAGCTTCGGGTGTCCAACGCGCTGGTGATGAGCAACGTCGGCGGGCTGGTGCCGGATGACCAGCCGCCGTCGCGTTCCTCCGTGCCCGTCCCGGTCCGCGGATGGCTGCTGCTGACCGGCGCCCGGCTGAACGGCATCGTCGACAACGTGGAGACGGGCTGGCCGGCCGCCGGCTTTCTGGATCTGGAGGACGCGACCTATGAGCGTCTGCGCAGCGCGACCGGCGGGGACGTGGTGCAGGAACGCCTTCGCTGGCTGCGCCTGCAGTTCCCAGACGGACAGCCCACGGCCACGACGTTTCGCCCGCAACCCTACGAGGAGCTGAGCCGGGTGCTGCGACAGCACGGCCAGGCGCGGGAAGCGGACGCCGTGGCGGTGGAGAAAATCCGCATGCGCCTCGCCGCCCGGGCCGATCCGCCGCTGGCGCGGCTGTTTCCGCGGCTGCTGATGCTGGTGAGCCACCACGGATACTCGAGCAGCCGGGCGGTGATCTCGTTGCTGGGCTTCGTGCTGGTCGGCGCGGTGCTGTACTCGATGGCGGTATGGAGCGGCCAGACCTTCATCCCGTTCGAGATGCCCGCAGAGCGCGTCGTGTACCACCTGCCATTCCACCTGGCGCGCGTGCCGGCCGAGCGCGGCTGCCCGGGTCTGGACGTGCTCTATTACGCTCTGGACAGCGCCCTACCGGTCATCAATCTCGGACAGGACACCTATTGCCGGTTCGCTCCGGCGGGGCCCTGGAGCTGGTTGTGGATGCTCCTTCACAGCATCTACGTGCTGGCCGGCGCGGCGCTGTCCGCGGTGGCGGTGTTGACCCTAACGGGAGTCTTGAGGCGCGACTGAGGAAGCTTCACTCCGAGTCGCCGGCCGATGATGCACTCAGCGTGGGTATGCGTGCGGCGAGGGGATCAACAGCTCTACAGAGTAGTCACACGAGTCGATACGTTTTGAAACTGGATCGCTCTTTCTACGCGCGCCGGACGTTGACGGTGGCGCGTGAACTCATCGGCATGCGACTCGTTCGAATATACCGCGGCAAGCCGCTGGTCGGACGCATCGTCGAGACGGAAGCGTATCAGGGTCCACAGGATCTGGCCGCGCACTCGGCGCGCGGACGGACCGAGCGCAACGCCGTGATGTTCGGGCCGCCGGGCCATGCCTATGTCTATCTGATCTACGGAATCTGGCATTGCCTGAATGTGGTGACTCGCGAACAGGGCGTACCGCACGCGGTACTGATCCGCGCTGTCGAGCCGTTGAGCAACGTCGGAGACAGAACCTGGGGTCCGGGTCTGCTTTGCAAAGCCATGCACATCGATCGGAAGCTCTCCGGCGCCGATCTCTGTGGTGGCTCACTGTGGATCGAGGCACAAAAGGCCGCCGAGCGCAGCAAAATCCGCCGCGCAGCGCGCATTGGTGTCGACTACGCGGGGACGTGGGCTGACAAACGCTGGCGCTATTTCGATGACAGCTCGCCGTATGTTTCCACGTTGAGCCCCGCCGCTCGCAATCGAGCGCTCACCCGCCGTCGGTGAGTCACCCGGACGAGCCGTCTCGTTCGGCGACGGCCCGCTCGTAGGGCGCAATGTCGAATCCGTAGGGCTCGAGCCGCGCCGCCACCGCGTGGAGCGTCCGCGCGTTCCAGTAGCGATGGCCCAATCCCGGGAACCCCAAAACCGTGAGCTGGGCCGGCGTCAGATCCGCGACGGTGCGCTCCAGTGCGGCGTCCTCCCGGTAGGCCGCCCAGGCCCAGCCCGCCTGCAGAGTGCTGATCCACTCCGCGTCGGCACGCCGGAACGTGAGATTGTGGGCCAGCCGCCGTCCCGCACGCAGCGGGGTGCCGCGATGCCACGTGTCGTGCCGGTAGAGCAGCACGTCGCCGACCGCATAGTGCACATAGGCTTCTCTGGCGTAGAGCTGCTCGGCCCGCCATGCGGCCAGACCCGGCTCGACGTCCTGCAGGTGCGCTTCCGCGCTGGCACGGTCATTTACGTACGGGCGCCCGGCCACGCCGGGCGTACCCACGATGGGCCAGCCGTAGGCCGGGTCCTCCGGTCCGCACCGCGCCACGAGGGCGGTCGCGCCACCGCAGGTTTCCACGTCATCCAGGTAGATGATGACCTCCACGGCCTCCGGCGCCTCCCACGGCGGCGGATGCACCAGGCTGTGATTCGGATAGTCGACGTGCATCCGCTGGTCCGAGTTGTCCCGCGGCCCGTGCGCTCCTCCCCCGCGGGCATACTTCGGCCAGAGGTCCGACTGCGTGAGACGCAGATCCTCCACCTCCACATCGAGCAGCTGCGCGACAGACTCCAACAGCCGCGGATGCAAGGTCACCGCATTGAACGCGGCGCTGGCACAGGGAAACACGAACGCGCCGCCGCTGCCGAAGTCGCGAAACCCCTCAGCAGCCGGGGTGTCCGCTTCCGGAAAGCCTGCCGCCGCGTCGGCAACCTCGGCGTCGAGGAGGCACCGCGGCAGCAGATCGCGTACGAGCGCGTATCCTCTTTCCTGCCACGAACGCACCAGCTCCGCGGTCAGCGGCGGCATTCCGGTATCGGCGTCTTGCGCGTAGATCCAGGCACCCTTCGGCATATTGAAACGTCCTCACCCAGGGACAGCGTTGAGCTCAGCTTCGTCACGGCGTCCATGGTCTCGGCCCGCCGTCCCTCCATTGCCGCGGAATAAGCGAGGAACTGATAGTTGTGGGCGACGTACATGGCGTAGTAGTCAGGTGGCTGGGTGGCGGCCAGGTACTTCACGTCCGCCGCTGCGCCCCGGCGATTCGCTTCCGACGCCTCCTCGTATCGGCCCACCCGCTGCATGATGTGCGCGGGCATGTGCTCGAGATGGCCGGCACCCGGCATCATGCCCGGTACCCGCTCGGCGGCCGCCACGGCTCTCTCCGGATGGGCAGAGGCTTCGACAGCGTGGATGTAGTAGTGGTTGGCGCCCGGGTGCTGCGGATCACGCTCCAGCACGTGCTCCAGCACCTGCACGATCTCTTCCGTGCCGGGCGCCGGCTGGCCCTGCGGCGTCCAGAGCTTCCACGGATTCACATTCATCAGCGACTCGGCGTACAACGTCTGCACGTCCAGGTCGTCCGGAAAGCGCTGCGCCACGTCGCGCATCGCGTCCGCGTAGTCCCGCAGCACGGGCCCTTCATTGGAGGGATCGAGCGCCTGCGCTCCCTGATAGCGGTGTCCGAGCGCGACGATCAGCGCCTGCTCCACCGGCGTCCCCCCCGGCGCTCGCGCCCGCGCCTCGAGGCTGGCCTGCCACGCCACCTTCGCGCGCGGCTCGGCCATGAACGGCACGTTGTAGTTGGGACCGACGGTCAGCGCGACGCCCCAGTAACACATGGCGCAGCCGGGGTCGAGCTCTGCCGCCTTCGCGAACGAGCGGGTGGACTCGTCGTGATTGAAAGCCCACATCAACCGCATGCCCTGGTCGAAGTACTGCTGCGCCTCTCTCGAGCTCGTGGTGACGGCACGATGGAAGTTGCCCAGGTCGTCGAACAGCTTTGCGCCGCGACTCCATTCGGCGACCGTGATCGGCTGATGAGCCATCCCCGCCATGCCGCCGGAGGCGGCCCCCGCGGATGCAGCGGCATCGCCGGCCCGCGCCGTACCGGGCGAACCGGCACCGCAGACGAAGATCACGAACACGGGAAGCACGACGCTGCCGAACCAACCCATCCGACACCTTCCGGAGTGACGCATGGCCGTTCCTCCTTCCCCCGATCCGGGGGAGCCCGAGCGCCGCCGGGAGCATATCCGAGGGCCCGCGCACCCGCAATCAGGTCACGGTGGCGAACGATGGGCCGGCCGCCGTATGCTGGGCGCGTTCGGTCGGCTCATTAGTCGGCGTACCAGGCGTGGCGCCGCGGGAGAAACCGATGGCGGCTGAGACAGAACACGGAACCGTGGCCGGGGGCTGCTTCTGCGGTGCCATCAGCTACCAGATCGACCTCCCGACCCTTGCCTGTGCCCACTGTCATTGTTCGATGTGCCGACGACCGCACGGCGCGAGCTACGTGACCTGGGCCGTGGTGCCTCCGGAGCGGTTTCGCATCACGTCGGGTCAGGAACACCTGAAGACGTACGAAAGCTCCGCCCATGGACGGCGCCAGTTCTGCGGAGTCTGCGGCTCGCAACTGTTCTGCTGGCACGAGGGTGCAGACGGTGCGCCGCCAAAGGTGATCGATGTGGCGGTTGCGTCGCTGCACGGCGACATCGACCGGCGTCCGCAAGCCCACTACTTCTATGATTCCAGGGCAAGCTGGACCGACGTCCGCGATGATCTGCCGAAGCTCGGTGGGCCGAGCGGAGGTGAACCTTTGCAGGGAGCCGAATCGTCCGCATAGATTCAGGGCTCACGGCAACGGAGTTGGCGTCGAGGCACATGCAGCGCTGCCGCAAGCTGCAGGGGGTTGTAACTCGCATCGCGTTGGCAGATCGATCGTCAGCCCACCAGCATTCGATTCCTCGAGGTCAGAAGCGTTATGGCGGCTGGACAATAGCCGATCGAGGGCTGAAGCTTTTTGTTGAACGACACTTGTCCACATTTCGCCAGCGAACGTCGCCTCAATTGTTTCCCATTTTCGCGACAACAAGCGTCAGTCTGATCACGGCTCTGTTGTGTGGGGTCGCTTGCGTGGCGGCTCGAGAATCTACTTATCCCACGTCTTTGTCCCAAGATGTTGTGAATGATGCTATCGCCACCGTCTTCGAGCACAGAGAAGGGAAATGTCACTGCCTGCGAGTCTTCGGTGAGCCGGCCGGCAGCACGTTGACCAGAACGCTGGCGAAGCTGGGCCAGCAGGTCCACCACTGTGCTCGGAATGACTTGGTCTATCGTGTTACTGGCGTCGAGGCGACGGCGCCAGATGAAGTCTCCGTGGACGTCTGGGAGGACGGGGGACCGCTCGATACCTGGGCGGCACGCCATGTCTTGCTGAGGGACGACTCAGGAGCGCTTCGCTATGATCATGTTCTTGGATTGTCTGAACCATAGCGTTTGATCTCTTGTTTTGTCGTCATTGGTTGATTTTATAGGGCGATCGATGGATACTGGATGTCCATCCAGCTAGCGGCCAAAGGCATGGCCACACCCGCCGACCCCCACACCGTCGCGTCGCTCACCAGCGAAATCATCGAGCTCTGCGCCGACATCCACCGCGCCGAATATCGCCTCCTTGCCCTGATCCGCAAGCTCGATGCGCTCGAGGGCTGGAGCGCCGAGATGCCGAGCTGCGCTCATTGGCTGAACGTCCGGTGCGGCCTCGACCTGGTCACCGCCCGGGAGAAAGTGCGGGTCGCTCACGCCCTGCAGAACCTGCCGGCGGTGGATGAGGCTTTCCGGGAAGGCCGGTTGTCCTATTCCAAAGTCCGCGCCGTGACCCGCATCGCCACACCGGCCAGCCAGAACGAGCTCGTCGAGTTCGCCGCCTCCACCACGGCTGCCCATGTGGAGCAGTACGTCCGCGCCCAGCGCCAGGCCGAACGGCTCGCCGACCCGCAAGCGGCGTTCGATGCCTATAGGCACCGGAGCTTTAGCTGCCATACCACCGAAGACGGCTCGGTGGTCTTCGAGGGCCGGCTGCCGGCGGAACAGGGCGCCATGCTGCTGCTCGCCCTCGAGCGCGCGATGGACTGGGTGTACCGGGAGGCGGCGGAGCCGGTTCGGGAGAAGCCAACAGCGCCTGACCGTGCCGGCCAACGGCGCCCCCGGCGCCGCGAGGAGCACCCGTTCAAGGACGTACCCTACCCGACCCGCCAGGCCGAGGCGCTCACCGCCCTGGCGGAGCGGTTTCTCGCCGCCCCGCCTGCGGCGGACGAGGGGCTCAATACGGCCGATCGCTACCAGGTGGTGGTGCACGCTTCCGCGGAATCGTTGGTCGAACACGGCTGTTCGCTGCGCGAACAGCTTGGCAGTTTGCCTCGCAAACTGCACGGGCTCATGGATCCGGCCGATGCACCGCGGATGGAGGATGGCCCCGTGGTGGCAGGGGAGACGGTGCGGCGCCTCACCTGTGACTCGGCCCTGGTCCGGCTCATTGAGACCGGGGACGGCGAACCGCTCGACGTCGGCAGGAAGACGCGGGTGATCTCACCGGCGCTGCGGCGAGCGGTGAAACGTCGCGACAAGCACTGCCGCTGGCCCGGATGCACGAATTCGCGGCACTGGGACGGGCATCACTGCACGCACTGGGCCGACGGCGGAGCGACCAACCTGAACAATATCGTCGCCGTGTGTCGTCATCATCACCGTCTCCTGCACGAAGGCGGCTACTTCGTGGTGAAGGATGGTGAGGACTTCATTTTCTGTCGCCCGGATGGCTCGATGATTCCGCCGGTGGACGATTCGCTGCAGAAGAGCATCGCCCGCGCCCAGCGTGATCTGACGATCGTCAGGCTCGGGAGCTGGACTGCGGAGCCGCGGGCGGTATACCGGATCGCGAATGCCATGCGGACGGCGGATCCGCCGTCAGTGGCTGGCCGGTCGCTCTAATGACAAACCGAGGGTATGCTTCGCCACCCGCTAGTCGGAGGTCCGAGGTGGTTAACGTGGTTGCGAAGACGGCCGGCGTCTCTTTCGAGGCAGGCGACGACCGCGCACGTCTGATCATCTCCGCTGATCAGACGGACGGTCGATATTCGATGCTCGAGTGGACTGTGGCCGCCGGGGAGAAGCTGCCAGAACACGTGCCCAGAGATTACGGTCCGCATCTACACCGACGGTGGGCCAGGAAGGCGCTGGAAGTGTTCGAGAGCCGGCTGGGCTTGGTGACGCGCCAGCTCGAGCGCTTTCCCTATCTTGCGGGCGAGACGTTCACGGCCGCCGACATTTCAGTGACCTACGCCCTGGAGTTTGCCCGAAGAACCGGCGCCGCCGCCCTCGGCAAGGCAGAAAAGGCCTATATCGCCAGGACCAGCGGACGCGAAGCCTACAAGCGGGCCATGGAGACATGTCAAGCCACCAGGGCGTGGGCCGCTGAGTCACTTGAGCAATGACCGCCCTTGCCGCGGCCCGCTGACGATCGAAGGCTCATTGATCGCGGCAGGCGGGGGATGCGATGTCGAAAAGATCAAAATGGATCGGGATCACGTCCGGCGTTCTCGCGCTCGCCGCGCTTGCCGGCGCGGCCGCGATCGCGGTTGCGGGGCTCCTCTACACGATGAAGGCGCCGGTGCGCACCACGGGCGGCGCGCTCCAGCACACATCCCTCTACATACCCATGAGCGACGGTGTGCGTATCGCCGTCGATGTGTGGCTGCCGAAGGACCTGAAGGCGCGCGCACGTGTGCCGGCGCTGATCGAGGGCACGCCGTACTGGCGCGGCGCGAGCCTGACGTTCATCGGCAAGGCGGCGGCAGAGATGGGGCTTTCTGATTTCCCAGCGCCCGACATCGCCTACGCGAACGCGCACGGCTACGCGGTTCTGAGCGTGGACACTCGCGGCACCGGCGCCTCCTTCGGACATCAGGACGTCATGTTCTCCGACCGCGAGGTACAGGACTTCGGCGAGCTGGTGGACTGGGCGGCGAAGCAGAGCTGGTCGAACGGCGCTATCGGCGCCTACGGCTTTTCCTACCGCGGCATGCTCGCGACGAACACGGCGTCGCTGGGCCGGCCGGCGCTGAAGGCCATTGCGCCGAGCTTCGACTTTCCAGATCTCTATTTGGCCGCCCGTCCAGGGGGCATCTTCAGCGAGAAATTTCTCCATGCCTGGGGCATCCAGACCGGCGCGCTCAATCGTGGCTCGCTACCCTGCGGCTGGCTCTGCGACGTGATGGTCGCGGGTCCGGAGCGCGTCGATGCCGATGCGGACGGTACGCTCGCAGCGCGCGCCGTCGCGGAACACGCTGCCAACCACGACGTCTATGCCTGCGCGAAGAAAGCGCCCTTCCGAGACAGTGCGATCTGCACCAGCGGAAAATCTCTCGACGCCGTCTCGGAGCTTGCGCGCGAGGATGCAATCGGCCGTAGCGGCATTCCGATGTACGTGGTCGCCGGCTGGTTCGACGAAAGCTCGCCGGCCGCCGTGCTCCGGCGCTTCACGGAGTTCCCCAATCCGCAGGATGTCACCGTGGCCGCGCTCAGCCATGGCGGGTTCATGAACGTCGATCCCTACGCGGCGGCAAACGCGCCGGCCGATCCCACCTATCGCGCACAACTCGACGGTATGCTTGCCTTCTTCGACCGAGCACTGAAGGACGGGAAAGCACCACTCACCGGTAAGACGCTGCGTTACCAGGTGCTGAACGGCGACTGGAAGACCACTGGCACATGGCCACCGAACGAGTCCGCCGATGAGGTGTGGTATCTCGCCGGCGGACACACGCTTGCGGCGGCCGCGCCGGCGAACGGTAGCGACATCTATGAGGTGGATTTCACCGCCACTACGGGCACCCTCGCGCGCAACATGTCGCCGGTCGATCTGTCGCGCACGGCCTATCCCGACCGCGCCGAGCAGGACACAAAGCTCCTTGTGTACGACAGCGCGCCGCTTGCCGGCGACATTACCCTCGCCGGCGATCCCGTCGCCAGACTGACCTTGGCCAGCTCGGTTGCCGATGGCGAGGTCATTGTCTATCTCGAGGATGTCGGGCCGGACGGCAGGATCGTCTATCTCACCGAAGGCGAATTGCGGCTGTCCGACCGCAAACCGGCCGGTGCAGGTGCAGGCGATCCGCTGCATAGCCATCTGACCGCCGACGCGGAACCGATGACGCCGGGAAAAGCCGAAGAGATCGCCGTCGCGTTCTCGCCCATCGCGGTCCGGATCGCGAAAGGCCACCGCATCCGCGTCGCCATCGCCGGCGCGGACGCCGGCAATCTCGAACGCATCCCGGCCGACGGCGGCGAGACGTTCACGCTCGCGCTGGGTTCGTCGCAGGTGACCCTGCCGGTGATGGTGGACTAGGGTCAGCACGCGATTGCACGGTTCCATTTCCAACTGTCACGGACCAGCGCTGATTCGGCTTCCCGATTGATCTTGCCGTTTTCGGGACCCACAATTGCCTCCCATTCGCGTTCCTCCAATCCGGAGGCGTTATGGAGGCCACCGGGTCGTGGCCGCGTTGACTAGGCGCTGCACTGCACTCGTCACCAACGATCACCGAATACCATCTCTACCGAACCTGCCGGTGCTGCAGCTCAGCGACTACCTTGTGACCCGATAAGGTCGCCGCGCCAGCTCTGCGAGCGTGCGGCAGATCTTCGGTCTTGCCGGAGGACTCATGTCACGGACAGCCTCGCAGTGGTGCTCTCTGGGCTGCGTGCGGCCTCGCTGCGCACCCAGTCCGACTCGACCGACTCGCGCGAGCAGACGACGACGATGCACTTCGCTAGCTCGGCCTCGATTTCCCGGTCGAAGGTCGCGCCGGCGTGCAGCTTCCGATCCCACCACACCGTCCAGCCACGATTTTCGATGGCCGTTGCCAGGGCCGCGACGCGATCCCGGTCGCTGGAGTCGTATGAGATGAATACGTCGGCCATGGCACGCTGACGGTTGAACCCGTTCAGTCTGGCCAAGCACGACGCACAAGTCGACAGCGCCTGGTCAAGCTGTTGATCCGCAAGAGGCCCGGAGCTAGTCTGGCTCGTGCGGTTCGCACATCGAGCATGGGGGACGCGGGCATGCAACTGCGGTCAGGCTCAGCGGAAAACGCGGGGATACTGCAATCGCCGCAAGCCTACTACCAGGGCAACTCCGGCGGACCGATCGTCTGGGTGGATCCAGTCTACGAGATCGTCGGGATCTACTTCTCCAGCATGTTGCGCTGGATCGAACAGGAATGGCCCGGCGATCTGTTCATGAACGCCGTGACGGCGTCGTGTGAGTAGAGGGAATCAGACCATGACCTACTACAACCTGGGCGCTTACTCGCGTGCCATCACCACCAACTCGCCCGAAGCCCAGATCTGGTTCGAGCGGGGACTGAACTGGACGTTCGGCTTCAATCACGAAGAGGCGGTCGCCTGCTTCCAGAAGGCTCTGGAGCACGACCCGGACTGCGCCATGGCGCACTGGGGCATTGCCTACGCCGTTGGCCCCAACTACAACTTCCCGTGGGAGCTGTTCGACCCCGAGGGCAAGGCCCAGGCGCTGGCAGCGGCCCACGACGAAGCGCGCCGGGCCTGCGAACTCGCCGGCGGCGCGACCCCCGCCGAGCAGGCGCTGATCGCCGCCCTGCCGGCGCGTTATCCTGAGCGCACGCCGATCGAGGACCAGGCGCCCTGGAACGACGCCTTCACCGACGCCATGCGACTCGCCTACGAGCAGCATCCGGACGACCCGGAGATCATCACCGTCTTCGCCGACGCGATCCTGAACCGGACGCCCTGGCAGATGTGGGATTTGAAGACCGGCCAGGCTGCCGAGGGCGCGGGCACGGTCGAGGCCCGCTCCGTGCTGGAGCGCGCCATGGCTGAGCTACCGTGCGCCATGGAGCATCCCGGAATCCTGCATCTCTACGTGCACCTAATGGAGATGTCGCCCTTCCCCGAGCTCGCCCTCAAGGCGGGCGACAAGCTGCGCCGCCTGGTGCCCGACGCGGGTCACCTGATCCACATGCCGACCCACATCGACATCCTCTGCGGGCACTACCACGACGTACTGGTGGGCAATCAGGACGCCATCATGGCCGACCGCAAGTACCTGGAACGCGACGGCTACATGAACCTCTACTCCGCCTACCGCGTGCACAACTATCATTTCGCGATCTACGGCGCGATGTTCCTGGGCCAGTACGAACCGGCCCTTGCGGCGGCCGAGGAGCTGATCGAGACCACGCCAGAGGAGCTGCTGCGCCTGACCTCGCTTCCCATGGCCGATCTCATCGAGAGCTACATCTCCATGAAGCAGCACGTGATGATCCGCTTCGGCAAGTGGAGGGAGATCATCGCGCAAGAACTGCCCGAGGACTCCGACCTCTACTGCGTGACCACCGCCATGATGCACTACGCCAAGGGCGTAGCGCACGCCGCCTTGGGCGAGGTGGCGGAGGCCGAGGCGGAGAAAGCCCGCTTTCTTCCAGCCAAGGCGCGTGTGCCTGAAAGCCGGCTTCTCCACAACAACACGTGCCAGGACCTGCTGGCAATCGCCGAGGCGATGCTCGACGGCGAGATTGAGTACCGCAAAGAGAACTACGAGGAGGCTTTCGCGCACCTGCGCCGCGCCGTCGAGCTCGACGACACCCTGCCCTACGACGAACCCTGGGGCTGGATCCAGCCCACCCGCCACGCGCTGGGTGCGCTGCTGTTCGAACAGGGCCGGATCGAGGAGGCGGAGGCGGTGTACCGCGAGGACCTGGGCTTCGGTGGCAGGCTGAGCCGCGCCACCATTCACCCCGACAACGTCTGGAGCCTGCGCGGCCTGAACCTCTGCATGGAGGCGCGCGGCGAGGCCAAGAGTCTGGAAGCCAAGCTGGTAAGGCAGCGCCTCGACCTGGCCGCCGCGCGCGCCGACGTGCCGGTCAAAGCCTCCTGCTTCTGCGCCCAGTCGGCGATGGCGGCGGCGTAGCCGGCACGAATCAGACCAGCGTTTGGGAAACCCAGGATCGATCGATGGCCATTCGATACCGGCTCCGCTTCATACCGTAGGCAGCGGCTCACGGGCGAGCTCGGCCATCCGGGAGAGTCCACGCTCAGTGGCGCTGCTCGCGCGCGCAGCTGCATCTCGTACGGCAGGCTCGTCGCGCCACGACGGCTCGATGCGCGCGGGGTTCAAGGCGCATGCGTTCGCCCATGCGGCAATGTCCGACTCTGCGCCGTAGCGGCTGCCAGCCACAGTTCCCCTCACCTGCATCCATGCCCAGTCGCGGGGGTCGTCCGGGAAGGCGTTCGGCGGACACAATCGGTTCCGCTCCCGGTCGTCGTCGCGGGTCGCTTCCACATAACCCGCCAATGCCGCGCAAAAGCACGGAAATCCGGCCCGGATCGTCTGGAGTCGAATTTTGTCCGGCTCCCAGATTGGAACCATGGGCGGATACTGCAGCCCGGACGCGGCGCAGTGCACCACCAGCGAATCCGGTTCGAGGGATACAGACCCTTGGTCGAGCACAATTTCGCGGCGGTTCACGTATTTGACGTGCCCCAATCGAATGACGTTCTCGATCGTGCGTAGCAGCTCGAGCTCCCATGCACCGAGCGTCGGCGTTTTGGCCATCGTCGGTACGACGTCCCGATCTATCCGCAGCATCACCCCTGCCGCTTCAAGGCGCAGAAAGAGCTCCTCGAGAGACGCGGCATCGGCAGCGGCTTGCATGGTGTCTGCAGCGAGGCCAAGAGCGACCAGAGCGTCAGGCTGGACGACGGCGCGATTGAGCATCCACGGATCACGGGGGCGCACCCAGGCAATCCTGTCCGGCGGCACACCGTTCCCCAACAGCCATACGATCCCGTCGGTAGCCGTTTTCCCTGAACCGACGATCACATATTGCTTCGGTGCTGCGTCCAGCCGAGCCAGCTCGTTGATCGCAACGACCCGAACGTCATCGGCAACACGAAACGGCGGGGGTGTCGTCGCGGGGATAGTGGGGGACAGGTAGCCGGCATCGACGACCCGTCGTCGCACCTCGATGCGCGCAGACTCGCCCGTCACTCGTGACGTCACGACATGGACATCGCCGTCCGCCCGGTACTCGCTCCCTGGGAGAAAGGTGACGCGACCCGACGCGAGAAAGCGGCGATGCAGGATGTCATCGTAGTAGGCCTGAACTTCAGATCGGCGAGCGCGTTCCTGAAGCCCCGCCTCCGGACCGCTCGATTGCACCGCACCGTTACCGAGGACAGTCGATGCGACGCCGTAGAACAACGACGCTTGGTGGAGTTGGACGAAGGGGTAAGCGTCCTGCCAATGCCCACCAGCGGCGTGACGACGGTCGACCAAGGTCACATGCACATCCGCGCAGTCGATCAGCACGTCTGTGAAAGCCATGCCCATCGCGCCCGCGCCTACGACCAGATAGTCCGTCTGTATGGACTTCGACGACGCCTCGCTCCGGCGGGCGGTCGAGCGGATCTGCGAGCTCACATCCCCATCCGTCCGCCGGGGATCGTGAGGCCGGGGATCGCGTCCGGCGCCGCGAGAATGAGCACGCCGAGCGCGAGCAGCAGCCCCGCCGTCCCCCAGGTCGCCGTCCGGCGCCAGGGAAGGATCTTCTCGGCGGTAATCAGTCCCGCGACGAACGCCATCCAGGCGATGCTCATGATGCCGAGCGCTAAGAGAGAGGTCATGAGCGCCCAGCAGCAGCCGACGCACCACGCGCCGTTCCCCAGGCCCATTCGGAGCGCGCCCCACGGACCGTCGCGCCAGGAGCCGAGTAGGAACCCGAGCGGGCTGCGGCACTTGCCAAGGCAGGCGTCCTTGAGCGGCGTCAGCTGCCAGCCCGCGGCGACGAAGAGCGTCACGCCCGCCGCCCAGCGCCCGGCACGGTCCCAAGCGAGCACGTCTCCGGCGAGCCTGCTCCCCGCCGCGGCGGCCGCGAACGTCACGACCCCGGCGCCACCCCACGTGACGAGGTAGCCGGCGGCGAAGAGGAGCGGCGAGACGGCCGAGCGGGACCGCGCCATGCGCGCGTAGAGGGCGACCGTCGGCGCCACCGACGGGAACATCATTGCGGCCATCATCACGGTCCAGACGCCGACGAACCAGCCGAGCGTGCCGAGCCCCGTCCAGGGGCCATCGTCCATCCCGCGCATTTCGCCGATCGTCCACCACCAGCTGATGCCGGCGAGGGCGAAGAGGAGCGCCATGAGCCCGAGCCGCGCGCGGACGGCGTCGACAGCGGGCCCGAGCTCCGCCGCGGAGGCGCCGCTCGTTATGTTCACGCAGCCCAGGAGAAGTTGGCGTGCGAGACGCCGGTCTTGCCCTCGTACTTGATCCCGAAGGCGTCGATCTGCGACCGTTTCGCCTCGGCCATCGTCAGGTCGGGCGCAACCGGATGGAACATCCCGTTAAATTTCACAGGCTGCCCGGTCTCGACGCCGAAGGGGACGATGTCCTCGATCTCGAAGTCGATCACGTCGCCGACGCGGACGCTGTGCCGGAGACCATCGTCGCGGATGTCGATCGCAGCGCGCTCGACGCCGGCGATCTCGCCGACGAGCGGCACGAGACCGGCCATCGGCCCGCCTAGCTGCCCGGTGAAGACGCGCTCGAGCTTCTCCGCCTGCTCATTGCCCGCGCGCTCGTCGATGTAGATGCCGAGCCGCCAGTTTCCTTCGGTCATCACCTTCGGCGTATCGGCGACTGCGACCACGTTGAGCCCACCGACGTCGGTCCCCTCGATCTCGCCCTTCCGAATCGCGAAGCCGAGCGTGACGCGACAGTAGTCGTAGGTCGCGCCGTGGTTGAACGAGACGTTGCAGGGGCACATCAGCTCGCACGAGCAAGTCTCGGCGTAGCTGCCACTGAGGTTCCACGCCATGGTCGGCCTCCTCTGTGACGGGGGAAGGCGGATTCTGCGAAATCAGCGCGTCTCCCGTCAACCCAACCCGCGCACAGCCACCACGGCCGCGGGCGGTTACGCGCCGAGCAGGAGCGCGAGCAGATCGCGGCCGATCCGGTACAGCTCGAGGTCGGCGAGGCGCCGCGCCCGCTCGTGCTCCTCGCGTTCTCGTGACAAGCCGACGTTCGGAGTCGGTTGTGCCCAGGCTACTCGGGCGCGCAGAGTGTCATATCGAACCACCGACCCCCGCATGCGATGCTCTTCCGATGCTGATTTTCGGCCAACTGGGACCCAGCGATGCTCGAACTGAGAATGTTCGATCAACCAGAGCCGAAGATGCGCGGAAGTGCGGCAACTGAGACCCCGCGGGCGGCGCCATTTGCGCTGTAACCCTTTGCAAGAACGGCCCGTCTAAAAGGCCAGTGGGACCCACAGAAAAGAGAACGACTAGATGGCGGAGCGCAACGTACTCGGCTGGTTGACACTTGCGATGGGCTCAGTATGATCTTTACCATATCGCTCTGGGTAAAGATATGCCGAAGGTCAGCAGCAAACGCCAGATCACGCTCCCGATCGACCTGTGCGAGGAAGCCCACATTGCGCCTGGAGACATCGTGGAGACCTACGTCTACCGGGGCCAGATCACGGTGGTGAAGAAGGAGGCTGGAGCGGCCGAAGGTGTTCTAAGACATCTGCGTGGCGACCGCAGGATCACCGACGAGCAATCCCGGCAGCGCGCCCTGGCGGAGTGATCGCTGTCGATACCAACGTGCTCCTGCGCTACGTTCTGCAGGATGAGCCCGCCCAGGAAGCGAAGGCGCGCCGGATAATTCAGGGCTCGGCGCTGGTGCTGGTGACGGATGTGGTGCTCGTCGAGGCGCTGTGGACACTGAAGGGGTCGAGGTACCGAGCGAGCAAGGACGACCTGGTCACTGTCGTGGAAGGGCTGTTCCGCGAGCCAAACATTCGATTCGAGGATGCACCAACCGTTTGGCGGGCACTGCACGACTACCGCATTGCTGAGAGTGTGAAGGTCGGCGGCAAACGCAAGAACGCGGATTTCGCCGATGCGCTGATCGTCAACAAAGCTAGATTCGTGGCGCAGACCACGTCGGATCATCTGGACGGTGTGTATACTTTCGATGCGGCCGCCAGAGCCATCGACGGAACGAAGGCACCGTAGCCATCGGACGACCGTCCCCCGTGGCGCTTCCCAGTTCGAAAAGCTTCCGACCTCTCTTGCTCAATTAGGCAGACATTCGGAGACGACTACATGGCGGCCATGCAGTCTGATCAAACCAAGACCCCGGACGTGATGCTCCGCCGATGCTGATTCTCGGCCAATCGGGACCTCGCGCTGCTCCAACTGAGAAAGCTGCACGGCTCTGCTACCAAGTTGGCCGACGTTCGGAGAAGTGAGACCCTGCTATTGGCGCAACCGCCACGCTAACCGATTGAAAGAACGGCAAGTTCTAACGAGCCCACCGGGACCCACATAAAAAAGAATGACTGAATGGCGGAGCGGACGGGATTCGAACCCGCGACCCCCGGCGTGACAGGCCGGTATTCTAACCAGCTGAACTACCGCTCCGTTGACTCCAGAATCTTCCGGGTCTTCGCCCCTCGAGCCTGGTGGGTGTTGCAGGGGTCGAACCTGCGACCTACGGCTTGTAAGGCCGTCGCTCTCCCAACTGAGCTAAACACCCGGAAGATCAGAGGGGGCGTATCTTAAACCCTGGCTCTACCCTGTCAATGGCGCTCCCTCCCGTGTGTGGGGAGCACACAATTTGTCCGGTCTCGTAGCACGTAGAGTGTCCGGTTTGCTTCAGCGCTTCAGCCGCAACACCGCCACGCTCGACCTCGGCGCCGGCCGCCGCCTTCACGTAGAATGCGCCACCCATGGGATCCCACTTCACCGTCGCCGTGATCGCCATTGGCCTAGTGGCCGTCTGCGTCCTCATCCACTACGAGACACTGAACCAGCTCGAGCGGACGGCACGCCTGCTGCGCCGCCACCGCTGGATCATCCTGATCACCGTGCATGCGATGCTGGCCGCCCACGTGGTGGAGATCTGGATCTTCGGGTTCGGCTATCGGCTGGTCGAGCACGACCTCGGCATCGGCAGGATCACCGGCATCGATGAAGGCTGGGTCGACTACATCTACTTCTCCGCCATGGTCTACACCACGGTCGGTTTCGGCGACATCCTGCCGAAAGGCGCGCTCAGGATGATGGCCAGCACCGAGGCCCTGGCGGGCCTGTCTCTGATCACCTGGTCGGCCTCGTTCACGTTCCTGCAGATGCAGAGGATCTGGCGGAGCTGACCGTCGGCACGGCGAACTCCGGCCGCGTCTTGTGCAGCAGGCGGCTGGGGACGCCGGTGGTGAGCTCGATCTTCGCTCCCGCGGGCACCCGCAACCAGCCCGGTGCAGCGATGGGCTGATCGAGCCAGCTCACCACTCCTTCGACGATCAGCACCTCCTGGACCCACCGTCCTGCAGGGAGGGAGATCGCGGCGTCCGCCGCGGCGGTGATCGCCGTGACCACTTCACCGTCGTAGCGGTGCAGCTCCCGCGCCGTGACGTTCTCCTCCGGCAGCGGATCGAGCAGGCTCATGACCAGTTGCCGGTCATCGTCGGGATGAAACTGGCGGAGCTTGACCCATATGACGCAGCCGGGATCCGAGAAGGGTGTGTGGCGGCTGCCCGGGGGATTGCGCACGTAGGTGCCGGGCGGATAACGGCCGCGCTCGTCGGCGAACTCTCCCTCCAGAACCAGGTACTCCTCGCCGAGCCCGTGCTCGTGAGGCGGGAAACGGGAGCCGGGCGGATAGCGGACGAGGCTCGTGGCGACGGCGACCTCGTCGCCGACCCGGTCGAGCATCACCCGCTCCACCTCGCCGCCCGGAGAAGTCACCCAATGGAAATCGGCCGGGGTTACCACCGCAGCCTGCGAGAAATCGGATCTGATGTCGGGCATTGGCTTTGTCCTGGTTGGTGCGGCGGAAGCATCGCGGCCGGGAGCCGCTCCCACAGCACTTGGCACAGCAGTTGAGGCGCTCCGCTCACAGCCCCCGTGTGGACAGGAGCCGGGGCGGCCAGACAAGATGGTGCCATGGAGCTTGCAAGATTGCGCAACTTGCAGAAAACTTGACGGTCCCAAGAGCACGATCCGCCGGATCGTGCTGCAAACGGGAGTGGGTCACCTCGAGCCGTAGTCGTGCAGGAGCTTGAAGCTAAATTTCTGACCACTTCCGGCAAGCCGCCGGAAGACGTGTTGCGGCGGCTGCAGGAGAGCCTGGCGTGGGCCGGTTTCCGCATTCAGCCGCAGGGCCGCCGCTCGTTCACCGACCGCTATTTCGACACCGTCGACCAGCAGCTTCGCACCGCGGGCTGGAGCTACCGCGAGCGTACCGACGAGCAGGGCCGGCGCATCGCCCTCACCGAGGTGAACCGGGCACGTGCCGCCATCTTCGACCGCGAAGAGGTCGAGCAGCCGCTCACCCGGGAGGAAGACGTCCGCCACCCCCGCTCGGGGCCGGTGCGGGATCGGTTGAGCAACCTGCTGCATCCGGATGCCGAGATCGCGCCGTTGTTCACCGTGGAGAACCGCGCGGGACGCTTACCGCGTGAGCCATCCGGACCACCCCCGGGGGCTGGTGGAGATGGCCTTCGACGACGCACGCATCCATGCCAGCGACCATGCCAGCGACCAGGACGTCGACTTCCGGGAACTGGCCATCGAGCTGAAGAACGGCTCCCACGATCTGCTTGCCAGCATCCTTGCGGCGGTGGAGCTCGAGAACGCCCTCATCGACGCCCGGTTGTCGAAGTTCGAACGCGGCCTCATGGCGTCGGGCTGCCCTCTCGAGCGGCGGCGGGCGCTGAAACCCGGCGCGCCGGGGCTGCGCTCCCGGTGGCTGGACGTTGCGGTGGCCCAGCTCAAGGCCCAGCTATCACCAGATCAAGCTCTACGAGCCCTACGCGTGGGAAAGCGTCCATCCGGAGGGCGTCCACCAGATGCGCGTCGCCATCCGCCGGGCCGGCGCGGCGCTGCGTGCGTTCTCGGCCGTGCTTCCGCCCGATGAAGCGAATCGCCTGGTGCCGCGACTGCGCTGGATCGCCAGCGCGCTCGGCGGCGTCCGCGACCTGGACGTGCATCTGGTGCACCTCGACGTCTACGAGCACGGGCTGAAGCCCTACGAGCAGGCGACGCTCACTCACTACCGGCAGCATCTCCAGAGCCTGCGGGAAGCCGCCCACCGGCAGCTCATCGACGCGCTGGGGAGCGCCGACTACGACGCGCTGCTCGCCGACTTCCGGGCGCTGCTCGAGACGGCGGTGGAACCCGAGCACGCCGTTTCGCTCCGGGTCGAGGACGTCGCGAAACGGTCCGTGGCGCCCCTCCTCGATCGGGTGTACCGGCGCGGCCGCAACATCACCAACGGTTCGCCCGATCGAGCACCTGCATCGGCTGCGCATCGACGTCAAACGTCTGCGTTACCAGCTCGAGTTCCTCCAGGTGGCCTACGAGGGCCGACTCGACGCCACCGTGGATGCCTTGCGGTCACTCCAGGAGCGCCTCGGTCGGCATCAGGACGCCTGCGTGGCCCGCGCCCATCTCGCCAGATACCGGAAGCTCCACACCGTGGACCAGTGGGAACGCAGCGTGCTCAAGAGCCTCATCGGGCTCGAGAAGAAGCGTGCGCGCCGCCACCTCGGGCGCTTCCCCGGCGATTGGGAGCGGTTCGAGACCGCATCGGCCGGGCTGCCCGAGCGGCTGTAGGAGGCGGTCGCTGCGCTGTCCTGTGGGAGCGACCTCCCGGTCGCGACGGGGCGCATAGAGATCGCGACCGGGAGGTCGCTCCCACGCGACCGGTTCAAGGTCGCTCCCACACAGGTTCAAAGTCACAGGTTCAAGGTCGCTCCACAACTCCTACAGCCCCAGGCGGAAGCTTGGTAAGCTCGATTCCTTTTCCATCGACGGAGTCATCGTGAGCGACAGCCCGCCCTTCTGGTTCGACCGCGCCCTGGCGGCGCGCTCGGAGACCGCCGACATCGACGTGGACGGCGCCCGAATTCACTACGAGACCTGGGGCGAGAACGGCAAGCCCGGGGTGGTGCTGATCCACGGCAGCAACGCCCATCTCGAGTGGTGGCGCTTCGTCGCCCCGTTCCTCGCCGACGACTTTCGCGTGGTGGCCCTCGACTCGTCCGGCAACGGCGACAGCGGCTGGCGCGAGCGTTACAGCGGCGAGGTGCTGGCCAGGGAGGTGTGGGAGGTGTCCCGCGCCGCCGGCCTCGGCGAACGTCCGTTCGTGGTGGGTCACAGCTTCGGCGGCTTCGTCGCGCTCGAGACCGGGCACCGCTACGGCGATGAGCTTGGCGGGGTGATTTTCATGGACTTCACCACCGCGCCGCCCGAGCAGTACGTGGAGTGGGGCCGGCGCGTCGAGCGCGAGAACCTGAAGCCCCGCCGCGGTACCCGCGTCTACCAGGATCGCGACGCGGCCCTCGCGCGATTCCGGTTCGTTCCGGAGCAACCGGTGAGGTATCCGTGCGTGCGCGATTACATCGCCGGCAAAAGTCTGCGCCAGGTGGAAGGCGGCTGGACGTGGAAGTTCGACCCGTCGCTGTTCGACCACCTGGAGATGGGCGTCGGCCAACGAGACAAGTTTGCCGCCATGAGCTGCCGCAGCGCCGTGATCCTCGGTGAGGAAAGCGCCGACGAAGGCGCCCTGTTCGCCGATCACATGGCGGAGATCACCGCCGGCAAGCTGCCGATCTTCCGGATTCCGGGCACCCATCATCATCTGATGTTCGACGACCCGGTGGCGGTCGCCATGGCCACCAAGGCGATTCTGCTCACGTGGCGGGCCGACGACGGAGCCACCGAGCTGCGTGCCGCCCTCGATCGTACCCTGGAGGCTTCCACATGTCCGACCAAGTGATCTCAGAGGCGCTCCGGGAGGCGCTGCTCGCGCTGGATACGCCCTCGGTCTGCAACGCCCTCGAGCTGATCGCCCCCGAACGGCGCGGCTACGGCTTCACCGTGAGCCCGCTCGTCTGCAGCCGTCCCGAGCTGCCGCCCATGGTGGGCTACGCCAGAACTGCAGCCATCCGCGCCGCCCATCCGGGGCATCTGGCCGCTAAGGCGGCGCGCGAGCTGCAGGACGCCT
Source organism: uncultured Gammaproteobacteria bacterium (assembly GCA_963822255.1). Classification (GTDB taxonomy): domain Bacteria; phylum Pseudomonadota; class Gammaproteobacteria; order Pseudomonadales; family Azotimanducaceae; genus UBA7803. Next base: position 670,410 of record CAWGGV010000008.1, read on the forward strand.
ACTACGCCTACGTGGACGACGGTCCGAAGCCCGCCATCATCGTCATCCAGGATCTCGACGGCCCGCTGCGCGGCTACGGATCCTGGTGGGGCGAGGTCAACAGCAACGTCCACAAGGGGCTCGGTTGCCTGGGCGTGATCACCGACGGCAGCGTGCGCGACCTGCCGGTCATTGCCGAAGGCTTTCAGATGCTGGCGGACCGGGTGGGGCCATCCCATGCGTTCGTGCACCCGGTGACCTACGGCCAGCCGATCACCGTCGCCGGCATGCACGTGGCGCACGGCGACCTCGTTCACGCCGACCAGCACGGCGCGGTGGTCATCCCGTGGGAGGTCGCTGACAAGATACCCGAAGCGGCGGCGAAGGTGGCTGCGCGGGAGAAGGTCATCATCGACGCCGCCCGCCAGCCGGGCTTCGACATCGAAAAGCTACGCAAGGCATGGGGTGATGCAGCGGAAATTCACTGAGGCAGGAGGCCACAGGCGATGAAAGCAAAGGACGTGATGACTCGGCACGTGATCAAGGTGGACGAAGGCACCAGCGTGGTGGAGATTGCAAGGACACTCCTCAAGTGGCGCATCAGCGCCGTGCCCGTGGTCGATGCCAGCGAGGAACTGGTCGGCATCGTCAGCGAAGGTGATCTGATGCGCCGGCCCGAGTCGCAGACCGACGACCCGTCGCCCTGGTCGGTGGCCGCTCTGGCGGGGCCTGAAGAGCAAGCTGCCGAGTACCTGAAGTCTCACGGGCGGGTCGCCCGGGACGTCATGACCAGGGACGTGGTAACGGTGAACGAAGACGCCAGCGTTTCCCAGATAGCCCAACTGCTGGAGGAACGCCGCATCAAGCGGGTGCCGGTCATGCACGGGCGGAAGATCGTCGGCATCGTCAGCCGGGCGAACCTGCTGCACGGGCTCGCCGTCACCGATTTGCCCGAGCGGCCGTCCGCCAACGACGATGCCCGCCTGCGCGCGACGATCATGAATCGGCTTCACAACGAGGTCGGCGCCAATCTCGAATCGATCAACGTCGTCGTGTCGAAGGGCTCCGCCCATCTGTGGGGAACGGCGCTATCGGACGCGCAGAAGGACGCGGTTCGGGTCGCCGCCGAAGAGACGCCCGGCGTCGCGTCGGTGGAGGATCACCTGACCGTGCTCCCGGAGATCTTCCGTCAGTGGATGTCGAGTTGAGCCGCCTCGCATGACCCTCTGGCAACGGTTGCTGATCACCATCGTCGCCATATTCCTGGCGAGCTATCTGGCCGGGCTGATCTGGCAGGCCGCCTTCGACACCCGCCTGCCAAGCTTCCTCGGCGGGATCGTCGGCGGCCTTTCGGCCATTCCGGTATGGGGATTCCTGGAGCGCGTGCGGTCGAAGCGCAAACGCTGAGAGGCGTGGGTCAGTCCTGGCTTGCCGCCATGTGAATCGTCACGCGCGGATCGGCACTGGCCAACTCAGCTGACATCAGCTCATACCGCGGTCGGCTGACTCAAAGAATCACCCCCTCCTCCCGCAAACCCGCGATCCGTGCCTCATCGACCCCGAGCTCCGTCAGCACCGCGGCCGAGTCACTGCCCGGGTCGGGCGCCGCGTGATCGAACCGCTCGGGCTGCGGAAACGCCGACAGATTGATGGGCGAGCGGATCAGCATGAGGTCGCCGAGCTCCGGGTGCGGCGCCGGCTTGGCCATCTTCAGGTGCTGGACTTGCAGGTCCTCGAACGCCTGGCCGATGTCGTTGATGGGGCCGCACGGGACACCGGCGGCGTTCAGCACCTCCACCAGTTCGGCGGTGGTATAGCGCCGGGTCACTTCGTTGATGTCGGCCTTGAGCTGGTCCTTGTGCGCGGTGCGATCGCGGTGTCCTCGGTAGTTCGGGTTGTCACGCAGACTGGCGGCATCGAGGGCTTCGCAGAAACGGCCCCACAGGCGCCGGCCGGACGCCGCGATGTTGACCAGGCCGTCTTGCGACTTGAACGTGCCCATGGGCACCTGGTAGGGATGATCGTTGCCCTGAGCAGTGGGGACCTCTCCGGTCATGGTGTAACGCGCACCCTGGAAGTCCAGCTTGTTCATCATCGCTTCGAGCAGTGACGTGTGCACCCACTGGCCCTCGCCGGTGCGTTCCCGGTGCAGGAGCGCCAGGAGAATACCCTGCCCCAGGAACATGCCCGCGCTGGTGTCGCTGATGGCGATGCCCACCCGCATGGGGCTGCCGTCTGGCTCGCCCGTCACCGACATGAGGCCGCTCATGCCCTGGACGATCTGGTCGACCCCGGCGCGGTCGCCGTAGGGGCCGTCCTGGCCGAAACCGGAGATGCTGGCGTAAATGATGGCGGGGTTCACCGCGCGCACGGACTGGTAGTCGACGCCCAGGCGGTGCTTCACGTCCGCGCGGAAATTCTCGACGATGACATCCGCGCCGCGGGCGAGCTCCATGAAGATCTCGAGGCCTCGCGGATCCTTCAGGTTCACCGCCAGGCTGCGCTTGTTGCGATGCAGATTCTGCTCGTCAGGGCCGTGGCGGGCGCCGGTGACGCCACCGCTTTCCACCGGCTGCTCGACCTTGATGACGTCGGCGCCCCAGTCGGCAAGCAGCCGCACGGCGGTGGGGCCAGCGCGGGCGTGGGTGAGGTCCAGGACTCGGAGGTGGGATAGTGGGCCCATGGGTTCGCTCCGTGTTGTCATCTTTGTTGGAGGAATGGCTGCCCGCCAGTTCAGATCGCGACCGGGAGGTCGCTCCCAGGCGGTCTTAGTCGCTCCCACAGGCGGTCTAGTCGCTCCCACAGGCGGTCTTAGTCGCTCCCACAGCGGCCTCCACAAGCGGCCTTAGTCGCTCCCATGGGCGACCTTACCGGATCAGCCGGCCTGGCAGCGCGTCCGTGGGTTCGCCGCGCTGGTACGTCACTTCGCCGCTGACGACGGTGGCGAGGAAGCCCTCCGTCTTCTGCTCGAGCCGGGCGCCGCCTGCGGGCAGATCGTGGACGATCTCGGGCGCGTGATTCCGCAGGTTTGCGAAGTCGATGACGTTCAGGTCTGCCTTCATGCCCGGCGCGAGCACGCCGCGGTCGTGGAGGTCCACCGCGCGCGCGGTGTCGTGGGTCTGGCGCTTCACCAGGGTCGGCAGATCGATGCGTTCCCCGCGGCTGCGATCGCGGCCCCAATGGGTGAGCAGGGTGGTGGCGAAGCTGGCGTCGCAGATCGTGCCGACGTGGGCACCGCCGTCGCCGAGGCCGGGAACCGTGTTCTTGTGCAGCAGCATCTCCCGGCAGCAGTCCAGGTTGTTCTCGGCGTAGTTGGCGAACGGGGTGTAGAACAGCGTGCGTCCACCGTTCTCCAGCATCAGCTCGTAGGTCAGATCCCACGGGTCGCGGTTCGCCGCCGCCGCATGGGCGGCGATGCTGTCCTCGGGCGCCGGCTCGTAGTCCGGCGGGTCGCCGAGCACCCACACCTTCCGCGTACCGTCCATGAGCTTGAACAGCCGGGCAAAGCCGGACGAAGGCTCCTCGGCGAGGATGCGCGCCTTGCGTGCCGGATCCTTCAGCGCCTCGATGCGCTCAGGGAGCGGGAGCTTGGCCACGTCCATATAGGACGGCCGGGTGATGAACGGGTTCAGGGTGGTGGTGAGCCCCATGAGGATGCCGATGGGTCGCGGCGCCACCTGACCGCGCATGACGAGACCCGCATCGCTGGCGGACTCGATGAGCCCAAGGATCTTTCGCCAGCCGTTGGGCGAGAGGCCCTGCGCCAGCGAGATCGACATGGGCCGGCCGCTGGCCTCGGTGATGGCGCGCAGCATGCCGAACTCGTCGGGCAGGTCACCGAAGTCGGAGATCATCTCCATGACGCCGCGGCCCGCGTCCTTGAGCCCGAGGGCGATGCCCATGAGCTCGTCGAGCTCGGCCGTGAGCGACGGTGTCGGCGCGCCTTTGCTGCTGCGGTGATTCAAGGTGCGGGAGCTCGAGAAGCCCATGGCGCCGGCGCGGATGGCCTCTGCCGTGATGGCGCGCATCTGGGCGATGTCGTCGGCGGTGGCGGCCTCACGATCGGCGCCGCGCTGGCCCATGACGTAGACGCGCAGCGCGCCGTGGGGGAGCTGGGCGCCGATGTCCATGTCGTAGCGGCGGCCCGCCAGGTAGTCGAGGTACTGAGGGAACGTCTCCCAGTCCCACGAGATGCCTTCGTGCAGCGCCGCGCCCGGGATGTCCTCCACGCCCTCCATCAGCTCGATCAGCAGCTCGTGGTCGGTGGGCCGCACCGGCGCGAAGCCGACGCCGCAATTGCCCATGACCACGGTGGTGACGCCGTGGTAGCAGGAAGGCGCCATGCGGTTCGACCAGGTGGCCTGGCCGTCGTAGTGGGTGTGGATGTCGACGAAGCCGGGAGTCACCAGGGCTCCGGCGGCGTCGACCTCGCGCCGACCGCGGCCGTCGATGCGGCCAACCTCGATGATGCGACCACCGCTGACGGCCACGTCCGCCGTCCGTTCCGGCGCGCCGGTGCCGTCGATCACCGTACCGCCGCGAATGACCAGATCCGGTTGTGACATGACGCTCCCCTGCGTGTGCTGACCGCCGATTGTCGCACAAAAAGGGAGGGGCTGTAGGAGCGCTGGGTACGCTTCCAGCTCCGGATCGCGACCGGGAGGTCGCTCCCACAAGCTGCTACGGCGCTTACAGGCGGTCGACGAAGAGGTGTTCCTTGGCCAGCCAGATGGCGGAGCGGGCGAAGTCGACGAACGTGTTCTCGTCCTCGATGGCCCGGCGGCTGGCTTCGCGGCGCTCCAGGGTGGAGAGCTGCAGGTCGGTGCGGTCGAACCACAGCTCCGCGTGGCCCATGTACGGCTCGACGGCTGTGCCGCGGGCATCCCTCAGGACCTGCTCGAGCTCGTCCTCGATGCGGTGAACCTGAACGTAGCGACGGATTCCGGACGCCGCTGCCTGGCGGCGGATCATCGGGCCGTGCTGACCGTACCAGTACCGTTGCGCGGCCGCCTCGGACCAGCCGTCGCGGCAGCGCAGCGGGTAGTACAGCTTCACCAGGTTGCTGCGCTCCCGGGCCACCAGGTTTTCAGGCACCGGGTTCACCTGCGGTATTTCGTGGTTCAGCCACAGAGGTGAGCTCGCCAGGTCGATGAACCTGGCCTCGTCTTCCACCAGCTCGGCGGCCGCCCGCCGACCGGCGTCGGAAGACGTCGCCTCCATCAATGCCTCGCGATTCTCGAACCACAGCTCGGCGACGCCGTCGTAGGGCGGCTCCATGCTGCCCCGGCTCTCCGCCATGGCGGCGTTGGCGGGATCGTCCAGCGTCTCAACTTGAACGTACTTCAGGGCGTTGATGCGGCGCGCGTGGCTCGCTACCAGCGGGCCGTGCTCGTCGCGCCAATAGCGCTGGAACTCTTCCGCCGAGAGCTCGCCGCGCCGCCTCAATAGATACGTCAGTCGAATCATGCTCGTGTACCCCTCTCCCGATCGGTGGCTCGAACCCGCGAGGCGCGGGTTACGGACCGCGTAGGGCGTCCATGACCGCGGCGAACTGGTCGCGGTTTTCCTCCGACAGATCGGAGAGCACCTCGTGGGCTTTCAGCAGCCGTTTGCGGTGCGCGTGCCGGGACTGATCCGGCACGCGCACGCTGTAGGTGGGCTCCGGCACCGCCACCGGCTTGCGGCTGATCCGATCGAGCACAGCGGTCATGCTGAGCTCGCGGAATGCCTCCTGCAGCGCGTCGGGCACGTGCTGCAGGGTCAGCGCTGCCTGGTGCTCGTCCGCCCATTCCACCAGCTCGTGCAGGGTACCCAAAACCGTGCTGTCCAGGTACTCGCAATGGCCGAGATCGACGACCAGCTCACGTCCGCCCTCGACCACCGCCGTTGCCGTATCGAGGAGCGCCTGGCCGCACAGCCAGGTGACACGGCCTTCGAGCACCAGGAACGTGGCCGATTCGGACTCCGCGTAGCGGATGCGCGGCGCATCCTCGCCACCGGCGTCACCGGACTCCGGCTCCGTCGACTCGTCCAGATACGTCCGCCCCGCCCCCGCCTGAAGCAGAATCATGGAAACGTCGTCGCGGTCCTCCACCTCCTCATCGCCGCTGACGTCGCGCAGCAGCCGCGCCAGGGTATTGCCCTCCCCCGGAATGCCCCGCAGCGCTTCACCGATGCCCGCCGGCGTGGGAACGGCGTCGCTCTCGGTCACGTTGAGAAGCCCGTCCGTGTAGAGCAGCACCCGATCCCCGCGGTCGAGGGCGAGGCTGCGCTCGCCGAAGGCCGCCTCGCGGTAGAGGCCGAGCGCGGGCCCGGTGTGGGTGAGCAACTCCGTGACACCGTTCGCGCGCACGCAGACCACCGGCGGATGGCCGGCAGACGCCATCAGCAAGTTGCGTTGCTCCATGTCGTACAGGCAGTAGGCGGCGGTCACGAACACCCCCGGCGCGGGCTTGTCGTGCTGCATGGCCTCGTTGAGACGGGTCAGCGCCTCGCACGGGCGATACGGGCGGCCGTCGTCATCCACCAGGCGCAGGCGATTCTTGAACAGCATGGCGATCATGGCCGCGCTCACACCGTGTCCGGCCGCGTCGGCAATGACCAGCACCAGATAGCGGTCGTCCACCACCACCGCGTCGAACAGGTCGCCGCCGATGTTACGGCCCGGGCGGTAGAGGGTGTGCAGGCTCACGTCCTTGAGCTTGTCCACCCGGTGCGGGAGCAGAGACCGCTGGATGATCTCGGCCCGATTCAGATCCCGCTCGATGATCGCGGCCTGGTCCTCCAGCACCAGACACAGCGACGCCAGCTCGTTACGGGAGCGCACGACCTGGTCATTGCGTTTCTCCAGCGCCTGGTTGGCCGTCGCCAGCGCCGTCTGGCTGCGCTCCAGCTCGGCCACGGTTCGCCGCAGCTCCATCTGCGCCACCACCTGGCGCGCCAGGGCCTCGAGGCTTGCCCGCTGCCGCCCGTCGATCCGTCGCGGCTCGCGGCCGATCACGCACAGCGTGCCGAGCGCGTGCCCGGCGGAGGTAACCAGCGGCGCGCCGGCATAGAAGCGGATGCCGGGCGGCCCTGTGACCAGCGGGTTGTCCGCAAAGCGAGGGTCCCGGGTGGCGTCTTCCACCACCAGCACCTTGCCCGGGTCCAGGATGGCGTGGGCGCAGAACGCGCGGTCACGCGGGGTCTCCGAGGCTTCGACGCCGATCCTCGACTTGAACCACTGACGGTTTTCGTCGACCAGGCTCACCAGCGCGATGGGGGTGCCACAGACCTGCGCAGCAATGCGCGTGATGTCGTCGTAGCCGGCCTCCGGCAGGGTATCGAGAATCTCGTACTCGCGAAGGGCCGCCAGCCGCGCGGCTTCGTTGTCCGGCTCGGGCGCGGATTTCACTGAAGACTCCGGCATCGAGGCTCGAAGGCCCATGTTAGCCGCTTCCGCGCCGGAGGGCGAAGCGGCGTCCTGACGAACCCTACCCGTTTCCGTGGATCACCGAGTGCACCAGCTCCAGCTTGTCCACCGCCGGCGCCGCCAGCACGAACGGATAGGCGTCGCCCTGCCCCATGCTCTGGTTGAGGCAGTTGAGCGCCGTGGTCAGCGGCAGCCAGTGCGCGACCAGCTCGCGAAAGTCGCCGGTGGCCGTCGGATCGAAGTTCTCCGCGACGGCGGCGGCGTCGCCCTCCGGGACTCGAGGTGAGAGCCAGAGCCCGAGCTGCCAGGCGGTCTCCAGGGTATCCACCATGTGCAGGTAATGGGCCCAGCTCTCCGCCCAGTCTTCCCAGGGATGGGCGCTGGCGTAGGCGCTGACGAAGCGGGCCGGCCAGTCCGGCGGCGGGCCCTGGTCGTAGTGACGGGCGAGCGCATCGGGGTAGGACGCCTGCTCGTCGCCGAACAGCTCCCGGAACCGCGTCAGCCAACGGGAGCCGCGAACCAGCCGGTCCCAGTAGTAATGGCCGGACTCGTGGCGGAAGTGGCCGAGCAAGGTGCGGTACGGCTCCGCCATCTGCCGGCGCATCTGCTCCCGGACCGCATCGTCGGCTTCGGCGATGTCCAGGGTGATGACCCCGTCCGCGTGGCCGGTGAGCACGCCGCCCCCTTCCCGGAACAGCGGATTGGTATCGGCCAGGAAGTCGAACGCAAGGCCCCGGCCGGGCGCCTCCAGCTGGCTCTCGACCGGCAGACCGAGGCGCAACAGGCCGTAGACCAGACGGTTGCGCTCCGTCTGCAGGCGCCGCCACAGGGCCAGGTTCCCCGGCACCGACAGGTTCGGGATGGTGCGATTCAGGCGGCAGGCCCGGCACAGAGGATGGTCGTCGGCGGCGGGCACCATCCAGTTGCAGGCAGCGTGCTGCTCATAGTTGGCGCACAACCGGTAGCGGCCGCCGCCACCGCCCAGCCGACGCCAGCCGTCGGGGGCCGGCTCGAACGCGGCGAGCGCCAGCTCGTCGGCCACGAACCCCAGCCGGCTGCCGCAGCGCACGCACTGCACGTTCTCGAAGTAGACGGTCTGGCCGCAGCAACCACAGGCGAACAGCTTCATGCCGAGCTCCTAAACCGAACCCGAGAGAGTGAGACCCATCCAGCTCACCAGGCCGAGCAGGATGGCGTAACGTGCCCCCTTGCCCAGCGCCGTGAGCGAGAGGAACAGCGCAAAGCGCACGCGCATGACGCCGGCGACGAAGGTGAGGGCGTCGCCGCCCACCGGCGCCCACGACAGCAGCAGCGACCACACCCCGTAGCGCTGGAACCACTGCTGGGCCCGCCCCAGCGCGCCGCTACGGAACGGAAACCAGCGCCGATCCTGAAAGCGCAGCAGATGGCGGCCCAGCACGTAATTGACCACCGCGCCGAGGGTATTGCCGGCGGTCGCCCAGCCCCAGAGCAGCGGCGGGTCGTAACCCGCGGCCAGCAGCCCCGCCACCATCACCTCCGAGTACGCCGGCAGCAGGGTGGCCGCCGCGAACGAGACGAGGAACAGGCTGACGTACGGATCGCCCGTCATCCTGCGGCCTCCTCGGCTTCGAATTCCTGCCTGGCGGCGCGCACCAGAGCGGCGAACAGTCCCCGCTGCAGGCGCGAGGCCAGCAGGAACTCGGGATGCCATTGCACCCCCAGCAGAAACGGCCGGTCCGGGTCTTCCACCGCCTGGACGATGTCGTCGAGATCGCGGCCGGAGATCCTGAGGCCCCGGCCAAGCCGGTCGATCCCCTGATTGTGCAGGCTGTTGATGCGGCCACGCACGGTGCCGAGCAGCTCGAACAAGCGGCTGCCGGGCTCCACCAGCAGGGTCTTCAGAGGCAGGATGGTACGCCGCTGGGAGGTACGGCGGCGGCGGCTGCGCAGATCCTGATGAAGGTCGCCGCCGAGGCACACGTTCAAAAGCTGAGCTCCCCGGCAGATGCCCAGTAGCGGCAGCCCCCGGGTCAGCGCGTCGTCGATGACGGCGGATTCGAAGGCATCCCGGTCCGGGTCGTAGTGAGGAAGCACCTGCGACTCCTGCGCGTAGAGCACCGGATCCACGTCATGACCGCCGGTGATCACGACGCCGTGGAACGGCCGCGTCGACGCCCGGTCCGCGGGTGACAGCTGCGCCGTGCGGCCGCCGGCGAGGAATACCGCCAGCGCCACGCACAGGCGCGGCATGGCGCCACCGCGGCGGGGCCCGGTGACGGCGATCAGAGGTCGTCCGGATTCACGAGCCATGGCTCGACCAGCTCCACCCAATCGTCCATCAGCCAGCCGAGCGGCCGATCCAGAAATTCGCAATAGCAGGTGCACACCTGCTCCAGCCGGTCGCCGTCGCAGGCCAGATGTTCCACCTGCAACCAGTGCCGCCACGCCTGCTGAACGCCCCAGCCGGGAAGGTCGATCTCGCAGTTGGGCAGGCGGTAGTGCAGCGCCGGCCGCGGCTTGACGCGCGGATCGTCGACGGCGGCACGCACCCGCGGTTCGTCCACGTGGGCCAACACCGGCAGCAGGTCCAGTGCGCGGTTGCGGGTGGGGTTCTCGAGCAGGTAGTCGTCGACGAGGTCCGCCATGTCGGGCCAGTAACGCGGATCCACCACCCGGCGGACGTAGTCGGTCGGGAACGGATCGATGTACACCGTCAGGCGCCGCAACAGGTCCACCCGCGAGCGTACGCGAAGCCAATCGAACAGGCACAGGAACGCCTTCAGATAGCGGGTGACGGTGTTCGCGTCGGTATCCGGCAGCTCGGGGTTCAGGTGCAGGCCGAAGGCGAAGGTCAGGCCGTCGCGGGTGCCTCGGGCCCCGGCCCGGCGCAGCCGCTCGATCAGCACCTCGATCTCCGCCAGTCGATCCATGGGCAAAGGCGGGCTGACCACTTCGGTGGGCACCAGCGCCTGGGATCCTGCAGCCAGCAGCTCCTCGGCCGCCTCGTCGAGCTGCGCCAGCACTCCGTCACCGTCACGCGGCTGCCGGCCCCGTTCCTTCAAGTAGGCGAAGTCCAGCTCCACCCCCCAGTCGCCCGCGGGGTCGCCCGTGACCGCGTGCTCGTAGCGGCTGATCACCCGCACGGAGCCCCCCACCTGAGCGGCCACCAGCGCCGACAGCGTCTCCACCGGCGGCCCCTTCATCTCCAGCTCGACGCCCACCCGGCGCATCGCCCCGCCGCGGGTGCGCGGTGCCGGGGGCAGGGGCAGTGGTGTGATGCCGGGCAGTTCGCTCATGGCGCCCCACCATACGCAATCGTCCGGAGAGCTGCATTGACGGTTGGGGTGCGGGACAGCCTTGATGGTTCTGAGTGTGGGAGTGGCCTCCCGGCCGCGATTCCGGGTTTCATCCGAGTCGCGGCCGGGAGGCCGCTCCACAGGCCGCTCCCACGGGCTCAGTCCGGAAGGCCGAGGACCCGCTTCGCGATGATGTTGAGCTGGACTTCCGAGGTGCCGCCCTCGATGGAGTTCGCCTTCGAGCGCAGCCAGCCGCGGGTCACATCGAGCTCCGCCTCGGTGAAGCCGCCTTCCGCCCAGCCGAGACCGCGGGTGCCGGTGATTCGCAGCATCAGCTCGAAGCGGCCCTTGTTCTGCTCGGTGCCGTAGTACTTGAACATGGAAGACAGCGCGCCGGGGGCGACGCCGGCCGCCATCTCCTCACCCGAGCGGCGCACGGTCAGGGCGAAAGCCCGGTCGTTCATCCGGTGGCGCAGGACATCCCGGCGCACGTCCTCGTCGGCGATGCGGCCAGCGCCGCCGAGGTAGTCTGCCGCCAGCTCCTCGAGGCTGGTGGCGCGCTGGTTGCCGCCGATGCCGCCGATCGACGTGCGCTCGTATTGCAGCAGTCGTTTCGCCACCGTCCAGCCCTTGTTCACCTCTCCGACCACGTTGCGCTTCGATGCCCGCACGTTCTCCAGGAACGTCTCGCAGAACGGCGATAGCCCGCTGATGAGGCGGATCGGGCGTACCGTCACTCCCGCCGTGGCCATATCGAAGAGGATGAAGGTGATGCCCTCGTGCTTGGGCGCCTTGGGATCGGTGCGGACCAGGCAGAACATCCAGTCGGCCCGATCGGCGCCCGAGGTCCAGATCTTCTGGCCGTTGATGACGTATTCGTCACCATCCTCCACCGCAGCCGTGCGCAGACTCGCGAGGTCGGAGCCGGCGCCCGGCTCGCTGTAGCCCTGGCACCACCAGATCTCGCCGCGGACGATCTTCGGCAGATGCTCGGCCTTCTGCTCGTCGTTGCCGAACTCGAGCAGCGCCGGGCCGATCATGGAAAGCCCCATGCCCACCAGCGGCGGTCGCGCGTTGATGCGACGGAGCTCCTCGGCAAGGACCCGTGCCTGATCGCGATCGAGGCCCGCGCCGCCGTATGGCTTCGGCCACGTCGGCGCGGTGAAGCCCCGCTCGGCCATGCGGTCCATCCACAGCTTGGTGTCCGGGTTCCGGAACTCGGCGCGCCGCCCGCCGCCGGGCATCTCGTCGGGCTTCATGGGCGTGCGCATGCCGGGGGGACAGTTTTCATCCAGCCAGCCGCGCAGTTCGCTGCGGAAATCTTCGAGCAAAGCGGTCATTGGTCCTCCCTTCGGGGCGAGTCGAGCTTGTATGGTAACTGAGCTCGGATCGCGGCAGGGAGGGGGCTCCCAGAGAGAGCTCGGATCGCGGCCGGGAGGCCGCTCCCACAGGCCGCTCCCACAGGCCGCTCCCACAGGCCGCTCCCACAGGCCGCTCCCAAAGAGAGCAGGGGTCAGAGGTCGCGGGCGAGGCGGGTGCCGCGGCTGGCGCTGGCGCTGGAGGCGAGGCCGCGGCGTGCGGTGCGGACGCCGTCCACGCCGTCGTCCCAGGAGCCGCCGCGTACCCCGTGGGTGGGACATTTGATGCCGGCGTCCAGCGGCGAACCGTCGTCCGGAAGCTCCGCGTAGGACGGCAGGCCGCACTCCATCACCCACTCCGCCACGTTACCGATCACGTCCTTGATGCCGAAGGCATTGGCGGGAAACGAACCCACCGGCGCCAGCTCTGCGAACCCGTCGTCGCAATCGGCCACGTCGAAGCCGGTGTGGCGCCGCTGCATGGAGGCGTCGGCGACGTTGCCGTAGCGGCAAAGCGCAGTGGCGTCGTCGCCGAAGAAATAGCTGCCGGTGCCGCCCGCCCGCGCCATGTACTCCCACTCCGCTTCGGACAGCAGGCGGTAATGGCTGCCGGTCTCGATGGAAAGCCAGTCGGCGTAGGCCGCCGCCTCGGCAAAGCTCATGCGCGTCGCCGGCAAACTGCCGTCGCCGCCCGGGTCCTGCGCTTCGCGCCCAGTCGCCTGCGTGAAACGCCGGAAGTCGGCCACCGTGACTTCAGTGACGCCCACGGCAAACGGCTCGGTCATGTCCATCCGCCGCACCGGCCGCTCGCTGGCGGCACCGTCGGGACTTCCCAGCAGGAAGGAACCTGCGGGCACAACCACCATTTCCGGCCCCTGGCCGCCGCTTTTCAGGGTGTCGCGCAGCCGCTGCCCGGCCTTCTCGTGCATGGGCTCGAGGGTCAGCGTTACCGTGCTTCCGCCGGGCGGCAGATCGAGGTGGCGATAGACGCTTCGCCGGCCCATGGCTCTGACCTGCAGCTCCACCTCGCCGGTCGGAATGTCCAGGTCCGACCGGTAGTCGTGCCACGCCAGCGTCGATTCGTCACTCTGGCGATACCGCAGGCGCACCCGCGCATCGGCGGGCGTTGTCCGCACCTTCAGGCGTGCGAACGCACGGGGGAGGGTCATGGCATAGTGATTGTCGCCATAGCCTACCTCGAGGCGCTGCTCACGGCTCTCGTAGCCGCGCCGGCTGACAGCGACCGGGTACTCGCCCAGCGGCAGGCGCACCCCCGGCACGTATTCGACCTCCGTCCCCGGCAGGGTGACACGGGCGTCCGCGGGCACCGTCTCCACCGTGAGCGCACCGTAGGGCACGATGCCGAGGTCCAGGTGAAGCTCCTGGTGCTGGTCCGCCATGACGGTCACCGTGGCCGTTGCTGCGCGCCGCTCCTCCATGCCCATGGCAATCTCATGGGCGCCGGACGGCAGCTTCACCAGCAACGGTGTGGTGCCGTCCCGGCGGACGCCGTCCACCTCCGCCCAGGCGCCGCGGGGGTTGGAATACAGCAGCAGCTCACCGATGCCTTCGTCGAGGGTCGCGTTCAGCGCCGTGGTCTCGCCCGGCGGCAGTCGAAGCTGACGGCTGTACGCTGCGTAATGGGAATGTCGGAGCTCGATCAGGTGCAGCCCGGGCGCGAGCGTCAGGCCTTCGAGGGGCGTCTGCCCGACGAGCTGACCGTCGACGCTGACATCCGCACCCGCGGGCACGCTGGTCAGATCCAGATGCGCCCGCGACCACCAGAAATACCCGCCCGCGCTCACCACGAACGTCGCCGCCAGCGCCCAACCGATCCAGTGTGAAATTCGCCGCCTCATGCCCGACTACACACCGGCGGCGGCCCTCGCGGCCGTGCAGAACGCGGCCACCGCCTCCGCCAGATCCCGGCGCCGCTGCTCGCCGGTGCTCTCGCTGAAACAGAACGACAGACGCAACTGATCCATTCCCGCTTGCGGATTCCTCGACCGCGCATCGGCCGGATAGAAGCCGTACATGGGAATCACCACCACGCCGTGCTCGGCCACCAGCTGGCCGACGAACTCATCGTCGGTGCGCAGCCCCGGCACCCGGAACGTGAACACCGTAAAAAAGCCGGCGTCCGGCTCGGTCCAGTGGAAGAGCGTCGGGTGGTCGCCGAGACCACGGGCGAGGCCTTCCAGCATGATCCGCCGATTTTCCCGATAGACGGTGAGCTTCGTCTCTGCCACCGGCCACAGCGACTCACGCTCCTCGAAGTCTTCGTCGTGCAGGAGCGCCTCGAAGCCGCGCAACGCGCCCGGATTCTGGAACAGGATATCGGCGCTCGCCTCGGCGAGCGCCAGCTCCTGAAGCGGCACCGTCTGGCCGTCGGCGATGGCCAGGGTGGCGTCGCTGTACAGAAAACCGACCCGAGGACCCGGAAAGCCGATCTTCGAGCCGGTGAACAGGTGCACCGTCTGATCAGGGGCCAGCGAGACGAACGGCAACGCCCGACCACCGGCGTCGGCGTAGTTGATGTAGAGATACGGGGCGTCCTCGACGATCAGCACGCCCTCCTCCCGGGCCACCGCCACCACCGCCTCACGGCGCGCCTGACTGAAGGAGAATCCCGCCGGATTGTGACCGTCGGGCACGGTGTAGTAGAACGGCACGTCGAAGCCCTGCTCGCGGGCGGCGTGGATCTGCGCGCGCAGCCGCGACAGGTCCGGGCCTTCACTGTCCATTTCCACGCTGAATATCCGGGCGTGCTGACAAAGCCCCGCACGAGCCAGAAAACCGGCATAGGTGGGCGCGTCGGTGATATAGGCGACCGGCGTACCGGGACGCTCGAACAGCGAGCACATGAGGCTGATGCCGCCGGTGGCACCCACGGTCGGCACCAGCTTGCCGGGGTCGAGCTGCACGCTCCAGTCCCGGCCGTAGACGCGGGCGAACGTCTCCCGGGTGGTAACCGGACCCAGAGTATCGGTGTACGAGAAGGATTCCCTCAGGTGCTCGGGCACCTGGGACGGGTCGTTCAGGCCTTCACGCTCCTCGAGGCGCCGGAAGTACGCCGCCTGGTGCGCGAGGAAGCCGCGCGGGTCGGTCACCTCGGGATGGGGATATCCCGCGCCGAGGTGGTGGATCTTCAATCCCTTGTCCCGGGCAAGCGCTCGAAGGCCCGGAAGTGACGCGGCCATTTTCCTGGTCACGGAGACCGCCTGCCTGCGAACGCGCGGCGCGCTGAGGTTCGCCATGAATCAGTAGCTCCTGCGACTTGCGGATTCGGCCAGGAGCTTACGGTAACTCGCAAGCCGCCGGGGATCGAGTTCGCCCCGTGCTATGGCTTCCCGCACCGCGCACGCCGGCTCCTGCTCGTGCCGGCAATCCCG
Organism: uncultured Gammaproteobacteria bacterium; assembly: GCA_963822255.1. Classification (GTDB taxonomy): domain Bacteria; phylum Pseudomonadota; class Gammaproteobacteria; order Pseudomonadales; family Azotimanducaceae; genus UBA7803. The sequence continues at coordinate 685,828 of CAWGGV010000008.1, forward strand.
GAACCGGCACTGCGCTGCCAGATCCGCCACGTCGTCGAACAGCGAGCCGGCGCCGCCGCCGGAATCCGCCAGCGACAGCTCTCGAAGACCGGGGTTGTCGACCAGCAGGCCACCGCCCTGAAGCACGTGCAGGGAACGCCCCGTGGTGGTGTGGCGGCCCTTCGCATCGTCTTCCCGCGCTTCACGGGTGAGCTGGATCGCCCTGCCGGACAGGGTGTTCACCAGAGTCGACTTGCCGACCCCGGACGAACCGAGCAGCGCGACGGTATGCCCCCGCCGGCACCATGCCCGCACCCCGTCGAGGCTGGCCGGATCCGTGGCGTCCACCAGCTCCACGGCCAGCTCGCGCTTCAGGCCCCGCACCTGACCGACGAACCGTTGCGGGTCCGCAGCGAGGTCCGCCTTGGTCAGCACCACCACGGGCTCCACCCCTGCATCCAGGGCGAGCGCCAGGTAGCGCTCCAGGCGCGAGGGGTTGAATTCGTCGTTGCACGCGGTGACGAGGAACAAGGTGTCCACGTTGGCGGCGATGAGCTGGACGTCGCGCTCGCGGCCGGGCGAGACGCGCTTAAGCAGACTCCTGCGCTCCAGCACCCGTTCGAGGCTGCCGCGTTCGCGGTCGATGAGCACCCAGTCGCCGATGGCGGGACGGGCCGAAGATCCCTGCTGGAACCAACGTCCGCCCACCGGCACCTCGGCGCTGCCCCCTTCGAGCATCACCGTGATGCCGTTGCGCTGCACCGCAAACACCCGTCCCACCACCCGGCCGGTCAGCTCGACGCCGCTGAGTTGCCGGGCGAACCAGCCGCTCCAGCCGAGGTCCGTCAGGGTCAGGTTCGCTTCGGGGTCGGACACGGTCGCTGACCTGAAACGGCCATCAGTCCTGCAGCAGCACCGGCAGAAAATGGTCCAGCTCGCTGCGGCGTTCCTGCCAGTCCGGCATGTGACGACTCATCAGGCTGTAGAAGCGCCGGCCATGATCGTAGTGACGCAGATGACACAGCTCGTGCAGCACCACGTACTCCATCAGCCGGCTGGGCGTCTTGATCAGGTGGGTGTTGAGCGAGACCCGTCCGCTGCGGCTGCAGCTTCCCCACTGGCTGCGCATGAAGCGATGGCGCCAGTCGGGAATCGCGCCGCGCAACCACGGCAGCTCGCGGCGCCACCGGGCAAGCTCCATCGCAAAACACTCGCTCGCCCGATTGCGGTACCACTCGGTCACCGCCAACCGGACCCGCAGGGTGCTGAGGGCCGTCGCCGCCGCTCTGACGTCGATGCCACCGAGGGTGACGCAGATCCGGCCACGCACCTGACAGGTGGAGAACAACCCCAGCTGCGCCGGCGCACGGGCACGCTCCTTGATCCGCACCTCGTCGCGCCGGCCCGGGCCCACGACCAGCTCGTAAGGGTGTCCGAGATAGTGCAGCAGCTCACCCGAGGTGTATCTCACGCACGACGTGAGGCCGATTCCGCCGGCCACCTTGTCCAGCCGGTGCCTGAGCCAGCGCCGGTGCTCCCTGATCACCGAGCGGATCTCGGCGGAAGTGGCGTCGACCGGCGCCTCCACGATCACGTAGCCGGCCGGATCGAACGCCAGCCCCATCCGGGTACGGCGGCGCGCGCTGCGGCGCACCTCCACCGGAATCGTTTCGATGACCAGGCGCTCGGGAAGTCGTGCCTCCAGATGAGCCGCGGCAGGGTGATCGTCGGGACGACGGGGCATTCAGTGGCTCGCGGGCACCCGAGGACGAAATACGGGAAACGTCGAGCGGCTGGTCACCGCCTCGAGCAGGGCCGGAACGCCGTCCAGCCCGGCCAGCTCCTCGAGCTGGACGCGGGTGACCCGCATCAGCTCGAACTCGCCGCGGTCGTTCTGCTCGAGCGCTGCAGCGGGACTGATCCAGACGCTGTCGACGGTCTCCCGTGAGTCATGGCGGCCAGCCTGACCCGGCGGCGCCTCGGCGACGAAGAATCGGGTGTCGAATCGCCGCGGACGGCCCGCCGGAGTGACGAATCGGTTGTAGAAGTGCATCCGGTCCACCGCCAGACGAAGGCCCTCCCGTTCACAGATGTCGGCCAGCGAGATTTCCCCCGAGTGCAGCGGACGGCGGTAGCCCTCGAATCGTTCACGGACCCTGTCGTCGTCGTAGCGCAGCAGCTCCCCGGTGTCGTCGTAGGCCAACAGCAGCCCCGCTTCCTCGAAGCTCTCCCGGATACCGGCAATCCAGAACCCGCGCCATTCCGCACCCAGCGCCCGCAGCTGCTCGAGCTGGCCCTCGCTGGGACCGGCCCGCCAGCGGTCGTAGACGTGCAGGTGGTCGTCCCCGTCCACCCTGCCGCCGGGGAAAACGAACATTCCGCCGGCGAACGCCGCCCCCTGCGTGCGGCGCAGCATGAACACCTGGTATCCCTCTTCCGCGGGGCGGACGAGGATCACGGTGGCTGCAGGACGGATGGGCTGGACGGGCGTCATGGAGCGACGAGGCTAAACAGTTTTCGCCCGCCGGGCTAGTGCTCTGTAACTGGTGCTCTGTAAGCAGAGGGCGGTTTGGGCTATGGTCCCCGCTCGTTCCGAGCAGGAAGCCGCCCATGAAGCTCGCCGTGGAATTCCCCAGCGTCGCCTACCGCGAAGGTCCCGAGGCGGTCGCGCGGCTCGCCCGGGCCATCGAAGAGCTCGGCTACGACCAGCTCGACATGTTCGATCACGTCGTCATGGGGTTTCCCACTGCCGATCGCCCCGGCGGCCCGTATCCCCCGCAGATGCCCATCCTCGAGGCGCTCACCACCCTGGCGTTCGTCGCCGCGCACACCCGGCGCATCGGCCTCGGCACCGAGGTGCTGGTGCTGCCTCAGCGCCAGCCCGTGCTGGTGGCCAAGCAGGTGTCGACCATCGACACGCTGTCCGGCGGAAGGGTGCGTCTCGGCGTGGGGGTGGGCTGGCAACCGGCCGAGTACGACGCGCTGGGCGCCGATTTCGAGACCCGCGGCCAGCGGATGGACGAAGCCATCGAGCTGCTCCGCACATACTGGCGCGAGGAGCGGGTGGACTTTGCCGGTGACTACTACACCTCCACCGCCATGGCCATGGAGCCCAAGCCGCCTCAGGGCGAGAGGCTGCCCGTCTGGGTGGGCGGTGCCTCGCCGCGCGCGCTGCGCCGCGTGGGTGAGCTGGGCGACGGCTGGCTGGCCCTCGCCTTCAGCGATCCCAAGGCCGCCCGCCGGGCCATAGAAACCATACACCACCACGCCGAGCGCGCCGGCCGCGATCCAGCCGCCATCGGGCTTCAGCAGATGCTCGACGTCCCTCCCCGGGACTCCGGCGGCAAGGCCTTCTACGCTGATCTGGATCAGGTGGTGGCAAGAGCCGAGGCGGTGCGCGAGATGGGATTCGACTGGGGCGCCGTGAACGCCACCGCCGTCTTTCAGTCCGGTGCCCGCTCGGTGGACGCGATCCTCGACACGTTGGGGAACGTCTACGAACGGATTCGCGCCGCCGTGAGCTGACCGCGGCGCTGCGCGCGCGCCTCACTCCCCTCGTCCGGGTACGCCTTTTGCTTTACCTCCAGGAGCAGCAACTCCCGGAGGTATGCCATGCCGCGAGGATGGAGCAACAAGGACGAACGACAGTACGAGCACATCAAGGAAAGCGCCAGGAAACGCGGCGCCGGCAAGGGCCGCGCAAAGGAGATCGCCGCGCGCACCACCAACAAGACCCGCCGCGAAGAAGGGCGCACGCCCAACAAATCCACGCAGGGGACGGGCAACCCGAACCGGTCACTGTCCGACCGGCCGAAGCGGGAGCTCTACAACCGTGCGCAGCAGCTGCATATCGACGGGCGCAGCAAGATGTCCAAGGACGAGCTGGTGCGGGCCATCCGGCAACATGGCTGAGGCGCCGGAACCGGCGCGCCGATGATCAGGCGCGCCGGGTAGCCACCAGCGGTTGGCCACGGGTGACGATGAGGGTGTGCTCGTACTGGGCGGAGTAGTTGCCCGGCGGCGCCCGAAGCGTCCAGCCGTCGTCGGCTTCTTCCACGACCGTCGCCCGGGTCGACAAGAACGGCTCCACCGCGATGACCATCCCTTCCCGCAGCACCCGCGGATCGTGCGCCCGGTAGTAGCTCAGAATGCCATCAGGCTCTTCGTGCAGGCTGCGGCCCACGCCGTGACCAGCCAGGTTGCGTATGATCTTGAACCGATACGTGTGCGCCACCCGCTGCACCGCCCGGCCGATCCGATTCAGCCGGTTGCCGGCGCGAACCTCCTTCATCGCCTCTTCGAGGGCACGGCCCGTGGCATGGCAGAGGCGGGTCTTCAGCGGCGTCGCCGGCGGCACCACGGCGGTCGCGCCAGTGTCCGCAAAGTAGCCGTCGACTTCGGCCGAAACGTCCACGTTGACCACGTCGCCCGCCTGGAACCGACGCGGGCCCGGCACGCCGTGGGCGGCCTCTTCGTTGATGCTGATGCAGGTGGCGCCGGGGAAGCGGTAGCTGAGCCGGGGCGCTGAGCGCGCACCGTGGTGGTCCAGCAGCTTGTCACCCAAGGCATCGAGCTCGGCCGTTGTCATCCCCGGTTCGATGGCCGACAGCATGGCCTGCAGCACCGACGACACCACGCGCCCGGCAGCGAGCACGCCATCCACGTCCCTTTGATTCTCAACGGTCATGTTGTCTGCGCTCCTCGGCCTTGGCCCGCCGGCATCGGCACATCCTGGACACATCTACCGCCAGGGGACCGGGCAAGAGCAACTTTTACACCCTCGGAACGGGGTTCGCAGCGATAGACGACCCCGGTGACGCGCAGATAGAACGACGCCAGGTGGTTGTCGGGCGATCTCCGGGGGAGGAGGGAGGGAGGGGGTGTCGCCCGACCGCGCCACCTGGCGTCTGAGCTGATACATGCAACCCCCATACCACCGTATATTTCCCTCAGCCGCCGAACCGCGCCTTCGCTTCGCGGCGCCGCGCGTGCAGCACAGGCTCGGTATAACCGTTCGGCTGCTCCCGGCCTTTGAATACCAGATCGCAGGCGGCCTGAAACGCGACGCTCCCGGCGAAATCCTTCGCCATGGGCCGATAGCCGGGATCGTGCGCGTTCTGCTCGTCCACCACCGCCGCCATGCGCTGCAAAGTCTCCATCACCTGCGCTTCGCTGCAGATCCCGTGGTGAAGCCAGTTGGCGATGTGCTGACTGGAAATCCTCAGGGTGGCGCGGTCTTCCATCAGCCCGACGTCGTCGATGTCCGGCACCTTGGAACAGCCGACGCCCTGCTCGATCCAGCGGACCACGTAGCCGAGGATGCCCTGCGCGTTGTTGTCCAGCTCCGCCTGCACCTCGTCCGCCGACAGATTGCGGCCGCCGAGCAGCGGCACCGTCAGAACGTCGTCGAGGCTGGCACGGGGGCGGCCCTTCAGCTCGTCCTGACGTTCGAACACATTCACCCGGTGATAGTGGATGGCGTGCAGGGTGGCCGCGGTGGGAGACGGTACCCAGGCGGTGGTGGCTCCAGCGCGGGGATGGCCGATCTTGGCCGCGAGCATTTCCTTCATCTCGTCCGGCTTCGGCCACATACCCTTGCCGATCTGCGCGTGGCCGCTGAAGCCGGTGGCAAGACCGATGTCCACGTTGGCGTCCTCATACGCCCTGATCCAGGGCTCGCCTTTGATCTCCTCTTTGCGGAGAAAGGCACCTGCTTCCATGCTGGTGTGGATCTCGTCGCCGGTTCGGTCGAGGAAGCCGGTGTTGATGAACACCACCCGCTCACGGGCCGCCCGGATGCAGGCCTTCAGATTGACCGTGGTGCGCCGCTCCTCGTCCATGATGCCGACCTTGAGGGTATTGCGGGCCAGGCCCAGCACGTCCTCGATCCGCGAGAACAACTCGCAGGTGAACGCCACCTCGTCGGGACCGTGCATCTTGGGCTTGACGATGTAGATGCTTCCCGCGCGCGAGTTCCGGAGCTCGCCGGTTGCTTTCAGGTCGTGCATGGCGCACAGGCTGGTCACCGCTGCGTCCAGGAAGCCCTCCGGAACCTCGTTGCCGGCCGCATCCAGCACCGCGTCCGTGGTCATCAGGTGGCCGACGTTGCGCACCAGCATCAGACTCCGCCCGTGCAGGGTCAGCGGCCGTCCATCGCGCCCCTGGTAATGGCGGTCGGGGTTCAGCCGGCGGGTCACCCGCCGCCCCTCCTTCTCGAAGACGTCCTCGAGATCGCCTTTCATCAATCCCAGCCAATTGCCGTACACCACGCACTTGTCCGCGGCATCGACCGCTGCCACGGAATCCTCACAGTCCTGAATGGTGGTAATGGCGGCCTCCAGCGCCACGTCCTTGACCCCCGCCGCATGCGCGGCGCCCACCGGATGCTCCCGGTCGATCTGGATCTCGACGTGCAGTCGATTGTTACAGAGCAGCACCACGCTCGGCTCGTCCTCGCCGACGTAGCCTGCGAACTGGGCCGGGTCCTTCAGTCCGGTGTTGCCGCCCTCCCGGAGAATGGCCCGGAGCTGACGGTCGCCGCTGCCCTCGCCGATGCCGTAGCCGACGACGTCGGCGTGGCTCGCCCCCTCGAGGGGAACGATCTCATCGAGAATCTCCGCCGCGCGGGCCATCACCAGCTCGCCACGCGCCGGGTTGTAGCTGGTGCCTTTCTCGCGGCCCGGCTCCTCCGGCAGCAGGTCGGTGCCGTAGAGAGCATCGTACAAGCTGCCCCACCGGGCATTGGCCGCGTTCAGCGCGTAGCGCGCGTTCATCACCGGCACTACGAGCTGCGGACCGGCGATACGGGCGATCTCGTCGTCCACGTTGGCCGTGGTGATGGTGAAGTCCGCCGGTTCCGGAACCAGATAGCCGATCTCGCTGAGAAAGGCCTTGTAGGCCGCGGGGTCGAACCGTTCCCCTTTGCGCTCCAGATGCCAGGCGTCGATTTTCGCCTGCAGCTCGTCACGGCGGGCGAGCAACTCCCGGTTCCTGGGCGCGAGGTCGGCGACGATCCGGGAGAAGCCTTCCCAGAACGCCGCCGGGTCCACACCAGTGCCGGGCGCCGCCCGGTCGCGCACCAGCGCGTCCAGCTCGACGGCGACCTCAAGGCCACTGCGTTCGACTCGCTCTGTCGTGCTCATGCATCCCTCACGGTTTGTCTGCGGCGCCTGGCGCGCCTCGTGACTGAGAACTCGGCGAAAAAAGGCCGGCCAGTATACGCAGCCCGGCGCCGTCCGACTAACCCGGCGGCCGGCGCGGCGTGCTGACCCCGACATGAACCTTGCCGGACTCAATGGTCACGGGATAGCTGACCAGCCCGCTTTCGGCAGGGCCCTTCAGGCAGCGGCCGTCGCGGATATCGAAGCTGGCGCCATGCAGAGGACAGCCGAGGCGAAAGCCATGCAGACGCCCGGCCGACAGCATCTGGCCGGCGTGGGGGCAGCGGTTGGCGACCGCGAAGTAGCGGCCGTTTGCCCGACAAACCAGCACATCGACCCCCTCGACGCGGCAGGGCGCCGTCTCGCCGTCGGCCAGCGCAGACACCGGCATAACCGGGATCACGGGCCACTCCCCGGGCTGTCCACACGCTTTCTCATCAAACGATCTTGTACCATCGGCGCCCCCGGATTGCATCACAGGACCCCGCCCTCATGGCCGCCACCGAGACCACAGCCGCCGGCATCGAAGACGCGAAAGACCGCCTGCTCGACACGCTCACCACCACGCCGCCGGAGCGACTGGCCGAGGTCGTCGGTCACGTGCACCCGGCGCTGCTGGCCGACGTGCTGGAGGCCATGTCGCCCGAACGGCGGCCCGAAGTGTGGGCCGCGGCCGAGCCGAGGGTGCGCGGGGAGACCCTCACCGAGCTTCACGACGAAGTGCTGGAATCGCTCGCCGCCGACGTGGATCCCGAGCTGCTGGGTCGGGCCATGGCGCCGCTGCAGCCGGACGAGCTGGCGGATCTCGAGCCTCTGGTGCCGCCCGCGGCACTGGATGCTGCTTTGTCGCACATGGACCGGGACAAGCGCCTGCGCCTGGAGCGGGTCCGGCGCTACCCGGAGAACACCGCCGGGGGCCTCATGGACGTGGACGCGGTCACCGTCCACGGCGACATGACTCTGGCGGACGCCGTGGCGCAGCTTCGGGCCCTTCGGCAGCGCGGCGACGGCCTCCCCGAGCACATGGACAGCGTCTTCGTCGTCTCCCGGGACGACCATCTTCAAGGGCTCCTTTCGCTCACCGACGTCGTGTCGCTCCCCCCGGTCACCCGAGTGGCCGACGCCATGGCAAGTGCTGCCGGTCTTGCCGTGGATCTTCCGGTGGGCGACGTGGTGAGGGCGTTCCGCGACGAGGATCTGATCTCCGCGCCCGTGGTGAACGGCGACGGCGTTCTGCTCGGCCGGATCACCGTCGACGACGTGGTAGACGTGCTCACCGAGGAGGCCGAGCGGTCGATCATGGCTCCGGCGGGCCTCGATCAGGATCGAGACCTGTTCGCGCCGGTACGCACCACGCTGCGGCGGCGCGGGCTCTGGCTCGCCATCAACCTGGCCAGCGCGTTCATGGCGGCGCTGGTGATCAGCCATTTCGAGCACACCATAGAGCAGATCGTGGCGTTGGCCGTACTCATGCCGGTGGTGGCCAGCATGGGCGGCGTCGCCGGACAGCAGAGCCTGGCACTGGTCATCCGCGGTCTCGCGCTGAATCAGGTGGGTCGCACCAACCGCTGGCGCCTGCTGCGTCACGAGATGGCCAACGGGCTGATGATCGGCGCCCTGTTCTCCCTGCTGGTGGGCGCGATCGCGTTCTTCTGGTATGGCTACGATAGCCTGTCGCTGATCGTCGGCGCTGCCCTCGCCGGCAACGTGTTCATCGGCACCAGCATGGGAACGCTCTACCCGCTGATCCTGAAGCGCATGAACGTGGACCCGGCATTGGCCGGTGGCATGGTGCTCACCGCCACGACCGACGTGCTCGGATTCTTTGCCGTGCTGGGTCTCGCTACCGCGCTGTTGCTGTAGCAGCCCGGCAGGATTGCATGAAATTGCATAAAAATTGCATACCGGCGATCATGATCTCCGGTGTAAGGAGGAACCATGATCAACCGCCGACATTTCGTACAGATCGGCTCGGCTGCCGCCGTCGCCACTCTCACCCACCAGGCACGCGCCGCCGAGCCCTTGAAGCCCCTGCCTACGGACAACGCTCAGGCCCAGGCGCTGCGATACACCGAGGACGTGTCCGCGAGCCCGCCTGAAGGCTATCCGCAAGGCTCCGATCAGAGCTGCGCCAACTGCCTGCACTTCACTGCCCTGGACAACCAGTGGGGCTCGTGCGCGTTGTTCCCGGGCTTCAAGGTGCGTGCCGGCGGCTGGTGCGCAGGGTGGGTGAAGAAGCAATAGCCGTGGCCCTCATCGGGGCTGCACGGCGGCCTGGATCATCCGCACCTGTGGGTCCGTGACGCCCTGGAATTCGCCGAGGCTGCAGCTCGGCGAGTAGCCGCCCGCGGCGCCGACGCGGTCCAGGGCGCAGATGCGGTTGCCGCGAAGTTCGAACGCCAGCGCCATTCCGCGCCTCATGCCGACGCAGGGAGCGCGGAGGGTGTTCAGCCACAAATCGTGACCGGCGGCGCTTGCGAACAGCAGATGCCGATTGTCCAGGATGTGGACCGTATCGTACCGGAACATGGACAGGCAGCGGCGGCTCTCGGCGTACTGCGTATCCGTCTTCAGGGACGCGAGCGCCGGCGAACTCTGGAGCCCATCGCCACCGGTCTCGCTGCTGCACGCTGCGAGGGTGAGGACACGACGAGAGCGGTCAATCGGATCATGTTTACCTCCTGATCAAATGGTCCTCCGCCCCGTTCGCGTGCAGCTCCCTCGCAGTTCAGAGGCCGTGTGTACGGCAACCTACGTGCCACACCGGGAGTAGAATGACTTCATGTTCGACGAGCTGGGCACGCGGAGCGTGGGCCTCGGGCTGTCCGTGGCTCTGGGCTTTCTGGTCGGCCTGGAGCGGGAGTGGGCGGCCCACAAGCCGATAGGGTTGCGGTCGTTCACATTGATCGGCGGCACAGGCGGCCTGGCAGCCCTGCTGAGCGGCGTCTGGGGGGGCTGGACCGTGGCCGCGGGGCTGCTGGCCATCGGCGCGCTCACCGTCGCGCACCGCTTGCGCTACCGTACCGACGGAGTGGACGACGAGCAGGGCATCACCACCCTGGTGGCAGCCGTCGCCGTGTACCTGGTGGGTGCGGCCTGCGTCGCGGGGTATCAGGCACAGGCCGTGGTGATGGCCGGCGTCATTACGCTGCTGCTGCACTGGAAGCAGCCGCTGCACGGCGTGGTGGAGCGCCTCGGACAGGCGGAATTCAGCGCCATCATCCGCTTCGTGCTCATCACGCTGGTGGTGCTGCCGGTGCTGCCGAACCGCACGTTCGGCCCCTACGACGTGCTGAACCCATTCGAAACCTGGCTGCTGGTGGTGCTGATCGTCACCTTGAACCTGGTGGGCTACGTGGCGTTCCGGCTGCTGAGCGCCCACGCCGGCGCCGTCGTGGGGGGCATTGTCGGCGGATTGGTGTCGAGCACCGCCACCACCGTGAGCTTCGCAAGCCTGAGCCGCGCGCACCGGGAGCTCTCCGCCAGCGCCGCGCTGATCATTCTCATCGCCTCCACCGTCGTGTACGGACGGATCGCCGTGGAGCTGCTGGTCGTGTCGCCGCGGCTTCTGCCTCATGCGGCCGCGCCGCTGTCAGCGTTCGCGCTGCTGATGCTGGTCGCGGCGGCGGTGGTGTTCCCCCGAGTCCGGCGCCAGCCGGTGGCGCTCCCGGAACAGGAGAATCCGGCCCGGTTGAAGGTGGCGCTCACCTTCGCCGCCCTCTACGCCGTGATCATCTTTACCGTGGCGGCCGCCCGCGACCACTTCGGCGACCGGGCGCTGTACGTGATCGCCGGAGTCTCCGGGCTGACGGACGTGGACGCGCTCACCCTGTCGGTGGCGAACCTGTTCGGCAACGGCACCGTTTCCGCCGATGAAGCCTGGCGGTCGATCCTGCTGGCCACGCTCGCCAACCTGCTGTTCAAGATCGGCGCCGCCAGCGTGCTCGGCACCGCCCTGCTTCGCAGGTACATGCTGGCCCTCGGCGGCAGTACGCTGGCGGTTGGGGTAGCCCTGCTGCTGCTCTGGCCGTAATCTCGCACGCACGCGCCAGGAAGGATTTACCGATGGGCTGGTATCACCGCTACGTTCTGCCGAAGCTGATCGAATCCGCCTGCGGCCAGAAGCCCATGCGGGAGCTGCGCAGCCGCTATGTGCCGCGGGCACGAGGCGACGTGCTGGAGGTGGGCATCGGCAGCGGCCACAACCTGTCCCACTACGGCCCGGAGGCGACTTCGATCACGGGCCTGGACCCGGCGCCGGAGCTGACCTCCATGGCCCGGGAACGGGCGGCCCGGCTGTCCGTGCCGGTGGAGATGCTGCAGGTGTCCGGCGAGGCGATTCCCGCCGACGATGCCCGTTTCGACAGCGTGGTCTGCACCTGGACCCTGTGCTCGATCCCCAATGTCTATGCCGCGCTGCGGGAGATGCTGCGCGTGCTGAAGCCGGCGGGCCGGCTTTACTTCATCGAGCATGGCCTGGCGCCGGAGCCGCACATCGTCAAGTGGCAACGGCGCATCGAACCTTTGTGGAAGCCCATCGGCGGCGGCTGTCACCTCACCCGCAAGGCCGACGAGCTGATTCAGGACGCCGGGTTTCGCATCGCGGAGCTGGATTCCGGCTATCAGCCGGGCCCGAAGTTCGCGGCCTTCATGACCCATGGGGTCGCGGAACGGCCGCGCCAGGGAGGCAAGCGATGGTGAGCTGGTTCAACTGGTCCGGACGGCAGCGGGCGCAGCCCCGGGATCTGCATTTCGTCCGCAGCGAGGAGGATCTCGCAGCCCTGGTCCGGGAGGCGACCCGTTCCGGCTACGGCGCGCGCGCCGCCGGGGCAGGTCACAGCCATGCGCCGCTGGTGCCCGGCGACGGAGTCATCGTCGACATGTCCGGCCTGTCCGGCGTCGTCGCCGTCGACCCGGGCGCCTGCACCGCACGCGTCCGCGCCGGCACGCCGATTCACAGCCTCGGCCGGCCGTTGCACGACGCGGGCCTCGCCCTCATCAACCAGGGCGACATCGATCGCCAGTCCATCGCCGGCGCCTGCGCCACCGGCACCCACGGCACTGGCGCCGCGCTGCAGAACCTGTCGGCTGCGGTCAGCGGAGCCCGGCTGGTGCTCGCCAGTGGTGAGGTGGTGGAATGCGGCCCCGACCGGGTGCCGGATCTGTGGCAGGCGGCGCGCCTCGGTCTCGGTGCCGTCGGCATCGCCACCGAGCTGACCCTGGCAGTCAGGAACGCCTACCGGCTCGAGGAACGCGGCTGGACCGAGCCGCTCGAGTCCCTGCAGAGCCGCTTGGGCGAGCTCGAGCTGGCCACCCGCCACTTCGAGTTCTTCTGGTATCCCGAGGACGACCGCGCGGTTGCCAAATCCATCGACGAGACCGACCGCGAGCCCGAATACCCTCTCGCCGACGAAGGCAGCCGCTGCGCCTGGAGCTACGAGGTGCTGCCGAACCACCGGCCGCACCGCCACACCGAGATGGAGTACGCCATTCCGTCGCGACACGGGCCCGAGTGTCTGGCCGCCATTCGCGCCCTGATCCGGCGCGAGTTCCCCGACCTGCGCTGGCCGGTGGAATACCGGACGCTGGCCACCGACGACGTCTGGCTCTCCCCCGCCTACGGGCGCGCCACCGTGACGATCTCCGTCCATCAGGACGTCCGCGAGGACGAGCAGCGGTACTTCCGCGCCTGCGAGGAGATATTCCTGCATTACGAAGGGCGCCCCCACTGGGGCAAGGTGCACTATCTGGCTGGCCGCCGGCTGGAATCGCTGTACCCGTGCTGGTCGCGCTGGTGGGCGGTGCGCGATGCCGTGGATCCCGAGGGAACCTTCCTCAACGACTACCTGCGCGCCTGGCGATCCTGACCGGCGTCGCCCGGGAACGACCACACCCGACTGGCGGCGCCCAGGGCCGGCAACGCCGCGAGGTACCCGTCGGGCGTCTTCGCTGCCGAGCACCGCCAGAACCGATTGCGGGGTCAGGTCCGCGGCGGCCGCGAGCGCCTGCGGAACGACCAGGTGTCGCGGTTCAGCATAGCCATGGATCGTCATCCGTCGGTTCAAGCCGCGTCGGTTCAAGCCGCGTCGGTTCAAGCCGCGTCGGTTCAAGCCGTCGGTTCAGGCCGCCTCTTTCAGTTGCCGGTAGGCATCGTCGAGATCGATCCTGATCAGCGCCGCGGTCAACCTGGCGAAGTCCTGACGCTTCACGTGCTTTGCCAGAGCCCTGGCCGAATCGCCCAGCTCGAGCCGACGGGCCGCCTTCAACACCCGCCGGTCCGCGTAGGGATACACCTCGTCCCAGGCCCCCTGGACTTCCCGCAGAAAGATGTCGGCGCCGGTGGGCCCGATGCCGCTGAACTCGGTTAGCAGCTTCTGCTCCTTCCGGACGTCCCGCTCCGCCGCGTCCCGCAGACGTCTGAGATCGCCCCGGTAGCACTCGAGCAGCAGCGCGGCAGTGTCGCCGAGCATGGTGGACGTGCGCTCGTCGTAGCGCTTGTAGCCGTGCCAGGTGATGACGTCCACCCGCTGCTGCCAGCTGGCGTTCGCCATCTTCTGCGGCGTGGTGAGCCCGGCGTCGATCAGCGCCCGGGAGGCGCGCAGCGCGTTTCCCGCCGGAATGCGCGCACTCAGCAGCAGCGACGTCACCAGAAGCTGAAACAGCGGCGCAGGGGTGTTGCGGGATACCCGGATCCCCACCTCGTCCGCCATCGTCCGCCCGTACTCATCGAGCAACGTGCGCACCAGGGCTCGTTTGCCCGGCCGTGCCATGAAGGTTCTCCTTGCGCCGTCTGCACAGGGATGCAAACGCCGTGCAAGCCTCGACCGGTGCGCCCCTGCGCAAACCAGAGGGCGAACCAGCGAGCGTTACTCGGCCAGCGGCAGGGTGAGCAGGAAGATGGCGGCGCCCACCAGGATCACCAGGGGACCGGCCGGCAGGCCGGTGAAGTGGAACAGCAGGATTCCGGACGCCGCGGACACCGCGCCCACCGCCGCCGCGCCGAACGTGTACTGATGAAGATTCCGACCGAAGTTGCGGGCTGCCAGCGGCGGTACCGCCACCAGTGCCGCCGTCAGGAGACCACCCACCATCTTGACCCCGAACGCCACGATCAGGGCGATCAGGAACAGATAGAGCAGGTTGTAGCGTCGCACGTGAATACCCTCGGCCGCGGCGAGCTCCTCGGAGATATTGCCGAGGACGAGCTGCGGGTAGGAGAGGTTCACCGCGACCATGATGGCGACCGATACCACGACGGCCACCACCGTGTCGACGGCACCCGCCTGGGCAATGTCGCCCACCAGCGCGCTTTCGGCCTGGTCGATGGGCAGGAACAGAAAGGCACCGGCGACGCCCGAAGCGAATACCAGCGCCGTCAACGCTTCCATGGGGAGTTTGGTCTTCAGCTCGAGCAGCCAGATCAGCACCACCCCGAGGATCACGAAAGGAAAGGCCCCGAGCGACACGTCGAAGCCCCACAGCAGCGCCAGCGCGATGCCCGGCAAGGTCAGATGGCCCAGCGGACCGGCCACCAGCGCCATCCGCCGGCTCAGCATCAGAGATCCCAGGTAGCCGGCGGCGGCGCCGATGAACGTGCCGGAAGTCAGACTGAAGCCCAGCGTGCTCACGAATGGGTCTCGTGCTTGTGCTCGTAGAATCTGACCTCGGTGCCGTACAGCCGCTCGAGGTTGTCCGGGGTCAGGGCCGACAGCGGCGAGCCGTGGCAGATCGGCTGCCGGTTCAGGCACAGCACGGTCGACGACAGCCTGTGCACCACGGCCAGGTCATGGGTGACGATCAGCATGGTGAGGTTGTGTTGCTGGTGGAGCCGACCGAGGAGCGCGTAGACGGTCTCCTCCCCGGCCACGTCGACCCCGGTGGTAGGCTCGTCGAACAGCAGCACGTCAGGGTCTCCGGCCAGCGCCCAGGCGATGAGCACACGCTGAAACTGGCCGGACGAGAGATCCCCCACCCGCTTGCCGGCCATCGCCGCCGGCAGACCGACCGTGACCAGGCTGCCCTCGACGTCCTTGACCGGGTTCCGCTTCAGCGCGAAGAAGTCGGCCACGCTGAGTGGGATGTTGCGGATGTAAGGCAGACGCTGGGGCACGTAGCCGATCCGGGTCCCCTTCTTCCAGCTCACCGTGCCCCGATGCGGCGCCGTTCCCAGCAGGGTCCGCAGCAGCACCGTTTTGCCCGCGCCGTTCGGCCCCAGCACACTGAGGACCTCTCCCGGCCCCACGGTGAACGACACGTCACCGAGAACGACCTGGTCCTCGAAGCTCACCTCGAGGTCCACGACCTCGAGCACGGGTTCGTCTGCGGTGCTGTGTGGGCTGATCATCCGCGCGATGAGAGCACACGGGGCCTCCCCGAGTCACGCCGGGAGCACGCGCGTGAAGAATAAATACACGCGCGCGTGAAGAATAAATACACGCGCGCGTGAAGAATCAGAACATGTTATAAATTTCTCTTTCGACAGCCGAATGGAGAAGCAACGACATGATGACCGGCGACGAGTACCGCGCGTCCCTGGACGACGGCCGGGAGACCTACTTCGAGGGCCAGCAGATCGACAAGGTGGCCGCCCACCCCCTGCTGGGGCTCACCGTCGATTCGGCTGCGACAGGTTACGACCGTTTCTACAATCCGGCGCCGGGAGCCGTGGGCGCTTTCATGAAGGTGCCGGGCTCGGCCGCGGAGCTGCGCGAGCAGGTGGAGCTGCACGAGTCGGTGGACCTGCTCACCCACGTCACCTACGCTTCGATCATGACATTGCTCACGGCGGCGGACCGGATCGAGTCCATTCTGCCCGACAACGCCGCCCGCATCCGCGCTTACGTGAAGGAGGCCCAGCAGCGCGACATCCGCATCACCCAGTGCATCACCGACGCCAAGGGCGACCGCAGCCGGCGCCCCGGCAATCAGGACGACCCGGATCAGTACGTGCGGGTGGTGGGCCGCCGGGACGGCGGCATCGTCATCCGTGGCGCCAAGCTCCACATCTCCGCCGCTTCCATGGGCCACGAGCTCATGACCATTCCGACCAAGGCCATGAAGGCGGGCGAGGAGGAATACTCCGTAGCCTGCATGGTCCCGGTGAATGCCCCCGGGGTGAAGATCATCAACACCACCTACGCTCCCCGCCACCACGACACCCGCGACTTCCCCATCTCGGGCACGCATCACACGCCCGAAGGGTTCGTGATCTTCGACGACGTGTTCGTCCCCCGCGAGCGGGTGTTCCTGGACGGGCATCCGGAGCTCGCCGCGGTGTTCGCGCACTCGCTGGGGCTGTGGGAACGGCTTGGCGGTCTGGCCGGCATGGCGCGCAGTTACGACGCGCTGGTGGGTTTCGCCCAGCTCATCTCGGAGGCGAACGGGCTCGACCGGGTGGGTCACATCCGTGAGAAGATCTCCGAGATGCTCATCAACGCCACGCTCATTCGCGCCAGCCTCGAGGCCGCCATCGAGCACTGCAAGATCACCTCCGACGGCGCTGCCTTTCCGGACGAGCTCTACACCAACGCCGGCAAGTATCACGGTGCTGCAAACTGGTCGCTGATGGTGCGCCACCTGCACGACATCGGTGGCGGCAGCATCCTCACCGCCCCCGGCATCGCCGATCTCGAGAACGGCCACGTGGGCGATCTGGCGCGCAAGTACATGGGCACGCTGCAGTCCGTAGACGGCCTCTATCGTGCCCGGCTTTTCCACGCTATCCGCGACTTCACCGCCGACGCCTACGGCGGATGGAACGCCGTGACGAACATCCAGGCTGGCGGCGGGCTGTATGCCCAGAGACTGGTGTCGCGCCTGCATTACGACATGGACCGCGCGAAGCAGACGGCCCTGCGCACGGCGCGCATGGAGGAGTACATCGGCGACGGTCGCAGTCTGCGCGCTGCGCAGGCTGCTATGCCGGCGGCGCGGTCGAGATGAAATACGCGCAGCGCTCCCCGCCGTCCAGCAGATACTCCGTGCGCTCGACCCGAACGGGCTGATCACCCGTGCCGAGGACCGCGCGGAACAGCTCCAGCTCGTTCCTGCAGAACCCCTGACAGCTCTGCGCCGCCGCGCAGATGGGGCAGTGGTGCTCAACGAGCATCCAGCCGCCGCGTACCCGCCGGGCCTCGGCCATGTAGCCTTCGTCACTGCGCATGGCCGCCAGCCGTTTCACTCGGCCCCCGAGGCTGCGCACCGGCGCAAGCCGTGCCGCATAGTTGTCCCGGTTGCGCTGGTATGCCCGCTCGAGCACAGCGTCGAGTGCGTCTGCGCCGAGCCCTTCCTCGATGAAGCCGATCAGACGCACGGTCAGCTCGGCGTGGGTGTCCGGAAACCGCTCCTGCCCGGCGGCGGTGAGCCGCCACATCTGCGCCGGCCGCCCTACTCCACGGCTCACGTCCTCGCTCGCCACCTGATCAGCGAGCGCCTTCAGATGCTGCCGCACGGCGGGCACGCTGATCTCCAGGGCCTCGGCCAGAGCGCGGATGGTGAGGGGACCCCGGGTCTTCAACAGCATCAGCAGGCGCCGGGCAGTGCGCCCCTCGCGATGGCTGACGGAGCGGATATCGGCAGCGGGCATGAGACGAAGGGTAGCGCGTTTTTTTAGAACTAAAAAGTTTAAAAAGGATCTGCGGAAGCGCTGGCCGCCGTCTTCGGACGAGCGTATTTTAGAAATTTAGCGCTTTCTAAATTACAGATTACTCCGAATTGATTACTCCGAATTAACGGGCTACTTCCGGATCAACCATTTGGGGACGCCGCCATGATCAAGCTCGAGCACGCCAACCTCTCCGTCACCGACGTGGAAGCGACCACCCGCTTCATCATGACCGCCTTGCCGGATCTCCAGGTCCGCGGCGAAGGCCTCGATCACCTGGGCCGCCCCTGGCGCCACGTGGGCAACCACGATTTCTACCTCGCCCTGCAGGGCGTCGACGGCCACGGCGACCGGGTGCCTTACGGCGATACGGTGGGGCTGAATCACCTGGGATGGGAGGTGGACGACGTCGAGGCCTCGGAATACCGCATGCGTGCCGCCGGCTTCGAGCCGAACATGCACGCAGACGCTCATCCCGCGCGGCGGCGAACGTACTTCTACGATCCCGACGGCAACGACTGGGAGTTCGTCGAGTATCTCACCGGCGATCTCGCGGCACGTCACGCCTACGACAAGTGACCGCAGTCATGACGTTCGACATCCATCAACACGGGCGCCGTTACCCGCCGGAGTATCCACCGCGCGGGTTCAGCGACCATCTGCCCATGACGTGGCTGGCGCTGGAAGGTCTGGGGGCGCCGCCGGCGCGCCGCGAGGCATTCGCCGCGGACTATCTACCGCGGCTCTCACCGCTCCCGTCGGATGATCCGCGGCGCCGGCGCCAGCAGACGTTGATCGACGAAATCACCGCCGACGGCATGGCCGCGGTCGTCGAACGACGCCTGCCTGCGCTGGTGAGCGGCTGGTATCGCGAGGCCTACCACCCACTGATCCGGCTGGGCTACGCGGTTCGGTTCGGTGTTGCCGAGGAAGCCGCCGCAGCCCTGGCCTACATGGAAGCCTGCGGTCCTGACGCCACGATGACGCGCCTTGCCGGGCAATGTCGGCGAGTCTCCGGCTCGGGGCTGGACCTGTTCGGCCGCGCCCGACACCTGCGCGCCGACATCGACCACAACCGCAGCTTCACCAGCCGCGCTCAGGCAGTGCTGGCGCGGCCGGCGGCGGCGGAGATGGCCTTGGTGGTGGATGACGACCTGCGGCAGATGAGCAGCGCAGCGCTCGCAGCATTCGATTCCACCCACGACTTCTTCGCACTCCACCTGGTGACCGCCAGCCATGCGTTCCGATTGCTCTCGCCGTGGGCGGGACCGGACGCCGACGCCATCCTGAACCTCGGACTGCTGGTCGGCTACCTGGCCATCGGCGCCCCGGCCATCAGCGATGCGCCGGCGGGGGCAGCTCCCGCGGCCGTGCCGACGCGCGCCCGGTTACTGGCGCTGTGCCGGGACGACGACGAGCACGACGCCAAGATCGCTTTTGCGGCCTGGGAGCAGGCACGACACTGGCAGGACCCACGCTATCTAGTCGCGGTGGAGCGCTATCTGAAGAGGGAGCCAGCATGAGCCCTGCCCGCTTCATCCTTCCACACACCGTTCCGTCGCCCGTTTCCATAACCTGTTCCATATTCGCTCCAGTTTTGTTCGTGTGGCTCTTCACGCTTACGGCATAACATCCAACATCGAGGTGTGCCTGAATCGCATCTTCGGGAGGACGGAACAGTCCGACGGACGCAGACTTTGGCGAAGCGACTTCGCCGAGGCTACGGATGGCGGCCCCCCGACCGAGAGCGAACGGCAGCCAGGGAGCAGGTAACTACGGACAGGTAGCTACGACCATGCAACAACCTTACGCCACACAGCGCTCGATATCCCGCCGGGCTGACCGGGCCCGGGCCACATCCCTGGCGGTTCCGGATATGGAGCAGCGGTTGTCCACCAGCGAGAGCGCTCTTCTCCTCGGCGCTTTTCTCGCTCTGGCGGTCAGCATGGTGTCGTTCATCGCAATTTGAGCACAGCTCGCATATCGACTCTCCAAATTTGTACTGACCAGAATGGCTGACCCCGCCTCTCGCGGGGTCTCTTTTTTATGAAATACCTACACACCATGGTCCGGGTCAGCGATCTGCAAGCCTCGCTCGAGTTTTACTGCGACAAACTCGGGCTCGAGGAGCTGCGCCGGTTCGATAATGAGCAGGGCCGATTCACCCTGGTGTTCCTGGCGGCACCCGGCGACTCGTCGTCCGATCGCGAGGCACCTCAGGTCGAGCTGACCTACAACTGGGATCCCGAGGACTACGCGGGCGGCCGTAACTTCGGCCATCTGGCCTACGCCGTGGACGACATCTACGCCACGTGTCAGCAGCTGATGGACGGCGGGGTGACGATCAACCGCCCGCCCCGGGACGGCAGAATGGCCTTCGTCCGCTCACCCGACGGCATCTCGGTCGAGCTGCTGCAACGGGGCGAG
This sequence comes from uncultured Gammaproteobacteria bacterium, assembly GCA_963822255.1. GTDB lineage: Bacteria > Pseudomonadota > Gammaproteobacteria > Pseudomonadales > Azotimanducaceae > UBA7803. Next base: position 705,997 of record CAWGGV010000008.1, read on the forward strand.
GCGCTGCCCGCGCAGGCACCCTGGAAGGACATGCCCAACGTGGGCGAGTGGTAGCGTTCGAGCTGCTTCGGGCTACAATGCCTGTCCTTATTTTCGGGAGACAGGCGCAACCATGAAGCTGATCAATTCCATAGGTCCCAATCCGCAGGTGGTTCGGATGTTCGCCGCCGAGCGCGGCATCGATCTGCCGCTCGAGAACATCGACCTCATGGCCGGCGAGAATCGGAAGGAAGCCCACCTCGGCAGGAACCCGTCCGGACAGTCGCCGTGCCTGGAGCTGGACGACGGCAGCTACCTCTCGGAGATCACTGCCATCTGCGAGTATCTCGACGAGGTCAGTCCCGGCCAGTCGCTGATCGGAGATACCCCGGAGCAGCGCGCCGAGACCCGGATGTGGACCCGGCGCGTGGACCTGAACATCTGTGAGCCGATGGCCAACGGGTTCCGCTTCTCGGAGGGGCTGCCCCTGTTCAAGGACCGGATCGTCACCGTTCCCGAAGCGGCGGAAGGCCTCAAGCGCATCGCTCAGGACCGGCTGACCTGGCTCGACCGTCAACTGAAGGGTAAGAGCTACCTCTGCGGCGACCGCCTGACCCTCGCCGACGTGCTGCTGTACTGCTTCCTGGCATTCGGCGCCACCGTGGGACAGCCGCTGAATCCCGACAACGCGAACGTCAAGGCCTGGTTCGACCGGATGGCCGCGCGGCCCAGCGCCAAGGCCTGATTCCCGACACGTTCCGAGGCGCCCCAACCGGAACTTTCCCGCCGGGGCGCCTCTAACCCCCGAACTGCAGCTGAGAGCGATGTCCAGATCCCTGTCTGGATATCGCTCGGTCGCGCACACGGCAAGCCTGGAGCGCCCGCTACTCTCGCTACGCCCGGTGTTTCTGTGGCGCCTGTAGATCTGGTATGACCAAATGTGTTACTTTTCGTAACCTTCACAGCGTAGTATCCCATGCGCGGCACCTACATCACGGCTACCGTCATTGCTCTCGTGATCGTGCTCTGGCTATTGTCCGGGACGATCGGCGGCGACGGGCAGGTGCGCCATCCCAGCCTCGCGGAAGCGAATCGTGAGCAGGCCGCCGAAGCTCAGGACACCCCCGTCACCCGGGTTCGGGCCAAGGTGATCGAGGCCGTACCTCAGGTCCAGGAAGTCGTGCTGCGCGGACGCACGGAGAACAAGCGCACCGTGGAGGTGAAGGCCGAGACGTCGGGGCGCATCGTCGAACGCCCGGTCGAGCGAGGCAGCAAGGTGAAGCAGGGCGACGTGCTTTGCCGGATCAGCATGGAGGACCGCCAGGCGGGCCTCGACGAGGCCCGGGCCGCGCTCGAGCAGGCCCGCATCGAGCACGAGGCGGCGCAGCGCCTGAAGGAGAAGGGGTTCCAGTCGGAAACGGCCATCGCCCAGGCCAAAGCCCGCCTGGCCGCGGCGCAGGCCCAGGTAGCGAGCCGGGAGCTGGATATCGAGCGCACCTACGTGCGGGCGCCGTTCGCCGGGGTGGTGGAAGATGTCAATCTCGAGGTGGGCGACTACGTCGTCCCGGGCGGCGCCTGCGTCACCGTCGTCGACATGGACCCGATGCTGCTGGTGGGCCAGGTGTCGGAACGTCACGTGTCCGAGCTTTCCACCGGGCTGATGGTCACCGGGGAGCTGGCTGACGGCCGCCAGGTGCAGGGACCGATCACCTTCATCGGCCAGCAGGCAGACAGCGCCACCCGCACCTATCCGATCCAGGCCCAGGTGCAGAACGACGATTACAGGTTGCGCTCAGGCATCACCACGGTGCTGCACATCCCCGTGAAGGAAGTGATGGCACAGAAGGTGAGCCCGGCCCTGTTCGTTCTGGACGACGACGGCCACATCGGCATCCGCACCGTAAACGACCAGCACCGGGTGGAATACCACCGGGTCGACATCGTTCGCGAGGCCGACGATGGCGTATGGGTTACCGGGCTGCCGAACGTGACCACGCTCATCACCGTGGGCCAGGAACTGGTGGTGCCGGGGCAGGAGGTGGAGCTGTCGTTCGAGCCCAGCTCCGAGATGCCTGCCAAAGCCGACGACGACGGTCAGCCGGCCTCCTCCCGAGTAGGCGGCCCGCCTTCCGCGCCGCCCGGCAACGCCGAGGCGGCCGTGGTGGTCGCGGCCAAGCCATGAACGCGTTCATCGACGCGGCCATCAACCGCAGCCGCACCACCATGCTGCTGATGCTGATGATCGTGGTGGCCGGCCTGTTCGCCCGCTGCTCGATTCCCATCGCCTCCGACCCGCACGTGGAGGTGCCGGTGTTCATGGTCGGCGTGGTCCACGAGGGCATCTCTCCCGAGGATTCCGAGCGGCTGCTGGTCATGCCCTTGGAAGCGGAGCTCAGAAAAGTCGAGGGCGTGCACGAGATCACCGCCTACGCCCAGGAGGGCTCGGCCAACATCGTGGTGGAGTTCGACGCCGACTACGACCTCGACCAGGCCCTGCTGGACGTGCGCGAGGCCGTGGACCGGGCGAAGCCGGAGCTGCCCAGCACCGCCGAAGAGCCGTTCGTCGACGAGCAGAGCGCCGACGACTATCCGATCCTGCAGGTGAACCTGGTGGGCGACGGCGTGCCCGAGCGCATGGTCTACGACCAGGCCATCGACATGCGCGACGACATCGAGGCGATTCCCAGCGTGCTGAACGCCGACCTGCAGGGCAATCGGGAAGAGATGCTGGAGGCCATCATCGATCCCGCTGCGCTCGAAGCCTACCGCATCTCGAACCAGGATCTGATCAATACCATCGTTCGCAACAACCGGCTGATTCCGGCCGGCAGCATCGATACCGGGGAAGGCCGATTCGCGGTGAAGGTCCCCAGCGTCATCGAGAAGGCCAGCGACGTCTACGACCTGCCGATCCGGGTCAGCGGCGACACCGTGGTGACCCTCGGTGACGTGGCGACCGTCCGACGCACGTTCAAAGACCGAACCAGCTACGCACGGGTGGACGGACAGCAGACCATATCGCTGCGGGTGACCAAGCGCGCGAACGCCAACACCATCGATACCGTGAACGCGGTCAAGAAGGTCGTCGACCGCTACCGCGCCGACATGCCGGCGAAGATCCGCGTGTTCTACACCCAGGATCAGGCGCCGTTCGCGGCCCAGCAGGTGTCGGAGCTCGAAGGCAACATCCTCTCGGCCCTGGCACTGGTCATGGTGCTGGTGGTGGCCGCCATGGGCTTTCGCAGCGGAGTGATCGTCGGCATCGGCATACCGGTGTCGTTTCTGTTCGCGCTGATCTTCATCTACCTGATGGGGTACACGTTCAACTTCATGGTGATGTTCGGCATGCTGCTCGGGCTCGGCATGCTCATCGACGGCGCCATCGTGGTGACCGAGTACGCCGACCGCAAGATGACCGAAGGGTTCGATCGCCGATCGGCCTATGCCCTGGCCGCGAAACGCATGTTCTGGCCGGTCACGGCGTCGGTGGCCACCACCCTGGCGGCGTTCCTCCCGCTCATGTTCTGGCCCGGCATCAGCGGCAAGTTCATGCGCTATCTGCCGGTGACGGTGTTCACCGTCCTCACCGGCTCGCTGGTCTACGCATTGATGTTCGGGCCGGTCCTCGGAGCGCTGTTCGGCCGGGCCGGCGCCCGGGATGCCAACACCGTCGCCACCCTCAAGCAGCTCGAGGAAGGCGACCCCACGCGTCTGAAGAGTCTGACCGGCATGTATGCGCGTCTGCTCGCGTTCACCAGCCGGCACGCCCTCGCCACCATTCTCGCCGTGCTCGGCCTGCTCGCCGCGATCTTCATGGCCTATGCCGAGTTCGGCAAGGGCATGGTGTTCTTCAACAATGCCGAGCCGCAATTCGCCCGCATCGCGGTGCGCGCCCGCGGCAACCTGTCGGCGCGGGAGATCAACGAGCTGGTGAGTGAGGTCGAGCACCAGGTGCTGCAGGTGCGGGGCATCAAGAGCGTCAACACCTGGACCATGGTCAACGGCGGCACCCGCGGCGGCTTCGACCAGATCGGCGCCATGGGGGTGGAGCTCTACGACCAGGGTGAGCGCGACCGCACGGGCCGGCAGATCTTCGACGAGATCCGCCGGCGCACCGCGAACCTCGCCGGCATCGACGTGGAGATTCAGGGCCAAGAGCAGGGTCCGCCCATCGGCAAGCCCATACAGATCCAGTTCGCCGCGTACGATCGCGATCTGCTGGAGCCCGCCGTTACCAGAGTCCGCAAGTACGTCGATACCCTGCCGGAGCTCGTGGACATCGACGACACGCGGTCGCTGCCCGGCATCGAGTGGGAGCTGGCGGTCGACCGCGCCCAGGCAGCCTTGTACGACGCCGACGTCTCGCAGGTGGGTGTGGCCGTGCAGATGGTCACCAACGGCGTCAAGGTGGGGGAATACCGGCCTGACAAGGCGGACGACGCCGTCGATATCCGCGTGCGCTACCCGAGCCAGGCACGCGGCATCTCGGCCCTGGACCAGATCCGCATCAGCACGCCCAAGGGGCTGGTGCCCATTTCCAACTTCGTCAAGCGGGTGCCCGCGCCCAACGTCGACACTCTGCAGCGTATCGACGGCATTCCCGTGGAGTTCATCCGCGCCGACGTGGCCGACGGCGTGCTGGCCGACGACATGGTGAAGAAGGTCCAGGCCTGGCTCGACACCCAGGCGTTCCCGGCCGGGCTGCACATCACCTTTCGCGGCGCCAACGAGGAGCAGGCGAAGTCCATGTCCTTCATCGGCGTGGCTTTCCTGATGGCACTGCTGCTGATGTTCGTGCTCCTGGTCACTCAGTTCAACAGCCTCTATCAGTCGCTGCTGATCCTGGTGGCGGTGGTGATGTCCACAGCGGGCGTGCTGCTCGGCCTGCTCGTCACCCAGGCGCCGTTCAGCGCCATCCTCACCGGCGTAGGGGTAGTGGCACTGGCCGGAATCGTCGTGAACAACAACATCGTGCTCATCGACACCTACAACCACCTGCGCCGGGAGCATCCGGACCTGGACTACGTATCTCTCATCGTGCGCACCGGTGCTCAGCGGCTGCGCCCGGTGATGCTGACGACGGTCACGACGATCTTCGGGCTGCTGCCGTTGGCGTGCAATCTGTCCGTCGACCTGATTCATCGCTCGGTGGTCTACGGCAGTCAGCTCTCCGTGTTCTGGGTGCCGCTGTCCCAGGCCATCGTCTCGGGCCTCACGTTCGCCACCTTGCTGACCCTCATCGCGACGCCCGCCATGCTGGCACTGCCGCACCAGCTCAGAGCCAGAGCCCGGGCGGCCGCCGACCGCTGGCACGGTTCCGAGGCGACGTCCTCGCGCGGTGACGGCGCCGCCCGAATTTAGCTCAGCACCGCCGCCGCTCTGGCCGGCAGCCACCCTCGCCGGCAAGCGTGCTCGCCGGCGAGCATAGTTTGACGAGCTTGTTTCGCGCAGAGCTGACTTTCGCGCAGGGCTGACGGGGCCTGAAAAGAACGGTGAGGGCAGGAATCGAAGGGGAAAAAGGACCCCGGCGACGGGGATTGGGGAGGGGGAGGGGGTTGTCGCCGGGGTACCTGAAAGCGTTACACGGATATTATCCGTTCGGCTTCCAAGAGAAGGTACAGCATATCGCTCTCCTCTCTGTCCAATTAGGCCGATGCCCACCATCAGAGTTCCGAGCGGCGGCAAGTTTTTTGAATCAATTTGTTTCAGATCGTTTTCCGAGTCGTAGCAGCCGGCGTGCACGCCCGGCCGCCGTCCGGCGTTCCCCGCGCTGACGTGCTCCTGTATCCTCCGCCACGATTCACCATTCAAACCGCCGGAGCTACCGCCCCCGATGACCGTTTCTCTGGGAGTACACGTCGGTCAGCAGAACCTGGCCATGGACGACCTGCGCGCGCTCTGGCGAAAGCTGGACGCGGCCGGCGTCGATTGGATCTCCGCGTGGGATCACTTTTACGAGGCGCCGCCCAAGGGCGGCACCGAACCCCACTTCGAGGCCCTGGCGACCCTCGGCGCCCTGGCTGCGGAGACCACCCATGCGCGCATCGGCTGCCTGGTCTTCTACGTGGGCTACCGGAACCCCGCGCTGCTGGCAAAGGCGGCGACCACCCTGGATCACATCTCCGGCGGGCGCTTCGAGCTCGGCATCGGCGCCGGCTGGCACATCTGGGAGGCCAGCGCCTACGGATACGCCTTTCCCGACATTGGCACCCGTCTCGACATGCTGGAAGAGGCGGTGCAGATCATCCGCCGGATGCTGACCGAGGAGCGGACGACGTTTTCCGGGCGGCATTTCCAGGTGGACGACGCGAGCTGCCTACCGCCGCCCGTTCAGCAACGCCTGCCCATCTGGATCGGCGGCGTCGGCGAGAAGCGCACCCTGAAGATCGTCGCCGATCACGCCGACGGCTGGAACGCCGCCTACTTGAGCGCCGATGAGTTCGCCCGGGTCAACCAGGTCCTGAACCACTGGTGCGAGGACGAGCATCGGGATCCGGCCAGCCTGAAACGTGCCGTCAACGTCACCTTCAACCTGGCGCTCTCCGAGGCGGACCTGGTCCGCGAGCGGCGGCGACTGGCGGAAGACTGGGGAAACGCCGCAGAGCGCATCGCCGGCGGCGCCCTGCTCACCACGCCGGAGCGGGCAACGGAGCGCCTGCTGGAGTACGCGCGGGCAGGCGCCGACGAGATCAACGTGGCTCTGCGTGCCCCTTGGAACGACGAGGCGCTGGATGCTTATCTGGAAACGGTGATGCCGGCGTTGCGTAAGGCGACGACCTAGCGGCGCGGTCACTCGGGGCCGCGTTCGCGCGTCTCGAGCGCCCGCGCGAACGCCAGCACCCGCTCCGCCTCGGCCGCGTGCAGGTTCTCGATGAGCTGGCCGTCCAGCACGGCGACACCTTGCCCTTTTCCCCGGGCCGATTGCCAGACCTCGAGCACCCGCCGGGCGTGTTCGACGGCGTCGGCACCGTAGCCGAAGGCCTCGTTGGCCGGCTCCACCTGACTCGGATGGATGAGCGTCTTGCCGTCGAAGCCCATGTCCCGAGCCAGCACGCAGGCGGCGCGAAAGGCCTCCTGGTTGCGGAAATCCAGATGCACCCCGTCCAGCACGTCGATGCCTAGACTGCGGGCCACGAGCACGCAGTGCTGCAGGGCGTAAGCCAGATTCTGCCGCGACTCGGTATGACGGGCGCGTAGTTCCTTCACCAGATCGCTGGTGCCCATCACCAGCACCGCCGGCCGGCCCAGCTCGGCCAGGGCGCGCACGTCCAGCACGCCTTGCGGCGTTTCCACCATGAACCACACCGGCACCGAAGCGCCGCCGGCTGCCTGCATGGCAGTGGTAATCCGCCTCACATCGGCGAGGGTCGTCACCTTCGGAAACAGCACACCGTCCAGCGCGAGGCCCGCCACCGCGGCCACGTCGTCGCCACCCCACGGGGTGTCCAGACCGTTGACCCGCACCACCCGCTCGCGATGGCCGTAGCCGCCCTGCTGCAGCGCGGCCACGACGTTCGCACGGGCCGCCGCCTTGGCGTCCGCGGCCACCGCATCCTCGAGGTCGAAGATGAGCCCGTCGCAGGCAATCGAACGCGCCTTATCGAGCGCCCGCTCGTTGGCTCCGGGCATGTACAGCACCGAACGGCGGGGTCGCGGAGCGTCTGTCATCGGGCAGGACGGTCAGGAACTGCGGGGGCGTGGCTGTTCTGGAGCCGTGAAGAAATCGTGATTGCGCAGCGGATTGCGGCTCGAACCCACCGATTCGCGGCATTCGGCTTTGCAGCGGCAACTGTATCCGGATAGCACCGGAATCAGGGTGAAGGCGCCGAGCAGCAAGCTCACCGCGGACCAGCCTTCCTGGCTCATGTACCAGTCCGACTCGAGCCGTGGCACTTCCATGAAGAAGCCGAAGAAGAAGAAGAACATGAGACCGGTGGCAGCGATGGCGAGAAAGCGGGAGACGAGGATGGGAAGACGCGGAATCAGGGTCAGGAACGCCAGCACGGCTCCGCCGGCGTACGGCGCCCACAGCCACGGCGTGGGATGTGGTACGTGCAGCAGGGCAAGGACCACGAACAGCACCCCGATGGCAGCCAGCACGTACTGCATGGTCTTGGGGGCTCTTTCGCGCCGGTATGTGTCGATTCCGCTATCCATAATGCGTTTCAGCGATGAACCGTTTTCTCAGTCTCGGCAATCGTCACCATACAGTCAACTGCTTGTGTTACACACGGTGACATACGGCTACCAGACTACTCAAAAATCGATATAATGGAAAGTTTCATGACAGATGGCTATGGTTCACGGTAGCTTCCCTCCCCATCCATGCAAAAGGCGCTCCGGTTGAAATGTGAGCGCCAATCGCAGGCTGATCAACCGATTTTCGCCGATTGTCCGCCATCCACCGGCAGACAGACTCCGGTGATGAAACGGGCCTCGTTCGAGGCCAGGAACAACGCGGCATTGGCCACGTCCCAGCCGTCACCCATCCGCCCGCCCAGCGGCACCTGAGCGTCCCTCGCACGGATCAACTCGGCCCGGTCGCGGCCGGCCGCAACGTAGCCTTCGATGGCCATGGGGGTGTTCATCAGGCCAGGCATGATCACGTTGGCCCGGATGCCGTGCCGGGCGTTGGCCATGGCCAGGTGATGGGTGTAGGCGTTCAGCGCCGCCTTCGACGTCTTGTAGGCGACGATGCCCACCGCACAGACAGCGGCCACCGACGAGATGTTGGTGATCACGCCGTGCCCCTGGTCACGCATCACCGGCAGGGCGTGCTTGCACACCAGCATGATGCCCTTGAGATTGGTGTCGAAGATGCGGTCCCACACCTCCACGGTCATGCTCGCCGCACCGCGATCGCCGGTACCGATGCCGACGTTGTTGTGCAGCACGTCGAGGCGGCCATAGCGATCCACGCAGGCGGCGATGAGCGCCTTGCAGTCGTCTTCCCGGGTGATGTCAGCGCCGAACACGCTGCCGTTGCCGCCACGCTCGCGCACCATCTCCAGGGTTTCCTCCGCGGAGGACGTATTGCGGTCCACCAGCAGCACCTGCGCCCCTTCCTCGGCGAACCTCACGGCCGTGGCGCGACCGTTGCCGATGGTTTCGCCCGGAGTCTGCCCGGCGCCCACCACCACGGCTACGGTGTCGGCTAGACGTCCCATCCGGGCAGGCCCTCGTCGAGTTGCACACCGAGCGTGTTCAGGGCCATGGAGACCAGGTTGTACTGTCCGACCGTGAACACAAGGTCCATGAGCTGCTGGGTGGTGAGGTGCTTCGACAAGCCTTCCCACGTGCCGTCGGAGACGTGCGCATCGGAGTGCAGCTCGTCGGTCGCCTGAAGCAGCAGACGATCCAGCTCGGGAATGCCGGGAGTGTCCGGGCCGGTCTTCGCGGAGCGGATCTCGTCGTCGCTCATTCCCGCCCGGCGGGCGATCTCCACGTGCTGTCCCCACTCGTAGCCGGCCTGGCACAGGTAGCCGATACGCAGGATCAGCAACTCCCGCTCACGCACGCCGAGGGTGGACTTGCCGAGCACGTGATTGGCGAACACCAGCCACCGGCGCATCAGATCGGGGTGATGAGCCAGGGTCTTGAAGATATTGAAAACGCGGCCCTGCTCGGCGAACGGGGCCATCACGGCGCGTGCCTGCTCGTCCCACTCGTCCGCCTCCAGCGGCTTCACCCGCGGCTCGGTCAATCGCATGCGCTTCCCCTTTTTCCGAAACATAGCCCAATCGCCCGGGCTAATATACACACCTCTGCAGGTCCGAGGGAGGCATACCGTGGCCGGAAACGAGCGCTCGGCGGAGACGGTGCTCCGCCGCACCCAGGACGGCATATGCGTCGTCACCATCGACCGCCCCGCGGTGAGAAACGCCGTCGACGGGCCGACCGCGTCCGCGTTGGCGGAAGCGTTTCGCCGCTTCGACGCCGACGACGAGGCCGCGGTCGCCATTCTCACGGGCGCCGGGGGCACGTTCTGCGCGGGCGCCGACCTGAAGGCCGTGGCGGCCGGCCGGGGCAACCGGGTGGACGAAGCTGGCGACGGCCCCATGGGCCCTACCCGCCTGGTGCTCGGCAAGCCGGTGATCGCCGCGGTCGAGGGTTGGGCCGTGGCAGGTGGGCTGGAGCTCTCGCTGTGGTGCGATCTTCGGGTCGCGGCACGGGACGCCGTGTTCGGCGTGTTCTGCCGCCGCTGGGGTGTGCCGCTGGTGGACGGCGGCACCGTGCGTCTGCCGCGCCTGATCGGTCACAGCCACGCCATGGACATGATTCTCACCGGGCGCGGCGTATCCGGAGAGGAAGCGCTGCGTATCGGGCTCGCCAACCGGCTGACCGAGCCGGGGCAGGCGCTGACGGGGGCGCTGGACCTGGCGCGCCAGCTTGCGGCGTTTCCGCAACGGTGCCTCAGGAGCGACCGCCGCTCGGCACTCTGCCAGTGGGGCGTCAGCGAGAGCGCGGCGCTCGGCGAAGAGACCCGTCTCGGTCTCGAGGTCATCCGCTCCGGCGAGACCCGCGCGGGGGCGAGCCGGTTCGTGGCGGGCGCCGGGCGCCATGGGGACTTCTCCGGCACCAGGTAACGGTCCGCCCTATCGGGCGGTAAGGGTCCGCCCTATCGGGCGGTAAGGGTCCGCCCATCGGGCGGCGGTCGGAGTAACATCGGCAACGATACTCGAGCAACGGGAGCGACCATGGCCTTTACCGACAATCCACGCTTCGGCGTCAGCATCTTTCCCACCGACTACGCCATCGGCCCGGTGGAGCTGGCCCGCGCCGTGGAGGAACGAGGCCTCGACAGCCTGTTCTTCCCCGAGCACACCCACATTCCGGCATCGCGGTTGACGCCGTTCCCGGGGGGCACCGACCTGCCGAAGATGTATTGGCACACCCACGACCCCTTCGTCGCCCTCGCTGCCTGCGCCGCCGCCACCAGCCGCATCCGCCTGGGCACCGGCATCTGCCTGGTGATCGAGCGCGATCCCATCACTCTGGCCAAGGAAGTGGCGTCTCTCGACGTGATCTCCGGGGGCCGGGTGGTGCTCGGCATCGGCGCGGGGTGGAACCGCGAGGAAATGGAAAATCACGGCGCCGACTATCCGAATCGCTGGAAGGTCGTCCGCGAGAAGGTGCTGGCCATGCGCCAGATCTGGACCGCAGACGAGGCGGAATTCCACGGCGAGTTCGTGAGCTTCGACCCCGTCTGGTCCTACCCGAAGCCGATTCAGAAAGGCGGACCGCCGGTCTGGATCGGCGCCAATTCGAAGTGGGTGTTCGACCGGGTGGCCGACTATGCCGACGGCTGGATGCCCATTGGCGGCCTTGGCTCCGGGAACCTGGAGCGCATGGCGGAGGCTCTGACCGCCCGCGGCCGAAAGCTGGCCGACCTGGACCTGGCGCTGTTCGGCGCGCCGCGCGACTACGACGGGGTCAAGGGCCGCATCGAGCAGGGATTCGACGAGCTGGTGTTCATGCTGCCGGACGCCGACGCCGACACGGTGCTGCCGGTGCTGGACGAGATCGCGGCGCTGGCGAAACGCGCGCGGGGTTGAGCGCGGTTAGAAGCGCAGCGATGTCCGTCACGGCGAGCAGCTCGCCTCGTAGCCTTTCGCCAGCAGCGCCTCCAACACCTGATCCACCTGCTCCTCGCCGCGCATCTGCAGCACCAGCTCGACCACCGTCGACCGCACCGACGAGCCAGCAAAGGCGCGCTGGTGCTCGATCTCGACGATGTTGCTGTCGAGCTCCGCCAGCATCCGGGTGAGGTCGGCCAGGGCTCCCGGCACGTCGGGAATTTCCACCTTCAGCCGGACCAGCCGGTGACTTCGCACCAGGCCCCGCTGCAGCACCGACGAGAGCACCATCATGTCGATGTTGCCGCCGGACAGGACCAGCACGGTGTCGGTGCCGGCGAATCGCTCCGGGTGCGCGTAGAGGGCCGCCAACGCGACCGCGCCCGCGCCCTCCACCACCGTCTTTTCGATCTCGAGCAGCGAGAAGATCGCCTGTTCCACCTGCTCCTCGCCGACCAGCAGCATGTCGTCGACCCGGCTGCGAATGAGCGGCATGGTCAGCGCGCCCGGCGACTTCACCGCAATGCCTTCCGCCACCGAGACGTGCGCGCGCGGCTGCCCGGGCAGGCCGTGGAAGGCGTTGTAGGCGCCGGCGAAACGCTCGACCTGCACGCCGATCACCTGAACCTCGGGGCGCAGGGCCTTGACCGCGCTCGCCACCCCCGAGATCAAGCCGCCGCCGCCCACGGGAACGATCACCGCGCGCACGTCGGGCGCCTGCTCCAGGATCTCGAGCCCCAGGGTGCCCTGGCCGGCGATGACCCGCTCGTCGTCGAACGGATGCACCAGGGTAAGCCGGCGCTCATCGGCAAGATCCATGGTGAAGCGGCGGGTCTCGTCGAACTCGTTGCCGTGCAGGATCACTTCCGCTTCGAACACCCGCGTTTGCGCCACCTTGGCGTTGGGCGTGTGGCGCGGCATCACGATGGTGGTGGGAACACCCAGGCGCTGACCGTGGTACGCCAGGGCCTGAGCGTGATTTCCCGCGGACATGGCGATCACGCCGCGGCGCCGCTCCTCGGCGGACAGGCACAACAGGCAGTTGAGCGCGCCCCTCTCCTTGAACGAAGAGGTGAACTGCAGATTCTCGAACTTGAGAAACACCTCCGCGCCGGTGAGCCGCGACAGCGTCGTGCTGTAGTGCAAGGGCGTACAGGCGATTTGTCCGGTCAGCCGCCGCCGAGCGGCCTCGATGTCGGCGAGTTCCATCGATACGAACCTCCGCCGTTGAGTATACTCGGGATGAGTGAAGCACCTGCTCATCGTCTATCACACGAAAACCGGTAATACCGGCCGGCTTGCCCGGGCCGCCCTGGAAGGCGCCACCGGCGAGGACGCCGGCGGTGTGGAGGTGCGGCTGCTCACTGCCCGCGATGCCGGGCCCCGCGACCTCCTGTGGACGCACGGCCTGCTCCTCGGCACGCCCGAGAACCTGGGCTACATGTCCGGTGCCATGAAGGACTTCATCGATCGCACGTTCTACGAGGTGGAAGGTAAGCTGCAGCCGCTGCCGTGTGCACTGTTCATCAGCGCCGGCAACGACGGCACCGGCGCCCTGAAGGCGCTGCGCCGCATCATCGGCGGCTATCCGTTCCAGGAGGTGCAGGAACCGGTGGTCGCCCGCGGTGCGGTCACTGCCGAGCACCTGCAGCGCTGCCGGGAACTGGGCACGGCGCTCGCGGTCGGTCTGGAGGCGGGAATATTTTGAAGCGTATGGGGAAAGGACGGAGGAGAGGCAGAGAGGCAGATCGCGACCGGGAGGTCGCTCCCACAGGATAAGAGGTCGCCCACACAGGATCAGATCGCGACCGGCAGGTTGCTCCCACGGGTCGCTCCCACAGCATAAGAGATCGCCTTCACAGTAAGATCAATGCAAGCACGGATTCTCGACAGCATCGACGACATCAGCGCCCGCGACTGGAACGCCTGCGCCAATCCGCCCGGTCTATCGCGCAACCCGTTTTTGCGCCACGAGTTCCTGCACGCCCTCGAAGCCAGCGGCAGCGCGGTGACCCGAACCGGCTGGCAGCCGTTCCACCTGGTGCTGGAAGACGGGGGCAAGCTGCTGGGTGCGGTGCCCATGTACGTCAAGGGGCACTCCCGCGGCGAGTACGTGTTCGACCACGCCTGGGCCGACGCCTGGGAACGGGCCGGCGGCCGCTACTACCCGAAGCTTCAGGTGAGCGTGCCTTTCACCCCGGCGACCGGCCGTCGGCTGCTCACCCGCGACGACGATCCGGAGATCGAGCGCGCCCTGCTCGGCGCCTGCATCCAGATCGCCCGACAGGCGGAGGTTTCCTCGCTGCACCTCACGTTCATGCCCGAGCAGCAGTGGCAACGCGCCGGCGAGCTCGGCTGCCTGTTGCGCCTCGACCGCCAGTTTCACTGGCACAATCCCGGCTACGCCAGCTTCGAGGAATTCCTGGCCGACCTGTCGTCGAAGAAACGCAAGAACCTCCGCCGGGAGCGCCGCGAGGCGGTGGCCGAGGACGTGGAGATCGAGTGGGTCACCGGTCCCGACCTGACCGAAGCCCACTGGGACGCGTTCTACGAGTTCTACCTGGACACCGGCTCGCGCAAATGGGGCTCGCCCTACCTCACCAGGCCCTTCTTCAGCCTCATCGGCGACACCATGGCCGAGGACGTGCTGCTGATCCTCTGCCGCCGCGGCGGGTCCGGCCGTGGCCGCTACATCGCCGGCGCCCTCAACTTCATCGGCAGCGACACGCTGTTCGGGCGCAACTGGGGGTGCATCGAAGATCACCGCTTCCTGCACTTCGAGACCTGCTACTACCAGGCCATAGACTTCGCCATCGACCGCGGCCTCGGCAGAGTGGAAGCCGGCGCCCAGGGCAGTCACAAAGTGGCCCGCGGCTACCTGCCCGAAGCCACCTACAGCGCCCACTGGATCCCCGATCCCGCCTTCCGCCGCGCCATCGCCGACTACCTGGATTCCGAACGCCGCTACGTGCAGGAAGAAATCGATCTGGTAGAGCACAACAGCCCGTTCAAAGCCACCCTCGACCTCTCCGCGCTCCGCCACCAGCCGTGACGCCGCAACTCAGGACCCGACGTCGATATTCATCTGCGCCGCTACCCGGCGAAGATAAGTCTGCAACCGCTGCACGTTCTCCGGGCCCATCCGCAATACCTGCTTCTCCAGAGGCGACAGCGCCTCGAGCTTCGGATCGGCGTACTGATACATCACGTTGGGCTGCACCAGCGCGACGCTGCCGTTGCCCGGCAGCACCGGGACCGACAGCACCTGCTTGATGGCTTCCTGAAAGACCTGGTCGGGCGGCGCCTCCACGCCGAGCTCGTTCAGTGCGTCCACCATCAGCGGACGCACGGTGTCGAGGAGGTTCGCCAGGCGCGCCGGATCGACCCCTTCCAGGGTCTGAACGTAGCTGTCGTAGCGGTCGTAGCCGTCCGGGTCGACGTAGGTGCCGCCGTCCCGGTGGATCACCTTGAACGGCTCCCGGGGGGCCAGGAAGGCGAGTTGGCGGCGCGGGTACTCGCCGCGGCTGGCGTTCTCCGCCAGCACCGCAAGGCGGCGCACGTAATCGCCCTGCTCCACCCACCGCTGCGGCAGATCCATGGGCTGGATCTGCTCGCGGACGTACTGGTCGCTGTCCTGCAAAGACGGCAGCGAGACCTGCGGCTCCGGTGGGCTCTCGGGCTCCGCCGGCGTTTCCGCCGGCGTCTGATTCAGGGGGTTCTGCGGAGTGGCGGGCTCCGGCTTCGGCATCTCACGCTGGGTCGGCGGCGGCGGAACCGGCGAGGGCTCGTAGAACCTCCAGACCAGCCAGGCAATGCCTGCCGCAACTATCAGCAGGACCACGGTGATTATTGCTTTTCGCATGGCCGATATGTACCACAGCGGTCCACCCGCGTCACCACTGCACCGCATCCGGCAGCGCCGATCACCGGTCAATCACCCAAGAGAGCCGCCAATTCCATTATCATTACAGATTGCCTCAACCGTTCCACCGTTATGAACAGCACGTCCGTCAGAATGGTTCTCGATCACCGGGTCGACCTCGGGGAGGCGGTGACCGTGGAAGGCTGGGTGCGTTCCCGCCGCACGTCCAAGGGTGGATTCTCGTTCATCCACGTCAACGACGGGTCGAGCCTGCAGTCGCTGCAGGTAGTGGCCGACGGCAAGTTGCCGAACTACGAGTCCGACATCGCGGAGCTGACCACCGGTTGTGCCGTGCGGGTGGAAGGGACGGTGGCCGAGTCCCAGGGCAAGGGGCAGGACCGGGAGATTCACGCCGCCGGAATCGAGGTGGTGGGCTGGGTGGACGATCCGGAAAGCTATCCCATCGCCAAGAAACGTCACAGCTTCGAGTATCTGCGCACGGTGGCGCACCTGCGCCCGCGCACCAACACCCTCGGCGCGGTGGCCCGGGTGCGGCATACCCTCTCCCAGGCCGTTCACCAGTACTTCGACGAGCATGGGTTCTTCTGGGTGCATACCCCGATCATCACCGCCAATGACTGCGAAGGCGCCGGTGATCTGTTCCGGGTGTCGACCCTCGACCAGGTGAACCGGGCTGCCCCGGCGCCGTTCGCCGACGATTTCTTCGGCACCGAGACCTTCCTCACCGTCTCCGGCCAGCTCAACCTGGAAAGCTACTGCCTGGCGCTGTCGAAGGTGTACACCTTCGCTCCCGCGTTCCGGGCCGAGAATTCCCACACCAGTCGTCATCTGGCCGAGTTCTGGATGATCGAACCGGAAATCGCTTTTGCCGATCTGTCGGACAACGCCGCGCTGGCCGAGGATTTCCTGAAGTTCATCGGCCGCACCGTACTCGAGCGTTGCCCTGAGGACATGGCGTTCTTCGCCGACCGCATCGACCGGGAGGCCATCAGCCGTCTCGAGCACGTGATCGAGACGCCGTTCGAGCGGCTCGACTACGGCGACGCCATCCGCATTCTCGAGCAGGCGAAGGAATCGTTCGAGTTCCCTGTGCAATGGGGCCTCGACCTCCAGTCGGAGCACGAGCGCTATCTCACCGAAAAACACGTGGGCGGACCGGCGGTGGTCACCAACTACCCGAAGGACATCAAGGCCTTCTACATGCGCCTGAACGACGACGGGCGCACCGTCGCAGCCATGGACGTGCTGGTGCCCGGGGTCGGTGAGATCGTCGGCGGCAGCCAGCGCGAGGAGCGCCTGGACGTGCTCGACGGCCGGCTCGCCGAGATGAACCTGACCGACGATTTGTGGTGGTACCGCGACCTGCGGCGCTACGGCACCGTGCCCCATGCCGGATTCGGGCTCGGGCTCGAGCGGCTGGTGCTCTACGTCACCGGTATGGAAAACATCCGCGATGTCATTCCCTTTCCCCGGGTTCCCAACAACGCGAGCTTCTGAGGGCCGATGTTCAAGTCTCTGCTCAGGCTGAAGGCGTTCGTCGCGCGCTATAAGCTGCGGCTGATCCTCGGCATCATCGCGTTCGGCGTGTCCCGGGTGCTCGAAGCCGTGGTGCCGTATCTGCTCGGTACGGCCATCGACCGCATCGCCGCCGGCCGCATGGATCTGATGCTGCTGGTGGCCGGCATCTTCGCCTCCGTCGCGGCTCGATTCGGCGTCGTCTCCTTCGCTCGATACGCCGTGCGCAGCGCCGGGCTCTATATGGCATTCGATCTGCGTCAGGCGCTGTACGCGGCGCTGCAGCATCAGGGCAGCCGATTTTTCTCCCGCCACACCATCGGCGACATGATGACCCGGGCGGTGGCCGACATCAGTCTGATCCAGCGGCTCGTCTCCATGGGCACCATCATGATGGTGATCATGGTATTCGCACCGCTGGTGGGCTTCGCCTTCATGATGTCCATGTCGCCGTCGCTGACCCTGCTGCTGCTGCCGCCGCTGCCGTTCGTGTACTTCTACGCGCAATGGTCCTCGCGACGGATGGGCATCGCCTCGCGCACGGTGCAGGACCGGCTGTCGGATCTGGGCGCCCACGTCCAGGAGAACCTGTCCGGCATCCGCACGATTCAGGCCATGGTCCAGGAAGAGAACGAGATCCGCCGCTTCGCCGGCACCAACCAGGCGTACGCGGATGCCTTCTATCAGCAGTCCTGGATCAACTCGATGATGGCCGCCGTCATGCCGAGCCTCGCCGCTATCTGTCTGCTGACGATCATCGGCTACGGCGGGTATCTGGTGATCCACGAGCAGGTCACCATCGGCATGCTGGTGGCGTTCACCTCCTACATGACCATGGTGGTGGCGCCGTTCCGCAGCGCCGGCTTCCTGGTGAACCTGCTGCAGCGGGCGGCCGTGGGCAGCGATCGTCTGTTCGACGTGCTGTCGCTGGCGCCGGAGATCGAAGACCGGCCGTCCAGCGACGCGCCAGCGCACATCCGCGGCGCCATCGAGTTTCGCGACCTCTCGTATACCTTCGAAGGCGCCACGACGCCGGCCCTGGACCACGTGAGCCTGACTATCGCCCCGGGAGAGTCCGTCGCGATCATGGGCCGGGTGGGGGCCGGCAAGAGCACGTTGCTCCGGCTGCTGGTGCGCCTGCTCGACCCGCCGCCGGGCACGGTTCTGGTAGACGGCCACGACGTGCGGGACTACCCGCTGGCGCGGCTGCGCGCACAGATCGCCCTGGTGCCGCAGGATCCTTTCCTGTTCGGTGAGCCGCTGCGCGACAATCTCACCTACGACGATCCGGAGCGCGCCCTCGAGGCGATCTGGTCCGCCGCCACCTCGGCGGATCTCAAAGACACCATCGAGGAGTTCCCGGCACAGATGCAGACGATTGTCGGAGAGCGCGGGGTGACCCTGTCCGGCGGCCAGAAGCAGCGCGCCACCCTGGCGCGTGGACTGATCCGTCACGCCCCCGTGCTGGTGCTCGACGACTGCTTCTCCAGCGTCGACACGGGCACGGAGGACCACATTCTCTCGGAGCTCGATCGTCTGCGGGGGGGCCAGACCACCCTGTTGGTGTCGCACCGGGTCTCCACCGCCCGCCACTCCGACCGCATCGTGGTGCTGTCGGAAGGGCGTATCGTCGAGGTCGGCAGTCACGATGAGCTGGTGGCCCGAGGCGGCCTCTACGCCGAGCTGGAGCGCATTCAGCGGGAAGGAGCCGACGACGCGGACTACCGGCTGCTGACGGGCGAGGATCCGTCGGGAGCCTCCGCCTGATGGCTGCCAACCGGCCCACCGTCGGCCGCGCCGGCAACGGTGCCGAGCGCCCCGACTACGCCATGTTCGAAGCCGAGCTGTCGGGCTCGGTGATGAACCTGGGCCTGCTGCGGCGGCTCCTGTACTGGCTGAAGCCCTACCGCACGACGTTCGGGATCAGCGCCGTGCTGATCCTCGTCGCCTCCACGCTGGAGGTCATGATGCCGATCGTGTTCTCCATCGTGGTGATCGACCACGTGCTGCGCGGCGAGACCCACGCCCATATGCCGGACCTCGGCATGCTCGAGCTCCACGCCTGGCTGACCAACTGGCTGAACGTGCATCCGCTGCTCTCGGCATGCCTGCTGTATGGGGCGCTGCAGCTCGGCTGGGCCGTCATCGGCCACGCCCACCGGATGACCTTGATCCGCGCGGTGATCAACGGCCTCAGGGACCTGCGTCTGGATCTGTTCCGTCATCTGGAGACGCGCCCGTCGTCGTTCTACGATCGCGTGGCCGTGGGGCGGGTGATGACCCGGGTCACCAACGACATCGAAGCCCTCTATGAGCTGCTCCGGGGCATCGGCACCTTGATCGGCGAGTTCGTGCCGTTCTTCGTTGCCCTCGGGATCATGCTGGCGGTGGACGTCAAGCTCACCCTGATTCTGCTGCTGGGGCTGCCCGTCATGGGCACGATCACCTACTTTTTTCGCCGACTCAGCCAACAGCTCTTCCGCGCGGTCCGCATGACCCTGTCGGCGCTGAACCAGAACATGCAGGAGAACCTGTCCGGGCTGCAGGTGGTGCAGCTCTCCGAGCGACAGCAGTTCAACCTGGAGCGCTACACGGGCATCAACCGTGACAATCGCTTCTATGAGCTGAAGAGCAGCCGCGTGCAGACTCTGTACGGCGCCTTCACCGACAGCATGGCCCATACGGCTCTGGGGGTGATCGTCTGGTACGGCGGCGGCGCGGTGGTGCAGAACGCCGTATCCCTCGGCGGCGTGATCCTGTTCACCCGCTTCGTCGACATGCTGTTCCATCCGATCGTCGCCCTCGGTGAGCAGAGCAACATCCTGTTTCGCGCGATGGCCAGCGGCGAGCGCATATTTCAGGCCCTCGACTGGGACGAGAAGATTCACGAGCCGGCGGAGCCGGCCGAGCTGCCGGAACGGCTGGCCGGCGAGGTGCGCTTCGAGCACCTCAGCTTCGGCTACACGCCGAACCTCGAGATCCTCCACGACGTCACCTTCACCATCGCGCCGGGGGAGAAGCTCGCCATCGTCGGGCCCACGGGTTCCGGCAAAAGCACCTTGATCCGGCTCCTGAGCCGCTTCTACGACTTCGACGACGGCCAGATCTTCCTGGACGGCATCGACCTCAACCGCATCCACTCCCACGATCTGCGCAAGCGTATCGGCGTGGTGCTGCAGGATTTCCACATCTTCTCGGGCACGATTCTCGACAACATCGCGCTGGGCGATCCATCGATCACTCGCGAGCAGGCGGAAATGGCGGCGCGGCGGGTGAACGCGCACGGCTTCATCAATACACTGACGAAAGGATACGACACCGAGCTGTCCGAGCGCGGGCAGAATCTCTCTCAGGGTCAGCGCCAGCTTCTCGCCTTCGCCCGCGTGCTGGCCGCCGACCCGGAGATCCTGGTGCTGGACGAGGCCACCGCGAGCATCGACACCGAGACGGAGCTGTTGATCCAGGACGCGCTGCGCAAGCTGACGGCCGGACGCACGTCCATCATCATCGCCCACCGCCTGCAGACGATTCAGGAAGCCGACCGGGTGCTGGTGCTGCATCACGGCCGGGTGGAGGAGCTCGGCACCCACGACGAGTTGCTCGCCCGCCAGGGGCTGTATTACCGCCTGCACACCCTGCAGTTCCAGAGCGACGACACCGCAGCCTGAGCCCGCCGGATGGCTTTCCGCGGAAACGCAACTTCTCAGTTGCATTTCTGCGGGAACGGGGGCAGGATACGCGCAACCTGGAGGTTGCCATGAATACTCGGACGGATCACTCGACAGAAGACAGCATCGTCAAGACCGTAGAGCTGGACGCGTCGCCGGCACGTGTGTGGCAAGCGCTGACGAATCACGAGGAGTTCGGCCGATGGTTCCGGGTACGGCTCGACGGCCCGTTCGTGCCCGGTACCGTGTCCACCGGAAGAATCACCTACCCCGGCCATGAAGGCGCACCCTGGCGGGCAACGGTGGAGCGCATGGATCACGAACGGCTGTTCTCGTTCCGCTGGCCCGTTTACGACGAGGCGCTGGGGGACGACCTGTCGCAGCGGCCCACCACCCTGGTGGAGTTCCGGCAGGAGCCCACGGAGACGGGAACGCGGCTCACCATCACCGAGTCGGGCTTCTCCGCTCTGCCGGACCCCGTCAGGCTGAACGTCCTGCGGGGCAATACCCGGGGATGGGACATTCAGTCCGGGCACATCACCGCACACCTCAGCTCGTGAGCGCCGAGCCGCAGCCGGCACCGCAGCTCATTCCGCCGGAAGCCGCCCCCCTCTACGCCGCGCTGGGCGACTCCACCCGGCTGGCGCTGCTGGGCCGGCTGGGAGACGGTATGTCCCGTTCCGTCAGTGACCTCGCCAACGGCATGGACATCACCCGGCAGGCGGTAACCAAGCACCTGCGTATCCTCGAAGCTGCGGACATGGTGGCCAGCCGGCGCGCCGGCAGACACACCATGTTCGTCCTGCACCCGGCCGGCCTGCAGACGGCCCGCGACCACCTGGCTCGCGCCTCGGCGCAGTGGGACGACGCGCTGGCACGGCTGATGGCACTGGTGGACCAACCGCAGTAGACCGCTTCACTGCGCGCCGGCGGCCGGCCGCTCCGGGATCTCGTTGCGGTTGCCGAGGACAGCGCGGATGGGTACCTCCACCACCGCCCGGGTGGCGAGAAAGCCCTGCACGGATCGCCCCCCGGCGTCCAGATAGGCTTCGATCTCCGGCCCCAGGGTCCCCCGCCAGGCCGCCACGAGCGGCTGCAGCCGTCGCCGGTCGCGCACCACGGCGACGTCGGCCCGGCCCCTCACGCGCAGGGCGCGCAGCAACCGAGGCGGCACTTGGACGGGCAAGCCAGTGGCATCGCAGGGACAGGTCAGCAGACAGTGCGTACGCACGGCACCGAGACAAGCGGCCACCCCCGCCAACGGGCCGGGATAGTGCGGTCGGCAATCGGCCACCACCAGGTCCGCCAGCAAGCGGTAACGGGACAGATGACGGTTGGCGCTCACTGCCAGCACCGAGCACCAGGGCGCCAGCCAGTCGAGCCCCCGGGACGCCATGGGCCGGCCGTGGTCGCTGAGGAGCCCTTTGTCGCGGCCGCCTGCACGGGCACCGCGCCCGCCGGCCAGCACCAGACCGGTGACGGTCACGCCGGGCGGAATCCGCTTTCGGATCAGCCGTGTCATCATACCCGGCAGTCTACGCTTCATGGCGCCCAGCTCGAAAATTGAAGCCGCTCGCCATGCGCCTGCGCAGGCAGCGTATCCACCTCGCAAGCTTGTATGCGAACACAAGGAGCTGCAGATGGCACAGTCAGCAAGACGAACCATTCTCATCAGTCTCGCCACCCTCGTCTTCCTGATGGCGAGCTTTGCCTTCGCCAACCCCGCGGCTGCGGCCGCCGGCGCAGCCGGAGACAGCGTGCAGAGCTTCAGCGGCTCTGCGCCGGGGGGCACGGAGCCGTTCAAGGTTCAGGGGCCGTGGCTCTTGAGCTGGAACGCCAGCAGCGAGTTCCCGAACATGGCCTACCTGGACCTCCAGCTCTACGACGCCGACACCGACCGCTTCGTCGGCGAGGCGGTGAAGAATTACGGCACCGGCAGCGGCGAAAAACTCATCCGCCAGGGCGGACACTATCGGATCGTCGCTAACGGGGGCTGGGTGAACTGGTCCGTGAAGATTCAGCCGGCGCCCGAGAACCTGTCCAGCTTCGTTGCCCAGCATCCTGACATTCGGGAGATCCAGCTGACGGAGCCCCACACGGGGCTTGCGAGCTCCGTGGTGAAGCACCTCCAGGGCTGGAGCTCCGAGGGCAACCAGGCTCTGCTGCTGAAGTCCGAAACCGGCGCCACGACCCGGATCACGTTCTACGGCGATGGCACCTGCCCTGGCCTCGAGGATGCGAGGAACATCTTCTTCGTCACCTCGAGGTACAACACCGACCTGTACAACGCGATCCTGCTGGAGAACGGCACGCGCTGTTATCTGGGCTCGGTGAACGCCGGGCGGTGAGAGCGACCTGGAGAGGGAAAACGGATGGCCCCCTCGTGGGAACCGGGGGGGGGGGAGGGGCACCGAGAGGGCCACCGTCAAGAAGCACTTTGCTCCAGCGCGCGGACCGGCGATATCGGGATATCTACGTACTCCGCGAGCGATGTGTCACAAACGTGTGCAAGCAGGACCAGGCGTCCAGAGTCAGGTAAGCCGGTTGCGGAACATCCACGCCGCCAGCGGCAGGGTGATCGCGGCGATGACGGCCAGCGGCCACAGATCGGGCACGATCTGCCGGAGATCGGCGCCCTCCAGGTAGACGCGCTGCGCCATGTCGATGGCGTAGCGAAGCGGGTTGACCAGGATGAGGCGTTGCAGGATCACCGGCATGTTGGCGATCGGCGTGGCGAGGCCCGAGGGCAGAATGAAAGGCATCAGCAGCACGAAGGAGAACAGCGTGGCCTGCTGTATGCTGGTGACGAACGACGACACCAGGAGGCCGATGCCGATGGCGGCGAGCAGGAACATGGCCAGACCCAGATACAGGGTCGCCAACGAGCCCACGAACGGGATCCGGAACCAGAGCTGCGCGACCAGCAGGATCAATGTCGCCTGGACGATCCCCACCAACATGGACGGCACCGTCTTGCCGATCATCACCTCGGACGGCCGCAGCGGCGTCACCAGCAGCTGATCGAACGTCCCCTCCTCCCGTTCCCGAGCCACCGACATGGCCGTCAACAGAAGCGTCTGCAGCATGGTGAGGGTGCCCACCAGCGACGGGCTCATCTGCCAGCGGGTGGTGGTGCCGAATGGGGTCGCAAGGCTAAGCAGTTCCCCGAACTGGGCGGGTGCCCCGGCGGCGAAAAGTTAGTATTTTAAAGGTAGAGGGATCGGAGCATCGTGGAGGATCTGAGATACATCGTCGGTATCGGTGCGTCCGCGGGCGGGATTACAGCCATGCGGACGCTACTGCCCGAATTGCCCGTGCAGCACGACGTCGCGTACGTGCTGGTGCAGCACCTCGACCCTTCCCATGCCAGCTTCCTCGAGGAGATCCTGCAACAGGCCGGATCCGCGATGACCATCCGGACCGTCCAGTCGGACATGCGCCTCAGCGGCGGGTGCCTGTACGTCATTCCGCCCGGAGCGGAATGCACCGTGCGCGACGGCATCTTCCATCTGGCGTCCGGCGACGGCCACTCCGTCCCCCGCCACGTCATCGATCTCCTTTTCGCCTCCCTGGCGGACGCCTGCGCGGAGCACGCCATCGCCGTCGTTCTGAGCGGGACCGGCAGCGACGGCACCCGCGGGGTCCGTGCCATCAAGGCGGCTGGCGGCACCGCCATCGTTCAGGATCCGGAAGACGCCGAGCACCCGGGAATGCCTCAGTCCGTGCTGCGGGAACGGCTGGCCGACATGGTCGCGCCCCTGAAGGACGTGGGCGCCGCGGTCGCGCGCGCGCTGTCCTGGGCGGGCGAGCGATCGCTCGCACCGGCGCAGTCGCAGCACCAGGATCTGGCCGAGCTGGTCAAGGTGCTGGCGCACAAGAGCGGGATCGCCTTCGACCAGTACGAGGAGGGCGCTGTGCGGCGGCGCATCGAGCGTCGCATGATGATCATCGGCGAGCCGGACCTGGCGGGCTACGGCGCGCTGCTCGAAGCCTCAGACACCGAAGCCGGGCAGTTGGCCGGGGATCTGCTGATCTCGAGGACGTCGTTCTTCCGCGATGCCGACACCCTCACGGCCGTACGCGCCGCCCTGCAGGCCATCGTCGACACCAAGCGGCCCGGTGCGCCCATCCGGATCTGGGTCGCCGGCTGCGCCACCGGCGAGGAAGCCTACTGCATCGCCATGCTGCTGACCGACCTGCTCGAGGACGATGTGGTCACCCGGCCAGTGCAGATCCTGGCGACGGACGTGGACACTGGTGTCATTACCGCAGCGCGGCGCGGCTTGTATCTTCGGGATGCGGTGCTGGGTCTCCCGCAGCCGCTGATCGACAAGTATCTGGAGCCGGTCGACGGCTCGTATCGGGTGACGAAACCACTTCGCGACGTCGTTACCCTGGCGCCGCACGATCTGCTTCAGGACCCTCCGTTCAGCCGCCTGGACCTGGTGAGCTGCCGCAGCGTGCTGGTCTATTTCAAAGGCGAGGCGCAGAGGCGTCTGCTGCAGACGTTCCACTACATCCTGAACCCGCGGGGCTATCTGGTCCTCGGGCCGTCGGAGACCGCCGCACCGGCAGAGGGACTGTTCGCGCCAGCTTCCCACAAGGCCCAGGTGTTCGCCCGCACCGGGCTGGAGTCTCCGCTGCCGCGGACGGCGGGCCGGACGGTTCCGGCCGCCACGCCCCGGCGGGATCCACAGGACGCCGGCCTGCTGGAACGGCGCGTCCGCGACGCCATGTTCCAACACTATGCACCGCCAAGCATCCTGATGGACGAGCGGTTCAATGCGTTGTTCGTGCACGGCGACGTCAGCCGTTACGTGTCCCTCAAACCCGGTGCCGTAACGGCCAGTGTGCTCGACATGCTCGATGCGCCGCTAGGTATCGAGACACGGCTCGCGGTGCAGAAGTCTCAACGCAACAACGCCCGGGTGCGGAGCCCGCCCGTGGCTTGCGGGAAGGCTGCGGACACTGGCACGGTCGTGCTGACCGCGTTGCCGGTGGTCGGCGCCGGACGATACTCCGGCCCGCTGACCCTCGTGGTGTTCGAGGAGCGCGCAGCGGATCCGCAAGCGCAATCGGATCCCGAACGGCTTGCGGGTGCCACCGCCCTCCGCGTTGACCAGCTCGAGCAGGAACTGGCGAGCACCCGCAATCGTCTGCAGACCCGAATCGAGGAGATCGAGACCGCCAACGAGGAGCTGCTGTCGCTGAACGAGGAGTTTCAGTCGACCTCCCAGGAACTGCAGTCGACCAACGAGGAGCTGCAATCCGCCAACGAAGAGCTGTCCACCCTGAACGAAGAGCTGCGCCTTCGCTCGGAGGAGATGTCCCGGCTCAACCGCGATCTCGAAGACATCCTCAACGCGGCGGTCGCAGGTCTGGTGGTGCTGGACGAGGACCTGCGCGTGACCCGCTACTCTGCCGCCAGCCGGCAGATCTTCGATCTCATGCCCACCAGTATCGGGCGGCCGCTGATCGCCACGGGCAGGTCCGTGGATCTGAGCTTGCTGACGACGCAGATCCAGCAGGCCCTGTCGAGCCGCGAGCCCGTGGAGCGCCACCTCGATCTGGCGGACCAGGTGTTCCTGGTGCGCTTCATTCCGCGGGACGGCGGCGATGCGGGGCTCGTCATATCGTTCATCGACGTCAGCGAACATCTTGCTGCCGTTCGCCGGAACCAACAGCTCGCTGCCGTGCTCAAGGACTCGAGCGATGCCATCACGGTGTACGCGCCGGACGGCGAGATCCTGGCGTGGAATCGTGGTGCCGAGCGCCTTTACGGCTACAGCGAGCAGGAAGCGATCGGCACGTCCGTCTACGAGCTGACACCGGAACCCCTGCGCGACGCCATGCGCGACGTCACCGCTCAGGTGATGACGGACAAGCGGGTCGGCCCGATGGAAGTCGAGCGGCGCTCGCGCACCGGCCGCAGCCTGGACGTCGAGCTCACCGCAACCGCCCTGGTCGACCGGCAAGGTGACAGCTATGCGGTGGCCGCCACCGAGCACGATGTCTCGACGGAGCGGTTCATCGAGGCGCGGCGCCGGCAGGCAGCGGTCGCCCACGAAGAGCGGCTGACGACGGCCGGAGAGATGGCGGCCGGGCTCGCCCACGAGCTCAACCAGCCGCTGACCGCCATCATGCACTTCAGCGATTTGGCGCGGTCGATCCTCAAGCCATCACGAATGCGCCGACGCGAAGAGCTGGTCGAAGCGCTCGCGGGGATCACCCAGCAGACGGACCGGGCCGGTACCATCATCCGCAATCTCAGGCGCTTCGTCGGCCGCGTGGAGCCCGATCGCCAGCCCGGCGACATCAACGAGGTCGTGCGCGGCACCATGAGCTTCATGAGCTGGGATCTCGAGCAATACGGAATCACCACCGAGCTGCATCTCGCCGGCGAGCTTCCCCCGATCCCTATCGACCAGAGCCAGATCGAGCAGGTGCTGGTCAACATGATTCGCAACAGCGCGGAAGCCATGACCGAAGCGGCCAGCGAGCCGCGCCGGCTCCGCATCGAGACCGGGCCTCTGTGGGACGAAGGCCGCGCCGGCGTGACGGTCATGGTTCACGATACGGGGCCGGGTCTGCCGGCCGAGACCTCCAAGTTGCTGTTCAACCCGTTTCAGACCAGCAAGCCCAATGGGCTCGGCATGGGGCTCTGGATCGCCCGCTCGATCGTCGAAGCGCACGGCGGGCGGCTGTATGCGGAGCCCTCAGACGGCACCGGCGCGACGTTCCGCTTCACCCTGCGGTCATGGTCCGCGGGAGACGACAATCCAGGATGAGCAGAATGGACACTCCGACCATCTTCATCGTCGACGACGACCCGGCTGTGCGCTCGAGCCTCGCCAAGGCGCTCGGCGCGCGCGGCTACCAGGTCGAAGCCCACGACTCGGCTGCGGCCTTCCTGAACGCCGGCCCTGGTGAACGCCGCGGCTGTCTGGTGCTGGACGTGCGCATGCCGGACGTCAGCGGTCTCGAGCTCCAGGAAATGCTCCGGAACGCCGGCGTCCACCTGCCGATCATCTTCGTCACCGGCCACGGCGACATTCCCATGACGGTGCGGGCGCTGAAGCTGGGGGCCGTGGACTTCCTGGAGAAACCCTACGCTATCGACGTGCTGCTGGCGCGCGTCGAAGACGCGCTGGCCGCGGACGTCGAGGCCTGGCGCCGGGAGGACCGGGCACGACGGGTGCGCGAACGCCTGCAACGGCTGACCGACCGGGAACAGATGGTGTTCGAGCACCTCACCCGGCAGCACAACGTCTCCAACAAGGACGTCGCCAAATCCCTCGGAATCAGCCATCGCACGGTGGAGGTGCACCGCTCGCGCATCATGCGCAAGCTCGGCGCCGAGACCCTCGCCGACCTGGTTGAAATGGCCGACAGCAGTGGCGCGAAGGATCCACCGGCGGGCTGAGCGCCACGTACGTAGTGGCGCGTACGGGCGCACACCAATTGTTCCGCTCACGACCGGGGTGTATCAAGACGCCACCAGAAACCGGAACGATGCCGTTGGGGGACCTAACGTCCGCAGCCTACGCGATCAGTCTCGATCGGCTGGCGCCGAGGATTGCCCGGTCGAACCGCGACCGTCAGCACACGCTGCTGTACCTGCGCTTTCGCGGCGTCGACCATGCCTTCGAAAGCGAGCTGCGCCGCTCTCTGGAGCACGTGGCCAGCCGGCTGTGGGGGCCGGCGACGGTGGCCTGCGTGAACGCCGATGAGTATGTCCTGTTTCTGGAGTGCTGGTCGGTGGAGCGCGGCCTTCAGCTCGCCGCTCTGCTCGACCGTGCCCTCACCCAGGGTTTCCGGCGGCTAGGGGCGGACGTCCGCATGCACGCCTGCACCGTCCCTGCGCGGAGCGATGCAGACGTCGAGGACCTGCTTGCCGCCGCAGTGACCAGCATGAGGAGACGTGCGGTGAGCAGCCACGACACGACAACCGCGGTGCTACTGGTGGAAGACGATGCTGCGGTGGAGGATGCCACCCGCATGATGCTCGAATCGTTCGGCTATCGGGTGCAGAGCGCCGCTGACTGCACGCAGGCCCTCGATCGCGTGCGCTGCGGCTTCCGTCCCGACATCATCGTCACCGACTATCGGTTGCCGGGCGACGACGGCCTCGAAGTGGTGAACCGGGTGCGTCGGGCCGTCGCGCGGGAGGTCCCCGCCATCGTCATCACCGGCGACACGTCATCCCGGACCATCCACGCCACTCGCGCGCAGGGCGTGCACGTATTGCGCAAGCCGATGGCGATCGCCTGCTTCATCGACCTCATCGAGCAGAGCGTCGGGGTACAGCCCCGCCGTGACGGAACGGCCTGAACCCCCGCCCGTCGTCCGGCCCAACGTGTGTTTGTCCGTAGTTCCCACGATTGTGTGGAG
The DNA here is from genome assembly GCA_963822255.1 of uncultured Gammaproteobacteria bacterium. Lineage (GTDB taxonomy): Bacteria > Pseudomonadota > Gammaproteobacteria > Pseudomonadales > Azotimanducaceae > UBA7803. The sequence goes on from CAWGGV010000008.1 coordinate 735,009, forward strand.
GCCCGGCCATCGGTATCAGTCAATCGTGCGTGAACACCAGATCAAGAGCCGCGTGGAGCTTCCGCTCAAAGACCGTTCGGCGGCTGGCCAGGCGCTGGCCGAGGCGCTCGTACCCGGCTGTCCGAACCATGCCGCCCTGGTACTGGCGCTTCCCCGGCGCGAGAGCAGTGAGCTCTTGCGCCGGGAAAGCGCCTACCGGGGCGACCGCCCGCACCCGCGCATCGCCGGACGCTGCGTCATCCTGGTGGATGACGGCGTCGCGACCGGTGCGACAATGCGCGCCGCCATCGCCGCACTTCGGCAGCAGAATCCAGCGCGAATCGTGGTGGCCGTGCCGGTGGCAGCCGCCGAGACCGCGGCCCTGCTTCAGAACGAGGCCGACGCCGTCGTGTGCCTGGCCACGCCGGCGCCATTCCGGGCCATAGGACAGTGGTACGCGGACTTCAGCGAGGTGAGCGACGATGAGGTCTGCCGGCTGCTGGCGGGCGCCCGCGAGCGCCCGCGAGCGCCGTAGCCCATGAGCCCATTCGCCGGACTTTCGCTGTTCGCCCTGCTGTCCGGTCGGGTCCTCGGCGAGCGGGTCGCGGCAGCCCTGGGCCAGCCGCTGGCGGACTTGGAGGAGCGGGACTTCGAGGACGGCGAGCACAAGTCGCGGCCGCTCGAGAACGTCCGCGGACGTGATGTCTACGTGGTGGAGTCGCTTGCCGACGCAGACGGCCGCAGCGTCAACGACAGGCTGGTACGGCTGCTGTTCCTGCTCGGCGGCCTGAAGGACGCGGGCGCGGCGAGGCTGACCGCCATCACCCCCTACCTCTGTTATGCCCGCAAGGATCGCAGGACCAAGCCCCGGGACCCGGTCACCACCCGCTACGTCGCGGCGCTGTTCGAGGCGATGGGCGTCGATCGGGTGGCAACAGTGGACGTCCACAATCTCGCCGCCTACCAGAACGCCTTCCGTATCGCCGCCGAGCACCTGGAGGCGCGCCGGCTACTGGTGAATCACGCCAGCGTGCTCCACGGAGAAATCGCCGTGGTGTCTCCCGACGTAGGCGGGATGAAGCGTGCCGAGGCGTTCCGCCAGACCCTGGAAGCGCGGCTTGGCTATCCGGTGCTGTCCGGGTTCATGGAAAAGCACCGCAGCGCGGGCCAGCTCTCTGGCGACCGGTTGGTGGCCGAGGTGGAAGGCCGAACCGTGCTGCTGGTGGATGACCTGATTGCCAGCGGCACCACTCTCATGCGGGCCGCCGAAGCCTGCCGTGACGCCGGTGCCAATCGCATCATCGCATTCGCTACCCACGGCGCCTTCAGCGCAGACGCCAACGGGATTCTGGCAGGCGCAGCCCTCGACGAGATCGTGATCACCAATACCCTGCCGGTGCGGCTGACGTCCCCGGAGGTGCTGCGCAAGCTAGGTGTCATCGACATCAGCGGATTCGTTGCCGAGGCGATCCGCCGCCTGCACGAGGACGGCTCGCTCGTGGACCTGAACGAAGGCCAATGACCGAGTCCGCCGCAGCAGCGACCAAAGGTTGGCTCCGGCTGTTACGGCGCCTGTCGCACGGCCGCCTCCAGATAAGCCGCAGCCTGCCGCAGCCAGTCGTCGCGGGTCTCCGGGGGATAGTCGGGCAGGTGCCCTACCGCGAGCCGCGCTCGCACCAGGGCGCGAAAGCTTTTGTAGAAAGCGATCAACCGCGGCGGAATCCGGTCCCCTGACTCTTCCTGCCACGTTGAGAACAGCGCTGGACCAACGAAGGACGCACCGTCGAGATCGCACTCCATGGCCAGGTACGATAGCTCGTCAGCCACGTCCGCGATCCGCAGGTTGCGGTCGAACTCCAAGCAGTCGATGAACACCGGCTGGTCGAGCAGGCAGACGTGCTCGGGCCGAAGATCACCGTGCCCTTCGACGATCCGCCCGGCTCGCACGCGAGCCACCAGCAGCGCCGTCTCGCGGCAGAGGAATCGCCGCTGGGCAGTCGCGGCACACGTGAGCCGCATGCGATCGAGGCCGAGGGCACGATCGTCCAGCGCCCGCTCACTGACGTCCACCGCATCCAGCAGGCGCTGGCGCAGCTCGGCCGCCGTCAGCGGCGCCGGCTCGAGAGCGCAATAGAAACGGGCAAGCACCCGACCGCAGCGGCGTAGGTCCTCCACGGTGACGGTGCCGCGGCTGATGGCCACGTCGAGCATCCGCTGCTCCGGTAGCCGCCGCATGCGCTCCAGCCACTCCACCACACGGCCCGTGTCGCCGATCTCGAGCCGTCGGTCCTCATGCTGCCGGAGCGCTACCACTCCCAGATACACAGGCGCCGCAAGCCGCCGATTGAGGCGCACGGACTCCCGGCAGAAATACCCGCGGCGCGCGAGGGTCGAGAAATCCAGAAAGGGCAGGCGGACAGGCTTCTTCATCTTGTAGACCCGCTCGTCGGTGACGAACACCCAGGACATGTGGGTCTCGATCACGCGCACGGCCGTCGTCGGCTCCGGATAGCTTTCCGGCCGACGGAGGAACGCTACCTTGGCGGCGAGGCCAAGGGAATCGGCGGCCGAAGCCATCAGCTCACATCGCCATTTCGCCGACCGCGCCCTCGTGCTCGGGTTTCTCGGGCACCTCGGTCATGATGGCTTCGGTCAGAAGCAGAACGCTCGCCACCGACACCGCGTTTTCCAGCGCCACGCGCATGACCTTAGTGGGGTCGACGATGCCGGCCTCGAACAGCTCCAGGTAGCGGTTCCTGGCGGCGTCGAAGCCGACCGAATCGGATCCGCCGAGCATCCGGTCCACCACCACGCCGCCGTCCACCGCGGAGTTCTCGGCGATCTGCCGGGTTGGAGCCGCCAGTGCCCTGCGGAGGATCTGCACGCCCGTGCGTTCGTCCCCTTCGCACGCGGCCTCCTCCGCGCTCACCGCGCCGGTGCAACGCAGGAGAGCGAGACCGCCACCGGGGACGATGCCTTCCGCCACCGCGGCCTTGGTAGCGGCGATGGCATCGTCCAAGGCTTCCAACCGTGCCTTCATCTCCGCTTCGGTGGGTGCGCCGACGCGGATCACGGCCACGCCGCCGGACACCTTGGCCAATCGCTCCTCGAGCTTCTCCTTGTCGTAGTCGCTGGTGGTTTTCTCGATCTCCCGCCGGATCTGCGCAGCCCGGGCCTCGATCTCCGCGGCGGCACCCGCGCCACCGATGATGGTCGTGGTGTCCTTCGTTACCACGACCCGCTCGGCCTGGCCCAGATGCTCGAGCCGCGCGTTCTCGAGGGTCAACCCCACCTCCTCGGAAACCACCACGCCGCCCGTCAGCACAGCCATGTCCTGGAGCATCGCCTTGCGGCGGTCGCCGAATCCCGGTGCCTTGACAGCAGCGCTCCGGAACACCCCTCGCAGCTGGTTGACCACCAGCGTGGCCAGCGCCTCGCCTTCCACGTCCTCGGCAACCAGCAGAATCGGCTTGCCGGACTTCGCCACCTGCTCGAGCAGTGGAATCATGTCCCGCATCACGTGGATCTTCTTGTCGCACAAAAGCACGTACGGCTCCGCCAGCACGGCCTCCATGTTCTCCGTATCGGTAACGAAGTACGGTGAGATGTAACCCCGGTCGAGCTGCATGCCCTCCACCACCTCGAGCACCGTCTCGGTGGTCTTGGATTCCTCCACCGTGATCACACCCTCGTCCCCCACCTTCTCCATGGCCTCGGCGACCAGCTCGCCGACCGCAGCATCGTTGTGGGCAGAGATTGTGGCCACGTCCGCTTTGGCTTTACGGGTTTCCACCTTACGAGCCATCCCGCGGAGAGCCTCCACGGCAGCGTGCAGCCCGCGCTCCAGGCCCCGCTTCAGATCAATGGCGCTGGCACCGGCCACCACGTTGCGGATGCCGTCGGCGAGAATCGCGTGGGCCAGCAGGGTCGACGTGGTGGTGCCATCGCCCACGGCCTCGCCGGTCTTCTCGGCCGCCTGCCGAAGCATCTGCGCGCCGAGGTTCTCTTCCGAGTCCTCGAGATCGAGCTCCTTGGCGATGGTCACGCCGTCGTTGCAGACGATTGGCGTGCCCCAGCGCTTCTGCATGAGCACGGACTTCGACTTCGGACCGAGGGTGACACGCACCGCGTCGGCGAGCTGAGATGCACCGGAGAGGATCTTCTCCCGAGCGGCGGAGCGGAAGGTGAGGTGCTTGTGGGTCATTGGAATATCTCCACGTGGCGGCCTGGCATGGAAGTTATGCTAGTGAGACCGGAGTTGGGGCGGAATACGGTCTAGTGCGTAGGTCGGTGGCGATTGGTCCGCTAGGACGCCCGCCGGCAGCTGCGCCTCATCGTAGCGTCACTCGTAGCGCAAGGCCTCGATAGGGTCGAGGCGGGCCGCCTTGCGGGCGGGGAAGTAGCCGAAGATCACGCCCACTGCGCCGGCGAAGCCAAGGGCCAGCATGGCCACCGGCAGGTCGAAGACGAACGGCTGCCCGAGCAGGGTGCTCACCAGCAGGGTGGCGAGGAAACCCAGCAACAGGCCGAGTAGCCCGCCGAGAGTCGCGAGCACGACAGCTTCCACCAGAAATTGCAGGAGCACGTCCCGCTCCATGGCGCCCACCGCCAGCCGGATGCCGATTTCCCGGGTACGCTCGGTCACCGAAACCAGCATGATGTTCATGATGCCGATCCCGCCCACCACCATGCTCACCGCCGCGACGGCTCCGAGCAATGCCGTCAGCACAGCGGTCGTGCCGGTAATGGTGTCGGTGATCTCCTTCATGTCGAGGACCCGGAAGTCGTCGTCCTCGCCCACCGCGATGTGCCGGCGCTCGCGCATCAGCCGCGTGATGTCCCGCGCCGCCTTGGCCGTGTCAGCCCCGTCGCGGGCGGACACCTGAATCATGGTGACGTCGCCGTTGGCGCCGAGGCGCCGCCAGAACGCCCGCAGCGGCAGCAGCACCACGTCATCCTGGTCCGCGCCCATGGCGGCCTGGCCCTTGGCGGCCAACACGCCGATGACCTGGCAGGCGAGCTTGCCCACCCTGAGCCGTGCGCCCAGCGGGGAGGAATGGCCGAACAGCGCACCCACCACGGTGGCGCCGAGCACGCACACGGGCTTGCCGCTGCGCAGCTCCGCGGGTGAGAACGTGCGTCCCTGGCTCACCGCCCAGTCCCGCACCGCAAAGTAGCCATCGTCGACGCCGTACACGGTGGTGGCCCAGTTCTGATTGGCGTACACCACCGTGGCGCTGCGCGCAGCCGACGGCGCGACCGCCGCTATGCCACGGATTTCCCGCGCGATGGCAGCCGCATCGCCCGCCTGGAACGCCGCCGCAGTGCCGGAGACACCGAAACCGCGGCGCTGGCCGGGCTGCACCATCAGCACGTTGCTGCCGAGGCTGGAAATCTGCTCGGTGACCTGGCGGGTGGCGCCGCGACCCAGGTTCACCATGGTCATCACGGCCGCGACGCCGATGACGATGCCGAGAGCCGTCAACGTCGAGCGCAGCACGTTGCGGCGAATGGCGCGAAGCGCGAGCCGGAGGGCGTTGCCGATCATGGCGTCACGCCGTCGGCGGCGATGCGACCGTCGATGAAGTGCACGACCCGCCCGGCGAATGCAGCCATATCCGGCTCATGGGTGACCATGACGATGGTCACGCCCTGCGCACGGTTGAGGACTTTCAGGATCTCCATGATCTCCACGCTGCGGGCGGAGTCCAGGTTGCCGGTGGGCTCGTCGGCCAGCAGCACCTGGGGCTCGGTGACCATCGCGCGGGCGATCGCCACCCGCTGCTGCTGACCGCCGGACAGCTCGCCGGGCGCGTGACTGGCCCACCCGGCGAGACCCACCAGATCCAGCGCCCGCCGCGCCCGTTCGCGGCGCTGCTCCGTAGGCACACCCCGGTAAATGAGCGGCAGCTCCACGTTCTCGAGCGCCGAGGTCCGCGCCAGCAGATTGAAGCCCTGGAACACGAAGCCGAGGAAGTGGCGACGGAGCAGCGCCCGTTGGTCCCGATCGAGACCGGTCACCTCCACGCCACGAAACCGGTAGCTGCCGGACGTCGGCGTGTCCAGACAGCCGAGAATGTTCATGCAGGTCGACTTGCCGGAGCCGCTCGGCCCCATCATGGCCACGAACTCGCCCGCCGCAATGTCGAGGTCAATGCCGTCGAGGGCGCGCACGGCCGCCGCTCCCCGGCCGTAAACCCTGGTCACTGCGCCGAGCGACAACTGCGGCAGCACGGCGACGGCGCGATCGTTCAACCGGCGTTACCCGTCAGGCTGTAATCCACCAGCACGCCCTCGCCCGCCGTGACATCTCCTGACGATTTCCGTCACCACGCCGTCCGTGGCGCCCGTAATCACAGGCACCGCCTTCGGCGCGCCAGCGGCAAGCACCCAGACCCGCGGCGAGCGCTGACCTTCCGGCCGCGGCGGCGTCCGCCCCGGCGGGCCGGGCAGCATCCGGAAGCTCCGCGCGGCGGGCGTCGACGGCGGCTCGAAGCGCAGCGCCGTGTTCGGCACTACCAGCACATCGTCGCGCTTCGCCACGACGATGTCCGCGGTGGCCGTCATGCCCGGGCGCAGCACCAGATCGTCGTTCGCCACCGACAGCACCGCCTCGTAGGTGACCACACCCTCCGCGGTCGTCGTCGGAGCGAAATGCACGGCCTCGATGGTCGCGGGAAACTGCCGATCCGGATAGGCGGCCACGGTGAACGTGGCGGACTGACCGGTCTGCACCTGGCCGACGTCCGCTTCGTCCACCGCCACGTGCAGCTCCATGCGGGCCAGAGTCTCTGCCAGGGTGAACAGCACGGGGGTCTGCAGGGAAGCTGCCACCGTCTGGCCCGGCTCCACCTTCCGGGTCAGCACGATGCCATCGATGGGTGAGCGAATGGTCGCCTTGTCGAGGTTGGCGCGATCCGACGACAGTCGCGCGCCAGCCTCCGTGATGGCCGCCTTCGCGGAGGCGATGCCGGCTCGAGCCCGAGCCACCGAGGCGCGGGCGGTGGTCAGGTCCTCCTGGGATGCCAGCGAGCTCTGGGTGAGGTGCTGAACGCGGTCGAGGCGCAGATCCGACTCCTCCTCCGTCGCCCTGGCCTCCTCGAGCTTCGCCTGCGCCGACGCCAGCGCCGCTTCGGACTCCGCCACCGCGGCTTGCAGCCGGTCGGTATCGAGCCGCGCCAGCACCTCGCCGGCGTGCACCTGATCGTTGTAGTCCACCCCCACCGTTTCGATCGTTCCGGAGATCTCGGTGCCCACGTCCACCTGATCGGTTGGCTGCAGATCGCCCGTGGCCGTCACCGTCACCACGAGATCCGTGCGCCGCGCCGGCTCGGTCAGATAGCTGATGTTCGCGCCGGGCCGAGCGGACAGCCACAGCGCTGCCATGGCCACCACTACCACGGCGGCCGCTGCCCATGGCCAGCGCCGGCGGCGCCCGGCGCCGCGGTCGCCGCTGTCGAGCACTCGCTGGACGTCGGCCGCCGCCCCGCCGTTCTCAGTCTGGTCGTCCATTCGCTCGTCCATACAGCCGCATCATGCCGGACACGGCGGTAATGTTTTATACGTACGAACACCGGCGACTACGCGAAATTGCAGCAGGAGTTGGCACTGTGCGTGTCCAGCGGCCACGCGAGCCGCGTACAATCGACTCCGTTCACCGGATAGGAATCGACGAGCATGGCAACCACCGACCCGTCGAGCGACATCGCCCGGCTGCGTAGCGACCTCGAGCAGATCCGCCGAGACCTGGCGGCCATCGGCGGCACCGTCAAAGAACTGAGCGCGGTCAAAGGCCAGGAGGCCCGCGCCCGCGCCGAGGCGCTCAGAGAGCGGGCACTGCGGCGGGCGTCCGCCGCCGAGGAAAGGCTCGGTCAGGAGATCAACGAGCGACCGCTGGCGAGCGTGCTGACTGCGTTCGGCATCGGCTTCGTGATCGGCAAGCTGCTGGATTAGCGCCGTTGCTTCCCGCGGCCGTCAGCCAGACCGAGGTGCGCCCCGCACCATGACGGAACCGCATGAACGCCCCGCCGGGCACCGCGTTCTGTTCGTGACGCCGGAGATTGCCCCTCTCAACAAGGTGGGCGGCCTCGGCGACGTCGGTCACGGTCTGGTGCCGGCACTGCGCCGGCAAGGCTGGGACGTGCGGGTACTGCTGCCGGGATATCCGGATGTGCTGCGAAGCTGCCGTCCGGCAACGCCCGTCGCCGCCATCAATGATGGCGACGGCCGGCGGGGACACCTGCTGCAAGCCCGCGCCGCCGGTCTCGACGCACCTCTGTACGCTGCAGATTTTCCTCACCATTTCGCTGCCCGCGGGTCGCCGTACGGTTCCTGGGACAGCGACACCTCCGGCGACGCGCAGCAGTTTCTCGCCTTCGCCCGGGCCGTCGTGCAGATCGCCGGCGGCGCGATCGGGGACTGGCGGCCGGACGTCGTCCACCTGAACGACTGGACGACCGGACTGGTGCCGGCGCTGCTCGAGAACGTTCCCGGCCGCCCTGCCACCGTCTTCACCGTCCACAACCTGGCGCATCAGGGCCTGTTCCCCCGGGAGACCTTCGACGAGCTGGGCCTGCCGGCGAGCCTGTGGACCATGGAGGGCCTCGAGTTCTACGGCCGGCTCTCCTTCATGAAAGGGGGACTGGTGTACGCAGACCGGATCAATACGGTCAGCCCGACCTACGCTCTGGAGATCCTCACGGAAACCTTCGGCTGCGGGCTGGAAGGTCTGCTCCGGCGCCGTCGCAGCCGTCTCTCCGGCGTGCTGAACGGGGTCGACTACGAAGCTTGGAGCCCGGAGCTGGACCCGAGCATCCCGTGCCGCTTCGATGCCTCGGACCTCGCCGGCAAAGCCCACTGCAAGCAGGATCTCCAGCGTCATCTGGGGCTCGCCATGGACCCGCACGTGCCGCTGGCCGGCCTGGTGACGCGGCTGTCCTACCAGAAGGGCATCGACCTCCTGATCGAAGCCTGGAGCCGACTGCTGGATCTGGGGATTCAGCTCGTGGTGCTCGGCACCGGGGATCCTGCACTGGAATCGGCGCTGACAGCGCTCGCCGACGCTCGTCCAGGCCGTTCGGCGGCCCGGCTCGCCTACGACGAACCACTGGCCCGCCGGATCATCGCCGGCGCCGATCTGTTTCTGATGCCGTCACGCTTCGAGCCCTGCGGCCTCACGCAGATGTACAGTCTGCGCTACGGCACCGTACCGGTGGCTGCCCGCACCGGCGGTCTGGCAGATACCATCGTCGACGCCGGCACAGCCGCGGAAGATACCGACGGTCCGCCGAGAGCCCGGGCCACCGGCTTCCTGTTCGCACCGGGCGATCCGGACGCGCTGGTGGACGGCGTGGTCAGGGCACTGAAATACTTTCACGCCGCGCATGGCCGGTCGCAGTGGCGGCGAATCCAGGACGCCGGCATGACAGCCGATTTCGGCTGGGCGCACAGCGCCCACCAATATGGCGACATCTACCGCCAGGCTCTGCAGGACGCGGCGCCCGGACCCATTGGCTGACGAGGAATATCATGGCCACTCATCTGGCGAACCACGACGATCCGGTGGACATGCGGCGCGCTGGCCGCTCAGCTCGGCGACCTGGCCAGCGACCTGCACTGGACCTGGAACCACGGCGGCGATGCGTTCTGGGAGAGCATCGACGCGGAGATCTGGGAACAGACGCGGAATCCTTTCGTGGTGGTGCAGAACCTGTCGGCGGCACGGCTGAAAAACCTGTCGCGGGATCCCGCCTTCGTGGCCGATCTCACCCGCCTGACGGACGCTGTGCGGGAATACCAGAGCCGGCCACGCTGGGGCGATCAGGTGTTTCCCGGCGGGGTCGGCACGGAGGGCATCGGCCACGCCTCCGAGGTGGCGCCGGACGTCGCCTACTTCAGCATGGAGTTCGGTCTGGGCGCCGCTCTGCCCCTGTACGCCGGCGGCCTCGGTATCCTGGCCGGCGACTACCTGAAGGCCGCCAGCGATCTCGGCGTTCCGCTGGTGGGAGTGAGCCTCATGTACCACGAAGGCTACTTCCGTCAGTCGTTCGACGCCAACGGCAACCAGCAGGAGATCTTCGCCTACATCGACTCCCGCAACGTACCCATCCAGCCCTACTCGCCCGGGGAAAACGGCTGGCTGCGGATTCCCATCGAGTTCCCCGGCCGCAAGGTCTACTTCCGGGTTTGGGAGGCGCGAGTGGGACGGGTGCGGCTATATCTGCTCGATAGCAACGACCCCATGAACAGCCCCCGCGACCAGGGCATCACCAGCCGCCTGTACGGCGGCTCGGCCGAAGAGCGGTTGATGCAGGCCATCGCGCTCGGCGTCGGCGGCTGGCGGCTGATCGAGACGCTGCCGCAGCCGGTGAGCGTCCTGCACCTGAACGAGGGCCACGCCGCGTTCGCCACCATCGAGCGGGCCCGCCACCGCATGGAGCGGGACGGGATTTCGTTCTGGGAGGCCCTGTGGGCCACCCGAGGCGGCAATCTGTTCACCACCCACACACCGCTGCCAGCGGCGTTCGACGTCTATCCGGCGGCCCTGCTAGCCAAGTACCACTGGGCCTACGCGCCGGAGCTGCACATCAGCGCCGACGAGCTGGCAGCACTCGGCGGCAGCGACGCGTCCAGCAACGGCGGGGATTTCAACATGGCGTTTCTCGCCATGCGCACCTGCGCCCGGGCCAACGCCGTGAGCGCGCTCCACGGCCGGGTCAGCCGTCACATCTTCCGCGATCTGTATCCCCGCTGGCCGGAGAGCGAAGTGCCGGTGGGACATGTCACCAACGGCGTTCACGTCCCGAGCTGGGACTCCCCCTGGTCGGACCACATCTGGACCGAGGCCTGTGGCAAGAACCGCTGGCGCTGCCCTGACACGGACCTCAGCGACGAGATCTCGGGTGTGGACGACGCTGCGCTGTGGGAGGCCCGCGGCCGCGAGCGGGCCGACCTGGTGACCTACGTCCGCCGGCGCCTGGCCCGTCAGCTCGCCATGCAGGCCGTCGAGCCGGAGGACGTACGCCAGGCCACCGCGGCCCTGGACCCGAACGTGCTGACCCTCGGCTTCGCACGACGCTTCACCGGCTATAAGCGGCCAAACCTGCTGCTCACCGACCCGGATCGCTTCGCCGCCATCCTCACCCACCGGGATCGCCCGACTCAGCTCATCATCGCCGGCAAGGCACACCCGCACGATGAAGCCGGCAAGCAGCTCGTCAGACGCTGGATCGACTTCTCGAAGCGCCCGGACGTGCACGGCCATGTCGTGTTTCTGCACGACTACGACATCGCTCTGGCTCAGGAGCTGGTGCAGGGGGTGGACCTGTGGCTCAACACACCGCTGCGGCCCTGGGAGGCTTGCGGCACCAGCGGCATGAAGGTGCTCGTCAACGGCGGCTTGAACCTGTCCACCCTGGACGGCTGGTGGGCAGAGGCGTACCAACCGGAGTACGGCTGGGCCATCGGCCCCGGCCCGGAGACCGACATTGAGGACGCCATGCACACCGGCGCTGCCGCCGCCCATGCCGATCAGGAGGACGCCGAGGCCGTTTACGCGCTGCTGGACGAGGTGGTGATTCCCGAGTTCTATCGGCGCAACCCCCAGGGTATCCCGGAAGCGTGGGTGAGCCGCATCCGCCGCACCATGACCGATCTGGTGCCGAGGTTCAGCGCCAACCGGATGATGCGCGAGTACACCGAGCGCTACTACCTGCCCGCCATGCAGGACTTCAAGACCCGTGGAGCGGATGGCGCCGCCCACGCCCGCAGCCTGGCCGAGTGGTCGGCCCGGCTGCGCCGCCACTGGGTCAACGTCCACTGGGGCAGCTTCACTCTGGATCGCAGCGACGCCGGCACCGGTGCCGCGGTGCAGGTCTATCTCGGCGACATCGAGCCGGACGACGTGTGCGTGCAGCTGTACGCCGACGCGGCGGCCGGGCAGCCGCGCTACTGCGAGACCATGGCCAGAGCCGAAGCCGTGCCGGGCGCCAAGAACGGCTTCGTCTACCGGCTGAGCTTGCAGACCGACCGGCCGCCGGAGCACTTCACGCCGCGCCTGGTTGCCGATCCCGGGCTGGCCTCCGTGCCGATGGAGAGCCCGCTCATTGCCTGGTGGCACGGCGACGCCAGGCCAGTCAGCTGAAGACCCCGGCCTGCTGACGGCCGGTGGCGGCGCGGTGGCATGGGACCTGCATTGCCCGCGGGCGATGATCAATCGATCGGCAGCGCTGCTGGGCGGGTGTGTGGTATGGACGGCCGTGGCTGTGCCGGCGGCGGCCGCGGCACCGTCCGGCAACGTTCAACGCGGCCGCTATCTGGTCCAGCACGTGGCCATGTGCGTCGAGTGCCACACACCCCGGCAGGACGATGGAAGCCTCATCAGAGAACGCCTGTTGCGTGGCGGCACCATTCCGGTGACGGCGCCGGAATGGCAGGACGAATGGGGGTTCGTCGCTCCGGATCTGGTCAGCCTGGCGAGGCTCCAGCCGGAGCGTATTCTGAGCGTGCTGGTGAGCGGAAGACGCCCCGATGGTACGAATCCCCGGCCACCCATGCCGCCATTCCGCTTCGAGCCTGAAGACGCCCGCGCGGTGGTGGCCTATCTGCAGAGCCTCGCCCCGGAGAACGGGCAGGCCCCGTGACTCGCGCGAACCCGCAGCGTTTCAACGGCCGATCAGTTCGGCCAGGTGGCCGAGGGTCGCCTCGAGCTGGGCATCGCAGAGGTAAGGCGCCGGCCCCAACCGCAACAGCCCACCTCGCGCGTCGCAATGCACCCCCCGGGCCTTCAGCGAGGCCGCGAGCGCAGGCGCCGAGGCAGCGCGCACCGCTACGAAACCAGCCCGTGCGCCATCGGCAATCGCGACCAGCTCCGCCACCGCCGGATCGGCGTCGAGTGCTTCGATGCCGCGCACCAGCACCCCCACCTGGTGGCGGCTGATGGCGCGCAACCGCTCCGCGGTCAGCCCCTCCGCCAGGTGAAAGTCGAACACGGCCGCCGCCCGGTAGTGGGCAGTGGGATCGTAGGTGGCGCCGGCGAACGCCGACGCCCCCGGACCATATCGCACGGCCTCCCGACGGGGAGCGTGGTCCAGGGTCTCGAACTGCGCATACCAGCCGGTCAGCACAGGTCGCAGACGGCAATCCGCGGGCACCCGGAGAAAGGCGTTGCCCTCGCCCAACTGGCAGTACTTGTAGCCGCCACCGGTGACGAACGCCCGGTCGAGACCCGCGGCCTCGACATCGAACGGCACCACGTTCAAATGATGGTAAGCGTCCACCAGCAGCGCCGCACCTTCACGCGCACAGCGCTCGGCCAGGTGCCCGAGCCCCGGCACGATCTCCGCCGTCTCGAACAGCACCGACGACACCAACACGCAGGCAGTCCTGCTGTCCACCAGCTGCGCCAGGCGTTCGGCCAAGGTAGCCACCGGGCGTGCCGGCACCAGCTCCACCTCGAGCCCTGCCTCCCGCAGCCGGGCGAGCTGCCGGGCGATGGTATGAAACTCACCGTCGGTGGCGATCAGCTTGGGCCGCGCCCTAAGGTCCAGCGCCGAGAGTAGCCGGGTCACCAGCTCGTGAGTATTCTGACCGAGCGCCACCTCGCCGTGGCGGTCGTTCAGCAGCCGCAGCCAGTGCTCGCGCACACGCTCGGCCTGCGCAGCGGCGCGGCCCCACTTGTCGTCCAGCCACTCGGCCGCGTCCAGCCAGGCGCGCTGTTGGGCAGCGAATCCCACGTCCGGCCAGGCCTGATGGGAGTGGCCGGTCAACAGCAGCCGCTCAGCGACCCGAAACCGCGAGTAGTGCCGGGCCAGAGGATTGGGGGTCGTGGTCACGGCGGGCCCCATCACAACCGCGAGCGGATCTCCCAGAGATCCGGAAAGCACGGCCGACCCACCGTGCCGCGGAGATAACCGGCGCCGGCGGACCCGCCCGTGCCGATCTTGCCGCCAATGGTTCGCTCCACCATCTTGACGTGACGGTAGCGCCACTCCTGCAGCCCTTCGTCCAGGTCCACGAACCGCTCGCACAGCTCGGCATTCTCCGGGTCGTGGCGATACACCTCCACCAGCACCGCCTGAACCTCCGGCGACGGCGTCACGGGTGCCGTCACGTCGCGGCAGAGCGCCGCCTGCGAAATCGGGTATCCGGAGGCGGCCAGATGACTCAACAAGGCATCCCACACAGCGGGTTCGGAGAGCCGCCGCTCGAGCGCGGCACGCGCGCGGCTGCCTGGCGGGAAGCGGCTCACGGTCGCCGGCGACTTCTGCCCGAGCACGAACTCGAGCTGCCGGAACTGGTCGGACTGAAAACCACTGGCGGCCTCCAGCCGCTCCCGGAAGCTGGCGAACTCCAACGGCGTCATCGTCTCCAGGATGTCGAGCTGGGCCACCATGACCTTCAGGATCGTCAGCACCCGCCTCAGCGTGTGCTGCGCCCTGTGGGCGTGACCGGACCCCAGCAGGTTCCCTGCATGGTCGAGCTCGTGGAGCAATTCCTTGAACCACAACTCGTAGACCTGATGGATGACGATGAACAGCATCTCGTCGTGCTCGGGGCCGGGAGATTGCGGCTGCTGCAGGGCCAGCAGCTCATCCACCTTCAGATAGCGGGTATAGGTAAAAGCCGGGTCAAGGGAACGTGGCATCGTTGACGGGCACCGGGCGTTGCCTGTTGGCGCCAGTATACCGACTGGTCCGCTGCGCGGCGCCCCTCGTAGGGGTTTGCCCGTATTTTCATTCCAGGCCAAAGGTGAATAATCGAAGTCTGGAGCCGAGGAGAATTGAGTCATGGCACCAGCTTCCCGGGAGCGGTTGCCGCGCCCGCCGATGGCGAAGCCCCCAACCAGCGAGGATACGGCACGTCTGACCCTTCGGCAAATCACCGCCGCCGGCAAGCTCGCTGACCTGACCCGCAAGATCGCCGCCGGGCGGATCACCTGCGGCACCGCTTCCGGCCCCACCCGGCGCACGTGAGCCGCGCCGGAGGGCTTCGCGCGGGGCCGGCTTTCATTCGATCTCTTCCCCCACCTTCAGCTTGAACGGCGCCGGCGGCGGCGGCTTCACCAGCAGCAATGGACACGCCGCCTGCCGGAGTAATGCCCTCAGCACTCCGGCGTGGCCGGCGACGAACGTGCCATGCCAGCCGACGATGACGAGATCGGCGCTGCGGCGCTCGACCAGATCCAGCAGCTCCTTCGCCACGTCGCCGCGGCACAGCACGACGTCCTCGATGCATTCCGCCTCGCTGGCCGTGCAGCCCGGGAGGCCCCGTTCGACAATTTGTTGAAGCCGGCCCGGGTACTCGTGGTGCGGCGCGTCGGCATAGCGAGCCTCGGCGGCGAGCCCATGGCCGCCGTCTTCGGGGCGCAGCACGTGCACGGCGGTCGCGGTCAGACCCAGCGCGCTGCCGAGGCATGCCGCGAAGCCGAGCACCTCGTCCGCCTCCGCCTCGCCACTGACCGGGACCAGGGCGGTCGTCCACGGCAGCCTTTCCTGGTAGCCGGGCGGCACCACGAGTACCGGCACCGGGCTGTGCTCGGCAACCCATCGGGTGACGTGGCCGAGCTCGCCCAGCGGATTTTCCTTTCGCCCTCGCGCGTCCGCCGCCTCGCCGTGAGAGCTCATGGCAAGCAGACCGACGCCGCACGCCTCCACCAGCTCCAGCACGCATTGCTCCGGCGGCCGTTCGCTGCGATGCAGGATCACGTCCGGCCAGTAGACGGCCGGCACCTGCAGGCGTCGCAGCTCGTCCTCGACGGGCAGCTCCGGATTGCCCGCCGCCAGCAGGTGCACGGCGGCGTTCAGCCGCCCGGCCAGCCACTGCACGAGTCCCAGTATTCCCGCTGCGGTGGCCGATCCGTCCAGAGGCACCAGGATCGCGTCGATCGGCTTCATCGTATCGCCTCCACTCGATGGCTGCGGCCCCGCCACAGGAGATCGAGCGCCACCGACCGCCAACGCGCCGGCAGGCGCTCGACGGCCGCCGGGTCCGTGCGCGGGCCATCGTCGTCGAAGCGCACGCCCAGCATGTGAAAGATCAGGGTCTGCCAGGTGCCGCCCATGCAGGCGGGATGCACCCCCAGGGTGCTGTTGCCCATGACGTTGGACAGGTCGAGGCTCAGGCTCTGCCGCCAGTAACGCTCCGCCTGATCCCTGATGCCGAGGCGCGCGGCGAGCGCCGCGTGCACGCCCGGCGACAGGCTGCTGCCGTGGTCGGTCAGCGGCTCGTAATAGTGGTAGTTGGCGGCAAGCACCTGGCGGCTGAACCGCTCGGGGAACAGGAACGGCAGCATGAGCACGTCGGCCTGCTTCAGCAGCTTCAGGCCGTTGATGATCTGCCAGTCGAACAGGCGGTCGATGGGCGCGCGGAAGCGCTCCTCCGCCGGCAGGGGATACGGTTCAAGGTCGAAGAACCCTTCGAACTGCTCGATCACGCCATTTCGGTTCGGCTCCGGAACGAAAAGCGTCCGGGCGACCTCCGCCCAATGCGCGGGCTCGCCGCCGTCGAGGCCGACCCGCTCGGCCAGAGCCTCATGGGCCTGCGGGTGCTGCTTCTTCAGCCAGTCGACCAGCCACACCGCCCGTTCCAGGTTCAGCCGGGCCATCCAGTTGGTGTACGCGTTGTCGTTCACCCCGTGGTGATACTCGTCGGGGCCGACGACGCCACGAATGTGGTAGCGGCCGCCTTCCGGCGTGCTTCGGCTGGCCCAGAACCGTGCGGTTTCCGCGAGTATCTCGGCGCCCTGGCGCGCCATGAACTCTTCGTCCCGGGTTGCCTCCCAGTATCGCCAGACGCCGTGCGCCACGTCGGCCGTCACGTGAATCTGCTGGCTGCCGGTGAAGATGGGGATCTCCCGGTGGGTGGTGCGCAGCACGATCATGGCCGGCGTCGCGTCATCGCCGGTGACCGTCGATTCCCAGGCGTAGCAGGCGCCCCGGCAACCCATGCCGCGGGCTCGGCGCCTGGCGCCGTCCAGGGTGTGGTGGCGATACCCCAGCAGGCACCGCGCGACGTCCGGCCGGGTGTGGAGATAGAAGGGCAGCATGAAGATCTCCACGTCCCAGAACACGTGGCCCTCGTACGCGCGGCCGGTGAGGGCCCGCCCGCCTACCGACACGGTGGGATCGTGGTCCGCAGCGCTGGTCAGGTGATAGGCGTGAAACCTCAGGGCCTGCTCGGCGGCCACGCTGCCGGTGATGCGCAGGTCGGCCCGCCGCCACACCTGCCGCCAGGCGTCGGTGTGGCCGGCGAACGCGGCATCGAACGCCTCCCATCCGCAGCCGCGGAGGGCCGCGATAGCTGCTTGCTGCGGATCGGCGCCGTCCCGACTGGTATGGACGGCGACCCAGCGCCGCAGCACCAGCGGCCGGCCGATCGTGGCCGCGATGCGCCAGGGTGACGACTTGGCCGGCTGGTCGGCAATGGCCGTTCGCTGGGCGATGCAGATTTCCATGCCCGACGCCGTGGTGGCGTAGCGGTGCACCTCGACGCCGCCGTCGGCGGACGCCACCTGCCGGGCACCAGATGAGGATGAGCGGTGGCGAGCGCCGGGTCGGCGAGTCCGGCGTCCAGCTCCACCAGGCCCGAATGGTTCTCCAGCACGACGGCCACCTCCTGGAGCAGCAGGTGAGGGTCGGCCATCGACGCAGCGCGCCGTGTGCGCACAGTGGCGAAGCGGCCCGGGGCCACCTCGTAGCGGGCCTCGGAGCGGACCACGCCGGCCTGCATGTCGAGCACCCGCCGGTGCACGTCCCAGCGGCACTCCGAGAGCGACAGCGGTTGCCCGTCCACCGCCAGCCGCAGCCGGAACGGAAACGGCAGCGACACGATCTCCCGGTACGGATACTCGCTGCGAGCCGGGGTCCATGAACTCGTGCTCGGAGTACGGCAGAGCCGCCTGCTTCCTGTCGTAGACGCCGGCCACGAACAGGTCATCGCGGGAAGTGCGCGACCGGAGTGTCGAGACTGCCCCGCACCCCCAGATAACCGTTGCCGATGGAGAACAGGCTCTCGACGTCCTGCTCCCGTGCCGGGTCGTACCCTTCCTGCTCGACGTGCCACGCTGCCCGCTGGCGAGCCCTCAGGAAGTTGCTCGTCGAGCGCCACGGCATCGAGCGCGCCCAGGTCCTCCACCACCAGATCGGCGCCACGGCGCAGCAACGCATGGCGGTTGCCGCCGCGATCGATGCCGACCACCAGGCCGAAGCCGCCGGCGCGGCCGGCGGCGACCCCGGCGGCAGCATCTTCGACCACGATGGCGCGCGCGGGACTGATCCCGAGCGTCTCCGCACAGGCCAGGAACGCGTCCGCTGCGGGCTTGCCGGGCAGACCCCGCTCGGCAGCGTCGATGCCATCGATCCTGGCGTCGAACAGGCCATCGATGCCGGCCCGCGACAGAATCTCCCGGCCATGCCGGCTGGACGTCACCACGCCGATCCGCACGCCGCGCGACCGCAGGTCCTCGATGAGGGACACCGTGGAATCGAAGAGCGCGACGCCCTCGGTCTCGAGCGCCTTCTCGAACACGGCGTCCTTGCGGCGCGCCAGACCGTGCACGGTGCGGGCCTCGGGCGGATCCGCTGATCTCGCCCTCCGGCAACTCCACGTCGCGGGACCGCAGAAAATCCCGCACCCCGTCTTCCCGGGGCTTGCCGTCCACGTAGGCGCGGTAGTCGGCGCGCTCGTCGAAAGGCACGAAGGCAGCGCCTGCTCCCGTGCCCGTTCCCGCAGGAAACCATCGAACAGCGCTTTCCAGGCCGCCGAGTGCAGCCGCGCGGTGCGGGTCACCACGCCGTCCATGTCGAACACCACTGCCTGGAAACCGGGTCGCGTGGCGGCGGCGTCGTTCATCGAGGCACCTGCGGGTAGCCGTGCTTCAGCTCGCTGGTCTGGCTGGCTTCTTCCATGGCCGGTCCTTGCTATTTTCTGAGGTCCTCCAGCATGCGCTCGTAGGTATCCCGGTCAATTTCGCCGTTCGCGTATCGGCGCTTGAGCACCTGCACGGGCGACGGGCCGGAAGAACCGCCTCCGCGGCGGCCGCCGGACATCGCGAACACGACGACCGCCACGACCGCGATCAGAATGACCGTCCACCACAACCACATGCCCCCCATGCCGTTCATGTGCCACTCGCTCCAGTGCATGTCCGCCGCCTCCACGCAATCAACACGCCAGATCCATTTGAAGACACGGCAGCGGTGCGGGCGAATTCGTAGATCCGCGTATGTACACTCCCCTGCCGTGACGCCCAGACTCGGGCGATTTGGTAGCCTCGGGTGAACGACGACGCGGCGGTGGAGGACCAGCAGACCGGCCAGGTGGCGGAAGCGCCACGGGGCCGCGTGGTCGCTGCCAGCGGCTCGGTGATCGACGTGGCCTTCCCGAGCGGTGCGCTGCCGCCCATCAATCACGCGCTCGAGGTGGAGTGGGACGGCGCTCACCGGCTGCTGCTGGAGGTTCAGCAGCATGTCGACCCGTGTACCGCGCGTACCGTGGCCATGCAGGAGACCGCCGGAATCCAGTGCGGCACGGCCGTCCGCGATACCGGTGGTCCACTGCGGGTGCCTGCCGGTGAAGCGGTGCTCGGCCGCATGATGAACGTAGTCGGCGATCCCATCGACCACGGTCCGCCGTTTGCCGACGACGTGCCGCGGGAACCCCTGCACCGCCCGCCTCCGCCCCTGGCCGAGCGGCGCGGCGGCGCCGAGCTCTTCCTCACCGGCATCAAGATCGTCGACCTGCTCGCGCCCCTGGCCCAGGGCGGCAAGGCCGCCATGTTCGGCGGCGCGGGCGTGGGCAAGACGGTGCTGATCATGGAGCTGATCCGCACCACGGTGGAAACGTACGCGGGCATCTCGGTGTTCGCCGGCATCGGCGAGCGTTCCCGGGAAGGCCATGAGCTCTGGGTGGAGCTCGAGCGGTCGGGCGTGCTCGAGCGCACCGCGCTGGTGTTCGGTCAGATGAACGAGCCGCCGGGCGCCCGCTGGCGGGTGGGCATGACGGCGCTCGCGGTCGCCGAGCACTTCCGCGACGTCATGAGCCGCAACGTCCTGCTGCTGATCGACAACGTGTTCCGCTTCGTGCAGGCCGGCAGCGAGGTATCTGGCCTGCTGGGCCGGCTGCCGTCCCGGATGGGCTATCAGCCGACACTGGCCACGGAGATCGCCGAGATCGAGGAGCGCATCACCTCCGTGCGAGAACGCCGCCGTGACCTCCATCCAGGCCGTCTACGTGCCCGCCGACGACTTCACGGATCCCGGCCGTCGCCGAGACCTTCACCCACATCGACGCCTCCATCGTGCTGAGCCGGGAAATGGCGGGCCAGGGGCTCTATCCCGGCCGTCGATCCCGCTGGCCTCCACCTCGGTCATGCTCGATCCGCGCGTGGTGGGCGAGGAACACTACCAGATCGCCGAAGAGATCCGGCGCCTGATCGAACACTACCGGGAGCTCACGGAGATCATCTCGCTGCTGGGCATGGACGAGCTGTCGCGCCGGCCGACCGCGCCGCCGTGCAGCGGGCCCGCCGCCTGATCCGCTTTCTCACCCAGCCGTTCGCCGTGACGTCCCAGTTCACCGGTATGGCCGGCGCCTCGGTGGCGCTGGCGGAGACTCTGCGCGGCTGCCGCGCGATTCTCGACGGCGAGACCGACCAGTGGGCCGAGAGCTCACTGTACATGGTGGGCACGCTCGATGAAGCCCGTGCCCGGGAGCGCGCCGCGTGAGGCTGCTGGTCACCACGCCGACGTCGGTGGTGCTGGAACGGCGGGACGTGCGCCCACGTGCGCGCCGAGGACGAGACCGGCGCGTTCGGCATACTTCCCGGGCCACGCGGACTTCGTCACCGTGCTGGCCGTGTCGGTGGTAACCTGGCGAGGTCGGAGACGGAGTCGAGCATCACCTGGCGGTGCGTGGCGGTGTGCTCACCGTGCGCGACGGCGAGCGTGGTGGAGATCGCGACCCGGAGCCGCGGTAGGCGAAGATACCCTGCAGCGCCTGGGGGGGGCGGTGCTCGAGCGGTTCCGCGAGCGAGGCCCGCTCCGAGCAGGCATCCCGGGTCAGCGCGACCCGGCTGCATCTGGCCGCGATCCGCCAGCTCCAGCGTTATCTGGAGGCCGGTCGACAGCCCGACGCGGGGGCGCGACGCTGCTGCGGCCCCGGATGCATGGAGGGCTGAGTCGTCCGCATGAACATCCTGCGTCAACGACGACGAGCACGACAGAGAATGCACCAGGCGCGATCCGTCTGCGGGAGGAACGGCGCGACCGCTGGCAGCAGGAGGGCGAGCGTTCGCTGTGGCAGAACCTGTCGATGATCGGCTCCCTGGGCTGGCTCGATCGTGACTCCCACCCTGCTCGGCATTCTGCTCGGACGCTGGCTCGACGGCCGGTTCGACACCGGCATCACCTTCACCGGCGCGATGATCTTCCTCGGCATCTGCGTCGGCTGCTGTCTGGCATGGCAGACAGGTGCGCGGGGAATGACGCCCGGCCCCTCGCGCCCCGACGTGGTGTTTCACCTCGGGCCCGGTGCCCGTGAGCCGGCCAGTGGTCACCACCTGGGTGATCATGGCGCTGCTGACCATCGTCTCCTGGCTCGGGCCTGCGCCGCGGCCGACGGTCGGGCGGCGGCTCGCTGCAGACCGTGCTGGAAACCGTCGTCGAGACCTTCGAAGGCAGGTGCGCGAGGTGGTCCGCGGCGATCCCTGGCCGTTTCTGCCGCTGCTGGGCACGCTGTTCCTGTTTCTGGTGTGCGCCAACCTGTCCGCCGTGGTGCCCGGGGTGAAACCACCCACCGGGCCATCTGGAGACGCCGGCCGCACTGGCGGCCATCGTATTCCTGTCGGTGCACGTCTTCGGGGTACGGGCCCGGGCGTGCTGCCAGTACCTGCGGCGCTACGTGATGCCGAACCCGCTGCTGCTGCCGCTGAACGTGCTCTCGGAGATCACCCGCACGTTCTCGTTGATGGTTCGTCTGTTCGGCAACATCATGAGCCACGAGCTGGTCATCGGCATCGTCGTGCTGCTGGCCGGGTCTGCTGGTGCCCATCCCGTTCATGCTGCTCGGCATCCTGATCGGCATCATCCAGGCCTACATCTTCACGGTGCTCGCCACCGTCTTCATCGGCGCCGCGGTCAGCGGCAGCGGAAGCCGGGTGACGCCGACAGAACAACGAGCAAAGGAAACGGTATGGAATACGAGCCTCGCAGAACCTGAGCATCATCGGCGCGGTCATCGCCGTCTCGTTCGGCGCCCTCGGGCCGGCGCTGGGCGAGGGCCGCGCCATTGCCGCGGCCATGGACGCCATCGCCCGCCAGCCGGAATCAGCCGGCGTGCTGTCGCGAACGCTGTTCGTGGGGCTGGCCATGATCGAGACCATGGCCATCTACTGTCTGGTGATCGCGCTGCTGCCTGCTCTACGCCAATCCATTCGTGGGATAGCCCGGGCCCACCATGCAGATCGACTGGTGGACGCTGGCCTGCAGGCGGTCAACTTCCTGATCCTGGTGTGGTTGCTGGCGCGCTTTCTCTATCGGCCGGCGCGAGCCGTGATCGAGAAGCGCCGGCAGCTCGCCCAGCAGGCGTTCGAGGAGGCGGCCCAGCGCGAGCAACAGGCGGAGCAGACGCGCCATGCAGCTGGAGGCCGCAGCGCGAGACGCTCGAAGCACGAGCACCAGGCCCTGCGCAACCGCGTGCACGAGGAGATGGACGCCCAGCGCCAGGAGATCCTGGACGGCGCGCGCCGCGAGGCCCGAGGAGCTGCTCGACCACGCCCGGGCGAGCCTGGCGGCGGAACGCGCCGCGGCCCTCGCGGACATTCGGGGACAGGTGGCCGACTCTGGCGGCGGAGCTGGCGGCGGAGCTGTTGCGCGGATGATCCTCCGCCGGCCGACGACGTATTCCTCGGGCGGCTGGCGAGCAGATCGACCGCGCTGCCGGAGCTGGAACGGGAACGTCTGCAGAACGACGTCGCCGGCCGCGGCGGCCGGCCTCACGGTCGCCACCGCCGACGCCGCTCGGCGAGGCGCGAGCGCAGCCGTTGGACCGAGCGGCTGGCGCCGGCCTCGGCCGTCCGCTGTAGCCCCGGGTTCGTCACCGACCCGGACGCTGGTGGGCGGCGCCGAGCTGCAGGTTTCCCCACGCCGTGCTGCGCTTGACCTGGAAGGAGCAGCTGCGCAAAGCGCGGGAGCTGCTGGAGAGCGATGACCACGCTGCGTGAGGATCTGGAACGCTGGCTGGCGACGGCCGCCGGCCGCGCCGCGGCGCTGCGCGCCGGAACCGGGCCTGGAGCACATGGGCCGGGTGGACCACGTGGGCGACGGTGTCGCGACGGTCTCCGGTCTGCCCTGGACGCGCCTGGACGAGCTGCTCGAGTTCGAGGACGGCACCGCTCGGCCTGGCGCTGAGGTGAGCGAGCGTGGATCGGCTGCGTGCTGCTCGGCGGCGGGCCGGGGTCGGCGCCGGCAGCCGGGTGCGCGGGCACCGGCGAAGTCATCCGGGTGCCGGTGGGCGACGCCCTGCTGGGCCGCGTGGTGGACTCCACCGGTGCCCCGCTGGACGGCGGACCTGCCATCGCCGCCGAGCGCCGGGACCCCATCGAGCGCGCCGGCACCGGCCATCGTCGACCGGGATCTGGTCAGCGAGCCGCTGATGACGGGCCTCACGGTCATCGACGCCATGATTCCGCTCGGCCGCGGGTCAGCGGGAGCTGCATCATCGGCGACCGCAAGACCGGCAAGACGGCCGTGGCCGTCGACGCCATGATCAACCAGCGCGACAGCGACGTGATCTGCGTGTACGCCGCCGTCGGGCAGAAGAGCTCGGCCGTCAATCAGGTGGTGGATGCGGTGCGCCGCCACGGCGCCATCGACCGCTGCATCTTCGTGGTGGGGAGCCGACGCGCCGCCCGGCGCCCAATGGCTCACGCCCTACGCCGCCTGCACCATGGCCGAGCACTATCGCGACCAGGGCCGCGATGCCTTGCTGGTCATCGACGATCTGACCAAGCACGCGATCATCTACCGTCAGCTCTCTCTGCTGCTGCGCAAGCCGCCGGGCCGCGAGGCGTATCCCGGCGACGTGTTCTACATCCACGCCCGGCTGCTGGAACGTGCGGCACGGCTGTCCGCCGAGCTCGGCGGCGGCTCGCTGACGGCGTTGCCCATTGCCGAAACCCAGGAAGGCAACCTCACCGCATACATTCCGACCAACCTGATCTCCATCACCGACGGCCAGATCTATCTGGAGCCGAAGCTCTTCTACGAAGGCCAGAAGCCGGCCGTGAACGTCGGGCATGAGCGTCTCCCGGGTGGGCGGCAAGACCCAGGCGCCGGCCATGAAGGCGCTGGCCGAGACCTTGAAGCTCGCCTACGCGCAGTTTCTCGAGCTCGAGGTGTTCACCCGCTTCGGGGCCATGGTGGACGAACGCACCCAGCGCACCATCGAGCACGGCCGGCGCATCCGCGCCATCCTCGCCCAGAGCGAATTCCGGCCCCGCAGCCTGGCCGAGCACGTGGCGCTGCTGCTGGCGGTTCACGAAGGCCTGCTGGACGACGTGGCCTCGGAACGGATCCGTGCGCTGCAGGCCGTCGCTGCACGGAGACCCTGGCCCGGCGCTGTCCCGCCGCGGCTGCGCGCATCACCGCCAGGGCGAGCTGGCGACGAGGACCGCCGCGAAGTCTGCTCGAGGGGCTGCGCGCGCTGGTCGGGGACAGCACGGCGGGGCCACCCTGACGTGGAGCCGATCGCTCGCCTTCGGGCCAGAATGACCAGCCTCGCGGAGCTTCGCGACCTGGTCCGGGCCATGCGCGCCCTCGCCGCCTCGCACATCCAGGAGGCGCAAGCGTCCCTGGCCGGCATACGCCGCTATGCGGAGGTCGTGGAGGACGCTATCGCCGAGGCGCCGGGCTGCAGGGCCGCGCGCGCGGCCGATGCGGGCTGCACGCGATGCGGAGCCGGCCGTGCTGCTGGTCGTGTGCTCCGAGCACGGCTTCGTGGGCGCTTTCAACGAGCGTCTGCTGGAGCAGGCCGGCGGCCGCGCGTGCGCCCGGGCCAGCGGCTGGCGGTGGTGGGCCGCAAAGGCGTGCTGACGCGCGGCGGAGCGGAGGCTCGAGGTGGACCACAGCTTCGCTATGCCGACCCACATGGGCGGCATCCTCGCCACCACCCGCGCGATCGCCGATTCGCTGGCCGCCGTCGCCGTCGCCGACGCGGTGTTCGCCCGCTATCGGCGCGGCGGCGGCTTCGACGTGGAGCGCCGCCGCATCCTGCCGCTGGATCCTGCCCTGCTGGCGAGGACCGGCGCGGCCGCCGCCGCTGCACCAGCTGGCCCCGGAGCGCCTGCTCGACCGCCTGGCCGGCGAATACCTGTTCGCCGAGATCACCCGGATGGTGACGGAATCGCTGGCCAGCGAGAACGGCGCGCGGCTCGCGGTGATGCAGGCGCGCCGATCACAACATCGGCGACAAGCTCGACAAGCTGGCGCACGAGCAGCAGAGCCTGCGCCAGGCGGCCATCACCGCGGAGCTGCTGGACGTCGTCACCGGCTCCGAGGCTATCATCGCCCGCATGAAACCCACCGGAGGAACCGTCCCATGAGCGAACTCACCACCGATCGCCTCGTCATCGAAGGCTCCGTCGCCCCCGGCTTCGAACCGGTGCGCGAGGTGTTCGAACGTAACTTCACCGACGATATCGAGATCGGTGCGAGCTTCTGCGCGATCGTCGGCGGCGAGACCGTGGTCGATCTGTGGGGCGGCTTCCGCGACCGGGAGTGCAGCGAGCCGTGGCGGCAGGACACCCTGGTGAACGTTTACTCGACCACCAAGGGCCTCGCCGCCGCGGCAGTGGCTGTCGCCGTAGACGAGGGCCTGCTCGATTACCAGGCCAAGGTGACCCGCTATTGGCCGGAGTTCGGCCGCCACGGCAAGGACGCGCTGACGGTCGGGCAGTTGCTGTCCCACCAGGGAGGCGTGTGCGGGCTGCGGCAACCGATCATCGTCGAGGACCTCTACGACTGGGAAAAGATGACCCGCCTGCTGGCGGAGATGGAGCCCTGGTGGACGCCTGGTGAGGGAGCCGGCTACCACGCCGTCACCTGGGGCTACCTGCCCGGCGAGCTGATCCGCCGAACTGCCGGAATGACCCTCGGCCAGTACTTCCGCTCCCGGGTCGCGGAGCCGGCCGGCGCCGACGGCGACTGCTACATCGGCCTGCCGGAGTCCGAGATGGACCGCTGCGCGGTGATGATCGGCCCGAACCACGCGCGGAGCAAACCGGGCGCGGCGGAAGGCAGCGGCCCTGTGGTCATGCCGCAGATGCCGCGGCTCTACCCGGTGGCGCTGCAGAATCCGGTGATCCGGCCGTTCCAGGACGCATCCTCCCGCAACTGGCGCGCGGCAGAGATCGCGGCCGCCAATGGCCAGGCCAATGCCCGCGGAATCGCGCGGGTCTACGTGCCCTTTGCCTGCGGTGGCGAGTGCCGTGGCCGATCGCTGGTCTCCGCCGCGGCCATCGCGGCCGCCACGCGGCAGGAAGTGGCGGACCAGAACGACCTCGTTCTCGGCATGCCCATGCGGCGCGGGCGCGGCTTCATCCTGAACACGCCGCCGCAGTACGGACCCGAGGCTACGTCCTTCGGCCACAGCGGAGCGGGCGGCTCGTTCGGCTTCGCGGATCCGGTACGGCAGATCGCCTTCGGCTATGCCATGAATCAGATGCAGCCGGGCCTCGAGGCCGACACCCGGGGCGGCCGGCTGGTGCGCGCCGTGTATCAGGCCGTCGGCAGACCGTGAACGCCCGCGATCCGGTAATATCGCCAGCAAACGAGGAGACGACCACCATGCCCCGACTGGATCTGACGAATGAAGAAGCCGAGACCCTGCGCGAAACCATCCAGAGCACGCTGAAGAATCTGAGCTACGAGATCGCCGACACCGACTCCATGGACTATCGCGAAGGGCTGAAGCAGAAGCGCGACGTGCTGGCGCGCCTGGAGCAGCAACTCGGGCGCGGCGAAGGGGGCGCATGAAGCAGTGGGGGTAACCGGTTGCGCTCTGGCGAGCGCTCCGACGGCTGCGGCCGGCCCGTCAGCCTGCCGACAGCACCTGCAGCGAGCGCTCGGTTAGTGACCACGGCTGCGCTCCGCCGTCGGGCGCAGCTGTGTCGATGGCCACCTGCCAGCCGTCTCCGGACAGCCGTGGCGGGGCCGCGAACCGCACCGGCGACCGCGTCGGGTTGAACAGCAGGCACAACGGCGTCGCGCCGTCGGCGGGAAAGATGCCGCAGCCGAGCTCCGAGCGGCCGCCGTCCCAGTCGGGGTACCGGCCGTCGGCGGCGAACCAGACCAGCTCGGTGCGGCTGAAGAACTCCGGCGAGCAGAGCACACGGTGGGCGCGGCGAAACGCAATCAGCCGAGCGGTGAAGCTCACCAGATCCCGGTGACGGTCCAGCAGGCGCCAGTCGTACCACGACACCGGACCGTCCTGGCAATACGCGTTGTTGTTGCCGCATTGGCTGCGCCGGAACTCGTCACCGCCGAGCAGCATCGGCACGCCGCGGGACAACAGCAGTGTGGCAAGGAAGTTCCTGATCTGGCGCTGCCGGACGGCCTCGATCGCCGGATCGGTGGTCGGTCCTTCCACCCCGCAATTGTCGCTGAACTCGGTATCACTTCCGTCCCGGTTGGCCTCCCCGTTGGCCTCGTTGTGCTTGCGGGCATAGCTGACCAGATCGTTGAGAGTGAAGCCGTCGTGGGCGGTGACGAAGTTGATGCTGTGGACCGGCCGCTTGCCGGGGCGCTCGTAGATGTCGGCGCTGCCGCACAGCCGACTGGCGAAGGCGCCGGCCATGCCGCGGTCGCCGCGCCAGAACCGACGCACATCGTCGCGGTAGCGGCCGTTCCATTCCGACCAGCGCTGGCCGGGAAAGCTGCCAACCTGATATGCGCCCCCCGCGTCCCACGCTTCCGCGATCAGCTTGACGTTCCGCAGGATCGGATCTTCGGCGATCCTCTCCAGAAGCGGCGGATTGCTCGGAAGGCCGCCCCTGCTCGTCCCGGCCCAGCACCGACGCCAGATCGAAGCGGAAGCCGTCCACGTGCATGTCGACGACCCAGTAGCGCAGGCAGTCGAGGATGTAGTCGCGCACCACCGGATGGCCACAGTTCAAGGTGTTTCCGCAGCCTGAGTAGTTGAGGTAATAGCGGCGGTCGGGAGCGAGAAGGTAGTAAATGCTGTTGTCCAGACCGCGGAAATTCAGAGTGGGCCCCCGCTGATCGCCTTCCGCCGTGTGGTTGAATACCACGTCGAGGATCACCTCGATGCCCGCCCGATGCAGGGCCCGCACCATGGACTTGAACTCCGACACCTGACAGCCCGGATACGCGCCGGTGCCGTAGCTTTCCTTGGGAGCGAAGAAGGCCACGGTGTCGTAGCCCCAGTAGTTCTTGAGCCGTTCACCGGTCGCGGGGTCGCGGCGCGGCACGTCTTGCTCGAAGAACTCCTGCACCGGCATCAGCTCGACGGCGGTGACGCCGAGCTCGCGGAAGTGCGGGATCTTTTCGGTCAAGCCGAGCGAACGTGCCGGGCCGAGTGCACAGCGCGGACGGGTCCGCGGTGAGGCCGCGTACGTGGGTCTCGTAGATGACCGTCTCCGCCCAGGGACGCTGCAGCGGGCAATCGCCTTCCCAGTCGAAACCGGCGGGATGGGCGGTGAGACAGCGGGGCTTCGCCATCAGCTCCCGCTCGGCTTCGGCGTCCGCTCCCCGTCGCTGGCTCAGCCGCCGGCTTTCAGCGCCAGCGTTCCAGCGCTCCGTACCCGTCAGCGCCAGGGCATAAGGATCGAGCAGCACCCGGTCGGCATCGAAACGGTGTCCCTGCTCCGGCCGGAACGGGCCGTGCACCCGCCAGGCGAAAGTGACGTCCGCCGGCAGACCCGACAGCCGCACGTGCCAGACGTCGCCGGTGCGGTGACAGCCGGATGCGAGGCTCACGGTGTGCCAGGGGACGGCCGATTGCTCGCCGTCGGCGAACAGCAATAGCTCCACGCTCTCGGCATGGCGGCTGAACACCGCGAAGTTAACCGCATCGCCGTCCCGCGACGCGCCGAACGGCAGGGCTCTGCCGGGGGCGATCACAGGCGCTCTGGACACCGCTGGCCATGGCGCGGATACTGCCGGGAGCAGCGCGCCATAATGCCATCGGAGTTCCCCGGCAGCCGGCCACCAGCTTCGGCCGCAGCCGCCGGAAGGCGAACACCCGCACGGCGCTCAGCAGGAACATCCAGACGATGGCGTAACCCCACATGCCGGCGGCCAGCCACCAGGGAATCGGCATCACCAGCCAGCCGAAGACGGCTGCCAGGGTGCCCAGCACCTGAGTGGACTCGAGCGCGATGAACAGGGTCGCGCTCGGCCACGGCCGGCGCCAGAACCAGTCGCGTACCCGGGTCACGTAGATGGTCATGTGACCGGCGACCAGGAGCTTCAGGAACAGCACGGTCTGCAACTCCCTGTCGGCAGATGGAGATAGTCGCGGGCGAACCACAGCACCGTGAACGAGGCCACCACACCGGCGAGACCGAGCACCGTGGCGTCTGCCAGCACCCAGCGCATGTTCCAGCGCACGGGCTCGGCCGAGGTGCGCGTGTTGTCTGTGGCGATGGTCATGATGGGGATGTCGTTCAGAATCGCGATCATCGCCACCATGATGGCGGTGACGGGGTAGATTCCGAGCACCATGATCGCAACCGCGATGAACACCACCATGCGGATCGTCTCCGCAATGCGGAAGGTCGCGTAGCTCAGCATCCGTTCGAAGATACGGCGCGCTTCCTCGATGGCGCCGATGATGACCCCGAGACCCTGCTCGGTCAGAACGATGTCCGACGCCGCGCGGGCGGCATCGGTCGCCGACGCCACGGCGAACCCCACGTCCGCCTTCTTGAGGGCCGGGGCATCGTTGACGCCATCGCCGGTCATGGCGACCATTCGACCCTCGCGGCGGAAGCGATCGACGATGTTGAATTTGTCCTCCGGGGTGACTTCGGCGAAGCCGTCCGCGGCAAGCACCCGCTTGACGTCTTCCTCGCCGTCCGAGCGGAGCCAATCGCCGGCTTCCAGGACGTTCTCGCCGAGACCCACCTGCTTCGCTACCTGGCGACCGATGGCCTGATGGTCTCCGGTCACCATGCGCACGTCGACGCCGTGCTCGCCGGCTTCCCGAACCACCGCGTCGGCGCCTTCCCGCGGCGGATCCAACAACGACAGAAGACCGAGATAGCGCCATCGGCCAGCGTCCTCGCGAGCCACGCCCAGCGCCCGGAAGCCCTCTTCGCCCAACCGGTCGACCTCCTTCGAAACCCGGTCGGCAAGCGACCGATCGCCTTCGCACAGCTCCAGAAGAACCTGCGGCGCACCCTTCGCCACCCGGAACGACTGGCCGTCCGCGGAGACCTTCGCCTGCGCCCGCTTGCTGGTGGAGTCGAACGGCTCGAACTCCTCGATCCGGTACCCTTCGAGCCGCTGTTCGTCGACTGCTGCCAGAATGGCGGCGTCGATGGGATCCGGCTCTCCCCCGCGGTCGGCAGTGAGCGCCGCCATCAGCACCAGATCGTCTGCGTCCTCGGCATCGATGACCACCGGATCCTGGAGCTCGAGCTCGTTGGCCGTGAGGGTGCCGGTCTTGTCGGAAAACAGCAGCGCCACGCCGGCCAGCTCTTCCATGGCCGACAGCCGCGAGACGATGGCCTTCTGCGCGGCGAGACGCCGGGCGCCCACCGCCATGGTCACCGACATCACCGCAGGCAGCGCAACCGGGATGCCGGCGACCGTCAGAATCAGCGCGAACACCAGCACGTCCATCCAGCTTCGCCCGCGCAGCAGCTCGGTGACGACCACCGCCACCACCAGCGCCGCCGTGGCCGCCATCAGAAAATAGCCGATGCGGAGCACCGCCTTCTGGAAGTGCGAGCGGTCGTCCACCTCGGACACCAGCTCCACCGTGCGGCCCAGCCTCGTGTCCGACCCGGTGGCAGTTACCAGCGCATGCGCTTCACCGCTCTTGACCGCGGTACCGCTGAAGATCCCATCCTCGGATCCCTTCTCCACCGGCAGCGACTCGCCGGTCATGGCGGACTCATCAAGCGACAGATCGCCCTGCGCCAGCCTGGCGTCGGCGGGCACCACGTCGCCCCGCCGCAGCACGATGATGTCGCCCGCCACCAGCTCCCGGGCGTCCACGGTCTGCTGCTCGCCGTCCCGGATCACCCGCGCCTTCGGCGCCAGAGTCTCCTTGAGCGCCGCCACGGCCTTCTCGGCCTGACTTTCGTGCCACCATCCCACCCCACCGTTGATGAGCAGCATCGCAAGGATGACGCCGAACTCCTCCCAGCGCCCGGCGACTGCGGACAGCGCGCAGGCCGCCTCCAGCATCCACGGAATGGGGCCCCAGAAGTAGAGAAGGAACGCGAGGATCGGGTTCTTCTGCTCTTCCTCGATGCTGTTGGGCCCTCGCTGATCGAGCCGGCGCTTCGCCTCCTCGGCGGCCAGCCCCGATTCGACGTCTGCGTCGAGCTCCGAGACCGTGGCTTCCAGACTCTTTTCCTCCAAGCTGCCTGACGAACTCGCTTCATCATCCGCTTCCTCGCCATGCCGGCGCTGACGCTGTGGTTCGGCCATCGTCGATCCGTCCGTTCAAGGGGGTCGAGGGGGTCAAGCAAGGGGGGTGCCAGGCACGGACCGTCAGCAGGACGCGCCCGCCTTCACCTGGCGTCGATCGGGTGGAAGCCCTCGGTGAGGTGTCTCTGCAGCGCGGCGGCGGCCCCTTCCACCGCCTGGCCGCCAAGGTCGAGCCCGGCCCGCAGCTCGTGGAGCACGCGCTCCAGCACAAACAGCTCGACGACCGGCAGCGCCTGATCGAAGGACGGCCCGTAAATTCCCGAGCCTTCGGTGGTTTCGGCGTAGCCGATCAGGAAAGCGCGTTCCGCTCGTGCCAGCCAGTCGAGGGCAAAGCCGCGCAGCAATGACGGATCGCCGATAGGCAGCTCACCGATCACCCGCATCGCCGACCGCGCGACCCGGTCCAGAGAGCGGAGCATGGCCGCCACGTCGCGGAGCGGACTGTGTTTGCGGCCGAGCCGGTGGCTGGGCTCGAGCAACGGGTCGTCCTGAAAGCTGGTCAGCACGACGTCGTTGCCATTGACGAGCACGTGGCCAAGGTGGAAATCCCCGTGGTAGCGGCTGGCGAACCCGGCGAAACGGGCGCGTCGAGCCGCGCCGATCCGTGTCTCCAGCGCCGCGCGCCGGGCGAGCACCTCCGCCACCGCGTCCCGAGCGAGCGCGGGCAGCTGCTCTGCCGCGGCCGCCAGCCGTGACAGCGTCAGAGCCGTCGCACCTTCCACCTCCGCCGTCCATCGGGCCACGTCATCGCCGTCCACCGGCACCGGCTGAAACTCGGGACCCGGCGCCTCGGCCGGCGCCAACGCGCGGTGCAGCTCGCCGGTTCGAGCACCCAACGTGCGAAGCAGTGCCTCGCTGCCGGCGTGCACGCCGTCGACGATCTGCCGGGTCTCCTCGACCGGCCGAAGCTGAACCTCGTCGAGAAAGCGCTGGAGATGGTCGGCGAGGTATCGGCGTGCATCGCCCTGGTTGCTGACGAACGTCTCGGCCAGGGCCAGCACGGCGCTGCCGTCCTCGTCGTCGAGCACGGCCGCACCGAGCCATCGCGGGCAGTTCCCGAACGAGGTGTGCTCGGTGAGATACCGCCCGATGGAGAGCGCCGCGCCGGGAAACGCTGTGGCATGCCGAAGCACCTTGAGCACCACACCGTCGCCGACGCGCACGACGCTGTTGGCCCCCTCACCCTGCAGCGCGCGGAGCTCTGTGTCAGGCGACGCGCTCTGCAGCAGGTCGCCGGCGGCGGCGGACGCGAGGAAGCGCACCAGACCTGCGTTTACCGGCAGCTCGGCGCAGCGGCGAATTCCGTCCAGCAGCATGTGACAGAACCCGGCGTCCCGCTCAGCTTCGTAGAGCACGCCCATCCGGCCACGTTCCCGTACCCGTGCGACCGCCGCCGGCAGCAGCTCGCGGACGGGTGGCTGCTGATCTCTGCCCCAGGCGATCGCCAGGGGCAGAAAGCACGGCTGCGCTACGCCCCCGGACAGCCGCGCCCGCGCCCAGACCAGCAGGTAGGCGCCTGCTGCGGTCTCCCAGAGCATCTGCCGCTGCACGTCCACCGACGCGATGCGGACGCCGCGGGGGTCGACGAAGCGGCTGGCCTCGAGAAACCGCGGGAGCGCCCGGCGGGCGAAACGCTCGGTCAGGTTGGCAGCCACGTTGCGGCGCTCCGGCGGCAGCTGCTCCGGAAAGAAGCTCTGCCAGCCGCCGGTCAGCACCAGGGTGACCAGATCGCTGCGCGGCAGCCCCTCGACGTGCCAGTCCGGCACGTCCGCCTCGCGGGTGAGGCGGAACCAGAAGAACCCGTGACCCGACAGGGTCAGCAGGTAGGGCAGATCGCCCACCGGCGGGAACGGCGAACGCCCCATCATGTCCACCGGGACCATGCCCTTGAAACGGGACAGGTCCAGCTCCACCGGCTGGGCAGCACGCGCGAGGTTGGCTACGCAGAGGATCGTTTCATCCTCCTGCTCCCGGACGTAGGCCAGCACCCGCCGGTTGCCCGGCGCCAGCATGGTGAGCGTCCCCCGGCCGAATGCCGCCGTGCTGTTGCGCACCGCGATCAGACGCCGGGTCCAGTTCAGCATGCTGGTCACCTGGCGGGACTGCGCCTCCACGTTCACCACCTCGTGGCCGTACACTGGATCCATCACCGGCGGCAGGTAGAGCTGCTGAGGATCGGCGGCGGAGAACCCGGCGTTGCGGTCGAACGTCCACTGCATGGGCGTGCGCACCGAGTTGCGGTCACCCAGGTAGATGTTGTCGCCCATGCCCAGCTCGTCGCCGTAGTACAGGATTGGTGAGCCCGGCATGGACAGCAGCATGCTGGTGAGCAGCCGGATGCGTTCCGCGTCGTTGTCAACGAGCGGCGCCAGCCGGCGACGGATGCCGACGTTGATGCGGGCCCGCGGGTCCCGGGCGTAAGCCTCGTACATGTAGTCGCGTTCCTCGTCGGTGACCATTTCCAGGGTCAGCTCGTCGTGGTTGCGCAGGAACACGGCCCACTGACAGGTCGGCGGAATGGCCGGCGTCTGCTCGAGAATCTCCACCACCGGGTGACGGTCCTCCTGGGCCACCGCCATGAACATGCGCGGCATCAGCGGAAAGTGGTAGGCCATGTGGCACTCGTCGCCGGCGCCGAAATACTCCAGCACGTCCTCGGGCCACTGGTTCGCTTCGGCGAGCAGCATGCGGTCCTGGTAATGCAGGTCGACCATGGCGCGCAGCTGCCTCAGCACCGCGTGGGTCTCCGGCAGGTTCTCGTTGCTGGTCCCCTCCCGCTCACACAGATACGGCACGGCGTCCAGCCGCAGACCGTCCACGCCCATGTCGAGCCAGAACCGCATCACCCGCATCACCGCGCGGACTACCGACGGGTTGGCGAAATTGAGATCCGGCTGATGGGAGAAGAAGCGGTGCCAGTAGTACTGCTGGGCCAGCGGATCCCAGGTCCAGTTGGACGTCTCGGTATCGGTGAAGATGACGCGGGTGCCCGCGTAACGGTCGTCGCTGTCGCTCCAGACGTAGTAGTTGCGTTTCGCCGAGCCTCGCGGCGCCCGCCGGGAAGCCTGAAACCACGCGTGCTGATCGGACGTGTGGTTCACCACCAGCTCGATGATCACCCGGATGCCGCGGCGGTGCGCCTGTCGCACGAAGCGCCGGAAATCGGCCCGGCTGCCGTACGCCGGATGAATGCTCCGGTAGTCGGCCACATCGTAGCCGTCGTCCTTCATGGGCGAAGGATAGAACGGCAGCAGCCAGATGGTGTTCACGCCGAGATCGGCAATGTAGCCGAGCTTCTCCGTCAGGCCGCGGAAGTCGCCCACGCCGTCGCCGTTGGAATCTTTGAAGGCTTTGACGTGGAGCTGATAGACGATGGCGTCTTTGAACCACAGAGGATCGTCGAAGGGTTGCGACCGGGGCCGCGACCCGGAGAGCGCGGCGGTTGCCACCGGATCAACCATCGGCGAGCTTCGCCGCGTAGCGCGCCGCACCTTCCAGGCCCGTGTCAGTACGCAGCGCCACGCACACCCGTATGCCGTTCAGCAGATCGCGAAAGCGTCCCTTGTCCGTGAAACCGCGCATGAAGGTGCCGTCCTGAAGCGCCGGCAGCACCTTGGGCGCCATGCCGCCGCCCACGAACACGCCGCCGCGGGCCATGCACTTGAGAGCCAGATTACCCGCTTCCACCCCGTAGACGTGGGCGAACAGCGACAGCGCTTCCCGGCAGATCCGGTCCTCGCCGGCGAGGCCGGCGCGGGCAATCTCGGCGGCCGGATCTCCGGCAGCGAGGGCGGCGGTGAGCCACTTCGGCGCCACCACGCCGGTGCTCTCGCGAAGAAACTCGTAGACGTTCACGAGGCCGGCGCCGGACAGTACCCGCTCGTAGCTGACGTGGCCGCCGTAGCGGGCTCGCAGGAACCTGAGCAGCGAGATCTCGCGCTCGCTGTGGGGCGCGAAGTCGGCGTGGCCGCCTTCGGTGGCGATGGCATGATGGGCTGCCCCGTCCCAGTAGACGATGGCTTCGCCGAGGCCGGTGCCGGCGGCCAACACTGCAATGTTGCCGTGCAGCCCGGGGCCGACGCCCGCATTCAGCACCACGGTCTCCGCCTCGGTGAGAAACAGCATGCCATAGGCGGCAGCTTCCAGATCGTTGAGCAGGGTCACCCGGGGCGTCTTCAGATGGCGCGCAAGGGACGATTCCTCCATGTACCACGCCAGATTGGTGGCGTTGCAGGTACCGTCGATCACGGGGCCCGCCACGCCGAAGCAGGCGGCGTCGATGTGCAGACCGGGCACATCGGCGAGAAAAGCACTCAGAAGCGCTTCCAGAGACACATGGTCGCGGCTCGCGAACCGCCGCTCGTGCACGCACTCCAGCACACCGGCCGCCTCGGCGAACACTGCCAGTATCGACTTCGTGCCGCCGATGTCGCCTGCCAGCATCATGACAGGTACGCCGCCACGGCACGGCCGATCACGGTCTCTTCATCCGTGGCCAGGGCATGCACCTCGCGCGATCCCGCCGCCGATATGCGCCCCGGCTGGTTCCGCCGGTTGGCCTCGGGGTCGAGGACCACGCCCCACGCCGCAAGGCCGGCGGCCACCCGGCTGCGGATCTCCGGGGCGTGGGTACCGATGCCGCCGCCGAACACCACGGCGCCCTCCCCGCCGAGCAGGGTGAGGTAGCCGCCGACCGTAAGCACGATGCGATGACAGAAGACTTCCAGCGCCTCCTCGGCCGCGCCGTCGCCGGCAGCCGCCGCGGTCAGGATCTTGCGCATGTCGGCGGTGCCTGCCAGCGCCAGCAGACCCGATTGCCGGGTCAACAGCTCGTCGATGCGGTCTGCCTCGTAGCCGGCCCGCATCAGCCGCACCACGATGGCGGGATCGACGCTGCCGCAGCGGGTCGCCATCACCAGCCCCTCCAGCGGGGTGTAGCCCATGGAGGTCTCCACCGAGCGGCCATGGCGGACGGCGCAGGCGGAGCACCCGGCGCCGAGTTGCAGGGTCACCGCACAAACGTCGTCCACCGCCACGTCCTCGGCACGGGCGAGTGCCTCAACCAGCGAGGCGTGGGCGATTCCGTGGAAACCGTAACGGCGCAGGGCGAACGTCGCCACCAGCTCGTCGGGCAACGCGTAGCGGGTGGACGCCGCCGGCCGGGCGGCATGAAACGCGGTGTCGAAGACGGCGACCGCGGGCACGTCCGGGAACTGGCGGCGCAGCGCCCGTATGGCCGCAACCGCCGGTGCGTTGTGCAGGGGCGCCAGGGGTATGAGCGCCTCGAGCTCCCGGATCACCTGGTCCGTGATCCGGGTGGGTGCCACGAACCGCTCGCCACCGTGCACCAGCCGAAACCCGATCGCCTGGGGCCGGGCAGCGAGACAGTCGAGCGCCTCCTGCAGGACCTCGTGGGCCACCTCACCCGACATCGCAGCACCCTGCCACTCCCGCTGCGTCCGCTCCAGCGGCCGCACACTGCCGTCGGCCGCCTCCAGCAACGTCACCTTCAACGTCGAAGCGCCGGCGTTCACCACCACGATTCGGTCTCCCTCCCTCACTGCCCTACCCCTAGTGGCCTGTAACGGGTATTCGTGGACCCCTGAGGCTGCCTGCGGTTCAGGGGCAAGGCGCGCTGAGGAAGGCGTATCATCGATACGTCGACGAGGCGCAACACGGGCCCTGGACCGCAGGCAGCCTCCCGCAGGGCGCGGCCTGTGCAGCCCCTGTGCTTCGTTGACGCCGCTTGACGTGGCGCTGGCCACGCCGGCGCGACGCCGCCTCGCCCAGGCACCGCACAGACCGCGCAGGAGTACACAAATACCCGTTACAGGCCACTAGTCTTGCCAACGCCAGTTGCGGATCTCGGGCATGTCTTCCCCGTGCGCGTGAATGTATTGCTCGTGCTCGATGAGCTTGTCGCGGATGGTCTGCTTGGCGTAGGCGGCCTCTGGACCGAGCTTCGGCACCCGGTCGATCACGTCGGCGACCAGATCGAAGCGGTCCATGTCGTTCAGCACCGCCATGTCGAACGGCGTGGTTGTAGTGCCTTCCTCCTTGTATCCGCGCACATGCAGGTTGTGATGATTGCTGCGCCGGTAGGTGAGCCGATGAATCAGCCACGGATAGCCGTGATAGGCGAAGATGACGGGCTTGTCCCGGGTGAAGATGGTGTCGAAGTCACGATCCGGGAGGCCGTGCGGATGCTCGGACTCCGGCTGCAGGGTCATCAGGTCCACCACGTTCACCACCCGCACCTTGAGCTCCGGAAAGAACTCACGAAGCATCGACACCGCCGCCAGGGTCTCCAGGGTCGGCACGTCCCCGGCGCACCCCATCACCACGTCCGGATCGCTACCGCGGTCGTTGCTGGCCCATTCCCAGATGCCGACACCGGCCTCGCAGTGCTTGATGGCCGACTCCATGTCCAGGAACTGAAGCTGGGGCTGCTTGCCGGCGACGATGACGTTGACGAAATCTTTCGAGCGCAGACACGCGTCCGCCACCCACAGCAGGGTGTTGGCGTCCGGCGGCAGATACACCCGGATGATGTCGGCCTTCTTGTTGACCACGTGATCGATGAACCCCGGATCCTGATGGCTGAAGCCATTGTGATCCTGCCGCCAGACGTGGGAGGTCAGCAGATAGTTGAGCGACGCAACGGGACGCCGCCAGGGTATCTGCCGGCTCACCTTCAGCCACTTCGCATGCTGGTTGAACATGGAATCGACGACATGGATGAAGGCTTCGTAGCAGGAAAACAGGCCGTGCCGGCCGGTGAGCAGGTAGCCCTCGAGCCAGCCCTGACACAGGTGCTCGGACAGCACCTCCATGACCCGGCCGTCGGGGGAGAGATCCTCGTCCACGTCCTGGAAGGGGCCGGTGAACACCTTGTCGGTCACCTCGTAGAGGGCGCTCAGCCGATTGGAGGCGGTCTCGTCCGGACCGAATACCCGGAAATTGCGCGAATCGAGATTGCGCTTCATCACGTCGCGCAGAAAGTCTCCCAGCACCCGGGTGGATTCCGCCACCACCGCGCCCGGCTGCTCCACCGTCACAGCGTGGCCGCGGAAGTCGGGCATACGCAGGTCGCGGCGCAACAAACCGCCATTGGCATGGGGGTTGGCGCCCATCCGCCGCGGCCCTCGGGGCGCCAGGTCGGCCAGGTAGGGCACCGGCCGGCCGGCCTCGTCGAACAGCTCCTCCGGCCGATAGCTCCTGAGCCAGGCTTCCAGCGCCTCGAGATGTTCCGGATGCTCACGGAGGCCCGCCAGCGGCACCTGATGAGCCCGCCAGGTGCCTTCCACGGGCAGATTGTCCACCGTCTTCGGCCCGGTCCAGCCCTTGGGTGTGCGCAGCACGATCATGGGCCAGGCGGGGCGCCTACGAAAGCCGTCCTGCCGGGCGGCGGTCTGAATGGTGGCGATCTCGTCGAGCACCGCGTCCAGCGTCTGTGCCATCAGCCGGTGCATGGTGGCCGGATCGTCGCCGGCCACCAGCCGGGGAAGATAGCCATAGCCGCGCAGCAACTGCTCCAGCTCGGCGTCGGGCAGACGCGCCAGCACGGCCGGATTCGCGATCTTCCAGCCGTTCAGATGCAGAATCGGCAGCACCGCGCCGTCGTGGGCCGGGTTCAGGAACTTGTTCGAATGCCAGCTGGTGGCCAGAGCTCCGGTCTCGGCCTCGCCGTCTCCGATCACGCAGGCGGCGATGAGGTCCGGGTTGTCGAACACCGCCCCGTAGGCGTGCGCGAGCACATAGCCCAGCTCCCCGCCCTCGTGGATGGAACCCGGCGTCTCCGGGGCGCAGTGACTGGGGATGCCGCCGGGAAACGAGAACTGTTTGACCAGCCGCGCCATGCCTTCGGCGTCCCGGGAGACTTCGGGATAGTGCTCGCTGTAGCTGCCCTCGAGCCAGGTATTGGCCACCAGAGCGGGACCGCCGTGGCCTGGGCCGGTGAGGTAGATGACGTCCAGGTCGCGCTGGACGATCGCCCGGTTCAGGTGCACGTAGATGAAGTTGAGCCCCGGCGAGGTGCCCCAGTGGCCGAGCAACCGCGGCTTGATGTGCTCTACGCGCAGCGGTTCCTCGAGCAGCGGGTTCGCCAGCAGGTAGATCTGCGCCGCCGACAGATAGTTGGCCGCGCGCCACCAGGCATGTATCCGGTCGAGCATGTCCGGATCGATCGTGCCGGTCATAAAGCCGCCTCGTCGTGACTCGCCGATTGACCCGGCGGAGCAACCGCCGTGCCAGCGCTGCCGGGCGGTGGGGGCATAACGGACGTCAACGGCTCTGTGCCGGCCGTTCGCGCGCGGCCTGGCGCAGCTGCTTGACCTCTCCGGGGTCCAGCGGATCGAACTTGCCGAGGCCACAGGAAGCGCCCGGCCGCAGGCCCCAGCCGAAATGATCCAGGACGGTCACCACGTCCACATCGCAGACCAGGTCTATGGAGGTGCGGAACATCAGCGTCGAATCGCGCCTGAGCCCCGGACATGGATACGGCAGGGTATTCACGTAGTATTGATGACCGAGCGTCTGGAACAGAATCTGGTGGTTGCTGAGCACCTCGGTTTTGTCGAGGCGTGAGAGCTGCAGGCAGCGCTCTGCCTGCTCCGAGCGCGGTGCACTGTCCGCCGCCCAGAGGAACGGCGATATGAGCAGGGTCGCCGCAAAGGTCGCCAGAGTTGCCGGGAAAACCTTCCGATTCATGTGGATGCTCCTTCAGCGCAGCGAAGACGGTACTGTGGTAGACAAGCCGCATCACTAGGTAATTCCCGACTCCCCGGGAAATCCCGGCAACACGCTACGCGGTTCCGCGGCCTTTGCGGACGCTGCCCGCCTGTTATTCAATGACCGCCTGGCTCGACCATGGAGAACACATCGTGAATCGGCACCAAACGAACACTCTGCTGCGGACGACGGTAATCCTTCTGGTCGCGGCCGCGGGCGCCGTCCACGCTCAGCAACCGCTGCTGACGAGGGCGCAGAACCTGTTCAAGCCCATCCCCCACCAGCCGCCGGCCATACCTGATATACCGAGCACACCGGCGCGTGTGGATCTGGGCCGGATGCTCTACTTCGAGCCACGGCTGTCTGAAAGCCATGCCATCTCGTGCAACTCCTGCCACATGGTGGGGCTCGGCGGTGTCGACCTGCAGGAAACCGCTATCGGCCATCACTGGCAACGCGGCGGCCGCAACGCGCCGACGGTGCTGAATGCCGTCTTCAACACGGCCCAGTTCTGGGACGGCCGCGCCAGGAATCTGGAGGAACAAGCCGGCGGGCCGTTGGTGAATCCGGTGGAGATGGGGACCACGGAGGCTCACGTGGTGGAACAGCTCAGCGGCATACCCGGTTACGTGCAGGCGTTCGCCAGGGCCTTTCCCAAGCAGCAAGAGCCCCTCACGTTCGGCAACCTGCGCAACGCCATCGCCCTGTTCGAAGCGACTCTGATCACCCCGGATGCGCCGTTCGATCGCTATCTTCGCGGCGACGCGTCCGCGCTCGACGATGCCGAGCTGCAGGGTCTCGAGCTGTTCATCAGCAAAGGTTGCGCCGGCTGCCATAACGGTATCAACCTGGGCGGCGGCCAATACGCGCCGTTCGGCGTCGTGGAACGTCCAGGGGCGGAGATCCTTCCTCCTACGGACAAGGGCCGCTTTGCGGTGACCCGAACGGTGAGCGACGAGTACGTGTTCAAGGTACCGACGCTGCGCAACATCGACCTGACGCCGCCGTACTTTCACAGCGGCAAGGTCTGGGACCTGCGGCAGGCGGTGGGAATCATGGCGGCGAGCCAGCTCGGCGCCCAGCTCGGTGAGGACGAGATCGACCACATCACCGAGTTCCTGCACGCACTCACTGGTGAGCAGCCGAGGGTGGAGTATCCGCAGCTTCCCCCAAGCGTGGCCTCTACCCCACGACCGCAGCGCTGACCACGAGCAAGAAAATCGGGAACGGGTGGCACGGCGGCCCGGTCTCACAGCTACGAGGGTTGCCGAACGACCAGCACGAGGAGCAGGACACCATGGAGATCGCCATGATCGGGCTGGGCCGCATGGGCGGGCGCATGGCCGAGCATCTGATGGCCGCCGGCCACGGCTGCGTGGTGCACGACCGGAATCCGGAGGCCATGGCTGCCGTCGCCGGTCACGGCGCGCGGGCCGTGGACTCCCTTGACTCCCTGACCCGGGTGCTCGCCGCGCCGCGCATCATCTGGCTGATGCTGCCGGCGGCGGTGGTCGACGATACCCTGGCCGAATTGGTTCCTCTGCTCTCACAGGATGACGTGGTGGTGGACGGCGGCAACTCCCATTACCGCGACAGCATGGCACGCGCACGGCGGCTGGCCGCTCACGGCGTCCAGTTCATCGACGTCGGAACCAGCGGCGGCGTGCACGGCCGCGAGTTCGGTTACTGCCAGATGATCGGTGGCGATGCCGCCACCGTTACCCGGCTCGAGCCCCTGTTCGCCGCCCTCGCCACGGGCAGCGAAGCACGAGCCGGTCACCTGCACTGCGGCGCCGCCGGCTCGGGTCACTTCGTGAAGATGGTGCACAATGCGGTGGAGTACGGAGTCATGCAGGCCTACGCCGAGGGTTTCAACCTGCTGCAGGCTGCATCCGACCTCGAAACACCCCTGGACCTACCTCTCGATCTGGCCGCCGTTGCGGAAGTCTGGCGGAACGGCAGCGTGGTCCGCTCCTGGCTTCTCGATCTGATTGCCGACGCCCTCGCCCGCGATCCCGAACTCGCGGACTTCTCCGGTGCCGTGGGGGACTCCGGTGAGGGTCGCTGGGCGATGCAGGCGGCGGTCGGCCGGGGCGTGCCCGTCCCCACTCTGGCGGCCGCGCTGTTCGCCCGCTTCGACAGCAGCGGCAACGCCGAGTACGCAGATCGGGTTCTGTCCGCCATGCGCTTCGGCTTCGGCGGTCACGGACAAGGCGGTCCGCAGCGGTGACCACCGACAGGCCGCGTCGGCCAGCCGACGCGCTGGTGCTGTTCGGCGCCACCGGCGATCTGGCATTCCGCAAGATCTTTCCTGCGGTCCAGGCGCTGGTGCGGCGGCGCGTGCTCCGCGCCCCGATCATTGCGGTGGGCCGGGAGCGGTGGAGCATCGATCAGTTGCGCGAGCGGGTGACCGACAGCATCCGCACGTTCGGCGATCCCGGCGAGCGCGACTCCACGGCGGCGCTGCTCGAGAGCCTGTCGTTCGTCGCCGGCGATTATCGTCAGCCCGACACCTTCCGCCGCCTGGCGGCAGCCCTCGAGGGTTGCCGGCATCCGCTTCATTACCTGGCCATTCCGCCGAGCCTGTTTCCCATGGTGATCCGCAACCTGGCCACCCACACGGCGACCGCCGGGGCCAGCGTGGTGGTGGAGAAGCCCTTCGGCCGCGACCTGCGTTCCGCCCGTGCCCTGAACCGGGTGCTCCGCAGGCGCTTCGACGAATCCTCCATCTACCGCATCGACCACTACCTGGGCAAAGAGTCGGTACAGAACCTGCTCTACTTCCGTTTCGCCAACAGCTTTCTCGAGCCCATCTGGAACCGTCACTTCGTGGAGTCCGTCACCGTGTCCATGGCGGAATCGTTCGGGGTGGAAGGCCGCGGTCGATTCTACGAGGAGGTGGGCGTGCTGCGGGACGTGGTGCAGAACCATCTGCTGCAGGTGGTCGCGCATCTGGCCA
Organism: uncultured Gammaproteobacteria bacterium; assembly: GCA_963822255.1. Lineage (GTDB taxonomy): Bacteria > Pseudomonadota > Gammaproteobacteria > Pseudomonadales > Azotimanducaceae > UBA7803. The sequence goes on from CAWGGV010000008.1 coordinate 778,353, forward strand.
TGGAGCCACCGGCTGCCAGCGGCGTCGATCCGCTGCGGGACGAGAAGGTCAAGGTGCTGCGGTCCATACGCACGCCAGGCGGCGACAGCCTCGTGCTCGGCCAGTATCGCGGCTATCGCCAGGAGGCCGGAGTGGCGACCGATTCGGTCGTTCCTACCTTCGCGGCGCTTCGCCTCCACCTCGACTCCTGGCGATGGGCGGGCGTGCCGTTCTTCGTGCGCGCCGGCAAACGCCTGAACGAGACCTCCACCGAGGTGCTGGTGGCGCTGAAGCGCCCGCCCCAGGCGGTATTCGGCAAGGGTGAGCCGGCGACGCCCAACTACGTCCGGTTCCGCCTGGGGCCGGATCAGGTGAGCATCGCCATCGGCGCCCATGCCAAGAAGGCAGGCCAGCGGATGGTGGGCCGGGACCTGGAGCTGTTCGTCTGCAGCGCCGGCGAGGAAGAGGTGGGTGCCTACGAACGCCTCATCGGCGACGCGCTTCGCGGTGACCCCACCCTGTTCACCCGGGAAGACGCCGTCCTCGAAGCCTGGCGGATCATCGATCCGCTACTCGAAGTGGCCACCCCCGCGGCGGTCTACGAGCCGGGCGAGCCCGGCCCGGCGGCGGCCGCCCAGCTGGGCCACTCCCTCGAGCTGCCGCCACCGGCGGGGGAGTGCTGACATTCGACCCAGCGCTCGCTTCAGGTGGATTCGTTCGGCTCAACGCCGCCCTTCCCGGACGCCTGTCCGGGTTCGCTCTGCGACAGCGCCGACCTCAGGTTATCGAGCTCGTCGCGCCGGGTGACCACCACCACCTCGTCGTCGGCCTTCACCTTGCTGTCGGCGGTCGGAAACATGAGGCGGTCGCCACGGTAGAGGCAGACCACGCGGATCTCTCCCTGCAGCGGCAGGCTGTCGAGAGGCCCTTCCTGGTCGCTGCGCACCACGAATGAGAAGACGCGCGCTTCGTCACGGATCATGGTGGACAGATCCAGGGGATTGCGGCCCTCGCACATGTCGGCAAGCAGACGCCCCACGGTTCGTGACGGGATGACGGTGTCCTCGAGACCCAGCTCCAGGCAGATGTGCTCGAACGCGACGTCCTCGATCTTGGTGACCACCCGCTTGAACCCCTGGGAGCGGCCCACCAGGCTCGCGATGATGTTGGCCTGATCGCTGTCGGTGAGGCAGAACAGCGCGTCGGTATGGCCGGGGTCCGCCTCCTGGAGGAGCGCGGGCCGGGTGCCGTCGCCATGGATGAACCCGCAGTCCATGTCCGCGGATAGATTGTCGATCAGCGATTTGTCCCGCTCGATGACCACCACTTCGTGCCCGCGCCTCAGCAGGTATCGCGCCGTGGTGATTGCCAGATGACTCGCGCCGATGAACACCGCCCGCATGGCACCCTCACATCCGTTTGCCAATCCAGGTCCGGGGATACAATAGCACCAGCAGCGCCAGGAGCTCCAAGCGGCCGAGCAGCATGTCCGCGCACAGCAGGACCTTGAGCGGAGCCTCGAGCCCCGGCGAGGCGATGCCCGTGGACAGCCCCACCGTGCCGAGCGCCGAGGTGACCTCGAACAGCGCATCCAGAGGCGGATAGCCGTAACAGAGCATGGCCAGCCAGGAAAGCCCCGCGGCGACGCCGAACAGCATCACCACCGTGGCCACCCGCTGCACGTCATCGGCCTCGAGCGGCCGGCCCGACAGCCGGGGCTGATCGGCCGCGTGAGGCGGCATGGCAGTGCGGCGGACGAAGTGCTGGAGTAGCCGCAGCACCACCAGGACCCGCAGCAGCTTGATGCCGCCAGCCGTGGAGCCGCTGCCACCGCCGACGCTCATAGCCGCCACCAGCAGCAGCTTCGACACCGGATCCAGGCTGTCTGCGGCGATGCTCGTGAAGCCGGACGTGGTCTGGGCGGACATGCCGAGGATCGCCCCGTGACGGAACGCGTTCCCCCAATCGAGCCCGGAGTAGCCGTGCAGACTCAACGCCACCAGTATCGACACGAGCACCAGAGCGAACGCCAGCGCGCGCACCTCCGGATCCCGCAAGAGTTCCTCGGGCCTGCCCCGTGCGGCGAAGAAATACAACAGCAGCGGCACGGCGCCGGCCACCGTGAACACCGTCACGATCCAGGCACCGCCGACGGGCAAGGCGGCGAGGCTCGAGTCGTAGGGCGAGAAACCGCCGGTGGAGACCGCGGCCAGCATGTGCTCGAAGGCAACGAAACCGCTGCCGGCCACCGGCCACAGCACGGCGGTACCGACCAGCGTCAGCAGGCCGTACACCATGAGCACCTGCCGGGCCTGGGTCCGTGCCGTGGTGGCCACGTTGTCCGGTTCCTCGGGCTCCACCAGCCTCCGGGCGGCGGCGTGGGCACCCATCAGCAGAGCCACCGACAGTACGGCGATGCCGAGGCCCCCGTACCACTGCATCCAAGCCCGGGCGAACACGATCACCGGTGACAGGGTCTTGCTCGATCCTGCCGTGGACAGGCCCGTGGTGGTCACCGCGGAGACGGCCTCGAACCAGGCGTCGACGAAGCCGAGCCGTCCAGCGGAGAACGGAAACGCCGCGATCAGCGAGGCGCCGACGAACGCCGCCACCACCACCACCAGCGCCTCGTTGCTCTGAATGTTCTCCGGCTCGGGCAGGCGCCTGGCGGCGAGACCCAACCCGCAGAGCACCACGATGGACACCAGGTACCGCCAGGAGAACGCCCATTCACCCCAGATGACACTGGCGATCAGCGGCACCAGGTGAAGCAGCGCCAGCATCAACGAGAGTTGGCCGAGATGGCGGCCGATGACCCGCGGCCTGACGGCGTAGCTGAGCGCCGCGACGCCGTTGCTCACGGCTCGGATCCGGCGCCACTAACCAGCACGGCGGCCGGCAGGGCGCCGAGCAGTCCTCCCACTGAAGGATGACCCGTCTCGGGGCTCAGCATCTCACCGGTGATCACGTTCCGCCAGGTGACGCCCGGTTGCGGCAACTCGAGCACCGTGTCGGCCCATGGCGCCGCAGTGAGCGCTGGTATCGGGCGCGAAGCACGCTCCCCGGCGCCCTCGGGCGCACCGCCGTCGGCGTCCAGCAAGCGCGCGAACCAGCGGCCCGCCACCACCACCACGGTGGTCGTTCCCCAGCGGCGGGCGAAGGCGCAGACGTGCTCGGCACGGGCGCCCGTCACCGCCAACGGAAGGTAGTCGCCGGCATCGAACAACCCGCGATGCCCGGCCCGGAGCGCCAGCAGGCTCGAGGTGTAGTAGAGCTTGATGCGGCCGTCCCGGGGTTCCTCCATGAGCGTCGCCACCAGGCGCGCCCGGTCCTGGGCAGCGTCGCCCACCAGCGCCTCGAGCGCCGCCTGCCGGCGGGCGAAATCCACCGGCCGGCGGTTGTCCGGGTCGACCAGGCTGAAGCTCCACAGCTCGTCGCCCTGGTACAGATCGGGAACCCCTGGCGCGGTGAAGCGGAGGGTGAGCTGGGAAAGGCTGTTGTACAGGCCGAAGATCGCGAGCCGACCCACGAACCCATCCACGTCGGCGATGAACGCACTGCTGGCAGCCGGATTCAGCGTACTCGCCACGAAGCTCTCCAGTGCCGCCTCGTAGCCTTCGTCCGGGCGCACCCAGCTGGTATGGTCCTTGGCCTCCCGAGCCGCCTTGTGCAGGTACGCGGTGAGACGGCCGGCCAGAGATTCGAGCGCCTGCGCATCCGGCGTGTCGAGCGGCCAGATGCCCACCAGACTCTGATAGTAGAAGTACTCGTCCCGGCGCGCCGGAGCCCGGCCGTCGCCGTCGCTGCGCGCGTGGCCGGCGTTCAGACGCTGCCAGCGGGCTACCCGCTGCTCCCATTCGTCGGCGAGCTCGGTGATCACGTTGAGTCGCGCGCGCACGTCCTCGCTGCGCTTGTTGTCGTGGGTGGAGCCGGCCAGCATGCCGTGGGGCCAGCGCCGGGCCCGTTCCTGGTTGTGGTGATGGAAAGCCGCCACAGAGGTGCCGAAGCGGCGCGGGTCGCCGCCCACCTCGCACAGCGACAACAATCGCGGATAGCGGTAGAAGCTGGTGTCCTCCAGGGCCTTCGCCATCACCGGCGCAGTGTACTGCTGGAACTTCATGGCGAACCGCTCGCACAGGGCCCGGTACCAGGGCGACACCGACTCGCCGAGCTCGAGCAGCGCGCGGCGGCGTATGAACTCGTACAAGTCGGGGTTGGTCTCCGGATCCCGCTGCCTGGCCCAGGAGATCGCCCAATCCAGGTACCGGCGGTCTTCTGCGCTCGCCCCCCGCGCCGTAACGTAGGTACGGTAGACGGGAAAGCAGGCGACGATCTCGGCCAGCGCATCGCGGATGCCGTTTACGGTGAAATCCCGGGTGTGCCAGTCCGCCTGGGCGATGCGATTGAGCAGGTTGGTCAGCATGGTGAGCTCGCTCGACAGGTGCACGCGGATCACCAGCTTCTTGCACCGATACACCAGATCGTCGAAATCCTCCCACTGACCGACGAACGTCCGGTAGCAGCGGTCCAGCGCCTCTTCAGCCTCGGGGAACACCGTGAGCGAGCTGGTCAGAAAGGCGAACTCGTAGCCGGTCGTGCCCTGCGCCGCCCAGCCGGCCGGCAGATGCTCGTGGGGCGCGAGGATCTTCTCCACCACCACGTAGCACCCAGCTTCGCTGCCGTCCTCTGTGCCGGCGGCCGGCTCACCGCCGGCCAGCAATCGCTGCAACGCGTTCAGATAGTCGGCCGGATCGTAGAGACCGTCCGGGTGATCGATGCGCACACCGTCCACCACACCGTCCCGATACAACGCCGCCACCAGCTCGTGAGTACGAGCGAGCACCTCCGGCAGCTCCGGGCGCAGGGCGGCCAGATCGTTGATGTCGAAAAAGCGCCGGTAGTTGATCTCGTCTGCAGCCACCTGCCAGTGGGCGACCCGCCAGGCCTGCCGCTCCAGCAGGTCGTGGAGCATGGCGAAGCTCTCCGGATTGCCAGCCGTTCCGGACACCCGGGCCACGTTGGTCTCCACGTGCTGGCGGATCAGCGCGCTACCCCGGCACAGTGCCTCCAGCCGCCGCTTGGCTACCTCCTTCTCCCGCAGCCGCTCCTGGCGGCGTTCGGCATCCGTCTCGGTGTGCGGCGGAAGCTGCTCCAGGGCCCTCAGCACGCTCTGATACTCCGCCAGCTCCACGTGCTCTGCGCCGAGCTGCTCGCCGAGCACCTCGAGGTCCAGGCCGAGCACGGCACCGTAGCTCGCCGGGTCCAGGGGCAGCTTGTGCTCGTAGTAGTACACCGCCAGGGCGCCGGCATCGGCATCCAGCACCAGCTTCAGCTCACCGTTCTCCAGGGCGGTGCCGTAGTGGTCGCCCAGCACGGGAATCAGCACTTTGTCCCTGAGCTCCGGCCGCGCCGGATGCCAATCGATGTCGAAGTACTCGGCGTAAGGCGAAGCCTGGCCGTTCTCCAGCACGTCCAGCCACCAGGCGTTGTCGGCGCCCATGATGCCCATGTGGTTGGGCACGATGTCGGCGATCTGGCCCATGCCCGCTTCGCGGAGGGCCGTCGCCAGGCGGTCCAGGTCCTGACGGCTGCCGATCTCCGGGTCGACTGCACCGTGATCGATGACGTCGTAGCCGTGGCTGCTGCCCGGCCGCGCCTTGAGAAACGGCGACAGGTAACAATGGCTGATACCGAGGCGGGCCAGGTACGGCACCAGCTGCAGGACGTCGTTGAAGGTGAACGCGCCGTTGAGCTGCAGCCGGTAGGTGGCAGCCGGCACCACCAGCGCCCGTTGCTTGCCGGCGTCGCCCGCGGCCGCGCCCACGCCCCGTTCCTCGACGAGAGCATCGAGGAGCGCGACCAGCCGGCTGTCCTCCGCCCAGCGTTCCAGCGCCACGGGGAGCTTGCGGCGCCAGTTCGGGTGCTCGCTCGTGGTCCCGGGCACGTTCACCTGGGAGAGGACGCCGAAGGCGTCCTCCATCTGAAACGTCAGCACCATGGATGACCCGCGAGCCAGGTAGCGGTGGACGGCGACCATCAGCGGCACGGTCAGGTCGGGGACCCGGAGCGGGTCTGCGTCGATGCGCTCGGGCAGCAGCCCCTCACGGCCGAGGGCGAACAGCAGCCGTGCCCGGTCCTGGGCCCGCGCCACCACCTGGTCCTCCCGCTGGTTCTCGCTGGCATACAGGCCGAGGCGCTGACGCAGGGCGATGTCCTCGCCCCGCCAATAGCCTCGCAGGGTTGCCAGATCATGATTCGACACGGTCACCAGGGACTGCCGGGGCAGGTCGGCGGGCGGCGGGAATTCTCCGTCCGGGCCCTTCTCGAAGTACGACACCCGATTGCTCAGCACCCCCATGGGGGCAAGTGCAGCGCGCAGCTCGTCCGGCACCGTTCCCAGGTCTTCGCCGATGACGGCGCAGCGGTGGCGCTGGCTCTCGAGCGCCAGGATGCCCAGCAGATCCTCGAGCGGATAGCGCACGTAGGCGCCGTCCGCCGGCACGCCGCCCAGCGGTATCCAGAACAGCCGCATCAGCGACATCACGTGGTCCAGCCGGAGCGCGCCGGCGTGGCGCATATTGCGCCTCAGCAACTCGACGAACGGGGCGTACTCCCGTTCCGCCAGCCGCTCGGGAATCCACGGCACGAGGCCCCAGCCCTGGCCCCGCAAATTGAAGTCGTCAGGCGGCGCGCCGGCGGTCGCCCCGCGGGTGAACAGATCGCCGCCCGCCCACACCTCGGAACCTCCCGAGTCCACGCCGAGCGGCATGTCCAGATAGAGGCCAACGCCGAACCCCAGCTCCGCCGACAGAGCGGCGGCGGCGCCGAGCTGGCGCTCCGCGAGCCACTGCAGCCAGGCGAAGAACTCCACCCGGTCGCCATGCTCCGCGGCGAACGTCCGCACGGCAGGCGCCTCGGGATGCCGGTACCCTTCGGGCCACGCGGGCCAGCCCCAGGCCTGGGGGTCGACGGCGCGAAAATGCTCGGCCAGGGCCTCGAACAGCGCGTGACGGTACAGGGCTTGCCCCTGGGACTCTTGAAAATGCCGGAACTCCCGCGCCAGCGGCGTGTCGCTGCGGGTTCCGAAGTCTTCGAACACCAGCTCCAGGATCTCGCGCTTCAGCGCCGCCGTCTCGCTGTAATCGATGATCTCGAGATCCCGCGCGGCGGCAATGCGCGCGCGGAACTCGGGGTCGTCGAGCCGCAGTCGCGCCCGCTCGCACGCGTCGAGCCCCGGCACCGCCTCGACGTCCAGGTAGAGCACGTTCCAGAACGATCGGCTGGACGGACTATAGGGGCTGGTGTGCTCCGGCTCGTGGGGATACAGGCTGTGCAGCGGCCCGAGGCCGACGGTGCCGGCGCCGTGGCGGGCGAAGAATTGCAGCGCCATCCGCAGGTCGGTGAAGTCGCCGATGCCCCAGTTCCGGTGGGAGTGCAGGGCAAAGAGCTGCAGGGTCGGCCCCCACACCCGCCCGTCGGCAATGGCCGGCGGCAGATAGCAGCGCTCCGGCGCCACCACGAGCAGGGCTTCGGCCGTGGTGTCGCCGCACCGGATATGCAAACGGTGATAGCCCGTGGGCAGCTCCGGCACCGTCCAGCAGCAGCAGAGATGCCGCTCGGCCGACACCTGCCGGGCCGACTCGACGGCCAGGTGTGCCGGCCGCAGCACGCCCTCCGCGACGCCGCCGTCCTCCCGCTGCAGCCGGTAGGACCAGTCACGTCCCGCCAGCCTCTCCGGTACCCGCAACGCAACGGTTCCGCCGCTTCGCAGCACCACCGCCGGCGCCAGCACCCGCCGCCATGGCCCGTCCTCACGCACCTCGATGGCAGCGGCCACCGCTTCCGCGGTGTCGGTTTCGACCCCCATGGCGTGGAGCAGCGCGCTCCGGGTCGCTGGCGACGTGGCGTGACGGGTGCCTTCCACGTCCTCGTACCCGGCGACGATGCCGCAGAGCTCGGCCAGACGTTCGAGAGCCTGTTCGGAAGGCGCCGTCATGGGCTTCGGTCTTGCAAAAACGCGGCCGACCGCGGCTCAGGCCACTCGGGTCAGGGCCTCGTGCGCCCGCTCCACCCGCTCTGGCACGGCGGTTCGCAGGCCCTCGGCCGTCACCAGCACGACCCCCTGCTCGGAAACGTGGAAGCGAGCCCGGTCGTCAGCCGCGCTCTCGCCGATGACGGTGCCCGCCGGTATGTGGCAGCCGCTCTCGACGATGACGCGCTTCAGTCGGCAGCCGGCACCGATCCGAGCGCCGGGCAGCAGGACAGAGCGACTGACCTCGGCCCCGGCGTCCACCTGCACCTCCGGAAACAGCACCGAGCCGAGCACGATGGCGCCGCGGAGCACGCAGCCGTCGGCCACCATGGACTCGATGGCCACGCCGGGCTCGTTTCGGCCGAGGTGAACGAAACGGGCGGGCGGCAGCGGTTGCCGGTAGCTGCGGATGGGCCAATCCGGGTCGTTCAGATCGAGCGCCGGCGAGTCGCCGAGAAGCTCCATGTGAGTCTGCCAGTACGCGTCCAGAGTGCCGACGTCGCGCCAATAGGCGCTGCGCCCCCCCGTCTCTCTGCCACGAAACACGTACGAGTACGCGCGCGCGCGGCGGACGGCGCCGGGAATGACGTCGTGACCGAAGTCGTGGCTGCTCTGCTCGTCCGCGGCATCGGCCAGCAGCGCCTCGCGCAGGTAGCGGGTGCTGAACACGTAGATCCCCATGGACGCCATGATCCGCCCAGCCGGGTCGGCGTAGGCAGCGCCATTGCGAGGCTTCTCCACGAAGCCGTCGATGGGGCCGTCAGCCAGGCCGCAGATGACGCCGAACTGGCTCGCCTCGTCGGCGGGCAGGTCGATGCAGCCCACGGTGACATCGGCGCCGGTGGCAATGTGGCGCCGGAGCATCGGCCGGTAGTCCATGGTGTAGACGTGATCGCCGGCCAGCACCAGCACGTACTCGGGGGCGTGATCGTCGATGAGGTCCAGGTTCTGGAACACGGCATTGGCCGTGCCCGTGTACCAGTCGCTCTGGCAGCGTTGCTGTGCCGGCCACAGCTCCACGAACTCGCCGAGCTCCGGATGCAGGAAGCTCCACGCCCGCGCCAGGTGCTGGATGAGCGAATGCGCCTTGTACTGAGTCAGCACGGCGATACGCCGGATCCCGGAGTTGACGCAGTTCGACAGCGGAAAGTCGACGTTGCGGTAGTTTCCCGCCACCGGTAGCGCCGGCTTGGCATGCCACTCCGTGAGCGTCTTGAGGCGGCTGCCGGAGCCGCCCGCGAGCACCAGCGCCAGCGTCTCACCGGCCATGCAACGGTGCGACACCGCCTTCCCCGAATCGTGTTGATCTTCTCTCATCACCCGCAGTCCGTGGACCTCCATGTTGATTCGATACCTTAGCAACGCCCGCAGGATCCACCCATAAGGGCATACCCTTAGCTGCCCGCCTGGTCACCCATGGTCGGCACGATCCGTGCCCGGCCTGCTCACCATGGCTGCTGTCCATGGTGGCGTTTCGGCATCCGCGGCACGCAGTTTACAATGCGGGTACGTTTGGGTGACTCGGGCAAAGTAACTCGGGCAAAGTAACTCGGGCAAAGTAACTCGGGCAAAAGTAGCTCGGGCAACTCGGGCAAACAGTAGCTCGGGCAACTCGGGCAAACAGTAGCTCGGGCAAAAAAACAAACTCGGGCAATATCAGCCTCGGCATTGAGCACCGATCGGCACCGGATGTCATTGACACCGCGCAATAGGATGCCCAGCGTTGTTGACATGACGATGACAGGCGACACACCCCTCACTCCGCCCGGCTCCGGGGCCGCGGCGCGTCTGCCGTCGGCGACCGATCATCTGGACGAGATGGTCCCCCGCGGCAATCGCCAGCTGGCAGTGTTTCTGGACTACGATGGCACTCTGGCGCCCATTGCCTCACGACCGGAGGACGCCTGGCTCGCGCCGAGCATGGCCGAGACCTTGGACCGCCTGTCCCGGCAATGCCGGCTGGCGATCGTCAGCGGCCGCGACCTGCGCGACGTGCGCCGGCGCGTGGGGCTCGAGCACATCTGGTACGCCGGCAGTCATGGCTTCGACCTCGGTGGGCCTGGCGGGGTGCACCTGGAGTACGGTGATGGCGTGCGCTTCCTTCCGGCGCTGGACGCCGCGCAGGCGGACCTCGAGTCGACACTCAGCGCCGTGGCGGGGTGCCAGGTGGAGCGCAAACGGTTCGCCATCGCCGTTCACTACCGACGGGTCGCCGAGCCGGACGTTGCCGAAGTGGAGCGCCGGGTGTTGGCGGCGCGTGCCCGCCGGCCGGCTCTCCGGTTGACCCGAGGCAAGATGGTGTTCGAGCTTCAGCCGGACATCGAATGGCACAAGGGCAAGGCCCTGCACTGGCTGATGGAGACCCTGGGTGTGGACCCGGCACAGGTGACCGCGCTGTACATCGGCGACGATGTGACCGACGAGAACGCATTCGCCGAACTGCACGGTGCCGGTGTGGGAATCCTGGTGGCGGACGCCGACAGGCCCACCGCCGCCCGCTTCCGGCTCGATGATCCCGCGGCGGTGGAAGACTTTCTGGGGCGCCTGGTGGCCGCGCTGGAGCGAAGCTCGCGGTGATTGGCCCGATCCGTGCACACCAGCACGGGGACGCGGGGACAGACACACCCGATACGGACGGAGGGAGCGTATGAACGGTGCCGACGGCTTCATCCTTCAGCTCGGAGCGGTGGGCAACCACGACGTCGCCCGGGTGGGCGGCAAGAACGCGTCCCTCGGCGAGATGATTCAGCATCTCCAGGACGCCGGGATCCGTGTGCCGGGCGGCTTCGCCACGACCGCGCAGGCCTACCGCCACTTCATCGACGGCGCCGGTGTCCGCGAGCGCCTGGCAGCGCACCTGGAGGAGCTCGGCGGCGGTACCGCGACACTTCAACAGACCGGTGCCGCCATCCGTGATCTCATCCGCGGCAGCACGATGCCGGCCGACCTCGCCGATGCCATCCGCCGCGCTTACCGGGCGCTGGCTCGTGAGAGTGGTGGCGAGCCGCCGGCGGTGGCCGTGCGCAGCAGCGCCACCGCCGAGGACCTGCCGGAAGCCAGCTTCGCCGGTCAGCTCGAGAGCTATCTCAACATCCGCGGTGAGGCCGCGGTGATCGACGCTTGCCAGCGCTGCTTCGCATCGCTGTTCACCGACCGGGCCATCACCTACCGGGAGAACCACGGCTTCGATCATCTGCAGGTGGCTGTCTCGGTGGGGGTGCAGCGGATGGTTCGCTCCGACACCGGCGGCGCCGGGGTGATGTTCTCCATCGACACCGAGACCGGGTTTCGCAACGCCGTGCTGATCAGCGGCAACTGGGGCCTGGGCGAGACTGTCGTGCAGGGCAGCGTCGATCCGGACGAATACACGGTGTTCAAGCCGCTGCTCGGCGGCCCCATGCGACCCATCATCGGCAAGCAGATCGGGCGCAAGGAACGAAAGATGGTGTTCAGCGACGACGCCGACCTGCCCACGCGCACGGTGGAGGCCAGCCGCGACGAACGCCTGGCGCCCGTGCTGGACGACGACGCGATCCTCCAGCTCGCCCGCTGGGCCGTGGCCATCGAGGACCACTACGGCCGGCCCATGGACATGGAATGGGCCCGCGACGGCGAAAGCGGCGAGTTGTTCATCGTGCAGGCGCGGCCGGAAACGGTGCAATCTGCCCGCGGCGCCGTAAAGCTCAAGACCTATACGTTGAAGCGCAAGGGAAGACGTCTGACCGCCGGTCAGAGCATCGGCGAAGCGGTGGCGGCGGGCACCGTCTGCCGCCTGGAATCGGCGGCCGACATCGGCCGATTTCAGGACGACGCGATCCTGGTGACCGGCCGCACCGATCCCGACTGGGTGCCCATCATGAAGCGGGCGGCAGCCATCGTCACTGATCACGGCGGCCGAACCTCCCACGCCGCCATCGTCAGCCGCGAGCTGGGGCTGCCGGCGGTGGTGGGCACCGGCGACGCCACCGCGGTGCTGGAGGACGGCCGGCAGGTCACCGTATCCTGCGCCGAAGGCGATCAGGGCTTCGTCTACGACGGAATCGCGGATTTCGAGGCCCGCGACATCGACCTCGACCACATCCCGCGCACCCGCACCCGGATCATGCTGAACCTGGCGAACCCGGCGGTCGCCCTGCGCTGGTGGCGGCTGCCCAGCGACGGCGTCGGACTCGCCCGCATGGAGTTCATCATCAACAACATCATCAAGATCCACCCCATGGCCCTGCTCCACCCGGATCGGGTGCAGGGCGCGGAGGCCCGGCGCCGCATCGACGAAATCACGGAAGCCTGGACGGACAAGTCCCGCTACTTCATCGACACCTTGAGCCGCGGCATCGCTCGGATCGCAGCCTCGCAGCATCCAAACCCGGTGATCGTGCGCATGAGCGACTTCAAAACCAACGAATATGCGCGCCTGGTGGGCGGTGAGGCCTTCGAACCCGCGGAAGCCAACCCGATGCTCGGTTTCCGGGGCGCCAGCCGCTACTACAGCGACGAGTACCGGGAAGGCTTCGCGCTGGAGTGCCGGGCGGTCAAGAAGGCCCGGGAAGAAATCGGTCTCGACAACGTGGTGGTGATGATCCCTTTCTGCCGAACGCCGGAGGAAGCCGACCGGGTGCTCGAGGTCATGGCCGACAGCGGTCTGGTGCGGGGGCAGAACGGTCTCGAGGTATACGTCATGGCCGAGATCCCGAGCAACATCGTGCTGGCCGATCAGTTCTCGGAGCGCTTCGACGGGTTCTCCATCGGCAGTAACGACCTCACCCAGCTCGTCCTCGGCGTCGACCGTGACTCGGACCGGCTGGCGGCGCTGTTCGACGACCGTCACGAAGCCATCCGCCGCAGCATCGCCCGGCTGATCGAAACCGCCCATACCTACGGCCGCAAGGTGGGGCTGTGCGGCGAAGCCCCCAGCAACCACCCGGAGTACGCGCGCTTCCTGGTGGAGGCCGGCATCGATTCCATCTCCGTCAATCCCGACAGCTTCGTCGCGGTGAAGCGCCACGTAGCGGCTGCCGAAGCACGCTGAGGCGTGCAGCAGTTCTGCCGGACAAACATCCACGCCACGTGCAAATGCCGGTCTCGTGTCGCACCCTTGGAGGAGCATGGACCGAAGCCGACATGAAGGTGAAAAGGCGCCGCCGCTGACGCGCGGCCGGCCCGACGTGCTCAACCTGGCCGAACTCGGCAACGTGGAGCAGGAAGACGCGGACACGCTGCTCCAACGATTGAAGAGTGCCCGCGAGGGGCTCTCTGAAGAGCAGGCGCAGGCGCGCCTGCAGCAGTTCGGCCCTAACGCCCTCAACGAGGAAAAGGCGAGCCCATTACGCCAGATTCTGGGCTACTTCTGGGGCCCGATTCCGTGGATGATCGAGGTGGCGGCGGTGCTCTCCATCGTCGTGGGTCATTGGGACGACGTCGCCATCATCGTCGTGCTGCTGGTCTTCAATGCCGCTGTGGGCTTCTGGCAGCAGTTCAAGGCGGCCAACGCATTGGATGCGCTCAGGCAGCAACTCGCGCTGAAAGCCCGCGTCATCCGCGATGGGGCGTGGAGAGAGGTCGCCGCCAAGGAGCTGGTGCCGGGCGACGTCATCCGCCTGCGCCTGGGCGACGTCGTTCCCGCCGATGCGAAGCTGCTGGAAGGAGACTACCTGAGCGTCGATCAGTCGGCGCTCACCGGTGAATCGCTGCCGGTGGACAAGAAGGTGGGTGAGGTCGCCTACTCGGGCTCAGCGGCGAAGCAGGGTGAAATGCTCGCCGTGGTGGTCGGCACCGGCAGCAACACCTTCTTCGGCCGCACCGCCAGGCTCGTGGAGACCGCCGGCGCCAGGTCTCATTTCCAGAAGGCAGTGCTCGCCATAGGCGATTACCTGATCTACGTGAGCCTGGGACTGGTGGTGCTGCTGGTGCTGGTGCAGCTGTTCCGGGGCGCGCCGCTGCTGGAGCTGGCCCAGTTCGCACTCATCCTGACGGTGGCCTCGATCCCGGTGGCAATGCCCGCGGTGCTCTCGGTGACCATGGCGGTGGGCGCCCTCGCCCTTTCCCGGATGAAGGCCATCGTGTCGCGGCTCGAGTCCATCGAAGAGATGGCCGGGGTCGACGTGCTCTGCTCCGACAAGACCGGGACGCTGACCCAGAACAAGCTCACCTTGGGCGACCCGGTGCCGTTCGCAGCGGCCTCGCCCCAGGAGCTGATCCTGGCCGCTGCGCTTGCGTCGAAGGAAGAGGATGCCGACGCCATCGATCTCGCCATCCTGCACGGGCTGGAAGACAGCAGCGCCGTCGACGCCTCTACCCGGACTCGCTTCGTGCCCTTCGATCCGATCAGTAAACGCACCGAGGCGGAGATCCGGGGCGATGACGGCACCACGTTCAAGGTCAGCAAGGGAGCCCCTCAGGTGATTCTGGAGCTGGCCCGGGTCGGAGGCGAAGACGCCGAACGCGCCCTTCGGGTCATCGACGAGTTCGCCGCCAAGGGCTTTCGGACGCTGGGTGTCGCGCGCACCGGCGCAGACGGCAGGTGGCGCTTCCTCGGCATCCTGCCGCTTTTCGACCCGCCGCGGGAGGATTCTCGCGAGACCCTCGAGAAGGCGCGGCAACACGGTATAGCGGTCAAGATGGTGACGGGAGACAACGTGGCCATTGGCCGCGAGATCTCCAGCCAGCTCGGCCTGGGGCGGGACATCCGGCCCGCCGCTGCGCTGTTCGGCGACGGCGAGGTAAGCGAGCTCAGCGCCTCGGCCGTAGAGCAGGTCGAGAAGGCGGACGGCTTCGCTCAGGTGTTCCCGGAGCACAAGTACGACATCGTGAAGGCGTTGCAGGGGCAGAGCCACCTGGTGGCGATGACCGGCGACGGCGTGAACGATGCCCCTGCTCTGAAGCAGGCGGACGTGGGCATCGCGGTGTCGGGCGCGACGGACGCGGCACGGGCCGCCGCCGACCTGGTCCTCACCGCGCCCGGCCTTTCCGTCATCGTCAACGCGGTCGAGGAGGCACGCCGAATCTTCGAGCGCATGAACTCCTACGCCATCTATCGCGTCACCGAAACCATCCGCATCATGTTCTTCATGGTGTCGGCGATGCTGCTCTACGACTTCTATCCCATCACCGCCGTCATGATCATCCTGCTGGCGCTGCTGAACGACATCCCCATCATGTCCATCGCCAAGGACAACACCTGGCTGGACCCGAAGCCGGTACGCTGGCAGATGCGCCGCGTGCTCACCATCGCCACCGTGCTCGGGCTCATCGGCGTCGCCGAAACCCTCCTGTTGCTGGTGATCGTGCATACCTGGCTGGGGCTCGGCATGCTGGCCGTGCAGACCATCGTCTTCCTCAAGCTCTCCATCGCCGGGCACATGACCTTGTTCGTGGCGCGCACTCAGCGCCCCATGCTGAAGCCCCCGTTCCCGGCACCGATCCTGCTCGTCGCCATTCTGGGCACCCAGGTGATCGCCGCCCTCATCGCCGGATTCGGCATTCTGGTCACGGCCATTCCCTGGAGCTACATCGGGCTCATCTGGCTCTACTGCCTGGTCTGGGTGTTCATCGAGGACCACGCGAAGCTGGTTCTGTACCGGCACCTGGCCATGCAGACGCCCCGCCACCGCGGTTTCCTCGACACCGTGCAGGGGACGCTCCATTCCCGCGGGTGACCGGCCGCTGCGCCACGGGACCAACGGCTGGTCGACTATCTGCGTCAGGCGCCGAGCAGGCTGTGCGCGACGATGAGCCCGACGAACAGGATCGCGACCGTGTTCACCACCTTGATGAGCGGGTTGATCGCGGGCCCGGCAGTGTCTTTGGTGGCGTCGCCGACCGTGTCGCCCACGATCGCGGCTGCCTTCGCGCCGGGATGACCGGCTGCGGCCTGGCCGCGCTCGATGCGCTTTTTCGCGTTGTCCCACGCGGCGCCGCTGGTGGTCATGAGCAGCGCAAGCGGCAGGCCGGAGAGGATGACGCCGAGAAGCAGTCCTCCCAGCGCCACCGGGCCCAGCAGGAAGCCGATCACCAGAGGCGCCGCCACCGCGATCGCGCCCGGCACTGCGAGGCGCCTGAGTGCGGTCACGGTGACGAGGTCTACGCACTTGCCGTACTCGGGTCTCGCTTTGCCTTCCAGAAGCCCCGGAATCTCCGCGAATTGCCGTCGAACCTCGAACACCACCGCCTGGGCCGCCGCGCTGACGGCATTCATGAGAAACGAGGTGAAGAAGAAAGGCAGGAGCGCACCTGTGAGCAACCCTACCATGACCAGAGGGCTGTCGATGGTGAGCTGCCGGGTGAAGTCGCTCCAGCTGATTCCCAGCTCTTCGGCGGCGGCCAGCGTGTACGCCGCGAACAGGGCCAGCGTGGCCAGCGCTGCCGATGCGATGGCGTAACCCTTGGTCACTGCCTTGGTCGTGTTGCCAACCGCGTCCAGAGCATCCGTGACCTCACGCGCCCCCTGGGGGAGATCGGCCATCTCCGCGATCCCACCGGCGTTGTCCACGATGGGGCCGAACGCATCGATGGAAACGACCATCGCCATCACCGCGAGCATGCTGGTCGCCGCCAGACCGATGCCATACAGGCCGGTGGCCGCATCGAGATGTCCACCCGGCGTCCAGGCGGTCGCGAAGAACGAGACCAGGATACCCGCCCCGATGATGAGACCGGGCAGCCACACGGATACCAGCCCCACCGCCAGCCCGGTGATGATCACCGGGCCTGCCCCGGCATCAGCGGATTCGACGATGCGCGCCACGGCGCGAGAGCGCGACGACGTGTAGTGGTTGGTGACTACGACCAGGGCCGCCACGACGACGAGACCCACCGCGGTCGCCACGAAGACACCAGGGGAGGATTCCATCAGCCAACGATCCAGGCCGTAGAATGCCGCGAGCCCGACGGCAATCGTGGCAAAAAGCCCCCGATAGAGCGCCCCCATGATGGTGCCACGTCGGCCCATGCGAACGAATACCGTGCCGACGAGGGTCGCCAGGATGCCCGCACCGCTCACCGCCAGCGGATAGACCACGGCGTTGGGAAAGCTGACGCGAACGTCGACGACGAGGTAGCCGAGGAGCATCGCAGCCACGCTGGTGACCACGAAGGTCTCGAACAGATCCGCCGCCATGCCCGCGCAGTCCCCGACGTTGTCGCCCACGTTGTCGGCGATCACTCCGGCATTGCGCGGGTCGTCCTCGGGAATCCGGCTCTCCACCTTGCCAACCAGATCGGCGCCGACGTCGGCTCCCTTGGTGTAGATGCCTCCGCCCACGCGGGCGAACAGGCTCATCAGCGACGCCCCGACCAGCAGGCCGACCATGGACCGAACGTCGCCGCCGAAGCCCGCGTACATGGCGACCAGCTCGAGGAGCGCGAGGCCCGCGACGCACAGGCCGGTGATGCTGCCGGAACGGAAGGCGAAACGCATCGTGCCGGGCAGATCGCCGCCCATGGCGAGTGCGGCAACGCGGACATTCGCCCGCACCGAAACCCAAACACCGAGCGCGCCCGCGGCGGCACTTCCGGCAACGCCCGACAGGAACCCGGCGCTCAACCTGACCCCGTCGCCGCGGACACCGAAGGCGACCAGGATCACCGCAGCCAGTGCGATGGCCGCGGCGAAGACGACCGTGTATTCCCGCCGCAGAAACGCGGCCGAGCCTTCCCGGATTGCCAACGCGATGGACCGCATCTGCTCGGTGCCCGCGTCGGCACGAACCACGAGAACGGTCTGAACCGCGGCGTAGACGAGGCCGCCCAGGGCGCAAATGCCGACGAGGAACTCTAGGGCGTCCGGCCTCATGGGGTTTGCCAGGCGGTCGTCACACGCACGGTTCAGGCAGGCAGACGCACGGTGAACGTGGTGCCGGCGGCGTCGGAAGACTCGAGGTCGATGCTGCCGCCGTGGGCGGCGGCGATCTCGCGGGCGATGAAGAGCCCGAGGCCCAGGCCACGCCAGCGCGGCGCGCCGCTGTGATCCGCCGCGACTGCCCGCCGCAGCGGGTCGAAGACCAGCTCCGCCTGCTCCGGCGGAATCGGCCGTCCGTGGTTGTGTACCGCGACGCAGATGGTCTGCTCCTCCCGCCACGCCGTCACCCGGACGGGGGCGCCGGGGCTGCCGTGCTCGAGGGCGTTGCCGATGAGGTTGGAAAGGAGCCGTGCCAGCCTGCCGGGATCCCAGCTGCCGGTGAGCGCGCCGCGCAGCTCCAGGTGCAGGCTGTCGTGACGGTGCGAGGCCTGCAGCTCGTCGACGATGTTCCGCAGCACCTTGCCGAGGTCGGTGGGAACGCGAATCAGCGGCAGCGGATCGCCGAGCTGAACGTGCACGTAATCGAGCAACTGCGACACCATCTGCTCCATGCGCCGGGTGCTGTTGCGGATCAGCTCCACCATGGCGCGCGGCTGGGGAGGCAGATCCCTGTCGAGGGCCAGCGCTTCGGCGGAGTAGTGGATGGCGCCCAGGGGATTGCGCAGATCGTGTGCGATCGATCCCATCACCAGCTCACGAGCCTGCTGCAGGTAGCTGGTGTAAGCGCGCGCAACCGCGGCCGAAGACTGCTCCATGACGTCGACGAAGCACGTCAGCTCGTGCAGCTGCCGCGCGCCGAATTCCGGCTCCTCCGCCGGCCAGCGCCGAAGCACGCCGTGCACCAGAGCGCGACAGCCCGTCATAAGCTCACCGATGGAGAGGCCCCGCTCCAGGCACGCGGCTGCCATATGCTCGCACGGCCGCTCGATGCCGCACGGTTGCGACGAGGCGTCCGTGGCGCCGGAATCCACCGCATAGGCCAGGCAGTCAGCGGCCTGCAGCAACAGGGCTTGCGCGTGCGTGCGCAGTGCCGGCTGATGCGCGGCAGCGCTGGATGAGTCCGGTACGCTCTCCTCCCAGTCCGCTAGAAGCACGTCAGCTCGTTCCTTGATGAAGGCGGAGAGTGACAAATGGCACCCGCACGGGAGGACCGGAACGGCAGTATAGGAAACATCACTCTGTGATGGTCTCGAGTTTTTGTGATGAGGTTGTGAAGCGGCGCCACTCAGGGCGAGACGCGGGTACGTCTTTTGACTAGTCTATGGGTCGGGTGACTGTCTGCAAGCAGCAGCAACAGGATCCAGCAGGCGGCGGGGATCCGCCGGGGCTCGGCGCCGCCGGTCCATTTGTCCACGGCGGACACGGACACGCCCAGCGCCTCTGCGATCTGCCGATGGGTCATGCCGAGATAATCGATCACGGCACGGATCTGGGCTTTCGACGGCGGGTCTGCCTGCATGGCGGTAACGAAGTCGTCCCTGGCCAACGTCCGGTGGTTGCTTTGACGTTAGCCGACACGCCGCGGGGCGCCCGCCTTCGATGACGGAGTTGCGAAGCAGCTCTCAACCGCGCCCCGGCCACCGGCATCACGGCGTCAGGCACTCCTCCCGCACCGCCCCCGCCGCCGCTGCCACCGCCGCTGCCACCGCCGGCGTCAGCCGGCCGGGTGCCGAGCAGCCGCCCGCCTCGATCCCGAAGACCACCACGCGCTGCGGAAGAGCGCCCAACGCCTCGGCGAGTTCCAGCACGGCCGGCACGCTGAAGTCGTGGCTGCCGCGGCATCTGAGCCCGCGCAGCTCCGGCGCCGGCCACGTCCACCGGCACCGCCGCCCCGGTCGTCCCAGCGGCTCGCTGGCATCGCACAGCACCAGTCGTCGTACACCCTCCAGCCAGTCGAGCACATCGAGCGGGCTACCGGCACGGCGGACGCTGGCGTGCCGTACCCACTCCAGCCGAGCTGCGCGACGAGCGTTGCCGGCCGCGTCCTGCAGCAGGCGGTCGGCCACCAGCCAGCCCACCCGATCATCGCCGTTGGCGCTGCCCAGGCCCACCACCAAGGTGCTCACGGCTTCCGATCCAGAGTCATACGCAGGAAATGGGTGGAGCAACTGATGCAGGGATCGTAGCTGCGCACCAGACGCTCGCACGCCATGGCTGCGCTTTCGTCGTCCACGCCTGCGCCGGCGCCCAGCACGCCCGGAAGGTAGGCGCACAGATCGTCTTCGATGCGCTTCTGATTCTGCGACGTGGGCGGAATGATCACCGCCTCTTCCACCCGCCCGTGCTCATCGACCCGGTAGCGGTGAAACAGCAGCCCCCGCGGCGCCTCGGTGGCCGCACAGCCCTCGCCCTCCCGCGGCTGATAACCGATCCGTGGCGGACGCACCGGCTCGTAGGCCTCGAGCACGGCCAGGGCTTCCTCGTAGGCGTGAATCACCTCGAGCCCCCGGGCGACGATGGACTTGAACGGGTTGCGGCACGGCCAGTCCACGCCCACCTCGTCCGCGATCCGGCGAGCGGTGGACGACAGCCGGTCGAGATTGAGGTTGACCCGCGCCAGCGGGCCGACGAGATAACTGCGGCGATCCTCGCTCCGCACCGACTGCAACGCCGTGGAGTACGGCACCTGGTATTCGGCGAACAGCCGCTCGAAATCGCTCACCGGCGCCGGCGCCCGCAGTGACGATGCCACGTCGCCCTCGTTCATCGCGTACTCCTCGGGATGCGACAGGGCCACCGTTTCCCAGGGCTGCTCGAAGTCGGGAAACTCGAACCCCGACACCCAGCGGGTGGCGGCCACCGCGGCCTCGAGACCCCAGCGGAAATCGCCAACCAGCGCACGCACGGCGCTCTGCGAAGGCGTGCGGAAGAAGCCGCCGATGGCCACGCTCACCGGATGAACGGAGCGACCGCCGAACACCTCCAGCAGCCGGTTACCGTGCTTCTTCAGCGCGAGTCCCCGGCGCACTTCGTCGGGGTAGTCGCGGGCCATGGCCATGCCGCTGTCGTAGCCGAGGAAGTCCGGAGCGTGCAGGAGGTGCATGTGCAGGCTGTGACTCTCGATCCACTCACCGCAGTAGAGCAGCCTCCTGAGGCGCCGGATCTCCGGCGGCACGGCGATGCCGAGGGCCGCCTCCAGCGCGTGAACCGAGCTCATCTGATAGGCCACGGGACAGATTCCGCAGATGCGGGCGGTGATGTCCACGACGTCCTGCAGCGGCCGGCCACGCAGAAACGCCTCGAACAGACGCGGCGGCTCGAAGATGGAAAGCTCCACCCTTTCCACCCTGCCGTCTACCAGATGGACATACAGCGCGCCCTCTCCCTCCACCCGGGTGAGGGCGTCCAGACGGATGCTGCGGGATTCAGTCATCCTGGTGCGCTCCCCTGTCCGCCTCGAGCCGGTCACTCTCGCGCCGGAACTCCGCCGCATAGCCGTTGAAGTTCCTGAGCAGCGGCACCAACCGCGCGGCGGGCTCACCGCCGGCGATGAGGTGGTCGGTCAGACTCTGGGCATTGGGCTGACGCGCGGGCCCGTAACAGCCGTAGCAGCCGCGGTCGAACGAGGGACACAGGGCGCCGCACCCGGACTGGGTGATGGGCCCGAGGCAAGGCACCCCCTGGGCCACCGTGATGCACACGTTGCCGCGACGCTTGCAGTCCAGGCAGACGCTGTGCAGCGGCACGGCGGGGCTGCGGCCGTGCAGCAGCGCGGCGAGCACGAGGACCAGTTGCCGGGTGTTGATGGGACAACCCCTGAGCTCGAAGTCCACCGCGACGTGATCGCCAATGGCGGTGGAGGTTGCCAGGGTGCGAATGTACTGCGGCGACGGATAGACGTGGCGGACGAACTCGTCGCAGTCGGCCCAGTTGCGCAGCGCCTGGATGCCGCCGGCCGTGGCGCAGGCGCCGATGGTCACCAGATAGCGGCTGGCCTCGCGAATCTCTTTTATGCGGCGGACATCCTCGGCCGTGGTGACCGAACCCTCCACCAGCGCCACGTCGTAGGGACCCGGCTCGCTGTGGCTGCGGGCCTCGAGAAAGTACGCGATGTCCACCCGCCCGGCGATCTCGAGCAACTCGTCTTCGGCATTCAGCAGCGAAAGCTGACAGCCATCGCAGGAGGCGAACTTGAACACGCCGAGGCGCGGTTTCCGGTCAGCGGCGCTCACAGGTCGTGGACCTCGAGGAACGGCGCAATGGCGTCATAGCGGGCCACCGGACCGTCCTTGCACAGGAACAGGGGACCGAGCTGGCAGTGGCCGCACAGTCCCACGCCGCAGTTCATGTGACGTTCCAGGTTGAGCCACAGCCGCTGCGCGGGGACGCCGCGCCTGAGCGCGCTCTGCACCGCGTAGCTCATCATCACCTGGGGGCCGCA
Source organism: uncultured Gammaproteobacteria bacterium (assembly GCA_963822255.1). Taxonomy (GTDB): domain Bacteria; phylum Pseudomonadota; class Gammaproteobacteria; order Pseudomonadales; family Azotimanducaceae; genus UBA7803. Next base: position 800,541 of record CAWGGV010000008.1, read on the forward strand.
GATCAGCAACACGGTGTTCTCCGGGTCCGGCATCGGCATCCGGTCCACCAGCAGCGGCAACACCCCGACATGGCCGCGCCAGCCTTGCGGCGCCCGGTCCACGGTCACCTCCACCGTGGCGCCCCGCGCGCGCCATTGCGGATACTCGGCCGCATACAGCAGGTGCTCGGGGCTGCGTGCCCCGCACAGCACGGACAGCTCGCCGTAGCCGTCGGGATCCGCCAGCACGGTCTCGATCACGGGCCTGAGCGGCGCCAGGCCGATGCCTCCGGCAGCCACCACCACATGGCGACCGCGGCAGGCGTCGAGGGGCCAGGGGGTGCCGAACGGGCCGCGCAGGCCGAGACTGCCGCCGCGCCCGAGCCGAGCTAGAGCCGAGGTCACGGCGCCCGCCAGGCGCACGGTGTGGCGCAGGGGCGCGCCGGACACGGAGATGGCAGCTTCGCCGACGCCGGGCAGGTAAAGCAGATTGAACTGACCCGGCGCGCAGCGGTAATCGGCGTCCGTGTCCGCCAGCGTCAGCTCGTAGGTGACTACCCCCGGCGTCTCGGCCGCGACGCCGGCGATACGCGCCGGAAAGATCCGCCACGGATCGTCGCGCGGCGTGCCGCGCGGCCCAATGCCTGCGGAACCGCTCACGGCGCCCCGCCGCCGCGGATCGCCGCCACCTCTTCGGTGAGATCGATGCCTACCGGACACCAGGTGACGCAGCGTCCGCAGCCGACACAGCCGGAAACGCCGAACTGATCGTGCCAGGACGCGAGCTTGTGGGTCAGCCACTGGCGGTAGCGAGAGCGGATGTCGGCGCGGACCTCGCCGCCGTTCATGTAGCTGAACGACGGGTTGAAGCAGGAATCCCACTGCCGTTCCCGGCTGACGTGCTCGCCCGTCAGGTCGCTCACCTCCTCTACGGTGCTGCAGAAGCACGTAGGGCAGACCATGGTGCAGTTGGTGCACGACAGGCAGCGGCCGGCGACGTCGTCCCAGCGCGGATGTTCGAGGTTGCCGAGCAGAAGATCACGAATGCCCGTGGTATCCATATGCCGGGTGATCCCTGCCACCGCCCGGTGCCGCGCGCTTGCGGCCGCCTCCAGCTCGGCGGCTGCAGCCGCCCGCTTTGTCACCTTCGCGATCAGCTCCGCCCCCTCGGCGCTGCCCACCTCCACCGTGAAGCCGCCGTCGATCTCCGTCAGGCCCAGGTCGAAGCCGGCGCTGCAGCGCGGGCCCGTGCCCATGGACGTGCAGAAGCAGGTGTCGGCCGCTTCCGTGCAGTTGACGGCCACGAGCAGTGCCTGCTCCCGGCGCTGCCGGTAGATCGGGTCCACGTAGGGCCCGTGCAGGAAAGTGCGATCCTGCACTTCGATGGCGGCGATGTCGCAGGCGCGAACGCCGAGAAACGCGTAGCGCGGCTCCGGCTCCCGCACGGTGCACGCCTGCCAGCCGTCGTCGGTGAGCTCCGCAGAGGCCACCGTCGCCCGGGATGGAAAGAGAAACCGCTTCCAGGAATGCGGCCCGACTACGTAGCCGAACAGCGCTTCGTCGTCCCGCCGCTGCAACCGATAGCGGCCTGGCGCCTGGACTTCCGTCCAGCCGGCCGGCAGATCGTCCACCCCGTGGATCTCGTCGTAGACGATGGCCTGCTGATCGACGGTCGGCCCGACCACCCGATAGCCCTGGTCCTCGAGCAGCGAAATCAGCTCACCAAGCCCGCCGATGGAGAGAAACAGTGCCGGCTCGGCTTGCGCCGCCATCAGCCCTGCTCCGGGTGGGCCGGCGTGGTCTCGGCGAAGAGATCGAGCAGCTGCAGGCGTGTGGCCACCAGCCGGCGCTGCATGGCGCAGGCCGCCTGTCGCATCACGTGGTAGCCCACCTCGTGGTCCCGCTGGCACAGGGCCATGAGCTGATCGGCCGGTATGACCAGGGTCACCGTCTCGCCCTGGGTGGTGGCGCGGGCGGTCATGCGGGCCTCGCCACAGATGGGCGAGCAGCCCACCAGGTCGCCCGGGCCGAGAGACAGTATGCGAACGGCACCGCGACCTGGCACGTTCATGTCGAGCACCACCGCGCCCTGCCAGATCACGTAAATCCGCCCATGCGCTTCGCCCTCGTTGAACAGCAGCGCGTCCGCGGGAAATTCCCGAATGATCGAGACGCGCGCCAGCTCGCCCCGAGTGCGCTCGGGCATCGACCGCGAGTAGGCACTTTCCCTGAGCACCTCGGCAACCGAAATCATGCGACCATGGTACCCGAATTTCCGCTTCCCCATACTCGCAGGAGGTGGCGTTTATCCATGGCAAAGGCTCCGGCCAGAGCAGCTTCCGGCGCGGCCGATGGGGCTTCGTCGCCGCCTGACCGCCACGGCGAAGTGAGCGCCGTGCGCGGCAACGTGGTGGACGTGACGTTTTCGCCGCCGCTGCCGCCGCGCAACCGCCAGCTCAGGGCCGGCGCCGAGGGCCAGATCGTGCTCGAGGTGCACAATCATCTGCAGCGGGACACGGTGCGCTGCATCGCCCTTACCCCTACCCGCCGGCTGGCCCGCGGCATGCCCGTGCAGGACACCGGCACGCCGCTGATGATGCCCGTGGGCGAGGGTCTTCTCGGCCGCATTCTCGACGTCTTCGGCGACGCCGTGGACGGGCTGGGGCCGATTGCGGCCAGCGACCACTGGCCGATCCGCCGCCCGCTCCTGCCACTGGCCGACCGGACCACCGGCACCGAGGTATTTCAGACCGGCATCAAGGCCATCGATCTGCTCGCACCCCTCGAGCAGGGAGGCAAGTCCGGCATGTTCGGCGGTGCCGGGGTGGGCAAGACCGTGGTGATCAACGAGCTCATCCACAACATGGCGCTGGCCTACGAAGGCGTGAGTCTGTTCTGCGGCATCGGCGAGCGAATGCGCGAGGCCGAAGAGATGTATGCCGCCATGAAGGAGTCCGGCGTGCTGGAGAAGGCCGTGCTCGTGTACGGTCAGATGAACGAGCCGCCCGGCGCCCGATTCCGGGTGGGCCACGCGGCGCTGACCGTGGCCGAGTATTTCCGTGACGTGGCGTGCCGCGACGTGCTGCTGTTGATCGACAACATCTTCCGCTTCGTGCAGTCTGGAACGGAAGTATCGGGTCTCATGGGCCGCATCCCCTCCCGGGTGGGCTATCAGCCGACGCTGGCCACTGAGCTCGCCGAGTTGGAGGAGCGTATCTGCAGCTCGAACACCGCCAGCATCACGTCCGTGCAGGCCGTGTACGTACCCGCCGACGACCTCACCGATCCGTCCGCCACCCACATCTTCGCCCATCTCTCTGCGTCCATCGTTCTGTCACGCAAGCGGGCGAGCCAGGGACTGTACCCCGCCATCGACCCGCTACAGACCGATTCCAAGATGCTCACGCCCGGGGTCGTCGGTCGCCGCCACTACCAAGTCGCCCAGAGCGTGCGCAGCACCCTGGCGGAATACGAGGAGCTGAGGGACATCATTTCCATGCTGGGGATCGAGGAGCTGTCCCGCGACGATCGGGCGACGGTCAGCCGCGCCCGGCGGCTGGAGCGCTTTCTCACCCAGCCGTTCTTCACCACGGAGCAGTTCACCGGCAAGCCGGGGCGGCTGGTGCCGCTCGACAAGACCATCGAAGGCTGCGAGCGCATCCTCGCCGACGAATTCGCCGGCACCGCCGAGTCAGCGCTGTACATGATCGGCACCGCCGATGAGGTGGACGCCGGCGGTCGGAAAGAGGCCGAGCGGTCATGAGGCTTGAGGTGCTCCTGCCCACCGAGGTGCTCGTCGACGAGCACGTCAGCCGCGTGATCACCGAGGCGGAGAACGGCTCGTTCTGCCTGCTGCCGCGCCACGTGGATTTCGTCTCGGCCCTGGTGCCCGGCGTGCTCACTTTCTACGATGACCTGGGCGGGGAACGATTCGTCGCCATCGACCACGCCATCCTGGTGAAGTGCGGCGCCACGGTGTCCGTGTCCACCGTCAACGCCGTGCTCGGTGCGGAGCTCGGGATTCTCGAGACCCTGGTGGAGGAACGGTTTATTGACCTGGGCGAGCAGGAAAAGCGCGCACGAACCGCCCTCGCCCGCCTGGAGGCAGGCACGCTGCGAGGCTTCCGCGAGCTGCAGGAGCAGGTTCGTGGCTGATCGCGGGCCCGGCCGGGACGAAGGCAAGCTCGCCGATACCGTCGGCCGCCGGGCGGCGCGCAAAGAGCGGGCGAGGGCACGGGGTCGGCCGCCCGCCTGGTTCGGGCTCGGTATGTTCGGCCTGGTGGGCTGGTCGGTGGCCATTCCCACCGTGGCCGGAGTGGCTCTGGGGGTGTGGCTCGACCATCGCTTTCCGGGCCGGGCCTCCTGGACCCTCACGTTGCTCGTCATCGGCGTGGCCGTCGGCTGCGTCAACGCCTGGTACTGGGTGAAGCAGGAGAGCGACCGTGACTGAAACGACACGCCTTATCGCCATCCTCGCCGCCGGCTTCTCCCTGGGGACCGTGCTCGGCGCCATCTACTTCCGGGCCCTGTGGCTTACCGTGAGCACCCTCGAACGCTCGAAGCGACCGGCCCTGCGCCTGGCCCTGAGCCTCGCCCTGCGCTTCCTCCTGGTGCTCGCGGTCTTCTACGCCACGGTCCGCTACGGCGGCTGGCAGCCGCTGCTGGCGGCCGCGGCAGGATTCATCGCGGTGCGCTTCCTCGCCGTGCGACGCCTGGGGACGCACCCGGAAACGCAGGCGAACGGATGACTATCAGCCCGGACCAGGTGGTGTTGTGGCAGTGGGGGCCGTGGCGGGTCAGCGCGACGCTGGTGTTCACCTGGCTGGTGATGGCGCTCATGACCGTTTGCTCGTGGCTGGTGACCCGGCGCCTCTCCGATGCCGCAGAGATTTCCCGTTGGCAGAACCTGCTGGAGGCGGTGGTGGAAGGTATCTGCGAGCAGATCCGCCAGGTCAGCCATCAGGAGCCTGGACGTTACCTGCCTTTCATCGGCACGCTTTTCCTGTTCATCGCCACCGCCAACCTGCTGAACGTGGTGCCCGGCTACATGGCGCCCACCGGGGCCCTTTCCACCACCACCGCCCTCGCGATCTGCGTGTTCGTCGCGGTGCCACTGTACGGCATCGCCACCGAAGGACCAATCGGCTACCTGCGTCACTACGTTCAGCCCACCTGGATCATGCTGCCTTTCAACATCACCGGCGAGCTGTCACGCACCCTGGCACTGGCGGTGCGGCTGTACGGCAACATCATGAGCGGCACGGTGGTCGCCGCCATCCTGCTCGGCCTCACACCGGTCTTCTTTCCCGTGGTCATGCAGCTCCTCGGGCTTCTGACCGGCATGATCCAGGCATACATCTTCGCCGTGCTGGCCATGGTCTATGTCGCCTCGGCGACATCGGCGCACCAGCGGACGCTGCAGGCGACCGATCGGCGGCAACCCACACGTTGAAGGAGAACCCATGGAGAGCAGCGCCATCATCGGCATGATGTCGATCTTCACCGCCGGCATCACCATCGCCATCGGCTCCATCGGTCCGGCTCTGGGGGAAGGTCGCGCGGTGGCCCAGGCCCTGGCTGCCCTCGCCCAGCAGCCGGACGAGGCGGCCACCATCACCCGCACCCTGTTCGTCGGACTGGCCATGGTGGAGTCCACCGCCATCTACTGCTTCGTGGTGACCATGATCCTGATCTTCGCCAATCCGTTCTGGGACTACTTCACCGCCTCGGCAGGAGGCTGAGGAATGTCGATCGACTGGCTCACGGTCTGCGCGCAGATCGTCAACTTCCTGATCCTGGTATGGCTGCTGAAGCGCTTCCTCTACCGGCCGATCGTCGATGTCATGGCCAGGCGCGAGCAACGCCTCGCCGACCGGCTGGGCGACGCAGCGTCCCGGGAGCAGACAGCGATCGACGAGGCCAACCGATATCGCGCCGAGCGCGAGGCTCTGCAGCAGCGCCGCGACGAGATCCTCGCGCGAGCCAGGGAGGACGCGGAGGCGGTGAGCAAGCAGATGCTCGAGGCGGGCCGGCAGGATGCTGCGGCCGCCCGCGCAAGCTGGCAGCGCCAGGCGGCTCACGAGAAGACGGAGTTTCTCACCAACCTGCGCCGGGAATCGGCCGGGCTCATTCAGGTCGCCGTCCGCAAGGCCCTGGCAGACCTCGCCGGCGCCGAGCTGGAGGCCGCCATGACCGACCGCTTCGTCGTCCGCCTGCAGTCCCTGCCGGACGCCGACCGCCGGGCACTGGCCAGAAGCGACGGTGCGGCCACCGTCACCAGCGCCTTCGAGCTGGCGCCGACACTGCGCGCCAGACTGACCTCCGCCGTGCACCAGGCGCTGGGGCGGCAAGCAGAGATCGAGTACCGCGTCTCGCCAGGGCTGGTCTGCGGCATCGAGCTCACCAGGGGCGGGCGCCGGCTCTCCTGGAGCGTCACCGAGTATCTGGATCGCCTGGCCGAGCGGGTGGACGCGACCTTTCTGCCCGTGACCGCGGCGGAGGACGTCAGCGACGGCCCGGCCCGGGACGCAAGCGGGGGAGGACAGGGCCGATGACCGTGCTCGACGGCATTCTCGGCAGCACCCTGTCGGGGCTGCGCCGGGCAATCGAGGCCAACGGCCTGGAGCTGGCGTTGCGGGACACCGGCACGGTGCTCCAGGTGGGCGGCGGCATCGCCCGGGTAAGCGGGCTGCCCGGCGTCACGTCGGAGGAACTGATCCGCTTTCCGGGGGGATCCTCGGAGTCGCCATCAATCTGGATCGCGACGAGGTGGGCGTCATGCTGCTCGGCGACAGCGACGCCCTCACCGCCGGTGCCGAGGTCAGCGCCACCGGCCGGGAAGCAGACACTCCGGTGGGCGAAGGGCTGCTGGGACGAGTGATCGACGCGACCGGCCGGGTGCTGGATCACGGGGGGCCGCTGGAATATCGGGAGCGGCGGCCGGTGGAGCGACCCGCCCCGTCCATTATCGACCGGGAACCGGTGACCGTGCCGCTCGAGACAGGTATCAAGGCAGTGGACGCACTCATTCCCATCGGCCGCGGCCAGCGGGAGCTGATCGTCGGCGATCGCCAGACCGGTAAGACTTCGGTGGCCGTGGACACCATCATCAATCAGCGCGATCGGGAAGTGGTCTGCGTCTACTGCGCCATCGGCCAGCGCGGCACGGCCGTGGCCCGAGTGGTGGATACCCTGCGCCGGCACGGCGCCCTCGGCCATACCATCGTGGTGGTGGCGTCCGACGAAGACCCGCCGGGGCTCAGGTTCCACACCGCCTACGCCGCCACCACCATGGCCGAGTACTTCATGGAGCAGGGCCGCGACGCGCTCATCGTCTACGACGACCTGACCCGACATGCCCGGGCCTATCGGGAGCTGTCGCTGCTGCTGCGCCGTCCTCCCGGGAGGGAAGCCTATCCCGGAGACATCTTCTACATTCACTCGCGACTGCTCGAGCGCTCCACTCACCTGGCCCGTGCCCGCGGCGGAGGATCGCTCACCGCGCTGCCCGTGGTCGAGACCCAGGCGCAGGACATCTCCGCCTACATCCCCACCAACCTGATCTCCATCACCGACGGCCAGATCTACCTCTCCCCGACGCTGTTTCACAAGGGTCTGCTGCCGGCCATCGACGTGGGCCAGTCGGTGTCACGGGTGGGCGGGAAGACCCAGTACCCGGCGTTTCGCCGCGTGTCCGGCGACCTGCGCCTGTCCTACTCCCAGTTCGAGGAGCTCGAGACCTTCGCGCGCTTCGCCACGCGCCTCGACGAGGCGACCCGGACGACCATCGAGCACGGCCGGCGCGTGCGCGAGATCCTGAAGCAGCCCGAGCACGCGCCGCTGCGCGCCAGCCGAGCAGATGGCCGCGCTGGCGGCGGTGAACGCGGGCTGTTCGACGACGCTGCCCCTCGACCGGGTGGCCGAGGCGGAGGCCGCCGTGCAGGCCGCGGTACTGGAGGCGCTCGGCGGGCTCTGCGAGCGCATGGAGGCGGGCGACAGGCTCACCGACGACGAGTGGCGGCAGGTGGTGGAAGACCGCGCACCGCGCGCTATCGGCGGTGACGGACAGCAAGGCCGGGTGACGCCGTGGAAACCCTCGAGCATCTGCACAAGCAGATCGACGGGCTGGACGACCTGCGCAGCATCGTCAAGACCATGAAGGCCCTGTCCGCGGCCAGTATCCGGCAGTACGAGCAGGCCGTGGCCGCACTGGATGGCTATGCGCGCACGGTGGAGCGGGGTCTGCACGTGGTGCTGCGGGGCACGGTGACGGCCGCCCGTCCCGTCCGCGCCGCCGGGGGACGCTCGCCGCTAGGTGGTGTTCGGTTCCGATCACGGGCTGTGCGGACGCTTCAACGAGGAGGTGGTCGGCACACGCCGGCTACCGCCTTGGATCGCCGCGCCGGCGGACGCCGCTGATCCTGGCCATCGGCTGCCCGCGCCGCTGCAAGCCTGGAGCACGCCGGCCGGGCCGTCGAGGACACGTTTCCCGTGCCGGGATCGGCACAGCGCATCACCGCCACCGTGCAACGGATCCTGCTGGCGGTGGACCGGCTGGCGCAGCGACGCCGGCGTCGGCCAGGTCAGGCTGTTCTACAACGATCATGCGCAATGGCCGCGGGCACGGCGGCTGGCGCCAGTCGCAGGACACCGGCCGCCGTCATGGGCCGCGAACCCTGGAGCTGCTGCCCCTGGATCTGGCGCGGTTCCGGCACCTGCGAAGAGGCCTGGCCGTCGCGCTGCCTGCCGACCTTCACCATGGAGCGGAACCGTCTGCTGGCGAGCCTGGTCCACCAGTACCTGTTCGTGTCGGTGTTCCGCGCCTGCGCGGAATCACAGGCCAGCGAACACGCCAGCCGGCTGGCAGCCATGCAGTCCGCGGAGCACAACCTCGAGGACCGCCTGCAGGACGTCACCCAGGAGTTCCGCCGCGCCCGGCAGACGGTGATCACCGCGGAGCTTCTGGACGTGGTCGGAGGCTTCGAAGCCATCACCACCGATGACGGCGGTTCCCGATGAGCCGTACTGGAGCCGCCCGCATCTACAATCTGTTCCCGCGTCTGGTGGGGCCCGTGGCCGCCTGGCATGCGCACCTGCCGCGTATCGCCGCCATGGGATTCGACTGGATCTTCCTGAACCCCTTTCACCAGCCCGGCAGCTCCGGGAGCCTGTACTCGGTGAGCGACTATTACCGTCTCGACCCGCTGCTCTCCGGCGGCGGCGACGCGGATGCGCAGCTCCGCAGATTCGCCCGCGCCGCCTCCGAAGCGGGGCTGTCGGTGATGATGGATCTGGTGGTGAACCACACGGCCATCGACTCGCCGCTGGTGCAACGGCATCCCGACTGGTACGTGCAGAGCGACGCGGGCGGCGTCCGTTCCCCGTTCGCCGTGGACCCGGACGATCCGAACCGCGTCACCGTGTGGGAAGACCTGGCCGAGCTCGACTACGCGCCGCGACCGGAGCGCGATGCCATGATCGCGTATTGGAACCGCCTGGTGGCCCACTATGCCGGTCTCGGCTTTCGCGGCTTTCGCTGCGACGCCGCTTACAAGATCCCCGGCGACGTCTGGCAATCGCTCATCGCCACCGCCCGGTCCGGCGACGTCGGCGTCGCGTTCTTCGCCGAGACCCTGGGCGCGGGCCTCGAGGAGGTGGCTCAGCTCGCCCCCGCAGGGTTCGACTACTTCTTCAACAGCAGCAAGTGGTGGGACTTCCAGTCGAACTGGCTGCTCGATCAGTACGAACAATTCCGCCACCTGGCCCCGTCAGTGGCCTTCCCGGAGAGCCACGATACCGAACGCCTGGCCCACGAGTCCGCCGGCAGTGAGCGGGAATCCCGGTTCCGCTACCTGTTCAGCGCCTGCTTCTCCACCGGCGTGATGATGCCCATCGGCTACGAGTACGGCTTCCGCCGCCGGCTGAACGTGGTGGACACCCGCCCCGACCAGTGGGAGGCGCCCGGATTCGACATCTCGGGCTACGTGGCCGCGGTGAACGCCATGAAGGCGGCGACGCCGGTGCTCTGCGAGGAAGGACCGCAGCGCGCCGTGGCGGTGGCCGATCCGGTAATAGGGCTGCTCAGACTCTCCGAGCACGGCGCCGAACGCGCCCTCACGGTGATCAATCCGGATCACCAGCAGGCCCACGCGGTGCCCGCCGATGCGGTGGCTTCCATCCTCGAGACGGATGGCCACGCGCTGCGGGAGATCACGCCGTCGAGTGACGGTGCCCTGCCCGGCACCGACCGGCCTGTGGACCTGGCGCCGCGAAGCATCCGGGTGTTCGTCAGTCGGTGACCGCGGCGGCGAGCCCCCGGGTGGTCTACCGGCTCAGCTGAGCGCCTGGTCGACGATGGCCTGCGCCTCGGCGAGCACGTCGGCGAGGTGTGCCTCACCACGGAAGCTCTCCGCGTAGATCTTGTAGACGTCCTCGGTGCCGGAAGGCCGCGCCGCGAACCAGGCGTTCTCCGCGCTCACCTTGAGGCCGCCGAGGGACGCCCCGTTGCCGGCGGCCCGGACGTGATCCGGGTAGATGGGCTCGCCGGCGAGCTCGGTGGCACTGATCTGCTGCGGGGTCAGCCGACCCGAGGGCGGCCTTCTGCGCGGCGGTGGCCGGCGCATCCACGCGCCGGTAGACCGGGCTCGCCCAGCGCGGCGGTGAGATCCCGGTACAGCTCGCCGGGATCCCGGCCCGCGGCGCGCCGTGATCTCCGCCGCGAGCAACGCGGCAGCGATGCCGTCCTTGTCGGTGGTCCAGACGGTGCCGCTCGCGCCGCAGGAACGACGCCCCGGCGCTCTCCTCGCCCCCGGAGCCCAGCGAGCCATCGAGCAGACCCGTCCACGAACCACTTGAAGCCCACCGGCATCTCGTAGACCGCCGCGCCCAGCCGGGCCGCCACGCGCTCGATCATCCTGCTGGTCACCGCCGTCTTGCCCACCCGCGCGCCGGCCGGCCAGCCCGTCCCGGTGCCGGAACAGGTAGTCCACGGCCACCGCCAGGTAGTGGTTGGGCGGCAGCAGGCCCGCGCGGAGGCGGTGACGATGCCGTGGCGGTCGTGGTCGGGGTCGCAGGCGAAGGCGACGTCGAAGCCGTCCTTGAGGCCGATGAGCCGCTGCATGGCGTAGCGGCGACGACGGGTCCATGCGCAGCGGCCGTCCCAGTCCGCGGTCATGAAGCGCGAAGGTCGGGTCCACCGCGTCGTTCACCACCGTCAGGTCGAGTCCGTAGCGCTCGGCGATGGCGCCCCAGTAGTGGACGCCCGAGCCGCCGAGCGGGTCGACGCCGAGCCGGAGCCCGGCGCCACGCACCGCGTCCAGATCGACGACGTCGGCCAGGTCGGCCACGTAGCGCGCCAGGTAGTCGTAGCGCCGCGTCGTCTGGCGCGCGCCGCGCCTGCTCGAAGGGCATGCGCCGCACGCCGCGCAGGCCGTCTTCCAGCAGCGCGTTCGCCCGCTCCTCGATGGCCAGCGGTGACGTCCTTGTCCGCGGGGCCGCCGTTCGGCGGGTTGTACTTGAAGCCGCCGTCCTCCGGCGGGTTGTGCGACGGCGTGACGACGATGCCGTCGGCGAGCCCGGTGCGCGCGGCCGCGTTGTGCGCCAGGATCGCGTGCGAGACAACGCGGGCGTCGGCGTGTAGCTCGTCGGCTCGGGGATCATCACCTCGACGCCGTTGCCGGCCAGCACCTCGAGGGCGGTGTGCGAAGGCGGGCTCCGACAGGGCGTGGGTGTCGCGCGCCGAGGAACAGCGGCCCGTCGATGCCTGCCCGCGGCACGGTCCTCGCAGATCGCCTGGGTGATGGCCAGGATGTGGGCCTCGTTGAAGCTGCCGGTGAGCGACGAGCCGCGGTGGCCCGAGGTGCCGAAGGCTACCCGCTGTGCCGGGTCGTCGGGGTCGGGCGCGCGCTCGTGGTAAGCGGCGACCAGCCCCGCCACGTCCGCCAGCATGCCAGGTGGGAGCTGCTGGCCGGCCCGTGGATTCACGCTCACGCGCGACCTCGCCTTGCTGCCCGGGTCCGGTGGATCTCACGCTCGTTCGACATACAGGTCCGTCAACTCCGTCCTTCAAGGCGCCCAGGCAGATCTCCGAAGGTGAGGTTCTCTCCGCTCCGCAAGTGGAAAACCTGCACGTACCGTGCCTGAAGGAGCAGACGGGCGCTGTCCCCTTCCGCGAGCCGCACCCCGGGATCCAGCCGGGCCACCAGCGATTGCCTTCCGGCAGTGCTGCCGCCATCCCCGCGGCCGGTATCGAGACCCAGATCGGCGGGCAGATCCACCTCGCCGAACCCCTCGAGCGCCACATCGAAGTACACGAACGCATCGGCGCCCAGCCACTCAATCACGTCCACCGGAGCCTCGAACACCAGCCCGTCTGCCGCCGCGCCGTGCGCCGCTCCGTCTGCCGGAGCAAGGTGGTCCGGACGGAATCCCGCCACCAGCGGGCCATCCACGGCGGCGAGGCGTCGGGCCAGGTCCTCGGGCAGTGGCAGCACGCCGATGGGCAGCTCCAGCCGACAACGAGAGCCATCGACACGGGCAGGCAGGAAATTCATGGCCGGCGAGCCGATGAAGCCGGCGACGAACAGGCTCCCCGGCCGCTCGTAGAGCTCCCGCGGGGTGCCCACCTGCAGCACGCGGCCGCCGCGCATGACCGCGATGCGGTCGCCCAGGGTCATGGCCTCCGTCTGATCGTGGGTGACGTAGACGGTGGTGGTGCCGAGCCGCCGCTGCAGGCGCGCGATCTCCGTGCGCATCTGCACCCTGAGCTTGGCGTCCAGGTTCGACAGCGGCTCGTCCAGCAGAAACACCCTGGGCTCGCGCACCATGGCGCGGCCCATGGCCACCCGCTGCCGTTGCCCGCCGGACAGCGCACCGGGCTTGCGGTCGAGCAGTGGGTCGAGCTCCAGCATGGCAGCCGTGGCCAGCGATCCGCTGGCCGATCTCCTCCCGGCTCGCGCCGGCGAGCTTCAAGGGGAACGCCAGGTTCTCGCGCACAGTCATGTGCGGATAGATGGCGTAGCTCTGGAACACCATGGCCATGTTGCGATCCTTCGGATCGACGTGGTTGATGAGCTCGCCGTCCAGCCTGAGCTCGCCTTCGGTGATCTCCTCGAGCCCGACGATCATGTTGAGCAGCGTCGATTTGCCGCATCCGGACGGCCCCACCAGGATGAAGAACTCGCCGTCGCGGATGGTGAAGGTGGCGCCTTCCACCGCCGTGGTGCCGGCGTACTGCTTACAGACGTTGTCGAGCTCGATCTCGGCCATGGTTCATCCCTTGACGGCGCCGGCAGTGAGGCCGGCGACGATCCGCTGCTGAAACGCCAGCACCACCACGATGATGGGCACGGTCACCACCACCGACGCCGCGGCGATGGCGCCGGTAGGCTGCTCGAACTGCGAGCTGCCGGTAAAGAAGGCGATGGCCGCCGGTACGGTGCGTGCGTTGCTGGTGGAGGTGAGCGAAATGGCGAACAGGAATTCGTTCCAGGCGAAGATGAACACCAGGATGGCGGCAGTGAATACGCCCGGGGCGGCCAGCGGCGCGATGACGTGCACGAAGGCCTGCAGCGGGGTCGCGCCGTCCACCCGGGCAGCCTTGTCCAGCTCCCACGGAATCTCCCGGAAGAATGCCGTGAGGGTCCAGATCGCCAGCGGCAGGGTGAACGTCATGTATGGCAGAATCAGGCCCCCCCAGGTGTCGTACAGGCCGACCCTGCGCCACAGGTCGAACAGCGGGCCCACCACCGACACCGGCGGAAACATGGCGATGGACAGGGCCGCCGCCAGGATCACCCGCCTTCCCGGAAACTCGAGCCGCGCGATGGCATAGGCGGCGAACATGGCCAGCAGCACCGCACACACGGTGGAGATGCCGGCAACGGCAGCGGAGTTCACCAGCGCCGCCGAGAACTGCGGGTCGTGAAACACGATACGGTAGTTGTCGAAGCTGACCGCTTCGGGAATGAATCGGTGATCGCCCAGATCGGCGGCAGGCTTCAGTGACAGGGAGACGATCCACAGCACCGGAATCAGCGCGTAGACCACGACGGCGCCAGTGCCGGCCGACCACAGGACCGACTCCAGCCGGCGGCCGGCGGATCGTGAAGCAGAGGCGGCGGGCGCGCTCATGACTCCTCCCGATCCGGAACGTCGAGGCCGAAGCCTCGGACGAAGGTCCCGGCGACGATCAGCACGCAAATGAACACCAGCACCGACACGGCCGAGCCGAGGCCCAGGTTCAGTCGAGTGACCAGGGTGCTGTACCCCACCATCGAGACGGTCTCGGTAGCTTCCGCGCCGTGAGTCTGCACGAACACGGTATCGAAGATGCGGAACGCATCCAGCGCACGAAACAGCAGCGCCACCAGGATCATCGGCCGCATGATGGGGAGAGTCACCCTGAAGAAGCGTTGCGCTGGACCGGCGCCGTCGACCCGCGCCGCTTTCAGCAGATCGCCGGGAACCAGCGTCAGCCCGGCCAGCAGCAACAGCGCCATGAACGGCGTGGTCTTCCACACCTCGGTGAGGATGATCACCGCCAGCGCCGACGCGCGCTCGGCGAACCAGGGCTGATCGAGCCCGGTGAGGGCGTTGACGAATCCGGTTGTGGGGTCGAAGGCGAAGCGCCAGCTCATGGCGGCGACCACGGTGATGATGCCGTACGGCACCAGCAGCGACGTGCGCACGACGCGGCGGCCGATCACAGCCCGGTGCATGATCAGGGCGAACGCGAAGCCCAGCACCAGCTCCACGGACACCGACACCACGGTGAGCGCCAGGGTGTTGGAGAGCGCCTGCCACCAGATCGGGGAGCCGAGCACGCTCCAGTAGTTGTCGAGCCCGACGAAGTGCTTGGAGTCGGGAAAACGCAGGTCGTAGCGGAACAGCGACAGCCACAGGGCGTACAGCATAGGGTAGGCGGTCACCACCAGCATGGCGGTGAGCGCCGGCGCGCACAGCAGCCAGCCGAGCCTTCGTTCCGCTCGAGACCGGCCACTCACAGCAGCCCCTCGGAAGACAACGCCCGGCTCACCGCCTCCCTGAGCCGCGACACGTCCCGCTCGGGATCGATGTCGCGCATGGGATGGAGGGTGTGACTGATGGCCAGCGAGACGTCGGCATAGAACGGCGTCGGAGGCCGCTGCACGCCGTCGCGCAGAGTCTCCCTCAACAGGTCGGCGAACGGGTAACGGGCGCGCACCTCGGCATCGTCGTACAGTGCGGCGATGGTGGGCGGCAGTCCGCCGAGCGTGGCCGCCAGCCGCTGATTGGGTGCCGAGACCAGGCACTGGGCAGCCTCGAACGCCAGCTCCGGATGCCTGGTGAAGGCGCCCACGCCCAGGTTGACCCCGCCGAGGGCGACGCGGCTCGGCATGCCGGGCAGCACCGCCGGCCAACGCGCCCAGCCCATGTGCGCCGCCACGGCGGGGGCGTTGGCCTGGGCGCTCGGCCACACGAACGGCCAGTTGATCATGAAGCTCGAGTGTCCGGACTCGAAAGCCAGCCGCGCCTGATCCTCGCGGGTGGTGGACAGGGACGGATCCGAGGCCGGTGAGCGCGCCAGCCGCCGCATTACCTCCAGCGCCCGACGGGTAGGTTCCGCCTGCAGAGACACTGTGTGGCCATCCGGCGCGAGCACGCGGCCGCCCGCGGAGGCGAGCAGGGAGACGAAGAACACCGTGAGCCCTTCGTAGCGCTCACCCATGGCCTGGATGGTGCCGTCCGGGCCCAGCCGTTCGGCGATGTCGATCATCTGCGCCCAGGTGGCGGGCGGCGACGGTACCCGGTCGCTGCGGTACCACAGGAGCTGCGCGTTGCTGGTGAAGGGGGCGGCCCACAGCCGGTTCCGGTAACTGGCGCTCGCCACCGCGCTGGCGAGACGGCCCTGCCGAACGGCGGCCGCGCGCCGGCCGGACCACGGCAGCACCCACCCGGCCTGGGCAAACTCTGCGGTCCAGATCACGTCCATACCCATGAGATCGATGGCCGGATCCCCGGCCGCCAGCCGCCGCACCAGTTGCTCCCGCTGCTGGTCGGCGTCCGCGGGCAGCGCGGCGAGGTCGATCCGGTAGCGGCCGCCGGAGTCCCGGCTGCAGCGCTCGGCCGCCCGGGCGAAGGCCCCGGAGGGTTCGTTGAACACGTACCACCGCAGCTGCGGGGTCTGGTGAGTCGCCTGGCCGCAGCCGGTGAGCAGCAACACGGCCGTGAGCAGCCAGGCGCCGCGACGGTTCTCTGCGTCCATCAGCGCTCCCTGTCCATCAGCGCTCCCTCTCAATCAGCGCTCCCTCTCAATCAGCGCTACCGCTTGGCCGTTCCCCCTCACTCGTCTGCCCGTCCGTCGTTGGTTGTCGGTCGTCGGCAACTCATTCGCGAGAGGCGGTGGCGCGCTGCGCCGCTGCAACCTTAGACTCCGGCGCCGCCCAGGCCAAGCCCGGCCGCGCTCGCGCCGCCAGCAGTCGACTCGGCCTTCACGTGCCCGGCGAGATCGGGCAAGCTGCACTGATGGCGATCTCCATCGACCCCCTCCATCGCTACGGCAACGCCCGCGCCGCGACGCGGGGCGAACCGCGCCGATGACCGGCCTCGAGCTCGGCCTCATCGGCAACGGCACGGTCAGCGCGCTGATCAACGCCCGCGGTGACGTCGTGTGGTTCTGCAACCCGCGCTTCGACGGCGACCCCGTGTTCTGCAGCCTGCTTCGCGGCGACCCTCAGTCCCCCGAGCCCTACGGCACGTTCATGGTGGAGCTCGAAAACCTGGAGAGCGCGCGGCAGAGCTACGTGCGCAACACGGCCGTTCTGCGAACCGAGCTCCGGGGCTCGAGCGGCTCCGCGCTGGAGATTGTCGACTACTGCCCGCGCTTCGAACACTACGGCCGCTCCTTCCATCCCACCACGATGATCCGCCTGCTGCGCCCGCTGTCGGGTGACCCGTGCGTTCGAATCCGGCTGCGGCCCACGGCGAACCACGGCCAGGATCTCTGCGAGCGGACCCAAGGCACGAACCATCTGCGCTACATAGGATCCCCCGGCGGCGTGCTGCGGTTGACCACCAATGCGTCCATCACCGCGCTCATGGAGGAACAGGCGTTCGTGCTGAACCGCGACATCGCCCTGGTGCTCACCGTCGACGAGAGCCTGCAGCAGGCGCCGCTGGAGGTAGCCAGGCAATTCCTCCGGGACACGGAGGAGTACTGGCGCACGTGGGTTCGCTACCTGGCCATTTCCTACGAGTGGCAGGACGCGGTCATCCGTGCCGCCATCACCCTGAAGTTGTCGATTTTTCAGGACACGGGCGCCATCATTGCAGCCCCGACCACGTCCGTGCCCGAGGCCGCGGACAGTGGCCGTAACTGGGACTACAGGTTGTGCTGGCTGCGCGACAGCTACTTCGTGGTTCGGGCCCTGAACCGGCTTTCCGCCACCAGGGCCATGGAGGAATTTCTCCGCTATATCATCAACGTGGTCGCCAGTATGAATCACGACACGCTGCAGCCGGTGTATGCGATCAACGGTGACGCGCGGCTGGAGGAACGGGAAATTCCCCAGCTCGTCGGCTTCCACGGCATGGGCCCGGTGCGGGTAGGCAATCAGGCTTACCAGCAGATCCAGCACGACGTCTACGGCGCCGTGGTCCTGGCCCTCTCCCAGCTCATGTTCGACGAGCGCATTCCCAACGTCCATCCCGAGGCGCTGCTGCCTCGACTGGAACGGGTGGGCGAGCAGGCGGTGGCGCAGTTCGGCCAGGCCGATGCCGGCATCTGGGAGCTGCGCGGGAGCGCCCGGCCCCACACCTATTCCAGCCTCATGTGCTGGGCTGCCTGCGACCGGCTGGCGCGCATCAGCGAGCATCTCGGCCGGCGCCGGCGCGCCGACTACTGGCGAGGTCATGCGACTCGGCTCCACGCCGAGCTGTCGGCCCGGGCGTGGAACGCCGAGCGCAACAGCTTCGTGGCCACGTTCGAGGGCGACAGCCTGGACGCCAGCCTGCTGCTCATGTTCGAGCTCGGCTTTCTGCCTGCCGACGACCCGCGGATGCTCGGAACCCTCGCGGCGGTGGAGCGGGAGCTGTTGAAGGATGGTCTGGTGTACCGCTACGTGGAGGCGGACGACTTCGGCCATCCCCAGAACGCTTTCCTCGTCTGCACGTTCTGGCTGGTCGATGCACTGGCCATGGTCGGCCGGCGCGACGAGGCGCGGGAGATCTACCAGCGGCTGCTGGACTGCCGGAACGGGCTGGGCCTGCTGGCCGAGCACGTCGATCCGGTGACGGGACGCATGTGGGGCAACTATCCGCAGACGTACTCCATGGTCGGGATCATCAACTCGGCCCAACGTCTGTCGAAAAGGTGGGAGGACGCATTTTGAGGCTGTTCGTCATCTCCAACCGGGTTCCGGCTCCCAACGCCAGAACCGGCGCCGGCGGGCTGGCCGTGGCGCTCAGGGATGCGCTGTCCGACTCGGGCGGCGTCTGGCTCGGCTGGAGTGGACGGCGAACCGGGAAACGCTCGTCCGAGCCGTCCGTGGTGACCGAGGACGGGATCGCCTTTACCACGGTGGATCTCACTGAGCACGACTTCGAGCACTACTACAGCGGCTACGCCAACAGTGTGCTGTGGCCGCTGCTCCACGAGCAGCTTCACGCCATGGAATTCCGCGAGTCGTTCCGTCAGGCCTACGAGGACGTCAACGCCTACTACGCCGACACGGCGGCCTCGCTGATCGAGCCGGACGACGTGGTCTGGGTGCACGACTATCAGCTCATTCCGCTCGGGCCGGCGCTTCGCAAGCGCGGCGTCCACGGCCGGATCGGCTTCTTTCTGCACATCCCGTTTCCGCCCTTCGACGTGTTCCGGGCGCTGCCGGAGCACCGCAATCTGCTCCGCGCTTTCCTCGCCTACGATCTGGTGGGATTTCAGACAGCGTCGGACGCCCGGCACTTCGCCGACGCCCTGGCAAGGGGACTTGGCGCCACCGTGGACGTCGCCGCCGGCGAGGCCGAGCTGGCCGGTGAGCGCATGCGGTTCGCTGCGTTCCCCATCGGCATCGACGTGGAGAGCACAGCCCAGGCCGCGTTGACCAACCGGGCAAGCACCGCCGGTCAGCGGCTCACCCGCGCGCTGCGCGGGCGCAAGCTGGTCATCGGCGCCGACCGGCTGGACTACACCAAGGGGCTGGTGGAACGGTTCCACGCCTTCGAGACGTTCCTCGAGCAGCGCGGCGCGGAGTTCGACGACCGCATGATCTACGTGCAGATCACGGCGCCATCCCGGGAGGACGTGCGCGAGTACCAGACCATCTGCCACGAGCTGGAAGCGGAAGCCGGCCGCATCAACGGTCGCCACAACAGCATCTACTGGACTCCGCTCCGGCTCATCGAGCAGCAGGTGCCCCGGGACACGCTGCTCGGCTACTTCTCACTGTCCGACGTGGGGCTGGTCACGCCCCTGCGCGACGGCATGAATCTGGTGGCCAAGGAATATCTGGCGGCGCAGACCGGTGAGGATCCGGGAGTGCTGGTGCTGTCGGGCCTGGCGGGCGCCTCAGAGGAGCTTGGGGATTCCGCCATCGTGGTGAATCCGTACAACGGCAACGATGTGGCGGACGGCATCTACCGCGCCCTGGTCATGCCCGTGGAGGAACGCCGCCAGCGCTGGGAACGCGGCATGGCTGCACTCAACCGCAACACCGCCGCCATCTGGCAACAGCGGTTCCTCGCCAGTCTTGGACGGGCTGGCGGAGCCGGCCGCGCCGCCAGCAACCTGCGCCCGGTTCCGTGATGGTCAGACCTCCGCGGGCCGCGGCAGCAGCTGCTCGATCCGCTCCACCAACTCGCCGGCACTCACCGGTTTGACGATGACGGCGCTGGCGCCGTCGTGTACCAGGGTGCGGGTCAGAGGGCTGTCCGGGCGCGCGGTGACCACCAGAATCGGCACACCGCTGCCGGCCATGGCATGCGCCACCTCCACTCCGCTGATGCCGGGAAGGTGAGGGTCCAACAGCAGGCAGTCACACTTCGCGCCCTGCCCGTAGTCGGTGAGAAACGCTTCGCCGGTGGCGTAGGGACGGGCCCGCCAGCCGCGGTCTTCCAGCACCAGGGTCACGGCGTCCAGAATGGAGAGATCATCCTCCACCACTGCCACCACCACATCGGAATCGTTGGGATTGTGCGTCATGGCCGGGAGCGTAGCCTGGCCGGCAGAGCCCCGGCACTCGGAAATCCACGTACGCGGGTGCGGTCGACTGGGGTGCGACCCCTTACAGCGCTGGGGGCCACCACATGCTCCTATGCGGATGAGCCCGTGCGCCGCTCCACATACACGGCGATGCCGTTCAGGCTCACCAGATCCGAGTAGTCGCTCTCCGGAATGTCGATGCCGAACCGTTCGGACACGGCGGTGAGGAAGTTGAGCTGGTCCATGGAATCGATGTCCAGCACCTCCCTGAGGTCGGCGCCCGGATCCAGCTCCTGGTCCGCCGCCTCCGGTGCCACGCTCAACAGCAGCTCGCGGATGGTGTCGGTGGTTGTCATAGGGTCTCGGGCTCCTGCAGTCGGTCCGCCACCGCCCGAAGGAACAGGGCCCCCCGGTGGCCGTCGCTGGCCCGGTGGTCGGCGGACAGGGTGGCGGTGACGACGCGGCGGGGCAGC
This sequence comes from uncultured Gammaproteobacteria bacterium, assembly GCA_963822255.1. GTDB lineage: Bacteria > Pseudomonadota > Gammaproteobacteria > Pseudomonadales > Azotimanducaceae > UBA7803. The sequence continues at coordinate 821,169 of CAWGGV010000008.1, forward strand.
GTCTGACCGTCCACCACCCAGGGGCGGACGGCCACGGTGCCGAATCCTACCAGCGCCACCTGGGGAGGGAAGATCACACCGAGCACGGTATCGGTGCCGCGGTCACCCAGGCTCGTGGCGGTGATGGTGCCGTCGGTCATCTCCCGGTGTCTGAGCTTGCCGGCGCGGGCGCGCCGCACCAGATCCGACAGCTCCGCCATCACCTGATCCAGCGGCTTGTCCTGCATGTCGTGGAGGGCCGGCGCGATGACGCCACCGCCCCGCAGCGCAATGGCGACACCCAGATGAACGGCCTCCTGCTGCTGGAACGCCCCGTCGATCCAGTAGCCGTTCAGCTCCGGCACCGTGTCGAGGCCGTCGGCGATGGCCTTCAGAAGCAGCACGTTCGGCAGGATACGCTGGGTGATGGGGCGCTCGCGATTCTCGCGTTCCAGCCATGCCAGCGCGGGTTCCAGATCGAAGGTGTGGCCAAGATAGTAGTGAGGAATCTCGCGTTTCGAGCGGCTCATGGCCGCAGCGATGACGCTGCGCAACCGCGCCTGCCGCGTCCCCGCCCCCTGCCCGCGGGAGCGATCCCCAGACTGCGACTCCTCCCCCTCCTGGTGGGAGCGACCTCCAGCTCGCGATTCCTCCCGCTCCTGGTGGGAGCGACCTCCAGCTCGCGATTCCGGCGGCGCTATCGCCGCCGCCTCCACGTCCGCCACGTCGATGGAACCATCCACCCCCGTGCCGCGGCCGATGGCGCCGATGTCCACGCCGAGCTCACGGGCCCGTTTGCGGGCCCGCGGAGAGATCCGCGGCCTGTGGCCAGGGCGCTGTTCCTCCCCCTGGGCGTGGTCTCCAGATCGCGACTCCGGCGCGGATTTCTTCCCCTCCGTCGCCCCCTGCAACCGCGCCAGCACCGTGCCCACCGGCACCGTCGTGCCCGGCTGGACCAGAATCGCCCCCATCACGCCATCGTGGTCGGCCTCCACCTCGAAGGCCGCCTTGTCGGTGTCCACCTCCAGCACCACGTCGCCTTTGGCAAACGCCTGGCCGGGCGCCACCTTCCATTCCAGCACCGTGCCCTCGTCCATGTCCGCGCCCAGGGACGGCATGCACAACTCAGCGGCCACCGACGATCTCCACGGCTGCGGCGACGATCTTCTCCACCGACGGCAGCGCCGCCTCCTCCAGGTGCCTGGCGTACGGCATCGGCACTTCCTCGGAGCACACCCGGCGGATCGGCGCGTCGAGCTCGAAGAAAGCGCGGTCCACCAGGGTGGCGACGATCTCCGCCGCCCAGCTTCCGGTCCTCCACATCTCGTCGACCACCACCACCCGGTGGGTGCGGCTGACGGTGGCGACAACGGCGTCCACGTCGAGCGGCCGGAGCACGCGCAGGTCGAGCACCTCCGCGTCGATGCCGCGGCCGGCCAGCGCGTCGGCGGCGGCGAGGGTTTTCGGCAGGCAACCGCCCCAGGTGATCAGCGAGACGTCGTCGCCGGCGCGGCGTACGGCCGCCCGGCCGATGTCCACCGGCCCAGCGCCCTCGTCGATCTCCTCCGACAGGGCGAGCAGGCCCGTATGCTCGAAGAGGATCACCGGATCCGGATCCGCCAGTGCCGTTGCCAGCATACCGCGGGCGTCCGCCACGGTGGCAGGCGCCGCAACCTTCAAACCCGGAACGTGCGCGTACCAGCCTTCCAGGGAGTGGGAATGCTGAGCGGCGAGCTGCCGTCCTGCGCCCGAGGACATGCGGATCACCAGCGGCACGCTGAAGGCGCCGCCGGACATGTAGCGGATGGCGGCGGCGCCGTTGACGATCTGGTCCATGGCCAGCAGGCTGAAGTTCACGGTCATGATCTCGACGATGGGCCGGAGCCCGCCGAGCGCCGCGCCGATACCGAGGCCCGTGAAGCCACTCTCGGACAACGGCGCATCCATGATGCGGTCCGGCCCGAACTCCTCCAGCAAACCCTTGGAGACGGCGTAGCTGCCGCCGTACCGGCCGACGTCCTCGCCCACCAGGAACACCCGCGGATCCGCGGCAAGCGCCTCCCGATGGGCGTCGTGAAGCGCTTCCCGGTAGTTCTTCTTCACGTCGCGTCCCGGCTGCCGGGCGGCGTGTAGACGTCCTTCGTCAGGTCCGACACCGCCTCCCAATGGCCCGCTTCGGCGAACACCACAGCGTCGTCGATCTCGGCGGCCACCTCCGCCGCCATGGCGTCCATCTCGCCGTCGTCGATGAGGTTCGCCTTGTCCAGCCGGGCCCGTAAGGACCCGAGGGGGTCTCTCTTGCGCCACTGCTCCACCTCGGCGCGATCCCGGTACAGCTCGGGATCGAACATGGAGTGCGCGCGAAACCGATAGGTGCGGCACTCCAGGAAGCGCGGCCGGCCATCCTCACGGATACCGGCCACCGCCCGGCGCGCGGCTTCCGCCACCGCAATCACGTCCATGCCGTCGACCCAGTCCGAGGCCATGCGGTAAGCGGCGGCCTTGGCGTGGATGTCGACCTCGGACTCCGACCGCTCGAGAGCGGTACCCATGGCGTAGCCGTTGTTTTCGCAGACGAACAGCACGGGAAGCTGCCAGAGGGCGGCAAGGTTCATCGCTTCGTGAAACTCTCCCTCGGCCGCGGCGCCTTCGCCGAAAAAGCACGCGGCGAGGCCGCCGGCATCGCCGCCGTTCAACACGGCGCCGGAACGGCGCTTCGCCAGCGCCAGCCCCACCGCCACCGGCAGTCCCCCACCGACGATGGCATGCCCACCAAAAAAGCCGTGCTCCGCGCTGAACAGGTGCATGGAGCCGCCGCGGCCATGGCTGCAACCTTCCGACTTGCCGAACATCTCCGCCATCACCGAGCGCATGGACAGGCCCCGCAGCAGCGCGTGCCCGTGCTCGCGGTAGGTGGCCACCACCGCGTCCCGCGCCTCGAGACCGGCCATCACCCCGGTGGCGACCGCTTCCTCGCCGATGTACAGGTGCAGAAATCCCCGGATCTTCTGCTCCTTGTACAGCTCGCCGCAGCGCTCCTCGAAGCGGCGGATGCGCAGCATCTGCCGGTAGTACTCAAGACAACGTGCCTTGTCCGGCAGCTCGCTCACCCACCGCTCTCCAGGGTCGAGAGATCGCCCTCCGGCAGACCGAGCTCCCGGGCCTTCAGCAGCCGGCGCATGATCTTGCCGCTCCGAGTCTTGGGCAGATCGGCGCGGAACTCGATGGCACGCGGCGCCACCGCGGGACCGAGCCGGCGGCGGGCGTGGGCCAGGATGTCACGATTCAACGCTTCGCTCGGCTGGTGGCCCGGTTTGAGCGACACGAAGGCCTTCACCAGCTCGCCCGCGACCTCGTCCGGTATGCCGATGACCGCCGCCTCGGCCACCGCAGGATGCTCCACCAGCGCGCTCTCCACCTCAAACGGACCGATCAGATGTCCGGCGCTCTTGATGACGTCGTCGGCGCGGCCGACGAACCAGTAGTAACCCTCGTCATCCCGACGCACCAGGTCGCCGGTCAGGTACCAGTCACCGGCGAAGCTCTTCGCGTAGCGCTCGCTTTCGTGAAGATAGCCGCGGAACATGGACGGCCAGCCGCGCTTGAGCGCCAGCTCCCCCTGCACGTCCGGCTGGTCGACCGGCTTCACGCCGCCCTTGCTGCGTTCGACCACGGCCGCCTCGATGCCGGGCAGCGGACGGCCCATGGAGCCGGGTTTCACGTCCATGGCGACGAAGTTGCTGACCATGATCCCGCCGGTCTCCGTCTGCCACCAGTTGTCGTGGAACGGCATGCCGAACACCTCGTTCGACCAGCGGACCGCTTCCGGATTGAGAGGCTCACCGACGCTGGCCATGAATCGCAGCCGCTCGAGGGCACCGCCGCGGCCCGGTTCGCCGCCCATCTTCATGAGCCGGCGAATGGCAGTGGGCGCCGTATACCACACCGTCACGGCGTGCTGCTCCAGGATCTCGTACCAGCGGTTGCCGTCGAACTCGGCCTCGTCGACGATGCTGGTGACCCCATGGGTGAGCGGCGCGACGATGCCGTAGCTGGTGCCCGTCACCCAGCCGGGGTCCGCCGTGCACCAGAACACGTCGTCCTCGTGCAGGTCGAGGGCGAAGCGGGCCGTCGCGTGGTGAGCTACCACCGCCTGGTGCACGTGCATCGCGCCCTTGGGCCGGCCCGTGGTGCCGCTGGTGAAGTGCAGCAGCGCGAGGGTCTCCGGATCGGTGGCCGCTATGGTGTAGTGTGGCGAGGCGGCCGCCATCTCCCGCTGGTAGCAGCGAGTCCCTTCCGGCGCTTCGCCGTCACCGACGATCAGCACCTCGAGGTCGGGGAACTGCTCCCGCAAGCCGGCCACCTTGCGCTGGTAGAGCGCGGCCGTGGTCACCAGCAGCCGGGCGCCGCCGATGGACATCCGCTGCGCGATGGGCTCCGGCCCGAACGCCGAGAACAACGGTGAGAAGACGCAGCGCGCCTTCAAGGTGCCGAGCGCCGCCACGTAGAGCTCGGGGATGCGTCCGCACAGGGTGAACACCCGCTCACCGGCCGCGAGCCCCATGCCCTCCAGCAGATTGGCGAATCGCGCGGTGGCCTGCGACAGCTCCCGGTAGCTGACGTCGCGGGTGCCGCCGGCCCTCGGCACGAAGCGCAACGCCACCTTGTCTCCGCGACCGGCCACGTGCCTATCCACCGCCTCGTGGGCAATGTTGAGCCCGCCGGCCGGCAGACCGTCCAGCAGCGAGCGCGCCCATTCCCAAGTGAACGTCCGGCACGCCTCATCGTAGCGCGCCAGGTTGGGCGCGACCTTGGGCTCGCCTTTGGCTATGCGGTCAGGGCGCTGCATCTCTTCCGTTCGGCGCGTATGCACATCGGCTGCAGAAGTGTGCTGCGAATGGTCACCGGAAGCACGGCCTGCCAGCCATTCGCAGGAGTCCCGATCGAGCTGCGGGAAACTACGTAGGTGCGCGGCTGCCCTCACGCCCGATCGTGACGCTGTTCGTCGCCAGACCAGCTCACTCAGGCCGGTGGCGCGCCCAGCGAAGCTTCGACCAGGCCCAGCAGCCGCTCCGTGTCTACCGGCTTGTGAAGCACGGTGCACAGCGGCAGGTGGGCGGACTCGATGTCCCGGGCGGAGGTATCGCCGGTCATCACCACCGCCGGGACGTTGCGGCCCATAACCTCGCGCACCCGGCGGATGACCTCCACGCCGTTCATGCCGGGAAGACGGTAGTCGCAGACGATGAGATCGGGCACCAGCCCGGCAACGACGTCATCCACGGCGGACGGGCCGTCCGTGGCGGTGTGAAAGCTGACGCCAGTCGCTTCGAACAGCATGGCGGTGGCGTCGATGACCGCCGGGTCGTCTTCGACGAACAGAACCAACGGTTCGGCCTTGGACCCGACTTCCGTCGACGAAGCCGCGACGGTCTCGGCAGGCTGCAGCTCGCCCAGCCGAACGTCCACCGCGAACGTGGAGCCTTCGCCGACCCGCGACGTCACGTGCAGATCGAGCTCGAGCAGCCGCGCGATGTGACGCACGATGGACAGCCCCAGACCGAGACCCTTGCGACGGTCGCGGACCGGATTGTCAAGCTGGTAGTACTCGTCGAAAACCCGCTCGAGGGCCGCCTCGGGAATGCCGACGCCGGTGTCGGTGACGCTGATGCGCGCCCGGTCACCCTCGCGCCGGCAGCTGATGCGAACGCTGCCGCTGTCGGTGTAGCGGATGGCGTTGGTCACCAGGTTTGCGATGACCCTTTCCAGCAGACCGGCGTCGCTGCGCACCACCCAGCCGGTGGTATCGCACGTGAGGTCGAGCCCCTTCTCCTCCGCCTGCTGGGCGTTGTCGGTAACGATCCGATCGAGCATGGTGTCGATGCGGAAGTCCTGGAGCTCCGGCACCACCGAGCCGCTGTCGAGCCGCGAGATGTCCAGCAGCGCGTCCAGCAGTTCCCCCATGGTGTCGAGAGATTTGCGCATCTTCTCGGAAATCTCGACAGCCTTCGGATTGTCCAGATGGCGGTTCAGCACCGACAGGTACAGCCCGAGAGACTGCAGCGGCTGGCGCAGGTCGTGACTGGCCGCCGCCAGAAAGCGGGATTTGCTGGCGTTCGCCTGCTCGGCCTCCTGCCGCGCCTGCCCGAGCGCCTCCTCGTGCTCGATCTGAGCGGTCACGTCGCGGCCAATGCACAACAGGCCAATGGCCTCGCCGCTGCCATCCGCAAGCGTGCGCGACAGCCACTCTATCTGACGCAGCTCGCCGCTGGCGGTCACCAATCCATTGGTGTGGCCGCTGTTGAACCCGCGCACCATGGTCTGGTGGAATATCTCGCGGACCCCCACACGTTCGTCCTCGGGCAGGAACCTGTCGAACCAATCGGCGCCGGCGATCTCGTCCTCGGCATAGCCCGAGAGTTGCTCCATGTACGGGTTCACCTGCTGGATGCGTCCAGCGGAGTCCAGCAGCAGCACGATGGTGGGCGCGGTGCGGATCATGCTGTCCAGGAACGCACGTTCCCGGGCCAGCGCCGCTTCGGTCGCCTTGCGGTCGGTGATGTCGCGGATGGTGCTCGATACGAGCACGCCCTGCTCCGTATGCACGGGGCTCAGGCTGATCTCGACCGGAAATTCCGAACCGTCCTTGCGGCGGGCGAACAGCTCGAGGGCGAGCCCCATGGGCCTTGGCCGCGGATCCGCCGCGTAGCCGGCCCGGTGCGCTCCGTGGTGAGGCCGATGTCGCTCCGGCACCAGCACTTCCACGGTGCTGCCCACCAGCTCGCCGGGCTCATAGCCGAACACCTCGCGCACCCGGGCGCTGGCGAAGACGATCCTGCCGTCGCCGTCCACGATCACCGTGGGATCGGGGGCCGCGTGCAGCAGGTTACGCTGCGAGATGTCGGTCAGTTCCAGGACCCTACCCCCCTGAACGTCCCTGAGCTTCTTTGAGCGGGGGCTTCGAATACGCAGAACTGCAAGTCTAATCCCGGCGACGCCGGCTTCATACCCCGCGCGGCATCGCTACCGGGCCGCCGGTCTTGACCACCAGCGAATCGCAGCGAAGCAGTCGCAGAACCGCGTCGGCGGTGAAGCCGAGCCCGGCCGGGCGGCCGTCGTCCTCGTGCTCGCCCAGAACCACCAGGTCACAGCCGGCCTCCGCGGCGTAAGCTGCGATTTCCTGCGGCGGCCGCCCAACCAGCACGCGCTGTTCGGCGTACTCGACCCCGGCTTCACTGCACAGTCGCGCCAGGTGGGCGCTGCGGGCGCCGTGCTCCTCTTCGATGAGCGGGGCCATGCCTTCACGGTCGTCCTCGAAACTGCCGGCCTCGATCACGGTGATCGCAGCGAGACGGCCGCCGTCCTCGAGGAGACTCACCGCCCGGCGTAGCAGATGGTTTGCTTCCACCGACTTGAAATCGATGCAGACCAGAGTATGTCGATACAGCACTTCGCCCTCTCCAGATCGTTCAGCGGTTGCCGTCGCGCCGTGTTGCTGCGGACATCCGCTATGGCGCCAGCTTCAGGCAAACCAGCATAGTATCCCCATGACGGCAGGAGGCAACGACATGGCGCAAGCGCCCCGAGTCAGCGAGTTCATGACCACGTTTCCCGACGCCATCGAGGCCGACGCGGCGGTGCTCGAGGCGCGCAAGCTCATGCTGCACCGCAAGGTGCGCCATCTTCCGGTGGTGCGCGGCGGCGAGCTGGTGGGGATGGTGTCGGACCGCGACATCAAGCTCATGCTCGGCCCCGAGTTCGACTATCCCGATCCGCACGAAGTCTCGGTGGCGGACGTGATGGTCGAAGACCCCTACGCGGTGGACGAGGACGATCTCATGGTGGCCGTGCTGCGACACATGGTGGAAGCCCACATCGGCGCGGTGCTGGTCACGCGGGCGGGCCGGCTGGCCGGCATATTCACTGCCATGGACGCGTGTCGCCATCTCGCCGATCGGCTCGAGGCCCCACGGCGGTAGCCGGGCCTGCCCTGCCGGTCAGCCGGCCTCCTCGCCGGACTGCACCAGGCGGCGGACCCGCTTCAAGGTCGTGTTCAGCTCCGAGACCCGCGCCTGGCCGGTGGCAGGCTCTCCCAGTCGGGCGACCCTGCCGCGGACGAGCAGCTGCTCGTGGATGCGGGCCATGTCGCGGCGGGGCGTCCACCACCCTTTGGCGATCCAGCGTTCCATGCGCGCCCGCCGGGCGTCCGCGGTCCCAGCCGCTTCCCGGGCACGGGCGCGCGCCGAGTTCAGACCGTTGAGAATGCGGCTGCGCCGGGTGACCGGGAGCTGGTAGAGAAACACCGCCGCGTCGGTACTGCAGGCATCCGCCAGCATCGAGGCGCTGTCGCCGGTCACCACGATCTCGTCGGCGTCCTCGAGAACCAGCGCGTACGGGTTGGACTCCCGGGCATCCGGGCTCCACCGGTAGGCCAGGTGCGGCGCCGTGAGGCTGTCCAGCAGCGCTCCGGCAGCGGCCCGACCCGTGCGGGGGCTGGTGACCACGACCAGTGACCCGCCGCTCTTGCGCGCATGAGCCTGCGCGCGCCGCGCCAGGTCAGCGGCCACGTCGCGATCGAACCGGTAGGTTCCGTTTCCCCCCCCACCACCAGCGCCACATGTGGACGCGGCAGGTCCTCGAGCTTCCGGCGCCAGCCGGCCAGCGCCGCGGTCTCCGCCACCGGGGGCGGACGGTTGAGTGGCAACGTGTTCTGCAGCACGTTGGGCAGCGCCGGCAGCCGATATTGAGGCGTCGTCACCACCAGGTCGAACCAGTCGAGCGGCCCCCACGGCCGCCCCAGCCCGACGATCCGGGTCGTGCCGCCAGACAGTTCCTTGATGCGCCGCGCCGCGACGATACTGCGGCCGCCAATGGTGACCACGAGATCGGGCCACGGTGGCGAGAACAGGTTTTCACGGCCGCGGCGGCGGGGGATGCGGCCGGCCAGGCGGTGCACGAGCACCTCCCAGAGCCTGAACTGCGGCTTCTTCGGCTCGTAGGGCCAGCCCAGAGACTCCACCAGGTTCAACAGCTGCGCATCGTCGCCGGCGCGCTCCTCGAGGATGGCCCAGACAGTCGGGGAGGCAACACGCCCGACGGTCTCCGCGCCCGAACCATCCTCCTGGTCCTTCGCCGTGGTGGCCTCGGCGGCCTGCGCAGGCGCCTGCTGATGAGTCCAGTCCGGTTGACTCACGGCTCGCCCCGCTGTCCGGGGTTCATGTCCCGGCACACATAGTGGCTGTAGCGCAGCGTCTCATGCTTGCCGAGCTTCTTCAGGCCGAACGCGCGCCCCTGCCAGCGGGTTTCCATTTCCGTGAGCACGGGCGTGTGCAGATCGTCGTCCCAGCGGAACCTGAGTTTCTGGGAAAAGTCGTTCACCCGGACGAATGGCGCGATGGACGCGGAGCCGGTGTTCTCGATGGCGGCCCGCACCGGCTGCGGGCGGGACTTGTCCACCACCAGCGTGCCTACCGCCTTGTCCGCGACCCGCGCGGGAATGTCGTCGGTCGAACGCAGCTTGAACTGGAACACCGCTTGCCGGTCGTTCTGGCGCAGCTCCTGCCAGCTTCCCGGTTGCACCATGCTGGTGAGGTCGAAGCCGAGCGGATGCGCGCGGTCGTGCTCGCCCGCGTCCCTGGCAAACCGCTGCCGCTCCGCGTCGGTCGGGGCGCGCCCGTTCACCGCCTCCAGCGTCCAGGGCGTCTTTGGATCGCCCGGATGATAGCGTTCGCTCTTGGAGTGATCGTCCTCGATGCGGGTGCGGGTGTAGGCGCAGCGCTGCTCCGGATCGGCCGGGGGCTCGCCCAGCGCAGACTTCACCAGAGGCGGCATCTCGTCCGCGCGGCAGGGCAGCGCGGCCGTCGCCGCGATCAGCACCAGCAAAAGCCATATCGCCCGCACATCCATTCCCTATTGGACGGCCCGCGGCGCCACGAGTTCTGCGGCCCGAGCCGTTCACCGCGATCGCTTTACACCCTGCTTGATGCGCTGCACCAACCAGGCGACCGGTGAGCATAGCACCGCCACTGCCTCCGCCGGACGCATCAGGTGCGACAACATCCACTCCCGGTTTCGGGAACGGGAGACCAGGTGTTTGAGCCGCTTCTTCGGCCGCGACGAACCGGCGAAATTGTCGCTGGCCGACACGCTCTGGGTGGCGATCATGGGAAACAGCGCGAAGGTGCCGGGCAAGCGCGCGTAGGCGGCGTCGAGCTGATGACCCACCAGGGTGAACATGTCGAGGCTCTCGCGGCCGGCGTGGGAATTCAGCCGCAGCCACTCGAGGAGACGGGGGCTCGCCACGTAGGCGTGGGCGCAGGCGGACGACGTTCGCAGCACGTTGTGATGCACGAAATAGCACCACAGGGGCCAGTGGCCGAGATAGAAGATGAACCAGTCCGCCGGCAGCGACCGGATCGCCTGCCCGATGGCGCGCACCCGGCGTGGGGTGAGCCGGCGCACGAACTGCACGTCGTCCTCGAAAATCAGCGCCGTCTCGGCGTGCCGCTCGCGGGCGAGGGCGGCCACCGCCTGGTGAGATGCCCAGCTCCCGATGGTGCCTTTGACCGGATGCTTGACCGGCCGCCAGAACATCACCTGGCGGCAAAGGCCTACGCGGTGAAACTCCTCGGATACCTTCGCCACCCGGTCATCCCGGGACTTCAGCGATATGCAGTACACGGCGTCCAGAAACGACCAGTCCAGAGCCTGGTCTGGCGGGACGGTTCCCTGGCAATAGGGGCAGTCGGGGCTCGGCGGGCACGGGTGCAGCACCGGCTGATCGGCGGCGGCGTCCGGTCCGGGCGCGGCACTGGAGCGGGGAATCCCGCCATTCGCGGGCTCGCTGGCAATCATGGCTGTTTACAGGTCACTCCTGTGCGGAAACGATCAGGCAGCCGACAGTTTACAGCAGCGGCCGTTTCAATGATCTGAACGCCCGCTCGGCCAGGGCGCGAAGCTGCTGCCGGCCACCAGCCCGTCCCGGAGGGAGTCGGCGATGCCCTGGAAGGTCCATCGCCCGTAGCGGCCGAGCTGATGGACCTCGTGAGCCTCGAGAGCAGCGAGTGCCTGCCGTTGCCAGCTCGAGCCAGGCCAGCTCCAGGTGTAGGCCACGTCGATCCAGGTGGGGTGGACCACCTCGGCGCCGTCGATGAAACCCCAGCGGGTGAGCTCGTCCACCACCTGGGCAGCGTAGTCGTCCATGACGTTCCGCTCCGGCCTGGGCGCATCCCCCGGAAACGCGCGCTCCACATAGATGCTCACCGTGGAATCGGCGCTGCCCGCCGGCAGGAACGACCGGTCGACGTTGCTGTAGAACCCCACCCGATGGAAACCGGCCTCCGAGCTCGGCACGTACAGCCAGTGATCGTCCGGGCACGCCGCGCCCCGGCGGGCGCCGATGTTCAGCACCAGCACCGCGGTGTGTGGATCGGCCGGCGCGTCGAGATTCAACCCGGCCATGGCGACGGCACGGTTGAGCGGCAACGTGGACAGCACCCGGTCATAGGCGCGACGGCTGCCGTCGGCGAGGGTGAGCTCGCGGGACTCGGTGTCGATGCCGGTGACCCGGCAGCCGTACTCGACCCGGCAGCGGGCCGCCAGTTGCCTCGATAGCTCGTCCAGACCGCGTTCGGGATACAGGAACGTGGTGTTGTAGCCCACCGCCGGGGCATCGTCGAAGGCACCGGTGAGCGCCAGCTTCAAATCCACCGGCGACTTGTAGGGATCCTGGGGTGCGATGGTGCGGTACAGGCCGGCCGTGTACAGGTCGTGGAACGGGCCGAAGAAGCGCCCGGTCAAGCGCGGCCCGAAGCTGTCCTGAAGCCACGCCTCCATGGTGGTTGCCCCGCCGCTCGGCCGTGCCATCTCCTCCAATGCCGCGAGCGCCGTCTCCCGGTCCAGATGGCGCAGGTTGTTCTGGAGCGGGTACGGCACGTACAGACCGTCGTCGGCGAAGAACACGGACGAGCGCCGGGAATACCGGCGGGTGGTCGCCAGCCGCTCGATGAAGTGCAGCACCGCCGGCTCGCCGCCAAAGATCCAGTGCCCGCCGCCCACCTCGAACCGGTACGCGTCGGCGGCGCCGGCGGGAGGCTCCGACAGCGGCTCCCGATCGCCGGGACGCATGTAATAAGACGAGCAGATGCCGCCGGGGCTGTCGGCAGCTTCCAGCACCGGCCACCCCGACGTCACGCCCGCGGCCAAGCCCGTCATGCCGGCGCCGATGATCAAGTTTTCCCGGCTCATAAGCCCCCTCTCTTCTATGGAAGTCTTGCAGTTCGCCCGCTGCCCGGTAACGTATGGGCGCCGCGCCCAGTCGACCGGGACCGGCGGCAGACACACACTTCATTGTCAAGAAATTTAATGGACCTGAGTCACCGACCCGCATTCCGTCTGTCGCTGCTCGCGCCGCGCTTCTGGCCCATGTGGCTGGTAATCCTGCTCTATGCGGTGCTGTCCGCGTTGCCCATCCCGGTACGGTCGGCGCTGGGCAACCTGATCGCCGCCGGGCTGTGGCGGCTGCCGAGCCGCCGGCGGGAGATCGCCCGGATCAACCTCGAGCTGTGCTTTCCGGAGATGTCCGGTGCCGCGCGAGAGCATCTGCTGCGCCGTCATGCCGCGGTGGTCACTCACGTGTTCGTCAACTACGGGACGCTCATGTTCCGCTCGGTGCGGGCTTTCGCCCGCCGCATCGAGATCGAGGGCCGCGAGCATTTCGAAGGTCTGGCCCGCGAAGGCCGCGGCGTCATCGTGCTGTGCCCGCATGTTGCCGCGCTCGAGCACGTCGGGCAATGGCTGGTGCAGCATCAGCGGGTGGTGAGTGTGGTCCGCCTGCACCGGGGCAACGAGCTGCTCGACTGGATGGTGACCCGCATGCGTATCCGCCATGGGGGCGTGGTGTATTCCAACCGTGCCAGCATGGTGCCGCTGGTGAAGGCGGTGCGGGACGGGGCGTGGATGTACCTGCTGCCGGACGAAGATCAGGGCGACCCGGGCGTGGTGTTCGCGCCATTCTACGGCCTGCCCAAGGCCACAATCCCCACCCTCGGCCGGCTCGCCACCGCCTGCCGCGCGAGGGTTCTGCCCATGGCCGGCGGGTACTGCGTCAACCGGCAGCGGTTCTGGATCCGCTTTCTGCCGCCGCTGGCGGTGGAGCCTGCAGAGGACGCCGTCGCCGATGCCGCGCGAACCAACGCGCTCCTCGAGCGCATCATCGACGTCGACCGGGCCCAGTACATGTGGTCGGCGAAGATTTTCCGCACCCGGCCGGGAGGTGCTGCCAATCCCTACTGACAGCGGATATCCTCACGCCATGTCACCCACCGGTCACAGCGCCGCCGGCGGCGCCGCCGAAGCGGGCGTCACGAGCCAGCCCGAACGGGTCTGGCTGCTGGTGGGTGACAAGACCGGAGACAACGCTCAGCTCGAGGTGGTGCGAGAACGGCTGGGATGGCAGGTGGAGTACCGGCGGCTGGTCTTCCTGCCCCGCTACGTCAAGGGCAAGCCATATTTCAGGACATCGCTTCACCACGTGGACCGCGACCGTTCCGACCGGCTCGCGCCCCCCTGGCCCGACATGATCTTCACCATCGGCCGGCGGCCGGCCATGGCGGCGCTGTGGGTGAAAGCACGCTCCGGCGGCCGCACCAGGGTGGTGCTGTTCGGCCGGCCGAAGCGCTGGCTCGACCGATTTGATCTGGTCGTCACTCCGGCCCAGTACGCGGTGCCGCCGGCGCCCCATGTGGTCAACATCACCTTGCCCCTGATGCGCCCGGACCCGGACCGGCTCGCCGCGGCACGGGAAACCTGGCGGGAGCGCCTCGGCGCGCTGCCGCGCCCTCTCGTAGGCGTGCTGGTGGGCGGCACCACTCGGCCGTTCCGGCTGGACGCCGACACGGCCCGGGACCTGCTGGCGCAGGCGCGCCGCTATACGGGCCGAACGGGTAGCCTGTACGTCACGACGAGCCGGCGCACCCCTGCGGCTGCAGTGGCGGCGTTGCGGGAGACGCTTCCCCCCGGGGCCCGGCTGTATCAATGGGGGGACGATCCCGCCGACAATCCCTACTACGGCTTGCTGGCCCACGCCGACGGTTTCGTCGTCACCGGCGACAGCATGTCCATGCTCACCGAGGTGGCCAGGCTCGGCAGACCGCTGGCTATCTATCCCCTGCCGGAGGATAGCCGATCCGGCAACACCCTGATGTGGCTCGCGCACGCCTTGTACCGGGCTGCGCCGCGGCTCGCCGCTCACCCGTTGCTGGAACGGGTGGGGCTCAGATTCTTTCCCCGCGAGCTCACCCGCATTCACCAGTGGCTGTTCGACCACGGTGCCGCGGTGCCGGTGGGACACGCCTTTCCCGCCAGCGGCGGCCCGGTGGACGACGATCTCGACCGGGTTGCGGCCAGGATCGCGGCCCTCGCCGCCCGCAGACCCGAAGTACAGGAGCGAACCCCATGAGCAGCCCTTCGCCGCGCCGGGAAGGCGACACCACCGACGGCGCTTCGGACCGCGCCCTCGGCAGCAAGCGCAGATCGCTGATCCTGCGCCTGCGGGACCGGCTGATGCCGGGATTCCGCGCCCGGCGGGAGGCTCACAAGCAGAAGCGGCGCCGGGAGGTGTTCTCGTCCGAGCGCTGGGAGCGGGGCGAGAGTCTGGCTCAGCGGCACTACCAGTCCTACCAGGACTATCTCGACCATCAGGCGGAAAAGCTCGACCGCATCCACGACCGCCGGGTGCGCAAGGAAGCGCTGGCCGTGGAGGATTTTCGCAGCCGTTTCGAAGGCTGCGCGCCGCTGGGCGATGCCCGCACCGTGCTGTGCCTGGGTGCCCGCCTCGGCGCAGAGGTACGCGCGCTGCGCGATCTCGGCCACTTCGCTATCGGCATCGACCTCAATCCCGGGTTGGACAACGACTACGTGTGTCACGGCGACTTCCACGATCTCAAGTACCCAGACGGGTCCGTGGATGCCGTCTATACCAACGCGCTGGACCACGTCTTCGACCTCGCCCGGGTGGTGAAGGAGGTTCACCGGATCCTCGGCCCGGGCGGGCTGTTCATCGTGGACATGCTGCCCGGCTACGAGGAAGGCTTCATTCCAGGGGAGTACGAAGCCACCCACTGGCGTCGCAGCGACGATCTGCTGGCCGCCATCGCCGAGGCAGCACCGCTCAGCGCCGGCCCGCCGCGGGAACTCGGCGGCTACGGCGGCAATGTCTGGCGGCAGGTGGTGTTCACCAAGGCCGACTGACGTCGCGGCCTCGGGCCTCACCCGCACAATTCCAGCGCCATTCGGTTAGAATACCGCGCGGTCGAGTGGCGTCCGGCAGGCGGACGTCGCACGGCTCGACTCGAGGTGCCCTGCCGGAGGCCGCGTCCCGACATGCTGCAGCGGGTTTTCGAACGCGCATTTACCGTCCTCCCCGCCGACCGCCGCTACGGCGCGGAACGGCGCGTGCGCGGCTGGTTCGACCTGAGGCGGCTGCGCCGCGCCGACGACGTGGTGGTGTCGTTCGGCAAGAGTGGGCGCACCTGGCTGCGGGTGATGCTCTCGCGCCTGTATCAGCTCCAGTTCGACCTGCCGGAAGGCAAGTTGATGGAGTTCGAGAACTATCACCGGCAGGACGCACGGGTGCCGAGGATTCTGTTCACCCACGACAATTACCTGCGTGACTGCACCGGCGATGCCGCCTCGAAACGCGCCTACCGCGACAAGCCCGTGGTGCTGCTGGCGCGCCATCCGGCAGACGTCACGGTCAGCCAGTACTTCCAGTGGAAGCACCGGATGCGGGCCCACAAGGTGGCGCTGAACGCTTACCCGCCGCGGGACAGCGAGCTGTCGCCGTACCAGTTCACCATGAGCGACAGCGGCTTGCCGAAGGTGGTTCGATTTCTCAACGAATGGGCCGAGGAGCTGGACGGCATTGCTCAGCACATGCTGTTACGCTACGAGGACATGCGCGCCGACACGGTGTCCGAGCTGTCGCGGGTCGCGACGTTTCTGGGCCTGCAGCCGGCCGGCGGCGTGCTCGAGCAGACGGTGGAGTACGCGTCGGTAGAGAACATGAAGCGCCGGGAAGCCGAGGCGCAGTCGGAAAGCGACCGATTGCGCGCGGCAGACCCCGGTAACCCCGACAGCTTCAAGACCCGGCGGGCCAAGGTGGGCGGCTACCACGACTACTTCGAGCCGGACGAGATCGCCCGGATCGACGACTACGTCGAACGTAACCTGCATCCGCGATTCGGCTACGCTTCGTCCCATTGCCAATGAGCGTCAGATTCATGGAACACTGCGTCTTCATCCACAGCAACCATAAGCAGATCGTCGGCGCCCTGGTCGCCGAGCATGCCCTGCGGCGCAGCTCGCGGCACAACGATCGGTTCGACGTGCGGATCATCGACACCCGGGACTATCCTTTCCTGGCGGAGCACGAAGGCGAGCTCTATCTGCGGGACGGCGTCAAGCGGGTGTGGCTGAACGACGACCTCCAGTCGTTCACGCCGCTCCGGTTCATGCCGCCGGAGCTCATGGGCTATCAAGGCCGCGCGGTGGTGATCGACCCGGACATCTTCGCCGTCGCCGACATCTGGGATCTGCTGTCCCGGGACATGGAAGGCGCCGCGGTGATGTGCCGCCGCCGCTCCGGAACCAAAGGCGTCGTGGACCGCTGCTTCGCCTCCAGCGTGATGCTTCTCGACTGCGCGAAGCTCAGCCATTGGCACTGCGAGGAGCAGTTCCGCTCCATGTTCCGCTTCGAGCTCGACTATCAGAACTGGATCTGCCTGAAGACGGAGCCGAGAGAGAGCATTGGTCTGTTCGAGCAGGAATGGAACGATTTCGACCATCTGACCGCCAGCACCAAGATGCTGCACACCACCCGGCGCAAGACCCAGCCCTGGAAGACGGGCCTGCCGGTGGATTGGCGGCCGGCGGAGCGATTCCGCCTGTTTCCCCCCATCGGCTGGCTGATGCGCGCACGGCGCAGGCTGTTCGGCGAGTACGCGTTCCTCGGCAGCTACAAGCCGCACCCGGACCCTCACCAGGAACAGCTCTTCTTCGGCCTGCTGCGCGAGTGTCTGGAAGCGGGCACCGTCAGCGAGCAGATGCTGGCGGAGGAGATGGCGAGGAACCATGTGCGCCACGACGCCCTGGAAGTGATCGAGCGGACGCCGCCGCTGGCGCCGCCACCTCAGCCGCCGCTCGCTCTTTCGGCCTAGCTCTTTCGCTCTTTCGGCTCTTTCGGGCTGGCTGTTTCGGCCCGGACGGGTGCTAACCGTCGATCAACGCCAGCACGCGGCTCACGGCGGCATCGAGCCCGTCGCCCGGCGCCGGGACGGTGAGCCCGAGCCGCCCCTGTGGGTGCGGTTTTTCGCCCAGCTTTTCGCCCAACTTTTCGCCCACCTTTTCGCCCAGCCAGGCCGCCTGCCCGGCCGCGACCAGCGCGGCATGAATACGGCTCACGTCCCGCGAGAAGCGCACCGGCGCCAGCGCCATGGCCAGCCGGTGGGTCAGCGGCTTCCAGCGAAAACTCGACGGCAGGAGCCACCAGGGCCGCGAGCCCGGAGAAGCGACGTCGGCCAGCAGCACGGGTTTTCCGCTGGCCAGCGCCTCGGTGATCATCGACACGCTCTCGGCGGTGACCACCAGCCGGTCGGCCAGGGCGAGAAAGGCAAGGTAGGGGTTCTCACCCGGCTCGGCCGACCATGGCCGGGCGTAACACGGTACCTCGATGGCCTCCCGGAGCCGCCGCAGGAAGGCGGCCGGGGTGCGCGGGCTGGTGGTCAGCAGCAGCGTTCCGCCGGTGGCGTCGACGCAAGCGTCGATCTCCCGGGCCAGCCGGTCGGCCAACGCAGGCGTGAAAACCACCTCTCCACTGTCGCCGCCCAGGAGCAATGCCGTCCAGGGCCGCGGCAACGGGGCCAGCCGGTCGCGCCATACGGCAGCAGCCTTCGCCAGCGCAGCAGGGTCCAGCCGATGCAGGGGCAGCGCCACCACGAGCAGGCGATCGCCAGCCGGCAGCGCATACTGGGGCGTAGAAATCACCAGGTCGAAGCGTTGCGGAGACGACCACGGGCGTCCCAGGTGAACCACCCGACAGTGCCCGCCCGAGCGTGCCCGGATCCACAGGGCGACGAGCTCATTGCGGCGCCCGGCGGTGAGAATCAGATCCGGCCATGGGGCATGAATGGCTTCGCGGCTGGCGGGCCGGAGCCCAGCCAAGGTGGGCCGGCCGCGGAGGTGCAGCAGCAACTCGTGGCCGCGAAACGCCAGTGGAATCTCGTGGATCCGCAGGCCAGGACGCCGCTGCGCCAGGGCGTCGCCGAGCGTCCTGAGCTGGGCGTTGTCTCCCGCTTTGGGGCCGACCAGCAGCCACACCAGCGGACCGGCCCCGGCCGACGCATCCAGTGGCACCTCGCTACTCCGCCCGCGGCCGAGCGCGCGGCACTGGGTTCCACCGGCACGCCTTGATATTCTGCGCGGCCACGGCCCGGCAGGGCCCGCTATCGGCCCGGTGAGGGCACACCTTGAGACTGATTCGAGAATTCATTCACCGTTATCCGTGGCGCACCGCGCTGCTGGTGGTCGCGCTGATGCTGTCCGGCGTGGCCGATGGCATCGGTCTTTCGGCGATTCTGCCAGCTCTCGGGCTCGCGTTCGATTCCACCGGCGGCGGCAGCGCCCCGTCGTGGCTGGTGGACGCGTTTCACACCCTCGACATCCACCCTACCCTGACGTTGATGCTGGTGATCATCGTGGTGGGCATCGGCCTCAAGAACCTCCTGGTGTTCATCTGCGAGCAGCGGGTTGGCTACATGACCGCCGACGTCGCCACGGAGTTGCGCCTGAAGCTGCTGGGAGCGGTGTCCGGGTCGCGCTGGGACTACTTCGTGCATCAGTCCACCGGCGAGCTGTCCAACGCCATGGCCACCGAGGCGTGGCGGGCCTCCAGCGCCTACACGTTCGCCTTGACCTTGTTCGCAGCCATTGTCGAGATGCTGGTTTACACCACGGTCGCAGTCACGGTGTCGTGGCGCGCGACGCTTCTGTGCATGGCGGCCGGCGTGGCGGTGGTGGCTTCCACCCACGGTCTGGTTCGCCTCGCCCAGCGCGGCGGTGCCGGGCAGACCCGCTGGTACCGGGCCATGCTGCACTCGGCCGCCGACGTTCTGCAGTCGGTGAAGACCTTCAAGGCCATGGGGCTCGGCGACGCGCCCCAGGCATTGCTCGCGCGGGAGTCGCACAAGCTGAAGCGGAGCCTGCAGCGCGAGGTGCTCGGCAACACCGCCCTCGACGCTGTCCAGGAGCCTCTCTACGTGCTGCTGATCGTCGTCGGCATCTATCTCGCCATCGTCCACTTCTCCATGCAGATCGCCACCGTTTCGTTTCTCGCGCTGGTGCTGGCCAAGCTGCTCAAGCAGGCCGGCAAGGTGCAGAAGCAATACCAGCGCATGATGACCTGCGACACCGCCTACTGGGCCCTGTCCGGCCACATCGATCGGGCGCGCCGCGCCGCCGAGAGCAACCCCGGCACCCGCACCCCCACCCTCGACCGAGGCATCGAGCTCCAGGACGTGAGCGTCTCCCGGGGCGCTCGCACGGTGCTCCACCGGATATCCCTGCGGGTGCCCGCCGGCGCCATGACCTGCCTGCTCGGGCCGTCCGGCGCCGGCAAAACCACCATCGCCGATCTGATCACCGGGCTGATTCGCCCGGATTCGGGGGTGGTGCGGGTGGACGGGGTTCCCCTGGGCGAGATCGACCTCAGGGCGTGGCGCGCGCTCATCGGCTACGTGCCTCAGGAGAACCTGCTCCGGCACGACTCGGTGCGCAGCAACGTGCTGCTCGGCGCCGATGGCTACAGCGACAGCGAGGTCTGGCGGGCACTGCAAGCGGCCGGCGCAGCGGAGTTCGTGGCGGCCCTGCCCGACCAGCTCGACAGCTCCGTCGGTGAGCGGGGCAGTGCCCTGTCCGGCGGTCAGCGGCAGCGCATCATGCTGGCCCGCGCCTTGCTCCATCAGCCGCGCCTGCTGATCCTGGACGAGGCCACCAGCGCGCTGGACGTGGCCAGCACGGCGGCTCTGTGCGTGGCGCTGGAGAAGCTGAAGGGCCGGCTGACGATCCTGGCCGTCTCTCACGATCCGGCGCTCGCCGAGGCGGCCGACCGCACGGTGCGCATCCGCGACGGCCAGGTGATCGCCAGCGACGGTGCCGCGAGCGCGACCGACACGCCGCATCCTCGCCAGCAAAGACCCGATCTGCCGTAAGCCTCAGTTCGAAGGCGGGACCCACGGCTCGGGCCGCCGCCGGTCACCGCCGGCAGCGGCTGGCTCACGGCCGGCGCCGCACCAGAGTGAGCCCGTCGCCCATGGGCAGCATCACCGCGTCGACCCGGGGATCGCCGTGGATCTTCTCGTTCAGGGCCCGGATTGCCCGGGTGTCATCGTCCTGACGCGCCTGGTCGGCCACGCTGCCGCCCCAGATCACGTTGTCGACGGCGATGACGCCCTCCGGTCGCACCAGGGCGAGGCCGCGCTCGTAGTAGTTGTCGTAGTTGCCCTTGTCGGCGTCGATGAACATGAAGTCGAAGCTGCCCGCCGCACCTTCCTTCAGCAGCGAGTCCAGTGTGTCCAGCGCCGGTGCGAGCCTCAGGTCGATCTTGTGGTCGAGCCCTGCCGCCTTCCAGGCCTCTACGCCGATGGCCGTCCACTCCGCGGACACGTCGCAGGCGGTCACCCGGCCGTCGTCGGGCAACGCTTCGGCCACCGCCATGGCGCTGTAACCGGTGAACGTCCCCACTTCCAGGGTGCAGCGCGCACCGATCAGGCCCACCATGAACGCCATGAAGGCGCCCTGCTCGGGTGAGATCTGCATGCCGGCGCCGCGCAGCGGCCGGGTGCGTTCGCGCAGCCCGGCCAGCGCCGGCGACTCGCGCACCCCGTGCTCCATCAGGTAGGCATAGACGGGTTCGGTCAGGTTCAAGGTGCGGCTCGACATGATGGTGATTCCTCCTCAGGGTTTCCTGGCAACGAAGAAAGCATACCCGTACCAGTCCGAGAAGCGCCGGTAGCAGTCGATCTCTTCCCGGCACGCGTCGATGACCGCCATGGCTTCGGGCTCGCCGAGCACGCGGGGCTCGAGGGCGGCGAGGCGGGCGTTCATCGGGTCGTAGTAGTCGGTCCACCACGCGTCCGGGGGCAGCACGAAATCGCCGATCAACCGGTAGCCGCCGGTCCGGATCAGCTCCCGGCAGGCCGCCACGTCCGTCATCCCGGGGTACTCGGCCCAGCAGGCTCGCACCGGCTCCGGCGGGTCGTTGCGAAGCCACACCGCCTCGGTGAACGCGCACACTCCGCCGGGCCGGAGCAGTGGCCGCCAGCTCTCGAGGGCCTCGGTGACCCCCATCAGGTAGGCGGCCCCCTCACACCAGAGCAGATCGATACAGGCCGCGGCCAGCGGCAGCCTCTGCATCTCGCCGCGCACCGGCGCCACCCGGCCGGCGCAGCCTGCGCGAGCGGCCCGGGCCGTCAGATCACGAAGGAACGGCTCGTGAAGATCCAGGGCCAGCAGGCGCGACGCGGGCAGGGCCGCCGCCAGATCCAAGGTCGCCGCGCCGGGGCCGCAGCCCACGTCCACCACCTCCCTGAAACCACCCGGCGCGACGGCGAGCGCCATCTCCAGGGCCCGCAGGGTGCTCGCCCGGTTCCCGGGCGCCTCACGCGGCAGATTGTGGTGCACGGCGAAGAACGTACGGTGGCGAATGTCTTGCGCGGGGTCCACGGTGCCTCTTCGGTCGATTCGGTATGCTAACTCCCATGAGCCGACGCATCACCATCATCCAGGGTCACCCGGACAGCGAGGAGACCCACCTCTGTCACGCCCTGGCGAACGCCTACCGCGTCGGTGCCGAAACCGGCGGCCACGAGGTGCGCAGCATTCCGGTGGCCGCCATGAGCTTGCCGATGATCCGCAACAAGGAGGACTTCGAGCACGGCGAGCGGCCGGACGCCGTTCGGGAAGCACAATCGATGATTCGCACCAGCGACCATCTGGTGTTCATCTATCCGCTCTGGCTCGGCTCCATGCCGGCCTCGCTCAAGGCCTTTCTCGAGCAGGTGTTCCGTTACGACTTCGCGTTCGAGCCGGGGGAAGGCGGAACGTTCCGCAAACATCTGAAAGGCCGTTCGGCCCGGGTGGTGGTCACCATGGGAATGCCGGTGGCGGCCTATCGTTGGTGGTTCGGCGCTCACGGCCTGAAAAGCCTGGAGCGCAGCATCCTGAAGTTCGCGGGCATCTCACCGGTGAAAGAGAGCCTGTTCGGGATGGTGGAAAGCGTGCCGAGCGAGCGGCGGCGGCAGTGGCTGGCGCAGATGCAGAAGCTCGGCCGCGCCGGTCATTGACCCCTGGCGACGGGCACCGCGACGGTGCCTTGCCGTACCCCAGTCAATCCGCCAGCTCGGCGGCCGGTGAGCCGCCGCTGCGCAGCACGCTGACCCGGGCGTCGTGGCCGGTGCGGGTGATGCGGTAGAAGCCGATGGACGCCAGTGCCAGCAGATAGAACCCCATCAGCACCGGCCCGTAGATGAAGCCGAGCTCCCACACGGTATGGGCCGGCACCGTGCCCGGGGCTGCGCCACGCGGAAACGCGATCAGGTCGAGGGCGATGCCGGCAATGAAGGCGCCGATGCCCGACGTGGCCTTCTGGGCGAAGGTGCGGGACGCGAAGAACAGCCCCTCCTCACGCCGCCCGGTGGACATCTGACTGTGCTCGACGATGTCGGCCAGCATGGACGACTGCACCACTCCGAACAGCACGATTACCGTCACGTTGACCACCGTGTGCGCCCACACCACCGGCAGCAGCCAGGGATTGTCGTTGCCCGGGAACCAACCGGCCAGGCGCAGCATCACCGGCAGCGCGCCGAACACGATCTGGAACGCATAGATGCCCATGGCGCTGCGTTTCTTGTCCCAGCGCCGGGTGATGCGCGGCGCCAGGTACAGCGGCAACGCGGCGGAGACGAACAGCGAGACAATCACCCAGCGCCACTGCATCGGGTCGAACTGCCAGAAGTGAGTGACGATGTAGGTATCGAAATTGGTGGCGACGCCGGCCCCGATGAAGGCGAACAGCCCAGCCATGAACAGCGCGGCGAAATTGCGGTTCGACAACGTCACCTTGAGGTCTTTCAAAAGATCCCGCAGCCGATATGACGACCGTTGTGGCGGCGCGTGGAGATACGGGATGTACGGATGCAGGCCGGCGGACGACCCGATGATGGCCAGCAGCATGACCAGCGCGCCAATGCTGCCGTATACCCGGTAGGTGGTTTCGGAGGTGGCACCCCAGAGCACCATGAACACCCCCCAGTTGAGCACCGCCATGGCGAGCCCACCGTACCAGCCCATCATGTACCGGTAGCCGAGCATCCGCGTGCGTTCGTCGTAGTCGTCGGTCAGCTCGGCGACGATGGCGCTGGAAGGGATCTCGTAGAGGGTGATGAAGAACCGCACCAGCACACTCGCCACAGTGAGGTAGATGAACAGCGAGAACTCCGACAGCTCGGGCGGGTTCCAGAGGAAGAAGTAAACGAACGCCACCGGGAAGGCGGATGCGTACATGAACGGGTGGCGGCGGCCCCAGCGCGAACGGGTGTTGTCGGACCACACTCCCACCAGCGGATCCGAGATGGCATCGAACAGCATGGCGATGAGAATGGCGAGCCCGGCATAGGCGCCCGACAGGTGCAGCACCTGGTTGTAGTAGAACAGCAGGAAGTAGGAGAAGCCGTTGTCCTTGACGCCGTAGGCGGCGGAACCGATGCCGTAAAGCCAACGGACCCGGGACGTAACGACCGGACGCGGCGGGGTCACCGGGCGCACCGCGTGCAACGGCGAAGCCGCGGGCGCGGATGGAATCGTGCAGCGGCTGGCATTGGCTCCCCTCCAGGCGAATCGCCGAGACTATCCTCCACCGGCCGCGGAGGCAACGAGCTGCGCCGGGCGCTACAATGCCGCCATGAAAGACTCGGTCCGAAGCGGTCAGAAGTTCTCGAACGACCGCGGCATCACCGCCATCAAGGACGGCATCAAGCGCAGCGGCCAGGCCGCCCCGGCCCGCGAGCGCAAGCCGCCGTGGCTGCGGGTGCGACTGGGCGGCGGCGCCCGCTACGAGTCGGTGCGCCGCACCGTGCACGAGCATCGGCTGGCCACGGTCTGCGAGGAATCACACTGCCCGAACATCGGCGAGTGCTGGAACAACGGCACCGCAACCATCATGCTGATGGGCGACGTGTGCACTCGCGCCTGTCGCTTCTGCGCGGTGGATACCGGTAACCCCCGCGGCTGGCTGGACCCTGACGAGCCTGAGCACGCCGCGCAATCCGTCGCGCTGATGGGCCTGCGCTACGTGGTTCTGACGTCGGTGGATCGGGACGATCTGCCAGACGGCGGCGCCGCCCACTATGCGGCCTGCGTACGAGCGATCAAGGCCAGCAACCCCGCCACGGCGGTGGAGGCGCTGACCCCCGACTTCGGCGGCGACACCGCGGCCGTTGAAACGGTGGTGGACTCCGGGCTCGAGGTGTTCGCCCAGAACCTCGAGACGGTGGAACGGCTCACCCACGTGGTGCGGGACCGGAGGGCCGGCTACCGGCGCACCCTGGACGTGCTGGCCCACGCCAAGACATACCGCCCGCACGTCCTCACGAAGTCGAGCATCATGCTCGGGCTCGGCGAGACGGACGCCGAGATCGAGCGCGCCTTGACCGACCTGCGCGCTCACGGCGTCGATATCGTCACTCTGGGCCAGTACTTGCGGCCCACCGTGAACCACCTGGCGGTGGCGCGCTGGGTGCCGCCCGAAGACTTCGAGCGGTACCGTGCCGCGGGGCTCCAGCTCGGCTTCGTGGAGGTGGCCGCGGGACCGCTGGTGCGATCCAGTTACCGGGCAGACCGGATACTCGAGCGCAACAACCTCGGTCTCGGCGACATCCCGGTCCGCATGGTCTGAACCGGCGGCAGCCGTCGGCTGCCGCCGGCCGGCACTACGGCTGCCGAACGGCGATGGTGATCGGGTACGTGACGAACGTCCTCGGCTCGTCCGCCTGGGTAGCGAGGTTGGAGCCGGTGACCCGCACCGCAAAACTGAAGCTGCCCGCGCTGGTGGGCGTGCCGCCGACCTCGCCGGTGGACGCATTCAAGCTGAGGCCGGGCGGCAGATTGCCCGAATCGACGGTCCAGGTCAGCGGCGGCTTGCCTCCCCACGGCTGCAGCGCCAGGGTGAAGGCCTCACCCACGGTACCGTGGAGCGTGTCGCGAATCGGCACGACGCCGAGGCCGAGGAGCTGGTTCACCCGCTCGGACATGGAGGTGCGAACGTCGTCGTACGTCGGATCGCCGGCAACGTTATCGAGCTCGTACGGGTCCGTCTCCAGGTTGTAGAGCTCCTGGTCGCCGAGGGCGTAGCGTGTGTACTTCCACTTGCCTTTGCGCAGGCCGGCCCAGATACCGTTCGGTGAACGGGTGTGGGTGGTCTTCTCGAAGAACAGCTCGTCGCTCCAGGCAGCATTCGGGTCGCGCATCAACGGAAGCAGGCTCGTGCCGTCGCTCTTCGCGCTGATCCCTACGGCATCGTAGATCGTCGGCGCCACATCCAGGTCCGCCGGGATCAGATGGTCGTCGTCGCGGCCCGCGATGCCGGGCACCACCACGAGCAGCGGCACCCGCAACGACTCCTCGTAGGGCTTGTTCTTGCCCCACAGGCCGTGCTCACCCCACATATAGCCGTTGTCGGAAGTCAGGATGATGATGGTGCGGTCGAGGCGGCCTTTGCTCGCGAGCACGTCGAGGATGGCAGCAATGCCTCGATCGACGCTCTGCAGCGTGCGAAGCTGATTGCGCGGGTCCTCGTCGGTGCCCGTCGGTTCACCGCCGCCGGGATCCTGCACCCATTGCGGCTTATCGGACAGATCGGTTTCCCCGTAGCCGCGCCCGCGATAGGTGAAGTCGGCAAACGCGTCCTTGTCAGGCTCGTCGGGGGTGAACGGCGGATGCGGCGGCGTGGTCGACCAGAACACCAAAAACGGCTGATCAGACGGTGTCGACTGGATGAAATCGACGATCTGGTCGCGCTCGAAATCCGCGTTGTACTGTCCGGCCGCGTCTATCTCGGAGCCGGTGCCCGGATTCTCGTCGCTGCTGCCGGTCTCGTAGCGGAAATCGCTCCAGTCCGTGGTCGTGGCGTACACCGCCCGGGCCACGAACTTGTCCCAGCCAGGCGGCACGTACGGGGTGTGTTTGAGGTAATCGTTGAACCATTTGCCGACGAACATGGTTCGATAGCCGTTGCCCTGCATTCTGGTGCCGATGGTGACGCTGTCGTGAAACTTCGACATGCCGCCATTGGGCGCTTCGTTGGCGAGGACACCGGTGTTCTGGGCGAGATAACCGCCCGAGTACGTGGTGGCGCGGGCGGGGCAACACAGCGGCGTGGGCACGTACGCGTTGGTGAAGTTCACCCCCTGCGGCACCAGCCTCGAGGTCACGTTCGGCATGTCCTTCAGGGTGTCGAAGCGTTGATCGTCGGTGAACACGACGACGACGTCGAACGTCGAAGCCGAAGGCGACCCGCTGTCGCAGGGTGCCAGTGAAGCGAGATTGAAGGGGCCGCTGGACTTCTCCCGGCTCGAGCCAACGAGCACCGTCGCGGCATCCGGTGACGACACGTCGAAACAGGTACCCGAGTCGTCGCTGACGTCGAAATCGAAGCCCTCGATTCCGGCATCCTCGCCGATGGAGAAATCGATGTGGCCGGAGGACGAGGCATCGACGGCATCCGGGCTTTCGGTATCCACCGCGGCCACGTTGTCGAAGCTTCCGGTGGAGACGATGGTGCCCTGGTAGCGGGCCCCGCCGCTGCCGACGGATACCCGTACGTGCCAGGTGGCGGCGCTGCAATCCTTCCAGACGAACACCGCCTCGTCGCTGCTCGGGTCGATGCTCGGCGCGCCGCAGGGCGCGGCCTGGTCGTCGTCGCTGATGGTGACGACGCCCAGGTCGTCGGCGATCTCGGCGTTCATGGGGTTGCTGAGATCGATTTCGAAGGTTTCGTCCGGCTCTTGCACCGAGTCGTCCACCAGCTCGATATCGATGACCTGGCTGGTGGAGCCGGCGGGGAACACCAGCGTGCCTGATCCGGAGACGTAATCTGGACCGGCGTTGGCGGTGCCGTCACGGGTACTGTAATCCACCCAGACCTGATCCTTGGCCGCGGCGGTGAGCCGCACGGTGACCTTCACCGATCCGTCGCTCTCTACCGCCGTGACATCGTCGATGGTGATCTGGGGAGGCTGGGCGGATGGCTGAGACGGTGGCGATCCCTGATCGTCTGGGGGCGGATTGGCTGGCGTCTTGTCCGACGACCCGCCACCGGAACATGCCGCAATTGCCACTGACGACAGCACGGCAAGGCCCAGCAATCTGCGCACGGACCGCCGCAGACGAATACCCATAGAGACTCCCGGATTCGTGACGAGGCGACCCGAATAAGCAAACTACATACCAGAAACCGGGGAGCAGCAGTGCCGGGCTTCCCGGGGCGAGGAGCGCCTCCGCCCCGGGAACCCAAGCGTGACCGTCGGCCATTTGTACCGGCTACTTGTACCGGCTACTTGTAGAAGTACTGGTTATTGCGGATGACCGGCTGCACGTCCGTCCACCAGAATTCCGTGGATTTGTTGAAGACGTTTTCCCGGTAGTTCCAGAAGAAGTAGTCACAGTCGAAGTTGCGCCTGGCGAACCGGAACAATTCCGCGGGCCTCCACAGCGCGCCCAGTTGCCAGTCGGGATGCACGTTCGCTCCGGCGCTGTTGCGAACGTCGTCGAACCGGAAGATCGCCTTCTGCCCGTTCGACCACCTCTGGCGCTCCTGCCTGCGCACCCGCTCGACGTGATCGATATAGGCCCAGCGGCGCTTGTTCGACTTGCGGTTGATGCCGCCCTGGCCCAGGTCCGTGTGCTGAGCGTGGCAGAATTGCTGGACGTCCGGCGCGGTCTTGCGCAGTTGGATGCGTACGCTCGTCACCGAGCCCGGCATGCCGTTGAGATCCGGCGTGATGTCCGGCCCCCCGTACGCCAGCGCGTAGTGGGGGATGCTGTCCACGAGCTGAACACGGCCGTCTCTGCGCATGTCGGCGGAGACCCCGCCTTTGAGGAAATTCAGGTAGAAGAAGAATCTGCCCCTTTTCAGCGCCGCCTCGGTCTCGCTGGCGATCTTGATGAGCGCGGTGCGGTACTGCCGGTAGGAGTAGTTGCCGCCGCTCAGATTGCCCAACGCGGTTTCAGTGGTCGCAATGCCGCCAAAAGCGGGATCGCCGGCATACCGCGCTGCGATGCGCTTGAACAGCCGGATCAGTCGGTTGTAGACCCAGGGGTCCCAGAGCTTGGCGGTCACCCCGGAGTGTCCGCCACTCCTGGTCCAGATGACGTACTGACCGGGAAAGTACTTCGGCAGGATGTGCGAGCCATCGAAGCTGCGCGTGGCCACCTGCACGATGAACTTCAGCCCCAGCCGGCGAGCGGCGGCCATGTTGGCGTCCAGCAGGGAAAAGTTGAATTTACCGTCCCCTGTCTCCAATGTGCGCCAGTGCACGCGCATGGTGAATCCCTTCACTCCCGGCGTCGTCAAGGCGCTTTTCAGGTCACGAGCGACCCGCGACGCCCAGCCATCCCCCTTCCGCGAATTGTTCAGCATCTGGTTCTGGAGATTGCGCTCTCGGGCGAAGCTCCAGTAGTGGCCCCGAGGCAGCCCGGGGTTGCCACCACCGCTGGCAGTGGCGTTGCCGGCCCGCTGCACCACGATACTGTCGACGCCGGCCGTCACGTTGTTGCTGGAGGCGGTGAACATCAGACGGCGCTCGTCGCCTTTCCCGACCTGGAACTGATAGCGATACGAGCCGGTGTGATCGACAGTGATCATCTTCCGGTCTCCCACGAACAGCCCGGCCTTGCCATGTAATTGTTTGACGTGGAAGGAAATCTGGTAAGTGTTCCCGGGAGTCAGCGAAGCCTCCCACCAGGTCCCCGCCAAGGTCTGCCCCGACGAGCTTCGCGACTCGTAGAACCACCGTTGCCCGAAGGTCGATTGCCAGATGTTCCCCGCCGCGGCTTGAGCGGATAACGCGCACAGAGCGGATAATGCGCACAGAAGCAGAAAGCCGACGGGCATCCATGCCCACCGGCGTGATGAAACGCTTTTGGTCATTTAGTAGTGGCCCCCAAATCCTTGTCGAACCAGTGCGTCAGACAAGGGAGGCGACACCCCCCTCTGACGCTGTCCCTCCGCGGGCAGTGCCCCCGAATCGCGCGGCATTCTGACAAGGGGAGCGAGGCGATTACAAACGCCGAGGCGCTGGCTGTAACAAAACTTACAAAACGGCGGAATGAGGCTGAAATCGTTTCAGCACGAAACATTCGGGAAACATTGCAATGGCCGCCCTCACCAGGCGATCCCGTAGTCCTCGCCGTAGTCGCTGGAGCCGCCCTGGAACGTTCCGTGCTCCTGATCGAAATAAATGGCATTGATGGGCCCGGAGGTGCGCTCGGCGAACTCCTCCTCATAGCCCATGGCGGCTAGCTTCTCCCGTACCCAGGGCGGGATCTGCTCGTTCAGCAGGATGCGCCCGGGTTGGGCGCGATGGTCTCCGAAGGAGTTGCGCATCTGATAGCTCCAGAAGTTCGGTGCTTCCACGGCCTCCTGCACCGTCATACCGAACTCCACCACGTCCAGGAAGAACTGCAGCAGGTTCTGGTCCTGGGTATCGCCGCCCTGCACGGCGAACGACAGATAGGGCTTGCCGTTCTTCAGAGCCAGCCCCGGCGTCAAGGTGGCGCGCGGGCGCTTGCCCGGCTGGACCACGTTGTAGGGATTTTCCGCCGGATCCAGCACAAAGCTCTGCATCCGTTGACTCATGCCGATGCCGGTGTCCCCGGCCACCACCGCCGGCACCCAGCCGCCGGATGGCGTCACCGACACCACCCAACCGCCGGCGTCCGCCGCCTCGATGGAGGTGGTGCCGGCGAGAAACTGCTCGTCGTGCCGTGGGTTCGCCCGCGCCTGTTGCCAGGGCGGCATGAGGCCTTTCGCCTCGTCCACCGCATTGGTCCAGGACTTCAGGTAGTCGAGGAACGGGTTGTCCCCGTGCTGGAACAGGTAGGGATCGCCGGGCTTGACGAGGGGATCGTTGCGCTTCGGATCGATCAGCTTCAGCCGCTCGGCCGCGTAGCGTTTGGACAGCAACCCCGCCATGGGCTCGTCCGGCGGAAAGTACGGATCGCCGTAGTAGAAGTCCCGGTCGGCGAACGCCAGGTTCATGATCTGATAGAGGGTGTGGATGTAGCGGGCGCTGTTGTAGCCCATGCCCGCGAGGTCCACCCGCTCGGCCATGTTCAGTGCCTGCAGCATCACCGGCCCCTGCACCCAGGAATCCAGCTTGTACACGTCGATACCTTTGTAGGACGTCTGTCGCGGCTTCTCGATGTGCACCTGCCAGTCGGCGAGGTCCTTCATGGTCTGCAGCCCGCCCACCCCCCGCGAGCCGGCCACGAACGCTGCCGCGATGTCGCCGCGGTAGAACCGATCGTAAGCGGCGTAAATCGCCTGTTCCCGCGATTTGCCGGCCGCGAGCGCCGTGCGCTCGGCTTCCACCAGCTTCGTGAGGATGGTCTCGAGATCCTTCTGGCGAAAAATCTCGCCCGGGTGAGGCGCCTCCCACTGCTCGCCTTCGTGCACCAGGAACAGCTTTCTGGACGCCGGCCATTGGCGGATCTGGTCCTTCATCCGCTCGATGGTGCCCGCGGCCTGAGCCTCCATGGGGTAACCCTGGGCCATCTCGATGGCCGGGGCGAGCACGTCCGCGAGGCTCATGGTGCCGTACTCGGCGAGCATCACCAGGAGCCCGCCCGGAGTGCCGGGGGTCACAGCGGCCAGCGGACCGTATTCCGGCGGCACATCCATGCCGCGGTCACGGAAGAATTGCGGGGTCGCACCGCTCGGAGCCACACCCAGAGCATTGATGGCGATGACCTTCTTCTGTCTGGGATCGTAGATGAGGGCCTGGGTCTCACCGCCCCAGCTCAACGTGTCCCACATGGTGGCGGTGGCCGCCAGCATGGCACACGCCGCGTCCACCGCATTGCCGCCGTGCTCGAACATGCGCGCTCCGGCGGTGGCCGCCAGCGGCTTACCGGTAATCGCTACCCAATGTTTGCCCAGCAGCATGGGCTTGCTGGTCCGCGACTGGACCGGCCCTGCGACGACGGCCAATGCCAGCATGCCCAGGATCGCCATGCGAATCACGTCGGCTCCTCCCCTTCTTTTCTCGTTCGCGCCGCTCTCGTTCGCGCCGCTCTCGTTCGCGCCGCGCCTGCCGCACACCTTGGCTGTGCTCCCGCTTTGCTGTGCTCCCGCTTTGCTGTGCTCCCGCTTTGCTGTGCTCCCGCGCGGGGCCGCGCTTGCGCCCGAAGCGGGCATCATAGACCATCGTCGCCACCGTTACCCGGGCCGCCCGCCAGTCATGACCGACGTGTACATCACCGCCACCGACGAACCCGTTACGTCCATCCGCCTGGTACGCACGGAGGATATGGAAAGCTGGAAGGCGTCGCTGCCGGAACGGCACCGGCGCTGGGTGACGAGCACGCGCTTCGAAGCCAAGCCGGCGCAGTGGCTGTGGCTGCCCGACGATGCCGGCAATCCGGCCACAGTAGCCGCAGGCTGGGACGGCTCCGACAGCCTCGCCACCCTCGGCGGCCTGCCGCTGACCCTTCCGGAAGGGCTGTATCGCGTGGAGGAACCTGTCAGCGAGGTGCAGCTTCTGGGCTGGGCGGTGGGCGCTTACCAGTTTCAGCGCTATCACGCCGCGTCCCGCCGTCCGGCGCGGCTCGTTCTGCCCCAGGCGCACGATGGCGACCGGCTCGCCCACCTGGCCGACGCCGTCACCCTGGCCCGGGATCTCATCAACACACCGGCTGCAGACATGCAGCCCTCTCACCTGGCCGCGGAGGCCCAGGAGCTTGCCCGCATTCACCAGGCCGGGTGCACGGTGACGGTCGGTGACGAGCTTCTGGACCGGAGCTTCTGCGCCATCCACGCGGTGGGACGCGCTGCCGCCGACGAGCCGAGACTGATCGACATCCGCTGGGGTGATCCCGACGATCCTCTGGTGGTGCTGGTGGGCAAGGGGGTGACCTTCGACAGCGGCGGGCTCGATCTGAAACCCGCCAGCGCCATGCGCACCATGAAAAAGGACATGGGCGGCGCCGCGCAAGCGCTGGGGCTCGCGCAGCTCGTCATGGCCGAGCGCCTGCCGGTGCGGCTGCGGGTGCTGATCCCGGCGGTGGAGAACGCGGTGGCCGGCAACGCCTTCCGGCCCGGCGACGTGCTGTCCACCTACAAGGGCATTACAGTCGAGGTCGACAACACCGACGCCGAGGGGCGGCTGGTGCTGTGTGACGCGCTGGCGCTGGCGGCCGAGGAGGAACCGGCGCTGATGGTGGATTTCGCCACCCTGACCGGCGCGGCGCGCACCGCGGTGGGGGCGGAAGTTTCCGCCATGTTCTCGAATGATGACGAGGTGGCCGCTGCCGTGCACGCCGCCGGTGAAGCGGTGGACGATCCGGTATGGCGAATGCCGCTGCACCGCGCCTACAACTATCAACTCGATAGCAAGGTGGCGGACGTGGCCAATGCCTCCTCGGTTCCTTACGCCGGTGCCGTCACCGCGGCGCTGTTCCTGGAACGCTTCGTCGGCGACGTGCCGTGGCTGCATTTCGACATCATGGCGTTCAACATCCGCGCCCGCCCCGGACGCCCCGAGGGCGGCGAAGCGATGGCCCTGCGCGCCGTATTCCGCTATCTGGAACAGCGGTTCCGCCGGTGAGCCTGTTCACCGAGTTGGAATCCGCCGCGGCCGGTGAGCGCCGCCCGCTCGGCGAGGTGCTGGACGCCCTCGCCTTCGACGCGGCCGGGCTGCTGCCGGCCATCGCTCAGGATGCCGACTCCCGTGACGTGCTGATGCTCGCCTGGATGAGCCGCGAGTCGCTGGAGATCACCCTGCGGGAAGGCTACGCGTGCTATCAGTCGCGGCGCCGAGGTCTGTGGCGCAAGGGTGAGACCTCCGGGCACCGCCAGCGGATCCGGGAGATTCGCTTCGACTGCGACGGCGACGCCGTGCTGCTGCTGGTGGAGCAGACGGGCCCCGCCTGTCACAGCAACCGGCCGAGCTGCTTCTACCTTGCCCTGGAGGGCAATCAGGTGCGGGTGACCACCGATCGCTGCTGACCTATAATTCCGCGCGATGTATCACCTTCCCGGGCATAGCTGTTCGATTCCGTGTTACGCCTGCCGCGGCCGGCGCCCTGCCGTCCGTCGGTGACCGGCAACCGCGCGCCACCGGCGCGCGTTCCTCGATAGACGCGGAATCACCGGAGCAGCTCATGGAACTGAAACTTCACAATACGAAGAGCGGCCACAAGGAGCGCTTCGTGCCCCTGCACCCGGACCGGGTGACCATGTACGTATGCGGACCGACCGTCTACGGCCGAGTCCACATCGGCAACGGCCGGCCGGCCGTGGTGTTCGACGTGCTGTACCGGCTGCTCGAGGTGCTCTTTCCGACGGTCGAGTACGTCCGCAACATCACCGACATCGACGACAAGATCAACGCCGCCGCGAAGGCGAACGGCGAGCCCATCGGCGTGCTGGCCGAACGCTTCACGGCCGCCTACCGGGAAGACGTGGCGGCGCTGGACACCCTGCCGCCCACCGAGGAGCCCCGGGCCACCGAGCACATATCCGAGATCATCACCATGATCGAACGCCTGATCGAGCGTGGTCACGCCTACGAAAGTCAGGGCCATGTGCTGTTCCACGTGCCGTCGGATCCGGACTACGGCAGTCTGTCGCGCCGCTCGCTCGAGGACATGGTGGACGGCGCCCGGGTGGAGGTGGCGCCCTACAAGCGTGACCCCAAGGATTTCGTGCTGTGGAAGCCGTCCACCGACGATCTGCCGGGATGGGAGAGCCCCTGGGGCCGCGGCCGGCCCGGCTGGCACATCGAGTGCTCGGCCATGATCGCGAAGCACCTGGGCGAGACCATCGACATCCACGGCGGCGGCTCGGACCTGGTCTTCCCGCACCACGAGAACGAGGCCGCCGAAAGCCGCTGCGCGCACGACGCCGGGGAGTACGTCCGCTACTGGCTGCACAACGGCATGCTCACCATGGGTGAGGAGAAGATGTCGAAGTCCCTCGGCAACATCGTCACCATCCACGAGCTGCTTACCCGTTATACCGGCGAGGTGCTGCGCTACGCGTTGCTGTCGGGTCTCTACCGTCAGCAGCTCGCGTTTTCCGAGGACCTGCTGGTACAGGCGAGAAACAGCCTCGACAGGCTCTACGAGGCCCTCCGCGGCGTCGAACCGGCCGCCGCGCTCACTGCCGGGGATTTTGCCGGCCTGCCCCCCGGGCAGTATCCGGAGGCCGTCATGGAAGCCCTCTGCGACGACCTGAACACCCCTCGTGCGCTGGCCGCCATGCACCGGATCGCCGATCGGGTGCATAAAGCTGCCGATGCCGCCGAGCGCACCGCACGCCAGCGGGAGCTGCTGGCCGGCGGCTGGTTGCTGGGCCTGCTCCGTCGCACCGTTGAGGAGCACTTCCAGACGGGCGCTGGTCTCGACGCCAGCGAGATCGACGGGCTCATCGAGCAGCGGAACCTCGCCCGCCGCAATCGCGATTTCCAGCGCGCCGATGCCATTCGTGACGAGCTCGCCGGCCGCGGCATCGAGCTGGAGGACAGCCGCGACGGCACCCGTTGGAAAGTACGGGGAAGCTGATGCCGGGCTGCCGGCCATGACGTCCATCGGTATCGCCGGCGGCGGCATCGGCGGATTGACCCTGGCGCTCGCCTGCCGGGAAGCCGGCTTCGAGGACGTCACCGTCTACGAGCAGACCGGCAGTCCGGACGCGCCGGGTGCCGGCGTGCAGCTCTCGCCGAACGCGACCAAGGTGCTCGCCGCGCTCGGCCTGAAGGCGGAACTGGCCGCGACCGCCTTCTATCCCCGCGCCGTGCACCTGCGGACCTGGCGGACCGGCTACCTGGTGGCGACCCGACCGCTCGGAGAGTTCTCCGAGGCCCGATACGGGGCCCCGTACTACCACGTCCACCGCGGCGATCTTCACGCCCTGCTGGTGCTGGCGGTGGAGTCTCGGGGCATCCGGCTCGAGCTCGGCCGGCGTTGCGTCGGCGCCGGTCAGGACGGCGCGGGCGCCTGGCTCGAGCTCACCGACGGCCGCGTCCACCACGACGTGGTGGTGGGTGCTGACGGCATTCACTCGCTGGTGCGCGAGAGCCTGTTCAGCCGCGACGAGCCGCGGTTCACCGGCCATCTCGCCTGGCGCGGCATGGTGCCGGCGGCGGCGCTGCCCAAGCGGCTGATCCCGCCGACGGTCACTGCCTGGCTGGGTCCAGGACGTCATTTCGTGCACTACTACGTGCGCGGCGGCGAGCTGGTCAACTTCGTCGGCGTGGTGGAGTCGGAGCGCTGGACCGGCGAGTCGTGGCGGGAAGCCGGCGACCGAGAGGAGCTGGCGGCGGAATTCGCCGCGTGGCATCCCATGGTGCGCACTCTCATCGACGCCGAGGGCGAACTTTTCAAGTGGGCGCTCTACGACCGCGACCCCCTGCCCGCGTGGACCCGCGGCGCGATCACCCTGCTCGGCGACGCCTGTCATCCCATGCTGCCTTACCTGGCCCAGGGAGCCGCCATGGCCATCGAGGATGCCTGGGTGCTGTCGCGAATGCTCGAGCGCTGGGAAGATCAGCCGCAGCGCGGGCTCGTCGACTACGAACGCTTCCGCCGCCAGCGCACCGCCAGAGTGCAGCGGGAGTCCCGGGCCCAGGGGCAGGACTACCACCTCAAGGGCCGCTGGCCGGCGCTGCGCCGCAACCTCACGCTTACCCTGGGCAGCCGCTACCTGCCGGAAATCGCCATGAGCCGGTTCGACTGGCTGCACGGCTACGACTGCGTGCGCGGATTCGACTAGCACGCGAGCGCGGCCGGAGGACGCTTCGCAGCACCCCATCGGTCGATCCCACCGGGCAACTGCGCTACGTTGGCGGTCTGACTCCCTCGAGGCCGACCGTCATGAGCAACGACGCCTTCGCCGGCAACGTCCGCCGGTTCACCGCCGAGCGCTGGGACGCGAGCATCGTCCCGACCCTGTGCGACTATGTGCGGATACCCAACAAGTCACCTGCCTTCGACCCGGAGTGGGAGGCTCACGGTCACATGCACCAGGCCGTCCGGCTGCTGGAGGAGTGGGCGCGCCAGACCGGGGTACAGGGTCTCACGACCGAGGTGGTCACCCTGCCCGGGCGGACACCGCTGCTGTTGCTGGAGGTGCCGTCCACGGGCCCGGCAGCGGCCGCAGGCGCAGCTCCGCTCGGAACGGTGCTGCTGTACGGCCATTACGACAAGCAACCCGAGTTCGACGGCTGGGAGCCCGGGCTCGGCCCCTGGCAGCCGGTGCTGCGGGAGGGCCGCCTGTACGGTCGCGGCGGCGCCGACGACGGCTATGCCCTGTTCGCGTCCCTCACCGCCATCGCCGCGCTGCAGGCCGAGGAACGGCCGCACGGCCGCTGCGTGCTGCTGATCGAGGGCTGCGAGGAAAGCGGCAGCTACGACCTGCCGTTCTACGTGGAGGCGCTGCGCCAACGCATCGGCGAGCCCGACCTCGTGGTGTGTCTGGACGCGGAGTGCGGCAACTACGACCAGCTCTGGATCACCACTTCGCTCCGGGGCATGCTGCCCGGCGTGCTGTCGGTGGCCGTGCTGGCGGAGGGCCAGCATTCCGGAGCTGCCGGCGGCATCGTGCCGTCCAGCTTCCGACTTCTGCGCGACGTCATGGACCGGGTGGAAGACCCTCACAGCGGCCGTCTGCATCCGTCCCTGTACGTGGACGTGCCGGCCGAGGCCAGAATCCAGCTCGAACGGGTGGCCGGCGAGCTGGGCGGCACCGTCACCAGCCGTTTCCCCTGGCTTCACGGCGTGCAGGCGGAATGCGACGACCCGGTGGAGCTGCTGCTGAACAACGCCTGGCGGCCGAGCCTGGCAACGGTGGGGCTCGGCGGCGCGCCCGACGTCGGCAATGCCGGCAACACCCTGCGCCCGGCCACCCGCGCCAAGCTGGTGTTCCGGCTGCCGCCGACCCTCGATGCGAACGAGGCCGCGCGGGCGGTCAAGGCAGAGCTGGAGCGGGACCCGCCGTACGGCGCTCACGTTCGCTTCGAGCTGGAAAGCCCGCAGAGTGGATGGCACGCGAAGCCGCTGGCAGGCTGGCTCGACACGTCGGTCCGGAACGCCTCGCGCACGTGCTTCGGTCCGGACGCCATGCAGATGGGCATGGGCGGCACCATCCCTTTCATGAAGATGCTGGGCGACGCCTACCCGGAGGTCCAGTTCCTGGTGACCGGAGTGTTGGGGCCGCGGTCCAACGCCCACGGCCCCAACGAGTTCCTGCACCTGGACACCGCCAGGCGCCTCACCGCCTGCGTGGCGATGGTGCTGGCCGACCATGCAGAAAGAAGCCGGTGAAGACACCTCGCCGCGGGCATTGAAATGCGCTGGGACGCCCATACCCTAAGGCCTGTCAAATCACGTGCTGCAGGTAGGTAGCGAGCATGATGGAAAACGCCTCCCAGACCGCGACACCCCTTCCCGACGACGTGCTGCCGATCATTCCGGTACGCAACCTGGTGATCTTTCCGGGCGAAGTGGCACACGTTTCGGTGGGCCGCCAGATCTCCATCGATGCCGCGCGCGTCGCCGTGGAGGAGGGACGAAAGATCGGCGTCCTGCTGCAGCGCGATCCGGGCGTCGACGCACCGACCGGCGATGACCTCTACGGCATCGGCACCATCGTCAGCATCGTCCGCTTTGTCACCGCGCCCAACGGCATGCACCACCTGATCTGCGAGGGTGAAGAGCGCTTTCGCGCCACTGGTTTCCTCACCGGCCTGCCTTACATGGCGACCCGCTTCGACGACATCCGCGAGCCGGAGCACGCCGATGCCGAGGTGCAGGCGCGGGTGCACGCTCTGAAAGATCAGACCATCTCCATCACCAAGCTGCTGCCGGAAGTGCCGGTGGAGTTCGCCGCCACCCTCTCGGCGGTCGAGACCCCCGGTGCGCTAGCCGACCTGGTGGCCGGTTTCCTCGACGTCAAGGCCGACGAGAAACAGCGCATCCTCGAGACCCTCGACGTCCGGGCGCGCCTGGACCGGGTGCTGGCCCGCACCGGCGAACAGCTCCAGGTGCTGAAGATCACTCAGGAGATCGGCGCCAAGAGCAAACAGAAGATCGACAAGCAGCAGCGGGAATACCTGCTCCGGGAGCAGCTCAAGACCATTCAGCGCGAGTTGGGTGAGGAAGGCGGTTCGGCGGAGCTCGAAGAGATCTCCCACGCCATCGAAGAGGCAGGTATGCCGTCCGACGTGGAAAAAGAGGCGCGCAAGGAATTGTCGCGCCTCAAGGGCATGCCGGAGGCGTCCACCGAGCATTCCATGGTGCGCACCTATCTGGACTGGCTCACGGCGCTGCCCTGGGCGCGGATGAACGAGGAAGACATCGACATCGCCCGGGCGAGACGCGTGCTCGATGAGGATCACTACGGTCTCGATAAGATCAAGCGACGCATCGTCGAGTACCTCGCGGTGCGCAAGCTGAACCCCCAGGGCCGCAGCCCCATCCTCTGCTTCGTCGGCCCGCCTGGCGTCGGCAAGACGTCGCTCGGCCGCAGCATCGCCCGGGCGCTCGGCCTCGAGTTCGTCCGCGCCAGTCTCGGTGGCGTGCACGACGAGGCAGAGATCCGCGGCCACCGGCGCACCTACGTGGGTTCGCTGCCGGGTTCGGTGATCCAGAGCATCCGCAAGGCGGGCACTCGTAACCCGGTGTTCATGCTGGACGAGATGGACAAGCTGGGCGCCGGCTTTCACGGCGACCCGTCCGCCGCCCTGCTCGAGGTGCTGGACCCGGAGCAGAACGCGACCTTCACCGACAACTATCTCGGCGTGCCTTTCGACCTGTCCAAGGTGCTGTTCGTCGGCACCGCCAACGTACTGGACAGCATACCGGGGCCGTTGCGCGACCGCATGGAGGTGATCGAGCTGCCCGGCTACACCGCCGAGGAGAAGCTCGAGATCGCTCGCCGCTATCTGCTCGACCGCCAGCTCGCGCAGAACGGCCTGACCCGAGAGCAGGTAACCATGGACGACGATGCGCTCACCGAGATCATCGACGGCTATACCCGCGAAGCCGGGGTGCGCAACCTCGAGCGTGAGATCGGCGCGGTGTTCCGGCACGCCGCGGTGAGGATATCGGAAGGCGCCGTGACGTCGCTGCACATCGCCAAGGCGGACCTGCCCGCCATTCTCGGCGCGCGGAAGTTCGAGCACGAAGCGCAGATGCGTACCAGCGTACCGGGCGTCGCCACCGGGCTCGCCTGGACGCCGGTGGGCGGCGACATTCTGTTCATCGAGTCCACGGCCATTCCCGGGCAGGGCAAGCTGATTCTCACCGGTCAGCTCGGCGACGTGATGAAGGAAAGCGCCCAGGCCGCGGTGAGCCTCGCCAAAGGGCGCCTGGCGTCGCTGCCCATCGAACGGGACTGGCTGAACCAGCACGACCTGCATCTGCACGTCCCGGCGGGCGCCATTCCCAAGGACGGGCCCAGTGCCGGAGTGGCCATGTTCGTCTCCATCATGTCCCTGCTCACGGACCGCAAGGTCCGTAGCGACGTGGCCATGACCGGCGAGATCAGCCTGCGCGGGCTGGTGCTGCCGGTGGGAGGCATCAAGGAGAAAACCCTGGCGGCGCTTCGCGCCGGACTCACCACCGTGGCCCTACCGGCCCGCAACCGGAAGGATCTGGAGGACGTGCCGGCATCCGCCCGCGAGCACTTGGAGTTCGTGTGGCTGGAAACGGTGGACGACGCCCTCGCCGTGGCGCTCGAGCCGGAGCAGGCGAGCCGCAGCGCGAGCGCCTGAAGCGGGCGATCGCTTCTTGTGGGAGCGATCTCTTTCCTTGTGGGAGCGATCTCCAGATCGCGATTTCCCATCGCGGCCAGGAGGCCGCTCCCACAGGCCGCTGCTACAACAGCCGGCTGTTGCGGCCGAAGCTGCGTTTCAGGAAATCCATCTGGTCGCCGAGGATCCGACCGCTGTTGGTCAGCGCCAGGTACTCGGCGAAGTTCGGCACGTACGGCAGCGCGAGAAGCTCCATCCGGCAGTCTTCGGGCAGGCGGTTGCCCTTGTGGTGGTTGCAACGCTTACAGGCGGCCACCACGTTGTCCCACGTGTCACGGCCACGGCGGGACAGCGGCACCACGTGATCGCGGGTGAGCTCCCCGTCGGGGAAGGTCTTGCCGCAGTACAGACAAACGTTCAGGTCACGCCGGAACAGCGCCTCGTTGGTGAGCGGCGGCACCCCCCGCGCCGGCGCCATGATCTTGCCGTCACAGGCGATTATGCTGTGAATGTCGAGGGTGCTGCGCCGGGCGTTGACGCGGGAGTGTCCGCCGCGGAGCCTGAGGATCGCATCGCCCAGGGTCCAGATCACGATCTCGCGAGCGTACAGGCAAACGGCCTCCTGCCAGCTCACCCATTCCACGGGTTTGCCGGAAATGTCCAGGCGCAGGATGCGTGGCACCCGCTCCAACTCTGTGATGGTAGCGACCATGAGCCCTTCGGCGCGTCTCCTTACTACGCATGTGGCGCGCGTTGGTATAATGGCCAATTGCCGTGGACGATTCAACGCGACTATCGTGACGGCGAAAAGTTTCGATCGGGTGAATTCTGGCGCGGGCTTTTGACAGGTTACGCGCCTCTCGGCAGAGTAGCGCCATGAAACCATGCCAGGCCTGGCTCGCGGTCGGCGTGCTTGTCGCCGGCTGCGCCGGGCAGGCCACCCGTCCTCCGGCCAACGACGCCACCAGCATTCCGGAACAACGGGGCTGGTTCTGCCAGCCCAGCGCGTCGGGGCAGGGCTGGCAGTGCGTCCAGAATGCGGAACTCGCCGAGAATCCCAAGCCCACACGGCCACCGCCCCAGCCGCGCACGTCGCAGAGCGCCCCCGCTCCCGCCGATGGATCTCCCCCGGCACCTGCTTCGTCCCCGGAACCCTTGTCTCCCCCGGAACGCTTGTCTCCCCCGGAACCTGCTGCGTCCGTTCAGCCGACCGCAGGCCCGGTCACGCCCCCTGAGGCCGGTGCACCCGGGCCTGCCCCGGCGCCCGACGCCGACGCGGCGTCCGGCTCCGCTGGCGATGGCCAGCCGCTGGCGGCCGAATCCATGCCGGACTACGTGCGGCTGGCCTATCAGCCGGACAAACCCGAGCCGCTCACGGATCTGCCCGGCAGCTTCTATGCGCTGCAGGTACTCGCTATGCCGAGCCGGTCGTCGCTCGAGGCGTTCACCCGACGTCACGGCATCAGCAATGCGTCCGGCGCCCGGGTGGAGCGGAACGGTGAGCTCTACTACGTGCTGGTGCTCGGCGTCTACGAGACCAGGGCCATCGCCCGCAAGGCCGCCGCGCACCTGCCGCCACCGTTCACCAACACGCAACCGTGGATCCGTTCTCTGGCGTCACTGCAGGCAGCCATCAAGCGCGGCGACATGCTGGCCGGGCAGTCGGACACGTCTTCCTGAAACCGGGCGCGCCGGCGCGGCGGCGGGAATCGCCCGGGTAGAAATTGTTTCCGCCACGGAAGCCACCGTCCGGTTGTTTCCAGCCGGTAGCAGGTATCTAATGCGGTGACGGTGCTGACGACCAGAAGGAGGGGAGATTCGTGAACAGGTCTGCTGCATTGGCCGGCGGAGCGCTGCTGGCATCTTTTATGGCTGCGTCCGGTCCCGGACAAGCTGCTGAAACATCTACGACGAAACCGATCGAGGAAATCGTCGTCACCGGATCCTACATCAAGGGCAGCGCCGAAAACTCGGCCTTGCCTGTGGACGTCATAACCAACGAGGACCTGAAAGCCGTCGGCAGCCCGAGCATGATCGAGTTCATCCGAACGCTCGACATCAGCTCCGGAAATCTGGCCGAGACCAATCAATTCAACTCGCCGGCCCAGGGCACCTATGGCGTCACCACGATCAACCTTCGCGGTCTCGGCTCGGCTCGGACGCTGGCGCTGATCAACGGGCGGCGCCAGGTCGCTACCGAAGACATCGGTGTCGACGTCTCCGCCTTTCCCATGAACGCATTCGGCAGAACGGAAATCTTGAAGGACGGTGCGGCCGCGCTGTACGGCTCGGATGCGATCGCCGGCGTGGTGAATTTCATTTCCCGCGCCGGGTTCGAAGGTATCGAGCTCACCGGGTCCAACACCTGGATGGACGCCTCCGACGGTAACCGCGAGCTCGGGCTGGTGGCCGGCTGGGCGAACGACCGCCTGAACGCGTTCGCCGCGCTCGAGTACGACCATCGCAGCCAGATGAAGATCCGCGAACAGCCCTGGGGCCTCAGGCCGTTTGCCGACAACTACAACGGTGGCTGGTCCACCACCGGCATGCCCGGGACCATTTACTACTACGATCCGTCCATCCCCCTGGCGAGCGGCGCATTGCCGGGCAGTAACCAGCAGACGTACGTCGGTCCCGACCCGGCCTGCACCGACCTCGGCGGCGACACCCTGTTCGGCACGTGCGACTTCCAGTTTTCGTTCTTTGACAACTTGGTCGAAGCAACCGACCAGTACAAGAGCTATGGCGAGGTCAACTACGATTTCAACGATACGACGACGTTGCACGTGGAAGGCCTGTACTCGCTCATGGACATGCCGATGTGGAAGTCGTCGCCCGCCTATCCGCCGAACTCGCTGTTCGGACCGGACCGTATCATCCCTGCCAACAACCCCGGCCTGATGCAGTTCAAGGCCGACTACCCGCAGATGTTCGCCAACCTGCCGGCGGGCGAGACCATCGACAGCGTCGAGGTCTACAACCGGTCGCGGATGCTGGGGGTGAACGGCCGCGACGGCAATCCGCTGGAAGCGCACTTCAAGACGACCACCTATCGTGTCGGCGCGAGCCTGAAAGGCGATTTCTCTGGCGTCGGCTGGGACTTCGGCGTGACCTATTCGAGACGCCATCGGGTCAACGTCGGCTACGACATGCAGGTACAGGGGATGGCGTTCGCGCTGAACGGCTACGGCGGTCCCGGCTGCACTCCGGGCGGCAGCGATCCGGCGACCTCGACCCAGGGACAGGGGCCGTGCCAGTGGTTCAATCCGTTCTCCGAGGCCATCCAGCACTCTGCGACCTTGGGTATTGACAACCCCACGTACGTACCGGACGTTGCCAATTCGCCCGAGCTGATCGACTGGCTGACCCTGAAAGGCAAGGGAGCGGCCACCAACCAGCTGCTGGTCTGGGACTTCGTGTTGAACGGCGATACCGGCATCACCCTGCCCGGCGGGACGATCGGCTGGGCGGCCGGGCTGCAGGCACGCGACGAGAAATACGACACCAAGCTCAACGACGTGTCCAACGTCGCCGCGAATCCCTGCCCCTGGACGAATCCCTTTGCGGTGACCCTCGGCTTCACCACCGCGGACCAGATTTCCCCGAATTGTACGGTGAAGTTCGGGCTGGTGGCGTTCGGCGTCCCGTCACCCGAGTTCAATACCAGCCGCACCATCTACGCGGCTTTTACCGAGTTCGCACTGCCCATCACCGATACGATCGACATGCAGGCGGCGCTGCGCTTCGAGGACTACGGCCAGAGCGGCGGCTCGACCGTCGATCCGAAGCTGGCGATCCGCTGGCAG
Source organism: uncultured Gammaproteobacteria bacterium (assembly GCA_963822255.1). Lineage (GTDB taxonomy): Bacteria > Pseudomonadota > Gammaproteobacteria > Pseudomonadales > Azotimanducaceae > UBA7803. The sequence goes on from CAWGGV010000008.1 coordinate 865,036, forward strand.
GCGCTGAGCTGGATGGCGCTGCGCGGCTCGGTGTCGACCACCTTCCGTGGCCCGCCACAGTCGTACCTCGGCGGGGTGAACACCATCCTGCAGAACATTCCTGCCGCCAACGCGTACCGGGCGGTGAATCTGGTCGGCAACCCCGATCTCGATCCGGAGAGCGCTCTCGCCTCCAGCGTCGGAGTGATCTTCGAGACCAGCGGCCTGCTCGCTACCCTGGACTACTGGCGCTTCGAGTTCTCGGATCCGTTCCAGCTCGAGAGCGCCGGGCAGATTCTGGAGGCCTACAGCGCGAACGGCTGCCAGGGCAACGGCACGCCGCAGAACCCGTACGGGCCGGGAGTCGGATCAGCGGTGTGCAACGACCTCAGGCCGCGCTTCGTGCCGGAAGGGACGACCCAGGCGGGGCTGGCGTCGGTGGACACCTACTTCATCAACGGCTCCGACATCACCACCGACGGCCTCGATCTGAGCGTCAGCTACAACTTCGCCGCGCTCGACGGCGACATGACCGTGGGCACGGACGCGTCCTACACGCTGCAGTACAAGTCTGACGACTTCAAGAGCAAGAACGGCACGTTCCTGGCGCCGGGCGGCGACTTTGCCGGGCTCATGAACATCGGCACCAACCCGTTCTATCCGTTGCCGGAGCTGAAGGGCAACGCCTTCGTCAGGTACAACCGGGGCGGGCTGAGGCTGTCGTACACCTACCGCTACGTCACCGACTACGAGGACCGCGCTGCGGCAAACCCGCCCCTGCGCCACGTCGACTCGATGGGGACCCACGACGTGACCGCCATCTATTCCTGGCAGGACTTCACCTTCGCGGCTTCCGTTCTGAACCTGACCGACGTAGAACCACCGAAGGTGTACGAGGCGCAGAACTACGATCCGTACACCCACAACCCGTTCGGCCGGATGGTCAAGCTGCAGGTGACCTACACGCTGGGCGGCGGTTGACGGTACGCGGCGCCGGCGACACGCGGGCGCTTTCTCTCGCAGAAACCGGGGCGCATGCCCCGGTTTTTTTTCGCCAGCGGACCGGCACGGGTTCCGGCGGATCAGTCTGCCCGGCCGGCGGAGTCCTCCAGCGACGTGCGCGGGTCGATGGCGCGATAGCTGGGGCGGGCGCGCAGACGATCCAGATAGGCGGTGAAGTGGGGAAATCCGTCGAGACTCATGCCGTCCACCTGCAGCACCATGGCTACCGCCATGTAGGGCGCATCGGCCAGGGAAAATTCGCTGCCGGCCATGTACTGGCGGTCCGCCAGGGACCCCTCCAGGAATGGCAAGGCGCGGCTGCGCAGCGTTTCGCGGGCACGGTCCATGTCCTCGAGGTTACGCTGGTCTTCCTTCGACCACCACGGCATCCAGATGCGCGGCACGGGGCCCGACAGGACGATCTCGTCGCCGTAGTTCTCTAGTGCTCGGACCCGGGCACGCTCCAGCGGATCCTGAGGCAGCAGACGCGGTTCGGGATAGCGCTCCTCCAGATATTCGTTGATCACGGTGGAGTCGTAGACCCGGGTGTCGCCGTCATCGATCCAGGGCACCTTGCCCAGGGGATTCTTCTGCAGAACCTCCGGCGTCTTCTTCCAGATGTCGCCGATCTTCTCCCGCTCGACGCGGTAAGCGAGGCCCTTCTCCTCCATGATCACCTTGGTCTTGCTGGAGAAGGTGGAACGCAGCGTGCCCCACGGATATGCCCTTTCCATCGTGTGCAGAACGATCATGCCGCGCTCCTCCCGGGGAGCTTCCCGGACAGTTGCCGATTGAAACGTTTTTGATGGTACAGAGCTTCGCCGGAGAAGATAAGGAGCGCCGCCCAGACGCAGCCGAACGTCACCAGCTGACTCGGCCGGAACGGTTCCCCATAAACGAACACGGCCAGCGCCAGCATCGCCGACGGCGCCAGGTACTGAAAGAAGCCGAGGACGCTGAGGGGCAGGCGCATCGCGGCGGCGGCAAAACATACCAGCGGCACCACGGTCACCGGCCCGGCCGCGACCAGCAGGGCGACGTCTGTGGCGGATCCGGTCGCCAGCGCACCGCTTCCCGCCGCCGTCGTCACCGCCAGGTAAATCACTGCGGCAGGCAGCATCAACGTCGTCTCGAGAGCAAGCCCCACGGCCGATCCCACTGCGATGCGTTTACGCACCACAGCATAGAAGGCGAAGCTGGTGGCCAGCGCCAGCCCCACCCACGGCACCACGCCGGCACTGATGATCTCGCTGGCAACGCCGACTGCCGCCAGCAGCAGCGCCAGCTTCTGCGCCGGCCGCAGCCACTCATGAAAGAACGCCATTCCCAGCAGCACGTTCATGAGCGGGTTGATGAAGTAGCCGAGACTGGCGTCCAGCATGTGATCGCTTGCGATCGCCCAGACGAAGATCAGCCAGTTGGCGGAGATGAGGCAGCCGGACAGGGCGAGGCCGGCGAGTTGCCGGAAGCTGAGCGCCCGCACCGTCGGCCACAGGCCGCGCAGCCAGATCACCAGGCCCAGCACCACGACCGACCAGATCACCCGGTGCGCGACCACCTCCGCCGGCGCTGCGAATCCCAGGTGCTTGAAGTAGACGGGTGCGACGCCCCACGTGCCGTAGGCAGCCACGGCGAACCACACGCCGGCGCGGTCCATCTGCATGGAGGTCATCGAGCTCATGAACGCGCGGCTGAGCCCGTCAGTCGTCCAGCGGCACGAACAGGCAGGTGCGCGGCGCGCCGTTCACCGCACGGCTCCTGTGACCTTCCCCGGTGGTGTCCTCCGCCAGCAGAATCGAGCCGGGGCCCATCCGGCGCGCGGTGCCGTCTCCCACCTCGATGTCCACCGATCCGGTCAGGTTGACTACCAGCTGACGCCGGGGCGCCGTGTGGAAATCGAGGTCGTAATCGCCATCCACCTCGCGGAACATGACCCCGCTCCCCGGCCACAGGGTCGATATGCGACCGAGCGCACCGCGGTCTTGTAGATCCAGAGTAACTTCTTCGAAATGGGAACGGCCATCCGATCCGGTATAGATGCGCACCAGCTCCATCAGACCAGCGCCCCCCGCCAGTTGCCGAGCTCCTCCACCATCCTCGACGTGCGAAGGGTCCGGCTCAAAGTCTGGCCGTAAACCGTGAGTGTCATTGCCTGGTGCTCTCCGTCTGAACCGCGCCGCCCCGTTGGGTAGAATGCCACCACACCGGATTGGCCACCAGAAACATGAATCCCGTCCAGAAGGAAATCGTCGAGTTGCTCGACGTGGAGCGCATCGAGCAGAATCTCTACCGCGGCCAGAACCACCGTACCCAGCACGTGTTTGGCGGGCAGGTGCTCGCGCAGGCCATCGCGGCGGCGTTCCGCACGGTGGAAGTGGAGCATGCCCTGCACTCCCTTCATGCCTACTTCCTGCGGCCCGGCGACTGGAACGTGCCCATCCTCTACGCGGTGGACCGGATACGTGATGGCAAGAGCTTCACCACCCGGCGGGTGGTGGCGATCCAGCACGGCCGCGCCATCTTCAACATGAGCTCATCCTGGCAGAAGCGGGAGGAAGGCCTGCACCACGCGCTGCCCATGCCGGACGTGCCGCCTCCGGAGGCGCTGCGGGGCGATCGCGAAGTGTTCGCCGAGCTGGCGCGGACTCAGCCGGAGACAGCCGGTTTCGCGTTCCGCTTCGAGGCCATCGACAGCCGCCAGGCGGAACGCTCCTCCATGCTCGAGGAAGGGCCCCAGCCGCCATTCCGTCACACTTGGCTGCGCACCCGCGATCCCCTGCCGGACGATCCGGAAGTGCACCTGGCGGTGCTCGCGTACATGTCCGACCTGGACTTCATGAGCACCGCCATGCTGCCCCACGGACGCAGCCGGATGCGCCGGTCGGTGCAGGGCGCGAGCCTCGATCACTCGCTGTGGTTCCATCGCCCGCCGCGCGCCGACCAGTGGCTGCTGTTCGCCAAAGAGTCACCGAGCGCAGGCGGCGCCCGTGGCTTCGTCCGTGGTCAGTTCTTCACTCGCGACGGCGCCCTCGTAGCCACCGCCGCTCAGGAATGCCTGATCCGGCCGGTCACGCCCGGCGATGAAGCATGACGCCCGGGCTCAGAGCGCCTGGAGGATAGATTCCGCGCTGCTGACTTCGAACTTGCCGGGCTGTTCCACCGCCAGCTTCTTCACCACGCCGTCGTCCACGATCATGGCGTAGCGCTGGGAGCGGGTGCCCAGGCCGAAACCGCTGCCGTCCATCTCGAGACCGAGCTTGCTGGTGAACTCGCCGTTGCCGTCGCCAACCATCAGGATGTCGTCGGCGTTTTTGTCCTTGCCCCAGCTATCCATCACGAACGCGTCGTTCACGGACAGACAGACGATGCTGTCGACGCCCTTGTCCCGGATGGTATCGGCGTTCACCACATAGCCCGGCAGATGGGCCTGCGAGCAGGTGGGCGTGTAGGCGCCCGGCACTGCGAACAGCACCACCTTCTTGCCGCCGAACAGCTCCTCGGTGGTGACGGCCGTGGGGCGGCCATCCTTGAGGATGTGCATCGTTGCGTCGGGCAGTTTGTCACCTTCTTTGATCGCCATGGAGCTGTGTCCTCGCTGCGGAATCCGGCAGTGTGGGGAAATCGCCAGAGCCGGTCAACGCCGACGGTGAATCGGCTTGAGCAGGGCGTCGCAGTCATCCTGCGCTACGGCTGCTATACCTGAAACGTCCTGGGGAAGACTTCCACCGTCCAGCCCCGCGGGCGGCCGCAGTTTCCTCTTATCTCGTCTAGGTTCCCTGCGTATAATCTTGAAACTATGTGGGTTTTGAAAAACATAATTTGGTTCGGCGGTCGCAGGGCCGTGTGGGCGTCCTGCCGCGCCGCCGCGGCGGCCCTGTGGCTGACGGCAATGGCCTCGTGCCAGCCGGCGGCCGGCAGCAGCGATACCCATGCGCTGGCGCCGGCACCCCTGGTGCTGCCCGTGCCGCGCATCCAACCCACGGTCACCGTGCTGGAGCCCCCGCCTCCGGACCCGGTTCCGGTGCCGGAGATCCGGCCGGTGCTGACCCTGGCCCCCGTCGCGACGCAACCCGCCGACGGCGCCGATATCACAGCAGCCGGCGACGCCGACGCTGCCGATGACCCCGCCGCCCCACCATCGGCCGACGACTCAGCCGCCGCGCCAGCCGGCGACGGCGAACCACCCACGCCCGCCGATTTCGAGCTGCTGGGGGAGCATGTGGCGCCGGGCACCTTCGCCCAGCTCACCTGGATACCTACGGAGACCTACACCGGCAACACCGTACCGTCAGCCGTGCTGGTGGTTCACGGCACGGAACCGGGCCCCACCTTGTGCCTCACCGCAGCCGTCCACGGCGACGAGCTCAACGGCATCGAGACCGTGCGCCGGGTGATGCACGATATCGAGCCGGAGCGCCTGACCGGCACCGTCGTCGGAGTGCCGATCGTCAACCTGCAGGGATTCCACCGGAACTCCCGGTATCTGCCGGACCGGCGCGACCTCAACCGGTTCTTTCCCGGCAACCCCAGCGGAAGCGCCGCTTCACGGATCGCTTATTCCCTGTTCAACCAGGTGATCCGCCACTGCACTGCGCTGGTGGATCTGCACACCGGCTCGTTCCACCGCACCAACCTTCCGCAGCTTCGGGCCAATCTTCACGACCCGGCGGTGGTGAAGCTCACCAAAGGGTTCGGGTCCACGGTCATCCTGCACAGCGCGGGCGCGGAAGGCACGTTGCGCCGCGCCGCCGAGAATGCCGGGATCCCCGCGGTGACCCTCGAGGCCGGCATGCCGATGCAGGTGCAGGAGCAGGCCGTGGATCACAGCGTGAAAGGCGTCTTCACCCTGCTCGACACCCTGAGCATGTACGACAGGCACAGCCTCTGGGGCAATCCGGAGCCGGTTTACTATCAGTCACGCTGGGTGCGCGCCGACCACGGCGGCATCCTCAACGGCCGAGTGAGGCTCGGCCGTCGGGTGCGTCCGGGGGATCTGCTCGGCACCGTCACCGATCCGATCAGCAACGAGCAGAACGAGATCGTTTCGCCCTATCGGGGGAGGGTGATCGGCATGGCGCTCGATCAGTTCGTGATGCCGGGCTACGCCACGTTCCACATCGGCATCGAGGCGGAGATGACCGAGGCGACGGAGTCGCCCGTGGAAGAGGACGTCGATCACTCCGAGGACACCTACGACGGGGGCGCCGAGGAAGGCTACTGACGGTCCGGCCGGACCGGCCGCGAAACGCGCCGGGCGCTCACCGCCAGGCGAACCGCGGCTGATCGAAATGGGCCACCCGCGTCGGCCGTCCGAGCAGGCAGACTTCGCGGAACTGATAGATGATGGCGGCGGTAGGCGCGGCAATGTGATCGTCGCCCACGGGCATGCGCAGGATGGGCGCGCCGCCCTCCTCGCCCGGGTCCAGGCGCGGCGCGTCGGAGCGCAGGAACTCGGAGAGCGGAATGCGGTGCACGGAAGCGACTTCCCGGGGGTCGGGCCAGGTGTCGAGACGCGGCCCGCCCCATACCACCACGGGGCTCATGACGAACCCGGAACGGGTGACGAAGTCGTCCAGCCGGCCGAGCACCGCCTCGGCCGGGAGCCTTACCGAGATCTCCTCGTGCATCTCCCGGAGCGCGGTATCCACCGCCGTCTCTCCGGGATCTACCCGGCCTCCGGGAAACGCCCACTGCCCAGGGTGGTTGCGCAACGTGGCGGAACGGCGGGTGAGAATCAGCGCCGCCTCGGGCTGCCAATCGGCGTGGCCGGGCAGTCCCGGTAGATCGGCGCCCCGGCCGACATCGGTGACGGTCACCGCCACGGCGGCTCGGCGCACCTGGGGGTCCCCGGCAAGCGCCGGATCGAAGGCACGGAGGTTGGTGCGGATCCGCTCGCGCAGATCGTCGTCGCAGAGCATGGCGTCGGAGGTTCCACCAGAACCGAAACCACACATGGAACCACTATCGCCGCCGGACCGCCACCGTCGACCATCACCGCCTCGGCTACGGCAGCGGTGACGGACGCCAGCCACGACAAGGAGCGGGCGGCCGTCGGCTACGCACTGGCGGCGGTCGCCGCCTGGTCCACCGTGGCCACCGGCTTCAAGCTGGGCCTGGCGGTCATGGCGCCGCTGCAGCTGCTGTTGCTGGGCACGGTGATCTCCGCGCTCCTGTACGCGCTGCTTGCCACCGTAGGCGGGCACTGGCGGCCCGGCCGACGCACCTGCCTGACGGGCGCGGCGTTCGGCCTGCTGAATCCGTTCGCCTATTACCTGGTGCTGTTCGAGGCCTACGACCGCCTGCCGGCGCAGATCGCTCAGCCGCTCAACTACACCTGGGCCATCACCCTGGCGCTGCTGGCGGTACCCATCCTCGGTCAGCGGCTGACCGCCCGCGCGGCGGCGGGCATCGGCGTCGGCTATCTCGGGGTGCTGGTGCTGCTCAGCGGCGGGCGCGCGGCCGCAACGGCCGGCCTCGACTGGCTGGGGGTGGCCCTGGCGCTCGCCTCCACCGTGCTCTGGGCCGGTTACTGGCTCGCCAATGCCCGCTCCACCTTACCACCGATCACGCTCATGGCCTGGAGCTTCCTGCTCGCCGTCCCGCTGGTGGCCGTAGCCTGTGCCGTGGGACCGGGCCTGCCGCCTCTCACCGCCGAGACCCTGGGCTACGGCGCCTGGGTGGGCCTGGTGGAGATGGGCTTCACGTTTCTGTTCTGGCAGCGCGCCCTGCGCCTCACCTCCCACGCCGCGCGGATCGGCCAGCTCATCTTCGTCTCGCCGTTCCTGTCCCTGGTGCTCATCGATACCGTGCTCGGTGAGGACGTCCACGTCACCTCAGTGGTAGGGCTCGCAGTGATCGTGGCGGGCCTGGGGATTTCCCGTGGGGGCTGACCTCTGGCATGCTCGTATCCGCCCCACACCGAAGGTGACCCCATGCCAGGCCTTGCTTATTGGCGCCCTGCCCTGCTGATGCTCGCCGCCGCGACCCTCTCGGCGGCCCTACCGGCTCACGCCCGGGACAAGGCCGTGCAACGGGGCGAATATCTGGTGAACCTGCTCGGCTGCGGTCGATGCCATACGGAGGGTTACCTGGTGGGCGACGAGCCCACCGGCCCTTACCTCGCCGGCTCCCGGGTGGGCATCGCCTATACCGACACCGACGACGACGAGACCACTCCCGGCCTCGCCTTCGCGCCCAATCTCACACCCGACGACGAGACCGGTCTCGGCACCTGGACCCGCCGCGATATCGTCCGGACCCTCACCACCGGGGTGGGAGCGGACGGCCATCAGCGCCTGCCGGTCATGCCGTGGCCCAATTACGCATCCCTGGCCGACAAGGACCTGAACGCGATCGCGGCGTATCTCCAGAGTCTGCCGCCGGTCAAACGGCGCATTCCGGACACCACCGCGCCGGGAGAGCCGGTGGCGCACTCCTACGTGCGCTTCGGCATCTTCGTGTTCACGCCCAAGAAGGATTCAGACGCTTCTGGCAAGGAAGCTGCGCCTGCGCCCGACCGCTCCCTTTGACGGCCGTCGCTGCGCACCGACTTCCATGCTGCGTCGGCGAGCACTTCCTTGACCGCTGCCGGCGGTCGTTCGTAGTGCCCTGACAGCCAGCGCCGCACGTACTCCTGAATCGGCCCGCTGATCAGCGGCACGTATACCTCGGGAGGCAGCGCGCGCATTTCGCCGCTCGTCACGAACGGTGCGAACCAGCCGAAGACTTCGGCAATGTAGCGGCGGTAGACGGTTTTCAGGCGTGCCCGGGCGCCCTCGGAAAAATCGATGTCCCGCGAGTGCAGGTAGCTGGCCAGCGGCCGATTGCGGGTGGACCAGTCGCAGTAGAACCGCACCACCGCCTTGACACTTTCCTCCGCCGAGACGCATTTGCGCAGCCGCCGAACCATGCCTCGGTTGAACCGGCTGATCCCCTCGATGAACAGTTCCTCGGCGATGCCTTCCTTGCTGCCGAAGTGGTGATAGAGGCTGCCGACGCTCGAGCGCGAGGCCTTCTGGATAGCGCCGATGGTGGTGCCGTCGACGCCGTCGCGGGTGAAGCATTCGAGCGCGGCCTGGAGCACGGCGGCGCGGCGCGCCACGGTCGCGGCTCTCGGCTCGGTTTTCTGACTGGCTCGTTTTGGCATGGCGCTGGCAGCGAAGTATGCGCAAAACTAGAATGCGGTTCTAGTAATGAATTCTAGATTCCAGTAAGCTGCGCGGCCACATCGAAGCTATCGACAAGCGACGGCGAGGCCAGCATGGACATCGAGCTCAGCGCAGAAGATCTGAAATTCCGCGACGACGTTCGCGCATTTCTCGCGGACAACGCCTACGAGGCGGGCGAGGATTACGCCCGGTGGCGGCTGAACTGGTTCGAGAAGGCCAGGGAGAAAGGCGGCTGGGACGTGCCTAAGTGGCCGAAGGAATTCGGCGGCCCCGGCTGGACTCCCACCCAGCACTACATCTGGGAGCAGGAGACGGCGCGCGCCACACTACCCTGGGACATGCCGTTCGGCGTCGGCATGGTGGCTCCGATCATCATGGGCTACGGCAACAAAGAGCAGCAGGAGCGCTTCCTGCCCGACATCCGCGCCCGCACCGTGAACTGGTGCCAGGGCTATTCCGAGCCCGGCGCCGGCTCGGACCTGGCTTCGCTGAAGACCCGCGCGGTGCTCACCGACGACGGCAAGCACTACCTGGTCAACGGCCAGAAAATCTGGACCACGGCGGCCCACATGGCCGACTGGATCTTCTGCCTCACCCGGACGTCCGACACGGGCAAGAAGCAGGAAGGCATCACGTTCCTGCTGTTCCCCATGAAGCAGCCCGGAGTCGAGGTCAAACCCATCATTACCCTCGGCGGCAACCACACCGTCAACACCGTATACCTCACCGACGTGAAGGTGCCGGTGGAGAACCGGATCGGCGAGGAAGGCAAGGGCTGGACCTACGCCAAGGGTCTCCTCCAGCACGAGCGCACGGGCCTGGCCGGGCTGTCGCGCTCGCTGGTGGCTCTCGAGGGGCTCAAGGAGAACGCCCGCAAGGTCGAGCGCGGCAATGCCACGCTGATGGACGAACCCGCCTTCCGAGCTAAGGTGGCCGAGCTGGAAATCGACCTGCTGGCGGCGGAGTACACCGAGCTACGCAGTCTCGCCACCGCGCAAGCGGGCGCCGCGCCGGGGCCGGAATCGTCGATTCTGAAGCTCAAAGGCACCGAGATTCAGCAGCGCATCCAGAAGCTGACCATGGAAGCCGGCGGCATCTTTTCCGCCGCCTGGGGCAGCCGGCCCGTCGGCCCGAGCTTCGCCAGAAGCGGCATGGGCGGGTACCTCGCGAGCCGCGCCTACACCATCTACGGCGGTGCGAGCGAGGTGCAGAAGGACGTGATCGCGAAGAACGTGCTGGGTATCAAGAGGTCGTCATCATGAATTTCGAGTTGAGCGACGAGCAGAAGCTCATTGCCGAAAGCGTCGAGCGTTTCGTTCAGGACAACTACCCGCTGGAGACGCGGCGAGAGCTGGCCGCGAAGGATCCCGGGTTCAGCCGCGAGCATTGGTCCACCATGGCGGAGCTCGGCTGGCTGGCATTGCCGTTCGAAGAGGCCGACGGGGGTTTCGGCGGCAATCAGATCGACATGATGGTGGTCATGGAGCAATTCGGCCGTGGCCTTGTGCTCGAGCCGTATCTCGCCAGCATCGTTCTCGGCGCCGGCGCCGTGAAGCGGGGCGCCTCGGACACGCTTCGGGCCGAGCTCCTGCCCGGCATCGTCGACGGCAGCCGGCAGCTCACCCTCGCCTACGCCGAGCCCCAGTCACGCTTCGATCTGCAGGACGTGACCACCACGGCCAGGCCCGACGGTGACGGCTGGCTGCTGAACGGACACAAGTCCATGGTGCTGCACGCCGCCACCGCGGATCAGATCGTCGTTTCCGCCCGCAGCGGCGGCGGCCAGATCGACACCGACGGTATCTCGCTGTTCGTGGTGGACGCCGGCGCCGAGGGGGTCGAGGTCAAAGGCTTCCCCACGGTTGATGGGCTTCGCGCCGCCGAGATCCAGCTCGACAACGTGAAGGTTCCCGGTGACCGTCTGCTGGGGGAGCCCGGCAAGGGCTATCCCATTCTGCATGCAGTCGCCGTCGACGGCATTCTGGCGCTGTCCGCAGAAGCGGTGGGCATCATGGAGATGCTCTACAAGAACACCGTGGCGTACACCCAGGAACGGGTCCAGTTCGACCATCCCCTGGCCGGCTTCCAGGTGCTCCAGCACCGCATGGTGGACATGTTCATGGAATACGAGCAGTGCAAGTCCCTGCTCTACCGGGCCACACTGGAAGCGGCCCAGGGCGATCCGGCAACGGCCGAGCGCACCGTGCACGCCTTGAAGCACCTGATCGGCAAGTCCGGCATCTTCATCGGCGAGAACGCCGTGCAGCTCCACGGCGGCATGGGCATGACCGAAGAGCTCGCCATCGGCCACTACTTCAAGCGCATCCTGGTGATCGACAGTCAGTTCGGCAACGCCGACTATCACCTGGAGAAGTTTGCGGCCTGAGTCGATCGCGGAACCGGCGGCCGTCCGGCCGCCCAGCGATCAGCTCGCGGTCCCCGTCACCGCACCACCACCGCCGGTCATCTCGAACACCGCGTTCTCGTCGAAGCTGGAGCGGTCGATCTTCAGGTAAGCGACGCCTTCCTCGGGCACCACCACCGCTTCCACCACGCCGGGCATGGCTTGCAGGCGGGCAACCGCCGCCTGGCTCGACAAGCCGCCGAGGTCTCCCAGCCGGGCCAGATAGGAGCTGTAGTGGCCGGGCCGCGGCATCCCCAGCGCCACCAGCAGCCAGGCGATGCTGATGAGCAACGTCAGGGCGAACACAGCCACCGTGCCGCCGACCCCGTAGATCCAGCCACCCAACGCGCCACCGACGAAGATGCCGAAGAACTGGGAGCTGGAGTACACGCCGGTGGCCGTACCCTTGGCACCGGCAGGCGCCATCTTGGTCACCAGCGACGGCAGGCTGGCCTCCATGATGTTGAAGCCGGCGAAGAACGCCACCAGCGCTGCCACCGTCACCCACGGACTGCCGCCGCCGAGGCCGAGCGCCGCCTGACTGATCGCGAGCAGCACGATGGTGGCAAGGAACACCTCCTTCATGCGCTGCCGGGTTTCGGCCACGATGATCACCGGCACCATCAGCACCACCGATGCCAGTAGCGTCGGCAGGTACACCTTCCAGTCGCTCTCCACGCCGATGGACATCGACTGCGCGAGCACGTGGGGCACCGCGAGGAAGCTGGCCGTCAGCAGCGCATGCAGACAGAAGATGGAGAAGTCGAGGCGCAGCAGCCCGCCATCGTGCAGCACCCGCGACATCATGGCGGGCACGGTCTCGGCGTCCGCGTGGCGTTGCGGATGGACCGGATTCGGCACCACGAACTGACTGATGGCGATGCCGATGAGCGCCAGCCCCACGGTCAGCCAGAAGATGCCCGACCCGCCGATCCAGCCCATCAGCACCGGGCCCAGCAGCATGGCCACGCCGAACGACGCACCAATGGTCATGCCGACGACGGCCATGGCCCGGGTGCGGATCTCCTCCCGGGTTAGATCTGCCACCAGCGCCAGAATCACCGAGCCCACGGCGCCCATGCCTTGCAGCGCGCGGCCGATCAGCACCCCGGTGATGGAGTCCGACATGGCAGCCACCGCGCTGCCCACCGCGAACAGCAGCAGGCCGAAGGCGATCACCACCTTGCGGCCGATGCGGTCGGACAGCAGGCCGAACGGAATCTGCAGCAGCCCCTGGGTGAGCCCGTAGGCGCCGAGCGCCATGCCGATCATGGCGGGGGTTGCACCCCTGAGATGCCGCGCATACATGGCGAACACCGGGTAGATCATGAACAGACCCAGCAGCCGGGTGGAAAACACCGCGGCGAGAGAGAACGCTGCACGAAGTTCTGTGCCGGTCATTGATCACTCCACTGGTTCACGAAACGTTGCCGGTCAGCGCCCGCCATGACTGCTGCAATGCCTACTGCGCGGAGTTGGTGCGTCGGATGAAGTCGGCGACGTTGTCGTGCAGGGCCTTCAGAGAGGCCTCATGGGCGTACACCATGTGGCCCGACGGGTAGAACTGATATTCGATGTTGCTCCGGAGCCGCGGCTCGATGGGCAGATGCTGCATCTCGTAGATGCCTTCGAAGAACGGCGTCGCCAGATCGAAGTAGCCGGCGTTCAGCATGACCTTGAGCTCGGGGTTGTACTTCATGGCATGGGCGAGGTCCGGCATGACGTTGGTCAGCGGCATCGGCCCCGGCGCGCCGGGCGGTTGGTGGCGGAAGTCCCACGTTTTCCACACCTCGATGGAGGGCTTGTAGGTCTTGTTCTGGCCGAACTTCAAGGTGCCGCGCACGTAGTCATTGAACGCCGATATGTAGGCGGAACTGATGGCGGCTGATTGCGGATCGTACTGGGCCTCCTTGCTCAATGGGTCCATGGTCGGGCCGGTGAATCGGGTATCCAGCCGTCCGGTGGTGGTGTCACTATCGCTCAGCAGCGTCTTCTCGAACTCGCCGCCGTTGATCCTGAGATCCGCTTTCTCGATGTAGCCCACCGGCAGACCCGTGTATTCGTGCAGCTTCTGGGCCACCGCGCTACGCTGGTCGTCCGACAGCGCCGATCCCGCGTGGAGGGCCTCGGCGTAGTCACCGAGCGCGTACCGCTCCACTTCCTGGAGCCAGGGCTCGAGCTGGTCCGGAGGATTCGGCAACTTCTGGTGGAAGTATGCCGTCGCCGCGTACGTGGGAAGAGCCAGCAGATACGGCAGCTCAATCCCGGGATTGAACTCGGGGCCATCGACGCTGGCATCGAACGCCAGGATCTGCGACAGCAGAATCACCCCGTTCAGGTCGAGGTTGTACTCGTTCTGCAGGGTGTCGGCGAGCACCGCAGAGCGGGTCGTTCCGTAGCTCTCTCCGAACAGATATTTGGGCGAGTTCCAGCGCTGGTACTTGGACAGGAAGCGGGTGATGAACTCCGCGAAGGCGTGCGCGTCCTGATCGACGCCATAGAACTTCTTCTCCCGGTTCTGCCCCGCGACCCGGCCGAAGCCGGTGCCCGGCGCGTCGACGAACACCAGGTCACTGACGTCGAGCAGGCTGTAGTCGTTGTTGACGACCTTGTAGGGCGCCGCCGGTGTATGGGTTCGGTCGACGGTGACCACCCGCCTCGGCCCGAAGGCGCCCATGTGCAACCACACCGTGGCGGAGCCCGGACCGCCGTTGTAGACGAACGTCACCGGCCGGCTCTCCGCCTTGGCCCCTGATTTCATGTAGGCCACGTAGGACATGCTCGCCACCGGTGCCACCTTGTCCTCGGGCACGTCATTGTTGGAAGACACGTCGCTCCAGCCCGCCGGATGGACGATCACGAGGCCCGCGTAGGCGTCGTAGTCGACCCCCTGGCCTTCGACCCGGACCGAGCCCTGGGTCTTCTGTTGCTCGGCCTTGAGCACAGGCGTTTTGTGGTGTCCATGATGTTCTGTTTTTTCCGCGTTGCCGGCGGAATGGGCATCCGATGCCAGCGCTCCGGCGCCGGGGAAGCAGAGCGTCATTGTCAGGATCAACGAAACGGTTCTTTTCATGATTTCTCTCCACGCTCGTCCGGTGGCAGGGGGTTCGATGGCGCGACAGGGTACCCGCCACGCCGCGTGCTTGCCAGCAAAGTGCTTGTCCGACACGGCCGACTTCACGTATAACCGGGGCCGGTCCCTCCCCACGGAAAATCTCATGCGTATGTTCATCGTCACCGCCCTTGCGCTGACCGCTGCCGGCTGCGGAAAAGGCCAGACGCCCGCAGAACCGGCGGCCGCGGCCGCGGCTCCCGCCAACTACGAGGAGCAGCTTCGGCTGGCGCTCGAGACTGCCAAGCCCGGCGACGTCATCGAGATCCCCGCCGGCACTCACCCGATGACCCGAAGCCTCACCCTCGACACCGACGGCATCACCATTCGCGGCGCCGGCATGGACAAGAGCGTGCTGAGCTTCAAGGGCCAGGTCGCCGGCGCCGAGGGGCTGCTGGTAAGCGCCAGCAACTTCACCATCGAAGACCTGGCCCTGGAAGACACGGTGGGCGATGCGCTCAAGGTCAACGAGGGCTCGAACATCGTAATCCGCCGGGTGCGCACCGAGTGGACCAACGGGCCCGATACGGGCAACGGCTCCTACGGCGTCTATCCGGTGCAGACCGAAAACACCCTGATCGACGGTGCCGTGGCCATCGGCGCGTCCGACGCAGGCATCTATGTCGGACAGTCCAGAAACGTGGTGGTGAGGAACTGTCGCGCCGAGTACAACGTGGCCGGCATCGAGATCGAAAACACGGTGGCCGCCGACGTGCACGACAACGTGGCCCGCAACAACAGCGGTGGCATCCTGGTGTTCAACATGCCGGACCTCCCCATGCTCGGTCACGGCACGCGAGTGTTCGACAACGAAGTCCAGGGCAACAACACCAACAACTTCGGCACCCCCGGCAGCGCCGTGGCCAGCGTGCCGGCGGGCAGCGGTGTCGTCATCAATTCCAACGACCAGGTGGAGATCTTTAACAACCGCATCGGCGGCAATCGCACCGCGAACGTGCTGATCTCCAGCGCCTTCAGCGCCCAGTACAGTGCCGACCGACAAACGGCGTCAGTGTTCGACCCCTATCCCGAGGACGTCTACATCTATCAGAACACCTTCACTCCCGGCGGCTCTGCGCCGGACCGCGAAGCGCTGGAGACCCTGCGCCGCAAGGTGTTCGGTGACGACGGCAGCCTGCCGGACATCCTCTGGGACGGCATCGTCAATCCAGCCAGATCGGCGGCGACGAGCCCCATCTGCATTCAGGACGACGCGACGTTCCTGAACGTGGACGCCGCCGGCGATTACCAGAAACCGAGCACCGACAGGGCACCCCACAACTGCCGTCTCGACAAGCTTCAGGCGGTGAGTCTGGCCGAAGGCGCCTGAGATCCGTGAGGCGCCCGCAGCCGAAGCACGCCGCTACCGTCGCGCTGCTGGCGGCGCTGTGGCTGCTCGCTGGCTGTCAGGGGCCGCCGTCGGTGCAGGTGCCGGCCGCAGGCGTTCATCCCGAACGCCTGTCCGACTGGGGCCTCCTGCAACGCCGCGGCGACCGTCTGGTGCTGGGGCGGGGGGTGACACCCTACGAGGTCAACACGCCCCTGTTCAGCGACTACGCCTTGAAGCTGCGCACGTTCTACCTTCCGCAAGGCGCGGCCATGCGCTACCGCGAGCGCGGCGCCTTCGAGTTTCCCATCGGCAGCGTCGTCACGAAGACATTCTTCTATCCCCTGAATGGCCGTGGCGTGGCAAAGGCGCAGCAGGGATGGAACGGCGACGTCAGGACTCTCGACCTGTCCGGCTACCGGCTGGTGGAGACGCGGCTACTGATCCGGCGCGACGACGGCTGGCAAGCACTGCCGTACGTGTGGGACGGCGACGATGCCTACCTGCACCTGACGGGCGCGCTGCGGCCGATGAAGATCGAGGTTGCCGGCGATACCCTGGATCTTCCCTACGTGGTGCCGGCGCGCAGCGAATGCGCCGGTTGTCACGCCACCAATCACACCGAAGGCGCCCTGACCCTCATCGGCTTTCGAGCCCGCCACGTGAACCGCACCTACCCGGGCGCCGCCGGCAACCAGCTCGCGACATGGGCGTCGCGCGGCGAGCTGACCGGTCTTCCCGGGCCGGGCGAAGCCATTCCCCGGAACGCGGTGTGGAACGACCCGGGGATGCCGCTGGCGGATCGGGCCCGCGCCTACCTGGACAGCAACTGCGGGCACTGCCACAACCCCACCGGCGCCGCCGACACGTCGGGTCTGTTGCTCGACGCCCACACCACCAGCTTCCGTCACCTCGGCTTCTGCAAGCCGCCCATCGCCGCCGGCCGAGGCTCCGGAGGACGGCGGTTCGCCATCGTGCCCGGTCAGCCGGATCAGTCAATACTCGTTTACCGGATCGAAAGCACCGACCCGGCGGTGCGGATGCCGGAAGCGGGGCGATCGCTGGTTCACCGGGAAGGCGCCGCGCTCGTTCGGCAATGGATCGAGAGCCTGCCGGGGAGTTGCCTATGACTGCGGCGACCCCTCGTCATGACGGCGCCAGTTGTAGACGAACTTCCGTACCAGCACGAAGTTGCTGACGGTCGCCAGCGCCGAGCCAATGGCCATGGCGATGAGCGGACGGCCCAGCGGGCCGAACACCAGCACCGTGTACGTGCCGATGTTGAGCGATGCTCCGAGGATCTGAATGACCACGTAACGCACCACCCCGGCCTTGCGGATGGATGCAGAGAACGTGTAACGGGCATTCAGCAGGTAGGTGGTGGTGATGGCGGCGAAGAACGATGCCACCCGGCTGCCCACCAGGCCGCCACTCGCCGCCGCGTAGCCCATCCCGTAGAGCAGGAACGCCAGCACGCCCATGTCGACGGCGAAGCCCACGGCCCCCACCACCAGAAACCGCGCCAGCTGGTGGCGGAGCCGTTGGCTGCGCTGCGCCATCAGGCGGAAGAATCCGCTTACACCCTCGCCTCGATGAGGTGCGGGCCCGGCTCCTCGATCGCCTCGCGGAGCGCGGCGACGAAAGCCTCGGAAGTTTCCGCACGCACCCCCGGCACGCCCTGCGCCCGGGCCATGGCGGCCCAATCCAGGTCCGGGCTCGACAGATCGAACAGGCTGGCCGCCCGCGCGCCCACCTGGTTGATGCCGAGCCGGCGGTACTCCACGTCGAGGATGCCGTAGCGGCGGTTGCTGTAGATGACGGTCGTGACGTCCAGCCCTTCCCGCGCGGCCGTCCAGAGAAACTGATTGGTGTACATGGCGGCGCCGTCGCCGATGAGCGCGAATACCGGCCGATCCGGGCAGGCCACCGCCGCACCCACCGCCGCGGGGCCAGCCTGGCCGATGGCGCCGCCAGTGAGGTTCAGCCAGGTGTGCCGGACCGAGTGCTGCATTGGCCCGAACGCCGCACCACCGCCGCCGGAGTCTGCGGTCATCACCGCCCGGTCCGGCACCAGGGCCGCCAGCGCCTGGGCGACGGTGCGGGCCGACAGCGGTCCCGACGGGACCTCTGGTCGCTCGCCGGACGTTCCCGTCGGATGCTCGACGGCATCGACGGCATCGACGGCGTCGGCGAGCGCCGCCAGCGCGCCGGCGGCATCTTCGTGGCGGTGGCAGAGCCTGACCACCCGGCAGCCTTCCGGCACCAGAGCGCTCGGCTGACCGCGGTAGGCGAAGAAGCTCACCGGCGCCTGGGCGCCGGCGAGCACCAGAGTTTTCACCGGCGCAAGCACGTCGCTGATCTGCTCGGGAAAGTACGGCAGCCGGGACACCGGAAACAGACCCGGCCCCGCCTCGACCCGCGCCGGAAATGTCGTCGAGTAGACCCGGCAGCCGGTGGCGGACGCGATGCGCGCCGCCGCCGCCAGACCCGCTTCGCCGAGGGCGTTGCCGTCCAGCAGCAGCATGGAGTGCGAGCCCAAGTGCCCGCTGGCCGCGTCGACCGCGGCGGGGACGAACGGCCGAAGTGGCTCCGGACGGGCCATGGGAACCGCCGGCACCGAGTCGCCCCAGGCGCAGTCCGCGGGCACGATCAGGGTGGCGATGCGCCCGGCAGGGTCCGGTCGCGGAGTCATGGCCGCGGTCACCGCGTCCCAGCCGTCGCCGCCCAGGCCCTCCGCGCTGCGCGAGGTGCGCACCCAGGCGGACACCGGCCGGGCCACCCCTTCGATGTCCGCGGTCAGTGGCGCGTCGTAGGCCACGTGGTGAATGGCATGATCGCCCACCACGTTGACGATTGGCGTACCGGCGCGACGGGCGTTGTGGAGGTTGGCAATGCCGTTGCCGAGACCGGCCCCCAGATGCAGCAGGGTGGTGGCCGGCGTACCGCGCATCCGCCCGTAGCCGTCAGCGGCACCGGTACACACTCCCTCGAACAGGCAGAGCACCGGGCGCAGCCGCGGCACCTGATCGATGGCTTCCACCAAGTGCATTTCAGAGGTGCCGGGGTTGGCGAAGCAGACCTCCACCCCCGCGTCGACCAGAGCTTCGATCAGGGCACGGGCGCCGTTCATGGGTTCCCCTCGATGGCAGGCAAACGGAAAAGCTTACGGGGCGGCCTCCGGAGCGGCAAGCGCGGGCTTCAGCCCCGACCGCCGTCTCCAAGGTCGACCCGTGAGCCCGCGTCCTCTTCGACCGCGTCAGGCTGTGGTCCTTTACGGCGCCGGCGCGGCCGGCGGCGCAGCTCCGGGAATCGGGCCTCGGCGGTCGGCCGCAGCCCGCGCTCGAAAGCGAAGTAGCCGGCCAGCAGGAGCAGGATCCCCCAACCGCCGAACAGTTGCAGCACGAACGCCGGCCAGACGAAGGCGAGACCGGCATTGACGAACGACATGAAGCCGACCCGCAGCAGGTAGGCGAGGAGCTCCTGGCCGATGAACGACATGAGCGAATGGCTTCCCTCGAACTCCCCCACCACCGTCCGCAGCTCGAGGATCACGAAGGACACCACGTAGCCCAGCCCGTACAGCCCTCCGCCCCGGGCGGACCACAACCCGACCAAGCCCTCGCGGGCGAGAGCGCCGGCGGAACGTGGCTCGTTCCAGACCATGCGGGCGTGGCGGGCGTGGCGGGCGAGCCGCCCTTCCTGGCGGCGCGCGGGTTCTTCAGTTTCCGTTCGCTGTGGCTTCACGGATCTCTACAGTTTGCGTGCGCTGGCTGCGGCAAACCTCTAACTCGCGGACGATCTGGGCGTGCCGGTGCCGGTCGAGCCGGTGCTGGGAGTAGCACCACACGCTCACCACGGCGAACCCGGCGACGATGGGGCCGTAAATCAGGCCGAGCCACATCACCTTGTCCGCCCCCACGTCGGCGGCGGTGCGGATCTCGGGGCCGAGCGGCCACCGGATGAGGTCCAGGGCAATGCCGCCGATCACGCTGCCGATCCCCGAGGTGAACTTGGCGCAGAACGACACCGAGGCGAAGAAGATGCCTTCCTGGCGGCGGCCCGTGTGAAGCTCGTGCTCGTCGACGATGTCGGCCACCATGGAGCCGAAGGTGATCAGCGCCTGCACCACGCCGATGCCCTGCAGCAGCTTGACCACGACCAGGGTCGTCATGAGCTCGGACGTGCCGTTCTCCGGAAACCAGCCAATGCAGACGCAGTGCTACGGGGATGATCTGGCAGCCGGCCCACCAGGTCGTGCCGATGACGATGGATGGGCGCTTGTCGAAGAGCTGGTTCAGCGGCCGGGCGAACAGCGCTCCCACCATCATGCCGATGGGCGAGGCGGCGAAGTACGCGATGTTGCCGTTGCCCGACAGCTCCCAGAAATAGGTGTTCATGTGCAGGTTCAAGGCGGCATCCACGCCCACCATGGTGAACACCACCAGAACGCCGGCGAACAGCCAGCGGAACGATCGGTTCTTCAGTGCCAGCGCCAGTTCGGTGAACATTCGGATCACCGCGCCAGAGGCGGACACTCTGACGGCCGGACCTTGCGCCTTCGGCAGAAACGGAATCCGCGATCGGGTACCCCAGGCCGAGCCGAGGATCGAGCACACCATCAACAGCGACATGCACAGAGCGAAGGGGCTGTAGGCGCTCACGTTGAATTGACCGTGGGCGTACTCGGGCGTGGCGCGGAAGAACACACCGAAGCCGATGCCGTACACGGCCAATGCGCCGAACGTGCTGAAGAACTGCCGGTAGGCCACCACGGTGGTCCGCTCGTGAAAGTTGCTCGACAGCTCCGCACCCAGGGCGATGTGGGGAACGTGGTACAGGGTCATCGCGCCGCGGGCGAGCACGGCGAACACCATGAGCCACAGAAACAGCGGCAAGCCGCTGATGTCCGGCGGAGAGAACAGGCAGAAGAACGTCACCGCCAACGGTACGGCGGAGGCGAACATGAACGGATGCCGGCGGCCGAGCCGCGATCGCCAGTTGTCCGACAGCGAGCCGGCCAGCGGATCGGTGACGGCGTCGAACACCAGCGCGATGCCCACGGCGAGCCCGGCATACGTGCCGGAAAGCCCGAGCACCTGAACGTAGTAGAAGAACAGAAAGACGCCGAACGCGCCGTTCTTCATCCCTTCCGCGGCCTGGCCGAAGCCATAGGCCAGCTTGGTCACAACCGGGAGCTGATCCTCCCCGCCGGCATCGATATCCCGGCCGGCGGTGCGCGGACCGGGTGAGACTTGCTCCGCCAAGGCTGCCGTTCCCCTCACGACTGCTTCGCCCGGATCATGGGTGTTGACACCTGCCAGGGTCAAGGGCTGCACGACGACGGCGACATCGCGCCCCTCGCGGCAGCCGAGCGGTGTACCATCGCCGCCATGAGCCAGTCTTCGTCCGACGCCACCGGCCCCGTGGTCTGTCCGATCCAGCGCGTAGAGCCCGGCTGGATCGACTACAACGGCCACATGAACATGGCCTTCTATCACGTCATGTTCGACCGCGCGCTCGATCACGTTTATCACCTGCTCGGCATCGACGAGGCGTATCTGGCGAGCGGCGCCTCCTGCTTCACCGCGGAAGTGCACGTCTGCTACCTGGCCGAGCTCCGGTCCGGAGAACCGGCGCGCAGCGAGTTTCAGCTCCTCGACTGGGACGCCAAGCGCCTGCACGTCTTCGCCCACATGTACCGGGCCGACGACGGCGTTCTGGTCGCCACGTCCGAGCAACTGGCGATCCACGTCGACCTGCGCTCGCGCCGGGCGTCGGAGTTTCCCGACGACCGAATCGCCCGCATTCGGACGATGTTCGAGCGGCATCGGTCGCTGCCCCGGCCGGAGAGTGCGGGCAGGGTCATCGGCATCCGAAAACGCCGGTAGTGTCCAGAGACACTACCGAAGTCGCCGGTAGTGTCCAGAGACACTACCGAAGTCGGCGGTCGTGTCGCGAGACACGACCGTGAAGTTGCAGGCGCTGAAGTTGAAGAGGCCCGCCGGCGCGGCGACTCGAATGGAGGCAAGCCATGACGGAATACCGGGAAGAACGCGACAGCATCGGTCCGATGAAGGTCCCCGACGAGCACTACTGGGGCGCGCAGACCCAGCGCAGCCTGATCAACTTCCCCATCGGCGACGAGCGCATGCCAGCGGAGGTGGTGCGCGCCTATGCTCGTCTGAAGAAGGCATGCGCAGAGGTCAACGCTCGCCTCCAGGTGCTGGCGCCGGAAACGGCGGATGCCATCTCGCGGGCCTGTGACGAGGTGCTGGCGGGCCGGCTCGACGCCGAGTTCCCGCTATCGGTCTGGCAGACCGGCTCCGGCACCCAGACCAACATGAACCTGAACGAGGTGCTCGCCAACCGGGCGACAGAGCTGCTCGGCGGTGACTTCCGCGCTGACAAGCTGGTGCGGCCCAACGACCACGTCAACGCCAGCCAGAGCTCCAACGATACCTTTCCCACGGCCATGCACGTGGCGACGTACGAGATCGTGCACGACCGCACCCTGCCCGCGATCGCCGTCCTGCAGGGCGCTCTCGAGCGCAAGGCGGACCAGTACCGCGACCTGGTGAAAAGCGGCCGCACGCACCTCATGGATGCCACGCCCATCACCCTCGGCCAGGAATTCGGCGGCTACGCGTCCCAGCTCGCCCACGGCCGCGCCGCCCTCCACGACAGTTTGAAGCGGCTGGCAGAGCTCGCCATCGGCGGCACCGCGGTCGGCACCGGGCTCAACGCTCCGCCGGGTTTCGCCGAGGGCGTGGTGGAACGGCTGGCCGCCGACACGGGTTTGCCATTCGCCTGCGCCGACAACCGCTTCGAGGCGATGAGCGCTCACGACGCCATGGTGGAAATGAGCGGCACCCTGCGCCGTCTGGCCGTCAGTCTGATGCACATCGCCAACCAGATCCGGCTGCTGGCGAGCGGCCCGCGCACCGGCATCGCCGAGCTGATCCTGCCCGCCAACGAGCCCGGCAGCTCGATCATGCCGGGCAAGGTCAATCCCACCCAGTGCGAGGCCCTGGCCATGGTCTGCGCCCAGGTCATGGGCAACGACACGGCGGTCGGCGTCGCCGGCAGCCACGGCCATCTGCAGCTCAACACCTTCAAGCCGGTGATCGTCTACAACGTGCTGCAGAGCGCGCGGCTGCTGGCCGATGCCGCCGCAAGCTTCGAGCAGCGCTGCGTCCGCGGCATCGAAGCGAACCGGGCGAGGATCGCCGAGCTCCGTGACCGCAGTCTCATGCTGGTGACGGTGCTGAGCCCGCGGCTCGGCTACGACAAGGCAGCCGACATCGCAAAGAAGGCCCACGCCGACGGCACGACGCTCAAGGAAGCGTGCCTCGCACTCGGTTATTTGAGCGCAGCGGAGTTCGATGAAATCGTCGACCCGAGCCGGATGGTGGGGCCGGGATAGTGGCGTAGTGGGAGCGACCTCCCGGTCGCGATCTGATCAGTAGCGTCGCTCCCACAAAACAAGGGGATCAATACCCTTCGAGCTCTCCGTAGCGGTTGCGGTGGAAGTTGACGTCGCCGAACGTCTGCTCGGCCACGGCGGCGCGCTTCAGAAAGAAGCCGATGTCGAACTCGTCGGTCATGCCGATGCCGCCGTGCATCTGGATGCCTTCCCGCGACACGCGATTGAAGGTTTCACCCACTTTGGCCTTGGCCAGACTGGCGAGCTTGGCGATCTCTTTGGCGTCGCGCCCTTCGTCCAGGGCAGTCAGCGCCTCGAGCACGCAGGACTTCGACAGCTCGACCTCGCAGAACATGTCCGCGGCCCGGTGCTTGAGCGCCTGGAAGGAGCCGATCGGCACGCCGAACTGCTCACGCTCCTTCAGATACTGGATAGTGCGCTCGAAGCACTCCTGCAGGCTGCCGAGCATCTCGGCGGACAGACCGATGCGGGCGATGTCGAGGGCCTGATCGAGAACGTCCGCGCCCTTGCCGACCGCGCCGATCACCGCATCGGCGTCCACTTCCACGCCGGCCAGCTCGATGTTGGCCGCATTGCGCGAATCGGCCATCTTGGTCCGCGTCACGGTCACGCCCTTGGACTTACGATCCACCAGGAACAGGGTAATGCCGTCGCGCTCGCCGGCACTGCCGCTGGTGCGCGCGGCAACGATGAGCTTGTCCGCCGAGTTGCCGTCCAGGACGAAGGTCTTCGATCCGGTGAGCTTATAGCCACTGCCCGAAGCCTCGGCTTTGGTGGCGATGCCGTAAGGGTTGTGCCGGTGGGACTCCTCGAGCGCCAGCCCGAGCAACAGGTCACCGGACGCGACGGCGGGCAACAGCTCGGACTTCTGCGCGTCGCTTCCCCCCAGGTTGATCAGGCTGCCGCACAGCCAGACCGTCGCCACCAGCGGGCTGGGGGTCAAGGTGCGGCCGGTTTCCTCCGTCACCACCCCGAGCCCCTTGTAGCCGAATGCGAGACCGCCGAACTCCTCCGGCCAGGGGATGCCGGCCCAGCCGAGCTCTACCATGGCCTTCCAGGTGCCGCGGTCGAACGCATCCGGGTTGTCTTCGTCGCGGAGCTTGCGCAGTTGCGAAATGGGCGCGCTGGAGGAACAGAAGTCCTTGGCGCTGTCCTTGAGCATGTTCTGCTCGTCATTGAGAATCATCGGCATCGGCGTTCCCCCCTACGACCCGGTCAGCAAAAGCCAGCGGGGAATGAAAGCAAAAGCATGCGCCGATGTCGACCCCGACGTACTCCGCGGGGCGGCCCACCATCGAGTTGTAATCCGCCCCTCGGCGGGCTTTGATGGCGTCCTCGACGTCAGGCTGCCATTCATGAACCGCCAGGAGCTACCTCGCGAGCGCCTCGACGCGCTGCTCCGGCAAACACTGCCCATGGGGCGCATCGACATCCAGCGCCTGCCGGGATGTCCGGAAATCGAGCTCGGGCTGATTACCGCGAGCTTTCCCCAGGGGCCGTTGCCACCCGAGGTGATGCGGGAGGTCATCGCCCGACCGGCCTACTGGGCCCTGTGCTGGGGCAGCGGCCTGGCGCTGGCGCGTCACCTGCTTGACGTTCCGGGTTGGGTGCAGGGCCGCAGGGTGCTCGACCTGGGATCGGGCTCGGGGGTGGTGGCCATCGCCGCCGCCCTCGCCGGCGCCGCCGAGGTCGTGGCCTGTGACACCGATCCGGCGGCCCGGGAGGCCACGGCCGCCAACGCCCAGCTGAACGGAGTGACGGTGCGGCTGGCGGCCACTCTGGAGGACCTCGCGCGCGGATTCGACGTGCTCTTCATGGCGGACGTCCTCTACGACCGCAGCAACCTGCCACTGCTCGAAGCTGTCACCGGCCACGCCCGGGAGATCCTCGTGGCCGACTCCCGGCTCGCGACCCTGCCGTGCCCCGACTACCGGCTGATCGGCGAGATACCGGCGCTGACGTTTCCCAACCTCGGCGAATTCGACGAGTTCGGCACGGTGCGGTTGTTCCATCGGGGCCCCATCGACGACGGCTGAGCCATCAGCACCATCATGTTGCGCACCCGGGTGCCGGCAATGGCGCGCTCGGTCACGGTGCGGGGATCCTCGAGCCAGGCGTCGGCGCGTTCCGGTCGGGGAAACTGAAGCACCAGCAGGCGGTTCCAGTCGGCGGGACCGCGAATCGCCGCGATGGGCGCATCCCACCGCACCGAGCCGCCGTAGCGGGGCAACAGCGCGAGCCAGCCGGACTTTCCCGGCACACCGAGCGGCGCCGGCCCCGGCGTCTCGGCACCGGTGCGGTACAGCGCCACCACGGTGGCCGCGTCGGCCGCCAGAGGCTCGGGCGGACGAGCACTGCCGAGGTGTCTGATGGGTGCGGAGAGCTCCGCTTCCAGCGCCCGGTAGCCGCTGCTGGTGAGCATCTGCACCAGCTCGGTGCCGCGGTCGAAGCGCAGCAGCTGCACGCCCGCCACGTCCACAAGGACTGAGCCTTCGACCACCTGGACGGCGCCGCCCTGCCACAGCAGCCGGCCCTGGTCGTCGGCAGCCAGGGTGACGAAGCGGGAACGCCATGACGATGCGTCCTCGCTACCTCGGAGCGCCCGTGCAGGCAGCAGCTGAAGCAGATAATAGGGATTGTTCCGGATCTCCGAGCTTGCCGCGATACCGGTCAGGGTCGGGCCGACGTACCAGACGACGCCCGCGGTGGCGAGCGCCAGGAACGCACAGAACAGCAGAAATCCGAGCAATGACCGGTTCAAGCGGCATCCCGCGATGCGTTGAAGCGCGCATGATACCCGAGGCGCCGGGCCGGCCGCAGGGGTCCGGTCGGCCGCCTACCGCTCGCCCGCCGGCCGCCGGATGCGGTAAATTGCCGAAACGCTTCACTGCGCGGGGGCACCCTAATGAGCAAGGACACGTACCAGGACATCCTCTACCGGATAGACGATCCCGTGGCGGTCATCACCATGAACCGCCCGGACGCGCTGAACGCCATGACCGTGCGCATGCTGGCGGAAATCCGCCACGCGCTGGCGGCCGCCGAGAAGGACGAGCAGGTGGTGGGCATCGTCCTCACCGGTGCCGGCCGCGGCTTCTGCGCCGGCATGGACATGAACGCGCTGAACACCATGGCCGGCGGCCGCGGCGGCGACGCCGACGATCTCTCAACCCTGAAGGCGTCCCCGGGCGACCCCGCCATGGGGCCCGATTTCCAGGTTACGTACGGCTATCTGCTGTCGGTGCGAAAGCCGATCATCGCCGCCGTCAACGGAGCCTGCGCCGGGCTCGGATTCGTCTTCGCCCTGCTCTCGGACCTGCGCTTCGTCGACCGCAGCGCCCGATTCACCACCGCGTTCTCCCAGCGGGGGCTCATCGCCGAGCACGGCGCGAGCTGGATTCTGCCGCGGCTGATCGGTGCGGGTAAGGCGCTGGATCTGCTCTGGAGCGCGCGCAAGTTCGATGGCGAGGAAGCCGCTCGGTTGGGTCTGGCGGAGCGGCTGTGCGAGCCTGGTCGGGCACTCGAAGACGCCGTCGAGTACGTCAGGACGCTGGCGGCCACGGCCTCGCCCACCTCGCTGAAGCTCATGAAGGCTCAGGTGTACCGCCACTTGAACATGTCGCTCGGAGAGTCCATGCGCGAATCCAACGCCTGGATGGAAGAGAGTCTGATCCGGGATGATTTCCGGGAAGGCGTCCGCTCCTTCATCGAGCGCCGGCCACCGGACTTTCCGCGGGTCAAGGCGGACTGACGGTGACAACGACCCCTGCGGCCAGGGTGCGCCGGCACCGGGTGGATGCGAACGGTGTCCGGCTGTCGGTGCTGGAGCTCGGCGACGGGGATGCTGCACCCCTGGTCATGCTCCACGGCATGCGGGACGTGGCTTGGAGCCTGCTGCCGGTGGCCGAGCCGCTGGCCCGGAGTCATCGCGTGCTGCTCGTCGAGTTGCGCGGTCACGGTGCCAGCGATGCGCCCGGCTGTTACGGCATGGATCATTTCCTGTTCGACCTGCACCGGGTCTTCGAGCACTTCACCCTCACCTCGGCGGCGCTGTTCGGGCACAGCCTCGGGGGCCAGATCGCCGCCCGCTTCGCCGCGGCGTTCCCGGGTCCGGTCAGCGCTCTGGTGCTGGTGGAGGGCCTCGGTCCTCCCGCCCGGCCCGGAGAAGGCGACGACGATGCCGAGATCGCCAGCCACGGCGCCCGGTTGCTGAACGTGCTGGGCATCGCTGCGCAGCAGCGCCCGTTGCCGAGCCTGGAGTTCGCGGCCGAGCGCCTGCGCGCCAACAACCCGCGCCTGGACCCGGCACGGGCTCTGGAGCTGGCGGAACGCGCCACCCGGCGGGACCGGGCCGGCGAGCTGGTCTGGGCCTTCGACCCGCGGGTGCGGAGCGTATTTCTGGGTGCGCGCCGGGAGGACACGGAGCGGTATTGGCGCCGGGTGCCCTGCCCCACCCTGGTGGTCAGCGGCGACGAGTCCCACGAGTACTGGCGTGAGCAGATGCCGATGGAATGGGAGGGGCGGTTCGCGCCCGGCGAGCTGGAGGCTCGCATCGACTGCTTTCCCGACGCCGAGCACGTGGCCCTGCCCGGCGCCGGTCATATGGTCCACTACGATCGGCCGGACGCCCTCACCGCGGCGGTGGCCGCCTTCCTGGAGAAACGACTATGAGCGAGATGATCGCTTCGGATCAGACCACCTACGATTGGCCCGAGCTGGTAGACCGGTTGAACCACCTGCTGCGCCTGCGCACCACGCCCATCGGCATGAAGCTGTTCGCCACCGCCGAGGAAATGGAAGCCATACCACGCATCCGCCGCCCGACCTCCATCCACACGACCGACCAGATCGTCGGCCAGGCCGCGCGCAACGGCTGGACCGTCGGCATCACCGGCAACGATCTGGTGGGTGCCCAGTGCAGCACCGTCATCGGCCTGCACCCACGCAGCGACGAATGGCTGTCGGGGAACCGGATGGCCGGGGTCTGGTACCAGAACCAGGACGAGGCGAGCGCCCATCAGCACGCCATGGACGTGGTGCCCTACGGCCGCTACCAGGCCATGGCGGTGAGCCCGCTGGCCAGCGGGCGCCTGAACCCTCCCGACATCTGCCTCATCTACGCGACCCCGGCTCAGATGATCCTGTTCATCAACGGCCTGCAGTGGACGGGCTATCGCAAGCTCGAGTGGGGGTGCGTCGGTGAGTCTTCCTGCGCCGACTCCTGGGGCCGGGCCTTGGCCACGGGCGAGCCGAGCCTGTCGATTCCGTGCTTCGCCGAACGCCGCTACGGCGGGGTCATGGAAGACGAGCTGCTCATGGCGCTGCCGCCGCGCTACCTGCCGAAGACCCTGGCGGGGCTCGAGGCGCTGTCGAGCAACGGCCTGCGCTATCCGATCGCGCCTTACGGGGTGAACAACGACGTCCGTGCGGGAATGGGCGTCAGCTACGGGAGCTGAACGGAGGGAACACACAAAGGCGGTACCGACGCCGCGACCGAGAAGCGCGGAGGGGATGACGGTCTCAGCCCAAAGAGGTTCCTCCGGGACGATCGCCCGCCCATCGCGCTGACCCATTCGCGGCCTGGAGGCCGCTCCCACGGGTCGAGTACCGGTCGCGATCGGAAGATCGCTCCTCCGCAAGCCGGATCATCGGAGGACGGTGGGGGTCGGGCGGCGTGGGGCCGCCGATTCGCGGCATTGGGACACCCCGACTACAACGACCCCGTCCCGCACCCTATCCGCCTGCCGCCGCGAATCGGCGGTTCCACGACGTCCGGCTATCGATCCCGGCGGTGGCAACGCCGGGCCATCCCGCACCGCTAAGCCACCCCGTGCGCCGGTACACCACGAACGCGACTGGATGGACGGCGAGCCGGGGCGGGCGTCGCGGAGGAACCTCTTCGTGGCCTCAAATTGCCAGCCACGAAGCGCCGATGGAACGACGGTCTCAGCCCGAAGAGGTTCCTCCGGGACGATCGCCCGCCCATGGTTTGATCGGCAGGATTGCGCTCAGGAGACCACTCCTACGCCGAGAGGATCGCTGCCGTCGGCCGTCCACGACCGCACCTGTTGCCAGCGCAGCGCCAGCAGAGTCGGCTCGCCGGCGTACGGCGCGACGGTTCGGTACTGAGAATATTTCTCCCTGAGCCGGCGCGCCATCCGCTCCAGCAGCACGGCGTCGTCCCGTTCCACCCACGCGGGCCCGTCCAGACGCACCCACCACAGCCGCGACCAGTCGTCCTCGTAGTGATCGACCAGCAGACTGGCGCGGCCGGTGGCTTCGACGTGCGCCAGCCGCGCCAGGCGGGTGGCGGATTTGGGTTTGCCGTCCACGGGCGAGTAGATGCAGCCAGCCTCGGCCACGAACACCACGGGCACCAGATGAGGCAGGCCGGCCGTCGTCACGGTGGCGAGCCGGCCCACCGGACAACGCTCGAGGAGCCGTCCGAGGGCCTCCGGATCGATCTGCATAGGCTCGATCTCAGCCGGCGGCCACCTCCGCGACCGCCAGGTCGGACAGCCGATCGAACTCGGCGACGATGCGCTCGCCCTCGGGGTGACCCAGGATCTGTGCCTTGATCACCTCGTGCTGGGCCTCGGCGGCGAGCCGCGGCTGCTCCACGGTGGCCCAGTGCACCAGGCCGTGCCAGAACCGGTCGATGAGCTCGGCGCCGGATACCGTGCCGCCATCGGCGGCGCGCAACGTCACCTGCCGCAACTCGCCCAGGTAGAGGCGCAGCGAGCGCACGTGAATCTCTTCGTCGGTGCGGATGCGCTCGACGATCTCGGCGGCTTCCTCCGCCTCGGCGCGGCGGTCGGCGAACAGGTCCGGCGTGCGCAGGATGGCCTGGGTGTTGGCAAAGCCGATCTCGGCGCGGAACTCGATCAGCAGCAGGTTCATCAGGAAGCTGAGCAGGCCTTCGTATTCCGGGCCGATTTCCGGCATTCGGCGTTTGCCCGCTTCCGGCCGGGCGATGCTCTCCGGCGGCTCCACGTCCGGATAGGCGTTCTCGCCGAACACCAGGTCGCGCAGCACGAACCACATCACGTCGTGACCGCCGATGCCCTTGTCCGGCTCGCCGCCCTCATCGACCCCGTGGGCCGACAGCAGACCTTTGCCCAGATGACCAATGGCCATCCCGGACACATCCTCCACCACGACGTTCGCGAGGTCCGGGAACTGCATCTCGGCGAGGACGCGGCCACGGCCCTCGATCTTGCCGGTCACGGTCAGGCTGTTCCAGAACGGCACGCCGATGCCTTCCCTCAGCAACAACCGCTGCTGCTCGGCGTTGGGCATGCGCGGCCCGGTGAGCAGGGAGGAATCGGCCGCGAACAGCTCGCCGCCGCGCTCGCGCAGGGCGTGCGTCCAGGCGGCGAGAGCGTCGTTGCGCCCTTTGGAGCGGGGCGGCACATAGGCCCCGGCGGCATCGAATCCGCCATGCAGCCGTCGGCCACCGATCAGGTGAGGACGAGCGTACTCGTGCTCGCTCCACAGCTCCGCCTCGCTGTAGGTCAAACGCGTCATGGTCTCTCTTCTCCCTGGCTCGAATCATGAAGTCTACCCGCTTGAATTCGGCCCCACAGCCCCCATCTGCAGAATGCAGCACGACGCGTGCGCGCGCCGGGCCAAAGCAAGTTTCCCGCAAGCCAAGTCTTCAGCAAGGAGGTCACATGAACGGCAATCTGTCTCCCTTCGAGAGCCTGCTCGACGAGATGTGGCGCCTGGACCAGGACTGGTTCTCACCTTCGCCCTGGTTCTCCGGCATTCGCTCGGTCAGGCAGGGCACCTATCCGCCACTGAACGTCGGTACCAGCGCCGACAGTGTCGACGTTTACGTCTTCGCCGGCGGGCTCGATCCCAAGTCCCTCGATCTGTCGCTGCAGCAGAACCTGCTTACCATCTCCGGTGAGCGCAAGGCGACAGCGGAAGACGACGCCACCTACTATCGCCGTGAGCGGTTCAACGGTTCGTTCCAGCGCGTTCTCACCCTCCCCGACGATGTCGACGCCGACAAGGTGGAAGCCAGCTACACCGACGGCGTGGTGCATGTCCGGGTGGGCCGGCGCGAGGAGGTGAAGCCGCGCCGCATCGAGGTTCAGTGAGCAACCCATCCGCTTTCGTTAGACGGAGGTCACCATGAGCGAAGTTACCCAGAGAGAACCGACCGACCCGGCCCGCCGGGAGGCCGATCGTGGAAATCAGGCAGCCGTGCTGCGGCCGCCGGCGGACATCTTCGAGCATGCCGACGGCATCACCGTCCTGCTCGACATGCCCGGCGTGTCCAGGGAGCGCCTGAGCATCGAGTCGGACCGCAACACCCTGCTGGTGGAAGGTCAGGTGAAGATCGACATGCCCGAGGACACCGAGTCCCTCTACGCCGATGTCCGCTCCACCACCTACCGGCGCAGCTTTTCGCTGTCCGGTGAGCAGCTCGACACCGACCAGGTGCAGGCCAGCTTGAAGGACGGGGTGCTGCGCATCCACATTCCGAAGCGCGCCGAGCTGAAGCCTCGGAAGATCGAGGTTAAGGCGGGCTGACAGCTGAGGTGTCGGTTCAGTGAGAGCGACCTCCGGATCGCGACCTGGAGGTCGCTCCCACTCGGAGGTACCACTCAGCGCAACGATGCGCCCAGCATGTCCCGGGCGATGATGTGCCGCTGCACCTCGCTCGGGCCCTCGCCGATGCGGCGGATGCGCATCTCGCGATACCAGCGCTCGAACGGGAAATCTTTGGTGACCCCGTAGCCGCCGAACATCTGGATACAGCGGTCCACCACCCGGCCGCCGGCCTCGGTGGCCACCAGCTTCGCCATGGCCGCTTCCTTCCTGAAGTCATCGCCCCGCTCCGCCCGGTGGGCGGCCTCGAGGGTCAGCCAGCGCGCCTGGCGGATGTCCAGCTCGTTGTCCACCAGCATCCACTGGATGGCCTGACGGGTCGACAGAGGCGCGCCGAAGGTCTCGCGCTGGGGAACGTATTCGAGCGCCATCTCGTGGGCCTTGATGGCGACGCCGATACAGCCGGCGGCATAGGGAATCCGCTGCCGCGACAACCGGTCGTTGGCGATGGCGAAGCCGCGGTTCACCTCGCCGAGCACGTTGCTTGCCGGTACCCTGAGGTCCTCGAAAGAAAGCTCGGTGGCGTAGCGGGCCGAGCGCAGGGTGTGCACGATGCGACGCACGTGAAAGCCCGGCGAGTCGGTGTCGACGATGAAGCAGGTGACGCCGCCCCGCCCCTTTTCCGGGTCGGTGCGGGCGAACACCAGGCCGAAATCGGCTTTGTCCGCGCCGCTGATGAAGATCTTGCCGCCGTTGATCACCCAGTGGTCGCCGCTGCGCACCGCGCGGGTCTGGATCGCCCGGGCGGGATCGCTGCCGCCGGATGCCTCGGTGAGCCCGAAAAAGCCACGCTTCTCGCCCCGCAGCAATGGGAACAGGTAGCGCTCCTTCTGATCGTCGGTAGCCTCGAAGAGCTGTGCCAGGCCAGCGCCGCCGAACACCCCGTAGCAGGGGGCATACAACCCGGCCCGATGCTGAGAGGTTTCGATGGCGATGAGGGTGCGGGTCACCAGATCGAGCTCCGGACCGCCGTAGGCGGGAGGGATATCGAGACCGTACAGCCCCATGGCGCGGGTCTTCTCCACCAGCCGTGCCCGGTCGTCGGGCAGCAGCTCGTCGGCATCCGGATCGAGGCTCTGCTCCAGCGGCACGATCTCGTCGCGCACGAACCGGCGCACGGTGGCGACGATCAGCTCCTGCTCGTCCGTCAGAGAGAGGTCCATGGCGCTACCCCGGGCTCAGTCGGCCGAGACCGGCGACCTCGCCGTTGCCGGCGGGCAGCACGCCGGCACGGGCCCGGTGCGCCATCAGCAGCTCCTGGTAACGGGTGAGATACGCGGTGGTGACCTCGTAGCGGAACCGCCCGGCACCGGTATGGCGCTCCAGGGCCGCGGCGATCTCACCGCGCAGCCCGAAGAGGCTGTGCCCCCCTGCATAGCCGACGAAGATCACGTTTCCGTGTTCGTCACCCAGCTCGTAGACGCCCATGTGCCCGGGCAACGATTCGAGATCGTCCTGCGGTTGCCAGGGCTTTTCCAGGTAGACGGACACGAGGCTAGGTACGTTTCTTCGGCATCACCGAGATCTCCATGGGCGCCAGCCGCTCCATGTCGACATCGATCAGGTACGGGCCCGGTGCCGCCATGCCCGCATCCAGCGCCTCGTCGAAGTCGGCCACGCTGCCCACCCGGCGGCCCGGCACGCCCATGCTCTCGGCCATGGCGGCGAAATCGACGGTGCCGAGATCGGTCTCGTTGACGCGGCCGAACCGGCTCTGCTGCAGCCAGCGGAGCACGCCGTAGCCGCCGTCGTTGAACACCACGATCACCAGTGGAACCTGGTATTGGGCGCAGGTGGCGAGCTCCGTGGCGTGGTACATGAAGCCGCCGTCGCCATGGATCAAGAGGGTCTGCCTGCCGGTGGCGAGGGCCGCGCCGATGGCCATGGGGAAGCCCGGACCGATGGCACCGGAGACCGGATTCATGGTGGTTCTCGGCCGGTAGACGGGGAACAACTGATTGCCGAAGTTGTAGGCGGCAATGGTCTGATCGCGCACGAAGACGCCATCCTCGGGCAGCTTTTCGCGCATCAGGTCCATAATTCGCGGATAGTCGTCGCCCAGCCGCCGGCGCATGGCGGCGCGAACCCCATCCCTGGCTTCCAGCACCGTGTGGTTGAACTGGGCGTCGTTGCCGGACACGTCCACCAGCGCCTGATTGATCGCCGTCAGCGCCAGCGCCGCATCGGCTGCCAGTCCCAGGTGGGCCCGGTGGGTGCGGCCGATCATGGCGGGATCGACGTCGATCTGCACCAGCTCACCGGGCGGGGTCAGGCGCGCCGCGCGGCCATCGACCCCCACCGCAAAGCGAGTGCCGATGGCGACGGTCAGATCGGCATCTCGGATCGCGTCGTAGATGCCGGCGCTGGCGTAGTAGTTGCCCACGCACAGGGGATGATTCTCCGGAATGGCACCCCGGCCATCGGACGAGGTGATCACCGGCGCATCCAGGGTCTCCGCCAGCCGCAGCAGCGACTCGCTGGCGCCTGCCGCGATCACGCCGCCGCCGGCGACGATCACCCGGCGGCGTGCGGCGGTAATGCGCTCGACCAGCTGCTCGAGACCTTGGGGATCCGGCGCATACTCGGGCGGCACCGGCGGCGAGAAGTCGGCCTGCTCGGCCTGCGCATACTGCAGATCGATGGGAATCTCGAGAGCCCCGGGCGCGCCGCGGCCGCTGTGGATGTCGGCCACCACCGCGCTGAGCGCCGGCGCGAGCTCGCCGACGTGACGCGGGCTCTCCACCCGGCGGCACACGCTCTGCAGCATGGGGACCTGGGTTTCGGACTCGTGCACGTAGCCGAGCCCCTTGCCGTAGAAAGCGGTCTCGGCCTGGCCCGTGATCACCAGCACCCGGGACGACGCGTAGCGGGCCTCGTAGAGCCCGGTGATGGTGTTGCTGGTGCCCGGTCCGGTGCTGGCGATCATCACCCCCATCTGTCCGGTGGCACGGGCATAGCCGTCGGCGGCGTGGGTGCCGGCCTGCTCGTGACGCACGTCGATGATACGGGTCTCGCCCAGCCGGTTGATGGCGTCGAACAGCGGCATGTTGTGGATGCTGACGATGCCGAACACGTGGCGCACGCCCATCTGCGCGAGCCCCCGGGCGATCAGGTCGGCGCCGGTGAACGAAGAGCCGAACCCGCTCATGCTGCGCCCTCAGCTCGCCGAGGTCGATGCCGTACAGCTCGGCGACGTTGCCGCAGAGGATCGCCCGCTTCTGCTCGTCGGTCAGCTGGCTGGTGTGCTCGGCGAGCATCTCCTGCGACCACGGCCACGTGGAGTCGCTGTGCGGGAAGTCGTTCGCCCACATCAGCCGGTGCCAGTTCATCTCGTTCGGCCATCTTGAACGCGACCCAGTCGTCCTGGAACGTGATGTAGATGTTCTCGGCGAAGTACTCCGACGGCAGTCGCTCCAGGTTCACGCCCGGGGCCAGCCAGTAGCGGTGCCGCTTGTAGGCGTGGTCCATCCGGTACATGTAGTGCGGCACCCAGCCGGCGTCGGCCTCGACGCAGACCACCTTCAGCTCGGGTGGCGCTCGAACACGCCGCCGAAGACGAGCGTCGCCATGATGTCCTGGTTGCCGCGGACGATCGACAGGAAGCTGGTCATGCTTCGGGCCCCGGGTCCGGCGCCTGCGTGGTGAGGATGTGGAACGACAGCGGCAGACCGAGCTCGATCGCCGCCTCCCAGAACGGGTTCGTAGATCGGGGAGTCGTAGTCGTGCTCGACGCCGGGAAGGCCGGGCATCATCACCCCGCGCAGGCCCAGCGCCTTGATCGCGTGCAGGTCGGCGATGCCCTCCTCCGGCGTGCGCATCGGCGATCTGGCCGCAGCCGAGCAGCCGCGTCGGGCTGGGCGAGCAGTAGTCGGCGATCCAGCGGTTGTAGGCCTCGAAGCAGGCCCGCTTGTAAGTCGAAGTCGGGGTGGTTGCAGAGCACCATGCCCACCGTCGGGTAGATGATCTCGGCGCCGACGCCGTCGCGGTCCTGGTCGGCGAGGCGCGCCGCGGATCCCAACCGCCGCGGTGCAGCTCCTCGAAGCGCACGCCGTTGATGCGGATCTCCTCGGGCGGCTTGCCGGCGGCCGCGACCAGCCCCATGGCGACCGGCTTGTTCATCCCGTCGATCACGAAGAGGTCGCCGAGCTTGCTCGCCGCCGTCCTCGATGTGCGGCGCCTTGTCGCGCCAGGCCGGGTCGATGTAGCGCACGTAGGTGTCGGGCGGCTCGGTGATGTGCGAATCGGCGGAGATCACCGGATAGTCCATGCCCTCGACTCCCCTGTTTCGGCTGAACGATCGAAATTAGCAGCTTTGCCGATCCAGCACCAACTGTTGTCTGTTGTCGGCGCCGACGCGCTCGCCGGTGCCGGCGCGTGGCGCCGAGCGTCCGGGTTCGCCGATAATGAGAGGATTTCCGCCGCGGCTTACGCCGCGCGGCTACATTTCCGGCGCGGCCTCCGCCGCGGCTACATTTCCGGCAGGGAGCCACTGTGTCCGAACCGCCCGTTCCACTCGCCGCCGCCGGCCGGCGCGCGCCGCTGCAGCCGCGCGTCTACTACGGCTACTGGATCATCGCGCTGGCGTTCGTGTCGCAGTTCGTTGCGGTCGGCATGCTGAACTACGTGGCGGGCGCCTTCATGACGCCGATGAGCGACGCCCTGGGCTGGACACGCTCGGAGTTCACCTGGCCGCGCACCCTGGGCCAGCTCTTCATGGCGCTGGTCGGTTTCGTCATCGGCGCCCGGGTGGACCGGTACGGCGCCCGCCGCTTCATGCTGGCCGGCACGACCATCATCGTCGTCGCCGCACTGCTGCTGTCGCGGATCCAGAGCTACTGGCAGTGGCTCGTCGTCAACGGCGTGGTCCTGACGGTGGGCACGGCGCTGATCGGCAACCTCGTGGTCAACGTCACCCTCGCCAAGTGGTTCGTCACCCAGCGCGGCCGCGCCGTCGCGCTGTCGTCCATGGGCGTCTCGTTCGCCGGCGTGCTGCTGGTGCCGGCGATCACCGTCGTCATCGACTATTGGGGCTGGCGTACCGCCTGGCTGGTGCTGGCGGTGGCGGCTGGGCTGCTGATGTACCCGGTGGCGATGCTGATGCGGCGCACGCCGGAAGACCACGGCTGGCATCCGGACGGTCTGTCCCACGAGCAGATCGCGGCCGGCCACGGCCACCGGGCCAACGCCGACTACGCGTCGTCGCTGACCCGCGCCCAGGCGCTGCGCACGCCGGCGTTCTATCTGCTGGTGCTGGCGTTCGGGCTGTTCACCATCAACATCGGCGTCATGCTGCTGCAGACCATCCCGTTCATGACCGATGCGGGATTCCCGCGGACCACGGCGGCGCTGATGATCACCGTTGCGTCAGTGCCGTCGATGCTGTCGAAGCCCTTCTGGGGCTACATCATCGACAAGGCGGACGCGCTGCCGCTGGCCGCCTTCGGCGCCGCGCTGACCGGCGTCGCGCTGCTGATCATCATTTTCAGCGTGCGCGCCGGCAGTCACCCCGGCGTCTACTGCGGCTACTTCCTGCTCGGCGTCGGCTGGGGCGGCATGATTCCCATTCAGGAGGTGATCTGGGCCAACTTCTTCGGCCGTCGCCACATCGGCGCGGTACGCAGCGCGGCCATGCCGTTCTCGCTGCTGATCGGTGCCTCCGCGCCGCTGCTGACCTCCTACTACTTCGACTGGGTGGGCAACTACTACGGTGCGCTGTTCACCGTGGCCGGCCTCAATCTGCTGTCGGCGCTGATCATCAGCACGATACCGAAGCCGACGCGCCTGGCGGCACATGGCTGACGGCACGCGCGGCACGCATCAGATGTCGGGCGGCGGACTTCGCCGCGAAGGGTCCGACGGGCTCATGAAGCCGACGTGATTGCCGTCGGGGTCCTCCATGATCACGTAACGTGCTCCCCAGAACGTGTCATAGGGCGGCTGCAGGGTGCGGTGACCCAGCGCGCACAGCTTCTGGTGGACGCGGTCCGCGTCCTCGCGCGAGGCCACGCGCAGCGTCAGAACCACGCGGCTCCCCGACTCTGACACTTCCCGCCAGCCGCGATTGTAGGTCTCGGCGAGCGCCCGGCTGTCGAGCGCCAGCTCGATGCCGCCCGGCATCCTGGCGGTCGCATGGTGGGCGCCGGTTGCGGTGCGCCAGATCGCGTCATCGGGGATGTCCACGCCCGCGGCCCGGTAAAATGCCAAGGCGGCGTCCATGTCGCGCACCACGAGGTTGAGCTGCTCGAGGATCGCTGCTGTCATCTGCTGTCCCTCGACGGACGTTTCGGCTCGGCGGCCCCGACAGCGCCGCTGCCGTCTGCGATTTGGCACCAAGCGCCGGCGCTTGGCAACCGTTCCCGCCCAGGCGTCCGGCGTGGACGGCCACCTGCACCTCTGCTAGCGTTTTCGGTCTTCCCACAACGACAACAAGGAACGGCAATGGCCATCGAGGAGGGCAAGGCGGCACCGGCATTCACTCTGACGAACGCCAGCGGTGAGAAGGTGTCGCTGAAAGATTTCAAAGGCAGGAACGTGGTCGTCTACTTCTATCCCAGGGACGACACGCCCGGCTGCACCAAGGAAGCCTGCGGCTTCCGCGATCTGTGGAAGGACATCCAGAACACCGGCACCGTCGTGCTCGGTGTATCGCCCGACGACGCCGCCAGCCATACGAAGTTCGCCGGCAAGTACCAGCTGCCGTTCACCCTGTTGTCCGATCCGGACAAAAAGGTCATGGAAAAATACGGCGCCTGGGGCGAAAAGGTCATGTACGGTAAGAAGACCACCGGCGTCATCCGCTCCACCGTGCTGATCGGCGCGGACGGCAAGGTGAAGAAACACTGGAAGCGGGTGAGCAAGGCCGAGACACACCCGCAGAAGGTGCTGGACGCCATCGCGGAAGCGGGATGATCGCCGGCACGCCAACGGCTCCCGAGCGTCCTTCTCTGGAACGCCTCGTGGAGAGGGGATTGCTGCCGCTGGAGAGCCTCCATCCGGGGGGACTGTCGCTGACCCGCGAGCTGTCTGTGCTATGCGCTATTGGCGCCGGCTCCCGGGTGGTAGACGTTGCCTGCGGCACCGGCGAGACCGCCTGCTTCCTGGCGGAGTCACTGGGAGCCCGCGTCATCGGTCTCGATCATTCCACTCCCCCATGCTGGAGCGGGCACGGAGCAAGGCAGGCGCGCGCGGTGTCGACGTGACCTTCGCCGAGGCTGACGCGGCCCGCCTGCCTCTCGAAGACGGGTCCTGCGACGCCGCCATCTGCGAATGCACGCTCTGCTTCCTTGACAAGGCAGCAGCGCTGCGGGAAATGACCCGCGTGGTGCGGCCCGGCGGCCGCGGGGGCATGCACGACCTCTGCTGGTTGCCGGGCGCGCCCGACAAGCCGAAGCACACGCTCGCAGAGATCGAGAGCGAGTGGCCGGAGCCGGCGGAGGGCTGGCGGCGCCTGTTCCAGCAGGCCGGGCTCGAAGAGATCCACGTCATCGACCGATCGGCGCTCAAGAAACGCTGGTTGAGTCACTCGCGCCGGGCGCTGGGGATGCGCGGGCAGCTCCTTCTGGTGCACGGGATCCTCCGCCGCTGGGGGCTCCGGGGCCTGTGGACCATCCTGCACGCAGAGCGGGCCTTCTCCAGCCGCTTTCTCGGTTACGTCCTCGTCGCCGGAAGCAGAGCCGGGGGGTCCCGGTAGCGCCGCGGCTGTGCAACAGTTCGGGAAAAGTGCAACACTCCGGGAAAGACCATCGCAGCGACCACCGGGAGGCTACATGAAATTCGGAATCTTCTACGAGCACCAGCTACCCAGGGACTGGGACCAGGACAGCGAGCACCGGCTGCTCAAGCAGTCGCTGGATCAGATCGAGTTGGCCGACGGCCTGGGCTTCGATTATGCCTGGGAGGTGGAGCATCACTTCCTCGAGGAGTATTCCCACTCCTCGGCGCCGGAGGTGTTCCTTGGCGCTGCCAGCCAGCGGACGAAGAACATCCGCCTCGGCCACGGCATCATCCAGCTCACCACCAACCATCCCGCGCGGGTGGCCGAAAAGGTCGCCACCCTCGATCTGGTGTCCGACGGCCGGGTGGAGCTGGGGCTCGGCGAAGGGGCGTCGGTGACCGAGCTGCATCCGTTCAACCTGCGCTTCCGCGACAAGCGGGACGTCTGGGAAGACGGCGTGCGCGCGACCCTGCCCATGTTCTGGAATCACGGCTGGGAGTACGAGGGGGAGTTCTTCAAGTTTCCCCTGCGCGCCGTGGTGCCGAAGCCCCTGCAGAAGCCCCATCCGCCGCTGTGGGTCGCCTGCTCGCAGCTCGACACCATCAAGTATGCGGCTCATCGCGGCATGGGCGCGCTGTGCTTCAAGTTCGCCGATCTGCAGGCCGCTCAGGCCTGGGTCAATGCCTACTACAACACCTTCGTGCGCGACCAGGAGAAACTCTGCGACTACCAGGCGAATCCGAATATCGCCGTGGTGGCCGGTTTCATGTGCTGCGAAACCGACGAGGAGGCCTGGCAGAAGGCCGACGGCTGGACGTTCTTTCAGTTCGCCCTGCAGCTCTACAACAAGGAAGGTCCGTTCGAGCCCGGCACGGTCAATTTCTGGGACCGCTATCTCGAGTGGAAGCAGACGCCGGCGGGGCAGCGCCGCACCGGCAGCGAGCTGATCGGCTCCCCGGAGACCATCCGCGAGCGTCTGGCGGAGCTCGAGGCGGCGAACGTCGATCAGGTGATCCTGCTGAACCAGGCCGGCAAGAACACCCACCAGGACATCTGCGACAGCTTGAAGCTGTTCGCCGAGAAGGTCATGCCGGAGTTCCACGACCTGGAAGACCAGCACCAGCAGTGGAAGCGTTCGGTGCTCGCCGGCGAGACGGTGCTCGACGACATCGACACGGAGCCGTTCAACATCACCCGGGGGCGCAAGCCCACGTTGCCGTCGACCAAGCAGCAGCACAACATGGTTGGCGGGAGCGTCGGCAGGCCCGGCTCCGAATCCGTGGGCTGACGTTTCCCGGGCCGGGAGGGGGTTGCCGTCCGTCAATTCGCGGCGCGCGCCGAGCCGGTATGGTTCTGCTCCTGCAGTAGACAAGGACGTGAACCATGCAAGGCAAGTACCGATGTATCGTGGCCCTCGCCAGTGGCGTGTTGCTCGCGTTCGGCACCGGCTCGGCCGTGGCCGCGGCCCCCGGTTTCTATCTCGGCGGCAGCGTCGGCTCGTCGTTCGTGCAGGACGAAGATCAGATCGACCTGGGCGACCGGATCGAATCCTTCCACATCGACGACAACGACTTCGCCTGGAAAGGCTATGCGGGCATCGACATCCTGCCCTGGCTGGGCGTGGAAGGCGGCTATGTGGACTTCGGCAACGTGGACGAGTCCCGCAGCACGGTCAGGGTCAAATCCAGCCTGGATGGCTGGGACGCCTTCGCCGTGGGCACGATTCCCATCGCGTTCGTCGACCTGTTCGCCAAGGTGGGCATCATCTCCTACAACCTGGACGTGAATCTCGACACCGACCGCGGGCAGGACCACGTCAGCAGCAGCAACGAGGACATCGCCTACGGCGTCGGCGCCGCGTTCAACTTCGGCAAGCTGGCGGTGCGCGCCGAGGCGGAGCGTTTTGACGTCAGCGACGTCGACGACCTGTACCTGCTGTCGGCAGGCATCACCTGGCGATTCTGACGACGGTTGCATCCCCGGTCGGGCTGCGATCTCATCACCCTCGTCACGACCGAGAACGCCGACCATGAGCCTGCCGCCGGGCGGGGATGCCCATGCCAGAATCGAAGCCGTCTATCGAGCCGAGTCGCGGCGGGTGCTGGCGACGTTGATCCGCCTGCTCGGCGACTTCGATCGCGCCGAGGAGGCGCTTGCCGACGCGCTGGTGGCCGCTCTGGAGCAATGGCCCCGTGACGGCATCCCCGCCAACCCCCGGGCCTGGCTCGTTTCCGCAGGACGCTTCAAGGGCATCGACGCCATCCGCCGGCGCTCGCGCTTCGAAGCATCGGTGCAGACCATCGCCACCGAACTCGACGACCAGGCGGCATTCGCCGGCGACCCCGCGGCAGACGTCGACGGCGAAGACCTCGAGGACGATCAGCTCAGACTCGTCTTCACCTGCTGCCACCCGGCGCTGAACGAGGACGCCCGGGTGGCGTTGACCCTGCGCGAAGTCTGCGGCCTGACCACCGAGGCCATCGCCAGCGCCTTTCTCACCGCGGTGCCCACCATGGCCCAGCGGCTCGTGCGCGCGAAGGGCAAGATCCGCGACGCCCGCATCCCTTACCAGGTTCCGCAGCCTCACGAGTTGCCGGAGCGCCTCGACGCCGTGCTGCGGGTCGTCTATCTGGTGTTCAACGAGGGGTACTTCGCGTCGGCCGGCGACAGCCTGACCCGGGGGGACCTCAGCCGCGAGGCCATCCGGCTCGGCAGGCTGCTGGTGGACCTGCTCCCGGAGGCCGAGACCCTGGGGCTCACGGCGCTGATGCTGCTCTCCGAGTCACGACGGCCTGCCCGCGCCGCTGCCGACGGCCGCCCGGTTCTGCTGGACGATCAGGATCGCACCCTCTGGAGCCGGCCGCTCATCGACGAGGGTCTGGCCCTCCTCGACCGGGCCATGGCCACCCGGCAGATCGGCCCGTATACCGTTCAGGCCGCCATCGCCGCCGAGCACGCACGGGCGCGGCAGGCAGCCGACACCGATTGGGCGCGCATCGTCGCGCTGTACGACGTGCTGCTTTCCGCGGCACCTTCACCCGTGGTGGAGCTGAACCGTGCCGCCGCCGTCGCCATGCGCGACGGCCCGCATGCCGGTCTTGCGCTGGTGGATGCGATTCTGGAGCGCGGCGAGCTGCTGCGGTACCACATTGCCCACGCTGCGCGGGCGGACCTGTGCCGCCGCCTGGGACGCATCGCCGAGGCCCGCGGCGCCTACCTCCAGGCCCTCGAGCTCACCACCCAGAGCGCCGAGCGGCAGTTTCTGGAAGACCGACTGGCCGAGCTCGAAGCGAGTTCATGATCGTTGCGGCCGAAGTGTCGATCCGCGACCGCGTCGTTCGATCATTCATCGAGCAATCAAACCGCACTCTGGAGCACCCACATGAAATACGTTTGCCTGGTTTACGGAGAAGAAGGTCCCATGCGGGAGCTGGACGACGCCCACTGCGCCGCCTACGCGGGAGCTCTGGACGTCAGCGGTCATCTGATCGTGGGCCAGGCATTGCAAGGGATCGGCACCGCCACCACGGTGCGGGTACGGGACGGCAAGACCACCGTGGTGGACGGGCCGTTCGCGGAGACCAAGGAACAACTCGCCGGCTTTTACCTGATCGAGGCGAAGGATCTGGACGAAGCGATCGGCATCGCGGCAGGTATCCCGCCGGCACGCATCGGCAGCATCGAGGTGCGGCCGGCACGGGAGCTGGGCGTTTGAGACGCCCGGGGAGACGTGCTGTGACCATCCTCGACCCCAGCCTGCTGCACGCCGCCGTTACCGCCCTGGCGGCAACCGCCGGCGGCGTGCTGCTGGCCCACCGGCTGCGCCGCCGCATCTATCGCGATGCCAGGATCCGCCACAGCTTCTCGGGGGTCAGCGGCATCTGCAGCTCCAGACGTGCCCGCTCGGGCACTTCGGCGTGAGCGAGCGCGTCCAGCACGGCGTTCACCAACGCGTGCGGTGAGGCGCAGGCGCCACCCTCGCCGATGCCCTTGACGCCGAGATCGTTGGTGGGCTCCAGCACCGGGTGGAAGGTCACGTCCATGTCCGGCATGTTGGACGCCCGCGGCATGGCGTAGTCCATGAAGGACCCGGTGACGAGCTGTCCGTCGGCACCGTACACCACCTCCTCCAGCAGCGCCTGGCCGAGCCCTTGAACCACGCCGCCGTGCACCTGGCCGGTGGCCAGCAGCGGATTGATGAGGCGCCCGCAATCGTCCACCGCCGTGTAGCGTTCCACCTCGATCACCCCGGTGTCCGGATCAATGGCCACCTCGGCCACATGGCAGCCGTTGGGAAACGTGAAGCCCGCACCTCGGTCGTAACGCACGGTCTCGGCCAGGGGCGCCGCACCGAACTGCGCCTCACCGGCCGCCCGCG
This sequence comes from uncultured Gammaproteobacteria bacterium, assembly GCA_963822255.1. Lineage (GTDB taxonomy): Bacteria > Pseudomonadota > Gammaproteobacteria > Pseudomonadales > Azotimanducaceae > UBA7803. The sequence goes on from CAWGGV010000008.1 coordinate 909,183, forward strand.
CGACCTCGGCCAGGGTCACCTGGCGAGAGCCGTCCTCGACGCGGTAGACGCCGGCTTCGAAGCGCACGGCTGGGCGGGGCGCCTGCAGCAACTCGGCCGCGATGTCAGCGCCCTTGTCGGCTACGCCCCGGGCAGCGCGCAGCACCGCGATGCCGCCCATCTGCGACGAGCGCGAGCCGCCGGTGCCGCCGCCGAACTTGACGTATTCCGTATCGCCCTGAACGATGCGCACTCGTTCGAAGTCGGTGCCGAGGGATTCACAGAGGATCTGCGCGTAGGCCGTCTCGTGGCCCTGACCGTGGGAGTAGGTGCCAACCACCACCTCGGCGCTGCCGTCCTCGTGCACGGTCACCCGCGCCTCTTCCTCGGGCCCGCCGCCGGACGACTCCACGTAGTAGCCGAAGCCGATGCCGCGCAGCCGGCCGTCGCCGGCAGCATCGCGGCGGGCGGCAAAGCCGTCCCAGCCGGCTCGTTGCAATGCCATCTCCATGGTGCGCGCGAACTCACCACTGTGCATGGTCACGCCCGCATGGTTGGTGTAGGGCATGTCCTCGGGACGGACGTAATTGCGTCGGCGGATCTCGTCGCGACCGAGACCCAGCTCGAGAGCGGCCGCATCCATCAGCCTTTCCATGACGTAGCAGGCTTCCGGGCGGCCGGCGCCGCGGTAAGCGGCCACCGGCATCACGTTGGTGAACAGGCACCGCACCGAATGATGCAGCGCCGGAATGCGGTAGACGGTACCCACCACCCGGCCACCGGCCATGGTCGGCACCAGCGGCCCCACGGCCGAGCAATAGGCACCGAGATTGGCGAGGGTCTCGATCTCCAGCGCCAGCACCCGGCCCTCCTCGTCCAGGCCCAGCTCGCAACGGGTAAGATTGTCGCGGCCGTGGGAGTCGGACAGGAACATCTCGCTGCGGTCACCGCGCCACTTGACCGGGCGGCCCAGATCCCGCGCCGCGAACATGCAGACGCACGCCTCGGAATACACTTCGCCGCGAATGCCGAAGCCGCCGCCGGTGTCGCCGCTGATCACCCTCACCTGCTCCGGATCGACGTCGAAGATGGCCCGCGCCAGAACGCCCTGCTGTGCGTACGCACCCTGGCTCGGGTTGTACAGGACGAAACCCCCGCTTTCGAAGGCGGCCACGCACGCACGGGGCTCGAGCGGCGTGGGCGCTACCCGGTTGTTCACCAGATCGAGGCGCACCCGGTGCGGTGCCGCCGCCAGGGCAGCGGCGGTGGCCTCGGCGTCGCCGTTCCGATAGTGCACGCAGAGGTTGCTGCCGTGCTCGGGATGCAGCAGCACCGCATCCGGCTCGGCGGCCGCAGCCAGGTCCACCACGGCGGCCAGATCGTCCACTTCGAGCTCGATGAGCTCCACGGCGGCCAGCGCCTGTTCCCGGGTTTCTGCCACCACCATGGCGACCGGCTCGCCGACGAAGCGGACCCGTCCGGTGGCCAGCACCGGCCGGTGGGGAATGAAGGCAGGCGTCCCGTCGGCACCTTTGATACGGGCCCGGCACGGCAGCGGCCCGAGCCCGGCCAGAGTCGCGCCGGTGTAGACGGCGGCTACGCCCGGTGCGGTTCGGGCCGCGCTCACGTCCAGCGTGACGATTTCGCCGTGGGCGTAAGGCGACCGCAGCACCGCCGCATGAAGCTGACCCGGCAGGGAAACGTCGTCGGTAAATCGGCCGGCCCCGGTGACGAGGCGCGGGTCTTCCGCGCGGGGCACGCTCTGTCCGATGCCGAACTTCACGGGGCGAAGTATAAGCCAGCCCTGGCCGGACCTGCTATGCGCCGTCCATGGCGTTCCCCGCGGTGGTCGCGAACAACGCCTCGAGCCGCACGAACAGATCGTGACCGGCGCCGCGCCGGCCTACCTGTTTGACGTCCTCCAGCTTCAGAAGCTGCTGCTCCACCTGCTCGAGCTGCCGGTCCTCGTCCACCAGGATCCAGATCCTGCTCTCCAGACCTTCATCGGTGGGCATGCAGAGGATACCCTCCATGTTGTAGCGACGCCGCGAGAACAGGCTGCACACGTGCACCATGACGCCGGGATGGTTGCACACCGTGACCTCCAGGACGACCCGGCGGCGGCGCGCTCCGCCAGACTCGCTCATCGTGGACATGGCCATCCTCCAATCATCTCGCGGTTGGGTGCACCCGGGGGCACCATCGGAAACACCTTCTCCTCGACGCTCACGCCGGCATGGATCAGACACGGCCCGGGTGCCGAAAGCGCCTGTCGCAGCGTCACCCACGGATCGATCGCGCCGTCGAGATTCACGGCAGCCACGCCGAAACCTCGCGCCACGGCGAGGAAGTCGGCCGATGCGCGATAGCGCGAGGCGAACACCCGCTCGCCGTAGAACAAGCCCTGCTGCTGATGCACGAGCCCCAGAGCGCGGTTGTTCATCAGCACGATCTTCACGTTGACACGCCTCCTCGGCGGCGGTGGCGAGCTCCTGGATGTTCATCAGCAGGCTGCCGTCGCCGGTGAAGCAGACCACGGTACGCTCCGGGCTCGGCCAGGGCCGCGCCGATGGCCGCCGGCAGCCCGAAACCCATGGTGCCGAGCCCGCCGGAGGTGAGCCACTGCCGGGGCCGGCGGAGCGGGTAGGCCTGGGCCGCCCACATCTGGTGCTGGCCGACGTCGGTGGTGACGATGGCGCGTCGCTGAGCCAGGCTGCGACCGCCCGGATGACGAGCCCGTAGGGTGCGGCGAGATCGTCGGCTCCCGGACATGAAAAGGGGAGCATACTGCTGCAGAGCTGCGGCGATCCGCGCAGCCAGTCCCGCCTGCGCGGCGCTCGTCGGCCGGCAGTCACGGCGGCAGCAGCGCCTGGCAGCGCCTGCACCGTCGCCGACGAGGCCGAGGTTGGCGGCTCGATCTTGCTCGAGCTCGCAGGGGTCGATGTCGATATGGATGATTTGTGCCTCCGGGCAGAATTCGGCGATCTTGCCGGTGGCCCGGTCATCGAAGCGCGCCCCGACGGCGATCAGCAGATCGCACTCATCCATCGCCAGGTTGGTCGAACCGGGCGCCGTGCATGCCGAGCATGCCCAGGACAGACGGATGGTCCGACCGGCATGGCGCCGAGCGCCATCAGCGTCATGGTGGTCGGCAGCACTGCCTGTTCGGCCAGCGCGGGGCGCCGCCCCGGCCGCCGGCGTGCATGATGCCGCCGCCGATGTAGAGCACCGGCCGCTGCGCCGCGTTGATCATGGCCGCTGCCTGCTCAGCACGGCCTCGTCGGCCGCGCGGCACGGCAGGCGGCTCGGCGCCGAAACGGCAGCTCGTTCCTCGACTAGATGCACCTCCGTTCTGCACATCCTTGGGAACGTCGATCAGGACCGGGCCCGGGCGCCGCTCGTGGCGAGGCGGAAGGCCTCGGGGATGACCTCGAGCAGTTCGCGGGCCGAGCGCACGAGGAAGTTGTGCTTGGTGATCGGAATGCTCAGGCCGTAGGCATCGACCTCCTGAAAGGCGTCCGTGCCGATCATCGACGCGGCACCTGGCCGGTGATGGCAATCACCGGGATCGAATCGAGATGGGCATCGGCAATGGCGGTGAGACAGTTGGTTGCCCCCGGGCCGGAGGTGGCGAAGCAGACGGCCGGGCGGCCCGGTGACGCGGGCCATGCCCTGGGCGATGAAACCGGCGCCCTGTTCGTGGCGCGCCAGCACGTGGCGGATGCGAGCCGGAACGCTGCAGCGCGTCGTAGAGCGGCAGATTGGCCCCGCCGGGCACGCCGCTCACCACCCGGATACGGTGCGCCTCGAGCATTCGCACGATGAGCTCGGCGCCGTTGATCTGCATGGGGAAGTCTCCTGTTGTCGCCGGGAGACTGGACGGCGCGGGCACGATGCAGCGACCCCGCCGGCCAGTGGCACCGGCGGGGTTTGGGATTCGATCTGGATTGGTTCCTTAGCTCGTTGCCCGTGTCCGCGTCAGCGCCTGGCGCCCGTTACGGCTACCAGCCATACCGATACCAGACGACGGACCACCAGCACGCCGCGCGCAATCACCACCCCGCGGGACCGGGTCCGGGAGCTGAACACTTGCGGCATGTGGTCGGAGAAATACATGAACGTGGACACACGAACATCGAGGCGGGTGAATTATGGTGGCCTCGGTCGAGACAGGCAAGCCGGCCGTCGGGAAGCACGGATGACTTTGCCCAGATGGAAGGTAGATACTTCATGTCCGACCCATCGGGAGACAAGGACATGTGGAAGGAGTTTCAGGAGTTCATTGCCAGAGGCAACGTCATGGATCTGGCCGTCGGTGTCATCATCGGCGGCGCCTTCGGGCTCATCGTCAAGTCGCTCACCGACGACATCATCATGCCGGTCGTCGGCGCGGTGTTCGGCGGCTTCGACTTCTCCAACTACTTCGTTCCGCTGGCAGCCACCGTCAGTGCCGACACTCTGGCTGCGGCGCGCGCCCAGGGTGCCGTGCTCGCCTACGGTAACTTCATCACCGTGGCGCTCAATTTCCTGATCCTCGCATGGATCGTCTTCCTCATGGTCAAGGGCGTGAACACGTTGCGCCGCCGGGTGATCAGGGAGCAGGAAGCCTCGCCCGCACCGCCGCCGGCCCCGCCCGCTGACGTGCAGTTGCTGACCGAGATCCGTGACCTGCTGGCGACACGGGCTCCGGTGGGAACGGCGATGCCCGCTCCCTCTACCGCTCCGGGCGACTGAGCGGCTAGCCGTCGCGATCTATGGGCGATGCCGGTGCAATGTCTCCTGCACGAAGAAGATCATGATGAGGGCACCGACGATGCCGAGTGCCGCGGTGACGGAAAAGGCCGACGCCAGGGCGGACGCACTGGCAACGTAGCCCATCAGGATCGGCCCGGCGAACGATCCGGAGTCGCCCATCAACCGCCACACGCCCAGAAACTCCCCGCGCTCCCGCGGCGGCGCAAAGTCGGCGCCGAGGGTCATGTTGATGCCGCTGCCGAGGCCGTTGCCGAGACCGGCCGTCATGGCTGCGAGGGTGAGGGTGACGAAGCCGGTAGTCAGTGGGACCAGGGCCAGACCGGTGGCGAGAATCCCCAGGCACGCCACCGCCGCGAGCCTGCGTCCGTGGTTGTCCATCAGGTAGCCGGCGATCGGAAACATGCACATGTCGACCGCTGCGGCGATACCGACGATCAGGCCGATGTCTGCGGGGCTCAGCGCAAGGTTGTGTCCCCACAGCGGAATCAGAAGCTGGCGCCCGGCGCGCAGCACCGTCAAAAACAGGATCGCCACGCCGGCCGTCAGGAAAACGAGATAGTGGCGGCTGACGATGTGCGGCACGAGGCGCAGGATGCCCGGCGATTCCTCGTGATGCCCGCGCTTGTTCTCCCTTACGGAAAAGGTCACCAGAACGAACGAGAACGCGGCGATGCCGGCGATGGTGAGAAACACGTAGCCGTAGCCGACCCGATCGGCGATGTAGCCGGTGGTCACCGGGCCGATCAGGTTGCCGAAGCGCTGCAGCCCGGCCATGGTCGAGATGGCCTTGCCTCGATGAGTGACGGGTACGGCCTCGCTGATGTGGGTCAGCCGCGCAAGCAGCCAGGTGGACATGGCGGCGCCGAACAGCAGGGCGGCGGCGGCGAGCTCAAGAGCCGAAGTGGCGCGGCTCGCCAGCACCCCGGTTACCGACATGATGCCGACGCCGATCAGCATGGTGTACTTGTCGCCGAGCCGCGCCGCCGCATAGCCGGCCGGGACGTCCACGCACATGTTGCCGAGACCGCGCAGGGAAAAGACCGCGGCGGCGATGCCGGCGTTCGCGCCGACATGAAGCGCGAACAGGGGCAACACCAGCAGCACGCTGCCCTGGCAGATGGACATGAAAAACGAGGGCAGATACACCGAGAACAGCAACGAACGGTACATCTCCCACGTGCTCATCGTGGACGTGTCGGTCATGGAGCGTCGGGGCGGGAGGCCAGCCGCGACTTATACCCGGAAACGACGGACCGGCACAACGGCGGCGGCCGGACGGCCGTTGCCTACGCGCGGGGATCCATGCGGAAGAACCAGATGTCGTTGGGTGGTTGTGCTGGCGGCGGACCCAGCGTCGCGGGCGCGACCAACTTCCGCGCCAGCGCCTCGAGCTGGGACCGAAGGGCTGCGTTCAGCGCCGGGTCCTCTACTTTGACGAATCGGCTCTTGTACAGCTTGCCGTCAACGCGCAACAGCACGCGTCCGTCCTGCACGGCGTCCTCGTGCCAGTGCTTGAAGGTGTAGATCAGACCCAGGAGCCACTTCTGCGGGCCGCCGTCGAGGCGGTTCCAGATGTAGCCCAGATCGCAGGTCATGTAGGCGACACCGTCATGGATGATGAAGCCGGCGGTTCGCGAGGTGCCGAAACCGACCAGCTCGAACTCCGTGGGCCTGTCGTTGGCAAACGACCAATCCGTGATCGGCCCCTCGACGAGCTCGCCGGTTCTGAACGGACCGCCCTGCAGAAAGCTGATCGGCCCGTCGGATACCCGTTGCGTGATCAGCACCGCGACCACGACGGCCAGAATCAGCCCAGCCACAGCGGCCCCGGCGATCTTCAACCACTTTGCCACGTGGCTCTCCCCGGCGGCTTTCTCAGCCGACGGTTACCCGGTTCCGCAACGTACCGATCGGCACGACTTCCACCTCGATCTCGTCGCCCTCGTCCATGAACACCGGCGGCTTGCGGGCGGCCCCGACGCCGCCCGGCGTGCCGGTCACGAGAACGTCGCCGGGCAGGAGCTCGGTGAACGTCGAGCAGTACTCGATGATGTCGCCGAAGTCGAACACCAGCAGATCGGCGGTGGCCTGCTGCATGACCTCGCCGTTCAGCCGGGTGGTGAGCGCCATGCGGGTGACGTCACCCACCTCGTCCGGGGTCATCATCCAGGGACCGAACCCGCCGGTGCCGGCGAAATTCTTGCCGGCCGTGAACTGGCTGGTCTGGCGCTGGAATTCGCGGACGCTGCCGTCGTTGTAGATGCCGTAGCCGGCGACGTGAGACAGCGCGTCGGCTTTGGCGATGCGCCGCCCCGCCTTGCCGATGACCAGAGCGATCTCGCCCTCGTAGTCCAGGGTCTTCGACTCGCGGGGCCGGATCATCGGCTGCTCGTGGCCGATCTGCGCGTTGGCGAAACGCACGAAGATCGTGGGATAGCCTTCGCCGCCCCGGCCGGTTTCCTCCTGGTGGGCCTTGTAGTTGAGGCCCACGCAGAGAATTTTCTCCGGATTCGGGATGGTCGGCAGATAACTGAGCCCGGCGAGCGGCAGATCTGCCTGGTCGCCGCAGCGTTCCGTCAGCTCGGCGAGCGCGTCTGCCGCGATGGCGGACTTCAAGTCCGCGAGCCGCCCGCGCTCGCCCACGTCCACCACACCCTCACCGTCGGAGGTCACGTAGCCGAACGTGGGCTTGCCGTCATGCAGGAAAGAAAGCCAGCGCACGGCCGCCTCAGTCGAACATGATCACGTTGCGGGCGATCTCCCCGGTCTCGAGCGCCTTCATGGCGTCGTTGATGTCCTCGAGCCGGATGTGCCCCGAAACCAGGTCGTCCAGGTGAAGCTTTCCCTGCAGGTAGAGTTCCACGAACCGCGGCATGTCGACGCGGAACCGATTGGAGCCCATGAATGAGCCCTGCATCTTCTTCTCGAACAGGAAGTCCACGCCGTGCAGAGACACCATGTCGCCGGGCGGGATCATGCCGATGACCGTAGCCGTGCCGCCGTTTCGCAGCATGTTGAACGCCTGCTCGGCGGTGGCCTTCAAGCCGATGGCCTCGAACGAGTAGTGGACGCCGCCGCCGGTCAGGTCCTTGACTGCCTGGATGGCGTCCGTTTCCTTCGCATTCACCACGTCGGTGGCGCCGAACTTACGGGCGAGCTCCAGCTTGGAGGCCACCGTGTCCACAGCGATGATGCGGCTCGCTCCGGCAATGGCCGCGCCGTTGACGCACGACAGCCCCACGCCGCCGCAGCCGATCACCGCGACGGTGGTGCCGGGCTCCACCTTCGCGGTGTGGATCACCGCACCGACCCCGGTGGTGACCCCGCAGCCGATCAGCGCGGCACGGTCGAGGGGCATGTCCTCACGGATCTTCGCTACCGCATGCTCGTGCACCAGCATGTGCTCTGCGAAGGACCCGAGGTTCGCGAACTGGGTAAGCGGCTTGCCGCCATGAGACAGCCGGGACTCCTGATCCTTGCTGCGCTTGGTCTCGGGCTCCTGGCACAGGGTCATGCGCCCGGTCAGGCAGTATTCGCAGTGGCCGCAGAACACCGACAGGCAAGTGATCACGTGATCGCCGGGCTTCACGTAGTGAACGTCCGAGCCCACCTGCTCGACGATGCCGGCGCTCTCGTGGCCGAGCACCATGGGCACCTGGCCGGGATACGTGCCGTTGTAGAAATGCAGATCGGAGTGGCAGACGCCGGCGGCGGCGGTTCGAATCAGCACCTCGCGCGGGCCGGGCTTGGAGATCTGGATCTCCTCCACCTCCATGGGCTTGTTGACCTCGCGGAACACGGCTGCCTTCATGGTGATCTCCCAATTGGATCTGGTGCGGTGATGTGGGAGCGACCTCCCGGTCGCGATCCGGAACATAGTCGCGACCGGGAGGTCGCTCCCACCAGGATCAGATGCGTCCGCGAGTGTGCCCCACCCCGCTAGAGGTCTGCAAGGCGACCCTCGACCAGCGCCTCGGCGGCCGCCACAGCGGCGGCGAGGCTGCGCGCGTCGGCCTTGCCCTGCCCGGCGATGTCGAATGCCGTGCCGTGGTCCACCGAGGTTCGCACGAACGGGATGCCGAGGGTGGCCGTGGTGCTCGCGTGAAAGTCGTGGACCTTGATGGCGATGTGGCCCTGGTCGTGGTAAAGCGCCAGCACCACGTCGAACTCGCCATCGATGGCGCGGTTGAACACCGAGTCCGCCGGCCAGGGCCCGGAAACCCGCAGGCCTTCCGCCCCGGCCGCAGCCACGGCCGGGGCCAGCTGGTCGATCTCCTCCCGGCCCAATAGCCCCCCCTCACCGCCGTGGGGGTTGAGGGCCGCCACCGCAATGCGCGCCTCCGGCATGCCCCACCGCGCCAGAGTGCCGGCAGTCAGCCGAAGCTTGTCGAGCACGTGGTCACGGGTGACGTAACGGGCGGCCTCGATCAGCGGCTTGTGGGTCGACAGATGCACCACCTTGAGGCCCGTCGTCATGAGCATGGTGGCAGTGGTGGTCGCGCCGGTCAGCCGGGCGAGAATTTCCTGGTGACCGATGTCGTTGACGTAGCCGGCGGCGTGGATAGCTTCCTTGTGAATCGGGCAGGTGACCATGCCGGCGAGCTCGCCGGCGAGGCAGGCCCGCGCCGCGGCCTCCACCGCGCGCACCGACAGCTCGCCGCAGGCAGCGTCCACCCGGCCGAAGCGGAAGTCCGGCACCGCCACCGGAATCTCCAGCAGCGCCAGCGGCCCTTGGACCTCCGCCGGTGAAGCGACCTCCGGCAACGGCGGCAAGGCTATCCCGGCAGCTTCGGCGCCGGCTTCCAGCGCCCAGCGCGCCCCCACCAGCAACCATGGCCGGCTACTGCTGAGGGAGCGGCCTCGCGGTCGCGATAGCCCGGCCAGCAGCCGCGCAACCACCTCGGGCCCGATACCGGCCGGATCGCCCAGGGTCAACGCCAGCGGCGCGCCAGAGCCAGGTACTGTATATTTATCCACCACGATGGTTATGCAACGACTGACGGACCTGCAGGCGAGCTTTCGAGTCTACGCCCTTTGCGTGCCCTGCGGACGGATGGAGGCGGTGGATCTCGAAGCGGTCGTGGCCGCCCTCGGCGGAGAGGCCACCGTGGCCGATCTGCGTGCCCGGGTGCGCTGCCGCGGCTGCGGCCGGCGCACCCGCGACGTGCGCATCGTCTATCTCGGCTCGGCGGAACGACCGGCGGCGTTCGATTACCGGCGATGAGACCGCTCGGGCAACGCGGCCGCGCTATTGGCGCCGGGTGGCGATCTGCCAGAGGTTGCCCCAGCCGTCCCGCACCATGGCCCGGCGGTCGCCGTAGAACGTATCGAGTGGCGCTTCCAGCGACTCGGCACCGGCCGCCACGGCGCGCTCGTAGACCGCGTCGGCGTCTTTCACGTAGACGTACAGGCACGCCGGCATGGGATCCCGGCCGCCGCTCACCATGACCACGGAATCGCCGATCTGCATCTCGGCCGGACGATCGGCGTGAACGTCTCCCACCGCGTCGAACACCGTCCTCAGGAAGCCCGCCAGGCCCGCCACGTCGGCGGTGAAGATTCTGGGTATCACCGAGTGCCGATCCCGGGGTTGATGTCCACCCATGTTCGCTCGCTCCACCGGCTACAGCAGCTCGGTCGCCTCCAGGGTCAGGCCGAAGCCGCGGACCCCCACGTAGTCCACCTCACGCCCGGCGATCAGACGGATCTTCGACAGCCCCAGATCCCGGAGGATCTGTGCCCCCACGCCGATCTCGAGCCACTGAGCCTTGCGGACGTCTTCCCGGGTCTGGCTGATCAGCTTGTCGAGCGGAACGCCGACGAAGCCCGAGCGCAGATAGATGAGGACCCCGGCGCCGAGCTTGCCGATCCGATCCAGGGAAGCGTGCAGCAGGCTCGCCTCGTGGGCGCTCTGCGGGCCGAACAGGTCGTCGATGAGCTTCTCGCGGTGAATGCGCACGGGCACGGAGTCGAGACGGTGGATGTCGCCGAACACCAGCGCCAGGTGCTCGGCTTCCTCGAACTTGGTCCGGTACGCGTAGCCGCGGGCCTCGCCGATACGGGTCTTGACCATGAACTCCAGGCTGCGCTCGACCAGGTGCTCGCGCCGCTGCCGGTAGGCGATCAGATCGGCGATGGAGACGATCTTCAGCCGGTGCGTGCGGGCGAACTCCAGGAGCTGCGGCAGCCGCTGGACCGTGCCATCGTCGTTCACCAGCTCGGCCAGCAGCCCCACCGGGGAGCAGCCGGCCAGGGTGGCGAGATCGATGCCGGCTTCCGTGTGTCCCGAGCGCACCAGCACGCCGCCCTGCCGCGCCACCAGAGGAAAGATGTGGCCGGGGCGCACGAAGTCTTCCGCCCCCACGTTGCTGCTGGTGAGCGCCTGGGCGGTGGCGGCGCGCTCTTCCGCCGAGATGCCGGTGGTGAGCCCCTTGGAATAATCGATGGACACGGTGAACGCCGTGCTCATGGGCGCGTCGTTGCGCGCCACCATCGGCTCCAGGTGCAGGCGCTTCGCCTGCTCCTCCAGGATCGGCGTGCACAGGATGCCGCTGGTGTGACGGATCATGAAGGCCACCTTCTCGGGGGTGGCCTTGCTTGCCGCCATGATCAGGTCACCCTCGTTCTCCCGGTCGTCGTCGTCCACCACCACCACCATCTCGCCGGCGGCGATGGCGGCGAGCGCGTCGTCGATGGAATCGAACTGGCTGGTGGAAGGCTCGGCGGAAAACGCGCCGGACTGCTTGCTGGTCATGGCTCGATCTGGCCCCGGGAGGAAACGCCGCAGAATACCATATGTGTGAGGACGGCCTGCTACGGACGCATGAACATGTAGTCCTCGTCACCCTGGGCGTTGTCGAGTTGGTACTGCAGCACGGCGCGCAGGTCGTCGGGACCTTTCAGCTCCCGATATCGCTCGGCCAGGGTGGCGAGCAGGGCCCGGAGTACGGTGTCGGCGTCGATGCCCGCCTCGGCGGCGCCGGACAAAGCCCCCTCCACATGCTCGCGGGCAAGGCTGTAAGCACTCATGATTTTCAGATGGCGCCGCTCTCGGTGAGCACCGCCAGCTCCTCCTCGGTCAGTCCAAAGTGCCCGCAGTATAAGTCGCGGTTGTGGGCGCCCAAATCAGGAACTTCCGAAAGTGCCGGCAGCTCGGCGCCCTGCCAGCGCAAAGGAGAGTGGCAGATGGCGATGCGCCCCAAGGTCGGGTGATCGACCCATTCGAGGGTACCGCGGGCGTGTAGCTGGGGGTCGTTCACGACCTCATCGAGCGATTTCACCGGCGCGCAGATCACGTCGTGCTGCTGAGCGATGCGGAACACCTCCTCCTTGGGCAGGCTGGACGTCCAGCGCTCCACCTCGCTGTCAAGGGCGTCCATGTTGCGGCAGCGGGCCGCCATGTCGGCGAACTCCTGCTGCTGCGCGAGCTCCGGCCGACCCATGGCCGCGGCGAGGTTGCGCCAATGGCCTTCGCGGATGCAGATGATGGCGACGTGACCATCGGCCGCCCTATAGACGTTGTAGGGCGCGGCCGACAGCGCCGGATGGCGGTTGCCCGTGCGCGGCGGCTGATGGCCGGCCAGGAAATAGGCGCCGAGGGCGGTGGAGAGCGCCGGAAACAGGCAGTCCTGCATGGAGACGTCGACGACCGCGCCCTCTCCATCGACGCTGCGCCGGTACAGGGCAGCGACGATGGCTCCGAACAGGTGCACGCCGCCCATGAAGTCGGCCAGCGCAGGGCCCGCCTTGGTGGGCGGCGCGCCATCCTGTCCGGTGATGGTCATGACCCCGCACATGGCCTGCAGGGTGATGTCCATGCCCAGGTAATCCCGGTAGGGGCCGGTGCTGCCGAAGCCGGTGCTGGCGGCATAGATCAGCCGCGGATTCTCCGCCCTCAAGGCGTCGCTCCCCACCCCGTAGCGGGCCATGGTGCCGGGGGAGAAATTCTCGAGCACCACGTCCACCTGCCGCACCAGCCGCTTCAGCAGCGCCTGGCCTTCCGGGGATTTGATGTTCAACGTGACGCAGGACTTGCCGGCGTTCAGCAGCGCGAACGGATAGCTCGCCGCCGTGGTCTTCGCGCGGCCCCGCAAGGTCTCACCCAGCGGCGACTCGACTTTGATGACGCGGGCGCCCGCCTGGCCGAGCAGGAAACCGCAGTACGGGCCGTTGTAGACCTGGCCGAAATCGAGAACGGTGATGCCTTCGAGCGGCAGTCCCGACATGTATGGTCCCCAACGGTTCGCAATCGGCCGACGCTAGCGCATTGCCGGGCGTCAGGCAAAAAAGCCAGGCAAAAAAAGAGGGGCCGGATCGCCGGCCCCTCCACTATTCGAACCTGGGGCAATGACCTCCCCCAAAGGGATGTGTGGGGTACACACGATCCCTTGGATGCGCCAGCAGCGAAAACGGTTGCAGGCGCAGGTTCAGGACCTCAAAAGGCGCCCCGGTGTCGCCCCTGTCGGCTGATTGTCGTTCAAGAGCACCTGGCCGTTGACGATGGTGTGGTGCATGCCCACCGCCGTCTGCTTCAACCGCTTGGCGCCGGACGGCAGGTCGTGGACCACCTCCGGCATCCGCGCGCCCACCGTGTCGGGATCGAACACCACCAGATCGGCGGCCAGCCCCTCACGAATCAGTCCGCGGTCGTGCAGGCCCCAGACGGTGGCGGTGTCGTAGGTGATGCGTCGAACCGCCTGTTCCAGCGTGAACGCCTGTTTCTCGCGCACCCAGTAAGACAGCAGATGGGTCTGCAGCGAGCTGTCCATGATCTGTGCCACGTGGGCGCCGGAGTCCGAGAACGTCACCAGCGAGCGGGGGTGCCGCATCATCTCCAGCACGTGGTTCTGATCCTCGTTGGCGATGGGCTGACGGAAGTAGATCTTGAAGTCGTGCTCGAGCGCGAGGTCGATCATCAGCTCCACCGGGTTGACCCCCCGCTCGGCCGCCAGCTGCGCCATGCTGGGCTGGTCGTAGCGCACTTCGGCCATGGGGAACACCCAGTCCCAGTCCGGCGGCCGCGCCTCCGCACCGACAACGCGCGGGCCGGTGTATTCACGATTGGCCACCTCCACCAGCTTCGCCCGGATCTCGGGATCCCGCAGCTTCGCCTTCTGCTCCTCCAGGGGCAGCGCACGCACGTCGCGCCACACGTCCCATTTGTCGAAGGGCGTGTGCGCCTCGAACGACAGCAGCACGTTGAGCGCCCGGCTGTGAACCTGGGCGTACATGCGCCCGCCCGCGGCGGCGGTCTCGTCCAGCAGATCGAAGTACGGGCGCCAGAAGTCGGGCGCCACCCGGATGCTGAACATGCCCCAGGTCTGGGTCACGCCGGATTCCACGGCCAGGTCCCTGAGACGCGCGTGGTATTCGCGAATCCGCTGCGGATCGCGACCGGGAGCCTCGCCGGCCAGCTCGAACACGCCCTTCCCGGTCTCGCCTACCGCATTGACGATGGCGCGCACCTCCTCCCACCCCGCCAGCCGACTCGCCACCGGCTTGTCGTCCGAGGTGATGTGGTTGAGGGTGCGGGAGGTGGAGAAGCCGACGGCGCCGGCCTGCATGGCCTCCTTCACCAGCGAGCACATGCGTCCCACGTCCTCGCCGGTTGCGGGATCGGTAAACGCCCGCTCGCCCATGACGTAGGTGCGCAGGGCCGAGTGGCCGATGTAGCCGGCGTAGTTGATGCCTTTGGGCAGGGCTTCCACGGCGTCGAGAAATTCCGGGAACGTCTCCCAGCTCCAGCGGATGCCCTGCAGCATGGCGTCGCGGGAAAGATCCTCGGCACGCTCGAGGTTCCTGAACACCAGATCCGCTTCCTCCGCCTTGCAGGGCGCCAGAGTGAAGCCGCAATTGCCCATGACGGCGGAGGTGACGCCGTGATAGCACGAGCAGGAGCCGAGCGGATCCCAGAACACCTGGGCATCCATGTGGGTATGGCCGTCGACGAAGCCGGGGGCCACCACGAGCCCATCGGCGTCGATGGTGCGGCTCGCCTTGTCCGCACCCCGGCCGACGGAGACGATGCGCCCGTCCCTGACGCCCACGTCGGCCCGGTAGCGGGCGCCGCCGGAGCCGTCGACGACGGTGCCGTTTCTGATCAGGAGGTCCAGTGCCATGATTCAATCCTCGCCCTGCCTGGTTGAGTTGCAGTGTATCGCGGCCGGGAGGCCGCTCCCACAGGCGTGTGGGAGCGAGCTCCACAGACATGAGGTGTGGGAGCGAGCTGCTCGCGATCGCGGCCGGGAGGCCGCTCCCACAAATCGCGGCCGGGAGGCCGCTCCCACAGGGACAAGCTACATGCGGACGAAGACGTTGTTGTCGCGGTCCTTGCGAACCCGGTCGGCGGCGAACACCTGGCCGTTCATGACGATGTAGACACCGACGGGCAGGATCTGCACTGCCGCGAACGCCATGCCGACATTGAAGACGGCGTCGGTCTGGGCGAACCGCGCCGGGGACAGGGAGCCCGTGAGGACGACGGTGCGCCCGGCGATGCCGGCGAGCACGCCGGCGGTATCGGTCATCGTGTCGGTACCGTGGGTGACGACCACCCGGCGCTCGGGCCGGGCGTCGATGCGCGCGCGGATCATGGAGCGATCGTCGTCGGTGATGTCCAGGCTGTCCTTGCGCAGCAACGGGAGGATCTCGAACGGCAGGCGCACTCGCGCCTGCCGCAGAAGATCGCCCACCACCGACTCGCCCACCTCGTAGTTGCTGCGGGCATCGAAGTAGACCTTGTCGATGGTGCCGCCGGTGGTCACCACCAGCACGGGTTCGGGGTGGTCATCCGACCAGGTGGGGTGCAACGGCCTGCTCCGCAACGTGAGAACGCCATCATAGCGAGCCGACGTGGCGCACCCCAACCCCACTGGCCGGGTTTGCGGGGTTGGGGTATGTTGCCGGGCGGTCGATGCGCGGAGGGAGCGCCATGAGTTGTCTGGGAAGATTCGCGAGCTGGAGATCGCTCCTGCCCCTCGTCCTGCCCCTCCTGGCGGCAGCGGAGACGGCGGCGGCGGCGGTGCCGTTCCAGCCGACGGCGCGGGACGAGTTGCCGCCGGCCATCGTCGGCAAGGGCGGAGCGCTGCTCGGTGAGGCGGTGGCCTACTATCCGGCCAGTCGCGCCACCCGCGGCTATCTGGCGCTGCCGGCCGGCCCTGGTCCCCACCCGGCGGTGATTCTCATTCACGAGTGGGACGGGCTGGTCGACCGGGTCCGGCAGACGGCGGATGCGTTCGCGGCGGAGGGGTACGTGGCACTGGCAGCCGATCTCTACAGCGGTCGCACCGGCGGCAGCCGTGAGCAGAACATGGCGCTGGTGCAGGAGACCCTGGCGCATCCCGAGCAGATCATCGCCAACCTCGATGCCGCCGTGGAGTTCCTGAAGCAGCGGGACGACACCACCGGCAAGGTGGCGGCCATCGGCTGGTGCTACGGCGGCGGGGTGGCCTTGTCGTTCGCACTGGGCGGCAAGTACCACGACGGCACGGCCATTTTCTATGGGCATCTGCTCGACGACCCGGACAAGATGAAGAACATCCACCACCCGATTTACGGCACCTTTGCCGGCCAGGATCCCAGCATACCGAAGCAACAGGTCGACGACTTCGTGAAGGCGCTCCGAGCCGCCGGCATCGACAACGACGTCCACGTCTACGATCCGGTTAAGCACGGCTTCTGGCTGCACGTGGACCGGGACCCGGAAACCAATACCGGCCCCGCGCTGGACGCGTGGCAACGCCTCAAGGCCTACCTGAAGCGCACGCTGGGCGCGGCGTGACGCTGGACTACCAGGTTCACGACGGCCGCGGGCCGCACCTGTTGCTGGTGCACGGCTTTCTAACGGGGCCGTCGCAGTGGGCGGCCAACCTGCGCGGCCTGGCCGAGCACGCTACGCCGGTGACGGTTTCCCTGTGGGGGCACGCGGGCGCTCCGAGTCCGGCCGACGTAGCAGCCTACGACCCGGAAAGCTACGTGGCGGACTTCGAGGCCATCCGCCGGGCGCTCGGCGCGGAGCGCTGGTTCGTGCTCGGCTACTCCCTCGGCGCGGGCCTCACCATCCGCTACGCGTTGACCCATCCGGAGCGGGTTCTGGGCCACGCCTTCACCAACTCCACCTCGGCGATGGCGGACCAGGAGCAGCAGCGAGCCTGGCTGAAAGGTGCCGAGGCCTCGGCGCAGCGCATCCGCGAAGGCGGCCGCGAAGCAATGGAGCACATCCCGGTCCATCCGCGCCACGCCCGCCGCCTCCCCGAGCCCATCTACCGGGCCTTGTGCGAAGACGCCGCTCGGCACGACCCCGCCGGCATCGCCAACACGCTGCTGCGCACCAATCCCGGCGCCAGCGTGCGCGCGCGGCTCGGCGAGAACCGGCGGCCGGCGCTGCTCTTGTGCGGCGCACGGGAGCGTCGCTTTCGCCCCCATCGCGACCACGCGGCCGCGCACATGCCGCACCTCGAGGTGGTGGATCTCGACGCCGGCCACGGCATGAACATGGAAGCTCCGGAGGCCTTCAACGTTGCACTGACGGCGTTTCTGCGAGCATGCCCCACGTCGTAGACGAGCTCATCGAGGAGCGGGCGGAGCGTCTCATGCAGCATCCCCGGCTGTGGCGCAGTCTCCGGCCGCTCATTTATCCCCTGCTCGGCTACCGCCGCGCGATCGGCATGGCCGACACCATACGGCCCATGCAGGCGGTCGAGGTATTCCGTTTCTTGAGCGACAGCCTGGCCCTCGACGTCCGCGTCGAGGGGCTCGAGCGCGTGCCCGCCACCGGCCTGACGGTGGTCACCGCCAACCATCCCTCGGGAATCGCCGACGGCATTGCGGTGTTCGACGCGCTGCGCCAGGTGCGTGAGGACATCAGCTTCTTCGCCAACCGGGACGCCATCCGCGTCTGCCCGGGCCTCGCCACCATGGTGGTGCCGGTGGAATGGATGCAAACCCGCCGCGATCATGCCCGCCGCCGGGAGACGGTGCGGGCCCTGGTTCAGGCCTTCCGGGACCAGCGGCTGATCGTGATCTTTCCCGCCGGACGGCTGGCGCGGCCGACCTGGACGGGACTGGTGGAGCGCGATTGGCTTCCGAGCGCCTTGAACCTGGCCGTCAAGTATCGCGCGCCGGTAGTGCCCATGCACATCAGCGGCCGCAACTCCTGGCTGTACTACCTGTTCTACGCCATCCACAACGAGCTCAGGGACATGACCCTGTTCCGGGAGCTCCTGAACAAGCGCGGGCGCCGCTACCGGATCCGCCTCGGCGAGCCGTTCCTGCCCTGCGGCGAGCCGCGGGCGCTAACGCCGGCGCTGCGGCGCTTCGTCACCGACACGCTGGCGGCCGGCGGCGCCCGGTTCAGCCCGCCTGGTACGGGGTGACGGGCTGCGCCTCGCCGTCGTTGCAGCTCTTGTGCACCATCAGCGGTTCGGCCGCCCGCCGTACCCGCACGGTCCGCTCACCGGACGCTCCGGCGAAGCGCACCGCGGCCGCGGCATCCCCGCCCTCCATGCCGACGAACGACAGTCCCGACTCGTGCGCAAGGGCCTCCGCCGCCTGCACGGCGGGCGGGTAACAGGCGCGCCCGCGCAGGTGAGCGAAAGCCAGCCGGCCAGCTTCCACCTCAGCCAGGAACGGATCCACGGCTTCCGCCGTCACCCGCCCGTATACCACGCCCTGCGGCAGAGCAAGCACGTTGGGCGCGAAGCGGTGGCCGCCGAGGTGAGTGGTCTGCCAGACCCGATCACCGACTCGTTGTCGCAGCGCCGCGTACACGGGCAGACCGAAGCGCGCACAGCAGACGTCCCGCTGGCCGTTGGTGCAGACGAAGTAGCGTGGACCGTCCAAGCGAGGAGACGCCGTCGGATCGTCGACGACGGATGTCACGTCCACCGACCTCAGGAAGTCGTAGCCACGCCCGGAGAACGCCGCCAACGCGCCGGGCACGCCCACCAGGAGCCGCACCCGGTCGCTGTCGATCCCGGGTTGGCGGACGAGCTGCGGGCGCGCTTTGAGCCCTCGAATCGCCAATGCCTCGATGGTACCGTCAAGCCAGCGGCGGACGTCCGGCCCGAGGTTCGCCTCCTCCACTGCCTTCGCCTTCCACGCCGGCCGGTATTCCAGCAGCAGCCACACGTCCACCCGGTCGGCGGTGCCCATCATGGGCTCATCGAGATTCGACTCGCAGCAGTAGGTAGCTTCCGTCACGTCAGGTTGTGCCCGCATAGCTTTAGGCAGTAGCTTATCAGCTCACGATCGACCCGAGGGAACGTCAGTGGGCCCGACATTGGAGCTGGCACAGCGCATCGCCCAGACGAGCTGGGAGGATTTGTCCGCGGAGTCCGCCACGGTCGCCAGTCAGGCGATCATGGATTTCGTCGGCGTGGCACTCGCCGGAATGGACGAGCCGCTGGCGCGCATCCTCCGCGACCAGGTCGAAGACGAAGGCGGCCATCCACAGGCGCGCATCCTGGGGACCGGCGCGCGGGTCAGCGTACGGCAGGCGGCGCTGGTCAATGGCGCGGCCGGACACGCACACGATTACGACGACGTGCACGACGCCATGATCGGTCACCCTACCGTGCCGGTGGCGCCGGCGGTGCTGGCCCTCAGCGAGCACCTGGGTCGCAGCGGCGCCGAGGCGCTGGCGGCGTTCTGCGCCGGTGTGGAAACTGAATGCATCCTCGGCCGGTATGCCGGCCCGTCCCACTACGCCAGAGGCTGGCACGCCACCGCCACCTTCGGCACCTTCGGCGCCGCCGCGGCGGCGGCAAGCCTGCTTCGGCTCGATGCCGAACGCACGGCCGCCGCGCTGGGCATCGCCGGCACCCAGGCAGCGGGCCTCAAGAGCCAGTTCGGCACCATGTGCAAGCCTCTGCACGCCGGCCACGCCGCCGCCACGGGAGTGGAAGCGGCGCTGCTGGCGTGCCGTGGCTTCACCAGCCGGCTCGATCTGCTGGAGGCCCATCAGGGCTTCATGGCCACTCAGTCGGATGGCCCGTCGCTCGACCGCTTCTACTCGGCGCTGGCCGTTCGCGGCTACGTGCCCGACATCTGTTTCAAGTACCACGCCGCCTGCTACCTGACCCATTCCGCCATCGAGGCCGCGCTCCAGCTCAAACGCAGCCATCGCCTCGATGCGCGCAACGTGAAGTCAGTGGAGGTGTGGGTGAACCGCGGCCACTTCGACGTGTGCAACATAGCGGAGCCGACCACCGGCCTCGAGGCCAAGTTCAGCCTGCGTCTGACCATCGCGCTGGCCCTCGCCGGCGAGGACACCGCCAGCATCCGACTGTTCACCGACGAGCTCACGCGACGCAAGGACCTGGTTTCGCTGCGCGACAAGGTCACGGTGCTGGCACACGAGCGGCCGCGGCCGGAAACCCGGGTGCGCATCCGCACCAGCGACGGCGGTGATTTCACGACCGAGGCCAACGTCGCAATTCCGGCCACCGACCTCGACGCTCAGTGGCAACGCCTGACCGAGAAGTTCCACACCCTGGCGGACCCGCTGCTGGGCGCCGCCGCTGCTGAAACAGTGGAGGATAGCTGCCGGCGTCTGGCCGACCTGGACTCCCTCGCGCAGCTCGCGGAGCTTCTTGCAGCGCCCGCCGTTCCCGCCCTGCAACAGCGAGGATGACCATGAGCTCGAACGACGAGGCAAGCGCAGCCGCCGAAGAGGACTTCCGCACCCGCGCAGTGCTGCTGCGCAAAGGCAATCAGTACGAAGACATGACCGTGGGCCGGGTGTTCGAGCATCACTGGGGCCGCACCATCAGCGACGGCGACAACGCCGCCTTCACCACCGCTACCCTGTCGTTTTGCCCGCTGTACTTCAACGAGCCGTACGCCAGATCCATGGGCCACCCCAAGGTCGTGGTCAATCCGCTGCTGGTGTTCAACACCGTGTTCGGACTGTCGGTGGAAGATCTCTCAGAAGGTGGCGGGCCTTTCCTCGGCGTCGACGGCTGTGTGTTTCAGGAGCCCGTCTACGTCGGCGACACTCTGACTGCCCGCAGCACCGTGAAGATCGCCCGGGAGTCCAAGGGCCAGGCGGGGTTCGGCATCGTCACCTGGCACACCGAGGGCTTCAATCAGCACGGTGACAAGGTGGTCGAATTTCACCGTACCAATCTGGTGCGCCAGCGCCAGCGGGCATCGTAGGAACCGCCATGGCACTCACCGGCGACCTCAACTACTTCGAGAATTTCGCGCCCGGTCAGGTGTTCCGCCACGCCCGCGGCAAGACCATGTGCGAGCAGGACAACGTGGGCATCACCCTGCAGGTGCTGAACACTGCCGAGGCGCACTTCAACGAAGACGTCATGCAGAAGAACGCCATGGGGCGTCAGGGCTGGAACAGACGGGTGCAGTTCGGCGGGGTCACCATCGCCATGGTCATCGGCATGGCCATGCAGGACACGGGCGAGAACGCGGTGAGGGAGCTCGGGCTCGACCGCATCCGCCTGAAGACGCCCGTGTTCCACGGCGACACCCTGTATGCCTACACCGAGGTGCTGGCCACCGAAGACGGCGACCTACCGGACGCCGGCATCGTCACGTTCAAGCACTTTGGCGTGAATCAAGACGACAAGGTGGTGTTCGAAGGCGAGCGCCGGGTGCTCATCAAACGCAGAAGCCACTATCTGACAGACGGACAAGACTCATGAGCCAGACGACCGAGCGCCCTCGGCGGGCGCGACGATGCCAGCTTTCCGTGCCCGGAAGCTCCGACAAGATGCTGTCGAAGGCCGCCGGCCTCGACATCGATCATGTGTTCCTCGATCTCGAGGACGCGGTGGCACCGAGCGCCAAGGCCGACGCGCGGGGCAGGATCGTCGAGGCCCTGAACGGGCTGGCGTGGAAGCCGCGCACCCTGTGCGTGCGCATCAACGATGTCGACACCGAGTGGTGCCACGACGACGTGATCGAGGTGGTCACCGGCGCGGGCGACAAGCTCGACACCATAATGCTCACCAAGGCAAAACGTCCCGAGGACGTGGTGTTCGTGCACCTGTTGCTCGATCAGCTCGAGGCGAAGCTCTCGCTCAGCCGCCGCATCGGCATCGAGTGTCTCATCGAGGAGGTGGAAGGCATGATGCGGGTGGACGAGATCGCCGCCTGCTCCGATCGCCTCGAGTGCCTGATCTTCGGCATGGGCGACTACTCCGCCAGCCAGCAGATGCAGCTCGGCTACGTGGGCTCGTCGGGCACGTATCCGCCCGACGTCTGGCACTATCCCCGCTACCGGATGACCATCGCCTGCCGCGCCAACGGGCTCGACCCGGTGGACGGTCCGTACGCCAATTTCAGGAACCCCGAGGGCTACACGCGCGAGGCAGAGCGATCCTACGTGCTCGGCATGGTGGGCAAGTGGGCCATCCACCCGAGCCAGGTGGAGCTGGCCAACGCCGTGTTCACCCCCGACGCCGAGGCGGTGGAAGCCGCGCGCAAGCAGAAGGCTGCTTACGCCGAAGCCCTTGAGCAGGGCCTCGGCGCCATCAACGTGGACGGCGTGATGGTGGACGCAGCCAGCATCCGCATCGTCCAGAACCTGATCGACCGTGCCGACCTGATCGGGTTGTGAGACCTTTTCACGCGTGGGAGCGGCCTCCCGGCCGCGATTGCTTCCGGGAGGTCGCGGCCGGGAGGCCGCTCCCACACTACACAGCAGGCAAGCCATGACTGAACATTACCTCACCGAAGAACGCCGCATGATCCAGGAGTCGGCCCGGGAGTTCACCGCCAGGGAGGTGCTGCCCGTTGCCAACGAGCTGGACCCGGTCCAGGGCGACATCCCGGACGGTCTGCGCCGCAAGATGGGCGAGATGGGCTACTTCGGCATCCGCACCCCGGAGGAATACGGCGGCCTCGGGCTCGGCGTCTTCGAGTACTGCCTGATCGCCGAAGAGCTGGCTCGTGGCTGGATGAGCGTCGCCAGCATCATCGCCCGCGCCGCGTCGCTGATGGGCGTGGGCGGCTGGCCCGAGGAGAAGCGCCTCGACCTCACCCGTAAGGCAGCCCGTGGCGAGTACCTGGCTGCGGTCGCGTTGTCGGAGCCGAACGCCGGATCGGACCTCGCCGGCGTGAGCTGCCGCGCCGTGCTGGACGGCGAAAACTGGGTCATCACCGGCAACAAGTACTGGTGCACGTTCGCCGATGGCGCCGACTACATCCAGCTTCTCGCCCGCGTGGAAACTCCGAGCGATCCTGCCGCACGCCACACGGGAATGCGCACCTTCATCATCGAGAAGGCCCGCGGTCAGCTGCCCGACGGCTGTCAGGGCGCGCCCATCCCGAAGATCGGCTATTTCGGCTGGAAGACCTGGGAGCTGGCCTTCGACGGCTGCCGCATCCCAAAGGAAAACGTGATCACCGGCGGCGGTGGCGGTGGCGAAGGCTTCAAGAACGCGGTGAACTTCCTGAACGTCGCCCGCGCCCACACGGCGGCCCGTTCCATCGGCCTCGCCCGCGGCGCATTGGAGGACGCCATGGCCTACGCCCAGGAACGGGTGCAGTTCGGCGTGCCCATCAGCGACTTCCAGGAGACCCGCTTCAAACTGGCGCGCATGGCGAGCGAGGTGGAAGCCGCCCGTCAGCTCATGTACCACGTGGCGACGCTCATGGACAACGGCGTCAAGGCCGACAAGGAAGCCGCCATGGTGAAGTGGTACGCGAGCGAGATGGCGGAGCGGGTGACGTCGGACGCGCTGCAGATCCTCGGCGGCGCCGGCTACACCAAGCTGCATGCTGTGGAGCGTTACTGGCGCGATGCGCGCCTCACCAAGATCTTCGAGGGGACCAGCGAGATTCAGCTGCGGATCATCTCCGACCGGATGCTGGGGAAGCCGACGTCGCGGAACATCGCGTGACCGCCGTCACATCTCATCCGGCGCACCGCGGGGCGAGGCGACGGGCCTCGCCATGAACTCATAGATGGCGCGATGCGCCTGCTCCTCGGTTTCGCACTCTTTCAGCAGCCTCACCAGGCTCACCGCATCTCGCTCGGCAGCACTCCGCGAGTCGTAGGGGCCGACGTCTACACCCTCGCGCGTCATGAAGTACCATTTTCCCTCGAGCGCAAAGAATCGCTCGGCGCGGTACCGAAGCCGTGGAGTCTCGCCGGCCCTTACCGATTGTGCTTCGCCGGGGCGTCGATAGCCGACATCGCGCGTCTCGAGAAGCTCGCGGATGATGTGCAGCGTCTGCCCGGTGTTGTCCGCGCGCCCGAGATGCCCCTTTATCTCTGAGCTTTGCGCTTTCGCAACGTCTTCGCTCTCGTACGGACCAACGGAGAACCCGTGTTGCGATCCGACGTACCAGCCTTTGTTGGCTTCGAATATCTTGTCGACAGCGAACGTGTCTGGTTTGGCCAGTGACATCCGATGCATCCCCTTGTGTACTCCGAACTACGCGACGATGTTAGTGTTCAGCGCACACACAGTTTGTGATCTCGATCACGTTGAGGCAATTCAGCGCGAGCTTTCCCACGCGGCGTCGTACCGTCGCAAGGCGTTCTGCACGACAAGGTCGGCGTCCTCAGCAAGCAGATAGCCGTCGCGCACCAGTTCCTCGGCCACACTCCGGGCTCTTCTTGCGTAGTCGTCGCGGCCCGAGTAGCGCTCCTCCAGCGACAGACGCGGGTCGCCATTCACTTCACGCACCCCGCGTGTGGAAGGAAAGAAGCTGGTGAAACCGGCGAACAACGCCGTCTGCTCCGGCGCGCCGGTCTCCGGCGCGCGCAGGTTCCAGCCCGTGTGCGTGCCCACCGGAGCCGCCACATCCGGGAGCCGGACACCGGCCATTTCGTTACCGTCTGCGTCCACGGGGGAGACGAACGCCGGATAAGCCGCTCCGAGTCCGGCCGGGTAGCGGCCGATGCCCTCGTCCGCTCGCGGCCCCATGTCCACCACACGGATCGAAGGCAGGCGCTCGGGATCGGGAGTCACGACCCCGGGCAGTCGCGGAAACGCCGCGAGCGTGTGCGCCCGGGAAGCGGCCGTGCCATCGGCCAGGCGCGGATGACAGGGCGGCGGCGGCACAGCACCGTCACGCACCCAGCGGTCGAGCGCGACGAACGCGGCCCGCGTCAGCGGCGAGTGATCGACGACACCGAAGCCGTACCGGGTGCGGTCGCCGGTGATGGGAAAATCTGTGACCTGAGGCAGCTCCCCCGGGAAATGTTGCGTCCCCGCGAAGTGGTAGATGCGCGTGCTCGGCTCCTCCGCCAGGTCCACCTCGGAGGTGCAGTGGACCAGGGAGGCGTCGCCGCGCCAGTATTCCCACGACGTGTTGGTCACCACGATTCGCGGCACCCCACCCCGTTCACGCTGGCGGTCGAGCAGACCTGCCCGTTCACCGGTCAGCGCATCCTCGGTGGCGGCATCCGCGAAGGGAAAGCGCTGACCGAAGCCCGGCGTCCCCAGCACCGACGGTTGCGCGAAGCGGTGGTTGAACTCGCCCCGCTGCCCGCCGGCGATGTGCACGTGGACGCCATCCAGAGCGAGCCCGCCCGACTCGCCCCGGTTCAGCCCGAGCGAAAGCAGGTGCCGCAGCACGCGCCCTGACTGCGATGCTCCGAACCCGTATACCTGTGCGAAGTCGGCGCCGGCGCCGCCTTGCCGCAGAAAAATGGCAGCGTCCCGCACCGCCAGCAAGCCGGCACCCACGACCGGCGCACCCTCGGTCGTATAGACGACCGAGTAGATGCGTCCCGGCTCCAGCTCGGGCTCCATCCAGATGTGGTAGGGGCTCGGTTCCGGATCGCCGTTGCGCTCACGGGCGAACCGCCACTGGCCACGCGGGATCTCAGTCGTCGGCCCGTGCGCATAGTCGTCGCGCACAAGCAGACGGGCTCCCGGGTCCTCGACGTCGGCCGCACCGTAGGCGCGGTGACCCATGTTGCCGAGGGGAAACGAATGACCTCGCTCATTGGGCCGAAACTCCGACATGACCTCGCCCCGGATCGGCTTGCCGTCCTCCAGCGCCACGGGTGCCTCGAAGGTGAGCCCCGCAATCGGCAGCACATCCCACTGCCAGGCCACGTTGGCGACTGCATAACCGTGGCGCATCAGAAACCCGTCGCCCGGCGCCCAGGGGTCGGCGAGCAGCGCCTCGACGGAAGCCCGGTTGAACTGCGAGGGCCAAAGCCGCCGCCCCCGGTTCGGCACGTCGATCAGCAGAGCGCCGTTGCCCCGCGACAGATCCAACGGCTGAAAAATCGAGACGTCGCCCGAGAACCGCACCAGACCGCTGGCATCGCGAGGGACCAGGTGCAGGTCGACGATGCCATCGTTCATCGGATGATCCGGGTCGACGGCATAGGTCAGCCGGCCCTCGATGTGCTCGTAGGCGCCCGCGTCGCCGAACAACCGTCCCCCTGCGTACGGTTCGCGGCTGGTGATCGTGAACTCGGCGACCGACATGCCTGACCTTCCGTGCTGGAATCGGCAGTCAGTTTACACCGATGCCGACTGACCGAGGCCGCGCCTGGTTGTGGGAGCGGCCTCTCCGGCCGCGATCGCGAGCGGGAGCTCGCTCCCACGTGGTGGGTGATTTCGCGGCAGGGATTGCCTGTCACCCTCGCCTCGCCCACCACAACCCTGCGAACACGCTCGTCATGGTCGGCGTCGTGAGCGTACGCAGTCGCGCCGGTTCGTCGTCGTAGTCGACAATCGTGTGTAAGCCGCGCAGCGAGTTGCGATACGTCAGCCACTGTGTCCACTGCGGCAGCCGTCGCGGCGACCGCCCGTCAGCGCAATCGCCCAGCAGACAACGGAACGTCTCGACGTCGGCTTCGGTTATCGGTTGGTCGCCAAGTGAGCTCAGGAAATGCTGCATCTCGCGCGCCTCTCGATCGTCGTCGCCGTGGTTCGGCAACACCCAGAATGCGGGCGGTTCGACCAGGGTGAGCGTGCGCACGCGTTGCGGATTCAGAAGCGCGAACAGCAACGCAGTCATCCCACCGTGTGACATACCGATGACGTCCGCCCGCTCGACGGCCAAACCATCCATCGTGGCGCGGAGGGCCGACACCTCGGATTGCAGCGAGTAGTCCGACGGCAGCGACCGATTCTCGAGTCCGTACTGGACCGCGAGGCTTTGGGCGTTGATGACGCGATGCGCCCTCGCCATCAGCGTGGGAATGCCCCCCAGCCATCGGCGCCTAGCAGTCCGCCGCCGAGCAGCACCACGGGCGATCCACTGCCCGCGACTCGCGCCTGCAGGCGCACGGGCTCTTCGGGGGTTGCAGGCTTCGGAGCGGCCGCGACAACGCCCGCGGTCAGGAGCAGCCAGAGGCAGAGAAATCGCACCATCAATCTCCTTGGCACGCGCCGGCGAGAAGTCAGGATCAGAGCTGAAAAGAGGCGCCGCTGACGAGCAACCGCAACGTCCGGTCCAGCTCCTCGATGCAACCCGTGAAGAAATGATCGGCACCCTGGATGCGGTGAACTTTGACTCCGCTCCAGGCGCTCAATGCCGCAGGGTCAGCGAAGTCGTCGCCGGTGCCGATCACGACGTCCGTCGGCACGTTGGCGGAATGTGACGGAAACGGCATGGCGCCAACAGGAGGCGCGATGAGCATGGCACGGCCGGCTGGCAGCGCGTGGTCCAGAGCCTGCCAGGTGACCCAGGCGCCGAAGGAGTAGCCTCCGGCCCATAGCTGGGTGCCGGGTCGGGCGGCCAGCAGCCAATCCGCCGCCGCCAGCAGGTCGTCCACTTCGCCGATGCCGCCGTCGTACCGGCCAGCGCTGGCGCCGACGCCGCGGAAGTTGAAGCGCAGCACGCCGATGCCGGCCCAGGACAGGGCCGCCGCCAATCTGCCGAGCACCGCATCGTGCATCGAGCCGCCGTATTGCGGGTGGGGATGGCACAGTACCGCCTGGATGGTAGCCTCGCCGGACGCTGGCTCGTAGCGCGCCTCGAGCGGGCCGGCGGGGCCGTCGATGGACAGGTTTTCGGTCAAGTGCGACTCCTCGTCGTGCAGCTGCTGAAATTCGTATGATGAGTCGTTTGCGTTCCCGCCGCGACACCCACACGCTGGTAACTGCTTGAAGACAATAACAGAGCTTCCGTTCGACACGAACGCCATGCGGCCGATCGGCGAAGGGTTCAACACCCGTGTCTTCCTGTCCTCTGACGGCGGATGGGTGCTGAAAGCAGCGAAGCATGAGGACGTGCTGCGACGGCTGATTCACGAGCGAGCCGCTCTCGAACGCGTTCCGGGGCTCCCGATCGCATTGCCGAGAGACTATGACGTCATAGAGCCGTGTTCGAGCTTCCCGTCTGGCGCCTCCTGCTACCGCTACATCGATGGTCGTCCGTGCACCACCTTGTCGGAGATCCAGCAACAGCAGTTGGGATACCTGATCTGCCAGCTTCACCAAGCCGTGTCCTCCGCGTCGGTCGCGATGACCGGACTCGTCCGCTGGGAATGGCGCACATTCGCCGGCTGCCTCACCGGTTCGGAGCTCGAGGAGCTGCGAGAGCTGTTCGACGCGTACCCGAGCGAGCGCGCCGTCGTTCGGCTTGTCCACGGCGACCTCTGGCCCGAGAACATCATCGAACGAGACGGTCAGTTGGTCGGCCTGGTGGACTGGGCAGAAAGCGATGCAGGTGACGTGGCAGTCGACTTCGCCGGGCTTGCATACCTGCCGGACGTGCTGGACGGCGTGCTTCGAGCGTACGCCGACGCTGGCGGCCTGGTCGGCGATGCCTTTCCGCAGCGGCTGACCGTCGCCCGCCTGAGCCGCGAACTCGCCGGCCTTCAGCACGCCATCTTCCATCCACGCACCGGCGAGCTTGCGGAATCCGTCAGCAAAGTCCGCAAGCTCCTCGGTGCCGCCTGACAAACGAGCCTCGCCGCATCCTCAGCGCTCCGGCCACTTCCATTTCGGTGCATCGAATGGCCCCTGCTCGGGAACGAAGGTCTCGCCGAGCTCCTTCTCCAGTCGAATGCAGCTTGCCGCCGGATCGTCCTCGAGCACCGTCTGCAGCGCAGGTGCGTGGGAGACGACCCAGAGCTGGTTGTCCTCGGCGTACTTGCGCATCAGACGGCCGAGCGGCGGCAGCAAGTCCGGGTGAAGGCTGGTCTCCGGTTCGTTCAACACCATGAGCGGCGGCGGGCGCGGTGTCATGAGCGCCGCGATGAGCAGCAGGTAGCGCAGCGTTCCGTCGGACAGTTCGGCCTGGGTCAGCGGCCGAAGCAGCCCGGGTTGACTGAACAGCAGCTCGAAGCGGGTGGCGTTCGATTGGATGGACACCTCGGCGCCGGGAAAGGCATCCGAGACCGCTTCGCGGAGCGCGTCTCCGTCACCGATCTCCTGGATCGTGCGCCACGCTGCGGGCAGATCGCTGCCGTCGTTGCCGAGGACCGGCGTGCGCACGCCCACCTGCGGCACTCGCGCCGGAGACTCGGCATCGCAGCGGAAGTGATCGTAGAACCGCCACGCCCGCAGCTCTTCGCGCAGCGCCAGCAGCTCCGGCGCGGTCGCGTGATCGGCGGGCCTCGTCAACATGCTATCGAACGTCGGCAGGTGCTGTTCGATCACCTGCCAGGAGCCCGAATCATCCCGGGCGCGGACCACCGGCCCCTTCCGGTCGACCAGCGCGCGGCGCTCGTGCCAGCTGTCACCGTGGAAGATGACCTCCCGCTTGATCTCCGGGTCCCGGCCAAAGAGGGTCCGCGGCACCGGTGCCGGCAGCCCGAAATCCATCGAGTAGCCGAAGGCGTCGGCGACGAATCCGAGCCGGAGCGCCACCCGTTGCCGCCGCGGGCCGCCCTGAACCGGTTGGTGGCCCTGCCTGACGCTGCGCGAGAACGACTCCGGCCCGGCCCACAGTACCGATTCCAGACCGCCCTCCCGCGCCAGCGCCTGCACGGCGTCGCCCCGGGCGACCTCGCAGAGCAGCCGCAGCGCCCGGTACAGGTTCGACTTACCGGTGCCGTTGGCGCCGCTGATCAGATTCAACGGGCCGAGGGGCAGCACGAGATTCCGGATCGAGCGGTAGTTGCCGATGGCGAGGGTGTGGAGCATAGCGTCGGTTTTCGCGTCGGCCGGGCGGGGCATCCTACCATTCACCGGGGCGATTCAATTCTCACCGGGGCGACTCGATTTCCGATTCCGTGTAATTTTCGGCGACGCCCGCCGTACATCACTGTGTGAACGGTAATTCGGCTTCGAGAGGCGCCGTGCAGGATTGGCTGTGACAATCGACTTCGACGCCCTCTATCGAGCCCACTATGGCCGCGTGTTCGCTCTGTGCCTGAAGCTGCTGGGCAGCCGGCCGCAGGCCGAGGACGCAGCCCAGGAGGCGTTCGTGCGGGCATACCGCTGCCTGAACCAATACGACACGGGCCAGCCGTTCGGGCGCTGGGTAGGTGGCATCGCCGGCAATCACTGCATCGACCTCATCCGGCGGCGCGCGCGCGAGCCCGGACTGTTCGCCGATCCGGCGCCCGAGGACGGCGACGCCGGCAGCGCCGGCGTCCTCGACGCCCTGGTCGACGCCGAGCAGGAGACGCAGCTGCGCGACGCCGTCGCGGCGCTGCCCGACAAGTACCGGGTGCCCATCGTGCTCGCCTACTTCAACGACTGGAGCTACGACCGGATTGCGGCCGAGCTCGGCATTACCCGCAATCACGTGGGCGTGCTGCTGTTGCGCGGCAAGCGGGCGCTGCGCCGTGCACTTCCCCCGTCCGACCCGGAGCCCATCCCATGACGTGTCCGTACGAGCTGACCTTGTCGATGTTCGCCGACGGCGAGCTGGAGCCCGACGCCGCCACCGCTGTCGAGGCGCATCTGGCCGAGTGTGCCGAATGCCGGGCGAGGGTCGCCGGCCTGCGGCGGGAGGCTCACAGCATCGCCGCGGCACTGGCGCATCAGCCGGAGCCCGTAGCTGTGCCCGCCTTCCGGCCGCCGGCGGCGGGCTCCCTGGCGGCCGTCGCAGCCCTCGTGATGCTGGCGGCCATGCTGATCTCCGCGGCCCAGAGCGCGCTGCAGGTCAGCCTGCCGGCGCCGCTCGCCTGGTTCGATCCCTTCGAAAACGGCGACATCGCCGACCTCGCGGTTCGACTGGTCATTTATCTGGCTCGGCATGGAGACACCATCATGAACTCGATCAGAAGCACCGCGGCAAGCGCCGCTATCGTCGTCTTCCTCGGCTGGCTCAGCGTCGCGCTGCGGCAGCGCGGCGGGCAGATGTTGCTGCTGACTTTTCTGGCCTGCTCGACGCTCGGGATGTCCGTCCCCTCTCACGCCCTGGAGGTCCGCCACAGCGACAACGGCCGCGTCCTGGTCGGCGCCGACGAGACCGTCAACGACACCTTGGTCGCCCTGGCCGAGAACGTGGAGATCGACGGCAACGTGCAGGGCGACCTGATCGCCCTCGGCCGTCGCGTCACCGTTCGCGGCCGGGTCGGCGGCTCGCTGTTCACCGCCGGACGCGACGTCACCATCGACGGCGAGGTCATCGGCAGCGTGGTCGGTGTCGGCGAAACGGTCGACGTGACGCCGCCGAAGGTGGGCCGCAATCTGTACGCCTTCGGTGGTACCGTCACCACCAGTCAGCGCACCGCCATCGGCCAGAACGCCGTGGTGTTCGCCCAGCGGGCGGGCCTTTCCGGGTCCGTGGACCGCGACCTGCTCGGCTTCGGCAAAGAGCTCGAGCTCGGCAGCACGGTGGGCGGTGGGGTGACCGCTTACGCCGACCGGGTCACGCTGCTGGCGCCCGCCAAGGTGGGGGGTGACCTGGTCGTTCACGTGCCGCAGAAGGACCATCTGAGCGTCTCGGAGAGCGCACAGATCGCCGGCACCGTGTCGACGGAGCTTCCCCAGCGGCAGGCGCAGAAGAGCGAATACGCCACCGGCAACTTCTATCTGTCCCAGGTGCTCCGCTATGCGGCTGCCTTCGTGATGGGATTCATCCTGCTGGCGCTGATCCCGGACCTGCGGCGAGTGGCCCTGCACGATGCCGGCAACGCGCTGGTGGCCGGCGGGGTCGGTCTGGTCACCCTGGCCGCGGTCCCGATCATCGCCGTGCTGGCCGCCATCACCATCATCGGCATTCCGGTGGCACTGGTTGGCCTCCTGCTGTGGTTCGTCGGGCTGTATTTCGCCAAGATCGTTCTCGGGCATTTCATCGGTACCCGGATGCTCGGCGCCAGCCGAACCACGGCGCACTTCGCGCTGGCCCTGGCGGTGGGTCTGCTGGCGGTTCTCGTTGCCGTCAATCTGCCGTTCGTGGGCGGTATTCTGAACGTTGTGCTCACCATCTGCGGGCTCGGCATGCTGGTGCTTTTCCTGTGGGACGCGTTCCGCGGCGAGCCCGACGGCTGGCGGGACGGCGAGCCGGTCTGACGTTTGCCATCGGCGGGGCAGGCTGACAGACTGTCGACGCTGACGGCACCGAGGTAGTGAGGTAGAGAGGTAAAGACGATCATGACCCACGCTGGCGACTTACCTCAGGATTTCGGAGCACTCAGGGCGAGCGGCTATCAGGTGCTACCCGTGAAGGCGGAAATCCGGCGCAATCTCATCGCCCGGCTCAGGGCCAACGAGCCTCTGTTTCCGGGGATTTCCGGCTACGACGACACGGTGATCCCGCAGCTCACCAACGCCATCCTCGGCAATCAGGACATCATCCTTCTCGGCGAGCGCGGCCAGGCGAAATCGCGTCTGGTGCGCAGCCTCACGGGGCTCCTCGACGAGTGGACGCCGGTGATCGCCGGCCCCGAGATCCCGGACAACCCGTTCAATCCGATCTCGCCCCACGGCCGCGAGATCATGGCGGAGCAGGGCGACCGGGCACCGATCCGCTGGCTGCACCGGGACGAGCGGTACGCCGAGAAGCTGGCGACGCCGGACATCACCATCGCCGATCTGATCGGTGAGGTGGACCCGATCAAAGTGGCGGAAGGCCGCTATTTGTCCGACGAGTTCACCCTCCATTACGGTCTCGTGCCGCGGGTGAACCGGGGCATCTTCGCCATCAACGAGCTTCCCGATCTGGCGGAGCGCATCCAGGTGGGTCTTCTGAACCTGCTCGAGGAGCGGGACGTGCAGATCCGCGGTCATCGGGTACGCATGCCGCTGGACGTCATGGTGATAGCCACCGCCAACCCCGAGGATTACACGAACCGCGGCCGCATCATCACGCCCCTCAAAGACCGCTACGGCGCCACCATCCGCACCCACTACCCGCTCCGGATCGAGGAAGAGATCGACATCATGGAGCAGGAGGCCGACATCGCCGATCTCGGTGACTATCACCTGGAGGTGCCGGCGTTCATGAAGGAAATCGTCGCCGAGATCGTCCATCACGCGCGCCGCTCGCCGGATCTGAACCAGCGGTCGGGGGTATCGGTGCGGGCGTCGATCTCCATCTACGAGGCGCTGATCGCCAACGCGTTCCGGCGGGCGCTGCGCACGGGTGAAAGCGAGGTGGTGCCGAGAGTGTCCGACCTGCCGTTCGTGGTGCCCGCCTTCCAGGGCAAGGTGGAGTTCGAGTCCATGGAAGAAGGCCAGGAAGACCGCATCACGGAGCGTATCTTCACCGCCGCGGTCAAAGCCGTATTCGACCGCAAATACGACGTCAACGATCTGGAGTCCGTGGCCGGTGCGTTCATGGGTGAGCTGATGGTGGAAACCGGCGAGGCGATCCCGTCGGAGGATTACGCCGCCATCACCAATCAGGTGCCGGCCCTGGGCGACGTGTTCCCCGACCGTGGGCGGGTGACGGCCGGCCAGCGGGCGGCCACGGTAGAGCTGATCCTGGAGGGTCTGCACCTGCACAAGCTTCTCAACAAATACGACCACGCGGGCTACGCCACGTACACCGGCTGAGGTGATGCACCTGTGGGAGCGGCCCTGGGCGGGTAGCCTCCCGGCCGCGATTGCGGAGCAGAGAAACACCATGAGAATATTTCCCACCCGCCACCAATTCTCTCGTTGGGACGGCACCCAGAAGCTGCCCCTCGACGCCGACCAGATCCTCAGCCAGCTCGCCGAGGACCTGATGGAATACGGTGACCTGCGCTGGGCCATGCGCAACATGCTGTCCCGGGGAATGCAGATGCCGCAGGGCGGCAGCATGCAGGGGCTGCGCGACATGCTGAAGAAGCTCCGTCAGCAGAAGAAGCGCCAGCTCGAGCGCTACGACCTCGGCAGCATCTTCGAAGGATTCCGCGAGCGCCTTGACGAGATTCTCGACATGGAGCGCTCGCGCATCGACGAGTGGCTGAACAAGGATCAGGCCCCGGACGATTTCTCCGGCGACGTCCTGAAGAACATCGCCCGCAACAACGCCGAGCAGCTCGACAATCTGCCAGACGACCTGGCGGGCCAGGTGCGGGAGCTGGAAAAGTACGAGTTCATCAACCCCGAGGCCCAGAAGGCGTTCCTCGAGCTCCTGAACGAGCTGCGCCAGGGCATGGCCAACTCGTTCTTCAAGAACGTCGAGGACATGGTCAACAACATGTCCGCCGGCGACATCGAGCGCATGAAGGACATGCTGAAGGCGTTGAACGACATGCTGGTGAAGAAGATCGCCGGCGAGGACCCGGGCTTCGACGAGTTCATGGAGAAGTTCGGCGACATGTTCGGCGATGATCCGCCCCAGTCCCTCGACGAGCTGCTCGAGCAGATGCGCCAGCAGATGGCCGCCGCCCAGTCGCTGATGAACTCCTTGTCGCCGGACCAGCGCCAGCAGCTCGCCCAGCTCATGGCCGACCGGTTCGGCGATCCGGCGCTGCAGTCAGAGCTGGCGAAGCTCGCCAAAGAGCTGGACTTCCTCGATCCTCAAGGCAGCCGCTATTCGTTCAATGGCAACGAGCCCATCGATCTGGAAGGCGCCATGCAGCTCATGAACGAGATGCAGCAGCTCGACCAGCTGATCTCGCAGATGCAGGAAGCAGAGCGTGGTGGCGATCTCGGCCGCATCGATCGCGATCTGCTCCAGGACCTGATGGGCGACGATGCCGCAGAGGATCTCGACCGGCTGAACGAGCTGATGAAGGCGCTCGAGGACGCCGGCTACATCCGGCCCACTGACGACGACCGCTGGGAGCTGACGCCCCGTGGCTCACGGATGATCGGCCAGAAAGCCCTCGGCGAGATCTACGAGCGGCTGAAGCGCCAGAACCTCGGCAACCACGCGGTTCCCGAGGAGGGCCGGTTCGGCGAGCGCATCGAAGATACCAAGCCCTACGAGTACGGCGACCCGTTCCACCTGCACATGCCGCGCACCATCCGCAATGCTCTGGACCGGGAAGGCCCGCACACGCCGGTGAGGCTGAAGGCCGACGACTTCGAGATCTACCGCAGCGAGCTCATCACCTCCACCGCCACCGCCATGCTGGTGGACCTGTCCTGGTCCATGGCGCTGCGGGGGTCCTTCCAGGCGGCAAAAAAGGTGGCGCTGGCGCTGCACAACCTGATCACCTCCCAGTATCCGCGGGACAGCTTCTACATCATCGGCTTCGCCGCGTATGCCAAGGAGCTGAAACCCCACGACCTGCCCTACCTGCAATGGGACGAGTACGTGCTGGGCACCAACATGCAGCACGCGCTGCTGCTGGCCGAGAAGCTGCTGGCCAAGCACAACGGCGGCAGCAAGCAGATCATCATGATCTCGGACGGCGAACCCACCGCGCACCTCGAGAACGGCGAGGCCCAGTTCGCCTACCCGCCGACCCCGGAAACCGTGCGCGCCACCTTCAGAGCCGTCAAGCACTGCACCAAGCGGGGCATTGCCATCAACACCTTCATGCTGGACGCCAGCTACTACCTGAAGGCGTTCATGGACGAGATCGCCCGCATCAACGGCGGCCGCGTGTTCTACACCACACCGGAGAAGCTGGGCGAGTACATCCTGGTGGATTACGTCCAGAACAAAAGGAAGCACCTGGCGCGCAAAGCCTCCTGAGGCGGTCAGCCGCACCTGCGGACATGCCGGTCACCTACCAGATAGATGCCTGCCGCGGCCTGATCCAGACCCGGTGCGTGGGCGCGGTCTCTCTCGCCGACGTTCAGCAACACTTCCGGCAGCTCGCGTTGGATCCTCGCCTGCCCGACCGTCCTGACGTGCTGCTGGATCTCCTCGACCTCACTTCGGTGCCGCAGAGCGATCAGCTTCGCGCGGTGGCGGCGGACATCCAGAGCCTCGCGTCATCGATCCGCTGGGGTGCGTTCGCCGTGGTTGCCGACCGTGACGTGCTGTTCGGCATGAGTCGGATGCTGGAGGCGTTCACCAGCGACGCGTTCGGCGCCAGCCGGGTATTCCGCAGTCGTCACGAGGCGATGGACTGGCTGTCCGCGCAGCGCGCGCAAGGACCGGCGCGGGCCGGGTGAGCATTGGCCAGGTATAATCGACGGTTTTGCGCGCGAGTCTCCGCATGCATGACGATATCACCATCCCCGCCCGCTTCCGCGGACCCCCGGGCTCCGGCAACGGCGGCTACGTGGCCGGCGCGGTGGCCGCGCGCTTCCCGGCTTCGCCGGGTGCCCCGAACGACGCCGCGGTGGAAGTGACCCTCAGGGCCCCCATTCCGCTGGACATCCCCATGCGCCTCGAGTGCAGCGACGAAAGCCACCTCCGGGTGATGCTGGGCGAACAGCTCATTGCAGAAGCCCTGCCCACCCGGCTGAATCAGGACGTACCCGTACCACCGGATTTCGCGGCGGCGCTGGCGGCCCGTGAGTCGTCGCCGTCCCTCCAGCCCCAGCAGAACCCGATCATTCCCGATGGGACCGGTTTCCATCCGGTATGCGTGTGCTGCGGGGCGGACGTGCCCGAAGGCGAGGGGCTGCGGGTATTTGCCGCCCCTGTTCCCGGATTGGACGGCGTGGCTGCGGCGTGGCGCCCCCACCCCGCCTTCGCCGACGACGCCGGCCTGCTGCCCGAATGTCTGGTCTGGACGGCGCTCGACTGCCCAGGCCAGTTCGCCTGGCTCGCGGCGGGCGTGCGCACCGGGCTGCTGGGCCGAATGACGGCCCGCGTGCTGCGGCCGGTGCCGGTGGACGCCGGCTACGTGGTCATTGGCTGGCGTCAGCAGGTGGAACGGCGCAAGCATTTCGCGGGCACGGCGCTGTTCGACGATGCGGGGCACCTCTGCGCCCACTCCCGTCAGACCTGGATCGGCAGGATGTAGGTCCAGCCGAGGCTGCAGCAGCGACCGCACCAGCGCTCGGCGGAGCGCGACCCTTGTTCGAGGACCCACAATGACCGCTACCATCATCGAATCCCTTCCCACCGGACAACGCGTCGGCATCGCCTTCTCCGGCGGCCTCGACACCAGCGTCGCGGTGCACTGGATGCGCGCCAAGGGCGCCATCCCCTATGCCTACACCGCGAACCTCGGCCAGCCCGACGAGACCGACTACGAGGAGATCCCGCGCAAGGCGCTGAACTACGGCGCCGAGAAGGCGCGGCTGGTGGAATGCCGCCCGCAACTGGTGGCCGAGGGGATCAAGGCGATCCAGAGCGGTGCCTTCCACATCACCACGGCCGGCACCACCTACTTCAACACCACGCCGCTGGGGCGCGCCGTCACCGGTACCATGCTGGTGCTGGCCATGCGCGAGGACGGCGTCGACATCTGGGGCGATGGCAGCACCCACAAAGGCAACGACATCGAGCGCTTCTATCGCTACGGGCTACTGGCCAATCCGAGCCTGCGCATCTACAAGCCGTGGCTCGACCCGGCGTTCGTCGGCGAGCTCGGCGGCCGCAGGGAGATGTCCGACTACCTGAACGCCAGCGGGCTGCCCTATCGGATGAGCGCAGAGAAGGCTTACTCCACCGATTCCAACCTGCTCGGCGCCACCCACGAGGCCAAGGACCTGGAATATCTCGACCGAGGCATCGACATCGTCGAGCCCATCATGGGTGTGGCGTTCTGGCGCGACGACGTGGCGGTCAAGCGCGAAGAAGTATCGGTCGCCTTCGAGGACGGCCAGCCGGTGTCCATCAACGGTGAGCGCTTCTCCGACAGCCTGGCTCTGTTCCTGCGCGCCAACGAAATCGGCGGCCGCCACGGGCTCGGCATGTGCGACCAGATCGAGAACCGGATCATCGAGGCGAAGAGCCGCGGCATCTACGAAGCACCTGGCATGGCGCTGCTGCACCTGGCCTACGAGCGGCTGGTTACCGCCATCCACAACGAAGACACCATCGAGCAGTACCGGCTGAACGGCCGCCGTATCGGCCGGCTGCTCTACCAGGGACGCTGGTTCGACCCGCAGTGCCTGATGCTGCGCGAAAGTGCCGAGCGCTGGATCGCCCAAGCCGTGACCGGCGAGGTGACCCTCGAGCTCAGGCGCGGCAACGACTTCTCGCTGGTGAACACCACCAGCCCCAACCTCGCCTACCATCCGGAGCGGCTGACCATGGAAAAGGCCGAGGGCGCCTTCACCGCCCGCGACCGCATCGGCCAGCTCACCTTGCGCAACATGGACATCAGCGACAGCCGCGAGAAGCTCGAGATCTACAACCGCACCGGGCTCCTCGCCTCCCGCGCGGAGGGCGGGCCGGAGCTGCTCGGCAGCGACCAGGAGCCGAGCGATCAGTAGGAGCGCGGCAACCCCAGCACGTGCTCGGTCACGTAGTTCAGGATCATCTCCTGCGAGATGGGGGCGATGCGCATGAGGCGCGCTTCGCGCCAGTAGCGCTCCACGTGATACTCGCGGGCGTAGCCGAACCCGCCGTGAGTCTGCATGGCCTGATCCGCTGCCTGGAAGGCGGCGTCGGCGGCGAGCCACTTCGCCATGTTGGCCTCGGCGCCACATGGCTCGCCCGAGTCCAGCAGCCAGGCAGCCTTGCGCACCATCAGCTCCGCGGCGTCGAGGCGCATCTTCGCTTCCCCCAGGGGAAACGCCACGCCCTGGTTGCTGCCGATCGGCCGGCCGAACACCACCCGCTCGTTGGCATAGCCCACCGCCCGGCGCAGCGCCGCCCGGCCGATGCCGACGGCTTCCGCGGCGATCAGGATGCGCTCGGCGTTCAGCCCGTCGAGCAGGTAGCGGAACCCCTTACCCTCCTCGCCCACCCGGTCGGCCACCGCCACCGGCAGGTCGTCGTACACCACCTCGCAGGTCGCAACCGCGTTGCGACCCACCTTGGGAATGGCCGAGATGGATACTTCGGGCCGCTGCAGCTCGGCGAGCAGCAGGGTCATGCCGTCCGTGCGGCGCGCGACCTGGTCGCGCGGCGTGGTGCGTACCAGCAACAGCACCCGCGCCGACTCCAGGGCCTTGGTGGTCCAGACCTTACGGCCGCGCACCAGGTAATGGTCGCCTTCCCGCCGGGCGAAGGTGGTGATGGCCGTGGTGTCGGTGCCGGCGTCGGGCTCGGTGACGCCGAACGCCACGTGCAGCGCGCCCCGGGCCACGTCCGGCAGGTACTTCTGCTTCATCGCCTCCGAGCCGTGCCTGACCACCGGGTGCATGCCGAACATGGACAGGTGCAGGGGCGTGGCACCGTTCATGGCCGCTCCCGAGGCGGCCACCTCCTCGAGCACCAGGCTCGCCTCGGTGATGCCCCGGCCGCTGCCGCCGTAGGCTTCGGGAATGGCGATGCCGATCCAGCCGCCCTCCGCCATGGCGGTGTAGAACTCCCAGGGGAAGCGCTGCTCGGCGTCGCAACCGGCCCAGTAGCCGTCGGGGAAATCGGCGCAGACCTTGCGGACCGCCTCGCGGATGAGCTGGTGCTCGTCGGGGGAATGGAAATCCATGTTGGCGGGGTGCTACCTTGCCAGGCCTGAAGGGAGACCATTATGCCAGGCAAGTACTTCGAAGAGCTCGAGGTGGGCATGACGTTCGATCATCAGCCGGGCCGCACGGTCACCGAGACGGACAATCTGCTGTTCACCGCACTGACCCTGAACCCGCAGCCGCTGCACCTGGACGCGGAATTCGCCGCCACCACCCAGCACGGGCGCATCCTGGTGAACAGCATCTTCACGCTCGGCCTGGTGGTGGGGCTGTCCGTGGCCGATACCACCCTCGGCACCACGCTCGGCAATCTCGGCTTCGAAAGCACCACGTTTCCGAACCCGGTATTCATCGGCGATACCATCCGCGCCAGCAGCCGGGTAGTGGACCGGCGCGAAAGCCGCTCCAAGGCCGACCGGGGGGTCGTCACCTTCGAGCACCGGGGCACCAATCAGCGGGGCGAGGTGGTCGTCACCACCACCCGCGGCGCCATGATGATGAAACGCCCCGCATGACGGCGCCCGAGCGCTCTCCCGGCGCCGAGCGGCTCAGGCGCTCGCTGCACTTCGTGCCGGGCGGCAACGACCGGATGCTGCAGAAGTCCATCGCCACGGCCGCCGATGGGCTGGTGCTCGATCTGGAGGACGCCGTCACCGCCGAGCGCAAGGACGAGGCGCGCCGGGCGGTGGCGGGCTGGCTGGCAGCGGTGGATTTTCGGGGCAAGGAGCGCACGGTGCGGATGAACCCGCTGGTCACGCCGTGGGGGCTCGACGACCTCGCCGCCACCATGGTGCATCCACCCGATGCGTACGTGGTCCCGAAGGTCTCGGAGCTTGCCGAGCTCACCCGCATCGACTCGGAGCTCACGCGTCTCGAGGCGGAGCACGGCCACCCGGAGGGCGGGGTCGGCCTCATCCTGGTAGCGACCGAGACGCCCCGCGGCGTGCTGAACCTCCCCACCTTCTCCCAGTGCCGGCGGGTGGTGGCGTTGAACTGGGGCGCCGAGGATCTGTCGGCCGCGCTCGGTGCGCCCCGCAACCGGCGGCCGGACGGCAGCTATCTGGAGGTCTACCACCACTGCCGGGTGCAGACCCTGCTCAGCGCCGCCGCGGCGGGCGTTCAGCCCATCGACGCCGTGCACGTGGACATCCGCGCCCTGGACGACCTGGCCGAGGAGTGCCGGGACGCCGCCTGGATGGGGTTCACCGGCAAGATCACCATCCATCCCGACCAGATCGACATCGTCAACGCCGCCTTCACCCCCAGCGCCGAGGAGGTAGCGGAGGCGCGAGCGTCTGCTCGAGGCCATGGCGGTCGCCGAGCAGTCGGGGCGCATGGCCATCGAGTTCGAAGGCCGGATGGTGGACGTGCCGCACCTGAACCGTGCGCGACGTATCATTGACCGAGCCCGTCAGATTGGAGAGCGAACATGACCCGTCCCCAGCCCGTGACCCTGAACACCGAGAAGATGCTCGCCCACGTGGACGAGCACGGCATCGGCTGGGTGATCTTCAATCAGCCGGAACGTCACAACGCCTTGTCGCTCGAGATGTGGCAGGGCCTCGCCGACACGCTGGCGCAGTATGCGGAGCGCAACGACGTACGCCTGGCGGTGATGCGCGGCGCCGGCGGCAAGGCCTTCGTCTCCGGCGCCGACATCTCCGAGTTCGACAGCAAGCGGGCGAACGCCGCCCAGAAGGAAGAGTACGGACGGGTCGCCGGCGAGGCCAACCGCTGGCTCGCCCGCTTCGGCAAGCCGCTGATCGCGCTCATCGAGGGCTATTGCATCGGCGGCGGCCTCGCCACGGCGCTGGCTGCCGACGTCCGCTTCGCCACGCCCGACTCCCGCTTCGGCATCCCCGCCGCCCGCCTGGGGCTCGGTTACGAATACGAAGGGCTCGCCAAGCTCGCCCGCATCGTCGGTCCGTCGAGGGCCCGCGACATCCTGTTCTCGGCGCGCTTCATGGAGGCGCCGGAAGCGCGGGAC
This sequence comes from uncultured Gammaproteobacteria bacterium, assembly GCA_963822255.1. Taxonomy (GTDB): domain Bacteria; phylum Pseudomonadota; class Gammaproteobacteria; order Pseudomonadales; family Azotimanducaceae; genus UBA7803. The sequence continues at coordinate 950,604 of CAWGGV010000008.1, forward strand.
ATGGGCCTGGTGAACTTCGTGGTGGAGCGCGAGCGGATCGAGGCGGAGGTGGTGGACTATGCCAGCCGCATCGCTGCCAATGCGCCGCTGACCGTGCGCGCCGCCAAGGCCGCCTTGAACGCCTGGGAACGCGGGGGCCGGGAAGCGGAGGTGGCCGAGGTACGGCGTCTGGTGGATGCCTGCTTCGACAGCGACGATTACCGGGAAGGCCGGCGCGCCTTCGCGGCGAAGCGCCGACCGGAGTTCGAGGGTCGTTAGTCAGCGGGCGTCTGTTGGTCAGCGGGCGCCTTCCTCCCATAGGGCCTCACGGCCTTCCTGGGTGACGTAGCTGGTGAAGGCGGGGTCGTTCACGTAGTCCAGATCGCCGCCGCTGGTCAGCAGAAAGTCGCGTATCACGCGCTGGCTGTGCTCCGTCGCCGTATCTCGGAGCTTGGCCATGAGCACACCCGCATCGACTTCTGCTTCGAAGCGTGAGCGGTACGGGCCGACCGCGATGCCCTCGCGCGTGTGGAAGTACCATTGTTCGTTACTGCGGAAAAAGCGCTCGCAGCGGAACCACGTCCGCGGGGATTCGTGGTGACGGTTCTGGTGACCCATGGGGCATCCTCGTGATCGATCCGGCCATTCTGCGAAAGCCGGCGCAGCGGCTCCATGGGCAGGCTGTGGCGACGATTTACGGTCCTTGTAAGCCCGCTGCTCCGGCGCTGGCCGCGCTGGCTCGGCCGCCGGCTGAAAGGCTTCGAGCGCGGCGCGAGCGTCGTCCGCCTCCGGGAAGCTGCCGTCCTCGAGCGCCCGGGACAGCGCCAGGCGAGCGCCGGCGATGTCGCCGCTGTCGCGCAGGGCCATCCCCAGATGGTACTGAACCGACGGGTTGTCCGGATTCAGCTCGATGCTGCGGCGCAGAGCCGTCACCGCGGCGTCCGCGTCCCCTTGCTGCTGCAGGGTCACCCAGCCCAGCGTATCCAGCACGTCGGCGTCTTCCGGCGCCAGGTCGACGGCCCGCTGCGCGACTTTTACCGCACGCGCATCGTGCCTCTGCATATACAGCCAGGCCAGATTGTTCAGCGCCACCGGATTGCCGCTTTCGCTCAGCTGCTCATAGTGGGCAATGGCCTGGTCCGGATGGTCACGCAGAAGCGATTCCGCGACCAGGAGCCTGACGCCGACGTCGTCGCCGTGCTGGTCGAGCCAGCCGTTCAGACGGGTCAGCGCATTGTCCGTATCGCCCCCGGCGATATCCGACTGGGCCAGCCGCAGCACGGCGTCACGAGAACCGTGAGCCGGCCAGGTCCTGATAAATGCGCCGGGCGTCGTCTTGCTTGCCGTGTGCCACCAGCAGATCCGCCTCGAGCAGCCGTGTCGCTGGATCATCCGCCGCCAGATCCTGGAGCTGCTGCACGCGTGAGGCAGCCTGATCGAGCTTGCCGTCGTTCAGCGCCAGGCGCGCCTGCAGAATGCCCAACGCCCGCTGCATCCGCGGATCGGCGCCAGCGGATGTCTCGGCCTGCAGTCGCCCCATCGCCGCTCTCGCCGCCGCGCCATCACCTCGCTGCAGCGCAAGCTCGGCACCGAGCAGCAGCAGATCGGGTGCGCTGGGCGCCCGGGCCAGCGCCTCTGTCACCAGGTCCCCGGCATCCTCCGTACGTCCGGCCGCCAGATACAGCCGCGCGAGCGCCACCCTCGAGCGCACCGAGTCCGGATGGGCGCGGATGCTCCGGCGCAGATAGTCGACGGCGGCGGCCGTGTCGCCACCCCGTCGCGCCAGCTCCGACAGCGCCAGCAGCGCGTCTTCCGTGTCGGGATGCGCATCGAGAAAGCCGCGATAGCGGGCGGCAGCTTGCTCGGGGTGCCCGTCGGCCTGGTCGAGGCGCGCCAGATTCTGGATCGCCGGCAGGAACGAATCATCCACCTGCAGCGCCCGCTCGAATGCCGCTCGTGCCTGGTCCCGCTCGCCCAGGCCCAACGCCACCGCACCGCGCAGGTTGTAGCCGACCGGGCTGTCGGGCGACTTCGCCACCAGCGCTTCGACGAACGCTCCTGCGGCGCTCCAGTCGCCGTCCTTGATCCGCAGCATGGCCAGCAGGTAGTCGCTCTGGAACTGTGTGCCGTCCACCGCCACAGCACTCTCCAGCTGGGCCTCCGCGCCGCTTCGGTCGCCGTTGGCCAGCAGACCGATGGCGAGCTGGTTGCGGAACGGCGCCATGTCCGGAGCCAGCTCCACCGCGCGTTCCAGCGACCGCACGGCCTCGGCGGGATGCCCCAGGCGCATCTCTGCCGTGCCGTGCAACGCATAGAGCTGCGGATCGGTCGCGCCGTGCAGATAGGGCTCCAGGGCTTGTGCCGCACCGTCGAAGTCACCACGAGCGAACCGCACCGAGGCAAGCAGCTTCGCTGCCGAGGGGTTGGCCGTCGACTCCCGGCAGTAGCGCGCCAGTGTCTGCTCCGCCTCCGGATAGTGTCCCTGGCGGTACTGAATCATGCCCAGCAGGTAGAGGCCGGAGAGGTTGTCCGGTGCCAGGCGGCGCACTCGCTGAGCGGCCGCCTCCGCGCCGGCGAGATCGTTCTGCTCGAGGCGCACCACCGCGTCCAGATAGTGGGTCATCGGCAGATTCGGCGCGAGCCGCGCCAGTGTCTTCAGCTCGCTGGCCGCCGCGCCGGAATCGCCCTTCTGCAGATCAACTCGGGTCAGCCCGGCATGGGCCATGATGGCAGCCGGCGGGTACGCGGCCGCCTTCGTGAAGGCCGCTGCCGCCTCGTCCGTGGAACCTTGCTCCAGCGCCAGCTCAGCCCGCTGGAGCCACGCCTGCCAGTTGTTTGGATCAAGGCGTACCGCCTCTGCCAGATAGCCTGCCCCCTGCTGCGGATCGCCCTGCTTCCAGGCGATCAGCCCCAGTCCCAGCTTGCCGTCCGACAGCCCTTCGCCCTGCTGGTACAGTGCCTGCGCCCGCGCCACGTCTCCCGACTGCAGGTAGGCGTCCGCCAGCACCACGGCGAACGGTGACTCGAGCGTCCCGGCGTCCTGCAGAGCGTCGATGACCTCCTGAGACCGACCCAGACGTACCTTGTCCCGCAGCAGACCGAGGCGGACTTGGTCATCGTCGAGACCGAGCTTCGCCGCGCGCTGAAACTCGGTGGCAGAGCCAGCGTAGTCGCCGAGACGCGCGTATGCCTGCCCGAGCAAGGCGTGGGCTTCCGCGTGCTCCGGGTCTTTCTGCAGGGCGTTCTTCAGCTCGATCACTGCCGTGGCAACATCGCCCTGCGCCAGCCGTTGTCTGGCGCTGGCGGCGTGCTCTGCGGCGGTCGTATTGTCGCACGCCCCGAGCAGCAGGCAGCACAGGACCAGAGCACCCACCCCCAACCATCGAACCATCGCGCGCTCCCGTAGCGGCCGAAGCAACCCGCGCAGTCTACCGCTTGCAGATTCGCCCGATTCCCAACATCGTGTAGCAGTTCGTAAGTGTCAGGGAATGATCTTCTGCACCTCGTTGGAGTAGCCGCTCTCGCTGCCATCGCGGCCGAAGGCCGTCAGTGCGAAGTAATAAGTGCCGGGCGGCTCATTGACCTCCCAGTGAGTGACGTCCGGCCGCGCGATGGTGTGGGGGGGCCCGTAGACGCCGCTCTTCGTGCCCCAGTAGATCCGGTAGCCCGCCAGGTCCTTGAGCGATGAGCCATCCGCGTTCCGGCTCGGCGCCTGCCAGTGCAGCACGCGATCGAGCACCTCGACGGCCACCGACGCCAAACTCGTGCCGCCGGGTCCGCGGCAAGTCAGCTCGTAACTCCCGGTCCGACTCAGCGGGCCGGTACCGAAGCTGCCCGTCACGGGCTGCGCGCCGCGCCAGTGGCCGCCCGCCCAGCAACGGGTCGCCCCGCGTACCGACCATGTCAGCCGCGCCGATCCCTCCGGTGCCACCTGCACCGGCCGCGCCGCCAGAGTGATGGTCGGCGGTTCATCTGCACCCACGGTCACCTTCACCCGTCGCAGCACGCCGCCGCCAGAGTTCGCGCAGCTCAACCGGAAGGTCGTGTCCTGCTCGAGCGGGCCGACGACCTCGGTGCCGGCGGCCGGCCGCGTCCCGCTCCAGCCGCCCGAGGCCAGGCACGTCTTCGCGCCGTGCACCTGCCAGCTGAGAGTGCTGGTCCCTTTGTAAGGTAGGAAGGCGGGTGCGGCCGCGAGACTGATGGTGGCTGAGCCGGTCGACGCGGCCTTCGGGCCATGGGAGGCCGCCACGACCGACGGGCCTGGGCCCCCACTGCCTCCGCCACAACCGGCTATCACGGACCACGGCACGACCACGACCAACCGCCCCATCACCGCTCGACACACACGTACCCATCCCCCCGCGCTGCGTGGCATGCGCACCTCCCTGTTGCAAGCCTTTTGCAAGACCCGGATTCCTTTCCGAGCGCGGCGGAATGTAACGACGGTTCGAGGATATGTAAACACGATGTAATGACCGAGTTTGTTACCGGTCCTGTAACAGAGCGGTTTCACGGCCCCTCAGGTCACCGCATATCAGGCGCTTAGCCTCGCCGCAGACGAAACAAGCGGCCATCGTCCCCGGCGCCTCTTGCGCCGGCACCGGCCGTGGTAGCATCTGCCCTTCCACGGGTTGAGCCGCACCCCCATGTCCGCATCTAAGTCCGCATCTAAGTCCGCATCTAAGTCCGCATCTAAGTCCCCATCCGAGCCCGACACCGTCACCGCCTGCGTGCTGATCATCGGCAACGAGATCCTCTCCGGCCGAACCCAGGACGTGAACCTCAACCACATCGCCCGAACCCTCGGCGGCTGGGGCATCCAGGTACGTGAAGCTCGGGTGGTGCCGGACGTCACCGCAGAGATCGTGGAAGCGGTGAACGCCACCCGCAGCCGCTACGATTACGTCTTCACGACCGGCGGCATCGGCCCGACCCACGACGACATCACGGCCGAGTGCATCGGCGAGGCTTTCGGCGTCGATCTGGTGGTGCATCCGGAGATTGCCGCGCGCATCGAGCGGCGGCCGGCCCCGCCAGACGTCATGGCCTCGCGCATGCGAATGGCGCGGGTGCCGGAAGGTGCGACCTTGATCGACAACCTCACGGGCGGACCACAGGGTTTCCGCATCGAGAACGTCTTCGTCATGGCCGGTATACCGGCGGTCATGCAGGCCATGCTGGGGAGCCTGGAGGGCAAGCTGACCCGTGGCGCGAAGGTGCACAGCCGCTCGGTGACCGCCTACGTCGGCGAGAGCCAGATCGCCATGCCGCTGCGCGAGATCCAGAGCCGATATCCGGGTCTGGACCTCGGCAGCTATCCGTTCTTCAGGAGCGACCGCTACGGCACGTCGCTGGTCATGCGCGGCACCGACGAGGCCCTCCTCGACGCCATGCTGGAGGATGTCAAAGCCGCCATCGTCGACGCCGGCGAGACTCCCCAGGACATTCGCAAGGAGTGATCGTCCTCACCTGCCTGCTGGCCGTCGTCCTGCTGCTCTGGACATCGAGCGGCACGGCGGCCGAGCCCGCCTTCGCCGACCTGCCCGCGGCGAAGGCACTGGCCGTCCCGGCGGCGCACCCGCACAGCGCCGTTGGCCTCGCGTCCGGCGAGACCAGCGAGCTCGCGGCTTCGGTGCTGGCCCGGCAACGTTGCGAGCAGGCGGCGCCGGCGGGCGACGTGTGCGAGATCGTGCGGTTGAACGACGTCGCCATCACCACTGCCGCAGAGATCCGGGCCCGGGTTCCGGAGGGGCCGCACCCATTGTTTCTGTGGCGCTACCAGCGAGGCGGCACGGTCCTCTACCTGGCAGGCTCGATCCACGTGTTGAAACAAAGCCTCTACCCGCTGCCGCGCCAGTTCGACGACGCATTCGAGCTGAGCGACGTGCTGGTTCTGGAAGTGAACCTGGCGTCGTTGGGCCCCACCGAGATACAGCGCCGCACGCTTGCCCATGCCCGTCTGCCGGAAGGCCAGAGCCTGACGGCCGTGGTGCCGCCGCGCCTGCTCGCGCGGCTGCGCCTGCACATGGCGGATTTCGCCATGACCCCGCAGATGATGAGCTGGGCGAAGCCCGCCATGGTGATGAACCAGATCGTGGTCGGGCGCCTGCTGACCCTCGGCTACCTGCCGGACTCCGGCCTCGAGGATCACTTTCTGAGCCGCCGGGGCCAGCGCCGGGTCCTGCAGCTCGAATCGCTGGACGCGCAACTCAGGCTGCTGTTCGATCGGCCGATGGACGCGCAGATCCAGCTTCTGTCCGAAGCGCTCGCCACCGACGATCGGATGGAGCCCCTGTTGGCAGACCTGGTGACGGCGTGGCTGTCGGGGCAGGACGGCCGATTCCTCGAGCTCTTCGAAGCCCAGTCCGGAGACTCGCAGGCGTCCCGCGCCTTCCTCCACGATCTGCTGGACGAACGCAACGTATCGATGGCCCACGCCATCGAGGGCTTTCTCGACGGCACGCCCCGGGACGGAGAATCCGAGACGCGCTTCGTGCTGGTGGGCGCGGCCCATCTGGTGGGCGAGCATGGCATCGTGCAGCTCCTCGCCCGCGACGGCATCCGCGGTGAGCGGGTGCATTCCGATCAATCCATTGCGCAGAGGGAGAGTGCACCATGAATATCCGAGGCAGGAAGGCGCTGGTGCTCGGCGGCACATCGGGAATCGGGCTGGCCATCGCGCGGCGGCTGCTCAGCGCCGGAGCCGGGGTGGTGGTGATGGGCCGCGACCCCGATCGGCTGACGGCCGCCACCGACGAATTGGGAGCCGGTGCCGAAGGCCGTGCGCTCGACGTGCTGGATCGCCCAGCCATGGCGGCGGCATTCGAGGCGCTGGCGCCGTTCGACATCCTGGTGAACGCAGCCACCGGCGGCGAGCGGGCGGTGGGGCCGTTCCTGGAAATGGATCTGGACGGTTTCGCAGGCTCGTTCCGTAAGCTCTGGGGCTACGTGAACAGCGTGCGTCTGGGCGCGCCGCTGATGCCCGAAGACGGCTCCATCGTGCTGATCAGCGGCTCGCCGGCCCGCAAGTGCCGTCCCGGCATGTCGGCCATCTCCACCGTTGGCAACGCCGTCGAAGGCTTCGTGCGGGCGGTCGCCCCGGAGCTGGCTCCCCGACGCATCAACGTGGTCTCGCCCGGGGTGATCGATACGCCCATGTTCGGCGGCGAAGGAGCGCAGCGCGCGCAATTCTTCGAGCGCGCCACCGCCGGCAACCTGATCAAGCGCGCGGGCAGCCCCGACGAGGTCGCTATGGCGGTTCAGTTCGCCATCGAGAACGACTTCGTCACCGGCACCACCATCGACGTGGACGGCGGCGCGCTGCTGCCATGACGCCGTGGGAGCGGCCTCCCGGCCGCGATCCGGCGGGCGCCGGCCCAGCATCGCGGCCGGGAGGCCGCTCCCACAAGGAGGCCGCTCAGAGCCGCTCGGGGCGGCCGGGCCAGCGGTAGCCGGCCTTGACCATGACCTCCAGCACCGCGGGCCGGCCTTCGCGGGTCGCCTCGATGGCGCGGTCGAGGGCGGGCAGGAAGTCGCCGGGCTGGGCGATCCGCTGGCCCATGGCGCCGAGGCTCTCCGCCAGCGCGGCGTAGTCCCCGCCGACGAAGTTGGCCCCGTAGTCGGTGTGGGCGTCCACCAGAGAATCCGATTCGATAGCCATGATGCCGTTGTTGAAGATTACGGTGACGATGCCGATGCGGTTGCGGGCCGCCGTCTCGAGATCCATGCCCACCATGCCGATGGCGGCGTCACCCATGACGTTGATGCAGATCTTTTCGGGCTCTGCCAGCTTCGCGCCCATGATCGCGCCGAGGCCGAAGCCAAGCTGGGTGGACTTGCCCCAACCGATGTAGCTGCGCGGCACCGGCGCCTGCCAGAACGAGATGATCTGCTCGCGCGGGGTGCCGGCGTCGTGGGTGACGATGGTCCGGCGGGCATCGAGGTGCGCCATCATGTCGCCGATGATCCGGTACTGGTTGATGGGAACCTCGTCCGAGGCGAGCTCCGAGCGCCACTCCTCCATGAACGCCCGTTTCGCCGCAGCGAGCCGCTCGGCTCGGACGCTTGGACCGCGACTGATGCCGCGCTCGGCAAGGCCGGCCAGCACCGCCTGCAAGGTGAGCCGGGCATCTCCGACCAGAGGGTGATTCACCGGGTATTCTTTGTTCACGTCGTCCTCGGACACGGTGGCGTGAATCAGCACCTTGCCGCCCGGAGCGCCCGCGTCCGACGGCAGGCTCGTGCCATACACGGTGCGGGTGAGGCTGCTGCCGATGGCGAAGATGCAGTCCGCCTCCTTGTAGGCCTCGAGCAGATGCGCCGGCTTGGTGATGGAAGACGCGCCCACCGACAGCGGATGATCCTCGGGAAACGCGCTCTTGCCCGGCATGGTGGTGATCACCGGCGCATCGAGCGCCTCCGCCAGGGCCACCAGCTCACCGCTGGCCTCGGCGAACAGCACGCCCTGACCCACGTGCAGCACCGGCCGCTCGGCCGCGGCGAGGGCATCGACGGCCGCTTCCACGGCGGCAGCATCCGGCGCGTAGCGCGAGCCGGAGACGGGACGATAGTCGAGCTCCCGATCCAGCTCGCCCATGAGCGCATCCATGCCCGTCTCCACCATGACCGGGCCGCCCTTGCCCGTGCGCAGCCGGTAGAAAGCGTGGCGAAGCGCCGGCGCCAGGCGCCGTGGATCGCTCACGTAGGCTGACCATTTAGTGACCCGGGCGTAGTTGTCCCGGGCGCTGAACGTCGGCGCGATGCCCTGCCGGGAGGCCGGCTCGCCGCCGGGCAGGAACAGCAGCGGCACGTTGTCCGAGTACGCCTGAGCCACGCCGGGAAAGGCGTTCTCGGCACCGGGCCCGTGCTGGCAGACGAACACGCCGAGGCGGCGGCCGTTGGTGATCCGGCTGAAGCCGTCGGCGATGGCGAGCCCGACCCGCTCCTGCCGGCAGACGATGGGACGGATGCCCTGCTTGGCACAGGCCTCGATGACCGGATTACGCGGATAGCAGGCCACGAACTCCACCCCTTCGGCCTTCAGCACCCGCGCGACGACGTCGTATCCCTTCATGATTCCCCCCGCGACTTCAGTGAACGCGTTCAGTGAACGCCCATCATAGCGCCGGAAGATCCACGTTGCCGCCGGAGAGGATCACGCCCACCGGCCCATCCGCGCCGGTCTCGAGCAGCGCCGCCAGCGGCACTGCCGAGCTCGGCTCGATGACGATCTTCAGGCAGTTCCACAGCAACCGCTGGGCGCTCACGATCGCCCCTTCCGAAACCCGTACCACCGGCAGACCGTAGTCCTGCAGCACCCGGAAATTCAGCTCGCCGAGAGCGGTGCGGAGGCCGTCGGCCACCGTCTTCGGCGGCAGCGGTGGCTGACGCACGCCGCTGGCCAGGGAGCGGTACGCATCGTCCGCCAGCTCGGGCTCTCCCGCCCGCACTGCCACGCCGGCGGCGCCGCAGGTCAGCACCGTGCCGGCGGCGAGCCCGCCGCCGCCCACCGGCACCCAGACTGAGGCCAGGCCAGGCACGTCCGACAGCAGCTCCAGCGCCGCGGTGCCCTGACCGGCGATGACGTGCGGGTGGTCGTACGGCGGCACGAACAGCGCATGGTGGGCATCCAGGTACGCCGCGAGCGCGGCCTCCCGATCGGCGAGCGCTCGGTCCGCAACCCACCACCTGCGCGCCGTAGCGGATCACCGCCCGACGTTTGAAATCCGACGCCGTGTCCGGCATGACGACGACGACCTCCACCCCGAGCAGCCGTCCGGCCAGTGCCAGGGCCGCGCCGTGATTGCCCGAGCTGTGGGTGACGACGCCGCTCTGCCGCGCTGCCCCGAGGTCCGCAGTCAGTGCGGCGAGGGCGCCGCGCAGCTTGAACGATCCCGAGCGCTGGAAGTTCTCGCACTTGAAGTGCACGGGGACGCCCGCCACGGCGTCGATGCTGTGGCTGGTCAGCACCGGCGTGCGGTGGGCGTAGGAGCCGATCCGCCGGGCCGCCGCCAGCACGTCGGCGACCGTTGGCACCGGCGCTGCCGGCTCAGACAATGCCACGGGCCTCCAGGTCCGCGATTTCGCTGACGGAAAGGCCGAGCACCGTGCCGAGCACCTCGGCGTTGTGGGCGCCGAGGGCCGGCCCCGCCCAGCGGATGGCGCCCGGCGTGGTCGACAGTTTCGGCGCCACGTTCTGCATCATCAGCTTGTCGAAGCGCTCGTCGGGTACCCTGACGATGGACTCCCGTGCCTGAAACTGTGGGTCCGCCAGCATCTCCGGGGCCCGGTAGATGCGCCCGGCCGGCACCCCGTGGCGCTCCAGCAGCGCGAGCAGCTGGTCGGCGCCGAGGGTGGCCGTCCAGCGGGCGATGCGTTCGTCGAGCTCGGCCTGATGCTCGCCGCGGGCGCCGTGGCTGGCGTAGCGCTCGTCACTGGCGAGGTCCGGCTGCGCCCATGGCCTCGCACAGCCGCGCGAACACCGAGTCCTGATTGGCGCCCATGACGATCATCTCGCCGTCGCGGCTGGGATAGACGTTGGAGGGCGCGATCCTCGGCAGGATCGGCGCCGCTGCGCTCGCGGATGGTGCCGCCCTGGGTGTATTCGGGGACGGTGGACTCCATCATCGCCAGCACCGCCTCGAAGATGGCGGAGTCGACCACCTGACCCTGACCCGTACGCTCCCGGTGATGGAGCGCCGCCAGCACACCCAGGCAGGCGAAGGTGGCCGCCAGGGAATCGCCGATGGAAAGGCCGACCCGGCTCGGCGGCCGGTCCGGATCGCCGGCAAGGTAGCGAATGCCGCCCATGGCCTCGCCGATCGAGCCGTAGCCGGCACGGTGGGCGTACGGGCCGGTCTGGCCGAAGCCGGACACCCGCGCCATGATCAGCCGGGGATTCACCGCGGCCAGATCGGCATAGCCCAGCCCCCACTTTCTCCAGGGTGCCCGGGCGGAAGTTCTCGATCACCACGTCCGCCTCGGTCCACCAGGCGTTGCAGCAGCGCCTGACCCTCGGGCTCCCGCAGGTTCAGGGTCACCGACTTCTTGTTGCGGGCGATCACCGGCCACCAGACCGGCAGGCCCCGGCCCCACTCGCGCATGGGGTCGCCGACGCCCGGCGGCTCGATCTTGATGACCTCGGCGCCGAGGTCGCCGAGGAGCTGGCCGCAGAACGGGCCGGCGATGAGCTGCCCGAGCTCGATCACCCGGAGGTCCGCCAGAGGTCCGGCGGCCACCGGCTGATCCGGCTCGCTCACGCCGCGCTCCGCCGGACGGGAAGCCGCCCGACTTCAGCACCCGCGACGGCAACGTCTTGCCGAGCGCGTGCTGAAGCCAGACGGCACCTTCCAGCAGCCGGTCCAGGTCGACGCCGTGGCTCACCTGCATGCGGTCGAGCATGTACACCAGATCCTCGGTGGCGATGTTGCCGGTCGCCTGAGGCGCGAACGGGCAGCCGCCGATGCCGCCGAGGCTGGCGTCCAGGGTCTCCACCCCCACCTGCAGCGCGGCAAAGGCGTTGGCGATGCCCGTGTTGCGGGTATCGTGGAAGTGCGCGCGCAGGGGCATGCCCGGGCCCGAGCCGCTCCCGCAAGCGCGGAAAAGTACTCGAGCACCTGGCCCGGCACACCCGACGCCCACGGTGTCCGCCAGCGCGATCTCCACCGGCCCGGCCTCGGCCAGCGCGTCGGCCATGTCGACCAGCCGCTGGAGCGCCACCTCGCCCTCGAAGGGACAGCCGAAGGCCACCGCCAGGGTGACCTGGCCCCTGAGCCCACGCCGGCCCGCGTCCGCCAGCACGTCACGCGCCATGGCCAGACACCCGTCCGCCGTCATGCCCTGATTGCGCTCGGCGAAGGTGTCGGTGACCGGCACCACCACCCCGGCTTCGTCGAGCCGTTCGGTGGCGAGCAGCCGCTCGTAGCCGCGGCGGTTCAGCACCAGGCCGGCATAATGCACGTCGCCCCGCTGCGGCAGCCCGCGGCAGACGGCTTCAGCGTCCGCCATCTGCGGCACTCTGGCCGGATGGGCGAAGCTGGTGACTTCGATGCGTTTGAACCCCGCGTCCAGCGCGTGCTGAACAGTTGCAGCTTCTCCTCCGTGGACAGCGTCGCGGACTCGTTCTGCAGACCGTCCCGGGGGCTCACCTCCATCAGGGTTACCGTCTGCGCATAGCTCGCCGGCATCATGCCTCGGCCTCCTCTGCCTCGGTGACTTCCACCTGGGTGGCGACTACCTGCCGGTGCTGCAACGGCCGCCGCTCGCCCTGCAGGACTACCGTCTTGCGCAGACGAATGTTACCGGACGACGACCCCACCATCAGCTCCACTTCCCCCGGGTCCACCGTGAATCGCATCTGCCGGTCATAGTAACCAAGCTGACTCGCGTCCAGCACGAACTTCACCCGGCAGCGCTGGCCCGCGCGGAGCGACAGGCGCACGAAGCCGGCGAGCTGCCGCACCGGCCGCGCCACGTCGGCCACCTTGTCGCGAAGGTAGAGCTGAACAACCTCGTCGCCGGCGCGGGAACCCGACGTTCTGCACGGTGAGCTCGACGTTGACGGTCGCGTGCACATCGGCGGTGTCGGGGCAGGTGAGCGCCTGGTACTCGAAGGTGGTGTACGACAACCCGTGGCCGAAGGGAAACAACGGCCGAACCGGCAGATCCGTGTAATCGCCGAGCCTGAGGCTGCGGCCGCCGCCGGAGCGATGGTTGTAGCAGACGGGCACCTGACCCGCCGACCGCGGCAGGGTCACCGGCAGCCGGCCGCCGCAGTCCGCCTCGCCGAGCAGCACCCGGGCGAGCGCCTCACCGCCCTCCTGTCCCGGCACCCACGCCATCAGGGCCGCGTTGCAGACCGCCGCTTCGGACGGCAGGGCGAAGGCCCGGCCGCCCACCACCATCAGCACCAGCGGGGTTCCGGTGGCGGCGACCTCGGCCACCAGCCGGCTCTGCACGCCGGTCAGGTGCAGGTCCGAGGCATCGCGGGACGCGCCGCTGGTGCAGTCGGGCGCCGCTCCGCTGCGCCCGCCGACGCAGACCACGGCCACGTCCGCCGCCCGCGCCGCAGCCACCGCCGCGGCGATGTCCGAGACGTCGTCGCCGGTAATGGCGCAGCCCGGCCGGTACTCCAGCCGGCAGCGCGCCTCCAGCGCCTGCCGCGGCGTGGTCACACCGCCGCAATCCGTGTCGGCACGGGCCAGCAACAGTCGCGGATCGTCGGCCGCCGGCCCGAGCAGCGCGCAGCGACAGCCGTTCGCGAGCGGCAGAACGCCATCGTTAGCGAGCAGCACCACGGACTGCTCGGCCAGCCGGCGGGCGAGCTGCCGCGCGTCGGCACCGCCGAACGACGCACCCGCAGCGGCCTCGTCCACGTACGGTTCGTCGAACAGCCCGAGCGTGAGCTTGGCCTTCAGCACCCGCCGCACCGCCCGGTCCACCAGCGCCGCATCCGCCTTGCCGCTTGCCACGAGAGACCTCAGCGGCTGGCCGAAGCAGTCCGGCCCCGGCTGCTCCAGATCCACCCCGGCGGCCAGCGCCAGCACGGCGGCGGCACCCTTGCTGTCGGCCACGGCGTGATGGCGCACCAGCGCCTCGACGCCGGCATCGTCGGCGATCACCGTCCCGTCGAAACCGAGCTCGCCGCGCAGCAGCCCGTCGAGGATCTCCGGGGAGCCGGCCGGCGCCGAACCGTCCACCGAGCTCGCGGAGGTCATCACCGACTGCAGCCCGGCTTCCCGGATGGCGGCGGCGAACGGCTCGACGAACGTCTCGCGCAGCTCCCGGGGACCGATCTGCACAGGCGCGCCGTTCAATCCGCCTTGCGGCAGACCGCAGCCGGGAAAGCGACCGCCGGTGGCGATGACGCCGCTGGACACATCTGCGCCCTGCAGGCCGCGCACCCAGGCAACGCCGAGGCGCGCAGTGAGATAAGGATCTTCCCCGCAGGTTTCTTCCAGCCGGCCCCAGCGGGGGTCCCGGGTCACCTCGAGCACGGGGGCCAACGCCTGCCGGGTGCCGGCGGCCCTGAGCTCACTGCGAATGGCTTCCGCCACAGCCCGTACGCCTTGCGGCGACCAGCTGGCAGCGAGGCCGATGGCCTGGGGAAACCGGGTGGCGCCGAGGACACGGCAGCCGGTCAGCGCCTCCTCGTGCACGATGGCCGGTACGCCCAGCCGGGTCCGCTCGGCGAGAAACCGTTGCAGAGCGTTGGCGAAACGGGCGCTGGCGGCGGGGGTGAGACTCGCGACCCCCGTGCGGCTGACGTGGCCGATGCCGTCGACCAGCAGCCGCTCCGCGGCCGCGTCGTCGAAACCGTCCTCCGCCAGCAGGTCGGCGGCGGAGACGCAGCCCAGCTGGGCCAGCTTCTCCTCCAGGGTCATGCGGCCCAACAGATCCTTCAGCCGCGCCTCGACGTCGCGGCCCGGATCGCGATAAGGCTCGGTCATCCCCCCCCGCCCTTGTCAGCGCCGGGGCGATAGCTGTCCCTCAGCGTCACGGTGCGGTTGAAGACCCCCGGCAGCACGCGGTCCTTGCAGAAGTAGCCGATGCGCTCGAACTGGAAGCGCTCGGCGTCGCTGTCGACAACGGCGGGCTCGACCACCGCCTCCACCTCCTTCAGGGACTCGGGGTTCAAATCCTCGGCGAGAGTATCCGCGCTCGGGGTCGGCACCGCGAACAGGCGGTCGTAGATGCGTACCCGCGCCCGCACGCCGCGCTCGGCATCCACCCAGTGGATCACGCCCTTGGTCTTGATGCCGCTGCTGTCGGAGCCGCTCCTCGACTCCGGCACGTAGCGGCACTTCAGCTCGACCACGTCCCCGGCCGCATTCCGGACCGCATCCTCGTACTCGATGATGTAGGCGTAACGCAGCCGGACCGGCTGATTGGCGGTCAGCCGCTTGTACTTGCCCGGCGGCACGTCGGCGAAGTCGTCCCGTTCGATGTAGAGCCTGGGGCCGAACGGCAGCTCGCGGCTGCCTAGCTCGGGCTGTTGGCTGTGCCAGGGCCCCTCGAGGGTCTCCCCGGCGCCGGGATAGTTGGTGATCGTGACCGGCAGCGGATCCAGCACGGCCATGCCCCGCGGCGAGGTGGATTCCAGGTCCTGACGGATGCAGAACTCGAGCAGGCTCATCTCCACCAGGTTGTCCTGCTTGGTGACGCCCACCCGGCGGCAGAAATCGCGGATCGCCCCGGGGGTGACGCCGCGACGACGGAGTCCCGCCAGGGTCGGCAAGCGCGGGTCATCCCAGCCGTCCACCAGCTTCTCGTCCACCAGCCGGTTCAGCAGCCGCTTGGACATCACCGTGTACTCCAGGCCGAGGCGCGAGAACTCGATCTGCGGCGGATGGAAATTGACGTTGATGTTGTCCAGCACCCAGTCGTAGAGGGGCCGGTGATCCTGGAACTCCAGCGTGCACAGAGAATGGGTGATGCCTTCCAGGGCGTCGCAGATGCAGTGGGTGTAGTCGTAGGTGGGATAGATGCACCAGGCGTCGCCGGTGCGGTGATGGACCGCATGGCGGATGCGGTACAGCACCGGGTCGCGCAGGTTGATGTTGGCCGAGGCCATGTCGATCTTCGCCCGCAACACGTGCTCGCCGTCGGCGAACTCGCCGGCCCGCATGCGCCGGAACAGCTCCAGGTTCTGCTCCGTCGAGCGGTCACGGCAGGGGCTCTCGCGCCCGGGCTCGGTGAGGGTGCCGCGGCTGTCGCGGATCTCCTCCCGCGACTGGCTGTCGACGTAGGCCTTGCCCTTGCCGATCAGTTCCTCGGCAAAGTCGTAGAGCTGCTGGAAATAGTCGGAGGCATGGGTGAGCCGATCACCCCACGTGTAACCGAGCCACGCCACGTCCCGCGCGATGGCCTCGGTGTACGCCTCGTTTTCCTTCAGCGGATTGGTGTCGTCAAAGCGCAGGTAGGTGACACCGCCGAACTCCTCGGCCACGCCGAAGTTCAAACAGATGGATTTGGCGTGACCGATGTGCAGGTAGCCGTTCGGCTCCGGCGGGAAACGGGTCACCACACCGCCCTTCACCACGCCCGTCTCCAGGTCCCGGGCGATGCGCTGGCGGATGAAGTCTCTGATATCCTGATGCATGTCTTTCCGGTCGGATTTGCGAGGGTACGCGACGAGGGCCCCGCCGGCAGCCGCCATTGTACAATGGCGGTCATGGCGGGAGCAGCGTAAAGCCGTGTTGATCAGAGCCATCCACGGGACCGGCGTGGCCGTGCTGCTCGGCTGCCTGGCCTGGTTCCTGGCGGGGCACACCGATCCCACCCTGGCGAGCGCCGCCGAGCTGCGCGGCGAGCGCTGGTACCGGCTGATGCTGGACGACCGCCACGTGGGCTTCCTTCACACCCGGGGCGACCGCGACGCGGTGGGGCGCTGGCGGTTCGACAGCGATCTGCGGTTCGTGCTCAGCGAGGGCGCCCCGGTGAGGGTGGAGGAACGCCTCACGTTCGCCGCATCGCCGCCCTACGGGCTGATCGAGGGTCGGCAGCGGAGCCGTAAGTCCGACCGTCCGGAGGTCACCCGCATCACCCGCCGCGGTGACGGCTACGTCATGGCCGCCACCGGCGCCGGGGACGACGGCCGCGCGCGGCCTCTGGATCTCGATTTCACCCTGCGCGACTACCTGGGGTTCGAGACGTGGCTGCGGCGGTCGCGGCCGGCGCCGCACACCACCATCGTCGCCCGGGCTCTGGATTTCGGCGCCCGCCAAGTGGTGCTCCGGCAGTTCCGGGTGGTGGAGAAGAACGCCACCGGCTATCGGCTGGAGAACCCGGCACCGCAGGATGCCACGCAAATTCAGCTCGACGATCAGCTGCGGCCGGTGAGCATGACGCTGTCCGGCGTCTTCCAGCTCCGGCAGGTGTCCCGCAGCGAGGCCCTCGCCCCGCGCACGGCGCTGCAGGCGGCGAGCTACTTCGTGCCGACCGACCGGCCGCTGCGCGATCACGGCGCCATCCGCTCCCTCGAGCTCGAGGTGGAGGGGGGCATCAGCGCCGCTGAGCTGTGGCCAACGCTCGCCGACGGCGACATCCTGCGCCGATCCGCCGATGCGGTCAGCGTGCCCCGGCTCGAAGGCAACGAGCTGGCCCGGACCAGCGACTATCCCGCCTCGAATCCCCGCGTGCTGGCGATGGCCCGCCAGGCGGTGGCCGGCATCGACGGCCATTGGCAGCAGGTGGCCGCGCTCACCCATTTCGTCAACGGCTACCTGCGCTACAGCGACGACGGCATCCGGCATCACGTGCTGACCCTGCTCGACCAGCCCGCCGGAGACTGCAGCGAGTACGCCGACCTGCTCACCACCCTGGGCCGCGCCCTCGGCATCCCCACCCGCACGGTGTTCGGCCTGGCCTACGCCGACGAGCGCCCGCCGGCGTTCCGGTTCCACGCCTGGAACGAGCTGCTGGTGGATGGCGAGTGGCACGCGGTGGACCCCACCTGGAATCAGCTCGAGGTGGACGCTACCCACCTCCCCATGCCGGAGGACACGGCCCGGGCCCTGGAACTGCTCACCGGCGGTCTCGCCATCGCGTTCAAGATCCGCGACGTCGAATACTACTGACCGCTGTGTGTGTGTGGGAGCGACCTCCTGGTCGCGATCGGGAGATCGCTCCTAGGCCAGAAAGATCGCGGCCGGGAGGCCGCTCCCACAGGCCGCTCCCACAGGCCGCTCCCACATCAAGGAGGCGTCAGGGTGCGCGATCGCGCAGCAGCCCCTCCTGGGTCACCGACGCCAGCAGAGTGCCGTCGCGGCCGAAGAACTCCGCGTGGACCAGCCCGCGGGCGCCCTGGGCGGCGCTGGTGCGCTTGTGGAACAGCAGCCAGTCGTCGAGGCTCACGTCACGGTGTATCCAGAGGGCGTGGTCGAGGCTCGCCATCTGCAGGCCGGCGCGTGGTCTGGCGGTGCTGTGAGGCAGCGCCGCGGTGGAGACCATGCCCATGTCCGAGGCATAGGCGAGCAGGCAGTAGCGCAGCCACGGGTGCGCGGGCACCGGCGCGGCGAAGCGGATCCACACCGGATTCCAGAAGCGGTCCTGCTGCCAGCCATCGCTGCCGAGGGGAAACACCGAGCGCATCTCGAACGGCCGCACCCTGCCCGTCATGGGGCTGAGGCTCGTTGGGCGCGTCGCCAGCCGGGCCGCCACCGCCACGTCGTCCTCGAGCTCTTCCGGCGGCGGGACATTGGGCATGGGATGGGCGTGCTCGAAGCCGCTCTCTTCCACCTGGAACGACACGTCCATGCTGAAGATCGCTTCGCCGTGCTGGATTGCCACCACGCGCCGGGTGGTGAAGCTCTTGCCGTCGCGGATGCGCTCCACTTCGTAGAGCACCGGGCGCCCCGAATCCCCCGCCTGCATGAAGTACGCGCGCAGCGAATGGGGGCGCCGGCCCTCGACGGTGGCGCAGGCGCTGCACAACGACTGAGCCAGCACCTGGCCGCCGAACAGCCGCCGGCCCTCCCGCGATTCGTTGCGGCCACGGTACAGGTTCTGCTCGATGGGCTCGAGCTCGAGGATGTCCAGCAGGGCCTCCGCCCGCTCCCGCCGTTCGGCTTCGGTTGCTGTGCTCATGGCCGCAGTATACCGTCGACGCCGGCCGTCGGGCGGTGCGACCATCAGCCCGAGCCATGAGGAGGAGCGCCATGCAAAGCACAGAGGTTCGGCTCAGGAAGCGCCCGGTGGGCATGCCCGAGCACGGGGATTTCGAGCTCGAGACCGTGGAGGTACCGGACCCGCAGCCCGGAGAGGTGCAGGTGATCAACCTGTGCATGAGCGTCGACCCGTACATGCGCGGACGGATGATCGATCGAAAGTCCTACGCGCCGCCGTTCCCGCTGGGCGAGACCCTGACCGGGCGGGCCATCGGCCGGGTGGCGGCCTCCGCCCATGCCGATTTCCACGAAGGCGACGTGGTGGAGAGTCAGCTCGGCTGGCGCCAGGCGTTCACCGCACCGGCAAGCCAGCTCAGCCACCTCGGACAGCTCGCGGCACCGCCGTCCGCCTACCTGGGCGTGCTCGGCATGCCGGGCATGACGGCGTACGTGGGCCTCGCCGGCGCGGCGTCGCTGAAGGACGGCGAGACCGTGTTCGTCTCCGGCGCGGCCGGCGCCGTGGGCAGCGTGGCAGGCCAGATCGCCCGGCTGAAAGGATGCAGCGTGATCGGCAGCGCGGGCAGCGCGGACAAAGCGGCCTGGCTCGAGGGCGAGCTCGGCTTCGACTACGCGTTCGACTATCACCAGGGGCGGCTGCTCGACCACCTGCGGCAAGGCGCGCCGAACGGACTGGACGTCTACTTCGACAACGTCGGCGGCGATCATCTGGAGGCCGCCCTCTTCCACATGCGCCCTTTCGGCCGCATCGCCCTGTGCGGCGCCATTTCGCAATACAACGCCACCGAACCGGTGCCCGGCCCGAGCAATCTGGCGGTCGCCATCGGCCTCGGCCTGACCCTCCGGGGTTTTCTGGTCTCTCACTTCGACTACCTGGCCGACGACTTCCGTCGCGACATGACCGCCTGGGTGCAAGCCGGTGACATCAAGTACCGGGAAACCGTTCACCAAGGCATCGAACGGGCACCGGAAGCGTTCATCGGCTTGTTCACCGGGGCCAACGTCGGGAAGATGGTAGTGAAGCTGGCGGAGTGAGGTCGCGCCCTGTGTGGGCGCCAACCTGTGCGGGGAGCGACCTGTCGCGGAGCGACCTGTGGGAGCGACCTGTGGGAGCGACCTCCCGGTCGCGATCTTCACATCACTCCCCCACATCCCTGATCACTCCCCCACATCCCCGTTGATCTGTCAACCCGTCGGGCGTACTATCCGCCTTCGCTGAACCCAGGAGGGTGCGATGAGAATCGTTCTGCACAGATATCGACCTGATGCGCGAACCCTGCCGTTCGCCCTCGCAGGCGGTGCAGACGACGATCGCATCGCCGCCGGAGGTCCGTCCGGCATGCGTTGAGCCGGTCCTGAGTCAGCTACCAGCCTTCTCACGACCCGCTCGACACCCGAGCGGGTTTTTCGTTTCCGACCTACCGAGAACCGTCACCACCCGCTCGTCAACCTGAACAACAAGACGCGGCGCCGCGCATACGCCGCCTGGCAGGAAAGACGACAATGACGACGAACCGGCTCGACCGATCCGGCGCACCGACCACCCTGTGGCAGATCACCCGTGGGCAGCGGCTGCGCTACGGTTATGCCATCCTCGCCATGGCAGCCACTGCACTGTTCATGTTCGGCGCGCCGCTGGTGGGCCGGTATGCCATCGACGTGGTGGTGGAGAACGACTTCGGCTACGCGGCGCCCCCCATCCTGTGGCTGGCCCGCCGCCTGGACGGTGAGCGGCCCTTCCTCGTCTATCTGTGCCTGTCGGCGCTGGCGGCCGTCGCGCTCACCGCGCTCGGCGGGCTGTGCCTGTACGCCCGCGGCCGGCTCGCGGCGCTGGCGTCGGAATCGATCGTGCGACGCGTGCGCGAGGAGCTGTACCGGCGGCTGCATCACCTCCAGGCCCGCTACTACGACACCGCCGACACCGGGGATCTGGTGCAGCGGGCCAGCTCGGACGTGGAAACACTGCGGGTGTTTCTCGCCAGCGACGTGGTGGAAATCGGCCGCGCCATAACGTTGATCGCCTGCGTGATGCCGATCCTGTTCTGGATGGACCTGCGCCTGGCGTGGCTGGCCGTGTGCCTGATGCCGCTGCTCACCCTGGGCGCCTACCTGTTTTTCAGTCGGGTGAAGAAAGTCTTTCAACAGACCGATGAGGCGGAAGGCGCCATGACGGCAACCCTGCAGGAGAACCTGACCGGCATCCGCGTAGTGCGCGCGTTCGCCCGCCAATCCTACGAGATCGAGAAGTTCGCCTCCCGCAATGCCGAGTTCCGCAACCTGAATCAGCGGCTCATCCAGCTCATGGGTTTGTACTGGAGCGTGAGCGATCTGTTGTCGATGAGCCAGGTGGGCATCGTGCTGTTCGCCGGCGCCGCCTACGTGACGAACGGCACCATGACCGTGGGCACCTTGTTCGCCTTCATGACCTACGTGGCCATGGTGATCTGGCCGGTGCGCCAGCTCGGGCGTGTGCTCACCGACACCGGCAAAGCGGTGGTGAGTCTCGGACGCATCAATGAGGTGCTGACCGAACCGGAAGAGTCGCGGGAAGTGGCCCCCTCGGAAGGGAGGGTCGCGGGCGCCATCGAGATCGAGCACCTGTCCTTCGCATACCAGCCCGACCGCCCGGTGCTCCGGGACGTAAGCCTGAGCATCGCGGCGGGCGAGACGGTCGCCATCGTCGGGCCGCCGGGCTCCGGCAAATCCACCCTGATCCGGCTACTGCTCAGGCTCTACGACTACGAGCAGGGGTCGCTGCGTCTGGACGGCCGGGACGTCCGCTCCGCCAGCCGCCAGTGGCTGCGCCGGCAGATCGGCGTGGTGCTCCAGGAGCCGTTCCTGTACTCCCGCAGCATCCGCGCCAACCTCACGGTGGGCCGGCCCCACGCCCCGGAGCAGGAGCTGATCGAGGCCTGCCAGGAAGCGGCGATTCACGATTCCGTGCTGTCGTTCTCCACCGGCTTCGACGCCATGGTGGGCGAGCGTGGCGTCACCCTCTCCGGCGGTCAGCGCCAGCGGCTGGCGCTGGCCCGGGCACTGTTGAAGGACCCACCGGTGCTCGTGCTCGACGACTCGTTGTCGGCCGTGGATACCGGCACCGAGGCGCGAATCCTCGAGGCGCTACGGCGCCGCAAAGGGCGGCAGACGACGATCATCATCGCCCACCGGCTGTCGTCGGTGATGCACGCCGACCGCATCGCCGTGCTCGACGAGGGCAGGCTGGTGCAGCTCGGCGATCACGAGACCCTGGCGTCCGCGCCCGGTCCGTACCGCCGCCTGTGCGAGATTCAAGGCGCGCTGGACGCCGCCATTCGCAGCGACGTCGCCCGCACGCGCGGCGCGGCCGCCGCGGAACTGGGAGAGTAACGTGGATAACTACGACGACGACAACTTCGACGACGGCTTCGACGAGGAGGCTCTGGCCTCGCGAATCAACGCGGCGCTGTGGAAGAAGCTGTTCGCCTACGCGCGACGCTACCCGCGTGAGCTCGCGCTGCTGGGTGGCTGCGCCTTCGTCACCGCCTGCTGCGAGGTAACGTTCCCGCTCATCACCCGCGGGGTGGTGGATCAGGTGGAACGGCTGGGCGTCGGTGCGAGCCTGACGCCGTGGATGCTCGGCTACCTGGCGTGCACGCTCACCATCGCCACGTCCATCGGCACGTTCATCTGGATGGGGGGCAAGATCCGCACCCACGTCAGCCATGACATCCGCCGCGACGGTTTCGCGAACCTGCAGCGCCTGTCGTTCTCGTTCTACGACTACCGGCCCGTCGGCTGGCTGATGGCGCGTATGACGTCCGACTGCGACCGGCTGTCCAACATCCTGGCGTGGGGCTTCCTGGATCTCGTCTGGGGCAGCACCATGATGCTCGGCATCGCCGTCGCCATGCTGGTCATGAGCCCGAAGCTGGCGCTGGCCGTGCTCGCCATCATGCCGGCTCTGGCGTGGGTCTCGTCCCGCTTCCAGCGGCGCATCCTCTCCAGCGCGCGACTGGTGCGCAAGACCAACAGCCGCATCACGGCGTCGTACAACGAGGCCATCATGGGGGTGCTCACCAGCAAGGCGTTCGTGCGCGAGCAGCCGAACCTGGACGAGTTCCGCCACCTCACCGGCACCATGTACGGCTCGTCGGTGCTGAACATGACCCAGGCCGCCGTGTACGTACCCATCGTCATAACGCTGGCGAGCCTGGCCTCCGGTCTCGCCCTCGCCATCGGCGGTTTCGATCTGCTCGGCGGGGTGATCAGCGCGGGCACCCTGGTGGCGTTCATGGCCTATACCCGGCATTTCTTCGACCCCGTCGAGCAGCTCGGCCACTGGTTCGCCGAGATGCAGATGGCGCAGGCTTCAGCCGAGCGGATCATCAGCTTGATCGAGGCGCAGCCGGAGATTCAGGACTCCGCCGACGTACGCCGGGCGATGGCCCACCGGTCCCGTGGCGGCGGCGAACCCGACCTAGCGCCGGACGGCGGCGGGGAGCGCATCGAGCGCATCGACCTCGAACACGTGAGCTTCGCCTACGATCCGGCGCGGCCCGTGCTGAAGGACGTCAACCTCACCGTGCATCGCGGCGAGACCATCGCCATCGTCGGCCCCACCGGCGGCGGCAAGAGCACCCTGGTGAACCTGATCTGCCGGTTCTACGAGCCGACGGGCGGCCGGGTGCTGATCGACGGCGCGGACTACCGCGGCCGAAGCCTGCACTGGCTGCAGTCGAACCTGGGAATGGTGCTGCAGAGCGCCCACGTGTTCAGCGGCTCCATCCGCGACAACATCCGCTACGGCGACCTCGAGGCCAGTGACCGGGAGGTGGAGCAGGCGGCGCGCCTCGCCGGTGCCCACGCGTTCGTCGAGCAGATGGAGCACGGCTACGACACCGAGGTCGGTGAAGGCGGCAGCCGCCTGTCGGCAGGGCAGAAGCAGCTGATCTCGTTCGCGCGGGCGATTCTCGCGGACCCGCAGATCCTGGTGATGGACGAGGCCACCTCGTCGGTGGACACCGAGACGGAGCAGCGCATCCAGCAGGGGCTCGCCAACGTGCTGCACGGACGCATCGCCTTCGTCATCGCTCACCGGCTCTCGACGATCAGGAACGCCAGCCGCATCGTCGTGGTGGAGGACGGCCGGATCTCCGAGTCGGGTAGCCACGAGGCGCTGATGGCAGCACGCGGCCACTACTTCGAGCTGTACCGGCAACAGAGCCTGCAGGAATCGAGCGCGCGTCTGGGGACGGTCTCCGTGGGGAGTTGACGGCACGCGTCTGCCGGCCGCTCGGTTTCATGCTGTTGTTAACAAGTCATGAGCCGTTGGCGAACGCGCTGCCAGCCGCCAGCCGGAGTCTATGTAGCGAGGGTTTCCCTGGCACGAACCTTGCCCGAACCTTGCCATGGATGATGGATGCCCACGGCAACAACCAGACAACAGAACGTAAGTACTTAGCAGATGGAAACGCATTTTCACCCCGCCGGCTGGATCGAGACCGTCGGCTGGTTCAGCCTCGCCATTGCCTTCGCCAGCGCGCTGGTGATCGCCGTCGATATCTTCCTGCGCGGGTACCGCCAGAAGATGTGGATCATGAACCTGGTATATCCCATCACCGCCCTCTACTGGGGCCCGGTGGCGCTGTGGTTCTACTTCTCCCATGGGCGGCGTAAGTCCCAGCCGGTGATCGAGCGCGCCGGCGAGCCCGACCCCGACCAGATGCCGCAATGGATCGTGCTGAGCAAAGCCGTCAGCCATTGCGGCGCGGGTTGCACCCTGGGCGACATCGCTGGCGAGTGGCTGGTGGCGACCCTCGGGCTCACCCTTGCCGGCAAGGCGTTGTTTGCCGATTTCGCGATGGATTTCGTCTGGGCGTGGACCCTTGGGATCATCTTCCAGTACTTCACCATCGTGCCGATGCGCGACGTCGGCAAGGTCCGTGGCATCTGGGCCGCCATCAAGGCGGACACCCTCTCCATCGTCGCGTTCCAGGCCGGCCTGTTCGGCGGCATGGCCATCTACCAGGAGCTGATCTTCGCGCCGGGCCTGGCCAAAGACACGGCGAGCTACTGGATGATGATGCAGCTGGCGATGATCCTCGGCTTCTTCACCGCTATGCCGGTGAACGCCTGGCTGATCCGGAAAGGAATGAAGGAAAAGATGTAGCCTGGCAAACGCGCGCTGGGAAGCGCGGCGCTCGGAAGCGCGGCGCTCGGAAGCGCGGCGCTCAGAGCGGCCGTCGCAGACCGGAGTAGCCGGGATGGGGGTCGAGGTACACCTGATGACCCAGGTAAGGATCCGGGTGCTGCCGGAGGTGATGCTTGAGCAAGGTGATCGGCGCCAGCAACGGCAGCTCGCCGCGGCGGTAACCGTGAATCACTGCGTCGAGCTCCTGCCGGCTGGCGTTGTCCAGCTGGCGCTTGAAGTAACCCTGCAGGTGAGAGAGCACGTTGGCATGACCGCGCCGGCTCGCCGGCTGGGTCAGCCCCGCCATCAGCACCGCTTCGTAGTCGGACGCCTTGCCGTCCAGGTCGTCGGCCAGATGGGCGATCAGCCGCCCTGCCTGCTGATAGTGCGGGACGCTGTGGGCCATGAGCAGATACTTGTAACGGCTGTGGAACTCAACCAGCCGGCCCGCCGTGATGCCGGCCCGTTCCAGCGCCTGCCAATGGGCGCAGGCGAAGACCCGGGTGACGAAGTTCTCCCGCAGCACCGGATCGTGCAGACGGCCGCTCTCCTCCACCGGCAGGTTGGGCAGGCTCGCCGCCACCGCGGCTGCGTAGGCGCCGCGACCGGTGCGAACGGGCGCGCCGGCTGCCTCGCCGACGGCTCGATCCGGATACACCTTCACCCGGAACAGCCCACAGCTCGGCGACCCTTTCATGAACACGTAGCCGGCCACGCGCGGCCGTGGCGCTGTGGCGTCGTCCAGCTGGGCGGCCTGCCGGCGGCCGTACTCCGCCAGCGCCTCGGTCACGTCCACCGCGGGGTCCTTCACGCCGCGTACCCGCGGCGCCGCCACGTCACCGACCAGGCGGATGGGCTCGCGGGGCGTGCCGAGCCCGATACCCACCTCCGGACAGATGCCCCGGTAATCGAACAGCCCCGACAGTGCCGCGTGGGGAAACGAGGACCGGGCGCTGCTGCCGTCGTAGCGCACCTCGCTGCCGAGCAGGCACTCGCTGATGGCCACAGGCAGCGGCGGCTCCGGGCGGGCGGGGAAGGCGTCAGCCACGGGTGGCGAGGAATTCCCACGCCCGGTCGGCGCCCACGGCCGCCACGTAGCGGCCGAGCCGATGCTGCCAGAACGCCTCGTCGCCGTGCTCGTCCCGCCACGCCCACGCGCGCCGGGTGAAGTGGTGCAGCCGGTGCTCGTAGGTGTAGCCCATGGCGCCGTGCACCTGATGGGCGATCTCGACGACGATGCCGGCCGCTTCGCCGACGCGGGCTTTGGCGGCCGCCACCTCGAGGGTCAGCCGCCGGGCGTCCTGCACCTCCCCGTCGCCGCCGAGCGCTTCCATTGCCGCATCCGCCGCGCGGCGGGCGGCGGCGGTTTCTCCCGCCATGACCGCCAGATTGTGCTGAATGGCCTGGAAGCGGCCGATGGGACGGCCGAACTGCTCCCGCTCACCCGCGTACTGGAGGGTCAGCTCCAGCAGCCGCTCGAGACATCCGGCCATGGCGACCGCCCGGGACAGGGCCAGATACGCGGCAGCGGGCTCGGCGACGGAGATCCACTCGGCCCCGGGCGGAACCTCCAGGCTGTCGCGGGGCTCTCCGGCGGCGTTGCTGCCCTGGGTGACGTCGGCGCGCGCCCGCGGCTCCACGATCACGTAGGCGTCGCGGGCGACGTCGAGACCGAGCACGATGTCCGCCTGGCGTGCCCACGGCGCTTCCACCACTCGGCCGCCGGACACGGTGCCGATGGTGACGAAGCGGCTCGGTTCGGCGAGCCAGCGGTTGGCGAGCAGAACTTCCGCCAGGGGCAGGGGCACCGCGTGGCGGCCGGCGAGGCCGATGAGGGCGAACGCGTCCGCCAGCGCCATGCCGCTGTCGGGGAGCGCCAGCTCCAGGAAGCCGTTGTCGGCCAGGGCGCGCCACACGGCGGTGGGGAACTCCCCCCGCTCGGCAGCGTCCAGGGCGGCTTTGTCGCAGTGGTCGGCGAAGATCCGCTCTGCGGACTCCAGCAGCAGTCGATCGGTGTCCATCAGCGCAGCCCCAGGCCCCGGGCGATCACCCCACGGAGGATCTCGCGGGTCCCGCCTCGAATGGTGAATGATGGCGACAGCAGCAGGGTATCGGTCAGCGCCTGCCGGAAGCGCCGGTAGTCGTCCCCCTGCCGCGCCGACTGCGGAACCGCCAGTCGCGCCACTTCCGGCAGCAGCTTCTCGAAGTCGTTGCCCAGGGACTTCACCAGCGCCGCCTCCACGTCGGGGCTCTTGCCGCTCTCCAGCATGCCGGCCACCGAGATGGACATGCGCCGCAAGGTGAGGAAATGGGCGGCGAGACGGCCGATGGCCGTGGACAGCGGCGGCTCCGGTGCCTCGCCGGCCACCCGAACCAGCTCCACGAACACCCGGAATGCCGACAGGAAGCGTTCCGGGCCGCTGCGCTCGTAGGCGAGCTCGCTGGTCACCTGCTGCCAGCCGTTGCCGGGCTCGCCCACGACCCGGTCGTCGGGCACCACCACGTCGTCGAACACGACCTCGTTGAAATCCTCGCCGCCGGCCATGTTGCGGATGGGCCGCACCACGGCGCCGTCCGATTTCAGGTCGACGATGATCTGTGACAAGCCGGCGTGGCGGTTGTCCGACGGCGGCTCGGTGCGGACCAGGGCGATCATGTAATGGTTGCGGTGCGCGTCGGTGGACCACAGTTTGGTGCCGTTGATGCACCAGCCGTCGTCGGTGCGTCGGGCCGTGGTGCGCACCGACGCCAGATCGGAACCGGTGCCCGGCTCGCTCATGCCGATGGAAAAGTAGCTTTCGCCGCGGGTGATCGGCGGCAGGTAGTGCTGGCGCTGCGCTTCGCTGCCGAACCGCAGGATCAGGTTGCCGCTCTGCCGGTCGGCGATCCAGTGGGCGCTCACCGGCGCCCCGGCCGCCAGCAACTCCTCGGTGACCACGTAGCGGTCGAAGAAGCTGCGCTCACCGCCGCCGTAGCGTTTCGGCCAGGTCATCCCGATCCAGCCCCGGGCGCCGAGCTTGCGGGAGAACACCGGGTCGTGGCCGGTGGTGAAATCGGAGTTGCGGTGGGTCAGGTGCTCCGCCTGGTCTCTCAGGAACTCACGCACCTCGGCGCGCAGCGCCACGGTCGACTCCGGCAGGGCCACACGATCGAACTCGAGCACGGGGGATGCTACTTCCAGCCGAAACGGGATGGCTAAGTTACTGAGCGGCCGGAGCCATTGCAAATGGCCGCCGCTGCGGCCGGCTCGGGTCGTTGTCGGGCACCGGGGGGCTTCGTACACTGGCGGCCGGGAAACCGCCGCCAGACCATGACCCAGTCTGAACTTCAATCTCAACTCGCCAGCCACTTCGCGCCGCTGCTGGACGACCTGACCAGCCGCGCCGCGGTGGCCGAAGGCATCATCGACAAGGACCGCTACCGGATCCTGGTCGGCACGCTCTGGGTCAACGTGGTGCTGGACCCGGCGGGCTGCGGCATCGGCGAGGAGCACCTGGAACCGCTGCACGACGTCGTGAACGGCCGTATCGCCGCCGTGCTCGGCGCCGACGAGTCCCTCACCTCGTGCTTTCGCTACCTCAACGGCAAGCCGGGCGAGCAGGCGATGAAAGAAGCGAGGCTCACGGCCGAGCACCGGGACATGCTGCTGTACTTCGCCTCCATCATTCTCGATCCGGACGGCCACCGCCGGTGGATGGACGAGGTCAGGAACCGCCCATCACGTTGACGATTACCTCCCGCTCGCCGCGATGGTGGCGGTGCTCCCACAGATAGATGCCCTGCCAGGTACCGAGCGTAAGGCGGCCGTCCATCAGCGGAATCGACAGGCTGGTGCCGGTGAGCGCGCCCTTGATGTGGGCCGGCATGTCGTCCGGCCCCTCGGCGGTGTGGGTAAAGCGGGGGTCATCCTCGGGCACGAGCCGGTCGAGCCACGCCTCGAGATCCCGCTGCACGGCAGGATCAGCGTTCTCCTGGATGATCAGGCTCGCCGAGGTGTGACGGATGAAAACTGTGACTAATCCCTCACTTACCCCGGATTTTTCGACCACGTCGCAGACTTTGTGCGAGATGTCATAGAGGCCCTGACCGCCGACGGATAGCTTGAGACTGCAGTTCATGGACGACGTAGGCGCACGCGACGCCTACAGCATAGCCACCGCTGCGCAACGGACACAACAGCAGGCACTATGAAGCATTACGAAGCGCGGCCATGGCTGGTGGCGCTGGGGACTCTCGCTTTGGCGCTCGCCGCGTGGAACGGCAGGTATACGGCCGTTTCGCTGCCGGCGGTTGGCGCCATGGTGCCGCTCCCGTGGCTGCTGCTGCCGCTGGCCGTCGCTGGCCTCCTCGCCCTGCTGGCCGCGACCGGGCGGCCGCGGCGCCTCGCGCCGAGCCGTCTCGTGGCACCGACCATCGACCACCAGCCGCCGCCGGTGTCGGCCGAAGAGGTGCAGCCAGCTGCGGACCCACCCGCGGAGATGGCAGCGGCACCTTCCGTGCCCGCGGCACCTTCGGTGCCCGCGGCACCTTCGGTGCCGGAGGAGGTCGGCCATCTCGAGATCGAGCTCGACCCCCAATCGCGCATCACCCGCTGTGGCGGACCTGGCGCCACTGCTCTCGCCCCGGACCCCGACAGTCTGCGCGGGATGAGCCTGCTCGAGCTGGTACCGTCGCGGATGCTGCCCATGCTGGTAGAGACGGTCCGGGCGGCCAGGGCGACCCCGGGAGAAGCCATGGGATTGCCGACGTTCCGCCTGCAGAGGCGCGACGGCAGCGCTCGCCCCGCGTGCGACCCGGTCCGCCGCACGCAACCACTCAAGCTCACCTTCACGGCCCGCGCGGACGGCAGCCTCCGCATCTGCGGGCGGGTGGCCGCCACGCCCTCGAGTCTGCAGGTGGGCTCTCCTGACGACCGGTTTTCACGGGTCTTTCACTCGAGCCCGGACGCCATCCTCATCATCCGCTACAGCGACGACACGGTCATCGACTTCAATGCCAGCTTCACTCGCCTGCTCGGTTTTTCCCGGGAGCTTGCGATCGGCCACCGCGCCAGCGATCTGGATCTGTGGGAGAGCGCGGACGCCCGCGAGTCGCTGATCGCCACATTCGCGCGGCAACGCAAAATCACCGACGCGGAGGTCATGCTGAAGAGCGCCGATGGCCACATCGTGCCGGTGGAGATCTCCCTGCGCTTCATCGAGGTGGACGGCGATCTGTGCGTGCTCGGCATCGCGCGGGACATCAGCAAGCGGCTGGAGGCTGAGCTCGCCGCCCGCAGCAGCGAGGAGAAGTTCCGTCAGGTGTTCACCCGCAGCCCCGACGGGGTGCTGATCCTGCGCCGCCGGGACCTGGCGATCTGCGACGTGAATCCTGCCTTCCTGCGGGGGTCCGGCTTCACCGCCGAAGAGCTGATCGGCCGCCCCTTGAGCGCGCTCGAGGCGGTGACCAACGCCGGCAGTCTGCACCAGGTCATCGACGCCCTCTCGCGGGACGGACGGGTCGGCAATCGGGAGATGCGGCTCAGGAACCTGAAGGGACGGGAGGTGACTGCCCTGGTCAGCGGAACCGCCACCGAAATCGACGGCGAGCCGAGCTTTCTGTGCATCGTCAAGGACATCACCGAGCTCCGCCATGCACAGGAGCAGCTCCGGCGCAGCGAAGAGCGCTTCCGCGGCGCGTTCGAGAACGCACCCATCGGCATCATGCTGCTGGACCCCCAGGGCCACATCTTCCAGGCCAACCGCTTCGCCACCGAGCTGCTTCACTATCCCGACCGCGCGCTCGACAACGTTCACGTCTCGCGGCTGGTGCCGAGGGATGATCGCGTGGACCTCAAAGAGCAGCTCGAGCGGCTGGTGCGCGGCAACGAGGTGGCCGTCCGCGGAGAGCGGCGCATGCTCTGCGCCGATGGCCTCGAGATCTGGACCAACTGTCATATCGTGCTGCAGCGCACCGACCGCGACGAGCCGCTGTACAGCATCATGCAGGTGGCCGACATCACCGAAATGAAGACCAGCCAGCGGCGGATGGAGCGGCTGGCGTTCTACGACACGCTCACCGAGCTCGCCAACCGGCGGCTGTTCAATGACCGGCTGCAGCAGGCGGTGGAGCACTGCCGCCGGCATCAGCTGAAGGCCGCGCTCCTGTACCTGGACCTCGACCAGTTCAAACGGGTCAACGACACCCTGGGCCACGAGTCGGGGGACGCGCTGCTGCGGGAAGTGGCGCGCCGCCTGCTCGACTGCGTGCGCAAGGAAGACACCGTCGGCCGGCCCGGCGGCGACGAGTTCACCATCCTGCTTTACGACGTGGAGGCCGCCAGCGACGCCGGCCGGGTTGCCGAGAAGATCCTGCGCGAGCTGGAGCACCCCATCACCATCTCCGGGCACCAGCTGGTGGTCACCACCAGCATCGGTATCACGGTTATCCCCGACGACGGCACCGAGCCCAACGCGCTGACCAAGAACGCCGACCTGGCGATGTACCGCGCCAAGGAGAAGGGCCGCAACAACTATCAGTTCTTCAGCGAAGAGCTCAACACCAATGCCGTGCATCGACTGCGCACCGAGTACGAGCTGCGCCGGGCCCTGGAACGCAGCGAGTTCGAGCTGTACTTTCAGCCCGCGGTGCGGATCACCGACCGCGCCATCGTGGGGGTGGAGTGCCTGCTGCGCTGGAACCATCCGGAACGGGGTGTGGTGACGCCGGACGAGTTCATCGAGATCGCCGAGGACACCGGCGCCATCGTCGAGATCGGCAACTGGGTGATCGAGGAGGCGTGTGCCGCCGGCCGGCTCATGGCCGACCAGCACGGCGCGCCGCTCAGCATTGCGGTCAACATCTCGCCCCGCCAGTTCCGCGACCCGCACCTGGTGACGACGATCCGCCAGAGCCTGCGCCGCGCCCACCTGAACCCGCAGCTGCTGGAGGTGGAGATCACCGAGACCATGCTCATGGAAGACGTAGAGGTGGCCGCCGGCATCGTCCAGCGTCTACACCAGCTCGGCATCCGCCTGGCCATCGACGATTTCGGCACCGGCTATTCCTCGCTCAACTACCTGAAGAAGTTTCCGATCAGCACAGTGAAGGTCGACCGCACCTTCATCACCGACATTCCCCACAACAGCGACGACATGGAGATCACCGCCGCCGTCATCGCCATGGCCCACCGGCTGCGCATGCAGGTGGTCGCCGAGGGGGTGGAGACCCAGGCACAGCTAGACTTCCTCGCCGAGCAGAGCTGCGACCTCGCCCAGGGGTACCTGTTCAGCCGGGCCATGCCGCTGAAATCCCTGACCCGCCTGCTGGGTGCCGAGGTGAGCCTGCTCCATAGCGGCCCCTGAGCACCGTTGCCAGCTTGCGGGCCGGCTCGTGCCGTGCCGCCCCTTCGCGTATAACGCGTATCCAAAGCAGCGACCTCGAGGCAACGATGAGGGATCGGCAGGCGCCGGTGGAAGACGGCGTGTTTCACGCTCCCTGGGAAAACGCATTCGACCGGGTGCTTACGCCGTTCGAGGAGTTCGTGCACCGCCAGACGACCGGCGGGCTCGTGCTGATGGCCACCGCCGTGGTGGCCCTGGCAGTGGCGAACACCGGCTTCTCCGGCGCCTACCAGGCCCTGCTGCACACACCCGTAGGCATCAGCGTCGGCGACTTCAGCATCGTGAAGTCGCTCCACCACTGGGTGAACGACGGCCTGATGGCGCTGTTCTTCTTCGTCGTCGGCCTCGAGCTCAAACGCGAGATCCTGGTGGGGGAGCTCGCGGCGCCGCGCCAGGCTGCCCTGCCGATCGTCGCCGCCGTCGGCGGCATGGTCCTGCCGGCGCTGATCTACCTCGCCGTGAACCCGGCGGGAGAGGCTACCCGAGGCTGGGGCATCCCCATGGCCACCGACATCGCTTTCGCCATCGGGGTGCTGGTGCTGATGGCCGGCCGGGTGCCGAAGGCGCTGATCACCTTTCTCGCGGCCCTCGCCATCGTCGACGATCTGGGCGCGGTGGTGGTGATCGCCCTCTTCTACACGGAGACCCTGGTGTGGAAGGCCCTCCTCATCGCGGCGGCGGTGCTCGCCGCTCTCGTCATCATCAACCTGGCCGGCATCCGCAGCCGCACGCCATATCTGCTGCTCGGCGCCGTGCTGTGGGCCGCGCTCCTGAAGTCCGGCGTGCACGCCACCCTGGCCGGCGTGCTCACCGCGTTCACCATCCCGGCGCGTCCCAAGTTCGACCCAGCCCGGTTCAGCGTCCACGTGCGGGAGCTGATGCGGCGATTCGACGCCAGCCACGAGCCCGGACGCAGCATCATGACCAATCAGGAGCTGCGCGCGGTGGTGCGGACCCTGGAGAACGGCACCCACAAGGTGCAGACGCCGCTGCAGCGGCTCGAACACGGCCTCCACCTGCCGGTGGCGTTTCTGGTGGTGCCCATCTTCGCCTTCTTCAACGCCGGCATCAGTATGCCGGCGGCAGCGCTCGGCGACACCCTCACTCACCCCATCACCCTGGGCGTGATACTGGGACTCGTGCTCGGCAAGTTTGCCGGCATCACCGGCGCGAGCTGGCTCGCGCTCCGGTTCGGCATCGGTCAGCTTCCCGCCGGCACCCGCTTCAGCCAGGTGGCCGGCGTCGCGCTGCTCGCCGGTATCGGCTTCACCATGGCCATGTTCATCGCCGAGCTCGGCTTCGCCCACGACCCCGAGCTGCTGGTGATGGCGAAGACCGGCGTGCTGCTGGCCTCCGCGCTGGCCGGTGTCAGCGGCTTTCTCTGGCTGTGGTGGGGCAGCGCGCGCCGATGACCTGGCCGCGGATCCTGCACTGGACGCTGGTGGTGGCAGTGTTCGCTGCCGTCGGCCTGCTCGCCTGGTGGAACCGGGCCGAGCTCGCCCGGGCGATCGGCCTGATCGGCCGGGTCTCGCCGTGGCTGATGCTCGCCGCCGTGGTCGCCATCGCCGGCGTGTTCGTCAGCCGCGGTTGCGCCTACCGGATCGCGCTGCGCGCCATGGGCTACTCGTTCGGTCGCGGATTCCTCGCCCGCACCGCACTGGCCGCCACCTCCGCTCACCACCTCATCCCCACCGGCGGCGCCAGCGGTTACGCCGTGATCACCTACGCCTTCCACCAGCGTGGCGTCGCCGCCGGCCGCGCCTCGATGCTGGCGTTGGTGGACACCCTCAGCAACGCGGTGGCATTGGCGTCGCTGGTGATCGGGGTGCTCGTCTACCTGGCCGGCGCGCCCGCCACCTCCGGCGCGAACCTCGCGATCGGGCTGCTGCCGGGTGTGGCGCTCGTCGTGCTGGCGGCGGGCCTGTACTACCTGCAACGAGACCGGCAACGGCTGCTCGGCTTCGCCCGGCGGGTCAGCGCCGGCGCGGCCAGGCTGGTCGGCCGCCGCTGGCCGGAGGAGGGCGTCGAGCGCTTCCTCGATCAGTACTATGACGGCAAGCGCCTCATTGCCGCGAATCCCGCCGGCTTCCTGCGCATGGTCGGTTGGCAGTACGCGGCCGTGCTCTGCAATTGCCTGGCCCTGTACGCCATCTTCTACGCGCTGGGGGTGGTGCCGCCGCCGTGGGTCGTGTTCACCGGGCTGATCCTGGCAATGGCCGGCGTCGCGGTGGTAGCTGCCCCGGCGGGCGCCGGCAGCTTTGAGGTGGTCATGAGCGGGTACTTCGTGCTGCACGGCATCGCCGCGGCCGACAGCATCGCCGCGACGTTGCTGTACCGGGTCGTGTCGTTCTGGTTGCCGGTGCTGGCGAGCGTGCCTGTGATGGTGGGGCTGCGGCACCAGCGGCCGTTAGGATCCAGTGAGGAAAGCTGAGAGGACATTCATCGATGCATGACATCTTCGAACCGGCGGAAATGGCCAGAGTGACGGCGCCGCTGGAACGTGCCTGGACGCTGCCGCCGGCCGCCTACACCGAACCCGCGGTGTTCGCGGCGGAAGCCGCGCGGATATTCCAGCGGGAATGGCAGTGCGTAGCCAGGGCCGATCAAGTTGCCGACCCCGGCGACTTCCGCTGCGTCGATCTGCTCGATCAACCGGTGGTGGTGGTCCGCGGCCAGGACGGCCGGATCCGCACCTTCTCAAGGATCTGCCTCCACCGCGCCATGCCGGTTGCCGAAGGATCCGGCAACGCCACCCGCTTCGTCTGCCCCTATCACCACTGGACCTACGAACTCGACGGCCGGCTGCGGAGCGCGCCGATGATGGAAGGAGCGGAAGGCTTCGCGCCGTCCGAATGCCGCCTGCCGCAACTTCGAACCGAAGTCTGGCAGGGATTCGTGTTCGCGAACCTCGATCCCCACTGCGCACCTCTGGCGCCGCGACTCGCGGAGCTCGACCCGCTCATCGGCAACTACGACTTCAGCGCGCTGGTCACCGTCGACACCCTGGCGTTCGACAGCCCGTGGAACTGGAAGATTCTGGTCGAAAACTTCATGGAGGCTTACCACCACGTCGGCATCCACCGCACCACGTTCGAACCCACCTATCCGGCCCGCGATTCGTTCGTGGAAGACAATCACGGAGCGCCATGGGCGCTGCTCCACATGCCGGGCCGCGACCCGGACGATGAGCTGCTGGCCGGCTGCGTCTTCCCCGACCTGCTGTTCGCCGCCACCGGCGGCACCGTGGTCTGGTACGAGCTGCGGCCCACCGCCCACGACAGCATGACCTTGTACATCCACGCGCTGCTGCGTCCCGAGGAGGCCGAGGAGCTGGATGCCGCGGGACGGGAGATGCTGAAGCAGACCCTGAGTCACGTCCACACCGAGGACATCGCCGCCAACCGCGGGCCATGGCAGGGACTGAATGCCCCGCTGACCGCGCAAGGCCGACTCTCCCCCTACGAGAAGGCGATCTGGCAGTTCAACCAGTACTGGTGCGCCAGGATGTGGCCGTGAGGTCGAGGGCGAGGGAGCGGCGATCTACAAGCTGGTGTCGAGCTTGAGCCACAGCGTGCGTCCAGGCTCGTCGACTCCTTCCGTCTGCACGAAGCCGGCCACCAGGGCTCCGCCTTCGCGGCCTCTGGTCGCCTATTTCGGGACCAGCATGGCGGCCACCCTGCGCGACCGGGAACGTGCGCTGGTGGCGGAGCGGGAGCGGAACCTGCGCAACGAACAGATCATCGGCGTCGCCAACCTGGCCGCCGGCACCGCCCACGAGCTGTCCACGCCGCTGGCGACCATCGCGGTGATCGCCGCCGAGCTGGAATCCCAGACGGACGGCGCGGCGCGGGACGAGCTGGGGGTGCTGCTCGATCAGGTGGGCGTGTGTCGCGCCGCACTGGAGCGCCTCCGCGCGTCCGCCTCCCCAACGCCCGAGGCGCTGCGCGCCGACGTGTTGCTCGCCCAACTGCGGGAGCGCTTCGAGCTGCTCTCCCCGACGACGCACCTCGTGTGGGAGATCGGCCCGGCCGACGCGGCGCCCACGCTGAACGTGGAGACCGCCCTGCGCCAGGCCCTGCTGAACCTGCTCGACAACGCCGCCGCCGTCAGTGAGACGGTCGAGCTGGTTGGCCGTTGGGACGGTGCGAGCGTGCGCATCGACATCCTCGATCGCGGGCCGGGCTTGATTGGTGCAGAAGCGGGCGACGGCATGGGCACGGGGCTGCTGCTCGCCAACAGCAGCATCGAGCGTGCCGGCGGCTCCGTGCGCGCTATGGCACGCAGCGGCGGCGGCACCTGCATCCGGGTCAGGGAGGCGGATTCTTTGGCCGCCGCCAGGCAGGCGGCAGGCCAGGCGCCGCCGGCGCTGGCGGTCGTCGACCTGAAGCTGCCCGACGGGCTACGCCAGCATCGCCACGGCGGTGGAAGCGGTGAAGCGCGGCGCGAGCAACTACCTCGCCAAGCCCGCGACCGCCGACGAGATCCTGCGCGCCCTCGAGGAGCCGCCAACGTCGGACGTGCCCATCGCTGCCGCGCCGCCTTCCGTGGCTCGCCTGGAGTGGGAGCACATCCAGCGGGTCCTGGCCGACGACGACGGCAACATCTCGGCTTCCGCCCGGGCGCTGCGCATGCACCGGCGCACCCTGCAGCGCAAGCTCGCGAAACGTCCAGTCCGAGACTGAGCTCTACCCCATGAACGCCATGCTGAACCACGGCACGTAGGTGATCAGCGCCAGCGCGATCAGCAGCACCACCATGAACGGCCAGCTTGCCAGATACAGATCCTGCAGCGGCCGCTTGAACCGGTAGCTGGCGATGAACAGGTTCATGCCCACCGGCGGTGTGAAGTAGCCGATCTGCATGTTGGCGAGGAAGATGATGCCGAGGTGCACCGGATGGATGCCGTAGTTCACGGCCACCGGCAGGATCAGCGGAATCACGATAACCAGGGCAGAGAAGATGTCGAGCATGGCGCCGAGGATCAGCAGCAGCAGGTTCAGCAGCAGCAGGAATCCCACCGCGCTGTGGATGTGCGCCTGAATCACCTCGAACAGGTGCTGGGGCACCTGCGCATCCACCAGGAAGTTCGTGAACGCGAGCGCGACGCCGAGCACCAGCAGGATGCCACCGACCATGACCATGGATTCCACCATGACCCCTGGCACCTCGCGCCAGCGCACCTCGCGGTACAGCAGCACTTCCACCACGGTTACGTAGACGGCGGTGAGCGCCGCGGCCTCGGATACCGCCACCAGCCCGGAGTAGATGCCGCCGAGAATGACGATGGGCAGGGGCAGCTCCCAGCGGGCATCCTTCACCGCACGCCAGAGTCGGGGCCAGGAGAACGACGTGCGCGGCACCGCGCCGCCACGATGGCGCCACAGGGTCCAGGCCACCAGCAAGGTCAGCATCAGAAGGGTCGGCAGCACGCCGGCCTGAAAGAGTTGGAAGATCGTGAACGGCGGCCCCACATTGAGCTGCTGAGCCACCACGCCGTACAAAATCAGCGGCACCGACGGCACCAGCAGCAGACCGAGGCTGCCCGAGGTGGTGACCAACCCCAGGCTGAAGCGTTCGTCATAGCCGGACTGAACCAGCGCCGGCAGCAGCAAGGCGCCCAGCGCGACGATGGTGACACCGGAGGCGCCGGTCAGCGCGGTGAATACGGCGCAGGCGACGAAGCCGACCATGGCGAGGCCGCTCGGCAGCCCGCCGAACAGGGCCAGCACCAGATTCACCAGACGCTCCGAGGTGCGCGCCTCGGCGAGCAGGTAGCCGGCGTAGGTGAACAGCGGCAGCGCCACCAGCAGCGGTGTGTCGACGATGCGGTAGACCTCGATGGCGACCACCGCCAGATCGATACCGGACGCGACGAAGCCCAGCATGGCGGCCCCCAGCAGTACCGCGAACAGCGGCGCCCCCGCCACCAGGGCCAGCACCAGCGCCGCGATGCCGAGCCAGATCATCGTCGTTTGACCATGTGCAGCAGATAGCGCAGCGCCATCACACCCGCGCCGAACGGCATCACGGTCTCGCAGACCCAAGCGGGAACGGAAGCGAAGGCGGTCACGCCATCCTGATAGTCGAACCAGACGAAACGGCCGCTGTGGTAGGCGAAGAGGCCGCAGACGGCGACGGTGAAGGCGCTGGTGAGGCGGCGGACGCGCCGGTTCCAGCGCTCGCTCAGAAACCGCGCCACCAGGTCCATGCGGATGTGCTCGTCACGACGGGAGGCCACCATGGCGCCGACCAGCGTGACCCACAGCACCAGCACGCGCACCAGCGCGTCGCCCCACAGGAGCCCCGAGTCGAACACGTTGCGGGCGATCACCTGGTAGGCGGCGACGCCGATCATGGTGGCGAGCAGCGCCGCCAGCAGGCCGCTCTCCACCCTGTGGAGGACGCTGGTCAGGCGGTCAATCAAGCCCGGACCGGTACTTTTCGAGCAGCGCGTCCAGTCGCTCTTTCAGATCCGCGGAGAGCAGCCCGTCCTCCACCATCTGGCGGTTGGCCTTGCTGGCGTAATCGCGCCACTCGATGACCTCCTGCTCGCTCGGATGGGTCTGCTCGAGGCCCTGATCGACCAGCGCCTGCATGGCACTCTGCTGGTCCTTACGGGCGCGGGCATTGACTTTTTCCACGACGTCGCCCATCACCCGCCGAACCACGGACTGGTCCGCTTCAGACAAGCGCTCGAACGGACCGTCCGCCACCGCCAAGAGGCCGTACACGTACAGCAGCGGCATGTCCATGATGTACTTGAGCTGGGTATGCCACTGCAGGGCGATGGCGGCCACGGGCGGTACCGCCACGCCATTGATGAGCCCCGTCTGCAGCCCGCTCAGCACGTCGGCAATGGCCAGCGGAATGGGCGTTACGCCGAAGCTCGCGAGCGCGCGGGCCGAGCCGGGATCGCCGTCGGGAGTCCACACCTTCTGCTTCTGCACGTCCTCCACGCTGGTCACCGGGTTCTTCGACATGGCGTAGGCAAAGCCCACCTCGGCGAAGCCGAACGATACGTAGCCCTGTTTCTCGAGCCCCTTCATCAGCACCGGGTCGAGCTGCTTGCGGGCATAATCCACCTCGTCGTTGGAGCGGAATTCCAGCGGCAGACCGTAGATCTGGATATCCGGGTAGGTCTGCACCAGCCCGCCTTCGGTGAGCACGGCCCCCTGAAGCTGACGCAGCCGGATCTTGCGCAGCACCGCCTTGTCGTCTCCCATGACGCCGCCGGGATAGAACTTGAAGGTGACCCGGCCGTCGGTCTCGTCCGCCACCTGCTTCGCGCCGGCCCTGAGCAGCTCCATCCATGCGGAGCCCTCCGGAGACAAGGTAGCGATCTTCAGGGTCGCCGCGCGGGCGGCGCCGGTCAGCAGCAGCAGCACGGCGAGCAGCAGCGGTACGAAGCGCGAAGACGGATGTTCAGAAATATTCATCGGCAGATTCCAACAGCTTGGTGGCCTGCTGTTGCGCGACCACGTTCATCAATGTCAGGCCCGGCACGTGGGGGTCGGCGGCTAGAACCTCGTTCAGGAGGCGTTCGAACAGCTCGCGGTCGAACACCAGCCGGGCGTAATACTGCGCGTAGAGTACCTTGGTGAGCAGGTACTTGCCCTGCGAAAGCTCGATCGCCTGTTGAAAATGGTGCTTGCCTTCCTCGGGGTGTCCGCCCATGGCCGGCGGGAACAGCGTGTCGAACACGCCCAGGTAAAGATGGGCACCGCCGTAGTCGTAGCCCTCGTCCAGCTCGATGATCCGCTTCATCAGCGCCTTTACCCGGGACAGCTCGGCAATGGCGGCGAAATCGTCGCTGTTCGCCCGGATCCAGCCCGACCAGCTCGAACCGAGCTGGTAGAGCAGCGGCACGTCCTGCTCGTCGCGTTTTTCCAGCCACGCCTGGTAGGCCTTGAGGGGACGGGTGCGAACCCCGCAGCCGTTGTGGATGCCGGCGCAGACGGCGCGCTCGGCCAGGCTGAGCGCCTTGGCGTTCAGGTTGCGGCTGCGATCGGCATCGTCGACGAAGGCGGCGGCGTACGCGGTGTTCAGCAGAGCCCCTTCGCGGAGCAGATCGGGGTTCTTCGGGCTCTGGGCCACCAGCCCGTCCACCAGCAGCAGGTAGGCCGGGGCGCCGTCGCGCACCATGGCGACGTCGGAGTTGTCGAGGATGGCGCTGCCGAGATCCTGGGCCATGCCGCTGGCCACCGATCCGACGAGACTCGCGCAGCCGGACAGGGCCAGCAGAAAACCGGCGACGAGCAGCCTGGCGAGCCACAGGTTGGGTTCGAGCATGCCTACGAGCTCTCGGTCATTCGCCCCACCGGCCGATCGACCTGGACGGCCGGCTTCGAAGGGTCGGCATTTAATCGGCCGGGGCCAGTGAAATCAACCGCCGCTCCCGACGTGGCGGGAAGCGGCCACGAACGCTCCGACCCGTCCAGCCGGCCACGAGTTCCTCAATCCAGCTCCTGCTAAACTTGCCGCGCCCGCATTCACGGAAGGCGACTTCGACCACATGCCCAGCTTCGAAACCGAGACGGCGACTCTGCACTACGAGCAGCACGGTGCCAGAGCCAACCCACCGGTGCTGCTCATACACGGCCTGACCTGCCAGACCATTCACTGGCCGCGCGCGCTCATCGACCGGATCGCCGATGCCGGCTATCGGGTGGTCACCTTCGACAATCGCGACTCGGGACTGTCCAGCAAGCTCGACCACCTGGACGTGGGCAGCATGGAGACGGTGCTCGCCGACCCGGCAAACGTCCCGCCGCCGTATGGTCTCTCGGACCTGGCGCAGGACGCGTCGGCGCTTCTGGACTATCTCGGCCAGAGCGGCGCCCATCTGGTGGGGTTCTCGATGGGCGGCATGATCGCCCAGCGCCTGGCGCTGGACGCATCGATCCGCGTGTTCAGCCTCACCTCCATCGCGTCGACCACCAGCGACCCGGATCTGCCAGGGGCGGAGCCCGAGGCCCTGGAGGCCTTCGTCTCCACGCCGCCCGCCTCGCGGGATGCTGCCATCGCCCACATTGCCAACGGCTGGCGGGTGATCGGCGGCACCTTCTACGACTCCCGGCGGGTGGGCCTCGCCCGACTAGCAGAGGCCGCCTACGATCGCGGCTACAGCGCCACGGGCGCCGCCCGGCAGCTACTCGCCATCCTTCACAGCGAGCCCCGCGGCACGGCGCTGGAAGCACTGGACGTGCCGGCCCTGGTTATCCACGGCGGCGCCGACCCGCTGGTGCCGGTGGCGGCGGGCAAGCGCACCGCCGACAGCATCCGGGGCGCCCGGCTCACGGTATTCGAACACATGGGACACGATCTGCCGGACCCCTTGCTCGAGGAGATGGCCGAGGACATCGTGCGCCACCTCGACAGCGTACAGGAGAAGAGGTAATGACGAGTTCCGACGATCTGGTACTGGTGGAACGTGACGACGGCGTCACCACGGTCACCCTGAACCGGCCAGACGCGCTGAACGCGCTGTCCGCCGCGCTGCGCAATCGCATCGCCGAGGTCTTCACCGAGCTCGCCAGCGACCGCGACAGCGAGGTGGTGATCCTGACCGGCGCCGGCCGCGCATTCACGGTGGGGCTCGACCTGAAGGAGCTGGGCGGTGAGACGTCGGCGGTGGCGTCGATCACCAGCCAGACGTTGTCAGACGCGGTGCTCGGGCTGTCCCAGCCCGTCATCGGCGCCGTCAACGGCTACGCCATCACCGGCGGCTTCGAGCTGGCGCTGATGTGCGATTTTCTGATCGCCTCCTCGGCGGCACGCTTCGCCGACACCCACGCGCGGGTGGGCGTGGTGCCGGGGTGGGGGCTGTCCCAGCGGCTGCCGAGGCTGATCGGCGCGAATCGGGCCAAGGAGCTGTCGCTCACCGGCAACTACCTGGACGCCGAGACCGCCTGCACGTGGGGCCTGGTAAACCGGGTGGTCGCTCCGGAGGCCCTGCTGCCCACCTGCCGGCAGCTCGCCCGGGACATCCTCAGCACCGATCCCGCCACCCGCAGCGAGATCAAGCGGATCATCGACGCCGGCTGGCATGCCACCCTTGCCGAGGGGCTTGCCATCGAGCAGAGCGCCAGCGAGGCCCACAGCCGCAGAGAGGTCACGCCGGAGAAGGTGGCGGCCCGGCGCGCGGCGATCCAGGAGCGGGGGCGAAAGCAGAGCCGGTAATCTGTGGGAGCGAGCTCTGCTCGCGATCCGGAATCGCGGCCGGGAGGCCGCTCCCGGGGTCGGCTGCGGGAGCGAGCTCTGCTCGCGATCCGGAATCGCGGCCGGGAGGCCGCTCCCACAGGGGTCGGCTGCGGGAGCGAGCTCTGCTCGCGATCCGGAATCGCGGCCGGGAGGCCGCTCCCACAAGGCGGCCGGGAGGCCGCTCCCACAGGTCAGGCGCGATCAGCCGACGGCGCGCACCAGATCCATCACCCGGCCCAGGGTCTCGAGGCGCTGCTCCATGTCGTCCCCGGCCGGCTGCACCCGCAGGGTGGTGACCCCGGCATCGCGGTAGGCGCGAATGCGTTCCCGCACCGTCGCTTCATCACCCAGCAGGTTGGCTTGCACGACCATCTCCGCCGGCACCCGGGCGATGGCTTCTTCGCGCTTGCCGGAGACCCATAGCTTCTGCACCTCCACCGCGATGTCGGCCCAGCCGCCGCGCCGGAAGGCTTCGTTGTAGAAGTTGGTGTCCGGCGACCCCATGGCGCCGAGGGTGAACGCCATACCCTGGCGAAGCGGCGCCACCAGCGTGTCCAGATCGTCGCCGAAGGCCACGGTCCCGCCCACCTGGATGTCGATGTCCTCCAGGCGCCGCCCGGCGGCCTCGGCGCCCCGGCGGATGTGCTCGAGGTGCGCGTCCGCGTGCTCCGGCGTGAACGAGGTGCCGAGCCAGCCGTCGGCCGCGGCGCCCGTATACTCCAGGCTCCTGGGACCGAGGGTGGCCAGGTAAATGGGGATCCGGTCGTTGCCCGGCTGGGCCAGACGCAAGGCCTTGCCCTCGCCGCCCGGCAACGGCAGCTCGTGATACCTGCCGTGGTACTCGAGCTTCTCGCCGGCGAAGGCCAGGCGGACGATTTCCACGGTTTCCTTCATGCGGCTGAGCGGCGCCTTGAACGGCCGGCCGTGCAGCCCTTCCACCACCTGGGGCCCACTGGCGCCGAGGCCGAGAATGAAGCGGTCGTTCGACAGCGCCGCCAGGGTCAGCGCCGTCATGGCGGTCATGGACGGCACACGGGCGCTGATCTGCATGATGCCGGTGCCGAGACGGATGCGCTCCGTCTTCGCCGCCAGATACGCGAGTGGCGTGACCGCGTCCTGCCCCCAGGCCTCGGCGGTCCAGACTGCATCGACCCCAAGCTTCTCGGCTTCCTGAACGTAGCTGACCTGGCGGTCGAAATCCCGCCGCGCGCCGGACGCGGCGCCGCCGACGCCGATGCTGACTTTGATGGTCATTGTTGCTCGTCCCCCTCGCTGGTGTCAGTCGTTGCCGCAGCCTGCAGGAGCGGTCCCCGGACCGCGGCCGCGACGCCAAATCAAGACGCCATCATACAACCGCGATCCGGCGCGCCGCAGCAGTCGATGTTACGCGCCATGAGCGAGCTCGCCGGCCTCGTCCCGCAGGCACGCCAGCGCCCCCACCAGGCCGGGCGCCGGATCGAGGATCAGCAACAGCGGAACCGCCCGAACCATCTCCGACATCGCCCCGCGTTCCTCGAAGCGCCGGCGCATGGGGCTGTGGGCAGCGAAATCGGCCAGCCTCGGCAGGATGCCGCCAGCGAGATAGACGCCGCCGCGGGCGCAGACGGTTACCGCCAGGTTGCCGGCCGCAGCGCCCAGCATAGAGAAGAAGACCTCGAGGGTCTGGTGACACACCGGCTCCTCGGCGTCCACGCCGCGGGCGCTCACCTGCTCGGCGGTCAGCTCCTCCGGCGGCA
Source organism: uncultured Gammaproteobacteria bacterium (assembly GCA_963822255.1). Lineage (GTDB taxonomy): Bacteria > Pseudomonadota > Gammaproteobacteria > Pseudomonadales > Azotimanducaceae > UBA7803. The sequence continues at coordinate 994,693 of CAWGGV010000008.1, forward strand.
TGCCCCAGACCTGGCACATGGCGCGGTACAGACGTACCAGCCCCGGCCCGCACAGCACCGTTTCCCAGCAGACGTGGGGGTGGGTCATCTGCAGCACCGAGAGGATCTCCGCCTCGAGCGGGCTGCCCGGGGCCAGGTCGCCGTGGCCGCCTTCCGAGGCCAGCACGTGCCAGCCCTCGCCGAGGGGCAGTAGCAGCCCCATGCCGAGACCGCTGCCCGGTCCGAGAACGGCCTTCACGCCAGGCCCCGGCGCCAGACCGCCGATCTGCAGCAACTGCTCGAGCTCCGGCAGGCCACGCGCCACCGCGTGAAAATCGTTGATCACGGTCACCGGACAGCCGAGCCGCCGGGCCAGCGCGCCCGCATCGAACGCGACGTTGCCGTTGGTGATCCGGCCGCGGCCCGCCACCACCGGCCCCGCCACCGCCAGCGCCGCGGCGGCCGGCACGGCCGCCGCGGATGGGGCCGGCGCGGGGCCCAGCAAGGTCAGCGCGTCGTCCAGCAGCCGCGCACTGCTGACGTAGTCGGCAGTGGCGAGCGTCACCGGCGCGCCGAGCAATCCACCGGGCCCGGCCCAGCAGAACCGGGCGTTGGTGGCGCCGATGTCGGCAACCAGCACGGAGGCCGGGCCATGATGGGACCGTGACTGCATGGCGCCCATTGTCCGGTGGTCCTCCGGGTGCATCAATGGCTTTGATCGCATGCGCCGGTTTGAGTAACGTGAGCCGCTCCTGGAAGACCGTCGAACGGGCGGGGACACACGGCATCATGATCATTCGGGCCATGACTCGGTCGGCGCTCTGCGTCTGCGCCGGCATCGTGCTGACGTGGGCGACGGCTGCCGCTCACGGGGCGGCAGCGGGTCAGGCGGACGGCGGGACCCTGCGGCTCGGCAACGCCGGGGAGCCGGAGACCCTCGACCCCCACCGCTACAACCTGCGCCTGGAAGAGACGATCCTGACCGATCTGTTTCTCGGCCTCACCACCTTCGACGCCGACGCCAACGTCGTCCCCGGCGCGGCCCGCAGCTGGGACGTCAGCGAGGATGGCCTCACCTGGACGTTCCACCTCCGTTCCGGGCTCAGCTGGTCGGACGGCGTCCCGCTCACCGCCGGCGATTTCGTCTACTCCTTCCGCCGGCTGCTGGCACCGGCCACGGCCGCGAGCCTCGCCTACTTCATGTATCCCCTGAAGAACGCGGAGGCGGTGAACGCCGGCAAGCTGCCGGCGACGGCACTCGGGGTCTCAGCACCCGATCCGTCCACCGTGGTCATCAGCTTGGCCAGGCCCTACCCGTACCTGCCCGAGCGCCTGCTCTATCCGACGGGGTACCCGGTGCCGCGCCACGTGATCGAGCGCTTCGGCGACGACTGGGTCAAGCCGGAGCACTGGGTCTCCAACGGCGCTTACGTGCTCGAGGACTGGCAGCCCCAAGCCCAGGTGAGCCTGCGCAGGAACCCGCACTTCGCGGATTCCGGCCTGGCCCCGGCGGCCATCGAGCACGTGCTGTATCTGCCGCTAGCCAGCGAGCAGACCGCCTACAACCGCTACCGCGCCGGCGAGGTGCAGGCGATCAGCAGCTTTCCCGCGGGGGAGCTGCCGGCGGTGCGCGAGCAGTACCCCCGGGACCTCAGGCTCTCGCCGCTGCTGTCCATCGTCTATCTGGTCTTCAACACCCGTCAGCCGCCCTTCGACGACGGCCGGGTCCGCCAGGCGCTGGCCCTGGCCGTGGACCGTCAGACCCTCACCGAGAAGGTGCAGCGAGCCGGCAACGTGCCGAGCCCGAGCTTCGTTCCCGCCATGGTGAAGCACTACCAGCCGGTGCCGGAGCCGTGGGCGGGCAAGAGCCGGGACGAGCGTCTGCAGCAGGCGAAGACGCTGCTGGCCGAGGCGGGATACGGGTCCGACCATCCTCTCCACATCACCCTGCGCTACATCAGCGGCACCGAAGCCAAGCGCAGCAATCTCGCCATCGCCGCCTTCTGGCAGCGCCTGGGAGTGCAGACGAGCCTGCACCAGGCGGAGCTCAAGGCGCACTTCAGCGACCTCAGGCAGGGCAACTTCCAGGTGGCCATGGCGGGCTGGTTCGGCGAAAGCAACCCGGAGCACTATCTAGGGCTGTGGAAATCCGACACCGGCGACGTCAACTACGGGGGGTACGTCAGCGCGCGCTTCGACGCGAAGATGGCAGCGGCGGCGGAGCTGGCGGCCCTGGATCGACGCAACGCCGTGCTCCGTGAGGCGGAGGCGATCGGCATCGCCGACTATCCGGTGGTGCCCCTGTACTCGGTCATGGTGCGCCGGCTGGTGAACCCGGCGCTCGCCGGCTGGCACGACAACTCCCGCGACGCCCACCCCGCCCGCTTCCTCCGCTGGCGCCCGTGAGCGCCTGCAAGCGGCCATGACCCGCTACCTCGTCCACCGCCTGATTCTCACCGTCGTCACCTTCTGGATCATCGTCACCGCGGTGTTCTTCCTGCTGCGTGCCGCTCCGGGTGGACCGTTCGACGGCGAACGCCGCCTGCCGCCGGAGGTCGAAGCCAACCTTGCGTCCGCCTACCACCTGGACGAGCCGCTACCGGCTCAGTACCTGCGCTACCTGTCGATGCTGGTCCGTGGCGATCTGGGGCCGTCCTTCAAGCAGAAGGACTTCTCCGTGAACGAGCTTGTCGCAAGCGGGGCGCCGGTGAGCCTGCTGGTGGGCGGCCTCGCGCTGCTGCTGGCGGCCGGCGGCGGGGTCGCGATGGGCGTCCAGGCAGGCACCCGTCCGGGCGGCCGCTGGGACACGGCGCTGATGGCGCTCAGCAATCTCGGTCTTGCCCTTCCCTCAATCGTCCTGGCACCGCTTGCTGTGCTGGTATTCGCGGTGATCCTGGGGTGGCTGCCGGCCGGCGGGGTCGGCTCGCCAGCCCACTACGTGCTGCCGCCGGTGGCGCTGGCGTTGCCGTTCACCGCCGCGATTGCCCGGCTCACCCGCGCCAGCGTCGCGGATACCCTGTCGGAGCCTCACGTGCGCACGGCCGTGGCCAAAGGGTTGCCGTGGCGCCGTATCGTGCGCCGCCACGTGCTGCCCCTCGCCGTGCTGCCGGTGGTGTCGTTCCTGGGTCCGGCTGCCGCCGCCATGCTCACCGGCTCGGTGGTGGTGGAGCAGGTGTTCGACCTGCCCGGCATCGGCCGGTACTTCGTGCAGGCGGCGCTGAACCGGGACTACACCCTGGTGATGGGAGTCGTGATCGTCTACGCGGCGTTCATTCTGGTGTTCAATCTGCTGGTGGATCTGGCGTACGCCCGGCTCGATCCGCGCATTCGGATCCACGGCTGATGGGCGCCGCGCTCGCGCGGGCGATTCGACGCGCTCTGTGGTCCGGCCGGCTCGGTAGGCTGTGCACGGTCTGCCTCGCGATCGTGCTGCTGTTTGCGCTTCTCGCCCCCGCGCTGTCGTCCTGGGGCGCCGATCAGGTGGACTGGGACGCCCTCGAAGCGCCGCCTGACACCCACCACTGGTTCGGTACGGACCTGGTGGGCCGGGACCTGCTCGTTCGCACCGCCACGGGCGCCCGGGTCTCGTTGGCCATCGCCGTCATCGCCACCACCGTGAGCATGCTGCTGGGCATTCCGTGGGGGGCGGCGGCCGGCTTCCTCGGCGGCCAGACGGACAACCTGATGATGCGCTTCGTCGACGTGCTGTACGCGCTGCCGTTCGTGCTGGTGGTGATCCTGCTGGTGGTGGTGTTCGGCCGCAGCCCGTACCTGCTGTTCCTCGGGCTCGGCGCCGTGTATTGGCTGGACCTCGCGCGCATCGTCCGCGGCCAGACCCTGTCCGTGAAGCAGCAGGCGTTCGTCGAGGCCGCGCGTGCCATGGGCGCCACGACGCCCCAGATTCTGCGCCGGCACGTCCTGCCCAACGTGGCCGGTCCGACGCTGGTGTACGTGACCCTCACCGTTCCCGGCGTGATCCTGGCGGAAAGCTTCATCAGCTTTCTGGGGCTCGGCGTGCAGGAACCGGACACCAGCCTCGGCGTGCTCATCGCCGACGGCGCCCAGACCATGGAGTCGGCGCCATGGGCCCTGCTGTTCCCCGCGGCGGTGCTGGCGGTGACCGTCTGGTGCACCAGCATGCTTGGCGACCGGCTGCGGGACGAGCTGGATCCGCGAGCCGTGGGATTGCGACCGGGGCGCTCCCGCGGCGACACCCATGGCCCCGGTCCGCGGTACAATCCCCGCTCCAGCCGCACCACCAGGGAATCCGCCTCATGACCGTCAGCGCCGGCCTCGGCATTGCCAACTTCCCGTTCGCCGATCACCGGGAGTTCTGGAGCTGGGTGGACCTGTGCGACAACGGTGGCGTCGATTCCCTGTGGCAGAGCGACCGGATCATCGGCCGCGATGCCAACCTCGAGAGCCTGAGCGTCATGGCGGCCCTCGCCGGTGGCACCCGGCGCCTCAAGTTCGGCATGAACGTGGCAAGTCTGGGGCTGCGGGACCCGGTGATCACCGCCAAAGCCTGCGCCACCATCGACGTCCTGTCCGGCGGTCGGCTGCTGCCCGCGTTCGGCGTCGGCAGCGCCCTGTCGCGGGATTTCGCCGCCACCGGCACCCCAACCCGGGGCCGCGGCAAGCGTACCGACGAAGGGCTCGAGATCCTCTCCCGGCTGTGGTCGGAAGACAGCGTCAGCTTCGACGGCGCCTGCTATCGTCTGGAAGACGCCAGCATCGCGCCGCGGCCGGTTCAGCAGCCGCTGCCGCTGTGGGTGGGCGGCTCCGCGCCTCAGGCCATCGAGCGCACCGCACGCTGGGGCACCGGCTGGCAGGCGGGCATCGATTCGGCGGACCAGGTGGCGCCGGTGATCGCCGCCATCAAGGCGCGGACTGCCGAGCTCGGCCGCAGCATCGACGAGGACCACTACGGCGCCGGCTTCGGCTTCCGCTTCGGTTCCCCCGGGGAGCCCGTGGTGGCGCGTTACCGGCAGCTGCTGGAAAAGCGCCTGGGCCGCGCGCCGGATGGGTTACTGGCGGTAGGCGGCAGCGACGAGGTCCTGGCGCTGATGGGCGAGTTCCACGCCGCCGGGGTGCACAAGTTCGTGCTGCGGCCCATCGCCGCCGACGGCGAGGACTTCGTGGCTCAGACGCGGCTGTTCATCGAGAAGCTGCTGCCGGAGATCCGCGCTGCGAACTGGTCGCGATTGGCCGATCGCGCCTACAGTAAGCCCCGCGCCTGACCGACGTAGCCCCGGTTCCACGTCGGGCTGACGGTCAACTCGTTGATGCACACGTGCGCCGGCAGGCGGGCGAGAAACGCGACGATCTCGCCGCAGTCCTCGGGCTGCAGCATCTTCTGGCGCTCCTCGGCGCTCACCGGCACCGGCCGGCTGTCGAGGATGGGCGTCGCCACCTCCCCCGGGCACACGGCGCAGGCGCGCACACCGTCGATGCCGGCTTCGATGTTGATGGTCTCATTCATGGCGTTCATGGCGTGCTTGGCCGCGGTGTAGGCGGGCCCCGTGATCGCCGACACGTGATTGCCCGCCCAGGAGGAGACATTGACGATGAGCCCATCCCCCTGAGTGCGCATGGCCGGCAGCACGGCGCTGATACAGTAGAACGCGCCGTCCAGATCCACGCGAATCACTTTGTCCCAGTCCTCAGCGGTCAACTGGTGCCAGTGACGGGCGCGGACGTTCAACCCGGCGCTGTTGACAAGCACGTCCACGCGGCCGTGACGCCGCAGGATGTCCTCCGCCGCGGCATCTACCGCGGACCGGTCCGCCACGTCCAGGGCCACCGTCTCCGCCCGCGCGCCGATGCGTCCGGCCACCTCGGCGAGCTTCTCCCCCCGCCGCCCGGACAGCACGACGTTCATGCCTGCGGCGGCCAGCGCCACCGCCGCTGCCTCACCGATGCCCGTGCCGGCGCCCGTGATCCAGGCGACCCTATCGTGCAGATCTCTCAACCGGATTTCTCCTCATCCATGCTCGGAAGCAACGCCGGAAGCTGAACCACGAACTCACTTCCGCTGTGGTTGCCGTCACTTCGGGCTTCCACCCGACCGCCATGAAGCTCCACCAGACGGCGGACCAGGGTCAGGCCGAGGCCCAGCCCAGCGGTGGCCGGCTCGACCTGGCGGAAGGCGGTAAACACATCGTCGAGCTGCTGCGGGTCGATGCCGATGCCATCATCCTTCACCGATACGCGCACCGCATCCGGTTCGGCATCCAACGAGATCCACACGTGACCGCCGTCGTTCGTGTACTTGATGGCGTTGTCGAGCAGGTTGCCGATCACCTGTCGCATGCGCACGGGGTCGGCTTTCACGGCGACCGGATCAGGCGGCAGTCGCGCCTCAATGTGCCGTTGGTCCGGCGGAGCGCGCTCTGCCAGCAGATCCTGCACCAGCGCGTTCAGATCCAACGGCTCGGGCCGCAGCACCACTTTGCCCCTGGCGATACGGGAGGTGTCGAGCAGATCGTCCACCAGCTGCGTCAGGTGGCCCATCTGCCGCTCCATGACCGGCACCACACGCTGGACGAATGGGTCTTCGGCACGCAAGCGCAGCACGTCGATGCCTGACTGAATGGGCGCCAGGGGATTCCTCAACTCGTGGGCGAGCGTGGCGAGGAACTCGTCCTTGCGCCGATCGGCGTCACGCAGGGATTGCTCGTCACGGGCACGCGCCAGGGCGAGCGCAACGAGGTTGCTGACGGCTCGAATCAGCGCCACGGCTCCCGGCTCGAACGTCTCGTGATGCCGCGAGCCGAAAGACAAGGTGCCGAACAGCCGCTCGTCGACGATGAGTGGGTGACAGACGTAGGCGGTGATCCCCAGCAAGCGAATGACCTCCGTCAACGGATCGTCCGAGTGCTGCACGTGGTTGACGATCATTCGCTGGCGGCGGTGCGCCACCGTGCCGCACACGGCCTGGTTGAAGTCGAGATGGGCCAGGTCGGCTCGCTGCTGCGAGGACAAGCCCGCCGCCGCGGCCAGCTCGAGATGGGTCGCGTCCGCCGAGACGGCAAAGTGAACGTACAGCTCCACATCCAGCAGGCCCGCGAGCCGGCGGTACAGCTCGTCGATGAAGGCCAGCGGGTCCCTGGTCCGGAGCAGGGAAGCCGTACCATCGAACAGCAACGCCACCTCCTCAGAAGAGTCGAACGGCGCCGCGACCTCGGGCTCTCGGTTGGCCATGACCCAGCCTCTCCTTGACCGCGCTGCCGGCGCGTTCGTCGCGGACTTCCCCTATGGCAGCGCGAGGCGTTGTCGGATTCAATGTCGGCAAGCTTATCGCCGCGAGACTTTTCATGCAGCCGTTTCCCCATCGATATGCCGTCAACGCTCACGCCGGGGGCGATGCAGGCAACGTGACCGTTCGGGCCGCCGGACTACCCGATCTCGCCACCAACGCGCCCGCCGAATACGACGGCCCCGGCGATGTCTGGTCGCCGGAGACCCTGCTCATGGCCGCCGTGGCCGATTGCTACCTGCTCGGCTTCCGCGCCATCGCGCGAGCCTCGAAGCTGGCCTGGCACACGGTAGACTGCGACGTGGAGGGCACCCTCGATAAGGTCGAGCGGACGGTGCGCTTCACCGAGGTGCGGATTCGCGCCCGGGCGACGATCCCCCTCGAGTCGCAGTCCCGGGCGGAGCGGATTCTGCGTAAGGCCGAGGAGACCTGCCTCATCACCAACTCCCTGGCGGCCACCGTGGATTTCGCCTTCGAGATCGACGTGCAGGGCTGACGGTCGTCGGCCGCACGCGGCTCAGCCGTCCCCCACCGCCTGCAGCAACGCCCGCCCCCGTGGCGAAAGCTCGTAGCCGGTCTCGAGGGAGAGCGTCAGACCGAGCGCCTTCAGCTTGCGCACGTCGCGCTTGAACTGGTCGCGGGGGCGGTCCAGCTCGAGCGCCAGATCACCCGCGCGCAGACCCGGCTCGGCGGCGATCAGACGCAGCGTCTGCCACGTCCACGGGCCGGCCGCCGCACGCCGGTCCATGCGCTCGAGACGCTGGCTGAGGTCCGCCACCGCCCCCGTGCCCAAGGCATCGTCGAGAGGCAACGGGTCCGGCAGACGCTGGCCCAGGTACCGGAAGTCCACCACGAACACCCGCTCGCCGCTGCCGTGCTTCGCCGTTTTCATGAGGTCCACTACCGAGGCGAAGCCCGACCGGCGTGCCAGCGCCGGCGTGATGTCGTCCATGGCAATCTCCCGCACACCGGTCACCTCGATCTCGCCGCTGCCGAGGCGGTAGCGGCCGCCCGCCTTGACGTGAGGCCGTTTCCAGATGCGCACGCTCGAAGTGATCTCGCCACGCTCGATGGGCCCGTGAAAGCGGCGCTGGAACATCATGGGGTGCCGGGCCTCGGGTCGACGACTGCCGGCAGCTCCGTCAGCAACGCTGCCTGCCCTTTGAGGATCTTCCGCTCTGCCTCGGCGAGGGTGAACCAGGCAGCCCGGTCCACTTCGGGAAACGCCTGCTCTCGGCCCGATCGGGGTGGCCATTCCATGGAAAACGTATTGCAGGAGAGCGCGGCCGGGTCGAAATCGCCGCACACCGCCCAGGCGCGAACCTGCTTGCCGCCGGCCTGGCGAACCGGCGTGAGCGCAACGGCATCGCCATCCGCCCGGGAGCCGGTTTCCTCTGCGAATTCGCGGCGGGCGGCGGCCAGCGGCTCCTCACCCTCGTCGAGCTCGCCCTTCGGGATCGACCACGCGCCGTCGTCTTTCTTTGCCCAGAGCGGCCCCCCGGGGTGCACCAGCAGCACCTCGATGCCCCGCTCTCCGTGACGGTACAGCAGCAATCCCGCGCTCTGCTTCGCCAATGTCTCGCCCGCCGAGCTGCGCCGATCGGGCGAAGCATTCCGCAGCCCGCGAAGACGGTCAAGCGGATGCCGGCGCACGGCTTCCCGGTTACTCTTGCTGAACTGTGTGGGAGCGGCCTCTGTGTGGGAGCGGCCTCTGTGTGGGAGCGGCCTCCCGGCCGCGATCTTCCGGAATCGCGACCAGGAGGTCGCTCCCACAGCAAACCGGGTCGCTCCCACAGGAAATTGGCCGCATAATTGGCCGTTTTTGCGAGGTGACAACATGGCAGACAGCTCCGCACGCGAAACAATCGCCATCCTCGGCGGCACCGGCGATCTCGGCACGGGGCTCGCCATTCGCTGGGCCCGGGCCGGCCACCGGATCGTCATCGGCTCCCGCACCCTGGAGAAGGCGCAGAGGGCGGTAGCCGCCCTGCAGGAAATCAGCCCGGAGACGCCGGCGGAAGCCATGGAGAACGCCGACGCAGCCGCTGCCGGCGACGTGGTGGTGCTCACCGTACCCGCCGAGCACCAGCTCTCCACCCTGGAGCACGTGCGCACCGGCCTGGCCGGCAAGATCCTCATCGACGTCACCGTGCCGCTGGTGCCGCCCAAGGTGGGCACGGTGCAGCTTCCGCCGGAGGGCAGCGCCGGCCAGCGGGCCCAGAACCTGCTCGGCGACGATGTCATGGTGGTCACTGCCTTTCAGAACGTGGCGGCGGATCTCCTCAAGCAGGACATCCACATCGAGTGCGACGTGCTGGTGGCCGGCAACAAAAAGGCGGCGCGGGAACGGGTGGTCGCCCTGGTGGAGCAGGCGGGTATGAAGGGCTGGCACGCCGGCCCAGTGGCCAACTCGGCGGCGGCCGAGGCGCTGACCTCGGTGCTGATTCAGATCAACCGCCAGGGCGTCATCTCCCACGCCGGCATCAAGATCGTCGGCCAGGACGAGCACTGACGTGAGCCGGCTTGTCATCGAGGCTCTGGCGGGCATCCCCATGGTTTGTGCCGGCGACGACCTGCCGGCGCTGATCGCCGGCGCCCTGGAAGGTGCCGGCATCAACCTCACGGACGGCGATGTGGTCTGCGTGGCGCAGAAGATCGTCTCCAAGGCGGAGGGCCGCCAGGTGGCGCTGGCGTCGGTGAGCGCGAGCCCGGCCGCCATCGAGCTGGCCCGGGAGACGGACAAGGATCCGCGCCTGGTCCAGCTCATCCTCGACGAGTCCACCGAGGTGGTGCGCAAGAAGCAGGGCGTGCTCATCGTCCGCCACCGGCTCGGGCTGGTGGGCGCCAATGCCGGCATCGATCAGTCGAACATCGAGCACGGCGCGGGGGCCGACGAGGAGCAGGCGCTGCTGCTGCCGCTGGATCCCGACGCCTCCGCGAGAACGCTGCGAGCCGCACTCGAGGCCTGGAGCGGGGTGCGCCTCGGGGTGATCGTCACGGACAGCAACAACCGTCCCTGGCGGCTCGGCACCATCGGCGCCGCCATCGGCTGTGCCGGCATCCGCGCCCTGGACGACCGCCGCGGCGGCCACGATCTCTACGGCCGCGAGCTCAAGGTCACCATGATCAGCCGCGCGGACTCCCTGGCCACTGCCGCCATTCTGGTCATGGGTGAGACCACCGAGCGCACCCCCGTAGCGCTGATCCGCGGGTTGCCGGCGGAGCAAGCCGACGAGCCGGCTGCGAGCCTGGTGCGCCCCCTGGAGGAGGATCTGTTCCGCTAGCTGCCATGGCACGCATTCTGGCCATCACCGGCGGCGTGGGGGGCGCCAAGCTGTCCCTGGGACTGGCGCGCCTGCTCGGCCCCGAGGAAGTAGCTTTCGCCGTCAACACCGGCGACGACTTCGAGCACCTGAACCTCGAGATCTGCCCGGATCTCGATACTCTGACCTACACCCTCGCAAGCCTCGCCAATACCGACACCGGCTGGGGCCGCCGGGACGAGACGTGGAGCTTTCTCGCCGCCCTCAAGGAGCTGGGTGGAGAGACGTGGTTCCAGCTCGGCGACAAGGATCTGGCGCTGCACGTCACCCGCACCGGAATGCTGCAGGCCGGCGCCAGCCGCACCGAGGCGGCAGCCGCCATCGCCCATGCCCTGGGGGTGGATCACCGCATTCTGCCCATGTCCGACGACCCGGTGCGCACCCTCGTGCACACCGCAGCCGGGCCGTTGGCATTCCAGCACTATTTCGTCCGCGACCGCTGTCAGCCGGCGGTCACCGGGTTCGAGTTCCACGGCGCCAACACGGCGCGGCCGAATCCGGCACTGCTCGACTGGCTCGCGCAGGCCGACGGCGTCGTGATCTGCCCCTCCAACCCCTTCGTCTCGGTAGACCCCATGCTCAACATACCGGGCATCCGGCAAGCCCTCGCCGCCGCCCCGGCGCCAGTAGTGGCGGTCTCCCCCATCGTCGGCGGCGCCGCCATCAAGGGGCCAGCGGCAAAGATGATGCGGGAGCTCCAGCTGCCCGCCAGCGCCGATCAGGTGGCCGCCCACTACGGCGACCTGTTGGATGGTTTCGTGCTCGACCAGCAGGACAGTGACCTGGTGGGCGCCATCGAGGTGCCCACTGTCGTGGCCCAGACCGTCATGCTAACGTTGCGCGATCGCATGGATCTGGCCGAGACCGTGCTGGAGTTCATCGAGGAACTGCGCTGACCGCATCATGTGGGCCATCGTCCCCCTCAAGTCCCTGGAGTCCGCCAAACGCCGCCTCGCCGACGTGCTGTCGCCGGAGGAACGCCGCGCGCTGATGCTGGCCATGGCCCGGGACGTGCTGACGGCGCTGGCCCGTTGCCGGGCGCTCACCGGGGTCCTGATCGTTTCCCGCACGCCGGAGGCCGACGCCCTGGCCCAGGCCTTCGGCACCGAACGCTTCATGGAAAGCCCGGACGCCAACCTCTCCGCCGCGCTCTCCCAGGGCGCCGAATACCTGCGTGACCACCGCTCGGCCACCGGCGTGATGATCATTCCCGCAGACGTGCCACTGATCGTGCCCGAAGAAATCGAGGACATCCTGAGCGGACACGGCGAAGTCGTCGGTGGCGAGCGTCGTGGCGTCACCATCATGCCGGACGACGAGCACCTCGGAACCAACGGCCTGATCTGCACCCCGCCGACGGTGATCCCCTTCAACTTCGACGGTCGCAGCTTCCGCCCGCACCTGGCGGCCGCAGCGGAAGCGGGAATCCGGCCCCGCATCGTGCCATCGCCCCGCTTCGCCCTCGACGTCGACACGCCCCAGGACCTGAAGGCGCTCATCGAGCGTGGCCCTTCCACCCAGACGGCAAATTTTCTCGACAAGTCCGGCCTGGCCCGGCGCCTGGGTGTGGAACGGCGGGCGCTGGACGGCCCTGGCCGCGATCCCCACAATGGGCGGCAGAATTCCCGATCGTGAGCAGACCATGACGCAGACCCCGCTGCACCGGGCCGCGAGACTGGCCGCAGCCGACGCGCTGCCGGACAGGCAGCTGGCCCTGGCTCTGGCCGACGAAGACGACACTGCCGCACTCACCGCCATCGCTGCGGGGCTGCGGGATCGCGGCTTCGGCAACGGGATCACTTACTCCCGTAAGGTGTTCATTCCCCTCACCCATCTGTGCCGGGACGTGTGCCACTACTGCACCTTCGCCCAGGTGCCGCGGAAGCTTCGCGCACGTGCCCAGGCGCCGTACCTGACCGTGGACGAGGTGCTCGATATCGCCCGCCACGGCGCTGCGCTCGGCTGCAAGGAGGCGTTGTTCACGCTGGGAGAGAAGCCGGAGCTCCGCTACAAGGCTGCCCGCGAGGCGCTGACGGAGATGGGGTTCGAGACTACCCTCGACTATCTGCACCACGTTGCGGCCCGCGTGCTCGAGGAAACCGGGCTGCTGCCTCACCTCAATCCCGGCACCATGACCGCCGCCGAGCTGGAGCGTCTGCGTCCGGTGTCGCCGTCCATGGGCATCATGCTCGAGTCACTGTCCGATCGGCTCGGCGAAAAGGGCATGCCCCACCACGGCTCGCCCGACAAGGTGCCGGCGGTGCGTCTGGCCACTCTGGAACGGGCCGGAGAGGCGCACGTCCCCTTCACCACAGGCATCCTCATCGGTATCGGCGAGACCCGCCGGGAACGGGTGGAGTCGTTGCTGGCCATCCGCGACGTGCACCAGCGCCACGGCCACATCCAGGAGATCATCGTCCAGAATTTCCGCGCCAAGCCGGACACGAAGATGGCGCGGGCCCCCGAGCCGGACCTCAACGAGCTGCTGTGGACCATCGCCGTGGCGAGGATCGTCTTCGGCAGCCGCATGAGCATCCAGGCGCCGCCGAACCTCTCTCCGGGCGTGCTGCCGCGCATCGTCGCCGCCGGCATCGACGACTGGGGCGGCGTTTCGCCGCTGACCCCGGACTTCGTCAACCCCGAGGCGCCGTGGCCGCATCTGGACGAGCTGTCCCGGGAGACCGCAGCGGCCGGGAAGCACCTCCATGAGCGGCTCACCGTCTACCCGCGCTTCGCTCAGAAGCTCGACACCTGGGTGGACCCGGCCCTCCACGAGCGCATCCTCGAGCTGGTGGATGCCGAAGGGGCCGCCCGCACCGACGACTGGTGCCCGGGCGCCGAGGTGGAGCCCCCCACCGAGCTGCTCGCCGGCATCAACCGCGCTCCGCGCACCGTGTCGGCGGATCTCGCCGCCATACTCGAGCGCGCCGAGGCCGGCGACGATCTCCGTGAAGCGGACATCGTCCGCCTGTTCGCCGCCCGCGGCGACGATTTCAGCGCCGTGGTGCAGGCCGCCGACCGCATCCGTCGGACGGTGAACGGCGATACCGTGAGCTACGTGGTCAACCGCAACATCAACTACACCAACATCTGCTACTTCAAGTGCCAGTTCTGCGCGTTCTCCAAGGGCAAGCTCTCGGAGAACCTGCGCGGTCGCCCCTACGACCTCTCTGACGACGAGATTCAGCGGCGAACCCGGGAAGCCTGGGACCGCGGCGCCACGGAAGTGTGCATGCAGGGCGGCATCCATCCCGAATACACCGGCGAGAAATACCTGGAGATTCTCCGCACGGTGAAAGAGGCCGTGCCGGACATGCACGTGCACGCCTTCTCGCCGCTGGAAGTCTGGCAGGGGGCGGCGACCCTGGGCGCCGAGCTGGCGGGATACCTCGGCCGTCTCAAGGACGCCGGCCTCGGCACCCTGCCGGGCACCGCCGCGGAGATCCTCGACGACGAGGTGCGCGCCGTCATCTGCCCGGACAAGATCAACACCGAACAGTGGTTGTCGGTCATGGAGGCCGCCCACCAGGTGGGATTCCGCACCACGGCCACCATCATGTACGGCCATGTGGAACGGCCCGAGCACTGGGCCCGGCACCTGCTTCGCATCCGCGACCTGCAGAAACGCACCGGCGGCTTCACCGAGTTCGTGCCTCTGCCTTTCGTGCACATGGAAGCGCCCATGTACCTGAAGGGCAAAGCCCGCAAGGGACCCACCTTCCGCGAAGCGGTGCTGATGCACGCGGTAGCTCGGCTCGCCCTGCACCCGCACATCGGCAACGTGCAGACGAGCTGGGTGAAGATGGGTTACGCCGGCGTCGAAGCCTGCCTGAATGCCGGCTGCAACGACCTCGGCGGCACGCTGATGAACGAGAGCATCTCCCGGGCGGCGGGCACCACCCACGGTCAGGAGACCTCGCCGCAGCGCATGAGCCAGATGATCGCGCGGGCCGGTCGCGTCCCCCGTCAGCGCACCACCTTGTATGCCGACGCCAGCGAAGAACGCATCGCCACCGGCCTCGCCGCGGGCGAGCTGACCGACGTGGTCAACACGCCGGCGCGCAAGTACGAGCGCAAGCGCCGCGGCCCGCTGCTGCGTCCCGGGACCATCGAAACGATCGACGTGGGGTGATGGCCTCTCCAGTGAGAGCGACCGGTTGAACCCTGTGGGAGCGACCGGTTGAACCCTGTGGGAGCGACCGGTTGAACCCTGTGGGAGCGACCGGTTGAACCCTGTGGGAGCGACCTCCCGGTCGCGATCGGGAGATCTGTACCACACTGCCTCTTCGCTGGTCTTCGACCTCGACGGCACCCTGAGCGACCCCTTCGAAGGCATCTGGCGCAGCGTCAACTACGCCCTGGAGCACCACGGCCATCCTCTCGTGTCACGGGAGGCGTTCCGTCCGTTCATCGGTCCGCCCATCGATGTCATATTCGAGACGCTGGCAGCGGACGTCGATGCATCGGCAGTCGATTCCCTGGTGGCGGTGTTCCGCGATCGCTACGGCCGAGCCGGTTACGCGGAGAACGCACTCTATCCCGACATTCCGCGGGTGCTCGCTCACCTGACGGGTGCCGGTTTCCGCTGCGGCATCTGCACCAGCAAGCGCCGCGACTTCGCCGTTCAGGTGCTCGAGCTGTTCGAGCTCTATCGGCATTTCGACTTCGTCGCCGGCGGCGACGTGGGGGTGCGCAAGGCCGATCAGCTCGCAGAATTGCTGGCGGACGGTCGAATCGGCCGCGACGCCGTGATGATCGGCGACCGCGCCCTGGATCTGGACGCGGCCGCCGACAATGGCCTGAAAAGCATCGGCGTGACCTGGGGCTACGGCAGCCGGGCGGAGCTCGAGCAGGCGCGGCCCTTTGCAATCGCCGACGCACCGGAAGCGCTGCTCGAGTTTCTCATGCCACGTCCCGCGCCTCCGCCGCCGGCAGCACGTCGCTCACCGTGACCGGCACGAGCACCGCCGACGGCTCGGGAGACACCGTCTCGAGCCCCCGTGCGGCCGCCAGTAACGGCAGGATGAGCCCCGCGAAGATGACCACCGTGGCGCCGGCCAGCAGCCACAACGTGGTACTCATCCCCCAGGCATCCAGCACGTAGCCGACCCCGGGGCCGGTGATCGCGAACGCGCCTCGGAAGCCGAAGCTCGCCAGCGAGTTCGCGGTCGCCCGATAGCTGCCCGGCACCCGTCGGTTGAGAGCATCGCGCAACACCACCAGACCCATGCCGCGGGCCAGGAAGAAGCTGGCGCTGGCGACGAACGCACCCACCGGGCCCAGCAGATCCAGGCCCAGATAGCCCACCGCCGGCAACAGGCCCATGAGCACCAGCACCATGGAGGTGCCGATGCGTGCCTCCACCGCATGGGCCGAGCGTCCCGCCACCGCGGAAAGCGCCGTCAGTCCCGCCCACAGGTAGCCGAACATCACCAGGTCGATGCCCTGCGCCTGCCAGAGCTGCTGGATGAGCCACACCGCGTAGAACGTGGTGAGGCTCCAGATGCACAGCACCAGGAAGGTCAGCCGAAGCACTGCGCTGTCGGTCAGCAGATGCCGGCAGATGCGCCCCATGTTGCGCAGATGACCGGACCGCTCCATCCGCGCCAGCGGCGGCTCCACCAGCCGAACCGCCAGGATCAGCGGCATCCAGCCCACCAGCGCCTGGGCGTAGACCACGAACTGCATGGAGGCCAGCATCAGCAGACTGCACACCACCGCCGCGGCCGCCTCGGACCAGGTACGCACGGCATAGAGCCGCCCAACCACCTTGCGCTGCTCCTCCGGCGGACGCTCGAGCGCCGCCTCGCTGTCGTACAGCAGGGCGATATCGGCGCCGGAGATCAGGCTGCCGGAGATCCCGAGGGCGATCTCGAAGGCGGCGAGCCCGGCGAAGCCGTCGGCCAGCACCAGCAGGCTGTTGCCGACTCCGGCCAGCACCGAGCCCAGCACCAGGGTGGGCTTGCGTCCGAGCATGTCCGCCATGTAACCGGAGGGCACCTCGGTCACCAGCACCACACCAGCGAAGATCGCCTGCAGCAGAAAAACCTGCTGCATGGTGAGTCCCTTGCTCTGAAAGAAAGGAACGGCCACCGGCATGATGACCAGGAAAACCTGGAAGAATCCCAGCGCCAGGGTGTTGGGGAGGTTGCGCTCGAGTCGCTTTGTTTGTGCTTGTTGTTGCATCGGCTTGCACGGTCTTCAGACCGCTCCCACAGTTTTTTTCTGCCCGGAAACGAAAAACCCCGGAGGCTTTTGGCTCTCCGGGGTTTCTGCAAGCGAATCTGGCTGATTCGACGTCGTTACCCGCTGGAGCCGCAGCCTCCCTCCACGATGGACACGGCCAGGCGATGGCACATGGCCAAGGTCACCCGGAAGGTGTGCGTGGAATTGATGGTGAAGGACCAGCTCATGGCTTTGTCGGCTCGAAACCAGTTGGAACAGGGGCGCGAATACTGCTCCCGCCCCAGCCTGCTGTCAACAAGAACGTGCACCGAGGTGACTAGGCCACTGAATGTGGCCTCGCCCGCTCCGCTCCGACATACTTCCGGAATCGTCGCAAATCCAGAGAACGCGTCTTTCCATGACCCTCAAAGTCGGGCTGATCGGCTGCGGCCACATCGGCACCTTCCACTCGCGAAACATCAAAGACGTGCAGAGCCGCGGCCACGTCGATATTCATTACGATGCCGTCTGCGACCTCGACCTCACGCGGGCCGAGCGGTTCGCGGCCATCGCCGGCTGCTCACTGGCCACACAGAGTGCCGGCGACGTCATCGACTACTGCGATGCCGTCTATGTCTGCACCGAGACCGCCGAACATCCGGCGCTGGTCGAGGCGGCGGCCCGCGCCGGCAAACACGTGTTCTGTGAAAAGCCCCTGGCGAAGAACCTGGCAGACGCCGAGGCCATGGCGCGTACAGTGCGCAATGCCGGCATCACCCATCAGGTGGGGCTGGTGCTGCATCGAAGCCCCGTTTACCGGATCGTCGAGAAGTTGCTGGCGGCCGCTGGCGGATCGCTGCTCTCGGCGCACCTCAGGGACGATCAGTGCTTTCCCATCGGCGGCCACTACGGCTCCACCTGGCGCGCCGACGTGGAGCGGTGCGGTGGCGGCACTCTGATCGAGCACTCCATCCACGACGTCGACCTGCTAGGTCGGCTGTTCGGCGACATCGTCGCCGTGCGCTGCCATACCAGGAACCTCACCGGCCATCCGGGCATCGAAGACGTGGCACTGGTGACCTTTCACCACCGTGGCGGCGCCATGTCCACCCTCACTTCCGTATGGCATGGCGTGACCAGCCGCCAGTCGAGCCGGCACCTGGAAATCTTCTGCGGCGACAGCCGCATCGAGACCCACCAGGACTACTTCGGCACGGTGAGCCTGGAACGCGGCGACGAGCCGGTCGTCACGCTGTCGAACGACGAGATACTGGCGCGGTTCATGGATTCCGAAGGTCTGCACCCTCGGGATGAAGACCTGCGCAGCCTCGCCGGCATCGCCGACCGGCGGTTCCTGGAAGCGGCGGCGGCCGGCCAGCCCGCCACGCCGAGCTTCAACGACGCCCTCATCGCTCACCGCATCGTCGACGCCTGCTACCGATCCGCGGCCGAGAATCGGGAAGTCGCCGTCGACGTCAGTCAGTTGCCGGCATGACGGCTCCCCCGGCGAGCGCCCTGGCGGGCCTGAAGGTTCTCGACCTTTCACAGGATTACTCCGGAGCCTGGTGCGCCCGGCTGCTCGCAGATGCCGGCGCCGCGGTGGTGATGCGTGACCCACATCCGGTTCGGCAGCTCGCGCCGTTCGATGCCGAGGGCGTTTCCATTGCCGCGCGCTACGTGCTGGCGAACCGGGAGTCGATCGACGTCCCCGCGGACGATGCGCGCTGGGTCGAACTGTTCAGGGCCGCCGACGTCATCGTCGATACCGCACAGCCGGGCTCGGACGACCGACGCTGGATCGACGGCCTGCTGTCCCCCGGCACGAACGTCATCCACGCGGTGATGACCCCACACGGGCTGACCGGCGCGCGCGCCGACTGGCCCGGCAACGAGCTGACGGCGGACGCGCTGTCCGGCTGGGCCTCGGTAAACGGCTTCGCCGATCGGGAGCCCCTGAAGTCCAGCGGCCATCAGCCCGCCTTCCAGAGCGGAACCCTTGCGTTCGGCGCCATCCTCTGTGCGTTGATCCATCGCCGCAACGGCGGCTGCGGACAGCAGATCGACGTGGCCATGGACGAAGTGCTCACCACCACCTTCGCACCGGGCCTGCTGCGAAGCCTCTACCAGGGAAAGCCGTGGCCCCGGCGCGACGGGGTCGATTTCCTGACCGGGCCCGTGCCCGTGCAGGACGGCTATTTCGCCATGACCCTGTCGCGCAAGCACTTCTGGACGGGCGCCATGCGGCTGCTCGGGCTGGATGACCTGGCCGACGACGAGACGCTGCACACGCCTGCCTCACGCAACCCGCAGCGGGCCCGGTTCGTGCCACGGGTCGAGGCCGCCATGAAACGGTGGACCAAGGCCGACCTGTTCGCCGCGCTGTCGGCCCGGCATATCGTTGCCGGTCCGGTGTTCACCATGGACGAGCTGGAACGCTGCGAGCAGCTTCTGGCGCGGGGCTATTTCGTCGACTGGATGGCGTGAAGTACCGGGCGCGCCGCTCGTCATGTCCGAGTGCCCTTTCGACCTTGCGCCGCGGTCTGCCGGCAGCCGGCGCGCGACGCCGAGCCGTGATGTCCCGGTGGACGGCCGCCAGGAGCCGGCGCCGCCCCCGGCCGCGAGGCACGCCCGCTCGGCGACCGGCCGCTGGCCGGCTATCGTGGTGTGGTGCTCACCCAGGCCTGGGCCGGAACCCTGGCCACCGAGCTGCTCGGCCTCATGGGCGCGGAGATCATCCAGGTGGAGGCGCGGACCCGGTTCGACTCCTGGCGCGGAACGGCCGACACGCCGTACCGGAGGCCCTGGCCGAAGCGGCCGCCGCCAGGCACGGCTGGAACTGCAACGGCCTGTTCAACTCCGTGAACCTCAACAAGCAATCCGTCACCCTGGAGCTGACCACCACCGAAGGGCAGCGCCTCTTCAAACGCCTCGTCGGCGAAGCCGATTTCGTGGCTGAAAACTTCTCGCCGGAGGTGAAGCGCCGGCTCGGCTTCGACTACCACGACCTCTGCAGGGTCAAGTCCGACATCGTGCTGATGTCGATTTCCGGCTTCGGCCAGACCGGCCCCTGGCACAAGTACCCGGCCATCGGCGGGACGATAGAACCGGCATCGGGCATGTCGGCGCTGCTGGGCTACCAAGGCGGCGAACCGATGAACTCCGGGCAGATGTATCCGGATCCGGTGGCGGCGCTGATTGGATTTGCCGGCGTTGCCCTGGCTCTGTACCACCGGGACCGCACCGGTCGGGGTCAGCAGATCGACGTGTCATGCAGGAGGCGAACCTCGCCTTCATCGGCGACGCCTGGATGGAATACGCGCTGACCGGCAAGGTCCCCGGTCCGCACGGCAATGGTCACGCCACGTTCGCGCCTCATGGCATTTTTCCATGCCGCGGGATCGCGGCCGGGAGGCCGCTCCCACAACCGCAGGCTTATGGGCAGCGGTGGGTCGCCATTGCGGCGGAGTCCGATGCGCAGTTCGCCGCGCTGGCCGACGTTGCCGGCCGGCCCGACTGGACTCGACGGTACCCCGACACCGACGCGCGGCGCAGCGAAGCACTGGCCGCGGAGATCTCCGCCTGGACGCGAACCCGGGACCGCGACGAGCTCGCCGCTCGGCTCGCCGCCGCCGGCGTCGCCGCGGCGCCGGTGCTCGATGCGCTGGAGGTGGCCGAGGACCCGGTATTCCGCGGCCGCGGCAACGTGGTGCTGGTGGACCACCCGGAAGCGGGCGTTTGGCCGCAGGCCGCCGTGCCGTGCATCCTGTCCCGGACACCGGCGCGCGTGACCGCTCCGGCACCGCTGAAAGGCGCGCACTCCCAGGCCGTGTTGGAGCGCCTGCTCGGCATGAGCCGAGCCGACTACCAGCGTCTGCAAGCCGCCGGTGTCACCGGCGTCGAGCCTCACTCCTGAGGGACACGATCCATGAGCTATCGACACATTGCCTACGAGGTGGTCGACAAGGTCGCCCGCGTCACCACCAATCGCCCCGAGTACCGCAACGCCCAAAGCACCATCATGATCGACGAGATGGACGACGCGTTCGCGCGCGCCGGCTCCGACGACAGCGTCAGGGTGGTCGTGCTGTCCGGTGCGGGCGATCATTTCTCGGCCGGCCATGACCTCGGCACGCCCGAAGAGAGGGCGTATCGGGAAACCACCTATCACATTCAGGATGGTGTGCGCGGCCGCTTCGCCCACACCCGCGAGCAGTTCGTGGACAAGACCCTGCGCTGGCGCAACCTGCCGAAGCCGACCATTGCTGCGGTGCAGGGCTATTGCATCTTCGGCGGCTGGATCGTCGCCTCCGCCATGGACATCGTCTTCGCCGCCGACGACGCCATGTTCCTCGGCACCAACTTCCAGTACTTCTCGCCGCCCTGGGACATCCACCCGCGCAAGCTCAAGGAGATCTTCTTCCAGAGCCGTTTCATCGACGCGGCGGAAGCCATGGCGCTCGGTCTGGTCAATCGCGTGATCCCCCGTGACCGGCTCGACGACGAAGTCATGGAGTATGCCCGCTCGGTGGCGACAAACGATCCGTTTCAGCTGCGCATGATCAAGGCCGCCATCAACGGCGCCCAGGACGCCCAGGGCTTCCATCAGCACATCACGTCGGCCCACGCCCAGTTCGTGCTGAGCTCCCAGGGCGAGAAAGACCCGGACTACGCACTCCACCGCCCGGACGGACGGCGCCGCCCGATGGTGCAGCGGGCACTGGACAATTACGCCGACATGAAGGCGAAAAAAGGGAACGAAAGCATCAAACCCTGATCGAGAGCTCGAGGCCGCCGTCGAACGGCAAGGTCTGCGTGGCGAAGCCATGCTCCTCGAGGAAAGCGAAGTAATCCCGGTAAGGCTCGGCGAAGTCGGACGTGTTGTCCGCGACGATGGCTGCACCCTTTCGCAGGTGCGGCGCGATGAGCGTCATTGCCGGCACCACCATCTCGGTCCAGATGTCCATCAGCACGAAGTCGATGGGCCCGGCCAGCTCCGCGAGCGTCTG
This sequence comes from uncultured Gammaproteobacteria bacterium, assembly GCA_963822255.1. Taxonomy (GTDB): domain Bacteria; phylum Pseudomonadota; class Gammaproteobacteria; order Pseudomonadales; family Azotimanducaceae; genus UBA7803. The sequence continues at coordinate 1,016,424 of CAWGGV010000008.1, forward strand.
GCGCAGATCGCCTTCCCGCAGATCGATCAGGCTCGCAAGGCCTGCCTCGGCGAAATTCTCGCGTGCGGCGACGGCCTTCGCCGGCTCGTGCTCCGTAGCGACGACCAGGCCGCCGCCGTTGGCGCGGACGGCGTCGGCCAGGTAGAGGGTCGAGACACCGTAGGAGGTTCCCACCTCGACCACGCGCTGCGCCTGCATGGCCCGGCAGAGCAGGTGGCAGAAGCTCGCTTTGGCGTCGTCCAACGCCACCAGCTTGTCGGCGAAGAATTCATGGGCGTCCCGGTCGAGGCCGTCCCAGGACAAGTCGTTGGCCTTGGCGCGGCGCGCGAAGTACCGGCCGATCTCATCGTCCTGCTGGCGGCTTTGCCGCTGCAGACGGTCGATCCGGGCTCGCACGCGCGAGTCGGTGATGCAATCCATGACGTTCTCTCCAATGGCCCTGGCGGCGTACCCCGACCACCGCCGCGGTCGTCTCAGCTCAGCGACGCCAGGAAATCGTCCAGCACCCGGTTGAACGCCTGGGGATTCTCGAAGTAGGGGGAATGTCCGGCGTCCACTTCCACGAAGCGGGCGCCGGGAAGATGCCCCGAGAGCTCCCGCAGCACCTCCGGGGGCCAGATCAGGTCGTTCGATCCGGACACCACCAGAACGGGTATCGCCAGCGACGCCACCCGCTCCAGGCCGATCAGGACCTCGGGAGCGAACAGCCGGCGATGCAGGTTCAGCGTCTCGTGGTCACTGTTGAACGCCGACAGCTCCTGGTACAGGTAGGTCATGGCCGGGTCCCGCAGATGGAAGTCCGGGGCCAGGGCAGGGCTCACTGCCCCGGCTTTCTCCGCACGCTGCGCCATGGTGAGCGCGCTTGCGAGGCCCGATTCCAGTGCCACCCCGCCGATGGTGTCCGAGAGCACCAGCGAAGCCAGCCGGTCAGGGTGCTCGAGCGCCAGCCGTACGCCCGTCCAGCCACCCATGGACTGACAGACCACGTGCGCACGGCCGGCGCCGGCCGCATCCAGCACCGCCACGGCATCGTCCGCGAAAGCGTCGATCGAGAACTGCTCCGGCGTGCAGCGCGAGCGGCCGAAGCCCCGGTGGTCCAGGGCGAGGCAACGGTAGCGTTCGGGAAATGCCCCCATCTGCTGGAACCAGCTCGTGCTGTTGCCGCCGGCTCCGTGGCAGAACAAGACCACTTCGCCGCGGGCGCCCCGTTCGGCGTAGTAAATGTCGACATCGCGTCTGGCATAAGGCATGTGCGGCTCCTCGAGGCTCAGAATCCGCGCAGGGCGAGGGCGCGTTCGAAGAAATCGAGCTGGCGGCGGTGGTATCCGCTCTCTGGTGTACCTGCGCTCCGATGTAGAGCAGCGTGTCGTTTTTCGGCGTGTAGGCGGGCCAATAGCCCTCCGCCCCGCCGTCCGGGTCACCGCTGCGGGCGAAGCTCAGCCAGTGGCTGTGCAATCGGCGCGCCATGGCCTGGTCTTCGTCGGCGACCAACACCGGGGAGCGGCAACCGGTCCAGGCAATCGAACACGAACGGGATCTCGCTGCCGTGGCCGGCGCCCGGCACCTTGCCGCGCCGGCGGGCCAGCACGTAGTCGAAGTGATAGAGATAAGCCGGTACCCCGGACTGCGCCACCGAGCGGGCCACGAAACGGGCACCCGCGCCGAACGCAGCGTCGCCCCAAGCCTGGGCAGCCCAGCCGTCCCGTCCGTCGTACAGCGCCTCCAGCCGCCCCGGTCCACCCCGGACGCCGTCACCGCCGCCGTGGCGTCGGTGCCGAACGCCGCGAGGACGCTGGCCTCGTAACTGTTGGCGCCCACCAGCACCGGCACGTGCTGAAATTTTCCGGCCGACAGCCGTTCACTCGGATCATCGACGACCCAGTCACCGTCGATGACCGGGCCGACGCTGCCCAGGGCGCCAATCCCGCCGCCGACCACCTCCTCCGCCGGCAGCGCCCGCAGAGTCTCTGCGCTCATCTCGCGGCCCTGCCACACCAGCCCCTGGTCCATCAACGAAGGACGGCGGCCGCGGCGCTCGGCCAGGTACGTGCTCACCTGCATGCCGCCGCCGCTCTCGATGATCGCCTTGGCGAAAGCCCTCCGGTTTTCGGCGACGTCAGCAGGTACAGGACACTGGCGCCGCCGGCGCTTTCACCGAACACGGTGACGTTGCGGGGTCGCCGCCGAAGGCCGCGATGTTGTCCCGCACCCAGCGAAGCGCCGCGACCTGATCCATCAGGCCGAAATTGCCGCCGACCTCGAGGGAGGGATGCGCGAAGAAGCCGAGCCGGCCGAGCCGATAGTCGAAGCTCACCAGCACGACGCCGTTGGCGGCGAAGCTGGTGCCGTCGTAGATCGGCTGAGAAGCTGAGCCGACGCGGAACGCGCCGCCATGAATCCACACCATCACCGGCGCCTTGCGGGCAGCGACCGGAGCCCAGACGTTCAGATACAGACAATCCTCAGCGGTGTGTCCGATCCCGGTGCGGCGGTCGCGCCGTGCCGGCTGCGGGCAGGCCGGCCCCGAAGTTCGTCGCGCACGCCGTCCGGCCCAGGCTGGCGCCGGCTGCGGCGGTTGCCAGCGCAGGTCGCCGACGGGCGCCGCCGCGTACGGAATCCCTTTGAAGACCCGGACGTGGCCGTCGCTCGGGCCGGACAGCACACCCTGGGAAATCGTCACCACGGCCGGATCCGTGCTCCGCGTCTGGCACGCCGCCAAGCGCCCCCAGCGCCAACACCCCGGTACGCCAACCGATGGATTTCCCGTTCACGGTGGCACCTCCCCCGCCTGCCGATCGAATGGGATACCATACCTCAAGCGGGGGACATTTCATGAGCGCCATCGACTACGACTTCGGCAGCGGCCGCGCCGACCCGGACAGCTTCCCGACCACGGCCCTCCAGGCCGCCGCGGCGCGGGCCATCGAGCAGAACGCGCATGCACTCACAGAGTACCCGGGCCGCTCGGCCACCCGGGCCTGCGCCGGGCCATGGCTCGCCGCGAGGCAGAGCGCGAAGGCGTGGCCGTGGACCCGGACCATCTGGTGCTGACCAACGGCTCGATGCAGGCGGTCACCCTCACGGCTCAGACACTGCAGCAGGCGCCAGGCGACCCCGTGATCGTAGAGGAATTCAGCTATCCCGGCACTCTGAGCGCGTTCCGTAAGCTGGGCCTGACCCTGTCAGGCATCCGGTTGTCCGCCGCGGGCATGGATCTCGAGGACCTGGAACGACGTCTCGAGAGACTGGCCGCCGAGGGCCGGCAAGCCCGGTTCGTCTACGCCATCAGCACCTACCAGAATCCCACCGGTTTCGTCATGCCCCGCGCCAACCGCCTCGCGCTGATCGAGCTGGCGGCCCGCTTCGGCGTGCCGGTGGTGGAGGACAACTGCTATGCGGACGTGCACTACGAAGGTGCGGTGGAACCAGCGCTCTACGCCCTGGACCCCGGACCGGACGCAGATCTATCTGTGCTCGCTGTCGAAGATTCTCGGGCCGGGGCTCAGGCTCGGCTATGTACTGGCCCGGCCACCGATGCTCGGCCGGATCACGGCGCGGCGCGACGATGCCGGCAGCAATACCCTCGCTGCCGCCATCGCGGCGGAGTTCTATGCCGAGGGCATCTGGCATCACGCGCGCCGGGTGAACCGCACCCTTAGGGGCAAGCGCGACCGCTTGCTCGCGCGCCTGGAGGAACACCTCGACGACGTCTGCGTCTGGTCCCGCCCGCCCGGGGGCCTGTTCGTCTGGGTGCGGCTGCCGGAGGACGTCGACCGCAGCGAGTTGTGGCGGCTTGCCCAGGCGGACGGTGTGGCTATCTCCCGGGTTCGGCCTTTCATTTGCCGGGCGCAGATGTGCCTTACCTGCGGCTGGCGTTCGGCCACCTGAACCACGCGCAGATCGACGAAGGCATCGACCGCCTGGCGCGCTGCATCAGGCGGGCACGCCGTAGCAACGAGCGGCGGGAATTCGACGGGCTATTTTGACGGCGTTCAGGCCCCGGGGCGTCTGCGCCGGACCAGATCGCGGACTCGATCCATGAAGGTGTCGTACTTGAGGTCGGTGAACTCGCCGGCGTCGAGAAAAATGCTGCCGCACTGGGGGCAGTTCTCGTACCAGATGTGGGTCTGACGGGCGTCGTGGGTCTTGTCCATCGTCACGCCGCACTCCGGGCACTGGATGTCGTCCACCTCGTCGAGGGCCTTGCCCATGCGTGGGTCACCGGCGTCGAGCACGGCCTCGGACATCCACTCCCGTCTCATTTCCAGCAGCACCTCGGGCTTACAGAACAGCCCACCGCACTCGTTGCAGCGTTGCACTGTGATCTTACGGCCATAGGTCTTCGGCTCGAGCGTGCCGGAACACTTGGGACAATCCATTACTTTCTCCTCCGAGCCAGCATCCTTGGTCTTCCCTCGAGTGCTACGTGGTCACGCCCCGCAGCATCGTCAGGTAGTCGGGTTGAATCTCCATTCTGGGGCCATAGCCCCGGGCCAGCAACAACCGGTGCGCCTCCCGCAGCCGATAGCAGGGGCAACTTACGAAGAGATGGTGCTCGAGGTGATAGTTCACGAAGTAGGGCGCCACCAGGGCCCGTTCCAGCAGATTCGCCAGGGTGGTGCGCGTGTTGCGCAGGCGGTCGTCGTCGTCCGGCACGCCGGCGTGCTCGCCTATGTTGCGGATGCGTGAAACCAGCTTGTGCCAGGTCAGCGCCGGCACCCACCAGAGCAGGAAGTACAGATACCACTCACCGGCGAGCGCGAAGCCCGCGAAGAACGCCAGATTGATCAGAATGTTGGGGCCCAGACGGCCAAGCCCTTTGCGGGCGCGCCCGACGAAACCGCGGTGCTGGTCGTCGGCGACAAAGGCCAGACGGATGGCCGACCCGTATTGCTTGAGGCCCGTCCGGCCGCTCAGGTCGCGCAGGATCTTCCGGCGCAGGCTCGGCCCGCTTACGGGGAACGGTGCGGACAGCGTCAGGTCGGGGTCTTCCTGCTGCTGGGTGTAGCGGTGGTGTTTCAGGTGATAACGCCGGTAGGCATCGATGCTCCCGCCCAGCATGGGCCGGGACAGAACCCACTCACACACCCAGTCATTGACCGCCTTGTTGCGGTAGAGGCAGAAGTGGGCCCCGTCATGAGACAGGATGCCGAGGCCCAGTTGACGCGCACCGATCACCACGATGCCGAGCAGCACGGTGAGCGGATTGGTCCATAGACCCACCATTACCCAGGTACCGACGATCACCGCCCAGCAGTGAACGATGAGCCAGGTGCTGCGCCACGGCGAGCGCCGCTTCAGCCGCTGGACCTCTGCTTCGGCGAAGAAGTCCTGAGGCCGCGGAAGCGACGCTGCCGCCGACGCGTTCATCCCGCCGACTCCGCTAGCAGCGATCGCGATTGCACTGTCATCTCAGCGAGATCATGTCAGTTGCCGAAATCCCAGGTCTCCCCGGCATGGTATCTCCTCAGCACCAGCTTCGCGATCAACACCTTGTGCACCTCGTCGGGGCCATCGGCGATCCGCAGCGTGCGGGCGCCCTGGTACATGCCCGCCAGCGGCAGATCGCCGCTCACCCCGGCGGCGCCCCAGACCTGAATGGCCCGATCCACCACCCGGTGATAGGCGGCCGGCACGAACACCTTAATGGCGGAGATGTCCGTCCGCGGGTCGGCGCCCGTTTCCATCTTCTCGGCGCAATGGATGGTCAAGAGCCGCGCGCTCTGGATGTCCATGTAGCTGTCGGCGATGAAGCCCTGCATGAACTGCTTCTCCTCGAGCTTCTCGCCACCGTGCACCTCGCGGGTGGTGAGGCGCTCGATCATCAGGTCGAAGGCGCGCCACATGGAGCCGATGGAGTTCATGCAGTGGTACACCCGGCCGGCGCCGAGGCGATCCTGAGCGGCCTGGTGACCGGTGCCGGTGCGGCCGAGCTGGTTCTCTTTGGGCACCCGCACGTTGTCGTAGATGATCTCGCAGTGACTGGACGCCCGGCCCCACACCGGCACGCCGCGCACGATGTTCACGCCGGGGGTCTTTCGGGGCACGATGATCTGAGTCATCTTGTCGTTGGCCTCGCCGGGGGCGTCGGGATCGGCGGTGCGGCACATCACCACGTAGAAATCGGCGGCGTGGCCGTTGGACGTGAACCACTTGTGGCCGTTGATCACCCACTCGTCACCGTCCAGCACCGCCCGGGTGGTGAGCGAGCGCGGGTCGGAGCCGGGGTTGTGCGGCTCGGTCATGGAGAATGCGGATTGCATGGTGCCTTCGGTGAGCGGCTTCAGCCACTTCTCGTGCTGCTCCGGCGTGCCGTACTTGACCAGGATCTTCTGGTTGCCGGAGTTGGGCGCCACCACGCCGAACAGCGAGGCCGCACCGGGGCTGTAGGCCAGCACCTCGTTCATGTAGGCGTGCTGCAGGAAGGACAGCCCCATTCCGCCGAATTCCCTCGGCAGGTGAGGCGCCCACAGCCTGGCCTTCTTCACCTCGTTCTGGATGTGCTTGCGGACCTCCCTGGCCTCCTGGGCCGCTTCGTTCGGCGCGTTGGCGCTGTCGGACATCCAGCGCCACAGCTTTTCCTCGTTGGGCAGAACTTCCTTATTGATGATCTCGGCCGTGCCCAGCCGGATCTCGTTGACCTCGTCATCGAGTGCCGGCACGGGTTTGACGTTCATGGCCATGAGCTGCTCCCTCCCTCGCGTTTATCCAGACGGTGTAAGGCGGTCACGCCCTGTTCGCCGCATGATTCGAACAGACTAATTTAAAACATCCGGCCCCCGGTCGGCTATACTGGCCGCTTGATGAATCGACTCGAGTATCCATACGACGCGCATCCGGCCGCCGGCGACACCGTGGAAGTGGCGCCCGGCGTGCGCTGGCTGACCATGCCCATGGGCGGGTCCCTCAACCACATCAACCTGTACCTGCTGGAAGACGACGACGGCTGGTGGGTGGTGGATACCGGTCTGCCGATCCCCCAGGTGACCAAGCTGTGGCATCAGGTGTTCGAGCGGGAGCTCGGCGGCCGGCCGGTGAAGGGTGTGATCTGCACCCACATGCACCCGGACCACGTGGGCCAGGCGGGCACCATCACCGATCACTTCCAGTGCCCGCTCTACATGACCCGGGCCGAGTACTTCCAGGCTCGCGCGTTCCACGGCGGCAGCCATCATTCCAGCTGGATCAGCCGGGATTTCTACGTGCGCGCGGGCATGCCCGACGACTACATGGAGACCCTGCGGCGCCAGTGGGAATCGGGCGGCCGCGGCCGTTCCAATGCCGGCATGTCCATGCCGGAGGTACCGGCCGGATACCGGCGCCTCGAGCACGGCGACGTGCTGACCATCGGCGGCAACCACTGGCACGTGGTGGTCGGCGCCGGGCACTCGCCCGAGCACGCCTGCCTGTACTGTCCGTCGCTGAAGATTCTGATCTCTGGCGATCAGATCCTGCCGGTGATCACCAGCAACGTCAGTGTCCACCCCACCGAGCCGGAGGCGAACCCGCTGAAGGACTGGATGGAGTCCCACGACCGATTCCTGAAGCTCCCGCCCGACCTGTTCGTGCTGCCGGCCCACAACCTGCCCTTCTACGGGATCCGCGAGCGGCTGCGGGGGCTGATCAGCCATCACGAGGACCGCATGCTCGCCATCGAGGAGCACTGCGAGGAGCCGGCCCTGGCCAAGGACCTGCTGCCGGTACTGTTCGCCCGGAAGCTGGACCCGCGGCAGATGATGATGGCACTCGGTGAGGCGATCGCCCACCTGCACCTGCTGATGTACAGGAACCGCATCGAGCGCACCCTGCACGAGGACGGCTGCTACCGATTCCGCTCCATCGACCCGGACCTGGCCCGCCGCGCCCATCCCGACCGACACGACGCGCCCGGCGATTCCCCAGTGATGGTGTGAAAGTCATGGTGTGAAGGTCATGGTGTGAAGCCTACGTCGCACCGCGCCGCAGAACCATTGTAAGTGGGAGCGGCCTCCCGGCCGCGATCCGACCCGCCCGATCACCCCACGTCGAACCAGTAACCCCCTTCGGCCCGCGTCCTGACGTGTCCGGCCGTCGGCGTGGCGAAATGCGTGCCGATCACCAGCACCGGCCCGTCGGCATAGTGCGCCAGCAACGATTCCCGGGTCCTCTGTCCCTGCACCCTGTCCGTGTCCGCAGAGCTGCACCAGCCGGTGTGACTCATCTGACAGGGGTGGTGGATACAGTCGCCGGTGATCAGCGCCTCCTGGCCTTCCGAGCGGATATGGACGCTGACGTGCCCCGGGGTGTGGCCGGGGGTCGGCTCGAGGCGTACCTCGTCGCAGACCTGGTGGGTCCAGTCCACCAGGTCCACCTGGCCGGCGTCGAACACGGGTCGCACCGAATCGTCGAGAATCCGCGCGTTCTCCGCATCGTCGGCGGCCTCCCAGTGCTGCCACTCCTTCTGCGCCAGCAGATAGCGGGCATTGGGGAAGGTGGGCACCCAGCGGCCGTCCACCAGCATGGTGTTCCAGCCCACGTGATCCACGTGCATGTGGGTGCAAAGCACGGTGTCGATGCTGTCGCGCGGGTAGCCGGCGGCCTCCAGGTCCTGGAGGAACGACGTCTGCAGGTTGCTCCAGGTGGGAATCGCGCGCTCTTTGTCGTTGCCGATGCAGGTATCGACCACGATGCGCCGCTCGCCGGAGTCCACCACCAACGCGTGCACGCTCATCACCAGGTTGCCCTCGGCGTCCATGAAGTGAGGCTGCATCCAGGTCAGCGGCAGACAGGCGTCGCGGGTGGCGTCGGGCAGGATGAACCGGGTCCCTCCGGCGATCTCCAGCTCGACGATGCGGGTGATTGTGACGTTACCGACCTGCCACTGGTTCATGGCGACCTCCCCGTTCTGTGCTGTGGGCCGGGGCTCAGGATGACACAGTCGGGTTGCCGGGGGGAGGAGCCCCGGCTATCGTCGGGCAATGGAGATCGCTCCTGCGAGGGGATGAGATGGGCGTCGTCGACGTAGCGAGAACACTGGCGCAGGTGCCGACCCTGCTGGCGCTGAAGAAGGGCATGCAGCCGCGGCCGCTGGATACGCCCGACAGCGTGGCTGCCATGGTGGAGCGCACCGCGGAGGCCCATGCCGAGCGGCCGGCGCTGCTGTTCGAGGGCCGCCAGCTCACCTGGCGGGAGTTCAACGAGCTGGCGAACCGCTACGCTCACGTGCTTCGCGGCCAGGGGCTTCGCCGCGGCGACGCGGTCAGCGTGCTCATGGAGAACCGCATCGAGTTCCTCGCCACGGTCATCGCTCTCAACAAGCTGGGCGTGACCGCCGCGCTCATCAATACCAATCTTCGCGGCCGCCCCCTCACCCACTGTGCGCAGATCACCGGCTCGCGCAAGCTCGTCTTCGGCGAGGAGCTGGCCGGCGCCGTCGCCGAGGTCAAGGAGCACCTGGAACTGGACGAGGGCGAGGACTACTTCCGGGTCTCCGACCCCGGCGCGGAACCGTCCGAGGAAGCCGACAACTGGGCCCAGGACCTGACTGCCATGGCTCAGCAGGCCGACAGCGGCAACCTGCCGGAGACTGCTCGTGTGCTGCTCGGCGACAGAGCTTTCTACATCTTCACCTCGGGCACGACCGGCCTGCCGAAAGCCGCCGTGCTGTCGAATCGGCGCTTCCTCGGCAGTGCGAAGCTGTCGCACACGGCCGGGCTCAAGTGCTCCCACAAGGACCGCTTCTACATCTGTCTGCCCCTGTACCACGGCACCGGGCTGATGATCGGCGTCGGCGCCGCCATGTCGGCGGGGGCCAGCATGTTCATCCGCCGCAAGTTCTCCGCCAGCAACTTCCTGAAGGAGGTGCGCGAGCACCAGACCACCTGCTTCATCTACATCGGCGAGCTGTGCCGATATCTGGTGAACACACCGGGCGCGCCCGACGACCACAAGAATCCGCTGACCCGCATGATGGGCAACGGCCTGCGGCCGGACGTATGGCTCGAGTTCAAACGCCGCTTCGGCATCAAACGCATCGCCGAGTTCTACGGCGCGAGCGAAGGTAACGTGGCCTTCGCGAACCTGCTGAACAAGGACTGCACCGTGGGCATGACGTCATCGCGCCATGCCCTCGTGCGCTACGACGTGGACGCCGACGAGATCGTCCGCGACCCGCATGGCCGCTGCATCGAGGTGGCACCGGGAGAGCCGGGATTGCTGCTCGGCCACATCAACGACGACGCCGTCTTCGAGGGCTACACCAGCGACGAGGCTACCGAAAAGAAGATCGTCCGAGGCGCCTTCGAGGACGGTGACGCCTGGTTCAACTCCGGCGACCTGATGCGCCGGATCGAGGCCGGCTTCACCCTCGGATTCCCCCACTACCAGTTCGTCGACCGGGTGGGCGACACGTTCCGCTGGAAATCGGAGAACGTCTCCACCAACGAAGTGGGGGAGATCCTGAACCGCTTCCCCCAGGTGCGCTTCTCGAACGTCTACGGCGTAGCGGTGCCGGGCGCCGACGGCCGCGCGGGCATGGCGGCGCTGACCCTGGAGGACGGCGTCGCGAAACTGGACCTCGACGCGCTGTCCGACTACGTGAACCGGGAACTGCCCTCCTACGCCCGTCCGGTGTTCCTCCGGGTACTGCCGGACATCGACGTCACCGGCACGTTCAAGATGGTCAAGGGCAAGCTCCGCGACGAGGCATATGACGTCGACCGGGTGAGCGACCCGCTCTACGTCATGAAGCCCGGCAGCGAGCGCTACGAGCCGCTGGATCGGGAGTTCGCCGGCGCCATCACGCGGCGCCACGCAGGCTTCTGAGCTCAGGCGGCAGGTCGATCCGCCGGTAGACGGCCTCGATGATGCTGTAGACGCCGAAAGCCACCAGACCGAGCGCCACGACGGCCAGCAGAAACCCGCCGTACGGCTGCTGCCGAATTGTGTCGAGGGCGCCGGAGAGGCCCGTGGCCTCGCTCGCGTCCTGCTGTAAGGCCGCCACCACGAAGAAGCATCCTACCAGCACGAAAACAATGCCACGCGCCGCCAGACCGAAGCGGCTGACCGGCACGATCACGCGACGTTCGCCGGGTTTCATGGCGAAACGGTGCACGAACTTCGCCCGCCAGGCCTTGACGAAGTGCGCCATGCCCGCGCCGACGATCGCGACGCCCACCAGCCCCACGATCCACTGGCCGAATGGCTGACCCAGCAGCCACGCCGTCCACTCCTGCTTCGAATCGCCGCCGCCGGAGCCCCAGCCGGTGATCAGGTTCAGCGCGAATACGGCCAGCGACACGTGGATCACCGCGCTGATCGCGAGCCCGGCGCGGATAAACATCGCCTTGAAGCTGTGGCCGTGACCATCGGCATCCAGCAATGCCTGGACGGAGCGCCAGCCGGCATAGCAGAGCAGACCCGCGGCAATGAGCGAGAGCAACAGCTTGCCGAATGGAGCGCCCAGCAGTTGAGTTAGCGCACCTTTGCCGTCGGTGGTGCGCCCGCCGCTGTCCCACGCCGCCAACGCGGCCATTCCGCCGACCATCAGGTAGATGACGCCGCGCGAGGCGTAGCCGGCGCGGGCCAGGGCCGGAAAACTGATCGTGGCATTCACTGCAGGACCTCCACCGCTCGGGTAGGGCCTGTCAAGCAGTTTTCGTGCCGGGCGGCCTCGAGTAATCCACGTCCGCCGCGGCGGCGATGCCGTTCGCGCGGCCGGGATAGCTGACCCAGCTCATGGCGACGTTGAGCTCCCGGACGATGTCCGCTGCGTGGATTCGCGTGCCGTCCTGCAGATCCATCCCGCCGGTGCTATGGGCGTCCTTGACCAGCGTCAGATCGTAGCCGCGCTCCAACGCGCCATACGCGGTGGCGCGAATGCACCAGTTGGTTGCGGCGCCGGCGAGTATCACGTGGCTGGCACCGAGCCGCGCCAGCACCTGCTCCAGCTCCGTCTGCTCGAAGGCGGAGTTGTACTGCTTATGAATCAGGGTCTCGCCTTCCGCCGGAACGAGCTCCGGCGCCCACTGCCATTGAGCGCTCCCCTGCGGCATTTCCTCGCCGTGGTGCTGCACCCAGATCACCGGCACGCCCTCCGCACGCGCCCGTTCCACGGCGACCGCGACGTTGCCGACGACGCGGGGTGCATCCCATGCCTCTCGCATCACGCCGACCTGCACGTCGACGACGAGAAGAACACCACCGTTGCCTGTGCGTACGGTAGCCACGTCAACGCTCCTCGAATCGGGGCTTGCGCTTCTCCACGTGGGACATCACGCCCTCCTTGTGATCCTCGGTCCGCCAGAGCTCATCCGACAGCAGGCGCCCATACTCCTCGAGCTCGGGCCACGCCATGGCGAGCCCCTTGTGCACCGTGCGCTTGATGGCCCGCTGGGCCAGCGGCGCGCCCCAGGAGAGCTTGTCGATCAGCGCCTCCACGCCCGCCTCGAGCTTGTCATCGTCGGTGACCGAAGACAACAGCCCCATCGCCAGCGCCTGCTCGGCGGTGACGAGCTCACCGGACAGCAGCAGCTCCATCGCCCGCGACAAGCCGATCAGCCGCGGCAACAGGTAGGTGCCGCCTATGCTGCCAATGACGCCACGGCGCACGAAGTACGACCCGAGCTTAGCGCGGCGCGCGGCGATGCGCAGGTCGCAGAGCAGCGCCAGATCCATCCCCATGCCGACCGCGGCACCATTGATGGCGGCGATGGTCGGCTTGGTGCAGCCGAGGATCGCGCCCACGACCGGAGTCGCGGCGCCTTCCCGGCTGCGGTAGCGGTTCAACGTCGCCTCGTGGCGGGCGGCCGGGTGGCCTTCCTCGGACAGGAAGATCTCGTTGAAGTCGTCGCCGGCGCAGAACCCGCGCCCTTCGCCGGTGAGCACGACGAAACGTGTGCCGCGATCCGCCTCGGCCTCTTCGAACGCGCGGCACAGCTCCCCGTAGGTCTGCGGCCGCACTGCGTTCATGGCCTGGGGCCGGTTCATGACGATCCAATGGGCCTGGCCGCGGATCTCCACCCGGATGTCCTGATAGCTCATGACTGCCCTCCCGGCGCCGAGAAGCGTTCCCTCAGCGTGCGTTTCAACACCTTGCCCGAGACGTTCTTCGGAATCTCCTCCACGAAGAACCAGAGCCTCGGGCGCTTGTAGCCGGCGAGCTGCTCCCGGCACAGGCGGTCCAGCTCCGCCTCGTCCGTGTGCCCGCATTCCCGAACCACCACCGCCGCGGCCACCCGCTCGCCCCAGTGCACGTCCGGCACTCCGAACACGGCCACCTCCGCCACCGCAGGGTGCTGGTAGAGGGCCTCCTCCACCTCCCGCGGGTACACGTTCTCGGCTCCGCTCACGATCATGTCTTTCTTGCGGTCGACGATGTAGACGAATCCTGCATCGTCCATGCGCGCCATGTCTCCGGTATGAAACCAGCCGTCCTGAAACGACGCCGCGTTGGCGTCGGGGCGGTTCCAATACCCGGACAGCACCTGATCTCCCCGGACCACGATCTCGCCAGGCTCGCCCCCGGCGCAGTCGTTGCCGAGGGCGTCGACGAGACGGACCTCGGCCAGCGCACCGACCCGGCCGGCCGCGCGCAACAGATCCGGCGCCTCGCGCGCCGCACGCACGTGATCGGCCTTCGACATGAAGATCACGTTGCCCGACAGCTCCGTCATGCCGAAGCCCTGGGTGAAGATCGGGCCGAACCGATCCATGGCCCGGCGCAGCACTTCCGCCGGAATCGACGAGGCGCCGTAGCCGAGGGAACGAAGCGCGCCCAGATCGTAGCGGTCTATGGCCGGATCGTTCAGCAGCATGTTGATCATGGTCGGGGCCAGGGCCGTTCCGGTGACGGACAGCTCGTCCACCATGCGCATCCACGCCTCCGGCGAGTAGGCGGTCATCAGCGCCACCGGATTCCCCGCCAGATGCTGGCCGAGCAGCGCGTAGCCGGCGATGTGACAAAGCGGAAACGGAAACAGGAAGCAGGGCTCCGCCGGTACCTCCGACGGCATGCTCACCTGAGCGTTGAACATGCTGGCGAACAGGTTCTTGTGGCTGATCATGGCACCCTTGGGCATGCCGGTGGTGCCCGAGGTGTAAATCAGCCACGCAGGCTCACGATCGTCGTAGCCGCGATACGGCGCCTCCGCCGGCTGACCGGCCACGAAGGCTTCGTACTCCTCGCCGAGACAAATCGTTCGAGTCACCGTCTCGAGCTGACCCGACAGGGCCGCAACGCTGTCGGCAAACTGGCCCCCATAGAGCAACGTGGTCGCGGCGGAGTCGTTGATGATGCGCACCAGCTCCGGCACGGCCAGACGGTAATTCAGGAACACCAGCCGCTGCCGCGCCGCGGGCACGCCGTAGTAAGCCTCCACGTACTCGGGCTGGTTATCCGCCAGGATCGCGATGTGATCTCCCGGCTGGCCGTGACGCGCCAGCGCCTGGGCCAGGCGCATGCTGCGGTCGTGGAGCTGCGCAAAGGTAAGCTCGGCGCCGTCCTGGGAGAGCAGCGCGCGCCGGTCGCCCCGGCGCCGCTTGTTGACGGTGAGGATCTCGTGCAACAGCATCAGTACCTGCCCCGGGCGGTTGCCACCTCGAACGCGCCCGCGTCGTCGGCGGCCGTCCTCGCAGCGAACTCCGCCATGGTGTGCGGCCACTGGGTGACCACTCGGCCGGACGGCGCGCGGTAGTAGCCGTTGCACCCGGCCCCCCAGACCTCCACCTGCTCGATGTCCCGCTGCAGCGCCCCGTTGTAGCAGCGCATCACCTCGGGACGCACGTCCATCCAGGCAAGGCCCTCTCGCTCCAGCCGCCTGAGCGCCCGCAACAGGTAATTCACCTGGCGCTCGAGCATGAGCAGTATCGAGCCGTTGTTGGTGTTGGGGCCGTAGAGCATGAACAGGTTCGGAAAGCCCGCCGTGGTCATCCCCAGGTACGCCTCGGCGCCGTTGCTCCAGGCATCCTCGAGCCGGATGCCATTGCGCCCGGTTACCTCGATGGCCGAGAGATACCGGCCGGTCTTGAAGCCGGTGGCCAGGATCAAGGTGTCGGCCGCCCGTTCCACCCCATCGTCGGTGACGATGCCGCGCGGCGTCACCGCGGCAATGGGGGTCGTCACCAGGCTCACGTGCGGCTCATTGAACACCGGGTAGTAGACGTTCGACGCGAGCGGCCGTTTGCAACCGAACGGATGCTTCGGCACGAGCTTCTGCCGGGCCGCGGCATCCTTCACCACGCTCAGGTTCTCGAGCCCCGCCGCCTCGGCCGCCCGAAGCACCGACGGGTCGGAAAAGGTGATGACACCTTCGAGGTCGTCGTGGATCTTCCGCCGCAGGGCGGCCACTGCCTGCGGATCCCGGCGGAAGTGCTCGAGCTGCTGGTCACTGTACGGCGCGTCAGCCTTCGGCAGCACCCAGTTAGCCGTGCGCTGATACACGGTGAGACTGTCCACCTGGGGGGCGATCTCGGGGATGAACTGCACGGCACTGGCGGCACTGCCGATCACCGCCACCCGCCGACCGCGCAACGAGTGATCGTGCTGCCAGCGCGCGGAATGGAAAGCGACGCCTTTGAAGCAGTCGAGGCCGGCAACGTCCGGATAGGCCAACCCATTGAACATGCCCTGGGCGCTCACCACCACCCGGGTCCGCACCCGTCGGCCGGAGCGCGTGGTCAGGATCCACAGCGCCTCCGGCTCGTTCCACTGGGCCGCCTCCACGGCGTCGCCGAAACCGATGAAGGGACCCAGGCCGTACTTGTCGGCGCAGTGTTCCATATAGGCCAGGATCTCGGGCTGGCCGGCGTACGGACGGGACCAGTCCGCCTTCGGCTCGAACGAGAAGGAGTACAGATGGGACTGCACGTCGCATTCCGCCCCCGGATAGCGATTGTGCCACCAGGTACCGCCGACGCCGTCGGCTTTTTCCAGGATCACGAAGTCTTCGATGCCGCTCTGCCGCAGCCGGATTCCGGTGCAGAGCCCGCCGGGCCCGGCTCCGATGACCGCAACGCGGTAAATGGGTTCGCCTGCCATGGCTAAACGTTATAACGGGTTTTAATTTCGTGCAAGCCGGAGTTTGCGGCCCGCGAGCCGAAACGCGCCCTCGATTCCGAACGCCACCGCCGCCATGCCGGCCAGAAACCAGAGACTGCCCGGCTCGGTGCTCGCGCCCTGCCAGATCAGGCTCACCAGCGCCATCAGGCAGAGCACCATGCCCGCCCAGGAGACCCAGCGACGGCTGCGGGTTTGTTCGGCCAGCCGCGCATTGGCGCCATTGACGGCGGCGAAGATCAAAAGGAAGCCGGCGCTGCCCATGGTGGACATACTGGAGAGATCGACGATGTTGGCAATCAGCAGCGTGGCGGCGGACGTGATCAGCAGCCCCTCGATGGGTTCGCCCCACACCTGGCGTTCGAGCGCCTCCGGCAGCTCTCCGTCCTTCGCAATGCTGTAGCTCAGGCGGGCTGCACCGTAGACGGTGGCGTTGATGGCGGAGGCGGTGGACAGCATGGCTGCCACGGCGATCAGGGCGAAGCCAGCGTGGCCCAGGGACGGCCGCGCCGCCTCCGCCAGGGCATAGTCCTTGGCGCCGACGATCTGCTCCACCGGCAAGGTTCCCACCGTCACCACGGCCACCAGCACGTAGAGCACCACCACGAAACCAACGCTCCCATAGAACGCCCGCGGCAGGGTCCGCACCGGGTCGCGCACGTCCTCCGCAGTGTTGGCGATGAGCTCGAAACCTTCGTAGGCGAGAAAAATGATCATGCCGCCGGCAACCAGGTGCATGGGCGGCGACCACGTCGGCGGCGCCAGACGCGAGGCGTCGATACTCCAGATTCCCGCGGCGATGAAGATCGCCAGAATCACCAGCTTCAGGACCACGATCCAGTCCTCCGCCTCGCCGACGAACCGGGCGTTCAGGAGATTGAGGCCGGTGAGCGTGACGATCGCCGTGCTGATGAGCACGTGCTTCAAGACCGGCTGCAGCTCCGCCGGAAAAAACGAGGCGCCGTAGCTTCCGAAGGCATACGCGTACAGCGACAGCATTACGATGTAGCTGATCCAGAGCAGGATATTGGCGCTGCCCGTAAACAGCCCCGCACCGAACGCCCGGTCCAGGAAAGACACCGTACCACCCTGGCTCGGGTAGGTGACGGAAAGGTGCGCGTAGGAATAGGAGGTCGCGAGCGCCACGACACCGGCGAGGAGAAATGCCATCGGCGCACCGCCGCCGGTGAGCTGCACCGACAGCCCGAGCACGGCGAAGATGCCGCCGCCCACCATGCCGCCGACGCCGATTGCAGTAACTTCCCAGTAGCCCAGCTTCTCCTGCTCTGCATCGGTCAACTGATCACCAAAACCCTTAGCCCTTGTTACCGAGTTCCGCGAGCAGGTCGAGCTGGATCTCCTGAATCGCTGCAAGGCACGACAGCAACAGGTTCAGCAGGATGAAAGGGTACGGGTCTGGCGGGTGCACGACCAGCACCACGGCATTGACGATGATCCAGCTCCCGATAAGAACGCCGAAGCTGATGAGAAAACTGCTGCTCATGGTGGTGGATTTCTCCGCCTTCAGCGCTTGACTCACTGAGGTCATTTCGACGATTCTAGAAACATGAATACAATTGACATCGTGCAAGCCCTCGCAGCGCTCGCTCAGGAGTCCCGCCTCGCGGTGTATCGCCTGCTGGTGACACGCGGTCCGGAGGGCTTCCCGGCCGGGGAGATCGGCGCGCGCCTCGACATCCCGGGTCCAACGCTCTCCTTCCACCTGAAAGCCCTCGCTCACGCGGGGCTGGTCAGCACCGTCAAGGAGGGCCGATTCATCTACTACAGCGCCAACTTCGAGCGAATGAACTCGCTGGTGGCGTACCTCACCGAGAACTGCTGCACCCTCGGCAAGGTCAGCGCCACATCCTGCGCCCCTCTCAAAGCCAGCACCAGGAGCAAGACATCATGAAACGATTCCACGTGCACGTCTCCGTCGGCGACGTCGAGCAGAGCATCCGCTTTTACTCCGCCCTGTTCGGCACGGAGCCTTCCGTCGTCAAGCACGACTATGCGAAATGGATGCTCGAGGACCCTCGAGTGAACTTTGCGATCTCGACCGGCGCTGCCGCAAAGGGTGTGGACCACCTCGGTCTGCAGGTCGATTCCAGCGAAGAGCTCGCGGCGCTCGAGGGTCAGCTGCGTGGCGCCGCGTCGCTGCTCACCGAAACCAACACCACCTGCTGCTACGCCAGGAGCGACAAGCATTGGGTGACCGATCCACAGGGGGTCGCCTGGGAAACGTTCCATACCCTCGGAAGTGCGCCGGTCTACGGCAACACCACAAGGGCGGCGGCCTGCTGCGAATGACCATCTCCATCACGCCTCGCGTCCAGTCCGCTGGCGCGCACATGGTACAGGCGCTCGCGCGCATCCGTGACATTGGAAGAGGCTGACCGATGTCGACGTTCGAGCGCTATCTGACCCTCTGGGTCGCCGTCTGTATCGTCGCTGGTATCAGCCTGGGGCACCTTCTACCCGGCGTGTTTCAAGCGATCGGATCGCTCGAGATCGCCCGGGTGAATCTGCCGGTCGCGGTGCTGATCTGGCTGATGATCATTCCCATGCTGATGAAGATCGACTTCGCCGCCCTCGGCGAAGTGCGCCAGCACTGGCGCGGCATCGGCGTGACCCTGTTCGTCAACTGGGCGGTAAAACCTTTCTCCATGGCATTGCTCGCGTGGTTGTTCATCGGCCATCTGTTCCGGCCGCTGCTGCCGGACGGCCAGATCGACTCCTACATCGCCGGGCTCATTCTGCTGGCCGCCGCGCCCTGCACAGCCATGGTGTTCGTCTGGAGCAATCTGTCGAACGGTGAGCCGCATTTCACTCTGTCTCAGGTGGCGCTGAACGACACCATCATGGTGTTCGCATTCGCGCCCATCGTCGGGCTGCTGCTCGGGCTCTCTGCGATTACGGTGCCGTGGGACACGCTGCTGCTGTCCGTCGTGCTCTACATCGTCGTCCCGGTGGTGCTCGCGCAGATACTTCGTCGCGCCTTGCTCGCGATGGGCGGTCCAGCACGCTTGCAGGCAACCCTGGATAGATTCGGCCAGATCAGCCTGTTTGCGCTGCTTTCCACTCTGGTGCTGCTGTTCGCCTTCCAGGGCACTCAGATTCTCGCGCAGCCGTTGGTGATCGTACTGCTCGCGGTGCCGATCCTGATTCAGGTCTACTTCAACGCGACCCTCGCCTACCTGATGAATCGGGCCGCCGGCGAAACACACTCGGTCGCGTGTCCTTCCGCCCTGATCGGCGCCAGCAACTTTTTCGAGCTTGCCGTCGCCGCCGCCATCAGCCTGTTCGGGTTCGAGTCAGGTGCGGCGCTTGCCACGGTGGTGGGCGTGCTGATCGAAGTGCCCGTGATGCTGTCGGTGGTGAAACTCGTGAACGTCAGCAAGCGCTGGTACGAGGGGCCCGCAGGCGTTTCACAATCAGCCCGTTAACGAATTGGCGCGCCAGCTTGCGCCTGCTGAGAAACCGACCATGTCCGACAAGGTTTACAACGTACTCTTCCTCTGCACGGGAAACTCCGCCCGCAGCATATTCGCCGAGTGCCTGACGAATCGGCTCGGCCAGGGCCGGTTCCGCGCGTTCAGCGCTGGCAGTCACCCGAAGGGCGCGGTTCATCCACTAGCGCTCCACGAGCTCGAACGCAACGGCTACGCGACCGAAGGCCTTCGCAGTAAGGACTGGGACGAGTTCACTGGCCGCGACGCACCGCACATGGATTTCGTCTTCACCGTCTGCGATCAGGCCGCCGCCGAGGTTTGCCCGGTCTGGCCGGCACAGCCGATGACGGCGCACTGGGGTGTGGCCGATCCGGTCGCTGTCGAAGGCAACGATTACGCCAGGAGGTCTGCGTTCGCCACGGCTTTCCGCGAATTGCAGAACCGCATTTCGATCTTCGTCAGCTTGCGGATAGAGTCGCTCGACAAGCTGCGCCTGAAGGAAAAGCTGGACGAAATAGGACGCACCTGATCGAGCTTCATGAGCTTCCGAGAAAGCGCGCGTCGAGGCGAACCTCTTCCACCTTGCCGCCCACCAGTTCGACACGATAGGCCCCCCGGCCTTCTCTGGAGCTGACCACCTCGACGAGCTCGGTTCCCCGGAAGTGCAGGGCGGCGCCGTCATCCGCCGCATAGCCAGCGGCCATACCGTTCTCGATGGCGCTCCGGTAGGCCGGCCGCCGCGCTTTCTCTCCGTCGTAGTGGGGGCACGCGCTCGCGTCGATGAAGCACAGACCGTCGCCCAGCGCCGCCAGCGTGCCGAACGAGTCAGTGAGGCCGTCGCGGAACCAGCAGATCATCCCCGCGCTGACCCCGCACAGCACCGCGCCACGAACCCACGCCTCGTGCAGGATGCGGTCGAGGCCATGGGCACGCCACATGGCCAGCAGATTGGCGGTGTTTCCTCCGCCCACATAGAAGATGTCCTGATCGGCCGCGAAGCTTTCGAGTTCGGCGGTCTCGGCCGGCTGCCTCGGCAGGAACGTGGAATCGAACAACGTCAGATCCACCGGCACCGCCCGTCCGCTGAAGGCGCGGTAGAACTTCACGATGTAATGGGCGGAGTCGGCGCTCGCCGTCGGCACGAAGCAGATCCTGGCAGGCCGATCCGGGACCAGCGAAAGGACGAATTCATCCATGAGCGGGTTGTCGGGCTCCATCGAAAAGCCGCCGCCGCCCATGGCGACGATCTGACCGCGGGCGGGAGTCACACTCCCACCACGGCCTCATCCAGCAGAGCCATCGCCTCCTGCGCCGCCACCCGGTCGGTGCCGGCGGTAGGCCCGCTGACGATGACCTTGTCGATGCCGAGCGCCTCGAGCCCTGCCAGGCGTTCGAGGCAATGGTCCGGCGGGCCGGCGATCGCGAAGGCGTCGACGAACTCGTCGCTCATCAGCGTCGCCTGCGCGGAGTCCGCCCGGGTGTGCCGGCGCATGTCGTAACCGTCGTGCAGCTTTTCCAGCACGTCCCTGGCGCCCGCGTCCACCGGGCCGGACACCGATCCGTGCATCACTGAGAAGCGAGCGAACGTGGTCAGACCGCCACGCACGAGCGCCCGGGCCGTGGCGCGATCCCGGTGGCAGACCATGTTCACATAGGCGCCGAACGCCAGTGCGTCCGGGTTGCCGCCCGCTTCGGCGCACGCCGCCCGCGCCACTTCCATGCCCCAACGCAGCCGCTCCGGCACGGCGCCGAGGGTGAACATGACCCGGTCCGCCACCCGCCCTGCCAGCGCGATCACCTTCGGCCCTGTGGCCGCGATTTCGAGCGGCACCTTCGGCAGAGTCGGATCGGCCCAACGGATGCGGCTGTCGGTGGGGTGGTCGGCCAGCTCGAGCGCCTCCACCGGGGGCGCGATGGCGTCATCCATGGGCACGTCGGCAAATGCCACGGACTCGCCACGCAGATAGCGCTGCAGCACCGTTACGTAGCGGCTGAACTGCGCGAAGCGGGCAGGCGAGCGGCCCAGGTGCGCGAGTGCCGAGTCTCCCCGGCCGATGCCGAGCGACATCCGCCCGCCGGACAGTTGCTGAACCGCCATGGCCGCCGATGCGGTCACGGCCGGATGGCGAGTCACCGAGTTGGTCACACCGGTGCCGAGACCGATTCGCTCGGTGCCCGTGGCGGCGAGCGTCAGAGCCACGTAGGAGTCCGGAGCCAGATTCTGCGAGTCGACGACCGCCACGCCGTCCCAGCCGGCGGCCTCCGAGCGCTGGGCGGTGCGCAGGGCGTGATCCGGGTGCGAGTGAGTGAGATTCCACAGCTTCATGGTCGTTTTCCTTTCGGCGCTCCCATCGTTCAGGTTGGATTCATCGGGAAGGCCATAGGATGCCAGGCGTTCCCCACGGTCAACCCCCTTCCCCCCCGTGGAGAGCGAGCCGGCGTGCCTGTGAGCGCGCCGGCTTTTTTCTGTCGCGCTCTGGAGAGCGCTTCTACACGGAGAGCGCTCCTACAGGGTGACCGGCAGGGCGCGGAGGAGATTGCGGGCGGTGTCGATTTTCGCCACGTAGCGGGCGGCCGCCTGGGGGCGTTCGCCGTCGATGCCGATGTTGTAAGCCTCGAGCGCGCAGCGATCGTCGCCGCAGCGGTCGCGCAGGTGGGAAAACACCTGAGCGCCGCAGTAGATGTTCTCGGCGGGGTCGTTCAGGTGAGTGGTGCCGCAGAAGCCGCTCCAGAAGTTGGGACGCACCTGGGCCGGGCCGATGGCGCCCACCGGAGACAGCGCTTCGGTGCGGAACGTGCTCTCGGTGTGCACCAGGCTCGCCAGCAGCTCCGGATCGATGTCCTGGCGTTCGGAGGCTTCGAGGATCCATCCCGCGAACTGGTTGGCGGTGGTGCGCCGCACCCCGAACGCCTGACTCATCCGCGCGCCGAACTCGTTCACCTCGAGTTGCCAGGGCACGTTCTGATGGTCCGGAGCCGGGATCGCGAAGGCCAGACGCTGGTATCCCTGCGGCGCGATGACATTCACCACGATCAGACACGCCATCCCTATGACCGCCAGCAGCAGTCCTTGCAGCTTGAGGAGAAACGGCACGTGTTTCCAGAGCTCGTGCAAGGGCAACGGTCAGACCTCCCAGTTCGGAAAGCTAGTTTAGTGTGCGCCGTTCGCTTAATGAATAAAGAATGGAGCGCATTTTGAGCTGGGAGTGTGCGAGCTTGAAAACGGCTTATAAGTGAGCGGGGACTAACCGTGCAGCGCGTCACCGCCCGCCGGTGACCCGCGTCACAGAAATAAACCGCCCGCTTTCTATAAATAAATGGTCTAAGAACTTCAGCCCGCGCGGAGGGTGCCGATAATCTCCGAGCGCTGGCCCTCGTCCGACACCGGGAACGACGCAGAGGTCCGATCGGTGAACTTGCCGTAGCGGCGCAGCATTTCCGGCGCGATCTCGCCGGGCTCGCCCACCACCGCGAATGCATTCAGCACCTCGTCACTGATCAACGTTCCCATCTCTTTCCAGCGCCCCTGCTTCGACATGGTGTTGAGCTCACCCTGCAGATCACCCACGCCGATGGCCTCCAGCACGCCTTTGTAGGCGGGCGTAGAGCCGTAGAACGCGATCCGTTCTCTGGCGGCGCGCTTGCTGTTCTCGAGCTCCTGCTCGTCGCGCCCGGTGACCACGAAGTTGGAATAGGAGATTTCGAAGTCCTCGCGGCGCCGCCCGCCCCTGGCGAGCCCGCGCTCGATGGCCGGCAAGGTCACGGATTCGATGTACGGCACGTTGCTGAACGGGTGGATGATCACGCCGTCTGCCACCTCGCCGGCGACTTCCGTCATCCTCGGCCCGACGGCAGCAAGGATCACGCGGGGCGGGCCGAACTCCTTGTTTTCCGGGCTGAACGCCGGAGTCATCAAGGTATGGGTGTAGTACTTACCGACGAACTGAAGCGGCTCCCCCTGATACCAATTGGCCCAGATGGCCCTCATCGCCAGCACCAGCTCACGCATCTGCGCCGCCGGTGCGCCCCAGGGCATGCTGAACCGCTTGGTGATGTGCGGCTTGATCTGTGAGCCGAGCCCCAGGGTGAAACGGCCCCTGGAGTAGGCGTTCAAATCATGGCCGATGTTGGCGAGGATCATCGGCGAGCGGGCGAACGCCACTGCGATCGACGTGCCGATCTGCAGCCGCTCGGAGTGCTCGGCGGCAAGCAAAAGCGGAAAGAACGGGTCGTGATTCATCTCTGCCGCGCGCACGCCGTCGTAGCCGGCTTCCTCGGCGGCGCGCACCGCAGCCGGAATCTTCTCGAGCTGGTGGCCGATTCCCGCGTCTACCTTCATGTTGATTCCTTTATGCTGTGAGCTCGGAAATGATCCCGACCCGGTCTTCCTTCGAAATATTCGCGTAAGCCGCCGACGTGCGGTCGATGATGTCGCCGTAGCGGGACTTGATCTGGCCGGCGATGCTCGCGGGCTCGCCGATTACCGCGAACGCCTCGAGGATGTCGTCAGTGATGAGCGTGCCCATTTCTTCCCACCGCCCCTGCTTCGACATGCGGTTGAGCTCGCCCTGCAGCTCTCCGGCGCCGATGGAATCGAGCACGGGCTTGTAGGCTGGGGTCGAGCCGTAGAACGCCACCTGCCGGCAGGTATTCTGCCGGGCTGCCGCGATTTCCTTCTCGTTCTTGCCGGTGACCACGAACACCGGGTAGCTGATCTCGAAGTCCTGGCGGGTTTTACCGGCCTTGGCGAAGCCGCGCTCGAGTGCCGGCAACGTCGTCTCGCGCAGGTACTTCTCCGTGGTGAAAGCGTGGATGATGACGCCGTCGGCCACCTCACCCGCGACCTCGGTCATCAGCGGACCCACCGCGGCCAGGAACACCCGGGGCGCTCCGTGCTGGTTGTCGGTCGGCGTGAAGAACGGGGTCATCAAGGTGTGGGTGTAGAACTTGCCCGCGAACTCGAGGGGCTTGCCCTCGTGCCAGGTGGCCCAGATGGCCCGCATGGCGAGGATGAACTCCCGCATCCGTGCCGCCGGACTCGACCACGGCATGCTGAAGCGCTTGGTAATGTGCGCGCGGATCTGCGAGCCGATACCGAGAACGAACCGGCCGTTGGACGCGGCGTTGAGGTCATGGCCGATGTTGGCGAGGGTCATCGGCGAGCGGGCGAACGCGACCGCGATGGACGTCATCAGGTCGACCTTGCTGGTGTTCTGAGCCGCAACCAGCAACGGAAAGAACGGATCGTGGGAGGTCTCCGCCGTCATCACGCCCGAGTAGCCCATCTCCTCGAGCTCCCGCGCCTGCGCACCCACTTTGTCGAGCTCCCAGCCTACACCGCCGTCGACTTTCATCGTTCCCCTACCTCTGATTGCGTCCCTCGGACCGGACCGACGATTGTTTCATCGTCGTTTTTGCGAAGCAATCCGCGCCGCGGCCCCTGACCGTCGATGAAGTATGCGCTCTCGGCTCGCGCTTCACCGTTGAACGCGACCCAGTAGAACAGCTCGTTCGGGTGGCGCACGGCCGCTGCCTCCCGGGGCGCAAGGTCCAGCAGTCGCTTCAGGATCACCCGGGACATCACGCCGTGGGTCACCAGCGCGAGGGTACGGCTTTCTCTGGCCAGCACAGCATCGAGAAAGCCGCTGAGCCGGGCCTCCATGTCCTGCAGGTTCTCACCCTCGGGCGGACGATGATGGTAGGGATCATCGGCTCGGGCGCGCCACTCCTCGGGATAGGCGGCTTCGATCTCGGCGATGCTAAGCCCCGACCACGCGCCGCAGTCCCGCTCCATCAGCGCCGGCTCGTGACTCACCGGCACCGACAGGTGGGCGTTGATCAGCTCGGCCGTCTCCCGCGTGCGGCCCAGCGGCGACGCGATGACGGCATCGACGTCACCCAGGCGCGCGAGGGTCCGGCCGTGCAGGTCCGCCTGCAGCCGGCCGAGGTCGGTGAGCGCCGAGTCCAGCCGGCCCTGCATGCGGGTGGCCACGTTCCACTCGGTCTGGCCATGGCGGACGATGTAGACGTTCTTCACCCCGGCGGGTCGTCCGGCTTGTCCGTCGTCCGGTAGTCGCCGAACTGGGCATCGCGTTTGCTGAGGGCCTCGGTCAGGCCCTCGCGCAGCTCAGCCAGATGGGCGCGGGTGGTCTCGGTGAAGGTGGCCAGCTGCTGCATTTCGGTGCCGGCACGGATGCCGGCGCGGATCCCCATGGCGTCCATCTGCCGGTGAACGGCCCGCTTGTTGATCTGCTGCAGGTCGGAGGGAACCATGGCCACCCGCTCGGCGATGGCGAGGACGCTGCTCTCGAGCTCCCCTTGCGGGAACGAGCGGTTGGCGAAGCCGCATGCCGCCGCTTCCGCGCCGGACATGTGATCGCCCGTCAGCATCAGCTCCATGGCGCGGCGCAGGCCCACGATCCAGGGGTAGAACTGGTTGTCGGGCGGGCTGATGGAGCGCACCACCGGATAGCCGATCTTCGCATCGTCTGCCACGTACACCAGATCGCAGGCGGTGGCGAGCTCGGAGCCGCCCGCCAGGCAGTAGCCGTGCACCTGGGCAATCACCGGCTTCGCCAGATCCCAGATGCGGAAGAAGCCTTCCACCACGTGACGGGGCCAGTTGCCGAGGCCGCCGGCAGTATAGAACGGCTGACCCTGCGAGACGTCGGACTTCAGGTCATAGCCGGCGGAAAAACAGCTCCCGGCGCCGCGGATCACCATGACCCGAACGTTCGGGTCCTGGTCGGCGGTCTCCAGCGCGTGAAACAGTTCGCTGCGCAGCTCGTTGGAGAGGGGGTTGCGCTTCTCCGGCCGGTTCAGGGTGATGCGCCGCACCTGCGGCCGCGGATCGTCGACGATGATCTTCGAGTATTCCATGGCGATCACCGAAAACCGAAGCGGTCGCTGCGGAACGCGTCGAAGGTGCGCTGAGTCGCCTCCGGGGTCGGCGCGATGGGGGCGATGATGGCGGTATCGATGCCGCCGTCCGCCGCCTCCTGGATGCGCCCGCGCACCTCGTCCTCGTCGCCGATGATGGCGATCTCGTCGATCAGCTCGTCGCTGAGCGCACCGCCGGTCTTGGCCCGGTCTTTCTCTGCCCAGCCTTCGGTGATGGTGCGGGCGGCGTCCTGATAGCCGGCCCAGGCGAGGAACTTGTTGTAGACCGGGGTGGCGTAGTACGGCGCGAACGCGGCGCGGAACAGATCGCGTCCCGCCGGCTTGTCGTCGGTGACCAGCACCATGAAGCGGTTAACGACCTCGACGTCCTCGAACTTCCGTCCGGCTCGCTCGGCGCCGATCTTCACGTGCTCCATCATCTTCGGCAGCGCGCCTTTGGGCCACAGGTTGAAGATCACCCCGTCGCCCACCTCGGCGGCCATTTCGATCATCTTCGGCCGGAGCGCCGCCAGATAGAGAGGGGTCGGGGCCTCCTGGGGCGCCTGCCGGTAGCCGCGGCTGTAGACCGTCTCGCCGGCGAAGTCGGACTTCTCGCCCTTCAGCATCGAGCGCACCAACTGGGCCGTCTCCTTCACCCGGGTCAGGGGCTTGTCCAGGGGAATCCCGTTCCACTGGCCCATGATGGTCTGGCTCGACGAGCCGAGGCCCATCACGAAGCGCCCCGGAAGCACCTGCTCGATAACGTTGACGCTGGCCGCGATGACGGCCGGCGTGCGCGTATATACCGGCGTGACCGCCACGCCGATGCGGATGTTCCTCGTGTGATGAGCCACGGCGGCGATCTGGGTGAGGGTGTCCGGGGCTCCGGAATCGCTGAACCAGCCATCGGCAATGCCGTTGTCCTCGGCCCAGCGGATGCGCTCGATGGTCCGCTCCAGCTTCGGCCCGGCGGGCAGGGTCACGGCAATTCGCTTTTCTATGTTCTTCTTCACGGCGTTCTCCCGCCAACAAAGGAAGGCAAGCCTCGCATTTTGCGGCGCGGGTAATCAAGACGTATGCTGACCGGCTCAGCGAAGGAGGGACGCACGAAGTCATGAGCAACGTAGAACTCACGTCGGTCCGGCAGGCGCACCGGTTCGACGAGGATGCCCTCGCCCATTACCTCGAGACCCACATTGACGGCTTCGAGGGGCCGGTGAAGGTGGAGCAGTTCGAAGGCGGTCAGTCGAATCCCACGTTCCGGCTGGAGGTCGGCGGTCGCCACTACGTCATGCGCAAGCAGCCGCCGGGCAAGCTTCTGCCGTCCGCTCACCAGGTGGACCGGGAGTACCGGGTCATGAAGGCGCTCGAGAGCACCGACGTGCCGGTGCCGCGCATGTACGCCCTCTGCGAAGACACCGAGGTGATCGGCACCAAGTTCTACGTGATGGAATGGGTGGACGGACGGCTGTTCACCCAGACTCGCCTGCCTGAGCTCGAGCCCGCCGAACGGCGCAGCATCTACCTCGATCTCGCCCGGGTGCTGGCGACCTTACACAACGTCGATCCCGAAGCGGTGGGCCTCGGCGAATTCGGCCGCCCGGGCAATTACTACGAGCGCCAGATCGGCCGCTGGAGCAAGCAGTACGTGGCGTCGAAGACCGAAGAGATCGAGGCCATGGAGAAGCTCATGGCCTGGTTGCCGGAGAACATCCCCGAGCAGAAGAAGACGGTCGTCGTCCACGGCGACTTCCGCCTCGGCAACATGCTGATGCATCCCACCGAGCCGCGCATCATCGCCGTCCTCGATTGGGAGCTCTCGACCCTGGGCGACGGCCTCGCCGACCTCGGCTACCTGTGTCAGGACTACCATGGCGAAGCGTATGAGGACATCGGCCTCGCCGGCGCCGACCTCGAGTCCCTCGGCATACCCACGGAAGACCAGATGGTGGCCGAGTACTGCCGCCACGCCGGCATCGAGCACATCGACAACTGGCCGTTCTACCTGATCTACAACATGTTCCGCTCGGCGGCCATCATCCAGGGCGTCTACAAACGCGGCGTGGACGGCAACGCCAGCTCGTCCATGGCGCTGCAGTTCAAGGACGCCGCGCGGATGCGCTCGGAGCGGGCATGGACGCTGGTGGAGGCGCTCGGCTGATCGGTGTGAGCTGCTTCCTCTGTGTGGGAGCGACCTCCCGGTCGCGATGCTCCGAAGATCGCGACCAGGAGGTCGCTCCCACATAGCCAACTTTCAGGGATCGCGACCAGGAGGTCGCTCCCACAGGGTGGGTTGGCTCAGGTCAGGTCAGAGGACGTTTTCCGCCAGAAGCTGCAGCGCCTCCGGCTGCTGCGAGCCGATCAGCATGCTGGACACGTGGCCACGCTTGCCGGCTTCGAGCCAGCGCTGCAGGCGGTCCTTGATGCGGTCGGCGGGGCCGACCAGGTGGCACGCATCGATGAGCTCCGCCGGCACCGCCGCCATGGCCTCGTCCTTGCGGCCGGCCAGGTACAGGTCCTGGATCTTCACCGCCGCTTCCTCGAAGCCGAGACGCTTGGCGTAGTCGTTGTAGAAGTTCTTGTCGCGGGCGCCCATGCCGCCGATGTACAGGGCCATGGAGCCGCGGATCGGCATCATGCACTTCTCCACGTCGTCGCCCATGATGCAGGTGATGAACGGCGCGATGTCGAATTGGCTGAGGCCCTTGCCGTTGCCGGCGCGCTCGAAGCCCTTCCTGATCGGCTCCTCGAACACGTGGTACTGCTCGGGGTCCATCCACACCGGAAAGAAGCCGTCGGCCACCTCGGCGGCGGCGGCCACGCCGTTCGGCGTGATGGTGGCGGCGTAGATGGGAATCGGCTCCTCACAGTGGAGGATGCTCTTCAGCGGCTTGCCGAGCCCGGTCGCGCCTTCGCCGGCGTAGGGAAGCTGGTACATGCTGCCGTCGAAGGTCACCGGCCCCTCCCGGGCGATGATCTGCTTCATGATGGTGATGTACTCCTTGAGGCGGGTCACCGGCTTGCCGTAGGGCACGCCGTGCCAGCCCTCCACCACCTGGGGCCCGGATGCGCCGAGACCGCAGATGAAGCGGCCGCCGGACAGCTCCGCCAGGGACATGGCCGTCATGGCCGCCATGGCCGGACTCCGGGCCGGCATCTGCATGATGGCGGTGCCGGCCTTGATCTTCGTGGTCTGCGCCAGGATCCAGGCGGCTGGCGTGACGGCATCGGAGCCGTAGGCCTCCGCAGTCCAGATGGACTCGTAGCCGAGGCTCTCCGCCCGCTTCACCTGGTCGATGGGGATGTGCATCTTGCGGCCGGAGTAGCCGCTGATCAGCCCTAGTTTCATGAAGTATGCTCCTTCAGGTAATCAATGATATCGCGCGACTCGTACAGCCAGCGCACGTGGCCATTCTGCTCGATCCTGAGGCACGGCACCGTCGCGCGACCGCCGCCTTCGACCAGCTCGCGGCGCGCCGCCGGGTCCCGCAAGGTGTCGCGCATCGGAACGTCGATGCCGGCCTCATCCATGAACTGCCGTACCCGATGGCAGAACGGACAGCTCGGGTATTGGTACAGCACGTAACCTTCAGCCATCCTGGCTCTGCTCCTGGGCGATGAGGTGGTCGACCACGTCGAGCGCCACCTTTCGTCCGACTTCCATGTCGACGCGGTATTTATCGTCCACTACCAGCGTGGGCACGCTGGTGATGCCCAGCGCCTGCTGATCCCGCGCCGCCTCGCGCATGCGCTCGTCCACGCTGGCGGATTGAAACGTGCGCAGGAACTCGTCCTTGCTGACGCCATAACCGTCAACGAAGTCGGCCAGCGACTCCGGCGTCGGGAACTGCCTGCCCTGGTCGTGAATCGCTTCGAAGATCCGCTGGTGATTCGGGTCCAGGGCGTGCAACTCCTTCAGGGTATAGAACGCGCGCGCCAACAGCGACCATTCCGTGGAGTAAGCCACAGGCGTGCGCTCCAGCACCACGTCCTTGGGCAGGTGCTGCTGCCAGTCGTTCAGCAGCGGCTCGAAGTTACGGCAGTGGGGGCAGGCGTAGGAGAAAAACTCGCGCACCACCACCGGCTCGCCCGGCCGCCGGCCCCGGGCGTCGTCGATCACCTGGTAGTGGGTCCCCGGCCGGTACTCGCCGACGGTGACCCCGGCGCTGTAGTACGTGCCGTAGCCGATCACCCCCAAAGCCACCGCAACCACCAGGGCAATGACGATGTTGCGCACCCGCCTGATCTGGCGCTCCTGGCGTCTGGTGGTCGGCCTTTTGGCCATGGCACGTCCCCCGGTTTCCGGATCGAGGGAAAAGTGTACCCACCGCGGCTCAGTTGTTCACCGTTAAGGTGACGCCGAAGCGGCGCGGTTCGCCGAGCTGGAACCAGCCGTTGGG
Organism: uncultured Gammaproteobacteria bacterium; assembly: GCA_963822255.1. GTDB lineage: Bacteria > Pseudomonadota > Gammaproteobacteria > Pseudomonadales > Azotimanducaceae > UBA7803. The sequence continues at coordinate 1,047,188 of CAWGGV010000008.1, forward strand.
TTCATAGCCGGTACGGGGATCGTTGCCGAAGTAGTAGCCGCGCACCGGGTAGTCCCGGTCGCTGAGGTTGCGTCCCCACAGCTTGACACTCCAGCGCCGGGCCTGGTAGCCGAGGCTCACGTTGTACAACTCGTAGGGATTCGACCGCACGTCGCTGGAGTCGGGCACGAAGCGGTTGCTGTTGGAGAAGAAGTAGGCGTCCTTGCCCTCCGCCTCCAGCCGCACGTACCACCCGGGCCGCGGGCGAAACTCGGCTCCGGCGAAGAACTGATAGCCCGGTGCCTGAGCCTGGGCCTCGCCGTCGAGGTTCTCGCCGTTGTTGTTGATGAAGTTCTTGAAGTCGGTATCCAGCAGCCCGACGTTGGCGAACAGGGTCACCGACCCCACCGGGCGGTAGTCGACTTCGAGCTCGAGGCCGTTGTTGGTGCCTTCGGCGGCGTTGCTCACCAGATCGATGAACTCGACGCTGCCATCGGACCGTTCACGGCTGATCGAGGTATCCACCTGTACGTCCTTGCGCTGCATGGTGAAGACGGCGGCGCGGACGCTCAGGCGATCGTCGAGCCAGCTTCCCTTCACGCCCGTCTCGTAGTTCCACAGCGCCTCCGGGTCGTACTGCCGCAGGTCCGGGTCCAGGGTGCCGCTGATGTTGAAGCCCCCCACCTTATAGCCGCGGGTGGCGCTCAGGTAGACCATGGCGTTGCGGGCCAGGTCGTGCTCGAGCACCAGACGCCCGCCGTAAAGGTGGTCCACCGGGCTGAAGCGCACCTGGTCCGAGTTCTGGTAATCGGCGCTGTGCCGCTCGACCCGCAGACCGAAGGTCAGCCGGGTGCTGGGCGTCAGATCGTGCTCGAGCTCGCCGTACAGCGCGAACCGCTCGACGTCGTCGCTGCTGGTGAAGTCGCTGGGGAAAAACGTGTAGCGGCGCGTCAGGTCCACGGACTGCTCGAGCGCGTACACGCCCACCACCCAATCGGTGGAATCGCCGAACAGGCGCCCCGACGGACCGGACACCAGCCTCAGGTCCACGGACGCGCCGTCCCGCTTGCGCAGGTACCTATCGGTGGACGAATAGCCTTCCGGATCGAAGCCGACGTAGGTCCAGTCTTCGTCGTAGCCATAGTCGCTGTCGCTGTGGGAACCGCCGAGGGTGCCAACGAAACTCACCGCATCGGAGACGTCCCAGTGCACCACGGCGCTGCCGTAGGTGGTCTTCTGATCGTCCTGGCCCGGTTGATCGGACAGGGTCGTGCGGTCGTTGTCGAGAGAAAACGCGTCGTAGCCGTCGTTCACGTTCGCGAGCCCGGCGGTGAACGTCCAGGTCTGGTCCTCCCGCGGCTGCCAGCGCAGCTTGCCGCGGACGGTGAGCTCGTCGTGAGCGTTGGTGTCGTGGCGGTGCAGGTAACGGTTGTGGATGAAGCCGTCGTCCTGGTACTGCTGCGCCGCCAGCCGGTAGCCGAGCGTGTCCGTTACCGGCCCGGACACCACTCCGCCCACACCCAGGGTGCCGTAGTCGCCGCCCTCCAGCCGAAGCTTCGACTGGAATGCCGGGGTCGGGTCGTTGCTGCGTATGTTGATGAGCCCCGCCAGCGCGTTGGCGCCGTAGAGCGTGCCCTGGGGACCCCGCAGCACTTCCACCTGATCGACGTCGAAGAGGGTAGCCGCGAGGCCCAGTCCGGTGAGGTCCACGCCGTCCAGCACCAGCCCCACGGATGGGTTCAGCGGCTCGGCGAACTGGCCGCTCTCGCCGATGCCGCGGATCTGCACGAATCGCGCGCGGGCGCCGCCACTCGAGAAGTTGACGTTGGGGATCCGGCCGAGCAGCTCCTCGAGATGGTTCACCGTGCCGGAGCGCTGGCCGTTCAGGCTCAGCACCGAGATGCTTGCGGGGCTGTCGGCGAGGGAAGACTCGCGGAGCTCGCCGGTAACGACGATCTCCTCGATGGGCTGTGCGGTTACCGAAGCGGCCAGCAGCAAGGCCGCGGCAGCGAGGAAGAATGGTCGGGCTTTCATCTTGCGGGTTCCTATCCCTACGCCGGTACTAGCCGGATCAGGTTCAAAGGGTTCACTGCGTGGTGCAGTGTCTCAGGCGCAAACCGCCCCTTAGGACCGCTGCATTGTTTCACCCCCCGACACCGCGGCGCAACGTTTCAGCTTCGGTTCATGTAGGACGGCTATCCTCGCCAGTGGGCAATATCCATGCGAGGGCCGCATGACCGACTACCACGCTCTGACCCAGACCATCGCGCTGACCATGGGCGTGGCCTGGGCCAGCGGCCTCAATCTTTACGCTGCCGTGGCCATGCTGGGGCTCGGCGGCACGCTCGGCTACGTTGACCTGCCGCCGACCCTCCAGGTGGTGCAGGACCCGATGGTGATTCTGGCCGCCTGCTTCATGTACTGCGTCGAGTTCATGGCGGACAAGACGCCGGGGGTGGATACCGGCTGGGATGCCCTGCACACCTTCATCCGCATCCCCGCCGGCGCGGCGCTCGCGGCCGGTGCGGTGGGCGATGTCACGCCCGCGCTGACCATCGCGGCGGGCCTGGTCGGGGGCACGGTCACGGCCGCCACCCACGCCACCAAGGCAGGCAGCCGGGTGCTCATCAACACCTCTCCCGAGCCGTTTTCCAACTGGGCGGCGTCGTTCGCCGAAGACATCGCCGTGTTCGCAGGTCTCTGGGCAGCGCTCCAGCATCCCGTGATATTCTTGGCTGTCTTCGTAGTATTTCTGCTGCTCCTATGCTGGTTCCTGCCGAAACTCTGGCGCGGCGTCCGGCTGGTGTTCCACAAGCTCGGCACCTGGCTCGGCCTGACTCACGATTCCCGCACACAGCTCCCTTCGATGGGACCGAATTCGGTGTGACGGAATGACGCGCCGGCGGGCGCGGCTCATGAAGCGCCGGTGGGTGCGCGTCACCCTGCTCGGCGCCCTGGTGGCCGGCTCCCTGGTGACGGTTGCCGTGGCCGGCTATCTGTTCTACCTGGACCGCACCATCACGGGCACCTTCGAGGGCCGGCGCTGGACCGTGCCGGCCGTCGTCTACGCCCAGCCTCTCGAGCTGTATCCCGGCGCGCCCCTGTCCCTGGCGGACGTCACCCGGGAGCTGGGGCGGCTGGGCTACGAGGCCGATGCCAATCCGGCCTCGCCGGGCGCCTACAAGCGCACGGCCGACACGCTGCAGATCCACCTGCGGGCGTTTCGCTTCATGGACGGCGAGCGCGCCAGCCAGCTCATCGAGCTCGGCTTCGACCGCGGCGCGATCCGCCGGGTGCAGGACCGCAGCGGGCGGCCAGTGCCGCTGGTGCGTCTCGACCCGCTGATGATCGGCAGCTTCTTCCCCAGCCACGGTGAAGACCGCATGGTGCTCACCCCGGATCAGGTGCCGAACCTGTTGCGGCAGAGCCTGAAGGCGGTGGAAGACCACAACTTCGACCACCACGTGGGCTTCGACCCCGTGGGCATCGCCCGCGCGCTGTGGGTCGACCTCAAGTCCGGCCACTACAGCCAGGGCGGCAGCACCCTCACCCAGCAGCTCGTCAAAAGCTACTTCCTGGACAACAGCCGCACCCTGGAGCGCAAGCTCCGGGAGTTGGCCATGTCGGTGATTCTGGAGGCGCGCTTCGGCAAGGCCGACATCCTGAACGCCTACATCAACGAGATTTACCTGGGTCAGGACGGCCAGCGCGCCGTGCACGGCTTCGGGCTCGGCTCGGAGTACTACTTCAACCGGCCGCTCTCCGAGCTCGGCGTCGATGAGATCGCCACCCTCATCGCGGTGATCCGGGGGCCGTCGTATTACAACCCGTTCCGACACCCGGACCGCGCACTTGCCCGCCGCGATCTGGTGCTCGAGAAGATGCACGATGCCCGGCTGATCCGCGACGACGTCTACCAGCGCAGCGTGCACATGCCGCTCAAGGTGGTTCGCGGCACCCGCGCCGGCGGCGCCTACCACCCGGCGTTCATGGATCTGGTGCGCAAGGAGCTGGCCGAGCGCTATCAGGAAGAGGACCTCACCACCCAGGGCCTGAGGGTTTTCACCACCCTGGCGCCCAACGTGCAGGATGCGGCGGATCAGGCCCTCTCCACCACCCTGGACCGGCTCGAGCAGGGCCGCGGCCTCGCCGCCGACTCCCTGCAGGGCGCCGTGGTGGTGACGGCCAACCAGACTGGCGAGGTGCTGGCCGTTGCCGGCGGCCGCCGGGCCGGGTTCGACGGCTTCAACCGCGCCATGAACGCCCGCCGGCCCATCGGCTCACTCGTCAAACCCGTGGTCTACCTGACCGCCCTCGAGCACGGCTACCATCTGGCAAGCGTGGTTCAGGACACGCCGGTCTCCCTCACCCGGGGCGGGCACACCTGGCAGCCGAGCAACTTCGATCACGAAGCCCATGGACCGGTGCCGCTGATCCGCGGCCTCGGCGATTCCATGAACCTGGCCACGGTCAACCTGGGGCTCAGCCTCGGCGTCGAGACCGTGGCAGCCCGGTTCGGAGAGCTCACGGGCACGCCGCCCCGCAATCATTACCCTTCGCTGCTGCTCGGGGCGGAAGCCATGAGCCCCCTGGAGGTGACCGCCCTCTACGGCACCTTTGCGAGCGGCGGGTTTCACATGCAGCCGAAATCCGTCATAGCGGTGCTTAATGAATCCGGATCGCCGATTTCCCGTTATCCTCTGGACCTCGAGCAACGAATCGATTCGGCCCACGCCCGGATCCTGGGCGAAGCCCTCGAGACGGTGATGCGGCACGGTACCGGCGCGCACTCGCGTTTCGCCCGCGCAGGGACCGCCGGCAAGACCGGCACCACCAACGACTACCGGGACAGCTGGTTCGCCGGCTACGACGACGTTCACCTGGGCGTGGTGTGGGTGGGCGCCGACGACAATACCCCCACCGGGCTCACCGGCTCATCGGGAGCGATGCAGGTGTGGGACGAGATCATGACCCACCTCGGCATCCATCCGCTGCGCGATCCGCCGTCCCGCGACCTCACTACCATCGACTATCAGACCGGGCTGCTGGCCAGGGAGGGCTGCGCCGAGACGGTGGCGGTGACCCTGCCGGAGGACGTCGCTTTGCGGGGCAAACCCGGCTGTGGTATCAACTCGCAGTCATTCGGAAAGCGACTACGTTCTTGGTTCGGCAACCACTGAGCACCGCTGCTCTTCTGGCCCTCGTGCTCGCGGCTGGTCTCCTGGCCGGGTGCGCGGGCACCCGCACGCCGCCGGGACAGCCGGCGCCGCCGGGGGCCCAGCCTCCGCAGCCGACGCCGGAGCAATCGCCGCCCGAGCCCACGGAGCCGCGTGGAGCGCCGACCCTGGCGCTGCTGCAGCAGAGCGAGCGTTCCGCCCACGACGGGGATCTGGAGAGCGCCATCGCCTACGTGGAGCGCGCCATCCGCCTCGATTCCCGCGATGCGGCGCTGTGGCTGCGCCTGGCCCGTCTGCAGCTCGCCGCGGACCGACCCGCCACCGCCGAGCAGCTGGCCCACAAAGCCATCGCCCTGGCCGGCGACGAGGAACGCCAGCAACGGGAAGGCTGGCTGCTGGTGGCGGACGCCCTGGAGGCGCAGGGCGACGATGACGCGGCCGCCTCCATCCGCGCCCGCTGGCGTACCTACCGGGGCTGAAGCAGCTCCAGCCAATGCACCACGGGCACGTTCGCCCCGGCCGTGAGATGAAGCTGGCAGCCGACGTTGGCGGAAGCAATGACGTCCGGCCCGCCCGACTCGAGCGCTTCGAGCTTCCGCGCCTTGAGCTGGCCCGCGAGCTCCGGCTGGAGCATCGAATAGGTGCCGGCGGAGCCGCAGCACAGATGACCGTCCGGCACCTCCGTCAACTCGTAACCGGCCTCGCTCAGCAGCGACTCCACGACGCCGCGGATCTGCTGCCCGTGCTGCAAGGTGCAAGGCGCCTGAAAAGCCACCCGGCGGTAGGGTTCCCGGCGCTGCCAGCGCCCGCCCAGGCCGCGTAGATACTCGCTCACATCGACGGCGTATCCGGCGACCCGTTCGGCGGCCTGGCGGCGCTCGGGATCGGCGGCCAGCAGACGCCCGTATTCCTTCACCGTGACCCCGCAGCCGCTGGCGGTGGAGATCACCGCATCGACCGCATCCAGCTCGCGCGCCAGAGCGTCGACGTTGGCGGCCATGGTCGCTCGAGCCTCGTCTGCGGCACCGAGATGCAGGGCCAGCGAGCCGCAGCAGGTTTCCGCCGGCGAGCGCACGACGTCGATGCCGCGGGTCCGGAGGAGTGCCGTGAGCGTCGCGTTGACATTCGGTGTGGCGGTTTGTTGGACGCAACCCTCGAGTAGCAGAACACGGTGCCCGGTCGCGGTCTGCATACCGCTTTTTGCGGGGCGAATCGCGGCCCGGCGGCCGCTTCCACCCGGCAGCGCGCCGGCCAGGCGGCGGGGGAGCAACCAGCGAAACGTGCGGCCAAGGCGCGCCCAGCGGCGGAACCGCGCCGGGCGTGGCACCACGGACAGCAGCCAACGGCGCACCGCGCGCTGCGGCACCGGTCGCGGCAGCTCGGCCTCCAGAACCTCGCGGCCGATCTCGAGCAGCTCGCCGTATCGCACGCCGCTGGGGCACGTGGTCTCGCAGGCGCGGCAAGTGAGACACCGGTCGAGGTGAGTGCGGGTCACGGCATCCGCCTCGCCCGTCTCCAGCATTTCCTTGATCAGATAGATGCGCCCACGCGGTCCGTCCAGCTCGTCGCCCAGGAGCTGATAGGTAGGGCAGGTGGCGTTGCAGAAGCCGCAGTGCACGCAGCTGCGGAGGATCTCGTCCGCCCGCGCGCCCCGCGAGGTGGCGATGAACTCCCCCGGCAGATCAGTCCGCACCCGCGTTCTCCGGCGCTTCGCAGAGTTCGGAGTTCAACACACCGCCTGGATCGAATGCCTGCTTCACCCGTATCGTGTACTTGCGCTCCGCATCGCCGAGATGCCGGCCGGTTCTGATGGCAAAGCTCTGGTCGAAAGGCCGGCCGTGACCGCCTTGCCGCGCCAGCAGCGCGGCCGCTCCCTGGCGCTCATCCGCCGTCGGGCGCCACCATCGCTCGGCGCCGCCGCAGCTCACCAGGCACCGATCGAGCGGCTCGGCGGCCGCCGGCGGCATTGAGCAGCGCCACAGCCCGGGCTCCGCGAAGAAGTCGAGCCGCTGATCGCGCAAGTCTTCCCAGAACCGCGGCTCCGACGACGGTTCACCGCCGAGCTCCGCCGCCGCTTGCCGCACGGCCGGCTCGGCACCCGACAACCGCACGCGGAGCACGCCGTCCAGATAGCAGGTGGCCGTCACCGCGTGGGCGCGCCGTGCCCAGCTCCGACACCGACCGAGCGCGTCGCGCGGGTCGAGGTCGAATACGCGGGTTTGTTCCACCCCCGGCCGCGGCAACACCTTGACGCTCACCGCCAGCAGCAGCCCCAGACTGCCGAACGCGCCCACCTGCAGCCGTGCGATGTCGTAGCCCGCCACGTTCTTCATCACCTGGCCGCCGAAGCGCAGGCGCTCACCGCGGCCGTTGACCAGCTCCACCCCCAGCACTGCATCCCGCACGCTGCCGCGCCAGGGCCGGCCGGGACCGGCCAGCCCGCAGGCGACGGCGCCGCCGAGGGTGCCGCCACCGCGGAACCGGGGGGCTCGAAGGGCAGATGTTGACCTGCTTCGGCGAGGGTGCGTTCCAGGTCCTTGAGCGGCGTGCCGGCGCGCGCGGTGATCACCAGCTCTTCCGGCCGGTAGTCCAGAACGCCGCTGTGCTCCACCACCGACAGCAGGAGCTCCGCCGCCGGCCGTGCCTTCGCCGTCCGGCGGCGGTGTCAGAAACGCCTTGCTTCCGGAACCGATGATGGACAGGCGCCCGCCGCGCTCGTATGCGCGACGCACGGCGTTGCACAGGAGCTCACTGCGATCGGCGCCGGAGGACATCATTTGTGAGACACCACACTAGAACCGGGGCAGATTGGGGAACGGCAGGCGGCCGCCATGCACGTGCATGCCGCCCACCTCCGCACACCGGGTCAGAGTCGGCACCGCTTTGCCCGGGTTCATGAGCCCGTCAGGATCGAAGGCCGCTTTCAGCCGGTGCATCTGCTCGAGCGCTGGGCCGTCGAACTGCGAGCACATCTGATCGAGCTTCTCTACGCCGACCCCGTGCTCGCCGGTGACGGTGCCGCCGGCGGCGATGCAGATCTCGAGGATGCGGCCGCCCATAGCCTCGGCCCGCTCGAGCTGTCCGGGTGCGTTGGCGTCGTAGAGGATCAGCGGATGCAGGTTACCGTCGCCGGCATGAAACACGTTCGCGACGGCGAGCCCGAACTCTTCCGACAAGCGGCGGATGCGCAGCAGCACGTCCGCCAGTCGCGAGCGGGGAATGGTGCCGTCCATGCAGTAGTAATCGGGCGAGATGCGACCCACCGCCGGAAAGGCGGCCTTGCGGCCCAGCCACAACCGCGCCTGTTCCTCCGCGGTGGCCGCCACCCGCACGTCGAACGCCTGATGAGCATCGAAGATCCGCCGCACCCTGGCAAGGTCGGCTTCCACCTCCGCCGCCACGCCGTCGAGCTCGCACAGCAGGATCGCGGCGGCATCGGCCGGATAACCGGCATGCACGAAATCCTCGGCGGCGCGGATCGCCAGCGCGTCCATCATCTCGAGCCCGGCCGGGATCAAGCCGTCGGCGATCACCGCAGCCACGGCATCGGCGGCGGGCTCCAGCGCGGGAAACGCCGCGAGCACTACCCGCCGCTCGGGCGGCGTGGGCAGGAGCTTCACGGTCACTTCGGTCACCACCCCCAGCATGCCTTCACTGCCCATGGTGATCGCCAGCAGATCGAATCCCGGAGAATCCAAGGTTTTGCCGCCCAAGGTCAGCACGTCGCCGGCCAGGGTGGCCAGCCGTACGCCCAGCACATTGTGCACGGTCAGCCCGTACTTCAGGCAATGCACGCCGCCGGAGTTCTCCGCCACGTTGCCACCGATGCTGCAGGCGATCTGCGAGGACGGATCCGGCGCGTAGTACAGGCCGTGGCGCGCGACCGCTTCGCTGATCGCGAGGTTGCGCACGCCCGGCTGCACCCGGGCCAGGCAATTGTCGAGATCCACCTCGAGGATGCGCGAGAGCTTCGACAGCCCCAGCACCACGCCGTCCGCCAGCGGCCGCGCCCCGCCCGACAGGCCGGTGCCGGCGCCCCGCGGCACCACCGGCACCCGATGCTCACGGCAGATGGACAGCACCTCGAGCACCTGTGACTCGTCCTCCGGCAGCACCACCAGCCACGGCACCTCGCGGATGGCGGTGAGACCGTCGGTCTCGAAGACTTTGCGGGCACGAGGGTCGGAAATGACCGAGGCAGCGGGCAGCGCCGCGCGAAGCAACGATTCCACTTCGCCGCGGCGGACCCCAACTGTGGCATCAATCTCCGTCATGAGCCGGAGATTATCGCACGACCGCAGGAGCGATCCCCGATCGCGGCTGCCTAAAAGTGGAAATTAAACGCCGCGTACGGCCCGCTGATATCGATCTTCGCGCTGTCGATATCGTCGAGGCCGTCGAGCTCCAGGCTGATCGTCCGCCAGCCGAGCTCGGCGCCGAGACCCAGCGGCGATTCCCAGCCGATCTCGGCGTTGGCGTCCAGGAACTGCTGGTTGTCGTAGGCGACACCCATGGCTTCGCCGCCCACCCAGAAACCGCTGAACGGCAGATCGGCGCGGGCGCGCGTGTACAGCATGGGCAGCACGCCCTTGAACCTGGCGCGGCCGGCACCAGCTGTCTCGGACGCCACTTCCATGCGCCCGTCCACCACCCGGGCGGCCAATCCCAGGTCCAGGGACAGCACGTTGTCCAGCACCTCGTAGTACGCCACCGCGTCGGTCATCTTGATGTCGAGGCTCGACGCCACGGTGTCGCCGACCGTGAACTGCTGGCCGGCGAACGTCACGGTGCGGCCGAGGGCGTTGCTCCCGTCGGTGGACAAGTCAACGTAGCTGACCCGCAGATTCGGCAACACCGGCACGCCGTGCTCCAGCGCCAGATAGAAGACGTTGTTGTGCTGATCCTTCAGATCGAGATCCCGCTCCAGGTTCACGTCGTTGGCGCCGGAGGCGGCATCGCCAGAATAAGCCTGTTGCCAGACGCCGGCGCCCGCATAGACGCCGAACAGGGTGTCGGCGTTCGCCGGGCCGGCGATGGCCAGTGCGGCCAGCAGGCCGGCGGCGGCGGTCAGTTGTCTTGTCATGGTCCGATCCCCAGCTGAATCAGCAGGCGAGTATAGGTTCGGGTCCGGGGGTGCACTGCGACAGCGTTCCCAATGGGCTACAGTAGCGCCTCATCCCTTCGGCACGAGGAGACACGGTGAGCGAGGCAACGCCGGAACAGAGCCTGGCAAGGCTCAACTTCGTCTTCCGCAGCCGATGAAGACAGGCAACTTGCCGTTCAGCCTGGTTCGCGTGGACGGTGACCGCGCGTTCCTCTCGGGCCACCTGCCCCTGGCGGACGACGGCTCCATCGCCGGCCCCATGGGCAAGGTCGGCGCAGAGCTCACGGCCGAACAGGGCCGTGAGGCCGCCCGGCGCGTCGCGCTCGGCATGCTGGCGAGCCTGCGCCAGGCCCTCGGCGACCTCGACCGGGTCTCGGCGTGGCTGAGACTTTTCGCCATGGTCAACGCCGCACCCGGGTTCACCGCCCTGCCTGGGGTGATCAACGGCGCATCGGAGCTGATCCTCGACGTCTTCGGCGCCGAGCGCGGCGCCCACGCCCGCTCGGCCGTCGGCATGGCGGAGCTGCCGCTGGGCGCTCCCGTGGAAATCGAAGCGGAGGTCCGGATCCGCCCATGACCAGCACCCTGATCACGAACGCCCGCATCGTCAACGAAGCCACCGTCACCGAGGGTGACCTGCTCATCGTCAACGGCCGCATCGCCGGCATCGGCGTTCCTGCGCCGGCCGGCGCGGAAATCGTGGACGCCGCCGGCGCGTGGCTGCTGCCAGGCATGATCGACGACCAGGTGCACTTCCGCGAGCCGGGGTTCGAGCACAAGGCCACCATCGCCACGGAATCCCGCGCGGCCGCTGGCCGGCGGCATCACCAGCTACATGGAGATGCCGAACTGCATCCCGCAGACGATCACCCACGAGGCGCTGCGTGACAAGCACACGCGCGCCGCGGAACGCTCCGAGGCAAACTACGCCTTCTACTTCGGCGCCACCAACGACAACCTGGAAGCCATCAAGACGGTCGACCCGCGGCTCGCCTGCGGCATCAAGGTATTCATGGGCGCGAGCACCGGCAACATGCTGGTCAACGATCCGAAGACCCTGGAAGGCATCTTCGCCGGCAGCCCGCTGGTGATCGCCACCCACTGCGAGGATACGCCGACCATCCAGGCCAACGAGGCCGCGGCGCGCGAGCGCTACGGCGACGACATCCCGTTCACCGAGCATCCGCGCATCCGCTCCGCGGAAGCCTGCTGGAAGTCTTCGTCGCTGGCGGTGGGCCTGGCCAGGCGCCACGGCTCGCGGCTGCACGTCCTGCACCTCACCACCGCCCGCGAGATGGAGCTGTTCGAGCCCGGCCCAATCGCCGGCAAGCGCATCACCGGCGAGGTGTGCGTGCATCACCTGTTCTTCGACGAGAGCTGGTACCCGACGAAAGGCGCGTCTGATCAAGTGCAACCCCGCCATCAAATCCGCCGCCGACCGGGACGCTCTGCGCCGCGCCGTCAACGAAGGCCGCATCGACGTCATCGCCACCGATCACGCACCGCACACGCTGGAAGAGAAAGGCCAGCCCTACCTGCAGGCGCCGGCCGGGCTGCCGCTGGTGCAGCACGCGCTGCTGTCACTGTTCGAGCTGGTCCGCCAGGGCGTGCTGAGCGTGGAGACGGTGGTGGAGAAGACGGCGCACGCGCCGGCAACGCGTTTCTCGGTGAAAGAGCGCGGCTTCATCCGCGAGGGCTACCACGCCGACCTGGTGCTGATCGACGATCACGCGGACGGTGCACCGGAGAAGGTCCTGTCCAAGTGCGGGTGGAGCCCGTTCGAGGGCATCGATCTGCAGGCCCGGGTGCGCGCGACGTGGGTGAACGGACACCTCCGATACCGGGACGGAGGGATCCTCGGCGGCCCGAAAGGCGTGGCGCTGGAATTCGATCGGTGAACCCCGCGCCCGCAGTGCGGGCGCTCGACGCGCCCGGCGCGTCCATCGATCAGGTCGGCGGGAAGGCTCTGGGGCTCGCTGTGCTCGTTGCGTCGGGTCTGCCGGTACCGCCGGGCTTCGTCGTCACTACCGACGCCTACCTTGCCTTCGTGCGCGCCAACGGAGCGGACGCCTTCGAGACCGCACCGATGTCTGCGCTTCTGCAGACCGAGATTGCCGCTGCCTACACCGCCCTCGGCGGGGGTCCGGTGGCGGTACGCTCGTCCGCGACCGCGGAGGATCTGCCGGACCTGTCGTTCGCCGGTGTTCAGGACACCTTCCTGAACGTGCACGGCGAGGCAGCGTTGATGGACGCCGTCCGCGGCTGCTGGGCGTCTTTGCACTCCGAACGCGCCATTGCCTATCGAGCGAAAATGAACGTCGACTCCAGCGCCGTCGCCATGGCCGTGGTGGTGCAGTCGATGGTGAACGCCGACGCCTCGGGCGTGCTGTTCACCGCCAATCCGGCGACGGGTGATCGTGACGAGGTGGTGATCAACGCAGGCTTCGGTCTCGGCGAGGGAGTGGTCGGCGGCCACGTGACACCGGACACCGTGGTGTTGAATCGTGCCGATCTGGCGGTCAAGTCCACCATCATCGGACCGAAGCTGAAGATGGTCGTCTGCGCGCCGGAACAGGGCACCGAACTGGTTGCCGTCCCGGACGCCATGCGCGGCAATGCCGCCTTGCCCGCCGACTCGTTGCGCGAGATCGCCACACTCGGCCTGCAGGCAGAGAAGCTGCTGGGCGGCCAGCCCCAGGACGTCGAATGGGCCGTGGCCGGCGACCGCTGCTGGCTGCTGCAGTCCAGGCCCATCACCCGCCTGCCGACACCCGCACCCACCGTTTCCTGGGAGCCTCCAGAGCCCGGCTCGAAGCTCATGAGGCGTCAGGTGGTCGAGAACATGCCGGAGCCGTTGTCACCGCTGTTCGAGACGCTGTATCTCGAAGAAGGCCTCGACCTGGGCATGGACTACCTGGCCAGGGGGATGAAGCTGCCGCTCGAGTTCGGAGACTTCATCACTCGCCCCATATTCGTCACGGTCAATGGCTACGGCTATTGCCGCTGGGACTTTCGGCTCTCCTGGAGGACGCTCTTCTCGACGGTGCCCAAAGTCTTCTACTGGTACGCCACGTCCTTGCCGAAGCTGCTCAGAGAGCTCGTCCTGGGTTGGCGGGAGGAGCTCGCGCAGTATCTGGCGACGATCGATCTCTGGAAGTCCGCGGACGCCAGCCATGCCACGGACGCGGAGCTGCTGTCCGGCATTCGCGAGCTCGCATTCGCCGACGCGCGGTACTGGTATCACATCACCATGGTGGTCGGCGCAGCCAAGATCACGGAGTGGCTGCTCGACAAGCTGGTGTCGTCCCGGCTCGTCCCGGGCAAGCTGACCGCTGTGCTGTTCCTGCGCGGGTTCCCCTCCAGAACCCTGGAGGCACAACGCGGCCTGGCCCTCATTGCCCGCGACATCGCCGAAGATCCGGAGCTTCGCGACCTGACCTTCGCGTCGCCGCCCGATCGGGTGATGCAGCGCCTCGCCGCCCATCTGGCGACCTACGGGCACCAGGTTTACAACCTCGACTTCGTTGCCCCAACCCAGGAAGAGGATCCGATTCCGGTTCTGCTGAGCCTGCAGGCGCTGATCGCCGATCCCGAGGCACGGGAATCCTGGGAGTCCCGAACGTCGGCCATGGCCCGGCAACGCGAATCTCTGGAACGGAGCACCCGGGCGTCCCTCGGTCCGTTGCGCCGCCGGATGTTCGACAAGCTGCTCGCGGCGGCGCAGAAGTACGGTTCCTGCCGGGAAGAAGCACTGTTCCACATGGGTGCCGCCTGGCCGACACTGCGGCGCCTGGCTCTCGAGCTCGGGCAACGTCTGACCAGCACTGGCGTTCTCGCTGAGCCGGACGACGTGTTCTACCTGACTCCGGCCGAGCTCGCGAAGCTCACCGGCGACGGGCCGAACGCGTCATTTGCGGCGCTCGCGCGGCAACGCCGCGATCTGCGGGAGGCCCGGAAGAGACTGCATCCGCCCGGGCGCGTGCCGCCGGAGCTGCGCTTCAAGCTCGGTCCCCTCGATTTCACCCGCTTCATCGAGGTCTGGGAGACGCAGAAAAAAAAACGCCGATGACGCGCGCACGCTCCGCGGGTTCGCCGTCAGCCCCGGCAACGTGACAGCGCCTGCCAGTGTCGTTCGCTCACCGGCCGAGTTCTCCGCCATGCAGCCGCACACCATCCTGGTCTGTCCCGCCACCACGCCGGCGTGGACGCCGCTGATCGCACAGGCTTGCGGTCTCGTCACCGACATCGGCGCCGTCCTCGCCCACGGGTCGATCGTTGCCAGGGAGTTCGGAATCCCCGCGGTGCTGGGAACCGGCAACGCCACCCGACGGATCGAGAGCGGTCAACGGATCACCGTGGACGGCGATTCGGGCACCGTGACCCTGGTTCCGTCGCCCTGACGCTCACCTCAGCATGGAGTTTCACCATCCACCAGGTGACCCACCCTGCATCGCCTCGGTACTTCAGCTCCCGGTCGACGTGTAGTGGCGTATGCCCAGGTTCCAGAACGCCAGCGCCGCGGCCAGAAACGCGAACCCCGCCACGGGCGCCATCGCCTGAAAAGGCCGGCTGGTTCCCAGCGGATCCTCGATCCCGAAGATGGCCACCGACGGAAAGTAGATGACGCAGCCCAGCGGCACGATGTAGGTGAAGAACCGGCGGAACCAGGGGCGGTAGATGGCCAGGGGATACTGCGCCGTCTCGGTGCCGCCGTAGGTGAGGGTGTTCATGATCTCGAGCGACTCGGTGGCCCAGAACGACAGCGCCGCCTGGGCGATGAACAGCGCGTAGAAGAATGCGACGGCGCCGACGAACGCGAACAGCAGCACCCCCACCTTCCACGCCTGCCAGTCGATGGGCAACGCCCAGATCGCCCACCCAAGCACCGCCGCGCCCTGCAGGAAACGCCCGATCCGCTGGATCTGCAGCTCGTGGCCGGCGAGTTGCAGCACCGTGCTGCGCGGACGCAGCAGCACCCGATCGAACGCGCCGGTCTTGACGAAGTCGCGGCCGAAGATGTCGAAGCCGCGAGCCGGCCGCTTCCGCAACCGCGAACGACGGCGTTCACCAGCCCGTAGAGGAAGCCCACCTGCTCCAGCCGCCAACCGCCGCCCAGCATGCCGAAACGATCGAACAGCGCCCAGATGCCGAGCACCTCCACGCCGGAGGTGACGAGGTTGCCGAATGCCATCAGCAGGAACGACCAGCGGTACTGAAGCTGCGCGCGGACGGACTGGGAGACCAGCCGCAGGTAAAGGCGACCGGCGCCGAGGGTATCAGCCACCCTGCACCACCAGACGCCGGCCGGCCCGGGCCAGGAGCCAGCGTCCGAACCAGACGACGAGCACGCTCCAGCCGATCTGCTGGAGGATGTCGATCCAGGCGTGGGCGGGAGGAATGTGCCCGCTGTAGATCCGGAACGGCACATCGGCGAGTCCGCGGAACGGCTGCCAGAAGAGAAACGGCTGCAGCCAGTCCGGGAACAGCGGAAGCGGCACCACCAGTCCCGCCAGGAGCGGCACTACCCCTGGCATGAGCCGGTTCACGCCCTCTCCCGACAGCGTCCACATCAGCGATATGTGCAATACCATGGTGATGGCGGCGCTCAGCACCAGGGTGATGAGCACCGAAATACCGAACAGCGCGCCGGCCGCGCCGCTCGCCGGCAGCGGCAGCGCCCACGCGCCGAGCCCCACGAGCGGCAGACCGAGATAGGCGACCAGCAGCATGGGAACCATCCGCAGCAGCGTCGGGCGCGGCCCGGAATGCCAGGGTCCGCGCGAACCAGTAGCCGTACAGGTTGAGCGGCCGCAGCAGCTCGTACGCCACCGAGCCACTGCGGACGTGCTCGGCGATCTCCGGGTCGACGTTCCAGGGCAACAGCGCGAGCAGCGCCTGACCGAGCCAGACGTACACCAGCACCTGCGAGAACGACATGGGCTGCGGCGTCGACACCGACTCGTAGAACGCCACGAACACCATGACCTTGATCGCGCCCCAGAAGAGCTGAGTAGCGAAGCCGGCGAAGGCCGCGGCCCGGTACTGCAGCAGCATCTGGAACCGGGTGGCGACGATGGTGAGGTACGGTCTCACCGGTACAGCTCCGCGACGATTTCCTCGATGGGCCGATGCTCGACCGTGAGGTCGCGGATGCGGTAGCGCCGGGAGATCTCGGAGACGAACTCGGGCACCCGTCCGTGGACGTCGAAGTGCACGCGCATACCTTCCCGGGCACGCACCAGAGCCGCATGATGGTCGAGCAGCGCCGGCTCGTCCGCGAAGTCCACCACCACCCGCCGCTCGTCGCTTCTGAGATCCGCCACGGTGCCGTCCCGCAGCAACGTGCCGTGGTTGATCAGCATCAGGCGCGTGCACAGCGCCTCGATGTCGTCCATGTCGTGGGTGGTGAGCAGCACCGTGGTGCCGCGCTCGCGATTCTGCATCTTCACGAACTCGCGCATGGCGAGCTTGGCGGTCGCGTCGAGGCCGATGGTGGGCTCGTCCAGGAACAGGATGTCGGGCTGATGCAGGAGCGATGCGGCCAGGTCGCAGCGCATGCGCTGACCGAGGCTGAGCTGGCGCACGGGCGTGTCGAGCAGCGGGCCGAGGTCGAGCATGGCGACCAGTTCGTCGCAGGTGCGGGCGTAGCCGGCCTGCCGTACCCGATAGATGTCGCGCAGAAGCTCGAAGGACTCGATCACCGGCAGGTCCCACCAGAGCTGGGTGCGCTGACCGAACACCACGCCGATGCGGCCCACGTGGGCGACCCGGTCCCTCCAGGGCACCAGGCCGTTCACCTCGCAGCGACCGCCCGTGGGGGTGAGGATGCCCGACAGGATCTTGATGGTGGTGGACTTGCCGGCGCCGTTCGGGCCGATGTAGCCCACCAGCTCCCCCGGCTCGATGGCGAACGACACGCCGTGCAGGGCGTACACGGCTCGGTGACGGCGCCGGACCAGAGACGTGAAGGCGCCCGCGAGCCCGGCACGCCGCTCCGCTACCCGGAATCGCTTCTCCAGGTTTTCGACGATGATCTGGGGCATGCTCGGGCGGGCCGGCCGGGGAGCGGCGGATTCTAGTGCGGCCCAGTGGGAAATTCCAAGCGCCGTGGTAGAGTCGGTGAAATGGCAGGGGAGCATGCAATGGAGACCTTCGGGGTCCGGGATCTGATCCGGGACCGCGCCACGGCGCTCCGCTTCACGTCTGTGCTCGGCCTGCAGATGGGTCAGCTGTTGCCGGCGGCCTTCATCGGCTTGTTTCTGCCGGTGATCTTCCGGCAGCAGGGTCTGCCGCTGGATATGTACTGGGTATTCGCCCTGCCGGCCATTCCGACCTGGCTGCGTCCGCTGTGGGCGCCGCTGGTGGACCGGACCGGCAGCCGGATCATCGGAATGCGCAAGACGTGGTTCATTCCCTGTACCGCATTCGGCGCGCTGGCCTACCTGTCGCTCACCCTGTTCGAGCCCACCCCCGACCATCTGGCGATCATCATCACCCTGCTGGTGATCAAGTCCACCATCATGACCACCCAGGACATCGCCATCGACGGCTACATGGTGGAGAACATCCGCGACGAAGAGCGTCCAGTGGCCGCGGCGGTGCTGGACGTGGGCCGCGCCGGCGCCAGCTTCATCGCCATGGCGGGCATTCCCCTGATCTACAGCACGCTCGGCTGGGGGCCTGCCGTCGCCACCGCATCGCTGCTGCTGGTGGTGTTCTCCCTTCCGGGCATCATCCGCCCGGAGCCGCCGCGACCCGAACGATTCGCCCGCAACCGGCCGAGCCTCAGGCGCTTGCTGCGCAGGCAGGACAGCTACTACATCTATCCGCTGTGTTTCCTGATCGCGCTGATGGGGGGGCTGATCACCAATCTGTATCCTACCTACCTCTCCGATCTGGGATTCAGCATCGGCCGGATGGCGCTGGTGCTGGCGCCTGCCATGCTGCTGGGCACCGCCGTCGGCGCAGGCGCTACGGGCGGGTTCCTGCGCCGGTTCGGGTACAAGTCCGCCTTGCTGCTGGCGGCGTTCGCGATCCTGGTGGCGGTGATTCCCATCATCTGGATGGGTTCACTGGCCAGCCCGGCACTGCTCGTCGTCTTTCTGGTGACCTTGAACGGCATCGGCCTGCAGGCCATTCTGCTGGTCACGTTTCAGGCCGCCCGGCTCAAATGGGCATCCCGATCCCAAGCGGCCACCGACTACACGACTCAGATCGTCGCCACGATGGCCGGCCACAGCGTGGCGACCGCCGTCGGCGGCTGGCTCGCCGGTAGTCTCGGCTGGTACTACTACTTCATGCTGGCCGGCGTGTTGATCAGCGGAGCCTGCTTCCTGCTCTACGGCCTGTACGACCGAGTCGAGCACCTGGTCGACGAACGCGACGCCCATGAGGGAGGGCACAGAGCCGGCGCCGAATCACAAACGCACAGCGGAGAGACTTATGCCACTCGTCGACTTTGAAACCCGCGGCCACGTCGCCGTGGTCACCTTGAACCGTCCCGACGCCCGCAACGCCATCAACCCCGAGGTAGCGGTACGACTGGCGGATGCCTGGCAGGAGGTGAAGGACAACGACCAGGTCCGCGTCGCCGTCATCACCGGAACCGGCAGCGCGTTCTGCGCCGGCGCCGACCTCGGCCAGCTCATTCCCATGATGTCGGGCGCACGCAAGCCCGAAAACGAATGGGACGAGCGCGTCGCGGCCGAGCCCGGCATCACCAGCCGCGCTCTGCTGCGCAACTTCGATACCGAGAAGCCGGTGATCTCGGCCATCAACGGCCACGCCATTGCCGGCGGCATGGAGCTCGGTGCAGGGCACCGACCTGCGGGTCGCCGCCCCGGGCGCGAGGCTCGGCGTGCAGGAAGTGAAGTGGGCGATCTTTCCCGCCGGCGGCTCTACGGTACGTCTGCCCGTGCAGATGCCCTACGCGAAGGCCATGGAGCTGCTGCTGACGGGTGATCTGATCAGTGCCGACGAGGCGCTCGAGCTCGGATTTCTGAACTACGTCACCGACGACTTCGTCGGCAAGGCCATGGAGCTGGCCGAAAAGATCGCGGGCAACGGCCCGCTGGCGGTCAAGGCCATCCGGCAGTCGGTGAAGGAGTGCCTGGGCAAGCCGGAGCGGGAAGCGCTTGCCATCGAGAACCGGATCTCCGGCCCGGTATTCCAGACCGAGGACGCCCGGGAGGGGCCGCGGGCATTCATGGAGAAGCGCAAGCCCGAGTACCACGGGCGCTGACTGGCCGTGCAGATCCGGCCTGCGCGCACCGATGACGCTGCCTCGCTGAGCGCGCTCGCTTTTCGTTCGAAAGCCCATTGGGGCTACCCGGACGACTTCATGGAGCGATGTCGTAACGAGCTGACGTACACGGCCGAGCAGACGGCCGCGGGCGGAACCTGGGTGCTGGAGGAGCCGACGAGGTGGTCGGCTTCTACGTACTGACGAAGATCTCTCCCGATACCGCTGGAGCTCGAGGCCATGTTCGTGGAGCCGGACCACATCGGACACGGCTTCGGGCGGGAGCTGATGCGCCACGCCATCGCCCGAGCCGGTGAAGCCGAGCACGTCGAGCGGCTGGTCATTCAGGCGGACCCCAACGCCGCGCGCTTCTACGAATCCGCCGGCGCCGTCCGCATCGGCGAGCGCGCCTCGGACAGCATCGGCGGACGCATGCTGCCACTCTACGAGATCCGATTGCACGAGGAGAAGTGAGCCATGGCAGACCTGCTGGCAATGTCCTCCGCCGTCATCGACGGCACCCGGAGTGCCGACGATGTCGGCCCGATGAACCGTATCAACCACCAGCTCTCCACCCTCGTCGACGGCGTCGCCATGGTGGAAGCGTTCTCTCACTGCATTCTTTTCGAAACCGCTGACGGGCTGCTCGCGTTCGACACCTCCGGGCCAGGTGGCGGCAGCCGGGTGGTGGAGGCGGTGCGCGGCTGGCGCACCGACCGTTTCGACACCATTGTCTACACCCACGGACACATCGATCACGTGGGCGGCTGCGGCGCTTTCATCGAGGACGCCGAGGCGTCGGGCGCGCCGCGTCCGCGCGTGGTCGGCCACGCCAACGTGCCGGCGCGCTTCGATCGCTACGACCTCACCAACGGCTACAACCTGGTCATCAACGAGCGTCAGTTTGGTCAATTCCGCCGCCGCGGCTACGACATGACCGCCGGCGCGCGCTTCCTCCCCCGACCTCGCCGAAACCGGACATCACCTACCACGACGTGCTGCCCCTCACGTCGGCGGCCTGGCGGTGGAGCTGCGCCACGCCAAAGGCGAGACGGACGACCACACCTGGGCGTGGATCCCGCAGCACCGCGCCATCTGCGCCGGCGACTTCTTCATCTGGAACTTCCCGAACGCCGGCAACCCGCAGAAGGTTCAGCGCTACCCCGCTGAATGGGCGCGCGCCATGCGCGCCATGGCCGCACAGGACGCGGAGCTGTTCCTTCCCGCTCACGGTCTGCCCATCGCTGGCCGCGACCGCATCCGCCGAGTGCTCACCGAGGTGGCCGACGCCCTCGAGCATCTGGTCTCCGAAACCCTGAAGCTCATGAACCAGGGCGCCCGGCTGAACGACGTCCTGCACAGCGTCTCCATCGACCCCGCAGTGCTGGAGAAGCCGTACCTGCGCCCGATGTACGACGAGCCCGAGTTCGTGGTCCGCAACATCTGGCGGCTGTACGGCGGCTGGTACGACGGCAACCCGGCGAATCTCAAGCCCGCGCGCGAAGCGGCGCTTGCCCGCGAGCTTGCGGAGCTGGCCGGCGGCGCCACCCGGCTGGCGGAGCGGGCGCTGGCGGTGATGGACTCGGACGTGCGGGTCGCTTGTCACCTGGTGGAGCTGGCGGCTCAGGCCGAGCCGCAGAACCAGGCCGTGCACGAGATCAGGGCGCAGGTTTACCAGGCGCGGCGGGACCGGGAGACGTCGCTGATGGCGAAGGGCATCTTCGGTTCCGCGGCCAACGAGTCGCGGGAGGGTGGTTGAAGGGCGGAGGTGGTTGATGGGTGGCAACGTTGGAATGACCGCTTTGGGTCGCCGAAGCGGAGATGGGTATAGAGCTACTCTCGGACGCGATCAGGAGGCGGCAGCTTCAAGCAGGCGGCAGCCCACTCGAGATTGATGAACGCGAGCCGCCGGAATACGCCACCGAGCCACGCTGGAGCAGTTGCGTCGCCGTCTAATCGTAACTTTCCGCTGATCGCGCGCCTCGCGAAGAATCCGGCCTGCGAGGAGGCCCACGCTGCTCCCTCCGGCATCAGTGAGTGCGGGGCCGGCCCGCCTTCCAGATAAGTGTCGGCAGCAGCTCAGCCAGGTCGCTCAGGGGGTGGCCCCGGCCGCTGGAACTCCAATCCACGAAAATGACGTCGTCATCCCTTATGCAGATGTTGTCGCTGCGAACGTCGCCGTGCACGACTGCTTCCCCACCGCGCGGGAGGCGTAGCTCCGTGGCGGCAAGAACGGGACCGGCCGCATCGAGCCAGCCTTCGCTACAAAACCCCAGGCGTAGGAGCTCATCCGCCGCACTGATGATCGCCGGCCAATGGGGACCGAAGTGGGCGACGGTGTGCGAACCGAATTCAGTTGGTGCCCGGATCGTGCTCATGTGGCGCACCGCGCGAATGACGCGCTCGATGTCGCCCGGCCGCCATTGAACGCCGGCGTGGCTCGCCGGCCAGTAGGCTTGCGAAAGGTCCTCTGTGAGCAGTACCGGGCGCTGGTCGGATGGCTGAACGAAGGCGATGATTCGTGGTTGAAACGACCCCTCGAGGCCGAGTGAGCGCTGTTCGTTTCTCAGCCAGGCTTCCGTGTCTTCATCCGTTGCGGCCTTTACGAAGACACGATCACCGCGGGCAAATCGGACGGAGAATCGTTCAGCTTTCGAGAGGCCAAGCTCCGGTCGTGTCCAGGACACGCTTTCATCGCCGATGATCGCTTCGACGAGCTGCCTCAGACTCTGCGAAGGCGCCTTCATTGCACGGCCAGTCCCGCGGTTCGGAATAGACTATCAGCGAATGTCCGTTTCTTGGCCAGCCGACGTTGCCTGCCCGAGTTGCTCGCAGGGAATGACCGCCGCGCTGGTAGGAACGCGCGCGGGGGGAGCTTGTACCGTCGCTCGCTGCGGCGGTCACTCGCCCCCCCGCGGTCACTCGCCCCCCCCACCAACGGCCCGCGTCGCGGCTGACTCTCAGCCGTTGCGCCGTCGCCGAATGCCGAGGGCGGCGAACATGAAGCCGAGCCCGAGCAGGGAAAACAACGGCAGCGCCGAGGCCGTCTCCGGCAAGCTCGAACGGCTGCCGGTGGTCTGGTCCTGTTGCGCCAGCTCGGGATTCTGGGGTCCGCCAGCCGCGCCCGCGGCCTCCTCGGACCCGTTGCCCGCGGTCTCTTCGGACCCGGCGCCACCCGTGCTCTTGGTGACGTTGCGAGCCACCATCTGCCCTTTCACGTTCTCGAAGTCGAGAATGACCTGGTCGCCGTCCTGCAGGTCGTCACGCGTCAACGTTGTCAGCGGCAGCATGGTGTCGAATCGGTCCTGTGCGTGGACCTCGACGTCCTGGGGAAGCCGGTACTCGACCACATCGCCGGGCGCGGCCTGACGTTCGTCGCCTGCAGCTTGCACCCGCAGCCGCAGCTGTTCCTGAGCCGGCGAGACCGAAACGATCTCCCCGCGCACCTGGTCGGCCTCGAGGGCCGCCGCCGGCAGCGCCGCAAACAGCACCACCGAGCACGGCAACGATGCTCGCGTAACGAATCACGTGGTACATGACTATCTCCTTATCGTGCAATGGCAAGTTCGGCGGGCTGAGCGGAATCCGCGGGACTCCGGCGGCCGCCCGCCACGAGACGGGCGCGCACCACGAATCGCTTCGGGGCGTGTCCGACGTAGTAGAACGGGTAACAGGTGATCAGGGTAAGCACGGGGCTCGACGTCGGGGCCAGCACCTCCACGTCCTCGGGTGCCACCACGCTGGTACCGCTGACGCGGAACGTGCGTACCGCCTTCGCGGTGATCAGCGTCAGTCGATCGCCGACGGCCAGGTTCCTCAGGGACCTGAAGAAGCCGTCACGGTGACCGGCGATGGCGATGTTGCCGTTGCCGTCGAGGGCCGCGGTGTCGCGGAGGTGGCCGGCCCCCAGGGTCAGCGCCGCTTCACCGGTGCCGGAAAAAACGGGCATCACAATGCCCTGCTTCTCCAGCCGTAACCGGCCCACGGGTGACGGCACGCCGCCGGCGCGCAACAGACGCTGGTACGCCGCCCGACGCGATGCCGACCAGCTGTCGTCGGGGCCGGCTCCCAGCTGGCGGCCCGCCATGGCGGCGAGCTGGGGCAGGATCAGCACCATCGCGGCGATCCAGCATGCCCGCTCGAGCAGCCGCCACCGGGCCGCGCTCATCGGCGCCTTCGCAGTGTCCTGCGGCTTCCTCATGGGCTTTACAGGGCAACATTCGTACCACGCCCGCGCCGCAGCGCCGTCCGCTACACTGCATGGCGAGCGTCAACGCCGAAGCGAGATGCGCCTGTTTCATTTCAGTGACGATCCGTCGATCGACGTGTTCGTGCCGCGACCAGTGCGGGTGCCGTCGCCGCGTCGGCCCGGATTCGACTGGCTCAATGGGCCGCTGGTCTGGGCTATCGACGAGCTGCGGCAGCCGATGTACCTGTTCCCCCGCGAATGCCCGCGCATCCTGCTGTGGCCGACCGAGGCGACTACCGCCGAGGACCTGCGCAGCTACTTCGGCAGCTCCGACGCGCGCATGATCGCCTATATGGAAGAAGCCTGGGCGGACCGTATGTCCGCGGCGACCCTCTATCGCTACGAGTTGCCCGGGACGAGCTTCGTCTGCCTGGAAGACGCCGGCATGTGGGTCTCGAAGTCACCCGTCGCGGCACGCGTGCGCGTCGAAGTCACCGATCTGCCCGCGCGACTGCAGGAGCAAGGCGTCGAGCTTCGGTGATTCCATCGCTGCTGCCGCTCCGGAACGTCTGGAAGACGAGCCTGCACGCCAGCGGGATCAGGCTGCGGAACGTCGTCGGCTGGAGTGAGGAGGGCTCAGTCGGGCGCAGTCCGCAACGCGTAAAGCACTCGACCGCGCGCACACAGCGTGCCCTGGTCGTCGGTCACGCTCACCTCCACCACGCACAGTTGTCTTCCCCGCTTGATGACGGTGGCTTCGGCGTCGATCCAGGCGCCATGGGCCTGCCGCAGATAGCTCACCTGCAGGTCGGCGGTGCCGGCGGGGAGGCTGCCTGCGCGCATGCCGGTGAACACCGCCGGCAGCGCGGCGAGGTCGATCATGGTCGCGATCACGCCGCCGTTGACGCTGCCGCCGACCCCTGTGGGGGTCTGTTCGGTGACGGTGAGCCGCAGCCTCGCAGAGCCATCCCGGCGCTCCAGCAGGTGCAGACCCAGGTAACGGTGAAAAGGCTCCTCATCGAAGCGTGCGAAAAAATCCGGCTCAGTCATTTGGATGCTCCCGCCGCGGTCAGCGGCTCCACCGAGATCAGCAGCGCCGCCACCTCCGGCCCCTCCCCTTCAGTCCGGGCCCGAATGCTCGTCCACACGGGCTGGCAGGTGCAAGTCGAATCGGCGCCACACGTACAGGAACACGAAGTAGCCGATAATGGACGCGGGCACGGCCACCGCCAGGCTGCCGAGCACGAGCGCGGTGGTCTCCCGGGCGACCTCCTCCTCCAGCCCCGAGAGCGATTCGAAGCTGATGGGGAAGAAGCTCATCACCACCCGGCCGAGCCGGTTGAAGCCGAAATAGAAGGCGGGAAACGTCAGCGGATTATTGATGCAGGAGGCGACGAAGGCCGCCGGGAAGTTGGCCCGCAGCAGCACCGAAGCCACCAGCATGAGCACGGTCTGGACGCCCACCGTCGGGGTGAGGCCGATGAAAAGCCCCACCGCGACGCCGCGCGCCAGGGTGAATTCGTCGACGTCGAGGCTCCCGGTCCGGGAGAGGAATCCGCGCAGCCGCGGATGCCGGGCGAGCCAGGCCCGGGTGCGCAGGCGCATGCGGTGAGACTGGCGTGCGGCAGTCCGCCGCAGCCAGCGTCTGGCCCGGGTGGTCAGCTCGCCCTGTCCCGCAGGTCTGGCAACGTGTAGCCCTCGGCTTCCAGGTCGGCCCGCACCACCTTCTTGTCCATCTTGCCGGTGGAGGTGAGCGGGATGCTGTCTACGAACAACACGTCGTCGGGAAGCTGCCATTTGGCGAACGTCTTCGACACGTGGGTGAGGATGTCTTCCTTGGTCACCTCGGCGCCGGGCTTGCGCACCACCAGCGCCACCGGCCGCTCGTCCCACTTGGGATGGGCCTGCGCCACCACGCAGGCCTGAGCCACGCCGTTCACCGCGACGATGTCGTTCTCGAGGTCCACCGACGAGATCCACTCGCCGCCGCTCTTCACCAGGTCTTTGGAACGGTCGCTGATGATGAGGTACTCCTCCGGATCGATCTTGCCCACGTCGCCGGTGATGAGCCAGCCGTCGTGGAACTTCTCCGGCTGCGGGTTGTTGTAATACTCCGAGCAGACCCAGGGACCGCGGATCAGGATCTCGCCCACCGACTCGCCGTCGTGGGGAAGCCGCTCGAAATTCGCGTCGAAGATCTCGACCTCGATGCCTGGCATGACCTGACCGGCCTTGACCACGTTGGCGAACTTCTTTTCCTCGGAGAGATTCACCTGCGATCGTTTCATCACCCGCCGCGACAAGGTTGCCAGCGGTGAGGTCTCCGTCATGCCCCAGCCCTGGATCATCTCCACGCCGAGCACGTCCCAATACCAACGGATCAGTGAGGCCGGTGGCGCCGAGCCGCCGCAGGTGACCCGCGACAGGCTCCCCAGGTCGTAGGCGTCGGGGTCGGATTCGTAGGCGGCGCGCACGCCCTGCCAGATGGTGGGGACCGCCGCGGATACGGTGACCTCCTCGTCGGAAATCAGCCGGATGAGGCGCGCCGGGTCCATGAACCGGTGGGGCATCACCTGCTTGCAGCCGAGCATCAGACCCGACCACGGCACGCCCCAGCCCATGGCGTGGAACATGGGCACGATGCCGAGCAGACAATCGGTGGCGGACAGCCCCATGCTGTCGGTCATGCACTGGGTCAAGGTGTGCAGGTACTGGGAACGGTGCTCGTACTCCACCCCCTTCGGATGCCCGGTGGTGCCGCTGGTGTAGCAGAGACCGAGCGGCGAGGTCTCGGCGATCTGTGGCCATTGATAGCTGGTGGGCTTGCCGGCGATGAACTGCTCGTAGTCCACCGGGTTCGGCAGGTCGGTCTGCCAGTCCTCGAAGCCTTCCTCCGCCGCGACGATCACCCGCTCGACGCTGGGCATCCGGCCCTTCAGCTTCTCGAGCAGCGGCAGCGCATCGGCGTCGGCGATGATCACCTTGTCCGCAGCGTGCGCGATGATGTACTCGAGGTCGTGATCGGACAGACGAATGTTCAAGGTGTGCAGCACCGCACCCATGCCGGCAATCGCATGGTAGGCCTCCAGGTGCCGCGAGCCGTTCCACATGAAGGTGCCGACCCGGTCGCCGATAGCGACACCCGCATCGGCAAGCGCGTGGGCGAGCTGGTGGGCGCGATCGCGCGTCTCCCGGTAGCTCTGCCGGCGCACACCATCGGCGGTGGCGGTGACGATCTCCTCGCCCGGCGCCACTCTGGCACCGCGGTCGAGAATGTTCGACATCAGCAGGGGCGTGTGCTGCATTGCCATTTGCCGGCCCTCCCAATAGGCTCCGTGTTCCCAGTCGGCGAGTGTAACACCGAGGTTCCTGATTCGTGGAAGACAGCCTGGAACACCACATGTTGAACATCCCCCACGCCCGCGCCATCGGCATGGAGCTGGTGAGCCACGGCCCGCAAGGCGCGGTGGTGCGGGTGCGTTATGCCGCGCACCTGGTGGGCGACCCGGACACCGGGGTGGTGCACGGCGGCGTGCTCACCGCGCTGCTCGACAACGCCTGCGGCATGGCGGTGCGGCCGGCGGATGGCGATGACGCGCCGGTGTCCATGGCGACCCTCGATCTGCGCATCGACTACATGGCCCCGGCCGAGCCGCACCGGGACATCCTGGCCCACGCCGTGTGCTACAAGCGGACGCGGCACATCGCCTTCGTACGGGCGACGGCTTATCAGGATTCGCTGGAGGCGCCGGTGGCGACTTGCGTGGCGAGCTTCATGCTGGGAACCAATCGCGGCCGGCAGGCCGCTCCCACAGAGGCGGGTGCCGCGTGAAGCTGTTGTCGGAGCTCAGGGCGCAGGGGCGCGGGCGGGACATGGCCGCGGTGGTGGCGCACATCCCGTACGCGCGGTTCCTCGGCATTCAGGTGGATCTGAAAGGCAGCGAGCTCACCACGATCATGCCGTTCAAGGAGGAGCTGATCGGCAACGTCAACCTCCCGGCGCTGCACGGCGGCGTCATCGGGGCGTTTCTGGAACTGACCGCCGTCGTCCAGCTGCTGTACGACACGTCCTGCGAGCGGCTGCCGAAGACCATCGACGTGTCCGTGGACTATCTGCGCTCCGGTCGTGCCCAGGCCACCTACGGCCGCGCCATCGTCACCCGCCACGGCCGGCGGGTGGCCAACGTGCGCTCGGAGATCTGGCAGGAGGAGCGTTCGAAGCCCATCGGCGTGAGCCACGGGCACTACTTGCTGGCGCCGCTGACCGCGGAGTGACGAAAGCCCAGCTCGGCGGCGAGCCGCCGGCGCACTGCGGCGGCCTGGTCGTCGGCCTCCGCGTCGCTCCAGCCCAGCAGCGCAGCCATGCGCCGTCTTGCCCCCGCCACCACCGCATCCACCTCCTGCGGCAGGAACCAGGCAGCGCGCAGGCGGCGGTACACCACGTCCTCGAGGGTGCGGGCGCCTTCCACCTGCACCGCCCAGTCCACCTCTTCAGCGAATACCGACGGCGACAGGCGCACCGGATCGTCGCCCAGCACGTCCGGTGCCTCGCTGCCGTAGCAACGCACCAGCCGCGCCGCCACCGGCGGATCGAGCCGGTGGTTCTGCGCGAGCTGGCCGACGAACGCCTGCACGTCGGCAAGGTCACCGCCGGGCAGCGGCGCCAGCGGCCGGGGCATGGCGACTCCCGGCCGAGCACGTCTGCCACTGCAGCCATGGTCTCCTCGGCCATCTTGCGGAACCCCGTGAGCTTGCCGCCGGCCACCGTCACCAGCGCGCCGTCACGCCAGATCTCATCGCGGCGCGACATCTCCTTGGGTGCTTTGCCCGGCTGGTTGATCAGCGGCCGCAGCCCGGCCCAGGTCGCCAGCACGTCGTCCCGGGTGAGAGGCGCGATGCAGAAGCTCGCGTTCACGGTGGCGGTCAGGTAGTCGACCTCCGCGGCGGTCACCTCCGGCCAGTGCTCGGCGGACCCGCTGTGGGTGGTGTCGGTGGTGCCGACGTAGGTGATCGGGCCGCGGCCGATCGCGAACACCGGGCGGCCGTCGGCGGCCGTCATCATCACCATGTGCCGAACCGGCAGGCGCGTAGCCGGTACCACGATGTGGATGCCCTTCGACAGGTGAAGGCGCGGGCGCGGCGGCTGCCTCGGCCGCTGGCAGCAAGTGTTTCCACCCAGGGGCCGGCGGCATTGACCACGCAGGCGCAGCGCACTTCGCACGGCCTCGCCGCTGCGTTGGTCCAGCACGTCTACCATGCAGCCGTCGGCGGATTGGCGCACGCCGCGCACCGCGGCGTAGTTGCACAGCTCCGCGCCGTCGACGGCGGCGGCGCGCAGGGTGGCGAGGACCAGCCGGGCATCGTCGGTGAGATACTCCCGGTACACGCACGCTCGCGGCAATCGAGACCGGTTCAACAGCGGCTCCGCGCGGGCCAGCTCGGCGCCGTCCCAGTTGCGGTGCCGCTCGCCGCGCGGCACCGCGCCGAGCCGCTCGTAGAGACCGATGCCCACCCGCAGCTTGGCCTGCTCGAGGACCGAGCGTGCCGGCACCAGCATCCAGCGCGGCTCGGTGAGGTGGGGCGCCATGGTGAGCAGGCTTCGGCGTTCCAGGGCGCCCTCACGGACCAGCGCGAAGTCCCCCATGGCCAGATACCTGAGCCCCCCGTGAATCAGCTTGGTGGAGCGGCTGGAGGTGCCCGAGGCGAAGTCGTCGGCCTCGAGCAGCAGGGTGCGCAGGCCGCAGGCCGCGGCGTGGCGGGCCACTCCGGCGCCGGTGATGCCGCCGCCAATGACCACCAGATCGAACCGCTCCGCCGCGAGCTCAGCGGCGCGCAGGCGAGCCAGGCGCGGAACCAGCCGATCACTCAAACCGCACCCCCAGCGACAACAGGAACGTCACGTCCGGCGCCCGGTCGGTGCTGAGGTCTTCCACCACGCCGAGGTCGAGCACCGTAGTGCGCGACAGCGCGAGCGTGCCGCCGAGGGTGCCGAGAAGCGCCGCCCGCCCGAGCGGCGCGAGGCCAGTGTCGAAGACGTCACTGTTGCCATCGAGCTGAGCGCGCAGGATCACCCGGCGGCCGAAGGGACGATGCAGGCCCAGATGGCCGCTGAACACGGCCGCCGCTGGCGGTCGGGCATCAGGTCCCCCTCCCCGGCCGCGGTCACGCCCGCCATCAGGGTCAAGGTGGTGTTGACAGCGCGGAGCCAGCGGGCGTCCACCAGCTCCAGCCAGGCAGCCACGTCGGTGGCGCCAGAGCCGGACAAATCCTTCACCCGGCCGGTGGGAAGCTCCACCATGGTGCGCAGCACGATCTGGCGCCCCGGAGACTCGAACAGCCCGTAGCCGAGCCAGGCCCGCACATCGCCCGGATGCGTACTGTCTTCCGTGAGGTTCACCACCTCGCCGCCGCCGTCGCTGATGCGGTAACGAGGCGGTTGCGCGGCACCTCGTTGCGGCCGCCCTCAGGAAAGCCGAACAGATCGTGGAAGCCTTCGATGAAAGCATCGGTGAAGCCGCCGTCCTGACGCACCAGGGGCACCTCGACCCCCCACTCCCAGCGCGCGCCGAGGTGTCTGCCGCAGCGCAGGGCTCAGCACCGTGGTAGAGCCGTCGAACAGCGCCGACTCGCCGTTGTCGGAGCCTGCGGTAAAGTTGTTGCTGTGCTCGACGCTGAGCGACAAGGTGGTCGTCCCGGCAGGGTTCATCGGGCCGACGGTGCGCGGCAGACCGTACAGCCAGGTGGCGGGGGAGAGGTTGCGCACCGGCAACGGCTTACCGGCGTTCCAGAGCACCTCGACGCCGCCAGGGCGAGCGCGCTGGCAGGCGACGAGCAAACGAGGGCGACGACGCCGGCGGCGCAGACAGTGCGGAACATGGGGCGTGATTTCTCGAGACGCAAACCCCGCATTCTACTCTGAAAGGGCGCGGTGCTACCGGGACTGCACCACAACGCCGGCGGCCACCAGGGGGTCCGGGTCGAAGCCGAGCTCGCTGAGAATCTCGCCCGTGTGCTCGCCGAGCACGGGCGCCGGGCGGCTGATGACGGCCGGAGTGCGATCGAAGCGTGCCGCGGGACGCGGCTGTCGTATCCGTCCCGCCACCGGGTGATCGTATTCCTCCACGGTGCCGTTGATCTTCACCTGCTCCTGCTCGAACACCTGGTGGCGCTCGAGCACCGGCGCGCACGGCACGCCCTCCCGGTCCAGGCGCGTGAGCCATTCGGCAGAGGAACGCGTGGCCAGCACGTCGGCCATCAGCTCGAGGCGCTCCCGGACGTTCGCCACCCGGCCTGCGGGGGTGGCGAACCGGGGGTCGGCAAGCCACCCCTCGCGGTCGAGGGCGCGGCACATGCCCTGCCACTCTGCGTCCGAGACGGCACCCGTGGTGATGTAGCCGTCGGTGGTCCGGAAAACCAGATCCTGCGCGAGCTGAGCCCGCGAGCCCGCCACTTCCCGGCCGACGAACGTGTAGCCGCTCATGCCTTCCGGCCAGAGGTAGGCCACCATGGTGTCAAGCATGGCGAGCCTGACGTGCTGGCCGACGCCCGTGCGCTCCCGCGCGAACAACGCGGCGGTGATGGCCTGAGCCGCCGCCAGCGCGGTGGTCTTGTCGGGAACGATGGTGCGCACCATGTGCGGGCGCCCGGTCTCGCCGTCCCTCTGGATGGCGGCCAGTCCGGATAGGGCCTGGATCACCGGATCGTAGACCCGCTTGTGAGCGTACGGGCCGGTCTCGCCGAAGCCGCTGATGGAAACGTAGACGATGTCACCGCGGATGCGCCGCACGGCGTCTTCGCCGAGGCCCATGCGCTCGATGGCGCCGGGGCGGAAGTTCTGCACGAACACGTCGGCGGTGGCCACCAGCTTGCCGACGACCTCCATGCCCGCGGCGGTCTTGAGATCCACGGACAGGCTGCGCTTGCTGCGGTTGGCGGACACGAATGTCGCCGTCAGACCCTGCTCGCTGGGGCCGAGGTGCCTCACCAGATCGCCCGTCGGCGGCTCGACCTTGATGACGTCGGCACCCTGGTCCGCGAGCATCATGGTGGCCACGGGGCCGGAGATCATGCTCGTGAGATCCACCACCCGGACACCGGTCAACGGACCCGCCATGTTGCTCTCCAGCCATTCTCCAAGGACGCCCTTTTAACCCGCGCGCAGCGCCCCGGCAAGCGCACCAACTGTTGGTGAGAACCGCCACCCGATCGTCCGCACAGTGTCCGCGGACACTTCGTCCCGAAATGTAAACGTATACAAAACAATCAGTTAAAACCCATACCTCGACTGGCACGTTTCATGAATAACGGGTGTCGTCACAATCGCAACGCCGCATCCGGAAACAACAGCCATGAACGAAGCGTTCCGTCTCTCACGCATCCGGGCCCCCCGAGGGACTCTTGCCGCCCTGGCGCTGTTGGCATTCGTCTTCATCGCCTTCGGGCTGCTGGTGTCCTGAACTCGCACTGAACGGCTCGCACTGAACGAAATGAACGACATGCACGAACGATCGGCTTTCGAGCGCCTCCGCAGGCGCTTCCACCTCGACCGCAAGAACGGCTGGATCGCGGGCGTGTGCGCCGGCGCCGCCGAGACGCTGCGCACCGATCCAGCCTTCCTGCGGGTGGGGTTCGTTGTGGCAGCGCTGTTTCTGACGAAGCTGACCATCGCCGTCTATCTGATTGCCTGGATCCTGCTGGACGAGCGCTGACCGGTCGCGCCTTACGGTGGCGCTTCCGAGAGCTCGCGGAGGTCCTCGGCGACGTCGATGAGGCGATCGCTGAAGCGCTGCTGCTGGCGGTCGCTCAAGCTGTTGACGAGCCACACGCTGACCTCCAGGGCCAGCGCTTCGTTGTCTGCTTCCACCGCCGTGAGCTCGGCTCCGTAGTAGCGTTCCCGCTGATCGACGAGCTGGCGCAGTCCGCGCTGCAGGCGCACTGCGTCACCGCGTTCGGCCAGCAGCGCGAGGAAGTCCGCCTGCCAGCGCTGCCGGTAAGCGGCCCACAGCTCGAGCTCCGGCCGGTACCGGGCCGCCTGACCGTCCAGGTACGCGCGCTGGACCGGATCGAGCCGCCCCGATAGCCGGCTGAACCGGTCCGCGAACCCGTCCGCCCAGTTCGCCTGGGCCGCCTCCAGGGGCACCCCCGTCTCCGGCTCGGCCACCTCCCGATTACTGCGCTCCAGCGCCTTCGCCAGATCGCTCACCTGCTCGTCGGACAAGGTCGACAAGAGCTCGGCCGCCGCCGGCAGCGCCCGGGCCTCGATGCTGCCGCCCCACGCCATGAACTGGTCGATGACGCTGCGCAGCTCCGCCTGGGTGGTGCCATCGTCCAGCCGCGCCGGCAACGTCTCGAGGAACGCCGCGTAGCGAGGTAGCTCGTCGCGGCGATGCCAGCGCCACAGCGCGTCGAAGCGTGCGTCGAAGAGCTCGCGCTGCGCCGGGTTCAGCTCGATGTAGTCACTGAGCGACCAGCGGGCGAGCCGGTCCAGGTGGTTGTATGCCAGCTGCACCGTGCAGCCGGCGAGGCAGGTGAGGATCAGCAGGGGGCAGATGCGCCAGGGGGTCATGAGGAATCGCGGCCGGGAGGCCGCTCCCACAGCGCCCGCAGTGCCGGCGGCTCCTGCATGGCAAGAAAATGCAGGATCCAGCGGGCCGCCAGCGACGCGTCGGTGGCGCAATCGAGCGACGCCATGGCCTCCCGGTACTTGGTCTCGCCGATGGCTTGCCGGCGTGTCGCCATCAGATCGGCGACATATCCGGCGGTGAACTCCGGGTGACCCTGGAACGTCAGCGCATCCCCCAGCTCGAATCCGGCGCTCGGGCAGTGCTCGGACACGGCGAACGGCCGCGCTCCCGGCGGCAGGGCCGTCACCTGATCCTGATGACTGACCAGCAGGCGGAACTGCTGGGTCGGCGGGTCCATCCATGGCTCCTGCCGGATCACGTCCGCCCGATGCACCCCCACGCACCAGCCGTCGGCTGCGGCCCGGGTCTCGCCGCCGAAGAAGTGGGCGATGAGCTGATGGCCGAAGCAGATGCCCACCACCCGTCGGCGGCCGGCGAGCGCGTCGGCCACGAATTCCGCCAGACGCGGAATCCACGGCAGGTCGTCGTACACGCTGTGGCGGCTGCCGGTGATCAGGTAGGCGTCGCAGTCGCCGACCGCTGGAAAGGCGCCATGGCAGGCGTCGATAGTGAAAAAGTCGGGCGCAGGCTCGCCGGCCGGCAGTGCCGCGGGATCGGACAACAAGTCGCCGAACATGTCCGGATAGTCGCCGTGACGCCGCACCAGCGCCGGGCTCACGGAGTCTGCCTGCAGGATGCCGATGCGCATGATGATCTCAGCTACGCCGCACCAGCTCAGATGATTTCAAAGTAGCGCCCGAGCTGCCAGTCGTCGACGTGGCGGCCGCGCTCGGCGCACTCGAAGCGGCGCGACATCACGAAGTGGTCGACGAAGGCGTCCCCCAGCATGCGCCGCGCCAGCGTCGAGGTCTCCAGAGCCGCGGCGGCCGCCTCCAGGGTTCGAGGAAAGCGGCGCTCCGCCGGCAGCTCGTTTTGCAGCGCGTAGGCGTTGCCTGCAACCGGCGCCGGCGGCGACAACGCCTCCTCGATGCCGGCGAGAGCGGCGGCCGCCACGGAGGCGGCCACCAGGTAAGGATTGGTGTCGGCACCGGGTACCCGGCACTCGATGTGCTGGCGCCCCGGCCCGCCCGGGATCACCCGCACCGCGGCGGTGCGGTTCTCGACACCCCAGGTGGCGGCGGTGGGCGCCCAGGCCCCCGGTACCAGCCGGGTGTAGCTGTTGATGGTGGGGGCCAGCAGCGCCAGCAGCTCCGGCAGGTAGCGCACCAGCCCGGCCACCGCCTGGTGCTGACGTTCGCTCATGCCGTGCTCGGCCGCACCATCGTGAAAAACGTTGTCGCCCTGCCGGTCCAGCAGGCTGAAGTGGTAGTGGCCGCTCTGGCCGGGATAGTCCATGGACCACTTGGCCATGAAGGTGGCGAGGCAGTCGCGGCGCTGGAAGAACACCTTGGCGAAGGTCTTGAACAGCGCCGCCTGATCCGCCGCGTCAGTGCCCGGCCGGGCATGCAGGGCTGCTTCCCACACCCCGGGGCCGGTCTCGCAATGCAGGCCCTCCACGGGACAGTCCAGGTCCAGGCAATAGTCCATCAGGCCATTGAAGAGCTCCGCATGGGAGGACGCTCTCAGCACCGAATAGCCGAAGTTGCCCGGGGTCAGCGGCTTGAGATTCCGGTAACCACGCGCGCGCACGTCGTGGGGCGTGTGCTCGAACACGAAAAACTCGTACTCGAAACCGGACAGCAGGCTGAGCCCCGCTGCATCCAGGCGTTCGAGCACCTGGACCAGCCGGGTGCGCGGACACAGCGGGTGAGGCGACCCCTGCTGCCCGACGAACTGGCCGATGAAGTATGGACAGCCCTCCTCCGCCAGCCATCGCTCACTGTCCGCCACCAGGCGGAATTCGGCGTCCGGAAAGCCAGTATGCCAGCCGGTGAAGGTGCCCCGGTCGTAGAGCTGATCGTTGACGTCCCAGCCAAGCACGCAGTCGCAGAAGCCACCGCCTTTGGCGAGCAGGCCCTCCAGCTTGTCCAGGCTCACGTACTTGCCGCGGATGACGCCGTCCAGATCGGTGAGGCCGAGCTTGACCCGGCGCACGCCGCGGCGGCGGTATTCGGCCAGCCGTGAATCGAGGGTGTCGGAAGGCATGGGCAGTCCCCCAGTGGTGCCCGCCGATTATGCGAGTTTTCCAGCGTTTCTGTGGATAACTCTGAGGATAAGTTCTGAGTAGGGGCTTCGGGAGCCCGTCGCGCGGGGTTTTGTCGGGAATGGGCAAAAATTGATCAGTCTGGCTAAAACGCTAATTTTTCAAATGGTTATGAACACTATATGAGGCGAAGGTTGAAGGAGTTCAGGCAATTGACATCGGTCACTGGTAAATCTTACCTCCTGTGCATAACGATCGGGGGACCCTGCCGTTAGTGCCCGCTCACACCTGGTCTGGCGATCCGCCGTGTATGACAGCTTCATGACGATATGTCCGCCGCGCCAGAGCCCAACGGTTCTATTCCGCCTCCCGCTGATCCTCCGGCAGGCGCACCGCGGGCTCGGAGGCGCTGACGGGCAGCAGCTCCGTGAAGATGGCAGCGTCCTGGCGGCGGACCGGCGAGGGCTCATCGGGAAGCAGCCTCGACCATAAATCGTCGCCGGCCGCCACCTGATGCGCCGCCTGAGCGGGCAGCGGCGGCGCAGGTGGAGCATCCGGCTCTGCCGCCCACGCCGAACCGGCGCCGAGCAGCAGGGCCAGCGCCAGCGCGGCCGGCACCGCGCGTTCAGCGGTCATAGCGCAGTGACCAATAGAGGCGCGCCCCGTCGTCATCGACGTCTCCCGTGCCCTGGGTGGTGAGGGGAACCGCCAGGCTCAGACGGCTCAGCAGCGACTCGCCGAAGCGGGCTTCCCAGGCGACGCCGGCGTCACTGAGTCTTGTCGAGGCCTGCGACACGTCCGGCTGGCTGTCCCCGTAGCCGAGCTCGGTGAAGATCACCAGATCGCCGAGCCGTACCGGCATCCGTGCCTCCACCCCGGCGAGTACGCCCCGGTCGGCGAGAAACTGGCTGCGGTCGAAGGCGCGGGCGCGATCAGCGCCGCCGAGAGCGAACCGCCGGGTGGCCGGCAACAGGCTGTCGCTCCACTGCCCGGCGACCCGGACAGCGAGCTTCTGCTCGCCGTCGAGCAGCGGCAACGAGACCGGCATCCAGGCTTCCGAGTCCAGCTCGAGCAGCCAGAAGTGACCGTCCTGACCGAGGAAGCGGTCACCGTCGATGCGCCCGGCCGACAGGCTGACGGCGGCATCGGCGGCGATCCGAGGCGCATCCAGCACCCGGTGACCGGCCACTCCGGCACCGAGCAACGTCACCGTCTGGTCCATTCCACCGGCCCAGTCGAGGGACTGTCTGGCCCCCGAGAGCACTAGGGTCAGGCCCCGCTCCCGGGTATGGGTAAGGCTTTTGCGGGCAGCCAGGTCGAGGTACAGGCCACCGCCGTCCACCGCCACGGCACCGTTCTGGCTGAAGTCGTTGTTGCCGAGGCGCGCCGACAGCCGGTAGCCGCCGGGAACCGGCGTGTCGTAGTCCAGGTATCCATAGGTCTGGTTGGCGGGGTTCATGGTCACCAGCGCGCCGGCGGACAAGCGGTCCCCCGCGCCCCGCGGGTTCAGCCAGGCAGCGCTGCCCGCCAGCCGCCGGTCACCGGTCTGGTGATCGCCGTAGTTGTCGGCGCTGATGCTGGCCGTCCAGTCCCGTTGCTCCAGAAGATCCAGCCGCAGCCGCGATTCTCCCACCTCGGTGCCAGCTCCGAAGGACGCCTGTGCGGTGATGCCCGGCAGCGCGTTCAGCGCCTGCAGGCGGCTCGATACCTGCGCCAGGGTGATCGGCTGGCCGAGCAGCGGCGCGAAGGCCCGACGCACCGGGCGTGCCGCGCCGCCTTCCACAACGATGTCGCCGAGCCGGCCCGGCAGCACGTCGATGCGCGCCAGGCCACCGGCGACGTGCTGGGCGGGCACGTAGGCCACCGCCAGGAAGTAGCCCTGCTCGCGGGCCCGGGCCTGCACCGCGGCCGCCACCTGCTCGAGCTGGGCCACGGAGATGCCGCGGCGTTTCTTTTGCTCTCTGATCAGCGCGCTGAGATCGCGGGCATCGGCCGCGCTCAGAGCGCCGTCGCCCCGGTGCACGCCGAGCACGTCGAGGAAGCGCGCCACTTCGTTCAACTCGCTCCGGGTGAACCCGTAGGGGCCGGGAGTATTGCGGCGCTTCTGCTCCGCCAGGGCCAGTTCGGCCTGGCGCTGCAGGCTGGCGAGATCCGCCGCGGGCAGGTCGGCGGGCGGCGAGCCGCCCCATGCCACCTGCACGTCGTTGACGGTGAGCCGCGGGCTGCTGGCCGGGTCGGGACTGCGCCGGGACACCGGCGGAATGTCGAGCCGCGCCGCGGTAGCGGCCCTGGCCTCCGGCAGCGCCAGCAGCAGCGCCGCCACCAGCAGTGTAAGAGCGCTGACCCACAGCCACAGACGCGACGGCGACGGCGCCGCCACGTCCTCGGCCGTGGCCGAGGCGACCCCGACCGAGCCGACTGTCACCCGTTCCGCCGCCAGCCGGTCGTTGCGCAGGGTGGGCTCGTCGGCGCCGCGGCGCCGGGTGTCGTCGTCGTCCACCGCCTCGGTGGGAAAGTTGTCGATCACCTCGCGCCGCGCAGCCCGGTACTCGGTCTCGGTCATCTCCCCGGCCGCGTAGGCCTTGGCCATTCGTCGCAGTCTCACCGACTCCGGCGCCAGCTTCATCAGGCTCATGACAGCTCCCTCACCAGACGGAATCCGGTGGCCGGGTCCGGCTCGCCATGCTGCTCGCGCAGGGTGGCCACCACACACTCGGCGATGGGATCGCGGAACGCGCCGCCGGCGGCCTTGAGCTGGCCGTCGTCCACCACCCACTCCTGGACGTTGCCCAGCATGTTTACCAGCCCGTACGGATTGGGGGTGCCGGTGCCCACCGCCACCGGCGCCAGGCCGCGGGTCAACCCACCGAGCTGAACCTGGCAGTTGCGGTTCGGGTCCACCGTGCCCTTGGCGGCCATCCGCCACTCCCGATAAGTGGGCAGGCGATAGGCGAAGCCGGTCTTGTCGGAGAGCCACCGCGCGTAGCCTCGGGCCAGCTCCACGGTAATGCCGGAGACCGGCAGATCGGCCTCCGCCGGCACCGGGCACCGGCCGGTTTCCCGGCAGAACGGCGCCAGCTCACCCCAGCTCACCTCGGCGCGGGTCATGGCGAAGCTGTCGCCGGCCACTGCGCCCGGCACCACCACCAGACGTGGGCCCTGGCCGCTGTCGCCGATGCGGTCGACGCAAGACCCGCGGCGCCCGCTGTGATTGCCGCTGCCCACCAGATAGCCGGCGCCGCAGGGATCCTCGCGCACCGGCTCGACCCCCGGCAGATGCGAGAACAGAGCGAGGGAACGCTGCTCGAGGGCGTGGGCGCGCTCGCCGTCCACCGCTTGGAGCTGAGCGACGCACCGGCTCACGTGCTCGCCCACCTGGGCACGACCCGGGCCGGCGAAGTCCGGCTGCCGGCGTACCCAGCTCGCGAACACGGCGGCGGCCTTGCCGGGATCGAAGCTGAGGCAGGTACCCGCCAGCGCCGCGCGCAGGCGGGCGTGAAACTCCGTCAGCGCCGTCTGCCGCTGTGCGGCCGCCTGCCGCGCCGCGTATGCCTGCTCCGCCGCGTCCACCCGGGCCTTCAGGGAATCCACGGTATCGGTACCGAAGCTGTAGGTCTCCAGGAACGCCAGTGCCCGTCGGGCCGGTGGAAACCGGTCCCCGGCGAGGCTCTCGTCGAGCTTCGCCTCGAGCACGTCCACGGTGTCGAGCTGAAGCGCGGCCAGCCGGCTGCTGCCAGGGAACACGCTGTTCAGGCGGCGGAACGCGCGGTCGAGCTGGTTCATCCACTCGTCGTCGAGAACCGCGCCGTCCAGCAGCGCCTCCACGTGGTTGGCGAGGCGCACCTGAAGGTGCTCGGCCGCTTCGGCCATCGGACCATAGCTCAGCGCCCGCTGGTACAGCGCTATGGCGCGGTCGGGATCGATAGCGGCGTCGATCTCCTGCCCATAGCGCTGCCGCACCCGAGCCAGCACCGGCGGCTCCGGCGCTCCCGGCGGCTGCAGCGAGCGCAGGATGCCCACTTCTTCGGCGACCTTGTCTTCCCAGCCCCGCTCGAAGCTCGGCGACGCCAGCAGGGTTGCCAGCCGCGACAGCTGGGAGTCCACCAGGGTGGTCTGGCGCGCCTCCACCTTCGCTTCCTGTACCGCCGCTTCCTCCTTGAAATTGCTCACCAGGAAGCTCGCCACCACCGCCGCCAGCGCCACCACGACGGTGCGCGAGCGCCACGGGGACGGCTGAAGCAGATGCTTCTTCACCTCCGCCAGCGATGCGGGGCGGCGTTCCCGGTCGAAGGCCAGGCAGCGCTCGACGACCCGCCACTGGCGCCGTGACAGCCGCCGCGGGCGCTCGGGCTTCAGGCCCTGCCGGGCAGCCTCGTCGGCGGCCACGCGACCGTAGGGATGCTGGCCGGTGATCATCAGGTAGATCACCACGCCGAGGGAGAACAGATCGTCCCGCTGGTCGGCCTCGGCGCCCTCCAGCATCTGCGGGCTGGCGTAGGCGGGGGTCAGCGCCGCCAGCCGGGTGGGATCGAACACGGTGTCTTCTTCGGTTCCCGAGTGATTGATCTGCACTGCCCGGGCGATGCCGAAATCGAGGATCTTGGCGCTGTGATTGTCCGCAACGTACACGTTTCCGGGCTTGAAGTCGGCGTGCACCAGACCCGCCTCGTGGGCGTGCTCGAGCCCGTCGCACAGGCAGCGGATGACCGGCCAGGCGATCTCGTCGGGCAGCCCGGTGGGATACGCGCGCAGCAGCTCCGCCAGCTCTCGCCCCTCGAGCAGCTCCATGATGATGAAAGGGACGTCGCCGTCCTTGTCGAAATCGTAGATGGAGACGATGTTGCGGTGGGACAGCGCCTGGGACTTGGTCGCTTCCCGCTGCAGGGCGATGAAGGCTTCCGGGTGCTCACGGAAATCGTTGTTCAGCACCTTGACCGCCACGTAGGGGTTGCGGTCGCGGGCCTCCACCTTGCGCAGGTCCTTGGCGCGGAACACGGTGCCCATGCCGCCGCTGCCGAGTTTCTCCACCAGCACGAAGCGCTGCTTCAGCACTCGCGGCGCGTCGGCCGCGCCGCCGGAGCTTGCGCCGCTGGCACTGCCGGAGAGGCTCGGGTCGATGCGCAGAACGGTGGCGTCGTCGGCAGCCGCCTTCATACCGGCTCCGGACGGGCGATCACCAGCGACACGTTGTCTCTGGCCGGGCCTCGCAGGCAGCGTTCGAGCAGGGTTTCGGCGGCGCCGTCCAAGCTGTCGCCCCGCAAGGCGTCGCGCAGCGCGTGATCGTCCAGCTCGCGGTACAGCCCATCGGTGCACAGCAGAAAGGTGTCGTCGCAGGCGATGTCGAACACCGCCAGGTCCAGATACAGCCGAGGCTGACCGCCGACGGCGCGGGTAATGATGTTGGTCTCTGCCGTGAGCGCCTCGGCCTCGGAAACGGTGCCTGCGTCCAGCAGATCGCTGATGGGATTGTGATCGCGGGTAATCTGCTCGAGCCGGCGGCCCCGCAGCCGGTACAAACGGCTGTCGCCGGCCCACAGCACGACGCCGAGCGATCCGTCGGCGATCATGCTCACCACCGTGCTGCCGATGGTGGTGGCGCCGCAGGACCGCGCGTGCAGGCGCAACTCATCA
Organism: uncultured Gammaproteobacteria bacterium; assembly: GCA_963822255.1. GTDB lineage: Bacteria > Pseudomonadota > Gammaproteobacteria > Pseudomonadales > Azotimanducaceae > UBA7803. The sequence continues at coordinate 1,088,236 of CAWGGV010000008.1, forward strand.
TTCACGGCCAGCAGGGCGTCTTCCACCACGTCCACCTGCGCGGACAGCGGCCCGTCCAGCGCCACCGCCGCCAGCGCAGCCGTGATGGCCTGGCTGGCCACCTCGCCGGCCTGATGGCCGCCCATGCCGTCGGCCACCACCCACAGGCGGTCGCCGCTGCGGGACAGCAAGGCATCCTCGTTGTTGCGGCGGCGGTTTCCGCGATGCGTCTGCTGGGCGCTGCGCCAGACCCATTGCACGGCTCTCGTCTCCCTCGTTCGAGGCGACCTCTTCGCGGCGACCTCTTCCAGGCGACCTCTTCCAGGCGACCTCTTCCAGGCAACCTCTTCTAGGCGACCTCATTCGTTGCGAAAGCGGATAGCCGACTCCCGCGACAGCGGATCGCCCAGGCTGATCCAGCCGTCTCCCCACAGTCGCACTTCGCCACGGCGGACGAAGGCCACCCGTTCGTCCTCCGTCTGCACGAAGGTGCCGTTGGTGCTGTGGTCCACCAGCACGTAATAGTGTTTGCGCCGCTCGATGGTGGCGTGGCACCGGGACGTGTAGGGGCCCGCAACCTGCAGACCCGAGGTGGCCAGCGCCCCGAGCGTCACGGTCTGGCGCCGGCCGTCCAGAACGGCGCGCCGGTCATGCCAGGTCAGAATGAGCGGTGAACGCTCCTGCGCATCCATGCGGCAACCCGCCAGCCACGGTTCGTCCCGTCAAGCATAGGTCAGCGTTGGCGTCCCGGGCGGGACCTGGGTCACACCGCTCAATGCAGGAAATTGAACATCCGCCGGCGGTAGCGCGAGGCCAGCTCCGAGCCCTTACCCATGAGCTTGAAGATCCGGATCATGGTGAGGCGGCCGATGTCGTCTCTGAAGCCGCGGTCGGCCTGCAGGATGGCCAGCGCCTGGTCCAGGGCGCGGGGGTAGTCGCCGGCCACGGCGGTGCGGACAGCCATCCGGTAGCGGGTCTCGAGATCTTCGGGCTCCCGCGCCAGGCGCTTTTCCAGTTCCTCGAGGGGCTCCAGGCCGGCAGCTTCCTCCACGAGCTCGAGCCGTGCCTGCGGGCGGTCACGGCCTTCCGTGTCCTCCGGAATGCCGGCCAGCACCTGCCGCGCTTGCTCCGCGTCGCCGCTGCGCACCAGCACGTCGGCCAGCTCCACCCGGAACGCCTGATTCTGCGGTTCTTCGGCGATGGCCTGCTGCAGCACCGCGAGGGCGCGGTCGTACTCTCCGGCGGCGAGCAACGCCGCCAGGTCGTCCTGCAGCAGCTCGGCCGAGGACAGGGTAAGCTGCTCGAGCAGTGCCCGCAGCGTGGTCTCGGTCTGGGGACCTTCCATCTGGTGCACGAGTTGACCGTCCTGCACCACCCGCAGGCTCGGCAGGCCCTGAATCCTGAGGTGCTGCGCCAGGGTCGGATCCTTCGAGACGTCCACCAGGGCGACGAAAACCTTGTCGCCGTATCCGCGGGCGATGCTCTCGAGGTCGCGACGCATCGCCGCCGAGGGCATCACCTCCGGCGCCCAGAACAGCAGAATCACCGGCGTCTGGCGGGAACGCTCGACGACCAGCGACTGGAAGTTCTCGGGTGTTGCCTCGAAGGTCTGGGTGCTGGGTTGGTTCGAAACCATGAGCAGGCGGCGGCGGCTGGGACGCGGGTCATGTTATGCGATAAGCTGCCGCCGATGAACCACGCCAGCGAAGCCATCCCGTTCCGCCTTCTGCGTCTGGACCACGTGGTGCTCCGCGCCCGCGACGGCCATGCTCTGGTGCGCTTTTATCGCGAGGTGCTCGGCTGCACCCCGGAACGCGAGTCCACGGACGCCGGGCTGATCCAGCTCCGCGCCGGCGATTCCCTGATCGACATCGTGCCCGTGACGGGGCGGCTCGGCCGCGCCGGCGGGGCGGCGCCGGCACCCGACCGCGCCCACAACGTGGACCACGTGTGCTTGCGGGTGGATCCGTTCGACGCCGACGCCATCACTGCGCACCTCGAGCAGCACGGCGTGCGACCGAGCGAGGTCCGCCAGGTGTACGGTGCCGAGGGCCTCGGGCCGTCGATCTACCTGGACGATCCCGAGGGCAATACGGTTGAGCTGAAAGGTCCGACCGACGGCCCGGGCGCTCGCCCGGAGCGCTAGCCGGTGGCCCGTCGATATGCGGTCGCGCTGCTGGTGGCGGGCGTCGCGGCCACCGGCCTGACCTGGACGCCGCCGGGCGTCCGGCACATCCCGGACTTTTCCCGATGGCCGGCCGGCGATGTCCGCAAGGAGCACTTCTTCGGCTATCTGAGGCCGCTGATCGCAGCGGAAAACGCCCGCATTCTGACCCAGCGCAAGCGACTGAAGCGGATCGCCGAGTCCGCCGCCCGCGGGCCGCTCGGCCGGCTCGACCGTACCCGGCTCCGGGCGCTCGCCCGGGAGTACGCACTGGACCCGCAGGAGATGGACACCCAGGCGCTGATCGCCGAGCTGCTGCAGCGGGTCGACGTGGTGCCCGCGTCCCTCGCCCTCGCCCAGGCGGCCAAGGAGTCGGCGTGGGGCACCTCACGCTTCGCCGCCGCCGGCAATGCCCTGTTCGGCCAGCGCTGCTTCGACGCCGGCTGCGGCATGGTGCCCAATGCCCGCGTCCGCGGCGCGCACCACGAGGTGCAGACCTTCGCCACGCCGTCGGGCGCGGTGGCCGGCTACCTGCGCAACCTCAACACCCATCCGGATTACCAGGGCCTGCGCGAGCTGCGGGCCCAGCTGAGGGCGGCCCGGGAACCGGTCACCGGATTCGCGCTGGCCCCGGAGCTGGCGCGGTACTCCGAACGGCGCACGGATTACATAGAGGAAGTGCGCGACATGATCCGCCACAACGACCTGGGACCGGTGGCCGCCGCGCCGTGAGGCTCGAGATCCGACGCTGGCTACCCGTGGTCCTGCTTCTGGCGGCGCTGCCCGCCTGGGGCGACGCCGTGGTCCTCCTGTACCATCACGTCGGCCGGGACACGCCGCCGAGCACGTCGGTGACGCCTCGGCTGTTCGCCGATCACCTCGACTATCTGCAGCAACACCACTATCAGGTGGTGCCGCTGAGCCGGATCGTTAGCGCCGTCCGCTCCGGTTCGCCGCTGCCCGATCGGACGGTGGCCATCACCTTCGACGACGGCTACCGCTCGGTCTACCGGCAGGCGGCACCTCTGCTCGCGCGCCACGGCTACCCGTTCGCGGTTTTCGTCACCACCGGGTACGTGGATGCCGGGTCCGGCGATTTCATGACCTGGGACGAGCTGCGGGCGCTCGAGAAGCAGGGTGCCGAGATCGCCAACCATTCCCGGTCCCACGAGCACTACGTGTATCGCCCGCCGGCCGAGAGCCCGGCACAGTGGCAGCGGAGCATCCGCGCCGACATTCAGGGTGCCCAGCAACGGCTCGAGGACGAGCTCGATCATCCGCTGCACGCCCTCGCCTACCCGTACGGCGAATTCCGGCCGGCGCTCACCGCGCTGGCGGCCGACCTGGGCTTTACCGCATTCGGCCAGCAGTCGGGGCCGATCGGCGCCCATTCGGACCCCCAGGCGCTGCCGCGTTTCCCCATGACCGGCGCCTACGGGCGAGTGGACCAACTCGCGGAGAAGCTCAGGACCCGGCCGTTCCGGGTCAAGGTGCTGGCACCCGACGATGCCGTGCTGGCGGCGGACGCCGGCGCCCCCACCTTGCGGCTCGCGCTCCAGGCGCCCGCCAGCCGGCTCGACGATCTGTCCTGCTTCGTCAGCGGCCAGGACGCCCCCGAGGTGCATTGGGTCGACCGGCCTGCGGGCATCGTCGAGGTAACCGCGCGGCAGCCGCTGCCGGCCGGCCGCAGCAAGTACACGTGCACGGCGCCGGCCCGGCAGGGTGACGACGTCTACTACTGGTACAGCTACCTGTGGATGAAGCCGCCGGCGCCCGGAAAGTGGTACGAGGACTAGTGGCCTGTAACGGGTATTCGTGGACCCCTGAGGCTGCCTGCGGTTCAGGGGCAAGGCGCGCTGAGGAAGGCGTATCATCGATACGTCGACGAGGCGCAACGCGGGCCCTGGACCGCAGGCAGCCTCCCGCAGGGCGCGGCCTGTGCGGCCCCTGTGCTTCGTTGACGCCGCTTGACGTGGCGCTGGCCACGCCGGCGCGACGCCGCCTCGCCCAGGCACCGCACAGACCGCGCAGGAGTACACAAATACCCGTTACAGGCCACTCGCCATGAAGCGACACATCATCCATCGCGTGCTCATCGCCAACCGTGGCGAGATCGCTCTACGGGTCGCCGCCACCGCTGCCGACATGGGCATCGAGACGGTGGCGGTGCACACGGCTGACGACGCAGATTGCCTGCACGTCTCCCGCGCCGACCGAGCCGTCGCTCTGCCGGGCCGCGGGGCGCGCGGCTACCTGGACGGCAACGCTCTGATCGACGCCGCGCGTGCCGAGGCGTGCGATGCCGTGCACCCCGGCTACGGCTTCCTCGCCGAGAGCGCCGCGTTCGCCCGGCAGGTCGCCGAGGCCGGCCTGCTCTTCGTCGGCCCGCGGCCCGAGGTACTGGAAAGCTTCGGCCACAAAATCGCTGCCAGGGAGCTCGCCGCCGAGTGCGGCGTACCGGTACTGTCGGGCACCCTGAGCCCCACCACGCTGGACGACGCCCGCCGCTTCTTCGACGGCCTTCCCGCCGCCGCCGCGATGGTGATCAAGGCGGTGGCCGGGGGCGGCGGCCGTGGCATGCGGATGGTGCGCAGGGCGGACGAGATCGAGGACGCCTACCGCCGCTGCGCCTCCGAGGCACAGGCAGCGTTCGGCAGCGCGGAGCTCTACGTGGAGCGTCTGCTCGAACGCGCCCGGCACGTCGAAGTGCAGATCCTCGGTGACCGGGAAGGCAACGTCAGCCACCTCTGGGAGCGCGAGTGCACGCTGCAGCGGCGTCACCAGAAGCTGGTAGAGCTGGCGCCGAGCGCCTCGCTGCTGCCCCCGGTGCGCACCGCCCTCATCGACGCCGCGCTCACCCTGGCGGCCCACGCGCGCTACGACAATCTGGGCACCATGGAATTCCTGATCGACGACGCCGATCCGGAGCAGGGCTTCGTGTTCATCGAAGCCAATGCCCGGCTGCAGGTGGAGCACACCGTCACCGAGGAGATCACCGGCGTCGACCTCGTGCGCGCGCAGCTCGAGCTGACCACCGGGGCCACCCTGGCGGAGCTCGGGCTCGATCGCGACCGGGTGCCGGCGCCTCGCGGCCGCGCCATGCAGCTCCGGGTCAACGCCGAGACCATGCAGGAAGACGGCAGCACCCGTCCCGCCGGCGGCGTGTTGTCGCGCTTCGAAGTGCCCACCGGACGCGGCGTGCGGGTGGAAACCCACGGCTACGCCGGCTATCAGCCGAATCCGGCATTCGACTCCCTGCTCGCCAAGGTGATCGTTCACGAGGACGGCGCCGCGCTGGCCAGCGTGGTGCACCGCGCGCAGCGCGCGCTCGACGCTTTCCGCATCGGCGGTGTGCGCACCAACAAGCCGTTTCTGCGGGCCCTGCTCGGCACCGAAGCTGTGCAGAACGATGCCGTCTATACGCGTTTCGTCGAGGACAACCTGGCGTCGCTGATACGCGCCATGCCGGTCTCCGAGGAGGGCGGCGAGGCGCCGGTCGCGCAGCCGGTCCTGGAGGCGGGCCATCACGCGGTGTGCGCGCCGATGCAGGGCACCCTGGTATCGGTGGACGTGGAGCCCGGCGACGCCGTGCACGCGGGCGCGCAGGTTGCGGTGATGGAAGCCATGAAGATGGAGCACGTGCTGACGGCGGCGGTGAGCGGCAGCGTGCACGAGGTGCTGGCCGCACCCGGAGAAACCCTGAGTGAGGGGCAAACGGTGCTGGTGGTGGCGGAAGGTGCGGTCGCCGGCGGTGTGACGGCCGTTGCCACCGAGCACGACCTCGATGCAATGCGCGCCGACCTGACCGAATCGGTGGCGCGTCACGGCTACGGGCTCGACGAGAACCGGCCGGATGCCGTAGCGCGGCGGCACGGCCGCGGCCACCGCACGGCGCGGGAGAACGTCGCGGACCTGGTGGACCCGGGTTCTTTTCTCGAATACGGGCCGCTGATGGTTGCCGCCCAGCGGCGCCGGCGGCCGATTCAGGAGCTCATGGAGAAGACCACGGGCGACGGCATGGTGGCAGGCGTCGGCCGGGTGAACGGCGCGCTGTTCCCGCGCGAGCGCGCCCGGGTGATTGCGATGTCGTACGACTACATGGTCCTCGCCGGCACCCAGGGACACATGAACCACTTGAAGAAGGACCGCCTGTTCACCCTGGCGGAAAGCAACCGTCTGCCGATCGTGCTCTTCGCCGAAGGCGGCGGCGGCCGCCCCGGCGACACCGACGGCACCGGCGTCGCCGGCCTCGACTGCTATGCCTTCAACTACTTTGCCCGGCTTTCGGGCCTGGTGCCGCTGGTGGGCATCACCAACGGCTACTGCTTCGCCGGCAACGCGGCACTGCTCGGCTGCTGCGACGTGGTGATCGCCACCGAAGGTTCGAACATCGGCATGGGCGGGCCGGCCATGGTGGAAGGCGGCGGGCTCGGCGTATTCCGAGCGGACGAGATCGGGCCGCTGCCGGTGCAGATCGCCAACGGGGTGGTGGACGTGGCGGTGGCCGACGAGGCCGAAGCAGTGGCCGTCGCCAAGCGATACCTGGGTTACTTCCAGGGTGCAGTCGACGGCTGGGACTGCTGCGACCAGCGGCGGCTGCGCCATCTCATCCCGGAGAATCGGCTGCGGGTCTACGACGTGCGCCGGGTCATCGAGCAGCTGGCGGACAGCGGGTCGGTGCTGGAGCTACGGCGCGGCTACGGTGCCGGAATGATCACCGCGCTGGCCCGCATCGAGGGCCGCCCCATCGGCATCGTCGCCAATAACCCCACCCACCTCGGCGGCGCCATCGACAGCATCGGTGCGGACAAGGCCGCACGCTTCATGCAGCTGTGCGACGCGTTCGACGTACCGTTGCTGTTCCTCTGCGACACGCCCGGCTTCATGGTGGGCCCGGAAGCGGAGAAGAGCGCCCAGGTGCGCCGCTTCGCCCGCATGTTCGTGGTGGGCGCCAACGTCAGCGTGCCGTTCTTCACCATCGTGCTGCGCAAGGGCTATGGGCTGGGCGCCCAGGCCATGGCCGGCGGCAGCTTCAAGACGCCCATGTTCACGGTGTCGTGGCCGACCGGTGAATTCGGCGGCATGGGCCTGGAAGGCGCGGTGAAACTCGGTTACCGCAACGAGCTCGCCGCCATCGACGATCACGAGGAGCGCGAGCGGACCTACCAGGAGATGGTCCAGCGCATGTACGACCGGGGCAAAGGCGTCAGCATGGCGCAGGCGTTCGAGATCGACGACGTCATCGACCCGGCGGATTCACGGCGCTGGATCGTCATGGCGCTGGAAAGCGCGCCGGCGCCGGCGCCCCGCAACGGCAAGAAGCGTCCGCACGTCGACACGTGGTAAGAGACACGTGGTAAGACTTGTACGTCGAATTGTAAGAGTTGCGATCGCACCATTCGCGCACGTCCGCTGGTCCGGCTGGCCACGACGCGGCTCACGGTGCCATACTCGCCTTCCGCGACGCCACCCATAAGAACGAATGGACGAGACTGAGGGGAAGGTCGGTATCGTCGGCATCGGCGCCTCCGCGGGCGGCATCGAAGCGCTGCAGGCATTGTTCGCCGCGCTGCCGCCCGATCTCGGCCTGGCATACGTGGTGGTGGTGCATATCTCGCCCCACTACGAGAGCGAGCTGGCGGAGATTCTGGGCCGCAAGACCGACATGCCAGTGATCGAGGTGAATGACGATCAGTCGTTCAACCTCGAGGCCGACCACGTCTACGTAATTTCCCCGGCCCGCAAGCTCGAGATCAACGATACCTTCATCGGCGCCTCGCCGTTCGACGAGCCGCGTGGGCAGCGTTCGGCCATCGACGTGTTCTTCCGCTCGCTCGCGGCCAGCCACGGCGACGGATTCGCCATCATCCTGTCCGGCGGCGGCTCCGACGGCGTGCTCGGGGCCAATGCCGTGAAGCAAGCCGGCGGCGTCGTGCTGGTGCAGGATCCTGCCGAGGCGGCCCACGCCGGCATGCCGGGTGCGGTGATCGCTGCCGGAATTGCGGACGTCGTGGCCCCGGTCGAGGAACTGGCCCACCGCCTGGTGGAGCTGGCGCGCACCAAGCGCCGGATTCAGCCGCTGCTCCGTCCGGCGCCCGAGCGACCCCTGGACGACGGCGACGAGGCCCCCCTGCGGCGCATCTTCGAGCTGGTGCGGGCCCGCACCGGCCACGACTTCAGCCGCTACAAACGCACCACCATCATGCGCCGCCTGGCGCGGCGCATGCAGCTCAACCATCGGCTGAGCCTGCCCGACTACCTGAGCTACCTGCAGGGGGATCCGGAGGAGGTTCGCGCGCTGTTCGACGATCTTCTGATCACGGTCACCAGCTTCTTCCGCGACCCCGAGGCCTGGGAGGCGCTGCGTCTCCAGGTCATCGCGCCGCTGGTGGCACAGGCCGACGCCACCGAGCCGATCCGGGTCTGGGTGCCAGCCTGCGCCACCGGCGAGGAAGCCTACTCTCTGGCCATGCTGTTCCGCGAGGAGATCGGCCGCCGGGGCGTGCACGTCGACCTCATCATCTTCGCCTCCGACGTGGACGAGAACGCCTTGGCCCAGGGGCGGGAGGGCGTGTATCCCGCGGCCATAGCGGCGGACGTGCCGGAGGCGCGGCTCAAGCGCTACTTCCGCGGCGAGGGTGATCAGTACCGGGTAACCAGTGAGATTCGCGACTGCATCGTCTTCGCCACCCACAACGCGCTCCGTGATCCGCCGTTCTCGCAGATTCACCTGGTCTCCTGCCGTAACCTGCTGATCTACCTGAACCGCGAGCTGCAGCACCACCTCCAGGGCGTGTTCCGCTACGCCTGCCGGGACGACGGCTACCTGTTTCTCGGCATCTCCGAATCCGTGGATCCGGAGCGATTCGACGCCGTGGACAAGCAGCATCGGATCTTCCGCGCCCGCGCAGGCACGCAACGGCGGTTGCCCCAGGTGCCCCCGGCGCCGCACGTGCCCGAGCAGCTCGGTCGGGAGCGTGCAGCGGAGCGCAGCCACCGGCCGGTGGCCGACTTTCATCTGGCGGCGCTGGAAGGAATGGCTCCGCCGAGCGTGCTGGTGGACGGTAAGTGGAACACGGCGCATCTGTCGCCTTCTGCCGGCCGCTACCTGAATCCCAGAGGCGGCCGTCCCAGCTACAGCGTCATGGACCTGGTGCGCCCCGAGCTCGCCGACGAGCTGCGGGCGGCACTCACCCACGTGTTCGACGAGAGCACCCACTACCTGTCGCCGTTCGTGCCCGTGCAATTCAACGGCACACCGCGACTGGTGGCTCTGCTGGCACAGCCGGCGGCGGCCGATGAAGCGGGAAACGGCACCGCCCTGGTGATGTTCCTGGAAGGCGGCGAAGCCCCGGCGGTGGATCAGCCGAAGCCAACCGGCGCCGGAGATCAGGAGGTGACTCATCTTCGCGACGAGCTCCGGCGCGTCGAGCAGCGGCTGCAGCGCATGCGCCAGGATCACCTCACCGCGTTCGAGGATCTGCGCGCCGCCAACGAAGAGCTGCAGAGCCTGAACGAGGAATACCGCTCCACCACGGAGGAACTCGAGACCAGCAAGGAAGAGCTTCAGAGCGTCAACGAAGAGCTGCAGACGGTGAATCACGAGCTGAAGGTCAAGCTCGAGGAGGTTTCGCAGGCCAACAACGACCTCGAGAACTTCATGGCCGCCACGGACATCGCCATGCTGTTTCTCGACCGCGAGCTGTGCATCAAGCGCTATACCCCGCGGCTCGCGGACCTGTTCAACATCAAGGATCACGATTATGGCCGCCCGATCGGCGACCTCACGCACCATCTCGACTACGACCAGCTCGAGGACGACGCCCGCCGCGTGCTCACCGATCTGGCGCCGCAGGAGCGGGAGGTTCACGATCATGAGGGTCGGGCCATGCTGGCTCGGATGCGGCCCTATCGGACAGCGGAGGACAGGATAGACGGCGTGGTGATCACCTTCGTCGACTGAAACCACGGCCGCGGCACGATAATTGAACGCCATCCGGGTGGAAACGAGGGACGATCACACCACATGCATCGGTTAACGCGCCATGAGTAGCGCGCCATGAGACGCGAGGTCCTATCCAGCGCAGGCGGAATGGGCTCCAACAGCGGCCGCGCCCCCTGCCGGGTCGTGGGGCTGGGCGCCTCGGCCGGGGGGCTCGCGGTGCTCAAGGACCTGTTCGGCGTGATTCCGGCCCACACGGGTGCCGCGTTCGTGGTGGTGGTGCACCTGGCACCGGAGCGGCCGAGCCATCTGGCCGATCTCCTGCAGCCTTATTGCGCAATGCCGGTGCTGCAGGTGAGCGAGACCGTCAGGATCGAGCCCGACCGGGTATACGTGATTCCACCGGACGCCGATCTGGACGCGGTAGACACGCATCTGCGACTGTCGACGCCCGATCGCCGGCGGCACCAGCGGTCGCCCATCGATCATTTCTTCGCCACCCTGGCCGAGACTCACGGCAGTGACGCCGCCGGCATCCTCCTCTCCGGAGGAGGCCGCGACGGCACCGAGGGTCTGCGTCGTCTACGGGATCGGGGCGGGTTGGGCCTGGTGCAGGATCCCCAGGAGGCGGAGTTCGCCGGGATGCCGCGCAACGCCATCCACGCCGGGGTCGTCGACGGGGTGCTGCCGCTCCATGCTCTTGGTGACGAGATCCTCGGCTTTTGCCGCGGCGAGCGTCCGGCGGCAGAGCGCCCGGCTGCCGCCGCGGGCGATGCAGACACCATCCGGGACATCATCGATCAGCTTCACCTGCACACCTGTGCCGATGCCAGGTGGTATCAACGGCGGGTATTGACCGCCGCCATTCGCCGGCGCATGCAGAGCCGCCGGCTGCAGACGCCGGCCGCCTATCTGCAGGAGCTGAAAGGGGATCCCGAGGAGCCCGCGAGCCTCCTGGAAGACATGCTGGACGGCAGGTCCGGATTCTTCGCCGATGGCCGATCGATGGCATTGATCGAGGACGAGGTGATTCCGGCCCTGTTCAGCCACCGCAGCCCGAACCGAGCGCTCCGGGCATGGTCGGTCGGCTGCGGCAACGGCGAAGAGGCCTACGGCGTCGCCATGCTGCTGCTCGAGGAGGCAGAGCGCCGGCGGGAACCGCCGCAGATCCGCGTGTTCGCCACGGACTTGCGCCGCTCGCTGCTGCAACAGGCACGCGAGGGCTGTTACCCGACAAGCATCGCCGCCCACGTCTCTCCGGAGCGGCTCGAGCGCTTCTTCTCCAGGGAAGAACGCGGCTACCAGGTGCGCAGCGAGCTGCGGGATCTGGTGGTCTTCACCCCCCACAACCTGTTCGAAGACCCGCCATTCGTCCATCTGAATTTCGTCCTGTGCCGCGGCCTGATGCGCGATCTCGAGCCCCACGGCCGCGCCCGGGCGGCGGAATTGTTGCGCTATGCGCTGGATCCGGGCGGGCTGCTGATGCTCGAGCCGGGGGAGTCTCGCCACCCGACCCCGCACTTCGTGCCCCGCCGGCCGGGCGTGCCCTTGTTGTGGCGAAGGGACGGCCACCCTCCCCGGCGCGCGTCCGACGGTGCTTCCGCCGTCGCCGCGAGCGACCCGGCACGCCGCGCTGCCGACGCGGGGCGCCGTCTCTCCGGGCTGGCTCACGCTGCGCTGTACAACCGCATCGCCGCGCAGCACGCACCGCCCGGCGTGCTGGTCGACGTGAACGACGACGTGCGCTACTACTCCCCGCAGGTCGGGCGCTACCTGAAAATGCAGGGCGGCACGCCCAGCCATCACCTGCCCGACCTGGCGTCGGGCCCGTTACGCGAAGCGCTGGAGCGCTGCCTCAGCGAGGTCCGCCGGTCCGGCAGCCGCTGGCAGTCGCCCACGGTGACCGCAGGATCCGGCAGCGGCACGAGCGAGCTGGTGCTGCTGGCCGAGGCGGTCGAGGCCGAAGGCCTGATCTTCATCGCATTTCAGGAAACCGGCGAGGCAGTGACAAGCGGGCCCACAAATAGCGAACAAGCCGCCGCTGCCCGCGATCAGCAGCACCTGCACGAGCTCCAGGAGGAGCTGCACAGCGCCCGCGAGGAATTCCAGGCGGTGGTGGAGGAGCTCGAGACCTCGAAGGAGGAGTTGCAGTCCACCAACGAAGAGCTCGCCACCATCAACGAGGAGAATCTGCACCGGATCGAGGAGTTGGACCAGCTGTCGGCCGATCAGCGTCACCTGCTGGAAGCCTCCGGCATTGCCACGGTTTTCCTGGACCGCAAGCTCAGGATCGTCCGCTTCACCGCTCAGGCCCGGTCGCTGCTGCACCTTCGCGACGGCGACCGCGGGCGGCCGCTGTCGGATCTCCTGACCCTGCTCTCCGAAACCGAGTTCGCGGCTGACGCGCAGCGGGTGCTCGACACGCTCGAGCACATCGACCGCGAGGTCCGAAGCGGCGAGGGTCGCTGGTACCTGCGCCGGCTGTTGCCGTACCGCACCGCCAGCGGCCGTGCGGACGGGGTGGTGGTGAGCCTGATCGACATCAACGATCGGCGGCTGGCCGAGCTCGCTCTGGAGGAAGCAGACCGCCGCAAGGACCAGTTCCTGGCCACCCTGGCCCACGAGCTGCGCAACCCCCTGGCGCCCATCTGCACCGGCCTCGAGCTGCTGCAGGCGGCCGGCGACGATGCAGTCCAGCGGGAGAACGTGCGCCGCCGACTGGACCGGCAGACCCGCCAGCTCGTTCGTCTGGTGGACGATCTGATGGACGTGTCGCGGATCACCCGCGGGACGTTTCAGCTTCGCAAGTCGCGCACGGATCTGGCCGATGCGGTGCGGGACGCGGTGGTCGCGACCGAGCAGTCCCTCGAGAAGGCGGGTCAGAACCTCGAGGTTGAGCTCCCCGACGAGCCGCTGTTCCTCTATGCCGACGGAGTGAGACTGACCCAGGTGCTGTCGAACCTGCTGAGCAACGCGGTGAAGTACACGGCTGCCGGCGGGCGGATCGGCGTCAGCGGAGCGCGCAATGGCGATCAGGCGGTGATCACCGTCAGCGACAGCGGCATCGGCATTCCGGCCGACGAGCTGGACCATGTGTTCGAGATGTTCACCCAGCTCGACAGCGAGCGGGAAGCCGGCTACGGCGGGCTCGGCATCGGGCTGTCGCTCGCCAAGTCGCTGGTGGAGATGCACGGAGGCACACTGACGGTGGAGAGCGAGGGCGCCGGCCTCGGCAGCCGCTTCATCATCCGGCTGCCGCTCGACCGAACCGGCCGCCGCGAAGCAGCAACTGCCCGTCGCGGAGAGGGTCGCGTCCTCGAATGCCGAGGCTCCCCATGCCCTTGCCACGCATCGAGTGCTGATTGCCGACGACAACGAGGATGCCGTAGCGACCCTGGCTCTGCTGGTGCAGGTGCTGGGCAACAGTGAGGTGTACACGGCCCGCGACGGCGTCGAGGCGCTGGAACGGGCCAGCCAGTTTCATCCCGACATCGTGTTTCTGGACATCGGCATGCCACGCCTGGACGGCTACCAGGTCGCCCGGCGGATCCGGCGGGAGCCATGGGGCAGCAATGCGGTGCTCGCCGCCCTCACTGGCTGGGGCCAGGACGCCGACCGCCAGCGCACTTTGGAAGCGGGTTTCGACCACCACCTTCTGAAGCCCGCGGACCGGCAGGCGCTGGAGACGGTGTTCCGGAGCGCCGAGCGGGCACGGTGATCCGACGCTCCACGAAGACCGCCCTGTGGTGGAGCGGCGCGGTGATGGCCGCCGCGCTGCTGGCGGCGGCCGGGTTGTATCTCGCCTACGACGCCAGGTTCTATCCGCACCCACCGCCAGCGCGATACCCTCGCCCGGGCAACGCGCTCGACGCCCAGCAGCAGGACCTGGACTACTACCGGAAGCTCGTGGCCATGGATCGGGCGTTCGGGCCCGAAGCCCGTGCCGAGGCCGGCCGGCGTCTCGATGCGCTGGCCGCGTCCTCCACCACCCTGGGCCCGGACCATCTGCGGGTCGCCCTGCTGCGCATAGCGGCATTGGCCGACAACGGCCACACCGCGGTGTTCTCCGACGCCCGGCGCGGCGGGCTGCCGCGCCTGCTGCCGATCCGGGTGTCGGATTTCGCGGACGGCTTTTACGTCATGCAGACCGAGCCCGCCAATGCCGACCTGCTGGGCGCCCGGGTGGTGGCCATCGACGGCCTGCCCGTCGACGAGGTGGTCGCCCGGCTGGAGACACTGCGCGGCGGCACGCCCGCGTTCCGGCGTCAGTACGCGGGGCGGGTGCTGAACGCTGCCGACAATCTTCACGGCCTCGACGTCAGCCCGACCGCGGAACGCTCCACCTGGTCGTTCGCGCTGAAGGACGGCTCCACGGCCGAGCGCACCTTCGACTCCTACCGGCCCGGCCCCGGCGAGCCGCTGCCGAGCTCGTGGCGGGTACGGTCGCCGGAGCCCATCCCGGGGGACCGCGTGTGGCAGGCCTTCAAAGCCGCACCGCTGCCGGTGACGTATCGCTCGCCGGACCGGACGTTCCGGGCGCTCACAATCCCCAGCACCTGCTTTGCGCTGGTGCAGCTCAAGGCGAACGATGACGTCGGGGCCGAGCACATCAAAGACTTTCTGCGCCGCACGGAGTCGCACCTCCGAACGCAGAAGCCCTGCGCCGTCATCTTCGATCTGCGCCAGGACGGCGGCGGTGACTACACCACCACGGCCGCGTTCGCCGCGGCGCTGCCCGGCCTGCTTTCGCCGCGAGCCCGGGTCTACGTGCTCACCGGTCCGGCCACCTTCTCCGCCGGCATCACCACTGCGGTGTTCACCAAGCAGGCCGATCCGTCCCGGGTGATGCTGCTGGGGGAACCCGCGGGGGATCGCCTCGCGTTCTGGTCCGAGGGCGGCAGCGGGTGCCTGCCGAACGCGCCACTGTGCTTCCACTTCACCACCGGCAGGCACGATTACGGCCACGACTGCACCGACTGGCGCACCTGCTTCTGGCTCAACTGGATCTATCCCGCGCGGGTCGACACGCTGCAGCCCGAGGAAACCATCCCGACGACGTTCACCGCCTACGCCAACGGCCACGATCCGGTGCTCGAACGGGCGCTCGAGCTCATGGATTCGGCGATCGGCGAACGCTGACCCGCTGTGCCGGCATCACGGTGCGGCGTAGGGGTGCCACGCCACCAGCCGCGCCAGCGCCACCTGCCGGCCATCGGGATCGCTGGTCAGCCCTTCCCAGTACTCCACGGTCTGCAGAGCGGAAGCGGCCGTGCGCAGCTCACCCGGCGCGGCGCGGAAGTTGGGATCGCGCGGCCCGATGACGGGCGCGTCGCTCGCCAGGTGCACCTCGCTGATCAGATAGCCGCCCGGACGCAGCCGTTCGACCGCCGCGCTCACCAATGACAGATCCAGGTAGCGGATGAGGAGAATCAGATCGTACGTGCCTAGGCCCCGTGGCAGACCCTGGTCGAGGTCTCTGCATGACCACGAAACGGCGAGGCCGGCGTTGCTGGCGGCCTGCCGGGCCCGTTCGAGCGCCGCCTCAGCGATGTCCAGTGCATCCACCCGGTAACCGAGCCGGGCCAGGTACAGGGCGTTGCGGCCGGCTCCGCAGGCCAGATCCAGCGCCTCCAGGGTCCGGGTGCCGTCCCGTGCCCGTTGGCTGACAAGGATCTCCGGCGCGTGCTCGGCGACGATGGCGCTCGGCCGAGTGCGCTGCAGGTACGCCCCATCGCGGTAGCGCCGCTGCCACTTGTCCCGGTCGGCGTCGCTCACCGGGCGGCCGCCTCGCGCAGGCGCTCCGGGTCCAGCGGCAGATCGCGCACCCGCAGGCCAGTGGCGGCGAACACCGCGTTGGCGAGGGCCGCAGCAGTGGGACCCTGGGTGGCTTCGCCGGCGCCGAGGCTGCGCTCGCCGGGATGGTCCAGCAGACGGGTGACCACCACCGGCGCCTCGTCGAAGCGCAGCACCGGGTAGCTGTCCCAGTCTTCGCTCTCGATGTCGGCGGTGGAGAATCGCACCCGCTCCTTCAAGCTCCAGGACAGCGATTGCACCGCGCCACCCTCGAGCTGATTGATCAGGCCGTCCGGGTCCACCACTCGGCCGGCGTCCGCGGCGATCCACAGCGTCGGCACCCGCACCTGGGCAGTGTCGAGATCGACCTCCACCTCCGCCACCACGGCGGCATAGGTCTGGCGATTCTTGTAGCGGGCCACGGCCACGCCGCGCGGGCCGGACACGCCGCCGCAGAGCGCATCCACCGCTTCGAGCACGGCTCGTGCCCGCGGGTCCGCCAGGTGCTCGAGCCGGAACTCCACCGGCGACCGTCCCGCCAGCGCCGCCAGCTCGTCCATGAATGATTCGATGGCGAACACGTTGCCGTGAGCGCCGAGGCTGCGCAGCGACGACGTGCGCAGTGGCGCCGGCGCCACGAATCGCTTCACCACCCGCGGGCTCGGCAGGTCGTACAGCGGCCAGGCATTGCGGTGAATGCCCACCTCCGGACCCAGACGCGGCTGCGGCGGCGGTGCCTCGCGCGCGTCCGCCACCAGCCAGGCAGGCGCCAGATTCGAACCCCGCTCCCGCGGAACGGGGCGTCCCATGTGGGTATACCCCCACACTTCGTGAGACCAATGGGTGATGCGGCCGTGGGCGTCGAGCGCAGCGGCCAGATCCATGCGCATGGCGGGTCCGTAGGGCTCCCAGCGGTGCTCCTGCGCCCGGGTCCATTTCAGCAGCACCGGCCGGCCGGGATGAGCCATGGCGCACAGCGCGGCGTCCAGCGCGGCATCGTCAGCGCCGTTGTGGCCGTAGGCGCCGGCGCCCTGCCGGTGGATCACCGTCACCTGGGACGATTGCAAACCGAGCAGCTCGGGCAGGGTCCCCTTCAGCAGCTCCACCCCCTGGCTGTGAGACCAGACCGTGAGCGACCCGTCCCGCCACAGGGCGGCGGCCGCTGACGGCGCGAGCGAACCGTGCATGATGTGCGGCCGGGAATAGCTGCCCGACAGCGACGGCTCGAAGCCGAGCGCTGGAACCGGTTGCTCCACGGGCACGCCGTCGCGCAGTGGATAGCCCTGTGAGCGGGTGCCGAGCGAGGTGCCGGAAAGTGCGGCGATCTGGCACCAGCGGCAGCGGGCGGCAACCTTCTCGGCGTGCCGGACCGCTTGCCATTCGTCGCTTGCCGTCACCGCCAGAAAACTGCCGTCGCGGATCAGCGCGAGGTCGGTGCCGGAGGGGGTCTCCGGCTCGTCCAGGGACTCCAGCCGATGGCGGAACGTGGGCGGCCGGACGACCCGGGCGTGCAGCATGTCCGGCCACGTCATGTCGTGGAGGAACACGCCGCGCCCGGCCAGCTTGGCGGGCAGATCGATGCGCTGCTGGCGCTCCGGCGGCGGCGCCGGCGGCCGCTCGGCGACGGTCGTCTCCACCCGGTGGTGGAACGGTCTGCCGCCCTGCAGCGCCCAGATACTGCGGTGCTCGTTCTGCCCTGGCGCGGTGATCCAGCCGTCGTCGATCTCCAGCCGTTGCGGATCGCTGCCGAGCTCGCTGGCGGCGGCCTGCAGCAGCAGGCGGCGGGCGTGGGCACACGCTTGCCGCAGAGCGCTGCCGCTGTCTTCCACCGACATGGACCCTGCGGTGATCATCTCGTTGGGCGTCACACCCGTATGGGCCGTCTGCACGCGGATGCGCTCGACGGCAAGGCCAAGCTCGTGGGCGGCGATCAGCGCCAGCGCCGTGGTGATGCCCTGGCCGATTTCCACCTTACCGGTGGACACGGTGACGGTATCGGCCCGGTCGATGCGAACCCACTGATCCAGCTCCGGATGGCGCTCGAGCGCGCCGGGCAATCCGGCCACGGCTCAGCCCTCCCCCGCCAGCGCCGACAGCGCCCGCAGCACCCGGGGATGCGCTCCGCAGCGGCAGATCTGCGGCGTCAGCGCCTGACGGATCGTCTCTGCCGCCGGGTGCGGGTCCCGCTCGAACAAGGCCGCGGCCCGCACCACGATACCGGACAGGCAATAGCCGCACTGGGCGGCGTTGTGCTCGAGCAGCGCCTGCTGCACCGCATGGAAGGCGCCCTCCCGGCCAAGGCCCTCCACCGTGGTCACCGAGGCACCGTCACAGGCCGCGGCAGGCAGGGTGCAGGCATAGCGGCTCTCGCCGTTCACCAGCACCAGACAGGCGCCGCACTGCTCGAGGCCGCAGGCGATCCGTGTGCCGGGCAGGCCGAGACGGTTGCGCAGCACGTAGGCGAGCGGCTCGTCGTCCGGACACTCGACCTCGTGCCACTGGCCGTTGACGCTGAATGCAGGCATGACGCGACATCAGGTGGTTTCAGCGCGATTCTCACTCCGCCGCGCCGACGGGACAACAGCGGCGTTGCTCCCGCGCCCGCACCGGGTATATATTGCGAACCGTGTCGGGCTGATAAATAAAGGAGGTGATCCATGTCTACTCGTTTTGCTCGTGAGGGCGATCAGTAGCACGACAGCCTTCAACGGGCTTACGGGGGGGCCGGTCCGATACCGGCCCTTTTCATTTGTGCTTCTCAATTCTGCTTCGCCTGGGCGATCATTCCTCGAGCGACCGGTAGAACACCCGCCAGCAGTCCTTGCCGAGGCGGTCGTAAAGGACCATGTCGCCGATCATGTCCCGCCGCAGCATTGCGTTCACCATGGCATCGGGCAGCAGCGGGTCGGTGAGGATGTGCCGCATCACGGTCCTGCCCACCAGCAGTGTCTCCCGTGCCGCCGCCTGGACGCTGAGCGTTCCGATCCTGGCCGTGCTGGCGGCGAGGCGCGCCCGATTCTCCGCGTAACGGCGCTCGAGACCGCCCACGTCCCACAACGCCGCCGGATCGAACGGCTGCTCCGGATCCCCGGCATCGATGCGCACCATCAGGGCGTCGTGCTCGAGCCCCAGGTCCACGAGATCGGCGCGCAGCTCGGCCAGACCCGCCGCAAGGTTCGCCGGCCGCACCGAGAGCCCCGGCCTGACGGCAGCGAAGCCTTTCAGCCGCAGCGCTCGTTCCCGGCTCCGTAGCGACGATTTGTCGGAGCGCCCGAGGTGACCGGTGAGCACGCCGATCCAGCGGCCATCCCAGGGTGCGAGTTGCGCTTCCACTCGCTGCCAGTCGAGCACCCGCCGATGCATGCCACTGCCGCGCCGACCCAGCACGTAGACGCCCCGACCCTCCTGCGCCAGCACGCCCTGCTTCACCAGCCGCGCCGCGGCCACCCGCATGGCGCCGGCGTCGATACCCAGCAGCGCACCGGCCGCCACCAGCCCGGCGGCCGAGAGCCGCGGCGCCCGGGCGGAGTCCGCCAGCGACAGGATCAGCTCCCGGGCGCTCAAGGTCTCACTCATAACACCATTTGACTGAAACTGTCATTCCGTGTAATAAAGCACACTCAGGAGAGACACTTCCACCCCCGCGGAGGCCGTTCATGTCCGCACCCCAGCGCGCCGATGCCTATCTGCTGCCCGAGGAGATCGCGAGCTGTCTCGCCCGTTCCGACCTGCGCGGGGCCGGGGCGGTGCTCGCCAACTATGCCATCATTGCCGGCGCGTTCGCCGTCGCCATCATCTGGCCCAACCCGCTTACGATGCTGGCAGCCGTGGTCATCCTCGGCGGCCGACAGCTCGGGCTGGAGGTGCTCAATCACGACTGCGCCCACAGCGTGCTGTTCCGCCGCCGGCGAGTGAACGAGCTGGTCGGGCAATGGCTGTGCGGCGGCCCGATGAACACGAGCCTCTACCGCTACCGGGCCTACCATCTCCAGCACCACCGTTTCGCCGGCACCCGCGACGATCCGGATCTCGCCATCGCCCTCGCCTACCCCACCACCCGGGACAGCCTGCGGCGGAAGCTGTCTCGCGACCTCACCGGCCGCACGGGCATCCGCGACACCTGGCGTCAGCTGCGGCGGCTGCGGCCGGTGCGCAACGCGCCATTCCTGGTCAGCCACGCCGTGATGCTCGGCACCCTGGTGCTGGCCGGCGCGCCGTGGGCGTACGCCCTGTGGTGGGCCGGCTACCTGTTCGTCTATCCGGCGCTGACCCGCATGCGCTTCATGGGCGAGCATGGCGTGGCCCGCGACCGTCTGGCCGCCGACCCCCGGGACAACACCTGCACCACCCTGGTGTCCTGGTGGGAACGCCTCCTGGTGGCGCCGAACCGGGTGAACTTCCACCTCGAGCACCACCTGCTGGCCGGCGTGCCGCTCTACCGCCTGGCCGCGGTTTCACCAACTGCTGGCTGAGCGCGGTTACTTCGACGGCCACAACTGCTTGTCCCGCGGCTACCGGGACGTGCTGCGGCGGGCCATTCGCCGCGCCGATCCCGGCATGGATTTCGCACCCTCCTAGCACGACCAGTCCAGGAGGCAGCCATGCAGGACGATTTCCGGCAGCGCGGGTTCCTGCCGCTGACGGATCCCCTGACGGCTTTTCCACCGGGCTCGCCATACGCCGTGCTGGATCGCGCAGGTGCCGAGCTACCGGAGCGGTTGCACGATCGGGACTTCCGGCGTTGGGCGGAATCGCTGGAGGTGCCGCCGTGGATCCCGGACCGCGACCCCGCGGCCGCGCCCGCCTGCCGGCTGTACTACGTACGGGTCGGGTTTCTGGCGTCCGCCTACATCAACCAGACGGGCATGCCGCGCGCCCGTACGCTGCCGGCCAACATCAGCCGCCCGCTCTGCCAGATAGCCGACGAGCTGCGCCGTCCGCCGATCCTGAGCTACGCCGGCTACGCCCTGTACAACTGGTACCGCATCGACCCCACCGGCCCGGTCGCGCTCGGCAACATCGATACCTTTCAGAACTTCGTCGAGCTCTACGACGAGCACTGGTTCATCCTCGTGCACGTGGACATCGAGGCCCGGGCCGCGGTGATTCTCGACGCCGTGCTGGGCCTCGACGCCGCCCAGGGCTGGCGCGATCGCGAGCAGGTAGACCAGGCAGTGTCGCGGATCACAGTCGCCGTGGAAGAGATGACAGAGGTGCTGAAGCGCATCCCCGAGCACATGTCACCGGACCTGTACTACAGCCATTTCCGGCCTTACATCCGCTTCTTCGAGGACGTCGTGTACGAAGGCGTGGACCGCCAGCCCGCGAGCTTCCGCGGCGAAACCGGCGCCCAGAGCAGCATCATGCCGCTGTTGGTGTCGTTCTTCGAGATCCACCACGAGCCGAACGAGCTGACCCGGCACCTGGGCGACATGCGCCGCTACATGCCGGACAGTCACCGCGCGTTGCTGGAACGGGTGGACGGTTTTCCGGGCGTCCGCCGCGTAGCGACCGCCGAGCTGTTCGACCGCGCCATGGAAGCCATCGCCGAGTTCCGTTCGGTGCACTTCGGCTGGGCCCAACGCTACATCGCCGACAAGGAGACCGACCCGCTGGGCACCGGGGGCACGCCCTACGTGAAGTGGCTGGAACAGCTCCGCCAGGAAACGCTGGCTCATCGGGTGGGAGCATAGCGGGGTGGCGGGTCTACCCATTCCCCGGCGCAGCGTTCTCTGGATCAGCGGTCTGGCGGGCCTGTTCGGCTGCATTGCCGTGGTCGTGACAGACATCGCGGGCATTCTGGTTCACCAGCCGGGCTACAGCCCGCTGTCGCAATCCATCAGCCACCTTGCCGCCGGACCCCAAGGATGGATTCAGGACGACGGCCTCTACGCCGGCGCGTGCGGTGCGTTCCTGTGCGCCGTCGGACTCTTCGTCGACTCGATCGGAGGCTGGATCTGGACCGCCGGCTGCGTATGCCTGTTCTGCATCGGCGCCGACCTGGTGGTGATCGCCGACGTGAACCAGTATCTCGGCGCCACCAACCCCGGGCCCGACGTCCATCACGGCAGCGTCTACGCGCTCGCCCTGCTCATCTTCGCGGTGTCGTTGCTGTTCGCGCCCGGCCTCGGCCGGCTGCGCCCGTCGTGGAAACGCTGGAGCGTCAGCTTCGCCGTCTGCTGGATCATCGTAGCGCCGCTCTACGGCCTGGTGCCGGAGGGCTGGGATGGCGCCTACGAGCGCTTTCTGGTGGTCCTGGCTCTGCTCTGGCTGATCGCGATATCGTCCCTGCTGATCGCCCGCGCCCGGCAGATCCCCTGGAGCTAGCCTCCGCCGCTGAACAGGCTGTCCAGCCGGGCGCGCGCCTGTGCTTGCCTGTCGGCGGCCTGCTCACCGTTGCCGCCGAACCGCGGCGAAAAATAGTCGCAGAAGTTGGCCGCCGTCTTGTCGGTGGGCGGCTCCGCGCGGTCTTCCCGACACTGCCCGGCCAGTTCCGGAGCGTAGTGAACGCACATGCGGCAGCAGTGGACGGCTTCGGCGCAGCCCGGGCAGTACTCGTGCCGACTCACCGGCAGCAGCACCTGGTCGAGGGCTTGCGCGCAGTTCCAGCAGATCAAGGTATGGGTCTTCGAGTCAGACATGATCGCTCACCCGGCGTTGCTCGACCTTCATGCTAAGCGCTTCGCCGCCGGCCGTCGAACGGGCGCACGAGATGGTATCCTGCCCGCACTTCAGGCAGCGGGAGCGGGCGTGAACCAACCGAGGGGGCTCTGGGTCCTGTTCATTACCGAAATGTGGGAGCGCTTCAGCTACTACGGCATGCGCGCGCTCCTGGTGCTCTACCTGATCTCCTCCACAGGCCAGCCCGGCGCACCGGTGGCCGATCCCGGATTCGGCTGGTCCGAGGAAGACGCCTACCTGCTCTATGGGATCTACACCTGGGCCGTCTACCTGACGCCCATCATCGGCGGCCTTCTCGCCGACCGGCTGCTCGGCACGCACCGCTCCCTGGTCATCGGCGGCTGGATCATCGCCGCAGGGCATATCACCCTGGCATCGACAGCGGCCTTCGGCGTCACCCCGGGCGAGGCGGTCAGCCTGCACTCGGGAACCGGTGCGCTGCTGTGCTTCATGTCCGGCCTGTTCCTGATCGTGATCGGCACCGGGTTCTTCAAGCCCTGCGTCAGCGTCATGGTAGGTCAGCTCTACGAGCAGAACGACCCGCGCCGCGACGCCGGATTCACCATCTTCTATATGGGCATCAACGTGGGCGCCTTCTTCTCTCCGCTGGTGTGCGGGACCCTCGGCGAGCTGGTCGGCTGGCATTATGGCTTTGGCGCGGCGGCGGTGGGCATGATCGCCGGCATCCTCATCTACCAGTACGTGCGGCCCCGCTACCTCGGCGATATCGGCCTGGCACCCGTAGCGCCGACCAGCGAAACCGGCGCCCCGGAGAAGGCCTGGTCGTTGACCACAATCCAGTGGCAGCGCATCGGCGTCATTCTGGTGTTGGCCCTGCTCGGCAACATCGTCTTCTGGACCGCCTTCGAGCAGGCGGGAAGCTCAATGAACGTGTTCGCCGCCCAGAGCACCGACCGCACGCTGTGGGGCGCGCTGGGCAGTCCCTTCCCGGCGACCTGGTATCAGTCCATCAACCCGCTCGCCATCATCGTCTTCGGGCCGGTGTTCGCGTGGTTATGGGGCGCTCTCCAGCGTCGCGGCCTGGAGCCGTCCACGCCGGCAAAATTCGCGCTGGGCCTTTGGTTGCTGGGACTCGCGTTCATCGCCATGGTCGTGGGCGCGATCAAAACTCAGCACGGCGGGCTGGCGGGTCCGCAGTACCTGTTCATCACCTACGTCGTGTACACCTGGGGCGAGTTGTGCCTGTCGCCGGTGGGCCTCGCCATGGTCACCCGCCTCGCGCCTCTCCACCTGCAGGCGCAGATGATGGGCATCTGGTTCTTGACGCTGTCGCTGGCCAACCTGCTGGCCGGGCTGGTGGCGCGCTTCTCCGTCAAGCTCGCCAACGGCGAGGCGAGCTTCGTATTGCCCGGGCTTGCCGGTTTCTACCTGCTGCTGGTGCTGGTGCCCCTGGCGGCCGGCTTCCTGGTGTTACTGATCACCCCCACGCTCAAGCGCTGGATGCACGGGGTGCGCTGATTCGGCGGGCACTTTTACATCCGGCTGTTCCCCGCCATGAAGTCGATGAGGGTGATGAACAGCATGAAGGACAACCACAGCAGGGTGCCCAGGGCGAACAGCCGGATCAGGCCACCCTCGGACCTGAGATCCATGAACCAGGTCATCACCATGCCGGCGATGGCCGCGGCCGCCACCAGACTGAAGGCGTGCGCGGCCCTCCCCGGCACCAGCACGGCCACCCCGGCGCTGATGCCGAGCAGCGCCATCATCACGATCCAGGTAATTATCAGTGCTTTGATCCCGGTCATGATCGGAGCAGGTACAGCGAGGTGTAGACGAAGACCCAGGCGATGTCGACGAATGCCCAGTACAGTCCGCTGATGCGCACCTGGCGGGCGATGCGCCCGGGCCGGCGCCAGCGCGCCGTGAGTACCGCCACCACCGAGAGAATGCCGAGCCCTACCGTCATGTGCAGCGCATGCAATCCGGTCAGCGCGTAATAGCAACTGAAGAAGCGACGCGCCGGCCCGTCCGGCCCATCCGGATAGACGAACGGCAACCCGAGCACAGGAGCCAGGCCGTCGAGGGCTTCGGTGTGCCACTCGTAGCCCTTGATGCAGAGGAATATCACACCAAGGAAGATCGTCGCCAGCAGAAACGTGAGCGACCCCCGGTGATTGCGCGCCCGCGCCAGCCGCTCGGCAATCGCCATGGTCAGGCCGCTGGTGAGAATGATCGCGGTGTTGATGCTGCCGAGCTTCAGATCCAGATGGCCGGCGGCCTTGTTGAAGATCTCCACGTCGTGCCAGCGGAGGACCGCGTACGCGGTGAAGAGGCTGCCGAACAGCAGCAGCTCGGTTGCCAGAAACGTCCACATACCGAGCACATCGGTGGTGCGCTGCTGTTCGAGGTCGTCGAACTGTTCGGCGGGCGCTTCAGCGGTAGCCATAGGCACGCTCCGTCACCTGGGGAACCTCCACGAAATTGTGCTTCGGCGGCGGCGAGGAGATGGTCCACTCGAGCCCCTTCGCGCCCCAGGGATTGGCCGGCGCCTTCTCGCCCCGCCACATGGACCAGGGCAGGTAGAAGATCGGCATCAGGTAGCCGATGGCAAGCACGCCAGCCCCCAGCGACGACATGTCGTGGAGCACCTGGAAATCCGGAGGATAGACCTGATAGCGGCGCGGCATGCCGGCGTACCCCAGCAGGAACTGAGGGAAGAACGTCAGGTTGAAGCCGACGAACAGGGCAACCGACGCGATCCGGCCGAGCATCTCGTGATACATGCGCCCGGTGATCTTCGGCCACCAGAAGTGCAGGCCCCCCAGATAGGCCGTCACCGCCGCGCCCACCATGATGTAGTGGAAATGAGCGACCACGAAGTACGTGTCGTGCACATGCACGTCGATGGCCATGGTGGACAGCATGAGGCCGGTGACACCACCGACGGTGAACAGCCCCACGAACGACAGGGCGTAGATCATCGGCACGTGGAACACGATGCTGCCGCGGAACAGGGTGAACGTCCAGTTGAACGTCTTGATGGCGGACGGTATCGCCACCAGGAAGGTAAAGAACGAGAACAGCGCCCCGGCGTAGATGCTCTGGCCGGAGGTGAACATGTGATGGCCCCACGCGAGAAAGCCGAGGATGGCGATGGACATGATGGACACTACCATGCCCAGGTAGCCGTACACCGGATTGCGGGAGAAGCAGGTGATCAGCTCGGAGATCACGCCGAAGGAGGGCAGGATCATGATGTAGACGGCGGGATGGGAGTAAAACCAGAACAGGTGCTGGTAGAGCAGCGGCCCGCCGCCGACTCCGGGCACGAAGATGTCGAGCCCGAGCATGCGTTCCAGCACCAGCAGCAGCAGCGCGCCGGTCAGCACCGGCGTCGCCAGCAGCATCACCAGCGCCGTCGCGTAGTTGGCCCAGACGAACAGCGGCAGCCGCATCCAGGTCATGCCCGGTGCGCGCATGCCGTGGGTGGTGGCGATAAAGTTGACGCCGGTCAGGATCGACGAAAAGCCCACGACGAAGACGCCGATCGCCGCGGGGGTGACGAGCTCCCGCGAGTAGTGGGTCGAGAACGGCGTGTAGAACGTCCAGCCGGTGTCCACGCCGCCGAAGATCAGGCAGCAGAACACCACCAGGCCGCCCACGGTGTAGACATACCAGGACAGCAGGTTCACCCGCGGAAACGCCATGTCCCGGGCTCCTACCATGATGGGCAGCAGGAAGTTGCCGAGGGTGGTAGGGATCGATGGGATCAGGAAGAACCACACCATGATGATGCCGTGGATCGAGAACAGCTCGTTATAGGTATCGGGCCCGACGATGTCCGCCTGGGGCGTGATCAGCTCCAGCCGGATCAGCAAGGCGGCGAAACCGCCCATGAAGAAGAAGAACGTCACCGACACCATGTACAGCCAGGCGATGCGCTTGTGATCGGTGGTCAGCAGCCAGTCCCTCCAGCGCCAGCCGTCGCCGAAGTAGCTGGGCTTGCTCGCCGTCGCAATTGCGCTCATGGCTCGTCACCTCCTTGTGCACCAGCGCCGTCGTCGTGGGCCACCGGGCTCTGCGGACGGGCGTGGTCGTCCAGCCAGCGGGCGAAGTCCTCCCGCGGCATGACGATCACCTCGCCGGTCATCCGGGCATGGTTGGTGCCGCAGTACTCGGCACAGAAGATCCGATAGGTGCCCGGCAGCACGGCGCGAAACCACTCATGGGTGGTCATGCCGGGCACGGCGTCGTGCTTCAGGCGGAACGCCGGCACGTAGAAGCTGTGGATGACGTCCTGCGACGTGATGCTGAGACGCACGATGTCCCCGAGCGGGACGTGCATCCGATTGATCTCACGCGCGCCGTTGTCGTAGTAGATCTTCCACATCCATTGCTTGCCGACGACGTCGATGGTCGTGACGTCTTCCGGGCCGCGGTACTCGTCGATGTAGAGGCGAGTGCCGAAAAAGAAGAACACCATGAACACGCCCAGCATCACCACAACGATGCCGAGCTCGACGAAGTGCGAAACCCGTTGTCCCGGCGGATGCCCGCGCGGATGCGGGCTGTCGGCGCGGTAGCGCCAGGAGAACCAGGCCACCAGCACGAACACGGTCAGAGTCAGCACCATGCACACCGACAGCACGCCCACGGTGAGGTAGTCCACCCGCGCCGCCATCTGGGTCGCCTCGGGCGGCACCACGGTCATGCCGGCATGAGCCGCCATGGCCGT
Organism: uncultured Gammaproteobacteria bacterium; assembly: GCA_963822255.1. GTDB lineage: Bacteria > Pseudomonadota > Gammaproteobacteria > Pseudomonadales > Azotimanducaceae > UBA7803. The sequence continues at coordinate 1,115,494 of CAWGGV010000008.1, forward strand.
CATGGCGCGTCCTCCCCGTGCTGGACCATCCGCTTCATTGCCTCGTCGATGGGGATGTGGACGATGCCGGCCTTTTTATCCACCCAGCCGTAATCGTTCAGCCGCTGCCGCTCCCGGTGTACCAGCTTCTGCAGCTCGATCCGGTCCACCGTGGGCGGCTTCGCCGTCGGCAGCGAGGTGGCGCCGAACGCCGGGCTGGCACTGCCCACGGGTTTCCAGATGGTGGTCAGCAGCGCCCACATCACCAGCCCGGAGAGGCCCACGAAGGCCGCGAACGCCACCAGGCCCAAGCCGAACCGTCTCGCCCGGATGCCGTCGTGCTGGTGCGTGAATTCGCTGTGGTTGGACTCGCTCACCGGTCCGTCTCCAGGCGCCGCTGGATCCATCGTGCGGCAAGGTATCCGCCGCAGCACACGGCGATGAGGCTCGCCGGCACGATCCACGTCTCAGCCGGGCGCCAGTCCTCGAACGACGGCATCACCAGCCAGTACACGTACAGCACGTAGCCGACCAGGCAGCACGCGGCCGTGCCGCGGATCCAGACACGGCTGCGCTTGGCCGCGGTGGACAGCAGCACCAGGAACGGGACCGCGAAGAACAGAGCGAATGCCGTCCAGCCCACCACGCGCCACGCCGGCTCCCGGCGATGCACGTACCAACCGATCTCGTCGGGCAGATTGCCGGACCACATGAGCAGGAACTGCGAGAACATCATGACCAGCCAGGCCACCACGATGGCGAGCCAGAGATTGCCGAGATCCAGCCGCACCTCGGGCGACACGTTCGGCAGCAGCAGCAGGCCGGCGGCGAAGCCGGCGTTGCCGAGGCCGGTGATGATCATCAGACCGAACACGTCCGAGTAGAACTTCGGCTCCAGGGACATCAGCCAGTCGGTGGCAAAGAAGCTGATCGTCAGGGTCCAGACGATCAGCCCTGGGCCGTGCACGCTTCGCGGACGGCCGCCGAACACGCCGAGCAGCAGCGGCAGCGCCATCCAGCAGATGGCGTAGATCATGTTGCGGGCAACGAAGAACGGCACGTTCAGATAGAGGTGCTTGTGCTGGACCACCTCCGGAAGCTGGTCGGCCGGCCGGGTCCAGGTGAAGAGCTCTCCCAGGCCGAACAGCAGCGGCACGATCGCGAGCAGAAACAGCGGCATCAGCGAGGCCAGGCTGTACCACGCCGTACGGCTGCGGTCTCCCCAGGTGCCGCCGGTGAGGCCGTGGGTCATCAGCACCCCGAGGGCGGCGAGCGGCGCGGCGCCCAGCACCAGGGTGGCGGCGAGCCAGCTTCGGAGGAACGCGGTCCAGTCCACCAGCGCACCGGCTATGCAGCCGCCGAGACCGGCCAGCCCGAGGATGGCGATGCCACGCCCGCTCACCGTGACGACTCCGACGCGAGCTGCGCGCGCTCCTGTGACGTCAGATCGTCGACCCGCATGTGCTGGGAATTCTGCAGCGCCCGGATGTACGCGGCGATGCGCCAGCGATCCCTGGGCGGGACCCGGTCGGCGTAGGAGTACATCCGCCCGAATCCATCGGTGATGACGTCGTAGAAATGGCGCAGCGGCATGGCGCGCAGCGCAGCGCTCTGGAAGCTCGGCGGCGCCGGAAAGCCGTGGCGGACGATCATGCCCTGCCCCGTGCCCAGCCGGTCGTGGCAGGGGCTGCAATAGATGTCGAAACGCTCACGGCCGCGCTCGAGGAACTGCCGGGTCAATGGGTACGGCAGCTTCTGCGGGGTTTCCGAGAGATCCGCGTTCATGGGCACGGTTCCGGTGGCGGGAACGCGCGCAGCCTGATCGTTCGGCCAGCCCGGCGCCTCGCTGTACGGCTCGTACTTCGGCTGGTCGGTCAGCTCCGGCTGGGTGCACGCGGTCAGCACGACACTCGCTGCCAGCATCGCCGCAACACGGCCGATCGCCCTCACCACGACAGATCCTCGAGCGCCGTGGCGCCGAGCGCCACGAGCAGATCCCGCCGCGCCGCGGGGTCGCCGTCCGCGACCAATAGAAAAAAGCCATCGTTCGACGCGTCCTCGAACGCATCCCAGTCGAACGCCGGGTGGTGCGGCCGGGGCAGCCGGTTGAGCGCAAGCATGCCGAATACTGCGCCCAGCACCGCGGCAAGTATCCCCATGTCGAAGGTGGCGATCATGAACGCCGGCCAGGAGAACAGCGGTTTGCCGCCGGTGACGAACGGGTAGCTCAATACCGCCGAATACCATTGCATGGCAAAGGTGCCGCCGGCGGCGATAATGGCGCTCACCAGGGAAATGATCGGCACCCACCGCTCCCGGAAGCCCAGCGCCGTTGCCAATTCCGGCACGGGAAACGGCGAGTAAGCCTCGAGTGAGCAATGACCGGCCTCGCGCACGCCACGCACCGCCTGCAGCAGAGCGTCGGCGTCGGCGAACCGGGCGATGGTACCGTCAGCCACCGTGCGATCTCCCGTGCAGGAAGTCCCGCATGTCGTGCATGGACAACGGCGGGCTGACCCGCACGAACAGCATGTACAGCAACGTGAACAGCCCCAGGGTGCCGCCGTATATCGCCCAGTCCCAGGCGGTGGGCCAGATCGTTCCCCAGGCCGACGGCATGTAGTCGGCGTGGGTGGAGGTGAAGACGATCTGGAAGCGCTCGAGCCACATGCCGATGTCGCCGAGTAGTGCCAGGGTCAAGAGCAACGCCGGCGTCCGGCGCACCCGCCGCGACCACAGCGCCTGGGCGACGCCCACGTTCAGCACCAGCATGGTCCACCACACCGGCGCGTACGGCCCGGTGGCCCGGTCGATGTACACGTAGCGGTAGTAGTCTTCCCCCGAGTACCAGGCATTGAACATTTCCTGGATGTACGAGTAATCCACCACCAGCACGAACGCCAGCATCAGGCAGCCGAGGTAATCCAGATGCCGCACCGTGATCAGGTCGCGCAGGCCGAACATGCTGCGCATGACGATCGACAGAATCGCCACCGTGCAGAAACCGGAGTACAGCGCGCCGCAGACGAAATAAGGTGGAAAGATGGTGAAGTGGTAGCCCGGAACGATGGACACCGAAAGATCCATGGAAATGGTGCCCGTCACCGCCACCACGATCGGCACCGCCGCGGCGGAGAGAATCGTGTTGGCGCGCTGATAGCGACGCCAATGCACGGCAGAGTTACGCCATCCCAACGCGAGAACCCCATAGAACAGCCGCCGCGCCTCCCCCTTTGCCTGATCCCTCAGGGTGGCGAAGTCCGGCAGCATGCTCACGTATAGGAAGCACATGGTGAACAGCACGTACATGGAGATTGAGAAGAAGTCCCACACCAGCGGGCTCCGCCACTGGGGCCACAGCTCCTGGCTGTTGGGATACGGCAGCAGGTAGTACATGAACCAGGGCCTGCCCAGGTGCATGATCGGATACAGCCCGGCGCAAACGATGGCGAACATGGCCATCCCTTCGGCGAGCCGGTTGATGGAAGCTCGCCATGGCTGCCGGGTGATGAGCAGCACCCCCGAGATCAAGGTGCCGGCGTGGGCGATGCCGATCCACCAGATGGTGTTGACGATCGGGAAGCCCCAGGCGACGGGAATGTTGATGCCGAAGATGCCGACCCCGATGTACAGCAGATAGCTGAACGAGCCGAGAAACACCAGGGTCAGGAACGCGCTGATGTAGAACGCGAGCCACCAGGAGCGCGGAGCGTTGCGCTCGAGGACGATGCTGCTCATGTGCCTGGTCAGCTCCCGGTAGCCGAGACCCGGCGGCGCCAGCGGCTCGGACTGCCCCGGGCCGCTCACGGCTTGTCCTCCTCGCGCAGCTCCGGATTCGGGTTCCGCACCGCCGCCAGGTACGTGGTGCGGGGCCGGGTGTTCAGCTCGCCGAGCATCTCGTAGTCAAGCGGGTGCGCTTTGCGCTTCGACACCTCGCTGTCTTCACTCGAAATGTCGCCGAACACGATGGCTTCGGTGGGGCACGCCTGCTGGCAGGCGGTCTTGATGCGCCCGTCCGGGATCGGCTGATCGTCGACGTGGGATTCGATCAGGGCAGACTGGATGCGCTGCACGCAGTAGGTGCACTTCTCCATGACGCCGCGGGTGCGCACGGTCACGTCCGGATTCTGCACCGCCTCGACGGCCGGATACCTCGCCGATGCGTCAGTGTAGTTGAACCAGTTGAACCGCCGCACCTTGTAGGGGCAGTTCTGCGAGCAGTAGCGGGTGCCGATACAGCGCTGATAGAGCATCTCGTTCAGGCCCGCCGCGGAGTGCTGGGTCGCCTCCACCGGACAGACATACTCGCAGGGCGCGTTCTCGCATTGCATGCAGGGCACCGGCTGAAACGCCAGGCCCGGGCCTTCCACCGGCCCTTCGAAGTAACGGTCCACGCGCAGCCATTGCATGATGTGGCCCCGCCGCACCTCCTCGGGCCCGACGATGGGGATGTTGTTCTCTGCCTGGCACGCGGTGATGCAGGCATTGCAACCGGTGCACGCCGACAGGTCGATGGACATCCCCCAGGCGTGCTCCGCCTGCCGGGGCGCGGGCCACGGCTCCGGGTACAGAGACTGGTCGGGGCCGGAGTGCTTGGCGAAGTCCGGGTTGCGGCTGTATTCGTCCACGGTCGCGGTGCGGATCAGGTCACGCCCCTCGATGGCGTGGTGGTTCTGCGTGGTGGGCAGTCCGCGCCAGGCACCGATGGCGGTGATCGTCACCGGCGCCATCCACGGCGAGGTGGACGTCTGCAGGCGGTACGCGTTGGCCCCGCTGCCGTCGGCGACCCGTCCCGCGGCCCACCGGCCGTAGCCGAGATTCACCGACACCGCGTCGTCCGGCTGCCCGGGCAGGATGTACACCGGCAGCTCGATGCTGCGATCGCGGCTGGTCACCCGCACCTGATCGCCGTTGTCGAGCTCGCGCTCCCGCGCCAGCTTCGGCGACACCAGCAGCGCGTTCTCCCAGGTGAGCTTGGTGAGCGGACGCGGCAGCTCCTGCAGCCAGCCGTTGTTGGCATAGCGGCCGTCCCAGATCGCCGGGTCGGGCACGAACTGCAGCGCCAGCCCCTGTCCGTCACCGCCGCTCGCCGGCTCGGGCAGATTCGCCTGCCAACCGGATGCGACGTCGGCGGCCACCGGATCACCAGCCGTTCCCTCCACCATCCCCGAGCGCAGGCTGCTGCGCCAGAAGTCCTCGAAGCCCTGGCCGTCGTGGTGCTGCCGCCAATGGCTCCTCAACAGCTCCCGTGGGTCGCCTTCGCGACCATCGCTGATCATCGACAGCATCTGCAGTACGGTACGGCCGTCGTACAGCGGCACGATCAGGGGCTGGATCAGGCTGACGGTTCCGTCATAGGCGCGCGCGTCCGCCCAGGCCTCCAGGGCATGGGTCGCCGGCACGTGCCATTGGCAGCGCGCGCCGGTCTCGTCGTAGTACTCGCCCCAGTGCAGCCGCCACGGCACGTTCTGCATCAGTGCGGGAAAATCCAGGTCGGCCGGCGCCGTATACGCCGGGTTGGCATCCAGCACGATGAGCTCGTCCACCTCGCCGCCCCTCATGGCGTCGATCAAGGCATCGAGACCCCAGGCCCGATGACTGGCCGCCACCGGTTCGATCCAGTCCATGGTGCGACCCGGAGCGTTCAGCGCATGGTTCATGGCGTGCGCGATGGCGTGCACCGCCGGCGGCTGGCGGTCGCCCGGCACCACCAGGGCGGCGCCGGAGTGGCGCTGCAGATCTGCCGCGACGGTCCGCACCCACTGCTCGGACACTGCCGCCGCCGCCGGTGCGGCGACATCCAGGTCGAGGGCACGGGCCAGCTGCCGCGCCAGGGCCTCGATCTGATCGAAGCGGCGCCGCACCACGTGGTCGGCCACGGCCCCGGCGTTGCCGGGCGTGGACTCGGCCGTGTACAGCCGCGCGAGATCGGTTTCCACCTCGAGCGGGCGGCGCTGGCTCATGAAGTCGTGGGAGTAACGCACGAAACCCGGCAACTCGGTAAGGAAGTCCGCGTCCAGCGACACCACCACACGAGCCTTCGCGAAGTGATAGATCGGCTCCAGCGACCGGCCCAGCAGCCAGCTCGCACCGGTGTACACCGAGCGCCGGTCTAGCGGCTCGAAGGCGTGCCAGCGGGCCTGCGGCCAGCGTTCCAGCATCGTCAGGATCCGCTGCGATTGACTCGGCGAGGTAACCGTGGCGGTGAGCAGCCGCAGCCCTTCGCCGCCGTTCCGGTCCCAGCGCTTCCGGCGCTGCGCCAGATCGCGCATGAGCTCCTGGACGCCGGCTACCCGGGCACCATGGCGGACCGCCTGGGAGCGGTCGGGGTCGTACAACGACAGCACCGAAGCCTGCGAAGCGCTGTCGCTGGCGCCCAGGTTCGCCGGATGCGCCGGCAACCCTTCCACCTTGGTGGGCCGGCCCTCGTGGCTCTCCGCCATCAGCCCGTGCGCGTATCCGGCGACGACGCTGGCGGTGGCGTAGTAGACGGGATTGCCCGGAACCACCTCCTCGGGCGGCATGACGTAGGGCACCAGGTGTTCCTGGGGCTGCTTCTGGCACGCCGCGAGCCCGCCGAGCGCCATGCTGGCCGCCATCAGCCGCAAGGTGTCGCGCCGGCTGACCGACGACCGCCACACCGGCTCCAGCCGCGGAAACTCCTCGCCCAGGAAGACCTCGAACTCGGGGCTGCGCGACAGCTCCTCGAGGCTGCGCCAGTAGCGAGGCCCCCGCTCCCGGGCAAGCAGCCCGCGCCAGCGCTCCGTTACCTCAGACTTCATGGTTCATCGGTGGCACGTGTAGCACTCCGTCATGGTGTCGGGATGGATCTGGTAGCGTTTCATGAGCTCACCACCGGTCGGCTTCACCGCGTTGTGGTATCCCATGGCGGTGATCTTGCTCTCGGGGCGCAGGTTCGGAGCCGGATTGCGGTGACAACCCAGGCACCATTGCATGGTCAATGGGGTCTCCTGCTTCATCAGCGGCAGACGGTCGACGCGGCCATGACAGGACTCGCAGCCCACCCCGTTGTTCACGTGAACCTCGTGATTGAAGTAGACGAAGTCGGCAAGATCGTAGACGCGGTTCCAGTGCATGGGGACATCGCTCCTCTGACTGTGCCGTTCCGGAGCCAGCATCGGCGCATCAGTCCAGATCTGCGAATGACAGGTCATGCACGTATGGGTGGACGGAATGCCTGCCGAGGACGATACCTCCACCGTGTCATGACAATAGCGGCAGTCGATGCCCAGCTCTCCCGCGTGATGCTGATGGCTGAACGGCACGGGCTGCTCGGGCGTATCGTGCTCCGCGGTCGCGTACCGCGACGACGCCACGGCCACCACGATGCCGAAGATCGCGATCACCGCAAACAAGCCGCCGGACAAAAGCACGACGGCCAGTGCGTTCGCCCGGGGTTTGAAAAGCTGCGCCATTCCATGCGCCCCTGCCGGTTCGAGCCATCGCGCCGATTCGCTTGTCATGGCTCTGCGGCGTGCGAATATGCAAACCACATGCCGAGCGTTCCGACACCCGGCTTGTGCTGCATCATGAACCGTCGAATGCGTAGCAGAGTCGTGGCTCGCGGCGGGATGCCCGTAATTCTTACCCCAATAGGCCTTCAGACCTGCCGAGGCGCCGGCGCTGGCGCCGCTGTCGGCTTCCCGTGGAGTCGTGGAATGGACGTTGCATCGCTGGATCTGGCGTATAAGCGCCGGAACGGGATCCCATCAGGAAGAGCACGCCTCCATGAGTCACAAACCCACAGCTCTAGCTGCGGCGATCGCCGTGGCCATTGTCGCCCCGCCCGCCCTGGCCCGGGCCTACCACAGCCAGTCGCTCGACGACCTCATCGCCCGGTGCAGCACGGTGAACACGGCAACGCTTCCGCAAGCGTCCTTGAGCCGCTACGGCATCGACGGCAACTCGAACACCGGCCTGCTCTCGTGTGTCGTGCAGAAGCATGCTCCCGGGCAGGAGCCCGAAAACGTGCCGGCCCGCGTCAGCGCCGAGTACCACACCACGGGTCAACCGCCGGAAGCCGTGGACATCCGAGAGAGCCGGGGGGACGGACGTTTCATCACCTACCTCGGCACCTATACGCTGCGCACCGACGGTCCCCTGGTGTTTCGCGTCCGGATCGCCGCGGGCGGCGAGACCGTCGAGATGAACTTCGACGATCAGACGCCGAGCATCTAAGCGCCCCAGCACCGGTACGGGTGCCGGGCAAGACTGGCGTTGTAGTAGCGGGGATCGCCGGAAACTTCCTGGCCGATCCAGTCCGGCAGCGGCGGCTCGTCGGCGACGTTGTCGAGCTCGACTTCGGCCACCACCAGGCCTTCGTTGACGCCCGAGAAGACGTCGAGCTCCCAGGTGACGCCGCCGTGATCGATCCGGTACCGCACCTTCTCGACGGGGCTGCCTACCGACAGGGCTTCGAGCATCCGCCGTGCATCCTCCGCGGGCACCGGGTATTCGAATTCGAGCCTCGCGTTGTTGCGCGTCGGCCCCTTCACCGTGAGCACGGCGCCCTCACCGGTGATGCGGACGCGCACGGAGCCTCCTTCGTCGGCGCGCAAGTACCCCTGGACCATGGGCTGTCCTTCCAGCGCGGAAAGATCCGGTAGTCGCTTCACCAGAAATTTGCGTTCGATCTCCGTGCTCATGGCCAGGCTCCCTCGAGTCTCAATCGCGCGTGGCTCTTTCACAGGCTCACAGGCCCGCGCTTCACAGGTAAGGGGAAAACAACCATGCAAGACCGTCCAGCAGCCGGCCAGGCAGGCGTCGCCCGTCGACGGCGGCAAGGCTCAGCTCCTCCGCCCCCCGCCTCGCCGTCTCGTAGTGCTCGTGCAACGTGGCCAGCAGAGCGGTGTCGTACACTTCCACCGCGAGCTCGAAGTTGAGCCTGAGACTCCGCGGATCCAGGTTCGCCGAGCCGATCTGCGCATAGCCGTCGTCCACCAGAAACAACTTACTGTGCACGAACGGTGCCGGCTGGTAATAGATGCGAACCCCCCGCTGCAGCAACTCCCACAACAGATGGCGGGTGGCTCGCTGCATGAAGAACAGGTTGTTCTGCCCGGGCAGCAGAATCGACACGTCGACGCCCCGCAGCGCTGCCGCCTGAAGCGCGCCCAGAAGCTCCCGCGGCGGAATGAAATACGGCGTCATGATGGCCACCTGCCGGCGCGCAACGCCGATGGCGCCTACCAGCAGCAGCAGCAGCCGGTCCAGCTCTTCGTCGGGCCCGTCGGCGACGGCCCTGCACAGGGATTCGCCGCACGGCTCCGGCTCCGGAAGCCAGATCGCATCCAGGCCGCCGGCAAACGCCCAATCCGCGTGAAAGATGGCCGCCAGATCCGCCAACACCGGTCCGCGGATGCGGAAGTGCGTATCGACCACGCGCCTCGGGTTCTCCTGGCGGTCGGCCAGGTGCCGATCGGAGATGTTCATGCCGCCGGTGAAGGCGGCCCGGTCGTCCACCACCAGCACCTTGCGGTGATTGCGCAGGTTCATCATGAAGCTCGGCGGCAGCAGCCGCGGCGGCAGAAACCGGCGCGCCTGGACGCCGCGCCTGGCGAGCATTCGTCGGGCGCGCGGCAACGTGTACAGTTCCCCCACGCCGTCGAGCAATACCCGGACGTCGACCCCCCGGCCTACCGCTCGCCCGAGCGCCTCGGCAAAGGCATGGCCGGTCTCGTCGGTGTCGAATATGTAGGTGCTGAGCAGCACGTGGGCACTCGCCTCGTCGATGGCGGACAGCATGGCGGGATAGGCTGCCTCGCCACAGTGCAGCACCTCGACGGCGTTGCCGCCGCGCAGCTTGCCCCCGCAGAGCGCCTCCCCCAGCACGGCCAGGGGCAGCAGCGGGACTGTCGGCTCCGCCGCGAGCCGCGCGCTCCGGATCTCCAGCGGCCCGTGGTCACGCAGCCGTTGCGCCCGGCGGCGGGTGCGATTGATGCCGAAGAAGAAGTAGAGGGCGGCGCCCGCGACAGGGAACATCAGGCACACGCCGATCCAGCCGAAAGCCGCCCGAGGCCGGCGCTTGTTGAGCAGGGCGTGAGCGCTGGCCGCGACGCCGGGCGCGACAGCGAAAACCGCCAGGGCCAGGGCGGCGATGCCGCTATCGGACCAGGTCATCGGCCGATACTGCCCGAAGTGAGCGGCGATGAGAAACCTCGGCGTGAAACGCTCGGCGAGAAACGCTCGGCGCCGTGCGCCTCAGCGGCTGCCACCAACGTGCCTCTCAACCTTCCAGCAGAAACATCACGCACAGCAGCCCCGTCAGCGTCATGCCGATGGTGTAAGGCAGCGCCATGATCACCATGCGCAGGTAGGACAGCCGGATCAGCGGCGCGATCGCCGACGTAAGCAGAAACAGGAAAGCGGCCTGGCCGTTGGGGGTGGCGACGCTCGGCAGATTGGTGCCGGTGTTGACGGCCACGGTCAGCACGTCGAAATGATCCTGGCGGATCTCGCCGGCGTCGAGCGCGGCCCGCACCTCGTTGATGTACACCGTAGCGACGAAGACATTGTCGCTGATGGAGGACAGCAAGCCGTTGGCGAGAAAGAAGATGGCCGGCTGCTGATCCCGCGGCAGGTCCAGCAGCCAGTGGATGATGGGTCCGAACAGGTTCTGATCGTGAATCACGGCGACGATGCCGAAGAACACCACCAGCAGCGCGGTGAAGGGCAGCGCCTCCTCGAATGCATGGCCGATCCGGCCCTCTTCCACGATTCCGGTGAAGGCGGTCGCGAGCACGATCACCGCGAGGCCGATCATTCCGACGGCGGCCCAGTGATAAGCCAGCGCCACGACCAGAAACACCGCCACCGCCGCCTGCACGACGATGGCCGCCATGTCCCCGGTGGTGCGCTTCTCCGCCTCCGCCCGCTCGTAGTCCGCGAGTATCTCGCGCACCGCCGGCGGAAGCCTGGTGCCGTAGCCGAACCACCCCGACCACTCCAGCGCCACCGTGGTCAGGAATCCCACGGCCAGCACCGGCATGGTCACCGGCGCCATGCGGACGAAGAACTCCAGGAACTGCCAGTTCGCGCGGGTGGCGATCAGCAGGTTCTGGGGCTCGCCCACCATGGTGGTCACGCCGCCGAGCGCAGTTCCTACCGCGGCGTGCATCACGAGGCTGCGCAGGTAGGAACGGAAGCTGTCCAGGTCCTCGCGGTGCAGCTCGTGCACCTGATCGTCCTCCGTGTGGTCGTGACCGTCGTGATGCAGCGCTTTTCCCGACGCCACTTTGTGGTACACCGCGTAAAAGCCGGCCGCCACCGTGATGACCACTGCGGTGACGGTCAGCGCGTCCAGGAACGCTGACATCAGCGCCGCCAGCGCGGTGAACAGCAACGACAGCAGAATCTTCGACCTCACCCTGATCACCAGGCGGGTGAAGACGAACAGCAGCATGTCCTTCAGAAAGTAGATGCCCGCCACCATGAAGATCAGCAGCAGGATCACCTCGACGGCGCCCACGGTCTCCTCGAAGACGCTCTCGGCAGAGGTCATACCGATCAGCACGGCTTCGAACGCGAGCAGTCCGCCGGGCTGCAGCGGATAACAGCGCAGCGCCATCGCCAGGGTGAATATGAACTCCATCACCAGCACCCAGCCGGCCAGCATGCCGTTGATCTCGAACAGGAAGGGGTTCACGACCAGAAAGGCAACGATGATCAGCTTGTACCAGCCGGGCGCGTGGCCGAGAAAATTGGCGGCCAGTGCCGTGCCCACCGCGTTCGAACTCATCATCCAGCGCTTCCTCCCGTGCTGCCCTTTCCTCGAGCGCCCATGACGATGAGCACGGGCGGCGCTAGTGTACCAGCGGGTCAGCCGCCGTCATCGCCCGGACGGGATGCGGATGGCATCATGGCGGCGTGATCGACCTTGCCAGCACACGACAGTCCTGGTACGCCCGGTTCCGTTCCGGCCGCCGGCGGCCGGCCAGCGTATGCATTCACAGCGCCGTCGCAGCGGCGCTCGCGCGGCAGCCACGCCGGACCCTGCTGGTGGACGAGAGCGGCCAGCTCGACAATCACGCGCTGCTCGCCGCCGCCGACCAACGGGCCCGTCTGTTGCTGGCACGGTGCGGCGGCTCCGTGCAGCGGGCGGACACCACCATCGCAGTGCGCCTGGACAACGGCGTCGAGCTGGCGGTGAGCTATCTCGCCTGCCTGTCCGCCGGACTTCGCTACCTGCCGCTGCCGACAACCTCCGCTGCTGCCGCGACGCGCCTGCTGCAAGCGCTGTCACCGCGGCTGCTGATCACCAGCAGCACGCAGGACCCGTGCGCCGCCGGCATGGAGACGTTGCTCGTGGACGATCTTCAGCCGGCTCCGGGGTCCGTCAGCCTGCCCGCCCCAGATCCGCGGCGGGACACCCACGTGCTCCTCACCTCCGGCACCGAGACGGGCACCCCCAAAGTCGTCGTCACCGATCACGTGGGATCGATGCTGTCCCACCGGTGGCGGACACGGCAGTGGCCCTACCGGCCAGGCGATGTGATCGGCTGCAACACGTTCGGTATCTGGGACGTGGTGCCGGCGCTGCTACAGGGCGTGCCCGCGGTCATGCTGGCGGACGCCACGATGCGCGATCCCGCCGCACTGGCCGCGGCGCTGACCCGTTACGGCATCAGCCGAATCATGATGACGCCTACCCTGCTGGACGCCTGTCTGAGCAGCGCCGAGACGCGCCTGGCGCTGGGCCGGCTGCAGCAGATCACATTGTGCGGCGAGCCGGTCACGGCGCCGCTGGTGGAACGGCTGCGGCAAGACCTGCCACGGGTGCACATTGCCGACCTCTACTCTCTTTCCGAGTGTCATGACGTAGCGGCGGGCCTGCTCGACCCCGACGCGGGGACGATCAGTCGCCGGGTGGCGGACTTCGCCGACGTGCACGTGACCGCCGCCGACGATGTCGGCGAGCTCGTGCCGGTGGGCGAGACTGGCCGGATCCTGGTGAGCGGAGCCGGCCTCGCCCGTGGCTACCTGGACGAGCAGACCACGGCGCAACGGTTCTTCGAAGCGGCGCTCGACGGCGGCGGAGCGCCACTCAGGGTGTACGACACCGGCGACCTGGGTCGTCTGAATGGCGACGGCACCCTGGAAGTGCTGGGTCGGCTCGATGTCCGGGTGAAGGTGCGGGGAGCGTGGGCGGATCCTGACGCCGTGACCGCGGTGCTGCTCGCGCACCCGTGGATCGACCGGGCGGTGACGGTCCCCTACCAGGACCCCAGTGGTCACACCCGGCTTCGCGCCTTCGCGGTGGCGGCCGCGGGCGCGCCGGCGGGTCTGGACTCCGCGCTGCGCGCCGATCTCGAACGCCGTCTGTCGCCCCAGAGCCTGCCGGCCGACGTCGACCTGAGACGGAATCTGCCCCTGCTGCCGTCAGGAAAGATCGACGTGCAGGCGCTGCTGCAGAGCCGCGCCGCCGCCGCGATGCCTCACTCGAGCGCCGACCAGAGCGTCTACGAGGCGATCCTGGCGGCGTTCCGGGAGGTGCTTGGACGCCCAGACGCAACCGCCCGAGACGGCTTCACCGATCTCGGCGGCGACTCGCTGGCTGCCATCATCCTGTGCGGACGCATCCAGACGGTGACCGGCAGGCCGCTGCGCCTCGTGGAGCTGTATCGACATCCGACGCCCGCCGAGCTCGCGCGCTTCATCGGCGACAGACACGCCGCTGCGCCGACGGGCCCCCTGCTGCTGCCGAGGGAGCCGTTGCCCGCGGCAGCAGCACCCCGCGCCGGCACCGCCGGCACGGTGCTTCTCACCGGCGCTACCGGCGCCCTCGGCGCGCCTCTGCTCGCTCGTCTGCTCGCCGAGCCGACGATCCGGGTGATCGCACTGGTGCGCGACGACAACGAGCGCCGCGCCTGGCTGCGGCTGACATCGCTGTTGCCGGACGACGCGTCCACCGAGCGACTGACCGCGGTGGCGGGCGATCTGTCACAGGCGCGCCTCGGCCTCTCGGTATCGGCGTTCCGGCGGCTCGCCGGGGAGGCGGACGCCGTCATTCACCTGGGAGCGCGGCTGGACATGTTTGCCGGGTACGAAGCGCTCGCGGCGGTCAACGTCTCCGGCACGCGCACCGCATTGGAGATCGCCCTCGCTGGCGGCGCCGCGTTTCATCACCTGTCGAGCAGCTCGGTGCTGCCGCTGAATTCCGTCGAGCGATGGGATGAAACCTGCCGGGGCAGCGCGCTGCTCGAGGGTCTTGCCGAACGACTGCGCCACTCCGACGGCTACTCGCAGACCAAGCTGGCTGCCGAGCTGCTGGTATGGCGGGCAGCCGAGCGGGGGTTGCCGGTCACGGTGACTCGGGTTCCGCATCTGCTCGGCGCAGACGCGGGCAGCCGGCTCGCCGCCACGTTCGACACTCTGATGGAGCTCGGGGTGCTTCCAGAAGGCCCCTGGCACTGGCAGCTCGCGCCTCTCAAAGCAGTGTGCGATCACCTGCTCCATCGCCTGGCGGAGAGCGATCCTGCAGGCCGGCTGTACCACCTCTGCTGCCCGCCCCTGACGGACGGCGAGCTGGAAGCCGCCTGCGTCGCTCGCGGCCACCATCCATCCCGCCTCACCCTGCCCGCGCTCGCCAACCTCCTCGTTGCCGTGGCCGGCGACAGAACCTTCCGCGCCGACCCGCACCGAGCTCGCCTGGCCTCGCTGGCACAGCTCGTACGGGAGCACGGGGTGCGGGCCGGCCTGTGCCTGGGCGAGGCGACCCTGGCATCCGATCGCTATCTGGCCGAGGACCCGGCCGGGTTGCTGCTAGACTTGCTCACCCGCTGAACGACGGAACCCCGCTGATGGAGCAACTGTGGCATTTCTGGCTGCTGGTGGACGAGCCGCTGGGCACGGTGCTCGGATTCGTCATCGTCTGGTGCCTGATCCGGCAGAACCTGTGGGCCTGGCCGCTGGGCGTGGCCTATGTGGTCGTGTCGGTCAGCGTGCTGCTGGAGGCCCGCCTCTATGCGAACCTGGCGCTGCACGTCTTCGGATTCCTGCCGATGAATCTGTACGGCTGGTACTACTGGCTGTTCGCCAAGGCGCCGGAGGAAGACGAGCTGCCGGTGAGCCGGAGCAGACAGCGGCTCATGGTCACCCTGCTGGCCGTCTGCATCGTCGGCACGCTGGTCCTCGGGACCGTGTTCATGCGGTACACCAATGCGGCGCTGCCCTACTGGGACAACGCCGTGTTCATCGCCAGCCTCGCCGCCATGTGGCTGACCGCGCGCAAGAAGATCGAGAACTGGATCTTCTGGTTGGCGATCGACGTGGTGTCGGTGGGCGAGTACTGGATTCAGGGTCTGCCGCTCTACGCCGGCCTCTACTTCGTCTACATCGGCATGGCCGTCGCAGGCTGGCGTAGCTGGAAGCGCTCGATGGAAGAACACGGCGCGCTTCCAGGCCCGCTTCTAGGGGAGCGATCTGCAGATCGCGATCTTCCGGTATAACCGCCGATCGCGGCCGGGAGGCCGCTCCCACAATGCGTGAACGCGGTCTCGCTCGTTTAGCAGTCTCGAGGTTCCAGTGCCAGCGTTGATGCGCTATCTAATAACAATGTGCGGCAACGGGACAATCCTTTGATCTGGGTAGTCGACAAGAAAGTGGTTCCGTATCTGATCGAGAAGAACGGCCGTCTGGCCGAGCTGCCGGTTCGCGTGTCTTTCGAGTACGCGGTGGAAGACGGCGAGGTGGTGGAAGGTTCTCTGTCTCTGAACACGCTCTACAACAAGGGCTCGGTGACGAAGCACTTCCCGGGCATTGACGGCGAGGTGCTCGAGGAAGAGGTGCAGGCCACGGCCGAGCGTGCCATCGACGAGCACCTGGCACTGGCGGGTTTCAGCCGAGCATAGCCGCCACGGCGTCCGTCGGCTGCCGTCGCAGGCGGAACGGGATCGGCGTAACCTCTTGCCATGAGCCGGGATCCCACCCCCGCCGCGGGCACCGACCTGCGGCATCTGGAGACGCCGTTGCGCGACGATGTGCGGCTGCTCGGTCGCCTGCTCGGCCGGGTGGTGGCCGACGCGCGGGGTGAGGCATTTCTGGACCGGATCGAAACCATCCGGTCTCTGGCAAAGGACGCCCGTAGCGAAGGCGAGTCGGACTGGGAGCGGTTGAGCGCGTACCTGGCGGCGATTCCGGCTCACGAGATGGCGGACGTCGCCCGGGCGTTCAATCAGTTTCTGAACCTGGCCAACATCGCCGAGCAGCATCACCTGACCCGCCCTCATCGCGACCGCTCGGTGGTCCTCGAGCTGCCCGCGCACGCGGATCTTGCCGACCTCCTGCGCGGTCTCGACATCGAGCTGGTTCTGACAGCCCATCCTACGGAGGTGTTGCGGCGTACCTTGATTCAGAAGTACGACGCCATCGCCGGTGCGCTCGCCGAGCGGGACCGCAGCGACGACGCGGCGCGCGGCCAGGTGGAGCGGGAGCTGCGGCGACTGATCGCCGAAGCCTGGCACACGAACGAGATACGCCAGACCCGCCCTTCGCCTCAGGACGAAGCGCGCTGGGGGTTCGCCGTCATCGAGAACTCGCTGTGGCACGCCCTGCCCCGTCTCACCCGTGAGCTGGACCAGGCGGTGGTCGCCCGCGGTCTCGAGCCGCTGCCCCTGGATGCGGCGCCGGTGCGGTTCGCCACCTGGATGGGCGGCGATCGCGACGGCAACCCCAACGTCACCGCCGCGGTGACGCGGGAAGTGCTGATGCTCGGCCGCTGGATGGCGGCCGATCTGTTCCTGCGCGACGTGGAAGCACTGCAGGGCTCGCTGTCCATGAGCCGGTGCACGGCGGAGCTGGCGGCGGCGGCCAACGACACCGGTGAACCGTACCGGGCAGTGCTCCGGCGCGTGCGCGATCGGCTGGCGCGCACCCGCGACTGGGCCGCCAGGCTGGACCCGGCACCGCCCTGGGAGGCGGAAGCGGTATTCCTCACCACTGAAGCGCTGCAGGCGCCTCTGGCGCTGTGCCACCGCTCCCTCACGGCATCCGGCATGGCCGACATCGCCAACGGGCCGCTGCTGGACACCTTGCGCAGGGCGGCGGCCTTCGGCGTGCACCTGGTCAGGCTCGACGTCCGCCAGGACGCATCCCGCCACACTCAGGTGCTGGACGAGCTGACCGGCTATCTCGAGATCCATCACGACGGCCGCACCTACGGCGAGTGGCCGGAGTCGGAACGCCGGCGCTTCCTGCTCACCGAGCTCGACAGCCGGCGCCCGCTGTTTCCGGCCAACTGGCCGGTGAGCGACGACAGCGCGGAGGTCCTCGAGACGTGCCGGGTGGTCGCGCAGGGGGAAGCCGCCGGCATCGCGCAATACGTGATCTCCATGGCCGAGGCGCCCAGCGACGTGCTGGCGGTGATCCTGCTGCTCAAGGAGAGCGGTCTCCAGCGCCACCTCCCGGTGGTGCCGCTGTTCGAGACCCTCGACGCCCTCGATCATGCGCCCCGCACGGTGGACACGCTCCTCGGCCTGCCCTGGTACGCCCGCTACGCGAACGGCTATCAGCAGGTGATGATCGGCTACTCGGATTCCGCCAAGGATGCCGGTCAGCTCGCCGCTGCCTGGGCCCAGTACCGGGCCCAGGAGGGGCTGGTCGAGGTGGCCGCCCGCCACGGCGTTCGCCTCGCCCTGTTTCACGGCCGCGGCGGTGCGGTGGGGCGAGGCGGCGGCCCGGCCCAGGCGGCCATCCGGTCCCAGCCGCCGGGATCGGTGGCCGGCACGTTCCGCGTCACCGAGCAGGGCGAGATGATCCGCTGGAAGCTGGGCCTGCCGGCGCTGGCGGTGCAGACGCTGCGCCGCTACCTCACCGCCACGGTGAACGCCACGGCGAGTCCGCCGCAGGCGCCCGCCGACAGCTGGCGTCATGCCATATCGGCCATCTCGGGCAAGGCCCTCGACGGCTACCGCGCCGTGGTGCGGGAAGACGCGGATTTCGTCGAGCTGTTCCGGGCCCTCACTCCGGAGCAGGAGCTCGGCATTCTGGCGCTCGGCAGCCGCCCGGCGAGGCGCCGGCAAACGCGCGACGTGGCGGGCGGCATCGAGAGCTTACGGGCGATACCGTGGGTGTTCGCGTGGACCCAGGTTCGCCTCATGCTGCCAGCGTGGCTCGGCACCGACCAGGCACTGCACCAGGCCCTCACGGAGGGACGACAGCGTCTGCTTCAGGAGATGCTCGACTGGCCATTCTTCCGCATGCAGATGGACATGCTGGAGATGGTGCTGGCCAAGGCCGATCCGATCCTGGCGCGTTACTACGCGCGGCGGCTGACCACAGCTGAGCAGCAGCACACGGTGGCCTCGCTGTGTGCGCGGCTGAACGCTCTCAGCGCCGACCTTCTCGCCATCACCGGCGCTCCTCGACTGCTCGCCAACGACCCGGAGCTGGCGGAGTCGCTGTTCGTGCGCAACACCTACCTGGACCCCCTCCACCTGCTGCAGGCAGAGCTGCTGGTCCGCTGGCGACAGGCGGGCGAGGACCAGGACGCCGTGGAGCGGGCCCTGCAGGTCACCATGGCCGGCATCGCCAGCGGCCTCAGGAACACCGGCTAGGTTCACGGGCCGCCGCCGAGCACGCGGTTGGTCGAATCCCGCTGGGCATCCACCAGTGCCTGACAAAGGTGAATGCGCTCGACCGTTTCGGCGAGGCTGCGGGGCCCGCTGCCCATGGTTCTCACCTCGCCCGCCAGCGTGTGCTCGATCTCTTCGGCCCGCTCGGCGTTGCAGAAGTACCTGCCATAGGCCACGACACTACCGCGGAACCAGTACGGGCGGCGCGCGGCCACCGCATCGAAATGCGCCAGCAGCCACTGCCATGCGGCGCCCCGGGAATCCGCGTCGTCCATCTGCGGCTCCAGGATGTCGTCGACCTCGTTGTCACGCACGGCGTCCGTGAGCGCCAGCTCGCGCAGGCGCTCCAGCACACCCGGGTCGCCCCCGCGGCTGACCGCACGAAGGATGTCCTGGCGAAGCTGAGCGTCGTTCGTGCCGCCGAGCAAGGCCAGCAGCCGCCCCGCGAACCGTTTGCCGCGCTCCTCCACCGCCACCGTGAACGCGATTTCCCGCAGGCTCGCCGGCAAGCTCCCCGCAGTTTCCGGCGTCTTGTCACTGCCACGGGCCTCGACGTAGTCCGCGGCCTGACGTGCCAGCGAATCGCGCCACGCCGATGTGCCGATCACCAGCGCGTAGAGACGCGCCATGGCCATCTGGAGCTGCACCTCGGTGCGCTCCGCGGGGCGCGCGTCGGGCGGCACCCGCACGGCAATATCTGAATAGTAGTCGGCGAGAATCTCGTCCAGCCGCCGCCGGCTCGCGCCCTGAACCAGACGGTCGTGAATCCACTTCAGATCATCGAGCGGCGCGGTGACCACCTCGACGCTGTCGCTGTCGAGAAGACCGGGGAGCATCGCCAGGTACTGGCCGACGTTGATGTCGGCGGCCCGGAACGCCCCGGACAGGTTCGCGGCCACGGCGAGTTGCTCGCGGTCGATGAGATTGCTCGCCGACAGCAGCGCCTTCCAGTGGGGCAAGCTCAAGGCGAACCGGTAATAGCCGGCGCCAGCGGCGTTCGGCATCACCCAGGCCGGGCAGGGAGTATCCAGCTCGAATGTCGATTTCTGCGCCTGCACCAGCTCGCAGTGCTCGCTGCGCTCATCGTCGTCGCCGAACGCGAGGCACAGCGGCAGCCGCCACTGCCGGTTCGCATCTGCCTGGGAACCTACCGGCAGATACCGCGACTGAGTTACCGAAATCCGCGTCTTTCCGGCTGCACGGCAGCTCCAGTCCAGCGCCACCAGCGGCGTGCCCGGCTGATCGAGGAACGAGAAGAATGCATCCTTCACCTGTCCCTTCGGCAGGTCCGGGCGGGTTGCTGCAATGGCCTGGACGAACGCCGCGGCGTCGGCGTTCGCGTACTGGTGCGCCTGCAGATAGCCGTGGATTCCCTGACGGAAGTGATCCGCACCCACGAACCGCTCGAGCATGGACAGCACCGCCGCGCCCTTCTCGTAGGTGATGTCGTCGAATGCCGAGCCGATTTCCTCGGGCGACTCCACCGGTTGACGGATCCGCCGCGCGCTGCCCAGCGCGTCCTGCTTCATCACCTCGAGCGAGGACTCGAGTTGGCGCAGGCCGTAGCCCTGGTCCGGCTCGAGGCGCCCCATGACCTTGGCCGACATCCAAGTGGCGAACGCCTCGTTCAGCCAGATATCGTCCCACCACGTCGGCGTCACGAGATCGCCGAACCACTGATGGGAGAGCTCATGAGCGTCGACGGCAGCGAACGACTGTTTGCGCAGCACCGACGCATCGTCGCCGAACAGCAGAAGCTGCTCACGGTAGGTGATGGCGCCAGCGTTCTCCATTGCGCCGGCGGCAAAATCCGGCACCGCGACGAGATCGAGCTTGCGGAACGGATAGGCAACGCCAAGGTAATCTTCGAGCCCGTTGACGATGGCGCCGGTTCGGCCGAGGGCATAATCGAGCTGATCACCCTTGCCGGCGGCGGCGAACGCGCGGAGCGGCACAGCGCGCTCGCGCAGGGCGGTGGGCGCCATGGTTTCACCCTCGCGCTCGTCCCATGGCCCAACGGCGAACGCGATGAGATAGGTGGGAAGTGGCGGCGTGGGGGCGAAGCGTATCCGGACGAAGCCGTCCTTCGCCGGCTCTTCGGCCAGCTTTGGCGTGTTCGTGACCGCCACCGCGCCGTCTGGAACCTGCAACGTGATGTCGAACGGTACCTTGAAGCGCGGCTCATCGAAGCACGGAAACGCCAGCCGCGCCGAGGTGGCCTCGAACTGTGTCACCGCATAGTGCTTGCCGTTCTCGCTGACGCGGTATAGACCTTCGAGCGCGTGGCCGAAGGGCGCGCGGTAGTCGAAAGCGAGGGTCACAGGGCCAGCCGGAACCGTCCGACCGAAGTCCAGGCGCGCCACGCCCGACTCGTCGACCTGCCGATAGCGGGCGAGCTGGCCCGCTTCGCCGCCGATTCGTGCAGCAACCGCAGTGACCTGGAGATTCCTGCCGTGCAGCCACACGCCGTCCGCTGCCCGGTCCAGCTCTACGTCGATCTCCACGTGCCCCGAAAACCCCGCTGCGTCCGGATCGATCCGCAGCGCCAGGCGGTATCGCAACGGCCGAACACTGGCCGGCAGCCGGCCGAGCGGCGCGCCGTGGGCGTCCGTGGCCGGCGCGGCCTGTGCACCGGGGACACCCAGCGTTACGCACAGCGCCAGGGCCAGCGCCCCGAGCCACCGCTTGCCATGGAGCAGCCACGCCATGAGCACGTCCGAAGATGATGCGGGGGCTGGATAGTACCAATGGCACCCTTACGATCAAGCCCTGGCTGGCGCTCGGACGAATCACATTTCGCTTGCACAACTTCACTTGCATCGCGGCAACCAACGTTGCGACCATGCCGCCGCGGGTCATTCCTTCGAGCCCGAGTGAAGGCAAAAGGAGTTGCCCGTGCGATCGTCGATATTCCTTTCTCTTTCCGGCCTGCTGGTGCTGGCCGCCGCTGCGCCTGCCGTCGCCCTGGTGGTCGACGGGCAGCCAAGGCTCGACAGCCGAACCGATACCGGCGTCTTCGTCTGGCGCAGCTGGGGCGACAAATGGCAGGTCCGGGTGCTGGCCGCGAAGGGCGATCAGCACCTGCAAGCGACCTTCCGAGCCGGCGATGCGGTCAACGGGCTTCGCCGGATTGCGCTGGAGGCCAGCGACAGGGTGTCGCTGTCGGACGCCCGCACCGTCGACGTCGATCTGCACACCGCGCACTTCACGGTGGACGGGCTGGCGTTTCAGGGCTCGAGCGGCGTCTGCCTACGCCCTTCCGCCGGCATGCCCGTCTACCTCGGGCGCAACGCCACACCCGTTACCGCGCCGGTGGATCTCACCGGTTCGGGGGCCTGCGCCGGCGGCGCAGCACAGTCGAGCGCGCTCGAGATTCGACGGCTATCGAAGGTGGACTGGCAGATCCGCAATGCGCCGGACACTGGGGCGTCGACCTTCGATGGCGCCATCGAGCTGTCGGATCCGCCGGAGTCGGTCGAAGGCGTCGACCTCGAGGGCCGGGACAGACTGTTTCAGCGCAACCCCACCACCGTCGGCATGCATCTGGAGACCTCGGCGCCCTGGTACGACGGCATCGACTTGACATCGGTCGAGTTCAGCAAGGTCTGTCTGCGCAGCAGCAGCGGCCGCGAGCGGAACGTCTCCATCACCAGCCACGGTCAGCAGCGTCCGCTCCAGGTTACGACGCCGGTGGATCTCACCAACGATGGCGCCTGCGGTGTGCCCGCCGACCCGTTCCCGCCTCCTTTGCACGGTCGCAAGTTCAACCCCGGACACTACGTGGTATTGACGAAGCAGGACGACGCAGCCGCCATTGCCGATTCGGCGCTGCCCGGAGTGCGGGGGTTCGTGAAGCGTTATCGCTGGCGGGACCTGGAGCCGAAGTCGGGACACTACGACTTCTCCGAGATCGCCGCGGACCTGGCGACGGTGTCCCGCCACGGGCGGCAGCTGATTGCGCAGATCGAGGACAAGACGTTCAGCAACGAGCCTCCTGCGCCCAACTACCTGGGCGACCGGGTCCTGCCCAACCTGATCGGCGGCTACACGGTGCAACGCTGGGACCCATACGTGGTGCAACGCTACGAAGCCCTGATCCGCGCGCTCGGCCGGCGCTTCGACGGCAACAGCCATTTCGAAGGCATAGCAACCTCCGAGTCGGCACTCAGCGTGGATGACGCCATCCTGCAGACAGCCGGCTACACGCCGGAACGCTACCGGGACGTGCTGATCGACGAGCTCGCCAGCGCAGCCCGCAGCCTTCCGCGCTCGAGAGTGTTCTGGTTCATGAACTTCCTGCAGGGGGGCATCTACTACCTCGGCGAGATCGCACGCCAGGTGGCTCCGCTGGGCGTTGTCATGGGCGGTCCGGACGTGATGCCCGACAACCCGGCGCTGCCGATCCACACCTATCCGTTCTACGATGGCGCCGTGGGCAAAATGCCCCTGTTCGGTCAGGTGGAGGCGGAGTGCTATCGGCATGCGCACGTTGACACCAGCTATCCCACCAGGTACTGGACGCCGTCGGAGCTGTTCGCCTTTGCCCGCGACGACCTGCACGTCAGCTACATGTTCTGGGTCCGCTGGCGCTGGAAGCGAGACGCCTACAACTGGGGGGACGCCGTTCCGGTGATCGAAGGAAATCCGGTATTCAATCAATGATCGGCAGGTGCAGGCGAAAGGTCGTGCCGGCGCCCGGCGCGCTCTCGAGGTCGATGAAGCCGCCGAGAGCCTGAACGATGCCGTACACCGTCGAGAGGCCCAGCCCCGTGCCCTGACCTTCCGGCTTGGTGGTGAAGAAAGGCTCGAACGCTCGCGCAACAGTCTCCGCATCCATCCCTGTACCGGTGTCGGTGACGGTGACGAGAGCATACCTGCCGGATGCCAGCGCGCGATGGGCGGAAGTCTCTGCAGTGCTCAGCTCCCGGACCCGCGTCTCGATGCGCAGGTCGCCGCCGTCCGGCATCGCGTCACGGGCATTGACGGCGAGGTTCATGATCACCTGCTGCATCTGTCCGGCATCCGTCGTCACCGGGCACGGCTCGCGGCAGTCCATCTGGAGCGCAACCTCGGGGCCGACCAGTGCCTTCAGAACCAGCTCCATGCCCGAGATCAACGCGCTCACGTCCAGACGCTCGGCTCCGAGGGGCTTGTTGCGGCTGAACGCCAGAAGCTGCCGGGTCAGGGAACCACCGCGCTCGGCGGTGCGCGTGAGCTGAGTGACGGTCTCGGTGAGCACGGCGTGCCCATCGGGGATAAGCAGCGACAGCGCGGCGCAACAGTTGGCGATTGTCTGCAACAGATTGTTGAAGTCGTGGGCAACGCCGCCGGCAAGCCGGCCCAGCGCCTCCATCTTCTGGAGCTGGCTGAGCTCGTCCTCCCGACGCCGCAGCGCCTCCTCGGCTCTGCGCCTGGCCGACACGTCCTCGATCAGCGCGTAGAAGCCCGCCACCTCACCGTCGCGGGTCACGTCGGGGACGTAGTGAGCCATGACCCGGCGCACGCCCGCTTCCCGATACGGAATGGTGGTCTCGAAGGTCACTGCCTGCCCGCCGAGCACCGCATCGACGTAGCCGCGGAGATGAGCGTAGGCTTCCTCACCGACAAGCTCTTCCATCGGCCGTCCGCGCAGAGCCTCCCGGGACGTTCCGAACCAGCGCGTGTACGCGACGTTGTTGTACTGGTAGCGCCGCTCATGGTCCACATACGAGATGAGCACGGGCAGCGCGTCGGCAATGAGGTCCAAGCGGCGCTGAGCATCGTCCGAGGGACGGCCGTCGGCCGTGACCCGCGGACGCCTGCCAGCGCGCGCGCGGAGCAGGTCTCTCTGGCTCTCCACGTGCTTGGCATCGTCCACGTCCAGCACGTGCGCGACGAAGCCGGTCACCTGGCCGCGCTCGAGCACGCCGGCGAGGCGCGCCCGGAACCAACGCCCGCTCTCCGCTCCCCGGGTTTCCAGCTCCGCAGTGCCCCCGTCCGCCAGGATCCGCGGTGGTGGCCTCGATCACCAGAGAACGCTGATCCTCGGCCACGAAGTCGGCGAAGTCGTGGCCAACGAAGCCGCTCAGATCCCGTCCCGCGGTCGAGCGATTGATCGAGACGATGCGGCGCTCGCCGTCGGCGACGCACACATAGCCGGGCGTCGCCTCGAGCAACGCGCGCCACTGCCCCCAAGACGGAGCGTCCCTACCCTGCTGGTCGTCCATGGGCAGGATGCTACCCTTCCGACGCCGTTCCACTAGTCGGTAATTGTCCCTATCGGTCAGCCGATCACCGGGGTCGTCGCGGTATGGTAGATTCACGCCGTGAGTTCATCCGTATCCGGTCCCGACGGTTTGCCGCGCTGCCGCTGGTGCGCGGCGGCGACGGAGTTTCTTCGTACCACGATACCGAGTGGGGGTTCCCCGTCGACGACGATCAGCGGCTGTTCGAGAAGCTCTGCCTCGAGGGCTTTCAGTCCGGGCTGAGCTGGCGGACGATCCTCGCCAAGCGCGAGAACTTCCGCGCCGCCTTCCACGGTTTCGACATCGACCGGGTGGCGCGCTTCACCCCGCGCGACGTCGAGCGTCTGCTGGGCAACGCGGGCATCGTCCGCCACCGCGGCAAGATCGAAGCGGCGGTGAACAACGCGCGCCGCGCCCGGGAACTGATCGCGCGGGAAGGTTCGCTGGCTGCCTTCGTGTGGCGCTACGAGCCGGACGCCGCACAGGCCGTCGAGCCGCAGAGCGCATCGACGTCGCCGGAATCCGTGGCCTTGTCGAAAGCGCTGAAGAAGCAGGGCTGGAAATTCGTCGGCCCGACCACCGTCTACGCGTTCATGCAGGCCATGGGGCTGATCAACGATCACGTGCACGACTGCGTGATCCGACCTCGGGTCGAGCAAGCGCGCCGGCGTTTCCGGCGCCCCGCGGCCTGACCGCCCGCCGGCGAAGTGCCGGCGCGCGGACTGCGCCTCGTTACTGCAGCACGCCGTCCACCAGCAGCCGGCCGAAGCGCTCGTCGTCGTAGCCGAGCAACTCGCACAACACCCGTTGCACGTCCCTGGAGAACGTGGGCGCTGGCCCCCGAACGCGCCCCGGGGTCCGCGACAGCCGGCCGCGCACGCCTTCCACTACCGTCTCGCCCGCCTCATCATGGGGCAGCGTGACGAAGTGCTCACGATGACGAAGCTGCGGGTCGGCCGCCAGCTCCGGGCTGTTCTGCACCGCCGATGCCGGCACGCCGGCAGACTGCAGAAGCGACTCCAGCTCTGCCGGGGTGCGGGCAGACGTGAATGCCGCGAGCCAGTCGTCGAGCACCTGCTGTGCCGCCCGGCGGCCGGGCGCCGTGGCGAATCGCTCGTCAGCGGGATCGATGCCGCCTACCGCCCCGCACAAAGCCTTCCACTGGGCGTCGCTTTCGCAGGCGATCGCCACCCACTGATCGTCGCCCGCGCACGGGTACACGCCATGGGGGGCATGATCGGCATCGGTATTTCCCGCGCGCTGCCAGACGCGGCCGTTGGCGGTACGCTCGAGGATCGCCGGCGCCAGGAAGTGCAGCGCGGCTTCGGCTTGAGAGAGGTCGATGTACTGTCCCTGGCCGGTGCGGCGCCGGTGATCGAGGGCCGCCAGCACCGCCACCGCGTTGTAGCGTGGAGCGATGTAGTCGGTGTACGCCCCGAACGGCCCCGCCGGCTCCCGGTCCGGCCAGCCGGTCAGCCCGTAGAATCCCGCAATGGCGGCCGCCAGATTGCCGTAGCCGGCGAAGCTGGCCAGCGGACCCGTCTGGCCCATGAGGCACGTGCTCAGCATGATCAGGTTCGGATTGATCTCGCGCAGGGTCGGATAATCCAGGCCGAACGCCTTCATCGCGCGGGGCGAGAACGACTCCATCACCACGTCCGCCCAACCTACCAGATCGAACACCACCTGCCGCGCGCCCGGATTGGTCAGATCGAGAGAGAGCATCAGCTTGCCCGCATTGGTGGAATGGAACACCGCGGACTTCTCCGGGCTCGGGTCGCCGCCGATGAAGGGCCGGATGGTGCGGCAGACGTCGAGCCGCGAGGTGGACTCCACGCGCACCACCGTGGCGCCGAAGTCGGCCATGAGCCGGGTCGCGCCGGGTCCGGCGAGCGCCCACATGAAGTCGAGCACCTTCACGCCCGCCAGCGCATCACCGCCATTGCTGCCCGCCGCCGTGTTCCGCGACGTAGCCGCCCCGGCACGCAGTTCCTCCAGGATCTCGCGAGTGTGCTCGCCGATGCGCGGCGGCCGGCGGGTCGGCCCCAGCGGCGTGGCGGAGAAGCGCGCGAACGGCCCCGGATAGTCGACCTCCGCCGATGGCCCATCGCCGGTGGGCCGCCGGAAGTAACCGCGCTCGGCGAACTGAGGGCTATCCACCACATCGCCGATGTCCGACATGGGCGCCAGCAGCAACCGGCGCTCCAGCGCAGCCTGCAACAGCTCGGCCTTGGTCTTCGACGCCGTGCAGGCCGCCACGCATTCCTTCACCCGCTCGTACTCGGCCACGGGCTCCTCGCCCGAGGCCAGCAGCAGCCCGTACTCGACCCAGTTTTTGTCGCGAGTCGCGGCATCGCAGAAACCCTGGTCGTGCACGTACTCCATCAGCCGCCGCGTCGCCGGCCCGACGGTGGCGCCGAAGATGAACGTGATCGATACGTAGCCGTCCCGCGCCGGAAAGGTGAGACGCACGTTGATGCCCCCGGCCACGACCCCGCCGGCAGCGCGGGTGGCGGTGGTCTCGCCCACCGCGTGGGACAGGATGTTGCCCTGGGTGGCGAGAGTCACCGCCTGCTGAGCGCTGACGTCGACGTGCTGCCCGAGACCCGACCGAGCGCGCTCGTGCAGCGCGACCATGGCCGCCGCCGCCGCTTCGGCCGCGCCGTGCAGAAACGCCTGGGGCACGCTCACCCGAACCGGCGCGCGGTCCCGGTCGCCGGCGATGGCCAGCGGGCCGCCGCTGGCCATGACCACCAGGTCCGACCACGCCCAGCCCGATTTCGGCCCGGTGCTGCCGAACCCCGTGATGCTGACGTGAATGAGCCTGGGGTTGCGTGCTGCAAGCTGATCGTATCCCAAGCCCCGACGCGCCATGGCCCCCACCGGCTCCGACTCGATCAGCAGGTCGGCGCTGTCCAGAAGCGCCAGCAGGCTCTCGCGGTCGGCAGGCGCATCGATGTCCAGCTCGATGCTGCGCTTGCCGCGGGCGTAGGCCCACCAGCTAAGGGAGCCTTCAGGATCTTCGCGGTCCTGATGGAACGGCCCGAGCCGCCGCCCGGCCGCACCGCCCGGTGGCTCGACCTGAATCACGTCCGCACCGAGATCGGCGAATATCTGGCCGCACAGCATGCCGTGGCTGCCGGTGAGGTCGATCACTCGGTACGGTTGCAGCAACATCGATCTGCCCCTCTTCAGTGGCCCGGGCGGTAGCTCAGCATACCCCGCCCAAGAGCCGCATCCTAAAGCGTCGCTCAGTCGGCGTGCTCGATCCTCGGCGGCACGGCGCCCGGCAACTGCGGCCGCCGCATGAGCCACACCAGCAGCGCTCCGGGCAGCGAGATGTAGAAGAGGAACAGAAAGTCGTTGGAATAGGCGATCTGCAGCGCCGCCTGATTGATCACGCCGTTCAGCGCGGACAGACCGAATGGCAGATTCGGGTTCCACATCATCGCCTGCGCGTTCACCCCGAGAGCCCGATTGAACGGATCCACGTGCTCGGCCACCTGAGCGTGCACGATCTGGGTGCTGGAAGTGAGCACGACCGTGGTCAGCGAGATGCTGATGGCGGCGCCGATGTTCCGCAGCAGGTTCATGATGGCGGACGCATCCGTGCGCAGCTCCGGCGGGATCGTCGCAAATGCCACCAGGTTCATCGGTATGAAGATGAAGCCGAGGCCGAACCCCTGGATGAAGCCGATCCAACCGATGGTCGAGGCGGACACGCTGGGGCTCCAGCCGGACATGTGGTAGGTGGTAAGCAGCAGCAGCGCCGAGCCGAAGGTGATGACCTTGCGCGGGTCGAAGCGCATGGCAACCCGGCCCACCATGGACATCGACAGCATGGTGCCGACGCCGCGGGGGACCATCAGCAGACCAGCGTCGGTGACGGAATAGCCCCCCAACGTCTGCAGATAAGGCGCGAGCAGCGCAGAGCTCGACACCAGCAGACCGCCGGTCATGAACATCAGCAGGGTCGCCGAGACGAAGTTGCGATCCTTGAAGATCTCGAGGCGGATGAACGGCCGCTTGGCCGTGGCCATGTGCACCGTGAACAGGTACAAGCCGAGCACCGCCAGCAGGCACTCGACAACGATCTCCGTCGAGCTGAACCAGTCCTTGTTGCTGCCCCGGTCGAGCATGAGCTGCATCGCGCCGAGCCCCACGGCGAGCAGGCCGAAGCCGAACCAGTCGAATACCAGGGAGCGGTCGCGGCTGGGATTCCTGTAGAAGACCAGCAGCCCGATCACGGACGCAATGCCCACCGGCACATTGATGTAGAACACCCACCGCCAGGTGAAGGCGTCGGTCAGATACCCGCCGAGGGTAGGCCCGAGAATCGGACCCAGCATTACCCCCATGCCCCAGATGCCCATGACCGAGCCGCGTTTCTCCGGAGGGAAGCTGTCCATCATGATCGTCTGCGAGAGCGGCCCCAGCGCGGCGCCGAAGGCACCCTGCAGGAGGCGGAACACGATCATCTGCTCGAGGCTCTGGGCCATGCCGCAGAGCGCGGACGTCACCGTGAAGCCGGCCACGGCGATGACGATGAAACGCCGCTTGCCGAAGCGTGAAGCGATCCATCCCACCGGCGCGGTCATGATCGCCGAGGCGATGATGTAAGACGTCAGCACCCACGTGACCTGATCACGCGACGCCGACAGGCTCCCCTGCATGTGCGGCAGGGCCACGTTGGCGATGGTCTGATCCAGCGTCTGCATGAACATCGCGGCCATGGCACAGCCGGCCGCGACGTTGCGGGCCATCACCGGTTCGTCGACGGAACCCTGCGCCGGGTAGGTGGTGTCGGCCACAGTAACCTCAGAAGCCGAACTCGTGCCACCGGCTGTAGCCGGTATCGATGGAAATGACCGCGCTCATGCCGGAGCTCAGGCGCACGTCACACGAGCTCTTCTCGAGGGCGATCCGCACCGGGATTCGCTGCACGACCTTGACCCAGTTGCCGGAGATGTTCTCCGACGGCAGTGGCGAGAACGCCGCGCCGCTGGCGGGCGACACCGACTCCACGGAGCCGCGCCAGGTGCAGTCCGGATAGGTGTCGACGGTCACCTCCACCGGCAGGCCGTCATGCACGCGAGCAAGGTCCGTCTCCTTCATGTTCGCCTCCACCCAGAAGTCGTGATCGGACACGAGCCCCACCGCGCTGGTGGTGCTGAAGGCCGACATGGCCGAGATGATCAGCGTTCCCGGCTGCAGCGAGCTCACCTTGGCGACGATGCCGCCGAACGGCGCGCGCACCACCGTGTGATCGAGCTGACGCTGGGCTTCCGCGACGGCCGCCCGCGCCTTCATCACGTCGGGAAAACTTTCGACCGGCAGGTCGGGATCGCCATCGAGACGGGCCAAGGTGGCGGCAGCGCCCTGCTCCAGCGAATTCAAGGTCGCCAGCGCCGACAGGTACGTGGCCTGCTGCTGATCCCACTGGGTGCGGGACAGCGAGCCCTGCTGGACCAGGGTGTCGTAGCGGTCGAGTGTGGTTTTCGCCACGTCCACCAGCGCCTTCTGCGCGCTCACCTGCTGGGTCCCCTGCTGGTAGTCGGCCTTCAGCGACTTCACCGCCAGCTCCGCCTGCAGCAGGCTGGCATTGGCGTTGTTCAAGGCGATCTGGAAGGGCTCCGGGTCCAGACGGAACAGCACGTCGCCCGCCTCCACCCGCTGCCCTTCCCGCACATGGATCGTCTTCACCATGCCGGAGACGTCGGTGGTCACGTTGAGCTGTGCCGACTTGAGGTAGGCGTCGTCGGTGCCCACGTAGCGGCCGCCGTTCATGTACATCAGCGCCGCCGCGGCGAGCACAGCCAGAGTGCCGGCCAGCATCAGGCCGTGGCGCAGGAACCGCCAGGAGGCCTTCTGCCGGTTCGGCGCGACGAATGTGGCGTCCGGCGACTCGTGCTGCTCACCGGGATAGATCGGCGTCGGCCCACCGGGCGCGACGTCGGGAGGAGCACCTGGATCTGGTGCTTGCCGGTTCTCCC
Source organism: uncultured Gammaproteobacteria bacterium (assembly GCA_963822255.1). Taxonomy (GTDB): domain Bacteria; phylum Pseudomonadota; class Gammaproteobacteria; order Pseudomonadales; family Azotimanducaceae; genus UBA7803. Next base: position 1,146,280 of record CAWGGV010000008.1, read on the forward strand.
GCATGGGATCGGCATGTCCTGTCATGGTCGCAACTCCCCCCCGCCTGCGCCGACGCGGCGTTCGCGTCGGGCGGCTCGGCGGTTTCCGGGACCGCCGTGAGGTTCGCGCGAATGGCGAGCAGCGCGTCCACCATGGCCTCCCGAGCGCCGGGCCCGATGTTCGCGTCGATGGCGCGGATGAGCTCTTCCCGATAGGCCTTGATCTCCTCCAGGATCGGCTGCGCGGCGGGCCGGTTGTGCAGGCGCCAGATCCGGCGGTCGTTGGGATCGCGCCGGCGCTCGATCAGCCCGCGCTTTTCGAGCCGGTCGACCAGACGCCCCACGGTGATCGGCTCGACCTCACAGATCGCGGCGAGCTCGCTCTGGGAGGCGCCGGGGTTGTGCTCCACCCGCGCGAGAATGTGCCACAGCGCGCGGGTCATACCGCGCTCACGGGCGCGCTGGTCGAACTTCGTGCGCATGATGCGGGCGACGTCATAGAGAAGGACCACGGGATCTCGGTCGAGCGATTCGGTCATGGAAACGACTTCCGGGTTACGGCTGACGTGCCCCGCCGGGCAGCGTGGACAGGGGGCCACCGCCCCAACGGGTAAATCCAAAGCTGCTATATCATAAGCTGACTTATGATATAGGTCGAGCTTCGAGGACTGAACCGGTCGATCGAGCGAACGGATGCTTCACCGCTTGGAGGCAGTGGCGAGATCGACCAACGTCTGGCGGAAGCCGTCGAGGTCCAACGGCTTCTTGAAGTAGGCTTCGGCTCTGGCCGCGTAGAGTCGCAAAGGCAGGTCCAATGCGCTTACGACGACCGCCGGCGGGTTGGGCAGGGACGGATCGCTTCTGATCCGGTCGAGCATGGCGAGGCCGTCCAGCCGAGGCATCAGGAAATCCGTAACGATTACCGATGGCGACAGGCCGTTGTTCAGCCTGTCCAGGCCGTCGGCCCCATTCTGCGCCGTGCAGACTTCCCACCCATCCAGCCTCAGCAGCCGCGCAAGCAGATCCCGGGAATCGTCATTGTCCTCCACAAGCAGGAGGCATGGACTGTGCTGACAGCGATCGTTCACACCTCGAACCTCGCGCGACAACGGCCCCCCGGGTACGCAAGGACCATGCCTTGGCCGGTCAGCCTGCGCGCGGCCGGACGGCCGTGACGTCGAGACCTGCTCGCTCCTCGCCCGCGTACGGCCCAACCCGGACACTCGGAACCTACTCAGCGCGGCGTCGTGATCGGATCGGCATGCCGATGAACAAGCTTCCAGGCATCGCCCTCCAACCGATAGACGCTGGTGACACGGAGAGCCGCCGGCGACGGAGCGTCCGCACCCAAAGTGGCCTCAACGCGCTCACCGAAACTCGAGCCCCAGCTCTGGCTCCGGAAGACGGAGACAGCGACCCGAATCCGCCAGCGCATCGAAGCGGTGCTCGCGTGGGCGACCGTCAGCGGCCACCGCTCGGGCGACGATCCGGCCCGGTGGGAAGGCAATCTGAAACTGCTTCTGCCGAATCCGTCTCAGCTTCCGCAAGGGAAGGTGGCCCAACATGCCGCTCTGGACTGGCAGGACGTCGGCGCCTTCATAGCGGCGCTGCGCCAACGGGAGGGTATGACGGCGCGAGCGCTTGAATTCCCTGATCCTCACCGCCGCCCGCTCGGGCGAGGTCCGCCTCGCGACGTGGGATGAGGTCGACGTGGACCCGAAGCTCTGGGTCGTGCCGATTCCGAGCAGGGCAGCCCGCCGCTCAGCGCGAACAAACGATACACACGCTCTGCCGCGTCCTCCAGCACTATTTACACGGTAGCGCTATTGCGTAAGTTCCCTTGTTAGACAATTGCGTGCCATCCATTGAACCCCGTCGTCAGGGACCGGCATTGTCTTGGCAGATGGGCACTGGCGATGCTGCCCGTAACGGCAATTCTGGTGCTGATCACGCCTCTCCTGGCCGACGACGCGCTGGTGCCGATAGCCGCCCTACTCGTCGCAGCAACCTGGGTGAGACGCTCCCGAACCGGCGCACCCCGCGATCGGATCGGAGTGGCTGACGCCTGAATGATGGAAGGGCGGCATCGGGATTCACCTGATATTTCTTTTGGGGCACGGTCGATGGCAGCGGTGAACAGGGGGGTCGTGGAAGAATGGCCAGCCCACTGTCAAGCAGTTTCATTGTACAGGGGCGGCTACAAGTATCTTAAGAATTGGCCTAACGGAAGGGCCGCTGCTGCTCTCATCAGGAGACCATCGCTGTCGAGCTAGACCATGTCGATCCCCCCCGGGATGAGGAAGTTGATAATGGAAGGCTTTCTCCGCACGCCCTATTCGCGATTCTATCTCAACTACCGCTATATGATGACGCCGGCGCAGCTGATCTTCCTCTGCGAGCGACTGAGAGAAGCCTCCAACGTCGGCAACTACTTCATCGAGATCGGTTGCGGGTTTGGGGACACGACAGTGTTCCTCAACAAATTCATGGCCGACATCGGCGTCAAGGCGCGTTACCGGGTGATCGATACCTTTCAAGGCTTCACGGAGCACGACGTGGCACACGAGGTTCTCGAGCGGGGCACTGATCCGAGGATCTCACGATCTTTCAAGGTGAACGACGTCCGGTGGTTCCGACGCAGGATGGAGGCGAATGGCTTGGACGTGGACGCAGTCGCCATGGACGCGACGCTGTATCGCTACGAGGACGACCCGCCCCTGGCATTCTGCCTGCTCGACATCGACCTCTATGGCCCGACGCAGATGCTTCTGCCGGCCCTGTATCGACAGCTCCTGCCGGGAGGCATCATCATCGTCGACGACTGCGACTGTGGTCACCGGCTCTGGAACGGCGCCTACCACGCATACGCCGAGTTCTGCAAGGCCAATGGCCTGCGAAAGGACATCCACTGCAGAAAGCTGGGAGTCATCCACAAACCCTCCGCCTGAAGGGACAAGCGCTGCGCGCTTCCGCGGAGGCGTGTATCGAAGGCACCGTGCTGAACGGCAGGCGCAGACGCCAACGGCCTCAGAAGCCGCCTACCTGCTGCAGCGCGTGCTGGCAGGCGGGCTGCGCTGTGGTCCGCCCCTAGGTAGGCTTCGAGCGCGGGAGTGGCTTCCCGACCACATCGAGCAGCGGTCCGGCGAGCAGCGCAAAGCTCATCATGATGTCCGCGGCGCTGAACGCGGAGCCGTCAGATAGGGGCGCTCAGCCACCGCCGCCTCGACCTGAGCGAGCGTGCGCGCTGCCCGCTGGCGGGCGTCGCCCACCAGCTCGGGATGGGCATCGGCGTCGCTGCGGTAGAGCAGCAGCAAGACGAGATGCCGAGCGGCGGGAACGCGGTGCCCTCGGCGAAGTGCAGCCACTGCAGATACGCCGCATGCTCCGGCGTCGACCGCCGAGGCACCAGCCCGCCGGGCCCGTAGCGGTCCAGCGAGATTCGCACAGCGTTACCGAGCCGTCCTCCAAAGTCGGGATCTTGCCGGTGGGGTGTCCTGAATGAAGAAGTCGGACGAGGTCGATTTGAACGCCACCGACGTGAGCCGGTAAGGCAGCTCGAGCTCCTCGAGCAGCCAGGCAACGCGCAGTGCTCTCGTGCGGCGACCGCGCCGATCAATGGAATGCGGCGCGACAAACAAGGTGAGAAAGCTTCTCACCCAGATCGTCGCGCTACAGCCGCACCTTCTCCGCCAACTCGTCCGAGTCATACTCGAGCAGCAGCGTCATGATCCGGCGGTTGATGCCTGAGCCTCCGCGCTGCAGCTCGTGCTCGCGCGCCTCCACCTGGTCCCGGGTAGCTGCGGCCTCGAAGGACTCGCAGGGGAATGCTCTGGGCGGCCGAATTGGAGTGATCTCAGACATGGGCGCTCTCCCGCTCCGCCAGGATCTCGTTCAGGACCTGATCGACGCAGACCCGCTCGCCCTCGGTGAGATCGTCGAGCCATTCGCGGAGGACGGGCATGTCGGGCTCGGCGAAGATTTCTTGCAGCCGCTCCACCTTGTGGCGGGCGATCTTGGGCGAGGTAACGGCCTGGATGCGGCGGCGCTCCATCTCCGCGGTGCCGTGGACGGGGCAGTCAGGGTTCTCGAATCTGCTCGCGCGGTGTCACGCGGCAGGTGCACGGAGGCATTTCGGTCGTTTGGTCGGTCATTGTCGGTCTCCCTTTGCATTCGCAAATCAGGGACCGATGGCGCCGTTACCCATAGTGTTACCCGGGAGGGTATTTCTGGGCTTCGGATGGATGGCTGAGACGCTTCCTAAGCTACTGGAAACATTGGCGGAGAGGCAGGGATTGATTCGGGGCGGGGGACCGCCCCTCACCCCTTCGGGGCGCCGCCGCGGACGCGGCGACGTCCAAATCCGCCCTGCGGATTTGTCGAACCATAGCGTCCTCATCGGGCCTACCCACTTCACCAGAACAAAGAATGGGGCCGGAGGCCCCATTATTTGTTCTGGCGGAGAGGCAGGGATTCGAACCCTGGGACCCCTTGCGGGGTCACCTGATTTCGAGTCAGGCCCGTTCGACCGCTCCGGCACCTCTCCGGTGGGTGAAACTTTTCGGTGGGCAGATCGGGATGCACATTCTCGGGGAACTGAATGTGCATTTCCACCGCGACGGCCGGCCTGTATGCGGGCTGACGGGATGAGTGCGTCACGGGGGTTCGCCCGCGGCTAGCCGGCGGCGGCGTTCAGTACCGCCGCGATCTCACTCGCTTCGGCGTCGCCGAGGTCCGGCTGAAAGTGCCGGATGCACTCGAGCAGGGCCGCTGCCTCGGACGCGGTCTCGAAATAGTCCTGCGCGCAAGCGAGGTGCACGAAGCCCGACGCGTTGTACATCCCTTCCTCGTGGAACACGAGAGGGATGCGCCAGGTGCCCCGGGCGATCAGGGTGCGGCAGGACCGGCAGCGGGCACGGCCGCTGCTCGCCTGCTCGACGCCCGCCACACGGCAGAGCCGGTGGCGCGAGCGAGAGAACTCCGCCACCACGCGCAGCGCCTCCGAGTCCAAAGCGTCGGCACCGGAGGACAGGCTGACGAGGAACGGCTCCGGGCGACGGTACGCCGCGCAGCGCGGGTGATACCAGACTGTGGTCTCGCCCTCGCCGTAGGGGCTCGGCAGGCGCTCGCCGAAACGCATCGTGCCCTTTGCGATGGTGGCGCCGCAGCCGCGGCAGCGGGCGCGCCCGCTGACGGCGGTTTCGATGACGTGGCTCACGGCGCTCGAGGTTTGCCGGCAGTCACCCCCATATGGCCTCCTCCCGGAACCCGAGTGCCTCGAAATCGGCCGCGCGCCGCGCCCGCTCCTGCGGAGCGTCGAGGAAGAACTCGTCAAGCTGCGGAGGTTCGACTCCGGTGCCGGAGAGCATCGCGTGAACCTGTCCGCGGTGGTGGATCTGATGCTGAAACAGGTGGAGGAGGATCCGATCCACCTGCTCGGTCTGCACCCAGCCCCGCCGAGCCAGGTCGGCCGTGGCCGAAAGCCCCACGTCATCCAGAGCGTCGCAGAAGTCGAGCAGCCGGCGGTCCACGGCGCGCTGCTCGTGCACCAGGTCGGCAATGTCAGGACACGGGATTTCCGGCTCGAACGCCGCCGCCCCGAGGCCCGCGCCCTCGAGGCCGCTCACGTAGTACCAGTCGACGGTGAGGATGTGGTTCAGGGTGTGGATGATGGACGGAAAGAAGCCGGTGCGCTCGGCGCAGAGCTCCTCCGCCGACAGCGCTTCACAGGCAGCGAGCAGACGATGGTTCGCCCACGCGTTGTTGTACGCCTGAGCGCGGAAGTAGGTGACGGCGGTCATTGGCCCTTCTCCTACCGGGGTGAGCGTATTCCACACCCATGACGGCCGGATAAACAAGTATCGGTCAGCAGACCTTAAAGACCAGAAGAGGAGAAGAGGGATCGCGAGCCGCCGATCGCTCCGACGGTCAGCCGCACAGCGTCGCCCCGCCCGGCATCAGCTTGGGCGGCGCCATGTTGCACAGCGTCACCTTGCCCGGTGGTGCCGATCACCGTCCAGTCCGCACCGCGGGACTGGGTGGCGAAGGTGAGATCGGCGACGCGATCGCGATAGGCGTCGAACGCTGCGTCCAGCAGCGCCGGGTGGTTGTTCTGCTCGCTGACGTGACCGACCACCACCTGCAGGCCCGGGTGAGCCACCTCGGCGAGGAACGCGGCGGCCTGCTCGTTGGACAGGTGGCCCAGGTTGCTGGCGATGCGCCGCTTCACCGATTCCGGATAGCGGCCGCGGAGCAGCATGGGCACGTCGTGGTTGCTCTCCATCAGCAGCCCGTGGCACTGGCTGAACTGGCGGCAGACGAAGGGCGTCGGGTGGCCGAGGTCCGAGACCACGCCGACGCGTGTACCAGCGTGCTCGAAGGTGAACTGGGTGGGCTCGCGGGCGTCGTGGGGCACGATAACCGGGCACACGGTGACCGCGCCGATGGAAAACGGCAGATGGCTATCGAAGACCTCGCCACGCATGCGCCATCCGGTCGCCTTCAAGGTGCCGAATGACGCGTAGACGGGCACCGCGTACTTGTGCGACAGCGCGGCTACGCCGGAAGCGTGGTCGGAGTGCTCGTGAGTGACCAGGATGGCGCTGAGGTCGCCGGGCCGCATCTCGAGGCGTGCCATGCGCCGCTCTGCCTGCTTGAGGGTAAAGCCGCAATCGACCAGGATGAGCTCGCCGCCTATCTCGATCAGGGTGCCGTTACCGCGGCTGCCGCTGCCGAGAGAGGCGAATCGGATCAACTGGCGTACTCGCGAATCAGCACCAGCACGTCCTGGGCGAATTCCCGATCGAGCGGCTTTCCTTCACCGTTAAGTGCAGCGACCGCGAAGCCGTCGCCCTGGGCAGGCTTCATGTCGAGCTGGATATTCTTCAGACCGTCGCCGCCGAAAGTCAGCAGGCGTCCGAAGAAGCCTCGCTTGCCGCGCTCCACGTTCAGATCGCTCCGCAGGCTGATCTGGTACACGCCCTTCTGCTCGTCGGAATCGCGCACCTCGATCTTCGCTCGCGACAGGGCCTGGCCGATGGTCGCCCAGGCGCGTGCGCGGTCGAGCTTCAGCCGCAGCACGGGCGTGCCGCCCGGATCCACGTCGAGGAACGACTTGACCCCCGAGCCGATGTCCTGGGCCACCATGGACACGGTCTGCTCCGATACGCGGGCAGCGACGTACGCGCCCATTTCGTTCAGCGCCTTCTGCTCGACGTCCCCCGAGTGGGACGCGACGTGATCGAGATCCGTGAGCTGGGGCGCGCTGGATGGGGCGAACTCTGAATTCTCGTAGCGCACCTGCACCTCGGTGGTACGTTCCCTGAGCCCCGGCTCCACGCGAATCCGAAGCCGGTCGACGCCACCGTCGAGGCCTGCTTTGAGCTTGCCCTCACTGATGAGCTGCCGGATCACGTCGCGATACGAATGACCCGCATCGACCTGCAGCCACTGGGTGTCCAGGCGCCCGGCGCTCGGCGATTCCCAGGCCACCCCCACGCCGTTCTCGGCCAGAAACTGTTTGACCTTCGGCCACACGGTCGTCGGCGCCTCCGGGATCACGAGCCAACGCCGATCGCCCAGGCTCTGGATGCGCACCTCGTCGCGATTGTCGGTGGCGTAGATGGTGTCCGGACGCGGCGGCTGCTTGGGGAAGTATTCGGGGCGCAGGCGATCGGTGATGTCCGGAATGGGATTGGGGTCCTGCACACGCTCGGCGTTCAGATTGCCGGGGATGACGAGCGACTTGTTCTCCGTGGCCTTCAGATAGTCGTCGGACTTGTCGACGAAGATGCCCTTGTCGTCCGAGAGCCAGGAGCAGCCGGTGAGCACCAGCAGCAGCAAAACGACGGCCGAACGAATCACAGCGCGCCCGCCTCCGTCAGCAGCCGGCGCAACTCCGGACGATGTTGCTCGGAAAGCTCGATCAGCGGCAGACGGATGCCGCGATCGATCCTGCCCATCTCGTAGAGCGCCCACTTGGTGGGCGTGGGGCTCGGTTCGACGAAGAGAAACTTGTGCAGGGGTTGCATGCGTAGGTCCAACTCGCGGGCTTCATCCAGATGGCCTTGCAGAAAGGCGGTGCAGAATTCCGACATCATCCGCGGCAGAACGTTCGCCGTTACCGAGATGGCGCCTACGGCTCCGAGCTCCATCATGCGCAGCGTCTGCGCGTCTTCACCGGACAGCACGATGAACTCCTCCGGCACCAGGGCGCGGATTTCGCCTACCCGCTCGGCGTTGCCGCACGCCTCCTTGATGCCGACGATGTGGTCGATCTCGGCCAGCCGGGCCACCGTCTCCGGCTTCAGGTCGCAAGCCGTGCGCGGCGTCACGTTGTAGAGCACCAGCGGCACGCTGGTGACCTCGGCGATGGCTTTGTAGTGACGGTACAGGCCTTCCTGGGTCGGCCGGTTGTAGTACGGCGTCACCAGCAGACAGCCATCGGCGCCGAGACGCTCGGCTTCCTGCGTCTGGTGGATGGCTTCCTGCGTGGAGTTCGACCCGGTGCCGGCGATCACGGGAACACGCCCCGCCACCACCTCGATGGTGCGGCGGATCACCACCAGATGCTCAGGCGTATCCAGGGTCGGCGACTCGCCGGTGGTGCCCATGGGCACGATGCCGTGGGTACCTTCGGCGATGTGCCACTCGATCAGGGACTCGAGCGCCTCGAAGTCCACGGCGCCATCCGCCTTCATGGGCGTCACCAGGGCGACGATGCTTCCCCTCAACGTCATGATGCGGAGCGCCTCTTCAGGACACCGGCGGCGAAAGACCGCGTGGTGAAAAACCGCGCAATGTTACTTGAGCCGCGACGGCCACCACAAGTTCGAGCTCAGCCATCCGCCGTCTTGGGCCTGGCGGCGGTGCGCGGCGTATGGGTCGCCGTGCGCACGGTGCCTTCGCCGCTCTGCAGCGGCAGCTCCGACGCGGCAGCGCCTTCCGCCGCCAGCTCACCCTCGTGCCGCGGCCAGGCGTTGTAGATGGCCTTCACCAGAGTCGCCAGGGGGATGGCGAAGAAGATGCCCCAGAAGCCCCACAAGCCGCCGAACACCAGAATCGCCAGAATGATGGTGATGGGATGCAGGTCGTTGGCCTCGGAGAACAGCAGCGGCACGAGCACATTACCGTCCAGGAACTGGATGATCGTGTAAGCCACCAGCACCCAGGCCAGGTCCCACGACCAGCCGAACTGGATGATGCCCACCAGCGCCACGGGCACCGTCACCACCGCAGCCCCGATGAACGGAATCAGCACCGACAGCCCCACGATCAGCCCCAGCAACGCCGCGTAGTTGAGACCGAGCAAGGTGAACGTCACGAAGGTGACGCCGCCGACGATGAGAATCTCCACCGCTTTGCCGCGCACGTAGTTGGCGAGCTGACGATTCATCTCTGCGCCGACCTCGTTGAGCATCGGCCTGTGCCGGGGCAGCAGCGAGAGGAACCAGGTCATCAGCACATCCCGGTCCTTGAGAAAGAAGAACACGGAAATCGGCACCAGCACCACGTAGATGATCAACGCCACCAACGACGGCACGTTGGACACCAGCGCCTCCAGGACATTGCCGCTGACGGTGCCCACCTGGTGGGTGGCGATCCCGAGCCACTGATCGATCTGGGTCTGGGTGATCAGGTCCGGGAACCGCTCCGCCAGATCACGGCCGATCTCCCGCAGGCGCACCATGAGCTCCGGCAACGCGCCGATCATGCTGCGAAGCTGCTGCCACATCAGCGGCACCAGGAAGCCGAGAAAGGTGATCATGGCACCGACGAACAGCACGAACGTCAGGTAAACGGCTGACCGTTCCGACATGCGCAGCGCCATCAGCCGCCGCACCAGTCCCTGCAGCAGAAAGGCGACCACCAGCCCCGCGAGCACGGGCGCCAGCACCCCGCCCAGCAGAAACAGCACCAACCCGCCGGCGACCAGCAGCATCACCAGGTAGATCGCTTCCTCGTGGGAAAAATAGCGGTTGATCCACCCGCTGATGACCTCGAGAAAGCGCATCAGCCCATCTTCTTGCGAATCACGTAGACGTACGTGTCTCCGTCCTGGCGGGCCTCGAGCAGAGCGTTTCCGCTCTGCGTCGAGAACAACTCGAAGTCACGCACGGAGCCCGGATCGGTGGCGAGCACCTTCAGCAGCGCATCCGGCTCCATCTCGTTCAATGCTTTCTTCGCCTTGAGCAACGGCATGGGACAGTTCAGCCCCTTGACATCCAGCAGCCGTGGCTCAGAGTCGCTCATGAGGGCAGAATATAGTGCGTGGAGGCCCCGCGCCAATGGAACTTTCCACCCTGGGGGCGCGTCCATGCAGTATCGAGCGGGCAGTATCATGCAGGTAACGAGACGGCGAAAAACGACGCGCGCCACCGGCCGCTGGCGGGCGCTTGCGGGCGCACTGGTGTGCCTGGTAATCGCGGTTGCTCTGCCGGCACGGGCGGACGTCTCCCCGGAAGATCTGCCCGTTCTCGGCGACGCCTCCTCCCGGTTGATCTCGCCGGAGATGGAACGGGAGATCGGCAGCCAATTCCTGAAGCAGCTTCACGCCTCGCTGCCCACCATCGACGATCCCATCCTCAAATACTGGGTCGCCCGCCAGATCACCGATCTCGCCCAGCACTCCGAGCTGCACGACAACCTCATGCAGGTGGTGCTGATCGACAGCAAGGAACTCAACGCCTTCGCGGCCCCCGGCGGCGTGGTGGGCATCAATCTGGGGCTGCTGCTCCAGGCCGACGACATCAGCGAGTACTCCGCCGTGCTCGCCCACGAACTCGCGCACCTCTCGCAGCGCCACTTCGCCCGCGGCGTCGAGGAGCAGCGGGCACAGAGCCTGCCCACCCTGGCCAGCCTGATCGCCGCCATCATGATCGGCGCGGTGGGCGGCGGTGACGCCGGCATCGCGGCGGTGTCGGCAGCTCAGGCCGCGGCTCAATCCAACCAGCTCAGCTTCAGCCGCAGCCGAGAGCAGGAGGCAGACCGCATCGGCATCAATACGCTGGTGAATGCCGGCCTCGACCCCCGCGGTATGCCGCGCATGTTCGAGCGCATGCAGCGCGCCTATCGCTTCTCCGCGGAGCCGCCCGAGTTCCTGCTCACCCACCCGCTGACGGAGGCGCGCATCAGCGATGCCCGTCAGCAGGTACAGAAGTACCCCGACAAGAAGTATCCCACCTCGACGGATTACCAGCTCATGCGCGCCCGCGTGCAGGTGCGTTATGCAGATTCGCCCGAGGCGGCAGTGAAGCAGTTCGAGAAAGAAGTGCAGGACTATCCGGATTCCGAGGCGGCGCGATACGGGCTTGCGCTGGCCCTCTCCGGAGCCGGCGAGCACGACAAGGCCCTGGCGCTGGGGGATGAGCTGTTCAGCAACGACCCGCGCAGCATTCTGAACATCGCCGCCTACGCCGATCTGCTGATCAAGGCGAACAAATACGATCAGGCCGAACGCCTGCTCACCCACAACCTGACCCTGAATCCGGGCAATGCTCCGCTGTCCATGCTCTACGCCGACGTCCTCAGCGATCGGCAGAAGTACGACAAGGCGGAAGCCGTCCTGCAACGTCAGAGTGTCCTGCGCAAGGACGACGTGGACGTCTGGTTCCAGCTCGCCGAGGTGGCCGGCGAGGCCGGCGACATCATCGAGGTTCACCGGGCCCGCGCCGAATACTTCGCCCTCCACGGCGCCTATCAGAAGGCCATCGCCCACCTCGAATATGCCCGGCGCATCGTCGACCACGACGATACTCAGCTCCTCGCCCAGCTCGACCAGCGCATTGACGACTTCCGCACGGCGCTTCGCGTCGCCCAGTCCTGACAGCCTGCGGTCGGTTGACGCCACTTCCGGCGGGCGGTCGGGCCGGGCGCGTCTTCGCGGGCCTCGGGCGACCCCCTCCGGGGGTTCCCTCACTGCGCACAGTTGCCTGCTGCGCTCCGCTGTGCAGTCAATCTGCTCCGTTCGGTCGCGCTATAGGGCACTCGCGAAGACGCGCCCGGCCCGCCCGCTCGAAGTCCTTCGCCGGCCGACGTCTGCCAGGATCGGCCGACGCCGCTGATAACGCCGCTCAACGCGAACCGAGGAGAAGGACGCCGGCCGTGGGTCGACGTGGGCTGCGGAAACACTTTGCAGACCGTGTAGCGAGGCCGAGCGCAGCAGATTGACCGCGCAGCGGGCAACTCTGCGGAGCGAGGGCAGCCCCGGAGGGGCCCGAGCGAGGTCAGCAAAGTGCTGTTCCGCAGCCCCGCGGCGACACCCGCCCAGTAGAACCATTCTCCACCGATGAACGCGAGTGAAGGCCGAAATCTCAGCGCGGAAAGTCGAGCATGCGCTGCAGAGGGACCATGGCCCGGCGGCCGACCTCCGGGTCGACGTGGATCTCGTTCGCGGCCATCAGCTCATCGCTCTCGAGGCAGGCAGCGAGTTGCTTCAGCTCGTTCATGGCCATCCACGGACAATGCGCGCAGCTCCTGCAGGTGGCGCCCTCCCCGGCCGTCGGCGCTTCGATGAAACGCTTGTCAGGATTGCGCTGACGCAGCTTGTGGAAGATGCCGCGGTCGGTGGCGACGATGAACATTTTGTGGGGCAGCTCCCCCGCCGCCTTGATGATCTGGCTGGTGGAGCCCACGGCGTCGGCAATGTCGATGACGGCCGCCGGCGACTCCGGGTGCACCAGCACGCCGGCATCGGGATAGACGGCCTTCAGGTCGAATAGCGCCTGGGACTTGAATTCCTCGTGCACCACGCAGGCGCCGTTCCACAGCAGCATGTCGGCGCCGGTGCGCGCCTGGATCCAGTGGCCCAGGTGCTTGTCGGGGGCCCAGATGATCTTCTCGCCCTGATCGTGCAGGTGCTCCACGATGGGCAGCGCCACGCTGCTCGTCACCACCCAGTCGGAAAGTGCCTTGACCTTGGCCGAGGTGTTGGCATACACCACCACCTTGCGCTCCGGATGCTCGCGGCAGAACGCTTCGAACTCGTCCGGTGGGCAGCCTAGGTCCAGCGAGCATTCCGCCTCCAGAGTCGGCATCACCACTCGCTTCTCCGGCGAGAGAATCTTCGCCGTCTCGCCCATGAACCGGACTCCGGCCACCACCAGCGTCGAAGCCGCGTGATTCTTGCCGAAGCGCGCCATCTCCAGAGAATCCGAGACGCAGCCGCCGGTCTCCTCCGCCAGGTCCTGAACGTCGGCGTCCACGTAGTAGTGGGCCACGAGCACGGCGCCCAGCTCCCGGAGCCTTGCTTTGATCCGGTTGCGCAGATCCACCTTCTCCATCGCGTCGAGATGTTCCGGCTCGTAGAGCGGTATCCGATCGAGGGACAATGTGTAGTCCGGCATCTGGCTCGGTGCATTCATCGGCTTTCCCCAGGCCCGATTCAGTAACCTACTGTCACTTTATGACGGCATGACAGAATGATTTCAACGTCGAGCGCCTTACAGTCACGATCCGGCGATCGCCCCTACGCGGCCAGGCAGTATGCCTGATATAGCATTCCTCGTCGGAGACGTCGCCGCGGCCCGTCACGACAACCACGAGCGCTTGCCCCGGGCATTCCGAGCGGCGGGCTGGAACGTCGCCCTGCTGCCTCAGGAGTCGGTGCATCTGACGCCGGAAGGCGTACGTTTCGACGCCGAGGACCCGGCGCGCTTCTCGTTGATCTGGCTCGTGGGCATGGGCCGCGCTCACACCTTCTTGGACCGCATGCAGTTGCTTCGGTTGCTGCCTCAAGGCCGATTCGTCGTGCCGGTGGACGCATTCGTCTACCGGCATGCCAAGTACCCCTGGTGGCGCCGCATGCCGGAGACCTACGCCAGCAGCGATGCCACCTTCCTGAAGTCCCGGCTCGCCCGGGGAGGCGAGTGGGTGGTCAAGCATCCTGCCGGAAGCTACGGACGGGATTTCGCCCTCGTGCGGGACGACGCCGACGGCGCGGCATTCATCGACCGCCTCACCAGCCGCGACGACGGCAGCTATTGCCTGCTGCAACGTTTTGTCCCGGAGATCGCCGAGGGCGAGAAGCGCACCCTGGTGGCCGGCGGCCGCGTCATCGGCACGTACCTGCGCCGGCCCGGCGCCGATCTGCGTGCCAATCTGGCGGCCGGAGGCACGCCCGACGCCGCCGAGCTCACCGCGGCAGAGCGGGAGCTGGTGCTCTCGGTGGCGGACGAGCTCGCTTCGGGCGGGGTCGGGTTCGCGGCTGTGGACACGGTCTACCCCTACCTGATGGAGGTCAATCTGGCCAATCCGGGGGGGTTGGCGACGCTGGAGGCGCTCTACGGCAAGGACTTGAGCGGCGAAGTGGTGACAGCCTTGGAGGCATGGCGGGACAGGTGCTGACAGTTTGCTGGATCGCGGCCGGGAGGCCGCTCCCACAGACACGGAATTCCGGATCGCGGCCGGGAGGCCGCTCCCACAGACACGGAATTCCGGATCGCGGCCGGCAGGCCGCTCCCACAGATAGAGCCGCTCCCACAGATAGAGCCGCTCCCACAGACACAGAACAGTCAGTGGCGCGGCGCGTTGTCGTCCTGCCGGGCCAGCAGCATGGTGCGCAGGCGCTCGATGGCGTCCTGACGCTCATCCAACGTCCGCACATGCCAGCGGATGATCTCCGCGCGGCGCGGATGCTTCGACAGGCGGTAGGTTTCCAGGGATTCCTTGAGCCGCCGTATCTCCCGTTCCAGCAGGCCGATCACGTCGTCCAGGGTCCGGTTGAGGTGGGCCTCGTAGTCACTCCTGTCGTTCACGTGAATACCTGTTCCCCGACTGCTCACCGCGACCATCCACACATCAGAATAGGCTAGAACCACGATTTCAGGGGCAATTTAGACACCGTCAGGCAGCCGTTTGCTGCACTGCGCGCCCGAGGCGGCTTGCGTTTGCGGCGGCGAGACGTAGACTGCCTCGTTCGGCCGAGAACCAGTATACGGCCCCGGGGAGGCGCGAGACCATGGCGAAGACAACGCCACGCGCAACCGCGGCCGCAGTCAATGTCACAAAACAAAGGCTCTCCAGGAGGAAATCATCATGGGAATGCTCGACGGTAAGGTGGCCATCGTCACAGGCGCCGGGGGCGGCATCGGCCGGGCCCACGCACGCCTGCTGGCACACGAAGGCGCCGCGGTGGTGGTCAACGACCTCGGTGGCGCGCGGGACGGCACCGGAGCCTCCCACAACATGGCCGAAGCCGTGGTGAAAGAGATCAAGTCGGCCGGCGGCAAGGCGGTAGCCAACTACGGCTCCGTGACCGAAAAGGCGGACGCCCAGGCCATGGTGGACCAAGCCGTCAAGGAATTTGGCAGACTCGACATCATCATCGCCAACGCCGGCATTCTGCGCGACAAGTCGTTCAAGAACATGGACGACGCCATGTGGGACGCCGTGGTCAACGTCCACCTGCGCGGCACCTATCTGACCGTCAAGGCCGCTTACGATAAGATGCTCGAGCTCGGCAACGGCGGCCGCATCGTCATGACCAGCTCGACCTCGGGGCTGCTCGGCAACTTCGGCCAGACCAACTACGGCGCCGCCAAAGCGGGTATCGCCGGTTTCATGCGCTGCCTGTGGCTCGAGGGCCTGAAGTACGGCGTCACGGTGAACGTGCTGGCGCCCACCGCCATGTCGCGGATGACCGAGGACATACTGCCCGAAGGCATGCAGGACCGGTTCCCGCCCGAGAACGTCTCTCCGGCCATCGTGTGGCTCTGCACCGACGACGCCAAGGAGGTCTCCGGGCGGCAGTTTCTCATCGGCGGCAACAGCGTTCAGCTGCTCTCCTGGCAGCTCACCCCCATTGCCAACCGTCCCTTGGAGGAAGGCCCGTGGGAGGTCAGCGACATCGGCGAGAAAATCCTCGCCAGCAAGGAGAACTGGCCGCCCGTCAACCCCATGCGCGCCGGCTGACCCCAGCCTGAGGCCGGGAGCGCCTGTGGGAGCGGCCTCCCGGCCGCGATCTTCCTCCCCTGTGGGAGCGCCTGTGGGAGCGCCTGTGGGAGCGGCCTCCCGGCCGCGATCTCCTCCCCTGTGGGAGCGCCTGTGGGAGCGCCTGTGGGAGCGGCCTCCCGGCCGCGATCTTCCTCCCCTGTGGGAGCGCCTGTGGGAGCGGCCTCCCGGCCGCGATCGAACTTCTCCTCCAGTGCTGGTTAGTCCCGGTCAGGCTGGTAAAGAAACTTCTCTGAGAACGTGCCCCGTTCGGACCTCCGGCTACCTCCGCCCTGCCGTTCGTGGCCACCGCGGTGGAACCGCCCAGCAAACCTCTGCGCGTCGTGCCCGTGCCGGCTCCCGATGTGATGCATCCGGTGGCCGAACGAGTATGGCCAGATCACGTCGCTGTCCTGATAGATCACCTCGGGCTCGGACGGCACCTGCGCCCGCGCTTCGGCCCGCGCCTTCTCGCGGGCGAGGCGTGACTTCTCCAAGGCATCCGCGACCGCCAGATCCTGCTCGATCCGGCGCTGCGACTCGGCAAGGGCCTCGTCGGACGGCCGCCTCGGTACCGTCACCTGGACCCGCTCGGCCCCGGCTTGCGCCACGTCGGAGAAGCTGACCTCGCCGTGCTCACCGGTCGAGATGTAGATGTCCTGGGTCAGCGTCGCGCCCGGCTCCGCCGCTCCCGCGGGGAGCGCCGCAAGCGCTGCGAGCACGACACCAGCCAATGTCCGATAGCCCATGGGTCTACCCCTAGGTCGGTCCTTACCGGCTTCGACCGCCGCGCCGGAGAAAAATCCCAGCAGCAAGAGTAATATGACCCTCGCCGCAAGGCGATCGAGGGAGAGGGGTTCGTGGGAACGTCGGGGCCGGCATGAAAGTGCTGGGATACGTTCTGCGCTGGCTGATGGTGCCGCTGTCCGCCGCCGCGGTGATCGCCGCTGCAGTGCTGGCGGCCCGGCTGGCGGTTTCCGTCGCCGACCGCCGCTGTCCGGTGGACAGCATGATCGGTGGAGCCTGCGTAGCGCCCTGGCACACCAACGTGGTGGAAGCCGCCATCTATGCGGCCGTCGCGGCCGCCGCCCTGGGTCTCGTCGCGCTACCTCCCATGGTCGCGCCCGGAGGCAAGCGCAGCGTCGCCGTTATTGGATTTCTGCTGGTCGCCGTCCTGGCGGCCGCTGTCCGCGTCCGCTTTGCCTGGAACGGCCTGCTCCTCGCATCGGCGATCGCCGCCGGGTGCGCGGCCGCCGCTCTGGTCTGGTCCTGGAGTCGTTCCCATGCGCGTTAGCCACTGGATCTCGATGGCGCTCCTGCTCTGGGCAGCGCATGGTTCAGCCGAAGGGGCGGCCGGCGCCGACATTCCCCGCCTGCCCGACGGCCACCCCGATCTCAACGGCGTCTGGCAGGTATTGAACACCGCCAACTACGACGTGCTCGCCCATCCCGCGAAAGCGGCGCTGGCCATGGTGCCCGGCCCCTTCGGCCCGGTGCCGGCCCGAGACGTCGTCGCGCTGGGGGCGGTGGGGGCGGTTCCAGCGGGTACGGGTGTGGTCGTCGGCAACGAGATTCCCTACACCCCCGAGGCGCGCGAGCAACAGCACAAGAACCAGGCGGACTGGCTGAACTCCGACCCCGAGATCAAGTGCTACCTGCCGGGCGTGCCGCGGGCGACGTACATGCCGTTTCCGTTCCAGATCTTCGAAAGCGCCAAGGCGATCTTCATCGCCTACGAGTATGCCGGCGCGGTGCGCAACCTCTACCTGACCGACCCCGGCGAGGCGCCGGTGGATTCCTGGATGGGCCAGTCCTTCGCCCACTGGGACGGCGACACGCTGGTGGTGGAGGTCACCGGCCAGAACGACCGCACCTGGTTCGACCGGGCCGGCAACCACCACAGCGATGGCCTGAAGGTGACCGAGCGCTACACGCTGCAGAATCCCTATGTGATGCAGTACGAAGCGCTGATCGAGGATCCGCGGACCTTCACCCGGCCGTGGACGATGCGTATGCCCGTGTACCGCCGGATCGGCCAGGACGCCCGCCTGCAGCAGTTCAAGTGCGTGGAGTTCGTCGAGGAGCTTATGTACGGGCAGCTGCGCAAGACTCCCGTGTACCACAGGGCATCTCCATGAAGGCGAAGCTCCTCGCGCTGACCGTCATCGCACTGGCCGCCCACCGACCGCTGGCGGACGAGTGGCACGCGCCGCACACCTGGTTCGACGAACCGGACCTTCAGGGAATGTGGACCAACGCCACGATCACCACCCTCGAACGTCCAGCGCAGTTCCACCAGCTGGTGATCTCCGAGGAGCAGGCAGCGGCGCTCGAAGCCGCCACGGCGAAGTCGTTCGCCGACATCGACAAGGTGCCAGAAGGCGGACTCGCGGCCGGCGGTGACGTCGGCGGCTACAACTCCTTCTGGATGGATCCCGGCACCCGAGCGCTGCGCGTCGGCGGCGAGATCCGCAGCAGCATCATCACCTCCCCCGCCGATGGCCGGATGCCCATGCGGCTCGGCGCCCGGGTCAAGCTCGGCCAGTTCCTGCTTCGCGTCGCGGGCGGCTTCGACGGGCCGGAGCAGCGTCCGCTGGGGGAACGCTGCATCGTCGGCTTCGGCTCCACCGGCGGGCCGCCGATGCTGCCCGTGCTCTACAACAACAACTATCAGATCGTGCAATCACCCGGCTACGTGATGATCCTCGTGGAGATGAACCACGACGCGCGCATCATCCGGCTGAACTCCGAGCACCCGCCAGACAACGTCCGTCCGTGGCTCGGCGATTCCATCGGCCACTGGGAAGGCGACACGCTCGTCGTCGAAACCGCCAACTTCAATCCCGGGCAGAGTTTTCGCGCTGCCATCAAGCATCAGTTCTACATGACCCGGGAGGCGGTCGTGACAGAGCGCTTCACACGGGTGAGTGACGGTGAGATCGACTACCGTTTTGAAGTGAACGATCCCGGCGCCTATACCGAGCCGTGGACCGGAGAGCTGGCGCTGCGCCACACCGACGGACCCATCTACGAGTACGCGTGCCACGAGGGCAACTACGCACTGCCGAGCGTCCTGCGTGCAGCGCGGATGAAGGAGAAGGACACAGACGGAGCCGAGCACCCATGAAGACGATCACGGCCCTGGCCGCCGCAGCGTTTCTCGTTCTCCCCGCGATGGGCTTCCCGGAAGAGCCAAGCCCGGTGTCGCTGTGCAAGCTGCTCGAAAATGCCGCCGCTTACAATCACAAGCTCGTCCGAATGACCGGCGAGGTCAGCCGAAACGCGAACGAGTTCACCATCTCCGATCCGCACTGTGTCAATCCCAATACGGTCTGGCTCGAGTTCGGTGGCACCCTGGGCTCGGGAGTCGTCTCCTGCTGCGGCGTCTCGGCCGACGCCGAGCGGCCGAGCCCGCTGGTGGTGGAAGGCGTCGAGACCGCCATCGTTCGTGACTCCGCCCTGAAGAAGTTCCAGCGAATGACGAAGCGGCGCGGCAAAGCCACAGTGACGGTGATCGGGCGGTACTTCTCCGGCAGAGAGCAGACACTCTCGGCCGGCACGTTCTGGATCGGCTACGGCCGCCTCGGCACCGCCAGCCTGCTGGTGATTCAGCAGGTGCAGGACGTCGCCAGGCCATGACCGGCAGCGAAACCACTGACGCGCGGCAACCGAGCGCTTTCGCCGGCACCGCGCTCTACTACGCCCGCTACCGGCCTCCGTACCCGGACGACTTCCTCTGCCAACTCAGGTCGCGCGCGGGAACCAGCGGGAACGGCTTGCTGCTCGATCTGGCGTGCGGCCCGGGGCGACTGGCGATTCCGCTGGCGGCCCATTTCCACCGCGTCGTGGCCGTCGACGTCGAGGCCGAAATGATCGGCGTCGCCAGGGTGGAGGCGCGCAGACGCAGCGCCTCGAACATCGTGTGGCAGGTAGGGCGCGCAGAGGATCTGCAGCTCGCGCCCGGGTCCGCCGAATTGATCACGATCGGCGAGGCCTTCCACAGGCTGGACCAGGCACGCGTCCTCACATTGGCCCGCGACTGGCTTCAGCCGGGCGGGGCGCTGGTGACGCTCGGCGCGGAGCCCATCTGGCGAGGCGAAGAGCCTTGGAAGCGCATTCTCGTCGAGACCGTCAAGGCGAGCACGGGCAACGCCCTCGGTGATCCCGAGGCGGCCCCATGGGGTGGCCCCGCGGATCGGCTTCACGCCGCTGGGCTGCAGGTCGAAGAGCACGAGACGCGCGTCGACTGCACATGGACCTGCGACTCCATCATCGGTTTCATGTTCTCCACCTCGTTCGCGTCGCACCAGATTCTGGGAGAGCGGGCCGCCGCGTTCGAAGCAAACCTGCGCGACGCGCTGCTCGAGTTGAACCCGGACGGCCACTTTCCTTGCCTGCAGCGCTTCTCGTTCACCCTGGGCAGGAAGGTAAGCGCCGGCGGGTGACCCATGGGATACTGGCCCGTCGGTGCCAGGAGAGGGAGCCGGAATGGACCACCCGGAAATCCGAATCGCCACGGTCGACGACCTGCCTCAGATCGAAGCGTGCGCTCGAGCCGCTTACCGCAAGTACATTGAGCGCATGGGCCGGCCGCCGGCACCCATGCTCGCGGACTTCTCGCGCCAGATCGGCCAGGGCATCGTGCATGTTCTGACCAGCAACGGCGAACTGGCGGGCTACGTCGTCTTCTATCCCATGGGCGACTACATTCACCTGGAAAACATCGCCGTTGAGCCGGCCCGGGCCGGCCGCGGGCTCGGCCGCATCATGATCGAGTTCGTCGAAGCGGAGGCCGGCAGGCTCGGCTTTCCCGGGGTCGAGCTGTATACGAACGAGCAGATGACCGAGAACCTCGACATGTACCTGGCGCTCGGCTATCAGGAAGTGGCAAGGCGAAACGAGGAAGGCTTCGATCGCGTCTATTTCCGCAAGCTCCTGGGGGAAACCGAATGATGGGTCCTCGTGTTCTCAACCTGCCCACCCTCGCCGTGGCCGGCCTTTTCGCCGCCAGCGCCGCCGCTCAGCCGGACATCGACCGGAAGGTGGATCAGGTGCTGCCGTCGCTGGTCGGGACGTACCAATCGCTCCATGGCGCCCCAGAGCTCTCCGGTCACGAGGAAAAGACCTCCGCCTTTCTCGCCGGACAGCTCCGGAACCTCGGCTTCACGGTCATCGACCACCTGGGCACGTATCAGGACCCGGACCTGACCGGCTACGGCATCGCCGCGACCATGAGCAACGGCAGCGGACCCACCGTGCTCGTCCGCACCGAGCTCGATGCCCTGCCCGTCACCGAGGCGACGGGTCTACCCTACGCGAGCCACGTAACGGCATTGAACCCCGATGGCCAGACTGTGGGCGTGATGCATGCGTGCGGACACGATATCCACATGGCGTCGTTCCTCGGCACGGCGCGCCTGCTGACAGCAATCAAGGGCAGCTGGCAGGGCACCCTCGTGATGATCGGCCAGCCAGCGGAGGAGATCGGCAAGGGCGCGGACGCCATGCTCCGCGACGGTCTCTATCAGAAGGTGCCGCGGCCGGACTACGTACTTGCGCTGCACGACTCCTCGGATCTGCCCGCAGGCACCATCGGCTACCATCCCGGGTATGCCATGGCCAACATCGACGCCGTGGACATCACCATCCGCGGCGTCGGCGGCCACGGCGCATTGCCTTCCCATACCAAGGACCCGGTGGTGCTGGCGGCGGAAACGGTGCTCGCCATCCAGACCATCGTCAGCCGCGAGATCTCGCCCCTCGATCCGGCGGTGGTCACGGTGGGCTCGATTCACGGCGGTGCCAAGCGCAACGTCATCCCCGACCAGGTGGTCCTCCAGCTCACGGTGCGGACGTACAAGCAGGACGTCCGAGAGCAGGTGCTCGCCGCGCTGAAGCGCATCCCCGCGGGACTGGCGATGGCGGCCGGCATTCCCGACAACCGGATGCCCATCGTCTCAGTGTCGAAGACCGAACGCGGCGATGCGACCTACAACGATCCGGATCTCACCGCCCGTATGGCGAAGGTGTGGACGGCGGCGTTCCCGAAAGGCGACGTCGTGGAGATCCCGCCGGAGATGGTGAGCGAGGACGTGGGCCACTTCGGCCTCGATCGGGAGATCCCGGTGCTGCAGTTCCGGGTCGGCGCGGTCGACCCGAAGCTAATCGCGAAGCACGCGGCAACGGGAGAAACTTTGCCGCCGCTCCACTCTGCCCGGTTCGCCCCGCTTCCCGCGCCCACCCTCCAGGCCGGCGTCAAGGCCATGACCCTGGCGGTGCTCGAGCTCATGGGCAACGAGAGTTCCGCGCAGTGACGGCTCGGTTCCCCGGCAGATGATCGAGATCGTCGCGTACGACACGTCCTGGCCCGCTGCCTTCGAAGCGGAAGCCACTCTGCTGCGCAGCGTGCTCGGCCCGCGGGCCTTGTCCATCGACCATGTGGGCTCGACTGCCGTGTCCGGGCTCGCCGCCAAGCCGGTCATCGACATTCAGGTATCCGTGGAGCCGCTGCACCCCATCGACGGCTACCGTGCCGCGCTGGCCTCGCTCGGCTACCAGCACGTCGATCTCGGCGACTTCGATCGCGTGTATCCCTACTTCGAAAAGCCAGGCACCTGGCCCCACACCCACCACGTGCACCTGTGCCGGCTCGGGTCCCGAGAGGAACGGGTTCATCTCGCCTTTCGCGATCACCTGCGGCGCCACCCCCATGATGCGGCGCGTTACGTCGAGCTGAAACGCCGGCTCGCGGCAGGAATGGACGGCTCCAGCCGTGAGTCTCGTGAGCAGTACTCGTTGTCCAAGAGCGAATTCGTCCAGGAGATCCTCACTCGGGGGCGCTGCCGTCGTGAGCGAAGACCGGTACAGCTCGGATAACTGGCTGAGCGAGCGATCGCCGGACGCCCGGCAGTGGCCGTTTCCCGTCGAGTACCTGGAGTAGGGCAGACCGGCGTGACGCAGCATCCCCATCTGGAGGCCGTCATCTTCGATCCGGACCGTCTGCGGTGACCGCAATGGGAAGAACCGCGCTCGTGGAGCTGCGCCCGATGGACGAGGAGCACCATGCGCGTTATCTGGCGGAGATCCGTCCACGCTACGTCGCTGACCGAATGAGAAGCGATCGCCTGACGAGGCGTCAAACGGAACGGTTCGTGGACGCGCAGTGGCGACAGCTATTGCCGCACGGATCGCGCACGGCGGACCACTACTTTCTGAACGCCGTGGTCAGCGTCGCCCGCGAGCCGATAGGGCAGACCTGGCTTCACCTCGACCCAAACACTCGGGCCTCCTACATCTACGATCTGGTCGTGGTCGATGCGGCTCGGAGCCAGGGCTATGGGCGCGGCCTGCTCGCGGCCATAGAACGTTTCCTGGCAGCGAAAGGCGCAACGACCATCGGGCTGAACGTCTTCGCCTGGAACCGCGTCGCCCGCTCCCTCTACGAATCCAGCGGCTTCGAAACCATGAGCTCGTTCATGTCGAAGGTGATCGGCTCACCTGCGCCCTGACGCAACTTGAAGGGTCAGGCATCCCCGTCCGCCACCGAGCCCAGACCCTCGTCGATCGCCGGGGTGCGGGAACGCGCCACGTCGACGTCGTCCACCGTGTTGTCCGGGCCCTCGTAGCCGAGCAGCAGCAGACAGGCGGCGAGACCGATCAACAGGCCCTGCAGAGGATCGAACAGCGCGAGCGCGGTGCCGCAGAGCAGGGTCACGCCCTGCTCCGTGTGATCGCGCGTCATGGAGATGGCTACGTACGCGCAGGCGAACGCCGTCAAGGTCAGGGTCAGCACCAGGGCGATCTCGAACAGGCCCTGCAGACCCGTGACCAGCGGCAGGATGAAGTAAACCAGCGGCAGCGCGTAGACGTAGTAGCCGGCGATCCCATCGTAGAGGCTGTCCATGGTCGTGCGCCCCTGTCGCCAACGTTGCACGATGATGACGTGCACCCCGGTCCACAGCGCACCCTGGGTCGGGAAGAACGGTGCGATCAGGGCCGTCAGCAGGTTGCGCGCGCCGAGCGCCAGGTGCGACCGGTTGGTGTCGATGGCGATGTGTTCGTCGGGCCGGTCCGGCTGCGCCTCTTTGAGAACCTGATCGCCCGTGACGAGATCGCCGAACACCAGCACGTAGCCGATGAAGGCCAGCGGTAGACAGGCCAGGAACATGTCGAGGTCGGGCCAGCCGATGGCGAAGGGCGACGCCTTCGCCCACAGGGTGGCAAACGGCGGAATCAGAATGCCCCACTGCACGTCGTAGTGCACCTCGCCGACCAGCGGTCCGACTACCGCAGCGACCACGAACCCGGGCAACAGACCGAGCGACGACAGCGCGCCTACGCTGCGGTACTTCCGGGTGAGCGCCCGGAACGGGTTCGAAAACGTGGTGACCAGGCAGACGACGATCGCGGCGGTGGTGGCGATCGGCTGCAGGTTGAAATTGTTGCCCGGATCGCTCATGTCCAGCACCTGGAGCAGCGCGGCGATGGCGGCGCCGAGGATGATTCCCGCCTTCAGGGCGTTGGGCATGTATCGCATCACCTGCCGGCCGATTCCGGTGATGCCGAACAGAATCAGTATCAGCGCCAGATCCACCGTCAAGGCGCACATTGCGTGCCAGCGCTCGGTGACGTCGGTGATGCTGCCGTTGACCACGTAGGCGAGCGTGAACGGCAACGCCGGTGTGATCCAGCCGGGCGCATAGGGCTCGCCGAACACCAGCCAACTCGACGCGATGCCGGTGGCCGCGATCATCGCCACCGCCACGGCTTCCTCGAACGTCAAGCCCATGCTGCCGGTCAGAATGGGGACAATGCCGAAGCCGGT
Organism: uncultured Gammaproteobacteria bacterium; assembly: GCA_963822255.1. Classification (GTDB taxonomy): domain Bacteria; phylum Pseudomonadota; class Gammaproteobacteria; order Pseudomonadales; family Azotimanducaceae; genus UBA7803. The sequence goes on from CAWGGV010000008.1 coordinate 1,171,007, forward strand.
CGCGGACGCGACAATGACACCCTGCAACAGCTCAGAGCCGGCGAAACCGGTGTGAACGAACGGCACCCGGATCGTGAACGGCCCCCATCGCCAGCCCGGCTGCACCGCACCGACGGCTCGTCTGGCGCCCATGCGCTTCCCTCCCTGGGACGATCGCCGGGATGGTACTCAATCTCGACGGCAGGAGACAGGCTGAGGCTCGATCAGCCCTCGCCCGCACGCATCGGCTGAGGCAGGTCCTCGCCCACCTGCTTCACCGAGGCCGTGAACGTGGCGAGCACCAGCACCACCAGGATGAACGCCATGCCCGCAGCCTCGAGGGCGGTGGAGATGCTGTAGCGCTCGGCGAGGAAGCTGATGGGAATGACGCCGAGCGGCATGAGACCGCGCGACATCATGTCGATGCTCATGATGCGCCCGCGCATGGTCGGGATCACCTGGAGCTGCAGCATGCCCCGGTTCAGCGACATGTTCCACGCCGACAGCCAGCCGATGCCGGCGACCACAATGGCCGCCAGCCAGCTCTGGCGGGTGGAGGCGAATGCGGCCATCAGCGCACCCCACACGACGCAGGTGCCGATGAGCCAGATCCGCTTATTCTTCAGCTCCCCCATGGAGGCCAGCATGAGCGATCCGAGGATCGCGCCGGCGCCCATGGAGGACATGAGAAAGCCGAGATTTCTCGGCCCGCCGTGGAGAATGTCCTCGTTGAAGGCGGGCATCAGGGTATTGAGCGGCATGCCGAACACCACCGGCACGATGCCGAGCAGAATCAGCCCGAGCACGGAAGGCGTGGTCCACACGTAGCGGAGACCCTCTTTCACGTCGTGAAGCGGGCTCTTGCCATCGGGCTCCTTGACGTTGCCCGGGCGTTTCACCAGCAGCATCGACGCAGCGGAGATGAAGTAGAGGGTGGCGATCATCACATAGACGACGCCTACGCCGAAGGTGGACGAGGTGTCGCCGGCGGCAACCCAGGCGATCAGCAGGCCCGCCAGGGCTGGCCCGAGAATGCGCGACAGATTGAAGCTGGTGGTGTTCAGCGCCATGGCCGTGAAGATCAGCCGCTCCGGGATCAGCTCCGGCACGAACGATTGGCGAGCCGGCATGGACAGCGCCAGCACGGTGCCGTTGAAACAGCCGAACCAGATGAAGTCCCAGAAGGTGATGCGATCGGTGAGGATGATCACCGCCATCACCACGGTGGCAAGACAGTTGGCCGTCTGGGCCGCGACGATGACGCGCTTCTTCGGCAGCCGGTCCGCCACGACCCCACCCCACAGCGAGAACAGCACCTGAGGCAGGGTGAACGACAGGGTGACCCAGGCCAGATCGAGCGGTGAGGACGTGAGGGTGTAGACGAGCCAGCCGCGCGCGACGATCTGCATGTTCATGGCGAACGACGAGCCGAGGCTGCCCGTCCAGAGCCACCGGAAGTCCGTCACCTGCAATGCGCTGACGATGTCTCGACTGGCCACGAATGATCCCCGGAAGAACCCCCCATGCTATCACGCCGGCCCGCGCCACTATGGCGGCCGCTATGGCGGCCGCTGTTGCGGGCCCGCGCCGCGGTCCACGATCTGTATAATCGCGCCCTTCGCCGGCGCTCCGTCGCGCCCACAGCCATCGTTCCAGTCGGTACCAGGACCTTGTCACACGACCCATCGAACCCGGCTCGGCCGCCGGAGGCGGCCGCCGAGGAACGCGCTCGCTATCTGCTGTTCACCTCGCTGGTGGCGGTGGGTATGGGTCAGACCATCGTGTTCGCCGTGCTGGCGCCGCTGGCTCGCAAGATCGGGCTGGCGGAGGTGCAGGTGGGCGCCATCATCTCGGCCTCCTCCATTACCTTCTTCATCGCCAGCCCCATCTGGGGCCGCATCAGCGACCGCTGGGGCCGACGCCGGGTGATGCTGGTGGGTCTGTTCGGCTACACGGGCGGCACCCTGGTGTTCGCCTCTGTTTTTCACGCGGCCCTGGTCGGGACACTGGCGCCCATGGCCGCCTTCGTCGGTCTGACCCTGGCGCGAATGGCCCAGTCCACGGTCATGTCAGCCACGCCGCCCGCGTCCAGCGCCTACATGGCCGACATCACCGACGTGCGCAGCCGCACCCGGGGCATGGGCGCCATCGGCGCTGCCAACAACGTCGGCGCCATCATCGGCCCGGCCATCGGCGGAGCCCTGGCCACGATCTCGCTGCTCACCCCCATCTGGTTCGCTGCCGTGGTGACCTTCGCGGCCGCGCTGCTGATCCTGGCGGCGCTGCCGGAGCCGCAGCGACACGTGGTGTCGGAACGGCGGGCACGGCTGCGCTACACCGACCGCCGCATCCTGCCGTTCGTCGTGGTGGGGGTGACCATGTTCATGGGTATGGCCGTCGTGCAGCAGACCTTGGCGTTCCGCCTGCAGGACGTGCTGGGCCTCACCGGTCAGCAGACCGCGCGCGCCTTCGCCGGCGCCATGATGATCATGGGATTTTCGTCGCTGGTGGCCCAGGTGGCGGTGGTCCAGCGGTTCGACCTGGCCCCGTTCGCCCTGCTGCGCATCGCCATGCCCGTGCTGCTGGTGGCGTTCGTGGTAATCAGTCTGGCGGAGCACCGCGACGTCTTCCTCGGCGCCATGGCCGTGCTCGGCTTCGGCATGGGCCTCGCCGGCCCGGGCTTCATGGCCGGCGCATCGCTGGCGGTCACCGCCGAGGAGCAGGGCTCGGTGGCCGGCGTAGCGGGTTCGTGCGGCCCGCTCGGCTTCACTATCGGGCCCCTGCTCGGCACCGCCTTGTATCAGATCCACGGCCAGCTGCCGTATCTGGTGACCGTGCTGATCTACGTGCCGCTGCTCGCCTTCACCTTCCTGGTGCGGGTAGACCGGCCGAATACCGCGCGAATAGATTCACCTTGACGATATATTCTACTTAGTCGTTAAATATATCGCCCAACCGCAAAGGAAAGCCGCCATGTCCGAGTCCCGCCCCACGTTGACGTCCGCCCTCATCTATCGTGATCCCAGAGCGGCCATAGAATGGCTGCAAACCGCTCTCGGGTTCGACCTGGTCATGCTCATCGAAGACGACGGCGGAAACCTCGCCCACTGCGAGATGCGGCTCGGCAACTCGCTGATCATGGTGGGCAGCGAATGGAACGAGTACGTCCGCAGCCCCGCCTCGCTGGACGGCCACACCACCCAGAGCCTGCACATTCACGTCGCCGACGACGTGGACGCCCACTGCCAGCGTGCACGCGGGGCGGGCGCCGAGATCGTGGCCGAGCCGGAAACCCAGTTCTACGGTGACCGCACCTACCGGTGCCGCGATCCGGAAGGTCACTTCTGGACGATCGGCCAGACGGTTCGTCAGGTGACGCGGGAGGATGCCGAGACAGCCAGCGGGCTCAAGATTACCGGCTGGGTATGAACCCCGTGGGGCGCGCCACGGCCGAGAAAGCTTCCAGTCTCGATCGCACTCTGACGGCGCTGGCGGACCCGTGCCGCCGCCGCGTCATCGAGCTGCTCGGTGAGCGCCCGCGGGCAGCCGGGGAGCTGGCGAAACTGCTCGGCATGAGCCCCGCGGCCATGAGCCGGCATCTGCGCACCCTGCGCGCCTCCGGCCTGGTGGCCCAGTCGAACCCGCAGTTTGATGCCCGGGTGCGCATCTACGAGCTGAACGACGGCCCCATGCGCGAGCTCAAAGGCTGGCTGGAGCAGAGCGAACGGATGTGGAGCGAGCAGCTTCTGGCATTCAAAAGCCACCTCGAGGACGGCGAGGGGTCGGCCCGATGAGCTCGCGCGTCTACCTCGCCACCCGCGTCGCCGCGTCCCCCGAGCACGCCTTCCAGGTCTTCGTCGACGAGATCGGCCTGTGGTGGCAGCACAACGGGCTGTTTCGCACCGGGCCTGAGGCGCCCGGCACGCTGCAGTTTCGCGGCGGCGAGCTGGTGGAAGTCTCGCCGGACGGAGAACGCTATCGCATCGGCCGTGTTCTGGCGTGGGAGCCGCCCGAGCGCCTGCTGTTTTCCTGGCATCAGCCGGACTTCCCGGACACCTCGCCACCGAAGTGGAAGTGCGGTTCGACGCGGTGGCCGACGGCGCCACCCAGGTGAGCATCGAACACCGCGGCTTCACAAAGGTGCCGGACGACAGCGCCGCCCGTCACGGCTTTCCCGACTCGGCTCTGCAGATGCGCCTGGCGGAGTGGTGGCGGGCGCTGCTCGAGCGCTTCTCCGAGCGCTGCCCGCCACCCTGAGCTCCGGCCCGGCGACCGACCGGCAGCGTTGTTGTGCCGGCCCGGAGAATTCCGGACAATCCGCCGCCTGTCTCACCGACCTGGACCCATGCATGCCCGGCCTGCTGCCCGACGTCGATCCCGACGGCCTGCTCGAATACTCCGTGGTCTACACCGACCGCTCGCTCAATCACATGTCCGCCGCGTTCCAGGAAGTCATGCGATCGGTGTCGCGGATGCTCAAGGAGACCTACGGCGCCCGCTCGGCCGTCGGTGGTGCCCGGCAGCGGCACGTTCGGGATGGAGGCGGTGGCGCGCCAGTTCGCCACCGGCCGCAAGTGCCTGGTAATCCGCAACGGCTTCTTCAGCTATCGCTGGAGCCAGATCTTCGACATGGGCAGCATTCCCGAGCGCCGTGCCGTGCTACAAGGCGCGCCGCCCGAGGGCCGGGCAGCCGGGCGCCGTACGTTCCGGCACCGGTGGACGAGGTGGTGGCGGCCATCCGCGCCGAGCAGCCCGACCTGGTGTTCGCGCCCCACGTGGAAACCGCCGCCGGCATGATCCTGCCCGGACGACTATCTGAAGCCGATCGCCGACGCCGTGCACGCGCACGGCGGCATGTTGGTGCTCGACTGCATCGCCTCCGGCACAGTGTGGGTGGACATGCCGTCGGCGGGAGTGGACGTTCTCATCAGCGCGCCGCAGAAAGGCTGGAGCGGATCGCCCTGCTGCGGCCTGGTCATGCTATCGCGACACCGCGCGGGAGCGTATCGACGCCACCACCAGCACCAGCTTCGCCTGCGATCTCAAGAGCTGGCTGCAGATCATGGAGACCTACGAGCAGGGTGGGCATGCCTATCACGCCACCATGCCCACGGACGGCCTGCGGACCCTGCGCAACGTGATGACGGAAACGCTGCAGATGGGCCGGGAGCAGACGCGCCGGGGGCTCATCGAGCTCGGCGCACGGGTGCGTGCCGTGCTCGAGGCGCGGGGCTTCGCCAGCGTCGCGGCGCCCGGCTTTCAGGCGCCCGGGCGTCATCGTCAGCTACACTGACGACGATGGCATCAGAAACGCCAGCAAGTTCGCCGCGCTGGGCGTTCAGGTCGCCGCCGGGGTGCCGCTCATGTGCGACGAGCCGGCGGACTTCCACACCTTTCGCATCGGCCTGTTCGGCCTCGACAAGCTGAAGGACAGCAACGGCACGGTGGCGCGCCTGGAGCGCGCCCTCGACGACCTGTAGACCCCCCGTGGGAGCGGCCTGTGGGAGCGGCCTGTGGGAGCGGCCTGTGGGAGCGGCCTGTGGGAGCGGCCTCCCGGCCGCGATTGCCCTGCGGAAGCAACCTGTGGGAGCGGCCTCCCGGCCGCGATTGCCCTGCGGAAGCAACCTGTGGGAGCGGCCTCCCGGCCGCGATTGCCCTGTGGGAGCGGCCATATGCAAGCGGCCATAGTGAGTGGCGGAGCGTTCTGGTAGCCGGGACGGCGGATCGCGGCCGGGAGGCCGCTCCCACAATCGCGGCCGGGAGGCCGCTCCCCACATCAGAACAACAGCGCCGTCATCCGCTTGCGGTAGCCTCGCACCAGCGCGTCGTCGTCGATGACACCGAAGGCATCCACCAGCGCCCGCCGCGGCAGCCCGTCCCGGAAGCTCTTGTCGCGGGTCAGCATCTCCATGAACTGATCCAGCGCGCCTTGCGCGTCGCCGTCGAGCAGCAGCCGGGCGCCGAGCTGGTAGCGGGCGGCGAGATCGTCCGGATCCTGCGCGACGGCCTGCTCGAGCGCTTCCCGCTCCGGCGCCTGCTCGATGGCGGCGGCGAAGCCGATACGTGCCCGCGCGCGCTGAGCGCTCGGTTCCACGCCGAGATTCGCCGGCAGGGCGTCGATGAGCTGGCCGGCTTCGGCGTACTCGCCGTTGTCCACCATAGCCAGCGCGAGCGCGAGCTTGAGCTCCGGCTTGTCCGGCGCCGCTTCCGCGGCGGCCCGCAGGCGGGCCACCTCGGCCGCGGGATCCGTTGCCGCGGCCGGCTCCGCGTCGCCGCCGTTCGCCGCGAGCGGCGCGATGCCGTTCTTGTCGAGAAACTGCCGCACCCCGGATTCGGGTAGAGCGCCGGCAAAGCCGTCGACAATCTGCCCGTCCTTCAGCAGCATCACCGTCGGGATCGAGCGGATCTGGAAGTGCCCGGCCAGCGCCTGCTCAGCGTCCACGTCCACCTTGGCGACGAAAAATCCGCCGTGGTACGCCTCCGCCAGCTTGTCGAGGATCGGCCCGAGGGCCTTGCACGGCCCGCACCAGCTCGCCCAGAAGTCGATGATCACCGGCACGTCGCGCGAGCGCGCCAGCACCTCCTTCTCGAAGTTGGCGGCGGTAGCATCGAATACCCGTGGTGTCGTCGAGAGTTGGCTTACGTCGTTCATAACGTCCATCAATAATGCCGAAGCGTTCAGGATTCAAGGGGCGTGCCGCATCCGATGGTCCGCCGAACAAGCTACCTGCGGAGCCCGACCGGCTCCGCTCGGGCCCACCAACGTTGAAAAATGCTCTGCCGTGGTCAACCATCAACGGCAAGCGGCCGCCACGCCGCCACTGCGACCGGGCGCGTCCGGGATCGCTGCCGCAACAACAGGATCATCATATGGAAGACCTCATCGTCGAGCACCACGGCCACGTCGCTCTGGTGGAGATCAACCGGCCGCCCAACAACTTCTTCGACGAGCGGCTGATCAACGGCCTCGCCGACGTGTTCGAGGAGCTCGACCAGGAGCCGGAGGTTCGCGCACTGGTGCTCGCGAGCGCCGGCAAGCACTTCTGTGCCGGCGCCAACTTCGGCGACCCGGGTGCCCGGGAGGAGCGCCGGCAACGCCGGGTCGAAGACGGCAATCCCCTGTATAACGCCGCAGTCCGGCTGTTCGCCACGAACAAACCGGTGGTCGGCGCCGATCCAGGGCGCCGCCGTCGGCGGCGGCTTCGGCCTCGCCCTGATGCCGGATTTCCGCGTCGCCTGCCCGGAGGCCAGGTTCACGGCCAACTTCGTCAAGCTGGGCTTTCACCCTGGCTTCGGCCTCACCTGGACGCTGCCACGCCTGGTGGGCCAGCAGAAGGCGGCGCTCATGTTCATGACCGGACGCCGCATCGACGGCGCCACCGCTCACGATTGGGGGCTGGTGGACGTGCTCACCGAACGAGCAAACCTGCGCGACGCGGCCCTGGCGCTCGCCGCAGAGATCGCCGAGAACGCACCCCTCGCGGTGATGTCGGTGCGCGCTACCATGCGCGACGGCATCGCCGATGCGATACGGGCCCAGACTGACCGCGAGTTCGCCGAGCAGTTCCGCCTGCAGCAGACGGAGGACCACAAGGAAGGCGTACGGGCAGTGGCCGAGCGGCGACCCGGAAATTTCAAGGGGCGGTGAGGGCCGCGGGGTCCCCCGGTGGGAGCGACCTCCCGGTCGCGATCCAACAGATTCGCCCGCTCAGCTTCCGGTGAGGGTCGCCGCCACGTCGCTGGTCTCCAGGTCGTTCTGCCGGATCATGCTCCGCACCTCCTGCACGTAGACGTCGCCGCGCTCCGAGTACGGCGTCAGCCCCTCGGCCAGCCGAATCCCGGACAGCGGCAGGCCCGAGGCCCGCATCTCGGCGCGCAAGGTGCGAAAATCCCGATAGCTGTCGTGGGTGTTCAGGTTGCGCATGTAGCTGGCCACCGACTCGCGAACCGAGTCGAAACTCTGGACCTCGTGATTCGCTCCGGCCGGGCGGTGGCGCGGGACGATGCCGCAGCCGTGGTGGAAGCAGTGCTGGCCAAACAGGTTGTTCGCCCCACGCGCGAACCGCGATCGGCCCCACGCCGACTCCTTGGCCGCCTGCACCAGCACGAGGCTGCGAGGAATCACGTCCACCCGTAGCAGCAACGCGTCGATCAGGTCCTGGAGCGGCAAGTCGTCCGGATCCAGTCGGTAATTTCGGGCCAGCTCGTGCAGGAAGGCCGTCTCGGCCGCGGACGGAGCGGCGTCCGCGCCGATCGCCGCGGCCGTCTTCGTCAGCCGGGCACGTTGGTCCCGAATACGGTCGTTCTCCCGACGAATGATGGGCGTCAGGTAATCGAAGAAGCGCGCCTTACGCGCCGACACGGGGGCGATCTCATCGAACTCCGGCAGGGCGGCCACATCGGCGTCGGGATCTCCCGTGCTGCCCGTGCAGCCGATCCACAACGCCGCCGCGAACAGCGATGTCGCCACGCGGCCGGGCCGGTCCGCCGACTCTTCGTGCGGGCCCGGCCGGCCGCAAAACGACAGGCGACAGCATACCCGCCCGAGCGCCTTCCCCAAGGCTCGGGTGACCATAGTGGCCTCCAGTCAGGTTTGGCCGGTTGTTTGGCGCTGGAACAGCAAACTTCAGGCCAAAGGGCCTCCGCCGCCCCCGGCGAGGGCGGCAGCTCAGCGGGAAGCGCTAAACGGCCGAGCCCACGGCACCGCCGGGCGCCGTGGAGGAGCCGGCACTGGAGCCGGCTTGCTGAATCGCCTGCGCCTCGCGGCGCCGGTCGAGCTCGTCCCGGATACCGGCGTGGGCCGCCTCGTCCAGACTGAAGCGGCGGAACAGCAGGCTGCCCACCACGTAGCAGACCAGTGGAAACAGCCCGTAGAGTGTCACCATGGCGACCTGAACGGTCATGGTCTGGGGCTGGTTGGGCACGAAGCCGGAGAACTCCAGCACGAAGCCCGTCAGCAGCAACATGACCCCGAGGCTGCCCTTGTACACGAAGTTCCAGGCGGCGAAGTACGAGCCTTCCTTGCGCTCGCCGGTCATGTACTCGTCATAGTCGATCACGTCGCTCTGCACCGAGGGCGAGATGGTGCCCCCGCAGCCGGCAGCGAGGCCCGCGAACACCGCAGCGATGGCGATATAGACCGACTTCACGTCGATGCCGCCGAGGAACGGCAGGGCGAACATGGTGCCGAACGACAATCCGGTGAGCAGCATGGAGAACATCCACAGCCGGATCTTGCCGAACCGCCGTGACAGTGGGATCCACAGCGGCACCGAGATCGTGGACGGAACCATGTAGCAGAGAATGAACAGCGGCGCGCGGGTCGGCGCCCCGACCACGTACTGAGCAATGTACAGGGTCAGCACGCCGATGGCGGCGCTGCCGATCTGCTCGATGAACGTCACCACGATCAACAGCCGCGCGTGGGGATTCACCCATACGTCGCGGAACGCCTGGAACGGTGTAGCCTTGACCCGCCCCTGATACTCCTGCGGCTCTCGCAGCTTCATGCCCGCGTACGCGATCAGCGCGCACGTGACGATCGCGGTACCGACCGCCAGATGCAGAGCGAGGCCGCGCACCGCCGCCGCACCTTGCTGCTCGGCGCGGATCAGAAAGTAGAAGCTCAGCAGCGAGACGATGGAGCCGAACGTATAGGCGGCGTGACGGGTGCCGAACAGCCGGCTGCGCTCGTGATAGTCGGTGGACAGCTCGGCACCCATGGACAGGTGCGGCACGAAGAACACGGTCATGGCGGAGTAAAAACCGATGATGGCCACAGCCATCCACAGCACCAGCGCGGTGCCTTCCAGGCTGTCCGGCGGCGAGAACACCATGACGAAGGCGATGCCGATGGGCACGATGCTGGCCACCAGCCAGCTTCGGCGCCGGCCGAGCCGGCTGTGGGTGCGGTCGGACAGGTAGCCCACCAGCGGATCGGAGACGGCGTCCCAGATCCGCGACGCGCTGAAGATGATGCCCATGGCCACCGGCGCGATGAGCAGCACGTCGGTGGAGAATTTCATGACGTAGAGCGCCAGCATCAGATACATGTACCCGGCGCCGACCGCCGGAGCACCGTACGCCACCACCGTGCGCCAGGGTATCCGCCGGCTGTCGGCGGCGGTCGCGGCGGCCATCAAGCGTTCCTCACCAGCAGCCCGCCATCCACGGGCAGCGCCACACCGGTGGTGAATCCCGCCGCCGGCAGCACCAGCGCCAGGGTCATGTGGGCCACCTCCTCGGGGCTGCCATAGCGCTTGAGGGCCGTGCGCCGACGGGCGAACTCCTGCTTGGCGTCGTCGGGAATCCTCTGGGTCATGCCGGTGTGAATGGGGCCCGGGCAGATGCAGTTGACGGTGATGCCTTCGCCGCCGAGCTCCACCGCGAGGGATCGGGTGAGGCCCACCACTCCGGTCTTGGCGGCCGTATAGGGGCTGCCGAACTTGGTGGCGCCGAACGCCTCGGTGGAGGCGATGTTGACGATCCGCGGATGCTCGGCCTTGCGCAGCCACGGCAAGGCGGCGCGGATGGTCCGGGTGTGGGCAGTGAGCAGCACCGCCAGCGAGCGCGCCCACGCCGTCTCGTACTCGTCGCTGTCGATGGGCGCGAACAACGAAATACCGGCGTTGTTCACCAGGATGTCGATGCCGCCAAAGTGGTCGGCGATGGCGGCAAAGGTTTCGTTGATGGCGTCCTTATCGGCGAGATCCAGGGCCCAGTCTTTCACCGGGTACTCGGCCCCGATCTCGCCCACCACCGCGTTCAGCGATTCGGCGTTGACGTCGAGGGCGGCCACTTTCGCCCCTTGATCGGCGAACAGCCGCACGGTGGCGCGACCCATGCCGCTGGCGGCGCCGGTCACCACCGCGACCTTGCCTGCAATAGAACGGGACAACGTAGACAAGGTCATGAGGCATCCTCCTGGCGCTTCGGCATGGCATCGACGAACGGACCGTAATCGGGACCGCGGCGCAGATGGTGGCCGCCGTCCACCGACAACACAGTGCCGGTGACCCAGCTCGCTTCCGGCCCGCACAGGAAACGCACCGCAGATGCGATGTCGTCCGGCTGACCGGTCCGGCCGAGGGGGATATTGTCGATGTAGGACTCGTAGACGGCCTCGGTGGCGAACAGCCCCGCGGCAATGTCGGTGTCCACCAGCCCGGGGCAGACGCTGTTCACCCGCACGCCGGCGGCCGCCAGCTCGTCCGCGGTGTTGCGCACCAGCATGTCGATGCCCGCCTTGCTCACCACGTAGGCGTGCATGAACCGGTGGGTGCGCACGGCGGCGATGGACGAGATCGCGCACAGCGCGCCACCGCCGGCCCGCGCCATGGCGTCCCCCGCGTGCTTGAACGTATAGAACGTGCCGGTGAGGTTGGTCTGCAGCACCCGCTGCCACTCGGCGTCGGTGGTGGCCGCCAGCGGCGCGATGGACCCGGTGCCGGCGTTGGCGACGGCGATGGTCAGGGGTGCGCGTTGATGGGCAGCGGCGACCGCTTCACGGACGTCGGACTCCCGAGCCACGTCGCCGGCGCGGGTATGAACGGTGCCGAGGGAAGCCAGCGCGGCGGCAGCGGCATCGAGCTTGTCCCGCGAGCGGCCCATGATCGTGACCTCCGCGCCGTCCGCCAGAAACGCCCGGGCACAGGCGAGCCCGATGCCGCTGCCGCCTCCGGTGATGAACGCGTGATGTCCGGATAGTGCCTGAGTCACCGCCCCCCCTGCTGATCGCTTGGCACTGCCCTGCCGGCAGTCAATTGCATTGGACACGAGTATCCGGATAACGTTAGCCGGGTTCCACTGGCAGTTTTCAAACGGCTATGGCAGAGGCGGTCGGCTTCACCTTCCACGACGACGACGTGATCGCCCCGGAGCGCTACGGGCGCATCGGTCACCCGCACCAGGCGTTCGAGTGGCTGAGGGCCAATGATCCCCTGCGCTTCATCGAACCTACCCACTTCCGACCGTTCTGGGCAGTCACCCGCCACGCCGATGTGGTCGAGGTGGAGAAGCAGCCGGAGCTGTTCGCCAGCGCGCCGCGGCCGCTGCTGCAGCCCGAGGTCAGCCGGCCGGAGATGCGCGAGGAGGTGATCGCAGAGATTTTCCGGCGTCTGCAGGACTCCCCGCGGCTGCTGGAAGTCATGGCCAGCGCCGGGGAAGGCGGGCTCATCCGCTCGCTGGTGCAGATGGACCCGCCGGATCACACCCGCTACCGGGCACTGGTGCAGCCGTGGTTCAAACCGTCCAACATCAAGCGTCTGGAGGACCGGCTCGGCGCCATCATCGGCGCCCAGCTCGACGAGCTGGCCGCCGGCGGCGAGCGCGAGATCGACTTCGTGCAGGACGTGTCCGTGTGGCCGCCGCTGAAGCTCATCGCCCAGCTGCTGGGCCTGCCGCCGGAAGACGAGTGGCGAATCCTGAAGCTCACCAACGAGCTGTTCGCCGGCGAAGACCCGGAGATGCGGCGGGCCGGGGACGATCCGCTGTCGATTTTCGAGACCATCAAGGACCTGTACGACTACTTCACCCGCCTGACCGACGCGCGCCGCGCCGATCCCGGGGAGGACCTGGCCTCCTACATTGCGAACGGCCGCATCGACGGCGAGTACCTGCCGTACAAGGAGCTCATCTCGTACTACATCATCGTCGCCACCGCCGGCCACGAGACCACCCGAACCGCCATTTCCGGGGGGCTCCACGCCCTGCTCACCCACCCGGATCAGCTCGACGCGCTGCGCGCCGGCGCCGGTGACGAGGAATGCGTGAAGCTGGCGGTGGAGGAAATGATCCGCTGGACCACGCCGGTGGCCCAGTTCTCGCGGACGGCGACCCGGGATTGCGAGCTGCGCGGCCACCGCATACGCGCCGGCGACACGTTGGGGCTTTTCTACGCCTCCGCCAACTTCGACGAAACGGTGTTCGGCGACCCGTTCAGCTTCCGCATCGACCGTAAGCCCAACCGCCACCTGGCCTTCGGCACGGGCCCCCATCAGTGCCTGGGGCTGCTGCTGGCGCGGCTCGAGATGCGGATATTCTTCACTCAGTTGATGAGCCGCCTCGAGCACGTGGAGCTGGTCCGCGAGCCCGAGCACTTGCGCGCCAGCTTCGTGCACGGGCTCAAGCACCTGCCGATCCGGCTGCGCCTGGGTTGAGCGCGACCACGCCTGTCATGCAGCCGGCACTGCACGAACTGGGCGAGCGGCTGACGGCCTATCTCCGTCTGCGTTGGGGCAAGGAGGCCACAGTCACCGCCATCGAGCAGATACCGGGCGGTGCGTCACGGGAAACCTACCGGGTACAGGTGCAAACCGCCGACGGCGAGCGGCGGGTGATTCTCCGGCGCGACCCGGCAACCAGCCTCATCGACACCGAGCGGGCGCTTGAATACCGCACCTATCAGGCCGTGCACGGCACGGAGATTCCGGTGCCGGAGCCGCTGCTGCTGGAGGAAGATCCGAAGTATCTGGACCGGCCGTTCTCGCTGATGGGCGAGATCCCCGGCTGCGAGACCGCAGCGGCAGCACTGGCCCAGCCCCCCTACGCGGAGCTGCGCGAGCGCATCGGCCGGCAAAAGTGGACCCTGCTCGGCAAGCTTGCCGCGCAGAACGTGGAGCACCTGGGGGTGACGACGTTCATGGAGGTGCCGGAGCATCCGGCCCTCCGCGAGCTCGACTACTGGTCCGACGTCATCGACAAGGATGCGCTGCATCCCCAGCCGGTGGCCCGTGCCGCCATCCGCTGGCTGCACCGGCACCTGCCGGCGCCGTCCGGAGCGCTCTGCCTGGTCCACGGCGATTACCGCTCGGGCAACTTCCTGTTCGACACCGAAGGCGACATCCGCGGCGTTCTCGACTGGGAGATGGCCCACATCGGCGACCCGCTGGAAGACCTCGCCTGGTCCCTCGACCCGCTGTGGGCGTGGCCGGAACGGGAGCTTGCCGGCGGGCTGTTGCCGCGGGCCGAGGCGATCGCCATCTGGGAGCAGGCCAGCGGCATGAAGGTCGACCGCCGGGTGTTCCGCTGGTGGCAGGTGTTCGCATCGCTCAAGGGTCTCGCCATCTGGATTTCTTCCACCGAGGACTTCGTCAACGGCACCACCAAGGAGCCGATCCTCGCGGTGGCCGGCTGGGTCATGACCGACAGGCAGAACCGCATCCTGGTGGACCGCCTGCACCCGGGCTCCGCCCATCGCTACACGGAGCCGCTCGAATGATCACCCGAATGCCCCGGGGCCTCGCGGATCTCGCCGGCAAGCTGGCCATGAGCATTGCGCCGGAGACGTCGTCGCGCTACGCGATGGCAAACACCGGCATGATCGCCATGCTGCTGACCGCCCTCTCCCAGGAGGCGGAGCGGGCGGTAGATGTCCGCATGATCGACATCCAGGAGATCAAGTCGATCTTCGCCAGCGTCGAGCCGGGCCCCACGGAGCCGGTGCAGGCCGCCGCCCGCGCTGCCTTCTGCGCCCGCCAGCCCACCAGTCTCAAGCTCTCCGACGTGGAAGCCCTGCACCGCGAAGGGATGCGGCTGCTGATCGCCCTGCACGCCTGGGCGGAGGAAGCCGACGAGGACCTGAACCTCAGCATCTGGGACTTCCTCGTCCGCCACACCGAGCGTCACCGGCTCGACCACGCGGCCTGACCCCGCGACCGTATTTCATGGGGAGCCCTCGTCCAGCTTCAGATCGCCGGAGTAGCATCGCCACCGCGGTCCGCCGACCGCGATCCACCAGTCGCACGGAAACGCCATGACCGTCCACGCCCTCCAGCCCGCCCACTTCGGCCATCTGCTGCGGGACTGGCGCCAGCACCGCCGGCTTTCCCAACTCGCTCTGTCGGCACGCTGCGGGATCTCCCAGCGCCACATCAGCTTTCTCGAGACCGGCCGCTCCCGGCCGAGCCGGCCGACCATCGTCGCCCTGTCCGAGGCGCTGGACATACCGCTGCGCGAACGCAACGCTCTGCTCGAACGCAGCGGCTTCACGCCCAGCTATGGCGAAGCCACACTCGTCGACGGCAACATGGCGCTGCTCCGCGAGGCGCTGGAGCTCGCGCTCGCACATCACGAGCCGTATCCGGCGCTGGTGCTCGACGGCCGCTGGAACATGATCATGGCCAACCAGGCCGCACTACGGTTCTTCGCCGAGTTCATCGATACCGCCGCGGCGCTCGAAGCCATCGGCACGCCTACGGAATTTCAGATCGTCCGTCTGTGTCTCGATGAGCGCGCGTACCGGCCCTTCATCGTCAACTGGGAAGAACTGGTCTACGGCTTTCTGCAGCGTGCCCGCCGTGCCCTGCTCTACAACCCCGGCGACGCGCTGCTACCGCGGCTCGTCGCCGAGATTCTGGATACGCCCGGTGCCCCGGAATGCTGGCGCACGCCCGACTGGACCACCCCGCCGGCACCGGCGGTCAATATGGTGATACGGCGCGGCGAGACTACCTACTCGCTGTTCACGATGCTCGCGCACTTCAGCTCGCCCCGGGACGTCACGGTCGAGGAGCTGTCCGTAGAGACGTTTTACCCGGCCGACGAGGCGACCAAAGCGCGGCTCCTGGGGCTGGCATGAAGGCGCGGAGTTCGGGCGCGGGCGAATGCCACGAAGGGTTGTACACTCCGCCATCGCGGCCATACAATTCGCGCTCCCGATTTCCGGGTCGTTAGCTCAGTTGGTAGAGCACCGGGCTTTTAACCCGTTGGTCCTGGGTTCGAGCCCCAGACGACCCACCACTCACACCAGCCACTCGGCGACAACGCCGAACTACCAGCTCCCCACCAGCGTCGTTTCCCAGGGTCAGCGTGGACTGATCCATTGCCCCGTCTCTCCTTCCGTTGTTCCCGCGCGGTTGTTCCGAGCCAGCAAGTTGCATGCCCAGCTTGAGCCAGATCACAAGGGTACTGGCGGTTAGCTTCGGTCAGCCGGCACCAAGGTCACATTCCGAAGTAAGACGGTGTGCTTCAATTATAGACGTCATGTCTCATTGCCCATTATGATCGCGCTCCCCCAACTCATCGAGACCACGACCATGGGCATCTCCCACGCGGACATGGACCGGAAGATGGACGAGCACTTCGGCTACGAGGCTTGCGATGACATCGACGGTGTCGTCGGCACGTTGGCCGCCGACGCTCGACACGACATCGTCGGCTGGCCCACCGGAGCGACGGTCGGGCGGGAGCGCGCGCGGCCCTTCTACGAGACGCTGTTCGGCGATCTGGCCGACGGCCGCGTGCGCACCATCCGCCGCCTGCACGGCGACGGCTTCCTGGTGGACGAGTCCGAGTGGCAAGGACGCGCCGTCGGCCGGCCGTTCGGGCTGGAAGGCCGCAACCGCCCGCTGACGTTCCGGTTGCTGCACGTGGTGGAGTTCAATCCCGCCGGCGAGCTCGCCTCCGAGCAGGTGTGGATGGATCTGGCCGCGGTACAGGCGCAGCTTGGGCAATGAGCCGCGCCGAGCCCGACAGCAATCAGCAGCACCGCACCCGGCGCGATCTGCTGCGCGCCGCCGCGCGCCTGCTCGAGCACGGGCGCCGTCCGACGATGGCCGAGCTGGCGAAAGAGGCCCGGGTGTCCCGGGCCACCGCCTACCGCTACTTCGACGGCATCGATGCGGTGCTGGCAGAAGCGCCCGTGGACGCCACAGTGCCCGAGCCGGAGGCGCTGTTCGCCGGCATGGAATCGGCGCGCCCGGAGCAGCGGGTGGCGGCGGCGGAGGCGGCCCTGCACGAAACCGCCTACCGCAACGCGCCGCTGCTGCGCGCCATGCTCGCCCACTCGCTCACCCGCACGGCGACGCCAGGCGCGGCGCCGGCGCGCCAGAACCGCCGCGGACCGCTCATCGATGCGGCCCTGGCGCCGGCACGCCAGAGCTTCGACGACGACACCTACGGCAAGCTGAGAGCCGCGCTCGCGCTGGTGCTCGGCACCGAATCGATGATCGTTCTCGAAGACGTGCTGCAGCTCGACGAAAGCTCCGCCAGAGCGGTCAAGCAGTGGGCGGTGAAGGCGCTGGTGCGGGCCGCGCTGGGCGAGCTCGGCTGAATTTCGCGGTCTGGAGACCGCGCCCACAGTAGCGGGGCCCGCGGGTACGGTAGAATGGCAAAATGGTGAGATCTCCAGTGTATTCGTGATCGGCGACAACACCGACCAGATCCGCATCCTGCTGGACGCGATCCAGGCTCGTCTGGAGGAAGACGATCCGCTGCTCCTCGAATTCGCACGGCTGTGGTGGTCGCGGATTCCCGAGCAGGACCTGCTGCCGCGCGATGCCCGCAACGACTCCGCGGCCAGCATCGAGTGCTGGCACGCCTTCCGCCAGCGGGATCCCCAGGCCACCGACATTCACGTGAGCAACCCTACCGCCGCCCGGGACGGCTGGCACTCGCGCTATACGGTGGTGCGGGTGATGACCCCCGACATGCCGTTCGTCACGGATTCCGTGCTCATGGCCCTGTCCCACGACGGTCTGGTGACCCATCACCTCGGCAATGTGGTGCTGTCTACCGAGCGGGACGACAAGGGGCAGGTGACCGCGCTGTCCACCGACCGGCGCTGGCCCCAGCGCGAGGTGTTCATCTACGCGGAGATCGACCGCATCCCGGAGAGCGAGCTGACGCGCGCTGCGATCACGGCTGGAAGCCTCCCTGGCGGACGTACGATCGGCCGTGGGCGACTTCGCTGCCATGAAAAGCCGGCTTGGTGAGATCGCCGCTGCCATCAGGTCCGCGCCGCCGCCGCTGCCTCGGGACGACGTCGACGAAGCCCTGGAATTTCTCGACTGGCTGGCCCAGAACAACTTCACGTTCCTCGGCTATCGCAGCTTCGACTACAGCGAGGACACCATCCGTCAGGACGAGCAAGAGACGCTGGGTGTCATGCGCAACCGCCGCACCGCCACCCCGCGCGCCCTGTCGGAGCAACGCGAGCGGGTCAAGGAGTTCCTGCTTCATCCGACGTTGCTGTCGTTTTCGCAGTCCGGGACCAAGTCGCGCGTGCACCGGCCGGCGTACCCCGATTACATCGGCATCCGCAAGTTCGACGCCGCCGGCAAGGTGGTCGGCGAACACGGGTTTCTCGGGCTGTACACGTCCCGCGTCTACCTGCAGCGCCCCGAGCAGATTCCCGTGGTCCGGCGCAAGGTGATCAACGTCCTCGAGCGCTCCGGGCTCGACCCCTCCGGATTCGACGGCAAGGTGCTCCATCAGGTGCTCGCCACCTATCCGAAAGACGAGCTGTTCCAGATCACCGAGGATCAGCTCTACCAGACGGCCATGGGGATCACCTACATCCACGAGCGGCGCCGCACCCGGCTGTTCGTGCGCCACGACCCCTATGGCCTATTCGTCCATTGCCTGATCTATCTGCCGCGCGACCTCTACAGCACTCAGGCGCGTCTGCGCATCCAGGAAATCCTGGCGGAGGCCTACGGCGCCGAGGACGGGGAGTTCGAGCCGTATTTCAGCGAGTCGATTCTGGTGCGCCTGCAGATCACCCTGCGCGTGCGCCCCGGCGCGCCGCCCGACGTGGATCGCCAGGCGCTGGAAGCCGAGCTGGTGAAGGTGACCCGCGACTGGAACGCCGACTTCGTGGATGCTCTGGCCGAGCGCTTCGGTGAGTCGCAGAGCCGGCAGATCGCGCGCGAGTACGCCCTCGCCTTTCCCGCCGGCTACCGTGAGCGCTACAGCGTGGAAACGGCGGTGGAGGACCTGGACATCATCGAGGGTCTCGCCGCTGAGCGGTCCCTCGACAGCTACTTCTACAGGCGACCCGAGGAACCCGCCGAGCGGCTGCACCTCAAGCTGTTTCACCTCGGCTCGCCGCTGCCTCTCTCCGACGTGATCGCGAGCCTCGAGAACATGGGCCTGCGCATCCGCGCCGAATACCCCTACAACATCGAGCGGGCGACCCGGCCCATGGCGGCCGTGCTGGATTTCGATCTGGTGTACCCCGCGCCCCTCGACATCGCCGAGATCGGTGAGCGCTTCGCGGACGCGTTCAGTCGCATCTGGGCGGGCGACGTGGACGACGACCGCTACAACCGGCTGCTGCTCCACCCCGGGCTCGACTGGCGTCAGATCAACGTGCTGCGCACCTACGCCCGTTACATGAAGCAGATCCGCTTCGGCTTCAGCCAGGAGTTCATCAGCGACACGTTGTGCAAACACGCGGCCGTTGCTGCGCGGCTGGTAGACTACTTCGAGCGCAAGTTCGCGCTCGAGGCCGCCGAGGACGACGCCCAGACGCTGGCCGCCATGGGAACGGAGCTCTCCAGCGCCTTCGATGGCGTCGCATTGCTGAACGAAGACCGAATCCTCCGCCGCTACCTGGCGCTCATGACGGCCACCCGGCGGGTCAACTACTACCGGACGGATCCCGAGACCGGCGATTACCGGCGGTTTCTGTCCCTCAAGCTCGAGCCCCGCTCCATCAACGACCTGCCGAGGCCGGTGCCGGCATACGAAATCTTCGTCGCGTCCAGGGCCATGGAGGGCGTCCATCTGCGCGGCGGCCCCATCGCCCGGGGCGGCCTGCGCTGGTCGGACCGGGCCGAGGACTACCGCACCGAGGTGCTCGGCCTGGTGAAGGCCCAGGCCGTGAAAAACGCCGTGATCGTGCCCACCGGCGCCAAGGGCGGCTTCATCGTGCGTCAGGGCGCCGAGGATCCGGAGGCGTTCCGCCAGCAGGGGGTGGCCTGCTACCGGGACTTCATCCGCGGCCTGCTGGACCTCACCGACAACGTGGTGGAGGGGCGCGTGGTGCATCCGCCCGGCGTGCGCTGCCACGATGGCGAAGATCCCTACCTGGTGGTAGCCGCGGACAAAGGCACGGCGACGTTCTCGGACATCGCCAATGCGGTGGCGGCGGAGTACGGACTGTGGCTCGGCGACGCCTTCGCCTCCGGCGGCTCGAATGGGTACGACCATAAGGCCATGGGCATCACCGCCCGCGGCGCCTGGGTATCGGTGCAGCGGCACTTCGCCGAGCGCGGCATCGACGTCCAGCAGCAGCCGATCACCGTGCTCGGTATCGGCGACATGTCGGGAGACGTCTTCGGCAACGGCATGCTGCTGTCCCGCAGCCTCAAGCTGGTGGCAGCGTTCAACCACCGTCACGTCTTCCTCGACCCGAGTCCAGACCCGGAAAAGTCGTTCGTGGAGCGCAAGCGGCTGTTCGAGCTGCCGCGCTCCGGCTGGTCCGACTACGACACCACGTTGATCTCGTCCGGCGGCGGCGTCTACAGCCGGAACCTCAAGTCCATTGTGCTGACCCCCGAGGTGCGCGCGGCCTTCGACATCCAGGCGGAGCGGCTCTCGCCGGACGAGCTGATCCACGAGCTGCTGCGCTCACCGGTCGGGCTCATCTGGAACGGCGGCATCGGCACCTACATCAAGTCCGCCGCGGAGTCACACGCCGAGGTGGGAGATCGAGCCAACGACACGGTACGGGTGGACGCGGAAGAGCTGCGCTGTCAGGTGGTCGGCGAGGGCGGCAATCTCGGGGTCACCCAGCTCGGCCGCGTGGCGTTCGCCCGGGCCGGCGGCTCCATCAACACCGACTTCATCGACAACTCGGCCGGCGTCGACTGCTCCGATCACGAGGTCAACATCAAGATCGCCTTGAACCAGCTGGTGGCCGACGGTGAGCTCACCGAGAAGCACCGCAACCAGCTGTTGAAAGAGATGACCGATGAGGTCGCCGAGCTGGTGCTCAGCAACAACTTCCGGCAGGCGCAGATGCTGAGCCTGGCGCAGCGCCAGGTGGTGGACCATCCCTCGGAGTACCAGCGGTTCATCGGCATCATGGAGAGCCGGGAGCAGCTCGACCGGATTCTCGAGGGGTTGCCGAGCGACGAGCAGCTCATGGAGCGCACCAGCCGCCAGGAAACGCTGACGCGGCCGGAGCTCGCGGTGCTGATGGCGTTCGCCAAGGCCCACATCAAGAACGCCTTGAACCGGCTGGTGGCTGATCCTGCCGAGGTGGACATCAGCTCGGATCCGGCCATCGCCGGCGAGATCTTCGAGCCGTTCCCCACCCTGCTCGAGCAGCGCTACCCCGATGCCGTCCGGAGTCACCGACTGGCCCGGGAAATCATTTCCACCCAACTCGCCAACGACGTGGTGCACCACATGGGCATCACCTTCGTTACCCACCTGATGGAGTTCGTCAGCGCCAGCGTCGAGGAGATCCTGCGCGCCTACATCGGTGCCGCCGCCTGCTTCCGCCTGCGCGAGCGCTTCCATCACATCGAGTCACTGCATGGGGTCGACGCCACCATACGGCTCGATGCGCTGGCCGAGCTGGTTCGGCTCGGCCGCCGCGCCACCCGCTGGCTGCTCCGCCACGAACGCACGAATCTCGACGTCTCGACCCTCACCAACCGTTATCGGGCAGGCATCGAGACCCTGCGCAACGAGCGTGATGCGCTGTTCAGTGCCGCCGTGCAGGCCAACCGCCTCGAGCGCCTCCAGCACCTCCGCGAGCACGGGCTGCCGGAAGCCACGGCCGAGGAGCTGGCCGGCTCGGCCGATCTCGCCACCGCTCTGACGGTGATTGCTGCCGCCGAGCGCTGCGGCGCCGAGCCCCAGGACCTGGTGCACATCTACGGCGAGGTGGGCGAGCGACTGAGCCTCGAATGGCTGATTACCCGCCTCGCTCAATTTCCGCCGGCCAGCCACTGGCAGACCATGGAACGGGATTCGCTCATCGACGACCTGGTGATGGAGCAGGGGCGGCTGGCGTCCCGGGTATTCACCCACGCCGCCGGCGACGTCACTGCCTGGCTCGACGCCAACGCCGGACTGCTGCGCGCCTGGCAGCACACCATTGAAGACGCCCAGCACGCCACCGCGCCGGATTTCTCCCTCTATGCGGTGACGTGCCGCAAGCTGATCGACCTGGGCCGCCGGGCCTGACCCGTGTGGGAGCGGCCTTGTGGGAGCGGCCTGTGGGAGCGGCCTGTGGGAGCGGCCTGTGGGAGCGGCCTGTGGGAGCGGCCTGTGGGAGCGGCCTGTGGGAGCGGCCTGTGGGAGCGGCCTCCTGGCCGCGATCTTCTGATCGATCCGCCCAATCGCGGCCGGGAGGCCGCTCCCACAAAGATCGTTATGCGTACCGAGTGGGGTCCGGCACGCCCGCGGCGGCGAAGCCGTCGCGCCGGATGCGGCAGCTATCGCAGCGCCCGCAGGCGGCGCCGCTGGTCATCCGGCTGATAGCAGGAAACGGTCGTCGCGTAGTCCACGCCAAGCGCGATGCCGCGGCGGATGATGTCGGCTTTGCTCTGCGCGATGAGGGGCGCATGCACGCGGAACGCAGCGCCTTCCACCCCGGCTCGGGTGGCGACCGAGGCGAGGTGCTCGAACGCGCGGATGAACTCCGGCCGGCAATCGGGGTAACCGGAATAGTCCACCGCATTCACGCCGATGAAGATGTCGCGCGACTCCAGCACTTCCGCCATACGCCAGCGCCAGGGACAGAAACACCGTGTTGCGGGCCGGCACATACGTCACCGGGATGCCCTCGCCGGGCGCCTCCGGCACGGCGATGGACGGATCGGTGAGCGCGGAGCCGCCGAACACCGTGAGGTCGATGGGGATGACGCGGTGCTCCACGGCGCCGCCCGCGCTCTGGCCACGCTGCCGCCGCCTGCAACTCCACCGCATGCGCTGCCCGTAAGCGAACGACAGCGCGATAGCAACGAAACCCCGCCTGCCGCGCCAGCGCCAGAGTGGTGGCGGAATCGAGCCCGCCGGATACCAGGACCACGGCTGCGCGGGTGCCATCAGCGGCCGGGCTCGTCGCCCCACAGGTACTTGTGGAGCTGAATTTGCATCCGCACCGCCAGACCGGTCTGCGACGATCCAGTCCGCCAGCTCCCGGGCGGGCAAGGTGCCGGCGCAGGGCGAGAACAGCACGGCGCCGAAGCGTTCGGCAAGGCCGAGCTCGTCGCACTTCCATTTCGCCCAGTCGTAGTCCGTTCGGTCGCAGATCACGAACTTGACCTGGTCGCGGCGGCTGCAATGCTCGAGATTCTGCCAGCGGTTGCGCGCCACCTCGCCGGAGCCCGGCGTCTTGATGTCGAGGATCTTTACCACCCGCGGGTCCACGGGCGAAACGTCGAGGGCGCCGCTGGTCTCGAGCGAGACGGTAGCCCGCAGTCGCAGAGCGCTTCGAGCAGCGTCGGCGCCGCCGGCTGCGCCAGCGGTTCACCACCGGTGACCGTGACGTGGCCGAACCGATAGTCGGTCACCCGCGGTCACCACGTCGTCGAGCGCCATGGTGGCGCCGCCGCTGAACGCGTACGCGGTGTCGCAGTAGCCGCAGCGCAAGGGACAGCCGGTGAGCCGCACGAACACCGTGGGCAGCCCGGCGAAGGTGGTCTCGCCCTGCAGCGAGAGGAAGATTTCGGTAATGCGGAGCTGGGATGTCGATGGCATGGACGATCGCGGCCGGTGGCCGCTCCCACGGCAAGCTCAGAGCTCTGAGAGGTAGGTCTGGGCGAGCCCGGCGGCCGAAGATTGCGGATATTGCTTCTGCACCTTGCTCAGGTAATCTCGGGCGCGCTCGTCGTCACCAAGCTGGTGATAGACCACGCCAAGCTTGTACAGCGCGTCCGGCACCTTCTGATGGTCGGGATACAGGTTTACCACCTGGGCGAAATACTGGCGCGCCTTCTCCAGCTCGTTTTTCGCCAGGTACAGCTCTCCCAGCCAGTAGAACGCGTTCGGCGTATAGGCGCCGTTGGGGTAGTTCGTGACGAGTTGATCGAACGCCTGGATGGCCTCATCGAACTGGCGCTGCTTCATGAGCTGAAAAGCGGACGAATAGGCGTCCCGCTCGCCACCGCCCGAAGCGCCGCCGCCCGAAGAACCCGACGGGGCGTAGTCCTCGCCCGGCTCGCCGGCCCCGGGGGCGCCCGCAGCCGAACCGCCAGCAGCGTTCGAGCCGCTGCCTGCGCCGCCGGACGCGCCGCCTCGGAGCGCCTGCATGCGGCGGTCGAGATCCAGGTACTGCTCCTGCTGGTCTTTGGCGAGACGATCGAGCCGATGACCCTGCTCTTCCAGCTGGCCACGTAGATCCTGCACGTCCTGCTGAAGCACCTGAAGCTGATAGAACAGATCGGAGAGATTGCCGCCCCCAGTGCCTGACCCGCCCGCATTCTGCTGGCCGTAGCCCCCCTGCTGACCGTAGCTCTCCTGCTGCGAGTAACTCTCCGTCGAGCGGTGGCCGGGAGCGGCTTGCGAAGAATCCTCCACCGGCACCGCCGCTCGGCCGCCAAGGGACAGACACACGAGCGCTGCGCCAACGGCGGTGGGCAGGGCGCGGCGCAGAATGGCGGCTCGAGTCATGGCTCCCTCAGCGGTAGATCAGCACGGCGCGCCGGTTGCGTGACCAGGCTGCGTCGCTGTGGCCAGGATCTTCCGGACGCTCCTCGCCGTAGCTGACGATTTCGATCTGCTGGGGCGACACACCGGAGGAGACCAGGAAGCTGCGGATGGCGTCCGCGCGGCGCTCGCCCAGCGCCAGGTTGTACTCGCGGGTGCCGCGTTCGTCGGCGTGACCCTCGATGACGATGTTGCGATCCGGGTTGTTACGCAGGAAGTCCGCGTGCATCCGCAGGGAGTCCAGGTCGTCCCGGGAGATCACGGACTTGTCGAAGTCGAAGTAGTACGTGCGCGGCAGCAGCTTGGTGGTGCCGGGAATGTACGGAATGCCGTTCTCGTTGGTTTCCGGTTGCGCCGTCGGCGCCGCGGTGGGCGGCGGCGTGGTGTCCGGCGTTTCCACGGGTTCCTCGGATGGCTCGGCGGGCTCGGTCTGAGTGCCCCGTCCAGCACAACCTGCCAGCAACACGCCGGCAATGAACAGAACCGTCAGGTTCCGCAACCAGTGTTTCGTCATGAAATCGCTCCGATTACTCGATCTGCTCGTCATCCGGGGTCGAAAAGCTCCGTCTTCTCATCAGCGGAGAGTCTCAGTGGAGATAAGGCGACCACGCAGGTTCCCGGACGTCCCCCGAGGATGACGGGAGGCGATACTTCACACGGCCGTCTATTGAGACGACCGCCAGTATACCTCTACCCTTGTCCTGCGTCGCATACATTAGCATGGTGCCGTTGGGCGCCAGCGACGGCGACTCGTCGAGCCCCACCGACGTCTGCGTCAGCACGCGTACGTCGTCCCGTTCGAGATCCTGCCAGGCGATGTAGTAGCGGCCGTCCACCCGGTGCACGTACACCAGATGCTTGCCGTCTGGCAACAGGCGCGCGCGGGCGTTGTAGTCACCCTGAAACGTCAGCCGCTCCACCATGTTGGTCGCCAGCTCCAGCCGGTAGATCTGCGGCGCGCCGCCGCGGTCGGAGGTGAATATCACGAAGCGACCGTCGGGCGAGAAGCTCGGCTCCGTGTCGATGGCATGGTGATTGGTGAGCCGGCGCAGGCGCTGGTCGGCGAGCGTCATCAGGTAGATCTCCGGATTGCCGTCGCGGGACAGCACCATGAGCATGCTGTTGCCGTCCGGCGAGAACACCGGAGAACCGTTGATGCCGGGCAACGAGGGCAGGATTCGCCGAGACTGCGTGTCGAGATCCATCAGCTCGATCATCTGGTGGCGGTCACGCCAGGTGACGAAGGCGACGCGGCGCGCGTTCGGGCCCCAGCTCGGCGACATGATGGGCTCGTCGGACGAGTACAGGGTCTTCGAGCGCTCGCCGTCGGAATCGGCCATCTCCAGTGAATACTTCGCGCTGGGCGATCCGGATCCCTGGGCCAGCACGTAGAGGATCTTGGTGTCGAACGCGCCGCGGATCCCGGTGATCGCCTCGAACACCTTGTCGGAGACCTGATGCGCCACGCTCCGCCATTCGTCCCGGCTGCCGGAGACCTGGTCGGTGAGCATCTTCCTCTGGTTCACCACGTCGAACAGGTGGAACGTCACCTGAGTGTCACCGTTCGCCAGGGTGCTGAGGCTGCCGATCACCACGTACTCCATGCCCAGCACCCGCCAGTCCCGCATGATCATCTGCTCCGGGCGGCTGGGAAACGACAGCATGTTGTCCCGCTCGAGCGGCGCGAACTGGCCGCTTCGGGACAGATCGAAGTCGATGATCTCGGACATCTCCTGATTGCCGGAAAACTGCGGCCCGTGCTCGAACGGAACCACCGCAATGCGGGTCTGCTTGTCATACCCGGCATCGATGATGATGGTGTCCAGCGGCTCGGCCGCGAATGCGGCATGGGCGAGCAGGCACTGGGCGAGCACGACGGACAGGGTAAATTTGATCAATCTCACCGCAACAGATCCTCCGGTCTGAACAACAGAGTAAAACGCCGAAAGTAGTCTTCGAAGACGTCCGGCTCCTTCGGGACGTCGAAACGTTTGGCTTTCTTCACTGCCGCCTCGGCGGAACGGTCGAAGGCGGCGTTGCCGCTGGACTCGAGCAACGTCACGTTGACCACGTCGCCGGTCGGTACCAGCTCCACCAGGAGCTTGGCCTCCATGCCGTTGCGGGCCGACGGCGGCCGCGACCAGTTCGCCACCACCGTCTGATAGATGCCGTTCCGGTAAGACTGGGCCAGCGCTTCGTCCTCGCTCGTCTGGGCCTCGGCGAGCTGCGAGGCTTCGGCGTTCAGCGCCTTCCGGAACTCCTGCCGGGACAGCGCCTCCAGGCGTTCCCGCCGAGCCTTTTCCTCCGCAGCCTTCTTCTGCTCGGCCTCGCGCCGGGCGCGCTCGGCCTCGGCATCCGGCTTGGGCTTCGGCTTTTCCGCCGCCGGCTTGGGCGCAGGTTTCGCTGCGGGCTTCGGCTCGGCCGCCCGCGGCGGCGGCTGTGGAACCGGCTGCGGCGGAGCGGCTTTCGGCTTGGGCTTCGCCTTCGGCTCCAGCACCACCAGGGTAGATTGCACGGCGTGGGGCTTGATGATGCGCGTCTCGCGCTGCGCCGGATTCCAGTTGGCGTAGAGGCCCATGCCGGCGAGCAGATGCAACGTCAGCGCAAGAAGAACCGGAACCGTGTATTGGCGGACCGCATCCATGGCGACGACCGGACAGCCCGATCAGCTTTCCACCGTTTCCGGCGGCTCCGTGATCAGGCCCACGCTCTTCGCCCCCGCCTTCTGCAGCACGCTCATCACCCGAACGACCGTTCCGTAATCGAGCTGGTGGTCGGCCTTCACGTACACCGGTACGTCCGTGCGGGCATGGATGATCTTCCCCGCCTGATCCTCGAGCGAGTAGATGGTCACTCGGGTGCCTTCGTCGTCGGCGTTCTGGATGCCGAGATTGACGAAAATCGCGCCGTCCTTGCGTACCGACACCACCAGCGGATCGTCCTGATCCTGCGGAACCGGCTCCGACGGCGCGTCTGGCAGGTCCACCACCACGCCCTGGGTCAACAGCGGCGCCGTGGCCATAAAGATCACCAGCAGCACCAGCATCACGTCGATGTAGGGCACCACGTTGATCTCGGACATGGGCTTGCGTCGTTTCGCCATGACGCCTCCTCACGCCTGCCTGGCGTGCGCGACCCGATGCAGGATGCTGATCAGCTCGTCGCTGAACGCCTCGTAGCGCTTCATCAGCGCTTCCACGCGGGCCGAGAAACGGTTGTAACCAATGACCGCGGGTATTGCCGCGAACAGACCCATGGCGGTGGCCACCAAGGCCTCGGAGATGCCCGGCGCCACCGACGCCAGGGTCGCTTGAGTCATGTTGGCGAGGCTCCGGAACGAATTCATGATGCCCCATACCGTGCCGAACAGGCCGACGTACGGGCTGGTGGAGCCCACCGTGGCGAGAAAGGGCAGATGCTGCTCCAGGCGTTCCTCCTCGCGGGTGAGCGCGATGCGCATGGCCCGCTGCACTCCCTGCATGATGGCGTCCGGATCGCCCGAGCCCTCCTCGGAGAGCCGGGTGAACTCCTTGAAGCCCGCCACGAACGCCGTTTCGATGCCGGTCAGCGCCTCCTCGTCGACCAGATCGTTGTAAAGCTGGCGCAGGTCGATGCCCGACCAGAAGTGATCCTCGAAGTCCTCGATCTCACCCTGGACACGCCGCAGCGAGAACCAGCGCTGAAAGATCATCACCCACGAGATCATGGACGCCATCAGCAGCAGCAGCAGCACCACCTGTACCAGCGCGCTGGCGTTCGACACCAGCTCGAATATCGAAAGCTTTTCCGGCAAGTCGCGTTCCTCGTCGTCCCGTCAGTCCAGATCGAGCGGGGATTGCCTGGCGGCCGCCTGCTCCACCGCAGCGCTTCGGGGCAGCCCCAGATGCAGATAGGCCTTGTCGGTGGCAACGCGGCCGCGGGGCGTTCGCATCAGATAGCCCTGTTGGATGAGATACGGTTCCAGCACGTCCTCGATGGTGTCCCGCTCCTCGCTCACGGCGGCCGCCAGGGAATCGAGCCCCACCGGCCCGCCCGAGAACTTGTCGATGATGGTTTCGAGCAGGCGCCGGTCCATGGCGTCGAATCCTTCCCGGTCGACACTCAGCATGTTGAGCGCCTGATCGGCCACCGTGCGGGTGATCACGCCGTCGGCGCGCACCTCGGCAAAATCCCGCACCCGCCTGAGCAGCCGGTTGGCAATGCGCGGCGTGCCACGGGACCGGCGCGCGATCTCCTCGGCGCCTTCCGGGTGGATGTCGAGCGTGAGCTTGCCGGCAGAGCGAAGCACGATTTGTCTGAGCTGTTCGACCGTGTAGAACTCCAATCGTTGCACGATGCCGAAGCGGTCGCGCAGCGGCGAGGTCAGAAGCCCCGCCCGGGTCGTGGCGCCCACCAGGGTGAACCGCGGCAGATCGAGCTTCAGAGAGCGCGCCGCCGGCCCCTCGCCGATGAGGATGTCGATCTGGTAATCCTCCATGGCGGGATAGAGGATTTCTTCAACCACCGGGGACAGCCGATGGATCTCGTCGACGAACAGCACGTCGCCGGGCTCGAGGTTGGTGAGCATGGCGGCCAGCTCCGCCGGGCGCTCCAGCACCGGCCCCGAGGTGGATTTCACCGCCACCCCCATCTCATGGCCAATGATGTGCGCGAGCGTGGTCTTGCCGAGGCCGGGCGGGCCGAAGATCAAGGTGTGGTCGAGGGACTCACCGCGGCCTCGCGCGGCACGGATGAAGATGTCCATCTGCTCGCGGACGTCGTCCTGGCCCACGTAGTCGGCCAGGCGTACGGGCCTGAGTGCCCGGTCGACGCGCTGTTCATCGTCCCGGCCGGCGGCGCTGACCAGGCGGTCGGGCTCGATGCTCACGACGCCGCCTCGGCCTGCCGCCCCGCGTGGCGGAGCGCCGCCCGCACCAGCGCTTCAACGGTGTCGCCCTGGCTCTTGACGCTGTCGACGAGGCGTGCGGCCTCAGCGGGCCGGTAGCCCAGCACGACCAGCGCCTCCTGGGCTTCCTGCACCGCAGCGCTGCCCACGCCGCTGACCGCCACCGGCGGCGGCATCACGGTCTCCGGCAGCTTGTCCCGCAGCTCCAGGATCAACCGCTCGGCCGTCTTGCGCCCGACCCCGGGCACCCGGGTAAGCACGCCCACCTGCCCGGCCCGCACCGACGCGGCAAGCTCGCCGAGGCCGACGGTCGAGATGAGTGCCATCGCGAGCTTCGGGCCCACGCCGCTGATGCGGATGAATACCCGGAACAGGTCCCGCTCGGCCCGGGATGAGAAACCGTAGAGCTGCTGGGCGTCTTCGCGAACCACGAAGTGGGTGTACAGCCGCACGCTACGGTCGCGGCCTGGCAGATCGGCGAGCACGTTGTGGCTCACCTCGACTTCGTAGCACAGCCCGCCGACGGCCAGCAGCAGGACGTTGTCGGTGATCTCGACGAGCTGACCTTCTATGCGGCCGATCATGCGGTTACGAGAGATTCCTAGGGCGCTTTCAATCGCGCAGTATTGACGTGACAAATGGCAATCGCAAGCGCATCGGCGGCGTCGGCGGAGGGGTAGCCGGGCAACGCCAGCAGCACCCGCACCATGTGCTGAACCTGGGGCTTGGTGGCTTTGCCGGTCCCCACCACCGCCAGTTTCACCGTGCGCGCCGCATATTCGGTTACCCCGATCCGCCCGGCTACGGCGGCTGCGATCGCCGCCCCGCGGGCCTGACCCAGTTTCAGGGCCGACGCCGGGTTGGTGGCCAGGAACACCTCCTCGATGGCCACCTCGTCCGGCCGATGCTCGCGGATCAGCGACTCCACGCCCCGGTAGATCTCGCCGAGACGCTCGACGAAACTGCCGGCGCGCGGCCGGATGCAGCCGCTGGCGCAATACGCGGTGCCGGAAGGCGAGATCTCGACGATGCCGTATCCCGTCACCCGTGAGCCGGGATCGATGCCCAGCACCCGGCGGCTAGCCACCGGATGCCGGCGGGTGGGAGCCCTCAGCTCTACGCGGTCGCGACTCTGTGTGGGAGCGACCTCCCGGTCGCGACGCCTTGTGGGAGCGACCTCCCGGTCGCGACGCTTCGTGGGAGCCCTCCGCTCTACACGGTCGCGCCGCGTCGCAGGAGCGATCGCCGGATCGCGACCGGGAGGTCGCTCCCACATCACCCCTCATGTGGGTCGCTCCCACGTCACGGCTCATACGCGCTTTCCGGGTAGTCGCCGTTGCTGTAGACGTTCTGCACGTCGTCGAGCTCCTCGAGGGCGTCGATGAGACCGAGCACCGTGCGGGCCTGCTCGACCTCGCAGGGCACGTACGTGCTCGGCACCATGCTCACCTCGACATCCTCGGGCTCGAGGCCCGCTTCGCGGAGCGCCGCG
The DNA here is from genome assembly GCA_963822255.1 of uncultured Gammaproteobacteria bacterium. Lineage (GTDB taxonomy): Bacteria > Pseudomonadota > Gammaproteobacteria > Pseudomonadales > Azotimanducaceae > UBA7803. The sequence continues at coordinate 1,201,750 of CAWGGV010000008.1, forward strand.
GCCACGTCGCCGAGGCTCTCCCAGGGCGTGACCACCGACATGCTGCCGTCGTCTTCCACGTCGATGTCGTCGGCGCCGGCCTCCAGCGCAGCCTCCATCACCCGATCCTCGTCCGCAGCCCGGGGCAAAGCTGACGACGCCCCGGCGGCTGAACAGGTAAGCCACCGAGCCGTCGGTGCCGAGATTGCCGCCGTGCTTGCTGAAGGCGTGGCGAACCTCGGCCACGGTGCGGTTGCGGTTGTCCGTCATGGCTTCCACCAGGATCGCGACGCCGCCCGGCCCATAACCTTCGTAGGTCAACTCTTCGACGTTGGCGCCTTCGCCACCGCCGGTGCCGCGGTCGATGGCGCGCTCGATGGTGTCCTTGGGCATGTTCTGACCAATGGCTTTGTCCATGGCCAGGCGCAGTCGCGAGTTGTCGTTGGGGTCGCCCCCGCCCATGCGCGCGGCGACGGTGATCTCACGGATCAGCTTGGTGAAGACCTTGCCCCGCTTGGCGTCCTGGCGGGCCTTCTTGTGTTTGATGTTGGCCCATTTGCTGTGGCCGGCCATGGTTCGATTCCTTCAGACGTATCGGGTCCTACGAGGATGTCGCGCGCAGGCGGATGTGCAGCTCCCGGAGCTGGTGCTCGTCGACGATGCTCGGCGCCGACGTCATGAGGCAGGCGGCGGTCTGGGTCTTGGGGAACGCGATCACGTCACGGATCGCGTGGGTGCCGGTCATCAGCATCACCAGCCGGTCGAGCCCCAGGGCGATGCCGCCGTGGGGCGGACAGCCGTAGCGCAGCGCTTCCAGCAGAAAACCGAACTTCACCTGGGCTTCCTGCTCCATGCTGAGCACCTTGAACACCGCGTTCTGCATCGCCTCGTCGTGAATCCGCAGCGAGCCGCCGCCGAGCTCGTAGCCGTTCAGCACCACGTCGTAGGCGGCCGCCTTGGCCCCCGCCGGATCCGCCAGCAGCTCCTCGGGGCTGCAGGTGGGGCGGGTGAACGGATGATGGACGGGCGCCAGAGCGCCGTCACGGGCCTCCTCGAACATCGGCCAGGTGACGACCCAGCACGGCGCCCAGCCTTCCTTCACCAGGCCCAGATCCCGACCCAGCTCGTTCCTGAGCGCGCCCATGGCGTCCGCCACCGTGGTTGCCTTGTCGGCGCCGAAGAAGACCACGTCGCCGTTCTCGGCGCCCACCCTGCCGAGCAGGTCGCCCACCACCTGCTCCGGCAGGAACTTGAGAATCGGCGACTGCAGCCCTTCGCTGCCCGCCGCCAGATCGTTGACCTTGATGTAGGCGAGACCCTTGGCGCCGTAGCGGCCGACGAACTCGCCGTAGTCGTCGATCACTTTGCGGCTGAGACTGCCGCCGCCAGGCGCGCGCAGCGCCACCACCCGGCCTTTCGCGTCGTTGGCCGGCGCGTTGAAGACCTTGAACTCGACGCTGCGCATCAGGTCGGCCACGTCCACCAGCTCGAGCGGGTTGCGCAGGTCTGGCTTGTCGCTGCCGTAACGGCGAATGGCATCGTCGTAAGCGAGCACCGGAAAGCGCGGCAGATCCACGCCCAGCACTTCCTTGAAGACCAGATGCAACATGCTCTCGGTAAGCTCGCGGATCGCCTCTTCGGTGACGAACGACGCTTCGATGTCGATCTGGGTGAACTCCGGCTGCCGATCAGCGCGAAGATCCTCGTCGCGGTAGCAGCGGGCGATCTGATAGTACTTGTCCATGCCGGAGACCATCAGCAGCTGCTTGTAGAGCTGCGGTGACTGCGGCAAGGCGAAGAAATGTCCGGGATGCGTCCGGCTCGGCACCAGGTAATCGCGGGCGCCTTCCGGCGTGGTCTTGGTCAGGGTGGGCGTCTCGATTTCCCAGTACCCGCGGGACTCGAGGTAACGGCGCACGTTGCTGACGATGCGCGCCCGCATCTTCAGACGCTCCTGCATCTCCGGACGCCTGAGATCCAGATAACGGTGCTTGAGGCGCACGTCCTCGCCCGCCTCCGAATGGGCGTCGAGCTGGAACGGTGGCGTCGCCGAAGCGTTCAGGATCTCGAGCGTCGCCCCGAGCACTTCCACCTCGCCGGTGGCCATCTCCGGATTGACGGTACCTTCCGGCCGCGGGCGCACGCGGCCGCGCAACTGCAGGACGTACTCGTTGCGAACCCGGTCGGCGGTGGCGAAGCTATCCTTGGTGTCGGGGTCGTAGACCACCTGCACGACACCGGTGCGGTCGCGCACGTCCAGGAAGATCACCCCGCCGTGATCCCGGCGGCGGTGCACCCAGCCGCAGATCTCCACCTGCTCCCCGATCTGCGCGGCACTGACCTCACCGCAGTAATGGCTTCGCATCGTCGTTCGCCCGTCGTTTCGCTCGCTTCCGTTCCGCTTGGGTTACTCCGCTCCCTTGTTCCCGGCGGCGGACTTGCCCTTCGACTCGCTGCCGGACTTGCCGGCGTCGGTGCTCTTAGACGCTCCATCGCCGCTCTTGCTCGAGCCGTCGTTGCCCGAGGTCTTGCCGCCAGCGTCTTTGCCAGCGTCTTTTCCGGCGTCCTTACCAGCGTCCTTGGCGGATTTTTCCTCGCCGGCGACGTTGCGCTTCTTATCGGACTTGAAGTCGGTCTCGTACCAGCCGCCGCCCTTCAGACGGAATGCGGCCGCCGTTACTTTCTTGCGCAGCGCGTCTTTTTCGCATGCAGGACAGGTTCTGAGCGGCGGTTCGCTCAACTTCTGAATGGTCTCGAATTCGTGACTGCAGTTGTCGCATCGGTACTCGTAGATCGGCATCGGCTTTTCTCGTAGGAAGCAGCAGGCCCGGGAGCGGCGCATGATCGTAAAAAAATCAGCAAAAATACAGCTATTTCGTTGCAATTTTGTTGCCTGCGCCCAGCGCATAAGCTATAAAGCGCCGCATTGAGATCCCGCGACGTGCAGAGGTTTCTCAATAGGAACTGGGTGAAACCCCGAAGCTCCGGGTACCGAAGAAGGCTCCCTGGTAGGGAGGGGGGTGCAGAGCAGGTGAGGAATTGCCCCGTTTAGCTAATCACTGCAAAGGGAACGATTAATGGCAACGAAGAAAGCTCCGGCCAAGCGCAAAGCAGCGGCCAAGAAGAAGGCGCCCGCCAAGAAGGCTGCCACCAAGAAAGCGGCCGCCAAGCGGCCGGCAGCCCGGAAGAAGGCGCCCGCCAAGAAGGCGGCGGCGGCTTCCAAAAGCGCCCCGGTCGGCAAAAAGATGACCAAGACCGGGATTCTCAACGAAATCGCTCAGAACACGGAGCTGTCCCGCAAGCAGGTGGACTCCGTGCTTCTCGAGCTCGAGAGCCTGATCGAGCGTCACATCAAGAAGCGGGGCGCGGGCGAGTTCACCCTGCCGGGACTACTGAAGGTCCGCTCGGTGAAGCGGCCGGCCACCAAGAAGCGCATGGGACGCAACCCGGCCACCGGTGAGGAGATCGTCATTCCCGCCAAGCCGGCAACGACCCGCGTCCGGGTGACCCCGCTCAAGCGCCTGAAGGAGATGGTCTCCTGAAGGAGATGGTCTCCTGAAGGAGATGGTCTCCTGAAGGAGGTTGCAGTAGGAGCGGTCGGGCGATCGAAGCTCGCCTGAGCCGAACGCAGTTCGGCTCACGACCTCTACCAAACGCCATAAAGGGGCAGACGAAAAAAGGGCCGGCACCCGCACCGGCCCTTTTTTTACGGCCCGGTTTCTGATTTCTTTCCACTCCCGGGGCCTCACGTTCCGAACCGGAAGCGAAGCGTCACCGAACTTCATCGGCACAACAGGAAAGGACCATGCGTCAGAGCCGCCTGCTCATTCCCACTCTGAAGGAAACGCCCGCCGACGCGGAGGTGGCCAGCCATCGCCTGATGCTGCGCGCCGGGCTCATCCGTCAGGTCGCCTCGGGCCTTTATACCTGGCTGCCGCTGGGGCTTCGGGTCATCCGCAACATCGAGCGGATCGTCCGCGACGAGCTCACCCTGAGCGGCGCCCAGGAAGTGCTGATGCCCGTCGTGCAGCCGGCCGAGCTTTGGCAGGAGTCCGGCCGCTGGCAGAAGTACGGCCCGGAGCTTCTGCGCCTGGCGGACCGCCATCAGCGGGAGTTCTGTCTGGGCCCGACTCACGAGGAAATCATCACCGATCTGTTCCGCCGCGAGGTGCACAGCTACCGGCAGCTCCCCTGCAACTTCTTTCAGATCCAGACCAAGTTCCGCGACGAGATCCGGCCGCGGTTCGGCGTCATGCGCGCCCGCGAGTTCACCATGAAGGACGGCTACTCGTTCCATCTGGATCAGCCGAGCTTCGATGAGACCTACCAGGAGATGTACGACTGCTACGGGCGCATCCTCGCGCGCATGCAGCTCGACTTCCGCGCGGTGGAAGCCGATACCGGCAACATCGGCGGCTCGAACAGCCACGAGTTTCACGTGCTGGCCGAATCGGGCGAAGACGTCATTGCCTACGCGACCGGCGGTAGCTACGCCGCCAATCTGGAGAAGGCCATCGCCGCTCCGCCGGCCCCGCGTCCCGCCGCCCGACAGATGCTGCACACGGTGCCGACCCCGGGCGCCGGCACCATCGCCGAGGTGGCCAAGCTCCTCGACGTGGATGCGGCGCGGTGTCTGAAGACGCTGGTGGTGCAAGGCGAGCACGGGCTGGTTGCGCTGGTGCTGCGCGGCGACGACGCGCTGAACGAGATCAAGGCCGCGAAGCTGGACGGCGTCGCCGCGCCGCTGACGTTCGCTACCGACGCCGAGATCGAGGCGACCACCGGCTGCCGGCCGGGCTCGCTGGGCCCGGTCGGGCTCGCGCTGCCGCTGTACGTGGATCACGAGGCGTTCGCCGTGGCTGACTTCGTCTGCGGCGCCAACGAGGCCGGCAAGCACCACGCCGGCGTCAACTGGGACGTGGACGTCACGGTGGACGCGGAGCGGGTGGTGGACGTGCGCAACGTCAGGCCCGGCGATCCGGCGCCCGGCGGCCAGGGAGAGCTGGCGTTTCTGCGCGGCATCGAGGTGGGCCACATCTTCCAGCTCGGCAGGGTGTACAGCGAGCCTCTGGGCGCCACCGTGCTCGACGCCGACGGCCGCAAGGTGGCGCCCATCATGGGTTGCTACGGCATGGGCATCACCCGCCTGGTCGCCGCCATCATCGAGCAGAACCATGACGACGTCGGCATCAAATGGCCCACGCCCATCGCACCCTTTCAGGTTCACGTGCTGGCGCTCAACTATCATAAGTCCGAGGCGGTGCGTGGCGCCGCCGACGATCTGCATCGACGGCTTCAGCAAGCGGGGGTGGACGTGCTGCTCGACGACAGGGACGAGCGTCCCGGCATCAAGTTCGCCGACGCGGACCTCGTGGGGATCCCCCACCGGGTCACCGTGGGCGAACGCGGCCTCAAGGACGGCGCGCTGGAATACTCGAACCGTCGCACCGGCGAGACCGCGACCGAGCCTCCCGAAGCTCTGCTGTCGAGGCTGACGAGCCAGTGATGCCGCCGGTACGAGCGATCTCCAGATCGCGACGCCCGCACCGCCGTGGAACGCCCTTCCACATCCTGCTGCTGCTCTGCGCCTTCGCCGGGCCGGTACGCGCCGACTCGGCCCATCCGGTGGGCACAGAGCCCATCGATCCGGCGCTGATCGCCCGCCTGGCGGCAAGCCTGGCAGACACCAGCGACACCGCAGATCGTTTCGATGCCGAGGTGTGGCTCACCGCCTCGGAGCAACGCCTCGCCCGATATCTGAGCGATCACGACGAACGCCTCGACCTGCTGAAAACCGTCTACCGGGAAGCGCACCGCCAGAAGCTGGACGCCGATCTGGTGCTCGCCGTCATGCAGGTGGAGAGCCGCTTCGACCGCTTCGCCATCTCGCGCGTGGGTGCCCAGGGACTCATGCAGGTGATGCCGTTCTGGCGCCTGGAGATCGGTCGCCCGCAGGACAACCTCACGGACGTGGAAACCAACGTGCGCTACGGCACCACCATTCTCGCCTACTACATCCAGCAGGCGGGCGGCGATCTGGTGGACGCCCTGGCCCGCTACAACGGCAGCCACGGGCGCCTGAAATACCCCGACCAGGTGGTGACCGTCTGGCGCCGGGTCTGGCGTAACAAGACCCGTGCCGAGCTGCCGCAGTTCCAGGCGAGCTGCGAGAGCTACGGCCTGGCCGCGTGCCGGTACCCGTAGCCCTCACACCTGCTCGGTCATGTGGACGGCACGGGACAGGCTCTCGTAGGTCTGGGGGCCCACCAGCACCTGCACGAGCTTACCGTCGGGGTCGATGACGAAGGTGCTCGGCAGCACAGTGGGCGGCTTCTGATCCCAGCGCGACCCCGGGTCGTTCAGCATCACCGGAAACTCGATGTCCATCTCGCGGATGAGCTTCTTCAGATCGTCTCCCCGCACCTGGTCGAAGTTGACGCCGAGCACCATCACGCCCTTATCCTCGCTGTCGTGATAGAAGCGGTTGAGCTCCGGGATCTCTCGGCGGCACGGCGCGCACCACTCCGCCCAGTAGTTGATGACCAGCCATTTGCCGTGCCACTGGGCCCAGCTCGCGTTGCCGCCGTTCACCAGCTCCACCTCCGGCTTGCCACAGCCGCCGAGGACCAGCATGAAGGTGGCCAGAACCGTGAACAGACACCTTGCTGGCCGGACCATGCGTTCCTCCGTTCGTTGCCGATGGTGTGTTGCCATGGTGCGACGTGCGCCGCTTCGATACCATGCGCCGTCATGAGCGAGCCCGTCACTATCTATCACAATCCGCGCTGTTCCAAGTCCCGCCAGGCCCTGGCACTGCTCGAGGAGCGCGGCATCGATCCCATCGTCATTCCCTATCTGGACCAGCCGCCGGACCCCGAGACCCTGAGGAAGCTGCTGGGCGCGCTGGGCATGCAGCCGCGGCAGCTCATGCGCACCAGCGAGAGCCGCTATGCGGAGCTCGGCCTGGACGATCCCGGCAAGAGCGACGAGGAGCTGATCCGGGCCATGAGCGAGAACCCGATCCTCATCGAGCGCCCCATCGTGGTCACTGCCAAGGGCGCCGCCCTCGGTCGTCCGCCCGAGAACGTGCTCGAGGTGCTGTGAGCCGGCCCTATGTTCTGGTGCTGTACTACAGCCGCAGCGGCGGCACCGCCAACGTCGCCCGTCACCTGGCCCACGGCGTGGAGAGCACCGGGCTGGAAGCACGGCTCAGGACCGTGCCGCCGGTGTCAGCCGCCACCGAGCAGACCATGCCCGCGGTGCCGGACGAAGGCGCCGTCTACTGCACCAAGCAGGACCTTGCGGATTGCGCTGCGCTGGCGCTGGGCTCGCCGACCCGATTCGGCAACATGGCCGCGCCGCTCAAGTACTTCCTCGACGGCACCGTGGACCTGTGGCTCTCCCATCGCCTGTGCGGGCGGCCGGCGGGCGTGTTCTGCTCCACCGGTTCGCTGCACGGCGGTCAGGAGTCCACCCTGCTTACCATGATGATGCCGCTGCTGCATCACGGCATGGTGCTGGTGGGGTTGCCCTACAGCCAGCGGGAGCTGAACGAAACCACCACCGGCGGCACGCCCTACGGCGCGAGTCACGTGTCCGGGGTCGAGGGGCGGGCCGCGCTCAGCGACGCCGAAAAAGCGCTGGCGCACGCCCTCGGTGCGCGGCTGGCCGACGTGGCCCGGCGGCTGTCGGCGCCGGCATGAAAGGCTACCAGTTCGCCTGCCTGATACTGATCGGCTCGCTGTTCGCCGTGACCGGGCTGCGCCAGTTTTTCGTCGAGCCCCTGGACAGCGCGTTCGCCAACACCATCTGGTTCGTCATCGAAGTGTTGCCGCTGCTGGCGGTGCTGCCGGCGGTGCTCCGCGGCGCGTCCCGCGGATACCTGCTCGCGGCGCTCGCCGCCCTGCTGTACTTCGTGCACGGCACCATGGAAGCGGCGACCGCCGACCACCGCACGATGGCGCTGTGGGAGGCCGGATTCGCAGTTGCGCTGGTGGCCGTGGCGGGCCTCGCTGTCCGGCGGATGCGGTAGGATGTGCCGAGCGAACCGGCCTCAATGGATCACGGGCGAGGAGGTCTCGGCGGCGTGCTCGGTATCGTCGTCCACGCTCTGCACGGCGTAGCGGCGGGTGACGATGTCGCCGGACACCACCGTCGGCAGAGCGCGCAGGAACTCTTCCATGTGGCTGGTCTGGAAATGGCGCATGAGGGCTTCCATGCTCTCCCACTCCTGGAACAGCATCAGCGTGTTCGGATCGGACAGGCCAACGTAGAAGTCGTAGGAAATGCAGCCGGGTTCCGCCCTGGTGGCTTCGGTCATGCCGCGGGCGAGCTTGAGCGCCTGCTCGCGGCAGTCCGGACGGATCGGGATGGTGCCGTGGACGATGATCATGGCTCCTCCAACTTCAACGCTCGCCCATGATGCCTTCGTCCTGAAGGGTTTCGCCGATCTCGGGGATGATGGCCGGGTCGTCGATGGTGGACGGTGCAGCGTACGGCTTGCCGTCGACCATGCGCCGCACCACCTGGCGCAGAATCTTTCCGGAGCGGGTCTTCGGCAGGCGCTTGACCACCACGGCGCGCTTGAAGTTGGCGAACGCGCCCACCTGCTCGCGCACCATGGCCACCAGCTCGCGTTGCAGGTCCGCCGGATCGATGTTGGCGCCGTCGGTGACCAGCACCAGCCCCAGCGGCACCTGGCCTTTGTCGGCATCCTCGATGCCGATGACGGCGCATTCCGCTACCGCCGGATGGCCCGCCACCACCTCTTCCATCTCACCCGTGGACAAGCGGTGGCCGGCGACATTGATGACGTCGTCCATGCGACCCATGATGTAGACGTAGCCGTCTTCGTCGCGGTAGCCCTCGTCGCCGGTGAAGTAGAAGCCGTCGAACTGCGAGAAGTAGGCGTCGAGGAAGCGCTGGTGGTCGCCCCACACCGTCGGCAGCGCCCCCGGCGGCAACGGCGTTTTGATCACCACCGCGCCCGCCGTGCCGGGCTCCGTCTCGTGGCCGTTCTCGTCGAGGATGCGCAGATCGTAGCCCGGCACCGGCAAGGTCGGCGAGCCGGGCCGGGTCGGAAGCAGCTCCACCCCCGCCATGTTGGCGCAGATGGACCAGCCCGTCTCTGTCTGCCACCAGTGGTCGATGACGGGGATGCCGAGGTGCTCGCGCAGCCAGTGATAGGTGGGCGGGTCGAGCCGTTCGCCGGCGACGAACTGATACTCGAGCGACGACACGTCGTAGCGATCCTTGAGCTTGCACTCCGGGTCTTCCTTGCGGATGGCGCGGAACGCGGTGGGCGCCACGAAGAAGCTCTTGACCCGGTGATCCTGAATGACCCGCCAATAGGCGCCGGCGTCCGGTGTGCGCACCGGCTTGCCCTCGTAGAGCACCGACGTGCAGCCTTTGATCAGCGGTGCGTAGACGATGTAGCTGTGCCCCACCACCCAACCCACGTCGGAAGCCGCCCAGAACACGTCGTCGGGATCGATGCCGTACACGGCCTTCATGCTGTAGTGAAGGGCCACCGCGTGCCCGCCGTGGTCGCGCAGTACCCCCTTGGGCTTGCCGGTGGTCCCCGACGTGTAGAGGATGTAGAGCGGGTCCGTCGCCTCCAGCTCCAACCAGCCGGCCGGCGACGCGCCGGCCACCCAGTCGTGCCAGTCGTGCCAACCCTCCGGCAGATCGGCCCGCCCCTGCTCGCGCTGCAGCATCACCACGTGCTCGGGCTTGTGCCTCGAAAGCTCGATGGCGCCCGACAGCAGCGGCTGATACGGGATGACGTTACTGAACTCGATGCCGCAGGATGCCGACAGCACCACCTTCGGCGTCGCGTCGTCTATGCGGGTCGCCAGCTCCCGCGGAGCGAACCCGCCGAACACCACCGAGTGGACGGCACCGATGCGGGCGCAGGCGAGCATGGCCACGGCCGCTTCCGGCACCATGGGCATGTAGATGATGACCCGATCACCGGCCGTCACGCCGAGATCGCGCAGCGCGCCGGCGGTGCGCGCGACACGGTCGGTCAGCGCGCCGTAGCTGATCCGTTCGACGGTGCCGGTGACCGGCGAGTCGTAAATCAGTGCGGTCACATCGCCGCGCCCGGCTTCCACGTGACGGTCGAGCGCAAGCCAGGCGGTGTTGGTGACACCACCCTGGAACCACCGCCACGCGCCCTGCTCGTCCTGGCCGAGGATGGTGTGAGGAAACCGGACCCACGGAAGCTCCCGGGCCTTCTCGGCCCAGAACCCGGCCGGATCTGACAGCGACCGCCGGTACTCTTCCTCGTAGCTCACGTCGTTTTCGTCCTCCGCGTTGGCCGTGCCCGGGCGACAACCGGACGTGCGGTCCGACCGCGCCGGGCCTTGCCGTTGCCCTGGCCGCTCTTCAGCATCCGGTCCACCTGGCTGGCGCTCGGCTGAGCCTCCAGCAGCGAGTGGTAGGCGGCCGAGCGCTTGCTGATCCTCTTGTGCCTGGCGTAGAACTCGACCGCCCGCCGCCAGGCTTCCTCGACGCCGAATTTGTTGATGGAGACCGTGGTGTTGACGATACGGTTTTCCAGCATGGACATCACGCCGATCTGGAACACCGGCGTCCGGTTCCCGCTCTTTTCCGCCTTCAGCCGGCAGAGAATACCGCGTACCTGGCCGTCGCCGCCGATGCGCACTTCCTTTGCACGCTTGCGCTGCAGGCTATCCTGTTGCTTCGCGAGCTGATCGTCCCGGGCTTCTGCCTCGGTCTTGATCTGCGCGCGCCGCTCGCCACGAAGCCGCTTGCCATTGTCCTTGAGTGAAAAGTATTCCTGGTAGGTCTTCCCCAGAATCTGGCGGCGGACCCGATATCCGAAAAACCGCGGCGTATCCAGAAGCTCTACGCTCATCCCATCCTCCCTTTTTCGTGTCCCTACCGCCCTGCCCTCGCGACTTCCCGCAAGGGCATGGCGGCGTCTCCCACACGCACTGCGCCCGGCCTAGGCGGCCGGAATGACTCCCCCTTCGCGCAGTGCGGCGATCTCCTCGCCACTGAAGCCGCAATCCGCGAGCACCGCCGCGGAATCCGCACCCGGCGCCGGTGCGGCGTTGGATATCTCCGGCACCGTCCGCGAGAAGCGTGGCGACGGAGCCGGCTGCACGACCCCGTCCACCGTCACGAACGTCTCGCGCGCCTTGTTGTGAGGATGCTCCGGCGCCTCGAAGATGGACAGCACCGGTGCGAAGCACACGTCCGTGCCTTCCATGATCCTGCACCACTCGTCGCGGGTGCGGGCCTTGAACACCTCCGTGAGCTCGGCCTTCAGGTCACCCCAGCGGCCGCTGTCCATCTGCGGCGCGAACCGCTTCGGATCGACACCCGACTTCTCCACCAGCAGCGCGTAGAACTGCGGCTCGATCGAGCCGATACAGATCCACTTGCCATCCTTGGTTTCATAGCTGTCGTAGAAGTGCGCGCCGCCGTCCAGCATGTTGGTGCCCCGGCGGTCGGTGAACATCCCGGACGCACCCATGCTGAAGAACATGGCCATGAGCGACGCGGCGCCGTCGACCATGGCGGCGTCCACCACCTGCCCTTTGCCCGACTTCTGCGCCTCCAGCATGCCGCAGACCAGGCCAAACGCCAGCAGCATGCCGCCGCCACCGAAGTCACCGACCAGATTGAGCGGCGGCACCGGCTTCTGACCCGGCCGGCCGATGGCATGCAGAGCGCCGGCGAGGCCGATGTAGTTGATGTCGTGGCCAGCGGCGTTGGCCATGGGCCCGTCCTGACCCCAGCCGGTCATGCGGCCGTACACCAGCCGCGGATTGCGTGCCATGCACTCGTCGGGGCCGAGCCCCAGCCGTTCCGTCACGCCGGGGCGGAACCCTTCCATGAGCGCGTCGGCGGTCTCTACCAGCCGCAGCACCGTCTCCACCCCTTCGGGGTTCTTCAGATCCACGGCGACGGACCGGCGGTTGCGCGCCAGCACGTCCTGGGCCCGGCCCGCCCTCCCACCGAGGCGATCGATGCGGATCACCTCGGCACCCATGTCGGAGAGCATCATGCCGCAGAACGGACCTGGCCCGATGCCGGCCAGCTCGATGATACGAAATCCTGATAACGGCCCCATAACTTCCCCTGTTACTGCGCGAACCGCGAGTGTAGCGAGCTTTTGCCGCGCAAGGAAATTGTCCGCCTGCGGCGGCCGCCGCGCCAGTCTCGATTCGTTCAGCGGCTGGCTGAAGGGCGCCCGGCCGAGCCTGCCCGGCTCAGGCCATCGTGGACCGCCAGCCGGAACCGTCCGGTGACCGGGCGCCAGCGGCGATGCCGTCGCCGGTGAACTGGATGCGCGCGAACCGGGCGTAGAGCTCGCTGTCGCGCATCAGAGTTTCGTGATCGCCGCTGGCCACCAGCCGCCCGCCGTCCAGCACCAGGATCCGGTCTGCCTGACGAACGGTCGACAGCCGGTGCGCGATGGCGAGAATGCTGCAGCGGCCCTTCATGGCGCCGATGCTGTCGCGGATGTGCTGCTCCGACTGCGCGTCCAGAGCGCTGGTGGCTTCATCGAGCAGCAGCAGACGCGGTTTCGGCAGCAGCGCCCGGGCGATGGCCAGGCGCTGGCGCTGCCCGCCCGACAGCCCCACCCCGGCTTCGCCGATGCGGGTATCGAGACCGTCGGGCAGCGCCCGCACGAAGCCGTCCGCATGAGCCAGCCGCAACGCGTCGGCAACGTCGTCCTCAGCGGCGTCGGGCAGGCCATAGCGGACGTTGTCTGCCACGGTTCCGGCGAACAGCGCCGTTTCCTGGGGCACGAAGCCGATCTGACCGCGCACGTCGGCAAGCGCCAGCGACCTCAGGTCGAGCCCGTCCAGCAGAATGGCGCCGCCAACAGGGTCGTAGAACCGCTGGATCAGGTCGAACAGGGTGCTCTTGCCGGCGCCGGACGGCCCCACCACCGCCACCATCTCGCCCGGCTCGACGGTGAAGCTGACGCTGTCCAGCACTGCGTGTGCGGGGCGCGAGGCATAGACGAAGCTGAGTTCCCGCACCTCCAGGCGCCCGCGCCCCGCCGGCGCAAAGGACGCCGGATGCACAGCCTCGACAAGCGCAGACGGCGCGTGCAGCAGCTCCATCAGCCGTTCGGTGGCGCCGGCCGCGCGCTGCAGCTCGCTGTAGACCTCGCTGATGGCGCCTACGCTGCCGGCGACGATGAAGGCGTAGAAGATGAACGCCGCCAACTCTCCTGCGGTGATGCGCCCGGCGATGACGTCGTTGCCACCCACCCACAACATGGTGGCGATGGCGCCCATCACCAGCAGCATCACCAGCGCCACCAGCCACGCGCGCTGGCGGACGCGGCGGATGCCGACCCGGAACGCATGCTCCACCCGTCCGGCGAACAGGCGCTCGTCCACCGCCTGGTGGTTGAAGGCCTGCACCACCTTGATGTGGCGCAGGGACTCGCCCGCGTAGCTGCCGACGTCCGCCAGGGTGTCCTGGCTGGCCCGGGACAGTCGCCGCAACCGCCGCCCGAACAGGATCACCGGCGCCACCACAAACGGCACGCAGGCGATCACCACCAGCGACAGCTTCGGGTTGGTGACGAACAGCAGCACCAGCCCGCCCAGGAACATGAGAATGTTGCGCAGGGCGATGGAGACCGACGAGCCGATCACCGTCTGCAGCACCGTGGTGTCGGTGGTGATCCGCGACTGGATCTCAGTTGGCGCGTTTTCCTCGAAGAACCCGGGATGCAGGCGAATGATGTGGTTGAACACGGCCGTGCGGATGTCGGCGCTCACACGCTCGCCGACCCAGGAGACGTAGTAGAAACGCATGAACGTGCCAGCGGTCAGGACCAGCATCAGCACCGCGAACACGCCGATGGTATGAACCAGCACGTCCGACGACCCCTCCCCGAGACCCCGATCGATCACCAGCCGCATGCCCTGGCCGATGGACAGGGTCACCCCCGCGGTGATGACCAGGGCGACGCTGGCGAGCGCCACCTGCTTGAGGTACGGCCGCAGGAAGGCGAGCGCTGGTTTCAGGCTGCCGAGCTCGCGAGAGGCAGGCCGGTCGATGACATCGTCCATCGCGCGAGTATACGCACCCTCCGGGTGGAAGCGCCCTCCCGGGCGCGATCGCGAGCGGGAGCTCGCTCCCACATCCTGCTCCCGATCGCCCTCTTTGGTGGGAGCGCCCTCCCGGGCGCGATCGCGAGCAGGAGCTCGCTCCCACATGCGTCGCTGGTCCTCTATCATGCGAATCTACGGTCAGCGCGAGGACGTCATGAGCGAATACCTGGAGTGCCTGGAGATCGAGCCGTCGGGCGGCGCGCCCGCCGGTAGCGTGATCTGGATGCACGGGCTCGGCGCGGACGCCAGCGACTTCGAGCCCATCGTCCCCATGCTGGAGCTGGCGGCGCCGCTGCGCTTCGTGTTTCCCAACGCACCCGTGCGGCCGGTGACCATCAACGGCGGCATGAAGATGCGCGCCTGGTACGACATCGATCCACGCTCGCCCCTGTCCGGCACCGCCGAGATCCGGGAGTCCGCGGTCAGCATTCGGCGGCTGGTGGAACGGGAGGACGAACGCGGGGTTCCCGCGCGCCGGGTGGTGCTGGCCGGGTTCTCCCAGGGCGGGGTGATCGCCCTCCATCTCGGCCTCAGGCTGGAACAGCGACTGGCCGGCATCATGGCGCTGTCCACCTACGTGCACGACCATGAGCACCTGGCCGACGAGGTGAGCCTTGCGAGCGTCGACGTGCCCATTTTCATGGCGCACGGCCAGAGCGATCCCATGATTCCGATCGCCCGCGCGGTGACCTCGCGCGAAGCTCTGGCGGCGCTGGGCTACGCGGTCCAGTGGCACGAGTACGGCATGGGCCACCAGGTCTGCCCGCAGGAAATCGCCGACATCGGCCGCTGGCTGAACGGCGTCTTCGCGGCCTGACGGGCGGCCGAGGCCGTTTTGCGACCAGCCTGACCGATGGCCGCCACAGTTCGGGCTAAACTTCAGGGTACTCACCGACTGACGTCGAGAGGACAGTCCATGTCCGAGCTTCCAGACAATCCGGATCTGGCGTGGGATCTGGAGGATTTCAACCATCGCGAGCGGGCGGCGGAATTCGTACGGCAGTTCGAGGCGTCGATGTGCGTGTACTCGCCGTCCGTGGAGCAACTGTATACCAACTACCGCATGTTCTTTCCCCAGGAGGCTGAGCGTAAGCTCGTGATACTGCCGGATCCGACGGCGTTCCACGACACGTTCTTCCACATCCAGAGCGAAGCCGTGGTCTCCACCGGGCTGTACATCATTCCCGGCGACCTGATCGGCAAGCAGGGTCTGTTTCTGGCCAACGTCAAGGAGAACCGGAGCCTCGGCAACCGCCAGATACCGTTCATTGAGGGAATGCGCGCCATCCTGCAGAAGCGCGCCGGGGACGATCAGTTTCTTCCCGTGCTCGCCAAGGGCGATCTGCGGGAGTTCGAGCAATCCTGGCCGGTGCTCCACCTCCACCGCATCAAGCCTCGGGTGCTCGCCCGCATTTCCGAGCTCGATCGCAAGTCGCTGTCGTCAGTGATCTACGAGAAGCTCGACTCGCTGATGGCAGCAGCGCCCCAGGGCCACGTTGGCTGAGACGGATTCACAACGCCCGCGAGGCCTGGTGCGCCGCGCCGCCGCCACCCTGGTGGTGGCCGTGGTGCTCGTGACGTCGTGGACCCAGGCCCTCGACGACACCGCCCTCACCCACACCGGTCAGACCTTCAAGCGGGCGCTCGCCGCCTTCGCCGTGGCGCGGGCGCTGAACGGCGTGATCTCGGTGGCCCAGGGCACGGAGCTGGCAGTTCAACCGGTGGGGGTGGGCGTCACTCTCACCGTGGGGGAGGTGCTCGACCCGTTGAACGATCTGGTGGAAAGCTTTTCGTGGCTCGCGATGCTGGCGAGCGTATCGCTCGGCACCCAGATGCTGCTGGCGCAGGTGGTGGGTAATCCATGGATGAATGGCGCGCTCAGCATGGTCGCCGCCGGGTATCTGGCAGCGCTGTGGTGGCCGGGCGGCGGGACGGCGCGGGTGATGATGGCGCGGGCGCTCACGGTGGCGGTGTTTGCCCGGTTCCTGTTCGCGCTGGTGACGCTCGCCACCGCCTGGGTGGATCAGACGGTGCTTGCCCAGCGGGAGGAAGTGGCGCTCGGCCGCATCGAGCTCACCCAGAAGCACATCGAGGACCTGCAGGAACATCCGTCACAGGCGCAGCCGCAGCCGCAGCCAGGGGCGCGGGCGCCGGAGCAGACGGAGCAGACGCCGGATCAGCCGGCGCCCGGCACCGAACCGCCGGCGTCCGAGCGCTCGGTGCTGAAACGGCTGGGCGATTTTTTCGACGATCAGCGCCAGGCCTTGAACATCCGCGCCCAGCTGGACGCCCTCACCGATCGGGTCGAGGGCGCGATTCAGGAAATAGTCAACCTACTGGTGATCTTCACCGTGCAGACCCTGCTGGTGCCGGTGGCGGCGCTGCTCGTGGCCTACTGGACCTTCCTCGCCCTCTGGCGTGGGGCATGGCGGGGCAGCCCGTCCGCCTGACGTCTCGCGCTCGTTCGGGGGCCGTTAAGCCCTTGAAATCTGGGACATGGAGCCGGTTTTCCCCTAGAATGCCGCGCCTGCCAATGACTCAACCCGCAATGACGTCTCGAATGACGAAGGTTTTCATCGACGGAGAAGCCGGTACCACGGGCCTCGAGATCGCCGACCGCCTGTCCCGGCGCGGCGACCTGACGGTGCTCAGCATCGATCCCGCCCGCCGCAAGGACCCGAAGGCCCGCGCCGCTCTGCTCCGCGAAGCCGACGTGGCCGTGCTCTGCCTGCCCGACGATGCCGCGCGGGAAGCCGTTGCCCTGGCCGGTGCGGACTGTCGCATCATCGACGCCAGCAGCGCCCACCGGGTTGCTCCCGGCTGGGAGTACGGTCTTCCGGAGCTGACCGCGGATGCGCGCGCCCGCATCGCCGGAGCACAGCGCGTGTCCAACCCCGGCTGCTGGCCCCAGGGATTTCTGCTGCTGGTGCGTCCGCTGATCGACGCCGGTGTGGTGCCGCCCGACCTGCCCCTCAGCGTTCACGGTGTCTCGGGTTATTCCGGCGGCGGCCGTCCTCTCATCGAGGTGTATCAGGGGTTCGACGCCGACGCCCGGGAACTGCGGAACACCCGACCCTATGCCCTCGGTCTCGCCCACAAGCACGTGCCCGAGATGCACGCCCATTCCGGCACCGCGGTCGCGCCCCTGTTCGCGCCCATGGTGGGCGCCTACTACCGTGGCATCCTGGTCAACGTTCCGCTGTTCGTCAGCGAGCTGAACGGCGCGCCGACGTCGGACGACGTGCGGGGCATCCTCGCCGACCGGTACCGCGCCGAAGCGTTCGTCCGGGTGCAGTCTCAGGACGCGGCCGACGCGCTGGAGGGCGGCTATCTCGACGCCACGGCGGCGAATCACACCAACCGGATGGAGCTGTTCGTGTTCGGCAACGACACGCAGCTTCTGCTCGTGGCCCGCTACGACAACCTGGGCAAGGGCGCCGCAGGTGCCGCCGTGCAGAACCTGAACGTGATGATCGGGGCCTCCGAAACTACGGGCCTCGAGCCATGACCCGACTGGCGGAATACGATCTAATCGAGCTCGAGGCGGAGCTTTCCCGGCTCCGCGCCGACCTTGAGCTCAGCCGCGGCAACCGGGTCAAGCTGGACCTCACCCGCGGTAAGCCGGACGCCGATCAGCTCGACCTGTCCGCACCCATGGATGACGCGCTCAACGGCAACTATCTGGCCGCCGACGGCACCGACAGCCGCAACTACGGCGGCTTGCGCGGGCTGCCGGAGGCGCGCGCCCTGGGCGGCGAGCTGCTGGACGTGGACCCCGCCCGGGTGATCTGCTGGGGCAACTCCAGCCTCACCCTCATGTATCTGGTGGCCGATACGGCGCTCCGGTCCGGTCTGTGGGGCGACCACCGGCGCTGGAGCCGGGACCAGGCGCCGAAGATGCTCGCGCCGGTGCCCGGCTACGACCGCCACTTCACCCTGGCGCAGTCGCTGGGTATCGAGCTGGTCAACGTGGCGATGACCGACAGCGGCCCGGACATGGACCAGGCGGAAGCGCTGGTGCGTGACGATGCATCCATCAAAGGCATCTGGTGCGTGCCCAAGTACTCGAACCCCACCGGCTGCATCTACTCCGACGCGGTGGTCGAACGTATGGCGGCGCTGCCGGCCATTGCGGCCGCCGACGACTTCCTGGTGTTCTGGGACAACGCCTACGCGGTGCACGACCTGGATTTCCCGCCGCCGAAGCTCGCGCCGCTGATGCCGCTCGCAGAGCGCGCCGGCAACGCCGACCACGTGGTGGTGTTCGGCTCCACATCGAAGATCACCTACGCCGGCAGTGGGCTCGGCTTCCTCGCCGCCAGCGACACCGTGCTGGGCATCGTCGAGCGCCACCTGTCGTACTTCAGCATCGGCCCCGACAAGGTCAATCAGCTCCGCCACGCCCGATTCCTCGGCGGCCGCCTCGAGGCGCACATGGCGAAGCACGCCGAGCTGCTCCGACCGAAGTTCAAGGCCGTTCAAGCGGCCCTGGAATCGGGCCTCGCGGAGCTGGACGTGGCCCGCTGGACCACGCCGCGCGGCGGCTATTTCGTCTCTCTCGACACCCGCCCCGGGCTCGCCGGCAAGGTCGCCGGGCTCGCTGCCGAGGCGGGTTTGAACCTGACCCCCCCGGGCGCTACGTATCCCTACGGCCGAGATCCCAACGATTGCAATCTGCGCATCGCGCCTACCTTCGCGCGCCTCGAGGACGTGAAGGTCGCCATGGAGATCCTGGTGCTGTGCGTGAAGCTCGCGAGCGTCGAGGACGAGCTCTCCAAACAAAAGGAAATCCGTTGACCCATGAGTGATTGGCAGCTATCCGAATTCGACGTGCCTGAAGATCCCGAGCGGGACCGTTTTCACGACTTTGCGCTGCCGCTGCCGTTGCTGCACGCCATCGCCGATCTGGGCTTTCACTACTGCACGCCCATCCAGAGCGGGGTGCTGCCGTTCAGCCTGGCCGACTACGACGTCACCGGACAGGCTCAGACCGGCACCGGCAAGACCGCCGCGTTCCTCATCACCATCCTCACCCGCATGTGGGAGAACCCGGAGCAGGCGTCCCGCGCCACAGGCACCCCCCGCGCGCTGGTGCTGGCGCCGACCCGCGAGTTGGCCCTGCAGATCGAGAGCGACGCGCGGGATCTCGGCAAGTACATGGACTCCGGCATCTGCTGCGTGGTAGGCGGCATGGATTTCCAGAAGCAGCTCGAGCGCATCAAGTCCGGCCGTCTGGATCTGCTGATCGCGACTCCCGGGCGGCTGCTCGACTTCATCAACCGCCGTCAGCTCAACCTGAAGCACGTGGAGGTACTGGTCATCGACGAGGCGGACCGGATGCTCGACATGGGCTTCATTCCGGACGTGCGCCGTATCGTCTACCAGACGCCGCACAAGCGCACCCGCCAGACCCTGTTCTTCAGCGCCACCTTCAACGACGACGTCATGCGGCTCGCCGGCGCCTGGACGTTGGCGCCCGAGCACGTGGCCATCACGCCGGAGAGCGTGGCCACCGACACCGTGGAGCAGGAGTTCTGGCTGGTCAGCACTGACGAGAAGGCCAAGGTGCTCGCCACCTTCCTTTCCTCACAGAAGCCCGAACGGGCGCTGATCTTCGCCAATCGGCGCGATCAGACCCACCGGCTGGTCAGCTATCTGGCCAAGCGCGGCCTCAACGTCGAGGGTCTGGCCGGTGACGTGCCCCAGCGCAAGCGCCTGTCGACCCTGCAACGTTTCAAGGACGGCGATGTGCCCTACGTGGTCGCCACGGACGTGGCCGGGCGCGGCATCCACGTCGAAGGCGTAAGCCACGTGGTGAACTTCGATCTGCCGGAGGACCCGGAAGACTACGTCCACCGCATCGGCCGCACCGGGCGGGCCGGCGCCGAAGGCATCAGCATCAGCTTCGTCTCCGAGGACGACGCCTTCAATCTGCCGAGCATCGAAGAGTTCATCGGCAACAAGGTCACCTGCGTGCAACCCAGGCTCGGCGAGGCGTAGAACCGGCGGTATGGCTATGGCGCCCAAGCTCACCCGCACCGCCGCCATCCAGCTCTGCGCCACCCCGGACGTCACGGCCAACCTGGACAGCGCCGAGGCTCTCGTCCGACAAGCGCGTGAACGCGGAGCGGAAGTGGCCGTGCTGCCCGAGGCGTTCGCCTTCCTCGGCCCCGAGCAGCAGAAGCAGGCCATCCTGGAGCCGCTGCCGGACGCCCCCGGCGACCGCGCGGATGGCGGGTTCACCCCCGGGCCAATCCTCTCGCGCTGCCTCGAGTTGGCTCGCGACACCGGGCTCCACCTGATTCTCGGCGGGTTCCACGAAACGGCCCCGGAGCCGGGCAAGAGCTTCAACACCAGCGTCCACGTGGATCCGGCGGGGCGGATCGCGGCGCTGTACCGCAAGATCCACCTGTTCGACGTGAGCCTGGACGACGGGACCATGCTGAGGGAGTCGGCGCGCACCATGCCCGGCGACCGCGCCGTGGTCACCGAGCTTCCGTTTGGCGCTCTCGGCCTGACGGTCTGCTACGACGTCCGCTTCCCCTACCTGTACCAGCGGCTGGTCGACATGGGCGCCGTCGCCCTCACCGTGCCGTCGGCGTTCACCCGCCCCACCGGCAAAGCCCACTGGCACGTGCTGCTGCGCGCCCGGGCCATCGAAACACAGTGCTACGTGATCGCCGCCGCTCAGCACGGACAGAACTGGGCAAAACGCGCCAGCTACGGCCATACCGTCATCATCGACCCCTGGGGCGAAGTCGTCGGCGAGCTCGAGGACGGTGACGGCGTGGTCATCGCCGACATCGACCCGGCCCGGGTGGCCGCCGTGCGCCGGCAGCTTCCGAGCCTGACCCACCGTCGCTCGCTCAGCGGCACGCCCGGCTGATCATCAGTCCCGGTCGGGGGCGCCCAGAGGAAACAGCTTCCGGTACGGGCGCGCCTCGTCCACGGCGCGTGCGACCGACGGCCGCGACAGCAGCCTCGCCCGATAAGCGCGCAGGTCGGCGAAGTCGTCGCCGATGGCATGGACCCAGTCGGCGTAGAACAGGGATGGCGCGGCCGCGCAGTCCGCGAGGCTGAACGCACCGCCGGCAGCCCACTCCCTGCCCTGCAAGGTCTGGTCGATCCAGGCGTAGCTGCTGTCGAGCAAAGCCCGGGCGCGTGCCACCCCGTGCGGGTCGCGACTCTCGGGCGGTCGCAGGCTGTCGGACACGATGGTCTGAACCGGCGTCATGACGTAGTTGTCGAAGATGCGATCCAGCATCCGGACCTCGAGCGCCGCCGACGGACTCTCCGCCACCAGCCTCAGCGGGTCCGGCTTCTGCTGGTCCAGATACTCGACGATGATGCTGGCCTCGAACAGCACGTGGCCTTCGTGCTCGAGCACGGGAAATCTTCCGAGCGGCCACAAGGCCAAGTGCTCGGCCTGCGTTCGCGGATAGTCCGGTGACAGCAGGGCGAACTCGAACGGAATGTCTTTTTCATAGAACGCGATCAGCGCCTTCTGCGAATAGGACGAGAAGGGGTGAGCGTACAGCTTCATCTCGGGTTTCCTGGTCTGTGGGGATTGTTGAGCCGGCTTCCGGGTTTCCCCGTCTCCGGGCAGTCCCAGGATCGTCGTTTGAACGTCCTCCGTTTCGACGCCTGCCGACAGTTCATTCTCTTGGGCTTCGAGCCTAGACTACGCGGCTGTCTCGTCGCAGCGGCCGATTTCTTCTTCCTGGGCCGGCGACGGCTCGGCGCTAGAGGAACCATGAGCTACGAACGCGACAACATCCGGCGCATGAAGGGCTACCAATGGGGCGAGCAGCCGGCGGACGGCGACGCCATCAAGCTGAACACCAACGAGAATCCCTACCCACCCAGCCCACGGGTGCAACAGGCCCTGTCCGGTCTGGATGCGGCGGTGCTGAGGCGCTACCCGCGCCCCACCGCCGACCCGCTGCGCGACCGGCTGGCGCTCATGCACGGGCTCACCCGCGATCACCTGCTGGTCGTCCACGGCGGGGACGAGGGCCTGCGCCTGGCGATGACCACGTTCGTCGACCCCGGCGCCACGTTCGCCATGGCCGAGCCCAGCTACTCGTTGTATCCGGTGCTGGCGCAGATCCAGGACGCCCGGGTGTTCCCCGTGCCGCTCGACGACGACTGGCGGCTGCCGGCCGACACGGCGGCGCGGCTGAACGAGGCGGATGCCCGGCTCACCTGCCTGGTCAATCCTCACGCGCCGTCGGGCGTGCTCACTCCGGCGGCTCGGCTGGTGGAGATCGCCCGTGAGCTCAGCGGAGTGCTGCTGGTGGACGAGGCGTATGTGGACTTCGTCGATCCGGCCCTCGGCCACGACCTGACGGGCGCGCTGGGTGAGCAGCCGAATCTGTTGCTGCTGCGCACGTTCAGCAAAGGCTACAGCCTGGCCGGCCTCCGGCTCGGCTACCTGCTCGGCCATCCCGACCTGATCGCTCCCATGCTGTCGAAGACCCGTGACAGCTACAACGTCGACGCCGTCAGCCAGGCGCTCGGCGAAGCCGCTGTGCAGGATCGCGAGTACGCCGCGCACACCTGGGCCAAGGTGCGCGCGGACCGCGACGCGCTGCGCCACGGCCTGGCCCAGATCGGACTCGAGGCGGCCCCATCCGAGTCGAACTTCCTGCTGGTGCGGATGCCCGCGGCGGGTTGGGCCAGGGCCGGGGAGATCTACCAGCACCTGAAGTCGCGCGGTATTCTCGTGCGCTACTTCGACGCGCCGCGGCTCGCCGACTGTCTGCGCATCAGCGTGGGCACGTCGGCGCAGAATCAGATCCTGATCGCCGCACTGGGAGAGATCCTCCATGACTGAGTCCACGAAGCACCTGATCACGGCGGACGACATGGCGGCCATGGACGAGCACCGCCGGCAGCACCAGTTCAACGACAACGCCGTGCGCCTCACTCGCACCCTCGGTACTGCGACCGGCATGCAGCGCATCGGCGTGCACCTGGTGCGCCTGGCGCCCGGCCGCGACAGCACCCAGCATCACTACCACGACGCCGACGAGGAGTTCCTGTACGTGATCTCCGGACGAGGCACCGCCCGCGTCGGCGACGACTGCTTCGAGGTGGGGCCAGGGGACTTCATGGGGTTTCCGGCGCCATCGCCCGCTCATTCGCTGCACAATCCCTACGACGAGGACCTGGTGTATCTGATGGGCGGCGAGCGCAACGCCGTCGACGCCGTGCACTACCCGCGCATCCGCCGCACCATGCTGAAGGCCCACGGCCGCCGTCAGTGGGTGGACTGGGATCAGCTCCAAGACCTGCCATGAGGCTGTGGCCCAGCGTGGTGGATCAATCGAGTCGCGGGTAGAGGGACGTCAGCTCCCGCCGCCAAGCCGCCTGCAGCTCGGGCTTCTGATGCCGCGGCTTGCGTGCCTGGTCGGCCGCCAACAGCGCCTCCAGCTCGACGATGCGGGCCAGGATGGCTTCCTCGTCGGAATCGGGATGATCGAGCCTGTGGGAGCGGCCTCCCGGCCGCGATGCCTCCGCCCGGAGATCGCGGCCAGGAGGCCGCTCCCACAGCGGGTCGTCGCTCGACTGGAAGAACTCCTCCGGATCGATGATCTCCACCAGCTCGCTGCCGCGGATCCACAGATAGCGCTCGGCGACGGTGGTGAGAAAGCGCCGGTCGTGCGAGGTGATCAGCAACGTGGCGTCGCTGCCGGTGAGCTGCGCTTCCAACGCTTCCTTGCCGTCGATATCGATGTGGTTGGTCGGCTCGTCCATCACCAGGAAGTTCGGCGCGTTCAGGGACAGCACCAGGAACAACAGACGCGCCCGCTCGCCGCCGGACAGACGGCCAACGACATTGCCGTGCACGGCGTAGGGAAACCCCGCGCTGACCAGCGCGTTGCGCAGCGTCTGCTCGTCGCGCTCGGTGCGGCGGGCGGCGAACGCCATCATCGACTCCTCTCCCGTCACCTCGTCGAGTTCCTGATCGTAGTACCCGAGCATGGTCTGCGGACTGAAGCGGATGCGCTCATCGCCGGCGCCTGCCGCGGCCACCAGGGCGCGAATGAACGTGGACTTGCCGGCGCCGTTGTGGCCGAGCAGCGCCAGCCGCTCCCCGGGCCGGATCACCAGCTCGTCCACCTCGAACAGGGTACGGCCGGCCACCGTCACCGGCAGCCGTTCGACCGCGACTACCTGCTTGGAGCGGGTATCCGACAGCTCCAGCGACAGGCTGAGCGGCGAGCCGTCGGAGACGAACGTCTTCTCCGCTTCCATGCGGGCCGCGCGCTTCTCCATGTTGCGCGCCCGGCGGGCGAACTTTTCGTTGTCGTAGGTGCGGCCCCACTCCGCCAGGCGCTTCGCGCTCCGGCGCACCCGTTCGATGCTGGCTTCCTCGGCGCGCCGGGCACGGGCGGCAGCTTCATCCATCTCCTTCAGCAGGTCACGGGCGCGCGTGTAGCTGGCCGAGAATCGGTAGGACCGGCCGTCCCGCAGGAATACCGTTTCGCGGGTGACCGCATCCAGGAAATCCCGGTCGTGGGACACCAGCACGAACGCGCCGGCGTAGCCGTTCAGCATGGTCTCGAAAACCACCAGGGTCGCCAGGTCCAGGTGGTTGGTGGGTTCGTCCAGCAACAGCAGCTCCGGCTCGCTCATGAGCGCGCGGGCGAACATGAGCCGGTTCTGCTGACCGCCGGAGAGGGAGCCCACCGGCCGGGCGAAGTCCCGCTCGCCGAAGCGGAAGCCGTTCAGCAACATCTCGGCGCGCCAGCGCTCCTCCGCCGGACCGCACGCCGCCACCGCGTCCACCAGGCTGCTGCCGGCCAGCGACGGCGCCAGGAACTGCTCCACCCGCGCCAGCCTGAGACCGCGCCGGCGCCGAATCTCGCCCGTTTCGGGCGCCCGCTCGCCGCTGAGCAGATCGAGCAGGGTGGTCTTGCCCGAGCCGTTGTGGCCGACCAGCGCCAGCCGCTCGCCCGCGCGCACGGTGAGATCGAGGCTCTCGAACAAAGTGCGCTCTCCGGCGCTCTGGCAGAGGCCGCTGGCTTGCAGCAGTACGGTCATGCAGGGACACTTTGCCGGCAACGGTGACAGTGTACGACCTCGACCTCGGCTGTGGGAGCGACCTCCAGGCCGCGACCGTGTGGCTCCTACAGCAGATCACGCCTATTGAGGAAGATGCTTGTTCCCCATCAGCGATGACAATCCGCGGGCCAATCTGCCCATCGCCACGATCGTGATCATCGGCCTCAACGTGCTGGTATGGGTGGTGGTAGAGGGCGCCGGCGCGCCCCGGCCACTGGCCGAGGCCATGTGCCGGTACTCGCTGGTGCCGGGCGAGCTGCTGGGCCACGTGGCCCCGGGCACGCAGATTCAGGTGGGCAGGAACCTGGTCTGCCAGTTCGACGGTGTGCCCAATCCGCTGTCGGTGCTGTGGTCGATGTTCATGCACGGCGGCTGGCTGCACATCATCGGCAACATGTGGTTTCTCTGGGTGTTCGGTGACAACGTGGAAGACGAGATGGGCCCGGTGCGCTTCGTCATCTTCTACCTGGCCTGCGGGCTGGCGGCGGCCGGCGCCCAGATCTTCACCAACCCGGACAGCATCGTACCCATGGTGGGCGCCTCCGGCGCCATCGGCGGTGTGATGGGCGCGTACGCTCTGATGTTCCCCCGGGTGCGGGTGAATCTGCTGATCATCCTGATTTTCTACGTCACCATCATCCCCGTGCCCGCCGTGTTCATGCTGGGATACTGGTTCGTGCTGCAGCTCGTTGCCGGCATCCCGGCGCTCGGCTCGGAACAGGGCGGGGTCGCGTTCTGGGCCCACGTCGGCGGATTTCTCACCGGCATCGCCCTGGTGCCACTGTTCCGGCGGCCGGGCCACGGCGGCCCGCCCGGGCGGAAGGTGCGGCGCCCGAAGCCAACGGACCCCCGGGAACGCTGGTTTTAGCAGCGCTGAAGCCGCCTCCTGCAGCGAGCCGTGATACGCTTCCGCCTTTCGGTCACCGTTCCACAGGGAGGAATTCATGCCGACCCAGATGCCCGCCATGAGCCTGGCCGCCGTGCCAGGCCGCCGCAACACCATCATCGAGCTGGCGCAGGAGGTGGAGCGCCGGGGATTCGCCGGCATCTACTGCCCGAGCCTCGGTGACAACCTGGCGTTGTGCGAGGCGCTCGCGCTCACCACCCGGGAGATCCACTTCGGCACCAGCATCACGCCGATCTATACCCGCAACGTCGCCGACTTCGCCGGCACGGCCGGATTCATTCACGAGGTTTCCGGAGGGCGCTTCCGCTTCGGGGTCGGGGTGAGCCATGCGCCGGCCATGAACCGGCTCGGCATCAAGCAGGGCAAGCCGCTCTCCGACATGCGGCAGTTCGTCGCCGATCTCAAGGCGGTACCGCGGGCGGGCGATCCGCCGCCCATCGTGCTCGCGACCCTGCGCAAGAAGATGATCCAGCTCGCCGAAGAGATCGCTGACGGCATGGTGTTCGCCAACGGCGCGCGATCCCACATGGGCGATTCCCTCGGCGTGCTCGACGACGACACCCGGCGCCGGGACGACTTCTTCATCGGCAACATGATCCCCACCTGCGTGAGCGACGACGAAGAAGCGGCCAAGGCCATCAACCGCAGGACCCTCACCAGCTACGCCATGCTGCCCAACTACCGCAACTACTGGAAAGAAGCCGGCTACGAGGAAGAGATGAACGCGGTGGAGGCTGCCGTCGAGGCGCGGGATTTCGACCGGGTGCCCGAGTGCCTGTCCGACCGCTGGCTGGCCGATACCACCCTGTTCGGATCCGCCGCCAAGGTGCGCGAGGGCGTCGAAGCCTGGTTCGACGCCGGCATCAAGACCCCGATCATCGTCCCGTCCTCGGCCCAGGGCAATCAGCTCAAGGCCATCGAGGAAGTGTTCGCGCTCTGGCAGTGAGCGAACCGGGAGCCCTGCGATGATCTGGATCGTCGGCCTGATCGTCGCTGCGCTGGCATTCTGGGCCATCGCCCGGCTCTATCTCGACGGTCCCGGCCTGTCGCAATTCGACCTGCCCGCGTACCCACCGGTAAACGCCGCGCCCAGCGCGGCGAACGCCGAGGTGCTGGCGTCGGTAACAGACATGGCCAGAGCCGTGCAGGCGGAGAAGCCGCGCGAGCGGCTGCGCCGAATGCGCGACGAGATGGATCGTCTGGGCAGCCAGGCGGACCTCAGTGGCGTCGACATCGAGCCGGTGACGGTGGCCGGACGTCCCGCAGAATGGGTGACGGCGGCCGGTGCAGAGCCGCTGGGGCGGCTGCTGTATCTGCACGGCGGTGCGTTCACCATGGGCAGCCCACTCAGCCATCGTGTCGTCACGGCGCCATTGGCGCGGCGGACCGGCCTGGCTGTACTGGCCGTCGACTACCGCTTGATGCCCGAGCATGGTCGTCGGGACGGCATCGCCGACTGCCGCGAGGCCTATCGCTGGATGCTGGAAAACGGCCCCGGAGGCCCCGGACCGGCCGATGCCGCGTTCGTGGCGGGCGATTCCGCCGGCGGCAACCTGACCCTCATGCTCATCGCCTGGCTGCGTGACCAGGGCCGTGCCGGTGCCGACGACGTGCGGCAGGTGGATGGGGCGATCGCGCTGTCGCCTCTGACCGACGCCACCTTCTCGAGCCCGAGCCTGCGTGCCAACGTCGAGCAGGATCCCATGCTCGGTGCCATTGCCCGGCAGATCCTCGCCATCCCGCGGCCGCTGACGCTGTGGTTTTTCTGGCTGCAGAACCGCATGCGTCCCACAGACCCCCGGATGTCCCCGGTGCGCGGCGATCTGTGCGATCTGCCGCCGCTGCTGGTGCAAGCGAGTGAATCGGAGATCCTCATCGACGACGCCCGCCGTTACGTCAACAAGGCCCGCGCCGCCGGCAGCCCGGCGGAGCTCGAGACCTGGCACGGTATGGTGCACGTGTGGCAGGCATTCGGCCCGGATCTGCCGGAGACCGAGCAGGCGCTTGCCCGAATTGCCGGCTTCGTGGAACGGGTGCTGCGCGCGCGCCGGGCGGAGACGGCCGCTCCCGAAGGAGCGGCCTGAACCCGGAAACGCCGATCAGCCACGGCGACGGTCGTGATCGCCGCGGTGGCCGCGGTGGTGATCGCCATCGTGCTGGTGATCGCCATGTGGCGGTGATGGCCACCGCGCCGGTGGTCTCGATCGTACCGCCAATCCCGGTCCCGATGCTCACCATGCCGGTCGTGGCCGGCGAAGTTGCGCTGACCATGCTCCCACAGAAAGCGCTCGTGTGCCTCGTGCCGGTGGCGCAGCTCATCGTAACGCCGCTGCATCTGCCATCTCTGCCACGTCGGTACAAGGTCGTACTGACGCCGGTAGACGTAGTGCGTGCCATGATGCTCGTCTGCAAGTGCCTGGCCTAAGGCGGCGCCGACCACGAACGACAGTCCGTCGTTCTCGTGGGCGCTGGCCGTGAGGGGCAATCCCAGGGTCGCCGCCAGCAGACCGGCACCTAGCAGGGTGGTGGTGGTCTTGATCATGTCGTCTTCTCCTCGTTTCAGACCAGGTGCACGCTAACGGTTCGGCGCTGAATTGCGCCTGAACTCAAGCTGTCCCGATGCTGAACGGTGGAGATCGCGAACCGGATCGCGCCGCAGATCGCGACCGGGAGGTCGCTCCCACAGAGCCGGATCGCGACCGGGAGGTCGCTCCCACAGAGCCGGATCGCGACCGGGAGGTCGCTCCCACAGAGGTCGCTCCCACAGAGGAGGTCGCTCCTACTGGAGTGGTACACTGCGGCCCATGAAACTGTGGCTGATCCGTCACGCCAAATCGGACTGGAAGTCCGCCGCCCGCTCGGATTTCGAGCGGCCGCTCAACGCGCGCGGCAAACAGGACGGTCCACGCATGGCGGCGTGGCTGGCGGGCCAGGACGGAGCCGCGAGCTGGATCTGGTCGAGTGATGCGGTGCGGGCCGCCGCCACGGCTCGATTCGTTGCCGAGGGGTTCGCCGGTGCCCGGTTGGTGGAGGACCACCGGGTTTACGACGCCGGTCCGGAACAGCTGCTCGAGGTCATCCGCGAAACGCCGCCGGACGTGACCTCCGCCGCGGTGGTCGGCCACAATCCCGGAATGACCGCGCTGGTCAACCTGCTGGAAGGCGCCGACGTCATCGACGAGTTGCCCACCTTCGCTATCGCTCGCCTGGAGGTGCCGCCGCCGTGGGTGGATCTGGCATTCGGCCGCGGGACGGTGGAAATCCTCACCAGCCCGAAACGACTGATGGAGACTCCGCCGTGATCGAGCTTGCCAAGCCGGCCCTGGACGTGGGGCTGTTCACCAACGGCCGCGACGCCATGCTGGCGTTCTGGCAGCAACGCGCCGGGATCCCTTTTAGCGAATTGCTGCCCCTCGGCGGCGGTATGCAGCAGCACCGCCACGCCATCGGCGATTCCGTGCTGAAGATCAACCACAGCCGCGAGCCGCTGCCGGCGGCGCCCGCCGGCGGCATTCGCCGCCTCGTCGTCGCTCGCCCCGGCACGGACGGGACAGAGCTCACCGACCCGGATGGCAATCGGCTCGCCCTGGTGCCGCCCGGCGACGTCGAGCAGCTTCGCGTCGAGCTCACGGTGAGCGATCTGGCCGCTCATCAGGACTTCTACGGCGGCGCCCTCGGCCTGCCGGCGAAGGACGACGTCACGTTCCTGTGCGGCGCGTCACAGATCCGCCTCAGCGAAGGCGACGCCGTCAGCGACCCGGTACAGCGCGCCCCAGGCTACCGCTACCTGACCATCCAGGTATTCGACGTGCGTGCGTGTCACGCGGAGATTATCGCGAAAGGCGGTCACGAAGGACGCGCCCCGGTCAAACTGGGCGATGTAGCGCACATCTCTTTCGTCCGCGATCCCGATGGCAACTGGATCGAGGTGTCGCAGCGAAAGTCCATCACCGGCTCGCTGGACTAGGCCTGGCCGCCCGGTATAGTTAGCCCGAAAATCCCCGAAACCGCGGAGGCCACTGCATGGGATTCTTCTCCTTCATCGTGCTTCTCGCCATCGCCTACCTGGTGTGGCGGATCACCGATCAACTGCCTGACCTGATCTTCCGGTTGAGCGAAATCCAGCGGGACATCGCCGACGTTCGCCGGCGTCTGGTGGATCAGGCCGGCGGCGAAGAGCTGGTCAGCGGCACCGGCGCTCACAGCCCGGGCCCCACCGGCGACGAAACCGGTGCCGGCTACACGGGGTGAGCCGGCGGCGCGGAGCGAGCACGCGAGGTGACCCGGCGTCCCGATTGGCGGGTGTGGCTGGGGCTCAGCCTGACCGCCGGCTGGCTGTGCCTCGGCTGCATCTACATCAGCGTGGTCATCGGCTGGCACCGCTTCGTCTTCAGTCCCGCCGACCTGCTCGGCAACTTCCTGGAAGGCGCCTTCGCGCCGTTGGCATTCTTGTGGTTGGTCGTCGGCTACTTCCTGCAGCAGAAGGAGCTTCAGCAGAATACCCGTGCCCTGGTCGCCCAGTCGGAGCAGATTCAGCGTCAGTCCGAGCAGGCGGTCATCCAGTCCGAGAAGCTGGCCGCCTCGGAGATGCATGCCCGTCAGCAGGTGTTCCTGCAGATCGCGGCGCTCGTTCGGGACCAGCTCGGCACCCTCAGCGGGCTGCTGTTTCTGTCGAGCCAGGGAGCGGCGGCCGGTGACGGCGCGGTGACACCGGAGGAGATGAGCCGGCTGTTCGCCCAGCGTGCCGCGCAGGATCCGGAGCTGTTCTCGCGCATGCTGCTGGAAATTCACGTGCAGCTCGCCAACGACCCTCAGGCTCAGTTCGACCTGTTCTACGGAAGCTCCGTGCGCGCCCGTCACTCCAACAACTTCATCTTCACCTTCGAGCGGCTGATGCGGCGGGCGGAAGACGTCGATGTGGACTTCATCATCCGCGACTCGCTGATCACCAGCGGCCACGGCCTGTGCTACCGGCTCGCCAAGCGTCACCAGGGAGATGCCCCTGCGGAGCTCGCCGACCCCGCCGTCACCGGCATCCACGTCAACTTCTGAGGAGATCGGCCATGACCAAACGCTTGCCCTGCGTCGGCATCACCGCCGCCGGCTTCGCCCTGTTCCTGGCAGCGGCCGCTGCCGCGACCGGAGCGAACGCCGCCGACGAGGACCGCTTCGCCAACGTCGAGGTGAAGGCACAGCCGGTCAACGGCAACGTTTACGTGCTGATGGGCGCCGGCGGCAACATCGGCGCGTCCATCGGCGGTGACGGCACCCTGATCATCGACGACGAGTTCCAGCCGCTGGCCGAACGCATCCAGAAGACCCTGCACGACTTGAACGGCGACGCGCCCAAACTGATCCTGAACACCCACTTCCACGGCGACCACACCGGCAGCAATCCGATGTTCGGCGAGACCGGCACCATCATCGCCCAGGACAACGTGCGCACCCGCCTTGCGCAGCAGTCGGACTTTCCCGCCCGCGGGCTGCCTGTGGTCACCTACAGCGACCGGGTCACCGTGCACTTCAACGGCGACACCCTGGACGTGATCCACCTGCCGCCTGCGCACACCGACGGCGACAGCGTCGTGTGGTTTCACAAAGCCAACGTGCTGCACACCGGTGACCTGCTGTTCAACGGCGCTTTCCCGGTGATCGACCTTTCCCACGGCGGGTCGGTCACCGGCGTAATCGACGACCTCGGCCGGCTCATCGACATGGTGCCGGACGACATCCACGTCATTCCCGGCCACGGCCCGCTCGCCACCAAGGACGACATGCGCGAGGCCCGCACCATGATCCAGCAGACGCGGGCGGAGGTGATGGACGCCCTCGGCCGCGGTATGACCGTGGACCAGATCGTCGCCCACGGCCTCGATCCCAAATGGAAGGCCTGGGGTCAGGGATTCGTCGACGAGGAAGCCTGGATCCGAACCCTGGCCACCAGCCCAGAAGCACCGTGACGGCACCAGCGGGAACGGGCGTGTCGTTCGATCCGCTCATCGCCCTCGGCGAAGACCGCGGCCGGGCCCGTGAGCTGGGTGATCCCTGCGCCAACGTGTGCACCCTGGCCACGGTGGATGCCGCAGGGCACCCCCATGCGCGCACGGTGGTGCTGCGGGAGCTCGATGGCCGTCTGGCGGTGTTCGGCAACGAGACCAGCCCCAAGTGGCGGCAGATCCGCGACGTCGGCATCGCTGGCCCTGGTGGTGTGGCTGCCGAGCCTCGACGTGCAATACCGGCTGAAGTGCACGTCCCGGCCGGTGCCGAAACCGCTCCTCCACCAGAGCTGGCAGCTCCGCCCCGAGGTGCCGAAGCGCCTCGACTGGTTCTACACCCGCGTGCAGCCCCAGAGCTCGGTCATCGACGGCCGCGAGGCGCTGCTCGCGGGGCTGAACACGCTTCGGCTGCGCGAGCCGCTCGCCGCCCCGCGCACCGCTGCCGGCGTCTACCTGGAAACCGAGCAGGTGGAGCGCCTCGACCTCACCATGGATGACGGCGTCCACGACCGCCGCGTGTTCCGCCGCCACCCGCGTGGCTGGGAAGAAATCGTCCTGGTGCCCTAGACGCCTGCTGGGAGCGACCTCCCGGTCGCGAGCCTCGCAATCGCGACCGGGAGGTCGCTCCCGAAGCGCTATGGCTCCTCCGCCGTGACGATCCCCACCAGATTGTCGAAGCACGTCTGCCTGGCCACCTCCACGAAGCCGCGGATGAACGGCGCGGAGGACTGGTCCCGCCGCACGGCGGCG
The DNA here is from genome assembly GCA_963822255.1 of uncultured Gammaproteobacteria bacterium. Taxonomy (GTDB): domain Bacteria; phylum Pseudomonadota; class Gammaproteobacteria; order Pseudomonadales; family Azotimanducaceae; genus UBA7803. The sequence goes on from CAWGGV010000008.1 coordinate 1,234,566, forward strand.
TACAGGGTCGGCCACACGCCTTCCTCGCCCAGGGATTTGACCAGCACGTAATCCCGCTCCCGGTACTCGTGCAGCGCCCAGTTCGGCAGACAGACCACGCCACGGCCGCTGGCCACGAGCTGCACCATCATGGTGGTGAGCTCGGCGTTGCGGACCCGCGCGGGCTCCACACCGGCGGGGTCGAGAAAGCTCTTGAAGATATCCAGCCGTTGCCGATCCACCGGATAGCTGATGAGGGTCTCGGACGCCAGGTCAGCCGGATCTACCCAGGGCTTGCCGGCGAGAGGGTGATCCCGCGCCACGGCGAGCTGCGCTTCATAGCTGAACAGCGGCAGATACTCGAGCCCCGGATCGTCAACCGGGTCCGCGGTGATCACCAGGTCCAGGTCGCCGCGGGCCAGGGCCGGCAGTGGTGCAAAATGAAATCCGCTGGCGATGTCCAGCTCGACGTCGCTCCAGGATTCCCGATAGCGGTCGATGGCCGGCAGCAACCACTCGAAGCAGCTATGGCATTCGATGGCCATGAAGATACGGCCGGTCTCGCCGCCGGCGAAACGCACCAGATCCTGCTCGGCACCGTGCACCAGCGGCAGAACCTCGTCGGCCAGCCGCAGCAGCCGCTGTCCCGCGGTGGTGAACCGCACGGGACGGGTCTTGCGGATGAACAGCGCGCAGCCGAGACGGGTCTCCAGGTCCTTGAGCTGATGCGACAGCGCGGACTGGGTCAGGAATACGCGCTCGGCGGCCTCCACGAGGCTGCCGGCGTCCCGCAGCGCCACCAAGGTGCGCAGATGTCGCAACTCCACCTGAGACATTAGGCGTACTTGATGAGCGCGGCTCAACTTGACAGAACGGAATGTTGCATCATATTCATGTGTAAGTTTAGTGTCATCCGAAGGTAAGCAGCGGGGAAACTGTGCCACAGTGCACGATGCAGCCTATGGCGAGCGCATAGACTGCAGCCATCTGGTTAGGCAATTTCCAATGTTCGACGCCAACCGAGTACTGATCGACGCTTTCGTTGCCTCCGCTACGCGGGCGTACCGGGAGACGTATCCGGGCCTTCGTGACGATCTGGAGGCGGGGCTGGAGCGCGCCGTGCGCACGGCTTTGCTGACCCTGCGCAACTGCGACTGCCCCTACCACGATCTCGAGCACACCATGATGGTCACCGATGCGGGTCTGGCCATCCTGCAGGGGCGCCAGATCGCGCGCGGCGACCTGCCGCAGACCAGCTGGCTGCAGGCCGTGGTGGCCATGCTGTTCCACGACATCGGCTATCTGCGCGGGCTGCTCAAGGACGACCAGGACGGCGCGTACCTGGCCGATGAGTCGGGCCGGCGAGTGACGCCGCCGCCGGGTGCCACCGACGCATTCATGATGCCCTACCACGTGGCCCGCAGCCGGATGTTCGTGATCGAACGGTTCGCCGGGGATCCGGTCATCGACGGGGCAGCCGTGTCGGCATACATCGAGATGACTCGCTTCCCGGTTCCCGAAGAGAGCTTCTACCAGCAGGTGGACACGGTGGGCGCGCTGGTGCGGGCCGCGGATCTGATCGGCCAGATGGCCGACCCAGACTACCCGTTGAAGCTGGCCCGTCTGTTCGCCGAGCTCGAGGAGACCGGCGAAGCTTACCGCCTCGGCTACCACAACCCGGCGGACGTCAAGGCGGCCATTCCCAAGTTCTTCTACCGGCAGGTATACCCTTACCTGTCGCCGGCTCTGGACTATCTCGCCCGCTCCCACGACGGCGACCAGTGGATCGCGAACCTGACCCATCTTCTCTATGGCGCGCGCACCGACAGCGTCCGCATTGCCGCAGGCTCGGCGCTGCCGCGGACGCTCGAGGATTTCTACGCCGGTCCGCGGCAGACACCCTCGCCCCCGAAGCCGCAGATCGCCGTCAGCAACGACTAGCCCCGGGGGTAGTGTCTCCGAGACACCCCACGAGCGTCGTCGGTAGTCTTTTCCCCTCCGGCTCTTTAAACTCGTGGGCTTTTCGCCGTGAGCTTTCATGTCCGAGCCTGCCGCAGCCGCACCGGTCGAGGCGCCGCTACGGGTCGCGCTGCTCGGCTATAGGAGCAATCCCTACAGCGGCGGCCAGGGCATCTACCTGAAATACCTGTCCCGGGCGCTGGCGGCCGCCGGTCATCAGGTGGACGTGATTTCCGGGGAGCCGTACCCGGAGCTCGCCGACCCGGTGCGGCTCGTCAAGCTCCCGGGGCTGAATCTGTACGCCTCGGACAATCACGTCACCGCGCTCCGGCCCCGCCACCTGCGCTCCGTCACCGACACCTTCGAATGGTTCTCCATGCTCACCGGCGGCTTTCCCGAGCCCTATACCTTCGGGCGACGGCTCGAACGCCATTTCGCCGCCGGGCGGGGCGCGGGCTACCAGGTGGTGCACGACAATCAGTGCCTGTCGTGGGGCACCCTGGCGCTGCAGGAGCGGGGCATACCCCTCGTCACCACCATTCACCATCCCATCACCTGGGACCGGGACATCGCCCTCGCCCACGCCCGGGACAGCGCACACCGGCTGCTGATCCGGCGCTGGCACAACTTCATCGGCATGCAGCGCCGGGTGGCGCGGCGGCTGAAGCACGTGGTGACCGTCAGCGAGCGCTCTCGTCGCGACGTCTGCGATGCCTTCGGCATTCCACCGGAACGGGTGCACGTGATCTATAACGGCATCGATACTGATCTGTTCCGCCCGGAGCCGGGGGTGGAGCGGAATCCCTGGCAGCTCATCACCACCGCCAGCGCCGATCAGCCGCTCAAGGGCACTCAGTACCTGATCCCCGCGTTCGCCACGCTGTGCCAGCAGTTTCCGCAGCTCGAGCTGGTGTTCGTCGGCAAGCCCAAGCCCGGCGGCGCCACCGAGTCGCTGATCCGGCGTCTCGGCGTCGGTGATCGGATCCGCTTTCTTCACGGCGTCTCAGCGGACGAGTTCCGCGGGCTCTACGCCCGTTCTGCGCTGGCCGTGGTGCCATCCGAGTACGAAGGATTCGGCTTTCCCGCGGGCGAGGCCATGGCCTGCGGTACGCCGGTGGTCTCCACCGACGGCGGCGCTCTGCCCGAGGTGGTCGGCGACGCGGGCCGCATCGTGCCGGCGAAGAACTCAACGGCCCTGGCCCGGGCCATCGGCGAGCTGCTCACCGATGCGAACGCGCGGACGAGCCTCGCCCAGCGCGGTCGCCGGCGCATCGTCGAGCGGTTCTGCTGGACGCGCACAGCGGCCGCGTTCGGCGAGCTGTACCAGCATGTCGCCGCAGTGGCGGCCCGGTGAGCCTCACCACAGTAGATTTCGGCCGGCTGCATCTGATGCCCGGGGAGCGTGTGCTGGATCTCGGCTGCGGCGAAGGCCGGCACGCCATCACTGCCTGGCTCGCGGCACCCGTCGACGTGGTGGGCGTGGACCTGTCCGTCAAGGATCTCGCCACCGCGGCCGAACGGGCCACGGAGTTCGACGGCGATGCCGAGGGCGGCCGAACCCTGCGCTGGGTGCGCGGCAGCGGCCTCACCCTGCCCTTCGCCGACGCCAGCTTCGACAAGGTGATCTGCGCCGAGGTGCTCGAGCACGTGCCCGACTACCAGCGCATGCTGGCGGAGGTCCGCCGGGTGCTGAAGCCTGGTGGCATGCTGGTGGTGAGCGTGCCGCGGTTCGTCCCGGAATGGGTGTGCTGGCAGCTCTCGGACGCCTATCACCAGGTGGAGGGCGGCCACGTGCGCATCTTCAGGAGCAGCGATCTCTGCCGCGCCGTGGAGTATCAGGGCTTCCGGCGCTTCCACCGCCACTGGGCGCACAGCCTCCACGTGCCGTACTGGTGGCTGCGGTGCCTGTTGTGGCGGCGTGGCGAGAACGCCTGGCCGGTGCGGGTGTACCACCGGTTCCTGGTGTGGGACCTCATGCACGCGCCGCGCCTCACCCGGCTGCTGGACCGGTTGCTGAACCCGGCCATGGGCAAGAGCGTGGTGATGTACTTCGATCGCCTGGGCGCCGGAGGATGAAGTCCGCCTACCTCCAGGCCACGGCACGCTATATCCGGCTGGTGCAGCAGCCGAGCGGCGCCATTCCCTGGTTTGCCGGCGGCATCCTCGATCCGTGGGATCACGTGGAAGCGGCCATGGGGCTGTCCGTGGCCGGGCATCTGGCGGAAGCGGAGGCCGCCTACCGCTGGCTCGCCCGGCACCAGCGCGGCGACGGCTCCTGGCTCGCCGCCTACCGCGGCGATGCCGTGGTGGACGGCACACGGGCCGAGAGCAACTTCGTCGCCTACGTCGCCACCGGCGTCTGGCACCACTATCTGATCTCGGCGGACCGGCGCTTCCTTGCGGACCTGTGGCCGACGCTGGCCAAAGCCATCGACTTCGTGCTCCGCCTGCAGGCGCCGAGCGGCGAGATCTATTGGGCCCAGGATACGCGCACGGGCATCAATCGGGACGCCCTGGTGACCGGCTGCAGCTCCATTCACAAGAGCCTTGAGTGCGCGGTGCACGCGGCGGTCAGCGTCGGTGAAGATCCGCGCCGCTGGGTGGATGCCCGGCGGCGCCTGGGGCACGCGCTGCGCTGCCGGCCCGAGCGTTTCGACCGCACCTGGGAGAGCAAGGCACGCTACTCCATGGACTGGTTCTACCCCGTGATGACCGGGGTTATCGAAGGCGAGACCGCCCAGCGCCACCTGAGCCGGCGCTGGCACGACTTCGTGGAGCCCGGCCTCGGCTGCCGCTGTGTGGCGGACCAGCCGTGGGTGACCATCGCCGAAACCTGCGAGCTGACCATGGCCTGTGTGGCTGCAGGCGCTCGCAGCCGGGGCCAGAGGCTGTTCGACGCGATCCGCCGCTATCAGGCCGAAGACGGCTCCTGGTGGACGGGCTACGCGTTCGCTGACGACGCCCTGTGGCCCGACGAGCGTCCGACCTGGACCGCCGGAGCCGTGCTGCTCGCCGCCGATGCGTTGGCACAGGCGACGCCGGCGAGCCGGCTGTTCACCTGCGCCGAGCTACCCCAGACGCTCCAGCACGCCGAGCGTCCGGGTGGTCGCGCGCTCCGCAAACAGTCCGGAGGCCAGCGCTAGCCGGTAGATCTCGTAAGGCGCCTGCCCGCCTTCAGCCGGATCCGGAAACAGATCGTGAATGGCGAGAATGCCGCCGGGGCGCAGATGCCCGGCCCAGGCGCGGTAGTCGGTGAGTGCCGCCTCACGGCTGTGACCGCCGTCGACGAACACCAGCGCCAGCGGCGTCGACCAGTGACGTGCCGCCAGCGCCGAGGCGGCAACAATCGGCACCACGGTGTCCTCGAGACCGGCCCGCGCCAGGGTCGCGCGAAACGCGGGGAACGAGTCAACGCCCGCGCCGTCCGCCGCGAGCAGATCCCGGTCGTGATACTCCTCCCCGGGCTGGTGTTCCTCCGATCCCCGATGATGATCCACGGCGTAGAGCACCTGGCAGCGCTCCCGGCAGGCGGTGCCCAGGTAGACGGTGGATTTGCCGCAGTAGCTGCCCACCTCCAGGCACGGCCCCGACGCGCCGGCCTCGAGCGCCAACTCAAACAGCCGCCGGCCTTCCTCCGGATGAAGAAAGCCCTTTACGGTGTCGGGATCGATGGGCAGACGCATCAGGTCTCCGATGAGCGGAATGTGCGCGCATTCCGGTACGGCGGACGGTGGAATGCCTATACTGACGCGAGGCGAAAAGAGAGTCCACGATGGCGCTGAGCGAAAGCCACCGACAGGTGCTGATACGCTGCGAGGTCACCAACCGCGAAGGCGATCCGAGCGTACGTTACGTGGAGCACAACGTGTTCCGGCTCTGGCAGTACATGATGGCCAACAAACACGGCCTGGTCACCTACGGCCTGGCCGTGAGCCTGTGGCTGCCGGAGCACGAGTGGCAAGCGCAGGGCGAGCTGTTCCGCCACGCCGGCCGCGTCGAGTTCGTCCACCGGATCAACTTCGCCATCTACGACCGTGACAGCGGCCTGTGCAACACCATGCAACGCTACGTGCCCGCCGACGACGTCGACAAGGTGCACTCACTGCTGCTGCAGCGCATCTCTCCGGAGCTGCGTGAAGACGGCGATTTCGCTATGGACATCGACCACGGCCGCGCCATCGTCCGCGTCGACACCGTCGATCCCGCCACCCTCGGCCACGCCCTCTCCGAAATCCGCCACACCTGAGCGCACGCTAGTGCTAGTGGGAGCGACCTCCCGGTCGCGATTCTCTGAGGTGCTTGTCCAGAATCGCGGCCGGGAGGCCGCTCCCACAGACAGCAGGCACTCACCCCCCGAGCTGCAGCATGTTCCGCGGCTTCGCCCCTGACAGGTCGACAATCTCGGCATAGTGCTCGGCAACGTCCTCCGCGGTGGCATCAACGCCAAGCTCCACCCCCGCGCTTTCGACGATGCACGCCATCGAAAAGCGTCCGCCCTGTGCCTGCAGCACCACGCCGTTCGGCGCGTCCTCGGTGCACAGGTAAACCACCGCCGGCGTCACCAGCTCCGGCCCCAGCGCCTTCTGCGCCTGCTCGGGCAGCAGATTCTCGGTCATGCGGGTGGCGGCCACCGGTGCGATGGCGTTGGTGTGTATGTTGTACTTGGCGCCTTCGATTTTCAGCGTGTTCATGAAACCCACCAGACCGAGCTTGGCGGCGCCGTAGTTGGTCTGGCCGAAGTTGCCGTACAGCCCGGACGGAGAGGTGGTCATGACGATGCGACCGTAGCCCTGCTCGCGCATGATTGGCCACACCGCCTTGGTGACGTAGACCGAGCCCATCAGGTGCACGTTCAGCACGAGCTCGAAGTCATCCAGACCCATGTTGGCAAAGGACTTGTCACGCAGAATACCGGCATTGTTGATGAGCACGTCCACCCGGCCCCAGGCGTCCATGGCATCCTTGACCATGCTGGCGGCGCCCTGACGGTCCGAGACGGAGCCACCGTTGGCGATGGCCTCCCCGCCTGCCGCCTTGATCTCCGCCACCACCGACTCGGCCGCCTTCGACGAGCCGCCGGTGCCATCCATTGCGCCGCCCAGGTCGTTGACCACCACCTTCGCGCCGCGCCGGGCCAGATCGAGCGCGTGACAGCGGCCGAGACCGCCCCCCGCACCGGTGACGATGGCGACTTTGCCTTCGAACGAGTAGGTCATGCTTCACTCCCATGTGTGCGAACGGTGGATTTTACACGGACATCGGGTGTCTCGGAGTCTGACATGCGGGTAGACGACGGACCGGACCGCGTCGAACGCACAGAAGATCAGGGAACGCAGCACAAGTCTCTTCACTATCTGCTGCCGTTGGAGCCGCTTCGAGCCTCCGCTACACTTGCCGGTACCGACGTTTCTCGCGGCGCCGGTCGTTCCTCGCCATCGTCGACGACCACCTGCACTGTGCAGGGCCCGAAGACGAGCGGCCGGTGAGTGCGTGCTGAAACGCCTGGAACAACGGATACTCTGATGGACTTTGTCACGACCGACATCCCCGACGTCGTCATCGTCGAGACGCGACGGTTCGGTGACGCTCGGGGATTCTTCTACGAGAACTATTCCGAACGTGCGTTCGCTGAAGCGGGCATTCACGCCCACTTCGTGCAGGACAACCACAGCCGCTCCGCTCCAAGGCGTGCTGCGCGGCCTGCACTACCAGATCTGGCAGTCCCAGGGAAAACTGGTGCGGGTGACCGCGGGCGAAGTCTTCGACGTGGCCGTGGACCTGCGTAGAAGCTCACTCACCTTCGGCCGCTGGATCGGGGTGACGCTCTCTGCGGAGAACGGGCGCCTGCTGTGGATTCCGCCTGGGTTCGCCCACGGCTTCTACGTGGTGAGCGCCGAAGGCGCCGAATTCCAGTACAAGTGCACCGACTACTACGCACCGCAGTTCGAGCGCTCGGTGATCTGGAACGACCCGGACATCGCTATCGAATGGCCACTGGTGGACGGACAGCCGCCGCAGCTTTCCACCAAGGACGCCAAGGCAAACCGTCTGGCCAGCGCCGAGGTGTATCCCTGATGTCCGCTACGGTGCTGGTCACCGGCGCCGATGGGCAGCTCGGGCGGGAACTCGCGCGTACCGCTCCCGGCGACGTACATCTGGTGCCCCTGAACCGCCGGGCGCTGGACGTCAGTTCACCGGCCAATGTCGCCGATGCGTTCGAGCGCCATCGTCCGGCAATCGTGATCAACGCCGCCGCGTACACTGCCGTGGACCGGGCCGAGCAGGAGCGGGATCTGGCGGCCGCCGTCAACGTGGACGGGCCGCGGCTGCTCGCCGAAGCCGCCCGGAACCACGGCGCCCGGCTCATTCACGTATCCACCGACTTCGTCTTCGACGGCACGGCGAGCACGCCCTACGCGCCCGCGGCCGAGACCAATCCGCTCGGCGTCTACGGCGCGACCAAGCGGGCCGGCGAGGTGGCCCTGTCCGCCAGCGACCACCTCATCGTCCGTACCGGCTGGGTCTACGCTTCCCGTGGCAACAATTTCGTGAACACCATGCTGCGGCTGATGAAGGAACGGGACGGCCTCGGCGTAGTGGCCGATCAGATCGGCACGCCCACCTGGGCCCATGGCCTGGCGGAGGCCCTGTGGTCGTTTGCAGCGCGCGCCGGCACCGCAGGCATCTACCACTGGTCGGATGCCGGCGTCGCGAGCTGGTACGACTTCGCGGTGGCCATTCAGGAAGAAGCCGTCGCCCTCGGCCTGCTCGAGCGAGCTATTCCCGTGACCCCCATCACGGCCGCCGATTACCCCACGCCGGCGCGCCGTCCGGCGTACAGCGTGCTGGACAAAACCGCGACCTGGCAGTTGCTCGGCATTACCCCGATGCACTGGCGCACCGCCCTGAGAAACATGCTGTGCGCGACATCGTCGCGGACAACAGCGGGGTCGCCGTCCGGGATCAGGGCCTGATGCCGAACCTCACCGGGCCGGTGAGGACTTCGAGCTTCGGTTGGATCCAGTCGATCCAGCGGCACAGCATGGGGCGGGTTTCGCGGGGGTCGATCAGTTCGTGCACGGAGAAGGATTCCGCGCGGGCGAATGGCGAGCGGTTGCCGCGAAGCTGGTCTTCGAGCTCTTTGCGTTTGGTGTCCGGGTCGGCGGCGGCGGCGATCTCGCGATGGAAGGCGACGGCCACGCCGCCTTCCAGCGGCAGCGCGCCGGATTCCACCGAGGGCCAGGACAGCACGTAGGCCTCGTCGCCGTAGTGGGCGGCGGTGGCGACGCCGAAGCCCTTGTGCACCTGGATCGACGCCCACGGAATCGTCGCCTGCACGGCGGCGGAGACGGCGGCCATGCCGTAACGGATGGTGCCGGCGCGCTCGGCGTCCGGGCCGATCATGAAGCCGGGCTGATCGACGAAGTTGACGATGGGCAGGTGGAAGGTGTCGCACATCTCGACGAACCGCCGGTACTTCTGCGCGGCTTCCGCGGTCATGGCGCCGGCGTAGTGGCGGCAGTCGTTGGCAAGCACGCCCACGGGCTGGCCATCGAGGCGCGCGAGGCCGGCGATCTGGCTTGGCCCGTAGCTGGCGCCCATCTCGAAGAACGAGTCACGGTCCACGACCATCTCGACGATGGCGCGCATGTCGAAGGGCGCGTTGGAGTCGCGCGGCACCGAGTCGAGCAGCTCCTGCTCCATGCGCTCGGGGTTGTCGTCGCTGGCGATGCGAGGCGCGCGCTGCCAGACGTGGGACGGCAGATAGGAGAGGAATCGGCGGATCTGGCGGAACGCATCGTGCTCGTCCTCGGCGACGTTGTCGACCACGCCGGAAAGCGCGTGAACGGCCGCGCCGCCGAGCTCCTCCTTGGTCATCTTCACGCCGAGCGCACGCTCCACCAGGGCGGGGCCGCCGATCAGCACCTGGGCCGTGTGCCGGGTCATCACCGAGAAGTGCGAGGCGACCAGGCGCCCGGCCGGGAAGCCGGCCACGGCGCCGAGGGCCGCCGAAGCGATCGGCACCTGGGCCATGGCGTCGGCGATGATCTTGAAGCGCGGCTCGGTGAACACCGGCTCGCCGACGGTGCCGCCCTTTCGGCCGCTGCCGCGTACGCTGCCGCCGCCGCCTTCCAGCATCCGCACCAGGGGCACGCGGTAGCGGCAGGCCAGGTGCTCGGCGTAGATGCTCTTGCGCAAGCCCGCGGCGTTGGGCGAGCCGCCTTTCAAGGTAAAGTCCTCGCCGCCGACGACGACGCGGCGGTTGTCGATGCGGCCGAAGCCAACGACGTAGTTGGCGGGGACGAAGCCGGTGAGCTCGTCGTTGTCGTCGTATTCGGGTATGGCCGTCGCCAGACCCTGTTCCTGAAAGGTGCCGCGGTCGAGCAGCGCCTCGATTCGCTCACGGATGGTGAGGCGGCCTTTGGCGTGCTGCCGGGCAATGCCGGCTTTGCCGCCTTGCTGTTTCGCCAGGTGACGGCGCCGGGCGATTTCCTGGATTTCTTTCTCCCAGGTCATGAGATCGGCTTTTATCGCGGCCGGGAGGCCGCTCCCACACCCACCGACGGAGCCGCGAAGTTGGGAGCGCGGTTTTCGAAGTTGGCTTTCACTGACTCCACCTGGTTGGGGGAGCCGATGAGCGCGCGCTGCAAGGTCGATTCCAGCTCCAGGCCGGCTCGCTCGTCGGCACGCCAGCTTTCTTCCAGCAGCCGCTTGCCGGCACGGATGGCGTCCGGCGACTTGCCGGCGATCTCGCGGGCAAGGTCGAGCGCGGCGGCGAGGGGATCGCTCGCGAGGCGGGTGACGAGGCCGAGGGCTTTCGCTTCCTCGCCGGAGAGGATGCGGCCGGTGAAGGTGAGCTCCTTGGCCACATCGAGCGGCATCAGGTCCCGCAAGGTCTGGGTCAGGCTCATGTCGGGGATGAGGCCCCACTTGATCTCCATGACCGAGAGCTTGGCGTCCGGCGCGGCGATACGGATGTCGGCGCCGAGGGCCACCTGCAGACCCCCGCCGAAGGCCGCGCCGTGGATGGCGGCGATGACGGGCACCGGCAGGCGCTTCCAGACGTAGGCGGGGCGTTGGGCGTGGTTTTCGGGGTGGTCGGCGGAAGATCGCGACCGGGAGGTCGCTCCCACAGGTTCGGATCGCGACCGGGAGGTCGCTCTCACATCGGGGGTCCCGCCGCCGGCCATGCCCTGGAAGCTGCCCATGTCGAGGCCGGCGCAGAAGCCCTTGCCGTTGCCGGAGAGCACCACGGCGCGGACGTCGTCGCGGCCGGCGAGGGACTCGCCGGCGTCGATGATGGCCTGGAACATGTCCGGCGACAGCGCGTTGTACTTGTCGGTCCGGTTGAGACGGACGTCAGCGACGCCGTTGTCGACGTCGATGGTGACCAGGTCTGCCATGGCGAAGCTCCCCTGGGGACTGCGTGCTGAAAGCCGCTACGTTACCACAGGCTCCCCGGGATGAGACGGAGGCTGGAGGCGGGGGGCATCGCGACCGGGAGGTCGCTCCCACAGGTCGCTCCCAACAAGATCGCGACCGGGAGGTCGCTCCCACAGGTCGCTCCCACAGGTCGCTCCCACAGGTCGCTCCCACAGGTTGTAAGATCCCACTCTGCTACATGTTGGGGTAGTTCGGGCCGCCGCCGCCTTCAGGGACCACCCACTCGATGTTCTGCGCCGGGTCCTTGATGTCGCAGGTCTTGCAGTGCACGCAGTTCTGGGCGTTGATCTGGAAGCGTTTCTGGCCGTTCTCTTCCACCACCTCGTAGACGGCGGCCGGGCAGTAACGCTGGGCGGGCTCGTCGTACTCCGGCAGGTTCTGCTCGATGGGAATCGACGGGTCGATGAGCTTCAGGTGACACGGCTGGTCCTCCTCGTGATTGGTGTTCGACAGGAACACCGAGGAGAGCTTGTCGAATGAGAGCACGCCGTCCGGCTTCGGGTAGTCGATCTTCTTCGCCCGGTCGGCGCGCTTCAACGTCGCGTAGTCCGGGGTCTTGTCGCTGAGCGTGTACGGCGCCTGGCCCCGCATGAGGAGCTGATCGAGGAACGCGTAGGCCGAGCCGCCGAGCACGCCCAGCTTGTGCAGTGCCGGGCCGACGTTGCGCGAGCTTTGCAGCTCGGTGTAGAGCCACGACTTCTCGAACGCCTGGCGGAACTCGGGTAGCTCTCGAGCCGGCTCGTCGAGGTGGGCGAAGACGGTCTCGGCGGCCAGCATGCCCGACTTCATGGCCGTGTGGCTGCCCTTGATCTTCAGCACGTTGAGAAAGCCGGCGTCGTCGCCCACCAGCACCGCGCCCGGCACGGTGAGCTTCGGCAGCGCCTGCAGGCCGCCTTTGACGATGGCCCGCGCGCCATAGGAGATCCGTTTGCCGCCCTCGAGGGTGCGCGGCGATGAGCGGATGATGCTTCCAGCGCTGGAATTCCTCGAAAGGACTCAAGTGCGGGTTCTTGTAGCTGAGGTCGACGATCAGGCCCAGCGCGACCTGGTTGTTTTCCATGTGGTAGAGAAACGAACCGCCGGTGGAGGCCTTCGCCAGGTGGCCGAGGGGCCAGCCGACGGTATGGATGACCTTGCCGGGCACGTGCTTCTCGGGATCGACCTCCCAGAGTTCCTTGAGACCGATTGCGTAGTGCTGGGTCCCCGTACTCTCATCCAGGTTGAACTTACGGATGAGCCGCTTGCCGAGGTGGCCGCGACAGCCTTCAGCGAAGATCGTGTACTTGGCGTGAAGCTCGTAGCCGGGCGTGAAGGTGCTCTTGTGCTCGCCGCTGGCGCTGATGCCCATGTCGCCGGTCGCGACGCCTCTGACCGCGCCGTTCTCGTCGTAGAGCACCTCGGCGGCTGCGAAGCCGGGGAAGATGTTGACGCCCATGGCCTCCGCCTGCTCGGCCAGCCAGCGGCAGAGGTTGCCGAGGGACAGCGCATAGTTGCCATGGTTGTGGGAATCGCCGGGAACGAAATAGGACGGCACCTTCACGTAGTTGGTGTCGTTCACCAGGTAGTAGACGTCGTCTTCGGTCACCGGGTTGTCGAGCGGCGCGCCGCGTTCCTTCCAATCGGGGAAGAGCTCGTTCAGCGCCGTCGGCTCGAAGATGGCCCCGGAGAGGATGTGGGCGCCGACTTCCGAGCCTTTCTCCACCAGGCACACCGACAGCTCGCGGCCGTCATGCTCGGCGAGCTGCATCAGGCGGCACGCGGCCGCCAGGCCCGAGGGACCGCCGCCGACGATGACGACGTCGAACTCCATGGATTCTCGTTCCATGTACCTTGGCTCCGATCGCTTGGAAACGCGACATTATAAAGGAAGAGAGGGAGGTAGACGAAAAACCGCCCGGCCGGATGCATGGGTGTGGGAGCCCTCAGCTCTACACGGTCGCGCCGCAGTTGCAGAACAAACGCGGCGGGTCCGGCCCTGGGCTGGGCGTCCGAGTCGCCGGGGCCTCAAGCGCGACCGTGTTTGATGAAAGCCAGCTCCTGCTCGCGATCGCGGCCAGGAGGCCGCTCCCACAGAGCCGGGAGGCCGCTCCCACAGTCAGATGGTCAGGTCAGAAACCCCGTATGCACGTTGCCGGCGAGGAACTGCTCGTCCTGGAGCGCGCGCTCGAGGATCGGCACGTTGGTGGCGACGCCGCGGATCTCCAGCGCCTTGACGCCGACCAGGGTGCGGCCGATGGCCTGCTCGCGGCTCGAGCCCCAGCCGATGACCTTGGCGATCAGGGCGTCGTAGTACGGGGTGACCGCCTGTCCCTGGCGATAGCCGGTCTCGTAGCGCACGCCGTGGAGGTCCGGCGTTCGCAGGTGGCTGAGCACCCCGGTGGCGGTATGGCCGGTGCGCGGATCTTCCGCGTACACCCGGGCCTCCACGGCGCAGCCGGTGAGCGGCGGCCGTTCGGGCAGCGGCGCTCCCGCTGCCAGCGCGATCTGGATCGCCACCAGATCGAGCCCGGTGACGGCCTCGGTGACCCCGTGCTCCACCTGAATGCGGGTGTTCATCTCGATGAAGCCGAAGCTGCCATCCTGACGGCGCAGGGTCTCGAAGGTGCCGACGTTGTCGTAGCCGAGCTCGGCCAGGGTCCGCTCCGCCTGCTCGGCCAGGGCCAGCACCTCCCGGCGTTCGATGCCCGGGGCTGGCGCTTCCTCGATGACCTTGCGGTGGCGCTGCTGCAGAGAGCAGTCGCGCTCGTACAGGTGCAGGGCGTTGCCGCGGCCATCGCCGAGCAGCTGAATCTCCACGTGGCGCGGCCGTTCCACCCAGGCTTCCAGGAACACCGCGCCGTCACCGAAGGCGGCTGCGGCCATGCGCCGGGCCCGCGGCAGCGCCCGCTCGAGCTCGGCTTCGCTTCGCACCACCTGCATGCCGATGCCGCCGCCGCCGGCGGTCGGCTTCAGCATGAGCGGATATCCCACCTCCCGCGCGGCAGCGATCGCCTCGCCGACGTCCGCCACTGCCGCTGCTGCCGGGCAGCACAGGAAAGCCGTGTTCGGCCACCAGCGCCCGGGCACGGAGCTTGTCGCCCATGGCCTCGAGCCACCTCGGCGAAGGCCCGATGAACGTCGACCCGCGGTCGGCCACCGCCTGGGCGAACGCGGCGTTCTCGGCGAGGAATCCGTAGCCGGGATGGACCGCGTCAGCGCCGCAGGCGTCCATGGCGCCAGCAGGGCATCGGCGTTCAGGTAGGTTTCCGCCGCGGCGCTGCCGGCGAGGGGTACGGCCTCGCCCGCCTCGTCCAGGTAAGGTGAGCCGGCATCGGCCTCCGAGTACGCCACGGCCGACGCGATGCCAAGCGCGTCGCACGCCCTGATCACCCGGCGCGCTATGGCACCGCGGTTGACGATCGAGAATCTTGCCGAACAACCTTCAGCCGCCCCGGGATCCACCGCCGCCGCGGTGCTCGAGATACCGCTCGTACTCCTGCCAGGTCTCGATGAAGCCGTTCAGACCCCGGTCGCGGGTGCCGCTGGTGGTGGCTCCGGCCGCCACGGCCTCCTCCAGCCGACGGCGCAGGGCGCGAACGTCGTCGAGCCCGAGCGACATGCGGAACATGTCGGTTTCCGGGCCGCCCTCGTGATCGTCCGGCTTCTCGAGCGGCGTGCCGTCCAGGTGCGCGCGGAGCCGGCCGGCGAGGGACGGCTCGGCGACGAGTTCCAGGGTCTGCTCCAGCAGCCAGCGGCTGCAGACGTCGGGGGTGTCGCAGATCGCCTTGTAGCGTTCCCAGTTCATGGCTAGTCTGCCCAATTGCTCGCGCGGATTTCAGGGGTCTGGATGTTAACAAAAGCCGACGACTATCCCATCCACCAGACCGCCGAGCCCGTCGCCTACTCGGGCACCGACCGCAACTTCTACGACCGTTACTTCTTCAACGGGTATCAGCGGAACGGCGACGTGTTCTTCGCCGGCGCGCTCGGCGTCTATCCGCACCTGAACGTGATGGACGCGTCGTTCTGTGTCATCCATCAGGGCAAGCAGTACAACGTGCACGCGTCGCGCGACCCTGCACATGGAGCGGCTGGACACCCGGGTCGGCCCCATCGAGGTGGAAGTGATCGAGCCGCTGAACGTCCTGCGCCTGACCTGCAGCGATCCGGACAACGGCATCGCCGCCGACCTCACCTTCAACGGCCGATTTCCCGCCATCGAAGAGCCCCGCTTCACCCGACGGCTCGGCGCCATGACCATGATGGACTACACCCGCCTCACCCAGAACGGCGCCTACGACGGTTGGGTCGAGGTCGCCGACCAGCGCATCACCTTCAGCACCGCCGACACCTGGGGCACCCGCGATCGTTCCTGGGGCATCCGCCCGGTGGGCGCGCGCGACCCGCAGACCAACCCCAATGCCGGGCCGCCCCAGTTCTTCTGGCTATGGTGCCCGCTGAACTTCGAGGACTGCGCGACCTTTTATCACCTGAACGCGGATGCGGCCGGTGAGCCGTGGAACACCATGGGGCGCTGCGTGAACGCCGAATCCGCCGAAGAGATGCCGTCGGTGGCGAGCCGATTGGAATATCAAGCCGGGCACCCGCCACGCGCGCACGGCGCAGGTGGAGCTCTGACGCGCCGTGGCGGCGGCGAGCCTGAAGATCGACCTCGAGCCTCGCCAGACCTTCTACATGAAAGGGCTCGGCTACGGTCATCCCGAGTGGAGCCACGGCCTCTACCACGGCGAGCTGGAGACGGGGTTCGAAATCTTCGATCTCTCGGCCATGAACCCGGCGGACCCGACGCATTTCCACATCCAGGCCGATCTGCGACGTCACCCTCCACGAGGGCGCACGCAGAAGTCCGGCAAGGGGGTGCTCGAGCAGCTCGTCATCGGCGCCTACCCGCCGTACGGCTTCCAGGACGGTGGCGGACGTGGCGTCCTGAGAGGACGTGGCGTCCTGAGAGGACGTGGCGTCCCGAGAGGACGTGGCGTCCTGAGAGGACGTGGCTCGTCGAGCGATCACTCCTCCTCCAGCACCGTGTCGACGTAGCCACGCCGCACCACTACCGCTAGGGCGCCGCAGAGCGGCGTCGCGAGCACGAGCCCGATCACGCCGAACAGGACGCCGAGCAACACCTGGGTGAAGATGATCACCGCCGGCGGCACCTGGATGGCCCGCCGCTGGATGATCGGCACCATGGCGTAGCCTTCGAGCATCTGCAGCGCGGTGTACGCCAGCCAGCGCCCAGAGGGCGAGCGACCAGCTTTCCGTCAGCGCCACCAGCACCACCGGAATGGCGGCGACGATGGCGCCGAGGTACGGCACCATCTCGAGCAGCGCCGTGGTCAGCGCGAGGCTCAGCGCGAGCGGCACGCCCAGGAGCTTCAGTCCGATGTATGACAGCACGCCCATGATCACCATCGCCAGAACCTGGCCGCGCATCCAGCTCTCGAGGGTGGAACCGATCTCGTTGAAGGTGTCGCGCACGGCCTTGCGCCGTTCCGGCGCGAACAGGCGGACGATGCCGTCGCGGTAGCGGCGCGGGTGCGCCGCTTGGTACAGCCCCAAGGCGAACACCACCACCACGCTCCCCAGGGCGCCGAACGTGGTGGTGACGATCATGGGCAGGTTGCCGATGAGGGAGCTCGCCGGCGGCAGCATCTGCCGTACGCTGATGGTGCGCTCACCGCCGAGCCAGCCGCTCAGCCAGTCGTCGATGGCCTGCAGCGCCTGCGGGTATCCGCTGCGCCGCCTGGCTGAGCTGATCGATGACGTTGGGCGCGGTGAGCCAGGTGAACGCTCCCAGCAAAGCGATGAACGTCAGGAACACCACCACCAGCGCCCACTCCAACGACAGCGGTGAGTGGCGCTCCAGCACGGCGCCGATGTCGTGGAACACCACGGCGACCAGCACGCTGGCGAACAGCAGCAGAAACACCCCGGTGGCGAGCACGAACGCTGCCGCCCCCGCCGCCACCACGATCAGCAGCGCGAGCATGCGGAACTCGCTCCACAGTAGCTCCGAGCTGGGCGGCAGGCTCGGCTGATCCTCCTCCGAGCCGTGTTCGGAGTGATCTGGCCTCGTTTGCCATGGCGTAAGGAAATTGCGAAGGAACACAGTTTCAGCAAACCGCGTGCCAGGCCAAGCCGCGTGCCAGCCGCAACAGCGGCCGCGTTGACGGAGCGCAGGGCCCGGCCCATGATCGGCCGATGGAAATCTTACCGCTCACCCCCGTCATCGGCGCGGAGATCCGCGGCGCACGCCTGACCGATCCCGACGACGCGCAGATCGCCGCCATTCGCCGGGCGCTTGCCGACCACTGCGTGCTGTTCTTCCGCGATCAGCCGCGCCTCGAGCCGGCGCAGCAGATCGGCTTCGCCCGCCAGTTCGGCGAGCTGCACGCCCACCCGGCGGCGCCCCATCTCGACGGTCACCCGGAAGTCTTCGTGATCCACGCCCACGCCGGCTCGAAGGTCGCCAACGGCAACGGCTGGCACAGCGACGTCTCCTGCGACGAGGAGCCGCCCCTCGGCACCATGCTGCAGCTCCACGTGCTGCCATCGACCGGCGGCGACACGCTGTTCGCGAACATGTGCGCCGCGTACGAGACCCTGTCACCGGCGCTGCAGGCATTCCTCGCCACCCTCACGGCGCGGCACGAGTCGGAGCACATCTACCGGGGCCGCTACTCGGACCGGGGCGTCGACGACAGCGGGCGAACCTATCCGAGCGCCGTCCACCCGGTGGTGCGCACCCACCCGGTGTCCGGCCGGCAGGCCCTTTACGTGAACCCCAGCTTCACCACCCGGATCAACGAGCTGTCCCACGAGGAAAGCAAGGCGCTGCTGGAGTTTCTGTACCGACATCAGCAGCGGCCGGAGTTTCAGGTACGGTTCTCGTGGACGGAGAACGCAATCGCCCTCTGGGACAACCGCTCGACCCAGCACTTCGCGCTATGGGACTACTGGCCCGAGGAACGCAAGGGCCACCGGGTGACGATCAAGGGCGAGAAGCCGTTTTATCGGGCGGCCGACGCGGCGCCGAGGAGCATGAAGCTGTCACGACAGCTCGCCTGACCGGACCCCCTCCCCTCCTGTGGGAGCGACCTGTGGGAGCGACCTCCTGGTCGCGATCGCGCAGAGCGATGGCTACCCGACCCAGGTCCTGGATGACGGCTATCCAGATCCAGAATCGCGACCGGGAGGTCGCTCCCACACAGCAGGACCGGTCGCTCGCCACACGCAGGAGGTCGCTCCCACATAGCACCGGAGGTCGCTCCCACACAGCCGGAGTGGCATGGGGTTTGCTCCGGGGAAGCAGCCCGCTGCTGGACTGAGGAGGTTGTCATCATGCATGCATTGGCCCGCTCGGGCGTCGTCGTCGCACTCGCCTGCGGATCCCTGGCGTTTCACTCTTCTCCAGCTCTGGCCGGCGACGTTTCCTTCGCCGACGTCTCCCACGCCGCGGGCGTCGATCGCTCCACCGAGAGCTACGGAGCCACCGTGGCGGACGTCAACGGCGACGGTTATCCCGACATCTGGGTCAGCAATCACCGAACCAGGCCGAGCCTGTACATCAATCAGGGCGACGGGACGTTCCGCGATGGCGCGCTGGGCGTCGCGATCTGGCGAGACCATCCGGAACGGGATACTCACGGCGGGTCGTTCGCCGACATCGACAACGACGGCGATCTCGATGAGCTGGTCACGGTGGGGCGGGGTCACCCTCAGCAACTGCTGATCAACGACAACGGCGTGCTGGTGGAGCGGGCGGACCAGTACGGCATCGGCTCAGCGTGGATCGGCGGCCGACTGCCCATATGGTACGACTACAACGGTGACCGGCTGATCGACGTCTCGGTCGCTCAGTACGGCGGCGTGAGCCGCATGTATACCAGTCACGGCACAGCGTTTTCCGACGACACCACGACCCTGCAGTCCGTCTGCGTGCGCCACCATTACGCTCACCTCATGGACGTGAACGGCGACGGCCGGCTGGATTTCATGTGTTCCGGGGAAGCGGTTTTCCCGACCGCGGTGTTCGACATGACGACGGTGCCATGGACGCGGATCACGACCCAGTTTCCGACCGTCGCCAACGTGGCCGACTCGGTGGTGGGAGACTTCGACAACGACGGGCGCATGGACATGTTCCTGTTGTCCGGCGTGCAGAGCCGGCCATCGGGCTACGCTCAGTACGGGGATCGTCAGATCGAGTTCCGCACCCAGGGGGGCGTCAAAGGAATCAGCTTCACCAGTGACGGGCCGATCTCGATCGAGCTCAACTGGAATCTCACCCAGCGCAGCAACTACCTCGACTACATCTTCGTCGGTGCCGACGGCCACCATCCGACCGGCTTGCCGATCTCGCTGGACCCGGCGGACAGCAGCATCCAAGGCATGCCGGCAGACCCGCCCGCGAACCAGACGCCGGCGGTGCTGCTCGGCTACGACGCCGCCAACCACCGGTGGAACATCAGGACCCAGACCAATCACCGCTGGAGCGATGCGTACTTCACCATCCACACCAACGCGCCGATCTGGGGCCTCAACGGCATCGGCTTATGGCCGACGGACAAGGCGGCCCGTCCAACCCTGCTCATCGCCACCGGCAACGGCTGGGAAGATCGCACCGAGGAGGCTGGCCTCACGGAGCCGGTGTCCTGCGGATCCGTGACCAGCGGTGACTACAACAACGACGGCTACCTCGACCTCTACCTGGCTTGCCGGGGAGGCGCTGAGAACCTGCCCAACATCCTCTATTACGGCGGCCCCGGCGGCGTGTTCCGCAAAGCGCCGTCGACGGAAGGATTCGACGGCCCGGTCGGCGCGGCGCTCGGCAGCGGCGCGGGCACCGCAGACAGTGCGGTATCCGGTGATTTCGATCTCGACGGTTTTCTCGATCTGTTCGTCACCAACGGCTTCAACATGCGGCCGAAGTTCGTCGGTGGCCCCGGGCTGCTGCTGCACAACCAGGGCAACTCCAACAACTGGATCATGCTGGACCTGGTCGGCACCGTCTCGCAGCGAGATGCGGTGGGGGCCGTGGTGATGGCGTCTGCCAACGGCGTGGAGCAGACCCGCGTGCAGAACGGCGGCTACCACCGCTGGAGTCAGGAGGATGCGCGGATTCATTTCGGCATGGCACAAGCCGCGCAGACGGACATCACCATCCAGTGGCCGAGCGGGCTCGTGGACCGGCACACGGCGGTGGCAGTGAACCATGTCTACCGCGTCACCGAAGGTGGTGGGCTCGAGGTCGAGAATCCGGCCACCAGCGGATCCGGCGGCGCTACCTGCGGCATGCCGAGCTACGACCCTTCAAGCGAAGCGGCCGTGTACGTGTGGCAGGAATGCGGCAGTAATCGCTGGTCCATGCGCGCCACCGGCGGCAGCGGCTTCGCCCTGTGGTCCGGCAACCTCCGCTCCGACGTCGCCTACACCAGCGTCGCGCCGTACAGCCTCGAATCCACCGACACGCTGGACACCTCCGACCCTGCGGACATCGCCTTCACCCTGAAGGTCAGCAGCCAATGGCAGGACGGCATCGACTTCAGCGTCCCCTCATCGAGCGGAAAATGTTTCGCCGTCGATTCCACCGCGACCGTGGCCGTCTATCTCGGCAAAACCAAGCAGCGCGTGCCGGCAAGCTTCAATCCGGAAACGCTGACGGCCTGTCAGTAAGGGTGTGGGAGCCCTCAGCTCTACGCGGTCGCGATCTCTGGATCTCGGCGGCTAGCCTTCGTCGCTCCTACAGCGTCAACGTCGAGCCGGTGAGGCGCTCGTAGGCCTCGAGGTAGCGCGCCATGGTCTTCTCGACCACCTCGTCCGGCAGGACCGGGCCGGGCGCGGTCTTGTCCCAGTCTCCGGCGCTCACCAGGGTTTCCAGGTAGTTGCGCACGATCTGCTTGTCGAAGCTCGGCTGCTCACCGCCCGGCTGCCACTGATCGGCGGGCCAGAAGCGGGAACTGTCGGGAGTGAAGATCTCGTCGATGAGCAGCGGCGAGTGGTGGCCGGACAGTTGGCCGAACTCGAATTTGGTGTCGGCGAGAATGATGCCGCGCTCGAGAGCGTAGTCCCGCGCCTGGCAGTAGAGGTCCAGGGTGGTGACGCGCAGCCACTCCATGAGCTCGCGGCCGACGACTTTCGCGCCTTCGTCGAAGCTGATGTTCTCGTCATGGCCGGTGTCGGCTTTGGTGGACGGCGTGAACAGGGGCTCTGCGAGCCGATCGCTGTTCTTCAGGCCCTTCGGCAGGGGGATGCCACAGACGGAGCCCGAGCGCTGATAGTCCTTCCAGCCGCTGCCCGTGATGTAGCCGCGGGCGATGCACTCGATGGGCACCACCTCGGTCTTCCGGCAGAGCATGACGCGGCGGTCGAGCCTCGCGCGGTCGGCATCGGAGAGGCCGGGCACGTCTGCCGCGCTGGTGGAAAGCAGGTGGTGGTCCACCCGGCCGCTGAAATGGTCGAACCAGAACTTCGAGATCTGGGTGAGCACGACGCCCTTGCCCGGCAGGCCGTTGGCCATGACCACGTCGAAAGCGCTGGTCCGGTCGGTGGCGACGATCAGCAGGGCTTCTTCGCCGTCGGACAGGGTGACGTCGTAGATGTCGCGGACCTTCCCGGAACGGCGGTTGGGGAGGTCGAGATGGGTTTCCATGAGAGCTTCGGTCATTGGCTCATCCTTGTGGCAGCGACCTCCCGGTCGCGATCTTCATAGCCATTGTTGTGGGAGCGACCTCCCGGTCGCGATCTTCATAGCCATTGTTGTGGGAGCGACCTCCCGGTCGCGATCTTCATAGCCATTATCATGGCCCAACCATTAGCATCGCGACCGGGAGGTCGCTCCCACACGGGCGTCGCGACCGGGAGGTCGCTCCCACATGGTCGCATCGCCACAGGCCGCGGCGTCAGGTGGTGTAGCCTCCGTCCACCATGTACACGGAGCCGGTGACCCAGGCGCTGTCGTCGCTGGCCAGGAACAGCATGACCCGGGCGATCTCGTCCGGCGTGCCGTAGCGGTGCATGGGGATGCTGGCCGCCATGGATTCCTTGGCGGCATCGGCCGCTCCGGGCAGCATACCCTGCTCGAGCCGCCGCATCATCTCGGTCTCGACCGGTGACGGATTGACGGTGTTGACGCGAATGTTCATCGGCGCACACTCCCGCGCTGCCGTCCGCATCAGACCGATGACAGCGTGCTTGCTGGTGACGTAGGCCGAAACTCCCGGCGCCCCTCTGACGCCGGCCACCGACGAGGTAATGACGACGCTACCGCCGCCGCGGGCCTGCATGGCGGGGATAGTGTGCTTGAGGCCGAGGAATACGCCTTTGACGTTGACGCCGAGCACCTGGTCGAACCGCGCCTCGTCGTACTCGGTGATGGGCTTGACGTCGCCTTCGATGCCGGCGTTGGCGAGGAACGCATCGACGCCGCCGTAGCGCTCGGTGGCGCAGTCGACCATGGCCTGGTTGTCTGCCGATCTGGTGACGTCGGCGACGAAGTAGCTGACCCGGTTGCTGCCGGTGGCAGCGACGGCTTCCTGCAATGCCGCTTCGTTCAGGTCGACGAGGAGGACGTTGGAGCCTTCCGCCGCAAACAGAGTGGCGGCGGCGCGGCCGATGCCGCCGGCCCCGCCGGTGATGATGGTGGTTTTGTTTTCCAGTCGGTGCATCGTTTTATCGCGACCGGGAGGTCGCTCCCACAGGTTGTGTTTCCACCGGTTGTCAGGTCCTACAGTGCTTCGTCCAGGTCCGTGATCAGATCTTCCTCTTCCTCGATGCCTACGGAGATGCGGATGAGTGAATCGTCGATGCCCATGCTGGCGCGGCGCTCGGCGCCCATCTCGTAGTAGATGGTGTGGGCCACCGGGATTGCCAGCGTGCGGTTGTCGCCCAGGTTACTGGATTTGACGATGACCTGCAGGGCATTGAGGAACTCCCAGATATCCACCTCCGGAGTCAGCTCGAAGCTGAACAGCGCGCCCGGGTGGCGGAACAGCTGCCGGGCGCGCTGGTGTTGCGGATGAGTCTCGAGCCCGGGGTAATAGACGCGCTGGACTCGCGGGTGCGCTTCCAGCCAGCGCGCCATGGCCAGGCTGTTGGCGCACTGCCGCTCGAGGCGGAGCGCCAGCGTCTCCGCGCCCACCGCCAGATGGTGGGCGGCCTCCGGCCCAAGCGCCGCACCGAAGTCCCTGAGCCCCTTCTTCCTGATCTGGGTGATGCCCCACTTCGCCGGCTCGCCCTTCCGGTAGGTGTCATAGATGTTGCCGAAGGTCGACCAGTCGTAGGCGCCCATCTCGGTGATGGCGCCGCCAAGGGCATTGCCGTGGCCGCCGATGTACTTGGTCAGACTGTTGACCACCAGGCTCGCCCCCACCGTCGCCGGTTTGAACAGGTACGGCGAGGTCATGGTGTTGTCGACCACATACACCAGGCCGCGCTCACGGCAGAGCTCGCCGATCTCCGCGAGGGCGGCGATCTGGGTCCGCGGGTTGGCGATGGTCTCGACGAACACCAGGCGGGTGCGGGCGGTGATGGCATCGGCCACCGCGCTCGCCTGGGTAGCGTCCACGAACGTCACGTCCACACCATGGGCGCCGAAGCTCTCGAACAGGCTGTTGGTGTTGCCGAACAGGAACGAGCTCGAGACGAAGTGGTCGCCCTCCCGCAGAAGCGCGAACAGCATGGTGCCAATGGCCGCCATGCCGGTGGAGAAGCACACCGTCTGCAGCCCCTCCTCCATGGTGGTGATCTTGGTCTGCAGCGCTTCCACGGTGGGATTGACCTGTCGGCCGTAGCTGTAGCCCGCCTGCCTGCCCTGGAACACCGCAGCGAGATCCCGCGCGTCCTCATAGCCATAGGCCACGGTGGCGTGCACGGGCTTTTGCAGCGAGCCGTGCTCGATGGGCTGCCGGCGGTCGCTGTGGACGATACGGGTGGTGAATCCCTTCATGCCCTTCATGCCCTTCACTCCTGGGGCCAGTCGTCCGCGACCGGGGCAGCGCTCGTCAGCGCGTCCAGGGTGGTGGAGGAATCGCGATCGGATGATCGCTCCCACGGTGAGTCGGCGAGAAGCTTTGCTACGTCGTTGGGAGGCACCGCGCGACTGAAGATGAAGCCCTGCGCTTCCCTGCAGCCGTGGGTGGCGAGGTAGCGGAGCTGACTTCGGCTTTCCACCCCTTCCGCCGCGATGATGAGCTTCAGCCCCTGGGCCATGGCGACGATGGCGTCGATGACGGGCGCGCCGCCCTGGTCGGAGCGGATGTCGCCGACGAACGTGCGGTCGACCTTCAGCTTGTTGATGGGGAACTGGTGCAGGTAGGAAAGCGACGTGTAGCCAGTGCCGAAGTCATCGATGGCAATGATGACGCCCATGCGCCGCAGGTCCTTCAGCCGCGGCACGATCACCTCGATGTCGCGCATCAGCGTGGCTTCCGTGATCTCGACGTTCACCGCCGAGCCGGGGAGCCCCGCCACGTCCAGCGCGCGGAGGAAATGGGTGATGAAGTTGTCCTGCTCGAGCTGCACGGCAGAGACGTTGACCGAGACCTTGAGCTCAGGAGAGCCGCGGCTCCGCCACCGGGCCACGTCCTTGAACGCCTGGCCCTGCACCAGCGCGTCGACCTCGGCGATCAGCCCGGTCTCTTCGGCGAGCGCCATGAACTCCTCCGGCTCCACCAGCCCCTGCACCGGGTGCTGCCAGCGCACCAGCGCCTCGACGCCGATGATGCTGCCGGTGTCGAGGGAAACCTGCGGCTGGTAGTGGACAACCAGCTCGTCCTGGGCCAGAGCGCTGCGCAGCTCGCGCTCCATGGTGAGTCGGGTGGAGAAGCGGTGGTTCATCTGCTCCGAGAAGAACTGGTAACCGTTTCGCCGATTGCTCTTCACGTGATACATCGCGATGTCGGCGTTCTGAATCAAGGTCTCCTCGTTGGCGCCGGCCTCGGGATACAGAGCAATGCCGATGCTGGCGCCCACGTAGAGCTCGTGCCCGTCGATGCTGAACGGCGCCGTCAGACGCTCGAGAATCTTGCTGGCGATGACCACCACGTCGTCGCGGGTACGGACCTCCGGCAGCAGCAGCATGAACTCGTCACCGCCGAACCGCGACAGCGTATCGCCGCTGCGCAGGCACCCCAGCAGGCGGTTCGCCACCGCCTTCAGCAGCCGGTCGCCCATGGTGTGACCGAGGGTGTCGTTGACGACTTTGAAGCGGTCGAGGTCCAGGAACATCACCGCGAGCTTGCGTTTGTTGCGCTCGGCCTGGGCAATGGCCAGGGCCAGACGATCGCGCAGCAGCGCCCGGTTGGGCAGACGGGTCAGCAGATCGTGGTAGGCCTGGAAGTTGATGACCTCTTCGGCTTCCTTGCGCTCTGTGATGTCCCGCGCCGTGCCGTAGGTGCCCATGAACCCGCGCCGGGTGCGTTCCCGCGGATCGCTGTAGACCCCCATGGCGGTGATTTCCATCCACACCCCGTGGCCGTGGAGTACCCGCGTGCCGCGCCGCTGCAGGCGGCTTTTCATGCGGAGCTCGACGTTGCTGGCGGAACGGTTGCCGGTGCGGCGCTCGTCGAACACGCGGCGGGCGTGGTCGAGAAAATCCGGATCGACGATCTCGCTGAAGTGCCGGCCGATCAGCTCTTCCTTGCGGTAGCCGAGCAGCGGCCCGACGCGGTCGTTCAGAAAGGTGAAACAGCCGTTGCGGTCCAGCATGTACACCAGATCCGGGGAGCTGTTGACGATGAAGCGGTGCAGCGACTCCGACTCGCGCAGCCGGAGATCCATCATCGCAGTCTCGGATTCGAGCCTGCACTGGCGCAGCGCGCTTTCCAGGGTGGCGATGAGCTCGCCGGCCTCGTAGGGTTTTTTCACGAAGTCGAACGCACCGCAGTGCAGGGCGTGCTTCACCCCGGTGTAGCTGGCATCGCCGCTCACCACGATGATCTTGCAGCCGAGCTCCTCGCGCGACGCGAACTCCAGCACATCGTGGCCGCTCACGCCGGGCATGATCAGGTCGAGCAGGACCACGTCGTAGTCGCGGCTTCTGAGCTTCTCCAACGCCTGCTCGCCGCCGAGCGCGGTGTCCGCTCGATAGCCGTGCATCGCCACGAGCTGATACAGGCTGTCGAGCAGCGCCGGTTTGTCGTCCACCAGCAGGATCGCCGCCCGCTCGGACACTCCCGGCTGACCGGCTGCCAACCCGTTCCCGGGGCTGTCCATGGACCCAATGCCTTTGTGATCGCTACCGAACGTGGCGTTGCTGGATACAGCCGTGTCTGCCACAGTGCTCTTGTCTACCGTCTCCCTGGCGCATCCGCGGACGCGGCGTGCGAGGAATCACGCGCTCCCACAACGTTCGGCCCCATTGTGACCTGTTTCAGGCAGCGATCCTAGACAGCATTGTGTAAGTGCCGTTCAGCTTTTCGACGCGCGGGAATCCGCCGGGCCATCGTGCAGGAACGGCCGCGGCCAAAGGTCGAACACCCGAGAAAGCACCGAAAGTACCAGCGCGTGGCGGATCTCTCCCGATTGCACCGCGCGGGTCACGGCCTCGACCGACATCGGCTCCACACGGATAGCCTCGCCGCTGGAGAGATCCTGATCGTCGGTCAGCTCGACGTTGCGCGCCAGGTACTGATGGCACAGGTGGTCGTGAAAGGCGGGATTCGGCTCCACCGCTCCCAGGTAATGCCACTCACCACCCGTGTAGCCGGTCTCCTCCGCCAGCTCCCGTTTCGCTGCGGTCAGCGGGGCTTCGCCCGGGTCCACCATCCCGCCCGGCACCTCCAAGGTGGTGTAGCCCACGCCGAAGCGGAACTGGCGGATCATCACCAGGCGGCCGTCCGGCAGTTGGGCCACCACGTTCACCCAGTCCACCGATTCCAGAACGATGCGCTTCATCACGTCGCCGCTCACCGGATGCCGGCGGAAGTCGTAGCGCGCGCGGAACAGCAGTAGATCCTCGCCGTACTCCCGGTCTTCCAGCGGCCAATCGAGATCGTCACTCATAACCCGTCAACTCCATGTAGCCCGTGCCGATGGGTCCGCCGGAGTCGTCGAACACTCGCACCAGACCTTCCCAATACCTGACCAGCGTGTCCATCCGCTGATCGTCCACTGCCGCCCGCACCTCGAAGCGCCGCGGGCCCTGGGGCGACATCACCGACAACCGCCAGCTCACCGGCCAGCGCACACCCCGGCCGTCCTGCCACCAGCGAACCGGCTGCAGGGTGAAGTCCTGGGTGCGCAGCGGATGTGTGTCGCCGCCGGCCCCCACCCAGAGCCCCTGATCGTAGGGGTCGCGGACGCCGCTGTCGTTCCTGAGCTGAAACACCATGAGATCCACGCCGGAGCTGAGCTGAAGGCCAAACCAGTCCCAGCCCTCCTGACCCTTCAGCACGCTGGTGCTCCACTCCCGGTCGAACCAGGCGGTGCCGCTTACCGCCGCCGCCTTGCCGCCCACCTGCAGCGACCCGCGGGCCGCCAGGCGCGGCAGCGAATAATAGTAAGAAGCCTCACCGGGGCCTTTGCGGGACAGCCCCCGATCCCCCTGAAGCACGATGGGTGCCAGGGGCTGCATGGCCATCCGCACCTGGAAGTCTTCCGCGGCGCCCTCCAGGGTCAGGTCGGCCAGGTCCGGACCGGACGCCGCCAGGCGCCAGCCGTCCAGGTGAGCGCGAAACGGCGTCACCGACACGCCCGCGAGCCGCGGGTGCCCCCGGGCCAGCCGCTGTGCCGCCAGGTGACGGCCCGCCGCGACGTCGGTGACGGCCAGGTGCGCGAGATAGACCTGGGTGGCGTCCCACGGCCCGCCGATGACGGGGCGGGGGCGGAGCGCCTGGCGGAACAGGGTGAACTGCACGCCGAACGCATCACCCTGCTCCGTCTGCAGGCTTGCGGTCAGATACCACCACTCGCTGCGATAGCGCGGGTGGGGGCCGTGGTCCGCCGGGAAGTGAAACGGCCGGATCCGCTCGGCCCGGGCGAAGCCGGATACGTCCGTGCCGCCCAGAATCGCGCCTAGCCGGAGCGGGCCCGCCACGCAACGGGGCGCCGTCGCTGCGAGCAGCGCGCCGGCCAGGGAGCCCGTGAGCACGTCACGCCGCTTCATGCAGACTCCCCCGTTCCCGCGGGGCCGGCAGCGCGCCGGCCAGCACCGCGGCGAGCACGCCGAGCACCAGCGGCGGCAGCCAGCCCGTTAACGGGAAGTGCAACGTCACCGTCCAGCCGAACGAGCGGGGATTGATGACGGCGCACAACGTCCAGGCCATCGCGAGGCCCAAGGGCGCCGCCAGCGCCATGGCGAGGCCGCCCACCAGCCCCGCCCGCAGCAGGGCGATGCGGCGCAGCTCCGCGGCGGTGACGCCCTCGGCGCGCAGCAGCGCGTTGGTCGGCGCCTGGTGCAGGCGAAGGGCCGTCAATGCGTTGTAGGTGCCGACCACGGCCACCACCAGAGCCAGCAGCGTCAGGGCCTGGGTGATGGCGAACGTGCGGTCGAACACGTCGAGGGCGGTGGCGCGGATCTCGGCTCGGGACTCCACGGTGACGGACGGAAAACGCTCGCTCAGACGGTCGCGAAGGTCCGCTGGTTTCGCGCCGGCCGCCAGGGTCACCGTGAGCCGGTCGGGCCGCGCGGTGACGCCGAGGCGGTCGAGGCTGGCCGCGTCCACCAGCATGCGACCGGTAGGGTCGCCGAAGCCCGGGAACGTGCCGACCACGGTGAGGGTGCCATGATCCGCCTCCACCCGGGCTCCGGGCGCGAGGTGCAGATCCCGGGCCAGCCGCTCGCTGACCAGGGCCTCGCCCGCCGCCAGCGGCCGTGAATAGCCGTAGCGAGCGCTCTCCCGCGCGTCGAAGCGGCCGTAGCCCAGCTCCACCGGCACGCCGTTCACCCGCGCCTGCCCGTCTCCCGTCCAGGTCACGCGGCCGACGGCAGGCTGCGCCGCCAGCCACTCGCTCACCGTGTCCGCCGGCGCCGCCGTCACGTCCACATACAGGTCCCCGGCGAGCCGCACCGCCAGCATGCGGTCGAAGTCGCCGCGAAAGCTCTCCACCATCAGTGCGATGCCGATGCTGGTGGCGACTGCCAGAGACAGGGCTGCCAGGGCGACCCCGAGCATCTGCGGATACCAGGCCACGCCGCGCAGCGCCAGGCGTGTCAGCACCGAGCCCCGGAGCCCCACCACCGCGCGCCGCAGCAGCGCCAGCAGCGGCGCCACCAGCGCCACGCCGGCGAGGCTCATGGCGAAGATGGCGAGAAACCCGCCGAGCACGCCGGTGCGCTCCACCCCAAGGCCCACCGCCACCGCCGCCACCAGCAGCGGAGCGAGCGAGCGCCGGCCGAGCAGGAGCCAGCGCGGTGCCGGCCGGTCGGGACGCCACTCCCGGGCGAACGCGCCCAGCCCGCCGAGCAGACAGACGCCGAGGCCGGAGATCACTGCCTTGGCGATCACCCAGCCGTCGAGGCTGGCAAAGCCCGGCGGCCGCGGCAGGGCGACGTCCACGCCGCGGGTCGCGAGGCCGGTCAAAGCCGAAGCCAGCAACGCGCCGGCGACGATGCCGACGGCGGTGGCGAGGCTGCCCATGACCAGGAACACGGTGACGAAGCTTCGCCGCAGGGCCTGGCCGGAAACCCCCACTGCGTGGAGCCGTTCCATCAGCAGGTGCTGGCGGCGCAGCCAGATCACACCCACCTGATAGATGAGAAACCAGGCAACCAGCAACGCAAGGGTGCCGAGGGCACCGAGGTCGAAAAGCACGGCGCGGGCGAACTGGGCTGACGGGCGCTCGGCTGTGACCGGGATCAGCCGCCAGTCGGTGTTCGCCGGAGGTCGCGGCCCGGCGACCGTTCCTGCGGGGGACGCTGCGAAGCCGAGGATCGAGAGGTCGGAGCTCGTCGGCGCGGGCAGGCCGGCGCCGAAGCCCGGCATCAGGCGGTCGAGGCGCCGGCGCCATGGCTGCCAGGGATCGTGCACCCGCAGGCCGATGCGGTTGACGGCATCGGGACCGGCGCCGAGCATGACCTGCGCGGCGGCGATGTCCGCGACCACGGCCGCGCCCAGCCCGGTGCGCTGCACCGCCGAGACCCGGAAGTCGCGGCCGCCGATGCTCATGGTGTCGCCGACCGCCACCCCGAGCGACGCGTCCGCCACCAGGGCTTCGCCCACCAGCACGTCGTCGGACACGGCCGGACGCTGCACGCCACCTGCCGCGGCCGGGGATGGCATGGCCAGCCAGTCGGCACCAAGCACCCGCAGCCGGCGCCGCCCCCACCGGGTGGTGCCCTCCACCACCGGCACCATGGCCTCCACCGCGGAGTGCGGATCGCGCCGCCAACGTGCCCGCAGGTCGAAGTAGTCGTCGGCCGTCATGCCCGGCCGCTGCAGAACGTGGGTCACTCCGGCCAGATGCGGCGGCTCCGCGGCGTCCAGCGACTCGACGACCCGAGCACTGATCAGGTGCACGGCGACCACCGAAGCAACGCCGAGGGCGACGCCGAGAAGCGCCGTGGCGGCGCTCCACGGCGCGCGCGTGACGAAGCGGAGCTGGCTCCGGACGAGCAGACTCACCGGGACGTCACGCCGTGGCGTCCGCGTCGGCACCGCGCAGGCGCGCCATCTCCAGCACCCGGTCCGCGCGGGCTGCGATCTCGGCGTTGTGGGTGGCGACGATCAACGCGCCGCCCACGGCCCGCACCTCGCGCCACAGCAACTCCGCCACCCGCTCGGCGTTGACCGCGTCGAGGTTCCCCGTCGGCTCGTCCGCCAGCACCAGCGCCGGCTGGTGGGCGAGCGCCCGGGCGATGGCGACCCGCTGGCGCTCGCCGCCGGACAGCTCCTCCGGGAAGGCGTCGCCGCGGTCGCCGAGACCGAGCCCGGCCAGGCGCTCGAGGGCGCTACCGGTCAGATCGGCGCGGCGGTTCAGCTCGAGCGGCAGCAGCACGTTCTCGCGCACGGTGAGCGTGGGCACGAGATTGAAGAACTGGAACACGTAGCCGATGTGGGCGCGCCGGACGGCCGTGCGCGCGGTATCGTCGAGCGTTTCGAGGCTCCGCAGGTTTCCGTCCACCCGAAGCCGCAGATGCCCGGCATCGGGGGTAAGCAGACCGGCCACCAGATTCAGCAGGGTGGTTTTGCCGGAGCCGCTGGGGCCTCGAAGCGCGACCACCTCGCCGGCATCGAGGGTGAGGTCGACGGCGGACAGCACCCGGCGGCGGCCGCGGCCGTCGGCGTAGCTCTTGGTCAGGCCCTCGATCTCGAGGATACGGGTCATCGCAGGGGGTGCATGCCCTGTCGGCGCAGCTCGTCGGTCAGCTCGGCGAGGTGGGCTTCCGCCGTCACCGCGGCCAGCATCGCCTCCACCTGGGGGTAGACGGCGATGCTGCCGAGGGTGGTGAGGGTGGGGGAGATCATGCGCCAGCGTCCCTGGTCGGCAGCATCCAGAGCGTCCTGCGGCCGCACCCATTCGTCGTCGGCCGCCTCGTGCGATGAGCCAGGGTCTGCTGCTCCGGCGGCATGGCAGCGATGAAGAAACGGGTATCGAAGCGCCGCGGCGCCTGCTCCGGGGTGATCCAGTGGCTGAAGTAGAGCACCCGGTCGGCGGCCAGGCGCAGCCCTTCCCGCCGGCACAGGTCCGTCAGCGACAGCTCGCCATCGATGAGCTGCTGACGGTAGCGGTGAAAACGCGCCACTTCCCCTTCGTCGCGCCAGTCGATCGGCGCGCCGTCGCGGTAGGCCAGCAGCACGCCGCACTCCTCGAAGCACTCGCGGATCGCCGCCACCCAGTACCGCAGGCCCCCGGCGGCCAGCCCCAGCAGCCGGTCGGCCTCGGCCTCGTCGAGCCCGACCACCAGCTCCGGCGCAAAGTCGGCCTCGTCCACCTTACCGCCGGGAAAGACGTGAAGATCCGGGAAGTCGCCGCCGCCCGGTCGCTTCATCATGAAGACTTCCGGGCCCTCTGGGCCGCTGCGGACCAGCACGACACTGGCGGCCAGGCGGATGTTGCCTCGTACGAGTGGTTGCATGTGATATCAGATTGCCATCTCTTGCCCGAGCCGGAAGCGGCCGGTACATTGCGGTCAAAACATTTGACCAATAAACAAATTTGCGACCAACCAGGCGGTGCGGCGCCTCCGTTCCTGCGCAGTAACCCAGGCCTTCCCATCGACCTCGGATCAGGAGCGAGCGTCGGATGGGTGAGAGAGTCTACAAGTACCTGGTGCGCCTGCCGATCGCCATGCGGGATCTGCTCGCCGAATCCGCCGAGTATCATCGGCGCAGCATCAACTCGGAGATTGTAGCGCGCCTGCACCTGTCGTTCAGCGGCCTCGCCGGGGTGGAGGAGCAGCGGGCCCTCGCCCCCGCCATGCACGAGCAGTTCGAACGCCTGCTGCACCAGGATCTGACCCTGGAGGAAGAGCAGCTCATCCGTCGCTTCCGCTGTCTCACCGCCGCCAAGCGGGAGGCGTTGCTGGACCTGTTGTCGTGAGGGCGCCGACATGACAAAGCTGTCTCTCTCTCCGTACTTCCACCCCACCACGGTGGTGCTGGTGGACGACAACGAGGCGTTTCTCCACAGCCTGGCCCTGGAGATGCCGGCCGCCATGGCGTTCCACGGCTTCTCCAACGCCGATAGCGCTCTCGACTTCATGAACGAGCCCTGCGACCTGCCGCCGCTGGTGGACCGCTGCTTCACCCTGGACAGGAAGAACGACACCGAAGCGGTCATCCGCCTGGATCTCGGCCTGATCGAGCAGGAGATCAAGCATCTCGAGCGGTTCCGCCGGGTGTCGGTGGTGCTCGTCGACTACGCCATGCCGTACGTGGACGGTCTGGAGTTCTGCGAGCGCCTGCGGGATCCCTATGCCCGCCGCGCCCTGTTCACCGGCGTGGCCGACGAGAAGCTGGCGGTGGAAGCCTTCAACGCCGGCCTCATCCACCGTTACCTGCCCAAGCAGGCGGCCACCGCCGCGGAAGCCGTCATCGCCTTCATCGGCGAGTTGGAGCGCGAGTACTTCAACCAGTATCTGGCGCGCCTCAAGACCACGCTGGCGCTCTCCCCCCCAGCGGTGCTGGTGGACCCGGAGATCGCCATCCGCGTGCAGCAGCTCATGCACGACGAGCGCGTCGCCGAATATTACCTGGTGAACGATCCGCCGGGTTTTCTCATGCTGCGTGCCAACGGCTCGGTGATCCGGCTCGTGCTGCTCGACGACGCCGATCGTCAGCGTCAGATCGACCTGGTGCGCCGCTGCGGCGCTCCGCCCGAGATCCGCCGCGGCATCGAACGGGGCGAGCTCATCGGGCTCTTCAGCGGCGAGAACCCGGAGGACTATTACGGTGAGGAGGGCTTTCCCTGGGCGGAGCACGTCGTCCCCGGCCGCAAACTCAACAGCGCCCGCAACTGGCTTGAAGCCGTCGTCCACGATGCCGCCACCGACATCGACTTCGACCCTACGGTGTCGTCATACGACACCTACCTGGCGCGGCTCCGGCGCCGCTGACGGGGCAGCCGGCTAGCGGTAGCCGGTGTGGTGTAGAGTCGATCAACCCTTGTTCGCCAACCTCCGCGGGGGCGTGTCCCTGGCTAGCCCTGCTGCCGCAGGTGGCCGGGCAACACCAGCCGTTCAATGAGCTCGAATCCGAGCTCGGTGACGATCGCGAGCAGCGCCGCCGGCACGGCCCCCTGCAGAATCAAGCCGGTGTCATTCAACGCGAGCCCGGTGACGATGGGATCCCCCAGCCCGCCCGCTCCGATGAACGCGGCCAGGGTCGCCGTACCGATGCTGATCACCGCCGCGGTACGCACGCCCGCCAGCATGCTCGGCAATGACAAGGGCACGTACACGTAGCGAAGCTGCTCGCCGTTGCTCATACCCATGGCCTCCGCGACCCGGAGCAGCGTCGGATCGACGGTGGTGAGCGCCGACACGGTGTTGCGCAGGGTCGGCAACAGCGAGTAGAGAAACAGCGCGACCACGGCAGGCAGCATGCCAATGCCGAGCAGCGGAATCATCAGCGCCAGCAGCGCAATGGACGGAATGGTCTGCAGCAGCCCGCAGAAGTAGATGACTCCGCGGGCCACGAACCGGCGGCGGAACACCGCCAGCGCCATGGCCAGCGCGGCGATGACGGACGCGACCAGCGCGATCGCGGTGAGCTTCAGATGCTGCACGGTGTTGCGCCACAGGTGCGACCACATCGCTCCGCCCTGCTTCGCCGACGCAATGAGCCCACGTTTCGCCAGGAACTCACCGGCCACGTCGGCGAACGAGCGCTTGTCGAAGACCACGGCTGCGTTCAGACGCTGCATGGTGTCGTCGTCCAGAAGCCCGCCCAGCCGGTCGAGCGCGGCCACCGCACCTTGCGCGAGGCCGTCGCGCACCAACGGCACGGCGCGGTACTCGGGAAAGAAATCCCGGTCGTCCTTCAGCAGGGTCAGGTCGTAACGGACGATTTCGCCGTCGGTGGAATAGGCGTCGGTGACGTCGATGTCGCCATCGTCGAGGGCCTGGTAGGCCAGGCCGTGCTCGATGCCGGTGACGGTCCGGTCGAGATGGTAGGTGCGGGCGAGTCCGGGCCAGCCGTCCGGGCGCTTCAGAAATTCGTGGCTGACCACCACGCGAAGCTCCGGCGCCTTGCGCAGATCGCCGATGGTCTCGATGCCGAGGCTCTTCGCCTTCTGCCGCTTCATGGCGAGCGCATAGGTGTTGTCGAACCCGAGCGGCGCGAGCATCCGGATGCTGCGGGGCCCCAGCGCCTTGCGCAGGGCCGGCAGGCCGGTGCCGGTGGGCAGGTGGAGGATGGCCTGGCTGATGGTGCCCGTGTACTCCACGTACACGTCGATCTCGCCGGCTTCCAGCGCGCGGTAGCAGATGAGGGTGCCGCCGAGGCCGAAGCGTCGGTCCACCGTGAACCCGGCGTGCTCGAGGAGCTGCGAGGCCATCTCGGCGAGCAGATAGCCTTCGTTGAAGTTCTTGCTGCCGACGACGATGGTCTGGGCCCGCGCAGGTGATGCGATCAGGCTCAGAAAGGCCGTCAGCAGGCAGACGGCCATCGCGGCCGGGAGGCCGCTCCCACAAAGCGGTCGCCGGCGCCGACGGCGGCTCAAAGCTGCTCCGTGACGAGTGATCGCACGTATTCGTCGGCGGGTTGGTCCAGCACTTCGGGCGTCGGCCCGGCCTGCAGAACCCGGCCCTCGCGCAGGATCACCAGATAGCCGGCCAGCCGCACCGCCTCGCGCATGTCGTGAGTCACGAGCAGGGTGCTGACGCCTTCTTTCGCCTGAACGTGCTGGAACGTCCGGTAGATGCCGACCCGGGTGATCGGATCCACAGCGGAGAACGGCTCGTCGAGCAGCAGCAGCCGGGGCCGGAGCATCAGCGCCCGGCACAGACCCACCCGTTGCTGCTGACCGCCGGACAACGAGTGCGGATAGCGCTCGGAGACCTCGGCCGACAGTTCCATCTGCTCGAGCAGGGTATGGTAACGGGCCTCGCGCTGCTCGGCCGGCCAGCCGCACAGACGCGCCAGCAGCTCCACGTTCTGACGGACGGTGAGATGAGGAAAGAGCCCGGCCCCCTGCACCGCATAGCCGATGCCGCGCCGGAAGCTCACCAGGTCGTGGCGGGGGATCGCTTCGCCGAACACCCGGATCTCGCCCGCGTCCGGGGCCAGCACCGCATTCACCAGTTGCAGCAGGGTGGTCTTGCCGCTGCCACTGGCGCCCACCACCGCCGTGGTAAGACTGGCCGGCAACGCCAGATCCACGTGGTCGAGCACCCGCACGCCGGGCACGAAGCTCTTGGTCACGCCGACGAACTCGACGCAGGTTTCGTGCTGCGCTTCCCTGCCCTGCGTAGCGGCAGCAGGGGCGGCCCGGCCTTCGCTCACAAGCCGTAGTCCCGCTCGAGCCGCACGGCGTGGGCGGCGAGCGCCTCGAGCACGGGATCCGGCGTCTCCTGCTCGCTCTGCAGCGTTTCGACGCGGGCACGGAAGCTCGCCAGGTTCCGCCACGGGGACTCCGCGGCTGCGAGCTTCTGCCGCACGAAGGCCAGCCAGTCGGCGCGTTCACCGTCGCTCATGAGGTGGGGAAAACAGCGTGCCTTGAGGCGGCCAGCCAGGGTGACGAGGCGTTTGTCCGCGTAATCGAGGTCCTGCCAGCGGCCGTCGCCGAGGACCT
The DNA here is from genome assembly GCA_963822255.1 of uncultured Gammaproteobacteria bacterium. Lineage (GTDB taxonomy): Bacteria > Pseudomonadota > Gammaproteobacteria > Pseudomonadales > Azotimanducaceae > UBA7803. Next base: position 1,271,118 of record CAWGGV010000008.1, read on the forward strand.
GCTGCAGGGTGACGCAGCGGGAGCGGTCGGCATCGCCGAGGAAGCCTTCGTAGAGCGCGGCTTCCACGTCGACGGCCGCTTCCCTGGGCGGGCGCGTGTAGACGCGCATCAGCTTCTGCACGAGCCCGGGCTTCTTCAGCCGCCGGTGCCGCTCCTGGATGAGCTTACGGTCGAAGCCGAGGCGCGAGACGTTCTCGTCGGTGAGCACATCGATGCCGGCGACGAACGGGCAGCGGTTGATCCGAATCTCCTTGAGCGGCGGCCGGTCGGCGTTGTTCGGCCGGAACAGGGCCGCGCGGATCTCGTCCTCTGACCACTGCAGAAGGGGCTCGACGTCCCGCGAGAGGTCGGCCACGACGATGGAATTGCTGTTGGTGGGATGGCGGCACAGAGAGACCACCGGCGCGCTGCCGTAGCGTTCCCGCGGATACATGCCCGACACGTGCACGCACAGGCGCGCCCCGAACGGCTCGAGCAGGCCGCGCACCCGCTTCTTGTCGCGACAGCCCAGATAGTAGTTGAACAGCTTCGGCTGCCGGCGCTTGATGAGCCGGGCGAGCGCCACGGTGGCGCGTACGTCGGAGAGGGCGTCGTGCGCGTGGCCGTGCTCGATGCCGTTGGCCCCGGTCAGCACCTCGAGCCGGTATACCGGCAGCCCCTCCTCGTCCCGCGGCCACTCGATGCCGTCGCGGCGCAGCGCGCCTGCGGCGCGCACCAGGTCGATGAGGTCCCAGCGGGAATTGCCGTTCTGCCACTCCCGCGCGTACGGATCGAGCAGCGCTCGATAGAAACCGTAACGAATGAATTCGTCGTCGAAGCGCAGGCTGTTGTACCCCACCACGCAGGTGCCTGGCGCCGAGAACAGGCCATGCACGCGCGACAACGCCTGCCACTCGCTGATGCCGTCCGTGCGCGTGCGCTCCGGAAGGATGCCGGTGACGCGGGTGGAATCCGGATCCGGCAGCACGTCGTCCGGCAGGGTCACGTACACGCTCTGCTCGTCACCCACGACATTGAGATCGGCATCCGTGCGCAGCCCGGCGAACTGGACGATGCGGTCCCAGCGCGGGTCGGTTCCGGAAGTTTCGAGATCGTACCAGTAGAAAGTCTGCGTCATGGGCTCTGTATATTTGCTTTGCAGTGCAGCGGTTGGCACCCTTGCCCGCTTTGGCGACGGTTTCTCTCTGCACCCATGCCTGCTTCACGTACGCAGAACATTGCCATGGCCGCCGGCCCTATTGTGGCATTGTTGGCCGGATACCTCATGCACGGGGCGGGATTTCCCACAGACGCCGCCGTCACCCTCGGCATCACGGCCCTGTGTGTGGTGTGGTGGGTGTTCGAGCCCATCCCCATCCCCGCCACCTCGCTCGTTCCCCTCGCCCTGCTGCCGCTGGCGGGAGTGCTCACCGCCAGGGACATCGCGGGCGCCTATGGGCATTCGCTGATCCTGCTGCTGCTCGGCGGCTTCATTCTCTCGACCGCCCTCGAGCGCAACGGCGCCCATCGTCGCATTGCGCTGTCCATGGTACGAGCCTTCGGCGGCACCAGCAGCCGTCGCCTGGTGTTCGGCTTCATGGCGGCGTCGGCGGCGCTGTCCATGTGGATCTCCAATACGGCCACCACCTTGATGCTGCTGCCGGTGGCGCTGGCGGTGCTCGAGAAGTCCGAGGACCCGAAACTGGCCCGGCCGCTGCTGCTCGGTGTGGCGTACGCGGCCAGCGTCGGCGGCATCGGCACACCCATCGGCACGCCCCCCAACATCATCTTCATGGGCGTCTACGAGCAGCAGGTGGGCGAGCGGATCACCTTCGCCGGCTGGATGGCCTGGGCGGTGCCGGTGGTGCTCGTGTTCCTGCCGATCATCGGTCTCTACCTGACGCGGGCGCTCAGGCACCGCGGCGCCGTGGCGGTGCCCGAGGTGGGGCCGTGGCAGCCGGGCGAGGTGCGCGTGCTGGCGGTGTTCGCCGCCACCGCGCTGCTGTGGATCACCCGGCTCGAGCCCTTTGGCGGCTGGACGGGCATGCTCGGCATCACCGGTTCCGAAGACTACATGGTGGCGTTCGTGGCGGTGGTGGCGCTGTTTCTGATTCCCGACGGGCGCGGCGAGCGGCTGCTCGACTGGGAGACGGCGACCCGCATTCCCTGGGGCATGCTGATCCTGTTCGGCGCCGGCATCGCCATTGCCGCGGCCTTCTCCGAGTCGGGACTGAGCCAGACCATCGGCCATGTGCTGTCCGGCCTAGCCAGCCTGCCGGTGTTGGTCATCATGCTCAGCATCTGTCTGGTGGTGACTTTTCTGACGGAAACCACCAGCAACACGGCCACCACCACCCTGCTGATGCCGATCCTCGCCGCCGGCGCCCTGGGGGCCGGCATGGATCCGAAGCTGTTCATGGTGCCCGCCGCCATGAGCGCTTCCTGCGCGTTCATGCTGCCGGTCGCCACGGCCCCCAACGTCATCATGTATTCCACCGGCCGCTTCAGCATCGAGGAGATGGCCCGGGAGGGCCTGGCACTGAATTTCTTCGGCGCCGTGATCATCGCCGTGCTGAACTACCTGCTGGTGCGCTGACGCGAGCAGCGCCGCCCGGCGCTCGGCGGCATCGAGCTTCGCCAGCGCGTCCACCCGTTTATAGAAGGCGGACCAGTCGCCGCCTGCCGCCGCGAACTCGGCGGCGAAGCCGGGCACCAGGTCTTCGTAGGTGGCAACGGACACGAGCTTGGCATTGTTCAGCCCGATCACCAGCTCGTCGAAGCGGCCGTTGCCGAGCTGATCCCGGTGGTCCTGATAGCAACGCTCGGCGGCGGCGATGATGCGCATCTTCCGGTCGATCTTCACCGGCTCGGCGGCATCGCTGCGGTAGACGGCTCGCAAGGCCCGGCGGACGCGCGCGAGCAGGTCCAGTACCTGCTGGCGGTCCGCGAGGGCTGCCCGGTAACGCTGTTCCACGTCCTGCTCACCGTGCATGCGCAGCCATTGCGTGACGCCCCGGCGGCCGACGAAGGTGGCGAAGGATTCGTTGAAGGCGACGTCGCCGTGCACCCAGACGCGTCCGTGGGCCAGCTCGTGGAACAGCAGCGAGGCGAGATCCGGCTCCGGCCAGGTGATGAAGGAGCTGAGCAGCGGATCGGCGAACCAGCCGAGGGTGGAATAGGCCGCCACCGGCCCCACGTAGGCTTCGAGCCCCTGATCGCGCAGCGCGTCGGCGCGCCGCTCGGCGTAGTCGTGATCGAAATATCCCCGGTACGGCGCGCAGCCCACCACGGGATAGCACCAGCGGTGCGGCTCGAGGGACAGAGGCGGCGCGGCGAACAGGTTCCAGACGACGGCCTCGCGATGCAGGTCCACGTAGCTGCGATAGCGATCGTCCACCGGCAGATCCAGGGTGTTGCTGGCAAAGTCGAGCACTGCCTGGCTGAACGCGAGCCGCTGGTAGATCAGGGCCGCCTGTGGGTTGCTGTCGCGCTCGCTATCCAGCTCGTGCAGCACCCGGGGCACCGGCTCCCGGCTCGCCAGCAGGCGCAGCTCGCCGAGCGCGGCGTGAGAGTAGTAGCGGATGGTCTGGCATCCGGCCAGGAGCCCCGCGGCCAACAGCGCCGGCAACAGCATCCACCGGCGGCGGGAGGCTGTAGAATGCATGGCGACCATGGTATGCCAAGCGATCCGGGGTTAGGAAATGTACACCTTGCGCGGCACCGCATCCGCGCTCGCGTTGCTGGCCAACACGGCCGTGATGTGCGCGCCGCTGTACCTGCTCGGCGTGGTGCGGCTGATGTCCCGCGGCAGGTTGCGCACCGTGCTGTGGCGCTGGATGGACGACATCGTTCAGCTCTGGGTGGCCGGAAACCGCGGGATATTCCGCCTGTTGTCGGTGACCCGCGTGCACGTGCACTGGGAAAATGACGCCGATCTGTCGCCGGAGCGGTGGTATCTGGTGATCAGCAACCACCAGAGCTGGGCCGACATCCTGATCCTGCAGAACGCTCTGTGGGGCCGTATTCCTCTGCTCAAGTTCTTCACCAAGCGTCAGCTCATCTGGGTGCCGCTCGCCGGCCTCGCCATGTGGTTCCTGGGATTTCCCTACGTCCGGCGCCTGTCCCGCCAGCAGATCGCCGGGGATCCGAGCCTCGCGGACCTGGATCGGCAGGCAACCCTCGACGCCTGCCGGGGATTCCGCGATCATCCCACCACCGTGCTGAGCTTTCTCGAAGGAACCCGCTTCACCCCGGCCAAGCACGCCGCCCAGGCCGCGCGATTCCAGCACCTGTTGAATCCCAAGCTCGGCGGCGTGTCTTATGTGATGAACGCCTTGAACGATCGCATTCACCGGGTGCTGGACGTGACCATCATGTACCGCGGCGCCGTGCCCTCGTTCCGCGAGCTGCTCGAGGGGCGCTGTGCCGACGTGGACGTGCGCGTGCGCTGCCGCGGGCTGCCGCCGGGAGCGGCCGATGCCCGGGATGCCGCCGAGATGCGCGAGCGGCTCGGGCCATGGATCGAATCGCTGTGGCAGGACAAGGACCGTCACCTGACAGGGCTGGTCAACTGACATGTACGAAAGCCACTTCCATCTCACCCAGGCGCCGTTCTCCATCGCACCGGACCCGGCGTTCCTGTACTTGAGCGACGGTCATCGGGAAGCGCTCGCGCACCTGACCTATGGGTTCTCCCACGGTGGCTTCGTGCTCATCACCGGCGAGGTGGGCACCGGCAAGACCACCTTGCTGCGCAACCTCGTCAATCGTACGCCCAAGGACCTGGACGTCGCTTTCATCCTCAATCCGCGGCTCACGGTGCGCGAGCTGCTGGAGACCTTGTGTGACGAGCTGGGCGTGGACTATCCGCGCAATGCCGCGCTGTCGGTGAAACAGTACATAGACGCGCTGAACCGCCACCTGCTGGCCACCCATGCCGCCGGGCGCGATACCGTCGTGATCATCGACGAGGCCCAGAACCTCTCCCCCGCCGTGCTCGAACAGGTTCGCCTGCTGACCAACCTCGAGACCGACAAGCGCAAGCTGCTGCGCATCATCCTGCTCGGCCAGCCGGAGCTCGCGGACCTGCTCGGCCGCAACGAGCTGCGCCAGCTCGCCCAGCGGATTACCGCCCGTTACCACCTGAAGGGCTTATCCCGCGAGGACACGTACGCCTACGTGGTGCACCGGCTGGCGCGGGCGGGCGGCAACCCGCAGCTGTTCACCCGCGCCGCGCTGCGCCGGCTGTACCGGCTGTCCCGGGGGGTGCCCCGAGTCATCAACCTGGTGGCGGACCGCTCACTGCTCGGCGCCTACGCCGAGGGCCGTCACCGGGTGACCGGCCGGCTGGTGGAGCGGGCGGCGGCGGAAGTGCTGGGGCGGGAACGGCATCCGGCACGCTGGCTGGCGGCGGGCCTGGCCGCCGCCATGGCAACGGGGGTCGCGTTCGCCTACTTCCTCGGCGCCGACCGCATGGCTCCGGCGGCCCGGCCGGCGTCCGCGACGGCGGCTCCGATGCCGGGTCACGGCAATCCAGCCGCGCCGGCGGACGGCAACGCGGCCAGCGGCAAGGCGGCGCATACTGCCGACGGAATCGCCGCAGGAACAACGGCAGCGCCCATGGAGCCCGCCGCTTCGCCGCCGGCGGCCCGAGGCGTCGACGCGTCCGAGACCATCGGCGCCGTGGGAGTCGGTGCCGACGGGCCGCAAGCGGCCGGAACCGAGGCGGCTGGCGAGCAACCTCCGGCGCCGGCCACTGCCCTGGGCCGTCCGGACATGCCGGCTTCCCGCAGCCAGCGGCTCGCCTACGAAGCCGTGTTTCAGCGCTGGGGCGTCGATCTCTCCGGTTGGGACACCGGCACCATCCCCTGCAATTTCGCGCCGTCGGCCGGGCTGCAATGTCTGTCCCGCACCGGTAGCTGGAGCGACATCCGTCGGCTGAACCTGCCGGTGGTGCTGGAGCTGTGGGGCCAGGGGTCGATGCCCTACTACGGCGCGATCACGGCCATCCATGACGACGCCATGGAGCTGGAGCTGGGCGACCGGCGCTTCAGCGTCACCGCCGAGGACCTCCGCGACGCCTGGTTCGGCAGCTACGTGGTGCTCTGGCAGATGCCGCCCCACTACCATGGCACGTTGAAGCGCGGCGACCGTCACCCCACGGTGCGGTGGCTGCGCGAGCGGCTCGCGAGCCTCGGCCTCGCCGATGCCGACGCTGCCGACCCGGCGCTGTTCGACGCCGGGCTGCAGGAGGCTGTGCTCGGCTTTCAGCACCAGGAGCAGATCCTGGCGGACGGCGTCGTCGGCCCTGCTACCTGGATCAGGCTGGGCGACCGGTTGAATCTGCCGAGCCCGCAGCTGCTGGAAGACTCCGCTGCACCGGCCGGCGCGGATGCCGCGGTGGCCGAGCGGACGGACGGATAGACCGAGGTACCCGCCCATGTCCTTCGTACTGGAAGCATTGCAGAAGCAGGAAGCCGGCCGGGATCCGGACGCCGCGGTCTCGCTGGCCCGCGCCGGCCTCGAGCGCCGCCGGCACCGTCTGTGGGCGGCTCTGTTCGCGCTCGCCATGGCGGTGAATGCCGCGCTGCTGTTCTGGGTGTACGGCGTTCCCCGCTTCTTCCCGGACGGGACCACGGCAGCCGCCACCGGGGCGGCCGCGGCCGACGCGGCCGATCAGCGGACGGCGGACACCCCAACGAGCGGATCGCTCCCGGGCACCGCGGTGCCGGGCACCGGCGCCGACGCCGGCTGGAGTGACGGTGAATCCCCCGCGGCCGCGGCGCTGCCGGGCGCCGTCCCGGAGCCGACGGCGGCTTCGGCTGAGTCCGGCCTCGCCGCGGGAACGGCCCCGGCCACCCGCCGGCGCTCTGCCGTCGCAGCGGCCCCCGCTCCCGCAGCGATGCCTGGAAAGCCCGTCACCCGGCCGACGGCCGCGTCGGCCCGCGACCCGGCAGAGCCTTCGGCGACCGCACCCGCGCAGGCGCCTCCGGTTGCCGCAGGCCCGACCCACGTCAGCCTCGCGGACCTGCCGGCCGCGGCTCGCGGCCGCTTCCCCGGAATCGCTTTCTCGACTCACATCTACTCCGAGGACGCCGACCTCAGAGCCGTGGTCGCCAACGGCCACAGGCTGAAAGAAGGCGACCGCATCCGCGGCCTGCCCATCGTCGAGATCACCGAAACCGGCGTGGTGCTGGCGTTCGAGAACTACCTGGTGGAAGTACCCATCGTCGTCGACTGGGACGCCGTCTCGCCGTAGCAAGGTCAGCCGGCGGCGCGGCGCACCCGCACGCTGGGCTGGGTGAGCTGCCAGACCTTGCTGTCGACGAAGACGCCGAGGATGTCGCCGTCGACGAGGCCGCGGCGTGCCTCCTCGGCCAGCACATCCAGGGCTCGGTCCACGCTCATGGCGGACTTGTAGGGTCGGTCCATGGCGGTGAGGGCGTCGTAGATGTCGCAGATCGTCATGACCCGACTGGCCAGCGGGATCTGCTCGCCCACCAGTCCGTTGGGGTAGCCACTGCCGTCCAGCTTCTCGTGATGGGCGCCGGCGATCTCCGGCACCCGGGCGAGCTCCGGGGGCCAAGGCAGCACCGCAAGGAAGTCGCGGGTGTGAGTCACGTGCGACTCGATCTCCCGCCGCTCCTCCGGCGTAAGGCTGCCGCGGCGCACGGACAGGGCTGTGAGGTCGTTGTCGGTGATCAGCCCGTTGCGGGTGCCGTCCAACTCGAGAAACGCGTAGTCCCTGAGCTTGCGCAGATGGTCGAAGTCGCCGTCGTCCAGCGGGGAGGGGCGGTTGGCCAGGCAGATGAAGTCGTAGTACTGATCCAGCAGCGACAGCTCGGCCTCGAGCTCCCGCTGCAGGCGCCGACGCGCGACCTCGAAACCATCCTGGGGGTGGTGCAGCATTTCCACCTCGCGCTCCACGGTGCGGCGCCTGAGGCGCTCCTTCTGCAGCTCCACCCGGTAGCGGATCAGCTCCAGCCGGTCGTCCGTCAGCTTGCAGGCCTTGAGGAGGATGTTTTCGCGCACGCCGATCTTGCCGAAGTCGTGCAGGAGCGCCGCGTAGCGCACCTCACGCAGGTGCTCGGGCGCCAGCTCCAGGGCGCGGAACCGGGCGAGACCGGACGCCGGCAGCGCTTCCAGCAGGGCCACGGTGGTGCCGGCTACGCGGAACGAGTGGCCACTGGTGGAAGGGTCCCTCTGCTCGATGGTCTTCACCGAGGCCTGGACGAAGCCTTCGAACAGGCGGTTCACGTCGCGGATGAGCAGGTTCTTCTGGATCGACACCGCCGCCTGGCTGGCCACCGCCCGCAGCAACTCGCCGATCTCTTCGCCGAACGGTACCGGCTGGTCCTCGGTGGGATCCAAACGGTTGATGAACTGCAGCACCCCGACGATCTTGTCGCGGTGGTCCCGCATGGGGATCACCAGCAAGGAGTGGGTGCGGTAGCCCATCTCTTCATCGAAGGAGCGGTTGAAGGAATACGGGGCGTCCTCGGCAATCAGATAGGCGTCCGGAATGTCCAGAGTTTCGCCGGACAGCGCCACGTAGCCGGCCAGCGACGTCGGCGTCATGGCCAGCCGGCTCTCGACGAACGGCACCTCTACGACGTCGTTCTGCGCCAGCTTGAAGACCAGCTCCGGCTCGAAGCCTTCGTCGTCCACCAGGTACAGGGAGCCGGCTTCGCAGCCGGCGAGACGCCGACCCTCGCGGAGGATGGTCTCCAGAAGCTCCTGAAACTCCACGCGCGTGGACAGGGACCGGCCGATCTCTGCGAGCTGGCGGGTGCGCTCCCGGCGGGACCCCAGCTCCCGGTGCAGGCTCATGACGCCGAGGTTCCGCCGCCACTGATCCTCGGCGTGGCCGATCAGCGAGGCCAGAAGAGCGTCGTCGGCGCTCCAGGGCACCACCAGGTCAGCGCCTTCACGCTCGCCGGTGGTGACGATGAGGGCGTACGGGAATGCGTTACGAACGGCAGTGACATCGGCGCATTCGGCAACGAAAGCCAGCGCCACCGCCTCGTCCACGGAGGTCGTCGAGGGAACGCCCTCGAGCGCCCAGCCCGCCTGCTCCGCCCTGGCCGCGAGCGCCTCCGTCAGGGGCTGATCCGCGCCTTCCGCCTGGACCAGCGCCAGGCTCGGGATCCGCTCCCGGCGGTTCGTCCGATTTTTCAAATTCTGGGTCACGGCTCCAGCTCCGGCGAACGCCACCCGCACTACGACACAGTGCAGTATGGTTCATGAGCGCACGAATGGTATCGGACACAGTTCACAACTCACGGGCCCACCCCGCGCGGTCTGACGACGCGCCGGGCAGTATGGGCGGTGCAGCCGGTAAAGGCGGCTACAGGTTGGCCGAGCTGCCCAGGCTGTTCAGGCGCCGCTCGATGTCGGCCAGGCGCGAATTGAGCTGAAGCCGGTAGGCGTCGAAGGCCGCCACCGCCTGCTCATTCTCCTTCACCCGGCCCGCGAGCCCCGACTGGAGCTTGGCGACGGTCTGCTGGGCCTCGTTGACCCGGTCCACCAGGTCGCGCTGGCTGCGGGTCACCTGCTGAAGCTCCATCTGGATGTTGTTGAGCTGGTCGACGAGGTCCTGCTGTTGCTTGAATGCGCTCTCGTGACGGCCCAAGGTGCTTTTGATGTCGCGGCTGGTGGACTGCAGGTCGGCCAGGGAACCTTTCAGGGAGGCTATGGCCGTCTGGTTGTCTTCGATCCACTTCTTGTTGCGCCCGTTGGATACCGCCCACAGCTTGCGGATCTCGGACTCCCACAAATCGATCTGCTCGCTGGTGGACTGTCCCCGTTGCGTAAACGCCTGGTCAGCGCTCTTCAGCCGGTCCTCCAGGGTGGTGATCCGTGCCTGTGCCTTGGACAGGGTTTCGCTTTGCACCTGGAGGTGCTGATACTGCTCCGCCAGGAACCATCCCGCCGCCACCAGACCGCCGATCAGCACCACCAGCACGGCGTTGCTGAAGAACCGCGAGCCGCCGCGGCCTCTCCCGCCGCTGCTGCGGCGACGGGGGCCGCCGGCGCGTCGGCGGGTACCATGATCGTCCGGGCTCGCCGAAATCGAGCCGTTTCCGGGACGGTCAGCCATAGGCGCTCCTCACGGGTTCCAACGAGCGACGGATTATAGAGCCTGTTCTGCCGGCCTGCTCAGGGCCCGGCCGGATACGAAAGAGCCTGCCGCATGGCAGGCTCCTCGTCAGACATCGCCGAACGGCGAACGTTAGTCAGATGTAGGTCAGCGCCCCCCACAGGGCAGCCGTCAGCAGCAGACCCAGATGGATCACGCCGGCCACGCTGCTCATGGGGCCTTGCTTGCCGAACATGCCATTGAGCTGAATGATCAGAACGATGGCCAGGGCGACAACCAGGGCCCAGCCGTGGTTGTGCACGGAGCCGTGGGAGTAATGGGCACTCGCCCCCATGAAGAACAACATGGGAATCGAGAACAGCGTGTTGGTGCGGGACGCCAGCGCGGCCTTCGGTCCGGCCGTGCCCGCCTGCGGCAGTGCTTCCCCGCCCGCCTTCACCTGCTCGTTGGAGGCGATCACGATCTTCTGGGCCGGCCAGATGATCAGCCACACGTTCAGAAACATCAGCGTGCCCATGGTGGCGCCGACGATGATGTCCACCGTCACCGCCGAGCCGCGAATGCCCAGCATGATGCAGCCGGTGATGAAGGTGAACATCGCCCCCCACCGGAACCACCACAGCGCACGCGGCACCAGCTTGACCACGGCGTCGGTCCGGGCCGGCGCGTCCGCTTCCTTGAAGTATTCGCCTTGGACGAAGTTAAAGTAGTACAGGATCCCGATCCAGGTCACGCCGAACAGAAAGTGACCCCATCGAGCCAGAGAGTCGACGACGAAAGATGCATCCATTGAGGTTCCCCCCGCGAGTTCGCTTGTGGTGTGATGTCCCCGCTCGGACTATAGCGAATCGCTTGACGGAATTGGAGAGCCTTGTGGGAGCGACCTCCTGGTCGCGAAGAGGATATGTGTGGGAGGGACGTCCCGGTCGCGAAATCGCGTGGGAGCGACCTGCCGATCGCGACCGGGAGGTCGCTCCCACGAGGACACAGAGCGGTGGTTACATCATGCCGCCCATGCCGCCCATGTCGGGCATGCCGCCACCGCCGGCGCCCTTCTCTTCCGGGATCTCGCTGATCATCGCCTCGGTGGTGATCATCAGCCCGGCCACGGAAGCGGCAGCCTGCAGCGCGGTACGGGTGACCTTGGCGGGGTCGAGAATGCCCCACTTGAGCATGTCGCCGTACTCACCGGTCTGAGCGTTGTAGCCTTCGTTGCCCTTCAGGCCGTTCACCTTGTCGAGCACCACGGCCGCTTCGCCGCCGGCATTGGTGGCGATCTGGCGCAGCGGCGCGGACATGGCGCGCAGGGCGATGGCAATACCCACGTTCTGGTCTTCGTTGTCGCCTTTCAGACCTTCGATGGACTTGAGCGCACGCACCAGGGCGACACCGCCGCCTGGCACCACACCTTCCTCGACGGCGGCGCGGGTGGAGTGCAGGGCGTCTTCAACGCGGGCCTTCTTCTCTTTCATCTCGATTTCGGTGCCGGCACCCACCTTGATCACGGCGACACCGCCGGCCAGCTTGGCCACACGCTCCTGGAGCTTCTCACGATCGTAGTCGGAGGAGGTGTCTTCGATCTGCTTGCGGATCTGCTTAACCCGGCCTTCGATGTCGGACTTCTGACCGTTGCCGTCGATGATGGTGGTGTTTTCCTTGGTGAGGACACGCGCTTGGCGGTGCCGAGGTCGTCCAGGGTCGCGCCTTCCAGGGTCAGGCCGACTTCCTCGGAGATCACGGTGCCGCCGGTCAGGATCGCGATGTCCTGCAGCATGGCCTTGCGACGGTCGCCGAAGCCCGGCGCCTTGGCCGCCGCCACCTTGACGATGCCGCGCATGTTGTTCACCACCAGCGTGGCCAGCGCTTCGCCTTCAACGTCTTCGGCGATGACCATCAGCGGACGGCCGGCTTTGGCCACGGATTCCAGTACCGGCAGCATTTCGCGGATGTTGGAGATCTTCTTGTCCACCAGCAGGATGTAGGGCTCATCCAGCTCGGCGGCCATGCTTTCCTGATTGTTGATGAAGTAGGGAGACAGGTAACCGCGGTCGAACTGCATGCCTTCGACCACTTCCAGCTCGTTTTCCAGGCCATGGCCTTCCTCCACGGTGATCACGCCTTCCTTGCCGACCTTGTCCATGGCCTCGGCAATGATCTGGCCCACGGATTCGTCGCTGTTGGCGGAGATGGTGCCGACCTGGGCGATGGACTTGTTGTCCTCGCAGGGGGTCGACATCTTCTCGATTTCCTTCACCGCGGCCTGGACGGCCTTGTCGATGCCGCGCTTGAGGTCCATGGGGTTCATGCCGGCGGCCACGGACTTCAGCCCTTCGTTGAGAATCGACTGGGCCAGCACGGTGGCGGTGGTGGTGCCGTCACCGGCCTCGTCGGAGGTCTGGCTAGCGACTTCCTTCACCATCTGCGCGCCCATGTTCTCGAACTTGTCTTCGAGCTCGATTTCCTTGGCCACGGAAACGCCGTCCTTGGTCACGGTCGGTGCGCCGAAGGATTTGTCCAGCACGACATTGCGGCCTTTCGGGCCGAGGGTGACCTTCACCGCGTCGGCCAGCGTGTTCACGCCATCCAGCATGCGGCTGCGCGCATCATCTCCGAACCGTACGTCTTTTGCGCTCATGTATGTTGTCCTCTCGTCTTGCTTTCTCTGATTAACCTTCCAGCACGCCGAAGATCTCGCTCTCGCTCAGAATGAGCAGCTCTTCGCCGTCCACCTTCACCGTGCTGCCCGCGTACTGACCGAAGAGCACCTTGTCACCCTTCTTGACGTCCAACGCCCGGACGTCGCCATTGTCCAGGGTCTTCCCCGGGCCGATGGCGAGCACTTCGCCCTGCGAGGGCTTTTCGGCGGCGGAATCCGGCAACACGATGCCACCGGCGGTCTTGGTCTCTTCTTCCACCCGGCGCACGACGACGCGATCGTGTAGAGGTCGAATGTTCATTACCTAGTAACTCCCAGTTGAATCCCTGAAAGGGCTTTCGTCCCTAGCACTCTTAGCACTCGTCTCGAGAGAGTGCTAATCCGAGGGCCGCTATGATAGTCGGGGTCAGCGGAGATTCAAGACTCACGTTCGCTCGACGGTGCTCGCGGCCTGCGCGGGGGCGGCGCCCCCGCTGTCGAGCGGAAAAGTGGGGGTGGGCGCAACGATTTCAAGGCCGGCCGGGAAAAAACTTTCAGGGCCGGCGATGGCGGGTGGCGTCGTCGTCGGGCTCGGTGCGGGATTCGAACTCCCCCTCGATCACCCGCCCGCCCTCGGAATCCCCCGTTCCCGGGCCGCCGTATGAGCGGCCTGCCGACCGCGGTCGCCCATCGCCGTCCCGCCCCACCACCACAATCCGATCCAACACCCGCCGCGCCACCACGCCCCGGACCGGCGGAATCAGCAGCAGGAATCCGAGGGTATCGGTGACGAATCCCGGCGTGATCAGCAGCGCTCCGGCCACGGCAAGCAGCAGCCCTTCGGCCACCTCCCGGGCCGGTAACTCGCCGCTCTCGAGGCGCATGCGTCCCCGGGTGAGGGTCTGCAGGCCCTGGGCCCTGAGCAGCGCCACGCCCACCACCGCAGTCAGCATGACCAGCGCGATGGTCGGCAGCGCACCGATGTAGCCGCCAACCGTGATCAGCAGGTACATTTCGATGATGGGCGTGGAGAAGAAGACCAGCAGCCAGAATCCCATGGACCCGCCTCGGTTGCCGCGGGCTGCCCAATCTGAGAGGTCGCGCCCCGCAAGTCAAACCGGAGGGGATGGGGACGACGTCGGCGCGCTCACTCCCGGGGAGCGGATCTGGCAGGTGGTGGCGGCCATCCCCCGCGGCCGGGTCGCCACCTACGGTGAGGTGGCGGAGCTGGCGGGAATGCCGCGCCACGCCCGGCTGGTGGGCCGGACCCTGGCGAACCTGCCGACCGGCAGCCGGCTGCCCTGGCACCGGGTGGTCAACGCCTCGCTCAGGATCTCGGAGCGCGGCGACGATCGGGCAATGTCCGAGCAGCGCCGCCGCCTGGAACGGGAGGGCGTCACGTTCGTGGGGCCGCGTGTGGCTCGGGCTCATCGCTGGAACCATTGAACGGGGCCACCCACGCCAGCAGCATCATCCCGGGCAGCGCCAGCGCCGCGCACAGGTAGAAGAAGCTCGTCCAGCCGATGGCGTCCACGATCAGCCCGCTGGTGCTCGAGGCCAGCACCCGCGGCAGCGCAGCGAGCGCGGTGAACAAGGCGAATTGGGTGGCCACCGCCCGGCGCGAGGTCTCGCGGGCGATGTAGGCCACGGAGGCGGCCGTGCCGAGGCCCACGCCGAGATACTCCCCGCTGATGACGATGGCCAGCACCCACGGGTCGCTGCCGGCCCGCGACAGCCAGACGAAGCCGAAGATGGTGACCAGCTGCACCACGCCGAACAGCCACAGCGCCCGGTTGATGCCGATGCGGACGATCAGCGCGCCGCCGAGCAGGCCGCCGATGATCGACGGCCACAGCGCCGCGTTCTTGGCGATGAGGCCGATCTGCACCGTGGAGAACCCCATGTCGATGTAGAACGGGGTCGCCAGGGCGGTCGCCATGTTGTCGCCGAGCTTGTACAGGAACAGGAACGCCAGTACCGCCAGCGCCGCCCGGTAGCCGTGGCGGCCGAAGAACTCGACGAACGGCTCCTTCACCGCCGCGGCGAGGCTGACGGGAACTGGCGGAGCCTCGTCGGCTTCCTTCACCGCCAGGGTCAGACCTACCCCCACCAGCATGAACACCGCCATCACGGGAAACACCACCTGCCACGGCAGCACGCCCGCGAGGATCAGGCCCAGCGACCCCGGCACCAGGCCGGCCAGCCGGTACGTCTGGACGTGGATGGCGTTGCCCATTCCCAGCTCTTCGTCGGTGCGCAGGATCTCGCGGCGGTAAGCGTCGAGCACGATGTCCTGGGTGGCGCTGAACACGGCCACCACCACCGCCACCACGGTGACGAGCGCGAGCTGATCGTCCGGCCGCCAGATCCCCAGCACGCCGATGGCGGCAATGAGGCCGATCTGGGTCACCAGCATCCAGCCCCGCCGGCGGCCGAGGAACGGCCAGGCATAGCGTTCCACCGCCGGCGACCAGAGAAACTTGAGGGAATAGGGGTACTGGATGGCGGTGAAGAAGCCGATGGTGGTCAGGCTCACGCCTTCCAGGCGCAACCAGGCGGGAACGAGCTGAATGAGCAGGAACAGCGGCAGACCGGAGGCGAACCCGGTAAAGGCGCAGATCACCATGCGCCGGTTCAACAGCATCCCCCATCGGGTGGAACCGGCCTGTGTGGGAGCGGCCTCCCGGCCGCGATCGCTGTCCTGCATCAATCCCGCAGATTCTTGAAATCCAGCGGCACGTCGAGCTCGGCCTTGCGCAAGAGGGTCATCACCTCCTGCAGGTCGTCCCGCTTCTTGCCCGTGACGCGAACCTGCTCCCCCTGAACCTGAGATTGCACCTTGAGCTTCGAGTCCTTGATCAATTTCGTGATGAGCTTCGCATCATCGCGGCCGATGCCCTGCTTCAGGTCGAAGCTCTGACGCTTCTGCTTACCCGACGCCTCCACCTTGCCGGGCTCGAGGGCCCGCACGTCCACATCCCGCCGGATCAGCTTGTCCTTCAGGATGGCGAGCATCTGCTCGAGCTGGAACTCTTCCTGAGCCTGCAGCCTTATCTGACCCTCGGCCAGCTCGAACGCCGCGTCCACGCCGCGAAAATCGAACCGGGTCGACAGCTCACGGGACGCCTGGTCCACCGCGTTGCGCACTTCCTGCATGTCCACCTCGGAGACGATGTCGAACGAGGGCATGAGCACCTCCGCAAAGCGTGTGGTGAGTCGGATTCGCGTTCCCGGCGTCGTGCTAGACTCGGCCAGTTCCGGGAGAGGTACGCGTAAGGTACATGGGGCACGAAGACATTCCAATCCTCGTGGTGGACGACGCCAAGTTCTCCAGCGCCATCATCGCCAAGGCGCTCAAATCCGGCGGCTTTCAGAACGTGCGCTTCACCAACAACCCCCTGCAAGCGTTACGATCTTTAGAAAAACGGCCGGCGCAGATCCTCATCGCCGACTGGATGATGCCCGCCATGGACGGCCTCGAGCTGACCCGGCGGGTCAAGAAGCTCGACGACAACTCGCAGCACTTCACCTACGTGGTGCTGCTCACGGCACGCGACGATTTCGACGCCATGGATCGCGCTTTCGAGGTGGGCGTCGACGATTTTCTCAACAAGGCGAACCTGCGGTCCCAGCTCCTGCCCCGGGTGATCGCCGCGCAGCGCCTGGCCTCCCGCCACAACGAGTTGCTGAGGGCCAACCGGCTGCTGCGCAAGAAGCTCAAGGAGATCCAGACCGCCGATCTGGTGGACCCGGTCACCGGTCTCGGCAACCTGAAATTCACCCTGGAGCGCATCGACGCCACCACCCGCCAGGCGCAGAGCCGCGGCGGCGCGTCGTGCCTCCTGCTGGTGGGCATCAGCAACCTGAAGGTGATCCGCGACCAGTACGACACTTCGGCAGTAGACGAGCTGATGTCCGCCACCGGCGCCAAGCTTCGTCAGCTCGTCCGGCCCCTCGACCTGGTTACCCGCCCGGAGTCGAGCATGTTCGCCGTGATCACCCTGCAGCCGGACCTGGAGGTCTGCACGTCCACCAGCTTCCGGCGCATCTTCGACGGCCTGTACATGCACTCCTTCAAGACCAGCGAAGGCTACATTCCGGTGGTGGTGGGTGTGTCCATTTCCGCCGCCGACGCCGCCACCGGTTTCCCTCAGCCCAAGCAGTTCATGCAGCACGCTTACGAGGGTCTGACCCGTTCCTTTGACACCGGGCTCATCTCGGTGCAAACCTACGACGGCAGTCACCTCACCAACCATAGCGTGGTATGAAACATCGCATCACCCGAGTCACCACCCGCACCGGTGACAAAGGCACGAGCAGCCTGGCCGACGGCACCCGTCTCGCTAAGGCCGATCCGCGGTTCGAGGCCATCGGCACGGTCGATGAGCTGAACAGCGTTCTCGGCGTGCTGATCACCCACCTTACCGCCGACGCTCCACTGTTCGACGCCTGCCGGCAGGTCCAGCAGGCGCTGTTCGACCTGGGCGCGAACCTCGCCACCTCGGGCCAGACGCCGGCGCCCTTGCCAGAGACCCTCGAGGAGGAAGTAGAGCGTCTGAACGCGACCTTGCCGCCCCTCACCGAGTTCGTGCTGCCGGGCGGTACCCCTGCCGCTGCGGCGGCCCACGTCTGCCGGGCCGTCTGCCGCCGCGCGGAACGAACCCTGTGGGCCCTCCAGCGCGACGATGCCGAGCCCGGCGCCCGCTACCTGAACCGCCTGAGCGATCTGTTCTTCGTGATCGCCCGCGTCTGCAACACGGGCGGGGAAGAAGCGCAGTGGCGGGGGTCAAAGCCGCCGAAGTGATCTACTGCTGTCTCTCTCTGTGGGAGCGGCCTCCCGGCCGCGATTGTGGGAGCGGCCTCCCGGCCGCGATTGTGGGAGCGGCCTCCTGGCCGCGATTGTGGGAGCGGCCTCCCGGCCGCGATTGTGGGAGCGGCCTCCCGGCCGCGATCTGGCCTTGCTGTGGAGGATCGCGACCGGGAGGTCGCTCCCACACAGGTCGCTCCCACATGCTTACAACGCCAGCCGGCGGATGTCGCCGAGCAGCTCGCCCAGCCGGGTCACGAAGCGACCCGCCTCGGCGCCGTTGACGGCGCGGTGGTCGTAGGACAGTGACAGCGGCAGCATCTTGCGCGGCACGAATGCCTCGCTCCGCCACACGGGCCGCACGCTCAGCCGCCCCACGCCGAGGATCGCCACCTCCGGCGCGTTGATGATGGGGGTGAACCCGGTGCCGCCGATGGCTCCCAGGCTCGAGACACTGAAGCTGCCTCCCCGCATTTCGTCCATGCCCAGCTTCTTGTTGCGCGCCTTGTCCGCCAGCTCCGCCACTTCGGCGGAAAGCTCCCACACGCCCTTGCGATCGGCGTCGCGAATGACCGGCACCACCAGCCCGTCGGGCGTGTCTACGGCCATCCCGATGTGATAATAGCGCTTCAGGATGAACGTCTTCGCCGACGGGTCGAGCGACGCGTTGAAAGTGGGAAATTCCTTCAGCACATGGCAGCAGGCCTTGATGATGAAGGCGAGCGGGGTCACCTTCACGCCCCGCCGTTCCCCTTCCGCCTTCAGGCTCGCCCGGAACTCCTCGAGATCGCTCACGTCCACCTCGTCGTGCTGGGTGACGTGAGGAATGTTCAGCCAGCTTCGGTGGAGGTTCTGCGCGCCGCTGGCCCGGGTGCGCGAGAGCGGCTGCTCCTCGATCTCGCCGAAGCGGCTGAAGTCTACCTCGGGGATCGGCGGAATTGCGGCGCCGCCCGCCCCGGTGGGGGGCCCCGTCATCCGCGCCTTGACATGCGCCTTCACGTCGTCCTTGACGATGCGGCCGCGATTGCCGGTACCGTTCACCGCCGACAGGTTCACACCCAGCTCCCGGGCGAGACGCCGCACCGCAGGGCCTGCGTAGACACTCGTGCCTGAGCTCGCCGGCTCCTGCCCGGCGGGCGCCGGCTGCGCGGCCGCAGGCGGCGGGAATGGTCCCTGCCGTCGCGCTGCCCGCTCGTCGCCCTCGGGTGCAGCCGCTGCCGCTTCTGTGGGAGCGGCCTCCCGGCCGCGACTGACCTCCGTCCCCGCATCGTCTGTAGGCGCGGCCTCCCGGCCGCGATCGACCTCCGCCCCCCCTTCCTCTGTGGGAGCGGCCTCCCGGCCGCGATCGGCCGCCGCCCCCTCCGCCAGCAACGTCACCAGCAGCGTCCCCTCCTCCACCTGCGTGCCCACCGACACGTGCACCTCGCGGATCGTGCCCGCATGGCTGGAAGGGATTTCCATGGAAGCTTTGTCGGACTCCACCACCACCAGCAGGTCGTCCTCGTCCACGTGATCGCCCGGCTTCACCGCCACCTCGATCACCTCGACGTTCTCGGCCTCGCCGATGTCCGGGACCTTCACCTCGACCTCGGTCTCGGCGCTGGCCTTGGCGGGCGCAGCCTCTGCGTCTGCGGGAGCGGCCTTTGATTCTGCAGCGGCTTCTGGTTCTGCAGCGGCCTCCTGGCCGCGATCGGCCCGTGCTGCTTGCTGCTTTCCGGAATCGCGGCCGGGAGGCCGCTCCTGCTGCTGGTCGCCCTGCTCCTGCGCTTTCGGCGCGTCGCGCAGCCGGGCGATGACCTGCCCCTCGGTCACCTTGTCACCCACCGACACCGTGACGGCGTCGATGGTGCCGGTGACGTTGGCAGGCACTTCCATGGACGCCTTGTCCGATTCGATGACGATGACGGGGTCGTCTTCACTCACTTGATCGCCTGCGGAGACGAGGACCTCGACGACCTCGACGTCCTCGGCGTCACCGATGTCGGGTATGCGAATCTCCTGGGTCACGTCCACCTCAAACCAGCCTGGGATTGGGTTTGTCGGGATCGATGGTCAGATCGTCCCGTGCCTTCTTGACCACATCGGTGGAAATCTTCTGGGTGTCCGCCAGCGACTTGAGCGCCGCCAGGGTCACGAAGCGGCGGTCCACCTCAAAGAAGCTGCGCAGCTCCTCGCGGGTGTCGCTGCGGCCGAAGCCGTCGGTGCCGAGCACGTGATAGGACGCTCGTATCTCGCCGCGGATCTGCTCGGCCAGCGCCTTGATGTAATCGCTGGAGGCGATCACCGGCGCATCTCCCTCGAGCATTCGGGCGGCGTGGCTCACCTTCGGCGCCTCGTCGGGATGCAGCATGTTCCACCGCGCCACGTCCCGGGCGCCCCGCGCCAGCTCGTTGTAGCTGGTGACGCTGAAGACCTCGGAGCTGACGCCGTACTTCTCGTGAAGCTCCTCGGCGGCCGCTTCCACCTCGCGCAGTATCGTGCCGGAGCCGAGCAGCCGCACCCGCTTCGCCTTGCCGTTGCCAACCTTGCGCAGGCGGTACATGCCTTTGAGGATGTCCGCTTCGACCCCTTTGGGCATGGCCGGGTGGATGTAGTTCTCGTTCATCACGGTGACGTAGAAGAACACGTTCTCCTTGTTCTTCACCATGCGCTCGAGACCGCTGTGGAGGATGACCGCCAGCTCGTAAGCGTAGCAGGGGTCGTAGGAGACGCAGTTCGGGATGGTCGACGCCAGCAGGTGACTGTGGCCGTCCTGATGCTGCAGACCTTCGCCGTTCAGGGTCGTACGGCCCGACGTGCCGCCGAGCAGGAAGCCCCTGGCCTGGCAGTCGCCGGCTGCCCACGCCAGATCGCCAATCCGCTGAAAGCCAAACATGGAGTAGTAGATATAGAACGGAATCAAGGTGAATCGATGGGTGCTGTAGGAGGTGCCTGCGGTGAGCCAGGCCGAGAAAGCACCGGCTTCGTTGATGCCCTCTTCCAGCACCTGGCCGTCTTTCTGCTCCTTGTAGGCAGCGATTTCCCTGGAATCCTCCGGCTCGTAGAGCTGGCCCACCGAGGAATAGATCCCGAGCTGGCGGAACAGCCCCTCCATGCCGAAGGTCCGCGCCTCGTCCGGCACGATCGGCACCACGCGCTTGCCCACGTTCTTGTCCCTGAGCAGGGTCGATAACATTCGAACGAACGCCATGGTAGTGGAGTTGGCGCGCTTGCCGGTCCCCTCCAGGTGCTGGGAAAACGCGTCCAGCCCCGGGACCTCGAGGGTCTCTTCCGTGGTGACCCGCCGCGGCAGCGGCCCGCCCAGCTCCTCCCGGCGGTGGCGCAGGTACTTCACCTCCGGAGAGTCTTCGGGCGGCCGGTAATAGGCAATCTCCTCGAGCTGCTTGTCGGTGAGCGGTATGTCGAAGCGGTCGCGGAAGTGTTTGAGCTCCTCTAGATCCAGCTTCTTCACCTGATGGGTGTCGTTCTCCGCCTCGCCGGCATCGCCCATGCCGTAGCCCTTGATGGTCTTTGCCAGGATCACCGTCGGCTCACCGGTGTGGTTCGCGGCGGCATGGTAGGCGGCATAGACCTTGAACGGATCGTGGCCGCCCCGGTTCAGCGCCATGATGTCGTCGTCGGAGAGGTGGTCCACCATCTTCTTGAGCTCTGGGTATTTCCCGAAGAAGTGCTCACGGGTGTACGCGCCGCCCTTGGCCTTGTAGTTCTGATACTCGCCGTCGACGGTTTCGTTCATGCGCTGCAGCAGGAGCCCGTTCTCGTCCCGCGCGAACAAGGGATCCCACAGCCGCCCCCAGACCACCTTGATGACGTTCCACC
This sequence comes from uncultured Gammaproteobacteria bacterium, assembly GCA_963822255.1. Taxonomy (GTDB): domain Bacteria; phylum Pseudomonadota; class Gammaproteobacteria; order Pseudomonadales; family Azotimanducaceae; genus UBA7803. The sequence continues at coordinate 1,292,457 of CAWGGV010000008.1, forward strand.
CGGCGCCGCGGAAGTAGCCTTCGAGCTCCTGAATGATCTTGCCGTTGCCCCGCACCGGCCCGTCGAGGCGCTGCAGGTTGCAGTTGATCACGAAGATCAGGTTATCGAGCTTCTCGCGGCCGGCGAGGGACAGCCCGCCCAGCGTCTCCGGCTCGTCGCACTCACCGTCGCCGACGAACGCCCAGACTTTACGGTCGCCCATGGGCATCAGCCCGCGGCAATCCAGGTACTTCATGATGTGCGCCTGGTAGATGGCCTGCATGGGACCGAGGCCCATCGACACGGTCGGGAACTGCCAGTAGTCCGGCATGAGCCAGGGGTGCGGATACGAGGACAGCCCCTTGCCGCCCACTTCCCGGCGGTAGTGATCCAACTGCTCTTCAGTCAACCGCCCCTCCAGGAACGATCGCGCGTAAATGCCGGGTGACGCGTGGCCCTGGATGTACACCACGTCGCCAGGGTTGTCATTGGTCGGGCCGCGGAAGAAGTAGTTGAAACCTACGTCGTACAACGTCGCCGACGAGGCGAACGAGGAGATGTGGCCGCCGAGGTCGCCGGGGCGCTTGTTGGCACGCACCACCATGGCAAGCGCGTTCCAGCGGATCAGCGAACGGATTCGCCGCTCCATGAACAGGTCGCCCGGCATGAACGCCTCCCGGGTGGGCGGGATGGTGTTCCGATAAGGCGTCGTGATGGTGTACGGCAGCCGCGCACCGGTCTGGGTCATCCGCGACGACAGACGCTCCAGCAGGAAGTTGGCCCGCTCGACGCCGTCGTTCTCCAGGATGTACTCCAGGGCATCCAGCCATTCGCGGGTCTCGGTGACATCGGGGTCCGGGGTCAGTCTGGGTTCGGCCATAACACCTTCAGTCCGGTTGGAAGACGGGAAGCGGACCCGCTCGGGTCTGCACGGTTCAGGCTCCCGACGCCAGCGGCCACAAGCGTGCGGCTCCGCGGACGCCGCTGTCGTCGCCCCAGCGCGCCGGCCGCACCGCAACACGCACGTCATCGGCGATGCCGCCCGCCGGCGCCGGTACCGACGTGAAAGCGTAGACGGGGATCAGCCCTTCCAGCACGGGGTAAAGCCTCGCCACGTTCGACACGCCGCCGCCGAGGACGATGACGCCAGGGTCCATCAGATTCACCACCTGCGCCAGACTGCGGGCCAGCATGTGCTGATACAGCTCGAACGTCTTCCCAGCCTGACCACCGTCCTCGGCGACACTCGCCGCGGCGATGGCCTCGGCGCTCACCGCTTCTCCCCAGAGTTCCTGCTGGGTGGCCGCGAGCCCGGGGCCGGAGAGGAACGTCTCGACGCAGTTCAGCCGGCCGCAATAGCACCGGCGGTCCTCGAGGCGCGATTCTAACTGAAACCGATCCGCTTCCGCGGAATCGTCTGCGGCGAATACCCGCTGGCGGAAATACGGCAGCGGCGTGTGGCCCCACTCCCCGGACAGGCCGTTCGGCCCCTGCACCAGCGATCCGTGAACGACGAACGCGCCACCCACACCGGTGCCGAGAATGACGCCGAAGACGGTCCCGGCATCGGACCCGGCGCCGTCCACGGCCTCGGAGAGCGCCAGGCAGTCGGCGTCGTTGGCGATGCGTACCCGCTCGCCGAGCAGCCGGCGCAGATCGTGCAGCAACGGCCGGTCGTTCAGCCACGTGGAGTTGCAGTTCTTCATCCGCTCGAGCCGCGGCTGCCAGCTTCCCGGGGTGCCGATGCCGACGCTGGCGCTGCGCGGTTCGAGCGCCGCCGCGACTTCGAGATCGGTAATCAGTTGGGCAATGGCGCCGAGGGTGGCGGCATAGTCGTTGCGCGGGGTCGCGACCCGGGCACGGGCGATTTCGTCGTCTCCATCGGGCCCCAGCACCACTCCGGAGATCTTGGTGCCGCCCAGATCGACGCCGATCCGGCAGCTCACGGCACCCCCGTCAGCAGCCGCCGCCAGTCGAATCGACAACCGGGATCGGTCTTGCGGCCCGGAGCGATTTCGAAATGCCCGACCACGGCTTCCGGCGACAGGCGCGGATACCGCGCCATCAGCGCTTCCAGCACCTGGGGCAGGCGCCAGTACTGGGACTCGGTGTAGGGCCGGTCGTCGGTGCCTTCGAGCTCGATGCCGATGGCGTAGTCGTTGCAGCCCGGCCGCCCGCGCCAGGCCGACTCGCCTGCGTGCCAGGCGCGCCGGTGGAACGGCACGAACTGGAGCACGGCGCCGCGCCGGGTGATGAAAAGGTGCGACGATACGCGCACGCCCGCCAGGCCGGCGAGCGCTGGATGGGCGCTGGTGTCCAGGCGGTTCAGGAACAGATCGGCCACCCACGGGCCGCCGAACTCGCCGGGCGGCAGCGAAATGCCGTGAACGACCACCAGCTCGATGGCCGCCGGATCCGGGCGGTGGTTGCAGTTGGGGGAGGCCAGGCGCCTCGCCGGGCTCAGCCAGTGGTCGTCGGTCACGTGCACGGGTCGATGCTCCACACCGGGCCAGGCACACAACGCCGCGTGCCGGCCTCACGATGGCGCGATGATACCCGGCCTCTCCCATGACCCGACAGGCGGCTGCGGCTCAACTCGTCGACGCCGGTGACCGACCCGATGCAGCATTGCTCGACGTACGCGACACGCTATACCATGCTGTGGCGCTCCCCCGGGACGGCGCCATGCTGGTGACAGCGGACCGCCGCTACTACCGAAAATCTCGCCAGCTGGGCGCCATCATCCTGCTGGCAGACTGGGCGCCAGCCTGACCTTCTCTGCGGTATGCTCCCCCGATTCTGTTCGCAGCCGGAGACGAGGATTCCAGCCATGCCCGTGAGCGACGACCTGCAGCAAGCCGTCACCGTCAACGTCCGCGCCGCGCTGGCCGAGGACATCGGCGGCGGCGATGTCTCCGCCGAGCTGATCGATGCGGACGCCCACGCCCAGGCCCGCGTCATCACCCGGGAGCCCGGCGTGTTCTGCGGCGAGCCGTGGGTGCGCGAAGCCTGCCGTCAGGTCAGCGGCGCGATCCGCATCGACTTCGGCGTCGTCGACGGCGACCGGGTGGCCCCGAACGATGTGCTGTTCCACCTGGAAGGCCCGGCGCGGGGGATGCTGACGGCCGAGCGCACCATGCTGAACTTCGCGCAGCTTCTCTCCGGCACCGCCACCCAGACCCGCCGCTACGCGGACCTCATCGAAGGCACCGGCGCCAGGCTCCTCGACACCCGCAAGACCGTCCCGGGGCTGCGCACCGCCCAGAAGTACGCCGTGCGCTGCGGCGGCGGCCACAACCACCGGATGGGGCTGTTCGATGCCTTCCTGATCAAGGAGAACCACGTCGCCGCCGCGGGCGGAATCGCCAACGCGATCCAGCGCGCGCGCTCGCTTCACCCGGCGCTCACCCTCGAGGTGGAAGTGGAGTCGCTCGGCCAGCTCGACGAAGCCATCGCCGCCGGCGCCGACATCGTCATGCTGGACAACTTCAGCCTGGCCGATACCCGGCAGGCGGTGCAGACCGCCGGGCGGCGGGTAAAGCTCGAAGCCTCCGGCAACATCGATGAGAACACGATCGTGGAAATCGCCCAGACCGGCGTGGACTATATTTCCCTCGGGATCATCACCAAGCGGGTGATGCCGATGGATCTGTCCATGCGTTTCGTGTGAGGTCCTGGTATGAACCGGTTCGGGGCTTTCAGTATCCACCTGGGGATCAGCCTGGGCATCTTTGCGGCCTTGGCGGCGGTGGTGGTCCTCGTCTGGTATCCGGACTTCTTCTTCACCACCGACGGCGGCTGGCAGGGCATCCGCCTCATCGCCATGGTGGACGTGGTGCTGGGGCCCCTGCTGACCCTGATCGTGTTCGACCGCCGCAAACCGGAGCTGAAACGTGATCTGACGATCATCGGCGTCGTCCAGGCAGCGTGCCTCGTCGCAGGCGTCTACGTCGTGTATACGGAGCGGCCCCTCGCCCTGGTGTACGTGGACGGGAAGTTCTACAGCATGAGCGCCCACTCCTATACGGACATCGGCCTGCAAGTCCCCGACTTCGGCAGGTTTCCGGGGCCTTACCCGAAACGGTTGATCGCGAGGCTACCGGCAGACCCCGAGGAACAGTCGAGGATCCGCCGCGACGCCTACGCCCATCGAGTGCCGTTGCGTGCCAGGGCTCAGCTCTACGAAGCGTGGAACTACCAGGACTTGAACGCCTCACGGGAAGCCGCCGCACTCGCGGATCTGAAACGTCTCGATCAGCACCAGGCGGCCCTGACGAACTGGCTTGCCCGGCACGGCGGGACGTTGGACGACTACGCTTTTTTCCCGTACGGAGCCCGCTACGACTACACGTTTCTTGCAGTGTCGAGGAAAACGCGCGCCATAGATGGGAAGTTGAATCTTTCTCTGGTGAGGCAGCCGATGGTCGCCGACAGCGCCAGCGACGAGAGACAGACGCTGTCAGGCAACTGATCGGGTTCTGGTGCCGTGTTCTGGTGCCGGAACGCGGAATCGAACCGCGGACCTACTGATTACGAATCAGTCGCTCTACCGACTGAGCTATTCCGGCCTGGAGAACCCTGAGGTCGGGAAGCATACCTCGATTCATCATGACTGCAAGTACTGCACGATGAGCCCGTCAAACCCACAGAAGGAGGGCTGATTTTCGCCTGCGCGACATTGCACATGGCACGTACCTTTAGGGAGACTCTGATTAAGACCCGAGGCGTGGGATAATCAGCCATCTTCTTCTGGTGGTGCAAGCTGATGGATCAGATCACGTTCTCGGATCTCGAGTATCAGCACAAGAAGCGCAAGACGCGGCGGGAGAAGTTTCTCGAGAAGGTGGAGCTTCTGATCCCGTGGGACAAGCTGGAGAAGAAGGTCCGCCGTTACTATCCCAAGGCCGGCCGCGGCCGCCATCCTTATCCTCTTTCGGTCATGCTGCGCATTCACTGCGTGCAGTTGTTCTACAACGTCAGCGACCCGGCGATGGAGGACATGCTCTACGAGATCGACTCGGTGCGTCGGTTCGTTGGGTTAAAGATCACTGGCCCGATCCCCGACGAGTCGACGATCCTGAAGTTCCGGCATCTGCTGGAGTCCCACGACCTGGGGACGAAGCTGTTCGAAGTGATCAACCAGCACTTGGCGGATCAGGGCCTGATGTTGAAGGAAGGCACGATCGTTGACGCGAGCATCATCTCCGCGCCGTCATCGACGAAGAACCGAACCGGCACGCGCGATCCCGAGATGCACCAGGCAAAGAAGGGTAACCAGTGGCACTTTGGGATGAAGATGCACATCGGCGTGGACGACGAACTGGGTCTGACGCACACCCTGTCGACCAGTGCAGCGAACGTCAGTGACGTAACGCAGGCAGCCGAGTTGCTCCATGGCGATGAGCTGCGCGTATGCGGTGACTCAGGCTACCAAGGAATCGACAAGCGCCCAGAGCACGAGGGTCGCGAAGTCGAATGGAAGATTGCGATGCGTCCCGGCAAGCGCGCCGTGCTCGCCCCCGGCTCTCGAGCCGCCCGGACTGAGCGCAAGAAAGCCAGCATTCGGGCGAAAGTGGAACATCCGTTTCGCTATGTGAAGCAGGTCTTTGGCTACGCGAAGGTCCGCTACCGAGGATTGCACAAGAACACTCAGCGGCTAGCACTGCTGCTGGGCTTCACCAACCTTCTGATCGGGGACACCTATGAGTTCGCGTAGGATAGGTGCCTGTGAAGCCCGGCAAACGGGCGTAATCGGCGATGCACTCACGGGATTCTCAGCAAAAACCCTACGTTTCGAGCCGACTTGTCGGCCGCATCCGCAACCGCTTCCAGAAAAGCCTCCTAAATCAGAGGCTCCCTAGAACGTTCCACTATTCGTACTGGTCTGGCAAACCCGCGAGAAGCATGGCTACCATCGGATCGAAGCATGAGGTCCAACTCGGACCGCAGGGACGATTGGTTATCCCGGCCCATCTTCGCAAGGCACTCGATCTGAAGCCCGGCGACAGGTTGGTTGTTCGCCAGGACGGGGATAGCATCGTGCTTGAACGTGGCGAAAACCTGGTCAAGCACCTGCAGGCCCGGTACGCGAATGTGCCCAGCACCGTCAGCCTGGCAGACGAACTGATCGCTGAGCGGCGCACCGAGGCGGCCGGGGACGCAAAGGATTGAGTTGCGTCCTCGACGCGTCCGCACTGCTTGCGCTGTTTCACCAGGAGCTGGTGGCGGGCGGGTCGAGGAAGCCCTCGACGGCGCGCTGATCAGCACGGTGCCGAAGTCGTGCAGAAGTCGATGGCGCTCTCCGTTGCCGTTGCAGGCATGAGGGAAGAACTGCTGGGAACCGGCGCCGTCTTCGAAACGTCTACGGTGAGGCAGGCGGAGATGGCCGCGAGGATCTGATTGGATACGCGACGGCTGGGGCTGTCTCTCGGCGACCGCGCCTGCCTGGCGCTGGCAATGGACAAGTCACTACCGGTGCTGACCGCCGATCGTGCCTGGAAGAAGGTCCGTCTGGACCAGGAGGCGATGATCTGAATCGTGCGTGTGTGCTTAAGTCGCTCTACCGATTGAGCTATTCCGGCCACGCCCAATGCGCCACGCGCGAAGGATACGCATTTTTTGTGGGGCACTGAAAACATCCCTGAGCATCAGCAACGGGTCTTGTCAGGAAACTCCATGCAGACCGTGGTCCCACCGGTGTCAGTTGCAGTGACCTGATAGGTACCACCACCGCCGTCCGCGATGCTGTAGGTCGTGCCGTCATCCTTTTGGGGCTCCCAGCCTATGGCCGCCTCAATCGCAGCCTTGTCAGCCGCCGTCAGGAGGTAGGTTCCCTTGCGAAGCTTGTAGTCTTCCTGGAAGACTTCGATCGTGGAGAGGTTGCTGACGAGTACGCCTTCGCGCGACGTCGTGATGTAGTCGTTGTACAGCGGCAACGCGATGGCAGCCAGCACCGCGATGATGGCCACCGTCACCATCAACTCGATAAGAGTGAAGCCCGCCCGCAAATGTCTGCCCATCTTCAGCTCTCTTGTCACGCAAAAAAGAGGGGCCTCACGGCCCCTCTCAAGGTTCGCGGAGTTGAAGTCCGTCACCCAATCAGATCTGGGAGAAGTCAATGGCCGTGATGCCATTCCCAGCCGCCGGGGTCGGGAACGCGCCATAGGCGGGCCGGGTAAAAGTAACGACCAGGTCGTGGGTCGCGAACGCGCCGGATGTCACATCCACACCGACAACACCCGAGCCAGAGTCGCCGGTCCCGGCAGCATACGGGAGATCCCCGCCAGGAGACTTACCGCCGTTCGAGTTCAGCAGAGTCGCCCATGCGTCGCCGTCGGGATACAGAGTGTCCGCCGCAGCCAGATTGGCCAGGCGACCGATGGCCACGTCGGCCTGAACCTTTCGCATCTCGTTGGCAACCAGGCGAGCGCCCTCCTCATAATGCGAGGTTATCTTCGCCATGTTCGAATTTTCGATGTAGTCCTGATACGCAGGCAGCGCGACAGCGGCGAGAATGCCGATGATGGCCACCACGATCATCAGTTCGATGAGGGTAAAACCCTTTTGCATAGCCCTGTTCATGTGCAGTCCACTCCGAAATTCTAGTTTGAACAATGTGGCAACTCATGCCTTTGGCAGTCGCGCCGCGAGAGTCGAAAGCGGCAGGTGCAACGGCTGTGCCAGCTTGCTTGCATAGTCTCAGACCATGCAGAAACATTAGTAGCGTCAATGGCTTACGCGCAGCAAAGGCATCCGCCCCCGTCCCTGAACGCGCCGTGCCACGAACCTGGTGCGTTCCGTCCCACGTCACTAGCTGACACTGCGCGTCACGCTGTTCGTGGCAGGCGTGGTCACCTGAGTGTAGCAGCGCCGCTGGAAACGCGGTTTGGCCGCACGCGACTATACTGATCTGGTGAGGGAGCGGCGGTTCGCACCGCGCGGATCGGGCGCCGACATGGTCCGGCAGGCCGCAGCGCTTCTGTGACCTCGTTATCGACACTGCCGTGACCGGGGATTAGACTCTTCGGTCGCCTCGAGGCTAAGGTTTCTGCAGCAGCACCCGATAACAGGGCGTCCGCAACGCCCGAGAGATTCAACAGGGACAGGGACAGGGACAGCACCGGCACATGGCTTCCGAAGCGGTTCTACTGAGCGGCCTCGCCAGACGGCTGGTCGAGGAGAGCGTCATCGACGCGGAATCGGCGGCCAAATCCACCGACGAAGCGCGCCGACAGGGTGTTCCCCTCGTTGCCTTCCTGGTCAGCAACGGCATCGCCGAGTCGCGTACCATCGCGGTGAACGCCTCCGAGGAATTCGGCGTTCCGCTGCTGGATCTGTCCGCCTTCGATGTGGAGTCGATTCCCAAGGATCTGGTCAAGGAATCGCTGATCCGCCAGCACAACGCGCTGCCGCTCGTGCGGCGCGGCATGCGGCTGTTCGTCGCGGTGTCCGATCCCACCAACCTTCAGGCCCTGGATGAAATCAAGTTCCAGACCGGCGTCAATACCGAGGCGATCCTCGTCGAGGAGGACAAGCTCCAGGTCCTGATCGAGCAGTTCCTGAACCGTCAGGACGAGAACGCCCTCGGGGATCTCGGCGACGACCTCGAAGACCTCGACATGGAGGCGTTCGACGAGGATGACGGCGCCGACGACGTGGACGTGCGCTCCGCCACCGACGACACGCCGGTGGTGCGATTCGTCAACAAGATGCTGCTGGATGCCATCAAGACCGGCGCCTCGGACATCCACTTCGAGCCTTACGAGAAGACCTATCGCGTGCGGTTCCGCACCGACGGCATCCTTCACGTCATGGCCTCGCCGCCGTCGAACCTGGGCACGCGGCTCGCGGCCCGCCTTAAGGTCATGTCCGAGCTCGACATCTCCGAGCGCCGGGTGCCCCAGGACGGCCGCATCAAGATGAAGCTGTCGAAAACGCGGGCGATCGACTTCCGGGTGAACACCTTGCCGACCCTGTGGGGCGAGAAGATCGTGCTGCGGATTCTCGACCCCGGCAGCGCCAAGATGGGCATCGAAGCTCTCGGCTTCGAGGAGGATCAGCAGAAGCTGTTCCTCGACGCGCTCGCCCGGCCGCAGGGCATGATCCTGGTCACCGGCCCCACCGGCAGCGGCAAAACCGTGTCGCTGTACACGGGCCTGAACATCCTGAACACGGCGGAGCGCAACATCGCCACCGCCGAAGACCCGGTGGAAATCAACCTGGAAGGCATCAACCAGGTCAACGTGAACAATCGGGTCGGCCTCGATTTCGCCGCGGCGCTGCGCTCGTTCCTGCGCCAGGACCCGGACGTCGTGATGGTGGGTGAGATCCGCGACATCGAGACCGCGGAAATCGCAGTCAAGGCGGCCCAGACCGGTCACCTGGTGCTGTCGACCCTGCACACCAACTCCGCCGCCGAAACCTTGACCCGGCTCAGAAACATGGGCGTGCCGGCATTCAATCTGGCCACCAGCGTCAACCTGATCATCGCCCAGCGGCTGGCGCGGCGGCTCTGCACCGGATGCAAGCAGACCATCGACGTTCCCAGAGAGACGTTGCTCGCCGAAGGATTCAACGAACAGCAGATCGCCACCGGATTTCAGGTCTTCGAGGCCAACCCCAAAGGCTGCAGCAAGTGCAAGGACGGCTACAAGGGCAGAGTCGGGATTTATGAAGTAGTTAAAATTACCCGGGAGATGTCCCGGATTATCATGGAAGATGGAAACAGCCTGGAGCTGGCCCAGCAAGCCCGCGAGTTGGGCTTCAACGACCTGCGACTGTCCGGCCTGGTGAAAGTCATCCAGGGCGTGACCAGTCTGGTCGAGGTCAACCGGGTAACCACGGGGCACTGATAGATGGCCGAGAGCGCGACATTTCTCTGGGAAGGCACCGACCGCCAGGGCAAGAAAACCAAAGGCGAGATCAGCAGCAGCAACCCCGCCATCGCCAAGGCCGAGCTGCGTCGTCAGGGCATCAATGCCACCCGGGTCAAGAAGAAGACGAAGAGCCTGTTCTCCGGCGCCGGCGGCAGCGTCAAGCCCGCCGACATTGCCCTGTTCACCCGGCAGATGGCCACCATGATGCGCGCCGGCGTGCCGCTGGTGCAGGCGTTCGAGATCGTGGCGGACGGCCTGGACAAACCCAAGGTGGCGAGTCTGGTTCGCAACATCCGCGACGAAGTAGCCGGGGGCAGCAGCTTCGCTTCGTCGCTGCGCAAGCATCCGATCTACTTCGACGACCTGTTCTGCAACCTGGTGGAAGCCGGTGAGCAGTCGGGTTCGCTGGAGGTCATGCTCGACCGGATCGCGACGTACAAGGAGAAGACCGAGTCCCTGAAGGCCAAGGTCAAGAAGGCCATGACCTATCCCATCGCCGTGATGGTGGTGGCGGTCATCGTGACCGGTATTCTGCTGATCTACGTCGTGCCGCAGTTCCAAGTCGTCTTTCGGGCTTCGGCGCGGAACTACCAGCCTTCACCATGTTCGTCATTCACATCTCGGAGTTCGTGCAGACGTGGTGGCTGCTGATCCTCGCTGCGATGATCGCGACAGTGGTCGGCTTCATCGCCATGAAGAAACGCTCCAAGCCGCTGCGCGATGCCATCGACCGTTTCTCACTAAAGGTTCCGGTGGCCGGCAACATCATCGAAAAGTCCGCGGTGGCCCGGTATGCGCGAACACTTTCAACCACCTTCGCTGCGGGCGTGCCGCTGGTCGACGCGTTGAACTCGGTAGCCGGTGCCACCGGAAATTCCGTCTACGTCAACGCCGTCTACAAGATTCGCGACGACGTCTCGACCGGACAGCAGCTCAATTACTCCATGAAAGCCACCGGTGTGTTCCCGAACATGGTGGTGCAGATGGTGGCCATCGGTGAGGAAGCCGGTGCGCTGGACACCATGCTCGATAAGGCAGCCAACTATTTCGAGGAGCAGGTCGACAACCTGGTCGACAACCTCACCGCCTTGATGGAACCGATGATCATGGCCGTGCTGGGGGTGCTGGTCGGCGGCCTGATCATCGCCATGTACCTCCCCATCTTCCAACTCGGCAAGGTGGTGGGCGGCGGCTGATTGCGGATCCGCTCCCGCCCCTTCCCGTCATGACCGGAACACTGCTCACCTACGGATGGGTGGGGCTCGTCTTCGCGGCCTGGGTGGGGTTGTGCGTGGGCAGCTTCCTCAACGTCGTCATTTATCGGCTGCCCGTGATGCTGGAACGGCAATGGGAAGCCGAGGCGCGCAGCATACTGCACGGTCACGAGCCGGCGTCGGACCAGGCGCCGTTCAACCTCATGGTGCCGCGCTCGCGCTGCCCTCAGTGTCAGGCGCCGATCCTCGCCTGGCAGAACGTGCCGGTGGTGAGCTGGCTGCTGCTGCGCGGCAAGTGCGCCAGCTGCGGTGCGCCGATACCGGTGCGCTATCCGCTGGTGGAAGCGCTCACCGCCGTCCTCTCCATCGCCGTGCTGGCTCTGTTCGGCTTCACCTGGTTGGGTCTCGCTGCGCTGGTCTACACCTGGATCCTGGTCGCCCTCACCTTCATTGATTACGACACTCAGCTGCTGCCCGACCAGCTCACCCTGCCGCTGCTGTGGCTGGGGCTCGTCACCAACGTGATGGGCGGCTTCACCAGTCCCAGCGCCGCCATCGGCGGCGCGGTAGCCGGCTATCTGCTCCTCTGGAGCACGTACTGGGGCTTCAAGCTGCTGACCGGCCGGGAAGGCATGGGCTACGGCGACTTCAAGCTGCTGGCGGCGGTGGGGGCGTGGCTCGGCTGGCAGGTGCTGCCCGCCGCCGTGCTGATCGCCGCCGGCGTCGGGCTGGTCTATGCCCTGGCCACCGCCGTGACCGGACGCCGCGAGGCCGCCCAGCCCATCCCCTTTGGTCCGTTTCTGGCCATTGCCGGTTGGGTCTGCCTCGCCCAGCGTGATACGGTTCTGCGCCTGTTGGTAAGCTGACCTTCCGTCCCAGGTTGCATGAAACGATTCGTGGTCGGTCTCACCGGCGGGATCGGCAGCGGTAAGACCGCCGTGTCGTCCCGCTTCGAGGCGTTCGGTATCCCGGTGGCAGACGCCGACGTGGCATCGCGCGCCGTGCTGGCGCCCGGGCAGCCGGCCGTGGCCGCCATCGAGGGCCGTTTCGGCAGCACGCTGATCGGCGACGACGGCGCCCTGGACCGCGCCGCGCTGCGGCGGCGGGTGTTCGCTGACGCGGCCGCGCGACGCTGGCTGGAGGCGTTGACCCACCCGCTCATCGGCGCCTGGATGCGGGAACGCCTGGAGGCGAACGACGCGCCGTACAGCATCCTGGTGAACCCGATACTGGTGGAGACCGGCCAGGCGCTGCGCTGCCAGCGGGTGCTGGTGGTGGACGCGCCCGAGGCTCTGCAGATGAGCCGCACCATGGCCCGTGACGGCAACAGCGAGCCCCAGGTCCGCGCGATCATGGAGGCTCAGGCGGACCGCCGGCGGCGTCTGGCCGCCGCCGACGACGTCATCGTCAACGATCGCGATCTCGAGCACCTGGACACCGAGGTGGCGCGGCTGCACCAGCGCTATCTGGAATTGGCCGGGGAGCTCACCGCCGCCGAGCGAAAGCAATGAGTGATGAAACACCCAGAATCGTCCTCTGCCCCACCTGCAACAAGCGGGTGAAGTGGTCTGCGAAGAACGAGTTCCGGCCGTTCTGCTCCGAGCGCTGCAAGCTCATCGACCTGGGGGCGTGGGCGTCGGAGCAGCACCGCATCCCCGGCCAGTCGGAAGACGAGGATCAACCGCCGGGCGACGAGGACAGGTAGAGGCAAAGACCTACCGGCGGGAGCGGCCTCCCGGCCGCGATGTGGGAGCGGCCTCCCGGCCGCGATGTGGGAGCGGCCTCCCGGCCGCGATGCGGTGTTCGAAGATCGCGGCCGGGAGGCCGCTCCCTCATGCGACGCCGCTCCCACATTGCAAACGCCCTCAAGTCCGGTACTCGGCGTTGATCTTCACGTAGTCGTAGGACAGGTCGGTGGTCCACACCGTCTCACAGGCGTCGCCGCGGCCGAGCTCGATGCGTACCTCGAACTCCTCGCGCGCCATGACCCTCGCGCCGTCCGCTTCGCTGTACTGCTCGGCCATGAGACCGCCGCGGGCTACGCACACGTCGTCCAGAAACAGGTTCACCCGGCCCGGCTCCAGATCTCGAACGCCGGCGCGGCCGATGGCCATGCAGAAGCGTCCCCAGTTGGGATCGCCGGCGAAAATGGCGGTCTTGATGAGCGGCGATTCCGCGACGGTGTAAGCCACCTGCAGGCACTCGGCCGATGACGCGCCGCCTTCCACCCGCACGGTGACGAACCGGGTAGCGCCCTCGCCATCCCGCACGAGCCACTGGGCGAGGGTGGTCGCCACGTCGGTGAGGCCGGCGGCCAGCGCTTGGTACCCCGGATCGTCGGGCGCCGAGATGCGCGGATGCCCGGCAGCCCCGGTGGCCGCGACCACGAAGGCATCGTTGGTGGAGGTGTCGCCGTCGACGGTGATGCGGTTGAAGCTGGCGTCGGCTACCCGACGGACGAGTGTCTCGAGGCACGCCTGGTCGACGGCGGCATCACAGCAGATGAACCCCAGCATGGTCGCCATGTCGGGCTTGATCATACCCGCGCCTTTGGCCATGCCCGTGATGGTCACCGAGGTGCCGGCCACCTCGACCTGGCGGCTCACGGCTTTGGGCGCGGTGTCGGTGGTCATGATGGCCCTCGCGGCGTCGGACCAGCCGCCGGCACGGGCGCCGGCCACGGCGTCCGGCAGCGCCTTTACCATGCGCTCCACCGGCAGGCGCAGGCCGATGACGCCGGTGGAGAACGGCAGCACCGATCCGGCGGGCAGTGACGCCTCGCCCGCCAGCGCGTCGCAGATGCGCCTGGCATCCTCGAGCCCCGGATCGGCAGTCGCCGCGTTGGCGTTGCCGCTGTTGATCACCAGCCCCCGCACCCCGCCCCGCGCGATGCCCGCTTCGGCCAGCCGCACCGGCGCCGCGCGAAAGGCATTCCGGGTGAACACGCCAGCAACGGTGGAGCCTTCGGCAAGCAGCATCACCACCAGGTCGCGGCGGCCCGGGGTCACCGCCGCGGAAGTCTGCTTGACGGCCGCCCAAGCGGTGCCCACGGTCACGCCGGGCACGGGCAGAAGCTCTCCCATCGGCGGTAAATTGACAGCCATAGGCAATTTTCCGAGCGGTGCGACCCGCGATTATACCGTTCTGGTCCATCCGCGTTAGAGTACGGTGCATGCCCGACTGGATACTCATCTGCGCGACCTCGCTCAGCACGCTCGTCGTCGGCGGGCTCACCGTCTTCGTGTGGCGGCAGCTCGCACCGCGAGAGAACAGGGCCGAGACCCGGCTCGCGCACCTGTACTCGCCCACAGACGATCAGTTCATGCGGACGATGTCGGCCCTGTTCACGGCGCCATGCGAGGGCGGCAACCGGGTGACGGCCCTGCGCAATGGCGACGAGATCTTTCCCGCCATGTTCGACGCGATGGGTTCGGCGCATCGGACGATCACGTTCGAGACGTTCATTTACTGGTCCGGAGACATGGGACGGCGTTTCTCGGAGGCCCTGAGCGAACGCGCACGCGCCGGCGTCGCCGTTCACGTCCTGCTCGACTGGTTCGGCAGCCTGCCGCTCAATGACGCCGTGCTCGACTCGATGCGCGAAGCGGGCGTGCAGGTCACGCGCTACCACGAGCCACGCTTCGTTCGGCCGCACCACACCAATCACCGCACCCACCGCAAGCTGCTGGTGGTGGACGGACGGGTGGGCTTTACAGGCGGCGTGGGCATCGCCGACGAGTGGACGGGCGATGCACAGGATGCCGGTCACTGGCGCGACTCGCATTTTCGCGTGGAAGGTCCCGCGGTCGCTGGCCTGCAGCGCGCGTTCATGGACAACTGGGTCAAAGCGACCGGAGAGGTGCTGCACGACGAGGCCTATTTTCCGCCTCTGCAGCCGGCCGGCGACGCCAACTGCCAGGTGTTCCAAAGCTCACCGCAGGGCGGCAGCGACTCGGTGCGGTTGATGTTCCTGCTGGCGATCACGGCGGCGCGTCGGTCGATCCGGTTGTCCACCGCCTATCTGGTGCCGGATCGGCACTGCATGGCCGCGCTGCGCGCCGCCCATGCACGCGGCGTCAGTGTCGAGGTGATCGTACCCGGCGAGCACAACGATTCCGATCTGGTGCGCCTGGTGTCCCGCGCCCGATACGGCGTGCTGCTGCGGGAAGGCATCCGGATTTACGAGTATCAGCCGACGATGTATCACACCAAGCTGATGGTCGTCGACGACGTGTGGGTGTCCGTCGGCTCCGCCAACTTCGACAACCGGTCGTTCCGCTTGAACGACGAAGTGAACCTCAATGTCTATGACCGCGAGCTGGCACAGCAGCAAAGCGAATGGTTCGAGGAGGACAAGCAGCGATCCAGCCTCATCGTCCTCGATGATTGGGCGCGGCGACCACTGACCCAGCGGGTCAAGGAGCACGCGGCGTTGCTGGCGCGGTCGCAGATCTGAGGCGGATTGGGGAATCAGGGTTGTGGGAGCGAGCTCCCGCTCGCGATCGCGGCCGGGAGGCCGCTCCCACAGCTAGCCCGGTATCGCGGCCGGGAGGCCGCTCCCACAGCTAGCCCGGTATCGCGGCCGGGAGGCCGCTCCACAGCAGCATCGCGGCCGGGAGGCCGCTCCCACAGGCCGCTCCCACAAGCACTCCCCCCTCAGGCGGCCTGGCCGTGGCAGTGCTTGTACTTCTTGCCGGAGCCGCAGGGGCACGGCTCGTTGCGGCCCGACCTTGCGTTCGGCGCGCACGTACGTTTCCGGCCTCGGCGGCGCTTCGGGCGCAGCCCGGCCGTTCTGACCGCTCTGCCGCTGCCGGGCTCCGCCGGCGCCGCCCTCGGCGGACGCGCCGTCCTCGGCGGGTGCGTGCAGCGCCGAGGCCTCGTCGTGGCTGTAGCGCATGCGCCGCTCGGCTTCTTCCCGGCGCCGCCGTTCCGCCTCCTCGACGGCCTCGGGCTTCTCGATCTGAACGCGCGAGAGCAGCCGCACCACGTCCCGCTTGATGTTGGTAAGCAGCTCCTGGAACAGCTCGAAGCTTTCGCGCTTGTATTCCTGCTTCGGCTGCTTCTGCGCGTACGCCCGGAGGTGAATGCCCTGGCGCATGTGGTCCATCAGCGCCAGATGCTCTTTCCAGCGCTGGTCGAGGATCTGCAGCATGATCTGCTTCTCGACCACCCGCATGTCGATGCCCTGGCTGGACCAATCGGCTTCCTTGGCCGCGTACTCGGCTTCGATCTGCTCGATGATCCGCCGTTTCAGGGACGCCTCGTTCAGCTCGTCATCCTGCTCCAGCCACTGGCCGACGGGCTGGCGGCTGGCGAAATCGGTGAGCAGGGCCTTCTCCAGACCCTCGACGTCCCACTGCTCCTCCAGGGTCTGGGGCGGCACGTAGTCTTCCACCAGGTCGAGGACCACTTCTTCACGGATACCAGCGATGGTGTCGGAGATGTCCTCTGCCGCCATCAGCTCCCGGCGCTGCTGGTAGATCACCTGACGCTGGTCGTTGGCGACGTCGTCGTATTCCAGCAGGTTCTTGCGGATGTCGAAGTTGTGGCCCTCCACCTTGCGCTGGGCCTTCTCGATGGCGTTGTTCACCATCCGGTGCTCGATGGCCTCGCCCTGCTCCATGCCGAGGGACTGCATCCAGCCGCGGATGCGGTCGGATGCGAAGATCCGCATCAGGTTGTCTTCCATGGAGAGATAGAAGCGGGTGGAGCCCGGATCGCCCTGGCGGCCGGAGCGGCCGCGGAGCTGGTTGTCGATGCGCCGCGACTCGTGGCGCTCCGTGCCGATGATGTGCAGGCCTCCTGACTGCAATCACCTCATCGTGGCGCTTCTGCCAGTCTTCGCGGAGCTGCCGGATCTGCTCGTCGGACGGATCCTCGAGCTCCGCGGCCTCCGCTTCCCAGTTGCCGCCCAGCACGATGTCGGTGCCGCGGCCGGCCATGTTGGTGGCGATCGTCACCGCGCCCGGCCGGCCGGCCTGAGCGACGATCTCGGCCTCCCGCTCGTGCTGCTTCGCGTTCAGCACGTTGTGAGCGACGTTGCGCCGATTCAGCTCCGCGGACAGGCGCTCTGACGACTCGATGGACGCCGTACCCACCAGCACCGGCTGGCCGCGCTCCATGCAGTCGGCGATGTCGTCGACGATGGCGCCGTACTTCTCGTCGATGGTCAGATAGACCACGTCGTTGTGGTCCTTGCGGACCATCGGCTTGTGGGTGGGGATGATGACCACGTCGAGGCCATAGATCTGGCGGAACTCGAACGCCTCCGTGTCCGCTGTGCCGGTCATGCCCGAGAGCTTGTTGTAGAGGCGGAAGTAGTTCTGGAACGTGGTGGACGCCAGCGTCTGAGTCTCGTTCTGAATCGGCACCCCTTCCTTGGCCTCGATGGCCTGGTGGATGCCCTCCGACCAGCGCCGGCCCGGCCATGGCGCGGCCGGTGTGCTCGTCGACGATCACCACTTCCCGGTTCACCACCATGTACTGAACGTCGCGCTTGAACAGGAAGTGGGCCTTGAGCGCGGCGTGCACGTGATGCAGCAGCGGCAGATTGGTGGCGGCGTAAAGGCTGTCGCCCTCCTGCAGCAGCCCCATACGTACCAGCTCTTCTTCCACTTTCTGGTGGCCCTGCTCGGTCAGCTCCACCTGCCGGTTCTTCTCGTCGAGGGTGAAGTCGCCGGTGGGCTCCGAGTTCGGGTCCGCGTCGTTGCGCTCGCCCTTCTCGAGCACGGGCGGCAAGGTGTTGATCCGGATGTAGAGCTCGGTGTTCTCCTCGGCAGGGCCGGAGATGATCAGCGGCGTGCGCGCCTCGTCGATCAGAATCGAATCCACCTCGTCGATGATCGAGAAGTTCAGCCCGCGCTGGAACTGGTCCTCGAGGGTGAACGCCATGTTGTCGCGCAGGTAGTCGAAACCGAACTCGTTGTTGGTGCCGTAGGTGATGTCGGCCTGGTAGGCGGCTCGCTTTTCGGTCGGGTGCTGGTGCGACTGCACCACCCCCACCGTCATGCCGAGCGCCCCGTAGATGGGCCCCATCCACTGGGCGTCCCGGCGGGCCAGGTAGTCGTTGACCGTGACGACGTGCACGCCCTTGCCGGTCAGCGCGTTCAGGTACGCCGGCAGGGTGGCCATCATGGTCTTGCCCTCGCCGGTGCGCATCTCGGCGATGCAGCCTTCGTGGAGGGTGATGCCGCCGATGATCTGCACGTCGAATGGGCGCATGCCCTTGGTGCGCACGGCCGCCTCCCGCGCCGCGGCGAACGCCTCGGGCAGCAGGTCGTCCAGGTCGGCACCCTCTGCCAGCCGGGCCTTCAGGCGGGGCGTGGTCGCCTTCAGCTCCTCGTCGGAGAGGGCCTTGACCTGCTCTTCCAGCTCGTTGACGCGGGCGACGACCTTGCCCATGCGTCGGAGCTCGCGGCTGTTCTTGGTCCCGAAGATCTTACGTAGCAAAGGAGAATTGACCCGTCGGTGGACAAAGTTGCGGCATCTTAACTCGTTGGACCAGGGGTATAAACGCAGGTTCGGCGATTGGGCCTGGCGGTCGCGTATTGTGGGAGCGACCTCCCGGTCGCGATGGTGTTTTCGGAAGATCGCGACCCGGAGGTCGCTCCCACCCACAGAAATCGCTCTCACCCACAGGAGGGGTCGACCTCAGCGGCGGGCGACGTAGGCCTTGGGGTCGACGTGACGGCCGTTCTTCAGCACCTCGAAATGCACGTGGGGGCCGGTGGAGCGGCCGGTGGAGCCCATGTGGCCGATCACCTGACCTTTCTTGACGATGTCGCCGACGCGGACCGCCAGCGACTCATGATGGCCGTAGCGGGTGACGTAGCCGTCGCCGTGGTTGATTTCCACCATCAGACCGTAACCGGAGCGCTTGCCGGCGAAGGTCACCACGCCGCTGGCGACCGCGACCACGTCGGAGCCCTCGCGGCCGGCGAAGTCCAGACCGGCGTGCCAGGCCATCTGGCCGGTGAACGGATCCACCCGCTTGCCGTACCCGGAGGACAGCCAGCCCCACTTCACCGGCCGCCCGGCGACCACCGTCTCCTGCTGGTACTCGCGATTGCGGAGCAGTGACTCCAGGACCTCGAGCTCCGACTCGCGGCTCTTGAGCTGCATGGACAGCCCTTCCAGATTCGACTGCAGCTCCGGCCAGCCCAGCGGCTTCTCCGTCGGGGTCGTGGGACCGCCCACCGGCGCCGGCTGATCGAAGGAGAACTCTCCTTTTTCCAGATCGGCCACCTCGGTGACCCGTTCGCCCAGTGCCTCCATGCGCATGAGGCGAGCCTGCATGGTGGCGAGCTGGCGGCCCACGGCCTGGGATTCGGCACTGGACTGCGCACGCAGGGCATCGAGCTCCTGGCGCTGCTGGTCCAGGCGCGCCCGCCACTCTGCCACCAGATCTTCGCCGGCGGCCGCCGGCTGATAGAAGGTGAGAAGCGCAAACGAGAGGGAGACGAGGACGGCGACGAGGAAAAAGGAGGCACCCGCGAGGTGCATGCCGGTGATCTGCACGGCGCGCACATTGCCCTTGGCGCGCCCGGACTCTTTGAGCAGAATGATCCTCATGCGTTCATCGTACTTCTGAGCTCCACCCGTGACCCGCAGCAAGATAGTTGATCTTCTGAGCGAACGCCACCAGCGATTCACTCCGCTGCAACGCCTGCTGCGCCGCGCCGCCGACCAGGATTCCTGGTCCGATCAGCTTCAGGCTCTGCTGCCCGACCCCTTGTGCCGCGACTGCCGCGTCACCGAGTCACGCGGCCCGATCGTCGTCGTGGTATGCAAGAATGCGGCCAGTGCAACGCGCCTGCGCTTCATCGCCGACGAGGTGCTCGGGGAGCTCAAAAAGCTCGCCGACTTTCGCCATGCGGAGCAGATCCGCGTCCGCGTCAGCGCCACCTGAGTGGATTATGGCGCGTTCGGTGGCAGTCCGGTGAGACCCGGTCGGCAAAATCAGGACGACCGGCGGGAAGCATTTCCAGCGGGGCCGGTGACTCTCGCCTATACCGCCACGGCGTGCCGACCGAACGTCACCGGCGCAGAGGACTCGTCGTCGAAGGTAACGATCTCCCAGGCGTCCCGCTCCGCGAGCAGCCGGCGCAGCAGCGCGTTATTGGAGGCATGGCCGGACTTGTAGCCGGAAAACGAGCCGAGGATGCTGTACCCGAGCAGGTAGAGGTCGCCAATCGCGTCCAGAATCTTGTGCTTGGCGAACTCGTCGGCCAGCCGCAGCCCTTCGTGGTTCAGAATACGGCAATCGTCCACCACTACCGCGTTGTCCAGGCTCCCGCCCCGCGCCAGATTCATGGTGCGCAGCTTCTCGTAGTCCGCCAGAAAACCGAATGTCCGCGCCCGGCTCACTTCCTTGACGTAGGCCATGGTGGAGAACTCCACCGTTGAGCACCGGGTGTGCCGGTGGAACACCGGGTGGTCGTAGAGCAGCGTGTAGTCGACCCGGAATCCGTCGTACGGGGCGATCTCGGCGGCAACGTCCCCCCGCCGGTACGAGACCTTGCGGGTGACCCGGAAGAACTTCTTCGGCGCGTCCTGCTCCTCCATACCCGCGGACTGCAGCAGGAACACGAACGGAGCGGCGCTGCCGTCCATGATGGGCAGCTCCGGCGCACTCACGTCGACGTAGGCATTGTCCACGCCCAGACCGGCGAACGCAGACATGAGGTGCTCCACCGTGGAGACCGACGCGCTGCCGCGGCTGAGGGTCGTGGCCATGGTGGTATCACCCACGTTCTCCACCCGCGCCGGAATCGCGACCGGCTCCTCGAGGTCGGTGCGTACGAACACGATACCGGTGTCCGGAGGTGCGGGGCGCAGAGTCATGTAAACCTTCTCTCCGGTGTGCAGACCCACACCGGTGGCTCGGATCACGTTCTTCAGCGTTCGCTGCAGGAGCGCTTTGCTCATATCGGGTCGATCTCGGCAGGGTTGGATCGGGCCGGACGGCGATCATCCGCAGACGGCTCCCACTTGCGCATCGGATGCTAACAAAGCGGGCACCGTCGAAGTGTGGCACCGATTCACAAAAGTGTTACACAGTGTGTCCGGGCGGCCGGTAGTGACGGGAGCAGCACGGTGCCGGCACGGAATGCCGGTGCCGTCCGCTCCCGCCGGCCGGCCGGCATCAGTCCGCCTGACGGCGCAGGAACGCCGGAATGTCGATCCATTCCATGTCGTCGCTGTCGTGGTCCAGCGCCAGATTGCTCTGCTGGGCGACCACCGCATCCCGCTGCCGGAAGATCGTCGGGCGATCCAGATCCCGCCCGTAGTCGGGCCGGTTCTCGGGGCGCAGCTCAGCCTGAGCTTCCGCCGTCTCGGTCAAGGTGTTGTCGACCACCACACTCGGCTTCACGGGATCTCCGAGCCCGGTCGCCACCACCGTAACCTTCAACTCGTCGCCGAGTTCCGGATCGATCACCGTGCCGATCACCACGGTCGCGGTGTCGGAGGCGTATTCCTCGACCACGTTGCCGACGTCGATGAAGTCGCCCATTGAGAGGTCGGGGCCGGCGGTAACGTTCACCAGGATGCCGCGCGCGCCGTGCAGGTCCACGTCTTCGAGGAGCGGGCTCTTGATGGCTGCCTCGGCTGCTTCCTGGGCGCGGTGCTCGCCGGTAGCGCGGCCGGTGCCCATCATGGCCATGCCCATTTCGGACATCACCGTTCGCACGTCGGCGAAGTCGACGTTGATCAAGCCGTGACGGATGATCAGGTCGGCGATGCCCTGCACGGCGCCGAGCAGCACGTCGTTGGCCGCCGCGAACGCGTCGAGGATGCTGGCACGCTCGCCGAGCACGCCCAGCAGCTTGTCGTTGGGAATGGTGATCAGCGAGTCCACGTGCTCCTGAAGCTCCATGATGCCGCGCTCGGCGACGGACTGACGCTTCTCGAACTTGAACGGCTTGGTAACTACGGCCACCGTGAGGATGCCGAGCTCCTTGGCGATCTGAGCGAACACCGGCGCCGCACCGGTGCCCGTTCCCCCGCCCATGCCGGCGGTAATGAACACCATGTCGGCACCCGAGAGCACCTCGGCAATCCGGTCCCGGTCCTCGAGGGCCGCCTGACGTCCGATGTCGGGGTTGGCCCCGGCGCCGAGGCCGCGGGTGATGGTGCTGCCGAGCTGCAGCATCGTTCTGGCCTGCAGCGCTTTGAGCGCCTGGGCATCGGTGTTGGCGGCGATGAAATCCACGCCTTCCACGTGATTCGCCACCATGTGCTGGACGGCGTTGCCGCCACCGCCGCCCACGCCGACGACTTTGATCACGGCGCTTTGCGGGGCACTGTCTACGATTTCGAACATCTTTGAACTCCTTTCAGAAATTTTCGCTCAGCCATTTCTTGAGACGGCCGAAGCCGCCGGTGCCGCGCGCTCTTTTCCGGCCGCGTTGTTCTTTTTCCCGCTCCCTGCCGTACATCAGCAGGCCGACGCCGGTCGCGTACACGGGGTTTCTTACGATGTCCTTCAATCCCGCCACGTTTCGTGGCGCCCCAAGGCTCACCGGCATGTGGAAGATCTCTTCCGCAAGCTCGATGACACCCTCTATCTTCGATGCTCCACCTGTGAGCACGATGCCGGCGGCGATTGCCTCCTCGTAACCGCTCCGGCTGAGCTCCGCCTGGACGAGCGTGAACAGCTCGTCGTAGCGGGGCTCCACCACTTCCGCCAGCGCCTGGCGGGACAGCTCCCGAGACGGCTTGTCGCCGACGCCCGGAACCTGGATGGTTTCGTCTGGGCCCGCGAGCTGGGTCAGCGCGCAGGCGTACTTGATCTTGATCTCCTCGGCGTTCTGCGTCGGCGTGCGCAGCGCCATGGCGATGTCGTTGGTCACCTGATCGCCGGCGATGGGAATCACCGACGTATGGCGGATGGCGCCGCCGGTGAAGATGGCGATATCGGTGGTGCCGCCGCCGATGTCCACCAGGCACACGCCAAGCTCCCGCTCGTCCTCGGTGAGCACGGCGTAGCTCGAGGCGAGTTGCTCGAGGATGACGTCGTGGACGTTCAGGCCGCAGCGCTCGATGCACTTTTCGATGTTGGCCGCCGCATTCACCGCGCAGGTCACCAGGTGCACCTTGGCTTCCAGACGCACGCCGGACATGCCGAGAGGCTCCTTTACGCCCTCCTGGCTGTCGATGATGTATTCCTGCGGCAGGATGTGGAGGATCTTCTGATCCGCCGGAATGGCCATGGCCTGAGCCGCGTCGATCACCCGCTCCACGTCCTGGGGATACACCTCGCCATCGCGGATGGCGACGATGCCGTGGGAGTTGAGGCTCCTGATGTGGCTGCCGGCGATGCCGGCGTACACGGAATCAATCTGGCAACCGGCCATCAGCTCGGCTTCTTCCACCGCGCGCTGAATGGACTGCACCGTCGATTCGATGTTCACCACCACACCTTTCTTGAGCCCGCGCGACGGGTGGGAGCCGATGCCGATGATCTCGAGCTCGCCCTCGTGGTCGATCTCGCCGACGATGCACGACACCTTGCTGGTGCCGATGTCGAGGCCGACGATTTTCCTCGAATCGCTATCGGACGGCATATCCCGCTTCCGCCAATTCCTTGTGGGAGCGGCCTCCCGGCCGCGACTCCTCTGGGGCCGATCGCGGCCGGGAGGCCGCTCCCACAGCGTTTTCCATACCGTCCTTCGCCCACGCCACCGCCAGCCCGCTGTCGTAGCGCAGGTCCACGTGGGCGATCCGCTGGGACCGCAGTGACAGCACCTTGCGCCAGGCGAGCAGAAAGCGGTTCAGGCGGTCGGCCAGCGACTGGTTACCAAGCGCCACACTCGTGCCGTCTGCAAACGACATGAGCCACTCGCCGAGCGGATTCTCTTCCAGCCGGGCGATGGAGAAGCCGGCCGAGCCGACCCGCGACTGCAGCATCTGGTAGACCTCCATGGCGCGGCGGGGCGTCGACAGTGACGTTGCCAAGAGCGGAACGTCGCGGGGACCGTCCGCGAGCTGCACGATCTTGCCCGCGCTGGTGAGAAACCCCCCGTCGCCCCAGGCCGCCACCACCGATTCCTTCTCCACCCGAATGACCAGCGCGTCCGGCCAGACCCTGCGCACCGCCACCGATCGCGGCCAGGACAACGCGCGGATGCGCTGGCACAGATCGTCCACGTCCAGGCTCAGCACGCCGTCGCCCACACTGTCGCGCACCACCCGACGGATGGCGGATTGCTCCGCCGGCGACAACGCGCCTTCCACCCGCACGACCCGCACCGGCCGGTCGAGCTGGCGCCACACCGAAGCGGCTGCCAGCAGCAGGCAGGTCACCGACAGCGCAGCGATGATCTTACGAATCACGTGCACCTCCATGCGCGTACGCCAGCATGTTGGAGACCTGGTTGACGTTGCCGGCGCCCTGCACCAGCAGCACATCGTCCTGCCGAACGAGACCGGGAAGAATCTGCAGCGCTTCCTCCGGTGTCGCCGCGAACACCGGTTCCGCGTTCGTTCCACGCTGGCGCAGACCGCGGCACAGGGCGCGGCCATCGGCCCCCGGAATGGGATCCTCACCGGCGCCATAGACGTCGAGCATCACCAGCAGGTCGACGTCCGACAGCACCCGCACGAAATCGTCGAAGAGATCACGGGTGCGGCTGTAGCGGTGCGGTTGATAGACCATCACCAGCCGGCGCTCGGGCCAGACCTGGCGCGCGGTGGCGACGACGCTGGCGATCTCGGTGGGGTGATGACCGTAGTCGTCCACCAGAGTCACCGTAACGCCGCCCACCGGCACCGCGTCGAAAACGTGAAAGCGCCGCCCCACTCCGGTGAACCCGCCGAGCCCCCGGACGATGGCGTCGTCGGGCAGGCCTTCGTCACTGGCCACGGCGATCGCAGCGAGAGCGTTCAGCACGTTGTGGCGGCCGGGGATATTGAGGGCCACCTCGAGATCGGCCAGAGCGCCCGGACGCTCCGTGCGGAAGCGCCAGGTGCGGCCGCGGGTTTCCAGAATCTCTGCCCGGAAATCGGCGTCTGCGCCGAAGCCGTAGGTGAGCATGGGGCGGGCCACGTCCGGCAGAATGCGCCGCACCTCGGCGTCGTCCGTGCACAATACCGCGGCGCCGTAGAACGGCAGGCGGTGGAGGAACTCCACGAACGCGGACCTCAGGCGGTCGAAGTCGTTGCCGTAGGTGCCGAGGTGATCGCGGTCTACGTTGGTGACCACCGCCACCATGGGTTTCAGATACAGGAATGAGGCGTCGCTCTCGTCCGCCTCGGCGATGATGTAGCGGCTGGCACCGAGACGTGCGTTGCTGCCGGTGCTGTTCAGCAGCCCACCGATGACGAACGTGGGATCCAGATCCGCCGCCTGAAAGATGGAGGTGACGAGGCTCGTGGTAGTGGTCTTACCGTGGGTGCCGGCGATGGCGATGCCGTGACGGTAACGCATCAGCTCACCGAGCATCTCCGCGCGGCGCACCACAGGGATGCGCTTGTCGTGCGCGGCCGCCAACTCGGGGTTCGCGGCGGTGACGGCGCTGGACACCACCACCACATCGGCGCCCTCCACTGCGGCGGCCTCGTGACCGATACGCACCGCGGCGCCGAGCCCGAGCAGCCGCGCGGTGGCGGCCGACGCCTTCAGATCCGAGCCGGACACCAGATAGCCCTGATTCAGCAGCACTTCGGCGATCCCGCACATGCCGGCGCCGCCGATGCCGACGAAGTGGATGCGGCGGATGCGGCGCATCTCCGGCACCTGATAAGGTCCCGCCGGATCAGCCACGTTCCCCCTCCTCGATCTGCAGCCGCACCACCAGCGCCATCATCGCGCAGCTCACCACCAGGCTGTTGGCCCCGTAGCTGACGAAAGGCAGGGTCAGGCCCTTGGTCGGCAGTATTCCGGTGTTCACCCCCAGATTGATCAGAAACTGAACGCCGAGGATGAGACCGACGCCGTAGGCGAGATAGCCGCCGAAGACGTTGCCGGCAGCGAGGGATCGCCGGCCGAGGCGAAAAATGCGCAGCACCAGCACGGCGAACAGCACCACCACCGCGAGCGCGCCCACCAGACCCAGCTCCTCGCCGATCACCGCAAAGATGAAGTCGTTGTGAGCCTCCGGCAGGTAAAACTGCTTCTGGATGCCGTTGCCGAGCCCCAGCCCGAAGATCTCGCCCCGGCCGAACGCGATCAACGCCTGGGTGAGCTGGTAGCCGCTACCGAACGCGAACTGCCATGGATCCACGAAAGTGACGAGCCGCTCGAGCCGGTAAGGCTGCAACACCGCCACCGCGCCCACTAGCACCGAACCGAGCAGCACGATGAGCAGAAAGTGCCTGAGCCGCGCGCCGGCGACGAACAAGAGAGCGCACGTGGCGCCGGCCAGCACCACCACCGTGCCGAAATCCGGCTCGAGCAGCAGCAGCGCACCCACCACGCCCA
This sequence comes from uncultured Gammaproteobacteria bacterium, assembly GCA_963822255.1. Taxonomy (GTDB): domain Bacteria; phylum Pseudomonadota; class Gammaproteobacteria; order Pseudomonadales; family Azotimanducaceae; genus UBA7803. The sequence continues at coordinate 1,318,946 of CAWGGV010000008.1, forward strand.
CCATCAGCACCGGCCGAACCAGCGCCCGGACGTCGTCGGTGAACGCCCCGTGAAAACGCTCCAGGTAGCCGGCCAGGTAGACGAGCAGCAGAAACTTTACCGCCTCCGCCGGCTGAAGAGAGAAGCCGCCCACGCCGATCCAGCGGCGCGCGCCGTTGGCCTGGTGGGTGACGCCCGGGATCAGCACCAGCACGCACAGCGCCACCGCGGTGAGCCAGGCCAGCCGATGGCCGCGCCGCCACCACTCCAGGGGCACGCAGAGCACGAACCCCATGCCGGCGAGCGCGGCTGCCAGGAACACCAGGTGCTTCAGCAGCAGGGTATCGCTGATGGCCACCGAGGCCGACGCCACCATCACCGTGCCGAGGGCGAGGATCGCCGCCAGGCACAGCAGCATCAGCCGGTCCATGGCCGCCGGAGAGCTCACGCCAGCCCCTCCACCGCCGCAGCGAACGCATCGCCGCGCGCCGCATAGTTGTCGAACATGTCCAGGCTGGCGCAGGCGGGCGACAGCAGCACGGTGTCGCCGGGTGCAGCAGCGTCCATCGCCGCGCGCACGGCGCCCGCCATGTCCGCCACGCGCATCAACGGTGCCGCTCCCTCGAGCGCCGCCGCCAGCAGCGGCGCGTCGCGCCCGAGCAGCACGACGGCCTTCACGTACGATCGCACCGGACCGGCGAGCGGCGAGAAATCCGCGCCCTTGCCGTCGCCACCCGCGATCAGGATCAGGTGACCTGTCCCATCGTGGCCGAGGCCCTCCAGCGCCGCCAGGGTAGCGCCGACGTTGGTGGCCTTGGAATCGTCCACGAAGCGGACCCCGTGCCGCTCGGCCACCGTGCGGCAACGGTGCGGGAGCCCCTGGAAACCGGAGACGGCACCGGCCAGGGCGGCGTCCGTGGCGCCGCCGTCGGCGACCAGAGCGCACGCCGCCAGCACGTTCTGCGCGTTGTGGACGCCGGCGAGAGGAAGCGTACCCGCTTCGATCACCGGTCGGCCGCCGTGAACGAGCCAGGTCACGGAATCGATGTCGTCCATCCCCCAGTGCCCGGGCGCTGGCCGATCCGCACCGAAGGTGACGAGCTCCGCCACCGGCACTTCGGGAAACGTCCGCGGGTCGGCGCGATTGGCGACGGCCCGCTGAGCCTGGCCGAAGATCCGGCGTTTGCTGGCCGCGTACGCGGCCAGGGTTCCGTGACGATCCAGGTGGTCGTCGGTCACGTTCAGCACGGCCGCGGCAAGGAACGGATAGTGCGCCATGCGTTCGAGCTGAAAGCTCGAGAGTTCCAGCACATAGCAGTCCCGGTCGTCCGAGAGCAGATCCAGCGCCGCTTCACCGAGGTTGCCGCCGACGCCGGGCGAGCGTCCCAGGCCCGCCAGAAGGTGGCCCGTCAGCGCCGTGACCGTGCTCTTGCCGTTGGTGCCGGTGATGGCATAGATGGGGGCCCGGGCCGCCTGGCAGAAAAGGTCGATGTCGCTTTCCACCACCGCCCCCGCCTGCCGCGCCTGCCGCACCAGCTCGTGGTCGAGCCTCACGCCGGGGCTGACGATCACCCGGTCGACATGCTCGAAGCGGTACCCGCAGGCCGCCGTCCCCGTCCGGAACTCGGCCGCGGGACAAAGTGCCCGTGCGGCATCCCTGTTGGGCGGCGCGTCACGGGTGTCGAGCACCACCAGATCGTCCTCGCCCGCCAGATACCGCAGGCAGGAAAGTCCCGTCACACCCATGCCGATGATGGCCGTCCGCATGCTCACCAGCGGGCTTCCCGCATCAGCAGAGCCACCAGCGCGCGGTCACTGAACGGCCGGCGCACGCCGCCGATGTCCTGGTAGTCCTCGTGCCCTTTGCCCGCCACCAGTACCGTGTCGCCCGCTGCCGCGCCGCTGACCGCCGCCTCGATGGCCCGACGCCGGTCCGGGCAATCGTGCGCAGGAACCGTTCCCGCCAGACCCCGACGCATCTCGGCAATGATCCGCTCCGGATCCTCCGACCGTGGGTTATCGCTGGTGAGCCACAGCTCGTCGGCATGACGCTCCGCTGCCGCCGCCATGAGCGGGCGCTTCCCCGGATCGCGATCGCCGCCGCAGCCGAACACGCACACCAGCCGCCCGGCGGTGGCGGGTCGGAGCGCCATGAGCACCTTGTCCAGCGCATCGGGAGTGTGAGCGAAGTCGACGACCACTGCCGGGCCACCGGGCGCGGTGAAGCGCTCCATGCGCCCGGGCACCGTGCCGAGGGTGCGGGCCGCCGCCACCACGTCGTCCAGACGCATGCCGCGGTGGCACAGCACCGCCAGCACGGCGGCCACGTTGGCGACCGAGAACTCCGCCTGCACGGGCAGACACAGGGGCGCTTCGCCCCAGGGCGTGTGCCAGCGTCCCCGCGCGCTGCCGCCGGAGAAGTCGACGGCGGACCAGCGCACGTCGCCGTGGCGGCCGTAGGTGACGCACTCGACCCCCGTCGGCAGCCGGTCGACGAGCTCGCGGCCGAAGGCATCGTCGGTGTTCAGCACCGCCAGGGTGAGCCCCGGCCATTGGAAGAGCCGAGCCTTGGCGGCTCCGTAGGCTTCGGCCGTGGGGTGATAATCCAGGTGGTCGCGGGACAGGTTCGAGAACACCGCCGTGGCGAACGGCACGTCGGCGACTCGGTCCTGAGCCAGGGCGTGGGAGGACGCCTCCAGCACCGCCCAGCGGCAACCGTCGGCGAGCAGCGCCGCCAGCCGCTGCTGCACGACCACCGGATCTTCCGTGGTCAGGCGCGCTGGCTCCAGACGGCCGACCCGGCCCCAGCCGATGGTGCCGAGATAGCCCGCCGGTTGGCCCAGCCGGCTGGCGAGATCGGCCAGATAATGGGCGATCGAGGTCTTGCCGTTGGTGCCGGTGACGCCGACGCAGTGCAGGTGCCGGCCCGGGTCGCCAAACAGCCGCGCCGCCAGAGCACCGCGTTTCGTCCGCAGCCCCTCGACCACCACCACCGGCACCGCGAGCCCCGCCAGTGGTCGTTCCGCGAGCACCGCAGCGGCGCCCCGTGCCACCGCGTCCCCCGCGAAGTCGTGGCCGTCGGCGGTTTCTCCCGCCACCGCTACGAAGACGTCGCCGGGGGCGACCCGCCGCGAATCTTCGGTCAGCCCGGACACCGGCACGTCGGCGGCCGATGGCATCCGCGCGGTGGCTGCGGGGTCGTCCAGAAGCTGCTGCAAGGTCATGGTCATGTGGACGACACCCCGTCCGGAGTGACGCCGAGCAGCGGCAGCGCCCGAGCCGCCACCTGGCCGAACACGGGCGCGGCGACGGCGCCGCCGCCCTTGGCCGCGCCGCCGGGCTCGTTGATCACCACCACCATCACGAAACGCGGGTCGCTCACCGGCGCGATGCCGGCGAACAGGGCCACGTGACGCTCGTCGTCGTAGCCGCCCGGGCCCACCTTGCGGGAGGTGCCGGTCTTGCCGGCCACCCGGTATCCCGGCACGCGCGCACGGGGCGCGGTGCCCTCGTCCGAGGTGACCGATTCCATCATTCCCACCACCGTGCGCGCCATCTCCTGGTCGAACACCCGCGTGCCCCGGGGCGGCTCGTCGTTCTTGACCACGGACACGGGGATCTTCATTCCGCCGGAGGCCAGAGTCAGGTAGGCCTGGGCGAGCTGCAGCGGCGAGACCGCCAGGCCGTAGCCGTACGCCAGGGTGGCGCGCACCACGGGATTACCGAGGCCCCGATCGGACAGGTATCCGGCCGCCTCCCCGGGCAGCCCGGTGCCGATGAACTGGCCGAGGCCGGCACGGGTCAGCACGTCGAACACCGCATCCGGCTCGAGATCCAGAGCCACCTTGGCAATGCCCACCTGGCTCGATTTCTCCAGCGCCTGCAGCAGAGTGATGGTGCCGCGGTTCACCGGATCCTGAACCAGCTTGTGGCCAACCCGGAAGTAACCGGGCGCCGTGTCGATCAAGGTGCTCGGCTGCCAGCGCTTGGATTCCAGCGCCGCCATCACGGTGAACGGCTTGATGGTGGAGCCGGGCTCGTAGGTATCGGTGACCGCCCGGTCGCGCATGGCGCTGCGATTGACGTGAGCCAGATCGTTGGGGTTGTAGGACGGCTCATTCACCAGCGCCAGCACTTCGCCGGTGTGTGCATCGAGCATCACCAGCGAGCCTGATCGGGCGCGGTTGCCCGCCACCGCCGCCTTCAGCTCACGGTCGGCCAGAAACTGCAGGCGAAGATCCAGGCTCAAGGTGATGTCGCTGCCGAACCGCGGCGCGGACAGGAACTCCAGATCCTCGATGGTCTCGCCGCGGCGATTCTTCAGCACCATCTTGCGGCCGGGAATGCCCCTCAGGTGATCGTCGTAGGACAGCTCGAGCCCCTCGATCCCCCGATCGTCGATGTCGGTCATGCCCACCACGTGGGCGGCCATCTCTGCGGCCGGATAGTAGCGGCGGTACTCGCGCTGGATGTAGACGCCATCGAGGCCGAGCGCGCGCACCCGCTCCGCCAGCTGCCAGGGCACCCGCCGGGCGATGTAGAGAAACTGTCGGCCACTGCCGGCCGCCAGCTCCGCGCCGAGGGCGTGGGCGTCGAGCCCGAGCACTCCGGCCACCCTGGTGACGTCGGCGGCGGACAGCCGGACGAAGCTCGGGTCGGTCCAGACCGCGGCTACCGGAGTGCTCACCGCCAGCGGCTCACCGTGGCGGTCGTAGATGACGCCCCGATAGGCGGGCAGGGCCTCCGGACGCACCGCACGGGCGTCGCCCTGCTCCTGAAGAAAGGCGCGGTCGCTGACGTTGAGGAACACCACGCGAGCGCCCACCCCGGTGCAGGCACCGAGGAAGAGGACCACCACCACGTAGTGACGCCACGCCTTCACGGCTCGATCGACTCCACGTCCTGGGGAAACGTCATGTCCAGCTTCTTCTCCGCCACCTGCTCCACGTTCTGGTACGCGGCCAGCGCGCTGCGCTCGAGCAGCAAGCGGCTGTACTCGGCCATGTGCTCGTCCTGGTTCTTCTGCGCCACCTCGAGCTGGCTGTGCAGGCGCCGCACCTGATGACTCACCAGGGCCACCTGGATGCCGGAGGCCACCACCGCGACCAGCAATACCACGAACGCCACGAGCTGCCGTGCCGTGAGCGGCGCCTGGCCGGCGGGGCTGGAACGGCCCTTCCGCACCTTCATGCCGCTTGCTCCCATGTCGCTTTCTCCAGCACCCGAAGCCGGGCGCTGCGCGCCCGCGGGTTGGCGGCGACTTCTGACTGGCTCGGGCTGACGGCCGGCCCTACCAGGCGCGCCGGCGGCCTTGCGTCGACGGCGCGTACCGGCAGTCGCCGGGGGAGCTGCGGCGGTGTGGTGAGGCGGCGGAAGTACTGCTTGACCAGGCGATCCTCCAGGGAGTGGAAGCTGATCACCCCGAGCCGGCCGCCGCCGGCCAGGTGCTCGAAGGCGGCCTGCAGGCCGCGGCTCAGCGCCTCGAGCTCGCCGTTGACCTGGATTCGCACCGCCTGGAACACCCGGGTCGCCTCGTGCTTGCCGGGGGTCGACCGGGGCTGCGCGCGCCGCACCGCGTCCACCAGATCGCCGGTGGTGGCGAGCGGCCGGCCGGCCACGATGGCCGCCGCGATGCGGCGGGCGTAGCGCTCCTCGCCGTACTCCCGGAGCACCCGGGTGATGTCCGCCTCGGCCGCCTGGTTCAACCACTCCGCCGCCGTGGCGCCCCGGCTGGTGTCCATGCGCATGTCGAGCGGTGCCTGGTGGCGGAAGCTGAAGCCGCGCGCCGGGTCGTCGAGCTGAGGCGAGGACACGCCGAGATCCATGATCACGCCCTGCACGAGGTCGATGCCGAGATCCCCGAGGATGGCTGACAGATTCGCGAAGTCGCCGTGGCGCAAGGTAAGCCGGGCGTCCTGCCGGGCCAGCGGCTCGCCGGCCGCCACAGCCGCGGGATCGCGGTCTATGGCGACCACTCGGCTCGCCCCGCCCAGCCGATCCAGCAGCCGCCTGGTGTGTCCACCGCGCCCGAAGGTCGCGTCCACGTAGACACCTTCGCGCACCTCAGCGGTATCGTCAGCAGCCGGCTGCAACCCGCAAACCAGAGCCACCGTCTCCTCCAGCAGCACCGGCACGTGGTCCATGGCCGCGGTCAAAAGGACAACCCGCTGAGCTCGTCGGCGTCCGCCAGCGCCGTCACGGTGCCGTCGGCCAGCCACTCCTCCATCCGCGCTTCCCAGCGCTCCTCGCTCCAGATCTCCATCTTGTTGCCCTGGCCCACCAGCACCAGTTTCTTGTCCAGACCGGCGTAGTCCCGCAGCTTCTGAGGCAGAAGCACGCGGCCGTTCGAGTCGGGATCGAGATCGGTGGCATGACCGATCAGCAGCCGCTGGAGCTTGCGCGACGCCGGCTTGAAGTTCGGCAGTTGCTCGAGCTTACGCTGGACTTCTTCCCACATGGGCAGGGGGTAGAGCAGCAGGCACCGATCCTCGGTATCGATGGTCACCACCAGGTGGCCGTCGGAGACCGCCGCGACCGTTTCCCGCACGCGCGCCGGCAGCGCCATGCGGCCCTTGGCGTCCAGCGTCGCACTGTTGATACCGCGAAACATATCGCTTGGAATTCCCGCCGTGGGGCGGGTCCGCCTTCCCTCACCTTCGTCGCGCCGGATCCGCGTGCAGGTCAGTGCCTGTCAGACGGACCGGGAACGGGCTGAACCACCACTCAAGGAAAGTGTAGCCCCCTTTTGCTCCACTTTTCCCCACAAAGCGCCATCGCATGACACTATCGTCGCACGCCACCGCCCTGTCAAGGCGGCTGAAGATGGATAACTTATGGAAACTAAAGGATTTTTTGCGATTCGGAGGGGTGTTGGAAGGAATCGAGGAGGACTTAAATTAACGTATACGAGCGCTAGGCCCAGTTATCTAGAATCGACTTTAACAGTTAGACCGTTTTTGCATAACCGAGCCCCCCATAACCGTTCCTGAATCCATAAAAAAGGCAGCTCCTGACCGCGATCCCTTCGATAGGAGATCGCGGCCAGGGGGGCTGCCGCCACATCGAGACGAGGAGTCGGCCGATAAGCCGGGTTCTGTCGCGGTGACCCGAAGGCCACCCGGGCGCTCATTCATCTAGGACCTGCGTCGCCGCAGGCCTCCAGCGGCCTACCCGAATCCGGTGCGGACCACACCATGGGATTCCTATTTGGCCTTGCTCCAGGCGGGGTTTACCTAGCCGCGCAGTGTTGCCACGCGCGCGGTGCGCTCTTACCGCACCGTTTCACCCTTGCCGTTCGCGCCCGCAAGGGACGCGCCTTAGGCGGTCTGCTCTCTGTTGCACTTTCCGTAGGCTCGCGCCTCCCAGGCGTTACCTGGCGCCTCGTCCTGTGGAGCCCGGACTTTCCTCGCGCCGTTACGCCGGCGGAGCGAACCCCGCCGCCGGAACGGCCCGCGAGCAGCCTGGCCGACTCCGCGGAGCAGACTACTCTGCGCGGTCACGGCGCGCCAGCGGCACGGCGCGCCAGCGGCGCCGCGCACTAGCCCGGCGCGCTCTTCAGGCGCATCGCCAGGTCGTAGAGGCTGCGGCGGGGGCGACCCAGGAGCTGCGCTCCAAGCCGCGCCGCCTGCGCCGGCGGCAACTCGGCCAGCAGAATCTCCATGGTCCGCCGCACCTCGTCCGGAGTGGCATCCGGCGGAGCTGCCCTCCAGCACGCAGACGAACTCGCCCTTGAGCTGCTCGCCCTCGGCGAGAGCCGCGCGCAGCACCGCGGGCACATCGCACAGATACTGCTCGTGGCGCTTGGTCATCTCGCGGCCGATCATCAGGCGCCGGGTGGGATCGAGACGGGCGATGTCGTCCAGGGTGGCGGCAATGCGATGGGGCGCCTCGAAGAACACCACCGCCAGGTCCAGCGCCAGCAGCTCACGAAGCCGGGCTTCCCGGCCGCCGGCCCGGGCCGGCAGAAAGCCTTCGAAATGGAACCGGCCGGCGGGCAGCGGACATACCGACAACGCCGCGGCCAGCGCACTGGGGCCGGGCACCGGCAGCAACGGAATGGCCTCTCGCCAGCAGGCGCGCACCAGCTCGAAACCGGGATCCGACAGCAACGGTGTGCCCGCGTCCGACACCAGCGCCACCGCAGCCCCCTCCCGCAGGCGGCTCATCACAGCCTCGCTGGCCGCCGCTTCGTTGTGGCTGTGCAGGGCGACGATCGGTACCCCCGACACGCCGATGGCTTCTAACAGCACCCGGGTACGTCTGGTATCCTCCGCCGCGATCATCTGAACCGACGCGAGGACATCGGCGCCTCGACGGCTGATGTCCTCGAGGTTTCCAATGGGCGTCGCGACGACGTAAAGCATTCCCGCCATGTTCAGACTTTCCATTGCCATTGCCGCCGGGGCGCTCATTCTCGCAGTGTGCGGGTGTCAAAGCACGGAGGCGCCCGGGCAGCAGCCCCAGGGCCCGTCGGCCGCCCCAGCGTCGCCGCAGGACCTGCTCGAACGTGCGGCCTCGGCGCCGGAAGCGCGCCGCGCGCGGCTGTATCTCGCCGCGGCAGAATCCCTGATCGCGGCCGGCAACGCCTCCGCTGCGTCCAGCGCGCTCGCCGCAGTCAACGTAGACCAGCTGCGCCCGCGGGAAACCGCCCGCTTCCTGCTCGCCCAGGCCCGCGTGGCCATCGCCGAGGAGCGGCTCGATCAGGCGAGGGCGGCACTGCTCGCGCTGGACGAGAATCTTCTGCCCAACCCTCTCGACGCGGTGCTGACCGACGCCGAGCTGCTGACGAAGGAGGGCCAGCCGGCGGCGGCCGTCGACCGCCTCATGGGCTACGCCGGCAGCGCCGACCCGGCGGCACGTCAGTGGTTGAACGATGCCATCTGGACCTACCTCGGAAAGGTACCGCCGTTTCAGGCGCTGGCCGCGGTTTCCCGATCGTCCGGCTCGGCCCGCGGCTGGTGGCAGCTCAAGGCCGCCATGCTCCAGAGCTTCACCCTCGCCGACCAGCGGCGGCGCCTCGACCGTTGGCTGGCCGCGCATCCACGCCACCCCGCCTCCCAGGCGCTGCCGACGGCCCTCACCTCGCTCCAGGCGCCGCCCCAGCCGATGGCGCGGGTCGCGCTGATGCTCCCCCTGTCCGGCCCTCTCAGCCGGGCCGGCCAGGCGGTGCGCGACGCGTTCCTGGCCACCTACCTCTCCCACCGGGACGACGTCCAGTTCGACATCCGCGTCTACGACGCCGCAGCGGAGCCCATCGGCACGCTCTACGAGCGGGCGCTGGTGGAGGGCGCGCAGGTGGTGATCGGTCCGCTCGCGAAGGATTCGGTGGCGGCGCTCAACGCGATGAACCCGGAGATTCCGGTGCTGGCGCTCAACTACCTGGCGGACGGCACGACTCCCGCCGCCAACCTCCTGCAGCTCAGCCTCGCCATCGAAGACGAAGCCGCTACCCTCGAGCAGTGGCTCGGCGACGCCGGCGCCAAGCGGGTGCTGGCCTTCCACGATGACCAGGAGTGGTCACAGCGCGCCACCCAGGCGCTGTCGGCTTCCTGGCCTTACGACCTCGACGTGCAGCCCCTGGAGAACATCCGCACCGTCACCGAAAGCGTCGGCGTCGCCATGGACGTGGCGGCCAGCCGCGACCGCCGCGACGAAGTGCAGAAGCTGATCGGTGAGAAGCTCGAGTTCCTGCCGCGGGCGCGACAGGACGTGGACGCTATCGTTGCCCTGGTCAGCCCGCTCGAAGCCACCGCTCTGGTACCCGCGCTCAAGTTTCACTTCGCCGATCGGATCCCCGTCTACGCCACCTCCCAGACCGTCCGGGGCGCAAGCCGCGATCGCCTCGAGGATCTGAACGGTTTTCACGTCAGTGAGCTGCCGTGGTTCGCCATGCAGGAGCCCTCGTACCGCACCCTCGACGCCGCGTTCGGACTGGACGGCAGCCCCTTCGCCGCTCTGTACGCGCTCGGCGTCGACGCCTTCCGCCTCGCCGACCGGGTGCCGCTCATCGTTGGCGGCCAGTCTCACCGAGCTGCTCGGAAGCACCGGTGAGCTCGAGTTCACCTCCAGCGGCCGTATCCGGCGGCGTCTCGCCCGGGCGGTGATCATCGACGGCATCGTGCGCACGCCGGGCTGATCGTTGCCTCCTGCCGCGCACCTGGTTGACGGGCGATGGGCCGAGGACCAGACGGCCCTGCACCTTGAGGCCCAGGGCCTGCAACTGGTCGCCCGCAACTTCCGCTGCCGGCTCGGCGAGATCGACCTGATCATGACCGACGGCGACGTTCTGGTGTTCGTGGAAGTGCGGTTTCGCCGCGACGAGCGCTACGGCGGTGGTGTCGAATCGGTGACCCGCAACAAGCAGCGTAAGCTCATCGCCGCCGCCCGCGCCTACCTGGCTCACGCACGCGCGGCAGAACGCCCTTGTCGATTTGACGTGGTATCCGTCGCGAAGCGAAACTACGGCCCCCATTTTCTCTGGATTCGAGATGCCTTTGGCCAGGATTAGACCCTTCGTTGTGGTCCTGCTGTTGTTCGTGGCCGGCTGCGCCATCTTTTCCGACGATCCGCGCGTCCGGTCGCCGGGCGTCGCCATCGACGACCAGGTCATCGAGACCACGGTCAAGCGCAGGATCTGGAACTCCGATCACGGCTTCGACACCTCCCACCTGGTGGCTGTCAGCTACGACGGCATCCTGCTGCTCGCGGGTCAGGTCGGCAGCGAGAAGCTCAAGCACCAGGCCGAGGAGATCGCGCGCGACATCAAAGGCGTCCGCACCGTGCACAACGAGCTTCAGGTCGGCGGACCCCTTTCCATGGTAGCGCGGGCCAACGACAGCTGGATCACGACCAAGGTCAAGAGCAAGCTGCTGGCCTCCCACGACGCGCCGGGCCGCAAGATCAAGGTCGTCACGGAGGACGGCGTGGTGTACCTGATGGGCATGCTGCCGCAGGAGCAGGCGGATGTCGCCGTCGAGGCAGCCCGGTCGGTTTACGGCGTTCAGAAGATCGTCAAGGTTTTCGAATACCTCTGACCCATCTGCCGTCCCAGGGGACGTCCACCCCGCACAGGGCTTCCGGTGGGCTGACCCGGCATTACTCCCGAATGGATTCGACAACGTAACGGTGTCGATCACCATCCCCGCCTGCATATCCTCTGTGTGCAGCGTTCGGCAATTGGCGTTCAACGCCGCTCGCAGGATCAGCGCATCCCAGATCGATACGGAATGCAATCGATGAAGATCGATGGCAGCCAACAGGGCGTGCTGCGATAGCTTGACCACGTCGAAGCGGCAATACAGCACGACCCGATGTCGGGCCGCCTCACTGGCCAGCCCCAGCTTACGTGTGGCCACCGCGAAAAACTCCTGCAGGACCTGAAGCGATATCACGCCGCGTCTCTCGAGCAGCAATTGCTCGATGAGCCGTCGAGCCTGCGTTTGCTTCTGGCGATCGCGACTGTCATCCGCATACACCAGAACATTGGTGTCGAGGAACTCAGCCGCGCTCATGAAGCTCGTCGCGACTCCAGGGTCCGTTGGAGCGGCCTGTACTCGTCGCCCACAGGCTCTGGAGCTCCTGGACGGCGTCGGTCACCTCGCCCTCTCGAGTGAGTTCCTCGAGGTAGTCTCGAATCATCTGGTTCAAGCTCGTGCCCCGCGCGGCGGCGATTCTCCGCGCCTCCGCCAAGACTCGATCGTCGATCGACAGCGTTACGTTCATCCGCACACCATAGGTGCGCACGGATTATGTGTCAAACGCGGTTATCAGCTACTTGACGACCTTCAGGTGCCCAGCCCCGCCCGGCTTGCCGTCCGGGCCGGATCCGAGACCGTCCGGCGGCGTGTCGGGCGACGGTGGATCCACCGCGTCGAAAGCCATGCCCTCGCCGGTCTCACGGGCATAGATCGCCTCGATGCTCGGCATGGGCAGGTAGACGGAGAATGGCGCGCCCGCGAAGCGGCAATTGCAGGCCAGCGCCTCCCGATCCATGGCCAGCTCGGCGACCGCATTGGGGGCGACGTTCAGCACGATCCTGCCGTCTTTCACGTGCTCGGCGGGAACCGAAACACCCGGCGCGTCCGCGTTCACCAGCACGTAGGGTGTCATGTCGCTGTCGACGATCCAGTCGTAGATCGCGCGCAACAGGTAGGGGCGTTTGGGCTGCTTGCTCACGTTGCTCCGCTGAGGGCTGCGGGCGCCATCGGCGGCGGGAGTCAGTCCTGCATTTCCATCTCGGCCTCGGTGAGGCTGGCACGGAACGATTCGCGCTCGAATATCTTCTGCATGTACTTCTGCAGCGGACGCGTGCTGCGCTCCGGCAGGCCGATGTCCACCGCGTTCAGCCGCCAGAGAATGGGCGCCACGCAGCAATCGACCAGGGTGAACTCCTCGTTCATGAAGAACGGTTTTTCCGCGAAGATGGGCGCCACCGCGATGATGCTCTCGCGCAGCTCCTTGCGGGCTTTGCTGATCACAGTCTCACGGCCCTTGCCCGCCATCAGAACGTCCAGGCGCCCGCTCCATTCGCGGTCGACGCGGGTGATCCACAGCCGCGACAACGCGCGCTGCACGGGGTACACCGGCAACAGTGGCGGATGCGGGAACCGTTCGTCGAGATACTCCATGATGACGTTCGCCTCGTAGAGCACGAGGTCGCGGTCGAGGAGCGTCGGCAGACTGTTGTACGGGTTGATCTCCGCCAGATCCTCCGGCTTGTTGTTCGGGTCGACGTCGACGATGTCGCAGGTGACGCCCTTTTCGCAGAGCACCATGCGCACCCTGTGGGAGTAGTGGTCCCGGGCGTCCGAGAACAGGGTCATGGAAGATCGCTTGGTAACTAGACTCATGTCGCTTCACCCAGAGACAAGTGATGGGCAGGGACAGCGCCCTGCGGGCAATGTAGCGGACCCCGGCTGCAGCGGCCCCACTCGAAGCCGCTGTATCGCCTTATCGGACCGCTTTGTGGTACTCCCTTCCGAGAAGCCAGGTGAACACGTACAGGATCATCAGGAACAGCAGCACGTAAACGCCGATTCGGTGACGCGAGAGACGGTTCGGGTCGCCGGTGTAGTAGAGAAAGTTCGCCAGGTCGTAGGCTGCCTTGTCGAACTGCTCGGGGTTGTACTTGCCAGTGCCTTTCTCCAGCACCAGCTGGCCGCATTTTTCCTCGGTGATCTTCTTGCCAGGCTCCAGCGGGTCACGCATCTCTCCGCCGTTCCCGGCCGTCTTCGGCACCTGCACACAGCCTTCGCGCTGAATGCCCTGCAGACCGATCAGCACGTTCGGCATGCCGACGTTGGGAAAGACCTTGTTGTTGACCCCGAAGGGCCGCGAGCCGTCCAGATAGAACGACTGCAAATAATTGTAGATCCACTCGGGGCCGCGCAACCGGGCCTCCAGGGTCAGATCGGGCGGCGCCGCGCCGAACCAGCTCTTCGCTGCGTCCTCGTTCATGGACGTGGTCATCTGCTCGCCGATCGGCTGGTTCGTGAAGATCAGCTTGTCGAGCACGATGTCGTGAGGGATCTCGAGATCGTCCGCCGTGCGCTCGTAACGCTGGTACTTCAGGGAATGACAACCCATGCAGTAATTCACGTACAGACGGAAGCCGTTCTGCAACGACGGCAAGTCCTGCAGGTTCGGCTTCATGGGCTCCAGCGGCCAGTTGTTCTCCTCCTCGGCGGCGAAAGCAAGGGCCGGCAGCATCACCGCGACAACGGCCAGCCAGATGCCGGGCAGCAGGCGTGAATTATCCTTGTTCTTATCGCTCCTCATCGCATGGTCACCCTTTCCGGCACGGGTTTGGTTTTCTCCACTCTCGTGTACCAGGGCATGAGCACGAAATACGCGAAGTAGAACACCGTGCAGGTCTGGGCGATCCGCACCGCCACCTTGGACGGGGGGATCGTGCCGAGATACCCCAGAATGACGAAGGCGATGACGAACAGGCCCAGCATCACCTTGGACGCCAGCCCCTTGTAGCGAATGGATTTGACCGGACTGCGGTCGAGCCACGGCAGCACTGCCGGCACCACGATCGCGCCCGCCATCACCACGAAGCCCCAGAACTTGGCCGGGAGGGCGAACAGCGGAAAGGTCGAGGACCGCAACATGGCGTAGAAGGGCGTGTAGTACCACACCGGGGCGATCTCGGCGGGCGTCTTCAGCGGATCAGCCGGCTGAAAGTTGGGCGTCTCCAGGAAGTAGCCGCCCATGGCGGGCGCGTAGAACACCACCGCGCAGAAGACGATGAGGAACAGCACGATGGCGGGCAGATCGTGGCCGATCACGTAGTAGGGGTGGAAAGGAACGCCGTCGCGCGGGACGCCGTTCTCGTCCTTGTTCTTCTTGATTTCGATGCCATCGGGATTGTTCGATCCGACGTGGTGCAGGGCAACGATGTGCACGAACACCAGCATGATCAGCACCAGCGGCACGGCCACCACGTGCAGGGCGAAGAAGCGGTTCAGGGTGATGTCCGACATCAGGAAGTCGCCCCGCACCCACTGCATCAGCGAATCTCCGATCACCGGAATGGCGCCGACCAGTGAGACGATCACCTGGGCGCCCCAGTAGGACATGTTGCCCCACGGCAGCAGGTAGCCGAAGAAACCTTCCGCCATCAGGGCGACGAAGATCGCCATGCCGATCAGCCACAAGAGCTCCCGCGGCTTCCGATAGGAGCCGTACATGAAGCCGCGGAACATGTGCAGATAGACGACGATGAAAAAGGCCGAAGCACCGGTGGAGTGCAGGTAGCGCAAGAGCCAGCCCGAGCTCGACGTCGCGCATGATGTACTGAACCGAGGCGAACGCGCCCTCGCCGCTCGGAATGTAGCTCATGGTGAGCCAGATGCCGGTGAGGAGCTGCATCACCAGCACGAACATGGACAGCACGCCGAACAGGTACCAGAAGTTGAAATTCTTCGGCGCCCAGTACTTCACCATGTGGTAGTCCCACGTTTCCAGGATCGGGAAACGTTCGTCTACCCAGCCGATGAAGCTGCTCCAGCCGGCAGCGATTCTGCTTTGCTTTTCGTTCACTTCGGCCATCAGGCGGTCTCCTCGTCTTGACCGATCTCCACTACGTTGTCGCTCAGGAACTGATACGGAGGGACCACCAGGTTGTCGGGTGCCGGTACGCCTTTGTAGACGCGGCCTGCGAGGTCGTACATGGAGCCGTGGCAGGGGCAGAAGAACCCGCCGTCCCAATCCGCATCGAACGGCTCCGGCTGTACCACCGGATAGTATTTTGGAACGCAGCCGAGGTGCGTGCAGATCCCCACGTACAGGCCGAGCTCGGGGCGCCGGGCCCGATACGGGTTCTGCGCGTACTTGGGCTGTTGGTCGACGTTGGTGGAATTGCGGATCGGCGAGTCGCTGCAGGTCCTTCTGCAGACGGCTGACGGTGTCTTCGGTGCGGTCGAAAGCAGAAAGATCGGCTGGCCACGCCAGGCAGGGAGTGGGCCCATCATCTCGCCGGGCTTGAGCTTGCTGAAGTCCACCGTGACGGGGGCGCCGAGGGCTCTGGCCTTGGCGCTCGGATTCCAGGACTTGACGAACGGCACCGCCGCACCGACCACCCCGAGGGCGCCCACCGCCGCAGTCGCGCCGATGAGAAAGTACCGTCTTTGTGTATTGATCTTAGAGGTGTCGATGCTCTCCGCGAGCTCTTCCGCGGATTTCAGGCTTATCGAATCGCCCTGGCTCACAGCTACTCCAGACAGTTCCGTTAGACGCCGAAGTTTAACATACCGAGACTGTTCACCATCGGCTGCCGCTGCCGGCAAAAGCCCCGGCATGGCCATCGATGAGCGAGTCAGCCTCGTCTCGACGGGGTGCTTGCTCATGACAAGCGAACCTGCGTCGGTAGCCGCACCGGCGGGCGTCGCAGGCGCACCTCCGCGCACAGGCGTACCGACGGCAGGCCGGCCTGAATGAGCAGGCGGTCAGCGCTTGGAGTACTGCGGGCGCTTGCGCGCCTTGCGCAGACCCACTTTCTTGCGCTCCACGGCACGGGCGTCGCGGGTCAGAAAGCCGGCCTGGCGAAGCGGCGCCCGCAAGCCCTCGTCGTGCTCCACCAGCGCACGGGCGATGCCGTGGCGGATGGACCCCGGCCTGGCCCGAGTTGCCGCCGCCGGCGACGGTCACCCGCACGTCGACCCTGTCGGTCATCTCCGCCACCTCGAGCGCCTGACGCACGATCATGCGCGACGTCTCGCGGCCGAAGTACTGGTCGAGCGGTTTGTCGTTGACGGTGATGAGGCCCGTCCCGGAGCGGACGAATACACGGGCGGTGGAGGTCTTGCGGCGGCCGGTGCCGTAGTTCTGGGTGGCTGCCATGGATCAGATTTCCAGTAGTTCGGGTTGCTGGGCGCTGTGCGGATGCTCGCTGCCGGCGTACACCTTCAGCTTCTTCAGCATGGCGCGGCCGAGCGGGTTGCGCGGCAGCATGCCCTTGACGGCCGTCTCGATGATGCGCTCGGGGTGGCTGTCGCGCATCTGCTCGAACGACCTCGCCTTGATGCCGCCGGGATAGCCGCTGTGCCGGTAGTACATCTTGTCGGTGGTCTTGGCGCCGGTCACCTTCACCTTCTCGGCGTTGATGACGACGATGTAGTCGCCGGTGTCGACGTGGGGCGTGTACTCGGGCTTGTGCTTGCCGCGCAGACGATGCGCCAACTCGGTGGCCAGACGCCCCAGCGTCTTGTCCTCGGCATCGACTACGTACCACGAGCGCCGGACGTCCTGCGCGCGCATGCTTAGAGTTTTCATGAGTCTCTCAGACCGTTGCTCTCGGGTGCTCGAGCCGTCAATCGCGCGGCGCATGCCTCGGCCGGGCGCGCGGAAACGTCCCGAAATCGGGAGCGCGAATCTTAGCGGACCGCCTCTGCTAATACAACGCCGGCTAAGTGGGAGCAGGCTCGCGGGCGCGTTCTCCGCGGCGGGCCCGCTCGCCGGGCTGTTCCCGGCTGAACCAAGGCGTGCGGGTCGCCAGGACGCAGGCCAGGTAGACGCCGACGCCGCCGACGGTGATCCACAGCCAGGGTTCCCAGCCGTAGTTTTCCGCCACCAGGGTCATGGGCTCTACCGTGCAGACGACGAACAGCCGCCCCACGGCCGTCCACAAAGCCCAGCCGGAGGCCTGGATGGCGGGACTGATGTCCTCCAGGGTCTCGGAAAACCACGCCATCCACGGGCAGTAGGTGATGCCGAACGCGCCGCCGAGGAGCGACATCAGCACGATGATTGTCGCGTTCGACGGATGGGTGCCTGCCAGTGAGATCCAGGCCACCATCACCGGCACGGTGAGCAGCGCGCCGGCAAAGGAAACGACCTTGCGCAGCTGAAGCCGGTCCGACAGGACGCCCGCGCCGATCAAGGTGGCCAGATTCAGCAACCAGAAGAACTGCGACAGGAAGGCGGCCTCGTCGGGCTTGAACCCGTAGCTCTCCACCAGGATCAGCGGGCCGAACTGCTGCAGCGCGAAGTAGAGCATCAGGAACAGGGTGATCCCCACAGCCATCAGCCAGACCCGGCCGTGACGGATCGCCGAGCCGGTCATGGGTCGGGCGCCTTGCTCCTCCGGCTCTTCGGCGTGCTCGGCAACCTCGCTGTGCATGATGCGGTGGCGCACCCGGGGCGACAGGTCGTGGATGGTGAGCATCACGAACACGGCCACCGCCATGCTGATCACGCCAGCGATGTAGAACTGGGATTGCCAGACGTTGTTGAAGATGGGCAGAGTGAACCCGGCGATGGAGGCCGCCATGAAGTTCGCCCCCACCGGCCCGAACGTCCAGAAGGCGTAGGCCGACGCGCGTCCGAGACGGGGCGAGAAATCCCGCACCAGACCGGCCGAGGCCGCCACCACGGCACCCTCGATGAAGCCGAGCAGCGCGCGAACCACGATCAGCCCCGCCAGCGACTCCACCAGGGTCATGGCAAACACGCAGGTCCCGGTCAGAAACAGAGCCGGCACCAGCACCGCGGTCCGCCCCATGCGGTCGCAGACAGGCCCGAACGTGATGGCGCCGACGGCGGAAAACACCACGGTGGCCATGACCACAGTGCCATACTGCGCCTTGGACATGCCGATATCCTGCATGAGCAGCGGCAGCACGGGAGCGATCTGAGCCTCGTAGCTGGCAACCAGGGTCGCTACCACCGCGACCAGCAGCAGAAACATGCGCTGCCTGCCGACCGGGTACCGGTCCAGCTCGCGGATATAGAAAAGCTTTTTCGTCGCGGTCACCGAAATCCCCTCAAATTCGGTTGATCGTCAACCATACCGCACGGAGCACGGCCGCGTCATTCACGCCCGGTGGGTGCCCCCCAGGTACTCGTGGGACTGCATCTCCAGCAGCCGGCTCTCGGTGCGCTGGAACTCGAAGCGCAGCCGTTCGCCGTGGTAGAGATCGGTCACCGGCGCTTCCGACGAAAGGATGAGCTTCACGTTGCGGTCGTAGAACTCGTCCACCAGGCTGACGAAACGGCGGGCCGCATCCTCGTTGCGCCAGGTGAAGCGCCGCACGTTCGAGACCAGGACGGCGTGGTAGATCCTCGACAGCTCGATGTAGTCGTTCTGGCTGCGGGGGCCCTCGCACAGCTCGGAGAACTCGAACCAGGCCACGTCTTCGGAGACCGCCCGCGCCCGCACCGGGCGCCCCTCGATCTCCAGCACTACGTCCGTCTCCGGCTCGTCGGGCGCGAGCGCCGCGAAGCTCTCCTGCATCCCCTGCTCCGCCGCGGCGGTGAGCGGGGTGTGGTAGATCTGCGCCCGCTCCAGGACGCGCAGCCGGTAATCCACCTCACCGTCCACGTTGAAGACCCGGGTATGGCGCTCGAGCAGGTCGATGGCCGGCAGGAACCGGCGCCGCTGCAGGCCATTCTCGTAAAGCCGCTTCGGCTCCACGTTCGAGGTGGCGACCAGGGTGACACCGCGGGCGAACAGCCCGCCCAGCAGCTCGCCCAGGATCATGGCGTCGCCGATGTCGGAGACGAAGAACTCGTCGAAGCAGAGCAGGCGCGATTCCCCGGCGAATCGCTCCGCCACGTGCTCCAGAGGATCCGCCGTGCCCGCCAGGTCCCGGAGCTCGTGGTGCACGCGCTGCATGAACCGGTGGAAATGCATACGCTTGCGGTCCCCGGGCGGCTGACACTCGTAGAACAGGTCCATGAGCATGGTCTTGCCCCGCCCCACGCCCCCCCACAGGTACAGCCCCCGGACCGGCTCCGCCGGTCGCCGTGCGGGCAACAGCCGATTCCACCAGCGGACCGCCGACCGGCGGCGCCGCTGCAACGCCCCGTGCACGTCGTCGAGCAGCTCGATCACGTGCGCCTGCACCGGGTCCCGCGCAAATCCCGGGATCTCGAGCAGCGCCCGGTACCGGGCGGCCGGCGCGCGCGGCAGCGGCACCGTGACCGAGCTCTCCTGCATCGATTCCTGAAGCATGACTGCAGACTTTAGCGGCTCGAAACGGCTTTCACCAAATAGCCGGTCACGAGATGGCGCACGGGCGGGGCTTTTCTGCTAACTTCCGCCGCCATGCGCGAGATGATTCGATACGTCCTCCTGCCGGCGCTGATCGGCGGGCTCGTTGGGCTCGCGGTAACGATGGCCATGCGCGCCGGCCCCGCCCCCAGCGCAAAGGCCGGTTATGCGCTGGCGGTGAAGCGGGCCGCCCCGGCGGTGGTGAACATCTATTCCACCAAGGTGCTGGCGCCTCCCATCTGCCAGCTTCCGCGCTTCAAGGAGTGGTGCGACCGCTTTTCCGGCGGCGAGAAGGAGCACATGCAAAGCTCACTCGGCTCGGGCGTCATCGTCCGCGAGGACGGCTACATCCTCACGAACAACCACGTGGTGGCGGGCGCCGACGAGATCCTGGTGGCGTTCAACAACGGCCAGGCTACCACCGCAAGCGTGATCGGCAGCGACGCGGAGACCGATCTCGCGGTCATCAAGGTGGAGGCGAACGGCCTGCGCCCCATTCCCCTCGGGTCGTCCGCCGACGTGGAAGTGGGAGACGTGGCGCTGGCCATCGGCAATCCCTTCGGCATCGGCCAGACGGTGTCGTCGGGCATCATCAGCGCCAAGGGCCGCACGGGCATCAGCGCGAGCCCCTACGATGACTTCATCCAGACCGACGCCGCCATCAATCCGGGCAATTCCGGCGGCGCGCTCATCGATTCCGAGGGCGACCTGATCGGCATCAACACCCTGATTTTCTCCCGCTCGGGCGGATCCGAGGGGATCGGCTTTGCCATTCCCGCCCAGCTCGCCATGTCGGTGCTCGACGAGATCGTCGAGACCGGCCGGGTGACTCGCGGCTGGCTGGGTATCGTGCTGTCCAGCATCCCGAACGCCGGTATGGCGGTGGGACTCGAGGTCACGCAGGTGCTGCCGCGCGGCCCGGCGGATCTGGCCGGGGTGCAGGTGGGCGACAGGATCCTGGCCGTCAACGACCAGCCGGCGGTGAGCTCGACCGCGGTGAGCCGTCGGATCGCCGAGGCCGCCCCCGGCTCGACCATTCGGCTCGACGTCCTGCGCGGCGACGAGCAACTGCAGATGACGGCGCGGTCGGGGGAGCGGCCGGTGCCGAACTGATCTCGCAACGGGCGCATGGGCATGACCGGAACCAAACCATCGCTCTCCGCCGGCCCCTTCGCGCTACCGCTGCTGGTACTGGTGGTGCTCACGGCCGCCAGCCTCGCGCTGATCCTGCTGTCGGTGGTGCTCGGCCAGTCGTCGGCGGTGCTGATGACCTCGCCCGCAGCCTGGTTCGCCGGGCTCGACGTGCAGGACGCCTTCAGCATTCTGTCGAACGCCGCCGAGGTGGTGGCCGCGGTGCTCGCGGTGGCCATGACGGTGGTGGCCATCGTCGTCGAGCTGGCCGCCAACCGGTACAGCCACGAGATCACCTGGCTGTTTCTGCGCGAGCCCGTGAACCTCACCGTGCTGGGACTGTTCGTCGTCACCACCCTGCAGTGCGTCTGGGCCGCCACCGTCATCGGCGACGGCAGCTCCGCCGGCATACTCCCCCACGCCGGCTTCGCGCTCACCCTCGGGCTGGTGACGGTGTGCCTGTTGCTGCTGGTGCCGTACATCTATTTCGTCTTCACGTTTCTCTCGCCGGTAAGCGTCATCGAGCGGATCTGCCGGAACGCGTACCGGGTCGTGGAGCGGGTCAACCAGCACAACGTGGCATCCGCCCAGGCTCGGGTCGAAGACGCCGTCGATCAGCTTCAGGACGTCGCCCGCAGCGCCATCGTTCACGGCGACCGAGCCATCGCCATCGGGGCCGTGGACGCCATGGCCGACCTGCTGACCAACTACGTCCGCATCCGCGACGGGTTGCCCGCCGAATGGTTCCTGATCACCGACAGCGTCGCCGCCGATCCGGATTTCGTGGCCCTCTCCGAGGAGACCCTCGCCGACGTCCACGCCCGAGGCACGTGGCTCGAACGCAAAGTCTTCCGACGCTATCTGTCCCTCGTCGGGCTTGGCGGCGGCCAGTTCGGCGACGTTGCCAACGTCATCGCCATCAACACCCAGCGCATCGCCTGCGAGCTGGGCGCCCGGCATGCCCCTCTGCTGGAGCTGTGTCTGCAGGCCTTCAACAGCTATCTGCGCACTGCCATCAACGCCCGCGACGCCCGCACCGCCTATTTCGTCATGAACCGGCTGCGGCTGGTGGCCGAGCGACTGCTTCAGGAGCATCAGGACGGCCGCGCGGTGGAGATTGCCGGCTATCTGGGGGAGTACGGCCGGGTGGCGTATCAGGCGGGCGTGCCGTTCCTTCTCGAGACCGCGGCCTACGACGTCATGCAGATGGTGGAAAAAGCGCTCGATGGTAACGACGCCACCGTCGACGCGCTGCTCGACACCCTGCTGGACCTGGACCAGGAAATCCGCGGCGAAGGCGAGGAGCAGAGCCTGCTCGGGGTGCGACGCTCACAGATCCAGCTTGCCACCCGATTCCTCGAGCGCGGCGAGCAAGATCGAGCCTGGCGGATCGTCGACGACCTTCGCAGCGAGCCGCTGCCGCGCCTGGAGCGCCTCCGCCTGGGGCTCTTGGGCGAGAACCGGTCGCAGTTCTGGGAGCTTCTCGACCGCGGCGCCAACTTCCGTTACCTGGATCCAGAACGGCGGCCGTATCTGGACGTGATTTTCGAGCGCCTCCGACAGGGCTAATCGAAACCGGGGCGGCAGCCTCAGGCGTTGTGGTCGATGCCTTCGATCCGCAGCTCCGCGGCGCGGGCATGAGCCTCGAGGCCCTCACCGTGGGCCAGGGTCGCCGAGGTGCGGGCGATCTTCGCGGCGCCTTGCGGGCTCAGCCGGATCACCGAGGAGCGCTTCTGGAAGTCGTAGACGCCGAGGGGCGACGAGAACCGGGCGGTGCCGTAGGTGGGCAGCACGTGACTGGGGCCCGCCGCATAATCGCCCATCACCTCCGGCGAGTGGGCGCCGACGAATATTGCGCCGGCGTGGCGCACCCGGTGGAGAATGGCGTCGGGGTCCGCCACCGCCAGCTCCAGATGCTCCGGGGCGATGCGGTTGACCACCTCCACCGCATGGGCCAGGTCCCGGGTGCGGATGAGCGCGCCGCGGCGCTCGAGGGACGCGCGAATGATGCCGGCGCGGGCTTGCGCGGGCAGCAGGCGGGTCATGGCGGCGGCGAGCTCGTCCAGATAGCCGGCGTCGGGTGAGAGCAGGATGGCCTGGGCGGCAGCGTCGTGCTCCGCCTGAGAAAACAGGTCCAGCGCCATCCACTCCACCGGCGCGGTGGCGTCGGCGATGATGGCCACCTCGCTCGGGCCCGCGATCACGTCGATGCCCACGGCCCCGAACACGATCCGCTTGGCGGCGGCGACGAACGACCCGCCGGGACCGACGATCTTGTCCACCCGCGGCACCGTGGCCGTGCCGAACGCCAGCGCCGCCACCGCCTGCGCCCCGCCCACCGCAAAGCCGCGCGCGACGCCGGCCACGTGGGCGGCGGCAAGGACCAGCGGGTTGCGTACGCCGCCGGGGGTGGGAACGGTCATGATCACCTCGCCGACGCCGGCCACCCGGGCGGGGATAGCCGTCATCAGCACCGTGGACGGGTACGCCGCCTGACCGCCGGGCACGTACACGCCCGCCCGGTCGATGGGGGTGACCCGCTGGCCGAGCCGGTTTCCTTGCTCGTCGCTGTACTCCCAGTCGCCGCTGAGCTGGCGGAAGTGGTAGGACTCGATACGCGAAGCGGCTATCTGCAGAGCGTCCCTGTCCGCCTCGGCCAGAGTCTCCCACGCCGCGCGGAAATCGTCGGCAGTGAGCACAAGGCCGGCCGCACTGGCGGGCGACCAGCGGTCCAGCCGCCCGGTCAGCTCGAGCAACGCCTGGTCACCCCGGCGGCGCACGTCGGCGACGATCTCCGCCGCGATGCGCCCTACCGCGTCGTCCTCGCCCACGTCCCAGGCGAGCAGCTCGCGGAGCGCCGCGTTGAAGCCGTCGGCGGAGGCATCCAGGCGGCGCAGCGCAAGAGTCATGGCAGCACCTTTCGCAACGCCTCCACCAGGGACTGCACGTCGTCGAAACGAGTCTTCATGGACGCGCGGTTGACGATCAGCCGCGAGCTGATCTCGGCGATGGTCTCGAGCGCCACCAGACCGTTGGCTTTCAGGGTGTTGCCGGTGTCGACGATATCGACGATGCAGTCCGCCAGGCTCATCAGCGGCGCGATCTCCATGGCCCCGGACAGCGGAATGATGGTCACCTGCCGCCCCTGGCGCTCGAAGTAATCCCGGGCGGTGCCGACGTACTTGGTCGCTACCCTGAGGCGTCTTGCTTGCAGGGATACGCCGGCCGGGGCCGCAGTCATGAGCCGGCAGCGGGCAATGCCGAGATCGAGCCGTTCATAGAAGCCGTTGCCGGCGTACTCGAGCAGGGTGTCTTTACCGACGATGCCCACGTCGGCAGCGCCGTACTCCACGTAGGTGGGAACGTCTGAACCGCGCATGACCACAAGGGTGTGACCGCCCGACATGGTCTGGAACACCAGCTTGCGGCTGCCTTCGAGGGGCTCCGCGGGACGAATGCCGGCGGCCTCGAGCAGCGGCAGACATTGGTCGAGGATTCTGCCGCGGTTGAGCGCGATGGTCAGGCCGGACATGGCGGCGCCTAGCGGGGCCTCGATCGCGGCCGGGAGGCCGCTCCCACAGGTGGCGACGCCGCTCCCACAGGTGGCGACGCCGCTCCCACAGGTGGCGAGGCCGCTGCCACCGAACGCAGGTCCGGGGCCCTCGAAACCCGCTGAACGTCAGCGCCGAGCTGGGTGAGCTTCTCTTCGATCGTCTCGTAGCCGCGGTCGATGTGGTAGATGCGGTCAATGAGGGTGGTGCCTTCCGCCACCAGCGCCGCCACCACCAGACTGAACGAGGCGCGCAGGTCCGTCGCCATCACCGGTGCCGCTTTGAGCTTCGGCACGCCGTGGACGAGCGCCTGGGAGGCGCTGGTGAGCTCGATGTCGGCACCCAGCCGGTTGATCTCCGGCACGTGCATGAAGCGGTTCTCGAAGATCGTCTCGGTAATGCGGCTGTCGCCCTCGGCGATGGCGTTCATGGCCAGGTACTGGGCCTGCATGTCGGTGGGAAAGCCGGGGTAGACGTCGGTCTCGAGGTCCACGGCGCGGGGCCGGCGGCCCTCCATGTCGAGCTCCACCCAGTCTTCACCCCAGGTGACCACCGCGCCACTCTCGCGCAACTTGTCGAGCACGGCGATGAGGGTGTCCGGGGCCGCGCGGATCAACCGGATGCGGCCGCCGGTGGCGGCTGCAGCGATGAGATAGGTGCCGGTCTCCACCCGGTCGGGCATGATGCGGTACTGGCAGCCGTGCAGGCGCTCCGCCCCTTCCACCACCATCTCGGGCGTACCGTGACCGCTGACCCGGGCGCCCATGGCGTTGAGGAAGTCGCCCAGATCCTTCACTTCCGGCTCGCATGCGGCATTGCCGATGCGGGTGGTGCCTTTCGCCAGGGTAGCCGCCATCATCAGGTTCTGGGTGCCGCCAACCGTCACCAGGTCGAAGCGGAAATCGGCGCCGGTGAGGCCGCGCGGCGCTCTGGCAATGACGTAGCCGTCCCGCACGTCGATGTCCGCGCCGAGCGCGTCGAATGCCTTCAGGTGCTGGTCCACGGGGCGGGCGCCGATCGCGCACCCACCGGGCAGGGACACCTCCGCCATGCCGAAGCGCGCGAGCAGCGGGCCCATGACCACGAACGACGCGCGCATGGTCTTGACCAGCTCGTAAGGCGCCCGAAGCTGACACAGCTTCCGGGCGGTGACCTCCACCCGCATCTTCTCGTCCACCACCACCTCGACGCCCAGGCAGCCGAGCAGCTCCAGCATGGTGGTCACGTCGTGCAGGTGGGGCAGGTTGTCGAGCGACACCGGTTCTTCGGTGAGGACGCTGGCGGCTAGGATGGGCAGCGCAGAGTTTTTAGCGCCGGAGACCTTCAGGGTTCCGCTGAGACGTTTTCCCCCGGTGATGAGCAGTTTGTCCATGACCTTCAGCCTTCCTCAGTCCCGCTCCTCGGGGGTGAGCGCGCGGATGGACACCGCGTGCAGCGAGCCGTCGGCGATGAGCCCGTCGATGCAGCCGTAGACCATCTGCTGCTTCTTCACCCGGGACATTCCGTCGAAAGCCTGACTGACCACCGTGATCAGCGCCCGGTTACCTTCCACCGCGGCTTCCACCTCGGCGTCGGGGAGGCGCGCGCGAATGGCCTCCGCGATCTTTTCGTTCATGTGGTCGCCTCCCCTGGGTTGCCGAGCGGCAGCAGCGCAGACAGCCCGGAAAGACCGACGATGTTCTCGATCTCCGCCGGTGGCGCCTGAAAGACGATCTCCTTGCCGAGATTCTCGGCCAGCCGGAACCATGCCATGAGCAACGCCACCGCGGCACTGTTGCCGTTCTCGAGCCCCGACAGGTCGATTACGGCGCGATCGCCGCCGTCGCGAATGGCGGCCTCGCCCTGCTCGCGCAGCTCCATCAGATTGTCGAACCCCACCCTGCCGTTCAGGCGGTAGCTGACGGCGCCGGTCTCGCTCAAGCCTGCTGGTCCTCGTCCTTGGACATGGAGTCCTGGGTTTCCTTCTTCTGCTCTTTCAACAGTTCGCCCCAGCTATCGATCACCTTGTCCATGTCGCCGCCGTACTTGGGATTGTTCATGGCGCTGTTGAACTGGTTGCGATAGGTCAGGCCCATGTTCACCCCGTTGACGATGAGGTTACGGATCTGCCAGCGCCCGTCGTCTTCCTGCACCACGGAGTAGAGCACCGGGTAGACCTCGCCAGCGGCGGTCCGAATCTCCATCTTCACCGTCTGCCGCTCCGGATTGCGCGGCGGATGATCAGGCGGCACCACCACCACCTTGCCGTCGTTGAAGTCCGTGAGCGCCAGGGCGTAGGTGCGCACCAGGCCCCATTTGAACGTCTCGGCGAAGCGGCTGAACTGCTCCGGCGTCGCCTTCTTGTAATAGGCGCCCATGACGCTGCGGGCAAAGCCCTTGAAGTCCACCACCGGCGAGAGGAGCGACTCCACCTGCTTATAGAAGCGCTCGGGATCCTGCTTGGCATACCCCTGCGCCTCGCTGATGAGGTCGAGCACGGCGTTCGACGTCTGGCGCACCATCTTCACCGGCCCCGCTCTGGTCACGTCGCCGACCTGCTCTGTCGGCGCGTCGCCGGGCTGCTCTGCCGGCGCGTCGCCGGGCGCGGACCCAGCGCCGGCTGCAGGCTCGGCCGCAATACCGGGGACACAGAAACCGAATGCAGCCGCCGCCAGCAGGGCAGCCAACGGAAATCGTCTCATGCCAGCGCTCATGTCATTTGCCTCCCAGCCGGGTAATCAGGTCCCCGATCAGATTCTCCAGGACCAGCGCGCCTTGGGTGTCGGTAATGAAATCGCCTTCCTTGAGCGTCTCGGGATCGCCGCCCGGGCTCAGGCCGACGTAGCGCGCGCCCAGGAGGCCCTCGGTCAGTATCCGGGCGCCGGTGTCCTGCGGCAGCGGCCACACCTTGTCGTTGAGCTCCATTTCCACGATGGCCATTCCGTACTCCGGGTCCACCTCGATCTTCGAAACCCGGCCTATGGTAACACCCGCCATGCTCACCTTCGCCCGAACCCTGAGGCCGGCGACGTCCTGGAATTCGGCCTTCAGATGATGGACATCACCGCCCGGGGTGAACGTGACCCCGCTCACCTTCACCACCAGCACCACCAGAGCCAGTATTCCGGCCAGCACGAAGCCCCCGACGCTGATCTCGATGGTTCGCATTCGCATTAGCTGAAGTCTCCGTACATGCCAAGGGTCAACAGGAAGTCCAGCGCCAGTATCATGACCGACGACATGACCACCGTGCGGGTAGTGGCAAGGCCGATGCCTTCCGCTGTGGGCTCGGAGTCGTAGCCCTGGAACACGGCGATCCAGGTCACCACGGCGGCAAAAATCAAGCTCTTGCTCATGCCTTTGCCGACGTCCTGCCAGAACTCGACGGTATCCCGCATGCCGGACCAGAAGCCGCCCGGGTCGCTGCCGAGCCACTGCACCGCGACCACGCTGCCGCCATAGATGGCCACGACGTTGAAGATGGCGGTGAGCAGCGGAACACACAGAAGCCCCGCCCACAGCCGCGGCGCAACGATCCGGTGCAGCGGATCCACCCCCATCATCTCCATGCTGGAGAGCTGCTCGGTGCTCTTCATCAGGCCGATTTCGGCGGTGATGGCGGAACCCGCCCGACCGGCGAAGAGCAGCGCCGTGACCACCGGCCCGAGCTCCCTGAGCAGCACCAGGGCGAGGCCGAGCCCCACCGCGTCCTCGGCTCCGAAGCGGGCGAGCTGGGTATAGAACTGCAGGGCGATGACGGCGCCGATGGAGAATGCCGACAGGACGATGATCACCAGCGAGAGCACGCCGATGTTGTACACCTGTCGGACGAGCAGAATCAGGTCACCGCGCCGCGGCAGCCCCGCCATGGCGGTCGCCCACATGACGCTGGCGCTGCCGAGGCTCGCCAGGTGGTTCAGCGTGCGCATGCCCAACGTACGAACGAAGGCGATCATCGGCCGTCCTCGCCGAGCACGTCGAACTTCAACTCGTCCGCCGGATAATGGAACGGCACCGGGCCGTCCGGCGTGCCGTGCATGAACTGCTGAACCCAGGCCGAATCGGCCTGCCTGAGCGCATCCGGGGTGCCCTCGCCGATGATCTTGCCGTCGGAGATGATGTAGATCTTGTCGGCGATGCTCGAGGTCTCGTGAATGTCGTGGGAGACCACCAGATCGGTGGTGCCGAGGGCCACGTTCAGGTTCTTGATCAAGGTCACCAGCACGCCCATGGAGATCGGGTCCTGGCCCGTGAACGGCTCGTCGTACATCAGCAGCTTCGGGTCGAGCGCGATGGCACGGGCCAGTGCCACCCGCCGGGCCATGCCTCCCGACAGCTCCGCCGGGAAGAGGTCCCGCGCGCCGCGCAGCCCGACGGCGTTCAGCTTCATCAGGACCAGGTCGCGTACCGTGTCCTCGGGAAGGTCGGTGTGGACCCGGAGCGGGAAGGCCACGTTTTCATAGACCGAGAGATCGGTAAAAAGCGCCGACGACTGAAACAGCATGCCGATGTCCTTGCGCAGCTCGAACAGCTCCTCCCGTGACAGCCGGCAGACGTCATGGCCTTCCACCAGCACCTCGCCGGCGTCCGGCCGCACCTGACCGCCGATGATCTTCAGCAACGTCGTCTTGCCGGTACCGCTCGGCCCCATGATGGCTGTGATGCGGCCGCGCGGAATGGTCAGGGACACGCCATCGAAGACCTTGCGTTCCCCCCGGGAGAAATGCAGGTCGCGAATCTCGATGTAGGCCTCGTCTGACACTGTTCGTCGCCCGGCTTCGAAGCGGCGCAACTATACCCGTCTCGCCCTGCCGGAGCACCTCCCGGCCATCGCCTGCCGGGCGCGCCGCGGTCACTCCTTTGCTCGGTCGTCGGCTTGTTGGTCGGGCTGCGTTGCGTCTAAAGTGGGCGCCTCACCTCCGCTCCGGAAGTCGATACGACCTGTCTCCTCTATGTGGGTTCCCCTGCTAGCGCTCATCCTCGGGTTCATCGCACTGGTGTGGAGCGCCGATCGATTTCTCTCCGGGGCCGCGAGCGCGGCCAGCCACCTCGGCGTTTCGCGGCTGTTGATCGGCCTCACGGTGGTCTCGCTCGGCACCTCCACGCCGGAAATTCTGGTGTCGTTCGCAGCGTCCTCGGACAACGATGCGCTGATCGCCGTGGGCAACGCCATCGGCTCGAACATCGCCAACATCGGGCTGGTGCTGGGGCTGACGGCCATCGTCGCGCCGCTACCGTTCTCCAAGGGCGTGCTGCGGACCGAGCTCCCCTGGCTGCTCGGCGCCACTCTGCTCACCCTGGTGCTGCTGTTCGACCTCGAGCTTTCCCGCGTCGACGGGTTGATCCTGCTGAGCGCCATGGGCTACATCCTGTACCGGCTGGTGAACCACCAGAGCAGTAGCGACCCGGAAGTGAGCGACGTGCTTCAGGAAGAACTGGAGGAGCTTCCCGATCTCAGCCTCCGGCAGGCGGTGTTCTGGCTGGCGGTCGGACTGGTGGTGTTGCTGCTGTCGGCGGAGCTGCTGGTATGGGCGGCCGTGCACGTGGCCGAGTGGCTGGGGGTGAGCAAGCTCGTGATCGGGCTCACCGTGGTGGCGGTCGGCACCAGCCTGCCCGAGCTGGCGGCCACCCTGGGCGCTGCCCTCAAGGGCCAAACAGACATCGCCATCGGCAACGTAGTCGGGTCCAACATACTCAACGTACTGGTGGTGCTGGCCGTGCCGGCGCTGGTCAGCGCGCCCGCCGTGGACATCGAGGTACTTTGGCGTGACTGCGGTATGATGCTCGCTCTGACCATGGCGCTTGCGCTGTTCGCCTACGCCATCGGCTCGCGCCCGGTGATCACGCGCTTCGAAGGGGCGGTGATTCTGCTGGGCTGGATTGGGTACAACATCGTGCTGTTCCACCAGGTCAAGCTGTGAGCTTTCCGTCCGAGGTGCTCGAGCGGGCACGCGCCGTGTCGCTGGTGAGCTTCGACGTGGACGGCGTGCTCACCGACGGCAGCATCCTCTACAGCGACCGCGGCGACGAGATCAAGGCGTTTCACGTTCAGGACGGCAGCGCCATTCAGCTCATTCGCTCCTGCGGCATCCGGGTGGCCATCATCACCGGACGCACCTCCGGCATGGTGGATCGGCGCGCCGCCGAGCTGGGCATCGAGCACGTGTTTCAGGGCGTTCGTGACAAGGCCGCCGTGCTCACGGACCTCCTCGCCGAGCTCGGCCTGACTACCACCGCCGCCGCCCACGTCGGGGACGACCTGCCGGACCTCCCGCTGTTCGCGGTGGTGGGGCTGGCCATCGGCGTCCCCAATGGGCATCCGAGCGCCCTCGCGCGTGCTCACTACGTCACCCGCCTGCCGGGAGGCAAGGGAGTCGCGCGGGAAGTCTGCGAGCTTCTGCTCAGGGCCCGGAATCAGTGGCCCTACGACTGATCCGGCGGGGCGGGCGGGCGGCCGAGGTTCTGCCCCAGGACCCGGATCAGCGAATCCAGAGCGAGCCGGCGCCGCCCGCCGGGCGCAGCAGCCGCGCCCGGATCATGATCGTGCTGGCGCTGGGCGCCGCGGCGGTCGCGCTGCTGGTCATAGAGCGCAGCGCCGGGCCGCCGATGCCGCAGGTGCCGGCGCCAGCGCTCGAAGGCGAGCCCGACATCTTCATGGAATCGCCGGTGGTCTCTCAGTATCGTGACGACGGCACCGTGGAATACCGCCTGCTGGCCCGGACTGCCAGTCACTATCAGGGCCAGTATCTGACCCTGCTCGACGACCCGCGGCTCACCCTGTTCCGCGGCCAGGCCTCCCCCTGGCGGGTGACCGCGAGGAAGGGCAGTCTCAGCCGGCCACCCGGAACCGCGGCAGAGGAAACGGTGACACTCGACGATCACGTAGTCCTCCAGACGACGGAGAACGGCGGGCAGATCCGGCTGACCACGCCGTCGCTCACGCTCTTCCCTCAGCGCGAATACGCCGAGACGGACCGCGATGTTATGATCGATAGTTTGTTCGGGCGCACCACGGCCACGGGTCTGCAGGGCGATCTCGAGAAGGGCACGCTGAAGCTCAGCACGGCGGCCGGCACCCGCGTGCGCACCGTCCTCCAGCCGGAACAGTTCAAGTGAGACCGAGGGTGAACGGAGCTTCCATCGCCAGCCAACCTGCCCCGGGCCGCGCTGCCCTGGTCGTTTTCCTCGCCGCGCTGGCGATTGCGCCGCCGGCGTGGTCCGTGCCGGAGGATGCCGACAAGCCTATCGAGATCGACGCCGAACACGCGGAGCTCGACCGCGCGGCGGGAACGGTCGTCTACAGCGGCTCGGTCAAGGCCAAGCAGGGGACCATGCGCGTCACCGCCGACCGGATGACCATCGAGGTCGAGAACCAGAAAGTGGTGCGCATCACCGCCCGCGGCAATCCCGCCCACTACCAGCAGCAACTGGAGGCCGATAAGGGACTGGTGAAGGCCGATGCCAGCACCATCGTCTACCACACTCGAGACGAGAAGATCGATCTGCAGGGCGATGCTCACCTGGAGCAGGGCGGCACGAAGATCAGCGGCAGTCTCATCCACTATGACGTGGTGGCCGGCAAAGCCAATGCCGAATCCGGTGAGCAGGAGCCCGTGCACGTCATCGTGCAGCCTGCTCCCCGGCCCGACTCGCAATAGGCGATGCCCACCCTGTCCGCCCACGCTCTCCGCAAGGCCTACCGCAGCAAGGTCGCGGTGGAAGACGTCAGTCTCTCCGTCTCGGGCGGCGAGATCGTCGGCCTGCTGGGTCCCAACGGCGCGGGCAAGACCACCACCTTCTACATGATCGTCGGCCTCATCAAGGTGGACGCCGGGAACATCGAACTGGACGATCGGGATCTCACCTGGGCACCCATGCACGAGCGCGCCCGCTCCGGCATCGGCTATCTGCCGCAGGAAGCCAGCGTGTTCCGTAAGCTGTCCGCCGAAAACAACCTCCGCGCAGTGCTGGAGTTGCGCCGGGACCTCCACCGCCGGGAGCAGCAGGCACTGGTCGAGACCCTGCTGAACGAGTTCAACCTCCAGGGCGTACGCAAGTCTCTTGGCGAAAGTCTATCCGGCGGCGAGCGCCGGCGCCTGGAAATCGCCCGTGCCCTCGCGTCCGAGCCTGCCATCATGCTGCTCGATGAGCCGTTCGCCGGCGTCGATCCGCTGTCCATCGCGGACATCAAGGAACAGACTCGAGCGCTGGCCGAACGGGGCATTGGCGTGCTCATTACCGACCACAATGTGCGCGATACGCTGGACATCTGCGACCGCGCCTATATCGTCAGCGCCGGGCGGATCATTGCAGAAGGCAATCCTGGCGCCATACTTGCTAATAAAACGGTCCGAACGGTTTATCTGGGAGAAGGATTCAGGCTTTAGAAGCCCGCGAACGTACCTATCATCGACTCATCGACGGCTGGTCCAGCGGCCAGCGGGGGCAACACAGGGACGTGGAAACGCAAGCCATACCAGCAGTATGAAACAGACACTCTCGCTCAAACTGGGTCAGCAGCTCACCATGACGCCGCAGCTGCAGCAGGCGATCCGTCTGCTGCAGCTCTCGAGCCTCGACCTGCAGCAGGAGATCCAGACCGCGCTCGAGTCCAACCCCATGCTCGAGATGGAAGAGGACACGGAGAGCCTGGCGGAGGAAGGGCTTCAACCCTCCGACCCGGAACCCGAGCCCAGCGCCGACGATCAGGGCGATCACGACGATGACTACGATGACTACGATCAGTATGAGAGCGACAACCGTGCCGATGGCGATAGGGAGACGGGCGACGGTGAGGAAGCCTACAACGGCGAGGACGTCGAGGCGCTCGCCCCGCAGTCCGATCTCGAGCTGGATGGCGATGCCGGCGATCTGACCGCGGCTTCGGCCGACGCCGAGGGTGGCTGGGATGCGCCGACCCCCGACGACCTTCCGGTCGATACTCAGTGGGACGACATCTACCAGGGCAGCAGCACTTCGGCGGGCGGGCAGGCGCCGGAAGAGGACTGGGACCTGGACTCCCGCAATGGCACCGCCGACAGCCTCCAGGACCACCTGATGTGGCAGCTCAACCTCACTCCCATGTCCGACGTGGACCGGATGATCGCCACCTGCATCATCGACGCCATCGACCCGGACGGCATGCTTACCCTTTCGGTGGAGGAAATTACCGAGAGTCTCGGTCCCTTCGAGGATCCGGAGCTCGCCGTCGAGGTCGACGAGGTGGAGGCGGTGCTGAAGCGCATTCAGCAATACGACCCGACCGGCGTCGCCGCGCGCGACCTGGGCGAGTGCCTGAGCCTGCAGCTTCGCCAGCTTCCCCGAGACACGCCGTGGCTGGCCGAAGCCACCAGCCTCGTCGAAGAGTACCTCGAGGTGCTCGGCGCCCGGGATTTCGCGGCATTGAAGCGCAAGCTCAAGATCTCCGAGGCCGACCTGACCGAGGTCGTGCACCTCATTCAGTCGCTGAACCCCCGCCCCGGCTCCAGCGTGACCTCGGAAGCGCCCGAGTACGTGGTGCCGGACGTGCTGGTGAGCCGCAGGAACGGGCGCTGGACGGTGGAGCTGAACACCGAGGCGACCCCGCGCCTGCGCATCAACGACACCTACGCCAACCTGGTTCGGCGGGCCGACAACAGCACCGACAACACCTTCCTGCGCGATAACCTTCAGGAAGCCCGCTGGTTCCTGAAGAGCCTGCAGAGCCGGAACGAAACCCTGCTCAAGGTGGCCACCAAGATCGTCGAGCACCAGCGCGGCTTTCTCGAGTACGGCCCGGAGGCCATGAAGCCCCTGGTGCTGCACGACATCGCCGAGGCGGTGGAGATGCACGAATCCACCATCTCCCGGGTCACCAACCGCAAGTACATGCACACGCCGCGAGGCATCTTCGAGCTCAAGTACTTCTTCTCCAGCCACGTCTCCACCGCCTCCGGGGGCGAGGTGTCCAGCACCGCGATCCGCGCCCTGATCAAGAAGCTCACTGCCGACGAGAATCCCAGAAAGCCGTTGAGCGACAACAAAATTGCAGCAATACTCGCGGACCAGAACATCAACGTGGCTCGGCGCACCGTGGCAAAATATCGGGAATCCATGTCGATTCCACCGTCCAACGAGCGCAAGCGGCTGGTATAGGCCTGGACTATCCATGAGTGCCCTGCCGCGGCGCGGCGGCCACTGATGAATAACCCAGGCGGGCGCCGGCGCCCCGGGCACGCCCGCCGCGAACGGAGGAGGCCACTCATGCAGCTCAGCATTTCCGGACACCACGTGGAGGTCACCGACGCCCTCAAGGGCTACACGTCCGAGAAACTCGGCAAGCTCGAACGCCACTTCGACCACATCACCAACGTGCACGTGGTGTTGTCGGTGGAGAAGCAGCGGCAGCGCGCCGAGGCGACCGCCCACGTCAGCGGCGCTGAGCTCTTCGCCGATGCCGATTCCGACGACATGTATGCCGCCATCGACGCGCTGATCGACAAGCTCGACCGGCAGCTCCTCAAGCACAAGGAAAAACTCGTCAACCGCCATCACGGCCGCTGAATCGGCCCGCACCGACAGCCTGGTACCCATGTTCGACATCACCCGCATCCTGGACCCTGCCACCACCCGAACCGGCGTCGCCGCGCAGTCCCGGAAGCGCGCCATCGAGATCGCCAGCGACCTGCTCGCGGCCAGTCATCCCGAGCTTTCCGCGCGAACGCTGTTCGACGAGCTGATGAACCGCGAGCGGCTCGGCAGCACGGCGCTGGGCGACGGAGTGGCCATTCCTCACTGCCGCACCGAGTGCGACCGTATCCTCGGCGCGTTCCTGCAATTGGCCGAGCCGGTGGAGTACGACGCCCCGGACGGCGAGGGTGTCGACCTGATGTTCGTGCTGATCGTCCCTCCGGAGGAAACCAACACCCACCTGGAGGTACTCGCCGCTCTGGCGCGGCTGTTTCAGAATCCGGAGAACCGGCGCCGGCTCAGGCGGCAGGCCTCGGACCGAGAGTTATATCAGGAGCTGACCGGGCTGGTGAGCAGCCAGGCTGCATGAAGCTGGTCATCATCAGCGGGCGCTCCGGGTCCGGCAAGACCACGGCGCTGCGAGCTCTGGAAGACGCCGGCTACGACTGCATCGACAACTTCCCGGTGAGCCTGCTGCAGTCCCTGGTGGACAACGCGCTGCGCGACCCCATGGAGCGCGACGCCGAGGTCGCTGTCTGCATCGACGCTCGCAGCCACGACCTGGAGCGTTTCCCCGAGATTCTCATGGCCCTGGAGCGGCTGGACCTCGACAGCCAGGTCATCTACCTGGACGCCCTGTCCGCGACTCTCGTCAAGCGCTTCAGCGAGACCCGACGGCGTCATCCGCTCACCGACGATCACACCGACCTGCTGCAGGCCATCGAAGCCGAGAGGGAGGTGCTCGAGAGCATCGCCGACCTTGCAGATCTCACCATCGACACCACCACATTGCGCGGCCGCCAGCTTACCGACCTCATCGCCGAGCGGGTGGTGGGCGGCGTCCGCTCGGGCCTTTCGCTGCTGTTCCGCTCGTTCGGATACAAGTTCGGGGTGCCGGTGGACGCCGACCTGGTGTTCGACATCCGCTGCCTGCCGAATCCCTACTGGATCGACGCGCTGCGCCCACTCACCGGCCTCGATGCCGCGGTGGGCGAGTTTCTCGAAGCGGACCCGGCGGTGGCGGAGATGTTCGAGGACCTGTGCCGGTTCCTGGAGCGGTGGCTGCCCCGCTTCGAAGACGACCACCGCGCCTACATGACGGTTGCCATAGGCTGCACGGGCGGGCAGCATCGCAGCATCTACATGACCGAGAAGCTGGGCCGCCACTTCACTGGCCGCTTCCCGAACGTGCTGGTGCGCCACCGCGAGCTCGACTCCCTGTAACCGTGAAGGAGCCTGATGTGGGGTGGGAGCGACCTCGACTCCCTGTAACCGTGAAGGAGCCTGATGTGGGAGCGACCTCGACTCCCTGTAACCGTGAAGGAGCCTGATGTGGGAGCGACCTCCCGGTCGCGATGCCTTCCGGACGCCGTCGCGACCGGGAGGTCGCTTTCATCAAACACGGTCGCGCTCCAGGACATTGCGACTCGGGCGCCCAGCGCAGAGTCGAGCACCCCGAGTTCGTTCCGCGACTTCGGCGCGACCGTGTAGAGCTGAGGGCTCCCACGCCAGCAACGGAACCTAAGGACCCGCACTTGCCTCAGACCCGCCTCACCATCGTCAACCCTCTGGGCCTGCACGCCCGGGCCGCCAGCCGCTTCGTCAACCTGGCCAAGACGTTCGAAAGCGACGTCCGGCTCCGCCGGGACGCGAACGAAGCGGACGGCAAGAGCATCATGAGCGTGATGCTGCTGGCTGCGCCGGTGGGCAGCGAGGTGGTGCTGTCGGTATCCGGCCCGGACGAGGACGAGGCGTTCGCCGCGCTCGAGGCACTGGTCAACGACGGTTTCGGCGAGCTCGGCTGAACCCGTCGTGGCGCGGACCTTCCAGGACCGTCTCGACGAGGTCATCGAGTCCTTCGGCGCCGGCAGCCTCGAAGAGACCCGTTATCTGCTGGAGTCGCTTCGGCCCCAGGAGATCGCCAACCTCCTGACCTCCACCCCGCCCAAGGTTCGCCGGGTGCTCTGGGAGCTCCTCGACGCGGAAGAGGAGAACCAGGCGCTGCAGTACCTCGGCGAGGACGTGCGCGCGCGGTTTCTGGAATCCATGGATACGGCCCAGCTCGTCGCCGCCGCCGACGAGCTCGACACCGACGACTTCGCCGACATTCTCCAGGAGCTGCCGGCCACCGTATCGGCTCAGGTGCTTGCGGGCATGGACGCCAAGGACCGCGCGCGGGTGGAAGCGGTGCTGTCCTACCCGGAAGACAGCGCGGGCGGCATCATGAACACCGACACCATCACCGTTCAGCCGCGGCACGCGGTGGAGCTGGTGCTGCGCTACCTGCGCCTGCGCAAGGACCTGCCCGAGCCCATGGACTCCCTGATCGTGGTCAACAAGCAGGACGAGTATCTGGGCGTGCTGCCGGTGGGGCGGCTGCTGACTGCCGACGTGTCGGTGACCGTGCGGGAGATCATGAACGCCGACGCGGCCGCCATCCCGGTGACCATGACCGATTCGGAAGTAGCGCGCATCTTCACCGATCAGGACCTGGTATCCGCTCCCGTGGTGGACGAGCTGGGCCGGCTGGTGGGTCGGATCACCATCGACGACGTGGTGGACGTTATCCTGGCCGACGCCGAGGAAGCGCTGCTCGCGCCCGCCGGCCTAGACATCGAAGAAGACACGTTCGCCCCTATCCTGACGACGGCACGCCGCCGCGCGGTGTGGCTCGCTATCAATCTGCTGACGGCCTTCATGGCCTCGGCGGTAATCCACCTCTTCGAAGGCACCATCGCCAAGGTAGTGGCTCTGGCTGTCCTCATGCCCATCGTCGCCAGCATGGGCGGCATCGCCGGCACCCAGACCCTGACCCTGGTGATCCGCGGCATCGCGCTGGGGCACCTCGGCCGCTCGAACCTCCGGTATCTGTTGAACCGGGAGTTCCTGGTAGCGGCGCTGAACGGCGTGATGCTGGCGGTCGTGGTGGCGGCCAGCGCCGCACTGGCCTTCCGCGATCTCACCCTGGGTGCCGTGATCGCCGTGGCCATGGTCGTGAACCTGGTTGTAGCCGGCGTCGCCGGCAGCCTCCTGCCGGGGCTGCTGCGCTCGATGCGCATCGACCCGGCCCTGGCGGGCGGTGTGGTGCTCACCACCATCACCGATGTGGCCGGGTTTTTCGTATTTCTCGGCTTGGCTACGCTGGTTTACGCGTGACTACTGAATTGTGGGAGCGATCTCCAGATCGCGATCTTCAGAGCATCGCGGCCGGGAGGCCGCTCCCACAACAGAAGAAGATCGCGGCCGGGAGGCCGCTCCCACAACAGAAGAAGATCGCGGCCGGGAGGCCGCTCCCACACAGCCTCCATGGTGACGTTCACTCCCCGGCGATGGTCATGCCGCTGACCAACAGGCTCGGCGTGCGGATGTTGCCCCGCTCGTCCACGTCGTCGCCGATGAGCTCCAGGTTCCGGTACATGTCCTTGAGATTGCCAGCGATGGTGATCTCGTCCACCGGATAGGCGATCTCGCCGTTCTCGACCCAGAACCCCGACGCGCCCCGGGAGTAATCGCCGGTGACGCTGTTGACTCCCTGGCCCATGAGCTCGGTGACCAGCAGACCGGTGCCCATGGCGGCCAACAACTCGGCAACGGTGCGGGTCTCGCCACGCACGGTCAGATTGAAGACGCCGCCCGCGTTGCCCGTGGTGCGCATCCCGAGCCGCCGGGCGGAATAGCACGACAGGATGTAGTGCTCCACCACGCCGCCGGCGATGAATGACTTAGACCGGGTGGCGACGCCGTCGCCGTCGAAGGCGGCGCTGCCGACCCGCCCCGGCAGGTGCGGCTCTTCCACCAGGCTCAAGTGCCCGGCAGCGACGTCCTTTCCCAGAGAGTCCAGGAGAAACGACGCCTTGCGGTACTGCGAACCGCCAGACACGGCGCCCAGCAGATGCCCCACCAGCCCGCTGGCCACCTCGGGCGCGTAGAGAACCGGAAACCGGCCCGTTCGGACCCGCCGTGGCGACAACCGCGCCACGGCGCGGCCGGCCGCCCGCACGCCCACCGAGTCCGCGGCCTCCAGCCCCGAGGGATCGCGCGCCACGGTGTACCAGTAGTCCCGTTGCATGCCCTTCCCGTCCTCGGCGATGACCACGCAACTCACCCCGTGGCGGGTACCGAGGACACTGCCGATGAAGCCGTGGCTGTTACCGTAGACGCGGCAGGACTGCTGGGTACTTACCTGGGCGCCCTCGGAGTTGACGACCCGGCCGTCGTGCTCGAACGCGGCGTTCTCACACTCGAGCGCCAGCTCCTGTGCCCGCCCCGCATCCAGATCCCAGGGATGGAACAGACCAAGCTCGGGAAGCGACGTCGGCATGAGCTCGGCGTCGGCCAGCCCGTTGCACGGGTCCTCCTCGGTGTAGCGGGCGATGTTGGCGGCGGCGCGCACGGTCTCGCGTATGGCGTCGCGGCTGGAGTCCGACGTGCTCGCAGACCCTTTGCAGGCGCCGACGTAGACGGTGATGCCGAAGCCCCGGTCCTGGTTGAACTCGATGGTCTCCAGGCTCCCCTTGCGCACACCGACCGCCAGACCCGTGTCCGCGCTCACCGACACCTCCGCGGCACTCGCGCCCTGCCGTTCGGCCTCGGCGAGGATTTCCGCCACCAGGGTCTTCAGCTCCTGCTCGCTCTCGCGCATGTCGGCAGCCGCCGGGAGTGCGGATCGTGCTTGCAGCGCGGTGCGGTTGGCGCGGTCGGAGCGATTGCTCATGAGTTCCCCTCGTTGTGGGAGCGGCCTCGGGCCGCGGTTGAAGCGCGGTTGTGGATTGCGGATCGCGGCCGGGAGGCCGCTCCCACAGGCCGCTCCCACAGGCCGCTCCCACAGGCCACGGGCCGCTCCCGCAGGCCGCTCCCGCACCGGAGACTGCTACCGAGGCGGGGCGGTGGGTTAAGCTGTGGGCCGTGAGCAAGCGCGAACGACAGCCGGCGGCGCAGCCGGTGGACAGCGACGAGCCGATCAGCAAGTCGGAGCGCAAGCGGCGCGCGCACCGCCTGCAGGCCCTGGGCCGGCGGCTCGCGGAGCTGCGGCGTGAGGAGCTGACGGAGCTGGGCCTGCCTCAGCCGCTGGTGGCTGCCATCGCCGACTACCAGCGCTTTCCGTCCCACGAGGCGAAACGGCGGCAACTGCAGTACATCGGCCGGCTGATGCGCGACGTGGACACCGAACCGCTGCAGACGGCGCTGGACAGCCTGCAGGGTGAGTCTGCTCAGGCGCGCTACGAGTTTCACCAGCTCGAGCGCTGGCGCGAGCGCCTGCTGGACGAAGCGGACACCGGGGCTCTGACCGCGTTCGTCGAAGCGCACCCGGGGGTCGACGTGCAGCAGCTTCGCCACCACATCCAGCACACGCTCGATGCACCCTCCGAGGATCGCCAGCGAACCGCCGCCCGGGCCCTGTTCCGGTTTCTGCGCGACAACGCTCATCCCGACTGAGTGCCGCCCACAGTCACCTGATCGATCTTCAAGGTCGGCTGGCCCACGCCCACCGGCACGCTCTGGCCGTCCTTGCCGCACACGCCGATGCCGTCGTCGAGAGCCAGGTCGTTGCCCACCATGGAGATGCGGTTCATCACCTCCGGCCCGTTGCCAATGAGAGTGGCGCCGCGGATCGGCCGCGTGACCTTGCCGTTCTCGATCATGTAGGCCTCGGTGGTGGAGAACACGAATCGCCCGGAGGTGATGTCGACCTGACCCCCGCCGAAGTTCACGGCGTAAATGCCCCGGTCGACGCTGGCGATGATCTCCGCGGGATCGTGCGGCCCCGGCTTCATGAAGGTGTTGGTCATTCGCGGCATGGGCAGGTGGGCATAGCTCTGCCGGCGCCCGTTGCCGGTGGGGCGGGTGTTCATCAGCCGGGCGTTCAGCTTGTCCTGCATGTAGCCGGTGAGGATGCCGTTCTCGATCAGCACGGTCTCGCCGGTTGCCGTGCCTTCGTCGTCGACGGTGAGCGAGCCCCGGCGGTCCGCCAGGCTGCCGTCGTCCACCACCGTGCACAGCGGCGAAGCCACCTGCTGACCCATTCGGCCCGCGAACGCCGAGCTGCCCTTGCGGTTGAAGTCGCCTTCCAGCCCGTGGCCCACCGCCTCGTGCAGCAGCACGCCGGGCCATCCGGGGCCGAGCACCACGGTCATGGCGCCTGCCGGCGCATCGTCTGCGTCCAGGTTCACGAGCGCGGTGCGCACCGCTTCCCGCGCCAGCTTCAACGGGTAGTCTCCGGCGGCCACCCGCGACAGGTCGGCGCGCCCGCCGCCGCCGGCGGAACCGCGTTCCCGGCGGCCGCTCTGCTCGACGATCACCGACACGTCGAGGCGCACCAGAGGCCGGACGTCAGCGGCCAGGGTTCCATCGGATGCCATCACCAGCACCGACTCGTGGCTCGCCGACAGCCGCACGTTGACTTCCTTGACACGCGGGTCCTGACGACGCGCTTCAAGGTCGACGGCGGACAGCAGCGCCACCTTGTCAGCCTCGTTCATGCTGGCGATGGGATCCGTCAGCGGGTAGCGCGGCGCGGCCGACACCGCGCTCCACGCGCGGCCCGTTACTTCCTGCCCCTGCCGGGCAATGGAACGCGCGGCCTCGGTGGCGCTGGTGAGCGCCGGCAGCAGAATGTCCTCGGCGTAGGCGAAACCGGTCTTCTCACCGCTGATGGCCCGCACCCCGACGCCGCGGTCGACGCTGTAGCTGCCGTCCTTGACGGTGCCGTCCTCGAGTGCCCAGGACTCCGCGCGCTGGTGCTGAAAGTACAGCTCCCCGACGTCGATGGAACGGCTGGCGAGCTTGCCCATCAGCCGTTCCACATCGTTCTGCTCGATGCCCGCCGGCGTCCAGAGGGCATCGCGGGCCTGCTGCAATACGTCAGTCATGGGTCGCTGGGGCTCCTGTCTGTTGCGAATTCGCGTAGTGCTGTGCTGCATGCGACCGACCGCCGGCAGGATCGCCGTCGGCGGCTTGCCGGTCGGCACCCTGACGCGGACCGTTCCCAGAGGTGCCGCCGGCGTCGCCGGACGCGGGGGCCACCGCGCCGGCGGCAGGCGGGCCCTCTTCTCCCTGAGCGGCGCCGCCCGCGTCGTCGGCGGCGGCTGGAGTGTCCGGCGGCGTCGCGTCGAACACCTTCATGAACTTCACGTCCGGATTCTCTAAGGTACCACCGATGTGGTAGCGGGCGCTGCTGAACTGCTCGAGGGGCTTGCGCAGAACCCGCTCCCCCACCAGCACGCCGAGCCCGGCGAGCGGGTTCGCCAGCGCCACGTACGCCGCGTACCACGGCAGACCCTTGGTCACCGGCAGGGTGACGATCATGTCGTTGTCGAGAGTCCCGTCGGTGAGGTTCACGCTGCCGGTGACCTTGAATTCGCTGCCCGTGCCCTTCACCTGCATGGGGTCGAGGAACGCGAGCCTGCCCGCGTCCAGTGAGAAGTGAGCATCCAGGTCGTCGAAGCTGACGCCGCGCCCGAACACGTCGGAGAAGTTGAGAGACAGGCGTTTGGCGATGGCGGTGAAGTTCAGCAGGCTGAACACCTTCAAGGCCCCTGCACCCGACTCCACGTCCAGAAACCGCCCCTGCTTCGCGTGCAGGGTGGCGTGGCCCCGCAGCGACAGGAGATCCACCATGAGCGGCGACCCGCTCCAGACGAAGTCGCCGCTGAGCGACGCCCTCCTGGTCTCGACGCTGGGCGCGTATCCCCATTGGGTCAGCACGTCGGCCAGATTCCCCGCCGTGATGGCGCCGTCGAAGTGCGTCTGATCGCTGTCGCCCCGCCACACCAGCCCGGCGGGGGAGTCGATGGCCACACCACGCACCGCCGCTTTCAGATCCCGCACCTCCAGGTTGCCGTCCACGGGCCTGAGCGCGAAGTGCCAGCTGCCGTAGTCATCGTCACCGATGGTGAGTTGCTGGATGTTTACGTCGGCGGCCGGCAGGCGCGGAATCACATCCGGACGGAGCGGGTCGCTCCTGCCCTTGCCCCCCGGCAACGCGACCCGCGCCAGGGACACCTTCAT
The DNA here is from genome assembly GCA_963822255.1 of uncultured Gammaproteobacteria bacterium. Taxonomy (GTDB): domain Bacteria; phylum Pseudomonadota; class Gammaproteobacteria; order Pseudomonadales; family Azotimanducaceae; genus UBA7803. The sequence goes on from CAWGGV010000008.1 coordinate 1,361,756, forward strand.
CGGCCTGGCTCCACGGCGCTCCAAAGACCCTTTGATCTCGGCGCTGTCCACGGCAAGGGTGAATCCGCTGCTGTCGATCAGACCGTTCAGAGTGGCACGGGTGACGTCAACGCCGCCGATGCCGATGGCGCCCACATTCAGCCCCTCCAGCCGGATGGGCAGCGGCAGAGAACCAGCGGTGCCGTCGGGAATGACGTCTTCGAGATCGAAGCGCTGCAGCCGTCCGTTCAGCACCAGACTGTCTGCCGCCTCGTCTTCCCCCATGGGCGGGGAAGCGAAGCCGATGGCGCCGGAGAGGGGCGCCTGGTCGAAGTGCAGCCAGCCGCTGGCGCTCTGGTAATGGAAGCGCACGGCCCGGTAGCCGGGCAGGAAAGCGAGGCGCACGTCAGCCGGGACCGACAGCTCGGCCGGCTTGCCGAAGCCTGCCGGCAGGGTCACCGCGGTGCCCTCGAGGTTCGATCGAACCGCCAGCTGCGAGACCACGCCGCCCGCCACCCCGAGGCCGAGATCGGCCGTGAAGTCGAACGTGCCGGACGCCACCTGCGGATCGTCCATCTGGAGCACCTGCCACACGTCCGCCGGACTGGCACGGCCGGAAAACGTCAGGTGCACCCGGTCGTCACTGGTGCTCGCGCCCACGGTGACCGGAGCGCCGAACATGCGACCGCTGACCCCGCTGGCGTCCAGGTAATAGGGATAGCGGTAGCGAAAGCTGCCGTCGAGGGCGTTCACCGCGACGCGGTAGTCGGGCAGGTTGACGTCGACGCCTGCCAGATCACCGCGCAGGCGCACCGCCGGCTCGCCGTCCGACCCCAGTGGAACGTGCAGCTCGCCCGACAGGCGCATGGGGCCCTGGGCGCGCCAATCCGGCTGCAGGAACGAGAGCCGCGCGGACAACGGCGTGGTGCGTAGGAAGTCGAGCGCCGCGTCCGCGCCCACCTCCGCATCCAGCTCGATGTCGGCGGCACTGGCGTTGTCCACCAGCTGCACCCGGGAGCCGGCGATCCGGGCGCCGGCGGTCTGTCCCTGATCGACGTTGACGTCCACCTCACTGCCGGCCACCGTGAGACCGCCGGACACGCCGCTGACTTCGGGCCAATCCGGGTGATAACGCACGGCGCCGTCGCGGATCCGCGCCGTGAGCTCGATCCGCCGGCCCAACTCACCTGGCTCCTCCTGGAACTGCCCCTGATAAGCCAGCCGTGCGTCCTCCAGCACGCCGCCGCGGGGCGCCGTCAACAACCAGCTCTTCAACTGGTCCGGCAGCTTGTAGGGAACGAACTGCTGTGCCTGGGCCACCGGCATCTGCCCGGCACTGAGCAGCAACGCCAGGCGCTGCCCTTCGCGGTCCGGCGGGCGGCTCATGGCGAACGCGCCGGCGGCCCGGGTGCCATCCGTCTCGCCGCGCAGGTTCAGCCCCCGCACCCCGAAATAGCCTGGCGAGAACCACGCCTGCAGGACGCCCTGCGCGTAGGGAAGTGTCCAATCACCGGTGAAGACGTCGGGGAACGCCAGGCCCACGCCCTGCGCATTCAGATTCACCTGCAGGCCCTGCTGGTACCCGAACAGCTCACCCGCGGCCCCGCGAACCGTGGGCACGCCCTTGTAGCCCTCCATGGCGACCTGGTCCAGCATCATGGCATAGCGCAGGCCCGCGCCGTCCAACCCGTACGAGGCCCGCACGTCGCGCGCGCTGCCATGGATGTCCAGCGCCGTCAGCCAACGTCGGGCGGGTTCCACCGCCGCCAGTGCCTGGCCGAGAAAACCGGCCGCTCGGCCCAGGTCGAGCTCCGGCATCCACACCGACACGGCGCCGGCGTCGGCCGTCACCGCCATCGGCGGGAGCTGCCATACGCCGTCGCCCTGCTCGACCCGCCAGTCGCTGATGGCACCCGTGTGGACACCATCCCGGCCGCGCACGGTGCCGTTGAGGTTCACGGCGAGCGTCACGTCACCGGGCATGTCGAGCTGCTCGGTACGCAGTGACAACGCGCCGCCGGAAACCGGCCCGGTTCGCTGCCAGTCGAGGTCGAGCCGGGCGAGCGCCAGCGGCGAGAAACCGAGCACCGGCCGCGGCAGCAGAAACCCGTCACTGCGGGTGGTGAGCCGCGCCTGCCTTTCGCGCAGCGGCCACAGCTGGTCCTGGCGCTGGAAATTCACGCTCAGAGTGCAGCGCCCGGAACGGCAGTCAGCCACGTCGTTCGCCAGGGTCAGAGCGTGCCTGTGCGCGCCGCCACGATTCAGCCCCAGGTAGTGAAAGGCGACGCGAGCCGGCGGCACGCCGTCCCGCACGAATCGGAGCGCACCATCCAGTTCCAGCTGGTCGCTCTCTTCGAGCACCGGTAACGGATCGAGCTGCCCGCTGCCGGCAGCACCAGCCAGACGCCACGGCTGCCCCGGATGCTTTTCCAAGGTGATCTCGGCGTCCGCGACCTTCAGGCGACGTGCCAGCAGCGCCCCGCGAAGCACACTCTCGATCGCATCCACCTCGAGCACCACGCCGTCCAGATGTCCGGCCGGGAGGTCGATGCGGTCGACCCGGACCACCGGATCCAGCATGTGCCAATCGCCTGACAAGCCGCGGAGATGGACGCCGCTGCCTGACAGGAGCTGGTTGGCCGTCGGCTCCAGCTTGTCAAGAAAGTGGAACGTCACGCGGCCGGCCACCTGAATCAGCGCCACCAGCAGCGCGCCGAGCGTGAGGATCACCAGTAGCGGTCTGAGGACCAGTCGCAGCAAAAAGGGGATACCTGGGGAGGTGGACCGTGCAGGATATATGACCCCGTGACCCGAAGGTAAATTCCAGGTCGCCGGCTCAGGCTCGGGCTGGCCTCACGCCGTGCACCAGCACCACGTCGAATTCGCCCGGGGCGTAGCTCGGCTCCACCTGAATGCGCACGTCTCTGCCCACCCGCAGGGACAGTGCCGCCAACTGTTCGGCGTCTTCGTCGAGCAGCCGGTCCACCACCGGCTCGGTGGCGCGGATCAGGTACTCGCCGGGCCCGTGGGGGTCGACGACGGTGCCTGCCTGGGCACAGCGGGCGGCGGCGTCCTGCAAAATGGAGCGGAACACCTCGATGCAGGTGGTCTGGGGGGTCTTCACCAGCCCGAGACCGTTGCATTCGGCGCACGGCTGGCACACCTGCTGGGCCAGAGACTCGCGGGTACGCTTACGGCTCATCTGCACCAGTCCGAGCGATGAGAAGCCGTCCAGTCGGATCCTTGCCGGGTCCGCCTCACACGCCTTCTCCAGAGCGCGAAGCACCTGGCGGCGGTGCTCCTCGTCCTCCATGTCGATGAAGTCGATGACGATAATGCCGCCGAGGTTGCGCAGCCTCAGCTGGCGGGGAATGGCCTGGGCAGCCTCGAGGTTCGTCCGGTAGACCGTCTCCTCGAGGCTGTGGGCGCCCAGATAGCCCCCGGTGTTCACGTCGATGGTGATCATTGCCTCGGTCTGCTCGATGATCAGGTGCCCGCCGAGTTTCAGCGGCACCCGCCTGGCCAGCGCCCGCGCCAGCTCTTCCTCGGCGCCGAAACGCTCGAACAGTGGCCGCGGCTCCTCGTACAGATGCACCCGCTCCACGAAATCCGGCAGGAAATCCGTGACGAAATCGCGCACCCGCTCGAACGTGGGATGGTGGTCGATGTGGATGCAGGCGAGGTCCGGGCCGGCGAGGTCGCGCACTACGCGGATGTGCAGCGGAATCTCCTGGTAGACGATGCCGACGCCGGTCATCTGCCGCTTCTTCTCGAGTATGCGTTCCCAGATCCTCGCCAGCACGCGGATCTCGGTGTCGACCACCGGGGCCTCTACCCCGTCCGCCGCGGTGCGGGCAATGAAGCCCAGCCCGACCCCCAGCTCGCCGCGGCGTACCTCGATGAGCGCACGCAATCGCTCGCGCTCCGCCTGGTCCTCGATGCGCTGGGATATTCCGATGTGGTCGTTGAACGGCATCAGCACCAGATAACGCGAGGCGACGGCGAGCTGAGTGGAAAGCCGAGCGCCCTTGCCGGCGATCGGGTCCTTGGCGATCTGCACCATGAGCTGCTGACCGTCGTGGAGGACCTCGCGGATGTCGGCGGGATGATCCGGCGTCTCGCCGAGCATGAGCCGCGGACCCTCGATGTCGCGCAGATGCAGAAATCCCGGCCGATCCAGGCCGACGTCCACGAACGCCGCCTGCATTCCGGGGACGATTCGCTCCACCCGGCCGAGATAGATGTTGCCGGTGAGGCTGTAGCCCTCGGCCCGGGCGAGATGAAGTTCCTGCACGGCACCGCCGCTGAGCAGCGCCACCCGCGTCTCGAAATCGTTGACGTTGATCAGCAGCTCGTCAGCCATGGGTGCGCTCGTGCCAGGTATCGAGGCCGGATTCCCGCAGGAGCTGCTCCGTCTCTGCCACCGGCAGGCCCACCACGGCGCTGTAACTTCCGCGAATGCTCGCCGCAAATATACCGCCAATGCCCTGTATGCCGTAAGCGCCGGCCTTGTCCGCGCCCTCGCCCGTCCGCTGGTAGGCTTGGGCTTCCCAGGGTTCTATAGCCCGGAACCGGACCTCGGTGACGACGCAGCGGCTGCGGGTGCCGGCAGGACCATGGACGGCGACGCCGGTCATCACCTGGTGGGTCTTGTCCGACAAAGACAGCAGCATGGCAACTGCTTCGTCGGCATCGCCCGGCTTGCCGAGTATTCGCCCGTCGAGCACCACCGCGGTATCGGCGCCGAGGGTGAGCGGATGCTCCGGGCGCGAGCGCGCTGCCGGACCGGCGGCGGCCTCCGCCTTGGCCCGGGCGAGCCGCACCACGTAGGCGGCCGGAGGCTCTCCGGCTAGCGGCGCCTCGTCCAGGTCCACCGCCCGCACCTCGAACGAGAGGCCCATCTGCTCCAGCAGGCGGGCGCGGCGCGGCGAGCCGGACGCCAGCACCAGCACTCAGCCGCCTGCAACCGGCGTGGGTGGGTCGGCAACGGCCACTAGACGACCCGGAACTGCACGCGCAGCCGCGACAGGGCCGCCGCGACGAACGGCCAGAGCAGCAGGCTCACGGCGGCCGGTCCGATCACCCCCCAGCTCCACGGCAGGCCGTCCACCGAGTGCAGCACCAGCGTGCGGGTCGTCTCGGCGCCCAGCACCAGTAGAAACACCACCCCGCACTGCTGAATCACCGCGTACATGCGCAGCCGCTCGTAGAAGCGCCAACCCACGTAGGTGATCACGGCGAGCACCAGGGCGTTGAGCCCCAGCGGCTCAGCCTCGAGCACGTCCACCAGAGCGCCGATGACCCAGGCGGCGATGAGGCCGATGCGGTGAGGAAGCGCCATGACCCAGTAGAAGATCACCATCACCACCCACGCGGGCCTGAGCCATACCAGCCACGCCGGCCAGCTCTGCGGCAGGTGCCCGACCGCCAGCACCATGGCCGCGCCCACAGTGAGCAGAATCAACCAGCCGCCCTGGGTGGGATTCATGGCGAAGCGTTTCCGCCGCCGGGGCCGGCTGGCGGGGAAGCGCCGCCCTCCTTCCGGGGAGGAGCAGGGCGGGAAGGCGCAGCCTGCTCGCCGCGGCGACCCACATCGAGCCCGTCGGAGGTCAGTACCACCAGCACGTGCCGGGAGCGGTCGAGCTTGGCGAGGGGGCGCACCGAGACGTTGGCGAACGCGGCTGTCGGCTCCACCACCACGGCGCTGACGTAGCCCACCGGATAGCCGGGCGGAAACCGGCCGCCCAGGCCCGAGGTCTCCAGCAGATCGCCTTCACGGATGTCGGCGGTCACCGAGACGTTCTCGAGCTGCAGCACGTCCATGGCGCCGGTGCCGCCGGCGATGCTGCGCACGCCGTTGCGGTTTACCTGCACGGGCACCGCATGGTTGAGGTCGGTGATCAGCATCACCCGGCTGGTGTAGCGGCCCGAGGCCACCACCTGGCCGAACAGGCCCTCGGAATCGATGACCGCGTCCCCGACCCGCACGTCGTCGTCGGTGCCCTTATCCAGGGTCACCTGATGGGTGCCCGGCGTCGGCACCACGCTGATGATCTCGGCGATCAGCACCTCCGCCGGCAGACGGGCGCGGCTGCCGAGCAGCCCGCGCAGCCGCTCGTTCTCCGCCTTCAGTGCCATGTACTGCTGGGAAACCTGGGAAAGCTCCAGCACCCGCCGCTCGAGCTCAGCGTTGCGGACGCGCAGGCTCTCGCGGCTGGCCACGACGTCTCCCACCTGGTCGGAAAGCAGATAAGGCAGCTCCGCCGTCAGCTGCAGCGGCGCCACCACGCTCATCAGCACGGACCGTACCGGCTCGAGCAAGCGAGTGGTGGATTCCAGGCCGATGAGCGCGGTGGAGACGAGAGCCAGCGCCGCCAGCAGATACCCCGCACCCGATTCTCGAACGAACAACGCCTTGATAGGCAGGCTCCAACTCCGCTACCAGCTTCGCAGTCTGGCGACCGCTCCTACGTGCTGGCGGACCGACCTGTCACTCCGTCGACAGCAGATCCGCATTTCCCGCGGCGTCCATGATCTCGAGCGCCTTGCCGCCGCCGCGCGCGACACAGGTCAGCGGGTCTTCGGCGACGATCACCGGCAGCCCGGTCTCTTCCTGCAGCAGCACGTCCAGGTCCCGGAGCAGCGCGCCGCCGCCGGTCAGCACCAGGCCGGTCTCGGCGATGTCCGAGGCAAGCTCGGGCGGACACTGCTCGAGTGCGCTCTTCACCGCCTGCACGATCATGGACAACGGTTCCTGGAGTGCCTCGAGGATCTCGTTGCTGTTCAGGGTGAAGCTGCGCGGCACGCCTTCGGCCAGATTGCGGCCCCGCACGTCGATCTCGCGGATCTCTTTCTGCGGATACGCAGCGCCGATCTCCTGCTTGATGCGCTCCGCGGTGGCTTCGCCGATGAGACTGCCCTGGGTTCGCCGTACATAGGCGACGATGGACTCGTCGAAACGGTCGCCGCCGACCCGAACGGTATCCGAGTAGACCACGCCATTCAGCGAGATGATGGCGATCTCGGTGGTGCCGCCGCCGATGTCCACCACCATCGTGCCCACCGCCTCCTGCACCGGCAGACCGGCGCCGATGGCGGCCGCCATGGGCTCCTCGATGAGGCGGACGTCGCGGGCACCGGCCGACAGGGCGCTCTCGCGGATGGCGCGCCGCTCCACCTCGGTGGATTTGCACGGAACGCACACCAGCACCCGCGGGCTCGGCCGAATGAAGCTGTTCTGATGCACCTTCTGGATGAAGCGCTGAAGCATCTTCTCGGTCACCAGAAAGTCGGCGATCACGCCGTCCTTCAACGGGCGAATGGCGGTGATGTTCCCGGGCGTCCGGCCGAGCATACGCTTGGCGTCGAGACCCACGGCCGCCACCGTCTTCTGGTTACCCTGCACCCGAATGGCCACCACTGACGGCTCGTTCAGCACGATGCCCTGGTCGCGGACATAAATGAGGGTGTTGGCCGTTCCCAGATCGATGGATAGATCGCGGGAGAAGAGGCCACGGATCTTCTTGAACATGTATGGAGAGACTCAGTCCTTGTGTCGCTGGTGGAAGTATAGACGCCCGGAGAGGGGCGCTACTCTAACAATTTGCGCAACTGCCGGGAACTGCTTGCTCCGGCATCGACGTTTGCGATGGAAGAAGGTCGGTGGGTAGGCGGTGTCGCGGGCGGGCTGGGAGAAATTTTGCTGCCCTCGGTCGGGCCCCTCCGGGGCTTCCCTCGCTCCGCAGACTTGCCCGCTGCGCGGTCAATCTGCTGCGCTCGGCCTCCCTTAGACGGAACTGCAAAATTTCTCCCAGCCCGCCCGCGACCTACATTCCAGCGTTCTTCTTCCTTCGGGCGACGAGAGGAGGCGGCAGTTCGCGGTTCTGGGAGTGTGCGGCTGCGGCGGCGTTGGCTTTGCTGAGGGGTTGGATTAGGCTTGCGCGCCTATGGCGGGTATCGACCTCGAACACCTGTGTATGCTGGCGCGGCTTGCGCTCGACGAGCGCGAGCAGGCGGCGGCGCGTGCGGATCTGGAGCACATCATCGCCATGGTGGATCACATGCAGGCGGTGGATACCGAGGGCGTGGAGCCGCTGGCGCACCCGCTGGGGAGCCAGGCGTGGCTACGTCCCGACGAGGTCACCGAGGCGATGGACCGCGAGCGGTTCCAGGCGCTGGCGCCGCAGATCCGCGACGGCTTTTACCTGGTACCCCGGGTCGTCGAGTAGATGCAGCCATTCGCGTCCCTGGCAGAGCTGGCCCGCGGGCTGCGAGACGGCCGCTTCTCGAGCCGCGAGCTCACCGCCGATCTGCTGCGCCGGATCGCCGCGCACCGCGAACTGAATGCTTTCATCACCGTCGACGAGGAGCGGGCGCTGGCCCAAGCGGACAGCGCCGACGCGGCGCTGGCCAGCGGCCGGGGCACGGCGCTCACCGGCATCCCGATCGCCCACAAGGACATCTTCTGCACCGCCGGGCTCGCCACCACCTGTGCATCGCGCATGCTGCAGAGCTTCGTCGCGCCGTACGACGCCACCGTGGTGGCGAAGCTCGACGCCGCCGGGGCGGTGACCCTCGGCAAGACCAACATGGACGAGTTCGCCATGGGCTCGTCCAACGAGAACAGCCACTTCGGCTCGGTGGCGAATCCGTGGAACCTTGACCGGGTGCCCGGCGGCTCGTCGGGCGGGTCCGCCGCAGCGGTGGCCGCCGATCTTACCGCTGCGGCCACCGGCACCGACACCGGTGGATCGATCCGCCAGCCCGCCGCGTTCTGCGGAATCACCGGGGTCAAGCCCACCTACGGACGGGTCTCCCGCTACGGCATGGTGGCGTTCGCCTCGAGCCTCGATCAGGGCGGCGTGCTCGCCCGCAGCGCCGCCGATGCAGCGCTCGTGCTCGCGTTCATGAGCGGCTTCGACCCGCGGGATTCCACCAGCGCCGAGCACGACGACCCGTGGCTGGAGACGCGGCGGGAGCGGGCTCTGGACGCGCCCGAACGGCCACCCGTGGTGGGGATCCCGCGGCAGTATTTCGCCGGCCTGAAGCAGGGTGACACACAGCTCGACGAGGCCCGCCGGGTGCTCGAGCAGGCCGGCTGCCGGTTCCGCGACATCGACCTGCCCCACACCGCCGTGGCCATTCCCGCCTACTACATCATCGCCGGCGCGGAGGCTTCCACTAACCTGTCCCGCTACGACGGCGTCCGCTTCGGGCACCGCTGCGAAAACCCCGCGTCGCTGGACGACCTCTATCGCCGCTCCCGCACCGAGGGCTTCGGCATGGAGGTCAAGCGCCGCATCCTCACCGGCACCTATGCCCTGTCGGTCGGCTACTTCGACGCCTATTACCTGAAGGCTCAGAAGCTCAGGCGGCTGATCCAGAACGATTTTCTCGCCGCCTTCCAGGAGGTGGATCTGGTATTCGCGCCGGTGGCACCGGGTATCGCCTTCGCCCGCGGCGAGCTCACCGACCCGGTAGCCATGTACCAGCAGGACGTGTTCACCACCCCGGCGAGCCTGGCCGGGCTGCCGGCGATGTCGCTGCCGTGCGGGTTCGATGACGGCATGCCCCTCGGCCTGCAGCTCATCGGCCCGCACTTCGCCGAGCGTCAGCTGCTGGAGACGGCGACCCTCTACCAGCAGCTCACGGACTGGCACCTTCAACGTCCACCAGGATTCGCATCGTGACCTGGGAAGCGGTCATCGGGCTCGAGATCCACGTCCAGCTCGCGACGAAGAGCAAGATCTTCTCGGGCGCGTCCACCGCGTTCGGCGCCGAGCCGAACAGCCAGGCGTGCGCCGTGGACCTGGGGCTGCCGGGGGTTCTGCCGGTGCTCAATCGCCAGGCGGTGCGGATGGCCGTGAAGTTCGGTCTCGCCATCGGCGCACAGATCCATCCCTACTCGGTGTTCGATCGCAAGAACTACTTCTACCCCGACCTGCCGAAGGGCTACCAGATCAGCCAGTTCGCGCACCCGGTGGTGGGCCGCGGGCAGCTGCTGGTGCCGATGCCCGACGGCAGTGAGCGGGTGGTGGGCGTCACCCGCGCCCATCTCGAGGAAGACGCCGGCAAGTCCGTGCACGACGCGTACCCGGGCGCGACCGGGGTGGATCTCAACCGTGCCGGGGTGCCGCTGCTGGAGGTCGTCTCGGAACCGGACCTGCGCAGCCCCGCGGAAGCCGCTGCGTACTTCCGGCAGATGCACACCCTGGTGCGGTATCTGAAGATCTGCGACGGCAATCTGGCGGAAGGCAGCATGCGCTGCGACGCCAACGTGTCGATCCGGCGCGCCGGCGACGAGACCCTCGGCGAGCGCACCGAGATCAAGAACCTCAACTCCTTCCGGTTCGTCGAGCGGGCGCTGGCGTTCGAGATCGAACGCCAGGTCGATGTGCTGGAATCGGGCGGCCGGGTGATCCGCGAGACCCTTCTTTACGATGACGAGCGCGACGAGACGCGCCCCATGCGAAGCAAGGAGCTGTCCGAGGACTACCGCTACTTCCCGGACCCGGATCTGCTGCCCGTTCACGTGGACGCGGCCACCCTCGCCGCCGTCGAGAGCGAGCTGCCCGAGCTTCCTGCCGCCAGACGGCACCGTTACATGGAGCGGCTCGGGCTGTCCGCCTACGACGCCGAGCGGCTCTGCGAAGACCCGGACGTGGCCGATTACTTCGACGTCGTGGTTGACGCCTGTGACGATGCCAAGCTCACCGCCAACTGGGTGCTGGGCGACCTGTCGGCAGCGCTGAACCGCGGGGCGACGAGCATCACCGAGTCACCGGTGACCCCCGCCCAGCTCGCCGCGCTGATCGTCCGCCTGGCGGACGACACCCTGTCGTCGAAGACGGCCAAGGTGCTGTTCGAGGCGCTGTGGGCCCGGGAGGGCGAGGTGGACGCGATCATCGACGCCCGCGGTCTGCGTCAGGTGAGCGACACCGGAGCCCTCGAGGAGATCGTCGCCCGGGTGGTGGCGGAGAATCCCGAGCAGGCGGCGCAGTTCCGCGCCGGCAAGAACAAGGTGCTGGGCTTCTTCGTTGGCCAGGTGATGAAGGCCACCGAAGGCAAGGCGAACCCGAAGCAGGTGAACGAGCTGCTGCGAAGCGCGCTCGAGCCGCAGAGCTGACTGTGGTGTGGGAGCGCCCTCCTGGGCGCGATGTGGGAGCGCCCTCCTGGGCGCGATGTGGGAGCGCCCTCCTGGGCGCGATGTGGGAGCGCCCTCCTGGGCGCGATTCGGAATAAAGATCGCGACCGGGAGGTCGCTCCCACAGGGGCGCTCCTCCCCCGGAGGTCGCTCCCACAGGGGCGCTCCTCCCCCGGTGGTCGCTCCCACAGGGGCGCTCCTACAAAGGTCGCTCCTATGCCGGCATGCGCATGAAGTCGCGCGCCGCACGCAGCACGTCCCGGCGGCTGATCTGGCCCACCAACTTGCCGTTCTTCACCACCGGGAAGCGGCGCCGGTGCTCCTGCCGGAAACGCTTGGCCACCGCGAATATGTCCGTTTCCGGCTCCACCGTGTCCACGTCCCGCTGCATGAACTGCGCGACGACGCCGGTGTTCTCGTTGTAATAGCTGTCCTGGATCACGACCTCCATCATGTCCACTTCCGACAGGATGCCCACCAGGTGCCCGTCGGCGTCCACCACCGGCGCGCCCGATATACGGGCGTCGAGCAACGCCTCCATGGCCTGCAGAACGTTGTCGTCCGGCCGGAACGTCACGAGCTTCCTGGCCATATAGTCGGAAACCTTCACTGATTTCATCGCCATGACTCTGAACCCTTCCCGTTGTCGAGAAACAGTGCGACATCCCAGGCACCTTGTCTACCGCCGCGAGAACGCTACGTGGTACGTTTATTGCTCTGTCCACGGCTTCCGCAGGCCATCCGGAGGGCTCATGAGAGTCGTCGCCATCATCAGCACGCTGGCCACCGTCCTGGCACTCGGCGGCTGCGACCGGGGATCGGAAACGCCCCAGCAGATCGAAGGCAACAGCGGCACGGCCGGCCATGCCGCTACCCAGCCCAGCCAGACCAACGCCGCCCAGGGCGCCCCGAGCGGCCAGTCCGTTACCCAGGGCGAACCGACCTCCGTGCACTCGGTCGTCATCGGCACCGACGGGAAAGAGAAGGGAACGGTCGCGATCGAACCCATCGAGCACGGGGTGCGCATCTCCCTGCACGTGGAAGATCTGCAGCCGGGCAGCCACGCGGTGCACTTCCACGAGCACGGCAAGTGCGAACCGCCGGACTTTCAGAGCGCGGGAGGGCACTACAACCCCGCCGGCGCCAAACACGGCATGACCGACATGGACGAGAACTTCTCCGATCAGGATCATCATGCCGGCGACATGCTGAACCAGAAGGCGGACGACAAGGGGGTGATGGACGCGCTCATCGTCAACGATTCCGTGACCCTGAACGGCACCAACGCGCTGCTCGACCAGGACGGCAGCGCGCTGATCATCCACGCCGGCCCCGACGACTACCAGTCCCAGCCCGCCGGAGACGCCGGGCCGCGGGTGGCCTGCGCCGTCATCGGCGCCGAGCAGACGGCGGGTTCGACCCAGTAGGCTCCGCGGCACCCGATCCCGGGGCCGGCCCCCACCTCCGGGGTTACCGTCGATGCGCAGAGGGAGTATGCTGTCGCGTCTTGAATTTTGTAACGCGTTAATCCTGCCAAAGCATTGACTCAAAAGGGGGAACATTGAGCGACAAACCATTGCCGGTGGTCGAGTACCTGAAGATCCCGGACGGCGGCGAGCCCTATCTGGAAGGCCACAAGTGCGGCAACTGCGGCACCATCTTCCTGGGTGCGCGAGACGTCTGCTCCAAGTGCGGCGCGCGGGATCAGATGTCGACCGTCAAGCTTTCCAACAAAGGGAAGCTCTACTCGTTCTCCATCGTCCATCGGTCGTTTCCGGGCATCGAGGTGCCCTACGTGAGCGCCGTGGTCGACCTCGAGGATGGCGTGGCCGTGAAGGGTAACCTGATCGACGTGGATCCCGACCCGCAGAAGATCCAGTTCGACATGCCAGTGGACGTGGTCTTCGCCGATGCCCTCGGCCGCAAGGACCGCGACGGCAACGCCTATCTCTCCTATTTCTTCAAACCCAGTTCGGCACGCTGAGTGACCTGATCCCGGAGGCACAAGAGATGACAGATGCATACATAGTCGGTGTGGATATGATCAAGTTCGGGCGGTTTCCCGAAAAGACCGTCCCGGAAATCGGCGCTCAGTCGGCGCTCATGGCGCTGGACGACTGCGGGCTCACCATCCAGGACATGCAGGCTCTGTACTGCGGCAACCTGGGCCAGGCGAGCGGCATGGTGGGACAGCGCATACTCCAGCTGATCGGCCAGACTGGCATTCCGGTGGTGAACACCGCCAATGCCTGCGCCACCGGCGCCACCGCCTTCCGCGAAGGCTGGGCGGCGGTCAAGGCCGGCCTCTACGATTGCGTGCTCACCGTGGGCGTCGAGCAGATGGGCAGAGGCCTGCTGGGCGGCGCCGGCGGCGGCACCGGCATCCCGAAAGAGGGCCTGCTCGGCTCCGGCACCATGCCGGCCGTGTTCGCCGAAGCGGGCATGGAACACGCCCGCAAATACGGCACGACGTTCGAGCAGTTCGCCAAGGTATCGGTGAAGAACCACCATCACTCCACCTTGAACCCCAAGGCCATGTACCAGATCGAGACGCCTCTCGAGACGGTGATGAACGCCGAGATGATCGCCTACCCGAACACCAAGCTCATGTGCTCGGTGAACGTCGACGGCTCGGCGGCGGCGGTGATCTGCTCCGAGAAGAAAGCCAAGGAACTCGGGCTGATGAAGCGGGCCATCAAGGTGCGCGCCTCTGTGCTGACGTCAGATCCGTGGCAGGAACGCGACCTGGTGATGCCGGACGTCAACTCCTGCACGCGTCTCGCCGCCAAGCAGGCCTACGAGATGGCCGGCGTCGGGCCCGAGGATATCAACCTGGTCGAGTTGCACGACTGCTTCGCCACGGCCGAAATCCTGCACTACGAGAACCTCGGGCTGTGCAAGGACGGTGAAGCCGGCCGGATGATCGACGAAGGTGAGGTGGCGCTCGGCGGGCGTGTCCCGGTGAACGTCTCCGGCGGCCTGCTCTCCAAGGGCCATCCTCTCGGCGCCACCGGCATCGCCAACATCTTCGAGGTGTCGACTCACCTCCGCGGCGAAGCCGGCAAGCGTCAGGTGGAAGGTGCCCGCCTGGGCATGACCCACGTCATCGGGCTCGGCAGCGCCTGCGGGATCCACATCCTCGAGCGGGTGTAGCCCCTACCTGTGGGAGCGGCCTCCCGGCCGCGATCTGTGGGAGCGGCCTCCCGGCCGCGATGGCGACCCGAAGTCGCTCCCACAGGAGGCCGCGGCCGCTTCCACCTCCTCCCATGCGCATCGGCATAGTCAGCGACACCCACAACAACCTGAAGAACGCCCACCGCATCGTGGAGCTGTTCAACGACTCCGGCGTGGAGCGCGTGATCCACACCGGCGACATCACCCAGGCGAAGACGCTCGAGGTGTTCGCCCACCTGCAGGCGCCGCTCTACGGTGTGTTCGGCAACAACGACCGGGAACGCGCCTCGCTGGACGCCGCCATCGGCCGCTTCGGTTTCCACTTCCGGGAGCCGCCTCTCGATCTCGTCTGGCACGGCCGTCGCATCGTCGTGGTACACGACCCGCTGGAGTTCGACGGCACGCTGTCCGCTCAGCACGAGCTGGCCTTGCACGGCCACACGCACCTGCACCGGCACGAAGTAGATGATGGGCAGGTGATCTTCAACCCCGGCGAGTGCGCGGGCCACATGCCAGGGCTGAACGCGGTCGGTGTGGTCGATCTGAACGATCTATCGGCGCAGTTGCTGAAGTTCTAACCTGCTCGACACTGGCCGCCGACATTGGCCGCCGACCTTGGCGCCGAACCAGCAAGACGTCGTCACGTCAGGACGTCGGGCGGAACGCCTCCAGAAACCGACGAATGCGCTTGGCGTTCTTTCCGAGATCACTCTCGCCCACCCTCGAGACGCTGCGCATGTCGACGAACGAGCCGCCAGGGGCCAGCCGCACTCTGACCACCACGTCGTCTTTGAAGCCGAACCAGAAGGTGGTGGCGGTCGCTTCCACCCGCCCGCCGGACTGATCGACGTTGACGATGTCGAGCCCCATGTCCTTCAACACAGACACCGCGCGATCGAGGGCGGCGTCCGGCGCCAGGTCGCTGCGTAACGTGTCCACCCACGGGTAGTACTTGCGCTGCTCCGGAGCGATCGTCGCGGCATCGAAATTCAGCGGATTTGCCTGCTCGCCGCGCAAGGCGACGATGCGGTCGAATTGCGGTGGGTCGATAACGTCGGTGGAAATGTCATGTATGCGTGGGGCGCCCGCAGCCGCGGAGAACTGCAAGCCCATGAGCACCAGAATCACGGCGCAGATGACAGTGCCGCGATACAGGCCGGGCCTGTGTGGCCGGCCGGGACGAGCCCTGGTAATGATGATGCCGCCGATGCCGGTGACGAAACCGATGACCGCCAGCACCGTGGCAGCGGCGAGCAACAGAAAACCGGTGGTGAACGGCCACAGGCCGAACCGGGTGCCCAGTGCGCCGATGGGGAGCAGGGCTGCCGCGATGATCGCGCCCACCAGAATCGCACGCGACCACCATGCTTTCGGCGTCGCGGTGTTGTCGTTGATGGTCGCCGTCATGAATCCCCCGCCGCAGAAGCGCCGAGGATATTGATTTCCCGCGGTAAGCGCCAGCGCCGACCCCGGCGGTGAATCCGGACAACGTGGCACGACAGATGCAGGGCCAGCCGAGCGAAACCCATCCCGCGGTCAGGAGGGAACAATGCAAGGACGCGTCATCTTCCACCTCGCCGTCGCGCTCGGCGCGGCAGTGTGTTCCGGCGCACTGGCGGCCGCGCCCGCCAACACTCGCTCCGGCCAGTCGGGCGCCGTCAATCTGGTGGCTGCCGATCAGCTCGTCGGCCGCAGCGTGGAGAGCGCCGAGGGCGAACGCATCGGCAAGCTCCGCTTCGTTACGATCGATCTGGATCGAGGGACCCTGTCTCACCTGATCGTCGACACGACGGGCACCGAATTCGCCAGCGGCGCGACGTCCTCGTCCGCCCCCGGCGAGACTGCCGGGCAAGGTCAGACCGGCACCCGCGTGGCCTCGCAGGGCCAGACCGCCAGCCAGACGGGCGGCCAGGTCAAAACGGTCAAGCGCCCGGAGGGACTGTCAGGCGCCGGCCAGGGTCAGTCTGCCGGATCATCGGCGCCGAAGAGCGACGGACACCTGCTGATCGTGCCCTTCGACGTAGCCACGGTGGAGCCGCAAGGCGGCCAGGTCATCATCGCCGCCACGGCACAGCTGATCAGCAGTGCGCCGCGCCTGAGCCGCAGCGAATTCAATAAGCTCACCGAGCCGGCCGAGGCGACCTATGTGATCAAATACTGGGCGCCCGCCAGCGAGGTCGCCTCGCTGGAGGGTCAGAACCGCAATCAGCCAGAGCCGCAGTCGCCGGGCGCAACTGGCCGGAGCCAGGCGCAGAGCCAGGCACCCCAGGCGCCCGTGCAGCAGACCCGCCAGCCGGCCGCGCCTTCCGGCGGCCAGCAGCGCGCGCCACAGTCCGCGCCACCCGTCGCGCAGCAGTCCCCGCAGGGCGCGGGCGGAGCATCGGCTGCAAGCGGCGGCAACGGAAACCAGCCCCACCACCTGGCGCTGGTGGGCCGGGAGCTGGTGGCCGAGGTGACGCCGCCGATGTTCCAGCTCGGCCAATCGCTGCGGGGCGCGGCGGTGGTGGACCGCCAGGGCCACGACCTCGGCGCGGTTCGACAGATCATGGTGGACGCCGACACCGGTGACGCGGCCTTCGCGATCGTGGCGGGCGGTCCAGCCGGCCAGGTTCCGGTGCCGCTCCAGGCGCTGGACTGGACCACCAAGGGCACGCTGCTCACCGCCGATCCGGGCGCCTTCAAGGCGGATCCGGCGCTCACCCAGGATCCGCAGAAAGTCAGCCGCGACGCACTCGGCCAGCTTTATCGGCGGTTCGACACGGCGCCATACTGGCAGAACGACGGCAATGGCAACGGAGGTGCATCCCAGTGAGACGATGGCTTTGCTTTGCGCTGGCGGGCGCGGCCCTGTACTGGCTTCTGCGGGAGCCGGAGCCGCGGTCTCTGATGCCGCGGAACCTGGACCCGGACGACGAGGACGCGCTGCTCGACGAAGCGCTCGACGAGTCGTTTCCGGCGAGCGACCCGCCCGCGATCACACCGCCCCACCACTGATCCGCGGGCCGGATCCAGCAGGCGCGGGCATTCAGCCGATGGTGCTGCCGCCGTCGATGACGAAGTTCTGGCCGGTGGTGAAGCTGCCGGCCCTGGACGCCAGGTAGACGGCGATGCCCGCCACTTCCTCCGGCTCGCCGATGCGGCGCAGCGGGTCGCGTGCGGTGCGGCGTTCGAGGATCTGCGGATTCTCCCACAGCGCGCGGGCGAAGTCGGTGCGGATCAGCCCCGGCGAGATGGCGTTGACGCGCACGTTGTGGGGCCCGTTCTCCACCGCCAGATTGCGCACGAGCTGCAGGTCGGCCGCCTTGGAAATGCAGTAGGCGCCGAGGTCCCCGCTGCCCTTCAGCCCGCCGACGGAGGAGACGACGATGATGGCGCCGTCGCGCCGCGCCGCCATCTCCGGCAGCACCAGCTGGGCCAGCCGGTGATTGGCCAGGATGTTCACGTCCAGAACCTTCTCGAACGCCGAGTCCGGCAGCTCGCTCATGGGCCCGTAGTACGGATTCACCGCGGCGTTGCAGACGAGGACGTCGATCCGGCCGAGCTTGTCCCGGGACTCTCGAACCAAACGCTCGAGCTCCTCCTTGTGGCCGATGTGCGCGGCGATCGGCACCGCGCCGCCCGGCTCGCCGTGAAGCTCGGCGTTGATGGCTGCGGCCACTTCGCGGCACGCGTCGGCCTTGCGGCTGGAAATCACCACCTGGGCCCCGTGACGCGCCATGGCCTCGGCGATTGCCTTGCCGATGCCCTTGCTCGAGCCGGTGATCAGGGCCGCTTTGCCGGTGAGGTCGAAGAGATCGCTCGTCATATCCGCTGCCTTGCTACCGGCCCAGCGCTTCCCGGGCGAATGCGGTGATGCCCTTGTAGTCTGCCTTGCCGTTGCTGGCTCGGCCGAGGTCTTCCTTCACCAGAATGCGCTTCGGCGTCTTGTAGCCCGCCAGCCGCTCGCGCACGTGGGACTGAATGGCGACCTCGTCCACGACGGTGCCCGGCTCGGGCTGAACCACCGCCCGTCACCATCTGCCCCCACTTCTCGTCGGGCACGCCCACCACCAGCGCATCGGTGACGCCGGGAAACGTCTTCAGCACCTCTTCCACCTCTTCCGGATAGACTTTCTCGCCGCCGGTGTTGATGCAGACGCTGCCCCGCCCCAGCAGGATCAGGGTGCCGTCCGCAGCCACCTTGCAATAGTCGCCGGGCATGGAATAGCGCACGCCGTCGATGACCGGAAACGTACGCGCGGTCTTCTCCTCGTCCTTGTAGTATCCCCGGGGAATCGCCCCGGAACGGGCCACGAACCCGGCCTGGTCGCTGCCCGGCTGCACCTCGCGGAAGTCTTCCGTGAACACCTTGCAGTGCTCGCCGAGCTGAAACTTGGCCACCTCGCTGGTGCCGTCGATGGTGGTGTCGGAACGGCCGAAGCCGACCGCCTCCGAAGCCCCGAAGGAATCGGTGAGCACCATCTCCGGGTTGTGGCGAAGCAAACCCCGCTTCACCTCCGGGCTCCACATGACGCCGCTGGAGACGATGCTCTTCAGCGAGCGGATGTCGTACTCGCCGGGGTGCGCATCGAGCTCGCGCAGCATGGGCTTGGCGAAGGCGTCGCCGACGATGGCGAGCGAGTTCACCTGGTTCCTCTGCACGGTCGCCCACAGCTCGGCAGCATCGAACCTCGGCTGGGTCAGGGTGACCACGGTGCCGCCCATGGCCAAGGAAGCGATGGTGGTGAGCAGACCGGTGCCATGCATCTGCGGGCAGCACGGCACGATGACCCCACCGGGGCCGGCGGCAACATTGCGGCAGTGCTCGTCGAGATCGGCGGGAGGTACCATGTTGGTGGCAGGGCTGGCGCCGGCGGCGCCTGCGTGCCACAAATCGTCGTGGGCCCACATCACGCCCTTGGGCATGCCGGTGGTGCCGCCGGTGTATAGAAACAACAGATCATCGCCGGACCGGTGCAGGGACAGCGGCGAGCCGTCACCGATCTCGGTCAGCTCCTCGTAGCTGACGGCGAACTCCACCTCCGGCCACTCACCGTCGTCCGTCACCTCGACCCACAACCCGACTTCGGGCAGCTCTGCCCGCAGGGCGCGCACGTGGTCGGCGAACTCCGCGTCGTAGACGACGATCCGGCTGTCGGAGTTGTCCAGGATGTAATGGAGCTCTTCGTCGACGTAACGATAGTTGACGTTCACGTGCACGAGCCGGGCCTTGAAGCAGGCGGCGAGCGTCTCGCTGTAGGCGGGGCGGTTGCGCATGTAGAACGCCACCTTGTCGCCCGCCTGCACGCCGCGGTTCAGGAACCGCCGCGCCAGGTTGTTGCTGCGGCGAGTGAAATCGCTCCAGCTGACGACGCGGTCGCCGTGAACCAGCGCCGGCCGGTCCGGCGCTACCGCACGACCCAAGCCGTCGAGGATGTTTCCGTAGTTCCAGCCCATGGTGTCGATACCTCCCGAACGGAAGATCTTAACATTGGATCACCACGCGCGGGGCCTTCGCTCTAGGAGTCACCACGCTACCCGCGCGCCGGCACCATGGAAAGGCAGGTCAGTCGACGTCGTCCAGCACCAGGTAGCGGTCGTCGGCGACGCGCTGCTGCAGCGACAGCACCGACCGGTATATGTAGCCTGGAATGACCGTCGGCTCCGACACGTCCCGCCTGAGCTTGCCTCGAGCGGCTTCCCCCGCCTGGCGCGCCATAATATACGCTCGAACTTCGCTCTCGGCCTGGTGGCGGGTGCGGAACGGGCCGATCTCGCCCTCGCGGGCGGAAAAGTACCACTGGCCGTTGATCTGGAAGAATCGGTTGCCTGTCCGAAAAAACTTCGGTTTCAGATCGTTCGCGTCGTTTTTTCTCATGCTCCCACCTCGATCGGTCCGTGAGTGTCCCCGGCGGCCCTCGAACCTGCCTGGGAACTCTGTCCGGCAGTACCACACAGCCCCGCCGGTGAACTCATTGCACCACATGAGTGCGCCGGATGTTGGTCAGCTCTTGTGACGGTCTGTGGCACGAATGTTAAGGTTGTAAGGCGGCTTTGCGCCGTCCCGTGAACCACAGACGCAGCTGGAACGATTCGCTATAGTGCGCCCGCCAACGTTCCGCAAGCATCTCGAAGGATCCATCGTGTCCGCATCATCCATGGACGAGCTGGTCTCGCTCTGCAAACGCCGCGGTTTCATCTTCCAGTCGAGCGAGATCTACGGCGGCCTGCAGGGGGTCTACGACTACGGTCCGCTGGGGGTCGAGCTGAAGAACAATCTGAAGGCGGCCTGGTGGCGCGCCATGGTCTACGAGCGCGACGACGTGGAGGGCCTGGACGCGGCGATCCTGACCAATCCGCTGACCCTCAGGTATTCGGGCCACGAGGACACGTTTACCGACCCCCTGGTGGACTGCAGGAACTGCAAGACCCGTCATCGGGCCGACCACCTGGCGGACGCGAAGTGCCCCAACTGCGGCTCGGCGGACCTCACCGAGCCCCGGCCGTTCAACCTGATGTTCAAGACCAGTGTCGGCCCCGTGGCCGACGAGGGCCACTTCGCCTACCTGCGGCCGGAGACCGCCCAGGCCATTTTCACCAACTTCAAGCACGTGCTGGACTCCACCAGCCGCCGGCTGCCCTTCGGCATCGCCCAGGTCGGAAAGGCGTTCCGCAACGAGATCACGCCGCGGAATTTCATCTTCCGGGTGCGCGAGTTCGAGCAGATGGAGCTGGAGTTCTTCGTCAAGCCCGGCACGGACGAGAGCTGGCACGAGCAGTGGGTCGAGGAGCGCCTGGCCTGGTGGTCGGCCCAGGGCGTCAACCGCAATCGTCTGGAGCTCTACCGGGTGCCCGCCGACGAGCTCGCCCACTACTCCAAAGCGACCGTGGACGTGATGTACCACTTCCCCCACGGCGTGGAGGAGCTCGAGGGCATCGCCAACCGCACGGACTTCGACCTGGGCTCCCATACCCGATCCCAGGAGGACTACGGCCTGACCGCCAAGGTGATGCCGAACCGCGATTCCAGCGCCAAGCTGGCGGTGCAGGACCCGGACTCGGGCCAGTGGATCGTCCCTTACGTCATCGAGCCCTCCGCCGGCGTCGACCGTGGCGTGCTGGCGGTGCTGAACGAGGCTTATCAGGTGGAAACGCTCGACAACGGCTCCAAGCGCACGGTGCTGTCGCTGAAGCCCCACCTCTCGCCCCTCAAGGTGGCGGTGGTGCCCCTCAAGCGCAATCACGACGGGATCGTCAGCAAAGCGCTGGCGATCAAGCGTGACCTGCAGTCACTGGGACTGGGGCGGATTCTGTACGAAAACACCGGGAACATCGGTAAAGCCTACCGGCGCCATGACGAGGTGGGCACGCCCTTGTGCGTGACCGTCGACTTCCAGACGATCGAGGACGACGATACCGTGACGGTACGGGATCGCGACAGCATGAAGCAGGAGCGGGTCGGGGTGGTGGAGCTTGGGGATTACGTGCAGGAGTATTTTCGCTAGTGGCGCCGCCAGCGTGACCGGACGGGCCCTGCGATCCGGCGCGCCAGATCGCCGAGCGTGGGAATCCGACCGAGGTTCGCGCAGACCATTTTCTGGTTCCTCGGATGGCCCCAGTCGCCGATGTAGCGGATTCTCCACGGTGAGCTCCGGGCCAGCCAGCCCGGATCCGTGGCCAGGCAATGGTACGGGTCCCGATGGCCGTACGTAACGATGCCGGGCACCTGCTCATGGGGCTCCGCCACATCGGCCTCGCGCGGCGGAACGAAGATGGTGAAGTAGAAAACGCAATTGCTCTCGATGTGGTTGGCCAGCCGAAACAGACACAGGCGCAAGTGGTTCAGCGGAAGATGCGTGAATACCGATGCGGCAATGATGAAGTCGACGTGCGTCGGCACGCCCTCAAGGGCGAAGTCGGCGTCTACGAGCAACTGCCCGCGCGGCAGCTTGTCGGCGAGCCCGGCTGGCACGATCTCACGTTCGTATCCCGCGGCCATCAGGCTTTCGTTGAGGTCCGTGCCCCAGTATCGGCCATGCTCGAGATAGTCCACGGCTCGCACGCCGAGGCGCAGACTGCCGCAACCGATGTCGAGCAGCGTATGGTGCGGCTGCAGCCCCTGGCTGCGGAGAAAATCCAGTTGCAGGCTGCCGATCTCGTCCCACATCCCGCCGATGACGTCCCGATGCGCCCCTCGCTCAACACGCTCGGCAATCGAACGAGCATTGTAGTAGTTCGAGACCATGGAGGATCACTCCGCTGGCGTGACAGGCGCAATGGTACGAAAATTCCGATGCCGCCGGGAGGCTTGCCCCGCTGAGCAGACCACAACCACACCGCCGTCCGGGAGCACATTCCATGAAGGTTCTGGTGACGGGTGGCGCCGGATTCATCGGTTCGGCCGTCATTCGACAACTCATCGCTCACACTGATTTCGAAGTGCTGAACGTGGACAATCTCACCTACGCCGGCAATCTCGCGTCGCTGGGTGCAGCTTCGCAGTCGCCGCGGTATTCCTTCGCTCGAGTCGACATCTGCGATCCGAGCGCCGTAGATTCCGTGTTCGGCGACTTTCAGCCCATGGCTGTTATGAACCTGGCGGCCGAGTCTCACGTCGACCGGTCCATCGATGCGCCCGACGCATTCGTCCAGACGAACATCGTCGGCACATACCACCTGCTGCAGGCAGCACGAAGGCATCATCAGCTCCGAGCACAGAGCGACGGCTTCCGATTCCTGCACGTCTCGACCGACGAGGTCTTCGGCGATCTGGGACAAGACGGCGCGCTGTTCAACGAGGAGACCGCCTACGCGCCGAGTTCGCCCTATGCGGCAACCAAGGCAGGATCGGATCACCTTGTCAGAGCCTGGGGACGTACCTACGGCTTGCCGGTGATGATCACCAATTGTTCAAACAACTACGGCCCCTACCAGTTTCCCGAAAAGCTCATTCCCCACATGATTCTCAATGCGCTCGAGGGAAAGCGGCTGCCGGTTTACGGGGACGGAACTCAGATCCGAGACTGGTTATTCGTGGAGGATCACGCCCGTGCATTACAGACCGTGCTTCTCGACGGCCGGCCAGGCAACACGTACACGATCGGCGGACACAACGAGCAGAGGAACGTCGACGTGGTGCGCGCAATCTGTCGTGCTCTCGAGAAGGTCCGCCCTTCGACCAGCTATGCCGGGCCGCTCGACGAGCTCGTTACGTTCGTCGAAGACCGGCCGGGGCACGACACGCGCTACGCCATCGACGCGCGAAAGATCGAGCGAGAACTCGGCTGGACGCCGGCAGAGACGTTCGAGTCGGGGCTGGAAAAGACCGTGGAGTGGTACGTGCACAACGAGTGGTGGTGGAAATCGGTGCTCGATGGGAGCTACCGATTGGAGCGACTGGGCCTGACGGTAGCCGCACTGTGACGAGGCGGGGTATCATCCTCGCGGGCGGGTCTGGCACTCGGCTGCATCCGATCACGCTCGGCGTGTGCAAGCAGCTCCTGCCCGTCTACGACAAGCCCATGATCTACTATCCCCTTACCACCCTCATGCTGGCCGGTATCCGGGAGGTGTTGGTCATATCGACGTCGCAGGACACCCCGCGATTCCAACAGATCCTCGGCGATGGCAGTCAGTGGGGAATGCAGATCGAGTATGCCATCCAGCCGTCTCCCGACGGGCTGGCGCAGGCTTTCATCATCGGCGAGCCTTTCGTCCGAGGTGGGCCGAGCGCGCTGATTCTCGGAGACAACCTGTTCTTCGGCAGCGGCCTCGTCCAGTTGCTGAGACAAGCCTCCTACACCCGGACGGGCGCAACGGTTTTCGCCTACCCGGTAAGCAATCCGCAGGACTTCGGTGTCGTTACGCTGGATGGCCACGGCCGAGCCACATCGATCCAGGAAAAACCAAGCCGCCCCAGAAGTAGATACGCCATCACTGGTCTGTACTTCTATGATGAGTCGGTGGTGGACATCGCAAAGTCGATCAAGCCCTCCGAGCGCGGGGAACTGGAGATAACCGACGTCAACAAGTTGTACCTGCAGGACAACCTGCTCGACGTGCGGCTCATGACCCGAGGAATGGCCTGGCTGGACACGGGCACTCATGACTCCCTGCTGGAGGCCGCGCACTTCATTCAGACGCTGGAGAAACGCCAGGGCTTGAAAGTGGGTTGTCCGGAGGAAGTGGCCTGGCGCCTGGGCTGGATCGCCGACGAACAACTCGAGCGATTGGCGAACGCCTTTGCCAAGAGCGGCTACGGCAATTATCTGCTGGAGCTCTTGGACACCGATTTGTGAACGTCTGGTGCTGTCAGAACCCGGAATCTACCAGATCGGCGATGACGCATCATGAACCGGCTTAAAGAGCAGCAGAGGCCTCAACAATGACCAGGGCTGTAATCTCAACCATCGGGTGCGACCGACCTGGCCTCGTCCACGAACTCACTGAGGCGGTGTTCTCTCTGGGACTATCGATCGAAGACAGCCGAATGACCGTTCTCGGGGGCGAGTTCGCGGTGCTGATGTCGGTGGTGGGGGACGAAAAGGCGTTGCGTGAACTGAACAAGCGGCTGGCCGAAATCGCTGGAGCATCAGACTTCGCTTACTTGTTCCGAAACACGTCTGAACGCATCCCCCGAGGCAACATTCCATATCAGGTCAGGGTCGTGGCGATGGACCATCCGGGGATAGTCCACGGCATCGCCAGCTTCTATTCTGCGCGCAATATCAACATCAGGGATCTGAAAACGGAAATGGAGCACGCGGCCCACACGGGCACACCGATCTTCAATTTGACAATGACGGTCGAAATTCCCCAAGGCACTAAGGTCGCGCATCTCCGGAGCGAGTTCGAATCCTTTTGCGAGGAGCGAGATGTGGACGGCACGCTGAACGTGCCGCTATGACCAAGCACTCATCCGTTCTGAGTGAGCGGCTTTAAAGCAATCTCCACGCGACGGTTCTCGGCACGCCCTTGGGGGGTGCTGTTGTCGGCAACGGGATAGTGAGGGCCATATCCCTCAGCATAGACTCGCGTGGCATCGACACCCTGGTTTTGCAAGTATCTGGCGACACTGTTCGCCCGTTCCTGGGAAAGCTGCATGTTGTACGCGACCGTGCCCGTACTGTCCGTATGACCGGCGACGTCGATCAACGTCTTGTTGAATTCCTTGGCCACCTTAGCCACCGAGTTCAGCACCGGGTAGAAGTTCGACTCGATTGACGCCTGATTGGTGGCGAAGGTGATATTGCCCGGCATGTTCAGAATGATGTCGTCACCGATCCGGGTAACGCTGACACCGGTGCCTTGCAACTCTTCGCGCAGGCGCTTTTCCTGGCGATCCATGTAGCTGCCGATGCCCGCACCGGCCAACGCGCCAATGCCCGCTCCGATCAAAGCGTGCCTACGCCGTTCGTCGGCATCATTACCCGAGAGCACTCCCGCTACTGCCCCTACTGCGGCGCCTATTCCAGCACCGACACCGGCGTTCGACGCCTGACGCTCGCCTGTATATGCGTTGGTGGCGCAGCCAGCCACGTTCGAGAAGATTGCCGCGACGATGGTTAGTTTGACCACGGCCGCTCGTGTGAAACCGAGCATGCGTATGTTCTTTTCCTGGAAACCTCGTCGGATTTTGACGCTGGCGAACGGATAGTACAATGAGGCACTGCACAGTTTGACCGTTCTCCCGTTCGTCAAGATCGCCGCGCCAGGCGCCCAACAAGCCGGCACGCACACTCTGGGGCCACCGGGTCGCGCGGAAAACGCGGTGGCCGACACCGCGAGCAAATCGAACACCTGGTGACTCTCTTCCCGCGGCATCACCTCCACCTGCTGCTGAGTTAGGGCCCGAACCGACCGGGTTGCACTGCGCCCCAGCCAGGCACGGAACTTGCTTAACATTGGGTACTCCGGGGAGCGCACCGATGGTTGCGGCGACTGCTGATTCCCCACCAGGCCTTATCCGGCTAGCGAGCTTCTCGTGAGGTTTGCACAGAGTTGATTTCCGAAAACCGAGGGGGTACCCCAAATGATACGTACGGTAGCATTTCTCTTACTGACTCTATCTCCGTTCATGGCTGCCAATGCCTCGTTCAATCCGACCCAGACGACTGCGGTGGTAGACGTGGCGTCGCGTACGGACACTGGCGGGACTGCTGAACTGAAACGGGATGATCAGATCCTGAAAATCACGGTCCGCGCGGTCGGGCTGGAGCCTTCGCACGCCTATGTGCTCTATCTCGTCGTGTTCAACAATCCTCTGGCGTGTTCGATGACATCCTTCTCTCACTGCGATTTCACGGTGGACTCCGGCGCCAAGGGAGGTGATCCATTGGTTACCTCGACCACGGTCTATTTGACCGGGGGCGTCGCCGACGCTGACGGAGACGTCATCTTCAACGGCAAGCTGGAAAAAGGCGCTGTCGGGCTCACTGGCCGCGAGGTTCTCGAAGGAACCGGCATCTACAACATGGACGGTGCCCCCCTTCAGGTCATCATTCGAGACAAGGGCCCTTGGGGAGCGCTCAACAACTATCGGCAGACGACCGAGTATGCCTACGGTTGTGACGTCAACCTTTGCGACAACGTGCAACTCGCAACGTTCGAGTGAGGAGGGCGACACCGATGAGCAGCCGACACATCACCAAACAGGATGCCCACCCCAATGAACCCCAGGGATCGGACAAGCGGCCCACCGCCAACCGATACAAGGTGAACTTTATGTCTCGAATTGCAGCAGCCCTCATCATCATGATCACAGTACCCAGCGTCGCAATCGGCGCTGCTCCCAGACAGACCACCAGCATCTACGACATCACCAACCGTCAGGTAGATACTGGGGGCCTCGCGAGTCTGCGTCGCAGCGACGACATGTTCAGGATCAACGTCAGTGCGGTCGGTCTTACCCCCAACCACGCTTACGTGCTGCTTCTCGTCGTCTTCAACAACCCGAATCGCTGCAAACTCGATGTCTTCCCGACGTGCGACTACACCGCAGACTCCAACGCGTTGGGCGGCGACCCACTCGTCACGTCGACGACCGTTTACCTCACCGGCGGCTTCGCAGACGTCGACGGAACTGCCAGCTTCAACGGCAAGCTGGAAGAAGGAGCGGTAGGTCTTGCCGGACGCGAGGTGCTCGAGGGAACCGGTGTTTACAATATGGCCGGCGCACAAATGCAGGTGATCATCCGGGACAAGGGTCCGGCGAGCAGTAACGACGACGGATACAGTCAAATCACCGAGCGTGGTAGTTGCGACGCCAACACGACGTGCCAGAACGTCCAGATCGCGACTTTCGACTGAATTGAGAACCCCGGACGGCGCATTGCGGGCCGGGTCGGAATGACGACCGGCCCGCAACGCTTGGTGTCAAATTACCGCGAGCACTAGCCTTTGAACGCTAGCTTGAAGCGATCGAGCGCCTGGCGGAAAAAGCTGCCAGCGGAACGTACCTCATTGGGACAGCTGCCGGAAGAAGCATCCGCTGAAGACAGACTCCTCCGCTCGTGTCTCGGCGTACCACGCCTGCCGCCCCTCTCGACGAAGCTACGCTCGTTGCTTCCATCGCGGGGCTCCTCGGTATAACAGACGGCGATGACCCGTCCCTCCTTCGGAGAGGGGCGCATCCTGACTTCCTTGAACAGCGACAACGCTTCGACCAGCTGCGGTCCAACGTTCTGACGCATCGGCTTGTTCTGGTAGAGCGGATCGCGACTGGTAGGGAACTCGAGCACCACGCATCGTCTGGCCATGGCAGAAAGCGAAGTCAGCGCTTCCGTCGGATCCGGGACGTGATGCAATACATTAAGGGCAAGGACCAGGTCATGCTTTTTCGTTTCATTGCGGCGTAGCCGCGGATCCAGGTAGTTGGTCGCTGAAAACCGCACGGAGCTACCGAGGATCTCTCCGAGCCTGGCCGCTCCGCTCAGACGCTCTTTGTTTATGTCGCTCGCTACGACCTTTGCTCCGCGCCTTTCGGCCTCGAACGAGAAGGCGCCATGCGCGCACCCTATATCCAATGCCGACCAGCCACGAAGATCCCGCGGAAACATCATCGGGAAGCGCTGCCATACATCCTGACCGCGTGTGTGCAGACCATAGGGGAGCTCTACGCGGTGATAGCGATGAAGGGCCTCATCGTGGAGAAACGACGCAATCTCGGCGTAGGAATACGGGGTCTTCGTTGCAGTGGACTGTTCGGCAACCACTTCGGCCAGGCGCTCCCTGGAGATCTCGCTGAACGTCCCTCCAGTGCTCGACACGAGTTTGTATTCGATTCCTGCCCCCTCCAGCGCCTGCAACCACGCTTCATATATCCCATGGAGAGTTCCCGGGCTCGCGAAATGCTCCCGCGCCGCCGCGATCCTTTCGACTGATCTGCCGGTGGCACCGCCATCGAAAAAGATTCGTTCACGGAGTTCGGTCTCCGGAGTCACCAACACGACGGCTGAAAACTCATCGCCAGGAGCCGCCTTCTTCAACGACTCCAGACCGCTCCGCGCAACCGCCGCCCGGCTGTTTCCGATGTTGTAGTGCAGAACCATTCCACTATACGGCTTGCGTCCGGACCGAATGAATGGAGCGAGGTACTCCACCTCCGCGTTGGGCGGGAAATCAATGACCCCACGTCCGCGATCGGCGATGAACGTCGACTTTCCGGCATACCCGGGACCGGACACTATCAGTATCATTTGGCAGTAGCCCCTTCCGTCGTTTGGTTTTCCTCGGTCCACGGCAATGACCAGCTCACGCGGACGACCATCCCCTCTGCACGATCGAGGCTGGCGCGCCGGGCATAGCCCAGGGATCCCGGCGGAGAACGTCCCGCCACCGGTGCTTCATGAACGCTAGCTCTCTGTGAAGGCGAGTGAGCTTTCTCGGCATCGCATCCGAGCCCCGGCTCGCGCTCTCCCGATGTATGATCTTCGCATGCGGAGTGAAGACGACGCGCCGGCCTGAAGAGTCAACTCTTAAGCAATAATCCACATCGTTGTACGCTACGGCCAAGTGCCTGGCGTCCAGCCCACCCAGCTCCTCGTATGTTGGTTTTGGTGTCACCAAGCATGCACCCGTCACCGCGGAAAGTCGCTGCCGTGCCTTGAGGCGCTCACGCGGACCCCCATAGTCCTTGGGACAGTTCCCAAACCAGTGGCTGGCCACGGTCTCCGGGTTCAGCACGAGACCTGCATGCTGGATAGCGCCTTCCGGATAGTAGAGCTTGGCGCCGACAACTCCCACCCCAGGCTGAAGACAAACGCCGACCATCTCCGTGAGCCAATCGGCTGACCCCACCTCTATGTCGTTGTTCAGTAACGCCAGGATGTCACCAGACGCCAATGATGCACCCAGGTTATTCAGCGCTGAAAAGTTAAACGGCCCATCACTGCGCGCCACCCGGATAACTCCCCGAGCCTCCAGTTCCTGAAGCCAGGCGATCGTCCTGGCTTTCCGCGATCCATTATCGATTACGATAATTTCGTAGTCAGGGTAATCGGTGATAGAGCGGATCGAGTCAATGCATCCGCGGAGCAGGTCCAGGCGATCACGAGTGGCGATGATGATACTTACTCTCGGCGGCGGTGAAGGAAGCTCGTAAACCACTCGATGAACGCTTCCCGATTCTTCAACGTTCGCGCGTACCCCGTTGCGAGCCAGATATTCGCGGAGATAACACCTTTCCGCGCTACCACACCCTCTACCGACTGGCCCATCCGGCTGAAACGTCTTGTCGAAGGATTTTCTGTGATAAAGAACTCTGGAGACATGAACGATCTGCCCCGGCTCCAGTCGTTCCGATGCGCGAAGCCCAAGGTCGTACCGCTCCGCCAAACCACATGGCGGCCTCATACCTCCCAGCGCGTTGAGCAGGTCGCCGCGGTAGCACGACAAACTGCCGAGCATGTCGAAGGAAAGAAACAGATCGATATTCCAGTCAGGCTTGAAGTCCGGCCGGTATCGGCGCCCGTCCGCATCCAATACGTCTTCGTCCGTGTAGATCAGTGCGGCGCTCGGATTGCAGATTGCCGCTCGTGCCACTTCCAGAAGCGCATCCGGAGCCAGAAGGTCACCGCAGCGAACGAACGTCACCCAAGCATCGTCGCCGAACATCGATGCCGCTGGCATCTCGTCCGGCCAGTAGACCATCCTGCAGGTCAACAGCTCGGGCTTTGCACTCCCTTCTCGCAGCCACAGCCGCCAATGAGGCCACACCTGTGCTTGAAGACTCTCAATTGAGCGCGTCAGCTCTTCGGCGCCGACGCCAGCACTGACCAAAACGATTTCTATTACCGGTGGACCAGCTATCCCGGCCACCTCTGCAAGCAGACGTTCACGACGCGAGTCGAACTCTGCTGTCTCTTGCCGTATGAAGTCGCCGTATGCGACCTGCAGGCTCTGCTCGGGATCTCCGTTCGCGAGTCTACGGAGCCCCCTAAGAAGTGCCGGTACACCGCCGCGCCTCATGGTGACACAGGTCCTGACGGCAAGCCGAGGAAGCGCGCGAGGTTGAACAAGCTGCCGCGCCACCGCCGCTGCAATCTCCGCAAGCTCCTTGATCACGGAGGACTGCCGCTGCACGCGCAGTAGACCCCGTATCGGTGAGACGTCGGACGCTATCTGCAGATTCAGATCAGAGGCGGGCTCGGGCAGGTAGAACCCAGTCGAGGCCTTCCCATTTTTGATCGTCAGTTTCAGGGGCAACGAGGCTCTGTTGCTCTCAGGACCACCGCTACGGTACTCCAGAATCGCCGGAACCTCGCTGTCCTCCTCATCAATACTGAAGGAGATCCGAAACAAGCCCGCCGGAATGGAACGTCCCTGATCGGAGAGCGGGGATAGTTGGATACCGGCGCCCGAGCGGACAGGCCGTAGGTACACGGATGAGAATCGTCTCACAATCGCGTCCGCAGGAACGCATCGGCAACGTACGGCCTGCTCACGGTCATCCAGCCGTCACCGTCAACCCCAAATCCGACAGCTGTTGGATCTGAGGCCTCGTCACCTCCAGAAGCCGCTCGCCAATGAACTCCGGTATTTGAAGCTGCTCCGTTGCGTTCACCTTCCTGGTGGGATCGACCAGGTCGTATTCGAAATGCTCGACCCCAAGGAAATCCTCAAGCTCTACCATAGAACGGGGAAAGTCCTCCACGAAAGATTCGAGGTTAACGATTCTCAGCTCGTCGCTTGAAAGATTCCGCCTCAGCGATTTGATTATGTCTGCGTAGCGCGCGTGCGCCGAGCTCGGCCCCGAGAGAAAGGATTCCACCAGCGCTCTGTCTCCCGACGTGAGAGCATCCTTGCCACCGGAAGGCAAGAGCTCGAACTTCATGTGCGACCACAGCCGCTTCACCGGGTCGCGTAGCAAGTAAAGTACCCTCAGCTCCTCGCAATGGCGCCGCACCGCGGCCCAGCCCGCATCGTCCAACAGCGCATTGTAGTTCGAGAAGTCTGCAGCCCATCGCTCACCTGCCGCCTCGAATACACGGTCAAACCAGACCTCGTCGACCGGGTCTGCAAGGTAGCGGTCGGAGTACCATTTTACGATTTCTCGCAGCTCGTCGGCGTCCTGGAGTTTCGAAAAGCGATTGTGCATCACCATCGAAAGCCTACGCCGGCGGTACTGAAAAGTCAGGATGTCGTGGCGCCCCGCGAAGAACCTCTGGCGAACTCCAACCAGCCCCCTCGGCGCAACAAGTGGCCGTTGCAGTTCAGTGGACAGGCCCTGAGTGTGGGCGAAATAGTGCAGCTCCTTTTCAGGCGTGAAATACACTGCGGGATGGCGATCGCACAGGTTGAACAGAAACGTCGTGCCCGCCTTCATGGCGCCTACCGACAGGAAGAGTCGACGGACCGGCATACGTGCTCCAGTTACGCCACTTCCACCCGACGAGCCGACTGCCGCAAGATCGCGGCAAGTTCCCGAGTCTGCTCGTCAATGGTGGTTACTCGGTCTTTGTGGGGAAGCGCAGCGCGCTCCCTGACAGCAGCCTCCTCGATGGCCTTCACGAGTGCCGACTTCGTGGGCGGCCATGGAAGAATCCGCCCGTTCTCCCCCTGCACAATGTCTTCGGCAAGACCGCCTGCATCCGAAGCAATGACCCACACGTCTCGCAACAGAGCCTCGCGCACCGCCAACCCGAACGTCTCCTTGCACAGCGAGGGGCTCAGAAGTACGTCCATGCCGGAAAAGACGTCATCGATATCTTCAATATCGTAGGCGGGTAGGATCTGCACCGGAATACTCGAATCTTGCAGCTCCGATCGCCATGAACCGTCTACCTTCGCCCCGCCATCTATGGCAAGAAGGCGAAAGTTCCCGATCTGAGCCTCGGCAAACGCCGCCTTTATGAGATTCCAGCCCTTCATTTCGCCCGGTCCACCGACAAACCCAAACACGACGTCATCCTGTTCCCGTCTCCGAAATTCGGATGACGGGGGCTGAACTCCGTTCTTGTTGACCACCACGAGATCAGCCTCAAATCCATTGTCGATGAGCATTCCACGCAGGAACTCACTTGGAGCCAGTATCTTACTGGCCTTTCGCAGCTGGTAGTGGAGATACTGAAAACGCCGTTCTACCCTGCTCTTCTCTCCACTACATCGGGCACAGACGGACAAGTCTATTTGGCGCTGATCGCAAGGACGCTGATCGATGTCGATCATGAACTGCCGTTCGCACAGCCACCAGAAGTCATGGACGGTGACGACGAAGGGGATCCCCTTATCAGCTAGAACGTCGAAAAAGGCAGCGCCGATTTCCTGCACACAATGGACATGGGCGACATCAGGTTGCGCATACTCCAGGATCCGCTCGAAAGCGGCCTTGAACGTCGTGTTCGTGTAGCGCTGGTCGTACTCCCGTAGCTGGTCGATCGGCACGCCCACGTTGAAGGCTTCGAATCCGAATCGTGTGCGATGTCGGACGACGCTGGAGCAGGGGAGCGAACCGAACCGGCCCGAGACGGCCGTGACTTCGAAGCCGTGCTGCAGGCTCAGGCGGGATGCCGTCTGCTCGGCGACGACAGTTGCGCCACCAAAACTGTACGGGTCGAAGTAGATGTTAACTACAAGAAGCTTCAATACATCCTCGCAACAGTCCAGAAAGGTCAGGATCCAGAGAGTCCCAGCAACTTGCTGTAGAGAAGCGTTCCAACACAACGTCTCTCGCGTTGGCTGCAATCCTGTCTCTTAGCGCGTTGTCATCCAGCATCGCGCCAATCGCCTCCTCCCATTCATCAGCAGCGGCAAAATACCCTGTGGCACCGTGCTCGACCACGTGAACGTAGTCGCCAACGGGCGATACGACGACGGGCCTGCCCACTACGGCTGCGTCCAACATCCGAACGCAGCTTTTGTACCGGTTGAAGGCGTCCTCAACGAGTGGAATGATCACCAAGTCGCATTCAGCGATGCCGCCCAGATACTCCGAATAATCGGAAAAGGGGCGCCGCTGTATTCTAGAGTGGAATTCCCTAAGCTCATCGCGCTCGACCACGTGCCCCGAGAGCACCAGCCTGACGTGAGGACGCCTGCGCATCACTCGAACCAGCGCGGGCAGAGCAACATTGAAGTCCGCCTCGTGAGCAAGGGAGCCCGAGAAGTAGCCGATGGTCAGCGTGTGCTCTCGCCGACCCTCATGGTTTCGAGCGGCTTCAAGACCCAGCTCAATCGCCTCCCGATCGACAACGTTGCGCCATAGGTAGACGGGTGGGCGCACTCCCCTGTTCTGGCCCCTGTACTCGGATATCGTGCTCTCGATCAGCGCGGCCAGCTCCGGCGTGCTGGCAGTCAGGAAGTCTGCCAGCGCAAGCGCTTGCCGAAACTTCACCGTGTCCCGCATCTGCCCCAGCTTGATGCTGGCATCCAGAAGATCCAGATTCGTGTTGGTGCCGTGAACGTCGCGCGCAAAGATGGGATCGTCCACGTCGTAGACGACATTGAGACCCAACCGGCGCGCTTCATCGTAGTAGATCATAAAGAGATCATTCATGTGCACACGATAGAAGATGACCGTGTGACAGAACTGCAACAGGTTCACCGACCGGTAGAGATCCCCGAGCTGTCCGTACTCCGCATTGATTCCCCTTCCCGAAAGGACTTCCAGCTTATGTTTAATCCGATAGCGAATGCACTGAGCGAGTTCCGTATCCGAAAGAATGACGACCGAACCGCGGCCAGTACGTGGTGCGGACATCCGCGAGGACCCGAGACGAACGGTGAAGGCCAGTCGCTCATCAATCAGCTGCTGAGGGCCCGCCCGCATCTCAGCTTCACCTCGACCTTCCACATAGCGCATCGCTGCCGTTGCATGCGAAAGCAGCCCGTGAGCTCCTCGTTGCCTCAGAACCGAGAATCCGCGCGTGACCACGTGGGCGAAGCCGTAATGGCCAAAGGTACGCGCAATCGACGGAAGCCTGACGCCGTGCCACCTCGCGGCGCCGAAGCTGATCCACCTTCTGACGGCAACGACGCTCGCCCGCATCGGTGCCGTCGCCCTCCAGGAAGTTGATCGATAGATCGCAGAAAGTAGATCGGTCTGGCGCTCGACCGCTACTTCGAGCTCGGCATTCTTCGCCATTGCAGAAGAGAAGCTCCGATCAAGTTCCGCCAGTCGCGAACTGAGGTCGTCCCTTTGAGCTTCGACGGAGCGAACGACCGACTCCAGCCGCTCCGCCTCGCACTCCTGTTGTGCAAACCGGCGCGTGACCTCGTCAAGCTCCGCATGGTGAGCTTCATCCAGTTTCGCGACTTCCACGCGTGCCAACTCGTTTGCCTCGTCCTGAAGCCACTGTAGGTAGGGAGCCGCGTTGTCGAACTCGGTGCGTATCCCGTCGAGGGTCGCCAAAGCCGAGAGATCGTTTGGATCCGCAATCAGACATTGAAGGGCACCGTAGGTTCCGGATATCCAATGGCGTAATGCGGGGTCGAGCAGCACCTCCTCGGTCGTATGGCGGTAATGACGTCGCTCGCCTTCCAGAAAATCGTCGATGGCTTTCTTGACGCCCTCCTTCGGATCCGAAAGTACGTCGCCGAGCAAGGCACGGAGGCCGGCGATCGCGGACCTCCAATCTTTCAGTAGCTCCTCGTATGCGAGGATCGCTCGTGGGCGCCCACGTGACTCAGCCTCTGCATCGAGCACGTGTCGCAGCCAGAGCAGGCAACTATGCCCCTTCCTGAAGCCGTTCCTGTCAGCAAGAGATTCCGCCACTTCCAACGGGTTGCGGACGGGGATGACAATCCTGGACTCGTAACCCGCTGCGCCAGCGGCCTTTAGAAACAGAGGCACGAAGCGGCAGATCCTCGGATCCTTCACGACGACGGGCGAAGCTCCTCGGAACTCAGTCCGAATAAGGTCGGAAAGCTCACTGCAAATCTGTCGCCGCCGCTCAACTGAGACTCGAAATGGATCGAAAGGTCGCCAATCGAACCAGAAGCTTTGGTGCTCGGATAGCAGGTGATCGTGATAATCGATGAGCGTCTGAGATTCCCAGTGGCCCGTCTCATTGCCGTCCCTGGAGGTCAACAACCGGGCTGGCAGCCCGGCGCCCAGCAGGCTGAAAACCCTCGTCAGGGCGCTCGTTCCGGAACGATGCATTCCCAGCACGAGAACACAAACGCCGGCTGTGTGTCCGGGATTCACGTCAGTCGACGTGGAGACAATCTCGCTCTGGGGGGCCATGTTCTACGATCAACTTCCGCTGCGATGAACAGGAACGTCGACTTTCTCGGAGCGATCCAAGTCACATGCAACCACCCTTCCTCGCTCGAGGCGAAGCGTCTTGTTGCACGTCCTATTCAAAAGCCGCTGATTGTGGCTCGCAATGACTATGATGCCCGCACGTTCGGCCATCTCCTGCATACGCCTCCTGGCCTTCTCCTGAAAGCTCCGATCCCCCGCACCGATCCACTCATCCATCAGCAGAATTTCAGGCTCTAGACTCGTGGCGATCGAGAAGGCAAGGCGAGCAGCCATCCCCGCACTGTACGCCTTGAAAGGCATCTCGATGAACTCACCAAGTTCGCTGAACTCGATGATTTCCGGCGTTCGCGCCTCGATCTCCTCGTCGCTCCAGCCATTGATCAGACCGCGTAGTTCAATGTTACGCCGGCCCGTCGCCTCCTTCCGAAAGCCGAGGTTGATATTGAAGAGTGCATCGACACGCCCCTCAATTTCGACACTGCCGCCTGTGGGCTCGTATATGCCATAGAGGACCTTGAGCAGTGTCGTCTTACCCGCCCCGTTCGGTCCCGTCAGCCCCAGACGGTCCCCCGGCTTGAGCTCGAAAGTCACTCCGTCCAGGGCCCGAATCATTTGCCGGCGGCCGCGCCCTCCGATCCTACCTTCGCCGGAAAGGCGGGTATCCCGCGGCGCCAGGCTGAGTTTCTTGCGCAGGTGGTAGGTGAGCTGCAGATCGTGAACGCGGATGTAGACCATCAGAGGACAAAGACAACTCTGCGCCGTAGTCGGCCGAACAGGATGAGCGCCGTGCTCCACATTCCGACGGTGATGAGCAGACATATGCTAACTGCTCGCCACGGAAACAGTCCGTAAAGGACCGGATCCCGCACCATCTCAAGGAAGTACGTGAAGGGATTCCAGTAGTAAAGGGCGGCGCGCATTCCACCCTCACCACCGTGAGCCCAGAACACCGGAGTTAGAAACATGCCGATCCGCATAACATTACTTACGATATATTGCCCGTCCGGAAAGAACGCTCCGAGGAATGCAAAGACGATGATAACGGCGGGCGTGGCCACGACGATGACCGCGACACCTATCAGTGACCAGATCCAGGACAACGACACCGCCACATCGCTGAAGGCCAGGAACGCAAGGCAGCCGACTGATGCATAGCCCGCACGCAGTAGCGACTGAAGCGCAAGCCGCAGCACATACACCGACAAGGGCAGCCGTGTTCCTTTTATGAAGCTCTCCTCCCTCACGAACAGGGATACGCTCTGGCTGATGGTCTCCATGATGTAGAACCAGACCAGCAGGCCGGTGGCCACGTAGGCCTGATAGCTGGGGATGCCTGCTCCACGTCGGAACAAGAAGATGAAGGTGGAAGCAAAAGCAAGATAATTGATTAGAAGCCACCACGGGCCCAGCGTGGTTCTGCGATGCTGGTCTCCAATGTCCTCGCTGGCCAACGCGATCCATACGCGTCGCATCTGCAGACCAGCACGTATGTCCGACAGCGCATCTGCGATCTTACCCCACACTGCTCAGTCCTTCACTGCTCAGCCCTTCAGCGCCCGTGCAGCTGACAGAGCGAGCCGCTGGTGACGGCGAAGCCTCGCCCGTCGCGCGAGGCAACGACTCGAGCCTCTCCGGAGGGACCAGTACCGAACGGGTGATGAGGCGAGCTGATCGCTGAATACATCCTGCCTGCGCTACGATCGCGAAAGGGCGGCATTTTGCCGTAAGACACCCCACGAGTCGACAACGCCCCTCCGTCCCGTCCTTCGCCGTTGCAGCCGCTGGCGCTACCCCGCCGCACGCCGCAGGTTTGCGCGGTGGGTCGCCAACCGGCCTATAATCGGCGCCTCGCCCGCCTGCCCAAGGAAGTTCTTTGCGCGTCCTTCACCTCTACAGGACCTACTTTCCCGATACCCAGGGCGGACTGGAAGAGGTAATAAGACAGATCTGCCTGGCGACCAGACACCGCGGTGTCGAAAGCCGCGTACTCTGCCTGAGCCGAAGGCCGGATCCAATGACCGTGAGGCGGCCCGAGGCGGATGTTCACCGGTCGAAGTTGTCCCTGGAGGTAGCGTCCTGTGGATTTTCCCTGGATGCCTTCCGGGCCTTCAGGCACCTGCTGCAATGGGCGGATCTGGTTCACTTTCACTTCCCCTGGCCGTTCGCGGACGTTCTGCATCTCAGCACGTCGATCCGAAGGCCGACCGTGGTGACTTACCACTCGGATATCGTGCGCCAAAAGGCACTTGCCTTGGTATACGCGCCCTTGATGATGAAGTTCCTGCGCTCCATGGACAGGATCGTTTGCACGTCTCCCAACTATCTTTCAACGAGCCCTGTCCTTTCGCGGCTCAGGGACAAGGTCAATGTGATCCCCATCGGTCTCGACGAGGGCCTGTACGGTCACCCGTCCAGCCATGTGCTGCGAGCATGCGAAGAGCGCTATGGGCGAGACTTCTTCCTGTTCGTAGGCGTACTTCGCTACTACAAGGGGCTGCATATCCTCTTGGACGCAGTAAGAGGTGCACCGTTTCGGGTGGTGATCGTCGGGTCAGGCCCGACGGAGACGGAGCTTCGACAGCAAGCGAACAGGCTCGGACTTCACAACGTGTCCTTCGCCGGCCAAGTCACGGATGAAGAGAAAGTCAGCCTAATAAGGCTCAGTCGCGGCATCGTGTTTCCGTCGTACATGCGCTCAGAAGCGTTCGGCGTCACCCTTCTGGAAGGCGCGATGCATGGAAAGCCACTGATATCGACGGAAGTTGGCTCGGGCACCAGTCATGTCAACGCCCATGGGAATACTGGCTTGGTCGTGGAGCCGGGTTCCGAAACAGCCCTGCGCGACGCTATGGAGCAGCTCTGGAAGCATCCGGAGAAGGCGTGCCACATGGGCAGGAACGCGCGACGAAGGTATGAGGAGCTTTTTACCGGGGACCTGATGGGGCGGCGGTATGCCGAATTGTATCGCGAATTGACTGAAGGCCGCACAGCAGACGCAGGCACTAAGACTGCGGACGGTTCAGAGCGTTGAGGATCGCGGTGGACGCACGTCCCCTGTCCTCGTCCAGCGGTGGAATCGGACGCTACCTGCGGTCGATCCTGCCTCATCTGACCAACTCATCCCACGAATGGTTTCTGTACGGGGACAGACCCTTGCAACTCCCAGCGGGAGTCCAAGTCTCCAAGGTCCGTCACGGGCTGGCCACGTCCAGAGGCGTGAGCACGGCCTTTTCCCAGATATGGTTCCCAATCTGGGCCCGTCGAGATCAGATCGACCTGTTCTGGTCACCCCGCCATCATCTGCCGCTCGCTCTCGGGCATATTGCGTCTGCCGTCACAATTCACGACCTCGTCTGGCGCAGGGCATCCCGCACCATGGCCCACCTCGGTCGCTTCGTAGAGCAGGCACTGATGCCGCCATCTCTACACCATGCAGGCGTCGTACTGGTGCCATCCCGTGCCACATTTGAAGACGTGAGCCACTATTATCCCTTCGCGAAGGACAAGATCCGTATCACACCTCTCGCACCTGCTATCGCGCCGCTGCCGGAGCAGGATCTGCGGGACGAGCCTCCGTACGCCTTGTTCGTCGGGACGATCGAGCCTCGAAAGAACCTGGCGCGCGTGATCGAGGCCTTTTCGATGGTCGTGCAAGAGACGGGTTGCCCGCATCAGCTCCTGATCGCCGGAAACTCGGGCTGGAAAAACAAGACCATTATGAAACAGATGCAGGTAGCGGAGGCCGGAGGGAAAATCCGCTATCTTGGCCGCGTCAGCGATTCTCATCTAGCGCAACTCTACGGCGGTTCTCAGTTCCTGCTCGCACCTTCGCTGTACGAAGGATTCGGACTGCAGATCGTCGAAGCCATGAGTTTCGGCAAGCCTGTCATCACTTCGAACGTCTCATCCATGCCCGAAGTAGCTGGTGAAGGTGCGATCCTCGTCGATCCCTGCTCCGTTGCGGAGATCGCGGGCGCGATCCGCCTGCTCGTGCAGGATGAAGCCACACGGGCTGATCTGGGTGCCAGAGCCGCGCGGCACGCGCGCAACTTTACCTGGGAGCAGACGGCGACCCAGACTTTGCTGGCGATCGAGGAAGCCGTCGCACTGAGAATGCAATGCTGAGCTCAGCGCCCCCATCACGGAGCCTTGTGTAGGACTCGCACCGGCTCCGGTTCAGAGGCTCGCTGGACCCGGTGTCGGCATCGAACGCGCCGCCACTCGAGGCCGAGTGCCAGCGCAACGGGCAGCCAGAACAGGAGCCACGCGGCCCCCACCTTGTCCACCAGCTCGTGCCCGTCCAGAAGAAAAGCACTCAGCGCTCCGGAGAACAATCCGAGCGCGAGTTTGGCGTCCAGCGCTTCATAGTTGCGCCACAGCGACCGGAGGACCAGAAGTATCAGCGCTACCAGGAAGCCGAGGGCGACGATGCCCCCGTGATACAGAACCGCCAGATATAGGTCATGAGGATGAAGAAAGGTCTGGCCATCGATGACGAAGTCATCAGACGTGTTTACGCCGAGTCCCACCCATAGGTTGCCGTCCAGGATCCGGTCTAGCGCTGCCCGCCAGATCTCGGGCCGATAACTCGTCCCCCGAGGCAGCACGAACTCTCGACCGGCCTCCGTCATTGCGAGCGCCAGGGTCATCACCAGCAATCCGACCGCCAGCAGGATCACCGCCGGAACGAACCGCGCGCGGTTCCTGATCATGTGTGAGAGGGCGAAAATGCTCGCGCCAAGGGACACGCTCACCCAGGCGGTTCGAGAGTCGGAAAGGTAGATGGCGGATCCAACGATGAGAATACCCACCGCGGCAAAGGCTTTCCACGCCGGCGACCGTTCCGTCAACACCGCATTCAGCAGGAACATCAGCACGACGCCGTGCACCAGCGCTGCTATGACTTGAGTATTGATCCCCACGCCGGCGAGTCGTCCGTCCACAGGAGGGTGCTCGTAGTAGAGCAGTATCGCAGCGATGGCCGCTCCTACCCCAGCCACCGTCAGCGCCAGCCCCAACCAGCGCTGCAAGTGCCCCCGAATCTGACCCTCGGCAAACGCGACCACGAACAGGAACGTCAGCAAGCCGCGGATGAGCATGGAGACGAAATCGTCGATCTCCCACGGACTCGACCACAAACCGGACAGCACCAGCCAGCCGACGAGCCCGGCAAGCGCCCAGACCATGCGCAACCGGAACACATCATTCCACTGCCGGACACTGGCCAGCATTCCGAGGGCAAGAAAGTAGGTGGGCCAACTCGCCGCGCTCTGCGAGTTCAACAGCAGCACCGAGACGAAGCTGAGCACGATGAGCACCGAGTTGACCTGAACGCGGTCCGAGACGATTCGCTTCAGGCGACCGGGTACCTCCGTGAACCGCTCGGAATTTGCGAACTTTGCAATCTGCCGGACCATGCAACCCGCAAACAAATGGTGGGCCCACCAGGACTCGAACCTGGGACCAATGGATTCACGTGCTCCCGACATTTCTGCCGGGCGTGGACTATCTCATCGCCCTCTGCTGCACCGCACTGCCGTCGCGATCTCGAGATCGCTCCTAAGCACGGACCAACAGCTCAGGGCGCGGGACGCTCTCAGCCTGTCATTAAGGGCACTCGGCACCCCCCACGGAGTCGGAGCGCCATCCCTCAGGTAGTCTCTGCACCTTCCGACGGTGTACCGCCGGCTTGGCTCAGGGTTGCCATCAACCCGCACGATCATTGAAGCACCGGGCGTTTGCTAAGGTTTCCCTGAATTCATCCCGTTCATCTCCGCCATTTCGAGCGGAGCGCACCTTTCCGATGAGTCCACTGCTCTAACCGACTGAGCTATAGGCCCATGGGCTGCGATTCTAGCGCGAAGTCACAGGGCTGCGCACCACATCAGATGGGCCTCCGACCAGGCGGCCGAACTCAAACGCAACAGAAATTGATAACGCCGCTCCTTCTGGCCTCGAACGGTGAGCACTGGTAGCCAACCTTGCCGAGCATCGACAAGACAGCATCTCTGGAGTGATCCCACGTCTCGATCACCATCCTGGGCCGTGCCCGGCAGATGATCTCTTTCATTCCTTGCAGGCATTCGAGCTCATGACCCTCGACGTCGATCTTTACCGCCGCGGGCATGAGATCAGGAAGGTACTCGTCCAGAGCTACGCATTCGATCTGCTTGACTCCGTAGATCGGCAGCCCCTTGTCGTGGATGGAGTTGCCTGATCCGACGAAATTTTCCTCACGATACAGATTGATCGAAGCGGTGCCGGGAGAATTCGAAGCAGCTTTATTATGCAGCGTCACCCGGTCTCCCACGGAATTTGCCCGAACGTTGATCTTCGCCCGCTCGATGGTCCTGCCTACCGGCTCGAACAGATGCACATTCGTCTCAGGGTGGGCAAGCGTGGCAAGGATGGACATCAAGCCTGTATAGCCGCCTATGTCGAGAACCGTGCCAGGTTCTGCGCACCAGTCCAGCCAGGTGTTGACGATCTTCGTCTCATATCGATCCGGACCGAACCACTGATATTCCCATGCGATCTGGTCATCGTTCGCATGGAAAAGCACGAACTCGATGGCGCCAGCTCGGCACGGCACGAAACCGAAATACGGGAACTGGTGTTTCAGATGCTGGAATTCCTGGACTGATGCCCCCTCGCGGCGGAACTGTTCGATACGCGCCAGCGTGGCGGCATTATGCGCTTCGATGGCATCGAGCCCCCTATGTCGCGAGGGGCGCGTGAATAGGCGTCTAAACATCGCTCAACTGAATCACAGCTGGCATTTGGCCACAAGCGTTCCGCCTCAGTTGGATGGCGACCTCCGAGACCCGAGGGCAGAATTCGTAACCGTCTGCGATGAAGCTGCGTCGACTTCCAACTATCATGGCGATCCTTTGAGGGAGCCCTGATCGCCATGAGCGAGCCCATTTCTCTGCCCAAGCGGATTCTCGTCATCATCGACAAACCCAAGCACGAGCAGACCGCGCTGGCTCGAGCGCTGGCGCTGCAGGCGAAGACCGGCGCTCATCTGCACCTGGCGGCATTCGCCTATCACCCCACCTATGATCAGCGCGACGTCTTCGAGGTCCACCAGCGCCGCGCCATCAGGAAGGAGATCCTCCGGGAGCGCACGGAGTGGCTTCGCGATCAGGTGCGCGACGCCAAGGGCCTGTTCCGTGACCTCACCCTGGAGGTGGCGTGGGTGAAGGAGATTGCTCAGTGGATCGTCGACCGGGTGGCCAAACAGGGGGACGATCTGGTGGTCAAGGCGATCCATCAGACCCAGACCCTGCTGCACACGCCGCTGGATTGGCACCTGCTGCGACTGTGCCCGGCGCCGCTGCTGCTCTGCACCGCGCGGCCCTGGCAGCC
The DNA here is from genome assembly GCA_963822255.1 of uncultured Gammaproteobacteria bacterium. Taxonomy (GTDB): domain Bacteria; phylum Pseudomonadota; class Gammaproteobacteria; order Pseudomonadales; family Azotimanducaceae; genus UBA7803. Next base: position 1,405,102 of record CAWGGV010000008.1, read on the forward strand.
GAGACCCCGGGTGCTGGCGGCCCTGGACCTGCGCTCCGACGATAAGCCCCACGAGATCCTGAACCACATGGTGCTGGAGGCGGCCCGGCAGTCGTGCGAGCTGTACGGAGGCGAGCTGCACTGCGTCTACGCCCAGGATGTGCCGAAGGTGCTGAGCGAGCTGAGCCTGCCCGACCCGCGCGGATTTCAGCAGGAGAATGCGGCGCGGGCCCAGGAACGTATGGCCAGGCTGGCAGCGCCCTACGGCGTTCCGGAGGACCACCTGCACGTGGTGATGGGTAAGGTCGGCCAAGCCGTGAATCGGCTGTCCGAGAAGCTCGGCGCCGATCTGATGGTGATGGGCACCACGGCGCGGCGCGGAGTGGCGGCGACCGTGATCGGTAACTCCGCCGAAAAGGTGCTGACCAGAGCGAGGTGCGACGTTCTAGCGCTCAAACCATGACCCCGGGCAACGCGATGCCGCGCTGCGATCTCAATCAGCTGCGACCGCTGGAAAGGTGCGCCCTTGAACGGCCGCCACGGCCCGAGGGCTCGCCAGCACGTCAAGGTATTGCTGCACCGCCTGCTCGACCGAGAACTCCGCCGCTCGCATTCTGAGGAGCTGGTGCTCCCGCGGCCCCTCGAGAGCCGCCAGGATGGCGCGCGCCATCCCTGCTTCGTCGCCCTACCGGGACGAGCCGCCCATACTTGCCGCCATTCAGGATCTCCGATGGCCCGTACGGGCAGTCCGTGCTCACCACCGGGCACCCACAGGCCAGCGCCTCGATGAGAACGTTCGACAGCCCCTCCCGGATGGACGAGAGGGCGAAGACGGATGCCTTGGCCATATAGGCATAAGGATTCGCCAGCCACCCCGGCAGCTCGACGTCGGACTCCAGGTGAAGCGCCGTGGCGAGCTGCTGCAATTCGCCCCTCGCACGGCCCTCCCCGAGAATCATGAGCCGAGCCGACCTCAGCGCTCGCACCCGCGCGAACGCCCTCAGCAGGGTCGCGAAGTCCTTCTCTTTCGACAGCCGGCCCACCGCCAGAACCACGGGAGGCTCGCCCGGTGCGAACCAGGGATGGGCCAGCGGCTGCTCGGCCCGCGCAGCCACTTCTGCTGCATCCACCGGATTGTAGATGGTCGCGATCCGGTCGCGAGGCAGGCGGGTGATACGCGCTAAATCCTCGGCCACGCCATTCGACACCGCCACGATCCCTTCGGCCGCAGCGTAGGCGCGATGCATGATCTCCGGATAGCGCCGCTGATAGGTCCCTTTGCGGTCTTCGATCTTCGCAGACATGTTGCTGTGCTCGCTGACCACGACACTCGTCGAGGCGCGCGAAAGCGTTCGCGCCCAAAGAGCGGAGAGGTTCAGCACCACGTTCGCTGCCAGCACTGCCTGCGGCTTCTCGCCATGGAGATAGCGAACCAGTGCCGGCAGATGGCGAACCCGCGAAGTGGACTTCGGCGCCAGAAGCCAGGGCACCATGACCCGCCGGTAGTCCCGCGCCGCCCTCACCATCATCGTGCGCGCAACCAGGCGGCTGGAGATCGGCAGAGGAACGATGCGCACCGATTCCGGCACCTCGTCGAGCCATGCCGCCGTAGGGCGAACACACGACGAGATCCACCCGGTGACCGCGGGCCGCAAACTCGCGAGCGAGGGTCAGAAACGAGCGCTGCACGCCGCCGCCGTTCAGCGTATCCATGAGCAATGCGAGGTGTCGCGGAGCCACCGTCATCTGATCCCGTCCCAACACCTGCTGTTCCAAAATCGTGCGCCGCTAAGGACTTCGCTCACCAGTGCGACCACCGTTGCCTGCTGCAGATGCCTCCGGCGAGGCGCTCGAGTCTCGTTCTCCCGACCCGCAAAGGTTACCTCGGCGTGTCGCACTACGGCCACAGCCACACCCCGCGCCGCGCGGCCACTTCGGCAGAAGAACCGCTCGGCCCCAGGGGTAGCCGCGGGCACGACCCACCGTTCCGTGAGCCGAGCTGCAAAAACTTCGCCAAGCATAGCTGAACGGGGCGCGTTCGGGCGGCCGGCTGCAACCTGGCAGCAAGCAGCTCCCGCCGGGGGCGTCCTCGGGGGGCTCGGCGGTCACGGTCTGGAGACCGTGCCTGCCGAACCCTCACGTCCGCCAGATCGCGGCCGGGAGGCCGCTCCCACAGGCCGGATCGCGGCCGGGAGGCCGCTCCCACAGAGCCGCTCCCACAGAACCGCTCCCATATGCTGACTCCCACTGGGAGTCAGCGGCCGCCGGAGGTGTCCAGCCATTCGTCCAGGAAGCTGCGCAGGTGCTCCGATCGACTCGGGTGCCGGAGCTTACGCAGGGCCTTGGCTTCGATCTGACGGATGCGCTCGCGGGTGACGTCGAACTGCTTGCCGACCTCCTCGAGGGTGTGGTCGGTGTTCATGTCTATGCCGAAACGCATGCGCAGCACCTTCGCTTCCCGGGCCGTGAGGCCCGCGAGCACCTCCCGGGTGGCTTCCCTCAGACCCTCGCCGGTAGCGAGGTCCACCGGTGAGCCGATGGTGATGTCCTCGATGAAGTCGCCCAGGTGCGAATCCTCGTCATCGCCGATGGGCGTTTCCATGGAGATCGGCTCCTTGGCGATCTTCAGCACCCGCCGCACCTTGTCCTCGGGCATCTCCATGCGCGTGCCCAGCTCTTCCGGCGTCGGCTCGCGGCCCATCTCCTGGAGCATCTGCCGGGAGACCCGGTTCAGCTTGTTGATGGTCTCGATCATGTGCACCGGAATGCGGATGGTGCGGGCCTGGTCCGCGATCGAGCGGGTGATGGCCTGGCGAATCCACCACGTGGCGTAGGTGGAGAACTTGTAGCCCCGGCGGTATTCGAATTTGTCCACCGCCTTCATCAGGCCGATGTTGCCCTCCTGGATCAGATCCAGGAACTGCAGCCCCCGATTGGTGTACTTCTTGGCGATCGAGATCACCAGGCGCAGGTTAGCCTCGACCATGTCCTTCTTGGCACGGCGGGCCTTGGCCTCGCCCAGCGAGATGCGGCGATTGATCTCCTTGATGTCGGTGACCGTGAGGTCGGTATCGCCGGTGAGCGACTTCAGCTTCTTCTGGTGACGGACGATCTCGTCCTTCTGCGCCTCGAGGGCTGCCGAATAGTCCTTCTTCGCCTTGACGTGCTTGTTCACCCAGGCGACCGAGGTCTCCGAGCCGAGGTACTCCTTGCGGAACACGTCCCGCGGCATACGGGCGCGGCGCACGCAGGCGACCATGATCGCGCGCTCGTGCTTGCGCACGCGGCCGAGACCCTCACGGGGCATCTCCATGATCTCGTCGAAATGACGCGGCACCAGCTTGAACGGCGAGAAGCACTCGCCCAGCTTCTCGATCTGGGCCTGGGCCTCCTTGCTGTGGCGGCCCTTGTCCTTGATGGACTTCTGGGTCTTGTTGAACTGGCGCTTGAGCGCGGTGAAGCGCTTTTTCGCCTCGATCGGATCGGGACCCTTGTTGACCTCCTCGCCGTCGTCCACGTCGTCGTCGGAGGTTTTGCCGCCGGGCTGCACCTGGGCCGCCTCCGGCACGTCGTCGGTGGGATCGAGGTAACCGACCAGCACGTCGCCAAGCCGGTCGTCGCGTGCCGCTTCGGCGTAGGCTTCCAGCAGATATTCCACGGTGCCGGGATAGGAGGCGGCCGCGTGCAGCATGTCGCGAATTCCTTCCTCGATGCGCTTGGCGATGGCGATCTCGCCTTCCCGGGTCAACAGCTCCACCGTGCCCATTTCGCGCATGTACATGCGCACCGGATCGGTGGTCCGGCCGGCTTCGGTTTCCACGGCCGCCAGTGCAGCAGCAGCTTCCTCGGCGGCCAGCTCGTCCGCAGTGTTCTCTTCCGAGGTCAACAGATCGTCGGCATCCGGCGCGGTCTCGTAGACCGTGATCCCCATGTCGTTGATCATGCGAATGATGTCTTCGATCTGATCGGGATCGGAGATGTCGTCGGGCAGGTGGTCGTTCACCTCGGAATAGGTGATGAACCCCTGCTCCTTGCCTTTCGCAATGAGCTCTTTCAGTCGCGATTGCTGCTGTTCAGTTTGCGTAGTCATGTCACCTCGGTAGTGAGTAGTCATGTCACCTCGGTAGTGATATGTCGACCTGGCCCACCGCTGCGTGAAGCGGTGAACCTTCCCCCCAGCCAAACGATCAAGTATAGCCGGGTATGTATGGGTGCTCCAGACAATTACAACTGCCAGGTTAGACCCATTCACCCCGCCAGGGTGCCCGTTTCATCCCCCCGTCTCTGCCCGTGAGACGCCACGTCCCCGCCGTATGTGCAGGAGTTCCGCCAGTGCCTCCTTAGTGGGGTTTTTCAGCAGCTCACTTGTCTTTTCGGACGCAAGGTAGCTCTGAACGCCTTCCGTGAAATCCCGCTGCAGGTGGGCGTCCGGCAACGGCATTCTGTGGGCGAGCAACCCCTTCAGCACACCGTGCTCCGGGGTGCCGGACCAGCGCCCGAGAATCTCCGGCGCCTCGGCCTCGGGGTTTTGATCCAGGTACCTGACAACTTCCAGAAAAAGGTCTGCGGCGCTTCGTGCCGACAGCTCCGTACGGTCCTCCGGCGGCAGGTGGAGCAGAATTGACGGCTTCTGCAGCAGAAGCTTCAGCAGACCCCGGGCTCGGTTCGACAACCGGACGGTGCCGGCCGTTCCCGACGGCGACGGCTGCCGGGCCGGGGCCGCGCCAGCGGACTTCGTCGTCGGCGTGATGCCGGTGAGCTCCAACAACCGACGGTTCATGAGCTGGCGCAGGATGCCGTCGGGCACCTTTTCCAGAAACGGCACGGCGAGACCCACCAGCCGCGCCTTGTGATCGAGGTTGGCCAGGTCGAGGCCGTCCTGCAGCCGGTTGAAGAGGTATTCAATGGCGGGCTCGGCCGACGCCGCCAGGGCCAGAAACGCATCCCTGCCCCGCGCCCGCACCAGACTGTCCGGATCCTCGCCCTCCGGCAGGAACATGAAGCGGAGCTGGCGACCTTCCTTCAGCACCGGCAGGGCCGATTCCAGCGCTCGCCAGGCCGCTCGGCGGCCGGCGTTGTCGCCGTCGAAGCAGCACACCACCTCCTCCGTGTAGCGGTACAGCTTCTGGAAATGCTCGGCGGTCGCCGACGTGCCGAGGGTGGCCACAGCGTTGGCGATGCCAGACTGGGCCAGGGCCACCACGTCCATGTAGCCTTCCACCACGATCAGCCGGTCCAGGTGCTTGAGCGCCCGGCGCGCCTCGTACAGCCCGTAGAGCTCGCGGCCTTTGTGAAAGACCTCGGTCTCCGGAGAGTTCAGATACTTGGGGCCGTTGTCGTCGGCGGCAATCACCCGGCCGCCGAAGCCGATGATGCGCCCGCGGGTGTCCCGAATGGGGAACGTGACACGGCCCCGGAAGCGGTCGTACACCCGGCCGGCGTCGTTCCTGGTGACGAGGCCAGCTTCCACGAGCCGCGGCTCCGGCACCGCGCCGAGCGCCTTCTTCAGCGCGTCCCAGGCCTGGGGCGCATAGCCGATGCCGAAGTCCCGGGCGATCTCGCCGGACAGGCCACGCTGCTTGAGGTAAGCCACCGCCTCCGCACTGTCCTTCAGCGAGAGACGGAAGAAACGCTCGGCCTGGTCGAGCACGGCATAGAGGTCCGAGTGATCCCGCTGTGGTCTGCCGGTCTCCTCGCGCGGCACTTCCACCCCGGCGATCCGCGCCAGTTCCTCCACCGCCTCGACGAACTCCAGGCGGTCGAACTCCATGAGGAAGGTCAGTGCCGTGCCGCTCGCCCCGCAACCGAAGCAATGATAGAACTGCTTGTCCGGCACCACCGAAAAAGACGGCGTCTTCTCGTTGTGGAACGGGCACAGCGCCTGGTAGTCCTTGCCCGCCTTGCGCAGGGTCAGCCTGCCATCCACGACATCGACGATGTCCACCCGGGCGAGCAGGTCGTTGATGAAGGACTGAGGGATGCGGCCCATCGGCTCAATCTACCACGTGTGCGCAGGATTGCTGTAGGAGCGCAGGAGCGATGTGGGAGCGCTCTCCCGAGCGCGATTCGCGCCCCGGGGGCCGCTCCCACCGGATGCCGCTGCCACAGGGGCGCGATCAGCGCCCGTACTGGTCTTCGAAGCGGACGATGTCGTCCTCGCCCAGGTACGCGCCCACCTGCACTTCCATCAGCTCGAGGGTCAACTTGCCCGGGTTGGCCAGCCGGTGGGTGACGCCGAGGGGGATGTAGGTGCTCTCGTTCTCCGTGAGCGTGAAGACCTCGTTGCCGCGCGTGACCTCCGCGGTGCCGCACACCACGATCCAGTGCTCGCTGCGATGGTGGTGCATCTGCAGGGACAGGCGCTCGCCGGGTTTGACCTTGATGCGTTTGACCTGGTAGCGCTCGCCGCGCTGGACGCCCTCGTAGCTGCCCCAGGGCCGGAACACCTCGCGATGGGAGAGATACTCGCCCCGCGCGCAGTGCTTGAGTTTCTCGACGACCTTCTTGACGTCCTGCACCCGATCCTTGTGGGCCACCAGCACCGCGTCGGCGGTCTCGATCACCACCAGATTCTCCACCCCAATAGCGCCCACCAGCCGGTCCTGGGCCATGATGTAGGAATCCCGCGCGCCCACGGTCAGCACGTCACCCACCAGATGGTTGCCGTCGGCATCCTGAGGCGACGCCTCCCAGATCGCGGACCAGGAGCCCACGTCGCTCCAGCCGCAAGCAACCGGGACGATCATGGCGCCGGCCGTCTTCTCCATCACCGCATAGTCCACGGAGATCGCCGGGCTGTTCAGGAACTGCGGGCCCGGCCGGAAGAAGTCCAGGTCCACCTTACCCTGGTCGTGAGCGGCCACCATGTGGGCGTGCATCTCCGGCTGCCAGCGCGCCAGCTCGTCGAGGTACGTGCGGGCATGGAAGACGAACATGCCGCTGTTCCAGAAGTACTCGCCGGATGCCAGGTACCCGGCTGCGGTGGCGGCGTCGGGCTTCTCCACGAACGACCGGACGGGGCTCGCCGGGTCGCCCACCCGGGCACCCGGAGCTTGAATGTACCCATAGCCGGTCTCCGGGGCCGTTGGCTTCACCCCGAACGTCACCAGACCGCCCGCCTCGGCCGCCGCCGCGGCGCGCTTCACCGCCAGGCAGAAGGCATCGTCGTCAGCGATCAGATGATCGGACGGCAGCACCAGCATCAGAGCGTCTTCGTGACTCTTGCACACCTCGAGGGCTGCCAGCGCGATGGCCGGCGCGGTATTACGCCCCTGCGGCTCCAGCAGGATGCGCTGCCAGGGGGTTTTCAGCGCCCGGCACTGCTCGGCCACCAGAAAGCGGTGCTCTTCGTTGCAGACGATGATCGGCGCACACTCGGAAACCTTGCCGGCGCGCCGCAACGTGCTCTGGAGGAGGGAATCGTCACCAAACAGCGCGTGAAACTGTTTGGGGAACAGCTCTCTCGACAGCGGCCACAAACGGCTGCCCGTGCCGCCGGCCAGTATCACAGGAATCACTGGAGTCATGGAAAATGTGGCCCCTCCACTACTGGCGGTAGTTGCTTCCCTGTCACCTTAGCAGAGCGCGGTCGGGAATCTGTGGCCAGTTTGTCGGGTGGCGCGCGTGGCGGGTCGAACGGGTCGCGGTCGCGAGACCGCTTCAGCGATCAGGCGAGCTTGGCCTTCACCTTCCCGCTGACCGCCGCCATGTCGGCGCGGCCTTCCACCTGGGGCTTCAGCACGCCCATGACTTTTCCCATGTCGCGCATGGACTCGGCGCCGGTGTCGCGGATGGCGGCGGCCACCAGGCCATCGAGATCGGTATCAGAGAGAGGCTCCGGCAGGAACTCCTGAACGACGACGATCTCGTAGCGTTCCTGCTCGGCGAGATCCTCGCGGCCAGCGCTCTCGTACTGGGACAGCGAATCCTGTCGCTGCTTGAGCATGCGGGTGAGCACGCTGACCACGTCCTGGTCGGAGAGGTCGCGCCGCTCGTCCACCTCGACGCGTTTGATGTCGGCATTGATCAGACGCAGGGCGGCTACCCGGCGTCGGTCACGGGCCTTCATGGCAGCCGTGGTCTCGGCGCCGATGGTCTGTTTCAGCTTGGACTCGGGCATGGCTCGAGCTCCGGGAGACAGGTTGCGCCGCGCAGGCCGCGGCAGCGCCCGCGCCCTGCCGGCGATCGGGCGATCAGTAGTTCTTCTCGAACCGCCGCGCCTCGCGCTGCAGCTTCTTGGCGTGTCGTTTCACTGCCGCGGCCGCCTTGCGCTTGCGTACCGCCGTCGGCTTTTCGTAGAACTCGCGGCGCCGCACCTCGGACAGCACGCCCGCCTTCTCGCAGGAACGTTTGAAGCGGCGCAGCGCCACGTCGAATGGCTCGTTTTCTTTGACCTTTACACTCGGCATCAATTGACCCATGTAATTTCGTTCGATGACCCGCGGGGCCGGTCTCGGGCGAAGACTCGCGCACACGACACCGTCGATCCCGATCGGATCGCCAGGGGCGCGAGATTCTAATGGCTTCCGGAGGGCTTTGCAAAAGCTCCCCGCAAGGTAACATGCGTCCATGCTGGTGCTTGGCATCGAGACTTCCTGCGACGAGACCGGGGTGGCCCTGTACCAGCCCGACGGCGGCGTCATCGCCGAGGCTCTGTACAGCCAGACCGAGCTGCACGCCACGTACGGCGGCGTTGTCCCGGAGTTGGCGTCCCGCGACCACATCCGCAAGCTCATCCCTCTGACCCGCCGCGTGCTCTACGACGCCGGCAAGAAGCCGGACGACCTGGAAGGCATCGCCTACACGGCCGGCCCGGGCCTGCTCGGCGCTCTGCTCACAGGCGCCACCTTCGCCCGCACCCTGGGATGGAGCCTCGGCGTGCCCGCCCTCGGGGTGCACCACATGGAGGCTCATCTGCTCGCCCCGCTGATGGCCGACCGGCAGCCGCCGCTGCCGTTCATTGCCCTGCTGGTGTCGGGCGGCCATACCCAGCTCGTGCGCGTGGGAGGCCTCGGCCGCTATCGGCTGCTCGGAGAGTCCCTGGACGACGCTGCCGGCGAAGCGTTCGACAAGGCGGCCAAGATGCTGGGCCTCGGCTACCCCGGGGGGCCGCACCTGGCGCGCTGCGCCGAACACGGCGACCCGGCCCGCTTCCGCTTCCCGCGGCCCATGACCGACCGGCCCGGGCTCGACTTCAGCTTCAGCGGTCTGAAGACGTTCACCCTGAACACCGTGGCCGCACATCAACCGCTCGACGATCGGACGCGTGCCGACATCGCTCGCGCGTTCGAGGAAGCGGTAGTGGACACCCTCACCATCAAATGCCGGCGGGCGGTGGAACAAACGGGGGTGCCTCACCTGGTGGTGGCCGGCGGCGTCAGCGCGAACGTGCGCCTCCGGGAGCGCCTCGAGAGCCGCCTTGCTGCTGACGTCTACTACGCGCCACCGGCGCTGTGCACCGACAACGGCGCCATGGTGGCGTACGCCGGGTGCCGGCGTCTGATGGCCGGCGAGCGGAACGGCCTCGCCGTAGAAGTCAGGGCCCGCTGGCCCCTCACCGAGCTCACCGCACCGGGAGGCTGATCTTGGATACCGTATTCGTCCGCGCCCTCACCATCGACGCCATCCTCGGCGTCCACCCCACGAGCGGGAGAACCCCCAACCGGTGCGCATCAGCTTCGCCATGGCCACCGACACCGCCCACGCCGCCCGCGAAGACGATCTGGACCACGCCGTCGACTACGCGGCCGCCGCGCGCCGGGTCGCCGCGCTGGCCGTGGAGGGGCGATTCAAGCTGGTGGAAACCCTGGCCGAGCACGTCGCCCAACTCCTGCTCCACGAGTTCCCCATTGCCCGGGTTCGGGTGGAAATCGAGAAGCCCGCCGCCATCACCGAGGCGGACAGCGTGGGGGTCAGCATCGAGCGCCGCAAGCGTGTGGCGCGTGAGCTGGGACGACGAGAGAGGGCATCCGTGCACGCCAACGGCCTGTCGTGGCCGACCCGCTGGTTCTGCTGGTCCTGCTGTGTCTGACCATGACGAGCCAGGCACGAACCGCTGATGACCTGACCCGCCTGAGCGCTGGGAGCTGGAAGCTCGGCTCAGCGCCGGCAAGGTCACCGCCGCCGAGGTGACCGATGCATTCCTCGCCCGCATCGCCGCCCTCGACGACGCGGGGCCGCGGCTGAACGCCATGGTCGAGATCAATCCTGAGGCCCGGGCGATCGCCGCCGAGCTGGACGCGCGGTTCGCGAAGCAAGGGCCCACGGGTCCGTTGCACGGCTTGCCGGTGGTGCTGAAGGCCAACATCGACACCGGCGACCGGATGGCCACCGATGCGGGATCGCTCGCCCTGGCCGATCATCACGCCCCCGCCGATGCCTTCCTGGTGACCCGGCTGCGCCAGGCGGGGGCCGTGATCCTCGGCAAAACGAACTTGAGCGAGTGGGCCAACTTCCGCGGCGCGCACTCCAGCAGCGGCTGGAGCAGCGCCCGCGGGCAGACGCGGAATCCCTACGTGCTGGACCGAAGCCCGTGCGGCTCGTCGAGCGGCTCCGCGGTCGCCGTGGCCGCGCGACTCGCACCGCTCGCGGTGGGCACGGAGACCGACGGATCCATCGTCTGCCCTGCAAGCATCAACGGCGTCGTCGGCATCAAACCCACGGTAGGCACGGTTGGCCGCAGCGGCATCATTCCCATCTCCAGCACCCAGGACACCGCGGGGCCCATGGCGCGGACGGTGGCCGACGCCGCCCTGCTGTTCTCGGTCATGGCCGGCTTCGATCCCGACGATGCCAGCGCCCGCCGCTTCCCCGCTGACGCCCTCCCCTTCGCTCCCGGTTCCGGCGACGCCCGCCTCGACGGCGTGCGGATCGGCGTCAACCGCAACTACTACGGCGTCGGCGAATATCCCGCCGTCGAATCGATCTACGCCCAGGCGCTGTCCCAGCTCGAGGCGCTGGGCGCGACTCTGCTGGATCCGGTCGAGGTGGCACGGGAACCCAGCCTGTTCGATGCCGAGCAGCAGGTGATGCTCTACGAGTTCAAGGCGGGGCTGAACGCGTACCTGGCCAGCCATCCGATTCCGCAGGATCGCAACACCCTGGCGAAGCTCATCGCCTGGAACGATGCCCACGCCAGCGCAGTCATGCCCTTCTTCGGTCAGGAGCTGTTCGTGCAGGCGAACGCCAAGGGAGACCTCACCGACGAGGCGTACCGGCAGGCCCTCGACGACGGTCCGCGGCGTATGCGCGGCCTCCTCACCGAGCTGTTCGCCGAGCATCATCTGGATGCCATCGTCACGGTCGCCGGATCCTTCGCCTGGAAAACCGATTGGCTCGCCGGTGACCGCTTCATGGTCGGCAGCTCGTCGGCGGCAGCCATGTCGGGGTTCCCAAGCATCGCCGTGCCCGCCGGCGATGTGTCAGGCCTGCCGCTCGGGATCGCCTTCGTCGGCGACGCGCTCAGTGAGCCGCGGCTGATCCGCATGGCCTACGCCTTCGAGCAGGCTACCCACGCCCGGCAGGAGCCGACGTTCCTGCCGACCCTGGAGACGGCGCAAGCGGAGCCGACGCGGGAATGAGGCTATGGCGCGCGTCGAGAGGGTCCGTCGCGATCTGCAGGCCGCTCCTCCTGCGCCGTTGACGAAATCCGCCTCAGCCGAGCGGCGCCAGCAGCGCGTCGAGATCTTCCGGCTGAAACGCCGCGGTCTCGCCTCCGTTGCGGCCGGCGTAGACGCCCTCGGCCAGCGCCCGTTTCCTTCCTGCAGCGCCAGGATCTTCTCCTCCACCGTGCCTTCGGTGACGAGCTGATAGACGAACACCTGCTGCGACTGGCCAATTCGGTGGGCGCGGTCGGCGGCCTGGGCCTCCACCGCCGGATTCCACCACGGGATCGTAGAGGATCACGGTGTCGGCCTCCGTCAGGTTCAGCCCCACACCGCCCGCCTTCAGGCTGATCAGGAAGACGTCGGCGGCGCCGGAGCGGAACCGTTCCACCGCGCCGTCGCGGTCACGGGTCTGGCCGGTGAGCTTGGCGAACTCGATGCCGCGCCGGGTGAGCTCCGCCTGGATGATCTCCAGCATGCTGGTGAACTGGGAGAACACCAGCACGCGCCGGCCTTCCTCGAGCATCGGCGGCAGGATCTGCATCAGCAGCTCGAGCTTGGCGGAGGTTTTCACCTCTCGGGCCGCGGGCAGCTTCAGCAGGCGCGGGTCGCAGCAGATCTGGCGGAGCTTCAGCAGCGCATCGAGAATGGCAATGTGGCTGCGGGCGAGACCATGGGCCGCAACCGCGCGCCGGACCTTCTCGTCCATGGCCAGACGCACGCTCTCGTACAAGCCGGCCTGCTTGTCACCCAGGGCGACCATTCGCAGGATCTCGGTCTTCAGCGGCAGCTCCGACGCCACGTCCGCCTTGCGCCGGCGCAGCATGAACGGCGCCACCCGCCGGGCGAGCTGCCGCTGCCGGTCCTCGTCTCCCTGTTCCTCGATGGGGCGCCGCCAGAGGCGCGAGAAGCGATCGGCATCGCCCAGGAACCCGGGCAGAAGGAAATCGAACTGAGCCCACAGCTCCCCCAGGTGATTTTCCATGGGCGTGCCGGTGAGGCAGAGCCGGTGGCGCGCCTCGAGCGCCCGGACGGCCACGGCGGCCTTGGAGCGGGGATTCTTGACGGTCTGGGCTTCGTCCAGAATCACCGCGTGGTAGGCGTGCTGCTCCAAGGCATCGCGGTCGCGCGACAGCAGCGGATAGGTGGTGAGCACCAGATCGCGCTGCGGAATCCGGCAGAAGTCGGCGTGCCGGTCCGGCCCGTGCAGCACCAGCACCGACAGCGCCGGTGTGAACCTGGCGGCCTCCCGCCGCCAGTTACCCATGAGGCTCGTCGGCGCAACGATGAGCGCGGGCCGGGTCAGACGCCCAGCTTGCTTCTCCGTCAGCAGGTGCGCCAGGGTCTGCAGGGTCTTGCCGAGCCCCATGTCGTCGGCAAGGATGCCGCCCAGCTCGTATTCCCGCAGGAACTGCAGCCAGTCCAGGCCGTGACGCTGATAGCCACGCAGCTCCGCCCGCAGCCCCGCCGGCGGCGCAACCTGTCGAATGCCGGAGAAGTCCGCGAGCCGCTCGGCCAGAGCCATGAGCTGCGCCGGCACGTCCATGGACGTGCCGGCGTTCTTCAGCCGACCCACCACGGCGGCGTCGAAGCGCGATAGAGCAACCGTGTCGGCACCATCCCGCCACTGCTCGGCATCGAACAGGTCCCGTAAGGCATCCAGAAAGGGCGCCAGCCGTTCCGTGGGCAGATCCAGGTATCGCCGCTCGCCGTCGCGGGCGGCCGTGATCGGCAGGCTCACCCGGGGCGGCAATGGCCGATCGAAGCCGATCGTCAGCAGCGGCACGAGCAGCGGCAACAGCGGCCATCGCTCACCGTCCGCCTCGAGATCGAAGCGCAGCGAGAACCAGTCGTTGGGAGCATCAGGGTCCGGTGTGGCGACACCGTGCCAGTCCGCCGGCTCGAAGCGCAAAGCAAAGCTCTCGTCCTCCTGCACCTCCCAGCCGTCGCGGCAGAGTGCCGGCACCAGGTCGTGGACGAGCAGCGACCAGCGGCTGGCAGACTCGACCTCGGTCGCGGCGACGGCGGTCAGCGTCAGCACGGGCGCGGAGGACAGGTCCGTCTCCAGCTCGAAACCGGCGGCAACCAGCCGGGCCAGGGCGGCGTCCTCGGCCTGCAGGTCCCGGTGCACGCGCAACGGTCCATGGGCCCCGTCCACCAGACTCTGCAAGGTCCTGGGCCGCGCCTGCACCGCGTGCCCGCCGTAACGGAACTGCAGACGCAGCTCGTGGCCGTGCGGTGCGCTCGGGCGGCCACCTGCGAGGGTCAGCCACGGCACCAGCGGTTGACGCTCGGCGGCCTCCGCCACGGCGCCGTCGGACGGCGCCGGCAGGGGAAGCTCCGGGAATTCATTGGTGAGCAGACGTGCCAGCGCGCCGGCGTCTCCGGCGAGCAGAGTCGGGGCCGCCAGCAGCTCGGTCACCTGCCTCGCCCGCAGGCGCGTTTCCAGCGGCCCGACCCGCAGGGCGTCGCCGTCCACGTAAAGCGGCGGATCGGTATCGAGCACGGAGCTGCCGGCCCCGGCCGTTAGCTCGAGCCCGAGCCGGCCGTCGCTGGTTTCCACCCAAGCCAGATCGAGCCTGCGCGGCTCGCCCCACTCGAACGGCGGGTTGTCCGCGGCGGCGAACGTGCAGCGCCCTGTGTGCAGCAGCTGCTCCAGCGCCAGGTAACCCAGCCGGCCGCGGAACTCCGGTCGCATGTCCCAGATCTCCGGACACAGCGCGCCCAGCAGCCGCACCACCTGACGATCGTCTTCCTGCACGCAGTCCGGCCGCTCGAGGAGGTCCAGCACTCGGTCCAGGCGCAGCGCGCGGCCCTTCCCGAACGTGCCGTCCTTGCGTGACCGGACCATGCGCAGCTCGATGCCGAGACCGGCGTTCGGCGTGTCGCGAGGCATCAACACGTAGATCAGCCGCTGCTCGTCGTCGCGACCGGCCGGCGCGCCCGCGCTGTCGATGCGGTCGAGCCAGCGGCGCAGCCGGGCGTCGGCCGCCTCGGCGTCTTCGACGGGAGAGGCGGCCGACAGGTAGCGGCGCGCCATCAGGCAAACGGCGACCACGTGCTTGCAGTCGAAACCGACGGGACAGGTGCACGAGCTGAAGACGTCGAGGCTGTCACCGACGTGCTCGATGTCGATCTCCTGGGTGTATACCCGGCCGCCGCTGCCGAGCACCTCGCCGCGCACCCCGAGCACCCCGCCGGTATTCTCCGTGACGTCGAAATGGCGAACCCGGCCCTGCTCGAAGTAACGGCGCCCGCGCTCGAAATCCTTGGCGGGAAACGAGCGGGCCACATCGCGCAGGGAAAATCTCGCAAACATGCTCGTTTCAGCCGGCGGACCGGGAAGACCGCACGAGGTCCAGGCGGGCGCTGCGAATCGCATCGCCCAGCGCCTTTCCGCTGAGCCCTCGGTCGCGGAACTGGTGCGAACCCACGGCCCTCAGTCGGTCGATCAATCCACGCAGGCCGGTCAGATCACGTCCCGAGCAGGCTTCCACCACCGCCAGGGCCAGCTCGGGATCGCGCTGACCGCTCAGCCCGCCGACCGCGGCCACGGCCGCTAGCAACGCCTCCGGCTCACGGCCGCGCCATTCCGCCAGCACCGACCCGTGCGCGGCCACGTGCTCGGCGAGCTGCTGGAAGCGCTTCGGTGCCTTGAGGCGCTCGCACAGCGCGGTGAACGCGGCACGCGGTTGCTTCCACGCCAGCGCGGCGAAACGTTCCTCCGGGCCGGACAGCGTTGCCGGAAAGTGCATGGCGGTGCCCTGCAGCTCCATCAGCCATGGCGCCATGGCCGAGGCTTCCGCGAGCACCTGGAAAAACCGCTCCGGCGCGTCGCCCGCAAGCGCCTTGGCGAGCTCGTTCCAGACTCTTTCCGCGGACAGCTCCGCCAGCGCCCCTTCACACGACATTCGCCGCATCAGAGCCAAGGTCTCCGGCGCTACCCGAAAGCCGGGGAGCTGGGCGGCGAACCGCGCCACCCGAAATACCCTGAGGGGATCTTCCGCGAACGCGCCGGACACGTGCCGCAGCACCCGGGCCTCGAGATCGCGACGTCCGCCGAATGGATCCACCAGCTCGCCGTCGCGGCGGGCCATGGCGTTGATGGTCAGATCCCGGCGCGCCAGGTCATCCTCCAGGGTAACGTCCGGTCCTGCATGGCAAACGAACCCGGTGTGGCCGGGCCCGGTCTTGCGCTCGGTGCGCGCCAACGCGTGCTCCTCGGCCGTGTCGGGATGCAGGAAAACGGGGAAGTCACGGCCCACCTGCCGGTAGCCCAGGCGGCGCATCTCCTCGGGCGTGGCGCCGACCACCACCCAATCCTGCTCCCCGATGGTGCGTCCGAGCAGCTCGTCTCGTACCGCACCACCTACGAGGTAGATCTCCATCAGGGAACGTTACCACTTCCGCCGTCACCGCGCCCGCGTCCGAGCCTGCAGCGATTGGTACTGGCGGCGACGCGTGTACGGTGAAACACTTGCTTCGCCTCCCCCACAGGGCGTGGACCATGGACCGCGACCTTGCTTACGATGCCCTCGCCGCCGCCCGCCAGGTTGCCGCCACCCTCGCCAGCCACAGCCCGGCCGGCGAGCGTGACGGCAAATTGCCGGAGGCTTCGGTGGCAGCGCTGCAACGGGCCGGCCTGCTGAGGCTCTGGTGGCCCCACAGTCTTGGCGGGTATGAGCTCGATCCGTTGACGTACGCCACGACGGCCGAGGAAGTCGCCCGCGCCGACAGCGCCGCCGCGTGGCTGATGATGGGCGCAGCCAACACCACGTTCGACCTGCGCCTGGCAGACGAGCGGTTCGTCGAGGAGGTGTTCACCGACGCCGACGCCATCGTCTGCGAAACCTTCAACAAGCCGCTCAGCGGCAAGGCGGTGGACGGGGGCTACCGCGTCACGGGCAGCAGCCCGTTCGCCAGCGGCTGCCGTCATGCCGACTGGATCGGCCACACGGCGGTGGTCGACGGGGCGTTCCTGCTCATGTTTCACCCCGCCGGCGCGCTTTCCATCGACGACGACTGGGACGCGGTGGGCATGCGCGGCACGGCCAGCAACACGGTAACCGCCGAAGACCTGTTCGTGCCCGCACATCGGGTGATCGACTTCACCGCCGGGCCCGCCCGCAACCGCTACTTCGACGGGCCGCTGTACCGGATGCCGGAGGGCATACTCACCGCCACGTTCTCTCCGGTAAGCCTCGGCCTGCTGGCGGCGGCGCTGGACGCCGCGTCCGCCGTCGCCCGGTCACGGCAACCGTTCGCCAGCACGAGCACGCTGAAACATCGGCCGCTGGCCCAGCTACAGTTCGGCCGGGCGCTGGCCGCCTATCGGGCGGCCCGGGCGCTGCTTCACCGGACCCTGGAGGCGTCGTTCGATCGGGCGGTGGCCGGCGCCCCGTTTTCCCTGACGGACAAGGCTGACCTGTTTCTGACCTGCACCTACGTGCTGCAATCCTGCGCCGAAGCATGTCATCGCCTGGCGCGCGCCGTGGGGACCAGCGCCGTGTACCACGGCAATCCGGTGGAGCGAGCGCTGCGCGACACCGAGGTGATCGCCCAGCACGCTTTCGGCGCGGAAGGCCGTTTCGCCACCGTGGCGCAGGCCTATTGGGGCCTCGAGGTGGACTTTCCCCTGCTGGCAATGGATTGACCGAGTTCCGCCACGCTCAGCCGCACCGCCTGCGAACGTCCTCCAGGCGCTCGACCCGCTCGTCGTCCGCACCGAGGTACCTCGCGAGGACCGCTTTGACCCAGTCGATGTCCAGGGTGCCCGCGGCCTGCATCTCTTCGAGGTCCGCCCAGTCCTTGGTTCTATTGAAAAAAGCCTTGAATACGGCGAGATCGGCACAGGCGAGGAACGGCACCGACGCGCCGCCAAAGTCTTCCCAGCGTACGCGGGTCGCGACCGCATCATGGTAGTCGGTGGTATTGAGAAACAGGTCGACCGGGGTCCGGTCCCACCAGACCCGGACCTGACCGTCCCGCTCGAGGATCGCGCGATCGTTGCCAGTTACCTTGACGGCGGACGGCAACGCCTCGAGCACCAGCTGATGAGCATCGGCGGGAACGAACACGTTGACGTCTACGTCGATGGTGCCCCGAGCTCGCTGGGTGCACCATGCCAGCGCCAGCGCGCCGCCGAACGCATGAGGCAGACGCTCGTGCTCGAGCGCGCGGTGCAGGTCGAGGATCTTCGAGACGAGGTCAGGCACGTCGCGGGAACGTGGGGTAATTCATGTGGCGGGGCACCCGGCTCGGGAACTGCTCTGCCAGGCGCAACACCGCCGCCAGCTCCTCGCCGCGATCCAGCCCGTCGCGATGACGGACGCGCGGCGTCGCCACGATGTCGACGGCGAAGCCGCAGGACTCGAGAATCCTGAGGTAGGTGGCCACGGAAGGGACCTTCCTGCCCTGCTCGTAGGCCAGAATGGTCGCATGGGAGGTCCCGCCGCGGCGCGCCAGCTCCCTCGCGGAAAGTCCGGAATCGCGACGAGCCTGCCGCAGAATGCCCGCTGCCCGGCCGACGTAGCCCTGCTCCGTGTCCATCCGCATATGGTATCCGTTCGAATACCGTATGCAAGCGAGACGGCGCCCGCGGCTCCCCAGGTGTCAGCACCTCGACCTCGCCCGGTCGACGTGGATAATGCGCTGTGCACCCTGACGAGAATTGCGGCTCGATGGCCAAGCAGGGCGAGATAGCCTATTTGAACGCGATCGGTGAAGCGGGCAGGCAGCACGCCGCGGGGCGGCCGTTCACCGACGCCGATTGCGGGCTGTACCTGGCCCGAATCGGCCAGGTGCTGGCTCACCTGCCGGCGCCGCCGGCAGAGATCGTCGACATCGGCTGTGGGACCGGCTGGACCAGCACCTTTCTGGCCCAACGGGGCTATGAGGTGCTCGGGGTCGACATCGCGCCAGACATGATCGACTTCGCCAAGAGGGCGGCGAGGCCGGCGGGTCTCAGGCTGCGGTTCGAGGTGGGCGACTATGAAACGCTCGATTTCGCCGACCGCTTCGACGGAGCCGTCTTCTTCGATTCGCTTCACCATGCGGAGAACGAGTTCAATGCCTTGAAGTCCGTCCATCGCGCCCTGCGGCCGGGCGGAATCTGCATCGTTTCGGAGCCGGGTATCGGCCACCAGGAGACGGCCGCCTCGAAGCACGCCATCGAGCTGTTCGATGTTACGGAGAAGGAAATGCCGCCGACCCGGGTGATGAAGATGGCACGGTCAATCGGCTTCAGGCAAATGCGGGTCTACGCGCACCAAGGTCAGATCTTCCGACTTCTGAACCATAGCTCCGGACAGGTGCGCGGCGGGATTGTCGGCTGGATCCTGCGCGTACCCGCGCTGCGCCCCGTACTGATGTTTCTGCTGATGGTGTTCTTGAAGCGCTGGTCGGGCGTGGTGGTGCTGGTCAAATAGCGGTGGGCATCGACGTCGACCTCGTCCGGCGGCTGATCGACGCGCAATTTCCTCAATGGTCCGGCCTGGCGGTGCGTCCGGTGGAGCGGGACGGTTGGGACAACACGACGTTCCGGCTGGGGGAGCGGATGTCGGTGCGCCTGCCGAGCGCGGCGCCTTACAGCGCGCAGGTTGCGAAGGAACACCGGTGGCTACCGCGGCTTGCGCCTCTGCTGCCGCTGCCCATTCCCACGCCCTTGGCCATGGGCGAGCCCGGGGAAGGCTATCCGTGGCGCTGGTCGGTCTACCGTTGGCTCGAGGGGGAGGACGCCGGTGCGGCGCCGGCCGGTGCGGCACCGGTAGCCGACCTGGCGAAATTCGCTGCCACCTTGGCCGGGTTCCTGCGCGCGCTCCAGAGCGCCGGAACGGCGGGCGCCCCGCGCCCGGGCGCGCACAACTTCCACCGCGGCGGGTCGCTCACCGTCTACGATGCCGAGACCCGGGAGTCGATAGCCGCCCTCGCAGGGACCATGGACGCGGCAAGTGCTACTGCAGTGTGGGAGAAGGCGCTCTCCACGACCTGGACCGCCGAACCGGTCTGGGTACACGGTGACGTGGCGGTTGGCAATCTGCTGGTGACCGGCGGCCGACTCGGCGCGGTGATCGACTTCGGCTGTTCGGCCGTGGGCGATCCCGCCTGTGACCTGGTGATCGCCTGGACCCTGTTCTCGGGCGAGAGCCGGAAAGTCTTTCAGGCCGGTCTCCCGCTGGGACACGGCACCTGGGCCCGCGCCCGAGGCTGGGCGTTGTGGAAGGCGCTGATCTCGCTCGCCCGTGGCGGCGAGGGTGATCCGCAGCGCGTGCACGAGCATCAGAGCGTCATCGAAGGGGTGATCGCGGATTGGCAGAGCGATAGTGGATGAAGGTTGCTGGCGGGAACCTCCTGAGCGGGACAGGGCGCGCGCGCGGCGGCGAGTCAGCGGTCGCTGCTGGGCTCCGGCGGACAGGAGGTGCGGGCGACGACCTCGTCGTTGTGCACCGACTCGAGGCGCACCGGGAAGCCCCACAAACGGTGCAGGTGCTTCAAAACCTCCTCGGTAGTGGTGCCGAGGGGCCGGCGCTGGTGCTGGGTGTGACGCAGGGTCAGACTGCGGTCGCCGCGCAGATCGACCCGACTGATCTGGATGTTCGGCTCCCGGTCACCCAGGTTGTACTGGCTCGCGAGCTGCTCGCGCACCCGCCGGTAGCCCTGGTAGTCGTGAATCGCGCTCACCTCGATGGTGTCCTCGCTGTCGTCGTCGACGATGCCGAAGAGCCGGAGGTCACGCATCACCTTGGGTGACAGGAACTGCAGGATGAAGCTCTCATCCTTGTAATTGCGCATGGCGTCGTGCAGCACTTCCAGCCAGTCGCCGCCGGCGATTTCCGGGAACCACTCCCGGTCTTCGTCGGTCGGGCTTTCGCACATCCGCCTGAGGTCCGAGAAGATGGAGAAGCCGAGCGCGTACGGATTGATGCCACGGTAGCCGGGATGATCGAAGGGCGGTTGATAGATCACGGCCGTATGGCTCGCGAGGAACTCCATAATGGAGCCTTCCGTGATCAGGCCTTCGTCGTAGAGCCGGTTCATCAACGTGTAGTGCCAGAACGAGGCCCACCCCTCGTTCATCACCTGGGTTTGGCGCTGCGGGTAGAAGTACTGGGCGAGCTTGCGGACGATCCGCACGATCTCCCGCTGCCAGGGCTCGAGCAGCGGCGCGTGCTTCTCGATGAAGTAGAGCATGTTCTCCTGAGGCTCCGGCGGGAAACGCCGATCGTCCTCGGGCTCCCGCTTGTTCTGAGGCTCCGGCAGGGTGCGCCACAGGTCGTTCAGATTCCGCTGGACCCACTCCGCGCGGTCGCGCTGACGGCGCTTCTCTTCCTCGGCCGAAATGGGCCGCGGGCGCTTGTACCGGTCCACGCCGTAGTTCATCAGGGTATGACAGGCGTCCAGCAGGTCTTCCACCTGGCGCACGCCGTGGCGCTCCTCACACTCGGCGATGTAGTTCCGGGCGAACAGCAGGTAATCGATGATGGAGCCGGCATCGGTCCAGGTACGAAACAGATAATTGCCCTTGAAGAACGAGTTGTGGCCGTAGCAGGCATGAGCGATCACCAGCGCCTGCATGGTGAAGGTGTTCTCCTCCATCAGGTACGCGATGCAGGGGTTCGAGTTGATGACGATCTCGTAGGCGAGCCCCATCAGCCCGTGCTGGTACTGGCTCTCCACCGCCACGAACTGCTTACCGTAGGACCAGTGGTGGTAGCCGATGGGCATGCCCACCGAGGCGTAGGCGTCCATCATCTGGTCGGAGCGGATCACCTCGATCTGGTTGGGATAGGTGTCGAGGCCGTATTCCTCCGCAAGCAGGCCGATCTCCCGATCGAGCTCACGGATCAGCTCGAAGGTCCAATCGCTGCCGGTGGATATCGGCTGGCGGCGGGCCTGGCGGCGAACCTTCTTCGCTCCAGAAGATCGCGGCCTGGAGACCGCTCCCACAGAAGTCATGTCACGCTTCCTAACAGGGACATTCAGGCGGCCTCCCGTTTCTGAAACAGGTCATGGAACACCGGGAAAATATCGCCCGGCTGCATGATGTGCCGCATGGCGAAAGTATCCGGGTGCGCGGCGGCCAGCCGCTCGTACTCGCGCCACAGCGCCTGGTGGCTGCGCTGGGTAATCTCGATATAGGCGAAGTGCTGCACCAGCGGCAGCAGTGACTCCGCCAGGAATTTGCCGCACAGCGGCGAGTCGTCGTTCCAGTTGTCACCGTCGGAGGCCTGCGCGGCGTAGATGTTCCACTGCTCGGGCGAGTAGCGGTCGTCGACGATCTTCTTCATGAGCTTCAGGGCGCTCGAGACGACGGTGCCGCCGGTCTCCCGGGAGTAGAAGAAGTCGTGCTCGTCCACTTCGCGCGCCGTGGTGTGGTGGCGGATGAACACCACCTCGGTGCGCTCGTAGTGGCGCTTCAGGAACATGTACAGCAGCAGGTAAAAGCGCTTGGCGATGTCCTTGGTGGCCTGGTCCATGGAGCCGGAGACGTCCATCAGGCAGAACATAACCGCCTGGGAGGTGGGCACCGGGCGCTTCACGTGCAGGTTATAGCGCAGGTCCGTGGAATCGAGGAACGGAATGCGCTTCTGCCGGCGCTCGAGCCGGGCGAGCTCCGTACGCAGCCGCATGCCGGTCACCTCGTCGCCGGCGCCGGCCGCCTCGGCAATGCCCTCCTCCAGCTCGGACATGCGCTTGCGTGACTGCCCGGAGAGGGCGATCCGCCGCGCCTTCGCCTGCTGCAAAGTGCGGAACACCGAGAGCTTGGCGGGCACGCCGTCGGTGGCGAAGCCGGCCCGCTCGTACTTGTAGCTGGACACCCCTTTCAGATGCCGCTTGGTCAGGTTCGGCAATTCCAGATCGTCGAACAGGTAGTCGAGAAACTCTTCGCGGCTGATCTGGAAGACGAAGTCGTCCACGCCCTCGCCGCTGTTGGACGCGTCACCGCCGCCACCGCCGCCACCGCCGCTCGGCCGCGGAATCCGGTCGCCCTGCACAAACTCGCGGTTGCCCGGATGGACGCCCGACCGACGCCCGCCGGCACCGTGCTGGAAGACGGGCTCGGAGATGTCCTTGGCCGGTATGGTGACCTCTTCGCCGCGGTCCATGTCGGTGATGCTGCGCTTGTCCACCGCGTCGGACACGGCGCGCTTGATGTGACTCCGGTACCGCTCGAGAAACCGTTGCCGGTTGACTGCGCTCTTGTTCTTCGAATTCAGTCGGCGGTCGATGATGTAGCTCATGAGACTCCGCTTCCTGTGGCAGCCAGCTCCCGGTCGCGATCGTTCTTGCCGGAGTCGCGACCGGGAGGTCGCTCCCACCAGTGATTCATTCGATTACTGCGACTTTCTGACCCGCAGGAACCACTCCGCCAGCAGCCGCACCTGCTTCTCGGTGTATCCACGCGCGACCATGCGGGCGACGAAGTCGTTGTGCTTCTTCTGCTCATCACTCGACGACTTGGCATTGAACGAGATCACGGGCAGCAGATCCTCGGTGTTGGAGAACATCTTCTTCTCGATCACCGAGCGCAGCTTCTCGTAGCTCTGCCAGGACGGATTTTTGCCGTTGTTGTTGGCTCGCGCCCGCAGCACGAAGTTGACGATCTCGTGGCGGAAGTCCTTGGGATTGCTGATCCCGGCGGGCTTCTCGACCTTCTCCAACTCTTCGTTCAGCGATGCGCGGTCCAGGATGTCGCCGGTCTCCGGATCCCGGTACTCCTGATCCTGAATCCAGAAGTCGGCGTAGGTGACGTAACGATCGAAGATGTTCTGACCGTACTCGGAGTACGACTCGAGGTACGCGGTCTGGATCTCCTTGCCGATGAAGTCCACATACCGGGGGGAGAGGAACTCCTTGATGTAGCGGATCAGCCGGTCGCGCGCCTCTTCGGAAAAGTGCTCCCGCTCGATCTGCTGCTCGAGCACGTACATCAGGTGCACGGGGTTTGCAGCCACTTCCGTGGCGTCGAAGTTGAACACCTTCGAGAGAATCTTGAAGGCGAACCGGGTAGACAGGCCGTCCATGCCCTCGTCGACGCCCGAGGCGTCGCGATACTCCTGCATGCTCTTGGCCTTGGGATCGGTGTCCTTCAGGTTCTCGCCGTCGTAGACGCGCATCTTCGAAAAGACGCTCGAGTTCTCGGGCTCCTTGAGGCGCGACAGCACCGAGAACTGTGCGAGCATACGCAGGGTATCCGGCGCGCACGGGGACTCGGACAGGGAGCTTTCGACTATGAGCTTCTCGTAGATTCTGATCTCTTCGGAAACCCGCAGGCAGTAAGGCACCTTCACGATGTAGACACGGTCGATGAAGGCCTCGTTGTTCTTGTTGTTGCGGAACGACTGCCACTCGGACTCGTTGGAGTGCGCCAGCACGATGCCGTCGAACGGCAGCGCGCCGATGGCCTCGGTACCGTTGTAGTTGCCTTCCTGGGTGGCCGTCAGCAGGGGATGCAGCACCTTGATCGGCGCCTTGAACATCTCCACGAACTCCATCAAGCCCTGGTTGGCCTTGCACAGCGCCCCGGAGTAGGAATAGGCGTCCGGGTCGTTCTGCGCGTAGGTCTCGAGCTTGCGGATGTCGACCTTGCCGGCCAGGGCGGAAATGTCCTGGTTGTTCTCGTCGCCGGGCTCGGTCTTGGCAATCGCCACCTGATCGAGAATGGACGGAAACTTCTTTACCACGCGGAAGCGCGTGATGTCGCCGCCGTACTCCTTCAGCCGCTTGGCGGCCCAGGGAGACATCACGCCTTTCAGGTAGCGTCGCGGAATGCCGTAGTCCTCCTCGAGGATATGGCCGTCCTCCAGGGGATCGAACAGCCCCAGAGGCGACTCGTTCACTGGCGAGTCCTTCAGGGCGTAGAACGGCGTCTTCTGCATGAGGGACTTCAGCTTCTCGGCCAGCGAGCTCTTGCCGCCGCCGACGGGTCCGAGCAGATAGAGAATCTGCTTGCGCTCTTCCAGGCCTTGTGCCGCGTGGCGGAAGAACGAAACGATCTGCTCGATGGATTCCTCCATCCCGTAGAACTCGCTGAAGGCGGGGTAGCGCTTCAGGACCTTGTTGGAAAATATCCGGGACAACCGCGGATCGCGCGAGGTGTCCACGAATTCCGGCTCTCCAACTGCCAGCAACAACCGCTCTGCGGCGGTCGCGTATGCCGCGGGCTCCGCCTTACAGAGATCCAGATACTCCTGGAGGGACAGCTCCTCTTCCTGAGCCGCGTCGTATCGTTCCTGGTAGTGTTCAAAGACACCCATTGGTCAGCCTCCTGTGCTGCTTCCCCCTCTTGTTTCTCCGTTTTTTTGTTGTTGCTCCGGCTTTTCTCGGCTCCTGTTGATTAGAGTAGTTCTGGCAATGGAAAGTGCCAGCAAATCAGTCAGCAATGAAGTCCGTTCTTGCAGGTATGCTGGTGAACTCTCCGGACTCGAGACAGACCGCCGTCAACTCGCGCCCCCACACGCATCCAGTGTCGAGGGCAATGGTGTTTTCGCTCAACCTGCCGCCACCGAGCGCCGCCCAGTGGCCGAACACGATCTTCGCCGGCAACGGCTGGCGTTCGCGCAACTGGTACCACGGATACCAGCCCGGCGGCGCGGTGGACAGGTCGCCCTTGTGGGCGAAGTCCAGGCAGCCGCGTTCGTCCACCAGGCGCATGCGCGTGAAAAAATTTGTGATCAGGCGCCAGCGGTCGAGGCCGCTGAGATCCTCGCGCCAGCAGGCGGGCTCGTTGCCGTACATGCCGGCGAAGTATTCGCGGTAGCCATCACCCCGGATCACCGCCTCGACTTCGCGCGCTCGATCCTGCGCCTGGTCGAGGTTCCAGATGTGTGGAATGCCCGCGTGGGTCATGACATAGCCGAGATGCTCGTCGATCGCGAGCAGCGGCAAATGGCGCATCCAGTCACAGATGTCGTCGATATCGCTGACCGTGAGGAGATCGGTGAACGTGTCACCGGGGCTTGGGGTATGGCCACCGTAACGGATGGCGAGCAGGTGCAGATCATGATTACCGAGCACCACCGTCGCGGCGTCACCCATGGCTCGCACGCGTCGCACCACTTCCAGTGAATTCGGCCCCCGGTTGACAAGGTCGCCAACGATCCACAATCGATCGCGACCGGGATCGAATACCAGGCGCTCGAGAAGCTCGTCGAACTCCTCGTAGCAGCCTTGAATGTCACCGACGGCGTAAGTGGGCATCAGCTCGGTACATGTCATTCCTTACAGGCACTGAAGCAATATACATGCCGAGCGCCGTCCGCGATAGCGGCCAGCAGGATCAATGGCTCTCCAGCGTATTGGCCAGCGCCACGTACTCTGCCACCGACAGATCGTCCGCGCGGCGCCCGGCGTCGATGCCGGCCCGGGCCCAGTCGACGGGCACCGCCTGCAGGGCGTTGCCGAGGCGCTTGCGGCGCTGACCGAACGCCTGCCGCAGCACCCGATCCAGCGCCGCGGGATCGGCCGCCGCCGGTGCGTCTTTTCGGGGCACCAGCCGCACCACGGCCGACCACACCTTCGGCGGCGGATCGAAGCTCTCCGGCGGAACCTCAAACAACAGTTCGACTTCGCAGTGGTACTGGGTCAGCACCGCGATGCGGCCCCACGCCTTGCTGCCGGGGGCACCGGCGAGCCGCGCCGCCACCTCCCGCTGCAGCATGAAGTGCATGTCGCGCACCTGGCGGATGTGATCCAGCAGCCGAACGATCAACGGCGTCGAGATGTTGTATGGCAGATTACCCACGAGCCGCCATCCGGCTGGCTCCGAGCCGAGCAAGGCCTGAAGATCGACCCGCAGAATGTCGTCGTTCACCAGCTCGAGAGCGGGAAAGCGGGCGCGCAGCATAGGCACCAGGTCGCGGTCGATCTCGACCCCCACGTAGCGGGCGGTTCGAGGCGCGCCGGGTCCGCACAGCATCGCGGTGAGCGCACCGTTACCCGGCCCGATCTCGAGCACACGATCCTCGGGCTTGAGCGCAATCACCCGAGCCAGCCGATCGAGCACGCTGCGGTCGGTGAGAAAGTGCTGGCCGAAGCGCTTGCGCGCTCTCACCGCAGCTGGCCCGCCAGCGCCAGGGCCGCGGCGAAACTGCCGAC
Source organism: uncultured Gammaproteobacteria bacterium (assembly GCA_963822255.1). GTDB lineage: Bacteria > Pseudomonadota > Gammaproteobacteria > Pseudomonadales > Azotimanducaceae > UBA7803. The sequence continues at coordinate 1,431,780 of CAWGGV010000008.1, forward strand.
GCGGGCGCGGCCGGTGCCGGCCAGATCCAGGGCGGTACCGTGGTCCACGGAGGTGCGCACGAACGGCAGGCCCAGCGTCACGTTCACGGCTTCGCCGAACCCGGCGTGCTTGAGCACCGGAAGCCCCTGGTCGTGGTACATGGCCAGCACCGCGTCGGCGTCGGCGAGCATCTCGGGCGTGAACAGAGTGTCCGCCGGCAGCGGCCCCCGCACGCGGTGGCCGGCGCCGCGCGCGGCGTCGCAGACGGGGCCGATGACGTCCAGCTCTTCGCGGCCCAGATGTCCCGACTCGCCGGCATGGGGATTGAGACCTGCCACCAGCAGCCGGGGAGAATCGATGCCGAAACGCCGCGTCAGATCGTCGATCAGGATCGTCAAACGTCGGGTGAGAAGCGACCGGGTGATGGCATCCGGCACGTCCCGCAGCGGCAGATGGGTGGTGGCGAGGGCGACCCTCAAGGTGCCGGCAATCAGCATCATCACCACATCGCCGGCCCCGGCCCCGCGAGCACGGGCGCGCTCACAGAGAAACTCGGTGTGCCCCGAGAACGCAATGCCCGCATCGTTGATCACGGATTTCTGCACCGGCCCGGTAACCATACCGGTGAAGGTCCCGTCCAGGCAGCCGTCGGCAGCCACCTCCAGGGTCCGAAGCACGTACGGCGCGTTCGCGACCGCCAGACACCCTGGCGCCACCGGTGCCTCGAGCGCCACCGGCACCACGGTCAGGCGCCCGGGCATGCGGGTAGGATGAGCAGCATCGGTTTCCAGCACCAACGGCAGGTTCAGAAGTCGCGCCCGGGCGGTCAGCAGCTCGGGGTCGGCCACCGCCACCCAGTCCGAGTCCCGGCGGGCCGCAGCCAGCGCTACGACCAGATCGGGACCGATGCCGGCCGGTTCACCCGGCGTGACTGCCAGCACCGTCGTCGCTGCTCACCTTGCCTTCGTCATCGGACTGGTAGCCCTTCAGCCGGACCTGGACAAAGGCTTCGTCACGCAACTCCTTCTCCCAGGCCTGCAGCTCCTCGTCGAACCGCCGCTGGTGCAGGATCTGCAGCGCCATCCGGCGCCGGGCCTCGTCGCTCATGTCCTGCTCGCGCCGGTCCATCACCTGCAGCACGTGCCAGCCATACTCAGATTGAAACGGCTTGGACAAAGAGCCGGTGGGCGTGTCCGCCATGGCCTTCTGGAACGCGGGGACGAACTCGTCGCCGGACGTCCAGCCCAGGTCGCCGCCGTTCAGGGCGCTGCCCGGATCCTCGGAGTATTTTTTCGCGAGCTCGGCGAAGTCCGCACCGTTCTGTAGCTGCTTGTAGACGTCTTCGATCAGCGCTTTGGTTTCCGCCTCGGAGCGGATCTCGGAAGGCTTCACCAGAATGTGGCGCACATGGGTCTGCACCTGGCTCTGAGTGCTGGCGCCGCGCTGGTCTAGGAGCTTGACGATATGGATACCGCCCGACGTCTCGATGGGGTCGGCAACCTCGCCGGGCTTTAGCTTCAGCACCTGCTCGGCGAACAGGCTCGGCAGCTCGCCCGCCTTGCGCCACCCGAGATCGCCGCCTTCCAGTGCCGTGGAAGCCGAGGAATGCTCGATGGCCATCTCGCGGAAGTCCGCGCCGTTGCGAAGCTGCTTGACGATATCGTCGGCCTCTTTGCGAGCAGCTTCGACCGCGGCGTCCGATGCGTTCTCGTCGATGGTGAGCAGGATGTGGCCCACCCGGTACTCGTCCGACAGAAGCTGCTGGTAATAGGGGGAGCCCAGCAGGTCGTCTACGTCCTTCTCGCTGATGGCCACCCGCCGGCCCACCACCGCGCGCTGCAGCCGATTGATGACGAGCTGGCGCCGTACCTGCTCGCGAAACTCCGGATAGCCCACGCCGTCCTTGGCGAGCGCCGCCCGGAACTGATCCAGGTTCATGCCGTTCTGCTTGGCGAACTCCTCCACCGCCCGGGTGAGGGTCTCGTCGTCCACCTTGACGCCGCGGCGGTCCGCCTCCTGAAGCTCCAGACTTTCCAGGATCAGCCGCTCCATGATCTGGCTGACCAGCACGTTGGTGGGCGGGGCTTTCACGTTCGATTCCGCAATCTGCTTCTGCACCGTCTGCAGCCGCGAGAGCAGCTCGGAGGCGAGCACCACGTCGTCGTTCACCACCGCGATGATGGAATCGAGCTGCTTGTAATCCGCCCGCGCCGGCATCGCCGCCACACCGAGGAGGCACGGCAGGAGCACCGCCACCCGCAGGAGCGGTCTCCAGACCGCGATTCGCCGGCGGGTCGCCGTCCGGAGACCGCTCCTACCTGTCGCGAGGCCATCAATGAACATTCATCGTCTCCGTTCTGTAACCGCGGATGCCGCGCTGCAGCACCGATTCCATCTGGTCGCCGAACCCGGCCAGCCCCTTGAATACGATCTGCAGCAGCACACCCTCGTCCGACTCGACGGTGTCGAGGTTGCGCCCGGTGGGACTGTTCAGGAAGTGTCGGACCATGAGGCGGATCTGCCAGCAGCAGTCGTTGTACTCGATGCCGCCGAATCCCTCAATCGTTCGACCGCTGATAAAGTCGTAGTTCCATCGGCCGATCACCGCGTAGCGGTCGCTGACGGGCCAGTACAGGGAAGCGTCGCTCTGCTGGATGTCATCCACCAGGCGCTTACGGTAGCCGAGGTTGACGATGTGGCGGTTGTCGCCCCGGTACTGCAGGGCCACCGCGCCTTCGTCCCACTGCTCTTCGTGGGGGTTCCAGATCACGCTGCTGCTGGCGCTCCAGCCTCCGGCCAGCGGAGCGGCCAGCTCGCCGGCGATGGAGGACGTGGATTGACGTTCAGTCGGACCGGGCGGGCCGCTCAGGGTGACGCGGCGGTCCCGAAAGTAGTCGATCACGCCGGCACTGGCCCGCAGATACTCGCGCCCGCTGGTCGGATCCAGGAGCCGGGTAGTGAGGCCGATGCTGAGCTGGTTGGCATCGCCGATGCGGTCGAGGCCGGCGAACCGGTTGTCGCGGAACAGCTGGCTGAAGCTGAAGGTGAGCGTCGTGGAGTCGAACTCCGGCAACTGGTTCTGGGGCTCGTATTCCTGGTAGAGGTAGTAGAGCTGCGGCTCGAGCGTCTGTACCAGGTGGGTATCGAAGAAATTGACGTCGCGTTCGAAGTTCAACCCGGCATGGGCGATGCCTAGTCCGATGTCGCGCTGAGGTGTGGTGTCCACCGTGTCGGGCACGTCGCGCAGGTGGTATTCGGTATAGCGGTACCCGCCGGTGAGATTCAGAAAGCCCCACGCCGCCGCCAGCGGCAGGTTGATCCGGGGCTCCACATGGATCCGGTCCCCCACCGCCGCCGCCAGCCCCGTAAGGTCGTCGTTGGGCCGGGTGAAGGTGACCGCGGAGCTCGCTACGCTCCATTGCAACGGGCCCGGCAGATCGCCCGTGTAGCTGAGATCCAGTTCGGGCAGCCGCTGATACGGGTCCACCTGAATGTCGTCCAGACGCTGAAATCGCTGGGCCCAGAACCGCATCAGCAGTCCGCCGGTGGCATATTCGATCTGCCCCCGCCGCTCCAGCTCGATGGCGCTCGACACGCCGAGATCGCTGCCGAGATCGCGGAAATAGTCCCGATCGCTGACCGCGGCGTAGTCGACCCTGGTGCTGAAGTTGCCGAAGCCACCCGAGTGCTCCATGGCGTAGAGCCAGCGGTTCTCGGGAACGAAGTCTCCGCCGACCTGGCCCGCGGCCTCGAGCTTGCGGAAGTCCTGCCGTGAGTACGTGCCGTTGTAGAGATCGTCCTCGTAAAGGAACGCGGCGGAGAGCGCAGTCTCTTCCCAGGAGGAGAGGTGGCGGAACTCACCTTCCACGCCGGGGCCGCGCTTGGTGATGTACCGAGGCGTGAGGGTCGCGTCGTAGTTGGGCGCCAGGTTGAAGTAGTAGGGCAGCGTGACGTCGGTGCCGTCTTCGTTCGAGTAGGCGAGAGTGGGAAACAGCCAGCCGGACTGGCGGGCATCGCTGACGGGAAAGCGCAGATAGGGTGCGTAGAACACGGGCACGTGCTTCACCCGCACCACGGCGTTGCGAGCCGTGCCGAACACCGCCCCTTTCTGCACGTCCACCGACGACGCGGTAATGAGCCAGTTGCCGCTGCCGGGTTCGCAGCGGGTGAACGAGCCCCGCCGCATGGCCAGGTCGCCCTTGCCGTCCTGAGCGACGGTGCGGGCCGTGCCGCGCAACGCGCTGTCCAGCAGCACGAACTCGACGTCGTGGATGGTGGCCGCATGGGTGTCGAGGTTCACCACGCCCTGCTGCCCCTGGATCGCCAGACCCGGCTCCTGCAGGCGCACGCCGCCGGTGACCGTCGCAATGCGGGTGACGTGATCGAGCCGCGCCTGAGACGCCGCCAGTACCCGGTTGCCCTGCTGCAGGTGCACCTCGCCATGCAGCTCGACGTCGCCCTGCAAGGTGTAGGAAGCGCGATCGGCGGCGGCGTGGAGCGGGTAGCGATCGGCCTCGCTGCCAGCCGGATAGGGATAGTTGAAGGTGCGGTACGCGCCGTCACAGAACTCGGGGATCGTCGCAGCCTGCGCGGCGGAGAGCTGATTGCGGGGTACCCACATGCTGTCGGCAAGGCTGCCGGTGGGAAGCAGGTCGACCTTCGGCACCTCGACGGCCACCTCGCCCGGCGGAGGCGTCGCCGGCTCTGCGGCGCGGCGCCGGATCGGCCGGCGGAGCGAGGCGAGCGGCGGCGCCATGACGAGGGCTGACCCGGTGGTCGGCTATCGCGGCAACCATGGCGCCGGCGCAATGCCAGCCTGCGGCACCCCGGCTGCACGCCCAGTCCTCGCCGGCCCTCGCCCCCGGCGTGGCGGCCGCGCCGCAAAGCGCGACACAAACGCCGGCCAGGACCCGCAAGGGGCCGCCCCTGTACCCCCACATTCGCATGGCGCGCATCATACGGCTTTTGCCCATGCGCTGCGTGTGGAAGTGGCGACGGGCCAAGTGAACGAGTGTGGTGTCTCACACTACAATCGCTTCATGGACGACGCATTGCAGCAGTGGGCGGAGGAATCCATCCGCGGGCTCGCCCCGGGCGGCGGCGCCGCCTTCCGCTGGCAGCCCCTGCGTGTGGAGGCGAGTCACCGCCGCTTCCATCGGGTGTCAGTCGAGCAGGAGCCCCGGTGGTCCTGGATCGTCATGAGCTCCCCGCCGGAGCTGGAGAACAACGGCCAGTTCGTGGCCCTGGCAGATCTGTTCCATCGGCATGGCATCGGCGTGCCCGAGCTTCTGCGCACGGACGAAGCCCGAGGCTGGTTCCTCATGACCGACCTGGGCGATCGCCACTTCGAGGACGTCTACGCCGACCGGGGTCCGGATACGGTCCTGCCGGGAGCGCTGGACGCGCTGCACTGCCTGCAGGGCATCGACGATGCCCGCATTCCAGCCTATACCCGGCAGCGTTTCGAGGACGAGTTGGAGATCTACCGTACCTGGTTCCTGGGAAACCTCATCGAAGCGGATGCCCCGCCGGAGCTGGCGGGCGCGTTTGCAGCGCTGATCGATGCCACCCAGGCTCAACCGGCCTGCTGCGTGCACCGGGACTTTCATTGCCGAAATCTGCTGCTGACCCCCGACGGCGGCGTCGGCGTCGTGGACTTTCAGGATGCCCTCATGGGGCCTGCCACCTACGACCTGGCCTCGCTGCTGCGCGATTGCTACTACCGGTTTTCGGAGCCCGAGGTCGCCCGCTGGCGCGAGATCTATCTAGCGCAAACGACGCTCGCCGTGGATCGCTCCCGTTTCGCCCGCGACCTGGATCTGACCGCCCTGCAGCGCCAGCTCAAGGCCGTCGGCATCTTCGCGCGCCTGCATCTGCGCGATCGCCGCGACAGCCATCTGCCCCACATCGTGCCGGTGCTGAACCGTATCGGCGAGCTGGCCGCGCAGTACCGCGACACCCGCGCGCTGGCCGACCACGTCGCCACCATCCTGCCGAGGGCGCGCACGCGGCTGGAGCGCGTGCCATGAAGGCCATGATTCTGGCCGCCGGCCGGGGCGAGCGGCTGCGGCCGCTCACCGACCGCATTCCCAAGGTGCTGGCGGAGGTCGGCGGCGAGCCGCTGCTCGCCCACCAGCTCCGCTGGCTGGCCGCCGCCGGCATACGTGAGGTGGTCATCAACCTGCATCACCACGGCCAGCAGATCGTCGACTTCGCCGGCGACGGCGGTGGGTTCGGCGTGTCGATTTCGTACAGCCTGGAACCCGAGCTGCTCGAGACGGGCGGCGGAATCGTCAAGGCCCTGCCGCTGCTCGGGCCTGCGCCCTTCGTCCTGCTGAACGGCGACATCTATACGGACTTTCCATTCGGCGATCTTCCCGCCGCGCCGCCTTCGGGCGCACTGGCGCATCTGGTGGTGACGCCTCGGCCGGCATTCCGCGAGCGCGGGGATTTCGAGGTGGAGGACGGGTATGTGGTGAGCCGCGGTGAGGGCTTCGTGTGGTGCGGGATCTCGGTGCTGGATCCCCGGGCGATGGAAGGACGCGCGGCGCAGCCGTTCTCCCTGCGTGAGGTCGTCTTCGGCCTGCTCGAACGGCGGGCGGTGGCGGCGCAGGTGTGGCGCAGCTTCTGGTCCGACATCGGCACGCTGGACCAGCTCGACGCGGTGAACGACCATCACGCAAAGCGCCATCCGACGTAGTCATCTGCCCCTTGCCAGCGCTTCTGCCCGGTCTGCCAATCCAGACGCAGCAGGCCGTATATCCTCGAGTCGGAAATCTCGCCTGCCACGATCCAGCGCTCCCGCAGCAGCCCTTCCGTCCGGAATCCCAGGCGATCGAGCGTCCGGGCCGACGCTTCGTTCCTGGGGTCGATGTCCGCCTCGAGCCGGTTGAGCCCGAGCTCCGCGAAGGCGAACGTCACCAGCGCCGTCAGCGCCTCGCCCATGTAGCCGTGGCCCCATGTGGCCATGCCCAGTGCGTAACCGATCTCCGCGCGCCTCGACTCCTCCGCCAGGTTGAACAGCGAGCATTCGCCGATGATGCCGCCACCATCCACTGGCTCGAGGCCCAACCGAAGATACCGGCCCTCCGCCAGGGCCTGGCGGTCCTGGGCGATCAGCGCCTGCGCCTCCTCGACGGCCTTCCACTGACGCCGAGTCAGGTACCGTCTCACCTCGGGGTCTTCGAATATGCGGAACAGCGCCGGCGCGTCCGATTCCGTCAGCGGCCGCAGGCGCAGCCTGGACGTACGCAATTCGACCTGCTCGAACGAGGGCATGGGGCTGGTGATCCGGTTTGCGGGTACCCGGCGGACTCTACGCAGCAAGGCTGCCGTGCGCCAGAGACCGTCGGAAATCGCACCTCGATCATTTACCACCTCCAGCGCGCTCGCTGTCCGCTCGCTCACCTATTCCCACCGCGCGCCGGCAGAACTGCAACAAGCCGGCAATCACGTCCTCCCGCGCCGTCACCTGGCCCCCCACTGGCGACAGCGGGCCTACCAGCGATTCCGCAATGGCGCCGATGAGGGCCGCCGCGGACAGCTCCACGTTCTGGTCGGGAATCTCACCGGCCGCGATGCCCTGTCGTAAAAGACCCGCCATGTGTCGGCAGAGCTTGCGGCGGAATACCAGCCGCTCCTCGTCCACCAGCGCGTCCACGGGCTCGTACATCAACGCCCACGCCAGCCGGCGGTTGCGGAGCGCGCGACGCGCGTGGGTGGCAATGGCCGCGTCGAAACGTTCGGCGCAGCTTCCGCTGGCGGCGGCCTCGTCGATGGCCGTCATGTCGCGTTTCGCCGAAGCCCGGTAGACCTCGACGAACAGCTCCGCCTTTGACGGAAAGTGCCGGTACAGCGCACCGGCGGAGAGGCCGGCGCGGTCGGCGATGGCCTGCACGGAGGCCGCCGCATAGCCGCCTTCGTGCATCAGCTCCTGGGCGACGCGAATGAAACGATCCCGCGTCCCCTTCGGGGCTGGACTGGACGAGTCGCCAGTGGCGCGCGGCGGGCTCACGAGCCGAGCAGCTCGTGCAGGTTGCGGTGGAAATGCGAGATGGCGCCCTCGAACAGACCGAACTCGAAGTAGTCGTTGGCGCCGCTGGCGAGCCCCTGCTGAATCGAGGTGACCACGGCGCGGTCTTCCCGAGCGCCGGCCGTGACGAAGTCGAGCCCCTCCCTGACCGAGGGTCCCGACGACTGGTCGTCGGGTTCACGATCGGTGAGCGTATAGCCGAACTGCAGCGTCCGTTCCAGGTCGATGGGCTCCAGCACCACCAGCAATCGGCGGCCGGGGAACGTGGCCACGACGACGTTGGGGAATATGTGGTAGACGTAGGTGAGCGTGCCGTCCGTGCGCCGTCCGGCCGGCGGCACGTCCCGCAGCTTCTGCACGGCGCGGTAGGGAAACGTTACCCGGCTGTAACGGCCGCAGTACTCGACCACATTCAGGTTGTCGAACTGCACCGGGTAGAAGGTCTCCGCGTGGGTGGCGCGGATGTGATACCCCTCGAGGAAGCCTTCGGCGAAGATCTTCCAGTTGGCCCGCACTTCCTGCGCGCCGCTGTCGAGCAGGCGGAACTCTGGCGGCAGCAGCTCGGGCAACGGGTCAGGCAGCGGCTCGGCCCCCTCCGGCTCCTGGGTGACGAATACGCAGCCGGCCCGCTCTGCCGCCTGTACCGGCGCCAGTCCGTGCGTGGCTTTCTCCACATCCGGAAATCCGTACTCGTGGGGGATCGCCCTGAGGCGTCCGTCCAGACCATACGCCCAGGCGTGGTAGGGGCACGTGAACGCCTTCGCGCAACCTTCCCCCTCCGCCACCTGCGCGCCGCGGTGACGGCAGGCATTGCGGAACACGCGCACCACCCCGTCCTCGCCACGCACCGCCAGCAGCGGCGTGCCGGCCGCCGTGCGGGCCACGTAGCTGCCGGGTTCCGGCAGCGCCGCAGAGGGGCAGAACGGCGTGGGCATTCGGCGCAGCAGTGCGAGCTCCGCCTGCAGGCGCTCAGGGGAACGATAGCTGGCGACCGGTTCGCGCCAGCCGGCCGGCGCCGTGTCCGTCGTGCGGTGGTCGATGTGATGCAGAACGCGGGCGACCACGTCTGCGTCGGCGGCGAATGCGTGGTTGTTCATGTCATGCACCTCGCGCTCGGCACGCGCGGTGCTGGCGACTCGTCCCGCGCGCCGGCGGCGAACCGGCGCAGCCCGTCCCGCAGCTCACCGGAAGCGCACTCCGGCCGCACTACGTCCGCTTCGAGACGCAGCGCCGCATCCAGCTCCAGATGCTGCCCGGCCAGCACAGCACGGCGGTCGGCGCAGATGCCCGGGAAGTTGGGATAGCCGGCGATGGTGCGGGCCAGCTCCAGCGCGCGGTCCAGCGCCTGCCCGGCCGGTACCACCTCCTGCAGAAAGCCGATCTCGAAGGCGTGACGCGCATCGAAGCGCGCGCCGGTGAGCAGCATGTACAGTGCATTCCCGGTGCCGAGGATGCGCGGGAAGCGCTGGGTGCCGCCATCGGTGTACGGCACGCCCCAGCGCCGCGACAGACAGCCGAACTCGGCGTTCTCCGCGCCGATTCGAATGTCGCACCAGGCGGCCAGCTCACCGCCGCCGGCGAAGCAGTAGCCGTTCACGGCAGCGATGGTGGGCTTGCCCGGGTCCAGCCGGGCGAACCCCATGGGGCCGGCGCGGTCCGCGTACTCGTGGTCGAACAGGCCTGCGGCGCCCTTCAGATCGGCGCCGGCGCAGAAAGCTCTGTCGCCGGTGCCGGTGACGACCAGCACCCGGGCGGATTCGTCCGCCGCGAAGGTGTCGATCGCCCGGCCCAGGCCGACGGCCGTTTCCGCGTCCACGCAGTTGCGCTGGTCGGGGCGGTTGATGCGCAGGATTCGTACGGCGCCCTGGGCCTCGAGGGTGACTTTGTCGGTCATGGGCGGCCTTTGATGTGAATCAAGATTCACGGAGGGTAGTGAATTAACGTTCACATTGCAAATGGGCCAGGCAGGCGCAAAGCCGTGCATGAGCGGGGGCTCACCGGTATCTCCATGACGCCCTCGCCACCCCGATGGCCCAGCCGAGCACCACGAACTCGAACGCGGTGGCGGCCGCCATGGCAGGCGCGCCTGCTGGCAACCTATAGCTTCCTTGTCTTTATGTAACGAGGAATCAAGCGCCGGCCAAGGCGGCTCCGGCCGATCAACGATCCATCAGCGTCCGAACCAGATCGGCCACCGCCGGCAAGTCGGCTATCCTGCCCACCGCAGAGCCCGCATAAAGCGCTCCCGCCTCCACGTCGCCCGTCATGTCACCGGTGGGTAGGGCCATCGAATACCGGGTGACGGGCTGACCGTGCGGCCCGCGAAAGATCACGTCGCCCTCTCCGGGTCGGGAGCCGGGGGCTGGACGACCCGCGGCGTCCCACATGCGAAACGTGGAGTTCTGCAGGGTGCGGTGGGGCGCGTCGGGCCACATGTCATCAAAACAGGTGGAGCGGACAGTGGCATCACCCCCGGTTTCGATCAGCGCCTGCTTGTACGCGTCGTGGGCAGCGGATTCCACCGTCGCCGCAAACCGGGTGCCGAGGGCAGCAGCGTCAGCGCCATGCGCGAGTACCCGGGCGACGTCCCCGGCATCCGCCAACCCGCCTGCCGCCGCCACCGGCACGTCGCCGGCGAGCTCCCGGACCATGGCCACCAGCTCGGCCAGCGGGGTCGTGCCGATGACGTGCCCACCGGCTTCCACGCCCTGAGCGAGCAGCGCGGCGGCGCCGGCGTCCAGAGCCCGCCGGGTGGAATCGCGGTCCCAGACGGTGGCCATCATCCGCGCGCCCCGCTCGCGGATCGGCCCCATGGACGGGGCCGGGTCTCCCCAGAACAGATGGACGACCGGCACGCCGGCCTCCAACGCCGCCGCGATGTGCTCGAGCTGCACCAGATCGGCGCGCACGTTCACGGCGAACGGCTTGGCCGTTTCTGCCTGAGTGGCCCGGATCACGGCCACGGCGTCCGCCACCGGCAGATACCAGATGGGCAACACTCCCAGCGCGCCCGAGTCCGCCACCGCCGCCACCAACTGCGGCCCGGCTACGCCGCCCATCGGCGCCTGCACCAGCGGAACCTCCAGATCGAACAGGCGCGTGAACCGGGTAGCCGTCGGAATGGCCATGGACGTGTCTCCGTGACGGGAATGCCGGGTAGAATACCCCGATGGATCCCTGGATTGCCCCGTCGATTCTCTCCGCCGACTTCTCCCGCCTGGGGGAGGAGATCCGCGATGTGCTCGCCGCCGGCGCCGACGTCATCCATTTCGACGTCATGGACAACCACTACGTGCCGAACCTGACCATCGGCCCGCTGGTGCTCGAGTCGCTGCGCCGCGCCGGCATCGACTGCGTCATGGACGTGCACCTGATGGTGAAGCCCGTGGACCGGCTGATCGACGATTTCGTCTCGGCCGGCGCCGACATCATCAGCGTGCATCCCGAGGCCACCGAGCACCTGCACCGCACCTTGAGCCTCATCCGCGACGGGGGCGCGAGCCCGGGCATCGTCTTCAATCCGGCCACGCCGCTCACGGTGCTGGAGGAAGTCATCGAAATGGTGGATCTGGTGCTCATCATGTCGGTGAACCCCGGTTTCGGCGGCCAGAAGTTCATCGAGTCCAGTCTCGGCAAGCTGGAACGCGCACGGCGGATCATCGACGCGTGCGGCCGCGACGTGCGCCTCGAGATCGACGGCGGCATCAAGCCGGACAACATCGCGGACGCGGCGGAAGCCGGCGCCGACACCTTCGTTTCCGGTTCCGCCATCTTCGGCAGCGGCGACTACGGCGCCACCATCCGCGCCATGCGTGCGGCGGTCTCCGGCACCCCGTGAGCCGCCGCTCCGGGATGAAACGCTACGCCGGCTACCTGTTCGATCTGGACGGCACGCTCGTCGACACCGCGCCGGACATCGGCGCGGCGCTGAACCACGTCCTCCACCGTGCGGGGCTCGAAGACGTGAGCGAGGCGCTCACCCGCCACTGGATCGGCCACGGCGCGCGGGTGCTGATACGCGAGGCCGTCCTGCACCAGGGCGCGCCCGAAGATGCGCTCGACGAATTGCACCATTCATTCCTCGACTACTACGAGCGGCACATCGCCGATCGCGGCGCACCCTACCCGCACGTCGTGGAGACGCTCGAGACGTTGCGCGAGCGGGGTGCCCGGCTCGCGGTGGTGACCAACAAGATGGCCCGGCTCTCGGTGCCGCTGCTCGAAGCGCTCGACATGGCGAAGCTCTTCGACCTCGTCGTCGGCGGCGATACCGCCGCGCGTCCCAAGCCCGCGGCCGATCCGGCGCTTCACGCCTGCGCCGCGATCGGCGTCGACGTCGCGGATACGCTGTTCGTCGGCGACTCGGAGACGGACGTCGGATGCGCAAGGGCGGCGGGCTGTGACGTCGTCTGCGTCCGGGACGGCTACAACCACGGCATTCCGGCCGAGGAGCTGGGCGCCGATGCGGTGATCGACTCGTTCCGGGAGCTGATCAGGGAGATTCAATGAACTCGAGATCGGAAACCCGCTGATCACGGCCGATTGAGGCTTCGGCGCCTTTCCGGGAAGCGAGGCGGCGATTGATTCGGACCGGGGTGTCGTTTAGGCTCACCGGCTCCTGCCGATCCGTCACGATTCATGGAAACGTCGCGCCACAGAGCCTGCCCGATCCCGCCCCATCGATGGCGCGGCGGCTGGCGCGTCCGCGCCTAGACCGCCTTCTTCTATATTGTGGAGCGACTCCTGGTCGCGATTGGCTGCAGATCGCGACCAGGAGGTCGCTCCCACAGTAAGCAGCACGCACAACAGGTTCAGTCGGGGCACGTTCCATGATCGACGAATCCTTCGAGCCCGTGACCGCCGAGCGCTTCGCCGAGCTGGCGGCGGAGGGCTACAACCGCATTCCCGTGGTATTCGAGACGCTGGCCGATCTCGATACGCCGCTGTCCACCTACCTGAAGCTGGCCAAGGGGCCGTATTCGTACCTGCTCGAATCCGCCCACGGCGGCGAGAAGTGGGGACGCTATTCCATCATCGGGCTGCCGTGCCGCACCGTCATCAAGGTCGTCGGCGACCGGGTGGAGGTGAGCACCGACGGCGAGGTGGTGGAGTCGCTCGAGACGGGCGATCCACTCGCCTTCGTCGAGTCGTTCCAGCAGCGCTATCGGGTCGCCGAGCTGCCGGATCTGCCGCGCTTCTACGGCGGGCTGGTCGGCTACTTCGGCTACGACTGCGTGCGCTACGTGGAGAAGCGTCTGGCTGGCGGCGCGCCGCCGGATCCGCTCGGCACGCCGGACATCGTGCTCATGGTTTCCGAGGACATGGTGGTCTTCGACAACCTGCGCGGGCGCATGCAGCTCATCAGCCTGGTGGACCCGAGCGAGCCCGGCGTGCATCAGAGAACCCTGGAACGGCTGCAGGAGCTGAGCCGCGGGCTGGCGGGCAGCGTCCCGCCCATCCCGGCGTCCACGGCCAACCAGCCGGTGGAGGAGTCCGACTTCGTCTCCGAGTTCGGCGAGGACGGTTTCAAGCAGGCGGTGGAGAAGATTCGCGACTACATCCGCGCGGGCGACGTGATGCAGGTCGTGCTCGCCCAACGCATGTCCATCCCGTTCGCCGCGGACTCCATCAATCTGTACCGGGCGCTCAGGAGTCTGAACCCGTCTCCGTACATGTACTTCATGGACCTGGCGGACTTCCAGATCGTCAGCTCCTCTCCGGAGATTCTGGCCCGCGTGGAGGACGGCGTGATCACCAACCGGCCGCTGGCGGGCACCCGGCGCCGCGGCCATACGCCTGACGAAGACCGGGCCATGGAGGATGAGCTGCTGGCAGACCCCAAGGAAATCGCCGAGCACCTGATGCTCATCGACCTGGGGCGCAACGACGTGGGCCGGGTGGCAGAAACGGGCTCGGTGGAGGTCACCGAGAAGTTCGTCATCGAGCGCTACTCCCACGTGATGCACATTTCGAGCAACGTCACGGGCAGGTTGAAGGCCGGCAAGACGGCCATGGACGTGCTGCGTGCCACCCTCCCGGTCGGCACCTTGTCGGGGGCGCCGAAGATTCGCGCCATGGAGATCATCGACGAGCTGGAGCCGGTCAAGCGCGGCATCTACGGCGGCGCCGTTGGCTACCTCGCCTGGAACGGCAACATGGACACCGCCATCGCCATTCGCACCGCGGTGGTGAAGGACGGCACGCTGTACATCGAGGCCGGCGGCGGCGTGGTGGCGGACTCGCTTGCACGGCTCGAGTGGAAGGAGTCCATGAACAAGGGGCGGGCGATCTTCCGGGCGGCCGCAATGGCGGAGTCGAAGTTCCGCTGACCCACTCTGTGTGGGAGCGACTCTTCTTCCTGTGGGAGCGGCCTCCTGGTCGCGACTCTTCTTGTGGGAGCGACCTCCTGGTCGCGACTCTTCTTGTGGGAGCGACCTCCTGGTCGCGACTCTTCTTGTGGGAGCGACCTCCTGGTCGCGATCGCGGCCGGGGGGGCCGCTCCCACAGGCCGCTCCCACACAAGATCACCTCACCGGCAGCTCCCGCCGCGGTGCGGCCAGGAACAGCACCAGCATGCTGGGCAACAGCAGCAGGTTCGCGATCAGGGCGAGCGCCATGGCCACCGCGGTCAGCATGCCGAACAGGGTAGTGGGAACGAAGTTCGAGAGCACCAGCACCGAGAAGCCGACGATCACCGTGATGCTGGTGAAGTACATAGCGCGGCCGATGGTGGCGTGGCTCCAGGCGACCGCCAGGCGAACGTCCGGCTCCCTGTCGCGCTCCTCGCGGAAGCGGTGCAGGTAGTGGATGGCGTCGTCGACGCCGATGCCGACGGCGATGGCGGCTATGGTGATGGTCATGAGGTCGAGGGGAATACCTACATAGCCCATGAAGGCGATCACCGAGGCGGCGGCGAGAATGTTCGGCACCACCCCCAGCACCGCGTATTTCAGGGAGCGCAGCAGAATCAGGAACATGGCCAGGGTCGCCAGCAGCACCCAGACCAGCGTGTTCACCTGGGAGCTGAAGAGCTGCTTCAACATGTTGTCGAACATCACCATCATGCCGGTGACGGTGACCTGATCCGGCTCGAAGCCCGCCTGCTCGACGGCGAACTGCTGGATGTCCTTCGCCAGCGCCGCCCGGTCGAAGCTGTGGCCGCTCTCGATCACCCGGGCGCTGATGCGGAACTGCCCCGTCTCCGGGTCCGCGTAGGGTCGAATCAGCTCGCCGCGCAGATCGTCGGGCAGCGCACCGAGCACGCCGGCCACCTCCGCGCTCGACAATGGCTTACCGTCAGTAAGCTGGCGGGCCACCAGATCGAGGGACGACACCGACAGCACCTTGCCCACCTCGGGACGGCTCTGCAGATACCGGTGCACCTTCAGCACGCGGTCGAGCTTGTCACGGGTGAACCAGTAGCGTTGCGGATACGCCTCCTCCTCCGGAGTGAAGAAGTCGTCTTCGGTGGAAAGCTGTTGATACGGCTCGAACTGCAGCACCACGTCGAACGGCACCGTACCCCCCAGGTGACGGTCGACGAAGTGCATGCCCTGGTAGATCTCGGTGTCCTTGCGGAAGTAGTCGAGAAACCGGTTCTCCATGGACACCCGGGTGATGCCGTAAACGGCAGCCGCCGAGGCCGCCAGGCCGATGCTGCAGATGGCCACGTACCGCCAGCGGGCCCACTGCCCGAGCACCCGCGTGAAGGTGAACTCCTGCACCAGCTTCGGGCTGTGCTCGGGCCGATGCAGCAGCAGGAGCACGGCGGGAAAGAACCAGAAGGTCACCACCATGCCGACGGCGATCCCGAGGCACATCATCATCCCGAAATCCTCCACCGGGACGATATGCGCCGACAGCAGCGATCCGAAGGCGACCATCGTGGTCAGCGCGTTGTACAGACACGGCGCGAACTTGCTGGTCATGGTCTGGCGAGTGAGCTCGGCGTCGGACAGGTCCGGCTCGCGGAACTGCAGCTCCCGGTAACGGACGATCAGATGGATAGTCAGCGAGATGGTGATGATGGCGAGCAGCGAGACGAAGTTGGAGGACACCACCGTCGCCGGCTTGCCCGCCGCGCCGAGGATGCCCATGGTGATCAGCACGGTGATCGCGCTGGTGAGGATGGGCAGCACCACCCAGCGGCGCTGATGGAAGAACAGGTACAGCACCACCATGATGACGGCCACCACCGACGAGCCGAACACCATCAGATCGTTCTTCACGAAGGTGATCATGTCGGCGGCGATCATCGGCACGCCGCCAAGGTAGAGAACGCCATAGCGGCGGTAGCGGTCCCGGATGTCGCGGACCCGTTCGATCACGGCGGCCCGTCGCGCGACGTAGGCTTCGCGCAGCGCATCGTGACGCGTATCCAGGTGCGCGAGCCTCGCCAGCTCCTCGCCGGGCAAGGTATCGCCGTGGGCGTGGAGCCGCCGTTGCCGGGTGCGCAGCTCCGCCCGTTCCCGATCGACCGAGGCGAGGTCGCCGCCGATCGCCAGATCGATGCGCATGGCGCTGGTGGCCGCGTCCGGGGTGATCAGAAGGTTCTCGAACAGCGGGCTGCCGGTCAGCTCCTTGCGCGCGAGGCTCAGGTCGACGCCGGGGGAACGCAGGGTGTGATAGCCGTTCGCCAGATCGGACACGGGCACCGGCGGGCTCTGCAGCAGCGGCGCATCCAGGATGGAGAAGACACCCTTCACACCGTCGACGTCTTCCAGCTCGTTTTCGAGCCGGCCCAGGGTCTCGAGGTTGTCCGGCGCCAGCGCGTCGCCCTGGTTCGGATGGAACGTCATCAGCAGGAAGTCGTCGCCGCCGAATCGCTCGGAGACGCGCAGATACGTAGTGAGGTCCGGGTCGCCCCGCACCACCAGCGTGTCGGCGGAGGCGTCGAAGTCGAATTGCGTGGCGTAGTAGCCGGCCACCGCGAGGACGACGGCGAGCGTAGCCAGCAACAGACGCGGATAGTCCAGCAGCCTCTGGTAGCCCCGTGACAGCCGCTCGCCGATCTTGCCGAAGATACCGATGTCCGCCAGGATGGAGGGACCTATTGTTGGCTGAAGTAAGTGGACATTCAACTGATGTCGTCGGTCGGCAAGCTGCTGACCGCCAACAACCTCACCCTGGTCGCTGCAGAATCCTGCACCGGCGGCTTGATCGCGGCGGAGCTCACCTGCGTGCCCGGCTGCTCGGAATGGTTCGAGGGCGCGTTCGTCACCTACCGGCCGTCAGCCAAGATCAGGATGATCGGCGTACGCCAGCAGACACTCGATAGCCACGGCGCGGTCAGCGAGCCCGTTGCCCGGGAGATGGCGGAAGGCGCGCTCGCCGCGAGCGCCGCCGGCATCAGCGTCTCGGTCACGGGGGTCGCCGGTCCCGACGGCGGTGACCTGATCACGCCCGTGGGCACCGTCTGGTTCGCCTGGGCGCTCAAGGTACCGGAGCCCCAGTGCGTGCAGGCATCGCGGCACGAGCTGGCCGGCGGTCGGGAGCGGGTGCGCGAGCTGGCGGTGCGAATCGCGCTGGAAGGCGTGCGGGCCGTTCTCGACGGCAGGTGAACCCGAACTGCCCGCCGGAGCCGGTTGCTGCAGCCGCGGCCGGGGCCGTCAGCGTTTGCGGCTCTCCGCGACTGCGGCCTTGATGGCCTGCACCTGCTCTGCGGTGACCGGAGTGAACTGGCCGAGCGAGCAGATGCCGCCCTTGATGCCGATGCTGGTATCCACGGCCTGGAACATGTCGAGGTCACAGATCCGGTTCGCGTGCACCTCGAACTGCAGGACGTCCCTGGGACGCAGGCCCACGCAGCGGTTTCTGAGCTCGTTCACCCAGATCCTGTGGCCTCTGCCTTTGAACACCAGGTGCCGGTCGTCCAGGATGTCGACCGAGTCGTATTGGTGACTGGCCAGGCAGCGCTCCCGCTGGGCATACGCCTCTTCTGGCAGCGGCTTGCTGAGAATGTCTTCGATGGCCTCGTGCTTCGCCGCCTCCCTCGCCTTCTGGTCCTCGGAGGGTTTGGCTTCGGCGCCTGCTGCGAGTCCCATTCCGACCAGCAGCGCGCTCGTCAACAGCATCCTGTACATGACGATTACTCCCTTTTCTGGCCGCCACCCTCGCAGACCGCCCTCGGCCATTTGACCAGCTCCACGGCCGATGTTCCACGGCAGGCGCCGACTGGAGGGGACTTCCCTTTGCTACCTGTCGTGCCCGGCGCCGACTGGAGGTAAGATAGCCGCCGTTGGAGAGCAGACATGCCACTCGGATCGTTCACAGCATTCGGCACCCGCTGGTGGGCTTCGGCCCGAAGACTTCCTGCCTGACACACGGCCAGGGGCTCCTCGATCGAGCGGGGCCCACACCCGATACACCAAGAACTTCGGCACGGACGGAATGCTGACATGCTGCTGATGATCGACAACTACGACTCCTTCACCTACAACGTCGTCCAGTATCTGGGCGAACTCGGCGCCGACGTGGTCGTGCACCGCAACGACGAGATCACCCTGGACGACATCGAGAAGCTCGCCCCGGCCATGATCGTGATCTCCCCCGGCCCCTGCACGCCGAACGAGGCGGGAATCAGCATGGACGTGATCCGCACCTTCGGCCCTTACGTGCCCACCCTCGGCATCTGCCTCGGTCACCAGTGCCTGGGACAGGTGTTCGGCGGCCGGGTGGTGCGAGCCAGGGAAGTCATGCACGGCAAGACGTCGCTGATCCACCACCGCGGTCAGGGCGTATTCCGGGGCCTGCCCGAGCCCTTCGAGGCCACCCGCTATCACTCTCTGGTGGTGGCGCGGGACTCCTTGCCCGAATGTCTCGAGATCACCGCCTGGACCGAAGCCGCCGCCGAGGATGGGCAGCCGCCGGTGTTCGACGAGATCATGGGGCTGCGCCACCGGGAACATCCCATCGAAGGCGTGCAGTTCCATCCGGAGTCCATTCTCACGGCAACCGGCCACGATCTGCTGAAGAACTTTCTCATGGGGGATCACCATGGACGTACGGACCGCACTGGCACGTCTGGCTGAGGCCGAGAGCCTCGCCCAGGAGGAGGCCCGGCAGGTGTTCGCCCAGGTGATGTCCGGCGAGGCGACGCCGGCGCAGATCGGGGCACTGCTCATGGGCTTCCGGGTCAAGGGGGAGACGGCCGAGGAGGTCGCCGGGGCGGCCGAGGCCATGCGCGCCCTGTCGACCCGGGTGGAGGTGGACATCCCGCACCTGGTGGACACCTGCGGTACCGGCGGCAGTGGCGCTAAGCTTTTCAACGTCTCCACCGCCGCGGCCTTCGTCGCCGCCGCTGCAGGCGCCCACGTCGCCAAGCACGGCAACCGCAAAGCCACCAGCGCCAGCGGCAGCGCGGACGTGCTGGAGGCCGCCGGGGTGAATCTCGCCCTGACGCCGGCACAGATCGCCCGGTGCATTCGCGAGGTGGGGGTCGGGTTCCTGTTCGCGCCCGCCCACCACAGCGCCATGCGTCACGCCGCACCGGTGCGTCAGGAGATCGGCGTGCGCACCCTGATGAACCTGCTGGGCCCGCTCACCAATCCCGCCGGCGCGCGGCGTCAGCTCATCGGCGTGTTCAGCCCGAGCTTCCAGCGCATGCTCGCCCGCGTGCTCCAGCTCCTCGGTGCCGAGCACGTGCTGGTGGTGCATAGCAACGGGCTGGACGAGATCGCCCTGGACGGCAGCACCTGGGTGGTGGAGCTGAAGGACGGCTGCATCGACGAGTACGAGATCGCGCCGGAAGATTTCGCCATCGAACGCCGCGCTGCGGAGTCCCTGAGGGCGGACTCCCCCGCAGCGAGCCTGGCGCTGGTAGAGCAGTCGTTGACGGAACCGGGCTCGGCGGCGGCCGACATCGTCAGTCTCAATGCGGGCGCCGCCATCTATGCTGCCGGCATCGCCGGTTGCCTGGCCGAAGGGGTTGGACGGGCGCGGGAAGTGATCGCCGCCGGCCTCGCCCGGGAACGCCTGGACCAGCTCGTGCGGCTCTGCCGGCGGATGGAGGCCTCGTGAGCGGCACCATTCTCGACACCATCGTCGCCCGCAAGCGCGAAGAGGTGGCGGCACGCCGCCGGTCGCTGCCTCGGATCGAGCTCGAAGCACGAGCCCGCAGCGCCGCGCCGGCGCGGCCGTTCGCCGACGCTCTGAGCGGCGCCGTCGCCGCGGGCCGGAGCGCGGTGATCGCCGAAATCAAGAAAGCGTCGCCCAGCAAAGGGGTGATCCGCGAACACTTCGATCCGGTGGCCATCGCCGAGAGCTATGAGGTCGGCGGTGCCACCTGCTTGTCGGTGCTCACCGACGAGCAGTTCTTCCTCGGTCACGACGACTACCTGCGAGCCGCCCGTGCCGCGGTGAGCCTGCCGGTGCTGCGCAAGGACTTCACGATAGATCCGTACCAAGTGGTGGAGGCCCGGGCGCTGGGCGCCGACTGCGTGCTGCTGATCGTCTCGGCCCTGGAGCCGGCTCGCCTGCGGGAGCTGTACGAGTTGGCCGTGTCGCTGGGCCTCGACGCGCTGGTGGAGGTGCACGACGCCGGCGAGCTGGCGTTGGCGCTCGACCTGGCGCCGCGGCTGGTGGGGATCAACAACCGAAACCTGAAGACGTTCGAGACTCGGCTGGAGACGACGCTGGGACTGCTGGGGTCGATTCCCGGACAGTCGCGGTCTGGAGACCGCGCGTACCGGGAAACCGGGCCGCTGGTGGTGACGGAGAGCGGGATTCACACGCCAGCCGACGTGGCGCTGATGCGCGACGCCGGCGTGCATGCCTTTCTGGTGGGAGAAGCCTTCATGCGGGCGGACGAGCCGGGCACCGCGTTGAAGGCCCTGTTCCGGACATAGTTCCGGACATAGTTCCGGACATAGTTCCAGAAATCGTCAGGAGCGGTCCCCTGATCGTGGGGGGATCCGCGGACCTACCGCGTCCCGAACACCACCATGGTTTTGCCCTTGACCGAGACCAGGCCCTGGTCCACCAGGGTTTTCAGTACCCGGCCGACCATCTCCCGGGAGCAGCCGACGATCCGGCCGATCTCCTGGCGGGTGATCTTGATCTGCATGCCGTCGGGGTGGGTCATGGCGTCCGGCTGCTTGGTGAGCTCGAGGAGCGTGCGCGCCACCCGGCCGGTCACGTCCAGGAACGCCAGATCGCTGACCTTCTGAGTGGTCCGGGTGAGCCGCTCGGCCATCTGCCGGCCCACGGCGTAAAGGAGCTCGGTGTGCTTTTCCGCCAGCTCGCGGAACTTCGAGTAGGACAGCTCGGCCACTTCGCACTCCGACTTGGCCTTGACCCATGCGGAGCGCGGCGTGTCCTCGGTGAACAGCGGCATCTCGCCGAAGAAGTCGCCCTTGTTCAGATACGAAACGATGATCTCGCGGCCCGATTCATCCTCCACGAGAACGGTGACCGACCCCTTCAGGATGTAGTAGATGGAGTCGCTCTTGTCGCCGGCGTAGATCAACGTGCTCTTCGCCGGATACTTACGCCGGTGCGCCGCCGCCAGGAACGCATCCAGGTGACCGTTTTCCTCCGAGGCGCCTACCTTGAAGCCCTTCGCCATCAAGGGCCGACCCGCCGCCGACCGGCCCGGAGTCGTGCCCGACGCCTGTGGATTCTTGGATGCAAGCATGGGGGTTGTGCTCCTTCGCAACTCTTGCAAAGCAACTATGGCAAAGAATCCTGAAACCGGCGTGATGGAGTCGACAAAAGGCATCATTTCACAGATTCTCGGCGGCCTGGTTCACCGGGCTGCCTGACCGGCAGTCACGACTTTCACAGCCGAAGCTCGAGAAATGCCAGCCATGCGCGCAGAAATACATTGGCACGACAAGGTGCACTTCACTGCCACCGCCGATTCCGGCCACACAGTGCCCATGGACGGTGCGCCGGAGGCGGGCGGCGAAAACCGCGGCTCTCGGCCCATGGAGCTGTTGCTGATGGGCCTCGGTGGCTGCTCGTCGTTCGACGTCGTCAATATTCTGACGAAAGCACGCCAGAACATCGTCGATTGCCTGACGGTCGTCGAGGCGGAGCGCGCTGCGGACGTCCCCCAGGTCTTCACCCGCATCCACCTGCACTTCCAGGTCAGCGGCCGCGACCTCGACGAGAAGAAGGTCGCCCGCGCGGTCTCGCTGTCGGCGGACAAATACTGCTCGGCGTCAATCATGCTCCAGCGCGGCGGGGTCGAGATCACCCATGACTACCAGATCGTCACGGTGTGATCGGCGGCTCCTACGGGCCCGAGCGAGGACAGTCAAAAACGGTAGGTCGTTTCGGTCATGACCTTGGAGAGCAGGGTCATGGCCTGCTTCACGGGGGCGGGGAACTCGACGCCGCCCCGGGCGAGCGCGTCGGAACCGTGGCGGGCCTCGTCGTCCCGCATGCGGTTGACGATCTCGCGGCTCCTGGTGTCATCCTCGGGCAGGGCCTCGAGATGGGACTCGAGATGCCGACAGACCTGGGCTTCGGTGGCTTCCACGAATCCCAGGCTCACTCTGTCGCCCATGAGCCCGGTGACCGCACCCATGGCGTACGACAGAGCATAGAATGCCGGATTCAGGACACTCGGCCGGCTGTGCAGTTCGTTCAGACGACCTTCGCACCAGGCCAGATGATCGGCCTCCTCCTCGGCCGCCTTGAGGAGCGCAGCACGCACGCCGGGATCTCGGGCGCTGAGCGCTTGGCCCTGGTAGAGCGCCTGAGCGCAGATCTCGCCGGTGTGGTTGACCCGCATCAGGCCAGCCGCGTGAGTGCCGGCGCGGCGGTCGAGGTCCGCTTCGGCCAGCGCGCTGCCGGGGCTCGGCCGCCGGCTTCGATGCCGGCCCGACAACGTCCGCAGGGCCTGGTCGATCTGGCCGACCACGGTGTCGGCGAAAGTGTTCGGATCACGGGCCATCTTGGTACCTCGGTTGCCGCGTCGCTGCCGGCGACGGTGGGGGACCTGCACCGCGGGACTCGACCGGCCGCACAGACCTTCCGCCGTTGCTGGTCCAGAATGTCCGGGCAGGGTAACGCAACGCCGGTGGGGCGCAAGGAGGCTGGGATGGCGGACACCAGAGATCTGGCGATGATCCTGAACGCGCGCATTCCGATCATCGCCATCGAGTCTGCCGACGAGCACCGGGTGCTGGCGCTGCTGCTGCGCATCGCCATGCAGCGGCAGCTCTCCTTCTATGAGTGGCGGGTGACCCGCGGCCTGGAGCGGGGCGGGTTCGGCGCCGACCCCGGCCGTGATAAGCAGCTCAGCGAGCCGGAGGATCTGCTGGCCTACGTGGCCGGGTCGCCCGGGCCCGGGCTGTACGCCCTCTGCGACTTCCATCCGTATCTGGGCGACTCGCCGAAGATCGTGCGCTACCTCAAAGACATTGCCCTCGACCACGAGCGTCTGAACAACACGCTGGTGCTGGTGAGCCATGCCCTGGAGATCCCGCCCGAACTGGGCCGTCTGACCGCCAAGTTCGACCTGCGCCTGCCCAGCGACGACGAGCTGGTGGGCCTGGTGCGAGGTCAGGCCAAGCAGTGGGCGGAGCAGAATGGCCGGCGCAAGGTCCGCACCGATCAGCCTACTCTCGACAAGCTGATCGCAAACCTCCGCGGGGTTTCCCACGCCGACGCGCAGGTGCTGATCCGCCACGCCGTGTGGAACGACGGCGCCATCACCGAATCGGACATTCCCGAGGTGAACCGTCTGAAGTTCGAGCTTATGGATTCCGAAGGGGTGCTTCGCTTCGAGCACGACACCGAGCCCCTGTCCAACGTCGCAGGTCTCGACAACCTGAAGACGTGGCTGACCTTGCGCCGCCATGCGTTCCTGGACGCGGCCGCGGACGGCGCCGAACGGGACCGGCCCCGGGGCGTGCTGCTGCTCGGCGTTCAGGGCGGTGGCAAGAGCCTGGCGGCCCGTGCCACCGCCGGCTTCTGGGGCATTCCGCTGCTGCGGCTCGACTTCGGCACCCTCTACAACAAGTACTTCGGCGAGACCGAGCGCAATCTGCGCAACTCCCTCCGGCAGGCCGAGCTGATGGCGCCCTGCGTGCTGTGGATGGACGAAATAGAAAAAGGCGTCGCCACCGGCGACTCGGACAACGCGACGGCGAAGCGCGTGCTTTCCACCCTGCTGACCTGGATGGCCGAGAGCCGGGAACCCGTGTTCATCGCGGCGACTGCCAACGACATCAGCGAGTTGCCGCCCGAGCTCGTGCGCAAGGGCCGGCTCGACGAGGTGTTCTTCGTCGACCTGCCCGACGCGGCCACCCGCCGGGAGATCTTCCGCATTCATCTGACCAAGCGCCGTCTGGATGCCGATGCGTTCGATCTGGAGGCCCTGGCCGCTGCGGCGGAGGGGTTCACCGGCGCGGAGATCGAGGAAGCGATCGTCTCCGCCCGCTATCTGGCCGCAAGCCGCAGCGACGGCGAGCACAGCACCGCCCGGCACCCTGACGGCCAAGCCAGTCACGTCACCGGAACGGACATCCTGGCCGCGGTGAACCGGACCTATCCGATGTCGGTGATGCGCGCCGAAAGCATCGACGCGCTGCGCCAGTGGGCGCGCAATCGCACTGTGCCCGCCTGAGCGCGCGGCCCGGTGACCGTCAGCCCGCGCCGCAATCCGCTCCCTGCACGGGACTGGCATCGATCCCCTGTTCCGCCAGCAGGAATGCCGAGAGCGTGCGCTCCGGCCAGGTGCCGCCGACCAGCGCATAGCCCCGAGCGCGGGACAGCCGGGCACCGGCCACGCGCGCTGCGCCGGGAGACAGCACCATGACGGCGCCGGGGCGATTCGCATGGAGGCTGATGACCGGGCGCCCGTCCGGATCCGCCAGCGGCCGCACCACGACGTCGAGCAGCCACGCCTGAAACTGAGCGGCCGCCAGACTCATCACGACCCCCGCCTGCTCCATGACCACGCCGGCGTTGCGGACCCGGCCGCTCACCAGGGCATCCTCGCCGAACAGCCCCCCCGCCTCCACGACCGCCAGCAAGCGTCCGGGCCGATCGTGGATACGGGCGCGGCCCGAGCAGAGAACGTAACAGCACTCCGCCGGCTCCCCAGGCTCGATGATCCGGCTGCCGGCCGGCAGGTCGTGGCGGCACATGGCACTGAGGATGCGCTGCCACCCGGCGGGCTCCAGGCGTTGCATCAACGGCGTGGCGAGAAAGCGGCACTGCCAGGAGGCGTCTTCCGAGCTCACCACGGGGACGTCCGGCCGACCATCCCCGCGGATCGCTCTGGCGGCATCGACCGCAGCAGGGTCGACCCTCAGGAACACGGCGGCCGTCAGCGTCTCGACCCCAGCGACCCCGGGGTAGACGGCCCGCCGCGCGCGGGCCGTGCCGGCGTTGACGATCACCGAGCGGCCGCCTTCCACCAGCCGGACCCGGCCCTCGAGCAGGTAGAACCGGCCGGCGAGTGACCGGCCGGGCCGTACCAGCCAGCGGCCCGCGGGCACCCTGACCCGGCGTGCCTGGCTCGCAACCGCTGCAAGGTCCGCGGGGGCCCAGCCGGCGAACTCGGAGAAGTGCTTGAGGTGACGGACATCCACGACGCCAGACTGGCAGACCGCCGGGCGGTGCCGGAAGCGAGCGTGGCCATCGGCCGCGTAAGCCATGGCCGATTGCACCAATCTGGCCCCGCTCCCGCTGGCGGCTGTCGCCGCACTGACCGCTCTGGTCAGCGCCGGCTGACGGCGCGATAGCCGATGTCCCGGCGGTAGTAGACGTTCGGCCAGCGGATGCGCTCGACCCCCGCATAAGCCCGTCGCCTGGCGGCGGCCACGTCGTCACCCAGACCCACCACACACAGCACCCGGCCGCCGTCGGTGACCACCCGGTCACCGATCGAGGCGCGTGCCGGCGTGAAAGACCTTGAGGTCGTCCGCCCCGACGGCGTCCAGCCCTTCGATGACGTCGCCCTTCCGGTAGCTGCCGGGATATCCGCCCGCCGCCATCACCACCCCGACGGCGACCCGCGCGTCCCAGGTCAGCTCGACCCGGCTGATGTCGCCAGCCAACGCGCTCCGGCACATCGCCACCAGGTCGGTCTCGAGGCGCATCATGATCGGCTCGGCCTCCGGGTCGCCGAAGCGACAGTTGAACTCGATGACCCTGGGCGCCCCATCGGCAGTGATCATGAGGCCCGCATAGAGAAATCCCGTATAGCGATGACCGTCGGCGGCCATACCGGCCATCGTTGGCTCGATGATCTCCTTCATGATCCGCGCGTGCACGGCGTCCGTCACCACCGGCGCCGGCGAGTAGGCGCCCAGCCCTCCCGTGTTGGGGCCCTTGTCGCCCTCGTCCCGTGGCTTGTGGTCCTGAGAGCTGGCGAACGGTACTGCGCGAGTGCCGTCGCACAGGCAGATGAAGCTGGCTTCTTCGCCGACCAGGCACTCCTCGATCACCACCCGCCGGCCGGCGGCGCCGAACGCGCCGCCGGCGACCATGGATCGCAGTGCGTCGACGGCTTCGTCCACGGTCGCGGCCACCACCACCCCTTTGCCGGCCGCCAGGCCGTCGGCTTTCACCACGATCGGTGCACCTTCGGCGCGCACGTAGGCCTCGGCCTCGGCGACATTCGTGAACGTGCGGTAGCGCGCGCTGGGGATGCCGTGGCGGGCGAGAAAGTCCCTGGTGAAGGCCTTCGATCCTTCCAATCGAGCCGCCGCCTGCGACGGCCCGAAGCAAGCGAGACCGGCGGCGTCGAAGCGGTCGCGGATGCCGGCCACCAGCGGCGCCTCGGGGCCGACGATGGTGAGGTCCACAGCCTCCCGCTGCGCCAGCAGAACGAGGCCATCGAGGTCGTCCACTGCTACGTCCACGTTGGTCAGGCCGGGCTCGCGGGCGGTACCGGCGTTACCCGGGGCGACCAGCACCCGGGTGACCCCGTCACTCTGCAGCGCCTTCCACGCCAGCGCGTGCTCGCGGCCGCCGCTGCCGATCACCAGGATCTTCATCGTGTTTCCTCTGTGCAAACCTTCTGGGAGCGAGATGCAGACATTGTGGGAGCGAGCTCCCGCTCGCGATCAGAAATCGCGGCCGGGAGGCCGCTCCCACGGCCTGCCCACCAGCACTGCGGCGTCAGTGGCGGAAGTGGCGCACACCGGTCAGCACCATGGCCATACCGTGCTCGTCGGCGGCGGCGATGACCTCGCCGTCACGAATGGAGCCACCGGGCTGGATCACGGCACTGATTCCCACCTCCGCCGCCGCGTCGATGCCGTCGCGGAACGGCAGATAGGCATCCGACGCCATCACCGAGCCCTGCACCTCGAGCCCTTCCTCGGCGGCCTTGAGGTTGGCGATCTTCGCGCTCACCACGCGGGCCATCTGTCCCGCGCCCACGCCGATGGTCCGGCGGTCTCGGGCGTAGACGATGGCGTTGGACTTCACGAACCAGCACACCTTCCAGGCGAACAGCAGATCGGCCATCTCGGCTCGGCTCGGCTGCCGCTTGCTCACCACCTGCAGCGCCTGGTCGTCCAGGCACAACTCGTCGGCCGTCTGCACCAGCATCCCGCCGCCGACCCGCTTGTAGTCGAGGCCGCGGGGGGAAGCGCCAGTGAGCGCACCGCAGTCGAGGAGGCGCAGGTTCTTACGGCGCCGCGCCACCGCCACTGCGTCCTCGCCGACCTCCGGAGCGATCACCACCTCGACGAACTGCTGCTCCAGGATCGCGGTGATGGTGCCGGCGTCCAACGGGCGGTTGAAGGCGATGATGCCCCCGTACGACGAGGTCGGGTCGGTGGCGAAGGCGCGCTGGTAGGCGTCCAGCGGCCCGTCCCCTTCCGCTACGCCGCAGGGGTTGGCGTGCTTGACGATCACGCACGCGGCCGCATCGAACACCTTGACGCATTCGAGGGCGGCGTCGCTGTCCGCGACGTTGTTGTACGACAGCGCCTTGCCCTGCAGCTGGCGCAGGTTCGACACGTTGCCGGCGGCTCGCGGACCCGGCAGCACCTGACGATAGAACGCCGCGCTCTGGTGCGGGTTCTCGCCATAGCGCATGTCGGCCAGCTTGTCGAAGGTGAGCGTCAACGACGCCGGCAGGGGTTCTCCCGCGCCGAGATAGGCAGCCACCAGCGCGTCGTACCGTGCGGTGTGGCGGAAGGCCTTCACCGCGAGCTCGCGGCGCAACGCCAGTGCGGTTCCGCCGTGGGACGACAGCGCCTCGAGCACCCGGTCATAGTCTTCGGGGTCCACCACCACCGCCACGTCGGCATGGTTCTTGGCGGCTGACCGCACCATGGCCGGCCCGCCGATATCGATGTTCTCGATGGCCAGCGCCTCGGTGCAGTCGTCTCTGCTCACGGTAGCCTCGAACGGGTACAGGTTCACCACCACCAGATCGATTGCGGTGATGGCGTGCTCGGTCATCACCGCGTCGTCCTGGCCACGGCGTCCCAGAATGCCGCCGTGGATCTTCGGGTGCAGGGTCTTGACCCGGCCGTCCATCATCTCCGGAAAGCCGGTGTGCGCCGATACCTCGGTGACATCGAGACCGGCCGCTGCGAGCGTTCGATAGGTGCCGCCGGTCGACAACAGCGCCACCCCCAGGCGGGCGAGGCCCCGCGCGAATTCCGCCACGCCGGTCTTGTCGGAGACGCTGAGGAGCGCACAGGCCGGTCTCCGCAGGCTGTCGGTGTCGTTCATATGATTCCGTATTGCTTGAGCTTCTTTCTGAGGGTGCCGCGGGACAGACCGAGCACCTCGGCAGCCTGACTCTGATTGTTGCCCACGTACCCCATGACACTGGTGAGCAGCGGCAACTCCACTTCGCTCATCACCACCTGGTACAGATCGCAAGGCACCTCGCCCTGCAACGTGTCGAAGTAATCGCCGAGCACACGGTCCACCTGATCGCGCAGGGTGGCGGCCCCATTGGCCCGCACTCTGCCCGTAGGCTCCTTGCCCGTAGGCTCCTTGCCCGCAGGCTCCTTGCCCGCAGGCTCCCTGCGCGCACGCTTTTTGCGTTTGGGCTGCCTGGACTTCATGCGGCGGCCCGGCCCTCGGTGCGCATCGCGGTCAGCCAGTGAAGTTGCGCCGCAGCATCCCCGAGACGGTTGAATGTCTTCGCCGCCCCGGCGTCGGCGGACATGGCCGCCAGATACCACTGCACGTGCTTGCGCGCCACCTTGAGACCCCGTGCCTCGCCGTAGAAGTCGTGCATGGCCTCCACGTGCTCGACCATCACCGCCCACTTCTCCGCCCGCGACGGCTCGCCGCGGCCCGGGTCGGCCATCATGCCCGGCAGCCACGGCGCACCCAGGGCCGGGCGGCCCACCATCACGCCATCGACGCCCGTGCGCCTCATCACCGCACCGGCCTGCTCGGCCGTGGCGATGTCGCCGTTCGCGAATACCGGCACCCGAAGACGGGACTTGATCTCCGCCACGGTGTCGTGCTCGGCCTCGCCTTCGAACCGGCAGGCCCGGGTGCGGCCGTGCACGGTCACCGCGGCCGCTCCCTCCTCCTGCATGCGGTGAGCCACGGCAACGCCGTTCTTCATATCGGGCGACCAGCCCGTGCGCATCTTGACGGTGACCGGTACGTCCACGGCCGCCACCGTGGCCCGGACGATGGCGGCCACCAGATCAGGGTCCTTCAGCAGTTGTGAGCCGGCCGCCTTGCGGCAGACCTTCTTCGCCGGACAACCGAAATTGATGTCGATGATCTGGGCGCCGTCAGCCACGTGGCGGCGCGCCGCCGCGGCGACGCTGGCCGTGTCACCACCGGCGATCTGCACGGCGCGGGGCTCGATGCCGGCCACCGGAATGCGCCGCAGCCGCGACTTCTCCGTGTGCCACAGATCGTCCTGCGCCGCCAGCATCTCCGAAACCACGTAGCCGGCTCCGTAGCGCCAGGCGAGTGCCCGGAACGGCGCGTCGGTGATCCCGGCCATGGGCGCCAGCAGAACCGGATTGCGAAGCTGATACGGCCCGATGCAAACCACGCTGTGTGCTTGAAGGTCGCTTCCCGAGGAAGCGCGCAATGATACGCCTTCGGCGCGTGTCCTCCAATTTGCGCGACCGCCGTTTGCCTGGCGGCTTCAGCGGAAGATGAGCCGATAGTTGATGGCGTCGGGGCCGGGATCGTCCATGGTGAGCTCGATCTGCACCGGCGTGCGCGGCGGCATCAAGGTCATACCGCGGCCATCGCCGGCCAGGTACTCGTCGGGCTCGAAACGCCGGCTGGCGACGAGGTTTCCCTGCATGGTGGTGAACTGCATCTCCAGCACCGGAAACGGTTGAGCGAAGTCGGCCTGGTTGACGATGACGGCGCTGACCAGCAGCGCGTGGAGTTGCTCGGGATGGCTGCGCACCACCAGGTTCCGGGTGGTGAGCTGGGTCGCGTCCTTCTGTGCCGGAAGCTGACAGCCGACCACGGCGCAGATGGGCCGGTAAAGGCTGCGGCCCGGTTCCTGCTTGGCCCAGTCGTCGAACTCGTACAGCAGCACCTGAGCGACGAGCAGCACGACTCCGGCGGCCATGCCCGCCCACACCAGCGGGCCGGCGCTGCTTCGGCTCGCCGAACACCA
Source organism: uncultured Gammaproteobacteria bacterium (assembly GCA_963822255.1). Classification (GTDB taxonomy): domain Bacteria; phylum Pseudomonadota; class Gammaproteobacteria; order Pseudomonadales; family Azotimanducaceae; genus UBA7803. Next base: position 1,462,329 of record CAWGGV010000008.1, read on the forward strand.
GCGGCTCGGACTGCGGTGGTTCGGAGGGGGCCCGGGCAGCAACCTCGGGGCGGTCAGGAGGCGGCGATCCCGCCGCTTCCGCCATTGCCGGACCGCCGGCGCTGCCACTCGGAGCAACCGTGGCGCTCTGCGCCGAGACCGCGCTGGAAGCCGGCGGCCGCTCAACCGGCGGCTGACCTTGCAGCGGCCGCTCGTTCAGCGGCTGATCCGCTCGCTTCTCTGCGCTTTGCGTTGTCTGCGTGCCACGGTCGTCGGCCAGAGGCAGCCGCGCCTGCTTGTCCTCGTGCCGCCGCTCCGAGCCCTGTGGCTCGACGCCGGCCAGGACCGGGGCCGGGCGCTCGTCCCCGCCGGTGGCGCCGGTGTCAGTGTGGCTCGCAGGTACGTCGACGCCCGCCAGCAGGGGCCGGCGCGTGCCGCGGGCGTCGGGGCGTTCGCTGATCAACTCCTCGAGCAGGTCGTCGAGCACCTGGCGATGATCAGCCGCGTGCTGGCCGGGAAGCGACTCGGCCACCAGATGACGAACACCGTGAAACACCGCCAGGCAGGCGCCGCAACGCACCCTGCCACGCGCCCGCTGAAGCTGCGCGTCCGAGGCCCGGAAGCGCGTATGACAGCTCGGACACTCGGTGATCAGTGGTTCGAAGTCGTCGTCGGGCATCTCCGCCATCGTGTCAGTGCCAGTCCCTGTGCTCTTCAGTGCCCGCCGGCCCGCTTCCTCGGACCCTGCAGGCAGATCCATCCCGACTCCCGCGCGGGTGCCGCGAAGGCGACCTGCGGATACGCCTCGCGCATCATCGACTCCTGGCTGTCGAGCAGCCCGGACAGAATCAGCCGCCCGCCTTCGGCTGTGTGGCCCGTCAGCACCGGCGCCAGCGCCGCCAGAGGATTTGCCAGGATGTTGGCCACCACGAAGTCGAACGGCTCTTCGGCGGCGGCTTGCAATGCCTCCGGCGTCGTCTACCGTGAGGCGAGCCCCGCTTAGCTGATTGTAGGTGGCGTTTTCACGGGTCGCGAGCAACGCCTGAGGATCATGATCCACGGCGACGGCTTCGCGGGCGCCCAGCAGGCACGCAGCGATGGCCAGCACCCCCGAGCCGCAGCCGAAGTCCAGCACCCTGCACCCCTGGAGGGACGACGCCGCCAGCGCCGCCAGGCACAGCCGGGTGGTGGGATGGGAACCCGAGCCGAAGGCGAGGCCGGCATCGAGCCGCAGCACCGCGGGAGCCGGCAGGTCGTGCGCAGGCAGCCTCGGCAACGCCTCGTCCCGCGGCACCAGCCACAACCGGCCGGCGAAGCATGCCCGCACCGCGTGGGCGCGCCAACGGGACTGCCAGTCGTCGTCGGGCAGGAAGTCCGCATCGGCGAGGTGGGCACCATGCCGGCCCAGCGCGGCACGCAGCGGACGGAGGTCGACGGCCGGATCGACCAGCGCCTGCACCCGTACCCGCTGCCAGAGCGGCTGCTCACCCGGCAGCGGCTCGAGCAGCTCGTCGTCCCCGGCCCCGGCGAGAGAGACGGCCACCGCGCCGTGAGCTTCCAGGCACTCGCCTACCCGCTCGACGCGGTCCCGCTCGGTGGTCACGGTAAGCTGCATCCATGACATGAGCGGCGGCCGCGAGTTCAGGCGATGACGAACAGCACGTCGCCGGCGCTCACCGGCTGACCATTGGCGACACCTACCGCGGTGCAGGTGCCCGCGTGCTCGGCCTTGATCTCGTTCATCATCTTCATGCTTTCGATGATGCACAGCACGTCGCCCGCGGCCACCGCCTGCCCCTCCGCCACGAACGGCTCGGCGCCGGGCTCCGGCGCGGCATAGAAGGTTCCCGCCATGGGCGCGCGCAGCGGCTGACCGGCCACCGGCCCGGCCGGCGCGCGCCCCGCCGATGCCGGCTGGATCGGCGCAGCACCGGCCTGCGCGGCACCGGCCTGCAGGGCGCGCACGATGCGGACGCTGTCGTCACCGCTTCTGACCTCGAGCTCGGAGATGCCGCAGTCGTCCATGAGCTCCACCAGCGCGCGGATCTGCTCCGGGTCCACTGCCGGCGGCCTCACTGGTCCTGCTCCACCAGAGCCATGGCCGCGCTGAGCGCCAGCTCGTAGCCCCGGGCGCCGAGCCCGGTGACCACCCCCACCGCCACGTCGCTCAGATACGAGTGGCGCCGGAACGGCTCTCGGGCGTGCACGTTGCTCAGATGCACCTCGATGAAGGGGATGGCGACACCCAGCAGGGCGTCCCGCAGGGCAATGCTGGTGTGGGTGAAGGCGCCCGGATTGAAGACGATGAAGCGCACGCCGTCGGGCTTCGCCCGGTGCACGTGCTCGACCAGCTCGTGCTCTGCGTTGCTCTGGTGGCATTCGAGCTCGTGTCCGGCGCTGCTCGCCTGCGCCACCAGCCGCCGGTCGATGTCCGCGAGCGTGTCGTGGCCGTAGATCTCCGGCTCACGGCTGCCGAGCAGGTTGAGGTTCGGCCCGTGCAGGACCAAGAGGCGTGCCATGCGGTTCTCCCGGCGCAAGCGCCAGAGTTTGCCAGAACAGAGGGAAGTGGGGCCAGCTCGGGATCCGCTGGCGCAACCGCTCAGCGGGCTGCCACGGACCCGTCGGTGGCCGGCGATTGCACAGATCCCGGCCGGCGGGCCGCCTCAGCGGCGGTGGCCTGGCGATCTCCCACCGCTCCGGCGGAGCGATAGCGGTCGAGCACCGACTGCAGGTGCGCGGCCAGCCGGTCGGCATCCACCTCGCCCTGGATCCTCGCGTCGGAGAGCTCGTTGCCGTCATCGGAGAAGAACACCAGGCTCGGCGGGCCGAACAGCCCGAAAGCGTTCATCAGCGCCTTGTCGGTGGCGTCGTTCTCGGTGACGTCGGCGCGCAGCAGGCGGAACTGCCTGAGCCGCGAATTCACCTCGGGTTCTGGGAACACCGAGCGCGCCATGACCTTGCAGGACACGCACCAGTCGGCATACAGGTCGAGCATCGCCATCTGCCCGTCATCGGCGGCCCGCGCCAGCTCGGTGCGCAGCGCCGGCAGGTCGGCCACCTCGTGCCAGATTGTTTGCCGTTGCTCGGCGGCCCGGGCCGTATCGGCGCCCTCGGCTCCCATGCGCCCCAGAGGCTTCAGCGGATCGTCGCCGCCGCTGGCGGCACCGATGAGCAGCAGCACGCCGTAAATCAAGCTGAACGCGCCCGCTGCCTTGCCGAGCTGAGCAACCCCCTGGCGCGGGGCGAAATCCAGTGCGCCAAGGTAGACGCCCGTGCCGATGGCCAGCGCCGCCCAGAGGGCCAGGCTCACCGCGCCGGGGACCACCCGATCCAGCAGCCACACCGCGACCACCAGCAAGCTCACGCCGAAAGCGGCCTTCACCGCATCCATCCACGCCCCCGCCCGCGGCAGCAGGTGGCCGCCGCTGGCGCCGATGATCAGCAGCGGGACGCCCATGCCGAGCCCCAGGGTCAGCAGCGCAGCGCCCCCCACCGCGGCGTTACCGGTCGTGCTGAGGTAGATGAGCGCGCCCGCCAGCGGCGCCGACACGCAAGGCGACACCACCAGCGCGGACAGCGACCCCATGACCAGCACACTGAGATGCTTGCCACCGCCGAACCGGCTGCCCGCGGCGTTCAGCCGATTCTGCCAGCTCACCGGAAGCTGCAGCTCGTAAAAGCCGAACATCGACAGTGAAAGCACCACGAACACGGCCGCGAAGCCGATCAGCACCGGGGGAGACTGCAGCATGGCCTGCAGATTGAGGCTCGCGCCGAACAGGCCCACCAGGGTGCCGACCACGGCGTAGGTGGCCGCCATGCCGAGCACGTAGGCGAGCGAGAGGGAGAAGGCCCGGCCGCGGGTGATGGCGTGGGACTCGCCAACGATGATGCTGGAGAGAATCGGCACCATGGGCCAGACACAGGGCGTGAAGGTGAGGCCCACACCGAGACCGAAGAACAGCGCCAGCGCGGCCCAGACGCTGCCGCTCGACAGCATCGAAGCGAGGGTCTGCTCCTCTGTGGCCGGCACGCCGGCTCCGGCCGATGCCTGGGGCGCGATCTTGCCGCCGGCGGGGCCGGCGGCTTCGCCGCTCTCAGCCCCTCCGGCAGCCGCCGCGGTGCCGACATCGAGCGGGATCCACTTGGTCTCCGGCGGGTAGCACAGCCCGGCGTCGGCGCAGCCCTGGTAGGTGATGCCCAGTTGCACCGGGCCGCTGCCGGACACCACCGGAATCCGCGCGTCGGCCTGGTGGTAGTAAACCTCCACCTCGCCGAAGTAGTCGTCGGTCTTGTGCTTGCCCTCGGAGATCTCGGGCTCGCCGAGCACCACGGAAGCGTCCGCGGCGCCATCGGCCGACCGGGTCGCGAACTGGAAGCGGTGGCGATAGAGATAGTAGCCGTCGGCGATCTGCCAGTGCGCCAGCACCGCACCGTCCGGGTCGACCTCCGTGCTCAGCTTGAAGGCCTGATCCACCGGCAGGAACGACGGTTCCTCGAGCCACTTGGAGGCGCCCGCAGCGGCCGCCTGAGCCGGCACGCCCGCAGCGGCCACGCACAGCGCCAGCGCCATCCATGCCGCGCGCACGCGTGCCATACGTACGAGGACGCGAGCCCGGTTGGGCGACGCGCTGGTATCGGTTCCGCTCACGTTCGGTATCCGCTGAATATCGAAGCTGGTCGTCCCTGGCCACCCGCGGCCTGCAACGGCCTCTATTCGGGCATCTATTCGTATTCGGGCATCTATTCGGACATTTATTCGGACAGGGCAAATCGAATGGAGTTCGCCCGGCCCCACAGGCACTATACCCGCTGCCAGAGCCCCGAACCGAGAACTGATCCCGATTCATGCCGTGCGCCAACCCGTTGAAGTGTAACGCCATCGCGCCGTATCCGCGCTGGCCGGGGGTCCCTCGCCGGCCAACCTGGCAGCGCTGCGCGGTGACCGCCGGACTGCTGCTGACGGCGGCCGCCGGCTGCCAGCCGCTCAGCGCCGCGCAGGATCCCACGCCCGGTAGCAGCAGCGACGCCGCGGCAGCGGGCGCCAACGGCAACGAACCGGCGGTCGCGGAACCGGCACTGCCCGCTCTCAGTGCAGCGGAGGCTCGTGAAGTCCAGGACCTGCTCGACCGGGGTGAGGCGGCGCTGGCAGACGATCATCTGACCTACCCCGCCAAGGGCAGCGCCTGGACCTGGTTCGACCGGGTGCTGATCCTCGACCCCGGCAACGACGAAGCCCGCCGCGGCTTGGAGCGCATCGTCGAGCGCTACCTCGATCTCGCCCAGCAGGCCGCGCAGGCGCGACGCTTCTCTCACGCCCGCGCGATGCTGGACCGAGCCCGGCTGGTCGACCCCAGCCACCCCGGCATCGCACCCACGGCGGCGCAGATCCGCATGCTGAGCCATGCCGAGCGCCAGGTCTTTCCCCTGGACGCCCAGCGACTGGGCGACCGCGACCCCGCCCTCGCAGATACCCTGCACCGGGCGGGGACCGCCAGCCGCCGCGACGGCTGCCGGGCCATCATCACCGCCCCGGGCGACTCCCAGGCCCGCTGGATCTACCAGCAGATGAACGGCGCGCCGGGTTCCGAGCGCATCACGGCGCAGATTCACCACGGCTCTCCACCACGCATCGAGGTGTTATGCTTCTCCGCTTCTTCCTGATCCGCCTGCTCCCCGCTGTCCTCGCGCTGACCGTGACGGGATGCACGGGCGCCGATCCGCTCACGGTGAGCAATGCCCGGGTACGGCAGGTAATCCCCGGCCAGGACAAGACCGCCGCCTACCTCGACCTACGCAACACCGGCGACGCGGCCGTCACCATCATCGGCGCCGAAAGCGATGCCGCCCGCGCCGTGGAGATGCACACCACGGTGCACGATGGCGATCAGGTACGCATGAAGCCGCTGTCGGAGGTTGTGGTTCCTGCCGGGCAGACCGTACGCTTCGAGCCCGGCGGGCGGCACCTGATGCTGTTCGGCGTATCGAATCTGGGGGATCACATCGACGTTATCCTGAAGACGCGAGACGGCAGACGCGTCCAGGTACGGTTCGAGACAGTGGGATACGGCGCCGACTGACGGGAGACGACGAATGGCTGGGGGAGTCTTGACGAAGCTGGAGGCGCGCGGGTCTTGGCTGCGCTCGGGATCCGGCCTGGCCACCGTCGGCAAGATCGCCGCCGCCGCGCTCATCGTCTATCTGCTGGTGTGCCTGGTGCTCGGCTGGTGGTGGGACTACGAGCCCGACACGTTCGACGTGCAGGCCGTCGCTCGCGCCGACGCCCAGGCCAACGGGCGGAACCTGGTGACCGGCTACACCACCACGGACACGGTGATCCACCTGGCGCGGACACTGCTCGACAAACGCGGCGGCTATCTGTCGAACGACCTGTTTCCGCCCGGCGCGTGGATGGACAACGTGCCGAGCTGGGAATTCGGCGTGCTGGTCCAGCTACGGGACGCCGCCCGCGCCTACCGCATCGACTTCTCCCGCTCGCAGAGCCAGTCCCGGGAAGACCCCGACCTGTCCGTGGCGGAGGGCAAGTTCTTCTTCGACAACTCGAGCTGGGCCTTCCCCCCTACCGAGAGCGAATACCGGGAAGGCATTCGCCTGTTCGAGCACTACCTCGGCCGCCTTTCCGACCCCGATCAGCCCGACGCGCAGTTCTATGCCCGCGCCGACAATCTGGAGCAATGGCTCGAAGGGGTGGAAACGCGGCTGGGGAGCCTGTCCCAGCGTCTGTCGGCCAGCGTCGGCAAGCGTCAGCTCAACGTCGACCTGGCGGGTGACACCGGCGCCGCCCAGTCGACGCCCGCGCCGTCGGATAAAGAGCTGCAGACACCCTGGACCGAGATCGACGAGGTATTCTACGAAGCTCGCGGCCAGACCTGGGCGTTGCTGCATCTGCTGCACGCGGTGGAGCACGATTTCGGTGACGTGCTGGATAAGAAGAACGCGCGGGTCAGCCTGCAGCAGATCATCCGCGAGCTCGAGCCGACTCAGCAGGCCATATGGAGCCCGATGATCCTGAACGGCGACGGACTCGGACTGTTGGCCAATCATTCGCTGGTGATGGGGTCGTACATCTCACGGGCCAACGCCGCGATTTCGGACCTGCGGATGCTGCTGGCGCGCGGCTGACGGCTGACCGATCGGCTCACCGTCCGACAGGTTCTTATTCCTCCGGCTAATGGCTAGAATACCGGCGCGTAAATCGGGCCACGTATCGGAGCCCGGGCGCGGGGGCCGCGGTTCGGCCGGGATTGTTTGGGGAGTTCCATGATAGACATCAACCTGATACCGCCGTTGTTCGGTATCGTCGGACTTCTGATTGCGTGGGCCATCTACGGCCTGGTCACCCGCTACAGCGAAGGTGACGAGAAGGTCAGGAAGATCGGTGACGCCATCCATTCGGGCGCCATGGTGTTCATGCGCCGGGAATACACCATGCTCGCCGGCTTCGCCGCCGTGCTGCTGGTGCTTCTCTATCTGGCACCCGGTCTCGGTCCGAAAACGGCCATCGCCTTCGCGGCCGGCGCATCGTGCTCCGCGCTGGCCGGATGGATCGGCATGTATACCGCGACCAAGGCGAACGTGCGCACCACCACCGCGGCCCACACCTCCGGTCCGGCGGCCGCACTGTCGGTCGCGTTCTTCGGTGGCTCGATCATGGGATTGACCGTCGCCTCGATGGGCCTGCTCGGCCTCGGCGTCCTCTACATCTTCTACGGCGGTGATCCGGTGACCGCCCACCACATCCACGGCTTCGGCATGGGCGCCTCGACGGTGGCACTGTTCTCGCGGGTCGGCGGCGGCATCTATACCAAGAGCGCGGACGTAGGTGCGGACCTGGTGGGCAAGGTGGAAGCCGGCATCCCCGAGGACGACCCCCGCAACCCCGGCGTCATCGCCGACAACGTGGGCGACAACGTGGGTGACGTAGCCGGCATGGGCTCGGACATCTTCGAGAGCTACTGCGGCGCCATGATCGCCACCATCGCCATCGCCTCGACCCTGAGCATGAACGTGCTCGGCGGTCTCGGCGTCGGCACCGACCACAGTCACACTCAGGCGGCGCTCATGGGCCTGCCGCTCATCCTCGCCTCCACTGGGCTCGTCTGCTCGCTGATCGGCATCGCTCTGGTTCGCCTCACGGCAGCGCGCGAGCCGGCGGTGGCGTTGCGCTTCGGCACCATCGGCGCGCCGGTGCTGTTCATCATCGCCGCCTACTTCGTGATCGGTGGCTCCGGTCTCAGCACCGGCATCTGGTGGTCGGTGATCGCCGGCTCCATCGGCGGCATCATCATCGGCCTGGTCACCGAGTACTACACCTCGGGTGCACCCGTGGTGCGCATCGCCCAGGCGGGAGAGACCGGACCCGCCACCGTAATGATCACCGGTCTGGCCATAGGCATGCAGTCGGTGGTCGTGCCGATCCTAGCCATCTGCGGCATCATCTGGGTCTCCACCCAGCTTGCCGGCCTGTACGGTGTCGGCATCGCGGCGGTCGGCATGCTGGCCACCGTCGGTATCACCATGGCCATCGACGCCTACGGTCCGGTGGCCGACAACGCCGGCGGCATCGCTGAGATGGGCGGCCTCGGCAAGGAGACCCGCGACATCACCGACTCGCTGGACGAGCTCGGCAACACCACGGCGGCCATCGGCAAGGGCTTCGCCATCGGTGCCGCCGCCCTTGCAGCGTTGGCCATCATCACCGCCTACGTCGAGACCGTGCGACTCAACCTGCCGGGCTTCACCCTCTATCTCGGCGATCCGGAGGTGCTGATCGGCTTGTTCATCGGCGGGCTGATCCCGTTTCTCATCGCCGCCATCACCATGACATCGGTAGGCGATGCGGCCATGGAGATGATTCAGGAGATCCGCCGCCAGTTCCGGGAGATCCCCGGGCTGCTGGAAGGTACCGCCGAGCCCGACAACGACAAATGCATCGACATCGCCACCCGCGCGGCGCTCCGGCGCATGTTGTTACCAGGCGTCATCGCCGTCGCGGTGCCGCCCGTGGTGGGCTTCGGCATCGGCCCGGCGGCCCTCGGCGGCACCCTGGGCGGCGGTCTGCTGGGCTGCGTGCTGCTGGCGCTCACCATGGCCAACGCCGGCGGCGCCTGGGACAACGCGAAAAAGTACGTGGAAAAAGGCAACCTGGGCGGCAAAGGCTCCGACGTTCACTCGGCTACCGTGGTCGGCGACACCGTGGGCGACCCGTTCAAGGACACCTCGGGACCCAGCATGAACATCCTGATCAACGTCATGGCCATCGTCAGCCTGGTGATCGCCCCGTTGCTGGTGTAGGAGCCTGCTGTGTGGGAGCGACCTCCCGGTCGCGATCACAATGAGGCCTGCGCGCCCGTTGGCCCCTAAGGCAGGCAGCGCACCACCAGGGTTCGCTTCACCTCGGAGCCGCCGACGGACCAGTCCCGGACGCCGACGCCGTTGCTGCCCTCGTCGCTGACCTGGGAAACGATGTCGACGCGGGCCGGGCGGCAGGCCCGCGCCGCCCGCTGATAGCACCGGCTCCAGTCGTGGTAGCCCCCGGAGCACTCGATGCTCAAGGTGCCGTCGTCGTTCTTCTGCACCCCGCTGGAGCTGCAGGCGGCTGCGACGAGCAGCATTGAGGCGGCGGCAATGAGGCGAAGCACAGGATCAGATCTCGAAAGCGGGCAGCTTTTTTTTCACCAGCTCGTTCTTCAGCCGCGCGTACTGCGGCAGACCATGGCGATACGGCGGGTAGTCCTCACCTTCGATCAGCGGCGCCAGATAGCGGCGGGCCGCGGCCGTGATGCCGAAACCGTCCCGGCTGATGTAACTCTTCGGCATCTTGCGCTCCACATTGGCCACCTTGGCCAGCGGGGCCTGGCCGATCTCCCAGCGATAGGGAGCATCGCGCTTACGCACGATGGTGGGCATCACCGCGTTGTGGCCGGCCACGGCCAGCTCCACCGCCGCCTTCCCCACGGCGTACGCCTGGGCGACGTCGGTGGCAGAGCCGATGTGGCGCGCCGCCCGCTGCAGGTAGTCGGCGACGGCCCAGTGGTACTTGTAAGCGAATGCGTCCTTGACCATGTTGGCAATGAACGGCGCTACGCCACCGAGCTGGGCGTGGCCGAAGGCGTCTTTGCTGCCCGCCTCGGCGAGGAACGTGCCGTCGGCGTACTGGGCGCCTTCCGACACCACCACCACGCAGTAGCCGAGCTTCTCCACTGTCTCCCGGACCCGCGCCAGGAAGCGCTCGCGCTCGAACGGCACCTCCGGCAGCAGGATCACATGCGGCGGGTCTCCCGGCTCTTCGGCGGCGAGCCCCGCGGCGGCCGCGATCCAGCCCGCGTGACGGCCCATGACCTCGAGCACGAACACCTTGGTGGAGGTGTCGCACATGGACGCCACATCCAGCCCCGCTTCCCGGGTCGAAACGGCGACGTATTTGGCCACCGAGCCGAACCCCGGGCAGCAGTCGGTGATGGGCAGGTCGTTGTCCACGGTCTTGGGAATGCCGATGCAGGTGATCGGGTAGCCGAGGGCCGACGAGAGCTGGGAGACCTTGTGCGCCGTGTCCTGGGAGTCGCCGCCGCCGTTGTAGAAGAAGAAACGGATGTCGTGCGCGCGGAACACGTCGATCAGCCGCTGGTACTCGCGCCGGTTGTCCTCGAGGCTCTTCAACTTGTAGCGGCACGAGCCGAAGGCGCCGGCCGGCGTCCAGCGCAGCGCGGCGATGGTCTTCGCGCTCTCGCGGTTGGTGTCGACGAGCTCTTCGTGGAGCGCGCCGACGATGCCGTTGCGGCCGGCGAACACCTTACCGATGCGGTCCTTGTGGGCGCGGGCGGTCTCGATGACGCCGCAGGCGCTGGCGTTGATGACGGCGGTCACGCCGCCGGACTGGGCATAGAAAGCATTGGCTTTCGCCATGAGCACTGGCTCCTTGACCTTGGGACGTTTACCACTGGCTGCGCCGCCGCCGGGCGCCGGCTCATTGTCGGTGATGGGAACGATTTGTGCGACAATTTCGGCCCGGTCGCGAGCCTTCGCAGGGCCCGGAACCAACGCAGTGGCAGTATCGAGTGGTGGTATGAAGCCGATCCTCAACCTCTTCTGGCAGATCTGCCTGTTGCGGCAGAGCCCCGCCTACGTGCCCACCCAGGGGTGGTTCGTCGCGGCGGTGATCGTCGCCAATCTCGTCTGCAGCACGTTGGTCTCCGCCGGCCTCGACAGCGGCTTCGATCTGGTCCGCACCCTCACCGTGGTCATCGTCGGACAGAGCACGACGGCTCTTCTGGTGATGCTGGCGTTGTCGTTCAGAAACCTGACGCAGCGCTTCGTCACCACCGTCACCGCGCTGTTCGGCTGCGATCTGCTGATCACCGCCTGCTTCGCCGTCGTCCTGCCGTTGTCGGGGCTCCTGGGCGGAGGGGCTGTGACCCTGGCGCGGGTGATGTTCCTCATCTGGTCAGTCGCCGTGTCCGGGTTCATCCTGCACCGGGCGATGCAGGCACCGCTCGGCGTGGGCATCGGCGTGGCGCTGGGCATCTTGATCATGAGCATCACCGTCGGCAACGTGGCCGCCGGGCAATGAAGGCGGCATAACATTCCGCCTGGGGGAGATTCCGGCAACCATGACAGGACACGTCTACTTCCTTGGCATCGGGGGAACCCTGATGGGCAGTCTTGCCCAGCTCGCCCGCGAGCTCGGCTACCGGGTCTCCGGCTCTGACATCGCGCTGTATCCTCCCATGAGCGAGCAGCTCGCGGCAGCCGATATCGAGGTCTTCGAAGGCTTCGATCCGGCGCAGCTGCAGCCGGCGCCGGACCTGGTGGTGATCGGCAACGCGGGTCTGCCCCGCGGCCACCCCGGGGTCGAGTACGTGCTCGAGCAGGGGCTGCGGTACACCTCCGGCGCTCAGTGGCTGGGCGACAACGTCCTGCCGGGGCGCTGGGTGCTGGCGGCCTCGGGCACCCACGGCAAGACCACCACCGCCAGTATGCTGGCGTGGATCCTCGAGCACGCCGGGCTCGCGCCGGGATTCCTGATCGGCGGCGTGCCGAAGAATTTCCCCCGCTCTGCGCGGCTCGGGGCGGCGCCGTTTTTCGTGGTGGAGGCGGACGAATACGACACGTCGTACTTCGACCGCCGCTCCAAATTCGTGCACTACCGGCCCCGCACCCTGCTGATCACCAATCTCGAGCACGATCACGCCGACATCTTCCCGGACCTGGCCGCCATCCAGACCCAATTCCACCACCTCATGCGCACGGTGCCCGGCGGCGGCCTGGTGGTGGCGCCAACGGACGACGATGCCATCAACGAGGTGCTGGCCCAGGGCTGCTGGACGCCCATCGAGCGCTTCGGCGCCCGCCACATGCGCTCCCAGGTGCACGCCAGCGACACGGGCCGGCGTTGGCATGCCGAGCACGTCAGCGCCGACGGCAGCAGCTTCGAGGTTCATCTCGACGGCGCGCGCCTCGGCGCCGTCCGCTGGGAGATGATGGGCGAACACAACGTCAACAACGCCCTGGCTGCGGTGGCAGCGGCCCGTCACGCCGGCGTCGCACCGGCAACGGCCCTGGACGCGCTGAGCGCGTTTCGGGGCGTGGCGCGGCGCCTCGACCTCATCGCTCAGGTGGGCGAAACCTTCATCTATGACGACTTCGCCCATCATCCGACGGCGATCCGCTCGACCCTGCAAGGGCTCAGGCATCGGGTGGGAAGCGATGAGATCGTGGTGGTGGTCGAACCCCGCTCCCACACCATGTCGCTCGGCACCCTGCGCCACGACCTCATGACCTGCTGCGCTCCGGCGGACCAGGCGCTGTGGTTCCGGGGCGAAAACATCAAGTGGGATCTGTCGGAGGTCGTTCAGCACAGCGTCATTCCGGCCCGTCAGTTCGACGATCTGGACCGCTTGATGGATGCCCTGGCCGCGCTGCCGCCGCGCCGGCGCCACGTGGTCATCATGAGCAACGGCAGCTTCGGCGGTATCTACAGCAAGCTGCCGGCGCGCCTGCGCGGCAACTGATTCTGTGTGGGAGCGCCCTGTGGGAGCGCCCTGTGGGAGCGCCCTGTGGGAGCGCCCTCCCGGGCGCGATTGCTGTGCTCTGCCTGGCCGTGGGAGCGCCCTCCCGGGCGCGATTGCTGTGCACGCGTTCGCGACCGGGAGGTCGCTCCCACGGTAAACTCGGCCGTATCGGCATAGGGGCTAAGGCACATTCATGGACAACGAGCTCCTGGGCAAACGTCTGGTGATCACCGGCGCGGCGAGCGGCATCGGCCGGGCCACCAGCATTCTGGCCGCCCGGGAAGGCGCGCGGATCGTCGCCGTGGACCGGGCCGAGACAGTGGAGGACACCGCTCGTGAGGTCCGCGACGCCGGCGGCGAGGCGGTGGCCGTGTGCGCGGACGTCAGTGACGAGCAGGCGGTGGAAGGTTTCATCGGCCGCTGCGTGCAGGAGTTCGGCGGCCTGGATGGCGTTTACGCCAATGCCGGGGTCAGCAGCGGCCGCCGCAACCTGGCCGAGCTGACGGTGGCCGACTGGCAACGCACCCTCGCCGTCAACACCGTCGGCGTGTTTCTCGCGATCAAGCACGCCGTGCCGCACCTTACGGCCCAGGGATCCGGAGCGCTGCTTTGCACCGCCTCGGTGGCGGGGCTCAGAGCCAACGCCGGCGGCGTCGACTACAGCGCCAGCAAGGCGGGCGTCATCAGCATCGTGCAGACCGTGGCTTACCAGCTGTACGGCAGCGGCGTGCGCATCAACGCCATCTGCCCCGGATTGATCGAGACGGGCATGACGCGCGGTGCCTTCGAGCGCGCCCGGTCCCGCGGCAGCGAGCACCGCATCGGCCAGATCAATCCAACCAGCCGTGCCGGTCAGCCCAGCGAGATCGCCCAGATGGCCTGCTTTCTTCTGAGCGACCGCGCCTCGTACGTGAACGGCCAGGCCATCGCCGTCGACGGCGGCCTGTCGGCCTCTCATCCCTGGGTGTTTCCGCGGGGATGAGAATGCATTCCGCCGGATGCTCGGGCGTCGTAGCGCTGCTGGCGTTGTCGGTCGCCCTATCCGGCTGCGACACTCGCGACGGCGAGCCCGTCGCCACACCCGGCGCCACGACACCGGCGATCGGGGCGGACCGCGAGCCGCCCGGGGTCAGCGCGCCCGAGCCGCCGGAAGCCGTCCGTGAAGGCGAGCTGCTGCTGGCCACGCCCCCCGAGGGATGGAAGGTTACCGGTTCCGTGCAGACCCAGACGTTGCGGATGGCGGAATACCAGCCGCCGGACCAGGCGGAGGGACGGGTCGAGCGTCTGACGTTCGAGGCACAGAGCGCCGATCCCCTGCCCGATCCGATCGCGTTCGTGCTGGGCGTGAGTAAGGACCTGGAGACCCGCTGCGAAGGCTTTCAGGACTTGAACATCTCCTCCGGCTTCGAGAACGGCTATCCCAGCTCGGTGGAGCTGATGGTCTGCCCGAAGTTCAAGGACTCCGACAACGGTCAGGTGATGATGACCAAGGCCGTGCAGGGCGGCGAGAAGTTCTACGTGATCACCCACCGGATGCTCACGCCGCCCATGAGGGGCCAGGGCCCACCGCTCACGGCCCAGGCCATGGCGGACTGGACCACGCGTCTCAAACGAATTCAGGTCTGTGACACCCGCGGCACCTTGCACCCGTGCCCCGACGCCGGCGCTGCCGACGCCGCGCACGCGAGCCCAGGCAACGGGACACCCGCTGCCGACGGGCATTGATCAGCGCTCCCGCAGGAAACCCCGAGCCGATGGCCGCAGCGGGGGGGTCACGGCCTCAGAACGCGTCGGCGTCCAGCCCCATCACCGCGCTGCTGGCGGCCAGGGCGCTCTGCTCGAGGGCAACGGCCCTCGGCAGCAGGCGGGCGAAGAAGAAGCCGGCGGTCTGCCGCTTTGCCGTGCCGAAGCCGTCGTCGGGCGCTGCCGCCGCCATGGTGGCCCACAGCCAGGCGTAGAGCGTGTACCCCACCAGGTCCAGATAGTCGGCCGCGGCCGCGCCCGACAGATTCACGTCGTCGGCGCTCCTGCGCAGCAGATCCGCCGTCACCCGCTCCAGACGCCCGAAGGCCTCCGCCAACGGCTTCGCGTACGGTTCCGCCGCCGGCCGAGCGCGAAGCACGCCGAGTAAGGCCGCGAGGGTCGCACCGCCATCCCGAAGCACCTTGCGGTTGATCAGGTCCATGGCCTGGATGCCGTTGGTGCCTTCATAGATCTGGCCGATCCGGGCATCCCGCACGATCTGCTCCAGACCCGATTCGGCAATGTAGCCGTGGCCGCCGAGCACCTGCTGCGCCAGCACGGCACATTCGAAACCGCGGTCGGTGAGGAACGACTTGGCCACCGGCGTCAGCAGCTCCGAGAACGCCTGGGCCTCGGCATCGCCCGCGTACTTGCCGGCGTCGAGCTGCATGCCGGCGAACATGGCGAAGGCCCGCCCGCCTTCCGTCAGCGCGCGGATCGTCAGCAGCATCCGCCGCACGTCCGGATGCACGACCAGCGGATCCGCCGGAGCGCTGTCGTTGACCGGCCCCGACGGCGCGCGTCCCTGCAGGCGTTCGCGGGCGTAGGCCGCCGCGTTCTGGTAGGCAAGCTCACCTGCGCCGAGCCCCTGCAGGCCCACTGACAGGCGTTCGTAGTTCATCATCGTGAACATGGCGGCGAGGCCCTGATTCTCCTCGCCCACCAGGTAACCGGTAGCGCCGTCGTAGTTGATCACGCAGGTGGGGCTGCCGTGGATGCCCATCTTCTGCTCGATGGCGCCCGCGGCGAAGGCGTTGCGCTCGCCGGGCTCGCCGTGCGCGTCCGGAACGTGCTTGGGGACGATGAACAGTGAAATCCCCCGGGAGCCTTCCGGGGCGTCCGGCAACCGCGCCAGCACCAGATGCACGATGTTGGCGGCCAGGTCGTGCTCGCCGCTGGTGATGAAGATCTTGCTGCCGGTGATGCAGTACGTGCCGTCGCCGGCGGGCACTGCCCGGGTATGCATGATGCCGAGATCGCTGCCGGCGTGAGCTTCCGTGAGGGCCATGGCCCCGGTCCACTCGCCGGCGTACAGGCGTGGCAGATAGAGGGCCTTCTGCTCCTCGCTGCCGTGGGCGTCTATGCAGATGGCGGCACCCACGGTCAAGGTGCCATAGAGATACAGGCTGGTATTCGCGGCCCAGAACATCTCTTCCACCAGGCAACCGAGCGCTTTGGGCATGCCCTGACCGCCGAACTCGGGATTGCCCGAGAGCCCGAGCCAGCCACCACCCGCCAGCTCGGCGAAGGCCTTCCGGAACCCGGGCGGAGCGGTCACGGTACCGTGTTCGAACGCGCAGCCGTGTTGATCGCCGGCCTGGTTGACCGGGGCGAGGACTCCGCCGGCCAGCTTGCCGCCCTGCTCCAGAACCGCCCGAGCGAGGTCGTCGGTAAAATCGGCGAACGCGGGAACGGCCCGCCACGCCCGCTGGATGTCGAAGGCGTCCAGCAGGAAATGCAGATCGCGCAGGGGCGGGTGGTATTCGAGCATCGAGTTCCTTCCAGGCGCTGTTGTCCTTGCAGTCGGTGGGGCCGGCCGCCGCGGTGCCTCACAACGCGGTTATGTCGCTTTCGGCCGGAGCGTGAATGGTCGTCGCGCCGGCCTCAATGGCCAACTTGTGAGCGTGACGGCGCGGCAGCAGGCGCGCGAAGTAGAACTCCGCCACCGCCAGCTTGCCGGCGAGAAACGGATCGGCCGCGTCACCGGCGGTGGTACGCGCCATCTGTCCCGCTGCCGCCGCTTCCGCCATGCGGCCCCACCCGTACGCCAGCGCGCAGTAACCACTGTACATCAGATAGTCCACCGCGTTGCAGGCGACTTCTTCCACGTTGGCCATGGCGTCGGCGCCGAGCTTCATGGTCATCTCGCCCCACTCGGCGGACATCTGCGAGAGTGCGGCGGCCAGGTGCGGCAGCGGCTCGCGCAGCCGGCCGGCCAGCGCCTCCGTCTCGCCGAGGAAGTGCATCAGCCCCTTGCCCTGGGTCTGCAGGATCTTCCGCCCCAGGAGATCCAGCGCCTGAATGCCGGTGGTACCTTCGTAGACCATGGCGATGCGCGTGTCGCGAACGTACTGCTCGATTCCGGTGTCACGGATGTAGCCGTGGCCGCCGAAAATCTGCAGGGCCAGGTTCACCGCCTCGAAACCGGTCTCCGTGAGGGCGCCTTTGACGATCGGGGTAAGGAAGTCGAGAAGCTCCTGGGTCCGCTCACCATCGACCGCCTCCGCCTGCTGTAGCCGATCCACGAGCTGCCCGGCGTAGTAGACCAGGAACCGTCCACCTTCGGCGATGGCTCGCTGGGTGAGCAGCATACGGCGGACATCGCCGTGGACGATGATGGGGTCGGCAGGCTCGTCCGGCGCCACGGGGCCGGACAGGGCGCGCATCTGCAGGCGTTCCCGGGCGTATGCCATGGACTTCAGGCTCGCCGCGTGGGCCCCGCATACCCCCTGCAGGCCCACTACCAGCCGGGCACCGTTCATCATCGTGAACATGTACCGCATGCCGCGGTTCGCTTCGCCGACCAGATAGCCGGTCGCGCCGTCGAAGTCGAGCACGCAGGTGGCGTTGCCGTGGATGCCCATCTTCTCCTCGATGCCGCTGCACACTACGCCGTTGCGGGTGCCGTCGAGGTTCACCTTCGGCACCACGAACAGCGAGATGCCGCGGGTGCCGGGTGGAGCGTCCGGAAGCCGCGCCAGCACCAGGTGCACGATGTTGTCCACCAGGTCATGCTCGCCGGCCGAGATGAAGATCTTGGTGCCGGACACGCCATAGCTGCCATCGCCGCGAGGCTCGGCGCGGGTGCGCGCCAGCCCCACGTCGGAGCCGGCATGAGGCTCGGTGAGACACATGGTGCCCGTCCACTCACCGGACAGCAGCTTCGGCAGGAAAGCCGCCTTCTGCTCGCTGCTGCCATGGCTGGCCAGTACCGTGACCACCCCTTGCGACAAGCCTACATACATGGCCCAGGCCGAGTTGGCGCAGGCGATCAGATCCTCCACCATCAGGCTCATGCTGTGAGGCAGGCCCTGGCCGCCGTACGCCGGCTCGCCGATCAGGCTCGGCCAGCCGCCGGCGACGAACGTGGCATATGCCTCCTTGAAGCCGCGCGGCGTGGTGACCTTCCCGTCCTGCCAGCGGCAACCTTCGATATCACCCAAGGCGTTCAGCGGCTCGAGCTCCCTGTCACTGAAACGGCTGGCCTCGTCGAGCACGGCGTCGATGAAGGCGCGGTCCGGCGGCTCGACCATCCCACCCCCCTGCCGCGCACCGAGGCCGGCATAGTGGGACTCGAAATCCAGCACGTCGTGCAGGACGAAGCGGAGGTCGTTCAGGGAAGCGGGCATGAGGCTCTCCGTAAATTCCGAGCAGTGGAAGTGTAGCGTGAGCCGCGCGCGGGCACCCCGGCGCGGCGGTCGGTCGGCGTGTATGCCCTCTCACCGTGGGAATGGCGTTTCGCCTCTGCACGCCGTGCGCCCATCGGGCCACCCTGCGGCCATGCTCCCGGGATTCCTCCGACAGCTGTTGCCGGGCACGTGCCTGCTCTGCGAGGCCGCGCTGGCACCGGACACCGACCCGGATCTGTGTCCGCACTGCCTGGCTGCGCTGCCATGGAACCGCCCGGCCTGTCCCCGCTGCGCCGAGCCCGTCGACGACGGTCCGCCACGGGTCTGCCCCCAGTGCCGACGGCGTCCTCCACCATTCACCCGCGTCGTGGCGCCCCTCAGATACGAAGGGTTTCCGCGGGCCTGGGTCGTTCGGCTCAAAGACCAACTGGGCATGGTGGAGGGGCACGTTCTGGGAAGTCTGCTCGCCGACGCAGCCGAGCGGGCCTATGGGCCCGGGGAGCGGCGGCCGGATCTGTTGGTCCCGGTGCCGTTGACGGCGCGTCGGCTGGCGCGCCGCGGGCACAACCAGGCCATCACCCTGGCGGGCCCGGTGGCGGCGCGGCTGGGGGTTCCGCTGATCCGGCGCGCCGTGCTGCGCCGCCACCACGGCCGCCGTCAGCGCAGTCTCGGGCGCCTCGAGCGCCTGCGCAATCCCTCCGGCAGCTTCGCGAGCCGACGGCGATGGTGCAACGCGCCCTGCATCGGCATCGTCGACGATGTCATGACCACGGGCGCTACCGCCGCGGAGCTCGCCCGCGTGCTCCATACTGCCGGCGCCGGCGAGGTGCACGTGCTGTGCGCGGCTCGCACGCCACTCGACCGGCAGGCCCGATTCCTCTCTGCCGGTCGACCAGGCGGCACGCTTCCTGCTAGCTAGCAGGCAGATTCGAATCGGCGGCCAAGGCTGCCTACAGAGGAGGAACACCATGACCCGTACCCTTGGACTTTGCTCCATCGCCGTGCTGCTCGGCGCGCTGACAGGCTGCACGACAACGCAGAACACCGTGAACGACCTGCTCGGTCGTAGCCATGGTTTCAGCAGCCTCGACACCAACGGCGACGGCGTCATCAGCCGCGACGAAGCGTCCGCGGCACCCGACGTCGGTCGTGTTTTCGACCGCATCGATACCAACAAGGACAGCAACATCAACCGCAACGAGTTTCAGGCCGCCAATGCCGACATCGTGGCCGAAACGTTCCAGAGCCTGGACCTGAACGGCGACGGCGTGATCAGCCGCCGCGAGGCCGAGGCATCCCGACCGTCACTCAAGGAATCGTTCAGCCAGGTGGATTCCGACGGTGACGGCAACGTCAGCAATTCTGAGTATCAGGCCGCGACCACCAACCTGCTGAAAGGCATGAGCTTCCAGAACGCCGACCGGGACGGCGACGGCGTGCTCGACCGCAACGAGGTCGACCAGAACCCGCTGCTCGCCTCCCACTTCGACGAGATGGACGTCAACAACGACTCGCTGATCAGCAAGGACGAGTTCAAGTGGGCACAAAACCGCTGACGGCCGGCGACGTCACCGAGCTTCGCGACGCCGGTGCGGCAGAGCTGATACACTGCCGCCCGGTCCGCAGCCTGAGGGTTCGCAATGTCGGGCAGCGCGGAGACGCCCTACGCTGATCTGTCACCGGACGTCATTCTGGATGCGCTCGAGGCAGTCGGCTTCCGCCCGTCCGGCAGTCTGCTCGAGCTGAACAGCTACGAGAACCGGGTCTTTCAGCTTGAGCTGGAAGACTCGACGTTCGTGGTGGCCAAGTTCTATCGGCCGGACCGCTGGTCCGACGAGCAGATTTCCGAAGAGCACGACTTCACGCGGGAGCTGGCCGAGGCCGACGTGCCGGTGGTGGTCCCGCTCGAGCGCGACGGTCGTAGCCTGTTCCGCGCCTCCGGCTACCGGTTCGCCGTCTATCCCCGCCAGGGCGGTCACCCGCCGAATCTCGAGGTGGAAGACAACCTGCGGGTGCTCGGCCGCACCATTGCCCGCATTCATGCCGTCGGCGCTTGCCGCCGCTTCGCGTTCCGGCCCACCCTCTCGCTGGAGCGGCTCGGCAACGACAGCCGCGTCTACCTGCTCGAACACGCGTTCCTGCCGCCGGACGTGGAACAGGCCTACGACACGGTCACCGAGCACCTGCTCGGCAGGCTCGAAGCAATCATGCAGCGCTTCCGGACCGGCGACGAATGGCGCATCCACGGCGACTGCCATCTGGGAAACGTGCTGTGGCGCGGCGACACGCCTCACTTCGTCGACTTCGACGACTGCGTGAACGGGCCGCCCGTGCAGGATTTGTGGATGCTGCTGTCGGGCGAGCGGGAGGAACGGCAGATTCAGCTGAAGGTGATCCTCGACGCCTACGAAACGTTCCACCACTTCGAGGTGCCGACCCTCGCGCTCATCGAGCCGCTCAGAACCCTGCGCATCATGCACCACGCCGCCTGGATCGCGCGCCGCTGGCATGATCCCGCTTTCCCGCGTGCTTTCCCCGCCTTCGACACCGGCCGCTATTGGTCAGAGCACGTGCTGACCCTGCGTGAGCAACTGGCCGCGCTCGACGAGCCCCCATTGGCGGTCTGACCGCTGCCCCCTCGACTTCTACACCGCTAGTACACCGCGAGCCCGAGCGTCTGACGGTTCCTGATGAGATTGCCGTAGCCGCCGAGCAGATACCCCCGCTCCGTTTCCGGGCAGGCGAGAAGGCGCGCCTCGAACGCGCGCATGACCCGCGGCAGCGGCGGCAGCCGGCTGTCGGCGCAGTCGAGGCCCATCCGCCGCGCTGCCGTCACGTGGGTCGGGAACACCCGCATGCCGTCGACGATGACGTGGTCGAGCGCGTCCGCCATGGCCTCGGGACTGGCGAAGTCACCCTGCAGCGGAGGCGCCACCTCGAGATGGACCCGGCCCTTGTAGCCGGTGATGCCGTCCACCATGCTGGCCAGGTCTTCCCCCGGCTGCTTCACATACCGGCCCTCGTGCTCGGCCACGTACAACTCGTGGGCCTTGCGGCAGTCGCAGGGATCGATCTCGTAACAGACCGACACCGGCACCAGGCTGATCCGCTCGAGCAGATCGCCGAAGCTGCCGAGCTCCTTGCGGTACGCGAGCGACAGCATTTTCAAGAGCGCCGGATCGGTGCGGTCGAAGCCGTCTTTGGCGCGGCCCTCGCGCTGGGCAATCCACACCGATTCGCCCTCCTCGAGGGAGTGACGGATGTAGCTCGACGTGCGATTCATCGCCTGATACACCGCTCGGGTGCCGGTGACGCTGCGCTCGATGACGAAGCTCTTGTTCAGCCGCATCAGATCGGCCGCGTAGCGTTCCGAGAGCAGGTTGTCGCCCACCGCCATGCGCGCCGTCCGCTGACCGGCCTCGTGCAGACGATAGTTCAGCAGCGCCGAGTCCATGACGATGTCACGGTGGCTGGAGAGGAACAGGTGAGGGCCGGCCGGAAGGCAGTCGAGCCCCTCCACGGTCAGCTCGTTGATGGTGTCGCGGATGACCCGGGCCATGTAGCCGGCAAGCCACGTCTGCACGGCCCGCACGCTGTCGAGCCCAGCCGTGCGGCGCCGGATGGAGCGGCTGGCGAAACGCCGGGCCACCCCGGGAAGCCAACGGGACAGCCTGGGCGCGAAGAACGCCGCAGCGGCGCGCAACAACGCCGGATCGTGAGCGAGGCGGTCGATGACGCCCGCCACCTCATCGTCACGATACGGCCTGATGGACTCGAAATCCCCCACGAGGTCCTGCATGTGCGCACGGTACCCGGACGCCGGGCAAAAACAAGACCCGCTCGAGCACGCCCACCCTGTACTATCATGCGGCTCGAACGGAGGGACGCCTCGAAGGCAGAGGGAAACGATGACCACAGGAACGCTGGGAACCCGTGAATACCGGCGCGGCCTCACCGATCTCGGCAATGGTGCCTACGCGTGGCTGCAGCCGGATGGCGGCTGGGGCTGGTCCAACGCCGGGCTCGTCACCGACGGCGACGAGTCGCTGCTGGTGGACACACTGTTCGACAAGCACCTCACCGCGCAGATGCTGACCGCCATGCGCCGTGCCGAGCCTTCTGCCACCGCCCGCTTCGAATGGCTGGTGAACACCCACTCCAACGGCGATCACTGCAACGGCAACGAGCTGGTGGACGGAGCCGAGATCGTCGCCTCGCGAGCCTGCGCCGAGGAGATGAGCCGGGAAAGTCCGGCGATGATGGCCACCCTGCTGGAACGGGCGCCTTCCATGGGCGAAGTGGGTGAGTTCTTCATGCATTGCTTCGGCGCCTTCCAGTTCCACGGCATCGGACAGCGCCTGCCGACTCGCACCTTCGAAGGAGAGACGGATCTTCAGGTGGGGGACAAGACCGTTCGTTTGAAGCAGGTCGGGCCGGCGCATACCGCCGGAGACGTGCTGGCGTGGGTGCCGTCGCAGCGGCTGATCTACACCGGCGACATCCTGTTCATCGAGGGCCATCCGATCCTCTGGGCAGGACCCGTGCAGAACTGGCTCGACGCCTGCGACTACATCCTCGGGCTCGAGCCCGACGTGGTGGTGCCGGGCCACGGCCCGATCACCGACAGCCGGGGCGTGAAAGCCGTGCAGGACTATCTGCGGTACGTCCGGGACGAGGCGCGCAAGCGCTTCGATGCCGACATGCCCGTGCTGGAAGCCGCCCGCGACATTTCCCTCGCCGACTACGACGGCTGGGGTGATGCGGAGCGCATCGCGGTGAACGTGTCGGTGCTGTACAAGGAATTTGCCGGCGATACCAGCCCCAACAATGTCACTGAGCTGTTCGCCATGATGGCGAGGCTGCACAAGGATCGCCGCGGCTGACCGCGGGCAAGCTCGCCGAACGGCTTCCGCCGCCGTCCCACGGCCCGAGCGGAGAAGTCCTCTAGCGGCAGAGGCTCTCGCTCGGGTGTCATACCGCCATGAACGAGCTGTTCAGGCGCGAAGCTGCTGACGAGCCGGGTGGCCGCATCCGCGGCCGGGTATTGGTGATGCGTCCGCTGGGCGGCGGAGCGCTCGCCGGTCTGCTGCTCGGCGCGGTGACGGCGGCAGCGGTCTATCTCGCCCGCACCGACTACGACCGCCACCAGGTGGTGCCGGGGCGCCTCGAACCGTCGACCGGCATGGTGTGGGTGAGAGCCCCGGCCTCCGGGCGGCTGGCGGCGATCGAGGTGCAGGACGGTGACGAGGTCGCAGCGGGGGATACCCTCGCCGTGGTCGATCCGGACCGTCGCCAGGCGGACGGCTCCATGCTGACGCCCGCGCTCCGTGCCGCCATCGAAGACGAGCTGCAAGGCCTCGACGCCGCCATCACTGCGGAGCGGGCACGTCGCGTCGCGGCGCAGCACTCGCTCGACGCACAGCTCGACAGTGCGCGGGCGGCCGCCGCCCTGCTGAAGAAGCGCAAGGCGGTAGCCGCTCACCGCCTCGGTCTGGCACGAAAACGAACCGCCGACATCCGCTCGCTGGCGGCCCGCCGGTTCGTCAGCCGCCACGACGCTGAACTCGCCGGCGACCAGGTGCTCGGCCTGCAGGAACAGCTTCTCGATCTGGTTCAGCAGCGCGCGCTGCTCGACGGCCGGGTGCGGCAACTGGACGCCCAGCGTCGCGAGGCCCGCGACCGGTGGCGGGTGGGAGACGGCGACTACCTCAAGGAGCGCGCCGTGATCCGCCAGCGGCTCATCCAGGCGGACGCGGCGGGAAGCTTCGCCATCGACGCGCCGGTGGCCGGCCGGGTGAGCGCGCTGCTGGTGCACGCCGGTGAGACGGTCGGTCCCTCCCGGCCCGTGCTCGCGCTGTGCCCGACAGGGGGAACCCTGGTGGCACGCCTCTACGTGCCATCCCGTGCCGCCGGCTTTCTGGCCGCCGGTCAAGCAGTGCGGCTGATGCTGGACGCGTACCCCCACCAGCAGTTCGGCATCCTGCCGGGGCATGTCACAAGCATTGCCCGGACCGCAGTTTCGCCCGCCTATATTTCGGACGCCGCGAGCTCCGCTGCAGGCGCCGCGGGCACCTTCGCAGGCGGCGAGCCGGTGTATCCGGTAACCGTGGAGATCGGGCGCGCGCCGTCGTTCGCTGCCCTGACCCTGCGCTCCGGAATGACCCTCCATGCCGACCTCGTCCTGGAACGCCACTCCCTGCTCGATTGGTGGCTGCGGCCCTTGCAGACCCTGGGGGCACGCATCTGATGCAACCCGGCGCCCTGCTGCGGCGGGTTTTCGGGCGACCTGTACCCGTCGTGCTCCAGGCCGAGCACGCAGAGTGCGGTCTCGCCTGTCTCGCCATGGCCGCTGCCCATCACGGCCACCGGCTGACCCTGACGGAGCTGCGCCACCGCTACGCCGTCTCTCTGCGTGGCGCCCGGCTCGATTGGCTGATGGACACCGCCCGCAGCCTGGATCTGGTACCGCGGGCCGTGCGGCTCGAGCTCGATGAGCTCGGCGAGCTGCGCCTGCCGGCGATTCTGCACTGGGACTTCAGCCACTACGTGCTGCTGGTGTCCGTGAAGCGGCGGCGCCTGGTCATTCACGATCCCGCTCTGGGGCGCAGGTTGCATCGACCCGCGGACGTGTCGAGACATTTCACGGGCGTCGCCGTGGAGCTCGCGCCCGCCGCCGATTTCCGGCCGGCGCGCGGTCACGGGGCGCTGCGCATCAGAGACCTGTGGAGCAGCATCTCGGGCGCTGCCCCGGCTATTGCGCAACTTCTCGGCCTGTCTCTGCTGGTGCAGACGTTCGCGCTCGTCGCCCCCTTCCACGTGCAGTGGGTGGTCGACGAGGGCCTGGTGCGGGGCGACGTCGATCTGATCACCGCGCTGGCGCTGGGCTTTCTGTTGCTGCACCTTCTGAACGTCGCCGCCGGATGGCTGCGCGACAAGGTGGTGCTGTACCTCGGCGCGTCGCTCAGCTTCGGTACCGGACGGAACCTGTTCGGTCACCTGATGAGCCTGCCGCTGGCGTTCTTCGAGAAGCGTCACCTCGGCGACGTGCTGTCGCGCTTCGGCTCTCTGGAAGCAGTGGAACAGACACTGTCCGTCACCCTGATCACCGCCGTGGTCGACGGTTGCCTGGCGGCCGGCACTCTCGCGCTCATGTGGATCTACTGCCCGCCGCTGGCACTGGCGGCCGTGGCGCTCACCGCCTGCTACGCGGCCGGCCGTTCACTCCTTCTTCCGCTGACGAAACGGCGCAAGCGAGCGGGCGCTCGAGGCCCATGCCCGCCAGGAAAGCACCTTCATCGAGTCGGTGCGGAACATCCGTTCGCTGCGGCTGTTCGGCCGCGAGCTGGTGCGCGTCGGCCAGTGGACCAACGACTTCGTCGAGGCGATGAACGCGCGGCTCGCCGTGCAACGGGTAGAAATCGCCGGCACGGCCATGCGCCGGCTGCTGCTCGCCATCGACGGCGTGCTCATCGTCTACCTGGGCGCGCGCCAGGTGCTCGGCGGTGCCATCACCGTCGGCATGATGTTCGCGTTCCTTGCTTACCGCACGCACTTCCGCGACGCCGTTCTGTCGCTGGTCGAGCAAGCGGGCCGGCTCCACCTGCTGCGGCTGCATCTGGCGCGCCTGGGCGATCTCGCCCTGGCGGTGCCGGAGCCGGTGTCGCGGGGGTTCGTCCTGCCGGTGGAGGGCCGCGTCCGGTTCCACGGCGTCTCGTTCACATACCCGGGCGAGCGCCGTCCGGTCCTCGCCGGCATAGAGCTCGATGTGTCACCGGGTGAAGCGTTGGCCCTGCTCGGCGCCTCCGGCTGCGGCAAATCCACTCTGGTGAAGCTGCTGCTCGGTCTGGTGGCGCCGGACCACGGCGGCGTCTTCATCGACGGATATCCGGTCGGTGCGCCGGGTACGTCCGCGCTGCGCGGCCGCCTGGGCACGGTGCTGCAGGACGATCAGCTGTTCTCCGGCACCCTGGCCGAAAACATCAGCTTCTTCGACGAGGCTCCCGACGCCGAGGGCATCGAGCGAGCCGCCCGCATCGCCTGCATTCACGACGACATCGTCACCCTGCCGATGGGCTATGGGAGCCGGGTCGGCGAGATGGCTGTCGCGCTGTCCGCAGGGCAGCAGCAACGCATCCTGATCGCCCGGGCCGTCTACCGGCAGCCGGCGCTCGTGGTGCTGGACGAAGGCACCGCGAACATCGACTCCGCCACCGCAGAGCGGGTGCTGAGCGCGCTGGCCGAGCTCGGCGTCACGCGCATCTTCGTCACCCACGATGGCGGCGTCGCGGCGGCGGCCGACCGGCGCCTGGTGCTGGAACGCGGCCGGCTGTTCGACCCCGACCATCGGCAGGACCAGTTGCAGGGTCCGCTGCAGGGCGCGCAGGGCGCGCAGTGAGGTGAAGCGATCATGGGCCTCCGGGCGGCAGCAGCGCGAATACCGGGCGCTGGCCGCCGAGCTGATGAGGGCCGTGCTGGGCGAGTCGCGCCGCCACGCGGCGACCCTGGCGCGCCGGCATCTGGATTTCCGCCAGCAGGCGCTCGCTCACTGGCGCCGCTTCGCAGAGGCCCCGGACCGGGATCTGCGTCGATTGCTCAAAGCGATCCGCTTCGACGAGGAAGCCGCGTTCCGCGCGCTCGCGCGGCACGAGTCGAGACCGTTCGTCTTCGTCTCCATACACATGGGCAACTACCTCGGCGGTTACCACAGGATCGCCGCGTGCCTGCCGCGAGAGCGGCGCATCTGTGTGCTGCGGCGCCTGCACGGCAGCGAGCTGGAGAGTCGGGCCTTTGCCCGCTACGAAGCGCTCGGTCTCCGACTCGCGGTGCTGCGGCAAGCCAAGCGACCGGCGCGGGAGGCGCTGAGCGCGCTGCGCCGAGGCGACCATCTGGTCACCTTCTGCGATCTGCCGGCTCGATTCGGACCGGTGACTGCCGTCCGTTTCCTCGGGCACCTGGCGGCGCTGGTCCGGGGGCCGGCGGAGCTGGCAGCCGCCGCCGGCGCGCTGGTCGTACCGCTGGTCAACCACGTGGACGCCGCCGGCATTCACCGCCTGGAGGTCTGCTCGCCGATGGAAACCGGCCGCGCCCCGGCGACGTCGCGGCCGGGCGAGGTGGGGGTGCTGGCCCAGTCGATGGCCCGTCTCGCCGGCGGCTGGATCCGTCGCCAGCCGGCGCAGTGGACGAATTGGCCGCTGGTGCCGGAAATGCTCGCCTCGCCTTCCCCTGCGGATGCGGTGGCGGGCGCGGAATCCGCCACCGTACCACGCTGACCGATTTCCTCATTGGGTTGCAGAGTTCGCCTACAGAACGGGCCCGCGCCAGGTGCGATCATCGAAGACATCGGGTCGAGCGGCCCGATCATCGGGACGACAATTACATTCAACCACGGGGTATCAGAGCAAATGAGAACTCTCACAGCGGAAGAGATCGAGCACGTGAGCGGCGCGGACATTTCCGCGGGCCTGGTCGGCGTGGGCATCGGCACCATTTCCGGACTGGGCTCGGGCGCCATCGCGGGCGCCGTCTGGGGCACGGCGGTGGGCGGTCTGGTGGGCACCGGGGTCGGCGCCGTAGCCGGCGTCGGCTACGTGCTGGCTACCGAGGACAGCTGATTCCATCGCCGGGACCGCGCCACCGGCGCGGTCCCTTTCTGCAACCGAAGGCACCGATACTGCAATGTACGAACCCCCACCACCACGCATGGGTTTCTTGCGGATGTTCCTCGCGGCATTCGTTCCCGCCACCGTCTTTGCCCAGCTCTGGGCGTACGGCCACCTGTCCGGCACCGACAGGGCGGTTTATCTGACCATTGCGATCGCCAGCTACCTGCTGCCGCTGGCTGCTGCGGCCGCCGTCTCAGTGGTGGCGCACGGCGTCGGCCGGGTGGTGCGACGCCGGCAGCGGTGACGGCGCGGCAAACCGCGCGGGTTTGATATATTGGGCGGCGGGTGGCGACGGCCACCGATGCAGGAGCAGCCCAATGGATCTGGCCCTGAACGGCCACACCGCGCTGGTGACCGGCAGCTACCGGGGCACCGGCATGATCATCGCCCAGCGACTTTGCGAGGAAGGCGCCCGGGTGCTGGTGCACGGCCTCGCGCCCGGGCAGGCGGACGCCGCCGTGGAGACCCTCGGCTGCGGCGTGCCGGTCACCGGCGACATCACCCGCGACGAAGGCGCCGAAGCGCTGTTCGCCGCCTGTGGCGGCGAAACCATCGACATCCTGGTGAACAACTACGGCACTGCCGATGGCGGCAGCTGGGAGGCCACCGACAGCGAAGGCTGGATCGACGCCTACCAGAAAAACGTGCTCTCGGCACAGCGGCTGATCCGCCACCTGCTGCCCGCCATGAAGGAACGAGGCTGGGGCCGCATCATCAATCTGGGCACCGTCGGCTCTACCCGCCCCGCCGCCCGCATGCCTCACTACTACGCCGCCAAGGGTGCGCTGGCCACCGCAACCATGAGCCTGGCGAAAGCAACCGCCGGCACCGGCATCCGGGTGAATCTGGTGTCACCGGGGCTCATTCTCACCCCGGAGGTGGAAGCCGGTTACCTGGCCCGCGGCCGCGAACGGGGCTGGGGAGACACCTGGGAAGCCGTGGAACCCAGGGTCGCCGAGCACATTCCCATCGGCCGGGTAGTACGGCGTGAGGAAGTGGCCCATCTGGTGGCGTTCCTGGCGAGCCCCCTCGCCGATGCCATCCACGGTCAGAACATCCGCATCGACGGCGGCGCGCTGGATGTGCTGACGTGAGCCCGACGTCCGGACGGCCCGCCGTGCTGGAGCACCTGCCCTGGCGGCTGGCGGGCCTGGTGCTGCTCGGCGCTCTGGTGGTCGTCTACCACCCCGAGCAGGGCGGCGCCGTCAACCGTCTCGTCATCCCGCTGGGTATGGGTATCGCCACCTGGATGCTGGTGCAGAACCTGGCCGCCGTGACGCTCGGCGCCGGCGTGCTGGCCGGCGTTCACAGCGCGCCCGGCAGCAGCGACTGGGTCCGAGGCATCGCCTATCCGGCCGTCACGGCCGCATGCGCGATCCTGCTGGGCATCGTGTTGATCGAGCGTTTCCGCCGCCACATGGCCGCCACTCACGAGGCACGCTGGCGGCAGCGACGGGACCGGCAGCAGGGCGACCGACCGTGACCGGACACCTGGCACGACCCATCGCCCGCCGTATCTTCCAGGGATACGGCACCTACCGTCAGGAGTTCCAGGAGATCACCCTGGCGGCCCGCACCCGCTTCGAGCAGGCCCAGTGGCTCGCCGTGCAGGATGCCAATGCGGAACGGCTGGCCTGCTACCACCATCACGTCGATCGCACCTCGGAGGCCATCAGCACCATGGTGGAAAGGGCGCTGGACGCCGCCCTGTGGGAGGAGACCAAGGCGGTATTCGCCACCCTCATCCGCCACGAGTACAACGCCGAGCTGTTCGAGACCTTCTACAACTCCGTCCACCGCACCCTCACCAACGACGCCGACGTCACCGATCGGGAGATGTTCGTCACCAGCAATTTCCCGGTGCCGCCCGTGGCGCCGGCGGAGTCGCTGACCATCAGCTACCGTCCGGAGCGCGGCATCATCGAGATGATGCGGGACATCGCCCGGGACCTGCTGCTGGAGCTGCCCTGGCAGAACAAGGACCGGGACATCGGCAGCGTGCTGCGGTCGCTGGCGGAGGATCGCCCGGAGATCCGCAGCACCCAGGGGCTGTCGGTGGACATGATACGGTCCATTTTCTTTCGCAACAAAGGCGCGTACCTGGTGGGGAGGCTGCGCTACGGCGAGCGTCACTGGCCCCTTGCCCTGCCGTTGCTGCTCGACGACAAGGGCCGGTTGTACATCGACACCCTGATCTCCGACGAGGATGAGCTGTCCATCATGTTCAGCTTCACCCGGGCGTACTTCATGGTGCATACCAACTACGCCCACGCGCTCGTGGATTTCCTGAGAACGCTCCTGCCCAACAAGAAACGTTCCGAGCTGTACGCGTCGATCGGCCTGCACAAGCACGGCAAGACCGTTTTCTATCGCGACCTCCTGGAGCATCTGGAAAACAGCGACGACGAGTTCGTCATCGCCCCGGGCATCCGCGGCATGGTCATGACCGTGTTCTCACTGCCCTCGTACCAGACGGTGTTCAAGATCATCA
The DNA here is from genome assembly GCA_963822255.1 of uncultured Gammaproteobacteria bacterium. GTDB lineage: Bacteria > Pseudomonadota > Gammaproteobacteria > Pseudomonadales > Azotimanducaceae > UBA7803. The sequence continues at coordinate 1,492,864 of CAWGGV010000008.1, forward strand.
AGGATCGCTTCCCGCCGCAGAAGAACATCACCGCCGACGAGGTCCGGGAGAAGTACTACATCGTCAAGCGCCACGACCGGGTAGGCAGGATGGCGGACACCCAGGAGTTCCAGAACCTGATTCTGCCGCGGGCGCGCTTGAGTGACGAGCTCATCAGGGAGCTCGAGCAGGAGTGCACCTCATCGGTGCAGATCACCGACACCCAGGTGAAGATCCGCCACGTCTACACCGAGCGCCTGATGACGCCGCTCAACCTGTACATCGAAACCGCCGACGAGCAGGCGCTCAAGGACGCTCTGGACGAGTACGGTAACGCCATCAAGCAACTGGCGGCCGCCAATATCTTTCCCGGGGACATGCTGCTGAAGAACTTCGGCATCACCCGCCACGGGCGCGTGGTGTTCTACGACTACGACGAAATCTGCTATCTCACCGACGTCAACTTCCGCAAGGTCCCGGAACCCGAGACGCCGGAACAGGAAATGGCCGCAGAACCGTGGTACACGGTGGCGCCAGAGGACGTGTTCCCCGAGGAGTTCCGGCGGTTTCTGTTCGGCAAGCCCCACGTCAAAAAGCTGTTCCTGGAAATGCACGCGGAGCTGTTCGACCCCGCCTACTGGCAGGGGCTGCAACGGGTCATCCGCCAGGGCAAGGTGATGGACGTTTTCCCCTACCGCCGCAAGAAGCGTTTCGTCCGTCACGCCGCGTAGCCGCCTCCTGCAGCATTTCGCGGGAGGTTTTCAAGTCGTGGGCAATCCCCCCGGGCGCGGCTAGCAGAGCTTCGGAAAGGATCACGAAATGCTGCGACCGCCTCCAGACCAAAGCAACTTACAGGCAAGGCAATTTACAGGCGGGACAATTGACGGGCCAGCGGCTGGACTCAGCGGGGGCCCCGGCCACTGCCACTGGTCAAGGTTGCTCGGACGGTTCACAATTCCGCCCACGGCTGAGGAGACCGACGTGCGGCGTACGACATCCGTCAGAAACGAAATCGCCCCGTTGCTGGACCAGCTGATACATCAGCTCGACGCCGAGGGCAGCGCGACTCAGCGAGCGTACTTCGCGCGTATCCAGCGGGAGCTCGAGCGCGCCCGCCACGAGGTCGAGCTGGTCACCCCCATGCGGGAGCTCACTTCCACCATCGCAGTCGGCTTCAGCTTCTCGTCGGACGCCGGCGCCCTGATCGCGCGCATCCTCGAGAAAGCGGAACAGCTCTCCCGTGATCTGGACGTGCCGCCGCAGACACTGCACTAATTTGTGAGACACCACACTAGCCCGTGCGCGTCGCAGAAATCTATCGGTATCCGGTAAAGAGCATGCTCGGGGAGCGGCTGATGAGCGCGGCGATCACGACCGCGGGCATCCCCGGCGACCGCGCCTGGGCATTGAAGGACGAGGCCCGCGGCGGTCTCACCGGGGCGAAGAAGCTGCCCGGTCTCATGGCCCTCTCCGCCCGCTTCGCTCACGATCCGGACGCGGCCATGCAATCACCCGAGATACGCATTCGCGACGGCCACGGCCTGGACGTCTCCAGCGCCTCCGGCGAGGTGGACCTGGAGCTCTCCCGCGTGCTCGGCCACCCGGTCTCTCTGTGGCCTCTGTTGCCGGCGGACCAGCTCCAGCACTACCGCCGGGAAACGCAGCCGGACGGCGTCGATCAGCTCGCCGCGCTCAGGGAGCTGTTCGGCCGCACCGCCGATGAGCCGCTGCCGGACCTGCAGCGGTTTCCTCTGGTGCTCGCGACCCACCATACGCCGCCGGGCACCTACTTCGACGCTTATCCTCTGCTCATCATGACCCGTGCGTCCCTGGACGCGATGGCCCGGCGCGCCGCCGAGGCCGGCATCGACGCCCGCTTCGACGTGCGACGGTTCCGGCCCAACGTGCTGCTCGAGGCGGACGAAGAAGGATTCGTCGAGAACGGCTGGGAGGGCCGGCACCTGCGAATCGGCGACGCCGAAATCGCCATCGAGATGCCTTGCCCCCGCTGCATCATGACCACCCACGGCTTCCTGGACCTGCCCCGTGACCCGCGGATCATGCGGGCGCTGGTGCGGCACAACGACGGCAACCTCGGCGTCTACGCCACGGTAGCGCGCGAAGGCCGCCTCGCCGTGGGCGACAGCGCCGAGCTCCTCTGACCGGGTCCCCGCGCGGCTACCCTTTCCCCGCGCCCGTCGGCACCTCGCTGAACGGGATACCTTTGTCCATCCGCGGCTCCTGAGGCAGACCCAGCACCCGCTCGGCGATGATGTTCGCCATGATCTCGTCGGTGCCGCCGGCGATCCTGAGCCCGGGTATGCTCATGTAGGTCGACTCGAACAGCCCCTCCTGGGCGGACAGCGCCGGATCCCAGATGGCTCCGGACTGCTCCAGCAGGTCGATGGCGAAGGACGCCATATCCTGGGTCTTGGGCGCGCCGACCAGCTTGCCGATGGAATTCTCGGGGCCGGGGGTATCGCCCCGCGACAGCGCGGACAGAGTCCGGTAGGACGTGTAGCGCAGGCCGGCTTCCTGGCAGTACCAGTCCGCGAGCCTGGCCCGTACCACGGCGTTCTCGATGGCCGGCCGACCGTCGATGTCGACCTTCCGCGCGAGGTCGAAGACGGCGTCGAAGCCGGCCTGGCTGCCGCCGGCGCCAATGGAGGCCCGCTCGTTCATGAGCGTCGTCAACGCCACCTGCCAACCCTGGCCGACGGCGCCGAGGCGCTGGCTGTCGGGGATTCGCACGTCGGTGAAGTACACCTCGTTGAAGTTCGCCTCTCCCGAGATCTGCTTGATCGGCTTGATCTCGATGCCCGGGCTCTTCATGTCGAGATAGAAATAGCTGAGGCCTTTGTGCTTCGGCACGTTCGGATCGGTACGCACCACCAGAATGCCGAAATCCGAGTAGTGGGCGCCGGAGGTCCAGATCTTCTGACCGTTCACCACCCACTCGTCGCCGTCCTTGACCGCACGGGTGCGCAACGCCGCCAGGTCGGACCCGCCCGCCGGCTCGCTGAACAGCTGACACCAGATGTCCTCGCCGCTGGCCAGCCGCGGCAGGTAACGCGCCTTCGCCTCGTCGTCCGCGTAGGCCATGAGGGTCGGCGCCGCCATCCCCTGGCCGATGCTGAACACGCCGGCCGGCACGTCGTACTTCGACTCCTCCTGATTCCAGATCACCTGCTCGATGGCGGACGCACCGCGGCCGCCGTATTCCTTCGGCCAGGTGATGCAGGCCCAGCCGGCATCGTACTTGCGCTTCTGCCACAACTTCGCCTGGGCGATGTAGTCCTTGCCCTTCAGCTCGCCGGCACTCGGTGCGTTATCGGCGAGCCAGGCGCGGGCCTCTTCGCGGAACCTGGCTTCCTCGGGGGTATCGTTGAAATCCATGATCGTGTCTCCTTTGCCCTTTTGGTGGGCCGTTGATCGTGTTCCCGCGTCAGGCCGCGTTGCCCTGCGGGCGCGCCTGCTCCACCGCGCTGATGAGCCTGTCCTGCCACAGCGCCTCGCTGCCGATGGCGACGGACAGGAGCTTGGCGCGGCGGTAGAAGAACTGACAGTTGAACTCCCACGTGTACCCCATGCCGCCATGGGTCTGGATGTTCTCCTTGGATGCGAAATAGTAAGCCTGGGTGGCGGACACCCGGGCGGTGGCCGCCGCCAGCGGCAGCTCGGCGGCGTCCGCGTTCAGTGCCCAGGAACCGAAGTAACAATTGGACCGCGCCAGCGTGTTCTTCACGTACATGGCAGCGAGCTTGTGCTTGATGGCCTGGTAGGAGGCAATGGGCCGGCCGAACGCATAGCGCCCGAGGGCGTACTCCCGAGCCTGCTCGAGCGCTGCCTGGGCTCCCCCCACCTGCTCCCAGGCGAACAGCACGGCGGCCCGGTCCAGGAGCTTCCGGGTGAGCGTCCAACCCTCGCCCGGCTTACCCAGGGGCTCCGCCTCGGCGCCCTCCAGGGTGAGCCTGCCGTGACCGCGGGTGGGGTCGATGGTGCGTAGCTGCTCGACCGAAACGGCGGGCTGATCGGTGCTCACCAGGTAAAGGCTGGCGCCGTCGCCGCCGTCGTGGCGCGCGAGCACCACCACCACATCGGCAATGCCGGCATCAGCAACCGGCAGCTTGCTGCCGGACAGCTTGCCGCCGGCCGCCGCGGTCGTGAGCGACCCCGGTGTGGTGCGGCCGGCTGCCTCGGACATGGCGAAGGTACCGATGGCCTCGCCGGCGGCCAGCTTGGGCAGCCAGTGCTCCTTCTGGCGCCGATCACCGCCCAGCGCGATCGCCTCGGACGCCAGGTAAACGGACGACGAAAACGGCACCGGCGCGCAAACCCGGCCGAGCTCCTCGGCAATCACGCACAGCTCCAGATAGCTGAGCCCGAGGCCGCCGAGCTCCTCCGGGATCGCCGTGGCCGTCCAGCCCATCTCGATGATCTTCTTCCACAGCTCGGCGTCGTACTCGGCGTCGCTCTCGAGCACCTTACGCACCGCCGTCGGCGGGCAATTCTCGGCCAGGAACCGCTGAGCCTGGTCGCGCAGCATGTTCTGGTCTTCGGAAAACTCGAAGTTCATAACTTCCCCCTGAATATGGTCGGGCCGGAATTCTGCCACAAAGATTGGAACCGGTTATACAGATGCTGAACGGGCGATTCCCGGAGCGGCAGGCGGGAGAGTAGCGATTCCCTTAGAATGCTGCCATGACAGCACTTGCCGACTTCGCCGAGCTGGGTTTCCTGCGGGTGGCGGCCGTGGCTCCGAAGCTGGCGCTCGCAGACCCCGAACTGAACGCCGATCGCATCGGCGGGCACCTGCGGGCACTCGCCGAGGACGGAGTGTCTCTGGCGCTGTTCCCCGAGCTCTGCCTCACCGGCTACTCATGCGAGGATCTGTTCTTCAGCGCCGCCCTCCACCGCCAGGTACGCCAGGCACTTCTCACCCTGGCGCCGGCGAGCCGGCGCATCGCCTGCGTGGTGGGGGCTCCGTGGACGACGGCCGACGGCAGGCTGGTGAACTGCGCCGTGGTGCTGGCCGGCGGCAACGTCAAGGGCATGGTGCCGAAGACGGTGCTGCCGAACTACGGCGAGTTCTACGAGCGGCGCTGGTTCGCTTCCGGCGAAGGCATCGACGAAGCGGTGAGCGACCCGGATCTCGGAGCGTTCCGCATTTGCCGCGAGCAGCTGTTCCGGGTGGGGCCCGTCGAGGTCGGCATCGAGGTGTGCGAAGATCTGTGGGCACCCGAGCCGCCCGGCATCCGGCACTGTCTGGCCGGCGCCGAGCTGATCCTGAATCCTTCCGCCAGCGACGAGCTGGTGGCGAAGGCCGCCTACCGACGCGATCTGGTGCACATGGCGAGCGCCCGCGGCATCTGCGGCTACCTGTACGCCGGCAGCGGTCCCATGGAATCCACCAAGGACGTGGTGTTCGGCGGTCACCTCATCGCCTGCGAGAACGGCCAGATCCTCGGGGAAAGTGAGCGCTTCTCGTTCCAGCCCCGCACCCTGGTAACCGAGCTCGACGTCGAGCGGCTGCGTCACGACCGCATGCAGAACACCACCTTTGCCGGCGCCGCACGGCCCGCCGCCTACCACCGGGTCGACGCGCTCACTCGCCTGGCGCCGCTGACCGGGCTGCAGCGGACGTTCGACCCCCACCCGTTCGTGCCCCGGGACGAAGCGCAGTTCGACGCCAGGGCATCGGAGATTCTGCGCATCCAGAGCACCGGTCTGGCCCGCCGCGTCCTCGCCTCGGGCAGTCGGACGCTGGTCATCGGCCTGTCGGGCGGGCTCGACAGCACCCTGGCGTTCCTGGTGTGCCTCGACGCTCTGGAAGCACTGGGAATGCCGAGGAATCGGCTGCACGCATTGACCCTGCCCGGCCCGGGCACCAGCCAACACACCCTGGATTCCGCACGTCAGCTGGCCGCCGCCGCCGGCGTGGAGCTCGCGGAGATCTCCATCAGCGAAGCCGTCAAGCAGCATCTGGCCGACCTCGGCCACCAGAGCACCGAGGACGTGGTGTTCGAGAACGCCCAGGCTCGGGAGCGCACCCAGATCCTGTTCGACTACGGCAACGCGAACCACGGCATCGTGGTCGGCACCGGCGATCTGTCGGAGCTGGCGCTCGGCTGGTGCACCTACAACGCCGATCAGATGGCCGGCTACAACGTCAACGCCAGCGTGCCGAAGACGATGATGAAGTACCTGGTGCGCTGGTACGCCCAGCATCGGGCGGGAGAGCCGCTCGCCCGGGTTCTGGCGCGGATACTGGACACGCCGATCTCGCCGGAGCTGCTGGCAGCGGACGACACCGGCATCACTCAGTACACGGAGGACATCATCGGCCCCTACGAGCTGCACGACTTCTTCCTGTTCCATTTCGTCCGCAACGGCTTCGGGGCAAGGAAGATCTTTCACCTGGCGAGTCTGGCCTTTTCCGGTCGCTACGAGCCGGCGGTGATCCGCAGCTGGCTCGAGACCTTCTTCCGCAGGTTTTTTGCTCAGCAGTTCAAGCGCACGGCCTTGCCGCCGGGGCCCAAGGTGGGCACGGTGAGCCTGTCCCCGCGGGGCGACTGGCGCATGCCGGACGAGGCTTCCGCCCGGGCCTGCCTGGTGGAGATCGAGGGCCTGGACAGCACTACCTGAGGAGCGCCCTGCCATGGCGAACTATTCCGGCCGAACCCGCACCGCCGCGCTGATCGGGCTCCTGGTCCTGGTCTCAGCGGCCGCCAATGCCGCCCAGGAACCCGACGACACCCCATACTGCGGAGACAAGGGCGTCTGGATCCAGATCCTCGGCGGAGGCGGACCGGAGCTCGACGACGGCCTCGCCAGCGCCAGTTACGTGCTGTTCGTGGACAACAAGGCCCGCCTGCTGGTGGACCCCGCGCCCGGCTCATCGGCCGAGTTCGACAAGGCCGGCGCTGCATTCGCGGATCTGGAAGCCATCGTCTTCACGAGCTTGCAGGCGGACCACGCCTCGGAATTTCCGGCCTATGTGGCGGGCTCGTACTTCAGCGAGCGGACCGCGCCGCTGCCGGTGTTCGGCCCCGACGGCGACGGCGTGTATCCGGACACGGTCACCTTCGTTCAGCGCCAGATCGGTCCCGGCGGCGCATTCGCCTATCTGGCGGACGCCCTGATGATTGGTTCTGTGGCCGGATACACGATCGAACCCCGCAACGTCTCCGCCGCGGGCCGCGACCCCAGCGGCACGTTCGGCACCGGCATCCTGCGCCTGACGGCAATCCCCGTGCACCACGGGCCGGTTCCGGCAGTGGCCTGGCGCGCCGACATCGGCAAGCAGTCGGTGGTCTTCACCGGCGACTTCAATAACCAGAAGGACGTCATACCGGCCTTCGCCAAAGGCGCCGATGCGCTGGTGACCGATCATTCGGTGCCGGACAACGTCCGGGGCGCCGCCGCGGACCTGCACGTGACTCCTACCCAGATCGGCCGCATCGCGCACCAGGCCGACGTGCGCATGGTGATTCTCGGTCATCGCATGAACCGTACCCGCGGCATCGAGTCCTTGAGCCGCCAGGCGATCGAGAAGCAATACCAGGGGTCCCTCATCTTCGCCAACGACCTGGAGTGCTGGGGACTGTGACGTCCGCGGCGCCCGCCGAGGTCCTCGACTTCTGGTTCGGCGCACTCTCCGCCGGCTTCGCCGACGACGTGCACGAGCGACGCTGGTTCACGCCGGACCCCGCTTTCGATGCCGAGGTTCGCCGCCGCTTCGCATCCGTGCTCGCTCGCGCCGCCGAGGGCGGCCTGGATGCATGGCGGGGCTCGCCCCGCGATACGCTCGCCCTGGTGGTGGTGTGCGATCAGTTCTCGAGGCACGTTCACCGCGGCACCCGCGAGGCCTACGCCACCGACCTGCTCGCCCTCAGCGCCGCCAGCGACGCGGTGGCGCGGGGGGAGGATCGCCGCCTCTCGTCCCACGAGCGGGCGTTCCTCTACATGCCCTTCCAGCACTCGGAATCACGTCTGGATCAGCACACCGCGGTCGGACTGTTCAGCGCCCTGCGGGACGCCACGCCGGCGGGCATGCGGCAGCGCACGGGCAACTTTCTCCGGCACGCCCAGCAGCACCGCGGTATCGTGCTGCGCTTCGGCCGATTCCCCCACCGCAATGCCGTGCTGGGACGCGAGTCCACGCCGGCGGAGCTCGAGTTTCTCGCAACCGCCTCCGATTACGGTCAGAGCCCGCGTTCGCCCCGGCCCACCGGCAGCCTCCATGCTACCCTTGCGTCCTACAACCAGAAGCATCAGAGGAAAACCATGGAGTTCGACATCGCCATGACGGACGAGCTGCTCGCCACCACCCGAGCAGTCCGCAAGCGGCTGGACCTGGGCCGGCCGGTGCCCCGCGAGGTGATCGAGGAATGTCTCGCCCTGGCGGTCCAGGCACCCACCGGTTCCAACAGCCAGACCTGGCGCTGGGTGGTAGTGGACGATGCGGGCAAGCGTAAAGGCCTTGCGGACCTGTACCGCAAGAGCGCCGACGCCTACCTGAAGCAGGCGGGGGCGGAAGCGGAGCAGCGCGGCGATGCCCAGACCGGACGGGTGTTCGATTCCGCCGTCTTCCTGGCCGAGCACCTGCACGAGGTCCCCGTCCATCTGATCCCGTGCGTTCAGGGACGGCCGTCGCCGGAGACCCCGCCTGCCATGCTGGCCGGGCTCTACGGATCGATCTTTCCGGCCGTGTGGAGCTTTCAGCTCGCCCTGCGCGCGCGCGGGCTCGGCTCGACCTTGACCACCCTGCATCTGGCTTACGAGCGGGAAGCGGCCGAGCTCCTCGGTCTGCCGGACACCGTGCTGCAGGTGGGGCTGCTGCCGGTGGGGTACACGGTCGGCACGGATTTCAAGCGCGCAACCCGCCCGCCGGTGTCGACGATCACCCACTGGAATGGCTGGTAGCCGCTCTTCGGGGCCCGTCAGTACTGGTCGTAGCGGTCGCTGCCTTCGAGGGTGAACTGCAGCCGGCTGACGAGCCCTGTCACCGGTTGCGGCTCACCATGACGCTCCGGCGGCTTGAACCGCCACCGGGACACCGCCTGCACGGCGGACTCGTCGAACACCCCCGGCGGTGAGGACTCTGCCACCCGGGCGTTCTGCACCCGGCCGTCGACGTCCACGTCGTAGCGCACCGACACATATCCCTCGACGCCCTGTTGCCGCGCCTGGGGCGGATATACGGCACCCGAGCTCGCGACCAGCTGCAGCGGCCGATTGCCGCCGGCGCATCCGCTGACCGCCACCAGCAGCGCCAGGATGAATATCGCCCTCATGCTGCCCGCCCTGCGCGCAGCACCGGGTATTGCCAGTCCGGATTGTCGGCATTGGTCGGCTCGGCATCGTGGGGATACATAACGGCTCCTTGCGGCGCGTACTGCAGGATGTAGGACTTGCGCACCCGACCGCTGCGGTTGGGTCCGGTGCGGTGCGGAGTGAGGCTCGAGAAGACGGCGATCGACCCGGCGCGCAAAGCCAGCGGCCTCGGCTCGAGGCGCGCCGGCAGGCCGTGCGCTTCGAGCAGCGCCTTAAGCGCGTCCCGCTCCGCCCCGGTATCGGCGAAGCAGCAGTAGCCGAGATCGGTCCAGCGGTGCGTCAGCGTGCCCAGCCGGTGCGCTCCCGGCAGAACCCATGGACAGCCGTTGCGCTCGTCGGCGTCGGTCAGCGCCACCCAGCAGGTCAGATACTGCTGTGGCTCCACGTAGGTGTAACCGTTGTCCTGGTGCCAGGGGAAATCGTGGGGCGTGTCGCTCTTGTACACCGCCTGGTCCCAGTACAGGCGAACGTCCTGACCGAGCAGCTCCCGAGCCAGGCCCAGCAGCACGGGGTGGCGCGAGAACGACCGCAAAGCCGGGTCGGCAGCGACCAGGTGCGGGCTGAAGCTGATCTCGCCTGCCCGCGCGATGGCGTAGCGGCCGCCGGGGCGGGACTGCAGGAACGCCTCACTGGCCGCCGCGAACGGATCGAGCACGGCGGTCACCGACGCGACCTCCGACCCGTCGAACGCGTTCTCGAGCACGAAGGCGCCGTCCTGCGACCAGGCCCGCAGATGATCCTCGTTCAGCAGGCAAAGCGGCCCTGCCGGCTCTTGCCAGACGAAACCGCGGTTGCGCGGATGCAGATTCATGGCGGCGATGATGGCATCGAACTTCCGGCACCCGCAAGCTGGTATACTCCGCCGCGCCATGAGCCAACCACCCGCACATTCCAACGACGGCGACGACCACTCCGACGGCAGCAATGGTGAGCCGCAGCGCCGGGAGGCGCTGAGCTTCTGGCAGATCGCCGGCAGCACGCTGGCCGCCGCACTCGGAGTTCAGTCCAGCCGTAACCGGGAGCGCGACTTCACCCGGGGCAAAGCCTGGCACTTCATCATCGCCGGCATCGTGTTCACGGTGCTGTTCGTGCTGACCATCGTATTCGTGGTGAGCCTGGTCGCTTAGGTCCTGCTGATCGCGGGGTTCAGAGGTGCCGGACGGCGGTCGCCATGGCGCGCTCCTGACGCTCCATGTCGTCCACCAGAGCGAGCTGGTGACGGGCTCGATCGAGATTCTCCCCGGCGTACGCTACCTTGAAGTAACGGTCGCCGCGCAGGTGATCCGTCAGGAAACGCACCCCCAGCATCAGCGCCACATGGCGTGGCGCCTGCACCAGCGCGTCGACGACGTCGCCGCCAGCGCCGTTCTGCAGCGCCCCCGAGCGGGTGAATCCCGCGGCGACGGCGGCGAACCGAGATACGTCGAAGCCTTCGACGCCGGCCGCGGCCGATCGCGCGAGATCGCCGAAGTCCCACGCCCAGTGGCCGAGCATCACCGTGTCCAGGTCAATGACGGCGGCGACTTCGTCGCGGTGAGCGTGAAACAGCAGGTTGTTGATCTTGCAGTCCCCGTGGATCAGCCGATCGGGCTCGGTGAACGGCAGCGCCGACTGCCGGCGGCTGTCGATGAAATCGAGCGCCGCTTCCACCGCCCCGTCGGCCGGAGTGCCTGCAGCGGCATCCAGCTCAGACAGATAGCGAGGCAGTTGCAGGAAGCCGGGAACGGGTTCCGTAGCGCCGCCGGGTAGATCGGCGACGGCAAGCTGGAAGGTGCCGAACGCCGCGCCGGCGGCCCGGCCCTGGTCGGGGGTGGCGAGCCGCTGCAGCGCGCGGGTGCCGGCCAGGTATTCCCAGAGCCGCCAGACGGCGCCGTGATCGTCCTCGTGCCAGCGCCCGCCGGACGTGGTGGCCAGCAGCGCCGGGACCGGCACCCGCTTGCCGCGGCTCAGGTGCTCGACCACCCGACTCACCTTGGCGGCCACCTCCGCTGGATGGGGGAACACCGCGGCGCTGAGCCGCTGCAGGACGAAGCGCCCCGCCGGTGAGACCACGAGCCAGGTGTCGTTGATGTGGCCCTCGCCCAGCGGCTCGGCGGTGATCGGCACCGACAGCCAGACCTTCGCCGCCTCGACCGCCGATCGCCGGGCGCGCTGGTCAGTCACTGCCGTCGTCGCGGTCACCGCGGCGCCCCACCCAGTCCGCTAGAACCAACGCCGCCGCGAGCACGTATTCCCCCATGGGCTCCACCGCAAGCGACAGCGCCGCAGCGGCGCGGTCGGCGGCAAGCGATCCGTCCAGCACCGCCGGCACCAGCGCACCCAACGCTCGCAGCCGCTCCGCCGCTTCCTCGAGCTCTTCGGGACCTCCCCCGGGCGGCAGGCTGCGCCACACGGCCGCCATACTCCGGAGCGCCGGCCCGGCCTCCGGGTCGTCTGCGATCTCCGCCCGGGTCAACCCGGCCAGGCGGCGGGCGGCGGCGCTCTCCGGCGGCAGCGCGTCCACCACTCGATGCAACGGCGTGTCGGCGTCATAGGGCCGCGACTTCGGCATCTCGCGGCCGCGAAGGCGGGCCGCCAGGGCCTGTTCCCCGAGCAGGCGGCCGTACCACTTGATCGGCTCCAGCAGGTCGACCAGCGGCCGCCATCGGTCGCTGACGCCGGCTTCCTGCGTCATCCGCCGGTAATCGGCGGCGACGTCGATGCCCGCCCAGCTCGGCAGGCCGTCCAGCATGGCATCGAGACGACGGTACATGTCATCGACGTCGTTGCAGTCGGCCGGCGACCAGAACCGTTCCGCCACGGCCGGCATCCGGCTCCACAGCCGCACGCCGAGCACTCGGGCGTCCACCAGCTCAGCCCAGAGGCACGCCTCGGCACCGAGCAGACGGCCACCGCCGTCCGCCGGGTGCAGCTGCGCGTCGGTGCGCCACTGGTGCGTCCAGCGCATGCCGCCGGCAACGTGAGAGAAGCGGGGATCCTCGAGCAGAGCATCCTCCCGGGCGGTGAGCTCTGCCTGAGGCGCCGCCGGATCGAAGCCGTAGTGCACGTCGGCGGGGTAGAACAGATCCAGGTAGTAGGGAGCGGACACCACGCAGTCGTGGCCGGCCGACAGCGCCCGATCGCGGGCAGTCGCACCACGCCAGGCCTGCACCGTGACCGCCGCCGGCGTTGCCGGGTGGAGGATCTCGTCCCAGCCCATGGCCCGCCGGCCAAGCGCCTCGAGGCAGCGGGTCAGGCCGGCGTGAAAGCTCGCCTGCAGAGCCGCTGTGTCTTCCAGACCGCGGCTGGCCATGAACGCGGCGACGCCCGGATCCTCCGACCACCACGCCGGATGCACCTCGTCCCCGCCCATGTGCAGGTAGCGGTCCGGAAACGTCTCGGCCAGCTCCGCGAATAGCGACTCCACGGCGCGCACCACCTCGATCCGCGTGACGTCGAGACACGCCTGGTGAACGCCGAAGCGGCGCGACGGCGCTACCGGCCGGTTGCCCCACTCCGGATGGGCCTCGAGCCAGCTCGTCACGTGCCCGGGCACATCCAGCTCCGGCACCACCCGGATGCCCCGATCCGCGGCCGCAGCCACCACCGCGTCAAGCTCCGCGGCGGTGTAGTGGTCGGCGGAGGCGAGGCGCGGATGCCGCCGGCTGGGAAAGCGGAACGCCTGATCGTCGGAGAGGTGCAGGTGCAGGACGTTCAGCTTGAACACCGCCATGGCGTCGAGGGTGCCGAGCAGGACGTCCGCGGGAAGGAAGTGCCGGGCCACGTCCAGCATCAGGCCGCGCCACGGAAAGCGCGGCCGGTCGACGATGCGCAAAGGCGCAACCGCGGCACCCGCGCGAAGCTGTGTGAGGGTGGCGAGACCTCTCAGCACACCCCACTCCGCCGGCGCCTCGATGCGCACCCCTGCTGGGGAAACGCTCAGCACGTACGACTCGTCGTCGTCCAGAGCGGGATGCTCGCCCCCCGCCGCGGCGCAGTCGACGATGAGCGGCAGCGGCGGAGTCACCGCGGGCGGTGCGGCACCGTCCAGACGCGCCACCGCCCGCGCGAGCCGCTCCGTGCGGACGCCCGTATAGGTCGCTGCCACAGGACCGTGCACGGCCACAGCAACCCCGTCGCGGCGCTCGATCTCGAGCGGCCAGGGCATGAGGAGCAGATCGCGGTGGGCTTGGCGCATGGAGTTCCTGCAAATGGATTTCCTTGTGCCCTACGGGCCATCTTGCTGTCAATCGCCCGCCTCTCCCGGCATGAGCCGGTGCGAGCCTTGAGCCGTCAGCACCCGCATGCCACCATTCCGCTCTTGTCGAAGCCGACGGACGAGCCATGGAGATCAAGGAACGGATGCGCGCAGTGCTGGTGGCGGAAGCCAAGGCCATCGCGCGCATCGAGGTGGACGAAGCGTACGAGCGCGCCGTGCGCACCCTGGCCGAATGCCGGGGCAAGGTGCTGACCACCGGCATCGGCAAGGCCGGCCACATCGCTCACAAGTTCGCCGCCACGTTGTGCTCCACCGCCACCCCGGCCGGTTTCGTCCACCCGGCCGAAGCCGCCCACGGCGACCTGGGACTGGTAGGCCCCAACGACGTTCTGGTGGCGTTCTCCACCAGCGGCAAGAGCCGTGAGGTGCTGGAAATCCTCGAGCTCGCCCGCCACCTCGGCGTCGATACGATCATCGGCGTCACGTCCCATCCCGACTCCGAGCTGAGAGAGCTCGCCGACTTCTGTCTGGACATGGGCATCATCGAGGAGCCCTGTCCCCTCGGTCTCACCCCCAGCGCCAGCATGGCGGTGATGCTGGCGATCAGCGACGCCATCGCGCTGGCGCTGCTCGAGGTGAAGGGTGTCACCCGCGAAGACTACGGTCTGCGTCACCACGGCGGCTATCTGGGACGCGCCGCGCGGACGGACAACGAGCCACATTGACCGCGACCGGGCGACTCAAGTGGCTACCGCCGGGGGAAGTGCCGCTCGCAGATGGCGATGAACCGGCGGGCGCCCTCGGACAGCACCCGATGGCGCTTGTAATAAAGGCCCACCTCGCGCTCGAACCGCGAGATCTCGAGCCCGCCGAGTGGATGGAAACCTTCGAGCCGGTCGAGCAGCAGGTTCGATAGATAGGTGACGCCCTTGCCTGCCTCGGCGAGCGCCAGGCGCAGTTCCAGGTTGCTCACCTCCCAGACGCTGGCGAACTGGTTGCGCAAGCGCTGCTCCTGGCCGGGACGACGGGTGGCATCGTCCAGATACGAGGTCAGCAGCGTCGCCGCGGAAAGCTGGCTTTCGGGGTCTTGCTTCAGCGCCTCGAACCGCGGATGCGCCTCGTGCACGACCAGCAGCCGCGCTTCGGTGAAGAACGGCGTGGTGACGAAGTGGCCGGGCATGCTGTGCTGGAACGGCCCGAAGCCAAGCTCCCAGCGGTCCTCCTCGACTCCGTAGATGATTTCCCGGCTCGGCGCCACGTCGAGCTTGAGGCGGGTGAGCGGATTGCGCTCGCAGAATTCCAGCATGAGCGCGCGCCCGTAGACGCGGCTGACCACGCTGTTGAGCGCGAGATTGAGGGTGGACAGCGCGCCGGTGCGAATCCGCTGGATGTCGGCAAGCGCGCGTTGTTCCTCGTTGATCAGGGCCTGGGCAAAGCCGAACAGCCGCTTGCCCGCCTCGGTGAGGCGCGGCCGGCCCTTGCGCAGCAGTAGCCGCGTGTCGAGCTTGTGCTCGAGGTTGGCGACCGCCTGGCTCACCGCCGACTGGGAGATGTGCAGGCGTTCGGCGGCGCGGCTGAAACCCCCCTCCTCCACCACTGCGGCGAACACCCGGATCTCGTTGCGCTCGATCTGCATCGACCGAGAGTAGCAGCGAGCCGGAAGGGCCACCACTTATGCGCCGATCAGGCCGGCTTATCCATCAGCGGAGCTTCTCGTCCTAGAAGAAAGGGGCGCTGGGCAATGGTTGGTGGGGCGGATAGGTTCGTGAGCTGGAGGATCGCGACTGGGAGGTCGCTTCCACAGAGGACAAAGATCGCGACCGGGAGGTCGCTCCCACAGGTCGCTCCCACAGCGGAGGCAGATGATGGAAATTCGCAAAGGTCTGGAAGGCGTGGTGGTGGACACCAGCGCCGTGAGTCTGGTGGACGGGCAGCGCGGGCAGCTCTCCTACCGGGGCCACGAGATCGGCACTCTGGTCGACCGGCCGTTCGCCGAAGTCGCCGCCCTGGTCGCCACCGGCAGGCTCGACCCGGACTTCGGCCGCGCGCTCACTGCCCACTCCGTTCTGTCGCCGCGCGAGGAAGCCATGGTGCTGGCGCTGCCGGAGTCGGTGCACCCCATGCACCTGCTGCAGGGCCTGACGCCCCTCCTGGATCGGACCGAGGCATTCGCCGATCGGGGCGAAGCCGCGCAGGGATTCGCCGTGGCAGCAAAGCTCCCGGCCCTGATCGCCACCCACTTCAAGCGTAACTCGCTCGCCGGCATCCGGTCGGACGACCCCATCAGCCAATTCCTGGCCCAGATCGCCGCGCCCGAGCACAGCGACGCCCGCCACGCCTTCGAGGTGGCGCAGATACTCCAGCTCGAGCACAGCTTCAACGCCGGCACCTTCACCGCCCGTGTGGTCGCCAGCACCCTGGCGCCGGTGGAGAACGCCTTGTCGGCGGCGTTCGGCGCCCTGCACGGGGTGCTGCACGGCGGTGCCGACCAGGCGGCGCTGGAAACCGCGGACACGGTGGGCGCGCCGGGGCGCGCCGCGGCGTTCGTCGACGAGTGCCTGGCAACGGGCCGCAAGGTGATGGGCATGGGGCATCGGGAGTACAAGGTGGTGGATCCACGGGCCGTGCACCTGAAAGCGCTGGCGGCCCGGCTCGCCCGGGGCACCGAGCACGAGAACGCCTACCGCACCCTGGAGGCCATCGAGGCGCGGTTCACCGAGCGCATGGCCGAGCAGGGCAAGGACCTGTACGCCAACGTCGAGTTCTACAAAGGGCTGGTGTTCCGGGTGCTGGGGGTGCCGCCGCGCTTTTTCACCGCCCTGTTCGGCATGTCGCGAGTCTTCGGCTATCTGGCCCACTTCATCGAGAGCCGCGAGGACAACCGCCTCGTCCGGCCCCAGGCGCTGTATGTCGGCCCGCCCGTGCAGGAGAGCGCCATCCAGGCCGCCGGCTGACCCGATGCGGAAGACGTGGAACGGGCGCCGTGCTCACTCGGGGGTCAATGTGAGCCGCAGCCCGGCGCCCTCCCGCTCGAAGCCGACGGCCGCGAGAAGATGCTCGCCCTGCGTGCCGGCGGTGACTATCTCGCGGCCGCCCCGGCTCTCGGCCAGGCCAATGGCATGACCAAGCAGCCAGCGGCCCAGTCCTTTTCCGCGGTAGCCTGCCGCCACCGTGAGCGCCACGAGCTCGTAACAGGTGGGGGTACGCGGCCTGATGATGTAGCCGCCCACGGATCTTCCCCCCACCTTGGCCAGACGGGTGAAGTCCGGATCGAGCGCCTCCGCGAGCACCTGCTCGGCGACGCCCGCATCGGCGAACAAATCCCACGGCACCTCGTCGGGATAGGGACGGTAAATGGGCACACGAGTGACGTCCATCGCCCTCACCAGTCGGCGCTGCCCGGCACCCCTTTGATGGGGCCGCAGAGGTCCCGCGTGATCCAGCCACCGTAGTAGCCGCCCTGCTGCTCGGTGACGCGCTCGCGGCCGACGAAACAGGCCAGATGCGCCGGATAGAAGCCGAACCAGCCGCGAATGGTGGCGAACTCGGCAAACGTCCGCTCGAGACACCATGCCGCCCGATCGACCTGGCCGCAGGCGAAGTGGCGGGCCTCGCCCTTCCATTCGCACGTAGTCAGAAGGTCGGTGGCCGCCAGAGCGCCGGTCATCACGGCCTCGGGCGGAAAGTAGTAGGTGGGAGCGCCGGCCGTCTCCAGCACGCGGCAACCGCGCCGGGTGCGCGCCAGCACCCGACCCTCCGCCCGCACCGTGAGGGTCTGGTGCACGGCTTCCAGACACGGCGGGCGGGGAAAATCCCAGACCGAGCGCTGCCCCGCGCCCGGCGTCTCGGCGAATGCCGGACGGCTCCGCCCGCGGTAGCGCCAGCGGCGTCTGGCCGCCAGCACGTCCGCCGTGATCTCCAGGGTCTCTACCACGACCGTCCCCGTACGCGCGCGAGGGCGCACCCGCCCCACGTTACCGCCCGCGGAGCCGTCACGACACGAAGCTCAGGGCCTCGACCAGATCGGCGACGAGGTCGTCCGCCGTCTCGATCCCCACCGACAAGCGGATGAGGCCCCCGTCGATGCCGAGCGCTGCTCGTTTTTCCTCCGGCACGCTGGCGTGGGTCATCAGCGCGGGGTGCTCGATCAGCGATTCGACCCCGCCGAGGCTTTCCGCCAGGGTGAAGAGGCGCACTCGCTCCAGCAGCCGCCGGGCCGCCGGCAGGCCGCCGCGGACGCGGAAGCTCAAGGTGCCGCCGTGGCCGGATGTCTGGCGCTTCGCAAGCTCGTGCTGCGGATGGCTCTCGAGGCCGGGATAGGCCACTTGGGCAACGGCGTCGTGAGCTTCGAGGAAGCGGGCCACGGCAAGCGCATTGCGCTCGTGGGCCTGCATGCGCACGGCCAGGGTCTTGACGCTGCGCAGACACAGCCAGGCATCGAACGCGCTCTGGATGCCGCCCAGCGCGTTGCTGAGAAACCCGAGGCGCTCCGCCAGCGCCTGGTCGTCGGTGATCACCAGACCGCCCACCAGATCGCTGTGCCCGTTGATGTACTTGGTGGACGAGTGAAGCACCAGATCGGCGCCCAGTTCGAGCGGACGCTGGAAGTAGGGGCTGAGGAAGGTGTTGTCCACCATGAGCAGAGCGCCGCCGGCGTGAGCGCGATCGGCCACGGCGGCAATGTCCACCAGCTTCATCAGCGGGTTGGTGGGAGATTCGATCCAGACCATGCGGGTCTCGGGACGCATGGCGTCGGTGAGCGCGCCGGGTTCGGACATGTCCACGTAGCTGAAATCCAGCCCCTGACGCCGGAACACCTGCTCGAAAAGACGGTAGGTGCCGCCGTACATGTCGTCGCAGCACACCACGTGGTCGCCCTGGGACAGCAGGTGCACCACGGTGGCGGCACCGATACAGCCGGAGGCGAAGGCGAAGCCGAATCGTGCGCCTTCGAGATTCGCGACGCAGGTTTCGTAGGCCCTGCGGGTCGGATTCGCCGAGCGGCTGTACTCGTAGCCCCGGTGCTCGCCGGGAGAGCTGTGCGCGTACGTCGAGGTGAGGTAGAGCGGCGGCACCACGGCCCCGGTGACCGGGTCCGGCGCCTGGGCGACGTGGATGGCCCGCGTCTCGAAACCGAGGGCCCGATCCGTGTCTCGTCCTGATGTGCTCATGTCACGCGAAGGCCGCCGCAATGCGCGTCGACTGACGTCCCGCCGGCCAAAGGTGTTCCGCACCTGCCATTGCCCTGTCTCACCGTCACCGAGCCCGGCACAGTAGCCTCACCGGTACGGGGTATCAAGCCGGCACGCAAGGATCGGCCTTCCCGTGACGCCGCGGGTTTCGTATCGTGCAGCCACCAGGCACGGCCGTGGATGCAGGTATGGGGAACGGAGCGCTCGACACCTTCGCGGCGGATCTCTTCACCGGCCGCGTGGCGCTGGTCACCGGCGGCGGCCGCGGCATCGGCCGCGAGATCGCGCTGGCTTTCGCCCGCTTCGGCGCGGATGTGGTCATCGCCAGCCGGAACCCCGACAACCTCACGCCGACCCAGCGGGACATAGAGGCCATGGGCCGACGCTGCCTGGCGTTGCCCACGAACATCCGCGAGCCGGCGCAGGTGGACGCATTGCTGACGGCGGCGCTGGGTCGCTTCGGGCAGGTGGATTTCCTGATCAACAACGCCGGCGGCCAGTTTCCGGCGCGGCCGCTGGAGATCAGCGACAACGGCTGGCGGTCGGTGGTCGACCTCAATCTCAACGGCACCTGGAACGTCACCGGGCGCGTCGGCCGACACATGGTGGAACGGGGTTTCGGCAGCATCGTCAACATCGTTCACGTGTACTCCTTCGAACGGGGAGCACCGCCTTTCGCTCATTCCGGCGCGGCCCGCGCAGCGGTGGTGAATCTCACCCGAACCCTCGCCTACTACTGGGCCCGCAAGGGCGTCACGGTGAACGCTCTGGCACCGGGCTCGGTGGCAACGGCCGGACTGCGCAAGGAAGAGTATGCTCGCGCCGAGCGGCCGGACTACGAAACCCAGGCGGTGCGTGACATTCCGAGCCACCGTCTCGGCACCACCGAGGAAGTGGCTGCCCTGTGCCTGTTTCTGTGCTCGCCTGCGGCCCGCTATGTGAACGGTGCGCATCTGATCGCCGACGGCGGCCAATACCTGGACACGTGGACACCACTGCTGGACCCGGAGGTCTGACGACCATGACCGAGAGCGAAGGCGCCATCCGCTTCGCCTATGCCCTGGAACCACCGGCCGGACCGGTGGCGGAGCCGCACCTGCTCGCCGCACTGGCCGGCTGGCGGGCGGTGCTCAGACGTCTCGGCCTGATCGGCCAGACCACCGACCGCTACGGCGGTCTCGGCTTCGGCAACCTGAGCGCTCGCGCACACCCGGGAGAGTTCGTGATCACCGCCAGCCAGACGGCGGGCGCCCCCGCGCTGGCCGACGAGGATCTGGTGCGCATCATCCACAGCAATCCGGCGCGCTTCTGGGTGGACGCCTGCGGCCATCAGCCGCCTTCGTCGGAAACGCTGACCCACGCCATGGTGTACCGGGCAGATCCCACCGTGAACTGGGTGTTCCACGTTCACAGCCCGGAGATCTGGGAACGGGCGGAATCGCTCGCGCTGCCGGCCACAGCGGAAGACGTTCCCTACGGCTCGCCGGCCATGGCGAAGGCGGTCGGCCGCCTGCTCGCGGAGCGTCCCGCACGGCCGTTCAGCTTCGTCACCCTCGGCCACCGCGATGGGGTGTTCGTCTGCGGCACAACCGCCGACGCCGTCGGCGGTGCGCTGACGAGCCTGCTCGCCCGGAGCCTCGGTTGAGCGCGCCGGAAGCCGTCCGCTGGGACCGCGGTCGGCTGTTCCTGCTGGATCAACGGCGTCTGCCCGCTGAGGTTCGCTATCTCCCCATCGAGACGCTGGCGGACGCCGAGGCGGCGATTCGCTCCCTGGCGGTACGCGGCGCCCCCGCCATTGGCATCGCTGCCGGCTACGCGCTGGCGGTGGCCATGAAGGCGGAGACGCCGCCTGGTGAAGCGCCGCAGGCGTTCGTCGCGCGGCTCGACGGCTTGGCCCGACGGCTGTGTCGGGCGCGGCCCACTGCGGTGAATCTCGCCTGGGCCGCCGGCCGCCTCTGCCGGCGGGCGCGGCGGGAGCCGGACGTCGCCGCACTGCTGAACGAAGCCGCCGCCATCCACCGGGAAGACGCGGAGATCTGCCTCGCCATCGGCCGGCACGGCGAATCGTTGATCGAGCCGGGGTGCACCGTGCTCACCCACTGCAACGCCGGAGCGCTCGCAGTCTCCGCCCTCGGCACCGCCACCGCGCCCATGTATCTGCGGCACCGCGCCGGGGTGCCGTTCCGGGTGCTGGTGGACGAGACCCGCCCGCTGCTGCAGGGCGCCCGTCTCACCGCCTGGGAGCTGTCCAGCGCCGGCATCGACGTCACCCTCATCTGCGACAGCATGGCCGCGAGCTTCATGGCGGCCGGTGAGGTGGATCTGGTGCTGGTGGGCACCGATCGGGTGACCGCCAACGGCGACGTGGTGAACAAGATCGGCACCCTGAACCTGGCGGTGCTGTGTCGTCACTTCGGCCTGCCGTTCTACGTGGCGTGCCCGTCCTCGACCTACGACCCCGGAACCATGTGCGGTGCCGACGTGCCGATCGAGGAGCGCGATCCGGAGGAAGTGCTCGGCACCGCCGCCGCCCGGGTACCGGCCCGCAACCCGGCGTTCGACGTCACCCCGGCGGAGCTGGTCAGCGGCATCATCACCGAGCACGGCATCGCCGTTCCGCCGCTGGCGGACTCGCTTCGTCGCCTGCTCGGCCGCACGGGGCACGTCGGAGCAGCTCAAGCCGGCAGCACCACCGGGCTGTAGCGCACGCCAGCGTCCGCCTGATCGCTGCGGTAGAGGCGCGGCGCGGTCAAGGTCACCGGCAGGGTCGGGCTGAGCTCGGCCCGGCCGACGGTCCGCGGACGGCGCAATCGCAGCACGGTGACGTGGGGCCGGAATGGCCGGTGCTCGGAGCCGAGCCGAGCCCCCAGGGCCGCCCACCAGGCTTCGAGCCCGGGATGATCGGCGAGCTCGGCTGCCACCAGCCGCGCGCCTCGTGCGCGGGGGAAGCCGGTCACTGCGGGTACCTCCGCCGAGACGTCGTGCCCGCTCAGCGCCTGCACGGCCGCCAACGCCGCCGGCAACGCGGCCGGCTCGGTGTCGCCGAGAAACTTCAGAGTCACATGGTAATTCCCGGTGGGGACGACGCGGGCCACCCGCCGGCCCAGGAGCCGTGGGTCCACCACCTCGCGCAGCGCCGCCTGCAACAGAGCGGCCGACTCAGCCGTGAGGAACGCGGCGACGAAGCAGCGGATGGGGCCGGAGACGCCGTTGCTGCCAGCGGGGACGTGGGTATGCACGGCCGCCAGTATAGCGGCCGCGGTTACCTCTGCCAGGCGAGCCGGGTGCCGGGCGTTCCGGCTACACTGGTGCATCGACCGATGCCTGGATCAGCTCCATGTCCCGCTACCGGCCGCCTCGCGAGCGCTCGTCCCCCTACATCACAGCCGCCGGTTTCGCCCGCCTGAACGCCGAGCTCAAGCAACTGTGGAAGGTCCAGCGCCCCGAGGTGACGCGCAAGGTGGCGGAAGCGGCGGCCATGGGAGACCGGTCGGAGAACGCCGAGTACATCTACGGCAAGAAGCAGCTCCGCGAGATCGACGGACGGGTGAGGTTTCTGTCCCGGCGCCTGGACGAGCTTCAGGTGGTGGACCGCCCACCGCCCGACCGGAGCCGCGTGTTCTTCGGCGCCTGGGTGAGCTTGCAGGACGACGCCGGCGATCGGCTCCGCTACCGGCTGGTAGGCCCCGACGAGTTCGATCAGGCGCCGGAATACATCAGCATCGATGCGCCGGTGGCGCGCTCGCTGCTGAAGAAGCAGGTAGGCGACGAAGTGCGATTGCGCCGTGGCGAGCACACGCTCGTCTATCGGATCCTGGACATCACCTATGGGGATGCGACGGATCGAGCGCAGCCGGACGTATAACGGAGTGTTCAACCAACGATCCGGAGCAACCATGAACCGATTCGAATCCCAGCCCAAGCCGCGCGCGGCCGGCGCCATTCGCTCGCTGTCCCTGCTCGCCGGTGCCATGACCTTGTCGGTC
Organism: uncultured Gammaproteobacteria bacterium; assembly: GCA_963822255.1. Lineage (GTDB taxonomy): Bacteria > Pseudomonadota > Gammaproteobacteria > Pseudomonadales > Azotimanducaceae > UBA7803. The sequence goes on from CAWGGV010000008.1 coordinate 1,515,555, forward strand.
GCTGCGCTCGCGGCCGCCGCCGGTGCGAAACCGGCCGCTACCGGGCCGGGCCCCGCGGACGCCGAGCGCGATCCCCACTTTCCCATTTCGATTGCAGAGGCCAAGCAACGCGCCGAGGCGCGCTTTCAGGCGCTGGACACCGACCACAGCGGCACGATCAGCCCCGAGGAGCTGGCAGCCGCGCGGATGCCCCACTGGATGCCGCGCCACGGCGGCCGTCATGATCACGGCCATCGCCCGATGGGCCACGGGGACGCTCCCCCACCGCCGACCGCGGAGCAGCGGGACGCCTGGCGCGAGAAGCACCAGGAGCGGATGCAGGCCCTGGACGACCAGGTGTTCAAGCAGCTGGACGCGAACGGCGACGGTGAGATCGGCAAGGCGGAGTTCAGCACCGGCAAGCTCCGCGACGCCCGCCGCCAGGCCATGCGCGCCCAGTTGTTCGCCCGGCTCGACACCGACGGCAACGGCGACCTCAGCCCCGACGAGCTGCCCGACGTGACCCGGCGGCTGGAGGCCATGGACGCCGACCACGACGGCACGGTCACCCGCGAGGAAGCCCGCGCCTACCATCGCTCGCGCCACCAGGCGCCGGACGACAGCCAGGGCTGAGGACGGCGTCACGGGTGGCGGAGCCCGCCGACGACGAGCTCGTGATCCTGGTGCAGCAGCGCGATCAGGCGGCATTCGGCCGCCTGGTCGCCCGCCACCTCACCAGCGTTCACCGCTACCTGGCACGGCTGACGGACTCGCCGGCCGACGCCGACGAGCTCGCCCAGGAGACGTTTCTCAGGCTGTGGGAGCGGGCCGACAGCTATCGGCCGGGGCGCGTGAAGCTGGCCACCTGGCTGCACCGGGTGGCCCACAACCTGGCCATGGACGAGCTCCGCCGGCGCGCCCGGTGGCGGACCGTCAGCGACGGCGACGGCCCGGACAGTGAGCCGCCCCGCGTGCCGACGCTGGCCGCGGACCCCGTGGGCGATCCGGAGGCGCTGGCGGTCTCCGGGGAGACCGATCGGCGGCTGCAAGCAGCGCTCGCGGCGCTGCCGGCCGGCCAGCGGGCCGCCGTGCTGCTGTGTCAGGTACAGGGTTTCTCCAACCGTGAGGCGGCGGCCATCCTCCGAGTCAGCGTCCGCAGCCTGGAATCGCTGGTGGCTCGGGCGCGGCGGGCCCTGCGCACGAGCCTGTTGGACGACGTGCCCGAGCACGACCGAGGAGAGGACCGATCATGATGACTCGAGCGCAGTTCGAACAGGCGCTGGACCGCTGGGGCAGCGACCTCGGGCAATGGCCTGCGGCAGAGGCGCAAGCCGCCCGGGCGCTGCTGGCCGCCCAGCCCGACGCCGGCCGCGCGCTCGAAGCCGCGCACCGGGTGGACGGCTACTTCGCGCAGCTGCGGGACCACGCGCCGCCGTCTTACCTGGCCAGGCACATCGGCGCCCGGGCGGCCGAAGCGGCCGCTGCACCGGCCGCCCTGGAACGACTGCTCGGCTGGTTCGGCGCTCGGCTGTGGCGGCCGGCGGTCATCGCGCTGCTGGTCACCGGCGTCGGATTCATCGCCGGCGCGACGGTCGGCAGCCCCGGCATCGACAGCGAGCTGGCCGAAGATGTGACCACCCTGGCGTTCAACGACATCTATGCGGAGATCGAGGATGCGGAACCGTAATTGGCTGGTGATCGGTCTGGCGTTGTCCGTGGCCATGAACCTGGCCCTGGCCGGCTTCGTCGCCGGCCGGATGCTGCAGCCGGGCCCGATGCCGGGAATGCTCGATCCTTCGCTGAGCCTGTTCCGGGTGGTCCACGACCTGCCCGAGCCCCGCCGCGACCAGTTCCGCGCTACCCTGCGCGAGCACTTCCACGGCTTGCGCGGCGATCTCAGACGCATCCGCCACGCCCAGCACGACATCAACGCGGCGCTGGAAGCCGAGCCTTTCGACCCTCGGGCCCTGGACGAAGCGCTGGACCGTTTCCGCGCCTCGCTCATGGAGGGCCAGCGCAACAACCAGGCGCTGCTGGTGAAGGTCGCCACCGCCATGACAGCGGAGGAACGGCGCCAGTTGATCGAGGCCATGAGTCACGCCAACCCGCACCACCTGCACGGCCGGCCGGGTGCGGGAGAGCGCTTTCCGCGGAACGGACGCGAGCAGTGATAACATCGGGTCCAGCAGAGCGATTCGCCGAGAGGAGCAGGCATTGTCTGGGGATGAGCCGGCACAGACCGCGGTGGGGGCGGCGCTGGACCAGTTCGTGGCGCGAACCCTCGAGCAGTTTCCGCGGCTCGAGGAGAGCTACGATCCCGAGTGGCGTTCGCCGTGCGAGAGCGGTGAGCCGTTTCCGGACGAGCACGGCGAGCTCCGCGTGCTGTGGCGCCCGACCCGCCGGCCGCCGGGCGCCGCCGACTTCGCAGGGCTGGAACGGGCGCTGGAGCTGACCGTCCATCCGGCGATTGACGCCTACTACGGGCGCTACTGGTCCGGCGGCCTGGAGGCGGAAGCCGCGGACGGCCACGTCAGCCTGCTGCAGTTGTGGAACGCGGAGGACGCCGACCGTCTGGTGGAGAATCTCATCGGCCACGCCTTGCAGAAGCGCCGCGCCCGCAGTCCGTTCACCGTGTTCTTCGCCTGCACCGAGCCGGACTCGGAGCTGTTTCTCAGCGTCGACAACGACAGCGGTCAGGTGCTGCTGGAAGCGCCCGGCCGCAAGCCGCTCAGGGTGGTGGCGGAGACCCTCGCCGGCTTCCTCGAGTCGCTGACCCCGGCGCCGCCGTCCCGGCTGGCGCGGCATCGGGTATAGTCGCCTCGCCATGCATACCCTTGTCCTCGAGCCCGTCGACCATCTCGCCGGCGAGATCATCCTGCCCGGCTCCAAGAGCATGTCCAACCGGGCACTGCTGCTGGCCGCGCTGGCCCGGGGCCGGACCCGCGTGGACAACGTGCTGCGCAGCGACGACACCGCGTTCATGATGACGGCGCTGCGGACCCTGGGGGTGGTCATCGAGGACACGCCGGAGGCAGTGACGGTCACCGGTTGCGGCGGGCCGCTGGTGACCCGGCCCGGCCGCTTCGAGCTCTACCTGGGTCTCGCCGGCACTGCCCTTCGCCCGTTGACGGCCGCTCTGACCTTGGGCAAAGGCACCGTCCTGCTGGACGGCACGCCGCGCATGCGGGAGCGGCCGGTGGGCGACCTGGTGGACGCCCTGGCGCCCCTCGGCGCGCGAATCCGTTACCTGGGGCAGCCGGGTTACCCGCCGTTGGAGGTGACCGGCACGGGCCTCCGGGCCGGCACCACCTCGATCCGCGGCAACGTGTCCAGCCAGTTCCTCACCTCGCTGCTGATGGCGGCGCCGCTTGCTGCCGGGCCGGTAACGGTCCAGGTGGAAGGTGAGCTGGTGTCGAAGCCCTACGTCGACATCACGCTGCACACGATGCGCCGCTTCGGCGCGACGGTGAGCCACCAGGACTACGCCCGGTTCGCCGTCAGCCCAGGCGGCTACCGGTCCCCGGGTCATTGCCTGGTGGAAGGCGACGCGTCGTCCGCCAGCTACTTCCTCGCCGCCGGCGCCATCCGCGGGCCCGGGGTGCGAGTGGTGGGCCTGTCCGCTGACAGCGTCCAGGGAGACGTCCGCTTCCTCGACGTGCTCACGGCCATGGGCGCGCGAGTAGAGCGCTCCCTGCAGGCGATCACGGTCCGGCCCCCGCCGAGCGGCCGCCTCACCGCCGTCGACCTGGATTTGAACCACATTCCCGATGCCGCCATGACCGTCGCCGCGCTGGCGCTGTTCGCCGACGGCACGACCGCCATCCGCAACATCGGCAACTGGCGGGTCAAGGAAACCGACCGGCTGGCCGCCATGGCAGCGGAGCTGCGCCGGCTCGGCGCATCGGTGGACGAAGGCGCGGACAGCCTGACCATCACCCCGCCGCGATCCTGGCGGGCGGCCACGATCCGCACCTACGGTGACCATCGTATGGCGATGTGCTTCTCGCTCGCCGCTCTGGGCGGCGTGGCCGTGACCATCGAAGATCCCGAGTGCGTGAGCAAGACGTTCCCCGATTACTTCGAGCGCTTTCGCGCCCTTGCCCGCCCGGCCGGCTGACCAGGTTGGCCGCGCTATGGTGGCAGCCCGGCCGGAGTGGTATACAGGCTCGCGAATTTCACGGAGGAGGTACTCATCATGCGGCGCTCGTCGCTCCGCCCGATTCTGCTGGCGGCGTTCCTCGCCGCGCTGCTCCCGGCCACGTTGTGGCCGGCTGCCGCTCTGGCGGCTTCCAAGGAAGAAATCGACGCCCGGGTGAAGGGCGCGCTCGAGGAGCTCTATAAGCAGTCACCGGCAGCCCGGGATCTCGGCGCCAAGGCGAACGGCATCCTGGTTTTTCCCCGGGTGCTCAAGGGTGGCTTCGGCGTCGGCGGCGAGTACGGCGAAGGTGCCCTGCTGATCGCGGGTCAGACCGTCGAGTACTACCGGGTAGCCTCGGCATCGGTGGGCTTTCAGATCGGCGGGCAGGCGCGCTCCCAGGTGCTCATGTTCATGACCGAGGAGGCGCTGAAGAGCTTCCGCGAGAGCAAGGGCTGGGAAGCAGGCGTCGATGGCAGCGTCGCCATCGCCCGATTCGGCGCCGGTGAGGACATCAGCACTCACAGCGCCCGCGAACCCATCATCGGCTTCGTATTCGGCAACCAGGGCCTGATGTACAACCTCTCTCTGGAAGGCAGCAAGTTCTGGAAGGTCCAGAAGCAGGCCGCAGGTTCCGCCTCACCTACGGGCTGATCGGCTCGCTGCGCGGAGCGAACAGCCCCGAGTACCGCTGTTCCAGGTCCAGCAGATATCGCTTGGCGTCGAGTCCCCCGCCAAAGCCAGTGAGGCTGCCGTCGCTGCCGATCACCCGATGACAGGGGATGACGATGGGCAGCGGATTGCTGCCGTTGGCGCTGCCGACCGCACGGACCGCCAGGGGATCGCCGAGCGCTACGGCGATGTCCTTGTAGCTGCACGTCTCGCCATAGGGAATCGTCAGCAGTGCCTCCAGCACCCGGGCCTGGAACGGCGAGGCGCGTGGCGCCAACGGCAGCTCGAACGTCCGGCGCGAGCCTGCGAAGTATTCCTCGAGCTGCTGTCGGACGCACCGGAACGGCTCGTCGCTGCGCCGCCAGCCGGGTCCCGGCCCCCGCGCTTTGCTCCCCGAGGAGAACGCGATGACCTCGAGCCGTCCGCCGCTGCCTGCCAGCAGCAACCGCCCCACCGGGCTATCCATCCAGGAGTAGATCATCACGCCTCCACTGCGGTTCGGCCGAGGGTTTGGGACCGTCGCCACAGGTACATGACCGCGTAGGCCCGCCACGGGCGCCAGCCGTCGGCGTGGCTGCCCGCGCGTCCGGCGGCCGCCGCCTTCGCCGCCGTTCCCGGCACCGACGCTTGCACAGTTTTCAGCACCACCCAATCGTTGACGGGGAACGCGTCCGGGTCTTTCGCGACCCGCATGGCCACATAGCCGGCCGTCCACGGTCCGATGCCCGGAATCGCGCACAGCGCCGCCTGCAGCCTGGTGGCGTCGGCCCCTTCGTGCAGGTCCAGACGCCCGGCCTCCGCCTCCGCCGCGACCCGCCGCAAGGCTTCGCCGCGCCGGCCGGGCAGCCCGATTTCCGCCGGCGCGGCTCGTGCCAGCGCCGCCGGCGACAGCAGGCTGTCCGGCCCGTAGCGCTCCAGAACCCGATGCGCCAGTGCCGTGGCTCGATCCACGCTCACCTGCTGGCCGAGGACCGCGCGTACGGTGGTCTCAAAGCCGTCCCAGGCGCCGGGCACCCTGAGTCCGCCGTCGCCACCCACCGCGTCGGCCAGCAGCGGATCGGCCGCCAGATCGGCGTCGATGGTGGCGGAATCCGCGTCCAGGTCGAACACCCGTCGCACCCGCGGCAGGATGTCGGACAGCGATCCGGCGCAAGCGGCGGGCACGTCGAGCCTGAGACCGCCGTCCTGCCAGCGCACGCTGATCCACTGGCCGTGACCTGCACTCTCCGCTATCCGGCGTCGGTAGCAGAGCCCTTCCACCGCCTCGAAGCCGACCAGGGCCCGGCGCCCGAGGAACTCGAACACCCAGGCGGCGTCGTAGGGCGCGCGGACCGGCAGGCGCAGCGAGAAGCATTCGTCGGTGTCCGCCGGCGGCCGCCTCCGATTGGCGGCTCGGATGGCGCCCGGATGCCGGCCATAGCAGCGCCTCACGTCATCGTTGAAACGCCGGAGACTGCGGTATCCCGCCTGCAGAGCCACCTGAGCGAACGGCAGCGCGGTCTCGTCGATCAACCGCTTGGCCAACGCGCGGCGCCGGGTCATGGCCACCGCCTTCGGCGTCGCGCCCAGCTCCGCCTGAAACAATCGATTCAGATGCCGCGCAGTGACGCCGAGCCGGTGGGCCAGCGCGGCGCTGTCCTCCACGTCGAGCACGCCGGCATCGATCAGGCGCAGCCCGCGGATCACCGCGCGGCTGCCGATGCACCATTCCGGGACCCGTGCAGCGCGCTCCGGCAGGCAGCGCCGGCAAGGGCGAAATCCGGCATCCTCGGCTGCCGCTGCCGACGGGTAGTAGCGGACGTTCTCGGCTGCCGGCTGGCGCACCGGGCAGACCGGTCGGCAATAGATGCCCGTGGTCACCACGCCGATGAAGAACGTGCCGTCGAAGCGCGGATCCCGAGACAGCCTGGCGCGTTCACAGATAGGATGAGCCGGCAGCATGTCGCCCCCCGAGTTGCCCCGCCACTATAATTCCCACCCCCGGCAAAAACTCGCCGAAAGCGGACATTGTCCTGAACGCATCGTGCCGAACCATCTCGACAGCGACCGCCTCCTCGATCGCGCTCTCAGCACCACCCCGGTGGCGAGCGCGCCCATCCGCCAGACCCTGGCCATCGGCCGCGACTGGCGGGCGCGTCCGGACACCCTGACCCTGGACGCGAGCTACAGTCTGGTGGCGGGCGGCAGCGGCACGCGGATCCTTGCCCGGCTCGGGCCTCACGAGGTGTTTCTCGACGAGCCGCTGCCGCTGACGGCCGCGGTGGTGGGCAAGCCATGGGGCCGGGAGCTGTGGCTGAGCGGGATCGAAGCTCGCGGCGAGAGCGGCGTGCGCACCGGGGCCGGGGTGCTGCCGCTGTCGCACTACCTGGCGCTGGCGCCACGGCGCCTGACCGGGGGCCACCCGCTGCTGCTGCTCAAGGTGCTGGACCCGAGCCCTGAACCGGTGCTCGGCGACCTCTACATGGAAACCCACGAGACCAAGCACGAGGTGTACGTGGTGAGTCACGTCCACCCGGACGCCTGGCCGGACGGCCGCGGCGCCATCCGCTACGGCATGAACCAGCAGCTGCGGCGGCGCTGCGGTGACGACGACGACTTTCGACGCGGTTACCTGGACGCAGTGCAGCGCTACGAAACGGTGCGGCGGGCGCTGGATGCCGGCGAACCCGTGCAGCCCGCGCAGGAAGCGCGGCTGCGGGCCGAGATGGAGACCTTCACGGAGCTGCGCCGGCTCGCCGTCGGCGAGGTGGTGGTGGTGCCAACCTGGCTGCCGCACTCCCTGCAGCATGGAGTTCGGGTGATCGAGTTTCAGACCCCCATCTACGAGCGCTACATCCTCTCCTTCAACCAGAGGGTGGTGACCCAGGATCACTGGGACACCGCGGCCGCGGTACCCCGCCTGCGCCTGGACCTGCCAGAGATCCCGTGCGCCGAGCCGGTGGCCGACGGCGTGGCCTGCATCGCGGCCGCCGAGGCCTTCCGGGTGTGGCGCGTGGTTCTCGATCCCGGCGCCCGGTTCACGCTCCCCCGCCACGCGAGCTACGCCTTGTGCGTGGTCGAGCACGGCGGGGTCCGGCTCAGTGCGCTGACTCTCGGCGCCGAGGACGCGGCGTTCGTCCCGGGTCTGGCGCTCGGCTCCGGACGCGCCGAGCTGAGCAACGGCACCGACCGGCGGGCGTCCGTCCTGCTGGCCGGCCCCGACCTGTGAGCGCACCGCCCGAGCCCGCACGCCCCGCACCCACCGCACGCTGGTGGCGCCGCGGCTATCGTCGTGCGGCACCGGCCGTGGTATTCGCGCTGATCTATTTCGGTGTGCTGGTGTATCCCGCAGTGCGCATCATCGGGCTCGCCTTCCCCAGCTGGCAGCCGGGCACGCTGGCGCTGCTGGCGTTGATGGCCGGCCCGGCGCTCGGGCGCCTCGCTTGTGAGCGGCTGCCGTCGCGGCTGGCCCGCCCGCTGTCGGCGCTCATCATGACCTGGCTCGGCGTCACGTTCCTGGCATTCTGCCTGGTGCTGCCCTGGGAGTTGCTGCACGCTGTCCTGCCGTTGCCGGCGCGCGCGTCCGGCCTCGCGCTGCTGACCATCACCGGAGCCCTCACGGTCGCCGGCGTCGTCAACGCCCACCGCCTGCACCTGAAGACGCTGGAGATCCAATCGCCGGACGCGGTGAAGGGGCTGACCCTCGTTCAGCTCACCGACGTGCACGTGGGTTCCCGCGGCGGCGGCCTGCTGCGGCGGGCGGTGCGGCTCGCCAACCGGGCGAACCCCGACTACGTTCTCATCACCGGCGATCTGGTGGACTTCCGCCACGTCGGCGCGGACGAGCTCGCGGCGCTCGCTGAGCTCGATGCTCCGGCGTTCTTCATCATCGGCAACCACGAACGCTACGTGGACTGCGACGCCATCTGCGCCCGACTCGAGGGTCTCGGCGTCACGGTGCTCAGAAACCGCACCGTCCGTGCCGGTGCGCTGCAGATCGTCGGCATCGACGACGCGGAGCCGAAGAATCAGTTGCGGCGGATTCTCGATACCCTGCAGCCGGCTCCGGACGCCTATCGTGTGCTCCTCTATCACCGGCCGGACGGCGTCCGGGACGCCGCCCGCTGGGGCGCGCATCTGATGCTCTGCGGCCACACCCACAACGGTCAGCTGGCGCCGTTCAACTTCGTGGTGCGGCGGGTGTTCCCCCGCATTCACGGCCTCTACGAGGTCGAGGGCCTGAACCTCTACGTCTCCCCCGGCACCGGCACCTGGGGCCCTGTGATGCGGCTCGGCTCCCGCTGCGAGGTGACCGCCATCCGGCTGGTATGATTGTCGGCTTCGCACGCGGATCTGGAGGAGCGATCACGTGAATCAGGGCCGTAAGCGCGAGCGCGCGACAACGAGGCACCACAACTGGCACCTGGCTGGCGCCGGGCTGATCATGGCTTTCTTTGCCGCCGGGGTCCTGGCCGGGCTCCAGCAGCCGACAGCGCCGGACCCGTCAGCGGCATCCGCGCAGACGGCGCCACCGGCGACGGCGCTGCCCGGGGAAGGGCGGGATGCCGGCCGGACCGTCGTCTATCGGGATACCTGGGGGGTTCCCCACATTTACGCCCCCAGCGTCGAAGCCGGGTTGTACGCCATGGGCTGGGCGCAGGCGCAGGACCGGCCCACCCAGCTCCTCATGAACCTGAAGATCGCCCTGGGGGAACTCTCCGAGATCGCCGGAGAGCAACAGGTCTCCCAGGACCTCATCGCTCGCCTGTTCGATCACTACGGGATGGCGCAGCGCCAGTGGCCGGACGTTCCGGCGCGCGTCCGCGCCCGCGTCGACGCCTTCGCAGACGGCGTCAACGACTTCTACGCGGCCCATCCGGAAGACGTACCGGCATGGTGGGGACGCCGCGACGTGACGCCGCAGATGGTCGCCGCGTTCACCCGCATGTTCCTGTACAACTGGTCCATCGACGAAGCGCTGAACGATCTGCGGCGAGGCGGCATCGACCCCGGGGTGGCAAGCCCCAGGCGCGCCTCCAACGAATGGGTGGTGGGCGCAAGCCGCAGTGCCTCCGGCCATCCGCTGCTGCTCGCCGATCCCCACCTGTCCTGGTGGGGCGTGTCGCGATTCTGGCAAGTCCGCGTGCACGCTGGCGATCTGCAGGGGAGTGGCGTCACCCTGGCGGGCAACCCCTACATTGGCCTCGGCCACAACGGCCGGCTGGCGTGGGCGATGACCACCGGCGGGCCGGACACCGGAGACATCTATGCTCTTAAGCTGAACCCGGACAATGCCGACCAGTATCGCTACGACGGGCGGTGGCGCGAGCTTCGAGTGCGCGACGTCACGCTGAAGGTGAAGGGTCTCGGCGACCGGCAATATACCCTGAAGTGGTCTCATCTCGGCCCGATCGTCGCGACCGTGGGCGACACTGCCTATGCGGCGCGCATCCCCTATGACGAGCACGCGAACCCGGTCATGGTGTGGGAAGCGCTGAACTTCGCCCAGGACTACCGTGGAGCCGTGGCCGCGGGAGCGACCCTGGCCATGTTCCCCCAGAACCTGATGGTCGCGGACACCAGCGGCAACATCTACTATGAACGCACGGGCCGGGTTCCGGTCCGCCCGCAAGGTTACGACTTTTCGAAGCCGGTGGACGGCACCACGTCCGCCAGCGACTGGCAGGGCCTGCATCCAGCCGAGGATCTGCTGCACGTCCTGAACCCCCCTCAGGGTTACATGCAGAACTGTAATATCCCGCCGGACGCCATGATGGTCGGGAGCCCGTTCCGGCTCGACGCCCAGCCTCGCTACCTGTTCAGCAGCGCCAACTACGGCCCCGCCCTGTCCGGCTGGATCAACCAGCGCGGCGCGCGGGCAATCGAGCTCCTCGGCAACGACGATTCCGTCACGTTGGACGAAGCGCTCGGCTACGCGGTCGACGTCAGACCCTACGGCATCGACCGCTGGCTGGCTGCCCTGGACCATTCGGTGACGGCCGACTCGCCGACCCGCGACGCCGTGAACGAGCTGATGAGCTGGGACCGCCGCCTCACCCGCGATTCCAGGCCGGCGCTGAAGTACGCATATTGGCGCCTCACGCTCGCCGATCAGCCCGAGTCCGCCGCCATCGGAAGCGCCATCGACGACAACTACGCCATCGTCCTCGGCCGCGATCCCAAGCCGGTGCAGCTGACCGATGACCAGCGCCATCTGCTCGCCGCCGCGTTCGCCGAGGGGCTCGCGCGCATGAAGGCGGATCTCGGCACCACCGACGCGCCCTGGGGCCGAGTGTACCGGGTGGGCAGGGGCGACGCTTCCTGGCCCGTGGGCGGCGGCGACGACCACGGCCTGACCACCCTGCGCACCATGGGGTACGATAAGCCCAACGAGCGCAGCGAGCGGTGGGGTAACCGCGGCCAGACGTCGACCCAGATCATCGAGCTGTCGACGCCGGTGGAGAGCTGGGACTACCTGCCGGTCGGCGAGAGCGATCGTCCCGGCTCCCCCCACTACACCGACCAGGCCGAGAAGGTGTTCTCCCAGCGTCACCTGAAGCCGTCGTGGTGGCGGCCGGAAGAGCTCGTCGGCCACATCGAGTCGCGCACCGTGCTCGACTCTGCGCCCTGACCACGGAGGGAAACATGCAGGACGAACCGGAACTCATCATCGAGCAGATCCAGATCGGCCCGATGCAGAATTTCACCTACCTGGTAGGCTCGAGGTCGACGCGCGAGGTGGCCATCGTCGATCCCGCCTGGGACATCGCTGGCCTGCTCGACCACATCGCCGAAAAGGGCTACACCCTCACGGCGGCCCTGGTCACTCACTACCACCCCGATCACGTGGGCGGCTCCATGGGTGGCCATGCCATCGAAGGCATCTCGGACCTGATCGGCCGCCAGGGCGTGAAGATCTACGCGCATCGGCACGAGGCGGAGGGTGTGCGCAAGGTCACCGGGATCTCGGAGAGCGATCTGGTCCGGGTGGATTCGGGGGACACGCTGGACATCGGGCCGGTGGCGGTGGAGTTCCTGCACACACCCGGCCACACGCCGGGCTCTCAGTGCTTCCGCATCCGCAATACCCTGGTCTCCGGCGATACCTTGTTCATCAACGGCTGCGGGCGGGTCGACCTGCCCGGCTCCGATGCGGAGCAGATGTACCACAGCCTGCAGCGCCTGAAGGCTCTGCCGGACGACACCCTGCTGTTGCCCGGCCACAACTACGCCCACGTGCCGACCGCCACCATGGGCGAGACCAAGGCGCAGAATACCTATCTCAACATCAAGGACCTGACGACCTGGAATTCGTTCATGGGATAGCAGGCAATATGGCTAGTGGGAGCGACCTCCCGGTCGCGAATTGTCGGATCGCGAATTGTCGGATCGCGAATTGTCGGATCGCGAATTCCCGGATCGCGACCGGGAGGTCGCTCCCACAGGTCGCTCCCACAGGTCGCTCCCACAGGGTCCGTTAAACCGAGGTAAACGGAGGGGAACAATGGACACCGGCATCTTCACGGGCTTCGAGCTCGAGCTCAGGGATCCGGGCATCGCCTGGTTTCGGTTCAATTCGCCGGAGCGGCTGAACGGCATGACCACCGGCATCAAGCGCGACCTGATCGAAGCGGTGACTCAGGCGCAGATGGACAACGCCGTCCGGGTGCTGGTGTTCACCGGCAGCGGCCGCGCCTTCTGTGCCGGCGACGACCTGAAAGCCTACCGCGGCGCCGACCTCGGCGGTAAGCCCCTGGTGGGGCCGATTCCGCCCGGACACGACTCCGCTATCGGCACCTACAACGGACTGCGCACCATCTCGCAGCAGCTCAACACCGTCGTGCGCAACCTCGACAAGCTCACCATCGCCGCCGTCAACGGCGTCGCCATCCAGACCGGGTTTTCGCTCGCCCTGTCCTGCGACTTTCGGATCGCCGCGGCCGGCGCGCGGATGGGCAGCGCTACCCTGCGTTTCGGCTTGCTGCCGGACGAAGGCGGCCAGTACCTGCTGGTGCAGCACATGGGCCTGGCCCGGGCGCTGGATTTTCTGATGCGCAAGCGCATCGTCAGCGCCGAGGAGGCGGCGGAGCTCGGGCTCGTGCACCAGGTGGTGGAGCCGGACCGACTGGAAGGCGCGACGATGGAGCTGGCGGGCGAGCTGGCCAATGGCCCGCAGGTGTCCATGCGGCTGCTGAAGCGTTCTCTGTACAACGCCGCCGAGCTCACCTGGAGTCAGGCGCTGGACGAGATCGCCGCCAAGACCGCCATCAGCGATCATCACCCGGATTCCCGGGAAGGTGTGGCCGCCTTCCGTGACAAGCGGGAGCCGACCTTCAACGCCTGGCTCGAGGACCGCGATGGGAAGCCGTCATGAGCGAGATGGTGCGGTACCGCTCGGAGGAAGGCATCGCCGTCATCACCATCGACCGGCCGGACAAGCTGAACGCCCTGAATGAGGACGTGATTCAGGGGCTCGCCGAGGCCTGGCGGCGGCTGGAGAGTTCCGACGACCGGGTCGCCGTGCTCCATGCCAACGGCCGGGCGTTTTCCGTGGGCGCCGACCTCAAGGCTCCGCCGCGGGAGATGTGGCAGGGGGTACCGGGAATCGGCGTTGCCGTGAGCAAACCCGTCATCGCTGCCGTACAGGGATGGTGCATCGGCGGGGCGTACGTGATCGTGCAGATGTGCGACCTGGTAGTCGCGGCTGACGACACCGCCTTCCGCTACCCGGAGGCGCAGCTCGGCTTCACCGGCGGGCTGATCGCCAGCGCCGTCGCACGCATTCCCCATAAGATCGCCATGGAGCTCATGCTGCTCGGCCAGACTCTCGGCGCCGAGCGCGCGTACCAGGCTGGTATGGTCAACAGAGTCGTCCCCGCCGGTGCGGAGCTGGACGCCGCGCTGGAGTACGCGGCGATCCTCAGGAGCTCGGCGCCGCTGGTGGTGACGACCTTGAAGCGTTTCGCCAACGAGACCTTGAACAAAAGTCCGGCCGAGATGTCGGCCATCGCGCGCGAGCAGCTTCTGGCAGTCCGTGACAGCGAAGATGGCGCGGAGGGCCGGCGCGCGTTCGCCGAGAAACGTTCCCCCGACTTTCACGGCCGCTGAGGTCGCGGGTGGCTGACCGGGTTCTCGAGATCGGGGGCTTCGCCGCCGGCTTCTTCGGCCGCCTGTCCGTCCACGCCGGTCACGAAGTGGTGCGCATCGAGCCGGCCGAACCGCTGCCCGGTTGGATCTCGACCCGCGCGGCGGATGCCTTCCTCCACGCCGGCAAACGCCGCCTGCTGACGTCCGATGCCGCTCTCATCGGCGAGTTGGCGAGCCGTGCCGACATGGTGGTCGCCGAGGCCGGCACAGCCGACGAGCTGAATGCCCTCGGCTTCGACCAGTGGGCGGCGCCGGTGCGGGTGGCCATCACCCCTTTCGGCCGAACCGGCCCGAAGCGCAACTGGCGCGCCACGGCCCACGTGCTGCTGGCCATGGGCGGCTACACCTACCTGATGGGCGACCCGGAGCGCGCGCCGCTGTCGCTGCCCGGGCACTACGTGGAGTTTCAGGCCGCGCAGTATGCCTACACGGCCGCGAACGCCTGCCGGCTGGCCGGGGAACCCCGCAGCATCGATGTCGGAATGCTGGAGACCGTGATGTCCCTCAGCCAGTTCACCACCGTGCAGTGGCACTGCAAAGGCCAGATCCGACGTCGTCACGGCAACGACTTCTGGGCCGTCTGCCCGACCAACCTCTACCGCCTGCGGGACGGCTGGGCCTACGTGAACATCGTGCCCACCTTCTGGGAGCCGTTCACCCTGTTCCTGGACCGGCCGGAGCTGATCCTTGACGAGCGCTTCACCGGCAACGACCGGCGCATGGCCAATCGGGAGGCGCTGGAGCCGATCGTCGCTGCCGGGATGGCGCCGATGACAAAGGAGCAGACGGAGCAGCGGGCGGAGGCGTTCCGTATTCCCGTCGGAGTCGTGAAAACTTTGGACGAAGTGCTGGACGATCCTCATCTCGCCCACCGGAAGCTGTGGCAGACGGTTCGCTGCCCGGACGGCACGACATTGCGTTCGCCGGGCTCCGTGCACCGGTTCGATGCCGCCCCGCCACCCGCTCTCGACCTGCAGGACCCGGAGCAGCAGCGTGGCTGAGGGGCCCCTGCAGGGCGTGCGCATCATCGACCTCACCCACGTCTGGTCGGGCCCGCTAGCGGTGCGCACCCTGGCCGACCTCGGCGCCGACGTGGTCAAGGTGGAGGCGTCCACCGGCCGCGGGCCGCGGCGCTGGAACGACAGCCCGCTTGGCGGCTGGCTCGGAGGCGAGCCGGGAGAGGACCCGTGGAACCGCAACGCTCTGTTCGTGAAGCTCGCTCGCAATCGACGGAGCCTGTGCATGGACCTGAAGTCTGCGCACGGGCACCGCGCGTTCCTCGAGCTGGTGGCGGTGGCCGACGTGGTCATCGAGAACTTCAGCGCGCGCGCCATGCCGTCCCTCGGGCTGGACCACGCGGCCCTGCAAGCCGCCAACCCGCGGGTCATCTACCTGACCATGCCCGGCTACGGCAGCTACGGACCCTACCGCGACCGTGTCGCCTTCGGCCCCGCGGTGGAACCGCTGTCGGGGCTCACCAGCGTCATGGGCTACGGTGCTAACAAGCCGCACAACACCGCCATGGCGCTGCTGGATCCCATCGCTGCCCTGTGCGCCGCCTCCGCGGTGGTCACCGCGCTGCGCCGGCGCGAGGCCACCGGCGAGGGGGCCCGGGTGGAGCTGTCGCTGCACGAAGCCGGCGTCAGTTACAGCGGGCCCTGGCTCATCGAGCACCAGCTCCGCGGCCAAGTCACGCCCATGGGGAACCGGCACCCTCAAATGGCACCCCACGGCGTCTATCCTTGCGCCGGCGAGGACCAGTGGGTCGCCATCGGCTGCGCCTCGGACGCGCAATGGCGCGCCCTGTGCAGGCGCGTCGGCAACGGCCTCGACCCGGACGCGACCCTCGAGCGGCGCCGCGCCGATCACGATGCCATCGACGGCGCGCTGTCCGCGTGGACGCGCGTGCGCGACAAGATGGCTGCGACCGACGCCCTGCAGAGCTCGGGTGTCCCAGCCGGCCCGGTCAACGTCACCCCGGACATGACGGCGGACCCGCAGGTCATCGAGCGCGGATTCTTCGTCCCGTTGGAGGACCGCACGCCGATGCCCGGCACGCCGGTGAAGATGGCGGGACTGTCGACGTCGAGCTGGTCGCCGTGCCCGAAGCTGGGCGAGCACAACGCCGCCGTGCTGGAAGAGTGGCTGGGCTACGACCCCGAGCAGGTGCGCGCCCTCGAGCGGAGCGGCGTGCTGGCAGAGCGTCCGCCGGGAGACGCCTGAGGGAGCCGCGCCTCGACCGAACGGCACGAAGCTTGCCACAGGGTCTGGATCCGCTGACCAGGAGGCCGCTGGATGACCGCGCATTCCGAACACTCATGGTGGCAGCGGGGGGTGATCTACCAGATCTATCCGCGGTCCTTTCAGGACAGCAACGGCGATGGTGTCGGGGATCTGCCGGGCATCGAACGGCGTCTGGATCATCTCCAGTGGCTGGGCGTGGACGCGGTATGGCTCAGCCCGATCTTTCCCTCACCGATGGCGGACTTCGGCTACGACGTGGCGGATTACACGGACGTAGACCCGCTGTTCGGTACCCTGCAGGACCTCGATCGCCTGATCGACGCCTGCCATCGGCGCGGCCTCGCGCTGCTGCTCGATTTCGTGCCGAATCACACGTCGAATCGGCACCCGTGGTTCCAGGACAGCCGCTCGAGCCGGGACAGCGTCCGACGCGACTGGTACCTGTGGCAGGACCCTGGCCCCGACGGCGGGCCGCCCAACAACTGGCTGAGCGTGTTCGGCGGCTCGGCATGGGAGCTCGATGCCGCGACTGGCCAGTACTACTACCACGCGTTCCTGAAGGAGCAGCCGGACCTCAACTGGCGCAATCCCGAGGTTCGTAAGGCGATGCTCGACGTGCTGCGCTTCTGGTTCGATCGCGGCGTCGACGGGTTCCGCATCGATGTGCTCTGGCACGTCATCAAGGACGCGAAGCTGCGCGACAACCCGGAGAATCCTGACTTCCGCGCCGGCGGCAATCCGTATCATCGCCTGCTCCCGGTGTACTCGACGGATCAGCCGGAGGCCCACGACGTAGCGGCCGAGATGCGGCGAGTGGCCGACGCTTACGATGATCGGGTGCTGATCGGCGAGATCTATCTGCCGGTGGAGCGGCTGGTAACGTACTACGGCACCAATGGCAGCGGCGTGCACCTGCCGTTCAACTTCCAGCTTCTGACTCTGCCGTGGCAGGCGCGCGAGATCGACCGTGCCATCAACAGCTATGAAGCCGCGCTGCCGGCGGAGGGCTGGCCGAACTGGGTGCTCGGCAACCACGACCGGCCCCGCATCGCGACCCGGGTGGGCCAGCAGCAGGCGCGGGTGGCGGCGCTGTTGCTGTTGACCCTGCGCGGCACGCCGACCCTCTACTACGGGGACGAGCTCGGCCTTGCCGACGTGCCCATTCCGGAGCAACGGTTGCAGGACCCCCAGGGCTTGAACCTCGGCGCTGCTTTCAGCCGCGACCCGTGCCGGACCCCGATGCCATGGGACAGCGCCCGCCATGGCAGCTTCACCGATGGCGAACCGTGGCTGCCGCAGAACGCTGACTTCGAACGCCGCAATGTTCGGGCGCAGCAGAGTGACCCGGAGTCGATGCTCGTTCTGCACCGGCGGCTGCTGGCGCTGCGCCGGGAGCGGCTGGCGCTGGCGGTGGGGGACTACGTGCCGGTGCCGGCGGCGGGCAATCTCATCAGCTTCGAACGCCGATACGAGCACGATCGGCTGCTGGTGGCGCTGAATCTGGCCGGTGCCGAAGAGCGGCTCGCGCTTCACGGTCGACAGGGCCGCATTCTTCTCGGAACGTCGAACGACCGCGACGGAGAACGGGTGGCGGACGCCATCCGCCTGCGTGGCAACGAGGCAGTGGTGGTCGAGCTGGAGCCGGAGACCGAAACGTGATCGACGACCTCTGGTACAAGAACGCCGTGATCTACAGTCTCGACCTCGAGACCTTCATGGACGCCAACGGCGACGGCGTCGGAGACTTCGAAGGTCTGATCCGCAGGCTCGATTATCTGCAGTACCTGGGCGTCGATACCCTCTGGCTCGCCCCGTTTCAGCCTACCCCGAACCGCGACAACGGCTACGACATCACCGACTACTACGGCGTCGATCCCCGTCATGGCACAGCCGGCGACTTCGTCGAGTTTCTGCATCATGCCCACGAGCGTGGCTTTCGGGTGCTGATCGATCTGGTGATCAATCACACCTCGGATGCACATCCCTGGTTTCTGGAGGCGCGCACGAAAGGCTCTCTGCGGCGGGACTGGTACGTGTGGTCGAAGGCGCGGCCCAAGCACATCGAGCAGGGAACGGTGTTTCCCGGTGTGCAGGCGCGCACCTGGACCTATGACCGCAAGGCGCAGGCGTACTACTTCCACCGCTTCTTCGAGTTTCAACCCGACCTGAACATGGAGAATCCGCAGGTCCGCGCCGAGATCCAGCGGATCATGGGATTCTGGCTGCAGCTCGGTGTCGCCGGATTCCGTCTCGATGCGGTGCCGTTCGCGCTGGAGACGGTAGATCCGGTGTCGGGTCCCGGCAAGCCTCGCTTCGACTACCTGGCGGAGTTCCGCGACTTTCTGCAATGGCGCAGCGGCGACGGCGTGTTCCTCGGCGAGGCGAACGTGCTGCCGAAAGAAGCGGCGCGCTACTTCGGGGGCGGCGGCGACGACGGCATCCACATGATGTTCAATTTCTACGTCAACCAGTACCTGTTCCTGGCTCTCGCGAGCGGACTCGTCGGGCCGCTGATCGAAGCGCTGGAGGCGACCCGGGTCGTGCCCGGTTTCTGTCAATGGGCGAACTTCCTGCGCAACCACGACGAGCTCGATCTGGGGCGGTTGACGGAGGCGCAGCGCGAGACGGTGTTTCGCCGGTTCGGCCCGGAGAAGCGCATGCAGCTCTATGGCCGCGGCATCCGGCGGCGGCTCGCGCCGATGCTGGGCGACCGGCGCCTGCAGAAGCTGGCCCACAGCATGATGTTCGCACTGCCGGGCACGCCGGTGGTCCGCTACGGTGACGAGCTCGGCATGGGAGACGATCTGTCCCTGAAGGAACGGGACGCAGTGCGAACCCCCATGCAATGGGCAAACGAGCCTCAGGCGGGATTCTCTGCCGCCGAGTCCCTGGTGTTGCCGGTGGTCGATGAAGGCGCCTGGAGCTATCGGCACGTCAACGTCGCGGCTCAGCGCCGGGAGCCGGAATCGCTGCTGAACTGGATGAGCGCGATGATCCGGCTGCGCAAGGAGTGCGCCGAGATCGGCCGGGGCGAGTGGCTGGTGCTCGACACCGAGTCACCCCACGTGATCGCGCTGCGCTACGACTGGAAGGGCAATAGCGTCATCACCGCGCACAACTTCGCGTCCGCGCCGTGCGAGATCCGCCTGGAGCCCGGCCCCGGCGGTGCCGGGCGCCTTTCGAACCTCATTGACCCCGAGGAGACGTTGGCCGAAAGGGACGGCCGGCATCGCCTGACCCTCGACGCCTTCGGCTATGGCTGGTATCGCATCGGCGGCCTGGACTACGCGGTGGGGAGCGCCGACCGGCACTGACCGGCGGATGCGTTCATGACCCGCGTCGGGTGGTTCCTCACCGTCGGTCTGGTGCTCCTGTTCATGGCGCTGGTAGCTGGCCGCCTGAAACGGCTGCCGCTGTCCACCGCCATCGTCTATCTCGGCATCGGAATCGCGCTCGGGCCCAGCGCCGGCGAGCTGTTTCACTTCAACCCGCTGGCGAGCTCCGGCATCTTCGAGATGGTGACGGAATTGGCCGTCCTGATGTCGGTCTTTGCCGCTGGATTGAAGGTGCCCGCGCCGCTCGGTCACCGTGTGTGGCTGACTCCGTTCCGGCTGGCGACCGCCTCGATGGCGTTCACCGTGGTGCTGGTGGCGCTGGCGGGCATGGTGTTGCTCCACCTGCCGATCGGTGCCGCCGTTCTGCTGGGGGCCATTCTGGCGCCAACGGATCCCGTGCTGGCCCACGACGTACAGGTGAGCGGGCCCGGCGATCGCAACCATCTGCGGTTCGCGCTGACCGCCGAGGCGGGGCTGAACGACGGTGCGGCCTTTCCGATGGTCATGCTCGGACTCGGTCTGCTGGGACTCCACGATGTGGGGGATCGTTTCGAGCGCTGGCTGGTCATCGACGTGCTGTGGGCCTGCAGCAGCGGTGTCGCGGTCGGCGGCCTGCTCGGCGCCGGCACCGCCTGGTTCATGCGCCGGCTCGCTCGATATGGCGTGCAGAGCGAGTTCACCGAGGACTTTCTGGGGCTGGGGCTCATCGCCCTCAGCAACGGGGTCTCGCTGCTCGTCGGCGGCTACGGTTTTCTGGCCGTGTTCGCCGCCGGTTACATGCTGCGACGGGCCGAGCTTCATTGGGGGCCGTTGATCGAGCCGCCGAAGGATCTGTCTGGCCAGGGTCAGATCCGCTCGCTGGATCACGCCGAAACCTACATGTCCCAGGTATCGCTGTCGTTCGTCGAGCAGCTCGAGCGTCTGAGCGAGGTAGCTCTGCTGATCCTGGTAGGAGGAATGCTGTTCAAGAACTCATGGCAGATCGAGTACGTATGGCTGGCGCTGGTGTTGCTGTTCGTCATCCGACCACTGAGCGTGCTAGTCGGCCTCGCCGGTGATCCCGTACCGGCCTTCACCAAGGCCACGATCGGCTGGTTCGGTGTGCGTGGAATCGGGACGTTCTACTACCTCATGTATTCCGTGAAGCAAGGTCTGGACGAGGGGCTGGCGGTGACCCTGCTGTCGGTCACCGTCATCGTCATCACACTGTCGGTGGTGCTGCACGGAACGTCGGTGGTGCCGATGATGCGCCTGCACGGCCGGTTCGACCGCTGAGCACGAGGCCGGGCCGGCAACGTTCCGCCGTACCCGGTCCCCGGGCTTGCGGTCAGCCCTTCTGCAGTTCCCGCTTGCGCTCCGCCATGCGTTCGCCGAGCTGGAGCAGCTGGTCTGCCGACATCGCCTTGCGGGCCGCGGGGAACATGTCCGACTCTTCTTCCTCGGCGTGGTGCTCGATCAGCTCCTTGAGCACCTTCGCGCGCCCCGAGAACGACTCCGAGTCGGGCTTGGTCTTCTTCAGGTCCGGCAGCACCAGCGCCTCTACCGCGCGATGTTCCTCCTTGGCTTCGAAAAACATCTGCTCGTGGGACTTGCCGTTGCTGTCCTTGAAGGCCGGATAGAAGATCTCCTCCTCCAGCCTGGTGTGGATCGTGATCTCCGTCGCGATCTTGTCCAGCAGATCGTTCCGGCTCTTCACCGCGCGCGTGGTGGTGCCGGTGAGCTGGCTCAGCAGCTCACGCACCTTGTCGTGGTCGGCTTTGAGTAATTCGATAGCATTCTGAGCCACGTCTGGTTCTCCTGTGCTTCGCGCTCTGCTTGCGTCCGCAAGGTTGAGCAAGTCCTGTGCCACGACCCATCGGGCGCCGACTGGCACGCGAGCTCGTCTCAGACGAGCAGCGACAGGAGAACTTCAGGGTCGCGCAGGTCCACCGCTACCGCGCCGTCACCGTGAACCCCGCCCGCGGAAAGTGCACGACCACCTCCCCGCCAGTGAGCGGAACCAGCTCGGGCTTCGGCATGATCGTCGGCTGCTCCACCAAGCGCCAGCGCAGGTTCTTCATGCCGAGCACCACGCGCACCTTTTCCGTGAACGGCGACTGCCAGTACTGATGCAGGATGATCTGTTCCATCATCGGTCGTCGCCGAAGCCGACAAAGACTACCGCCTCGTCTACGGATTTGCGCTGCGAGACGACCGCATTGGCCGGGAACGTCTCGTCCGGAAAGCCCATCGCGACGCAGATCATGATCACCTGATCGTCCGGGATGCCGGCATGCTCGCGCACCACCGGCGACTGCATGATGCCCTGGCTGTTGATCACGCAGCCCAGCCCACGCGACCACGCGGCGTTGACCAATGCGTTAGTGACGGCGCCGCAATCGAATGGTCGCGATATCGCCGCCGTGGATCGAACGATCATAGGTGACGACCACCGACACCGGCGCGTCGAACTGGCGAAAGCCCCGCAGCACCCAGTCCTGTGCGTCGTTCCTTGTCGTTCCAGCTCGATGCCCATGGCGTCGAAGAGCTGTCTTGCGATCGCCATCTGCCGCTCGCGGTGCACGCCCTGGTAAGCGCCGTGGCTGCGTGAACTCCCGCGAGTGCGGCACGCCGGCGAGGTTGCGCTCGGTGTTGCCCTCGCGAATGCGATCCAGCGGCTCGCCGGTGACCACGTAGAAGTGCCAGGGCTGGGTGTTCAGGGACGACGGCGCGCGCATCGCCAGCTCCGATGACCTCGCGGATCAGCGCCTTCGGCACCGGGTCCCGCTTGTAGCCCCGGATGCTCCGGCGGCCCAGAACGACTTCATCGTAACGCAACATCAACCCTCCGAGTCCGACCATGTCCTGCTGCTTTGAAACGCGTTTCAAATGCCGCTGAAGAATAACATGCAGCGTTGGCGACGCCTCGCCATTCGTCGGGCCGGGGTCGCGGGTTCGTTACAGCCGATACGGCACCAGCGGCGGGCCGAGTTGAGTGCGCAGGACCGGCTGCGCGTCCTCGACGAACTCCGCCAGCAGCGATCGGCTATCGCGCGGATCGACGATGTCCTGCCCCGTCGCCTCGGCGGTGCGAAACGGCGACGCCAGCGCGTTCAGACGTGCTTCTATCTCCCGACGCCGCGCCTCGGGGTCCGGCGCCGACTCGATCTCACGCCGATACGCCGCCGACGCGCCGCCGGACACGTGCATGGAGCCCCAGCTCGCGGATGGCCACGCGTAGCGGCGGAACATCCCCGTCGGCCGATGGTGGCATTGGCCGGCGACGCCGTAGAGACGCCCGACCACGAAGGTGATCCACGGCATACGGCTCTCGCAGGTGACCTGCACCAGCCGCGCGCCGGCGCGCTCGATGCCCATCAGCTCCGAATCGAGGCCGACCATGAAGCCCGGCTCGTCCGCGAACGACACCAGCGGCAGATGAAACGTGTCGCAGAGCTGAATCAGCCGAACGATCTTGTTACCGGCCGCGACGTCGGTGGAGCCGCCCAGATGCAGCGGGTTGTTGGCCATCACGCCCACCGGATGACCATTCACGCGGCCGAGCCCCGTGATCCGGGAGCGCCCGTACAGCGGCGAAATCTCGAACAAGCTGCCCCGATCGAGCACGGCCCCGAGCAGCGCATGGGCATCGTAGGGCTGACGGCGGTCGCGGGGGATCAGCGACAGCAACGACTCGTCCCGCTGTTCGGATGCCGCGCGTTCGGCGGCATCGGCGCGTGGCGGCAGCTCCCAGACGTTGCTCGGCAGATAGCTCAAGAACGCGCGGATCTGCTCGAATGCGTCGATTTCGTCGTCGGCCAGATTGTCGATGACGCCGCTCTTGTGCGCATGGATCTGGTCACCGCCGAGCTGCTCCTTGGTGATGTCGTAGCCGAGGGCGGCTTTGACCACCGGCGGCCCGCCGGGAAAAAGCTGGCTGGTGCCCTTCACCATCAGATTGAAGTGCGCGATGCAGGCGTTGATGGCCGGCAGTCCGGCAACCGACCCCATCACGGCCGAGACCACGGGCACCAGGTTCAACAGCTCGACGTCGATGGTCGACCAGACATTGCCGTCCGGCAGATAGGTGCGGCCGATGCTTTCGAACGAGCGCACGCTGCCACCGGCGGCATCGAGCAACCGCACGTACGGAACGCGCCATTCGCGGGCACGCCGGTTGGCGGCAAGCTCCTGTCCGAGCCCGCCGGCGGCGCCGCCTGCTGAGCCACCCCGCACCGTGAAATCGCCGCCGGTGACGATGATCTTGCGCCCGCCGACGCGAGCAAAGCCATCGACCGAGGCTTTCGGTGTGAATTCGCTGAGCCGGCCATCGTCGTAGCTGGCGGCGCCCGCCAACCCCATGAACTCACGAAACGAGCCCGGATCGACGAGCCGGTCGATGCGCTCGCGTACCGTGAGCTTGCCGCGGCCGTGCTGGCGGGCGATACCTTCCGGCCCGCCCATACGATGCGCCAGCGCAGTGCGCAGTTCGAGCTCTTCGATCTCGGGCTTCCAGTCCATGGATCCTGCGTCTCCGGGCCGCGCGCCGTCGCGGAAGGTGACGGGCCGGGCGTCAGGACGGCAGCAGGTGGGCGACCGCGTCGCGTTCCTCGATGAGCTCACTTTCGGTGGCCTTCATCTTCTCCCGGCTGAAGTCGCCGATCTGCCGCCCCTGCACGATGCTCCAGTCGCCGCTCGAGCAGGTTACCGGATACGAATAGATGAGCCCTTTCTCCACGCCGTAGCTGCCGTCCGAGTAGATCCCCATGCTCACCACGCCGTCGCTGCCGAGAGCCCAGTCGTGCATGTGATCGATGGCGGCGTTGGCGGCGGAAGCGGCGCTGGAGGCGCCCCGCGCCTCGATGATGGCTGCGCCCCGTTGCTGCACGGTCGGGATGAACACCGATGTGTACCAGTCCATGTCGACCAGCTCCATGGCCGCCTTGCCCGCCACCTTCGCATCGTGAACGTCGGGGTACTGAGTCGCGGAATGATTGCCCCAGATGCACAGGCCGTCCACGTCGGTGACGTGCTTGCCCGTCTTCATGGCGAGCTGAGCCACCGCCCGGTTGTGGTCGAGGCGGGTCATGGCCGTGAAGCGACGGGGATCCAGGTCCGGCGCATTGCGCTGGGCGATCAGACAGTTGGTGTTGGCGGGATTGCCCACCACCAGGATCCGGACGTCGCGGCTGGCGTGATCGTTCAGCGCCTTACCCTGAACGGAGAAGATGGCGGCGTTGGCCTCGATGAGATCCTTGCGCTCCATGCCTTTGCTGCGCGGGCGGCTGCCCACCAGCAAGGCATAGTCGGTATCCTTGAATGCCACGTTGGCATCGTCGGTCGGCACCAGGCCCTGCACCAGCGGAAAGGCACAGTCCTCGATCTCCATGACCACCCCGCGCAGGGCGTCCATGGCCGGCGGGATCTCCAGAAGCTGAAGGATCACCGGCTGGTCCTTGCCCAGCATCTCGCCGGAGGCGATGCGAAACAGCAGCGCATAGCCGATCTGTCCGGCTGCTCCGGTCACGGTGACTCGCACGGGCTCTTTCATGTGGGCTCTCCGTTCATTTTATTGCGACTCATTCGGACGCCGATTCCGAGTATTACGCCGATTCCGACGCCTAGGGTCGCGCGTTGTGAGAATCGTGCATTGTAGGAAAAGCGCCGGCCAATCGCACTCACCGCGCCCGGCGGGGCCGCGCGCCGGTCGCCACCGTCCCCGGTTCACTCCCAGTGCAGCTCGCGAAACCACTGCCCGCGGGCGTCGAGCTCCAGCGCGTCGGCCAGCCACGGGGCCGACCGTGGCGGCAGCCCGGCCACCGGGAACCAGCCCGCGGCATCGCTGTGCTCGGGCTCGCCGATGCCCGGATCTCCGCTCGGCTCCAGCCCTTCAAACACCAGGTTGACGCCCTGATGGCGGCCCGACCGGTACGGCAGCATGCACACCGGCCGCACACGGGCCGGCGCCACACCCGTTTCCTCGGCGCACTCCCGACGCGCCGCATCGCTCATGCTCTCTCCCGCCTGCAGGTGGCCGCCGGGCGGCACGTAGTGACCGTCCATGAAGCCGGTGCCCGCCCGACGGAGCAGGAACAGCTCGCGCACCCCGCCGCGCTCGCGCAGCAGCAGCACATGAACGACCAACGGAAAAGTATCGCGGCTCACGGTTCGGCCTCGGTGCTCCGCACGTTGCGGTTTGGTGCTATCGTGCAGCGGTGACACCCGCAGAGCAAACCAGCGCCGCCGGCAGCGCCGCGCATCTCTCCCGGCGCGTGGAGGAGGCGTCCATCAACGCCTGGCCGGCGATGCAGCAGATCCTGCTGGACGGCTGGCTACTGCGCTTCGCCCAGGGGTTCACCAAGCGGGCGAATTCGGTGGTCCCGCTGTATCCCGGCGAGGAACCGCTCACCGAGAAGGTGCGATTCTGCGAGAACGTCTATGCCCGCGAGCGCCTGAAGACCATCTTCCGGCTCACCTCCATCGGCGACCATGAGCCGCTGGACGGATTCCTGGCGCGGCGCGGTTACCAGCACCGGGACGCCACCGAGGTGCTCACTCGAGGGCTGGATCAACGTCCCGGCACCTCGCCGTCCCTTTGCCTGCTGCCCACCGAGCGATGGCTGGCCGTGTACGGTGATCTCACCGGCATGCCGGACACCGCCCGCGCTCTCCACGGCGCGATTCTCAAGGGCATCCCGCTGCCCTGCGCCTACGCCGCCATCGGCACCGCCAATGCGCCGCTGGCCTGTGGCCTGGCCGTGCTGGAGCAGGACCTGGTGGGGCTGTTCGATGTGGTCACCGCCCCGAGCGCGCGCCGCAGTGGCCGTGCCACGGAGCTGGTGCAAAGCCTTCTGGCCTGGGCCTTCGACCACGGCGCCCACCGCGCCTATCTGCAGATGGTGGCGGACAACGGTCCGGCTCGCGGGCTGTACCAGAACCTGGGCTTCGAGACGCTGTACCACTACTGGTACAGGATTTCGGACTGACGCCGTCAGCCTGCGGAGAACGCTTGATTCCCCGCCCCATTTCTGAGATGTTTCGTCCCTCGCGCGCGAAACGCGCGTTCAGCCTGCGTCCAAAAATACTCAAAATCAAGCAGTTACGCTTTCAGAGGCACTGAAAGCAGGCACCGGATCCTGTCTCATGAAGGAGCGCTCGCGGGGACCGTGAGCGGCGGCCCGATGCCCGACGCCGGGGGAAGCACAGCCCTCACGCCGAGCTTTGCCCGGCATCACGACCCGTGAGGGCAGCACCTGGAGGCTGCTCCACCGGGATGGTCGCTGCCTTGCATCGAGATCGGTGGAAATGGCGCAGCGGAGGCGGACGAGGTGGCTGAAGGGACAACCGATCAGAGAGCAGTACCATGAACCAGAGAACCGTCGGGCTGCCCCCGAAACGGGGCCTGTACGACCCGGGTAACGAGAAAGACAGCTGCGGCGTCGGCTTCATCTGCGACATCAAGGGGCGATCCAGCCGCCAGATCATCGAAGATGCGCAGACCATGAACTGCTGCATGGAGCATCGGGGCGGCGTTGGCTACGAGAAGACCACCGGAGACGGTGCCGGCATGCTGGTGGGTCTGCCGGACAAGTTCCTGCGCAAGGTGGCCAGAGCAGATCTCGGCGTCGATCTGCCGCCCAGGGGGCAATACGGTGTCGGTAACGTGTTCCTGCCTACCGACGAGGCCGAGCGGGCCCACTGCCAGGAGGTCCTCGAAGAGGAGATCGCCGCCGCCGGCCAGACCCTGCTCGGCTGGCGCAGCCTGCCCGTGCATCCGGTCGGCGCCGGCATCGGCAACGCCGCCCGGGCAGCCATGCCGTATTTCGCTCAGCTCTTCATCGGCGCCGACGGCGTGGCCGGCGACGAGTTCGAGCGCAAGCTCTATGTGATCCGCAAGCACGGGACCCATCGGCTGCGTGGCGACGAAAACCTGGTTCAGCGCAAGCACTTCTACATCTGCTCCCTGTCCACCAAGGTGGTCGTCTACAAGGGCATGCTGACCCCGGATCAGGTATTCCCGTTCTATCCGGATCTCCAGGACAAGGACTTCGAGTCGCACCTGGCGATGGTGCACTCGCGTTTCTCCACCAACACCTTTCCATCCTGGGACCGGGCCCAACCCAATCGTTTCATGAGCCACAACGGTGAGATCAACACCGTGCTCGGCAACAAGAACTGGATGAACGCTCGCCAGGGGGTAGTGACCACCGACGTCTTCGGCAAGGACCTCGACAAGCTCTTCCCCATCGTCGAGAAGGACTGCTCCGACTCCGGCACCTTCGATAACGTGCTGGAGTTCCTGCTGATGAGCGGGCGCACCCTGCAGGAAGCGGTGCTGATGATGATTCCGGAAGCCTGGCAGCAGGATCCGACCATGGACGAGGCCAAGCGGGCGTTCTACGAGTATCACTCGTGCCTGATGGAGCCATGGGACGGCCCCGCGTCCATTGCCTTCACCGACGGCACCTGGATCGGCGCAGTGCTGGACCGCAATGGCCTGCGTCCCAGCCGTTACTACATCACCGACGATGACAAGTGCATCATGGCGTCCGAGGTGGGCGTGGTGCAGGTGAATCCGGCCCGGGTGGTGGAGAAAGGCCGATTGCAGCCGGGGCGGATGTTCCTGATCGACTTCGAGCAGGGGCGCATGATTCCGGACGACGAGATCAAGACGGAATGGGCTGGGCGCCGCCCCTACAGGCAGTGGCTGGACGAGCAGCGCATCGATCTGGAAGAACTCTCGCCGAACCGCGAGCCTCACGGCTTCGGCCCGGAAACGCTGACCGCTCGCATGCAGGCGTTCGGTTACACGGTCGAGACCATGCAGATCATGCTGCAGCCCCTGGTCAAGGAGCTCCGGGACCCGCTCGGCTCCATGGGCAATGACGCGGCCCTCGCGGTGATGTCGGAAAAGCCGCGCATGCTGTACGACTACTTCAAGCAGCGCTTCGCCCAGGTGACCAACCCGGCCATCGATTCGATCCGGGAAGAGGTCATCATGGCGCTCGACTGCTACATCGGGCCCGAGCAGAACCTGCTGGAGGTGACGCCGGAGCACGCTCATCGCCTGCGGGTGCCGCATCCGATCCTCTCCAACGAGGAGCTCGCCGCGCTCAAGCACATGGATCACCGGGGCTGGCGTACCCGCAGCATCGACATCACCTTCCCCCGCGCTCGGGCAGGAAGGGGCTGGTGGAGGCGCTCGACCGCATCTGTCACGAAGCGTCGCAGGCCATCGACGACGGCTACAGCATGGTCGTGCTCACGGACCGCGCCGTGGGGCCGGATCGGGTGCCTGTCTCATCGCTGCTGGCGGTAGGTACCCTGCACCACCACCTGGTACAGACCCATGCGCGTACCCGGATCGGACTGGTGGTGGAATCCGGTGAAGCCCGCGAGGTGCATCACCACTGCCTGCTGATCGGCTACGGCGCCGATGCGGTAAACCCCTACCTGGCGTTCGAGGCCCTGTGGGATGCCCGCCAGCACGGCTACCTGGACGACGCGCCGCACATCCAGAGCGACGACGACGTGGTGGCCGCTTACCGCAAAGGGGTGGCCAAGGGCATGCTCAAGGTCATGGCCAAGATGGGCATTTCCACCCTCCAGTCCTACAAGGGCGCGCAGATCTTCGAAGCGGTCGGGCTCGCCGACGATGTCATCGAGCGGGCGTTCATCGGCACCGCCAGCCGCGTCCAGGGCGTGAGCCTGGACGTGCTTGCCGAGGAAATGCAACGGCGCCACGACGTCGGCTACCCCACCCGCGCGCAGGCCGTGCGCTTGCCGGGCGAACGCGGGCGCCACGTCGAACCCGGTTCGACCGTGCTGCCGAATCCGGGAGACTTCCACTGGCGGCGCACCGGCGACACTCACATGTGGGACCCCCAGGGCATCGCCGACTTGCAGGTGGCGGTCCGCGCCAACAGCGAGGACGCTTACTGGCGTTTCGCCGAGCACATGAACCGCGAGACGGCGCGCAACGCCACCCTGCGCGGTCTGCTCACATTCAAGGCAGCGAACGGTGGTCCCGTGCCCCTCGAGGAAGTGGAGCCGGAAAGCGAGATCGTCAAGCGCTTCGCCACCGGCGCCATGAGCTTCGGTTCCATCAGCGCCGAGGCTCACGAGACCCTGGCGGTGGCCATGAACCGCATCGGCGGCAAATCCAACACCGGCGAAGGCGGCGAGGACCCGGTGCGCTTTCAGCCCCTGCCGAACGGCGATTCCAAGCGCAGCGCCATCAAGCAGGTGGCGAGCGGCCGCTTCGGCGTCACCATCGAGTACCTGAGCAACGCCGACGAGCTGCAGATCAAGATCGTTCAGGGTGCCAAACCGGGTGAAGGGGGCGAGCTGCCTGGTCACAAGGTGGACGACGTGATCGCCCGCATCCGCCACTCGACGCCGGGGGTCGGGCTCATCAGTCCGCCGCCTCACCACGACATTTATTCCATCGAGGACATGGCGCAGCTCATCCATGACCTCAAGAACGCCAATCCCAGCGCCCGCATCAGCGTGAAGCTCGGTGCCGAGATCGGCGTCGGCACGGTCGCTGCGGGGGTCACCAAAGCCCGGGCGGACCACATCGTCATCGCCGGCGACTCCGGAGGCACCGGCGCCTCGCCGCTGACCTCCATCAAGCACGCCGGCGTGCCCTGGGAGCTCGGCATCGCGGAGACTCACCAGACCCTGGTGGTCAACAACCTGCGCTCGCGGGTGGTGCTGCAGACCGACGGGCAGATCAAGACCGGCCGCGACGTCGCCATCGCCGCCCTGCTCGGCGCCGAGGAGTTCGGTTTCGCCACCGCGCCGCTCATCGCCCTCGGCTGCATCATGATGCGCAAGTGCCACCTCAACACCTGTCCGGTGGGCATCGCCACCCAGGACCCGGCGCTCAGGAAGAAGTTCGCGGGGGAGCCCGAGCACGTGGTCAACTACTTCTTCATGGTGGCGAAGGAGCTGCGCATGATCATGGCGGAGCTCGGCTTCCGCACCGTCAACCAGATGATCGGCCGGGTGGATGCGCTCGACACCGTCGACGCGGTCGCACACTGGAAAGCGTGCGGTCTCGACCTCTCCGCGATCCTGCAGAAGGCCGAGGAACCGCCCGAGTTCCTGGGGAGCCATCAGATCCACATTCAGGACCACCAGCTCGACCGGGCCCTCGACAACCAGCTCATCGAGATCGCGCAGCCGGCGTTGAAGCGCGGCGAGAGGGTCTACGACGAGTCGGTCATCGTCAACACCAACCGGGTAGTCGGCGGCATGCTGTCGAACCGCATCATCCGCGAGGTGGGGCCGCAGATGCTCCCGGACGACACCATCCACATCAAGTTTTACGGCAGCGCCGGCCAGAGCTTCGGCGCCTGGCTCGCCAGGGGCGTTACCCTCGAGGTGGAAGGCGACGCCAACGACTACGTGGGCAAGGGCCTGTCCGGCGGCCGTATCGTCATCTATCCGCCCAAGGAGTCTCCGTTCAAGGCCGAGGAGAACATCATTATCGGCAACGTGGTGCTCTACGGTGCCACCGCCGGTGAGTGCTTCTTCCGCGGCCAGGCGGCCGAACGCTTCTGCGTGCGCAACAGCGGCGCCGCGGCGGTGGTGGAAGGTGTGGGTGACCACGGCTGCGAATACATGACCGCGGGACGGGTGGTGATCCTCGGCGCCACAGGGCGCAATTTCGCCGCCGGCATGAGCGGCGGCGTTGCCTATGTGTGGGACCCTCACGCCCTGCTCGCCCGCCGCTGCAACATGGAAATGGTCGAGCTCGAGGAGCTCGAAGAGTGCGAGGAGATCGATCAGGTCAGGGCTCTCGTCCAGCGTCACGCGGAGTACACCGGTTCGCCGGTGGCCCGGAACGTGCTGACCCACTGGGAACACTCGGTGAGGGAGTTCGTCAAGGTCATGCCGACCGACTACAAGCGAGTGCTCGAAGAGCAGAAGTCGGCCGTCAGCGCGGGGTAGCCTGCTGATCCTGTGGGAGCGACCTCCCGGTCGCGATTCCAATTGGCGATATCGCGACCCGGAGGTCGCTCCCACATATCGGGGACGTTGCTTTCACAGGATTCGAGAATGGGAAAACCAACGGGTTTCATCGAGTACGAACGCAAGCCGGCGCCCTACCGGGACGCGGCCCGGCGTCTGCTCGACTTCGAGGAGATCTACACCGGCCACGACGTTACCCGCCTCACCGAACAAGGCGCCCGGTGCATGGACTGCGGAGTGCCGTTCTGCCAGTCGGGCGACGGCTGTCCCGTCTATAACCTGATTCCCGAATGGAATGACCTGGTCTATCGCGGCCACTGGCGGGAAGCTTTGGATCGCCTGCACAAGACCAACAACTTTCCCGAGTTCACCGGGCGGGTCTGCCCGGCACCGTGTGAAGGCGCCTGCGTGCTGGGCATCACCGATCCGCCGGTGACCATCAAGAACATCGAGATGGCCATCATCGACCGCGGCTTCGCGGAAGGCTGGGTAGTGGCGGAGCCGCCGGAGTCGCGCACCGGCAAGCGGGTGGCGGTCATCGGCTCGGGTCCGGCCGGCCTCGCTGCGGCAGCCCAGCTCAACAAGGCCGGACACGAGGTGACGGTGTTCGAACGTGCCGACCGCATCGGTGGTCTGCTGATGTACGGCATTCCCAACATGAAGCTGGACAAGCGTGCCGTGGTGGAGCGGCGGCTCGATCTCATGCGGCAGGAAGGCGTCATCTTCCGCCCCGGGACGGCGATCGCCGACGGCTCGGACGGCAGCAAGGACGCCCTGGAGCTGCAGGACGAGTTCGACGCCGTGCTGCTGGCCACCGGCGCGACGGTACCCCGCGATCTACCGATTCCCGGCCGAGAGTTGGACGGCATCCATTTCGCGATGGAGTTCCTCACGGCCAACACCCGGAGCTTGCTCGATTCCGGCCACGCCGACGGCAAGTACATTTCCGCCCGCGACAAGCATGTGATCGTTATCGGCGGAGGCGACACCGGCACCGACTGCATCGGCACGAGCCTCCGCCACGGCTGCCGGAGTCTGGTGAACTTCGAGCTGTTCCCGAAGCCGCCGCTCGACCGCGCGCCCAACAACCCGTGGCCCACCTGGCCGCGCATCTACCGCACCGACTACGGGCACGAGGAAGCCGCCGTCCGCTTCGGAGACGATCCGCGCCAGTACAGCATCTCTTCCAGCGAGTTCCTGGACGACGGCCATGGCCGGGTGCGGGCGGTTCGTACCACGGACGTTGCCTTCAAGGGCGGCAAGTTCGAGAACGTTCCAGGCAGCGAGCGGGAGTGGCCGGCCGACCTGGTGTTCCTGGCCATGGGCTTCCTCGGGCCCGAAGGCCCCCTGGCCGAACGACTGGGCGTGACCCGGGACGACCGCTCGAACTATCGGGCGGAATACGGCTCGTTCGGTACCAACGTGGACGGGGTCTTCTCCGCCGGCGATTGCCGCCGCGGCCAGAGCCTGGTGGTGTGGGCCATCAATGAGGGCCGGGAAGCGGCGAGGGAAATCGACCGCTTCCTCATGGGCAACACCCATTTGCCCTGATGGCTGTCATCGGGGGGTGCTGGCAATGGTGCTCCAGGCGGCCACGGCAAGCACCAGAATGCCGACGACGAGGTCGTTGGCGAACGTGAGGCCGGGGCCGCGGAGCGCCCCACGCTGAGTGTATTCCAGCACGAAGGGGGCGACGATCAGCCACCCGCCGAACACGAAGTTGAGCCAACTCAAACCATGGTAGCGATCCGGCACCGCCAGCCGGATCAGCGACACCACGACGATGGCGGACCCTATGACCCGTTGGTTCCACACCGCCTGTCCGATGTTCATATAACCCAGCACCGCCGGCGCCAGGATCAGCCAGATACCGAGGAGCAGGTTCAAGATGCTGATCCACTTGCCCGCCGCATGCTGCTTGACGTCTCGGGTGGCCATGCCTGGGCTCCCTGCTTCACAACAAATGGGCAAGGTAGGATGCAAGCGCCATACCGGCACGCGCCATAGCGCGCCGCGCCGGCGCTCAGCGCTGAAGGGCCGTGCGGACGGCGGCCTGGATGTCTCCGAAGGTGCGGACCCATGGCTTGAGCCCGCCGACGCTGGCGGGCAGCTTCCCGGCGGCCTGCTCGGCGGCACGGCGGCCGTCGAACGTGCCGTAAATCACCACGTGAAAGATCGCGCCGCCTTGCTGACGGCGGAAGCGTGCGAACGCCGCCGGGTCTGCCTGTCTGGCCAGAAACGCCGACGCCCGCGCCTCACTGGAGAACGTCACGAGCTGGACGGTGTAGGCCCCCGGCGGCTGGCGCATGATCCAGTCGGCGTTGTGTGCCTGTGGGAGCGGCGTTCCCGCGGCGTCCTGCCCGGTATCCTGCGCCGGCGAAGGTTCCGGCTCCGGCGGTGCCGGCTGCTGCCCGGCTCCGGCCCCGATTCTGGTTCGCGTCTCCTTCTCGGGCCCGGCATCGGCCCCGGGCCCGGCATCGGGCCCGCCTTCGCTTGCCGGCGCCAGCGGTGACCCCTCCGCCACAGCCGCTCCGGCGTCGGCTGCAGCCGCAGCTGCGGGCGCCCGGGCAGCCGGCATGCTCGTCTCCGGCGCTTGCCGGGCCGGCGCGGGCGCTGTCTGGGTCGCCTCATCGTCCGATGTCAGCGGCGGCGGCACCTGCAACCGCTCCGCCGGCGCCCAGTTGGTAACGGTTTGCTGATCGGACGGCGTCCACAGCATATAGGTGAATGCGATCGCTACCACCAGCACGGCCACCAGAGCCCGATGCAGGAGCGGGAAGCGGCGTCCCGCCTCCGAGGGGGTGGACTGAATTCTCGTCAGCAGCACGTTGGCGATCTGGTCGATGCGGCCCGGCAGCCCTTCCGACAGGCGGGCGATCTCCTTCACCTGGCTGTCGGAGAACGGCAGCACGCCGGTGTAGCCCTGCAGGTGGAAGCGCCACTCCAGGTACGCGCCCACCTCGCCGGAGGAGAACTCGCGCAGGCGCAGCTCCTGCCAGGACACGTCCCGCGCGGCGGCGGCGCCGTCCACAGCGCTCGCAAGCCGAGCCTCACCGAACATCAGCAGCCGCAGCCGCGTGACCGCCACCAGCCGCAGAAGCTGGTCCAGAGCGCGGCTCTCGAGCAGGTCGGCGTCGTCCACGAAGGCGATGCAGCCCCGTCCCTGGCGCTCCATGGATCGCACGTGCTCGGCGACCACCTCGGTCAACTGGGACAGCTCGGCGTCCTCTGGTGCCCTCAGACCGAACCCGTGGACGAGGGCGCCGAGCACTTCCCGCACCCCGTTCACCAGCGCACCGTTGATCCGGGCCGCCTGCCGCCCCGGCGCCATGCCGGCGACCAGCTGACGGCACAGGGTGCTCTTGCCGACGCCACGTGGTCCGGTCACCAGCAGCACGCGCTGCGGCCAGGCGGAAGGATCCTGCAGCCGTTCCAGGTGGGACTGACGGTCGGCGCCGGCAAAGAAGCCCGGCGCCGGAGCGGAGAACGTCTGCCGGACCGGCATGGGCGGATCCGACGGCTGCTCAGCCATCCGCGCCCTCCGTCACGACCGTCAAGGTCCGCGTGAGCGCTGCCGGATCGACCGCTTCGGTCACGACCACCGAGCCGATGGCGTCCGCCAGCACCAGCCGGAGGCGGCCGTCCTGCACCTTTTTATCCATGCCCATGGCCGCGATCATGTCTTCGCTGGTCAGCCGCGGCGGCGCCACGGGCAGCCCCATCCGCACCAGCAGGGTGCTGATCCGACGCGCGTCGGCTGCCCCGAGCATGTTCTGTCGAACCGACAGATCGGCGGCCATGACCATGCCGACGGCTACTGCCTCTCCGTGGAGCAGGCGCGTGTAGCCGGTCAGCGTCTCCAGCGCGTGGCCGAACGTATGGCCGAAATTCAGAATGGCTCGGACCCCGGACTCCCGCTCGTCGGCGGCCACCACCTGCGCTTTGATCTCGCAGGAACGGCGTACGGCGAAGTCGACGGCCGCCGGTTCTCTTGCCGCAAGCGGCTGCGCCTCGCGTTCGAGCCACTCGAAGAATGCCGCGTCGCTGATCACGCCGTACTTCACCACCTCGGCGAGGCCGGCCCGGTACTCCCGGTCCGGCAGGGTGCGGAAGACGCTCGTGTCCGCGATCACGCAGCGAGGCTGGTGAAACGCGCCGATCATGTTCTTACCCAGCGGATGGTTCACCGCCGTCTTGCCGCCCACCGAGGAGTCCACCTGGGCAAGCAGGGTGGTCGGCACCTGAATGAAATCCACGCCCCGTTGAAAGGTGGCCGCGGCGAAGCCCGCCAGATCTCCAACCACGCCGCCGCCGAGGGCGATTACCGTGGTGGAGCGGTTGTGGCGGTGCTCGAGCAGGAAGTCCATGAGCGCGGTGTAGGTTGCGAGGCTCTTTTGTGCTTCGCCGTCGGCCATGAGGAAGACGTCCAGCTGACGGCCATCGGCGAGGCCGTCGCGCAGCGCGTTCAGGTAAAGGGGCGCTACCACGTCGTTGCTCACCACCGCCACCTGCCGGCCGCGAATGTGGGAGCTGAGCAACTCGCCGCGGCCGAGCACGCCCTCCCCCACGTAGATGGGGTAGCTGCGCTCCCCCAGCGCCACGCTCACCACCTGCGGCTCGGCTGCGGTCATATCACTCCATCTGCTCTCAGGCGTTGCTCGATCTCTCTGGCCAGTGTCTTAGGCCCTTGCCGGTCGGTCACGAACCGATAGTCGGCGATCTCGCGGTACAGGGGCTCGCGGTCCCTCTGCAGCCGCGCCAGCGTCTCCGCCGCGTCGCCCCACTGCAGGAGCGGCCGTTTGCGGTCGCGCCGAGTGCGCTCCACCAACCGCTCGAGCGGGCTGTCGAGGTGAATGACTATGCCCCGCGAGGACAACATGGCCCGGTTGCACGGATCGAGCACTGCTCCGCCGCCGGTCGCCAGCACCACTCCGGAGCGAGCCGACAGCTCCTCGAGAACGTGACGCTCCCGCTCACGGAATCCGCGCTCACCCTCGACGTCGAAGATCCAGCCAACGGGTGCGCCGGCGCGGGACTCGATCACCTGATCGGAGTCACAGAACTCCATGCCGAGCGCCTGCGCAAGCAGTCGACCCACCGTGCTCTTTCCCACGGCCATGAGGCCGACGAGAATGATGTTTGGTTTGCCCATAGGAAAACGGCGCCCGATGGCGCCGTCCAGTGTATCGTAGGAGCGATCTCCAAGCCCCGATTCTAACGCAGGAGCCGGGAGATCGCTTGCGGATGATTGGCGAGGACTCCGGCTAATGCACCAGGGTGTCCTGGACGATCTTCGGAGTGATGAAGATGAGCAGCTCCTGCTTGTCGTCCCGCTGGGTCGTGTGCCGGAACAGCCGGCCCACGTACGGCAGGTCGCCGAGAAACGGCGTCTTCGTCGTATCGTAGTTGCGATCGGTGGTGAAGATGCCGCCGAGCACCACGGTCTGCGAATTGTCCACCAGCACCTCGGTCTGGATCGAATTGGTGTTGATGGCTACGCCGCCGGGAACGATGGCCCCCACCGTGTCCTGCTTGACGTGGAGTTGCATGATGATCCGGTCGTCGGGGGTGATCTGCGGTGTTACCTCCAGGGACAGCACAGCGTCCTTGAACGATGTGGACGTCGCGCCGCTCGACGACGCCTCCTGATAGGGAATCTCCACACCGGACTGAATGACCGCCGCCGACTTGTCTGCGGTGATCACCTTCGGCCGCGCCACCACTTCGGCGTGACCGTCCGAGGCCAGCGCCGACAGCTCCAGATCCAGGAGCGTCCCGTTGTTGGTGAAGCCGATGCCGAACGTCGTGGCACCGGCCGTGGTCACGCCGAGGTCGACGGCCAGATCGGCCGGCGACGTGATGGTCCCGGTGCCATCGACGGCGATTTTCTGCAACTCTCCCAGAGTCTCCAGCGATCCGCCCATGCGCAGCAGCCCGCCGCCCACGTCGTCCTCGATGTGCCCACCACCCCAGCGGATGCCCAGCTCCTCAGAGTAGTTGGCGTTGGCGGTGACGATACGAGCCTCGATGAGCACCTGGCGGACGGGAATGTCGAGCTGTTGAATGACCCGCCGGAACTCTTCGATCTTGTCCGAGGTATCGGTGAGGATGATGGAGTTGGTGCGCTCGTCGACGATGACGCTGCCGCGCTCGGAGAGCATGGACTTCTTGTTTTCACCTGCCTGTGAGCTGAACAGCTTGAACAGCTCGCTGGCGCTGGCGTACCGGATCTGGATGAAATCCGTGCGCAGCGGAGCCAGCTCGGAAATCTGCTTCTGGTTCTCGAGCTCGAGCTTCTCCCGTGCCGCGATTTCCGACGCGGGGCCCACCAGCAGGACGTTGCCCACCTGGCGCTTGTCGAGACCCTTGGTCTTCAGAATCAGCTCCAGGGCCTGGTCCCAGGGCACGTTCTTCAGACGCAGGGTGATGCGTCCGCTGACGGTGTCGCTGGCAACCAGATTCAGATCGGTGAAGTCGGCAATGAGCTGCAGCACCGAGCGAACCTCGATGTCCTGGAAGTTCAGCGACAGCTTCTCGCCCGTGTACTTGAACTGATCCTGGCGGCGCTCCTTGTCCTCTTCGGTGACTTTGCTCACGTCGATGGAGAGGGTGTTGTCGGCCTGGTAGGCGAGATAGTCGTAATCGCCTTTGGCGTTCACCGTGAAAACGGTGTTCGGGCCCTGCTGGATGGCATCGACGATCTGTACCGGGGTCGCAAAGTCGGTGACGTCCAGACGGCGTTGCAGACTCTTCGGCAGGTCGGTGTTGCGCACCTCCACCAGTATCTTGTCGGCCTCGGAGGACACGTTCACGGGCGCCTTGGGGTCGGAGAGTTTGATGATCACCCGACCTTCCCCATTGTCGCCACGACGGAAGTCGACGTCGGTGACGTGGGAGTCGGCCGCGACCGCAGCGCTGCCGCCGCTGTCCCGCTCCGATGCCGCGCCCGTTTGCTGCCCGGACGCCGCCACCGCGGTGGTCGTCGGGCTGCCTGTGCCACCGTCGGCGCCTACCAGCACGTACAGGGTGTTGCCCTGAATGCTGGTTTCGTAACCCACCAGATGGGTGAGGTTGACGATAGCGCGGGTACGGTCTTTGGTGGAGATGACGGACAGCCGCCGCGCGTTGCCGATGCCCAGGCTGTGATACTTGTCATCGAGCGCGCTGTCCACGCCGGGCATGTCGAGCACGATGCGCGCCGGCCGTTCGATGGTGTAGCCGGTGGGCTTGGGCGGCGGGCCGTCGAACTCGAGGCGGATTTCGGTCTTGTCGCCCGGCAGCGAGGAAAATTCCACGTCCTTAATCGTGGCGCTCCAGGCCTGCACGGCCACGAGGCCCAGCGCGGCGGCCGCGAGGTGCCGAGCGGCTCTCAGGCAGCCGCTGACGCCCGCGCTGACCCGCGCGGCGCTCCCCCGCGCGGCGCTCCCCCGCGCGGCGCTCCCGCACGAAGGTGCGCGGGGCGGGGACGTCCAGCCCATGGTCGTGTTCTGCATGATGCTCATCCTTTATCTCCACCTCCCAGTGGGACCGTGCGGGAGCGCTCGACCCATCCGCCGGTACCATCCGGTACGATCTCCGTCAGCTCGATGCCGCTTTCTTCTATTGCTTCGATCTTGCCGTTGTCCGTGCCCATGTAGTCCCCTTTCTGGACCCGGTGGACGCCGCCGTCAGAGTCCTGCACCAAGGCATAGCGCTGCCGGTCCTTGGACAGGGTTCCCACCATGGCTAGGTTCGCGATGGTGTAGTGCTCCAGATACTGTTTCGGCCGGTTGGGGTCCGGCTTGACCTGAGGACCGCTCGGCCGATTCGGGCTGTGAACCTGAACCGGGGGCTCGAACGGGCTGCGCATCGCGCTCGCCTGATACGCGAACGGCGCCACCTGCTCGAACGGCGGCAGTGGCTCGATGGGGCCCGGCTTTCTCTGCTCGGCCTTGGCGACGAAAGCCTTCAGATCGCCCATGTCGTTGCTCGAGGTGCACGCCGACAACAGCGCGGCCAGCGAAATCGCTAGCGCGGTCTTCAGATAGCGCGTGGACGGGCCGTGCTCAGCGGACGCGCCCTTACTCAGTATCTGCATCACTTGTCCTCGTCCAGATACCTGTAAGTCTTGGCCAGGATCGACATCTTGAGATCGGTCGGCGAGTCCTGCGGCTCGATGTTGAAGTCGTGCAGCGTGACGATCCGTGACAGGTTCGCCACCCCGCTCACGAACGAGCCGAGCTTGTGATAGCTCCCGTCGACCACGATCTGAATCGGCAACTCCACGTAAAACTCCGTGTGCACCTCGTCCTTCAGATCGATGCTCTCGATGGTCAGCTCGTTGTCGAGCGCGGTGCGCGTGATGTCCTCGATCAGGCCCGGCACCTCGGTGTCGCTGGGAAGCTGGCGCAGCAGCGTTTCGAAGGTGGCTTGCATTTCCTTCTTCTGCTCACGGTAGGCTTCGAGGTTCGCCGCCTTGAAGCTCTTGGTGTCGAAGTCGTCGCGCAGCGCCTGCTCCTTGCGGGCGGCAGTGGCCAGCGCGTCCTGCTTGCTGGTGAGGTAGAAGTAGTAGCCGCCGCCAAGCACCAGCAGAAACGCCAGCGCCATCACCACGGCCTTCACGGCCGCCGGCCACGACCCGATGTTGTTCACGTCCAGGTCCGCGAGGTCGAAGTTCTTGAGCTGCTCCAGGGAGTCGTTCAGTGCCATGTCGTTGCTCCCCTCAGCGCGATGCGGTCCGGGCGGGGACCTTGGCGGCAGCCTTGCCGCCTGCCTTGCCGCCAGCTTTGCTGCCCGGCTTGCCGGCCGCAGGCTTGGCAACGTCGGCCGATCCGTTGTCCGGCTCGTTGGGATTGGTCTGCACGAAGGTCAGGTTGAAGGTACTGGCCTGAGGACCGTAATCCACACTCTTCGGATCTTCCTTGATAGTCTTGAGGTTCGGGTTGGCGAACCAGTCCGAATTGTCCAGGTTCCTCATGAGCGAAGAGATGCGGTTGTTGGATTCGGCCTCGCCTTCCACCGTCAGGACGTTGCCCTGCTTCTTCAGGCTCCTGAAATGCACCCCCTTGGCTAGCGTGCGCACCAGCTCGTCGAACACGCGGACGATCACCGGCCGGTTGCCCTGCAGCTCCTGGATGACCCGCATCCGCGCGAGCAGCTCGTCCCGCGTCTTCTGCAGGTCTTCGATCTCGGCTATCTTGTGGTCGAGCTCCGCTATCCTGGCTTCCAGGAACTCGTTCCGGGCCTGCTGCGACTCGATGCGGCCGTTGAGATACACGCCCACCAGCAGCACGATGGCCACTGCCGCCACCAGCGCTCCGGCAAGGTTGCCGAAAAATTCCTTTTTCCTGCGCTCGCGCTCCCACTCGCGCCAGGGCAGCAGGTTGATGCGTGCCATCAGTCGAAGCTCCTCATCGCCAGGCCACAAGCGATCATCATTGCCGGCGCGTCATTGGCCAAAGCGTCGGCGTCCACCTTGCTGGCGAGTGCCATGTCTACGAAGGGATTGGCGATCAGCGTGGGCGTGCCGAGCTTGTTCTCGATCATGTCGGACAGGCCGTCGATGGAAGCGGTGCCGCCCGCCAGCACGATGTAGTCCACGTCATCGTACTGACTGGATGAGAAGAAGAACTGCAGCGATCGAGTCACCTGCTGAAGCACGGCCTCCTTGAACGGCTGCAGCACTTCTTCTTCATAGTCGTCCGGCAGGCCGCCCTGTTTCTTGGCGAGCCCGGCCTCTTCGAACGAGAGGCTGTACCGGCGCTGAATCTCTTCAGTGAGCTGCTTGCCGCCGAAAAGCTGCTCACGGGTGTAAATGGAGCGGTCGTCGGCCAGCACCGACAGGGTGGTCATGGTGGCACCGATATCGATGATGGCCACCACCAGCTCCTGAGTACTGGCGCCGAGCTGGGTCTTGATCAGCTCGAAGGCCCGCTTCATGGCATGCGCTTCGATGTCCACCACGGCGGGCTTGACGCCGCCGAGCTGCAGCGCCGCTTCCCGCATCTCGACGTTTTCGCGCCGGCAGGCGGCAAGCAGCACTTCCACCTGCTCGGGATTCCGCTCCGAGAGGCCCTGAACCTCGAAATCGATGGCAACCTCATCGAGCGGATAAGGTATGTACTGATCGGCCTCGACGGTGATCTGGTTTTCCATCTCGTCGTCGGTGAGGGATCCATCCATCTCGATGGTCTTGGTGATCACCGCGGATCCGGCAACGGCCACGGCGGCATGGCGGGGCTGGGTCTTCGAGCGGCTCAGCACCCGTTTGATCGCTTCACCTACCCCTTCCACGTCGCTAATATTCTTTTCCACCACGGCGTTGGGCGGAAGCGGCTCCACCGCGTACGCCTCTACGCGATACCGGCCATTGTTCCTCGAGAGCTCGAGAAGCTTGACGGACGTGGAGCTTATGTCGAGCCCGAGGAGGACGTTGGGCTTCTTATTGAATAGGCCGAACACGGTGGAATTTCCTTATTGGCGCGGGCACTTACGTCCTATTTATGCAGCCGGGCATTAAATACCAGCCTCACGGTCGCCGCAATCTGGTATCCGGTCACTGCAAGAGGTTCCCTGTTCCCTACAATCCTTTATCAGTTCGCCACTGTCTGCCCCGGAAGTCCCGATGACAGAAAGCTCAAGACACATACCAGGTCGTATTATGTGGTTGGTCCTGGCGGCTGTATGTGCCGCAGTGCTCAGTCTCGCGGCCGCTTTTCTCTACCTGGACCCACAGATTCCCAACGCTGCGATGTACCGCCAGGTCAAGCTTGAAACACCTCTCAGAGTGTATACGGCGGACCGGAAACTGATCGCCGAGTTCGGCGAACGGCGTCTCATACCTATCACTCTAGACCAAGTTCCGAAGCTGTTCGTCCAGGCCGTCCTCGATACCGAGGACAAGCGCTTCTACGAGCACAACGGCGTCGACCTGATTACTCTCGCCAATGCGGCTGTCGCACTGGTCCTGCACCGCGGTGAAATCACCCGCGGGGGTTCGACGATCACCATGCAGCTCCCCCGCAATCTCGGGACGTTCTCCCTCGATCAGCTCTTCATCCGCAAATTCAAGGAGATTCTGCTGGCGCTCAAGATCGAGCGCGAGCTCTCCAAGGACGAGATTCTGGAGCTTTATATCAACGCGGTACCGTTCGGCAAGCGCGCGTACGGGGCACAAGCCGCCGCCTACACCTATTATGGCAAGCCGCTTACCCAGCTCACCCTGCCTCAACTGGCGATGCTGGCGGGCATCCCTCAGGCGCCCACCGCCGGCAACCCCATCAACGGCCCGCGGCGCGCGCTGGAGCGGCGAGGGGTCGTGCTGTCGCGGATGCTCGAACAGCATTCCATCACTCCGGAGCAATACCGCCAGGCGTCGGCGACACCGCTCACCGCCGAGCTGCATGGGCGGGATCTCGACATGACCGCTCCGTACCCGGCCGAATGGGTACGTCAGGAGTTGGTCGGCCGCATTCCCGACCTCTACAGCGGCGGCTACGAGGTGATCACGACCCTGGACGCAGAGCGCCAGCAGGCGGCCCGGGACGCGGTGCGCCAGGGGCTGACTGCGTACGACCGGCGCCACGGTTATCGGGGCCCGGAGGCGCACATCGACGGCCAGAAGCGCGACTATCTGGCGGCGCTCGACGGCAGCGAGGACTATCCCGATCTGCAAGCCGCCGTGGTCACCGAGGTGACCGCCGATCATGCCGCCGCGGTGCTGCGGGACGGCGAGGACATCCGGCTGGACATGCAGTCGCTGGGCTGGGCGCGGCCCTACCTGACGGTCGATTCGCGGGGGCCGGCACCTGCCCGGCCGGCGGACGTGCTGGCAGCGGGAGATCTGATACGAGTCCGG
This sequence comes from uncultured Gammaproteobacteria bacterium, assembly GCA_963822255.1. Classification (GTDB taxonomy): domain Bacteria; phylum Pseudomonadota; class Gammaproteobacteria; order Pseudomonadales; family Azotimanducaceae; genus UBA7803. Next base: position 1,558,840 of record CAWGGV010000008.1, read on the forward strand.
CGCGAGCGGCAGCCGGCGCCGCCCCAGGCGTCCCTGGACGACGGTACCGCCCCGGACGACGCATCCGGCTACCGCTGGGCGCTCACCCAGATCCCCGAGATTCAGGGCGCGCTGGTCTCCCTGGACCCCCACAACGGCGCCGTCAGGGCAATGGTGGGCGGCTACGACTTCGCCTTGAACCAGTACGACCAGGCCCTGCAGGCGGCCCGCCAGCCGGGCTCCGGATTCAAACCGTTCGTCTACTCTGCCGCTCTGGCCCACGGCGTCACCGCGGCGAGCGTCTACATGGACGCGCCGCTGGTGTTCGAGGACCACAACCTCGAGTCCGAATACCGGCCGGACAACGACGACAATCGCTACAACGGGCCGACTCGACTTCGCGAGGCGCTCTACCGGTCCATCAATCTGGTAACCATGCGCGTGCTGCTGGACGTTGGCGCGAACAACGTGCTGGATTTCGCGCAGCGGTTCGGCTTCGACACCAGTGACTTCCCGCACAACACCCAACTCGCCATCGGCGGCGGCACCATGGCGGTGACGCCCATGCAGATGGCACGGGCTTACGCGGTGTTCGCCAATGGCGGCTATCTGATCCAGCCGCACATTCTCGATTCGGTCTACGACGTGGAGGGCAACCGGGTCCTCGAGGAGGTTCATCCCGAGGTCTGCGACACCTGTGACGCCGGCATCGGCCCCATCGATCTCGCGAGGTTACCCGTGTCCGGCCGGATCGCCGCCCGGCGCCAATCGGCGGGCCACGGGCTCGAACCGGCCGGCACCACGCGCCGGACCGGTGCCCCGGCGGGGCCGACGCAGCAGACCGCCCCCGGCCAGCAGACCCTGGCCGGCCTCGGCCGGGATCCCGCGCCGCGCTACGAAGTCATTCCTGCCCAACGGGTGCTGGACCCGCGCATCGCCTACATCATGCATACCATGCTGCAGGATGTGATCCGCCGCGGTACCGGGGTGCGGGCCCGAAGCCTGGAGCGCAGCGACCTGGCGGGAAAGACCGGAACCACCAACGAAGCCGCCGACACCTGGTTCAACGGCTACAATCCGGACCTGGTGGCCACCGTCTGGGTGGGCTTCCCCAATCACACGCCGCTGGGTGCCCACGAGTACGGCTCCACCGCGCCGCTGCCCATCTGGATCGACTACATGAGGTCGGCGCTGGCCGGCAAGCCGGAGAAGGTTCCCGCGCAGCCCGCAGGGGTGGTCACCATGAAGATCGATCCGGAGACCGGCAAGCTCGCCGCCGCCGGCGATCCCAACGCAGTGTTCGAGTACTTCCTCGCCGAGCACCGCCCCGAACCGGCCGAAAACGGCCCTATGAACCGCCAGCAAGGCGACGAAGACGAGGTCAAACCGGTGGAGATCTTCTGAGCCGGAACCCGTTGTGGGAGCGGCTGTGGGAGCGACCTCCCGGTCGCGACTGTGGGAGCGACCTCCCGGTCGCGACGCCCTGCTCTGCTATTGGACGATCTTCACATGGTCGCCGGCGCGGGGCTCGCCGTAGGGTTGGTCGCCGTTGATCACCCGCAGGGTCTCGACCGGATAGGACTTGATGGAGCAGCGTTTGGCCAGCTCTTCGTAGGTGTCCTCGGGCCTGGCGATGATGACCTCGATACGCTGACTGTTGGCGATCTTCAGATCGTCGGCGGTCATGGCGCGGAACGATTGCAGGGTCTTTTCCCAGTCCTTCTCGAAGTTCGGCACGTTCCCCATCGCGCCGACCTCGCCCCTGAAGACGTACACGCTGGAATCCTTGTAGACGACGGCGATCTTGCGGGCCTTGGCGCTGCCGCCGGCCACCGCGATGTCGCCCACGTACGCGGGATAGCCATTGATCTCGCGGCTTTGGCCGTTCTTGACGTCGTCCCGCTTCAACGTCTTGGTAACGAACTCCTCCGGCGTCTGCTTGTCCGTCGGTAGGTTCAGCCGCTGCACGGCGATGGAAGAGTCGGTCGACCCCTGGGGCGGACGCCCGAGCACCTCGGCCGCCGTGTTCGTCACCACCCACTGGTCAGGGAACTGAATCACCACCCGGAGGGTGCTGTGGTAGTAGGTGTTGCCCTTGATGAGACCGGTGGCGGCTTCGTCACCGAACTGCAGGCCGTCCATCATCTTCCAGAAGTCCCGCTCCGGCGGCTTCACTGTCTCCGGCAGGCCAGCGGATTCCTCCACCGCGTCGTGCAGGCGCTTGTCGTTGTCCGGGTGGGAGGAGAACAGCCCGTGGTAAGCCGAGGGCTGGTGCTTGACGTTCTTGCTGAACAGCTCCTCGTCCTTCAGTACCTGCAGGACGTCGATCATGGCCATCGGGTTGTAGCCGGCCTTGGCCAGGAACTCGCCGCCGTACTTGTCCGCCTCGAGCTCGAACTCGCGGCCGTAGCCGGAGCGGATGGTGGCGGTGGCGGTATTCGCCAGGTCGGCGATGGCGCCGGTGCCGGTCATGATGGCGCCGACGATGCCGAGCACGTTGCCGAACGCGCCGAGGCGATTGCTGCGGCTGGCGTGGTGCCCCACAACGTGGCCGATCTCGTGGCCGATGACCCCGGCCAGCTCGTCCTCGGAGCGCAGGTACGCAATCAGCCCGCGGTTGACGAAGACGTAACCGTCGGGAAGCGACATGGCGTTGATCTCGGGGCTGTCGAGGACGTAGAAGTGGAATTCCTGCCCGGCATCCGGGCTGACCGCCACCAGCCGGTCACCGACCGCCCGAACGTAGTCCTGCCACTTCTGATCCTGGTAGAGCTGGCCCTTCTCGAGCATTTCCCGGTAGACCTTCTCGCCGGGCGTCGCGGCCAGCGACGGCAACGGCAGAACGGCCAGCACCGCGAGCAGTGCCGCGCACAGGCCGACTCCTGGGCCTCGAGCCCTGCGAGCGCGGCCGGGTCTGGGGATGGGGGTTCCCCTGCGACCGCTGGGGGTGCGCCTGCTTTGCAAGGAATTGTCCTCTCGGTCTCACGTCCCGACGATCGGGATACTACATCGCCCCGCAATTAGACCGAACATACTGGAGAGGTTCCGACGGGCACACGGCTGCAGTGTCGGCCGGCCGAAGGCACGGACGCTATCGAAACGCGGGTAGAGATCCAGCCGCTGGAAGAAGTGCGCAGGTCAGGCGTCAGGGCCTCGGCCGCGATTGCCGAAGCGCCGGCGAAAGCGTTCCACCCGGCCGCCGGTGTCCAGGATCTTCTGCTTGCCCGTATAGAACGGATGGCAAGCCGAGCAGACGTCCAGGTGAAGCTCACCGGTCTGAGTGGAGCGGGTCTCGATCACGTTGCCGCAACTGCAAACCGCCTTGACCTCGCCGTACTCTGGATGAATGTCTGATTTCATGATGGCTGTTTCGTGTGGTTTGTGTCGTGAAGCCCGCTTGCTGGCGCTTTCCGGCGTCGCCCGAGCGGTTGGGGCCGCCGCCTGGTGAAGCTGGAAGGGCGCGCAGTGTAGTCAGATGCCGGTAACATCGCAAGCGCGCCCGGGAGAGAGTGTGGAGAGCACATAATTGTCCGCTCTCGTAGCACATAAAGTGTCCGGTTTTGTTTCAGCCGCCTTTGTTTCAGCCGCCTATGCTTCAGCCGCCGGGAGGCCCATGATCGAACTGCTTACTCAGCCCGAGTCCTGCCGTTGAGCGGCGCCAGCACCTGCATCCGGGTGGTGCGGGTCGCCGTCCCGAAACCGCTGCCGCAACTGTTCGACTACGCGGCCCGCCCCGGAGAACCCGTACCGGTGCCCGGAGCGCGGGTCCGGGTGCCGTTCGGCCGTCAGACACTCACCGCCGTTTGCGTGGCCGTCGATCCCGTCAACGCTCACGCCGATCCGAAGCCCCTGCAGGCGGTGCTGGACGATAGCAATGTCTTCGGCGATCCCCTCTACCGGCTCGCTCTTTGGCTCTCCGAGTACTACCACCATCCGCTGGGGGAGACGCTGGCCGCCATGCTGCCCGCGGCGGCGCGCCGTGGCGCGGCCATGACCATCCGCCGGGAGACCGTCTGGCGCCTCACCGACGCCCGCCCGGAGCTGTCGCGGGCGCCGCGGCAACGGGCGCTGCTCGAGCATCTGGCCGGGCGCGGCGGAATGGCACCCCCGGACGAGCTGGAAGCGGCCGGTTTCAGCGCCGCCGTGATCCGGGGCCTCGCCGCCAAAGGCGTGCTGATCCGCGGCCCTGCTTCGGCACCTGGGGCATCAACGGCGACGCCATCGGCGGAGTCCCCGGGGGTCGGACCGGCACTGAACCCTGAGCAGCAACGAGCACTGGACGAGCTGGAATCCCATACCGGACGGTTTCACCCGACGTTGCTGGACGGCGTCACCGGCAGCGGCAAGACCGAAATCTACCTGCGCCTCATCGAGACCGTGCGGCGCGCCGGCCGGCAGGTCCTGGTGCTGGTGCCGGAGATCGCCCTCACTCCCCAGACCCTGCGGCGCTTCGAGCGCCGCTTCGGCACGGCCGCCACCCTCCACTCCAACATGACCGACGTACAGCGCCTGGACGTGTGGCTGCGCTGCCGCGCCGGCGAGACGGGGATACTCATCGGCACCCGCTCGGCGGTGCTGACGCCGTTCGCCGACCTCGGCCTGATCGTCGTGGACGAAGAGCACGACGGCTCCTTCAAGCAGCAGGACGGCCTGCGCTACTCCGCCCGCGACGTCGCGGTGAAGCGGGCCAAGGACCAGGACGTTCCGCTGCTGCTGGGCAGCGCAACGCCGTCGCTGGAGTCCCTGGTCAACGCCTCCACCGGCCGCTATCGCCACCTGCACCTGTCGACGCGGGCCGGCGGCGCCCGCATGCCGCGCTTCCAGCTCCTGGACATCCGCGGCCACCGCCTGCACGACGGCATCAGTGATCCGCTGCGGGCCATCATCCGCCAGCACCTCGAGGCCAGCGGCCAGGTACTGGTCTTCCTGAACCGCCGGGGCTACTCGCCGAGCTTCCTGTGCCCGACGTGCGGGTGGCAGGCCGAGTGCCCGCACTGCGACATGCGAATGACCCTGCACCGCCGCCCGGAGGCGCTGATCTGCCACCATTGCGGGCACCGTGACCGGCCACCACAGGTCTGCCCGGGCTGCCGCCAGGGCGGCCTGCTGGGCGTCGGGCTCGGCACCCAGCGAACCGAAGCAGGCCTCGAGCAGATCTTCCCGGACGTGCCTCTGTTTCGCATCGACCGGGACACCACCCGCAGCCACCGCCGCCTGGAAGCTCAGCTCACCGCCATTCGCACCGGCCGCCCCGCCATCCTGGTGGGCACCCAGATGCTGGCCAAAGGCCACCATTTCCCCAACGTCACTCTAGTGGCGGTGATCAACGCCGACGGCGGGTTTCTCTCCGCGGATTTCCGAGCCCCCGAGCGCACCGCCCAGCTGGTGATTCAGGTGGCGGGCCGGGCCGGCCGGGCCGAGCGCCCGGGCGAGGTGTGGATTCAGACCCACCAGCCGGACAACCCCACCTTGCGCTCGCTCATCGAGGAGGGCTACCCGGGGTTCGCCCGCCGCGAGCTTGGCCATCGCCGCGCCGCCGGATTGCCGCCGTTTCGCCCAATGGTGCTGGTTCGCGCAGAGGGCCGCGCGGCGGAACCGGTGGCCGCGCTGCTGCGTGACCTGCGCGACCGCCTGATCTGCGCCGGCGCGGCCGCGGCCGGTGGCGCCAACCTCGAGGTGCTGGGTCCGGCGGCCGCACCGGTGCCGAGGGTCGCCGATCGCTTCCGTTTCCAGCTCATGATCATGGCCGACAGCCGCGGGCCGCTGCACAAAGTGCTCGACACCGTCCTGGCGATACCGCCGAAAGCGGCCGGCGTGCGCTGGTCGGTGGACGTGGACCCCTACGACACCTACTGAGCGGGAAGAGCGCGCCCGGGCGGCGTTTTGCCCTATCATTGCCGCCACCATGCAGCACCGCCCTTCAGCGACTTTCCGGCGTTTCCCCGCGATCGAGCGCCGTCAGACCCGCCGCCGGCCGCCGGCCCGCCGCACCGCCGACCGGGGCAGGCGCGCGTCGTCCGATCGCCGGACCCTGTTCCACGCGCCCAGCTTCTCCGCCGGCGTGGTCATGGGAGCGCTGATCGTTCTCGGCGCCGCCTATCTGCCGGAGCTGGTGGGCCACGATGGTGCCGCCCCGGCCGGTCACTCCACCCCGGCCGCCGCCACGGACGATCGCCCCGAGCTGACGTTCGAGTTCGACGACCTGCTCCGCAACAGCCGGGTCGTCGCCGATCCGACGCGGTACGAAAGTGAGCCCCGGGCCAAGACCGATCAGCCGGAAGAGATCATCATTCAGGCGGCCTCGTTCCGCTCCCGGGACGACGCCGAGCGGCTGCGCGCGGCGCTTCTGCTCATGGACCTGCCCGCCGCCACCAGCGCGACCAACCTGGACACCCGCCCCTGGTACCGAGTGACCGTGGGTCCTTATGACCGCCGGGTGGACGCCGAACGGGCGCTGACCCGGCTGCGCGAGAAGAACATCGCCGCCATCTGGATGCGCCGCCCCAAGCAGTAGGGGCTCGGCGATTGCATGAGCATTGCATGAGCATGGGACGGATCGCAGATGAACGGATTGCAATAGCGTCTGTGGGTCCCCACTATCCTCGATCCGATACGCAGGAACAGCATGCAGCAGCCCCACGCAACCACCATTCTCTGTGTCCATCGCGCCGGCCAGGTCGCCCTAGGGGGTGACGGCCAGGTCTCGCTGGGCCAGACCGTCATGAAAGGCAACGCCCGCAAGGTACGGCGGCTGCACAACGACAAGGTGCTCGCCGGGTTCGCCGGCGGCACCGCGGACGCCTTCACGCTGTTCGAGCGGTTCGAGGCGAACCTCGACAAGTTCCAGGGAAACCTCACCCGGGCCGCCGTCGAGCTGGCCAAGGACTGGCGCACGGATCGGGCGTTGCGGCGCCTGGAAGCCATGCTGATCGTTGCTGACGCCTCGGCCTCGCTGCTGCTGTCGGGCACCGGCGACGTCATCGAGCCCGAGGCCGGCGTCGTCGCGATCGGCTCCGGCGGGCCGTACGCTCATGCCGCGGCCCGGGCGCTGGTGGAGAACACCGACCTGGACGCGCGCAGCATCGTCGAGCGGGCGCTGGCAATCGCCGGCGACATCTGCATCTACACCAATCAGAATCGCACCATCGAGGTCCTGGAATCGTCATGATGTTGATGACGCCGCGGGAAATCGTCCACGAGCTGGACAAGCACATCATCGGTCAGCAGCAGGCCAAGCGGGCGGTGGCGATCGCGCTGCGCAACCGCTGGCGGCGAATGCAGCTGGCGCCGGAGCTGGCGGAAGAGGTCACACCCAAGAACATCCTCATGATCGGCCCTACCGGGGTGGGCAAGACCGAGATCGCGCGCCGGCTGGCGAAGCTTGCGGGCGCCCCGTTCATCAAGGTAGAGGCCACCAAGTTCACCGAGGTGGGCTACGTCGGGCGGGACGTGGAGTCCATCGTCCGCGATCTCGCGGACGCCGCCGTCAAGATGGAGCGGGAGTCCCAGATGGAGCAGGTGCGTCATCGCGCCGAGGACGAAGCCGAAGAGCGCATCCTCGACGCCCTCCTGCCCTCCCCGCGGCAGGTGAGCTTTCAGCAGGACGAGGAAACCAAGCCGTCCGACTCGAGCACCCGTCAACTCTTCCGCAAGCGCCTGCGCGAAGGCGAGCTGGACGACAAGGAGGTGGAGCTCGAGTTCTCCGCGGCGCCCGTGGGCGTGGAGATCATGGCGCCGCCCGGCATGGAGGAGATGACCAGCCAGCTTCAGAACATGTTCAGCAACCTGGGGCAGGGCCGCAAGAAGACCGTGCGGCTCAAGATCAGGGACGCCCGCCGCAAGGTGCGCGAGGAAGAGGCCGCGAAGCTCGTCAACGAGGACGAGGTCAAGGCCCGGGCGGTCGAGGCGGTCGAGCAGACGGGAATCGTCTTCATCGACGAGATGGACAAGGTCACGAAGCGGGGCGAGACCACCGGCGTGGACGTGTCCAGAGAAGGGGTGCAGCGCGATCTGCTGCCGCTGATCGAAGGCTGCACGGTGTCCACCCGTTACGGCATGGTGCGCACCGACCATATCCTGTTCATCGCTTCCGGCGCTTTTCATCTGTCGAAGCCCTCCGACCTCATCCCCGAGCTGCAGGGCCGTCTGCCCATCCGGGTGGAGCTGGCGGCGCTCACCCCGGAGGACTTCCGGCGGATTCTGGTGGAGCCGAACGCCAGCCTGACTGAGCAGTACCGGGCGCTGCTCGGCACCGAAGGCGTCGATCTCACCTTCACCGACGACGGCCTCGCACGCATCGCCGAGCTGGCCTGGCAGGTGAACGAGGGAACGGAGAACATCGGCGCGAGGCGCCTGCACACGCTGATGGAGCGGCTCCTGGAGAGCGCCTCGTTCCAGGCCGCCGAAGGCGGCGGACAGGCGCTGGCCATCGATGCCGCCTACGTGGACGATCAGCTCGCGGAGCTGGTCAAGAACCAGGACTTGTCGCGCTACATTCTGTAGCGGCGGATCGCGAACCCATGGCCGTGCCCCCCGCAAAAATCACCTACCGCCGGAAATCACGGATCCTCGAGGTGGCGTTCGAGGACGTCACCGTCGAGTTACCGGCGGAGCTTCTCAGGGTGTATTCGCCGTCCGCCGAGGTGCGCGGCCACTCACGGGACGAGCGGCGCCTGCAGACGGGCAAGAAATATGTGGCAGTCACCGCCGTCGAGCCGGTGGGGAACTACGCGGTGCGCCTGATCTTCGACGACGGACACGACACCGGCCTCTACGGCTGGGAGTTCCTCCGCGACCTGGGCGCGCATCAGGATCGCTACTGGCAGGAATACCTCTCGGAGCTCAAGGCCGCCAACGCCTCCCGGCTGCCGGCGATTCCGGTGGGCCAATGGAACCCCAAAGCGTAAAATCGCGGCTTCCAGCTCGCTTCCGGGGTAACGAGGTGCCACAAGACAGGCCGGTGGATTTCGGCTATCGACGGGTGAGCGCACGGGAGAAGACGCGCCTGGTGGGGGGCGTCTTCGAGCGCGTGGCCGACCGTTACGACATCATGAACGACCTGATGTCCCTCGGCACCCACCGGCTGTTCAAGCGCATGACGGTGGAGATGTCCGGAGTTCGCCCGGGTATGCGGGTGCTGGATCTGGCGGGCGGCACGGGCGATCTGTCGGCCCTGTTCGCGGACGCAGTGGGCGTCGACGGCCGGGTGGTGCTGGCGGACATCAATGCCGCCATGATGGCGGTGGGACGTGACCGGCTGCTGGACCACGGGCACGCCCAGGTCGGGTTCTGCCAGACGTCGGCGGAGTCGCTGCCGTTCGCGGACGCGAGCTTCGACTGCGTAACCATCGGTTTCGGCCTGCGCAACTTCACCGACAAGGAAAGCGCCCTCCGGGAGATCCGCCGGGTGCTCCGCCCCGGCGGGGTGCTACTGGTGCTCGAGTTCTCAAAGCCCGCGAGCCCGCTGCTCGAGTCCGCCTACTCGGTCTTTCAGGCGTTCTGGCCCGGCCTCGGCAAGTTGGTGGTTGGCGACGCGGAGAGCTACCGATACCTGGTGGAATCCATCCGCGTCCATCCGCCTCAGAAGGCGCTGAAGCTCATGATGGAAGACGCCGGTCTCGCCGAGGTGGAGTACCACGACCTGGCCGGCGGCATCGCCGCCATTCATCGGGGCGTCAGGCCGTGACGTCGCCGGGCCGCGGCCTCGAGTCGCTGCTGACCGATGCTCTGGCCGAGCTCGCCAACCGGAGCCTGGATCTCGACCCCAGCCATCGGGCGCGGCTGTCGGCTCTGGAGGGCCGACAGATCCAGATCACCGCCACCCTGCCGCCGCCCCTCACGGAGCGGCACTTCGCGCTGGCAGTCACGGGCGGACGGTTGCGGTTCTTCCCTCACCCGCCCGAGCGCCCCAACGTGATCGTTCGAGGTTCTCCGCCGAACCTGATGGCCCGGCTGGTCGGCGGAGAAAGCGCCGCCGCCACCGGTCTCAGCATCGACGGCGACGAGACCGTGCTCGCCGAGCTGGCCGCCGCGCTCACGGCCTACCGGCCGGACTTCGGCGGCCCGCTCGGCAGTCTGCTCGGCCGGGAGCTGGCCCAGGCAGCACTCGGCGCCGCCGAGCTCGCGCTCTCCACCGCTCACTCGGTGTTGCAAGCCGCCGGCCATACCGCGAAGCAGGAAGCCGCGCGTAGCTTCGTCGACCGCCGGCAGGCGGAACGATTTCTCGACGAGCTCAGCGATCTGCGGCTGCGCGTGGATCGGCTCGCCGCCCGGGTCGACGTCGAGGAGCGGCACAGGAAGGCACGATGAAGGCCCTCAGACGCCTGGCCAGCGTCGTCTGGGCGGTCAGCCGCTACCGGCTGGATACCTTGCTCGAGGGAGAGCCCGGCGGCGCCGGTCCGCTGCCGCGCCGCTACCAGTGGCTGCTCAAGCTGTCCCCCGCCCGGCTGATCCCGGCCCGGGGTGCATCCCGCGGCGCCCGGCTCAGAATGGCGCTCGAGTACCTCGGCCCGGTGTTCATCAAGTTCGGGCAACTGCTCTCCACCCGCCGGGATCTGTTGCCCCGGGACATCGCCGACGAGCTGGCGCGGCTGCAGGATCACGTGCTGCCGTTTCCGGGCGAGCAGGCGCGGCGCCTCGTCGAGCAGGCCATCGGCAAGCCCATCGAGGACGCGTTCGGCTACTTCGAGCTCGACCCGATGGCGTCGGCGTCGGTGGCCCAGGTTCACGCTGCCGCCCTGCCCGACGGCACCCAGGTGGTGGTGAAAGTCGTGCGGCCGGGCATCGAAAAGATCATCCGCGAAGACATCGACCTGCTCGAGCTCCTGGCCGGATTTCTGGAGGAACATTCCCGGGAAGCCCGTCGGCTGCACCTGTTGGACGTAGTGAAAGACTACGAGCAGACCATCTTCCGTGAGCTCGATCTCGAGCAGGAAGCGTCCAACACGGCGCGCCTCAGGGCCAACTTCGCCGACTCGCCGCTGCTCTACGTTCCCCGGGTGTATTGGGACCTCACCCGCCGCAACGTGCTGGTGCTGGAGCGCATCCATGGCATTCCCATCGGCGACATGGCAGCGCTGAGGGCGCGGGGAACGGATCTCAAGAAGCTGGCCGACCGCGGCGTAGAGACTTTCTTCACCCAGGTCTTCGTGCACAACTTCTTCCACGCCGACATGCATCCGGGCAACATCTTCGTCGACGCCAGTGATCCCGCCGATCCCAGCTACATCGCCATCGACTGCGCCATCATCGGCTCCCTCACCCGTGAGGATCAAGACTACCTGGCGCGAAACCTCCTGGCGTTCTTCAACCGGGACTACGCCGAGGTGGCGCGGTTGCATCTGGAGTCCGGTTGGGTGCCGGAGAAGACCGACCCGTACGAGTTCGAGCAGGTCATAAAGGCGGTCTGTGAGCCCATTTTCGCCAAACCTCTGAACCAGATCTCCTTCGGCTCGTTCCTGGTGAAGCTGTTCGACACCGCGCGGGCATTCGACATGGAGATCCAGCCGCAGCTCGTGCTGCTGCAGAAGACCCTGCTCTACATTGAAGGTCTGGGCCGCGAGCTTTATCCCGAGCTCGATCTGTGGGAGACGGCGAAGCCGTTCATGGAGCGGTGGGTGGCCGAGCACGTCGGCCCCGCGGCGGCGCTCAGGGAATTCGCCGAGTACGCCCCCACCATTCTCGCCCAGCTGCCGCGGCTGCCGGCGCTCATGGCCCGCACCGGCACTCAGCTCACCCAGCTGGGGCGGGCCCTGCAGCGCCAGGGCGATGCGCTGCAGACGATGGAAAAGCGTCTGGACAAGCTCGACCGCCGCTGGCGGACCCGGCGCCTCTCGGGCACCGCTTTGATCCTGGCGGCAAGCGTCCTACTATGGGCGCCCATTTCCCATTCCCTCGAGTCCGGCAGTGCATGGGGCACCCTCGCCGGCCTGCTCAGCGCCGCAGTAGGTTCTATGCTCCTGATACGCCCGTGAGATCCGGCTGATGACGGCAATCGACCAAGACATCGTGGAAGCTCTGGTGGGCGTGCTGAAGACCCGCCGCGGAGCGGATCCCGGACAGTCGTACGTGGCGGCGCTGTATGCGCGAGGGCTCAACCGGATCCTCGAGAAGGTGGGCGAGGAGGCTACCGAGACGATTCTGGCCGCGAAGGACACGCTGCCCGGCGAGCGCGACGACGCCCTGATCGGCGAGGTCGCGGACCTGTGGTTCCACACCCTGGTCATGCTGGTGCATCTGGAGCAGGAGCCGCGCTGGGTGCTGGAAGCCCTGGCCGCCCGTTTCGGCACCTCGGGCCATGACGAGAAGGCTGGCCGTCAGGCTGGCCGTCAGGCTGGCCGTCAGGCTGGGGGTGACCCCGACCACAAGGGAACTTCCCCGCCCGGGGACCCCTCCTAAGGGAGATCGCCCCCACACCGCGCCAGTGTCACAATGGTTTCGTTCGCTGGCCCCACGACGGCCGGCCACCACACGGAGTAGATCATGTTCGGAGGATTTGGACTGACGGAGCTGCTGGTCATCCTGGCCATCGTGCTCCTGATCTTCGGTCCCAAGCGGCTGAAGTCCCTGGGTTCCGATCTCGGATCAGCCATCAAGGGGTTCCGTAACGCCGTCGGCGAGGAAGACAAACCAGCCGACAAGGAAGACCCGCGGGTCATCGAAGGCGAAGTGAACCGTAACCGGCAGCAGGCAGAGAGCAAGCAAGACACGAATGTTTGAGATCGGCTTTACCGAGCTGATTCTGATCGCCATCGTCGGGCTGCTGGTCATCGGGCCGGAGCGGTTGCCCGAGGCGCTCAGGACCCTGGGCCTGTGGGTGGGGCGCCTGCGCCGCAGCTTCGCCAACGTCAAGGCGGAGATCGAGAAAGAGATCGGCATGGACGAGATCCGGCGGCAGCTCCACAACGAAGCGGTCATGGAAGAGATGAAGCGCATCGAGCGGGACGTGCGCGACTCCGTGCATGCCAGCACGGCGCCTCCCGAAGGTGTCGAGCCGGTGGCGTCCGGCAAACAGACAGCGGATGCCGAGCAGGCGCCGGAGTCGCCGGCCGAGTCGGTGATTGCGCCCTCGGCCGCCGCGCCCGCTGCGCCCACGGCGGACGCCGGCCCGTCCGCGGGCGCCGAGTCCTCGTCCGACAGAACCCGCGAGCGCGAATCCGGCGCCGGCGAGCAGCGCCGTGGCTAAGGTGGATCCAGGCGAGCACGACGCCCTGGTGGAGTCCAACGAGCAGCCGTTTCTCGATCACATCATCGAGCTGCGCAGCCGCATCCTGCACGCGCTGATCGTCCTCGGGCTGGTGTTCGTGCCGATCTACTATTTCGCCAACGACATCTACGAGTTCGTCGCTGCGCCACTCATGGCGCACCTGCCGAAGAACTCGAGCATGATCGCCACCGAGGTGGCTTCGCCGTTTCTCACGCCGTTCAAGATGGCGGTCTTCACCGCCGTCTTCGTCTCCATGCCGTTCATGCTTTATGAAGCCTGGGCCTTCGTCGCGCCGGGGCTGTATCTGAAGGAAAAGCGGTTCGCCCTGCCGCTCCTGGTTTCCGCCATCCTGCTGTTTTACTGCGGCACCGCGTTCGCCTATTTCCTGGTTTTTCCCATGGTGTTCCAGTTCTTCGCGCACACGATCCCAGCGACCGCCACCTGGATGACCGACATCAACAGCTACCTGGATTTCGTGATCAAGCTGTTCTTCGCCTTCGGCTTCGTCTTCGAGGTGCCCATCGCCATCCTGCTGATGGTGTGGACCGGGCTGGTGTCAGTGGACGCGCTGGTCAAGAAGCGGCCTTATATCATCGTCGGTTGCTTCGTGCTCGGCATGCTGCTCACCCCGCCCGACGTGCTCTCACAGCTTCTGCTGGCCATTCCCACCTGGATGCTGTTCGAATCGGGGCTGTTCCTGGCCAGGCTCACTCTGCGGCGCACCGCTCAGGCCGAGGCTGGGGCGGACACCAGTCACGCCGACGCGGCAGACGGTGTCGACACCCAAAGGCCATGAGCGACGGGGCTCGCCAGCAGGTGATGGTGCTCTATCTCGCTCACTCGGGCCTCGACGCCGCCGTGATCGGCTGGTCTTTCTACGATGGGACCGCGACCCGGGAGCACATGGCCGGAGACGCCGATGATCCACCCTACGATAGCGGGCTGGCGGCGCTCCGCGACGGCTGGCGGTTGATCCAGGCGAGCCCACTTCTACCCCATGCGCCAGGAGACGAGTTTCGCACCGCCTATCTGAAGTACGAATTTCTGTTCGAGAAGCTGGTCGGATGACGGCCGCGGCAGACGCCGTGCAGTTGCTGAGCACGCTGGAGATGGCGACGTTCGCTGCCCGAGGGTTCCTGCGTCTCGACGAGGCCGTGCCGGAGTATCTGAATCGGGCCTTCCTGGAACAGGTGCACCACGTGCCCGCGGCGGAGGTCTCGAGCATCCGCCAGCACTACCGGCGCATCATGGCGGGTTCCGCCATTCCGGCCATTCCCGCGGGGACACCGCTCGCAGACGCGTACCCACAGGGTTCCCCCGTCGCCGGCGTTCTCGCGCTGCCCCGGGTGCGCGGCGCCATCGCCAGCCTGGTAGGCAACCAGCCGGCGTTCGACCACCACTTCCTGCACGTCACGTATCCGCCGGCGTTTTATCGTGCGGAAGGGCGGGAACCGGTCTCCCAGCCCTACCACCAGGATTCCACCATCGATCCTCGGCGGGCTTTCGACATCCAGCTCATGTACTTCCCGCACCAGGTAGCCGCGGACATGGGCGGCACCCGGTTCCTGCCCGGCTCTCACCTGCGGCTGGTCAGCGAGGCCGCCATCGCCCGTTATCAGAACATCCGCGGACAGCAGCACGTGGTCTGCGCCGCCGGCACCGTGTTGATCATGCACCACGGCATCTGGCACGGCGGCGGCCTGAACCGGTCCGACCGACTGCGCTACATGTTCAAGATCCGCCTGTGCCCGCGGGAGCCGCAGCACCGGCTGTGGAACACCGACGATTCGGAGGGCCCGGACCCCGGGCAACGGCCGATCTTCTGGACGGGCAGCCGAGCGGACGACGACAGCGTCGCCGCCATCCTCACCCGCAGAGAACCGTGGTTCGAGCAGGACACCGAGCGGCTCGAGTACCTCAATCGGATTCGCCTGTGGCGGTACCTCACCGGCGACGACGGCTACGACGCCGATTACTGGCTCACCCGGATCGAAAACGAACAGCCCTGACGGACGGCTCAGCGCTCCAGCAGAAAAGTCACCGGCCCGTCGTTGACGAGCGCCACCTTCATGTCCGCGCCGAATACGCCCGTGGCCACCCCGGGGTGACGCCGGCGGAGGATCGAGACGAATTGCTCATACAGCGGCTCGGCCTGCTCCGGCGGCGCAGCGGTGCTGAAGCCGGGGCGGTTGCCGCGGCTGGTATCCGCGGCAAGCGTGAATTGCGACACCACGAGAATCTCGCCCTGCACGTCGGCGACCGACCGGTTCATGGGCTTGTCTAGGTCGGGGAAAATGCGCAGCGCCACGATCTTTCCCGCGAGCGCATCGGCCTCGGCCGCGCCGTCCTCAGGCTCCACACCCAGAAACACCAGCAGCCCAACACCGATTGCGGCCACCCGCTCGCCGGCAACGGTGACGCTGGCCTCGCTCACCCGCTGCAGCAGGGCCTTCATCAACCGCCGACCGCCCTCCGGCTCGAGCTCTTGCGCTCGTGCTCCTTCAAGAACCGCTTGCGGATGCGGATCGCTTTCGGCGTTACCTCCACCAGCTCGTCCTCATCGATGAACTCGAGCGCCTGTTCCAGCGACATGCGCACGGGCGGGGTAAGCAGGATATTCTCGTCGCTGCCCGCGGCGCGGATGTTGGTGAGCTTCTTCTCCTTCATGGGGTTCACCGTCAGGTCGTTGTCGCGGCTGTGGATGCCCACCACCATGCCTTCATAGACCTCGTCCCCGGCACCGACCATGAGCCTGCCGCGGTTCTGCAGGTTGAACAGCGCATAAGCCACCGCCCTGCCCTCGGCGATCGAAACCAGCACACCGCTCGAGCGGTTGCCGAGATCCACGTCCAGGCGCCGTCCGTAGCCGGCGGAGCCGAAGGTGAGGATTCCCGTCCCGGAGGTCATGGAGAGAAACTGCGGCCGGTAGCCCATGAGCCCACGGGTAGGCAGGCGATAACGCAGCACCGCCCTGCCCTGGCCGTCACTCTTCATGTCGGTGAGCTCGCCGCGGCGTTCGCCCAGGCTCTCCATGACCTTGCCCTGATAGGCCTCCTCGATGTCCACGGTCACGTCCTCGTACGGCTCCATCACCTGGCCGTCGAGGACCTTCGTGATCACCTGCGGACGCGACACGGCCAGCTCGTAGCCTTCCCGGCGCATGGTCTCGATCAGCACCGAGAGGTGCAGCTCACCGCGCCCGGAGACCTCGAAGCGATCGCGGTCGCCGGTTTCTTTCACCGACAGCGCCACGTTGTGTGACGCCTCCCGCCACAGCCGCTCCTTGAGCTGGCGGCTGGTGAGGAAGTCGCCCTCGCGTCCGGCGAAAGGCGAGGTGTTCACGCAGAACATCATTGTGAGCGTCGGCTCGTCCACCACCAGCGGCGGCAGCGCCTCCACCTTCTCCGGCGCGCAGAGGGTATCCGATATGCCGATGCCTTCGACGCCGGTGACGCAGACGATGTCGCCGGCGGCCGCAGACGGCCGCTCGGCGCGCTCCAGGCCGTGATAACCCAGAATGGAAAGCACCCGGGTGCGCCGGGTGGCACCGTGGCGGTCCACCGCCACCACCGGCGTGTTGCGTTCGATGTGGCCGCGGCGGATGCGGCCGATGCCCATCACGCCGAGGTAGCTCGAGTAGGCGAGGGAGCTGATCTGCATCTGAAACGGCCCGTTCTCGTCCACCTCCGGCGGCGGCACGTGGCGGACGATGGCGTCGAGCAGCGGCGTCATGTCGTCGCGGAGCTGATCCGGCTCGGGGCCCGCTTGGCCAAGCAGTGCCGAGGTGTAGATCACCGGGAAGTCGAGCTGCTTGTCGGTGGCGCCGAGGCTATCGAAGAGATCGAAGACCTGATCGATCACCCGGTAGGGGTCGGCGCCGGCGCGGTCCACCTTGTTGACCACGACGATGGGGTTCAGCCCCGCGGCGAACGCTTTCTGGGTGACGAAGCGGGTCTGGGGCATGGGGCCGTCCACGGCATCCACCAGCAGCAGCACCGAGTCCACCATGGACATGATCCGCTCTACCTCACCGCCGAAGTCGGCGTGGCCGGGTGTATCGACGATGTTGATGCGGTAGCCGCCGTAATCGATGGACGTGTTCTTCGACAGGATGGTGATGCCGCGCTCGCGCTCCAGCTCGCCCACGTCCATCACCCGCTCCTGTGACTCACGGGCGATGGTGCCGGTCTGCTGCAGCAGCCGGTCCACCAGGGTGGTCTTGCCGTGGTCTACGTGGGCGATGATCGCCACGTTGCGAAGCTCTACCGCTTGGTGCTCACTTTGCGACACTGAACTGATCCTACTAAACTGCGCGGCCCGTGTAGGGGGTCTACCGGATTGGCAGGACGAGAAATGGCGGCGGATTATGACGGAACAACGTAAAGCTGTCGCGCTCATTTCCGGCGGTCTCGACTCCATGCTGGCGGCCCGGGTGATCATGGATCAAGGCATCCACGTGGAGGGGCTGAACTTCTATACGGGCTTCTGCGTGGAAGGCCACACCCACGCTATCCGCGAGCGCAAGTCCAAAGCGCCCAAACGCAACAACGCCCTCTGGGTCGCCGAGCAACTGGGCATGAAGCTGCACATCGTCGACGTCATCGACGAATACAAGGACGTGGTGCTGAATCCCAGGCACGGCTACGGCGCCAATCTGAATCCGTGCCTCGACTGCAAGATCTTCATGGTCAACAAGGCGCTGGCCTGGGGCTTCATGGAGGCGAACGGCTTCGATTTCATCATCACCGGCGAAGTAGTGGGCCAGCGGCCGAAGAGTCAGCGTAAAGACACCATGCCGTTGGTGGCGCGGGAGTCGGGGGCCGAGGACCGGCTGCTCCGCCCGCTGTGCGCCAAGCACCTGCCCGAGACGCTGCCCGAGCGGGAAGGCTGGGTGGACCGGGAGAAGCTGTTCGACTTCCACGGCCGCAACCGTAAGCCGCAGATGGCCCTGGCCAGGGAGCTCGGCTTCACGGAATGGGCGCAACCGGCCGGGGGCTGCTGCTTCCTCACCAACGCCGACTACTCAGCCAAGCTCCAGGACCTGTGGAAGGCTCAGGGCCGCCGCGATTACGAGCTGGACGACATCATGCTGCTGAAGGTGGGCCGGCATCTGCGCCCGGCGCCGACGTACAAGCTGATCCTAGGCCGCGAGGACGGCGAGAACCGCTACCTCGAGGGCTATCGCAAGCAGTTCCTCACCCTGCGAACCTTGAGTCACCGCGGGCCGTTGTGCCTGGTGGACGGCGACCCGGACCGCGACGGCATCCGCCTGGCCGCGCGCATCCTCGCCCGCTACAGCCAGGGCCGGGATGCCGAGCAGGTCCAGGTGAGCGTGGAGCCTCCGAAGGGCAGCGGCGAGGTGCTCGAGGTGGCGCCCTTGCCGCCACAGGAAGTCCGCCACGAGTGGTGGATCTGAATGAGCGGAACTGCCACCGCCAGACTCGACGCTCTGGGGCTGTTGTGTCCGCTGCCGGTGATCCGCACTCAGGACAGGGTCAAAACCCTGGCGCCCGGCGTCGAGCTGGAGGTGCTGGCGACAGATCCGGGCGCGCTGCACGATATCCGGGCCTGGTGTCGGGTGCACGGGCACGCCTACCTGGACGACCGGGAGTGCAGCATGGGCACCTGCCCGGGAACCCCCCAGGCGCATTTTCATATCCGGTTGCGTGTGTCAGACTGATCGGCTCCGCCGGCCGGGGGAGCCGTGACAGAAGCCGGCACCAAATTGGTGCACATCTCGGGGATAACGCGGCCGGATGCCCCACGTCGGTGCGAATGTTAGTGTCCGCAAACCGTGTGGGCCTCGGATCCCGGGGTTTCTGCCGTGGCACAGTTATTGCGCACCGCGAGCGCGTCCGCGGCAGCGCATGAGCCAAATTCGATCATCGCGCCCCACCGCCAACAGGTAATCCAAGACCAGGAGCAGGTAAACGAGATGTCCGACAAGACACTGAAGATGATCAACGACAACGACGTCAAATGGGTGGATCTGCGCTTCACCGATCCGAAGGGGAAGGAACAGCACACCACGATGCCCGCGGCCCGGCTGGATGCGGACGCCCTGCAGGACGGCATCATGTTCGACGGCTCGTCCATCGCCGGCTGGAAGGCCATCAACGAGTCGGACATGATCCTGATGCCCGACGACGACACCCCGGTGCTGGATCCGTTCCGGGACGACACCACTCTCAATCTGCGCTGCGACATCGTCGAGCCGAGCACCATGCAGCCCTACGACCGCGATCCGCGCTCCATCGCGAAGAAAGCGGAGGCTTACCTGAAGACCACCGGGATCGGCGACACCGCCTATTTCGGCCCGGAGTGCGAGTTCTTCGTGTTCGACGACGTCCGCTGGAAGGTGGATATCAGCGGCGCCAGCTACACCATCGGCGCCGAGGAGGCCGCCTGGTCGTCGCATTCCGAGTTCGAAGGCGGAAACCTCGGCCACCGCCCCCGGGTCAAGGGCGGTTACTTCCCGGTGCCTCCGGTTGATTCCGCTGCGGACCTGCGCGCCGCCATGTGCACCGCGATGGAATCCATGGGCCTGATCTGCGAGGTGCACCACCACGAGGTGGCCACCGCCTGTCAGAACGAGATCGGCGTGCGTTTCAACACCCTGGTGAAGAAAGCCGACGAGGTGCAGATCTACAAGTACTGCGTGCACAATGTGGCGGACGCCTACGGCAAGTCGGCGACCTTCATGCCGAAGCCGCTGGTGGGTGACAACGGCAACGGCATGCACGTGCACCAATCCATCTCCAAGGGCGACAAGAACCTGTTCCACGGCGACAAGTACGCGGGCCTGTCGGAGACCGCGCTGTTCTACGTCGGCGGCATCATCAAGCACGCCAAGGCCCTGAACGCCTTCACCAACAGCGCCACCAACTCCTATAAGCGCCTGGTGCCGGGCTTCGAAGCGCCCGTGCTGCTGGCCTACTCCGCCCGCAACCGCTCCGCGTCGATTCGCGTACCCTACATCCAGGGCGGCAACCCGCGCGCTTACCGGGTCGAGGTGCGCTTCCCCGACAGCACGGCCAACCCCTACCTGGCCTTCGCCGCCATGCTGATGGCGGGGCTCGACGGCATCCAGAACGAGATCCACCCTGGCGATTCCCTGGACAAGGACCTCTACGACCTGCCGCCGGAGGAGCTTCACGACATTCCCACGGTGGCACACTCCCTGGAGGAGGCGCTGAACGCTCTCGATGCCGACCGCGACTTCCTCAAGGCCGGCGGCGTGTTCACCGACGGCGCCATCGACGGGTACCTGGCCCTGAAGCACGAAGAGGTGAACTATCTGCGCATGCTGACCCATCCGGCCGAGTTCGAGATGTACTACAGCGTGTGACGGCGCGGCCTGCCGCACCTTGCCGTCTGGCGTCGGCAGCGGCGCCTGCCAAGCCCCAATTCCTTGACGAATTGGGGCTTTTTTTTTCTTTCCGGTGTCAGAATAGGTGGTTGACATCCACCTTCGAGGTTGACGTTCATGACCTGCTCGATACCCCAGAGGACCCGGTTGGCGGCCGCCATGCTGCTCGGCCTCACCGCGATGCTGTGCGCGCCCGTCGGCTTTGCGGCCACCACCATCTACCGGACGGTGGACGAGAGCGGCAACGTGGTGTTCACAGACGTACCACCGACGGGGGGAGAACGGGAAGAGGCCGTAAACCTGAACCAGGGCAACTCCTACAGCCCGCCGGAGCAACACGCCGGAGACGGGGCCCGCACCGTGGACGAATGGCTGCGGGACCGGGAAAACGGCGACACCGGCGGTGGGGATCGGGCCGCGGGCTCGACGGGCTACGACTCGGTGAGCATCGCGGCGCCTGCCAACGACGCCACCATCCGGGACAACGCAGGCAACGTTCCGGTGGCGGCCGAGGTCCAGCCGGGGCTGCACGAAGGCGACGCGCTGCAGGTCTTCCTCGACGGTGTGCTGCGTCAGTCGGTGACCGGCACCATGGCGCAGCTCACCAACGTGGACCGCGGCACCCACGTGGTCGAGGTGCGAATCGTGAACGCGGCCGGCAACACCGTGGCGGGCAGCCAGCCGGTGACGTTCCATCTGCAGCGCCGCTCCGTGCTGCTGCAGCCCGCGCCGGGCCATTGACGGCCCACTGTCGATGCACTAATTTGGTGCGATCTGCTGCGCCACAGCGGTGCGGCAGAGGCGGGGCCTTCCATTGGTCATGGCCGACCGAGCACTCAACCCCTGAGCGCTCGCAGCGGCTTCAGCGATAGTAATTACTCACATTTCGGCCGGATGGGGCGACTCCCACATTGGACCGCTTTTTGCTCAAGTCGGGGCGAGCCAATCCGGCCGGACTCAGGGTGCCACGACGGCAGCAGCGCGCACCGATGATGAAGTTGAACAAGGTCGACGTTCTGGACTACCTGAGCACCGCCGTCATGGTCCTGACACCGGACCTGCGCGTGTGTTACCTGAACGCCGCAGCTGAGGCTCTGCTCGGCAGCAGCGATCGCCGTTCATCCGGTGTCCGCGCCGCGGAGCTGGTGAGCCCCGCGGACGCGGAGCTGTTCGCGGGCGCGGAAGCCGTGCTGAGCACCGGGCAATCCGTCACCCGCCGCGGCGCCCGGTTTCGCACCCGCGATGGTCACGAGGTGGTGGCCGACCTGACGATCTCCCTGGAGGAAACCATCGGCCACCTGATCGTCGAGCTTCAGCCCATCAACCGGCTGATCCGCATCAACCGAGACGACCACGCGGCCTTCTCCCAGGAGACCACCCGTAAGCTCGTGCGCGGACTGGCCCATGAGATCAAGAATCCGCTAGGAGGCGTGCGCGGTGCGGCTCAGCTTCTCGAGCGCGAGCTCAGCGAGGACCGGCTGAAGGAGTACACCCGCGTCATCATCGATGAGGCGGACAGGCTGAAGGCGCTGGTGGACCGCATGCTCGGACCCAACCGCGAGACGGAAAAGCACTCTGTCAATGTGCATGCCGTCCTGGAGCACGTGATCCGCCTGGTGGACGCGGAAACCGCCGGCACCATCCGCTTCGAGCGGGACTACGACCCGAGCCTGCCGCCCGCCCACGGTGACGAGGCGCAGCTCATCCAGGCAATTCTGAACATCGTCTCGAACGCCGCGCAAGCGGTGAAGGGCCGCTCTCATCCGACGATCTGCCTGCGCAGCCGAATCATGCGCCAGTTCACCATCGGCTCGCGCCTGCACCGGATCGTGCTGCAGATCGACATCGTCGACAACGGACCGGGGATCGCCGAAGACATGCTCGAGCGAATGTACTTTCCCATGATCAGCGGCCGACCCGAAGGCACCGGGCTCGGCCTCGCGATCACCCAGAACATCATCGGCCAGCACGGCGGAATCATCGAATGCAACAGCCATCCCGGTCGGACCTGTTTCTCGGTGTTCCTGCCCGTGGAAGACCAGGGGGACGTCCATGAATAACCGGGTCTGGGTGGTCGACGACGACCGCTCCATCCGCTGGGTGCTGGAGCGGGCCATGTCGGCGGCGGGCATTCCCATCACCGCCTTCGCCTCGGCGGACCACGCCATGCATCACCTGGACGACGAGCGCCCGATCGCCGTGATCACCGACGTGCGCATGCCGGGCACTGACGGCATGGAGTTCATCGATCGCATTCACGCGGCCTATCCCGAGCTGCCCGTCATCGTCATGACTGCGCACTCGGACCTGGACAGCGCCATCAACGCCTATCAGAGCGGCGCCTTCGAGTACCTGCCGAAGCCATTCGACGTGGACGATGCCATCGCCATCGTCCGCCGCGCCATCACATTCGCCGGAGAGGCCAAGACCCCCACGCGCCCCGCCGAGCCGGAACCGGCGCAGGAAATCATCGGTCAGGCGCCGGCCATGCAGGAGGTGTTCCGGGCCATCGGCCGGCTCGCCAACTCCAACGTGACGGTGCTGATCCGCGGCGCCTCCGGCTCCGGCAAGGAGCTAGTTGCCCGGGCGCTGCATCGCCACAGCCCGCGCTCGAACGGCAGCTTCGTCGCGCTGAACATGGCGGCGATTCCCCGCGAGCTGGTGGAGTCGGAGCTGTTCGGCCACGAGAAGGGCGCGTTCACGGGAGCCAACAACCAGCGAGTGGGGCGTTTCGAGCAAGCGCACGGCGGGACCCTGTTTCTCGACGAGATCGGCGACATGCCAGCGGACACCCAGACGCGCCTGCTCCGGGTGCTCTCCAACGGCGAGTTCTACCGGGTGGGCGGCCATTCCCCCATCAAGGTGGACGTGCGCATCATCGCCGCCACCCACCAGGATCTGGAGGCGCGGGTCAAGCAGGGGACGTTCCGTGAGGACCTGTTCCACCGTCTGAACGTCATCAGCGTGCACGTGCCCACCTTGGCGGAGCGCAAAACCGACATTCCCCTGCTGGCCCGCCACTTCCTTGACAAGGCAGCTGACGAGCTCGGCGGCGAGCCCAAGATCATCCGCCCGGAGACCCGCGAGTACCTCTGTTCGCTGCCCTGGCCGGGCAACGTGCGCCAGCTCGAGAATACCTGCCGCTGGCTCACGGTGATGGCTTCCGGCCGCGAGATTCACGTCGAAGACCTGCCCCCGGAGCTCGGAAGCAGCGAGCCCGGAAGCCACAATGCCGTCGCCGACGATTGGGAGGAAGCACTGGAGCGCTGGGCTGACGATCTGCTGTCGCGCCCGGGCCACGCGCCGCTGCTCGACGTCGCCATGCCGTGCTTCGAGCGCGTGGTGATCCGCACCGCGCTGAAGCACACGGGCGGCCGCAAGCGCGACGCCGCGGAGCTTCTGGGCTGGGGTCGCAACACCCTCACCCGCAAGATCGCCGACCTGGAAATGACCGACGTCTGACCCCTACTGTCTGTGGGAGCGACCGCTGTGGGAGCGACCTCCCGGTCGCGAACTGGCTACTGTGGGAGCGACCTCCCGGTCGCGATGTGTATGTGGGAGCGACCTCCCGGTCGCGATGTGTGTGGGAGCGATGGTCGCTCCCGCGGTCGCGAACCCTCTCCCAGCCATCGGGGCCAGGAGGCCCCTCCCACATCAGGGGCCCCTCCCACATCAGGGGCCCCTCCCACATCAGGGGCCCCTCCCACATCAGGGGCTCCTCCCACATCAGAGGCTCATCAGAGGCTCCTCCGACATCCGGACCAACGGTCGCATTCCGGCCCTCGGCGGCGTTAACCTGCCCGTATGACCCGCTACAGCTTCGAGACCGACATTGCCCGGCACATCTGGGAGACCAAGTATCGCTACGTCGATGGCGACGACGTGGTGGACGCCACCGTCGAGGACACCTGGTCACGGATCGCTCGCGCCCTGGCGGCGGTCGAGCATCACGACCGCGCCGGCTGGCAGCGGCAGTTCCGTAACTCCCTGCAGGACTTCCGGTTCCTGCCGGGCGGCCGCATCCAGGCGGGCGCGGGCACCAGCCGACGCGTCACCCTGTTCAACTGCTTCGTCATGGGGCGCATCGAAGACTCCATGGAAACGATCTTCGAGTCCCTCAAGGAAGGCGCGCTGACCATCCAGGCCGGCGGCGGCGTGGGTTACGACTTCTCCACCCTGCGTCCGACGAGCATCCAGGCACGCGACACCGGCAACATCGCCTCGGGGCCGGTTTCGTTCATGCGCATCTGGGACGCCATGTGCGCCACGGTGTTGTCCACCGGCGCCCGCCGCGGCGCCATGATGGCTACCTTGCGCTGCGACCATCCCGACATCGAGCACTTCGTGACCGCGAAGCAGGACCCCCGCGAGCTCAGGCACTTCAACTGCTCGGTGCTGATCACCGACGACTTCATGGATGCCGTTCAGCGGGACGGACAGTGGCCGCTGGTATTCCCTGCCGCGCAGTTGCCTGCCGACGCCGGACCAACCGTCTTGCGGCCGTGGCCGGGCAGCGAAGGGCCGGTGCCCTGCCGGGTGGTCCGCACGGTGCGTGCCCGGCAAGTGTGGGAGCGGATCATGCGGTCCACCTACGACTATGCGGAGCCTGGCGTTCTGTTCATCGACCGGATCAATCGGGAAAACAACCTCAGGTATTGCGAGGAGATCAGCGCGACGAATCCATGCGGCGAGGTGCCCCTGCCGCCGTACGGCGCTTGCGATCTGGGCTCCATCAACCTCACCCGCTTCGTTTCCAATCCGTTCAGCAGCGACGCGCAGCTCGATTTCGATGGGTTGGCGCAGCTCGTGCCGACCGCGGTCCGGATGCTCGACAACGTGGTCGACGCGTCGCGCTGTCCGATACCGGCACAGACCGAGCAGACCCGCCGCACACGGCGCATCGGGCTGGGTTTCACCGGGCTCGCCAACGTTCTGGCGATGCTCGGCCTGCACTACGGCAGCGAGGTGGGGCGCGAGCTGGCGTCGAGGATCATGCGCACCATCCGCGACGTGGCTTACCGCGCGAGCGTGCAGCTTGCCCGGGAGAAGGGGCCGTTTCCTCTGTTCGAGGCCGACGCCTTTCTCGATACGCCGGGGACCGGGCGCCTCGCCGATGATCTGCGAGACGCCATCGCCAGACACGGCATCCGCAACAGTCACCTCACGGCCCTGGCACCCACGGGCACCATCAGCCTGCTCGCCGAGAACGTCTCGAGCGGCATCGAACCCGCCTATCGGATGCATTACCGGCGCCGGGTGCTCGCGCTGGACGGCACGTGGACCGAGTACGCGCTGGAGGACTACGGCTACCGGCTGTGGCGAGAAAAGAACGGCGCCGCGGCCCTGCCGGAGTGGCTTGTCACGGCGACCGAGCTCGCACCCGCCGACCATCTGTCGATGCAGCAGGCCGTGCAACCGTACGTCGATCATGCCATATCCAAGACCGTCAACGTGCCCACAGACGTGGCGTTCGAGGACTTCGAGGGCATCTATCGCGAGGCGTACCGGATGGGCCTGAAAGGCTGCACCACTTTTCGTCCGAACCCGGTGACGGGATCCGTGCTTTCCGGTGACGAGGCGGAAGACGGACGCGGCCTTCGCTGCACCATCGAGCGGGAGTGCGATTGACCCCATGCGCCAGGACGGCTACGCAGATATCGAAGACTACGCGATCCTGTCCGACGGCCGTGTCACCGCGCTCGTCGCCCGGGACGGCACCATCGACTGGATGACCGCGCCGACCATGGGACGGAGCGGCGTCTTCTGGGCGCTGCTGGATTCGAAGCTCGGTGGACGATGGAGCCTTGCGCCCGCCGAGGCATTCACCGCCGAGCGCCGTTACCGTCCCCGCACCAACGTGCTGGAGACGACGTTCACCACGGCGCGCGGGGCTATCCGCGTCACCGATTCGCTGAACACCCTGCAGGGTGCGCCCCTGCCGTGGATCGAGCTCGCACGCCACATTCGGTGCCTGCGCGGCACCGTGACGGTGCGCTGGCGGGTGGAACCCCGCTTCGACTTCGGGCGCGCCGGAGTATCGTTGCGGCGCTGGAACGATTCAGTGATCGCGCGCGGCGGCCGCACTCATCTGGCGATCCGGGCATGGGATTCGGGCGAACCGCACTGCGACACGGATGCCGTTTCGGGAGAACACGCGTTCCACGACGGCGAGAGCGGTCTGCTGGCGGGCCTGGTGGTCGACAACGAGCCGATTCCGTCGCCTGCGCGCGAGGAAATCGAGAGCCGGATCGACATCACGGCACAGGCGTGGCGCCGCTGGATCACCTCGGGCATCTATCCGTCCCGGTGGAAGGCCCAAGTCCAGCGCAGCGCCCTGGTGCTGAACGCGCTCACCTACGCGCCGTCCGGGGCCATCGCTGCCGCTGCCACCACCTCGCTGCCGGAGAGACTGGGGGGAAAGCGCAACTTCGATTACCGGTTTTCCTGGGTGCGCGACTCGGCTTTCGCCATGGACGCCCTGACTCGCCTCGGGCTCGGCAACCAGGTGCACGAGAACCTGTCGTGGCTTTTGAACGCAACCCGGCCGACCCATCCGCACATGTATCCCATCTACGCGCTCGACGGCAGCCGGGTGCGGCCTGAAACCACCTCGCTGAAGCTGGACGGCTGGCGCGGCTCACGGCCGGTGCAGGAGGGCAATGGCGCCGCCGATCAGCTTCAGCTCGGCACCTACGGTGACGTGCTGGAGACGATTCGTCTCTACTGCCGTCACGGCAACGCGCTGGACGAAGATACGGCCGCCCGGGTAGTCGAAATCGCCGACCTGGTGTGCGACCTCTGGCGGAAGGAAGACGCCAGCATCTGGGAGCTGTCCAGCTATCACCATTACACCACCTCGAAGATTCAGGCGTGGGGCGCCATCGACCGCGCCATGGGCCTGCTCGAAATGAGCCAGATATCGCCGAGCGACGCGGCCGTTCGCCGGTGGCAGCGGGAACAGGAGGCGATTCGCGAGTTCGTCGAAGACCACTGCTGGTCCGACGAGCTGGGCTGCTATGCCTCCTATCCGGATTCCGGCGGCATCGACGCATCGATTCTGCTGAACGCACGGATCGGCTTCGTCGACCCGAACGGTGAAAGGATGCAGTCCACCATCGACGCGGTGCGCGAGCATCTGTCCGCGGGAGGGCCGCTGCTATATCGCTACACGGATGTGCGCGGCCGGGAAGGCGCGTTCGTCGCCTGCTCGTTCTGGCTGGCGCTCGCGCTGACCCGCGCAGGACGCATGGACGCGGCGCGGCGGCAGATGGACGCGATGGTCGCGCTCGCGAGCGACGTCGGCCTGTACTCCGAGGAGATCGATCCGGAAAGCTCCGGCTTCCGCGGCAACATCCCTCAGGCGCTGAGCCACCTGGCGCTGATCAACGCCGCCCAGGTCTTCGCCCAGGTGCAGGAGCAAGGCATGTTCCCTGCCCGCGCCGCGCCCAACCTGTCCCGATAAAAGCCGATGAAGGCGAAGCCGCCGTCTCTCGGCAAACGCTACGCCGAGCAGTTCCAGGACCGGGCCGTCGCCGCCGTCTACCGCAAGCGCCCGCCGTATCCCGCCGGCACGTTCGCCGTGATCGCCGACCTGTTCCCGCCGGGCAACCGCTGTCTGCTCGAACTGGGCGCCGGAACGGGCGAGATCGCCATCCCTATGGCGGAGATCGCCGACCTGGTGCACGCCGTGGAGCCGTCCCGGGAGATGATCTCCGTCGCGCGGACCATGCCCGGAGGGGAAGCGGTGCGCTGGTTCGGCGGCCCGGCAGAGGCGTTCACGTATCCGCGCGAATACGGCCTAATCGTCTGCGCCCAGAGCCTGCACTGGATGGACTGGCACGTGGTGCTGCCGGCCATGGCCGCAGCCCTCGATCCTGCTGGTTACCTGGTAATCGTGGGCCTGGACCTGCTCGCGTTGCCGCAATGGCGACAGGATCTGCTGGATATCATTCCTCGCTACTCGACCAACCGGGAGTTCGTCCCGTTCGACCTGATCAGCGGTCTCACCGAGCGGGGTCTGTTCGAGCAGCGCGGCTCGACCCGGATTGCAGGCGAGCCATTCGAACAGTCCATCGCCGACTTCATCGACTCCATCCACGCCAGGAACGGCTTCTCACGCGACCGAATGACCCCCGAAGCCGCCGACGCCTTCGACCGGGAGGTACGCGAACTGCTGGCGTGTCATCACCGGGACGGCGTCATCCGAGGCGCCATCGGCGCGGATGTAGTGTGGGGTGTGCCGAGACCGGGTAGCTGAGCGGCGCCGACTCAGGCGAACCGTTCCCAGGCCGCCTGGCGTGACATGTTCAGCGCCTTTCCTATGCGGGTCCAGCTCACGTCGCGCCGGCGAAGCTCGTCGATCTTCGCCTGCAGCCCCTCCCTCACGTTCTCCGCCGTGGTGAGGTTGCCGGGCAAGGTCGCCAGTAGCTCATCGTCCGACATGGGCTGCCAGCCTTGCCAGCCGACGGCAGGCGCCTGATTGTCCTCGTGGGCCAGGATGTCGTCACACAGGGCGACGCACGCATCGCAGATGTAGACGCCGGGCCCGCCCACCAGCCGGGCAACCTCCAAGTGACTCTTGCCGCAGAAGCTGCAGCACGGTTCACCGTTGCCCGACGCCTTGGCTCTTCCTGACCGCTTCCCGCTCACCGTCTTCGCCATGACCGCCGCTCACTCGCCGTTTCGGAGCGTCAAGCTTCTCTTGACAATGCACTTTCGTCAAGGCAGAGCACGTGTCCTGATCGTCCTGCACCTAGAACTCGCGGGTAGACACATCGCCGGCGACGCAAGCGGCGGTCACAGGCGGGACCTCACCGCATTAGCGCAGTCGGGGCACATGCCGTGGCTGATGCGGGGCAACTCGGCCTCATCGAACAGCCCCATGACCTCGACCGCCCGCTCGACCTCCGCCCAGGACCCGTCCTCGAGCCGCACCCGCTTGCACCAGCTGCAGAGCGTGACGATGCCGGACCTGGCACGGCGATGCGCGGAAAGCAGCGCTACCGCGGGACGGACCTCGATCCTCAGCAGGACGCCGGCCAGCAGCAGGTCACCGCCTTCGGCGGGAGCGACCAGCAGCTCCATGTAGCGACGCTGATCAGGCGAATCGCAGCGGAACGGCAACGTCACGGGACGGTGCCGAGAGCGCACGCTATCGAACACCAGCTGGTACAGGTGCCGCGTCGCTTCGCCATGGACGAAATCCCATATCGACCGCCCGACCACGTGACTGCGATCGAGACCGGCGGCGTCATTGCCCGCCGCGAACGTCAACCAGGCGTCGTCCACCTCGATGATGTGGTCGCTGCGGTCGATGCGGTAACCATAGTGGGTGTGAGTCATGCTCGCGGGGCCCGAGACGTCGTTCTCAGGACCTGTCTCTGCCGGCGTCGTCCAGCCTTTCGAAGATGGCGCGCGTGCGCAACAGAACAATCAGCTCGTTGCCGAGTCGCACGCCCTCGGCGCCGAGCTCCGCGGCCTGACGGGTTTGCATTTGCCCCGCGAGGCGCTCGAGGAACAGGTCCACCTCCTGCCGCGCCAGCCAGCGGGTCATCTCAACGTAGGTCGACAGGGTGGAAGGTGCGTAGCCCCGCTCGCGGGTGAAGCCCGCCGACCGAAGCCGTCCCCATACGTCGACGATGGCGGCGTCACGAAAGTCGATGCAGTCGCCGCCGCGGACGCTGATGATGCCCAGCTCGGCCAACTCCCGGACCTCGTCGGGCGCCAGCCCCGCCAGTGCCGCCACCTGCGCCAGCGGCCGCGCCGGCTCCGGCGTTGCGCCATCCACCAGCGCCGGCAGCAGGTGCTCGAGGCCCGGCATGGCCACACTCGCAGTCAACACGTCCGCGCTCTCGTGATCGAGCAGGTTGCGGATCACCGACAGCGGCAGAAACCGCCGCTCCTGCAGATGCTTGATGGCACGTATGCGCGCTACGTGCTCGTCGGTGTAAAACGCCACGTTGCGCTTCGGCCGCTCCGGCTCCGGCAGCAGACCTTCGTTGATGTAGTAACGGATGGCCTCGCGGCCGACCCCGGTCTCCGCCTCGAGATCCTTCATCTTGAGGCGCCGGTTGTCGGTCACCTCGGTCCTCAGCGCGCGTGCAGCCGCACGGGCATGCTCGCGTAGCCCTTGACGAAGTTCGAGCACACCCGCTCCGGCTCACCGGTGACTTCCACGTGGTGAAACCGCTGCATGATCTCTTCCCAGAGGATGCGTAGCTGCATCTCCGCCAGACGATTGCCCATGCAGCGATGAACGCCGAATCCGAACGAGACGTGCTGGCGGGCGTTGGGCCGGTCGATGACGAGCCGGTGCGCATCCTCGAAGATCGCCTCGTCCCGATTGCCGGAGACATACCACATGACCACCCGATCGCCGGCGCGGATCTGTTTGCCGCCGAGCTCGCTGTCCACCAGCGCGGTCCGACGCATGTGCGCCAGCGGCGTCTGCCAGCGGATGATCTCCGAGACCATGTTCGGGATGATCTTCGGATCCCGGCGCAGCTTGGCGTACTCGTCGGGGAACTGGTTCAGGGCGTAGACGCCGCCGGAGATGGAGTTGCGGGTGGTGTCGTTGCCGCCGACGATGAGCAGCACCAGATTGCCCAGGTACTCGAGCGGCTCCATCTGCTGAAACGCCTCGCTGTGGGCCATCATCGACACGAAGTCGTTGCCCGGCTGCTGCTTTCGCTCCTCCCACAGACGGTTGAAGTAGGCGAGGCAGTCCATCAGCTGCTGTCGCCGGTATTCCTCCGACATGCGGGTCGAGCCAACCTGCTCGGGCGACGATGTTGCGCAGTCCGACCAGTGGGTGAGCTTCCGGCGCTCTTCGAACGGGAAATCGAACAGCGTCGCCAGCATCTGGGTGGTGAGCTCGATGGAGACCCGGTCCACCCAGTCGAACTCCTCGCCCACCGGCAGCGAGTCGAGAATGTCGGCCACCCGGCCGCGGATCGCCGGCTCCAGAAGCGCCAGGTTCTTAGGCGACACGGCGCCAACGACGCCCTTACGCTGCTCGTCGTGCCTGGGAGGGTCCATGGCGATGAACATCGGCAGGGTGAAATCTTCGGCGGGATCGCCGATGACGATGGTGGGCACCGACGAGAACAACTCGTGTTGGGTGTCCACGTACTTGATGTCGTTGAACCGGGTGATGGACCAGTAGGCGCCGAACGGGCTGTCGGCGTTGTAGTGGATGGGATCCTCGCGGCGCAGCCGCTCGAAGTACGGCCAGTGGGCGTCGTGTTCGTAAAGGGTGCTGTCGGAGACGTCGATCTCCTCGAGTGGCATGGCCCAGGGGTCGGTGGCGTGGGTGTGGACGGCCTCGGTCATGACGGCTCTCCTGTGCCGGGCGTGTGGGAGCGGCGCGGTAGCGACAGCCTGCTGGTCGCGACCCACCGTATTGCGGACCTATACTACGCGTTTTGGTGAAGCCCCGGAAGCGTTTCTCATGCCTCTCGACGTCGCCCTGTACGAGCCGGAGATCCCGCCGAACACCGGCAATGTGATCCGCCTGTGTGCGAACACCGGCGCGCGCCTGCACCTGATTCGTCCGTTGGGTTTCGAGCTCAGCGACCGGCGGCTGAAGCGAGCCGGTCTCGATTACCACGAGTGGGTACGCACGACCGTGCACGACGACCTGGACGCCTGCCTCGCCGCCGTCCTTCCGAACCGGGTGTTCGCGTTCTCGACCCGCGGCGCGCGCAGCAGCTTCGAGGCACGATTCGCGCCGGGCGATCTGCTGCTGTTCGGGCCGGAGACCCGCGGTCTGCCCGATCACTTGCTGGACTCGATTCCCGCCGAGCGGCGCCTGCGCATCCCCATGGTGGCAGGGTCACGCAGCATCAATCTATCGAACGCGGTGGCGGTCGCCGTCTACGAGGCGTGGCGGCAGATGGGATTCGTCACGATGTAGGGAGCCGGCGCGTCTAGTGCGTCGCCTCGGCGCGCTGGCGACGCAGCGCTTCCGCGTAGAGCGCCTCGAAGTTCACCGGGGCCAGGTGCACGGCGGGGAAGCCACCCTTGATCACCAGGCTGTCCACGGTTTCCCGTACGTAGGGAAACAGCGTGCCGGGGCACAACGTGCCGAGCACGTGCTGGCGTTGGGGAGCGTCCAGACCCGTGACCTGAAATACCCCGGCCTGCTGGATCTCCGCGATGTAGGCGTTGCGTCCGCCTTCGGTTCTGGCATGCACGGTCACCGACAGCACCACTTCGTAGCGCTCGTCGCCGAGCTGGCTGGTGCGGGTGTTGATGTCGAGCTGGAAGTCCGGCTTCCAGGGCTCGCCGAACACGTCCGGCGAGCGTGGGTTCTCGAATGAAGCGTCCTTGAGGTATAGCCGCTCGAGCAGCACCTGCCCTCCGCCGAGGTCCTCGGGTGCGGTTTCCGGTGCGTCGCCGCCCTGGTCGCTCATCGGCTCATCCTTTCACTACAGGCAGGTTCTGGTTCCGCCACTCGGCCATCCCACCCGTCAGGCGGCTGACATTCTGGAAGCCCCGCTTGCGCAGCAGTGTCCCGGCGGTGCCGGCGTTCTGCCCCACCTTACAAGCCACCACCACCGGTCGGTCGCGGTACTTGTCGAGCTCGGAAAGACGGCTCTCGAGCGCGTTGTGAGGGATGTTGACGGCTCCGGCAATGTGGCCGGCGCTGAACTCCTGGCGCTCGCGCACGTCCACCACCACCGCATCGCTCCGATTGACCATGTTGACCAGCTCCTGCGGGCTCACCGACTGGCCGCCCCGCCGCGACTCGTTGCGGATGAACAGCGCCAGCAGCAGCACGAAGGCGCCCACCAGGTACGGATGATTGCCGATGAACTCGAAGAGTCTTGCCATGAACGGGGGTAGCGGCCGGAATTGCGAAAGCGCGGGATTATACACACCCCGGCGGCCGGCCGAAGCCGCGGTCCCGCGCCCGGACGACTCTGGTAAACTGCAGCGCCCTCCGGCTGAGAGACGGAAAGCATGAAAAAAGTAACATTGCTTGTCGTACTTGATGGCTTCGGCCACCGTGAGGCCAAGGAAGGCAATGCCATCGCCGCTGCCCGCACCCCCCATTGGGACCGCTATTGGCGCGAACAGCCCCATGCGCTGATTTCGGGCTCCGGCGCCGATGTGGGTCTCCCCGAAGGGCAGATGGGCAACTCCGAAGTCGGGCACATGAACCTGGGGGCGGGGCGGGTCGTCTATCAGGACCTCACCCGCATCAACCGGGCGATCGATCAGGGGGAATTCCAGCGCAACCGCAGCTTGAACCGTGCCTTCGAGCGGGTGAAGAAGAGCGGCGGCGCGCTCCACGTCATGGGGCTGTTGTCGCCGGGCGGGGTTCACAGCCATCAGGACCAGATCTTCGAGTGCCTGTCCATGGCTGCTGAGGCCAAGCTGCCCCGCGTCTACCTGCACGCGTTCCTGGACGGCCGCGACACGCCGCCGCGCAGCGCCAAGGCATCCCTGGAAAAAGCTCAGGCTCTCATGCAGCGCCTCGGCAACGGCTCGGTGGCTTCCATCGTCGGCCGCTACTTCGCCATGGACCGCGACCGCCGCTGGGACCGCATCGAGCGTGCCTATAACCTGCTGGTGCGCGGCGAAGCGCCGTTCCACGCGGCCGACCCGGTGGAAGGGCTCGAGCAGGCGTACGCTCGCGGCGAAGGTGACGAGTTCGTCCAGCCGACGTCGATCCATGCCGAAGGGGAGCTGCCCGTGCACATCGACGACGGCGATGGCATGGTGTTCATGAACTTCCGTGCCGACCGCGCCCGGCAGCTCACCCGTGCCCTGGTGGATGCGGATTTTGCCGATTTCCAGCGCCGCAGCACCGTACGGCTCGCCGATTTCGTCATGCTCACCCGCTATGCGGACGACATCAAAGTATCCTGCGCGTTCGAGCCGGCCGTGCTCACCAATACCCTGGGCGAATACCTCTCCAAGCTTGGCAAGACCCAGCTCAGGATCGCCGAGACCGAGAAGTACGCCCACGTTACCTTTTTCTTCTCCGGCGGCCGCGAACAGCCCTACGAAGGGGAGAGGCGGATTCTCATCCCATCGCCGAAGGTCGCCACCTACGACCAGTGTCCGGAGATGAGCGCCGCCAAGGTCACGGACGAGCTGGTGAAGGCCATCCGTTCCGAGGACTTCGACTTCGTCATTTGCAACTACGCCAATGGCGACATGGTCGGCCACACCGGCGACTTCGACGCAGCGGTAGCGGCGGTGGAAGTCCTGGACAACTGCCTGGGTCGGCTCGAAGCCGCGCTGGCGGAAGTGGGCGGGCAGATGCTGATCACCGCCGACCACGGCAACGTCGAGAAGATGAGCGATCCGGAAACCGGCCAGCCCCACACCGCGCACACTGCCGACGCCGTGCCCCTGGTCTACGTGGGCCCGCAGAACGTCACCCTGCGCGGCAACGGCACTCTGGCCGACGTCGCACCCAGCCTGCTGTATCTGATGCACCTGAAGGTTCCAGCGGAAATGACCGGCCGTTCGCTGGTCACGGTGCGGGAACGGCGTTCGGCCTGACGTGACCGGCCAGTTCAGGGCCATCGGCCTCAGCGTGCTGGTCGCGGCGGCGCTGGGCTGGGCAGCGGCGGGCAGTGCGGCGGAACCCGACCGGACCGCTACCCAGGCCGAGCTCGAAAAGATCACCGATCGGCTGAACGACCTGAACGTCTGGCTCGGCGGCGCCGAGCGCAAGCGCGCCCAATGGCAGCGCGAGATCCAGACCAGCGACCGGCAGGTGGCCAGGCTCTCGCGGCTGGTGGACGCCGCCGCCGAGGCCCTCGCGGCAGTGCGCAAGGAGCAGCATGAGCTGGAACGGCAGCGCGTCCAGCTCGAGGCCCGGCGCCGGGACCAGGCAAAGCGGATCGCCGAACACCTGACATCCGCGTACCGCATCAGCGGCCAGGACTTCATCAAGTTGCTGCTGAACCAGCAGTCACCGGAGACCCTGGAGCGCATGGTCCGCTATCACCGCTATTTCACCGCCGCGCGCCTCGAGACCCTGGACGAGTATCGCGGCACCCTCGCCGAAATGAAGAAAAACGCCGACGCGCTGGCGTCACGGGAAGCCGACGCCGAGCAGCGTCAGGCGGAGCTGACCCATGAGCAGGCGGCGCTGGTGAAGGAACGTGACGAGCGTAAGGCGCTGCTGGCGCGTCTGGACGCGGAGGCCCAGGACAAGCAATCGGAGCGCCAGCAGCTCACTGCCGACCGCGACCGCCTGGAAAAGCTGCTTGCGGAGCTGAGACGCCGCGCCCAGGCCCTCGACGGACACGCGTTCGCCGTCCGTAAGGGCGCCCTGCCCTGGCCACTGGCCGGCCGAGTCGAGAATGCGTTCGGCCAGCCCCGCGCCGGCGGCCATCTGTCCTGGCACGGCCTGATGCTGGCCGCCGACGAGGGCACGCCGGTCACCGCCGTGTTCCGCGGCCGGGTGGTGTTCGCCGACTGGCTGCGCGGCTTCGGGCTGCTCACCATCATCGACCATGGCAGCGGCTACATGACCCTCTACGGCCACGCCGACGCCCTGGCCAAGAAGGCCGGCGACTGGGTCGAAAGCGGCGAGGTCATCGCCCGTGCCGGCCGCAGTGGCGGCCTCGCGTCCCCGGCTCTCTACTTCGAGGTCCGCCACGACGGCAAGGCCGACGACCCCATCGTCTGGCTCACCAAGCGCTGACCTCCCCTCTTCAGTGGGAGCGACCCCCTCTTCTGTGGGAGCGACCCCCTCTTGTGGGAGCGACCTCCCGGTCGCGATCCTATCTTCTGTGGGAGCGACCCCATCTTCTGTGGGAGCGACCTCCCGGTCGCGATCCTATCTTCTGTGGGAGCGACCTCCCGGTCGCGATCCGGAAACAGCTCCACCCGGACCGCCTGCCGTATACTCGAGCCGAACCGCCGGATCGAGACCTACGTGAAACATCGCTTCCCTGTTCTCACCGCGTCGCTTGGCGCTGCCCTTGCTGCCATTCTGGCCGCGGCGGGCGCGACGGCGGCCGCCACGTCCCCCCAGCCCATCGTTCTCGAGGCCGCTCACCTGTTCGACTCCGTCTCCGGCACGCTGAGCGACGACGGCATGATCGTGGTCGACGGCGACAGGATCGCGGCGGTGGGCGGCGGCTCCGCGCCGCCGGCAGGTGCGCGGGTGATCGATCTGGGGGATGCCACCCTGGTGGCCGGCTTCATCGATGCCCACGTGCACATGGGCTCGCAGATGTCCGACAACTGGTACCGCGATTTCTATCAAAACGTCATACGGTTCCCCAGCGAGCAGACCCTGTACGGCGCCCTCTACGCCAGGCGCACCCTCGAAGCGGGATTCACCACCGTGCGCGACCTCGGCAGCACCGATCACATCTCCCTGGGCCTGCGCAACGCCATCGCCGCCGGCGTCGCCGAGGGACCACGCATGCTGATCGCCAACTACGCCATCGGCGCCACCGGCGGGCACGCCGATCGGGGACCGTTCCCGCCCGAAAGGGTGGCGCCGGCGGGGCCCATCCAGGGGGTCTGCAACGGTGCGGCCGAGTGTCGCGAAGCGGTGCGCTACCAGATCAAATACGGCGCAGACGTCATCAAGTTCATGCCGTCCGGCGGCGTGCTCTCGCTGTCCGATCCCGTCGACGCCCCGGAGCTGTCCCAGGACGAGATGAACGCCATCGTTGCGGAGGCCCACGCCTGGGGCCGTAAGGTCGCCGCACACTGCCACGGCGATACCGCTGCCCGGATGGCCATCGCGGCCGGCGTCGACTCCATCGAGCACGGCTCTTTTCTTGAAGACGACACCCTCCGGCTGATGAAGAAGAAGGGCGTCTACCTGGTGCCGACCCTGTTCGCCGGCGTCTGGGCCGGCGACAACGCCGATCAGTATCCCCCGGCCATCGCCGAGAAAGCCCGCGCCGCCGCCGCGCGGATTCAGCTCACCTTCCAGCATGCCGTAGAAATCGGCGTGCCCATCGCGTTCGGCACCGACTCCGGCGTCGAGCCCCACGGCCTGGATGCCCGTGAGTTCGCGCTGATGGTGAAGAACGGCATGAGCCCCGCGGACGCGCTGATGGCAGCCACCGCCCGAGCCGCCGACCTGCTGGGGATCGCCGGGCAGACGGGCACTCTGCAAGCCGGCAAGGTGGCCGACATCGTGGCCGTGCCGGGCAATCCGCTCGAGGACATCCGCGCCACGGAGCATCCCCTGTTTGTGATGCAAGGCGGCCGGGTCGTGAGGTACCCACCGCAGGACATGGGGCCGAAGCGCTAGCGGCGTTCCCTTCCGGATGACAGACTAAGCCGATGAACCTGCGCCCCATCACCCTGATCGGCATCACCGTCAGTATGGTCACCGGGGTAGCTCTCGGCATCAGCGCCTACCGCGCCTGGCTGGAGCAGGCGAGCGAATCTCCGGCGGCGAGCGCGTTCGACCAGGTGCTGAGCCAGGTGCAGTCCAGCTACGTGGTGGACGTGAACAAGGACCAGCTCGTCAGGAACGCCTTCAAAGGTATGCTCCAGGGCCTCGACGACTATTCCCGGTTCCTGGACACCGGCGCCTATCACGAGCTTCAGGCAGATACCACCGGACGGTTCGGCGGCGTCGGCATTGAGCTGGGCCTCGAGCACGGCCAATTCACCGTCGTCGATACCATGGCCAACACACCGGCCCGACGCGCAGGGCTCCAGCACGGCGACCGGGTCGTGGCCATCGATCAGCGGTCTCTAACGGGCCGCAAGCTCGTAGACGTGGCCGACCAGCTCCGGGGCGAGCCCGGCACCGTGGTGCACGTGCGCCTCGAGCGGGCGGGCAAGCCGCGGGACGTTAGCCTCACCCGGACGGTCATCGAGCTGGCCAGCGTCAAGGGCCGGCTGCTCGAGCCCGGCTATGCCTACGTGCGCATCACCGAGTTTCAGGCCAGGACCGGCGACGCCTTTGCGTCCACCCTGAAAGACCTGCGCCGGCAGTCCGGCGGCCGTCTGCAGGGCCTCGTTCTCGACCTGCGCAACAACCCGGGCGGCGTGCTGCAGGCCAGCGTTGCCGTCGCCGACGCGCTGCTGGACGACGGGCTCATCGTCTACACCAAGGGGCGGCTGGCCTCCAGCAAGCGAACGTTCCGGGCGACGCGGGGCGACCTCACCCAAGGTGCCCCGGTGGTGGTGCTGGTCAACGGCGGCTCGGCTTCGGCTTCGGAGATCGTCGCGGGCGCCCTGCAGGACCATCACCGCGCCTTGCTCATGGGCACCCGAAGCTACGGCAAGGGCTCCGTGCAGTCGGTGATGCCGCTGGCCGGCGACGAGGCCATCAAGCTCACCACCGCCTACTACTACACGCCGAGCGGCCGTTCCATCCAGCACAAAGGCATCAAGCCGGACGTGCCGCGCAAACGTGGCGAAGAGTCCGCTTCCGACTACGACGCCAAGCTCCTTACCGACGCCCTCGCGGTGCTCAAGGAGAGTCCGGCCAACCGCCTGCACGCCCGCCTTTGAGAAAGCGAATTGCCCTCGCCGCCGCCGCATGGCTGGCCAGCGCCCCGGTGACGGCGGCGGAGCTGGCGGTGGTGATGGACGACATGGGCTACAGCCGCGAGCGCGCCGAACGGGTTCTGGCGCTGCCGGTGCCGGTGGCCTTGGCCGTGCTACCGTTCGCGCCGGTCAG
Organism: uncultured Gammaproteobacteria bacterium; assembly: GCA_963822255.1. Classification (GTDB taxonomy): domain Bacteria; phylum Pseudomonadota; class Gammaproteobacteria; order Pseudomonadales; family Azotimanducaceae; genus UBA7803. The sequence goes on from CAWGGV010000008.1 coordinate 1,598,023, forward strand.
CGGGGAAATCGCGGCCCGGGCGCTCGCCACCGGCCATGAGCTGATCCTGCACGAGCCCATGGAAGCGCTGCCCCACGATCCCGCCCCGCCGGCAGCGGGAACTCTCACCGAGAGCATGTCAGCGGACCGCTTCGACGCCGGATTCGAGGCAGCACTCGAGGCTCTGCCGGGCGTAATCGGAGTCAACAACCACACCGGCAGCCGTCTCACCCAGGATCCTGACGCCATGCGCCGGCTGATGCAGCGACTGGCTCCGCGGGGTCTACTGTTCCTCGACAGCCGCACCACGGCGGCCACGGTGGCTTACGCCATGGCCCGGGAAGCTCACGTGCCGGCTCTGAAACGGGACGTATTTCTGGATCACGTGGTCGAGCGCGACGCCATCCGCCAACAGTTCGACCGGGCGCTGATCATCGCCCGGCGCCAGGGCTATGCGGTGATCATCGCCCATCCTCACGATGTGAGCCTCACGTTTCTGGCTGCGGCCCTGAGGTCGCTGCCGGACGACGTCTCCCTCACGACGCTCCGGCATCTGGCGGATCGCACCCGTCCAGCAGCGCTTGTCCGGCAGCAAAGTCCAGCGTCCCCGCATAGATCGCTCGGCCAGTAATGGCGCCCAGCAAGGTCCCTGTACTGCTCTGGAACCTCCGAGTGAGGGCGCTCAAGTCGTCGAGGCTGGCAATGCCGCCCGAGGCGATGACGGGCACATCGGCTGCTTGCGCCAGGGTCACAGTGGCCTCCACGTTGACGCCTGAAAGCATGCCGTCCCGCTCGATGTCGGTGTAGACGATGGCGAAGATACCGAGCCTGCCCGCCCAGCGCGCGAAATCCACCGCCAGGCGCGAGGAGGTCGCGTCCCAGCCACCGGTGGCCAGGCGCCCGCCGCGGGCATCGAGCCCCAGGATTACCCGCCCCGGGTACTTGCCGGCGATGGCTTCGAGAAACGCCGGCTCCTCGATGGCCCGGGTGCCGACGATCACCTGGGACACCCCGGCTCCGAGATAAGCGTCGATCACGGCCTCCGAGCGGATGCCGCCGCCCACCTGCACCGGCACGTCGGGCAACGACCCGGTGATCGCCGCGATCAGGTCACGGTTCCTAGGCTCGCCGGCGAAGGCACCGTCCAGATCCACCACGTGCAGGCGCCGGCAACCGGCGTCCGCCCAGCGGTGAGCCATGGCCACGGGATCGTCGGAGAACACCGTGGCATCGCTCATCCGCCCCTGCTTGAGGCGCACGCATTTACCGTCTTTGAGGTCGATGCCCGGAATCAGCAGCATGGCACGTCTCAGGGGCTCGCCGTCGTCACAGGCTGCCCTTGGTAGAAGGAATCTGCCCCCCCATCCGGGCGTCCGCCGCCACCGCCATTCGGAGAGCACGGCCGAAGGCCTTGAACAGAGTTTCCGCCTGGTGGTGGGCATTGTCGCCGCGCAGATTGTCCAGGTGCACGGTGACCTGCGCGTGATTGACGAACCCCTGGAAGAACTCCCGCAGCAGATCCACGTCGAAATCGCCGATCCGCGGCCGGGTGAAGGTGATCTGGTAGACCAGGCCGGGCCGCCCGGAGAAGTCGATGACCGCCCGGGAAAGCGCCTCGTCCAGCGGAACGTAGGCATGGCCGTAGCGGCCGATGCCCCGCTTCTCACCCACGGCGCGGGCCACCGCCTGGCCGAACACGATACCCACGTCCTCGACGGTGTGGTGGGCGTCCACTTCCAGGTCCCCTTCCGCCCGCACCGTCAGATCCACCAGGGCGTGCCGCGCAATCTGGGTGAGCATGTGCTCGAAAAACGGCAGGCCGGTTTCGAGTTCGGCGCGCCCGCTGCCGTCGAGATCGACGGACAGCTCGATTCGGGTTTCCTGAGTGTCGCGCCGGACAGTGGCAGTGCGCGCGGTGGTCATTGCTCGTTCCGAGGCCTGGGCAGGCGGAAGTATACGGATGCGGCCAGACACTGTCTCACGGGCGCCGGACGAGCGGATGACTGCGGGGTCACAGCCGGTCCATCAGATTGCCGTACGGGAGGAATCGGTTGTCGCTATGGGCGCGGATCCAGGCGGTGAGGTCGGCAGGATAGCTGCCTCGGCCCTTCAAGCGTTGCGGCGAGAGGAATGACCGGCGAAGCGTCGCCCGCCTCCCAGCCCGGCAGCGCGGATTCGGCGAGGGTGAACAGCCGGATCAGTTGCAGTAGATCGTCGTCGGAGAGCTCCGCGCCCGCCTGCGACCAATCCACTCCCCGCCGGGAGCCGCCGCTGTGTCGGACCACGGGTGCCAGCTCACCGGCTGTTTCGGCATCCAGGCCGAACCGGGGCTCACTCAGTCTGCGGGCCGCCTTCAGCAGCAGCGCCAGTCGAGCCGGCGTCAAACCCGCCGATTCGCCTCCAGGGTCCCAGGTCTCTACTGCCATGACGCCATCCGTTATTTACCAGATCTGGTTGTCACCTTACATGCCCGATACAAAAGCTTCATGTCGATATGATCCAATAGCTCTCGTCCGAAGCAGTCCTCGAAGGACGATCGGATTGATATCTGGAGTCACGATACCAATCGGATCGAGCGATAAGAATGACCAACACGGATAGAATCTTCCAGGGGAGTGACCAGCAGTGGTACTTCAACGTCCGGGGCAACCAGGCGGTGGGTCCGTTCGCATCGTTCCATGACGCCGGCAACGCCCTGAGCACCCACGTGAAGACCTGCAAGCGCCGCACCGATGCCACCGCGCCGTGGCCGAGTGATTGGAATCCGGCTCGGCTGCTGCGCCGGGCGGCGTCCGCGCCGCGCCACTCCTAGTCCCTCGAGCGCGACCGCGCTCTGACGATCGCTCCCGGGCGCGGTTTTCGTTAGGCTGCGCGCCATGGGGAAATTCGTCCGCAGACTATTCATCGCCGTGGCCGTGCTGGCCATTGCCCTCGGCGCCACAGCCTCTTACCTGCTGCAGGACCCCAACCGCTTCAAGCCTCAGCTCGAGGCGTTGATCGAGAAGAACAGCGGAGTGCCCCTGACCATTGGCGGCGACCTGGATTGGCGTCTGTGGCCGCCGGTCTCGCTGACCGCCGAGGACCTGTCGACGGACTACCAGGGCCAGCACTGGCAGATCGGCCGGCTGACCCTCGACCTCGATGCCGTCGCCGCGATCCGTAATCCGGCCGAGTGGCGCATCCAGTCTCTGTCCATCGACGACGCCACCATGAGCCAGCCCGGCAGCCGGCTCACAATCACCCAGGCGCGGCTCAGCGACCTCGTGCCGGACCGGCCGGCGCCGCTCCGCGCCCACCTCAGCTACGCCGCCGAAGGTCAGGCCCCGGTGCCGGTGGATGTGGACGGTCAGGTGACGGTGGACCCGCAGAGCCAGGAGATCACCCTGCGCGACACCCGCATCGAAACGCCCTACGCGGCAGGCAAATGCAACGCCAGCGCCCAGCCGACGGGCAATCCCGCCGCGGCCGCGCCGGCGACCGAGGGTGATCTCATCCCGGTGGGCGTGTTCCGCGCCTACTCCTGGTCCGGCGAGTGTGCCCTCGACTGGGCCGAGCTCAACGGTCAGCGCTTCGAGCAGGTATCCGTAGACCTCAGCAACCAGGCCGGCGACAGTGCGGTGATTGCGCGCATCCCGCAGTTCTTCGGCGGCGACGCGGTGGCGGACCTCGCCATCGACGCCCGCGCCACGCCGGTGCGCTGGACCCTTTCGCCGACGCTCACCGGCGTCGACAGCACGGCGCTCATGAAGTGGCTGAATGAACCTCTCGACTGGGTGAGCCATCTCGCCTACGGCGGCACCCTGACCTTCGAAGGCAACACAGCCCAGGCGCTGGCCGCCTCGTTGTCCGGGCAGACGCGCTTCGACGGCGGTCACGGGCGCATCGACATCGCCGCTATCCGCAGCCAGCTACTGGAGCTGGCGACCTTGTTCGGCGAGGGCGACCGCATCCGCCGCTGGCCAGAGATGTGGGACTACCAGCGGTTCGTCGGCAACTGGCAGGTCGACCACCAGCACCACCAGATCGAGGGCAACCTCGACAATCTGTCACTGACAGCGAAGGGTACCTACGATCCGGCCAAGGATGACATGAACGTGCTGCTCACTCTGGTGTTCGGCAACGACCCGTCCTGGCCGGTGTTCGAGATGAACCCACTGCTCTACGACTTGCCGATTCCGGTCCGCTGCCAGGGATCTCTGCAGGCGCCCGAGTGCAAGGTGGACGACAAAGCCGCCAAACGCATCGTCGCCGCCGCGCTCGGCAACGAGAACAGTCCGCTGCGCAGCAAGCTCGAGCAGAAGATCGACAAGGAGCTGCCGGCGCAGTACCGGGACGCTGCCCGTTCGTTGCTGGACGCCCTCGGCGGCGGTCGCAAGGACGGCTCGAAGGACGACTGACGTGGACTGGCTCGCCCAGCGGCTACTCGGCTGGTTCGACCGGCACGGCCGCAAGGACCTGCCCTGGCAGCAGCAACGCAGCCCTTACCGGGTGTGGGTGTCGGAGATCATGCTGCAGCAGACCCAGGTCACCACGGTGATCCCCTATTACCAGCGTTTCATGACCCGGTTCCCCGACGTGCAGACCCTGGCGGCAGCCGACATCGACGACGTGCTGCACCACTGGACCGGCCTCGGCTACTACGCGCGCGGGCGAAACCTCCACCGCGCCGCCCGCCGGATCGTGACCGACCACAGTGGCCGGTTCCCCGACGACGTGGAGTCTCTATCGATGCTGCCGGGCATCGGCCGCTCCACCGCCGGCGCCATCGCCGCCCTCGCCTTCAGCCGCCGCGCGCCGATCCTGGACGGCAACGTCAAGCGGGTACTGGCGCGGTTTCATGCAGTTTCCGGCTATCCTGGCGATGCGGGTCCGGCCGGCGCGCTGTGGCGCCACGCCGATTGCCACACCCCCGCCGAGCGGGTGGCGGACTACACTCAGGCGATCATGGATCTCGGCGCCACCGTGTGCACGCGCACCGGGCCGCGCTGCAACGACTGCCCTCTGCGGTCACGGTGCGCGGCACGTCGCCTCGCCGCCACCGACGAGTTCCCCGGGCGCCGGCCCCGCCGCGACAAGCCGGTGCGCGCGGCCCGCATGTTCCTGATCATCGATCCCGCCGGACGATGCCTGCTGGAGCGGCGGCCGCCCGAAGGCATCTGGGGCGGTCTGTGGACGCCGCCCGAGCGGCCGGCGGACCGCGCCGTCGAAGCGCTGTGCGCAGAGGTCGGCATCGACCCGGCAGACGTGGCGGAGCGCTCGGATGGCGAGCGGTTCCGCCACACCTTCAGTCACTTCCACCTGGATATCGAGCCGGTGCACGTGTCACTGGCCCGTTCCGCCCACACGATCACCGACCGTCCCGACCTCTGCTGGTACCTGGCCGGGGCGGAAAACGCACCACGCCTTGGACTCTCCGCGCCGGCAGCTAGACTACTGCAGACGCTCGCCAGTGTGAGAGCCGCCTCCCGGCCGCGATTTCCGGGCCTGGGCTCCTGAAGCAGATCGCGATCTGGAGATCGCTCCCACGAGGTTTTTTCCAATGACTCACACCGTCCACTGTCGAAAGTATCAGCGCGACATGGAAGGGCTCGACGGGCCGCCGCTGCCCGGGCCCAAGGGCGAAGAGATCTACCGCTCCGTGTCGAAGCAGGCGTGGAGCGAGTGGCAGGCGCTGCAGACCATGCTGATCAACGAGAAGCACCTGGACCTGCGGGATCCCGCGGCCCGCAAGTACCTCTCGGCTCAGCGTGAGAGGTTTCTCGACAATCAGCCGGTGGACCGCGCCGAAGGCTACGTGCCGCCGGACGATTCCGGGAGCTGATCCTGAACGCGGACCTCGAGCAGAGCATCCCGTGGATTCAGAAGAACGGGATCGGCATCCAGATCATGGAGACCCTGGCGGTGGGCGCGATCCTCACCGCCTTCGCAATCCAGCTCGGCGCCAGTAACTTCCTGATCGGCCTGCTGGCGGCAATTCCCCACCTGTCCCAGCTCGCCCAGCTTCCAGCCATGTTCACGGTGGACCGGGTGAGCTCCCGGCGCGCCGTCTACACGTGGGCCGGCTACGTGGCGCGCCCGATGTTTCTGGTGATCGCCCTTACCGTGTTCCTGCCGTCTCAGCAGCTCGCCCTGTGGGTCATCGTGGTGGCGTTCACCCTGCGCTACGTGGCCGGCGCCTACCTGTCCTGCGCCTGGAACACGTGGATGCGCGAGCTGGTGCCGGACGAGGTGATGGGCAAGGTGTTCGGCGCCCGGCAGAAGAAGATGATCGGCATCGGCATGGTGGTGAGCCTGCTGGTCGCCGGTTTCGTCGACCTGTGGGCCCGATTCGTGCCCTGGCCCTCCACCTATGCCTTCGCCGTGGTTTACACCCTCGCGTTCTTCGGCGGCATGTATGCGGTGATGACCTCCCGGCACATCAGCGACGTGCCGGCGCGTCCCCACGAGCACCACGTGCATCTGCTCGCGCGGCTACGCGAGCCTTTCCGCAACAAGAATTTCCGGCGCCTCATGGTGTTCAACGGGAGCTGGAACTTCGCCATCAACCTGGCGGCACCGTTCTTCACCGTTCACATGCTGAAGACCATGCACCTCGACCTGGTGGTGGTAATCGCACTGGCGACCCTGTCCCAGCTCGCCGCCTACGTGACCGTGAGCCGCTGGGGCGACGTCGCCGACCGCTTCAGCAACAAGGCGGTGCTGAGGGTCTGCGCACCGCTGTTCGTCTTCTGCATCTTCCTGTGGACGTTCACCACCATGCCCGACGTCTACGTGCTGACGTATCCACTGCTGGTGCTGATCCACCTGGCTACCGGGCTCGCCAACTCCGGGGTAACCCTGGCCTCCGGCAACATTTCCCTGAAGCTTGCGCCCAAAGGCAACGCCACCGCCTATCTCGCCGCCAGCTCCATGATCAACGCCAGCTGCGCCGGCACCGCCGCCATGGTCGGAGGCCTCACCGCGGATCTGTTCGCCTCATCCGAGCTGTCGTTCATCCTGCGCTGGCACAGCGCCCGCGGCGCCGCCGAGTTCAATGCCCTCGACTTCACCCACTGGGACTTCTTTTTCCTGTTCGCCACCGCCATCGGCATGTATGCCCTGCATCGCCTGAGCCTCGTGCAGGAGGAGGGCGAGGTCCACGAGAGCGTGGTGTTGAATCACCTGAAGGAAGGCGCGCGGCGCACCTTGCGCAACCTCTCCACGGTGGCCGGTCTCAGGGCCAACACCGACTACCCGTTGGATACGCTGGTCGAGAGCGAGGCCGACGACGAGGCGGTAAAGAGTGCAGAAGACGGCACGAAACGACCCCGCACTGCCGCGCTGTCCCCGCCCATGTAGGAGCCCTCAGCTCTACACGGTCGCGCCGCAGTCGCGGAACAAACGCGGGACGCTCGATCCTGCGCTGGGCGCCCGAGTCGCAATGGCCTGCAGCGCGACCGTGTTTGATCAAAGCGACCTCCAGGTCGCGATCCGGCGAATCGCTACTACGAGCGGGCAACGTCATTTCCCGAAGGTGTAGAGGATGTCCATGGATGACTGCTCGCCGGACTGAGCCTCGAGCTGCCACCGCCGAGTTAGATCGTAGCGCACCAGGACGGCACCCAAGGCCGCGAGGGTATTGTAGGTGTAACGGACGTACAGGCCTTTGCTGATGCGTTTGCCGGCAATGATGTCGAAGCTGTTGCTCGCCTCGGCCGAGGCCGAAAGCTCGTCGAGACCGGTGACCTGCATCAGCTCGGAGGCGATGTTTTTCGAGCGGCTGAGCCCCAGATTTATGGCGGCGGCCGCCAGGCGGCTGCTGTCGGTGGCGGACGATTGCTCATCGATGTCGTGGCCCAGCACCAGAAAGCCCAGTGCCCGCGTCTCCGACATGGCAGGCTCCGAGAACACGCTCGAGCTCAGGTTGTTGGCATCGCCGCTGATGTGCAGCCCGACCTTCACGGATGGGCTCACGGTGTCGATGGTGCGCACCGCACGGATGTCGATGTAAGGCCGGGTTACCGGCCCGTTGTAGACCACGCTGCCCGACTCGATGGTGAGGGTCTGTCCCTGGGTGGACAGCTCGCCGCCGGTGACGTTGAGGGTCCCGCGCAAGGTCGTGCGGCCGTAGGCATCCAGCCGCGCCTGCAGAGCCCCTTCCATCGTTGCGGTGAGGCCGAGGGCTTTCAGGGTCACGTCTTTGCCGAGCACCACCTCCACGTCGGCGCGGAAGCGGTTGGTGACCTGATCGCCATTGCCGTTCGTCTCGCGTCCCACCACCACCACGTCTTCCGACGGGCTGGGCACCGAGGTCGGCAGCGCCGACAGCCGAAGCTCCGCCTTGGGCACCTCGACTCTGCCATGCAGGCGGCCTCGCCGCTTTGCATAGTCGAGGGCGAGATCGGGGGTGACCGTCACCTCCCAGTCCGGGGTCCCCACCGGGAGGCGCTGACCTTTTAAGCTGGCATTGAAGGCCAGAGCCTCGGTGAACAGGCCCGAACCCGCCGCGTTCAGCCGCACGGTGGAGTTCTTCAGGCGGGCGTCGCCCTGCAGCTGGAAGGTGCCCGAATCGTCGAGCCCGAGCTTCACGTCGATGTCGTCTAGGGTGGCGTCCGGGTCGTTCACCTTGAGTCGGCCTCCGGTGAGCGCAATCTGCCCGTCGAGGCGCGGCATCACCGGCGTGCCGGATACCGCGAGGCTCCCCTGGATGGACCCAGCGACCTCGGCGATGCGCTGGTCGAAGGCCTTGAGCGGCGTCAGATCGCTGGCAGAAACCTTGATGGTCCCCTCGAGCCCGCCGTCGGGCTGCATGGGCGTCAGCCGGCCATTGCCCGTGAGCGAGAGCGCCTTGTCCACGGCGGCGAGACGAACCTGCAGCACGCCGCCGGCCACGGTGCCGCTGGTTTCGAGGTCGGGCAGGTCCACCAGCTGCTGGCCGTCCTCGGCCACGTAGCTGAGCTGTCGGGCAGCCAGGTCCAATTCACCGTTCAGATCGTCCAGCGTGCCGGCGAGGGTCCAGTGGCCCTCCAGGAAGCCGTCGTCGCCCAGCCGGATGGGCAGCCATGGCCTGAACAGCGCCACCGGAGCCCGAGTGAGCTTTCCGCGCGTTTCGATGCGGCCGTCGTCGTAGACAAGCTTGTCGACGCACGCGGTCGCGCCGCCACCGGCGATGCAGGCTGGCGCCAGAGCCAGACGCTGGCCGCCCAGCCGAACCCGCGTGGGCTTCGTCAGGGACCACTGCTGGTCGAGCAGCGCCATGTGGGCGTCGGCGATACCGAGGTCGACACCATCGTCCAGCCGGCGGAGCGTCCCGTTCCCCGCGCCATTCGACCAGGACAGGTGCCAGTCCACCTGTTGCAGGGGCCCTTGGACGTCGAGTTTCAGGTCGCTCACCTCGAGCTGGTGGCGCGCTGCACGCCCGGCCGCCACCGAGCCTTGCAGCACGCCGTTTGCGAAGCTCGCGGTGAGCCGGGAGCCGTCGAGCTCGGCATCGAATCCGGCGAGCCGTCGGCTGGTCAGGTCGGCCCGCCCGTTCAGCCGCGACCACGTTCCCGACAGCGACAGGTCGCCGGAGACGTCGCCGCTCAGCCCGAGGCCTAGCGCCTCGAGTGCCGAAGCGCGCAGCTTCGACTCCATCTGCACCGTTGATTCGCCGAGCCGGGCGTTGCCCTCCAGCTCGTTGCCTCCCACTGTCAGCCGCACCGGGTCGAGCTGCCAGCCCTCGGCGAGCTGGGTCACCATCACCCTGCCGGACACCGGCCGTCCGTTGAGGGTGCCCGACAGGTTCTCGACGCCGAGGTGCAGGCGGCCGTCGCGATACTGAAGCTCGAAGGCGCTGCCGAAGTCACCGGCAATGCCCTCCCGAAACCCGGCCAACGACACGTGACTGACGGTGCCGCCCAGCGCGAGCTGAACGTCCTCGTCCCAGGCCACCCTGCCCTGGGCCTCCTGGGTACCGCCCAGAGCGTCTGCCGTGACGCTTCGCAGCGTCAGCGGCCCCGTCACCGGCCCGTAGCCCGCCAGGTTGATGTGGAAGGGCTTTACCCCGGGCGTGGAAACTACCGAGGTCACGTCTGCCGTCAGGTTCGACGGCGTGCCACTGACCTGTCCGTTGATGGCTCGGATGGCGGTCTCGCCGAACTCCAGATCCTGCGCCGTCACTCGAACGTCTATCCGCGGCTCCGCCACGTTCGATAGATCGCCGCGGCCTTCCGCATCCACAGACACGTCGCCGCGCAGGACGTGGTGCAGCGCAAAGTCGTTCACCCGGCCGTCGATGTGGCCCTCGCCGCCCCAGGCGCGATCCGGCAGGGACCAGTTCGCCTCGGCCGCGATGACCGGATCCCGGCCAGTGCCGATCCGGCCGCGGACGTTGCCGACGATGACGTCGGAAACCACGTTCAGGTCATGCAGGGTGAGCGCGTCCTCGTTCCACGATGCGGAGCCGCCGACCCGCATCGGAAACAGGTCCGGCAAGGTGAGCCGGCCGATGCTCGCCGACTCGACGTCGATGCGCAGGGGCATGTAGGGCAGCTCGAGCAGCGGTGCCGGGCCGCCAGCGCCTGTTCCACCTGCGCTTTCGAGGACCAGCGAGTCGGCGCTCAGCGAATGAACGACAAGGTGGTTCTCGAACAACAGCGGCATCAGCTCCACCGACGCTGCCAACCCGTTGACGGTGAGCCGCCCCCCTTCCAGGTCGTACTCGAGCTTCCCGACCCTGACCTCCCGCAGCAGCGCGCCGGATACGCCCGTCAGCCGCAGCGGCAGGAACCGCTCGGCTTGCCCGGCGAGAAAGCGCGTTCCACCCTGCGTCGCACCGAGGAATACGGCAACCCCGGCCGCCAGCGCCAGGGCCAGCAGCGCGGCCCCGAGCAGGATCACCAGGGCGCGTTTCACAGATCGGGCCCCAGGCTGACGTGCAGCCGGAGATTATGGCCGACGTCATCGAGCGGATGGGCGATGTCGACCCTCAGCGGCCCGAGAGGCGAGTACCAGCGTATGCCGATGCCCACGCCGGTGAAAAACTGCGGCACATCGTCGAATGCCGAGCCGGAATCCACGAAGGCGGCCACCGACCAATTTGGCCGGAACAGCGTGTCCAGCTCGAGCGATCCCGTCAGCAGGCGTTTGCCGCCCACCACCCTGCCGTCTTCCTCGGGGCCGATCTGCTCGTAACCGTAGCCGCGCACGCTGTTGTCGCCGCCGGCGAAGAAGCGGATGGACGGCGGCAACGACTCGAACTTGTTCTCGAACGTCCACCCCGCCTGGACCCGGCCGAGCAGCCGCACCGGCCCGCCCAGATGGATGATCTGGCGCCCGCCGATGATGGTCTGGATCAGGTCGTTGTCGGAAAGCAGCGCCTTGGCAGCCCCGCGCACGTCCACGCTGAAAGCGTAGCCACTGGTGGGTCGCGGCACGTCGACATTGGTGGAGCGCACCCAGCTCGTGCCGATCAGCACCAACTGTGAGCGTCCGTGCTGGTTGCCGACTTCGTAGTTCTCTCTCTGGTATTCCACGTAGTTGGTCTGCGCCCAGGCGCGGGCGATCTGGTGAGTACGCCCCACACCCAAGGCGCGTTTGACGCTCTCGGAGGTGTCGGTGTTCTCGTACGTCCACTCTCCGTTGACGAACCAGAACTCGCGCGTCGGATCGCCGTAGGGAATGCGATAATCGGCGCGAACCTCGCCGTTCACCTGCGAAACGAGCGTGTGCAGATTGGCGCGGTGGCCACGATCGTTCACCCGCCGATAGCGGACGTCGAGCCGTGTCCGCGGGCCGGTATCAGTGGCGTAGCCTGCCCCCACCAGCACTCTGCGCCGACTCTCCGCCAAGGCGGTCACCCGGATCGGCACCTCGCCGTTCTCGCGTGCGTCCAGATCCGGAACGACCAGCACCCGGTCGAAGTAGTCGCTCTCGGTGAGATTCCTGTAGGTGCTGGTCAGCGTCTCGGCATCGTAAGGGTCGCCCTGCTTGAACTTCAGGTACTGGTGAAACAGCGAGCTCTCCAGCGCATTCTGCCGAATGTCGATCGCGCCGATGCGATAGCGCTCACCGCCCGCCAGGCTGAGCTCGATTTCCGCGAGATTGGTCTCTGGGTTCACCGTCACCTGGTGCCGGGTGAACTCGGCGTCGAAGTACCCGAGCTCCTGGGCCGTTTCCAGTAGCTGGCTCTTGGCCCGCTCGTAAGCCGCGTCCGAATACGGCTCCTCCGGCGCGATCTCCAGCGCCGCCACGGTCTGCTTCATGCGCGGCTGGTCCGCGAGGGCGCCGTCGATGTCGAGATCCACCTTCTGAATCCGCACCGGATCGCCCGGCTCGACCTGAAACGTGGCGTGCCAGCAGTCGTCCTTCCACTCCAGCGAGTTGGTGTGCTTGGACCGGTAATAGCCCAGGGTCTCCATCGCACTCTGGATCTCGCCGTCCGCCTGCCGATAGCGCCGCTCCACCCACCAGCGCGGCGCGTCGCACGGCAGCTCGTCGATGGTCATGAAGGCCTTCAGCACCTCCTGCGTGCGGTCGTCCACCCCGCGGACGGTGAGCTGCGCCGCACCCGGCGCCGCCCACAGCAGGGTGCAGCAAACCAGGGCCACGCGGCTGGCGCGGGCTGCGATCTCGTTCAATGACAGTCCCTTGAATTTCCGGATTTGATCGCTGAATGCGACCGCAGAGCCTACCACGCGCGGCCGAAAGCACCTTGCAGATCAATGTATTGGACCCTGGCAAGGCGAGGAAATTCGCGCCGCCCGGCGCCCTGCAGGAGTGATCTCCGGCCCAACACCGGCACTCCAGCCCCGTGGGAGCGGCCTCCCGGCCGCGATCCCGACCGCCGGGACCCGAACTCGGTTGAAATCCGCCCCCTCAGAAGCTTAAATACGCCGCTTTCCCGCCTTCCCCTATGGCCAGGTAGCTCAGTTGGTAGAGCAGCGGACTGAAAATCCGCGTGTCGGCAGTTCGATTCTGCCCCTGGCCACCATCCGAAGAACACCGCGCTGAACCTCTCACCGCCGACCTGCCGACGTCGGCACAACGCGGTTGCCGGTTCGATTCTGCCCCTGGCCACCATCCGAAGAACACCGCGCTGAACCTCTCACCGCCGACCTGCCGACGTCGGCACAACGCGGTTGCCGGTTCGATTCTGCCCCTGGCCACCATCCGAAGAACACCGCGCTGAACCTCCCACCGCCGACCTGCCGACGTCGGCACAACGCGGTTGCCCGTTCGATTCTGCCCCTGGCCACCAAGCAATTCAGTCACTTGCGGGTTTCTCCCTTTGAGTCCGCCAGCCGGCCACAGCGCAGGTAGCCCTGGAACTCGCTCAGCACGAAGCGGGGCAGTGACGTCTCGTGATGCTGCAGCTCGTGCCTTGGCCCCTGTGCCCGGCGCCAGCATCAGATGGTGGCAGCGGTGATCCGCACGGCCTTCGTCCAAGAGAACCATCCTGAGGCCCGGGATCAATGGCGGAAGACGGCGGACAAGCTGAGAGGGCCGCTTCCCGAAGCTGGGCGAACTCATGGATCAGGCCAAGGAGGACGTCCTGGCGTTCATGCACTTCCCAAGCACTGGCCCCAGCCCGCCTCGACGAACACGCTCGCGCGCTTGACAAGAGGTGAAGCGCGCGGGATGACCGAGGTTTGGCACGTAATGGCAGGAGGGGACAGGAGTGCCCGTGCAAGGATGGCCGTGTCGCCCGCTGGGAACGCAGCAGGCGCATCCGCGCAAGTTGATATCGTCTGCTGCGAAGGCTCGCTGTATTCCTCCACGCGCTCTAATGACGGTGCCGGACGTTTGAGCAACCAGATCCAGTTCGATTCGCAACCGCAATCACCACTGCGCCCGGCGCCGCCTGTCACCGGCATACTAGAATGGCTGCCGGGCCTGAATACGCTCGTCCACTATCGGCTTACGTGGCTGCCAAGCGACCTCGCGGCGGGGCTCGTACTGACCACGATGCTGGTGCCGGTAGGCATCGCCTATGCCGTCGCATCGGGCGTGCCTGGCATCTACGGCCTGTATGCCACAATCGTTCCCCTGATCGCCTATGCGCTTCTCGGCCCCAGCCGCATCCTGGTGCTCGGGCCGGATTCCTCCCTCGCGGCGGTGATCCTGGCTGTGGTGCTGCCGCTGTCCGCCGGTGACCCTGCGCGAGCGATCATCGTCGCGAGCCTGATGGCCGTGGTGTGCGGAATCGTCTGCATCGCCGCCGGCTTGTTTCAGCTTGGCTTCATCACGGAACTGTTGTCCAAACCGATCCGCTACGGCTATATGAACGGGATTGCGCTTGTGGTGGTGATCAGTCAGCTACCCAAGCTGTTCGGGTTTTCGATCGAAAGCGTGGGGCCTCTGCGGGACCTCGCCGCTATCGCCGCCGAGGTTCTGGACGGGCAGGTCAATGGCGCGGCTTTCGCGATTGGCGGCGTCGTGCTTGTGACGATCCTTGCGCTGAAACGCTTCAGACGGTTCCCCACCACCCTGATCGCCGTGGTGGGTGCGACCATCATAGTCGGCTCGCTGGACCTGGCGACCACCGCTGGCGTGAGCATACTCGGCCCTCTCCCGCAGGGGCTGCCCTCCCTCGTCGTCCCGTGGATCGGCTTCGCCGACCTCGGAACCATCGTGATCGGGGGCTGCGCCGTGGCGCTGGTTGCCTTTGCCGATACCAGCGTGCTTTCACGGACTTACGCTGCCAGGACGAAGTCCAGAGTCAATCCGAACCGGGAGATGATTGCGCTCGGTGGAGCCAACCTCGCAGCCGGCCTCTTCCAGGGCTTTCCCATCAGCAGCAGTTCCTCACGCACGCCGGTCGCCGAAGCTTCCGGTGCCAAGACCCAGCTTACCGGTGTCGTTGGTGCGCTGGCGGTCGCGCTACTGCTGGTTGTCGCACCGGACCTGCTGCGCAACCTGCCCAACAGCGCCCTGGCCGCTGTAGTGATTGCCGCGGCCATCGGTCTTTTCGAATTCAGAGATCTGGGTCGGATCTGGCGCATCCAGCGCTGGGAATTCTGGTTGTCCATCGCCTGCTTTGCCGGGGTGGCAGCCTTCGGTGCGATTGCCGGGATCGGCATCGCCGTTGCGATCGCCATCATCGAGTTTCTGTGGGACGGCTGGCGGCCGCACTGGGCGGTGCTCGGCAGGGTCGACGGCATCCGCGGGTTTCACGATGTTCAAAGATACCCCGGGGCCCGGCTGGTGCCGGGCGTGGTGCTGTTTCGCTGGGATGCGCCGCTGTTCTTCGCGAACGCCGAATTGTTCCAGCAGCGGGTGCTGCAGGCGGTCGCGGAAGCGCCGGCGCCCGTTCGGCGCGTCATCGTGGCAGCCGAGCCGGTGACCAGCATCGACGTCACGTCGGCCGACATGCTGACCGATCTCGAAACGACCCTGCGCGAAGCAGGGATCGAGCTGCATTTCGCTGAGATGAAGGATCCGGTGAAGGACAAGCTGCGGCGATTCGAGGTATTCGACTACTTCGGCGCAGGCCGATTCCACCCCACTGTGGGCGCTTCCGTCGACGCGTACCTCGGGGATCATTCGGTCGACTGGAGTCCCTGATCGTCGTGTGACCCACCACGGAAGCGCGTCTTCGTCCGATCGAATCGCGATCGGCAACGACAATCACCCTCTGCCCCCACTGCCTACCATTCCTGGGCCCCTTCACCGACTTTGAGCAGTTCACGAGGGCAATACTCGCTATGATTGGCCGAGGCGAACAGGCAAGCGGGGGCAGGCGATGAGCGCGAACGACAACCGCTACTTGCGGGGCGTACTCCGGCGTCTGCGAAGGGCGGGCGTCGACGTTCGTCCCTGTCTGCTGGTGCGCGAAGGACTGGCAGAAACGCCGGCCGATATCACCATCGATTCCGTTTTCGAGTTCAGCCAGCTCACCGAGGACGATCTACCGGCCATTCACCGGCTGCGTCCCCGCATGAGCCTGGACCGCTACCGCAATTTCATGCGCACGGGAAAGCTCTGCTACGGCCTGAAGGAAGGCGAGCACCTCGTGGCCAACATGTGGATCGACCTGGAGCACATCAGTTCCGTGCTGTACAGCCGGCCGCTGCAGCCGGATGAAGCTTATCTGTTCGATGCGTTCTCGGACGAAGCGTATCGCGGACGCAATCTCGCCCCGTACCTGCGCCTGAAGTGCTACTCCGCAGCTCGGGCCCGGGGCAGGGACCGGATCTACAGCATCACCGAGTACACCAACAGGGCAGCCCGCCGCTTCAAAGCCAAGCTGGGTGCTGTGGACGAGGCGCTGATCGTCTATTGCAAGCTCTGGGGTTCCGCCGGCCGCAGTTGGATCGTGAGACGCTATGCGGCGCCGGGTCGGCGGGACTGAGCTCGCCGAGCCAGCTGTTCGGTGGTAGAAAGCCGAGCTCGTTTGGCCATCAAATACCGTCCCACCGCACGGGCGCCGATGGCTCTCGGCTGGATCCGCACCGACATGGTCGGCCCGGACGCACCGACGAGGCTCCACAAGCACGACGGCTGATCCTGGTCTCGTACGGAACCCGTTCGGCTTCCCGGCATCTCAATTGACAGGGTCGGCTCACAGGCGGGACTATGTGAGCTGCGCCATCCACCAATCAGGAGTCGCAGATGCACATCTATCGTCTCTTCAACCACGTTCCCACATTGTTCGGTGCCGTCGTCGCTCTGGCGATGTCCGGTCTGGCCATCGCAGCCGATGCCGACAAAGAAGTCTCTACCGCTGCCGAGCACGCTCAATACGCCGCCTCGTCCCAGGACATCACTGCCGTGGACATGCATCTTCATCATACGATCAATTGTCTGGTGGGGCCGGACGGCGCCGCGTTCGACGCCAAGCAGGCGAACCCCTGCAGCAACCTCGGCAATGGCGCGATTCCCGATTCGCAATCCGACGAAAAAACGCAAGCACTCCGGAAGGCTGTCGATGAAGCGCAGAAGGGCCTGGCGACCGACGACCTGAAGACGGCTCAGCAGCACGCGGAGAGTGTCCATGACATGTTGAGCGGCGGAATGTAGCCGCGCGCTGGTCATTCCGGGACGGCGCTGTCGACAAAGCGTAGCTCCGCTGACGCCTCGGCGCCGTCTCTCTCGTGCCTTACCGACAAACAGCCTGGGCCCGGGTCCTGAAGGCAGTCGTGTTGTCGTTCCAGGTCGAGCACGTCCACTCGTTGATGCCCGCCTTGTAGCTTCTGTAGTGGTACTGGTCCCGTTGCGTCCAATCGTCGGTCTGGCACCCACCGGTAACGACCACCTGTTTGCCGGGGCACGTCGCGGTCGCGCTGGCGTATCCACCGGCGCGGACATCGACCCAACTCGACCAGGTCGTGCTGCTGGTCGGGGAGCTGCGGCAGAGGCCTCTCGCTGTGACAGCTCTCGAAACGGTGTCGTTGTTCTTCACGCAGCAGCGCCAACGGTTGGTACCGACCTTGAAGCTTGCATCGAGATACATGTTCGGGCTGGCCGCATCGCATCCACCGCCGGTCACGTATGTTCCAGCAGCGCAGATCGCATCCACGCAGCGAGTGCCGCCGTTTGGGCTCACGATGATCGAAGCAGTCGACCCCGGGCCTGGTGAGGTCGCTTCGCAGAGCACACGCGCTTGCAGTCTGCTCACGGCGGGCTCGTAGTTCCTGGCACTACACTTCCACTCACTGGCCGATGGCCTGAAGCTGCCAAAGACATTCACGTTGTTGGCATTGGCTGAGAAGCAGCCGCCGCCCGCTGCATAGCCTCGGGCACACTGGGCGGTGATGGAGTCGGTGGCGCCAGCAACGATCCAGGCTTGTTTGCAATTGGCGCCGCAACCCTCAGCCCAGTTCGTGATGCCGTCGCCGTCGTCGTCGGCGCAGGTGTCCCTCACGGAAACGGCCATGCCGCCGAGGCCGGCCCCTCGGCAGCCGCTGGCTGACGTGCACTTGAATTTGATTCTGATGTCATCGTTGTTGTGCAAGGAGGCCAGGCGGAAGACGTACACGTCCGTCATGTGGTTGAACGTGAGAGCGTCCAGCGGAACACCGGCAATATAGTTGTGATTGCCAGTGTCGAGCTTCACCTCGAGAGTCGTGTCGGGGTTGTGCTCGCCCGCTGTGTTGTCTGTGGCCAGCATCAGGCAGGCGCCGTCGACCATCGTGCTGTCGAGAACGTGTAACGACTGAACGGAGTTGTTCGAGTTATCGATCGTGGCTCCGTCGTAGAACGTACCAGACCTGCCCGTCCTGCCGTCGGGCAGAGTGAAGATTGCCCAGCTTGGATAGCCGCCGGCGGTCTTCACGCCCGGAGGATCGCCGCCGGCATCGCACGAGAAGGTTCTGTTGTCGCGCGGTGGGTCGCACGCGTGGTGATGGAAGTCATTGAAGTTCGGGGTGAGCTCGACGGAGCGACTGTCATCGGTATTCTGACCATGCTCACCGGAGGAGAGGCCGAACAGTGGCCAATACTGCAAATGCTGGCCGAGGCCGCGAAAATCCGCAGTGGCCACCTTGCCGACGTACTCGACCCCCACCACCGGATCTACGGCGTCGATGGATGGAGTGGAGGCCGCAGGCGCGGCGGCGTCCGCCCAGGTTGCTGTGGAGAGAAGGATCCCGGCTGATGTAGCTGTGACAAGGCGATGCACCATCGCTGATCCTTCAGCATGGGGGGACTGCCGAGAAAAGATTGCCAGCATTCCGCCCATTGATCTTACGCGATGCTGCCCATCACTGCTGTACGTGGGGGCCTGTACGTGGACGGCCGTATGTGGCCCGTCACCGGGAAAGCATAGAATCCAGCGACATCGTCCAGTGCGGACTTCGATGCATGAAGATGTTCGCATTGCGAGTCAGCATCAACGCGCTGTTCTTCGTCCCCTCGTTACTGCTGGCCGCAGCGCCAACCCCAGACGAAACACAGAAGCTCGCGCTAGTGGATCGCGCAACGCTGGAAAGCTTCGGCGGATCGCTCGCCACCAGCGGCGCGACAGCGGTCGTCGGCGCGCCGTTCGATAGTGCCAGGGTAGAAAACAGCGGCTCCGCCCGTGTCTTCGTCCGCGCCGCCAACGGGGCCTGGTCGCTGCAGAGCAGATTGTCTGCGAGCGACGGCTCAGCGGGAGACGACTTCGGCGTATCCGTCGCGATCAGCGGCGATACCGCGGTGATAGGCGCCGACTTCGACGCTGTCGAGGGGATAGACAGTGGCTCGGCGTACGTGTTCGTCCGTGACGCCAGTGGAGCGTGGTCGCAGCAGGTCAAACTGCGCCCACCTCATGGCTTACCTCATGGCTTGTTCGGGTTCTCGGTCGCGACCAGCGGCGAAACCGTGGTGATCGGCGCCCCCTCGGATGTGGCGAACGGCGTGTACATGGGCTCGGCGTACGTCTTCGTTCGCGACGCCGATGGCAGATGGTCGCAGCAGGCCAAAATATTTGCGAGTGACGGCGCCGCGCGAGACTTCGGCGCGGCGGTCGCCATCAGCGGCGATACCGTGCTGATTGGCGCAAGGCACGACAATGGCAACCGGAGACACAGTGGCACCGCCTACGTCTTCGTGCGCGACGCCAGCGGGGGTTGGTCGCCTCGGACCGTACTGCTCGGCGACGGCTCCGCCGGCTTCGTTCGCCACGCCAGCGAGGCGTGGTCGCAGCAGAACCAGGAGATTGCGAGCGATACCTCAGCCAACGGAGACGTCAGCGAATCGGGCGCGATCGGCGGTGGTGCCGTGGTCGTCGGCGCTCAGCCAGACAATGAGGATGGGAAGGTAAGCGGCGCGGCCCGAGTGCTCGATTCGGTCCGTTCGCCTGGCGCCCATTCGGCCATGCTGCACTGCCCGGGTGACATCGATGGCGACGGCGCGGGTGAAGTCGTCCTGGTTACAGGTTCTGGCCGAGTCAGAGTGAAGGCCCTCGATGGAACGTGGGTCACCGGATTCGACCTGGCGGGTCCGCTCGAGCCCGCCGTTCACACCAGGCTGATGGCCGATACCAATGGCAATGGGGCACCCGAGTTGGTGGCTCTCGAAGGCTCTACCGCTGAAGTGCGGGATCTGCTGACCGGTGGTGAGCTGGCCGTTGTCGCCTTTTCTGCCGATCTGAAACCGGTGGATCTCGCGCTGGTTCCCGACCAGACGGGTAACGGCATTCCCGAGATCGCGGTTCTCGGGTCGGATCCGACGAGGGTCGAGATCCGCGACGGCCTGACCGGCGCAGTCGTCAACGGCTTTCGATTCGCCGGCCCCATGACCGGCACGGGCCTGGTCGTCTTTCCCGACCTCAACGACAATGGCGCAGCGGAGATCGCTGTGCTCTCGGACGAGCGGCAAAATCGACCGGGCACGATCGAGATCCGTGACACGGCGACAGGAGCGATGGTTCGAAAGATCGCGCTCGACCGCGCCTGGCGGGTGCTCAGGCAGGCGCGGATCGCCGACCTCGATGGCAACGGCTCTGCGGACGTAGCGCTGCTGCGAGTGCAACCCTCGGGCAACGTCAACGTGCAGATTCGCGATGCTGCGACGCTGGCTTATGTGAACTCCGTCGGCTTCGCTCGCGACTATCTGCCGAAGGAGTTGATCGCGCTAGCCGATTCCAACGGCAACGGAGCAGACGAGCTGGTGGTGTTCGGTGAGCGCTTCGACCAACCTGACCAGAAGGCAGTCATCAAGGACAGCAAGACTGGGAGCACGCTGGGTCAACTCTGGTTCGACCGGAACCTATCGGGCCAGGACTTCGTGAGCTGTGGCGACGTCAACGGCAATGGATCCACCGACCTGGCGCTGCTCGGTCGGCTCGGAGACGCCCGCTTCGAGGTGATCGTCGACGACGGCAAGACGGGGGAGCGCCTGGCACAGGTGTGGTTCTAGACGAAGCGCAGCTTGACAGCGCCGGTTGCATCGCTTCCCCGCACCCCTGTGAGCACCTATGCTCACCGTGAATCACACGGGCGGAGCGCAACGAGGAGGCCACGGCCATGCCGAAGACGGACATTGAACCTATCCGGGATCCGCTGAAAGACCGATTGCTGACACCGCAGAACTGCGCGGTAGCACTGATCGACTACCAGCCGGAGCAGGTGGCAACGGTGCAGTCGGCGCCCATCGACGAAGTGATACTGAACGTCAGGGCGGTCTGCAAGCTCGCCCGCGCCTACCACGTCCCAGTCATCCTATCCACGGTGGCCGTCGACATGGGCGTCAATCAGGGAACGATCGCCGAGTTGCGGGACGAGCTGCCGGATGTCGACGAGATCGACCGCACCGGCGTCAACTCCTGGGAGGATGCGGACTTCCGTGCGGCGGTCGAGGCAACCGGGCGTCGAAAGATCGTAACGTGCGGCCTATGGACCGAGGTGTGCCTGGCATTCCCGGTGCTCGACATGCTGGCCGAAGGCTACGAAGTCTATCCGGTGATCGATGCGGTGGGCGGCATTTCGAAGGTCTCCCATGAAAGCGCCGTCCAGCGGATGGTCCAGGCCGGCGCACATCCCGTCACCGCGATCTCGTTCGGATCGGAGCTGATGCGGAACTGGGCACGGCCCGAGTCGGACAACCTGCGCAAGGTTCTGCGCTGGTATTTTCCCGCCAAGCGGGAGCTTGCGAAGCGCGCTGAATAGCAGGAGTTTCAGCATCCAACTGCTCGAGCGGCCGTCCCGCGGCGTGCGAGATATTGCAGTTCCCCTACCCGCGACCGGTAGATCGTCGACGCGACCTTTACACCATCACCATAGATGGCCTGACTCACCGAGTTGTATGGTGAGCAGACGGGCAATATTCAGGTCTCTTCGGTGGATGGTCGAGAGAGAATTCGTACAGCGGGAGCGAGCGCCTTGAAACGTGCCGAGTGTATTCTGTGTCTCATGATCTCTGGGTCGGTCGCAGCGGCTGCCGCGGCGGCGACGGGTCCGAGCTGGGGCTCGAGCGAGCTGATCGACCCCATCTACGGCGGGAGCCTGAAGCTGGCGCGCATCGACACGGGTGACGTAGAGGCGGTGGTGCGCTGTTCTCGAGGCGCCGGGTATTCAGAGGTGCGGTTTTTTCTGGATCCGGAGCTGGTGGCGAGCAGTGATAGCGTGGCTTGGCAGTTCGACGGGGACGCGGCTAGGACGGCGGCCTGGGACAGGAGCGCGAACGGCCGGTCGCTGGTGGTGCCGGTGGCGATGCAGAACGCATTCATCGAACGGCTGAAGGACGGCCGCATGCTGCGGCTCTACCTGAAGGACGCTCGAGGCGACAAGCGCAAACTGGACGTACCCCTCCGAGGCTCGGGGCGGGCAATCACGGCGGCCATGCAGGACTGCCCGGCACCCTGACAGGCTCGGACCCGGCCGACGAAGGACTAAACAGCGGCTTAGCGTCATCGAATGGCCGCCGCCAGAGAACTGGACCGGCGAGTTGCAGCTCCAGCGGCAGCCGACCTCTCGACCGGATCCAGGAACAGAAGCTTCGCGGAGCCCGGCGCCACCTGATAGCGGTGCCTGAAATCGCTCATCGGCACCGACTCGTCGACGGTGATGTCCGCGACGACGACGTAGAGCCGCCCGCTTTGCGGATCGATGGTCATGGTCCGCCCCCCCAGTTCCGTCTTCACCGTACCCAGTACCGAGTACGAATCGGGGCTGTTCTCGGATATCACGGTGACGCTGCCCTCGCCGTTGGAGCTGAAGGCGCGTTTGCGTACGGGGTCGAACGCCGCACCGTCGGTGAAGGCGCCGATGGGCAATGACGCGACAACGTGGCCGTCGCCGGCATCGACCACGACCATCATGTTGTTGTGGCAGCTGACGAACAAGCGGCGGGATTTGCGGTCCATCGCGATGCCGTGCGGGCTCTCGCATTGCGGGATGGCCCAGTGGGCATCCGCCCGGTTGGTACTGGTATCGACCCGGACGACCTCACGCCTGGCCTCGCCGTTGACGTACAGCTTGCCTTTGCCGTCGGCGACGCCGAATTCGAGTTTGCCGCCACCGTCGACTGTGGCGATCACGGTGTTCGTCGTCGGATCGATCACGGTCAGCTTGCCGGGATCACCATCGATCACGAACACGTGGCGGCTCGCAGGGTCGAAGATGATGCCGTCGGCATCGTCGTCCGCCTTGATCGTGTCGGTGATTTTCAGACTCTCGAGATCGAAAGCCACCGCGAGACCGGCCCTGCCGTCATCGGTGTATCCCGTGCGGGTTGCGGGCGAGATGGCGATGCCATGGGTGCCGCCTGGCATACCGTCGACGGTACCGACCATGGCGCCGGTTCGGCCATCGACCACGGTCAGGCGATCGCCATGGGCGATGTAGACGCGGTCAGCCCTCGCGTCGAACGTCAGGTAGTCCCAGCCGTCGGGCGCTCCCAGCGCGACGGTCTTGGAAATTCGGTACAGCGGCGATTGCTCTGCTGCCCCAAGCGCCGGGCACGCAACACTCCAGCCGATCGACCCGAAAACGAGGGCCATTGAAACGAGACGCATGTTCCATCCTCTTCCTGGAAGCGACTCTACTGCACGAAGAACCTCGTCCCGGCCCTCGCTGTATAGGCCGCCGAGTTCGCTACATCTCCGAGGCGATTATACTCGCTCGCTGAGGCGTGGGATGAGCTGGCAGCACACGTGCAGCGCTGCTGAACGGACGCAAGGAGGTGATTTGAACGTCGTCAAGTGGGAACCCGGCAGCGGGCGGCTGGAAGAAGGGGGTGAGTCCCTGATCGAGCAGTGGGAGGGAGAGACCGAGAGCTGCCTGTGGGTCGACGTGTCAGCCGAAGACGGCGATGATCAGATCGCGATTCTGGAGCGCTTCGGAGCCGACGACGTGGTCGTGGAGCAGGCCATGGCGCAGCGCTTTCCCCCCAAGCTCGAGTCGTTCGGCGAGCGGGCGTTTCTGCTGCTGCGGGCGGCGGATGCGGAGGCTACGTCCATCGAGTTCGGCACCCTGCAGATCGCCTTCCTGGTGGGGCCGCGCTTTCTGGTGACCCGTCACGACCGGGTGTCACCGAGCATCGCCGCCACCCGCGCCCGTCTGCGGGACGATGCCGATTGCCGTGACGTCAGCCCCGCCGGAGTGGCGGTGCAGGTCAGCAACAGGGTGGTGGATCGATACGTGCCCATCGTGCTCGGGCTCGAGGCTCGTCTCGAAGAGATGGAAGAGGACATGTTCGAGCATCCCGACGACAAGATTCTCGGCGAGCTGCTCAGCTACAAGCGCCAGCTCAAGAAGGTGCGGAGGATCGCCAGCTATCACGAGCGGATCTTCGACACCCTGCGGCGCGAGCCGGGTCTGTTCCGCGGCGCCGAGCGGGAGATTCAGGAAGTCCTGGGGCAGTTCGCACGGCTGGTCAGCCTGTCGACGCTGTACAACGATCTGGCGAACGACCTGATGAACGGCTACCTGTCGCTGTCGTCCCATCGCCTGAACAACATCATGCGCGTGCTGACCATCATCACCTGCATCTTCGTGCCGCTGACCTTCATCGCCGGCATCTATGGTATGAACTTCCAGTTCATGCCGGAGCTCAGCTCCCACTACGCCTATTTCTTCGTGCTCGGAACCATGGTCACGCTGGCTGTGTTTCTGCTCTTTCTGTTTCGGCGCAAACGCTGGCTATGAGGCTCGGTTGCCATGCCGCGGCACACGGGGACAATAGCCGTCAGTTCCTCAACGGGTGGAGACGTTGCATGAAGCTCGGAATCAATGGCACCGGTCTGGTGCAGAAGGCATCCGTGGATCGCGTGACGAGCGATGCGCGAGCGGCGGCAGCAGATGGGTTTGCCAGCTATTGGCTGGCCGAGCATCCGACTGGCGGCTTCGATGCCCTCACCGTGCTGGCGCTCGTCGGCTCGCAGGTTGCCGACATTGAGCTGGGCACGGCCATCGTGCCGACGATGCCACGCCACCCGATGGTGCTTGCCGGCCAGGCGTTGACCACGGCTGCCGCCCTGGATTATCGGCTCACCCTCGGCATCGGCCTCTCGCATGCGCCCATGATGGCGCAGCTCGGCATCGGCTTCGACAAGCCCATCCGCCATCTGCGGGAGTACCTGACCATCCTCATGGCGCTGATGCGCACCGGCAAGGTCGACTATCGTGGTGAGACTCTCGTCTGCGAGGCAGAGCTGTTCCGTCCACCCGAGCAGCACACTCCCGTGGTGGTGGCCGCGCTCGGGCCACAGGCCCTGAAGGTGGCAGGCACCCTGGCCGACGGGACGACCCTCGCGTGGGTGGGGCCGAAAACGGTACGGGAGCATATCGCACCGCGAATCGGCGAGGCAGCCGCCGCGGCCGGCCGGGGGGAACCCCGCATCATCGCAACTCTGCCGGTGTGCGTGACCGACGATGCAGCAGCGGTGCGGGCGGCCATCGCCAGCGGGCTGTCCATGTATGGTCGCCTGCCGTCATACCGGGCCATGTTCGAGCGGGAAGGCGTGGACGGCCCGGCCGATGTCGCGGTGGTCGGCGGCGCGTCCGAGGTGCGGGACCGGCTGCTGGCGTTGGCGGAGGCCGGAGTCACCGACTTCGCCGCCTCCGAGTTCACTCGCACGCCGGAGGAACGCACCCGCACGCGGCAGCTGCTGAAGGAGCTCCAGGCTGACCGCCGGGCCAGGTAACCCGTTTCGCGATACGCGCTGAACAATGCAGCTCAGCCGCGCTGTTCGGCCCAGGCTTGCAGCTCGCGGATCTTTGCGTAGGCGCCGCTGCCTTCCACCAGGCCTTCCGCACGGGCGTCGTGGATGCAGGCGACGGGACACAGCGGAATGCAGAGCCCGCAGTCGATGCAGTCCTCGAGCCGGATCGCGAAGCGGCCGAGAAAGTCGTCGGGTACCTCGAAGATGGCATCGACCTTTCCCGGGCAGGCATGATCACACGCGCCGCAGCTGATGCAGGTGGCGTCGATGTAGAAGTGGCCGGGCTCGCGTGCCATGAACGTCAGGCGAAGACGGTCTCGAATTGCGCGCAGGCGTTGAAGAACTCCTGCAGGCTCTGGGCGTAACGGAAATACAGATCGGTTCTCAGCACGTCGTCGCCGGTCAGGCGCATGGGAACGCCCATGTGGGTGAGCCTGTTCAGAGTGTGTTCGAGGTCGGGGGTACCGCCGCCGGCGCGGATGTTTTCGATCATCTCCCGCCACGTGGCCAAAGTCGCCACGACGACGAAGTCGGCCGGCGGAAGCGCCGCGACAGTGGCGTCGAGCACGTCCGTGGCCTCGAACTCGTCGAAGACGATGTGCACTTCGAAGAGTACGGCACCGCTCTCGTCCATGATGCGGAAGCCGGCAGTGCAGTCGACGTAGCCGAGCTGCTCCTGCCTGGCGCGGTTCGCGTTCATCAACGTGGCCAGATTCGAGAACCACGCCAGGCTCGGAAATTGCGCGGGCGCCAGGTCCAGGTTCTGCTTCGGCGCCGCGGTGGCCGCCATCGTCACGCGGCCCACGGCGCATCGAGCGGAATCTTGCACCGCTCGCTGCGGTCGAAGCCGGCTCGGTTGCAGCGCGCCAGGTACTCCTCGACGGACATGCGCCACAGCTTGGCCATG
The DNA here is from genome assembly GCA_963822255.1 of uncultured Gammaproteobacteria bacterium. Lineage (GTDB taxonomy): Bacteria > Pseudomonadota > Gammaproteobacteria > Pseudomonadales > Azotimanducaceae > UBA7803. The sequence continues at coordinate 1,624,452 of CAWGGV010000008.1, forward strand.
CCGTCCATGCCATCGTCGATCTTCTTCAGGCCGCCGCCGAGCAGAATCGCCAGTGGCTCCACCAGAGCGGCCTCGGAGAAGGACGTCAGAATCACCAGCTCCCCCACGTCGGCGAAGCGGTGCAGGTCGTCCATGCAGCGTTGCGGATCCGCGTGGTGATCGATGTGGCTCTTCAGCTGCATGATGCCGTAGGACACGTGCCGCGCCTCGTCCTGCAGACAGCGCCGGAAGATCTCCTTGTCCACTTGCGTCTTGGCGATCATCTCGCCGGAGCGGAAGATCGACAGCACCAGGCCTTCGCCGAGCAGGTTCAGCAGGAACGTGCCCATGGTGTGAGTGGGCGCTTCCATGATGGCCTGCAGCGCCCATTCGAACCCCGGCGACGCGTGCAGCAGCCCGCCGCCTGCCAGAGCGCGTTTGCGAAACACCTCCTGGTGGCGCGCCTCGTCCATGATCTGGGTCGAGAGGAAACTCTTGACCTCGAGAAACTCCTGCGGAATACGGTAGAGCCATTTGGCAGGAAAGTCGCCGGCGACGAATTCCACCTCCGTGAGAAACGTCGAAAGCTGGCAAGTGGCCTTCTCCAGATCCTCCGGCAGCGCCTCGAGCTCGCTCCAGGCGATGTCGCGGGTCGCGTTCCATTGCCGCGCCTTGGCCTCCTCGAACAGGGTCTCGACGTTGTCGGACCAGACATCCCACTTGTCCAGCACGTCGTAGTCGGCCACTTCCGGGAAACGCTCCGCGTATGGCTCGCGAATCGACCCGCGCGGGGTGAAATTCTTCCACGTCGCCATCGTCGGAACCGCGCCGGAGCTCGGGTATTTGTTGACGTCCGTGTAGGTGAGACCGCGCGAGGAGGGCTTGGCCCGCTTGCCCCAGTGGTGGCCGTCGGCGTTCATCCAGTGCAGCGAGTAGCTGCCCCTGGACAGCCGGTCCGCATTTTCCTGAAGAATTTCACCCCACTGGTGCTGGTGGGCCTGAAATGCCGATTCGTAGGCGGCCACCGTGGTGGGATGCATGGGGGTTTCGGCAGGCAGCGGGCGGAGCTTGGTGGGATCGCCAACGGTAGCCATGATCGTCTCCCCTTCGAGGATGTACGGTACGGACGCTACCATAGCCGCACGCCGGGTGCCACGGCCGGCGGGCTGGACTGACATCCGCTGCGGAGGGAGGTGCGGTGCTTCACTGGCTCGATCTGTTCGGTGTGTTCGTGTTCGCGGTCAGCGGTGCGCTGGCGGCGAATCGCCGCAGCATGGACCTGTTCGGCTTCGTCGCCATCGCGCTGCTGCCGGCCATCGGCGGCGGCACGGTGCGGGACCTGGTGCTGGGCGCGCCGGTGTTCTGGGTCCAGGCGCCGAACTATCTCTGGCTGATCCTCGCCGCGGCGCTGCTGACGTTCGTGACGGCACCGCTGATTCAGCGGGTGGAACGTGACCTATTGTGGGCCGACGCGGTCGGCCTGTCGGTGTTCTGCGTGGCGGGCGCCGCCAAGGCGCTCACGATCTCCGGCTCGCCGACCATCGCGGTGGCCATGGGGGTCGTCACCGCGGTGCTCGGCGGCATCGTCCGCGATGTGGTGTGCAACGAGATTCCGCTGGTGCTCAAGCAGGACATCTACGCCACCGCCGCGTTCGCCGGCGCGCTCAGCTACGTGGGCCTGCTGAGCGCCGGCGTCGACCAGGCGTGGTCGGTATGGCTGGGCGCCGCCGCCTGCTTCGCGGTGCGCGCGTCCGCGCTCATCTGGGGCTGGTCGCTGCCGCGGCGGCGCGTGAGCTGACCGCCCGGCCGGCCGCGGCGGCCATCGGTTCCGAGGCATCCGATGCGGCATGCCGCGAAGCGATCAGCCTCCTGTGGTCGGCGCCTGATGAGAGCGGGTGAACGCCGAGTAAACCAGCGTGCGCAGGTCGCGCCGCAAGGTGAGCCGGGCTTCGGTGCCGATGACCTGGGTCATGAACACCACCGCGAGTTGCTCACGCGGATCGATCCAGAACGCGGTGGAAGCGGCGCCACCCCAGAAGTACTCGCCGGCCGTGCCGGGCAACCGGGTCTTCGCCGGGTCCACGTTGACCCCGCAGCCGATGGAAAAGCCCATGCCGCCGTAGCCGGCTTCGGTAAAGAGGCCGGACGCCGGCACCATGTCGGTCATCAGCCGGTGATCCGGCAGCAGATTCAGGCTGAACATGGCCACGGTCTTGGGGCTCAGGATCTGCACGCCATCCAGGCTGCCGCCGCCGAGCATCATGCGGCAGAAGCGCATGTAGTCGTTGGTGGTAGACACCAGACCGCCGCCGCCGCTCTCCAGTGCCGGCGGCCGCGCATAGGCGGATTCCAGCGCATCGTCCTGAAGCTTCAAACCACCGTCCTGCTTCGGCTGGTAGCACGAGCAGAAGCGCTCCAGCTTGTCCTCCGGGCAGTAGAAGGCGGTGTCGTGCATGCCGAGCGGTTCGAACAGGCGAGTGCGCAGGAACTCGCCGAAGCTCACGCCGGAGAGCTTCTGCACCAGGTAGCCCATCACGTCGATGGATACCGAGTAGTTCCACATTTCCCCGGGTGAGAAGTCCAGCGGCAGCCGTGACAGCTGCTCGATGAAGGTGTCGAGCCCGCCCTGCGTCTGATGGTCGCCCACCTTGCCCGCGCGATACGCCGCGTCCACGCTGGTGCGATGCATGAATCCGTAGGTCAGCCCGGAGGTGTGGGTGACCAGGTCGACGACCTTCATCGGCCGCTTCGGCGGCACGGTCACGAACTGCCCGGTGGTGTCGGAGAGCAGCCCCGGCAGACCGGAGGCATAGACCCCGAGCTTGCGCCAGGACGGGATGTGGCTGTGAACGTCGTCGTCGAGGCCCAGCTTGCCTTCCTCCACCAGCATCATCAGCGCCACGGCGGTGATGGGCTTCGACATGGAGTAGATCCGGAAGATGGCGTCCTCGCCAAGCGGCTTGTCCCGCTCCAGATCCATCCGGCCGACTCGGCTGTCGTGTGCGACCTCGCCGTCCCGGAAGATCATGGTGTGGAAGCCCGGCAGCATGCCCTTGTCCACGTAACGTTCCTTCATGACCCGGTCCAGCAGGGCCAGACGGCTCGACGAGAGCCCCGCGCGTTCTCCACTACTCATCTGTCGTTCCCCTCGGTTGACCTGGTCCGCATTGTACGGCACGCGGCTCGTTGCAGCCGAATCGTTGAACCGCGTCCACTGCAGCTCATGACCCCGCTCGGACACGGAGCCGATTGCAGTCGCGTACAATCGAGGATTCTGCGCCGCCAAGTCAGCTCGACGAGGAGAGACAGCTTTTGACAGACCAGGATTCGACCGGCATCTTCAGCCCGGCCGCGCGGCGCTACGCCCTCGGCGTGCTCGTCGCCGTGTACACGTTCAATTTCATCGACCGGCAGATCCTGTCCATTCTGCTGCAACCCATCAAAGACGACCTCGGCCTGTCGGACAGCCAGCTCGGCCTGCTCGCCGGCGTAGCCTTCGCCTTGTTCTACGCCACCCTCGGCATTCCCATTGCGCGTTTCGCCGACCGCGGCAGCCGCCGCAACCTCATCGCCGTGGCGCTGACGATCTGGAGCGGAATGACAGCCCTGTCAGGGATGGCGCAGAGCTTCTGGCAGTTGCTGGTGGCGCGAATCGGCGTAGGGGTCGGCGAGGCCGGCTGCAGCCCCCCGGCCCATTCCATGCTGGCCGACTACTATCCGATGGAGCGGCGGTCCACCGCGCTCGGGATCTACTCCCTCGGCATCCCTGTGGGCATCATGTTCGGCTTCATCGCCGGCGGCTGGATGAACGAGTTCTTCGGCTGGCGGGCGGCATTCCTGGTAGTGGGCGTGCCGGGGCTGCTGCTGGCGCTCCTGGTACGGCTCACCGTACGGGAGCCGCGACGCGGCATGTCCGATCGTCAGGTGGCCGTCGGCGGCGCGCTGCCCGGAGTGTCGGAAACGTTCGCCTACCTGTGGCGCAGCCGTGCGTTCCGCCATCTGTCCTTCGGCGCCGCCCTCACCGCGTTCGTCGGCTACAGCGTGGTGAGCTGGGTGCCGGCGTTCCTCATCCGCTCCCACGGCATGTCGACCGGAGAAGCCGGCAGCTACCTGGGCATGATCCTCGGCATCCCGGGCGGCATCGGCATCGCGCTCGGCGGCTGGCTGGCCGATCGCCTCGGCGCCAGGGATCGGCGCTGGTACCTGTGGATCGTCACCGTCTCGCTGCTGGTCGCGTTGCCGTTCGGACTCGGCGTCTATCTGGCGCCGGGCCCCTACCTGGCGCTGGCGCTGCTCGTGGTGCCCGTGGTTCTCGGCAACTTCTATCAGGCCACCACCTTCGCTCAAACTCAGGGGCTCGCGACCCTGCGCATGCGCTCGGTGGCGGCGGCGGTGCTGCTGTTCATCATCAACATCATCGGTCTCGGCCTCGGACCGTGGTTCACCGGATGGCTGAGCGACCAGCTGCACCCGCGTTTCGGCGTGGACTCCCTGCGATGGGCGCTGCTGCTGTGCTCGCTGATCAATATCTGGTCCGCGTATCACTATTACGTGGCGGGCAAGCACCTCGCCGACGACCTGGAATCCGTTGACCGCGACGAGGCACCGGCGGTCGCATGACGGGTCAACGACCGGTCAGTAATTGATTCCGCTTTGCGCCATCCGATAGATGACGCCGATAATGGATCCCAGCATCAATGTGGTGTTGGCGGCCTCCCCCACGCCGAAGCCTAACCCTCTCTTGTCGGGGTTGGAGACGTAGCCGACGCAATAGGCGATGCGAGCCAGCAGGAAAACCAGGCCGATCGCTGCGCCCGCGACGGAACCCACGTAGTAACTGAAGATCCACAAGGAGGGCACGAAAATGATCAGTCGCTCCAGGGTGTTCTGCTGAACCCGAAAGTACCGTTCGAACTGCGGATGCCCGGTCGTCGCAGGTGCCATGACTCCGGTTCGACTTCTGGCCAACCCCACCAGAAGCGCAAATATGGCGTATTCGAAGACGGCTCCGATGGTGACCAGCGCGACGAATTCCATGATCTCCCCTCTACCCTCGATTTCGGCGAGGAATCGTAACCGATCCGCCCCCTCCGGTCTCTGACGGCAGCGGCGACACCCCGCGCAGAAGCGATCGATGAGGTGCGATCGCGGATCAGCCGTCGTCGTCAGCGAGCACGTGCTCGACGATGCCGGCGAAAAAGCTCGCGCCGTACCGCAGCGCGTCGTCGTTGAAATCGTACTGTGAGTTGTGCAGCGGCGCGCTGCCGCCGTTGCCGAGGATCAGGTAGCACGACGGCACCTGCTCGGACATGAACGAGAAGTCCTCGGAACCCGTGCCCGGTGGCGACCCGGTTAAGACCTCGCTCTCCCCCACCAGACCGCGACACACGTCTGCCGCCGTGCGCGTGACCGCTTCGTCGTTGACCACGGGGTGGAACACGGTCCGGAAGTCGACTTCCGCGGTCGCGCCGTGCGCGGCTGCGATCGATGTGGCGCGCTGGCGCAGCCGCGCCCGTATCTCCTGCAGCAACTCGACCGACAGCGTGCGGACGGTCCCCGCAAGACGCGCGCGGCCGGGGATCACGTTGTAGGCGTCCCCCGCATGGAACTGGGTGACCGACAGCACCGCCGTATCCGCGGGGCGTATGTTGCGTGAGACGACGGACTGCAGCGACGTCACGAGCTCGGCAGCGACCACCACGGGGTCGATGCCCTGGTCCGGGAAAGCGCCGTGCGCGCCTCGACCGATCACGTCGATGTCGAAGAACGCGCCCGCGGCCGTACGAATACCTGCGGTCGCGCCGAATCTGCCGACAGGAATGCCCGGTGCGTTGTGCATCGCATAAAGCTCGTCGCAGGGAAATTTATCGAACAGCCCATCAGCGATCATGGCCTGTGCGCCACCGACACCTTCCTCAGCCGGCTGGAAAATCAGGTTGACCTGACCGCGGAAGTTGCGCGTTTCTGCCAGGTACTTCGCCGCGCCGAGGAGCATGGTGGTGTGGCCATCGTGGCCGCAGGCATGCATGGTGCCAGCACGGGTCGAGCAGTGGGCGAAGGTGTTATCTTCGCGAATCGGCAGCGCGTCCATATCCGCCCGCAGCCCGACCGATCGCTTTTCGTTTCCCTCGCGCAGCACGCCGACAATGCCGGTTCTGCCGATACCACGAACCACGTCGATGCCGAACTCGGCGAGCTTCCGCGCCACGAACTCGGCCGTCCGATGTTCCTCGAATCCCAACTCGGGGTGAGCGTGGATCTCGTGCCGCCAGGCGCGGAGCTCCGAGTCCATGGCGACGATGGCATCGTTCAGGGGCATGTCAGGGTCCTCGCGTCTGGTTCGAGCTCATTGAACCACGTGCGCGGGCAGACGATACACGCGCGCCGCAGTGCCGCTGAACATCGCCGCCTTCTCCGCGGCGGAAAGACCCAGCCGCGCCGCGATTCTCTTGAACAGGTTCCACAGCGTGCGGTAGGAGACGCACTCCTTGTCCACCGGAAAGTTGCTCTCGAACATGCAGCGGTCCGGCCCGAACGCTTCAATGACGTACCGATAATACGGAAACAGCAGCTCGCAGAGCGCTTCGGAACCCATCGGGACCGTTCGCTTGTGCATGTGATAAGGCGGCTCCCAGCTACCGATGCGCATTTGTCCGCCACCGCACTTGATCACCGCGTTGGGGCATCGCGCGATGGCGTCGATGCCCGCACGCCAGCGCGCCACCACGTCTGGCGGCGCGCCCGGGTCCACCCGGCCACCGAGATGGTTGACGATCACCGGCACGTCGGTGTTCGCATCCGCCAGCCGGGCCAGCATGGGCAAGCGATCGAAATCCGGCGACCAGTTGTCGAAGCAGAGCCCGTACCTGGCCAGCAACCCATAGCCGCGGATGAACGTGTCGTCGAGATCGCTGGGGAATGCGGTTCGCACACCCCGGAAATTGGGCGACGCCGCCATGTGCGCCTGCAGCACCGGCTCGACACCCGCGCCGAGGCGCAGATCGGCGCTGCCGAAGATACCTGCACACAGGCGCGTGTCACCATAGATTCCCGAGTTGCTCATGGCGAATATGCCCTGCGCGAACTCCGTCTCGCCCACGCACCGCATCGGTTCCGGGCCGGCGACGCGATAGAAGGCTCCGCACTGGGCAAACACCGTCTGCAACACGTTGTGTCCCGAGCCGCGAATGTCGTCGACGATCTCCTCGCACAGATACACCTTCTGCTCGAAGCTCGCGTACGGCTCGGTCGTGAAGGTGCGGATGTCCCACAGGTGGTGGTGCGGATCGATGATCGGCAGCTCCGGCTCGAGCACCGCCTCCGGCGTTTCCCGAGACAGCCACCGTTCCACAGGTTCGTTGGCAGCGTAGCCCATTGCCTTCCTCCCGGCGACGACTCCAGCGCGGCAGCGGCACGGAGATCGATGCCCTATGGTACCCGGCCGCGACATGACCCGGGCAACCGGTCGGCCGGGGCAGCAGGCGGTCGGCGAGCACGCTACGCTTCGCCCGGCTCAGCCACCACCCCCGCCTGCACCAGGCGATCGATCGCGTCGGCAGCGTAGCCCGCCTCCGCCAGTAACTCGCGGGTGTGCTCGCCCAGACGCGGCGGCAAGCGGTCGATTCCCGCCGGGCTGGCCGAGAAGCGCACCGGTGGTCGTGCCTGCAGAATCGTGCCTTCGGTGGGATGCTCGAGCTCCTGGAACAACGCCACCGCCTTCAAGTGCGGCTGCTCTCTCAGCTCGTCCAGCCTGGTGAATGCGGAGTGGGGGATGTCGAGCTCGAGCAGCAGCGCCTCCCATTCACCCGTGGTGCGACTGGGCGCGATGTCACGCATCAGCGCGTACAAGCGGCCGATGTTTTTCGCCCGCTGAGCCGGATCGCGGATGCCGAATTCCTCGATGCACTCGGGACGGCCGACGGCCTCGAAGAACGCGCACCAGTGTTCGGCCGTGTACGGCAGCATGGTGAGCCAGCCATCCTTCGTCCGCGCCGGCCGTCGCTCCTTCATGCGGTCGTAGCCGGTGGGGCCGATGGGTGGGACGAACGCCAGGCCGCCCAGCATCTCGATACTGTTGAGCGCTGCCAGCGTCTCGAGCATCGGCACCTCGACCATCTGCCCTTCGCCGCTGCGTTCCCTGTGCAGCAGCGCTGCGCTGACGGCGGAAGTCAACGCCATCCCGCAGATCTTGTCGGCCACGAGACTGGATACGAACTGCGGTTCGTCGTCGCTACCCACCGCGGCCGCGAACCCCGAGGCGGCCTGAATGATCTCGTCGAAGGCGGGCCGCGCAGCCCAGGGACCATCCTGGCCGAACCCGGTGGCCGTGACGTAGACGATGCGAGGGTTCAGGCTGCGGCAATGGGCGTAGTCGAAGCCAAGCCGGGCCAGCCCCGCCGGGCGGATGTTGCTCACCAGGGCGTCCGCCGATGACACCAGGCGTTCCAGCACGGCCTTGCCTTCCGGCTGCTTCAGGTCGACGGCAATACTCCGCTTGTTGCGGTTCACCGCCATGAACTGTCCGCCCATGCCTCGATGCCGGTACTGGCCGGTATACCGCCAGAGGTCCCCGCTGATGCCTTCCACCTTGATGACCTCAGCACCCCAGTCGCCCAGAGTCTGGGTACCGAACGGCCCGAACAGCACGTTGGTGAGATCGAGGATTCGAAATCCGTGCAGGGGGCCACGGCGCTGGGTCGTCACTTCGTCCGGCATGTGTTGGAAACTCCCGGTTGGCTTGGAACGCATGGGCAAACTCGGCGACGTTACCATCCGGTGCGGCCCGTTTACATGGACAGGTTCGGCCAGCGGGATGCCTCTGGCTGATTGCCGCCAAGCCGCTCGAGAATAGGCGTATCCTCACCGGGAATCCGTTTCAACAGGCCGTCAGTACGATGCCCATCAACGTCCTCGGCATGATCGGTGTGACGCCCCCCGGCGCGTCCACCGTGCACATCATCGGCGGAGGCATCGACCGCGAGTTCCTGGTCGACTTCGCCTGCCGCCACGAAGACGCCGGATTCGACGCGGTCCTGGTGGGCTACACGTCCAGCTCGGCGGAAGGATTTCAGATTGCTCAGTACTGCGCACACCATACCGAGCGCCTGAAGTTCCTGGTCGCCCATCGGCCCGGTTTCGTGGTGCCTACCCTGGCGGCCCGCACCATTGCCACCTTCGATGCGTTGACCGACGGGCGCCTGTGGCTGCACGTCATCACCGGCGGGTTCGATGCGGAGCAGCGCCGCGACGGCGATTTCCTGTCTCACGACGACCGCTACGCCCGTACCGACGAATATCTGACCGTGATGCGCCGGCTGTGGACGGCGACCGAGCCGTTCGACCACGACGGCCGCTTCTACCGGTTCGAGAAGGCTTTTGCCGACGTGCGTTGCGTGCAGCAACCCCACGTGCCGATCTGGTTCGGCGGCGCGTCCGACCCGGCGATCGCCACCGGCGCCCGGCACTGCGATACCTACGCGTTGTTCGGCGAGCCCCGCGCCGCGGTCGCCGCGCTGATGGCGCGCATCTCCTCCCACGCGGCGGAGCACGGTCGCGCCCCGCGCTTCAACGTGTCCTTCCGCCCCATCGTCGGCGACACCGAGGACGCCGCCTGGCAACGGGCGCGGCAGATTCTGGCGGACGTGGAAGGCCAGCGCGGCGGCCGCCCCGGATACGTTCCGGAAGCCGAAAACGCGCGGCGCCTGGTCGGGCTCGTCGAGCAGGGGGAGGTTCACGACGAACGTCTGTGGGTGCCCATTGCCGCCGCCTCCGGCGGCTCCGGCAATACCACCGCGCTGGTGGGTACGCCGGCGCAGGTGGCCGACGCCATCGCTCGCTACTACCAGCTCGGCGTCTCCGGTGTGCTGTTGCGCGGCTTTGATCCGGTCAACGACACCAGCGAGTTCGGCCGCGAGCTGATCCCGGAGATCAGGCGCCGGGTCGCGGAGCTCGACCGCGCTGCCTCGGCCTGACTCGTGTCCGGTAAGCCCTTTGTCGAGGGCGAGGAAGGCTGGTTCGGCGGCAGGAGCTTCCTGAGGCACGGGTATTGCAGCAAATGGAGGTACCGCTTGTTGAAACACCGGCTCGCTGAAACAGCAGGTCGGTGCAACGGCGGGTATCCAAACAGCAGGGATGGCACATGAACACGTTGAGGTTTCGGGTCTGGCCGGGTCAGCCGCACCCGTTGGGGGCCACCTGGGACGGTTCAGGGACCAATTTCGCCCTCTTTTCCGCCCACGCAGAGAAGGTCGAGCTCTGTTTGTTCGACGACGACGGCGCCGCTGAAGTCGCCCGTATCCAATTGCCGGAGTTCACCCACGAGATCTGGCACGGCTACCTGCCCGACGTTCGCCCGGATCAGCTCTACGGCTACCGGGTCTACGGGCCCTACGAGCCGGAGGCTGGCCATCGCTTCAACCATCACAAGCTGCTCCTCGATCCCTACGCCAAGTCACTGGCGGGCAACCTCGAGTGGAACGACGCCCTCTTCGGCTATCGGGTCGGGCGCAGACCCTGACGACCTCAGCTTCGACGAACGGGACAGCGCTCCATTCATCCCGAAATGCCGTGTTGTGGATCCGGCCTTCACCTGGGGGCGCCCGCACCAGCCGCGGCCATGGCACGAGACGGTGATCTACGAGATGCACGTCCGTGGCTTCACGATGCAGCATCCGCAGATCGTGCCCGAGACCGTGCGCGGCACGTTCGCCGGCCCTCGTCCGCCGAGCCCGTCGTCGACCTATCTGCAGCGATCTGGGCATCACCGCGATCGAGCTGCTGCCGGTCCACGCGTTTCTGCACGACCGACACCTCGTCGAGCACGGCCTCAGGAACTACTGGGGCTACAACTCGATCGGCTTCTTCGCGCCGCACCCGCGAATATCTGCGGCAAGGGCGGGCTCGGAGAGTTCAAGACGTTCGTGCAGCTGATGCACGACGCCGGCATCGAGGTCATCCTGGACGTCGTCTACAACCACACGGCCGAAGGCAACCACCTGGGGCCGACCCTGTCGTTCCGCGGCATCGACAACGTCGTACTACTACCTCATGCCGGGGACGAGCCGCGCTACTACAACGACTTCACCGGCTGCGGGAACGCGCTCGAGCTGCGCCATCCCTATGTGCTGCGCATGGTGCATGGATTCGCTGCGCTACTGGGTCGAGGAGATGGGCGTGGACGGCTTCCGCTTCGATCTCGCCACCACGCTGGCGCGCGTCGACGGCGAGTTCACCGAGCACGCCAACTTTCTCGATGCGGTCGCCGCAGGACCCGGTACTGGCCTCGGTCAAGCTGATCGCCGAACCCTGGGACACCGGGCACGGGCGGCTATCAGGTCGGCAACTTTCCGCCCGGCTGGGCGGAGTGGAACGACCGCTACCGCGATACCGTGCGCAGCTTCTGGAAGGGCGACGACGGCCAGCTGCCGGAGCTCGCCTCGCGGCTTTCGGGCTCCGCCGACATCTACGATCGGCGCGGCCGGCGGCCCTGGGCCAGCGTCAACTTCGTCACTGCCCATGACGGCTTCACGCTCAACGACCTCGTCTCTTACAACGAGCAAGCACAACGAGGCCAACCAGGAAGACAACCGGGACGGCAGCGGACAACAACCACAGCTGGAACTGCGGGGCCGAGGGCCCCAGCGACGACGCGGGGATCAAGGCGCCTGCGACCGCAGCAGACGCGCAACTTCCTGGCCACCCTGCTGCTCTCTCAGGGCGTGCCGATGCTGCTGGCGCGGCGACGAGATCGGCCGCAGCCAGGGCGGCAACAACAACACCTACTGCCAGGACAGCGAGATCGGCTGGATGGACTGGACGGGAATCGCCGACGAGGAGGCCACGCGCTGATCGAATTCACCCGGCAGTTGATCGCGCTGCGTCGCGAACACATCGTGTTCCGCCGCACGCGCTTCTTCCATGGCCGCCTGATCCCGGGCACCGAGATCAAGGACGTGGTCTGGCTTCGCCCCGACGGCGAGGAGATGGCCGAGGATGACTGGAGCCATGCCGGCGCCAAGGCGCTGGGGCTGCGTCTATCCGGTGAGGCAGGGCTCATGCACGTGACGGAGCGCGGTGAGCAGGAGCCCGACGACACGTTCCTGATCTTCATGAATGCGTCCCACGAGGACGTGCCGTTTCTTCTGCCGAGCGAACCGTCCGAGGCGGGCTGGCAGGTTCTCATCGACACCGGCAGCGACGGAGAGGCGGATCGTGGCGAGCTGCTCGGTGCGGGTACCGAGGTCCCCGTGGTGGGACATTCCCTGCAACTGCTGATCCTGGCCGCCGGATTCGATCAAGCAGCCTGAACGGCGACGGCTGGTGCTGCTGCCGATCTCGCCTGCTGCGATGCCGGTCAGCTCGGCCGGACGCCAGCAGCGTCCCGCGTGTCGCGTTTCAAGCGCAACAATTGCTCCGAAAGCAGCTCGGGACTTTCGCCGTCGAACGTCAGTCGCAGCCAGAGCTCCATGCCCAGAAGACGAAACTGGTAGAAGCCCTGCCGGGACAATAGCGCGAGTATGTCCGGCTCGTCGGCCGCCCGCCACTTCAACAGCTCGGCCACCCGACCGCCGTGAAGGAACGGCATCAAGCCCCGCCACAGGTTGGCGTTCATCCCGAATCCGATCTTCGGCAACCCGATCAGCTCGCGAGGCAGGCGCTTCTCGGCGAGGCGTCGGACGATCCGCTTGGAAAAGCCTCCCGAGTATTTGGCCGACACCGGGAGGTGCAGCGCGAAGTCGATGAGGTCGTTCTCGAGAAAAGGCACCCGGTTCTCGATCGACCATGACATCGACATGCGATCGGTCGTCCGCAGGTACTCCCCTAGATGAATGTAGATGTCCTCGAAGCTGCTGGTCAGAAAAGCCCGGTCCTCGACCCGACCCGCAGCCTGCAGCTTTTCGAATAGCCGCGCCTCGCGGAGGTGCCGTCTGGCACCGTCGATCAGCAGCGTGCTGATCGGGTTCACTCTGCCCCTGCGCGATAGCGTGCGCTGCAGCGGGTCGGCAGCCAGGGCGGCGAGATCCGGCCGCCGGAAGCGCCGGTACCGTCTTCCGAGCCGCCGCGTCACCGGGTTGTCCGGCAGCCATTCGGCGAGCAGCCGGCGACGACGCCACATGCGGTGTGCGGCCGCATGATAGTCGTAGCCGCCGAAAAGCTCGTCGGCGCCATCGCCGGTGAGGACGACCTTGAAGCCATCCCGGCGAATGGCTTCGGCAACGATCATGCCGGCCGCCCCCTGCGCGAAGTAGAGCGGCTGCTCGTTGAACTGAATGGCTCTCGGCAGCGCGCGAAAATACGCTTCAGCGTCGACGTCGACGACTCGTAGCTCGACGTCGAGGGCCTGACAGGCGAGCGTGGCGCGGCGAGCCTCCTCGCCGCGCATTCCCTCGACATCGGCCACAAAGGCAACGACGTCCGGCTCGACTTCGCTGGCGAAGGCGGTGACGAGGCTCGAGTCGAAGCCACCGCTGCACATGGTGGCCAGCGGGACGTCGCTGACCATGTGCTGATGAACGCTGCTGCGCAACAGCTCCTCGAAGCGGTCGACCTGGTCGTCGAAGCGCGCGTCTCCGCCCGCCGCGATCCGCGCAGGCTCGACGTCGCGAAGCACATCGAAGTAGGTGATGGTGGTGAGCCGTCGCGACGCCGGCACGCGGCACAATGTGCCCGGCTGAACAGCCTGCACGCCGCGGAATGCCGTCATCGTGCCTTCGAACCGCTCGTAGAGCAGCAGGTTGAGCAGCGCGTGCTCGTCGGCTCGGCGGACCACCCGCGGATGCGCGAAGAGCGCCGTCGCCTCGGACGCGAAGACGATGGTGTGGTCGACCTCGGCCACATAGAGCGGCTTGATCCCCAGCCGGTCGCGCGCCAGCCACAGCACGCCGTCCCGGCCATCGTAGTATGCCAGCGCGAACATGCCATCGAACCGGGGGACGGCGGCTTCCGGCCCCCATCGGTGCAGCGCGTTCAGCACCACCTCGGTGTCGGTGTCGCTGCGAAAGACGACGCCTTCGTCCTCGAGCTGCCTGCGCAGCGCCTTGAAGTTGTAGACCTCTCCGTTGTAGCTGAGCACGCCGCGCCCGTCGCCGGTGACGAACGGCTGATGGCCGCGCGGACTGGGATCGATGATGCTGAGCCGGACGTGGCCCAACCCGACTCGACCGTCAGTCCAGGTGCCGTCATCGTCCGGGCCACGGTGCTGAATCCGTTCGAGCATGTCGCGCAGCACCCGCTCCGGATCTGGTATCGGTTGCCCCACGAATCCTGCTACGCCGCACATCGTTGTCAGTCCCGGACGCGCGCGACTGCGGCACGCTCCTGTAGCGCTGAAGGATCGATACGCATCAGTTGCAACACCAGTGGAGTGAGTCCGCCTCAGGGAGCGATGACGAGATTACCGACGGCCGTTGGACGGACGCGGACGTTCGTCTTGTCCACAGGGTATATCTTCTTCTGTCCGCGGGCAGCTGCATATGTCGCGGCGGTATAGACTGGAGCCGTTCCACCCCTCATCAGCTCGAAGGTCCGCCATGAATCTGCTGCTCGCCAACATCCATGAATACGTCGGCCAGGAAGTGGCCGTCACCGACTGGGTCGCCCTGGACCAGATGCAGGTGAACATCTTCGGAGAAGTCACCCGGTGGGCGAAGCGCGGCCACTGTGATCCCGAGTGGGCCAGGGAACACGGCGCCTACGGTGGGACCCTGGTGCACGGATTCTTCATGGTGAGTCTGGTTACGCACTTTCTGGAGCTCGGCGGATTCATGTACAAGGACGGCAAAAGCCCCCTCAACTACGGCATGGACAAGGTGCGGATCCTCAGTCCCGTGGTCGTGGGCGACGGCGTTCGGCTACGCGACCGCATCTCGGTCATGGACGTCCAGGACAAAGGCGAAGGAAAGCGCCTGATCAAAACTTCGCATAACATCGAATCGGAAGGCGCTGACAAGCCGGCGGCCTACGTGGAGTATCTGAATCTCTGGCGGCCGAGGTAGGCGCGAGAAGCGGGTGAACTCCCGCGCCGTCGCCGAGCGGCCTCGCCTCCTACTTCGGCCCGAACCGTTGCCCCGCATCCACCCGCACCGTGCCGCCGTTCATCATGGCATTCTCGTAGATGGCGATGGCCTGAATGGCATAGTGAATGGGTCTGCCCATCTTCTTGGGAAACGCCGCATCCTGGGTCAGCCGGTCCGCGAACTCGTCCGGAATACCTTTCGTGAGGCCGGTCGCGAACAGGCTCGGGGCAATGGCGTTGGCTCGAATCCCCAGGCTCCCCAGGTCTCTGGCCATCACGAACGTCATGCCGACGATGCCCGACTTCGCCGCCGCGTAGGCCACCTGGCCGATCTGACCCTCGAAGGCGGCAATTGACGCGGTATTGATGATGCAGCCTCGCTCACCATCTTCGTTCGGCTCGTTGGTCGCCATCTTCGCGGCGATCAGTCGGGAAATGTTGAAGGACGAGATGAGGTTCAGATTGATCACCCGCTGAAACTCCTCGAGCGGGTGAGGCCCTTCCTTGCTCAGGGTCCTTCTGGCGACCCCGCCTCCGGCGGTGTTGCAGCACAAGTGCACCGAGCCCAGCGCCTCGACCGCAGCATCGATCGCCGTTTCCGTCTCTGCATTGTCCATCACGTTGCACGGATGAAAGGTGCCTCCGAGCCGTTCGGCGACTTCCTCACCCTTCGACGTCGGCAGGTCCAGAATCGCGACGTTGCCGCCTCGTTCACGAAACAGCTCCGCGGTCGCCAGCGCCATGCCCGACGCGCCCCCCACAAACACGGCGTTGTGTCCTTCGATCTGCATTGCAAAGCCTCGACGTTGATTTCAGCTTGGTCGACGGTAGTCTACTGCGGCCGGGCTACCTTCGGGAGGGCGCGGAGGTGGTCAAGGTGGAGCCGCCCATCGGCGATCCCAGCCGCAACGGCGTTGAGACGGTCAGAGCCCGGCCAGGAAGCCACCGAGCGCCGCAGCGCCGCGCGCCGGGTCCTCACACATCCACCAGTGGCCGAGACCCTGCAAAACGGCCACCTTCGCGCCGGCCCGCTCCGCCGTGCGCCGTGCCAGGGCTTCCCCGCCGGTATAGGGATCCTCGGTGGGAATGAGCACGAGGCCAGGCCGGGCGCGGGCCCGGGCCACGTCCGCACCCAGGTTTGCCATCGCCGGCTGCGCGGCGGACCGGTAGAGCGCCAGGATGCACCGGGCCATCTCCTCGTCCACCGCCTCCGCCACGCGCCGTGCCACGTCCTGCGACATGCCCAGGCTCTCGAACTGAGCGGCGCGATCGCTGACCGACACCGCCGTCATAGCGGCCACGGCATCTTCCCCCACACCGGGCGTCTGCCATAGCTGCGCGGCATCGTGCCATACGTACGCCGGGTCGAAACAACCGGCAATGTCGGTGACCCAGGAGCGCACGAGCTCCGGATGTGACATGGCGATGCGCATGACGTGGCCGCCGCCCCAGTCGTGGCCGACCAGATCCACCGGACCTTCCATCTGCCGCAGCTCGCCCGCCAGCCAGTCGAGGTAAGCATCACTGGTGGCGGCGAACCCGGCGGGCACCGGCGCACCGAAGCCGGGCGGCGAGAGCGCCACGACATCGTCCCGATCCAGCTGCTCTCTCAGCGCGTCCCAGATGGCATCGGTCTCGGGATTTCCGTGAACCAGAACGACTGGCATGGCTCCTCCTGTCTTTGCTCGTCT
Organism: uncultured Gammaproteobacteria bacterium; assembly: GCA_963822255.1. Taxonomy (GTDB): domain Bacteria; phylum Pseudomonadota; class Gammaproteobacteria; order Pseudomonadales; family Azotimanducaceae; genus UBA7803. Next base: position 1,641,135 of record CAWGGV010000008.1, read on the forward strand.
GCCGATGCCGATTCACCGGCGATCGGCTGCGTCCGGGCCGTACACCCAGTGCATCCAGCCGCGCCGCTCGAACGGCCGCCAGCCACCTTCCCGCTGCGCGAGCCGCTCGGCCAGCAGGAACAGCACCCCGGCGTTGAAGCCGAGACCGATGTGGCTGCCGTAAACCTCGACGTTCTCGGCGATGGAAGACCCTGTCTGGCGCGCGATCTGCCAGGGCACGATGCCGTCGCTGCGGGAGTAAACGGCAGTGCTCGGGACCCCGGGCAGCGCATCGCTTACCAGCAGGCGCAGGCGCCCGATCTGCTCCCGGTCCAGCGTGCCGCCACTCATCCGGCTCATGGCGCGCTGGGCGCGGGATGGATTCGGCGTGCCGCCAATGGGACTGCCCATGGTGATCACCTGACGCACGCGTTGCGGATGGAAATGTGCCAGCAGCCGGGCATAGACGCCGCCCAGGCTCCAGCCCACCAAACTGACCTTGCGCTCGCCGGCGGCGCTCGAGACCGCCTCCAGCCGCTCGCTGAGCCGGTCGAGCAGATCGGGCACAGCGGGGCCGAGGTTGCGGCCGAGGCCCCAGCCTGCCGCCGTCAAATTCTGGGCGGCGAGGTAGCGGCGAATCACGGCCGTCGAGGCGTCGCCGCCGCCGTAGCCGGGGAGCACCAGCACGGGATGGCGGTCACCGCGCGGGGCGAGCGTCAGATAGGGCGCCGCGGGAATCAGTGCGGCGATCTCGGCCAGGGCGCGCGGCCCTTCCGCGAGAGCCAGGCGGCGGTCCCGGTTGACGGTCGGCGGAGCACGGCCGGGCGCCATGGCGTCGCTCATGAGGGTGTTCTTCGTCGATGCGGCAGTATGTTGCAGAGCAACATGCGGCCTGATGCGCCATAAGTCAATGGCCGGCGCGGGCGGAGTCAGCCTGGTAGGATCCGCCGCGCCACGAGATCCGCCAGCCAATGGCAGAAGCTCGCTTCCGTGTTCCACACGCCATCGAAACCGGCTTCGCGGATCTTCACGGTGCTGACGTAGGTCGGTGCCGGCGGCTCGGCGGCCCCATAGGCGAAACAGAGATCGGCATAGTGGTGGGATTCTCCCAACAGCTCAAGCAGCGGAATGGGGCGAAGCCCGTGACGTTCCACGATCCGCTCCCAGACGTCCCCGTGCGCGGGAATCCACTCGGCGAGCCGGATCGGCTCGTCCGGCCCGGTGGCGACGCCCAGGGTGCGTGCCATGGCCGGCCACATGTCACGAAAGGCAAACACCTCGCCGTTGGTGACGTTGTAGGTCTGCCGGCGCGCTGCCGGTGCTTCTGCCGCCCAGCACAGGGCCCGAGCCAGCAGCCGCGTGTCCACCGCCTCCCATACCCAGGTGGCGCCGCCGGGAAAGCTGAACGGCTGTCCCAACTCGCGGCGGATCGCCGCGTACACGCCGATGACCGGGGGCAGGTTCATCACCACGCCGTGATTCGGGCCGACGATGAGCTGCGGGCGGAAGATCGTGTAGTCGAGCCCGTCCGTCTCGGCGGCGGCGCGGACGTAGTCTTCGTGAAGCCAGTAGAAGTTCGGGTGCTCTACCCGAGGCTGATCCTCGCGGGCGGGAATTCGCATCGGCCTGACATGGCCGCCGTAGGCCTTGGTGCCCTGCAGGATCGAGACGTGGCGCAGCCGACCGTGTGCCCGCAGCGGATCGAGGAGGTTGGCGAGCATGGCCCCGTTGGTCGCGATCTGCAGCGGATCCGTCCAACCGGCGATGAGGCCGGGCAACTCGAACACGGCGCTGTACACCACATGCGTAACGTCGCCGAGCTCGGCGGCCGCGCGCCGGCAGGCGTCGGCGTCGGTGAGATCGAGCGGAAGGTGCCGATAGCGGCGGCCTTCGAGCAGCTCCGGCATGCGGCGCGATACGGCGACGACGTCCCAGCCGGCGTCGGCGAATTCGATGGCCGCGGCACTACCCACCAGCCCCGAGGCCCCGGCAACCAGCACGGTTTTCGACATCGGTTCTTCTCCGTCAGCCCGGTGCGATGTTCTGATTGATCCGGAACAGATTGCCCGGGTCCCAGATGCTCTTGATCTCCGCCAGCCTGCCGAGGTTGGCGCCATACGCTTCGTCGGTGCGGTCAGCCTCGTCCTCGCTCAGGTAATTGACGTATACGCCGGCGCTGAACGGCCTCGTCGCGTCGAAAAACGCCCGAGTCCAGGCGACGTTGGCCTCGTCCTCCGCAGCGTCCGTCCAGCCGGTCCAGATGCCGAGGCTGAACGGTACCCTGCGGTGGGCGAAAGCCGTCTCCGCCGGATCCCTCCTCGCCATGGCACCGCCGAGGGGCTCGATGCCCAGGATGGTCAGCGAGCCGTGGAAATCGCCGACGAAGCGGATCAAGGTGTCGATGAGGTCGTCGTCGAGCCCGCGAACGTGCTGCGACTTCCAGTAGTAACGCGCGCCGCTGGGATTGCCGGCGTCGAACATGGTCTGAAGCATGGTGTACGGCATGGCGTCGACGCTTGCGGCGATGGGGTGTCCGAACTCGGCGAGCGGCGCGAGCAGGCGCTTACCTTCCTCCACCTCTCCTGCATGGCAGGCGACGAACGCCAGCACCGGTCCGTTCCGATGCTCCGGGGAAAAGTCCGGCGGCGCATTGACCACCATGGCGTAGCAGGCCACCTCGTCCGACGCCGCACCGGAATACTCGCGATAAAAGCGCAGCGCATCCCCAGCCGCGCCCACGGGGTGGAAAACCACCGCGGCCGCCACGGTCGGCCCGACTTCGTGAAGCTGAAACTCCAGCAACGTCACCACGCCGAAATTTCCGCCGCCGCCGCGCAGCGCCCAGAACAGATCAGGGTGCTCTGTCGCCGAGGCACCCACCACCCGGCCATCCGCCGTCACTACCTCCGCACCTACGAGGTTGTCGCAGGCCAGCCCGTAGGAACGTGTGAGATAGCCGATGCCGCCGCCGAGGGTCAGACCCGCCACACCCGTGCTCGACACCACACCACCGGTGCACGCAAGACCGAAAGCCTGAGCCTCCCGGTCGAAGTCGGCCCAGCGCGCCCCGCCGCCGACACGTGCGCGGCGGGCGGCAGGATCGACTTCCACCTGATTCATGGCCGAGAGATCGAGCGTGATGCCGCCGTCGCAGAGACCATTGCCGGACACGCTGTGGCCGCCGGCTTTGATCGATACCGGCAGACCCTGCTCGCGCGCGAACGCCACCGCCGCGACCACGTCGGCGCTGCCGCGACACTGCACGATCAGCGCCGGACGACGGTCGATCATGCCGTTCCAGATCGATCGCGCCTGATCGTAGCCTGGCTCTCCCAGGCAGAGAAGTCGGCCATCGACGCGCCGACGGAGCGCGTCGACGGCTGCCGTGCCGGTTGCTTGCGTCCGCTTGCTCATTGTCTGGCTCCTCCACCGTGGCGCGGTTCACCGCAACCCGGCGGTTTATCTACAAGTTGCCTTTGTGCTGCACCCCGTCGACCGGCAAGGTGACACCGGAAACCCAGGACGCCCGGGGCGAGGCGATGAATACCACCGCAGCGGCCACCTCGGCGTCCGTCCCCAGCCGACCGAACGGAATCGTCGAGCGGATCGCCTCGTACTGACCGGGGTTGTGGGTCTTCACCTGTTCCCACAACCCTCCCGGAAACTCAATGGATCCCGGCGCCACGCAGTTGACGCGGATGCCCTTCGGCGCCAGCACGTTGGCGAGCGTCTTGGCGTGACTGATGAGGGCCGCCTTCATGGCCGCGTAGGCAGGCGGCGAACCCGCTTCCATGCCCGATGTGGACGAGATGTGGACGATGGCGCCACCGCCTCGCTCGGCCATCCACGGCACCACCTGCCAGCACGCCCGCACGCTGCCCATCACGTCCACGCCGAAGCTCGCACCCCAGCCCGACTCGTCGTCCGAGACGCCGAACCCGGAGGTGTTGTTGACCAGCACGTCGACCCCGCCCAGCGCTTCCCGCGCTGCATCGAGAAAGCCCCGCAGGCTGTCGCCGTCAGCGACGTCGCAGGTGGCGGCGAACGCCGTGACGCCGAGATCGGCGATCTCCGCGCGTGTACGCGTGAGGGCTTCCTCACCGCGGGCGCAGATGGCGACGTTGGCGCCCTCTTGCGCAAAGGTCAACGCCGTGGCCCGGCCGATGCCGCGGCTGCCGCCGGTGACGATGACGTTCCTGCTCTTCAGTCCCAGATCCATTGAGTCGTCTCCCGTGCAAGCTGTGCAGCATGCTAACACCTGAGTCCGGCGCCTTCCGCTGCGTTGAGGGACGTGCCGGCTCGCGCCACAATTGCGCTATCGGTGGACGGGGGCCCGCATGAAGAAATTGACACGACCAGCGCTGGCTCTGGCGCTGCTGACGGCAGCCGTCGGCGCGTCGGCGGACGGAGCCGCAACGCCAGCGGCCGACCCCGGAACGTTCCATTCGGCGGATGTGTTCGATCTGGAGTTCGCCGCCGATCCCCAGGTGTCGCCCGACGGCAAGCAAGTGGTCTACCTGCGCACGGCCATGGACATCATGACCGATAAGCCACGCCACAACCTGTGGATCGTCGACGTCGCCGGCGGCAGTCACCGCCCGCTGCTGTCGGGCCGGGGCAACTACGCATCGCCGCGCTGGTCGCCGGACGGCAGGCGTCTCGCCTACATCTTCGGCGCGGAAGGCAGTCCGCAGCTCTACCTCCGATGGATGGACAGCGGTCAGACGGCGCTCTTGAGCAACCTGAGCGAGGCGCCTTCGTCCATCGCCTGGTCGCCGAACGGCCGCTGGATCGCTTTCACTATGTTCGTGCCGAAAGAGCAGCCGCCTCTGGTCAAACCGCCGAAGAAGCCGAAGGGCGCCGAGTGGGCACCACCGGTCAAGGTCATCGACACGGTGCTGTACCGCGCGGACGGTGAAGGGTACCTCGAGTCCGGGTACACCCACGTGTTCGTGCTGCCGGCAGACGGCGGCACACCGCGGCAACTGACCCGCGGCGACTTCAATCATTCCGGTCCCCTGTCGTGGACGCCCGACAGCCGGCGCATCGTCTTCTCCGCGAACCGCCGTGACGGCTGGGAGTATCAGCCGGTGGAACGCGACGTGTACTCCGTGAACGTCGACGACGGCACCCTCACCCGACTCACGGACCGGGACGGCCCTGACGAGTCGCCGTCCGTCTCCCCCGACGGCAAACGCATCGCCTACACCGGATTCGACGATCACCAGCAGGGGTACCAGGTCACCCATCTGTACGTCATGGACGCAGACGGCGGCAATCGCCGGACGGTGACGGCGGACTCCGACCGCGACGTGGTGAATCCCCGTTGGTCGGCCGACGGCCGCGGCCTGTACTTCCTGTTCGACGACGACGGGGAGCGCAAGCTCGGCTACACGACCCTGGACGGGCAGGTCACCACCGTCGCCGGCCAGATCGGCGGCCAGGACCTCGGGCGTCCGTACACCAGCGGCACGTACAGCCTGTCGGGCAACGACGTTTACGCCGTCACCGTGAACTCACCCAGCCGGCCCGCCGACGTGGCGGCCGGCAGGGGCCGGCGGGCACCGGAGCGGCTGACCGCCCTGAACGAAGACCTGTTCGCTCACAAGACCCTCGGCCAGGTCCGCGAGATTACCTGGAAGTCCACCTTCGACGGCCGCGACGTCCACGGCTGGCTGGTCACCCCGCCCGATTTCGACGGCTCGCGCAAATATCCGATGATCCTCGAGATTCACGGCGGGCCGTTCGCCGCGTACGGCCCGAACTTCACCGCCGAGATCCAGCTCTACGCCGCCGCCGGCTACGTGGTGCTGTACGCCAATCCCCGCGGCAGCACCAGCTACGGCGAGGCGTTCGGCAATCTCATCAACCACGCCTACCCGGGCCACGACTACGACGACCTGATGTCGGGGGTCGACGCCGTGCTTGGGGAAGGCTACGTGGACCCGGACCGGCTCTACGTCACCGGCGGCTCGGGCGGCGGGGTGCTGACGTCGTGGATCATCGGCAAGACCCAACGATTTCGCGCCGCGGCTGTGGCCAAGCCAGTCATCAACTGGACCAGCTTCGCGCTGACGTCGGACTTCTACAGCTACTTCTACAAGTACTGGTTCTCCGGCCCGCCCTGGGAAGTCCAGGACGAGTACTGGCGCCGCTCACCGCTGTCGCTGGTCGGCAACGTGACGACGCCGACCGTGCTGATCAACGGCGAAGCGGACTTCCGCACTCCCATATCCGAGGCCGAGCAGTTCTATCAGGCGTTGAAGCTGCGCAAGGTCGACACGGTGCTGGTGCGGGTACCGGATGCGCCCCACGGAATCGCCGGGCGGCCATCCGACCTGATCGCCAAGGTCGACCACATCCTCGCCTGGTTCGAGCGGCACGGGCCCGAGACGCCCGAGCGAACGCAGTGACGGCCGCTACAGATCGAAATGACAGGACACCTGGTGAGGCGCACCGTCACGGGCGATCACGTCGCGCAGCACCGGCACCTCGACCCGGCAGCGGGGCTCGGCGTGCGGACAACGGGTGTGGAACGCGCAGCCGGGCGGCGGATCGATGGGGCTGGGAACGTCGCCCTGCAGTAAGGTGCGGCGGCGGCCGCGGCGCGAGGGGTCGGGCTCCGGGATCGCCGCGATGAGCGCCCGGGTGTACGGGTGCCGCGGACGCTCGTAGATCTCGTCGGCGCCTCCGGTCTCCACCAGCCGTCCCAGGTACATGACGGCGATCCGGTCGCTGATGTGCTTGACCACCGCCAGGTCGTGGGCCACGAACAGGTACGCCAGACCCATGCCCGCCTGCAGGTCCAGCAGCAGGTTCAGAATCTGGCTCTGAATCGACACATCCAGTGCCGACACCGGCTCGTCGCAGACGATCAGCTTCGGCTCCAGGGCGATGGCGCGGGCGATGCCGATGCGCTGGCGCTGGCCACCGGAAAACTCGAATGGAAAGCGGCTGGCCGCGGACGCCGGCAGTCCCACCTGTTCCAGCAGCTCACCCACCCGCTGCCGCCGCCACGGACCGTCGCCGATGTCGTGAACGTCGAAGGCTTCGCCGATCAGGCTGCCCACCGTGTGGCGGCTGTTCAGACTTTCCCCCGGATCCTGGAAGATCATCTGCAGCTCGCGACGGATCGGTTTCATGGCGCGTCGCCGCAGCCGGGTGATGTCCTGGCCGTCGAAGACCACCCTCCCGGCGCTCGGCTCGAGCAGTCGGACGATGGTCTTGGCCAGCGTCGATTTGCCGCAGCCCGACTCGCCCACCAGGCCGAGCGTCTCACCCGTATCGATGTGCAGGGCCACCCCATCGACTGCTCGGTTGGTACGGGTGGCGCGCATCAGCACACCGCCCTTCACCGGGAAGTGCACGTTGAGGCCGTCGACCCGAAGCAGCTCGGCCGCGCTCATCCTGCGGCCCCGGCGGCTACACGGCGCCAGTGGTGACAGGCGACCTCATGCGGCGGGACGCCTGCGGCAACCTGGGCGCCTACCGGCTCCAGCTCCGGACTCGCCGACCGGCAACGCCCGTCGGCCACCGCGCAGCGGTTGTTGAACCGACAGCCTGCCGGCATGTCGATGAGGCCGGGCACCATGCCGGGAATGGTGTCGAGCCGCGTCTTGCGCGGCATGGCCAGGCCGGGAATGGAGGCCAGCAACCCGCGGGTATAAGGGTGCCGAGGCGCGTTGAAGACCTGCTCCACCGTGCCGCGTTCGGCGACCCGGCCCGCATACATCACGATCACCTCGTCACAGGTCTCGGCGATCACGCCGAGGTCGTGAGTGATCAGCAGGATGCTGGTGCCGAGCTCGTCCTGCATGCGCTGCAGCAGATCGAGAATCTGCGCCTGGATGGTGACGTCCAGCGCCGTGGTCGGCTCGTCGGCGATCACCAGGGCCGGCGAGCAGATCAGCGCCATGGCGATCATCACCCGTTGGCGCATACCGCCGGAAAGCTGATGGGGGTACTCGCTCACCCGGATCTCCGGGCTCGGAATGCCCACCTTGTCGAGCATCGCCACGCACGCTGCCAGCGCCTCGGCATCGGATAGCTCACGGTGCAGCTTGAGGCTCTCCATGATCTGCCGCCCCACCCGCTGCACCGGATTGAGCGCGGTCATGGGCTCCTGAAAGATCATGCCGATGCGCGCCCCGCGTATCTGGTGCAAGCGCTCGAGCGGTGCCTGGGCCAGATCCTCGCCCTCGAACCCGATTCGGCCGGAGAGGATGCTGGCCGCCGGATGCGGCAGCAGGCGGACGATGCTGAGGGCGGTCACCGTCTTCCCGCAGCCGGACTCCCCGACGATGCCGACGGTCTTTCCCCGGGGCACGAGGAAGCTGACACCGTCGACGGCGCGCACCTGGCCCGCCTCGGTGTCGAACGCGGCGACCAGATTCTCGACCTCGAGCAGTGTCTCGGCAGCCATGACGCTCAGCGCACCCGATACTGGTCGTAGACTCGATCGACCGGCGGCAGCGGGCGGCCTTGCCGCTGGGCCTCGCGGGTCGCGTCGCGATCGGCCTCGTCGATCCACATCAGCTGGTACTCGGTGGCCGTCGTGGCGAGCTTGACGTTGAAGTCGTCGGGCCATTTCACCCACCGCCAATAGGCGGTGCGGAAGAACGGCACCACGAAGCCGGGCACGAAGGCAGCGTCGTTGTGCAGGATCTCCTCCATCCGGTAGGCCAGATGCTTCATCTCGTCGACGTCACCGCTGGCCCGATAGGCTTCGATCAGATGGTCGAGCTCGGGGATCGCGGTGGACGTCAGGTTGTTGGTCTGCACCTTGAGCTTGCGGTTCGGGTTGACACTGCCGTCGGGCAGCCACGGTGTGTCGTAGGCGTTCACCGAGTGAAACATCTCCCAATAGCGCGGGAACATCTCGGGAACCGTGGCGAATGCCGAAAACTGAATGTCGTGCTGCTTCTCCTGAACCTTCTTCCAGGCAGCCGTGCCGTCGAGCACCTCGAGGCGCAGCTCGAGCCCCGCCTGCAGCGCTTCCTCGCGAAGGATGGTCAGCACGTCCTTCAACGGCTCGTAGCCGGTGGTGACCGTGAAGCTCAATCGCTGCCCGGCGTCGTTGACCAGCACGCCGTCGGCACCCCGCTTGGTGAAGCCGGCGGCGGCGAAGTGCTCGAGCGCTTTATCGACGTCGAACGGCCGCGCCTCGAGCGTGGGATGGGAGAACTCGCCGTAGCCGTCCGCCGTGGTCCGCATGCGTGTGTAATCGCCCCGGAAGTATTCGGCGATGACCTTGCCCCAGTTGGTTGCGTAGTTGATGCCGATACGGATGTCCTTGTTGTCCAGCAGCGGCCGATTGCTGTTGATCCAGAGGCCATACGTCGGCCGCGGAACGTCGTTGTAGAAGACGGAGCGATACACGTAGCCGTCGGTCACCAGCTCGTCGTTCGCCGGCAGTTTCTCGTAGAAATATTCCGGCAGGGTGATCCCGAAGATGTCGAGCTCCCCTTTGCGGAACGCCTCGAACGACTTGGCGGTATCGCGAATAACGGTGAACTGCAGCTTCTGGACGTTGAAGCGGTTGCGCCAGAACTTCTTGTGTTCAGCCCACCAGTCGTCAATGTGGGTCAGAGTGACAGAGCGGCCCTTGCGCAGGTCGCCCTCCTCCACCCGATACGGGCCGGAGGTCGGCACGAAGCGCCACTGGTAACGCTGCACGAAGTCCTCACCGAACTCGTAGAAGAAGTGCATGGGCAGCGGGTCCGTTTCCAGGATCAGGCTGATCATGTTCGGCTTGGCTTCGGGCAGAGTGACGCTGAAGGTGTGCTCGTCGTAGCGGGTGATGTTAACAAAATTGCGGCTGAAGAAATTGTTGTACCAGGGAGCCTGTGTCCACGGTTGCTGCCAGAAGTAGAAGCTGAACATGACATCGTCGGTGGTGATGGGCACGCCGTCGCTGAACCGCGCGGCCGGATCGATGCGTACGTAGACCTTGCGTGCCTTACGGTCCATCGCCCAGGCCTCGGCGACCCCCGGGAAGTAGCGGAAGTTGCCGTTGGCGTCGATGGCGGTGTCGTTCGGGTGCCGCCGCGCGAAGTTCATGGCCGTGTAGTCCAGCAGCCACGGGCGGAACGAGCCGTTGGCGTCGGGCCCAAGCTGCCGCAGGGTGCGCGGAAAATCCTGAATGCTCAGATGCAGGGTTCCGCCCTTCTTTGCCTTGGCGCTTCCCAGATCCGGCAGATCGGCGCCGTTCTCCCAGACCAGGTCATCCGGAATGTCGGCCGCGGTCTCGAACTGGAAGAACTTGTGGAACTCACCTTTCGCCGCGCGCTGGTCGATGTCCGCCTGGCTGATCTCGCCGCGCTCGAGCGCCTCCTCCACCGCGGGGGGCAGCGACAGCTTGCTGTCGAAGTACGCCTGCATGTGGGCCAGCATGGCCACCTTGCGCGCTGCGAGATCGTCGGCGTCGCCCGCAGTCGCGCCCCCGGAATCCGCTCCGCCGCAACCGGCGAGCAGCAGGCTGAGCACAATGGCGGCTGCTGCCGTAATCCTGGACATGTCTGCTCCTTTCCTCACCGATCAACGGTACAAAGTAAATCGCCTGGGATCGAATGCCTCACGAACGGCTTCGCCGATGAACGTCACCACCGCCAGGATGAACACCAGGGTGGCGAACGCGGACGTGACGATCCACGGCGCCGTGGTCAGGCTGGCGGTACCCTGCTTCAACAGTTCACCGATGCTCGGGGTCGGCGGCGGCAGTCCCCAGCCCAGGAAGTCGAGGGCGGTAATCGCGGTGATGGCCGTCACCACGGTGAACGGAACGAAGGTCACCATGGTCGCGATGGTGTTCGGCAGGACGTGCCGGAAGATCACCCGTCCGGTGCCGGCGCCCAGCACGAGCGCCGCGGCAACGTAGTCACGAGCCTTTTCCCGGTAGGTCTCGGTGCGCATGTAATAGGTCAAGCCAGTCCAGCTGAACAGCACCATGATGAACAGCAGAATGCCGATGCGCGTGGAAATCGCGAACGAGCCGGGGATCACCGAGAACACGATGATCACCATGTACAGGAACGGAATGTTCGACCAGATTTCGATCACCCGCTGAAACAGCAGGTCGAACAGACCCCCGAAATAGCCCATGGCGCAGCCGATGCTGACACCAATGAGATAGGTGAGGACGGTAAACGCCAGCGCGAACAGAATGGCGGTGCGGAAGCCGTACACCAGCCGCGACAGCACGTCGCGCCCGGTGGAGTCGGTGCCGAGGAAGTGTCTGCGGGCGAAGTCGGGCGCCGAGGCGCGCAGCACGCCGCCGACGCTGTCGTTTTCGTAAGGACCCCACGGCACCGGGGGCATGACCAGCCAGTCGTCCGACCCCGCGAAGGCGTCTGCCAGCCGGTGGTAATCCACCGGAGTCACGGCAGCACTTCCCGTGAGGCCGAACTCGGAACCTACCTTGACCCCGGAATAGGTGGGGAAATACCAGTGGCCGTGATAGCTGACGACCACGGCACGGTCGTTCACCAGCAGCTCGGCGAACAGGGAAAGTCCCGTCAGCACCAGCAGCAGCACGGCGGAATAGTAGCCGCGACGTATCTGGCGGAACCGCCGGAGCTTGCGCAGGGTGAGCGGATTCAGCTGCACGGCCCTACTGAAACCTCACCCGCGGATCCACCAGGGCCACGAGGATGTCCGAAAGGATGTTGCCCACCAGCAGCAGCAGGCTCGCGAGCAGAACGATGCCCATCACCACGGGATAGTCACGATCGAAAATGCTGGTGAGCCCGAGCAGGCCGAAGCCGTCGATGTCGAAGATGGTCTCGATCAGAAATGAGCCGCCGACCAGGAGCGTGATGTTCTGCCCGAAGGTGGTGGCAATGGGGATCAGCGAATTGCGCAGCGCATGGTCCGTCACTGCCCGCCGGAACGGTACACCCTTGGCGACTGCCGTGCGCACGTAGTCAGCGGCCAGGTTATCCATTAGGTTGTTCTTCATGAGCATGGTGGTGACGGCGAAGCTGCCCACCAGATAGCAGGCGAGCGGTAGCACCGCATGGTGCAGCACATCGAGCACCTTGTGGCCGGGCGACAGATCCGCAAAGTCGTAGCTGGTGAATCCGCCCATGGGAAACCAGTCGTTCTGCACCGCGAAGAACAGCAGCAGCAGTGCGCCGAGCACGTAGCCGGGCACAGCATAACCGGCAAAAACGATCACCGAGGTCACGTTGTCCATGGTGCTGCGATGGGAGATCGCCTTGACCACCCCCAGCGGTATGCACACCAGGTAGGTGATCACCAGGCTCGTCAGCCCGTAGAACAAACTGATGGGGAAACGCTCCTTGATCACGTCCCAGACGGGCTCGTTGTAGCGGTAGCTGGTGCCGAGGTCTCCGGTGAGCACCTTGCCCGCCCACAGCACGTAGCTCTGATACCAGGGTTTGTCGAACCCGTAGTACTCGCGAAGCTGCTGGAGCTGTTCCGCGGACAGCGCCATGCCCTGACCGGTGTTGCGCTGGGCGCCGGAGGTCAGGCTCGCCTGCTGCGCCTCCATGATCGCGCGCTCGAGCGGCCCGCCCGGGACGAACCGCGTCACCATGAAGACCAGCAGGGTGATCCCGAACAACGTCGGAACGATCAACAGCGAGCGGCGGATGAAATAATCGCGCATCGGCTCTGCCGTACCGCTGCAGAGCGCAGCGAGCGGCGGGTACCCCCAGGCGGTAGAACGCGGCGAATTTGAGCACAGATGACTGCAATGCCACAACGAATGTCTGCCGTTGCCATTGCGCTGCCAGACCTGCGCCTGCAACACTGTGCCGCATGACAGAGCCCATCGATGGCCGAGTAATTGTCGTGACCGGAGCCGCCAGCGGATTCGGACGGCTGGTCAGTCAGAAGTGCGCGGCCCTGGGCGCCCGGCTGGTCTGCGCCGATCTCGACTCCGACGGCGCGGCCGCCACGGTCGAAAGCATCCGCGCGGCCGGCGGACAGGCCATCCACCGGGCCACGGACGTCACCGACATGGGCGACGTGAGAGCGCTCGCCGCCCGGGCACTCGAGCAGTTCGGCGCCATCGACGTGATGGTCAACAACGCCGGCACCATGCCGCTGGCGTTCTACGCCGACCACGCCGCCGCGCTGGACGCCTGGCACCGCTGCATCGACGTCAACTTCAAGGGGGTGCTGCACGGCATCGTCGCCGTATACGACCAGATGATCGCCCAGGGTCGCGGCCACGTGGTGAACGTCTCCTCGATCTACGGCAACTTCCCTGTCGCCGGCGCCGGTGTCTACGGCGCCACCAAAGCCGCGGTGAACTTCCTGTCGGAAGCTCTTCGCGTGGAAGCTCAGGGCAGGATCAAGGTGACGGTGGTGCGCCCGACCGGCGTTCCCGCGACCGGGCTCGCCGGCGGCATCGTCAATCCGGAGGCCGTCATCGGCATCAAGGGCCACCACGCCGCGGACATCGACGCGCAGATGGAGGCCTGGCTCGCCGGCCAGTTACCCGCCGCCCGGCAGGATCGCGAGGATATCGGCTACTTCGCCATGGATCCGGACACCCTGGCCGACCAGATCGTCTATGCCATCAACCAGCCGTGGGGCGTGTCGATCGCCGAGATCACCGTGCGGGCCTCCGGGGAGGGTTACGTCCTCTAGGGCGGCCTGCTCCCGGGCCGTCCGGGCTACGGAGTCGCCGACAGCTCGGGCCGTCGCTTGAAGCCGCCGACCGCGCGCTCGATCTGACCCGCCACCCGCAGCAGCCCCGCTTCGTCGCCGAAACGCCCGGCCAGTTGCACGCCCACCGGCAGGCCGTCCGCGGACCAGTGCAGGGGCAGCGAAATGGCTGGCTGGCCGGTGGCGTTGTACAGGCTGGTGAAGCCCCAGAACGACCGGAACCGCGCGCCGTAGGTCTCGCCGTCCTCGCTGTTGGTGTCGAGATGACCAAGTGGCACCGGCGGCTGCAGCAGGGTCGGGCTCAGGATCAGATCGTACGATTCGAGGAAGCGCTCCATCAGCCGACCGATCCCATGGATGTGGTTGACGGACCGGGCATAGGCGGGCGCATCGAGAGTGCGGCCGATGCGGGCGAGCCGCAGGGTGAGGTGCTCCACCGCGTCGGCCGTCAACGCCACGCCGAGCGCCTCGGCCCGGCCACGGATGTTGTTGGCGACGTTGGCCAGCACCAGCGTATCGGTCGCCTGCACGAACGCCGCGCGATCGAAGTCGGGGCTCGCGGGTTCGACACGGTGACCGAGCGTCTCCAGCAGCTTCGCCGTGCGCTGCACTGCCTCACGGCACTCGGCATGCACCTCCCCACCGCTGACCGGCTCGAGATCCAGGGCCACGCGCAGCGGACGCGGGTCCTCGGCAAGCGAGTCGAGGAACAATCCCTGGAAAGCCGGGGCATGATAGGGATCGCCTCGTGCCGGCCCGTGGGTCAGGTCGAGCAATACGGCGCTGTCCCGCACCGACCGCGAGACCACGTGGCCCACGGCCATGCCACCCCAGCCCTCCCCGACGTCCGGGCCGAGCGGCGTCCGTGCGCGGGTGGGTTTCAATCCCACCAGTCCACAGCACGAAGCGGGAATGCGGATGGACCCGCCGCCGTCGGTGGCGTGGGCGACGGGCACGATGCCGGCGGCGACCGCGGCCGCGGCGCCGCCGCTCGAGCCGCCCGGAGTCCGGGAGAGATCCCACGGATTGCAGCAGGGGCCCAGGAATACCGACTCCGTGGTGGCGGCCAGGCCCACTTCCGGTGTGTTCGATTTGCCGAGCAGCACCAGCCCGGCGCGGCGGTAGCGGGCGACGATCTCGGCATCGTGATCGGGCACGAAATCGGCCCACAACCGGCTGCCGTAGCTGCACCGAACGCCGGCCACGAAGGCGAGATCCTTGATCAGGAAAGGCACCCCGCCGAGCCGCCCGGTCACGCCGGACGCCGCCTGCCGGCGGGCGGCTTCGTACATGGGGGTGACGATGGCATTGATGGCGGGATCGACCGCTTCGGCGCGGCCGACGGCGGCGTCCGTCACCTCGGCGGGGCTCACCGCACCGGAGCGCACCAGCTCCGCCAGATCGGTGGCGTCGCAGGCCAGATAGTCTTGCTGATTCATGACGTGCCTCTGCTGTCGGGTGGACGGGGCCGGCCGGTTTCTGATGATATGGCAGCGCGTCCCCGCCCGGGAGTCGAGCATGGATATCAGAGACCTGCTGGCCAGGTGTGACAACGCGATTCCAGGACACGGTCCGTTCGAGAGCCTGAAGTCACGGCTCGCCCGCCTGGCTGACGGCATGAGCGACGACGACGATGCGGACGTCTACGGAACGGGCCGCTACCTGCAGAGCTTCGAATCGGAGCTGGCGGAGATTTTCGGCAAGGAAGCCGCCGTGTTCATGCCGTCCGGCACCATGGCGCAGCAGATCGCCCTGCGCATCTGGTGCGAGCGGCGCAGCGATTTCACCGTGGCGATGCATCCAAGCGCCCATCTCGAGTTCGCCGAGCAGCTCGGCTACCAGTTCCTGCACGGCGTTCGGCGCCTGCAGTTCGGCGTTCCGGAGCTGGTGAATCACCGGCTGCTGACAGCCGACGACTTCCGGAACCTGGGCAAACGCCCGGGCGTGGCGTTCCTGGAGTTACCTTGCCGGCCGCTCGGCGGTGAGCTGCCCTCCTGGGGGACCCTCGTCGACATCAGCGGCTGGGCGCGCAGTGAAGGCGTTCCGCTCCATCTCGACGGTGCCCGAATCTGGCAGTGCGGGGACGCCTACCGAAAGCCCCTGGCGGAGATCGCCGGCCGTTTCGACAGCCTCTACGTCTCGTTCTACAAGGACCTCGGCGCCCTCTGCGGCGCTGCGTTGCTCGGCGATGGCGACTTCATCGCCGAGGCGCGTCTCTGGCAACGCCGCCACGGCGGCAATCTCTACACCCAGGCGCCGTTCGTGGTGTCCGCCCGGCAACGCCTGGCCGAGGTGCGGCCGAAGCTTGCGGCGTGGAACGCCCGGGCCGGTGAGCTGGCGCGGCGCCTGACCGTTCATTCGAAGGTGCGCGTACGGCCCCACCCGCCCCACGTCAACTTCTTCGCACTGTATCTGGACGGCGAGGCAGAGAGCCTGCTCGAGCGTCATCACGAGCTGGCATCGGAGACCGGCACGTTCCTGTTTTCGAACCTGACCGCCGATGCAGTGCCCGGCTACTGCCGCACCGAGATTCACTGCTGGGAGAACGCCGAATCAGCCGATCTGGACCGCCTGGACGACTTTCTCGCCCGGCTTCTGCGTTGAGAGACGCGAGGGTCTTGTGGGGTTACATTGGCGCGACTACAGGGAGGCATAGAGCCATGAACCAGCCCGCGACCTACCTTCCGCAGGCAGTGTTTCTCGCCGGCGCGCGCCAGCGCCAGCCGCCGCCTCGCGTGTTCATCTCGCCGCAGCGCTACGTCCAGGGCGAGGGCGTGCTCGACTGCTTCGGCAACTACCTGAGCCTCGTCGGCGCACGTCGGCCGGGCCTGCTGATCTCCAGGCGCGGTGAGCAGAACGAGGGCCGGCCGCTGCAGACGAGCCTGCGTGAGAAGGGCATGGAGGCGAGGGTCAGCCTGTTTCGCGGCGAGTGCTCACTGGAGGAAATCCAGCATCACGTCCAGGTCTTCGACACGGGCATCGACTGCCTCATTGCGGTCGGGGGCGGTAAGTGCCTGGATGCCGGCAAGGGCATCGCCTACCGGCTGTCCGTGCCGGTCGTGATCGTGCCGTCCCTCGCCTCCAACGACGCGCCGTGCTCTGCCATTTCAGTGCTCTACACCACGGAGGGCGTATCGGCGGGGGGCGAGTTCTACCCGCAGAGCCCGGCGCTGGTGGTGGTCGATACGGCGGTGATCGCGGCAGCACCGGCCCGCTACCTGGTGGCAGGCATTGGTGATGCGATGGCCACGTGGTACGAGGCCCAGTGCGCCGCACGGCCGGGAGGGGCGAATATCCTCGGAGCGCGCCCCACCATCGCCGCAGCCGCCATCGGCCGAGCCTGCGCCGACACCCTCTTCGAGCAAGGGGTGGCGGCTGCCCAGGCCGTGGCGCGGTCGGAGCTGACACCGGAGCTCGATCAGGTCATAGAAGCCAACACCCTGCTGAGCGGCCTGGGCTTCGAGAGCGGGGGCCTCGCGGCCGCCCACGGCTTCGCGCAGGCCTTCACTGCGCTGGCTCAGGTGGAAGGCAACCACCTGCACGGCGAGATGGTCGCCATGGGCACTCTGGGTCAGCTCATGCTGGAACGCCGGGAAGACGAAGCGCGGCGGGTAGCCAGCTTCTTTGCCCAGGTGGGTCTGCCCGTGCACCTGGGACAGCTATCCATGAACCCAACGGATGCGGCGGCAATCGACACCGTCATCGCGGGCGCACTGACGTTTCCATTCATCCGCAACGTGCCAGCCGAGGTCAGCGGCACAAGTCTGACCACGGCGCTGCTGGCGGCGGACGAGCTCGGCCGGGCGGTGAGCGCCGAGCGCGGCGATGCAGCCTACCGCGAACTGCACGCATAGGAGGAGGAGAACGTTGACCCGAGCACTCGAAGGCTTCCGCATTCTGGACCTGACCACCGGCCCCGCCGGCGGCATCGCCACCATGATCCTCGCGGACTTCGGCGCCGAGGTGCTGGTCATCGATCCCCCCGGCGGTGACCCGCTGGCCGGCCTGCCTGCCGCACCCATGTGGCGCCGGGGCAAGCGTACGTTGACCCTCGATCTCGGCGACGGAGCCGGGCTCGAGAGGTTGCACGAGCTCTGCGCCGGCGCGGACGTTCTGGTCTGCAACTGGCGGACCGCTGCCCTCGCGCGCAAAGGCCTCGACTTCGACAGCATTCACGCGCGGCACCCGCACCTGGTGTTCTGCCATGTCAGCGGCTTCGGCAGCGACGGGCCGCGCGCCGGCTATCCTGCTTACGAGCATCTGGTGGCCGCCGCCACCGGCCGCATGCGCCTGTTCAGCGGCATCGTGGATCGCGAGGGTCCGGTGTTCTCCGCGTTGCAGGTGGGCGTGCACGCCTGCGCACAGACCACCACCGCCGGCATCCTGGCAGCCCTGCACGCCCGGGCGGCGGACGGTGCCGGACGGCTGGTGGAAACCAGCCTGCTGCAGGGCATGCTGCCCTATGAGCAGGGGGCAATGATCGGCGCCCAGTTCCGCGAACGGCTCGGCGAGGCGACCGCTGCCTTGCAGTCCCCATCCAACGAGCCGCCGTTGCCGAGCCTGTACTATCACCCCGCCCAGGCCGGCGACGGCCGGTGGATGCAGTTCGGCAATCTGCTGCCGCACCTGTTCCAGAATTTTCTCATCGTCACCGACCTCATCGACGTCGTCGCCGACCCGGACTTCGATCCGGCGCAGCTGAAGCTGCCGCCGGAGAAGCAGGAAGCCTTCCGGGAGCGCATGCTGTCGCGGATTCAATCACGGCCGTCGGCGGACTGGATGGCCGATTGCATCGCCAACGGCGGCGTCGCGGCCACGGTCTACCAAACCACACAGGACGCGCTGGGCGATCCGGACATCGTCGCCAACGGACACGTGGTCGAGCGCGCCGGCGGCGGGGTGCAGCTCGGTCCGGTCGCCCGGCTGACCCGGACACCGGCCACTCCAGGGGCCGACGCGATCCCGGACGACGGCCTGGCGGCACGCTGGAGTGAATCCCCGCGGCCGGCGCCCGGTCAGCCGAAACGCCCGGGGCCGCCGCTCGAGGGTGTGCGTGTGGTGGAGATCGCCACCATCATCGCCGCGCCGCTCGGTGCCTCGTTTCTCGCCGACATGGGCGCCGACGTGATCAAGGTGGAGGCCATCGGTGGTGATCCGTACCGGGGGCTCGGCGCCGGCATGGGCTCTGCGCGGGTGAACGCCGGCAAGCGCAGCATCAGCGTCGACCTGAAGTCCGAGGCCGGCCGGAAGATCGTGCTGGAGCTCGTCGGCCAAGCCGACGTGCTGATCCACAACTTCCGACCCGGCGTGGCGGAGCGCCTCGGCATCGGCTACGAGCAGATCAACGCTGTCAACCCGCGGATCGTCTATCTGCAATGCAACGGCTACGGCCCCGACGGCCCGGGCGCGCAGCGGCCCAGCACCCATCCGATTCCCGGTGCGGCCATGGGCGGTGTGCTGTATCAGCTCGCCGAGCGGGTACCGGAGACGCTGCAGGACATGGAGGGCCTCAGGCTCTGGATCCGCCGGCTGATGCGCGCCAACGAGGTCAACCCCGACCCCAACACGGCGCTGGTGGTGACCACCTCGGTGATGCTGGGCCTCACCGCGCGCCAGCGCACCGGCGAGGGCCAGCGGGTGCTGGTGGACATGTTCGGCGCCAACGCCTACGCCAACCACGACGACTTTCTCGACTATCCCGGCAAGCCGCCGCGGGCGCTGCCGGACGATGCGCTGCTCGGCCTGTCGGCCACCTACCGGCTGTACCGCTGCGCGGAAGATCAGTGGGTGTTCCTCGCCCTGACCAGCGACCGTGAACGCCGGCGTTTCGTGGACACGCTCGGCCAGGCGGGCATATCGGCTCCCTCGTGTGAACGGCTCGCCGCCGGCGACGCCGCCGAGACGCTCACTGCGCTCTTCTTGGAGCGCAGTGCAGACGACTGGGAGAACCTGCTCGGCGGCGCCGGCATCGGCTGCGTACGCGCCGACCGGCACCTGCCCAGCGAGTTCTGGCTCGTCGACCCACAGGCGGAGGCGCTGGGCCTCGCCGTCGAAGTCGGCCACCCCGCCTGGGGCGCGTATCGCCGTCACGGCCCAATGGTCACCTTCGACCGGCAGAGCCCGACCCTCGGCGGCCCACCGCTGGCCGGGCAACATAACGAGGCGGTATTGCAGAAGCAGGGTTACCGGCCTGAAGACATCGCACGATTGTACGAAGAAGGCGTCGTCTCGCGCGAACCGTGAAGCAGGGGCCTCATCCCTGAACGACGGGTAAGGCCCTGCCGAAAGCCGGGTTCGTTTACTTGATGGTGATGTCGCGCATCAGGTACTCCCCGGTAATGGTTCTCAAGTCAGGATACTTCTGGCTGATTTCCTTGTTCTGCTGTTCATGGGCCTCACCCCACTTCTTCATGAACGCTTCGTAGCGCTGCTTCGAGGGCGCCAGATCCGCCATCGAATCAAAGGTGACGATGAGTATCAGGTTGAACTCACCGCTTCCGGGAAGGTCGCTGCTGAGAATGCGGTAGTCCTTGATCTGCCCGAGCTGCTTCGCGACCTCGTTGGATGCCACCCAGGTCTGCTTGAGTCCTTCGAGGTAGGCGTCCATCTGGTTGACGTCGACCTTCACGGTCGTCACCGACATGACGGTGCTACCCAGATCGTAGTCTTTCCAGGGCTGCAGATCGGCCACGGCCTGGCTGACGAAAAAGCTCATGGCCAGCGCAAGGAGTGCGCTGCTGGTGATCTTCATGGTTCTTGTCCTTCCGTCCAGTGGATTGTTTCCGCAGAGCTATTCCGGACGCACCACCGACTTCCCGCCCTTCGTACCTCTGCCGCAACTATGTAAAAAAATACGTAGACGCACAAGCGATTTGCCGGGAACAGCCGGATCGATCAGCAGCCTGGGCAGCAGGCTCGCATCGCCGGCTCCGACGCCGCATCTTCAATCGCGAAGCAGGGACGCCGCCGCTCCCATGATCGTGCCGAGATAGTTGCCCGACTGCTCCTGGGGCGTGTCGCCCATGGTTACCACGATCAGGTCGTGATCGGGCACGACCACCATGATCTTGCCGCGCGCGCCGAGCGCCAGAAAGACGTTCTCCGCCATCTCGGGAAACCAGCTTCCGGTGCCGCTGGCGCCGCCGGTGGTTCGCCAGGTGCCATCACCACGGTTCAGCCACCACAGATAGCCGTAGGCACCGTTGATGTCAGGGTACGGAGCACGCAAGGCGGCCTCCACGAAGGCCGGGTCGACGATCTGCTCGCCGTCCCACCGGCCCCCATTCATCCACAGGTGGCCGAGCCGCGCGATGTCGCGGTGGGTCGCTTCGATGACCGGCAGCGGACCCTGACTGCCGATCTGGATCCAGCCCCTGGCGTTATGCGGCCAGTCGAAGCCGAGCCGCAGCGGCTTCTGCAGGTGCTGCCGATAGAATTCATGGGGCGGCATTCCGCTGGCGAGCCAGAGGATGCCCGTCAGCGAGTTCAGGATCTCGTTGCTGTTGTAGGCCCACCAGGTGCCGGGGCCGCCGGTGCCGTCCCGGCCGCGGTTGGCGGTCATGTTCAGCACGTGGCCGATGGTCGCACCTTCCCCGATATCCGGATGGTGCACGGGCAGCCAGTCGCTGACCAGATCGTCCACGTGGAGCAGTCCCTGGCGCTGGGCGATGCCGATGAGGGTCGCGCCGAGCCCTTTGGTGATGGAGAAGATGTGATTGGTCGCGGAGGCATCACGTAGATACCGCTCGTAGGCGATGACGCCGCTCCTCGCGACGAGAAAGCCGAAGCGCTTGTCGATGGTGAAGACGGTATCGGCCGCCTGCTCCAGCTTCTCTCGCTCGAGACCCAGCTCTTCGGGACGAGCCCTCTCCCAGTCCCGGCCGGGGAAGGTCATCTGCCGGGTGAGTGCCTCTGCCATGGCGAACCCTCACGCCCGTGGTTTGTGTCCGGTCACCCTGGTGAGGGTCTCCGGAATGAATTCCGTCGCCGTGACGTTCTCGAAACCGGCATCTTCGAAGTAGCCGACACAATCCGTCACGCTGTGAGCCAGACCCGTAGATTCGTTGACAGCTTCGGCCAGCCCCCACAGGGCCGGCGCCAGCGGGCCGGAGCGGTCCGGGTCGAGCATCTCGCCGATCAGGTGGAACTCGGCGCCTGGCAACAGGGCATCGAACACCCGCTTCACCACGCCGGCGATGATCGGCCGGCTGTACTGGGGAAGGTTCGAGGCCATGATCGCCACGTCCGCGTCCCGCGGCAGCGGATCGCGGGTGAAGTCGCAGGGGTTGGCGCTCACCCGATCGGCGACGCCGTTGGCCGCGAGATAGTCCCGGGTGACCTCCACCACCGGCGGCAGGTCCAGCACCTCGGCGGTGATGGCCGGATGGTGCTCCGCGGCGACGATGCAATAGCAGCCGGAGCCGCCGCCGAGATCCATGATCTTGCGGCGGCCGGTCAGGTCTACCTGACGGTGAAAGCGCCGTGCCGCGCCCATGCCGATGGAATAGGTCGCTTCGTGATAGGCACGGGCCTTCTCCACGGTGAAGTTTTCGTCGTAGCGGCCAAGCACCTTCTGATCCGTCTCGCGGACCTTCAAGAGCTCGGTGAGCCGTCCCCACTCCTGCCAGCGCGGCTTGCTGAACAGCACCCACGGCCCGGCGTAGGTGGGTTTGCCTTCCACCAGAAACCGCTCGACGTCCGGCGCATTTTCGAAACTCTCGCCGGACCGGCGCATCAGCCCCATGGCTACCAGCACCGTGAACAGCCGTTCGACGTTGACGGTCTCGATGTCCATGGCGCGCGCCGCAGCCTCGGCGGTGGCGTGGCCGTTGGCGACGGCGGTGAAGGCGCCGAGCTCGATGGCGCTCATGAGCGCCGCCGACTCCCAGAACGCCTTGCTGATGCGTTGCAGCCGGACGGTGTCCGGGCGCTCGGACGACTTGGTCATCTCCCCTCCAGGTGTGGCGATCGCTACGATCCCCGAGAGAGTCTGCGTATCATGTGGCTGGTTCGAGTTCAAGGTCGCATCATGGATTACCAATCCGGCTTCCGCCCGGGGCTGTTCGACGGCCGCACCATCTTCATCCCCGGCGGTGGGGGCGGCCTCGGCCGCTGTATCGCTCACGAGCTGGCCAGCCTGGGCGCCACCGTGCTGCTGGCCGGGCGCACCATGGCCAAGCTCGAGCGCACCCGGGACGAGATCCTGGAGGACGGCGGGCAGGTCGCCGGCTGCTACGCGGTGGAGCTGCGTGACGAGGCAGCCGTCGTCGACCTGGTGGCCACGGTGCTGAAGGACGCCGGGCGCCTGCACGGTCTGGTCAACGCCGCCGGCGGGCAGTTCCCGGCGCGGCTCGAGGAGCTGAGCCTGAACGGCTGGAACGCGGTGCTGAACAACAACCTCACCAGCTATTTTCTGGTGGCGCGGGAGGTCTACCGCCAGTGCATGCGCGAGCACGGCGGCAGCATCGTCAACATCGGCGCCGACTACGAAGGCGGCATGGCCGGGATGGGTCACAACGGGGCCGCCCGGGCGGGGCTCGCGAACGTCACCGCCACGGCAGCCACCGAGTGGGGACGCAATGGCGTCAGGGTCAACTGCGTCATTCCCGGCTTCATCTCGACGCCCGGTCTGGACCGCTACCCGCCGCAGGATCACCAGGCGCTCGCCGGCATTGCCCGTAAGATTCCCCTGGCACGCCATGGCACCGCCGCGGAGATATCGGCGGTGGCCGTGTTCCTGCTGTCACCCATGGCGGCCTACGTCACCGGCGCCGAGTTCCGGGTGGACGGCGGCATCCACAACGGCGCGAGCAGCTTCGTCTTTCAACCGGGAGGGGCTCGCAACATCGAGGTCTGGAGCGGCTTTCATCGCGACCAGGCGGCGAAACTACTAGAACGTGGAGAGCAATGATGTCGTACGGCTACGTCACCATCGAGCGGATGGAACAGATCGCCATCGTGCGGTTCGACCGCAAGAAGAACCTGAATGCCTTCGACACTCAGCTCGTCGCCGAGCTGACCGACGTGGCGCGGCAATTCCAGGAGGACCTCGATATCCGCGCCGTCGTCCTCACCGGCTCAAAAGACTACTTCTCCGCCGGCGCCGACATTCAGGACATGGGCACCCGTGCCGGCATGTCCGATCTCGAGCGCCGGCAGAGCTACTTCCGCGGCGTGCGCCTGTGCGAGGCGTGGGAGACCATGCCGCAGATCACCATCGCCGCCATGGAGCGTCTGGCTGTGGGCGCCGGTGTGGCGCTGCCGCTGGCCTGCGACTGGCGGGTGATGGGCAGGAGTGCCTATCTCTACGTGCCCGAGGTGAAGATCGGTCTCAACCTGCAGTGGGGCGCGCTGCCCCGGCTGGTGAGCCTGGTCGGCCCCGCACGGGCCAAACGCATCTGCATCCTCTGTGAGAAGATGGATGCGCAGACGGCACTGGACTGGGGGCTGGTGGACGAGGTCGCGCCGAACGGCGAAACCGTGGATACCGCGCTCACCATGGCCCGCACGGTGGTGGAGATGCCGGCGGTGGCGGTCGCCATGATCAAAGAGGCCGTCAATGCCACGGCGGGCGCGTTGAATCGTGTCGCCAGTCATGCGGATGCGGATCAGAGCCAGGTGAGCGCTTCTACCGCTGACGCGCAAGGCGCTCGTGATCGTTTCAACAAGAAGAGCTGACGGAGTCGTCGATGAGCCGCATCGAATCGCTACGCGCGGAGCTGGGCGGCCCCCACCCTGCCGCGGCCACCAAGGTCAAGAACTACCTGGAGCCCGTGGTGAAGGGTTTCATCCGCCGCTCGCCGTTCGCCATCATGGCGTCCAGCAACGCCAGCGGCGACTGCGATGCCTCGCCTAAGGGCGGCCTGCCCGGATTCATCAAAGTGGTGGACGACCGGACCCTGCTGATCCCGGACGTCGGCGGCAATCGCCTGTTCCAGAGCTACGAGAACTTCGAATCCAATGCCAAGGCGGGCCTGGTGTTCATCATTCCCGGCATGGAGGTGACCGCCCGGGTGAACGGGCAGGTCCGGCTCGTGGAGGGCGCAGAGCTCGAGGCCATGGCAGTGCAACCCGAGGTGAGCTGGACCGACGCCAACTCGTGCGTGGTCCAGGCGATCATGGTGGCGGTGGACGAGGCGTACCTGCACTGCCCGCGGTCGTTCAAGTTTGCCGATCTGTGGAACGTGGAGACCATCCAGGCCAATGCGGGCCTTTCGGTCAAAGATCTGCGAGGCGTTGACTGAGGGCGCTGGCCGTTATGCCTTCGGCCGGTTCATTTACACCTGCCCCGGTCGCGACGTTGCCGGGCCCCCGGATAACATCGGAGGGAGAATGAACCTGACCATGGTCCGCATCCTGGCGGCGTTGCCCGGCGTGGTGATGCTCGTCAACGGCCTGACGTTCCTGCTGGCACCGGAACGTGCGGTGGCGAGCCTCGGCATGCCCATGCTCGACGGCATCGCCCGCAGCACCCAGCTCGGAGATTTCGCCGCGTTCTTTCTCGCCACCGCCGGTTTCGTCGGCTACGGGCTGCTGCGCTCCCAGCCGCGCTGGCTGTACGCGGCGGCCTGGCTGCTGGCGCTGGCGCCAGCCGGACGCATCGTCGCCTTTGCGGCACACGACGCTGCCTTCGCCGCTCTGTTCATCGGCGTCGAGTGCGTGCTGGCGGCGTGGCTCGCGGCCGGCGGTTATCTGCTCGGCCGGACGGTGTAGCCAGCCGGCGGAAGAGATCCGTGCGCGCCGCCAAAGGGCCTAAGGCGCGTAGCTCGAGCGCGCCTTGATCCCCCAGTGCCCGTCCTCACAGGTCACCACATAGATACTGTCGAACCCGCCAATGATGCTGCCGTCCTTCCGATAGCGGGTGAAGCGCGTGTCGAAGTGAACCTTGTCCGGCCCGGCGTGAATGACCTCGCGCCGCTCCCAGGCGGAGTGGTCCCACTCTGCCAGAGCACCGCGTTCGAACATGCCGGGATGGTGATACCCCGGTTCTATGACCACCAGCCGGTTGGAGGCGAGTCGCACGCTGGGGAAGTTGAAGGTGGCCTCGAACGCCTTCACGTCGCGAGCATTGAACGCGGCCATGAAATCGTCCAGGCACTGCCTGGCGGCAGTGATTTCGGGTTGGTATTCGCGCATGGATGACCTCTACGGTTAAAGAGCTTGCGTCCACTGGCTCAGCGCAACTTCAGCAGAAGTACCAGCAGCAGCGGCGTGCCCACCGCCTGAATCAGCATGAAGCGCACCAGCACCTGAGTGTTCGACCAGCCGAGCCTGTGGCGGACGTGATCGTGCAGCGGATACCGCACGCTGCGAAAGATCGGAATGCGGAAGAACCGCAGCAGCGCCACCTTCAGCAGCCCGGTGCCGCCGTTCACGAGCACGACGGTCGCCACGATCACCACCAGGAACGGATTACCGCTGGCAAGCACGAGCGCCCCGAGCAGGAGACCCACGGGACGTGAACCGGCGTCGCCCATGAGCACGGCGCTCGGATTGCAGTTGTACCAGAGGTAGCCCGCGAGACACCCGACCATGGTGAAGGCGAACAGCGACCACTCGGGGCCGTTCAGGTAGTGCGGCACCAGCAGGTAGGCGGAAACATCCTGATGGCCCACGACGCCGTAGAGAATAGCGCCGAGAAACGTCAGCGCCATTGCAGAGAGGCTGCCCGAGAGACCGTCCACGCCGTCCGTGGCGTTGGTCGAGTTGATCGTCACCCAGATGAGCACGGCGCCAAGCGGCACGAAGACCCAGGGCGATACGGCGAGCGGGATCTTTACGAACGGCAGCCAGATATCGAATGTGGAGAGCCGGCATACCGCGGCGGCGGCCGCGACGCTGACGGCCAGATCCCATGCGCCGAGCGCGTATTCGCTCCAGCCGCCGCGCGCCTTGTCGTCCAGAAAGCCGATCACCATGCCGACGAGCATGCACGCCAGGACCACGAGGTAGGGCCATTCCAGCGGCACGACCAACAGGGTCACCACGGCGAAGATCGGCACGATCAGGACGCCGGCGCCCATGGGCTTGCCGATGCTCTTGTCCGCGTCCACGGCGTGGGCGCGGCCCTGGTCACGCGGTAGCAGGTGCCAGTATCTAGGCAGCAGCCAGAACGTGAGCACCACACAAGCGGCGCCGCCGAACCCAGCCAGAAACAGGTAACTCTCGAACAGCCGCAGCGGTCCGAACAGGTGGCCGAAATGGTCGGCCAGCAGTTGCAGCATTGAACATTCCCCGAAGGCGCCCGGCGGACCGGCATCCGCCCCTCTCGTTGTGGCCGGGAGGATGCGTGAGCCCGAAGCGTTGCGCAAGATTCGCTGGTGTGGTGTCTCACAAATGATGGGTATGGCCAGCAGCGCTTTCGGCCGATGCGGTCGAATGCCCATTGACTCGTTCCTGGCGCCCGATACGCTAGCAACTGCTGACGCGACGCAAGGAGGCGCGCGGTGCTCTGCTTGGAGAACTTCGAATACAGCTACCGCCCGTTTCCCGTGGGCGTCGCGCGACCGTTCATCGAGCCCGCGCTCTACCTGGACCTGGCGGCCAGCTATCCGGCGCCGGAAACCTTCATGCCATTCCGCACGGATTCCACCGGCATGTACGACAAGTTTTCCCTGTCCGCCCGCAACAAAGGCCGAGCCCTGGCGGCGTTCCTCGACGCCAACCCGGCGTGGGGGACGCTCTATCGGTATTTCTACAGCGGTGAGTTCATCGACTCCGTGCTGGATCACCTCGAGGAGCGCAACATCCAGGTGGTGAGGCGCCGCAGCGCCAGGTTGGCCCGGGCGTTCAACCGGTTCGCGCCCGGACTGAGCGACGGGAGGGTTCCCGGAGCGGAGAGACTACTGTACTCCATGCCCCGCAAGCTGGGCGGGATCTCCTCGAAGGTGGAGTTCTCGGCCCTTCCTGGCCGGGATGGTGGTCTGATGCCTCATACCGATGCCACCGGCAAGCTGGTCACCCTGGTCATCGCCTTTCCCGAGGAGGGCGAATGGCAGAGCGATTTCGGCGGCGGCACCAGCATGGTCGAGCCTGAAGACGAGCGCCTGTACTTCAACCGCTTCAATCGCACCCTGCCGTTCGACCAGGTGCGCGTGCTGCGGGTGGTCGAGTACCAGTCCAATCAGGCGATGCTGTTCGTAAAGACGTTCAACTCCTGGCATGCGGTGATGCCCACCACCGGCCCGGTGGACCGGTGGCGGAAGACGTTGACCGTCAACATCATGGGGTCCTGAGCCGCGCCGTCTAGCGGGCGGGGGTCTCCGGGCCGGGCAGAATGGCGCCGCGGTAGGTGTCGGTGTAGCCGCCGGCGGCGCTCCAGGCCACCTCGCCGCCGACCACCACCGTGTCCACGCCCACGGAATCCCGCACATAGCGGCTGCCGTCGCCGGGGACGTCCTGCACGAAGTATTCGGCGCCACGGTCGATGACCTCGGGATCGAACACGGTGATGTCCGCCACGTAGCCGTTTCGCAGCAGCCCGCGCTCGGGAATACCCCAGATGGCGGCGGTGTCGCTGGTGAGCTTCTTCACCGCCGCTTCCAGTCCCATGGCGTGGCGATCGCGGACGAACCGGCTGAACAGATACCCGGTGTCACCGTACGTGGAGAACGACAGGATATGGGCGCCGCCGTCGCTGGCGCCGATATGCACGCGCGGATGGTTCAGAAGCTGCCCCACCCGCTCGTCGTCGTCATGGCCCATGCCGGACGCCAGGAAGTGAGCATCGAGACGCTCCTCCAGGGACAGATCGATCATCACGTCCAGCGGCGTAGTGCCCCGGATCTCGGCGATCTCGGCCAGGGTCTTGCCGACCAGCGGCTGGTTGGCGTCGCTTCTCACCTGGCGCAGCACCAGAATCGACCAGAGGGGATCCATGGAGCGCGCCTCCGCCACCAGCGACTTGCGCCGCTCGGAGTCGCTGAACGCGGCGATGATTTCATCGTGGCTGCCGAAGCGCATGACCCGATACCAGCTCGGCAGGCGAATGAACAGCAGGCTCGGCACGGCGAAACTGAAGCTGATGTCGATGGGCCGGGTCTGCACCTGCGGCCACACCCGCGCGCCGCGGGCGAACTGCTCGTCCACCCGCGCCATCACGCGGCCCACGGCCCCGGCGTTGTCACGATTGACGAACAGCGGCGAGAACGTGGTGGGGATGCCGTGGGCGAGGGACAGCTCGGCAAGCTGGTCGATGCGGGCAATGGTGAGGTCGGCATCGTAGAACTCGGGCACGATCTGCAGCATGCGCCCGAACTCGCCGAGCACGGCCGCCAGCGCGTCGAGCTCAGCGGTGTCCGCATAGCGGCTCGGCACCGGCTGCAGGGTCTCGTCCATGTCCACGAAGCTGGTGGAGAGCCCCAGCGCACCGGCGTCCAGGCATTCGCGCAGCAGGCTCTGCATGGCGGCGATTTCTTCGCCCGTGGCCGTGCGCTCCGTGGCCGCCTTGTCCATCACCCAGAGCCGCAGGACGCTGTGGCCGACCAGCGGCGCGACGTTGATGGCGAGGCTGCGGCGAATGCGCCGAAGATACTCATCGAACGTCTCCCAGTCCCACTCCACACCCTCGGCGAACGCCTTGTAGGGCATCTCTTCGATCTGATTGAACATGCCCACCAGACGCATGCGGTGCTCGGCCTTGAGTGGCGCCAGCGACAGCGAGCAGTTGCCGGGCACGATGGTGGTCACGCCGTGGCTGAGCGCCGGCTTGGCGTAGCCATCCCAGAGCAGCTGGGCGTCGAAATGGGTGTGCGGATCGATGAAGCCCGGGGACACCACTTTGCCGGCGGCATCGATCACCCGCTTGGCCTCACCGTCGACGTGGCCGAGCTTGACGATGCGCCCGCCGTTCACCGCCAGGTCACCCCGGTACGCGGGCAGCCCGGACCCGTCGACGATGCTGCCGTTTCTGATGATCAGATCGTACATTGGCTTCATTCTCCGTTATGTGTGCCGAAGCGATTCCATGAGGCGGTAAGCGCTTCCCGGACCTTCTCCCAGCCCTGGCCGATCAGCTCGTCGGGGCCGTTGCCGCCGCAGGCGCGCAGCAGCGCAGCCGCTCCCGCCTCGTCCAGGACCACCTCCGACCGGCCGCCGTTCCCATGACGCAAGGTCACCACCAACTCGGCCAAGCCGTCGTGAGCCGCGGCCACTCGCACGTCGTCGATGACGGCCTCCGCCATGGGCCTTCACTCCGCCTGCG
Organism: uncultured Gammaproteobacteria bacterium; assembly: GCA_963822255.1. Lineage (GTDB taxonomy): Bacteria > Pseudomonadota > Gammaproteobacteria > Pseudomonadales > Azotimanducaceae > UBA7803. The sequence continues at coordinate 1,670,950 of CAWGGV010000008.1, forward strand.
GCGGCTCCAGAAAGATGATGTCGCTGGGCAGAATGGGGTTGCCGTGCCGCGGCGAGCCTTCCGGCGCGGCGGGACGCATGAACACGTGCAGGTTGACGCTCTGAACCAACCTCACCGCACCTTCCACCGGCATGTCCGGCAGCTCGCGAGCGGCGATGGATTCCCAGCTGTCGCCCGCCTGGGGAAAGATGGCGCGGCGCACGGCGCTGAGCGATGGCTGGGTCATGATGGCTCCTGGTGTCGGTGCGGCGGCTGCCGCTCAAAACTAGAACGCGTTTTATAACATGGTCGACGCCGGACTCATAGTCACTGGCTTCCGGGCGGCTGGGGAGCGCTTCGGCTGACCCCTGCCCGGATCAGCTCGGCAACGTCCTGCTCGCTCAGGCCGAGACGCGTGAGAATCTCCACGGTCTCGCTGCCGAACGGCGCGGTCGCCGGCACCGGCCGGAAGCCGTCGCCGTCGAGCGCGAGCGGCGGCGCCAACGCGCGGAAGCGGCCGGCGGTGGGATGCTCGAGCACATAGAACATAGCGTTGGCTTCAGTCTGAGGATCCTCGAACAGCTCGACGGGGAACCTGACCGTGGACACCGGCACGCCGGCAGCGTTGAGGATGCGCACCCAGTGGGCGGCCGGCTTCGTCCGCAGGATCGACTCCACCTGGCCCGCCAGCGCGAGGTAGTACGCGTCGTCGGTCTCCTCGCCATCCAGCCCCCTGTCGACAAAGCCGGCGACGTCCGAGAACCGCCGTTGCAGCGCACGGCTGGCGCAGCCGATGGCGATGGCCGCGTCGGCGGCGTCGAACGTGCGGAAATAGATGGCGCGCAGCGCCAGCACCCGCGAGCCGGGCAGGCCGGCGGCCTGATCCGCGAACGGCACACCGGCTGCGCGCTCGGCGTTCAGCCGTTCGATGGCGGCCAGGTGTCGGTCCCGGTCGAGGTCTTCGGAGCGCACGAGTTGATTGTTGGCCAGGGTCATGGCCGCCATCATCAGGGTGACGTCCACTGCACCGCCCCTGCCCGTTCGTTCACGCCTGAGCAGGGCCGAGGCGATGCCGAAGGCCAGGGTCATCGCCGCCATGTAGTCGGAAATCACCGGATCACCCGGGGCCGGCCGGCCATCGACGATCCGGCCCATGGCCGCCATCAGCCCGCTGCGCGCCTGCACCACGATGTCCATGGCCGCCAGGTTCGCATCGGGCCCGACCTTGCCGAACGGGGTGATGTCGCCGACCACCAGGCGCGGGTAACGCGCCGAGAGTGTCGCCGCGTCGAGCCCCAGCTTCTCGGCGAGCCCCGGGCGGAAGTTGGTCAGCACCACGTCGGCCCAGCCGAGCAGCGCATCAATCACCGGTCGCGCCCGGCGGTCGCCGAGCTTGAGCGGCAGCGAGCGCTTGCCCCGATTCCGGGACACGAAGATCCGCGACTCGCCGGGCGCCAGCTCGCCCATGCGCCGGTTGGGGTCCCCCTCGGGCGACTCCACCTTCACCACCTCGGCGCCGCCCTCGGCCAGCAACTGGCCGCAGAACGGCACGGCCACGAACTGACCGAACTCCACGACCCGGATGTCGGCGAACGGCTGCGACATCGGCTGATCCTCCCGGCCGCTATTCGCTGTACAGCGGCTGGAACGAGAACACCCAGGGCGTGTCCGTGTCCACCCCCACCTTCACCGCCTTCAGCTCCGGCGCCCCGTACACCTGCAGGCGCACGATGTTGCCGTAGAGCGGCGCCTTGGACTCGCCGCGGCTGACCCGGAACGGCCGGTCGACGATGAAGTCGTGGTAGTCGCCGTTGATCAGCAGCACCGGTTTGCCGAAGGCCGCGCCCAGATCGCGGATCGCCTGCACGATCCAGTGGTAGGGGCCGTCCGGACCGCCGTTCACCGCCTTGCCGGTGAAATCCCCGCCCGGCCGATCGGCGAACATGCCCGCCTGCAGGGCGATCACCACGGCCTTGGCGTCGATGGCCTTCGCTCGCGCGAACGTATTCTCGATCCAGTCCACATTGGCGCGGTTACGGGCGATCGCTTCGGCGGCGCGCGATTCGTTGGCGATCAGAAAGCCGTTGTTGGAGCCAGGAACGTCCACGGTGGCGAACACCACTCCGGATTTGTCCCAGCGCACATTCTCCACCGTGTCCTTGAAAGTGTCCGAGACGTCGGGCTGACGAACCACGGGCATGGGATGGGCACCCAGGCTCTCGGGCTTGGCGAAGAAAACCTTGCGGATCAGCGACAGGCTGCCGATCGGGTCGTCATAGCCGGCGCTCGCCATGCCGCCGTCGACGCTCTGCAGCTTGCCGAGCAGCTGAAGGTCCTCGGGCTTCGCCTGCCCCCGCACCCAGCGCAGGTACGCTTCGAGCACTTCTGGCGTGCGGCAATCGGCCCACTCGTTGTCGCCGGGCGTGTAGACGACCGGCTGCTGGTACTTGGAGAACCAGCCGAAGATGTTCTGGTGGTTGGCCTTCGTGCACGGCATGGCGCCCCAGGTATCGCCTACGTGAACGGAGAAAGCGGGCTTCTCCGCGTTGATGCGGTCGATCAGCGCCTGATAGACGGGATAGTCGGCGGGCGGGTTGTAGGCGGTGTCGCCCAGGGCGACGAAGGCGAACTGCTCGGCGTGGGCAGCGGCGGCCAGCAACGCGACGCCGGCGAGCGCGGCGCGAGCGAGCGCGCCGCCCGGTCTCTTCGCACGAATCATGGAGCTCTCCCCCGGTTGGAGAGCGGATCTTACACCGTTGTTGCGCAGAAGCGGTCTGCGCCCGTCGCGCCGGCCCGCCGGCCTCCAAAGGTGCTAGCATGACCGGCGCAACACGGCATTACGGGGGATTGCGATGGGCTTCCACGACCTGACGATGAAATCGATCACCGGCCAGCCGGTGAGTCTCGGCAACTACAAAGGCAAGACTTGTCTGGTGGTGAACGTCGCCAGCAAGTGCGGGCTGACGCCGCAATATACCGGGCTGCAGAAGCTGCACGCAGACAACGAATCGGAAAATTTCACGGTGCTCGGCTTTCCCTGCAACCAGTTCGCCGGCCAGGAACCCGGCACCGAGGAAGAGATCAGCACGTTCTGCAGCACCAACTACGACGTGACGTTTCCGCTGTTCGCCAAGGTCGACGTGAACGGCGCCGACACCTGCGAGCTGTATCGCCTGCTGAAGTCGGCGGCGCTCAACGAAGACGGCACCGTGGACATCCCCTGGAACTTCACCAAGTTCCTGGTGGATGGCGATGGCAACATCGTCAAGCGGTACGGCCCGCGCACCACGCCCGAGGAGATCGCCGAGGATCTCTCGAGCTATCTGTAGCAGCATTCGACCAGCAGCATTCGACGCGCGGGTGCGCCGCCTCAGTCGTACAGCCCGTGGGGGTTGCGCGCCATGAGCGAGTAGTCGGGGCCTTCGTGTCGCCAGCCGTATGGCTGCTTGGCGCCGAGTAGAACCCGAAACCGCTGGTCGTTCCGGTGCCGTTCCAGCACCGATTCCGGCACCACGCCCTTGTGCTGCTCCTGGGTCTGGATGTGCTGGCGATTGAAGTAGACAGCCAGGTTCATGCGCACGCCCGGAATCTGCCGCGCGAATGAGCCGTGCCAGGTGTTGCCGTGCCAGACCACCGCGTCCCCCGGTTCCAGATCCATGGCCCGGGCTGCCGGGTTGGCGCGGTCGCCGTCCAGGCGCCGTTCCCGTGCCGTGGGCTGGCGCGCCAGCTCGTGGCTGCCCGGGACGATGGCGAGGGCACCCGCCTCACGGCTGTAGGGGGTCAACGCGTAGTTCACGTTGGCCACCATGGAGATCGGCGAGAACGGGGCCGGCATGCCGTTGCCGTTGTCGGAGTGGAGCATCAGCGGCTCCCCGCCGGGGCCCTTGAAGTGGCAGCCGATGCTGGACAGCAGGCAGCTCTCACCGAGCAGGTAGGTGATCAGCGTCAGGGGCTTCGGCGCCATCAGGATCTCTTCGAATACCTGGTCGTCGTACAGCAGGTACGGCACGTAGGTCTGTCCGCTCCAGTGCTCGCCGGTCTCGGCGTCGGCGTCTATGCGTCGGCCTGTGCTCCGTTCGACCCGGCGAAGTATGGCTTCCTTGGCGCGCTCAATCTGCTCCAGCGCGAGCACCCCCTTTATCACGGCGTAGCCGGCGGTCGTGAGCTCGATGAGCTGGCCGGCGAGGCCGAGCACCTGGACGCTATCCAGAATCCGCGTCAGCGGATCGGCACGATCGGCGTCCTTCGTTGTCGCCAGGGCCATGCTTGCCCCTCCTCGGTTGACGGTTTACCTGTTGATCGTGGGCCCATCGTGCCGCCGTTTCGACGGTTAGCGGGGCTCGAGGTGAAGGAAGCGTCGGGGCGGGTAGCCCGTCAGAAACCGGACCACGCCCCCGAGCGGGTGCTCGGCGTCGACCCGCTCCGCTTCCTCCCCCTCCACCGGCACAGCCGAGTAGGGGCGGCTGTCACCGTCCACGTCCACCTCCACGGCGGGGTTCGCCAGTGCCTGCCGATACCACGCCCGAGGCCAATGATTGGCGGCGACGTACAGCCGGCCGCCGCTGTCGAGCCGTGCCACCACCCGGGGATGCGGCGTCCCGTCCTGATCGTGTGTGGTGATGACGAGCGTGTTCTGGTCCTGGGGCTGAAAGAAGCCGATCAACGACTCGAAGGCGACGACGATAGCCACGTAGACGACGGCCAGGACGGCGACGTATGTCAGGACGCGCATGTTCTCCCCTCCCGATTCCGGGAAAACGGTTCCGAGGATTCTCAAGCAAACCGGTGACGGACGCCACAGCGGCTGGCACGGACGGGTCGCCCGCATCCGGCAGGGCCCAGGCCGTGATGACAGTGTCATCCCGGCCCAATATGCTGAGCCGCTCTTCACCCGGGGAAGTGGGAACATGATTACTCGCCGACATTTCGTCTCCGCCGCGTCGCTCGCCGCCGGGTCGACGACCGTGGGGGCTGCGTCCGCTGGCGCGGATCGATCTGCCGGCGCAGCCGGCGAGGCCGCGTCGCCGGGCGGCGGCAGCGTCTTTCGCCACGGCATCGCCAGCGGCGATCCCCTCACGGACCGGGTGATCCTCTGGACCCGGCTGACGGCACCGGGCGGGCGCCCGGTGCCCGTGCGCTGGCAGATCGCCGACGATCCGAGGTTCGCCCGGCTCGTCGACCAGGGCATGGCCATGGCGTTACCAGCGCGGGACCACACCGTCAAAGTGGAGGCCCTCGGCCTCGAGCCCGCCCGCACGTACTACTACCGTTTCAGCGCCCTGGGGGAGGAGAGCGCTACCGGCCGCACGCGAACCCTGCCGGAGCGCACCGTCAGCCGGCTGCGGCTTGGGGTGGTGAGCTGCGCCAATCTGCCGTTCGGCTACTTCAGCGCCTACCGGCACCTGGCGGCCCGTCACGACCTGGACCTGGTGCTGCACCTCGGTGACTATCTGTACGAATACGCTCCCGGCGACTACGGCGACGGCAGCGCCCTGGGCCGCGTCCACGCCCCCGCTCACGAGCTCCTGTCGCTGGCCGACTACCGCGCACGGCACGCCCAGTACAAGCGCGATCCGGACCTGCAGGAAGGTCATCGCCAGCACCCGTGGATCTGCGTCTGGGACGACCACGAGAGCGCCGACAACTCCTGGCGCGACGGCGCCGAGAACCACAATCCGGAACTGGGAGAAGGCGCCTGGTCCGACCGGCGTGCCGCCGCCATCCGCGCGTACCACGAATGGATGCCCATCCGCGAGCAGCCGAGCGCCCGGGGACCCCGGATCTATCGCAGCTTCCGGCTCGGCGATCTCGCCTACCTCGTCATGCTCGACACCCGCCTGCACGGCCGCACGCGACAGCTCGAGGACCGCAAGGACCAAGTGGGCCTGGCCGACCCCCATCGGACCATCCTCGGCATCGATCAGCAGGCCTGGCTGGCCGAGGAATTGCGGGCTTCGGTGCGCCAGGAAAGCGCCTGGCGGCTGCTCGGCCAGCAGCTCATGTTCGGCCAGCTCATTGCCGACGACGGGCTGCTCCTCAATACCGATCAGTGGGACGGCTATCCGGCCTCCCGCAAGGCCGTGCTCGATCAGCTCGAGGCGGAGCGAATCAACGACACCGTGGTGCTGAGCGGCGACATCCATACCGCCTGGGCCATGGACATCTCCCGGGACCCTCTCGGCAACGGCTACGACGGAGCCACCGGCCGCGGCTCACTGGCGGTGGAGATGGTCACTACCTCCATCACCTCACCGGGGCCGGACGGCACGGCGGAGGCGCTGCGCGAACGTGAAGCCGCGATCCTGGGTGACCGTCCCCACGTCCACTACGTGAACCTGCGCGAGCACGGCTACCTGTTGCTGGACCTGGACGAGACACGAGCGCAAGGGGAGTGGTGGTACGTGGACAGTCTTTACGATTCCAGCGCCGGCGAGCGGTTCGCCGCCGCGCTGGCCACCGAGCGCGGCAGCAATCGTCTGGTGAAAGTCTCGGCACCGAGCCCGGGCAACGGCAAACGCCCGGACCTGGTCGCTGGGGGGGCCGCCTCCGTCCGGCAGAGAGCCATACAACCGACGTAAGGCGGCGGCGGATTGCTGTCCGCCGCCTCCTTTCGCAGCCGCTTTACACCGGATCAGCGGTCGTGGTCGTCCCGCCAGTCGGCGTGCCGCTGGTCGCGTGACCGCCGCCCGTGATGAGAACGGACGTTGTGCCGGGCCGCATCCTCCCGGAACGCCTGCGCGCGCTTCGCACGAAGCCGCTCGTGGGCCTCGGCCAGCTTTTCCGGCATGCACACGTGGTACGGCACGTATCGGTCGAGATCCGGCCGATAGACGTTGCGTACCCGGCAGTCGAGGCCGGCGCTGTCGTTCGCACCGGCGTCGTCGTCCGGATCCGCCGGGGTGTCCGAAGCGGAGTCGGTCGACGTGTCAGTGGGAGTGGACGTGTCCGTGGACGTGTCCGTGGACGTGTCGGCCGGACACTGGAGGTCGAGGGTGCACTGCTCCGTCACCGCCTGGGTGCTAATGATTCCGGTGCAGACCTCGTAGGACACGCCATCCACGCACATGCAGGAGCAGCTCGCGGACGCATTCGGAGCCACCGCGAGACCGAGAACTCCCAGGGTCACCGCGGCCAGGGTGCCGGCAAAAGGGTTGTGAATACTGAACATCGTCATCTCCTAAGCCCCGATCTTTTCGTCGTCCTGTCGTGGCCCCGGGAGCGTTCGACCAAATGTTCAACATCCTTTGCAAAGCATTCTGTGGCTGCCGGGAGCCCCGCTCCGTGACGTCGGTCACGGTAGATTGCATTTCATACAATTCACTGACACCGCCAGCGGCGCCCGAACGGCCGTCGAGACGGGCCGGACCAGGTCCCGTGGACCCTGTGTCGCCAGATCTGACCGCGGCCGCCCCCCCGGAGGCTGGCAGGCGCGAGCGTGTATGATAGGGCGTTCCCGTCAGCCACATCGCGAGGGTGACCATGGCCAATCTGTTGCTCCAGCAGGTGCCGATCGTCGACTACGGCCCGGCGCAGGCCGCGATGGAACGCTACCGGACGGCGGGCACCGCCCGTGCGCTCGCGCTAGGCAACCGCGGTCCTATCCGTCTGGATGATCAGGGCAGGCTGCATCCCGACATTCTCGACGCGTACTGGCAGCTCGGCTTCTACGTGTTCGAGTCAGTGCTCGACGACCAGGAGCTCGCCGATCTCGAGGCAGATCTCGCCGACATCCTGGCTCGCGCGCCGGTCAGCAAGGGCGCCGAGGTGGACGCCCGAGGGCGGCCGGCGCTGGGCGCCGGCTGCCGGGCCCATAATCTGAGCTGGGTGCGCCCCCTCTCCGACCCGCTGGGCGGCACCGGGCTCGCCAACGGCCGCCATCCGGCGAAGATGACCGAACCCGAGCCGCCGCCGGAGGCGCCAGAGCACGTGCTGCAACTCGTCCTCGGCTCCCTGCAGTTCTCAGATGCCGCGCTGCGGTTGTACGGCCACCCGAAGCTGCTGGCGGTGGCCGCCGCCGTGAACGGCGCCGACTTCACGCCGTTCAACGAGGCGCTGTGGATCAAGCAGGCGGGGCTCGGCGGATCGGTCGCCTGGCACCAGGACGGCTGGACGCATTGGGACAGCGCCGCCCTCGACCGCGGCACCCACGGTTTCAATTTCATGGCGCAGCTCTACGGCTGCAATGCGGCCAACGGCCTCTGGGTGGTGCCGGAATCCCACACCGGCAAGGCCGACATCGGGGCCATGGTGACGGCGGCCGGATCGGACCGGCTGCCCGACGCCGTGCCGCTGATCTGCGCGCCCGGGGACGTGGCCATCTGCAATCGCCAGATCGTGCACGGCTCGTTCGCCAATACCAGCCCCGACGTCCGGGTGACCTTCAACTTCGGGTTTCACCGACGCCGGTCCGTGCTGGGAGTAACCAGCGGCGGCGTGCACAATCCGGTGGGCGAGTACGACGAGGCGCGTATCCAGCGCCGTGCGCGGCTGATCCAGTACGCCATCGATGCCAGGCAGCGCCGTTTCCCGGAGGAGTCGCCGTACGTATACCGGCCCCTGGCGGCCGAGTCCGAGCGCTACCGCTGGAGTGCGGCGGCGAGAGAGGAAATCAGGGACTACAACCTGGAGGACCTCGGGATTTGACCGGACCGGCGGCGTGACGGCGATGGAGGAGGACCTCGAGAGCCGTGAGGTGCAATTCAACTCCGCTGTGGAGCGGCACCTGAAGCGCAACGTCCGGGCACAGCTCATCAACGGCGCGCTCGGTCAGACCGGCTTCCGGCTGGTCCAGGCGCCCACGTTTCTCCCGGCCTTTCTGTTCGCGCTCTCCGGCTCGGATTTTCTGGTCGGGCTCGCCCGCTCTTTGCAGGCGGCCGGGACGGTGCTCTCACCCTTGATCGGCGCGTCGCTCATCGGTCACCGCACCCACATCCTCGCCACCGCCCTCACCCTCGGCACCCTGATGCGCCTGCAGATTCTCGGGGTTTCGCTGGCGGCGTTCCTGCTCGGCAATCAGTCGGCGTTTGCCGCCGTGGTGCTGATGATGACGTTCATGGGGTTCTTCCAGGGAATGTCCCAGGTCACCATGAACTCGCTGCGCGCCAAGGTCATCCCGGTAGAGCGGCGCGGCATCGTCTCCGGGCTGCGTAATTTTCTCGCCGGAATATTCTCCGCCACCCTCTCCTACGTAGCCGGCGCCTATGTCATCGAGCCGAACCTTCTCGGCAACGGCTACGCTACCCTGTTCCTGTTCGCCTTCACCATCGGCATGCTGGGCCTGGCCGGTCTGTCCACCACACGCGAGCCGGAAGCGGTCAGCGTGCGCCGGCGTCAGGGCTTCGCCAGCACCCTGCGTCAGGTACCTGGCCTGCTCCGCAGCAACCCCCACTTTGCCCGCTTTTTCGTGGTGCGTGCGCTGGGTGCGTTCGGCCGGATGGGAATGCCGTTCTACATCCTGTTCGCCCACACCCGCATGGACGTGTCCGGCCGGAACCTGGGGTTGCTCACCACGATATGGATGGTGACGTCGAGCGTATCGAATCTCATGTGGGGCCTGATCGCGGACCGTCGCGGCTACCGGATCGTCATGGTGATGACCCTGGCGCTGTGGACTCTGTCCCAGATTCAGATGCTGACGGTGAGCAGCCTGCGGGGCCTCGTGGTGTTTTTCGTGATCATGGGCTCCGCCCTCGGCGGCTTCAACCAGGCCTCCCAGAACATGGTGTTCGAGTTCGGCGCCGCGGAAGACGTGCCGCTGCGCCTGGCGGCGTCGGGCAGCGCCGTCAACGCCATTGGTACCATCGGTCCGGTGATCGGGGGGGTGATCGTCACCCTGGCCTCGTACCAGTCCCTGTTCGTCACCTGCTTCGTGCTGCAGGCGGTGGGCCTGATCATGATGCGCTGGGTGCCAGAGCCGCGCACACTGTCGTGAGGAACTCATGCCCGATCAACACCTGAAGGATCGCATCGCTCTCGTCGTCGGCGGCGGCCAGACCCCGGGCGAGACCGTCGGCAACGGCCGCGCCACCGCCATCGAGTTCGCCCGGCAGGGCGCCACGGTGCTGGTGGGGGACGTGCGGGCCGATTCCGCCGCCGAGACCGTGGCCATTATCGAGGCGGAAGGCGGTCATGCCGCCGCTGCCCGAATCGACGTTACCGACGAGCACAGCGTGCAGCGCTTCGTCACCGATGCCGTCGAGCGCTGGCGGCGGATCGACGTGCTGCACAACAACGTCGGCGTGAGCCTCGCCGGGGGCGACGCGCCGGTGGAAGACATCGAGGCGGAGGCCTTCGACCATCTGGTGCAGATCAACCTGCGCGGGATGGTGCTCGCCTGCAAACACGCACTGCCTCATATGCGACGCCAGGGCGGTGGGGTCATTCTCAACATCGCATCCATGGCGGCCTGGAAGCCATACCCGTACGTGGGCTACAAGACCACCAAAGCCGGCGTGATCGCCCTGACTGAGCAGCTCGCCCAGGCCAACGCCCGCCACAACATACGCGCCAACGTCATTCTGCCCGGGCTCATGAACACGCCGATGGCCATCGAGTCGCGGGTCAGCGACACGGTGAGCCGCGAGGAGGTCATCGCCCAGCGCGATCGCCGGGTTCCCCTCGGCCGGAAGATGGGCACCGCGTGGGACGTCGCCTATGCGGCGGCGTTTCTCGCCTCCGACCGCGCCCGGTTCATCACCGGTGTGGCCTTGCCGGTGGACGGCGGCGCCAGTGTAGGCTGAACCTTCAATTCGCCGATCCCGCTTTTCGCGGACGGCCGCTGCCATTAGCATCCCCATCTTCTCGCATCTCGACCACAATCGACGGAGCCCCACGTGGCAAACATCGACGACGGCAGGCTGGCGCCCTGCCCCGCCTCACCGAATTGCGTGTGCAGCGACGATGCCGACGGGCGGCACCGCATCCAGCCGCTCGAGATTCAGGGAGACCCGGCCGCCGCCTGGCAGGCGCTCATCGCTCTGCTGGAGACGGACCCGACCTACACGATCGTCGAGCAGCGCGCCGACTACCTGCACGCCGAGGCCCGCACCCGTTGGCTCCGGTTCGTAGACGACGTGGAATTTCGGCTCCGCGCGGACCTGCGGCAGATCGCCATGCGCTCCGCCTCGCGGATCGGCTACTCGGACCTCGGGACCAATCGCCGGCGCCTGGAAGGGGTGCGGCGTGCCCTGCACCGGCGCGGCGCCGGCGCGGCGGCGAGCGCTGGTAAGGACACCTCCTGACTCCACCGGCCGATCACGACGCCCCGGCGAGCCCCACCCGGCCGTGGGGCGCCTTGCTGTACCGCGACTACCGCCTGCTGTGGCTGGTGATGGTGAGCGCCACCATCGTGCTGTGGCTGCGGATACTGTCCACCGCCCAGTGGCTGCTGGAGGACACCGGATCCGCGGTGCTGGTGGGCTTCATCGGCGTGGTGCAGCTCGTGGTGCAGGTGCCGGCTCTGCTGTGGGGCGGCACCCTGGCGGACCGCATTGACCGCAAGCGGCTGATCGCGCTGGCCAACGGCACCACGTGTCTGGTCATGCTGGCGCTGGGGCTGCTCGACGCCAACGGCGTCCTCACGGCCTGGATGGTCTACGTAGCCATCGCCTTGAGTGCGTTTTCGCAGATGCTGGCGAATCCCGCGCGCTCGGCGCTGGTTCCCATCGCCGTCCCGCAGCGCCATCTCATGCTGGCGGCATCCACCGATACCGCATCCCAGAATGCCGCGGCGATCGTCGGGCCGCTGATCTTCGCCGGGGTCGTGGCGGCGGCAAACATCACCACCGCGTTCTTCGTCGGCGCCGCTGTGTCCCTGGTGTCGGCGATCACTCCCTGGCTCATCCGCGCCAGAGGCGTGGCCGAGGGTCATGCGGAAGACTCCCCGGCCTCCACCCTGCACAGAATCTGGGAGGGTCTGCGCTACGTGGCCCGGCATCCCATTCTGCCGGGCCTGTTCCTGCTCGACACCGGCATGACGGTAGCATCCTTCTATCGGGAGATTCTGCCGGTGCTGGCCCTCGGCATGTTCGCCGGCGGCGCCAGCGCCACCGGCCTCCTGGGGGCGGCCAACTCCACCGGTGCCATCGTCGGGTCGTTTGTCGCGCTGCTGCTGGCCGGCTACCGGGCCAAGGGCATGCTGGTTCTGTATGCGTCCCTGGCCTACGGCTTCATTCTGTTCGGGTTCGGCACCGTAAGGACTCTGTGGGCCGGCGCGCTGATGATCGCCTTGCTCGGTGCGGCCGACGCGGTGACGGTGGCGGTGCGGCAGACCACGGTGATGCTGACGACGCCCGATCACCTGCGCGGGCGGGCATTCGCGCTGATGATCCTGGTGGCCCAGACCGCCAACAACGTCGGCACCATCTGGGTCGGCGCCTGGGCCGGCGCGATCGGCGCCGGCAATACCATGGTGTTGGGCGCGGCGATCTCCGTGGTGGCCACGCTGGTCATCTGGCGCTTATGGCGGCCGATCCGCGAATTCCGCTCGGGCTAGGGTTGGTGGTCATGGGGGCGGCCAGCGACGGTGGGGCGATCACTCCGATGTCCCGACCCCGAAGACCGTCAGACGAGCCGAGCGATGCAGTCTACTCAGCCCAAAGCGGCGAGGACGCCTTCATGAAGCGCAGCATCATGATCATGCTGAGCACGTCGGCCCGCTGGGCCGGGTCGTGCAGGGTTGCTTCGTAGTAGAGGTACTCGGTCTTCGGCGTCTCGCCCACGGCGAGCACTCTGGCGCTGGCCTCGTAGTCGTACTCGACGAACACCGGCCCGTCCAGAAGCTGCAGCTCGATGGCGCCGAACAGGCCAACCCCATAGTTGGAATCCCGGGGCAGCACCCGACTCTCCGCCGGCCGCAGCACCTGCACCTGCAGTGCCGGTGTGGCGATCCGATGGCCGTAGACGGTCGCGTCGGCGTACGCGGACAGCGGCTCGGTGACCACCTCCAGACGCCGGTCCAGAGCTTCGTGAGTGATGCGCGTAGGCACTCGCTCAGTCAGCTTTCCGGGCTCCACCTTGGAGAGGATGCGGATGTCCTTCGGTTGCGGCATGGCGGCGATCCGCTGGCGCACGGCCGATGCCGGGTCCGGCGCGCCCACTGTCGCCGTGCCGTCGCACACCCGATTGCCCCGGGCGTCGACCATCCAGACGTCCGTCTTCCCGTCCGCACTGCCTTCCACCGCGACCCGGCGGGCGAACGCCCGCACCGGCTCACCATCGGTGGTCGCGTATTTGAAGTAGAGAGATAGCCCTCCGGTTCGCAGCCAGCGCTCGCCGAAGACCTCGATCAGGAGTGGGGCAAACTGCTCCATATGCAGGGATCCAGCCACCGTGCCGCCGCGAAACCCGAGCTTTTGTGCGGTGGTATCGTCGTGGATGCTGCCCGCACCGAGATGCCGCGCGCTGTTGCGCGGAGCGCGCTCGGGCCCCGCCACGACGCCTTCGCTTTCCTCGAACCCGAATGCTTCCGCCATCTTCTTTCCTTCCTCTCAGTCAGTTAGCCCCACGCGCCCGCACCTGGGTGAGGGTGAACGCGCGGGCGCCCATCTCGTGTTCGATGACCTGTTGACGCAAGGTTGCATCGGGGATGGTATCGTGCAACGGTCGCGGTGAGGAGATCGCGGCAACGGGTACTTCCGTGACGCAGGTGCGGGCGACCTCGGCAACCGGGCAGGTCTGCGGTTGAGATCCGGAGATCGGCGAACGCTCGTGCTGCAGCAGCCGCTTGGCCACCGCCCAGCCGCGATTGAGCTGACCCACCATACCGACCTTCCCCTCACGACCCGGCCAGGAAGTAAACTGCAAATCCGAGGCGATTGCGAGCCGGCGCTCACTCCATGAGCAGTCGCGCCACCCGTTCCGGGTCCACCGGCTTGGTGAGGTGCTCGTGGAAGCCGGCCTCGGCGGCGAGCTCGCAGTCTACGCTGCGCCCGTATCCGCTGACTGCGACGAGCCGGGTCACGGCGAGATCCGGCTTGCGCGGCATGGCGAGCCCCACCACGACGGCTTCCCGCAGCACGCGGTCCACGGGACTCTCCACCGGCGCACCGGTGTGCTCGTTGACGATGACGAACACGTCGCTGAGCGGCCGGCCCAAGGCTTCCTCACCGGCCCAGCCAGTCAGCGTTTCGGCGACCGGGTTCTGAAAGATCACCCGGCCGTGCTCATCGGTGGCAATCACCGCGTCGCCGATGCCCTCCAGAGTGACCCGAAGCCACTCCCGCTCCGCCCGCAACGCCTGTTCTGCGCGTCGGCGGCGCCGCACTTCCGTGGCGAGCTCCTGAATCCGCAGATTCAGGGCGATGAATGGGTCGAGGGCATAGCGACGATTGGTCAGCCGCACGAGCGCAGGCGCCGTGTCGGACGCGGGACGGAAGACGCTGCCCTGGGCGCGGCAGGCGATGCGTTCGCCGTCGTCGCGGCGGAAGTCGAGCGCGCCGGGCAGAAGGTCACGGGTTCGGGCGCATTGACCTAGCCAGCGGATCGCATCGTCGCCGGCCTCGACCATGTCGGCCAGGCGCCGCCCAACCAGACCGGCCGCAGAGCCGGCCTGCAGCAACGACACGATCCGCCGATTGGCGGCAAGCACGTGGCCGTCGACGGACACCAGCAGCGTGCCTTCCGGCATCAGCTCCGCGAAGCGCCCGAACTCGTCGACGAGATCCAACTCAGCCCTTGCGGTATTCGCGGCCTTCCGCGGCCTAGGACTCCGGATTCTGCTCAGTTACACCACCGCCCGGCACCCCGGGGCGCCGAGGGCGATGGTCTCGGTCAACGCCACCTTGGCGTATCCGAGGTTTTCCGCCGCGATCACCCCGAACACGTTGGAGGTCATCATGCACAGGGACGGGCGGCCCAGTGCGGCGCGATGCTCGCTGTTGATCCAGTCGCCGACCCGCTGGCCCACCACGCTGACGAAGCCCGCCGACTATTCCAGCCCGACCACCTCCTGGAGGGTGCCCGACAGCTCCCGGACGAGCGTCCGTACGAACAGATCCCGATCGAGTCCAACGGGGAGCGTGGCGATGAGATCGGACTTCTCTGCTGACTTCATGACGACCTCCGTTGCCGTATTGCCATCCTTCCGACCCGCCCGACGCGGAACGCGGTGCGCAAGGTACGACCGGCACAGCAGTCGCGAAGTGCAGCGTCGCCCAGGGGCAAGTAGAACCGTCCGCCGTGGCTGTCCCGACCGCGCCAGTGCCCGCACTCTGGCCGCCCCCGCTTCCCTCGGATAAGGTGGCCGGCCACTCGCGACGGAGAGCGGCCGGTGGAAATCGTACCGTGGGTGCTGGCGGCGCTCGCAGGCGCCGGCGTCGTCTGGTTCGGCAGTGGTCTGCTGGAGTCCGCCAGCGGCCGACTGGCGCGATGGTATCGCCTTCCCGAGGCGGTCGAGGGCGCCGTGGTGGTCGCGGTGGGTTCGAGCTTTCCCGAGCTCTCCACCGTCGTGGTGTCCACCCTGGTGCACGGCGAATTCGAACTGGGGGTGGCCGCCATCGTCGGCTCGGCGCTGTTCAACGTTCTGGTGATTCCTGCCCTGGCCGGTTTGACCAGCCGCGAGCGCCTCGCCGCGAGCCGCGACCTCGTTTACAAGGAAGCCGAGTTCTACATGATCGCCGTGGCCGTGCTGACCCTGGCCTTCGCGTTTGCCGCCATCTACGAGCCGGTGACGGACGGGGGCGGCATCAAAGGCCACCTGACCCGCCCGCTGGCGGCTCTGCCTGCCGCCGTCTACGCCTTGTACGCCTTCACCCAGTACCAGGACGCGCGAGACTACCAGTCCGATAGCGACGTCAGCGGCATACGGCCCCTGCGCGAATGGCTGAAGCTCGCGGGCTCTCTGCTGGTCATCGTTGTGGGGGTGGAAGGGCTGGTTCGCGCCGCCATTCATTTCGGCGAGGCGTTCCATACGCCGAGCTTTCTCTGGGGCTTCACCGTGGTCGCCGCCGGAACGTCCGTGCCCGACGCCTTCGTGTCGGTCCGCGCCGCCCGAGCCGGGCACGCCGTGACGAGCATCGCCAACGTCCTCGGCAGCAACGTGTTCGACCTGCTGATCTGCATACCGGCAGGCGTGCTGATCGGCGGCGCCACGGTAGTGGACTTCTCGGTGACAGCACCGCTGATGGGGGTGCTCACTGCCGCCACCGTGCTGCTGTTCCTGCTCATGCGCACCAACATGTTGCTCGGACGGCGCGAGTGCGTGGCGCTGCTCGCCGTTTACCTCGGCATCGTGGTGTGGATGGGGCTCGAGACCTTCGCCCTCGTCGACCTCGTGCCGGACCTGCCGCCTCGCAGCGGACCGGAGGCGGGCTGACAGACGGCTGACGGCCAGTCTGACGACAAGCGGAACGCTGGCACGAGGGTTGCTGTCTTATGGAAGCAATACGAGCAAGTCGGAGGATCAGGATGAGACCATTACAGCGCACCACGGTCGTCTTCGTCTTCGCCTTCGGCATGTCCAGCTGCACCACCAGCGGCGGTGCGCAGCAGGACCACCAACTCGCGAGCGTGCTGAAGGACATGGACTCCGGGACCCAATACGCGGCGACCAGACGGTGCCTGTCGAGCCATGACTACGACACCGTGGAGGTGCTCGATGATCAGCACATCCTGTTCAAGGACAAGCCCGGCAACGACTATTGGCTGAACACCTTGCGTTCGAAGTGCGCAGGGCTCAATCGGCACGACACCCTCCTGTTCGAGAAGTCGAACAACCAGGTCTGCAATCTCGACACCGCCGAGGTGACTGAGCATTTCCTGTTCTGGCACCGGACCGGGCCAGTCTGCACCCTTGGCAAGTTCAACCAGCTCACCGAGAGCCAGGCTGCACTGATCGAAAATGCCACCGGAAATTCCTCCTGACGCCGGCGGAACCGGGGCAGCGCCCGGCGACGATGCGCGTCAGTGGCCGGGACAGGCGTTCACCTCAACGGTAATGTGCACGATGCCGAGGTCTTCGGGGATTCTGGCGCGGTACTCCTCGGCGGAGAGCGGCCGGCCGCTGACGATCATCACCGCGGCGGCGTAGATCCCGTGGCCGATGCTCCACAAGTGCAGGTCCGCCACCCGATCGTCGCCGCGCGACTCGAGGGCGCGGCGCAACGCCGACGTGCGGCTTTCGCCAGCCTGACGGTCCAGCAGCACGGCGGCAGAGTCACCGATCAGGCCATAGGACCAGCGAGCCACCAGCGCGGCGCCGACGATGCCCATGGCCGGATCGAGCCAGCCGGCACCCAGATACTTGCCGGACAGCAGCGCGCCGATGGCGAGCAGCGACGTCAGGGCGTCGGCCAGCACGTGCAGATACGCGCCCCGCAGGTTGTGATCGTGATGATGGTGATGCGGGTGGGCGGGCCGGTCTCCGTCCTCGTGGCCGTGGTGATGGTCGTGAGGCGTGCCGACCAGTATCCACGCGGAAGCCGCGTTCACCAGCAGCCCCACCACGGCGACCAGCAACGCCTGATCGAACGCGATCACTCGCGGATGGAGCAGTCGCCCGGTGCTCTCGATGACCATTACCAGCGCGAATCCCAGCAGCATCACCGCGCTCGCGAACCCGGCGAGGCTGTTGATCTTGCCGACACCGAAGGCAAAGCGCGGATCGGCGGCCAGTCGCCGGGAGACCACGTAAGCGAAGACGGCAACCCCCATCGCCGTGGCATGGGAGGCCATGTGAAGGCCATCGGCCAGCAGGGCCATGGAGCCGTAAACCATTCCGGCCGTCACCTCCACCACCATCATCACCGCGGTAATCACTACCACGGCGAAAGTTCGCGTCTCCCCCGGCCGGCGCCGGTCCTGACCGAACACGTGGTCGTGCCGCCACTCGCTCAACGTCTCCGCATGCATGATGCTACTCCTTCGACAGTACCCGGCCGACGCTTCACTTGCGTACCCCTTCGAACAGTTTGACCAGCTCGGCGAACTTGCGGCGCTGCTGCTCCGGCTCACCGCTCTCGATGGCTTCGTCGACGCAGGTGGCCGCGTGCGCCTTCAGGATCTCGGACTCCGCCTTGGTGAGTGCGGCCTTTACTGCGTTGATCTGCTGGAGGACCTCGATGCAGTAGCGCTCCTCCTCGAGCATGCGGACGACGCCCCGCACCTGACCCTCGATCTTCTTCAGCCGCCGGATGGCCGCCTGATGATCCGTGCTGGACGCCATGATCGTTCCTCGTGATGACCCGCGGTTGCCAATATACTCTATGGGGGTATATGGTATAGGACCCTGAAGTGCCCGTCACCCGGGGCACGACGATCGAGGATCTCAATGAGCAGCCCCCATCACGACCACCGCCACGCCGCCGAGTGTCACCACCATGCCGGCTGCGCGCCTGCGCACGCCGCATGCCATGGCGCCTCGACCGGTAACCCGCCGCCGGGCAAGTACGACCAGGTTCCGCCCGGCCATCACGGTACCGTCTACACCTGCCCCATGCACCCGGAGGTGCGCACCGCGCGGCCGGGGCCCTGCCCCCTGTGCGGCATGGCGCTCGAGCCGGAAGGCGTCGCCGTCGGCGAGGAAGACACCTCGGAGCTCGACGACATGGTCCGGCGCTTCTGGATCAGCGCGGTCTTGAGCGTGCCGCTTTTGATGTTCGCCATGGGCGACATGGCGCTGCCCGAGTCTGCAAGCGGCTTCATGAATGTCGGTCTCATGCCATGGGTGCAACTCATTCTGGCCACGCCCGTGGTGCTATGGGGCGGCTGGCCGTTCCTGGCACGTGGCGTCATGTCCGTGCGTACCATGAATCTGAACATGTTCACCCTGATCGGCCTTGGGATCACCGTTGCCTACGTCTACTCGGTAGTGGCCACCGTGGCGCCGGGCGTGTTTCCGCCGGCGTTTCGCGGTGCCGGCGGGATGGTAGGCGTTTATTTCGAGGCGGCTGCGGCCATCACCACCCTGGTGCTGCTCGGTCAGGTGCTCGAGCTCAAGGCCCGCAGCAAGACCTCCGGCGCCATTCGAGAGCTGCTCGAGCTGGCTCCTGCCACCGCACGGCGCCTCGGCGCCGACGGCAGCGAGAAGGAGGTCTCTCTGGATGAGATCACAGGCGGCGACCGCCTGCGTGTCCGTCCGGGCGAGAAGGTTCCGGTGGACGGTACCGTGGCGGAAGGCCGCAGCAGCATCGACGAATCCATGATCACCGGCGAACCGCTGCCGGTGAGCAAGACCGAGGGCGACAAGGTTACGGGGGGCACCGTCAACGGCACCGGCAGCTTCGTCATGACCGCGACCCGGGTGGGCGAGCAGACGGTGTTGTCGCAGATCGTACAGATGGTGGCCCAGGCACAGCGCAGCCGCGCGCCGATCCAACGGCTTGCCGACGTCGCGGCCGGCTGGTTCGTGCCGGCGGTGATGCTGGCGTCCGTGGTCACGTTCGTGGCCTGGAGCCTGCTGGGCCCCGAACCCGCCATGGCGCTGGCCACTGTCAACGCCGTGGCCGTACTGATCATCGCCTGTCCATGCGCTCTGGGGCTGGCCACACCCATGTCCATCATGGTGGGCACGGGCAAAGGTGCGCGTCTCGGGGTGCTCATCCGCGACGCGGAAGCGCTCGAAACCCTGGAGAAGGTAAACGTGGTGGTGGTCGACAAAACCGGCACCCTCACCGAAGGCAGGCCGAAGCTCATGACTGTGGAAGCCACAGGACGTCGCGATGAACGGGACGTGCTGCATCTGGCTGCCTCGGTGGAGGCTGCCAGCGAGCATCCCTTGGCGGCAGCCATCGTGGCCGGCGCCCGGGAACGCGGCGTCGCCGTGGAAGCCGGCCGGGAATTCTCGTCCATCACCGGCCAGGGCGTAGAGGCTCACGTGGACGGCCATCGGGTGGCGGTGGGCAACCGCAAGCTCATGCAACAAGCCGGTGCTCTCGACGAGTATCTCACCGAGCGGGCGCAGGCGCTGCGCGCCGAGGGGCACACCGTGATGTTCGTCGCCGTGGACGGTGAGCCGGCCGGGCTCATCGGGGTTGCGGACCCGGTGAAGCAGACCACGCCCGACGCCATCCGCAGCCTCCACCAGTCCGGGGTCCAAGTGGTCATGCTCACCGGCGACAGCCTGGCCACGGCCCGGGCCGTGGCGGAGCAGGTGGGTATCGACGATGTCCGCGCTGAGGTTACTCCGGAGGACAAGCACCGGATCGTTCGGGAACTGCAGCAAACGGGAGCCGTCGTCGCGATGGCCGGCGACGGCATCAACGATGCGCCGGCGCTGGCTCAGGCCGACGTCGGCATCGCCATGGGCACCGGCACCGACATCGCCATGGAGAGTGCCGGCATCACGCTCATGCGCGGCGACCTCCGGGGCGTGGCGCAGGCGCGGGCGCTGTCACGGGCGACCATGAGCAACATCCGTCAGAATCTGTTCCTGGCGTTCGTGTACAACTCCGTCGGCGTCCCGATCGCGGCGGGCGTGCTGTATCCCTGGCTGGGGGTGCTGCTGAGCCCGATGATTGCGGCCGCGGCCATGAGCCTGAGCTCGGTGTCCGTGATCGGCAACGCTCTGCGGCTGCGCAGCATCCGCATCTGATTCGGAGCACCGAATGACTCCACCCAATCCGCGCCGCCGGCGTCTGCTGGCGGCCATGGCCGCGGCCGGCACACTGGCAGCCGTCGCCCCTTTGCTGCCCGCTCGGGCCCGAGCCGGATCCACGTCCGCCAACGCGCTGCGCGCCCGCACCGCCGCGGCAGTGCCAGGAGGGCCGCCCCGGTCCGTCGAAATGAATCTGGCCATTCGTCGCCAGGCGATCCACATCGCCGGCGGCCGCGGCCATGCCACCGCAGTGAACGAGACCGTACCCGGTCCGCTGGTGGAGCTGTGGGAAGGTCACGACGCCACACTGCGGGTGACCAACGAGCTGGATACCGCGAGCTCCATCCACTGGCACGGCATCATGCTGCCGTTCGAGATCGACGGCGTGCCCGGCGTCACGTTCCCAGGCATCGCGCCCGGAGAGACGTTCGAGGCCCGCTTCCCGGTCCGCCAGTACGGAACGTACTGGTATCACAGCCATTCGAACCTTCAAGAGCAGACCGGCACCTATGGTCCTCTGGTCGTTCATCCAGCACGGCCCGACCCGTTCCGCTATGACCGAGACTACGTGGTCATGCTCTCCGACTGGACCTTCGAGAATCCGCACCGGGTGCTCGCCAAGCTCAAGAAGATGAGCGACTACTACAACTTCCACCGGCGTACGGTGGCCGATTTCCTCAGCGATACCCGAAGCAAAGGATTGCGATCCACCGTCGCTGACCGACTGATGTGGGGAGGCATGCGGATGTCACCCACCGACATCGCCGACGTCAGCGGCGCCACGTACACCTACCTGATGAACGGCGTGCACGCGGACGGCAACTGGACCGGGCTGTTTCATCCCGGTGAGCGGGTACGACTCCGGCTCATCAACGGCTCTGCCATGACCTACTTCAACGTCCGCCTTCCGGGATTGTCCATGACGGTCGTGCAGGCGGACGGCCAGAACGTCCAGCCGGTGGAAACCGACGAGTTGCAGATCGGCGTGGCGGAAACCTTCGATGTGCTGGTCCAGCCTGAGGCCCCCCGGGCGTACACCATCATGGCCGAATCCATGGATCGCAGCGGCTATGTCCGCGGCACGCTGGCGCCGCGGCCGGGCATGGCGGCCGCCGTTCCCGCGCTTCGGGAACCGCCCCGGCGAACCATGCGCGACATGGCGATGACCATGGATAGCATGAACAACGCGGACAACAGCGCGGACCACATGGACCACATGGACCACATGGACCACATGCAGCAGGCTGCCGCCGCGGGCAGCGGGCCGCCAGCGCCGGGAAGCCGTCTTTCGGAACCCGGCACGGGCCTCGCGAACGCGGGCCACCGCGTGCTGACTTACGCGCAGCTCCGTAATGCGGTGCCGATGCGTGATCGCCGCCAGCCATCCCGCACCTACGAGCTGCACCTCACCGGCAACATGGAGCGCTACATGTGGTCGTTCGATGGCAAGGCGTTCCACGAGGTGACGAGCCCCATCGACTTCCCGTATGGCGAGCGGGTGCGGTTGGTCCTGGTAAACGACACCATGATGGAGCATCCCATTCACCTGCACGGCATGTTCATGGCGCTGGAGAACGGCCAGGGCGACCGGCTGCCGTTCAAGCACACCATCAGCGTCAAGCCGGCAGAGCGCATGAGCCTGCTGGTCACTGCCGATCAGCCGGGACGTTGGGCTTTCCACTGCCACCTGCTCTATCACATGGAGATGGGCATGTTCCGGGTGGTTCGCATCGACGGGCCGGATGAGGCGCCAGCATGAGGGCTCTCATGCTGGCGGCCGCAGCGGTGCTCGCCGCCGCGCCGGCCATCGGCGAGAACACAACCCCCTCGGGCGCGCCCTCCGCTTGGCCGCGGCCGGTCATGGACCAGCACACCTTCGGTGGTCTTTTCCTCGACCGTCTGGAGTACGGGGGCGGCGGCGACGGCGACAACCTGCTGTGGGACGCGCAAGGCTGGGTCGGCGGCGACCTGCGCAAGCTCTGGGTGAAGACGGAGGGGGACGGACCGGCCGGCGAATCGCCCGAGGCGTCCGAGCTCCAGCTTCTCTACGACCGCACCATCACCCGCTATTGGGATCTGCAGACGGGGGTGCGCTACGACGTGCGATACCACGGCCGGGACACCGGCTACGCCGTGCTGGGTGTTCAGGGGCTGGCCCCGCAGTGGCTGCAGACCGACGCCGCCGCGTTTCTGAGCGAGGATGGCGACCTCAGCTTCCGCACCGAAGTGGAATACGATTTGCTGGTGACTCAGTGGCAGAAGAGGCAGCGTCTGGTGCTGCAGCCTCGCTTGGAGGTGAACGTCAGCGCCAGCGACAACTCCGATCTCGGCGTCGGCCGCGGCCTAGGCAGCACCGAGGTCGGATTGCGCCTCCGCTACGAGATCACACGTGAGTTGGCCCCCTACGTTGGAGTACGCTGGGAGCGGCTCTACGGCAACACCGGAAATCTGGCCCGGTCAGCAGGCACGCCCGTATCACGCAGCTGGGTGGTCGTGGGCATCAGAGCCTGGTTCTGAACGCAAACCCGCTGGGAGGACACCATGAGATTCATCCTCGCCTTCATCATCAGCGCCGCGATCATCGCGGGCGGCGGCGTGGCATTCATCTATTCGGGTCTCTACGACGTGGCCGCCACCTCCCCTCACGGCGGGATCGTCGCCTGGATGCTCTCCACGACGTCCGAAAACTCGATCGAACGCCGTGCAAAGAGTATTCAGGTTCCTGTGCTCACCGGTGATCAGCGGATCATCGACGGGGCGGGAGAATACGACAAGATGTGCGCCGGTTGTCACGGCGCGCCGGGGCGCAAACCCGGACCGGTGGGTAAGGGCCTGAAGCCGGATCCGCCCGAGCTCGATCACGCCGCCGACGAGATGTCCGCCGCCGAGCTGTTCTGGGTGGTCAAGCACGGCATCAAGATGACGGGAATGCCGGCTTGGGGCGTCACCGACAGCGACGACGAGCTGTGGTCGGTGGTGGCCTTCGTCAATGAGCTGCCGCGAGTGGATGCCGCCCGTTATCAGCAGCTTCTAGCCCAGGCGCAGGCCCGGGAGCAGGGCCAGCCCCCAGCGGAGCAATCCGAAACCGGGCTGCCGCGTCAGAACCTGCCGCGTCAGAACGATCAGGTACCTCCGGGCCAGACCGAGACCGAGCCGCGTGACGAGGGTCAGCAGCCGTTCTGATCGGGGACCCGTAGCCCTCATGCTGACAACAAAGCCGCTACCTCGACGGCCAGCGCCGGCAGAATCTCGATGCGGTTGGTGGGGTGGCGAATGCTGTCGGCGGTGACGATGTCGGCCGCGCCCGCCGCCTTCAGCGCCGCCCAGGCGTCGCCCGCGAACACCGCATGCACGCCGACGCAGACGGGCGGCGGGTAGCCGGCCGTCCGCAGGCGCTCGACGGCGGCGACCATGGTGCGGGCAGTGGAGATGATGTCGTCCACCACCACCGGAGTTCTGCCCGGCCAGGCATCGGCGCGTGGCGCCGAGACTTCGACGTCTCTGTCACCGCGGCGGGTCTTCTCGAGCACGATCCAGGGACACGCCGTCCGTTCCGCCACGTCCCGCACCCACTGCTCGCTCTCCGCGTCCGGCCCGACGATCAGGGGCAGACTCACGTGCCCGGCGATCCAGCACGCCAGCGCCTCTGCGGCGTGGACAACCCGGGTCGGCACCCGGTAGATGTCCGACAATGCCCGGTAGCGATGCAGGTGCGGGTCGATCGTAACCAATCCGTCAACGCAATCGCAGAGGAAGTCGGCGAAGATGGCAGAGGTAACCACTTCGCCTGGCCGGAACCGCACGTCCTGGCGCAGGTAGCTCAGATATGGCGCCGCAAGCACGACCCGCCGCGCCCCCAGATCGCGGGCGCCGCGGGCGGCGAACATGAGCGGTACGACCAGCGGGTCCGGCGGCGACAGGCTGGCGGCCAGCACCACGTCCCGCCCGTCACAGGGCGTGTCCAGCCGAACGTAGCTCTCACCGTCGGGAAACCGACGCGCGGTGAGCGCGCCGATTTCGCCCGGTACCGTCTCGGCCAGAGCGGCTGCCAACGCCTGCTGCTTCGGCAGCGCCAGAATCAGGGGCAGCGCGCTCATGGCGACCCCGCCCCGCCGTCGCGCTCGATGTGGATCAGATCCGGATGCTCGGTCAGATAGCGCAGGCCATACAGGAGCTCGCCCGGAGACTCCGCATGCACGTTCAGCACCGGCTGTTCCGCCTCCACCCGGTCGCCCAGGTGCACGAGCAGTTCCACACCGGCCGCGGGATCGGTCGGCGCACCGGCGAGCTTGGCGACCTTGGCCAGGCGCCGGTTGTCGATGGCGGTCACGCGGCCGGCGAAGCGGGCAAGGGCCGCCGTCCGGTACTCGCTCACCGGCGGCTCCCGGAGCCCTCCCTGAGCCTCGCAGATAGCCTGGAACTTGCGCCAGGCGCGGCCGTCGTCGATGGCGGCCAGCGCCGCCGCCTTGCCCTGGCCGGGTGCGGAGGTGCCGCTCTGCTCCAGAATGGCTCCGGCAATGGCGGCCGCCCGCTGCCGGAGATCCGCAGGGGCATCGGCGTTCGCCTGCAGCACGGCCAGCACGTCGCGGGCTTCGAGCGCCGGTCCGATGCCGCGCCCGACAGGCTGGCTACCGTCGGTAAGCAGCACTTCAACGTCCAGGCCGAGGGAGCTGCCGACATCCTTCAACAGCCGCGACAGTCGTTCGGCGGCATGGCCATCGCGGATTTTCGCGGTCGGGCCGACGGGCACGTCGATCAGCACGTGGGTCGAGCCGGCCGCGATCTTCTTCGACAGCACCGAGGCAACGAGCTGACCCTCGCTGTCCAGATCCAGCGCCCGCTCCACCCGAATGAGAAGCTCGTCCGCCGGACTGAGGTCCACCGACCCGCCCCAGACCACGCAGCCGCCCTCGCGCTCGACCACCCGGCGCATGTCCGCCACGGACAGATCCACCCGGGTCATGGTTTCCATGGTGTCGGCGGTGCCGGCCGGCGATGTGATGGCCCTCGACGAGGTCTTCGGCATCACCAGCCCACTGGCGGTGACGATGGCAACCACCACCGGGGTGGTGCGATTGCCGGGCAGTCCGCCAACGCAGTGTTTGTCGAACACCGGCCGATGGCGCCAGTGAAGCACCTCGCCGGAGGACACCATGGCGCTGGTCAGCGCCACCACTTCGTCCCGGGACAGACGATTGCCGACGCACGCCGACAGGAACGCACTGACCTGCACGTCGCTGAAGCGCCGCGCCACCACGTCACGGACGATCGCGTCCAGCTCAGCGGCGCTCAGGGTATGATCGAACAGCTTCGCCCGCACCGCGTCGAAAGATTCCACCGGCTCCGGATGGGACAAGATCACGTCACAGGGCGCATCGCTGCCGAGCAGCGCCCAGGCCGACTCGGAAAACCCCGCATCGCCCACGCCGAGCAGCTCGGCATGGACGACGTTCAGGGTCGCGATGAGCGAGCGGCCGTTGCCGGTCACCAGCACCCGGGATTTGGCCTCGAAGCCTTCCGACCGGCAGACGGGACAGTCTGCGCGCATGTACACCACCGGCTCCTGATACGTGTCGATGCCCATTCTGCGAGCCTTGAGGCTCGACTCGCCGGGCACCCTCGCGGCCAGGGCATCGTGCAGGTGAATCACGGTTCGTTCGCCTCGCGGCGCATCACTCCCTCCGCCGGATGGACATCCGGATCGTGTACGAAGGCAACGATAGATCGGTGAGCAGCACGATGGCGAGAAGCCCTCGACGTTTCAGGCCGCCCGTAGCGGCACCTGCCCAGGCGGCAGGCCGAACCAGATGCCGGGAACCGAGCGGCCGCGCGCGGGTCTGAGCATTCTCGAGGAGATCGCAAACCATGGGAGGGAACGTGACAACATCCAGAACGTATCTCGGCATCGTATTGTCCATCACCGTCAGCGTGTTTTCCGCCGCTGCCGCGGCCGCCGACTACGCCAAACCGACGCCGGACGTGGGCGACATGGCGCCGGATTTCACCCTTCAGGCCACCGATGGCAAGACCTACTCGCTCTCCGACTTCCGGGGCAAGCAGGCCGTGGTGCTCGCCTGGTTTCCCAAGGCCTTCACTAAGGGCTGCACCATCGAGTGTAAATCCCTCGCCCAGCACGGTGACATGATCCGTGCCTACGACGTGCAGTACTTCATGGCCAGCGTCGATGAGCTGGATACCAACTCGAAGTTCGCCAAGGCCCACGACGCGGATTTTCCGCTGCTGGCTGATCCCACCAAAGAAACGGCCAAGGCGTACGGCGTACTGATGCCGAAATACGACGTGGCGGCCCGGCAGACGTTCTACATCGGCAAGGACGGCCGCATTCTCGCCGTTAATCGGCATGTCGCTCCCGAGACGTCAGCGGAGGACATGGCTGCGCAGCTCGGCGAGCTCGACATTCCCCGGCGCTGACGACTGCCGCCGTCGTTGGCCGCATCCAGGTTCGGGATGAGGAGGAGGTCCCGACACCCTGACACAGCCAACGTCTCAGCGGACGAGGTACGCGGCGCCAGCACCGCTCAAGGTGTTGTCAGCCTCGTCCGCGTTCACGCCGGTGTCGGCGCTGTCTTCGAACGGAGCGCCCGCCGCCAGGGTGTCGCCGCCGATACCGACGCTGCTGCCGAAGCCATCGCGGGGGTCGGTGTTGGACGCCTTCAGGTAGCCCATCCGCTGCCAGGCGCCCGAACCGTCCCGCTCGAACAGGTAAACGGCACCGGCATCCGATGCGGAGTCGTCCCCGCTGTCGCCGCCGATGCCGGTGGCGGCCGAGTCCTCGCCCGGCGCGCCGACCATCACGACGTTGCCCTCGACCGCGACGGCCGAGCCGAAGCCGTCGCCGACGCCAGGATCGAATGCCTTGAGATAGGCGACCTGCGACCATGTACCGGTGTCGTCGCGCTCGAACACGTAGACGGCGCCCGCGCCCGTGAGAGTGTTGTCCTGCTGGTTGCCGCCAACGTCGGTGGCGGCACTGTCCTCGCCGGGCGCTCCCACCGCCAGCACATTACCGCTCAAAGCCACACTGGAGCCAAACCGGTCGTCTGGATTGGTGTTGGACGCCTTGAGGTACGCCGACTGGGCCCATCTGCCGCTGTCGTCCACGTCGAACACGTACACCGCGCCGGCATCGGTGCTGCTGTCGTCACTGTCGTCGCCGTTCACGCCCGTCGCGGCGCTGTCCTCGAAACCCGCCCCGACCACTACCGTTCGGCCAGCGACGGCGACGGCGCGCCCGAACTGATCGCCGACACCGGTGTTCGATGCTTTCAGGTAGGCATCCTGGCGCCAGATTCCGGATGCATTGCGGGCGAACACGTAAGCCGCACCGGACGTCGCCAGGCCGTCTGTGCCGCCGTCGCCGTCGACGCCGGTAGCGCTGCCGTCCTCCGACCATGCCCCGACCACCGCCCACTCGCCGTCCAGGTCCACAGCCGCGCCGAAATGATCGTTCTGCCCCGGATTCGATGCCTTGATGTAGGCACTCTGCGACCAGTCGCCGCCGCCGTCACGCACGAAGGCGTACACCGCGCCGACCTGATTCCCATCGTCGTTCTGGGTTCCGCCGATGCCGCTGGCCAGACTCTGCTCTCCTTCGGCGCCCACCAGCAGCACGTCGCCGTCCACGGCCACGGCGCCGCCGAAGCGGTCGGAAGTTCCGGGATTCGACGCCTTCAAGTAAGCCGACTGGCTCCAGACCAGGCCCGGACCTTCGAACACGTAAGCCGCTCCTGCGTCGACGAAGGAGTCGTCGCTCTGGTTACCGTCGACGCCGGCAGAACCGCTGGCTTCCTGCGGGGCGCCCACCACCAACGTGTCTCCGGCGATCGACAGCGCCGCGCCGAACCGGTCCGGCCCCGTGTTGGATGCCTTCACGTAGGCCGTCTGGCTCGCGCTCACCGCATCCGCGCGGGTGATCTGCACCTGGTAGGCACGAGTGGTGACGCCATCCTCGGCCGTCACCAGTACCTGCAGCATGTTGTCACCGACCTCCAACGGCAGGTATTGGCTGCGTACGCCGGACGCCAGCGTCTGGCCGGCGAGATCCATCGTCGCAGCGTCGTTTTCGGGCACGGCGACCACGCTGGTGGAGGCGCCGAAGTAGCCCGTGGACGCCGTGTAGGACGTCGTGGAGCCGACGAACACCTGGTCCAGAGCCGCGGTCGTCAGCGCCAGGCTCGCGAGGTTGGCATTGTTGCTCGGCGGCGCCCGGCGCGAGACGACCACGGTGTAGGTTCGCTGAGCGACCCCGTCTCGTGCCGTCACCACGATGGAGATGCTGGTCTCGCCTACTGCCAGGTCGATGGGCGCACTGGCGGTGCCGGAGGCCAGCGCCTGGCCCTGCACCGTGACCGTGGCCCCTGGACGCGCCGTGGTGGGGGTGACGGTGACCTCGGTCACCGTGTTTGCCACCTCGGTGGCGTAATCGAAGGTGCGCGAGTCGAACGCCGGCGTCAGTGTGGCGCCGGAAACCTCGAGCGCCGAAAGCCTGGTGTCCTGAGCCGACCCCGTATTGCCGCCGCCGTCGCAGGCGGCGAGCAGCAGACACGCCGCGGCCGCGGCGAAGCGACAATGGATGGACAGCGTCACGTTACGCCAGCCGAGCATGTACATGCCTCCGATTACGGCAATCCGCGGCACCGCCGCGATGTCTTTGACAGGTTTCCTTGTGCTCCCCTGCCGCCCCGGCGTCAACTGCGTAGAATCCACCAGTGACCGCCGAGCCGGGCGGTGAGACCATCGCAGGCGGAACAGCAAGATGGACAAGAAGACTCACATCAATTTCTGGTACGTCGCAGCGGCGATTCTGATCATCGTCCTCGGGCAATGGTGGGCGGAAAGCCGCCAGGTGGAGCAGATCCCGTACAGCCAGTTCCAGACGCTGCTCGACCAGGACAAGCTGGAAACGGTGCAGGTCTCCGACTCGACGATCCACGCGAAGCTGAAGGAGCCACAGAACGGTCGCGACTACGTGTCGACCGTCCGCGTTGATCCCGATTTCGCCCAGCGTCTGGCCCAGCACAAGGTCGAGTTCTCCGGCGTGCCCGAGAACACCTGGTTGGCCCAGATCCTCTCGTGGGTGCTGCCGGTGCTGATCTTCGCCGGTATCTGGATCTACTTCATCCGCAACCTCGGCGACCGCCAGGGCCTCGGCAGCATGATGTCCGTGGGCAAGAGCAAGGCTCGCATCTACGTGGAGAAAGACACCCGGGTCACCTTTGCCGACGTGGCCGGCGTCGACGAGGCCACGGAAGAGCTTCAGGAAATCGTCAAGTTCCTCGGCGATCCGCGGGGCTACGGACGGCTCGGCGCGCGGGTGCCCAAAGGCGTGCTGCTGGTGGGGCCGCCTGGCACTGGCAAGACCCTGCTGGCCCGCGCGGTGGCCGGTGAGGCCGGCGTGGCGTTCTTCTCCATTACCGGCTCGGAATTCGTCGAGATGTTCGTTGGCGTCGGCGCAGCCCGGGTGCGGGATCTGTTCCAGCAGGCCCGGCAGAGCGCACCGTGCATCATCTTCATCGACGAGTTGGACGCGCTGGGGCGCGCCCGCGGTGCGGGACCCATGATGGGCGGTCACGACGAGAAGGAGCAGACCCTGAACCAGCTCCTGTCCGAGCTGGACGGCTTCGATCCGGGCCAGGGCATCGTTCTGCTCGCCGCCACCAACCGTCCCGAGATCCTCGACCCGGCGCTGCTCCGGGCCGGCCGCTTCGACCGGCAGGTGCTGGTGGACCGGCCGGACCGGCACGGCCGCAAGGCCATCCTCGCGGTCCACGTGAAGAAGATCCGAATGGACGTCGCCGTGGACTTGGAGCAGGTCGCCGCGCTTACCCCCGGCTTCAGCGGCGCCGACCTCGCCAACCTGGTCAATGAGGCCGCCATCCTCGCCACCCGCCGTCAGGCCGACACCGTGACCCTCGACGATTTCACCCGCGCGGTGGAGCGCATCGTCGCCGGTCTCGAACGGCGCAACCGCCTGCTCAATCCCAAGGAGCGCCGGGTGGTTGCCTATCACGAGATGGGCCACGCCCTGGTGCGCCTCGCCCTGCCCGGTGCCGAAACCGTGCACAAGGTCTCGATCATTCCCCGCGGCATCGGCGCCCTCGGCTACAACATCCAACGGCCCACCGAGGACCGCTACCTGATGACCGAAGGCGAGCTGATGGACAAGATGTCCGCGCTGCTCGGCGGCCGTGCGGCGGAGGTGCTGGTGTTCGAGGAGGTGTCCACGGGCGCCGCCGACGACCTGGTGCAGGCATCGCGCATCGCCCGCACCATGGTCATGCGTTACGGCATGAACAAGCGGCTCGGCCAGGTTACCTATGCCGATGAGCACGACACGTTCCTCGGACAGCAGGCGGCCTACGGAGAGCCGCGCCTGTACAGCGAGGAGACGGCGCGCAGCATCGACGAGGAGGTACTGGCCCTGATCAACCGGGCGTTCAACCACGCGAGCGAGGTGCTGCGCAGCCATCGGGCTGTGCTCGACGATTACGCGGAGCGCCTGCTCGAGCAGGAAACCCTCACCGCCGAGCAGCTTCCGCGGCTCGATGCCGAACCGCCGGAAAACAGGGAAGCGGCCTCCCGCTGACCTCGGCGAGCGATCGGCCTAATCGCTGGCGCGAGGCTCATGGTGCTTCACGTCCCCTCGTCGCCTGGCCACGTAGTCCTGAAGCTGTCTGCGCGCAGCGTCGAAGCTGTCCCGCAC
Source organism: uncultured Gammaproteobacteria bacterium (assembly GCA_963822255.1). Taxonomy (GTDB): domain Bacteria; phylum Pseudomonadota; class Gammaproteobacteria; order Pseudomonadales; family Azotimanducaceae; genus UBA7803. The sequence continues at coordinate 1,702,182 of CAWGGV010000008.1, forward strand.
CGCCACATAGATGTCCTCATGGGCGTGCTCGTCGCCGGGATCCCGCGTCACCACGATCTCGTGATCCGGCACGTCGATCTCCAGTCGAACACGGTAGAGGTTGCCTTTGCGATGGTGGCGGGCCGACGCTTCCACCAGCACCCGGCAGCTCACGATGTCGTCGCAGAAGTGATCGAGCTTGGCTGCCTTCTCGCGCAGCACCTTCTCCAGAGACTCGGACTTCTCCACGTCGCGCCAGGTTATCTGCAGAGGAACGGTCACATGGAACCCCAACGGCTTCGGCAGTGGACACCATGCCGGAGGCCGACGCGGAACGCGCTCCGGAGATCTACCTATCCCCGATCACAGCTATTCATGGCAATCCGAGGCGAAGCCCTAGGATGCGCCGTCGGCCCGAAGCGGCCATTGCAACGGAAGAATCGTCATGCGTAAGTTCGTGATCGAAAGAAAGATCGAAGGCGTAGGCAAGCTGGACCAGACCCAGCTCAGCGGCGCGGCCACGACCTCCAACGAGGCTCTCGCCAAGCTGGCCCCGAAGGTCCAGTGGGTGCAGTCGTATGTGGCCGGTGATCGCACGTTCTGCATCTACCTTGCGGAAGACGAGAGCGTGATCCATGAGCACGCTCGGCTCTCCGGTTTACCGGCGACGCGCATCCACGAGGTGGTCAACGTGATCGATCCCACCACCGCTCGTCCGAGCGAAGCGGCCCGCTCAGCCGCTTGACCCGACGCCCGGAGTAGCGAGCCTCAATGCCGCTGCTCCGGACTTCTTAGTGCCGGAAGGAACGATTCCGCCCATTGCTGCGTCACGCCGACTTCCGGCATCGCGGAGGACCTCGTAGGCGCGGGCTGACGTGACTTGCGCAGGCATCGCGCCAGGCCTCGCGCGGACCGACGATGTGAGCGAACGGTGGGTGCAGCGTTTCAGGGATACGCTCCAGACCAGCTGGCCTAACCGCGGCTGGTAGCGACCGGTGCGGCGCGTGGTCAGGGCTTCCGAAGGAGCACTATTCCCGTTCCACAACGCCCAGGATCTGGAACCAGCCAGGGGCACCGGCGTCGTTTCGGTAGATGGTCATCCCGATCCGCTCCATGACCCGCCGGGAGGCGGGATTGTCGAAGTCGGTGTTGGCGACGATCCGCTTCAGGTTGAAATGCTCGAACGCGTAGTCGACCAGTGCTCGAGCGGCTTCGGTAGCGTAGCCCTGACCGCGGTGGGCCGCAGAGAGGGCGTAGTAGAGGCCCATCTCCGGCAGCCAGCGGGCCTCGTGCGCAGGTTTTCCCGCCAGCATCTCGGCCAGCGGATGGAACATCGGCGAGTAGCCCACGGCGCCGATCAGCTCCCCCGTCTCCCGCAGGGCCACGGCGCGCTCGCCATACGGCGGCTGATACAGGTTCGCGTGCTCGCGGTAGCTCGCCATCGACCACTCGAGCCAGCGGCGCCGGGCGTCGAGCGAAAGGCCCCCAGCGGCGTCGATCTCCAAATCGAGAATCCGATGGATGTCGTCCAGGTCGCCCGCAGCGAGCTCCCGGATGAGCAGCCGAGTCGTGTGGAGAGGGGGAACGCGCAGCCACACGGGGTCATGCCTGCCAGAGTCAGGGTTTTTCGCCATAGTCCTTCCACGGCGCGTCGCGCTCGCGGATCACCTGCCGGAAGCCCTTCTCTTCGAAGCTTTCCACCCAGCGGTAGGCTTCCTCCGTGTGGCGGGTGATACCGTCGAACAGGGTGCCGAGAAGCTGGGTAGTCCTGAGCCCCATGTTCTCGAACGCCTGATTGATCAACAGCTTGTTGAGCGCGAGCTGGTTGGCCGGAATGTTGCGGAACAGCCGCGCCTCCTGCTCGATGAAGCCGGACAGCTCGTCCGGCGGCACCACGTGAGAGACCAGACCGATGCGGTAGGCGGTATCGGCGTCGATGGCGCGGCCCGTCAGCAGGAACTGCTTGGCGTGCTCGAGCCCCAGCCGGTAGACCCACAACATGGTAGTCGGCGTGCCGTAGATGCGACTGGGGGCATAGCCGATGTGGGCGTCGCTCGCCATGTAGAGCTGATCGCAACACAGCACGAGGTCGGTGGCGCCGCCCACAGCCCAGCCTTTGACTTCTCCCAGCACCGGCTTCGGGCACTCCCAGATGCTCATGAAGCGGCGCACGTTGTTGCCCATGAACTGCCAGTCCCGCACCGGGTCCCAGGCGCCCGGCCCCTGCTCGACGTCCGGCGCCCCGTAGGGGGTGTCCCAGTCGCGGCGGTTCGCGGTGAGGTCGTAGCCGGCGGTGAGCGTATCGCCAGCACCGCGCAGCACGATCGCCGCCACGTTCTTTGACCGGCGGGCGCGGTCCATGCCGTCCGCGATCCCCTGAATCACCGAATTGGTGAGCGTGTTCTTCTTGTGCGGGCGGTTGATGGTGACGATGGCGATGCCGTCCCGTTCCTCGTACAGCGTCTCGTCCGCGTGCTCGTCAGCCATGCCCGTACTCCTTCCATGTGGGAGCGATCTTAGGATCGCGACTCAACAGCCGCGATGGCAGCGCGGCCCTTCGCCGAGTCAAGCTTCCATCGTCGCCAGTTTGTCCTCGAGATACTTCCGACTCCGCCGGTCGATCGGCACGGCGAGAAACCGCCGCATCTCGTCGCCGGTCATCCGATTGTGCCAGGCCCGCAACATCTCGACCGTCGTCACCGGCTCGCCGGCGTACGGCTGGAGCTCGAATGACTCGCCCGTACGCAGCGTCCCCGGCGTCACCACCCGGCAGTAGAATCCCGGACATTCCGCCTGCATGAAGCGTTTGACGAACTGCGCATCGTCCATACGGGTCGCCAGGGTGTTGCAGGGTATGCGCGGCGCCGTTGCTTCCAGCGTCACGTCGCCGAACACCAGGCGGCTGCCGATGGCCACGGCCGGCGACGGCAGCCCGGCCAGGGTGAGGTTGTCGCCGAACGTCCCGGGTGAGACCTTGCGGCCGAGCTCCGTCGACCACCAGTCGTAGTCCTCCTGGCGATAGACGTACACGGCCTGGTCGGGGCCGCCGTGATGCCGGGTGTCGACGATGGCGTCGGATGCCAGGCCCAGCTCGCTCACCGCCACCGGCGCTGTCACCGGCTCTTTGAAGATGCCGGTCTCGCCCTTGAAGCTGCGCCCTTCCAGTCGACGGCGGGTGCCAACGTTGATGCTGACGATGTGCATGGGATCTCCCGTTCGCGGCCCGCGGGTGCGCGCCGCGGCTATGATGCCGCCCCGGGGCTGCGGGAGGCCAGCCATGACGGGGCCACTCGCGCAAAAGTCGCCGTGGTGGCGGGCGCTGCTGACCATGGCGGGCCACTGGCGTTGAAAACGTGCGCTGGCGCAATAGTCCTCGCGCCGGATTTGTCTTAGCATGACCCGGAAGTCCCGGTTCGAGGTCGAGATGCCAAGGCTCACCCGCTGGATCGCCATCGCCGCCGTTGCAACGCTCCCGGCCGTTGCAGGTGCCGCCGAACCCTTCGATTTCGGCTCGGCGTCGGCCGTCACCAAGGTCAGCGCGTTGAAGGGTCGCATCGTTCAGACCCGCGACGGAGCGGAGCTGGGTCGGGTTCACGACTTCGCCGTCGATCTCGCCAGCGGGCGCATCGCCTACGTGGTGGTGTCGGTGGGCAGCTTCCTGATCCAGGACAGCCTGATCGCCGTGGCGCCGGACGCCCTGCGACAGAGCGCCGACGCCGATGGGCGCCTGGTGCTGGAAACGGACGCAGATACCCTGCGCAACGCGCGCCGATTTTCCGCCGGCGACTGGCCTGCGAGGGCCGACGTGGTGGCTTCGGCAGGCGGCTCCGAAGCGCCGGGCGAATCCGGCACGGGCGGCGACGACCAGGGCAGTGGGGCTCAGGACGCGGAAGCTCAGCCGCGGGGTAGTGCCACCATTCGCAGTGCCGACAAGACCGCCACCCTCTCCGCCGGCGAGCGGAGCATTCACTACGACAAGCACCCGCAGCCGCCGGGCTCCGGACCGGTGCCGCCGGCGAAGCCCGAACCGACGACCTTGTTCGGACGTCTGGACACCGACGGCAACGGCGTGCTGGACCGGGCGGAAATCGCCCACCAGCTTACCCGCAACGACAAGTACAGCGACATCGACAAGGATGGCGACGGCACCATCGACGCAGCCGAGTTCGATGCTCTGATGGCGCACCACAAGGAGCGGGCCGAAGCGCAGGAGGACGGCGGCCAGGAATCGTCCGCAAGCGACGAGGCGCCCGCGCTTTGATGCCGTTATGCTGGCGGCATGAATGATCGCCGTCAGCCGGAAACCGACACCGCGCAGGGCCTGCACCACACCGATCCCGTCTCCGGTGCCGTTGCGCCGGCGCTGCAGCCTTCCACCACATTCGAGCGCGATCCGAGCTACCGGCTGATCTCCGCCGCCCACAGCTACGGCCGAGACCACAATCCCACCTTCGCTCCCGCCGAGCGCATGCTGGCGCGGCTCGAAGGCGCCCACGATGCCATGCTATTCAGCTCGGGTATGGCGGCGGCCATGGCCGTGGTCCAGTCCCTGAAGCCGGGCGACCACATCGTGGCGCCGGCGGTGATGTACTGGGGACTGCGCAACTACCTGGTTCGATACTGCCGGGACTGGGGCCTTGGGCTTTCCCTGTTCAACGCCGCCGACGTCGACGACCTGCCCCGCAAGGCCGCGCACGCCGCCACCCGGCTGATCTGGCTCGAGACGCCGTGCAACCCAACCTGGGACGTGGTCGACATCGCCCGGGCCGGCGAGATCGCCCGCAGTGCCGGCGCTCACCTGGCCGTGGACGGCACCGTGGCTACGCCGGTTCTCACCCGTCCCATCGAGCTGGGTGCCGACCTGGTCATGCACTCGGCCACCAAGTATCTGAACGGACACGGCGATGTGGTCGCCGGCGCCCTCGCCACCGCACGGGACGACGCGCTGTGGCAGCGCATTCGCGACGTCCGCGTCAACGGCGGCGCCGTCCTCGGCTCGTTCGAGGCCTGGCTGCTCCAGCGCGGGATGCGCACGCTGTTTCTGCGGGTGCGCCGGGCAAGCGAGTCGGCAATGGCCATCGCCAGTCACTTCGAGGGGGATCCGCGGATCGAGCGAGTGCTGTACCCGGGATTACCGAGCCACCCCGGCCACCATATTGCGTGCCGGCAGATGCACGGCGGCTTCGGCGGCATGCTGTCGCTACGGGTGAAGGGCGGCGAACGTGCCGCAGCCGCCGCAGCGGGACGCTGCCGGACCTTCATCCGCGCCACCTCCCTCGGCGGCGTGGAGAGCCTCATCGAGCACCGCTACGCCGTCGAAGGCCCCGACAGCCCGATTCCACCGGACCTGCTGCGTCTGTCGGTCGGCATCGAGGCGGTGGAGGATCTGATCGCCGACCTGGAACAGGCGCTCGGCTGATGACTGCCCCTGAAGGCGTAAAAGGAACGTGAAAAAATGAGTCTACTCAGAAAATGTTGACGCCGGCTGACACCGGGCGGATACTCGCCGCCAGGCCGATCGGCCCATGGGGGAAATGGTGACCGGCACTGCGATCAGTCGGCGTGAGCAGAACAAGCTCGAGAAAAGGCATCGCATCATCGCCGCCGCCAGAGAGTTGTTCACCCACAAGGGCTTCGAGGCAAGCACCACCAAACAAGTCGCCGATGCCGCCGGCGTGGCTGCGGGCACCGTCTTCACCTACGCCAGCACCAAGGAAGACCTCCTCATCATGGTCTTCCACGACGAGATGCTCGACGTGGTCGAGCGGGCCCACAGCGCCGCGGTCCGACGCCACGGGCTGCTCGACCAGTCGATCAGACTTCTTCGAGACTCTGGTGGCGTACCACGAGCGCGACCTGCCGCTCGCGCACGCGCTGATGCGCCAGCTCGGCTACGTCGGCAGTGCCGAGCAGCGCGCGCTGGTCGAAGAGCTCATGACGAGCCTGCTCGGCCGCCTGGCCGAGCTCGTGGACGACGCGAAGAGCGACGGGCGAAGCGGATGCCGATGTGTCTTCCCTGACGGCGGCGCGCAGCCTGTTCGCCATTTACTACTTCCATCTCGGCGCACTGCTCAGCGGGTACGTCGAACGGGCGCAATTCGACCGCGACCTCGGCACTCACCTGAAACTGCTGCTGCGCGGCCTGGCGAGCCCGTCTGCAGCCTGGTCGGCCGCATCGCCATCACGAACTCGGCACAGGGCGACCTGAGCTCGCCCGGAGGACCTGCCATGCCTGCGAGAACCGGACGCGAGTTCCTCGGCCGGCCTGAAAGCGCCCCGCGACGCTCTACGTGGGCGGACGACAAGGTGAGCGACATCGCCGATCACCCGGCGCTGCGCGGCGCGGCCGAAGAGCTGGCGGCGATCTTCGACCTGCAGCACCGGCGCGCGGACCGTTGCCTCGTGCCGGACCCGGAAACCGGCGAGCCGATCAACGCCAGCCATCTGATCCCGCGCTGCCGCGACGATCTGATGAAGCGGCACGCACGCGCTGGAGGTCTGCGCCGAGCACAGCGTCGGTCTGATGGGGCGGACGCCCGATTACATGAACGTCACCTTCGCCGGCTTCGCGGCGCGCCCCGATGAATGGTCGGTTGCGGGCAACGAAGCGGGAGCCGAGAACCTCATCGCCTTTCAGAAGGAGCTGCGCCGCGCGGACCTGTCGCTCACCCACACGATCGTCCATCCCACCGTGGACAAGTCGCTGGGTGACGTTCCTCGCGCCGGCAACGACGTGGCCCTGCGCAAGGTCGGCGAGACCGCCCACGGCATCGTCGTCCGCGGCTCGCGGATCCTGGCGACGCTCGCGCCATTCGCCGACGAGATGGCCGTGTATCCGTCTTACCCTCTTCCTGAAGGCGCCGACGATTTTGCGCTGGCGTTCAGCATTCCCATGACCACGCCCGGCATGAAGATCCTGTGCCGGGACAGCTTCTCGCAGCCGAAGTCTCATCGACCATCCGCTGTCCGGCCGCTTCGACGAGCAGGACGCCTTCGTCATCTTCGACGACGTGGAGGTTCCGAAGGACCGCGTCTGTTCATCGATGGCAACCTGGCGGCCTACAACGCCGTCATGCGAACCTCGTGGTCGCCGAACATCATGCAGCAGACGATGATCCGGGCGCAGACCAAGCTCGAGTTCGCCTGGGGGCTCGCCAGGCGGATGCTCGAGGCCATCAACGGCAAGCAGCCGGCCGCGCCTGGAGATGCTGGGCGAGATCTGGAGCTACTGCGAATTCGCCCGTGCCGCCGTGTACGCCGCCGAGATGCAGGCCCGGGAGCATCCGGGCGGGGCCTGGTTTCCGGACGTCCGCCCGCTCCACGCGCTGCGGGCGACGCTGCCGTTCTGGTTTCCGCGGGTGAACGAGATCATCCGCATCCTTGGGTCGCACAATGTCTTCGCCACGCCGACCGAGGCGCAGATGCGCGATCCGGAGCTCAAAGCGCCTGATCGACCATTATCTGCGCGGGGCCGGTGACGTGACGGCAGAACAGCGGGTGCGGGTGTTCCGCCTGGCCTGGGACTTCGTCGGCAGCGCGCTCGCCAGCCGAAACGACCAGTACGAGCGCTTCTATCTGGCGTCCGGCACCCGCAACCGGCAGATGCACGAAGGCTTCGCGGATGCCGAGCGCGCCGATCGTCTGGTCGATCAGTTTCTGCATGCGGCAGCACCCGGCGCGACGGCTGGATCAGGATCGGGCGCCGCATAGCGTTCGCGCGCAAACGTCACAACACATCGCAGAGGGCACGGCCATGATTGGAACGGCGAGCGGAGTAACGGAGCTCGGTTACGTGCGCTTCGGGGTTTCGAAGCTGGCGGAGTGGCGCGATTTCGCGACCTGCCTGCTGGGCCTGGAAGCTGGTGACGATACGGAGGACGGCCGTCTCTACCTGCGCACCGACCTATGGCACCATCGGATCGTCCTCGAAGAGGACGATAGCGACGATCTTCTCGGCGCCGGGTTGCGCGTGGCGGGGCCCGGAAGAATTCCGCACCATGCAGGACATCCTGCGGGCGCATGACATCAGCTTCGACGTCGCGGATGCGGCGACCGCGCGCAGTCGCCGGGTGCTCGAGCTGATTACCCTGACGGACCCCTCCGGCAACCCTCTCGAGATCTTTCACGGCCCGCGGATCGACACCCACCGGCCGTTTCATCCGGGCCGCGGCATGTACGGCCGGTTCGTCACGGGTGACGGCGGCGTCGGACACATGATCATCAGGAGCGACGATCTCGCCGAAAGCTACGCCTTCTACAGGCTGCTCGGCATGCGCGGCAGCATCGAATACCGGCTTCCCACACCGGATGGCAACACCCTCGACATTCTGTTCATGCACTGCAACTCGCGAGACCATACCCTGGCTTTCGGGCTGCCGAGCGCGACCCGGGTGAACCATCTGATGCTGGAGCTGGACAACCTCGACGACGTGTTTCTCACGTACGAGCTGGTCAGGCAGAAGTACACCATTGCGGTCAGCCCCGGCAAGCACGCCAACGACCGGATGTTTTCCTTCTACTGCGTATCGCCCTCCGGATTTCAGATCGAGATCGGCTGGGGCGGCCGGCCGGCGACGCATCAGTCGGAGTACTTCGTGCGCGATACCTATGGTCACGCCTTCAACACCAGAGGAGGGTCGCAGTGAGCGCAATCGTCAACGCCCGGGCGGCGGCGCTGGATCACTTCATCGGCGGGAGGTTCGTCGCGGCAAGCGTCCGGCCGGACCTACGAGGTGGTAAATCCCGCCACAGAGGAGGTCACCACGGTCGCCGCTCGGGGTGATCTGGCCGACGTGAACGCTGCGGTGGCTGCGGCCACGCGCGCCTTCGACGGCGGCGAGTGGTCACGCGCGAAACCGTCCTTCCGGCGCGCGGTGCTGTTCAAGGCGGCAGACCTGATCGAGGCGAGATCCGACGAGATCATGCGCCTGCAAACCCTCGAGATGGGCGCCCCGCTGGGGCCGGAGCTCGCCGGCCCACACCCGCTGGTGGAACGTTCCGCCTGGAACCTCAGATTCTTCGCCGAGGAGCAGGAGCTGGCCGGCGGCCATGCATTCAACCGGGACGACACCCTGCTGACCTACACGATGTCGGATCCTGCAGGCGTGTTCGGGCTGATTACGCCGTGGAACAGTCCCATCATGCTGTCGACGTGGAAGATGGCGCCGTGCCTCGCCTACGGCAACTGCGCGGTGCACAAACCCTCCGAGCTGTCGCCGCTGTCCGTCCGCGTCCTCTGCGAGGTGTTCGCGGAGGCCGGCATGCCCGAAGGCGTCTACAACGTGGTGCTCGGGTTCGGCCAGGAAGCGGGCGCTGCGCTGGTGGAGCACGAGGACGTGGTCGGGAGTCTCGTTCACCGGCTCGCCGGCGACCGCGCGGGACATTGCCCGCCGTGCTGCGGCCGACGCTCAAACGCACGTCGTTCGAGCTCGGCGGCAAGTCGGCCAACATCATCTTCGCCGACGCGGATCTGAAGAAGGCCATCCCGGCGGCGGCGGCCGGCATTTTCATGAATGCCGGCCAGGTCTGCGTGGCCGGCTCCCGCATTCTCGTGCAGCGTGAGATCCTCGATACGTTTCTTGCCGGCTTCGAGAAGGTCGCCGCCGGCTGGAAGCCGGGCGATCCCATGGACCGGCAGCACGCGCCTCGGACCGTTGGTCTCCAAGCGGCCAGTACGAGCGCGTCATGGGATACCTCGACATCGCCGGCCGGGAGGGTCGCATTCTGTTCGGCGGCAAGCGCCCGAGGGGCTGGACAGCGGCTACTTCGTCGAACCCACCGCCGTCGTCGAGGTGAAGCCGTCGGCCCGGGTGTGTCAGGAAGAAATTTTCGGGCCGGTCGCCGCCATCCTGCCGTTCGATGACGCGGACGAAGCCATCGCCATCGCCAACGACTCCACCTACGGCCTGGCCGGGTACGTCTGGACCGGCTCCCAGGACACCGCGCACTACGTCAGCCACCGGCTGCAGACCGGCATGATCTGGATCAACTCCGGCTTCGACCGCGATCTGCGCCAGCCTTTCGGCGGCATGAAGCAGAGCGGGCTCGGGCGCGAAGGCGGGGGCCTGAGCCGCGAGTTCTTCACCAACACCCGCTTCGCATCCTTTCCTCTGACGCCGCGCCAGGAGACCCGCCGATGAACGTACTGCAAGGCGATCGCTTCGAGCAGCGCCGAATCCTGTTCGAGGGCCGGCCGGAATGGACGACCGTCGACAACGACGAGCTGCTGCTCATGGACGGCCGCCGGGTCAGCGAAGCCGACGCGGTCTATCTGCCGCCGTGCGATCCCACCAAGATTCTCTGCATTCATCTGAACTACGAGTCGCGCCGGGTGGAGTTCCGCGCTCCGAGGCTGCAGACGCCGACCTACTTCCAGAAGCCCACCACCGCGCTGAACAGCCACCGCGGGGTGCTGAACCGTCCGGACAACTGCCAGTACCTCAACTACGAAGGCGAGATCGCCGCGATCATCGGCCGACCGATGAAGGGCGTGGCGCCGGAGGACATCTGGGACTATCTCGCCGGCTTCGCGCCGGCCAATGACGTGGGCTGCCAGGACTTCCGCGACACCGACGCCGGCGGCATGACCCGGGTGAAGGGCATGGACGGTTTCTGTCCCGTCGGCCCCGGCATCGTGCGCGGCGTCGACGTGCGGGAATCGGCCGTGCGCACGTATTTGAACGGCAAGGTGGTGCAGGAAGCGCCCGTCAGCGAGATGGTCTTCGGCATCGACTACCAGCTCGCCGACCTCTGCCGGCACATCACCCTGCTGCCGGGCGACATCGTGCTGACGGGCACGCCGGCCAATTCGCGGCCCATGGCGCCCGGAGACGTCATCGAGGTGGAGGTCACGGCGCTCGGCAGGTTGACCAACACCGTGGCCGCGATTCCTGCGCCGCGGCTACGAGGTGGGACATCAGCCGACCGACACCGACGCGGTTCGCCGGGTCGCACTGGGCGGCGACTGGTGGGCGGAGCAGGACGCCCGGTAAGCGCGGGCAGGGCCCGGTAAGCGCGGGCAGGGCCCGGTAAGCGCGGGCAGGGCCCGGTAAGCGCGGGCAGGGCCCGGTAAGCGCGGGCAGGACACCCGATGACGGCGCGAGCACCGGCGTTCCGGGCGCGGCTCAGCTTCCGGTAAACCCTCGGTCGGAGATGGGCGCCAGCGCCAGCTCCAGCTCGGCGGGGGCTTGAGAAGTCCGCGGCACCTCACCGGAGAGCACGTACGCCGGAGGCAGATTCCTCAGCACCGGCGCCCCCACGGCGTAGCGCTCGAAGCACAGGCTCATCAGATCCCGCAGCTCGCCGGCACTGGGGGTGGGATAGGAGTGCAGATAGCTGAACGTGCGGAAGACGCCGTCCCGCGCCAGGCAGCGCGCGGTACCCGAGAGAACGTTCTCGAGCTCCGGCCGGTCCAGGAAGATCAACGGGAGGCCGGAAATGATGGCGGAAGCAGCGGGCAGATTCCGCCGCTCGCAGATCTCCACGACGTCGGCCGCATCGCCCAGGACGAAGTCGAGGTCCGGAAACCGGCGAACCAGGAACGCGTACATGCCCGGGTCCTTCTCGATGCCCAGGTACGCCACCTGCACGCCTTGCCGGCGCAACCGCTCCACCGCCAGGGTGAACGCACCGGTGCCCGGGCCGTACTCGAGCAGCAGATCCCCCGATCGCAGCTCGAGCCCGGCGAACATGCGTGCGGTCAGGTACCTGGAGCTCGGCCAGATGGACGCCACATGCTTCGGACGACGCAGAAACCTGCGAAGAAAATAGACGGAATCATCGAAAGTCGTTTTCGACACCACGCCGCTCGCGCCATAACCGGGGGGTGACTCTACCATTTTTCTTCCGCTCTGGGCTCCCGTTCCGCGCGTCCGACGCGACGGTCAATCGTTCAGCAATGCGGCGAGCCGCTCGGCGGCGGCGGCGAAGTCTTCCATGAACTCCCGGACCACCGCGCGCACCGACTGCGCGGAGTTCATGAGCCCCACGCCCTGCCCGACCCAGTAGGTGGCGAGCCGCTGAGCGCCGGGATCGCCGGCCTCGGCGAGCTTGTCGATGCTGCGCAGCGCCGGCTCCGCCACCAGGCTCTGCAGCGGCATGGGCAGCGGGTCTGGTGCCTCCGGCGACTGCCAGGCGTCGGTCCAGGCGGAACGGAGCTGGCGCGTGTATTTGCCGGTGCGGCTGCGCGAGCGGACGGTCTGGCGGGAGTTCGCGGACAGCATCTTCTCCTTCACCACCGGATTGGTCTCGGCCTCTGCGGTGGTGAGCCAGACCGAGCCGGTCCAGGCGCCAGCCGCGCCCATGGCCATGCAGGCCGCCATCTGCCGGCCGGTGACGATGCCGCCGGCAGCGAGCACGGGGACGTCGCCGTAAGGCTTCAGCGCCTCGATGACCTCCGGTACCAGAACCAGGGTGGATACCTCGCCGCAATGGCCACCGGCTTCGGTGCCCGACACCACGAGGATGTCCACCCCCGCCTCGACGTGCTTGATGGCATGCTCCCTGGCGCCGGTCAGAGCGGCCACCGCCACGCCCGCCTGCCGGGCGCGATCGAGCATCACCTTCGGCGGCACGCCGAGGGCATTGACGATCAGCTTGATGGGGTGCGAGAACGCCACGTCCAGCACTGCGGCGGCCCCCTGCTCACGCATGCCGCTGGCGAACCCTTCCCCCACGCCCCGGCTCCACAAGCCTTCGACGGACACGCCGTTCTCGGCCAGGATGCGCTCCACGTAGGCTTTGTGCTCCAGCGGAATCCGTGCCTCGACCTCGGCCGGGGTCAGGCTCCCCTCCTTGTCCGCCATGCTGGTGGGCACGATCAGGTCGACGCCGTACGGCGCGCCGTCCACGTGCTCGTCGATCCACGCCAGCTCTATCTCCAGCGTCTCCGGCGTGTGCCCCGCGGCACCGAGCACGCCGAAACCGCCGGCGCGACTCACTTCGGCCACCACGTCGCGGCAATGGCTGAAGGCAAACAGGGGAAACTCGATGCCCAAGCGATCACAGATGTTCGATTTCATATACGCCACTTCTTTGGGATTCAGGAAAGAAACTTCCGGGCCGGCGCGGCGTCGGCCAAGAGCCGCGTCCAGTCGAACGTCCCGTGCTCGAGCATCTCGCGCGCAGCCGCCAGAACCGGGGCGAGCGACGCCATCGCCAGCGCACCGCCGATGCTCACCCGCCGGGCACCGGCCGCCGCCAACTCGGCGAGGCTGACCCCGCGGATCATCGGCGCCAGCACGTTGACTGGACGTGTGGCCGCAGCGCACACCCGGCGCACGTCGTCGATGCTCTGGAGGCCCGGTGCGTACACCACGTCGGCGCCGGCCGCTTCGAACGCCTGCAGGCGTGCGATGGTGTCGTCCAGATCATTGACCCCGCGCAGCAGATTCTCCGCCCGGGCCGTGAGCGTGAACGGGAAGTCGAGCGCCCGGGCGGCTTCCACCGCCGCCTGCACCCGCTCGACGGCCAGCGCGCGCTCGTAGATGGCCTGGCCGTCGTAATCCTCGATGGATCCTCCCACCACGCCGGTTGCCGCCAGCGCCGTCACCGCGGCCTGCACGTCCTCGGGCCGATCAGCGAAGCCATGCTCGAAGTCCACGCTCACCGGCACCGTAGTGGCGTCGCTCAGGATCCGGCAATGGGCCAGCGTCTCTTCCAGGGTGACCTTGCCGTCGCGCCGGCCCAGGGTCTGGGCGAAGCCTGCGCTGGTGGTCGCGAGGGCCTCGAAGCCGAGCCCTTCGAGGATGCGTGCGGAGCCCGCATCCCAGGGATTGGGGATCAGGAAGGCGCCGTCCCGCTCGTGAAGCGCCTTGAAGGTTCTTGCTTTCTCTTGCTGTGACGTCATCGTGCTTCGGCCGCCTGGAGGGTGACCGACTATAGCGAGGCGCGCAGCCCACGGGTAGGAGCCCGAGACGCGCCCGCGGCCATCCACGATCTGGCGCGGCGGCCGGCGGCGGCGATCAGCCGGTCCCCTCCTTCTGATACTTCTCGATGGTCTTGCGCGCCGCGTCCATGGCGGCGCCGATGAACTCGCCGGAGTTGTCCCGGGCCCAGGCCAGCGAGTCGGCGCGTGCCCGGTTCGCGCCTTGGAAGTGGGGCTTCACGTGGCGGGCGAACAGCTCGTAGGACTTCTTCGTCTTCTCGAAGTTGGCCCAGTTGTGGGCCAGGAACAGAAAGCAGCCGAAGTTCGGAATCTTCTGCTCCAGACGCTCGATCTGGGCGATGGCGTCGTCCGGCGTCCCCACCACGGCTGCGCCACTGTCGATCATGGCGTCGAGCGGATCCTTGTCCCCGGCCCCCGGCGCGCCCATGGGATTGATGGAGTTGAAGTAGGAGCGCCACTTCTCGAAGCCGTAGGCCACGTCCCGGCGCGCTTCCTCACGAGTCTCGGCCAGGTGCATGGGCCCGACCAGCCGGAGGCAAGAGGGATCCATGGTGCGGCCGTGCTGCTCGGCCACTTTGTTGGCGACATCCCAGTTGATGGACAGGGCATCGTAGCCGGCGGTGTTGGTTGCCGCCACGCACAGCATGCCGAAACCGTGCCGGCCGGCCAGACGGCCGCCGGACGGCGTCACCGAGCTCGCTACCGCCATCTCGGGATACGGCTTCGTGTACGGCAGGAGCTGGCAACGGGCATTGGTGAGGTTGAACCAATCGGACTTCTCGGTCACCACCTCGCCCTGGAACAGGCGCAGGATGACCTCCACCGCTTCAACCATGCGGTCGCGCTGCTTGTCCACGGGAATGCCCAGCATCATGGCGTCCGACGGCAGCAGGCCCGGGCCGACGCCGAACATCACCCGTCCCCGGGTCTGGTGGTCGAGCTGGATGATGCGGTTGGCCGCCGTGAGCGGGTTGTGGTAGGGCAGCGAGACGACGCCGGTGCCGAGCCGGATGCGCGAAGTGCGCTCGGCGGCCGCCGCGATCAGCAGCTCCGGCGAGGCGATGATCTCGTATCCGGCCGAATGGTGCTCGCCGATCCAGGCTTCTTCGAAACCCAGCTCGTCGAGCCACTCCACCAGCTCGATGTCGCGCCGCAGCGCCAGGGTGGGGTCTTCGTCGACGGGATGGAACGGGGCCAGAAACATGCCCGCTCTCAAGCTTCGCGGCTCGCTCATGAATCCTCCAGCGGCGGGGAGCGAATAGAGTAGAAACGCATTCTAACAATACATGGCCGCAGCGTGGCGGTCGGCGAGCGAGATGTTAGCGATTGCGCTTCGACGGTATGAGGAGAACGTCATGGCCAGCCAGAGCTGGACCTTCTTCCAGGCCTTTCTGAAGTCACCCCGGGTGGTGGCGTCCATGGTCCCGAGCTCACCGTTTCTCGAGCGGCGGCTGGTGGACGCGGCGCACCTGTCCACCGCCAGCACCGTGGTCGAGCTGGGCAGTGGCACCGGCGGCACGACCCGCGCGCTGCTCAGAGCCCTCCGCCCGGATGGGCGGCTGCTGGCGATCGAGCGCACCGCAGAATTCGTCGACAGCGTCTCACGCATCCGCGATGAGCGCCTGACCGTGGTTCACGGCTGTGCCAGCAGCATCGTCTCGGAGCTCGCCAGTCACGGGCTGCCGCCGGCGGACGCCGTGATCTCGGGCATCCCGTTCTCCACGCTACCGCCGGAGCTGGCGCGCACCATCGCCAGAGAGATCCACAAGGCCCTGGCGCCGGAAGGCTGGTTCGTGGCGTACCAGTTCACCGACAAGGTTGCCGAATACACGCAGCCCGTGCTCGGACGCCCGGACGTTCGCCACGAGCTGCGCAACGTTCCGCCGCTGAAAGTGTTCAGCTGGCAGAAGCCGGCCGACAGCGCCGCGGCGTGATCGCTGCCTCGGCACATGGTTGCCGGACGTTGACGCCGCCGGGAGACGTCTCCTGGTCGCGATCCTGCGAGTTCCGGCAGATCGACCGGATCGGGCAGTTCAGATCCTGACCCGCGCGGGCGCCACGGGGCATCCGGCCACGTCCACCCGCACTCGGTGTACGGCGCCCGCCAGGTCGCCGGCGGAGTCGTCTGAGCCGGAAACCACGTACAGGTCCCTCAAGTCGTCGCCGCCGAAGCAGACCGACGTGCACATGGGCTCGGGGATCTCCACGAAGTCGACCTGGCTACCGGCCGGGTCGAACACGGCGACCCCGTGACCGCCGCGCGCCAGCGCCACCCACACGGTGCCATCCGAGGCCACCGCGAGCCCGTCCGGCACGCCGCTGCCGGTGCGCACGAACACCTCCTTCTCGCCCAGCGCCCCGTCTTCCCTGACTGCATACCGCCAGACGGTGCTCACCGCGGAATCGGAGTGGTAGAGGATGCCGCCGTCCGGTGAGAAGCCCAGGCCGTTGGTGAGCCAGATTTCGCGGCCCACGACCCGGCAGCTGCCGTCGAGATCGATCATCCACAGGTCGCCCGCGGAGGGCTCCCGGCCGTCGGCGAACACCGGGCTCGAGCCGAGGGAGCCGACGTAGATCCGCCCCGCCGCGTCGGTGGTCAGGTCGTTGTAGCCAACGTTGCCGGCGTCCGGGTCCCGGTCGAGCAGGGTCACGGTGTCGCCGCCGTCGAAAGGTTTGTAGGAGACGTTGCGGCCGCTGACGACGAGGCCGCCGGCCTCGTGCAGCGCCATGCCGCCGATGCCGCGCCGGTGTTCGAACACGCTGCTGACCCCACCGTCCGGGCCGAGGCAGAACACGCCGCCGTTCAGCACGTCGCTGAACACCAGACCTCGCCCCGGAACCCACAGTGGTCCCTCGACCAGCCCATAGCCGCGAGCCAGTGTTTCCATGACGCGTTCTCCTGAATGGCGTACCCGGAGGCTACCTCACAACGCCCGCGCCGTCTCTGCTTCGGACCCTGCGCAGCATAGCGGTGCGCCGATTCGGGGCGGCGCCGCCGTGTGTTACCTTGCACCCAACCGGGGCGCCCGGCCTGCGCGGCGCCGGACCGTTCCAGTCGGGTGCATTCCGTGGAGATCCTCGTCGGCAAACTCGCCCTCATCGGCGCCCTGGGCGCGGCTGCTCAGTGGCTGGCCTGGCGTGGCCGACTGCCGGCCATCGTGCTGCTCATGGCGGCAGGCTTCATCGCCGGCCCGCTGACGGGTCTGCTCAGCCCGGCAGACGACTTCGACCGGCTGCTCCATCCGCTGATTGCGCTGGCCGTGGCGCTGATCCTGTTCGAGGGCGGACTGTCCCTCAACTTCACCGAGCTGCGCGAGACGTCCGTTGCCGTTCGCCGACTTGTCAGCTGGGGGGTTGCCCTGGCGTTTCTACTGGGTACTCTGGCCGGACGCTACCTTGCGGGTCTGTCGTGGCCGAGCGCCCTGGTGCTGGGCGCCCTGCTGGTGGTCACCGGACCCACCGTGGTGGTGCCGCTGCTGCGCCATGCGCGGCTGAGCCAGACCGCCGCATCGGTGCTGCGCTGGGAAGCGATCCTGGCCGACCCGATCGGCGCCCTGCTGGCGGTAGCGGTGCTCGAGGGTGTGCTGGTAGCACAGGCTCAAAGTGGGGCCGGGGCACTGGCGGCCCATGTGGCCGGTGCTCTGCTCTGGGCCGTGGTCGGCGGCTACGGCCTCGGACGGCTGACGGTGAACGCCTTTGTGCGCGGTTACGTGCCCGAATTCCTGAAGGCGCCAGCGGTGGTGAGCGCAGTGCTTTCCACCTACGCGGTGGCGGATCTTTTCCTCGAGGAATCGGGGCTCCTCACCGTCACCGTGCTCGGGGTGACCCTCGGCAACTCGCGCATCGCCAGTCTCGGGGAGCTCAAGCGCTTCAAAGAGCTCGTCACCGTGCTGCTGGTATCGGGGGTGTTCGTCATCCTCACTGCCGAGCTGGAGCCGGCCGTGCTGCGTTCCCTCACACCGCGGGATGCGTTGTTCGTCGCGGCGCTGATCCTGGTGGTGCGGCCGATCTCCGTGCTGGTCTCCACCGTCGGCAGCGGCATGGGCATGCGCGAGCGGGCTCTGGCGGCCTGGATCGCGCCCCGCGGCGTCGTCGCGGTCGCGGTCGCCGGGTTGTTCGGGGTCGCGCTCACGGAGCACGGTTTTGCGGACGGGCGCCATCTGGTCGCGCTCACGTTCGCCGTGGTGCTGACGACCGTGATCGTGCACGGATTCACCATCCGGCCGCTTGCGAAGCTGCTTGGGCTGGCCGCCCCCGGCCCGGAAGGCGTGCTCATCGTCGGCGGCTCGCCATGGACCACTGCCCTGGCGGGCCAGCTTCGGGCGATGGAGCTGCCAGTGATGATCGCCGACCGCAACTGGGGAAATCTGCGCGAGCCACGCCTCGACGGCATCGACGTCTTCTACGGCGAGGTGCTCTCGGAGCTCGCCGAGCACCAGCTCGACCTGGGGCGCTTCGGCTACCTGGTGGCCGCCACCGACAACGACGACTACAACGCCCTGGTGTGCACCGACTTCGGCCCGGAGTTCGGCCGCGGCAACGTGTTCCAGGTCGGCCGCAAGGCCAGCGAGCAGGACCGCCACAGCCTCGCCGTCACGCTGGGCGGCCGGCCCCTGCTGAACGGGCTGGGCGGCATCCACGCCCTGAATGCCCGGCTCGCCTCCGGCTGGACGTTCCGCAAGACCGCGCTCAGCGAGAACTTCGACGGAGCGAAGCTCGATCAGCGCCTGGGTCGCGACGGCCAGGCTCTGCTCGCGCGCCGAGGCAACCGGCTGGTCTGGCTGACCGGCAGCGAACCGCCCACTCTGGCCGAGGGAGACGCGGTGCTGAGCTTCTCGCCCGATGCGGGCTGACGGCCGCTGTGATCCGGTGCGCGGGATTCGCTATAGTGCGCGTCGCATCGCATGCTCTGAGGGTGAAACGCCATGGCCATGAAGGGAACCGTCCACTACGAGAAGAGAGACGACGTCGCGCTGTTGACGGTGGATAACCCTCCGGTGAACCCGCTTTCCAGCGGCGTTCGTCAGGGCCTCCACGACGGCGTCAACCAAGCGCTGGACGATGCCGAGGTCCAAGCCATCGTCATCACCGGCGCCGGGCGCGCCTTCATCGCCGGCGCAGACATCTCCGAGTTCGGAGCCGGCGCCGCAGCGGGCCCCGGGCTGCACGAGGTGCTCGACCTCATGGAGAGCAGCAGCAAGCCCATCGTCGCAGCCATCAACGGCACGGCTTTCGGCGGCGGTCTGGAAGTGGCGCTCTGCTGCGACTACCGGGTCGCGGCACCCAATGCCCCGGTTGGGCTTCCCGAGGTGAAGCTGGGCCTGCTGCCCGGCGCCGGCGGCACCCAGCGGCTGCCCCGGCTGATCGGCCCCGAAAAAGCGCTCGAGTTCATCCTCTCCGGAGACCCGATTCCCGCGCCCCAGGCCCTGGAGCTCGGCATCGTCGACCGGGTGATCGAAGCCGACATCGTTGCCGGGGCCGTCGAGTTCGCCCGCAAGGTGATCGCCGAAGGCGGAAAGCTGCGCAAAATCCGCGACGAGGACGAGAAGCTCGCGGCGGCGCGGGACGACCAGGAAATGTTCGCCGAGGCGCGGCGGCACGCGGCGCGGCGGATGCGCGGCCGGTTTGCTCCGGAGATGATCATCCAGTGCGTGGAAGCCGCGGTGAACCTCGGCGACTTCGACGCCGGCATGGCGGTGGAGCAGGAGAATTTCCAGAAGTGCCTGAATCATCCTCAGCGTGAGGCACTCATCCACGTGTTCTTCGCCGAGCGCGAAGCGGCCAGGATTCCCGATGTGCCGAAGGACACACCGGCCAGGAACCTCGATGCCGCCGGCGTGGTGGGCTGCGGGACCATGGGCGGCGGCATCACCATGTGCTTTGCCAACGCCGGCATTCCGGTGACGGTGCTGGAAATGAACGATGAAGCGCTCGAGAAGGGCCTCGGCGTCATCCGCCGCAACTACGACATCCAGGTGCAGCGGGGGCGCTTGACGGCCGAGGACGTCGGCCGGCGCATGAGTCTAATCACCGGCACCACCCGTTACCAGGACCTCGGGCAAGCCGACGTGGTGATCGAAGCCGTCTACGAGAACCTGGACGTCAAGAAGGACGTGTTCCAGCAGTTCGACCGGGTGATGAAAGCCGGCGCCGTGCTGGCGAGCAACACCTCCGGCCTCGACGTCGACGCCATGGCCCAGGCCACCGGCCGGCCCGGCGATGTCATCGGCCTGCACTTCTTCAGCCCCGCCAACGTCATGCGGCTGCTGGAGGTGGTGCGCGGCCGGGCCACCGACACGACCACCATTGCCACCGCCATGAAGCTCGGCCGCACCCTGGGCAAGATCGCGGTGCTGTCCGGCAACGCGCCGGGGTTCATCGGCAATCGCATGCTCGCGGGATATACCCGTCAGGCGGGCGAGATCATCCTGCAGGGTGCGACTCCCTATCAGGTGGACAAGGTGCTCCAGGAGTTCGGCATGCCCATGGGCCCGTTCCAGATGGCGGACCTGGTGGGGCTCGATCTGGGCTGGCGGGCGCGCCAGCTCCGCGGCGTCAAGCCGGAGGACGTACCCATTACCGCCCGGGTGGCGGACAAGCTCTGCGAGATGGAACGCTTCGGCCAGAAGACCAACCGCGGCTACTACATATATCCGGAAGGCAGCCGCGCGGGGCAACCGGATCCCGAAGTGGTGAGGCTGGTGGAGGAAACGTCCGCCGAGCTCGGCATCCAACGACGCCAGATCGCCGATGACGAGGTGCTGAAGCGCTGTCTGTACCCATTGATCAACGAGGGCGCACGCATCCTCGAGGACGGCATCGCACTTCGCCCGTCCGACATCGACATCGTCTACATCAACGGCTACGGCTTTCCGGAGGTGACCGGCGGCCCCATGTTCTGGGCCGACCGGCAGGGGCTCGCCGAGGTGCTCGCCGACATCGAGGCGTTCCGCGGGGAGTACGGCAACTTCTGGACCCCGGCGCCGCTGCTCGAGAAGCTGGTCAAGGAGGGCAAGAGCTTTGCGTCGCTGTAACTGTATGCCCAAAACGCGGGAGGCCGCTGGCCCATGAATGGTGACGGCAATCTGGCCCTATTCTGCGACTTCGAAAACGTGGCGCTTGGCGTGCGGGATGCCAAGTACGACCGCTTCGACATCCGCCTGGTCTTGGAGCGGCTGCTGGTGAAGGGCTCGATCGTGGTGAAGAAGGCCTACTGCGACTGGGACCGCTACAAGGAGTTCAAGCCGGCCATGCACGAGGCGGCGTTCGAGATGATCGAGATTCCCCACGTGCGTCAGTCCGGCAAGAACTCGGCGGACATCCGCATGGTGGTGGACGCCCTCGACCTCTGCTACACCAAGGAACACATCGACACCTTCGTGATCATCTCCGGCGATTCGGACTTTTCGCCGCTGGTGAGCAAGCTGCGCGAGAACGCCAAAACCGTCATTGGCGTCGGCGTAAAGAACGCCACCTCCGATCTGTTGATGAGTAACTGCGACGAGTTCATCTTCTACGACGATCTGGTGCGGCAGAGAAAGCCGGCGCCCAAGAAGAGCCGCAGCAGGTCGCGGTCCAAGGCGGCGCCGAAGACCGGGAAGGCGGAGAAAGTCGCGAAGGCCGAAGAAATGGTGGAAGATCGGACGGAAGACAAGTCCGCCGACGAGCTCGCTCAGGAAGGCATCGATCTGGTGCTGGAGACGGCGGAAGCCCTGTACGAAGAACGGGGCGAGCGCGGTAATCTGTGGGGCTCAATGGTCAAACAGACCTTGAAGCGACGCCGCCCCGGCTTCAACGAATCGTTCTATGGCTTCCGCTCGTTCAGCGATCTGCTGGAAGACGCCCAGGCCCGCGGCGACATGGAGCTGGAGCTGGACGAGAAGTCTGGCGGCTACATCATCCGCTCCGTGGGCAGCGACTGACACGCTGCCGCCGCGGCCATGAAGCAACATCATCCGGAAATTCACCGCACCCACCGTTCCGGTTGGCTGCGCGCGGCGGTCATGGGAGCCAACGACGGCATCGTCTCCACCGCGAGCCTGCTGGTGGGGGTCGCGGCGGCGGAAAGCAGCCATCAGGCGGTCATGGTCGCCGGCATCGCCGGGCTGGTAGCAGGGGCCATGTCCATGGCCGCCGGCGAGTACGTGTCCGTCAGCTCCCAGGCTGACATCGAACGCGCCGACCTGGCCCGGGAAGCCAGGGAACTGCAGGAAGATCCGGAGCATGAGCGGGCAGAGCTCTCAGGCATCTATCAGGGGCGCGGCCTCCAGCCCGCGCTTGCGGATGAGGTGGCGGATGCGCTGATGGCCCACGATCCCATCGGCGCCCACGCCCGGGACGAGTTGGGAATTTCCCGCAACCTCAGGGCGCGGCCGGTCACGGCGAGCCTTACCTCGGGGCTCACCTTCTCGGGGGGTGCCGCGTTGCCGCTGATCACTGCCGTATTGACCCCTGTCAGCCTCATCCCCGCGCTGGTTTCCGGCACCTCGCTGGTGTTTCTCGCCAGCCTCGGCGCGCTGGCTGCCTTCGCCGGCGGTGCCCGGGTGATCATGGGTGCATGGCGCGTCACCTTCTGGAGCGCGCTGGCTATGGGATTGACTTTCGCGATCGGCGCGGCCGTGGGCACGGCGCTCTGACACGATCGCGGCCGGGAGGCCGCTCCCACAGGCTGAGCTCCTGGCAATCTTTGTGGGAGCGAGCTCCTGCTCGCGAGATCGCGGCCGGGAGGCCGCTTTCCCACAGGCTGAGCTCCTGGCAATCTTTGTGGGAGCGAGCTCCTGCTCGCGAGATCGCGGCCGGGAGGCCGCTCCCACAGGCTGAGCTCCTGGCAATCTTTGTGGGAGCGAGCTCCTGCTCGCGGATCGCGGCCGGGAGGCCGCTTCCCCCACAGGCTGAGCTCCTGGCAATCTTTGTGGGAGCGAGCTCCTGCTCGCGATCGCGGCCGGGAGGCCGCTCCCACAGGCTGCTCCAACAGGGCGCTCTCACAGGCCGCTCCAACAGGCGTGTCAGGCGGTGGGGATTTCGGTGGTGTACTTGACCTGCTCCATGGCGAAGTTGGAGGAAACGTCGGAGAGCGGGGCAATGGCGATCAGTTTCTTGTAGAAGCGGTCGTACTCCGCGATGTCGGTGACCAGAACCTTCAGCAGATAGTCCACGTCGCCACTGGTGCGGTAGAACTCCATCACCTCCGGCAGGGCCGAGACGCCACGGGCGAACTTCTCGAGCCACGCCTCCGTGTGCTGACTGGTGCGTACGGTGACGAAGACGGTGACCCCGTAGCCGAGCTTCTTCGGGTCCACCAGCGCCACCCGTTTGCGGATGATGCCGGCCTCCTCCAGACGTTTGATGCGGCGCCAGCAGGCGTTGTGGCTGAGCCCGACCTTTTCGCCCACCTGGGCGATGGATGAGGTGGCGTCGACTTGCAGCAGGTGCAATATCTGGCGGTCGATGCGATCGAGCTCTGCGGCGCTCACGTCGACGTCAGGTGCTGGACGGGCCGCGTTTGGCGGCCTCGATCCGGGCCAGCATCACGCCCATGATGTCCCGATAAAGGTCGCTTTTGCGCACCGTGTCCTCGTAGCCGGCATCGATGCTCGGGTTGTCGTTGACCTCGATGACATAGATCCTGCCGTTCACCTGCTTGAGATCGACGCCATACAGCCCCTTGCCGATGAGGTTGGCGGCTTTCAGCGCCGTCTGCACCACATCCTGGGGCGCGTCCTCCACGGCCATGGTGTCCGCCGTGCCTTCCACCGTGGCGCCGTTGGCATCGCGGCGGACGATCTGCCAGTGACGCCTCGCCATGTAGTACTTGCTCACGTAGATGGGCCGCCGATCGATGACGCCCACTCGCCAGTCGTAGTCGGTAGGCACGAACTCCTGGGCGACGATCAGCTCGGACTGGACGAGCGCCTCCCGCACCCGGTCGCGCACGTCGGCTTCCTTGTCGACCTTGGTGACGCCGGCCGAGAAGCTGGAGTCGGGCAGCTTCAGCACCACCGGCAGGCCCAGCGCCGGCACCACCTCGTCAACGTTGCCGGCATGAACGATCAATGTCTTCGGGCTCGGCACTTTGTGCCGGGTGAGCAGCTCCGCCAGATACACCTTGTTGGTGCACTTGAGGATGGAGTCCGGGTCGTCGATCACCACGAGGCCCTCGGCCTGGGCCCGCCGCGCCATGCGGAACGTGTGGTGGTTCACCGCCGTGGTCTCGCGGATGAACAGGGCGTCGAATTCGGCGAGCCGCCCCGCGTCTTCCCGGGTGATCCGCTCCACCCCCATGTCCAGCGCCTCCGCCGCCGACTCGAAGCGCGCCAGCGCCCGCTTGTTGGACGGGGGCATGGCTTCCCGCGGGTCGTGCAGGATCGCCAGGTCGTAGCGGGACTGGGGTTTCTTGCGGGCCCGACGCCGCTTCACCGAGAAGTACTCGGACGCAGCCTGCAGCACGAAGTCGTGCTGGGCTGGCGACAGGTCGTTGGCCCCCAGGGCCTTGATGTGGCGAATCTGCCACTCACCCCCTTTGAACAGGAACTCCACCCGCAGCAACGGTGCCTCGAACAGGCTGTACAGGTTCCACGCCAGGTTGTCGAACTTCGGATCGGGTGTCCGGCCGAACAGCACTTCGAGGGAGAACTGCGACCCCTGCTCGCCTTTCAAGGTCTTCTGGATGGTGTCCTCGAGATCCTCCGACAGCAGCCGCGCCACCGGCGTCGACCGCAGATCCTGGATGGTCGCGAGGCTGGGAATGGGATGATGTCCCCTGGCCGCGGCCAGCAGCGACACGTAATACCCGGCGCTCTGGTACTTGTGCGACCGGCACAGGTTGAAGACCTTGGCCGCCCGGTTGTCGAAGTATTGCTGATCCGTGAGATAGGACCGGGCGGGTATGACCGCCACCCCCGGGATGGAGAGCGGCCAGTCCTTCAGCTCGTTGACCACCAGCAGTATGTTCATGGCTCAGTAGCCGATTGCGCCTCCGTCGGGGACCCTGAGATCCGTACCGCCCTCGAGCACGTTGCCGTCACCCACCACGATGACCTGCGCGGCGCCCTGGCGGTCACGCTCCTCGAGAGCGTAGCCCATGTCGCGCAGACCGTTCAGGGAATCCAGCGAGAAGGCGTTCTCTTCGTAATAAATCTTGTCCGGCAGCCACTGCTGGTGGATGCGCCCGGCGTCCACCGCCGACTGCGCGTTCATGCCGTGATCCACCACATTGAGGATCGTCTGCATGACGGTATTGATGATGGTCCGCCCGCCCGGCGTGCCAGTCACCATTGCCAGCTTGCCATCCTTCGCCACCACCGTGGGGGACATGCTGGAGAGCATGCGCTTGCCCGGCTCAGCCAGATTCGCCGGTGTGCCGATCAACCCCTGATCGTCGGTGAGGCCGGGGCCGGCGTTGAAGTCGCCCATCTCGTTGTTGAGCAGAAATCCGCCCCCCGGCACCACCACCGCGGAACCGTAGCCCCACTCGAGCGTATAGGTCATCGACACGGCGTTCCTGTCGGCGTCCACCACCGAAATCTGCGTGGTCTCGTCGCTCTCCACCGGCCAGGTGAACTGATCGGGCTTGGAGACCGAGGCCCGGTCGGGCAGGATGCTGGCGCGCAGCTCCTGGGCGTAGCTCTTGGATGTCAGCCGTGCCACCGGCTGGTCCGGGTTGAAATCGGGATCACCGAGGTAGCGCGCGCGGTCGGCGTAACCCCGGCGCATGGCCTCCGCCATCCGGTGCAGGGTCGCCGTGGTGCCGAATCCGAGCTTGCCGACGTCGTATCCTTCGAGGATGTTCATCATCTCCACCACAATCGCTCCGCCCGAGCTCGGTGGCGGCATGGAGATGATCTGATAGCCGCGATAGCTGCCCGTCACCGGCTCCCGGCGCTTGGGCTGATAGTCGGCGAGGTCCTCCAGGGTGATGAGCCCGTGGCCCCGCTTCATCTCATCGACGATGAGCTGTGCCGTGCGCCCTTTGTAGAAGCCGTCGGGGCCCTGATCAGCGATGCGCTGCAGGGTATCTGCCAGGTCTGGCTGAATGAGCACGTCATCCGGCTGGTACGGCTCGCCATTGTTGCTGAACTGCGCCAGCGACGCCGGATGCTTCTGCAGCCTCGGCATGGCCTCTTCGAGCGATGCCGCGAGTCCGTGGGTCACGGTGAAGCCCTTGCGCGCGAGCTCGATGGCCGGCTCCACCAGCCGCTTCCACGGCAGCTTGCCCTGATCCTGCCACGCCATGTACAGCCCCGCGACGGTTCCCGGCACGCCGATGGACCAATGGCTCATGTGATGGCGCTGAAAACTGTACTGGCCGTTCTCCAGCCACATCTTCGGATTGGACCCGCTGGGCGCAACCTCGCGGAAGTCGTAGGCCATCGGTTTGCCCGACTGCGGTCGGAACACCAGAAAGCCGCCGCCGCCGATGTTACCGGCGCTGGGGTGGGTCACCGCCAGCGCGAAGGCGGCCGCGACCGCCGCATCCACCGCGCTGCCACCGTCCTTCAGCACATCGGCGCCGATTTTCGAGGCGATCGCGTTCTGTGTCGCCACCATCCCGTGGGCGGCAACGACCGGAAGATTGGCGGCGTGAGCAGCCAGCGCCACCCACGCTGCCAGCGCGGCCAGCAAAAACCGGAACTCAGGTCGCTTCACTCTCCGCCTCGACAATCCCATCGGCAAGCGCCCAATGGTCGTGAACGCCCGAGGTGTTTGCAAGCGATCATGCCGGCAGCGGCGTAACCGCCGCCGGCCGTGCTGGCGGGCCCGCTTCAGTGCAGCGCCAGACCCTCCGCCACCGGCAGGGTGACCCCCGCGCGGTCCTCGGCCCACTGGCGGCACGCGGCATGAACCGCCAGCCCGCCATAGACGAACCGTTCGCCGTCATGCTGCTGGTAACACTGCATGGTCAACTCGCGCACCGCGCGCTCCCGATAGCCGCTCAGGCGCTCAGGCTGCGTGCTGGCACACCCTCCCGCCATCAGCACCGTCGCCAGCACAGCGACAGCGAGCGCGGGACCTTTCGGGGAGGCAACTGGGAAATCGATCATGGTCTCTCATCCTGGTCTGCCTGCCCCTCCCTTCTTCACCGACTGAACGAAATGCCTATTTAGCCCTAACATAGCAACGCTCATGCCAGCAGCACCGTTACCGGGAAAACCCGTTTGCCAACAAGGTATTGAAAGAAATCGACGCGTCTGCCGGGGCACCAGCAGGTGGCGGCACAGCGCGAAATCCGGGCAGCCGGGCCACCTCCGCGGCACCAACCGGTGCGCACCGGTGCGGGGGCGGTTTAGACTCCGGGGCTTCGCAACCACCGGAACGGGCGAAGTGAGCAGCGGCGCCGACTGGTACGACTACCTGCTGGACACCCTCGAGGTGGAAGAGAGCCACGGGCCGATCCACAACGCCGTCCCGCTGCGCGAGTCGGAGACCGTGACCCCGGAGATCATCCGCCACTACTTCAGCAGCGGCCAATACCCGTATGCGCAGCGCTACGGCATTCGCGATTACTACCGGGAAAAGCTGGCACTGCAGATCGAGCTGGTGAAGCTGCAGAACTGGGTGAAGGAGACCGGCCGCAAGGTGGTGCTGCTGTTCGAAGGCCGCGACGCGGCGGGCAAGGGCAGCACCATCAAGCGTCTCATGGAGAACCTGAACCCCCGCGGCGCCCGGGTGGTGGCACTGGAGAAGCCCACCGAAGTGGAGCGGGGCCAGTGGTACTTCCAGCGCTACACCGATCACCTGCCCTCGGCGGGTGAGATGGTGTTCTTCGACCGCTCCTGGTACAACCGCGCCGGCGTCGAGCGGGTGATGGGCTTCTGCACCGAGGGAGAGTACGGGGAGTTCACCCGCCAGGCCCCGGTGTTCGAGAAGATGCTGGTCGGCAGCGGCATCGAGCTGATCAAGATCTATCTGTCGGTGAGCCGCGAAGAACAGGCACGGCGCTTCCACGAGCGTGAGAGCAATCCTCTGAAGCAGTGGAAGCTCTCCGCCGTGGACCGTGAAGCCCAGCGCCGCTGGGATGCCTACACCAGCGCCAAGGAAGCCGCCTTCCGCCTCACCGACAGCGCGGAAGCGCCATGGACCATCGTCAAGGCCGAGGACAAGCTGCGAGCGCGGCTGAACACCATGCGGCTGGTGCTCGACTGGTTCGACTATGCCGGCAAGGATCCCCAGGCGGCCCGCGCGCCGGACCCGTTGATCGTCGCGCCTGCGCGGCTGGTGTTCGGCGACCCCGTCCCCGTCACCCCTTGAGCCTCCGGCCGATGCAACCGTTTACCGCATTCCGGGTATCTACTCCCCCGTCGTCCCTTGCAAGGAATCCCTGGTGGCAGTCCCCATCACTCTTTTCATCGTCATCGGCGTGGTGTTGTGCGCGTACTACTACTTTCGCTACCGGGCCCGCCAGGACGTTCAGCACACCGTCCGGCTGGCCGTCGAGCGTGGCGCGGAGCTGACGCCCGAGGTTCTGGAAGCGTTCAGCGCCGAGCTCACGCCGTCTGCCCTGGGGGATCTGCGCAAGGGCGTGCTCTGGCTCGCCCTTGCCGCCGCCTTGGGGTTGATGTCCTGGGCCATCGACGAGCGTGATCTGCTCGGCATCGGCGGCTTCCCGCTGATGCTGGGAATCGCCTACCTGGCGTTGTGGCTGTTCCTTCCCCGGAAAGGGCCCTGAACGGGGGCCGTACCCCGGGCAGCGACGAAGCCCTCGCAGCCGAGGCCGCCGCCCTTGGCGACGTCGGCGCGTTCGAGGTGCTGATGCGCCGCCACGAGCGGCGGATCTTTTATCTGCATCGCCGGTTCACCGGTAACGCGGCCGTGGCGGAGGAACTGTGCCAGGAGACGTTCCTGCGCGCCTGGCAGAAGCTCGCTACGTTCGAAGGCCGGGGAGCCTTCGGCGGCTGGCTGACGCGGCTCGCCTACAACGTCTTCCTCCAGTACCGGCGGCGGCAGGGGGTTCACGACGAGGCGGAGCCGCTCGATGGGGCGGGCGATGATCGCGGCGGGCGGACGCCGCTCAGCGCTTTGGGGTCCGCGGGCGACGAGCGGGACCTCGAGCGTCTGCTCGCCGTGGTGACCGCCGAGGAGCAGCGCCTGCTGGTGCTCAGCTATGCGGGAGGCTTGAGCGCGTCGGAAATCGGCGACATGCTCGGCACTTCGCCCGGCACGGTGAAGTCACGGATTCATCGGGCGAAGGAGAAGATCCGCCGTCACTTCCACATCGAGGTCAAGGCATGAACGAGCGCGATCCGATGGACGAGCTGCTGCGGCAGGCATTCGACGCCGATCAGGCACGCATGTTCGCGCCGCCCATCGCGGCGCCGCGCATCGCGGCCCGCGTCGCCGCACAGCTCCGTGCGCGGCAACGGGTGCGGCTGGCGGTGCTCGGCAGCGCAACCCTGGCGGGGCTGTTGATGCTCGCGCTGTCGCTGCAGCCAGCGATCGCCACGTTGCTGGCGGCCCTGCCTGCGAACCTGGCCGTGGACTGGAGCGCGAACGGCCTCACCCTGGCTGCCGTCACGATCGCGGGTGCGGCCTGGCTGATGACGATGGACGGCGGGGCCGGCTGAGGCTGCGCGCGGTTCCGCGCGCCGCCGATGAGCGGCGGCAACAGTCACGGTACACTCGCAGCTTTCGGCTTGCGGAAGGATCGTGATTCGACGAACGCTGCCATCAGGACATTCCGGCCCCGCGGCGCTCCTGGCGTGCTTCGCGCTCTTCCTCATTGCCGCCGCGCAGCCGGTGTCGGCCGCCAGCAACGAGCGCCCGCGGGACCTCGGCATCATCGTCGGAACCTTCCCCACCGGCCCCAACGACGCCATCACCGACGTCAAAGGCGTACGCGTCGGCCACTCCACCATCATTCAGGGTGACGACATCCGCACCGGCGTGACCGCGGTGATCCCGGCCGACGGCGACCTCTACGACCGGCCGGTGCCGGGCTGGATTCGTGCGGCCAACGGCTACGGTAAGCTCGTCGGCGCCACCCAGGTGCGCGAGCTGGGTGAAATCGAGACGCCTATCCTGCTCACCTGCACCATGTGCGTCTGGCGCGCTGCTCAGGGGCTGGTGTCGTGGATGGAAGATCAGCCCGGCATGGGCGAGCACACCTTCAATCCGGTGGTGGCGGAGACCGACGACTCCCGGGTCGACAACATGTGGGCGGACCCGGTGGGGCTGAACAACGTCTACCAGGCTCTGAACGAGGCTACCGACGGGCCGGTGCTGGAAGGCAGCATCGGCGCCGGCACCGGCACCCAGGCGTTCGGCTGGAAGGGCGGTATCGGCACCAGCTCCCGGCATCTGCCGGAAAGCCTGGGCGGCTGGACCGTGGGCGTGCTGGTGCAAACCAACTTCGACGGCAACCTCAGCATCAACGCGGCGCCGGTCGGGCGCGAGCTGGGGCACTATTCGTATCAGCAAGCCCTCGGTCAGGCGTACCGCGGCATCACCGGCCATGGGCCCGCCGCGGAAGACGCGTCTTCGGGTCCTCAGGGCGGCTCGGTGATCATCGTCCTGGCCACCGACGCGCCGCTCACCTCCCGGAACCTGCGCCGCCTGTCCGAGCGCGCCGTGATGGGCCTTGCGCGCACCGGGTCGTTCGCTCACAACGGCTCCGGCGACTATGTCATCGCCTTCTCCAACAATCCCAAGGCGCGCCGCCCGCGCCTGGCTGAAGGCCCGGTGGAAATCGCCACCCTCGTCAACGCCGCCATGTCGCCGCTGTTCGCCGCCACCGTGGAAGCCACCGAGGAGGCGATCTACAACGCCCTGTTTGCGGCCACGGCCGTCACCAGCAGCCGCGGCACCTTGCAGGCCATTCCCCACGACGAGGTGCTGCGGATCCTGCGCAAGTACGACAGCCTGTATTGGGACACCCACCTGCCCCCCGGACGGATAGACTGACGTGATGAAACCACCGAGCCGCTTCCCCGTACCCGACCTGGCCGATCTTCCGGAGGATGTGCGTGCACGGATCGAAGCCGTGCACGAGAAGGCCGGCTTCGTGCCCAACGTGTTCCTGGCGCTGGCACACCGGCCCGATGAGTTCCGCGCCTTCTTCGCCTACCACGATGCCCTCATGGAGCGCGACAGCGGGCTTTCCAAAGCCGAGCGCGAGATGATCGTGGTCGCCACCAGCGCCGCCAACGACTGCACCTACTGCGTCGTCGCCCACGGCGCGATCCTGCGCATCCAGGCGAAGGCGCCGCGGCTCGCCGATCAGCTCGCCGCCAACTACCGGAGCGCGGAGATCACCCCGCGGCAACGCCGGATGCTGGATTTCGCGGTGAAGCTGGCCGTCGCTCCGCAGACAGTGGAGGAGGCGGATCTCCAAGGGCTCCGGCAGGCTGGCTTCGCTGCCGAGGACATCTGGGACATCGGCGCCGTCACGGCCCTGTTCGCGCTATCGAACCGCATGGCCCACCTCACCGACATGTCGCCGAATGAGGAGTTCTACCTGATGGGGCGGGTGCCGCGGCAGCGCCGCTGACGCGGCGGCAGGAAGCCGCCCGCCTTCCGCCGCCCACGGCCGTGGGTTATGGTTGCCGTCCCGACTGCGAGCCCTACCGGGAGGAGATCGACGGGTGCCACTCGACAACGACACGAAGAACGTTCTCGACATGCTCGAGAGCCTGGGCATGAAGGATCTGGCCGACCTCACGCCCGACGAGGCCCGCAACCTCCAGCTCACCCCGCCACCGGCAGTACCCACCCCGGTGGGGGATGTGGAGAACAAGCAGATTCCCGGCCCCGACGAGGACATCGCGCTGCGCATCTACCGCCCGCAGAGCAAGGGCGCCAGCGGCGCGCTGGTATACTTCCACGGCGGCGGCTGGGTCATCGGCGACCTGGACAGCCACGACGAGACCTGCCGTAAGCTGTGCCGGGGCGCTGACATCACGGTAGTCTCCGTGCACTACCGGCGCGCTCCCGAAACCACATATCCCGGCGCCGCCGAGGACTGCTATGCGGCGACTGCCTGGGTTGCCGGCCACGCCGGTGAGCTCGGCATCGACGCGGCACGCCTCGCCGTCGGCGGGGACAGCGCCGGCGGCAATCTGGCGGCGGCGGTGGCCCTGATGGCACGGGACCGCGGCAGTCCGCCGCTGCGCTTTCAGCTTCTGATCTATCCCGTCACCGCCGCCGACTTCGACACCGGCTCGTACCGGGACAATGCCGAAGGCTATCTGCTGAGCCGACGCGCCATGCAATGGTTCTGGGACCAGTACGTGCCGGACGCGGGCGAGCGCCGGGAGCCTTATGCCGCGCCCCTGCTCGCCAGCTCTCATCGGGGTCTGCCGCCGGCCCTGGTGCAGACGGCGGAGTTCGATCCGCTCCGGGACGAAGGCGAGGCCTATGCCGCGGCCCTCCGGCAGGCAGGCGTGGAGGCGACGCTGACCCGCTATGACGGGCTGATCCACGGTTTCTTCGGCATGCAGGACGCCGTCGCCGCCGCCAGGCCGGCCCTCGACGAGGCAGTGACCGCCCTGGTCGCCCATCTGTCCTGACGCGGCCGGCAACCCAAACCATCATCGGAGCCCATCATGATCTACGACAACATCCTCCAGACCATCGGTGACACGCCAATCGTCCGGTTGAACCATCTCGCTCCCGACCACGTGGAAATCTACGTGAAGATCGAATCGTTCAATCCCATGGCGTCGGTCAAGGACCGTCTCGCCTACGCGATCATCAAGGACGCCGAGGACTCGGGCGCACTGGCGCCCGGGCAGACCGTGGTGGAAGCGACCTCGGGCAACACCGGCATTGCCCTGGCCATGGTCTGTGCGGCGACCGGACATCCGTTCGTCGCCACCATGGCGGAAAGCTTCTCGGTGGAGCGCCGCAAGATCATGCGGGGGCTGGGTGCCAAGGTGATCCTCACGCCCGCCGCCGAGCGCGGCACCGGCATGGTGAAAAAGGCCGAGGAACTCGCCGAGAAGCACGGCTGGTTCCTCGCCCGGCAGTTCGAAAACCCGGCCAACCCGGCTTACCACGCCTCCACCACGGGTCCGGAGATCCTCGAGGATTTCGCCGGCCGCCGGCTGGATTTCTGGGTCACCGGCTGGGGCACCGGCGGCACCTTGTCGGGCGCCGGCCGGGTGCTGAAAGCCGCCCGCCCGGACCTCAAGATCATCGTCGCCGAGCCGGAGCAGGCGGCCATGCTGTCGGGCAAGGACTGGAATCCGCACATGATCCAGGGCTGGACGCCGGATTTCATTCCCCAGGTGCTCGACCGCAACATCGGCGACAAGACCGTTCCCGTGAACCAGAACGAGGCCAGAGACAACGCCCGGGCGTTGGCGCAGCAGGAAGGCATCTTCGTCGGCGTCTCCGCCGGTGCGACTCTGACCGCCGCGCTGACCGAAGCCGAGGGCGCCCCCGCCGGAAGCGTCTTCTGCGTGATGCTGCCGGACACCGGCGAGCGTTATCTGTCGACGTTCCTGTTCGAGGGCATCAACGAAGGCTCCGACGACGACTGGCTGGCCACCCTGTAACGCAACCGTCAGAGGCTTACCCGCCGTTCCGCCGTCGGCCACTGACCGCCGGCACCATGGGGTGCCATCCTGCACCCCATGACCACCTCCCCCGCCATCGCCGCGATCGCCGCCGTCTTGTGCGCCGCCCTCGCCGCCACCGCCACGCGCGCCGCCGTCTATCGATGCGATGATCCCGGCGGTACCCCCCGCTTCAGCCAGTTTCCCTGCGGCAACGGCAGCCGGGTGGTCGTCGACCGGCTGGACACGGTGCACATGCCCGCTCTTTCGGACGCCGAGCGCGAACTGCTCGACGAGCTTCAACGGCAACAGGACGCCGAGCGCAAAGCGCGTGCCCGGGCGCAGGCGCAAATGGCGCGGAGCGCGCAGGCCGAACGGAAACAGCGACGGCGGCGCTGCGACGCCGCCCGCAAGCAACGGGCCGCACTGGCGCAGAAGCGGCGCAAGGGCTACGGCATCGAGGAGGCTCGCGAGCTGGACCGCCGGAGCCAGGAGCTGGCAGCGGAGCTGAAGCAGAACTGCTGAGGCCGCGGGCAGTCAGTGGATGCCGCGACGCTGTCAGGGCGACCGTTCGGCGACCACCCGGACCCGGACGTCTACCCGATCCTCCACCTTCAGGCCGCCGCCGAGCACCGAGAACGGCTCGATGCCAAAGGCCGACAGCGCAAGCGCCAGCCTGGCGACTACCGTCAGCGCATCACCGTGCTCGACCACCGCCGCCGGAAAGCTCACCCGTGACGTGGTGCCGTGCAGGGTCACGTCGGCCGTCACGTCAGGGTTCCACCGCGGGCCGGTCAGAGACACCGACGCGATGACGATGTGGGGATAGCGGGCAACGTCCAGCAGGCGTTCCCCAAGCATGTTGTCCCGCGTGCCCTGCCGCGCCTGATCGGACACATCCGCCGAAAATGCCTCGCCTTCGGCCGCACGGGCAGCCGGCGGATCCACCTGCAGCTCGTTCGCAACCAGCTCCAGACGAAATCCGCTTTCAGCGGACGTGGCGCCGGCGCGGATCTCTCCGCGCAGCGGCCCGACGATCACGTGGTTATGGCCAAGTCGCGCCAGCGGCCCGCCTCGGTAAACCAGAATCCGCACCTCCGAAGACGCGGGATCGATCTGGTAGCGCGGGCCTACGGCCGTTGCCGGCAACGGCGGCGCCTGCTCCGCCGATGCTGCTGCCGGGTGGGGGGCCGGTGGCCGCTCCGCCGCGGGCGCGGTGGTCTGACAACCGGACAGCGCCAGCAGCAGCGCCGGCAACACCAGCCAGGCGTCTTCTCTCCGCCCGCGTTTCTGATAGCTTGTGCAAGCCTTGCACGCGGGAAAACGGCGCATGAGATGGCGGAACTCGGCGAAACGGTACGGCATCATAGCCCAGAGCTTCCACTGGTTCATCGCGGCCGCCATCGTCGTGCAAATCGGCATCGGCCTCTACGTGGACGGTCTCCCGCTCAGCCTCGAGCGCCTGCGCTGGGTCTCTCGCCACAAGTCCGTGGGTCTTCTGATCCTGGCCTTGTTCCTGCTGCGTCTGGCGTGGCGCAGTGTCGATCGGGCGCCTCGACTGCCGCGCTTCATGACGGCAGGTGAACGCGGCCTGGCAGCCGCCACCCACTGGTTGTTGTACGGGCTCGCCATCTCCGCCGCCACGTTCGGCTGGCTTCACGCCTCCGCCGCCGGTCTCGGCGCCAGCTTCTTCGGGCTCTTTCCGATTCCGGCGCTGATGTCGAAGAACGCCGAACTCTCTAAACAATTCGAGGTCATTCACGCAGGTCTGGTGTGGACCTTGGCGGCCGTGCTGGTGCTGCACGTGGGCGCCGCGCTACGCCACCTGTGGAAACGCGACGGCGTGTTCGGGCGCATGTTTCCGTGAGCTGAGGGAGATCCACATGAAGTCTTTGATCTGCGCGCTGGCTTCGCTGATGCTTTTCGCCGCCACGGCCGGACACTCCGAAGACTGCTTCGACGTCGGCCCGGACCAGGGCGAGGTCAGCTTTCAGATCGACCAGGCCGGGAGCACGTTCAGCGGAACGTTCGAAAATTTCGGCGGCCGGGTCTGCATGAACGGCGCAACGGTCGAGCGCGTGGAGGCCTGGGTCGAGCCGGGCTCGGTGAAGGCCGGGCTTCCGGAGATCGAGGACGCACTGCGCGGCGACGAGTTCTTCGCTGTGAAGCAGCACCCGCGAGCCACCTTCGACAGCACCACCGTCGACAAAACGCCGGACGGCTACCTGGCTCACGGAACCCTGCAGGTGAAAGGGATCAGCAACCCGGTGGACGTACCGTTCACCCTTTCCGACGGCGCCGGCGGCCGCCGCGTCCAGGGTGCCCTCGAGCTCCATCGGCTCGACTTCGACGTCGGCACCGGCGAGTGGGCCGACACCCAGTGGGTCGGGGAAACCGCCACCGTGCAATTTGCCGGGCAGATCCCGTAGCCGACCGCTACGGCGCCGGCATTCCGCTATCATCGAGGCCCGCCAACCGCACCACGAGGTATCCCGTGTCGCAGCCAGCCACCGCCCCGACCTTCAGCTTCGACACCATCTTCTCACCGGAAGTCATCGCCGATCCGTACCCCATGTACCGGCAGCTCCGCGAGAACAGTCCGGTGCTCGAGTTGCCGGACGCGAATCTGGTGGTGCTCGCCCGCTATGCCGACGTCCAGACCCTGGTGCGCGACAAGCGCCTGGGCCACACCTTGTTCGGCAACCTCTCGGACGAGGAGCGCGACCGCAGCTCGCCCATCCGGCCGTGGCGAACCTCGCCCGGACCATGCTGCTGCAGAATCCGCCGGACCACACGCGGCTTCGGGGGCTGGTGGTCAAAGCCTTCGACGCCCGCCGGGTTGCCGCCATGCGCGAGCGTGTCCGCACCATCGCCCACGAGCTCATCGACCGATTCGCCCTGCAGG
Organism: uncultured Gammaproteobacteria bacterium; assembly: GCA_963822255.1. Classification (GTDB taxonomy): domain Bacteria; phylum Pseudomonadota; class Gammaproteobacteria; order Pseudomonadales; family Azotimanducaceae; genus UBA7803. The sequence continues at coordinate 1,738,441 of CAWGGV010000008.1, forward strand.
CCGGCGGCGACCTCCGGGCATTGTTCAATCATCCCCTGCCGGTCATCGTGATCTGCGACATGCTGGGCATTCCGGAGGAAGACCGGGCCCAGTTCGTTCAGGGCACGCGCATCTCCGGCCGGCTGATCGATCCCAGCCCCATGACGGCGGAGGAGCTCGCCCAGGCTGACGCCAGCACGGCCGAAAGCCAGGCCTACTTCGAGGCGCTCTGCGAGCGGCGGCGCCGGGAGCCCGAAGACGATCTGATCACCGCGCTGGTTCAGAGCGAGACCGAGCACGGCAAGCTCACCAAGGACGAGCTGACCTCCAACATCGCGCTGCTGTTCGCCGCCGGTCACGAGACCACCGTGAACCTGCTGGGCAACGCGCTGCTGGCCCTGTACCGCAATCGGGAGCAACTGGACATCCTGCGCGGTGACCTCTCGCTGATGCCGGACGCGGTGGAGGAGTTTCTGCGCTACGACAGCTCAGTGCAGCTCACCGGCCGCGACGCGCTGGAAGATACCGAGATCGCAGGGGTAAAGCTGCCGAAGGGCCGAAGCGTGATCGCCCTGCTCGGCGCCGCCAACCGCGACCCGGCGGCGTTCGACCGGCCCGACGAGCTGGACGTCACCCGCAAGGGCGTGAAGCCGGTGTCGTTCGGCGGCGGCATCCACCACTGCCTCGGTGCCCAGCTCGCGCGGCTGGAAGCGGCGGAAGCCCTAGCGGCACTGTTCCAGCGGTTGCCGAACCTGGAGCTGTCGGAGCTCGAATCGCCCCAATGGAAGCCGACGATCACCTTGCGGGGCGTGACCTCCCTGCCGGCGCGGTGGTGACGAGGGCCCATCCATAGTGGGAGCGACCTCATCCGCTGTGGGAGCGACCTCATCCGCTGTGGGAGCGACCTCCCGGTCGCGATCCGAACCTGAGTGGGAGCGACCTCCCGGTCGCGATCCGAACCTGAGTGGGAGCGACCTCCCGGTCGCGATCCGAACCTGACCGGATCGCGACCAGGAGGGCTCATTCACAGCAGGAATGTCAGCCTCAGAAATCCTCGTCGAAGTCGCCGGCGTGACCGGCTGCGCGTTGCTTCTTCTTCGGCACTTCGGAGACCAAGGCCTCAGTGGTCAGCAGAAGGCCAGCCACGCTGGCCGCATTCTGCAACGCCAGGCGCACCACCTTCTTCGGATCGATGACCCCCATCTTCACCATGTCGCCGTACTCGCCGGTGGCGGCATTGAAGCCGTAGTTGCCCTTACCGGCGAGTACCTTGTCGGCAACTACCGACGGCTGCTGACCTGCGTTGGCGACGATCTGGCGCAGCGGCTCCTGAACCGCGCGTGCCAGAATATTCACCCCCGCACGCTGCTCTTCGTTCGCTACTTTCACCTTCGCAAGGCCCTTGGCGGCGCGCAGCAGCGCCACCCCGCCGCCCGGCACCACGCCCTCCTCCACCGCAGCGCGGGTCGCGTGAAGGGCGTCGTCGATGCGGGCCTTCTTCTCCTTCATCTCGATCTCTGTGGCGGCGCCGACCTTGATTACCGCCACGCCGCCGGCCAGCTTCGCCAGCCGTTCCTGGAGCTTCTCGCGATCGTAGTCGGAGGTGGTGTCCTCGATCTCCTTCCTGATCTGGTTCACCCGCCCCTCGATGGCCGCGTGGTCTCCCGCGCCGCCGACGATGGTGGTGTGCTCCTTGGTGAGCTCCACCCGCTTGGCGGTGCCGAGGTCCTCCAGGGTCACCTTGTCCAGGGCCAGGCCCAGGTCATCGGAAATGACCTTGCCGCCGGTGAGCACGGCCATGTCCTGCAGCATGGCTTTGCGCCGGTCGCCGAAGCCGGGCGCCTTACAGGCGGCCACGTTCAGGACGCCGCGAAGCTTGTTCACCACCAGGGTGGCGAGCGCTTCGCCTTCGATGTCCTCGGCGATCACCACCAGCGGCCGGCCGGCCCGGGAAACCGACTCCAGCAGCGGCAGCAGCTCGCGGACGGAGCTGATCTTCTTGTCGCGGAGCAGCACGTACGGCTCGGCGAGCTCCGCCACGTGGCGGTCCGCCTGGGTGATGAAGTACGGCGACAGGTAGCCGCGGTCGAACTGCATCCCTTCCACGACTTCCAGCACGTTCTCGAGCCCGGAGCCGTCCTCCACGGTGATGACGCCCTCCTTGCCCACCTTCGACATGGCTTCGGCCATCATGTCACCGATGACGGTATCGGAGTTGGCGGAGATCGACGCCACCTGGGCGATGGAGCTCGACTCCGTGCAAGGTGTGGCCAGCCCATCGAGTTGCTCCACCACCGCCTTCACGCCGGCATCGATGCCGCGCTTCAGGTCCATGGGGTTCAGGCCGGCGGTCACGGCCTTCAGCCCCTCGCGGGCAATGGCCTGGGCGATGACCGTGGCGGTGGTGGTGCCGTCACCGGCTTCGTCGGCGGTCTTGCTCGCCACCTGCTTCACGAGCTGAGCGCCCATGTTCTCGAACTTGCCCTCCAGCTCGATCTCCTTGGCGACGGTGACGCCGTCCTTGGTCACCGTGGGGGCGCCCCAGCTCTTGTCGATCACCACGTTGCGGCCCTTCGGGCCCAGGGTCACCTTCACCGCATTGGCCAGAACGTCCACGCCCCGGGCCAGGCGCTTGCGCGCCGATTCGTCGAACACAACCTTCTTCGCAGTCATGTGCGCGCTCTCTACTTAATTGTCGTTGATGATCGCGAGGATGTCGGCTTCCCGAAGGACCACCAGCTCCTCGCCCTCGACGGTCACCTCGCTGCCCGCGAACTTGCCGAACAGCACCGAATCACCGGCCTGGACGGCCAGCACCCGGGTCTGCCCGGTCTGCAGCGGTTCACCAGGCCCCACGGCGAGCACCTCGCCGCGCTGAGGCTTCTCCTTGGCGTTGTCCGGGATCACGATGCCGCCGGCGGAACGCGACTCTTCATCCTCCCGCCGGACCACGACCCGGTCGTGCAGAGGTTTCAGCTTCATCTCTTTTCCTCACGAAGTTGCCGCTACGCGGGCGCCCCGGTCGGGGCGCCCTCCGATGAGCGAGCGCTTTATTGGGGGCGATCAGGCAGGTTTCAAGGGGCGGGAACGATCGATCGTGAAGTATCGATCGTGGGAGCGGCCTCCCGGCCGCGATGCCGGAAGGATCGCGGCCGGGAGGCCGCTCCCACAGGTCCGCTCCCACAGGGCGCTCCCACAGGCCGCTGCCACAGGGGCGACTCCGGTCAGGCCACCTGGACGGACGAAGGGCTGCCGCGGTTGATTTCTTCCACGGCGCGTTCGTGGAGCGCGACGGTGGCGGCCTTCATGTCGGCTTCGTCCACTACGAACTTGATGTCCACGGCGCGCATGGACTGATGCACGGCCAGCACGTTGATGTCCGCTTCGGCCAGCGCCGATACGCACTTCGACAGCAGGCCGGACACGTCCAGGTTGCTGCCGACGGCGGCGACGATGGCCACCCGCCGGACCGTCACCAGCGCGTTCGGGAACGCCTCCTCCAGCTCGCGCTCGATGCGCTTGGCGTTCTTGAGGCTGGTGGCGAGGTAGTAGGTGATGGAGTTGGCGTTGCTCTCACGGGTCACCGTGCGCAGCTTGTAGCGGTCGAGAATGCGTTGGATGCCGAACGCGTGACCGGCGCGGTCGACGATGTCGTGGCTGAAGAACTCCACCGCATAGACGCCGCGGCGCCCGGCGATGATCTCCACCCGCGGGTGCTCCGACTGGTAGTCGGCCTCGATCAAGGTGCCCGCGTGATGGGGCTCGAAGCTGTGGCGCACCCGGAGCGGAATCGCCGCCCGACGCAGGCACTGGGCAGCGCCCGGATGGATGGCCTCCATCCCCAGCACCGACAGCTGATCCGCCACGTCGTAGTTGGTGCGACCGATGGCCAGCGCCTTGTCCGCGCCGACCACCTTGGGATCCGCGCTGCACAGGTGGTATTCCTTGTGAATGATGGCCTCACGGGCCCGGGTGACCGACGCCATGCGGCTGAACGTGATCTCGCTGTAGCCCCGGTCGTAGGTGGCCATCAGGCCTTCCGTGCACTTGGCGTAGCCGGTACAGATGGGTAGCTCGCGCTCCAGATCGTACTGGGAGATCTTCTGCTTGAGGTGCTCTTCCAACGGCAGGCTTTCCATCTCGCCCCACCCGGAGAGGTCGACGAAACGGGCGTTGACCCCGTGCCGGCGCATGAGCAGCGCGGTGTTGTGGGCGCTGTGTACCTCGCCGAGCGCGGCCAGCACCTCGCGCACCGTGCCGAGGTGCGCTTCCAGGTGAAAGTGCCCCGACGAGCAGAGGCTCTGCAGGTCCTCCAGGGTATGGCGTACCTCCGACACGCGCTGGCGGATGAAGCCATCGGCGTCGCGCACGTCGTCTTCGTGATCGAAGATCGTGGCGTTCAAGGCACACATGTGGGCCAGGGTCTTGTCGAGAGCCTGCTGCCACAAGCCCTCCTCCTCGGACTCGTTGAACAGGGCGTAGACGCCGGGGTCGCCCGAGTGCTTGTGCTCGAGCAGCATGTCCGTGACGCCGGCATAAGCGGACACCACGAAGATGCGCCGGTACAGCTCTTTGCCCCGCAGGTTGCCGATGAGCACGGAGCTCATCAGCTCGTTGACCCGGGACATCGAGGTTCCGCCGATTTTCTCGACGGTGTGTCGTTCGAGTTGCGGGGTGATCTCCTTCTTTGCGCATTTTCTTCGACATCTTTCCCGAGAAACTGATACGTGCCGGTCCTTTGCCTGAGTGGATCAATCCACTTCCTCGGCGTTCAGCACGTACGCGCCGTCCTTGTCGTGAACCTCGTTGCCGCGGACCGGCGGGTTGAACACGCAGACCACCACGAAATCCTCATCCGGGCCCACGCGCAGCGCATGGCGGTCGTGCTCGTTCAGCGCGTACATGGTTCCCGGCTCGATGACGTGCTTCTTGCCGGTGCCCTTGTCTTCGATCTCCGCACGTCCGGAGATGCAGTAGACGGACTCCAGATGGTGCTTGTACCACATGTGGGTTTCGGTCCCCGCGTACAGGGTGGTGATGTGGAAGGAGAAACCCATGTCGTCGCCCGCCAGCAGCAACCGCACGCTGTCCCAGGTCTCGGACTTGGTGTGTCGTGGCGAATCGCGTAGGTCGTCGAGCTTTATGATCAGCATGATTAGGATACCTGCTTGAGATGACGGCCCATGACCTTGGCCACGGACTCTTCGATGATGGACAGACCGCGGTCGAGATCGGCGTCGTCGATGGTGAGCGCACAGAACAGCTTCACCACCTCGTCGTCGGGCCCGGCAGTCTCGATGATGAGCCCTCGTTCCAGGGCGTTGGCGGTCACCTGGGAGGCCACCTCGCCGCTCGGCATGGCCACCCCCTGCATGAGCCCGCGCCCGCAAACCTCCAGCTTGTAGCGACGAGCGAGCTTGCCGAGACGCTCACTCACCACCGCAGCCTTGGCCCGCACGGCCTTCTCGAAGGTGTCGTCCTTCCAGAAGTGTTCAAACGCCGCCACGGCCGTGACGAATGCGTGGTTGTTGCCGCGGAAGGTGCCGTTGTGCTCACCGGGCTGCCACTGATCGAGCTCCGGCCGGATGAGCGTCACTGCCAGCGGCAGACCCATGCCGGACAGGGACTTGGACAGGGTGATGATGTCCGGCTGGATGCCGGACGGCTCGAAGCTGAAGAACGTGCCCGTGCGTCCGCAGCCGGCCTGGATGTCGTCGACAATCAGCAGAATGCCGCGCTTACTGCAGATGCCTTCCAGGCGCTTGAGCCATTTCTCGCTGGCGGAGTTCAGCCCGCCCTCCCCCTGCACGGCCTCGACGATGACGGCGGCCGGCATTTCCAGGCCGCTGCTGGCATCGTCGAGCAGCTTCTCGAAATAGTCGAGGGTGTCCATGGCATCGCCCAGGTAGCCGGCATAAGGCAGGCGGAAGGTGCCCGGCAGGCTTATCCCGGCGGCGCCGCGGTGATGCTCGTTGCCCGAGACGGCGAGCGCGCCCAGCGACACCCCGTGAAAGCCGTTGGTGAAGCTGACGATGGTTTCGCGGCCGGTCACTTTGCGGGCGATCTTCAGCGCTGCTTCCACGGCGTTGGTGCCCGTTGGCCCAGGAAACTGAACCCGGTAGGACAACCCCCGGGGCTTCAGGATGTACCGGTCCAGCGCCTCCAGAAACTCGGCTTTGGCTTCCGTGTGCAGATCCAGCGAGTGCGTGATGCCATCGACCGAGATGTAGTCCAGCAGCTTCTGCTTGAGGTAAGGGTGATTGTGGCCGTAGTTCAGCGACCCGGCTCCGCACAGGAAGTCGAGGTAGGCCTTGCCTTCCTGGTCATAGATGTAGGAGCCCTTCCCTTTGGTGAACACCTTGGGAATGGATCGGGCATAGCTCTGAACGGATGACTCCATTCTGTCGAATATGCTCATGTGTGGTTCTCTCTCTTCACTCTCGATGATGACGATGATGATCTTGTCGATCGACCTGTCGTGGCTCCGGCCTGGTCATTGGCTCCGGCCGGCGCCGAACGGCCCGATGCGCAACAGCACCTCGTCGCCGTGGGCGTCCGCGAAGTGGCGCTCGCGGGAGAACAGCAGCGATTGGATGGTGGGTGCGTCCCGGGCCACTGCGAACTTTTCGAACGCCTTCCAGGAGGCGGCGTTACCCGGCTCGATGGTCGTCTCCATGAAGCGCACCCCGCGGCAGACATCCCGGTCGACGATTTCCTGCATCATCCGGGTGGCCAGGCTCCGCCCCCTCGCCCGCTCGTGGACCGCCACCTGCCAGATGAACAGCACGGTCGGATCCTCCGGCTTCAGATAGCCGGTGATCGAACCGACCACCTGGCCGTCGAGCTCCGCCACCACAGCGGTTCGAGCGAAATGAGTGACCTGCAACAGGTTGCAGTAACGGGAGTTCTGGTCCAAAGGCGGACATGCCGCAATGAGGTCGTGAAGGGCGGGGCCGTCGTCTGCCGTAGGTATCCGCAGGGTGACGTCCGCTCGAGTGTTCGAGGCCGTCTTGACTTGATTCATGATGGGTTACTGCTATTAGGGTTGTATATTTTAGAGATCTAAAGAAAAATATCAAACCGGATCTGCGCAGCACATGACCCCGATGAACGACCTTTATCGTCCGAAAGAATCAAGCAAGACTCTGGCCAGAACATCCGCCCGTGCCGCCCGGCTTTCCCCGCAAACGGGCGGGAACGCGGAGGGCAAGGCTTCCGGTACACTGGCGGCGACCGCCCTGAGGCGCAACGACAGAAGCCGATCCTTGGCCGCCAAAGAAGACGTCCTCATCGCCATCCGCCGCATCATCCGGGCGACCGACATCCATTCCCGCCGCCTGACCAAAACCGTGGGTCTGACGGCGCCGCAGCTTCTCGTGCTGCAGGCGATCCGCGCCCTCGGGGCGGTGGCCATCTCCCGGTTGTCCAGCGAGGTGAGCCTGAGCCAGGCCACCGTGACCACCATCATCGACCGCCTGGAACGGCGCGGCTACGTGGCGCGGCGGCGCAGCGAGCAGGACAAACGCGTGGTGCACGCGCTGCTTACGCCCGCGGGCGAGGACGTGGTGGAGAACGCCCCTACGCCGCTGCAGGAGGCGTTCAGCATGCGCTTCGAGCAGCTCAAGGATTGGGAGCAGTCACAGATTCTGTCCGCCCTGCAGCGGGTTGCCGCGATGATGGACGCCGAGGACATCGACGCCTCGCCGTTCCTCGAGCTGGGCGACCTGACCCGCTACGACGACTGACACCACACTCGTACCCCTGGGAGCGGCGCGCGGGCGACTCCCTCAGCTGTCGCGGCCGGAGGCCGCTCCCACACCCGACGTGGCCAGCCGTGTGGCATAGGCGACGGTTCCGGTCGTGAGCTGGTGGCGGCGGCGGAAGTTGTCGCGGGCCTCCGGAGCCGGCGCGCGGGAAGTCTCCCAGGACGCGAAGCCGTCGTACCAGGTCACCAGGAGCATGCGCACCGGGCCTTCCAAGGCCTCCCTCGGCCGGAACAGCCCCTGCGGTTTCGCGGCGTAGCGATCGCTATCCTCGAAGGTCTCCCAGGCCTCCCGGGAGAGGGCCACAACCTCGTCGCAGTCGGCGGCGTCCATGTCGAAGAACCTGAAGACGTAGAGCCCTTCTGCGGGCAACGCGGCAATGCGCTCGGGCCGCGCGGTGCTCCAGAACGACAGAGCATCGACCAACTCGGCGTCCTCCGGCAGCGCTGCGCGGACATCCGCCGGAAGCCGCTCGCCGGGCGCAGCAGCCATCACCAGCAGCTCGTTGGACGCCACCCCGAACAGGCCCTGCCAGATCCCCCAGCAGCGAACGCCCGCCTCCTCCCAGCGCGGCAGGGTATGGCCCCGAAGAGCCTCGTGCAGGCCGCGGGCGTCCCGGGCTCGCGCACGCAGACGGAAGTAGTCGTAGCTGTCAGCCATCGTCCTGCTGCCTCGCTCGTTCGATCATGGCCATCACCTCGTTGCAGCCGAAGGCGCCGACGCCGAGCCCCTCGTTCACCATCCGCCGGGCCAGGGTCTGACAGACTTCGTTGGCCGGCGTCGGAACCCCGTGCAGGCGGCCGAGCAGGACGATCTCGCCGTTCAGGTAATCGGTCTCTATGTTGCCGGTGCCACGCACCACGCTCTGCCAGGAAGAGCCGCCGCCTCTGGGATGCCCCGGTACCTCGGCCATCCGGTAAACGCCCTCGTGGCGGGCTTGCACCTGTTCCACGCTGGCGCAGTCGATGCCGGCAGCGGCGAAGCAGGCCAGCGCCTCGTGTTTGAGCATGCGGGCGATCTCTCTGGCCTCCGGCGGGAAGTCGGTGGCCGCCTGCAGCGCGTTGTTCAGGTTCATGAGGAGCTTCGCGTACTTCAGCCGCATCACCTGCGGATCCGGCTCGGCGCTGAATCCCGCCTGCCGCAGGGCACCCGTGAGCGCCCGGCAGGTGTCGTCCACACCACCCGGGTAGCGCCCGGTATCGAGAATGCCGCCGTGTCCGCTGGCGTGGGTCACCACCACCCCGGGCTCCAGGTGCAGGGCAGGAAGGTGCACCAGCATGGCGTACACCCGCCGAAACCGGCGCAGTGCCATCCGCTCGTTGGCGACGCCGTTCTGGGCGCAGACGATGGGCACGTCGCCGGGGCCTTGCGCCAGCAGATCCTCCAGCGCCGGCAGCGTGTGCTGGGATTTCATGGCCAACACCACCACGTCTTCGTCGCGAAAGGTGAGCTCGCTCGGATGGCTCGCCACCGGAATCTTCAGGCGGAACTCCCCGTCCGGCGCCGCCAGGGTCAGGCCCCTGGTCTTCAGCACGTCGCCGTGCTCGCCCCGGGCAATCAGCACCACCTCGAAACCCTGCTGAAACAACCGAGCGCCGATGGTGCCGCCGATGCCGCCCGCACCGTAAATGACGATTCGCATTGCCGTACTTCCCCGCGCTGGTGGAGTTGCGCTAACGTCGAAGGTTACGAAGGGTTGGGAGTCGTGTGCAATGCTGACCAGGGTCGGAGGGTATCTGACATTGCATGAAGGCGACGCAGCGCCGGCCGCGCAGCAGCTCGAGCGCGACGGCTGTGTGGTGCTCAGAGGGGCGCTCGAACCCGCCGAGATCGCGACGCTGCGCGCCGAGCTCGAAGACGTCTACCGGACGTTTCCTCCGGACGCACGGTCGTCCCGGCGCAGCGCCGAGGAAGACGACGACTTCCGCTACGAGGCCCTGAATCGCAGCGCCGCCGCCCAGCGCGCCGTGGCTCACCCAGCCATCCTCGCCGCCATCGAGCCGCTGCTGGGCGAGGACTGCCACGTCATTGCCAACACCTGCTGGCGCAATCCGCCCGCCGCCCCGCGCAGCCACGGCGGCGGCTTCTGGCACATCGACGCGGGCCCCCACGTGCCGCGGCCGGCCGGCGTGCCGTGGGACGAGCGCATTCCCTACCCGGTGTTCGCCGTCGGCGCGCACATCTATCTCCAGGCGTGTCCCCTGGCCAGCGGCCCCACCGGGGTGATTCCCGGCTCGCACCGTTCCGGGCAGGCACCGCCGCAGGAACGCCTCACCGACGTGCTGCTGACCTGGGAGGGGCGGGGCGCCGTCGCTCTGACTGCCGAGGCCGGAGACGTCGCGCTGTTCGTCTCCGACGTCTGGCACCGACGTCTGCCCACCGGGACGGGCGACACCGGCCGGTTCTTCCTGCAGGCCCATTACGGGCGGCGCGACATCGCCCAGAGGATCAAACCCACGTCGCAGGTCAACCACCTGACCGAAGCGGCCCGCTCGCGCGTCGGCTCCGAGCGCGAGCGCCGATTGCTCGGTCTTCACGAGAACCGGTTCTACGACGGGTGACCGGGTTTACGACGGGCGAATCGTGAGACGTGTCTCACATCTGCAGTGAACCGATTGGGATAGGGTCGTTGGTTTCGGCAGACAAGGCGTCCGAATGCCCCTCGGATATCACATCGGCACGGACGAAGGGCTCGTCACCGTCCAGGGAAACGGCGAAGTCGACCTCGCCGAGCTCGTCGAGCTCGGCCGGACGCTGCTGGCCGACGGCGACTTCGACCCGACGCTTCCGCAGCTTCTGGACTTCCGCGGCCTGCGGCCGGTGGCTACGGGCGACCACACGAATCTGCAGGCATTCGTGCACGGACCCTACCGCGACGGCGTCATGGCCAAGATAGCGGTGGTGATCGACGAGCACCTGGAGGTCCGCCACGCGGCGGACATCTTCCTGCTGACCTGCGCCGTTCACGATGCGGAGCTGTTCTCCAGCTACGATCAGGCGGTGAAATGGCTCATGCGCCAGGCGTTCGCCCTCGCGCCACAGCTGCTAACCCAGCAGGAATATGCCCGCCGTGATGACGCTCACGGCGCTCCAGAATAAGTACGGGCTCAGGTAGGCGATCACCCGGGCGGCGTTATCGCTGGCGCGGCTGTGGTACAGCGCCGGGTTGTCGTCGTGTCCGTTCATGGACGTCTCCCTCATGCGGACCCTTGGCAACTGCCTCGAGAGGCCGGCGTGCCGGGACTCTGGAGGCTCCTGGAGACTCCGCCGGCGCCGCCGGCCAAGTCCCTGGTTCGGGGACGTCCCGTACCCCCTTCGTTCTGCGGATCTTTCGTTGGGCCCGGCTGCTGCCGGGCGCGGCGCTGGGCGGCCGCTGCCGATCCGCTTTCTGTGAACTCCGTCACAGTCGCCCTCTTTTTACCCCCAACGGTGAGTGCGGGCAAACGGCGCCAGGCCAACAGGATGTAACGGCTTTGTGTCGTCGCACGGGTGTGCCGGTTCGCTGTCACAGTCGTATCGCTGCTACCTCTCCCACCATCGACAGGAGCGCTTCATGACCCAGCGGGCCGTGCAACGAATCATCCGTGCCGTCGCCACCTCGGACGGGGCCGGCGTCAGCCTGAGGCGGAGCCTCGGCCAGACTCCCGACGCGCGCCTCGACCCATTTCTGCTGCTCGACGAATTCTCGACCGACGACCCTGCGGACTACACCGCAGGCTTTCCGGAGCATCCCCACCGGGGCTTCGAGACCGTCACGTACATGCTGGAGGGGCACATGCTCCACCAGGACCACCTGGGCAACCGCGGCGATCTCGTCAGCGGCGGCGCCCAGTGGATGACCGCCGGCCGCGGCATCGTCCACTCCGAGATGCCCCGTCAGGAGCGCGGGCGCATGCACGGCTTCCAGCTCTGGATCAACCTGCCGGCCCGCGAGAAGCTGAAGCCTGCCGCGTACCGGGACGTCGCGCCGGCACAGATTCCCACAGCCGAATCTGCGGACGGCGCACGGGTGCGGGTGCTGGCGGGTACGCTGGAGATCGGCGGCCGGCCGGTTGCGGGTCCGATCAGGGGGGTGACCACCGATCCGACGTTTGCCGATGTGTCGCTGTCCGGAAATGCAGAGTTCCATCACGTGCTGCCGGCGGACCACAACGGGTTCGTCTACGTCTTCGACGGGACGGTCACAGTCGGGGACACCGTCGCGCCGGTCTCGAGCCACGAGGCTGCGCTGCTCACCGCCGGCGACGCGTTGACCATCCGCGCGCACCGCGGCCCGGCCCGGCTACTGCTGCTCGCGGCGCGTCCCCTCGGCGAGCCGGTGGTTCAGTATGGGCCGTTCGTCATGAATACCCGCGAGGAGATCGAGCAGGCCCTGGCCGACTATCGGGCGGGGCGCCTCGCCTGAGGCGGATGGTGGAAGCGCCGGGACTCCACACCGGCGGCGGCCCCGCTCTGCTTCCCGACCAGGAGCCAGCACCTGCCAGGCTTGCAGCGCGTGTCTCCAGACAGAGACGGTTCGCGCCGCACAGCCGGCTCCGATGGCTGGTCCGAGACTATGGCACGGAGGTTGCTCAGCCAGTTCGGTCACTTGTTGAGGAATTGATCATGCGCACCATAGCGTTGACCGGATTGCTGTCGTTGCTGACGTTCTTCACCACGGGCTGCGTGAGCGACAACGTGGAGCGGGAGGGCTTGCCCACCGGCGCCACCCTGCTCGACTCGGACGAGGCCTCCTGCGACGGCATCGTCGAGCTCGAGGGTAATTCCGACGTGGCGGTGGGCGAAGGCGAAAGCAAGACGTTCGCCATCGACGACGAGGACGACATGGATTGGCAGTGCGTGTCCGATTCGTCTGTGCAGAAAGGCGGTGACCTCGACTGCCCGGACGGCACCGACTACGTCCGCATCACCAGAAACGAAGACGAAGACGACTTCCGGATCGAGTGCTACGGAAGCTGAGCCTACGCGGTGCCAGCGCGGCGGCGAGGGCTGGTACGCGCTGAAGCGTCAGGCGAGCACCCAGTCCCAGGCCGCCTTTTGCTGATCGCGGCGGAACAGCCGCAGTTCGGCGCCGATCACCGGCCTGCTCAACCGCACGCACCACGCCTCCCAGGTTGGTGCACCGACCATGGCGACCTTTTCCATGCGGCCGCGGAAGCGGAAATCCATGACAGTGTTGGCCCACGCGGCGGATGCGGTCCAGCCGCGGAAGCCCTCGTCCATGAAGAACAGCGCGCGCACCCGGCCGAATTGTTGTGTCAGCTCGTCGAGGCGCGGCACCAGCGTCTGGACGTAATCGGCCCGGGTCAGTTTTCCGCTGGCGCGGATGCCGAGGACGTTGCCCCGGCTTTCCTCCATCAGCTCGAGCATCGCTTTCCACCTCCGGGCCGCGCCCCACCGCCGCCGGTGAGCACCGCCACGATCCGCTCCGCCGCATCCGCTGGTCCCGCGACCGTCACGATGACGGCATCCGGGGCCTCGCGGAGGTCGAATTCGAGAAGGCCGCAGCATGCCCGCTCACGGCGCACCAGCTCACGAACCCGGTCCGCTACCTCCGGCTCGTAGACCAGCTCGACCCTATCCGCGCAGCGACGATGGCTGCGCAGGCCGGCGGCATTGATCTTCGCAATCCAGGCCAACCGGTCGCAAAGCTCCTCCGTGCTGAGCGAGCAGGTCCCCGCTCCTCTCATGTGGCACTCATTCGCCATGACATCGCTCCGCTTACACTGGACGAGCATCCACTTATACTTCTTAGAGCTGCTTCAAGTTCAAGGGCGGATTCATGTCCCTGAGAATCAGTCAGCTCGCCCGCACTGCCGGGACCACGCCGCCGACGATCCGCTATTACGAGAAGATCGGGCTGCTGCCGCCGGCCCGACGCCGCGCGACCGGCCACCGCGAGTACGACGAGGCGGACGTCGGCCGCCTTACCTTCATCCGCCGCTGCCGCGCGCTCGGGCTGTCGATCCCGAGGGTCCGCGCCTTGCTCGCCATTGCCGATGACGGCGCACGGGCTGCGCGGTGCTGCGAGCACTGTCCCGGCCCGCTGCCGGCCCCGGCCCGGGCTCGGGCCGCGAAGCGGGGAAGGGACGGTGCTGACCGCACGAAACGTTGCATTATCGACCAGGCGCGGTAGGATTGCTGCATATACAGCATGTATGCCCCATGGAAGCCCCGGTCCAGCATCCCGATTCCGCTTTACTCCTCACCAAGGCGACCCTAAGAGCCGGCAAGGCCCTCGGCCTCACCCAAGCGGACGTCGGTCAGGTGATCGGCCGCGACCGCACCAGCCTCCGCCGCGGCATCGATCCGGACAGCAAGGCGGGCGAACTGGCCGCCCTGCTGATTCGCCTCTACCGGTCCCTGTACGTGCTGGTGGGCGGTGAAGGCGAGCCCATGCGGCACTGGATGTCGGTGGACAATCGCCATACCGGGGGCGCGCCGCGCGAGCAGATCCGCACCGTCGTGGGTCTCGCCCGGGTGGCCGAGTATCTCGATGCCGTGCGCGGCAAGACGTGAGTGCGGTCTGGGATGCGTGCGAGGCGCTTGCGCATCCCGGCCGGGTCGCCGGCACCTGCTGGCGGATGGTCGAGAGCCAGGAAGAGATCGCCACGCGGACCTTGGTAGACACCCTCGCCGAGCAGGCGGAGCTGGAACGGCTGCTCGAACGCACCAAACCGCCACGGCAGGACGGCGGCGAGCTGCACTACCTGCTGGCCACGCCGTTCCGCTACCCGCCCCTGCCTCACGGCTCGCGATTCGGCACCAGGTTCGAGCCGAGTCTGTTCTACGCTTCCATCCACCGCTCGGCTCTGCTCGCGGAAACGGCCTACTATCGGTTCGTGTTCGCCTCAGGACCTGCCCGGCCGTTCGGCGTGCCGCTCTCGACCCAGCACACGGCCTTCTCGGTGCGCTACCGGACCGAGCAGGGGCTGCGTCTGGAGGCGGAACCGTTCGAGGTGTTCAGCGACGCCCTCACCTCGCCCGTCAGCTATGAGGAAACCCAGGCGCTCGGCGGCGTCCTGCGCGTCGCAGGCGTCGAAGCGTTCACCTACAAGTCGGCGCGCGACCCGGAAGGCGGCAGCAACGTCGCCCTGTTCTCTCCCCTGTCCCTCGCCGACCGGGCACCGCGGCAACAATGGGCGTGGTCGTGCGAGACTACGGCGGAGCAGGTGACCTTGCGGCGGCAGGCAGCCCACGACGTCGTGCAATTCTCCCTGGACACGTTTCTCGTCGGCGGGCGGCTGCCCACGCCGGCCGTATAGTGGCAATCCCGCGCAGCGGTTTCGATGACAAGGGATGACGATGAGAGGAAGGCGATGACTGAACGGCAGACCGTTGCGGTGGTGCTCCTGACGGTGCTCTGGACGGGCGCCCACGCCGATCTGCACATTCCGGCGGAGCCGACCTTGCAGGGCCGGCCCCTCGACCCCGCCGGCAGCCTGGTGCAGGACCTGCGCACCCACCAGCCCGCGGTGGGGGCGCTGCCGGTGGCGTTCGTGCGCAGTCCCGATGCGGACGGGCCGGCACGGCACGGCCGCTATCTCGTCGTCGTGAACAGCGGTTACGGCATCCAGTTCAACGCCGCCACCAACCGCGCCCAACAATCGCTCGCCGTCATCGACCTGCAGCTCGACCCGCCCGCCGTGGTCCAGAACGTCTACTTCCCGTCGCCGCAGAGCGTGACCGTCGGCGCAGCGTTCGGGCCACGCGGGTCCGACGACAGCTTCCCGCTGTACGTCTCCGGAGGGTTCCAGAACCGAATCTGGGTGTTTCGCTTCGTGCCCGGCGCAGCGCGGCCGATCGCCCCGGCTTCGGACGGGCCGGATAGCCAGGTGACAGCGCCGTCGATCGACGTCGCTTCGATGAGCGCCGCGCCGCCCTCGCCCGGCTACAACGGCGGCCGAGCCGCCGTCTACCCGGTGGGGCTCGCCATCGGCAGCGACGGCAAAACCCTGTACACGGCCAACGACCTCGGCGATTCCCTGGGGGTCGTGCACGTCGGCGCCAGGCCTCGCACGCAGTCGATCGGGCTCGGTGGCGATGGGCTGAAAGGAGATCTCTACCCATACGACGTCCGGGTCACGGGTACCGGCAAGGTCTACGTCTCGCTGTGGGGCGCCGGCGCGCTTGCCGTGGTGCAGCCGGCCGATGCCGACCGGCCGGTGCGGCACATTGCCCTCGATCGACACCCGAGCGCACTGTGCCTCAATCGCGCGGGGTCGCGCCTGTACGTGGCCGATTCCAACGCCGACGCCGTGTCGGTGGTGGACACCGGCAACGATCGGGTGGTCGAACGCATCGACGTCGGTCTGGCGGAACACACCGGCCTCGGTTCCAGCCCGGAAGGTTTAGCGCTGTCGGACGACGAGCGATTTCTCTACGTCGCCAACGCGCACAGCAACTCGGTTGCGGTGATCGCACTCGGTGACGCCGCACGGGAGCGCGCCAAGGCCGGCGCCGACGGTGAGAGAAGCAGCCGGACGAGGACGCCGGCGAGACCGACGCTGCCGCCAGCAGGCTCGTCGGCTCGATTCCCTACCGGGCTGTATCCGTCAGCCGTCGCCGTCGCCGGCGGACGCCTGTTCGTCGGCAACGGCAAAGGCACCGGCTTCGCCAACTCGTCGCTCGAGGTGAACCACTCCGGCTTCGCTCCCAACGCGCCGAACGATCGCTTTCCCGCCGAGGTGGGAACGCTGCGGGGGCAGTACTCGGTGTCGTTGCTAGCCGGCAACATCAGCATGCTCGACGTCCCCGACGAGGATGCCCTGGCCGCGTACACGCGGACGGTGCTGCAAGACAACGGCCTGGTGGGCAACGTCGAGGCGCCTCTCTTCGACGGTGCCTCGCCCATCAAACACGTCATCTACGTGATTCGCGAGAACCGCACCTACGATCAGGTGCTCGGCGACGTGGCCACCGCCGGCGACGGCTCGCCAGCCGACGGCGACGCCTCACTCGCCATATTCGGCGCGGGAACCGCCGCCCGCCACTCCGGACGCCAGCAGGCCATCACGCCCAACGCTCACGCACTGGCGCGCCGGTTCGGGCTGATGGACCGATTCTTCGTCAACGCCGAAGCCAGTCCGGACGGTCACAACTGGTCGACCGCCGCCTTCTCCAACGACTACGTGGACAAGACCTATCGCTGGGCGTACAGCGGCCGCGGCCGCACCTATGACTACGAAGGCTTCAACCGCCTGCCCAACCTCGCACCCCCCGCGCCGGTTCCCGAAGCTCTTCGCCAGCATCCCGACGCGGCCACGGTCGCCAACTATCTGCAGCGCTATGTGCCGTATCTGCACGGCGGCCGCGACGTTGCCGAGCCGGAGTCGCTGTACCTGTGGGACGCCGCGGCGCGTGCCGGCCTCAGCTATCGCAACTACGGGGAGTTCGTCGGCACCGTGTCCGCCGCCGACGTGGAAGCGCTACGTGAGCGCCGTGCCAAGACGTACCCGGATCTCTCTCCCGTCGCCGCCAGCTTTGCCACCAAACGTTCGCTCGAAGGGCACGTCGCGCCGACGTTTCCGAATTTCGATCTTGCGATTCCGGACGCGATGACGGTGGAATCGTACCGGTCCGCTCGCGATGGTAGGGCCGACCCCGCCGTGACCGGCGATCAGGCGAGCGCTGCGCTGCGCGGTACCTCCCGATTCGGCGCGTGGCTCCACGAGTTCGAGGGCTTCGTGTCCGACCGGGAAGCGGGCCGCCCGGATCGCTTGCCGAACCTGTCCATCGTTCGCTTCAGCAACGACCACACCGCAGGCCTGCAGTCCGGCATGCCGACGCCGCAGTTCATGGTCGCCGACAACGACTACGCGCTCGGCCGCCTCGTGCAGGCGGTGTCACACAGCCCATACTGGCGCGACACCGCCATCTTCGTCGTGGAGGACGACGCCCAGGCGGGCCCGGATCACGTGGACGCCCATCGCTCGCCCGCGCTCGTCATCAGCGCCTACAACCGGCCGGCTGTTCTCGTGCACGAGTACCACAACACCGTCAGCCTGATCCGTACCATTGAGGTTCTGCTGGGCATGTCGCCCATGAACCGACTCGATGCGGGCGCCGCGCCCATCCGTATCTTCCGCGCGACCTCGGACCTCGGCCCGTACGACGCGATTCTGCCGGACGTCGCGAGCGACAATCTGCTGGCGGCTTCGCCCCGCGACGAGGCGGCCGCGTATTGGATGGAACGCACCGCCGAGCAGGACCTCGCCCACGCCGATCTCGCGGATCCCGCCGTTTTGAATCAAGTCATCTGGTTCTCGGTGCGCGGGAGCGGAGCGATGCCAGCCCCCGGAACGCTCCCCGCGGTCTCACTCATGCTCCAGGCGGACGATGACGACGAGATCGTCGCCGAACGGCGCGCCGTGGACCGACACAAGCAGCGGCTGCTCAGCGTGCTGGCAAGCTTGAGCCGGCCGGCGGACAAGACCTCCGAACCGGGCGCCGTCGATGGCGGCGATTCTCGCCTGTAGGCGGCCGCGGCGACGGTCAGGCGACGGAGTAAATTACTGAGAGACCGTTCTGGCGAAGTGGCTCTCCAGATGCGAGGCGATGCACGCCCGGGCCCGAGGCTGGGGATGGCATCGTGCAATGTACTGGGAATTCATGCACACCCTCGCCCGGGTAGCGGGATTCCACCTCCACGTTATCGTCATCGCGGCGGATCGCCTGGACACCGCCGACGGTCACCGTGCGGTCACGCCGGCGGGCTATACGATTCGGTGGGGGACGAAGGAGGATCTGCTGCCTTTCGTTAAGACGGTTCCAGGCCTCGACCGGAGATTCCTCGACAAGTCGTTCGACCGTGGCGACAACTGCACTGTGGCGCTTCATGGCGATGACCTGGTCGGGTTACCTTCTCCAGTCGAACCTGGGCGCGTGTGACCGATCAACTCCGGCTGGAAGTGCCGCCGGGCTTCCGCTACGGCTACAAGAACTGGACCCACCCGGCGCATCGCCGCAGGAACATCGCGAACGCCTGCCAGCACCTGCGGAAGACATCCCGCAGGTTCCCGTTCGAGGAGCGCTCGTTCGGCTACGTCGGCTGGATCACCCTGTTCGGCCGCGAGGTCCCCTTTCGCAGCCGCCACGCCGCGAGACTCGGCGTGTGGCTCTCGAGAGTGAGCGTGATGGAGATGTCGGAGCCGGCTGCCGCCCGTTGAGCGCCCCGCCGGCCTGGCTCGTCAGCCACCAAGCACCTGGGACACCACGGTGAACAGCACGAAGCCGCCGGTGAGCGCCAGAAGCGAGCGGCGCTCGTCCTCGCCGCTGGCGTGGGCTTCGCCCACCATGTCCTCCACCGCCGCCGTGACCAGAAGCCCTGCACCCAGCATCAGCGCCATCAGCTTCCACTCCGCACCCTGGCCCCGCAGCAGCAGAAACGCCACGGAAGCCGCCAGCAGCACGGGCAGAAAGAACGCCGCGGACAGCATCAGCCGGCGGGGCCGGGGGACGTCCCGCTCCCGCAGACTGGCAATCACGGCGTAGCCTTCGGGCACGTCCGCCATGACCTGCGCTGCAGCCAGCACCAGCCCGAGGCCAATGCTCACCGCCGTGCCCGCGCCAATGAGCAGTCCGTCTGTGAACAGATCCGTTGCCACGGCAGCGTAGATCATCCACAGCCGGGAGTCGCCCGCGTCCTGCCGGAATTGGAGCCGGGTCACCAGCTCCTCCACCGCGACGTAGAGGATTCCGCCTACGCCGAAGGCAGCCGCCACCAGCCAGCCGGACAGCCCGGCCAGCGAGCGCGGCACCAGCTCGACGGACACCACGGCCAGCACGATGCCGGCGGCGGCGTGCAGTGCGTAGTTCAGCATGCGGGGCGACGGCGGGCGGATCTCCGCCAGCATGCCGCCGGCTACGTTGCCGAACGCCGGCAGCGCAGCGAGGCCCAGCACGGTCAGGTACCCGTCCATTTACCTGGCGTGATCGTCCGTGAGGCATTTGGAGTGATCGGCCAGCACCTCGATGACCCGGCAATGGGCAATGTTGCCGCCCCGGCACTGTTCCACCATCCGTTCCAGCTCCGCCTTCAGCGTCATCAGCCGGACGATGCGGTTCTCCACCTGCTCGAGCTGAGCTTGGGCGATGGCGTCTGCCGATTCGCAGGGCAGGGATGGATGGTCGGCCAAGGTCAAAAGCTCCCGAACCGCCGCCAGGGGAAAGCCAAGCTCGCGGGCGTGGCGGATGAACGCCAGCCGGTCGGCTTGAGCGGGAGTGTACAGACGCTGGTTTCCCGAGGACCTTTCCGGGGTGGGCAGCAGCCCGATTTCCTCGTAATAGCGGATCGTCTGGACCTTACATCCCGTCTGCCGGGCCAGATCGCCGATGCTGAGCCTTGCTTCTGGAGCCATCGCGGAATATCTCTAGTCACTGTAGCTACAAGGTTCAGTTAGCGCTCACGGCTCTACGAGTGCAACCCCCTTGAATCTACAGTGGCTGTAGGTCGTATCTTCCACTGTCATCGAAGCTCGGCGAACGCAGTCATGGCGCCATCGCATATGGATCATCACTATCTACACGATTCAGGCCACGGGCACGATCACGGCCCCGACCTGACGTGCTGCGCGGCGGAGGCAGTCGCCGCCGAGGACCTGCGTGCCCGTGGCGGCGCCCGCTTCACGTTCAAGGTGCAGGGCCTGGACTGTGCGGAGGAAGTGGCCGTGCTCAAACGCGAGGTGGGCCCGCTGGTGGGCGGCGATCACCACCTCGCCTTCGACGTGCTGAACGGCCGCATGATGGTGCTGACGGACGGCGCCGCCGCTGCGACCTTGTCCAGCGACGACGTGCGCGCAGCCGTGGCACGTACCGGGATGACGGCCGAGGAGTGGCATCCGGGCCAGGAAGTCAGCGGTGCCGAGGAGCGCCACCGCCGCCTGCAGCTTCAATTCACGATCTTGAGTGGGCTCGGCGTGCTCGCCGGCCTGGTTCTGCACGTCTGGCTCGCCGGCGGGTTCCGCGAAGCCGCGCACCTGTTCGCCGGTCACGCCGGTCGGCCTATCCCATGGCCCGAGGTCGCCGCGTACGGCACGGCCATCGGCTTCGGCCTCCGCTTCGTGCTGCCGAAGGCTTGGTTCTCGGCCCGGCGGCTGCGTCCGGACATGAACCTGCTGATGGTGATCGCGGTGGCGGGTGCCATTGCGATCGGTGAGCTGTTCGAGGCCGCCACCGTAGCCTTTCTGTTCTCCCTTTCTTTGGCATTGGAAGGCTGGAGCGTGGGCCGCGCCCGGCGGGCCGTTTCCGCCCTGCTGGACCTGGCGCCGCCCACCGTCCGCATCAAATCCGGCGACGGCACCGAACGGCAGGTTGCAGCGGCCGAGGCGCCGGTGGGCAGCCGTTTCGTGGTACGGCCGGGCGAGCGCATTGCCCTGGACGGGCTGGTTGCCGCCGGGATGAGCAGCGTCGATCAGGCGCCGATCACTGGCGAGAGCGTGCCGGTGGCCAAAGAGCCGGGCGACGACGTGTTCGCCGGCACCATCAACGGCGACGGTGCCCTCGACGTCAACAGCACACGCGCCGCGCAAGACACCACCCTGGCCCGAATCATCCGCATGGTGGAGGAGGCCCACAGCCGCCGGGCCAATGTCGAGCAGTGGGTGGAGAAGTTCGCGGCCGTGTACACCCCGGCGATCATCGTGCTCGCCATCGCCATCTTCCTGATTCCTCCCCTCGCCTCGAGCGCCGCGTGGGCGGACTGGTTTTACCGCGCGCTGGTGCTGCTGGTCATCGCCTGTCCCTGTGCGCTGGTGATCTCGACCCCGGTGAGCATCGTTGCGGCTCTGGCCTCATCGGCCCGCCAGGGCGTGCTGGTGAAAGGCGGCGTCTTCATCGAGCGGCCCGCCCACGTCAAGGCCGTGGCATTCGACAAGACAGGTACCCTGACCTGCGGTGAGCCGTCCGTGGTGCGGGTGATTCCGCTGCACGGTCACAGCGAGCCGGAGCTGATCGAACGGGCGGCGGCGCTGGAAGCCCGCAGCGCGCATCCGCTGGCGCGGGCGGTAACCAACTACGCTGCGCGCCAGGGTGTCGAGACCCGGCCGGCCGCCGACGTTCAGGTGTTGAAGGGCCGCGGTGTCAAGGGCACCTTCAACGGCGAGCCCTTCTGGCTGGGCTCGCACCGTTACCTGGTCGAGCGCGGCCAGCACGCCCCCGACATCGCGGCGACCGCGGAGGCCCTGGAGAGGGACGGCACCACGGTGGTCGCCATCGGCAACGACCAGCACGTCTGTGGCCTGCTGGCCATCGCTGACACCGTCAGACCCGACGCGGCGCGAACGATCCGGGCGTTGCACGGCAGCGGGATCGAGCACGTGGTGATGCTGACCGGCGACAACCGGGCCACCGCCGAGGCCATCGCCCGCGAGGTCGGCATTGACGAGGTCCACGCGGAGCTGTTGCCGGAGGACAAGGTCGACGTCGTCGACCGGCTGGTCGCGAAGTACGGCGAGGTCGCGATGGTGGGCGACGGCGTCAACGACGCGCCTGCCATGGCCCGCGCCAGCTTCGGCATCGCAATGGGCGCCGCCGGCAGCGACGCGGCCATCGAAACCGCCGATATCGCGCTCATGACCGACGACCTGGAGCGGCTGCCCTGGCTGGTAAGTCACTCCAAGCGCACGTTCGGTGTGATCCGCCAGAACATCGTGTTCGCGCTCGGTGTGAAAGCCGCGTTCGTGGTGCTGACGTTCGTCGGCTTCGCCACCCTGTGGGGCGCCATTGCCGCCGACGTCGGTGCGTCGCTGGTGGTGGTGACGAACGCCCTGCGGTTGCTCAGAGCGGCGTGAACGGACACAGCCAGTTGCATGGACGCGGCGGCGCCGGACGCGGCTCAGAAGTAACGGTTCAGGATGGTGGCCACGGAAAGGTCACCGGTCACGTTGATGACGGTCTTGAAGATGTCGGGAATGGATTCCACGGTCTTGAGCAGCAGGTAGCCCTCGATCGGGATACCGACGGCGAGATAAGCCGGCAGCGACAGCATGGCGCCTCCGCCCAGCGGAATACCGGCCGAGCTGAAGGCGAGGATGAGGGTGGTCACGAAAAACGTGAGTACCTGTGCGCCGGTCAGATCGATATCGAACAGGTGCGCCAGCAGCAGTAACGAGAGCATCGACGAGATTGGCCGGTTTATCTTGAAGACCGACACCGCCAGCGGCAGTACCAGATTGGCGACCTGGGACTTCAGCTCGAGCTTGTCCCGGGCACCCTCGAGCAGGGCCGGCAGCGACGCCAGCGACGATCGGGTGCTGACTGCGACCATCTGCGCCGGGAAAACTCCTCTCGCGAAGCGTTGCGGTGACACGCCCCCAAGCACCCACGTCAGCGGATACAGCAGGATCAGCGCCAGAGTCAGCAAGCCGCACTCCATGACCAGGTAGGATCCGAGGATGCTGGTGATCTGCAGGCCCATGCTCGACGCGAACGACAGCGCGAGGATGAAGATGGCCGCCGGCGCCGCGATCAGGATCCACCGCACCAGCGTCATCATGGCCTGATACACGGCTTGGAAGAAATCCTGCACGCTCTGCCTGCCTGCGCCCTCCACCCGGCTCATCGCCAGACCGAAAGCGACCGTGAAGATGATCACCTGCAACAGTTCGCCCCCGGCAAGCGACGAGAACGGGTTGCTGGGCACCAGCGACGTCAGCCACTCGCCGAACTCGAGCGGCTTGCTGTCCGTCACCAGCGCTCGGGCGCTTTCCGGAGCCAGCGAGATCGATGCGCCGGCGCCTGCCGGCAGAAGCTGGACCAGCGCCGAACCCAGGGCCACGCTGAAGAGTCCGCCGACACACTGCAGCGCGACGAAGGTGCCGAGCGCGGCAGAGCCGATACGGCCCGCGGAAAGGTGCTTCGAGCCGCCGAGAATCGCGACCAGCAGCGTCGACACCACGAGCGGAAACACCACCATGCGCAACGCGCTCAGCCACAGATAGCCCAGCGGCTCCAGCGCATCTCTCACCGCCAGCAAGGTTGCACTGCCGGTGTCGTGCACGATGATCCCGGCCACGGTACCAAGCAGCAGCGCCAGCAGCGAGGGGGTGAAAGAAACGATGGTCCGGCTGGGGGCCGGCGCGGCACTTACCGGATCCATGATCCGGGCTCTGTGCTACTGATACAGCCGGGGCCGGCGGTCGTCCTTGCGCACCAGCTCGATGCCGAGCCAGCGCGCGGCAGACGACCGGAACGGTACCTGCCGGCCGAATATCGAGATCCAGCCGATGAACCCCATCCGCAGCTCACGCTCGGAGGGGCGCCGATAGGAATGCAGCAGCGACGGGTAGTTGTGGGTCTCCACGTACCAGATGCCGCGCTCGTCGTGATCTCTATGCCGCGCATGGTGACGAACGTAGTTCTGGATCTGACTGAGATTGCGGCGCCGGTGATCGGCATGGATCCAGGTCTTGTAGGTGTAACGAAAGCCGGGGGGGATGAGCACGTCGAGCTGATCGGTGACTGTCGAGCGCCCCGTCGACTGGAAGCTGAACCCGACCAGCCTGCCCTCGTGAAACGATGCGACGCACCAGTCCCCGTGCGCGAACACGGCGTCGACAAACTCGCTGGAAAGGCTCGGAACCGTGTCCGCGTGGGCACGCAGCTCCCGGCCTTCGACCATCCGCACCTCGTAGCCTTCCGGCACTGCCGGCGGCGGCAGCCGACCGGTTCGACCGGAGCCGCTGCCAACGAAGACGTAATGAAGGCGGAATCCCGTGAGCTGGGCGAGCATCTGCATGCATTGCCAATGGATCGCCCTTGTCAGACCCCATCGATCGACACGCTCCTGGAAGCCGCTGATTCGTCGACTCGACACGCGGCGATGCTGTTACAACCTGCTCATGGATGCACGCATTTGTTTGTCGGAAATTGTGCGAGCAAATGGGATGGCCGCCGCATGACCGACGAAGACCCGATCGAGGTACGCGAGTACCTTCCCGAAGACGAGCCCGGCATCCGCGCGTTGCTCGCGGCCCACATGGCCGGTGACGACAGCTGGCCGCCGCGTTACGTGCGCGACCAGGACGCCTCGAACGAGTGGCTGGCCGAACGGTCGAGCGTGGGGCGCTGGGTAGCGCTGCAAACCGGCGTGATCGTGGCATCGGTCGGCGCGGGGCCGGTCGAGGCGGGGCCCAAGGCTGATATCTGGCTGAAGGAGATCGGCTGTCCCCTGGAACGGCTGGCCGAGATCGGCCGCCTGGTCGTCCATCCCGACCTGCGCCGCCGGCACGTGTCCGGCGCGCTCACGCGTCGCTGCGTTCGCGGCACGGTGTCCAGGGGCTACGTGCCGGTCGCGACCGCGTTCGGCTCAGCCCAGGCATCACTGGCCATGATGACCAGCCTGGGCTGGCGGGTA
The DNA here is from genome assembly GCA_963822255.1 of uncultured Gammaproteobacteria bacterium. GTDB lineage: Bacteria > Pseudomonadota > Gammaproteobacteria > Pseudomonadales > Azotimanducaceae > UBA7803. The sequence goes on from CAWGGV010000008.1 coordinate 1,763,536, forward strand.
ATTGGAGAGGTCCAGGGCACGCGCTCCGGCCGGACCATCCTGCTGCTGGTGGCGCCGCGGCAGCTCCAGGATGCCGCGTTGGCAGTCGCCTGACTCCCTCTCGCAGGCAATCATCCCGCACCAGCAGTCGAGCGTCGCCAGGGCTTCACCACCGGTATTTCCCGCGGCCCCGAATCCCTGTACCCTCAACCATCCACTCTTCTGGGTGGCACCGAAAGGGACGGCGGGGACCAGCAAAGCAAAATAGAACAGCTGCACCCGCGGTCAGGAGCAACGAAGTTGTTGGCTGTTGTGGTGGTTCGTTCCCGGTGCCGCGTGGCAATCCGGCCAAGGCTCGGTGTCCCCGTCTTCGCAAGGCGGGGATGGCTGGTGCTGTTTGCCGCACTGACGGCTGCCTGCGGCGGCGGAAGCGGCGGCTCGCCCGACGGCTCAACCAACATAGCGCCCATCGCCCAGGCAGTGGCGGATCCACACATCGGACGGCCACCACTGCACGTGGTACTGGATGGCAGCGGCTCCACCGATGCCGACGGCAAGGTGGTGAGCTATGGCTGGTCGTTCGGCGATGGCACATCCGCTGGCGGCCAATCCGTCACCCATACTTTCGACAAGCTCGGGTCCTACCAGGCACAGCTCACCGTCACGGACGACGACGGCGCAAGCGCGAGCGCTACGCTGCGCGTCGAAGTGGTCGCCGACGAGCCGCCGCAGGCGCGGGCCACTGCTGATCCCGAATCAGGTGAAGCACCTCTCGCTGTGACCTTCAGCGCTGCCGGATCTACTGATCCGGACGGCATCGTCGTCCTGTACCAATGGGATTTCGGCGACGGCGGAAATCCGGCCGAAGGGACCACCGTCACGCACCGCTACGAGGAGCCCGGCGACTATGACGTCACGCTGCGTGTGGTCGACGACAACGGCCTCTCCGATGAGGCCCCGATCAGCGTGCATGTGGATCCCCCCGTCAACCGCTTACCAACAGCATCGTTCACGGCCACCCCAACGACCGGGCCGGCACCGCTGGTGTCGCAGTTCGACGCCTCTGCGTCCTCCGACCCGGATGGCCAGATCGTCGATTTCCAATGGAACTTCGGTGACGGCACTGGTCTGCAGGCCGGAGCGATCGTCTCCCACACATTCACCACCGAGGGCATCTACGGCGTGCATCTCACCGTAACCGACGACTTCGGGGCCGCGGTGTCTGAGAGCCACAACGTCATCGTCGGCGCGCGGCCGGTAGCCGCGATCGGAGCCAGTCCCGAATCAGGCACGCCCCCCCTGACGGTGGAGTTCTATGGCTCCGGCTCATCTGACAGCGACGGGACCGTTGTCGCCTATCTATGGGATTTCGATGATGGAGGTACCGCCACGGGGCCGACGCCGAACCACACCTTCGAGGATCCCGGGCAGTATCAGGTATCCTTGACCGTCACAGACAACGACGGCATCCCATCGAATCCCGTAACCTTCGCCATCCGGGTGACTCAGGATCCCGACAGTCTGTCTTTCCGGGACTTCTTCGACACGAACAGCATCGGCCGGTACGTAAGCCTGACCGGTCCCGGGCAATCGGTGAGCTACGACGGCGACGCTGAGCGCATGCAGGTGATTTCGGGGCTCGGCACCGTCGAGATCGCCCGGAACCTGCCTGCCGAGGAGGAAGCGCTCTACCGCATCCGGTTCGAGCCGACTCAGGCAAACAGTAGCGCCGCGTCATTCACCTTACGCCTGGAGGAAACAGACACGACTTACTACGAGGTGTATGGCGTCGCATCGGTGGACGGCGGTGCGTCGAGCGGCGGCATCCGCAAGGTGGTCAACGGCGCGGTCGCGGCTGGCGGCGAGGCCGTTTATTCCAAGCCGCGAGGCTACACCAACGGCCTGGCATACAGCGTGAACGTCTACTTCAGCCCCGGCCGGCTCACCGCCGAGTTCACCGAGCTGTCGCCCCGGGTCCTGTCGATCAATCCGTCCGACCGCACGCCGGTCAAGGTGGGACGCATGCGAGTGCTGCTGCAGGACCAGGACGGATACCTCGACGACATCGTCAAGGAGCCTCTCGGGCCCGCCACCCTGCAGTACTACGTGGCCTTCGGCGACAGCATTACGGAAGGCACGGGGGACGACGCCCCCACCGACGGCGTGGGCTATCCCATCGCGTTGCAGGACGAGTTCCAGAACGAGCTGATTACCAGCCACGTGGTGTTCAACGAGGGATTCGGAGGGTATCGCTCCGACCAGGGTCTGGACATCATCGATGAAGTGATGGCGCGGCACCCACGGGCCCAGTTCGTGACCGTCCAGTTGGGTAGCAACGATGCGATGCTGAACTCAGCGACCACCGCCCAGTTCAAAGCCAACATGCAGGCCATACTGGACGTGATCAAGGGCGCCGGTAAGACACCCTACCTCGCGAAATTACCTCCCCCGAAGGGCAAGGCGGCGGACATAAGGATTGACGACTACAACAAAGCCATCGATGAACTGGTCGATGAAAACCACCTGATCGTGGTGCCGCCGGATTTCCATTGCTTCTTCGCAGCGCATCCCGGGCTCATTGGCGCAGACGAAATTCACCCTACGGGTGAGGGCTATGTGGCCATGGCCCAGCTCTGGTACAAGCTGATCGATCTCGGTCAATCCGCCACCAAAGCGGAGGCTTGCGTCCTTCCGTAGTCTTCGCAGCCGCCTTCGAATGCTGTTGTTTCGCGTGGAGCCGGCAGGGACTTTGCTACCGTTTTGCTACCCAGCGAGCATGGATATGTCATGAGCCATCAGTACTCGGCAGACGCGCCCAGCCGTGAAGAAGTGGACGCCATGGAAGGCGGCACGGTGCTCGATTTCGGCACCAACTGGTGCAGCTACTGCCGGGCCGCCGAGCCCGTCATCTCCGAGGCGCTCGATCAGCGTGCCGAGATCCGGCACATCAAGGTGGAGGACGGCAAGGGCCGGCGTCTGGGCCGTGCATTCGGTGTGAAGCTCTGGCCCACGCTCGTCTTCCTGTTGGACGGACGCGAGGTGGCGAGGCTGGTTCGACCGGCGGACTCCAAGTCAATCACCGATGCGGTTGCGCTGGTGTCCGGTCGGTAGCGCGGGTGTCAAGTCGGTGCCCGCACTTCGAGCAGGTAGACGCCTCCGGTGAAGATCAGCTCCCCGCCCTGGCGGACTCGACGATCGAGTTTCGCCGTGAGCTCACGAAGAAGACGCGCGGACGTCGGTCTCGTCCCACGACGCCGCCTGCAGGAGGTCGGGCACAGCCTCGATCGACGGCAGCACCGGGCATCCGGAGGCTGCCAGGCGCTCAGGGGAGTGGTGCCCGCCGGCGACCAGCACGCAATCCATGCCGAGCGCGTCGGCTACCTCCCAGTCGTGATGGGTGTCGCCGACCATCAGCGCCGAGCGCGGATCGATGCCGTGTGCCTGCAGCAACGCTTCACCAGAGCCGATCTTGCCGCGCGCCAGCCCATCCGGGTTGCCGCGGATCTCGTGAAACATCTGTTCCAGCCCGAAGCCCGACACCATCCGCAGCAGCGCCGCCTGCTCGGTCGAGGAGAGCACGAACTGGCGGACGCCCATCCGCTGAACGGTCTGCAGACAGCCGCGCGCACCGTCGAACAGGGCGACGGAGCCGAGCCTTCGCTCGACCTCACGGCAGAACCGGTCACTGGTCGCCTCGAACGAAACGTGGGTGAAATCCATGCCCGCGCGCTCGTAATAGAGCCTCACCGGGAAGTCGAAAATCTGCCGGTAACGCTTCGCCGTGAGCGGCTCGAGCCGGTGCTCGCGGAAGATGTCGTTGGCGATGCCGAGCGCAAGGTCCACGTCGTCCAGCAGCGTGCCATTCCAGTCCCAGACGACGTTTTGGTATCGCGGCGGCAAAGCGTGCTCCGTGCGTCCCGGTCCGTCGAAACTGTATAGACATACAGATCACACGACAACTGGCTTCCGGCGAGCCGGCGGCGCCTGGACTCCGGGCGGGCTTGGACATAGTCTCACTGAGTATCTGGGGCCATCAGCGCCGCGCACGGCAAGCTGAGCGGGAGCAAATCGATGAATCACACCGTGATCGCGCGAGACGCAGCGCCCTGGTACGACGCCGACCGCGGCGTCGTCCTGGATCGCCGCATCTTCACGGACCCGCAGATCTACCAACTCGAGCTGGAACGGATCTTCGCCCGTGCCTGGAACTTCGTCTGCCACGAGTCGCAGCTCCCGGAGCCGGGCAACTTCTTCACCAGCTACATCGGCGAGGAGGAAGTCATCGCCGTGCGCGATCGCGACGGCCGGGTTCAGGTGTTGCTGAATTCCTGCCCGCACCGCGGCAACACGGTGTGCCGCGCGGAGCAGGGCAAGACCCGAAGCTTCCTGTGTTCCTATCACGGCTGGAACTTCGATCTGGACGGGCGCCTGGTGGGCATGCCCGGCGAGGACACCTTCTACCGGGGCGCCATCGACAAGGACAACTGGGGTCTCGGCAAGGCAGCCCAGGTGGAAAGTTACAACGGCTTCGTGTTCGCCACCATGGACAGGGCCGCGCCGCCGCTCGTGGACTATCTTGGCTGGGTGGGGCGCCTGGGCATCGACATGATCGCAGAGCAGGGCGACATGGAAGTGCTGGACGGCATTCACAAGAACCGCGTCAAGTGCAACTGGAAGCTGGCGGTCGACAATCTCTACGACTGGTACCACGTCAAGGTGAGCCACGGTTCCGCCATGCGGGTCGGCGTGGTGGGCGAAGCGGAGATGGCACCCCTCGAGCAGATGGTCATGCTCGGCGAGTACGGCCACGGCATCGGTGGCCCAGGCATCTCCCGCGACCGGCAGGCGGAGTTCGAGGCACGCATGAACGGCGCCGACGGCCCGCCACAGTGGTACGACCTGTTCGCCCGGCGGCGCCTCGATCCCGCCGTGCGGCAAACCCTCGGCCCCGTGGGCTCGCGCTCGTTCGGACATCCGAACGTCTTTCCGAACCTGTGGGTGGCCTTGACCCGCCAGGTCTGCCTGCGGATTCCCCGTGGGCCGCTGACCACCGAGCTATGGTGGTTCACCTTCCTGCCGAAAGGCGCATCCGAGGAGGAGCGGCGGACGACCATCTGGGCGGCCAACCATCTGTTCGGACCGGCGGGCCTCCTCGAGCAGGACGACGGCGAGAACTGGAGCCACTCCACCCGCGGCGCACGGGGCACGGTGTCGCATGCCCTGCCGCTGAACTACACCATGGGCCAGGGCCGCGACCGGATGCTGAGCGATCCCTCCGGGCAGAGCTGCATCGAGACTGTGGTCAACGAGCACGGTCAGCGCTGGACTTACCAGTGCTGGCAGGAGTGGCTGCAGGCGGAGACCTGGTCGGCGCTGATGGATCGACATTCGGCCCCACCGACGGGGCCCGTGTGATGGCCGCCTACGAGGATCTCAGCCTCCACGAGCGCATGCTGCTCAAATTCGAGGTGGAGGAGTTCCTGTTCGAGGAAGCGGCCCTGCTCGATGAGCGGCGCTACGACGACTGGCTCGCCCGCCTGACCGATGACGTGCGCTACTGGATGCCGATCCGCCGAACCACGACCGCCCGCGAGGTCGAAAACGAGTTCACCCGGCCCGGCGGTATGGCGTTCTTCGACGACGACAAAGCGACCTTGACCGTGCGCGTCCAACGGCTGGCGGTGGGACGGGCGTGGGCCGAAGATCCACCATCCCGGACGCGGCGCTTCGTCAGCAATCTGCGGATCCTGAAGATCGACGGCGAGGAGATCACCGTCACCACGAACTTCCACCTCTACCGCACGAGGCTCAACAGCGAGGAGGATTCCTGGATCGGCCGCCGTGAAGACCGCTTGCGGCGCGTGGAGGGCCGGCTCATGCTGGCTGCCCGTCATATCTTCCTCGAGCAGACGGTGATCCTCTCCCAGAACATGAGCAGCCTGTTCTGATGGGTCGCCTCGATGGCCAGGTCGTGTTGGTAACCGGCGGCGCGTCGGGTCTCGGCGCGGCCATCGTCGAGCGCTGCATCACCGAGGGTGCCAACGTCGGCGTGCTCGACCGCTCCGCAACGGGATGCGATGCGCTGTCCGCTCGATTGGGAGAGCGGGTGGTCTGCGTGGCCGGCGACGTGCGCACGTACCAGGCCAACGAGCGCGCGGTGGCCGCGTGCGTGAACCGTTTCGGCCGCCTGGATACGGCCATCGGCAACGCCGGCATCTGGGACTATTCGGTGCCACTGGTGGACCTGCCCGCCGATACGCTCGCTTCGGCATTCGATGAGCTGTTCCAGGTCAACGTGCTCGGCTACCTGCTGCTCGCCAAGGCAGCCCTCGGACCACTGGTTCAGAGCCGCGGCGCGTTGACCTACACGGTGTCGAACGCCGGATTCTGGCCCAGCGGCGGCGGCCCGCTCTACACGGCGACCAAGCACGCGGTGGTCGGCCTGGTGCGCCAGCTCGCTTTCGAATTCGCCCCCCACGTGCGCGTCAACGGCGTCGCGCCCGGCGCCATCGACACTCAGCTCAAGGGGCCCGCGAGCCTCGGCATGGAGGAGCGCCGCTTTCCGGGCGCCGCGATGGCCGAGCGAGCGCCCGGATTCGTCCCCATCGGCCGGATGCCGACGCCGGCCGAGTACGCCGGCGCCTACGTGTTCTTCGCCTGCCGCGAGGACAACGTTCCCGCCACCGGCACGGTGCTGAACCACGACGGTGGCTTCGGCGTACGGGGTCTCGGACCCACGCCGCGCGGCGGCGACGACCTCGCAGCCAAACTGGGGCTCGCCGAAGACTGACGCAGTTTAAAACGCGTTTGAAAACCCTTGCAGGCGGGTGCAGCATCGGTCCCAGGACATTCAGGCCAGAGGAGGATGTCGATGGCTGCGAAGATCGTCTGCGGGGAACGCGTGCTGCCGCTCGCGGAAATGCATGACAGGGCCCTTCGTGCGGCCGCGGGTTTGCAGAGCCTGGGGGTGGGCGCGCAGGACGCCATCGCCGTTTTCCTGCGCAACGACTTCCCATTCGTCGAAGCCGCCTATGCGGCCAACCGCCTCGGCGCGCACCTCGTCCCCATCAACTGGCACTTCTCGTCAAGCGAGGCCGGCTACGTGCTGGAGGATTCCGGCGCCAAAGCGGTCGTTGCCCACACCGATCTGGCGGAGAAGCTGCATGGGGTCGTGCCGGAGGACTGCGAGCTGCTGCTGGTCGACACGCCCCCCGAGATCCGCGAGCGTTTCGGGATCACCGGGGATACCGACACGCACCGCGGCGACGCGCCCGAGTGGCCGCGTTGGCTCGAGCAGTTCGAGCCGCTGGCGCCGGCCCAGGTCGCGGCGCCCGGCAGCATGATCTACACCAGCGGCACGACCGGACGGCCGAAGGGTGTGCGCCGGCAGCCGGCAACGCCGGCGGAAGCCGAGAGGCTCGGCGACATAATGGACTACATCATTCCCTTCGAGCCGGGTGCCGTCGCGCTGGTGACCGCGCCTTTGTATCACTCCACGCCCAACGGCTTCTTCCGCCGCGCCATCGACTTCGAATGCGACCTCATCCTCGAGCCGCGCTTCGACCCGGAACGCTACCTGGCGCTGATCGACCGCCACCGAGTGACCCACGCGTACGCAGTGGCGACCATGTTCATTCGCATGCTGCGCCTTCCCGACGCGGTGCGCCGCAAGTACGACGTCTCGTCGCTGAAGGTGGTGGTGCACGGTGCGGCGCCGACGCCTCGGGAGGTGAAGCGCCGCATGATCGACTGGTTCGGCCCGGTGCTGGTCGAGCACTACGGCTCCACCGAGCTCGGCGCGGTGGTCGCCTGCAACGCACACGAGTGGCTCGCGCACCCCGGCACGGTAGGCAAGCCCCTGCCCCACGTGGACATCCGGATTCTCGACGACGCCAAGCGGGAGCTGCCGCCGGGCGAGCCGGGAGAGATCTATGCGCGCATGAAGTACTACCCGGACTTCACCTATCAGAACGATCCCGACAAGCGCGCCGCCATGGAACACGAAGGGCTGTGGACCGCCGGCGACGTTGGCTATCTGGACGCGGATGGCTACCTCCACCTCTCCGACCGCAAGCGGGACATGGTCATCTCAGGCGGGGTCAACATTTATCCGCTCGAGATCGAGGCGGAGCTTCATCAGATGCCGGGCATCGTGGACTGCGCCGTGTTCGGCATTCCGGACGACGAGTTCGGTGAGGCCGTCGCTGCAGTGGTGCAGCCGGAGCCGGAAGCGCGAGTGACCGAGCAGGACGTGCGCGAATTCCTCGCGCCACGAATCGCCCGCTACAAGATGCCGAAGGTGATCGACTTCCGCGATGCACTGCCGCGCGAAGACTCAGGCAAGATCTTCAAGCGCAAGATCCGTGACGGATACTGGAAGGCCACAGGCCGCAACATCTGACTTTCGGGAGAAATGCAATGGCCGAATCGCACGCTCACACCACCACCCGCAGCGGGCGCCCGGTGCGCCACGTCTCCGACCGGGGACCGTTCGCGGTCTTCGCGAATCCGACCATGTCGTCCTCGTACGAGGCGGAGGCCGTGGACCTCAACAAGGCAGCCGACGCTTTCGACTATGCCGAGCTTGCGGAGAAGTACGGCGAGGAGCCGGTACGCCGGAAGATCGGCGAGATGATGAAGGCGTTCGCCCACGGCACCAGCGTGACCCCGCTGTTCTGGCAGGGCGGGGACAACGGGATGAGCCTGGTGCACGCCTGGTTCGGACCGAACTTTCCTTTGTTCCGTCACAGCCACCCCGCCTACGGCGACTGTCTGTACTACGTGCTCGCCGGCGAAGTGATCCTCGGCAGACGGCGGCTGGGCGCGGGTTCGGGTTTCTTCGTTCCGAACGGTATGCCCTACAAGTACACGGCCGGACCCGCCGGCGTGGAAGTGCTGGAGTTCCGGGCCGGTGGCGGCGAGCAAGGCGCCCCCGGCATGCAGCTTCACGAGCACTCGCTGGAGGCGATTCAGCGCATCATCGACGCCGCCGACGTCAACAGGGGTAGCTGGCAAGCGCCTACACGCTTCGGCGAGACCACCCTGCGTCAGGCCGACCTGTTCGATACCGACGATTGAGGCGGCAGCGCCGGTCAGTTCCGCTGGGTTGACCCGCCGAACAGGTAAGGCTCGAGGCTCTGCTGAGCTGCGGCGCGGTACTTATGCCACCGGCCGCCACCGTAGTAGGCGAGGCTGCCGGGCTCCGCCTCGCCGTGGCCGTTGTAGTAGGACAGGCAATCCCTCAGCGGACGGCTGGTCAGATCTGCGGCCCGGCAGTGCTCGGCATACTCGTCCTCGAAGTCCCGTTCCACGTCCACCACGGCCGCTCCGCGGCTCCGCAGGGTCTCGAGCATCCAGACCACGTAGTCGGCGTGGGCGTCGATGGCATCGGTGAAGTTGAAGCTTCCGCCGCCGCCCTGCGGGCCGGAGATGATGAAGAGGTTGGGAAAACCGTGGCTGTGCACGCCGAGAAACGTGCGGGTACCTTCCTCCCGCCACTTCTCCTGTAAGGTTCGGCCATCCCGTCCGGCGATCATGTTGAACGTGGAGGTGGCCATCCACTGAAATCCGGTGGCGTAGATCAGCACGTCCAGCGGGTACTCACGGCCGTCGTGGACCACGCCCCTCTCGTTGATCTTCCGCACGCCGAGCGGCGCCGTGTCCACCAGGGTGACGTGCGGCAGATTGAAGGTCGGCAGGTATTCGTCGTGAAAGGTGGGCCGCTTGCAGCCGTAGGGATAGTACGGCTTCAGCGCGGCGGCGGTCTTCGGGTCTTGGACGATGGCATCCACCCGCGCGCGGATCTGCTCCATGATCCGGAAATTGGTATCGAGCTGCTTCTGGATCAGCTCCTCCGGCGACAGCTCGCGGGCGTAGCGCTTGCGCTCCTTGAAGTCCGCCAACTTCCCCGACAGGTAGTCGTCGTTCGCCTTCATGGCGGTGCGGCCGGCGGATATCCGGGCGAATCGCGCCCGCCGCGCGCGAGCCCAGCCCGGCTCCCGCGCCCAGCTCTCCCGCTCCGCCTCGGTCGTCTCCCGCTGGTCGCGCACGTCCACCGTGGACGGCGTCCGTTGAAAGACGTGGAGCGAGCCGGCGGTCTTCGCGAGCTCCGGCACCACCTGCACCGCAGTGGCGCCGGTGCCGATGATGCCCACCCGCCTGCCCGCCAGCTCCACGTCGTAGTTCCACCGGGAGGTGTGGAACGACTCGCCCTTGAACGTCTGCATACCCTCGATCCGGGCCAGCTTCGGCGTGGTCAGAATGCCGTTGGCCAGAATCACGAAGCGCGCCCGCATGCTATCGCCACGGTTCGTCCGCACCGCCCACCGCCCCGACGTCTCGTCCCACTCGGTCCTCTCGACGGTGGTGTGGAACAGGCAGCGCTCGTAGAAACCGAATTTCTCCGCCATGCTCTGGCAATACTCGAGGATCTCGAAGCCCGACGCGAACTTCATGCTCGGTACGTAGCCCATCTCTTCGAGCAGCGGCAGATAGCTGTAGCTCTCGACGTCGCAGGCGATGCCCGGATAGCGGTTCCAGTACCAGGTGCCGCCGACGTCACCGCCCTTCTCGCAGAACCGCACATCGGTGAACCCGGCCCGCCGCAGCTTGTACCAGAGCAGGAGCCCTGCGAAGCCGGCGCCGACCACCAGAATTTCACATTCGTCGTCGAGCGCCTGCCGCGGCACGGGATCGCTGGAATAGACGTCTTCCAGATATCTGGCGAACTCGCCTTCCATGGCCATGTAGTCCGCCGCGCCGCGCCGCGCCTCCTTGTAGGCGCGGTACCGGGCCTGCTCCTCGGCATCGAACGTCGCGCCCGCCGGTTGCGGCGGCAAGGTGGTCAGCGCCTCGTCGGTGACGATGCTGTACCCTTTGCCGCGGATGCGCTCGTTCGCCTTGGCGGCGCGGGTGTGGAAGGTCTTCAGCCCCGTCGCCGGATCGATCCGTATCGCCATAACGTCAGACATCCGTGTTGGTCGCTCGCAAGCGGAATTGGCTTAACGCGTTATAAGGTTTTACCAGGGCAGGAGGCAATCTGCATCCACGCTACGTCACGCTCTCTTCCGCCGGAACCGGCCCGCGCAACCTCTGGCACAGCCGTTGCTTGCTCCACCGGGCCAACGCAAGAGCCGGAAGATGGCCAATCCAGCAAAAAGCGCCGTTGTCATCGCGGGCTCGGCCGGCGCGCTCGACCCGCTGATTGAAATCCTCGACGCAGCTTCCCAGGGATTTCTCTGCCGCGATTCTGGTGGTGATCCACACGTCGCCGGCGTCGCCCGGTTGCCTGCCGGAGATGCTCCAGCGGACCACCCACCAGCGTGTACGCTTCGGCAGCGACGGCGATCTACTCGAATCCGGTGGCGTCTGGGTGGCGCCACCGGACCGCCACATGCTGGTCGAGGGACGGCGCCTGAAGATCGTCCGTGGGGCCCGGGAAAACCGCAGCCGGCCGGCGATCGACCCCACGCTTCGCACGGCGGCGAGATCCTTCGGAACCGCGCTCACCGCCATCCTGCTGTCCGGCATGTTGAGCGACGGTACCTACGGAATGGGCGTGGTGCAGTCGCACGGCGGGCGGACGGTGGTGCAGGATCCGGACTCCGCAGCCTATCCCGACATGCCGCGCAGCGCCGTGGCGAACGTCCATCCGCAACACGTCCTTCCGCCTTCCGGAATCGCACGTCTGCTGAATGAGATCATTCATGCGGAGAGCACTAGCATGCAGGGAAATCCGCCCGACGACGATACCCCTCAGGACGCGCTGGAAAAGGGCGAACGTCCGACACTGGAACATCCGCCGGCGGGCTCGCCCTCGGTGTTCGTCTGCCCCGACTGCGGGGGAGCCATGTGGGAGACCAACCACAACGACCTGTTGAGGTTCCGCTGCCATACCGGCCACGCCTTCAACGAGGACGTCATGTCGATGGCGCAGTCCGAAACGGTCGAGAGCGCGCTCTGGGTGGCGCTTCGTACCCTCGAGGAAAAGGCGAAGCTGTCGCGGCGGTTGAGCCAGCGGGCCCGGCAGGCCCAGCGGCCGCAGGACGCCCGCTGGCATGAGGAAGCGGTAGCGGAAGCGGATCAGCAGGCTACCGCCGTGTACGGCCTGCTCATGGAAATGTCGCGGCCGCCCCTGCCGCAGGCGGAGGAAGACCACGTTGCCGAACACCCTCCGTAAGCAGTGCCGCGGCCGACCGGCGCGCTGAGCGCCGGCCAACGTCCATCGCCGTCAGGTCCCGCCGAGACTGTCCCTGACCCGAGAAAGCCTTCACGGACGACGAGTTGCCGTAGATCTCCGCTTCGCCTCACCGGATGGCTCGGCGCATGTGCCCCTCGACCATCTCGTCGTGGCGTTCCGACATCTCGTCCGCCGCGCCGGCGTCCAGGGCACCTTTCGCAAGCGGAAAGATCTTCTCTTCCTCGCGGTGCACGTGATCCATCACAGCCTGCTGCAGCCGCGACACTGCGCTCATGAACTCGTCCGAATCGATTTCCATTCGCTCGAGCTCTTCGAGCATCGCATCCACTTCCTCGTGCTCACCCAGCGCCTTCTCCACCTGGTCACGCGCCTCGTCACCCGCTTCGCGTACCGCGGGATAGAAGACCTTCTCTTCGAACTCGGTGTGCGCCAGCAACTCGTGCCTGATCTGCTGACACAGCACAGCGCGAGTCTTCCCGGCACCTCTCGTGGTGCCTTTCAGCTGCTCGAGAAGCTCGCTGACCTTATCGTGGTCGTGATGCAGCGTTTCGGTGATGTGAGCCATGAACGTCTCCCGGCGGTGCCTTCAGGATCAGCAAGCCGTGTGCCACGGCAGGCTCAGCCCTCCAGCAACGTCAACGACGAGCCGCCGGCAGGCGCCACCTGATCACGGCTGCACTGGCGGGGCGCTTTATCCGGCCGCCAGCGCACCAGCCGCGTGCCGTGGCGGAAGCGTCCGCCGCTGAAGTGGTCGAAGGAAACCTCGACCACCAGCTCGTGAGGCAGCGGCTCCCACGCCGCGCTGCGCTCGGTGGACCAGCGGCTCGGCCCGCCCGGGGCGCTTCCCGTGAAGCCGACCGGCTTGCCACCGCGGCGCTGGCAGTCGAGCAGCCGCTTCGTCAGATCCTGACGTTCCGAATTGCGGATGCCGGAGGTGAACCCCACGTGGTCGAGCAGCCCTTCGTCATTGTAAAGGCCCAGCAACAGCGAGCCGACCGACCGGGAAGCGTCGGTGGCCCAGCGGAAGCCGCCGACCACGCAGTCCGCGGTGCGGACGTGCTTGATCTTCTGCATGGCATCGCGCTCTCCCGGCCGATAGGGAAGATCCCGGCGCTTCGCCATGATGCCGTCGAGCCCACCGCCGGTCTGCTCGAACCAGCCCTCGGCATCCGCGACGTCCGGGCTGCTCGGTGACAGCGCCATGCCATCTACCCGCGCCAGGGAGCGCTGATGGAAGGCCTCGAGACGCGAGCGCCGCTTGTCGAACGGTTCGTCGAGCCAGCGCTTTGCGCGCGCATCCACCAGCAGGTCGAACACCACGTACAGGGCGGACCGTTCCGCGGAGAGCCTGGCCACCCGGCTCCGCGCCGGATGAATGCGCTGCAGCAGGTCGTCGAACGACAGTCGGCCGGCGACGGGAACCACCAGTTCCCCGTCCAGCACAAAGCGCTTCGAGCCAGTCTCGAGCAACCGGCTCACCACCTCCGGGAAATACCGGCCGAGCGGCTTGCCGGCCTTGGATTGCAGCCAGACGTCGCCGCCGTCCCGTGCGGCGATGCACCGGAAACCGTCCCACTTCGGCTCGTACTGCCAACGGTCTCCGCGCGGGATCCGCTCGACGGCACGTGCCTCCATGGGCGCGATCGGCAACTCGAGGGGCAGCTTCATGAAACGGCACCGAGTTTTTCCAGCATCGGCTCCAGGCGGATAGCGTGCTTGCGGTCGGCCACCGGCGCCCAGAGGTCACCCAGCCGCCGGACGCGCTTGGGCGCGGTTCCGGCCCGTCTGGGCGGACGCGCGGTCGGCCGTTTAGACGCTGCACGGGCCATGAGCTATTGAGTGCAATCGCCGTTCCCGCTGGCGCACCCCTTGCATTGCGGCCGTTACACAAACTCAGTCACCTGTCGAGGCCACCATGACCACCGATACCAACGCCATCTGCGAGAAGCTGAACGACCTCATCGAGCTGGATCACGATGCCGTGTCTGCCTACGCAGCCGCCATCGACCGGCTGGAGACCGAGGATTTCCGCAAGCAACTCACCACTTACAAGGGCGACCACGAGCGCCACACGCAAAACCTCGGTGCTCTGGTAAGCAAGCTGGGCGGAACGCCAAAGCAGAAAACCGACGCCATGGAAATCCTTACCAAGGGAAAGGTGGTGATTGCCGGGCTGGTGGGCGACAAGGCCATCCTCGGCGCCATGAAAGCCAACGAAGAGGTGACCAACAAGACCTACGCGCACGTGCTCAAAGCGGTCGAGGGGCAGCGTGAGGTGGAAGAGGTGGTAGCAGGCAACCTCGAGGACGAGCAGCGGCACAAGGCCTGGATCGATCAGGCCCTCGAGAGGCTCTGAACGCGCCGATCGATGCGCCGGCTGGCGGCCCGGCGGATGAATCGCCCAAGCCGGCCATCTCTTCGCAAATGTTAATCATTTTCAATTAGGTTTCGGTCGCGTAGCATGTGCTGTCTCTGTTCTGCACCGGCACAGCCGCAGCACCATGAAGATCGCCAAGGTTCAGTTCGTGCTCGCACTGGCGGCGTTGGCTTGGGGCGCCACCTGCACCGCCGCCAGCGTCCGCCAGTTACTTCAGACGGCAGACTACGTCGGCGTCGACTACGCCGGCGCCGTGCACGACGGGACGGTGATCAGCCCCGCTGAATACGCGGAGATGCAGGAATTCGTCGCGCTGCTTCAGGACGGGGCCGCACAACTGCCAGCCACCGGGGGGCGCGAATCCCTCCGCACAGCCATCGCTGACCTAGCTGAAGCGGTGGCGCGCAAAGCGCCGCCAGGCGATGTCGTGAAGCTCACCCGGCAAATCAGCGCCGACCTGAACCGCTGGTACCCGGTACTGCAGGTGCCGGAACAGGCGCCGTCTCCTGCCCTCGGCAAAGACCTGTATGCCAGCCAGTGCGCCGGCTGTCACGGCGCCGAAGGCGGCGGCGACGGTCCAGCGGCCGCGGCGCTCGATCCGCCGCCCACGAACTTCCAGGACGTGGCGCGCGCGAGCCGGCGCAGCCTGTTCGGGCTGTACAACACTGTCACGCTGGGCGTCCCCGGCACGGCCATGGCTCCCTTCTCCGGCCTCGACGACCACCAGCGGTGGTCCGTTTCGTTCTACGCGGCGTCGCTGCAGCAGCAGCCACAGGAACCCTCCCAAGCGGCCTTTGCCCGGGTCGCGCCGAAGCTCGGGGCGAAGGGGCTGTTGACCTCCAGCGCAACAGCGCTGCAGAGCGACTACGGCGCCGATGGGCCCGCTGCGCTGGCATGGTTGCGGGCTCACCCGCGCTCGCTCATGGCGGTCGCCGGCCCCGCCGCCGACAGCGGCGGCATCGGCATCGCGCTCTCGAAGCTCCAGGCCAGCCGCGATGCCTGGCAGGCCGGTGATTCCGACCAGGCTCGCCAGCTCGCCCTGTCCGCCTACCTGGACGGATTCGAGCTGGTGGAAGCGCCGCTGAAGAACGTCGACAACGCGCTGATGCGGGAAACCGAGCAGGCCATGGCCGGCTGGCGCGCTGCGCTGAAGGACGGTGATGCCGGCCGGATCGAGGCCGCCTATGCCCGCGCGGCCGACCTCCTGAAGCGCAGCGAAGACGCACTGGGCGGCGGCGCATTGGCCGGCGGGGTCGCCTTCGTCAGTGCCTACATCATCCTCGCCCGCGAGGGGCTGGAAGCAATCCTGGTGGTGGCGGCCCTGCTGGTGGTGGTGCGACGGGCGGACGTGTCCCCGGCCGAACGGCGGCGCGCCCTGGGCGCGCTCAACCTCGGTTGGATGCTGGCCCTCGGCGCCGGGCTGGCTACCTGGATGGTCTCCAACTGGGTACTGGCCATCAGCGGCGCCCTGCGCGAACTGACCGAGGGCGTTACCGCGCTGCTGGCGGCTGCGGTGCTGCTGTGGGTGGGGCTGTGGATGCACGGTCAGGCCGCCGCCCGCGAATGGGGCCGCTTCGTCGGCGACACCGCGGGCCGCGCCGTGGTGGAGCGCTCAAAATGGCTGCTGCTGGGATTGTCGTTCCTGAGCGTATATCGCGAGATCTTCGAGACGGTGCTGTTCTATCAGGCACTGTGGCTGCAGGTGGACGCGCCCCAGCAGAGCCTGGTGCTGTGGGGCGTCGGTGCTGCCGGTCTCACCCTCGCGGGACTGACGTGGCTGATCCTCAGGGCCGGCCAGCGGCTTCCCCTCAAGGTCTTCTTCACCGTCTGCGCCTATACCGTGCTGGTGCTCGCGGTGATCTTCACCGGCAAGGGCATCGCCGCGCTGCAGGAGGCCGGACGGCTACCCATCAGCCCCATCGACCTGCCGACGGTGGAGCTGATCGGTCTATATCCCTCTGCGCAGGGGCTCGCCATGCAGCTCGCGGTGCTGGTTCTGGCGCTGATCTGGCTGATACGTCAACGTCGCACCGCGACGGCCGCGGGCACGCGCTGAGCCCGCAGACCAGCCTACCGGGGCGGCTGCTGCATCATTCCCCCATGATGCATGGAATCGCCACCGGCGTTTCCGCGCATCGCGCCCATCCGCGAGTGGCCCTGCTCCAGCGCCTCACGCTGCTGGTCGGTGAGCTTGCCCAGCATGTCGTTGTGGGCAACGATCGCCGCCTGCACCATCTGCTTGCGCACGTCGAACATGCCCTGCATGGCGCTGCCCACCGCCTGCGGGTCGGGCGTCGACTTCGAAAACGCGTCCTCCAACGCAAAGCGGGCATCCAGCGCCTGTTTCTCCAGATCCAGCATCCGCTTTTCGAGCTGCCGATGGCGCTGAATCAGATCCTGGCGCTGCTGATCGGTGAGGTTGGGAACGCCCATCATTCTGCCGATTCCCATACCGGAGCCCATCATGCCGGAGCCCATCATGCCGGAGCCCATCATGCCGTGGTCCATGCCCATCATCTCGGGGCCCATGCTGGATCCCATCATGTCGTGGCCCATCATCCCTTGGCCAGTCGTGCCGCAACCCATTTGCTGGCCCATCATGCCGTCCCGGGAGTGCGCAGAGACCAGCCCTGCCATCAGCAGCGACGAGGCCAGCAACACCATCCGCATCAATCGCGTATTCATACTCTCATCCTCCTGTCTTTACCGGCGCGTTTTGCCGGCGCGCTTTACCGGCGCGCGTAGAAGCCGGCACCACGTTAGAGGCCCGAACGATGTCCTGGTTCAGCTGAAAGCAGAATCGCCAGCACCAGCGCTGCCCGATCTACCGGCCCCCAACGTTGCATGCTGAAACGTGGCATGATGACAGGGCCGTCGTGGCTCCCTTACTCTACGAATCATCGTCTCGACGCGCTTCACGGACAAGCGACCATGCCGAAACCAGAAGCCGAGCGACGTACCCCCGTCGTTGGCATCGGCGCCTCCGCCGGCGGGTTGCAGGCTCTGCAGCGGCTCTTCCAGAACCTGCCGGCCGACCTTGGTGCTGCCTACGTCGTCATCGTGCACCTGGCGCCCGACCGGGATAGCGAGCTGCCAGCGATCCTGCGCCGCGAGACGAAGATGCCGGTCATACAAGTGGCTGACCACAGCAGGGCCGATCTTCTGCCCGACCATATTTACGTGATCGCTCCGGATCGGAAACTGGAGCTGACCGATACGTCCGTTGGCGCCTCGAGTTTCGACCAACCCAGGGGGCAACGGGCCGCCGTGGACCTGTTCTTCCGCTCGCTGTGCAGCGCCCAGGGAGACATCTTCGCCGTCATACTGTCCGGCGGCGGCTCCGACGGAGCGATCGGCGCCAAGGCGGTCAAGGAAGCCGGCGGGCTGGTGCTCGTTCAGGATCCGAGTGAAGCGGCCCACGAGAGCATGCCGAGATCTGCCATCGCCACCGGCGCGGCCGACGTGGTGCTGCCGGTACAGGACCTCGCTCGGCGCCTGGCGGAGCTGATCCGTAACCGCGAGTCCGTCGCCCGGCTCCTCAGACGGGACCAGCACCAGGCCCCGGTGGAACAGGACGAGGAAGCGGCACTGCAGAGCGTGCTCGAGCTGTTGCGACGGCGAACCTCCAACGACTTCTCCAAGTACAAGCGCAACACCGTGCTTCGGCGACTGGCGCGGCGCATGCAGCTCAGTCACGTGACGACCATTCCCCGGTACCTGCACTACCTGGAAGAGAACGTCGAGGAAGTACAGGCGCTGTTGAACGACCTGTTGATCACCGTCACGACGTTCTTCCGGGACGCGGATGCCTGGTCAGCGCTTCGCGAGCACGTGGTGGCGCCGCTGGTGCAACGCACCGATCCCGCGGAATCCATCCGTTGCTGGGTCCCCGGCTGCGCTACCGGCGAAGAAGCCTACAGCCTCGCCATTGTGTTCGCCGAGGAGATGGAACGCGCGCGGACGCGGCAGCCGGTGACCATCTTCGCCTCAGACGTGGACGAACGCGCGCTGAACATGGCGCGGGAGGGTGTCTATCCCAGCTCCATCAGCGCCGACGTTTCCGACGAGCGACTGAAGCGGTGGTTCCGGGCCACCGACGATCATTACCGGGTGGCCACGGAGCTGCGCGATCGCGTCGTGTTCGCCAGCCACAGCCTGCAGCGCGACCCGCCCTTCTCGCGGCTGCACCTCATCTCGTGCCGCAATCTGCTCATCTACCTGAACCGGGAGCTTCAGGATCAGGTCATGGCGATCTTCCGCTACGCCTGCCGGGAAGACGGTCACCTGTTCCTGGGCTCGTCCGAGGCCGCGGACGCGGAGCTGTTTTCTCCGGTGGACAAACAGCACCGTATCTATCAGGCGCGGCCGCGAACGGCCCGCCCCAAGCCGGTGCTCCCCGACCTTGCCGCAACGGTTCCGCAGATACGCTGGAGCCGCGCAGCACAGCCGCCGAGACGCGACGGCGACATAGGCATACACCGCACGCTGCTCGAGGAGCAGGCACCGCCAAGCGTGGTCGTCGACGAACACTGGCAGGTGCTCACGTTCTCCGAGACCGCTGGGCGGTTTTTTCAGCACCCGGGCGGCCCCCCCACCGACGCGGCGGCCGACACCGTCCGGCCCGAGCTGCGCGGCGAGCTCATCGTGGCTCTGAGACACGCTTTCGAGGCCCGGGAACCCTACCTGTCGGAGTTCGTGCCTGTCCGGTTCAACGGCACGCCCCGTCGCGTCGGCGTTCTGGTGCAGCCGCACACGCGTGGCGAGGAGTCTATCAAGCAAGCGCTGGTGACATTTCTCGAGGCAGGGCCCGCCCCCGCGACGCCGCCAGCCGAAGGAACGATTGCCGCCAGCAACGCCAGGGAGCAGGCGCTCATCGACAAGCTGCACCAGGCGGAGCAGCACATCGATCATCTGCGTGCGGATCATCATGCGGCAGAGGAAGACCTGCACGCGGCCAACGAGGAGCTGCAGAGTCTGAACGAGGAGTATCGCTCCACTACCGAAGAGCTCGAGACGAGCAAGGAGGAGTTGCAAAGCATCAACGAAGAGCTGCAAACGGTGAATGTGGAGCTGAAGGTCAAGCTCGAGGAGGTCTCCCACGCGCACGACGATCTCGAGAATCTCATGGCCGCGACGGACATCGCGACGCTGTTCGTCGACCGGAATCTGTGCATCAAACGTTTTACGCCGAAGCTCGCCGAGATCTTCAACGTGAAGTCCAGCGACCGAGACCGGCCCATCGGCGATCTCACCCATTCCCTTCACTATCAGGACCTGACCGACGACGCTCAACGTGTTCTGGCGAACCTGGCTCCTGTGGAGCGGGAGGTGCGCTCGATTGACGAACGATACTTCATCCTTCAGCTCAGGCCATACCGTACTGCCGACGACAGAATCGACGGGGTGGTCATCACGCTGGTGGACGTGACGGAGCTCAAGCAGGCGGAACATACGCTGCGCGAAGCCGACGAGCGCAAGGACGAGTTTCTGGGAATGCTGGCTCACGAGCTGCGCAACCCCCTGGCCGCAATTCGCAACAGCGCGCTGGCCGCGGAGACTGCATTCAACGCCGAAGGTGCAGTGGAGCCCGCCATGGTGCAGAAGGTGCTGGCGGTGGTGGAGCGCCAGAGTCGGCACATGGCGCGACTGGTGGACGACCTGTTGGACATAACGCGGATCACACGGAACAAGCTGAGCCTCCGCCGACAGCCCACCGACGTGGGCCGAACCATCGCCGAGGTTACCGCAGCGCTTCGGCCCGACGTCGAGCGGGCGCGCGTGAACCTGGAACTCGACCTGCCGGACACGCCGCTGACGGCCGATGCCGATCCGGAGCGGCTTGCGCAGATTCTCGACAATCTGCTGCAGAACGCCGTCAACTTCACCCAGCCGGGCGGAAAGATCAGCATCAGCGCGCGACCGGAGGATGGGCAGGCGCTGATCGTGGTTCGAGACACTGGCATCGGCATCGAGCCGGAGCACATCGAGAGCCTGTTCGAGGCGTACCGGCAAGTCGATGAAGGCCGGAGAAGCGGCGGACTGGGGCTAGGCCTGTCACTGGTGAAACGGCTGGTCGATCTGCATGGCGGGACCATCGTCGCGCACAGCGACGGCCTGGGGCACGGCAGCGAATTTCGCATCACCTTGCCGCTGGCTGACCCCCCGCCGGTGTCGCAAAGCCCGACTCCGACAGCAGCGCAGCCACGTCCCCGCCGGATCCTCGTCGTCGATGATCAGGCAGACGTCGCCGATGCATTCGCCAGTATGCTGAAGGGACTGGGGCAGGACGTACTGGAGGCATATTCCGGTGACGAGGCGCTGAAGCTCGCCCTGGAACGACGTCCGGAAGTTGCTTTTCTCGACCTCGCCATGCCCGGCATGAGCGGCAGAGACCTCGCCGAGCAGCTTCGCAGGCACTTCCCGCCGGACCGGCTCACCTTGGTAGCCCTGAGCGGCTTCGCCAACGATGCGCGAGCACGCGGCGAGCCGTTTCAGCACTACATCGTGAAGCCGGCTGAAGCCGAGGGACTTAGGGATCTGCTGAACTCACTCCGAGATTGAGTCCAGCACGCAGGTACGGCTGAAGCAATGCAACTTCAGCCGTACCGGCGACACCAACGGGATCGGCGGACCTGGAGGGGCCTCTCGAACCCGCTTGGCGCTAACGCGTCAGGTCAAGCGTTCTGCAGATTGCTTGCCGCTTTCTTACCGCGCTCTTCAACCACGTCGTAGCTGATGCGCTGGCCTTCCTGCAGCGTGTCCATGCCGGCCTTTTCGACGGCGCTAACGTGTACGAACACGTCGGCGGAGCCGGACTCGGGTTGAATGAAGCCGAACCCCTTGGTGGGATTGAACCATTTGACAGTTCCGATAGCCATTTATGGCCTCCATAACGCTTATCCGCTCGCAAATCGGGAGCGGTGTCGAACAACCTGGTCGTGTTGGGTGACTTGAATCGGTCGTCCGAGAAACGGACAGGCAGTCAAGGGCAAGCCAAAACGGTAGATCGCTCCGATAGCATGGGGCCTTGGCGGGGGCAAAGCAAGCGAAACGTCGAGCATCGACTCAGAGGTTGCTGCTCGCGCACGCTATGGGCCTACCGCGCTATGGCTTGGTTTCAGTACCCGAGGAACGGCTCAGTCGTAGTGGTCGCCCTTTCCCTTGCGGGTCCTGAGCTGACACGCCGTCGGCGATGTACTGGATCCGATTGCCCGCCTTGAGGAATTTGTCGACGTCCTGTTCCAGAGCTTTACGCCGCTCGCTGGACGTGACTTCAGCTTGTTTCTTGTTCTTCATCTGATTTCGTTCGCTCGGATCTTTTCAGCTTCTTCGCCTCGCGCTTCTGCTGCTTCGCCATCTCGCGTTGACGCTTCTCGTGTGAATAGTTCGGTTTTCGCAAATGCGGTCTCCTATGGGCTGGGTCGCATGTCCGGCCTGACCCCCAGCTATGACTTCAGAACCTGCCGCAATTTCCCGACCTGGCGGAGTTTCGTTCGACGTTCAGACTGCGCCCATGGCCTGGCGGCGTCCAATCTGCAGAGGCTGGTCGCTTCGAGCACGAAATCGAATCCAAACGCGGATTGGAAGGGTGGTTCTCCATGGGCACTTTACACGGGTTTGATACCGACATCTGCAACTTTTCGTCCCGGATGCGCCGCAGGTGCGGTCACGCATGCCATATCAACGCGCGCGGGCTTAGGCTCCTGACGGCTGTGCCACCTGAAGAATCCTCACCATATCAATCCGTTAGCTCATGACGGCCGTGTTGAGGGATGTTCACACAGCTGATCGCGCCAGCGCTTCGAGAAATGTCGAAACTAAGGCAGGCAACGAAGAACAAGGACGCAAAGAAAGGTGCGGAAAATACCGCACGTCGGGCAGAAGGGCGCTCTCACGCGCCCAGCGCGCCCGCCAGCACCCATAAACCCAAGGCCAGAAAGACCGCGCCAGCAATGGCACGGATCAATCTCAGCGGAAGTCGATCAGCCGAGAAGTGGCCCGCCAGCACCACCGGCACGTTCGCGGCGAGCATACCGAGTGTCGTGCCAAAGACAACCACCCACACGGGATGGAACTTCGCGGCCAGCATGACGGTTGCGATCTGCGTCTTATCGCCGATTTCGACCAGGAAGAATGCAACCAGCGTGGTGAGAAACGCGCCATAGCGGTAGCGTTCAGCGGACTCGTCTTCTTTGTCCGGAACCAGAACCCACAGTCCCATCGCGATGAACGCTGCCGCGATCAGCCAACGCTGCACG
The DNA here is from genome assembly GCA_963822255.1 of uncultured Gammaproteobacteria bacterium. Taxonomy (GTDB): domain Bacteria; phylum Pseudomonadota; class Gammaproteobacteria; order Pseudomonadales; family Azotimanducaceae; genus UBA7803. The sequence continues at coordinate 1,786,349 of CAWGGV010000008.1, forward strand.
CCAGCAGAGAGCAAGGAACCGACCCACGCGCCGACTTCGGCCGCGATGCCGTGGTTGACGATGGTGGCAAGGAGGATGCCGGCAATGATGGGCCACGGCTTTCGAAATCTCGCGGCCAGTACCAGCGCGAGCAGTTGAGTCTTATCGCCGATTTCGGCCAGCGCCACCGAGACGGTGGAGATGAACAGCGCTTCCACGAGCTACCTGGGGGGCGGGAGCCAACCAACCGATGACACGCCGCCTCGTCCCGCCCCGGTTCAAGGTGGCCGTGTCAAAGGTCTCGCCAGACTCCGAGCCGTGCACGCCATGATCCATGCGGATCAATTGTGTTGACGTACACCCTTCGCTGAGCGAAGGCGGCTACTCCCCTAAGACCGGAGCATCATAGCGACACCAACCATTCCCGACAATGCAGGAGACGCCGAGCGCTCCCGTAGGCCGACGCATCATGCCGACGAGTGGAGTCCGGTGCGGATCAGGAAATCAACGCTGACAACGCCGGGGCCAGACAAGATCAGCCACAGCAGCAGGAGCAGGTACAGAACCTCCGGCAGAAACAGGAAGTTTCCGAGCCAGTTGCTCAGCGCATTCCCGCCGACCTGCCTGCCTGTCACGGTGGCGATCGTCACCAGGGTGATCACCAGTAGCACGAAGCCGGCAAGCGTCATCATCAAACCGATCAGCAGCAAGGAGCCGGCAGCGAGCTCGCTGGCAGCGAACGGGCCCGTCATCCAAGGGAGGGAACGCTGGCGCGCTGCATCGTCGAGACCATCTGCTGGTAGCGATCTGGCTTGCGGAGCTTGTGCCAGCCGGAAATCGCAAACATCAAACCCACGCCGGTACGTGCCAGCAGCGCCGGCAACCATTCCAGCACTCGCACTCCGCCGAAGACCACATTGAGCAAGCCGTCGTGCACGATAAATTAGTTGCGCAAATCGTGCCGCTCAAGGCAAGTAGGGCCACGTCCCAAGCGGCGCCCGGGGCGTTCGATGCGTGGCGGTCATGCCAGAGTAGGCCGTGATACCTCGGGCTCGACGAACCGACTGCGTCTCGACGCTCACTACGAAAGACGTCCTGGGTGAGGTCCTTTGACAAAAGGACCAACATAAGGAACTGGCCTACGTCCGGCAGGGACTGCCAAGTAGCTGTCCTTCACGTGTTGGTGACCTCGAGAGTCACGGGACACGCGGGCGCGCGATGCGAGTTCTGTCGAGGCGAGCATCCGGTCGTCGCTCGCCAAGCGGACATTCCCAGGCCGTATGGCTGGAGACGGAGATCGACCCATAGTCGCCGCTGGGCGAGACTTAACCCAGTGCAACTCGTACCGCCGATCTACAGCTGATTTAGGCCAACGATGTGCACTTCTGGGCAGGTGAGGGAGGTGGCCTGCTTCGGATGGCGGACAATCACCTGAATTTTTGCCTGACGCTTCAGTTTGCCCTGCGAGCAGAATGCCCGGACAAATGACAGGGTGTATTCATCGTCCTCCGTGTACACGCCCACCGAGCATTGCTCTCGACATCGGTTCTCGATGAACCAGCGTAACCTTTGTGCCTCCGTAGCTACCCCCGCTGTGATCCGGCACATAGAAGTTCGTGGCGTCTGTGGATGACATGAATTGCAGCATGACGTCCTCGAACGCGCGGCCTTCACGTTCTTGAGAACGAGAAATACCTGCGCCACTTGCCAGGCAGAGGATTAGCAATTGGAGGAACTTCGTTTGGATTAGGGTGCTCCCTCTCGCGCTGCACCGCACACAGTATACGCGCGCTATGACCGCTTCTATTAAGGGTTATCAGATGCCTGCCAGTCGCATGAAGTAGCAGAGGTCAATAACCCTGCCGGCAGGCGTCGGATAACCCTTAACAAGAGCTGTCATTCCCGCGCCAATGCGCTGTCGAATCCGCACTCTCTCGTGCGACCATGAATCGATGCCGCGAACTGAGAGCCGTATGAGCAACATTGACGTCGCGAAGCAGAGCTACTTTGCGTACGCAAACAGCGATCGTTCAGCCAATGAGTCGGTCATCGCCGACGACTTTCAATTCACGAGTCCATTGGATAACCGGATCGATCGAAAGGCCTATTTCGAGCGCTGTTGGCCGAATCACGAGGGAATCGCGAGCTTCAGATTCATTCGGATGATCGAAGCGGGAGATGAGGTCGTAGTAACGTACGAAGGAACTGGAGTGTCGGGGAAGGTATTCCGTAACACTGAGGTGCTGACGGTCCGGGACGGAAGAATCGTGGAGGTAGAAGTCTACTTCGGCTGGAACATTCCTCACGATGCGCCTCCCGGAAAGTCCAGCGAGCAACGATGAACGACGGTTACGCGTCGAGAGGGCGCGCTTCCGCGGAAGCGCCGACCGTCCGCTCTTTGGCATCAGCGATCGCTCAAATCAGCCCGCCGGATTCCGCCCAGTGTTCTTCCGTCACGATCGCCAGCGGGACGCCGTTAGCCCGATACTGGATCGCCTTCTCAATCTTCCGGCCGAAGGTGTCATGTGCCCAGCTTTCCGTGACGTATGTACCCAGGACGAGGTAGTGGAGCGACTTGGTAACGCCCTTGGAGAACATTCCACCGAGGGACTCTGTAGCTGCCTGGCACTGTCGTCTCGTTCCGAATGCGCACGTTCCGGTGAAAAGGAAGCTATAGCCGTCGAAGAGAATCTCTGGCAGCGGCTCGTCCACCGGAAGCGTGCTCGTCTTTGCGAGCTCCCCCAACTCAGAAGGCTCGCCAGAGATCTTTCTGAGAAGACCCAGCAGCTCCGCAGACTCACCCGCATCCAGCACACCGTCCTCCAGCATGGCATCGACGCGCTGTAGCAGATTTAGGATGAGAGGATTCTCAGTCTCTGCGCGAGCCATGTCTGCAAGAACTCCGGATCCGACTGATCAACAGTGCCGTCGGCGAGCAAACCCTTGCTGATACCTATGAGCGTGTCGATCTACCGATCATCAACCACCTCACGATTGAAGCGAGCAAAGATCGGAACAATG
>CAWGGV010000009.1:0-1097957 GCA_963822255.1 uncultured Gammaproteobacteria bacterium
GCAGCGTTCGATTGCTCGTTCAGTCGTCTGTACGACATAGATGGCATACTTTTCGCCGTGCATGTCGCTCCACAGGTTTGAACGACGACTGGGTCCCAATCCTCCCAATACACAACGCCTCCAAGAGAAGCGCCTCCGCCATCAAAGATCCTGCCTTCACAAGTCGCGGCATGCCTTCGTCGGGGCTGTATCTCCAGTGCTTGTTCGCCCCACACTTTTTCGGTACCCACGGTACACAAAATCTCTGTTTCGGGTGCGCTCCGGGTCCTGCTTAAATGGGATAGTTCACGCGCGCCCATCGGCCACCATTCGAAAGGAGAGCCTTAACGTCTTCTTGCGGTGCTTTGAGACATTAACTGGTTCGCCAGTCCGGCGGAATATCGTGTTGAACTTGCTTTCGCCTTCCGGATCAGCTCGCTTGTCGAAAAGCGGCTTGATCTTTAATTCTCTTTTGTTCTTCGAAATACAGATGATCTCGTCATAGACGGACTCGGTAACGGAGGTCGCGCTCTTCTTCTGGAGCACGATAGAGTTCACGAAGTTCTCAGCGCCAAAGACTTCGTCCAATCGTTCGGACACGGTGAACATTCTCATCCGAAATCTGCACGAACACCGATCCGCTCTCAGTCAGCAGTTCCCGCGCCAGCATCAGCCGGTCGCGCAGATAGGTGAGGTAGGAGTGGATGCCGAGCTCCCAGGTGTCCCGGAACGCCTTGATCATCTCGGGTTCCTGGGTGAGGTCGTCGTCCGAGCGGTCCTTCACGTCGCGCTTGTTCGTGAAGGGCTGGAAGTTCGACCCGTATTTGATGCCGTAGGGCGGGTCGATGTAGATCATCTGGACGCGGCCAGCCATGCTCTCCTTGGTCAGGAGCGAGTTCATCACCAGCAGGCTGTCGCCCGCCACCAGCCGGTTCGACCAGCCCTTTTCGTGGTGGTAGAAATCCAGCGCCTGGCGCAGCGGCAGGTTCTCGAACGGCGCCGCGAACAGGTCCGGCTGCCGCCACTGCGTCGCCGCGTCCTTGCCCTTCAGCCGCTTCGCCGCGTTGGCCAGGATCGTCGCCGGGTCCACCCGTTCATGGACATGGAGCGAGACGGTATCGACCTCGACGCTCGTCCGCTCCGCCTTGCCCGTCCAGTTGAGATAGGGCGCCTGCAGCCGCTTCAGCTCCTGCAGCGCGTCCTCTCATCCGCTCGGGATCGTCGCTGGCCAGCGCATCGTCGATCAGCTTCTCGATCCCCGCCCGCGCGCTGTCGAAGTTCAGCACCGGGTCGAGATGCGGGTCATAGGCCCAGTTCGTCTTCTCGCCATCCGGATCGGTGCCGGCATGGACCATCCCGACTTCAGGGTTGTTCACCCGCGTCTCGCCGTGGCGATAGCTCAGCACCTGCACGGGCCCATCGGGCTTGCGCGCGGCTTTCTTTCCGCCCGCGGCCGCGCGCTGCCGCGTCGCGGGCTCGTCGGTAGGGGTCAGTTCGAAACCTTCTTGTCGCATCCTCGTCCCCGACCTCCTCCCGTACTCATCGTCCCGTCCTCCGCATCGTCAACCACCCGCATGATCGATCCGCCCCGCCCGCGGCCGCGAGCAAGAAGCCCGTCATCGACCAGCGCATCGCGCGCGGCGAAGTAGTCGTCGTCGGTCAGGTCCGGCACACGCTCGCGCAGCAGCGCCATCATTGCGCCGTTGCCGATGGAGGAGCCGTCTTCGGGGGCCAGGGAGAGGATCAGGTCGGTCAGGCTGTCGGACATACGGGGCCGGATCTCGCGACTAGCGCTCTTTTCTTTGAACAGTATCGCGCAAGTTTGTTTTGCACGCCCGAGGACCATCAACCAGGCAGGCAGCACCCAGCTTTTACGCCAGCGGAGCACCGGGTGGTCGAATCTCACCTTTTCTCGCCAGCGATCGCATCTTTTCTCGCCAAAATCTCATCTTTTCGCGCCCTCCACAATGGCCGAACCGGTGCGCCACCGCCGATTCTCAAAAAAATGAAGATACTATGGATTGTGCGCGTCTAACGCTTTGATAGCAGGGTACATTTCCAAAATTGTCGCCAAACGGCGACTGCAGGGGGTCCCCTGCGCGGATTTTTTGGGTATATTGAGCGCCTCACTAGCCGGTGCTGTATGTTCATACAGTGTCATTCTCCTCGGCAGGGCGAAAACACGACATAGGCCCGGCTAGTGAGGCCACCCCCCTTTCCCCGCTTCTGATCTCCCGCAACTGATCGAGCCGCCGTCTCGCGAGCGCTCCTACGCGCGCTGACTCATCACGACTTCGGTTGGTTCCCCAGCACCACGCAGCCGCTGGCGCCGAACATGCCGCCGACGCCCAGGCAGAGTGAGACTTCCGCGCCTTCGACCTGCGCCGGGGCGATGCCGCGAAGCTGGCGCACGCTCTCCTGCAGGGCGTACATGCCGTACATGCCGGAGTGCATGTAGGAAAGTCCGCCGCCGTTGGTGTTGAGCGGCAGCTTGCCGCCGGGCGCCGTGTTGCCTTCGCTGATGAAGGTGCCGGCAGTACCGCGCTCGCAGAAGCCGAGGTCCTCGAGGCCGTAGATGGGCAAGTGGGCGAAGGCGTCGTAGACCATCATGTGATCCACATCGGCGTGGGAGATGCCGGCGTCCGCCATGGCGCGGGGACCGGCGACGGAGAACGCCTTCGATGAGGTGAGATCCTCCATCTGGCTGACCATCGGCGTCTCGACGCTCTCGCCGGTGCCCCAGACGTAAACGGACGGCCGTGGGAAGTCGGCCGCGCGGTCAGCGGTGGTGAGGATCAGCGCGCCGCCGCCGTCGGTGACCAGACAGCATTCCAGCAGGTGGAACGGGTAGGCGATCATCCGGGAGCTCAGCACGTCGTCCACGCTGATGGGGTCGCGGAACGTGGCGCGCGGGTTCAGCGACGCCCATTGCCGCTGCACCACGGCCACCATGGCGAGCTGCTCGTGGGTGAGGCCGTAGGTTTTCATGTACCGCAGCACCGGCAGGGTGAACAGCGTCGGTGGACCCATCACGCCGTAGGGCGACTCGAACTGCCCGGACAGCGAAGCCGCTGCCATGCCACGGCCGCCGCGGCCGATGCCGGAACGTCCGCTCTCGCCGTGGGTGATGAGCACCGTCGTGCAGTGGCCGGCGAGCAGCGCGGCGACGGCGTGGCGGACGTGAATCATGAACGAGCAGCCGCCTACCGACGTGCCGTCCACCCACTGCGGCGTGATGCCGAGATAGTGGGCGATCGCCGTGGGGCTTTCACCGGCGGTGGCGACGCCGTCGATGTCGGACGGCTTCAGCCCGGCGTCCGCCATCGTGTTGAGCGCCGCGTCCGCGTGAAGCTGGATCTGGCTCATGTTGGGGATCACGCCGAGGTCGGTGGTCTCGGCGGCGCCGACGATGGCGACTTGTCGGGTCAGATCGGTCATTGCTGCGCGCCTCCGCCGGTGTGCGCCGGCCGGAACAGCGGCAAGGTGATCTCGTCGTTCTGCGGCTCGAACGCCACCTCGAGCGGCATGTCGAGGATCAACGCTTCCGGAGTCTGCTCGCAGTCGACGATGTTCGACATCAGCCGCGGGCCTTCCTCGAGTGCCACCAGCGCGATGGCATACGGCGGGTCGAAGGCGCGGTGCGGGCGGTGGCTGATCACGTAGCTGTCGAGCCGGCCGCGGCCGCTGGCGGCGAACACCGTCACGGAGCGCGATGCGCATTTCGGGCAGAACGGGCGCGGCGGGAAGTAGACGTGGTCGCAGTCGTCGCAGCGCTGCAGGCGCAGCTCACCCGCGCGCGTGCCTTCCCAGAAATGCGCCGTTTCGGGCGTGGGTTTCGGTAGCGGTCGTTCGCCGGGCATGGATCCCCCTCCTTCGTCTCGCTGGCAAAAGGCGGAGATTATACGCGAGCGAAGGGTGGGAGCGGCCTCCCGGCCGCGATCTTCCGCTCGGAGCCGGTCGCCCGGTCACCACTGCTGCGCGGGAGACAGAGATCGCGGCCGGGAGGCCGCTCCCACTGCGTCAGTCCACTGGTGGCAGCTTGTCCTTCCAGGGGTAGGTGGCGTCGGAGACGGCGAAGAACTCGGGGTTCAGGAACGACTCTTTGGCGTTGTAGCTGAGGGGCTCGCCGTCCACCCTCCAGACGGTACCGCCCGCCGCGGCGAGCACCGCGTGGGCGGCGGCGATGTCCCACTCCGAGGTGGGGCCGAGCCGTGGATAGAAATCCGCCTGACCCTCGGCCAGGATGCACAGCTTCAGCGAGCTGCCGACGGGCGTTCGCGACACCTCCGGGAACAAATCGGCGAGGGATTCCAGGTACCGCTCCAGACGCTCGCCGCCGTGGCTGCGGCTGGCCACCACCACCAGCGGCGCGTCCTCTCGCAGCTTGCGGCCGTGCAGCGCTTCACTGCCCTGGCCGTCGTGGCGGAATGCGGCGGCGGCGGCCACGTCGCCGGTGTACACCAGCCCCTGGTCCGGCACGCCCACCACCCCGAACACCGGCCGATGCTCCTCGATCAGGGCGATGTTCACGGTGAATTCGCCGTTGCGATTGATGAACTCCTTGGTGCCGTCGAGGGGGTCCACCAGCCAATAGCGGGGCCAGGTCCTGCGCACCGCATATTCCGCTGGGCTCGACTCCTCCGACACCACCGGCAGGTCGGGGGTAAGGGCCGAAAGTCCTTCGACGATCACCCGATGCGCGGCCAGGTCGGCGCGGGTGAGCGGAGACTGGTCGTCCTTGGTCTCCACGTCGAAGTCGGTGCGGTAGATCTCGAGGATGGCATCGCCGGCGCGGCGCGCCAGGTCGATGAGTGATTGCGTCAAAGAGGCGTGCATGGGGAGTGGGTACCTTTCCTTGTTGTTGGTGACTTGCTGGTGCGTCATTGGCTGCCCGCGACGAGCTGGGTCAGCAACGGGCGTGCCAGACACAGCCCGGCGATGGCGCGAGCCTCCTGGAACTCGTCACCATGCACCAGATCGTCCAGGCGCTCCAGCGGCCACAGCACCACTTCCGGCGGCTCAGGCTCGTCCGCCGGCAGCGGCGCCGGATAGAGGCCGCTCGCCACCAGGACGTTGATGGTGAAGCCCATATGGCCCGGGGCCAGGTTCAACCGTTTGACGAAGCGGATATGGCGGGCGGCGAAGCCGGCTTCCTCTCTCAGCTCGCGGTTGGCGGCCTCCTCGAGGGATTCCTCGCCTTCCACCGCGCCCTTCACGAGGGTGAGCTGCATCTCGTGGAAGCCCGCGCAATACTCGCGAATCAGCACCAGCTCGCCGGCATCGTTCAGGGCCACCACCATGACGGCCGGTTTGCCGCCCCCCGGGAGGCGCTCGTAGGTACGCTCCACGCCGCCCGCGAATACCAGGTCCAGCTCCTCGATGCGGAAGAACCGGGTCCTCGCCAGCTCGCGCACGGCCTTGATCTCAGGAACCCCCACTTACCACCTCGGGTCTATGAGCAACGCGGTATTATACGGGCCTCGTGCAGCAAGCCGACCGCAACCTTCAGGAACATGATCGACTGGGACCACATCGACACCGTGCTGCTGGACATGGACGGCACTCTGCTGGACCTGTACTACGACAACACCCTGTGGAATCACCTGTTGCCGCAGCGCTACGGGGCGCTCCACGACCTGACGCCGATGGCTGCCCGCTCGCACCTGTTCTCTCACATGAACGAGCACTTCGGCACGCTCACGTTCTACTGCCTGGACCATTGGGCCGAGTTCACCGGGCTGGACGTGGTCGCTCTGCACCATGAGCTGGTGGAGCTGATCCGCTTCCGCCCCAATGCGGAGCGTTTTCTTCAGTGGCTGCGCGGCCAGGGCAAGCGGGCCGTGCTGGTGACCAACGCCCACCGGGCGAGCCTCGACGTCAAGAACCTGCACAGCAACGTCATCGCCCGACTCGACGCCCACGTGTCCTGCCACGACTATGGCACCCCCAAGGAGTCCGCCGAATTCTGGGCCGCGCTCATCGCCGAGCACCCGTTCGATCCGGCGCGCACGCTGCTGATCGACGACAACGGTCAGGTGCTGCGGGCCGCGGAGGCGTTCGGCATCCGCTACCTGCTCACGGTGAGTCAGCCGGACTCCGCGCGTCCGCTGCGCGGCGGCCTCCACTATCCGGCGTTCAACGACTTCCGGGATCTGCTGCCCGGTGGCTGAGCGGAACCGCAGCGACCCGTCGATCCACGGCGCCGTGCGGCTGGACCGCTGGCTGTGGGCGGCCCGGTTCTTCAAAACCCGCAGTCAGGCCAAGGCCGCCATCGAGGGTGGAAAGGTGCATCTGGAGCCTCCAGGCCCGCGCCGGCCGGAGGCCGAGAGGCCGGACGGAGCCGGCGGCCGTCTCCGTCCGAAGGTGAGCAAAGAAGTTGTCGTCGGTGACGTGCTGGAGATTCGCCGGGCATCGGCGACCCACGTCGTCGAGGTGACCGGCCTGTCGGAGCAGCGGGGGAACGCCACCGTCGCCGCCACCCTCTACCGGGAAACGGTGGAAAGCATTGAGGCCCGCGAGGCGGAGCGGGCGCGGCGGCGGATGGAGAACGCCGGGCTTCGGGTGCCGCAGAAGCGTCCCAGCAAGCGCGATCGGCGGGAGCTGGCGAAGCTGAAGCATGGCGACGACGACGATCGGTAGGAGCCAGACTGTGGGAGCGAGCTCCTGCTCGCGATCTGCAGATCGCGGCCGGAGGCCGCTCCCACATGGATGATCGCGCTCCCACAAGGATGAGCGCTCCCACAAGTGAGGACCGATGACTGACGACATCATCCATCGATTCAGCTTCGCCGATGCGCCCATCCGCGGGCAGTGGGTTCGTCTGTCCGGCACCCTGGCCGAAGCGTTCGACCGGCAGGCGTACCCGACGCCGGCGCGGCGGCTGCTGGCGGAGATGCTGGCCGCCGTCAGCCTCATGGCCGACAGCATCAAGTTTCAGGGCACCGTCGCCCTGCAGGCGCGGGGCAACGGTGCCGCCGTCAGCACGGCGCTGGCGGAATGCCGGCAACGCAGTCTGCTGCGCGGCATCGTTCGGTGGCGCAAGGGAGCCGGCGTGGAGGCCCAGCCGATGCACGCGGGCGCCCTCGCCGACGAGCCAGCCCTGTCGACCCTGCTGGGCGCCGGGCAGATGGCGATCACCCTGACCCCCGATCCCGAGCGGGCGCCGGACGCGACCGCCTATCAGGGGGTAGTCGGCCTCGGCGACGACAGTCTCGCCCGCAATCTCGAGGACTACTTCACCAACAGCGAGCAGGTGCCGACGCGGCTGTTCATGGCGTTCGACGGCGACTCCGTTAGCGGGCTGCTGCTGCAGCGCCTGCCGGTCTCCGATCTCGCCACCGAGCTGACCCTGGATCTGCGGGACGAGGTGTGGCGCGAGGTGGAAATGCTTGCCGGCACCGTCAGCGCCGACGAGCTCAACCGGCTGCCGCTGAGCGACCTGCTGCGGCGGCTTTTCCAGCATCACACCATCACCGTGCACCCGGCGCGGAGCCTCGAGTTCTCCTGCACCTGCAGCCGTGAACGGGTGGAGCGCATGCTGCGCGCCCTGCCGCGCCACGAGATCGTCGAGCTCCTCGAAGAGCGGGGGTCGGTGGACGTCACCTGCGAGATCTGCGGCGCGCACTACGGCTACGACAAGGTGGACGCGCTGATGCTCTACGAGCCGGACGGGCCGCGGGTGCATTGAATCGCGAGCGGGAGCTCGCTCCCACCAGCCCGGATCGCGAGCGGGAGCTCGCTCCCACAGCTCGCTCCCACAGTGGGGTTCACACCGGTGTAACGGCGGATTTACATTGTCCGCCAACCGATCGTGTGCCTTGATCGGCCCGCTCTGGCATAATTGCGCGCTCACCGGAAGAACACACGAGCAACATGGCCGTCGACATCGATACCACATCGAAGCACAACACGTACGAGGATGTTTCCTCGCCCGTGCTTGCCGAGCTTGCCGTCGTCAGGGGCGAGGCGGAGTTCGCCAGCAACGGCGCGCTGGTGGTCCGCACCGGCTCACGCACCGGCCGCTCACCGAAGGACCGGTTCATCGTCGACGAGCCTTCCACGCGCGACGCCATCGACTGGGGCGCGATCAATCAGCCCATCGCGCCGGAGGTGTTCGACGCCCTGTGGGACCGGGTGCAGGTTCACCTGGGCGGTCGCGACAACTTCCTTTCCCATCTGCACGTGGGCGCGGACCCCGAGCATTACCTGCCCATCGAGGTCACCACGGAGTACGCCTGGCACGCGCTGTTCGGCCGGGCGTTGTTCATCACCCCCGAGCACTACAACCCGCACAACAAGGAAGTGTGGCAGGTGGTGAATGCCCCCGGCTTCGTCTGCGAGCCCGCGCGCGACGGCACCGCCAGCGACGGCACCGTAATGATCAATTTCGCCCGCCGGCGCGTGCTGCTCGCCGGCATGCGCTACGCCGGCGAGATGAAGAAGTCCATGTTCTCGGTGCTGAACTTCCTGCTGCCCGAGAAGGACGTGCTGCCCATGCACTGCTCCGCCAACATGGGCGACGAGGGCGACGTGACCTTGTTCTTCGGCCTCTCTGGCACGGGCAAGACGACCCTGTCGGCGGACCCGTCGCGGCGGCTCATCGGCGACGACGAGCACGGCTGGGGCAAGGGCACCGTGTTCAACTTCGAAGGCGGCTGCTACGCCAAGTGCATCGATCTGTCGCGGGAGAACGAGCCCATGATCTGGGACGCGATCTCCTTCGGCGCCATCGTCGAAAACGTAGTGATCGATCCTGAGACCCGCGATCCCGACTACAGCGACTCGAGCCTCACCGAGAACACCCGGGCCTGCTATCACCGCGACGCCATCGACGCCAAGGTGCCGGAGAATCGCGGCGGCGAGCCGGACAAGGTCATCTTCCTCACCTGCGACGTCAGCGGCGTGCTGCCGCCGGTGTCGATCCTGTCCAAGGAAGCGGCCGCCTATCACTTCCTCTCCGGCTACACGGCCCAGGTCGGCTCGACGGAGGTGGGGTCCACGGAACCCTACAAGGCCACGTTCTCCACCTGCTTCGGCGCGCCGTTCTTTCCCCGCCCGGCCGGCGTCTACGCCGACCTTCTGATGAAGCGGATCGAGGATTTCGGCTCCGAGGTATTCCTGGTGAACACCGGCTGGACCGGCGGCGGCTACGGAGTCGGCAAGCGGTTCAGCATCCCTACCACCCGGGCCATCATCACTGCCATCCAGAACGGTGACCTGGACGGCGTGGCCACCGACTACCTGCCGGGCCTGAACCTGACCATCCCGAAGGGGGTGCCGGGGGTGGAGCATCACCTGCTGAATCCGCGGCACACCTGGGCAGACAAGGAAGCTTACGACGCGGCGGCGCGCAGGCTGATCGTCAAGTTCGCCGAGAACTTCGCCCGCTTCGACGTGGATCCCGCCATCGTGGACGCTGGCCCCTCGACCGATTTCTAGCTAATCTTGCCCCCCACTTCAGGTGGGACGAACGCCGTGGCCGACACCGCGACCCCAGTGTCGACGGAGATTCTAGAGGCGTTGGAGCAGAACCCCGACGCCGTTCGCACTTTGCGTCGCGGAATCGAGAAAGAGAGCCTCAGGGTGGCCTGCGACGGCACCTTGTCCCAACAGCCGCATCCCGCGGCGCTGGGGTCGCCGCTCACTCACCCGCAGATCACCACGGATTTCTCGGAAGCCCAGGTCGAGCTCATCACCGGCGTGCACGCCTCGCCCGACGACGCGATTCGCGAGCTCGAGGACGTCCACCGCTTCGTCTATCACGGCATCGGCGACGAGCTGTTGTGGACGGCCAGCATGCCGTGCCTGCTGGGCAACGACCCCGACATTCCAGTGGGCCGTTACGGCAGCTCGAACATCGGCACGGCCAAGACGGTCTATCGGCTGGGGCTCGGCAACCGGTACGGGCGGCTGATGCAGACCATCTCCGGCATCCACTACAACTTCTCCGTCCCCGAAAGCTTCTGGCCGGTGCTGGCGGAGGCCGTGGGCGAGTCGGCGGACAGCGACTTCCGCACCCGCCGCTATTTCGCGCTGATCCGCAACTTCCGCAGATACTCGTGGCTCCTGATCTACCTCTTCGGCGCTTCCCCCGTGCTATGCAAGTCGTTCGTCAAGGACCGTCCCCATCGGCTCCAGGCATTCGACGAAGGGTCGCTGTATCTGCCCCACGCGACGTCGCTCCGCATGGGGCGGCTGGGCTACCAGAGCGATGCTCAGAGCGAGCTGCACATCTCCTACAACAGCCTCGAGCAGTACGCCCGCTCCATGCGCCGGGCGCTGACCCGACCGTACCCGCCGTACCAGAAAATCGGCGTGAAGGTGAACGGCGAGTACCGCCAGCTCAACACCTCGCTGCTGCAGATCGAGAACGAGTTCTACGGCACCATTCGGCCGAAGCAACCGGTGCGCCACGGCGAGCGGCCGCTGCGAGCCCTCACCGAGCGCGGCGTGGAGTACGTGGAGGTGCGCTGCCTCGACCTCAATCCGTTCCTGCACGTGGGCATCGACGTCCCGGAGATGCGCTTTCTCGACGTGTTCCTGCTGTATTGCCTGCTCAGTGACAGCCCGCCCGACAGCGAGCGGGAAAGCCGCATGATGGGCGAGAACCAGCTTCGGGTGGTGGAGGAAGGCCGCCGCGACGACCTGACCCTGGCCCGCGACTCGGGCACCGTCAGCCGCGTTGCCTGGTCGAAGGAAATCCTCGACGGCTGCCGTCGCCTGGCCGAGCTGCTCGACCGCGCCCACGGCGGCAAGGTGTACACCCGGTCCTGGGCCGAGCAGCGCCACAAGGCCGAGGAACCGGACCTTACGCCGTCGGCGCGGATGCTGCAGGTGATGTCGAGCCAGGGCATTCCGTTTTTCCGCTTCGCCATGAACCAGTCCATTGCCCACAAGGGCTACTTCAACGAGCACCCGCTGCTGCCGGACGCGCTGGCGCAGTTCGAGGCCGAAGCGCAGGCGTCGCTGGAGGCTCAGGCCCAGATCGAAGCGGCCGACGACGTGCCGTTCGACACGTTCCTGGAGCGCTACCTGGCCCTCGGCTGAGCTCACCGGCCATGAACTTCCTCGCCCACTGCCTGATTCCCGACCGCGCCGTGGCCGACGTGCACCCGGACCTCATCGCCGGCGGGTTCGTCGCCGATTTCCTGAAGGGCCCGGTCCCGGAATGCCTGCCGGAACACCTGGCCGAGGGCGTGCGCCTGCACCGGCGCATCGATGCCTACAGCAACGCCCACGGGGTCATCCGGCGCAGCTGCGACCGTTTCCCGGGCACCCTCCGCCGGTTCGCCCCGATCTTCGTGGACGTGGTCGCCGATCACCTGCTGGCGCAGCACTGGCAGCGGTTTCACCCGGCGCCGCTGCCGTCGTTCACCGCCCGCGCCTACCAGGCCATCCGCCCGCACGTCCACCGCCTGCCGGGATCCGGACGCCGGTTCTTCAACTACATGTGCGAGCAGGATCTGCTGGCCGGCTACCGCCGTACCGATGCCATGCAGCAAGCTCTCAGATCGATCACCCGCCGGCTCGGCCGGCAAATTCTCGACGAGCCCATGCTGGCTGCCGTAGACGCGCACCTGCCGGGTCTCGAGGAAGATTTTCTCGAGTATTTTCCGGATCTGATCCGGCATGCGTCGAGCTGGCTCGAGAACCGGCGGTAGGATCGCGGCCGGGAGGCCGCTCCCACAGACGCACAGCGTCGAGGAGACCTTGTACGTGCACCAGCCCATGGCAAGCCACCGCACCGTGCTGCGGCCCACCTCCGAAAACCTGGCCCTGGCCATTCTCGCGCTGTGCGGCGCGCTGCTGTTCGGTGCCCTCGTGCTCGAGCACGTGTGGGGCAAGACGCCGTGCCCGCTTTGCCTGATGCAGCGGATCTGGTTCTTCGCCGCGGGCGCATTCGCCTTGGTCGGGCTCATGCACGAGCCCCGCTGGGGCATCTACCCGGTGCTGTCGCTGCTGAGCGCCGTGATCGGCGGCGGCTTTTCCATTCGCCAGCTCTATCTGCAGAGCCTCCCGGCGGACCAGGTGCCGGCCTGCGGTCCGGACATCGACTACCTGATCCGGGGATTCCCTTTCGGTGACGTTCTGCGGGCCATGACCCACGGCACCGGGGACTGTGCCGAGGTCACCTTCCGCTTCGTCCTGACGCTGCCCGGCTGGGCGCTGGTCGGATTTGCGGCCATTGCTGCGCTCGCGGTCCTGCAGCTTCTCGCCGGTAATCGCCGTTGACACGTCCCGCCGCAGGCGGCTGGCGCAATCCCCATCCGTTGCTAAGCTTTTTTGACAAAAAGCAAGGGAGCTCCAGATGGAGACGGCAACGGACACACTGCACCGCCTGCGCGCCACCGCCAGCACCGACCCGTATCTCATGGCCGCGGATCGATCGTTCAGCGACTGCCGGCAGCGCCTCATCAGCTATCTCGTCAAGCTGAACCACGCGCTGAACGGCGACCTGGCGGATCTGTCCCACGCGCTGTTGACGCGGTTCTGCGATTCTCTGGTAGATTACTTGTCGGTAGGCCACTTCCGCGTCTTCCAGCGGCTGTCCCTGTCGGCCCGCTCCTACGCGCTCATCGAGGCCACCACCAACGCCGGGCTCGCGTTCAACGACCGGTTCGGTGACCTGCCGAGCATCCGGCTGGCCGAAGTCCGACACGCCCTGGAGCAGATGGCCCGGGTTCTCTGCACCCGGTTCGAGCTGGAGGACCAGCTACTCCACCCCGACGTGCACTGAGCTGGGCTAAGCCGTTGTCCCGGGGAAACTTCAATGGCGCCTGGAGATTTTGGAACGGCGGGTGTTATATTTGCCCGCGGGTCGGTCCCGGCCAGTGCCAGACACCTAAGAATCGGGCCTTCATACCGGTCGACCTGCGGGGGAAACGGTGGCGGCGCTCGGCGCCGGCACCGCAACAGCATAGGATACTGGCGCTCTAGTCGGATGAGGACCGAAGCCGCGGATCCTCTCGATGTCGTCGGGAGCGCCCGAACAGGGGCTGCATGATGGATCCACAAGCACGCCGCATTCTTGTCATCAATGGCAAGGGTGGCTGCGGCAAAACTACGATCGCGACCAATCTCGCCGTCGCCTTCGCCAGCGCCAAGCACGTGGTCGCGCTGATGGACAACGATCCTCAGGCATCGAGCACCTATTGGGCCGAGCAACGCCCGATGGATCTGCCCAGGGTGCACCTGGTGCCGGCGCATCGGCGCTCCAGCATGTACCAGACCCAGGCGTTCCAGAACCGACTGCCCGCCAACGTCGATCGCGTCATCGTCGACGGCCACTCCAACGCCCGCGACCGCGATCTCGAGATGCTGCTCAAGCAGACCGACGTGGTGCTGGTGCCGCTGCAGCCGTCGTCCATCGACATCCAGGCCGGCAGCCGATTCATCACCGAGTTGATCACCCATCGCGCATTCCGCGCGTCCCCGCGGCCGCTCGGCGTCATCGCCAACCGCGTCCAGCCCAACACCGAGACCCACGCCAAGCTCCAGCACTTCCTGGCGTGTCTGGACGTGCCCACCGTGGCCACCTTCCGCGACAGCCCGGTCTACATGGAAGCGGCCGAGCTCGGCAAGGGTGTGGTCGATATGGTCGACTCGCGGGCAGCGCGCAAGGAGACTCCCGCCTGGTGGGAGCTGATGCGCTGGATCGACGGCCAACCCAAGGTGGCCGAGCCGGGCCTGCGCGAGCTCAGAGTCGAGCCGCGGGCCGTGCCCCGCCAGCCGGCACAGGACCGGAGCCTCAGCGCCTGACCGCCTGCGGGTCGTTGCTACGCTGTCCGTGAGAACCCCCTCCGGTTAGAATGCGCCGCCGCGCCCGCCGGCGGACTGCCCAAACATGCTGCAAGCCATCGACATCTCGTTCTCGCGGGGTGAGACCTCCGTGTTCTCGCACCTCTCCTGCACCGTTCATGCGGGTCAGAAGACCGGGCTCGTGGGCCGGAACGGCGCCGGCAAATCCACCCTGTTCCAGCTTCTCCTGGGGCGCCTGCAGCCGGACGAGGGCGAGGTGCGCGTTCCGCCGGAGTGGCGGATCGCATACATGGCGCAGCAGGTACGGGTAACCGACCGGCCGCTGCTGGAGTACATCATCGACGGCCACCGGGAGCTTCGGGCGGTGGAACGGCGCATGCGCGATGCCGAGACCGCGGGCCGCGATCTGGAGCTCGCTAATCTGCACGCCACGTTGGCCGATCTGGGAGGCTACCAGGCGGAAGCCCGGGCCGGCGAGATCGCCTCCGGACTCGGTTTTGAAACCGCCGACTTCACCCGGCCGTTCCGGGATTTCTCCGGCGGCTGGCGCATTCGCGCGAACCTTGCGCAGGCCCTGATGTGCCCCGCCGACGCGCTGCTGCTGGACGAGCCGACCAACCACCTGGACCTGGACGCGACCCTCTGGCTCGAGCGCTGGCTCGGCCGGTTTCAGGGCACCCTGGTGATCATCGCGCACGACCGGGACTTCCTGGATGCGGTCACCGATCACATCGTGCACCTGCACGACTGTCTGGCTGACAGCTACCGGGGCAACTACTCGGCCTTCGAACGCCAGCGCGCGGAGGTGCTCAGCCATCAGCAGGCGGCCTACGCGAAGCAGCAGGACGAGATCCGGCACATACAGTCGTTCATCGACCGCTTTCGCGCCAAGGCCAGCAAGGCCAGGCAGGTGCAGAGCCGGCTGAAGGCGCTGGAGCGGATGCAGACCATGGCGCCCGTCTACGCGGATTCACCGTACCGGTTCGCCTTCCCCGACCCGGAAAAGATGTCCACACCGCTGCTCACGCTCACTGACGTAGCCGTAGGGTACGGTGACCAGCCGGTGCTGAGCGGCATCCGTCGCACCGTGCTGCCGGGCGCACGGATCGGTGTGCTGGGGGTGAACGGCGCCGGTAAATCCACCCTGCTGAAGTGTCTGGTGGGGGCTCTGGCTCCGATGAGCGGGGAGCTCGTCCGCGGCCAGCACTCTCGGATCGGCTACTTTGCCCAGCACCAGCTCGAAACCCTGGACGCCGAGCGCTCGCCGCTGGCTCAGCTCGCGGAAAGTCAGCCCGGCCAGAAGGAGCAGTGGTGCCGCGACTATCTCGGGCGGTGGGGATTCTCCGGCGATCAGGCGGATCGGCCGGTCCGCACCCTGTCCGGAGGTGAAAAGGCCCGGCTGGCGCTGGCAATGATGGCGCTGACCCGCCCCGCCCTGCTGGTGCTCGACGAGCCCACCAACCACCTGGATCTGGACATGCGCGAGGCCCTCGGCCTCGCCCTGCAGGACTATGCCGGCGCCCTGCTGCTGGTCTCTCACGACCGCAGCCTGCTGAAGCGAACCGTCGACGAGCTCTGGCTGGTCGAGAACGGCCGCGTCGAGACCTACGTTGACGACTTGGATGCCTACACGGCAGGCCGCGGCGGCCCTGTGGAACGCGCGGGCGCGGCCGCCGGAGACGGGGAGTCCAAGCCGGCCCGCCGCGAGGCCCGGCGTGCGGCGGCCGAGCAGCGCCGGCGCCTGAAGCCGTTACAGGATCGGGTGCGGGATCAGGAACGGAAGATGGAGTCCCTCAGCGCGCGGCTTAAGGAAGTGGAATCGCGGCTCGGCGACCCGGACGTCTACCACAGCCTGCCGGCGGAGGATCTGGACTCGCTGCTCGCGGAGGCCGGCCGACTGCGGCAGAGCCTCGAGCGGGCTGAAGAAGGCTGGCTCGAAGCCTCCACGGAGCTGGAATCGCTGTCGACCTCCTCCTGAGCCCCGCCAGGCGAAGTGTGGGAGCCGCACCAGATCTGTGGGAGCGACCTCCCGGTCGCGACCCTCAAGCCCTGACGCCCCCCTACGGAGAATCATCGGAGGCGCCGGCGTCCTTCGCGGGCTGCTCGACGCGGATACGGCGATCGCCGTTGGTCACCTGCACGGTCTGCTCGGAATTCAGGGCGTCGGCGTCCAGATCCTCCTCACGAATGCGGCCGTGACGCTTCACCCGCACCTTCACGCTGCCCTTGGCGGAGCCGAGCGTCTCCAGCGCCCCATCGGCACCGCTCACCGCCTGGCCGCCGATGGCCAGCAGGATGTCGCCGCCCTCGAGCCCGGGGGACCGGGCCGGCGCGCGCACCACCAGCACCCCCCGGTCCACCTGGAAGTAGCCGGCGAGCGCGCCGGACACGTCCTCGAGCTGCAGACCGGCGGGGATCTGTCGTATCTGCGGACCGGAGCCGCCCGCGTCGGCCGCCTCCAGCGCCGATAAACCCTTCAACGCGGCCAGGTCTTCGAGGTCCGGCAAAGACTGCAAGGTCTGCAGCCACGGCTTTTTCTGTTCCATCAGCTTCGCCATGTACTGCCCGCGCTCCTGGGTCACGACCTGGGCATGCCGGGTCTCGCCGTCACGCACGTACTCGACCTTGACCGTGTCGCCGGCCTGGACGTTCGACATGGCCTGGCCGAGGAGCGACAAGGGCTTGGGGTTGCCGCCCCGATCGAGCCGCGTGCCGTTCACGGCGACGACGCGGTCTCCGGCCTTCATTCCCGCCTGCTCGGCGCCGCCGCCCGGCGTCACCCCCGCGAGCTCGATGCCGGTGTCGTCGCCGGCGTCGCCCAGCAGAACGCCGAGCATTGGCTCTCTGGACCGCGTTCCACTGGTCTCCATGCTCCACATGCGGGTGTTCAGATCGGCAAGCTGACGAGCGGCCTTTTCCAGCTCCTTGCGCGCGTGGTCGATCCGCTGCTGGAGGATCGCCGGGTTGTCCGCAGAATCGCTCGTCCCGCCGGGCGGCTCCGCAGCCCGGCAGATCGGTGCCGTGCCGAGCCCCGACAGGCCCAGCACCGATAGGCCGAGCACCGCCAGCGCCCGTGTCCGATAGCCTCGCATGGTCATTCCTTCAGCCAACTCCTAATAGATGGCAGGACGCAGGATCGCCTCGCTCCGCTGCACCTCGGCCAGGGATTCCAGCAACATGACCCGCTGTCGCCACAGCCGCTCCCGCGCGTCGGGATCGGCAGCGCCCGACCGGTACAACTCGTTGAGCTGGTCGTCCACGTCGGCGATACCGAGGGTCAGCGCCTGCTCGCTCGGCGTCGTCACGGCGGGCGAAGCGCTGGCGCGGGTGAAAAGCTGCGACTCCAGCTGCCGCGACTGCACCATGAGGTGCGCTACCGGGTCCGCGACCTGCGCCGCCGGACCCGGACTCGGCGGCTCGCCGGCCGGACTCAACACCATCACGGCGATGGCGGCAGCGACGAACATGCAGGCGGCAGTGGCGAGCGGATACCGCTGCAGCCAGGAAACCCGCCGACCTACCGTGCGCTCTTCGATGGCCTGCCAGACGGCAGCGTCGGGCGTGACGGTGGGAAGCGCCAGCAGCTCGGACTTCATCCGCTCGAGGCGGGCGAGTTCCTCGCGCAACGCAACGTCCCCCGACACCGCGGCGGCCACCTCGGCGTCGTCGGTCTCGCCGTCACGGAACGCAAGCAGGTCTGACAGCGTCAGTTTCCGGTCCTTCTCCATCGGTGCCTCTCAGCATTCGAGAAAGTTTCTCATAGCCACGCGCGAGCTGGGATTTCGAGTAGCTCGCCGTCTGCCCGGTCAGCTCGCCGATCTCCTTGTGGGTGTAGCCTTCGACGTCGTGCAGCCAGATGACCAGCCGGGTCTCCGGGGACAGCACGCCGAGGGCCCGCTCGATGTCACGGTAGCCCCCCAGCCGCGCGTCGCTGCTCGTCACATCGAGCTGCTCCAGGTCGGCCGCGTCCGCCGAGCGGCGCCGGTGCCAGGGTGAACGCAGCCGCATGTAGCAATGGTTGACCGCAACCCGGCGAACCCACCCCACCACAGCCTCGGGGTCCCGGAGGGTCGACGCCTTGTCGATCAGCTCGACGAAGGTATCCTGCACGACGTCCTGGGCCAGCCCCTCGTCCTGCAGGATGCGCACGGCCATTCCCATCACCACGGGGGAAAGCAACCGGTAGGTCACCGCCTGGGCGCGTCGATCTCCGCGTCGCAGCGCGCGCGCGATGCCGCCGTCCAGTCGGATGTCCGCGAAGCTGGCCATTCGTCACCCTAAGATGCCTCAGCGCCCCAAAGCGTCGCAGCAGAATGAGAACCGCGCGACCCGTCGCAATCCTGGTGGACAGATCGCGCTGACGATTCCTACTTCTCGTTCGCCGCGGGCCGCTGGTAGATGGAGGGCCGGTTCTTGTCCTCCTCCGTGACGCGCCGGCCGAGGGCCATGAACTTGGGGATGTCCTCGTCCCGCGGCACCGGCATCCGGAGCTTACGCTCGAGGGCCGCCTCGATATAGGGTGCGAGCTCCTTCGCCTTCTTCTCCTCGCGCTCCGCCTCACGCTCCTTGAACTCCGGCATCACCTCCGCGGCGAACAGCTCCAGAGCCTCGCAGATATGCTCGTGCCGATTCATGCCCGCCTGCTGGATGAAGGTCACCTGATCGACGCCGCAGCTTTCGAACTTCTTCAGGTGGCCGCGCAGATCCTCGGGGGTGCCGATGCCGCCCCGGGCCGCAGTCAGCGCCTGGGTGAAGTTCTCGCCGACTTCCGCCTCGATCTGCGGCTTGCGCACCCTCTGGAACTCCTCCCAGAGGTTGGTGCGGCCCGGCTGGTGCTCGCCGAAGCCGTACAGGCTGCCGAGGGCGTAGCCGAAGAACTCGAAGCCTTCCAGGCCCCGGCGCACGGCGGTCTCCCGGTCGCGATGGCAGGAGAAGCTCGACACCATGCAGATGTTGGCGTTCACCGCGTGGCCGATGGGGACGCACTCGTCACTCCTGATGATGCTGTAGTACTCGTCCACCCAGGATTGCGCCTCCGCCGGGTCCACGAAGGCGAAGGTGAGTGCGCCGATGCCCATGCGCGCCGCCATGCGGATAGTCTCGCGCTGTGAGCAGGCGACCCAGACCGGAGGATGCGGCCGCTGCACGGGCTTCGGCACGATGTTGCGGCACGGCATCTCGAAATAGCGGCCCTGATAGCCCGGATAGGGGTCCATGGCCAGCATATTGAGGACCTGCTCCGTCGCCTCGAGGTAGATGTTGCGCTTCTCCGCCACCGGAATTCTGAACCCGCCGAGCTCGAGCTCGGCTGACGACTCGCCGGTGCCGAACTCCACCCGGCCGTGGGACACCAGATCGAGGGTGGCGATCACCTCGGCGGTACGCGCCGGGTGGTTGTACTGAGGGATCACCTGGCGGATGCCGTGACCCAGGCGGATGTTCTTCGTGCGCTGGGAGCAGGCGGCCAGAAACACCTCGGGCGCCGACGAGTGGGAGTACTCCTCCAGGAAGTGGTGCTCCACCTCCCAGGCGAAGTCGATGCCGAGACGGTCGGCCAGCTCCACCTGCTCCAGGGCCTCGTCGAACAGCCGCTGCTCGGCGCCGTTGTCCCAGGGCCGTGGTAGCTGGTGCTCATAGAAAATGCCGAATTTCATGTGCTCTCTCCTTGGTCTGTGGTGTGGGAATGCAATGGGTCGTCAGTGCCGGACAGCCCGTGCCGAGCGGCCAGGCCGGATTCGATGAAGGAGGCCAGGGTGGACACCACCTTGGGGAATTCGAGGGTGCGGCGCCCCGCGTAGATCAACGCGTGACGCAGGAAGCCGCACAGGCCCTGGCTGAGCAGCGCGCCTTCCTCGGTGGATGGCAGGCCCAGCCCGTCCCGCGTGAAGGTGCTGATCCGGTCGTACAGGCGCCACGCGTCGTCGTCGTGGGGGGCAATCATTACCGGGTCCAGAAACGCCGCTTGCAGCACACCCGGGTGCTCCGCCGCGTAATGCAGCATGGTCTCGAGCACCGCTTCGAGCCGCGCCCGGGTTCCGGTCACGCCGGCGAGCTTGCTGGCATAGCGGGCGGACAGCTCCGATTGCACCGACTCGGCGAACGCGAGAAACGCGTCCTGCTTGCCCGAAAAGTGCAGATAGAAGGTGCCGGTAGCAACGCCGGCGCGGCGTGCCACGTCCTGCGGCCGTGTGGCGTCGTAGCCGCGGGCGACGAACAGCTCGCGGGAGGCATCGAGCAGCCGCTGTCGGCTGGCTTGCCGGCGCCGAGTCTGGCCGTCGACGGCGCGCCGCCGCGGCGAATCCGTGAACTCGTCCGTCGACGTGGAGTCGTGCACGCCCCAATCCCGGAAAATGACAAGTTGTCAGATTGTGCAGCGAGGAATGGAGGATCGCAAGCAGGACAGCGCCCGTCCGGCAGCCCTGGGTCAGCGCATCAGCGCGTGGAGTCGGCCGACCCAGCCCAGCAGGCGCTCGGGCACGTGTCCGCGGCGCCACGCGCCCGCCGACAGCTTCACCGCCTCGGTCATGGTGGGATAGATGTGAATCGTGCTCATCAGCTTGCCGAGGCCGAGGCCATGGGTCATGGCCACCACGAGCTCGCCGATGAGCTCACCTGCGCCGGCGCCGACGATGGTGGCACCGAGGATCCGATCCTTGCCCGGAGCGGTGATCAGCTTCACCCAGCCGCCGCTCTCTCCCTCTGCCACCGCGCGGTCGAGGTCACTCAGGGGGTAAGTAGTCACTTCCACGTCGCGACCTTCACTGCGCGCCTGTTCCTCCGAAAGCCCCACCCGGGCGACCTCCGGATCGGTGAAGGTGGCCCACGGCACCACCCGATAGCTCACGGCGAACCGGCGAAACCGCCCGAACAACGCGTTCACCGCCGCATACCACGCCTGGTGAGACGCCATGTGGGTGAACTGGTACGGCCCCACCACGTCGCCGCAGGCAAACACGTTCCGGCAGGCCGTGCGCAGGTACCGGTCCACCGTCACGGCGCCGTCGTCGCCGGTGGCGATGCCGAGCGCCTCGAGGCCCAGCCCCTCGGTGGTCGGACGTCGCCCCACCGCCACCAGGATGCGGTCGAACGGCAACTCGACCGTGGCGCCGGCTGCTTCCGCCCGTAGCGTCCCCGCCCCCGGCCGTTCGCCGGGGCTGACCGCAACCGCGCGATGTCCCAGCCGGACGTCCACGCCCTCCCGCCGCAGCACGGCTTGCAGGTGCGCCGAGACGTCCGTGTCCTCGCGCGGCAGCAGCCGCGGCTCCATGTCGAGCAGGGTGACCCGGCTGCCCAGGCGCTGGAAGCCCTGCGCGAGCTCGCAACCGATGGGTCCTCCGCCCATCACCACCAGCCGTTCGGGCAGCGAGGCCAGCGACCAGACGGTCTCGGAGGTGAGTGGCTCTACCTCGGAAAGACCCGGTATCGGCGGCACCACCGGCCGGGCGCCGGTGGCCAGCACCACACTGCGGGTGCTGATCACCCGCTCTCCCACCGCCACGTGATGGGCGTCGATCAGGCGCGCCCGGCCGGCCACGCAGTCGACGCCGAGGCTCCGGTAGCGCTCCATGGAATCCTTGGGTGCGATGGTGTCGATGGCCTCACGGACCCGGCCCATCACGGCCGGAAAGTCGACCTCGGGCGCCACCGGCCGCACCCCGTACCGGGCGGCGTCGCGAAAACCCTGAGCGATACGGCCACAGCGGAGCAAGGCCTTGCTCGGCACGCAGCCGGTGTTCAGGCAATCACCGCCCATGGCGGCGGATTCCACCAGGGTCACGCGCGCCTTGACGGTGGCGGCCACGTAGGCGGCGATCGAGCCCGGCCGAGCCGCCGCCGATCACCACCAGATTGTTGTCGTAGCGGGCCATTCAGCTCTCCTTCAGGTGGGCGTTTCGCGGCCGCGGCGTATCCAGTCCATGCTCTTACGGGCCAGCAGGGGAAACAGCCCGAGCAGGGACAAGGCGGCGATCATGCCCGGGCTCAGAATGTCCGCGATCTGACGGATGCCCGCCAGCTGGGTGCCCGCGAACACGTAGACGAACGTGCCGGGAAGCATGCCGAGCTGGCTCACCCAGTAGAAGGTCCATGTCCGGATGGGCGTCAGTCCCATCACCAGATTGATCACGAAGAACGGGAACAGGGGCACCATGCGCACGCTGAACAG
Source organism: uncultured Gammaproteobacteria bacterium (assembly GCA_963822255.1). Lineage (GTDB taxonomy): Bacteria > Pseudomonadota > Gammaproteobacteria > Pseudomonadales > Azotimanducaceae > UBA7803. The sequence goes on from CAWGGV010000009.1 coordinate 21,902, forward strand.
ATAGAATCCGCCGTCGCGCTCGAGGCCGCGATTCATCGACGCAAGCTGGCCGGCGAAGCGCCGCTGCACCGACTCACCGAGCACCTTGCGGGCGATCAGCATGGCCAGGGTGGCGCCGGCGGAGCTCGCGAAGGACACCACGGGCAGCCCCCAGGCGAGACCGAAGACGGCGCCGCCGGCCAGAGTCATGACCGCGGCGCCGGGCAGCGACGCCGCCGTCACCGCCACGTAGCAGAGGAAAAACACCGCGGTGGCGAGCACCGGGCGCCGGTGGACGAGCGCCACCGCCTCGGCGTGCACGGCCTTGAGATAGCCGAGGTCGAGGTAGCGGCCGACGTCGAATGCGAAGTAAGCGGCCACCGCGGCCAGCACCAGCCCGAGAAGGACCAGTCGCCCGTACAGTGCCGTGCGCCGACCGCTGCTGGTCATGGGTTACCATCTCCCCCGGAATCGCAACAGAGCAAACAGGACGTCCATCATGCCTCGAAGTTTTCCAGCCACTCGGATGCGGAGAACCCGGGCTTCCGCATTCTCCCGGAGGCTGGTGCGGGAGAACACCCTCACTGCCGACGATCTCATCTATCCCATGTTCGTGATCGAAGGCTCCGCTCAGCGTCAGCCAGTGGCGTCCATGCCCGGCATCGAGCGCCTGTCCGTGGACGAGCTGCTGAGGGACGCCGAGCGGGCAGCCGGCTTCGGCATCCCGGCGGTGGCCCTGTTCCCCAACGTCGGGCAGGAGAAACGGAGCGCCGACGGCGCCGAGGCCTGCAACCCGGAGGGACTGGTGCCCCGCGCGGTCCGCGCGCTGAAGGACGCGCTGCCCGGGCTCGGCGTCGTAACCGACGCCGCCCTCGACCCCTACACCACCCACGGCCACGACGGCCTCATCAATGAGGACGGTTACGTGCTGAACGACGAGACCGTGGAGGTGCTCATGCGCCAGGCGCTGGTCTGCGCCGAGGCGGGCGCCGACGTCATCGCGCCTTCCGACATGATGGACGGGCGAGTAGGCGCCATCCGCCGGGCTCTGGACGACGCGCGGTACACGAACACCCAGATCATGGCGTATTCCGCCAAGTACGCGTCCGCTTACTACGGCCCCTTCCGGGACGCCGTCGGCTCCAGTGCGACTCTGGGCAAGGGCAGCAAGGCCACCTACCAGATGGACCCGGCAAACGGTGACGAGGCCCTCCACGAGATTGCCCTGGACCTGGCCGAAGGCGCCGACATGGTCATGGTGAAGCCGGGCATGCCGTACCTCGACGTGGTCCGGCGGGTAAAGGATCGGTTCGGCGTGCCCACTTTCGCCTACCAGGTCAGCGGCGAGTACGCCATGCACCGGGCCGCCATGGATCGCGGCTGGCTCGACGAGCGGGTCATCCTCGAGTCACTCACCTGCTTCAAGCGGGCCGGCGCCGACGGCGTTTTGAGCTACTTCGCGCTGGCGGCCGCGGAGAAGCTGGCGGAGGGTCGGGCGCTGTAGGCGACTGCGACCCGCGCCTCTCACCCCATTGACGGCCCCCTATCGGCGCCGTGCTAAACTCCGGCGCAAGGACCAACCCTGGAGATGATCTATGAGCGACAAGATCGTGCATACCTCGGACGCGGATTTCGAGAACGACGTGCTCCGATCCGAGAAGCCCGTGCTGGTCGACTACTGGGCCGAATGGTGCGGACCATGCAAGATGATTGCACCCATCCTCGACCAGATCGCCGGCGAGTACGGTGACAAGATCAAGATCTGCAAGCTCGACATCGATGCCAACCAGGAAACGCCGCCCCGGTACGGCATTCGCGGGATCCCGACGTTGATGCTGTTCAAGAACGGCGAGGTGGAAGCCACCAAGGTGGGCGCTCTGTCCAAGTCGCAGCTCGCGGCGTTTCTCGACAGCAACATCTGACCGCAGCTCCGCAGGAGCGATCTCGGGACCGCCACCAGGAGCGAACGCCGTTCGCCTCACGCCAAGATGGCAAAGATCGAGATCGCTCCCTACACAGTTCCGGGGGTATTTCTACCGCTTGACGGCGGTCACCAAAACACTACACTTGACTGCGCGTATCCCCGGCGGACCAGTCACTCAGTCGGCCCCCGTTCTTCCGGACGGACCCACTCCTGTTTTGGCGGATCCACTGTTTACGGATCCACTCCGCCGACCTACCGCCGGTTCTTGGCCCTTCCCTGCGATTAACAATCCGAGAACCTCTGTTCCCGATCCTCAATCAAGCATTGGTCAACCTATAACAACCCTATGAATCTCACAGATCTGAAACGCAAGCCCGTGGGCGAACTGGTAGACATGGCCCGTGAGATGGGCCTGGAAAATCTGGCCCGGTCCCGGCGCCAGGAAGTCATCGCCGCCATCGTTCGCAAACGAGCCAAGGACGGAGAGGACATCTACGGCGAAGGCACCCTGGAGATCCTTCAGGACGGATTCGGATTCCTCCGCTCGCCTGACAGCTCCTATCTCGCCGGCCCCGACGACATCTACGTCTCTCCCAGCCAGATTCGTCGCTTCAATCTGCGCACGGGCGACTCGATCGCCGGCAAGATCCGGCCGCCCAAGGACGGCGAGCGCTACTTCGCGCTGCTGAAAGTCGACGAGATCAACTTCAGCGAGCCGAATCTCAAGAAGCACAAAATTCTGTTCGAGAACCTGACGCCGCTGTTCCCCAACGAACGGCTCAAGCTCGAGCGGGGCAACGGCAGCACCGAGGATCTGTCGGCGCGCATCGTCGACCTCATCGCGCCCATCGGCAAGGGCCAGCGGGCGCTCATCGTCTCGCCGCCGAAGGCCGGCAAGACTTTGATGCTGCAGAACATCGCCCAGTCCATCACCGCCAACAGCCCCGACGTGGTGATGATCGTGCTGCTGATCGACGAGCGGCCCGAGGAGGTCACCGAGATGCAGCGCTCGGTGCGCGGCGAGGTGGTGGCCAGCACCTTCGACGAGCCGCCGTCGCGGCACGTGCAGGTGGCCGAGATGGTGATCGAAAAGGCCAAGCGCCTGGTCGAGCACCAGAAAGACGTCGTGATTCTGCTCGACTCGATCACCCGTCTGGCGCGCGCCTACAACACCATCGTGCCCTCGTCGGGCAAAGTGCTCACCGGCGGCGTGGACGCCAACGCCCTCGAGCGTCCCAAGCGTTTCTTCGGCGCGGCCCGCAACATCGAGGAAGGCGGCAGCCTGACCATCGTCGCCACCGCTCTGGTGGAGACCGGCTCGAAGATGGACGAGGTCATCTACGAGGAGTTCAAAGGTACCGGCAACATGGAGTTGCACCTCGAGCGCAAGATCGCCGAGAAGCGCGTCTATCCCGCCATCAACATCCGCCGCTCCGCTACCCGGCGCGAGGAGCTCCTGATGGCGGAGGACGAGCTGCAGCGGGTGTGGATCCTGCGCAAGCTCCTGCACGACATGGACGACCTGGCCGCCATCGAGTTTCTGATGGACAAGCTGAAGAACACCAAGACCAACGACGAGTTCTTCTCGTCGATAAGCGACGTGAGCCGTTCTCGTAGGGGCTGGTCGGATTGCTCGCAGCTCGCCTAGGAGCGCGTTCCCGCGTAGAGCCGCACCGCGCCCATCCTCTCCCGCACCGGCCATCCGGTGCAGCGCATCGTGCTGCGCATGCCCGACGGCGTTCAGCTTCGAGCCAGGGCAGTATCTGGAGATCGTGCATCCCGACGGGCCGATTCCGCTGTCCATCGCCAGCGCCCCGCGCCGGCTGCCGGAGCTGCACCTGCACTACCTGTCCATGGCCGGCGTGGCCGAGGCGATGCGCATGGACTCGCTGCTCGCCGGCGCAGACGTGCTGCAGGCGCGCGGACCCTTCGGCACGGTGCGGTTGCCGGTGCCGTTGCTGGCTCCGGCGCTGATCGCCGTCGGGGGTACCGGCATAGCTCAGGCCATGAGCTTTCTGGACGCGTTCGCCGCGCCGTCCGGCGCGCCGAAGCCAGGCGCGCTCGTCACCCTGCTATGGTGCGTGGACGATGATGCCGACTTCTATCTGGCCGACGAGATCGCCGCGCTCAATCTACCCTGGCTCGAGCACGTGCTGATCGCCGACCCGGAACGCTCCGAGCGCAATCGGGCCATGGCATGGCTGCGCGAGCACGGCGGCGCGTTCGCCGGGGCGAATCCTGTGGTGCTGTGCGGCGGGCCGGGGTTCGTCTACGCGGCTTGTGACGCACTGCTGGAAACCGGCGTCGCCGCTGCACAGATGCAGTCGGACGTCTTCAGCTACGCGCCTCGCCCGGCGCCGCGCTGACGGTCTCCCGTTCCGGCAGCGGCAGCAACGGGAATGCCTGCCGCGCGGTCACCGACTCGAGCGCCTGCGCCAGCAGCGCGCTGCCCCGTTCGTTGTCACCGAGCGCCGAGCACAGCCGCCCCAGCTCGCTCTGGGCCTCGGCGCTCGGGCGCAGCCTGAGGCTCGCTTCCAGATACTCTCGCGCCTTCGCCCACAGTCGGTTCTGCAAGCTGATGCGGCCCAGGGTAAGCAGCAGATCCGCGTCGTTGGGGTGCCCCTTGAGCCAACCTTCCGCCACCACCATGCGGCGCTGCGGGTCAGCATCGGGCAGCGCGCCGTACAGCCGCACGAGCCCGTCGTTCCAGTCATGCTCGAGGGCGCTGCGCAGCACGCTTTCCGCTTCGCCGCCGCGACCGGCTGCAGCCAGCGCCTGGGCGAACTCCGCCGCCACCGCCGGCACCCGCCGGAGCTCTTTCGGCACGCTCATCCACAGCGACTCCGGGTGCTCGCGGGCGCTGGCCAGCCGCCCGCCCCAGGCCTCTACCTGCAGAGACAGCAGCTCCGGCCCGGACATGACCCGGTGCTTCTTCAGGTCTGCGGCGAGCTCCAGAACCGCCTGCCAGTCCCCGAGGTGCTGATAGCAGCTGACCAGCATGCCGAGCACCTGGGGATGGCGCGGCGACTGCCGGTAGAGCTGCTGCACGGTGGCGAGGCAGCGCTGCCATTGACCGTCCGCGCGCTGCAGCTCCGCCTGGGCCAGGCCTACCGCGAAGCGTGCGCCGGAGGTGGATTCGTGGGCCGCTTTCAGCAGCGCGTCGCGCCCCTGCCGGTCGCCCGTCTCATGGGCGGCCCGGGCCGCGTTCAGGTAGTTGATCAGCGGCGCCTCGGCCCGCGGCGCTGCGTTCTCCAGCAGCTTTCTCGCCTCTGCCCAGCGGCCTTCGGCGACCAGCAGCAGGCCCCGTACGGTCTGATCCCGGGCGGCCCGGGTGCGACGCTGTCGTTGCCAGCCCTTCAGCCGGCCGCCGCCGCTGCCCAGCCGGCGCGCCACCAGCAGCGCGGCCTGGATCAGCAGGAACAGCACCAGCACCGCCGCCGCCGCGAACCAGAGGCTGGTCTCCACCGCCACGTCCTGATACGCGACCAGCACGTAGCCCGGATCGCGTGCCACCAGCACGCCCACCAGCCCGCCGAGCACCAGGGCCACCGCGAGCACCAGCAGCGCGATCCTCATTCGGGATGCCTCAGCACTTCCTTCAGCGCGTTCAGCGAGCCGGAGATGTCGGGAAGCGGCTGGGCCAGGTTCAGCTGCTGCAGAGCGTCGAGCTCGTCGAGCATGCGCTGCACGGCCGGCTTGGCGGTATTCAGGTACTGATGGATCCAGTCGATGGCGGTGTTGAGGCTCTCCTCGTAGACCATCTGCTCGCGGCGCACGGCGGCGAGCTGGGCCCGTTCCAGCATGAGCCGAAGGTTCTGCTCCAGGTAGACGGCCTCGTCAGGCGCCAGCAGAGGTTTCACCGCGCCCTCGAAGTGCCGGACCCGGACCATGCGGGAAAGCTCCCGCTTCAGCACGGCCCACCATTGGTTGTCCGCCGCTGGCGCTTGCTCATCCGCCGCGGAGGCTTGCTGAGCCACCGGCGCTGCCGTGGCCTCGCGTTTCAGATACTCCGGCACCTTGATGGGCAGCTCGTCCAGGTGGCGCTTCACCGCCTCGAGGCGCAGAAACAGTCCCTCGACGTCGGTATCCTTCACTGCCTGCAGCGAAGCGATCTCGTCGGCGATGCGCGCGCGCACCTCGTGGAGGGCGAAATCATCGAGGTCCGCCAGCACCGAATCCGCCGCCTGGAGAAGCTGAAGAGCACCCGAGGCGTCGTGCTCGAGCAGCAGCCGGTGATTGGCGATCCGAAGCAGATACTGAGCCTCCGCCCGCTGCCACTCGCCGGTGGACGGAGGCGCCTGCCGTGCCACGTCGGCCAGCGTCTGCCTGAGCGACTGCTCGCTGGCGGTGCGGGCCGCCTTTTCCTGCTGGCGGAGCTCATCCAGCGCCGCCTGCTGCCGGTCGGCGAGCTGATCGAGGCGCTCCCCGACCCGTTGGTCGATGCCGGCGATCTGGCCGCGCAGCGACGCCACATCGCCCGCCGCCGACCTCACGTCGGTGGTCTGGATGAGCGCGTAATAGAGATAGCCGGCGCCGCCGAGGGCGCCCAGGGCGACGAGCAGCGCCAGGCTCGCCAGCAGCCGCCCGCCCTTCGGCCGAAGCGACGGCGAAGAGGCTTCGGCCGCGGTATCAACCGACGTCGAGCCGGGGCCTCGCGTGGTTGCGGCGGCTCGCGGCGATGCCGCTGAACGAGCCGGTTCGGCGGGCCCCGCGGGTTTATCCGCGGCCCCGCCGGAAGCGGTGTTCGAGGCCGGGGGGTGGATGTCGGAATCTGTGGTCATGGGGCGTCCGGGTTCAAGCTGGCGAGCCCGCGCAGCCAGGCGGCGCTATCGGCTCCGCCGCAATCATGGAGGCTCGAGAGGCCGAGTTCCACTCCGAGCCGGGCCACCCGTGCCGACGGCACCAGCACCGGCACCTCGTTGCGGCCCCCGGCGGCCAGCCACAATGCCGCCACCCGTTCGAGACCTTCACCGCTGGCGGCGATGATAGCGTCGCACTGCAGAACGGCCGGCGGCGCACCCGGCACCGGCGCGCGCCGGTAGCACTCGAAGCGCTGCACCTCCGCGCCGCGCTCGGCGAGGGTGGTGGCGAGCAGCGACCGCCCGCCCGCGCCCGTCACCAGCAGCACCCGCCGCCCCGCGGGCCGAGCGAGGAGTGGCATGGCCAGCAGAGCTTCCGACCCGGTCTGCTCCGGTGCCTCGGCGGCCACGCCGTCTGCCTTCAGCACCCGGGCGGTGCGTCCGCCCACCGCCAGCACCGAGGCGCGGGAGAACCAGCCGCAGGCGAGCAGCGCCGGCAGACCCAGCCGCACCGCGTGCTCTGAGAGGAAGATCACCACGTCGAAACGGCCGCCGGGAACCTTGCCGCCGACGCGTTCGACATCTACCACCGGCGCCACTACTACATCGTGACCCGCGGCGCGGAGATCGGCGGCCTGTCGGTCGGCGCCGGGCCGGGAGCGGCTGAGCCAGACCTTCACGCCAGGCTGTCTAGGATGTCCCGGGCGCCCTGCGCGCGCAGGCTCTCCACGACCTCGCCGCCCACTGCCGCCGGATCGCTGCCGAATGCCGCGGCACGAAGCACCCGCCGGCCGTCCGCGGAGGCCAGCACCGCGCTCAGGCGGATGTGATCGCCGGAGAGCTCGGCGTGGGCGCCGAGGGGTGCCGAGCAATCCGCACCCAGCCCGGCGCTCACCGTCCGCTCCGCCGCGACGCAGGCGGCCGTGTCCGGATCGTTCAGCACCGCGACGAGCTCGGCCACCAGGGCATCGTCGGCCAGGCACTCGATGCCGAGAGCGCCCTGGCCGGCGGCCGGCACGGAGTCGGTGACGGACAGGTACTCGCTGACCCGCGCCGTCAGGCCCAGCCGCTGGAGGCCCGCGCCGGCGAGCACCAGCGCGTCGTATTCCCCGCCGTCCAGCTTGCCGAGGCGGGTTCCCACGTTGCCGCGCACGGGCGCGACCTCGAGGTCGGGGCGGCGAGCGAGGATCTGCGACTGGCGGCGCAGGCTCGCCGAGCCGATACGGGCGCCCGCGGGCAGCTCAGCGAAGGCCCGGCTGCCGCGGCTCACCAGCGCATCGCGCACGTCGCCGCGAAACCCCACCGCCGGCAGAGCAAAGCCGTCGGTGACGTGGGCCGGCACGTCCTTCATGGAATGAACGGCGAGATGCGCGCGCCCGTCCAGCAGCGCCTGCTCCAGCTCCTTGATGAACAGCCCCTTGCCGCCGACCTCGGAGAGCGGCGACGACAGCCACCGGTCGCCCTGGGTGCGCATGCCGAGCAGCGAGACCGCGAGGCCGTCGTGCGCCCGTTCCAGCGCCGCCTTCACGAACTCGGCCTGCCACAGAGCGAGCGGGCTCTCCCGCGTCGCGATCACCAGCTCTGTCATGGTCTTCCCATGGTTGTCCGCGCTTGGTGCGCTACATGCTCCTGACGAACTTACGAACGGCAGCCAGATGCCGCCGACTCACGTCCAGCGCTTCAGCGACGCCCTTCAGCCGGATGCGGGACTGGCCGGGCCCGACCCGTTCGAGGCGCTCGATATGAGCCACCGCCACCAGCGAGTTGCGATGAACCCTGAGGAACTGCTCGCCGAACTCGAGCTCCAGCTCGCGCAGAGTCTCGTCGACGATCACCTCGCCGCCACCAAAGCGCACCGTGACATACTTCTGATCCGCCTGAAAGTAGCGAACGTCGTCCACCGGCACCAGCTCGATGCCGCGGCGGGTGCGGGCGGAAATGTGAGTCCGGCTGGACGGTGACAGCGCGCCGCCGAGTGCCGCGAGCTGCGCCTTGTTCACCCGCTGTGCCTTGTCGAGAGCGCTCTCGAGGCTTTCCCGCCGCACAGGCTTCAGGAGATAACCCACCGCCTGCAGATCGAACGCCTGCACGGCATGCTCCTCGTATGCGGTGCAGAAGATGACCGCGGGAGGCTCGTCCAGCTCGGACAGGTGACGGGCAGTCTCGAGGCCGTCCATGCCGGGCATGCGGATATCCAGCAACACCAGGTCCGCCCTGCTCTCCACGGCCCGTTGCAGAGCTTCGCGGCCGTTACCGGCCTGGCCCACCACCTCGTAGCCGGATAGCGCCGAGACCATGCGCACCAGCCGGTCGCGAGCGAGCTGCTCGTCGTCGACGATCAGAACGTTCATCACCGGCCCAGGATCACAGTGCAGCATCAGCGCTCTCCCCGGCGCGCGGCAGCTTCAGCACGGTGACGTAACGGTCGTCCCGCACGCCGGCGGAAAGCTCCGCAGCGCTGCCGTACAGCACCGCCAGCCGGCTTCTGATGTTCTCCATGGCCATGCGGTTGCCTTCGGTGGCGGTACGGCGCTCCGCCAGCGGATTGCTGATTTCCACGTTGACGCCCCCCTCGTCCTGCCACAGACGCACGCCCACCGTGCCGCCTTCGGGCCGCGGCTGAATACCGTGATAGATGGCATTCTCCAGCAGCGGCTGCAGAGTCAACAGCGGTATCCGCACTCCGGCCGGCACCGAATCCATCTGCCAGTCGAGGGTCAGCCGGTCGCCGAGCCGCAGCGACTCGATGCGCACGTAGCGCTCGCACAAGGCGATCTCGTCCGACAGCGGCACCTGGCTGCCGGCCTCGTTCAGGCTCGCGCGAAACAGCTCCGAGAGGTCCTCGACCACCGACTCGGCAGTCTCCGGATCGCTCTCGATGAGGCTCGCGATGATGTTCATGCTGTTGAACAGGAAATGCGGACGAATGCGTGACTGCAGGGCCTGGATCCGTGACTGCAGTTCCGACTGCTCCTGCACCCGCAGCTGTTGCTGAACGTAGAAGTAGCGAAGCGCCAGCGCGCTGAGGATGCCGGCAATCAACAGTTCCCGGCCGACGGCACCCCAGTCGACGTCGACCGTGGCCAGCGACCCGGCCACCACCCGGTCGGCGCCGATGCCCACGGCGAGAGTTACCGCCAGCACCAGCGCGAATGCCAGCAGCGCCCCCGGCACCAGCGCCATGCGCGCGAGCAGCGGCCGGATGGCACACAGCACGCCGGCGGAGATCAGCGCCACCCACTGAACGAACAGCGAGACCAGGGCGAGACGCATCCACGACAGCTCGGCACCGGCGAACACCAGCACCACGGCCAGCAGCTCACCGAACAGCACCACCAGTGAGACGGCGGGCGCGGTGCAGAGGTCCGGGGCCCGGAAGTGCTCGACGGGGACGATGGGCGCGCCAGTCGGCTCGCGGCGGCTGATATACTTGGCCATGCTATCCGCCCATTCGCCCATTCGCCTATCCGATCCAGCGTTCGAATTATGAGCCAAGACGCCAAACCCTGGAGTGGAAGATTCAGCGAGGCCACCGACGCCTTCGTAGAATCCTTCACCGCCTCAGTGGCCTTCGACAAGCGCCTCTATCACCACGACATCGAAGGCTCCATCGCCCACGCCACCATGCTCGCCCGCGTGGGTGTGCTCAGTGACGAGGAGCGCGACAGCATCGTATCGGGCCTGCGGGAGATTCACAAAGAGATCGACGAGGGCCATTTCGACTGGCGCGTGGACCGTGAAGACGTGCACATGAACATCGAGACACGCCTCATCACCCTGATCGGAGACGCCGGAAAGAAGCTGCACACGGGCCGGTCGAGGAACGATCAGGTGGCCACCGACATTCGGCTCTACCTGCGGGACGCCATCGACGGAATCGCCGCTCTCGAGACCGCCCTGCTCGGCGCGCTGCTCGATCTGGCCGAGCGTCACGCCGATACCATCATGCCGGGTTTCACCCACCTGCAGCCGGCTCAGCCGATCACCTTCGGCCATCACCTCATGGCGTGGTTCGAGATGCTCTACCGCGACCGCGAGCGGCTCATGGACTGCCGCAAGCGAGTCAACGTGCTGCCCCTCGGTGCCGCCGCGCTCGCCGGCACCACCTTCCCGATCGACCGCCACGCGGTGGCCGAGGCGTTGGCCTTCGACGCCGTGGCCGAGAACTCCCTGGACGCGGTCAGCGACCGCGACTTCGCCATCGAGTTCTGCGCCGCCGCAAGCCTGACCCTCGTGCACCTGTCGCGCTGGTGTGAAGAGCTGGTGCTGTGGTCATCCCAGCAGTTCGCGTTCATCGACCTGCCCGACCGCTTCTGCACCGGCTCGAGCATCATGCCGCAGAAGAAGAACCCCGACGTGCCGGAACTGGTGCGCGGCAAGAGCGGCCGGGTCATCGGCAGCCTGGTCGCGCTGTTGACCCTGATGAAGGGCCAACCGCTCGCCTACAACAAGGACAACCAGGAGGACAAGGAACCGCTGTTCGACGCCGTGGACACGCTGCACGGCTGCCTCACCGCCATGCACGGCCTGATCCCCGCCATCGAGCCGCGGCAGGATGCCATGGCGGCGGCCGCCAGCCGGGGATTCACCACCGCCACCGATCTCGCCGATTACCTGGTGCGCAACCACGTGCCGTTCCGCGATGCCCACGAGATCGTCGGCCGTGCCGTCGCCCACGCCATCGCGGAAGGAAAGAACCTGGAGGATCTGGATCTCGCCACCCTCCAGCGTTTCGGCGGCAATGCGGTGGATGCGTCGGTGTTCGACGTGCTGCGGCCGGAAGGCTCGGTGGCGGCACGCAGCCACGTCGGCGGCACGGCACCGGCGCAGGTGCGGGCGGCGGTTGCGCGTGGGCGGGAGCGGCTCTGAAGGGTGCCGCGGCTCCGTGTATACTGCGCCGTTTGCTGATCTGGAGCGCATCCATGCGCTGGCTGCTGCTGGCTCTGATCACCCTGCAGACCGCGACCTGCGGGCAGAAGGGCCCGCTGACCCTACCGGAGCCCGAACACCCCGGCCCCGCCACGACCGCCCCCATCCCGGCGGCGCGCTAACGTGGAGGCATTTGTCCGCATCGACGGTCTGCTGCACGCAGAGTCGGTACCGCTGACGGAGATCGCGGCCCGGTTCGGCACTCCCGTCTACGTCTACGCCGAAAGCCATCTGGAGGCCCGCTACCGCGCGCTGACGCAAGCCCTGGCGCCGCGCGGCGCCGACATCTGCTATTCCGTAAAGGCGAACAGCAACCTCAGCGTGCTGCGCACGTTTCACCGGCTGGGGGCCGGCTTCGACATCGTCTCGGGCGGGGAGCTGCAGCGGGTGATCGCCGCGGGCGGCGATCCGGCGCGGGTGATCTTCTCGGGCGTGGGGAAACGTGTCGACGAGATCGATCTGGCGCTCAAGCTCGGCATTGCCTGCTTCAACGCCGAGAGCGCTCCGGAGCTCGCGCGCCTGTCGGCCCGCGCTGCCCTCCATGGCGTGGCTGCGCCGGTGTCGATCCGAGTCAATCCCCACGTGGACGCAAACACTCATCCGTACATCTCGACCGCGCTGGCCTCCAGCAAGTTCGGCGTGGTGCCGGAGCAGGCACGAAGCCTCTACCGCCAGGCAAACCGCGACCCGGCACTGCGCATCGTCGGCGTGGACTGCCACATCGGTTCACAGATCCAGACGCCCGAACCGCTGCTGGAAGCCCTGGCGAGCCTGCTCGACCTCATCGGCGAGCTCGAGCGGGACGGCATCGAGCTGCAACACATCGACCTCGGCGGCGGGCTCGGCGTGAGCTACCGGGACGGCGCGGATGAAGGTGGGTTCGACGCCGCCGCCTACGGCAGCGCTCTGAATCGGGCCCTCAACGGACGCCGTGAGCGGCTGATCCTGGAGCCGGGCCGCTACCTGGTTGCCAACGGCGGCGTTCTGCTGACGCGGGTTCAATACCTGAAGCCGGCGGCCTCTGACGACGGGACGAGCTTCGCGGTGGTCGATGCCGCCATGAACGACCTGATCCGCCCGGCTCTGTATCAGGCCTGGCACGACGTCGTGCCGGTGGCTCCGCCCAACCCAGGGGCGCGCGCCGATACCTGGACGGTGGTCGGCCCGGTGTGCGAAAGCGCCGATTTCCTCGCCCGGGACCGGGAACTGGATCTCGCGCCGGAGGATCTGCTGGCCATTCGCTCGGCCGGTGCCTATGGCATGGTGCAGAGCTCCAACTACAACAGCCGTTGTCGTCCGGCCGAGGTGATGGTGCGAGGCGACCAGGTCCGGCTGATCCGCCGGCGCGAGACGGTCCGCGACCAGCTCGCCCTCGAGCTGCCGGACGAACGCAGAGTGCAGTTCGGTGCCGCGCCGCTCGGCCGGGAGGCGTGAAGCCATGTGGCTCGAGTTCGCCAAGATGCATGGCCTCGGCAATCACTTCATGGTGGTGGACCTGGTGACCCAGCATGCCGATGTGGGGAGTGAGCGGGCCCGTGCCTGGGGCGATCCGTACACCGGCGTGGGGTTCGATCAGCTGCTCGTCATCGAGCCGCCCACGGATCCCGATGCCGATTTCCGTATGCGTATCTTCAACAGCGACGGCTCGGAAGCACGCCAGTGCGGCAATGGCGCCCGCTGCGTGGCGTGGTACGTGGCGCACCGCCAGCTCAGCCCCAAGCCCGAGCTGGTGCTGCAGACGGCGGGCGGCACCATCGTCAGCCGGCGCATCGATGCGGACACGGTCGAAGTGGACATGGGCGAGCCGCACACGGAGCCGGAACGGATTCCGTTCGACGCGGCGGCGCCGGAAGTGACGGTAATAGCCGATCTGCCGGCCACCTACGAACTCGCCATCGACGGTGGCAGCCGGCGCTTCACCACCGTGTCCATGGGAAACCCGCACGCGGTGGTGTTCGTGGAGTCGCTGGCCGACACCCCGGTCGCGGAGCTGGGCGCCGAGCTGGTGGCACATCCGGCCTTCCCGGAGGGCGTGAACGTGGGTTTCTGCCAGGTGGTGGACGGCAGCTTCGTGCGCCTGCGGGTCTACGAGCGCGGGGTGGGCGAAACCCGCGCCTGCGGCAGCGGCGCCTGCGCGGCGGTGGTGGCCGCCCGGCTGCTCGGCCGCGTGGGGCCCCGGGTCAAGGTCTCGCTGCCGGGCGGCAAGGTCCGCATCGGCTGGCAGGAGCCGGGGAGCACGGTTAAGATGACCGGGCCCGCCACCCTGGTGTTCGAGGGGCGGATCGCAACGTGATTTACCAGACCTACAGCGCAGCAACGACGTCAGCAAATTCACCAGCGGCGGGGTGCCATGAGCGCGGCCGGCGATGACGCGGTTCCGGTGACCGAGCAGCAGGTGATTGCCTACCTGCGCCACCACCCGGACTTCTTTCAGCAGCATTCAAATCTGGTCTCGGAGCTGCAGCTGCGGCACGACTCGGGGGCCGCCGTGTCGCTGGTGGAACGTCAGGTGGCGATCCTCCGGGAACGCAACATGGTGCTGCGACGGCGCATGACCGAGCTCATGCAGACCGCCAAGTACAACGACGAGCTGTTCGCCAAGACCCGCACGCTGACCCTGGAGCTGCTACACGTGAACAGCTGGCACGAGCTGAACGAGGTGCTGGCTACCTACGTGCTCACCGACTTCCATGCCGACTTCGTCTGCTGTCACGTGTCCGGCGTGGCCGTGGCCGGCCCGGTCGGCAGCACGCCGATGTCCCTCGACCACCTGCAGAGCCACAGCGGCCCCATGCCCCACCAGCGTTTCGTCCGCGGCAGCCATCCGGTCTGCACGACCCTGCGCACCGAGGAGCTGCAGGCCGTTTTCCCCAGAGTGGGCCACCAGGGACAAGGCAGTGCCGTGCTGGCCCCGCTGACCCTGGAGGCGCCCGACGGATGCCTGGCCATCGGCAGCCGCGATCCCAGCGGCTTCACGCCCGACATGGATACCCTCTTCGTCACCTACATCGCGGAGGTGCTGAGCCGCGTGGTGCAGCGCCTCTCTGGATGAAGAGCGGGATGAAGGACCCGGCGCTCGAACGCTTCCTCGACCACCTGAAGATCGAGCGCAGCTATTCCGCCAACACCGTCGACGGCTACCGGCGGGATCTGTCGCGGTTTGCGGCGGAGGCCGGCTGCGGCTGGGCCGATGCGCGCCCGCACCACGTCACCGCCCATCTGGCGCGGCTGCACGCCCGCGGCCTCGCGCCCCGAAGCATGCAGCGGGCGCTGTCGAGCCTTCGCAGCCTCTATCGATTCCTGGTGCGCCGCCGGCTGGCGGACGCGGATCCCACCGTCGGCATCCGCGGCCCAAAGTCGCGGCGCCGGCTGCCTGGCGTGCTGGACACGGATCAGGCGTCGAGGCTTCTGACGTTCGAGCCGGCGTCGCGCCTGGAACGGCGCGATCACGCCATGGCGGAGCTGCTCTACGGCAGCGGCCTGCGCCTCACGGAGCTCACCGGCGCCGACCTCGGCGACGTGGATCTGGCAGAAGGCTTCATCACCGTGCGGGGCAAGGGCGCCAAAGTGCGCCGGGTGCCCCTCGGTCGTCACAGCATCGCGGCGCTCGAGCGCTGGCTCGAGTCCCGCGACGACCTGGTCCCCGGCGACCGCACCCCGCGGCCGCTGTTCACGGCCAGGCGAGGCGCGCGCATCAGCCCGCGCACGGTGCAGCAGCGGCTGAAGCGCCTGGCGGCGATCCGGCTCGGCAGCACCGAGCTGCATCCCCACATGCTCCGCCACAGCTTCGCGAGCCACGTGCTCGAGTCGTCAGGCGACCTGCGCGCCGTGCAGGAGCTGCTGGGCCATGCCGACATCTCCACCACGCAGATCTACACTCACCTGGATTTTCAGCACCTGGCCAAGGTGTACGACGCCGCCCACCCTCGCGCAGAGCGTCAGGACGACTGATGGCCGGCATCAAGCTGGTGACCTTCGATCTCGACAACACGTTGTGGAACGTGGAGACCGTGATCGGCAACGCCGAGCGGCGCCTCAGGGAGTGGATCCACGAGCGGGTGCCGGACTTCCACCTCCGCTTTCCGGTGGAGGTGATGCTGGAGCTGCGCAACGCCGTGCTCGAGGAATCGCCTGAGCTGCGCCACGACCTGTCGACCCTGCGCGAGGAGATTCTCTACCGGGCGATCCGCCAGTGCGGCTTCAGCCAGCAGGATGCCCGGCGACTGGCCCACGATGCCTTCGGCATCTTCCTCGATGCCCGCCATGAGGTGGAATTCTTCGACGGCGCGCTGGAAACCCTGGAGGCGTTGTCCCGCGACTACGTGCTCGGCGCCCTCACCAACGGCAACGCCGACATCACCCGGCTGAAGCTCGACCGTTTCTTCCGGTTCGGCTACACGGCCGCCTCGGTGGGCGTCGGCAAGCCGGCACCCGACATGTTCCGGGCCGCCCTGGCCCATGCCGGCGCGAGCCCCGCGGAAGCCGTGCACGTGGGCGATCACCTCACCGACGACGTGGCCGGCGCGGGCCGGGTGGGCATGCACACCATCTGGGTCAATCCCGCGCGCATCGTGCTGCCGGAAGACGCGCTGCCGCCCAGCCGCACCGTGCAGGCACTGCCGGATGTTCCGCCGGGTATCCTGGAGATCGCCAACCGCCCCTGAGGTGGCAGGGGCCACCGCCGCATCACCGCTGCGGCGGCTGACCGGCGCGGCCCGCACCCGCTCAGCTCACGCGGGCGTGCTGGCGTGGCGTTCCACGTAACGCTTCACCGCGGCGAGATCGGCGCGGATCGTCTGGCGCCTGTTGGGCAGGCCGCGAAGCGCCTCCAGCCGGGGATGACGCGCGCGCTCCCCTCCTACGGCCTCGTTCACCGCGTCCGGAAATTTGGCCGGATGAGCCGTGGCGAGGCACACCACCGGGCCCTCCACGGGAAAGCGCGCCGCGGCGGCAAGACCCACGGCGGTGTGGGGGTCGGCCAGGTAGCCGTGGTCACGATAGGCCCGGCGGATGGCCGCCCGGGTTTCCTCCATGTCCACGGCGGTGGCCATGAAGTCGTCCGTTCCTGGCGGGCGCCCCAGGGATACCCGGCCGTTGTCGGCGAACTCCGCCATGAACGCGGACAGCCGCTCACTGTCCTCGTTCAGAAGGTAATAGAGGTAGCGTTCGAAGTTGCTGGCCACCTGAATGTCCATGGACGGCGTGATGGTGTAGCGGACGTCGCCGCGTCGGTACTCGCCGGTGGCGAAGAACACCGACAGGATGTCGTTGTCGTTGGTGGCGAGGATCAGCCGTTCGATGGGGAACCCCATGCGCTTGGCCAGATAGCCGGCGAACACGTTGCCGAAGTTGCCCGTGGGAACACAGAACGTCACGGGGCGTTCGCGGCCGAGCGCGAGACTGGCGTAGCCGTAGTAGACGATCTGCGCCAGCAGCCGCGCCCAGTTCACGGAGTTCATGGCGCCGAGGTGATAGCGGGTCTTGAACGGCAGATCGGCAAACAGGGCCTTCGCCAACGCCTGGCAATCGTCGAAGCTGCCGTCCACGGCGAGGCAATGGACATTGGCGTCCGCCACCGTGGTCATCTGCAACTCCTGCAGCTCGCTGACCCGGCCGTTGGGGTACATTACGAAGATGTCGATGGCGGACAGGCCGTGAACGCCGGCGATGGCGGCGCTGCCGGTATCGCCGCTGGTGGCCACCAGCACGTTGAGGTGACCGCCGCGGAGCGCGAGCACGTATTGGAACAGCCTCCCGAGGAGCTGCAGAGCCACGTCCTTGAACGCCAGCGTCGGGCCGTGAAAGAGCTCGAGCACCGACACCTCGCCCACCTCCACCAGCGGCACCACGTCCGGATGATCGAAGCTCGCGTAGGCGCGACGAATCAGGTCGTCGAGATCGGCCGCGGGAATGTCGTCGGCGAACAGCGGGACGATCTGCCGCGCCAGCTCGACGAACGAGAGACCGGCCCAGGCGTCCAGTTGACCGCGCACGTCCGGAATCTCGGCCGGCAACAGCAGACCGCCGTCCGGCGCCAGCCCGGTGACCACCGCGTCCTGGAAAGGCATGGGATCGGTGCGGCCCCGGGTGCTGAGGTAGAGCATGACTGGCGGTCTAGACTAAACGGCGCATTGTAGTGTCCCCGATGGCGAGCGTCATCGGCGCACGGTATGGCTCGTGGCTCGGATACCGCGTGCTGCCGTTCTACAGAGAGCCGCGCCCGTAGCTGGTCTCGGGCCGCTTCGGCGGATCGGCGCGGTAGTCCTGAGGAACTTCCTCGATGTTGCCGCCCCGCGCCAGGAACGCGTCCACATCGGCGGCCAGGCGGCTGCGGATCCCTCGCCGCGCTTCCACGCTGTGCACGCCGGAAGCATCCGTCGGAGGGGCCGGGGTGTCGTCGTCGTGCTCGTTCACGGTCCAGCCTCAACAGAGGAAAATGCCTCCGCATATATAGACCAGGATCGGAATCGCGCAAGAAAATCGGCGTTCGAAATTGAAACGGGGCGCCGGCGGCGCCCCGTTTCGAGCTCATGCGGCGGCTACAGACGGATGTCGTAACCCTGCTCGTCGTGGAGCGCGAGGTCGAGCCCGGCGACCTCCTCTTCGTCGCTGGCTCTGAGCCCGATCACCGCGTCGATGATCTTCAGGATGATGAAGCTGCCCACCCCGGTGTAGATGGCGGTGGCCGCCACGCCGATGCACTGCTTGCCGACCTGCGCGCCCATGGTCACGCCGTCCGCGAGTCCGGCACCGCCAAGGCCGGCGTCGACGAAGACGCCGGTCAGAATGGCGCCGATGATCCCGCCGATGCCATGCACACCGAAAGCGTCCAGCGAGTCGTCGTAACCGAACGTCCGCTTGACCTTCACCACCGCGAAGTAGCAGCCGTAGCCGGCGGCGATGCCGATGATGAGCGCGCCCATGGGGCCGACGAAGCCGGACGCGGGCGTGATCGCCACCAGCCCCGCCACCGCGCCCGACGCCATGCCGAGGGCGCTCGGTTTGCCGTGACTGATCCATTCCGCGAACATCCAGGTCAATGCCGCGGCGGCGGTCGCGATCTGGGTCACCGCCATGGCCATGCCGGCAGTGCCGTCGGCGGCGAGCTCGCTGCCGGCATTGAAGCCGAACCAGCCCACCCAAAGCATGCCGGCGCCGACCAGAGTCAGCACCAGGTTGCTCGGCTTCATCGGGGTCTCCGGATAGCCCACGCGCTTGCCCAGCAGCAAGGCCGCCACCAACCCGGCTACGCCCGCGTTGATGTGCACCACGGTGCCGCCGGCGAAGTCCAGCACGCCAAGGCCGCCGAGCCAGCCGCCGCCCCAGACCCAGTGGGCAACGGGGGCATACACCACGGTCACCCACAGCCCCATGAACCACATCATGGCCGAGAACTTCATGCGCTCGGCAAACGCGCCGACGATCAGCGCCGGGGTGATGATGGCGAAGGTGAGCTGAAACATCGAGAACACGGACTCCGGAATGGTGCCGCTCAGCGCGTCGGCCGTGACACCATTCATGAAGGCTTTGCCCAGATTCCCCACCACGCCGCCGACGTCGTCGCCGAACGCCAGGCTGTACAGGTACAAAGACCAAAGCACCGTCACCATGCAGGTGATCGCGAAGCACTGCATCATCACCGACAGCGCGTTCTTGGCGCGCACCATGCCGGCGTAGAACAGTGACAGCCCGGGAATCGTCATGAACAGCACGAGCGCGGTGGAGGTGAGCATCCAGGCGGTGTCACCGGAGCTCAGGGTGTCCTCCGCCGCGGCGGGCAGGGCGAACAGTGTCAAAGCAGCCAGAGCCGCCAGCCGTGGTGCCGCCTGGCGCACCCGGTAGAACGCATCCAACGTATCGTTGGTTCGAATCAGATCTTCCACAATCCAGTCTCCTTAATCACCGTGGGCGCTTTTCGACGCCCCGGCGCTGTTCGGCATGCCGCTAGACGGCCTGCGCGCCCGTCTCCCCGGTGCGGATGCGCACCACCTCCTCGAGCGCGGTGACGAAGATCTTGCCGTCACCCACCTTGCCGGTGTTGGCCGACTTGGTGATGGTCTCGAGAACCTGATCGAGCAGCCCGTCGTCCACTGCCACTTCCACCTTCACTTTGGGCAGGAAGTCGACCACGTATTCGGCGCCGCGATAGAGCTCGGTGTGGCCCTTCTGCCGACCAAAGCCCTTCACCTCGGTTACCGTCATGCCTTGGACGCCGATGTCGGAGAGCGCCTCGCGCACGTCGTCGAGCTTGAACGGCTTGATGATCGCTGTTACCAGTTTCATGTGTTGTCTCCTATGGAATCGGGATGCACGGGTGCACGACTGGCTTGCAGAGCCGACGTCGAGCGATCCTTGTGGAAGATCTGTGCACTTCGATTCTCCCTCAATCAGAGGCTTTTCGATACCGACGCGACTACCTCGCCTTCGCACAGCTTGGTCCCGCCGAAACATTCGCCTTTGCTGAGATTGGTGCCGACGTAGCTCAGCGCGAAGTCGAGCCCGAAGCCCGAAGTGGAGACTCCGATGCTGTAGTCCACGTAGTTGTCGCCAGCATTCTTACCGGCAGCCGGGACGATGAAGGACGCGAAGGAGTCGTCGTCCTCGAACAGGTTCCAGCCGAGGTGCATGTCCAGCGACATGTTCTCCACCAGCGGCAGCGAGTACTCACCGTAGGCATAGACGAACTTGTTCGTGCCGGCGAAATAGTCGGGGGAGTAGTTGAGGCCGACGGTGGCGCCGTAGAAGCCCAACTTGCCGTAGACCTCCCAATAGTTGAGGTTCGGGGAGGCGTCGTTCTCCGGGTAGTCGTACCACAGCACGCCAACGTCCATGGACGTGTTGTCGTTCAGATCGGTGGCGAACCCGCTGTAGTAATCCATCTCGATGGCGCCGCCCGAGAAGGTCACGTTCGATGCCCAGGTACCGGCGTAGAAGCCATTGTCGGCGGCGTAGTCGAAGCCGCCCTGAATGGCCGGCGAGCGGTCGCCCTGGGAGATGCCGCGGAACCGGTAGTCGGTGGTGTAGGCCACGTTGCCCGATACGGTCGCCCCCTGGCCGTCGTCGGCCCGGGCCGCCATGGCGCCCGCGGCCAGCAGCAGGCCCGCGAGGGCGGAAACCGTTGCCGATGTTGGCTTGTCGTTCATGCGAGTTCCTCTCCGTGCAGTCTCTAGAAGGTTGCGTTACGGTCGTGACCCGAGGTCTCGGTTTCCCCACCGTTGGCGCCAGCGATGGCACTTTCCGTGCCATGTATTTTTCTCGTTTGTATTCAGCGAGTTACGAATCTTTTGCAGCTGGAGGAGAGCGTTCGACCCACAGACGCCCCGAATCGGTGCAAAACGGCGCGCGCCTCTGCACCAACACGGTGCGCGGCGCCCGGGGCGCGTGCATCCCGGCGCACAGTCGACCGGTCGACCCGCTCACGGCGCCCTGCGCCGCGTCGCATCGACCTCGGGGGCAGGGCGCCTTACCATGCCGGCGACACTTCGCCACCGGTGACTGACGGAGGGGCTATGAACCAGGAGACGCTGATCAGCGACTTCGCCGAGCGGTTGCAGGAGCGCCTGCAACAGCTTCTGCCGAGCCATACCATGGACGCGGTACTGGAACAGGCACGGCGCACCCTGAGACAGGGGTTCGCCGAGCTGGACCTGATGCCGCGCCGGGAGCTGGACGCCCACCTGGCGACCCTGGAGGAGCTGCGGCGCACGGTGGAGGACCTGGTACGGCGCGTCCGCGCCCTGGAGAGCACCTGAGGGGGCAGAGGTGTCCGGCGCCTCCTCGGACGCCCACCAGGCCCATGGCCGCGCGCTGGTGGGCATGGAGTCGCCCCGAGTCACCGTGGAGACCCATCTGCCGGGCGGTCTGCCGCAGTTCACCCTGGTGGGATTGCCGGAGACTGCGGTCCGCGAAGCCCGTGACCGGGTGAAGAGCGCCATCCAGAACTGCGGGCTCACGTTCCCCCGGGGCAAAGTGGTGGTGAACCTGGCCCCCGCCGAGCTGGCCAAACAGGGAGCGCGCTTCGATCTGGCCATCGCCGTCAGCATCCTGCGCGCCATGGGCGAGGTGCCCGCCCATGCGGACGGCGGCCGAGGCTTCGAGTTTCTCGGCGAGCTCGGCCTGTACGGGGAGCTTCGTCCGACGCGGGGATGTCTGTGCGCTGCCCAGGCGCTGGCGCGGGAGGAGCCCGCGGGCGCCACCCGGCTCGTCATGCCCGCCCGCAACAGCGCCGAGATCAGCGTCGGCCCCAGCCAGCGGCTGCTGGCGGCGGCCAATCTGCAGGAGGTGTCGGCATTCCTCAGAGACCCGAAGGCCCATCCGCTGGCCGCGTCCCCGGTTGCCCGGGCGCCCGCGCCCGTGACCGGACCGAACCTCGACGACGTGGTCGGCCAACATGCGGCCAAACGCGCTCTGGTGATCGCCGCGGCCGGCGGCCATCACCTGCTCATGGTGGGTCCTCCGGGAACGGGCAAGACGATGCTGGCGCGGCGGCTGGCGGGGCTGCTGCCCGATCTGCCCGAAGCCCACGCCATGGAGGTGGCGGCCGCCTACTCGGCCGCCGCCATGGCGCCGCCGGCGGTGGGCCGGCCGCCGTTCCGCGATCCCCATCACTCGGCGTCGGCGCCGGCCATGGTGGGCGGTGGGCGGGACGCGCTGCCGGGGGAGATCTCCCTGGCCCATCGCGGCGTTCTGTTCCTGGACGAGTTGCCCCACTTCAAGCCGAGCGTGCTCGACCTGCTGCGCGAGCCCCTCGAAACCCGGCAGATCAGCATCGCCCGTGCCGGCTACCGCGCCACCTTCCCCGCCACGTTCCAGCTGCTGGCGGCCATGAACCCCTGCCCCGCCGGACAGGCGTGCAGCGAGCACACGTGCCGCTGCGCGCCGGACCAGGTGCGCCGCTACCAGGCGCGCATCTCCGGGCCGCTGCTGGATCGCATCGACCTGCACGTGGCCGTGCCCCCGGTGCCCCACGCGCTGATGGTAGCCCCGGCGCCCGAGCCGGCTGCCTCACCCGACGACCTGCGCGGCGACGTCGCCAGGGCCCGGACGGTCCAGCACCGGCGGCAGGGATGCTTGAACGGCGAGCTGGCGGGGCCCCGCGTGCTCGCCCGGGCGCGCCTGGACGACGACGGGCGAACGCTGCTGGAAAGAGCGAGCGACAGTTACCGTCTGTCGGCTCGAGGCACCCATCGGGTGCTGCGCACTGCGCGCACCATTGCCGATCTGGCGGGGGCCGAGCGGGTGGGCACGCGGCATCTGTCGGAAGCGCTCAGCTATCGGGCGCTGGATTGGGATCGGGCGTTGGGAGTATCCGCCGGCTAAAGCCGGTAGGCCGGCTAAAGCCGGTAGGCCGGCTAAAGCCGGTAGGCCGGCTAAAGCCGGTAGGCCGGCTAAAGCCGGTAGGCCGGCTGAAAGCCGGTAGGCCAGCTGAAAGCCGGTAGGCCGGCCGAAGCCGGCCCCAGGCAGTTCCCTACTCGGCCTGACCGACCAGGTAGTTCAGGGCGTTGTGCAACTCCTCGTCGGAGCAGCTCACACAGGTGCCTTTGGGCGGCATGGCGTTGAAGCCGTTCTCCACGTGCTGCCAGAGGGTATCCATGCCCTTGGCGATGCGCGGCTTCCACGCCGAGGCGTCGCCCGCCTTGGGTGCGCCGGCCACGCCGGTGGCGTGACAGGCGCTGCAGAACTTGTCGAACACCTGCTGCCCGGACATGGGGCCCGACGTGCTGGCCTGGCTGGAAGCAGCCTGCGCACAGGGATCGCCGGTACGGCACAGCTCGCCGAAGGGCGCAAGGCGATTCGAGATTTCGTCATTGGTACCCGGCGGCACCCGTTCGGCGACCGCGACCGCGGCTACGAGCAACGATGCCACGCCAATCCACAGCTTCCAGCTCTTCACGTCTTCAAGGTCCTCCGGGCCAATGCGGCGCCGGATTATATCCGCCTCAGGCCGTAGCGTCGAACAGCTCCCGGCCGATGAGCATGCGTCGGATCTCGCTGGTGCCCGCACCGATCTCGTACAGCTTCGCGTCGCGCAGCAACCGACCGGTGGGATATTCGTTGATGTAGCCGTTGCCGCCGAGCGCCTGAATGGCCTCGGAAGCCATCCAGGTGGCTTTCTCCGCCGCGTAAAGAATACAGCCGGCGGCATCGAAACGGCTGGTCCGGCCGGCATCGCACGCCCGCGCCACCGCGTACACGTATGCCCGGCAGGCATTCATGGTGGCGTACATGTCGGCGAGCTTGCCCTGCATGAGTTGAAAGGTGCCGATGGGCGCGCCGAACTGCTTACGCTCGTGAACGTAGGGAATTACCGCGTCCAGGCACGCCTGCATGATGCCGAGCGGCCCCGCCGCCAGCACGACGCGCTCGTAGTCGAGGCCGCTCATGAGGATCTTCACGCCCTGCCCGACGCGCCCGAGCACGGCCGTCTTCGGCACTTCGCAGCCGTCGAATACCAGTTCGCAGGTATCCGAGCCGCGCATGCCCAGCTTGTCGAGCTTCTGGGCCGTTGAGAAACCCGCCATGCCACGCTCGATGATGAATGCAGTGATGCCGCGGGCGCCGAGATCCGGGTCCACCGTGGCGTACACCACCAGCACGTCGGCGCCCGGGCCGTTGGTGATCCACATCTTGCTGCCGTTCAACACGTAGTGATCGCCCCGGCCCTCGGCCTTCAGCTTCATGCTCACCACGTCGGAGCCGGCGCCGGGCTCGCTCATGGCCAGCGCGCCCAGATGCTCGCCGGAGATCAGCCGCGGCAGATGCGCGCGTTTTTGCTCGTCCGTGCCGAAGCGGCGGATCTGGTTCACGCACAGATTGGAATGAGCGCCGTAGGAGAGGCCCACCGACGCCGAGGCGCGGCTGATCTCCTCCATGGCGACGCAATGCGCCAGATAGCCCAGGCCGGCGCCGCCGAACTCCTCCTCGACCGTGACGCCGAGCAGTCCCAGAGCTCCCAGCTTCGGCCACAGGTCCCTGGGAAACTCGTTGGCCGCATCGATGGCGGCCGCCCGCGGTGCAATCTCGGCGCGGGCGAACTGGGCCACGGTGTCCCGCAGCATGTCGATGGTATCGCCGAGCCCGAAGTCGAACTGGAACATCGAAAGCCTCCTCGATCGCGGCCGGGAGGCCGCTTCCACAGGTCACATGGGCACGGTGTTCGACGGTCATGGTCGCTCAGGTTTCGAGTGCCACCAGTTCCACGCCGTCTTCCACCCGGTCGCCCACCGCGCAGCCCAGCTTCACCACGGTGCCATCCCGCGGGGCGGTAACGCTGTGCTCCATCTTCATCGCCTCGACCACCAGCAGCAGCTGGCCGGCTTTCACCTTGTCCCCCGGCTTCACCGCCACCGACAGCACTTGACCCGGCATCGGCGAAACGATGCGCTCGGCACCGCCGGGGGCGTCCGCCAGCGCCGCCACGTCCAGCCGCGGACGCCGGAAGCGTTCCGTGTCGCCGCCGCGCATGACGTAGACCGTGTCGCCGGCCGGCGCTGGAACTACCAGCGCGG
This sequence comes from uncultured Gammaproteobacteria bacterium, assembly GCA_963822255.1. Taxonomy (GTDB): domain Bacteria; phylum Pseudomonadota; class Gammaproteobacteria; order Pseudomonadales; family Azotimanducaceae; genus UBA7803. The sequence goes on from CAWGGV010000009.1 coordinate 47,041, forward strand.
CGGCTTCGATGATCCGATGATCAAGGCGGAACTCGAGCCGGTCATCGGCGAAGCGCACGCCGGCCAGCGCCATCAACTTACCGTCCACGCGCACGCTACCGGCATCGACGACGACCCGGTGGGTCTTGTGCTCGTGCTCGAGCTCAACGGCGAAGGCGGAAGGCTGATTGAGCCGAAAACCATCCGCCGCGCCCCAGGCACCCGCCGTCACCGCAGCCCGCTTCAGCATCAGCGCCGCGCACACCCACCCCGAGACGTCCCGCCGGGGTAGCAGGTCCGGCGCGTCATCGATCAGATGGGTGCTGTAGTCGCCGCGGCGGAAGGCGTCCTGGGCCAGCACCGCCCGCAGAAAGGCGACGTTGTGCTCGACGCCGGCGATCTGGGTGGCCGACAGCGCCCGATCGAGGCGCGCCAGGGCCGTCTGCCGGTCCGGCCCGTGGGCGATGACCTTGGCGAGCATGGGGTCGTAGTGGACACCCACCACATCGCCGGCGGAGACGCCGCTGTCCACCCGCACGTCGGCCGGCACTGCGTGCTGCGCCAGGGGAAATCTCAGTCGTACCAGCCGTCCGGTGGAAGGCAGGAAGCGGCGGCGCGGGTTTTCCGCGTAGATGCGCGCTTCCACCGCGTGGCCGCGGCAGGCGATGGCTTCCTGGACCATGGGCAGGCGCTCGCCGGAGGCGATTCTGAGCTGCCATTCCACCAGGTCCAGGCCGGTGATCGCCTCGGTGACAGGATGCTCTACCTGAAGCCGGGTGTTCATCTCCATGAAGTAGAACGACGGATCGGCTTCGGCGGCGGCATTCTCGGCGATGAATTCGATCGTCCCGGCGCCGCGGTAGCCGATAGCGCGGGCGGCGCGCACCGCGGCCTCGCCCAGGGCAGCGCGAAGCGCCGGCGTGACGGTCGGGCCGGGCGCCTCTTCGATCACCTTCTGGTGGCGGCGCTGAACCGAGCAGTCACGCTCGAACAGATGCAACGTCGTGCCCGCATGGTCGGCCAGGATCTGCACCTCCAGATGCTTGGGCGCGAGGAGGTATCGTTCCAGCAGCACCCGGTCGTCGCCGAACGCGCTTCGCGCCTCGCGGCGGGCGCCGACGAGCGCGTCGGCGAAGCCGTAGGGTTCGTCCACCCGCCGCATGCCCTTGCCGCCGCCGCCGGCGGAGGCCTTGATGAGCAGCGGAAACCCTACGCGCTCGGCTTCTCCGGCCAGGGTGGCATCGTCCTGGTCGTCCCCCTGGTAGCCGGGCACCACGGCAGTACCCGCCGCCGCCACCAGGCGCTTGGCCTCGATCTTCGAGCCCATGGCGCGGATCGACTCCGCCGAGGGACCGACGAAGACGATGCCGGCTTTTTCGCAAGCCTCTGCGAAACCGGCGTTCTCCGACAGAAAGCCATAGCCGGGATGAATGGCCTCCGCGCCGCTTTCCCGGGCGGCGCGGATCACCGCCTCGACGTTCAGGTAGCTCTCGGTCGCCGGCGGCGGTCCCAGCCGCCACGCCGCGTCGGCCTGACGGACGTGCTCCGCGGCGGCGTCGGCATCGGAGTAGACGGCCACCGTGCGGAGACCCAGGCGCCGGGCGGTGCGGATGACGCGGCAGGCGATCTCGCCGCGGTTGGCGATGAGCAAGGTGCGGAACACGGCACTACATCCTGAACACGCCGAACTCGGATTGGTCCTGCAGGCTTTCCCGGCAGGCGATCTCCAGCGCCAGGCCAATCACCCGCCGGCTGTCGAGCGGATCGATCACCCCGTCGTCCCAGAGCCGGGCGCTGGCATAGTATGGATGCCCCTGGCGCTCGTACTGGCCGCGGATGCCGTTCATGAACTCCGCCTGCTCCGCTTGCGGCCACTCCTCGCCACGCGCGGCGGCAGCATCGCGGCGCACGGTGGCGAGCACGTTGGCTGCCTGCTCACCGCCCATGACGGAGATCCTTGCGTTGGGCCAGGTCCACAGGAAGCGTCCGCCGTAGGCGCGCCCGCACATGGCGTAGTTGCCGGCACCGAACGAGCCGCCGATGACCAGGGTGAGCTTCGGCACCCGGGCGCAGGCCACCGCGGTAACCATTTTCGCGCCGTGCTTGGCTATACCCTCGTTCTCGTACTTGCGGCCCACCATGAAGCCGGTGATGTTCTGCAGGAACAGCAGTGGCACGCCGCGCCGGTCCGCCAGCTGAATGAAGTGCGCGCCCTTCAGTGCCGACTCGGAGAACAGGATGCCGTTGTTGGCGAGCACCGCGACCGGCAGCCCTTCCACGTGGGCGAAGCCGCACACCAGCGACTCGCCGTAGAGGGGCTTGAACTCGTGGAACTCCGAGCCGTCCACCAGCCGGGCGATGACCTCGCGCACATCCAGCGGCGTGCGGGTGTCGGTGGGCAGCACTCCGTAGAGATCCTCCACCGGGTACGCCGGCGGCTCCGTCGGGCGCCGTGCTACGGTGGGGCGGTAGCGGACGTGACTGGCCGCCACCACCTCGCGTGCCAGCGCCAGAGCGTGGGCGTCGCTGGCCGCCAGATAATCGGTCACACCGGAGATTCGGCTGTGCACGTCGCCGCCGCCCAGAGACTCGGCGTCCACCTCCTCGCCCGTAGCGGCCTTTACCAGCGGCGGACCGCCGAGAAAGATGGTGCCCTGGCCGCGGACGATAATGGCCTGGTCGCACATGGCCGGCACGTAGGCGCCCCCGGCCGTGCACGAGCCCATGACCACCGCGATCTGCGGGATGCCACGGGCGGACAGGTTGGCCTGGTTGTAGAAGATCCGGCCGAAGTGCTCGCGGTCGGGGAAGACCTCGTCCTGCATGGGCAGAAACGCGCCGCCGGAGTCCACCAGGTACAAGCACGGCAGATGGCAGTCGAGAGCGATCTCCTGGGCGCGCAGGTGCTTTCTGACGGTGATCGGATAGTAGGTGCCGCCTTTTACGGTGGCGTCGTTGACCACGATCATGCACTCGACGCCGGACACCCGACCGATGCCGGTGATGATGCCCGCCGAGGGAAGCCAGTCGGCGTAGAGTTCATGGCCGGCGAGCTGACCGATCTCGAGGAACGGCGAGCCGGGATCGAGGAGCCCCTCCAGGCGCTCGCGGGGCAGAAGCTTGCCACGGGCGGTGTGACGCTCGCGCGCACGGGCATCCCCGCCTTCCACGATGCGGCCCACCAGCTCGTCGAGCTCGGCCGCCAGGGCGGCGTGGTGGCGGTGGTTGCGGCCGAAGCCCTCGCTGCCGGTGTCGATGTTGCTGTTCAGGATCGCCATGAGACTCTCGAACCTTTCCGGCCCGGGCGCCGCCGGGCTCGGGCGGCGCCGAGCGGCCAATCATGCCCCGAGTGGGGCTTCGTGGCACAATCGCGCTATCAAGCCGGCGGAACCCTGCCCGCACCTCGCGTCGTGCCCGCGAACCATACACCATTCCGGCAACCGAGGTGAGCGGCGGCCCCCGCCGGCGACCACCGACGAGAGGAACGGGAGCGATCATGGCGACAGCGAAGGGCGACCCACGGCAGGACGGGCGCAAAGCACCGGTGCGGGCGGAAACGGCGCTGAAAGCCCTGCTGAAACGCCGCGGAAGCCGCTACGCCACCGTCGCCTTCGTGGATCTGCAGGGGCAGCTCCGGGGCAAGACCGTCTCCATCGGCAAGCTGGAAAGCGCCGTGGACGAGGGTGTGCCGTTCTCCGCCGACAACTTCATGCTCGACTTCGGCGACGTCAAGCTCATCCCCCAGGACTACCTCACGCTGGATCAGGATTACGCCGACGAGCGTTGCGACGTGGATTGGGAGCGGCCGCGCGTGCTGCCGTTCGAGGACGCCGAGAGCGATCTGCTGTTCTTCGTGGAATACGCCGAAGGCACCAACGGCGGCAAGTGGGATCCGCGGCGGCTGTTCCGCCAGGCGATGGAACGGGCCGCCGCCCTGGACATCGTCCCCACCTTCGCGTTCGAGTACGAGTTTCGCCTGTTCAAGGAGACGCCCGATTCCCTGCGCGAGAAGGGCTTCCAGCGCCCGAAGCTGCTGAACGAGGTGTCCACCTACGGTGGCGTGATGCACCAGAGCCTGTGGTCACAGCTCTTCAAGGACATGCGCCACATGTGCGAGGCCATGGAAATTCCGGTCTCCAGCATGCATTGGGAGCAGGCGGCCAGCATGGGTGAGGTGGCGCTCGGTCACCGGCCCGGTTTCGACGCCGTAGACGACGCCGCCCTCTTCAAGACCCACGCCAAGACTCTGGCCGCCCGCCACGACATGCTGCTGTCGTTCATGGCCCGGCCCATCGCCGACGACGACGGCCAGAGCGGCCACGTGCACTTCTCCCTGAAGAACCGCCGCGGCCGTCAGCTCTTTCACAACGGCCGCGCCGAGCACTGCATGAGCGACGTGCAGCGTTACGCCGTGGGCGGCCTGCAGCAATTGCTGCCCGAGCTGCTGCTCACCATGGCGCCGAACGTCAACTCCTTCAAACGGCTGGCGCCCGGGGCGTTCGCACCCATCGCCGCCACCTGGGGCATCGAGAACCGCACCTGCGCGGTGCGGGTGATCTCCGGCAAGCCGAGCGCTCAGCGCATCGAGCTCCGGGTACCCGGCTCCGACTCCAACCCCTATCTGGTGGCCAGCAGTCTGCTGGCGGCGGCGATCTGGGGAATCGAGAACCGCATCGAGCCGGCGGAGCCCATGAGCGGGTCGTGCTACCTCCGGGCCGACAGCATTCCCGAGGATCAGCACTTCCCCGCCACCTTCCGTCAGGCCATCGAGCGGTTCAGCGGCTCGGCCGTGGCGCGCAGCCTGTTCGGCGACGATTTCGTGGACATGTTCGCCGGCACCCGGCTGGCTCAGGCAGAGCAGTTCGCCCGCATGGTCACCGACAAGGAGCTGGAACGCTTTCTCGAGATGGCCTGACGACGCGGCTGCTACGAAATTGCGGTGCGGGTCTCATCCAGCGCCTTGTTGAGCTTGGTGAAAACCTCGTCCACCTGGTCCTCGGTGATGATGAGGGGCGGACACAGCGCTACGCTGTCGCCGAGGGCGCGCACGATCAGGCCGTTCTCCTCGCAGCACCTCATGGCATGGGCACCCACGCCCCGGGCGGTCTCGAACGGCTGCCTGGTCGCCTTGTCGGCCACCAGCTCCACCGCACCGATCAGCCCGACACCGCGGGTGTCGCCTACCAGCGGATGCTCCGCGAGGGCGTGCAGACGGCTCTGGAAGCTTTCACCGACGCGCGCGGCGTGCGCAAAGAGGTCACGTTCCTCCATGATCTCGAGGGTCCTCAAGGCGACGGCGGCGCACACCGGATGGCCGGAATAGGTGAAGCCGTGGCCGAAAGTGCCGATCCGCCCGCTGGCCTCGATCATGGGCTCGTACATGTACTCCGGAATCAGCACCGCGCTCATGGGTAGATACGCCGAGGAAAGCGCCTTTGCCACGCTCATGGTGTCGGGGGTGAACCCGAGCGTCTGGGCGCCGAACGCGTTGCCGGTGCGGCCGAACCCGCAGATCACCTCGTCGTCGATCAGCAGGATCTCGTGTTTCGCCAGAACCCCCGTCAATCGGTCGAAGTAGCCGGCCGGCGGCACGATCACGCCACCCGCCCCCATCACCGGCTCGGCGATGAACGCCGCGATGGTCTCCGGCCCTTCCTCGGCAATGAGTGCCTCGAGGTTTCCGATGATGCGGTCGACGAATGCCGCCTCGGACTCGCCGTCACGGGCTTCCCGGTAGTAGTACGGACAATCGGTGTGGAGGACGCCGGCGATGGGCAGATCGAAGTGAGCGTGGAACGGCGGCAGCCCGGTGAGCGAGCCCGAGGCCACCGTGACCCCGTGATAACCGCGGCGCCGGCTGATGATCTTCTTCTTCTCAGGACGGCCGATGACGTTGTTGTAGTACCACATCAGCTTGACCTGGGTGTCGTTGGCGTCGCTCCCCGAGACGCCGAAGAACACCCGCCCGGCATCGAATGGCGCCATGGCCTTGAGCTTCTCGGCGAGCAGTATGCTCGCTTCGTTGGACTTCGAGCCGAAGAGCTGTGAGTAGGAGAGCTTGCGCATGCTCTCCGCCGCCACCGTCACCAGCTCTTCTTCGCCGTAGCCAAGCGCCGCGCACCACAGGCCCGCCATGCCTTCGATGTACTGCTTGCCGTGGCTGTCCCACATGTACACGCCTTTCGCGCGCTCGTGGATCACGGGGCCAACCTGGTGGTGGACCTGGAGGTTGGTGGTGGGGTGCAGCAGGTGCTCGAGATCCCTGGCTTCGAGCGAGCCGGCGGGGAACTGATTGTGCAGCGGATCGGCCATGACTGATTCCTTGTCTGGTTGCGCCTCGATGACGCTAACGAAGCCGCTGGCGGTGGGCAAGGGTTCGATCCCGTCTCGCGCTGTCGGCAGCGCGGGGAAAGCCGCTGCTCCGGCGCGGGGAGGGGAGAGAAGCGCGCCGGAGCAGCGGTACTGCTAACTGCACACTCGAAGTGTCAGGCGACAAGCCTCACGGGAACCAGCTCGAAGCCGAGCGCTTCGGCCACCTTGGCGTGGCGGATCTTGCCCTGATGCACGTTGAGGCCGGCGGCGAAGTGCTCGTCGTCCTTGAGCGCCCGCTGCCAGCCTTTGTTGGCGAGCTGGAGCACGTAGGGCAGGGTCACGTTGTTCAGCGCCATGGCGGACGTGCGCGCCACGGCCCCGGGCATGTTGGTGACGCAGTAGTGCACGACACCTTCGTCCACGTAGGTGGGATTGTCGTGGGTAGTCGGCCGGCTGGTCTCGAAGCACCCGCCCTGGTCGATGGAGATGTCGACCATGGCCGCGCCGTCGGCCATCTCCCGCACCATCTCGCGGGTCACCAGCTTGGGCGCCGCGGCACCGGGGATCAGCACCGCGCCGATCACCAGGTCCGCACCCAGTACCTGCTCGCGCACGCTTTCGCGAGTGGCGACCACCGTCTTCACCCGGCCGCGGAAGTGATCGGAGAGCCAGTGCAGCCGCGATACGGACTTGTCGAGGATGGTGACGTCCGCCTGCAGGCCCGCGGCCATGTAGGCGGCGTTGGTGCCGGCGACCCCGCCACCGAGGATCACCACCCGACCCGGGGGCACCCCCGGCACGCCGCCCAGCAGCACGCCGCGGCCGCCGCTGGCGATCTGCAGCGCCGCCGCGCCCACTTGAATGGACATCCGTCCCGCCACTTCGCTCATGGGGGTCAAGAGCGGCAGAGCACCCTGGCGGTCGGTGACCGTCTCGTAGGCGATGGCGGTGACGCCGGAACGCATCAGCGCCTCGGCCTGATGACGGTCGGCGGCCAGATGCAGATAGGTGAACAGCACCTGGCCGTCCGCGAGACGCGCGCACTTCGGCGGCCTGTGGCTCCTTGACCTTGACCACCAGGTCGGCGGCGAACACATCGTCCACGGTGCCGATGCTCGGCGCCTGCGGATCGGTAGTCCGCATCGTAGAACCCGATGCCGGCACCGGCGCCGGCCTCCACCACGCACCTGGTGGCCGTCCCGGACGAGCTCTGCCACCGACGCCGGGGTCAGGCCCACCCGATACTCGTGCACCTTGATCTCTCTGGGAACCCCGATCCGCATCGCCTTACTCCCGGCAGGGATGAAATTACCGACCATGATAGCGCGCGCGGGAGCATGTGGGTTTGCAAACTGGCGGGCGAACGAGGCTGAATAGCGCAATCAGATACTGTGACAGCCATAATGGCGCAAGAATTGTTCGATCTGGATCGGATGGACCGTCTAATCCTCCACGAACTGCAGCTCAACGCCAGGCTCTCGAACCGGCGCTCGCGCTGCCATCGTCAGCCTGTCCGAGTCGGCGTGCCTGCGCCGGGTCAGGCGTCTCGAAGGAGTCGGCCATCCTGCGCGGCTACGTGGGGCTGGTGGATCAGTCCATGGCCGGCTACCCGGACAACGTGTTCGTGCAGATCACGCTGGTGAGCCAGCAGCAGGACGACCTGGCCGCCTTCGAGGCAGCGGTCCGGGACATTCCCGAGGTGATGGAGTGCTATCTGATGTCCGGGGCAGCCGATTACATCCTGCGGGTGATCGTCGAGGATGCCCGGGACTACGAACGGGTACACAGCCAGTACCTGACCCGGCTGCCGGGGGTCGCCCGGGTGAACTCGAACTTCTCGCTGCGCACGGTGATCAAGAAGACGGAGATCCCGATCCGGCGGCGGTAACCGCCGGATCGCGGCCCGCCAGCTCGGCCCACGCCGCGGCTGTCATGGCCAGAACCACTACCGCAGGGTCAGATCAGATCGGCGGGCTCCAGGCTGAACTCCTTGATCACCTGATCGGCGTAATCGATCCGCCCCGTGATCTGCTTCGGATCGCCGTGCACGAGCCGCAGGCAGGCCTCGGCCATGTGCTCCACCGGCGTTACCCGGTCCTTGTTCTGCTCATTGATGAGCTTGTGGTGCATGACGCCCGGCGTCGCCACCAGCCCGGGCGAGATCACGTTGACGCCGATGTTGTGGTCGTACACCTCGGACGCCAGCCCGGTGGTGAACCGCTCCAGCGCCGCCTTGCACATGCCGTAGACGGTGCCGCCACGACCGCCCATGGCCTTCTGCGGGTGAATGGCGGCATGGGACGAAATGTTCAGAATCCAGCCGCTGCCGCGCTCCTGCATGTCCGGCAGCACCATCTGAGAAAGCTCGAACGGCGCCCAGACCTGCACGTCCATCATCAGGTGGAAGCGCTTTTCGGGGAATTCGGCCACGGGAATGAAATAGGTGATGGCGGCGTTGTTGACGAGGATGTCGACGGTGCCGAAGGTGTCCCTGGCCTGACGGATCAGCTCGTGGCGGTCCTCTTTGCTGGCGAGGTCGGCCTTCACCGCCAGTGCCTCACCACCGGCTGCCTTGATCCGCTCCACCGTCTCGGTAATGGTGCCGGGCAGGTAGTGCTCCGACGCTTCCACGGTGCGGGCCGACACCACCACCTTGGCCCCTTCCATGGCCAGGCGGCGGGCGATGGCCTCGCCGATCCCCCGGCTGGCGCCGGTCACCACCGCCACCTTGCCTTTGAGAAGGCCATTAGGATTGATCGCGCTCATGTCCCCTCGCTTGCTGGCTTCGATGAAACGCCCACTATAACCCATTGCCCGCCGGCCCGGCTGCGTCACCCGGAGGGGCACGGTACACTGCGCCGCATGCGCAGACTCCGGTCGACTATGACAGTGCTCCGGGCCGCTTCGTGGCTCCTGCTTGCCGCGCCAGCGGGCGCGCTCGGCGCCGCGCCCGCCCCGCAGGCGCCCGCCGCGGCGGCAGAGGTCCGTCCTGCCGGCGGAGCCACGCAGGCGCGTCCTGCGGACTCCGGGGCAGAGTCGGCGGCGGAGCGTTGCTATCGCGCGGCGCGAGGAGACGAGAGCGATCCCTACGTTTGCGACCTGGCCGTGCAGGTGGCCCGGAACAGCGGCTCCCGCCCGGCACTGGCAGCGGCCCTGACCAACCGGGCGCTGGTGCTGGAACGACAGGATCACCTGGACCCCGCGCTTGCCGACCTGCAGTCGGCCATCGAGCAGACCCCGGACGACCCGGCGCTGCACGGCGACCGGGGCAACCTGCTGCTTCGCCTCGGCCGCCCAGGCGATGCCCTGGACGCTTACGACCGGGCGGTGGAGCTGGCGCCGGACGATCCGCGGGGGTATTTCAACCGCGCCTTCGGCTATCGGGCCCTGGGCCAGCCCGAGCGCGCGGCCCAGGACGTGCAGATCGCACGCTCACTGCTGGAACGGGCGCCGGCGCTCACGGACCCAGGTACTGCCGTGCCGGCCGTGGACCTATCCCGGTGAGCACTTCGTAGGCGATGGTGTCCGCCCACTGCGCGACCTCGTCGACCAGCACCGTCGGTCCGAAGAATTCCACCCAGTCGTCCAGGCGCGCGGTAGCGGACGTCACGTCGATCACCGTGAGATCCATGGATACCCGGCCGACGATGGGGCAGCGCCGGCCGCCGAGGGCAGCGAAACCGCGATTCGACACCAGCCGCGGCAGCCCGTCACCGTAGCCGAGCCCCACCACGGCCACTCGCATGGGCGCGGCGGCCGTGAACGTTGCGCCGTAGCCGATGGTGTCGCCGGCGGGGACGGTTCGCAGCTGAAGTATGCGCCCCTGCAGAGTGACGACCGGACGAACCGGGCTCGGCGCGGTCAGGAAGGGGTTGCCGCCGTACAAGCCGATGCCGGGGCGGCCGATGTCCCCGGTCATAGACGAGCCCTGCAGCACGCCGGCGGAGTTACCGATGCTTACCGGCACCCCTGGAAAACCTCGACGGACCCGAGCCAGCCGCTCGAGCTGAAGACGGTTCATGGGATGGTCGGGCTCGTCGGCGCGGGCAAGGTGGGTCATCAGCAGCGCCACCTGCACGCCCCGGAAATCGCTGCCCTCCAGCGTCGGCTCGAAGCCCAGCCGATGCATGCCGGTATCTACGTGCACGGCGGCCGGCCGCCTGCCTGCAGCGCGACGCCACGCATCGAGCTGGCCCGGGTGATTGAGCACGGGAATGAGGTCCGCGCCGATCAGCTCCGCCACGGTGTCGCGGCGCGCGCCCTCGAGGACGTGAACCACGGCTTTCGGCAGGGCCTGACGAAGCGCCACGCCCTCCGCCACGGTGGCGACGAAGAACCGCCGGCATCCGGCGCTCCACAGAGCACCGGCCACCGGCCGGGCGCCGAGACCGTAGCCGTCCGCCTTGACCACCGCGGCCGCTTCACCGGGCGCCGCGGCGCGGCGAAACAGCGCGAAGTTCGCGGTCAGAGCCGCGAGGTCGATGATGAGCCGCGAGGTCAAGGATTCCCTCAGCGCAAGGTGTCGACGTAAGCGAGCACGTCGTCGATGGCCTTGTCGCTGGACAGGATGTTTGCCATGGGCTTCATCTGGTTGCCGAACGTGTCCGCCGGATCGTAGCCGCGCAGACCCTGCTGAAAGCTCTTGATCTGGCGCTTCAGATACCAGTCGCTCTGGCCCGCCAGGCGTGGCCCGCCCATCTGCTGGAGACCCTGGCCCTGCTGGCCGTGGCACGCGGCGCACATCCCGTAGGCGGCATTGCCCGCGGCCACGTCGCCCTGGATGGTCGCCTGCGCCGGCACGTCGGGCAGGGACTCGATGTAGGCGATCACGTTATCGACGGCCGTGGCGTCCGTCAGGGTCATGGCCATGGGCCGCATCTGCATGCCGTACGTATCACCGGGTCTGGTACCCCGCAGCCCCTTCTGGAACGCGTCGATCTGGCGCTCGAGGTACCACCCGGCCTGACCGGCGAGCCGGGGCGCATTCAGCGACTGATTGCCTTCGCCCTGCTGGCCGTGGCAGGCCGCGCAGACCTGATAGGCCTGCTTTCCGGCCAGGGCGTCGGCCGCCTGCGCGGCAGCGCTGCCCCACGCCACGCAGGACAGGGCCGCAGCCAGCCATAACGTGCCCATGCTCCCGAGGCGCACCATGTTCGTCTCCCGAGTCGAAACGCTGAGATTCGGCCGTGAAGCCGGCTCGCCCGGACCGGCCTGAAGAGCTACGGAATCACGAGGTGACCCGACGCCACAAGGTGCGCAAGCGGCTGGGTGCATCGGATTCCTGCCGACGATCCACGCAGACGCCGCTGCGGCGTGCCCGAAGCTCGAGCAGGCCGCTGGCGTTGCGACGCCGCTCGCGGTGGGCCCGGCGCTCGGCTCCGGTTTCTTCTCCGGAACCGGAACCGCACCCGCCCAGTCGAGATCTGGTCATAAACGCCCCCACGTCCATTCGGTCGCCGCAGAATATAGCCATCAAATCGACAAAAGAACAGGCGCACCGGCGCCGGATGCTGTACGCCGCCGGCCATTCCCGGAACGTTCAGTGGCTGATCAGCCGTGCCGCCTGCTGGATCCAGCCGTCGCGCACGATCCGGCCGCGATGGGCGTGCAGCACGTGATCCTCCTCGGCCAGAGCGTGCTCGTCCAGCTCGGCGATCTGGCGATAGCGAAAGATGCCCAGCTCGTTGAGCTGCTCGGCCAGCTTCTCGCCGACACCGTGTATACGGGTGAGATCGTCGCCGCTGCTGGGCCGAGCCTCCCGGCGCCGGCCCTCCAGCTCACGCACCTTCGCCAGCAGCAGGTCGTTGCGGTCCCGGGCATCGGCGAGCTGCTGGTTCAGGACCACCAGTGTCCTGGCATCCGCGCCGCCCTCGGCCTCGGACGGCCTGCGCTCGTCCGCCAGGTGTAGTTGCCACTGCAGGCGGTTCACAGCCTCGGTGCGGTCCCGCAGTAGACCCTCGAGCTTGCGTACCTGCACTTCGAGCCGTTTGACTTCGGCGTCGGCACCAGCCCGAGCCGCCTTTTCCGCCTTGCCCGACTTCTCGTGCCGAGCCTGTTCGTTCTTGGTTTCGGCGAGCTCTTTCTCCAGGTTCAGCATCAGCTCTTTCTGCCGTTCCAGCTTGTCGTCGAGCTGAGCCACGTAGTCGGCGTTTTCCTTGACGTTGCGCTCGGCCCGGACGAGCGCCTCCTGAAGCTCATCACGCTCGCGCTCGAGCGACTCGCGCAAGGTCGCCTGCCTCGCCTGATCCTGCTCCAGGACCACCACCAGATCGGAGCGATCGGCGAGCTTCCTGTCGAGCCGCTCGTTGCGCTCTTCGAGCTGCTGCAGCCGTGTCGACAGCTCGCGGCGCTCGCGCTCCCGCTCGTCGGTGATCCGCTGGGCCCGCTCCACCATCTCGGTGAGGCGCGCCACCTCGGCCGCCTGCTGCTCGCAGGAGTCCGCCCAGGTGCGGCCTTCGGCTTCCGCCTGCGCCAGACGAACTTCCACAGCCCGCTTCGCCCGTTCCAGTTCGGCGACCCGGTCGCCGCCGGCGGCGGCCGAACGTGCCGCTGCCAGGGCCGCGCTGCTCACTTGATGCAGCTCCTCTGTCACGGCCAGCAGATCCTGCTCGGCCCGGATCGCGCCCTCTTCGGCCTGCTCGAGCCGGGCCTCGAGCTCTCCGGCCCGCTCGCGTCCGGCGGACGCGTCGGCGGCTGACGCCTTCAGCTCGGCGGCCTGGCGGCGGATGGTCTCCTCCGCCTCCGTCAGCCGGGGCCGGAGGGCCTCCACCTCTTCCCTGAGCCGCGCCCGGGCGTCATCCGCCTCGGCTTGCAGTGCCCGGTGCTGCTTCACGCTCGCCCGCAGCTCGGACAGGCTTTCGGTGAGGGAGCCGATCTGCCGGTTGGCCAGCTCGGTGGTCTCGAAAAGCTGCTCGTTGCGATGCCGCAGGGAATCCCGCTCCTGCACCGCCTCCTCCAGAGCCCGGCGATCCGCCTCGTGGCTCGAGGACTGTTCTTCGAGCTGCCGGCGCAGCGCAGCGTTCTCTTCCTGGAGGCCGCACAGGCGATCGTCCTCGGCGCCGGCGGCAACCTGCTGCTCGTCCAGCGCTTGGGTAACCGTGCGCCACTTCGCCTTCCAGCCATCGGCGGCGGCGCGCAGCTCGTCGATTTCGAGCTGCTGCCGGTGCAACTCGCCGCAGGCGTCCTTGTGCCGGCTCGAGACGTCAGCGAGCTTCTGCTCCAGCTCCTCGATGAGCTCGTCGCGGGCGCCTATTCCAGCGGGGACCTCCCCGGACGCCGGCTGCAACCCACGCATGCGCTCCAGTTCCTGCTGCAGCCGCTGCACCTCCTCGGCCCGCTGCCTGAGGGCAGCCGCCAGCTTCGGGACCCGTTCGCGCCATTTGCCGAGCTCCTCGCGGAGCGCCTGGTCGCCGCGAGCGAGGCTGGCCTGTGAAGTCTGTTCCATGCGCTTTTCCAGTCGACGGCCGCACGAATACGAGCGGGCCCGGCTCGCAGCGGCCTCTATTGCGTAAAGCTTCTATTGCACACAACCCAAAATAGACCAAAAGTCCGCCCGGCGTGTGTGACCGAGGTCCCGCCGCCTGTTGCAGAACCGGGGCCGCCGGCGGCGGTCTAATCAACCGGTAACCACGTCCGGATCCGCTTCGAGGAAGTCCATGCGCATTCTGCTGTTTCTGGCCACCAACCTGGCGGTCATCGTCCTGGCGAGTCTCACGTTCCGGCTGCTCGGCTTCGAGAGCATCCTGCAGGCCAACGGGGTCGACCTGAACCTCACCGCACTCCTGGTGTTCTGCGGTCTGATCGGCTTCGGGGGCTCGTTCATTTCCCTGCTCCTCTCCAAACGGATGGCCAAATGGTCTACTCGGGCTCAGGTCATCGAGCAGCCGGGCAACGACCTCGAGCGCTGGCTCGTCGACACCGTCCGCCGGCTCTCGACCCAGGCCGGCATCGCGATGCCGGAAGTGGCCGTCTTTCCCATGGCCGAGCCCAATGCCTTCGCCACCGGGGCCAATCGCGACAAGGCACTGGTGGCAGTGAGCGTGGGCCTGCTCCAGAACATGCGCCGCGAGGAGGTCGAAGCCGTGCTCGGGCACGAGATCGGTCACGTGGCGAACGGCGACATGATCACCCTCACCCTGATTCAGGGGGTGGTGAACACCTTCGTGCTGTTCCTGGCGCGAATCGCCGGCTTTTTCGTCGACCGCGTGGTGCTGAAGAACGAGCGCGGCCTGGGCATCGGCTACTTCGTAACCACCATCGTCGCGGAGATCGTGCTGGGGATACTGGCCAGCGCCATCGTCATGTGGTTCTCCCGCTACCGGGAGTTCCGGGCCGATGCGGCGGGCGCGCGGCTGGCCGGCCGCCACAACATGATCGCGGCGCTGGAGCGGCTGAAGCGGGGGCAGGAAATGCCCAATACCATGCCCGACAGTCTGGTCGCCTTCGGCATCACCCGGGGCGTCAGCCCCGGATTCCGGGCTTTGTTTGCGTCGCACCCGCCGCTGGATGCCAGGATCGCCGCCCTGAAGGCACAGACTACACCCTGATCGCCGCGCCGCCGGCCGGCGGCGAATCGCGGCCACCGGCGCGGTAGACTGCGCCGATGGCTTTGAAGCGCAGCAACTGGCCGGACGGCGAGCTTGTGGTGGTGGAGCACAGCTCGCGGGTGCTGGCGGACAACCCGCTGGGCGATCCCCACGTGCGGCGCTTTCCCGTGTGGCTGCCTCCGGGTTATTCGGGCAGCAGTCGGCGACGCTTTCCCGTGCTCTTCGACCTGACCGGCTACACCGGTTCCGGTTGGTCCCATACCAACTGGAAGAGCTTCGAGGAGAACGTCCCGGAACGGCTTGCACGGCTCACTCACCAGCGCCGCATGTCCCCCTCGATCGTCGTGTTCCCCGACTGCTTCACGGCCCTCGGCGGCAACCAGTACGTGAACTCCAGCGCCATCGGCCGCTACGCAGATTATCTGACCCGCGAGCTGATCGGCTTCGTCGACGGCGAATTCCGGACCCGCGGCGACCGCGAGCACCGCGGTTGCTTCGGCAAGTCGTCGGGCGGCTACGGCGCGCTGATTCACGGCATGCGCTATGCCAGGTACTGGGGCGCCATCGCCAGCCACTCCGGCGATGCCGGGTTCGAGCTGTGCTACGGGAGCCTGTGGCCCGACACCCTCACCCAGCTCGCCCGCTACCGTAAGCCGCCGCGACGGGACGGCCCGGTGCGGGTCCCGGAAGACGGCGGCGGACTGGCCGAAGGGCTCGACGACGGCCGGGTGCAGCGGTTCCTCGACAGCGTCTGGCAGCGCGCGCGCCTGTCGGGCGATGAGGTCGAGGCGCTGATGAACGTCTGCATGGCGGCCAGCTACGACCCGGACCCGGACGCGCCGGGCGGCTTCCGGTTGCCGTACCACCTGGACACCGGAGAACGCATAGAGGCCCGCTGGCGGGCCTGGCGGCGGCACGACCCGGTTCACCTGGTGCGGCGCTACGCCGCTGCCCTCCGCACCCTGAAGGGGATCTTCATCGACTGCGGCTGGAACGACCAATACCACATCCAGTACGGCAGCCGCATACTCTCCCGCGAGTTGACCCTGGCCGGGGTGCACCACGTCTACGAGGAGTTCGACGGCACCCACTCGGGTATCGACCATCGCATGGACCGGAGCCTGCCGTTCCTCAGCCAGCGGCTGAGATGAACGCTACCACCGAGGGGAACTGCCATGACGACACATCACAACGCTGACGCCGGCGGGGCCGCCGGCGGCCGCGGCGGAGCCATCCGCCCGCTGGCCCTGGCGGGGCTGCTGGCGGCCGGTGTGCTGGCCGCCGGCCCGGCCGCCGCCGCCGCCGCCGAGCTCGGCAAGGTGACCGACCACTACGCCGACAGCAACAGCGTGAAGATCCACTATGTGAGCACCGGGAAAGGTCCCCTGGTGGTCTTCATCCACGGCTTCCCTGACTTCTGGTACTCCTGGCGGCATCAGATGGCCGGCCTGCAGGACCGCTTCCGGGTCGTCGCCATGGATCAGCGCGGCTACAACCTGAGCGACAAGCCCGCCGGCGCCGAGAACTACGACATCACATTGCTGGTAGGGGACGTGGCGGCCGTGATCCGTGACGCCGGGGCGGCGAGTGCCACCGTGGTCGGCCACGACTGGGGCGGTGCGGTGGCCTGGCAGTTTGCTTTCGCCCACCCGGAGATGACCGACCGCCTGGTGATTCTGAACCTGCCGCACCCACGCGGCCTCGCCCGGGAGATGGCCACCAACCCGCAGCAGCGGGCGAACAGCGGCTATGCCCGGCGCTTTCAGCAGGGCTCCGCCAACGATCCGGACATTCTGTTCGGTGGCCCCATGACCGCGGAGAACCTGGCGGGATGGGTGACCGACGAGGCAGCGCGGGCGCGCTACGTGGAGGCGTTCCGCCGCTCCGACTTCACCGCCATGCTCAACTACTACAAGCGCAACTATCCGCCGCTCCCGAAGCAAGGCGACGCGCCGGTGCTGCCTGACACGCCCCGCCTCAGCATGCCGGTGCTCATGTTTCACGGCCTGGCCGACACGGCCCTCAACTCGGACGCCCTATCCGGCACCTGGAACTGGCTGGACGGCGATCTGACCCTGGTGACAGTGCCCGGCGCGGGGCATTTCGTGCAGCAGGACGCCGCCGATCTGGTGACGAGCACGTTACGGTGGTGGCTGCTGGCGCGCATGTAAAGGACGTCCGGCGTATGGGCGGGGTCGTCCCCGGAAAAAGCACCCGAGCGGGACGTCCGGCGTATGCGCGGGGTCGCCCCCGGAAAAAGCACCCGAGCGGGACGTCCGGCGTATGCGCGGGGTCGCCCCCGGAAAAAGCACCCGAGCGGGACGTCCGGCGTATGCGCGGGGTCGCCCCCGGAAAAAGCACCTGTTCGGCAGCGGGCGCCAGCGTCGTTGGACGGGCTCCCTGGAGCTGGGGGCCTGAACAGCCGAACAGGTGTTTTTCCGGCGTCGCCCGTCATCCACCGTCCTTCCCGCAACGAGGTGGTGTAGTCGTTGTTGCGCTTGCAGTCGGCTGTGGCGTCCGTCCTGCCGCTCGCCGGCTGCGTCAGCGCTGGCCGACCGCCACCTCTCGCGGACAGCTGGCCGCTGCACGCCCATGTGAGGAGGACGGTGATGGGTGGGTGCGCGGCGGAGAATGCCTTTGGGGCTGTTCAGGCTCCCAACTCCAGTGAGCCCGTCCGGCGACGCTGGCGCCTTCTGCCCCAAAGGCATTATCCGCTGCGGGCCCGACCGCTAATCACGCCGTTCTCCCACCATCAGCCTGCACTTGGATCGCGGTCCCGCGCGAGCTCCTACGAGTTCATCAACCAGCTCAGGGTGACGTCCTCGAGGTTCTGGCCCAACCCGCGGTGGGCGTCCTTTGCGTTGATCAGCATCACCACGATCAGCCGCCGGCCGCTGGCGGTGAGGACGTAGCCGGCGACCGCCGAGACGTCGTTCAGCGTCCCGGTCTTCAGGTGCATGCGCCCCTCGGCGTCGGTGCCCGTCAGCCGGGAGCGCATGGTTCCGTCCAGGCCGGAGATCGACAGTGACGACATGAATTCCGACATGAACGGGCTTCGCCAGGCAGCCTCGAGCACCGCGGCGAGCTGATGGGCGCTGACGCGGGAATCCCGGGACAACCCGGCGGTGTTTTCGTACACCAGCCCGTCGGTGTCGATGCCCTTGCTGGCCAGGATCTCGAATACGGCCTTGCGGGCCTTGTCCTCCGTGGCCGGCGGACCGTAAGTCTCGGCGCCCAGAGTCAATGCCAGGTTGCGGGTCATGACATTGTTGCTGTACTTGTTCACCAGCCGGATGAGATCGCCGAGCGGCGGCGAGCGGTGCTCGATGAATGGCTCGGTAAGGGCTTCCGGCACTTTCCCCAGCCGCCAGCGACCGTCCATCTTGCCGCCGAGCTGCTGCCAGTAGAGGTCGAACAGACCGAAGGCATAGCTCTCGGGACGTAGCACTGTACGAGTGAGGGAGTACTCGTCGCAGCCGGTTGGAAAGCTTCCGTGCAGCAGCACCTCGCTGCGGGAGTCCGGCTGCTCCACGGCCACTGCCACCCCGCGCTGATAGCCGACACACGGCGCCTTGTACAGGTGCAGATGATTGGTGAGCTCCAGGTTCGGCAGCGGCGGGTCGGGATATACCCCCACCGAGTGCCCGTCCGGCTGCCGGGCGCACGACGAAGCGCACCGCGTTGAAGTTGACCAGCAGAGGATGCGGCGCCAGGTTGTAGACGCGGTCCGGCCGATGATCGAATGCCCCCGGATCCTCCGAGTCGAGCTGAAAGTACGAGTTGTCGAACACCAGATCGCCGTCGATGCGGAGCACGCCACGCTTTCGCAGCTCGTCCGCCAGCTTCCAGTACTCCTGCTCCACCAGGTAAGGGTCGCCGCTGCCCTTGAGCCAGACGTCGCCGGTCAGCCGGCCGTCCTCCTTCGGCGGCTGTGCCACATAGAGGTCGGTTGCCCACGTGTACGCCGGCCCAAGCCCTTCGAGCACCGCATACGTGGTGACGAGCTTGAGGGTCGAGGCTGGGTTGCGCGGCACGTCGCCGTTCACTTCGATCTCCGGCTTCGGCGCGTCCACGGGCTGTACCCACAGGCTGATAGCGGACTCGGGGAGCCGCAGCGCCTCCGCCGCGCGGGCGAGGGGCGCCGGGAGGGCGCCTCGGCGAGCAGCGTCCACCGGGGAAGTGCCTGCGGGCTCGCGCACGGCCGTGGGCGCCGCGGCGGCGGCTGTCGCGGTGGTGGCGGCTGTCACGGCCAGCACCGAGCAGAGTAAGGCCGCGATCCGGAGCAGCGCCGTCATGGTGGCGCTCCCTGGGCGTCGAGACAGCGCTCGAGGGTCTCGTCCAAAGGGGTCAGAGTGAGACCGAGGGCGTCGAGCGCCGGCCGCACCTCTACTTGGTCGTCCCGGTCGAGCACGCCGAGCATGGCGCGGGTGACCGGCGGATTCGTCGAGAGTGTCTCGAGGATCGCCGCTACCGCCATGCCGAACCACGCAGGCACCGACAGCACCCGGGTCCGGCGGCCGAGCACGCGGGCCGCGCGGCGGATCAGATCCGTCCGCGACAGTGACTCCGGGCCGGCCAGATCATACACACGAGCACCTCGATCCCGGGCGAGCGCCGCCGCCACCGCGGCAGCCACGTCCCCGGCGTAGATGGGTTGCTCCAGGCTCGCGCCTCGCAGCACCACGTTCCAGCAACGCCGGGCCCGTGCTGCCAGGGCCCCGGACGCGAAGTCGCCCTCCCCCAGCACCATGGGCAGCCGGATGATGGTAGCGGGCACTGGAGCATGAAGCAGCAATGTTTCCGCCGCGGCCTTCGACACCAGGCAGGCGTTGCCCGAGTCCGCAGCAGCGCCGACAACGCTGAGGTAGACGATGCGCTGCACACCCGCCCGGGCGGCGGCCCGGGCCAGCACCTGGCAGGTGCCCTCGTGGGCGTCCTGGTACCGGCTGACGGCGCTTTCCTTGAGGATGCCTACCAGATGGATCACACCGGCGCACCCCTCGAGCGCCTTCGTCAGATCGTCAGCGTCATGATAGTCGACGACGCGAACTTCGACTTCGCCCGGCAGCGCGCGGCGCGCCGCGTCAGCGGCGCTGTGGGACCGAACCAGCGCACGCACCGGCTCCGCGGTACGCGGCACGGCCGGAGCCCCCGCCGCGGACACCGCATGAAGACTCTGGCCGCCACTCGCCTTGGCGAGACGCAGTCCCAGATGACCGTTGGCACCAGTAATTGCCAGCATGGCGTCAGACCGCCTTCACGAGATGTGCGCTGCGGCACGCCACGGCTTTCAAGGACGCCTTTGTAGGATATGCTCGCGGGACCATGACGCAACCCTGTTCATCTGCCAGTGGCCCGGCTGCCGCATGTGGCTGACCTGGGCCAATGCCCTCACCGCCGTACGCGCCGTCCTCGCGGCGCCCTGCGCCTGGCTCGTCGTGCACGACCGGTGGCCGTTGGCTGCTTTGTTTATGTCGCTGGCGATCCTCAGTGATCTGCTCGACGGCCCGCTGGCCCGCCGCCTGCAGCAGAGCTCTGCGCTGGGGGGCCTGGTGGACCACACGACCGACGCCGCCTTCGTCACGTGCTGCTCTCGGCTCTGTGCTACCTGGGCTACGTGCCATGGCTGCTGCCGCTGCTGGTGGCCGCGTCGTTTCTTCAGTACATGGCGGATTCGCGAGCGTTGCGCGCTCGGGCGCTGCGCGGCAGCTTCCTCGGTCGCTGCAACGGCATCGGTTACTTCGTGCTTGTCGCGCTGATCGTCTACCGTAACGCCCTCGGCCTCGACTGGCCGTCCCGTTCACTGCTCGAGGCTCTCGCCTGGGTTCTGGTGCTTACCAGCGCCGCTTCCATGCTGGACCGTTACCGGCGCTGGCGAACCGCCGAATAGCTCCTTGTTGGCCAGCGGCAGAAACAGCACGCCGATCATCGCGTTGAACAGCACGAAGAACGTGTGCATCACCAGGCTGAATATGCCCACCTCCGGAAAGTCCGGAAACAGCACGGTCCACAACAACAACGCACCCGCGTGGAACGGCAGGGGCAACGCCGCCGCCAGGAAGATGACGGGTAGGAACGCCAGCATCTGAGCGAAGCTGACGTCGACATTGAACAGCCGCAGAGCCAGGGTATAGACGACTATGCCGGCGATGAGGTTCGGCGCCTTGAACAGCACGACGAGCAAGTAGTGCACGGGACGCGCCTCGCGAAACGCGCGGAGCATGGCGCGGTCGCGCAGACCCGACCGCGGCAGCAGCCGGCCGCGGAAGTAGGCGATGTGCAGCGGCAGATAGAGGAACGCAGCGATGAACACCACTGGCAGGATGACGTCCAGAGGAAGCTGCCGGGACGCAGCCCGCACTACGTCGTAACCGGCGATCACGCCCACCGAGGAGAACAGCAGGAGCTGATAGATCTCCATGATGCCGAGCAGAATCATGGAAGAAACCGCTTCCCATGCCGGCACCCGATAACGGCGGTACAGGTACAGCGAGATGGCGCCCTTGCCCACCTGCTCGTTCACCAGCGACAGAATGTAGGCGCTGGCGCGGATGGGCAGCATCTCGCGGAACGTCAGCTCGGGCGCGTTGAACCAGCGCACCACCCGCCAGGTCACGTGGGAATCCACCAGGAAGAAGAACACCGAGTAAGGGATCATCACCGCGATCCAGGCCAGCCAATCGGCCTCGCCGAAGAACCGCGCCAGATAGCTGGCGAGGGTGAGGCCTTCCCGCGCCGCCGCCGCATCGGTGCGCCGGTAGACGAGGTAGAAGCAGACGAACGTCAACACCCAGACGGCCACCCGGAACGCCGGGCTCGTCGCTTTCGGTCGCGGAGCGGCCGAGGCGTCGCTCATCCCAGCTTCTCGTACACCATGCGCTTGAAGTCGTGGCTGAAGGGGTGCCAGAAGCCGGGCATGCGCTGGGTCATGCACAGCCCGCACAGGTCCGCCCGCGGCGCCATCCAGCTGTGGGTGCCCGCCATTCCACCCCAGTGATACTCGTCGGCGGCGGACGCGGGCTCGTCGGGCCCCGGCACGGTCTTGATGGCGAAGCCGAGCCCGAACACCGTGTCCGACATCTCCCACATCGGGAAGCGCACGCCCACGCCGATCGGCAGCTGGTTGCTGCGCATGAGATTCAGGGTCGTCGGCTTCAACAGCCGCACGCCGTTCCACTCGCCCCCGTTGACGATGGCGCGCAGGAACGTCACGTAGTCGCCCACCGTGGATACCAGACCGCCGCCGCCGGAGAGGAAGCGCCGCGGCCGGCTGTAGCTGCCCGTGCGCGGGTCGTCCGCCTTGACCAGCCCGCCCTTCATCGGCGTCAGCACGTCCACCGGCGCGTACATGGTGGTGAACCGGATCTGCTTGTCGTCGGCACGTAGAAGTCGGTGTCGTCCATGCCCAGCGGCCCGAAGATGCGCTCCTTCAGGAACTCGTCGAAAGGCTGTTTCGAGACGACCTCGACGATCCGCGCCAGCACATCGGTGGCGAGGCTGTAGCGCCAGCTCGTGCCCGGCTGGTAAGCGAGCGGCAGGGTGGCGAGTGCATCGCACAACTCTTGCAGGGTCATGTCTTCGCGCGGCATGCCGCTGACGCCGGCGGCCACGTACGCCTGGTCGATGACCGAGTTCGGCTCGATGAAACCGTAGGAAAACCCGGCGCTGTGGCTCATCACGTGACGCAGCGCGATGGGTGCCGCCAGCGGCTCGACGTCGGCGATGGAGCTCGGCGTTGGGTCGCAGCACGGCCGGCTCGGAGAATGCCGGCAGAAACGTCGACAACGGATCGTCGAGCGCCAGCAGGCCCTGCTCGTAGAGCATCATGGCGGCTACCGTGGTGACGATCTTGGTGTTCGAGTACATGCGGAAGATGGCGTCCTCGGCGAGCGGCTGGCGGGTCTCCAGATCCATGTAGCCGAAGGTTTCAAAGTCCACCACGTCGGTGCCTTTCATGACCACGGTGACGCAGCAGGACAGGATCTCCTGATCCACGTACCACTGCATGCGCTGGTGGAGCTCGGAGAAGTCGACGTTGCTCGGAACGATGGTGAGAGGGTTAATGGGGAGGTCCTCCTGGGAGTGCGTGAATGCCGTCCTGCGCATTCTACGGCGAATGATCGGCGGCGACAGCGCCCCGCGCCACGGTTATGGCGCAACTCGATCTTCCGGTCGCGCCATTATGCGAATTGATGATTTCTATTCGCTTTGCACCAGGCATAGCATCAATTTCCCGGGCGGGTCCTTCAGCCTCATTCAGTCGATGGAGACGAGGGAACGACCCTAAACGTGAACGCAAGCTCGAACGGGCCCGCCCTGCTCTCGATTCAGCTGTGAAGGCGTCGCGCCTCAAACTGCCTCGAAGCCGTCCACGCGCGCTCCCCATTTCGTCGTCGCCGTCACCATCACTCAAACCGCGCCGCCCGGCAAGGGATGGCCATTTGCCCGCGGACAGTGGCATCCTGACCGGCGGGCGCCGAACCAATTTCAAGGGGTAGGAATCGAACAGCCATGACTATCCGCACCGCACTCGCCATGGCCGCCGTCGCGGTGGCTCTGGGCTCCGGATGCGCCAGCACGGGCGGGAACGCGTCGGGCCTCGCCGGACATTGGACGCTCGACGCCGACCGCACTGCCGCGGTCCAGCCGAAAAACCAGCGCAACAATAGCAACACGGGCTCGATGATGCCGCACGCTACCGTGGCCGTGGGCGGCGTGGCCCTGCCGATGCCCGGCTCAGCGGCGCTCCCCTCGGTCGGCGGCACGCCCCGCGATCCTCGGGTTCTCCAGACCAGCACCCTCACCATCGAACCGGCCGGCGACGACCGGCTCACGCTGGCGTACGACGGCGGCAAGCAGGAGACCCTGAAGCGCGGCGACGATCAGGGCCTGGTCAGCGACTGGGGGCGTCAGCGGCTCTCCAGCAGCTACGAGACCACCAGCCGCAAAGTCAGCCAGGTGTATCAGCTCGAGCGCGACGGCTCGCTGCTGGTGACGGTGCAGCTCGATCCGGATCAGGGCCCGGCGGTGGTGGACAAGCGGGTATTCGTCCGCACCGCGCAGAACGACGCCGCCCCTTAGCTGGCAGGATGCTCGCGTCAGTCCAACGCGATCACCGCCGCCCCCTGGATCCGTCCGTCACGCAGGTCCGCGAGCGCCTGCGCGGTGCGCTCGAGCGGATAGGTGGCCACCTCGGTGTTGACGCCTGCGCGGGGAGCGATGTCCAGCAGGGCACGCCGTCGGCTCGGGTCAGGTTGGCCACGGAGCGCACGGCCCGCTCGCCCCACAGGATGTGATAGGGGAAACGACGGTATGTCCGACATGTGGATGCCCGCGCACACCACCGTGCCGCCCTTCTCGACCTGCCGAAGCGCAGCCGGCACCAGCCCGCCCACCGGCGCGAAAATCACTGCCGCGTCCAGCGCTTGCGGCGGCGCGTCGGAGGAGCCGCCCGCCCACACCGCGCCGAGCCGGCGGGCGAACGCCTGGCCTGCCTCGTCGCCGTCGCGGGTGAACGCGTATACCCGGCGTCCCTGCCAGGCGGCGATCTGGGTGAGAATGTGAGCCGCGTTGCCGAACCCGTAAAAGCCGATGCGCACGGCATCGCCGGCCATGGTCAGCGCCCGGTAGCCGATGAGACCGGCGCACAGCAGCGGCGCGGCCTGCGCGTCCGGATAGCCTTCCGGCAGCGGGAAGCAGAAGCGCTGGTCGGCGGCTACCAGCTCGGCGTAGCCACCCGGCCGCTGATAGCCGGTGAACTCCGCTCGGTCACACAGATTCTCGCGGTCGGAGCGACAGAACCCGCATTCGCCGCAGGTGAAGCCGAGCCAAGGCACACCCACGCGGTCACCCGGCCGCAGCGCGCTGGCCGCCGGCGCGCTCAGCACCCGGCCGACGATCTGATGGCCAGGGATCACCGGGTAGCGGCCATCGGTGATGTCGCCGTCCACCACGTGCAGATCGGTGCGGCAGACGGCGCACGCGGCCACCTTTATCAGCACCTCGCCGGGACCCGGCTGCGGCGCCGGTACCTCCGTCAGCTCAAAGCGTCCGCCCGGCCGCTCGAGAAGCATTGCTCGCATGATTTCGCTCCCGGCACAGCCCGCTTACGAGCCGCGGTTTTTCGGCACAACTTCGTCAAGAGCGCACCGCAAATAGCAGTTTACTTATCCGCCCGATTTCGCGCTAATGGCCTGCCATGATTGCTGCCCGTGCCGCGTACTCGACCCGAATGATGATCGTCCTGGTGGCGGCGGGCGTCTGGCTTTCGGGGTGCTCGCAACCGTTCATCGTCTTCGCCGGCGGCAAGCTTACCGGTACCGTGGCAGCGCCGCCGGACGACTGGTCGGCACTCCACCACGAGGAGACGTTCCAGCTCGAAACCCATCCGGACGATCCTTACTCGGTGAACATCTGGGCGGTCGGCATCGGCAACGATGCCTACATCGGCACGGGCGCCGACGGCACCCGCTGGAGCCGGTACATCCAGCAGGATCCCCACGTGCGGCTGCGTGTCGGCGATACCCTGTATCCGCTGGTGGCTCATCGGGTGATGGATCCGGCTGAACGGGCCCGGGTGGCGACGGCCTACGCCGACAAGTACGGCCTGAACCGCGGCAAGAACTGGCTGAAAGACGCCCTGGTGTTCCGGCTGGACCGCTCCTGACCTCGGCGCCTGCCGGATGCAGGAAATCGACGAGCAACGCTTCAGCCCCCGCACCGCGACCGCGGTGGTGATCGCCAACATGGTCGGCACCGGGGTATTCACCAGCCTCGGCTTTCAGCTCGTCGACATCCGTTCCGGGTTCGTTCTGATGATGCTGTGGGTAGTGGGGGGGCTGACAGCCCTGTGCGGCGCCCTCTGCTACGCCGAGCTCGGCGCCGCGCTGCCACGTTCCGGAGGCGAGTACAACTTCCTGTCGCGCATCTACCATCCCGCCGCCGGCTACGTCTCCGGCTGGATCTCGGCCACGATCGGCTTCGCCGCCCCCACCGCGCTGGCGGCCATCACCTTCGGCAGCTACCTCAGCTCGGTGTTCCCTGGCCTGTCGAAGTCGTGGCTCGCCTGTATGCTGGTGCTCGCTCTGACGGCCGTGCACGCCAGCACACGCCGGAACAGCGGCACAGTGCAGCGGGTATTCACCGCGCTGAAGATCCTGCTGATCGCCAGCTTCTGCGTGCTGGCATGGATCCTGGTCGGCGAGCCGCAGGCCGTGCGCTTCCTGCCCGGCAGCGGGGACGGCGAGCTCATCACCAGCAGCGCCTTCGCCATCTCGCTCATCTATGTCAACTACGCCTATACCGGCTGGAATGCGGCCACCTATCTCACCAGCGAGCTGGCCGAACCGGCGAAGAACCTGTCCCGGGTGCTCGTCACCGGCACGCTGGTGGTCATCGTGCTGTACGTGATCCTCAACTTCACCTTCCTGCACGTTGCACCGATGGACGACATGGAGGGCAAGATCGAGATCGGCTATGTGGCTGCCAGCCACGCCTTCGGCAGCCGCGGCGGCGCCGCCATGGGTGTCGTGCTGGCGGCGCTCCTGATCTCCACCGTGAGCGCCATGGTGCTGGCAGGACCGCGCGTGCTGCAGGTCATCGGCGAAGACTTCGCGGCGTTCCGACTGCTGGCGCGGACCAACCGGCACGGCGTCCCTGACATGGCCATCTTTCTGCAATCGGCGCTGGCGCTGGCGTTCATCGTGACGGCGTCGTTCGAGTCGATCCTGGTGTTCGCCGGCTTCACCCTCGGGCTCAACACCTTCTTCTCGGTGCTCGGGCTGTTCTTGCTGCGCTGGCGCCACCCCGGCTTGGAACGGCCCTACCGGGTCTTTCTGTATCCGCTGACGCCGCTGATCTTTCTGGGCTTCACCGGCTGGACCCTCGTCTACATCCTGCTGGAACGGCCCCGGGAAGCGATCATGGGCCTCGGCATCGTGGCCAGCGGCTTCGCGGCTTACCGCGCCACGCGCGGGCTCGGAGCGGGCCGCGCGGCTTCCGGGGGCGCGGCCGATTGAATCCGCACCGCGGCCACACCGATGCCCGCGGATGGATCGACGAATTGAATGTGCCGCCGATCCAGGGCTAAATTGACCCCGGGAGGCGTTGCGGCCGGACGGTCGCGGAGCCGTACCGTAACCCGGGGAGGAATTCGCTGCTGCCCCCGCTGCCGGCGATTGAAGCCATGACACAGCCGTTCTCGCGACGACAGTTCCTCAACATGGTGGGTGCAGCCGGGGGTTCGGCCGCCGTCTATCAGGCCAGCGTGGCACTCGGGCTGATCCCTACCGCCGCCGAAGCCCATACCCCGCGGGCCGACCTCATGAACGTGCGCGCTGGCGGCGACGGCCGGCGCCTCAAGGTGGTGATTCTCGGCGCCGGCATCTCCGGCCTGGTGTCCGCCTACGAGCTGGAGCGGGCCGGCTACGACGTGACCGTCATCGAAGCCTCCCGGCGCATCGGTGGACGCAACATGACAGTGCGCTCCGGCGACGTCATCGACGAGCTGGGCAATCCTCAGGTCTGCCGGTTCGACGACCATCCGAACCTGTACATGAACTGCGGCCCCGCCCGCATCCCGTCCCACCACGAGAACCTGCTGCACTACTGCAAGGTCCTCAAGGTGCCGCTGGAAATGTTCGTGAACGTCGACTACCACGCCTACGCGCAGGATCCCGACGCGTTCGGCGGCCGCCCGATCCGGATTCAGGAGTACGTGGCAGACGCCCGCGGCTTCATGACCGAGCTGTTTTCCAAGGCCGTGAACAAAGCCGAGTTCGACGCTGCGTTCTCCGACTACGACGCCGAACGGCTGCTGGCCTTTCTGCGCGCGTACGGGGACCTCGACCCCAACGACCTCTACAAGGGGTCCGCCCGCGCCGGCTACGCCAGCGGGGGCATGACCGAAGCGCCCGAGCTGAAGACGCCCCTCGACTTCCACGAGATCCTGAAGAGCGAGTTCTGGCACTTCCGCATGCACTGGGGCGAGGGTGAGGATCAGTGCGCGCCCCTCATGCAGGCGGTTGGGGGCAACGACCACATCGTCAGGGGATTCGTGCGCAACATCAGGAGCCCGATCATCACCGGCGCGCCGGTGCAATCGATCAAGCTGCGCGAGGACGGCGTGGACGTCGTCTACGATCGCAACGGCCGCGCGCAAGAGATCCACGCCGACTACTGCTTCAACTGCATTCCCAAGCACCTGCTGCGCGGCATCTACAATAACTTCCCGCCCGCGTACCTGACGGCGATGGCCAACGTGGGCCGGGGCAAGCTGTTCAAGGCGGGGCTGCAGATGAAGGAGCGCTTCTGGGAACGTGACCACATCTACGGCGGGATAAGTTGGACCAACCAGCCGGTCGAGCAGCTCTGGTACCCGAGCCACGGTATCCATGACGACAAGGGCGTGATGCTCGGCGCCTACGTCTTCAACGACGAGACCAACGAGATGCTGGCACGGCTCTCCCCGGCGGAGCGGCTCGAGCTGGTGATCCAGAACGGTGAAAAGATCCATCCCGGCTACCGGGACTATGTGGAGACCGGCGTCACCGTGCCCTGGCACCGGATGAATCACCTCATGGGCTGTACGGCGCAGTGGACCGAGGAAGCCCGCCGTCACTACTTCGACACCCTGCAACGGCCGGCAGGGCGCCACTACCTGATCGGCTGCCAGATCAGCTACCACCCGGGCTGGCAGGAAGGCGCGGTGAGCTCGGCCCATCACGCCCTGGCCGACCTGGACCGTCGGGTCCGCGAGGAGTTGACCGCCCATGCGTGAGATCGCCGTCACCTGCCTGCTGCTCGGTCTCGCTGCCGCACCCGCCGCCTCGGCTGCCGCTGCGGCTGCCCCCGCCGATGCCACCATACCGGCAGCAGCAGATCTGGTGCTGGCGCCCGAGCGTTTCCGAACGTGCGCCGAGTGCCACGGTGTCGAGCTCCAGGGCAATCGAGCGGTGGACGCGCCGCGGCTCGCCGGGCTGCCGCAGTGGTACGTGGAGAGCCAGATCCAGGCCTTCCGCCGTGGCTGGCGGGGAAAGAATCCGGGCGACCTCATCGGCATGGAGATGCGGCCCCAGGCGGCGGTCCTCAAGGAAGCAGAGGTGGCCGGTGCCGCCCACTACGCGGCCTCGGTGCCGCACCGGGCGCTGAGCGCCGCGACGGTGACCGGCGACTCCGGCCGCGGCGCCGATCTCTACCGGCCCTGCGCCGCATGTCACGGGGTCCGCGGGGAAGGTAACCAGGGGATGCGGTCCCCGCCCCTGGCTGGACAGAGCGACTGGTACCTGGCGACCCAGCTTCGCCGCTTCCGCGCCGGGGCGCGCGGCAGCGCACCAGACGACACTCAAGGCGCGCTGATGCGGGCCGCCGCCCAGGCCCTGCCCGACGACCAGGCGGTCGACGACGTGGTGGCGTACGTGAACACCCTGGAATCCCAGCAAGGAGAGGCGCCATGAATGGACGTCTGCTCGCCGCTGCCGCGGCGATCGCCATCGGTGCTGCCGGTCTCGCGCCGGCAGAGGTCAAACGATACCCGCTGCCGGGCAGCGACTTTCCCATCGCCCAGGCGGTGGAGGTGCCTGCCGGCACGACCCTGATCTATCACAGCGGCACGACGCCGAAGCCGGCCAATCCCGAGGCCGAGCGCTTCAGCGCCGAGTTCTGGGGCGACACCGAGGCCCAGACCACGTCGGTATTCTCACGCCTCGAGGAGTCGCTGGCCGAGAAGAAGCTCAGCCTCGGGGACGTGGTGAAGATGCAGGTGTTCCTGGTGGCGCCTCCAGGCCAGGACGCCATGGATTTCGACGGCTTCATGAAGGCTTACGTGAAGTTTTTCGGCACCAGGGAACAGCCGAACCTGCCGGCCCGTTCGGCCTTTCAGGTAGCCGGCCTGGCAGCGCCGGGCATGCTGGTGGAAATTGAGGTCGTGCTGGCGCGACCGTGAGGCGTCCGCGCCTGTTCGGCGCAAGGCCCAGACGAAACGAGGGCGCCCGGAGGCGCCCTCTTCCCCTCGCTTACACGGGCCTCGGCCCGTGTCCCCTCACTCCAGATTCGCGGTGAAGCGCACGTAGTAGAACCCGCCGTTGAAGCCCCAGGGCGTCGTGGTGGTGTACTTGTTGCCGGAGAGGATGCAGTCGCAGGCCAAGTTGTCCTTGTCGGCCGGGCCGTTCTCGTCGAACAGGTTCTGACCGCCGACGACGAACGTGTACCGGTCGGCCAGCGTGTACGACAGTTCTGCATCGAAGATCCACGCCCCGTTGTAGCAATTGTCATTGCCGAGGGTGCAGTCGGTGTGATATCGCGTGCTGCCGGGGGTGAAGGTCGGATCCGTGCTGTAGCTGCCCTCGACCCAGTCGTCGTAGAAGCTCGCGCGAACCATCAGGGCGAAATCCCCGAGGTCGTGGTTGAGAGTGAAGATTCCGCGATTTTCCGGATTGAAGTTCTCCAGATCCTGGATGCGGTTGCGTGACACTTCCGATCCCGCACGGTCGACGCTGGTCGACGTGTAGTTCCAAGCCGCCGTGAGGTTGGTGATGCCGAGATCGCCCCAGTCCATGGCGTACGTGGCCACCAGGTCGACACCGCTCGTGGTGGTGTCGAAGTCGTTGGTGAAGAACGACACGCTGGTGAGGTCCCGGGCGCCAGGCACCCCGAGAACCTGCAGGCACTCGGCCAGGTTGGTCGCGCCCGGGCAGTTCACGCCGCTCGGCACAGGTTCTCCGGCGATGTCGATCTGCCCGGTCTGGGAGATGCGATCCTTCAGCTCGATGCGGAACCAGTCTACGGTGAAGGTCAGATCGTCGGTGGCGTCCCAGACGATACCGGCCGTGTAGTTGGTGGCGTCCTCCGCATCCAGCGGCTCACCTCCCAGATACTCGGCAATCGGGTTGGTGGGCGGAATCTGCCCGCTCTGACGGAGCACGCCGTCGACCGTCCGAGTGGACACCTTGGTGACGTGGGACTGGCCTGGCGTCGGCGCCCGGAAGCCGGTGCTCACCGACCCGCGCACGGCGAAGTTCGGCACCACCTGCCAGCGGGCCGACAGCTTGCCGTTGGTGGTGGAACCGAAGTCTTCGAAGTCCTCGTAGCGCCCAGCTAAGTCCACCGTCAGGGTCTCGATCACGTCGGCCTCGAGGTCCACGTACAGGGCGTAGTTGCCCCGGTCCCACTCGCCCACCTGATTGGGGCTGAAGCCGGCGAAGCCGTGGGCGCCGATGGAGGCGGGGCCGAGTTGCAGGGCCGGGTCCACCTGATCCTGGAACGCATAAGGGCCCGCCTCCCAGGAGGCCTCCTCACCCTGGCGGATCTCGAAGGTCTCCACCCGGTACTCGGCGCCGAACGCCACGTTCAGGTCCGAGTAGAAGGCGTCGACCTTGAGCGGATAGACGAAGTCGGCGTTGTAGTTCTGCTCCGTCTGCACGTACTTGCCGAGGTCGAAGGAGGTCTGCGACTCGGGACCGAGGGACGGGTTCCAGGTGTTGTCGATGCGGTACGACACCTCGTTGCGGCCGAGCCCCAGGCTGAAGTCGTAGGACAGCCCGCTGTCGAACGAGCCGCGCACACCCAACAGGCCGCTGATGTCCTCCACGTCGCCGCCGAAGGCCGGCGTGTAGCCGCCCGGGTACAGCTCGTTGGCCACGAAGCAGTTGGGATTGGACTTGAGGGCCGCCAGCGCCGCCATGTCGGCGGAGACCTGCGCAGCGTCGTTCAGATCCGGCGTGAACAGCACCGGACAGCCGCTGGGCGTGCCGGTATTCGCCAGACCCACGTCCATCACCAGCCGCTGGCTGTCGCCGAAGGTGAAGACGTTCGACCGGTCGTTGGGGTTGCGGTAGAAGAACCCGCCGGTCACCTTACGCTCGGCGTAGTTGCCGAAGCCGTACAGCTCCTGGTTATCCGTGAGCTGAATGCCACTGTTCAGGAAGAAGGCGATGTCGTCATCCACCTTGGGATCGCCCCACACCTGGGCCGGGCTCGGAATGTCCGCATAGCCGGCATTGATGAGATTGATGGCGTCGGTGCGCTGGGCGCTGCGGTTGGTGGGATCGGCGCTCTTCACCTGCAAAGTGGCGCTGGCGAAGCCGTCGGGGCCCAGCGGCAGGCCGACGTTGACGGCTGCCTGCCAGAGCTCGCCATCGCCCTCGTAGGTCTGGCCGGTCTTGACCTCGGCATTGATGCCGCTGCGGTTCTGCTTCAGCACGAAGTTGATGACACCGGCGATGGCGTCGGACCCGTACTGAGCAGCCGCACCGTCCCGCAACACCTCGACCCGCTCGATGGCGAGCGGCGGAATAACCGACACGTCTGGCCCTTGGGAGCCCGCCGCCAGCGAGCCACCAAGCTCCGCCAGCACGGCGGCGCGATGACGGCGCTTGCCGTTCACCAGAACCAGCGTGTCGTCCGGCGGCAGGCCCCGCAGGGTCGCCGGGCGGGTGATGGTCGCCGCGTCGCTGATCGGCAGACGCTGAACGTTGTAAGACGGCAGAAGATTCCTCAGCAGGTCGTCCATGTCCGACGTGCCCTGCGCCTGAAAGTCGTTACCACTGACGACGTCCACGGGCACCGGAGAATCGGTTGCGGTGCGACCGGCACGGCGCGAGCCGACGACCACGACTTCCTCTACCGGCGAAGCGCCCTGGGCAGCCAGCACGGCAGGTGCCGTAGCCGCCGACAGGACCACTGCAACGGCCAGGAAGACGCGCAGCAGTTTGTGCTCGAAATCACCCATTGTGGTGCTCTCCTTCTCAGGCACCGCGCCCGGTGCCACGTTTGCTTCTACTGCTCCCCACCGCTCGACCACCCGGGCACGGTCCGGCTTCGGCTTTCGGCCGTACTGGATGACGTCTGATTCGAATCGGGATCCGCGCCTAACTTCCCCCTCGCAGGCGGATCGAGCGGTGACCCGGAGGTTAACCCATCATGAAACAAATCGGAATCATTATGGAAACATATTGAAACTGCGCTTTGACGCGCCGGCCATCAATGGTCTCGGCTGCTGTACCGGGGCGGATTATCATGAGGCGCCATGGCGGACATGAGACCGATTCCCGGCATCCCCGACGAAGCACTGACGCTGCAGTTCGCCCGCGCCAGCGGCCCGGGTGGTCAGAACGTCAACAAGGTGGAGACGGCGGTGCAGCTCAGGCTCGACCTGGAGCGGGCCGGCCTGCCGCCAGCGGTCCGGAAACGGCTCGAGGCGCTGGCTCCCGGCCAGATCACGCGCGGTGGCGAGCTGGTCATCGCCGCCCAGCGATTCCGCTCGCAACTGCGCAACCGGGAGGACGCCGTCCAGCGTCTCGAGGCGCTGCTGGCGCGCGCCCGAAAGCCGCCCAAGCGGCGGATCAAGACGGCCCCGTCCCGGGTGCAGAAGCGCCGACGGCGGGATCTCAAGAAGCAGCGCGGGGCGGTGAAGAAGCTGCGGGAGAAGCCGAAGCCCGACTGATTGTCCGACGACTCCGGCCGTTCCCGGGCCCCGGCTTTCGGTTCCCGGCCGCTCCCCGGTAAGCTCACCTCCCATCGAACGATCCGGGAGGGGCAGATGCGCTACCGATTGCTGGGCAACAGCGGACTCAAGGTCTCCGAGCTCGCGCTCGGGGCGATGACATTCGGCACCGAAAGCGGCTTCGGCGTCGATAAAGACGAAAGCCGGCGCGTCTACGACGGGTTCCGGGAAGCCGGTGGTAACTTCATCGACACCGCCAACGTCTATTCCGGCGGTACCAGCGAAAAGTTCCTCGGCGAATTCATCGGCAGCGAGCGCGACCGGGTGGTGCTGGCCACCAAGTACACGGGCCCCACCCGCGGCCGGGACGTCAACGCCGCCGGCAACTCCCGGAAGAACATGATGACCTCGGTGCACGAGAGCCTGCGGCGCCTGAACACGGACTACATCGACCTTTACTGGGTGCACGCCCGCGATTACCTCACGCCCATCGAGGAGGTCATGCGCGGCCTGGACGATCTGGTACGCGCGGGCAAGGTCCTGTACGTGGGCGTGTCCGATACGCCCGCGTGGGTAGTCTCTCAGGCCAACACCCTGGCCGAGCTCAGGGGCTGGACGCGGTTCGTGGGGCTGCAGATCCGCTACAGCCTGGTGGATCGCACCGTGGAGCGGGAGCTGCTGCCCATGGCGCGGGCCCTGGATCTGGCGGTCACCCCCTGGGGCATCGTCGGCTCCGGCATCCTCACCGGCAAGTACAACCGCGACCAAGACACCGAGGGCCGGGCCCGGCGGCGCGACATGTTGAGCGAACGGAGCCTCGGGATCGCCGCCGAAGTGGTGGCGGTGGCCGACGAGCTGGAGGTGACCCCCTCCCAGGTGGCCATTGCCTGGGTCCGCCAGGGGGAAGGCAACATCATCCCGCTGGTCGGGGCGCGCACGGTGGCGCAGCTCGAAGAGAACCTCGGCTGCCTGAACCTGCATCTCAGCGAGGAGCACAAGGCACGTCTCGACGAGGTGAGCGCCATCTCCGCCGGCTTCCCCCACGACATGCTGCGGCCCCAGGCCCAAGCCACGGCGAAGCGCGTGCACAATCACCGCGGCGCCGTCACCCCCGAGTACCGCTGACCGCCGCGGGAGCGGCCTGTGGCCGCGATCGCGAGCAGGAGCTCGCTCCCACACCACACCGGTGCCTGTGGGAGCGGCCTCCCGGCCGCGATCCTCGGCGACGAAGGGCGTATGATGCGCCGCTCATGAAGGCGCCAACCTCAGCTCTGTCGCCGAAGCCGCTCGGCAGCTATCGCAAGCACTGGGCGCACAAGCTCACGCCGGCGCCCGTGCTGCCCATGAGCCGCGCCGAGATGGACCTGCTCGGCTGGGACCAGTGCGACGTGATCCTGGTAACCGGCGACGCCTACGTCGACCACCCGAGCTTCGGAATGGCCATCGTCGGGCGGTTCCTCGAGTCCCACGGCTTCCGGGTGGGCATCATTGCTCAGCCGGACTGGCGCGGCACGGCCGATTTCGAAGCGCTCGGCCGCCCTGCCCTGTTCTTCGGCGTCACCGCCGGCAATATGGATTCGATGGTCAATCGCTACACGGCCGAGCGGCGCATCCGCCACGACGATGCCTACACACCGGGCGGCGCAGGCGGCCGGCGCCCCGACCGCAGCGTCATCGTCTACGCCCAGCGAGTGAGGGAGGCGTTCAAGGACGTTCCGCTCATCCTCGGCGGCATCGAGGCGAGCCTGCGCCGGATCGCCCACTACGATTACTGGCAGGAGAAGGTGCGCCGCTCGGTGCTGCTGGACGCCCGCGGCGACCTGCTGCTGTACGGCAACGCGGAGCGGGCCCTGGCGGAGGTGGCCCACCGGCTGGCGGCCGGCGAGCCGGTGAAGGAGATCACCGACGTGCGCGGCACGGCGTTTCTCCGCGACCGCGTGCCCGGCGGCTGGATCGAGGTGGATTCGACGCATCTGGACACCCCGGGCCGGATCGATCCGCCGGTGGATCCTTACCTCATGACTCCCGGTGGGAGCGGCCCGCCGGGCGTGAGGTCCGGCGAAGCGCCGGAAGATCGCGGCCGGGAGGCCGCTCCCACAGATGACCGTGGCCGAGAGGCTGCTCCCACGACGGTGGTTCGCTTCGTCGGCCACGTGAAGAACGCCGACCGGGGCCGGACCGTTATCCGGCTGCCCGACTTCGACGCGGTGCGGCGGGATCCGGTGCTCTATGCCCACGCCTCGCGCATCCTGCACACCGAGTCGAACCCAGGCAACGCCCGCGCGCTGGTGCAGCGTCACGGCAACAAGGAGCTGTGGCTGAACGCGCCGCCGATCCCCCTCGCCACCGCCGAGATGGACGCGCTGTACGAGCTGCCGTTCACGCGGCGCCCGCACCCGGCCTACGGCGACGCGCGGATTCCCGCCTACGAGATGATCCGTTTCTCCGTGGCCATCCAGCGCGGCTGCTTCGGCGGCTGCACGTTCTGCTCCATCACCGAGCACGAGGGCCGGATCATCCAGAGCCGGTCAGAGGAATCCGTGCTGCGGGAGATCGAGACCATTCGCGACACCGTGCCCGGCTTCACCGGCGTCGTCTCCGACTTGGGCGGACCCACCGCCAACATGTACCGGCTCGCCTGCAAGAGCCGCGAGATCGAGGCCGCGTGCCGTCGCCCGTCCTGCGTCTACCCAGGCATCTGCCCCAACCTGAACACCGACCATTCGCCGCTGGTATCGCTGTACCGCAAGGCACGGGCTCTGCCGGGGGTGAAGAAGGTGCTCATCGCCTCCGGGGTCCGCTACGACCTGGCGGTGGAGTCGCCCGAGTACGTGCGCGAGCTCGCCGCCCACCACACCGGCGGATACCTCAAGATCGCGCCGGAGGCACTGAGCGAAGGGCCGCTGTCCAAGATGATGAAGCCCGGCATGGACACCTACTACCGGTTCAAGACGCTGTTCGACCGCTACTCGGCCGAGGCCGGCAAAGAGCAGTACCTGATTCCCTACTTCATCGCGGCCCATCCCGGCACCACCGATCAGGACATGCTGGAGCTGGCACTGTGGCTCAAGCACAACGGCTTTCGCGCCGATCAGGTGCAGGCATTCCTTCCTTCCCCCATGGCTACCGCCACGGCCATGTATCACAGCGGCGCCAACCCGCTGAAGAAGATCACCCGGGACGGCGAGCAGGTGGTGGTGCCCAAGGGGCTCAAGCAGCGGCGTCTGCACAAGGCATTCCTGCGCTACCACGACCCCAACAACTGGCCTCTGCTGCGAGCCGCGCTCCAGCGCATGGGCCGCGCCGACCTCATCGGCAACGGCAAGCGTCATCTGGTGCCCCGTTACCAGCCGTCAGGCACGGGCGACGCGCCGGAGGGTGCCCGGCGGCCGTTCCGGACACAGCACACGCGCGCATGACTGCGCGTTCAGCGCGCATGACTGCGCGTTCAGCGCGCATGACTGCGCGTTCAGCGCGCATGACTGCGCGTTCAGAGCGCATGACTGCGCGTCAGCGTTGACGCATCAGGCCTTCCTGCATGGTGGACGCGATGAGCGCGCCCTGCTCGGTGTAGATGAGTCCGCGGTTGTAGCTGCGGCCTGCCGAGGCGGACGGGCTGTCCAGCACGTACAGCAGCCAGTGGTCGGCGCGCCAGCCGTCCACCGCGGGACGGTGCAGCCACATGGCGTGGTCGAGGCTCGCCATCTGCATGCGCCGGCGGTCGAAGGAGCCGCGGTGCGGCAGCCGCCCGGTCGACAGCAGCGCGTTGTCCGACTCGTACACCAACAGGCACGTGTGCAGCACCGGGTCGTCGGGCAAGGTCCCACTGGCGCGAAACCAGATGTGCTGACGCGGCGGATGGGGCGCATTGCGCTTGAGGACACGGTGCTCGGTGCGCCAGGCGGTGAAAGGCGCCTCGCTGAGGATCGCCGGGATACGTTCCTCCGCCGGCGGCTCCAGCATCGGCATGTCCGTCTGGTGAGCGAACCCAGGCTCTGCCAGCTGGAACGATACGTCCATGGTGAAGATGGCCTGGCCATGCTGAATCACCACCACCCGGCGGGTGGTGAACGAGCTGCCGTTGCGGATGGGCTCGACCTCGACGAGCGCCGGAACCCGCGGATCCCCCGGCCTCAGAAAATAGCCGTGCAGCGAGTGGGGCGGACGATCCGGCGGCACCGTGGCCATGGCCGCCTTCATAGCCTGGGCCATGATCTGCCCGCCGTACAGGCGGCCGCGCCGGCCGGTTGGCGGCCGGCCGCTGGAAGTGCGGGCGCGAAACAGATGTTGCTCGATACTCTCGATGTCGAGCAGGTCCACCAGTTCCCGGAGACTGGCGGAAGCGGCGCGTACGGTCATGGGGTCGGCCGGGTGGGCGTTTGCGAAGCCGCGCATCCTACAAGAACCGCCGCCGTGCCGCGACAAGCCGCGTGTGTCCCGCCGGCTCAGGATGTGTATCGTTGGCGCATCTCGCCGCAACGGCCGGTGACCCGAATGCACTCGCACCTTCTGCACCTTCCAGCCACGGATCCGACCACGCCGAGCCGGTTTCAACGACGCCCGGCCACGTGGTCGTGGCGGGCGGCACCGGGTTCCTCGGCAGCCGCTTGGTGCCGGCCCTGGCCGCGGCCGGTCACGAGGTGGTGGTTCTGACCCGCGGCCGCCGCGAGGACACCGAGCACGCCCGCTTCGTCCAATGGCATCCCGCCGGAGACCTGGGCGAACGGCGCCCATGGCACGATGCCCTGTCCGATGCCGCCGCTGTGATCAATCTGTGCGGCGCCAGCGCGGCGGCGCGCCGCTGGAGCACGCGTCGGAAGCAGGAGCTGGTGGAGAGCCGGGTTCTGCCGAGCCGCGCACTGGTGGCGGCCGCCAACGGTCTCGAACATCCGCCGGCTGCCATCCTCCAGGCCTCCGGCGTCAACTACTACGGCACGGGCGAGGCGCAGCGCGACGAGTCGGCACCGGCCGGCTCGGACTTTCTCGCCCACCTGGCATCCGCCTGGGAAGCGCCCCTCGAGGAGACCCTCATCCGTACCGTGACGCTGCGGTTCGGCGCCGTTCTGGACGACCGCAGCGGCGCGCTGCCGCAGATGCTGTTGCCGTTTCGGCTGTTCGCGGGAGGACCGGTCGCCGGCGGCCATCAGTGGCTGTCCTGGATTCACGTTCGGGACGCCGTGCGGGCGATCCTGTTCCTCATGGATTCGCCTCTGGCGGACGCGGTGAACGTCACGTCGCCGCAGCCGATCCGCAACGGCGATTTCGCCCGCACCGCCGGTCGGGTACTGCACCGGCCGGCGTTCCTCCCCATGCCGCGCATCGTCATCAGCGCGGTGCTGGGGGAAGGGGCCACCATGGTCTGCGACGGCGTGCAGGCCTTCCCGGGCGAAGCTCGAGCGCGCCGGCTTCGACTTCCACTACCCCGAGATCGAGGCAGCGTTGAGGAGCCTGGTGGGGTAGCGCGTTTCCGCTACCCGATCAGGCACGGATCAGAACGTCTTCTCCCAGCGTCCGCCGAAGCTCCATTCCGACATGTTGATGCCGCCGTAGCCCGAATAGGCCTGGTAGTCCACGAAGCCGGACAGGCCATAGATGAATTGGGCGGAGACGCCCACCGACCAGATCAGGTAGTTGGGGTCGGGACGGTTGCTCTGCAGGGTGATCGTCGGTGACGGGTTGTTCGGATCACCGGCGAACGGGTCGTTGACGAAGTTGAACGCAAGGGTCTCGCGGTTGTTCTCGAACTCGTGCACCCAGTCCACCCTGGCGTTGGGCACCAGAACCCCCCAATCCGTCAGCCAGGCATAGGAGAAGTGGCCGCCGCCGTTCAGCGTCATCGATGTGCTGCTCTGGTCGTTGACGTGCACGTCGAGACCGCCGGCTCCGGTCTCCGAGAAGCCGTCGACCTTCACGTTGAAGTAGTAGCCGCCGAAATGGGGGCCGAAGGTGAAACCGCCGTGGTTCAGATCCCAGCCGGTGCCGAATCCGAGCGAGTACTGCTTGCCGTCCGTCTTGCCTCGGCCGACGCGGTCGACGTTACCCGTCGGCGTGACCAGGGACACCGTGCGCCGGGAATCGTAGTCGTTGCCGCCATAGGTAACGAGAGCGTCCAGATAGAAGCTGTCCTCCTTGTAGTACGTGAGATAGCCGGCGGTGTCCCAGTTGTCGATGTCGAGACCGCCGCCGCCGCCGGTGAAGTCGGTATTCACCGAGCCGAAGCTTGCCGACACCCCGACGATGAAGTTCTGCTGCAGCCGGTAGTCGACGCCGGTGGTGACCGAGTAGAGATCGAAATCGAATCCGGCCTCGTGGTCCGAGCGCTTCTGATCACCGCTGGAGATCCGGCCGTTGACGAACCCGCCCCAGCGACCCCAGGCGTCATCGTCGCCACTGGCGCCACCGCCCACCAGCTTGTCGAACATCTCCTGCAAGGCCCGGCCGGCGATCTGCTGGCCGCCGATGTCGAGGTTCAGATCCACCAGGCTGAGGCCCGTGGCGCCATTGCGCAGCGCGTTCAGCCGCTGGGAGATGTTGCCATGCTGCAGGGCGGTCAGACGCAGAGCATCGAACGTGGATACCAGCAGCTCTTCCGGGTTGATGGCGTCGAGTGCGCGGCGCACGGTGTCGTCGTCGGTGTCGGGGGAGGTGAGCAGATTGCACACCGTGGAAAGCTCCTGCTGCTCGGAACTCGGCGACGGCAGATCGTTCAGCCGCGGGCAGGTCTGGTCGAACCAGCCGGCGAGCGCCGCCTGGTTGGGGCTGAGGTTCGCAATGCCGGCTATCTCCCGGGTGCCGCTGGCATCGATGGTGACGGTGATACTGCTGTTGCTGCCGAGTTGCGCCGACCCCGTGATGTTGGAGAGCTTCACCACGAAGTCCTCGGCTTGCTCCTGGTTCGTGTCCGGGAGAATCTGGACGCTGACGGTCTTGTCGGCGCCGTCACCGTCTGCCCACGTCACCGTGCCGGCAGCAGCAACGTAATCCTGACCTGCCACGGCAGTGCCATCGGCGGTCGCATAGTCGACGGTCACCACCCCCGCCGTGTCTCCGGCCCTCACCAGGGTCAGAACCACCTGGCCGTCCGCCTCGGTCGTGGAGGCAGAGGCGACCGAGAAACCCGTGGTCGTCACGTCGTCGTTGGTGATGGTGAGGGTCGCCTGGATGGACGATGCGAAGCCGGCATCCGTACTGGCGTCCAGCAGCACGGTTTCGTCCGGCTCGGTCACGGCGTCATCGACGATCGGCACGGTGAAGGTCTTATCGGCGCCATCGCCATCCGCCCAGGTCACGTTGCCGGTGACGGCCTGATAGTCGCTGCCGGCGGCTGCGGTGCCGTCTGTCGTGCGATAGAA
The DNA here is from genome assembly GCA_963822255.1 of uncultured Gammaproteobacteria bacterium. Taxonomy (GTDB): domain Bacteria; phylum Pseudomonadota; class Gammaproteobacteria; order Pseudomonadales; family Azotimanducaceae; genus UBA7803. The sequence goes on from CAWGGV010000009.1 coordinate 87,669, forward strand.
CACTGTGAGAGCGCCAGCCGTGCCCCCCTGGCGGCTCACGGTGACGGCGGCGCTGCCGCCGTTCTCGGCAATCTGATAGGGCGCGTTGGCGAAGGCGAACTGCGGTCCGCCGCCGTCGTCGTCGACGATGTTGAGCGTGGTCTGCACGAAGGCCACGAAATCGGAATCTGTGCCGGCCCGGATCAGCACGGACTCGTTCCCTTCCACCGCGGTGTCGTCGAGGATCGGCACCGTGAACGTCTTGTCGGCGCCGTCGCCGTCCGCCCAGGTGACGCTGCCGTTCACCCCCGTGTAGTCCGTGCCGTCGACGGCGGTGCCGTCCACCGCCTGGTAATACACGACGAGCGGCCCGGCCGTGCCGCCGATTCGGTGCAGGGTGACGGTGGCACTGCCGCCGTTCTCCGCCACCTGGTATGGCTCGTTGGCGAAGCTGAACGGGATGGAGTTGCCGTCGTCATCCAGGATGGGAAAGAAGTTCTCGGTCGTATCGATATTGAAGGCGGGGCTGGCGGCGCAATCGACGGGCGCCGGCGTGCCGATCACCGCCGTGAAGGATTCGGTGTTCTCCTGCAGGGAATCGTCGATCACGGGGACGTTGAACGTCTGGGAAACCACCGTGTCCGCCACATCCACGGAGAAAGTCAACGTCGTCGACGTGGTCTGGAAGTCGACGCCCGGGGTCGCGGCGTCGGGCGGCGGCTGGGAGAAGCCCTGCGCCGTCACGGGTACGTCGACGATGCAGAGGCTCGGATCGTCGCTGACCTCACGCTCCACCTCCACCGTGACGGTCTGAAAGCCGTCGCCTTCCAGCAGCCCGTTCGACTGGAACGTCGTCCGCACCTGGTAGCCCCACGCCGACGATGCCGCCGCCGCGAGCAGCGCGGCGCCAATGATCTTCCTGCTTGTCACCCCAGGTCCCCTCGAATCGTCCTTCGAATCGTTCTGGCGAGCCGCGCGTGCCGGGCGCCGCCGAACAGTGTCAACGCAAGTCGGTGGGGACGAAGAAGAAGTCCCCAACCTCGTGACCCGCTGCCTTTATGGTTTTGAACTCCGGCGTCTCTTCGAACCCCATGTGCTCCGCCGCCAGCTTCACCTCGTCGCGGATGTGCAGGTACAGCTCCGGGCTCGGCAGCAGCCGGTTGTTTTTCTCGAGCTCGTCCAGGAACGCCTTGGCGAACACCGAGTGTCCGTCGGCACCCTGATCCAGCACCGGGCTGTCGCCGCCGGACGACAACAGCAAGCGTGAGCGCTTGTCGAGCTTGAACCGCAGAAAATCCATGTTGTCGTAGCTCGGACCGTCGTCGCCGAACAGCAGAAAGCTCGGCTCCCGCGACAACAGCCCCGCGTAGCAGGAGTCCGCCACCACCAGCACGCGCTTCGCCTTGATGCGCGAGAGGTGGCCGGTCACGAATTCGTTGGCGACCCAGTAGGTGTTGCGGGGCGGCCGCTCGGCGTTGGCCGGCAACCAGTAACCGATCTCGGTCCCGCCGGTGTTCAGGCGATTGCCGTGTCCGGCATAGAAGATCAACAGGTTGTCCTGGGGCCCCACCACCTCGTAGAGGTCGTTGATGGCGCGCATGATCTCGATGTTGTCACCGTCGTCGATGCTGAAGACGGTGAAACCGTACTTCTCCTTCAGGATCTTCTCGGCCCGATGGACGTCGGAAAGCGGAGTCTGCAGATTCTCCAGCTCCTTGTAGTGCTGGTTGCCGATCAGCAGCGCGTAGTACCGGCCCAGCGACAGATCGTGGTACTTCCGCTCCTTCGCATCCACGTGCCGCTTCACCGGCTCGGCCGGCGAGGGCTCTCGGGTGAGGGAGGTGGCGCCGGCCGGCGCCGGTTCGGTGGCAGGTACGAGATCCGCCAGCCGCTCCTCACTCTGCGTCTGCTGGGCCTGAAGCTGCTCGATCAGAGTCTTCAGTGTCTGCGCCTGTGCCTGCGCGTCCGCGCCGTGCTCGGCGGATACGTTCAGCTTCCGTTGCAGCTCCTCCAGTTGCTTCTCGAGCAGGTCGATCTGCTGCGCCTTCTGGCGCACCTCGGACTCGAGGCTGTTTCGCAGATCTTCACGCTGCCGCTCGGCAACCGAGGCGAACATCACGTCGTCCTCGGCGATGCCCCACGCCTTCCGATACCAGTTGAGCGCCTTCAGCTTGTCGTGCTCGACCCCCAGACCCTGCTCGTAGAGGGTGCCGAGATTGAACTCGGCGCGGGTGTATCCCTGATCGGCCGCCTGCTGATACCAATGCGCCGCAGCCTGGTAGTTGGGTTCGGTGCCGAGACCCTTCTCGAAGATCTCACCCACGTTGGTCTGCGCCTCCGGGTCGCCCGCCTGGGCCGCCGGCATCCACACCTCGAGCGCCGACTTGTAATCGGCCCGGTCATACGCCGTGTACTCCCCACCGCGGACTTTGCAGTCGGCGGCCGTGGTCTTGATGGGCCGGCGCGGCGTGATGTACGTTCGGTTGCCGAGCCGCCGCACCTGGCCAGGCAGCAGGCAGTCGACCACCTGCAGGGCTGCGACCTCCGCGTACCCCTCCATGGCCTTGCTGGGACTTTTCGCGCTGGCAGCGCCGAACGCGGTCGGCGAGCCGGCTGCCAGCCAGCAGACGATTGCCACCGTCAACGATGAGGTAAGGGTCCGGTAGGCACAATGCACTTCAGCGACCTCCCAATGCCCGCTGGACACGCTCGCTTGCCCGGGTCAGCGCCGGTTGGTTGCCGAGGAAGTCGTCCGTCTTCATCACCGCCTGCAGGTTCTCGTTCAGCCGCTCGAGGTCCGCGCGGTTGCCCTCGTCGACGGCCCGCTCGGTCAATCCGCTGAGCAACCCTTCCAGCGCGTGCACCACGTCCGGATTGCGGGGATGCAGCGCATAGGCATCCCGGTACAGCGAGAGCGCCGAGCCGGCGTCGCCGAACCGTCGAAACGTAGCCGCTTCCTTGAGGAGCTGGCTGACCTTCTGTTGTGTCTCCGCCGGCAACTGCGCGAACGGAATGTCGGGCGCGGCGCGCGCACTCTCCTGAAACTGCACGTAGCCGGCGTAGCCTGCCAGCAGCACTCCGAGCAACACCGCCACCCCAGCGACCAGCTTCAGCCGTGAACCGCCCTCCAGCTCACGCAGGAACTCCGCGGCGTGCTGGGTGCGGGACTCCCTGTCGAACGCCAGCCCATGGCGCAGCGCCCGCCACTCGCGACGCTTGAGTCCGCGCACGGGAGCCGGCTCCAGCCCGCGGTTGCGCGCCTGCGGCGCAGGCGCACCGTCGAAAGGGTGACGGCCCGAGAGGAGCTGGTAGCTGACGATGGCGAGCGCGTAGACATCGTCGGCGGGATGAGGCGCCTTGCCTTCGAACATCTCGCAAGCCGCATAGGAGGGTGTCAGCGCGCCGAGATCGCCGGCGTCGAACCGGGTCATTTCCGATGCCTCGATGCGCTCGGACGCGGGCGCCGCCCGGGCGATGCCAAAATCGAGGATTCGCGTCTGAGCCGCGGTAGTGTAGAAGACGTTGCCGGGCTTGAAGTCCGAGTGGACGATGTTCTTGTTGTGCGCGTAGGCGAGCCCCAGGCACAGGCCGCGGATGATGGGCAGCGCCTCGGCGCGGCTCATGCCGTCGGGCCGATCGCGGATGACCTCGTCGAGCGGCTGCCCGTCGAGCTGCTCCATGGTCAGGTAGACGATGTTGTCGTCGCGGTCGAAGTCGTAGACGGTGGCGATGTTGGGATGCGCGAGCGACTGCGCTTTGCGCGCCTCCCGCTGCAGCGCCACCGCCATGCGGTGATCCCGTCGGAACTGGTCCGAGAGCACCTTCAGCGCCACGTACGGATCGCGGTCGCCGGTCTCTTCCTTGCGCAGGTCTTTCGCCCGGTATACCACCCCCATGCCGCCACGGCCGAGCACGGCCTCGATGACGAAGCGGCGGTTGACCAGGGAGCCGGCGGACAATTCCTGTTCCGGCGGCGCGGCCGCGGGCTCGCGGCGTGCCGCTATGGTAGCGTCTTCATCCATTGCCTGGAGTGTAGCCAAGCATGCCGGCTACGCTACGACCGCGTACCTCTCATCGCCTGGCCAGGGCGCCGGCGAGCAGGCTTCCCACGATCGCGCCCGGTGTCGCGGCCACGACGCCGACGATCAGCGCGATGACCACCTCGAACGGCCAGAGGTTGTGCGAGGTCGGATCCGCGAACCCGTCGGCAACCACTCGGGCCAGGACGACGGCCGGCACTGCGACCGCCGGCACGACGAGAGACCGCCAGATGGATGCGCCGAAGCTCCCTCTGAGGACGGCGGCCACCAGAGCCACCACCGCCAGGCCCCAGCCGTAGAGACCATTTGGCAGCGACAGCCGGGCGTAGGGAATCTGCCAGTACGGTACGGCGACCGCGAGACACGCGACCGCGAAGCCGACGGCAAAATGTATGCGCAGATCCTTTTGCATGCCGCGTCTTCCACAGGTCTCACGTGCCCCTGAAGGATAGCGCAGCCACCGGGAATCTCCGGCTGCAACCGTGCTTACCCGTCGATCCCGGGATCTCGCCGGCCTGCCACGTCTACGTGGCCTCGAAGGCGCACTGATTCGAGATCACCGACGATCTCCCGCAGTATCCGGAGGCGGCGCCGCCGATCAGCCGCGGTGACACCGCGGCGTGACCAGCATCCTCGTCGTCTGGCTGAGCTTCGCGCCGCGGGCGGTGTGTCGTCAGGCTTCCAGCGCCAGCAGCTCTTCGACGGCAGCCACCAGACGGTGACGAGCTTCGCCGTCGGCCGCGTCGCGGGTCAGCCGCCTGAAGCAGGCGGCGAGCTCGCGGCGCAGACGCTCCGGGAGGCGGTCCATGAGGTGGTCGTCGCCCGCCATGGACAGCGACATCACCTCGCGGCGCGCATGATTACGTTCGGCCACCAGCCGGTGATGGGCCCAGGCCCGTCCGAGCATGACCCAGGGGAAATTCGGCGCCTTTACCGGGCCTACCTGCAGACTCCGTCCGCCCAGCGATTGCCCCAGCACCTTCACCCGCGCCAGCTCGCTGCCGCCGATCAGTGCGCCCGCTCCGCCGAGCAGCGCACCGACACCGGTGCCCAGCAGGAACGATGTGCCGCCGAGCAACACGTCGATGCCGCCGCCGGCCACCGCTCCGGACAAGGCTCCGGACACCACCAGCTGGGTACGCGACAGCCCGAACAGATCCCAGCCCTCTTCGGTGAAGATGTCGGTGCCGAGCAGATCGGCGGATGCCTCCTGCCGCTCGAGGGTCTGATGGCGGTAGATGCTCTGCACCCGGTCCCTGACGTCCCGCTCCCGGTCGCGGATGCGGTCCCGGAGGCGCTCGGTGAGGCGGGCGACCAGCGCGCCGCGCCGTTCCGGCGATACCGCGTCGGCATCCGCGAGTGGTGCCCGCTCGGTCAGCGCCAGGCATGTGATCAGTGCATCCGCGATCTCCGCCGCGGAGCGACGGCGCCGCCGCTCGCGCTCCGCCGTCAGTGCCCGCACCGCACGGTCGATGGCGTCGCGCCAGCTCTCGTCCAGCTCTGCGAAGGCCGTTAGCAGGGCGAGACGCTTGGAGAAATCCGCGCGTACGGCGTCGAAAACCCGGACGATCGAGAAATACTGGCCGAGTCCCTGGCGCCAGGCTTCCACGAAGTCGCCATCGCCGATCAGGTTGATGAGCGCCATGCGGGGCTGGCCCGTCCACTGCAGCACCTGCATTTCCAGCTCGTACTCGGGACCGTACGGCTTGGCGCCGTCCACCACGTAGAGGATGCCGGCACCCTCCACGATCGGCCCAAGCAGCTCGCACTCGTCGCGATAGCGGGGGTCGCCCCCATGCTGCTCCACGAATCGAGCCACCAGTGCAGGCCGCTCGTGGGCGGTTGCCGCCCGCTCCTCCAGCCAGTCGAGCACCGCCCTGGCGCGCTGGAAGCCGGGGGTATCCACCAGCACGTACTGCGGCTCGCCGTCGATGCGAAGCGTGTAGCGGTGGGCAGTGCGGGTGGTGCCCGGGTCCGGCGCGATGGCGATTCGCTCGTCCTCGGCCAAGGTCGCGACGATGCTGCTTTTGCCCTTGTTGGGATGACCGACGACGGCAAAGGTGGGAATCACGGGACCGCCGCCTGCAGCACGTAAAGACGCGGATCCTTCAGCCGCCCGAGCGCCCTCGCCCAGACGTTGCGGTCATCCGCACGCACCTGACGACCCGCCACGTCCACCGGCACCACGGTCACCGAGCACTCCACACCCAGCTCTTCGCGCAGCACGGCGAGGAAATCCATGAACTCCAGCAGCGGAGGCTCCCAGCCCTTGGTAATGAGCACCACCCGTTTCACCGTGCCGCCGAGGCTGTCCAGCGCGGACTCCAGCAGGCGCCGGCGGTCGTCCTCGCTCTGCAGGATGCCGAGCGCCACCACGGCACGCGTCTGTACCGCCAGGTTGTCCGCGAGCCAGCGCTGGGCGTGATCGGTCGACAGCGCCTGATTCCACACCGCCAGCACCAGCCCATCGGCGGTCACCGGCTCGGCCGGCGGCGGCAGACCCTGCCGCTCAGGGGCCAGATCTTCCTCGCCGGCGTCTCCGCCCGGATCGACCATCGGCGCGTCCAGGCGGTCCCGCAGAGCCGTCACCTCGGGATCGTCGAGCACCAGCGCCACGGTGGCCCGACGGAGCCGCCAGACGCCCAGAACCATCAGCACCAGGCGCGGCAGAGCGCCGTAGACCAGCATGGTCATGAGCACGAACGGCCACCAGCTTCCGAGCTGCTCAACCTGAGTGAGCGGCATGCCGCCGTGTTCCAGCCGGAAGTAGCGTGACGCGGCGACGAGCTGCGCATCGGGGGCCGCCTGCGGCAACCAGGCGGCCCAGGGAGTCGACAGCGCCGAGACCCACCCATGCACCGCGGCCGGGTTCATGTTCAAGGTGGTGCTCCAGCCGAAGGCCAGATCGCTGAACGTGACGCGGAGCAGTGCGACGGCGATCGCCCCGGCAAAGTAGCCGAGCGCCAGCCACTGGGAAAACACCAGAAGCTGCCAGCGCGAAAACGCGGTGACCCCGCCCGAGCCGAGAAAACCCGGGGCGAACAGCTCCGCGCCAAGGAAACGGTCGAGCCAGGCGCCTGCCCAGCGGCCCAGGTTCATACCCGCGATCACCGACTGGAGCGCGCCCAGCCCGGGAATACGCCCCGGAATCAGGATCAAGGTGAACAGCAGCAGCACCAGCGGCAGGCCCACCAGGACACCGAGCAGGGCGAACAGGTTGACCGGATACCGGCCCTCATAGCCGAAAGCCACGCCCGCGGCGCTGGCCCCGACCAGTATCCCGACAAACGCGAGCGCGGCCGTCGCCAGCCGCCGACCGGCCACCACCCGTTCTCCCAGGCTCGACCTGCGATCCCCCCCGCCGTCGCCGCTGCGCGGGATGCGTTGCCACCACGCCAGCACCCGGCCCAGCGGATCCCGCTCGGCCAGGCCACGGCCTATGGTGCGGTCACGCGCGAGACGGTCCGCGTACGGCGTGCGCCAGTCGTCGTGCAACCAGCGCCGGATGTCGACGGCCTGTGCAAGCACCCGTGTTCCGCCTGCCTTGCGCCGGCGTCAGCCCTTCATCGCCTGCATGAAGGTGTTGAGGTCGAAGTAGTCGCGCCACTCGCGGATCCTGCCGTCCTGCATCTCGAACACGCCCAGGCAAGGCAAGTCGACGTCGCCCTGTCCGGTCTTCGTGCGGTCGACCCGTTCCGCATAGACCCGGTCGCCGACGGCGCCGATGCTCCTGATCTCCCAGACGGTCTCGGTCCAGCTGGCGGTGAAGCCGCGGATGAACTGCTCGACGTTGTCGCGCCCGCGTACAGGCTCGGTGGGAATGTTGTGGTAGCAGCCGTCCTCGGTGAAGAACGATGCGATCTCCGCAGGCTCCAGGCGTGACCATGCCTCGATGAAGTTGCGCACGATACGTTCGTTGTCCAGCATGGGCTGGTCCTCCCTGGCGTCGTGGAATGGAAGTGCGACTATACCGGTTGCGGCCGCGCCGCGGGCACTCAGGCTGCCGGGGACGGGCCGGGAGCGCTGCGCTGCACCGCCAGCCACGCCAGCGCCGCGGCCATGACTGCAAGCAGGGGCAGGGTTCCCCACAACACGCCGTACCAGCCCGCCTCGTGCACCACCGAGCCCGACAGCAGCGACCCCAGCGCGGCGACGCCGAACACGCAGAAGTCGTTCACCGCCTGCGCGCTGTAGCGCTCCTCCGGCCGATAGCTCGTCACCAGCAGGCTCGTGGCGCCGACGAACAGGAAGTTCCAGCCCACCCCGAGCAGTGCCAGAGCGAAGAAGTAGTGGAGGAAGTGGTGCCCCTGGAGCGCGACGGTGACAGTTACCGCGAACGCGGCGAGGCCCACGGCCATCAGCCGCCCGGTGCCGAGCCAGCCGATCAGCAACGCCGAGGCGAGCGAGGGCAGGTACATGGCCAGCACGTGGCCGCGGATGACGGCCGCCGTGTCGCCGAGGGAGAAGCCGTCCAGCACGTGCATGGAAATGGGCGTCGCCGTCATGACGAAGGTCATCACGCCCTGGCCCACCACGCCGCCGAGCACGGCGATGACGAACAGCGGCTGCCGCGCAATGGCCGTCCAGGGCCGTCCCCCGGGCACCCCTTCAGTCGGCGCCGGCAACGGCGCATCCACCAGCAGGCAGAGCAATCCGGCCGCGACCGCGAACATCACCGCGAGCACCAGGAACGAGCCGGCGAACGGCGCATCGGGCAGCCATCCGGCTGCTCTGGTCGCGAGCCCGGGGCCGATGAACGCACCGCCCACCGCGCCCAGCAGAACCAGCGAAACCGCGCGGCCGGAGCGCGCCAGCTCCACGCTTTCTGCTGCAGCGAACCGGTACTGCTGAGCGAACGCGAGCTTGCCGCCCACCAGCAGGGTGGCCAGGCACAACAGCGCGAAGCTCGAAAGCCACAATGCCAGCGCACCCAGCAGCGCAGCGGCAGAGGCGCCGGCTGCCGCCAGCGAGAAGCCGCGGCGGCGGCCGATGCGGCGCATGAGCAGCGCCGCCGGCACCGCGGTGACTGCCGTGCCCACGACCATCAGCGACATGGGCGCCGTCGCCAGGGCAGGATCCGGCGCCAGGGCATCGCCGGCGATGCCGCCCACGGTGACCACCAGCGAGGCGGCACCGGTGGCCATACACTGGCAGGCCATGAGGACGGCGAGATTGCGGCGGGACATGGGAGCGGAGTATCCGGCACCGGGCCGGCGCCGGAAAGCCCCGCTCAATGCTCCCGGCGGGGCAGGTCATCGGTCCGGCTGCCGAGCTGGCCAGGGAAGTATTCGATCAGCTCGACGATATGCCCGTCCGGATCCTCGAAGCAGACGACGCCCTTGACGCCGATCACCGGATCGGGCCCCCGCAGCGGCTGGGTCGGCGCAAGCCCCCGGGTGGCCAGATCCTCCACGGCGTTGGCCACGTTGTGGGTCAACAGAGCCATGACCCGCGGGATCCGCGCGTCGACGGGCCGGCCGGCGTTCTCGTCGAGCCAGCGCGGCCTGATCCACTCGATCAGGTCGATGCGGGTCTGCAGCTCGTCGTCCCGGGGCAGGACGAGCTGTACCGCCCGCCCCTGGGCGCCGGGCACCATCTTGAAGTTGGCGCCCACGTAGTCGGGCCATTCAACCTCACGGTTGTCTTTGATCACCTCGAAGCCGAAGTGCCCGTAGAACGCCATGGACCGCTCCACATTCGTGCAGGGCAGGATGAAATGGAAGATAGACCGCGCGTACCAGTCCGTCACCGGGTCAGCCCCCCATCTGCCAGCCGATCCTGAGGCCGTAGACTCTCGGCGGAAAGTAGCTGACGAAGCTGTTGTTTCCCGTAGAGAGCCCGTCGGAAACCGTCAGGCCCCGCTGATTGTCCTCGTCGGTGACGTTCTGCACGAAGGCGTCCACCACCCAACGCTGGTCGCTGCTGGTCCACATGAGCCTGAGATCGGCAGTGAAGAAATCGTTGGCCCGGTGCCGGGGAATGTTCTGTACCCGGTAGTAGACGTCGTCCTGCCAGTAATAGTCGGCGCGGGCGGTGACGACGCCGGCGTCGCCGAGCGGCCAGTCGTACTGGGCGAACAGTGAGGTGGTGTACTTGGGCGCCCGGTTCAGCGTGTCGCCATCGAGGCTGATCGTGGGGGAGAACTGGTAGCGGTCGAAGGTGGCGTCCAGCCAGGTGAGGTTCAGGCCGAGGGTGACATTGGTCACCGGCAGGAACTGGCTCTCCACCTCCACACCCTGAATGGTCGCCTCTGCCGCGTTGTCGGTGGTGAAGCTGGTGAACTGCAGGAAGTTCACCTGCAGATCCTTGTAGTCGTTGTAGAACGCGGCCACGTCGAGTTGCGCCCGGCCCTGCCAGAACTGGGATTTCACCCCCGCTTCCACGGAGTTCACCTTCTCCGGGTCGTACGCATCGAACTGTCCCATGGAGAACCCGCCGCCCTTGTAGCCTCGGCTCAGACTCACGTAGGCCATCACGTCGTCGCTGACGAACCAGTCCAACCCGAGCTTGCCGGTGGTCTCCTCCCACTCCTTGTCCATAGGCCCGGCCAGGTCGACGCCGAACTGGGGAATCCGCTGGTATTCGTTGATCTTTTTCCGGTCGCGGGTCCAGCGAAGCCCAGCGGTCACCCGCAGTGGCAGGTCCGCCTGGCGCAGGTCGTAGGAGGCCTGGCCGTAGACGGCGTCGGATTCGGTATCCAGATCGCCGCCGTTGAAGAACGTGAAGCCGGCGATGGAGGAGTCTTCGAAGAGGTAGTCGCTGCTGAGTGTCTCGTCGAAGTGGAAGTAGCCGGCGATCCACGTCCAGGGGCCCGTGCCGGTGGACACCATCTGCACTTCGTCCGTGAACTGGTCGCTGTGCATGGTCCAGTCCTGGTACTGGATCGGATTGCTCGACATATCGATGTCGGTGGTCTGGAACCAGTCGTTGATGATGCGGCCGTGAATCACCGAGACGCGGAACGCCGGGAAGTCCCAGTTGAGGCGCGCACTGGTGAACTTGTTCTCCAGGTTCAGGCGCTCCCGGTGATCCTTCGCGACCTTGCGCGGGTCCGTCGGGTTGGGGATCGCGCCTTCGTAGACGTTCAGCACGAAGCCGGGCGCGAGCTCCACCGGAGCAAACGGTTCCCGCCGCTTCTGACTCTGCCGGCCGTGATTCTCGAACTGCTGACCTGTCAGCAGCAGCTCCCCCTGCGCGCCCAGCGCCACCCGCAGTTTGCCGCGGATGGACGAGTTGTCGATCTTATCGCCATTCGGGCCGACGAGGTTGTCCTGGTAGCCGTCATTCATGTCGCGCTGGTAGGAGATACGCGCGGCGACCTGGTCGCTGCCCGCGTTGACCGCGGCGCGGTAGCGTCGCCGGCCGTAGTTGCCTGTGGTGACGTCTGCCTTTGCCTCGTACCCCGTCACCGGGTCGCGGGTGATGACGTTGATGGAACCGCCGGTGGTATTACGTCCGTACAAGGTGCCCTGCGGTCCCCGCAGCACCTCGATCCGTTCCATATCCCACAGATCGCCCGGCATGGCCGACGGCTGGCCGACGTAGACCCCGTCCACGTGATAGGCGACTCCGGGATCGAAGCCGGCGACGAGCTGGTCGGAACCGATGCCGCGAATGTAGGCGTACGTCACCGGCGACTGCGCGTTCGGGCTCACCACCAGGTTCGGCGCCGAGAACTGCAGGTCCTCGATGTCGTCGATGCCCCTGAGGGCGAGCTCTTCGCTGGAGTACGCGGTGATGGCGATCGGCGTGTCCTGCACGGTGGCTTGGCGTTTCTCCGCGGTGACCACCACCTCCTCGATCACCCCCGAGGGCCGCTCCTCCGGCGGTCCACCAGCAGCATCGGCCGGGGACACCATGCCGGCCGCTCCGGCCAGACCCAGGATCAGATACGGTAAACGCACGTCAATCTCTCCCCACGACGACCGTTACATAACATACGTTATATATAAGCCGGCGCGCAAGCGACCGTTGCCGGCACAGCCGTGGATAGTGGGGTGGTCAGGCGGGCGCCGCGTGGTCGCGGTACAGGCGCGCGAGCTGACGGTCGACCAGCTCGGCGATCTTGCGCGCCGACATGCGGCCGTTGGCCATGAGATATTGCACGCCCAGCCCGTCGGTCATCGCGACCAGCAGGCGCGCCTCGGTTCGCACCTCGGTGTCGACCGGCAGCTCTCCACGGCGCACCGACTCCTCCAGGATCTCGGAGATACGGCCGAGCCACTCGCGGTAGCGGCGGCGCTCCTCCTGTCGCATGGCCTCGCTTTCTTCCGAGTGGTACCACAGGGCGAGCCAGATCCGCCAGCTCGAGCCGGACGCCTTGTCCGTGGGCAGCGCCTCGAGCAGCACCTCTCGCAGCGCCTCGCGGCCCCGGTTGTCCCGGCGCGCCCGCTGCATGCGCTGGCGCACGGCCTTGCCGTTCTCCTCGAGCACGTGCCGGATCAGATCGTCCTTGTCGGCGAAGTAATGAACCAGCGCACCGGTGGTGTAGCCGGCTCGCTCGGCCACCGCCCGCACCGTGGTGCGCGCTAGACCTTCCTCCAGAATGGTCTGATACGCGGCGTCGATGAAATCGCGCCGTCTCGCTGCGTGATCGACGACCTTCGGCAAGCGGGTCCCCGTTGTCGGTGAAGCGGGCCATTACAGCACAGCCAAAGGATCGACGGGAGAATCGGCGGCGTCAGTCAGCTGTCGATCCGCCGCTGGACGATCCGGATTGTGCCGCAACGCCAGCTCGGCGGTCACGCCTCGACGCTCGCGCGCGCCGCCCGCCGCCGTCGAAGTCCGGCAACAGCTCCCGGCCGATCAAACCGATGGTGTCGAGAATCTGCCGGTGCGGTACCTCCCCCATCTGCACCAGGCACATCAGGCGGTCGACGCCAGCTTCCTGAAACCGCGCCATCTTCGCCCTGCAGGTGGCAACGTCACCGATGATCACCGAGTCCAGATGGCGGATGGTCTCGAATATCTCCTGGTTGGACACCTCTTCACCGGCGAACTCGCGCTTCAGCAACGCGATCACCGGGTTGGAGTCGCTGACCGCCTCGGCATCCGGCAACTCGGGATTCGCCAGCGCCGCCGTCGACGGTGCGGAACGGGGATCGGTCTGACCGCGGATCGCCTGATAGAAGATCTCTCTGGGCACGTTGAACACACGCGGCGCCGAGCTCACGTACCACAGTGCCGAGCGCGGAGCGCCGCTGGCCACGGCCTGCCGTTCGGACTTGGCCACGTGCACGAAGGTGAAGATGCCCGCCTGCTCGTTGACGAAGCGTCCGGCGGGCTCGGCGCAATCAGCAATCGCCTTGCGGTAGCCGGCAAGCATTCGGGCCACCGAGTCGATGGGCGCGAACAGGGTCGTGCCGAGCACGCCGACCCCGAGCTGACCGGCGCGGTCGAACGACGGCGGGCTCGAGCACGTGTGCCAGAGCGGCGGATGAGGTGACTGCCGGGGCTTGGGCTGCACGTCCCGCTCGGCCACCCTCCAGCGACCTGTGCACCAGGAGAACGGAGCGGCGGTCCAGGCCTGGGGGATGAGTCGGGTCGCTTCGATCAGGTCTTCGGCGGCTTGCGCCTCACTGACTGCGAAGGTGTCCCATTCCTTGCCACCGGATTTGGCGAGCCCAGCCTCCACACGACCGCCGCTGAGCTGATCCAGCATCGCCAGGCGCTCGGCCACCCGCAGCGGGTGGTTGATGGAGAAGGGCGCGAGCACACCGGCGTGACCCACCCGCAGCCGCTCCGTGGCGCCGGCGATGGCCAGCAGTATCAGCTCCGGGCACGAGCTGTAGCTGAAGTCCGGGGTGCAGTGGTGCTCGACCTCCCACCAGCAGGAGAACCCGGCGCGATCGGCGGCCTTCGCCTGGGCCAGAGATTCTTCCAGCAGCACCGCGAATCCCCCGTTCAGATCGCAATCGCGCTTTTGAATCTCCGAGAAGATGTCGAGCTTCATGCCCCCTCCCTTGCCGGCACTCGGCGTTCAGGACAGGCGCCCTGGCGGGGCCGTCCGCGTAAATATAACGCTTGTTATAATACAGACCGGTATGGCCGGTAAAGCATCGGCCAACCGTCGACGGGACGGTCGAGGATTGACAGCGCCCGGACCGGTCGACGACCGTCGGCTCCTACGCCCGACTCCCGACGGGGATCACCTCATGGCCACCACCAGCCGCAGCAACGACAAATTCGACATCCGGGGCATCAATCACCTGGCCGCATCCTGCTCGAATTCGCCGCCTGGACCCGGGCGCTGGACGAGCGGGACATCACCTGCGAGCCCATGAGCGCGGCGTGAAAGACGCCGTCGAAACGACCGACGCCGTGGAACGCCGGTTCGTCTCCCTGGAATCGGCCACCGCCCCTGCGACTTCTATGCGCCGCTGAATGCGCATGCAGCGCAGCCCGAGGTGCTGGTTACTGCTGCGCGCCACGCCCCAGGGCTCAGATGGGCGCGGGGCCGGTCCTGCCGCTGAGCCGCCAGCGAACCATGGGCAGGTGAGCGCGGCCGACGAAGACCTCGTCCTCCACCACCAGGCTCGGCACCCCGAATACGCCGGCGGCGACCAGCCGCTCCCGCAGGGCGGCGAGATCCGCCGGACCCGGGCCGGCAGCGAGCGCGGCAAAACCGGCCGCGTCCTCGCCGAGACCGGCGACGATCCGCCCCACGGCTGCCGGATCCTCGACGTCCAGGCGCTTCTCCCAGAAGCCGGCGAACACCTGCTGCAGGTAGTCGGCGGCTTTATCAGGCGCGTGTGCGCGCAGCCACAGAAGCCCCAGAGAAGCCGGCGTCGAATCGTCGTCGCGGTAGGGATCACTGAGGGCAATCCCCTGGGCAGCCGCGTAGCGGGCCAGGTCCATCTCCTGATAGCGGGCGCGAGCACGCCGGTGACGGCTGCCGCGGTCGCCGGACGGCGCGGGCGGCGGCTTCATCGGCGCCGCGGGAAACGGCAGCCAGTCCACCGCCACGGCGAGCTCTTCGGCCAATGCCCGCACCGGGCCGAGCGCCAGGTACGCCTGCGGGTGCCTCACGTCCACGCACACGGTCAGGGGTGCGGTGAACGGGAACGGCTCTACGTTCGTCGGCTCGTCACTCACGGTGCAGGCTCGCCAGCGGCAGGTACGCCACGTCGGGCGGATCGCCCCGGCGGCCCTGCAGAATCCAACCCACCCGGGGCAGGTGCTC
The DNA here is from genome assembly GCA_963822255.1 of uncultured Gammaproteobacteria bacterium. GTDB lineage: Bacteria > Pseudomonadota > Gammaproteobacteria > Pseudomonadales > Azotimanducaceae > UBA7803. Next base: position 102,870 of record CAWGGV010000009.1, read on the forward strand.
GCGGCCGAAGAACAGCTCGCCGTCCACCACGTAGCTGGGCACTCCGAAGATGCCGGCGTCGAAGATGGCCGCCTGCTCGGCGTCGTGGCGGGCGCGTCCTTCAACGCGATGGAAATCGTCGAACCCTGCGAGGTCCGCCCCGGCCCCGGCCAGCGCTTGCGCGATCACCGCAGGGTCCTCCACGTCCAGCTCGCGGCGCCAGAACGGGGGGTAGACGCGGTCCAGATAGCCCTGCAGAACCTGGTCTCCCTGAGCCTTTGCCCACGCCATACCGATGTGCGCGAGCGACGTGTCCCAGATCTTCACGGTTCCGCGCAAGGTGTACCCGGAAAGTGCCGCATAGCGTCGTGCATCCCGGTAGGCGTAGCGAACGGCCGTCCACTGCTCCGGCGTGCGCTCGCTCTTCTCCACCTTCCCCTGGGGGTCGAGCCTGGCCGAGCCCAGGTAGCTGGGGATGTCCAGAGTCAGCGGCCGCCAGTCGACGGAGATGCCGAGCCGGCGGCCCAGCGCCCGGGAGGGCTGCCGGGCGATGAAGGCATACGGACTCTTGATGTCGATGTAGACGATCAGCTCGGCTTCGGAGCGCAGCGGATCGAATGAGGCAGCCACCGGGCGGGCCTCAGAGGCGCCGATTCGGCCGGGAGTGCCGCCACTCCGCCAGCAGGGTGCGCAGGGCACTGACGAACGCCAGCGGCTGATCCAGGAACAGGTGGTGCTGGGCGTCGGGAATCGCCACGAACGGCACCGACTCGTCCAGCACCCGGAACATGAAGTCGGCGATCTCCTGAGTGAACAGGTAGCTGTTGTCGCCGTAGAGCACGCCGACGCGGCAGGAGAGCTTCGCCAGGTCCTCGTGCATGTTTTCGCCGAACTCGAACTTGCGGAACAGCCCGTCATCGAACTTCCAGGTCCAGCCGCCCTCGGTCTGCTTCAGAGAGTGCCGGCCGATGTGGTCGAGCAGATAGTCGTTCTTGCAGTCCTGCGGCGGCATGAGCCGGAACCGCGCCAGCGCGTCCTCGAAAGCGGCGTACACCCGTTTCGGCTTGATGGGCGAGCGGCGCGGGTCTCGCTCCCACTTGAAGTCCGGCGGCCGTACCGCGGAATCCACCAGCACCACGCCGGCAAGCCGGTCCCGGTGCAGGAGGCCCGTCTTCAGGGTGATGAATCCGCCAAAGCTGTGGCCCACCACCACCGTGTCGTTGCCGAAGCCGGCGTCGGCCGCCACCGCGACCACTTCGTCGGCGTACAGCTCAGGCGTGTAGACCGCGCGGTGGCCGCTGTCGCCGGCCCCCGAGAGATCGATGGCCGCCACCCGATAGTGCTCCAGGAAGAAGGGCGCCAGGAACGTCCACCAGTGGGCGTGCGCGCCGTTGCCGTGCACGAACACCAGTCCCGGCCGGTCGCCGCCGGACTCGTCCTGCCAGTACAGATAGTGGATGTCCACGTCCGCCACGGTGACCGTCCGGTCTTCGAACGGGACCGCCAAGGCGCGAAGGAACCAGCCGGGTTTCTCCATGAGCACGAGCCGCCAACTGCGTCGGGTCGGCATTCTACCCTGCACACGCGCCCGTGCGCGCGCTGGGCAGGTACGGCGAGCCGTTGCATCGCCGCGGGCGCGATGCCAAAGTTTCGGGCTTTACGACACAGAGAACCGCACATGACGCCGGGGCACGGGATCACGCCGGAGCGCAAAGCGCGCCTGCACATGACCATCGTCGGCGGCCAGATCCGCTACGGACGCTGACCGTGGTCCGGCGCTGGCTGCTCAGAGCGTTCATCACGGTCGTCGCGGTGCTGGCGGTGACCGCCTGGTTCTATCCGCCGCTGCTGTGGTCGCTGCTGGTGATCGCGCCGCTGTCGGCGCTCGGCTTCCGCGACGCCCTGCAGCGGCAGCACACGGTGCTGCGCAACTTCCCCGTGGTCGGTCACATCCGCTATCTGATGGAAACGTTTCGGCCGGAAATTCAGCAGTACTTCATCGACTCCAACATCGACGCCTACCCCATCGAGCGCGAGATGCGAACGCTGGTGTATCAGCGCGCGAAGGCGGTGCTCGAGACTCAGCCGTTCGGCACCCAGCGCGACGTCTATCGGGTAGGCTACGAATGGGCCAGCCACTCCATGGCCGCGCACCATGCCGTGGAGGTACCGCCACGCGTCACCATCGGCGGCGAGCGCTGCCGCCAGCCCTATAGCGCATCACTCCTGAACATCTCCGCCATGAGCTACGGCGCCCTCTCCTGGCGCGCCGTCCAGGCCCTCAACCGCGCCGCCAAGATCGGCGGCTTCGCGCACAACACCGGAGAAGGCGGCATTGCCGATCAGCACCTGGAAGGCGGCGATCTCGTCTGGCAGGTCGGCACCGCCTACTTCGGCTGCCGCACCCTGGACGGCCGCTTCGATCGCCAGGTGTTCGAGCGCCAGGCCGCCCGGGAATCGGTGAAGATGATCGAGCTCAAGCTCTCCCAGGGTGCCAAGCCCGGCCACGGCGGGGTGCTGCCGGGAGTGAAAGTATCGGAGGAGATCGCCCGCATCCGTGTGGTGGAGCCGGGCAAGACGGTGCTCTCTCCCGCCGGCCATTCTTCCTTCCGGGATCCCATCGGCATGATGCAGTTCATCGACGAGCTCAGGAACCTCTCCGGCGGCAAGCCGGTGGGCTTCAAGCTCTGCGTGGGCCGGCGCACCGATTTCTTCGCCATGTGCAAGGCCATGCGCGAGACCGGCATCACCCCGGACTTCATCACGGTGGACGGCGGTGAGGGCGGTACCGGCGCGGCCCCGCTCGAATTCTCCAACTCCGTGGGCATGCCGGCCCGGGATGCGTGGGTGTTCGTGCACAACGCGCTGGTGGGCGTGGACCTGCGCCGGAAGATCAAGATCATCGCCAGCGGCAAGATTCTGTCGGGGTTCCACATGGTCCGCGCCATCGCCATCGGCGCAGACCTCTGCGCCAGCGCGCGGGGCATGATGCTGGCACTCGGCTGCATTCAATCCCTGCGCTGCAACCGCAACACCTGCCCCACCGGCATCACCACCCAGGATCCGGCGCTGGTCTACGGCCTGGACGTCACCGACAAGACCGCCCGGGTGGCCAACTTCCACCGGGCCACGCTCGCCGGCTTCCTCGAGCTGCTCGGCGCCATGGGCATCGACGATCCTGCCGAGCTGCGGCCCGAGCACATCTTCCGCCGCGTCGACGATCTCAGGGTGCGCAACCTCCGCGAGCTCTACGAGTACCTGGAGCCCGGCCAGCTTCTGGAAGACGACCAGGTGCCCGATGGCATGCGTGAGGAGTGGCGGCAGGCTCGGCCCGACCGCTGGACCCTGGCGCCGGAGACCGGCCAACACGGCGGGGAGACGTTGCGCACGGCGGGGTGACGTGGTGGGAGAACGGCGTGATGGGCGGTCGGGCCCGCACCGGTCGAGACGGTGGGAGATCGATGGGATGGGCGGTCGGGCCCGCACCGGATAATGCCTTTGGGGCAGAAGGCGCCAGCGTCGCTGGACGGGCTCGTTGGAGTCGGGAGCCTGAACAGCCCCAAAGGCATTCTCCGCCGCGCACCCGCCCATCACCGTCCTCCCCACGTCGGCGTGCAGCGGACAGACGCCTCGCGAGACGTGGAGGTCGGCGAGCGCCATGCAGCCGACGTGCGGCGGGACCGGACGCCACCAGCGCCAGCCGACTGCAAGCGCAACAACGACTGCACCACGTCGTTGCGGGAAGGACGGCGGATAACGGGCGACGCCGGAAAAACACCTGTTCGGCTGTTCAGGCCCCCAGCTCCAGTGAGCCCGTCCAGCGACGCTGGCGCCCGCTGCCGAACAGGTGCTTTTTCCGGGGGCGACCCCGCCTCATCCCCCGGATGTCCCGCTCGTTCGCGCCGCAGCCGGCAAGCGCTATTCAGCTGGCGAGCGGCGGACCGGACTCCACCACCGCCAGCCGGGTGCAAGCGGAACGACGACTGCACCACGTCGTTGCGGGAAGGGCCGCGGATAGGTGGGCGGCGTCGGAAAAACACCTGTTCGGCTGTTCAGGCCCCCAGCTCCAGTGAGCCCGTCCAACGACGCTGGCGCCAGCTGCCGAACAGGTGCTTTTTGCGGCGCCGACCCCGCGCATACGCCGGACGTCCCGCTCGGGTGCTTTTTCCGGGGGCGACCCCGCGCATCCCCCGGTTGTCCCGCTCGGGTGCTTTTGCCGGGGGCGACCGTCCGACCATCCCCCGGATGTCCCACAAGCTATACGTTCAGCAACAGGTGTTCCCGTTCCCAGGGCGAGATGACCTGGAAGTACGTCTCGTGCTCCACCCGCTTGATGGCACAGTACAGCTTGATGAACTCGTGGCCGACGATGTCGTGGAGCGGTAGGCAGTTCTCCATGAGATCCAGCGCCGCGAACAGGTCGCGGGCGAGGCCCTGCTCGAGCTTGTAGGCGCTCCCGGCGAGAGGTTCCGAGGGCTCCAGGCCCCCGACCAGGCCCATATAGCCGCAGGCCAGGGACGCAGCGATGGCGAGATAGGGGTTGACGTCGGCGCCGGGGATGCGGTTCTCCACCCGCCGGTTGGCGGGGTCGGAGCTCGGCACCCTGAGGCCGACGGTGCGGTTGTCGTATCCCCACTGCACGTTGATGGGCGCGGCCAGATAGCGGGTGAAGCGGCGGTAGGAGTTCACGTACGGACCGAACAGGATGAGGGCCTCGGGGACGTACCTCTGCAAGCCGCCGATGAAGGCTCGGAACAGGGCGCTGTTGCTGCCGTCCGCCTCCGCGAACAGATTGCGGCCGCTCGCCACGTCTACCACGCTCTGGTGAAGGTGCAGCGCGCTGCCAGGCTGGGCTTCCATCGGCTTGGCCATGAAGGTGGCGTAGATGCCGTGCTTGAACGCTGCCTCACGGGCCACGCGTTTGAACAGGAAAACCTGATCCGCCAGCTCCAGTGGATCGCCGTGGAGAAAGTTCACCTCGAGCTGACCCGCGCCGTCCTCATGGGACAGGCTGTCTGCATCGATTTCCATGGCTTCGCAGTAGTCGTAGATGTCTTCGATGATCGGGTCGAATTCGTTGACCGCCTCGATGCTGTACATGCGCCCGGCGGTCTCTTTGCGCCCGGCCCGGCCGATCGGTGCCTCCAGAGGGTAGTCCGGATCGGTGTTTCGCTTGACCAGGTAGAATTCCACCTCCGGGGCGATCACCGGCTTCCAACCCTTGTCGGCGTAGAGCTTCAGGATCCGCTTCAGAACGTGCCGCGGCGCGTGGGACACCGGCTCGTGGTCGCGGTGGTAGCAGTCGACGATCACGCTGGCCGTCGGCTCGTTGGTCCACGGCACCATGCGCAGCGTGCCGTAGTCGGGCTCCAGCATGAGGTCGGGATCGATGTCGTAAAGATCGCCGGAGACTTCGCCGTAGTCGCCGGTGATCCCCTGGAGGAAAACTGACTCGGGAAGCCGCAGGTTGTGGCGGAGGAACTTGCGGGCGGGGAAGAACTTGCCGCGGGGCACCCCGGCCATGTCGGGGATGATGGCCTCCACCTCATCGATGCGATGCTCCATCAACCAGGCTTCGGTCTCGGCGGCTGTGGTAGTACTCATAAGGCTCCGGAAATGGCCTGACAGACCAGCAGTTTACCTCACGCGCGGCGCGGCGGCCCTCCGGGGTTACCGGGGGGGGGTCATCCACGGAGAGCGGCGGCCTCAGCAGGCGGCGGCTGCGAGGCGAGGCGCGCTGCCAGGGCCCGGTTGTCGGCTTGGATCGCCGATAACCACGCCTGAAACTCGGGCTCCCCGCGCAGCGTGGCGAAAGCCGGATGGCGGTCGATGCGCAGGAAGTAGTCAAAGTCGAACAACGACCGATAGCCCTGCAATCGTGCCGCTGACAGCTCGGCCATCGCCGCGGAGTTGCGGCCGAACTGCGCCAGCGCCTGCGCGCGAACCAGCTTGCTCCCTACCGGGTCGAAGCCCTGGGCCGGCGCCGCCGTGCGCCGAAGCAGCGCTTCCAGGAGCCGCGCGGAGTCATCCGCACGACCCTCCCGTGCCAGCAGGTTGGCCGCCATCAGCACGATGGAGGGATCCATCCGGCTGACATCGGGCTCGGGCGCGAGCAGCATGGGCTCGAGCTGCCGCAGCTGCTCGCGCGCCTTGCCCAGGTCGCCGGTGCGGAGCGCCATCAGCACCACCACCGGGCGCAAGATGCGGTCCTCGGTGCGGGTCAGCTCCGCCTCCGCGTAGGCCAGGGCGTCGGCATCGTCAGCCCAGGCAAGGCGCTCCACCAGCTTTCCCAGCGGCAAGGTCAGCGGCGCGTAGCTGAGCTCCGCCAGGGTGCGGCGCACGGCGTCGTTCAGGCCCAGGTTGAGGTAGACGTTGGCGAGCGCGAAAGTGGCCCGCGGCGACGTGCGCGACTGGTGAGCCTGACGCAGATGCACCACGGCGGCGTCCAGCGCGCCGGTTTCGATCAGCAGCTCGCCGAGCTCGAGGCGTGCGGCCACGTAGTCCGGGTGACGTTCGAGCACGCCTTCCAGCTCCACCCGTGCCTCGCCGAGCCGCCCGGCGCCGCGCAGCGCCCGGGCGAACTGAAGCCGCGTGCCCCGCGCAAGAGGATCCCGCTGCACGGCCCGTTCGGTGACCGCGAGCGCCGCATCCCAGCGGCCGAGCTGCTCCAGCAGAGCGCCGTAGTACATCAGCACCTCCGGGTCGTTGGGGGCGAGGTCCACGGCGCGAGCCAACGCCCGCTCGGCCAGAGGCAGATACTGCTGCTCGCCGGTGCGCCAGCCCAGCGTGTCGTAGACGCTGCCTGCCGCGAGATTGGCGGCGATGTTGTCGGGCGCGAGGGCCAGTGCCCGCTCCACCGCCTGCCGGGCCGAGGCGGCGGCGGATTCGAAGTCGATGGTGAGGTAGGCGCCGGCCAGCACTATGGTGGCTCGGGCATAACCCGACAGCGCTTCCACGTTGTCCGGCTCCGCTTCCAGGATTTCCTCGAACAGACGTCGCGCCTCGCTCTGAGACTTCGGGTCCTGATCGCGAAGCAGCGCCGTGGCGACCAGGAAGCTCGGATACCGCCCACGATCCACCTCCGGCTCGTCCTGGCCGGCCCCCGTAAGCAGGGTGAGCTTCAGGGCGCCAGCCACGTGTCCGGCGATGTCGTTCTGAATGGCGAAGACGTCGGTCAGTTTGCGGTCGTAGGTTCGCGACCACAGGTGAAAGCCGTCGGCGGCGGAAACCAACTGCACCGTGACCCGCAGCCGCTGACCCGAGCGGCGGACACTGCCTTCCAGCAGGTGGCTGACGCCGAGCTGACGGCCAATGTCGCGCAGGTCCTCGTTCTTGTTCTTGAAGAAGAACGACGACGTCCGGCCGGTAACCTGCAGTCCCGGAAGCTGGGCCAGGGTGTTGATCAACTCCTCGGTGAGGCCGTCGGCAAAATAGCTGTCGCTCGAGTCGTCGCTGAAGCTGGCGAACGGCAGCACCGCCACGGAGCCCGCTGCCGCGGCCTCCGGAGCCAGGGCAGCGCGGTCCCGGCTCAAAAGCTGAAAACCCGAGAGCGTTACCAGGGTCACCGCCGCGCCGAGCAGCGCCACGTCCAGCCATCGCCCGCCGCCCGCCGCAAGGCGTTCTGCCGATTCTCCGGCGGCGCTCTCGCTCTCCGGCCGGACCTGAAACACCCAGGCCAGCACCATGGCGATGGGCAAGCCCATGAGCAGTAGCGCGGCGACGAAGGTCACGGTCCAGCCCGGCAGCGCCAGCGCCGGCAGGACGACTTCGGCGACCTGCAGAACGCCCCAGGCCGTCACCGTGTAGGCGCCCGCCACCCTCAGCACCTTGCGACGCCTCATTTCGAGCAGTAGGCGTGACATCATCGGCCGTGATCCGGAGAAGAAGGAAAAAACGCGCTACTATGCCTCATCTCCCCATACGGGGGAATTGGCTGCGGTCGCAACGTGGTATAGCGTTTGCTCGTGCAAAAGTGGTAGTAACGGCAATTGCTGTAATCACAGCAATCACGGCAAAGAAAGCGACAACGCGACGTCGAAAAGAGGTGTGACATGTGGCTGCGACTGCGACAGATCGCCTTGGTGGCCGCCGATCTCAGCGCCGTGGAGCGGGATTTCGCCGAAGTCCTGGATCTCCGAGTCTGCTACCGGGATCCCGGCGTCGCCCGATTCGGGCTCGAGAACATCCTGATGCCGGTGGGCAACCAGCTTCTCGAAGTGGTGGCACCCACCCGGGACGGCACGACCGCCGGGCGCTATCTGGCCCGGCGGGGCGGGGACGGCGGCTACATGGTGATCACCCAGTGCGACGAGCACCGGCCGCGGCGCAAGCGGGTGCAGGATCTGGGCGTCCGCATCGTCAACCAGTTCGAAAGCCACGGCTTCCGCAACATGCAGCTCCACCCGAAGGACACGGGCGGGTCGTTCTTCGAGATCGACCAGCAGGCCGGCGAAGGCGGCAACCTTCCCGACGGCCCGTGGGAACCGGCCGGGCCGAACTGGCAGGAGAGCAAATCCCTCACCCGGGTCACGGGCATCTCCGCAGCGGAGATCCAGTGCGACGACCCGGCCGCCGTGGCGGGCCGGTGGTCGGAGATCGCCCAGATTGCGGCCGAGCAGAAGGACGGCCGCTGGGAGATCCCCCTCGACAACGCCACCCTGCGGTTCGTGCCGTGCAGTGACGGCCGCCCGGAAGGACTCGGCGGCATCGACGTCACCACCGCCGACCGTGATGCCATTCTGGCGGCGGCAGAGGCGCGAAGCGCCGTGACTGCCGCCGATCAGATCCAACTCTGCGGCATGCGCATCAATCTGCGCTGCCCGCGTAGCGGGCACGACCGCGTAGCGGGCACGACCGCGTAGCGGGCACGACCGCGTAGCGGGCACGACCGCATATCAATGGCTGCGATCGCTGATCGCAGCCGCTCAGGCGAGCCGCCGTCAGGCGGACGGTGACCCACCCGCCGCTCGCCGAAAGACAATCAGATCACTCACCCGACGAAACAGGAGGTAGCACGTCCATGGCCGTACTTTGCGACCCGTATCCCACCCGACTGAACGAAAGACGCGGGCCCGTTGCCCGGCAGGAGCCGGTCGTCCACCTAGACGACGCCGCGAACCGCGAGGGGCCGCTGTCGCCGGCTGCGCTGGCGCGGTTCGAGCGGGATGGTTTCCTCATACTGGAGGACTTCTTCCACCCCCGCGAGGTGCGGGCGTTTCTGGACGACCTGGAAGCGTACGGCCACGATCCGGAGGTGACCGATCTGCCACAGGTGATCACCGAGGCGGATTCCCAGGCGGTCCGCTCGATCTTCGGGATCCACCGGCTGTCCGCCCGTTTCGACGCGCTGACCCGCGACGCCCGCCTGCTGGACCTGGCCGGGCAGATCCTCGGCAGCGACGTCTACATCCATCAGTCGCGCCTCAACCGCAAGCCGCCGTTCCGCGGCCGGGGTTTCGACTGGCACAGCGACTTCGAGACCTGGCATGCGGAGGACGGCATGCCCGCCATGCGCTGCATCAGCATCTCCGTCAGCCTGACCGAGAACAACGACCACAACGGCCCGCTGATGCTGATACCCGGCTCCCACCGGACCTTCTATCCCACCGTAGGCGCGACGCCCGACCGCTGCTGGGAGACCTCGCTCAAGCGCCAAAAGGTGGGAATACCGGAGGTGCAGGATCTGGTGGCAGCGACGCGCGACCACGGCATCGTGACTGCCCGCGGCGGCCCCGGCACGATCACCGTGTTCGAATGCAACACCCTGCATGCCTCGACCGACAACCTCTCACCGGCGCCGCGGGCGAACCTGTTCTTCGTCTACAACAGCGTCAACAACCGGCTGCAGGAGCCGTTTGCCGCGCACTCGCCGCGGCCCGAGTGGGTCGCGAGCCGCCAGCACGCGCGGGCGCTGGAACCCCGGCGGGAGCAGAACACGGCCGTAGCCTGACCCTCGACCACGGCATCCGCGGTGGCACGAATACTGCTCGACCGCTCGAAAACCAGCGCCGCGAGCAGGAGTGGTAAAGGTGTTGGGACCCCGAGCCAGACGACGGTTGTTGGTCGGCCTGGCAGCCGTGGTGGCGGCGCTCGCCGCTCTGCGGGTCGCCGCCCCGGTGCTGGTCCGCCACTACGTCAACGGGGTGCTCGCCGACATGGGCGAGTACCAGGGCCACGTGGAGGACGTTGACCTGGATCTCTGGCGGGGCGCCTGCTCCGTGCGCGGCCTGACCATCGCCAAGACCCGGTCGAGGATCGATGAACCCTTCCTCGACGCGCCGTCGGCCACGGCGTCCATTCAGTGGGGGGCCCTGCTGAAGGGTGAGCTCGTCGGCGAGGTGACGGTTGTCGGGCCTACCGTCAACTTCGTCAAGCGCAAAGGTGAATCTCAGTACGGCGAGGGCGCGGACTGGCGGGCCAAGGTGGACGCGCTGTTGCCGGTGCGGCTCAACCACGTGGAAGTCAGCCGAGGCACCTTGCACTTTCGAAGCCCCGACGGCGACCCGCCGGTGGACGTCTACCTGTCCGACGTGCATCTCACCCTGGCCAATCTCACCAACATCCGCGAGAGCGACGTCCCGGTCTTCACCGGCCTCACCTTTACCGCCAGAGCGATGCATGACGCGCCGCTGTCGATGCGGGCGCGGCTCGACCCGCTGCAGCAACCGCCCGAGTTCGATCTCGACGTCTCGCTGCGCAATCTGGACCTGAAGCGCCTGAACCCGTTTCTGCTCTCCTACCTGAACGTCACCGCCGAAAACGGCACGCTGTCCCTCGACAGCGAGGTGGCCGCCGCTCGCGGCAACTACGAAGGCTACGTGAAGCCACTGCTGGACCACCTGGAGCTGCTCCGGCCGAAGGACTTCAAGCAGCGGCCGCTCGGGGCGATCTGGGAGACCCTGGTCGCCGGTATCGCGGCGCTGTTCGAGAACCATCGCCAGCACCGCATCGGCACCCGCATTCCCATCAGCGGCCGCTTTGAACCCCGCCCACACATCTGGATCGCCGTGGGAGGCGTGCTGCGGAACATGTTTGACGCTTTCCTCGAGGGCGTCGAAGGTAGCGTCGACCTGCACGATGCGATCGAGGACGCTCAAAAGGATGCAGCGGTACGGCTCCGCGAGAGGTCGAAGCCGGCGCAGCGTGGAACCGGAAGGTGACCGGATCGCGGCCGGGAGGCCGCTCCCACAGAGCCCAGCGTTACCGGAATCGCGGCCGGGAGGCCGCTCCCACAGGCCTCACCACGACCACGACATTCCCAGCACCGGCACCGCGGGCAGCAACCGGCGCTCCTCGCGCACGAGCGCTGCATCCTCCAGACCGTAGCGGTAGCCGCCTACGTTCTCGGCGGAGGTGGCGTTGCCGAGATCGAAGTAGATCTCGAGCGCGCTGGCTGGCAGCGGGATGTGCCTGGCAACGTGCACGTCGAGGGAGAAGTAGTCGCGCAGCGTGGCATCGTAGAGTCGCGCGGTGTCGGTGAGCGGCTGGCTGATCAGGGTCGTCGTGGGCCAGCCGCTGTGAAAGGTAGCGGCAATACCGAGCCGCCAGTTGCCGGGCCGCCAGTCGAGACTGCCGCGTAAGGTGCGCCGCTGCTCCCAGGGCCGCGGCTGCCAGTGCCCGTCGAGGCGTTCCTCGGCGCGGGCGAGGCCCACCGACAACGATACCGTGAGAGCGTCGTCCGGCCGGTACTCCAGCATGCCCTCGCCGCCGTAGGTGCGCGCCCGCTCCGGCACCACGTTCACTCGGTCGGCGTGCAGCTCCGGCAGCAGCACCCACGCGTTGTAGAGATTTTCGAAGCGTGGCCAGGGGTCATCGATGCTCCGCCAGTAACCTTCGACCCGGACCCGCCAGCTCGGATCGATCTGCCACTGCGCCCCGGCGCTCACCTGATCGGATAGTTGCGGCGCGGAGAGTTCGACCAGACCGTCGTCGAGCTGCAGCTCGTAGAGGTTCTGGTGCTGCGCGTAGCGTCCCACGTTGAGGAAAGCGCGCCAGGCCCCGCCGCCATCGTAGGTGACCTGGACCCGGGGGCTCGTCTGCCGGTCGTGGACGGGATCGAGATCCTGCAGGTCGCAGCGCCACCCATACTCGACCGTCACCGCATCCGTCAGCTTCTGCTGGGCGGAGACGAACGCGCCGAGCAGCGTGCCAGCGCGATCGGCGGTGAAGTCGCGCATCAGAGTGTCCGACGGCTGCAGGGGGCGCCCAAGGATGCCGTAGCGCGATGCCATGCTCACCTGGAAGTCCCCGCTCTGGCGCTGTCCTTCCACACCGACGTGCAGCAGCCAGCGCTCGGAGGGGCGCCAGCGCAGGGCGCTCCGGTACGCTGCGACCGAGAAGCTGCGCTGCTCCTGCAGGCTGCCGATGGCATCGGCGGGCGCATCGAGCCGGCCCTGGCGCTGGTTGTCGATGGCCGTGTACGAGCCGGCGAGCTCCAGGTCCAGCCGCTGGCCGAGACTGCGGGTGACGCGCGCCCAGCCGGTGAAGTCGTCGTAGTCGGCGGTGGCGGTTTCTCCGCCGCCCGGATCTTCGAGCACCAGCTCATCGCTGCTGTACAACGCGCCCACCACCAGATCGGCATTCTCACCGTCCCAGGCGAAACGGGCGAGGCCGTCGGAAAATCGAGGACGACCGTAGTTCTGAGCCACGTGGTCGAGCAGATACTCGAGGGTGCTGCGGCGAGCCGACACGAGCCAGCGGCTGTTGCCCGACGCCCCTTCGACCAGGCCCGCCGCGTCGATGAAGGACGCGTCCAGCTTTCCCTCCAGCGGCCGGTCCGGCTCGGTGAGCTCCATGTCGACGACGCCGCTCAGGCGCGTGCCGAAATCGGCGGGAAAGCCCGCGTGGTAGACGTTGACCGCGTCTACCAGGGCGGGGTTGATGCTGCTGAACAGGGCGTGGAAGTCTTCCATGTGAAACGGCTGGATGACCTGAACGCCGTCCACCAGATACAGCACCTCGTTACTGTCCCCTCCGCGCATGTGGCTGCGGGCACTCACCCCCAGCGACGCCTGACCGGGAAGCTGATTCACCGCCCTCAGCAGATCGCGGCCCGTGCTCGGCACGTCCTCCAGGTCACGGGCGTCCAGTTGCTGGCGGTCATGGGTGTTCCGTTCCAGTCGGTAGCGGGGCGAGGACACGACCACCTCTTCGAGGATGGGGCCCTGGTCGGGGCGAGGGGCCGGCGCCGCCGGTTCCGGGGCCGCCGGTTGCGGGGCCGGCGGGGGCCGCGTCCGCACCACGTACCAGAGGTCCGGGCCGGCGCGCTCGAGGGACAGCCCGAAAGGCTCGAGCAGAGCCGCCGCCTGGGCCGACAGCGGCGCATGGGGATCTGGCTCCGCAGCCACCCGGTAGTCCGGGCGGACCAGAGTGTTGGAAAACACCAGTTTCAGGCCGGCCGTTTGCAGCGCCTCGAGGGCCTGCTCGAGGGAGCGGCCGCCCGCAGCTGCTGACGCCGTGGCCGTGCCGGCGGGATTCACCGCCAACGACAGGCCCGTCAGAACCAGAAACAGCGTCAGGTAGACCGCCTCGAGACCCCGCCGGTCCGGCATGCTGCGCTACCGCTCAGGAAAGGCGTGCGCAGTGTACTGTCAACGGTCCGGCGATTGAAATTCGATCATCAGGGTCCCGTCGGACGTCTTGCGCCGTGCCAGTCCTGCCGTGCCGAGCACCACCTGAAGCGCCTGCTCGGGTCCGAGACCGTCCAGGTTCCCTTCGAGCCGGCTCTGCTGTGCCGCGGCGCGGACCTCCGGACTCGCGAATTCCAGGCCGACGCCGAGGTCATCGGCAATGGCCTGCAGCAGCGGCACCACCTCGCGCTGGGTATAGCCGGGGTGAACGGATTGGATCCACTGCCAGCGCACGGCGCTGGCTGGCTCGGTACGGGTGCTGATCTGCTGCGGTGCCACCACGACGACGTCGCCCTGACCGCCATGCGCCTGAGCAGTGTAAGTGCCGCGGCTGGTGTCGATGGACGTGGTGCCGTGACGCATGGCCACCTCCATGGTGCCGCCGCCGACGGTCACCATGAACGTGGTGCCGAGGTCACTGACGACCCCCAGGGGCGTGCGCACCTGCAGGTGGCTGCGGCCACCCGTGTCCACGTACACCGCGCCGTGATCGAGCGCCACCGCCGCGGGTTCCTGCCAGGTGACCCGGGTGCCGGAGCGCAGCCGGACTTCCACGCCATCGGCTGTGACCAGTCGGCTGTCGCCATCGGCGACGAGCTCGCTCGCCGGGGCCAGGACGAGCGTCTCGTCGCTGTGATCGTGGAGCACGCCGTTGACCCGCAGACCGCCGGTACCGGTGATCTGCACCAGAACGTCGTCGGGGCGGTGCATTACCGTCAGCAGGGCCGCCGCCACAGCCACCAGCAGGCTTGCCGCCATGGCGACCGGGATCCGCCAGCGCCGACGCTGCTGCCGGCGCCATTCGCCCTGCACCGCGACAAACACCCGATCGCGCACGGCATCCGGCGGCTCCGGTCGCGGAGCGACACCTCCCAGCAGTGACTCGAGGTCCGTCTCCTCGCCGCTGCCGCTCACGCCGTCTCCTCCGTGCCGTCCGAACCGCGGTCGCCGGTGAGCTGGCGGATCTCTTCGCCGAGAGCCATGTACTGCTGGCGGAAGGCCTTGCGGGCACGGGCCAGCATGGACTGCACGGCAATGGGGGTCGTGGTCAAGCGCCGGGCGATCTCCTCGACCGAATAGCCTTCCATGTATTTCCATTCCAGCACCCGGCCGTAGTCGCCAGGGAGGTGGTCGAGAATGAGCTGCACGATCTCCTGGCCCCTGCCGCGGTCCGCCATCCGCTCCGGCGCCAGCTCCGGATCCGCGGCCAGCGACTCCAATTCCGCCCGCACCGCCTCGCTGTCGTCCGCCAGCACAACGTCCCGGTGACGCTCCTGGCGGCGATAATGGGCGCTCACCTCGTGCCGGGCGATCTGGCACAACCAGGTGAACAGCCCCGCCTCGCCGCGGTAGCTGGCTATGTGGCGCACGGCGTTGATCATCACGCTCTGAGTCACCTCTTCGGCGGCATCCTCGCTGAGCCGGCGCAGGCAGAACCGGTAGACCCTGGGGAAATAGCGGTCGAAGAACAGCCGAAACGCATCGTCGCGCCCCGCCGCCATCCGGCTGGCCAGCTCTCTGTCCGGTTCGTGCATTGCGGCCATTAGACGCCGGGCCGGCGCGGAATCAACCGCGGATTGATCGAACGCGGCTGATCGCACTATCGTTGTCGCCACCCGAGGTCGAGGACGACCCCGCCGCTGGACGTGCCTTGTTCCACTCCGACCACTACGACGCCCACCGAGCCCGTCACTATCAAGCCCACCACGGCAAGAACCTGCGGACCCGGCTCACCACCTGGCGCGAGCGCTCCTGTCTGCATCACGCGCTGCGCGACGCCGGTTCTCCCTGTTCGGTGCTGGACCTGCCCTGCGGCACCGGCCGCTTCTGGCCGGTGTTCGCCCGCGCCGGGGTAACGGCGCTCATCGCCGGCGACGGCAGCCCACAGATGCTGGAGGTGGCCGCAAGCAACCGCATCGGCCCGGGCCTGCCCGAGCGGCTGATCGAATCGTCCGCGTTCCAGATGACGCTCCCCGACGGTTGCGTGGAGTTCGCTGCGTGTCTGCGTTTCTATCACCACCTGGCCATGGCCGAAGACCGGCGCCGGCTGCTGGCGGAGCTCCGGCGCGTGTCCCGCCGCTGGGCGGCCGTGTCACTGTGGGTGGACGGTAGCCTCGCCGGCAACCGCCGGCTGCGCCGCGCTCCCCCGGCCGACGAGCCGGGATACGGCAAGCGCCGCTGCCGGCGCCGGGCAGACGTGGAAGCCGAGTTCCGGGACGCCGGCTTCCGCATTGCTGGCCGCTACGACGTCTGGCCCGGGCTCGCCATGTGGCGGCTGTATCTGCTCGACCACGATCCAACCGACCATGATCCGCCCGATGATGCCTGAGCCCGGCCTCGGCACGCCGGTCAAGCCACCCCAGAGCCGCGACGGCAAAGGCAGCAGCGCCGTGTATCTGCAAGCCGCCGAAGCCTGGGGTGGCAGCAGCGGCCGGGTCTACGTCAAGCGTCAGGAGTCGTACTTCTGCCGCCCTGCCTGGCGCGCCTTCCGCCGCACCCCCACGCTGCGCCGCGAGCTGCGCGGGCTTGCCGCCTGCCGCGACCTCGGCGTGCCGGTGCCGGCAGTGGTGGCCTACCGGGAGGATGGTCCGCGGGCGGAGCTGGTGCTCGAGGAAATTGCCGGCGCGCTGCCGCTGGACCGCGCTCTCGGCGGAGCAGCCGCCTGCCGCGACGCCATCATCGACGGCCTGGCGACGGTCGTCGCGCGCCTGCACAAGGGAGGCTGGACCCACGGCGCCCTCTACCCGGAGCACATTCTGGCGTCGCCCGACGGCGGCGTCGTGCTGATCGACCTGGAGAAAGCGCGCCGCAGCTGCTTCCGAAGGCGCAGCGACCTCGACCGATTCCGGCGCCACAGCGAAGGTTTGCTGACCCCTCGGGAAGCCGCTCAATTTGACGATCGCTATCGCGAGGCATTGGCGAGCGATTGATCGCCGGCGGGCGCCTCCTCTAACGGACGGTTGCCCCAGCAGTGACAATCCATGGCCCGCCCACCTTCCCTTCGGCTCACCGCCCCCGTCTCCGGCTCTGCCCGGGATCACGTGCTGGCGTTCGTGCAGGCACGGTTTCTCGAGCGATACGGCGCGCGGGTCCCGGACGACTCGCCGCTGATGGCCGGAGCGTTCGACGCCGACGGCGCGCTGGTCGCCGCCTTCGGCCTGCGCGACAGCGCCGCCGGGTTCTTCTGCGAACGCTACCTCGGCGAACCGCTGGAAGAGCCGCTGGGCCGGCAATTCGGCCGCCCGGTCGACCGCGGAGAGATCGTCGAGATCACCCACCTGTGCGCTGCGCGCCCGGGGTCGCTGCGCCTGCTCATGACCGTGGTGCCCGGATTGCTGACGGCGCATGGCTACCGCTACCTGGTCTGCACGGCCACGGCCTGCCTGGCCGTCTATTTTCAACGCCGGGGCCTGTCCGCGGTGTGCCTGGGACTGGCCAGCGCCGACGCGCTCCCCGCGGCAGAGCGCGCGCTCTGGGGGACCTACTACGATGCGGCTCCGCGGGTGCTGGCCGGCGACCTCCAGCAGGCCGCAGGAGCGCTCGGCCTGACCACCGAGCGGCCGCATGGTGCCTGACCGGGGCCCGTCGAGCCATTTGTTCCGGGCCATGTACCGCCATGGTGAGCGCATTGCGCTGGACGACGGATCATCCACTTGGAGCTACGCCCGACTGTTGCACGAGATCGAGGCGTGGGTCCGGATCCTCGACGCAGTGCAGGCGCGACGCGTGGTCTTTCGCCTGCCGAACGGCATGGCGTGGATAGCCCTCGATCTGGCGCTGCTGGTCAGCGGCCGGCTGGCGGTGCCGTTGCCCGGCTTCTTTTCGACCGCCCAGCAACGCCACGTGATCACCGCCAGCGGCGCCGACGTGCTGGTGACCTCGGGGTCGGCGGCCGGCGAGGAGCCGGTAGCCGACTTTGCTCCGGTGCTCGATCACGGCGGAGCGCTGGTGCTGCGCGCGGACGTTCTCCCACCGCACGTTCATGCGGGGACTGCCAAGCTGACCTTCACCTCCGGCACCACCGGCGCACCCAGAGGCGTGTCTCTCTCCGCCACCAATCTGCTGCGCACCGCCAGCACGATCGAGACGGCCCTGGGCGGCGAAGGCATCAGCCGTCATCTGTGCGCGCTGCCGCTGTCCCTGCTGCTGGAGAACGTGGCCGGCGTGTACGCGAGCCTCGGCAACGGCAGCCGAATCGCCGTACCGGCCCTGGCCGACATCGGCGTGACCGGGTCGAGCGGCCTGGACGTCGGACGATTCGTCGAAGCCCAGCAGCGGTTTCGTCCCGAGAGCCTCATTCTCGTGCCACAGCTGTTGCTCGCGCTGACCGCCGCTCGCGAGCTGGGAATGGCACTGCCCGCCAGCCACCGGTTCGTCGCCGTCGGCGGGGGGCGCGTCGCGCCGTCCCTGCTGGAAAGGGCCGGGCGGGCCGGGATACCCGTCCACGAAGGCTACGGCCTCACCGAGTGCGGATCGGTGGTGGCGGTGAACCTTCCCGGCGCCTGCCGCGCCGGCAGCGTGGGACGGCCCCTGCCCCACGCCGAGGTGGCCATCGTGGACGGCGAGATCCACGTCACCGGCAACGCCATGCTCGGATATCTCGGCGAGCCGCCGGCGCCGGCGCGCGTCGCCACCGGCGACCTCGGCCGACTCGACGAAGCTGGCTATCTCTACGTGGACGGCCGCCGCAAGCACGGGTTCATCACTGCGTTCGGCCGCAACGTCAGCCCGGAATGGATCGAGAGCGAGCTGACCTCCGAGATCGCCGTCGCCCACGCCGTGGTCTTCGGCGAGGCGCTGCCCGGCAACGTGGCGCTGATCGTCCCGCGGTTCGAGAGCGGCGACCAGGCCGTCGCCGCAGCCGTGGCCGAGGCCAATATCCGGCTGCCCGACTACGCGCGAATCTCTGCCTGGCGGAGCGTCCCGGCTGCCGACTTCCAGGCAGGCGGCTGCCTCACCGACAACGGCCGGGTGCGCCGCGACGCGGCCACCAGCCGCTACCAGGGCATCTTGACAGACCTGTACACGCAACTGGAGAACGAGTCCCATGCAGCCATTCGAAGCTCTGGAGCATGAAACCAGGGAGGCCCGCAGCTACCTGTACGCGGCGCAGATCATCCAAGACGTCGCCGCAGGCCGGTTCGATCTCGGGATGTACGTGCGCTTTCTGACCAACGCCTACCATCACGTCCGCCACACGGTGCCGCTGATGATGGCCTGCGGATCCCGCCTTCCGCAACGGCTCGGCTGGCTGCAGCCGCGGCTTAAGGACTACATCGACGAGGAGATCGGTCACGAGCAATGGATCCTCGATGATCTGACCGCTTGTGGCGAGGACCCGGCGCAAGTCGCCGCGGGTGCACCAATATTCGAGGTGGAGCTCCTCGTCAGCTACGTCTACGATTACGTCGACCGTCACAATCCGGTCGGCTTTCTCGGCATGGTGCACGTGCTGGAGGGAACGAGCACGGTGCTCGCCACCGAGACCGCCGAGCGGGTCCAGCAAAAGCTCGGCCTGCCGGACCAGGCATTCCGTTACCTGCGCAGCCACGGCGCCCTGGATCAGGAGCACGTGGAGTTCTTCCGCCACCTGGTCAACCAGCTCACCGATCCCGGCGACGTCGCGGCGGTCATTCACGTCGCGGACCGGGCCTACCGACTCTACGGCGACGTCATCCGCTCGGCGGCCGGCGCAGGTCTTCGCCGTGCAGCTTGACGGCAGCGTCTGTCTGCTCACCGGGGCGACCGGAGGGATCGGCAGGGCTCTCGCCACCGAGCTGGTGCGGGCGGGCGCGCGGCTGATTCTCACGGCGCGCCAGCAAACGGCCCTCGACGAGCTCGCGGGGGCGCTGCCCAAACGCCAGGTGGTGGCCGTTCTCGCCGCAGATCTGACACAACCGGCGCAACGCCACCGCCTGGCAGAGTTGGCAACGGGTCAGGACGTTGGGATTCTCGTCAACCTGTTCGGCGCCAACCGATTCGGTCTGCTGGCGGCTCAGGAGGACGCGGACGTCGAGGCGCTGATCAGCGTCAACCTGGTCGGCCCCATAGCGCTCACTCAGCGCCTGCTGTCTCACCTGGAGCGCCGACCGGAATCGCTGATCGTCAACGTCGGATCCGCCTTCGACAGCATCGGCTTCCCGGGTTACGTGCTGTACTCCGCCAGTAAATTCGGGCTGCGCGGGTTCAGCGAGGCGCTGGCGCGGGAGTTGGCGGACGGTTCGGTCAGGGTCGTACACGTGGCGCCCCGGGCGACGCGGACGGCCATGAACCCGCCGGCCGTTTCCGCCATGAACCGGGCCCTCGGCAACGCCGAAGACCCGCCCGACAAGGTGGCGGCGCGGATCGTCGCCGCCATGCGCAGGGGTGAACGCCGCAGCGCCATCGGCTGGCGCGAGCGCTGCTTCGCGCGCCTCAACCAGACCTTGCCGGCGCTGGTGGATCGCGCCCTGGCCCGTCAACTGGCCACCGTCAAACACTTCGCCTCGACGGCACCTCGGAAGGAAGGTACTCCGTGAGAACCACAACCGCGTTAACGGCCGGCGCCGTGTGTCTGTTTCTGATCGCCGGCGCCCGCGCCGATGTGGCCGGCCTCCAGTCTGGCTGGGATCAGGCAATGTACCGCACCGCCGACGACCATCGCGCGAAGGTGCTCGAGGGCCTGGCGGACCAGGCTCGCAGCGAAGCTGCCGCCCATCCCGACGACGCGACGCTGCTGACGTGGGAAGGCATCATTCTGAGCTCCTACGCCGGAGAGAAGGGTGGTCTCGGCGCGCTCGCCCTGGTAAAGGAGGCGCGGGTGTCGCTCGAGCAGGCGATCGAAAACGATCCCAGGGCCTTGAACGGCTCCGCTTACGTCACGCTCGGCAGCCTCTACTACAAGGTGCCGGGCTGGCCATTGGGTTTCGGCAACGACAAAAAGGCTCGCAGAAACCTCGAGGCGGGGCTTGCAATCGATCCCCACGGCATCGATGCCAACTACTTCATGGGCGAGTTCCTGTTCGAGCAGCGAGACTACGACGGCGCCCGCCGCTATCTGACCACCGCACTGGACGCACCGCCCCGCCCCGGTAGGGCGCTGGCGGACCAGGGCAGGCGGGCTGCGATCCGCGCGTTGCTCGCCGAGGTGGAGAAGAAATCCGGCTGACACGCCGACCGCGCGTGCTGGCCGTTACGGGTCGCTAGCGCAGCAGGTCGAGCACGCCCCCGCGGGAGGCGAACAGAGCATCCAGCTCCGGATCGTGGCGGGCAGCCGCAAGCTCCCGCGCGCTCTCGCGGCGCTCGTTGCGCTGCCGATAGTTGGCGCCCGCTGCCAGCAGCAAACGACTGACGTCCAGATGCCCGTGACGCACGGCGCAGATCAGCGGGGTGTCGCCCACCGCGTTTCTCGCATCGACCTTCGCTCCCGCAGCCAGTAGTGCCTGCACGCTGCCGGCGCGGCCCCGGTCCGCGGCGAGCAGCAGCGGCGTGGTACCGGTGGTGGAAACCACATCGGCTGCCGGAGACCGGGCCAGGAGCAGTTCGAGCACGTCGGACTGCGGCAGCTCGGCCGCCACGTGCAGCGGGGAGATGCCGTCCGCGGCAGCCTCGAGCCCGGCGTGGTGCGCCAGCAGCACCTCTACCGTCGCCAGCTGGCCGTGGCGGGCGGCACGCCACAGCGGCGTTCGGCCGGACCGGTCCCGTGCATCCACCACAGCACCAGCCGCCAGCAGCCGCTCGGCCAAAGCCGCGTCGCCCCGCTCTGCCGCCAGGTGCAGCGGCGTGTCGCCCCTCTTGTCAGCCACCTGCGGCGAGGCACCGCTCGCCAGCAGCACCTCCGCGGTCTCCACGTTGTCGCGCCCGACCGCGGCCATCAGCGGCGTTCGGCCGGAGGCATCCCGCCGTTCGAGCTCACCCGGATAGCGGAGCACGGACGTGAGCAGCGATGAGGGGCCGGACCTCGCCAGCCGGTGCACCAGGCTGACGTCGTCCGCCGCGTCCAGATTCGGTCTGGCGCCGTGGCTCAGCAGCAACGCTGCCACGTCGGCGTGTCCGGCATCTATCGCGCGGAAGAGCGCGCTGTGATGGGACCGGTCCAGCACATTCGGGTCGGCACCGCCGTCGAGCAGCTTGCGGACCAGCGACGTGCGCCCTGCCCAGGAAGCGATCGCCAGCTCCGACCAATCGGCCATGGCGGGGCTCCGACGCATGTCGTCCAGCTGTGTGAGCGTACCGCCACTGGCCTTCTCCGCCGATCCGAACAGCCCCTGCAGCTCCGGGTTGCCGCTGCGTTCGGCGAGCATGGCGGCGGACCAGCCTGCGGCGTTGACCGCGCCGGTCGCTGCTCCATGGCCGAGCAGCCAGCGCGCCAGAGCGACATGACCGCCCGCCACCGCCAGATGGAGCGGCGTGTCGCCGGCGGCGTCCGGCGCGGCAGGATCCGCGCCGGCGGCCACCAGCCGCCTCGCCAGCCCCACCGATCCGAGCGCCGCAGCCCCATGCAGCGGCCGACGGCCGCCGGCATCCCGGGCGTTCGGGTTGGCGTGACGCTGCAGCAGCGCATCGACCATGGGCGCGTCGGCGGCGGCCACGGCCATGCCGAGCGGCAGTCTGCCGTGAGCATCCAGCGCGTCGAAGTCCACCGGGCCGAGCATCGCCAGAGCGGCCGGATCGCCGGCCTCCACGATCTGGTAAAGGCTGCGCGCCGCGGTGCCGGCGGCTTCGCTGTCCGGGTCGAGTTTGCGACGGGCCAACGGCTGCCCCGCTGCCGCCGCGCGCTGGTACCACTGACGGGCTCCCTCTGCATCAACGGCTGTGCCGCGCCCCTTCTCGAGCATCACGCCGGTGAGGTAGGCCGCGTCCACGTGGCCCAGCTCACCGGCACGACGAAAGCAATCGAAGGCGCGCCCGAGGTCCCGGGCCGCGCCGAGACCGCGCTCGTAGAGCCGGCCCAGCTCGAACAACGCGTCCGCATTCGAGTTTCGCGCCATCGGCTCGAGCAGGGCCACAGCGGTCGGGTAGTCGCGGCGCAGCAGCGCGGTGCGGATCTCCGGGGTGACGTCGGCCAGCGCCGGCAACGCGACGAGCAGCACCAGCACACCCAGCACCGCGCCGAGGGCCTGCGGGCTAAGCCTGGCCATACTTGGTCTCCACCCGCACGCCCAGCTCACGCAGCAGCCCGGTCGGCAGGACGCCGCCCGCGCAGACGATTACGACGTCGTTCTTCAGCTGCAGAGTCTTCTCGCCATGACGCAAGGTCACCGCACCGTCCTCAAAGGCGACCACCTCCGTCTCCAACAGCAAGGTGAGCGCACGCTCCTGCGCCAGAGCCATGACCCGGTCACGGTTCCGGCGCTTGGCCCGGTCAAAGGCGACGCCCCGGTAGGACAGGCTCACCCGCGTGCCAGGTTGGGCCGCGAGCGCCTCCGCCGCTTCGAGCGCGCTGTCGCCGCCTCCCACCACCAGCACACGCTTGCCCGCGTGCTGCGCCGGATCGGTGAGCACGTAGACCACCTTCGGCAGCGCCTCGCCAGCAACCCCCAGGCGGCGGGGCGTGCCCCGACGGCCGATGGCGAGCAACACGTAACGGGCGCGATAGCTGTTGCGGGTGGTCCGCACCAGAAACCCGCCGTCGACGGGCTCAACGCTCTCCATGCGCTCCCGGTAGTGGATGTTGATCCCGGTATCGATTTCCACCTTCTTCCAGAAGGCCATCAGCGTTTCCTTGTCGGTCTCACCGAACTCGACTTCCCCCACCATGGGAAGCCGCGCGGGCTGGGTCATCACCAGCTTGCCCCGCGGAAAGTTCGCTACCGTTCCGCCCAGCGCGTCCTGTTCGAGTGTGACGTAGCGCACGCCCCGCTGGTGGGCAGCCAGGGTGGCCGCGATGCCGGCCGGACCGGCGCCGATGATGGCGACGTCGAGCTGTCCGCCCGAGGTTCGGCCTCCGATTCGCTCACTGATCTGCTCCATGGCCTGACGACCCTGCTCGATGGCGTTGCGGATCAGTCCCATACCGCCAAGCTCACCGGCGATGAACATACCCGGTACGCTGGTCTCGAACTCCGGAGAAATCAGCGGAATGTCAACGCCCCGCTCGCTGGTGCCGAACACCAGCGAGATGGCGTTGACGGGGCAGGCGGACCGGCAGGCGCCATGGCCGATGCAATCGGTGGGGGAAACCAGCCCGGCCTTGCCCTCGATCACGCCAAGCACCTGATGTCTAGGAAATTCGGGGCAGGCGTGCACACAAGCCTGGCAACCGATGCAGCGCAACGTATCCACAACAGGGTGCAGGGAGGGCGGCTGCATCATCCCTGACTCCTCCGCCTCCCGCAGCATTCGCCGGCTTCGACCCTCGTGACTGGTGCGGCCGTGCACGAGCCAGAGGTAGAGCAGAACGAGAAACAGCCCGTAGGCGAGATAAGGCGTCGCATCCATGTCGAGGAACACGTCACTGCGCTGCGGACACCTATGTTACGCGGCATCGCGGCCCGGCCAGCACGCGACTATCACAAACCGTGAACGACTGCTCACTTGGGCCGGGGTCACGCGTGGTGCGCGGCAATATACTGACAAACATGGGCACGATGCATTCGTTGCCGGTCGCCGCGCCGGCGAGCCGGCGCGCTGACGGCGCGGCCGCGGCGCGCACTGCGGCGGAACGTGGCCGTCATCGAAGCCTCTTGACGTTGCTGGGCTACGGGCTGGTGGCCGGATGCCTGGCCGTAGCCTGGATGCTAAAGGACGAGAACCTGATGCGAGCCGAGGACGGCATCGGCTACTGGTTCGGCATCGTCGGCGCCAGCCTCATGGGCCTGCTGCTCTTGTATCCGGTTCGCAAACGCCTGCGCTCGCTGCGCAGACTCGGTCCGGTAAGTGCCTGGTTCCGGGTTCACATGATCTTCGGCATCGTCGGCCCGGCGCTGATCGTGCTGCACTGCAACTTCCGGCTCGGCTCCTTCAACGGCCGCATCGCGCTGTTCGCCACTTTGGTGGTGGCCGGAAGCGGCATCATCGGCCGGTACATCTACGCCAAGCTGCACCATGGGCTGTACGGCCGCAAGGCGTCGATCGACGAGCTTCGCGCGCAGATCCACGCCATCCGCGGGCAATCGGGCGGCGCCTCGGAGGTGCTCGCGGGGCTCACCGAAGCGCTGGCGGAGTACGAGAACCGGTTGCTGGGCGAGCGATCCAGCGTGCTCGGCGCCTTCGGACGTGCGCTGACCGTGGGCCCCCGCAGCGAGCTGCTGTACTGGCGCCTGCGGCGGCAGGCGCGAGGGCGCCTCAACGAGCTGGCCGTCTCGTCGTCCGTCGTGGCACAGCACCGGGCGCGCCTGCTGAGGAGCACCAGCCGCTACCTCAGGCGCCGAATCGGCGCCCTGCGCAAGTTCGCCCAGTTCCGCGCGTTTAAGAAGCTGTTCTCGCTGTGGCACGTGGTCCACTACCCGCTGTTCGTGGTGCTGGTGATCGCGGTCATCGTTCACGTTCTTGCCGTGCACATGTACTGATGTGCCGCGGACGCTTAGAAGTGACGATGAGGTGGGTCCGGCGTCTGCTCGCGGCGGTCACGATCCTGCTGGCCGCCAATGGCTGGACCGCGGGTATCGAATCGCTGGTGACGCCCGGACCGGTGGCGGCTGCGCACGCCGACACCGAGGGCGAGTGCAGCGCCTGTCACGCACCATTCAGCAAGGCCACCCAGAGCAGCCTGTGCCTCAACTGTCACAAGGACGTGGCCGCCGACATGCAGGCTCACCGCGGCTTTCACGGCACCGGCGGGCGGCTCGAGGACCGAGAGTGCCGGTCGTGTCACACCGACCACAAGGGTCGTGACGCGGACATCGTCGGACTGGTGCCGGAGGCCTTCGACCATGCCGCCAGCGGATTTCAGCTCACCGGCCGGCATCAGACCCTGACCTGCAGCGACTGCCATCAACCATCGGCCGCCTTTCGGGACGCATCCGCCGACTGCGTCGGCTGTCACAGCAACGACGACCCGCACCGCGGCAACCTGGGCGGCGACTGCGCCAGCTGTCACCGCACCACCGCCTGGAAGGACGATACGTTCGACCACGCCGCAGTGACCGGATATGCGCTCACCGGCGGCCACGCAAAAGTTGCCTGCCAGGCCTGCCATGCCGGGCAGAGCTACCGGAATACGCCCAGCGAATGCAGGTCGTGCCACGCGCTGGACGACGTGCACAAAGGCAGCCGCGGCTCCGACTGCGCGGGCTGCCACACGGAAAAAGGCTGGAAGGACGCACGCTTCGACCACGCCGCGGAGACCGGCTTCGAGCTGCGGGGCGCGCACGCCCGCGTGGCCTGTGCCGGTTGTCACCTGGATGCGATGGCGCTGGCGAAGCCGCGCCGCGATTGCGCCGGCTGCCACAGCGCGGATGACGTCCACGCCGGCCAACGCGGCGCGGACTGCGGCGCCTGTCATCAGCAGGACACTTGGAAGGCGCGCTTCGATCACCTCGCGCGCACCGGCTTTGCGCTGGGTGGCGCTCACCGGAAGCTTGCCTGCGACGGCTGTCACAAGGGGAGCCTCCAAGCGGACCTCCCCGCCGACTGCGAAGGCTGCCATGTCAAGGACGACCCCCACGCGGGCGCCATGGTGGCTTGCGCGGATTGCCACGACGCCGGGAGCTGGTCGCAGGACGTGCGCTTCGACCACGAGTTCACATCGTTCCCGCTGCTGGGCATGCACCGCCTGGCGGCCTGCGAGCAGTGCCACGCAAGTCAGGCATTCCAGGAAGCGGGCCGGAGCTGCGCCGATTGCCACGGACGCGACGACGCCCATGCCGGCAGCCTCGGCACCGATTGCGCGACGTGCCACTCGCCGGCCGGCTGGTCGCGCTGGAAGTTCGACCACGACCGGCAGACCCAGTTCGCCCTCACCGGCGCCCACGCCGATCTGGCCTGCAAGGGCTGCCATGTGCCTGGCCGCGAAAAACCTCTCGAGGTCGCCGCCGCCTGCGGCGCCTGTCATCAGGCCGATGACGTTCACAGGGGACAATTCGGCGCACGGTGCGAGCGCTGCCACACAACCCAATCATTCTCGCTGCCGCTGAGGATGTTCTGATGGTCAGGTCACTGGTGTTCGTCGGTCTGATCCTGCTGGTCGCTGCCGCCTCCGCCGCAGGGGCCGCGGGCCCCGGCGTCTACGACCACTTCCGGCACGGCTTCGACCTCGACGGTGCGCACGCCAACGTGCCGTGCGAAGGCTGCCACGTACGTGCCACCTTTGCCGGCACGCCGCGTCAGTGCGCGGGCTGTCATGACGGCACCGGCTTGATCGCCAGCACCGGCACGCCGTTGCAGCACATCGCCACCACCCGACAGTGCGACGCCTGTCACGTCACCGCGAGCTGGATGGCGGTGCCGGAGGTGGACCACAGCCAGGTGCTGGGTTCCTGCCAGGGCTGCCACGACGGCGTACAGGCCCCCGGCAAACCCCCGAGCCATCCACCAGTCCAGCGACGACTGCGCGTCCTGCCACAACAGTACGGCCTGGAACATGGCGCGGTTCGACCACAGCAACGTTTCCGGCAACTGCGTCCAGTGCCACAACGGCGTCGACGCCCAGGGCAAACCGGCAAGACATATCACCTCGAACGACCAGTGCGACGACTGTCACACCACCAACGCGTGGGTGCCGGCGGTGTTCGACCATTCCGCGGTGGCTCCCGGCACCTGCACCTCCTGCCACGACGGCGTAACCGCAATCGGCAAGAACCGCGACCACGTCCCGACGATGGCGCAATGCGACCTGTGCCACAGCACGCTGGCCTGGATACCGGCCACCTTCGACCACAGCACCGTCACCGGCTCCTGTTCGAGCTGCCACGACGGCAGAACGGCCACCGGTACGCCGGCGGGCCATTTCCAGAGCGCCGAGGAGTGCGACTACTGCCACACGGCGGACGCCTGGCAACCGGTGCTGTTCGTACACACCTCACCCAACTACCCGGGCGATCATCGGCGCAATCTCGATTGCACCGACTGTCACGGCAGCAACTCGGATACGGTCAGCTGGCCGGCCCCCGCCTATCAGCCGGACTGCGCCGGGTGCCACGCCAACGACTTCCGCAGTGGCTCGCACCGCAAGACGCAGAGCCCGTCGATGAATTACACGGTCTCGGAACTGCGCGACTGCAGTGGCGCCTGTCACGTCTACGCGGACTCTTCGCTGACGACCATCAGCCGCGCCCGGCCGGGGCCCCAGCACAGGGTGAGCGACGGGAGCTTCGACCGATGAAGCTACGCCACGCCATGGCTGTGGTGTTCCTGCTTTGCAGCGGGGCCGCGCACGCTGTCCAGCTGCTGCGCGAGGTGGTGCTGGAGGCGGCTGGCAACGAAGGCGATGGCGAGGCGCCGGAGGTGGAAGTGGTGGTCGGCGCGGCGGTGACCCTCACCGGCCCGTTCACCGCCACGGACGACCGCACCTTCACGGCCGACGTGAGCATGGAGCCGGGCGCCGGCAGACGACTGGCAGTTCTCCGAGCTCCGATTCGACGAGCCGGGCTACGACTTCAGCAGGGTGAGCGTGGAAGGCTCGGCGAAGAAGGGCTTGACCATCACCGTGCGCTTCGACAGTCCCGTCCATGTGACCACGTTGCCCCAGTACTCGAGCGACCGGGTGGCATTCAAGTACCTTCCGCTGCGCGACTACCGGCGCGCCTCCGCGCAAACCCAGGGCTCGGAACTCTGGGCCATCGAGCTCGAGCCGCGCGCGCGGCTGCTGCGCGCCGACCAGATGCCGCGCGCGCTGCTTCTCGATCGGACGCTCTACCTGCCACCGGGCAAGGGATCGGACACCGTCTCGCCCCGGCTCGGTTTTTTCGGCCGCGACAAGGCCCGCTCGGTGCTCGCCGAGGTGCGCGGCACCTTCCCGAACGCACGGCTGGTGGCGGTGAGCCGGCAGGAAGCCGCCTACGCCCGCGCAATGCGCCTGAACAGCCGACGGCTGACGGCGCTGTTGGGCGCGGGAGGGCCGGCTCGAGTGGACCAGGGTCGGGCGGAACCCGTCATCGCCATCGCTGCCGCCACCACCGGCACCATCACAGACCCCGAGCCCCCGCCCGAGCCGAAGCTGGTGAACTGGGCCGGCGAGGTCGACGACAGCCTGCTCGAGCAGGCCAAGGACGCTTACATCGCCGGGGACTACGGCCGGGCCATCGCCTGCTACACCCAGGCCTCCAACATGCCGGCGTTCCGCCTCGAGGCGCTGGAGATGCTCGGCGTGACCCGGGAACAGACCCGTCAGCTCGCTCAGGCCAAGCTCGCCTACCAGACGGCGCTCGCCGAGTTTCCCGACCGACCCGAGGCGGAGCGTATCCGGGCGCGCCTGCAGGCGCTGGTGAGCATCGACCGCCAGCCCCGAACCCTGCGGGCGCCACGCCGCATCCCCGACGCCGCCGCGTGGCAGACGTCGATCTTCGCGTCTCAGTTCTATCAGCGGTACAGCCTTCACATCGACCGTCAGGGAACGACGGTGCCAGTGGCCGGAGTGTTCTCCGACGTGGACATGAGCATCCGTCGCAGCACCGCGTCCGCAAGCCATGAGGGCCGGATCTCGCTGGGCCACCTGCTGGACTTCACGGATCGGGCCGGCGATCGCGACATACGCATCGAAGCCGCCTACTGGGAGTCGTCGGTGGAAAGGCTGCGCACAACGGTCCGGCTGGGCCGGCAGAGCGACCGCAGCAGCGGCGTGCTCGGGCGCTTCGACGGCGTGAACGTCACCTACCAGGCCAGACCGGGGATCGACGTCAGCGTGCTCGGCGGTTATCTGCTCGACTCCGGTTACGACCATCCCGCCGCCGACAGGCCCTTCTGGGGGGCGAACGCAGACATCGAGCTGCTGAACCACGCCCTCACGGTGACGCCGTTCTACGTGCAGCAGATGATCGGCGGCGTCGTTGATCGCCAGGCAGCAGGCCTGCAGAGCGAGGTGGACGTGGACAACGGCGTCTACTTCGGCATGCTCGACTACGACCTGCACCATCAGGCTCTCAATCATGCGTTGCTGACGGCGAACCTCCGTCTCGGCAATTCGACCCGTGTCTTCGGCACCGTCGAACGCCGCCGCAACCCCTATCTCACCACACGGGACGCCCTTATAGGCCAGCCGGTCGACGACCTCAGCGACCTGGAGCTGCTGCTTGCAAACGAGCTGGTCAACGCGCGGCTCGAGGACATTGCCGCCGACCGCACGGCGGAGAGCACCGCGCTGCAGCTCGGCGTCGATCGTCGTCTGGGGGATGAATGGAGCGTATCGGTGGACTCCGGCCTGACCAGTTTCGGCTCCACCAACGCGTCAGCCAACGTGGCCGCCCTCGATTCCTATGGCGACTTCTACATGACAGTCCAGGTGCGCTCGGAGAACGTGCTGGGGCGGGGTAATTTCGGCTCCGTCCAGATGCGCTACTATCGCTCGGACACAACCACGACCACGGGCGTCAACCTGACGAACCGGGTGGCCCTCGGCGAGCAGTGGTGGCTGTTGCCCCGGCTTTCGGCCGACCGCCGCATCTTCGGCACCGGCGGCCGGAGTCAGCTCAGACTCAAGCCATCGCTGCGGCTCGACTACCGGCCGAGCCGCCGTTTCAGCCTGCAGCTCGAAGCAGGATACGAGTGGATGACCCGCGACCTTCCCGGCGGCGCGCTGAACAGCCAGGGACTGCTCATCGTCGCCGGCTGGCGCGCCGCGTTCTGACTGCGCTCAATTGCACGCGGTGACCGAGGACGGCCCACGGGCGCCTTCCTGCAGCCAGGTCTTCACCGTGGCGAGGACCGACGTTGTGTCGCTGAAGGCCCCGCCGCCGTGGCTGAGGGTGCCGTCGAGCTTTTCCACCAGCACGTTGTCGGTATCGGCATCGGGTTGACCGACGTTCAGGCGTGCGCCTTCGCCGCCCTGGTCGCAGAACATCGACTCGTAGCTGGTCTCCGGGTCGCTGGACGTCAGGAACAGATTGCGTGAGGGCGAAGCTCCGGAATGGCAGCCGTCGCACGATGGTGAGAGACCCGTCAGGCCAGCGAGCACGTTGCTCCAGCTCTTCTGCAGGGTGACGTTGACGTGGAGGGTGCCGGTCACGGTCTGCTGTGCATCATCGGCTCCGGAATCGGCCACGGTGACCTGAAACGTGTCCGTCGCCGCGCGCCGGGCGGGCGAGCACTTGCCGGGTTCGCTCAGACAATCGGTTTCGATTCGGCCGCCCAACGCCGGGTCGGGAACGTTCTGTTTGCTGAGGCTGTAGCTGACAGCCGGGGTCGCGTCGTCACTGCCCGTCGAGAACGTCACCATGCCGATCTGATCGGTCGACGGCGTGAACGTGAACGGCGCGAGCCCGCCGCTCACGAGGACCGTCAGGTTCGGCAACTGAACGTCCAGAGTGCCGTCCGGAGCCTCGTTGCCGGGCCATTGAATGGACGGCGGGTCGTTGATGGTCACGCCCAGAGCCTGACGGATGTCGATCGCGATCGCCCCGCTGGCGACGTCGCCGTCCCGGTCGCTGATCTGATAGACGAAGTTCGCCTGACTGTCCGGCGGCACGTTGTTGGAGGTAAACGTGGCCATGTACGGCACCGGCGCATCCAGCACCACGGACGTCTGCCCGCCGCCGAGGTCGAGGGTCCCGTAGGTGGACGCATCGGCCGACTGAAGTGTGATGGTCAACGGATACTCGCCGGCGGCCTGCAAGGCTTCCACCGGCGTGACGCTGTCGCACGGCGAGGACGACGTGTCGCAGACGAAGACGTCGTTGTTCAGTAGTGCGATGGGCAGCGAGTTGCCGCCGGGAGCGACCACACCGGTATCCCGTACGGGTGCAGGCAGGAAGTTGCGCACAGTGATGGTCTGAGTCGTGGAGCTCGTCGCGCCGTTGCTGCGGGTGCCCGTGACGGTTGCCGTGACGTCACCGTAGTCGCCGGGGGTCGCGAAAGAGATGACGGGCGAGCCATCGCCCTTGACCGGCACGGAACCGGAAGGCCCCTGGACGCTCCAGGCATAGCTGTCGGTGAACTGACTGTCGAGTGCGCTCAGCACCACCGGCTCGCCGCGGTCATCGCGCACCACGGCGTCGCCGCCGGAGAACGGGTCCTGGGCGGCACCGATGGTCCCGGTCACCACCAGCCGGGGCTGTCCGGGCACGACGTTTTCCACCGGACCGAGGTCAAGGGCGTCGGCCAGCGTCTGCGCTGCGCTGCGCGAGCCGTCGGAGAAGGCGGCCCAGAACCGGTCCATGGTGAGGCGGGCCGCCGGCATGCGCGCCTGATCGAAAACGGTGGACTTTACCGCATCCCTGACCTTCGAATTGTCGAAATTGAAGGTCGCGAACGTGGGACGTTCGCGCTCGTCGTCGCTCACCGGCTGCGCCTGGGTATGGCACGCCCGGCAGTGGTGGGCCAGGGTGATGCGGTAGAGATCCTCGTGGCCGGCCCAACCGGCAGGAACGAAATCGGCGTTGAAGCTGCTGGCGGGCAGCACGTTGCTGTCGAAGTCGGTGCTGCCGTACCAGCCGTGGACCAGCTCACGGATCGGTACCGGGGTCGCCGGATCGGTGCTGGTCGGATAGCTCGGCAGCACCGACTGGTTGAGCTTACGGAACTGTGTCTCCTGATTAGCGCGCGTGTAGGTGGTCATCAACGTCTTCTCCTCCGGAGAGGTGAAGTCCGAGTCGGGATCCGGCAGCGAGGGATCCCGCTGCGCATCTCCCACCGGCCCCGAGTACAGCAGCGCCGACATGTCCCACGGCAGGAACACCGATCGGATGTTGCCGGCGGCCGCGTAGAGCGACTTACCGTTCACGGTGCTGAGCGGATCGTCGAGCGGCGGCTGTCCGCCGTGGCAGGCGGCGCACACGCCAGGCACGTACTTCTGTCCGCGCCGGTCGAAATCGGCGCTGGTCACCCGCTCCATGTCGCCGGTGTCGCGGTTGGGGGTGAAGACGTAGAAGGTGGTGAACCGGGCATCGGGATCGGCGACCCCGAGGGCGGTGAGATCCGCGCTGCCAAGCTGGGGCGCCCGGTACTCCATGGCCACCGCCAGAAAGGGATCGGCGCCTTTCGCCGCCGCTTCCAGGGTCGGGTAGTTGAAGACGATGGACGCGATGTCGCCGGGGCTGCCGCAGGCGGCATCGGCGGCCGTGAGCGTCTTCACGTACATGTCACGGCCGAACCCCAGGTCGAAGTTGTTGGTGTAGATGGCGTGAGCTTCGTTGTCGGCATTGCCGAAGCTGGTCGACAGGGTCATGCAGTTGGCGGAGAGCCAGTCACTCAGGGTCGTCCGGGTATGGTTCGGGTCGATCGTGTCGTAGTACGCCTGTGCAGTGGCGCGGTCTTCGACGACGTGCGAGCCGCCATGGTCGATGATCGCCTTCGTCAGGTCTTCCCGGTAGACGCTCCCAATGGTCTGGTAGGTGCCCGTGTCCGGGTCCATCACCAGGCCCTCGGTGGCTCCCGGAGAAGCCGCTGCGGCGGACACGCCGCCGGTGCCCAGCACGAACAGGGGTGTGTCGCGGTCGTCGAGAATCACCATCTGGCCGTCCATGACACCGCCCGGAGTCGCCGCCTCGAGTGCGAACTCCAGCCACGCCTTTACGGGTTGCCGCGACAGGGCCGCAAGCCGTGTGGCATCGACGTCCACCAGCTCGAGAATGGCCGCACGGCCGGCATCGTCCGGCGGCAGAGTGAGCAGCGGACCGTTGATGTCGTCGAGGGACACGTCGGGAATGTCGAACACCAGCAGCGGCTGCTGAACGGCCGCTCCTGCGAGGTTCGCCGTGTCGAGCGCGGGCGTGTCGTCCCACGTGCCGGAGCGGACCACCGGCGCCGATACGTACTCCAGCATCTGCTGCTTGGCGGGATCGACGTTGCGGCTCGGATACTGCACGTGCAGCGTCATGCTGACCGTGAAGGCAAGGGTGTCGCCGGGCGTACCTCCGGACCTGCCGGCCAGGACCCTGATTCCGGAGGCGGTCTCCGCGTAGTGCAGAAAGCGGTTGCTGTCTGACGCCGGCTCGACCACCACGTCCTTGGTCGTACTGCCCGAGGCGCCGTCGGGGCTCTGCACCGTGAGCTCGAACGTCAACGTGGTCTGCTCGGCGACGTCGGGCGCGGCGAAGGAGATCGAGTTGGAGGAGCGCTGGACCATAGTCACCCGGGGCGCATCCGGCGCGGTCTGCCGCCACTGAAAGACGGTGACCGGATCATCGGGATCGAAGCTCTCCTTGCCGGACAGCAGCACGTCGCTGCTGGCCCGCACCGTAGTGGGGCTCGAGCCGTCGCCGATGACCGTAATGACGGCGGTCGGCGGAGTGTTTGTCTGGTCGCCGGCATGGTCGTTACCGCTGCCACCGCAACTGGAAGCACCCACGCACGTGACGATCACTACCCAAGCGAAGCGCAGACGTCGCCGATACACCACTTTCCCCAGCCCCCGATGTCCGACCCTTATAGCCGAATCGGTATCGCCGGCACAGCGATTAGAACGATGTCTCGATTCGGCAGATGTAACTGGTTTGTAAAATACCACGGCCCACGTCCATCGCGCACGACCCCATCGCGCTGATCCCGGTTGAACTCAAACCCTGCTATCGTCTAACGTCGGACGCTTCAACAAGGCGTCCCCAGGCAAACGTCCGAGCCCGGGGGGAAGGGGGATCAGGGCAATGTTCGACCGAACGGGGCTGGCGCTCGCTGCCGGCACTCTCCTGCTTGCCGGGTCGGTGGCCAATGCGGATCTGGTGACGCTCACTCAGGCAGGCGGCTTCACTCAGCTGGAGCAACGCGCGGCTCGAGCGAATCAGGCGGTGTTCAACCAGCTCCTGACGCAGTACTGCCCGGCGCAGACCTCGACCCAGTGCGCCAGTGGCAATTTTCCCGACGTGCCCACGTTTCAGGTGTTCGACAACGTCCGTGAGCTCGTTCAAACCGCCAATGCCCTGGAAGGCAGCGGCGAGACCCGATTCTCGCTGGGGCTCGACCGGGAGGGTCTGGGCTTCGCCCTGCGCTGGACGGCCGCGGAAGAGTTCGCCGCCAACACATCGGTGGCCAAAGAGTTCACCAACGGCCAGATGGCCAATATGGTGAGTCGGGTGACGGCCCTGCGCTACGGTGCAAGCGGGTTCTCGGTGGCCGGGTTCGGCATGCCGGTGTCGGAGTTCCCGGCGCTGGCTGCTTATCAGGGCCAGGGCGGCCGGCACGGCAGCGCCGGCTCCGGCGGTACCCAGCTTTCCCCCTGGGGTGCGTTCGCCAACGTCACCTACGGCTACGGCGACAAGCATCCGGGATTCACCGCCATAGAGGACGCCTTCGACTTCGACAACGTCGAGGGGACGTTCGGTGTCGACTACCGGTTCGATATGGAGAGCGGGAACTCCTATGCGCTGGGCGCGACATTCGGCATCACCCAGAACAAGGTGGACTTCGATTCCTCCAGAAGCATCGTCGACGGGGGCATGGACGGCGACGGCTACAGCGTCGGCACGTTCGTCATGTTCAGCGCGCAGCCCTTCTACGCCTCCGGCCTGGTCGGCTACCAGCGCATGAAGTTCGACGTGACGCGCTTCATCAAGTACCCGTCGCTCAACCCGGACGTGGAGAGCGTCAGTGCGCAGACGTCGTCGTCGAACGATACCACTTCCTGGTCGGCGGCCCTGACCGCCGGCTACACCGGGCAGTTCCGCAGCATATCCATCAACCCCTACCTGCGCCTGGATGGCGTCCGGATCACGGTGGACGGGTTCAAGGAGACCGATGCCACCGCGGCCAGCACACCGGGATTCGATCTGAACGTGAGCGACCAGGACATCGACTCGCTACAGGGCATCGGCGGTCTGCGGCTCGCCTGGGCGCTCTCGACCCGCATCGGCGTGTTCGTGCCTTACGCGCGCGGCGAGTACCGCAGAGAGTTCGAAGACTCCCCGCACAAGATCTTCTCGACCTACTCTCCCCTCGGCACGCCGAGCGGCGCCACCGCGTTCCAGCTTCCCACCCAGAAGATCGACTCCCAATACGGCGTGGTGACCTTCGGGCTCCAGGCGCACGTGCGCGGCCCGCGGCAGCGGACGCTGGAAGGCGCCTACTTCGGCGGCCTGCACATCTTCGCGGAGTACCGTCAGGTGCTGGGGCTGCAGCACGTCGCCAATTCGGTGTACACCGGCGGGGTCAGATACGAGTTCTGAACCCGCGCGGCCACCTTGGCGGGGGAAGCGACGAACACGAAGTCGCCTTCCCGAAGGCCGCCGGCGGCCTTGATGGGCGTCAGCTCTGGGACCTCGCCGGGCGGCAGCGCGACCTCGGCTTGATCCAGTCTTTCGAGCACGCGGCCGTAAAGCTGCGACACCAGAATTGTTCCGGCATTGCTCTCGAGTGCCTCCATCAGCGCCTGGGTGAACACCGAATGGGGCGCCTCGGACGAGCCGCGGATCGGTGTGTCGCTGCCGGTATCCAGCACGAAACGGCTCTTCAGCGCGAGCCGGCGCTTCATAGTGTCTTCGCTCGGCGAGGCCAGGCGCGGCGGCATCGACCCGTCGGAGGACAGCAGATCGCCGTAGCAGGAGTCGGCGATCACCAGCGCGCGCCGTGCCTTGCTGGCGTCGAGATGGTCGGTGACCCACTGGTTGCTCAGCCAGTTGGCGTCGCTTTCCGGGTCGGCGTCCGTGGGCAGCCAGAAACCCGCCGGTCGGCCGCCATTGGAGCGCGGCCGCATACTGCCCCGGCCGGCGAAGTAGATGAGAATGTTGTCGGACTCGCCCGCAGCCATGGTCAATTCCGAGATGGCCCGGCGCACTTCGTCGTTCCCCGGGTTCAGCAGCAGCTTCACGCCGAACCCGTACTTGCTCTGCAGCAGGCCGGCGATCGCCCGGACGTCGTTCTCCGTGGTCGCGAGCTGCTCGTCGAGGCGGGGATAGCTGGTCACGCCGATGATCAAGGCGATGTTCTTGCCGAGCTCCATGTCGCCGAGCCACTGCGCCTGCAGATCCGCGATGAACGACCAGTCGGAGATTGGAGGCTGCTGATCCGGCGCAGCGGCCGGCAGGGCCGAACTGGCCGCCTGCTTCTCGGCGAGCTGTGACTGAACCTGGGCGAGCAGGGACTCCAGGGACTTCAGCCTGTCCGCCGCTGCCTGGTCGCCCTCCTCGCCTTTCAGACGCGACCGCAGTTCCTGTACCTGCTGGTCGAGCGCGTCGCGCTGGGAGCGCATGGACTGGATCGCGCCGTTCATCTCCTGGCGCACGGCGTCCAGCTCGGCCCGGGCCTCCGAAGACAGCACCAGCGCATCGGCGCCGAGCCCGGTGGATTTACGATACCAGTTGATCGCCTTCAACACGTCCTTCTCGACGCCGAGGCCCTTCTCGTAGAGGGCGCCGAGATTGTGCTGGGCCTCCTTCTGCCCCGCCTCGGCGGCGCGCCGGTACCAGTAGGCGGCCTTCTGATAATCGGGTGGCGTGCCGAGCGCCCCCTCGTAGAGAAGCCCCAGGTAGTTCTGCGCGTCCAGATCGCCCGACTCGGCGGCGTCGGTCCAGCGGTCGATGGTGGCCTGGGGGTTTGCCGGGTCGTAGAGCTTGAACGAGCCCCCGGCTCTGCCGCACTGCAGGGCGGTCGTGCGGCCGAGCCTGGGCGGCGTTTGATAGACCATGCCGCGCCCCATCTGCATGACGGAGCCCGGGACAATACAATCGACGATTTCCAGGTCTTTGAGAGCGACCTTCTGGGCCAGTGCCGGGTCGAGCTTCGACAGGTCGGGTTCGTTGGCGCAACCCACCAGCGTGCAGAGAACGGCAGATACGAGGATAGAGCGGAGCATGACGGATCCCGAGCTGATCATCCCGGCGATTGTGCAGCCATCCCGCCGCCGATTGCTACGCCTGACGTTCGCCCTGCCGACGCTGCTGCTCGCGCTGCTGAGCGGATGCGCCGGGTCCGACAGCGGGCTGGCGACCCCGGACTCCCGGATCGTCTGGTATCGCGGGCAGCCCTTCGTTCATCCAGTCGTCTTCAACGATGCGTTTGCCCAAGCGGGCGCCGGCGCGCCGATCCACGTCTATCTCGGCGGCGACGGACACCCCTGGGTGTCCAGAAACCGGGTGGCAAGCGATCCGACACCGAGCCGCGAGCTGGCCCTCGAGCTGCTCGCGGCGGATCCCTACCCATCGGTCTTCATCGGCCGCCCCTGCACCTTCGGCGCCGTGCGGCGCGATCCGGCCTGCACGCCGCTGGTGTGGACCGCGGGCAGATACGGTGAGCGCATCGTTGCGAGCATCGCCTCCGTGCTCGAGCAGGTGGCATTCGGGCCACGGTCGATCACCCTGATCGGCTACAGCGGCGGCGCCGTGCTCGCCACCTGGATCGCGGCCCGGGAGCCGTCCGTCGGCGCTCTGGTCACCGTGGCGGGCGATCTCGATGTGGGGGCCTGGAGCCGATATCACGGCTATCCGCCGTTGTTCGCGTCGCTGGACAGCGCCGACGCCTTCCCCCTGCGGGACTCGGTCAGTCAGGCACACCTGTTCGGCGAACGGGATGGCAACTGTCCGGCCGGAGTCGCCGCGGGCGCGCTCGGCAAGGACCCGCACGCCGCCGCGTACGTGCTGCGGAAGATGGGCCACGAGTGCTGCTGGCCAACGGTCTGGCCGGCAATCGCCTCGGCCATCGGCGGCGACGGATCAGGAACAGTCCACCTTGGCGGCGCGCTTGAACGCCTCGACCTCCTGGCGCCGGTACGGCACCGGGAGACAGAGCGGCGCGCGGACCAGACTGCGTTCGAGCAGGCCCAGTGACGCGGGGTCGTGGTGGTCGAGGACCTGGTCGACCTGCTGCCGGGCCAGACGGTCGAGCGGCGTCGCCTTCGGTGCTTCCTTCAGTCCTTCCTGCAGATAGGAGAGCGCC
This sequence comes from uncultured Gammaproteobacteria bacterium, assembly GCA_963822255.1. Taxonomy (GTDB): domain Bacteria; phylum Pseudomonadota; class Gammaproteobacteria; order Pseudomonadales; family Azotimanducaceae; genus UBA7803. The sequence goes on from CAWGGV010000009.1 coordinate 141,350, forward strand.
GCGGGGTCGTCGGCGTCGAGAAGCATGCGGATCTGCTGCGCCAGGGTTTGCGACGCGGCCTCATGGTAGGGATTCAGCTTCAACACCTGACCGACCAGCAGATCTCGGCCTCTCGCCGGGTTGCTGTTCAGATAGCCGAGTGCCTGCTGATAGGAGGCCTCGGCGCGGGCCTGATCCTCGGCGCTCACCTGAATGCGTTCGGTACCCATATGCACGCCGAAGCCGCCGATCGCCATCGCCGCCGAGGCAGCGAGCACGGTGCCGGCCATCGCGAACTGCCTGAGCCGAACTCTGCGCGGATCCAGAATCCGCCATAGAGCACCGGCGTCTGCGGGGCGCTCCGCCCGGGTGAAGGCCAGCGCCGACTTCAGGGCCTTGCGGTATCGGCGCGGCAGGGCACCCGAAAACTTCGGCTCGAGACCCTCCGCCATCGCCTGGTGCGCGGGCTTCCAGCCGAAGGGATGCTCGCCGAGCAGACAGACGTACATCAGGCAGCCCATGGAGTAGATGTCGTCCGGCTTGTCCGGCGTGTGGCCGAGGATCTGCTCGGGGCTGGCATAGCCGGGCGTGTACCCGCCGAACTGGCCCGCCTTGCCGATGACCTGGCTGATGCCGAGGTCGAGCAGCCGCACCTCCATCGACGCCGTGAGGAATACGTTCTCGGGCTTGATGTCCGCGTGGACGATGCCTTTGTCGTGGCACAGCTTCAGCCCGGAGAGGAGATCGGCCAACATCCGGTCGGCGACGCTGACGGGTAGCGGCCCCTCCATCTCGACGTGGTCCGCCAGCGAGCGGCCGTCGAGGTACTCCATCGTCATGATGATCAGATCGCCATCCTGCGCGACGTCGAAAACGTGCACGATGTTCGGATGGTTCAGCGCGTGGCTTCGGGACACCTCCTGCACCAGGGCCCGCACCTTGCTCTCCGCCCCCATCGAGTCGTGCATGACCTTCAGGGCGATGGTGCTGTCTTCGTCGCTGTTCGCCTTGAGCCGATCGATCGCCTTGAAGACCGCGCCGGTGCCGCCGGTGCCGATACGCTCGACGATCTCGTAGCGGTCGAGGAGGACGCGGCCCGGCTCGAGCATCGCCGCCGATGACTGCCCGTCCACGTCGTCATTGCGCCGCGTGGGCTCGCCCGCAGGATGATACCTCGTCGTACCGTTCGTCATGGCCACGTCCCGAGGCGCCAGGCAGAGAACCGCTGCCGACCGCGCCGTGACACCCTTCGCGAGGTGCGAAACGGCCAAGCTAACACGATCGCCGCCGGGCCGCGACGAGGAAGATGTGAGATCAGGTAAACGTGACCCGGTGAAGAAAGCGCGCAGCCGGCGAAACGCGCCGAGGCCGTGAAAAGCCGGCGCACCCTGGGTATAGTGACACATCGGCCCGGCCCGACCGGGCGTCACATCACCGTACAAGACCTCGAACGAGAATCGTACTGCCCCGAACTGGTGCGGTATGTCTTGTTCTTTTCTGGAGAAGGAGGATGTTCCAGTGCATGAACTACCGAAACTGCCATACGCCGAAACTGCGCTCGACCCGGTCATCTCCGCGGACACCCTGCGGTTTCATTACGGCAAGCATCACCAAGCATACGTCAACAACCTGAACAAGCTGCTCGAAGACTCCGAGAGCCTCGCCTCCCTGTCCCTGGAGGAGCTCATCCGAGAGACGGTCAACGATCCGGCGCGGAAAGGAATCTTCAATAACGCCGCACAGACCTGGAACCACACGTTCTACTGGCACAGCATGCGCCAGGGTGGCGGCGGCCAGCCAAGCGGCGCGCTGAAGGAACGCATCGAGGCCGATTTCGGCGGCGTGGATCAGTTCCGTACCGCGTTCAAGCAGGCGGCCACCTCGCAGTTCGGCAGCGGCTGGGCCTGGTTGATCGTCGACAACGGCAAGCTGGACGTGGTCAACACCGGCAACGCCATGACCCCGGTGGCGGAAGGCAAGAAGCCACTGCTGACCATCGACGTCTGGGAGCATGCCTACTATCTGGACTACCAGAACCGCCGGCCCGATTACGTCGACGCCTGGCTGGCCAAGCTGGTCAACTGGGAGTTCGCCGCCCGGAACCTCGCCTGACCCCCGCCTCCCCTGCAGGAGCAATGGCTACCCTGGCCGGGTAGCCACCGCTCCTACTCGCCGGGCACCACGGGCCCTCCGGCCGCCTCCCAGGCCGCGAAGCCGCCGGCGATGTGCGCCACATCGGGGATGCCCATGTCGACCAGCAGCCCGGTCGCCAGGGTCGAACGCCCGCCGGAACGGCAGAACAGCAGCAGCCGCCGGCCGCTCGAAAACACCCGGTTGTGCATGTCCGACTCCGGGTCCGCCAGGAACTCGAGAAAGGCCCGCGGCGCGTGGACCGATCCCGGAATGGTGCCGACGAGCCGCTCCCCCTGCTCGCGAATGTCTACGAAGATGACGCCGGGGTCCTCCACGTGCCGCAACGCGTCGTGCACCGACACGGTCTCGATCCGCGCGTTGGCGTCCGCCAGCATCTGCTTCACGCCGCGTTTCACCTGCATGATCTTCTCCTAAAGTACGTTCAACGGAATCTTCAGATACGAAACCCCGTTCTCCTCCGGCGGCGGCAGGCGGCCGGCCCGGATGTTCACCTGCACAGCCGGCAGGATCAGGGTGGGCATGGGGAGCGTTCGATCGCGGGCGACGCGCATGGCAACGAACTCTGCCTCGCTGACGCCGTCGTGCACGTGGACGTTGTGGCGCCGCTGCTCGGCCACCGTGGTCTGCCAGACGTAGTCGGTGCGCCCATGCTCCGGCAGATAGTCGTGACACAGATAGAGGGCGGTGCTGCCCGGCAGCTGGAACAGGCGGCGGATAGAGCGAAACAGGGTCGCCGCGTCGCCGCCCGGGAAATCGCTGCGGGCGGTGCCGTAGTCGGGCATGAACAAGGTATCGCCAACGAACGCCGCATCGTCGCACAGGTAGGTCATGCAGGCCGGCGTGTGACCCGGGGTATGTATGGCAGTGAGTGTGAGACCACCGACCTCGATGCTTTCACCGTCGGCCACGAGCCGGTCGAACTGAGAGCCGTCCGTTACGAACTCGCTGCCGAGGTTGAACACGTCCTTGAACGTCTTCTGTACCCGGACGATGTGCTCGCCGATGGCGACCGGCGCATCGAACGCCGCCTTCAGATATTGCGATGCGCTCAGGTGGTCCGCGTGAGCGTGGGTTTCGAGAACCAGCGCCACACGGTACCCCGCCTCCCGGACGTAGCGCTCGACGGCTTCCACCGAGCCGGTGGAGGTGCGGCCGGATCTGGGATCGTAGTCCCACACCGGGTCGATGACGCAGCAGACTCCGGCCCGGGCATCCGCCAGCACGTAGGAAACGGTGTTGGTGGCAAAATCGAAAAAGCTCTGCACCTCGGGCTTCATTCAGCGCGCCTGTTCCAGGGCTGCCTGCTCGAGTTGAACGTGGCGCATCACGCCTGGTTGCTGCCAGGCGAGCCGGCCACCGCGAAACACGGCGAAGTTGGGGATGCTGCGCACCCCGTAGCGGGCCGACAGCTCCGGATTGCGGTCGGAGTCGACCTTCAGCACCACGGCCTTGCCGGCCAGATTCGCCGCCGCCTTCGTCACCTCCGGCGCCGCCGTCTTGCAGGGCCCGCACCATTCGGCCCAGAAGTCCACCAGCACGGGAGCATCGGTGCCGCCGACGATCTCGTCGAACAGCGCCGTGTCCACGTCGAGCGGCACGGCCAGCGGCGGCAGGCTCTGATGGCACGCCCCGCAGCGCCCGGCGTGGGTCAGGTGCCTGGCCGGCACCCGGTTGCCTTTCCCGCAGTGCGGACAGCTACGTATCATCACCAAACCTCCTCAAAGGCCACTGTGGGGGAGCGAGCTGGCGCGCTGTGGGAGCGAGCTCCTGCTCGCGATATCGCGGCCGGGAGGCCGCTCCCACAGAAATCCAGCGCTCCCACAGTCAGGCCGATTCCTTCAACCGCAGGATGCCGAGCGCTTTCAGCACGTACTTCTCGTACACCGGCTCGGTGCTGCCGGTGCGCATCTTGCGCATGAAGTACTTCTCGAACGCGATCTTGGCCAGGTGTACCCACTTACCCTGCTTTGCCCAGGTGACGTTGCGCGGCGGAATCTGCGGCAGCGCCACGAAGGCAACGCCGTCGTCACCCAGATCTGCAAGGCAAATGGCATTCCAGGTCGCCCTGTGGCTGGGCTCCCGGCCGGCGATCGCATCCTCGATGTTGTGCACGATCGCCGTCACCATGGACTCGATCATATAGCCGGTCTTGGGCGCACCCGTCGGGATCGGGGTGGCTTCCACCGGCGGAATGGCCACACACACTCCGGCAGAGTAGATATTACGGTGAGCGGGGTTTCGCTGATATTCGTCGATCAGGACAAAGCCGCGGGGATTCACCAGGCCTTCCACCGCCGCCACCGCGTCCACTCCCTTGAATGGCGGAATGAACATGGTGAACCGGGACGGCAGATCGTGCTCGGCCGCCGGCTCGCCCTTGGCATCGTGCTCGGCCACCTTCACCGAATCGGCGCGGACCTCGGTCACCTTGGCGTTGGTGATCCACTTGATGTGACGTTGCCTGAGCTCGGCCTCCAGCAGCCCCTTGGAGTCGCCCACGCCGCCGAGACCCATGTGACCAATGTAGGGCTCGCTGGTGACGAAGGTGATCGGCACCCGGTCGCGGAGCTTGCGGCGCCGGAGATCCGCGTCGAGGATCATCGCGAACTCGTAGGCAGGGCCGAAGCAGCTCGCGCCCTGCGTTGCGCCCACCACCACCGGCCCCGGGTTCTTCAGGAACTCCTGGTAGGCTCGGCCAGCCGCCTCGGCGTGAGGCGTGGTGCACACGCTGTAACTGTTGGCTTCGGGGCCGAGGCCCGGAATCTCGTCGAACGCCAGCTTCGGTCCGGTGGCGATGACCAGGTAGTCGTAGCCCAGTGTCTCGCCGTCCGCCAGATGAACCGTGTTCTGCTCCGGCTCGATCTTCGTCACCGGCTGCGCGAGGTAACGGATGCCCTTGCGCTCGACGTTCTCGCGAATCGGTACCAGCACCTGATCCGGCGAGCGCCATCCGACGGCAACCCACGGGTTCGACGGGGTGAACTGAAAGTGATCCGAGGTGCCAATGAGCACGACCTCGTGATTCGCGCCCAGCGTCTTCTTCAAATCGTAGGCGGCCGGCATCCCGCCGACGCCCGCGCCCATCACGATGACTCTTGCCATGACTCTCGCTCCTTGCCCTCGCTCGGGCCATCGACTATGCTCGCCGATACTACATTAGTAGTCTCTTAATTAGTAATAGGTGATATTACGTATGGCGCTGCCGGTTCCCCTACCCGATGCTCGCGAGATGGCACGCCACGCAGATTCCGCTGCGCGCCTTCTGAAGGCTCTGGCCAATCGCTATCGGCTGCAGGTGCTGTGCGTGCTGGGAGGCGAAGAGCTTTCCGTGGGCGAGGTGAATGAGCGGATCCCGCTGTCGCAGTCGGCGCTGTCACAGCATCTCAAGGTGCTGCGGGAGGACGGTCTGGTCACGACCCGCCGGGAGTCACAGACAGTGTATTACCGGGTGGCTCCCGGTCCCGCCATGGAAGTGATCGGCGTGCTCCATCGCCATTTCTGCAGCGCGCCTGGTGCGGGAGCGGTCTCCAGGGCGCGATCGAAGCAAAAGGCTCGAGAGGTCCAACAGCCATGACCACGCACGCGTGCAGGCTGGCCGTGCAGCCGGGGGCGGCGTTCTGTCCCGCGGATTCTCGTTGAGCCGGTCATTCGCGACTTCATGTCACTGCTTCTGACAACATCACAACGCGCCGCCGGACTGCTCGCCGTGCTGGCGCTGTTCGGCTGCTCAGAGCCGGGCCCGCCGCCGGAACCCGCCGCCGGGCCGGCGCCGGACCTCGAGACCGTGACCGTCGCCAGCGCCCCGGTGCCCCGGGAAATCCTGTTCGACGGCGTGGTCGAGGCCGTCAACGAATCCACCGTGGCGGCAGAAACCAGCGGCCGCGTCACCGAGCTGCCTTTCGACGTCGGCGACTACGTGCCCAAGGGCGAGGTGATCGTCAAGCTCACCGACACCGAGCAGCGCGCCCGGGTGGCGGCGGCGGAAAGCGCGCTGGCCGAGGCCCGCGCCCGGCTGACCGAAGCCCGCCAGGCGTTCGCGCGGGTCCAGGACGTCTATCAGCGCAAGCTCATCGCCAAGGCCGACCTGGACCGGGCGTCAGCCGACCTGGACGCGGCACAGGCGCGGGTGCAAGCCGGCGAGGCCAGCCTGAACGAGGCGCGTCAGCATCTGGCCTACACCGTCATCCGCGCCCCCTACGCCGGCACGGTGGTGGACCGCCAGGTGCGCCTCGGTGAGACCGTCAATCCCGGCACGCCGCTCATGACCGGACTTTCTCTGGAGCATCTGCGGGCGGCGGTGGAGATTCCCCAGCAGCACGTCGGCCCCCTGCGGGTCCACCACCAGGCCCGGGTGATCGTCAACGGCGAATCCCTTTCCGCCGCGGGACTGCGGATTCCGCCGAAGGCGGACGCCACCACCCACACCTTCCGGGTGCTGGTGGACCTGCCCGAAGGCGACCATGGCCTGTTTCCGGGCACCCTGGTGAAGGTGGCGTTCGTCAGCGGCGAGGAGGAGCGGCTGCTGCTGCCGGCCGCCGCCGTGGTTCGCCGCGGCGAGGTCACCGGCGCCTACGTGGTGGAGGACGGCGACGTCACGTTCCGCTACGTGCGGACGGGGACGCCCACGGCGGACGGCCGCGTACCGATACTGTCGGGGCTCGAAGCCGGTGAGCGGGTGGCCGTCGATCCCATCGCGGCCGGCATCGCCTACAAGCGGCTGCACGGCGCCGCCGACGCCCGGACGGTCGGGAGCAACCCGTGAACGGCGGCGGGCAGCGAACGGCTCGGCATCTCCGGGCGGATCGCCCGCACGTTCCTCACCACCGAGATCACGCCCCTGCTCGCCCTCGCCGGGCTGCTGCTCGGCCTGTTCGCGGTGCTGGTGACGCCGCGCGAGGAAGAGCCGCAGATCAACGTCACCTTCGCCAACGTGTTCATCCCGTTCCCGGGCGCGACGGCGAAGGAAGTGGAGTCAGCTGGTCACCACGCCGGCCGAGCAGATCGTCTCGGAGATCCAGGGAGTGAAGCACGTCTACTCGGCGTCGCATTCCCGGAATGGCCCAGCTCACGGTGCGGTTCAAGGTGGGCGAGCCCCGCACCGATGCCATCGTGCGCCTGTACAACGCCTTCTACTCCAATCAGGACTGGCTGCCGCCGAACCTCGGCGTCGGCCAGCCGCTGATCAAGCCCAAGGGCATCGACGACGTGCCGGTGGTGGCGGGCACCCTGTGGAGCGAGAACCCCGACGTCACGGCGGCGGACCTGATGCGCATCGCCCACACCATGGAAGCGGAGCTGCAGCGTGTTCCCGGCACCCGCGACATCGAAACCCTGGGCGGCCCGGAGCGGGTGGTGCGGGTGGATTTCGACCCGGAGCGCCTGGCGGGGTACGGGCTCGTCCCTCGAGGACCTCAGGCGCTCGCTGACCAGCGCCAACGCTTCCCGTGACGCCGGCAGCCTGGTGCGCGACGGCAACCGAGATCCTGGTGCAGGCCGGAACCTTTCTCTCCACCCCCGAGGAGGTGGCCGACCTGGTGGTCGGCGTCGAGGACGGCGCGCCGATCATGCTGCGCGACGTGGCCGACGTGCACGAAGGCCCGGACCAGCCCGAGCAGTACGTCAGCTACGGCACCGGGCCTGCCGGCGCCGCACGCCGTGGGAGCCCGCTATCCTGCGGTCACCATCTCGGTATCGAAAAAACCCGGTGAGAATGCCGTGGACGTGGCCGACGCGGTCATCCGCCGATTCGAGCAGATGCGCGGCATCTACTTTCCCGACGGCGTGCGAAGCCACCGTCACCCGCAACTACGGAGTCACTGCCGAAGACAAGGCGACGACCCTGATCCACAAGCTGATCTTCGCCACCGGCTCGGTGGTGGTGCTGGTGCTCCTCGACCCTCGGCCGCCGCGAGTCGCTGGTGGTGGGCGCCGCCGTCATCGTCACCCTGGCGCTGACCCTGTTCGCCTCCTGGGCGTGGGGATTCACGCTGAACCGGGTGTCGCTGTTCGCGCTGATCTTCTCCATCGGCATCCTGGTGGACGACGCCATCGTGGTGGTGGAGAACATCCACCGGCACCATGGCAGCATGGAGCGGCGCGAGGCTGCTCGAGATCCATTCCCCGGGCGGTGGACGAGGTGGGCGGCCCCACCATCCTCGCCACCTTCACGGTGATCGCGGCGCTGCTGCCCATGGCGTTCGTCACCGGCCTGATGGGCCCGTACATGCGGCCGATCCCCATCAACGCCTCCACCGGCATGCTGATCTCGCTGGCGGTGGCGTTCGTGTTCACGCCGTGGCTGTACCGGCGGGTGTTCACCGAGGCGCGCACGTCGTCGTGGGAGCGATCTGCAGAGCGCGAGATCGCGCCGGGAGGCCGCTCCCCGAAGAGACCCGACCGGTCGCAGCGAGCGGCTGTTCACCCGGCTGATGACGCCGTTCCTGCGCGGCGACGACGGCCGCGGCTACCGCTGGGGCATGCTCGGGGTGCTCATCGTCCTGATCCTCGGGTCGGTGGCGCTGGTGGGGGTGCGCGCGGTGGTGCTGAAGATGCTGCCGTTCGACAACAAGAGCGAGTTCCAGGTGCTGGTGGATATGCCGGAGGGCACGCCGCTGGAAGACACCTACGCGACCCTCGAGGACCTGGCCGGCGAGCTCGAGCGGGTGCCCGAGGTGACCAACTACCAGCTCTACGCCGGCACCTCGGCGCCCATCAACTTCAACGGCCTGGTGCGCCAGTACTACCTGCGCCGGCAGCCCTACCAGGGCGACATCCAGGTGAATCTGGTGGACAAGGCCGCACGGAGCCGGCAGTCCCACGAGATCGCCAGCGCAGTGCGCCCCGCACTGGCCGCGGTGGGCGCGCGCCACGGCGCCGACGTCAGCGTGGTCGAGGTGCCGCCGGGCCCGCCGGTGCTGGCGCCGCTGGTGGCCGAAATCTACGGGCTGGACTACGCGCGCCAGCTCGAGGTGGCGCGCAAGGTGGAACGACGTCTTCAAGGCGACATCGCCGACGTGGTGGACGTCGATACCACCATCGAGGCGCCGCAAGCCAAGCTCGTGGTGGCCGTGGACCGGGCGCGGGCGTCGAAGCTCGGCGTGTCACAGCAAGCCGCCGCGGCCACGGTCGCCGCAGCGCTGTCCGGCGAGGACATGTCCTACCTGCACGATCCCCAGGTGAAGACGCCGATTCCCATTCGCGTGGAGCTGCCCGCCAACGAGACAGGACAACGTGGAGCGGCTGCGCAGCCCTGCGCGTCCGTTCCCAGTCCGGGGTCCTGGTGCCTCTCTCGCGAGATCGCCGAGTTCTCCCCACCACTCGGGACCAGACCGATCTACCACAAGGACCTGCTGCCGGTGGTCTACGTCACCGGCGACGTGGCGGGTGGCACCGACAGCCCGCTCTACGGCATGGCGGCCATCTCCTCCACGCTCGGCGAGACCAGCATCGAGGGCGCGCCCGTGCAGCAGCAGTTCATCGCGGCGCCCGACAATCCGTACCGCTGGTCACTCAAGTGGGACGGGAGTGGCAGATCACCTATGAAACGTTCCGCGACATGGGCGCCGCCTACGCTGTCGGTCTCATCCTCATCTACCTGCTGGTGGTGGGCCAGTTCCGGTCCTACGGTGTGCCGCTGGTCATCATGGCGCCGATCCCCCTCACCCTCATCGGCATCATGCCGGGCCACGCCCTGCTGGGGCAGCCGTTCACCGCGCCGTCGATGATCGGCATGATCGCGCTGGCCGGCATCATCGTCCGCAACTCGATTCTGCTGGTGGACTTCATCCAGCAGGAGGTACGCGCGGGCAAGCCTCTGCAGGAAGCCACCATCTCCGCCGCCGCGGTGCGCGCCCGCCCCATCGCCCTTACCGCCATCGCCGCCATGGTGGGTGGGTTCTTCATCCTCGACGACCCCATCTTCGGCGGCCTGGCGGTCTCGCTGATCTTCGGCCTGCTCATTTCCACCATGCTGACGCTGCTGGTGATTCCGGTGGTGTACTACCACTATCACTGGCGGCGAGCCGAGGCCTGAACCGCCGATCCGCCACACCGCGATAGATTTCGGCCGGTCCGGCACTCCAACCCTTGATTGGGCAACCCGAATGAATGGGAGCCGGCGTCCAGGCGCACCTTGCCATCGCCGGCTGGTTACGGCACCTTCGCGCCGGTAGCAGGAGCGCACACAGCGGTACTACCCGCCACTGACGGCGTACGCAGCCAAGGACCTCGTGTTCAAGCAATGCAGATGAACGGCAACCGCAGTCGTCGGAGACTACTAGGCGTGCTCTGTCTGGGCCCGGCGATGCTGCTGGCGGCGTGCGGCGACACTGCCACACAGGCCGCCGCTCAGTCGGCCCCGGCACCACCCACCGCCACCCCTGTGCAGACCGCCGAGGTGACTCTGCGCACCATCGAAAAAGTCGTCAGCGCGCCCGGCAGCACGGCCAGCACGGTGGAGGAGGCGGTGCGCGCGCCGTTTGCCGGCACCATCAGCAAGCTGACGGTGACCGAAGGCGACCGCGTCAGCGCCGGCGATACCGTCGCCACCATCGTCGCCCGCGACAGCGAGGCCCAGCTCACCGGGGCGACGGAGATGCTGCAGCACGCGCAGACGGCAGCAGCGCGGCAGGACGCCCAGCGGGCACTGCAGCTGGCCCGGGACAATCTCGTCCAAAAGGCCCTGACCAGCTCGGTAAACGGGATCGTGAAATCGCGCGCCGTGGTCGCCGGTGAGCGGGTGAACGACAATCAGGACCTGCTGTCCATCGCCTCCCTCGAGGATCTCGTCTTCGTCGCCGACGTCGATCAGGCAAAGATGACGACCCTGAAGCCCGGCGACGCCGCGCTGGTGCACTTGAGCGGTGTCGCCAACGCGGTCCATGGCACGGTGCGCTCGATCCTCCCGGCCACCACCGCCAACATGACCACGCCGGTCCGCATCGAGCTGAACGATCATCCTGAAACCATCGCATTGGGGCTGGCCGGCAGCGCCGACATCGTCGTCTCCCGACACGAGAACGTACCGAGCGTCCCTGACGCCGCGGTGCTGCGGGACGACGTCAGTGGTCAGCAGCGAATCGCCGTGGTCGACGGGAACGATCAGATCCAATGGCGGCAAGTGCAGACGGGATACGCCAGGAACGGCCATGTCGAGCTGCTGCAGCCCAGACTCGCGGCCGGCACGACCGTGGTCACCAGTGGCCAGGTGGGGCTCGCCGAAGGCACACCGGTGACCGTCAGCCAATGATCCCGGCCGCACCATCGCAGGCGCCGACTCCTTCACGCGTCCGGATGGCTTGATGGTCACGAGTCGTTCGGGGGCGATCTTTTTCCTGCTGCTGATCGCCGCGGCGGCGGGTGTCATGCTCGGTCGCAATCTGCCTTCGTCGATCTTTCCCGACGTCACATTCCCGCTGATCAAGATCGTCACCGACGCCGGCGAACAGCCCGCGGCGGCGATGATTCCCACGGTCACCCGTCCGCTTGAAGAGGCCATGCTGCGCGTGCCCGGCATCGAAACCGTGCGGTCCACCACCTCGCGAGGATCGGCGGAGCTCACCGGGCAGTTCGTCTGGGGCACCTCCATCGAGCTCGCTATGCAGCGGGTCGAAGCCAACGTCCAGCGCATCCGGCCCGAGCTGCCTTCCGGCACCAAGGTCGACATCGAGCGCATGAACACCACAGTGTTCCCGATCCTCGGCTATGCGCTGACGTCCGACAGCCAATCCCAGGCGGAGCTCCGGCAGCTTGCCGAATACACCTTGAAGCCCGAGCTCATCCGCATCCAGGGTGTTTCCCAGGTGCAGATTCAGGGCGGACGGGACAGGGAATTTCAGCTGGTGCTCGACCAGAGCAAGCTCGCCGGACGCGGCCTCGCGGCCAGCGACGTCGTCGACGCCATCCAGAATAACAACCAGGTGCAGTCCGCCGGCCTGCTCGAGACCAACCACGAGTTGTACCTGACCCTGGCGGACGGCACCGTCCACTCCATCGCCCAGATCGAGAGCATTCCGGTGCCGGTTCCCGGCAGAGGGCCGGCCACCACGGTGGGCGATCTCGGCACGGTTCGCTCTGCCGATGCGGTTTCCTACATCCGCACGGTCGAGGATGGGAAACTCGCCGTGATGGTCATGCTTATCCGGCAGCCGTCCGCCAGCACCCTGGCCATCGCCAGCGCCGTCACGCAGCTCTTCCACGACCACCCCGACCTCCTGCCGAAGGGGGTCCAGTGGACGACGTTCTACGATCAGGCCAGGTTCGTGTCCGATTCCGTCAACGGCGTACGCGACGCCATCCTGATCGGCGTCGGCCTCGCCGCCCTGGTCCTGCTGGCCTTCCTCCGCAGCTGGCGTTTCACGATCATCGGCGTCGCCACCATCCCGTTGACCATCGCCATCGTCGCCCTCGGCTGGGTGGCCACCGGAGAGACCATCAACCTCATGACCATGGGCGGCATCGCGGCCGCCATCGGCCTGATCGCCGACGACGCCATTGTGATGGTCGAGCACATCGCTCGAAAACGCGCCGAGGAGGTCCCCCATCCGGCGGAGGAAGGCTCCCGGGAGATGCTGCCCGCCCTGATCGGCTCAAGCCTGTCGACGATCCTGATCTTCCTGCCGTTCTCACTGGTCACCGGCGTTGCCGGTGCGTTCTTTCGACCATTGGCACTGACCATGGCCATGGGTCTGACGATCTCCTTCGCGGTGGCCGCATTCGCCGTACCGCCCCTGCTCCGCCAGCGGCAATCCGCCGGCCGCCGGGTGTCCGCACTCAGCACCGCACTGGGAGGGATCCGGGGCGTCGGCGCATCGGCAGCCGCTTGGACCGGCACCGCAGGCGAGTGGATCGCCCGCCCGATCTGCGCAGTCGCGGACGGTCTGATCGACCACCCCACCATCGCGGCGGCTGCCGCCGTGGGGCTGCTCGGGGGCGGCTGGTTCTTCTACAGTCATCTCAGCACCGACTTTCTGCCCTCCATGGACGAAGGCTCGATCATCCTCGACTATCGCACCCCGTCCGGCACCTCCCTGGAAGATACCAACCGCATGCTCCTGCATATGGGCAAGGTCATCCTGTCGTTGCCGGACGTGGACACCTACTCGCGCCGCACCGGCACCGAGCTCGGCTTCTTCGTAACCGAGCCGAACAGCGGCGACTATGCCATCAAGCTCAAGCCGCGCAGTCAGCGGCGGCCGGTGCAGGACGTCATCGACGATCTGAGAGATCGCATTACCAAAGTCGAACCCGCCGTGGAAGTGGAGTTCGGCCAGCTGCTCGAGGACAACATCGGTGACCTCACCGGCGGCACCCCAGAACCCATCGACATCAAGCTGTTCGGGGAGGACCAGGCTCTGCTCCAGAACAAAGCACGCCAGGCCGCCGACCTCCTCTCGAGCATCGACGGCGTGGAGGACGTATTCGACGGCATCATCATCTCCGGGCCCCTGATGACGCTGCGGCTGCGCTCACCGGGAGACCCGTCGGCCTCCACCGGCGCCGATCCCAACCAGCCGCTTCGCGTCAACCCAGCGCGCCTGGGGCTGACCGCGGACGCGCTGCATCGGGCCGTCGACCCGATCGTCAACGGCACCGTCGCCTCGCAGGTGCGAATCGGTGAGCGCACCTACGGGCTGCGGGTTCTCGCACCCACCGACGGACCGCTGGCGGATGCCCTGATCCGCACACCGGCCGGCCCGATGGTGGCGCTCGGCTCCATCGCCGACATTTCCACCGGAAAACCGGAGGCGGAGATCGACCGCCAGAACCTCAAGACCTACCTGGGCGTCACCGCACGGTTGAGCGGCATCAGCCTCGGCGGGGCCATGAGCGCCATTCGCGCGAAAATCGATGCGAACTTGCACCTGCCGTCCAACATGTCACTGGAGTACGGCGGCCTGTTCCAGCAGCAGCAACAGTCGTTCCAGGAGTTCTTCATCGTCCTGCTGGCAGGCCTGGTGCTGGTGAGTGTCGTGCTCCTTTTCGAGTTCGCGGATTGGCGCGCTCCGGTGCTGACGGCCGGGTTGGCCGTCTGCTCGCTGTTCGGCGTGTTCGGCGCGCTCACCGTCACAGGCGTCACCCTCAACGTGTCGAGCCTGGTGGGCATGATCATGATGGTCGGCATCGTCGGTGAGAACTCGGTGTTCGTCATTCATGAAGCGCGGCTGCTCATGCGGCAGGGCTGGACGCCGGGCGAGGCGTGGCGTGGCGCTTCCCGGGAGCGGCTGCGCCCGGTGGCGATGACGATCCTCGCCACGTCGTTCGCACTCGCGCCTCTGGCGCTGGGGTTCGGCGCGGGCGCGCAGCTGCAGCAGCCCCTCGCCATCGCCGTCATCGGCGGATTCATGCTGTCGGGCCCCATCGTGCTCTGGCTTCTGCCGTCGCTGTATGCCTGGCTGGATCCACATGGCCGACTTGGAGAACGCTCATGAGCCTCGAGAGCCGGCTGCGGGCTCGCGTTCTGATTTGTCTGACTGTGTTGTCCTCGCTGGCTCCCGCAGCCGCGTCGGCGGCGGCCTCCGATCCGGGCAACCCCGAGCCCCTGAGCCTCGAACAGGCACTCCAGCGGGCGCAGCTCCACAACGCCCAGCTGCCCGCAGCCCGCTACCGTGTCGATCAAGCCCGTGCCCGAGTACGTCAGGCGCGCAGCAAGCTCTATCCGAGCTTGTCCATCGACGGCGACATTCACGGCGGGACGCCCCAGGCCTACGCCAGCGGTGACGCCTTCGCCCGACTGCTGGCGCAGACGCCGCTGTACGCGGGCGGCGAGCTGCGCGCCGGGCTCGAGCAGAGCCAGGCGGAGGCCGACTCCGTCGCCGCCGGCTACCGCATCTCCCGGCGCGAGGTGGCGCACGCCGTCCGCATGACCTTCAGCCGCGTGCTGCATGCCGAGTCGACGGTGGAATTCCGCCGCCGCGGAATCGACCGGCTGAAGACGTACCTGAGCGTGGTCCGGTCGAGGCAGGCCGGCGGCCAGGGCGTCGGAGCTGACGTGCTGCGTACCGAGCAGCGGGTGGCCAGTGCCCGAGCCGACATTGCCGCCGCCACCCGTGACCTCCACGACGCCCGCATGACCCTCGCCGACCTGCTCGGGCTTCCGCCAATGGCCGAGCTGTCGCTGGCGCCGCTGCCGAATCCCACAGCCATGGTGCGGGCAGCCGATCAGCCGTGGCTTCAGACACCGGACGTGGAGCAGGCGCGCGCCGACATCCAGGCGCGGCAGGCGGGGGTGCGCGCCGCGCGTGCGGCCCGCAACCCCCACGTCACGCTGGAAGCGGACGTCGGCGTGCAACCGGAGCTGGGGTCGAGCAACGACGCCCCGCTCAACAACGGCACCGGACCGGGCGCGGAGGTGACGCTCAACTTCTCTGTGCCGCTCTGGAGTGCCGGCCTGTATCGCAGCAAGGTGAGCGAAGCCGAGGCCGCCCTCGACGAGGCGCGTCAGCAGCGGGTCATCACAGAGCGGAGTGCGAACTTGTCCTGGCGCCAGGCACTGACGGGTCTGCACGACCTGTACAACGAGTACCAGGCGAGGAAGTCCAATGCCGCTGCGGCGCGTGACGCCTACCTGCAGGCAGAGAGCCTCTACCGTGGCGGCCAGAGCGACGCGCTGGGGGTGCTGGACGCCTACGACGCCTGGACTCAGGCCGAACAATCGCTATTGGACGTGACGCTCAACTACCGCGCCGCCGAGGCCGATCTGTATCGCTGGGGAGCCCCCTGAAGCTCGATGTTCTTCAGAACCTGCGCTACTTGCATTTCGATCCGTGGCTGGTCAGTTCGGTCCTGGCGTCCACAAGGAATTCACCCGTTTCGAGGAAGTTTCTGCCAATCAGGAGCTGATATTTGAAGTTGCTGCGGTCGACCAGATTGACCCTTCCGCGAACTTCCTTCCCACCAAGGCACAGATCGAGCTTGACGACTGGTCTTTGGGTGACGCCATCCTCGCCCTTGTTTTTTATTGCCTGCCACTCGACGACGCGTTTGCTGAGGATCTCGGCTTTGCCGTCGTCGTCCATTATTTCGAATTTGACCTTGTCCGCCTTGCCTGGTGTCGTCGATCTCGTCACCTCCAGGATCCGGGCGTTCAGAGACGTTACGCCCGCGCCGGTGTCGATGCGCGCCTTCACCACGTTGTGGAGCGCTTCGACGCCAACGTTCTCGACTTTTCCTATAATGGTCGGCGTGGATAGTGCTGTGCTGACAACATATCCCACCAATAGCAGAAGCGCCGCGCTCAGCAGAACAATCCCCAACGTCGCCGTTCTTAAGGTCGATTCCACGATCAGGAGTATGCGCTCGGCGAGGCGGAGCATACAGTTCAGATCTTGATACAACACGCTTTTGACAGGGTATTCCGGCGCCCCCGCGACAGCAGATCGAACGTCGACCACCCTCACCTGCGAGTTCGTCTCTGCTTCTGGAGCACGGCTGCGCTACTCGCCCTGCTTTTTCTGGGGTTTTCGGACCTGCACGGCTCCGAAGCGCGCTGGGGCGACGTGGTCCGGCAGATGCTGGCCAGCGGTCGCTACTTCGTGCCCACCATCAACGGCGAGCCGTACTTCGACAAGCCGCTGCTCAGCTACTGGCTGATCGCCGCGGTGGCTCGGCTCACCGGCTCGGTGAGCGAATGGAGCATACGGCTCCCCAGCGCCATCGAAGCGCTGGTAGCGCTCGCGGCCACGCGCAGCCTGGGCCGGCGCCTGTGGGGTAGCGACGTCGCCGAAGCTGCCTCGTGGCTGCTGCTGTCGAGCTACGGCTTTCTCGCCTGGGCCCGCATGGGCGAGGCGGATATGGGCAACCTGGCGGCCATCGTGGTGGCAGTGGCCTGGTACTGGCGACGCCGGGACCGTCTGGGATTCACCGCCTGCGTCGTGTTCTACCTGATCATCGCGTTCGGCGCGCACCTGAAGGGGCTTGCCGCGCTGATACTGCCGCCCCTGCTGGTGCTGCCGGATCTGATTCGGGGCGGACGCTGGCGCGTGCTCTTATCCGTTCCGCATGCGGCAGCCGCGTTCGTGGGCGCAAGCGTCTTCCTCGCACCATACCTCGCCGCGGCGGAGTTGGGCGGAGGCACCGCCGTGCCGGCGAGTCTGGTGAGCACTATGGTGCGCGAGAACGTGGTGCGCTACCTCGCGCCATTCGACCACATCGAGCCCGTCTACGTTTACATCTACTACCTGCCCGTGCTGCTGCTGCCATGGGCGCCACTTCTCGTCGAATCCGTGGCGCAGGTATTCCGCAGCAACAACTGGCGGAGATTGCCGTGGCCTACCACCTGGCTCGCCGCCAGTTGCGGCGTGATCTTTCTCTTCTTCACCGCCTCGGGATCGCGCCGCGGTTATTACCTGCTGCCGCTCCTGCCTTTTGCGGCCCTGTGGATGGCGCTCTACGCGACCGAGCGGCTAGGCCCGCTGTCGCAACTGAAGTGGGGCATGAGCATCCAGCGCGCCCTGATACTGGGCCTCGGCGCGGTCGAAGTCGCCGTGGGCGCCGTCATGCCCATGATTGCGAGCCGGCTGCACGTCCCGGCAACGCTTCCGTTGCGCCTCAGCTTCGTCTGCGTCGGCCTGACTATGCTGCCATTCACCCGCGGGGTCGGCGCGGAGCGGCTGGCACGGCTGACCGGTCTGCCACGGGCGTTGGCACCGCAGATCGTCGGCGTCGTGGTGCTCTTCGTCGGCTACTTTGGGGTTCAGCAGCCGTTACTGGAGACGACGTACGGCGATGCCCGAAGCTTCGCGGGCCGCGTGCTGGCAGCACGCCCACCGGGCGCGGTGCTCGCCTTCTATCGCCACGATGACGATCCGCTGGTGTTCTACCTGCATCAGCCGGAGCGGATCCCCGTCCTCCACGAACCCGCGGACCTTGCAGCCACGGTAGAGCCATCCAAGCCATTGATGCTGCTCGGCCGTGCGCACGCCTTGGACGACTTGGCCAGCCGGCTGCCGGCCGGCATCAGAGTCGCCCAGCGCGTGGCCCGTAGCGGTCGAGTCGGCGTGACGTATGACAGCGACCGACCCGCCGTGGCGCTTCTGCTCGAGGAGGGGAGCGGTTGAACCGCCAGAGTCGGTTCAGTCCTTGTCCTTGACGCCTTCGTAGCTGTCTTCGATGATCTTGCCGGTGTTGGCGTCGACGCCAATCTCGTGAATGCGCTTACCCTGGCGAATGTCGAATGAATATCGCCAGGCGCCGTTTTCCTTTTCATACTCGGAATCGACGATGGTTCCCTGAGCGGCATTCAGCGCAATCGCCTGCGCCTCGCTCTGGGTCAGTTTTGCCGGCGGGCCAGCATCATTTTCCGCGGCAAGGGCGGCCCCGCCGAAACACATGGCGCTCGCAAAGGCGATGAGGGGAAGAGTTCGCATGGATTCATCTCCTGTCTGGGTCCCTCGGCGAGACCTATGGGTGCTAACAACATGCCATCGTTCACGAACGGTCGCGCTGACAATTCTGATCGCCAGCCTGCCGCGCGGTTCGCTCTCCGCCTCCACCGTCGACGCGCCGCGATTGATTTCTACTGCCCTCTGTACAAGGATATCGAGCCAAAGGAACGGCATCTGAATCCGGCGGCTTCGAAACGCACGGACTACGTGTGGCGCGTGGGTCATCAAGAGCTGTCGGCCGGGAGAAAATCGCCAGATTGCAGGACTACCGTTCACCGCCCCGGGGCCGACCCACCGTGGGCGGTGTCTGGTGCAACGGTCCGGCTAGCGGTGTGACGTAACGGTGCTCGTCGTGGTGGTGTCGTCGATCTTGTTGTCATCATAGGGGTTCGCGTTCGGCCCGCGATCGGGACGCCCAACGGACGTCGTGCCGCTGCAGACGCCAGCACAAAACCGATGAGCGTGAGGAACAATCCATTCGCTGTCGCAACCCGTCCTTTGTCGAGAGGTTGCGGAAGCGCAACATTCTCCGTGGCGGGTGTGACGGCGGGGTTTCAGCGACATGACGCGGTGGTGACGGGAAGGCTGACTCAGGCGAGCCACGACTCCGGAATGTTGTCCTCCACGAGCTGGGTAATGCTGATGGTGACGAGCCCCTGCTCGGCACCGACGTCGCTGGCGAACACTGAGACGTCGTTGGTCCGCGCGAACACCAGGGCATTCGGCCAGCGCTGCTTCACCCAGATGGCGGCGCGCAGGTTCTCCTCGGGCTTGCCGGTGCCGAGGATCACCGTGGGTTCGCTGTGGCTGAGGTCGACGGCCTCGCTCATACGCCGCCACACCTCCGGATGGCCCACGTTGCCCTGCACCACCACCCGGCGGTAGTCCTCGGACAGGTGGCCCTGCTCGTGGGCCACCAGCACCCGCCGTTCCGCATCCAGGTCGATCAGCCCCACCGTGCTGATCTCGCCGGCGGCGTGCTCCTGCAACTCCTCGAGGATGGTCTGGCCGAAGCGGCCAAATCCCGCCAACACCACCACGTCCTTGACGCCCGTCTGCTGGAAGTGATGCAGCAGGTAATCGCGCACCAGGCCCGTCGCCGCCAGGTTGTAGCAATTGAATCCGATGCAGCGCCGTCCCGCTGCCGTCTGCTGCATGGTGCGCAGAAACCGCAGGTTGTGGCCGTGCAACACGATGCGTGATTCGAGCAGCGGATACAGGCGCAGCATCTTGCTGGCCGCCTCGAACGCCTCGAAGTCGTCGTCTGGCAGCAGCACCACCCGGCGGGCGCGGCGCAGCCTGAGTTGGCGCAGCATGAACTCGTGGGTCGGGTCTCCCACCACCACCATGACGTCGAAGGTCTGCTCCAACTCCTGGCGTCGGGTGATCTCTATGGCATCCACCAGCACCACCACCGGCGTGGCCGGGCTCCTGCGTCGCAGCACCCGCAGGTAGCTGACCGTCAGGCTGCCGGCACCGACGATCACCACATGGTCCGTGAGTCTTCTGAGCTGCCATCGCTCGCGGCGCATGAGGCGCATGGTGGCCTCGACGGCGGCCGACGCCGTCAACAGCGGCGCGCCGAAGTAGGCCACCCACAACATGACCCGGCCGGCCAGTGGCCCACCCGCCGGAAAACCCACGTCGAGGCCGCCGAACACGAACAGGCCCAGGCTGTAGTAGAGGGTGATCAGCACGCCGGCCTGGCCGACGTCGGGCCGCTGCGACAGCGCCACGCCGGATTCCAGGCCCACCATCGCGCAGGCGAGCAACCCGGCCGCCGCCACCCAGCGCCAGCGTATCCGCGACTCGGCGAGGGTCGCGGGCCAGCTACGGTCGAGACGGGCCGTTCGCGCAGCAGGACGGCCGCCCGTGCGGGGCGCGTTCAACCGCGACTGCTCTGTGGGAGCGACCTCCCGGTCGCGATCTTCCATGGGTCGGCCAACTCCCGATCGCGACCGGGAGGTCGCTCCCACAAAGATTGCTCCCACAGGGGGAGGTCGCTCCCACAGGGGAGATTGCTCCCACAGACGAGATCCGCTCCCACGTCAGGTCATGGACGCGTCGTAGATGCTCTGGATCGACTGGTCCAGCAGGGCGTTGAATTCCTCGTCCGACTGCTGCTTGGACAGCCCCTCGGTGAGCGCCCGGGAGAAGCTCGCCACCATGTTGTTCTGCTCGGCCAGCCTCTCGTTGGCCTCGGCACGCGAGTAGCCGCCCGACAACGCCACCACCCGCACCACGTTGGGATGCGCGATCAGGTCGCCGTAGAAATTCTTCAGCTCCGGCAGCGTGAGCTTCAGCATCACCTTCTGATCTGGCTCGAGGGTGTTCAGCTCCTCGAGGATCGCCGTCTTGAGCATCTCCTCCGCCTCACGCTTGTCGGGACAGTGAATGTCGACTTCCGGCTCGACGATGGGCACCAGCCCGGCGGCGATGATCTGCCGGGCCAGCTCGAACTGCTGCTCGACGATGGCCGTGATGCCCGCTTCGTTGGCCTGCTTGATCACCGAGCGCATCTTGGTGCCGAAGATGCCGTTGGCCTTGGCCCGGTCGAGCAGGGCGTCCAGGTTCGGGATCGGCTTCATCAGCTGAACACCGTCCTTTTCGTCGGCCAGCCCTTTGTCCACCTTGAGGATCGGCACGACCTTTTTGTCGTCCCACAGGAACTCGGCCGTGGGCTTGCCCTCGATCTCGCGGTCCATGGTGTTCTCGAACAGGATCGCCGCGAGGATGCGGTCGCCGTTGAAGGCGGGGCTGGTGATGATCCGGGTGCGCATCTGATGCACCAGGTCGAACATCTCCTCCTCGCCGGACCACTCGCTTTCGTCGACGCCGTACAGGCGCAACGCTTTGGGGGTGCTGCCTCCGCTCTGGTCCAGGGCGGCGATAAAACCTTTGCCCTCGGACATCTTGCCAAGCTGCTTATCGAAGTCGCTCACGGTGTGCCTCTCGCGTCTAGCTCTCGGATGAGCGTGGGATGGATGGATTCGACGGTGGCTATTATGGGCCACACCGCGGGGAGTTTGCAGGTCGAGCCGGGCGGATCGCGAGCGGGAGCTCGCTCCCACACTCGGGCGGTGGCTGAGATCGCTGCCGAGCTGAGCTACCATCGCCCTCTCGACAGCAAGCAGGCGGGAGGAAGGCATGCGTCTCACAGTGAACGGCCGCGACCATGAGGTCGAGCTCGTGCGCGGCGACACGCCGCTGCTCTGGGTTCTGCGCGACCACCTCGGCCTGACCGGCACCAAGTACGGCTGCGGCATCGCCCAGTGCGGTGCATGTACGGTGCACATCGACGGCGAACCGGCGTTCGCCTGCTCCGTCCCGGCCGGCAGCCTGGAAGGCCGCAAGATCACCACCATCGAAGGTTTGGCGGGCAGCGACGGCAGCCTGCACCCGCTGCAGCAGGCCTGGATCGACCACGACGTGCCCCAGTGCGGCTACTGTCAGTCGGGTCAGCTCATGCGCGCCGCGGCCCTGCTCGCCCGCAATGCCCACCCCAGCGAAGACGAGGTGAACCAGGCCATGGCGCCGAACCTGTGCCGGTGCGGCACGTACAACCGCATTCGCGCCGCGGTGGCGAGCGCGGCAGGAGGCGGCAAATGAAACGTGAAGCCGGCGACTCGCGCACCGCCATCGCCAAGCTCGACCGCCGCTCGTTCCTGAAGCTGACGGGAATCGCCGGCAGCGGTCTGATCCTCGGCGTCACCGTCGGCTGCTCTCGAGACGAGCAGCCGGAATCGAACGCACCGGGCACCTCCGGGCGCAAGCAGCCGTTTCAGCCCAATGCCTACGTGCAGATCTCGAAGGACGGCATCGTCATCTACGCACCCAACCCCGAGATCGGGCAGGGTGTGAAGACCGCGCTGCCCATGATCGTCGCCGAGGAGCTGGACGCGGACTGGAACGACGTGAAGGTCGTGCAGTCGACCGTCGACGCGAAGTATGGGCGGCAGGTGGCCGGCGGCTCCCGTTCGATTCCCAGCAACTGGACCGAGCTGCGCAAGGCGGGCGCGACGGCGCGGCAGATGCTGGTCACCGCTGCCGCCCTCCGCTGGGAAGTGGATCCGAGCGAAGTGGAGACCCGCGACAGCATGGTGATCCACACGCCCACAGGGCGCCGGCTTTCCTACACGGAACTGGCCGATGCCGCCGCCCAGCTGCCGGTGCCGGACCCGGATGACGTCGAGCTCGAGGAACCCTCGGAGTTCACCCTCCTCGGCAAGCGCATCACCGGGGTGGACAACCATCTGCTGGTCACCGGTGAACCGCTGTTCGGTATCGACAAGCGCGCGGACAAGCTGGTCTACGCCACCTACGTCAAGTGCCCGGCCGCCGGCGGCAAGGTGAAGTCCGCCAACCTCGACGTCGTGAAGCAGCAGCCGGGCGTGATCGATGCGTTCGTGCTGGAGGGCAATGGCGACCCCACCGAGCTCGCTCCCGGCGTCGCCATCCTGGCCCGGGACACCTGGTGCGCGTTCAAGGCCCGCGATGCCCTTCAGGTGAGCTGGGACGAATCGAGCGCCGCCAAGGACAGCACCAGCGATGCCGCAGCTCGCGCCCGCGAGCTGGCCGGCAGCGCCGGCAAAACCACGGTGATCGACCAGGGCGACGTGGACGGTACGTTCGCCAAGGCGGCGAAGACCGTTTCCGGCTTCTACCAGTACGCGTTCGTCAGCCACGCCCAGCTCGAGCCGCAGAACACCACCGCCTGGTGGCACGACGGCACCATGGAGCTGTGGGCGCCGACCCAGACGCCGCAACAGGCCGAGAAGGCCGTGGCCGGGCTGATCGGCGTCGACGCCGACAAGGTGACCCTGCACGAGATGCGCGCGGGCGGTGGTTTCGGCCGGCGGCTGGTCAACGATCCGGTGGCGGAAGCGGCCGCCATTGCCCGCCGGACAGACCGCCCGGTGAAGCTCACCTGGATGCGCGAAGACGACATGACCCACGACTTCTACCGGGCCGGCGGGTTCCACGCGTTGCAGGGCGCCCTCGACGGCAACGGCAAGCTGGTGGGGTGGAACAACCACTTCGTCACGTTCAGCCACGACGGCAAGGAGCCGGTTTCCGGCGGCAGCATCAGCGGCACCGTCGACCCCGGCCCTTTCGTGCCCAACTACCGCATCACCCAGACCATGCTGCCCTGGCACACGCCGTGCGGGCCCTGGCGGGCGCCGGGCTCCAACGTCATCGCCTTTGCGCACCAGTGCTTCCTGCACGAGCTTTCCCACGCCGCCGGCCGCGACCACGTGGAGTTCCTGCTGGCGCTCATGGGCGAGCCCCGCTGGTTGACACAAGGCGACCCGTTCGCCTTGAACACCGGCCGCGCCGCCGGAGTCATCAAGCGAGCGGCCCAGGAGGCCGGGTGGGGTACGGACCTGCCCGACGGGCATGGCCTCGGGCTCGCCTTCTACTTCAGCCACGCCGGCCACGTCGCCGAGGTGGCGGAGGTCAGCGTGGAGGGCAGCGGGAACGGCCGAAGCGTGCACGTGCACCGGGTCACGGTGGCGGCGGACGTCGGCCCGATCGTCAACCTGTCGGGCGCCGAGAACCAGGTGCAGGGCGCCGTTCAGCAGGGCCTGAGCGTCCTGCTCGGCGAACAGGTGAGCTTCGAGAACGGCCGCGCCCAGCAGCACAACTTCGACCGGTATCCGCTGATGCGCGTCCCGCGGGCGCCGCGGGTGGACGTGCATTTCATTCAGAGCGACTTCCCGCCCACCGGCCTCGGCGAGCCGGCTCTGCCGCCGCTGGCGCCGGCGGTCGGCAACGCCATCTTCGCCGCCAGCGGCGAGCGGGTCCGGCAGATGCCGCTGAAAGCGGCGGGCTGGGTCTGAACCGGCTGTTTCTCACCTCGCTGACGTTCGCGGGTTTCGGCGCCTGGCTCGCGGGCCTGGGCATCCGCGGACCGGTCGCCGTGATCGTCAACGCCAGCCGCGAGCTAGCGGACGGCACGGCCATCGTCGCGCTGGTGGAAGCCGAGCTCCACGAGCAGGGGCTTTCGACCCAGTTGGTCAACGTGCTGACCGGCCACCCTGGCGTGCTGTCCAAAGCTGCGGCCATCGTCATGACCGGGGGCGACCCGTTCCGGCTACTGGCGGATCTCAAGCGCTCCGGCGCCGATGAGCTGCTCGAGGAGGCACACGGCCGCGGCGTCCCAATCGGCGGGCAGAGCGCGGGTGCCATCGTCTGCGGCCCGAGCCTGCTTCCGGTGACCCTCACCAGCCCCTTCACCGCGGCGCCCAATGCCGATCTTCGAGGCCTGGGGCTGGTGGACCAGGTGGTTCTGCCCCACCAGGACCGTAGCGGACGCGCGGCCCTGCACCGCCGGGCGGCGCTGTCCTTTGCCGGCACCTGGCCGCTCACGGCGCTGTGGGACGACGAGGTGCTGCTGGCGGAGACCGGCGTCTTCATCCGCGCCGGCCAGCGGACGCGCCGGGCCCAGCCGAGTGACGCGCCAGCGGTGGCCCAGGTGTTCCACGAAGCCACGAAGCAGGCCTGGTCACCGTTTCTCGGCGCCGAGCGGCTGGCGGGTGCGGACCCCGACGTCGCGGGATGGGCCGCTCGCATCACCATGGGCGGCCACCGCTTCCTGGTGAGCGAGGACGACCACGGGGTCCTGGCGTTCGTCTACTACCACCAGGCCCCGGATCAGGACAGCGGAATTGCCACCGGTGAGGTGGACATGCTGTATTCCCACCCCCGCGCATGGGGCCGCGGGGCGGCACGGCGGCTGCTCGAGCGGGCGACCTGGAATCTGCTGTGCGAGGGCTTCCGTGAGGCGGTGCTGTGGACCGAGTCGCGCAACGAGCGTGCCCTGTCCGTCTACCGCCGCGGCGGCTGGACACCGGACGGCGCCGTCGACGAGCGCGAGTACCTGGGCGTGGCGATTCGCAACCGTCGCTACCACGTCGACCTCACCCGGGCCGCCGGCGGCGCGTGAATGCCGCAGTGGATCGGTGACGGCGAATTGCGGTCCAATGAAGCGATGAACGCCGACGATATCCAGCTTCCGGAACCGCGGCCCCGCGACCGGGCCCTGGTCGAGCAGCGCTTCTGGCCGAAGTTCCGCCGCCTGGCGGCCCGCCTGCCGTTCGCCGAGGACCTGCTCGCCGCGTACTATGCGGCGGTCGATCCCGCCACGCCCGGGCGGGTGCGAGCTATCCTGCTCGCCGCCCTCGCCTATTTCGTCATCCCGACCGACGTGATCCCCGACCTGGTGGTGGGCCTCGGCTTCACCGACGACGCGGCGGTACTCGCCGCTGCCCTGCGGACTCTGGCCGGTCACATCCACCCCCCGCACCGGGAACGGGCCCGCCAGGCGCTGATGGACGTGGAGCGCTCTTCCGGCTGACCGCCCGCTGCCGTTGACCGGCGGCTGCCGGCAGGCTCCGGATCATGGCGCGATTCCTGCTGCGCTAGCGGCTCGTCCGGGAGAACCGTCCCCCTTCGATGATGTCCGACCCGAGCCCCGACGCGCCGGACGGCGCGCTTCCGCCCCGGCACCGCGCACCGCGGTCGCGCCTGGGCGCGCGGATGATCGTCGTCGCCGCGGTGATCGTGCTGGCGGCCGGCGTCGGCTGGATGATGCTGCCGATCGACGCCTGGCTGCGGCGCTTCGCCGACTGGGTGAACGGCTTCGGGGCCTTGAGCGGCGTCATCTATGTGGGTGTCTACCTGCTCGGCGCCGCGGCCATGGTGCCGGGTGCCGTGCTCAGCATGGGAGCGGGCCTGGTGTTCGGCCTGTTCGGCATCGTCATCGCCCTGATCGGCGCCCCGCTCGGCGCTACCGGCGCGTTCCTGATCTCCCGCTACCTCGCCCGCGACTACGTGGGCGCCCGGGTCCGGCGCCACCGCCGCTTCGCTGCCGTGGACCGGGCCATCGCCGAGGAGGGCTGGAAGGTGGTCGTGCTGATGCGCCTCTCGCCGATGCCCTACAGCTTCTCGAACTACCTGTTCGGCGCCACCCGCATCCGCTTCTGGTCGTATGTCGCGGGCACCGTCGTCGGTGTGATCCCCTGGACCGTGGCTCTGGTCTGGATCGGCGCTGCCGGCCGAACGGCGTTCGCGTCCCTCGGCCACGGCGGCTCCACCACGGAATGGATTCTCCTCGGCGCCGGCGTCGCCGCCAGCGTCGTGATGGCGGTGCTCATCACCCGCGCCGCCCGCCGTCGCCTCGCCCGGTCCGGCCTAGACCACTGACCCCATCCCCCTGCTGCCTGTGGGGAGCGGCCTGTGGGAGCGGCCTGTGGGGAGCGGCCTGTGGGAGCGGCCTCCCGGCCGCGATCTTCGCCGGCTGCCACTGGCGACCTCCCACGACCGCTGGAGTTGCCAACGCTCAACCCTTAGAATTCACCGCCCCCACGCGCCCGTAGCTCAGCTGGATAGAGCGTTGGCCTCCGGAGCCAAAGGTCACAGGTTCGAATCCTGTCGGGCGCGCCAGTAACCGTTTGATTAATGTAGTTTTTCTCTGGAGTTATCCCTGCAGAAATCGGCGCCATCCCCGGCGTTTCCAACTTTGTTCCAACCCGACTCTCCCTTCGCTTCTGAAAATCGCCACCTTGAAGAACTCTTAATTGCGCAAGATCAGGTTAAATTTCTAGCTGATAAATTTAATCTCGTGCTGATGACTTAAACTCCGGCCAATCCCGGCACAACAAATCGGGGACCAACATGGATCGGGCACGCTTCACGGCCGACTGTCCTGGGGAACTGGTCAAGGTGTCGGTCGAGCCGGGCAAGGACGATTGGGCATTCGTACCGCGTGACGCTTCTGTGGCAGATGCTGAGCCACCAACCGAGCTTTGGCCGCTGCTGACACAGGCGCGGGAGAATCTCGCACGGTTGGATGGAGCGGGGCGCTACCTCCCGGGACACGAACTCCTGCTCAGACCGCTTCAACAACGCGAGGCGTTGACTTCGTCGAGCTTGGAGGGCACCTACGCCACACCGAAACAGCTTCTTCTTTACGGTCTCGAGCCGCGCGAACCCGGCTCGGATCGGGATCCGGCCAACGATTGGCGGGAGGTGTACAACTACGGGACGGCTCTCGCCCATGGCCAACAGGCAATTCGCGACGGACAGCCGATTTCACTTCACCTGATTCGATCGCTGCACGCCATCCTCCTGGACCAGGTCCGCGGCCAAGACAAGACGCCCGGTGAGTTCAGAGACCGCCAGGTCTACATCGGCTCCGCGAGGCGCTTCACCCCGCCGCCCGCCGTGTCGATGTCGTCTTGCCTGCAGGGCTTCGAAACGTTCATCAGCAACGAACAAGGCGACCCCCTGCTTCGCGCCTTTATCGCGCACTACCAGTTCGAAACAATACATCCCTTTCTCGATGGAAACGGTCGAATTGGCCGCGTCCTTCTTTCTCTAATGGTCTTCAGGTGGTGCAGGCTGCAGCAGCCATGGCTGTATCTCAGTCCATATTTCGAGCAACACAAGGACGAATACATCGACCGCCTGTTCAACGTAAGTGCTCGGAACCAGATGACGGAATGGCTGCGCTTCTGCCTGGAAGGAACAATCCAGCAAACGCTAGACACAACTGACAGGATCGATCGGTTGGTGAACCTCCGAGGCGAGTACCTGGAGAGGCTCAAGCAAGGTTCAGTTCGCCTATCCAGTTTGATCGAGTCCCTCTTCGAGACACCGATCATCACAGTCACTCAGGCGCAGCAGAAGCATGGGGTTTCGTACCCTACCGCCAAGACGGACCTGGAAAAGCTAGCTGCCGCGGGGATCCTGGAGGAAGTCGAAGACTACTATCCCAAAGCCTTTGTTGCCGCCGAAATCATGAAGATCGCCTATGAGCAGAACTGAGGGCTTCCCCCCCACGAGCTCCGGAGCCAAAGGTCACAGGTTCGAATCCTGTCGGGCGCGCCAGTAACCTCATCCATCTCCCTTCAGCCCGCCAACTCCGGCAGGAACGACAGATCCACCACGTACTTCGACGGATCGTTCCGCTGGATGAACACCTTGATCGGATTGCCGGTGAGGTAGCTGGACGGGTCGTACCACACGTTGCCGCTCTGGAAGACGTGCACCCTGGACGTGGCCGGATCCTGCCACTGGCTCAGCACCACGTAAGGGTGCCGGCCGTTCACGCTGAGGCTTTCGTTGAGCGCGACGCTCTGGAACGTCGTGTCGATGGAGATCCCGTTCCGCCTGAGGTAGGCGTCCCGCCGGGCCTTCATCCGGCCAGTGGCGATGATGCCGAACGGGATCAGGAAGAACACGGAGCCGATGCCACCGAAGATCAGGGGCGCCCCCCACAGCGAGAAGAAGCCGTCAATCCTGGCGCGGCGCGGGCTGCCGGCCGGGTACAGCACGCCGACGGCGTCGCCCTCGGAGTAGCCGGGCGGATTGCTGCCCGCGGAAGAAGTGAACTCGATTGCCTCGCCCCTGGAGGCGGTGAAACGCACCACCGGCCGATACGTGGTGGATCCACTGCTGCTCCGCGACGCGGCAAGCTCGATGACTGTGCCATCGGCCCTGACGGCCGTATCCAGAAACCCAGCCGTGTCCCGGTAAAACAGAAACGCGCCCGCCAGCAGCCCGGCGCCAACCATCAGAAAGACGTACGTGAGGAGCGTCACGGTCTTCGTCATTCCACCCCCTCCCCATGCAGATGGCCAAACACGGAGCCGCACGGGTCAGTTTCATAGCAGAAATCCCCATCTACCGAAACGGTTGGAAGCGCAACCCGTTCGCCGATCGACCGGCTACTCCGGATAGATCACGGGCAGCACCAGGGCGGACCGCATCTCGCCGCCGTAGAAGACCTCGTTTCTCGCCACGCGTGTCTCGTGGTCGGCGCTGCCCGGCGGCGCGCCCGTGTTCGGGTTGACCTCGAACCGCGGCGCGTTGCTGGACGTCACGTGCAGGGCGATTCGATGGCCCTTCTCGAAGGTGATGGCCGTGCTCCACAAATCGATGGCGAGCTTCGCGGGCACGCCGGGACGCATCATCTCCACGTCGTCGGGCCTGCGGCCGTGCCGATAGCGGGTGCGGATCGGCGCGTCCAGCACCAGCGCCTCGTAGCCGTCGGGGTAGACGTCGACCAGCTTCACCATGAAGTCGGTGTCAGGGCCGTCGGTGGCGGCCCATAGGTCCACTTTCACGTCACCGGCGACCACCACGTCCTCGTCGAGCACCGCTGTCTGGAAGCGCAGATAGTCCGGACGCTGACCCACCTGACGCTGGTCTTCGGGACCCCGTTCGAACGTCAGGTTGGCACCGCCGAAGGTGGGCACCGGATGCTTGGGGTCGAAGCGGTAACGGTACTCGCCGGTGCTGCCGGGGTGCCGGGAGAGCGCCAGGTGGTCACTCAGGTAGCAACGGACAGCCGTGCTGGCCAGCGGCCAGTTGGCCGCCTCGACGAATCGATTGCTGTCTGACAGATGGCCTTTGCGGGCGGAGGCCATCATGTAGTACTTCACCGGCGGCTCGTCCATGATCCCGTTGTCGGCGTCTTTCAGCCAGTGATCGAACCAGCGGATCTCGTTGTCGTCGTTGAAGCGGCCGCCGGAGTTTGGGTACTCCAGGTCGCCCGACAGCGGGCCGTGGCCGAACGGGCCCATGAACAGCTTCTGGTTGCCGCGGGCGCCGTTGCCGCCGTGGTTCTGCAGATAAGAGAAGTTGCTGAGCGCACCGGCCGAGAAGATGTCGTACCAGCCGCCCACGTTGTACATGGGGATGTGGACGTTCTCGCGCAGCCGGCGCATGTCGGTGACCTGCCAGAACGCATCCCAGGTGGCGCGCGCCTCGAGATCGCGCACCGCCTGTTCGGAAACGCCCTGCTGACGCAGCCAGCCGCTGGAGTCCTTGTCCTTGAACACGCCGTTGAAGAACGTGTACTGGAACCGGCTGTCCGGCGCCACGATCACGTAGGCCGCCTGCAGGTGCGGCGGATTCGCGGCCGCCGCCATATTGGAGGTGATGCCCATGGCCGAGGCGCCGGTGATGCCGATCCGGGCGTTGCTCCAGGGCTGAGCCGCCAGCCATTCCACCGTGTCATAGCCGTCTTCCAGGGCGTTGACGAAAGCCTGATAGAAGCCCTCGGAGTGGCCCTTGCCGCGCACGTCCTGCACCACGTAGACGTAGCCGGCGTCGGTGTAGCGCTTCGCGCCCTGGTTCCAGCGCGGGTTGTCCTTCAGATATGGCGTGCGCGTGACGACGACCGGCCACGGACCCTTGCCCTCCGGCAGGTACACGTTGGCGGCCAGCTTCACCTGGTCGCGCATGGTGGCGAACGCCTCGGTGAACGGCTGGGCCGCCGGCTCAGCCGCAGGCGCGGCGTCCTCCGCCCTCGCAGACGCGCACAGCAGACACAAGACGACACACAGAACTCTCACTGTCATGGGCTCCCCTCTCCCTGGCGGCATCGAACGGCAAGTGTGCAGTTGAACGGCCGCCCTGTCCAAAATAGAGAGTCCAAAGCACAAGCGCCAGTCGACTGCGTGCGCTGCGATGGAACGTCCGTTGCCGCGGACGGCCACACGTGTCATACACCCTGGCCATGAGCCTTCCCGTTGCCCTGGCGGTGCTGCTCGCAGCGGTGCTGCACGCGGCGTGGAACGCGCTGCTGCGGTTCCACGGCGACCGTTTGAGCATGGTGACCCTGCTCGCCGCGTTCAGTGGCCTGCTTGCCCTGCCCGGCGCGGTCTGGCTCGGCCCGCCCGATCCCGCAGCCTGGCCGTGGCTGGCCGCCTCGCTGGGGTTCCATGTCGGCTACAACACGTTTCTGGCCATCGCGTATGACCATGGCGAGCTCGGCCGGATCTATCCGCTGGCGCGGGGTACGGCACCGCTGCTGACCCTGATCGTCGGCGCGCTGGTGCTGGGCCAGACGGTGTCCGGCTGGCAGACGGGCGCCGTGCTCACCCTGGCCGGCGGCATCCTGCTCCTGACGTTCGAAGGCGGCTGGCGGCTGCTCCGGCGCGCGCCGCGAGGCGCCGCTTACGCGCTGACGACCTCGGGATTCATTGCCGGCTACTCGCTCTGCGACGGGCTGGGCGCCCGCAGCGCCGGCGACCCCCACGCCTACGTGCTCTGGCTGTTCGTGCTCGACGGCATTCCGCTGCTGGCCTACGGGCTGGTTCGCCGCCGCCCGCAGGTGCTGCGCGCCTTCGTCACGAACGGCGGCACCGGCAGCATCGCCGGGCTGTTGTCGCTCGGCGCCTACTGGATCGTCGTCTGGGCCATGACCCTCGCGCCCATCGCCGCGGTGGCCGCGCTCAGGGAGAGCAGTGTGGTGTTCGCCGTGCTGATGGGCGTCGCGTTCCTCGGCGAGCAGCTCACCTGGCTGCGCGCCGCGTCGACCGTCGCGGTGGTGGCGGGTCTGGTGCTGCTGCGGCTGTGATGATCTCTGACCCGACGTAACCTTTTACGCGCTACTCCGGTATACCGGTATACCAATGGCAGGCAGCAGGAGAGCGCGAGACCGGTGACCGAGGCAACTGACAGCGCGCTGATGCGCGAGGTGCGGGCCGGCCGCACCGCGGCGCTGGCAACCCTGTTCGAGCGTCACCACGTCCGCCTCTATCGCTTCTGCGTGACCATGACCGGCAATCGCCAGGCCGCCGAGGATCTGGTTCAGGACGTGTTTCTGCGGATGCTGAAGTACCGCAGGAGCTTTCGCGAGAACCACGGCTTCACGCCCTGGATGTTCCGCATCGCCCGCAACGCCTGCGCCGACCATCTGCGGCGAAACGCCGTCCCGCCGGCGTCTGACACCTCTCAGGAAGAGCCGGCGGAGGCGGCGGAGGCGGCCACCGGCGACGACGACCGGCACGACTTGGTACGCCGGGCGCTGCAGGCCCTGCCCGCACCGCGGCGGGAGGTGCTGGTATTGAGCCGATTCGAGCTGAAGAGCTACCAAGAGATCGCCCGGGTGCTCGGCTGCTCGGTCGGCGCGGTGAAGGTGCGCGTTCACCGCGCCATGCGGCAATTGCGCGAGGTTTATCTGGAGCTTCTCGAGGAGGGATCAACATGAACTGCGACGACGCCATGCGGCTGGCATCCGAGCGGCTCGCTGCCGGGTTACCGAACGACGATGAGCAGCGCCTGGCCGCGCATCTGCAGGAATGCTCCGACTGCCGGACCGAGGCCCGCGCCATGACCGAGTTGTGGGACGACATGCAATCGCTCGAGCCTGCCGGCAGGGACGTTCCCCATGCACGGATGCGGGCACGCCTGCACGCCGCCCTCGCCGCCTACGAGCAGCGCGGCGGTCCTCTGGATTGGCTGCGCGACTGCCTGCCGCAATCCCTGCCCCAGGGCGGCTTCGCGCTGATGCTGCTGGCCGCCGGCCTGGTCCTCGGTCATGCCGGCGTGCGCTCCACTGAGCAAGACATCGCCGCGCTGCAGCAGGAGGTGCACGCCGTCAGCCTGGCGCTGCTGGATCATCAATCGGCCGCCGAGCGCCTGCGCGCCGTCGACTGGATGTCCCGGCCCGCTGCCCGGTCCCGCACCGGGGTCGATCCTCGCACCGTCGAGGCACTGATCGACACGGTGAGCCACGACCGCAGCGTCAACGTGCGGCTGGCGGCCGTTGACGCGCTGCGCCAACACCTGGAGTCACCTCAGGTGGTCCGCGGGCTGACCGCGGCGCTGCCGGAGCAGCACGACCCGTTGCTGCAGGTCGCGCTCGGGCGGGTATTGCTGGAGAGCGGCGCCGGCGCGGGCATCGACGCGGTGCGCCGGCTGGCAGCGAGCGAAGCCGCGGATCCGCGCGTAAGGGCCGATCTAAGCGAAGCGTTGCGTGAATCCCGCGTTTCCGCTGCGGACACCGGCGTCTGAGGAGGAATCGAACTATGAGAACGGCGAACCTTACCTGGTCTGCGGCCGCAGGCCTGATGCTGCTGACCTCCGCGGTGCGCGCGGAGCAGGTGGCCACGCGCACCTTCGAGGACACGGCCCGTCTCGAGCCGGGTGCACCCGCCCAGGTCACTGTCGCCAACGTGATCGGCAGCATTCGGGTTACCTCCGGCGAGCAGGGTCAGGTACGGCTCCGGGCCACCGAGACGATTCGCGGCAATACCGCCGACGACGTGGCGCGGGCGAGAAAAGAGGTGGAGCTCAGATCCCAGCGCACCGACGCCGGCGTGGCGTTCCGCGTGCGCAAGGCGGGGGACTCCGGCTGCGACTGCGGTTGCCCGCTCAACTGGCACGGGTACTCGGTCCGCTACGACATCGATCTCACCGTGCCCGCCGACGTGTCCCTGGCGCTCTCGACCGTCAACGGCGGGGACATCCGGGTTGCCGGCGTGCACGGCGCCTTCGACATCTCCAACGTCGACGGGTCAGTGACCCTCACCGGGGTGCGCAGCGACGGTCGTGCCCGCACGGTCAACGGCCGTCTGGAAGCGTCGTTCGAGCAGGCTCCCGGCGGATCCAGCAGCTTCGAGACCGTCAATGGTTCGATCGATGTGGCGTTTCCCGCTGGGATCTCCACCGACCTGTCGTTCGAGACCGCGCACGGCGAGGCCTGGACCGACTTCGACGTGGAGCCGCTGCCGGCGACGCCGGTGGAAGAGCGCGGCCGGGGCAATGGCTATCGGATCCGCAACGACGAACACGCGCGGGTGCGTGTGGGCACGGGGGGACCGATGCAGTCCTTTTCCACCTTGAACGGTGACATCAACGTCCGTAAGCAGGAGGTGCGCTGAAGATGACTACCCACCACCAGAAACCGCTCGCGCTCGGCGCCGCAGCACTGCTGCTCGCCGCCGTCGCGTCTTCAGTTGGCGCCGCCACACCGGCGGCTGAGACGGTCGCCGACCCGGGCCACCAGCTCACCGTGCCACTCAGCAATCCCGGCCGCCCGGCGGTGCTGAACGTGTCGCTGACCGACGGCAGCCTCACGGTGAAAGGCTACGACGGCAACGCCGTGCTGGTCGTCGCCCGTGAGCACGGCCGCCAGGTGTCTGACGAGGATGAGCGCAGCGCCGCCGGCGGTCTGAAGCGGATCCCAGGGACGTCTCTCGGCGTCACCGCCGAGGAGCACGACAACACCGTGTCCGTTGGCGTGGACTGGACCAGCCGCGGCGTCGATCTCGAGATCTCCGTGCCGCGGCAGACCTCGGTGCACGCCGCCACCGTCAACGGCGGCGATCTGCACGTCGAGGGCGTCAGCGGCGAGCACGAGCTCTCGAACGTAAACGGGGCGGTGGTGGCCGCCGGCATCGGCGGCTCGGCGGTGGTGAACAACACCAACGGCGACGTGAAGGTGAGCTTCAGCAAGGTGGCGGCCGGCGAGCCCATGTCGTTCGTGACGTTCAATGGCGACGTCGAGGTGACGTTTCCGCCGGGCCTGGCCGCGGACTGGCGCATCGACTCCGGTCGCGGCGAGGTGCTGACGGACTTCGACGTGGACCTGGAGCCCCAGCAGCCGGTGGTGGAAAGCGGCGGCAGCGCCGACCGCTATCGGGTACGCCTGGCTCGGGATACGCGTGCCAAGGTAGGCGGCGGCGGCGCCGAGATGCGCTTCAAGACCGTGAATGGCGACATCATCATCCGCCGCGCCGACAGCCGCAGCGGCGCGGGCTAGCCAACAGCGCCCGCCCCCGCAAGCCGCTTGCCCGGGACCCGGTGCGACGCGCGGAATCCGGGTACAATCGACCTGTTCCCTGAACCGCACCGTCAGCAGATTCATGCCCAAGCAGGTCATCATCGCCGGAGCAGGCCCCGTTGGCCTGACGCTCGCCCTGCTCCTGCACCGCCAGGGCCGAGACGTCCGGATCTTCGAGTCGGTGGACGAGCTGAAGGCACTGGGGGTCGGCATCAACCTGCTGCCCCATTCGGTGCGCGTTCTCTACGGGCTGGACCTCGCTGCCGAGCTGGACCGCACGGGCATCCGCACCAGTGCGCTGCATTACTACAACAAGCACGGCCAGCGCATCTGGGCAGAACCGCGCGGATTGGCGGCCGGCTACCGCTTTCCGCAGTACTCGATTCACCGGGGGCAGCTCCAGGCGCTGCTGCTCGAGGCGGTCCGCCGGCGGATCGGGCCCGACGTCGTAAAGACCGGCCACCGCCTCACGGCGTGGCAGGACACCGCGGACGGCATCGAGGCGACCTTCGTCACCAGCGCCGGCGAGATCCGCAGCGTCGAGGGGGCATGCCTGGTGGCGGCGGACGGCATCAAGTCCACGGCCCGCGGCAGGCTCTACCCGGACGAAGGCGAGCCCATCTACGGCGGCCGCGTGCTGTGGCGCGGCATCACGGTCGGCGACGCCTTCCTCGACGGCAGCACCATGTTCATGGCCGGCTATCAGGACTGCAAGTTCGTCGCTTATCCCATCGCCCGAATTCCGGGAGAAGAAGGCCGCGCGCTCATAAACTGGATCGCCGAGCTGTCGGTGCCCGAGCGTCAGGGCGACACTCAGGACTGGAACCGCAAAGTCTCTGCCGACGTGTTCAAGGGGCCGTTCCAGAGCTGGAACTTCGGCTGGATCCACATCCCCTGGATCATCGACCACTGTGAGCACGCGTACGAGTTCCCGCTCACGGACCGGGACCCGCTGCCGCGCTGGAGTCACGGCAACATGACCCTGGTAGGTGACGCCGCGCACCCCATGTATCCCATCGGCTCCAACGGCGCGTCCCAGGGGATCCTGGACGCCGAGAAGCTGGCGGCCGAATTGAAGCGCACGAGCGACGTCCGTGCGGCGTTCGCCGCCTACGAGGCCGAGCGCCGGCCCGCTACCGCCGCCATCGTCCTGGCCAACCGCGGCAACGGCCCGGAGCAGGTGATGCAGATGGCCGAGGAACGCGCACCGGACGGCTTCGCGAACATCCACGACGTCATTCAGGCGGAGGAGATGGAAGCCATCGCCGCCCGCTACAAGCAGACCGCCGGCTTCGACGTGAAGACCGTGAACGGTCGCTGAGAGCGCCGGATCATGCCTCATCAGCCAGCCGTTCCGACTCTCAGCCACCTGATGCAGGTGCGCCTCGAAGTGTCGTCACCACAGCCGCTGGGCGACGTCCCGCTGGGCAAGCGTGTCATCGTCGCGATCGGCGGCGGAGAGTTCACCGGCGAGCGCCTGCGCGGCCGCGTGCTCGCGGGCGGCGGCGACTGGCTGATCCAGCGCCGGGATTACTGCGCTCAGCTCGACGCCCGCTACGCGCTGGAGACCCACGACGGCGCTATCGTGTACGTGCAGGACCGGGGTCTGCGTCATGGCCCGGAGCACACCATGGCGCGGCTCGCCAAGGGCGAGCCGGTAAACCCGCGGGACTACTACTTCCGCACCACGGCTCAGCTCGAAACGGCGTCGCGGAGCTACGGGTGGCTCAACCGCGCCATCGTGATCGGCTCCGGCATGCGCGAGGCCGACCGGGTGATCATCGACTTCTACACGGTGGGATAGGTTCTGCCGGACACCGACACGATCACGCCGTCACCGAAGCGTGACGTGACCGTGCGGGTGTTCCAGGGCGCGGTCAGGGACTCGGCGGTGTTGCGGAGAGCGCAGCCGCCGCGTCGACGAATCCCCAGCCGGTGTCGAAATCGAACGGCTGATTCGGATCGTCGATGTCCTCGATAGCGTACACGTCGGTGACCGGCCCGTCCGGCGTCGCCCGATTGGTATAGCGAAGGCCCATATCCTCCGCGGTATCCCGCAGCACGCCGCGAATCTGCTCCGGCGTGAGGCCCGGGTTCTTCTCCAGCATCAGACCCGCCACCGCCGCGACCGCGGGCGCCGACGCCGACGTGCCGAAGAAGTTCGGATACTCCGACGCCGGGTCCGGATCGGGGTCGGTGAGGAAGCTGCTGAACGGATTGTTCAAGCCGTCGCCGAGTCGCCCGACTGGGGCGAATAATCCACGCCGACCGCGCCGCAGGCAGCCGCGGCGCCGGGCGTGTCGATGCCGGCGAGCTCCAGAATTCCGCAAGCGAAGTCGAAGCGGCCGTTGAATGCCGTGTGAAACGCGAGCCCCGCGCCGGGCGCGATGTCGTGGACGATCTGCATGATGGCACGGCCCTCGTCGGTGCCCGGGCAGGCGCCGTTGTCGGCCACCACCACGTCCGCCGGCAGCTCACCGTTGGTCTGGTCTTCGTCGACCGTGGACGTCGGCGCACCTGGCAGGAACGGACCCGGTTCGCAGTTGTAGCTGTCCGACAGCACGCCGACGCGCACGCCGCTGCCGTCGAGGTCGCTGGCATTGCCGCCCTGGCCGAAAAGGCTGACCACGCCCTGGCCCTGCACCGGTATCGGCAGCGGCATGGCGCGGGTCTTCGCCATCACCGGCCGGGCGCTTCGCAGCGCCCGGTCACGGCCCAGCCGCGCGAGCTGGTCCACCGGCACCATGGCGGAGAACAGCAGTCGGCCACGAATCTGCGTGGCACCGATGGCATTGAGGGTCAGACGCAGCGCGGCCGGGTCATTGGCGACGCCTTCAATCGCCACGAAGCCGTTGCGTACCTGCAGCAGAGGATCGCTCGATCGAAAGTCGGCCGGCGTCTTCTTTTTGCCCGAGGATGCGTACCGCTGATACTCCTCGTGCAGGTTGATCAGCCAGGGTCCCAGCTTGGCCAGAGGGCCCTGCTTGATGCTGTCGAGCAGGGCCTGCTCGGGCGTGACCGGCTGCGCGGCGACTGCCGCCGCGGCGCCGCAGCCAAGCACGAGGCACACGCCCAAAAATGCTCTGTTCATTTGATTACCCCTCCGCTCCGATGTCGGGGGGAGCGCTGCCCCGGATGGTCAGGCTTCGCGCTTGCGGCCGGTGAACATGGCCCGCACCAGGTTTTCCCGGTGGGCGAGGCTCGACAACACCACGCCGGAGACGTGCACGATCACCAGGAACAGGGTGAAGTTCGCGAAAAACTCGTGGATCTCCTTCCACGTTCTCCCGGCCCCGCTCTTGCGGTGATGACGCTTCACCGTCTCGACGCGCTGCTGCAGGCTGCCGGGTTCCGCAGCCGGCGCCGCGACCGGCGCCTTCGCCGCGGGCTGCTCGACCAGCAGCGGCGCCAGAGGGCCGGCCCCTTTGTCGTAGGCGTACAACACCATGCCGGAGGCGGCGGTGCAGGTCAGACTCAGAAGCAGCACCACGATCATGGCCGCCCCTGCCGGGTTGTGGCCCAGGTAACGGCGCGCCCGGCCCGTGGCGACGTCGCGCAGATACCGCAACCCGGCCAGCGGCGAGCGCACGAAGCCGCCGAACCGGGCATGGCGCGTCCCCACTGCGCCCCAGACCAGCCGCAGCGCCACCACGGCTGCCACCAGGTAGCCCGCCCAGACGTGAGCGGTCAGCGGTTTGCCCTCGGTGAAATAGGCGGTGAAGAACGCCGCCACCAGGCTCCAGTGCCCGATACGCACCACCGGGTCCCAGACGCGAATCCATTTGCCGGAAGTCTCCATGACAGTCTCCATGTTCAGTCGAGCCACGACTGTGCGGGTGAGGGACGGCTGGTAACATCCGCCATGCGACGCAATCCCGCTGGAATCGGCGTATCGAGCCCTCATATGTCGGATGACGTACACGCCCGCCGCTCCGCGCTGGCTGCCATGGCACTGTTCGGCGCCATCGGTCTGCTCATCCTCTCGGACCTGGTGGTCGACTACCGCGAAGGCGCAACCTGGGGCCACCTGTCGGCGGAGCTCGCCGTGCTGCTGGTGGCCGCCGGCGGGGTGGGGCTGCTGTGGGCGCAGCTCCGCCAGTCCCGGTCCGATCTGACCCGGGCGCGGGTGGAAGCGGAGCAGTGGCGTCAGGACAACCAGGCGCTGCTCCAGGGGCTGTCCTCGGCCATCGACCGGCAGTTCCGGCAATGGCAGCTCAGCAAGGCGGAAGCCGAGGTCGGGCTTCTGCTGCTCAAGGGCCTGAGCCACAAGGAGATCGCCCGCTTGCGCCAGACCAGCGAGCGCACCATTCGGGAGCAGGCCCGCGCGCTGTACCGCAAGGCCGCTCTGTCTGGCCGCGCGTCGCTGTCGGCATTCTTCCTGGAAGACCTGCTGCTGCCAGCGCCGGCTGCCGGCGGTACGGAAGCAGACTCGCTTGCCAGCCGCGGCTCGGCGCCATAGAGTCGTCTTCAATCTCCGGGGCGCCCTCGATCTGGGGGGTGGCGGCACCATGCGCGCCCGGGGCCGGCGCTGCTTCAACGCTTTCGACGCCGAGCAGGCCGGCGTCGTCGTCGGCTGCCTGTGGTGGACGCTTGAGCAGGCGGGTGGCCAGGATCCGATCATCGAGCAGGCCCCGGAGCACTACTCGCTGCACTGACTCGAAGCCGGCTGAGCCCTTCCGCGGGAGGGGTGAGTGTTCCCCTGGGCGGGCGTTCCGATACCTGGTGACATTCGGCGCCCTTTACCGAGCGGCGTACTACCTCGGCGACCTGCTGTTTCAGTTCGTCACCCTGGCCTTTCCCGAGGCGCTGGAGTGCGCCGATTCCGTTTGCGGCAGCATGGCTCAGGCTGACACGGGGCGCGCCGCGCCGTGGAACGTGTCGGCGACGAAGTCGAACAGTGCCCGTACCCGCCCTGCGCGGCGCAGGTCGGGATGGGTGAGGAGCCAGACCGCGAACGATTCCCGGGGCTGCGCGAATGGCAGGCGCTCGAGCCCCGCCGCTGTCGCGTCCGCCAGCATGCCCACGCCGACCCCAGCACGGACCGCCGCGAGGGCCTCGGCATGGCGCTCTGCCTGCAGAACGACGCGCGGGCGGGGGGTCAGCCGGCGCAGGGCCGTCCGGTGCCAGTCGTCGTCCAGCTCTGAGGACGGGCCGAGGGACCACACCACCCACGGACAGTCCTGCGGACCGGGCGTCGCGGGCAGCGCGGCCAGGCAGTCCGCGCTGGCGAAGTAGCCGAACGTGACCCGGCCGAGCTGGCGGCCCACCAGTTCCTCCGGCGGTGAGTCCGTCACCAGGATGGCCACGTCGGCATGAAGCCGCGCGAGCCGCGCCTCCGCCTCCACTGGCACGTCCTCAAGCGCCAGCTCGATGGTCGGATGCGCACGCTGGAACTGCCGCAGCAGCGGCATGGGATCGAACAGCGAACCATCCGACACCACCAGCTTCAGCACGCCTTCCGGCACCGGATTCTTGCCCGTCGCCCGGCGCAGCAGCGCCTCCGCGTGCTCCTCCATGGCCGCGGCACTGACCAGCACCTCCTCACCGTCCGCGGTGATCCGGTAGCCGGAGCGGACGTGATCGAACAGCCGCAGGCCAAGGCGCTGCTCGAGCTGGGAGATGTTGCGGATCACCGTGGCGTGACTCACCGCGAGCCGGCGCGCGGCTCCCACCACCGAGCCGGCCCGCGCCACGGCGAGGAAGTACCGCACCTGATCCCACCGCAACTCGTTGTTCATTTTCAGACAATCATGGTCCATGTATTTCTATTTATGAACATTAGTCGGAGCGCTAACATCCGGTCAATGCAACCATCGGGACACGGGCGATGAGCAGAACCGGCGAATTTTCTTCAGTGGACGATGCAGTGGCACAGGTCGCTGGCGGCGGCGTCGTGATCGTCGTGGACGACGAGAACCGGGAGAACGAAGGCGACCTGATCTTCGCCGCCGAGCATGCCACCCGGGACAAAATGGCGTTCATGATCCGCCACACCAGCGGAGTCATCTGCGCGCCGGTGGAACCGGTCCGCCTCGACTGCCTCGAGATGCCGCCGATGGTGGACCGCAATCAGGAGCCCCACCGCTGCGCATTCACCGTGTCGGTCGACTACCTGCCCGGTATGACCACCGGTATCTCTGCTCAGGAGCGCGCCAACACCTTGAACGCGCTGGCCGACCCGGAATCCACGGCTGCCGATTTCATCCGTCCCGGTCACGTCTTTCCCCTGCGCTACGCCCCGGGCGGCGTGCTGGTGCGCTCGGGCCACACCGAGGCGGCGCTGGACCTCTGCCGTCTGGCTGGCTGCCGGCCCGCGGCTGCGCTTTGCGAGCTGGTGAACGAC
This sequence comes from uncultured Gammaproteobacteria bacterium, assembly GCA_963822255.1. Lineage (GTDB taxonomy): Bacteria > Pseudomonadota > Gammaproteobacteria > Pseudomonadales > Azotimanducaceae > UBA7803. Next base: position 182,787 of record CAWGGV010000009.1, read on the forward strand.
GACGGCACCATGAAGCGCGTGCCCGATCTCATGGCTTTCTCGGCCCAGCACGATCTGCCGATCATCTCCATCGATGCGCTGATCCGCTACCGGGCCAGCAACGAAGTGCTGGTGCAGGAGATGGCCGCCACCCCGATGACATTGGGCGGCGCGCCGCTCAGCGTGCACGTCTACCGCACCGCGTTCGACGCCAAGCAGATCACCGCGGTGGTCAAGGCGCGCGCATGCGGCGACATCGACGGCGACCGCCCCACCCTGGTGCGGGTGGTGAAGGGCGTGCGGGACCGGGATTTTCTCGCCAGCGCCGTGGCGCCCGGCAACGTCATCTCACGCTCGCTCGAGCTGATCAGCGCCGCCGAGCAGGGCGTGTTCATCTATCTGCCTGCGACCAGCAGCGCCCAGGAAGAAGAGACCACCGGCGCGGTGTGGCGCGAGGTGGGGCTCGGCAGCTACGTGCTGAACGCCCTGGGAGTGCGACGCATCCATCTGCTGGCCAGCCGTGAGCTGTCTTTTCCCGGCATCGCCAGCTTCGGGCTGACCATCGAAACCGTCATCAAGGAGGCCTGAGGAATGCGGCAACCGCCCCTGACCATCACCGCCGCCGCCCGCATGCCCACCCGGCACGGCGAGTTCCTGATGGAAAGCTTCCGGCTGGGCGGCAGCCTCAGCGAGGGGCCGGAGACAGGCGCCGGGGAGCCGTTGCCCCATCTCGCGCTCTCGGTAGGCCTCGGCAGCGGCGAGCGGCCGCTGGTACGCGTCCACTCGGAGTGCGCCACCGGCGAGATCTTCGGCTCGCTGCGCTGCGACTGCGGCCAGCAGCTCGACGACTCGCTACAACGCATCCACCGGGCCGGCTGCGGAGTGCTGGTGTACCTGCGTCAGGAAGGCCGCGGCATCGGCCTCGAAAACAAGCTGAGAGCCTACGCCCTGCAGGATCAGGGGCTCGACACCGTCGATGCCAACGTAGCGCTGGGGCTGCCCGTGGACGCCCGCAGCTACCGGCCCGCCGCTGCCTACCTGCACCACCGCGGCGTGCGCCGCTGCATGCTGCTGACGAACAATCCGGACAAGCTGCAAAGCCTGCGCGCTCACGGCATCGAGGTCAGCCGGGCGTCGCTGAAAAGCGCAGCCCATCCCGCGTGCCGAGGCTATCTGGAGACCAAGCGCCTGCGCCTCGGCCAGGACCTGTAGCAGCCGCCTGCACCGGCATGCTGCCGAGCCTGTGCGAGGCGCCGCCCTGCACGAGCCGAGCGGCGCTCAGCCGTGGATCACCCGGAACACATCGGCGAACGTCGGTGCGGCCGGCATGTCGAGGTTGGTGTGCAGCCGGCGGGCCACGTCGCTGGCGGCGATCAGGCCGCGAATGCGGTGGGTCCGGAAGGCCACCACCAGGCAATGGCGCTCGCCGTGATAGCGCAGGGTGTCGATGACGTCGCCTACTCTGGCGCGGCGCAGATCGTCGTAGTCCAGGGCGCGCAACTCGTGCCGGTGGGTCATCAGGTCCATCACCTGGATCTCGTTGCGGCGCTCGCCGGCGGCCACTCGCTTGAGCAGCCGTTCCTCCGACAGCTCGGCCAGCGTGATGGTGCCGATGAATTCGCCGCCGTGATCCACCACCAGACGCAGCTTGGCGTTGCTCTGACGCATGTACTGCTGGGCGGCGGTGGCCGTCATCCATCCATCGATCACCAACGGCTCGTGGCGACGAAAGTCCGTAAAGAGCGTCAGCGCTGACGAGCGCAGGCCGACGTCGGAAAATTCCGCTGGCGATACCAGGTGATCGGCGGTATCGACGTTGTGTAGCTGCAGTGCGGTCATGGTCCACCTCCTCGCTGCACCGGCCCGGCGGCCACTGGGCGCCGCGGCGCGGGCGCAGGATGTCAATCGAGACTCGATCTACGGGTCAGGAGAGGGACGATGCGGGCGGTCCGCGGGCGGCTTGCCGGGCAGCGCTGCCCGCGGTGCGCATTGGCGGGACGTCCCGGCAGACGGCGACCGCGCGAAATACCGGTACGGGAACCGAGCTGGCCGCGGGCGGAGACGCCGGCTCAGCCGGGTAACCCGAGAGCCGGTCGTCGTCGAGACAGACGGCGATGGTTGCGGCGTGTTGGCCGAACGCGCCGTGATTCGCGCCGTCCAGTGCCTCGACGCTCACCAGCGTCGCAAGGCCGAGCAGCAAGGCGACGATCCACTTCCTCATGAAGCGTTGGACCCGTCGGAAGGCGCCGCGTTCGGGCTCGGCCGTGATGGCGAACGCAGATCCAGACCGTCCAGGCGACCATCGGCGCGCCACTCCGCGAGGAGCTCGAAGAAGCGTATGGGGCCGGCGCCGTACATGTCGCTGAAGAAGCCGTTGCGGTTGCCGGGCGCGCCTTCGCTGTTGTAATAGCCGGGCGTGCACTCCGCGTAGAAGCGCCCGCCGAGCCGCGCCAGGCTCCGTACCTCGTCCACGTAGACCCGCTCGGCGTCGGCCGTGGCCTCCACCACCGGTCTGCCGCGGGCCCGGGCTTCGCCGACCACGTAAGCGACGTGACGGGCCTGCTCGTCCAGGGCGTGGGGCACGTTCACCGTCACCGCGGTCTGGGTGAAGCCCAGAAAGAAGCAGTTGGGGAAACCGTGGCTGTGCAGGCCGTGCAGGGTGCGCAGGCCCTCGGACCAGTTCTGGCTGAGGCTCCGGCCGCCATGGCCGACGATGTCGTAGCCGGCCCGCCGGGTGAACGCGGTGCCGACCTCGAAGCCGGTGGCGAAGATCAGACAGTCGACGGGATATTCGCGGCCCGCCGCCACCACGCCGTGGCTGGTCAGCCGCTCGACGCCCTTGCCGTCGGTGTCGACCAGGGTGACGTTGGGCCGGTTGTACGTCTCGCAGGTACTCGTCGTGGAAGCATGGCCGCTTGCAGAACTGGCGGTACCACGGCTTCAGCGCCTCGGCCGTCGCCGGGTCGTCGACCATGGCGTCGACCCGGGCGCGGACCTGGTTCATCTTCCGGTAATCGGCCAGCTCCATCAGCTGCGCCCGTTCCGCGCTGGTCAGCGGCCGGCCGATGCGCTCTGCCGCGGCCTTTGCAGCCGTCCCGGTGAGGTTGCGGAAGATGTCGGTCCAGCCGTCGTGCGACCAGGTCCTCGTCGTGCGTCGCCGCCGGAGACCATGGTGTTGAAGTTGTCCATCCGCCGACGCTGCCAGCCGGGCTCGAGCGCCGGCGGCCCAGTCCGGGTCGGTCTCCGGTTATCGCGCACGTCGACCGACGACGGGGTGCGCTGGAAGACGTACAGTTGCTGCGCCCAGCGGCGCCGAGGTGCGGGATGCACTGAATGGCCGTGGCGCCGGTGCCGATGATGCCCACCCGCTTGTCGCCGAGGCGGCTCAGGTTGCCGCTGGAATCGCCGCCCGTGTAGCCGTAGTCCCAGCGGCTGGTGTGAAACGTGTGCCCCTCGAACTCGTTGATGCCCGGGATCCCCGGGAGCTTCGGTCGGCGACAGCGGCCCGTTGGCCATGGCCACGTAGCGGGCGGTGAACCGGTCGCCGCGGTCGGTGCTGACGATCCAGCACCGCGCGGTCTCGTCCCAGCGGAGCTCGGTGACCGCGGTCTGAACAGCGCGTCATCGTACAGGCCGATAATGCCGGGCGATACGCCGGCAGTGCTCGAGGATCTCCGGGGCGAAGGCGTACTTGTGCTTCGGCACGTAGTCGAGCTCCTCGAGCAGCGGCAGGTAGCAGTAGGACTCCACGTCGCACATGGCGCCGGGGTAGCGGTTCCAGTACCAGGTGCCGCCGAAGTCGCCGGCTTTGTCCACCACGCGCAGGCTCTCGAGCCCCGCCTCGCGCAGCCGGGCGGCCATGAGCAGGCCGCCGAAGCCGCCGCCGATGATCGCCGCTTCCACGTGGTCGTGCACCGGAGCGCGGCTGAAGCCGGGCGCCACGTAGGGATCGTCCACGTAGCGGGAGAATCCGGCGGTGACCTCGACGTACTGAGCGATGCCGTCCGAGCGCAGCCGCTTGTCCCGCTCCGCCAGATATCTGGCTTTCAAGGCATCGGGATCGAAGTCGATGTCACCGAGCAGCGCGGCAACGGTGGGATCGATGCTCATGGAGTCGCCGTGTTCGCTCATATGGTGTCGCTGACGCCGCGGACGAACAGCGGCTCGGCGCTGAGACGCCGGGCGTCCTCGGCCACCGCCGCCTGCAGCGCCTCGCTGTCGGCAGGATCGAAGTCGTCGGCAGCTTCCAGGGTCGGGCGCAGCAGGGTCGCGTCGCTGGAGGTGTTCAGAAACACGCCCGGGCGCGCCAGCACCCAGTGCACGGCCCGCCGCAGCGCCTCCGGCTCGCGAATGGGCTCGTACCAGCTGAAGTGCCGGGATCGGTCGCCGTCCCGCCAGCGCCGCCGGGCGACGTACTTGATGGTCTGCACGGCGACGCCGCCGTCCCGGCAGCGCCGGCACAGTGTCTCGAACGCCTCGGCGTAGATCGGATCCTGCATCATCATGTGGTTGTACGGCAGCAGCACCGAGTCGAAGTCGAAGGCGTCCAGGCTCTTCAGGTGCATCTCGGCCACCCGGGTGCCGTGTCCGGTGACGCCGATGAAGCGCACCAGCCCCTGGTCGCGGGCTTGCCGGGCCGCCTCGAGGGCGCCGCCCGGGGCCAGGGCCGTGCGCCAGCCTTCCTCGTCCGTGAGGTTGTGGAACTGAATGAGATCGATCCGTTCCACCGCCATGCGCTCGAGCGAGCGCTCTATGCTGGCCTTGGCGCCGTCGTAGGTCCGCTCGGCGGTCTTGGTGGCCAGAAAGAAGTCGTCGCGGTGCCCCCTCATCCACGGCGCCAGCCGGAGCTCGGCATCACCGTAGCTGGCCGCCACGTCGATGTGGTTGACGCCGAACTTCAGCAGCAGATCGAGGACCTCGTCCGCGCGCTCCTGGGACATGGCGCCGAGCGCGGCGGCACCGAACAGGGTCCGGGTGCTTAGATGGCCCGTGCGGCCGAACGGAATGCGTTCGATCATCGGCGTGCTCCCTCGAGACGACATTCAGGACTGTACGCCGGCGCCGCCGAGAGCGGAAGGATCGGCGCAGCGCCCCGTCGCCGGAACGCTCGCGGTGGCACTGGTTCTCGAGACTGGCGGGGTGGGCGATCCGGGACACCCCAGGGGCGATGTTCGCGGCCCTATCGGCACCACGAAAATCGCCCCCGGGCGGAGCGGACGAGGTGATCAGCGGAAGCTGTACGCCGCAGAGACGGAGAACATGCCGAAGTCGGCATCGTTGACGTTCACGGTCGTCCACTCGCCGCGCAGGTTCCAGTTGCCGCCGAGCTGGAGATCCGCGCCCAGGCCGTACAGCAGATCGGTGTCGTTACCGCTGTCACTGACCTTCGCGCCGCCGGCGGACGCCGACACGTTGAACTCGTAGCGCGACCAGCCGAGAACGCCGAACGCTCTGACCTTCTCGCCGAGCGGCAGGGTCGGGCGCACGGTGAGATCGAGGCTGCTGCCGTCCACGTCGACGTTGACGCCGGCCACGTCGTTCGAGGCCTTGAGCAGGTTCGTGTAGCCCGCTTCGAACGCTACGTAGTCGTTCAGTGCATAGCCGCCGAACACCCGGAAGGAAGGCGCCGTCTCGTCGAAATCGACACCGTTGAGATTGACGTAGTACATTCCGGCACCGCTGCCGGCGTAGAAGCTCTGCTCCTCCGCCTGGGCGGTTCCGCACAGACCGGCGGCCAGAAGTCCCGTGACAAGAGCTCGACTCTTCATGATTTCTCCATTATTGGCAGGGCGAGCGAATCTTGCCGAACTGGCGAAGCGGCGTTCGTGAATCGGTTCACGTTCGCAGCACCTGCCGCGGACGGGTGGCCGGCCGGTGACGGGGGTCACGGGCGCTTGCCGAGGGTATCCGCCATGTGGGCGCCGCGCTCGCCCATCGGCCGCGGCGGACCGATCGTGCTGTCGAGCCTCACCTGGTGCTCGCTCTCAGCGTCGAGCTCCGCGCCGAGCAGCACGACGAAGGCGCCGACGTAGAACCACAGCATCAGCAGCACCACCGCGCCCAGAGAACCGTAGGTTTCGTTGAAGTTACCCGCCACAGACACGTAGACGGAGAACAGCACCGAACCCACCAGCCACAGCACGGTGGCGACCACCGCGCCGCCGCTCACCCAGCGCCAGCGGGCGCGGCGGCGGCTGGGCCCGTAGCGATAGACGATGGAGAGCCCGCCGACGGTGATCAGCGCCAGCAGCGGCCAGCGCAGAACGGACACCCAGAGCGTGGCTGACTGATCGAGTCCCATGGCGCCGAGCACTACCGGCAGAACCACGATGGCCGCCAGCGCGAAGACGCTGAACAGGATGGCGCCCACCGTCAGTAACAGGCTGAGCGCGTACCAGCCGATCATGGTGCGCTTTTCAGGCTCTTCGTAGACGATGTTCATGGCGATCATGAGCGCGCCTACCCCCGCCCGGGAGCTCCACAACGTGAACAGAAAGCCCACCACCGCACTGACGCTGAGAGCGACGCTGGGATTCTCCACTACCCGGGTGAGCTGGTCCTCGATCACGCTCCATGCCTGGGACGGGAAGAGCCCGGCCAGCGCCTCGAGCTGCCCCTGCACGTCGGCGGCGTTGAACAGCAGCCCGTACGCCGAGACCAGGGTCGCCAGGGCCGGAAACAACGACAGCAGGGCGTAGAACGCGACGCCGGCCGAGACGATGAAGACGTTGTGGGCGAACAGTCTGTTCCAGATCCGGAGCAGGACGTCGCGCCAGCCCGCCCACGGGATCTGCAGCGGATGACGCGCGAGCCGGCCGCGGTCGCCGGGCTCGCCGCCAGCCTCAGCTTCAGCCTCATCGAAAGGAACCTCTTGCAGCGCCTCGAGCAGGTCCGGCACCTCTTCGTTGGCCAGCCACCAGACGTCGCTGCGATTGTCCCGATCGACGCTGTTGGCCACCGCTTCGCCGAACCGGGCAATGGTGCGCCAATAGTCCCGGCTGATCTGCACCCGGGCGTCCTCGTCCACCCCCTCCGCGGCGCGAACGATGAGCTGGAGGTTCCGCACCACGGCGTCGAACGTCCTGTCGTCGCTCTCGAAGCGGCCGGAATCGTATCCGTGGAGGTAGCCGCCGATGCGCCGGCAGGCGTCCTGCATCGCCCGCCAATGGTCGCGCCAGTCTTCCTCCGCCGTCATCGCCGCCTCCGTGCCCAAGCGGCCTGGATGGCGTCGCGGCCGCAGCGTAGACTGCCCCGATGAACCGCCGGAGCGGCCCGCGACCGCCCAACATCGTCAACGTCGATCAGGTGCCGGAGGTCGAAGACATCTTCGGCAAGCAGTGGGGAGACCGCCACAAGCGCATCACCCCGGCGCTGGACGCTCTGGGTGGCCGCCTCGGCGCCAACGTCACCCGGGTCCCGCCCGGGTTCAGCAGCTGCCCGTTCCATTCCCACCAGCGCGAGGACGAGCTCTTCTTCGTCCTTTCCGGGCGCGGCGTGCTGCGCTACGGCGAGCGGCTCGACGAGATCGGCCCCGGCGACTGCATCTCCTGTCCGGCCGGCACCGGGGTCGCGCACCAGTTCGCCAACCCGTTCGAAGAAGATCTGGTGTTCCTGGCCATCGGCGGCAACGACCCTCACGAGGTCTGCAGCTATCCCGACAGCGGCAAGGTGCTCGTCCGCAGCCTGTCCACGGTGGGTTACCTGCAGGGCACGGCGTACATGGAGGGCGAGTCGGACCGGCCGCGCATCTTCGATCTTCTGGACCAGGCAATTAGGGATCAGGCAGCCGATACGGATAGCGCGGGTCATCCGCCCTCTTCGGAGCGCTGACAACGGCTCTCGCGTGACGCTTCGCCCGCGGTCACGCCGCCACGGGCAGGTCCAGTTTCTTCCAGGCACTCATGCCCCCGAGCAGGTTACGCACGTCCTCGAAGCCAGCCTTCTCGAGCAGGCTGACGCCGAGCCCAGCCCGATGGCCGACGCTGCAGGTCACCGCCACCGGCCGCCGCCGGTCCAGCGGCAGGCTCTTCAGCCGCGAGGGCAGATAGCCGACGTACGCATGGCACGCGCCGGGAATGTGTCCGGCCGCGAACTCGTCGGCTTCCCGCACGTCCAGCACCTGGAACTCGCCCCGCCGTTCCGACAGCTCCCGGGGCGTCACTACTCCCGAGGTAACGATCGGCCGGCCGGACTTGCGCCAGGTGCCGAAGCCTCCGGCCAGGGCGCCCCGGACGTTGTCGATGCCGATTCGGCCAAGCTGCAGCGCCGCCGTGTCGACGTCGACGTCGCGGTCGGTGATCAGATAAATGGGCGAGCTTTCGTCGCCCACCCAGCCGCCGAATACCGGCATGCCGCCGAGCCAGATGCTGTAGCTGCCGGCCACGTGACCGCCGGCGAAACCCTCCGGCTCACGGCTGTCGAAGAGCAGCTTGTCCGCACAGGTGTCGGCGAAGGTGTCCGCGTCCAGCATCGGCACGTCCCCCCAGCGCAGTGCCGGCGGCGCGCCGCCCGCCAGATTGACCCGTTCCATGTGGCGGAAGAACGGCGGCCTGGGAAGGCGTTCGGCGCCCTTCTGCCCGGCAAAGTCGCCGCGGCTCGAGGTGAACACCTCGTTGTAGCCCTTCTCCTCGCCCAGGGTAGACCACGGCCGTTCCGCCATGCCGCTGCCGCACACAGAGCCCGGCCCGTGGGCCGGCAGCACCAGCGCGGTATCGCCGAGGCCGGCGAGCTTGCCGTGCACGGAGTCGTAGAGCTGCGCAGCGCATTCTTCCGCCTTGCCCGGGTCGGCCAGATCGGTGCGGCCGGTGGTTCCAAAGAACAGCGTGTCGCCGGTGAAAATGCCCCAGGCGGGGCCGTCGTCACCGGCAGGGTAGATCGCGTAGCACATGCTCTCCGGGGTATGGCCGGGGGTGTGGAGCCCGCGAATCGTCAAGCTGCCCAACCGAAAGCTGTCGCCGTCGCGAAGTCGCACATCACCATGACCGAACAGCTCGTGGTCGCCGTTGACGACGTCGGCGCCGGTCTCCCGGGCGAGATGAGCAGAGCCCATGACGAAGTCTTCCTGTCGATGCGTCTCCACCACGTAGCGAATCCGCGCGCCCAGCGCCCGAGCCGCCTGCAGATAGTCCTCGACGTCTCGCCGGGGATCGATGACGGCGGCCTCGTTGCCATCGGCAATGACGTAGGCGTAGTGAGCGATGCCAGGCGTCTCCACACGCTGCAGCTTCATGATGGTCTCCGTTACTCAGGGCTCCAGCCAGCGGCGCATTCAGGAATCGTGCCGGCGGCGGCGGCGCAGAGCCGACGGCGGGAAATCGGTGGTGAAACGCGGAAGGTCGTAACGTCGGCGAAGCCACAGCGGTACAATGCCGCCAGCGATGCCGAACAGGAGCAGGCACATGAGCAAGATCCGCATCGGCATGATGGGCTTCGGCCGTGTCGGCAGGCAGCTCTACCGGCTGGCGCAGCGGGACGAGCGATTCGAAATCGCCGCCGTCTCGGACATCGGCCGGCCCGAGATCCTGCACTACCTTCTCACCAAGACCATGACCCGCGACACTACCGTCGAGCTGAAGGGCAACTATCTGGTGAGCGAGCGCGGCCGCACCCGGCTGCTCTCCGCCGACCGCCCCACCGAAGTTCCGTGGGACGTGTTCGGAGTGGACCTCGTCGTCGACGCGACTGGCAGGTACCGTTCCACCGCCGATCTCACCCCCCATCTGCAGAACGGCGCCCGCCGCGTCATCACCTCGGTGCTGCCCGACGACGGCCTCGACCGGGTGGTGATCTACGGGGTGAACGACGATCAGGCCACCGCCGAGGACCAGCTCGTCTCGGCGGGCTCCGCGTCCACCACCGCGGCGGCCCTGGCGCTGAAGATCATCACCGACGCCCATGCCATCGACCATGCCTCGGTAACGTCGGTGCACGACTACACCAGCGATCAGGTTCTCGAGGACTACGCCGGGCCCGACTATCGGCGCAGCCGCTCCGGCGCTCAGAACATCATTCCCAACACCACGCCGGCACACACCTGGGTGCCGCGCGTGCTGCCGGCGGTGGCCGGCAAGCTGAGCGGCTACGCCATGAACGTACCGGTGCAGACCGGCTCCATGCTCGACGTCAACGTGGTGTTCAGCGAAGCCGCGGTCGACGCGAAGGCCGTCAACCGCCTGTTCGAGGCCGCCGCCGAGGCGCGCCCCGACCTCATCGGGGTGACCCACGACCCCATCGTCTCGTCGGACGTGCGAGGCTGCCCGCAGTCCCTGCTGGTGGACCTTCAGGCGACGTTGAAGGCTGGCGCCAGGCTGATGAAGGTGATCGGCTGGCACGAGTCCCTCGGCCACGCCGGGCGGATCCTCGATCTCGCCGCGCTGTACGCCGAGCTGGACAGCGGAGCCGCTAAGAACAACCGGGAGGCCGTCTGATGAGAGTCGCCATCAATGGATTCGGCCGCATCGGCCGGGCGGTGTTCCGCATCGCCGGTGCCCGCGAGGACATCGAGATCGTCGCCATCAACGATCTCTACGATCACGACGCCCTGTGCTACCTGCTCACCTACGACACGGTCATGGGCCGGTTCAAGGGTGACGTGCGGATTGAAGACGGCTATCTGGTGACGGCCCGCGGGCGGGTGCGCATGGTCAAGGAGTCCGATATCACCAAGCTCCCGTGGGGGGAGCTCGAGGTGGACGCGGTGGTGGAATCCACCGGTGTCTTCCGCAGCCGCAGCCAGTTGTCCAGGCACTTGGAGGCCGGCGCGCGCCGGGTGCTGCTGACCGTGCCCGCCAAGGACGAGATCGACTACATGGTGGTGCTCGGCGTCAACGACGACGGGCTGTCCCGCGAGCACCGCATCGTCTCCAACGCCAGCTGCACCACCAACTGTCTGGCGCCCGTGGCGAAGGTGCTGAACGACAACTTCGGCATTCGCGAAGGCATCATCAACACGGTGCACGCCTACACCAACGATCAGCGGCTGGCCGACGTGCCCCACGAGGACTGGCGCCGCAGCCGGGCCGCGGCGGAAAACATCATTCCCACCTCCACCGGCGCCGCCAAGGCGGTGGGCAAGGTGTTGCCGGAGCTCGCCGGCAAGCTCGACGGCATCGCCTCACGGGTACCCGTGCCGGACGGCTCGGTGGTGGATCTGTTCGTGGAGCTCGAGAAGAACGTGACGCTGGAGAACGTTCACCAGGCCATGAAAGAAGCCGCGGACTCTCCCCGGCTGAGCCGGGTGCTGGAGTTCACCACCGAGCCCGTGGTGTCGTCGGACATTATCGGTAATCCCCACTCGTCGATCTTCGACGCCTCGTTCACCCAGGTGACCGGCGGCCGATTCCTGAAGTCGCTGTCCTGGTACGACAACGAGTGGGGCTACTCGAACCGGGTGTGCGACGTGCTGCAGCGGCTGTCCGAGCTGGACTGAGCCGGCCCCTCGAGCGCCGGGGGATGAATTACCCCGCCGGCGGCGTGTCGCGTGCGCCGGCAAGCTCAGCCTCGACCTGCTCGAGCGCCTCCATCAGGGTGGCCGCGCGCTGGCCCGGCTCATGCTCCTGCACCCGCTCCACCAGCGGGCGCGCGCGCGACGGTCGGCAGCGCGCAATCTCCTCCGAGGCCGCAGCAGCCAACGCCGCTATGGCATCAACCCCACCGGCACGATCCAGGTGCCGGGCATGCAGCAGCGCGCTGTGGCCGCGGAAATGTGCCGCTGCACGGAGGTGGAAGCCCCGTCTGTCGCCGGGAAGCATGTTGCGGTAGACACCGTCCCGCACGAGCTGGTGGTGGAACCGCCAGTTTCGCCCGTCGCGAACGATAAGCCCCGCAGCGACCGCTGCGTCGAGCTGAGGGGGCTCGGCAAGGAGGGCCTCGAGCCCATCCATGGTGAAGCGCGCGCCCAGCACGCTGGCGGCACGCACCGTCCGCTTCGCGCCCTCCGGCAACGTCTCGACCCTGTCCGCCACCGCACGCTGGACGCTATGAGGAAGGTCGGCGTCTGAGGCCGCAGCGAGCACGAGCTGCTCGATGAACAACGGATTCCCGCCCGCACGGTCGACGAGCGCGTCCAGCCGACCATCAGGAGCGCCAAGAGCAGCCGCCAGGCGGCGGGCGTCGGGCGGCGACAGCGGCTCGAGATCCAGGATGGTCAGCAGTGCATCTCCCAGGGCAGACCGCCACTCGGGATCCAGCGCTTCGCCGGCCGCCCGAGATGCCAGCACCAGCACCAGGGGCAGCTCGACGGTGGCCCGAGCGAGCCACGGCAGCACGGCCGCGGTGAGGTCATCGGCCCGGTGCATGTCGTCGACGATCACCGCCACCGGCGTGGCCCGGGCGGCCATGCCCAGCAGAGCGACCATGGCCTCGGCGCCGTGCCGCAGGCGTTGCCGTGGGGAACGGTCGTCGTACCGCGCGGTGCCCACCAGGGCGTCCGCCGAGACGATGGCCTCCAGTTCACGGCTGCGCTCCGCGCCCACCCGCGCGCGAACGGCCGCCGCGTCACCGGTCGTGCATCCCAGCAGGGAGGCGGCGATGGCGGCAATGGGATCGAGACCGCCGACGCTGTCCGCATCACGCGCGTCGGCGCTGTGCACCGCAAAGCCGGTCTCACGAGCCAGCGACGCGCATTCGTTGATCACCCGGGACTTGCCCATGCCGGCGGTCCCTCGCACCAGAACGACGCTACCCACGCCGCTGTCGGCCGCCGCCTGCAGAGCCGCGACCAGACGGCCAATCTCCGCGCCGCGGCCGTAGAGAGCCGCGGGCACCGAATGGCTGGTTACCGAGTCCCGCGCGTCCATGGCGAAGGGCCGCCTGCTCCACGCGGCGCGCCCGTTCCAAACGGCGGCTTGCTGTACGTCGGCGCCGGCTTCCCGCGCGAGCGCGCAACACAACTCCTCGGCCGTCGCCGCCAGCCCTCGGCGGCAGGCGTCCAGCCACTCGTCGAACGGACTGACGCCCAAGATCAAACCCTCCAACAGGATGCCCCGGTACAGAGCCATGGCCCGGGCCCAGTCCGACGGCTCATCGCTGGCCGCCAAGGTCCTGAATTCGCGCACGTCCACCCGACCTCCGTAGGTTTCCAGCGCCGCCTCCCGCGGGGTCACGGTGAGGCCGATGGCCGAGCCTTCGAGCGAGCGACGCAGCGCGCTCAGCGCCTGGCGCAGGCTGTGCTGAGCGGCGGCGGCGGAGGCGTCCGGCCAGAGCAGCGCGGCGAGCGGCTCCCGCGGTAGCGGCTCGTCGTCGAAGGCCAGCCGGCACATCAGCGCCTGAATGACCCTTGCGGACACGATGCGGCGCTCACCGCCGACGGCAAGTCGAAATCCGCCCAGGAGACTCAGAATGCTCGTCTCGGCCGTCATGCTCGGGTTGGGAAAAGACAAAAAACACGCGAATTATGACGCCCGGCCGGCACCGGCCTCAATCGATGGCGCCCGTTTGGTCGATGCCGCCTGGCTGATCGACGGGCCGCTCGGGCTCATCCTCCCGATCGCCGTAGATCTCTTCGAACATCTCCCACAGGGTGACGAACAACGACGCGATCAGCGGCCCCATCACCAGCCCGGTGATGCCGAACAGGGCGAGACCGCCCAGGGTGGCGAGCAGCACCAGATAGTCCGGCATGTTGGTCTGCCGACCCACCAGCACCGGACGCAGCAAGTTGTCCACCGCCCCGATCAGCACCACACCCACCACCACCAGGGCGATGCCTTTGACCAGCGCACCCGAGGTCATGAGCATGATCGCGGCCGGCAGCCAGATCAGCGCGGAACCGATCACGGGCACCAGAGACGCGCCCGCCATCACCACCCCCCAGACTATGGCGCCGCGTATGCCCACCGCCCAGAAAGCGCATCCGCCCAGAGCGCCCTGCACGGCGGCAATGACGAAGGTGCCCTGGACGGTGGCCCGGACGACCTCTGCAAAGCGGTGGAACAGGTGCCGCTCCCGCACGTCGCCCAGCGGCAGGACCCGCACCAGCCGATCCACCAGCGCTGCGCCATCCCGTAGAAAGAAGAACAGCAGATACAGCATGAGGGTGATTCCGGCGAAGAACTGCAAGGCGTTCTGGCCGATGCGCAGCGCGTTGCCGGCGAGCCATTGGCCGGCGTAGAGGGCGATTTCCGAGAGTTTGCCGCGCAGACCCTCCAGATCCACCCCGTAGCGGGCCGCGTAGTCGGACACGGTCGGCGCCTGCTCGTGAAACCAGCGCAGCGGCGCGCCGGCGTCCACGTCGCCGGACTGGATAGCCGCCATCAGCCCGGTCAGCTCCTTGGTGACCGCGAGCCCCAGCAGCAGCACGGGCACCAGCACCAGCAGCACCACCGCCGCGATGGTGAGTGCCGAGGCCAGGCCCATGCGACCCTTCAGCCGTCGGGCCAGCCGCTCGGTGAAGCGTCCGCAGAGAATGGCGAACGTCACTGCCCAGAAGATCGGCAGAACGAACACGTAGAGCAGCCAGGCGAACGCCATGGTCGCCAGGATCAGCAACGTGAAGAAAAAGACTCGCTGAACCGGGTTGTATGTCATGCCGCCCCGCCCGCCGTCTGACGAGGGTAACAGAGCGGCGCGCCCTTGGCGCTCGCGCAGACGCGCCGACGCCTTACGGCGCCGGCGCGACCAAGGCGGTCACGACCTCAGTGGATGGTTTCGAGGGAAGCGAAATCTGCGCTGGTGGTGACGTTGCCGCCCTTGCTGATCTGCACCTTGCTGGCCGGAATGACCAGCGGCTGATCGTTGAACCAGGAGTTCGGGTCCTTGTTGATCACGTAGCCGGCGATTTTGCCGCTGTCGCGATCGATCAGGATGTCCTGGACGCTTCGGGCGGTGTCCCCGGAGAACGTGACCGTATCGTCGAGAAGCCGCGACACCAGGCGGTTGTCCGCTTCAGCTCGATCGATGGTGAGTTGCTGGGGCGCCTGAGGGGAAGCCTGGCCGGCGAAGCGGACGTAGTCGTTGAAGCCGGCCCCCGGCTCGATGTCCAGGTTGTCATAGGCGACAAAGCCATTCTGCGGGCTTACCGCACCGGTGACAGAGTACGGAAACGGAATCTGGTAAAGCACGTACTGCACGGCTGTGCCGTCCTCGTTCAGCACCAGATCACGCACGTGGCCCACCGGGTTGCCGACGTTCTCGACGGTGGCGTTCAGCAGATCGCGGGCGCTGACCGTCTTCTCACGCAGGTTATTGAAGCGCTCCGAGGTCATGGCGCTTTGCTGTGTCGCGGATTGCTGTGCCCCGGACTGCGCCGTAGTGCTGGTGTTCTGATCGGCCAGAACCGCGGCCGAATAGCTCAGCGACAGAACCGCCGCCAGAGTGGTCATTTTGCATATATTGGGATAATTGCGCATAGCACCTCCTGTCGTCGCGCGAAAGCAACGCAATCGTTGTGCCAGCCGCCCGATGCCACGGGCCCGGCGCTACAGGCGTGCAATCACCTCCCGACCCAGGCGCTCGATACCGGCCGCCGGATCCTCGAGCCCCATCAGCGGCACGACGGCGCGGTGCACACCGACGTCACCGAGCGCGTTCAGACTCTCCAGCCCGCCCTGCCCCGGCCACATGCAGGTGATCTCGATCTCGGCGAAGTCGCGCCCCAGGCGTTGGCAGGCAGCGCGCAGCTCGGCGAGCTGCTCGGCGATGGCCGTGGCGTCGGTGCCGGGGACGAACCAGCCGTTGCCGTAGCGGGCGATGCGCTCGTACACCCGGCCCTTGCTGCCGCCGATGATGACCGGCATGGGGTTCTGCTTCGGCAACGGATAGCTCTTGAAGCCGGTCCAGTGGAGGAATTCGCTGTGGTGCTCCACCACCTCGCCTGACCACACCTTGCGCATGGCCTGAACGTAGTCATCGAAGCGCGCGCCACGCCGCTCGAACGGCACGCCCATGGCTGCGAATTCCTCCTCGAGCCAGCCGATGCCGATACCCAGCATGAAGCGACCGCCGGACAGCGCGTCGAGCGTCGCCGTCTGCTTGGCGAGCAGCAGTGGGTTTACCTCGGGGAGGATGTTGACCCCGGTGCCGAGGCGAATGGTTTTCGTCACCGCCGCCACCGCCGTCAACGCGATCAGCGGATCGAGAAACGGCGTCTCCGGCGCCGCGCCCATCTTGCCGTTGTCGCTGTAGGGATACTTCGACTGATAGTCCATGGGGACTACCACGTGCTCGAACGTCCAGACGGACTCGAACCCGACACTCTCGGCGAGTTGAGCAAGGCTGGTGAGCTGGGCGAGTTCGGTGACGCCGATGTTGACGGGGATGAGTCCGAGCTTCATGAGGGGTCCTTGCAGTGCCGCGCGGGCGCCCATGGTACTCGAAGCCGGCAGCCGGAGCGCGGCGTCGGGGCCATCAGCGGCCGCCGACAGCGCTTGGCTGCCGCTGCCGAGCGGACGTAGACTTTCCCGGCCCGGGGAAAGGGACGCGCCCATGAGCCGCAGCATCGAGGACGAAACCGGACCTCTCGATCCCGTGTTCGACGAGTTCGTGCTGCCGAAAGAGCTTCACGCATTGGCGGCTCGGGCGGCGGCCCAGTCCCGGCCGGCGGGCCGGGAGACCGGGCTGCCGGACTTCGCCGCCCATCTCTCACCCGCAGAGGCGCCCTCGCCGTTCCTCGTCGATCTGCTCACACGCCTCGACGACGCGGACCAGAACCAGTGCTGGCAGGCCTGGGTGGATCAGGCGCCGGCCGGCCGCCGCCACGGCGGGCTCACCGGGCTCGCCTTATCGGGCGGCGGCGTGCGCTCGTCGACCCTGAACCTCGGCATCGCCCAGGTGATCCACCGCATCGGTCTGTTCAAGTGCCTCGATTATCTGTCCACCGTGTCGGGCGGCGGGTACCTCGGCAGCAGCATCAGCGCCAGCTACGCGAGCGAGCCGGAGCCGGAGCAGAGCCGCAGGCGAATGGAGTGCACGGATCAATCGTTCCCCTACCAGCACGTGCCCGGCCGCCCGGAGCCGAAGGCGTTCCTGCAGCTTCGCAACTACGCGAACTTCGTGGCGCCGCGCGGCTTCGCCGATTATCTGCGCCTGCCGGTGATGCTGCTGCGGGGCCTGCTGCTCAACTTCCTGGTGTTCGTCCCCTGGATGATCGGCCTGGCGTTGATCACTCGCTACCTGCTCGTGAAGTCGACGGCCGGGCATTGGGAGTGGATGTGGAACGCCTGGCTGCCCGGAGCACCCCACCGATTCGGCTCCACCCTGTGGCTTGGCGGCATTCTGCTGGCCCTGGTGGTGGTGTTTCCCATGGCGCGGAAGATTCAGATCTGGTCGGAGGGCATCGGCAACACGCGGGTGTTCCGCAGCCAGTACCAGTGGGCCATGGTCGCCGCTGCCATTGCGTTCGCCGTCTCCGGCTTCGTCGAGTTGCAACCACTCGCCATCGACTTTCTGCGCGAGCACCGGCTGGGGATCAGCCTGCAGAACCTGACCGCCGGCGTCGGCGCCGGCAGCGCCGTGCTCGCCATGCTCGGCAAGCTGTTCGCCGATCAGTTGCGCTCACTGGTGTCGCGGTACGCGCTCTACCTGATCGCCGCCGCCGGTTTCCTGGCGTTCTGGCTGGTCTACGTCCTGCTCTGCGCGTGGCTGATACAGCCGCCGGACTGGTGGCAGCAGGCGCTCCCGACCCTGGACGTACCGGTGGCGTACGCTGCGCTGCTGATCTTCCTGGCGCTGTATTCCCTGGTGCTGGTGGACGCCAACGGACTCTCCCTCCACAACTTCTACCGGGACAAGCTGGCGAAGGCGTTTCTGTTCTTCGTCAACGCCGACGGGCAGATCCAGGGGTCGCCGGATCTGAAGCTGTCGAGTCTTTCCCGGCACCTGGGGCCGCTGCAGCTGTTCAACACCACCATGAACACCAGCAACTTTCCGGAGCGTTTCCGCAAGGGGCGCCACGGCGACCCGTTTTTCCTGTCGTCGATCTTCAGCGGCAGCCGCAGCACCGGCTACTGCCCCACCGACCAGCTCGAAGCGGCGCAGCCGGATCTGACGGTTTCCACCGCGATCGCCACGTCGGGCGCGGCCGTCACCTCCAACATGGGGGTGCAGACCCGGCCGGTGCTGCGGGCTATCCTGTCGGTGCTGAACATCCGCCTCGGGTACTGGCTGGTGAACCCGTACCTCTACGACCACCAGACCGGCCGGCTCCGCTTCACGCTAGGCCGGCTGATGGGCGTCGGCGTGGTGCGCTATCTGCAGGAGCTCACCGGCTTCATCGACTACAAGCGCAGCCACGTCTACCTGTCGGACGGCGGCCACATCGAGAACATGGGCATCTATCCCCTGGTCCAGCGCCAGTGCCGGCTGATCATCGTCGGCGACGGGGAATGCGACCCTGGATATACCTTCCAGGGGCTGCTGGACGCCATCCGGATGATCCGCATCGACTTCGGTATCTACATCGACGTGACCGGGCTGGACCGCGTCCGTGCCGGACAGCAGCACCACGCCCTGGGCACCATCTACTACCCCGGCGGGCGCAAAGGCTACCTGCTGTACCTGAAGTCGAGCCTGCTCGGCGACTACATGGTGGAAGCGACCGCGACCGCCATGAACGCGACTGACGCCGCCCGGGTGGCGCTGCGTCTCGACGGCGGCCGTCACTACGACGAGCTCGGCTACATCGCCCACTACCGCGCCACCCACCCGAGCTTCCCCCACGAGCCGACGGCGGATCAGTTCTTCGACGAGGTGCAGTTCGAGTGCTACCGTGCGCTCGGCCACCTGATCGCCGAGCGCACGTTGCTGGCAGACGCGGCGTCCCCGCCGGAAGCAGGATCAGATACTGCGCCCGCCGTCCACGTTGAGGCTGGTTCCGGTTAGGAAGTCGGCATCTTCCGAGGCAAGAAAAGTCACCGCAGCCGCCACGTCCCGGGGCTCGGCGAGCCGTCCGCGGGGGATGCTGCCGACCAGCGCGGCCCGCTGCTCGTCCGATAGCGCGTCGACGCCCATGGCGCCTTTCATGAACCCGGTAGCCGCTGCCACCGGATTCACCGCGTTGACCCTGATGTTGTACTTCGCCACCTCGAGCGCCAGACCTTTGGTCATGGTGAGCACGGCTCCCTTGGTGCCGTTGTAGGGCGTCACCCCGGGACGCGGTGCGATGGCGCCGATGGAGGCGATGTTGACGATCACGCCGCCGCCCTGGTCGATCATGTGGGGAATGGCGTGCTTGCAGCCCAGGAACACGCCGCGGACGTTGACGGCGAACACGGCGTCGAACTCCTCCACCGAGATCTTCCACAGCACCCGGCTCCTGTGAGAGTAGCCGGCGTTGTTCACCAGCACGTCGATGGCGCCGAAGGCGCCGTGGGCGGACTGGATGAGGTGGCGGACCTGGTCTTCGCTCGACACGTCGGTCACCACGGATAACGCGCGGCCGCCCTTGGATTCGATTTGTCCGGCAGCCCGCGCGAGCCCGTCGCCGTCGATGTCGGCCAGGCAAACGTGGGCGCCTTCCGCGGCGAAACGCTCGGCGATGGCCTCGCCGAAGCCGGAGGCGGCACCGGTGACGATGACGCACTTGCTGTCGAATCTGGACATAGTGATGGCTCCTTGCTGCTACGACCCCGGGTTCGCGGCCTCGAGACGGCCTTCATCAGACACGGTCGCGCTCCAGGGCTTTTCATAAAACATGGTCGCGCTCGAGGTTCCTTGCGCCTGCGTTGCGCTCCGGGCTGCCACGCAGCGACTCGACCATGTCGCTGATGGCAGCGACGACGAGCTCGGGCTGCTGAAGCTGAATGGCGTGGCCGCTGTGCTCGGCGATCAGGTGCCGGCTGCGGCTGGACAGCGCCGTCAGCTCCCCCTGCAGGACGTTCCAGACCACCCGCTGCTGGCGCGCCTGCTCGTCGGTGGTGCCGAGGGCGGGATCGCCTTTCGGCTCGTTGCCCTGGGTGAGCACGGTCAACGGCAGGTCTCCCAGCGACGCGGGCGGGTCGACGTCGTGAACCTCCCGCTGGAAGCTTGCCATCTCGTCGCGAACGGCCGAGCAGTAGTCGGATTGGTTCATGGTCGCGAGCAGCACGGGCTTCAGCCGGTCGGGGATGCCGGGCTGATCGACCACGCCGTCCAGCGCACCCATCAGCCGGACCACGCCGAGCGGCTGAAGCCACGTGCACGCGTCGAGCTGACGTTGTGCGTTCTTCTGCTCGCCGGTCACCGGCAACCGGTCGCCCTGCTGCTCGTGGGAAGAATCCACCAGCACCATACCCACCACGCCCTCGGGATGGCGCCGGTAATACTCGCGCACGTACACGCCCCCCGCCGACCATCCGGCGAGCACGTAGGGGCCGGCCACGTGGCCGGCCGCGAGCAACCGGTACAGACGATCCGCCACCTCGGCCGAGTCCGCCGTTCGGCGGAGCGGTCGACTCCAGCCCATGCCGGGGCGGTCGTACGCACACACCGTGGTGATCCGGGCGACTGCCTCCGGCACCGTGCCCCACTCCGCCGAACCCGCCCCGAGCCCGGACTCCAGAATCACCACCGGCCCGCCGCTGCCCCGGCAGTCCAGGTGCAGGACGACGCCGTCCACGGTGAGCAGCCGGCCCGGCGGCGGAAAACGTTTCAGATCTGCGCGGGTCGTCCACCACTGATAGGACGTGCCGACCGCGGTCAATACCACGATCAGGATCACGGCACCCAGCAGGAGTTGCCGAATCAGCCGCATCGCTGTGCTCCCTCCCCGTCCTGGGATCGATGTTACGCTCCGCGGCGGAGGCGGCATACCGGTGCGAGCCCGGCTCGGGACAAGCGGCTGGCCGCGTTGTGTCGCCGCCGCCGACGGTGCAGCATGACCGTCGAAGTCGATCGCCCGAGGCCGAGGGGGAAGCTCAGTGGAAGTCGATGCACACGACGCTACGCGGCCGGTGCGGTTCTGGTCCTACCTGCGCGAGCGCGACATCGGCCATCTGCCGGAAGGCGCGCTGCGCTGGTGGCTGCTCGGGCTCATCGTCCTCGGCTGGGCGGTGGAGCAGTACGAGGCGCTGAAGGTAGGACCGGTGTTGGTGTACGTGCTGGACGACTTCCACAAGACCCTGGTGCAGTGGGGGCGGACCGCGGCGGTGGTCGGGCTCGCCTACAGCGCCGGCGCGGTGCTGCTGTCCCGCCTGGCGGACCGGATCGGCCGCCGGCCCCTGATGATCTGGCCGGTGTTCGCGTACTCGGCCATCTCGGTGGCGGGCGCGCTGGCGCCGAACTTCTACTCTCTGGCGGCCCTGCTCATGGCCGGCACCTTCATGATGGCGGGCATGAACCCGGCCGTGCACGCCGCTTCCCGGGATCTGACGCCCCGGATGGGGCGGGCCATGGTGTACTCCTGGGTGTCGCTGGCATTTACCATCGGCGCTCTCACGTCCACCGCCGTGGCGGCGCGGACTCTGCCGTTGTGGCCCGGCTGGCGCCCACAGTTCTGGATCGCCGCCGTGCTGGGCGCGGTGACGGCGCTGACCATCCTGATCTTCTACCGCGATCTCGCCACCGGCGTCAGGGGACAGATCCTGAAACGGGCCGCGGACGCGGTGCCGGCCGCCCGGGCGGAAGCCGCTTCGTCAGAGCGCAGCGGCTACCTCGACGGGCGCGCCGTCTATCGCAGCCCACGGCTCTGGCTGCTGTCCAGCGTGATCGTCTTCTGGTCGCTCACCTACGTCACCGTGTCGGCCTACGTGCCCACCTACCTCACGCAGAACTTCCACGTGCCACCGGCCCGCGCCGCCGGCATCACCAGCTGGTTCTGGGTGGTGTTCACCTGCAGCGTGTTCCTGTCCGGCTGGCTGTCCGATCGGCTGCGGGTACGCAAGACCGTCACCGCCTTCGGCGGGCTGACCACGGGCGTGTGCTTTCTGGTGGGCGCGAACCTGCCCCCCGACACGGCGGAGCCGGTGCTCACCCTGGTGTGGTCGGCCACCGGCTTCTTCGCCGGCTTCATCTATCCCGCCTGGTGTGCCATCTATTCGGAGACGGCGGAGGCCATTTCGCCCCACGGCGTGGGGCGGGCATTCGGCATCACCGCCACCCTGGCACCCCTGTCGGGCCTCACCTTGAACCTGGGCCTGCCTCAGGTGGTGGAAGCCTGGGGCTGGCCCGCCTGGATGGCGTTCGCTGGGCTCTGCAGCCTCTGCGTCACCGGGCTGGTGGCGTTCGGACAGGGGCCCTGGTTGCCGCCGGGGCGGGAATCGGCGGCCTAGAATCTGGAAGCGCCGGCGGACGCGGTCTCCCTGGAGGCCTTGAAGCAGTCGTCGCGCCACAGACACAGGGACTGGTCGCACACGGCATCGTAGGCGGTCGCGAAGCAAGGGAAGTTGCCTTCCCGGGTCTGGATGGCGCGCACCAGTCCGAGCTTGGTGCGGGGCAGCGGCCGAATGCTGTGGTGACGGGCAAGCCGTCGAATTTCGGTCACGTTCACTCGGGATCCTTGCGTCTGTCGACGCGGGCTGTGGACTCGGAGGGTTTGTAGTCCAAACCCAGCGAACGCGCAATACAGCGGCTGCGACTGCGCAACGTTCGCCTCATCCCCGCGACTGCGACGACACCACAGCGCGCGCCGACTCGGCGTCGTCCGCCTCGATGGCGAGCCGCGCCGGGGGCGCCTTGCCCTGCTTGGGCTCGCCGAAGTAGACCGTGGTATGCGGGAACGGAATCTCGATCCCCCGCTCGTCGAAGCGCTTCTTCATGCGCCGGTTGAACTCCCGCCCGGTGGACCACTGGAGGCCCGGCCGGGTCTTCAGGCGCACCTTGATCACCACCGCGCTGTCGGCGAACTTGTCCACCCCGAGAATCTCGAGCCCGCCCTCGATGATGTTGTCGCGGTACCCGGGATCACGGCGCATCTCCCCAGCGACGTCCCGCAGCACCTGGCAGACCTCATCGGTGTCTTCCCGGTAGGCGACGCCCACCTCCATCAGATAGAACGAGAAGTCCTTGGTGAAGTTGACCAGGGTCGTGACCTCGCTGTACGGAACCAGGTGCACGGCGCCCGACAGGTCGCGCAGCCGCATGATGCGGATGTGCATCTCCTCCACCACGCCCGAATGGCCCGCCGCCTCCACCACGTCGCCGACGGTAGCGCCGTCCTCGAGCAGAATGGTTACCCCCGTCAGCAGGTCCTTGACCAGGGTCTGGGCGCCGAAGCCCACCGCCAGGCCGAGGATGCCGGCGCCAGCCAGCAGCGGCGCGATGTCGATGCCGAGCTCCGAGAGTATGAGCAGGGCCGAGAACACGCCGATGGCGCCCTGCAGGATGCTGCGGAGCAGCGGCACCAGAGTATCCAGCCGGCGCGCCTTGCGCTCCTGGTCCCGGGAGCCGGTGGCCAGCGCCAGCACCCGGGCGACGATGAGCCCCGAGACGTTCCAGGCCACCACCGTGATGATCAGGATCACGCTGATGGAGAACGCCGCCTGGACGATACGCGCCCCCAGGTTCGTCTGCAGCAGCGAGCCGATGCCGGCGCCCCAGGTGTCGGCGATGAAGGCCACAGCCAGCACGGCGATGATCAGGTTGATGAGCCGGGTCACCGACGGTGGCAAGGTCGGCCGCTCGCTGTCCACCAGCGGGGGCTCCTCGGTGTCGTGCTCGGCCACCTCCGCCACATCCTGTTCGGCGTGTCCACCGTGGCTCGACAGCCGCACGTACAAGCCCTGCAGCAGCCGCACCAGCAGCCAGCGCACCAGCACGGCGGCGATGAGGATGCCGAAGGATACGCCGAGCGAGACCAACAGCTGACGCGGGTCGATGGTGACGATGGCATTCCAGATGTCCGACAGCGCACCCTGCAGGCTGTGGACGACGTCACGGCCTGAGTTGCCGGCCGCGGGCGGCTCCGAGGCCGGGCCGGCGCCGGCGCGGCCGCGCTCGGCGACCAGCAGAGCCTGCAGCTGCTTGATCAGCTCGGCCCGCGCCTGGGGATCCTGCAGGGCGGCGATGGTGCGCTCGATGTCCTGGGGGGCCGGTTGCGTGGCCGGGGCCGGTTCGGCGGCCGGTGACGGCGCCGGCTGCGACCACGCCGCCAGCGGAAAGGCCGCCAGCGGGCCCAGAAGCAGGCAGATTGCCACGAGACGCCGCAACGGCGGATGTTTCACCATGACTGTTTTCCGCTCGTGTCGAAGGGTTCCGATGGCCGCCACGACGCCCAGCGCCCGGGCCGCGATCGAAGCAGATGATACGCGGACTGTCCGGGCAGTGCCTGCCGGCCCGGGAGCGGGCCGTGGTGGTGGCAGCCGGCGGCGGCGGTGTGGCGGCCCGGTGACTCAGCAGGGATTGCGGTTCGCCTTGAGAAAGGCCACCAGTTTCCAGATGTCGCCGTCACCGTCCGGCAGCTTTCCGGCAAAGCCGATCATACGCGTACCCGGAACCCCGTTGGCGATGGTGTGGAAGATCTCCTGATCAGAGCCGCCGTGCAGCCATCGACAATCGAACAGGTACGGCGCGTCACGGGCATCGTTGCGCATGCTGTGGCAGTAGGCGCCGCAGGTGCCGACGAAGATTGCTTTGCCGCGGCCGACCGCCGCGGGATCGTGCACGTAGCGGTCCGCCGGCGACTGATGAGAACAGCCGCCGAGCATCGCGAGGAGGAGCAGAGCTCGTAGCCTCACGGGTGGCCAAGCTTGAACACGAACAGGTTGCCGCCTTCGGGGATGTTCACGGTCCCGCCCTGGAACGCCGCGATCGTCGCCCAGTTGCCGGCGCCGACGGCGACGTAGGTATCGCCGTCGAGCTGGTAGACGATGGGCTGGCTGCGCACGCCCCCGCCGACCCGGAACCGCCACAGCTCCTGCCCGCTCTTGGAATCCAGCGCCAGAGCGTGGCCGTCCGAGGTGCCGGTGATCATCACGCCGCCCGCGGTCGCCACCACACCACCCGCCATCGGGTCCTGATCGCGGAAGCGCCAGCGCACGGTGCCGGTGGTGGGGTCGATGGCGGAGACGTGGCCGTAGTCGGTATCCGCTTCCACGTCGGCGGTCAGAGGCATGCCACCCATGAACGGCTGGCCCTCCACGTGCACGGCCAGCCCCTTCTGATACTGCTGGCAGGCTTCGATGGCGGGCACCAGCACCAGGTCGAGGGTCGGATCGTAAGCGCCCGTCCATGCCCCGTTCATGCCGCCCATGTTGCCCGGGCAGACCCTGGCTTCGGGGTTCTCGAGGGGCATCGCGTCCGGATTCACCTGGGGCCGCCCGTTCGGACCCATGGTGGCCCAGTTTACCTGCTGCAGGTACGGCGCAGCCGCCACGAACTGGCCGTTGGTCCGGTCGATGACGTAGAAGAAACCATTGCGGTCCGCCTGAACGACTGCCGGCAGCGTCTTGCCGTTGCGCTGCAGGTTCAGCAGAAAGATCTGGGTGTTGCCGTCGTAGTCCCACACGTCGTGGGGCGTGAACTGGAAGTACCACTTCTGTTCGCCCGTGGCGGGGTCGATGGCCAGCAGGCTGTCGGAGTAGAGGTTGTCACCTTTGCGGGCGTCGCCGTTCCAGTCCGGTGACGGGTTGCCGGTAGTCCAGTACAGGGTATCGGTGTCCGGGTCGTAGGCGCCGCTGGTCCACGCCGGCGCACCGCCGGACTCGTAAGACTGGCCCTCCCAGCTGTCGGCACCCGGTTCCCCGGCGGCCGGCACGGTGTAATGACGCCACACCCGCTTGCCCGTGCTGACGTCGTAGGCGTCGAAGAACCCGCGCACTCCGTACTCGCCGCCAGCCACCCCGATGATGGCCAGATTCTTCACCACCAACGGTGCGGAGGTGGCGCTGAAGCCCTTGCGATAGTCGGCGATCTGCACATCCCACTCGATCTTGCCACTCAACCGGTTGAGCGCCACCAGGTGCGCATCGAGGGTGGCCATCAGCACCGTGTCGCCCATGATGCCGACGCCCCGATTCACCGGCCCGCAGCACAACCGCAGATCGTCGGGCAGCGGATGATCGTAGCGCCAGTACAGCTCGCCGGTGCGCGCGTCCAGTGCGAACAGGCGATTGTACGAGGTGGAGACGTACATGATGCCGTCGTAGACCACGGGCGAGACCTCGAACTGCCCGGTGGTGCCGGTGGGGAACGCCCAGGCCACCTGCAGGTTGCGGACCGAGCTCGGATTCAACGCTTTCACCGGGCTGTATCGGTGGTTCCCGTAGTCGCCGCCGTAGAGCAGCCATTGGGACGGATCGGCCGTGCCCGCCAGAAGATCGTCCTGGGTGACCGGCCCGGCACCGTTGCCAATGGCGCGATCGTTGGTCCAGTGGGTGGGAATCTCCGGCAGCGCGGCTTCGGTGGCGGCGGGTTCTCCACCCGGCGCCGGCGTCTGGGCGGACTCATCGCCTCCCGTGGAAGGCGGCGCGGGCTGACCGCAGGCCACCAGAACAAGCAATGCGAGCGCCGCGCAAGGGCGCAGTCGTTGGACCGGCATGATTCACTCCCCGAGGCTGGAACGGTCTGAAATGCGTTTCAACTTACCCTGCCGACGCCGCCAAGTCGAGCACCCGGCGGTTCGCGTCCGACCAGCGACGTGGCCTGCCTCGTTTGGACACATTGCGGGCGTACGGTCGCCTGTGGTCTGCTTGATCCTCATGACGACCACCATCCGTTGCAGAAACCGTCGGCCCACTCCGGGCGGAGCGTGGTTGGCCGTTGCGGTCACGGCTTCGCTTGCGTTCGCCGCGGCCGCGCGGGCACACCCGCAGGGATGCGCCGACGTGGCGGGCGATGCCGCTCGGCTCGCCTGTTACGACCGCCTCGCCAGCTGCGCCGACAACCACGACCCGGGGGCTCGGCTGCGCTGCTACGACGCCGGCCAGCCGATCGCAGACACGCCGCGCAAAGCCAGCGGTGAGAAGGCCACTGTTTCGCCGCCCAGCGAATCGTCTCGCGCGGATGAGGCGTTCCCCTTGCCGGCCCCGCCGTCCTCACAGGGCACGCCGGCGCCGGTGACCGCCCGGATCGTCGAGGTGCAGGAGGACGCCGCAGGCATCCACTACCTCACTCTCGACAACGGTCAGGTCTGGCGCGAGCTGAGCAATGGGCAGTCGCGCTTCGAGCCCGGCGAACAGGTGGAGCTGAGCCACGGCTTTCTCGGCTCCGTGAATCTGCGGGTGGAGGGGCGCAAGGGCTACACCAAGGTGCGCCGGGTGCGGTAACGCATCGCGGCCGTCCGGGGCCGCGGGTTTATTGCCGTTCGTCCACTTGCTTCAGCGCAGCCTGACGCTTGTCCTCGAACTCGTCGCCGGGCGCCCACTGCGGCAAGCGGTTCTGGTTGGCGATCAACATGCCGGCGAGGAAGCCGAACTCGGCGTCCTGCACCATCCCGGAGAAATCCCAGGCGTCGGTAAGCTCGTCACTGACCTGGTGATAGTTGTTGGCCGTGTAGGCGTCGATCTGCTCCTTACCCCAGCCCGGCGGCTTACCGATCACGTCCCTGCCGGTGTCCGGATAGATGGCGGGCACGCCGATGCGGGCGAAGCTGAGCTGGTCGGAACGGTAGTAGTGGCCCTTGCTCGGGTCCTGGTCGCCGGTGAGGCGACGGCCCTGGTACTTCGCCACCGTGCGCGCCACCTGGTCCAGATCCGACTTGCCGAGGCCGATGTATCCGACGTCGCTGGTCCTGCCCCAGATGCTGGCGCCGTCGAAGTTGATGTCGGCGGCGATACGGCCGGCGCGGAAACGTCGGGTGCTCGGCGTAGTACTTCGAGCCGAGCAGCCCCTGCTCCTCGGCGCCCACGAAGCCGATGAGGATCGACCGCTTCGGCGGCTTCGGCAGGGCCTTCACCGCCTTGGCGATGGACAGCACCACCGCCACCCCCGAGCCGTTGTCCAGAGCGCCGTTGTAGATGCGGTCCGGCTTGTTGGGATTCGGGTCGATGCCCAGGTGGTCGAAGTGCGCGGTGTAGATCACCACCTGCTTCGACAGGTGGGGGTCGCTGCCCTTCACCAGCCCGAGCACGTTGGCGCTCTGCACCCGGCTCAGGCTGTTGTTCAGGGTGAGGCTGGTGGTCACCCCGAGCGGCACGGGGCGGAAGTCCCGGTGGTGGGCGGCTTCCACCAGCTCGCCGAGATCGTGTCCCGACCACTCCACCAGATCGGCGGCGGCGTCGTGGGTCAGCCAGCCCTTGACCTGCAGGCGCGGCTCGTCGCCCTGGGGCAGTTCGAACTGCGGGCCGGTCCAGGAGCTCTGCACCACCTGCCACGGATAGCCGGCGGAGTCGGTGGTGTGGATGATGATGGCGCCGGCCGCGCCCTGCCGGGCCGCGCTCTCGTACTTGTAGGTCCAGCGGCCGTAGTACAGGCGTTTCTCGCCTTCGAACAGGTCCGGATCCCAATCGGGGTCGTTGTTCAGCATCACCAGCACCTTGCCGGTCAGGTCGGCGTCGCCGAAGTCGTCCCACTGGTACTCCGATGCCTGGATGCCGTAGCCGACGAATACCAGCTCGGCGTCGTTCACGGCGGCGGTGTCCTGCTGAACGCCGCTCGAGACGATGAAGTCCTTGCCCTGCTGATACTGCCGGCTGCGGTCGCCGCTCTCGAACGACCAGGTGTCCGGCTGCCGGGCGTGAATGCCCACCAGGGTGAACGGCTGCTGATAGCTGTCGCCGGCGCCCGGCGCATAGCCGAGGGACTGCAGCCGCTGAGTGAGGTAGTTGCGCGCCTTCTCGCCGCCCGCCGTGCCCGGCCCGCGGCCGCCGTAGGCATCACTGGACAGCTCCAGGACCTCACGGTGCATGTCGTCGGCCGAGATGGTGCCGTCAGCCTCGAGCACCGCCTGGGAGAACGGCCCCTGCCCCGACCCGCTTGCGGCGGCGTCTGCGGCCGCGGGATCGCCGGCGGTGGCGTGTGCGCCGTCGGCTGCAGAGGCGTCGTTGCCGCAGCCGGCGATCAGCACCAGCAGGGCGAAAGCGGAAAACAGTGTGCGCAGCGTGAGCAGCATGAGAAGCGTCTCCCTCGTCAGCGGTTGTCTGCTGAGACCACACCGCATCCGCGCCGGTAAATCAACCCCGCCTGGTACCCGGGCCGCGCGCCGCAGTACAGTGGGGTCCAGCGGAAGCCAGGAGACTACCCATGGACGTCACCATCACCTATTGCGGCCAGTGAAACTACCGGCCGCGGGCGGTCAGTCTGGCTGCCAGGCTCGAGCACACGTTGGCCGCCGACTGTGAGCTGATCGAAGGCGGCGGCGGGGTCTTCGACGTCCGGGTGGACGGCGAACGGGTGTATTCCAAGCACGAAACCGGGACCTTTCCGGACGAGGATCGGCTGGTCGAATCGCTCAGGCAGCGGCCCGGCTGAATCGGACGGTGGAAGGACAACGGGAGGAGCGGAGCCGTGGACAAGGTGTGTGTGGCCTTCAAAGCCCATCAGGGCTGGCTGAACGCCGTGGCGGTGCTGTGCCGCGCGGAGGAGCCGGCGACGGTCCATGCCGCCCGCATCGAGCTGGCGGACGGCGACGACCGGGAAGCCCTCGAGCCTTATCACGTGCGCCGGCGGCTGGTCGGGGCTTGTGCGGGTCCCGCCGCCGCCGGATCCCGCCGCCGTGGTCCGCCGCGGCCGGCGCAAGCAGACCGCTGCGGCGCGGCGCCGGCTGGCTGGGCTTCGCAACCGGCTGGAGAGCGGCGGTCTCGCCTGGGTCCGGGCCGTGGTGCTCACCGGCCGCGGCCGGGCGGGCGACGAGCCTGCCGCATATCCTGGGCGCCCATTCGCTCATCCACGTGGCGGAAGGCGAAGCCATCCGTGACGCCGCCCGGGCGGCGCTGGCCGCGCTGGGCATCGAAGCCCTCGATCAGGACGAGAAGAGCATCGCTCACGAGGCCGCCCGCCTGCTCGGGGTGGATGATTGCGATGGCTACATGAAGACGCGGAGGTGCGCCGGCTCGGCCCGCTGGACGAAAGAGGAGCGAACGCTCGCATTGGGTGCGTGGCTCGGCAGACGCTGAGCGCAAGGTGGCCCGAGGTGGCAACCGGCCCGCAGCATGGTCATCATCGGCCTCGGCAGCCGCCCGGCGCCGAACGCCGTGAACCGATAGCAAAGGAATGAGAGCTAGAGAACAGATGAGCCAGGACCTCCAGCGACACCCCGCTGCAGTCCGACCAGGTGGGCCTGCTCGAGGGTCTTGCCAGCACCCGAGCGATCCGCCGATACCGCGACGAGCCCATCCCGGAGCGTGACCTCAGGGACATCCTGTTCGCCGCCACCCGCGGGCCGAGCGGGTCGAACCGCCAGCCGTTCCGCTTCGTGGTGCTCACGGATTCCGACAAGGCGCGGGCCGCCAAGGCCCTGATCGGCGAGCAGGCGCGCAAAGTCTGGGGCGCGAAAGCGCCGCGACGACGGCTACGACCGCGGTTCCGGCGTCGCGGCGGACTCGCCGAAAGCGCGCATGGCGCGCACCATGCAGGCCTACGTGGACGAGTTCGAGCGGGTGCCCGTGCTGGTCCTGCCGTGCCTGGTCCGGTACCGGGCTCCCAACCCCATGGAGGGCGCGTCGGTTTACCCGGCCGTGCAGAACCTGCTGCTGGCGGCGCGGGGCCTCGGCTACGGCGGCGTGATCACCGGCTTTCACGCGCTGGCGGACGCGGGGCTGAAAGATCTGCTGGGCATTCCCCGGGACGTGTTCATCGCCGCCACCATCACCCTGGGCCGTCCCCGCGGCGGTCACGGCCCGGTGCGTCGCCGGCCCATGGCCGAGCTGGTGTACGGCGACGAGTGGGGGGCGGCGCCGACCTGGGCGGTGGACCCGCCCGGCACCCGATACACCAGCGCCGGGCCACCGAAACCGGGAAACGCATCATGAAGTCCTATTTTCACTCCGACCAGAACCTGCACGTGCCGCAGAGCTACCTGTCCCGCGGGCAGATGCGCACGCCCCTGGAGATCCCGGCGCGCACCGAGCACATCCTGCGCGGGCTGGAAAGCCTGGGCCTCGACACCCACCAGCCCAGCGATCACGGCATGGCCGCCATCAACCGCGTCCACGACCTGAACTACCTGCGCTTTCTCCAGTCGGCCCATCGGCGCTGGCGTGAGGTCCAGGAGGACTGGGGCAACGAGGTCATGTCCAACGTGTTCGTGCGCCCGGCCCGGGCCCCCCGCGGCATCCTCGCGGAGGCGGCCTGGCACCTGGCGGACGGAAGCTGCCCGGTGGGCGAGCACACCTGGACGGCCGCCTACCGGTCGGCGCAGAGCGCGTTGTCGGCGGCCGACGCGCTGCTCGACGGCGAGCAGACGGCCTACGCCGTCTGCCGGCCGCCGGGCCATCACGCCCGCCGCGACGCCGCCGGCGGCTTCTGCTACCTCAACAACGCCGCCATCGCCGTGGAAGCGCTGAAGGCGAGGTTCCCGCGCATCGCCATCCTGGACCCGGACATGCACCACGGTCAGGGTCTGCAGGAGATCTTCTACCACCGGGACGACGTGCTGTACGTCTCCATCCACGGCGACACCACCAACTTCTATCCGGTGGTGACCGGGCATAGCGACGAGCGCGGCGAGGGGGCCGGGGAGGGATACAACATCAATCTGCCGATGCCGCACGGCTCCAGCGAAGACGTGTTCTTCGGCCGGCTGGGCGAAGCCGTGGACGCCATCGGCCTGTATCAGCCGGACGCTCTAGTGGTGACCCTCGGCTTCGACATCCATGAGCGGGACCCCCAGGCCAAGGTGGCGGTGTCGTCCCCCGGCTTCGGCCGCCTCGGCCGTACCGTGGCCGACCTCGGTCTGCCGGTGCTGGTGGTCCAGGAAGGCGGCTACTACCTGGAAGGCCTCGAGGAGAACACCCGGCAGTTCTTCACCGGTCTGCTGAGATGACGGCGCTGCAGAACGCGTTCCTCCGCCACCAGGTCGCGATCTGGCGATCGCTGCGACGGCGCAGGGGGTGGGCGTGAGCGGCGAGGCGATTCCGGCGGCCACCGTCGTGCTGCTGCGGGATGCGCCCGAGCTCGAGGTGCTGATGCTGCACAAGTCGTCGAAGGTTGCGTTCGGCGGCATGTGGGTGTTTCCGGGCGGGCGGGTGGACGCCGAAGACTACCCGCCCGACGGCGACCCGGACGTCGCTGCCCGCCGCGCCGCGGCCCGCGAGACCCGGGAGGAAGCCGGCATCGTCGCGCACCCGGACGACTTCGTCTGGTTCGCCCATTGGACGCCGCCGACGATCACCCCGCGGCGCTTCGCCACCTGGTTCTTCGCCGCCGCAGCCGGCGCCGACCACGCCGTGGAGATCGACGGCGGGGAGATTCAGGACCACGCCTGGATGCGCCCGTCGGTGGCCCTCGAGCGGCAGGCCGCCGGTGAGATCGATCTGGCGCCGCCGACGTGGATCACGCTCCATCAGCTCTCGCTGTACCCGGACACCGCCTCGGCCCTGGCGCGGCTCGACGCGTTGCCGGCCAGGTTCTTCGAGACCCGCATCGTCGAGGATGCGGACGGCACCCGGGTGGCCATGTGGCACGGCGATGCCGGCTACGACGACGGGCGCGCCGAGGCCGCCGGACCGCGCCACCGGCTGGTGCTCACCCCAGGCGGCTACCGCTTCGAAAACAGCGTCGAACGCTACTGATCCGCCAGCCCGAGGGCCGAGCCCATGTCCATACGCAACCTGGAACACCTGTTCGAGCCCGCCTCCGTGGCGCTGATCGGCGCCAGCAAGCGGCCAGGCTCGGTGGGCTCGGTGATCGCCCGCAACCTGTTCGGCTCCGGATTCGACGGACCGGTGCTGCCGGTGCATCCAACCCATCAGTCCATTCAGGGCGTGCTCGCCTATCCGGACGTGAAGAGCCTGCCTGTCACCCCGGATCTCGCCGTGATCGCCACGCCGCCCGACACCGTCCCGGGGCTGGTGTCGGAGCTCGGCGAGCGCGGCACCAAAGCCGCCGTGGTGGTCACCGCCGGCTTCGCGGAGATGGGCCCCCAGGGCCGCGAGCTGCAGCAGCAAGTGCTGGAAGCGGCACGACCGTACCTGATGCGCATCGTCGGGCCCAACACCCTGGGGGTGCTGGTGCCCGGCCGTTCGCTGAACGCCAGCTTCGCCCATCTGCCGGCACGCACCGGCGGCCCGGCCTTCGTCACCCAGTCCGGCGCCGTGGTGACCAGCGTCATCGACTGGGCCACCGCGCGACGCGTGGGCTTCTCGCACCTGGTGGCGCTCGGGGCCATGGCCGACGTGGACTTCGGCGACATGCTCGACTACCTGACCAACGACCGGAACACCACCGCCATCCTCCTGTACATGGAGGGGGTCAGCCAGACCCGCAAGTTCATGTCCGCAGCGCGAGCGGCGGCCCGCACCAAGCCGGTCATCGTCGTCAAGGCCGGCCGTCATCCCGAGAGCATCAAGGCGGCCGCCACCCACACCGGCGCTCTGGCCGGCGCCGACGAGGTGTACGACGCCGCGTTCCGCCGCGCCGGCATGCTGCGGGTGCGCACCTTGGAAGATCTGTTCTCAGCGGCCGCGACGCTGAGCCTGTTGAAGCCCCCTCACGACAAGCGCCTGCTGATCATCACCAACGGCGGCGGCATGGGCGTGCTGGCCACCGACGAGCTGATCGGCCAGGGCGGCGCGCTCGCGCCGCTCTCCGAGACCACTCTCTCGAAGCTGGACGCCGTGCTGCCGCGCAACTGGTCCCGCAGCAATCCCGTGGACATCATCGGTGATGCGTCGCCCCAGCGCCTGGCGGACGCGGTGCAGACGGTGCTCGAGCATGAGCGGCACATAGACGGTCTGCTGGTCCTCACCTGCCCCACGGCAGTGACGCCGGCGCTGGACTCTGCCCGCGCCCTCGCCGACTGCGTGGCCGGGCGGCGCCTGAACGTGCCCCTGCTCACCTGCTGGATCGGCGACGAGACGGCGCGGGCGGCACGGCGGATGCTGCGGGAACGCGGCATCGCCGCCTACGAGACCCTGGGCCAGGCGGTGAGCTCGTTCATGCAGCTCGTCAACTACCGGCACAGTCAGACCCTGCTCATGGAAACGCCGCCCTCGGTGCCGGAAGCGCTGGCGCTGGACCCGGCGGCCGTGCGGGAGGTGCTGGCGCGGACGGGGCGCGCGGTGGGGGGTGCTTCCGGAGCGGAAGATCGCGCTCGGGAGAGCGCTCCCACAGCTGTCCGCTATCTGTCGGAAGCAGACGCCAAGGCGGTGCTCGCCGCCTATGGCATCGCCACCGCGGCCACTCGCATCGCCCGCTCAGCGGAGGAAGCGGTCCGTCTGGCGGAGCAGATCAGCGGGCCGGTGGCGCTGAAGGTGCTCTCCCCGGACGTGAGCCACAAATCGGACGTGGGCGGTGTGGCGCTCGATCTCGTTGGCGGCGAGGCGGTGGCTGCGGCCGCGGCGCGCATCGCCGACAATCTTCAGGCCGCGAGGCCGGGCGCCCGGCTGGAGGGCTTCACCGTGCAGGCCATGGTGCACCGGCCGGGCGCCTACGAGTTGATCGTCGGCATGCACCGGGACAGCCAGTTCGGTGCCGTCATGGTGTTCGGCGAAGGTGGCACCGCGGTGGAAGTGCTGCGGGACAGCGCCCTCGGGCTGCCGCCGCTGAACATGAAGCTGGCCATGGACATGATGTCCCGCACCCGCGTGTACCGGCGCCTGCAGGGCTATCGGGACCGGCCGGCGGTGAATCTCGAGGCGGTGGCCCTGACCCTGCTGCGGCTGTCCCAGCTGGTGGTGGACTTCCCCGAGCTGGACAGTCTGGACGCGAACCCGCTGCTCGCCGACCAGCAGGGGGTCATCGCCCTGGATGCCCGCATCTGCGTGCGCGCCGGCACCTTCGAGGACCGCCTGGCGCACCTCGCCATCCGCCCGTATCCCAAGGAGCTGGAAGAGCGCATCACCCTGAAGGACGGCCGCACCATGCTGCTGCGCCCCATCGTTCCCGAGGACGAGCCTGCACTGAACCGCAGCTTCGCCCGGCTCGATCCCGACGAGATCAGAAACCGCTTCCTGCAGCCCATGCGCACCCTGAACCACATGCTGGCCGCCCGCTTCACCCAGCTCGACTACGACCGGGAGATGGCGCTGGTGGTCACGGAGCACGGCATTCCCGGTCAGCAGGACATCTACGCGGTGGTGCGTCTGTCCGCCGACCCGGACAACCAGGAGGCCGAGTTCGCCATCATCGTTCAGCACGAGCTGGCCGGGCAGGGGCTCGGGCGGCTGTTGATGGACCGTATCCTGCGCCACGCCCGCGCTCGCGGCATCGGCACCGTCTGGGGCGTGACGTTGCGGGACAACCAGCGCATGCGCGGCCTGGCGAGAGCCATGGGTATGCGCCAGAGCACCGATCGGGAAGATCCGAGCCTGGTGCGGATGGTCATCGACCTCTGACGGCCAGTGCGACCCGGCCTCAGGGCCGGCTGGCGCGGAACTGGCATGGCCTCCTTCATGCCTACCGTGCGGAACATCGGAGCCGTTTTCCGCCGCCTGCTCCATCACCTGGGCCGCCCGATCCGACAGAGCGAAGGGGCTGAAGGTCTCAGCATCGAGGTGTTCCGCGGATACGGCAATCGCCGCGAGCTCTACCTCGTGGGCCGCGTGTACCGCCATTCGGGTGCGGCGCACGCCGCCAGCGGCCGGCGCCGGTCGCACTACGGCGACCTGCGCGCCAGCCTGGCGCGGCTGCTGCGCCGCGGCGCGGCCGGCCAGACGGTGACCGCCCGGTGCGCGGGTGCCGAGCAGCATCTGGTCACCGACGGCGACGGCTATTTCCGCGCCCAGCTGTCCGTTCCCCGGCCGCTGCCCGCCCAGGCGCACTGGCAGCGGGTGACCCTGCAGCTCCGGCTGCCGTCCGGCTCATCGGTGCTGGCGACCGGCGAAGTGTTCGTGCCCGGTGAGTCGTCGCGATTCGTGGTGATCAGCGACATCGACGACACCGTGATGGAGACCGGCGTCGCCAACAAAGCGCTGATGATCTGGCGGCTGTTCGCCGAAGCTGCCGAGAGCCGCACGGCGTTTCCCGGGGTGGCGGCCCTTTATCGGGCATTGCACGGCCACGAGGAGAATCCGCTGCTCTACGTCTCGCGGGGTCCGTGGAGCCTCTACCCCACCTTGGAGGAATTTTTTCACGCCCACCGCATCCCCGTCGGGCCGGTGCTGTTCCTGCGCGAGTGGGGCGTCTCGCCGCGGCATCCCCTGCCCCGGCGTTCGGCCGGCCATAAGCTCGCGCTGATCCGCCGCATGCTCGACGTGTACCGGGATCTGCCGTTCGTGCTGATCGGCGACTCCGGACAGCACGATCCGGAAACCTACGCCAGGGTGGTGCGCGAGCATCCGGGGCGGGTGAGCGCGATCTACATCCGCAACGTCTCCGTCGCCGACCGCGACCGGGCAGAGGCCATCGACGCACTGGCGCGGGAAGTGGTGGACGCGGGCAGCCGGCTGCTGCTCGCCGCCGACAGCATCACCATCGCCGAGGATGCGGCGGCCGTCGGTCTGGTGCCGGCTGACACACCTCGCCGGGTAGCAGAGAGCCTCAGCAGCGCATCGCGGGAGCAGCCTTCGCGGCGCCGGCGGGCACCCGGCCACCGGGGTATCCGCAGAGTGAGGAACCGCGGCGAGCTGGAGCAGTCGCTCCAGGACGACCCCGATAACCGGCCGAGCACCCTGGTGAAATCCCCGGACGACCGGCCGCGCCCCTGAGGTCGATCAGCTGCCCGGCGCCGCGGAACCCCGCTGCGCCCGATCCGGCGCCCAGCCGTCCACCGCGAAGGTCGCGAGCGGCTGCTCGATGCCCTTCACCGCGACGGCGGGCAACGGCGAGAGCAGAAACCTCGGGTCCAGCCGCGACTGCACTTCCTCCGTCACCAGCACGTCGGCACCGTGGGTGCGGGTGAGCGCCTGCACCCGTGCGGCTACGTTCACCGTGCGGCCGACGAAGGCGTATTCCATGCGCTCGCGGCTGCCTACCCAGCCGGCGAGGCCAACGCCACGATGGATGCCGACCCCGAACGCCAGGGCCGGCAGCCCGCGAGCGGCGAGCTCCCGATTGTACTCGGCCAGCGCCCCCCGCATGGCCAGGGCGGCGTGGGCAGCGTCGTCGCTCTGCCAGGGGTTCGGCTCGAGAGCGCCGAAATAGGCCAGGAGCCCGTCGCCCACGAACGTGGCGACGTGACCGCGGTGCTCGCCGATGGCGTCGCTCATACGCTGGAAATAGCCGTTCAGCACGCCGGCCAGCACTGGCGGGTCGAGGCGCTCGCTCAACGCCGTGTAGCCCACCAGGTCGGCGAACAGCGCGGTCACCTCCTTGCGCTCGGCGCCGCTCTCCACCCCACCGTCCAGCGTCAGACGGTCCACGGCACTGCCCGGGGCCAGACGAGCGCACGACTCCTGCAGGCGCTGCAGGTCCGCCACCTGAGCCTCGCAATGCGCTCTGAGCCGCCGGGAACGCTGGACCGCCGCCGTCAGCGCCACGGCCAGCGGCACGCCGGCCGCCGCTACGCCCGCCAGGAACACCAGCCACATGATCAGTCTGCCTCTGCGACGGCCGCGGCCAGGCGGCACAGCGCGTTGGCGAGGGAAGCCACGCCTACGGTTTCGACGAACTGCTCGGTGGACAGCGCGTCGCGCAGGGCGCGGGCCCGGCGCTGCACCTCCAGAGGCCGGTACCAGATGGTGTCGCGGGCGAAGTCGGCGACCAGCACGTCCAGCTCGTCCGCGTCCGGGCCACCGAGGTGAGCCAGCGTCTGCTCGAGCGCGTCCGCGGCAACGTCGGGAGGCAGCATGGCGCGCGCTTCCCGCGCGGATATTTCGCAGTCGAGAGCGCGCGCCACCACCGCGAAGATCAGCGCCTTCACCCGCGGCGGCAGCACGGTGGACGCGTGCATCTCCTCCAGGGTCTGCTTCAGCAGCAGCTCGATGGGGGTTCCGGCATAGGTCTCGAGCAGGCCTGAATAAGGCCCCACGCCGGGCGATTCGGCGGCGCTTACAGCGCGCCCGGGACCCTGGAAGCGCCGCACCAGCGGCCGCATGACCGGGCGCATGAGGCTGGCCCGCCACCCGGACAGGCGCTCGAGCCGTTCCGGAGGAACCGCGATAATGGTATGCACCCGGTTCGCGAGGGCTGCATAGGCAACGCCGAACGCCAGATCGCGATGCTCCTCCGGCGTGAAGCCCGCGGCCAGCAGACGCTCACGGTCGTCCGGACGCGGCAGGGGCGCCGCCCGGGACAGGGCGCGCGCGTAGCGGACCGCCGCCAGCATCCGCGCATCCAGCGCGTCGCCGGCGATCTGCTGCTCCAGCAGCCGAACCCGCCGCTCGCTCATGCCGCGGATCCGCAGCAGCCAGCGCGTGGCGGCATAGCAGTACCGGCAGGAGCTTTCCTGGCTCACCGCCATGCCGATCAGGTCGGCCAGGTCCAGGTCGAGGTGCATCAGCACGTGGTGGTCGACGTTCCAGGTGACCAAGGCGCGGGCCAGCCACGGGCGGCTGGTCAGGTACGCCACC
This sequence comes from uncultured Gammaproteobacteria bacterium, assembly GCA_963822255.1. Lineage (GTDB taxonomy): Bacteria > Pseudomonadota > Gammaproteobacteria > Pseudomonadales > Azotimanducaceae > UBA7803. The sequence continues at coordinate 221,159 of CAWGGV010000009.1, forward strand.
GCGGGCGGAACCATACCCATCCGGCGGCGCGAGAATTCCTCGAGCTCCGAGTCACGGCGCGGCTCCAGGAGACATTCAGCCCAGGGCACTGCCAGCAATGGACTTGGCATGGGGGCAGTGTACGACCACGCGAAAGCGCCCTCCAGACCGCGATTGCCCTGCTGCCCGCCTGTGGGAGCGATCTCCAGATCGCGACTGCCCTGCTGCCCGCCCGTGGGAGCGATCTGCAGATCGCGACTGCCCTGCTCGGTTCCCCCGCGGCGAAAGCTTGCCCGCGGGCGTGCCGATCCGGCTGCCGGCGCGGAGGAATCAGCGTTGCGGGCGCGGCGTCGAGGATACGCTCGGCGGCAGCACGGGGTACACCACCTCGGGCTGGTTGCCGGTGAGGCTCAGCAGGAACTTCGTGATGAGGTCGATCTCACGGTCGCTGAGCGCCGCGCCGAGCTGGCTGGTGCCCATGATCCCCACGGCCTGACCCAGGTCCCACACCTTGCCGGTGTGAAAGTAAGGCGGGGTCAGCTCGATGTTGCGCAGCGTCGGCACCTTGAACACGTACTGATCGCTCACGGTGTGGGTCACGGCGAACCGGCCTTTGTCGGTGGCCGGCAGAACGTCGGCTCCGGGACGTTCCACCACCCCGAACGGCGCGTACTGGCCGCCACCGACGTTGACGCCGTTGTGACAGCCGGCGCAGCCCTTGAACAGATCGAGGCCCTCGCGCTGGTCGGCGCTGAGTGCCGTCTCGTCGCCGCGCAGATATTGATCGAACGGCGCGTCGGGCGTCAGCAGGGTCTCGTGAAGGACGCCGGTAGCGGCGAGCAACTGGCGGCGGTGCGATTCTGAGCACAGCTCCTGGCCATCGCTGCTTCGGGTTTCCCTGATGCGGTCATCGAGCCCAGTCGGCGCAAACTGGAACACCAACTCATCACGGCGAGGCGAAGCGATGTCGCGAACCCGCGAATTCTGCACACCCCCTCTCACGGGGCGCCGCGCATGCCGCATCTGGCTGTTCCTCACCTGCGGGCTCTGCGCCGCCGCCAGTGCCGAGCAGCTCGACTGGCTGCAGCTCGTCGGGCTGCCGGGCAACGACTACATCCACGACATTGCCACCCATGCGAGTGGCATCTACGTGGCGGGCGCGCTGAACGGACCGGACGACAACGACGCCTACGTCCGCCGGTTCGATTCCGAAGGCCACGTGATCTGGACCCGCCGGCTCGACTTCGCCGAGCCGGGCGGGACGTCCTGGGAGCAAGGCCTCAGCCTTGCTGTCGATGATGCAGCCGGCGTGTTCGTCGGCGGGTATCTCGAATGTGTGTCCAGCTGCAGCCTCGGCGACTACGGCGCCTTTCTGGCGCACCTCGACCTGAACGGAGCCATCGTGTGGGCGCGGTTGATCCCCGACATGACCTTCGCCGCGCGGACAGTCGTTCGTGGCGGAGCGCTGTACGTCGCCGGCGCGCGGGACGGCCCGAGCGCCGGCGCCGTGCTCGCCAAGCTGGACCTCGACGGCAACCCGATCTGGACCTATGCGCCGGGCGGTGGCGACTCGTTGTCCGACATCGTGGTGGACGACAGCGGGATCTACGGCGTTGGCGCGCTCGCCGCCGCCGTCATTCAGCCTTTCGATCTGGATGGCAATCCACTGTCACCGATCGGCTCGGACGGCTTCATGGCAAGGCACATCGTCGGCGACGCTTCCGGCCTCTACGTCATCGGCCAGCAAGGACCGGCGCTGAAGTGGGAGTTGCGGAAGTACGTCCGCGGCGGCCAGCTTCTGTGGAATCGAGCGCTGGCCATCCCACCCGCGACCCTCGATATCGACGCGGACGGTCTGCTGCTGGGGGGCCAGTTCGTTTCCCGGTACACGCGCGACGGCGATTTCGTCTGGCGGGGCAGCCTGGGAGAGCCAGCCCCGGCCGTGGTATACGCGGGAGCCCCTTACCAGGATCGGCTGCTGCTCGGAGGCTGGGACCATCGGGGCGGGACAGAAGACGCGATGAACTCGTTTCTCGCCCGGTTTTCCTTCACTCATCCGCCGCAGCTGCGATCCCTCGGTGAGCTGAACGGTACACCAGCAGTCGCGGTGATGATCCACGACAGCCAGCGTTCACGCGTCGTCATCAAGATCAGCGATGTCCGGAGTCGAGCGCTCTTGAACCAGTTCGACGCCTCGGCAGCAGGCTATCCGCAGGATCTGGTCGTGCTGCCGGACCTGTCCGGCAACGGCTCGCCGGAGCTCGCGATATTCGGCGTGCAGACGCCGTCGGGCGCCCTGGTCGCAGACATCCGCGACGCCTTGACCGGCGCTGCCCTCGGAACGGTGCCTTTCAACAAGGGATACGCGCCAGCGGAGTTCGCCGCGCTCCCGCACCTCGCGGGCGACGACACGGGGCTGGTCGTGCTCGGCGCCTCTACCGCCGATCGCGGGCTGCGTGCGCAGATCCGGTCCGCCACCACCGGCGCCGCCGTCTCGACCGTCGCATTCGACCCCTACTTGGACACACAGCCCTACACCGAGCTTGCCGTGCTCCCGGCCCCCCAGGCCAGCGGCGGGCCGGGCCTCGCAGTCGCCTCGGTCGCTAGCAGGGTAGTCAGGTTCGACCGTGGCTCCGTTCCGGTGCTGGTCAAGAAAGCCGTTACCGGTGCGCTGGTCACCGAGTTCCAGCTCGGCGTCTCGCACGCACTGCTGGACTCGGCTGCGCTCCGGGACATGAACGGCAACGGCGGTGCGGACCTGGCGTTCCTGGAGCTCGGTCCTCAATTTGCCGCTGGCAATGGGCCGCAGCGCGACGTTCGCGTCGCCGTTCAGGACGGCCGCACCGGCGGGCTGGTGCGCAACGTGTACTACACCAAGCGGCAAAGCCCGGTGCAGCTCGTCATCGTGCCTGATCTCAACGGCAACGGGTCCCCGGAGGGCGGCGTTCTGGCGGTCGACGTCTCGGCCGATCTGGATATCCTGGAGATCAAGGACCTGGGAACCGGCGCGTTCGTCCGCAGAGTCTCGTTCCCCCATGCCGGATGGATTCAGCGGGGTGTGGACGTGGTGCCCGATATCGACGGCAACGGCAGCTCCGAGGTGGCAGAGCTCCAGGAACGCAGATCCGACGGCGCCCTCCGGTTGCTGGTTAAGGACGCCCGGACCGGTGAGCGGGTTCACTACATGGGCATTTAATGCCGGCAACGGCGCTCGAAGGAATGCGGCCGCAGCCGCGACCGCCATCGGGTGTACCGCGACAAGGACTACACTTGCGCGCCATGCGCCAGCAGCGGCCATGCAGCGGAGGAACGACAAGTGAAATTCGGTCTGCGTTATTGCAATACCGGCCGCGGCGCCGATCCGGCCCAGGCGGTGGAACTCGCCCAGGCGGCCGAGGAGGCGGGCTTCGACTCGCTGTGGACCGTGGAGCACACGGTGGTTCCGGCCGACTACCGGTCCGCCTATCCCTACTCGCCCGACGGCAAGATGGCGGGCGGCCGCGACGACTTTGCCATCCCCGACCCTCTGGTTTGGTTGGCCTACGTGGCGGCGGCGACCCGCCGCATCCGGCTGGCGACCGGCATCCTGATTCTGCCCCAGCACAACCCGGTGATCACCGCCAAGCAGGTTGCGACCCTCGATCATCTGTCGGGCGGCCGGGTGCTGCTCGGCATCGGAGTGGGCTGGCTGGAGGAAGAGTTCGCTGCCATCGGCGCGGACTTCGCCACCCGCGGCGCGCGCGCCGACGAATACGTCGAAGCCATGCGCGCCCTGTGGAGTCAGGAGCGGCCGAGCTACCAGGGCCGGTTCGTGACCTTCACCGACGCCTACTGCCGGCCGCGGCCGCCCCACGGGGCCGTGCCGATCATCGTCGGCGGCCATTCCCGAGCGGCCGCGCGCCGCGCCGGGCGGCTCGGCGACGGCTTCTTCCCGGCCCGGGGCTTGTCCGAGGATCTGCTCGCCCTGGCCCGTGACACGGCGCGGCAACACGGCCGCGACCCGGAGGCGCTGGAAGTCACGGCGAGCTTTCCCGAGCGCTTCGAGGATCTGGACGGGCTGCGGCGACTGGGGGTAACCCGGGTGCTGGTGCCGATGGGGCAGATGCCGGGCATGGCCGCCCATGCCGGAACGCCGGACGCCGTGCTGGCGTTTCGCGAGCACATCGAGCGCTACGCCTGATCCCGGTTTGCGACGGCCGCTGTCGGCTGGCCCGCCCGTCGCGGATTACCCACCGTAGCAGGCGCTCACCGCCAGCTCGCTGCCCGCTTTGATCTTCCGGTACTTGCTCGTAGAACAGCGCATCGACCTTCCTGCCCCGCGCGGAGGCGCCGGCACGCCGATAGCGGTCGTACTGCCGCGGCCCGCCGTTGTAGGCGGCGTAGGCGGAGCGCGCCAGGTTGTCGACGCCGCCGGCGGCCTGCTGCTCCCGGTGGCTCACCGCGTAGTCGACCATGTAGTGCTCGAGCACGTCGGCCCCCGCCCGGGCGTTGTAGGCGATGTCCCAGCGCAGCCCCTGCAGATCGTACAGGCCCCGCCACACCCGCGGGTTGACCTGCATGATCCCCAGGTCTCCCGAGCTCGATTCCATCGGCACCCGCTTGTCGTTCTTAGCCACGAACTGGCGCCAGCAGCTTTCCTGCCAGGCAGCGGTGAGCACGAGCCGGCGAAACACGTCGTGGAACGGCGCGGCGAGCTCAGTGGCGCCAAGCTGCTCACCCACCACGTGACCCAGGACGTCGCGGACCATCGGCAGGTAGACGTCCATGTCGCGGGGCTTCGGGACCCAGTTGTTGAGCTTTTTCACCACCCCGGCATCGACCCCGACGGCCGCCGCCGCAGTGGGCACCAGCCAGCCCAGCCAGCGGTCCAGCTGGCTGGTGTCGTCGTAGTCACTGGGCGGCGGCAGCGGCGGCCCGAAGCCGAGCACCCGGCGCAGCTCGGCGTCCACGGCGTCACCATGCTCGAGCGGATCGCCGGCCGCCCCCGGCGCGAGCATCCGGGCAAGCCGCCTCAGCCCGTCGCTCGAGATCTCGATGCCGGCCGCCGGCCCCAGCTCGTCGAGTGCTTTCAGCGCATTCCCGGCGCCGATGAAGGTGAGGTAGCGCCAGGTTCCGGCGCTGTCCGGCTGCCGCTCGGCGACGCTCTTCAGCACGGGGGTCAACCCCTGCCAGGCGTGCACGAACAACCTCCGCGCCGGGTCGGGGCCGCGCTGCCGGGGCTCGGCCAGCACGCCCACCAGCTCGCGCCGCAGCTCCACCAGGACCTCGAGCAGCGACGCCGGCGCAGCGTCGCCCGGCCCCTCGCCGAGGGATTTCACCGTGTACGTGAAGAACCCGTCGACGGCGTCCAGGCGGCGCTCCACGGCAGCGAGCTCGGCGTCGCTCAGCACCGCCTCCGGCCGCCGCGGCGGCGGAGCGGCGGGCATCACGGCATCCACGCCGAGAGTCACCGTAGCGGCCTGGTCGCTCACCTCAGCGGCGTCGACCGCCAGGCTGTCCGGCTGCACACCGGCGGTGGCTGACGGAGCGACCATCAGCCGCAGAACGTCCCGGAGCTGATCGATCGGCTGGGCCAGGTCGAGGTCAATCCGCCGGATGCCGGCGGGCAGGAACTGCTCCAGCCCACGGCCGATCGCGGTGGACAAGGTCGCGGTGCTGCCGTCGGGCTGGAGTGCCCGCCAGGACTCCGTCTGCAGCACGATGCCGTCCCCGCCGGCGGCGACCTCGGGCCGCTGCGCGAACTCGAGCTCGCCGCTCCAGCTCACCGCCAGCAGACAGCGGCTACCGATTGCGCGCCCGGCGCGCACCTCTGCCAGAGTGCGCAGCAGCACGCGGCCGCCGCCGAGGTGCACCTTCGGCCGACGAAGCTCCAGGTACTGACAGCCCGTGCCGTCGTCGGCGACCCGCAACCGGCCGTCATCGGCGAACACGAGGTCGCGCACCAGGGACTCGAGCGCGCCGGCCGGCAGCGACACCGGAATCCGCACCCGCTCCGCCAGGCACGGCTGCGCCGCCGCGACCGTCACGAGCAGCGCAACCACCCGCCAGGCGCTTGCCCGACCCCACAACCGCGCAGCGCGGCGTCCGCCGGCGCCGGTCAACGACCCAGCTCGGCGAGGATCGCATCCTCCGCCGAATAGTCGTAGCTGTAGCGGCTGCGCCCTTCACTGTCGTACCAGCGCCAGGCGTCGCGATAGCCGTCCTCGATGCCGAAGCGTGGCGCCCAGCCGGTGTCCGCGCGGGCGGCCTCGATGGACATGAACGCTCCGCCCACCAAGGCTTCTCCCCAGTGCATGACCGGCGGATGGCGCCGGACCACCGACAGCGGCACGTTGACGATATCGGCCCGGGTGCCGAGCGCCCGGGCGATGAGGTGCACCACCCCCACCACACTGGTGATCTCCGCGCCGCCGACGTTGTAGGCGCGGCCGAGCACCCGCTCGTTGCCCATCAGCGCCACCATCAGGCGCGCCACGTCGTTGATGTGCACGAGCTGGAGGGCGCCGAAGCCGTCGCCCGGCACGAGAATCGGCCGCCCCGCTTCCAGCCGCGCGAAGAACCAGGGATCGCGGGTCGGTTGAGGGCTGCGCGGGCCGAGGGTGTGGCCGACCCGAAGGCACGTCGCGGGAAACTGCTCGGTCTGCCAGAGGGAAAGCAGGTAGTCCTCGCAGCGAACCTTGTTCACTCCGTAGGCCTTGCGCCGATCATCGTCGTCCGGCGCGTGACGGCGGAAGTCTTCGCGGATCGGCAACACCAGGCTTCGCCGGTACACGGCCTGGGAGCTGGTGAAGACGTAGTGACGTACCCGTCCGCGGAACAGCTCCACCAGCGGCTTCACGTCGCTGACCGTGAATGCCGTATGGTCGAACACCACGTCGAAAGCATCCCGCTCCGCCGTGAGCGCGGCGGTGAGGGCGCCCGGCTCGCGCCGGTCGGCATGAATGCGTCGAACGCCCTCGGGCAGCGGCGCTTCGTGACTGTTGACGACCGTGACCTGGTGGCCGGCGGCTGCCAGCTCCCGAACCAGGTCGAGACCGATGTAGCGATTTCCTCCGGTGACCAGCACGCGCATGGGTACGAGACTTCCTTGGCTTCGTCAGTGCTACTTTACGTCATCCCCGCGACGCTGTTCACTTCGGGAGCGCCCACCGCGGCCGCAGCGCCGCTCCCATGGAGGCATGATGAACGTCGATGCCATCGTCGAAGAGCTCCTCGACTCGGACATTCCGTCGATCCGCTACAAGATCCGGGTGCGCGTCCTCGGCGAAGACCCGGCATCGCCATCGATCCGCCGCCTCCAGGACGAGATCCGCAGCTCGCCCCAGGTGGGCGCGCTGCTGCAGGGGCGCGGCGCGGCGGGACGCATCGGCCGGCCGCGGGCGGTATACGCCAAGTGGCAGGGCGCCCACTGGATCATGGCGAGTCTGGCCGACCTCGGCTATCCGCCGGGAGACGAGCGGCTGGCACCGCTCAAGGACCAGCTCCAGGACCACTGGCTGGCCCCGAAATTCTATGAGGAATTCCCCGCGTCCTCCCGGGCCGCCGCCTACCGCGGGACCGGCGTGCCCGTCATGCAGGGGCGCCACCGACGCTGCGCCTCGCAGCAGGCGAACGCGCTCTGGTCCATCCTCACCCTGGGCCTGGCCGACCGGCGCACCCACGAGCTGGCGGAACGCCTGCTCTACTGGCAGTGGCCCGACGGCGGCTGGAATTGTGACAAGAAACCCGACGCCAGCCACTCCTCGTTCATGGAGACGATCCTGCCGCTACGCGCGCTGGCTCTGTATGGCAACCTCACCGGCCACGCCGCGGCGCGCGCGGCTGCGGAGCGCGCTGCCAGCATCTTTCTCGAGCGGCAGCTGTACCTGCGTCAGGCGGACGGATCGATCATTCACCGGGAATTCGTCTGCCTGCACTACCCGCTGTACTGGCACTACGACGTGCTGCATGGCCTGAAGGTGCTGGCCGAGGCCGGGTTCGTCGGCGACGAGCGCTGCCGGCCGGCGCTCACGCTGGTCGCCGGCAAACGGCTGCCCGATGGCGGCTGGCCGGCGGAACGCAAGTACTACAAAGCGTCGTCGACAGTGCAGCTCGGCAACGACCACGTGGACTGGGGCGGCACCAGCAGCCGGCGCATGAATCCATGGGTCACCGCCGATGCCCTGTTCGTGCTGCACACCGCCGGCCTGTGTTCTAATCCACGAGCCGAGCCGTCTGAAAACACGAGGAGCCCTGCATGAACGTCAACCGCCAATGGGTTCTGGCCCGCCGGCCTCACGGCATGGTCAACCGGGACGACTTCGAGTACCGGGAAACGGACATTCCGACCCCCGGGGACGGCGAGCTGCTGCTGCGCAACCTTTATCTGTCTTTCGACCCCACCCAGCGGGGCTGGATGGAGGACCGCGAGAGCTACCTGCCGCCGGTGCAGATCGGTGAGGTCATGCGGGCGGGCTCGGTCGCCCAGGTGGCGGAATCCAACCACCCGGACTTCTACCGCGGCGACGTGGTGCAGACCACGGGCGGCTGGCAGGACTTCGTGGTGGTGCGCCCGGGTGGCGGGATCATGCCGGCCACCCCCATCCCGCCCGGCGTACCCCCGACCCTGGCGCTCAGCGTGCTGGGCGTGACCGGGCTCACCGCCTACTGGGGGCTGCTCGACCTCGGCCGGCCCGAAGCCGGCGAGACGGTGCTGGTGTCCGGCGCGGCCGGTGCCACCGGTTCCGTTGCCGCGCAGATCGCCCGCATCAAGGGCTGTCGGGTGGTGGGCATTGCCGGCGGCGACACCAAGTGCCGCTGGCTCCGAGAGCAGGCGCGTCTCGACGGGGTGATCGACTACAAGAGCGAAGACGTCGGCCGTCGCATCGGCGAGCTCTGCCCGGACGGGATCGACGTCTACTTCGACAACGTCGGCGGGCCCATGCTCGAAGCGGCGCTGGACCACATCGCCATGCGCGCCCGGGTAGTGCTGTGCGGCGGCATCTCGGGTTACAACGATACCGAGCCGCAGCCGGGACCGAAGAATCTGATGAACCTGGTGGTCATGCGCGCGCGCATGGAAGGGTTCATCGTGATCGACTACCTCGACCGCTCGGCGCAGGCGGCCGGGGACCTCATGGGCTGGATCGAAAGCGGCGAGCTGGTGCACCAGGAAGACATCCAGGAGGGCTTCGAGAACATCCCGGATACCTTGACGCGGCTCTTCACCGGCAAGAACCTCGGCAAGCAACTCCTCAGGATCGCCGATCCGGACTGACGGACCCCATGGCAGCCATCGCGTTTACCGGCGCTGTGCATCACGTGGATCTGACGGTCCGCGACCTCGCGGCGTCCACGGCGTTCTACGACCGGTTGCTGCCGCTGCTCGGCTTCGGTCGGGTCAACTCCTCGCCGGACGGAACACCGAGCTGGGGCGGTGCAAGCGTCGAGTTCGGGCTGCAGGGAGCGCAGTCGGCGGGCGGGCACGACCGCTACGCGCCGGGGCTTCATCACCTGGCGTTCACCGCGCCTTCCGCTCGGGCCGTGGACGAGCTGCACCGGCGCCTGGTGGAGCTCGGGGTGACGATCATGGATCCGCCGGCGGAATATCCGGAGTACGGCCCCGGCTATTACGCGGTGTTCTTCTCGGACCCGGACGGCATCAAGCTCGAATACGCCTACACCCCCCGCTGGCCCCTCTGACCCGTGGCCGGGCCGGGCAGCTCTGCCGGTTCCTCCGCGCGCACGGCGGCAACCATTCTCCTGTGCCTGCTGGTGGCTGCGTGCGCCGGTCCTTATTCGGGTGACGCCGCCGCCGCACCGCTGCGGCGCTCCGAGTACCTCGACGTTGCCGGTGCCAGACTCTATCTGCAGAGCCGCGGTGCCCGCAGCGATCTGCCCGCGGCGCTGTGGCTGCATGGCGGGCCGGGCGGCGCCGAGCGGCCGCTGTTCCGCTACTACGACGGCGGCCTCGAAAACCACTTCGTGGTGACCTATTGGGATCAGCGCGGCGCCGGTAAGTCATTCGACGCGAACGCGGACCCTAACGACCTGACGGTGGCGCGCCATCTGGCGGACCTGGACGTGGTGGTGGATCACCTCCGGCGGGTACTGCACAAGGACCGCATCGTGCTGATCGGCCACTCCTGGGGCGGCGCTCTCGGCATGCTCTACGTGGCCGCGCACCCCGACAAGGTCGCCGCTTTCATCGCCGTCAGCCCGCTGGTCTCGCAACCCGAGCAGGCGGCGGCACAATACCGCTTCGTGCTGGCCGAGGCCCGGCGGCGCGACGATCAGACCGCGCTGTCGCGGCTCCAGCGGCTGGGCCCGCCGCCGTATGCCAGCAGCAGCCAGTCGCTGGAGGTGGAAGGCATCGCCGACCGCTACGGTGCGGTCTATCACCAGCGCCCCAACCGCTATTGGGTGCTGATCTCGGCCACGCTTCGCGGCCTGGTCACCCCCTGGGAGATGGCGCGCATCATCCACGCCAACAACGTCTCCCTGGCCGCCATGCACGACGAGCTTCAGCATCTGGACCTGACGCAGTCGGTGCCCGCGGTGACGGTGCCGGTGTTCTTCTTCCTGGGCCGCTACGACCGTCACGTCGACGCGCAAGTCGCCGCCGATTACCTCCAGCACCTCGAGGCGCCGGTCAAGAAGGTGGTGTGGTTCGAGCATTCGGCGCACAACGTCCCCTTCGAGGAGCCCGACCGGTTCCAGGCGGAGGTGATCACCGTGCTGAACGGTATCGGCATCACCAGCGATGCCGCCGAGGGCGAGTGACCGACCGCATCCGGCCGGCATGGCCAGCACGTGGTCCTCTCTGAAACTCGCATCAGAAGAGCGCGATGCCGGGCACCTTCACTCGGGTTCGGTAGAGCCCTTTGGACGACGTCATGAACAGGGTGCGCAGGTCGTCGCCGCCCCATGCGAAGTTCGCGCAGAACGAACCCGTGCCGATCACCCCGAGTAAGGTGCCGTCGTCCCGGTGGTGAACGTGCACGCCGCCGGGTCCGCCCGCATACAGGTTGCCTTCGCTGTCGATCTTCAGCCCGTCGGGCCTCGGCGAGTCGGCGAAGATCTCGCCGCCTTCGAGGCCCCTCCCGGCCACCCGGAAGCGGCGAATGTGCCGGCGGCTGGTGTCGGCCACGAACAGCACGTCGTGATCGAGGCCGAAGCACAGCCCATTCGGCGATTCGAAGTCGCGGCCGAGCAGAGTCAGCGCGCCACTATCGGGCTCGATCCGGTACACGCCCTGGAAGTCGAGCTCCGGCTCGCGCTCAATGCCCGTGTGGGAGCCTCGCCCATAGAGCGGATCGGTGAAGTAGATGCCGCCGTCGCGCCGGACCACGATGTCGTTGGGGCTGTTGAGCTCCTTGCCTTCGAAATGGCTGGCCAGCACCTCCAGCCTGCCCGCTTCCTCCCGGACCACGCGGCTGGTGGCGTGCTCGCAGGAGAGGATGCGGCCCTGCCGGTCGTAGGTGTTGCCGTTGGCCATCTGGCTCGGCTCACGGTAGACCGCGAGCCCCTCCCCCTCACTCCAGCGGTAGAGCCGGTTGGCGGGGATGTCGCTGAAGACGAGGTGCCGTTCACCGGGATGCCAGATGGGCCCCTCGGTGAAATCGAACTGCTCCGAGATGGTCTCGATGGGGCTGTCTTCGTCGACGACGTCGAGCAGCCGCGGGTCCTGAACGTCGATGGTCATGCGAGCTCCTGATCTTTCCGGACTGGCGTGGTCTCCATGCTTCGGCCGCCGCGTCACCGAGTCAACCGCGCCGTCGCACCGGCCCGGCACCGCGGCGTCGACCTGCACGATCCGAGCGTTCAGAATCCGGCCATTGCCTACCGGGGGAGTAGAGGACGTGAAACTGTGTCTCGCCATCGCCGCGCTCGGCTACGCCGCGCTGACCTTCGCCGCGTCGTCCGGCATACCGCCGAGCTGGTCGCAGCCTGCCGAGCCGTTCGAGATCTTCGATGGCGTCTACTGGGTGGGCACCGAGGGGCTCGCGGCGTATCTGTTCACAACGGCGGAGGGCCACATCCTGCTCGACGTCGGCCTGCCGCAGAACGCGGCGCTGGTGGAGGCGAGCATCGAGAAGCTCGGGCTGCGGGTGAAGGACGTTCACTACCTGCTGAACAGCCACGCCCATTTCGACCACGCGGGCGGGCTGGCTCGGCTCCAGACCGACAGCGGCGCAGAGGTCATCGCGAGCGAGGGCGACCGCTACGCCCTCGAGCATGGCGTGTATCCGGGCTGGGAAGGCCGACACGAGCTGGACTTTCCGCCCGTCCACGTGGATCGGGTGATCGGCGACGGCGACACCGTGTCTCTCGGCGGCGTCACTCTGACCGCGCACCTGACCCCCGGCCACACCGCCGGCTGCACGAGTTGGAGCTTCACCGCCCACGACCGCGGCGGCGACCACCGCGCGCTGGTCTTCTGCTCGGCATCCGTGGCGCTGAACCGCCTGGCGCCCGATCCTCAGTACCCGGGCATCGTCGACGATTACCGCACCACGTTCCGGCGCATGAAGGCGCTCGAGGTGGACGCCTGGCTCGCCCCGCACCCGGAGCAGTTCGGCCTGGCGGAGAAGCTGGCGCGGCGCCGGGACGGGGCAACGAACCCGTTCGTCAACCCCGAGGAGAAGGACCGGCGCATGAAGGCGTTCGAGGTAGACTTCGAGCGGGCTGTGGCCGCCCAGGGCGCAGGTGGAGAAGCGGCGGACCTGGAACGTCTGGAGGCCGAAGTCGCGGCCACCGAGAGGGCGTTCGCCCGGTCCATGGCCGAGCGGGATCACCAGGCATTCACGAGCTTCCTCTCCGACGAGGCGGTGTTCCTGTCGGCAAAGGACTCGCTGCGAGGCAAGGCAGCCGTGGCGGCGGCGTGGCAGCGCTTCTTCGACGGGCCGGCGGCACCGTTTTCCTGGGAGCCGGACCGTGTCGAGGCATTGGCCTCCGGCCTGGCGCTCAGCACCGGACCCGTCTACGACCCGGCAGGCACGGTAACCGGCCGATTCACCTCGATCTGGCGCCGGGAAGCGCCAGGGACGTGGCGGATCGTGTTCGATTGGGGCTCCACGGCGGGTGCGGCTGGGAGCAGCAACGGCGGGTGACGAGTCAGAGAGTCACTCGAATCTCACCCACCGCGTATAATCCAGCGGCTTAGTAGGTCAATGGCTTTTACCGGCGCCATCTGACGACCGGTCGCGCATGACGACCAGCCAAATCGTCGCACACAACAGTGCGCCGCCAGCGATCATCGCGTCGGCGATGCCCATGAACTCCGCTACCAGCGCAAGCGAAAAGCCGATAGCGATCTCGCCGGCATTTTCCGCGAGCGAGAGAAACGATTGAACAGTCGCTCTTACCTGGCTTGCCGCGTGCTCGTTGGCCCAGATCGAGCTCACGGTGCGCATCAGTGTCATCGCTATGCCGGTGACGGTGAGCACGCCGATCGTCGCGATCCTGGCGCTCGGCGCCCCTGCGAACAGTGCGAAACCAACCACGCCAACGACTGCCCCGCCGAGATACAGCCCCGCGTAATCGGCGCTGCCGGCAAGGAATCTGGTCAAGCCAGCGAGGACGACGGCACCCACAACGAGCGCTGCAACAGAGAGCACGGTCAGCCACACCAGGGGCTCGACACCTTGCGGGAACCCCAAGTCGATCAGATGCTTGGCGTACAGCCTGCCGAACGCTTCGTCCGCTCCGTTGACCAGAAACGTACACAGCAGGATGAGCACCAGTGCTGTGCAGGCGCGTACGCCCGAGAAGCCCTCGCGAAGGGTGGTGATTGCCGGCCTGCGCAGTTGCTCGCCGCCGTGCCTCGGCAGATGCGTTTCCGGAAAGCCCACAGCTACCGCGACCCCGAGGATCCACATGCCGGCCCCGGCCATCAACATTGCGGGAACGACGCCGGCCGCCGAGCCCACGATGCCGAAGCTGAGAATGCCACCGGCCGAGCCCACCTGGCCCCACACGGCGCTGCCTGCCAGCACCCGGGCCGTCCTGTCGGGTTGATTCAACTCGTCGGTCAGCCACGCGACATCCGCGCCGGTGAAGAACGTCCAGGATAGCCCCCAGATCATCTGCGTCACGATCAACGCGGGAAACGAGGTCACGAGTCCCGTCGAGAGCATGGCCAGACCCATGGCGCCGTGGCCGATGACGATCGACCACTTTCGGCTATAGGTATCGGCGATGACTCCGGTCGGGACTTCGGCAGCAAGGACGACCAGCCCCTGCGCGGTGCCCAGCGATACCAGTTCCAGCGCCGAGAGGTGCGCCTCGGTCACGAGGTAGAGACTCGTCAAGAGCCACCACCCGCGATGCAGAAATGAGCGTACGAACAGCCACGCCGCATAACGATGAGCGACGGATAGCGGAAATTCCATGAGGGATCGGCTCCTGACCAGCCACAGACACGCACCGGAAGACCCGGTGATTCTCGATCACGCCGTGTGGCTGTCAGTTCAGGAGCATCAGTGGAATGTACCGAGACAGCGGAGACGGAGCAAACGGCTGCGGCAGAAAGGCCCTACCCGCCCCTCGCTGCCGCCAGGCCCTGGCGCAGATGGCGGCTGGCGAGATAGTAGTGGGCGGCCGCCCACAGAGTGATGGCGACGAACGCGACCAGCGCGTAGCGCAGAGACTCGATGCCGTAAGCCGGCTTCAGCGCGTCGCTCAGCACCCCGACGAGCTGAGGTCCGGCGCCGAGACCGATGAGGTTGGCGATGAACAGATTGATGGCGGCGGTGACCGCACGCATGCGCACCGGGGCCAGGCCCTGGACCATGGAGAAGGTGGGCCCGAGGTAAAAGCCGCCGAGAAACGCCGGCACGCAGTACAGGGCGAATGCCACGGGGAAGCTGTCGGCCAGCAACGCGGCCACCGCGAAGGGCAACGCGATCACGTTTGCCAGGGCGACGATCCAGAGGTTCCAGCGCAGGTCGCGGCGCGCCAGGCGGTCGGCGATGCGGCCGGAGAGAAACGTTCCCGCGCCGGATACCACGCCCATCAGCACCGCGAGGGTCAGGCCCACCTCGGTCTGGCTGAGGCCGTGGGAACGGGCGAAGAAGGCCGGCAGCCACAGCACCAGACCATAGCCGACGAAGGACGAGAGCGAGCCGGCGACGATCGTCTGCCGCAGGGCAGGCGTGCGCCAGATGTGCGCCGCCACCGACCAGAAGCCCGGCGCGTCCTCGCCCAGCATGCCGCCGTCGGCGGCACCGCGCGGCGGCTCCACCAGGGTAAAGCGGACCAGCAGGGCGATGGCGAGCCCCGGCGCACCGACCACCATGAACGACGTGCGCCAGCCCCAGTGGTCGCTCATCCAGCCGCCGCCCAGGTAGGCGATCAGCAGCCCGACGTTGATGCCGACCGCGAAGAACGACATGGCCGTCGAACGCTCCGCCGGACCGAACAGATCGGAGATCATGGAATGGGAGGGCGGGTTGGAGCCGGCCTCCCCCACCCCGACCCCGATGCGTGCCAGGGCGAGCTGAACGAAGCTGCCGGCCAGGCCGCACAGCAGAGTCATGCCGCTCCAGACCGCCACCGCCAGGCCGATGATGTTGCGGCGGTTGCCGCGGTCGGCCCACATGGCGATGGGCATGCCGAGGGTGGCGTAGAAGATGGCAAAGGTCAGACCGACGAGGAAGCCCATCTGGGTGTCGGAGGCGCCCAGGTCGTGCTTGATGGGCTCGAGCAGGATGCCGATGATCTGGCGGTCCACATGGCTGGACGTGAACACCAGAGTGAGCACGAACAGGGCGTAATAGCGGTAGCGGGTGGAGACTGCGGCGGAGGAAACGCTGCCGATGGCGGGTTCGACGGCGGACGAACCACCTCGGCGGGAAAGCTGCATTTCGCTATGGTACCTCAGGCCCCGGCGGCGTACGAAAGCGCCCTTCCCAACTGCAGGCTGAGGCGGAGGTCAGCCCAGCAGGTCCGGGTTTCGCTGCCACACGACGTAGCTGAGCGCCGATGCGAAACCCACCCATGCGAGATACGGGAGCAGCAGCGCGCCCGCCAGCGCGCTGACATGCCAGAACGCCGCCAGCGTGGCGATCAGCAGCGCGCCGAGGACAAGCGTGTCGGCGAACGCCAACGCGCCACGGCGCCAGACGAAGAACAGCCAGGACCACAGCGCATTGACGCCGAGCTGCAGTAGAAAAAGCGTCAGGCCGAGCCGGGCGCCGCCAAAACCGTGCTCGCGCCAGACCAGCCACGCCGACACCGCCATGAGCAGGTAGAGCAACGTCCACACCGGCGCGAACAGCCAGCTCGGCGGCGCCCAATTCGGCCGCTCGAGCTGGCGATAGAATGTCGCCGCGCCGGCGGAAGCGAAGGCGCCCAGGGCCGCGGCCGCGAAGCTGGCCGTGAGCCAGGCCACCAGGCCGAGCGCCTCGGTCCAGAAGCTGCCCATCCCCATCGTCTCTGCCAGACGCCGCTGCCGGGCCGCTAGTCCAGCGCCTGCACAAGGTCCTGATAGGTGGCGAAGCCGTAGCGGGCGGTCACCTCCTCCTGCCAGACGGCGTCCATCTCGGCCAGCACCTCTGCGCCGAGCTCGCAGCGATGGCTGCCGGCGCGTCCTTCGCGAACCTTGGCGGAATCACTCCCCGGCGGCAGGCCGGCGACCCGTTCCGAGAGCTCCCTCATCAGCCGGTCGTCGAACCGGTCCTTGTAGCGGAGCATGAAGCCGATGGACGAGTGCTCCAGGGTGATGGCGAGAAGCTGGTCGTCGAGCGGGATACCGCAGAACTCCGCCACCCGGCGGATGGTGGCCGCCGGATCGGACAGCATGTGCTCGTAGGCCAGCATCAGCACGTCGTCGTCATGGCGGTGCTCCCACCACGAGGTGAGGTGACGCCAGTACCGCCGCGTCTCATCCCCGAGATAGTTCTCCCGCGCGAACTCGTCCACCGATACGGCGCCGGGCTCGAGAAACCAGCCGCACATGAAGTGATAGGAGGAAACCAGGGCGTCCCGCGGATCGCGGATGGAGACGACGTAGCGGGCACCTTTCGGCACCTGGTCCCAGTCCAGATGGCTCTTGAAGCCGCGCGGCTCGGCCTTCTGCTCGGCGTTCAGGTCGATGCCGAGCCGCGGCGACGTCTCGATCCAGGGGACCACCCGGGAAATGTCGTCGAAGTCCATGTCTCCCCGGGTGCGCAGGGTGTGGAAGATCTGCTGCAGCCAGGTGGTGCCGCACTTGCCGAAGGGCGCAATGATCACGTCCGTCGGTCGCGGCCGGAAGGCCTCCACCTTCGGTTGCGGCTGGTTCCACATGCTCCCCATCAGCTCGCGCATCTCGGCGAGGGACCTGGCCCGCTGCCGTCGAGTCACGTCGTTCATGTGGGCTCCGCATCTTATGGAACCCGGAGTATACGACGAGCAGGCGCGCGCCCGGCTTGCGCTGACGCGGCGACGGGCTTACGTTCTGCCGAAGCGCGCAGCCGATATCCGCTCCAGGGAGGCAGACATGGCCAAGGTAGAAACCGCCCGGGGACCCATGGACACCGCCGAGCTCGGCACCACCCTCATGCACGAGCACGTGTTCGTGCTGAGCACCGAGATCCAGCAGAACTTTCCGCAGTTGTGGGACGAGGAGTACCGGGTCAGTGACGCCATCGAGAAGCTGGCAGGCCTGACCGAAATCGGCGTCGACACCATCGTCGACCCCACAGTGCTCGGCCTCGGCCGCTACATCCCCCGCATCAAACGGATCGCCGATCAGGTGGACGTCAACATCGTGGTGGCCACCGGCATCTACACCTACAACGAGCTGCCTTTCTACTTCCACTACCAGGGGCCCGACACCATGTTCGGCGGGCCGGAGCCGCTGACGGAGATGTTCATCCAGGACATCCGCGAGGGCATCACCGACACCGGGATCAAGGCCGCCATCCTCAAGTGCGTGACCGAGAAGGACGGCCTCACCCCCGGCATCGAGCGGGCGCTTCGCGCCACCGCTCAGGCCCACCGCGAGACCGGCGTGCCCATCACCACGCACACCGATTCGCACACCGAGCGCGGCTACGATCAGCAGAAAATCTTCAGAGAGGAAGGCGTGGACCTGTCGCGGGTGATCATCGGGCACTGCGGGGACACCACCGATCTGAACTACCTGCGCGCGCTGATGGACGAGGGCTCGACCATCGGCATGGATCGCTTCGGCCTCGATGTGCTGCTGGACTTCGATTCGCGGGTGAACACCGTGGCGGAGCTGTGCAAGCTCGGCTACGCGGACCGCATGGTGCTGTCTCACGACACGAGTTGCCACATCGACTGGTTCACCGAGGAGCAGCGCCAGACCAACGTGCCCAACTGGCACTACAAGCACATCCACGAAGACGTGCTGCCGGCGCTCGCCGAGCGGGGCGTGACGAAGGATCACATCGAGCAGATGCTGGTGACCAATCCGCGGCGCATCTTCGAGAACGTGGGGAGCTACTGATGTCCGAATTCGACGACGCGCCGGCCGGCGTCTTCGACGAATCCGGTGTGGCCCGCGACGACACCGGCGCGAAGTACTACACGGGCCGTCCCGACTCGCTGGTGCACATGCTCCGGGCGTCGGTGGAGCGCTGGCCGCAGAACGAAGTCGTTGTCGACCTCGGCACCGGCGAGCGCATCCGCTACGGGGAGCTCTGGGAACGCGCCTCCCGGGTGGCGGGCGGCCTCGCCGCCGCGGGCGTGCAGCGCGGCGACCGCGCCGCGATCCTGCACGGCAACGGCCTGCCCTGGGTGCTGGCGTTCTGGGGTTGCCAGCTCGCCGGCGTGGTCGTGGTGCCGGTGAACACCCGCTTCGCCGAGCCCGAGATCGACTACGTGATCGAGAACTCCGGCGCCAAGTACGTGTTCCGCCCGGACCAGCCCCTGCCCGCCGGCGAGCCGCTGGCGGTGGACGACCTCGCGCCCCGGGACATTGCCGCCATCTTCTACACCAGCGGCACCACCGGCTTTCCCAAGGGCGCGGTCACCACCCACCGGAATCTCCTCTCCAACAACGAGACCGCACGCCGGGTGTTGCGGCTGCCCGGCGGCGACGGAATGCGGAACCTGGTATCGGTGCCGCTGTTCCACGTCACCGGCTGCCACAGCCAGCTGGTGGTCACCACCGAGCTCGGTGGCTGCACCGTGATCATGCCCGCGTTCGAAGTCCAGGCGTTTCTCCGGGCCATTCAGGACGAGCAGATCAACGTCCTGGTGTCGGTGCCCGCCGTGTACTGGCTCGCCATCAACCAGCCGAACTTCGCCGACTTCGACACCTCGCGGGTGGAACGCCTCACCTACGGCGGCGCGCCCATCGCGCCGGAGCTGGTGTCGCGCATCAAGCAGGCGTTTCCCCACGCGCGCGTCGGGAACGGCTTCGGCCTGACCGAGACCGCGTCCATCACCACCTTCCTGCCGCACGAGTACGCGGACGAGCACGCCGACTCGGTGGGTTTCCCGGCGCCGGTGATGGAGGTGAAGCTCGAGGATGCGGATCCCGAGACCGGGGTGGGGGAGCTGCTCATCCGCGGCTCCAATGTGGTCGACGGCTACTGGCAGAATCCGCAGGCCACCGCCAGGACGTTCGCCGGCGGCTGGCTCCACAGCGGCGACCTGGCGCGCATCGACGACCAAGGGCTCGTCTACATCGTCGATCGCGCCAAGGACATGATCAACCGCGGCGGCGAGAACGTGTACTGCGTGGAGGTCGAGAACTGCCTGGCCGGCCACCCGGACGTATTCGAGGCGGCCGTGCTCGGCGTGCCCGATTCCATGATGGGCGAGAAAGTGGGCGCGGTGCTGGTACCGAAGCCCGGTCACGACATCGATCCGGCGAACGTGGTGGCGTTCTGCCGAGAGCGGATCGGCGACTTCAAGGTGCCCCAGTACATCGAGGTCAGCGACGAGCCGCTGCCGCGCAACCCCGGCGGCAAGGTGCTGAAACCGCGCCTGCGTGAGGACGTCCACTGGAGCAAGCCGCTGTTCTGACCGCAGGTGCCCGCCAGACGCTGGCGATGCCGGCGCGGTCGACGGTGCGCGGCACGCGCCGGAAAGGCACTCGGCTGCCCATTTGAGCGACGCCGAGCGCAGAAAATTGACCGCGCCAGCGGGCAACTTTTCGCAGCGAGGGCGCCGCGGAGCGGCGGAGCGTGGGCAGCGGAGCGACTTGCCGGCGGGGGATCGCCCGCGCCCGCCAGACGCTGGCGATGCCGGCGCGGTCGACGGTGCGCGGCACGCGCCGGAAAGGCACTCGGCTGCCCATTTGAGCGACGCCGAGCGCAGAAAATTGACCGCGCCAGCGGGCAACTTTTCGTAGCGAGGGCACCGCGGAGCGGCGGAGCGTGGGCAGCCGAGTGACTTTCCGGCGCGAGGACGGCTACCTGCCGAGTAAAGCCGACACCCCCGCGCGGCTGGTCACGGTTGCTCCTGATACCGCGCGAAGTCCTCCTTGAGCATCGCCGTCTGCGCCCCGTTGGCGTGCATGTAGGCGGTCGCCGAGCGCACGCCCCAGACGTACATGAGCGCGGCCAGCAGCGCCACGGCGATGCTGTCCCAGGGGCCGGTGATGACGCGATGGCCGCCGTAGCTGCCGAGCCAGGACATCGTGTACATGGCCGCGAGATACGCCACCAGCCAGATGCCGCCCACCAGCTCGCCGTGGCCTTCCCGGTTGCGCACGTGGACGATGCCGTACCACAGCAGCCCTAACCCGACGATGGGCATGGTCTTGAGCAACGTCCCCCACTCCACCCAGAAGATCACCAGTGACGCGGTGATGAACGCCAGCGGCGAGATGATGCGCATGCCGGGCAGCCGGCTGGTGTGGTCGCCGATGCCTACCCGGCGGAACGCAAACAGGCTCACCGAGCCGATCGAGAACGTGAACGCCACCAGGGTGCCGGTGACGCCGATGATCTGATGCCAGCTCGGCAGCGGCAGCAGGAACAACAGCCCCACCACGAAATTGAACAGCAGCGCCCGGGTGGGGACCCGGAACCGCTCGTGCACGGCGACCAGCGGCCGCGGAAAGAAGCCGTTCTTGGCGAGCCCGAAAACGTTGCGGGCGTTGGAGGCGGTGAAGATGATGCCGGAGCCGGACGGCGAGAGCATCGAGTCCGCGATCAGCACCCAGTACAGCCACGTCATGCCGATCACCAGCGCAAGGTGAGCGAACGGCGAGTCGTAGTTCACGCCGTGCCACCCGGCGATCAGGTCCGAGCCGGGCACCGCGCCGAGGAAGGCGATCTGCAGGCCCAGGTAGAGCACGATGGAGAAGAGGATCGTCGTCAGCAGCGAGGCCGGGATGTCGCGCCGCGGCCGCCGCGCCTCGCCGGACAGCTCGATGATGTTGCGAAAGCCGGTGTAGGCGAACACCATCCCGGCCGCCGCGATGGTGCTGAACGCGGCGTCCATGCCGTAGGGGGCGAAACCGCCGTGGGCAGTGACGTTGGTCCCGTCGAATCCGCTGGCGATGAGCAGCCCGATCGTGGTGGTGGGAATGAACACCTTGATCACCGTCATCACGTTGTTGGTGTGGGCGAACAGCCGCACCCCGAAATAGTTGACCACCACGAACACCGCCATCAGCGCCGCGGCCAGGGCGACGCCGGGGCCGGTGAGCTCGCCGTTATCGAACACCCCGGGCAGATAGGAGCTCGCGTACTGCACCACGCCGGCCGCTTCGGTGGGCGGATTGCCCACGTAGGTCACCCACATGCTCCAGCCCACGATGCTGGCGGCGAATCGGCCGTTGCTGTACAGCGGATAGCGCACCAGGCCGCCGGACTCGGGGCGCACCATGCCGAGCTCGGCGAACACCAGGGCGATCGCCAGCATCAGCCCGCCGGCAATGACCCAGGCGATCAGCGATGCCGGCCCGGCGGCCTGTGCCGCATACATGGCGGAAAACAGCCAGCCCGAGCCGATGACGCTGCCGAGGCCGGTGGCCACCAGCGACCAGAAGCCGAGGCTGCGGTGTAGTTTCGCGTCCTGACGGGCCGCCACTGTCGCCTGGGAAGCCGCGCCGGCCACGACGGATCTGTCAGCCGCCGCTGAATCAGTCATCGGAATTCTCCATATCCGGCGAATCCTACACTACCGCGCCAGGCCCACCGCAATCCTTGTTCCCGTCGGCGTGAACACGCGCTGCGGCGATGGCGGGCTCGCTGACGAGCTGATGTACGTCTGCGCAGCCGAGGTGTCGTGCTACGGCACGATTCCCCACGGGCTGAGCACGGTGACGCTTCCGCCGGCGCGCTATGCGGTGTTCGCTCACGACGGCGACGCCCGCCGCTCACCTCACCGACCGAAGTAGCCATAGAGCACATCGTCCCAGGCGGGCGACCGAATCACCTCGATGAGCTGGCGGTTCAGCGTCTCGCGCAGCGGGCTGCCCGGCGGCACGGCCAGGGCGTAGTACTCGGGCTGGAACTCGTCGGGCAGCACTTCCAGGGTCTGCGAGTAGCGGTCGTTCACCAGATACTTCATCGCCGGCGCGTCGTACACCGCCGCCGCGTAGTCGCCTTTCACCACGGCCTGCAGCGCCTGGGTCAGAGACTGGTAGCTGTGGTGGCGGATACGCGCGCTGGTGAGATAGTCCTCGCTGGTGGAGCCAGCCACCGTGGCCACCCGGTAACGCGTCAGGTCGTCCGACCCCTGTATGCCGGCCTTCAGGTCCGAGACGGTGAACGCCGAGGCGATCGCTCCGGTCATGCTGGCGATGATGATGATGGACGCGAACATCCAGACGATGGCGAGAGCGCGTCCGGCGAATGTTCTCGGCGCCTTGTCGCCATAGCCTACGGTGGTCATGGTGACCGCCGACCACCACAGGCCGTCGCCCAGACCTTTCGCGGCGGTGCCGCGGAAGTCGGGGTTGTGGCGGCGTTCGATCAGCCAGACCAGCGCACCGACACCGGCCAGCACCAGGAGCAAGGTGCCGGTGGCCGCCAGAAACGGCGGCGAGATCAGCGCCCGGAAGAACGCGCCGGCGCCACCCGACTGATGGACCGGCACGGCGATGCCGAGGCTCGACTGGAAGAACGGCTCCGTGAAGTCGAGCCGCCGTTCCCGGTCCGCGGTGACGGTGAGCGCGCCCAACGCCACCTGCACCTCGTTGCGGGCGGTGGCGGCAAGCAACGGGTCGAGGCCGTACTCGCGGTAGCGGTAGCGCAGATGGAGGCGCCGCGCCAGCTTCTCCCAGAGTTCGATGCTGATTCCGCGCCAGTGACCGTCGGCGGTCTTCACCACGAACGGCTCCACCGGTTTCAGGCCAACGATCAGGGGCTGTCCGGCGGACGATGCCGCCGCGCCGGCCGCAGCCTCGGGTTTCGCCTCGCCTGTGGCGAGCGCCTCGCCTGTGGCGAGCGCCTCGCCTGTGGCGAGCGCCTCGCCTGTGGCGAGGGTGAGAAGGGCGATAGCGAAGAGAGCTCGCACAAGCCTTTCGATCAGCGCTTCGACGCCGGCCTCATACCGTCTTCAGCTCACCGGAACTTTCCGGCGTCAGCGCCTCGTCGCCGGGAGCGGACAGCGTCAGCACCGCCTGCTCGATGGCCTCGTACTCCGTGAGCCGGCGCTCGACACTGTGCATGAGATCGGCCAGACGATCCTCCGGGTGGTTGCCGGACAGGTCGATGGCTGCCACCAGAAACACCCTGCCCGGGCCGATGTACTCGAGATGGAGGAACGTCACCCGGTCCACCTCGTCCATGTCGAGCAATGCAGCCAGGGTGCGGTCGCGCACCCCGGGGCTCACGCTCTCGCCGGTGAGAAAGTCGCGATTGCGGTCGATGAGGTACAGCGCGACGCAGGCCAGCAGCACCCCCACGGCGATGGAACCGGCAGCGTCGTAGGTCTTGTCGCCGGTGAGGTCGTGCAGACCGATGCCGGTGGCAGCCAGGATGATGCCCATCAATGCCGCGCTGTCCTCGGCGAACACCGCGCGCAAGGTGGGATTCGAGGTCCGGGCCAGGTAGCGCATCGGACGCAACCCGCGGGACTCCGCCTCGCCCCGGGTCTGTTTGAGGGCCCGCAGGAACGAGATGCCCTCGAGCACGAAGGACACTCCGAGCACCGCGAACGCCCAGCCGTATCTGGGCTCCTCGCCGCTGCTCTTGGCCAGCAGATCCTGAATGCCGTGACCGATCGAGATGACGGCGCCGATGATGAACAGGCCGAAGGCGGCAAACATGGACCAGACGTAGGCTTCGCGGCCGTAGCCGAGCGGGTGGGTGCGATCCGGCGGGCGGTCGGATTTCTTCTCCGCCAGCACCAGAAAGACCTCATTGCCGGTGTCCGCCCAGGAGTGGGCAGCTTCGGCCACCATGGATGCCGAGCCGGTGATCGCCGCGACGAAGCTCTTGGCAACGGCAATCAGCGCGTTGGCAGCCAGCGCGATGAGCACCGTGACGAAGCTTTCGCCGCCGCTGGATCGCCGGTTGTCGCTTTTCTCGGGCATCCCTGGCGACAATCAGGAATTGTGCCAGCCGGCGACCTTCCGCGCCGAGCTCAGGTCTTGGGGAAATCCGCCGCGCTGTGCCGCTCCGGCACGCGAAGCTCCTCGGGCCCCGCCATCCGGTTCACCCGCTTGCCCCGCTTCACGGCCGGACGCGCCTCGATTTCCTGCGCCCAGCGCCGCACGTGGCCATACGTCTCGACGTCGAGAAACTCCGCAGAGTCGTAGAGCTTGCCGAGCGCCAGCGCTCCGTACCACGGGTAGGTGGCTATGTCGGCGATGGTGTAGTCGTCACCGCCGAGGAACCGGCGCTTGCCGAGATTCCGGTTCAGCACGTCGAGCTGGCGCTTCACCTCCATGGTGTAGCGGTCGATGGGGTAGCGCATCCTGCTCGGCGCATAGGCGTAGAAGTGACCGAAGCCGCCCCCGAGGTACGGCGCACTGCCCATCTGCCAGAACAGCCACGAATAACACTCCGCCCGCGCGGCCGGTTGCTGCGGCAGGAAGGCGCCGAACCTCTCGGCCAGGTACAGCAGGATGGCGCCCGATTCGAACACACGGATGGGCTCGGCGCCGCTGCGGTCCAGCAGCGCCGGGATCTTCGAGTTGGGGTTGATGGCAACGAAGCCGCTGCCGAACTGATCGCCCTGGCCGATGTTGATGAGCCAGGCGTCGTACTCGGCGTCGGCGTGACCGGCCTCGAGCAGCTCTTCCAGCAGGATGGTGGCCTTCTGGCCGTTGGGCGTCCCCAGGGAGTAGAGCTGCAACGGGTGCTCGCCCACCGGCAGCTCCTTGTCATGGGTGGGGCCGGCAATCGGCCGGTTGATGCTCGCGAACCGGCCGCCGCTCTCCATGTCCCACTGCCAGACCTTCGGGGGCTGATACTCGTCTGCTGTGCTGGAGTCGCTCAAGATGTCACCTCGCTGCCGGTTGAACACCCGTACGGGCGCGAATCGCCACAGTCTAACAGCTATCCACCGGCCATCCGCTCAGCGGCGGGCGGCAGTCCCGGATGCGGCGTGTGCTCGAATCGGCACCACGCGCCCGCTGGGGTATGCTGGCCGTACCAGACGAGGAGACCCCATGGTATTCGACAACCGTATCACCCGCCTGCTCGGCATCGAGATCCCCGTCGTCCAGGCGCCCATGGGTTGGATCGCCCGCTCGCAGCTCGCGTCGGCCGTGTCCAACGCCGGTGGGCTGGGGATCATCGAAACGTCGTCGGGCGAGCTCGACGTCATTCGCGAGGAGATCCGCCGCATGCGCACCCTCACGGACAAGCCCTTCGGCGTGAACATCGCCCAGGCGTTCGTGCGTGATCCGGGCATCGTCGACTTCGTCATCGATCAGGGGGTGCGGTTCGTCACCACCTCGGCGGGCAATCCCGAACGTTATACCGAGCAGCTCAAGCGCGCCGGGCTCACGGTCTTCCACGTGGTGCCGAGCCTCGCCGCCGCCCTGAAGGCGGTGGACGCCGGCGTCGACGGCCTGGTGGTCGAGGGCGGCGAGGGCGGCGGCTTCAAGAATCCGCGGGAAGTCGCCAGCATGGTGTTGCTGCCGCTGGTACGCTCCCGGGTCGACGTGCCCATCATTGCCGCCGGCGGATTCGTCTGCGGCCAAAGCATGGCCGCTGCCTTCGCGCTCGGCGCCGAGGCCGTGCAGATGGGCACGCGGATGGTGTCGGCGGCGGAGTCGCCCGTCCATGACAACTGGAAGCACGCCGTCGTCGCGGCCCGTGAGACCGACACGGTGTTCCTGAACCGCAAGCACTCCCCGGCCCTGCGGGCGCTGCGCACCGCCAAGTCCAGCCGGCTCGAGGATGAACCCGACGTCAATGCCATGAGCGAGTTCGGCACTGCTCTGGACTTGTACTTCGGCGGCGACATGGAAGCGAGCATCGCCCTCTGCGGACAGGTGTGCGGCCGCATCGACGCCGTGCGGCCGGTGGCCGAGATCCTGGCCGAGGTGCGTGACCAGTTCTTCGCCACTCTTCAGGCGCTTTCGGCGCAGTACCTTTCCCCCGCACCCCGGCCAGGTGTGGCGGCCGCGGCACAGACGGCGCTGGAGTAGCAAACCGAACACGCGAGGAAGCCGCCATGACGACTGCGGCCCGTTCCAGCCGACAAGCGTGGCCCGACCTGCCGTACCTGGAGTGGCAGGAGACCCGCGCCCTGCTCCACCTGTGGGCTCAGATCGTCGGCAAGGTCCGCACGGCCTGCACACCGTGGGTCAACCACCAGTGGCACGTGGTGCTGTACGTCACGGCGCGGGGGCTGACCACCTCACCGATCCCAGACGGCACTCGGGTGTTCCAGATCGACTTCGACTTCGTCGCTCAAGCGTTGGTCATCCTGACGGACGACGGCGAGGAGCGCAGACTCCCCCTCGCCAGCGGCTCCGTCGCCGACTTCCAGCAACGGGTGCTGGCGGCGCTCGCGGAGCTCGGCATCCAGGTGCGCATCCACGGCACCCCCAACGAGATCCCGGGCGCCATCCGGTTCCGGGACGATCGCGTCCGGCGCAACTACAACCCGGAGCAGGCACGACGGTTCTGGCAGGCGCTGGTTCAGGTGGACCGGGTGTTCAAGCAGTTCCGCACCGGCTTCATCGGCAAAGTGAGCCCGGTTCAGTTCTTCTGGGGCAGCTTCGATCTGGCCGTGACGCGGTTCTCGGGCCGGGCTGCGCCGCCGCATCCCGGCGGCGTGCCGGGGCTACCGGACACGATCGCCCGGGAGGCGTACTCCCACGAGGTGAGCAGCGCCGGCTTCTGGCCGGGCAGCGGCGCCATCGACTATCCGGCGTTCTATTCCTATGCCTATCCCGAGCCGGACGGCTTCCGCCGCTCGAAGGTGCGGCCGGACAGCGCATTCTTCGACGCTGCCATGGGCGAGTTCATTCTCCCCTACGAGGTCGTGCGCAGCGCCGATGATCCCGACGGTGTGCTGCTCGACTTCCTCCAGAGCACCTACCAGGCGGCCGCAGACGCCGCCGGCTGGCGCCGCTCCGCGCTCGAGTGCGAGATGGGCCGGCCCGGCGTGCCGCGCAAGTTGCCCGGCGTCTGACGTCGGACTTGCCGAGCCAGCCCCATCGCCCGATGATGGCGCCGAGGGGGTAGCAGCATGGCCGTGACCGATTCCACCGCAGCCGGAAACCCGGCGCAGTCCGACATCGTCAAGGTGGCGTTCGCCAGCGCCGTCGGCACCACCGTCGAGTGGTACGACTTCTTCATCTATGGCACCGCCGCGGCGCTGGTGTTCAACCGCCAGTTTTTCCCGCAGATCGATCCGCTGATGGGCACCCTGGCGGCCTTCGCCACCTTCGGGGTGGGTTTCGTCGCGCGCCCCGTGGGGGGCGTGGTGTTCGGTCACTTCGGCGACCGCATCGGCCGCAAGACCATGCTGGTGTTGTCGCTGCTGATCATGGGGGTCGCTACGTTCCTCATCGGCTTTCTGCCGTCCTACGACCGCATCGGCTTCTGGGCGCCGCTGCTGCTGGTGGTGCTCCGGCTGCTGCAGGGGTTCGGGGTCGGCGGCGAGTGGGGCGGTGCGGTGCTGATGGCGGTGGAACATGCGCCCAGCGGGCGGCGCGGCTTCTTCGGCTCGTGGCCGCAGATCGGTGTGCCGGCCGGGCTGCTGCTGGCGACCGCGGTGTTCTCGGTTTTTTCCGCCATGCCCGACCAGGCGTTCCAGGACTGGGGCTG
Source organism: uncultured Gammaproteobacteria bacterium (assembly GCA_963822255.1). GTDB lineage: Bacteria > Pseudomonadota > Gammaproteobacteria > Pseudomonadales > Azotimanducaceae > UBA7803. Next base: position 249,265 of record CAWGGV010000009.1, read on the forward strand.
GCGGGTGCCGTTCCTGCTCAGCATCGTGCTGGTCGCCATCGGGCTGTTCATCCGCCTCAGGTTGCTCGAGTCTCCGGCATTCCTCGAGCTCAAGAGCCAGGGGCGGGAGGCGCGCATGCCGATCCTCGAGGTGGTGCGCGAGCAGCCGCGGCCGGTGCTGGTGGCCATGGGGCTGCGGGTGGCGGAAAACGGCGCTTTTTACGTCTTCAGCGTGTTCGTGCTCACGTACATCACCCAGCAACTGGGGCTGTCCCGCAGCGTCGCCCTGAACGGCGTGCTCATCGCCGCGGCGGTGGAGCTGTTCACGATACCGGCTTTCGCCGCGCTGTCGGACCGGATCGGTCGGCGGCCGGTGTATCTGTTCGGCGCGCTGCTGTCGCTGGTGTTCGCCTTCCCGTTTTTCTGGCTCCTGGACACCGGCTCGCCACCCCTCATCGTGCTCGCCATCGTGGTGTCCCTGGCGCTCGGTCACGCCGCCATGTACGGCCCGCAGGCAGCCTTCTTCTCGGAGCTGTTCAGCACGCGCGTGCGCTACAGCGGCGCATCGCTCGGATACCAACTCGCCTCCGTGTTTGCCGGCGGGCTGTCGCCGGTCATCGCCACGGCGCTGCTCGCCTGGCAGCGCGGCGACCCCTGGGCAGTGGCCGCCTACATGGCGTTCATGGCGCTGGTGACCCTCGTATCCGCCGCCGTTGCAAAGGAAACCCACCGCACCGACATTGCCGCTGGTTAGCAGACCGGGGCGGAATGCTAGACTGGCCGTTCACCCGCCCGAGCAGGACCAGCCATGGGCGCAGGGAACGCGACAGAATCCGTCGACACGCCGGACCGGCTCGATGCCCTCGTCATCGGCGCCGGTTTCCACGGCCTGTATCAACTCCACCGGCTGCGGGCACAGGGTTTCTCGGTGCGGATCTTCGAAGCCGGCCGCGCGCCGGGCGGCACCTGGTACTGGAACTGCTATCCCGGGGCCCGCGTGGACTCCCACGTGCCCAACTACGAGTTCTCGCTGCCGGAGGTGTGGCGGGGCTGGCGCTGGACCGAGCGCTTTCCGTCCTGGCAGGAGCTGCGCGGCTATTTCCGGCACGTGGACGCGGTGCTCGAACTCAGCCGGGACATCCAGTTCGGCACGCGGGTCGTTGGGGCCGAGTTCGACTCGAGCTGCAACGAGTGGGTGGTGGAGTTTGTTGGCGAGGAGGATCGCGGCCGGGAGGCCGCTCCCACAGAGGGGGGGGATCGCGGCCGGGAGGCCGCTCCCACAGGGCGCGTTCGTGCGCGCTTTCTGATCGCCTGCACCGGGTTTGCCTCCAAGCCCTACGTTCCCGACTTTCCGGGGCTCGGGCGGTTCGCCGGCCCCTGCCACCACACCGCCCGCTGGCCGCAGCAGGGCCTCGACATGACGGGCAAGCGGGTCGGCGTCATCGGCACCGGCGCCAGCGGCGTGCAGGTGATTCAGGAAGCCTCCCGAGTTGCCTCCCACCTCACCGTGTTCCAACGCACGCCCATGATGGCCCTGCCCATGCAGCAGCACCGCTACGACAGCGGGGAGCAGCAGCACATGAAGGAGGGCTATCCGGAGGCGTTCCGGCAGCGGGCCGCGTCCCAGTCGAGCTATCACGACATCAAGACGGATCCACGCTCCGCGCTGGAGGTGTCCGCGGCGGATCGCCGGGCCGTGTTCGAAGACGCCTGGCGGAAGGGTGGCTTTCACTTCTGGGCCGGCACGTTCCGCGACGTGCTGAGCGACCTGCGGGCGAACCGCCTGGCCTACGATTTCTGGCGGGACAAGACCCGGGCCGCGCCTTCGCGACCCCACCCTCGCCGATAAGCTCGCGCCCATGCAGCCGCCCCACCCGTTCGGCGCCAAGCGTCCGTCGCTGGAGCAGGGGTACTACGAGGTCTTCAACCAGGACAACGTCACCCTGGTGGACCTCAGCCACGAGCCGATCCGGGAAATCACCGCCGACGGCGTGCGGGCCGGCGATCGTCTGCACGAGCTCGACGTGCTGGTGCTTGCCACCGGCTTCGACGCAGCCACCGGCGGCCTCACCCGGATGAACCTGCGCGGCACCACGGGCCGCACCTTGGCCGAGACCTGGGCGGACGGCGTCGCCACCCATCTGGGGGTGGCGGTGCCGGCGTTTCCGAATCTGCTCATGCTCTACGGGCCGCAGAGCCCGTGCGCGTTCTGCAACGGGCCCACCTGCGCGGAGCTGCAGGGGGACTGGGTGGTGGAGTGTCTAACGTACCTGCGCGATGCGGGGCTCACCCGCATCGAAGCCACGCTGGCCGCAGCAGACGCCTGGACGCGCCACATGGACGAGGTGGCGGCGCGATCGCTGCTGTCCCGCGCGGATTCCTGGTACATGGGCGCGAACATACCGGGCAAGCCCCGGCAACTGCTGCATCATCCGGGGGTGCAGGAGTACCTCGCCTACTGCCGGGACAGCGCGGCCCGGGGATACCATGGATTCACCCTGGGTGACCCCGAAAGGGGTGATGCAACGGAGGCGCGATGACCCTGGCGTCACGGCTTCTGCGGGTGGCGGCCGGCGCCGCCGTCGTTGTCGTGGCGCTGCTGATTGCGGCGTTCGGATACCGTGCCTGGCGACAGCACGACAATGCCCTGGCCTACGCCATCACCGCTCCGCAAGGCGTCGAAGAGGCCTCGTTCGTTCCCATCGGCGCCATCGACCAGTGGATCGCCATCCGCGGCGAGGACAGGGCCAACCCGGTGCTGTTGTACCTGCACGGCGGACCCGGCCGCTCCAGCACGCCGCTGGCACCGGCGCTGCGATCCTGGGAGAAGCACTTCACCGTGGTGATGTGGGATCAGCGCGGTGCCGGCAAAACCTTCGGCCGGAACGGCACCGACGAGCAACCGATGACGGTTGCCCGCATGGTCGACGACGGCATCGAAGTGACCGAATACCTGCGCCGCCATCTCGACAAGAAGACCATCGTCCTGCTCGGCCACTCCTGGGGCACCGAGCTCGGCGTGTTGATGGCGAAGCAACGGCCGGATCTGTTCTCCGCGTACGTGGGCACCGGTCAGGTCGTCAGCATTGCCGAGAAGGAGCCGTACAGCCTGGAGGCGCCGCACAAGGTTTTCGCCGTTATCCCGGGCGGCGGCCATTCGGCCGTGCTGACCATGCCGGACGAGTTCCTGAAGCTCCTGCTGCGGGACGTGCGACCGGTGGCGCTGGCGGCCGGCTGACCGCGCCGGCATCGTTGACTTTCGCCGCGCGCGGCGCATGCTCCGGACGACCCGGCCGTCGCGCGGACCCCGCCGTGCCGGCGCAGAGGGCACTCCAAGCCTGGCGCAACGGCCCATTGTCGATTTTCGTCGCCGCCGGACGACCATTGGCGTATGGGACACCATCAGGGAGATCACCATGAGCGGAATCCGGGTTCTGGTCGGAACGAAAAAGGGCGCCTTCGTGCTCACGTCGGACGGCAAACGGCAGGAACTGGTCGGTGGACGGGCCGCACTTCGCCGGCTGGGAGGTCTATCACATGAAGGGGTCTACGGTGGATCCCGATCGCATCTACGCCTCGCAGACCAGTGCATGGTTCGGCCAGATCATTCAGCGCTCGCGCGACGGCGGCAGGACCTGGGACCAGCCGGGGCTCGAACCCGGCGCGATGCCGGGCTTCGGGGCTCCGCCGGAAGACGGCGCGGGCATGCCGCCGAAGATTCCCAGCCGCTTCGTCTACGACACGTCGGCGGAGACCGGCAAGCCGCTCACGACCCATCAGTGGTACGACGGCACCCAGCATCCCTGGGAGTTCGCGCGGGTGTGGCATCTGGAACCGTCACCGACCGAGCTTGACGTGGTTTTCGCCGGGGTGGAGGACGCTGCCCTGTTCCGCTCCGACGATGGTGGCGAGTCCTGGCACGAGCTGGCGGGGCTGCGTGGCCACGGCACCGGACCCAGGTGGCAGCCGGGGGCCGGTGGCATGTGCCTGCACACGATCCTGCTGGACCGCAACCATCCGGAGCGGATCTTCGTGGCCATTTCCTCGGCCGGCGCGTTCCGCAGCGAAGACGCCGGCAGAACCTGGAAGCCCATCAACTCAGGCCTGGTCTCCGAGTTCATGCCGGACCCCACCGCCGAAGTCGGCCATTGCGTCCATAACCTGGCGATGCACCCTGCGCGTCCGAACGTGCTCTACATGCAGAAACACTGGGACGTGATGCGCAGCGACGACGCCGGTGACTCCTGGCACGAGGTGAGCGGCAACCTGCCCAGCGACTTCGGCTTCCCCATCGGCGTGCACGCCCACGAGCCCGAGACCGTCTACGTGGTGCCTATCAAGAGCGACTCGGAGCACTATCCGCCCGACGGCAAGCTGCGCGTCTACCGCAGCCGCAGCGGCGGTGACGAGTGGGAACCGCTGACGAACGGCCTGCCACAGGAGAACTGCTACGTGAACGTGCTGCGGGACGCCATGGCAGTGGACTCGCTGGATTCCTGCGGCGTCTATTTCGGCACCACCGGCGGACAGGTCTACGGCTCCTCGGACAGCGGCGATCATTGGGCGCCCATCGTCCGTGACCTGCCCGCCGTGCTGTCGGTGGAAGTGCAGACCCTGTCGTGACCGCGGCCGGACGAGTCCGAGTGATTCTGCCGCACCAGCTCTGCGCGCTGGCGAAGGTGGAACGGGAAGTGGCCGTGCGCGTGACCGGACCGGTGACCCAGCGCTCGGTGCTGGATGCGCTGGAAACCGCGCATCCGGCACTGCGTGGAACGATACGTGATCACGCCAGCGGTCAGCGCCGGCCGAAAGTGCGCATCTTCGCCTGCAACGAGGACGTCTCCCACGATTCTCCGGACGATCCGCTGCCGCGAGCGATCGCCAGCGGAACGGAGCCGCTGTTCATCCTCGGCGCCATCTCCGGCGGCTGATCGACCCGACGGCCGTTGCGGTCTCCTGCAGGACGCTGTATCCGTGACCGTCACCGCCATCGTCGTGCTCATGCTGGTCAGCGCTGCCGGCAGCTACGTCCAGGCGGTGGCCGGGTTCGCCATGGGCATGATCATCATGGCCGTGATGGTGGGCGGTGGTTTCGTTGCGGTGCCGACCATCACCGCGACGGTGAGCCTGCTGTCGCTGGTGAACATCACGCTCGCCCTCAGGGGACGAGGCCGCCACCTGGCCCGCGGCCTGTTCGGCTGGACCGCCGCCGGGCTGCTGCCGGCGGTGGCGGCGGGCGTCTGGCTGCTCCTGCATCTCGACGCGCGCGCCCAATGGCTGGTGGAGTTGCTGCTCGGTCTGTTTATCGTCGCCGGCAGTCTTTCCATGATGATCCGTCCCCGGCCGAAGTCCCGGGTCTCGCCGCCTTGGGCCTGCCTGGTCGCGGGCCTCGCGGGTGGCGTGCTCGGCGGCCTGTTCTCGGCTTCCGGCCCCGTGCTCGGCTGGTTCAACTACCGCCAACCCCTCACCGTGGCGGAAATTCGCACCACGCTGCTCGCCATCTTCGCCCTGACGACGGCCCTGCGCACCGTCGTCGTCGGCTTCTCCGGCGGTCTCACGCCGGCGGTCTGGACGCTGTTCGCCGCTGGCGTGCCGTGGGTGCTGCTCGGCACGTGGGCCGGCCGGAACTTCGCCCCGCCGATCTCCGAGACGGCACTCAAACGGGCGGCCTTCGCGCTGCTGCTGGTCATGGGCTCCTGGTCGGTGGCGCGGGCACTGGCGATATAGCTACCCGGCCGTGGCATGGAGGTTGCGTCCTTTCGCGCCTTGGTGGCTCGGGCAGATGCGCGGGCCGGAACTGGTGCAGCCCGCTGCCGGCGCGGCGCTGCTCGTGCGAGTGCCGATTCGGCACGAGGAGGTTCGTTATGTGGTGGTATGGAGCCGGATGGTGGTGGTGGTGGCTGGCTTTCGTCATCCTGTTTTTTCTCATCCCGCTCAGCTACGGCTGGGGTTACCGCGGGTGGGGCCCGTGGTATCGGCGCCGGCGCCGCCGCGTCCCCGGCGAAACGTCCACGACCACCGGTAACCGGTCCGACTCGAACCTCGACGATACGGGCTGGGGAGCGGCCGGTATCTTCCTCTGGATCATATTGATCATTGCCATCATCTGGATCATCGCCGTGTGGGGCGGCTGGGGCCAAGGGTACGGCTACGGCGGCGCCGGAACGTTGGGTACGCCGGACCGCGGCCCGGTCAACGGCCCTGTCGAAGGGCAGCCCTACAGCAGCCCCGGCGCGCCAGGCGGCGGAGCGGACGTCACGCCGCCGCCAGCCGGTGGGCCGGACGTCACGCCCCCGCCGGCCGGCGGCGCGCCCGCGGGCGGGGCGCCGACCGAAGGTTCACCCCCCACAGGCGCGGCTGGCCCCGGCGGCGGCCCGGCCGGCGGTACCCCGGGCGGCGCGACGGCGCCTCCCGGGGGGCCAGGCAGCGGAGCGGGCGCGAACGGCTAGCCGCCGTTCGGCGGGCAACGCGCGGAGGCTCCGTTCCGCAGCGGCAGTCTCTGCTGGCCATTGCGGCAACATCGCAGGATCGGTGCCGGGCGCCGGCCCCGCGCGCCGCCCGACCCGAGATAGCGGTCCCCGCCCGGCGACCGGTAGACTACCGGTCATGCCATTGCCCGAGCGGGGGTGCCGATGTCCCTTAGAGCCGAAAAGCTGGCCGCCTACGCCAACCGGTTCTCCGGTTACACAGAGCTTCGACTGCAGCGCAACGTCAATTCGCGGGTTGCCCTTCTGAACGGCGACGTGGTCACCAACAGCCGGAGCGTCGACGGCGGCGTCTCAGCGCGGGTCTTCGAGGGCGGCGTCTGGGGCTTCGCCTCCCGGCCGGAGATCGATGCCGACGCGGTAAACGGCATCATCGACGAGGCCACCGGCAACGCCGCATTTCTGGCGCGCCACGCGCCCCACACCGACGTGCGGTTGCCCCAGGCGCGGGGCCGCGGCGACAGCGACTTCGGCAGCCAGCGCCCGCGGCGAAGCCCGGCGGAGGTGATCGAGTTTCTGCGCGCCCTGGACGAGCACATCGCCGCCACCTATCCGGACCTGCGCTCACGTACCGTGAGCCTGTGGGATCTGGACATGGAAAAGCGCCTGTACAACTCCGACGCCTCGGACAGCTACTCCAACACCACCCGCTCGCTGATCATCGTCCGTCTGGTCACCAGCAACGCTGAGGGCCAGCCGGTCGAGCTCGGCAAGCCATTCGGCGGCCGCGGCCAGTTCGAGGACGTCTTCGAAAGTCCCGAAGACCTCCACGACGACATCGCCATGCTTCACCGCCATCTGCTGGCGAAGCGCGACGCCGTGCCGGCCCGGGCCGGCGTGCACGACGTGATCCTCGATTCCGAGCTTGCCGGCATCCTGGCCCACGAGGCGGTCGGCCATACCACCGAGGCCGACATCGTGCGCGGCGGCTCCGTGGCCGGCGACAACGTCGGCCGCCGGGTCGCCAGCGACTTGATCACCATGGTGGACTTCGCGAGCAGCTATCACGGCGAGACCCTGCCGGTGCCGGTGTACGTGGACGACGAGGGCATGCCCGCCCGCGACACCGTGCTGATCGAAAACGGCGTGCTGAAGGGCTTCATGCACAACAAGGAAAGCGCCGAGTTCTTCCGCACCGACGCTACCGGCAACGCGCGGGCGTATCAGTTCTTCGACGAGCCGCTGATCCGGATGCGCAACACCGCCATCCTGCCCGGCCCCCACAAGCTCGAGGACATGATCGCCAGCGTCGAGGACGGCTACTACCTCATGTGGCCATCCAACGGTCAGGCGGATTCCACCAGCGAGTTCATGTTCGGCGTGTCGCTCGGCTACGAGATCAAAAACGGCGCAATCGGCCGCGCCATCACCGACACCACCATCTCCGGCGTGGCGTTCGACATGCTGAAGTCGGTCACCATGGTCTCCGATCAGATGAGCTGGAGCTGCGCGGGCATGTGTGGCAAGAAGCAGATCATTCCCGTGGGCATGGGCGGGCCTGCGATCAAATGCAGGCTGCATCTGGGGGGCGCGTGAGCGCACCGCGGGCGTTCGCCGAGCAGAGTCTCGACGCGCTCCGGCGCAAGGGCTTCGATGCCGCTCAGGTGCTGATGGTCGCCAGCGAACGCCACGAGCTGGAGGCCGAGTTCGGACGCCCGAGCCTCAAGCGCACCAACCACGACGTCACCCTGGATCTGGTCGGCATCGCCGACGGCAAGCGCGGCTCGGTGACGTTGAACCGGCTCAGCGACGACGCGCTCGGCGAAGCGGTGGAAGAACTCTGGCAGGTTGCCGCCGGCTCCCGCGCTGACCCGGCCAACGCCATCGCGCCGGCCCAGCCGGCGGACACGTTCTCCCGCGGTCCCCGAGAGCCGGATGCCGATCTCATGTACCAGCGGCTGGCCGGGCTGATCGATCACGCCCGGCGGGAATACCCCACCCTCACCCTGCGCCAGGCGACCGTGGACTTCCTCGCTTCGACCGCGACGTTCCTGAACTCGAACGGCGTGGACTTCACCTCCCGGCAAAGCCGCTACTCGGCATACGCCATGTTCAGCGCCCGGGAAGGCGAGCGGGTCTCCTCCTTCAACTACTCCGGGTTCACCAGGGAGGCGCTGGACGAGCCTCTCGAGCGCGCTGCGACGCTCGACAGCCTCATGCGCCAGGCCACCGAGCAGGTGTACACACAGCGCATCCCCGGCAAGTTCACCGGCGATCTGTTGATCACGCCGGACTGCCTCGGCGATTTCCTCGGTTTTCTGCTGCAGAGCATCTCCGACGGGCCGCTGATCACCGGAACGTCGTTGTACCACGGCAGGCTCGGCGAGCCGGTGGCGGCGCCGGCCGTGTCCCTGCACTCCTGCCCCAGGACCCTGCCGTCGGGCTACTTCGTCACCGCAGACGGGTTCGAGGCACGGGACGCCACGATCCTCGAGCGCGGGCGCCTGACTTCCTACCTGCTCGACCTGTACGGCGCCAACAAGACGGGGCTGGCGCGAGCGGAAACCGGTGGCGGCTGCTGGGTGATGGACGCCGGCAGCACCGATTTCGATGCCATGGTCGCCGGCATCGACCGGGGACTGTTGATCACCCGCTTCTCCGGCGGCCGGCCCAACGACAAGGGCGATTTCTCCGGCATCGCCAAGAACAGCTACTACATCGAGAGCGGCCAGGTCCGTCATCCGGTGTCGGAAACCATGATCAGCGGCAACATGGCGGCGCTTGCTGGAAAACGTTCAGCAGGTGTCGGCCGAGCGGGCCGACTTCGGCAGCCGCATCCTGCCCTGGGTGCACGCGAGCGGCATCGTGGTCTCATGAGCCGGCGCGACGTTTGACCGATCTGCCGATCGCCGCTCCGCGCCAGACCGGCGCATCCTGCCGCGGCTTGCTGCTGATCGCCGTCATGGCATGGGCGGTGCCGGGGCTTGCCGCGGCACCGCTGATGGGCCGGGTGATCTACGTCACCGACGGCGATACCCTCACGATCGACGCTGGCGACACCCGCTATCGGATTCGCCTGCAGGAGATCGACGCCCCCGAACGCGACCAGCCCGGAGGCGCCGAAGCGCGGGCGGCGCTGTCGCGGCGGGTAGACCGGAAGTACGTTCGGGTGGATGTCGAAGGGCACGACGACTACGGGCGCACGGTGGGGAAGGTGTGGCTCGGCAACGAGGACGTCAACCGCGACATGGTCCGCGACGGCCACGCCTGGGTTTACCGCAGGTACTTGAAGGACCCATCGCTCCTCGCCGACGAGGCCGCCGCGCGCGACGCCGGGCGCGGCCTGTGGGCCAGCACCGGCGCGGTGCCGCCCTGGCAGTGGCGACACTCGAGCCACCACTCGACGCCACCGCCCAGCCGGGCGGCGAGCGCCGGCGGCTGCGCCATCAAGGGCAACATCAACCGGCGCGGCGAACGCATCTACCACGAGCCGGACGACCCGAATTACCGGCGAACGCGCATAGACACTGCGCGAGGCGAACGCTGGTTCTGCTCCGTCGAAGAGGCGGAACGGGCAGGCTGGCGCTCACCTCGCTGAGCTACCGGTGACAGCGCGCCCGCTCGGGTGCACATTTCGCATTCGTTCACTACCACATGGAGATCTTCGTCGTGACTACCCTCGATCGCAGCCAGGTGGAGTCGGTGCTGACCCGCTTCGGCCTCACGGCGCCCCCCACCATCAGCCTGGCCGGCCTCTCGGAGGTCTACGAGGCCTGGTGCCGGAACGTGCCGTTCGACAACGCCCGCAAGCTCATCGCCGTGCGCGCCGGCGCGGTGGCGCTCCTGCCGGGGGACGATCCCGCGGAGTTCTTCGACGCCTGGCTCCGCCACGGGGTCGGCGGCACCTGCTGGGCCGGCAACGGGGCGCTGTGCGCGCTGCTCGAGGCTCTCGGCTTCGACGCCGTGCGCGGCGTGGCCACCATGATGGTGGCGCCGGACATTCCGCCCAACCACGGCACGGTGGTGGTATCGCTGCCGGAGGGGCGCTATCTGGTGGATGCCTCGATCCTTCACGTCGAGCCCCTGCCCATCGTCCTCGGCCGCGAGTCGGTGGTGAGCCATCCGGCCTGGGCCGTCACCGGCCACTGGCTCGGCGACAAGTACGCGGTGCGCTGGCGGGGACCCGTGCGGCCGGACCCATTCGATTGCCGCATCGAGGAGTGGCCCGTTGACCGGACCCGCTTTCGCCTCCAGCACGAGGCCACCCGCACCTGGAGCCCGTTCAATTTCGAGCTGACGTTCACCGTCGTGCGCGGCGACAGCCGCATCGGGGTGGCTTACGGCCAGGCGGTTCGCATCGGCCCGGACGGCACCATCGCGACGGAACCGCTGGTCGATCGGCTTGGCTACCTGGTCGACGAGCTCGGGGTGAGCGAGAGCCTCGCCCGGCAGATCCCGCCGGACGTCGCTACCCCGCCGCCGCCGGGATCCCGGACCGCGGCTGCGCAGGCCGGCGCTACGTGACCGTCAGCTCGAACTCCGTCGCCAGGTGAAGCGCGCGCAGCATGGCGCGCTTCTTCAGCTGGTGAGTATCCATCCGGGTGAATATGTCCACCAGAACCCGCAACGCTTCCTCTGTGTGCGGACCTTTGTTCAGCATGACGCACTCGGCGCGGTGTCCCATTGCGGCATCAGTGATCTCGGCCCGTGAGGGAATGCCTTTTCTGGCGAGAGACTCCAGCACCTGGGTCGCCCAGATGACCGGGCAGTGCGCCGCTTCGCAGATCCACAGCATTTCCTCCTGCACCTCGGCCAGGCGCTCGTAACCGCACTCGATAGCGAGGTCGCCTCGCGCGATCATGACCCCGACGCGATCATGGCGCATGGCCGTCAGCAGCATCGCCGGCAGACGCTGGAACCCGCGTCTGGTCTCGATCTTCAGGACGATGCCCGGCCGTCGGCCGCCACAGCCGGCAACCGCCTCCATGAGGTCGGCGACGTCCTGCTCACCCGATGCGAACGAGAGACCGACCATGTCGGCATGCTCGACGACGAATTTCAGATCGTCCCGGTCCTTGCCGGTCAGCGCGGGCAGCCGCAGACGGCTGTCGGGAAGGTTGATGCCGTTGTCGCTCTTGAGTCGCGCACCGCCAGGCGGCGTCCGCAGAATGCGCACGTGCATTTCCGCCTCCGACACCGCCTCCACCACCCCGGTCATGGCGCCGTCGTCGAGACCCACGCCATCGCCGGCGCGAACGTCTGCGAAAACCTCCGGCAGGGTGCAGCTCACCCGAGCCGGGCTCAGCACCCGCCCGGCTGAATCGCAGGACGCCGGCCGCCCGCGCGACGGCGCTCGGGTCAGAACCAGCAGATCGCCGGGCCGCAGGGGGATGGCGCCGTCTGAGTCGGGTATTCCGGAGACTTCGGTGGTTTTGCCGCCCGTCCGCCCGGGCGCTTGGAGGCGGGTACCGTTGGTGAAGTATGCGGTGTGGGTCAGCTCTGCCCAGACACCTCCCAGGTCTCGATCCACAACCTCGAGCCGACGACGACGCGAGCGGGTGTCCTCGCAGACGGCGGCTTGTCCCGGCGCAAGCTCGGCGAGCCACGATGCGTCGACCTCCAGCACGCCATCGGCGGCCGACGGAGGCGATGCGGGCGCCAGACGATCCGTGAGCCAGATCCGGGCCGGCGCCGTAACCCGGCCCAATGCGTCGCGGCTCGGCTTGATCCTGCGTACTGCCGGGCCGGGCTCGATCTCTCCGGTGCGCAGCTTCGGCCCCCCCAGATCCATGAGCACGCTGCAGTCGCGGTCCAAGGCCACGCGCGCCCGCTGCAGGTGTTCGATCATTGCGAGCCACTGCGGGGCGCTGTCATGGGCGCAGTTGATGCGCATGCAGGTCATGCCGCTTTCCAGCAGCCCGCGCACCAGCAGGTAGTCGCTGGCCGCCTCGGTCGGCATGGTGACCATGATGTGCCTGGTGCGCCCCGCCGGCGCCGCACCGAGCAACTCGACGGTGTGTCGGTTGAGCAGCCGCGTGCCCTCGGCCAGATCGCACGGCACCGCGTCACCGTGCAGGGCCGCCGGCGCGTTGCACAGGCGTCCGACCACGGCGAGCACCGCATTCACTGAGAACAGCGCGTGCGATTCCGCGCGTCCGAGCGATGACAAGCCCAGCTCGGCCAGCTCCGCCTGCAACGCGCGCAGGTCCCGACGTCGAAACGCGAGGTAGTGCAGCAGGTTACGCGCGCTGGCATGGTAGGCCGGGTTCACCTCGCGGAGGGCCGGTTCCCAACGCTCTTCCAGCTCGAGCATCGCGTGGGCGAGGTCGTCCAGCGTGCGCTTCAGCGCTTCCAGACGGGCCGTGGAAGTCGGGTCGAGAAGATCGGACACGCGGGTCCATGAACGAGACAACGGGTGTCCGATTGTACTCGCTCAGATGTCAATTTCATGACCGCCGGGTCGCTGCGTGCGCCACGGGGTTTGACCGGCTCAGGCCGGGCCTGTCGGTGGCCGGCGGGTTCGAGATGAGCTGACCGGCCGGCCGCCGGCGCCTCATTCGTCGATGCAACGGCGTACCAGCGGCCGGGCCGGCTTGCGGCGCTCCGCCACAGTGAACCCGGCGCTCTCGAACATGGCGAGCGTGCCGTGCCAGGCGGCGCCCTGGGAGAGCCGGCGGCCGCCGGGGTCGAGCGGATAGCCTTCGACCACCGTGGCTCCCTGCGCGGCCGCGTGCGCTACCGCAGCCTCGAGCAGCGCCCGGCCGACACCGCTGCCTCGATGGTCGGGGTCGATGAAGAAACAGACCACCGAGTAGGTGACCTGCTGCGCCGAGCCCACATCCGCGCTCCCGCCGTCCCGCCTCCGCCACAGCGGCGAACGCTCCACCCGCCCGAACTCGCAACGGGGCGCCACCGACACCCAGCCCACCGGTTTGCCGACGGCGTAAGCGAGCAAGCCCGGCACACGGCCATCGGTGACGATGAGTCGGAGGGCGGCCCGGTTGCCGCGATTGCCGTTGGCGGAGAATTCTCGCGAGGTGAGGCGTGGAAACATGCACCAGCAGCCCCCGTCGGCCCCCCGCGGACCGAACAGCCGCTCCAGATCGTCCCAGCGCTCGGGGGTAGCGGGATGGATCTCGAGCGCAGCATGGTCGGTGGGTGTCATGGTTCCTGACTCCGCCAGCGGATGTGGAGCGGCTCCGTATCGGGTTGTCGCGGCCGCAGCCAGGCAGTGTGCAAGGCGCGGTCGATGCGCAGCTCGGAGAGCACTTCGTCGCTGCGCACGTCGTGTCGGGCGATCTGCTCCAGCCGTGCCCGAAGCGCTCGGTCGGCGATCCGGTGCGATGTTCCCGCCAGGTAAAACTCGTCGTCGGTCTCCGCGGGCGGAAAGCTGTGCAACGCGTACCTGCCGTCCCGGTCGAGATCATGACGCTTGGGCGACCGACCCGTGACGAAGACGAACAAGCCGCCATCGCAGACGATTGGACAGCAGGGATGCAGCCTCGGGCCGCCGTCCTTGCGCACCGTGGCAATGAACCCGAGGCCGATGCCGAACTGGTGGATGAGAGCATGGCCCTTCGCGGCAATCTCCGGCGCAGCGTCGGCAAACTCCGACCATGGCAGTGCAGGGCTCATCGGCATCGCTCCCGGCGTTGGCAGCCAGCCTATCACCCGGCTCCTGACAGCGTGGTGTCAGGACTACCGGCTCAGGCCGGCTCGGCGGCCTCGGTGCGCACGGTGGCGCGGCTGGCCAGCATCATGATCGCTGCGCCGAGCCCCGCCGCCAGTGTCGAACCGACCAGGACGGCGATCTTGGCAACGGCCGCCGATTCGCCGGCCGCGGCAAACGCCTGGTCCGCCATCAGCAGCGACATGGTATAGCCGATGCCGCAGAGACACGCCGCGCCGAGGAAGTGACTCACGGTCACGGCGTCGGGCATCCGTGCGAGGCCAGTCTTCACCGTGATCCATGCCAGCGCGCAGACGCCCAGAGGCTTACCGATCACCAGTCCCAGCGCGACGCCGGTGAGAATGCGGGAGGCATCGCCGGTTGTCAGGTTCACGTTCAGACCGACGCCGGTCGCCGAGAACGCGAACAGCGGCAGGATCACGTAGCTGCTCCAGGGCGCAATCGCCCGTTCGACCCGATCCGCCGGAGACAGCAGCCTTGCGCTGGCGGCGGAGAGGTTCCGGCTCGCCCACTCGAAGACCGGATTCTCCTCGCCGTCCTCGATGGTGCGCTCCGCATGCTCGAGTGCCGCCAGCGCCGTAGCCGCCTGAGCCAGCAGCGGGCCCGCCTCGGGCGCCGGCCGGGTGGGCAGGAACGCGGCCAGGGCGATGCCCGCCAGGGCACCGTGGATGCCGGCCGAATGGAGGAAGACCCATGCGGCGACGGCGAGCACCGCATACGGCCAAACCGCGTATACGCGCGAGCGGCGCAGCGCCAGCATGGCCGCCATGGTGGCGAACGCGCCGAGGAGGCCTTCCACGGCGAAGCTCTGTGGGTAAAAGACGGCCAGGGTCAGCACGGAGATCACGTCGTCGACCACGGCCAGCGCGGCGACGAACACCTTGAGGCTCGGCGGCACCCGGTCGCCGAGCAGGGCGAGGACGCCCAGGGAGAAGGCGACGTCGGTGGCCGTGGGCACCGACCAGCCGGCCGCCGTCGCACCGCCATTGACCAGCAGATAGATCAGCGCCGGCGTCACGGCGCCGCCGACCGCCGACACCACGGGCAGCGCCGCAGCCCTCGCATCGGCCAGGCTGCCGGCCGTCAACTCGCGGCGGATCTCCAGTCCCACCAGCAGAAAGAAGAACGCCAGCAGCCCTTCGGAAAACCATTCACCGACACTGAGCGACAACAGGCTGCCTGGAGAGCCGACGCCGAACGGCGCCGCCACGAAAGCGTCATAGGCGGCGGCCAGGGGAGAGTTCGCCAGAATCAGCGCGGCGAGCGCCGCCAGCAGCAGCACCAGCCCGCCGGCGGCGGGCAGATTGGCGAACACCCGCGCCGAGCGTTGAATCCGCTCGGCCACCGGCCGCTCGAGCACGTCCAGCAGAGAATAGAAGTCCCACGCACCGTCGTAGCGCACGCCATCGACGAACAGCGTAGGGGTGCCGGTCACGCCGTCGCGCCGCGCCTCGGCCAGATCGCGCTCGACACGCGCCCGAACCGGCTCGCTCACCAGGTCTTCCTCGAACCGGCCGAGGTCGAGGCCGATGGCATCCGCGATGTCGCGGACGTCGTCGGCGGTCAGCGGCGGGTCGCGGTCGTAGAACGCATCGTGCATCTCCCAGAACCGGCCCTGGTTGGCGGCCGCTTCCGCCGCTCGCGCCATGAGCTCCGCGCCGGGATGGGCAGGTTCGTTGGGAAAGTGGCGGAACGCATAGGCGATCTCCTCGCCGAGCGCCTCGCGCAGCCGCTTCAGAACGCCGCGGAAGCGCCGGCAGTACGGGCACAGGAAGTCGCCGTAGGACACGACGTTGACGACCCGGCCGGACACCTTGCCGCCGCGCACGTGGTCGAGAGCGGGATCCAGGCCGCGCCTCAGCACCGTCATGAGCTACGCGGCCTGGCGCGTTCGGTGGCGACCGCGACGGCCATCAGACGAAGCGCGGAATCGGCCCGCGCTGGGGACGCAAATGTACCCAGGGCGAGCCCATCGCCAGACATAGCTCGCAGCCGAGGGCGCTGGGAACGACTTCGCGTATGGTGCCGATATGCGAGCAGGCGTCAGACACGGACGATCTCCGCTGATTGCGCGCTGGGGCAGCACGATCACTGCCGGCGAGGTGGCCGTGCAGCGCCGCCTTCTGCTCCCCTGCCGTCGAGGATGGAGGGCGCAGGGGCAGTCATGACAACGCCCACCCGGGGCGGCCGATTGTAGCAGGCCACGTCAGGAGCAGCAGCGGATTCGACAGCCGTTTCGCCGCCCGCGTCATCGGCCGGTCACACGCGCCGCCTAGAGTCTCCGTGGGCACCCGTTCCGGGTTCCGATGCATCACAAGGAGACTCATACATGCCACGACTGAATCGATGCGCCGTGCTGGTGGCACTGGCCGCTGCCGCGCTCCCGTTCTCCCCGCCCGCTGACGCCCAGTCGGGCCACGACGGCCACGACTCACCCTGGTCCAGCGGCGGCTCGCAGGAAGGTTCTCACGGCGACCGGCACGAGCTTAAGGTGGGGCTGTGGGGCGACGAGTTCTACAGTGACGATCCCGCTGACAAGGCGGCCGACATCCAGCAGACGATCGGCTCGATGAACGCTCACCACCTGGACTTCACCTTGTTCGCCGGCGATACCAAGAACGGCAGCTCGCTGTGCAGCGACCAGGCCATCGGCGAGGACGTGATGGCCATCTTCGATGCCCTGAAGATGCCGACCCTCTACACCCTCGGCGACAACGAATGGACCGACTGCCATCGCACCAGCAACGGCTCCTACGATCCCCTGGAGCGCCTGGCCTACCTGCGCGCCCAGTTTTTCAACAAGGCCACCACTCAGGGCCCCCATCCCATTGCCGTGGAGCGGCAGGGCGCGCTCGGCGGCGAGTACAGCGAGAACAGCAGGTTCGTGAGGAACCATGTGGAGTTCGTGGCGTTGAACGTCCCCGGCAGCAACAACAACCTTGTCGTCACGGACAAGCAGTGCTCCAACAAGTCGAACCGCACTCAAGCGGACTGCGACGCCGCGACCGCCGAATACCAGGAGCGCAACGCGCAGGATCTGGCGTGGCTGCGGTCGTCGTTCGACAAGGCCCGGCAGCATCGTCTCGCCGGCATCGTCGTCGTCATCCAGGCCGACGTGTACTTCCCGTTCGAGCTGAGTGACGGCGGCTACGACGAGAACTTCCTGCCCCAGCTCGACCCCACCGTCAACGGCTATGCGGACTTCTTCCATGCCCTGGTGGAGGAAACCCACAGATTCCCCGGTCAGGTGGTGCTGGTGCACGGCGACTCCCACTACTTCAAGATCGACAAAGCCATGGTGGACGGCGACGGGCGCCTGACCCCGAACTTCACCCGCATCGAGGTGTTCGGATCCGCCGACAACGGCTGGGTTGAGATGACCGTCGACCCCGGCACCGATCAGGTGTTCTCGTTCCAGCCGGTGGTGCTGCACTAGCGGTTTCCGCTCCGGCCTGCTCGCCGGCGGCAGCGCGTCCTCCAGCCCGCGCCTGCCGCCGGCAAGCGTCAGCGGCTGCCGCCGCGATGCTCGACGCTCTTTTGCGGTATGATTCGGCGGACCACATCGCCGGGACGGCCTGCGCTGTGAAGGGGGGAATCACGTGGCCTCATGGTTCGATGGGCTCACGGCTCTCGAGCAGTTTCTGCTCGCCGTTGCCGTGTTCTCCACGCTCGTTTTCGCTCTGCAGTTCGTCATGAGCCTGCTCGGGCTCGGCGGGCACCACCTGATCGACATCGACAGCGACAACGATGGCCTGTCCCTCGGCGACGTGTTCACCCTGCGCAATGGCGTCTGCTTCCTCATGGGCTTTTCCTGGGGCGGGCTGATGGCCGACAGCTGGGGGCTTGGCTACTCACTGCTGGACGCGATGGTCGGATTCCTCGCCGGCAGCACCCTGGTGGCCGTCAACATGGGGCTGCTTGTCGCCATGTCCCGGCTCAGGCACGACGGCAGCATCCAGATCGAAAACGCCATCGCCCAGCACGCCACCGTGACCTTGTCCATTCCGGCCCGGCGCGGCGGTATCGGCAAGGTCATGGTGCCCATCCAGGGGCGACTGACGGAGTACCAGGCGGTGACCGACGGCGACGTGCTGAGGCGCCACACCGCCGTCATCGTTCGCGCGGTCGCAGGCAGCCGGCTCGTGGTAGCCGCGCTGCCGCACGAATCCGCAGCAGGGGGAGCTCCAGCATGATTCCATACGGTCTGATTCTGGTGGTGGTCTCGGCGTTCGTGGTGGTGGGCGCGGTAATCGCAATCGCCAAGCGCATCAAGACCTGCCCGTCCGACAAGATCCTGGTGAAATACGGTCAGATCGGCGGCAACCAGTCCGCCAAGACCATTCACGGCGGCACCACGTTCGTCTGGCCTGTGATCCAAGGCTTCCGTTACCTGGACCTCACCCCCATGACGGTGGACATCAAGCTGGAAGGCGCGCTGTCCAAGCAGAACATCCGGGTCAACGTGCCGTCGCGTTTCACCTTCGGCATCGGTACCACCGGGGAGCTGATGAACAACGCCGCCGAGCGGCTGCTCTCGCTGTCGGCCGGCGAGATCGAGGAAACCGCCAAGGACATCATCTTCGGCCAGCTCCGCGCCACCATCGCCACCATGGACATCGAGGAGATCAACGGCGACCGCGAGACCTTCGAAAGCCGGGTGCTGGAGAACATCGAGTCGGAGCTGATCAAGATCGGCCTGCGCCTCATTAACGTCAACATCTCCGACATCACCGACGCCTCCGGCTATATCGAGGCCCTGGGCCAGCGCGCTGCCGCGGAAGCGATCAACAAGGCCCGCATCGAGGTGGCCCAGCAGGATCGCGATGGCGCGGTGGGATCGGCCCAGGCCGAGCAGGATCAGCGGGTGCGTGTGGCGGATGCCAACGCTCAGGCAGTCGCCGGCGAAAACCGCGCCCGCGGCGTGGAAGCCGAATCCGAAGCCGATCTACGGGTCACCCGCGCCGAGGCGAAGCGCCTCGGCGATGCCGCCGAGGCGGTGAAGAACGCCGCGGCCGAGCGGGAAGGCTACGAGGCCGAGAAGCAGGCGGAGGCCGCCCGTGCCGAACGGGATCGGGCCACCCGCTTCGCCGATGTGGTGGTGCCGGCGGAGATCGAGCGCGACCGGGTGTCCACCGAAGCGGAGGGCCAGAAGTCGAAGGTGGTGCTCGCCGGCGAGGCCGAGGGGGAAGCGCTACGGGCGCGCCTGGTCGGTGAGGCGCAAGGACGCCGGGAGATCCTGATGAAGATGGCCGAGGGCTTCCGCGAGATCGTCGCGGCGGCGGGCGGTGA
This sequence comes from uncultured Gammaproteobacteria bacterium, assembly GCA_963822255.1. Taxonomy (GTDB): domain Bacteria; phylum Pseudomonadota; class Gammaproteobacteria; order Pseudomonadales; family Azotimanducaceae; genus UBA7803. The sequence goes on from CAWGGV010000009.1 coordinate 268,648, forward strand.
CGCCGACGCCGCGGCACGGCTGATGATCGTCGATAAGATCGACGCCCTCGTCAAAGCCCAGTCGGAGGCGATCAGAAACATCGACTTCGAGAAAGTGGTGGTCTACGACGGCGGCAACGGTCAGGCAGTCGGAAACTTCCTCGGCGGTCTGACCCACGCCCTGCCATCCCTGCACGAGCTGGCGAAGATGGCGGGTCTCGAGCTTCCCGACACGCTCGGCCGGTTGGTGGAGGATGGTAACCTGCCCCCTTCACCGGTCCGGCCACCCGCGACGCCCGGGGTGACGGCGGAGCCGGCGCCGGAGACGGCATCAGCCGACGCCGCCGAACACGGGATTCGGTAACCCGGTCCGGAATCGTCATCGCTTCGAGGAGATCAGGACACATGAGTGATGCCGTCGCCGACGAGCTGATCGACCTGCGCGGATTGCGCTTCCACTACCGCGACTGGGCGGGGCCGACCCCGGACGCGCCGGTCCTGGTGCTGCTGCACGGCTACACCGGCCACGCGCGCTCCTGGGACTCGTTCGCCGCGGCGATGTCGGCGCGCTACCGGGTGCTGGCGCTCGACCAGCGCGGTCACGGCGAGACTCAATGGGCGGCGCCGGAGGACTACGGCACCGCGGAAATGGTCGACGATCTGCAGGCCTTCGTCAGCGCTCTGGCGCTCGACCGGTTCGCGCTGCTCGGGCTGTCCATGGGCGGGATCGTCGCCTTCGACTACGCCGGTCGCCGGCCGGCAGCCCTGGCCACCTTGGTGATCGTCGACATCGCGCCGGAAATCGACCCGCTGGGGCTCTCGCGCATCCACGACAACGTGGCGAGAACCGACACCTTCGACTCCGTGGACGAGGCGTTCGCCCGAGCCCGCGCCGACAATCCGATACCGCCGGAAGCCGAGCAGCGCCACCGGGTCGTCCACTCGCTGATGCGTACCGCCGACGGCCGCTTCACGTATCGCTACGATCGCGCGCTGCGGGATCCGGACAACCCGCGCCAGGGCATCCCGGCGGAGGAAGGCTGGCGCCTGGTGGCGAACATCGCCGTGCCGACCTTGCTGGTGCGCGGCGAGCTGAGCGACATCCTGAGCCGATCGATCGCCGAGCGCATGGTATCCACCATCGCCGATTGCCGACTGATCGAGATACCGGGCAGCGGCCATTCCGTGCCCCTGGACAAACCGGCGGAGTTCCTGCGGGCGGTGGACGGGTTCCTGTGACCCGACCTCCCGGGCCCGGCGCCTGTCGGCTCGCAGGCGGGTGGGCGGCCGCTCTGCTGCTGGCGCTGGTGCCCGCAGCCGGTGCGGGGGCCACGTCCGCCGAGCAGGCGCACTGGCAAGCTCACGCCCGGGCGGTCACCATCACCCGCGACGACTGGGGCATCGCCCACGTGCATGGCAAAACCGATGCCGACGCCGTGTTCGGCATGATCTACGCCCAGGCCGAGGACGACTTCAATCGGGTGGAATCGAACTACCTGACTGCCCTCGGCCGCACCGCGGAAGCCGAAGGTCCATCGGCCCTCTGGGCCGACCTGCGGCAGAAGCTGTTCATCGATGCCGACGCGTTGCAGGCGCTGTACCGGAAGAGCCCCCGGTGGCTGCGAAACCTGATGGACGCCTGGGCCGACGGGCTGAACGATTACCTGGCGACCCACCCGGACGTGCACCCCAAGGTGCTCGACCGCTTCGAGCCGTGGATGGCGCTCAGCTTCACCGAAGGCAGCATCGGCGGCGACATCGAGCGCGCGTCGTTGCCCGACCTCGCCGCGTTCTACGGCGCCAACCCCGACGTGGCCATGGCTGTCGAGCGGCCCGCGCCGCCGAGCTGGCGGGAGCCCACCGGCTCCAACGGTATCGCCATCGCGCCGAAGCTCACCGCCGACGGCCACGCTCTGCTGCTGATCAACCCCCACACCACCTTCTTCTTCCGCTCCGAGCTGCAGATGACCAGCGACGAGGGCCTCGACGCCTACGGCGCCGTCACCTGGGGCCAGTTCTTCGTCTATCAGGGCTTCAATCGCCACGCCGGCTGGATGCACACGTCCACCGGCGCCGACGTGGTCGACGAATTCGCCGAGACCATCGTGCGGGACCACGACAAGCTGTTCTACCGCTACGGCGACGAGCTGCGGCCGGTGACCACCCGCGACATCGTCGTGCGCTACCGCAGCGACGACGGCTCCCTGGTCTCGCGGACGTTCACCGGGTACTTCACCCACCACGGCCCGGTGGTACGTGCGGCGGACGGCAAGTGGATCACCATGGCGCTGATGAACAAGCCCGTCCCGGCGCTGAAGCAGAGCTGGCTGCGTACCCGCAGCCCGCGACTACGCGAGCTACCTGAAGGTTGCGGAGCTGAAGGCCAATTCGTCCAACAACACGATCTTCGCCGACGACCAGGGCGAGATCGCCTATCTGCACCCGCAGTTCATCCCGCAGCGCGACGACCGCTTCGACTACACCCGGCCGGTCGACGGCAGCAACCCGGCGACCGACTGGCAGGGTCTCACGCCGCTGGACGAGGTACCGCACGTGGTGGATCCGCGCAACGGCTGGGTGTTCAACACCAACGACTGGCCGTACTCGGCGGCCGGGCTCGACAGCCCGAAACGCAAGGACTTCCCGCGCTACATGGACACGTTCGGCGAGAATCCGCGCGGCATTCATGCCACGCCCTGTTGACCGGCGCGCGCGAATTTCACCATCCCCAAGCTGCATCAGCGACGCCTACGACGCCTACCTGCCGGCGTTCGCCCGGCTGATCCCGATACTCGTCGCCGACTACGACCGCGCTGCGCGACGCCGACCCCCTGCACCGGACAAGCTCGCGGGGCCCGATCGGCGCTGCTGCGCGACTGGGACTATCGCTGGGGCATCACCTCCATGCCGACGTCACTGGCCGTGTTCTGGGGCGACACCTTGTGGGACCAGATCGAACCGGCGGCCACCGCCGACGGCATGAGCGTGTACGACTATGCCGCCGGCAAGGCCGGTGCCCGGGCGCGGCTCGACGCCCTGGCCGAGGCCGCCGACCGCCTGCAGCAGGATTTCGGGAGCTGGGGCACCGCCTGGGGTCAGATCAACCGCTTCCAGCGCCTCGACGACGCCATCGAACCGCATTTCGACGACGCCGCACCCAGCATCCCCGTGCCGTTCGTATCCTCCCGCTGGGGCTCGCTGGCATCGTTCGGCGCGCACCGCTGGCCGGGCACGAAACGCTACTACGGCACCAGCGGCAACAGCTTCGTCGCCGTGGTCGAGTTCGCTCCGAGGGTGCGCGCCCGCGCCGATCACGGCCGGAGGCGAGAGCGGGCATCCGGCCTCGCCGCACTTCGACGACGAGGCGGAGCGCTACACCACCGGCAATCTGCGCCCGGTGTACTTCTGGCCGGAGGAAATCGAAGGGCACATCGAGCGCACCTACCATCCCGGCGAGACCGCGGACCCCTCTTCGCCGCCGATTCGCTGAGCTACTTGTTCGCGTTGTTCGCACCCGCGCTCTCGAGCAGCGAGTACAGATCGCTGTCGGTGGACAGGATCAAGGTGGTGTTGGCATCCACGACCTTCCGGTACGTATCCAGCGTCTTGACGAACGTGTAAAGCTCCGCGGCGCTCGGTGACTGGTTGTAGCTGCGGGCGTAGATGTCCGTCGCGGTGGCATCCGCTTTGCCCTGGATCTCCTGAATCGTCTTGTAAGCTGCCGATTCGATCTGCTTCACGTCGCGCTCCTTCTTGCCCTTGATGCGCGCCGCCTCACCGGCACCCTCCGAACGGAACCGTTCGGCGATCTGCTGGCGCTCGCTGATCATCCGCTGATAGATCTTCTGACGGACGCTCTCGTTGTAGTTGATGCGCTTGAAGCGTACGTCGAGCAACTCGATACCGAACTCCGCAAGCTTCGCGGAAGCCTGCCGGATGATGTCCTCCTCGATCGCGCGGCGTCCTATCTCGATCGGCAACAGCGTGCCGATATCCGCTTTGGCCAGCACGGGATCGACCTCGGGCTTCCGGCCCTTGGTGGTGCGGATCAGCTCGATCAGCTCGTGCTTGGCGACGGCGTTGCGCGTTTCACTGCCCAGAATGTCATCGAGCCGGGACTGCGCGCTACGCTCGTCGCGCAGCCGCAGAAAGTACTGGGAGAGGGTCCTTGATGCGCCAGCGACCGAAGGTGTCCACCGTGATGTACAGCTTGTCTTTGGTCGGCATGTCGTTGGGCACTCCGTCCCACTCCAGAATGCGCTTTTCGAAGACATTGGCGTTCTGCACGAACGGAACCTTGAAGTGCAGGCCGGCCTCATCGACCACGCCACCCACGGGCTTGCCGAACTGGGTGATGATGACGCGCTCGGTCTCATTCACCTCGTACACGCCGGACAGGACCGACCACGACGATCACCAGGGTCACGGCCAACGCCACAATCATCTTGAAGTTCTTCACCTTCGACTCCCGGTCACTGCGGTTGCTGCGGCTGCGGTGCCTGGGTCGTTCCGTGGCCGACGTTCAGCAGCGGCAGCACCGATGAGGCAGAGCCGTCGACGACGATCTTGGACTGCACCCGCGGCAGCACCTCGGCGAGGGTCTCCAGATAAAGCCGCCGCTTGGTGACCGCTGGCGCTTTCTGGTACTGGGTCAACAGCGCGTTGAAGCGTTCCACATCGCCCTCGGCCTCGTTCACCCGCTGAATCGCGTAGCCGTTGGCCGCCTGTATTTTCTGGTCGGCTTCACCACGTGTGCGCGGCACCGCCTTGTTGTAATCCCCCTTGGCGACGTTGATCAGCCGCTCCCGTTCCTGTTGCGCTTCGTTCACCTCGTCGAACGACGCCTGAACCGGTTGCGGCGGATTGACGTTCTTGAGCTGCACCTGGTCGATGGACAGACCCATCTGGTAGGTATCGACCACGTCCTGCAGCTTCACCTGGGCGCTGCTCTCGATGTCCTGACGGCCGATGGTCAGAACCTCGTCCACCGTGCGGTCGCCGACGACTTCCCGCATCACCGCTTCAGATGCGTCGCGCAACGTCGCGCCCGGATCCCGCACCTTGAAGAGATAGTCGTAGGGCCGCCGGATCCGGTATTGAATGATCCATTCCACCACCGCCGTATTCAGGTCACCCGTGACCATGGTCGTTTCCAGCGGCCATTCCGAGCGAGCGGAGGTCTGGCTGCCATTGGTGGCACCGGGCGTGGCGAATCCGAACTCGTCCTTGAGCTGACGTTTGACGGGCACCAGGGTGACGGTGTCCACGCCGAACGGCACCTTGAAGTGAAGCCCCGGGTTGACGTCTTCGTAGTAGCGCCCGAAGCGCTGAACGATGCCCACCGATTCCGCCGGCACCGTGTATATGCCCGAGTAGAGGAACCAGACGAGCAGCCCGGCGATCACGACGAGCGGCACCAGCTTGACCGGAAGACCGGGCGGCCTTGCGGGAAAATCGATCGTCTTAGCCATGGGTCTCCTCCCAATGCACTGGCAAGCGTGTGCCGCCCCGTATGTCTGCGCATCATACGCGTGATTTGCTCATCTTCGGCAGCGGATGGACCCGATCTTGCAAAGCGGATGGACCCGATCTTGCAATACGATCTTGCAAATTGATCCTGCAAGTCCGGGTGCCGCGTACCGCGGCAGGAGAAGAAGACTGTGTTCGGCTGGATTACCGGCTTTCTGGCCAGGAGCGGCTATCTCGGCATTGCCTCGCTCATGCTCGCCGAGAACGTGTTTCCACCCATCCCGTCCGAGCTGGTGATGCCGCTGGCGGGGTTCACCTCGGCCCAGGGCCAGCTCAACCTCGGGCTCGCAGTGGCTGCGGGGGCGGTAGGCTCGCTGCTGGGCGCGCTGTTCTGGTATTTCGTCGGCCGCTGGATCGGCTCGAGCGGCTGAAATCATGGGCGTCGCGCCACGGCCGGTGGCTCACCTTGACGCCTCAGGACGTCGACGGTTCCTGCCGCTGGTTCAACCGCCACGGCGGCAAGGCGGTGTTCTTCGGCCGGCTGGTGCCAGCCGTGCGTACCCTCGTGTCCGTGCCGGCCGGTATCGCTCACATGCCGCTGACCCGCTTCCTGCTGTTCTCGGCGCTCGGCACCGTCATCTGGACCGCTCTGCTCGCCGCCGCGGGATATCTCCTCGGTGAGCGCTACGCGCTGGTGTCGGGATGGCTCGATCCCGTCACCTGGACCGTCGTCGCCGTGCTCATCCTGTGGTACGTCTATCGGGTCGTCACGTTCGGCCGCCGTGCGCGCGCCGGCTGATGGAGATGTGCCCGCTGCGCTAGAATCAGCGCACCTATGGGACCCACCGAAGAAACCGGGCTCCGCAAAAGCCTGAAGTCACGACACGTCACGATGATCTCCATCGGCGGGATCATCGGCGCGGGGCTGTTCGTCGGCAGCAGTGCCGCCATCGCGGCCGCGGGGCCGGGCATCCTCGTGAGCTACCTGATCGCCGGCGTGGTGATTCTGCTGGTGATGCGCATGCTCAGCGAGATGGCGTCGGTGTATCCGAACATCGGCTCGTTCACCGAATACGCGCGGGTCGGACTCGGCGGCTGGGCCGGGTTCGTGAGCGGCTGGCTTTACTGGTACTTCTGGGTGGTGGTGGTGGCTGTGGAAGCGATCGCCGGCGCCGGTGTCATCGCCGGCTGGGTCCCGCTGCCGCAATGGCAGATCGGCCTGGTCCTGATGGTCGCGCTCACCGCCGTGAACCTTCTCTCCACACGCTCGTACGGTGAGTTCGAGTTCTGGTTCGCCTCGATCAAGGTCGCCGCGATTCTCTCCTTCATCACCATCGCCGCCTCCTACCTGCTCGGCTTCGCGCCCGACACCGCGCCGGGGCTTGCGAACCTCACCGCCCACGGCGGGTTCATGCCGCTCGGGCCGCTGGCCGTGCTCGCCGGCATCACGACGGTGATCTTCTCGCTCATCGGCGCGGAGATCGCCATCATCGCCGCGGCCGAGTCCCGCGAGCCGGTGCGCACCATCTCGCGGCTGACGGTGACCATCGTGCTGCGGATTCTGCTGTTCTACGTGTTGTCGATCCTGCTGATCATGCTGATCGTGCCGTGGAACGAGGTCACTCCGGGAGTCTCGCCTTTCGTCATGGCCCTCGACCGCATCGGCATCCCCGCCGCGTCCCTGCTCATGAACGTGGTGGTGCTGACGGCGGTGCTGTCGTGCCTGAACAGCGGCGTCTACGTGACTTCACGGGTGCTGTTCACCCTCGCCGCCCACGGCGACGCGCCCCAGGGGCTGGTCGCCCTCAGCAGAAACCGGGTGCCGGCGAGAGCCATCCTGCTGGGCAGTACCATGGGATACGCCGCCGTCATCACTGGGGTAATCTCGCCGTCGGTGGTGTTCGCGTTCCTGCTCAACACCTCGGGCGCGATCATGCTGATCGTCTACCTCATCGTTGCCGCCGCTGAAATCCGCTTGAGGCGGCGGGTCGAGGCGGACGACCCGTCCCGGCTGCTGATCCGCATGTGGTGGTTCCCTTACGCGAGCTGGCTGGTGATCGCCGCCATCATCGCGGTGCTGATCGCCATGGCGTTCACCCCCGCGCTCGCCTCCCAGGTGTACGCGAGCCTGCTGTGTCTCGGGGTGGTCGTGATGGCGTATTGCGGGCTGCGGCGAAGACGGCGTGATACCCTCGCCGCGGGGGCGCAGACAGAGCAACGGACGGCGAGCGACCAATGACCGACTTCCTGCAGGACGTCTCCAGCTTCATCTGGGGCCCGAAGCTCCTCATTCCGCTGCTGCTGCTGACCGGGCTCTACCTCACCGTCCGGCTTCGCGGCGTCCAGTTCCGCGAGCTCGGGCCTGCGCTCTACCTGGGCCTGGTCGTGCGCACCGAGCCGGGCTCGAAGGGCGACATCTCCCACTACCAGGCGCTCATGACGGCACTCGCCGCCACCGTCGGCACCGGCAACCTGGTCGGCGTGGCCACCGCCATTGCCGCCGGCGGGCCGGGGGCGCTGTTCTGGATGTGGGTGACGGGCCTGGTGGGCATGGCGACCAAGTACTCCGAGGCGCTGCTGTCGGTCATGTTCCGCATCACCGATCATCGCGGCGAGCAGGCGGGCGGGCCCATGTACTACCTGTCCCGGGGCATACGCTATCGCCCACTCGGCGTCACCCTCGGGTTTCTGTTCGCGCTGTTCACCGCGGTCGCCGCGTTCGGCATCGGCAACATGGTGCAGTCGAACGCGGTGGCCACCGCCGTCGAGCAGGCGTTCGGAATCGGGCGCGGCATCACCGGCATCGTCATTGCCGTTCTGCTGGGGCTGGTGATCCTCGGCGGCATCCGCTCCATCGGCCGAGTCACCGGCGTGTTCGTGCCGTTCATGATCGTGGTGTATCTGATATCAGCCGGAATCGTCTGGATCGCCCGCTTCGACGCGTTGCCCGACGCCTTCGCCCTGGTGTTCTCGGACGCCTTCACCGGTACCGCCGCCACCGGCGGGTTCCTCGGCGCGGGCATCGCCCAGGCCATGCGCTACGGCGTCGCGCGGGGCATCTTCAGCAACGAATCGGGGCTGGGTTCCGCCGGCATCGCCGCGGCCGCGGCGCAGACCACGGAGCCTGCCCGTCAGGCGCTGGTCTCCATGACCCAGACCTTCATCGACACCATCGTCGTGTGCACGTTCACCGGCATCGCCATCATCGCCACCGGCGTCTGGAGTTCGGGGGACACCGGCGCAAACCTCACTCAGCTCGCTTTCGACTCGGTGCTGCCGGGCGGGCTCGGCAGCATCATGGTGGCGCTGGCGCTGGCCATGTTCGCCTTTTCCACCATGCTCGGCTGGTCCTATTACGGCGAGCGCAGCATCGAGTACCTGCTGGGCGAATGGGCCATCGTCCCCTACCGGCTTCTGTTCGTGGCCGCGGCCTTCGTCGGCGCAGTCCGCACACTGCAGTTCGTCTGGACCTTCTCCGACGTGATGAACGGGCTCATGGCGCTGCCGAATCTCATCGGCCTGCTGCTGCTCTCGGGAATCGTCGCCCGTGAAACCCGGCGCTATCTGGACCGGCCGTCGACCGCCGTGCCGCTCGGCGGCCGCGACGGCACGCCGTCATGACCACCCATTAACGGGACCGTTCCCGCCCGGGATAAGGATCCCCTGTGCCGTAGCCGTCGCTCAGCGTCTGAAGGAACGCGATCAGATCGGCGATCTCCGCGTCGTCGAGTGCCGGCGGAGCACCCCGCCGGCGGTCGAACGGCGGGTCGGTGACGTCGATGTTGCCACGGTAGGGCGGCGGCACGTCGTCGTAGACGAGCACCTTGCCGTCGGCCGCGCGGGGATAGATGGCGTCCGGCCGGGTCTCCCGCCTGGCGTAGAAGTGGAGTACGTCCCTCAACTCGTGATAGACGCCGTTATGGAAGTAGACCTTCCGCCGGGCCGTGTTGCGCAGCGACGGCGTCTTGAACAGCCCGCAGTATTGGTCGGCAGATTGCAGGTCTGCCCGCAGCGGTCCGCACAAGCCCAGGTCGGAGAATCCGGGGTCGGCGTTGCGCGCAATGGCCGCGTTGCGGGGCACCGCCAGCGCCTCGTACTCGTAGTCGGTGAACGCCGGCGGTCGGCCGTTGGCGGTGAGCTTGTCCAGATGGCAGCTCGCGCAATTGCCGCGTCGCTCGTCCTCGAACACCGCCAGCCCGCGCTGCTCGGCGGGGGTCAACGACGCCTTGCCGTTCAAGTAATAGTCGTACTTGCTGTCGTAGGGATGAAACGACGGATCCTCGTACTGATAACGCCCCACCGCGAACAGCGCGCCGGCAATCAACGCATCATCGTCCTCGAGCACCCGCGGGCCGAACAGCGCAGCGAAGCCGGACCGGTAACTGGCGCTGCGCAGCGTCTCGGCAACGGCTGCCGGCCCTGACGCGGCCATCTCGAACGGGCTGAACAGCGGACCCCGTGCCTGATCCTGCAAGGTGTCGGCGCGGCCGTCCCAGAACAGGCCGCCACTCGGCACCGCGGCAGCCGACGGCAAGCCCGAAGTGACGGCACCGGCGTCCGGGCGCTCGTGGTCCGGGCCGATGCGGAACCCCGGCGTGCGATCGACGTACTTGAGCGATGGCACGGCGCGCAGCCCCGAGCGATCGAGCTGGGCGCCGCCGGACCTCACCGGGCGGCCGTCGGGCGGCCCGTAGTCGTAGCCGGGATCGTGGCAGCTGACGCAGCTGAGCTGCCCCGACCCGGATAGCCGGGCGTCGTAGAAGAGGCGCTGACCGAGGCGCGCCATCAGGCTCAGCGGCGGCGGGCCGTCGGCCGCACCCAATGGCGGCGCCGGGATAGCCGTCAACGCAACCACAGCCGCGGCCATGCACCGGCGCAATGCCCGGCGTATCATGCCGCAACACGCCGAGCGACCACCCGCCGCGTCGTCGAATTGTCACGATTCAGCGGCAGGCTGCGCCGCATTCGCCACCCGGCGCTGAAAAACAAGGAACGATCATGAGGAATCGAACGAAGCTGTTCGGGGCGGCACTGACTGCCATGATGCTGCTGTCCGCGGCCGAATCGCCGGCGGCCGAATCGCCGGCCGCCGAGGCGCGGAGCTTCCACCCGCCGGACGCGGTATCGGTAAAGACGCCGATCCGCCATCTGGTGGTGATCTTTCAGGAGAACGTCTCCTTCGACCATTACTTCGCGACGTATCCCCACGCGCTCAATCCCGATGGCGAGCCGCGATTCGATGCCGCAGCCGACACGCCGACGGTCAACGGCCTGAACGACCCGCTGTTGTATCACAATCCGAATGGCGCGAATCCCCAGCGCCTGGACCGCACGGAGGCGGTCACCTGCGATCAGGATCACTCGTACACGAACGAGCAGAAGGCGGTCAATGGCGGGCTGATGGACAAGTTCGTCGAGTTCACCACCGGCCGTCACTGCGATGCCACCTCGAGTGGACGCCCCAGCCTGGTGCTGGACTACTACGACGGCAATACCGTCACGGCGCTGTGGAACTATGCTCAGCACTACGCGCTGAGCGACAACTCGTTCGCCACGGTGTACGGCCCGTCGACGCCGGGCGCGCTCAATCTGATCTCCGGCCAGACCCACGGCGCGGTCTCGACGGACCCGGAGAACGACCGCTACGGCGCCGTCAGTGCCGACGCCAACGGCGTCGGCACGGTCATCAACGACCCCGACCCGACCTTCGACGACTGCTCGACGGTACAATATCCCACCGTCTCGATGGTCGACAGCAAGCGAAACGTCGGCGACCTGCTGAACGCCAGAGGCGTCACCTGGGGCTGGTTCGAAGGCGGCTTCCGGCCGACCGAAGTGCAGGACGGCAAAGCCCTGTGCGGCGCGCGCCACGACAACATCGCCGGCATCAGCGTTCCCGACTACATCCCCCATCACCAGCCGTTCCAGTACTACCGGTCAACGGCCAATCCCCACCACCTGGCACCCGAATCCGTCGCCGAGGTCGGCCGTGACGGTCCCGCCAATCATCAATACGATCTAGAGGACTTCTGGGCGGCAGTCGATGCAGGCGAGCTGCCGTCCGTGAGCTTTCTGAAGGCGGCAGCGTACCAGGACGGTCACGCGGGCTACTCGAACCCGCTGGACGAGCAGACGTTTCTGGTGGAGACGGTCAACCACCTGCAGAAGAGCCGGGCTTGGAAGGACATGGCCATCGTAATCGCCTACGACGACTCGGACGGCTGGTACGACCACGTCATGGCGCCGGTGGTGAGCCAGTCGTCGGATCCCGAGCACGATGCGCTGACCGGCGCAGGGGCCTGCGGCAAGACGCCCGAAGGCGGCTATGCGGACCGCTGCGGCTACGGCCCGCGATTGCCGCTATTGATCATTTCCCCCTGGTCTCGCGTCAACTTCGTCGACCACAGCCTCACCGATCAGACCTCGGTGCTGCGGTTCATCGAAGACAATTGGGACCTGGGCCGCATCGGCGACGGCTCGTTCGATGGGATGGCGGGGAGCATAGAGCGTATGTTCGACTTCGGCCGTGGCCGTCGCGCCGGTCGGCTGAGTCTCGATCCGGCGAGCGGTGTCGCGGGGCGCGGGCGCTGAGGTGGGCGGATCGCGGCCGGGAGGCCGCTCCCACATTGAAGAGGCCGCTGCCACGTTCGCGATCGCGGCCGGGAGGCCGCTCCCACATGGGACATTGGGAGGCCGCTCCCACATTGGACGGCCGCTCCCACATTCAGTAGAAGCGCTGCACGCGGGCGTTGATCCGGCCGTCCGGTCGGGTCGGATCGTCCGCCACCGCCACCAGGGTCTTGCCGAAGTTGCCGCCCTGCAGCATGGCCGCGAACGCCTCGGGCGCGGACTCGAGCCCTGGCCACACGTCTTCCTGATAGTGGACCAGGCCATCCCGCAGCCAGCCGGCCATCTCGGCGAGAAAGCGCTGCTGGTAGTCGGCGACGAAGTTCCCGACGAACAGGGTCTGCGGCGTGATCCCGAGCCGATCGAAGTAAGGCCTGCCGGTCTCCATCCACACCTCTGCGGCGTTCCGGCCATCGGTGTTGCCGTACTGGGAGATCATGCCGCAGATGGAGATCCGGGCGCGCCGGTTCAACAACGGCAGCACCGCCTGGTAGACGGCGCCGCCGACACTCTCGAAATAGACGTCGACACCGTCGGGACAGGCGGCGGCGAGCTGATCGGGAAAGTCCTCGGCCAGGTGCGACACCGCCGCGTCGACGCCGAGCTCGCGGCGGATGTAGTCGCACTTCGCCGCCGTGCTGGTGACCCCCACCACCCGACAGCCCTTCAGGCGCGCGAGCTGGCCGACCACCTGGCCCACGCCACCGGACGCGGCCGAGACCACCACGGTCTCGCCCGGCTGCGGATCGCACTGAACCAGGAGCCCCGAATACGCCGTCAGCCCGAGCATGCCCAGCACGCCGACCGCCGCCGATATGGGTGCCAGCGACGGGTCGAGCTTGCGCGGAAACATGTAGCCGAACGGATCGATGCCCTCGCCGGTGAGGCCGAAGCGCTGCCAGCCGAGGGTGGCGAACAGAAAGTCGCCCTCCGCGTAGTCAGCGCGGCGGCTGGCGACGATCTGGCCCACGGCGCGGCCGTGGCAGACGTCGCCCGGACGCTCGACGCCGCGGCGGCGGCGGCCCCACTGATAGGGATCGAGGGAAAGGTAGAGGGTGCGGGCGAGCGCCTGGCCGGAGCCCGGCTCTGCAGCAGGCTCGGTGTGCCAGGCGAAGTCTTCCGGCTGGGGCCAGCCCGCCGGCGGCGTGCGGCCGAGCCGCCACTGATCGTTGCTCTCGGTCATTCCGCCACCCGCACGATCCGGGTACCGACGTTGCCGCCGGCGAGCAAATCGACGAACGCGGCCGGCGCCTGCTCGAGATCCTGGAATTCGTCGAGCCACGGCCGCAACCGACCCTCGTCAACCCACGTCTTCATCTGCGCCCGGGCTTCGGCATAGCGGTCGGCGTAGTCGAACACCAGGAAGCCTTCCATCCGCACTCGGTTGTTCACCAGCAGCCCCGGCACCCCGCGCGGACCGGGGGCCGGGTCCGCGGTGTCGTACTGGGAAACCACACCGCAGCAGACGATGCGGCCGTGGGGCCGCATGCGCCGCAGCGCGGTGCCGAGAATGTCGCCGCCGGTGTTGTCGAAGTAGACGTCGATGCCGCCGCCGCTGGCCGCCTTGAAGGCGTCGCGGAAGCCGGGGTCGCGGTGATTGACCGCGGCATCGAATCCCAGCTCGCCGGTGAGCCGCCCGCACTTGGCGTCGCTGCCGGTCACGCCCACCGTCCGGCAGCCGGCGATCTTCGCCATCTGCCCCACCAGATGCCCAACCGACCCCGCCGCCGCCGAGACTGCCACCGTCTCGCCGGCCTGCGGCCTGCCCACCTCGAACAAGCCGAAGTACGCGGTCAGGCCATTGGTCCCGTAGACGCCCAGATGGTGAGCGGGGTCGCCGCCGGGCTCGACCACCGTGACCCGGTCTCCCGCGTGCACCGAATAGTCCTGCCAGCCGGCGGGACAGACCACCAGGGTTCCCGGTGCGATATCGGCGACGCGGGAGGCTTCCACCCGCGCCACCGCAGTGCCGCCCATGACGACACCCGTCTTCGGCGCTCCGGCATAGCTGGCACTGCCCTGCAGCCCGGCCCGCTGGCCGGCGCCGATGGTCAGCACCAGGGTCCGGCAGAGCACCTCACCCTCGCCCGGGTCAGCGGCCTCGGTGGTGCGAAGCTCGAAGTCCTCCGCCTTCAGCTGCCCGGTGGGCAGCGCGGCGACGACGATCTGGCGGTTGTCCATGAGATTCCCCCTCCGCGATCTGAATACCCTGCCGAGGCTAACCGGTCCGAGGCGTCGCGTCATCGCCTCGAGTCTGTCAGGGGGCGATCGCCCGGGCGATGCTGAATGCGTCCGCCGGGTCGTCCCGGACCTCGATCGCCAGGCGCGCAAACAGCCACAGGCGCACGCGCTCGGCGTCGACGCCGAGAAGCGCGGCGAAGCGGCCAAGGGTCGGCAGCGGCGCCGCTTTCAGCCGGTTCATGCAGTTCAGCAGATGCTGCGTGGCGTCGTAGGCGGGGTCGCCGAGAAACGGCTTCGGGTCGATGACGAGCCAAGGCTCCCGCTCGGCGGCGAGCACGTTGCCGGCGTGCAGGTCGGTCGCCAGCAGCACCTCGTCGGCGGCGCTTCCCGGCAACGTCTCCATCAACTCGAGCCCGGCCTGGTGCAGGCCGGGGTCCGGCCAGCGCACCGCAGCGGCGCGGGATCCGGCGGCCCAGTGCGCGGCCATCGTCGCCAGCGGGCGGAACGATGAGCCCGGCGGCGGCGGCCGCCACAGGCGCCGGAGCAGCCGGGCAATGACGACATCCTGCTCCGTCTCGGGAAGTGCCCGCAGATTGCCGCCGGGCCGGCAACGCTCGAGCAGCATGGCGTGGAGCGTATGGTCGGCCTCCAGCAGCCGCACCGCAGGATCGCCGGCCCAGAATTCGAGCCCGGCAATCTCGTCGGCCGCTTCCATGTGGGGAAGCGCGAGCTTCAGCACCGCGGCGCTGCCGTCCGCGCCGACGGCCGGCGCTACCCAGGCACAGCTCGCGCCGGTTTCGAACGGTGCTTCCAGAGTCAGTCGCCAGCGGCCGGACAAGGCGTCTACCAGGCCAGGCAGGCGCGCGAGCCATTCCCGGCCCGCCGCCGTGCGGCGGCCGTTGGCGGCGACCGCGGCCGGGATATACAGGCCGCTCGGCGTCATCGGAACCCGTTCATAGGCGATTGCGGATCGATTCTCACACGCAGACAAGGTGATGAAAATGGCGCTACAGTGCCCACTCCAAGAACACCGGGGGCAGCACCATGGTCAGATCTCGATTGCTTCTTGCGGCTTCGCTGTGCGTCGTCGCCGCCGGGGCGGGTGCCGCCGCCCAGCTGGCCGGGGATCTGCGGACGGCCCTGGACAACCCTGGCCGCCCCGAGGCCGACAAGGCCCGCGACGAAGGCCGCAAGCCCGCCGACGTCATCGCCTTTCTCGGCTTCGGGAAGGGCGACACCGTAATGGACATGATTGCCTCCGGCGGCTACTACACCGAGGTGCTGTCGAATACGGTGGGCCCCCAGGGTAAGGTCTACGCGCAGAATCCTCCCTTCATCCTGAAGTACAACGACGGCGTCTACGACAAGGCCCTGACCGAGCGGCTCGCCAACGGCCGGCTCGGCAACGTGCAGCGGGTCGACGCCGACTTCGCCGACATCGACCTGCCGCCGGGGAGCCTGGATGGCGCCATCACGGCGCTGAACTTCCACGACGTGTACAACGACGACCCGAACGCGGCGACCGCCATGCTGAAGGCCATGTACGGATTACTGAAACCCGGCGGCGTGCTGGGCCTGATCGACCACGTGGGGCTCCAGGGCGCCGACAACGCGTCCCTTCACCGGGTGCCGAAGCAGCGCGCCATCGACGCAGCGAAGGCTGCCGGATTCGAGGTTGTGGGCGAGAGCGATCTGCTGGCGAACCCCGGCGACGACCACACCCGCATGGTGTTCGCGCCGGGGCTGCGCGGGCACACCGACCGATTTCTGCTGAAGCTCAGAAAACCGAGCTGAGGTCAGGCGGCGGCCGCTCGGCGGCCGCTCAAACCTGGCCGACCAGGTCGCGACCCACCCGCTCCAGCACGTCGTAGCGGGTGTCGAAGCTCGGCAGGATCATCACCTGATCGAGCCCGGCAGCGGACAACTCCTCGAGCCGCGAAAGCAGCGCATCGCGGGTGCCGATCATGCTGCTGGCCTGCAGCACGGCCGGGGTGAGAAAGCGCTCCTCCTCCGGCAGCACCCAGCAGTTGTGGCCGGCGTGGATGCGCTGGTGGCGGCGTTCGGCCGGATAGCTTTCGAGCAGAGCGCAGTAGTCGTCCCAGATCTCCCGGTACACGCCCGGAGGCTGATGGCCGAAGTTGCGCCACTGATCATAGGCGTAGTGCACGGCCGCCATGGCCATGGCGCCGCACTGGGACTTGACCCGGTCCGAATCCACCGCCTCCCCCTGGTCCTGCACGACGATGGTGGTGAGCGCCGTGGTGTAGAACCGTGAGCGGTCGATCACCCGGCCGCCCGCCCGCGCGCCCTCCTCGATCCAGTGCCAGCACTGCTCCATCATGCCGGCGTTGCCCGGCAGCGCCAGCACCGCGCCGTCACCATGCTTGCCGGCCAGACGCAGCGAGCGCGGGCCGAAGCCGGAAACGTAGAGCGGAATCCGGTCGGCAAAATTGACGAACCCCTTGTCCGACATGACGTGGCGAATGGGCGCGGGGCCGTCGGCTCCTGTCGTCAGCGGATCCATCTCCGCCTCTTCGCCGCGCAGCAGCGGCGCCAGGATCGTCAGGTAGTGGTCGAACTCGCGGATCCGGTGGGGCGGCTGGCCCATCACCCGCATGGCCGTGTTGCCGGCGCCGACACCGAGAAAGGTCCGGCCCGGCGCCAGCACGTTGATGGTGGCGATGCTCGCTGCCGTCACCGGCGGCGGACGGATGCCGGATACGGCGACCCCGGTGCCGAGGCGGATGCGTTCGGTGCGGTCGGCCGCCAGCGCAAGGGTGGCGTAACAGTCGGACCACAGCATCTGGCTGTCGGCGAGCCAGGCGTGGGAATAACCGAGCGCTTCCGCGCGCACCAGGTAGTCGACGTCACCGATGTGGGACGCCACGCAGACACCGATGTCCATGATCGTTCTCGCTGTTCTTCGCAGCGTCCGATGGTAAAGGGCTGCGAAGGCAACGTCTCGATCTTCCACCGCAGCCTCGAGCCGTCACGTCCACCTCACCACCGCAGTCCGTCGCGAGCGGCGATCGACGTCGCCACCGCGAACCTCGTATGCTCGGCGGTTTACCGGTCACGCCTCACCGGCGGTGGCCGACGCGCAGCGGGAGAGGAGAGAGCGCCATGCTACGACGAGTCCTGATCAGCAACCGCGGCGAGATCGCCATCCGCATCGCCCGGGCCGCGGCGTCCCTCGGTGTGGACTCCGTCGCCGTGTACGCGCCCGCGGACGCCGATTCCCTCCACACCCGCATCGCCGGTCAGGCCAGGGAGATCCCCGCCGCGGGCGATCCCGTGCGCGCCTACCTGGACGTCGACGCCGTCATCGCCGCGGCAACTGGCAGCGGCTGCGACTGCGTGCATCCGGGCTACGGGTTTCTCGCCGAGAACGCCGAGTTCGCCGCGCGGTGCGCGACCGCCGGCCTCACCTTCATCGGCCCGCCGCCGCCCGTGCTCGCCCTGTTCGGCGACAAGGTGCGCGCCCGCAGCCTGGCGCGGTCATTGGACATTCCGGTGGTGCCGGGCAGCCCGGAGCCGCTCGAGTCGGCGGAGCAGGCGCTCGCTGCGGCGGAGCGGATCGGCTATCCGGTCATGCTGAAGGCCGCCGCCGGCGGCGGCGGCCGGGGCATGCGGCGGGTGACGAGCCGCGACGGTATGGCCGAGGCTTTCGCCCGCTGCCGGAGCGAGGCCGAGGCCGCCTTCGGCGACGGTTCGCTGTTTCTCGAGCGTCTGCTGGAACGGCCACGCCACATCGAGGTGCAGGTGCTGGCGGACGCCGGCGGGCAAGTGGTTCACCTCTACGAACGGGACTGCTCGGTGCAGCGCCGCCATCAGAAGGTGCTGGAGATCGCGCCGGCGCCCGGGCTCGACGAGACGCTGCGGCAACGCATTCTGAGCGATGCGGTGCGGCTGGTGCGCGACGCCGGCTACGTCAACGCCGGCACCGTCGAGTTCCTGGTGGCGCCGGAGACGGCCGAGCACTACTTCATCGAGTGCAACCCGCGCATCCAGGTGGAGCACACGGTGACCGAGCAGGTGACGGGCATCGATCTGGTGGAAGCCCAATTTCACATCGCCGCCGGCGCCTCGCTGGCGGATCTCGGCCTGGCCGATCAGGACGCCGTCGCCGCGCCGCGTCGCTATTCGGTGCAGGCCCGGGTCGTGGCCCAGGGCGCGGGGACCCTGCGCGGCTACAAGGAGCCTTCCGGTCCCGGCGTGCGGGTGGATTCCTGCGGCTATCCGGGCTACACGCCGCCGCCGCAGTTCGATCCGCTGTTCGCGAAGGTCGTCGGCACCTCCAGCACGCTGGCCCAGCGCTCCCCCGACGACACATCGCGCCAGGCCGCCTACGTCGCGGCGCTCGACCGGACGCTCCGCGCGCTGGAGGAATTTCACGTGGCCGGGATTCCCAACAATCTTGCGGAGCTGCGCGCGATCCTCAGGCATCCGGCCGTGCGGCAGGGCGACGCCCGCGTGACCCTGCTCGACGACGCGCAGCTCCCCGGCGCTACCACGGCAGCCGGCAGCGGCGCGCTGGAGCTGCTGGAACGCTCGGCCGCCGGCGGTTCGAGCGGCGTAGGCCGCGCGGCGGAGCGCGCCTCTGCCGCACCGTCGGCGCCGAGCCTCGCGGTCGAGCCGGGCCAGCAGCCGGTCGCCTGCCCGATGGACGGTCATGTGGTGGAAGTGAGCGCCGCCGAGGGCGACACGGTGGCGGCCGGCGATGCGATCGTGGTCATCAGTGCCATGAAGATGGAAACCGTGCTCACGGCGCCGTGCGCGGGAACGGTCGCGGCGCTGCAGGCGCTCGCGCCGGGCGCCACCGTCACGGCGGATCAGGTGGTGGCGGTGATCGCGCCGGGGGCAGATGGCGAGGAGTCGCGACCGGGAGGTCGCTCCCACAGTGGCGACGGTGGCTCCCACAGTGGCTCTCACAGCGCAGCGGGCTGGGACGACGTGCTGGACGAGATCCGCAGCCTGCAGAAGCTGGCGCACCTGCGCTTCGCGGCGGATTCCAACGACTCCGGCGTGGTGCGCCAGCGTAGCCGGGGCAAGCTCACCTGCCGGGAACGCATCGACGCCCTGCTGGACGAGGGATCGTTCCGGGAGGTGGGCAGTGCCGCCGGCTTCGCCTCTTACGACGAGCACGGAAAGGTGTCGGATTTCACCCCCGCCAATCACATCGGCGGCTGGGGCAGCATCGCCGCCCGCACGGCGGTGGTGTGCGCCGACGACTTCACCTCCCGAGGTGGCCACGCGGACGGCGCCATCGGCCAGAAGAGCCGCTACCTGGATCAGCTCTCGCTGGAGCTGAAGGTGCCTTCCCTGCGGCTGCTCGACGGCTCGTCCGGCGGCGGCAGCGTCGCCGCCATGGTGCCCGAGCAGAAGCGTCAGGGAGAGAGCCGCGCCCAGGAATCCAGCGGCCACATCACTGCCGGGCGCCCCCGGGTCGCCGGCACGGGCGGCTCGTTCCTGCCCGGCCACCTGGGCAGCACCCTCTATGCCGAGCAGCTCACCACCGTCCCGGTGGTGAACCTGCTGCTCGGCAGCGTGGTGGGCATCGGCGCTGCCAAGGCCGTGCTCGGTCACTTCTCCGTGATGGTGCGCGACATCGCGCAACTGTTCGTCGCCGGACCGCCGGTGGTCAGCCACGCCATGGGCTACGACATCACCAAGGAGGACCTCGGCGGCTGGCACATCCACTGCCGGAACGGCGCCGTCGACAACCTGGCCGAGACCGAGCAGGACGCCTTCCAGCAGGCACGGCGGTTCCTCTCCTATCTGCCGTCGTCGGTCTACGAGGCTCCGCCCGTCCTGGCGCCTGATCCGGACGATCCCGCGGGCCGCCGGGACGAGGAGCTGTCGACCCTGATTCCGCGCAAGCGCACCACCACCTTCGACATGCGCCGCGCCATCACCCTGATGGCGGACGCCGGCTCCTTCTTCGAGATCGGCCCGCTGTGGGGTACCGATCAGATCACCGGGTTCGTGCGCATGAACGGCCACGCCCTCGGAGTGATCGCCTCCGACAGCCGCCATCCCAACGGCGGTGCGCTCACCGCCGACGGCTGTAGAAAGCTGACGCGGCATCTCGATCTGTGCGATCTGTTTCACATCCCCCTCCTCAACCTCGTCGACAACCCCGGGTTCGCCGTGGGCGTCGAGCACGAGCAGAGCGGCACCATCCGCGCCGGCGGCGAGTGGATGATCGCGTTCGCCCAGACCGTGGTGCCGATCTTCACGGTGATCGTGCGCCGCAGCTTCGGGGTGGCAGGCAACAACTACGCGACGCCGCGGGCGGCGCCGTCGGTGCGGGTGGTGTGGCCGGCCGCCGACGTGGGCGGCATTCCGCCGGAAGGCGGCATCGAAGCGGCCTATCGCCGCCAGCTCGCGGAGGCCGAGGACCCGGAGGCGCTGCGCGCCGAGCTGATGGCACGCATCGAGAGCGCCCGGGGGCCCACGGGTCCGCTGTCGAAGTTCCAGATGGAAGAGATGATCGACCCGCGGGACACGCGGCGCCTGGTCTGTGAGTGGGTCGACACGGCCTACCGGATCGTCGGCCAGCCCGGGCGGCTCGGGCCCAGAGCCATTCAGTTCAGACCATAGCCGGCTCCCGGGCCGGCGCCGCGGGCCTGCCGAGGCTCGGCGGCCGGCGCATGGTGTTGGCACGCGGCGTGCGTCCCACACCGAATGCGTGGAATGGCGAAGAAAGCTTGGCGGCGACTGATCAACGCCATGGGCGGGCCGGCCAGGGCACAGATCATCACGGTGCTCGCGGCGATCTTCGGCATCGACTCCGCCGACAAGGGCGCCGTGTCCGCGGTGTCGGACCAGCTCAAGCAGGTGTTCGACATCAGCAACCCGCAGATCGGCCTGCTGCTGGCCGTCGTCTCGTTCGTCGGCGCCATCGTCACCTTGCCCATGGGCATCCTGGTCGACCGCACCCAGCGAAAGCGGCTGTTGCTGATCACCATATCGCTGTGGGGGATCGCCATGGTGCTGAGCGGCACGGCCACGTCTTACACCTATCTGCTGGTCACGCGGCTCGCGCTCGGCGCGGTGATCGCGGCGGCCGCGCCGGCGGTAGCCTCCTTGACCGGCGACTTCTTCCCCGCCCGCGAACGCGCAGGCATCTACGGCATGATCCTGGCCGGCGAGCTGGTGGGCTCGGGGCTCGGCTTCCTGCTGGCCGGCGAAGCCTCCTCGCTGTTCGGCTGGCGCTCCGCCTTCTTCGTGCTGGCCGCGCTCAGCGTGGTGCTGCTGTGGGTGGTCTGGCGCTGGCTGCCGGAGCCGGAGCGCGGCACTCAGAAGTGGCTTCTCGCCGGGCAGACCGACACCCGCCTGCGCAGTCCGTCCGCGCAGGACGACGCCAGTGAGGGCGACGAATCGGAATCGGGTGAGCGGCGGTCGATTCTTCAGCAGGCCAACGGGACACCCGAGCCGCGGCAGGAACGGGTGCTGCGGGAGGACCCGACGCGGCAGAGCTGGTGGTGGGCCGTGCGCTACCTGGCGAAGATTCCCACCTACCTGCTGCTGATTCTGGCGTCGTCTCTCGCCTACTACTACTTCGCCGGCGTGCGCGCGTTCGGCATGATCTACTTCACCGAGCACTACCACCTCGCGCGCAGCATCATCAGCGCGCTGGTGATTCTGATCGGACTCGGCGCCTTGGTCGGCGTGGTGTCCGGCGGGCGGCTCGCCGAACGGCTGCTGGCGAGAGGCATGATCAGCGCGCGGATCGTGGTGCCGGGAGCCGCCCTGGCCATCTCGGTGGTGTTCTTCGCCTTCGGCGTCTGGGTCTCGAGCGCCATCGTCGGCGTCGCCCTGCTGACTGTGGGCGCCGCCGCGCTCGCGGCCGCCAACCCGTCCATCGATGCCGCTCGGCTCGACATCGTGCATCCGCGCCTGTGGGGGCGCGCCGAGTCCGGCCGCATGGCATTGCGTGCGACCCTCGAGGGCGCAGCGCCGCTGCTGTTCGGTTACGTGTCGCGCTGGTTCGGGGGCGGTGCCGAGGCGCTCAGCTGGACCTTTCTGATCATGCTGGCGGCGATGATCGTCGCCGCTCTGCTGGCGATTCCGGCACGCCGCACCTACCCCCGGGACGTCGCCACGGCCGCTGCGTCGATCGAGGCCAGCTCCGAGTGATAGGATCGTCATCCCCGGGGGCAGAGTCCGATCATGAGCATCAATCACTACAGCAGCGCCGGCGACATGCTGGCGGCGCTTCGCGCACGCGAGATCTCGGCAACGGAGCTCACCGAGCTGCACATCGCCCGTATCGAGGCCCACGACGGTGAGCTGAACGCCATCCCCGTGCGCACTTTCGAACGGGCGCGGGCGCAGGCTCGGGCCGCGGACAAACGGCGCGCCGCCGGCGAGGAGGCGCCCCTGCTGGGTCTGCCGATGACCTTGAAAGAGTCCACCCAGGCCGCCGGCCTGCCGCAGACCGCCGGCATACCGGCCTTCAAGGACCATGTACCCACCAGCGACGGACTGATTGCGGCGTCGGTGTTCGAGGCGGGCGCGGCGCTGCTCGGCAAGACCAACATTCCGCTGGCGCTCAGCGACTGGCAGGCGGACAGCCCGGTCTACGGACGGACGAACAATCCGTGGGACCGCTCGCGAACCCCCGGCGGCAGCACCGGTGGCGGGGGCGCGGCCCTCGCCGTCGGCATGACGCCGCTGGAGGTGGGCAGCGACATCGGCGGCTCGATACGGGTCCCGGCCGCCTACTGCGGCGTGTATGGCCATCGGCCCTCTGAAACGGCCGTTCCCAAGAGCGGCTCGTTTCCGCTGGCGGACCTGCCGAATCCCGCGTTTCTCATGGGGGTGCAGGGACCGCTGGCGCGGACGGCCGGCGATCTCGAGCTGCTGTTCGACGTCGTGCGGGGTCCGGACATCGGCGAGGAGGTGGGCTGGCAGCAGGCGCTGCCGCCGCCGCGCCGCGAGGCGCTCGGCGAGTTCCGCGTCGCCGTCATCGATTCGGTGCTCGGCATCCACGGCTCCAGTCAGATGCTGGCGAAGCTCGACGAGCTGGCCAGTCTCCTGTCCCGCGCCGGCGCCCGGGTGGAGGCGGTGCAGCCAGACTTCGACATGGAAGCCTACTTTCACGACTACAGCCGGCTGCTTCAGGCGATGGTGTCCCAGGGGCGCTCGCGGAAGGATCGCGAGGCGCGCGCCGCGCGCATGCGGGACAGCGGCGACCCTCTGACCATGGCCCAGATCGATGGGCTGCTGCTGGATGCCCACGAATACGTGAATCTGGTGGGCCGCCGCGAGGTGGCGCGGATGGCCTGGCGCCGGTTCTTTCAGGACTGGGACCTCGTCATCGCGCCCACGGCGCTGGATTCGGCGTTTCCCCACGAGACCGGCGAGTTCGACAAGCGCACCCTTACGGTGGACAACCGGACGGTGCCCTACTTCGCCAACATCCTGTTTCCGATGCTGGCCATCTTCAGCGGGCTGCCGGCGACCGCGTTTCCCGCCGGCCGCGATTCTCAGGGCTTGCCCCTCGGGCTGCAGGCGATCGGCCCGTACCTGGAAGACCGGACGACGCTCCGCTTCGCGCAGTTGCTCGAGCGGGAGTGGTACCGGTTCGAGGCACCGCCAGGCTACTGAGGGGCGTCATCGGTCGCGGTCCGCAGACTGCTCCAACGACGGGGCGGGGACGGCGGGCGGGGCGCCCCAGTCGCAGCGCAAGGCCCGGCAGAGCTGCCGGTACAGGACGGGCCCGAGCCGCTCCGCCAGGGTCTCCTCCGCCTGGTGCAGGGTACGCAGCGCGTCGTCGCGCATCCGGACCCCCCGAGGATCGTCGGAGTAGCGGATGCGCTTCGCCCGCTTGTCGTGCGCATCCGCCTCGACCCACACCAAGCCGTCCTCCGCGAGCTCGGTCAGCGCCAGGTGCACTGCCTGCCGGCTGATGCCGAGATTGGCCGCCATCTGAATCGGCCGGGTCACGCCGTCGGCGATGTTGATCATGAGCATCGACTTGGTGCGCGACACCCGCGGCCAGCCGGCGGCTTGCAGGTGGCGCTGCAGGCTCTCGTCGAACCAGTAGACGGCGTGCAGCAGATCCTTCAACAGGAACTCGCGCGACGGCTGCGCCATCGAGATCAGCCCCCGAAGCCCTTGCGGGCGAGCCAGTCCTGCACCACCGCCACCGCCTCGTGGACCTTCTCGCGGCTCACGGTGTAATAGTGGTCGGCGCCGACAATCTGGTGGATCTCCTTGTCGTCGTGGCCGATCGCGTCGTACAGCCGCTGGGCGTGGCTCGGCGTGCAGGCGAGGTCCGCCGTGTTGTTGACCACCAGCACCGGGCAGGAGACGCGCGAGGCGTTGCCGAGGCCGTCGGCACGGGTCTCGTCGTAGCTCCACTGGGAAAGCCACGAGCGGAGGGTGGTGAACCGGGCGAGGCCCACCGGGCCGTCGTTGACGGTCTTCGGATCGCCCAGATAACAGGTGCCGGCAGGCCGGTCGGAGGGATCCTGCGACGGGTCCAGCCAGCGGACGTCGGCCATGGTGCCGTAGACCACGAACGGACGCTCCTGCACGGCGTTCGGATCGGCGCGAAGCTCGGCCAGGGTCTGCTTCACCCAGCGGGTGATGCGCCGGTTGCGCTCGAGCTGCGCCGCCCGGAACCGGCGAACGAACGCCTCCGAATACGGCGGCTGGTTCGGGTTGGCGGGGTCGTAGAGGTTCAGCTCCGTGTCCCGCTCGAACGGCCGGGTCTCGTCACTGATGGATGGATCGAGCCACTCCGTGGAGGTCACCGCGCGGCTGATGTGGGCCGCCAGCAGCATGATGCCGTCCGCCGGCTGCAACCCGGCCTCCAGCAGATTCAGCGGGTCGCCGGCCGGGGTGTGGGTGATGGTGGGATGCTCCGCCTGATCCTGATAGAACAGCGACAGGCTGCCGCCGCCGGACCAGCCGCCGAGCACCACCTTGCGGTAGCCGAACCGCTCCTTCAGGTCGCGGATGCAGGCGCCGAGGTCCTGCACGCACTTCTCCATGATCAGCGCGGTGTCGTTGCCCCGGTAGCGGGGGTTGCAGTAGACGGCATGGGTGCCCGCCCGCACCAGCGCGTTCACCATGGGCAGGAAGGCGCCACCGCCAATGGGGTGTGAGAACACCACCACCGTCTCCGCCTCGGGCTGCGCCTCCGGATAGATGCGCATGCACTCCACGAACACGGCACCGGTGGAGCCGCCATAAGTGTCCTTCATGAGATCCGGGTCGGTGTGCACCACCCCGTACGGCTCGCGAACGATCTTCATCTGCGCCTCCTCACCGTCATGCGGCCCGGGCGGGCGGCACTGGCCGCTAGTTTGTTAAGTGCTTGACAGAGTAGTCGAGTGCCGGGACTCTATTCCCGCTCTCCGACAGTGCAACGAGTGGGCTGTCTCTCGCCGCTGGTGGCCCTGTACTGGATGCACGGCGTCGATGGCGCCTGGCACGGCTTCATGAAAGCCAACGACCACTGCTATCTGGCGTTCGTGCAGATGGACGCCATCAAGGACATCCCCATCGAGTACGGCAAGTCCCACGCGGGCTCCGGCGCGCTGCCCTCCGCCCCCGGGTACCATGCAGCATCTGGCCCTGAACGTGGACACCGTGGACGAGCTCGTGAACATCCGCGACCGCATCCGCTCCCGGGGCGTGAACGTGCTCGGGCCCATCGACCACGGCATGTGTCAATCCATCTACTTCGCCGGCCCCGAAGGGCTGACCCTGGAGGTAGCGACGTCCGAGGCGGCCATCGATCAGCGCGCCTGGATCGATCCCGAGGTGGTGGCGCTGGCCGGCATCTCCGACGACAAGCTCGCACGCTTCAAGCAGCCGGCGGGCTATGCGGGAGAAGGCGGCACGGTGCCGCAGCCACCCATCGACCCGAGCAAGCCGCACATGCGCTATCCGCCGAAGGTGTACGAGCGGATCATGGCGATGGGCGACCAGGAGATCTTCGAGGCGTCCAGCGAGACGGAGCCGCCGGTGCAGGTGACGGGCTGAAGTTGGGTACTGTGCCCTGGCGGGGAGCGATCTCAGCAGGCACTCTACGCCCGGCTCATCCACAGGCACGCCAGCATGCCCATCGTTCTCGCGCTCACGTTCGCGGTTCTCGGCGGATGGTGGGCGCAATGGCCCGGACTGCTCGCCGGCTCGGTGATCGGCTGGCTCCTCGGCAGCGTGCAGGCGCTGCGCGCGCGGGTCGACGAGCTCGACCGGGTATTGGCCGGCCTGCGGGCCGCGCAACCACCGCCGGCCGATGCCGTCGAGAGCCGCACGGCTATTTCGGAGCCGGCGGGCGAGCCAGCCGTCTCGGCCGACGCGTCCCCTGGGACAGCGTCGGCGCCCTGGCCGCCGGCTGACGTGCCGGCCGATGCGGCCGCGCCCGTGGCCACCGCACCGGACGTCTTCAGCGGCCCACCCGCCACCCCAACCCGACTGGCCCGGGCGCTCGACGCCGGCCGCGCCTGGATCGAGCGCTACCTGGCCAGCGGCAATCCGGTGGTGAAGATCGGTGTGGTCGTGCTGTTCATCGGCGTGGCTTTCCTGCTGCGCTACGCGGCGGAGCGGGTCACCGTTCCCGTCGAGCTTCGGCTGACCTTGGTGGCCGCCGCCGCCATCGTGGTGCTGGTGATCGGCTGGCGCCTGCGCCACCGTCCGGACGCCTATGGTCTGACTCTGCAGGGCGCAGCCGTGGGCGTTTTGTACCTCACGGTGTTCGCCGCCGCCCGGCTCTACGGCGTGGTGCCGGTAGCGGCCGCGTTCCCGCTGCTGGTCTTCGTGGTGCTGTTCTCGACCATCATGGCGGTGCTGCAGAATGCTCAGGTGCTGGCTGGCTTCGCCCTCGCCGGCGGATTTCTCGCCCCCGTGCTCATGTCCACCGGCACTGGCAGCCACGTGGTGCTGTTCTCCTATTACGCCCTGCTCAACGCCGGCGTGCTCGCTATGGCGTGGTTCCGCGCCTGGCGCGTGGTGAACTGGATCGGCTTCATGTTCACCTTCGTCATCGGTGCCTCCTGGGGCTATCGCTACTATCAGCCGGCCTATTTCGCGAGCACCGAGCCGTTCCTGGTGCTGTTCTTTCTCTACTACGTGGCGGTGGCGACGCTGTTCACCCGGCCCGCCGTGCAGCAGCGCGCCGGCGGGGCCGCTCTCATGGACGGCACGTTGCTGTTCGGCACCCCCGTCGTCGCCTTCGCCCTGCAGGCGGCACTGGTACGGCACCTGGCATTCGGGCTCGCCTACTCGGCGCTGTTCATGGCGGCCGTGTACGTGGCGCTTACCGCCTGGCTCCGCCGCCGGCGGGTATTCGAGTCGCTGCTCGGCCAGTCGTATCTGGCGCTCGGCATCGTCTTCGCGAGCCTGGCAATCCCGTTCGCCTTCGACAATCAGCGCTGGACGGCGGCGGCCTGGTCGCTGGAGGGCGCCGGCCTCGTGTGGGTGGGGCTGAGACAGCAGCGCCTGCTGCCGCGGCTGCTCGGCATGGGGCTCCAGCTTGCGGCCGGCGCGGCGTTCATGAGCATGCTGGGTCGATCGGCGGAGCCGCGCCTGCTGCTGAACAGCGTCTACCTCGGCTGCTTGATGCTGGGTCTGGCGGGCCTGTTCAGCGCGCTCCAGTTCCACCGGCAGAGCCGCCGGCAAGGCGCCAGCGTCCGACCGCTCGAGCGTCGCCTGGCGCCGGCCGTGTTTCTCACGTGGGGCCTCGTCTGGTGGCTGGCAGGCGGGCTGCGCGAGACCCTGGTGAACGTCGGCGACCGTTACTGGCTGGAAGCCATTGCCGGTTACGTGGCAGCGAGCTTCGGCGCGCTCACGCTGACGGCGATCCGGCTGCGCTGGCCGGCCGCGGCCAGACCTTCCGTGGCGACCATTCCCGTCGTCGGCATGCTGATACTGGTGGGCACCGCGTTCTCCGACAGCCGCCTGGGCGACCCCTTCCGCGACCTCGGCTGGCTGGTCTGGCCGCCGGTCCTGATGCTGATCTGGCACGATCTGTATCTGGCCGAACGCCACCACGTGTGGCGCAGGCGAGTGCTGTCGGCGGCCCACGCAGCCGCGCTCGCGGTGCTCACCCTGTGGCTCGGCTGGATGCTCGACAGCGGCATCGCGGCGCTCACCCGCGGCCAAACAGCGCCGGTGTGGCACCAACTGGCGTGGGGTCTGGTGCCCGCCGTGCTGATGATCGCGCCCGCGCGGCTGCGGCGGCGTCTGGACTGGCCGCTCGGACGCTACGCGGAGGCCTACCTGGGGCTTGGTCTCGTGCCCGTCGCGGTGCTGCTGGTGATCTGGCTTGCGTCGACGGGCACCGCCGCCGGCGATCCCGCGCCCCTCGGCTACCTGCCGCTGCTGAATCCGCTGGAACTGGTGCAACTCGCCGGTTTGCTGGCGCTCTACGATTGGACGGCACGGCAACGCGGAGCACGGCTCGACCCGTTTGTGCCGGCTCTCGAGCTGGCAACTGCAGCCGCTGCCTTCTACTGGCTGAACACCGCGGCTGCCCGGGCCGTGCACTACCTGGGCGGGATAGACTATCCCCTCGGTCACATCGCCGGGAGCGCGGTCTTCCAGGCGACGATCTCGATCCTCTGGACGCTGCTGGCGCTGGCCGCCATGGTGCTGGGATCCCGCCGCCCGTCCCGGCGGATCTGGATCGGCGGTGCCGCTCTGCTTGCAGTCGTGACGGTGAAGCTGTTCCTGGTGGATCTCTCGGGAATCGGCACCGTCGCCCGCATCGTCTCGTTCGTCTCGGTGGGCGTGCTGATGCTGGTCATCGGCTTCCTCGCGCCGCTGCCCCCGAAGGATCGGATGGACAAGGATGGGGTAGAGCAACCGGCAACGGAGCTGGAGCACGTATGAAGGCATCGTTCGTCCTGCTGGCGGTACTGGCGGCCTTCGGTCCGCCGGCGATCGCCGCCCCCGATGACTACGCAAAGGGGCTGGTGGTGCGCGCGGACGAGTCCGGCGCCGTCGTGCGCGTGGTGGTGCCGGATGTGGTCTATCGGACGGTGACCACGGCCGACCTTCATGACGTGGCCGTGTTCGACGGCACGGGCAACCCGGTGCCTTTCGCCATCCGCCGGCCCACCGCCACCGCCGAGCGCTGGAGCGACCGACAGGCCCTGCCGGTGTTCGCGCTGCCGGACGCGCCGGATGGCAGTGCCGGCTCGAGAATCAACGTCCAGCTCGCCGGCGACGGCACGGTGGTGGCGATCGAAGGCGCGAGCGGTGGAACCCGTTCCACCCGATTCCTGATCGACGCCAGCGACCGGTCCGGCCGCATCGACCGCCTCGAGTTGCAATGGGCCGACACGGGAGCCGACTTCACGGCCGACGCGCGGGTGGAAGCGAGTGACGATCTCACGTCCTGGCACCCGGTCGGGGCCCGGGCCACCGTGGCAGCGCTCAGCAACAAGGGCCGTCACGTCGTGCAGAACGAGATCGATCTGCCTGCGGTGAACGATCGCTATCTGCGTCTGACGCTGTCGGATACCACGGCGCCGCTGGAGATCCGCCAGGTCACTGCGCGGGCGCGCCAGGCCGAGGCGCAGCGGCGGGCGAGCAGGACTCTGCCAGGATCTGTTCTATCCCGCGACCAGGGGGCGCTGATCGCGTACCACACCGGCGGGCTGTTTCCCGTCGACCGCATCGCCCTGGCGTTGCCCCAGGCGAACCAAGCCGTCGCGGCCAAGGTGTATCTTGGCCGCCCCGATGGCAACGCCGAAGGGCGGTACGTCGGCGAGCATCTGTTCTTTCGCGTGGATTCCAGCGGCCGGAGCGGGACCACGAGTCGCAGCTCGGCAGCCATGTCGGTGCCCGCCACGGCGGCGCCGTTGTGGCTGCTCGAGACGGACCAGAGGTTCGCGGCCGATGAGCCTCCACCGGCGCTCGTCATCCAGTGGCTGCCCCATGAGGTGGTGTTTCTCAAGCAGGGCAGCGGCCCTTACACCCTGGCCTTCGGCCGCGGCGACGCCGAACCTTCCGAGTGGCCGCTCTCGCGCTTCGAGTCCCTGCTGGACGACGGCACCTCGTTCGCCGATCTGCCGGTGGCGCCCACGGGCAAAACGCTCACCCTCGGCGGCGCCGGCCGCCTGACGCCAATGCGGCGGCTGCCCTGGGAACGCATCGCGCTGTGGTCGATGCTGCTGCTCGGGGTGGTGACCGTCGGCGGTTTCGCCTGGCGCCTCGCGCGCGCCGCTGCCCCGGCGGTCGAGTCGGCCCCCGACACGGCAGCGCCCGACCGTCACCTCGAGAGATAGGCCTGCGGTTGCGTCCTCTCGCGGGTGGCGAGATCCACCGATCGGCGGCATGATGAGGGCCACCTGGAGAAACGAGGCACCACCATGGCCGAAGCCGTTGCCAGCCACCATACCGACGTGGACGACATTCCGCTGGACCAGATCGACGTCAGTCGCGCGGAGCTGTTCCAATCCGATACCCATTGGGCGTACTTCCGCCGCCTGCGCCGGGAAGACCCCGTGCACTACTGTCCCGACAGCCTGTTCGGCCCCTACTGGTCGGTGACCAAGTTCCGCGACATCATGGCCATGGAGGGTAACCATCAGGACTTCTCCTCGGCCGGCGGCATCGTGCTCGCCGACCGGCCCGAGGAATTTCAGACCGTCAACTTCATCTCCATGGACCCGCCGAAACACGACGTGCAGCGCAAGACCGTGCAAGGCGTGGTGGCGCCCGTCAACCTGGCGAAGCTGGAAGCAACCATTCGCGAGCGGGCGGCGCACATCCTCGACAGCCTGCCGGTGGACGAACCGTTCGATTGGGTGGACCGGGTCTCCATCGAGCTGACCACTCAGATGCTCGCCACCATCTTCGACTTCCCGTTCGAAGAGCGTCGCAAGCTGACCCACTGGTCCGACATGGCCACCTCAGGCGAGCTGGCGGGCGGCCCCACCCCGGAGCCCGTGCGGCGCAAGGCCCTGATGGAGTGCCTCGAGTACTTCACCGAGCTGCGCAACGAGCGCGTCAACCAGCCGCCGAGGCCCGACCTGTTGTCCATGCTGGCGCACGGCCGTGACACGCAGAACATGCCGCCCATGGAGTTCCTGGGGAACCTGATTCTGCTCATCGTCGGCGGCAACGACACCACCCGCAACTCCATCTCCGGCGGCGTGCTCGCGCTGAACCAGAACCCTGACGAATACGACAAGCTGCGCAACGACCTTGGTCTCATTCCCAACATGGTTCCGGAGATCATCCGCTGGCAGACGCCGCTGGCCTACATGCGACGCACCGCCACCCGGGACCTGGAGTTTGCCGGCAAGAACATCAGGAAGGGCGACAAGATCGCCATGTGGTACGTGTCCGGCAACCGCGACGAGGAGGTCATCGACGATCCGGACAGCTTCCGCATCGACCGCCCCAATGCCCGCCACCACCTCTCATTCGGCTTCGGCGTGCACCGCTGCATGGGCAACCGGCTGGCCGAGATGCAGCTTCGGGTGCTGTGGGAGGAGATCATGAAGCGCTTCCGCTTCGTCGAGGTCACCGGCGCGGTAGAGCGGGTGCAGTCGAGCTTCGTGAAGGGCTATTCGTCGATGCCGGTCCGGCTGCATCGCTGGTAGCCGCGCGCCGTGGAACTCTACGATGTGATGCACACGACCTTCGCGGCCCGCGATTTCGTCGACGAGCCGGTCGACGACGCGGTGATTCACCGGATTCTGGATCATGCCCGGTTCGCCCCGAGCGGCGGCAACCGTCAGGGCTGGAAGGTCGTCGTGGTGCGGGAGACGGCGACCCGCGATGCGCTGGAATCGTTGATCGCTCCCACCTTCCAGCGCTATGCCGCCCAGGCAGCCGCGGGAGAGGCCCCCTACAACACGATCCACCCGACGCGCCTGACGGACGCCCAGGTGCAGGCCGCGGCGGTGTCCAAAAGCTTCATCCGCAAGCTGACCCGCGCGCCCGTGCTGTTGCTGGTATTCGTCGATCTCGCCCAGGTAGCGACGTTCGACCGCGACCTCGAGCGCGTCGGCGTCATCGCCGGCGCCTCCATCTATCCGTTCGTGTGGAACATCCTGCTGGCGGCGCGCAACGAAGGGTACGGCGGCACGCCGACCACGTTCGTCGCCGAGAGCGAAGGTGCCCTGCAGGCGTTGCTCCGCGTGCCGGCACAGTACGCGTTCGCCGCCATGATCCCGCTCGGCAAGCCGGTGAAACAACTGACCCGCCTGCGGCGGAACCCGGTGGAATCCTTCGCCGTCCTCGAGCGCTGGGACGGCCCGCCTCTCGGTCCGGTGACATGACCGTGAACGAATGGGACCGCATCCCCGACGTCCGCGACGGCCTGACCCGCCTCGAGCGGGTGGTGCTGCACGTGCTCGCCGACGCCCAGCGCGAGTTCGGCGGCCGCAACGTCCCCACCGCCACGCTCTACGGGCGGGTGCTGGAGCACGTGGACCTGAGTCAGGATGAGCTTCAAACGTGCCTGCAGCGGCTGGGGACGATGCCGAACCCGCAGCCGGGTTCAGCGGACGCGCCATGAACGGCACCCGTCTGCAGCCCGTCGACTGCCCCTACTGCGGCGAGCCGATCGAGCTGGTGATCGACACCAGCGTCGAGCACCAGGAGTACGTAGAGGACTGCAGCGTCTGCTGCCGGCCGATCCAGCTGGAGGTGGAGGTCGCGGGTGATGACGTCCTGGTGACGGCCAGGGACGAGAACGCCACCTGACCGCCGCTCGTCTGGCTCAGGCGTTCGCGCTGGGCCGCGCGGACACCTCGCCGTGCCAGCGCCAGAGGTTGCCGAGGCCCTCGTCCGGCTTCAGCTCCACCAGGCTCGCCGCAAAATCGATCACGCACAGGGCGGTGATGTCCGCCACGCTGAACTCGTCGCCGGCCATGTACGCCTGGCCCGCCAACGTGCCGTCGAGCCGTTCGTAGAACTTCCGTGCGGCGCGCTCCCCCTCCTCCTTGGCCTGAGCATCGGGCCGACGGTCCGGACGCATCCGGGACACGATGGGCCCGTTCACCCACGCCTGGCCCACCGGCCCGAGCAGCTCGAACTCGAGCTGGCGGTTGATCATGTCGATGCGGCCAATCGCGGCCGGCGTGCTGCCGAACAAGGGCGGGCTCGGGCTGCAACGCTTCGAAGTACCGGCAGATGGCGATGGACTCGCCGATGCAGGTTCCGTCGTCGAGCTCCAGCACCGGCACCTTGCCGCTGGGATTACGCGCCAGAAACTCCGGCGACTTGTGCTCGCCGGCGCGCATGTCCACCTGCACCAGCGGCACCTCGATGCCCTTCTCGGCCAGATAAATCCGCACCCGCCGCGGATTCGGCGCTTGGGTGACGTCGTAGAGCTTCATGTCAGTCCTCCCACATACCGAGCAGTTGCGATCCGGCATCGATGCGCGCGTGACCGGCGGACGCGGCGCGCTCGCCGGCTGATCGCCGCCGGCCGGCCACGCCCGCGCTTCGAACGCCGCCAGCACGGCGTCGCTCATGAACCGGCTGCGCGCGCCATAGACGTGGCGGTCGCCCCAGCGGTGCTGCTGAGTGACATAGAAGCGCAGCGGCGCCACCAGGTGCAGGTCGTGCTTCGCCCGGGTGATGGCCACGTAGAGGAGGCGCCGCTCTTCCTCCACCTGGGCCGGCTTGCCGGCGGCGAACTCACCCGGAAAGCTGCCGTCAGTGACGTTCAGCAGGTAGACCGAGTCCCACTCCTGACCCTTGGCGGAATGCACCGTGGAGAGTATCAGGTAGTCTTCGTCCTTGTGCGGCGGACCGGCCTGGTCGCCGGTGGCCTGGGGCGGGTCGAGGGTCAGCTCGGTGAGGAAGCGCTCGCGGGACGGCGATTGCAAGGCGATGAGCTCGAGCTGCTCGAGATCGGCCTTGCGGACGTGGGCGGCCTCGTGCAGGCGCTCGAGGTGGGGCTCGTACCACTGCCGCACCCGGGTCATCTGCCCGGCCCAGCTCCGGCTGGCATTCAGCTCACAGGCGAGCGCCACCAGCGCGCGCCAGTCCTGCTCGGCGGCGGCCGGTACCGGGCAGTCCAGCAGCGCGGGCAGCGAGAAGCCGGCGTCCTCCAGAGCGGTGAGACAGCGGTCGGCGTGGGCGGGCCCGATTCCCGGCAGCAGCTGCAGGGTGCGGAACCCGGCCAGCCGATTCTTCGGGTTGTCGACCCAGCGCAACAGCGCCAGCACGTCCTTGACGTGGGCGGCTTCCAGGAACTTGAGGCCACCGTACTTCACGTAGGGAATGTTGCGGCGGGTCAGCTCCACCTCCAGCAGGTCGCTGTGGTGGGCACTGCGCATGAGCACCGCCTGGCGGCGGAGCGGCGTGCCGTCTTCCCGTTTCGCCAGCACCTGCTCGACCACGTACAGGCTCTGATTCCGTTCGTCCTCCACGGTGACGTACCACGGCTTCTGCGCGGACGGTCTGGCGGATTCGAGGTGCTTACGATAGCCCCGGTCAGCTTCCGCCATCAGCGCGTTGGCGGCATCGAGGATCGGCTGCACCGAGCGGTAGTTGCGGTCGAGGGTGATCACCTCGGCCGGCGTCGGAAAGCGCCCGGCAAACTCAAGGATGTTCTCCACCGTCGCCGCCCGGAACGAGTAGATGGACTGAGCGTCGTCCCCCACCACGCAAAGCCCCGCGCCGTCGGGCTTCATGGCGAGGAGGATGTCCGCCTGCAGGGTGTTGGTGTCCTGGTATTCATCCACCAGCACGTGCTCGAAGCGCCCGCCGAGCTCGCGCGCCACCGCCGGCTCCCGGGTAAGCAGGTGCCAGTACAGCAGCAGGTCGTCGTAGTCGAGAAGCTGCTGGGCCTGCTTGGCCGCCACGTAGCCGCGGAACAGGCGGGTCAGCTCGCTGTGCCAGTCGGCACACCAGGGGTATTCCGCTTCCAGCGTTTCGGCCAGAGTGCCCTGGGTGTTCACCCGGTGGGAATAGATGGCGAGGCAGGTGTCCTTGCGGGGAAAACGGCGGGCCTGCTTCGCGAGCCCCAGCTCCTGGCGCTTCAGGTCGATCAGGTCCGCCGCATCGCCGCGGTCGATGACCGAGAAAGCCGGGTCGAGCCCCAGCACGTGGGCGTACTCGCGCAGCAGCCGGTTGCCGACGGAGTGAAACGTGCCGGACCACATCATCCGCGCGGCGTTCGGGTGAAAGGCGGCGGTGCGCGGCGCGCCATCCAGGGCCGCGCGGGCGATTCGCTCGGCGCGGGCGAGCAGCTCCTGGGCGGCGCGTCGGGTGAAGGTCAGCAGCGCGATGCGCTCCGGGGCCACCTGCTGAAGCAGCAGATGCGCAACCCGATGGGCCAGGGTATTGGTCTTGCCGGTGCCGGCGCCGGCGATGATCAGCAGCGGTCCGGCGTCGAAGCCGGGGCCCTGCCGGCCGGCCGCTCTCGGCGCCCCGCAGGTGGCGGCCCGGCGTTGCGCCGGGTTCAGCCCATGGCCGAAAGCTGCGGGGTCTGTTGCGGCGCGGGCGCTCATGGCGCCCATCATGCCCAATAGCTGTATGGAAATACAGCCGGCGCGAGCGGCCGCGCCGGAGCGCTTACCCGCCGCCCGGGAGATCGCCGTCAGCGGACATACCGCGCCCACAGCTTCACGGCCACGTCCAGCGGATCGGCGTCGACGCCCTGCCGCCGGAAATAGCCGCAGACGTTGTCGATGTCGCGGTGAAACAGCGTCCAGGCGTCCGCCGACCCGTCCACGTCCACCGCCTGGGGCAGATCGATCATCCGCGGCCGGCCGTCGTGATAAAGGATGTTGTAGGCGGACAGATCGCCGTGCACCAGGCCGCAGTCGAGCAGGATCTCCACGTCCTCGAGCACGGCGGCGAACGCGCGCTGTGCATCGTCGGGCGTCAGGCGCAGCTGGGCCAGCGCCGGCGCGGCCGCGCCGTCCGTGCCCACCAACTCCATCAGCACCGCGTCCGGCGAGTGGTCGTGGGGCTGTGGGACCGAAGCGCCGGCCTGGTGCAGCACGGACAACACCTCCCACTCGCGATTGACCCACATGTGCTGCCCGGCCCGTTGGCCAGTGCGCGACCCCTGGCGGATCGCCTTTCTCAGGCGCCGGTCGGTCACGTTGTCGAGATTCCTGTAGTCGGCATTGTTCCGGAAGGCGCGGAACCGCCGGCTTCTATAGACCTTGGCCGCCACGAAGGCACCCGTGATGCCGCTCCCCGGCCGCACGGGGCACAGATACACGGTCGCCTCCTTGCCGTCGTTGACGACACCCGCCACGTTCGAGACGTGCTTCGAGAACACGTCCATCACCAGCCGCTGCTCCAGACCGGCGAGCTGACCGCGCTTCAGTCGCCCGTCCTGCAGATCGATCCGACTGTCGTCGGCCATCGTTCCACCTCGTTGCTCGTTACACGCACCGCAGAGGGTCGCGACCAGGGCGTCGCTCCCACAGCGGGTTAAGTTCGGGATTGAGAGGCGGAGCGCTGCCGGGGCAGCAGGGATCTGACTCAGCGGTCTCCGCCGAAGATCGTGATGGCTGCCATGAGGTACCTCCGGATCGAGGCTGGTGAGGCGGCGGAGCATACGGCAGACGCGCCTGGCGTTCCACTGTGGCGTGCGCTATGTTCGTCGCCCCCGCGGGTCCGGGCGGCGCTGCCGGGGGGCATGAACCCCATAACCGCCCACGAGCCGCCCGCAGACCCATCGATGTCCAACGAAAGCAACGACAGCCTGCGTCTGGGTGCAACGTTCATGTGCACCGCCATGTTCATGGCGGCGTGCGTGGACGTGTCTGTGAAGGCGCTGGCAGGGTCCTACGGCACGGCGCAGATCGTGCTGCTCAGGATCGTGCTGTCGATTCCGCTGGTGCTGGCCTTCTGCCATCTGCGGGGTGGAATTCCCTCGCTGCTGCGCCCGCACTGGGGCTGGCAGTGCTATCGCGGCCTGCTGGCCGCCGGCGCCAACTTCGGCTTTTTCTACTCGCTCTCGCAGTTGCCGCTGCTGATCGCCGTGCTGCTCGCCTACATCGGGCCCGTGCTCATCGTGCTGCTGGCACGGCCGGTGCTCGGTGAGCGTATCGGCCCGGCACGTTGGCTCGGCGTCGCTGTCGCCGTCAGCGGCGTGCTGCTGATGCTGGGGCCCGGCATGCCGCGGATCGACCCCACCCAGCCGCTCAGCGGGCCCGCGCTGGGGGCGCTGGCGGTGCTCGCCTCGACCCTGTGCTGGGCGCTGCTGTCGCTGTCCAACCGCAAGCTCGCCAGCCGCGAATCGCCGGCCGTCATGCTGTTCTACACCCTGCCGGTGAGCGGTCTGCTGGCGGCGCTGCTCACCGTGAACGACTGGGTGCCACCCGCGCCGCACGACTGGTTGTGGTTTCTGATCGCCGGCTGCTGCGGCGGAGCCATCCACTTCAGCGTCGTTGCCGCCTACCGCCACGCGCCGGCCGGCGCCATCGCACCGCTCGAGTACACCAATCTCGTCTGGGCGGCGCTCGCTGCTTACCTGCTGTTCGGCGAGGTGCCGAACCTTTCCGCAGTGGCGGGCGGCGGCGCCATCATCACCGGCGGGTACATCGCCTTGCGGGCACGCGGTTGAGTGCCAACTGACGGCGGGTATCTCACGCCCCGGCTGCCGCCGCGGGGCCGCCCGCTCATTCGCTGCCGTTCGGCTCCGGGTCGGCCCGACCTTCGACCAGGGTGACGGGGAACGGCTCAGTCATCGAGCCCGTGTACAACGATCGGTGGGGGAACGGGATCTCGATCCCTGCCTCGTCGAAGGCAATCTTGATTTCGGCGGTGATGGCGTTACGCAGGGCGAGGAAGTTCTCCCGCGTGGCCCACACGGAAAACTGGATTTCGAGCGCCGAGTCACCGAAGCCGAGGAAGATGAACAACGGTGCCGGCTCGTCGAGGCAGAGGGTGTTGGCGTCCGCCACCGCGGTCAGCACGTCGCGCACGTGCGCGATGTCTTCCCGGTACGCAACGCCCAGGGTCAGGTCCAGCCGCCGGATCGGAAAACGGGTGAGGGTCGTCACCTCGCTCTTGATCAGCGACTCGTTGGGCATGCGCACGTAGAGATTGTCGAATGTGCGCAGCTTGACCGACAGGGCGTCGATGGACAGCACTTCACCCGTCGTCGAGCCCACCCGGATGACATCGCCTACCTCGAAAGGCCGCTCGCCGATCAGGAACAGCCCGCTGATGAGGTTCGAGGCCGACGTCTGGGAGGCGAATCCGATGGCGACCGTGAGCACGCCGGCGGCACCCATCAGCACCGCCAGGCTGAAGCCGAGCTCGCGCAACGCGGAGGCGGCGAACAGCCCCAGCACCGCGTAGAACACCAGGCGGCGGGTGATCTGCAGGTGGTGTCTGGAGAAATGGCCTTCCGCCATACGCCGCACCAGGCGCGACGCCAGGGGCGCAAGCGTCAGCCCGAGACCCATGAGCACGATGGCTCGCAGGGCCATGCCCCACCAGTCCGCGTGGATCACCTCCAGC
The DNA here is from genome assembly GCA_963822255.1 of uncultured Gammaproteobacteria bacterium. Lineage (GTDB taxonomy): Bacteria > Pseudomonadota > Gammaproteobacteria > Pseudomonadales > Azotimanducaceae > UBA7803. The sequence goes on from CAWGGV010000009.1 coordinate 307,324, forward strand.
ACGCCGGCGCTCACCGACGATCGCCGAACAGCATGCTGAACGCGCGCACCAGCCCGCCGTGAGCCCGCGGCTGGCGCGGCGCCGACAGCCGCTTCACCCGGCCGGCATAGTCGGGCGGCGCGTCATCCACCACCAGCGCGGCCATGTCCGACACGCCGCTGCGCACCAGCGAGACGCCTTGAGTCCACAGTCGCCCGTCATCGGCACCGAATACCGACAGCACGGGCACCGGAAGGCTCAGCTTTTCCAGCGGCAGCACGGCGTCGCCTTCGTTGCGGATCCGCACCGGTGTGATCACCCGGTGCGCCCGGTGCGGGACTTCATCGAGCGCACGCCGCGTCTGGGTCTTGCCGGCGTAGCAGAGCTCGCCCTCCAGGGTGGACGGCCCGAACCAGGTATCAGAGAGCGTAACCGTGGGGACTTCCCGCAGCAGCACAGCCGGCTCGCCGACTTCCACCCGCAAGGTGGTTGGGGTGGAAACGTACAGAGTCACCGCCTCCCCGCTCGGCAGAAAGACGCTCTGGCGCGGCCGAATCACCACCGGCCGGTCGCACAACAGCGGCGACAGGGTCAGACGGGTGCCGGTGTCGGTGACCATGAACCGCTGGTAGTCCTCCTCCCGCACCCCGCCCTGCCGCAGCGCCATGCATGCGGAGCCGTGCCCCTCGCTCTCCTCGCCCTGGGCCACACCCAGATGCCACTCGCCGGCGGCATGATGAATCTCGACGGTGAGCGGCCCGATGAGGCACTCCAGGGTCTGCCCGCAGGCTACCTGCTGCGGCAGCCACCACGCGTGGTCGGAAGGAATCTGCGACATGGGCACGCATCGTGCGCAATGCGGGGCCGCCAGGCAAGCGGCGCCCGCACGCGTGGCTTCACGACCCGCCCTCGCCTTTTGTGGCGGGCGCGTCAGCATCCTGTGCAGCTCGCTGGGCCTCCTCACGCATCTGATCCCACTGCTTCTGCTTCAGGCAGACGCGCTGGCGCATGAGCGACCCGGTGACCTGCACGGTGCGGCACACGCGCTTGTTCGGCGGCGGCTTCTTGTCGTTGTCGGCGGCGGCGGGCGGCTCCGGAGCGGCAACCGCAGCTGCCGCCGAGATCAGCAGCGCGACGAGGATGCAGACACCGGTGCCGGCGCGGTGTACGAGAGAAATCATGGGCAACCGTCCCCCTTAGTCGCAGAGCCGCATTGTGCCATCATGGACGCCCGTTGCGGAAAATGATCGAGAGAGGGGGAACGCATGGTCGGAGCGCTTTTGCGGCTGCATGCGCGGCCGGCGGGCTTGCTCGTCTTCGCACTGGTCGCCGCATGGGCCAGTTCATCTGCATCAGCCAACGAGGCCGCCCGGCGCAGCTTCTTCGAGGCCGATCATCGCGCCGACAAGTATCAGCGCGCCGAGCAGGTGTTTCCCACACGGATGTCCACGCGGGCCCGCGCGTCTGGCAGTTGCCGGTGTCCGAGCACGGGCTGCCCGCGGACCTCCGCTATCAGTGGCAGGGCAAGACGTACAGCGTCGCGGACTTCAATCGCCGCACCCGCTCCAACGCGCTGCTGATCCTGAAGCACGGCGCGATCGTGCATGAGTCGTATTTCAACGGTGCGTTGCCGTCGACCCGCTTCATCTCCTTTTCCACCGGCAAGTCGGTCACCTCCACCCTGGTGGGCATCGCCTTGGCCAAAGGGCTCATCGCCAGTCTGGACGACCCGTTGACTCGCTACCTGCCGGCACTCGTCGGCAGCGCTTACGACGGCGTCACCATCCGACAGACGCTCGAGATGGCGTCGGGCGTCGCCTGGGACGAGGAATCCTACGACTGGTCGGACACCAGCAAGCCGCTGGTTCGGAACTGGCTGGGCGCATACGTCGAGCAACGCTACCGGCTGGTGGAAGGCGCCAACGCGCTGCCACGGGCGCACCCGCCGGGCGAGCACTTCAACTACAGCACCATGGACGCGTCCATTCTCGGTTGGCTGGTGGAGAACGCCAGCCGGCAACGGCTGGCTGAGTTCATGGAGGACAACCTGTGGCGGCCGGCAGGCATGGAGTTCGATGCCGCCTGGGTGCTCGACGGGCCCGAGTCGGTGGGCCGGGAGATGGCCGGCGGCGGGCTGCTGGCTACGCTCCGGGACTTCGGCCGGTTCGGCTTGATGATGGCCCGCGGCGGCGAGGCGGACGGACGCCGCGTGGTGCCCGAGGCGTGGGTGAAAGAGGCCACCCGGCCGGCCAGCAAAGCCGTCGGCTACGGAAAGCTGTACCCGGACTATCCGCTGGGCTACGGCTATCAGTGGTGGCTGCTGCCCAACGGCCGTTTCGAGGCGCAGGGCGTCTACGGTCAGATCATCTACGCGGCACCGGCGGACGACGTGGTCATCGTCAAGCTGAGTTATTGGCCCGAGGCGTGGGTGCCGGATATGGAAAAGGAAAGCTACGCGTTTTTCGACGCGGTGGTCGAGGCGCTGGGTGAGAAGGCTTCAAGCGCCCGATAGAAGGGCTGATCGCTCCGTTCGGACAAGCGTAGCGCTCGCCGCTCAAGCCCGGAAGATCTGATTTCCCGACACCGGCCGTTCCCGTTGACGGAGAATCCACAGACCAACCTCCTGCAGGGCTTCTTCGCCGAGCGCCCGCAGGATCTCGCGGCGCGCTGCCGCGTCCGAAGTCCTGTGAAGCAGCCGATGCGCGTTGGTATAGATGCGGTTCATGTGGGCGTACTGGGCCGCCAGCTCCCGCTCGCACACCCGTTCCGCATAGCTCGAGCGCACCGCCACCAGAAAGGGCAGGCCGGCCATGGAGGCGATCAGCGCGTTGACGGTGAAAGGCGACAGGCGTGCCTGGAACAGCGCCAGCGCGAGCGCGGCAGCCAGAGCGACCAGAAAGCCCCCGACGCCGAGCCGGCTGATCGTGCGGTCATGGCGCAGATGCTCGTGCAACCGGCGCCGGTAGTAATCCCGCTGATCCTGAATCCACTCTTCGATCACCCGCTCGCGCGTTTGCTGTGCCGGCGCCTCCGGATGCGCGTCTGCGCGGCGCCCGGCGTACCGCATGGCGTTGCGTATCCATCCCAGCGACAGCTCCTCCCGTCGCATGAAACGATCGTGGGCAAACTCCGTCGGATTCTCGAGGTGGACGCCCGCGATGGCCCAATAGGCCTGCACGCGCAGACCCTGGGCCAGGCCGCGATAGTCGATGTATCTGCGGTACCAGGCGCCGCGACGCTCGACGGCGTAAAGCACGAATCCCACCAGCAGCGCGCAGAGGTACGCCCAGATCATGCCCTGGTGATCCGGAAAGTCGGCGTAGGCGATGAAGCTGATGCCGGTGAGCGCGGCCATGACGTATACGGCTTTGAGCGAGCGTAGAGCGCGCTTCTGAAAGTGCACCGCCAGCCGGTCGACCGCCGCGGCCAGCGACCCGATCTCGCCGAACAGCGCCCAATCCGCATCGTTCCTGGCGGCTTGCGACTGGGGCGCGGGGACCACGGCGGCCAGATCGCGATTCAGCCGCTCCTGCTGACGGAACACCTGCTGGTAACGCACCGGCAGTTCCGCCGTTCGCGGCTCCAGGTCGTCGCGCGTCAGCCAGGCCCCTTCGCCGGCCGTCCGCTCGTCCGCAGGAGCCCCGTTGCCGGCTCTCGAGCAGACGATGTGATAGGCGAGATCGCTCTCGTCCTCGGAGAAGTCGATGGCCGAGCGCGCTTCGACCCCGGAGATCAGCTTCACTTCGTTGTACTGGTGAAAGCGTATCACCTGAGCGGTGCCGCCCGGCGCCGGCGACGGCTTGCCGTCCCACAGCGCCAGCAGGATGTGGCAATGAGCGGCCAGGTAGATGCCCAGATACTCGTATTGCGCATCGCGCGCATCACCGGACAGCTGCGTAGATTGTTCCGGCCCGCAACCGAGCGTCGGCAGCTCGATGATCTCTCCCTGGCCGCGCATCTCCTCGAATTCTGCCGCCGCAACGCCCTCGAAGTCATCACGGTACTGGGACATGGGCATCGGCAGCAGGACGGTGAGAGGAAGCCCCAGGCGCCGTGCCACCCGCGCCACCAGCAGGTCGGCGCCTTCCGCCAGCGGCGTCATCACGCGAAGCGGGAGGCCCGGAAAACGTACGCGCAACGCGTCGAAGAACGCCTCGACCGAACGCTCGAGGATCGGAACCTCGGCGTCCACGAGGTCGCGATGGCCGGTGACGCCAACGACGAGCGGCACGTGCGCCGGGGCGGCGGTCATCGAGCCGTCACGCCCCCGCGGGCACCTTCCCGGCCCTGGTGAGAATCACTCAATGGCGGGTAACGATGATGAACGGGTCGACAGAACAGGCGCCGTCCTTGTTGCTCGTATACTCAAGTTTGTACTCATGGACCGCCCACTCAACGCCCGGGTCTTGCAGCTTGCACCTAAGCGTGGAATTCGCATGCTTGACGCCACCACCTTCACAGACACTCTGCAAACCGTCTTTGAAGCTGATGTTGGTCAGCGTGTCGTTTCCGGGGCTCATCCAAACGATCGTGTCCCCCCACTGCCCGCATGCAAGTCCGTTGGCGCCCGGGACGCCGTTACAGGCCTGACCATTTTGCTGGCCGAACCCTGGTGTCTTCAAGTCCGCCACGCACTGGTCGTCGAACTTGTGCAAGTGGGTAACCTGCACATGCACGTCCTTAGGCACTCTCATGTCGTGTGCATCGCCGGAACCACGTCCCTCACAGGCACTCAAAACCACCGTCGCACAGACCAGCCAAATCGCATCTCTAACGACCTTCATGGTTCATCCCCCCTCCTCGGTTGAGGTTGGTGGCGCCTGGAGCAGATCCGCAACCAGCGGATCTCTGCTCGCCATGGTCAGCGGGAAGCCCAGGTCGATGGCCGCGTGCAAGCATCCTGCAGCTCGATCGACCGCACCCAGCCGGCGCAGCGTCACTGCTGAAAGATACTCCGTTTCCCAGCTTGGTGTATGCCCCTCGAGCGCCGCGTCGACCGCCGTCAGACTGGATTCTCCCCGCGCCGCGCGAAAGGCTTCGATGGCAATACGGATCAGCGCGCTGTCACCACCGCTGTCGAGGTGCTTTCGCGCGAGCGATTCGGCCCGCTGATAGGCCTGGGCGGCACGACGATCCCCGGCGATGGACCAGGCGTCCGCCAGGTTGCCCCACAAGCGGAAATCCGTCGGCGTCAGCGCGGTCGCCCGTTCAAACGTTTGTGCAGCCTCCTCGAAGCGCTGGCCGTAGTAGTAGGCGGTTCCCAGGTTCGACAGCGCGGACGGCGTCTCGCCCGCCGCCACCGCCCGCTGCAGGGCGCTGATCGCAGCGGGCAGCTGGTCGGCCAGCAGAAGGGCGGCGCCGAGGTTGCTGAGCGCGGCCGGTTCCTGGGGCGCAAAGTCCAACGCCGCCACGTAATCCGGCACAGCCTCCTCGGCGCGCCCCTGCTGAAACAGGAAGTTGGCGAGTGCGTTATGGGGCCGCCAGTAGCCGGGCTGGTCGGCGATGGCGCGGCGAAACTGCCGCTCGGCGTCCGCTGCGTCACCGGCCGCCGCCCGCGCCTGAGCCAGCCCGATGCGGGCATCGGCATCGAACGGCTCACGCTCGACCAGTTTTTCGAAGATCGTCTCCGCGCGGGACCAGTCGCCGCGCACGCTGGCCAGCTGGCCCACGGCCAGGAGCACTCGCGTGGCGTCCGGCGCCGTGGCATATGCCTGGTTACAGAAGCCGCCGGCGCGCTCGAGGTCAGCGGCGGCGTTGCTCTGGTCGTAACGCCACAGCCGCGCTTCACACTGGCCGGCCATGGCGTCGCCGTAGCCGGGCGTAATCGCCAGCGCCCGGGCGAAGTACGACTCCGCCCTGACACGGCTGTCGACGGAACGCTCGTCGCGCAGCAGCGCCTGACCGAGCAGATAGAGACGGTAAGCCTCTCCGTCGACGCCGACATCGGCCGTCGGGCTCGGAACGGTCAGCCCCATCTGGGGCAGCGACTCCACCACGCGAGCCGCGAGCTCCGCCGGCAGCTTCGACAGATCCGGTGCCGCCGCCAGGTTCGAGAACGTCCGCTGCAACAGCCCGGTGGCGGAATCGACCACACGCACCCGCACCTGCACCTGGTCGCCGAGCGCCGTGACGTCCCCTTCCACCAGCCAGGCCACGTTGAGTCGGCGGCGGATCTCCTCGATCGGGAGTCCGTCGGACAATGCCCACGCGGCGACCTGAGCCGAGACCCGCAATCCGCTGATGGCCGCGAGAGCATCGATCAGCTCGAGGGCGACGCCGGTGCCAAGCCCATCTTCCAGGTGCGAGTCCGGCGGCTGCTGGAAAGGCAACACGGCGATGGAGCGCGGCCCCGGTGTGGCGGCGACGGGATCGGTGGCCGTGCTGTGGACCGGGATGGTCGGAGCCGGCTGGATCAGCCACACGGCGGCGGCAACGACGGCCAGGCCGACGAGGCACGGCACCGCGATGCGTGGGGCACGAGTTTTCCACTTGGAGCGGCGGACCACGGCCCGTACCCGAACGACCAGAGCGCGGCCGGCCTCCTCGGGCGTCGACTCGAACCAGTCCAGCCGATGCATGGACGCGAACTCGTCGCCGAGGACCACAGGCTCGAGGGCAACAGGAATCAGAATGGCCCGGCGTCGGGCCTCGTTGGCCTCGATACCCACCCATCGTGAATTCAGGGAGTGACGGCTCCACACCACGAGGACGCAGCAGGCCCGGCGCAGCTCGCGATCGATGACGTCGGCCCACTGCGTTCCCGGCTCCAGGGCGCGGTCCCACCAGACGCTGAAGCCGGCGCTGTCGAGAATTCCGACGATGGACCGGACCTGCTCGCGATCCTCCCGTGAATAGCTGATGAACACGTCAGCCATGGCGCCGGGTGCCCGCTACCTTCCGTGGCTGGTTACCACCGATACCGGTAGTCTACTCGCTGGAGACCGCTCCTACAGTCGGCAATCGCGACCTGGAGGTCGCTCCCACAGAAGACAGTCGCGGTGTGGAAACCGCTCCCAGGTGCCGGCGGCGTGTCAGCGGTCATCGAGCAGCGGCTGCAGACGGGCGCGGCGGGACATGCTCCGCTCGCCGATGCGCGTCATCTCCGCCACCGCGTTCTCGTCCGGGTCGTAGCCGCGGGACGCGTCCCTGAGACCACCGTCCATGATCACGTAGCTGCCGGACATGAACTCACCGTCCGGACCCGCCATGAAGTTGACCAGCCCGGCGATGTCGCCGGGACGGCCCACCCGCTTCACCGGCGTACGGCTCTCGAGGCGGGTGCGGATGGCGCCGCCGGGCTCCCCGGCGAGGCCCTCGGCGAGCGGCGTCTCGATCACGCCGGGGCCGATGGCGTTTACCGTGATGCCGTGCTCGCCGAGCTCCTGCGCCCAGCCCCGCACCATGATGCGCACGCCCGCTTTGGTGGCCGAATACGCCCAGATCCCCGGCCCCGTGCTTTCCGCCGCCAACGACGAGATGCAGACGATGCGACCGCCGTGGCCGAGGCGGACCATCTGCCGGGCGCAGGCCTGCACGGTCAGAAACACCCCGGTGAGGTTCACGTCGAGCTGGTCCTGCCAGTCCTTGAGAGACAGCTCCAGCACCGGACCGCCACGGCCGATCCCGGCGTTGGCGACGGCGATGTCCAGCCGTCCCAGACGCTCGACGCACTCCGCCGCCGCCTGCTGGATCTGCGCTTCCGACGCCGCGTTGGCCTTCACCACGTGAGCCTTGCGGCCGAGCTGGGTCACCAGATTGGCTGTCTGCTCCGCCCCCTCGGTATCGATGTCCGGGATGCAGACATCGGCGCCTTCCCGCGCCAGGCGCTCAGCGATGCCCCGGCCGATGCCCGACCCGCCTCCCGTCACGAACGCAACCTTACCCGTCAGTGCCGCCGCCATAGCCATACCTCTGTGCCGAATGTGGGCATCATACGGCAGTAGACGCCGCCGGCGCCTGGTTCATCCGTCCGGCTGCACAGCCGCAATGCCGAGCGCCGCCTTGGCCGTGGCGAGCACGCTGTCGGCATTGACGCGGGTCTCGTAGCCTTCGACGAAGATCCTGGCCCGTATCACCTGGTCCCGGTCCAGCACCAGCACCCCCGGATAGGGAATGCCGTAACCGCTGTCACCCGGCTGGTAGTCCTGGTTCAGGATCCCGAGCGCGGTGAACGTGCGGGTATCGATGTCCGACAGCAGCGGATACTCGATCCGCGCCCGGTCGATGAACGCCTGCTGCAACGCCGGAGTGTCGTAGGTGATCGCCACGACGCCGAGCCCCGCCTGCCGAAACCCTTCCATCCGTTCCTGCAACTGCACGAGTTGCCTGATGCAATAGGGTCACCAGTCGACGGAGCGGTTGGCGAACAGCACCACGCCGTTCGCGCCCATGAACTCCGTGACGTCCTGGATGGTTCTGCCGTCGTAGCGGGCGGCGATGGCGGGCATCCGCGCACCCACCGGCAGGCCTGGATCGAAGGCGTCGGTGTCCGCATCGATGAACATGTCGGCGGGGAGCAGGTCCGCAACCTCCTTCATCAACGGCCCGCGAAACAGGATTCCCGCCACGCCCACGGTGACCACCACCGCCAGCGCGCCGATCAGCACTTTCTTCATCCCCACGCCTCGCTCCCGGAAGGTGCCGGTATTTTGCTTCGACCGCGGCCATCTGTCACAGATTGCCTTCCCGGTTCGTCTGACTCTCGAGACAGGGCATTACGGAGACGGCGATGTGGCAACGGATTCTGCTCGCGATCATGGCGCTCTTGCTGGCCGGCAACGGCTTGCACATGCTGTTCGCACCCCGCCACTGGTACGGGTCGATCGAGAGCGTCGCCCACACAGGGCCCTACAACGGGCACTTCGTTAGCGACATCGGCTGCGCCTACCTGGCGGCGGCCGCAGGGCTCGCGCTCGGCGCCTGGCGGGTTCGCTGGCAGACGCCGGGCGCTGTGACGGCCGTTGCCTTTCTGGGCGCCCATGCCCTGCTGCACCTATGGGAGTCGCTGATTCACACCGACGCCGCGGCCCATGCCGGGGTGGTGGATGCCGTCGGCGTATATCTCCCGGCACTGCTGGCGCTGCTCTGCAGCCTGGTGCCGGTCAAATCATGGCACGGAGGCTGACATGCTTCGATCGATCCTGCACGGTACCATTCGCCGATTCGAACACCTTTACGACTACGATGCCCGTTACATGCACGAGATTCTCGACGCGTCGCTGCCGGCGTTCGTGAAGCTCCTTCTGGCGCGGCCTTTGACCACCCATCGGGCTGGCGTGCCGGCCGAGGCGCTGTTTGCCGCAGGGATGGCGGCGGTTCGCTTCGAAGACTGCGGCCCCTGCGCGCAACTGGCCGTCAATATGGGCCGGGAAGCGGGCATCGCGCCGGCGGCGCTGCGCGCCATCGTGGCCTGCGACACTGCGGCGATGTCGAGCGACGCGCGGCTGGGGCTCGCCCTCGCCGACGCGGTGCTCGCTCACGCCCCCTGCGACGAGCTCCGGGACGAGGTGCGCCGCCGCTGGGGGGATGCCGCGCTGGTCACACTCGCTTACGGAATCACCGCCGCACGCATCTACCCGACGCTGAAGCGCGTCCTCGGCCACGCCCACGCCTGCGAGCGCCTGCAGGTCGAGGGCGAGCTGGTGCCGGCGGCACGACCGGCATGAGCGCGCCGGGCCTTACCGCCGAGCTGACCGCCTTCGAGCGGGAGCGCGGCCGGTTGATCGGGCTCGGCTACCGGATGCTCGGCAGTGTTGCCGACGCCGAGGACCTGGCGCAGGAGACTTACTTGCGCTGGCAACGCGCGGATCATGAAGACATCCGCGACCCTGGCCCGTGGCTGCGCACCACAATGGCGCGGCTGTGCATCGACGAGCTGCGGGCGCGCGAGCGGCGCCGGGAGGTGTACGTCGGCCCATGGCTACCGGAGCCGTGTCCGACCTCGGCACCGGAGCCCGAAGCCGCCGAGCACGTCCTGGAGCTGGCCGACGATTTGTCGGTGGCCTTCCTGCTGCTGCTCGAGCGGCTGGGCCCGGAGGAGCGGGCGGCCTTCCTGCTGCACGACGTCTTCGATGCGCCCTACCCCGCCCTCGTGGAGGCGTTGGGAAAATCGGAGGCAGCCATTCGGCAGATGGTCTCCCGTGCCCGGCGCCGGATCAGCGACGAACGGCCGCGTTGCCAGGCCACACTGGCTGCGAAGCAGGATCTCGCCCGGCGCTTTCGCGACGCCGTCCTGGAGAGCGACGAAACGGCGCTGCTGGCGTTGTTCACGCCCGACGCGACCCTGGTCTCGGACGGTGGCGGCAAGGCCCTCGCGGCCCTCAGACCCATCCGCGGTGCGGACAAGATCGTCCGCTTCTTCGCCAGCTTCACCCGTAAGCAGGACCTGACGCAGTTCCAGCTCGAACCCTCCTGGATCAACGACGCGCCCGGCTTCGTGCTGCGCACCGGCGACGGCACAGTGGACGCAACGCTGGCGCTGGAGGTGGACCGGGGGCGGATATCGACGCTCTACGTCGTGCGCAACCCCGACAAGCTCGGGCGCATTCAGTGACGGAATGCCGCCACGCGGCTGGTCGGCTGCTCAGTCGATCCAGTGCCGACGCCGTGCGCTGCGGGAGAACCACAACAACAGCGCGCCCATCACCAGTACGGCCACCGGCAGGGGCAAAGCTTGCGCGGGCCCGACCCGCTCGAGGACCCCCATGGCCAGGAGGGTGTAGCCGAACTGCACCACAGCGGCGGCGAGCGAGAGACTGAGCGCTGCCACCGACCACCCCTTGCGCATCAGCAGCCCTGCGGCGCCAATCAGGCCGCTGAGGATGGCCACGACGTACACCACAAACAGCCAGACCGGACGCGCGGCGTAGAACTCCCGTTGGGCCTCGCTCATGCGTTGTAGAGCGGCCTCGTCGGTCATGGTCATGACGTCCATCGCCAGCGTCGCCAGGCCGATCAGCATCCACGCCAGGCCCAGAACCGCGACGGTCCAGTACCAGCGCGGCAGCAGCGAATGGTCTGCAGATCCCATCAGCACCCCCTCCCAGGAACGGGTCGCCGGAGTCTAGCAGGTCCGGGACTCCGCAAGACACCCGCCAGCGCAGAACGTCAGGTGAGGAGATCTTCGAGCAGCGCGGCAACATCGGCCTCGCTCTGGACGTGGCGGGCATCGAGCCCCGCGAGGGCGCCGCCGCGCACGTTCTCCAGGGTGTCGTCTATGAACACCACCTCGTCCGGTCTCGCATTCATGCGCTCACACACCTCGTGGAAGGCCGTCACGTCCGGTTTGCGGTGACCAATCTCCGAGGACAAATACACCGCCCGAAAGCTGGCCAGCAGGTGGCCATAGCGGGGCCACCAGCACTCGGCGTGGGTCTGATTGGTGTTGGTGAACGCGCAGAGGTCGAAACGTGCCGCCACCCGCGGCAGCAGCTCCACTACCGAGTGGTACGGGCCCGTCCAGATCGTGTTCCACCCCGCCTCCCAGGCTTCGAGAGGCAGTTCGACTTCGAAGCGCCGCGTCAGTGCCGCCGCGTACTCGTCGAAACCGATTCGCCCGACCTCGTGCTCACGGTAGGCGGCGTCGATCTCCCAGCGCTCGAGAAAGCGCGCCTCCGGCATTCCAGAGGCTTCTGCCCACGCGCGCAGCACCCGGCGGAAGTCCACCCCCAATACCACGTTTCCCAGATCCAGAAGGACGGCCCGACCCATGGCGGCTCCCGGTCACCATATCGGGCCGATGATACACGGCGGGCGTGTGACGGGCCGGCTTGTGAGGTGGGTCCGCCCTCCCTCCAGCTCACGCTTTGCGAACGTCAACCGCGCCTTGCTTCGCGAAATCGGGCGGCCCCGCGGCCGCCCGTACGGTTCGATCCGCGGTAGCGTCAGAACGCTATCTTGATCCGGCCGTACACGATCTGACCGCGCGGATCGTGGATCTTGGAGTCGTAACCCGGGCCATCGTCGATCACCGGCGGGTCCTCGTTGAAAAGGTTGATGGCGCCGATGGTCAGGATCGGGCCCTCACCGCCCAGCAGTTCCGGGAATTGATACGAGTACTGAACGTCCACCGTCAAAAAGTCGTCGACCCTGTCACTGGGCGCGCGGCCGTTCAGCGCCGCAATCAGCGAGTTCGGCGCCTTCGTCAACTGATAGTCGGTGGTGTAGCGCAGGGTCACGTTGGCCGAGTGATTGCCGAGGAACCAGTCGATGCCGGCGTTGGCGCGCCACTCCGGCGCCGGCGCGCCAATGGTCTGAAAGTTGCGCTTGCCCTTGCCGTTGATCTCCGGGGCGTCGGGTGACTCCTGGAACTTGTACTCGGTCAGGTACGTCATGTTGTAAGACAGGTCAAAATGACCCGCCGCGCTCGTATCGAGCCCATAGCCGAGCCCGAAGTCGATGCCGCTGGTATCCACCGACGCGGCGTTGATGAACTGCGAGCGGATGACGGCGATGTAGCCGAGACCGTCCAGGGTGATCTTCTGCTGGGCTTCCGGGTCGCCGGCGACGTAGGCGTCGATCACCGAGGTGTTGGACTCCTTCTTGATCGCATCCTCGTAGGCGAAGGACCAGTAGTCGGCCTGCACCCGGAAGTTCGCCAGCGGGCCTGCGGTCGGCTCCCAGCTGAACCCGAAGTTGTAGACGTCGGCGGTTTCCGGTTTCAGATTGGGGTTGCCAATGGCGATACCCGGCACGAATACCTGCACGGAGTTCGGATCGAAGGGATCCTGCTGCACGTTGTTGAGCGAGGTGCTCGAGCCGCCCAGCTGAGCGAGCCCGGGCGCCTTGAAGGATGTCTGAAACGACCCACGCACGGCGAGATCCTCCGTCGGATTCCAAAGGAAGGCCACCTTGGGATCGGTGGTATTGCCCGTGTCGCCGCCGTAGTCCTCGTAGCGCACGGCAAGAGACAGCTCCAGCGCACCGATGGACGAATCGCTCGCCGTCACCGGAACCGAGAATTCGCTGAACACCGCCCAGACGTCGCGACGCACCTCGAAGGGTTCCTGCCCAACCACGAAAGAAAAATTGAAGTTCGAGCCTGTGCCGGACGGCGTGGACTGGAACCTCTGGTTGCGGTACTGAGTGCCGACAGCAATACCCACGTTGCCCGCCGGCAGCTCGAACAGGTCGCCGGTGACCACACCGTCGATCACCCACAGGTCCTGCTCGGACTCGCCGATGATCGGATCGATCATCCAGCTATAGAGCTCGGAAGCGTTGTACAGACCGTTCGGCCCGACGTCGTTCGGGTCGGCGAGGTAGGCGCTGCCGAACGGGTTGAGGTAGAAGCAGCCGCCGGCCGCATCCCCGGCGGCCGTGGTCGCCGGGTTGCAGTCCCGGCCGCCGTAGCCCTGGAGCGCCGCCAGCATGTTGGAGTTGTTGGTGTCGTAGGCGGGGAAGCCGGAGAACTGATGCTCGCTCCAGGTACCCGCCAGATCGAACGTCCACGATGGCGCGAACGGCAGATTGCCTCGCAGGCCGGTGACGAAGTGGGTTTTGTCGCGCTTCATCTCGCCGGCGTTGTGCACCCGGCCCTGGTTCATGTAGGTGTCCTTTGGGATCCCGTTGAATGGGCGGATGTTGGTGATCATTGGCCCCACCAGGGGGTTGGCTTCCGCAGCCGCGACCGCGTCCGCGTAACCGGCTTGCTGGGCGGCGGTATCGTCGATCAGCTCACGTCCGCCAAGACCGCGCTGGTAGGCGTCGTAGCGAAGCCCGGGGTTGCTCACCGGCACCGTCGGCGCGCTCACGAAGCCGTAGCTCGGGGAGTTGCCGCGCTTCACCTCGTTGTTCGCCGCGTGGAACTCACCGTAGATCTCGATCTCGTTCGCCTCGTCGAGCAGATACTTGAACTGAGCGAACAGCTGAATTCGCTGCTCGGCATCGATGAGCGACTGGGTGGGCAGGAAGTCCACGTAGCAGCGATCCTGCGACGGCACCAGGATCGTGGTGCGGCGGCTGCCGTTGGCGCCCGGAGCGCCCTGAGCCTGCGGCACGTTGGCGCAGTCGAAGTCGGCGCCGCCGGGAATGCTCGGGCTCAAGGTAGTCGCCTCGAAGGCGGCCGTGCGCGCGGCGAACGCCGCGGCGCTCTCGTTTGCCCCGGGGGTGGCGAAGATGTTACCGGGCGCGCCGAAGCCGGAAAGCCCGCCGGCATACGTGAAGTCACGAGCGAACATCGGCAGCTCGGAGCGGTCGAGATAGCTCGCCGCCATCACCAGGTTGCCGCGGTCATTGCCGACGCCGACGATACCCTGCACGTTGACGTCACGCGCCGGATCCCAGTCGGTGTGGTCGCTGATGTTCTGGTAGTCGACCTGCAGCTCCATGCCTTCGAAGTCACTTCTGGTGATGAAGTTCACCACCCCGGAGATGGCATCGGAGCCGTACAGCGCCGCCGCCCCGTCCTTCAGCACCTCCATGCGCTCGATGGCGATGGTCGGCATCATCGACGCCGTGTCGACGAACGCTACGCCGTCGTTGGTGAGGTTCGGTGCCTCCGCCTGTCTGCGGCCGTTCAACAGAATCAGCGTCGAGTTGAGGCCCAGGCCACGCAGATTGATGTTCTCGGTGCCGGTAGTGCCGCCGGAACGCAACGTGTCGGGAAAGTTCTCCGAGCCGAGGTTGTACGTGAGTTGCTGCGCGATGTCCTTCACCGAGATCGCGCCGGATTTGGCGAAGTCCTCCTGACCAATCAGGTCCAGCGGCGAGGACGAGTCAAAGGTAGAGCGTTTGATGTAGGAGCCCGTGACGACGACCTCCTCGAGCGGACCCTGGTTCTGGGCGGCCCGGGCCACACCTCCGGACAACAATGCCGCAGACGTCGCCATGGCGAGCGCCGCGCGTGAAACGTGCTTCATGAGAGTTCTCCCCAATACCCCGCTGCTCGGCGGCAGCGGTATTGAGGGGTGCCGGATGCGAAACGCTGTTGAAGCCCCGCAGGTCTACGCTGCGTAAGCTCGTCACCGACGCCTGCCCGAGTGCGACCCGAGAAAAATACCACTACCACACGGCAGCGAAAAAACTGCTTCCTGTCAGCCGCGCGCCTTTCTCTCGATACCAGACACGCCGGGGGGAGTGTAGAGGAAGCTGACGCGAAATTGAAACCAGTTTCAGCAAAAAAAAATTACGAGGTCAGATCTGCGTTTGATGCCTTGTCTTTACAAGAGGTTCTTCACCAGGAGTTTCTTCGCGTAGCCGATCGATGGCAGGATACTGCGGTGACGACGTCGGAGCCGGCCAATGATCCTCACCCCTTGCGTTCGCTTGCCACTCGGCCTCGCCGTTCTACTGCTGGCCGGCGGATCGTGGGCCGTAGCCCCTGCGGGCGGAGACGCGTGCGTGGGTATAGACGATCGGACGGATCGGCTCGCCTGTTACGATGCTCTGCACGGCCGCGACCGACCAACGTCGCCGACGCATCCGTCCGACCCGGCCGCTACCACCAGCGCCGCTGACACCAGAGCTGCTACCGACAGCGCCGGGCAGAGGGACGAAATCGTCGGCACGGTGAAGGCGATGGGTGAGGAGATGACCGGCCGCCATTGGTTCCGCCTGGAGAATGGGCAAGTCTGGTCCCAGGAATCGGCGGCGCACACGACCGTGAAGGTCGGCGATTCCGTGCGCATCAGCCCCGGCGCCTTCGGTAGCTTTCACCTGCGCCGTTCCGACGGTGCGAGCCGCAGTACGCGGGTGCATCGCATCGAGTGATCGGCACCAGGCCCGACGCGATCCGCCCGTGAACCCCGTCACGAAATCGCCCTCGCTCGACGACTCCATCGGTTTCGCCGCGTTGCCTTGAGATCCAGCTAACTGATTTCTGCTGCACGCGGCCGCATGTTGACGCGATCAACGGGCGTTCCAGATGCCGATCGAAACGACCTTGCTCACGCTGTCGATCACGGACCTCGCCATCGTCTGCGGGCTCGCCGCGGCCTGCCTGCTTTGCGGCTGGCACATCCGGCGGATCGCCACGCGCGGCCGTGAAGCGGAGCTGCGGCGCAGCCTGTTCGAAGCCAAAGGTGCGGTACCGCAGCTCGAAGCGGCCATGCGTCACCGCGAGCAACGCGCCGATACGCTCGAGCTGCAGGTCAAAAGCCTGAAGGACCAGCTCTCGGAGCTTCAGGGGTTCGTGCGCCAGAAGGAAACGGATATCGTGAAGCGCGAGCGGGAGATCCGCACGCTCAGCGCCGAGCTGACGATCGTGAAGGAAGGCTCGAACAGCGGCGCGGTGCTGCTCGACGGGCTCGAGCCAGCCGCTGAGACGGACGCGGCGGATCCGGCAATGGCCAAACGCCATGCGGCTCTCGAAGCACGCTACGACGCGATGAAACGCGGCCTGATTCAGCGGGACGATCGAATCGCCGCGCTGGAGGAGCAGCTCGAGAACCCCTCCAACGACCGGCCCACCCGCACCCTGCAGCACCAGCTGGCCGAGCTCGAGCAGTCTGCGAGCGCACTGAAAGACGCCCTGGAGGAACGGGAAACCCGTCTGGAGCTGCTGCAGACCCATCTCCAGGAGGAAGTGGCGCAGCGCGAAGCGCTCGAGGATCTGGCCAGGCGCCGCAGCGAAGGCAACCGGGAGCTGAAGACCGCCGCGGCGCAGTACAAGCAGCAGCTTCCGGAGCTGATGAAGACCATCGAGTCCCGCAACGTTCAGATCGGCGAGCGCGACCGCAAGCTTCTATCGCTCACCCGGGCGCTGAATGACGAGCAGCGGCAGCGCGAGACGCGGGAGGCGGAAATACGGGAGCTGCAGACGCAGCTCGCTGCTCAGCAGTCGCGACAGCACGAGTTGCAGCAACGTCTGCGCGAGCACGACGAGGCACACCGGGCGCTGCACGATGAGCTCACGAGCAGCCGGGACGCCCTGCGCGCCAGCGAAGCCGTGGTAGGTGAGCGTGACGCGACCATTGCCGATGCACAGCGGCGCATTGCCGAGGTAATCGGGCACGCCGAGACGCAGGAACGGACCGTGGCGGCGCTCCGGCACGCCGTCAAGGACCGTGACTTCAAGATCGAGGCGCTGGAAACGGCCGCGAGCCAGCAGAGCGCCAAGCTTGAGATGCTGCGCAGCACGTTCTTCGAAACCAAGAGCCAGCACAAAGCGCAGACGACGTCTCTCGAGCAGCAGCTCGCCGCCGCGGTGGCAAGCGGTCAGTCACTGGAAGACACGGTGTCCGCCCGGGACCTGGCGCTGGCGGATCTCGAGCTCGCCGCGGACGGCCTGCGGCACGAGGTGGCGGACCTCGCAGAGGCCTTGACCCGACGCCAAGGCGCCATCCTCTGGCTGGTGGCGCAGCTCGCTCCGGCCGCGCCGCTGTTGCCGTCGCCACAGACCATGCGAATGCGGCAGGCTTCCGGCACCTTGCAGAGTCGTTACACCGACCGGATCACCAACTGATCCTCCGCTGCGGGATAGTCACGACCGGGAATCCCCCCTATCCTGCGCCGGTCCATGTTCTATCTGTATCACCACCACGACCTGACGCGCCTGGCGGACGTGCTCACGGCCTTGCGCCGCACGAACCTGCCCTCGCCGCTCGCCACCGACAGCATCCTGGTGCCCAACGCGGGCATCGGCCGCTGGCTGAAGATGCACGTCGCCGAGCGCGACGGCATCGCGGCGAACATGCAGACCCTGCTGCCGGCGCCGTTCTTCTGGAACGTGGTCGCCGGCAGCCTTCCCGGCGAACGTCCGGACAGCTCCGCATACCGGCGCGAGAACCTGCGCTGGCACCTCTACGCGCACCTGCCGGAGCTTGCGGCCGCGGTGCCGGAAGTGGCGCGGTATCTGGGGGACCCGCGGGCGGAGCTGCGCCGCTGGCAGCTCGCCGAGCGGCTGGCGGAGCTGTTCGACGAGTACCTCATCTACCGGCGCGAGATGCTGCTCGCCTGGGAACGGGGCGAGGACGCGGCGGGTGCCCGGGAACTCGGCGGGCCGCCGGCGAGCTGGCAGGCCCCGTTGTGGCGCGCGCTCACTGCGCGGCTGGGCCGCGAGCATCGCGCACGGCTGCTGGGAGAGCTGATTCGACGGGTGGAGCGCGGGGAGGCGCTCCGCACCGAGGCCTGGCCGGAGCGCCTGTACTGCTTCGGCCTCGGCAACCTGCCGCCTGACTATCTGCGGCTGCTCTATGCCCTCGGGCGCCACAGTGACGTTCACTTCCTCATGCACAACCCCAGCGACGTCTACTGGGGCGACATCGAGAAGCGTCCAACCGCGCTGGTGCCGCTGGACGACGAGTCCCTGAATCTGGCCGGCGAGGAGGCCGTGTTCTCCGGCCATCCGCTGCTGGCGAGCCTCGGCTACGCGGCGCGCGACTTCCTGCGGCTGATCTATTCCGACGAGTTCTCGGACATCCGCGAGCTCGAACTGGGGGAGGCGCTGGCCTACGACCCGCCGGCGGGCGACCGCCTGCTGCACCGCCTGCAGGCCGGCGTGATCCGGATGGAGGCGACGCCGACGGACGCCGGTCTCGGCGACGACGACTGCTCGGTCCAGGTACATGCCTGTCATGGCAGCCTGCGGGAAGTGCAGGTGCTGCACGATCAGCTCCTCGACCTGCTGTCCCGCGACCAGACCCTGCAGCCGCGGGACATCATCGTCATGACGCCGAACGTCGCGGAGTTCGCCCCGGCCATCGAGGCCGTGTTCGGCGCCGCCGAGGGCCGGGCAATGATCCCATTCAACCTCTCCGACCGGCCGCGCCAGGGCACCCACCCCATCGTGCTGACGTTCCGCGCGCTGCTCGACCTGCCGTTGTGGCGCTGGACGGCCAGCGAGCTCATGAGCCTGGTCGCGGTGCCCGCGGTGATGCGCCGGTACGGCCTCGAGGAAGCCGACGTGGAGAATCTGCGGCGCTGGATCGATGCGGCCGGCATCCGCTGGGGGCTCGACGCGGCGCATCGGGAACAGGCCGGCGCCGGGCGTTGGGGCCAGAACTCCTGGGCGTTCGGGCTGGACCGCCTGCTGACCGGCGTTGCCGTCGCCGATGCCAACGCCCTGGTCGACGGCGTTGCGCCGATGGTGGATCTGGAAGGTGGCGCCACCGCGGCCCTCGGCGAGCTGTGGCTCATGATCGAGCGCCTGCGCCATTGGCGCGAGCGGCTGGATGCGGCCACCTGCGCCGGCGACTGGCAGGAACGCCTGAACGCGCTCACCGACGACCTGTTCCGTGTCGACCCGCGGGACCGCGACGAGCACGCGGCGCTGGACACGCTGAACGAAGCCATCGCCGTGCTCGCCACCGCCGCCGACTGCCTCGGCGACGAGACGCTATCCTGGGACGCCGTCCGCGAAGTTCTCGACGGCGAGCTCAGCGCCACCGGCACGCGGCAGCCGTTCCTCGCCGGCGGCGTCACGTTCTGCGGTCTGCTGCCGCTGCGCACCGTGCCGTTCCGGGTGGTGTGCCTCCTCGGCATGAACGACGGCGAGTTTCCGCGGCGCGACAGGAACCGCGCCATCAACCTGATCCGCCGCCATCCACGCCTCGGCGACGCGAGCGTCCGCGACGACGATCGGCTGCTGCTGCTGCAGTGGCTGCTCGCCGCCCGCGACGTCTTCTACGTCAGCTACACCGGCCTCGACACCATGACGGGCGAGGAGCTGGAACCCTCCACCGCCGTGGCCGAGCTCCTCGACTTCGTCGCCCACAACCAGTTCGAGAGCATGAAGCGGGCCGACGCGTGGGCGCGGTTGGTCACGAAACAGCCGATGCAGCCGTTCAGCCCCAGGTACTTCGAGGCAGGCGCAAATATCCCCGCAGCAGGAGCGATCGTCACATCGCGGCCCGGGCAGGGCTCACCCAACCTGGATCTCTTCGAGGACACCCACGCTGCCATCGCCGCGCGCAACCGCATCTTCACCTTCCGCAAAGGCTGGCAGCCGGGCGCCCTGGCCACGTACCGCGAACGCGGAACCCTGGCCCCGCTCATCGACGGCAGCCGTGCGCCGGGCCCGGACCCGGGCCAGATCACCCTGGACGAGCTGAAGCGCTTCTTCAAACACCCGGCCCGTTACTTCCTTCGGGAGGTGCTCCAGCTCGATCTGGAGACCCGCGTCGAGGAACACCAGGACGAAGAGCCTCTGCGCATCACGCCCCTCGAGGAGTACGAGCTCCGGCAACGCCTCTTCGAAGCCGTCCGCGCCGACGGACCGCTGCCGGAATCCCCGCCCGCGGTGCTCCGCGCCCAAGGGCTGCTGCCGCCACCGCCCCTCGACACCGTGCCGTACCGGAAAGCGGCCGGTGAGCTGAACGCCCTGCTGCCCGTCTGGGAGCGCATGCAGCCGACGGACGATCACGAGGTGTTGCCCATAGACCTTCGCCTGGCCTCCGGCTTGCGGCTCACCGGGCGGCTGGGCGATCTGCGCGGCCAGGGTTTGTGCCGGATCGAGGCCAGAAAGATGGGGGCCGGTCAGCTTCTGCCGCACTGGATCGATCTGCTGGCGCTCGCCGCCGCCACTGGCCAGAGCACCCTGGAATGCTGCGCCCTCGACGGCAAAGGCGGTCTGTCGCTGCGCATCGGCTCGCTGTCCGCCGAGCAGGCGCTCCGGCACCTGCAGACCCTGGCCGAGCTGTATGTCGAAGGCCAGCAGCGGCCGCTGTGCTTCCTGCCGAATCTGTCGCTCGAGTTCGTGGAGCTGGTCACCGGCGACAAGGCACGGGAGCCCGACGAGGCACTGGCCAGGTGCAATAGCAACCTCGCCAACGACTTTACCCCCCGCTGGGAGGCGAAGGACGCCTGGTTCAAACGCCTGCTGGCGCCCGCCCCGCACGCACTCGGGGTGCGAGCAGAGACGAGCGAGTTCTGCCGCCTCGCCGGCGCCATCCTGGAACCCATGATGGATTCGCTCGCAGCGGTGGACGCCAGGCACTGGCTGAACCAGCCGGGCCCGGCGTCGTGACGCGACAACGCTTCGACCTGGCGACCTTTCCGCTGACGGGCACCCGCCTGATCGAGGCCAGCGCCGGCACCGGCAAGACCTTCAGCCTGGCGAGCCTCTATCTGCGCCTGCTGCTGGAAAAGCGGCTCGACGTCCGCGACATCCTGGTGATGACCTTCACCCGCGCGGCGACTCAGGAGCTGCGTGAGCGCATCCGCACCCGGCTCGCCACGGCGGCGATCCTGGCCAGGGACTCCGCACGAGCCGTCCCCGGTGACACCGAGCACGCCATCGCCGTCGATCTGATCGCGAAAGCGGCGGCGCACGAGCCCCGCGAGCAGATCGCCCGACGGCTGCAGGATGCGGCGGCGCGCATGGACGACGCCACCATCAGCACCATCCACGGCTTCGCCCAGCAGGCGACACAGGAGAACGCCTTCGACTCCGGTCTGCCCTTCGACCGCGGCACCCAGGTGGACGATCCGCCCGTCCACCTCGAAGCGTGCACCGACTACTGGCGCAGCCAGGTACTGGGGCGCCCGGACGCACAAGCCCGCGCCTTTCTCGAGCTCTGGTCCGAGCCGGCAAAAATGAAGGAAGACCTGGACTCGGCCCTCACCCGTCCGTACCTGGAAATCTGGGGGCCATCCGACCAGCAGCTCGCGTCGCTCACCGAGCGCGCCAGAACATCATGGGGATGTTCCCCCGAGCGCGAACGGCTGCGCGATCTGATCGCGACCGCCGCCGACACCGGGCAGCTCCTGAAGACCGGCGGCCTGAACCAGGCCATCGAATCCGCGGGCGGCGTGGATGCGCTGATGGCGCAGGCTGGCCGACGGCCTCGCCGGCACCGCCTCCGGACACACCAGCTTGCCCACGTGGATCATCGACCTGGCCGACGCCGGCGGGCGTGGCGATTCATTTCCGCAAGGCGGCTCTGACAAGCTACCGCCCGCAGGATCTCGAGCTGGTCCAGGCGCTGGCGGAACTCGCCCCAGTCGGCCGCCTCGCTGCGCTCAAAGCCGCCCTCAGCAGCGTCCGCGCCAGCATCCATGCCCGCAAGCGCATGCAGCCGACAGTTCAGCTTCGCGGACATGATCGAGGCGCTCCACACGGCGATTACCGATCCTGCGCGAGGCGGCGCCCTCGCCGCCGCGCTGCACCGCACCTGGCGCTACGCGCTGGTGGACGAGTTCCAGGACACCGACCCGCTGCAGTATCAGATTCTGCGCGCCATCTATCACGGCAGGGACGAAGGCGCGCTGATCATGATCGGCGACCCCAAGCAGGCCATCTACGCCTTCCGCGGCGGCGACGTGTTCGCGTATCTGCAGGCCGCCCGGGAAGCGGACGGCACCTACGACCTCGCCACCAACTATCGATCCAACCGCGGCGTGCTCGCCGGCATCGAGGCGCTGTTCCGTGGGCCGGCAGCCGCCACGGCGGAAGGTGAATTCCTGGTACCCGACATCCGCTTCCATCCCGTCGAGTGCGGCCGTGAACCGGACGATCGCGTCATCGTCAGGGACGGCGAGCGGCTGCCCGCCGTCACCGCCTGGGCACTGCCGGGCGACGACCTGAAGAGAGACGAGGCCCAGCAGGTGCTGCTGGACGCCACCGTCAGAGAAATCTGCACTCTGCTCGGCCGTGGCGGCGACCTCGGGATCGCGCCCCGCTCGGGCAGATCCACCCGCACGACGTCCGAAGACCGCTCCTGCGAGGAGGGCCGGCGCGCGGGTACGCGCCAACGACGGCACCGAGGCGCCGCTTCGGGCCCGGGCAGATCGCCGTGCTGGTCAACACCAACCGCGAGGCCGCCGACGTGCAGCGGGCACTGGCCCGGCGCGGCATTGCCGCCGTGTGTCTGCACCGGGCCAGCGTGTTCGAGAGCCCGGAGGCCGAGGATCTGCTGTACGTGCTGCGGGCCGCCGACAGCGCCGCGCGGCCGGACGCCGTGCGGGCGGCCCTGGCCACGCCGCTGCTGGGTCTGCGCATGGCGGATCTGGTGGCGCTCAGCGAGGACGACGCCGGCTGGCACACCCGGGTCGCGCGCTTCCAGGACCTGCACGAAAGCTGGCGCACTGGCGGGCTGCTCGCCATGCTCGAGCCGCTCCTGCAGGACGCGGCGCCCCGGCTGCTGGCTCTCGAGGACGGCGAGCGGCGCATGACCAACTACCTGCAGCTCGCCGAGCTGCTCGCCCACGCGGAGACGGAGACCTTCGGCTTCGCCGGGCTCATCCAATGGCTGGCCGAGCAGATGGCGCATCCCCAGCCCGATGCGGAGGTGGACAGCCAGCAGCTCAAGCTCGAATCCGACGACGAGCTGGTACGCATCACCACCGTGCACCGCGCCAAGGGGCTGCAGTTTCCCATCGTGTTCGTGCCGTTCACGCCTTTCCAGGTGGCGAGGGATCCGAAGCGGCCGTGGGTGTTCCACGACGAGCACGATCGCGCCTGGCTCGACTTCGCCCTCGACGGCAACGAGCGCAAGTCCGCCGCCTGCCGCGAGGCACGCGCCGAATCATTGCGGCTGCTCTACGTGGCGTTGACCCGCGCCGAGGACGCCTGCTACTTCGGCTGGGGCGCCGTCAACGTGGCGCAGAACGCCGCGCTCGCCTGGCTGCTGCATGCCGGCGCCGGCGCAAAGCCCGCGACCATCAGCGGCTCCCGAAAGCCGCCGGGCTGGCTCGACGCGGCGAACGTCACGGACCGGCTGCAGGAATTTGCCGCCAGGGCCGGCGAAGCGGTTCGGGTGATGGCGCCGCCAGCGCCATTGCGCGCGGGGTTTCGGGTCACGCTCGGCCGCGCGCCGGACGGTGCAGCCCGCGATGACCTGCCGGCGCGGCGGCCGGATTGGTCCATCTTCAGCTTCTCCCGGCTGGTCGCGGGGGGGGGCCATCCCGAGAGCGGCAGCGGCGGAGACGACGAAGCGCTCGAGCTTCCGCTGCCCACCGGGGCGGCACCCGGCACGACGGCACCGATCGCCAATGCCATTGCCTTGCGGGGCCCCGCATTCGGCACCGCCATCCACCAGCTGCTGGAGGCCATCGAGCATCCCTCTACGTGGCCTTCGCCCAATGTGCATCCCGGCGAGGCCGAACGATTCCTCGCCGCCCGTCACCTCCTGAATGGCGGGCTGGCGCTGGGAGAAGGCAGCGAGCGCGATGCCCTTCTGGACGCCGTGTGCCGGATGATCTCACGCACCCTGCACACGCCGTTGCCCGGCATCGGTCCGCTCGCGCAGGTACCCGCCGGCAGACGCCTGGCGGAGATGGAATTCTTTCTCGCCCTCGGCGGTGAGCGGCTCGGCCGCGTCCTCGACGTGCTGAACGCCCACGGCTACGGCGTCAGCCTGGCGCCGGAGCGAACGAGGCAGGCACTCGCGGGGCTGATGCAGGGCTTCATCGACCTGACGGTGGAAGCCGACGGCCGCTACTGGGTGATCGACTACAAGACCAACGACCTCGGCGAAGCGACGGCAGACTATCGAGGCGCTGCGCTGGGCCGCGCCGTGCGCTACGGCCATTACGATCTGCAGTACCTGATCTACCTGGTGGCCGTGCACCGCCACCTCGCCCACACGTTGCCGGGCTACCAGCCCCAACGACACCTCGGCGGCGCGCAATACCTGTTCCTGCGCGGCCTCGACGGTGCCAGCGCCGAGTCCGGTGTGTTCGTCGATTCCCCACCGGCAGACCTCATCGTCGCGCTGAACCACCTGTTCACGGGAGGTGGAACAAGATGACCTCCATGTGGGAGATGAACTCCATGTGGGAGCGGCCTCCCGGCCGCGATCCGAACTCGATGTGGGGAATGAACCCCATGTGGGAGCGGCCTCCCGGCCGCGATCCGAACTCGATGTGGGGAATGAACCCCATGTGGGAGCGGCCTCCCGGCCGCGATCCTCAGTCATGACCAACCTGCTCAATGCACTACGGGCCGCCATGCAGGAGCAGCGCATCCAGCCCCTCGAGCTCGCCATCGCCCACTGGTCCCTCCACCATGGCGCCACCGAACCCGTCGCCCTCGCCGCGGCCCTCACCGTCCGCGCGGTGTCAGACGGCCACAGCTGCCTGGTTCTTCCCGAGGACGGGCCCGCCATCCCGGGCGAGCCACCCTGCTGCACTGCCCGGGAACTCGAGGTCGCGCTTCGCCAAAGCCCGCTGATCAGCCAGCCCGGCGGCAGCACGCCACTCATCCTCGACGGCGATCGCCTGTACCAGCAGCGGTACTGGCGCTATGAAGATCGCCTGGCCGAACGCCTGCGCGCCCTCCTGGCGCGCCCGGGCGAAACCGTCGACACGGATCGGCTTGGCCCCGACGGCGGCCTTTTCGACTACGGCTGGGCAGCCGACGGCGGACCCAACTGGCAAGCGGTCGCCGCCGCCGTGGCCTTGCGCCATCGCTTCACCGTCATCTCCGGCGGCCCCGGCACCGGCAAGACCTACACCGTGCTGAGGCTGATCCGGCTGCTCGTGGAATCCGCCCAGGCCGCCGACGCGCCGATCCCCGTGATCCGCCTGGCGGCGCCGACCGGCAAAGCCGCGGCACGGATGATGGAATCGATCCGCGCCGGCCTGGCCACGCTGCCGCAGAATGCCGGACTCGAAGCGCACCTGCCGGACAAGGCGTCCACGCTGCATCGCCTGTTGGGCCTGCACTGGGGCACCGTGCTGCCGCGCTACGACCGCAGCAATCCTCTGGCCGCCGACGTGGTGATCGTCGACGAGGCCTCGATGATCGACCTGCCCATGATGGCGAAGCTCGCCGACGCGCTCCCCGACCACGGCCGGCTCATCCTGCTCGGCGACCGGTATCAGCTCGCCTCCGTGGAATCCGGCTCGGTGCTCGCGGAGCTTTGCTCTTCCGCCGGCGTGAACGCCTTCTCCAGCGGCCAGCGCGAGTTGCTGTCGCCGCTCCTGCCGGCCGCCTCGGAACCGGCTCCGCCGCCATCGCTGCTGGCCGACCACGTGGTCACTCTGCAGACCAGTCATCGCTTCCGTCCGGAAAGCCCCATCGGACGACTGGCGGCCGCAGTGAACGCTGGCGATGCCGACCTTGCCATTGCCGTGGGGCAGCACGGAGACCCCGCGGCGCAGCTCGCGCTGGACGACGAGCCGGACCTGGACGGTCTCGCCGCTACCTTGGCGGACGCCTACCTGCCGCTGTTCGACGCGGCCTCGCCCGAAGCGGCCCTCGACACCCTCGATTCGGTGCGGCTGCTGACGGCGACGCGCGTGGGCCCGGCCGGCGCCGTGGCCATGAACCAGCGGATCCTCGAGCGCCTGGCCCGGCGGCGGAACCTCGAGGTGCCGCAGACGTGGTATCACGGCCGCCCGGTGATCGTGCTCCACAACGACTACCGGGTGGGCCTCTTCAACGGCGACACCGGCGTGTGCCTCGCCGGCGCCGACGGGCATCTGCGGGTCTGGTTCCGCACCGAGACCGGGCTGCAGACGCTGCTGCCCTCCGCCATGCCGGCCCACGAGTCCGCCTACGCGATGACTGTGCACAAGAGTCAGGGCTCCGAATTCGAGGCGGTATGGCTGCTGCTGCCGGCGGCGGACAATCCGGTGCTGTCGAGGGAGCTGATCTACACGGGAAT
Organism: uncultured Gammaproteobacteria bacterium; assembly: GCA_963822255.1. Lineage (GTDB taxonomy): Bacteria > Pseudomonadota > Gammaproteobacteria > Pseudomonadales > Azotimanducaceae > UBA7803. The sequence goes on from CAWGGV010000009.1 coordinate 333,789, forward strand.
CACCCGGGCGCGCAAGCGGGTGGTGGTGCTGGGGCCGGAAGCGGTGCTGCGACAGTCGGTGGAGCGGGTGATCCGGAGGGATTCCGGACTCGCTCGCCGGTTGATCCGCGCACGGTAGCTCCGTTACTCAGGTCGCTCGATTCTGCGGACCCGTCGTCCCGAGCGTCCGCGCATTGTCTGACTTGCCGGCGCCGAACATGTCCCCAGCTCCCGATCCTGGCTACAATCGGCGGCGGATCTCGGCACCGGGGGCGGTCATGGCTGGAAGATTCACCGGCGGTTGTCTCCGCGGCGCGCTGCGCTATGAGGCGGCCAGCGAGCCCGCCGACCCTCGTGGCAACACGATCTACGCCGGCACGCTGGACGACCCTTCGCTGTTCGAACCCGCCATCGCCATCATGACCAGGTTCAAGCCGGACTGGGTCATATTGCCCGACGGCACCACCTGTTTCGAAGGCATGCGGCAATAGGAAGGCATGCGGCAATAGAAGGGCAACGGTGAGCGCAAGGGACGAGGGACCCATGGAAGGATCGTTGCCTGAAGGCGCCAGCGGCGCGCACCGGCCGGCGGCGAAGCATCACGCTCGTGAGCTGGTGGACGAAATCGGCGGCGGCGTGCCGCGTGCCTACCTGTTCCGGCTCTCTGCCCAGTCTCCGGTGAACGGGCTGGTCACCATCGCCGTCACGGTGCTCGTCACCGTGCTTCTGCTTTCCGAGGGCTATTCGGTCGGCGTGGCGGTCTGGTCGATCCTCCAGTTGAGCCTGGCGTCGGTGGTGCTCCTGCGCTGGTGGAAGAACTTCGCCGCGAAACCTCCGCCGCTGGATTTCGGGCGCAGCCGCCGCGGCCTGCACCGCGCCTTGCTGTGGGCGACGCTGTCGGCAGGCCTGTGGGCCGCGCTCACGCTGTTTCTGCCCAGCGCCCCGCCGCACGTGCAGGTCGCTCTGGTGCTGGTGATGGGCGGCATGGCCGCGGGGGCGTCGGCGACCTTGGCCGCAGTGCCGCTGGTTGCCGCTGTGTACATCCTCGTCTGCACGGTGCCGGCCACGCTCTACTACCTGGCGCTGGGCGACACGCCGAACCGGACCCTCGCGCTGACGTTCTGCGCCTTCGCCGCGGCGATGATCGCCATGTCCCGGGTTGTGTTCTCTGCCCTGGCGCGGCAGTTCAACGCGGAGTGGCACGCCCGGGAGCTCGAACAGATGGGCGCGGCGCTCCGGGAAAGCGAGCAGCGCTTCCGCGCGACCTTCCAGAACGCGGCCGTGGGCATCGCCCACATCGGCATGGATGGCTCGTGGCTCCGCGTCAACGACCGGGTCTGCGAGATCCTCGGCTACGGGCGTGAGGAGCTGATGTCGAAAAAGTTCCAGGACCTGACGCTTCCTGCGGACCTGGCGCGCAACCTGGAGCGGTTTCGCGACATGCAGCGGGGCGCCACCGACGGCTACCAGATGGAGAAGCGCTATCTGCGCAAGGACGGCAGCGTGATCTGGTGCCAACTGACCACCGCGCTGCAGCGCGACGACGACCGCCAGCCGCTGTTCAGCATCTCGGTGATCCAGGACATCACCGCCCGCAAGCAGGCGGAGCAGGCGCTGCGGGACTCGGACCAGGCGAAGGACGAGTTTCTCGCCGTGCTCGGGCACGAGTTGCGCAATCCGCTGGCGCCGCTGCGTACCAGCCTCGATATCCTGGAGCAGGCGCCGCCGAGCCCGGAGCTGTTCGAGAGCCTGCTGCCGATGATGAACCGGCAGCTTTCGCACCTGGTGCGGCTGGTGGACGACCTGCTCGACATCTCGCGCATCAGCCGCGGTGCCATCGAGCTGCAACGGGACCCGCTCGACCTCGCGGTGCCGATCCAGGCGGCGATCGAGCAGGCGAAACCGCTGATCGAGCTACGCCAGCACCAGCTCGTGCTGCACGAGCCCGACGAGAGCCCGCGGGTGAACGGCGATGTCGAGCGGCTGACTCAGGTATTCGCCAACCTGCTAGACAATGCGGCGAAGTACATGGCACCGGGCGGCACCATCGAGCTGACCATCACCACCGCCAATGACCAGGCCACCGTGCTGGTGCGTGACGAGGGTTACGGCATTCCGCCCGAGCGCCTGGACAGTCTGTTCAAGCTGTTCAGCCAGATTCCCGAGCATCGGGAGGACGCGGCCGGCGGGCTGGGCATCGGGCTGTCGCTGGCGCGCCGCATCGTCGAGATGCACGGCGGCAGCATCGAGGCCTCGAGCGAGGGCCTCGGGCGCGGCAGCGAGTTCGTGGTCCGTCTGCCGGAACGCCGCGAGGCGATCCGGCATGGGCCCGTGAGGCGGGTCGATTCATCGGCCGGACCGGCGTTCCATGTTCTCGTCGTGGACGACAACGTCGACGCGGCCGAGGGCCTGCGCCAGCTCCTGGAAATGCACGGTCACACGGTGGAGACCGCCTACGACGGCGCGGCGGCTCTCGCGCGCCTCGAGGCCTCGCCGCCCGACGTCCTGCTGCTGGATCTCGGGCTGCCGGGGATCGACGGGCTGGAAGTGGCGCGGCAAGCGCGCGCCCGGCCCGGCGGCAGCGAGATGCTGCTCGCGGCCGTGACCGGCTGGGGACAGGACGAGGATCGGCACCGCACCGCCCAGGCCGGATTCGACCTGCATCTGACGAAGCCGCTCGATTGGGCACAGCTTGCGAGCATACTTCGCGAACGTGCGACCACGCGTGAAACGGTGACATAGCTCGGGCACGAGGACGGGCTTCATGCCGCTCGCAGGGATTTGAAGCGCTCTCTAGCGCTTGCGCATCACGATGAACAGCCGCCGAAACGGAAACAACGTCCTGCCGTCGGCCTCGGGCGGGTAGGCGCTGCGCAACCGCCGCGCATAGTCCGCTTCGAAGGCCGGCTGCTCAGCGACGGGAAGCGCATCCAGAAACGGCTTCAGCCAAGTGCCTTTGGTCCATTCCTTCACCGGATCTTCGCCGCGGAGGATCTGCAGATACTGCGTCTCCCAGATGTCGAGCTCCGACGCGAGCGGTGCGAGCAATCGGTAGTACGTGTCGGCGTCGGCGACGGGGTTCAAGCGGTCACGCACCAGCAGCGGAGCGAAATCGGCCGCCCAGGCGCGACTGCGAATGGTCTCGACGATCAGCGTGTGCGACGGCGCGCCGAAGTTCTTCGGCATCTGCACGGCGAGCACACCGCCGGCAGCCACGTTGGTGGCGAGCCGCGGAAACAGCTCCTCGTGGCGCGGCAGCCAGTGCAGCGCGGCATTGGAATAGAGGACGTCGGCCGGCTCCGGGGCCTGCCAGTCCGCGATGCTTTGCTCGACCCACTGCGCATCGGGCAATGCCTTCGCGGCCTGGGCCAGCATGCTCGGCGAATCGTCCACTCCGATCACCTGGGCCCGTGGCCAGCGTTCCAGCAGCAGACGGGTGACGTTGCCCGCGCCGCAGCCCAGGTCGAATACGCGCCCCGGATCGCTCGCATAAACCCGGGCCAGCAGGTCGACGGCCGGCCGCAGCCGCGGTGCGGCAAACTTCAGATATTGCTCGGGGTTCCAGCTCATTGGCTCTGTCCGAATGGGCGATGACGTTTCGCCGGCTCGAATCGGGGCCGGAGACGCCCCTGCCGATACGGGAGGATATCCGGTGTCGGGGGAATGCTGAACCAGGGCCATGCTGACAGACTGGAGTCGGCAGGCACCGCGGGGGCGCCTTTTGCTTGACCTGCCGCCGGCTCTGTGGAATGAATATCTATAACCCGTTTCAAAACCGACCAGGGAGAGAGCCCGTGGCCAGTGAACGCGAACGCCTCCACAACCTGTTCCCCGATCTCGACTTCGACCCGGCGTCGCTACGCGCCAAGTACCGCCGTGAGCGCGACAAGCGCATTCGCGAAGACGGCGAGGCCCAATACATCGAGGCGGCCGCCGAGTTCGCCCACTACGCCGACGACGACCCCTACGCCGCGCCCATCGAGCGTGATCCGCTCGAGATCGAAATCGACGTGGCCGTGATCGGCGCCGGCTTCAGCGGCCTGATGGCCGCCGCGCGGCTGAAGGAGCGGGGCGTGACCGACATGCGCATCATCGAGGCCGGCGGCGACTTCGGCGGCACCTGGTACTGGAACCGCTACCCGGGGGCGCAGTGCGACATCGAATCGTACTGCTATCTGCCGCTGCTCGAGGAAACCGGCTACATGCCGAAGGAGAAGTACTCCTACGCCCCGGAGATCTTCGAGCACACCCGGCGCGTCGGCGAGTACTTCGGCCTCTACGAGAACGCCCTGTTCCAGACCCGGGTGCGGGAGGTCCGCTGGCTCGAAGACGAGCACCGCTGGAAGATCGAGACCAACCGCGGCGACGACATCCGCGCCCGCTTCGTCATTCAGGCCACCGGACCGGCGAACCGCCCCAAGCTCCCCGGCATCCCCGGGATCAAAGACTTCAAGGGCCACACCTTCCACACCTCACGCTGGGATTACGACTACACCGGCGGTGACCACAACGGCGGCCTGACCAGGCTCGCAGACAAGCGGGTGGCGGTGATCGGCACCGGCGCCACCGCCATCCAGTGCGTGCCGTTCCTCGGCGAGTACGCCAAAGCGCTCTACGTGTTCCAGCGCACACCGTCGTCGGTGGACCTGCGGGGCAACAAGCCGACCAACGAGGACTGGTACCAGAGCCAGCAGCCCGGATGGCAGCGGGCGCGGCGGGAGAATTTCGCCGCCACCCTGCTCGGGCAGAACTTCGGCGAGGATCTGGTGGCGGACGGCTGGACCGACATCGCCCGCCGCATCGGCATCTCGCTGATGAACCGGCGGCAGGACGCCGGCGACGTCGACATGGAAGAGATCATGCTGCGCTCGGAGATCGCCGACTTCCAGAAGATGAACGAGATCCGCGCGCGCTGCGACGAGACGGTGGAGGACCCGGACGCTGCGGACGCGCTCAAGCCCTGGTATCGCCAGTTCTGTAAGCGCCCCACCTTCAACGACGAGTACCTGGCCACCTTCAACCGACCCAACGTCGAGCTGGTGGACGTCTCGGACTCCAAGGGCGTGGAGCGCATCACCGAAACCGGCGTCGTTGCCAACGGCAAGCTCTACGAGGTGGACTGCATCATCTACGCCACCGGCTTCGAGATCACGACCTCGGCCCACCGGCGGGTGGATTTCGACACCATCGGCCGTGGCGGCGAGTCGCTCTACCAGCACTGGGCCAATGGCTATCGCACCCTCCACGGCCTGTCGAGCCACGGCTTTCCCAACTGGTTCACCATTGGCATCAACCAGAACGGCCTGTCGCCCAACATGACCGCCATGTTCGACGACCAGGCGGTGCACGTGAGCTACATCATCAACGAGGTGCTGGCGCGCGCAAAGCAGGAGGTGGAAGTCACCGCCGAGGCGGAAGACGCCTGGGTGCAGGAGATCGTCCGCCTCGCCGGCACCGGCGCCCAGGCGTTCCTCTCGGAGTGCACGCCCGGATACTACAACCGCGAAGGTCAGGGCAGCGGCGGCAACATGCAGAACTCGCCGTATGCGCCGGGGATCAATGCGTTCAACGCGCTGCTGGCCGAGTGGCGCAAGCAAGGCGACCTGGACGGCATGGAACTGCGCTGACCCCTGCCGCGCTGACCGTTCGCTCAGCTACCGGCAGGCGCGCGCAGGGCGGCGGCAACGCGGTGAACGGCTGCGCAGGTCGTCGGTGGACAGCCGCGCGATGCCGTTGTCTTCGATGCGTGCCTCCTCCAGCGGATCGGTGTCGCGTACGGCTACCATCAGCAGCTCGTCGTCGCGCAGCGGATCATCGATGTGTGCCTGCTCGCGCAGCCGTTGTATACGTTGATCACCAGCGCCATCTCGGGCCCGGCGGCGAACGCAGCCGGCGCCTCGAGCGCACCGGCCAACAAGCCGAGTATGCTGAAGCAGGCCAGGGCGGCCCGCCTCGGTGGCCGCGCCGGCAGGCTGCTCGCGGCGCTTGCTTTGATGCAGCTGATGAGCTCGATGACCTGGAGCGTCATGCCGTTGTCTCCTCCCGCGCGTCGATGGATCGTACTGCTGAGGGGAGAAACCCGCTACAGTGGGTGCCAGGAGAGGAGGACGCATGCACGGAAGCACCGCCGACCGCACCACTGCCGGCTCCGACACCGCCGCTCGCGCGGCGCCGCGCACCCCCTGGCAGTCCTGGTACGCTCTGGGGCTGCTGTTCATCGTCTACGTGTTCAACTTCATCGATCGCTCGATCCTCGCCATCCTGAACCAGCCCATCAAGGACGACCTCGGGGTCAGCGACACCGAGATGGGCCTGCTCGGCGGCATCGCCTTCGCCATTTTCTACACCCTGCTCGGCATCCCCATCGCCCGCCTCGCCGACCGCGGTGTGCGCCGCAACGTGCTGGCGGTCTGCCTCGCCCTGTGGAGCGCCATGACCGCGGTGTGCGGGTTCGCCGTCAGCTTCGTGCAGCTGCTGCTGGCGCGGATCGGCGTGGCCGTGGGCGAAGCGGGCGGCAGTCCGCCTGCCCATTCCATGATCGCCGATCTGTTCCCGCCCAGGACCCGGGCCACCGCGCTCTCGATCTACGCCCTCGGCATCCCGGTCGGGGTGATGATCGGCAATCTCGCCGGCGGTTGGATCAACCAGGCCTTCGACTGGCGGACGGCGTTCATGATGGTGGGGTTGCCGGGGGTGGCGCTCGCGCTCCTCGTGCGGCTGACCCTGCGCGAGCCGGTGCGCGGCGCGTCGGAGAGCCTGACCCTGCCCGTGGAGGACGCGCCCCGGTGATGACGGTGTTCAGGAGCTTGTGGGCGAAGCGCAGCTTCCGCTACCTGGCCCTTGGCGGTGCGCTGCACGCCTTCGTCGGCTACGGGGTGGGCTTCTGGATTCCCGCGTTCTTCATGCGCCATCACGGCATGAGCACGGCGCTGCTCGGGCAATGGCTGTTCTTCATCGGCTTCGCCGGCATGGCGGGCACCCTGCTCGGCGGCTGGATGGCGGACCGGCTGGCGCTGCGCGACCAGCGCTGGTACGTCTGGCTCCCCGCGCTCGCGACCGTCATCTCGGTGCCGTTCTCGGCGGCCGTCTATCTGGTGCCGAGCTACGCCGTGGCGCTCGGCATCTTCGTGGTGCCGTCCCTGCTCGGCGCCTACTACCTGGGCCCCACCTTCGCGCTGACCCAGGGGCTCGCGGGGCTGCGCATGCGGGCCCTGGCATCGAGCATCCTGCTGTTCATCTTGAACCTCATCGGCATGGGCCTCGGTCCGTCGGCGACCGGCATCATCAGCGACGTCCTCGCCATCACCGACATCGGCGGCGAGTCGCTGCGCTGGGCACTGCTCATCGTGCTCATGTTCAACGTCGCGGCCACGGGTTTCTACCTGCTGGCGGCGCGCCATCTGCGGGCGGACCTGGCCGCGGCGGCGACGGCTGCGGCGCCGTCCGCTCCCGCGATGCGCGCGTAGGCTAAACGATGTTCCACTCGAGCCGCTCCGCGGCGGCGTCATCCTGCCCCAGCAGCTGCACGAGCCTCTCCAGCGCCGGCGCGAGCGCCTGGGGCAACGTGTACGGCGGATTAATGACGAACATGCCGCTGCCGTACATGCCGGGTCCTTGCTTGCGGACCTCGAGGCGAGCGTCGAGCCAGTCGCGGGCGCCGAGCTTGCGTAGCGCCTCCGGCAGCTCGCGCGCCGCCGGCTGTTCGCAGCCGCGGATACCAGACCGCGTAGGTGCCGGTGGGGAAGCGCTGCAGAGCCTCGCGCAACGTCGCCACCACCTGCCGGTAGTCGGTCTTCACCTCATAGGCGGGATCGAGCAGCACCAGCGCCCGCTTCGGCCGGGGCGGCAGCAGCGCGCGCAGGGCCTGCAGGCCATCCTCCCGCGTGACGCCCACGCCTTTGCCTCCGACGTTCCTGCAGAGTGCCGCGAAATCGGCGGGATGCAGCTCGTACAGCCACAGGCGGTCGTCGGCCCGGCTGAGCTGACGAGCGAGCCAAGGCGAGCCGGGATAGCGGGTAAGGCGACCGTGCGGGTTCAACCCCCGCACCAGGGTCAGGTACCGCTCCAGCGCCGGCGTTGCGGGGGGCTCATTCCACAGGCGGCTGATGCCGGTGGTGTGCTCGGCGAGCTGAGTGGCGAAGCCGCGCTTCAGATCGTACACGCCGGCGCCGGCATGGGTATCGACGAACCAGAGTGGCTTGGGCTTCGCGGTCAGGTAGTCGAGGAGCTGCACCAGCACCAGGTGCTTCAGCACGTCGGCGTGGTTGCCGGCGTGGAAGGCGTGGCGGTAGCTCAGCAACGGGTTCGGCCTGTGGTCAGTCCCCGACGTTCATCGTCTGCTCGTGATAGCCGCCGGGGATCTGGAACAGGTCGGCGCCTATACCGGTGTGGGTCACGCCTTCCAGCACCTGGCCTGTGTCCTCGTGGTCCTGCTTTATGTATACCGGCACACCGCCGAGGGAACCGAAATCGAACCCCGGGCCCGCGCCGAAGCTCTTCGACATGCTTTCCGCGAACTTCTTCATACGGGCCTGCATGGCCTCCAGCACCTTGCTGTCGGCGGCGGGAATGTCGAGCTGGCCGGGTCCGCCACGCACATCTCGGTATGCGAAAGGCTGCCGACCGACACGAACACCTGCTCGCAGTCATGACCCACTTTGCGCAGGGTCTTTCCCGTGCGATCGACCTTCATCTCCGCCATCTTCTCACCGGTGTCCGTCAGGCCGCCCATCATCTTTTCCATCATGGCGCGTTGCTCGGGCGGCATCTGCTCGAGCTGCTCGCGCATCTTCGCCATTGCCGCGTTCATCCGGCCGGCCGCCTTCTGCATCGTAGCCTCGTCGAGCGACGTCCAGGTTTTATTGTCCGGATCGACGGTGACGAGGGTATCGTCCTTCGCATCGAACAGCGTCCAGGACGGTGCGCCGGCATCGTCTATGCGCACCTTGCCGTCCTTGATCGTGAGGACGGTCTGTTCCTGACCGCTCTGTTCGTCGACGTAGCGGATGCGCGTGTCGGCGAGGGCCGGCGTGACGACGAGCGCGGCGAGCACGGCAACGACAGACTTCGTGAGCATGGTTTTGTCCCTCGACTGAAGACGACGGCGGAGCGCGCAGGGCCCGATCCGCCAGGCCGACTAACGTAGGCGAGTTTTCTGGCGGCTGCAAATCCAGCCTGGGCTTCTCCCAGCCGACCGGCACCCGCGCCGAGCCGGCCGAGACTAGTCGGCGCTCACCGTAAACGTATAGTCGCCCTCGGTGCGGTGCCCGTCCTTGGACGCCACGCGCCAGTACACGTGGTACGTGCCCGGCGGCAGCTTCGGCACATCCACCTCCAGCAGCGACGGATCCTTCTGATCGACCCTGGCCTCGCCGCGGCTCACGATGTTGCCGCTCCCATCCTTGACCGTGAGCTGGTCGAACTGCGGGGACAACTCGCTGTTGAACCAGACCTTGATCTCCGCGGGCGGCTCCGCAACCGTGGCACCCGCGGCCGGCTGTGATTTCTGCGGCATGGCGTGCGCCAGCGCTACCCCGGGCACCCCCAGAATCAGAGCGCAGGCGACGGCTTTCAGCAGATGGAACGTCCAGCTCATCTGACCGACCAGGATGGGATGATGTCGTCGAGATACAGATGATACTGCAGCAGAAATCCGACGCGGCTGCCACTGTCGTGGTTCACGGGAACGGTGAGCTCGAAACCCAGCTGACTGTATTTTCCGACCCACACGAACCCCGGATTGATGGTGCCGTTGGTGTCTCCACTGCAGCCGCGGTCGAGGCATGTTTGCAACGGGAACTCGATGATCGGAATCACGTTGCGCCATGGCTTGCCGAGACCCGTGTCCTTAACGAAGCTCTCGAGGTAAGGCAGACTGTATTGCAGCGTGAAACCCCACTCCAGGTTGTGCGGCTCCTCGTCGTCGGTGGGAAACGTGGGCGCGAGCTCCGCGGTCAACGCCAGCGGCCTCAGCCACGGGGCTCGAGCGTTGCCGAGGCCCTGACCGTAGAGCAGAACCGGGGCGAGCGTGGACGACGACTCGGCACCGACGCGTTTGCTTCCGGTGCCGCCCACATCAGCGTCCAGGCCCACGGCCAGCGCCGCCTCGGCATCAGCGTCGATGAATACCTGATACTTGACGCCCAGCTCGACGTTGTCGAAACCGTTCTCCGCGGGTTCGTGCTGCGGACCGAGGTGCAGGTAGCTCACGCCCACGGACACCTGAAATCTGCGGGTCAACGGTTTGGCGAGGTCCATGGAAAGACTCTGCTCGGTGACGTCGCCGCCCTCCTCGCCGGGCATTCGCGCATTGCCGTACAGGAAGTCCAGCTCGGGCGCGACGAAGGGATCTTCAGTAGCGAGAGTGGCTGGGAAGAACCGCTTGCCGGCAAAGCCGTGGGCCCAGGCGGACGAAGCGCCGCACAGACAAGGCGCCACGGCGACGAGGCACACGATGGTTCTCTTCATGACGCGTCGTGGCACTGGTTACCCTTACCGTTGCTGCTGCGGCCGACGAACCATCATAAGGGGCACCCGCCACCGGGGGGATGCGGCATAATGTCGCACCCGACCCGTCGGTGATCAGCTCGACCTCCGCGCGCTCGGCATGCACCGCCGAACCCTGCAACGCAAGCTCCAGAAGCGCCCCGCCCGGCGCTGATCGTTCCCCGCACGGTCGCGGCCGCGCCGAGACCGGGCGCCTGATAGACTCCGTCCCATGCAGCTCCCCAGCCGACGCAGTGACGTGATCGGACGCCTGGCCTGGTGCGCGCTCTTTCTCTTCGCCTCCGTAGCCCACGCCGAGCAGCCCGCGCCGCTGCCGAGCTGGCAGGACGTGATCCGCCAGACCCCTTACTGGGAGAGCCAGGGTGTGCACGCCAACCTCGCCACGATCCGGCGCTGGGTACTGAACAGCGAAGGGTTCTGCAGCGGCGATCAGCACCGACATATCCTGTTCGACCGGCGCATGCACTTCATCGGCTACTTCAGTGACCCGGGCGACCGGGACATCAACCAGGCCAAGCTCAACCGGGAGCGTCAGCGCCTCGCCGCCGTGGGCAAGGTGGCGGCCTGGTCAGCGGGCGCGGAGGGTCGCATGGGCTACCCGTTCGCGCTCAGCTGCTACCAGCCCGACGCCCGGCTCGCGGTCGCCCTCGACCGCTACACCGGTGAGGATCCCGATGCCCGCCTGTGGGGCACCTGGGACGGTCTGCGGGTAGGCAGCAAGGCGCACCCGGTGTCTCTGCATCGGGCGCTGCGCCAGGTCTACGACGATCGCCGCGCGTCGGGCCGCATCAGCCTCCCCAAACACGTGCTCCGCACCCTCGCCGGCAAGATCATCATCGAAAGCGGCGGCCAGGCCGACGCCCGTTCCCGTGCCGGCGCGCTCGGCGTCATGCAACTCTCGCCGGCGGCGCTGCACGACTGCGAGCTGGACGAGCGCTTCTACCTGCACCGGCTCGCACAGATCGATTGCGCCCTGTACGTGCTCGAGCAGAATCACCGGATTCTGCAGCCGACGTTCGCCAAGGTGTTCGGCCAGCTGCCGAAGAAGAAGGCAGACGCGCTTTACCGGATGCTGCTGGTGCAGGCTTACCACGACGGTGTGGGGCGGGTGAGCGCGTTGCTGACGGACGATGAGTTGAACGGGCCCGCCCGTTACTTCGCCGAGTATCCCGAGCCGTTCAGCGCCGGCGACATCGCCCTGGGGATGGTGTTCCACAACCTCGGGCGCCGGGGGTTCGGCTTCGCATCGCTGTACTACGTCACCGACGTGAGCATTGCGGCAGAGGAGGCGTGCCGGCGCCTGGAGGATCTGGACGGCTGCGACTGACCTGGCAGGGGTTCGCCAGCAGCACCCGCGGCCGGGAGGGGCGCGAGCATCAGTCGAGCGCGCTCCTGAGGTCTGTCTCGATGAAATCGTTGCCCTTGAAGAGCAAGGGCAGACCGGTGGCCTTCGACAGTGCGTAAGCAAAGCAGTCGCCGAAGTTGAGACGAGCCGAATGATTGCCCTTGCCGAAGTCGAGGTACGCCTGCCGGGCAATTTCTGCATGCTGGTGGGTCACCGCCTCTACACGAATCCCAGCGCGTGAAATCAAGGCATCGAGTTGTCGCCCTGCCGCAGCGCTGACCTGGTTGTCGACCACGATCGCTGCTTCCAGATAGTTCGCCGCTGAGATCAGCCGCACGTCCGCTTCTGCAATCGCCTGCGCATAGCGGGCCGCATCGTCCTCAGCGAACAGGATGGCCAGGACCGCCGAGGTGTCGACGATCATCGGGGGAGCCCGTGCTCGTCATACAGAAACTGCCCGTGGTCACGGGTGTCCTGCCGGCCGTAGGCGGCGCACCTCTTGCCGATCGCGAGCAGATCGGTCGAAAGCGAAGTCCGATCCCGCTGCTGGGTTTTTCGCTCCAGTCGTTCGCGGAGCGCTTCGATGACGGCTTGCGTTTTGCTCTCCCCCGTAAGGCTGCTCAGCGCTTCCACCAGACGGTCGGCTTCCGGGCTCTTGATGTTCAGTGACACGGCTTTACACAATGGTAGTAAGGTAGTCTACCCTTCTACCATTGCGCCTTCGATGCATCAATCCCTGATGTGGTGCAGGTCAGGATCGACGTCCGCTGTTTACCGAGCTCCAGGCCGAACTGCCGGGTTTCGCCGGCGACAGATTCTTCGCTCGCGACGCCTCTTCCCGGATCATACGACGGGTGAACCGCATGCTCGCGAGCGCACGTGACCCCTTGCAGCGGCTTCTCACTGGCCGCCGAGCCGTTTCGAGCCGGCGGTGAGCGACGATGACCTGCAGCTCGCCCACGACCGCGATCTGGCGGAGCGGGTCGGCCGCGGCGATTCCCGCGCCATCGACGAGTTCTGCCGCGCCTACCTGCCGCGGCTCTACCGGTACGTGCTGCCTCGGGTGCCGACGCCGGAGGATGCCGACGACGTCGTCCAGATCGTGCTCAGCATTGCCGCCCGCCGAATGGAGACGTTTCGCGGCGATGCCAGCCTGTTCTCCTGGCTGGCAGCCATCTGCCGGCGCGAAGCGGGGCGGTACGCGAAAGCCGCCGTGCGCCGCCGCGCCATGTTCGAATCCTACGATGGCGAACGCGACGGCCATGCGCTGCATGCGGCGGAGGCGCCGACCCCGGACGTGGTTTCGGCGGAATCGGATCGCGCGCGCAGCATCCAGAGCTGCCTGGCGAGACTGCCGGAGCGGTATGCGGAGGTGCTGGAGCTCAAGTACATGGATGGCTACAGCTCCAGGGAGATTGCGGCCATGTACCACACCAGCGACGAAGCGATTCAGTCTCTGCTCGCTCGTGCCAGGCGATCGTTTCGGGCCCTGTGCGACCGATACCTGCGAGACGATCTCGATACTCGCCGAGAGCCTCAGTGACACGGGAAGGAATGCCAGGCATGGATCTGAGTGACGAGGACCGCGACGACATGCTGTTCAATAGAGCGTTTGCCGGCTCGGCGAAGCAGGGCCCTACAGCGCAGCAATTCGCGCGCTGGCAGGATCACTTCGTGAGCGAGATCCGCGCCGTCCGTCGGCGCCGTACGCTGCGGCGCTGGGTGGTCGCCACAACCGGGATCGCCGCATTGCTGGCCTTCGGTGTCTGGCTGACGTGGAGCCGGCCGGCCGCTCCTCTCGCGCCGGTCGTCGCCGAGGTGGCGACGGCTTTCGGTGGCAACGTGGTGCGCGGCGATGGCGGCATCGAGCGCACGCTGGGCGCGGGCGCGGTGATCCGCGACGGAGAGCGTGTGGAGTCCGGCCAGCGCAGCGGCCTCGGAACACGCTACCGCAACGCCGACGTGCGTCTGCGGGCCGACAGCGTCGTCATCTTCCATGCGGATCGCCTCGAGCTTCGCCACGGTGCCGTCTATCTCGACGTTCCCGAGCACGAGCGCTCGACGCAACCGCTACGGGTCGACACCCCGCTCGGCAGCTTCATCCACGCCGGAACCCAATTCCAGATTGCGGTCTCGGACGGCGCGGTGTCCGGCGCCGTGCGTGAAGGCGCCATCGTCCTGCACGGGCCCGATGGCGACGTCCGCCTCGCCGCCGGCAATCGGCGAGGCCGCATGGTGGTGATCCGCAGCTCGGGCGGGATGCGGGAAACGCCCGTGCCCACCTCCGGGCCGCTATGGGCATGGACCCTCGCCAGCGCTCCGGGAATCGTCGTCGCCGGTCGCTCCCCGGCAGACGTGCTGCACGGGCTGGCGCACCAGCGGGGGGAACGGGTGGTCTACTCCGGACGTGCTGCCGAGCAACTGGCTCGCGACGACTCGCTCAGCGGAAGCGCCACGGCGGTGGATCCAGCAGACGTCATCCGTACCGTGGACCGCGCGACCCGATTGAGGGTCGTCGAGTCCGGCAGCGGGGAGATCCTCGTGAGCCTGGACTCAGAAGGTGACCAGAACGCCCACTGAAGGTATCAGCGGCAACAGGTCCTCCTTGTGTCGCTCGAGCAGCACCACACCTTCCTCCTCGTCGGCATCGTATTCGATGCCTGCCAGGTTCCTGCGGTTGGTCAGATTGGTGGCGCTGGCCGACACCGTGACGTCGCCCCACTCGCGCTGCCACGTCCGCTGCACCCCCACGTCGACCGACAGAAAGTCGGTCAGCCGTTCACTGTTCACCACGTTGCTGCCCAGCGTCTGCCCGGCGGGAACGCTGTCCGGAAGACCGGCGCCATGCCAACCGGAGTGCCAGGTGACGGCCAGGGTTGCGGTGAAATCCGCTAGCTGCCGCGAGGCGATGGCGCCAACGGTGTGGGTCTGCGACCAGCGCCGAGGGACCCACGCACCGTCGATGTGATCGTTGGCGTCCATATAGCCGTAGCGCAGGGTGAGATAGGCATCGTCTGACGGCCGGTAGGACAACTCCAGGTCGGCGCCGCGCGCCCGCGCACGGTCGGGTGCGATCCGCACCCGGTCCGGTTCCAGCTCCGGCACCAGCACGAAAGGATTGAAGATGTTCTCGAAGCGGGGACTGGTGTGGTGGTAGTGCTTGTCGTACGCCTCTAGGCTGATCTGCCAGGCGGCGGTCGGCCGCCATTCCATTCCGGCAATGAAATGGTCTGCCTCCTGCGCCCTGTACGCCTGCCGCGTCACCGTCCGCCACCTGCAGTTCCTGAATCTCCTGCGGCTGGAAGAAACGTCCGGCGTCCAGATGCATGGAAAATCGCTCCGTCGGCGTGTAGCAGAGCCCCAGCCGAGGTGACACCTGGTCGCTGAAGCCGTCGCGCTCATAACGCTGGAAGTCCCAGCGCAGCCCGGGTTGCAGCAGCCACGATTGCCATAGCGGCAGGTCGACCGCCCAGTACACGCCACCGGACCAGCCTTCATGCGTGAGGTGGATATCGTGGCCGGTCGTCTCGCCATTGCCGAGCAGGCTGCCGAGGATTCCGCGGTCGATCAACGCCACGCTGTCGTAGTGACTGCGGCCGTATTTCGCCTCTGCACCGAACTCCATGAGCGCGCCGTCGTGGTCCAGGCGAAACTCGCTGCGCCCCTGCAGGCTCCACAGGGACTGCTGATTGCGCAGGAATCCCCCGGTGTCCGAGGTGTCGTCCACGTCGTCCTGCCCCTTGCTGCGTTTGGACGAGGTCAGCGACAGGGAGTGGGTGCTGCTGAGGCCTTTGCCGTGGTCCAGATCCAGCCGACTCCACAGGTAGCGATTGTCGATGTCGGAACGCGCCGCCGTGGCATCTTCCCGGACACTCACATCGTCCTTGCTCAGCAGCGCACCGGTAGAGAGTTGCGCGGCATCGCCGAGCCGGTGCTGCACGCGGCCGTAGGCATCGTAGAAGTTGGGGGTGCCCAGTCCCGGGTCCACGCGCTCGAGCACCTGGTCCAGGTTGCCCCGGCGGATCGACGCCTGGTAGCTGCCGCGCCCCCCGTCGAAGCTCGCCGCGTGGCTGGCGAGCAGAGAGAACACCGAGATGCCGATCGTGCTGCGCGGCGAGTCGCCTGCTGGGCCCGCCGTGGTGATGTCCATGACGCCGCTCATGCGATTGCCGTAGCGGGCCGGGAATCCTCCTGTGTAGACGTCCACCGATTGGACGGCATGGGCGTCGACGATGCTGAACAGGTTCTGGAAGTCCGCCAGGTGGTAGGCGTCGACCAGCTCGACGCCGTCTATGCGCACGAGCAACTCATCCTGCACGCCGCCGCGAACCCACGGCTTCGCCGAGACACCGACGGACGACATCCCCGGCAGCCGGTTCACGGCACCCATGGCGTCGCCTCCCACACTCGGCACCGTGGCCAGTTCCTCGGTGCTGACGGTGTTGAGCGTTCCCGTGACGCTGCGTTCGGCGAGCCGGTGCCGGGTTCCAGTGACGATCACGTTCTCGATCACCTCGACCGGCTCGAGAACCACGTGGGCGGTCGCTTCGGACGACAGGGTCACCACCTGTGGAACGTGACCCTCGGCACGAACGGTCACGGTCGGACCCGCGTCCAGCGGGACGGTGTAGGTGCCGTCGCTTCCCGGCTGCAGAGGATGCTCCCGCCCATTCCACAGCGCCTCGACCGCTCGCAACGGCAGTCGTCCCCCGGAGCGGATGGAGAGCCGGGCCGAGCGTTGGGGGATCGGGCTCCGCCGGCTGATGACCCAGTTGTCGCCGACCGGTTCCAGTTGCAGGCCGAGAGGCGCAATGGCCTGGCTGAGCTCGGACAGCGACGGCGTCTCAACGTCGATGATCTGGTCGGGTTTTACCAGATCGTCACTGTAAGTGACGACGTGGCCCAGCTTCGCCAGTTGCTCGACCGCAGTCCGAATCTCCATGGGGGCCGCCACCGCGGCGCGCGCAGCGAGCGCCGCAGAGAGGACCACCACTGACCGTACGGCGGCATTCATGGAGGCATTGCACCGTCTTTGCGCCGGTCCCGGTGCCGGCTCCCACGGATGTACACCGAATTGCCCGCGACCGCCACCTCGAGCGACAGATCCTGCGCGCCGGGCCCCTCTCCCCACCGCCATCAACGCGGGAGAATCGAGGATGCGCGAACTGAGGAAATTGCTGCTGGTGTCGAGCTGCGTCTGGGCACCGGCTCTGCTACCCGCCCCGGCCATCGCGGGAGGTTATGGAGGGCAAACGCCGTGTGAGCGCAGCGCCCTCGACATGCGTCAGGCCTGCCAGGCCGCGGCCTACGACGATTTTCACGTCAACATCGCCAACTGTCGCCAGCTCCAGCTCACCGACGGGGCCGATCGTCAGGCCTGCTGGCCGCAGGCCTTCAGGACTCGCCGGGAGGATCTCGGCACCTGCCGGGATCAGCTCGACGCGCGACGTGACGCCTGCGATCTGCTGGGAGAGCGGCGCTACAAGGATCCGCTGACGGACCCGGCAATCACCTTCATCGACCCGGACGACATTCCCGCGACCGCCGATGCCAATCCGTTCGTGAGTCTGCAGGCCGGCCGCACCTACGTCACCCACGCCGGCGACGAGCTCGGCGTGGTGTACGTGACCGGCGAGACCCGGGAGATCAACGGCGTGCTGTGCCGCGTGGTGCTCGACGTGGCCGTGACATCGGGCGCGAATGACGAGGAGGAGGATGGCGTCGCCAACGATGGCGGCGGCTACGTGCCGGTCGAAGTGACCGACGATTGGTACGCCCAGGACGCCCAGCGCAACGTCTACTACTGCGGGGAGCTGTCGCGCCAGTACGAGGATGGCATCCTGCGCGACCTCGAGGGGTCGTTCGAATCCGGAGTCGACTTCGCCGCGGGCGGGCTGTTGACGCTGGCGGTGCCTGTCCCCGGTGCCGTCCACCGGCAGGAATACGCACTGGACAATGCGGAGGACATCGTGCGGTACGTCGCCCTCAATGCCACCCCGTCCGCGGCCGCAGGCGGAGAAAACGACAGCTTCCCCTGCAACGGCGGATGCCTGAAGACGCTCGAGTACAGCCCCCTCGAACCCGGAGCGTCGGAATTCAAATACTACCTGCCCGGCGTCGGGTTCGTGCTGTCGGTGGACCGGGAGGATGGAGAATTCACCGGTGACCGCGAAGAGCTGGTATGCAAGGGCGACTCCCTCGACGTGCTCGGCGACGCCAGCTGCGGCATCGACGATCCGGAGGCGTTGCGGGAAACGCTCTGCGAGCTGCGTTCGCCATTCTGCGAGGACGACTCCGAGTGACCGTTCAGGCGGCCGGCCCGGGCACCCCCGTGCCGGCCGCCCCGTCGCGCAGGGCTATAGGCGTGAGCCGATGGTCAGCAGCCAGAGCACCTCGTCCACCTCGAGGTCGCCGTTCCTGCCAAAATCAAACTCATCCTTCGCGTAGCGAGCGCTGACGCCGAAGGTGAGCCCGTCGTCGAGCAGGACTTCCAGACCGACGCGTCCGTACGGCACCAGCGACACGTCGTGGCTGGATTCCCCGGTGACGACGACGGTGGCCTGGCCGGCAGGTTGCTGACTGGCGTCATTGCCGTCGTCGCCGTCCAGCCGGGCCCACATGAGGGACGGCCCCGCCGCAAGCTGAAGACGAAGGTAGCGCGTGACGTTCATGCTGGCGACGCCGCCCATGAAAACGCCAAACCCAAGGAAGGTGTTGTGGGTGGTGACCACCAGTGTGCCGCTGCCGCTGGACCCGAAGAACTGCGTGTTGTCGTTCTTCCAGGAGACCAGCCCACCGGCTTCGTAGCCGAACCGAAACCGGCCTTGGCCCCATAGCTGCTGCGCAGCGCCGCCACCGAACGGCAACGTGCCGAGCCCACCGACGAACCCTTGGTCGGGTTCCTGCTGGGTAACGGTCCAACTGTCGTCGGTATTCAACGCACCGAGCCACGCCTGTATATAGTGCTCCGGCTCGCCCCCTTGTGGGCTCGCCGGTTCACCCGCCAACGCGGCGCTGCAGCAGAGCCAGGCAACCGTTCCAGCCACGACGCGGTTCAAGAAGAACAGCCCTCCGACTTGAATTCGAGGCTTACCCGTCGATCACAGGAGCGCACCTCTCACTTGAGCTTCAATTGGGTCTGACTTTCGTCAGCCAGGAATTTGTGAATACTCGCCGTGGCGGAAGAGAATTGCTTGTTCATACGGTCGAAGTCGGACCACGAGCTGACGCTCTTGGCCTGATAGACCAGATCCCGGCCATCCATTGAGATGGTTTGGCGCACGAGCACGGAACCGTTCTGCTTCAGCAGATCGTTGAATCGCGCCTTGTCGGTGCCCTTCAGATCGATCGTCTCGGCATCGGAGATAACGCCGTCGGTGCGAGCGGTTATCACTTTCGCGCCGGAGACGTTGTACACACTGTCGCCATACACGAGCGTCTTGTCGGCGCTGTAGATGTGCGTGGTGCTACCGCATCCGGCTAGAACGATGGACACCACAACCATGCAACCAGCCGCCAGCCGCGGAAGCGACGAGGAGGATATCGAGTCCATGTTTACTCCATGACCAGACCTTGAGGAGAACTGAAATTCTAGCGGCCGGTCTCTGCTTCGGCCTGCCATTTCACGCCATGGCTGACGCGTGACCAGTGAGTCCGGCGTAGCGGCGGGATCGCACGAATCTGCGGCCCGATTTCAGAGCATGGGGGGCTCAAACCCTGAGCGAGCCGCGGAAGCCTCTAGCCGCGTAGTAAGACTGCGCACCGTTGTGGTACGTGAAGACGTGGCCGTAGCGGCGATCGCAAAAAGGGCGCCGCCGAGCTCCCTGATCTCCGGAGGGGTTCTCACCCAGCTCGACGTCTTGGTATCGCAACTCCACAGCTGTTGCAGCTCGCGATACTGATCCTCGGTCAAGAGCTCAATGCCCATGGCAGCGGCCATGTCAACGGCGCTGCCTTTCGGCTTGTGCTCCTTCCTCGACTCCAGCCCCTCGCGGTCATAGCACACGCTTCTGCGCCCTCCAGGGCTTTCCGCAGAACAGTCGAAAAAAACGTACTCGCCAGAGCTCTTGTCGTACCCCACAACATCCGGCTCGCCGCCAGTTCGCTCCATTTCGTGAAGCGACCACAGCTTTCCAGGGCTGGCTTCCAGCACGGCGCGCAGCTTCTCCCACTCGAGACCTGGGTGGCGTTTCATGTTCCTTTCGAAACGGATTCTCAAGGTCTCGAGCAGTTCTTCACGCTCTTCCGCCTTCAGGCGCGCTATGGCTGGCACGATCGCTGTCTCGTTTTTTGCAGGCCGTCGCATGGTAGCTGAAACGGTCGGGAGGTGGCTTGGTCTGCTCCCTCAACTCGTCCGCACCGGGAATCCAGCTTCAGCCGGCATTGGGGCAACGCAGGCGATCCAGCTCGCTCCAGGGCAATCCCCGCCGATGTCGTCGCCATGCTCGAACGCGATGGTGGCGTGATCATCGGCGATTGACGAGGAGACCGCCTTCACCTCGCGCCGCAACCGGCCACCGCGACGGCGCGAATTTCCACGCGGAAGTCGGCAGCGGTTGGAAGGTCGCATCGTCACCGAAGAACCGGAACACCAGGGTGTGCCGATCCGGAAAAGTTGCGTCTACCGGCGCACCGCCGTGCAGCGAGCTCGGGTGAAGTACGACCACATCACCAGGTTCGGTCGCGAACGAGATGATGTCGTAGGCGTCCGGTGTGGCTCGACGTTCGGCTTCCACATCGGCAAGCCGCGGTAGCGCATCGCCGCCATGCAGGGGCTCCGTCGGATCAGCGGGATCGGCAAACGTGGTTCCGTCATACCGCGGCCCTTTGTGCGAGCCGCGCACGATTTCCCGTGGCTGGATTGGATCACCGGCAACACCGTCTCAGTGCGCGCTGTTTCAGTTGAACGCACAGGCGAGGCACGAGCCCGCGTTCGCAGACACCATTCAGCGGCGATACGCCAAGTATCGCGAAGCGCTTACGTCGATCCTGGTGCAAGGGCAAAGTCAGGGCAACGTGCGCTCCGATAGTCCGGCCGATCTGCTCGCCGACCAGCTCTGCGCGATAGGCGACGGCTGGATGATGTCGTTAGCCGTAGACCCCAAGCGCTTTACCCCGGGGCCGGATGCAAGCCTTGCTGAACCTCACACTGACCATGATTGCCCCGCCCTCAGGCACCTGATGATCCTTCGGTAAGCGTCGTCGCGATCACGGCGGCGGCATGAACGCCGCCATCGGCCGCGCGGCGCCCGGCGTGCCGGCGACGAACCAGTCGGTGAAGCGAAGGCCCGTGGCGCTGTAGGCGATGAGGTCGGCGACCACCTGCATCGCCAGCACGGCGCCGACGCCCCACAGCCACGCCGGGTGAACGCGTCCGTAGCGTCGCTGGTCGGCGATCATCCCGATCACCGGGAAGAGCACGGTGACCCCGATGACGAACCGCCAGCCGTAGGGGATCAAGTACGGCATCGGCAGCAAACGTCCCAGCCCCGGACCGGTCAGGGTGGCGAACGCGCAGTACATCAGCCGGCGGTGCCAGCCGGTATTCGCCCGAACGGTCACCGCCCAGCCCGCCAAGCCAGCGAAGACGAGCAGCTGCAGCGGATTACTGATCAGGAACTCGTTCATGTCGAAGAACGGCGGGCCGCCGTGGTCCTGCAGCGACCAGCGGTGGACCAGCAGGCCCATGACCACCATCGCCGGGATCCATACCACCGACAGCCAACCGAGTCGCCTGTGCAACGCCACGTTGTCCGAGAACACGAGGTAGTTCTGCAGCAGGTAAAGGCCGAGGAAGCCCATGAACACCCAGGCGTGAAACTGCACCAACCAAGGCAGGGAGAAGCTCGACCGGCCCATCGCCAGGTTCAGGCTGAAGCCGCCGATGATCGTCGCCGCCATCACGCAGGCCATGGTGAAGAAGAAACGCGCCTCACCGCGGCCGGTGTCGGCGTCCGTCGAGTAGGTTATCGACGCCACAGTGGACCCCCCAACAAGCAACGCTAGCGCGAAGCAGACGCCCCGGCGGTCTTTGTGTCAATCGCCGGCGACGGGTTGTTCGACTGGCAAAGCGTCAGCTCAGCACCTCGTCCAACACCAGCCGCGCCAGCTCCTCGTCCGAACGGCCGAGCAGCTCCTGCACGACGTAGACGTTGTGCTCGCCGAGCATGGGCGCGCGGCCGAGGGTGAGCTCGTGGCCCACCCAGCGTGCCGCTTCGCGGTCGATGACGATGTCGACGTCCGGGGCCTCGGGCTGGCGCACCACCTGGTAGTGGCCGGGGAGCTGCGGGTCGTTCTCCAGCATGTTGCGCAGATGCTCCACCGGCGCCGCGGCGATGCCCGCCGCCTGCAACTCGTCGGCGATGGCCCACTTGTCACGCGAGCGCGTCCACTCGCGCACCAGCGCATCCACGGCGTCTTCGTTGGCTTTGCGGGCGGCGTGGCTCGCGAATCGCGGGTCCGCGGCCAGCGCCGGCTGCCCGAGGATCCGGCACAGCGACGCCCACTGCGCCTCCCCCGCCACCGCGATTGCCACCCAGGCATCGAGATCGGCATCCGCATGGGTGGCGGGATAGATGCCGTGTGGGCAATGGTTCGCGCTGCGGTTGGCGTTGCGAGGCGGCTGCGCGCCCGTCGCCCTGTACTGCATCCATTCGCAGCCGAGCAGCGAGAGCATGCTGGACAGCTGGGTGAGGTGGAGCTCCTGGCCGCTGCCCGTGGCCTGGCGCTGCCGCACCGCGGCAAGGATGGTGGCTACCAGCAGGTGCGGAGAGGTGAAGTCCGGGTAGGCGACGCCGATGCCCCGCGGTCGTTCGCCGGGAAATCCGGTCAGCATGTTGAAGCCGGACGCGGCCATGAGGATGTTGCCCGTGCTCGGGTGCCGGGCCCAGGGGCCCGCGCGGTGCGCGCCCGGCAGATTGAGCAGGATCACGTCGCCCTTGATCTGCCGCAGAACGTCGTAGCCGAGCCCCATGCGCTCCATCACGCCGGGGCGGAAGTTGTTGACGACCACGTCGGCGGTGGCGATGAGCTCCTTGACGAGCGCGATGCCCGCCCGCTGGGTGAGATCCACCGTCAACGACTTCTTGCCGGCGTTGACCGAGTTGAAGAGGCCCCCGAGGCTGGGGTGGGGCTTACCGTCCGGGCCCGCCTGGCTGCGCATGGAGTCCGGCTTGCCGGATGACTCCACGCGGATGACTTCGGCACCGAAGCTGGCCAGGAGCCGGGTGCCGATCGGCGCGGCCAGCACCCAGCCGAAGTCCACCACCCGCAGGCCGGACAGCGCCCCGCTGGGCGCAGGTGATGCCGCGGGCCCGGGCGCTGGTCGCGTTTGCGCCGGCACCTGTTCGAGCAACGCCTGGTCTTCGCCCAGCAGCGGCGCGCGCCGGAACGTCACACCATCGGCCATGGCGTCGACGGGGGAGCGCACATAGCCGAGCTGCACCCCCAGGGCCTCGTGCTCGACGTCGAAGAACTGCGCGTTCTCCCGGTACTGCGCTTCGCGCTCGAGGTCCGGGAAGTCGAGCACCGGCAGGCAGATGATGTCGGCCTCGAGCGCACCGGCGACGAATTCGTCGCGGCTGAGCGCTTCCGCCAGGTGCCGGGTGAGCGCTGTCACCGGATTGTTCCGGCGCGGCGCGTCGAGCCGCGCCCAGGGCCAGTCGTCGGCGGTCAAGGTGTGGGGGACGCCGACCGCGTCGGCCCAGGCGAGAAACTCGACGAAGCGGTCCGGCCTGACCAGCAGGCTCACGTACTTGCCATCGCGGCAGGCGAGCGCCGCCGATAACCCGGGGCGGGCGGGAATGCGCCCTTGCCAGGGCCATTGCGCCGGCCAGGCCGTCTGCATGACCGCCAACGCGGTGGCCTCCTGCGTCGACAGATCGATGTGTACGCCCGAGCCGGCGCCGTTGCCGAAGTCGCGCTGATGCAGCGCGACGGTGACGGCCGACGCCGCGGCGAGCCCGGCCATGATGTAGGACGGATGGGCGCCGCCCTGCATCGGCACGCCGCCGGGCTCTCCGGAGACCTGGATCAGCCCGCCGGCCGCGCCGGCCACCAGGTCGTTGGCCTTGCGGTGCCGCCAGGGCGAGAACAGGCCGAACGGCGTGACCGAGCACTGCACGAGGCCCGGGTTGACGGCGCGCAGCGCCGCATGACCCAGACCCAGCTCGTCGAGCCGCCCCGGCGGCAGGGTCTCGAGCAGCACGTCGGCGGTCGCCACCAGGTCGACGAAGCGCGCGCGGTCATCGGGCGCATCGAGATCGAGCACCACCGAGCGCTTGTTGGTGTTCAGGTACAAGTGCGCGAACGCCCGCTCCGCCCCAGGCTCATCGGCCAGATACGGTGCCTCGTGGCGGACCGGCGCGCCGCCCGGCGGCTCCACCAGAATCACCTCCGCGCCGAGGTCGGCGAGCACCCGCCCGCCCAGAGCCGCCGAGCGGTCGGCGAGCTCGAGCACCCGCACCCCGGCAAGCGCCCGGCTCATGCCATTGGCACCACGATGCGCCCGGTCATGGCGGTGGTGCCGTCCTCGAGCGTCGCCGTGACCTCGAACACCACCCGGTCGGCGAGCGCTTCCACGACCTGCGCGTGCGGGCGGATCACCCGGTCGGCGTACACCGGCGCCTTCCAGCGGGTGTCGAAGCAGGCGCCGTAGAAGAGAGCTTCCCGGCCGGCCCGCCCGAGGATCGGCTCGAGCGTGAAGGCCAGCACGTGGGAGCCGCCGGCGATGGGCCGCGACAGGCCGGCGCGGCGGGCGAGCTCCGGGTCCGAGTGGATCGGGTTGTCCGGGTTCTTGGTGTCGCGGGCGGCCATCAGCGCAAGGCTCACGGTGACCGCATCGCCGCCAAGCGTCTCGCCTGCTTCGAGGCTCGCCAGCTGCGCACGGCAAGGATTGTCCCGCGCGGCCGTCCAGTCGGGGGCCGGCGCGGTGATGTCGTCGGGTGCGCGGCCCTCGACGCCGTCGGCCAGACCTTCCTGAACCTTGTACGCGAGCAGGCCGGTGGTGAGGTTGGTGGCCACGCGCTCGCCGGCCGCGTTCCAGGTTTCGCTCGTGGTGGTGCCGTAGCGACGCGCCTTGTGCACATGCCGGCCCTCGGACGCGCCGCGGACGGTGAAGGCGTCGTCGCGGGCGAGCGGGCGGTGGATGGTGTAGCGCTCGCGCACCCAGACGCCGCCGGCCACGCCGCCGCTGCCACCGGGAATGTCCTGCTTGCGCGTCCGGTCGCGGGGCTGCCGGGCGAGCAGGAAGAGGGTCATGCCGGTGAGCATATCGGGCGGGACCAGGCCCTCCGCGGCGAGCGCGCGGGACTCTGGCCCCCAATCCCCCATGCCGGCAGCGGCGCCGTCCAGCTTCGCCGCGGGGAGCGGTCCCCGCACGTCCTCGAGCAGACGCGGCCATGATCCGGTCATGGAAGTTTCCCCTCACTGTTCGCCTGGCATTGTGCCGCGGGCGACCAGCGGATGCACGACCGGGCGGGAGGTTACGCGGCTGGCGGCCACATGTTGCTTTCGTTCGCCAGCTGAAGCGCCGTGCCCCATTCGGCGCGCTGGCGCTTGGCCCCTTGAGCAACGCCTCGTCCAGACGTACGGTAATTCGCGCAGCATCAGAATGCATGACGAGCTCAGGAGCGCAACGATGTGGTCGGAGATCGACGTAGTCCCGCCGCGGACAGCACCATGGTTGGCCGCTGCCGGTGTTGCCCTGGTTCTGGCCGGCTGCGGCCGGGAATTCGCGCTGCCGAAAGGTGACGCCGATCGCGGCAGGGACACCTTCGTCGAGCTGCGCTGCAACACCTGTCATTCCGTCGGCTCCATCGAGCAAGTCGGTGCCGACGGCTCGCCGCCGATTCACAAGCGCCTGGGAGGCAAGGTATCCACGGTCAAGAGCTATGAGGATCTGGTGACGTCCATCATCAATCCGTCGCACCGGGTCTCGCCGAGATACCCCGAGGATACCGTGCGGGAGATCTCAGACAAGGCAGGTAATTCGCGAATGCCAAGCTACAACGAGGTCATGACCGTACAGCAACTGGTGGACCTGGTGGCGTTTCTCCAGCGGGAGTACCACGTCAGCGTGCCCAGGCGCGACTATCCAGGGTACTCCCGGTAAGCAAAACAGCTTGTCATTTCTACCCATCTCGTGCAGCTTACAGCGTTGGGCCTGGCAGGGCAGGAGAACCCATATCGCCGACGCCGAGCAATTCAATGCCGATCAGCTCGCCTTCTGGAACGGGCGGGGTGGTCACACCTGGGTGGCGCGCCAGGCGCACACTGACATTACTCTGGCACCGGTAACGGAGGCGTTGCTCGCCTTCGCCGCACCGCGTGCCGGCGAACGGGTGCTGGACGTCGGCTGCGGCTGCGGCGCGAGCACGCTGGAAATTGCGCGCGCCGTGGGGCCGGCAGGCCGCGTCGCGGCGCTGGACATCTCGGGCCCGATGCTGACCGAGGCAGCATCGCGAGCTGAAAACGCAGGCATCGACAACGTCCATTGGTGGCAGGCTGACGCCGCGACCGCGGTGCTGGACGGCTTTGATCTCTTGATGTCGAACTTCGGACTGATGTTCTTCGGTGACCCCCAATCGGCATTCGCGCACCTGCGTCGTGCCGCGAATCCGGGCGCGCGAATGGCGTTCGTGTGCTGGCGGTCTCTTGCCGAAAATCCCTGGGTCGACGTGCCAATGCGTGCGGTCGCTCCCCATGTGCCGCCGCGGCCCAAAGCGAACCCGCGCGCGCCGGGAATGTTCGCCTTCGCGGATCCGGACCGCGTCTCCCAGGTGCTCACTGCCGCCGGCTGGTCACCGCCGCAGGTGGATGAGCTCGACCTCGATCTCGACATCGCCGCCGGCCGCGGCCTGGAAGAGGCCGTGACTCAGTCGACCCAGATCGGCGCCGTCAACAGCTGGCTGCGCAACGAGCCGGCAGAGGTCGTGACCGCCGCTGTCGCGTCCATCCGCGAGGCGCTTACCGACTACGTGGACGGCACTGCCGTGCGCCTGGCCGGGGCCGCGTGGCTGGTCGGCAGTACGGCTGCCTGAACCCGCTTGGCGCCGCCGCAGGCGGGATCGTCCGGCATAGCTCGACTTCGTCGCCGGCCGAATCTCCCTTGCCTTCAACTGCCGGTACTGTTCAATCTCCTCGCTTCCGATTGCAGCGTAGCCGCGAATTGTTCAACCCTTTTGTCGTAGCTTTCCCTGACCTTGCGTTTCTCTTCAAGAAACGGCCCGCCAACCGGTACTGCGATTTCGGAGCGCATGACCAAGAGGGACGAGACCGCCTCCTTGTCCAGCAGTGTCTCAACCTCTTCCAGCGATTTCTCCGGAGCCCACCCTCCGAACGAGCAAAAGTAAGCGAACTCGTTGATGCGGGGCCTGTGGCGCAGGATGTATGCGCGGAGGGGAGCAGCCACGCTGCCCATCCATACCGGACCGCCCATCACCACCAGGTCGTAATTCCCGGGATCCTTCATCGAAGGCTGAATGTCGGACAACCGCCTCAGAAGTCTATCCAGCAGGGTCGCGAAATAGCCTGCAGTTCCGCTGCGGTCCTTCTTGTCTATGATCTCTTCAACGTCGCACTGCAGATGCCTTGCCAGGTCCTGCGCCACCTCCCGGGTAGAACCAGTGCGCGTGTAGTACACCAACAGTATTCCTGGCATGCGTGGCGTCTCACTCGTTTGCTGAACGACACGGCTGGCCGCGTCACGTGCAATCAAACCACGGCTTCGAAGGTCTCCAGCTCCGGATGGCCGAGGTAGGTTCCTTTCGGCGCGCTCGCCTGAGCGTGGGCTTTGCGGAAGCCCTCCGACTCCGTCCACGCCTCGAACGCCTGGCGCGAGTCCCACGTACTGTGAGACGCATAGAGCACGTGATCGTCGCGCTCGGGGCCGCGCAGCAATGAAAAGGATCGGAAGCCCGGCACCTGGTCGAGATAGGATTCGCGCTCGCGCCATACCTTCTCGAATCCTTCTTCGAACCCTCGCGCGATGCGGAATCGGTTCATGGCGATGAACATGTCGTCGTCCTCCTGATAACGTTCTGTCGGGCCATCACGACCGGACGGTCGGACGCGGCTCGACGTGCACGGGCAAACTGTACCGGCTGGATAAGTAAAATAGGAAGCCCACCAGTCCTGCCACGCCGGCAACGACATATGCCGCGTCGTAGTCACCCAGGCGCTCGAAGAGCAAACCGACGATGAGCGGACCGCCGGCCACGCCCAAGGTCGACATCAGGTTGGCGACGCTGAACAGGCGGCTGTAGCTTCGCGGTCCGTAGGCGGCCGCGATGAGCAGCGGTTGCAGCATCAGCAGGTTGCCAATGGTGATCCCGAAGAGCGCCAGTGCGGCCAGAAAACCGGCCAGCGAGCTACTGAGGCCCAGGGTCACGAGTGAGGCCGATTGCATTGCCATCATGACCAGCGTGAACGTGCGTACCGGATAGGCGTCGATGAGGACTCCGCCGGCCAGACGACCGAGAATGCTGAAGACGGGAATCACCCCAAGGGCGAGTGCCGCCGTTTCTCCGGAGAGGTGCTGGCTGATGATGCCGTACTGATGGGCAATGCCGCCGACCTGAGCCATCATCAGGAACAGGTACGCGAAACCCAGCGCCCAGAAATACCATCCCCTGACCGCCTCGCTGAATGACGTACCGCGTTCAGGAACGCCGGCGGCGCCGTCGACCAGCCTTGCACCATCAATGGCGAGGCCGACATCCCGGGGTGATGAGACCAGCATCAAGCAAAACGGGATGACGCCGAGGAGGTAAGCGGCGGCCAGGTAGTAGGTCGCTTCCGTGATGCCCACGTTCTCGACCAGAATCGCGCTGACGGGTGTCACGACCACGCCGCCCACCGAAAGCCCCGTCGAGGCCAGCGACATGGCCATCGCGCGCCTGCGCTCGAACCAGCGCGTGACCAGGGTGGTCGCCGGCAACAGTCCGGAGGCGGCGAAGCCGACGCCAAACACGGCATACGCCACAAATACCTGAGCCTCGGACGTCACGTGCCCGATCGCGAACAGCGACGCAGCCGCGAGGCACGCGCCTGCAATGACCACGGTGCGTACGTGCAGACGATCCAGCGCTGGCGCGATTACCAGGCCGGCCAGCCCGCTGGCGAAGAAGAATATCGACACCGCGGTCGACGAGGTCGTTACCGAAAGCCCTCGTTCGGCAATCAACGCCTGCAGCAACACGCTGTGGTTGTAGAAGCCGAGCCCCGAGGTGAAGACCAGGATAACGAACAGGGCGGCAACGATTCTCCAGCCGTGGTACATCAGGCAGATCTTTGGTTCAGGCGCTGTGCGCTCATCGCGACTCCCGAGCTCCATCTCGTGGTGCGTCGCACACTAGCCCGCGCGGTTGATGGTTGACAACTCGGGGTGCCTCACGGCGTCTGACGCTGGACCATCCTCGGGTCAGTGGCGGTCGTTGCGCTGGTACCACTCCAGCACGCGCAGCGCACGGAGCGTATTCCAGCGGCTCGCCCTTTCGCTGCCGTGCTCCATGTCGAAATGCACCGCACCGGCATGCGGGCTGCCGAGCGGCCAGCGGCCATCGGGCCGTTGCTGCCCGGCGATCAGCTCGACGGCCTCCGCGGCGCGCTCGTCGGCAGCCGCTCCGGCCCTTCGCAGGTAATCCAGGCCCCACAGAATGTCGTAGTGCCAGCGCATCGGAAAGGTGAACAGCCGCCAGTCGCGGCCGCCCCGGCGATCGTGCTCAATGACTTTGCCGGTCGACAGCGACCTGAACAGTCTGCGTTCCAGCAGGTACTGCTGGCCGCGCTGGCGAGCCTCGGTAACTGCACTGCTCGGCCCCTTCGCCTTCTCGTATTCCAGCAGTCCTTCCAGAACGCAGATGGTCGAATTGAACGAGGAGCGAGTGCTTGGAGGGGCGTCGCAGTTCCAGCCGCCGTCCGGCAGCTGCTCACCGAGCAGCCGCTCGGCCAGCCGGTCGCTGGTGGCGCCGAAATACGCGCCGCACGCCAGGACCCTGCCGTTGATGCACGGTTCGACCTCGCCTTCGAAGAACGGCGAGTGGCCGTGGTAGGGGCCCCAGTCACTCCGCTCACGGACCAGGTCGATGGCCTTCCGGGCTCGCGGGCTCGCCGGGTCGAGCCCCAGCTCCCTCAGCAGCATCAGGGTCTCCATGGTGGACGCCCAGCTCTTCGACACCCACGGCCCACCGCCCCAGTTGCCATCGGGCTGCTGGAGGTCAAGCAGCCAGGCGCCCCATCCGGCCACCGCGACACGCGAGCGTTCGGCGGCGACCACATCCTCGGGCTCGTTCATGAGGTCGCGTCTGACCTGCCAGCGGATCGCCGGATCGGAATCGAGCAGCCAGGGCAGCAACGTGTCGGTCGTCATGGGTTCGCCTTGCCTGAGCTGTGGTTGGAGCCGCGGTTGCCTCGAGTCTACCTCTCCCGGAGGCCTCGTGGCTCAAGGCTGGTAGCCCGCCCGTGAGGGCGCGCTGCCAGCGCCTCACGATCCCGGACACGTCGACGGATGGCCGATGGTCTCGTCTATGAAGCGGCGATAGTCCGGATGCTGGCGCATCGCCTCCAACCCCGGGTTCTGATCGACGCGATAGAAGAGCACCTCGTTGCGGTCACCTTGCGCGTAGCCCTTTCTCAGCCAATCGACGGCCAACCGGGGATTGCCCGACTCTGCGTAAGCAGGTACGTAGTAGCGCCAGGCAAAGGAGGGCGGAATCGGAGTCTCACCGTTGGCCACCGCGTGAGCGAAATTGACATCGAACAGCTGCCTGGATGCCGGTGCGCGGGACATCGGCAGGGCCCGCAGCACCGTTTCGGCGAGCAGCGCCTGCGCTGCAGCATCGCGTCGGAGAGACCGCAGGATCCAGTAGTGAACTACTGCGGCCTTCCAGTAGTTCGGACGCACCGCGCGTACGCTCTCGATGACCTCGAGGGCTGCCGCAAAGCGCTTCATGTACCAGAGGATCTGCGCCTTGTCGGTCTGGGCCGCGGTCGGCACCGCGCTCGCGGATATGGCGCGGTCCACACTGGCGAGCGCTTCGTCGAACCGGCCGCAGACGGTGTAATAAAAGTAGATCTGTGAGCGGAGGAACGCGTCGGCGTCGTCCCAGACGACCCGCTGCATCGCGGTCTCGGCACCAGAGAAGTCCCGGTCGTAGAGTTTGATCCAGGCATCCAGCAGATGCGCTGCCGTCAGCGCGGGATCCAGCCCGAGCGCAGCTCGCGCGTGAGCCCGGGCGTTGCCCACGGCAGCCGCCATGTCCATGCCGCCGGTGTTGCCGAGATGGTAGTAGGACCAGCCTTCAAACGCCTGCGCAAGCGCGAACTCTGGATCGAGCTGCGATGCCTGCTGGTACAGAGACAGCGCTTCGCCAATGCGGCGAGGATTGCCGGTACCACCGATTGCCCGCCCTTTGAGATACGCGTACCAGGCTTCGGGGGCTGTGGCCGGGTAGCGGGCGTGCAGCCGCTCCACAAGCGGGTTCAGAACGATGTCGACCGCCTGAGTGACCTGGTCGGCGATCACCGCCAGCGCCTCCGGAACGCCATGGGCGGTGACGTTGAAGCCCTGCGACCAGACCAGCCGTCCGCTCCGTGCCTCCTGCAGGCGAACCGATAGCTCGTGACGCTGGCCGGCGATCGGGTGCACGGCGCCGGTCAGCAGGTAGCTTGGTGAGGCGCTGCGCGAGGTATCGGCCGCGCCGGAGAAGACGCTGAACGTGCCCACCCGGGCGAGACGCTGGATCAGCTTGTCCTGGAAAGACGCAGCAACGTCGGCGGTGCCCTCATCGGTGCTGCGCACGACGAATGGCTGGACGATCACGTT
Organism: uncultured Gammaproteobacteria bacterium; assembly: GCA_963822255.1. GTDB lineage: Bacteria > Pseudomonadota > Gammaproteobacteria > Pseudomonadales > Azotimanducaceae > UBA7803. Next base: position 365,441 of record CAWGGV010000009.1, read on the forward strand.
CGACGCGGCGATGGTTCCGATGCTGGAGGTGCGCACGCCGAGCCAGAGCACCACCCCCACCCCCACGAGCACCGCGGCGAGGCTGGGCCGATGGGCAAAAAGTACGACACCCGCAGGAGACGCCGGGAAAACCGACGATCGCGCTCCACGGTATCGGGCTCAGCTGCGCCATCGAGCGGTACCGCCGGAATCAGAAGCCGATAGCCGCGTTTGGGTAACGTCTCGATGTAGAGAGGGTGTCTGGCGTCGTCGCGGAGCGCCTTGCGGAGCCGGCCGATGACTTGGTGGACTGCGTTGTCGCCGACCACTACCCCTGGCCAGCTGCGCTCGAGCAGTTCATTGATGCGAACCGCTTCCTGCGAGCGCTCGGCCAGGTGCATCAGCACACTCAGCTCTTTCGGGTCCAGCAACTGCTTGCAGCCGTCCCGGGCGAGCCGGCTTGCAGCCAGGTCCAACGTCCAATCACCCAGACGGTAGTGTCGATGCGGGCAGCTCTGCTGGACCAACGCTCCTCTCCGGCGAGGACGTCGACGAATCGCGACCGCGGGCCGGCGACAGGCGATTCAGTTGCGGCGAGACTAGCGGAGGGCCAACCGGGCCTCCGTCAGCACCTTGCCGTCTTTGATCAGCGCCAGGGCGCGCCAGCCGTCTGCTCCGGACGCCACCGCCACCGTGAACGTGTCGTCCCAGAAGATCGGCCGGCGGAAGTAGATGTCCAGATCCAGCCGCTCCGGCGGGCGGTGTTGCCACAGGGCGCTCTGCAGATAGTGCACGCCCATACCGCCGCCGATGAGCGGGGCGCGAAAACCCGCGCGATTGGCGGCTGCCATCTCGTAATGAATGCTGTTCCCTTCGCTGCTGTAGCCCTTGACGATTTCGGGGGTGAGTGTGTGGGTCGAGAGCGGCTCAAGGGCCTCGACGTCTTCGATGACCGGCGGTGGCCGCTGGCCGGCGCCGCGGTTGCCGGCCTTGTCCGGGTCCGGCTTCAGTGAAGTGCGCGGCGCCGCGATGATGCTTGCCCCAGCCTCATCCTCGAACCACACATCGGTATGGACCGTGCGGCCGCGCGGCACCGGCGTCACCTGGTCGATGGCGCCCTTGACCCGCAGCGGCTCGCCGAGACGCGCGGGCCGATGCTGCACCAGTCGCTGCAGCATGTTGACGTTGCCCTCCGCAGAGATGCCGTTGGCGATGCCGGCGCGGATGCCGAGCGCGATGAAGAACGACGGATCCACCGCGTCGCCGAAGACGTCGGCGGGCAGGCCGCAGAGGCTCAGCTTTTCGGCCTGCTGGGCGCGGGTCACGGAGACGACGGCGGGTTTGAAGGTGTAGCCTTCGATTGGCTCGAGCCACTCCGCTGGTGGCTGTTGGATGTCGATGTCCGGTGTGGCCATGGGTCTCCCTCACTCGGGTCCGGTGGCCGGTCATCATGGCAGATCCACCCGGGCCGGTCACCGAAGGTCGGGATACGGGCCGCCATCTTCGCAGACGCTGCGCGCTGGCTCTGGCGGTGAGCGCACGACGCGTAATCGCAAACAGGAGCAGATCGTGAACTTCGACAAATTGCGGGACGCCGAGGCCATGTTCCTGCACGCATACCCGAACGGGTTCGACGACGAGGCGATGCAGGCGGTGCGGCGTAAGCACAACGTCGCCAAGCTCTCGGAGTTCGCCGCTACCGCGCTCGCCAAACCGCGGTTCTCGCTGCCCGGCCAGGTGCTGGACGACATCGTCAAGATCGTCACCCGCTCGTCGATGGTGTCGATGTTCGAGAAGCCGAAATTCCGCGACTACGTGAACGGGCTGAGCAAGGACGATCGCGCCCACCTCACTGACGGATTCAGGAAGCTGCTGCACGGCAATCGGGAAGCGGGTTTCGATCAGGTGCTGGAGGTGCTGACGATGGGCAAGCTGGCGAAGTGGAGCCTGATGACCATCATCGGCTATCAGTATCGACCGCATGACGAAGTCTTTGTGAAGCCGACCACCACCAAGAACGCGATCCGCCAGTTCGAGCTCGAGGGTCTGGAATACAGGCCGCGCCCGAGCTGGGCGTTCTACGCCCGCTATCGCGACGCGGTCGCCGAGATGAAGCGGCACGTCCACCCGTCGCTGTCGCCGAACAACGCCGCGTTCACCGGTTTTCTGATGATGAGCACCGGCGTACACGAGCACTGAAGGCGCGCAGCCGGGGGCGACGCCACGGCGGATTACCTCGCGCTGTGGCCGCGGATGAACTCGGATACCTCAGCCGAATCGCATGCCCGCGGTGGCCGGGGAAGCCTCCAGAACGATGTCACCATGAGCCGTGCCGATGGTGGCATGCAACGCCGGTTCGGTCGCTTCGCGCACCACCAGCGGCACGTCGACCTTGCCGAGCAAGCGGCGCAGTGCCACCGCGTGCGGCGATTCCACGGTGATGGCTTCCAGCGTCCCGGCCGGATGAAGGTCATCGGCGGGATGGCCGCCGTCTCCCCAGTCGATGAAGAACGGCATGAGCGCACCGAAGTCGTGCCCGCGGGGAAACAGCAGCTCCCAGGCGAGCTCGGTCCCGTCCGGCGTGGTGCGGCGCGTGGCCACCGGACCACGGGTCTCGAGGCCGGCCGCCGAGAGCTGCCTGGCCACGCCGGGCAGGTCGCGGCTGCGCAGCGCCCAGGTGATCAGGGCCGGGCGGGCGAGATCGGACAGTGCTGCCGCGAAGCCGCCCGACTGTCGCTGGTTCGGATCCGGCGCAATGATCTCGAGGTAACGCCCGTCGGCAAGGCCGAGCAGCGCGTTGTGGGTCCCCAGACCCGGGTGCGCGCCACCCGGCACCGGATCCGCGTCGAACAGCCGCCTGATCTCCGCCATCCCTTCAGCCAGGTCGGCGGCACCCCACATCAGATGGTCAACGGATGTGGCTATGTTCATTGCTGCTCCGGGGTCGTTGAGCGGGAGCATAGCACCTGCGAGCGGCGGCACGCTGTGGAGGGGGAACCCGATCTACACGTTCCGCCGTCAGGTCGGCCAAAGTGCCCAGCTTCCGCGCGGCGCTACAGGTAAGAATCGGTAGCGCTTCCAACGATCTGTACTGCCCGTTCCACGACGCCATAGCCAATACGTTCCTGCTCGAGGCGAACCCGCTCGCCGAGACGGTCGTGGCGCAGATCCTCGAACAGCGCGCGCTCGTCAGGAGTGAGGTGGCCGGGCTCGCCAAGGTATCGGTGCTCGGCAGGCTCGCGGACCCACAGGCGACGGTGCGTGAGCAGCGTCTCGCGATCCATCAGCAAAGAACGGGCATTGGGCAGTATCTGTCGCAGCCGGTTCAGGATGCCGAAGCCGTGGGTGTCGATGTCGCCCCAGTACCAGAGCCGGCACCGCGCCAGCCAGGGGATGTCCGACAGCCGGTCGAGGCCGTAGCCGAGCCCGAAGATCACGAGGGTCCCGGCGCAAGCCGGCATGGCGAGGCCGTTGATGCGGTTCTCGGTGATGAACACCTGCGAGACGGGCAGCTCGAGGCGCGCGAACTCCTCCGCCGGCACCGACAGATCGGTCAGCCCGTGGAAATCGACGGCGGGATCGAGCAGGCGGAAGCGGATCAATGCCGGCTCGGCCTTCAGACCGTAACGCTGCGCGAATTTCGCGGCACCGGTCGCCGCGGAATCGACCGCGCCTTCCGGCAACACCGCGTCGAGCAGATCGCCGATGAGGCGGCGCCGCGACTCGATGAACTTCGTATCCACGCCGGGGACGTCGAGCTGGCGCAGGTACACGCCCGGACGAGGGCGGTGCACGAAGCTGTCGAGCACGTCGAGGATGGCGGGCCAGTCGTCGGCGTGCTCGAGCGCCTGCAGGGAGCGCTTGGCGAGCCAGCCGGCAAGCCCGGGGTAACGGGCCAGCGTTTGATCGGCAATGACATCGAAGCGCCGTACCGCCGCCTCCTCGCGCAGCAGAAAGAAGGCGTCGGCCTCGGTCTCGATCCGCGCCGCCACCGGCAGCTCGTTGCTGCCCTGCACCCGATTGGCCATGTGCTGCCAGCACAGACGATAGCCGCGGCCGCGGACCTCTCCGCTGCCCTGGCGCAGAGTCTCCACCCAGCTCATCACGGCGCCGAATTGCTCCGCGATCTCCCGGGCGCTGGGACGTTTCAACGGCAGCTCGAGAGGAATCACCGGCGCACCGCCGACCCGGGCAGCGAGCAGATCGCCCCGCCGCCAGCGCTTGCGCAGCGCGGCAGTGACGTCCTCGGGGCGCGTCCAACCTCCCACGCCGGATCAGCCCCCGGAGCCGTTCACCGGCTGCGGCGCCGCCGCTGTCTGCTGCACCAGCGCCCGCGCCTCCTTCTCCGCCCGGTACTCCTCGATGGTGAGCTGGCGGAGCATGGAGCGACTGCCGCCATCGATGTGCACGAAGCCGACGCTGGCGACGAACGGCTCGATGATGTGGATCTTCTGCAACGGCGTGACGATCAGCAGCTGGAGGTTGAGCTTCGCGAACAGCTCGAGCCCGTAGCGGGCGGATTCGTCGGAGCCCCGGCCGAAGGCCTCATCGATCACCACGAAGCGGAACGAGCGGGAGCGCTGCTCGCCCCATTCCAGCCCGAACTGATAGGCCAGGCTCGCCGCCAGCACCGTGTAGGCCAGCTTCTCCTTCTGACCGCCGGACTTGCCGCCGGAGTCGGTGTAGTGCTCGTGCTCGCGGTCGTCTTCCCGCCAGCGTTCGCTCACCGAAAACACGAACCAGTTGCGCACGTCGGTGACCTTGCGCACCCAGCGCCTGTCGATGTCGGTGTAGCCTTCGCGGCCGCGCAGGCGGTTGATGATGGCCTGCACCTGCAGGAACTTGGCCTCGGAGTACTGCTCCGACTCCGAGGCGGTGATCGTGCCTTCGGTGCAGGCTCTCAGCTCTTGGCGGAAGTCGCGCACCTCGGCGTCCACCGCGCCCTCCGCCAGCAGGGTGATGTAGCGGCCCGGGTTGTAGTCGATCTGGGCCAGCGACCGGTTGATGCGCTCGATGCGCTCGCGGATCTGCTCTCGCTGATAATTGAGGAGCGCCTGAAACCCGGCAATCTCGCGGATGGTGTTCTCGTTCAAGAGCTCCTTGAAGCGCACCTCGAAGCGCGGCAGATCGTCGTCGGTGAGCACGCGCAGCATCTGACGGTACTCGCCTGCCGCGTCGATGGCGACGTCGACCTCACGGGTCTCGAGGGGCCAGTCTTTGCAGTACGCCTGCATGGCACCGACGATGCGTTCACGGGTGCGCTGCAGGCGTTTGTCCGCGGCATCCAGCTTCGCCTGCAGCCAGTCGCGCATGTCGGTCTGACGGTTGTCGCAGGATTCCACCGTCAGGGTGTGCTCACCGAGCGCTTCCGGACGCATGGCGGCGAGCCGGGGGAAGTCGCGCTGGCGCACGTCGTCCGGCGTCTCTGCCAGCAGCGCCCGGCATTCCTCGAGATCACGCTCGGCCGCCTGAAGCTTGTCGTGCTGGGTCGCCTCGGCACGCTCCGCGGCGCTGATGCCCTCATCGTTGCGCGTCACCTCGTCGTCCAGTGACTGGAGGCGCCGGTTCAGCTCGCGCAGCTTGTCCGATGACTGTTCGAGGGTGCGGCGTTCCTCGTCGAGCTGGCCAATGGCGAGCGCCAGAGGCTGCCAGTCCAGCTCCTCTTGATCGGCGTAAACCAGAAGCTGGTGGAGCCGGTTAGCGCGATCATCTAGATCCCGTACCGCACGTTGGGCGCCCGCAAGCCGCTCGCCGGCCGCCTGGGCCCGTCGCTGCAGATCGCTGCGCGTTCGCTCGAGTGCCTCGATCTTTCGGGCGTTGGTCCAGCCCAGCACGTAGCGGGTGCGATCATCGATCCGATGCCGGTCGTCCTTCTCGTGGCGCGCGTCGGCGCCCTTGATCTGACCCTGCCGGGTGACGGCCCGGCGCTCGCGGCGGAACTCGCCGAGGTCGGCGCAGCAGGCGTAGTCGAAGCGCCGCGCCAGCTCGTGCTCCAGCCAGCCGTAGACCGCGGACTCCGGGCGGACGGAGAGCTTGCGCATGAGCGATCGGGGATGCAGGTCCGGCAGGGAAGCGTCGCGGGGCGGACGCACGCGAAAGTAAACCAGCCGGCTCCCCAGGTGGGTGCGGTCCACCCAATCGGCCACGGCCGGGTAATGGTCGTCCGGCACGAGCAGCGACAGCGCGAAGTTGTGGAGCAGTCGCTCCGCAGCGCCCTCCCAGTCAACCTCCTCCTCGCGCACCTCGATGAGCTCGCCGGCGAACGGCAGCGTGTCGACAGGCACGCCCACGGACTTCGCCAGCCGCTGCTTGAGGTCGAGCATGTGCGCGGGGATGCTGGAAGTGCGGCCCTGCAGCGAGACGATCTCCGACTCGACGTCCGCATGCTGGTCGTTGACGGTGCGGAACTCGACGCTGGCTTCGGTCACGGCGTTCTGCGCGGCCGCCCGGCCATCGTCCAACTCGCGGAGCTCGCGCTCCGCGTGAGACCGATTGTCGAGGAATGTGCCGGCATCGTGTGCCGCGGGCAGATCCAGGCTCTCGGCCAGATGCGCGTAGTCGCCGGCGCGGCGCCGCCGTTCATCGCGAAGGCCCTGCAACCGGGCGATGTCGTTGGCGATGCGTGCGACCCGGTCGCCGCCGTTGTCGGCGATGGCCTGGCGCAGCTCGTCGCGCCCGGCCCTGAGCGACGTGCGTTCACCTCGCAACCGCCGCAGCTCGGCTGCGATTCGCGCCAGGTCGGCGGTTAGGTTGCCGCGGCGCTTCTCCAGCAGCTCGGCCTCGAGCTCGGCGAAGAACGGCCGCAGCGCCTCCCGACACTGGCGGAGCCCGTGGCTCTCCGCCTCGAGTTCGGCATGCTGGTCGCAATCCGCCACCAGCGGCGTCAGCGCCTCGATCTGGCGGCGGGCCTTCACCACCGCCTGGTGTGCCCGATCGAGATCGTCGAAGTGCCGGATCAGCGCCTCGATGCGGCCGGCCACGTCGAACGGCTCGAGCATGTGGCCGCGCACGAACTCGGTGAGGTTGCCCACCGACTTCATCGACACGGTCTGACTGAACAGCTCCAGAGCCTGCTCGTTGTCGATGCCGAATCGGCGGCGGAACGCGGCGCCGTAGGGCGGAAAGCTGTCGAAGACCTCCACATGGTCGGTCTGACGCAGACGCTTTCTGAGACCGGCGATCTCGTTGCCGAAACCGGCGAAATCCTCGGCGATGGTCAGCGGACGGTCGGCCACCACGTACAGCCGCGCCGGCTGGCCCTGAACGTCCTTCATCCAGAACACCTGAGCGAGGGTCACGTGGTGATCGAAGCCGGCGTTGAAGAAGTGGCCGAGAATCACCGAATAGCTGTTCTGGTCGCGCAGCGACACGGCGCGGGCCGACAACCCCGCATCGCCGCGCTCCGATTTGTAGTGGCCGAGCACGTAAGAGCGCAGGCTGCGCTCGCGCGCCTCGGCGCCTGCGGCCTTGTTGTAAGTGATGCGCTGGGCGGGCACCAGCAGCGTGGTGATGGCGTCCACCAGAGTGGACTTGCCGGAGCCGATGTCACCGGTGAGCAGGCTGTTGGCGCCACCGGGCGAAAACGACCACACGCGGCCGTCGAAGGTGCCCCAGTTGAACACCTCGCAGCGCTCCAGGCGAAAGCCCGTGCGCTCATCGCTGCCGGCGAAGTCGAACCATTGTTCCTGCATGTCGTTCATGAAGCTTCGCCGCGGGGTCAGGATCGCGGTCTGGAGACCGCTCCCACGTCGTCATCGGCCGTGGCGCCGGGATTCTCCAGGTAGCGGCGGTATTCGGCGAGCCGCGCTTCGAAATCGGCCAGCCACTGGGCGTCCACGAACGCCGCCAGTATGCGACGGACCTCGAAGCGTTGCTGCTCGCCCCGGAGCCGCCGCAGAAACCCCAGCTCCAGCGCCTTGTTGATGTGCGCATCCACCTTGTCCACCAGGCGGGCGTCGTTGGCGGTTTCGGGCAGGAACAGCCGCAGCATGTCGACGATCTGCTCGCGCTCGAGGATCAGCCGTGCCTCCCCGCCGCCGGCGTCGTGTTCGGCCAGCTTCTTGCGCAGCAGCGCCAGCAACAGGCTGACGGGGTAACTGAGCGGCCGCCGGGGCACGAGCCGCGGCAGAACCTCTTCCTCCTCGGCCGGCCGCTGGCGCAGAAACGCGTAGCCATTGGCCTCGTGGAGCATGAGCTCGAGCCCGAACAGGGCAGCTTGATCGCGCACCTGGTTCTCCAGGCGCAGCATGTCGTTCCACAGCGCCGTGTGCTGGTCCTGGTAGAGCACGCCGCGGAACAGCGCGACCAGCACGGGCGTGAGCTGAGGCTCGGGCTGAACGGCAGCTTCACTCATGATTTCTGCTCCTGCCTCTGCTCTTGTGGGAGCGACCTCTGCTCTTGTGGGAGCGACCTCCCGGTCGCGATGTCTGAATTGCCGGATCGCGGCCGGGACGCCGCTCCCACAGTAGCATCAGTTTTGGTGTTATCCCGCACGAACACCACCTCCGGCACGGTGGCCGTTCGCACCACGCCATGGGCGTCTGCCCACTTCACGCTGCGGGACGTGCCCTCGTCGATGGCCGATGGGCACTCGCCGGTAGCGAGGCTGAGCCACGCCACCAGCTCAGCCAGGCCCAGCTCCAGCGGATGCGCCTCGAGGAGCTCCGTCAGGCTCACCTGGGGCCGCGCATGCAAGGCCCGCCGCAGATGCGCCCGCAGGCGGTCCTTGTCCACGTACACCTGATCAAACAGCGCATCCGCCGACAGCGCCGCGGTGTCGGCCTCCACCACCTCCTGATCGAGACGGCGCGTGGCCGGCGGGCTGAACAGAGGGCGCTCCAGCGGCAGGGCCACCTCCGGCGACAGCCCATCCACCGCCATCAGCGGCGCAGACGGCGGCTGCGCGCGGATCGCCAGCGCGTGGCGCTCCACCGAACGGATCACGTCCATGATGCGACGGTTCTCGAGCCAGGCCTGATCGTCCAGATAGCGGCGCAGTTGCTCCGACAGACGCGCCACCGTTCGTTGCGCCAGCTCTCCCGCCGCGAGCCAATCGTAGTGAATGCGCTTCAAGCGCGGGTCGGGATTCAGCGCTGCCACGGGCTCGAGCGCGAGCACCGCCTCGAGCAGCCGGGTAAGCTCCTCCTGGCGGGCCGGCGACATCAAGAGGTCCCAGAACGCGCGGAAGCTCCGGCCCTGGTCTGAGTCGGCGATCTCGTCACGCTCGCCGAACACCTCGGCCAGCACCTCGCCCCGACTGCCGCTCCACGTGGCGATGCGCTCGCGCACCTGGCGGTCGAGCTCCCGGAAGTTGTGCTCCACCTGGCGGAAGTCGGCGAGCAGCGCCCCGGCCGTGTCGCGTACCTGGAGGAATCGCTCACGGAGCTGGGTCTCGTCCATGAATGCCATGCGCCCGGCGCGGATCTCTTCGATCTCCGCCTCGAGGGCCTGCTGCCGGTGACGCAGCTCGGCGATCCGCACGTCGGGGTCGGTTTCGCTGCCGCGCTCGATCTGCTGCAGCAGATCGAAGACGAGCTTGAGCCGCGACTCCGCCCCCACGAACTGCCGCTGCTCGAGGCCGGCCAGCCACTGAATCGCCTGCTCCGCGCCCGGGGTGAGGTCGTAGTGCGCCTCGTCCGAGTCGGGCGGATAGTAACGGCGCAGCCAGCCCCGGCTGTCGTCGGCCCAGTCCCGCAGGTACTCCGTGGCGGGTCTCGGGTAGGCGCGTTCGCCGAGCGTCTCGCGCAGGTGGTAGAGATAGTCGTCGAGCCGGCCGCAGAGCTCCTGCTCCGCCAGCACCCGTACGTTGGGCGCGATGAAACAGTGGTGCAGGAAGCCGGCCACCAGCGGGGCGGAATCGGCCGCCAGCAGGCGCCAAGCCGGATGGCTGCGGCGCAGGGTCTGGAGGTGATCGTGGCGCACGGAGGCTACGCTGCATCAAGGGCGGCGCCGGTGGCAAGCGGCAATACGTCATTTCAGCGCCCGCCGGTCAAGCCTCTCGGTCGATCAAAGCCTGTCGAGCGGCCGCCGGGTCAGGCGGACAGCCCGGCGTCAATCACGAGCTCCGTGCCGGTGATGTACGCGGAGTCGTCGCTGGCCAGGAACAACACTCCGTTAGCGATATCCCGCGGCTTGCCGAGCACGCCCGTGGGGACCGCGGTCTCGGCCATGGCGCCGGGGTCGATGCCGGGGCTGTTGTTGCCGGGCTGCAGCGATTCGGCGGTGATCTTGGTCCAGATGGGCGTGTCGATGATGCCGGGGTGCACCGAGTTGACGCGGATGTTCCAGCGTTCCTGCGCGCATTCCAGCGCCACCCCTTTGGTGAGCAGGCGCACGCCCCCTTTAGTGGCGTTGTAGGCGGACAGCCGGGCGCTGCCTTTCAGGCCCGCCACCGACGACATGTTGATGATGGAGCCACCGCCGCCGTCGCGCATCAGCGGAATCGCGTGCTTGATGCCGAGGAAGACGCCGTCGAGGTTGATCGCCTGCTGACGCTGCCAGTCGGCCAGCGACAGCGCGACAATGCTCGAGGCGATGCCGATGCCGGCGTTGTTGACCAGCACGTCCAGGCGGCCGTAGCGCTTGCGGACGGTGTCGATCACGTCGATCCAGGCGCGCTCGTCGGTGACGTCGTGGTGCAGATACTCGGCAGTGCCGCCGATGGTCGCGCTGTCGCAGGCGGCGGTGATCTCGGTGACCACGGCGTCACCGAGCTCGTCCTGGACATCGGTGATCACCACACGGGCGCCTTCCTCTGCCAGCCGATGCGCGCATGCGCGGCCGATGCCGGACGCGCCTCCGGTAATCAGAGCGACCTTATCTGCTACTCGTCCCGTCATGCTTCCCTCCTGGTTGTCCCTGTGGGAGCGCTCTTCAGAGCGCGAATGTCTTTGATCGGGCGCTCAGCCGGTAAACATGCCGCCATTGGGATAGAGCGTGTGTCCGGTGGTGTACGACGACTCGTCGCAGGCGAGGTAGAGGGCGGTGTTGGCCATCTCCCGCGGCGTGCCGAGGCGCCCCATGGGCGTCATGGCGAGCATCATCGCGCGGCCCTCCGGGTCGTCCTGCATGGCTTGAGTCATGGGCGTCTCGATGAACCCGGGGCCGATGGCGTTGACGCGGATGCCGTGCGGGATCAGCTCCACGGCCAGCACGTGGGTCAGCATCGCGACGCCCGCTTTCGAGACGCAGTAGTCGGCGGCGCCGGGGAGCGCGATCCGCGCGGCGGTGGAGGCGATGTTGACGATGGTGCCTTTTACGCCCTGGGCGATCATGCGGCGGGCGACGGCCCGGTCCGTGAGCATCACGCCGGTGAGATTGACGTCGAGCACGCGCCGCCAGTCGTCGAGCGGCAGGTTCACGAGCTGCCGCGAGTCGAGGTCGGCGTCGCGCTGCGCCGGCACGCCGCTCTGGTAACGGGCGTTGGAGATGCCGGCGGCGGCGAGCACCGTGTCGATGCGGCCGAATTCCACCTCGGCGCGCTCGACCGCGGATTCCACGCTCTGCTCACTGGCGGTGTCGACCTCGACGAACAGCGCCCGCCGGTTGCTGGACGCGCGGATGGCGTCCACCACCTCGGCGCCGCGCCGGGCGTCGCGGTCGGCAATCACCACGTCGGCCCCTTCCTCCGCGTAGCGCTCGGCGCAGGCGCGACCGATTCCGCTGGCACCGCCGGTAATGAGGGCCACCTTGCCGCTCAGACGTCCCCCGTCACTCATGACCCGCTCCCGCCTCGTGAGGCGTCGAAGTATACTCCCGGCCGCTGAGGTCCGAAGCGCGAAAATGCCGACGACGAAAAGGTATCACCCAAGGCGACTGGGAGTCATGTCATGTCACTCGAGGTCATCGGCGCCGGGTTCGGCCGGACCGGAACGCTCTCGCTGAAGCTCGCGCTCGAGCAGCTGGGGTTCGGGCCGTGCTATCACATGGTGGAAGTCTTCCAGAACCCCGACTCGATCGGCTGGTGGCTGGACGCCGCCAACGGCAAGCCGGACTGGGAGAAGATCTTCGCCGGCTACAATTCCACCGTCGATTGGCCTTCCTGCACCTTCTATGCAGAGCTGGCCGAGGCGTTTCCCGATGCGAAGGTCATTTTGACCGAGCGTGACCCGGAAGCGTGGTTCAAGTCGACGCAGGCCACGATCTTCCCGGCCGAGATGCCGCCGGGCACTCCCAGTGCCTTTCAGCAGATGTTCAACAAGGTCATCGCGCAACTGTTCGACGGACGGATTCGCGAACACGATCACGTGATCGATGTCTTCAAGCGCCACAATGCCGCCGTACGTGAACGCATCCCGGCGGAGCGTCTGCTGGTCTATGAAGTGGCACAAGGCTGGGAGCCCTTGTGCAGCTTTCTCGGCGTGCCCGTCCCCGATGTGCCGCCGCCCCGAGTCAACTCGACGGAGGAGTTCGTCGCGAACCGGAAGGCGAGGGCCGAGATGCTCGAAATGGACGGCAAACCTGAATCAGGAGGATCACGCGATGTCTGAGCAGTCGATCAAGCCACCCGCCGCAACCGGTGAAAAGTTGCCGGAAGGCGTGCAGCTCACACCGCTGGACGAACGTTTCCGCGAGGATCCCTACCGCATCCTGAAACTGCTGCAGCAACGTGCGCCCGTGCACGAAGATACCCAGCTCAAGCGCTACATCTATACCCGCCACGACGACGTGAAGCAGATCCTGCGTGACCGCGACTTCTGGAGCGACCCGCGCAAGGCCAACGAGGGCACGTTCACGCGGAATTTCCTGCTGCAGAACAACCGTGACGAAGAGCCGTCGATGCTGCTGATGGACGAGCCCGGGCACCGGCGGTTGCGGGCGCTGGTGAGCGGTTCGTTCACGCCTGCCGCCGTCGAGCGCTGGCAGGAACGGGTTCGGGGCGTGGTCCAGCGCGTGCTCGCGGCCATCGACGACCCGGAGTTCGACCTGATCTCGCGTTTCGCCGGTCCGGTGCCGACGGTCGTCATCGCTGAAATGCTCGGGATCGATCCGTCGAAACACGGTGATTTCAAACGCTGGTCCGACGACAGCGTGACGGTGAGCTTCAATCCATTCTCCACCGAGGCGGAACGGGCCGTCGGCGATGCCGCGCGTGAGCAGCTCGAATCGTTTTTCCGTGACGAGATCGCACGGCGGCGCCAGGCTCCCGGCGAGGACCTGATCTCGGAGATGATTCGCGCCGAGGAAGACGGCGACTCACTCTCCGAGGACGAGATGGTGCGCCAGTGCGACCTGCTGCTGATCGCCGGCAACGTGACGACCACCGACCTGATCGGCAACGGCACGAAGGCGCTGCTCGACAACCCCGACCAGCTCGCAAAGCTGCGCGCCGATCCGGGCCTCATCAAGAACGCCGTCGAGGAGATGCTGCGCTACGACTCGCCGGTGGTGAATTCCGGCCGCATCGCCAATCGCGACATCGACATCGGCGGTTGTCCCGTGCACAAGGGCGAGTCGCTCAATACCTCACTGGCCGCGGCGAATCGCGACCCGTCGGTGTATCCCGACCCCGACCGGTTCGACATCGAGCGTGCCGACACGCACCATCAGTCGTTCGGCGGTGGCCGCCACCTGTGCCTCGGTGCGCACCTGGCGCGGCTCGAGGCCCAGGAGGCGATCCTCGCGCTCATCGACCGCTTTCCGAGACTCCGGCCAAGCGATAAGGGCCACACCTACCACGCGATACCGACCTTCCGCGGGATGAGGGCTTTCTGGGTCAGGGTGGACTGAGCCGCAACGTTCGAAGCCGGAGAAGCTGATCGATGCGGCTCCGCTGACGGGGGCGCTGCGCTCAGGCGATTCCTCGTCTGGGATATGGTGGCCTCTTCCATCGGGCTAAGATAGGCTCATGACCGATTCCGGACACACCGATCCCGTGCGGGTGGCTGTCATCGGCTCCGGCCCAGCGGGCTTCTACACCGTGGCGGCGCTGTTCAAGCAGCGCGAACCGACGTACGAGATCGATCTGTTCGACCGGCTGCCGACGCCGTTCGGTCTGGTGCGCGCCGGGGTTGCGCCCGACCACCAGAAGGACAAGTCGGTCACCCGCGCCTTCGACAAGAGCGCCCGGAACCCGCACTTCCGCTTCTATGGTGGTGTGGAGCTCGGCCGGCACATCCGCCTCGACGATCTGCGACGTCACTATCACCAGATCGTCATCTGCACCGGCGCGCAGACCGATCGCCGCCTCGATATTCCCGGTGAGGATCTCCTCGGCAGCCACTCGGCGACCGAATTCGTCGCCTGGTACAACGGCCATCCGGACTTCGCCCACCTCGATTTCGATCTGTCGCAGGAAAACGTCGCCGTGATCGGCCTCGGCAACGTCGCCGTGGACGTCGCCCGAATCCTCTGCACGTCGCACGACGAGCTACGCCGCACCGACATGGCCGACCATGCCCTCGAGCGGATCGCCGGCAGCCGCGTTCGCAACGTCTACCTGCTCGGACGCCGCGGCCCGGCGCAGGCTGCGTTCTCGCCGACGGAAATCGCCGAGCTCGGCGCGCTCGAGACTGCGGACGTCACGGTTCGCCCGGCGGAAGCGAGGCTCGACCCGCAGAGCCGCGCGTGGCTGGAAGCCGCGGAAGCCCCGAACCGCGTGAAGAACGTGAAGGCCATCGAAGGGTTTGCCGAACGCCCCAGGCGCGGCAGGCGCCGGCTGCTGACCATTCGGTTCCTGGTCTCGCCGACGGAGATCGTCGGCAATGCCGGCGGCCACGTGACGGCACTGCGGCTGGCCAGAAACGAGATCGTGCGGGCCGACGATGGGTCGCTCCGGGCCGAGCCCACGCCACTGATCGAGGAACTGCCGGTGGGGCTGGTGTTCCGCTCGGTGGGCTATCGCGGCACGGGATTCCCCGACCTGCCTTTCGACGGCGGCCGCGCGGTCATCCGCAACGAACGCGGCCGGATCGTGGACGACCAGGGCCGGGCCCTGCCCGGGCTCTACGTGGCGGGCTGGATCAAGCGCGGCCCCACCGGCGTGATCGGCACCAACAAGACCGATGCCCGGGAGACCGTAGCGTGCATGGTCGAAGATCTCGCGGCGGGCCACACGGCAGGTCCGCAGCATCCGGAGGTGGAGCGGGCTTTCGCGCTGGTTCGGAGCCGCGCAGAGCACGTCGTCAGCTATTCGGACTGGGCCACAATCGAAGCCTACGAACGGGCGATGGGCGAACGGTCCGGGCGCCCGCGGGTGAAGGTCACCTCGATCGCGGCCATGCACGGGCTTCTGGATCGTGACGGTGGTGCACCGACGTACTAGCTTCAGTACCAACGGCAACGGCTCGCCGGATCTTGCCGTGCTGAGAATCGAGCCGAGCTTTCGACTCGCCAACGTCAAGGCACTTCTGACGCGCGCCACAACTCGCGCTACAGGGGTACCCGGAGAGGAGAGATCAGCCTTCCCGCTGGATCATTTCGATGTCGTAGCCATCGGGGTCCTGGCTGAACGCGATCAATCCGAAGCCCGGAAACGTCTCGGGCTCCCGCGTGATCGGACAGCCAGCGCCGCGCAGCGACTCTACCAGGGCACGAACATCGGGCACGGCGACGACGACTTTGACTGCCGGCGGGCCGCTCAGGGCGTGAGTGCCATCCTTGTGCTGCATGAGCACGAGGGCTGCCTCCTGGTTGACGTATCGCGGCACTCACCACGCCGGCTGCGACGATACCCTGAGAGCGGGGCGAGCGCACGTCACGAGCGCGAACCACTCTGTCGCCGTGATCTGAAAAGTCGATCGGGCGCATACTGAGGCGCCACAGAACAGGCAGGTAGCTCATCAATGTCCATCGAACGAATCGCCGCCGAAGCGCCCATCGAGAAGATCCTCGAGGTTCTCGATCGCGACGGCGGACTGGTCGTGCAGGGGATGTTTCCGGCATCGGTCATCGAACGGATGCGCGAGGCGATCCTGCGCGCTTCCGCTGACTTCACACCGGGCGCGGCAACTCAAGGACTGGACGACGCCGGTAAGGTCTTCGTCGGCCGGAACACGATCCGGTTCTCGAGCCTGGGGAAACTTTCGCCCGCGTACTTCGAAATGCTGGACAACACGACCTACGCCGCGATCGCCGACGCCGTCTTGCTGCCGTGGTGTGGCTCGTACTGGGTCAATACGGCTCAGGCCATGCTGATCGGAGCCGAAGTCTCCCGCCCAGATGCTTCACCGGGACTGCGACAACTGGCCACAGGTCTCCGCTTGGAACTGGCCGGACAGCCCGGAAGTCACGGTGAGCGCCATGATCGCGCTGGACGAGGTGACCGAGGAGCTCGGCGCCACCCGCGTGATTCCCGGCAGCCACAAATGGGAGAAATACACGGATCGGGGCGAACCGGCCATGACCTCGGCTGCGGAGATGCAGGTCGGCGACGCCCTGGTCTACACCGGCAAAGTCGTGCACGGCGCCGGCGCCAATCAGACCGACGACCGGTGGCGTCTGGCGATGCACCTGAGCTTCGTGCTCGGCTGGCTGGTGCCGGAGGAGTCGAGCGCCATTGACTACACCGATGACGAACTGAGCGATCAATCCGAGCGCGTGCAACGTCTGCTCGGACACAGGTCCTACGATCCCCGCCCCCACTTCGGCGGCGGGCTCTGGCTGCGCCACGCCGACAAGATCGAGAATCTGTGAGCGCGATGGGAGGACTGTCGCGGCCTGACCTCGGGGCGCCCATGCGGGCCCTATTCGCGCAGTGAGACTTCGCCCTCCGCCCAGGCGCGGATGAGGTGGTGGGCGATGGCGATCTCGCCGGGCACTTTCAGCGTCGGATGCTTGCCGGCGAGCGCCGCGCGTACCGCCTCCCGCTCGACCCAGCGCACGTCGTGCATCTCCTGGGTGTCGATGGCGATGTCGGTGGTCTCGGCGACGCCGTGGCAGCCGATCATCAGCGACGACGGGAACGGCCAGGGCTGTGACGAGTGATAGCGCACCCGGCCGACGGTGATGCCCGCCTCCTCCTTCGTCTCGCGCCGCACCGCCTCCTCGATGGACTCGCCCTGATCGATGAAGCCCGCCAGCGCCGAGAACATGCCGATGCGCACCAGCGGCCCGTTGCTCTGGCCGAGCAGGCAGCGCTCGCCATCGACGATCAGCATGATGGCCACCGGGTCGGTGCGCGGGAAATGGTCCGCGCCGCAGCCGCTGCACGAGCGAACCTGGCCGCCCCGGCCCTGGGTCGTGCGCGCGCCACAGACGCTGCAGAACTGGTGGCGCTGGTGCCAGCCGATCTGCGCGCGCGCCTGGGCGAGGATACCGGTCTCCGCGCCGGGCAGCGCCATCGCTGCGCCGCGGGATTCCTGGAACGACAGCCCGTCGGGGAGGTTCAGCTCCTGAGTGGGGTCGTGCACGGCGGAGATGTCCTGGGCAAAGCACGCCACGCCGTTCTCGTCGAGGCCGAGGAACACGGGCGGTACCTCCACCTCGAGTCGGCGAATGTCTCCAGCACTCAGCCAGCCAAGGTGCGGGGCGCCGCCGAGGGCGTCGACCAGCACATTGAGCTGATGAAGGGGCAGATAGCGGGTATCGGGCGCGTCGGCGGCGACTTTCAGCCAGGCGGGATCACGGCGCTCGACGTCTCCCCGGTCGAGCGGGTTGCCGGCGAAAGTGTGGATGAAGGACACAGGCTGGCTCCTTCCAAAAGGGGGCATTGTACGCGCGCCTCGCGGCCCCGTCGGGTCAGGCCTCGAGTTACGCCTATAGCGCAGCTAGTGCATTCCAGTGCAGGCAAGCGTTTGTGCAAACGCCCGATCAGCCGGCGCAAGTTGCAGCGCCTGCAGCTCCGCGGCTGAAAACCAACCAAGCGCCTCGTGCTCCAGGGCGACCGGCTCGCCGTCGACCTGAACACGCAGGAAGTGAATCACAAAACCGGATGCGCCATCGTCGATCGACTTGCACGCTCCGGACATGAAGATGGTCTGCACGCCCAGTTCTTCGGCCAGTTCACGCCGAATGGCCTCTGCGAAGGTCTCGCCGGGAAGAACTTTGCCGCCCGGAAACTCCCACAGTCCGCCATGACGCTTGCCCGCGGGCCGGCGACAGAGAAGATAGGAGTCGCCTCTTCGGACAACGGCGGCAACCACGTCGATCACGTGGCGGTGGTGCCCCGACGCCGGGAGTGGTCGATCGCAGCCCTGTGCTGTTCCCAGTCGGGTTCCCTTCCCTCGCCGGCGCGTTCGTCGCACTCCGCAAAGAACGCGCGGAGATCTGCCACCGATTCGAACTTCAGGGCCCGCGACTGTGGGCTCAGCCGTTCTTCGGCCGCCGCGCGCAGCCATGCGCTCAAGGTCATGCCCTCACGCGCTGCCTGCCGTCGATAGCGATCTCGATCGCGATCCGCGATTACCGGCTTCACCCTTGCCATGACATCACGATCACTCATACACGAACGATATTATTGGGGCGCCGGGCGGGAGTCAGCGAGCGTCTTGCAGCGGGATCATCTCTACCCGCCGTGCCCGTTGTTGAGGGTCCGCGACCAGCTCGGGGACGCCCCGATCCAAGGTGGCCAGCTTGCCGCTATGGCGTCCCGCCAGGGCCACCAGATAGGCGTCGGTTACCTGTCGGTGGCCGACGAGGCTCAAGGTGTCGAATGTTCCCGTCGCCGCGACCGGGATGTCGTCCGCCCAGAAGCGATGCCCCGGCAGTTCGGTCAGCCGCTTCAGCACCGCAGCGGCTTCCGGCGGCGTCACCGCGTCGCGGATGGCCCTGGGGTTGGAAGAAACCCGAACGAATCCCAGCTCCGTGACCGGACAGGTGGCCCAACCGGCATTGCCCTCGCGCTCGAACCAGGATCGCGCGTCGACGTGATGCACGTGGGTCGGCCACGTCAGCGCGACCAGCACGTTCACGTCCAGCAGGTAAGCGCTCACTCCGGATCGTCCTCGTCGCGCTTCACGTCGTCGAGGGTGATCGGCGGGCTGTCCTCCCTGACTTGGAACAACGGGAAGCCCGCGTCTCCTCCGAAATATTCGCGACGGATCGAGAGGCCGCGACGCATCAGGTCCGATACGACCTTACCGAGGGGCTGATCGCGGGCTGCGGCCAGCTTACGCGCTGCTTGCAGAACGTCGTCGTCGATGGCAACCGTGGTGCGCATAAGGCATTCTGATGCGTGGATGTCGGCGCACCATGGCATCACGATGCCGCATGGTCAAGCGGATGCACGCGCCCTCGGCGAAAGCTTCGGGGTGATCCTGTTCGCGTCGCTGGCCGACTATGAGCGCATGGTGGAACTTTCGGAGGAGCTCGAGGAGACCGCACGCATCACCGAGGTGGGCTGCGTCATGACCTCGCTCAGCTATGAGCGAGGGGCGGATTTGCCCGCCAGTCTGCGGCGCGAGGTGCAAAAGTACGGCTGGCCGGTGGCCGCCGCCACGGCGTATCCGGTGGTCGAGCACCGCGGCCGGGACGGCTTTGCGCGGGCGGCGACCCCGCGCGAGCTCCACGTCATCGCCGCGCCGCCGCCTCGGCGCCGCCGCCGTACCAGAGGCAGATCGTGTTCTTTGCTGGCTCAGCCATGTCTGTTCTCCTTCTGGAAGCTCGTTCACAAGGACGATGGGCCCGATCGCGAGCGGGAGCTCGCTCCCACAAGCAGGCTTCAAAAGCCAGCTTCTTCACCGTGTTTGTTCCCTCTACAGCTAAGTCGAACCGTATCCCGTGATTTCGATACGGGGGAGCACGCTCAGCTCGCCCGAGCGGGTTCCGCGGCGTTCCACGAATATGCATCTTCTACTGCTCGATTTTCATGGTGCATCCGCGTGGTGCGATCCGCAGAGGCAGCTGCTGCCAATGAACCATATGGCGTATTGCCACATAAACCGGCCTCGACGTTCATTGCGGCTCCAAGCGATGCCCGGCAGTATGAATTATTCATACCCAAAGCCAGCGAGGCGCATCCGTATCCACCGCCGTGAGGAAGACGATCTCGTTCCCGCCGGACCCGGCCCGAGAAGCCGAGGCAATGGCCAAGGCTGAGGGCAAGACGCTCAGCGCCATCGTTCAGGAGGCCCTGCGCGAGGCACGTGCCCGCCGGCTGCAGGCCGAGCTGGGAGGGCTTCAGGAATACTGGGGCGAGCGAGCAAAGGAGCTCGGAATCCTGACCGAAGAGGACCTCGAGCGACTTCCCGCATCGTGAGGGTCGTCTTCGACACGAACGTTCTCGTCTCTGCCTTGACGCTGCCCGGCGGACGATGAGTCGGACAACCGGATCCTGCAATGCGCCCTCTCAGCCGGAGCGGACCGCATAGTGACCGGGGATCGCGCCATGTGGAGCCTGGCGCCGTACGAAGGCATCCCCATCGTCATGCTCGCCGATTACCTCGCTCGATGACCAATCGGGGGACCCGCTCGTCGACGACGCAGGGCCGCTGTGCGTCCGGCCGCCGAGCTGTGCGAGAATCCCCGGAGGGCCGCCGCACGGGCACGCCGAATCAAGGGAGAGAGAAATGAGTCAGCCGGCCAACCGACCTGATGTGGATGTCGTCATTGCAGGCGCGGGATTCTCCGGGCTCTACCTGGTGCACCGCCTGCGCGGGCTCGGGTTCTCGCTCAAGGTGTTCGAAGGCGCGGACGACATCGGCGGCACCTGGTACTGGAACCGCTATCCCGGCGCGCGCTGCGACATCCAGAGCATCGACTATTCCTACAGCTTCGATCCCGCGCTCGAATCCGAGTGGCAGTGGTCGGAGAAATACGCCGCGCAGCCGGAGATTCTCTCCTACCTGGACTTCGTCGCGCGCCGCTACGACCTGCGCCGCGACATCACCTTCTCCACGCGGGTGGATGCCGCCAGCTGGGACGAGGACGCGAAGCTCTGGCGGATCACCACCAGCGACGGCGCGACCACCACGTGCCGGCACTACGTGATGGCGACGGGGTGTCTCTCGCAGCCGAAGCAGCTCGACATCGAGGGCGTCGAGCGCTTCCGCGGCGAGGTCTACTACACCAGCAGCTGGCCCCACGAGGGCGTGGATTTCTCGGGCAAGCGGGTGGCCGTGGTCGGCACCGGCTCCTCCGGCATCCAGTCGATCCCGATCATCGCCCGCCAGTGCGCGGCGCTCACCGTATTCCAGCGCACGCCGAATTTCTCCATGCCGGCCGGCAACGGACCGATCCCCCAAGAGAAGCTCGAGGCGATCCGGGGCCGGGAGGGTGAGTTCCGCGCAGCGGCGCGCCACAGCCAGGCCGGTGTGACCATGCCCATCCCGGAGCGCAGCGTGTTCGACGTGAGCGACGAGGAGCGCCGGGCGGTGTTCGAGGAGGCCTGGGCCAAAGGCGAGCTGCTCGCGCCCGCCTCCACGTTCAGCGACCTGGCGGTCGATCCGGCCGCCAACGAGCTCTGGTGCGAGTTCGTCCGCGACAAGATCCGCGCCATCGTCGACGATCCCGAGACGGCCGAGACGCTCTGCCCGGACGACCATCCGTTCGGCACCAAGCGGCCTTGCCTCGACACCAACTATTACGCCACCTTCAACCTGCCGCACGTGCGGCTCGTCAACCTGCGCAAGACGCCGCTCGAGACAATCACCGAGACCGGCATCGAGACGACCGCGGAGTCGTTCGAGTTCGACGCGATCGTGCTGGCCACGGGCTTCGACGCGATGACGGGGGCGCTGGTGGCCGTGGACATCACCGGCCGCAACGGCGTCTCGCTGGCCGAGAAGTGGCAGAGCGGGCCGACCACCTACCTCGGCCTGACGACCACGGGGTTCCCCAACTTCTTCATGATCACCGGCCCCGGGAGCCCCTCCGTGCTCTCGAACATGATGGTTTCCATCGAGCAGCACGTGGACTGGGTGAGCGACACCGTCGCGCGCATGCGGGACGAAGGATTCGACACCATCGAGCCGACGCAGTCGGCCGAGGACGCCTGGGTTCAGCACGTGAACGACTGCGGGGACATCACGCTGTTCCCCCGCGCCAACTCCTGGTACATGGGCGCCAACGTGCCCGGAAAGCCGCGCGTCTTCCTGCCGTACGTGGGCGGTGTCGACCGCTACCGCGACGCTTGCGACGAGGTGGTCGAGCGCGGCTACCTCGGCTTCGAGCTCCGCGGGCCGGACAAGCGACAGTGCAACGACGGCGTGGTCCGCACCCTGCAGCCGGACGTGGAGATTCTGCTGGAGGCCATGGCGGCGCTCGGGATGCCCCCGCTGGAGTCGCTCGCGCCCGACGAGGCGCGCCAGCTCATGGCGGCGGGCGACGCGCAGCGGCCGCCGGGACCGGAGGTCGGCGAGATCGTCGACGGCACCCTCCGCGGGCCGGAAGGCGCGCTGGCCTATCGTCTGTATCGGCCGCCGACCGCGGGGCCGCACCCGTTGGTGGTCTACTTCCACGGCGGCGGCTGGGTGCTCGGGACTCACGATTCGGACGACCCGTTCTGTCGCGACCTGTGCCTGCAGTCCGATTGCGTTCTGGTCTCGGTGAACTACCGCCACGCCCCGGAGGCCCCTTTCCCGGCCGCGGTGGAGGATGGCTACGCCGCGGCCCGATACATTGCCGACCACCCGGCGGAGTTCGGCGGCGCAGCGGGACCGATCACCGTCTGCGGCTGGAGCGCGGGGGGCAACATCGCGGCGGTGGTCTGCCAGCTTGCCAAGGCGGCGGGCGGGCCGAGCATTGCGGGCCAGGTGCTCGTGAACCCGGTGACCGACTGCGACTTCAGGCGCGACTCCTACGCCGCCAACGGCGACGGCTACATCCTGACGGCGGAGCTGATGCGCTGGTTCTGGAATCACTACGCGCCAGAGGAAGAGCGCAGCGATCCGAAGGCGTCGCCGCTGCGCGCGGAGGATCTCTCGGGGCTGCCGCCGGCGCTGATCGCGACCTGCGAGTTCGACCCGCTGCGCGACGAGGGCATCGCCTACGCCGAGGCGCTAACGGAAGCTGGCGTCGAGGTGACCCACCTGCCGTGCCGCGGCCAGATCCACACGTCCCTTACGTCGGTGGGCATGATCCTGTCGGGCGCCGGGGCGCGCGCGGAGATTGCCCGGACGCTCGGGGGGTTCGCGAGGGCCGGGCGGAGCGACCGGGCTGATGGCCGGGCTGAGCGGATGTCGTCGTCGGGCTGACCTGCCGCAGAGGAAAGTCGCAAACACCCGACGCAGGCTATAGCACCGGTAGCGCTCCAGGATCGTCAAGTACTCGCCGAGCTGCTGGAGCCGGCGCTTCACGACCTCAGGCCTGACAACTCTGCACCCTGCGTTTGAACCCCTCGCGCTGGATGCGCAGGTAAGCCTCGACCGACCGCATGGGAGCCGACCAGATACGCCGCCTGGCCTTCCGCTACGTCCTGACCCCCATGTAGGCGGCAAACAGCTGCGCATCCTGCTCCTTGAGCCGGGCCCGGAGCTCGAGCGTGCTTTCATCGGGCGCATGGATCCCGCGGCGCATCTGCGACTGTAACCGATAGACCGTGGCGTAGCTTTCGGGACAGTCGTCGTCCGGCTCGGGCAGCACGCCCGTCAGGGTCGGCCGATGCACCAGCAGCCAGGCGGGGAAGTCGGCTACCGGTAACGCCGGCTCATGATCCTGGAATGCCTCCCACTGGGCCGTGAGCACCTGGTTCGCGCTCGACTCGATGACCGCTGCGCGGTCGGGGAAGTGCCAGCAGAGCGTGAACCAGGCCGGCAGCGCGTGGGCGAGCTCGTGCTCCGCCTCACAGGCCGCGGCATGGCGCTCGAGCAGCAGAGGCTCGCGCTGCCAGAGCGGCTCGCGCTCGACCGCTTCACGGACGACGGGCCAGTCCAGCGCGCGACCGGCCGTGTAGCTGACGTGCAGGCGCGGGTGAGCGCGGTCGTAGCGGCGAGCCTCGATGGCCTCGGAGAGTCGCCGCCACAGAGGAACCAGCAGATTGCGGCTTGCCGTGCTGAGCACCTCATCGGCCAGGGGCGCCAGCACTTCCTCGAGCCGCGCCAGCTCGCCGGCGGCGTCTTCAACGGGGCGGTTCAGGTCCTCCAGGGCTTGGGTCAGCCGCTCCAGCGCGCCCAGCCGGGGGTGATCCGGCGCCACGTCGTAGAGCCGCTCGAGCAGGCGGCGGGATTCCAGCGCATCGCGATTCTCCAGGGCCTGCACGATGCCGTTGCCGAGTGCGGTGCCCGGGGCATCCGTGAACAGGTCGAGCTGGGGCTGATCCGCCGGCCGTCGGTAGCGGCGGTGGAAGCAGGCATCCAGAGCCTCGGTGGCGCTGAAGCGCAACGCTCGCGCGCTACCACGTGCTTGCGGGCCCCAGGGCCGATATTCCAGGCGCTCCGCCTGCCAGCCGCGGCGCTCGAGGTAGTGCTCGGCCCGGCTCAGCATCTCCAGCACCTGGTCGGGATCGCCGAACAGCGCCTGATCCAGAAAACGCAGGTCGCCGTCCCGCCACGCCTCGTAGTCGACGTACGTCAGGCGGCCGCTGCCTAGCAGCAGCTCCAGCGGCGTGTATTTGAGAGAACAGCAGGATGCGTCGGCCTTCCTCCACCATCTCCGGCAGCAGGTCCATCAGCGCGTCGAGCTTTGCCGAGCCCGACTAGCCTGACCGTCGAACTTCATGAGACGCGGATCGCAACACACCTGACGCAGCTTCAGCAGCGCGTCGAGCACGACGATGTGGCTGCGGGCCAGCCCCTGGCGCTCGATCTCGCGGCGCACCCGCCGGTGCATGGCGAGGCGCACCGTCTCGTAGAGCTCTCGCTGCCGGCCTTCGAGCCCCAC
Organism: uncultured Gammaproteobacteria bacterium; assembly: GCA_963822255.1. Classification (GTDB taxonomy): domain Bacteria; phylum Pseudomonadota; class Gammaproteobacteria; order Pseudomonadales; family Azotimanducaceae; genus UBA7803. Next base: position 390,113 of record CAWGGV010000009.1, read on the forward strand.
CCGGCGGACGATCTCGGTCTTCTCGGGAAGCTCCGCGGCCACTTGCTGCTTCGTTCGGCGCAGCAGGAACGGCCGGACGCGGCGGCGCAGGTGCGCGACCGCCGACGCGTTACCGTGCTTCTCGATGGGCGTGCGGAAGCAGCGCCGAAACTGCTTCGCATCCCCGAGCAGGCCGGGCAGCAGCACGTCGAAAAGCGCCGACAGATCCCCCAGATGGTTCTCCATGGGCGTGCCGGTCAGCCCCCTGGTGACCTCGGGCGTCGAGGAAGTACAGCAGGACCTGTTCGCCCGGCGTCGGCCGTGGTTTGCGCTGGTGCGCGTCGGGTGTTTCGGGGGCGAGCCCCGTCGCTGATCGCGAATGGCGGGACGGGGACTGCCTGGCGACCTGGACGCCCCTCCCACAGTGGGGTAGAGACTGCCGATCCTCCAGCGCCTGCAGCAGCACGGCGGCCACGTGTCCGCAGTTGTGACGGGTCGGACAGGTGCATTCGCCACTGATGACCCGCGCACCACCGTGACTTCGCACCACGACGTACACCCGAAGCGGACCGCGCCCCGGCTGGCGGATGACGGCGGTGACGATCTCGCCGCCTCGCTGGACGTTGGGCGCCGTCACCTTGCCGTCGCTGAACCAGCGCCAACCGAGCTCCAGCGCGTGCGGATCGATCTGCGAGCGCAGGTCGTCGAGGGTGTAGATCATGAGGTGGCTGATACGAGGCGCGCGGTCGATGCGGCTACTGTATCCGGCCGGTGACCTGCGGAGAAGGTCCGATTGCCGCCTCCGGGCGCCGGCAAGCCAATCCACTGTCGTCGAGCACACCGGGTCAGGGCTGGGAGCGTCGGCCGCCCAGCCAGCTCGACCGTCCGTCGGGCAATTGCTTCGCCGTCAGTTGCTCGAACGGGCAGTTGCTCGGTCTTTCAGGTGGTCGAGCATGCGGCGCAGCGACGCCGCATGGGGCGATTCCACCGTGATGGCTTCCAGCGTGCCTGCCGGCGAGCCACTCATCCGCGTTCTATCGGCGAGCGGGTCCGCCCGTCGCGGCTGCGAGCGGCGGTCTGAAATCGTCCTCTTCGGTGCCCATTAAGACTGAAGTCCGCTGCCGCGATTCGAGTTGTTCGATCGTCTCCGCAGCTTCCCGCATCGCTCGAATGGATGCCCGGGCGATGTTCGCCAGGTCCCGACGCTTCCAGACAGGCAGATGTTGCAGGTCGGCTATCTCAGCTTCCAGGAGGAAGGCTGCACGCAAGAGATCCATGAGGTCCTCCCCAGATCATCGGTCGTTATTGTCGGAACGACTTCGAAGCAATAAGCAAGCCAGTTGCATCAGTATGGGCACGCATCTCACGCTTCCAACGGTTGCCGCATGGCCATGAAGTCATTGCTAGCATTGCATGCAGGGTGCTACGCTGCCGCGACCGTCCAAGAGATTCCTCGAAATGGCCTCCCTGACCATCCGCAACCTCCCCGATGAAGTCCGAGAGCGTCTGCGCCTGCGGGCCGCCAAGGCCGGTCGCAGCATGGAAGCCGAGATTCGCGCGATCCTGACCGAGGCCAGCCTGGCAGACAGCCGCCGGCGCTCTGCTGAATCCTTGCAGGCGTGGGTAGATGACCTGTACGGGAAGAAGAAGCCCGAAGGCGTGGTAGACGACCTGATTGCCGAGCGCCGGCGGGAAGCCTCGTCCGAGTGATCGCTCTCGATGCCTCTGCTGCGCTCGCCTATCTGTTCCGGGAGCCCGGTGCCGATCGGGTGGCCGCCCTGCTGGACGATAGCTGTCTGTCGACCGTGAATCTGGCGGAAGTCATCGGGCGCTTTGCCCGCGACGGGCATGATCCACGAGACGTGCTGCAGCGTGTTGTCCAGTCACCCATCGAGCTGGTGCCCTTCCTCGCCGAGGACGCGGCGCTGGCTGCGGCCCTGATCCCCTCTACGCGGCCGCTCGGTCTTTCACTGGGCGACCGAGCGTGCCTGGCTCTGGGCATGGCGCGCCGCATCGCTGTGTGCACCGCCGATAGAGCCTGGCTGAGCGTCGAGCTCGGCATCGAGATCGAGGTGATTCGCTGACTTGGCGGGTCTGGTCAGGCCACGGCCTGACGTGCCTCCCAAAGGTCATAGTCGGTAGGCATCAATCTCCTTCTTCCATCGCGTCAAGCAACGACGCAGAGTCGTCGAGATCGACGCCGGCCAGCAGCCCGCCCGACCCGGTTGTCTTCAGGCGGACAGGTGGCCGTGCCGATGGAGCGCCGCGTCCCCGGGCCAGTCTTTCCCACAATGACTCCTCGATAATGGCTTGAAGCGTCATGCCCGATTCGGCGGCCTGACGCTTGGCTTCCCTCAGCAACTCTTCGTCGAGACGTTCGCTTGACTGCCGATTCAGTCGACACCAGCATGGCGCCGTTGTGAAACCGATATGGAACCATGCCCACTCTGTCCATCAAGAACGTACCGGCCAATGTGGTCGACAGCCTGCGCCGGCGTGCCGCGCGCAATCACCGCTCCATGCAGGGCGAACTGATGGCCCTGATCTGCCAGGCCGTGGAAGCGCAGCCGGAGGATGATCGCCCTCTGAGTGCGCGCCAGCCCGGCGCGGTCGACATCGAGGACATCGCGGCAGAGCACCGGGCCCGCTGGGCGAAGCCGTTCGACCGTGCTCCTCGCGCTGTGGACATGATCCGCGGCGACCGCGATGCCAGGTGACGCGCCGGACGACCGGCGCCGTGGGCTGATCGTTGCCGAACCGGCGGGGCGGTACGCCAGACGGCCACCCCTCGTGGCCGACTGCAGCGTACTCGCCAGCGTATTGTTCGACGAGCCCGATCGGGAAGCCGCCGCTGCCACGCTTCGCGGGCATGAGCTGTTCGCGCCCGACCTCGTCGATCACGAGTTCGTGAGCGTGGCCGTGAAGAAGTCGCGCCAGGGGCTGGATGACGTCGTGGAGCAAGCGCTGGGGGACCTGAAGCGCCTGCAGTTGACCCGCTGTGCGGTGGACGCCGAGGCCCAGCGGCGGCTGGCGCTACAGCATGATCTCACGGCCTACGACGCCGCGTACCTGTGGCTCGCCGCCGAACTGGGTGCGCCCCTGGCCACATTCGACCTCCAGCTCGGCGCGGCAGCGCGGCGGCACCTCAGAGGCGACTGAGCGGCGACTCGCGTGCATGGGCCGCAATCAGCCATGAGAAAGAAATTATAGGAACCTTAGGTAATTTATCTACAGCCGATAATTTCGCTAATTTGGTCGAGACTTTTCCAAGCCGCTCGCGCAGAGGGGGTTCCGGACCGGGCTCAGAGGAAACCGGCAAACGCCCGCCGGAGCTCCGCGAGATCCTGCAAGCGCTCGCACACGACCTCATGGACCACAGCGCGATCCACCTCGAGGTACTCGTGAACCAGGATGTTTCGGAATCCGATCATGCGGATCCACCGCTGTTCCAGGTCTTCGGTGATTCGCCCGTGCTCGCGAAACCGCCGTGGGATGTCCCGGCTCTGCTCCACTGATCCCAGATTTTCATCGGCGATGATGTGGCTCCCCATGTCGAGGGTTGCCTCGATGGCGAGCTGCAGAAACCGCTCGGCGCTACCATACCGCTCGGGATCGGCGAGAAACGCGGTCAGATCGTAGCGTCGGTACCGCTCCAGTATCGTCAAGTATTCGCCGAGCTGCTCGAGCCGGCGCTTCACGACCTCAGGCCTGACCACTGAGCACCCTGCGCTTGAAGGCCTCGCGCTGGATGCGCAGATAAGGCTCGAGGTCGAAGTACTCGCGTAGCGCACGGGAGAAGTACTGACCGTGGTCGAAATCCGATCGGGCGAAGACCAGGCAATTGGGGTGCACGGCTTCGAAACACATCACGGGATCGGCACCGTCCAGAGCAATCAGGTCGATCCGATCGACGCCTTCCGCGGTGAGATCGGCGAGGATGTCCAGCTTCAGCCGCTGCAGCTCGCCCCGCGGCGCTACCACTGCCAGATCGACATCGCTGTCCGGCGTGGCTCGGCCAACCGCATGGGAACCGAACAGATACCCCGCCTCGATGAACGGGTACCGGGAAAGCACTCGTCGAAGACGCTGCCGCAAACCATGGGTCTTCATGCCGGCACTATAGGGAACAATCTGAACCACTTCCATTTGCCCATTTGTCGGAAGAGCGCGATCGATCGAAGATCGCGACCAGGAGGTCGCTCCCACCTCACCGGCATTCGGACCCGGGGGCGCTCCCCGGTAGAATCGGCGACCGTCCATAACGAGGGTTCGTTCAATCCCCATGAGTCTCATCAGCGCCCGAAACGTGGAGCTCAGCGTCGGCGGCCCGTATCCGCTGCTCGATCACGTCGATCTGGACATCGACGCTCGCGAGCGGATCTGCATCGTCGGCCGCAACGGCGCCGGCAAGTCCACCTTGCTGAGGCTCCTGGCCGGCGAAATCACGCCCGACGAGGGCTCGGTGCGGGTCGATGCCGGCACGACGGTGACGCGACTGGCACAGGAAGTGCCGCCCGGCACCGGCGGCAGCGTGTTCGACGTGGTCGCCGAGCCGCTGGGCGACATGGGCGCGCTGCTCGGGGAATACCACCACCTGATCGAGCACTTCGCCGAGCCCGGCAACGCCGAGCGCATGGGACGTGTGCAGGCGCGCATCGAAGCCGGCGGCGGCTGGGACCTGGACCGCCGGGTGAGCGAGGTGACGAGCCGCCTGGCGCTGCCGGCGGCGGCCGACTTCACCACCTTGTCGGGCGGCATGAAGCGCCGCGTGCTGCTGGGACGGGCGCTGGTGTCCGGTCCCGACGTGCTGCTGCTGGACGAGCCCACCAACCATTTGGACATCGAAGCCATCGGCTGGCTCGAAGCGTTTCTTGCCGGCTTCGCCGGCAGCATCGTGTTCGTCACCCACGACCGCCGCTTCCTGCGGGCGCTGGCGACCCGCATCGTGGAAGTGGACCGCGGCCAGGTCACGAGCTGGCCGGGCGACTACGACAACTACCTGCGCCGCAAGGCGGAACGTGCCCACGCCGAGGAGCAGGAACAGGCGCACTTCGACCGCCGGTTGGCCCAGGAAGAGGTGTGGATCCGCCAGGGCATCAAGGCCCGCCGCACCCGCAACGAGGGCCGCGTCCGGGCGCTCGAGCAGATGCGCCGGGAACGCGCCCGCCGCCGCGAGCGGGAGGGGTCGGTGAAGATGTCGGCGGCCGAGGCGCAGCGCTCGGGCAAGCGCGTCATCGAGGCCGAGCACGTCAGCTTCGGCTGGGACGGACGGATGCTGGTGAAGGACTTCTCCACCACCATCCTGCGCGGTGACCGCGTCGGCCTGATCGGCGCCAACGGCGCTGGCAAGACAACGTTGCTGCATCTGCTGCTCGGCCGCCTCGAGCCCACTTCCGGCACGGTGACCCTGGGCACCGGCCTCGAGATCGCGTATTTCGACCAGCAGCGGGCGCAGCTCGACGAGACGGCGAGCGCCCTCGACAACGTGGCCCACGGCCGCGATCACGTCGACGTCGGCGGCCGGACCCGCCACATCATGAGCTATCTGCAGGATTTCCTGTTCCCGCCCGACCGGGCGCGCGCCCCGGTCACCCGGCTCTCCGGCGGCGAGCGCAACCGGCTGCTGCTGGCGCGGCTGTTCTCGCAGCCCTCGAACCTGCTGGTGATGGACGAGCCCACCAACGACCTGGACATGGAGACGCTCGAGCTGCTCGAAGAGCTGCTCGCCGACTACGCCGGGACGTTGCTGCTGGTGTCACACGATCGCGAGTTCCTCGACAACGTGGTCACCAGCACCTTGGTGTTCGAAGGTGACGGCCGCATCGGTGAGTTTGTGGGCGGCTACAGCGAATGGCTGAGCTGGCACAGGGCCCATATGTCCCCTGCCGCGGCGCCGCCGAAGGCGGCTTCGGCCGCGCGCCCGGAGCGGCCGCGCCAGCGCCGGCTGGCCGGCGGGCTCACCCGCGCGCAGGCGCTGGAGCTCGAACGGCTGCCCGATGTGATCGAGGCGCTGGAGGCGCGAATCGCCGAGCTCGGCGTGAAGCTGAGCGATCCCGATCTGCACCGGGCACAGGGCCCGGAGCTCGCGCAGACCAACGAGGAGCTTGCGGCCCTGCAGGCGGAGTTGGATGCCGCGTATGCCCGCTGGGAAGATCTGGACGCGTCGGCCACGGGATAGCGCGCGGCCTTCCGGGACCGGGGCTGCTGGAGAGCGCGTTGTTCCGGCCGCGGACCGGCTACTACAGCGACCTCTCCGAGATGGCCGCAGCGCTCTTCGAGTCGCTGCTCATGAACCACCCCTCATAGCCCACCTGGACCTCGACTGATGACGGAACGCGTGATCTCAGCCATCAAAGGCTTCGTCGCGCACGCCGTCGCCGCCCGTATGGCGGATGGCGCCGGACGCGTCGCGTTCCCAGACCCGGATAGATCTCTAGGAAGGTGGTGAAGATCTCGTCGAGCGGCAGATCGTCGTAGGTGCCGCGTTGACGGATGTACTCCATGTGCTTGCGACCGTGCTGGTAGGGGCCGGAAGTCACGGTCTGCCTCGTCGGATCGAATGCCGGAGTCTACCATCGGCGAGCGGCTGCCACGCGGCGTTCACAGCCCTGACTGCCGGTGGGCCACGCAGCGTCACGCTCCAGGGTCACAATTTGGAGGTCCCGCTTCAAATTATCATGATCGTATGCACTTCATGTTCGAGCGCCAAATCCGCCTTCCCGCCGCCGGATCCGAATCGTTCTTCCTCTGGGGGCCCCGTCAGACCGGAAAGAGCACGCTGTTGCGTGCCGCCTATCCCAATGCCGTATGGGTCGATCTGCTGAAGGCGGAAGAATTCCGCCGCTACACCACCCGCCCCGAGACGCTGCGCGAGGAGTAGCGGCGCGTGGTGGTTTCCAGTGAGACCAGGGCCAGGCGCACGGCGGACGCGATCGACGTCCTGCCATTCAACGTATTCGTGCAGCAGCTCTGGGACGGCGCCTTGATCTGAGAGCCGCTCGCGCACGCTGCCGCCTCGACCCGCTCGCTGAGCGCGCGGTACCTCGGGTTCGGAGCTCACCGTCAGGACATGGCGCGCTCCCAGCTCGGCGCCGGCTTCGACGATGCGCCGGCGCGCGTCCGCGGGCGTCCAGGAATCCGGGATGGTGAAGCCGGCCATGGAGTAGCCGGCCCGCCCGGCCGCCTCGGCCACCTGCTCGGGGGCGAACTCCGGCAGCGCACCGGCGGCGAGTGACAGCTCATGCATGCCGGGACTGTCCCATGTTGCAGGCGGCAGGCGGTACCGGCGTCGCAGGGCCGGCAGGCGAGCTTCGGTCGGCGTCGACTCGAGGTTCTCAGCGCTTCTGGTGTCGGACCCATAGGCGCTCCCCGGTAGAATCGGCCACCATCGCAGGACCGGTCGTCGTTCAATCCCATGAGTCTCATCAGCGCCCGCAATCTGGAGCTCAGCGTCGGCGGCCCGCATCCGTTGCTCGATCACGTCGATCTCGACGTCGACGCGCGCGAGCGGATCTGCATCGTCGGCCGCAACGGCGCCGGCAAGTCGACCTTGCTGAAGCTCCTGGCCGGCGAAATCACGCCCGACGAGGGCTCGGTGCGCATCGACTCCGGCGCGACGGTGACGCGCCTCGCACAGGAAGTGCCGCCCGTCACCGGCGGCAGCGTGTTCGACGTGGTCGCCGAGCCCTTGGGCATCGCGCCGCGCATGGGTGAACTCGGGCGAAGACGCCGTGGTAGCGGGTGAGATTGATGCGTGGGCGCGGTACGAGGGCTGATTGCGTAGCAATCAGCTATGGTGTTCGCGAGCGAACACCCCGCGGCAAGGCGGGCGATGAAGTCTTCCGGACTGAACAGGATGTGTGTGGTGCCGTCGCGGTACGGGTTCTTCAGTTCGTAAACCACTTGTCCGGCGGCATTGGTTAATAGCCGCTCGAGGCAGAGCGCAGGACGGGTGATGGCCTCCCTGAAGCAGGGAGGGGCGGCACAGCCGCTCGAGCCGGTCGCGCTGGTGGGCCTGGCAGGCGACGGCGCAGATCAGGGAGAAGCCGTTCTGATTGGCGGTGAACGGCTTGGGTGTCGAGTCGGTCCGGACCAGGGCCGGATTCTTCGGTGTGAGGGTTCTGCCGCCAGCACCTTGGCCGGCCGCAATGCGGTAGCGGATCGAGGCGGCGTTCAGCTGGTCCAGCGTGTCAGCGGGTTCCAGATCGAGCCAGGGTTGTTCGGGGTCTTCGATCAGGAGTCCTCGCGGGTGAGCCTGCGGACGATGCGCCGGACGAGCCGGTTGAGCAGGCGCTCGAGGCCTTGCCTGTTGGGTGCGCCAGCTCGATGGAACCGGGGACCGTTCTGTTCCACGGTGTAGACCCCAGTCCAGAATCAGCATATGAAGATGGATGTTCAAGTTCAGGGCGCTACCGAAGCGCTGGATCAGCGTGACGACACCGGTGCGCGCACCGCTGCCGGCCGTGAGGCCTGCCCGGCGGGCAAGGTCGGTCTGGATGGCGCGGACGATGACTGCAAGACAGCGGCCGAGCGCAGCGGACTTGCTGGCGAAGAGCACGCGCAGGGGCCAGGGGAAGCTGAGCACCCATTGACGGACGGGCACTTCGGGAAACACGTGATCGACCCATTGTTCATTCTCGATGTTCTCGGGGTCGAACCGTTGCCGGGCCTCTCGACTGTCAGATGCCCTGACTCATCGCATGCTCCGAAGTCTCGGCGCCCGGTACCTGCCAGTTGATTTCAATCATTCGAACCGCCACCACCTGCGTGACTCACCGCAGAATCAGACCCGCAGGGACGGCCAGCAACGGGCAGGGTGCGCGCCGCAACACCTGCTCGGTGGTGCTGCCGAGCAGGACGTCACGCACACCGTCGCGTCCCGCGGTAGCCATGACGAGCAGATCGGTCGGCCGATCTTCGGCGGCCGCCAGGATCGCCTCGACGACATCGCCTTGGCCACGTTCCGACTGCCACATCCACCCGCTTCCCGCGACGGGTTTCGCCGGCTGCGGGACCGCCTCGCCCACGTGCAGCTCGGTGATGACCACATCGCCGTCACCCAGAATCTCCGCCGCACGCCGAGCCAGCGCCGCCGCTGCGTCCGGCGCCGGGCTCCGGTCGACGGGCAGCAGAACGCGGTGGAGATTGATCCGGCCGTCATCCGGCGACACCAGATCGCGCGCCGCAGCGGCCGGCACGAACAGCGACAGGGTGGGCGATCGCCTGGAGATGCCTTCCGCGATCGAAGGGTTGATCCACTGCGACCGCCCGTCACGTCCCTCGGTGGCCAGCACGATCAGGTCCGCGGGCTCCAGCTCTACGTAGTCACTCACCGCCGCCGCGGGGCGGCGGCTTCGCAGCCACACCTTTTCGACACTCACTCCGAGCCGTTCGAAGACCTCCGACTTCAGACTGCCGGCTCGCAACAGACCCCATCGTTCCAGCAGTCGACGCACTGCGGGGAAACGGGTCCACTTGACGTTCGCGTCCTCCTCGGCGCCCCCGACGTGGAGAATCGTCAAAGCGCACCGTCCCACGAGAGCCAGCCCCAGGGCGTGGGCGAACGCCCGCTCGCTCGCTGCGGAGAAGTCCGTAGGGTGGAGAATGGATTCGACGAAACCCGCTTTGGCGGCCATGGTTGGCGACCTCGACAACCGAACCCGGGTTCGAGACCGTAGCCGCCCGCTATCGGTGATTCCTGCCATTTGCTGCCAGGACGAGCTGCAGCGCGATGCTCCAGGCGACGCTCAACGTGCGGGTGTCGGCCCCCCACGTTGTTCAACGACCGAATCGATCCTGGATTCCCCGCCCTTGCCATAGCCGGCGCTCACGGAGCCCCAGAAGCGCCCCTCGAACAGCCGCACCAGATGCGCCTGCAGCGCGTACAACGGCTCCTCCGGTCACCAGCAGGGTACAGACCAACAGGCCGGCGGTGCCGCGAGATCGTCGGCGGAGTCTCGACGAGGCGATCACGGCGTGCTCCACTGCGCGATGAACGCGTCGCAAGGGTTGCGCCCGCCGCGGATGCGCGCCCACCAGCCCCTGGCCACGTTCGACAGCCCGAACGTCGCCATCGCGGCCGTTTGCGCAAGCGAGGCGCTGGTGGGATCGACCTGCAGTCGAGGCTTCGTGAACTTCCCACCGATCTTGAAGTAAGGGTTGAGGACGCTGCCCGGAGCGATGCCCATTCCCCGGCGCGGCTGCGTCACCAGCGACAGGTCGAGCGTCTCCGTCGACAGGTCGAGCTGCCCCAGAACGAACATGTTCAACGCCGCCGAGCGAATGACCAGGCCGGGAACCAGATCGACGACACCGCCGTCGATGCGGGTATTGAGCACCGCACATTCGAGGTCGGTGAAGCGGCTGGTCCTTGCAAACGGATTGAGGGTCCTGAACGCGGTATCGAAGAAGTCGCCTCCCAACGCCTCGAACCTCCGGTTGTCGATCTTGCCCGTACCGCTCGTGACCAGAACCGATCCGGACATTGCCGCCATGAGCTGCGCCTGGCTGCCGCCCCGGCTGCTCAGGTGCGCCTCGATGTCGTAGCGAGGCACGGTCTCCGGTGGCTGCTCGACGGACGTCAGGAGCGCGATATCCAGACCCGAGCCACGGAGCGCGAACGACAACGCCGCACCCTCATCGAGGGCCCGCACCGTTCCGCTGGCGGCGAAGGTTCCGGAGCGGTCCTGGAACTCCAGGCGTTCGAGTGCCAGCTCGCCCTGCTGAAGGCGGGCCACGAGGATGACGTTGCGACGGGTGTCCCCGAGCCCGGACAACGTATCGACGGCGAGCTCGACGCCGCCCTGGATGTCGCGCAGACGCTCGAACGGCAGCGGCGCCGTCGAGAACCACTTGTCCGCCGGAGGCGGCGAGCCCGCCAGCGATTCCTCGATGTGCGCAGGCAGGCGGATCTGTCCAGCCGACGCTTTGAGCGTCACCATCGGCACGTCACCGGACCAATCCAGGCGGCCGCTGCCCGACGCGTCGCTGTCCCCCAGCACCGCGTGGAAATGACGCAGCTCCAGATCGTGACGCGTCGACGAAAGCCTCGCATCCAGCTGGAAAGGTGTCGGGAGCGCGAGCTCCCTGAACGAGCCGAGCTCAGCAAGGGTAGGACCGCTCGCCACGATGCTGAGGTCGACGACCGCCCGCTCGCTCAGGCTGATGCCGCCGTTCGCGCGCACGCGCGCTTCCCCGACGGCCAGGTCCACCGCATCGAGCAGCCAGATACCCGGGTCGACCATGGCGACTCTGCCGACCACGCGAAACGGCCTGTTCGGGGGCTGATAGTCGTCGACGGAGGGAAAGACGGCGGCGAGGTCGTCGCCCTCCGTGCTCACCGCCAGGTCGGTCCCGACAGGCCCTTGCACGAATGGCACACGTCCATCCAGCCGTACCAGGCTGCCCGCCGTGCGCAGCTGCAGATCGTCCAGATCGACATGCCGGCTCGCGAGGCGCAGGCCGGTCTCGAGCTGAAAGGGCCGATCGCCGAGCCGGAGCGGCAGCTCGCGCCCGAGGCATCGGCTCAAGCTGCCGCCTTCCGCGTGAACGGCGACGTCGACCTGTGCCGGCTCGTGCAGCTTGCCGAGCACGCCCTGCGCCTGAACCGTGCAGTCCTCGGCGTCGACGCGCGACGGGTTCAGTCGCCACGTGCCCTGTCGTCGCGCGAGGCTCACGGCACCGCGTATTCCGTGATCCGGAAGACCGTCCACTCCGAACAGCGCACCGGTCGACCGCAGGGCCGGCAGCCGAATCGTCAGGTCGGCACGCAGGTCGTGGACGCCCCTCCTGGACAACGTGGCGTCACCTGCCAGTTGAATCGGTGCGGTGTCGACCTCGAGGTCACTGACGGTGATCTCGGTTGCATGAACGGCAACGTTGGCTGCGGCCGCGTACCGGCCGGAGATTTCATCGCCGAGCCCCAGCAGGCGGCAGAGCTCACCCAAACGCTCACCGGATGCCCGCAGCGACACCTCGGAGCCCGTGAGCTCGAGGCCCTCTCCGAGCGTCCCCGCCGCGGTCAACCGGTGTTGCGCCACGTCGAGCATCGCGGTGAACGATCTTTCCGGAAGCCGTACCTCCGCGTCGAGCCGGTAGGACGCCGCCGGGAGATCGTGCGTGCCGAGCGCCTGCTCGAACCGGCTCAGATCGCTGCCACTCAGCGTGAGCTTCACCGTCCCGGCGTCGAGTTGCGGAGATCCCGTCAGCATCGCCTCGAGCTCGAGTCGTGCGTCGGCGAAGGTCGCCGCGACATCGTTCAACCGCAGCCGCGAGCCGCTTCGCGACCCGTGCCCGCGAACCTCGAATGGGCCCGCGAGCCCGACCTGGAGCGAGGCCGCGTCCGCACCCGAGAGCGTGAACTCGCCGCGAACGTCGTCCAGCGAGCGAAGGTCGCCGATGGTTCCCGCCGCGGCGAATGTGACGTCGGCCGCCTGACCATGGACGGTCACGGCAGCACCCTGCGGATCGGGTCGCACCGTGGCGCCGAGCTCCACATTGGCCTCGGGAACTGCCCGGATGCCGATGAGTCCGGCGAGAGCCGACGCGGGCAGTCGGGGGACCGTCAGGTCGAGCTCGACGTCGCCCAGCGTTGCCAGATCACCGATCTCACCCACGATGGCCACACGCGCCGCACCGACGGCGACGCTCACGTCGAGGGCCACGTTCCTGCCGCGGAGCAGCGCCTCGAGCGTGCCGGCCCTGCCCGTGATCCCCCACGACTGCCGGTCGAACACGCCGTGGCCCGTCAGCGTCAGCATGCCGTCCGTCCCGGCCCGCGCGGCGAGCTCGCCAATCTCGAGCTGCCGCTCGGCCCGCCCGGGCATCCGCACCAGCACTCGGGTGTCCGTGACTTTCGCTTCACGCACGTTCAGCTGCAACGCGTCGCCGCCGGACCCCGCCCGATCCCTCGAACCCCAGCTCGTGGCGCCCGAGTCCGTCTCCTCGAGATGCAGCGCGGCCCCCGCGATCTCGAGCATCAGCAGATCGAGCCGGCCGTGCAGCAGCGCCGGCAGGTCGACCCGAAACCGCACCTGCTCGGCCGCGAACAGGTCTGCGCCGGTCCAGCCGGGATGGCGGAGACGAACGTCGCCGAGGACGACCTCGGGCTGCAACGCCGGGGTCAGCGAAAGCGGCCCGGCGACGGTCAGCTCGAGGCCCGCGTAACGCTCGAGGAGGTAGCGGGCGGCCGGCTTCAGCGCCCCCGTGTGGGCGAGCACAAGCCATCCCCCAACGACCACTGCCGTCAATACGAGGGTCAGCCCCAACAGCCAGGCTGCCGCGGACCGCACGGACCCTACCCACAGCCAGGCTGATGGGGTTCGCCGGTCAATCTGCAGCCCCTCCGGCCAGCCTCGGCAGGTCCATCACCCGGGTGTCCAGCGCCTGGAGTACCGCGGGATCCTGCCCCAGCCTCCTGCGGCTGCAATCGCCCGAAACTGGGCGAGCGCTGCCTTGACATACCGATAGAGCGGACCGCGGCGAAGGTGCTGATTCTCGAAGTCGGCCAGCGATCCGGCCGCCATCGCCTGGTTGAAGGTCGCCGCCGGGTCCTCGTCCTCGGCAAGCTGTGCTGCAAAATTCCAGGTGCTGGACAGCGACGTCGGATCGACTTTGCCGAAGCGCCGGTGGTAGGCAAACCGCACCAGGCTCTCGCTGTACAGCAACTCGAGCTCGTCACGGGGAAACCTCGCCGGGAGCGCGTTCTGCCCGCTGGCGCAGCGATCGCAGCGCGCTCACGTTGTAGTCATCGGGATCGAGCCCGTCTCAGCAGCGGCCCGGCGAGAGTCGGCACGCCCTGAAGGTTCAGCGTTCCGGTGGTGTGGAGCTCGTCGAAGTGCCGTTCGATGGCTTCACTGGCGCCGCGCGCCAGACGCTCACTGGCGCTGGCGCCGAACGCCAGCGACACGTGAAGAACTAGAAGCCAGCCCCACCGGGCTCTGGAGCTCATCTGTTTCCCTTCGAGTCGCTCTGCTCGTATTCCAAAGCCTTACGCGTGATGTCGTCGTACAACTGCACGACTTTGGTCACCAGGGACGGAATCTGCGGATTGCGGCCGGCGAGACGCAATACGTCGCCGGCGTCATCCTGCACCGTCCGCAGGAATCGCATATCCACGTCGTCGAGCAGGCCGGCGCTCTCCACTTTGCGCTGGATTTCCAGCAGACGGGGCAACCGGTGCTTGTTCAGGCGGTCGAGCAGGGTCTGGATGGTGCCGCATCTTCCGTTCGATCGTTCATGTTCGGTGTCTTCGCATATCCACTGTCGCCTCAGGCTATGCGACTCGGCGGACGGTGACCTGCCCTTTGATGCCAAACGAGCGCTCAGTACGCGTACGACAGCCAGCTCGCCACCCGGATGTACGCCTGGCCGAGCAGCCGCAGCAGCGCGTGCCCTTCGCTGTAGGCGATCACCGACGCCTGGCAACTGCACCTGGCTCTCGAGCACCGGATCCTGCGCAACGTCGAAGCTGATGATCACTGGAAAGCGCTGGGCCTGGCGCAGCCAGTCCCGGTCGTTCTTGATGGTCGGCAGGTTCCCCGGTGCCTGCTGCCGGCCGGAGCTCACCCCGAGTCCGATACTGCGAATGTGGCCCCGGAACACGCGGCCAGGCACGACGTCGAACAGTATCTCCACCGGCGAATCGATCCCGATGTTGCCGAGATTGTTATCGGTGAACTCGGCGCTGATCCAGACGTCCTGAACCGCCACCAGAGTCAACACCGGGCTGCCGGTGCCGGCAAACTGACCGACCTCCGCACGCAGATCGGTGATCACGCCAGCGGTCGATGCCGTCACCAGCGTGTGCGCGAGGTCCAACTCGGCCTTGTCTACCGCCGTCAGGGCGCACGGTGCTGGCCAGGTCGTCTATCAACTCAAGAGCCCATTCCGCGCGCCGAGCTCGCCCATGCGCCGAGCGATCGTGCCAACTCCAGCAGGCGTGCGGCAGCGACGAAAATCCAAACTCTCACCCCCTGCCCTGGCGACCCGCCAGCACTCCGAAGAACCTCCTGCCGATCGCTCCGATCCGCCCACCGCACCGCTGACCTGGGCCCAGCGGCTGAAGCGCGTATTCGAAATAGACATCACCCTCTGCCCGCTCTGCGGCGGGCAGCTTCGCGTGATAGCAGATATCACCGATCCGCAACTCATCCGCAAGATTCTCGATCACGTTCAGCAGCGCGCACCACCACGGCTGGCGCCAGCCGGGCCGAGCCTGCCAAGCCGAGGCGCTAACGGAAGCTGGCGTCGAGGTGACCCACCTGCCGTGCCGTGGCCAGATCCACACGTCCCTTACCTCGGTGGGCGTGATCCTGTCGGGCGCCGGGGCGCGCGCGGAGATTGCCCGGGCGCTCGGCGGGTTCGCGAGGGCCGCGCAGAGCCAGGAGGCTGGGGCGCGGCGGGTGTGGTCGTCGGGCTGAGTTCACCTTCAGGTCAAGTTGCTGCGGGCCCTGGAAGCCCGTGCCGTCACACCGCCCGGCACCTCACTGCAAGCGGGGGAAACAGATGAAGCCACTCGAAGGCATCAAGGTGCTGGAATTCTCGACCATGGTGACCGCCGCCTTCGCGGCCATGATGATGGCCGAGCAGGGTGCCAGCGTGATCAAGGTCGAGCCGCCGGACATCGGCGATCCCATGAGACACCTCGCTACCGGCAAGGGCGGCATCTCCGCCCTGTTCGCCAACTGCAATCGTCGAAAGCAGTCGATTCGCATCAATCTGCGGGAGCCCGATGGCCAGGACCTGGCGAGACGGCTGGCGCAGCACGCCGACGTGCTCCTGCACAATTTTCGTCCCGGCGTGATGGATCGGTTGAAGCTCGGCAGCGAGCGGCTGCGTCAGAGCAATCCGCGCCTCGTGTACGTCGCCATCTCCGTATTCGGGACGCTGGGGCCGCTCAAGGGCGCGCCCGCCTACGACCCGATCATCCAGGCGCACCCGGGCTTCGCGGCTTCGCAGGGTCGGGGGCATCCAACCTTCGCGGAACCTGATGTGCGACAAAATCACGGCCTACACGGCGCTGCAAGCGGTCACTGCAGCGCTCTATATGCGCGAGCGCACCCGACAGGGTCAGCATATCGACCTGGCCATGCTCGACGCCGGGCTGTTCTTTCTGTTTCCCGACGCGTCCGAGCGCCAGCACGATGAACGGACCAAGCTTCCATCTGCGCACGTCATCCCTTCCCGGAACGGCGCAGCCGCACCCGAAACTCGGCGCCCGGGTCACGGTTCACCACGTCCACGCTGCCGCCCATCCGGGCGGTGAGCTCGCGCACGAGGGCGAGCCCGATGCCGGTGCCCGCGGTCTCGCGGGTGAGCTCGCTCTCGGAACGGTAAAACAGCGTGAATATCTTCTTCATCTGATCACGCGCGATGCCGGGGCCGAAGTCCCGGACGCGGAATTCCACCCAGGCGCCGTCGACACGGCTGCCGAGCTCGACCACGCGACGCTCAGCGTCGGCCGCGAACTTAATGGCGTTGTCGACCAGGTTGATCATCACCTGCACGAAAGCGTCCGTGTCCACGTCGACGGTGCAGCCCTGCGCCTCGTCGACGCGCTCGAGGGTGAGCCCCGCGGCGGCCACGGCAGACGCCGTTTTCGAGACGACCTGGTCGAGCAGCGCCGACGCGGATACTGGCTGCAGCGTCAGACTCGGCCCGCTGCTGCGAGTGATGCGCGCAAGCTCGAGCACGTTGCCGACCAGACGGGTCAGGCGCTCGCTCTCGCTCAGAATGAAGTCGTAGTAGCTGCGCTTCTTCTCCTCGTCCGCCCAGCCGGCCTTGAGAATCTCGCCGTACATGCGAATGGAGGTGAGCGGCGTCTTCAGCTCGTGGCTGACCGCCGAGACGAAATTCTGCTGCTGCTCGGCGAGGCGGATGTGCTCGCGGCCGAGCCGGTACAGCACCAGGCAGCCGCCGCATAATACCACTGCCATCATGACGGAGACCCAGGCGAGGGTCGTGGCGCCCGGTCCGGCGGGAAGCTCGGCGACGCTGAATACCAGCTCGAGCCCGTCCGCGGGCGGGGCCAGGCGCTTGCGCAGCAGCAGACTGCCGCCGAGGTTCGAGGACGCGACCGTGTAGGCCTCGCGCGCAGCCGAGGGGTAGACGCCGATGACGTCGCCGTCGAAGGCGATCACCAGATCGCTGCTGCGGGATAGAGACGACTCCGCGAAGGTGCGCCCGACCGAGGCGTCGAGAAACGCGCGCCGATCCAGCACGGCTCCCTGGATGAGCTGGCCCGCCAGCCAGACCTTGCGGTACAGCACCAGGTGGTCGGGGTCGAGCAGCACCAGCTGCGGCGGATCGACGCTGCTGCTGAATGCGGAGATGCGCGGTGTCAGGGGGCGGTCCCCGCCGGTTGGGGCGATTGTCACCTGACGTACCTCGCGGCTCAGGGTGTCCGGTGCCGCAGCCTCGTTCGGTGCCTGCGCCGACGGCATCTCCGCCGGCGCCCGTGCTGCCGCGGCCTCCGCGCGGTTCGCCAGCGTGTCTTCGAAGTCGAGCTCTGCGACCTTGCCCAGCGGAGGCTTCGCCTGCGGCGCCGTCAGCTTGGCCGCCTGGCTGTTGCTGAGCTGATCGAACAGCGCCTGGTTGGCTCCGGTCTGTGCTCGACGGCCGGAATCCGTGTCTTCGATCTCGAGAAGCTGCCGCAACTGCGCCTGGGCGCTGCGGCGCGCCCGCAGTTCGTCTCCGGTGAGCTTCAGCTCGTCAGGATCGCGGACGTCGGCAGGCAGCCACGGGGTGCTGAAGTGACCGGCGGCGTCCACCTGAAAGTAGCCGAGCACGCCGGGCAGCTCGGTCTGCGGCGGCAGGCTCGACAGCGGTGAGCGGGCCACATAGCGCTCACCCGTGACGACCAGGAAGTCGTAGTCGGTGGGCGGGCGCGCCGCTTCCGCCGACATCGCCGTCGCGACCTCGCGGCTGATGCGCCCAGCCACCTCGTCGGCCAGCGCCCGCTCGGCGTGGAAGGATTCGAAGCGCAGCCGATCGAACGACTGCACGATCAGCGCCGCGGAGGCCGCCAGCAGCGCCGCGAATACGCCACCGAGCACCCACGCCAGGCGCCGGCGCTGGGCGTCGAACCGATTCACGGCTCCGACAACAGGCGGTAACCTGCCCCGCGCACGGTGACCAGATGCACCGGTTGTTTCGGATCGGGCTCGATCTTCTTGCGCAGCTTGGCCACGTGGATGTCCACCGTGCGGGTCTCGATGTCCTCATGGTTGGCGTACCCCCACACCCGGGTCAGCAGCTCGTCGCGCGGCACCGGGCGCTGCCGGTGCAGGTGCAGGTACACCAGCACGTCCATCTCGCGCCGGGTGAACGGGATCGCGGCCCGGCCGTCCTGCGCGGAACTGAGGTTCGCCACGTCTACCCTCAGGTTGCCGAGGCGAATGCAGGCGACGCCGGCACCGTCGCTCTCGAAGGGCCGGGTGCGGCGCAGCACCGCGGCCACCCGCAGCACGAGCTGCTCCACGGAGAAGGGCTTCGGCACGTAGTCGTCGGCGCCGAGCCGGAGCCCGTGCACGATGTCGTCGTCGCTGACCCGGGCCGTCAACATGATGATCGGCTGATCGGGCAGCTTCGCGCGTATCGCCTCGCAGACGCTGAAGCCGTCGCGCTTAGGCAGCATGATGTCGAGCAGCACCAGATCGTAGTGCCCGGCGAGCGCCAGCGAGAGTGCGCGCTCGCCGTCCTCCGCGACGTCGACCTGGTAGCCGTGATACACGAACACGTCGATGAGCCCGGTGCGGATGGCAGGTTCGTCTTCCACGATCAAGAGGCGCGGTTTCCGCTTCATCATGCCTTCACAGTAGCAGCAGGCGGTTGCGGCCGCAGGTAAATTCCAGGTAAACGCGCCAGGCGCATTGTTTACGCCGCCGCGTCTGTTGCGGTCACCGTGATCGACCCACCATGAGCGCCGTCGTCCACAACGGAGAGCACGATGGCACTCATCACTCGAATCTCGCGCCTGTTCACGGCGGATCTTCACGCCGTGCTCGACCGCATGGAAGAGCCCGAGATCGTCCTCAAGCAGGCCATCCGCGACATGCGGGAAGCCGTTGCGGCCGGTCAGCGGCAGATCCGCGCGCTCGAGGCGCGCGCCGAGCAGATCGCCGCGGTGCGCGCCAGCACCGAGGCGCGCCTGCGGGAGGCGGCGGAGCAGCTCGACGTGTGTCTGGCGGCCGGCAACGACGACCTCGCACGGTCGGTCATTCAACGTCGCCTGCAGCTCGAGCGCCACCTGACCGACCTTACGGGTCACGCCGAGCAGGTGGAGCGGTCCGCAGTTGAGCAGGAACGTGCGCTCGCTCAGCGTCAGCGCGAGCTCGACGTGCTGGTCGCTAGAGCGGCGGTGCTCCACTCCGAAGACCGTGACGGCAGCCACTCGGTTGCCGCCGCGGCCGTGAGCGCGGACGAGGTGGAGGTTGCGCTGCTGCGCGAGAAGCAGCGGAGGGCGCAGCCATGAACCGGCCGAGCTTCCTGGAAGGCGCGCTGGTCGCGCTGCTGCTGGCGATGGTCGGCGGTGCCGCCACCGCCGTGCTGATTCCTCTGTTGGGCGCCGCGCTGGTGTGCAAGGCCCTGGTGGCGACGCTCGCCGGCGTCTACCTCGGCTACCTGCTCCGGAGCAGCCGGGAGAAGACCGGCCGGGTGGTCGTGCCCTGCCTCTGGCTCATGGCCACGTTGGCCGGCTGCACGCTGCTGTCGCTGCCCACCTTCGTCGTGCTGCAGACAGGGTCTGTCTGGCTGGTGCGCACCCTGTACTTCCACGGCGGCGTGCTGGCGTCGCTGACGGACCTGGGGCTGAACGCGATGGCGCTTGCCGCCGCGGCGTGGGCGCTCGGTCGTGGAAGCTGGCTGCTGGCCGTGTGGAGCTTTTTTCTGATGCAGGCGCTGTTCGTCTGGATCCGTTCGCCGGCGGCTGCGTCTGCCGATTCGCCTCCCGACCACGGCTTCGAGGCAGCGCGCGCGCTGGCACAAACCGCCCTCGAGCGCCTTGCCACGGGCCGTTGAACCGTTCTCCTCAACCGAAGCCGCAACTCACGAGGATGCAAGCATGAAGTCGAAACTGATCGCTCTCTGTCTGTTCGTTGTCACCGGTACCGCGGTGCTGGTCTATCCGCAGCATGCGAGGCCCACCGACGGTCAGACACAGCTGCCGGCGCCGGCCGCCGCCGCGCCGCGGGTGGAGGTGGTGTTCGTGCTCGACACCACCGGCAGCATGGGCGGCTTGATCCAGACCGCCAAGGAAAAGATCTGGTCCATCGCCACCACGATGGCGTCCGCTCAGCCGGCGCCGGAGATCCGTGTGGGTCTGGTGGCCTATCGCGACCGCGGCGATGCCTACGTCACCCGGGTGACGGATCTGTCCACGGACCTCGACTCCGTGTATGCCTCGCTCATGGACTACCGCGCCGAAGGTGGTGGAGACGGTCCGGAAAGCGTCAACGCCGCCCTCGCTGCGGCCGTCGACCAGGTCTCCTGGAGCAAGGAGCGGGACGTCTACCGCGTGGTGTTCCTGGTGGGGGATGCACCGCCTCACATGGACTACCAGGACGAGGAGCCCTACACCAGGATCCTCGGCCGTGCCAGGTCCCGCGGCGTCGTGATCAACACCATTCGCTGCGGCAACAGCCCCGAGACCGCGCAGACCTGGCAGCAGATTGCCGCCCTGGCGCACGGCGACTACTTTACCGTCGAACAGTCGGGTGGCGCCGTCGCCGTGGCGACGCCTTACGACGCGGAACTGGCGCACCTCTCCGCCGCAGTGGACGAGACGCGGCTGTTCTTCGGCGACGCCCAGGACAAGGCGCGCGGGCAGGCCAAGGCCGCGGCCACCGACAAGTTGAGCACCGAGGGCTCCGTAACCGCGCTCGCCCGGCGGGCCGAGTTCAACGCCTCGGCGAGCGGCCAGCGCAACGCGTTCGGCGAGCTCGATCTGCTGTCGGCGCTGGAATCCGGCCGGGTCGAGCTCGACAGCGTCGAGGACGAAGCCCTGCCCGAGGTGATGCAGCCCATGGCACCGGCGGAGCGTGAAGCCTACGTGGCCCGCCAGGCCGACAAGCGCAAGACGCTGCAGGCGCGCATCGGCGAGCTGTCGCGCGAGCGGGATGCCTACATCAAGAAGCAGATGGCGAGCCGCGACGACCTCGGCGACAGCCTCGACTATCAGCTTTTCGAGTCGCTGCGCGACCAGGCCGCGAAGAAGGGGCTGCGCTACGAAGCTGACGCGCCGAAGCTCTGATCGGCTGATCTGCTCCTGCGAAGGAGTTTCGCCCAGGAAAGCCGGATCGAGAAGATCCCGCAACGTGGTTGCCGCCTCGCAGCCCCCGGAGAGCCAGCCCGGCCGGCGACGATCCGCTGCAGGCGGTGGGCCCGTCGGCCGTCACAGCCCGCTGCCTGATCGGGGGATGGTGCTCGGCATCGCTCAGCTGGGCAATTCCACCGTGGCGGTGCCGGATAAAGGATTGTCCGTGCCCTCCCGGTGCAGCCAGATGTCGCATTCGGCGTAGCGGTGCCCGTCCTGCTCGACAACTGCGGTGACTCGGCCGCGTGCGACGATTCGGTCCTCGCCGAACACGGGCAGGGGAAACCGCATCACGATCCTGCGAATGCTGCCTGGGCCCGTCCACGCGTGCAGCATGTTCACCATGTAACCCAGGCCGAGCGGGCCCTGGTTGATGACGCGGTGGCCGAGGCCAATCGCTGCCACCGCGCTCGGATCCCAATGCACGGGATTCGGGTCGCGCAGAATCGCCGCCATGGTCCGCATACGCTCCGGCCGCACGCTTGGCATCACCCATTCAGGTATCTCGTCGCCGACCTCAACGTGCATGCCGCCGCCCCCGGTTGTAGTGCCACGTGATCGTGCTGCTGGCGGCCAGCGTTCCATCCGGCTCCCGCAGCTCGAAGTGGAACGCGATGCGGTCGTACACGCGTCCGTCCTCCCGCCGCCGTCGATCGGCCTCGACGATGCTGCCGTCGATGCAGTAGGGCAGCTCTTCCTGCAGCGGGGTCAGAAACCGCCAGTCGTAGCTTTCGATGCCGATGGAGGCATCGGAGTCCGCCTGCCCCAGCGCGAACATCTCGCCGATGTGGGTTCCCGCACCGAGTATGGCGACGTGGAACAACGCGATGGGGTGCGCCAGCCCGTCAGGCAGGGGCTCGCTGCCGGTGCATTCGGTGAGCAGGAAGTTCTCCCAATGCGCGATCCTGTAGGTGCCGCCGGGAAACTGATGTCCCACCAGGGCGCGGATCTCCCGTTCCGGCGGCAAATCGTTCGCTGACATTTAATTCCCCCACGACACCGGCGCCGCGCCGTTGTTGCGGTCGATCCGGTGCGGTATCCGTTGTCGTTTGCACGAGCTCGGCTGGCGGCGACGCTGGCAGCGCCATCCGCCAGCGACGTTGCGCCTCACAACCGATATTCGAACTCGACGCCGTAGCTCCGTGGCCGATTCAGTGTTCCGTTGGCGAACAAAGTGGCGATCGGCGTGAATACCTCGTAGCGCTCATCCGTGAGATTGCGGCCGAACGCCACGACGGACCATTTCTCTGCCACGTACCCGACCGATGCGGTCACGTCTTTGCGGGGGTCGAGGTGCCCGAGCGGCGTGTTCAACAGGTTGGTCTCGATGTCGTCGACCCAGGAATACTTGCCGTAGATTTCGAACAGACCGGGGCCGATGGGCCAGCTGAACGTGCCGCCGACGCCGAGCGTGTTCTCGGGCGCGTTGCGCGGTTTCAGGAAGGAGGCGTCCTCGATGATCGTCTGGTTGTCCGAAGCGTTGATGTCGGTCTGGAAGTCCGAGTATTCGGCGTCCAGGTAGCCGTAGTTGACGAACGCCCGGAACCAGTCGGTGAAGACGTACTCGGTCTCCAGCTCCGCGCCCTGGTAACGAGCGTCCGCCACGTTGTCGAACACTGTCGCAACCGTCTGGGTGGTGGCGTCGAACTGAATGGACTGTTCCTGCTTGTCTTTGAAATCCGTGCGGAACAGGGTGACATTGAGCTTCAGCCGATCGTCCAGATGAGTGCTCTTGTAACCGACCTCGTAGGTGTAGGCGAACTCCGGATCATACTGGTCTCGCACGAAATCGCTGGTGTTCTGATTCACTCCGAAGAAGCCGCCCGAGTGAAAGCCCTCCGCATAAGAGGCATAGATGATCGAGTCGTCGTTGAGCCGGTAGGTCAGCCCGAGCTTCGGTGAAACCTCGCGCCAGGTCTTGGAGAGATCGGCGTACTGGGGAAAGTTCCGCAGCCGCTGGCGCGCGACGTTCGACAGGTAGGCCTGTCCGGCGGTGAAATCCTTACGCTCTTCCGTCCACCGCAGCCCCGCCGTCAGTGTCCAGTTGTCCAGGAACGTCCAATCCACCTGGGCGAAGGCGGCCACCGAGGTGGTCTCCTGCTTCTCGTAGAGAATCTGCGTGACGACCTCCCCCAGGGGGATGCCGCCCGGCAGACCGCTGTCGCACCACACGTTCGTTCCCGTGAGCTCGTCCTGGCAGTCCGCCCAGAGCGCCGGATCGGCCGCCACCCCACCGAACAGCGTCGACCAGAACTGGCCTCCGGTGACCCAGTCCTGGTCGAACTGGTTTCGCCAGTAGTAGACGCCTGAGGTCAACGAGACATTCTCGAAGGAGCCGTCGATGCGGAGCTCCTGACTGAACTGGTCGTAGTCGTTCCAGCGTTCGATGGTGATGAAGGGTGCGGCCGAACCGTCGAAGTCGAAGATCCGATTCTCGGTCATGTCGCGATAGCCTGTGACGGACACGAGGCGAAGATTCGGGTTGAGATCCAGCGACGCGTTCAAGGTGTAGGCATTGGTGTCGAGCTTGGCGTCGTTGTTGGTGTCGTTCTGGGCACTGGAGGGCCGTGCCGTCGATGTCCGGCAGACCTGGGGAAACGGCGCGGTGGGGCCAAGCCCGTAGATCAGGCACGCGAGAAATCCGCCGCTGAAGTCGGTTTCGTTCGGATCAGTGGGCGGAGGGACGACGCCCGGTGCGTAGTTCGCACTGACGTGGTAAGCGCTGAGCTCGCTTTTGTCCTCGAACCGCTCCACCGTGAGCTGCGCTTCGAAGGCCTCGTTTGGCGTCAGCAGCAGCGTGACTCCGTAGTTCTTGTAGTCGGTATCCGGTTCGTGCCCGCCCAGCGTCTTATTCGACAGGAAACCGTCCGCCTGCTGGGAGGTCACGAACAGCTTGCCGGCCAGCACGCCCTCGATGAGGGGGGCGTTGCCGACGAAGCGGATCTCCCGCTGCTTGTCTTCGCCGAGCGTGAGCTTCATGCGGGCGCCGAGCTCGCCGGTGGGACGACTGCGGATCACCTGGATGACGCCCCCCACGGTGTTCTTGCCGAACAGCGTCCCCTGGGGACCGCGCAGCACTTCGACACGTTCCAGGTCGAAGTTCTCGATGACCTGCCCGGCGAGGGAGCCGAGATAGATGCCGTCGACCATCACCCCGATCGGCGAGTCGAAGGAATTGTCGTCGGTGCGGGTCGGGCTGATCCCGCGGATGGTGATCGACGCGCCCCCGCCGCTCCGCGACCCGTCCTCGCCGATCTGCACGTTGGGCGCAAAGCCGTTCAGGTCGGTGAGGTTGCGCACCGTAGCACTGGTCAGTTGCTGTGTGAGCGCGGTCATGGCGATCGGCACGTCCTGTGCGGATTCCTCCTGCTTGCGTGCCGTGACGACGACCTCCTCGATGACGAGGCTGCGCTTCGACTCGGTCGGCGGCGTCTGGCCACTGGCCGGTGGGGATGTCGTCATCAGGGATGCGCATACGGCGCCCGCACCCAGCATCGCGGCCAGTGAGCGTCTCGTGGATTCCATGGGGTGATCTCCTCTCTCCCGCACGCTAATGTGCCAGATCCGTGCTGGAACAGAACTGGCGAAACTGCTAGTTCCGCGATCAGGGCGCCGTCGTTGAAGTCCTAGGCGCGCGTTGTGCAGCGGGGGCGCTGCCGCCGAAGGGCCTCCCGGCGTGGCGACTTTTCCGGCAGCGCTTTACCGGCAACGCGTTACGGGGAACACTTCAGCCTGAATCTGGTGGGAGATGGTTCCCGGTGAACGGGATTCGCGAACGGGTCAAGGAGCAGCTACCTGCGGTGCTGCTCACGTTGCTGAGCATCGTTCAGGCGCTGGCCCTCGAGGTCTTGTGGGACGGCATCAGTACCGCCGGTGAGCTCTATCACGTCACCTGGGCGGCCGCCATCGCCTGGGCGCAGATGTCCGCGGACCTGATCGGCATCATCGTCATCTGGGTCGTCTACGCCAACACCGCCATGCGTTTCCGCTGGCTCCCGTCGACGGGCGATTCCGTGTACCCGTTCGTCATCGGCATGGCCGAGCTGGTGCTCATCGAATCGTCGCGGCCGGGTCTGCTCGGCGCCTGGTTCCTCGAAATGTCCTTCATCTTCGCCATGATGAACTGGATCTCTCACCATGCCATGCGTCGGTCCCGCGCCGAGCCCGAGAATGCCGAGTTCTTCGATCGGCTCGCCCCGGCCACCCTGCGGGACTTCTATCCCGCCTTCGCCATTGTGGCCGGCCTGGCGGGATTCGGCGGCTGCTTCATGGCCTTCGAGGTGCCGGTGTGGACCAGGCTCGCGGCCGTCGTGCTGATGAATCTGCTGTTGCTGCGGCAGTTGAACGACTCGCGGGTGTTCTGGGAACGAACCATGCGCGACGGCGAGACACGGTGAGGGCGCAGCTCGGCGCGGACCCTTGCCAGCCAATGCGGCAGCCCACGCTCCCGTGAGCCGGCCGGACACCGTCTCGCCGAGCGCCTGAGCCACTGGCGCCGGCCTATATCCCGGCTGACCCTGGAGAATGGCGAGGGAATGTAAACGGGAACACTTGCCGGTCGTGCCCGGCCGGCGCATATTCCCGGAACACTCGGACGGCAAGGGGGCCGAATGAAGATTCAGGGACTGGGGCACGTGGTGCTCAAGGTTACCGATCTCGTTCGGTCAGAGGAGTTCTACTGCGGAGTACTCGGCCTGCCGGTATGTGCGAGATTCGATGAGAACGGCATGAAGATGACGTTCTTCAGTCTCGGCAATCATCATGACCTGGCGCTTGCCGAAGTATCCGGGGTCGACCCCGCCGCCGGCGAGCAGGCGGTTGGCCTTCACCACGTGGCCTTCTGCATCGGCACCTCGATCGACGACCTGAGGGAAGCCGACAACCACCTGCGCAAGGCGGGTATTGCTGCGGATCCGGTGGATCACGAGGTGACCAAATCCCTCTATTTCCACGACCCCGATGGGAACTGCGTCGAGCTCTACGTCGACGCGTCCGATGCGTGGCGGGACGATCCCCAGCGCGTGGCACAATTGCGTCCGCTGGCGCTCTAGGTCCGCGGCCGCGCTTGTACTGTTTCCAGCGCAAGCGGATGCTTGCGGAGCGATGAGCCAGATCGGCTTCAGATCGATCTGCACGCGGGGGAGACCATCAACGATCAGGCGCGCAGCGGGTCGACGATGGTCAAGAACGGAAAGCGCTGGAAGTCCGTGTCGCGGGTGCAGATCCGGCTGACCCCATGTTCGCGCATGAGCACTGCCGTGTGGAGGTCATGCACCAGATTGCCGCGAATGTCCGGTAATTCGGTGATCGTTCGGTCCAGCAGCTGCGCGTGACGATCGGATGCGGACAACATCGCGAATGGCTCGGCTTCGAGCAACAAGCCGAGAAACCGACACGCATCGACGGACGTCCACGGGTGCTGAAACACGCGCGGGTGAGTCACGACACGGAGGAATTCGTAGCAGATGTTCCACGTGAGGTAAGTGGGCGAGGCTTCTGTCCGACGCCCTTCCAGGAACTCCCGGCACGCAGCGTGAAATTCCGAATCTCGATCAACTGCATAAATCAGAACGTTTGTATCGACGACCAGCAATCAGCGACCTTCCATGTGATCGTACAGCGCGTCACGATCGCTGATATTGACCCGAGCACCACCACTGCTCCATGCAGGCAACGCGCGCTGCTTGCGGCGCGGGCTCGCTTTGGCGTCTTCATCCAGCAGCCGCCGTAAACTGGCCTCGACGAGCGCCGACATGGTTGTCCCCCGTCTCGCGGCTTCCTTGCGGAGCCGGTCCATGACGCTGTCGTCGATGTTCAGGGTCGTCTTCATATGGATTACCATATTGTCCGTATGGCTATATGTCAATTACGATCGTTGCCGCGCGCGTTCACCGCACCTCAACCAGCCCCGGCCGCCAGCGGCATCGTCAAATCACTCGTGGTCCGGAGCAATCACCGAAGCCGCGGCGCCTCGAGAAGTCACTTCTGCCGCGTTGGTCCGCCCGCGTCCAGCCACCTGGGGCGGCAGGAACTTCACCACCCGGTTTTCCACCGGTCTCACGGTGCGCAGATAGGCGTAGATGGCGCGAAGATCCTCGTCGCGCATCCCTGCGAACGAGGTCCAGGGCATCTCGGTCTGCGGTTCGCCGCGGGCAACTGGCGCGGGGTCTCCGGCGAAGGCCTTGAAGCGCGCCACGAAGGCCGCTTCCGTCCAGGCTCCGATACCCGTTGCATCCGGCGTGATGTTGGCGGACACGGCGGTGCCATAGCCGTCGTGAAACGGAAACTCGAAGCCGCCGGCGAACGCGATGCCTTCGATCGGCCGCCCGTTTTCCTCGCGGGTATGACACGTGCTGCAGCTCGCGATCTCCGTCAGGTACCGGCCGCGGGCCACGGGATCGTCGGCGCTGGGACACGACGGGCGCTGCGTCGGTCTGGGGAACGTACGCATCAGAAGATTCAGCGGGAAGTCGAGGCGAGCGATCGGTCGATCGGCGGCAATTGCGGGCATGCTGCGCAGGTAAGCCAGGATCCGGTCGAGATCCGCCTGGCACAGATGCCGGTAGTGGGGATAGCCCATCAACGGGAACAACGGTCGACCGTCGCGGCTGACGCCGTCGGCAATGGCACGCGCTATTTCGCCGTCGGACCAGCTCGATAACGCGTAAGGCGTGATGTTCGGGCTGATCACGGTGCCTGGGAACCCGATCTCGTGATTCCAGACACGCCCGCCGCCGCCGCCGGTCCCGGCGATCACCGGCTGCGCGTATCGGCTGATGTCGCGCACGCCGTGGCAACTGGTGCACGCCATCACCGTTTCCACCAGGTAGCGGCCTTCGGCTGTCAAATCGGGGGTGGCCCGCACGTGGATGTCGGGCGGCGGCTGCATGCGCGGCAGCGCCAGATACAGATACCCCGCCGCGGCGGCGGCCGTGACGGCCACTGCCGCGCCGAGCCACCGTAGGACCCTCATTGCTATCTCTCCCATCCGCTTTGCCCGTCGACTCTAGCCGTTGCCGGTGAGCCGGTCTCCATTCGTCCGGCGAACGTTGCTCAGCACGCCTTGAACTCCGCCGAATACTTCTTTCTCTTTGCCATTGCCGATTGGCTCCTATGCCAGTCGGCTACACCTTGCGGCATTGTCCAAATTTCCGGAACCACTTCTACGGCGCCAGGCACGTTCACGAACGAGCCGGGACAAAGAATTCGAAGCCTGTGCGCTTGACCCCTGGCGTGTGGAACGGCAGGCAACGGCCGAACCATATCAGATAGCCGGCATAGCCGATGACCGAGTTGCCCTTGTACTTTCCGGTGGCGATGCTGGAGCGATTCCAGATGTCGACGAAGCCGACGTCGTGGGTGTATCCACGCTCGAGAAAGTACCCGTCAGAGCTGAATGAGATGGCAGCGTTCAGGTGCTGGCCGCGGTAGCTGGGATGCGTGAAGGCCTTGTAGCCATAGCGGTACGGCAGCCGGGAGCGCACCCACAAGCCATTCTCGTGCGGAGCGTCGGTGAAGGTCCGCCACATGTAGGCCACCAGGCGGCCCCCATGCATCGCCCCGAAGGCAACGTCGCCGCGTGCGAGGGCAGACTCTACGAAGTCGCGGGGGAGCCTGAGCTCGGGATCCTCGGTGGCGCGCAGCAGGGTCGCGGCATCGATGATTCCCACGCGCAGATCAGGAGGCAATTGAGGCGCCGGCGGATCGCGCCTCAAGGCGCGACTGCGCACCACATAGAGTCGTACGCCCAGCAGCTTCAGCAGGCGGCGCACCCGGAGCACGTCGACCAGCCGCTCCCGCACCGAACTCCGACTCTGGCCACTCGCCTGCGTCGTGGTCATCAGTACCTACCGACCATGACCGATCAACCGGTAGCCGACGCCCGGAATCAGCGCATCAGCGAACCGCTCCCAATCGGAGCGTATGGCTTTGGGCTGATCCGCAATGAAGCTGGAGATGTTGATCCGTAGCCTCCGGGCCAGGTTCCACGGGCTTACTGGGCAATGCTACGCTCCTCGGGAACGGGCTGGAAACGCGAGACGAGCAGTTCCGCTACGTTGAGGGCCGCGGGAGAATCGGTTCCGACCACGGCGGGATGGTGTTCGATGCGTTCCCGCTGAAGCTGTGCGATCGACACCTGGAGGCCACATGCGAAAGCCAATCATGAATCTCGACGAAGTGACCTTCGATGACATAGAAGAGAACGGCTACTACACCTCTCGAAGGGCGGCCCCGAGGTTGCACACCAGATCATCAATACGGGCAGCACCGACATGCGTTACCTTGCCTTGTCCAACGTCGAGGCAGTCGACGTCTGCGAGTATCCGGACTCGGGCAAGATCGGAATCTTCGCAAACGAATCCGGCACGCCCAGGCTGCGAAAGCTGTTCCGTGCCGAGGCCGACGTCGATTATTACGACCGGGAGTCAACCGACATGCCTGGCGGCAGGCAGCGCTAGTATGGGCCACACGGCTTCCTGGGCGGGCTACCCGGCAACGTGACACGAACACTCATGGACAAGCTTCGATTCTTCACGATCATCGAGCGGGACCACAGCTACCAGAATCCGACAAGTGGAGAGAAGTTGGATCTCTTCATCGACTACTGCGGGGTCGCAGATGGTCAGCGGGTGCTCGACGTCGGTTGCGGCAAGGGCTGGTTGCTGCAGAGAATGGCGGAGCAATACTCGATACAGGCCGACGGCATCGAACTGAACCCGCCGTTCGTTGAGGAAGGAATCCGGCGCCTCGCCGGGGCCGATCTCAAAGGCAAGATCACGTTCCATCAGATGTCGGCCCGGAACTTTTCCGCCGAACCGGGCGCCTACGACCTGTGCTGCTGCATCGGCGCGTCATTCGCCATCGGAACGTTCGACGACATGCTGGCGTGGTTGAAGCCGCACGTTCGGCGGGGCGGAACCATCGGCATCGGCGACATCTACGCCAGAAGACGCTCGATTCCCGAGCAATCGGCGGAGCACTTCGGCGGCGGGCCGGTCCGCACGTTGCAGGAGACCGTCCGGCGCTTGAATGAGGACGGACTCACGCTGGTCGGCCTCATCGACTCGTCCCTGGACGACTGGGATCGCTACGAGAGCAAGCACTGGATCGCGGCCGACGCCTGGGCACGCGACAACCCGGACGACCCGGACCTTGCGGAGTTCCTTCGGCGCAGTGAGCGGTTCAAGCTGAATCACCTGACGTTCGACCGCGACGCGTTGGGCTGGGCACTGTTCGTCTGCCGGGCCGGTTAGGCTGCCGACCCGCGAGCATCGCCACCGCCACCTAGCTCAGCAGGACGCCGACGTTGCTCCATGGACATCATGTGGGCCGCACGCGCTACCTTGTCTCCGCTGTGCCGAGGAACTCCAGCGTGCGCTGCCGAATGGCTGCGGCCCGGGCGAGCGGATCGGGGTAGCGCTCGCGGTAGCGCTTCGAGCGGATCTCGAGACTCAGAGGGCATCCGGGCGGCAGGGCGGCAAGGATCGCGTCGAGGGGCAGCTCACCTTCACCGGGGGCGCTGCGCAGATCGAGCGCGTCCTCGAGATAGCGTTCGTGGCTGTCCTCGCAGGTGGCGTACCCATCGCAGAGTTGCGCGTAGGGCAGCAGATGCCGCGGCAGCGCCGCGACCGCCTCGGCCGAATCACCGGCGCGCACCAGATGCAGCGTATCGACCAGCACGGCGGCCGCCGGGTGAGCGGCGGCGTTTGCCACGGCCAGTGCCGTGCGCAGGTCACGAATGCGGGTGATCATGAGGAACTCCAGGGCCACCCGCATACCGTAGGGCGCTGCCCATTCGCAGAGCTCATGCAACGCTTCGGCGGTACGCTCGACGTCGGGTTCGGAGCTCACCGTCAGGACATGGCGCGCTCCCAGCTCGGCGCCGGCTTCGACGATGCGGCGGTGAGTTGCGTTCAGCCGGCCACCGGGCGGGATCCACACCACTTCCACATCCAGCACGGTGAGGGACCACCGCCGGATCACCGCTTGCAGACGTCGCGTATCGGCGGACGTCCAGGAATCCGGGATGGTGAAGCCGACCATCGAGTAGCCGGCCCGCCCGGCCGCCTCGGCCACCTGCTCGGGGGCGAACTCCGGCAGCGCACCGGCTGCGAGTGACAGCTCATGCATGCCGGGACTTTACCACGCCAGACGCGGCACCGGCGTCGCAGCTGAGGCAGGCACAAGCGCAAAAGCCCCTGCTCGACGCCAAGCACGTGCGCGATCCCAAACTTCCCGACGCTAAGCCGCCAACCTGTAGATCCGCAGCTCAGCGCCAGCGGATCACGCTGTAGGTGCCATGCTCCTCGTCACCGGGACCTGCGGCGGCGAACAGGTCGTTGGTCGGCTGGGAGAGCAGCCCGTTGCCGAACTGGATTCCCCACAGTCCGTCGATTCGGATTTTTCGGCCGAACCTGTTGCGCAGCGAGCCCAGAAGGCGGCCGGTCACGGCCGAGTAGGCATTGATCGTCCCGTCGCCGAAATTACCGACCAGCAGCGCTCCGCCGAAACGACCGAAGCTCGGCGGCGCAAGTGCCAGTCCCCAAGGGGCGTTCAGGGCTCGTCGCTCGGTTAAACGCAGCACGAGCTTGCCCTGAGGGTCGAACACGTCGACAAAACCCAGCCCTTTGCCGGCAACGTCGTCCTCGCCTTCCTCGTCTTGCTTTGCATACGTGACGGTGATGTCGCCGCCGATGGCCTGAATCCCGAACGGGGCGAACCCCGAGGGAATGGAATGGTCGACGAACGCGCCTGGCGGCAGCGCCGCTGCTGCGAAGGTTCCGTCGAAAAACCTGTCGATGCTCGGCCCGACCGTGATCGGCCTGATCGAAGGCGAGCGCGATACCTCGTCAGCGCCGCGCCCCTGCTGATCGATCATCGCGTGGGTCTGCGTCTGGTCAACGCAGAACCCGCTCCGCGACGGCACCACAAGGCCGGCGCGGACTGCCTGGCCGGCGGATGACGAAGCACGGGTATTCGACTTACTGGCTCAGTTTCCCGCGGAGGATTCGCCGGGGACGCGGGTCGATTGGGACGACGGCAGGGCCACATTCCGGCAGATCGTTGCAGACAGAGAGAAAGGAACGTTTCTGCTGGCGCAGGAGGGTGATCTGCTTCGTGGGATCTGCAGCCTGTCCACCTGCTGATGACGCTGCCGCAGCACGCTTAGCCGAACTGGAACCCCTCGTAGTCGTTTGCAGCCACGTCCTCGCAGCGCTTCCTGTAGCGGGGGTAGCCGCCCACGTAAGGCATGAAGATGCGCGGCTTGCCCGGGATGTTGGCGCCCAGGTACCAGGAGTTACAGCTCGGGGTGGTATACATGGTGCCTTCGGCCACCTCGTTGACGTGCGCCACCCACTCGTCCTCGAAAGCAGGCAGCGCCTCCATGGTGGTGTGGCCGTGGTGGCGGACGTAGTCGATGGCGTCGCCGATCCAGTTCACGTGCTGCTCGATGGCGACGATCATGTTGCACAGGACCGATGGGCTGCCAGGACCGGTGACGGTGAACAGGTTAGGAAATCCGGAGAGCGCGAGGCCGAGATAGGTCACCGGGCCGTGTTCCCACTTGTCGGCGAGGCGGCGGCCGTCGCGGCCGGTGATGTTGGCGCGAAGCAGCGCGCCGGTCATGGCGTCGTAGCCGGTGGCGTAGATGAGCACGTCGAGCTCGTGCTCGCGCTCCGAGGTGCGCACGCCTTGCTCGGTGATCGCCTCGATCGGCGTGGCGCGCACGTCCACCAGCGTGACGTTGTCGCGGTTGAAGGTGTCGTAGTAGTTCCGGTCCAGCACCTGCCGCTTGCAGCCGAGGCCATAGGTGGTGGGGCAGAGCTTCTCCGCCGTTTCGCGGTCCTCGACGATGTCCCGGATGCCGTCCCGGAAGGCGGCATTGGCCGCCTCGTTGGCATTCAGATCGCGGTACGCCTCGCGGAAGGTGAGCAGCACGCCGAGCCCGCGCTCGCGGATCAGCGCCAGGCGCTGATCCGGCGTCAGGTCGAGAATGCCCGTGGTCGTCGCCTCCGGTCCCACGGGCTCGGCCACCGGTGCCGCGGTGGGCACGGCGCTTACATCGGCGGTTCCGAAGCCGCCGGGGCCGGAGGAGCGCCGCGTCTTCACCGGCCGGAATCCGGACACCCCGCCGGGATTGTTCTGCTGCATCTCGCGGATCTGCCGATAGTTGGCCTTGAACTCGTTCTGCACGGCGTCGCGCATGGCTTTGCGGTTGGCCGGCACCGTATACACGGGCGTTCGCTGAAACACCGTGAGGTGTCCGGCGACGTTGGCAAGCTCGGGAATTGCCTGCACGCCGGAGGAGCCGGTGCCGATGATGCCGACGCGCTTGCCCGCGAGGTCCGGCTCCTCATCAGGCCAGCGGCCGGTGTGCAGCACGGTGCCGCGGAAGGTGTCGGCGTCCGGAAAGGCGGGCGTATTCGGCACCGAGAGACAGCCCGTCGCCATCACGCAGAACGGCGATTCGAAGATGTCGCCGGCCTCGGTGGTCAGGCGCCAGACGCGGTCCGTCTCGACCCACTGCACGGCGGTCACCCGGGCGCCGAAGCGGATGTCGCGGCGCAGATCGAAGCGGTCGGCGACGTGGTTGGCGTAGCGGAGAATGTCCGGCTGGGCGGAGAAGACCTCCGGCCAGTCCCACTCCTGCTCGAGCGCCTCCGAAAAGCCGTAGGAGTATTCGAGGCTCGGCACATCGCAACGGGCGCCAGGATAGCGGTTCCAGTACCAGGTGCCGCCCACGTCGGACCCTGCTTCGAGGGCGAGGGGCTTCAGCCCCTGCTGGCGGAACCGGTGAATGGCGTACATGCCGGCGAAGCCGGCACCGACGATGAGGACGTCTGGTCGGTCGGACATCTTCCTTCCCTTGTCTGGATCCCGGACGGCGCGGTCGCCGCCTCAAACGCCATTGTAAAGCAAGGCTTCCGGTGGGAGACGTTTCGCAGGAATTTGGCGCGAAAGCCAAGGAAGCGCGCTTCGATCAGGAAGACCGCCGCGGCACAGATGGCGCTCGCCAGCGCCGAAGTTTCGATCATGCGCCAGCCGGCTCCGTTGAGGCAGATCCTCGTCGTCTTCCGCCCGTGGGCCGGGAGTCGTATGCTCGGGAAGCGAGACGAGGTGAACGACGATGGCCGCCGGTTTTCGTTACTCCGCCTTCATCAGCTACAGCCATGCGGAGCGACGCTGGGCCAACTGGCTGCATCGCGCTCTGGAAACCTACCGGATTCCACGCCGCGTACGCGGCGCCTCCGGCGCAAAGCGGATTGCCCCGGTCTTCAAGGACCGTGAAGAGCTGGCCACGCAGACGAGCCTCAGCGACGCCATCGAGAATGGGCTGGCGCAGTCGAGCTCGCTGCTGGTGGTCTGCTCGCCGGCCGCCGCCCGATCGCGCTGGGTGAACGAGGAGGTCCGGCGCTTCCGTCAGCTCGGTCGCGGTGACCGAATATTCTGCCTGATCGTCGCCGGCGACCCGGCAGCGGCACCGGGGTCTACCGGCGACTGCTTCGTCCCGGCGCTTCGCGAAGGGCCCGAGGGCCGCGAGGTCGAGCCGCTCGCCGCGGACGTGCGGCCGGGCGCCGACGGCCGCCGCGCGGCGTTGTTGAAGCTGGTGGCGGCCATTCTCGCCCTGCCGCTGGACGATCTTCGGCAGCGGGACCTGCAGCGGCGCAACCAGCGGCTGGTCGTCGTCACCACGCTGTCTCTCGTGGGCATCGTTGGCGCCACCGCACTGGCGACGCTCACGCTGGTCGCTCGGGCGGACGCCGTGCGGCAACGGGAGATCGCACAGCGCGAGGCGCTCACCGCCAATCGGACGACGGAGTTTCTGGTGGATCTGTTCTCGGTGGTGGACCCTGGCGAGTCCCGGGGTCGGAGTGTCACCGCCTACGAGATCCTCGAGGCCGGGCGCCGCAACATTCCGCTGCGTCTGGCTGACCAGCCCCAGGTCCGGGACCGGCTGCTCACCACCATGGGACGTGTTTATACGGGTCTCGGACTCTACCCGACGGCCATCGAGCTGCTGAACGCGCCGACCGCGTCGAGCGGATCGCTCGAGCGCCTGGTAGCGCTTGGCCAGGCGCAGTATCTCGCCGGCGACTATCGGCGCGCTGACACCACATTTCGTGCGGCGGTCGGCGAGGTGCGAACCGCGCAGCACGCGGGCATGCCCTGGCAGTCGGTGTATTCGGATGCGCTCGGGGGGCTCGCCGCGGTCTGCGTCGAGCTGGACCGTCTCGACGAGGCAGAAGCGCTGCTCGACGAGGCGCTCGATCATGACCGCACCGGCCCGGCTGGGCCGGCGCGCGATGAGCAGGTGGCCAAGACGCTGGCGGGCCTGGGCCAGGTGCATCTTGCACAGGGCGATCTGGCGCGCGCTGCCGACCGCTTCCGCGCCGCCCACACGCTTTACGTGGCGAGCCTCGGCGCTGGCCATCCGCGAACCGTGGAAACCCTCGTCAATCTCGGCGCGGTGCTCTACCTCGCCGAGGACCTGGACGGGGCGCTGGCGCAATGGGAAGGCGCCCTTCCGGCCATGCGCACGATCTACGGTAATGGTCATCCGGAGACGGCATCCCTGCTCAACAACATCGGACGCATTTACCTGCAGAAGTCCAATCTCGCCCGGGCGCAGGAGCTGCTGGGCGAGTCGGTGGCAATCGATCGCAGCCTCGGCCGCGAGCGCCACGACGACCTGGTCTACTCACTGAACAGCCTGGGCATGACGAAAGCCGAGCTCGGCCAACGCGACGCCGCGTCCGACTTGTACGACCAGGCGTTGGACCTGGCGCGGCAGACCCATCACCGCATGCTCGGCGAGATTCTGATGAACCGCGCGGACCTGATGTGCCGCTTCCGGCCCGCGCCGGGCGCGCTCGAGGAGATCACCCATGCCCGCGAGGCGATGACGGTGGAGTACGGCGAGCACTCCTGGCACCTCGATCTGCTGGACAACGTGCTCGGTGGCTGTCTCGCGAAGCTCGGCCGGCAGGACGAGGCCCGCGACCTGCTTGCGCGCAGCGGCAGACGGATCGAGGAGCGCTGGGGCCCCACCAGCCTTTACGGCAAATCGGCTGAGCGCCGCCTCGCGACCCTCGCTGGGAGCCCTCCCGGGGCCGGAGGATGAAGGCGCCCGGGTGAGTTTCGCATGCCGCGCTATTCGCAGCTCTCGCGATTGTGGTAGCGTGGCTGGAGAGTTGGTCGTCTTCCGTCCAAGCAGAGGGAAACGCCATGGGCACGCACGCAGATGTCCGGCTACCAGGTTTCTTCCTGATCTGCCTTGCAGCACTCCTTCCCGCGGCCGCAGAGGCCCGAATCATCCGCATCGATCAGAGCCTGAACTGGGGCGACCCGGTCATCGTCAACGCCGAATCCGATGGCAGCGCGCTGGCACCACTCGGTTTCGCCGTCGACTTCGGCCAGGGACCCGTCAGCGCGCTGACGATTCACGAGAATGGGTTCGTGAGCTTTTCCGGCGGCAATTCCATCACCGCACTGGATGTCGATTTCGCCTCCGACGCGTCCGCCGAGGGTACCGAGTCCCCGGGTGCGGTGAGCTACAATCAGGGGCTGATTGATCCCAATGCGGAGTTTCAGCCGGGGGTGACCCCACCTGACGCGTTCCGCGTCCAGTGGGTAGACCAGGCTGCGTTCCAGGTCATGCAGATTCTGCTGATCAGCCTCGGGGGCGGTGACTTCGACTTGGAAATCAATCACGGCTGCGACGGCCGTCCAAACTGCGACGGCGTCACGCCGGTGGGCAACGCCCTTACCGCCACGGGCTTCAAGCTGGGTGGGGCGAGCTTCAGCCGGCAGGGCCCGTTCACGTTGAACGACGACTTCACCTTCTCATTCCGCGATGGTCAGGTCACGGGCGTGCCGGAGCCGGCGGCGGCGCCGCTGTTGCTGGCGGGGCTGGCCCTGCTCGTTCTCTTCCGTTGGCGCTGGCGCGGCGGTCGTCGCCTGAGACCGGTCTGTAACGCGCTCGTCACGTAGGTGTAGGAGCGCTCTCCCGAGCGCGATCGACGGAAGATCGCGACCAGGAGGTCGCTCCCACCATAGCCATACAGGCTTTCACCAGGTCCGGATTCGCGACGCGCGCCTTCACGTCGGCGAACTCCGGGCGGCTGAGCGCCTCGGTTTCGCCGAGGACGGCGAACAGCGCTTCCACCTGATGCTGGCGCAGCGCGGTGATCTGGATGTAGCCGTCGCGGGTGGGGAAGACGTCGGCGGTGGGCTGATCGGTGGGCGAGGCGTTGCCGCGCAGCCCGATCAGCTTGCCGGCGTTCAGGTAGCCGCTGAACTGCGCCGCCTGGGCGACGATGGCGGTGTCGAGCATGGCGACGTCGATGGCCCTCGCCGGTGACGCGCTTTCGGTACAAGGCGGCGGCGATGGCGAACGCGGTGTTCAGCGCCGTGCACATGTCCACCGGCATGTAGCCGGTGCGCCGGCCCGGTCGCGGGATGACCGGTCTGAGACATCATGCCAGAGGCCGCCTGGATGGCGCCGTCGTAGGCGGCGAGGCCGGCCTTGGGCCCGCGCTGCCCGTAACCGGACACTGAGCAGTAGATGAGATCCGGCTTGAGCTTCGACAGAGCGTCGTAGCCGAAACCGAGGCGGTCCATGGTGCCGGCGCGAAAGTTCTCCACCACCACGTCGGCGCTCTCAACCAGGCGCTCCACCACCGAGCGCGTCGCCGGCGCCTTCAAGTCGAGGGTGAGGCTTTTCTTGTTGACGTTGCAGGTCATGAACGCCGGCGACAGGCCGTCGTTCTTGTCGTCGTTCATGAGCCCGCGGGTCTGATCGCCGGTGCCGGGCTGCTCGACCTTGATCACCTCGGCGCCGAGCAGGGCGAGCTGCATGACGGCGAACGGCCCGGCGAGCAGCTGGGTGAAGTCGACGATGCGCACGCCCGCGAACGCCTGGGTCATCGGCTGGCCTCGCCTTGGAGCGGGGCGAAGCCGTTGATGCGGGCCTCCGTCAGCACCTTGCCGTCCTTCACGAGCGCCAGGGCGCGCCAGCCGTCGGCGCCGGCGTCGACCGCCACCGTGAAGGTGTCGTCCCAGAAGATGGGGCGGCGGAAGTAGATGTCGAGATCGAGGCGCTCCGGCGGGCGGTGCTGCCACAGGGCGGCGAGCAGGTAGTGCACGCCCATGCCGCCGCCGATGAGCGGGGCGCGAAAGCCCGCCCGGTTGGCGGCTTCCATCTCGTAGTGAATGCTGTTGCCCTCGCTGCTGTAGCCCTTGACGATCTCGGGCGTGAGGGTGTGGGTCGAGAGGGGCTCGAGGGCCTCGACGTCTTCGATCACGGGCGGCGGACGCTCGCCGGCGCCGCGGCTCCCGGCCTTGGCCGGATCCGGCTTCAAGGAGGTGCGCGAGGCGTCGATGACGCGGGCGCCGCTCTCGTCTTCGAACCAGATTTCGGTGTGGACTGTGCGGCCGCGCGGCACCGGGGTGACGCGGTCGATGACGCCCTG
Source organism: uncultured Gammaproteobacteria bacterium (assembly GCA_963822255.1). Lineage (GTDB taxonomy): Bacteria > Pseudomonadota > Gammaproteobacteria > Pseudomonadales > Azotimanducaceae > UBA7803. The sequence goes on from CAWGGV010000009.1 coordinate 428,876, forward strand.
AACCCGGAGCGGCTCGCCGAGGCGCGCGGGACGATGCTGCACCAGACGCTGGAGCATGTTGACGTTGCCCTCGGCGGAGATGCCGTTGGCAATGCCGGCGCGGATGCCGAGGGCGATGAAGAAGGAGGGGTCGACGGTGTCGCCGAAGGTTTCGGGCGGCAGGCCGCAGAGAGTCAGCTTCTCGGCTTGCCGGTCCCGGGCCACGGAGATGACGGCGGGCTTGAAGGTGAAGCCTTCGCTGGGGTCGATCCACTCGGGCGGTGGTTGTGCGATGTCGATGTCTGGTGTCGCCACCCCGATTCTCCCCTCACCCAGTCGTGAGACGGGGCATGATGGCAGAACTCGGGTCACGGCGCAGCCGAGGCGATGGGCCTCGATGCCGGCTCCGGCGCTGTGACCGAACCCACCTCGGCTGGAAAGTGACGGCTACCCGAGCACCAGCTCGGCGAAGGTGCGCAGCTGCCCGACGTCACGTGTCGACACCAAAAGCGAGGTCACCGGACTGTCCCGCCACGCCGCCAGCCGATCTTTGATCCGCTCCACCGGGCCCACCAGCGAGATCTCGTCGGCGAGCTCGGTCGGAACCGCCGCCGCGGCCTCGTCCTTTTTTCCCGCGAGATACAGGTCCTGGATCTTCGCCGCGGCCTCCGGAAACCCCATGCGCTGGATCAGCTCGTTGTGGAAGTTCCGCGACTTGGCGCCCATGCCGCCGATGTACAGCGCGAGGTTGTGCTTCAGCGGCGTCAGCGCCCGCTCGACATCGTCGTCGACGATCACCGACACGCCCTGCATGATCTCGAAGCCGGGCCTGGCGTCGGCGATCTGGTCGGCGTACACCTCCTGACGGTAGGGCGAGTAGTACAGCGGCAGCCAGCCGTCGGCGATCTCGGCCGTCATCGCCACGTTCTTCGGCCCCTCCGCGCCGAGGAAGATCGGCAGGTCCGGCCGCAGCGGGTGGGTGATGGACTTGAGCGGCTTGCCCAGACCCCACGATCCCTCGCCGGTGTAAGGCAACGGATAGTGCGCACCGTCGCTCGTCACCGGCGCCTCGCGGCGCAGCACCTGCCGGATGATCTCGACGTACTCGCGGGTGCGCGCCAGGGGTTTGCCGAAGGGCCGGCCGTACCAACCCTCCACGACCTGCGGTCCGGATACGCCGAGGCCGAGGATCACCCGCCCCTTCGAGAGATGGTCGAGGGTCAGCGCGGCCATGGCGGTGGCGGTCGGCGCACGTGCCGAGAGCTGGGCGATGCCCGTGCCGAGGCGGATCCGTTCGGTGTGCGCGCCAATCCACGCGAGCGGCGTGAACACGTCCGAGCCCCACGCTTCGGCGGTGAAGACCGCGTCGTAGCCGAGGCGCTCCGCCTCCTGAACCATCGGTATCATGTTCGGGTCGGGCGCGGCACCCCAGTACCCGAGCTGCAGGCCGAGCTTCAGATCTCCCATCGCGTTCCTCCTGAGGTTGTCGGGGTTCTACATCGCGTAGCTACGCCCACGTCCTGCATCTTAGTGAAATCCGCCAGACCCTGAGCGGGTGATCTTGAGCCGGCACCAGTGTGGATGCTTAAATCCTTCTCCGATCGTGCTCGTGCACGGCGCCCTCGGGGATCTGAACACCTTCGCCCTCCTGGAAGCGCCCCTCGCCGAGCACCATACCGTGTGGGTCTATTCCCGCGGCAACCGCGGCGGCAGCGGCGACGGCCCGAGCTACGCCATCGAGCGCGAGGCAGACGACGTACTCGCAGTGCTGGACGCCGCCGGGGGAGACGCGCATCTCTTCGGGCACTCGTCCGGAGCTCGCGGCGCTGCGCAACGACGCGCCCGCCTTGTTGTCACGAACCGGGCTACCCGACGTTCCGCTGCTCTACCTCTACGGCGAGCTCACGGCGTCGACCGCGTATGCACCGATTTCGGAGGTGGCCGAACGCTACCCGAAGGCCCGACTCCACTGCCTGGCCGGGCAGCGGCACCTGGCGCCCATGTTCGATCTGGCCACCTTCGTTGCGGCCATCGTCGAGTTCACGGCCGCCGTGGATGAGCGCGCCGCCGATTCTCGCGGCTGACGTCTCTGTAGCAGCGTCCTCGTCAACCGCGTCGCGCCGCTTCGATGGCAGCGATGTCGATCCTGTTCATCTGCATCATCGCATCGAACGCTCGTTTAGCGGCAGCGGGGTCGGGATCGGTGATCGCCTTCGTCAACGCGACCGGCGTGATCTGCCAGGACAAGCCCCATTTGTCCTTGCACCAGCCGCAGGCGCTTTCCTGGCCGCCGTTGCCGACAATGGCGTTCCAGTAGCGATCCGTTTCGGCCTGGTCAACCGTTGCGACCTGGAACGAAAACGCCTCGCTGTGCTGGAATGCCGGGCCGCCGTTGAGCCCGAGGCAGGGGATGCCCATCACCGTGAACTCGACGGTCAACACGTTGCCCTCCTTCCCGGCCGGGTAGTCGCCGGGTGCACGGTGCACGGCGTTGACGGACGAGTCGGGGAAGGTCTCGGCGTAAAATCGCGCCGCCGGCTCGGCGTCACCGTCGTACCAGAGGCAAATCGTGTTCTTGGCTGGTTCCGCCATGTCTCTTCTCCTCGCTTTCTTCGCCGCGCCAGATTCCTTGTACAGCTGAGTCGAACGGCATCCGGTGATTTCGACACGGGAGAGCCTGGCAGTGCGGCGGAAGGGCGATCTCCGTCTGGACGCGTGCGAAGCTGCCCAGCTGAACGCATGCGGACGGCGCTCATCGGCAACCGCGTCATCTATCACTAGCTCTCGACGCGGGGCTTTACTGATAGCGTCGCTCTGCCCAGCCGGTTTCGTAGTACACGCTCATGCCGGGCGGGCCGACCTTCAGGTGCTTGATCTTCCACTCGCCGTCGACGCGCGCGTAGGTCTCGTGATAGCGCGCCGCCTGCCACTTGGCGGTGGGGGTATCGCCGTGGAAGGTGAATGGTCCGAAGAAGTACCAGGTACCGGTGGCCGCGTCGCCCGTTACCTCGATTCGCGGGTTCATGGTCATGTGCTGGGTGAATCCCATCCGCTCACGAAAGCCCTCGAACAGCGAGCGAATCTCCGCCGATCCACGCGCGGTCCCGATGCCGCGGCCTTCCCACACCCCGTCGTCGGTGAAGATGGTGACGATGCGGTCGGGATCATGCCGATCGTCGCAGATCTCGCAGTAGAGCGCCTTCAGCTGCTTGATGGCCTCGATGTCCTCGAGACGCTGAATTCTCGATTCCAGATCTTTCATGTCGACCTCCTACCGGGCCCCTGGCGCGGGATAGCCTGTGCGATGTGGCGCGCCAGTCTGATCATCAGGTCTGAGTGAAGCGCCCCGCATAGGCGAAGCGCCTGGCGTCGTGCCCCTGATAGCTGCTCTTGCCGAACGGGTCGTCCCGCCCCAGCAGGGTGCTGAACGCCGGCGGGTTGCGGGCGAAGAAGTCCTCGCCGACGGCGCTGAAATCGTCGAGCTGGCGCACGAACACGCGGTTGTAGGTGACGTGCATGGCGACCCGCGCCCCCGGCGCAGTGCGATCGCCCTGCCAGTGCCAGATGCCGTGGCTGATCAACAGCGCCGAGCCTTTGGGCATGAGGATCGGCACGGCGCCGCTCAGGTCCTCGTCACGCCTCGGCGGACGGTGGTGGCGATGACTCCTCGGCAGTACCCAGGTCGGCCCCACGGCCTCACTGTCCCAGTCCTGCAACGCCCACACCGCCACCGCGATGAGGCCGAACTCCGGGTACGGCGCCCGCACCAGCGGGTAGTCCGCGTGCAGGGGAATCGCGCCGGGCCCGGGATCTTTGCATGTGCCGGACATCGCGCCGAGGATCATGTTCTGGCCGACCGCGCTCTGCGCCAACGTGCACACGTGGCCGTGCTGCACCACTTCCTCGAACAGGCGATGGCGCATCATCAGGCCGTTGGTGGTGAGCGGATGGTGGCGCCGGACCTCCTCTGCCGTCAGCTCGCACAGCGCCTCCGCCATCCCGGGCGTGATCGCGTTCTCGATCACCCCATACCCCTGCTCGGCGAGCTGGCGGACGTGCCCGGTCAGGCCCATCTGCGCCACGCGGTGCTCGAAATGCGGATTCTCGATGGTTCGGGCCGCCATGTGGTCGTGCAGGTCGCCGAGCAGCTCCGTCAAATTCGGATCTTCAGGCAGCCCGCCGTCGAGGGTGATGGCGACAGGACCGAAGCGGTGGCGCAGCTCGCGCTCACCGCGCGCCACGGCTTCCGCGCCCGCCGCATGGACGAGCTGGGCGTAGCCGAGCGCCGCCTGGTACAGGCCGTCCACCCGGAGATCGGCCACCTCGAGCTCCCCGGCACCCGCTCGGACGCAGCCGCCAGCAATCACGAAGTGCCACGCGACCCGGTCGCGCGCGTCCGCCAGCGCCGGCGGCGCTTCGCGGAACGACTCGCACATCGAAAAGCGCGCGTGGCGCAGCCCCGGGCGCTTCGGCACCTCGGCCTCGAGAAACGCGGTCGCGGCCTCGATCCATTCGGCGGACAGGAACTCGCAGCGGCGATCGACGGGGGCAGGCAACATGGGGCGACCTCTCGAGCGGCTGACGGACACATCCGGTGCGGCGCCTCGCAGGCCCATTGCCCGCTGCGGTCCCGGCATGCATAGTCAATATAACGCGTATCAACTTGTTCAGGGAGGGAGCATGCCGTTTCACGTCACCGCGGCATGGGCCGCTCCAGCACGCCCGGCACCGGCCATACGGCCGAGCAGCATGCCGCCGACATCGCCGAGGTCGCCCGCGCCGCCGGGGTGAAGCGCGCCATCGCCATCGGCCACGCCGGCGGCGGCCCCTCGACCCTCGAGCTGACGCGCGGACATCCCGAGCTGGTCGAGGCGGCGGTGCTGATCGACACCGGCCTCTATCCGCAGCCGAGCCTTGACGCCGGCGGCAGCGGGTTCGGCGCCATCCTCGTACCGATGATCGCGACGCTGTCCGGACCCGGCGGCAAAACCCAGTTCGAGCGCATGTACCGGGGCTTCTTCGCCCCGCAGTGCGATCCGGACATCTCCCGTGCGGCCATGCAGGACGCGCTGCGCACAGCGCTCGACGTCGCTATCGCCGAGCTGCGCGGGATCGGGGTCAGCACCGAGGACATGGCGCGCGGGATCGAGCAACCCGTGCTGTGGCTGACGGCCGCCCGCGCCGATCAGGACTACGTGTCGCAGCAGTTCAAGAACGTCCGCTTCGGCCAGGTGGTCGGCTCGGGCCACTTCCCGCAGCTCGAAGTCCCCGAGCAGACCAACGCCATGATCGACACGTTCATCCGCCTCGAATTGCCGAGCGCAATCATCGATCGAGGCAAGGCGAGTTGATGGCGCTGATCTGCCAGGCCGTGGGAGCCGAACCGGCGGCCGATACTCCGCTACGGTCGCGCCAGCCCGGTCTGGTAAGCATCGAGGAGATCGCGGCGGAGCACCAGGACCGATGGACGAAGCTGTTCGACCGCGGTCCCCGTGGGACGGACATCGTTCGCGGCGATCGCGATGCCCGGTGACGCGTCGGATGAACGGCCACGCGAACTGATCATTGCCGAGCCGGCCGGGAAGTACGCCAAACGGCCGCCCCTCATTGCCGATTGCAGCATACTCGCCAGCGTGCTGTTCGATGAGCCCGACCGGGACACGGCTGCCGCCGCGCTTCGCGGCCACGAGCTGTTTGCCCCGGATCTCGTCGATCACGAGCTCGTGAGCGCGGCGGTGAAGAAGTCGCGCCAGGGGCTGGAGGAGGTCGCGGCACAAGGGCTGTCGGACCTGAAGCGCCTGCAACTGACGCGTTGCGCAGTTGACGTCGAGGCCCAGCGTCGGCTGGCGCTGCAGCATGATCTTTCGGCCTATGACGCAGCGTACCTCTGGCTCGCTGCGGAACTCGGCGCGCCACTCGCCACGTTCGACGTGAAGCTCGGCGCAGCAGCGCGGCGGCACCTCGCTGGGGGTTGAGCCGCAGCGCGGTTCCGCGGCAGCCACGCACACTGCAAGACCGCCGACGCTCGTTGAGTTCAGGTCAGGCGTGCAAAGACCGGCGCCAGCACGTGTCCGACCAGCGGTATCATGACGGCGCCGACCAGCAGCCCGAACACGCCCGCGCCGATCGCGCCGACGAACCAGGCGACGAACCCGGAGGCAAAGGGAGCCGCCCCGCCCGCCGCTTCGGCCACGCCATGAATGGTGTGGCCGAGCCAGTCCAGCCCGTACACCTCCAGCCCATGCACGATGATCCCACCGCCGACCCAGATCATGGCTGCCGTGCCCACGGCCGCCACAGCGGCGAGGAGGCGCGGCATGACCCCGACGATGCCTCGTCCGAGCAGCCGCAACGCGGCCACGGAGCTGACTGCGAGCGCGATGCCGACGTCGTCCGCCTTCACGATCAACGCCACGACGCCATACACGCCCGCGGTGATGGTCACGGCGACGATCGCGAGCGCGACCGCCGTGCTCACCAGACCGGCATCGGGCACGGCGGCAAGCGCGATCGCCATGATCTCCGCAGAGAGAATGAAGTCGGTGCGGATGGCACCGGCGACCTTGCGATCCTCCAGGGCAACCGGGTCGGCTGGCGCCAGCCCGATCTCGGCCTCGTGCTGGTGGGCCGCGTGGGGAACTAAGGCCTCGTAGACCTTCTCCGCGCCTTCATAGCACAGGTAGAACCCGCCGAGCATGAGCAATGGCGTGATGCCCCAGGGCGCGAACGCGGATAACGCCAGGGCGGCCGGCAGCAGAATCAGCAGCTTGTTGCGCAGCGAGCCCTTCGCGATCTTGGCCACGATCGGCAGTTCCCGATCCGCGGCAAAACCCACCACGTAGCGCGGAGTCACCGCGGTATCGTCGATGACCACGCCGGCCGACTTCGCGCTCGCCTTGGCGGCGTGGGCGGCGACGTCGTCCACCGACGCCGCAGCGACCTTGGCGATGCCGGCGACGTCGTCGAGCAGTGCGATCAGTCCGGTGGCCATGCGATCAGGATCCGTGGTGCCGTTCGGGCGCACAGTGTGGCGCTGGGCACGCGAAGCCGACAACACGAATCAGCGTCGCTACTCGCCCGGCGTGCCCGGGGTGGAGACGTCGAGCGACTACCACAGGAGAACTGTGGTGACGGATCCACCGTCCGCACCCGGGTTCGGGTACGGGTTCAGCGGTGGATCCTTCAACCTCACCTCCGGGCCGGGCGCGACGAGGGCCGGCATTACCCAACCCGCAAAAGAGCCCCGAGGTTTGCGTATCCCAACTGGACGTCGAGGCCGTTCGCCAGCTCGCCAGAGAGCGCCACCTCCCAGGACGCGTCCTCTGCATCGAACGTCAGCCCATAGGACGCGACCACGGGATCTGACCCGACACCAGGCACCCTCGTCCGGCTATGGAGCCGGATGGAGTCCGTGAGCTCCGTATATCCGCCGCTCACTTGCAGCGTCAGCCGATCCTGTGCCAACGCAAGCCGAGAGGTGGCGACGAGAAGCGCCGCGATAAGGATCCAGCGGGTCAAATTTCCCTCCCTCCAGAGGACCGACGCCAACATGCGCATGTTGCGTATACCCCATCGGAAATGGAACCCGCATGGCCCGCGATGCTCCACGAGCGGGGCGTCGCGACACCGAGCCAGGCGGCCGCTGGCCTTTCGTAGGCGCGCGTCCACTGTGGCGTGACTACTATGGTGAGTTCGTCACCGGGATGATCGGATAGAATCGCATCCGGCTCACAAGGGAGAACCGTCATCGACCGGGGTGCCGTGGAAAACGTGATCAGCCGCTTCATGACCAGCTTCGATACGAAGAATTGGGATGTGATGGCATCGACACTGGGCGCTGAGCTGTGGGTCGATTACTCCGACCTCAGACACGAGCCGCCTCATCTGACCACCAGATCTGGCTACGTGGGTTCGCGCAAATCAGCGCACGCCGATACTAGAACCCATCACCTCATATCGAATCTGGACGTGGCGCTCGAGGGGCAATCCGCAGAGGTCGATGCGAGTTGTGTGATATTCAGAAACAACGGCGAGACATCCTTCAATTCCCACGCCCTCTATCACTTCCGATTGAAAAAGCTGGTCGACGACTGGCTGATCGTTGCCATCAGACAATCCATACTCTGGAACGAAGGTAGCCCAGCCATACACAAGGGAATCGCCGGGACCGATGGCGAGGTCGAATCGCCCTGAATCGACTCGTGGTCATCTCCGGCTGTTCCGGCGCAGGCAAGTCGACCTTGCTCGGGGAAATGCACAGCCGAGGCTATCCGGTCATCGACGAGCCTGGACGCAGAATCATCGCAGAGGAGCGGCTGAGCGGCGGCGACGCGCTGCCCTGGCGCGACGTGGAAGCGTTTTTGCGGCGAGCGCTCGATATGGCGTTGCGCGACATCGCTGAATTTTCCGGATCGAGCCGCTGGGTGTTCGTCGACAGAGGACTCGTTGACGCGGCTTCCGGGTTGTCACACGTTACGGGTGAGCCACTCTCCGCGTATCTGCCCGCTGAGCCGAGCTATCACCGGAAGGTGTTCATGGCGCCGCCCTGGCCGGAGATCTATGTCAATGACACAGAGCGGCGGCATGCGCTGCCTGAAGCGATCGAAGAATACGAGAGACTTCTGAGCGTGTATCCGTCGATCGGCTATGAACCGGTGGTTCTGCCCAAGAGGAATGTCGAGGCCCGGGGGGATTTCGTGTTGCGACAGCTCGAGTAATGACGGCGTTCGGGCGGTCGGGACGGCCAGCGGCGACGGCAAGGTCTCGAGCATTCCGCGAATTACATCGACCGACCGGCGGCCCGCTGATCATCAGGTCCTGGAGTGCAGCTACGCGGTTCGCCAGTCGTTCTCCGGCATGATTCGCCGCATGAACTCGTCGAACAGTGGCACGGTGAAAGCCGTATCTCCGTGGCTCGGGCTCCAGATCATGCCTTTGGCGATCAACTGGCTTCGCGTGGGCCCCAGAGCCGTCACTTCGCGCTCGAGCACATCGGCGATGGCTCCCGAGCGATGCGGTTCAGGCCCCAGTTCCGTCATCGCTCAAAGGTAGCGCTTCTAGATGGGGTAAGGCGATCGAAACGGACACGGAAAAAGCTCTGGTCGAGCGTGGCGACTGCGGTTACCGAGCCCTGCTCGACGTCACGCACAGTATGGGTGACTGGCCGGCCGCGTCCCCAGGCGTGCTTACCCCACTCCTGCAGGAAATAGGCATAGCCGTACGTCGCCTCGACAATCCGATCCAATGCGGCATCTTCTATTTGTACTCCCTCGCCGAGCGCCGGCTTTTCTATAGCCGCTCGAGCGGCATCGGGAGGCAAGGGCCCCACTTCCGGAAAGTCGAACAGCCGCTCGGCATAGGATTTGGCTCGCCCCATCCGGCCCCGGAGCTGAGGCAGACCTGCTCCTATCATGACCACGGGCAGTCGCCGCTGCGCCGCGCGATGCAGAGCGGTAACCAGCGCGGCGAGCTCGTCTTCCTTCACGTATTCAGCTCGTCACGAAGATGGCCAGTGCGGTCTCCGCCTGCTTCGCAGCTTGACCTGCTGCCTCTAAGAGGGCTTGCAGATCCAGGTCGAGATCACCGTTGTCGGCCAAGCCCGGCTCCGGGTCGAAGTCGATGCCGACCTCGATATCCTCGTATTTCACCTTGAGCGCTCGAGCAAATCCCGCAAGCGCACGAAGCGCCCTGCGTGAAAGATCGGCCGCTCGCTCATGGCGGGACAGCCGCAGCAACGCCCGACGCAACTCCGAGGATTGATGGGAGAGACCGCCCCTCCGGGGCTTCCGAGTCGCAGCGATGAATACCTGCCGCTTCGGCATCGTCCCTCATCCGGTCGAGCAGCACAGTCTGACCCACACCGCGCGGCCCGACCATCAACAGGCTCTTCGTGGGTCGACCGAGCCGGGCCCGCTCGACGGCGGATTCGACCTGCTCTATCAACTCGTCACGTCCGGCAAGCTCTGGCGGCGGCGTACCGGCTCCGGGGGTGTAGGGGTTCCGAACTGGGTCCATGGTCGCTGAGTTATAGGAATCTTAGAGAAATTAGCTATTGGATAAATTAGCTAATCTCCATCAAGAAGCCTTCCATACGTCAAGCGCGTCCCGATCGAACCAGCGCACGTCGCTCGCCGATCCAGGCGCAGTCAGCCCCAGGGCGAAACCAAAGCGACTGCCTCGAAGGGGGGTGCGGAGATCGGCTCTGCGTCGCCGAAGCTCGCGACCTCGACCCACTGGCCATCGTCGAGCGCGAACGCTTCCAGGCGGCGGGCGATCGGATCGACGAGCCAGGCGAACGAAACGCCGTAGCGTGCGTAGAGTGGCATCTTGACCTCTCGGTCACGGCTCGCCGTGGATGGTGAGAGCACTTCGCAGACCCAATCCGGTACGACGTCGAAGCGCTGGTCGTTCGGAACTTGCGGCATGCGCGACCGTCGCCACCCGGCAAGATCAGGGACCACCAATTCGACGTTCAGAACGAAGTGAACCTCCGGTTCGTCAATGATCCACCAGCCTCCCGGCCCACCGCGTCCACGATCATAGGGGCCTCCGAGATCCACGCCGAGATGAGACGCCGTAAGCGCATGCGGCCCTGGCGGACGCGGGTGCGCGTAGAGCTGACCGTTGATGATCTCGCCTACGACACCCTCGGGGAGCGCCTCGAGCGCCGCGTAGAGCGTCTGGATGTGACTCGCATGGCCCATAGCTTGCCTTCCTGCAGGACGAAGTGTGCCACGGGATGCCATCAAAGTTCTCGTTTCACGGGATGCTGAGCCTGGACCATTGGGTCGTGTACATCCTCGAGTGTGCGCTGGTTCGCCAACGCGAGAAGGCCGATGTTGCTGCCTATGTACGTGCGACCCCGCGCACATCCAAACCTTGCATCTGAGCCCTCGCCTCCCACTGTCTTCACGGACAAATCAATGGCCGCGCCCACTTCCCTCGATCAGCTCGCCGCGGTGGTGGCTGCCGCCATCGCAATACCGGGTGTGGGTATCGCTACGACTCCGATCCGGAGCTGATGCTGCACGCGCTTGCGTGGATCATCCGATGGCGGAGCGGCTCGCGGGCTCGAGGAATCGCGACGGGAGATCGCTCCCACGTGCTGGCAGGCTACGGCGCGCGCGCGGCCGCCCGCAGCTCGGCGAACAGCCGGATCAGATCCGGAAGCTGGTAGTTCGCATTCAGGCCGCTGGGGTTCGGCAGCACCCACACCCGGGTCGACCCCAGCCGCTCAGGCTGTTCGCCGATGCTGGCGCGGCGGCGTCCGAACCCGATTCGATACGCGCCGATGCCGAGCACCGCGAGCCAGCGCGGAGCGTAGCGCCGGACCTTGCGCTCCACCGCCAGCCGGCCGTCGGCGAGCTCCTCAGCAGAGAGCTCGGCCGCCGCCGCGGTGGTACGCGCCACGAGATTGGTGATTCCGCAGCCCGCGTCGAGCAGCAGGCGTTCTTCGGACGGATCGAGCTGGCGCTCCGTGAACCCCGCCCCGGCGAGCGCCGGCCAGAATCGGTTGCCCGGGCGCGCGAAGTGATGTCCGGTCGCGCCCGAGTAGAGGCCGGGATTGATGCCGCAGAACAGCACGTCGAGGTCCGGCGCGATGACGTCGGGAACCTTCAGGCCGACAGCCGCCTGCAGCTCACTCTTCGTCGGTCGGCGCATGGAGCGATGATACCTGCACAGCTCCCGGCGATCCGCCGACTGTCGATTCTTGCGCTCCCGGATCGACCAGGAGGACGGATGGCCCGGATGCCACGAGAGGAGAATCGAACATGAAGTCCGTCAACCCCTACCTGAATTTCCCCGGCAACACCGAAGAGGCCTTCGGCTTCTATAAGTCCGTGTTCGGGTGCGGGTTCGCCATGGTGGCCCGCTTCCGGGACCTCGACCCCGACTCCGGCGTGCCGGAACAGGCCCTCGAAAGATCATGCACATCTCGATCCCGCTCGGCAGGACACGATGCTCATGGCCACCGACGCCATGGAATCGATGGGACAGCCGCTGAACGCCGGCAACAACTGCTCCATCAGCCTGGAAACCGAAAGCGCCGATGAGCCCGAAACGCTGTTCGGGCGGCTGTCGGACGGCGGCACGATCAACATGCCCCTCGAGAAAACCGAATGTGCCGAGAAGTCGGCGCCTGCACCGACCGCTTCGGCGTGCAGTGGATGCTCAACTACACCGGCGACGTGCAGTTCGGGGGCTGAGCGAAGGGGGGTGGTTGCGGAACAACCGGCTTTCGCGTCAATTCCCTGCGCCCGAACCGCCGCTCCGTGCGCGCTTCCGCAGCCGGTTGAAATATGCCTTGTCGACGGGTGCGGTCAATGGCGATCCGGCACCTTCGAGCAGCTTCACGCGTAACCCTTGCCGCTCCTGGTCCTGGCGAATGAGCTCGCGGACATACTCGCTGCTCGTCGCATAGCCACGCTCCGCTACCTGGCCGTCGACGAAGGATTTGAGGGATTCCGGCAGAGAGATATTCATCGTAGCCATGCGCCGAGGTTAGCGCCGTCGCCAAATATTGGCAATAGCTGCCAACGACGCCGCGGCAGCGCGGCGGCACCTCAGAGGCCAATGAGCGGCTAATCGCCACTTCGGCCCAGGCGCGGATCGAGTGGTGCGCAATCGCGATCAGAACTAGCTTCTCCAACGAGGTACTTCAAACACGGGTATTGGCGTTCTGCGTCGCGACATGGGTGGGCGACGCTGCCAACGGCCCCGCGACGACGTCGGGATGTCCATCCTCGAACGCGCGACCGGCAATCATTGCTCGCAGTGCGCACGCCTTCGCAGACTGACGACAGATCGTCACTACACTTGCTGACATCCAACTCCGAGCCTGGAGCGCGGGTCGTACCGCATGAGCTTTCCCACCAAGTCTCCTCTTCAAAGCAACCCTCTACGATTACCCGGGCAATCGCTCGATGACCGGATTCGCGAGGTCATCGAGCGGCAGATCAACGACCGCATCATGTTTGCCGGCATCATCGGCATGCTGACGATCTTCGAATGGGCACGATGGGCGTTCGAGATCAAGGTGAACCCGCTAGTCTCGACGACGGCCTTCATCATCATCAGTGTCGCAATCGTCCCGGGCATCGTTCGCACCCGCAAGCAGGTACGCGCCATGCGCCTTGGTCGAGATGGCGAACGTGCCGTTGGACAGACCCTGGAGCAGCTCCGACGCCATGGCTATCGGGTGTTCCACGACATCCTCGGGCCCAGCTGGAACATCGATCACGTGGTGGTCGGTCCGGGCGGCGTCTTCACGGTCGAGACGAAAACCCTGAGCAAGCCATTCACGGGGCGTGCGGTCATACGCTACGGGAAGCAAACCCTAAAAAAGGGACCTTTCGATCTTTCCAACTGCCTGGGCCAAGCTCGGGCTCAGGCAGCCTATGTGGAAGGCTGGCTGAAGGATGCAACGTGCCAGCACTACGCTGTTCAGCCGACGGAGTCCCGGCTGGTACGTCGACTCGAGCGATACCGGCGCAGAGGTCTGGGTGATGGATCGAAAGACCTCATCAAAGGGTGCGGGCTCGAGATGCGCGACTTTCGCCAGAGCAGATCAAGGCCGCGGTATCGGCGATGTCGATCGAGATCCGCTCGACGTACGTCGCGGTATAGCCCGCATGCGGCAGCAAGGTCTTATCGAAACGTGGCTGGATGACCGGGGCTTCGGGTTCATCACCCCGGAACGTGGCAATCAGCGGCTGTTCGTTCACATCAAGTCGTTTCCGAGAGGTGGGCGCCGGCCGGTCGTCGGTGCGGCCGTTTCGTACGTCATGCGGCGGGACGGCGAAGGGCGCCTCCAGGCGGCAGGTTGCTTTCACGGACGCATCGATGGCCGCGTCTGCTTCGTTCGATCAGATCGCCGCGGTGGTGGTTGCCGCCATCGCAATCCTGGGCTTGGGCATCGCCACCACCGTGGGGCCGCTGCCGGTCTGGGTGATGCTGCTGTACACCGGCGCGAGCCTGCTGACCTTCCTGGCCTATGCGCTGGACAAGTCGGCGGCCATTCGCGGGCGCTGGCGCATCAGCGAGCAGACGCTGCATGCCTTTTCCCTTGCAGGGGGCTGGCCCGGGGCGCTGATCGCCCAGCGCTGGCTGCGTCACAAGTCGAAGAAGGCGACCTTCCAGGCCACGTTCCGGGTGACCGTGGCGGTCAACATCGCGGCGCTGGCTTGGCTCTACATCTCGTTGCCCCGTTGATTACCTGCCGGCGGTTCCTGCTACCCTCGTTGCCTTGGAACGCAGCCCTATCGCAATGACATCCGTGATCCACGTCGTGGCCGCTGTCGTAATGAACGGAGAAAGACTCCTCCTCTGCCAACGTCCCGAGGGCAAGCGTCACGGCGGACTGTGGGAGTTCCCCGGCGGCAAGGTCCTCGAGGACGAATCCTTCGCGGACGCGGCACGACGGGAGATGATCGAGGAGCTTGGCGTACACGCCCGATCCGTCCGCGGGGAGCTCGGGCGGTTTCACGACGAGGGCTCCGAGTTCCTTATCCACTTCCTGCAAGTAGAGGTCGACGGGCAACCCATCGCTCATGAGCATCAGGCTCTCGGCTGGTTCCTGCCCGAGGAGGCGCGCCAGTTGGCGCTGGCACCCGCAGATCGACAATTCCTCGACTCGCTCCTCGGAACCGGCCGGGCCCAATGAGATTCTGGTGGGTCAACCAGAACCAGACCTTTGAGCAGGAAACCCGTGGCGGTTACCTCTGGTCGCCCAAGCGAAACGCCAACGGCGCCCGAAACGCCTTCTATGAGTTCATGCGCGAAGTCGCTCCGGGCGACCTCGTGCTGTCATTCCAAGGCACCTTCATTCGTGCCATTGGCGTCGCCCAGTCCTATGCCTACGAGAGCCCGAAGCCTGCCGAGTTCGGGTCGGCCGGGGCGTACTGGGATTCGATCGGTTGGCGGGTGGACGTGCGATTTCAGCCGCTTCGACATCAGATCCGCCCTTCCGACCACATGACCGATATCGCGCCGGTACTTCCAGGGAAATACGCCCCGCTGCTACCGGACGGCCGAGGCTTGCAGAGCGTGTATCTCACTGCCGTACCACCGGCATTGATGGCCGTGTTGGCAGCGAAGATTGGCCGGGAAGCGCAGATGCTGATGGACAGCCGTCAGTCTCGAGATGCCGAGCATGAGGCCGAGCGAAACGGCCTGGTGGAATGGGAAGAGCACCTTCGAAAGGAAGTCGAAGCAGACGAGTCCATACCTGCCACCGAGAGAGCGCAAGTCGTGCTCGCCCGGATCGGACAGGGGCGATTCAAGGCAAACGTCCAAAGAATCGAAAAACGCTGCCGAATCACCGGCGTGAACCGCGTAGAACACTTGCGGGCCAGTCACATTCTTCCGTGGCGAGACTGCCCCACCAACGAAACCCGACTGGACGGAGAGAACGGCTTCCTGCTGACGCCGACCGTAGACCATCTCTTCGATCGCGGCTTCATCTCCTTCGAAGACGATGGTCGCCTGCTCGTCTCACCGGTGGCGCACCACGCCTCGCTCCAGAAGATGGGAATTCCGGAAGCTGGGTTCCGGACGGGCACGCTCACTTCGGGTCAGCGGGAATACCTGGAGCGACATCGAGACGGTGTGTTTCTGCAGGCGTCGGTACACGAGTAAGCATCCGCCAAGCGGTCCAACGAGCAACCCTGCCGTAGGAGCGCGATCCCCAGCCCATCACCCATGAAACGCCTTATCCCGTACCCCGTACGAGCCCAGACGCTATGCACTCGAACGCTTACGCGTAAAATAGGCCAAAGGGCTGGTTTCACCGGATCACGATTTGATCCAGCCTCACGTCACCGTTTGACGCTGACTTCGGGGTTCGAGCGAGAGGTTTAGTCGCGGCAGGCTCTGCAACAGGCACTCTATGGGCCCTAAGAGATCACTTTGCTAGACACTGTTACTTTGCCGGCTCCCGACAGAGACCTATCATGCAAACGTAGGCCTCCAACTTCCTAGATGGCGCTTCGCCGTGGGCACGGAAATTGAAGACAACGCAATGGCGGAAGAATCCTCCGAGCTGAGCGCAGCGGCGAAGAATCTGATCTCCACGTTCGAGTATCTACTCGAGCTGGACAGGCGTCGGCGCCGGCCGGTGTTTCAGCTAAGCGAGCACAAGCTGCTGGCATTCCACGAGTGCCAGATCGTCGGGTTGTCGGAGGTCGAGACCAATCTCATCGACGGCGATCTAGACGTATGGCTGCGCATACCGCGCCTCAAGCCCGAACGTCCGCCAAACCCTGACGAAATGCTTCAGCCGGGCCATTATTCCCAATGACCCAGAACGACGTCCCGCGCTTCGGGACAGCATTGAAATCACGGTAGAGGGTAAAACTGAAGAGATCCTTCGGCGAGATCATCCAGAGATCGATTCGGCGTTCGAAGCCTATCTTCGATCGGCATGGAGCCCGTGGTCCGAACGTGAGGCTCCCCGTCGTCGAACCATCCAACTCTACGATCGATTCTTTGCCCTGCTGCAGGATGTCGAAAGCGGTTCCGATTCTGATGACGGCATCGAACTCTGCTGCGGCATCGGGATGGCGATTTGGGATCCGCCCGGAGCCACAGAGCGCATTCACTATCCCCTGATCGTAAAAAACGTCGAGATCACACTCGATTCGCGGTCCATGGGCCTGAACGTCACGCCGACGGAGCGTGAACCGAGTCTGGCGCTTGATCCCTATTTCGAATTGAAACTCGGCGACCCTCAAGCGGTGCACGACACCGGCAAGACCGCGCTCGATCACGCCGACACGACGGTCACACCCTTCGATGTGGGAAGCTACGAGCAGTTGCTTCGCTCCGCTACGTCTCGGCTGGACCCCCATGGCGAATACTGGCCTGAAACCTTAACGGATTCGGCAGATCGCACGCTGCCGGCTCCTGCAGACTGCCTGCGCGTCACGGACACGTGGGTGCTGTTTGCTCGCAAGCGCAACACGAACTTCATTGCCGCGGACGTGGAACGCCTCAAACAAAGGGTTGAGCAAGGAATTGAAATTCCCGAGGCCGCTCAACTCATCGTGACCGAACCCCCAGACGAAGTCGTGGAACGTGAGCGGCGTCACTACCGTGGTGTATCGGACCCTGGCGGTAGCTCGTCAGACGTTCAGGACTTGTTCTTCCCCAAGCCTTTTAACGACAGCCAGGTGTCCATCGTCGAGCGGTTGGACCAAGCGCCGGGCGTTGTCGTCCAGGGTCCGCCTGGGACGGGCAAGACCCACACGATCGCGAACATCATCTGCCACTACCTGGCCAATGGAAAACGCATACTGGTCACGGCGCAGCATGAGGCTCCGCTTACGGTGTTGCGCGAGCAGATTCCCGAGCCTCTGCGCGACCTTACGATTAGCCTGCTGACATCGGAGCGCGAGGGGCTGAAGCAGATCGAAAGGTCTGTCCGGCAAATCTCCAGTCAGATCAATCGGATCGAACCATCCAGCGTACAGGGAACGATCCGCAATCTGGAACGCGAGATTGACGAGGCCCACCAAGCCATCAGTCACAACGACCACCGCCTGCGAGAGATCGGGCTTCCGCAGGCCGCCCGGGTGGACTACCTGGGCGAGAAGCTCACGCCGATGGAACTTGCTCAGAGATCATTGGAAGAGCAGGACGAACACGCCTGGTTTCAGGATCGACCAGCCGTGGCCGTCAAGGATCTGGATTTATCAGAAGCCGACATCTCTGGCCTTCGAGAAGCGAGAACGCGGGCAGGCGACGACCTGCCGTATCTCGGGGACGATCCGATACCTCAAAGTGACATTCCCAGCAGCGAAGCCATCAAGCGACTACATGCGGACCTTGGCAGACGGTCCGCGATAGAGCGAGCCATTAGAATCCGCAAGGTTGCGGCCGTCAAGCGGACTGAGTCGACGCAGGCCGTGTTAACGCAGACGATCCAACTGGTAGATCAGGCATCGAGCCTCTCGATTCTGCGGAGCCCTGGCAAACCCACATTTGTCATGACATCCGAACGAATGACCCTGGCGAAGAGGCGCCGGCGATCCTCACTCACTTGGAAAACTGGGCGCAGGAGGTGAAAGCCGCTGAGGAGAAACGCAACGACTTTCTGCAGCATGCTATAGAGATACCGGACGATGGCCAGCACAACAACATGTTGGCAGAGGCAATTCGGCGGTGCGCTGACGGTAAGCGCCCATTCCCTATATTTCGAGGCGATGCCACAGCCAAAGCTTTACGGGAGATGGTTCGGTTCCAAGGGAGACCACCGGCAGGACCCGAGGAGTGGAGACGTGTTCTCGAGACCCTCAACCTCATCCACGAAAGCAGCTCGCTCGTAGCACGCTGGAATCAATTAGCGAAAGAGGTGGGAGCGGGCCCCATTGAGGACGAATGGCCAGAAGGCATGCGTGCAAACGCCAGGGTGGCAGATAGCTTTCAACGGATTCTTGCTTTCTCTCAGGATGAAGCGCCAGCCATAGACGCTGCTGTTCAGGCGTTGTTTGCTGATCCACGTCCATTCGACGACTGGTGGAGGCAGCCCGACAAACGGAACTCACTTCGGCGTTGCCTGAAAGTCCATCTGCAGCACTACAACTCTAAATCAGCAGCGCTACAGCGCGACCGCCTGGTTGGCCTCATTGAGAGCCGGCGGGGCCCCATCTACGACATTGCTCGAACTTTTCTAAAGGAGACACTTGGTAACGTGGATACCGGCGTGTCCGACGCCGCTTCCCAATGGCAGGACATATCCGAGCAGCTATTCAGACTGTCAGCCTTGAGCACCGACTTTCAAACGATTCGAGAAGCTACACAGGCCATTGACGCGGCCGGTGCTCCCATGTGGGCCCATCGCCTTCGGACCGAGCCTGTGCGGGGGCAAGATCCGCTGACACCTGATCAGTGGAGGAGCACCTGGGAATGGGCCTGGGGACGGCACTACCTTCAGCAGATCGACGGACGGGGGGCGCTCAAGAAGCTGGCGGAGCAACGCAGAACGCTAGAGGCAAACCTGTTCCGCGCCACAGAGCAGCTCGTGGAGCAGCGAACCTGGCTAGCACTCAAGTCGCGATTGACCCAGAGCGTCAGCGCCGCCTTGAGCGCCTATCTGGCTGCAATCACACGGATCGGACGTGGTACCGGCGTCCGCGCCGCAGGTCACCGCGGTGATGCGCGAAAGGCGATGACCAAGGCCCAAAGCGCCATACCTGTGTGGATCATGCCGCACTGGCGAGTCTCCGAGACTATCCCTCCCGAGCTTGGGGTGTTTGACTTGGTGATCGTTGACGAGGCGTCGCAAAGCGATGCCTGGGCAATACCCGCTATCGTGCGAGCAAAGAAGATGCTAATCGTCGGCGATGACAAACAGGTATCTCCATCGGATGTCGGGGTCCGGGAGGACGACAATCAGCAGATGCGCCGCAAATATCTTCGAGAACTACCGTACGGCCAGCACCTACTTCCCGGCTCCTCGATCTATGACCTCGGCAGCACAATGTTCTCCGCAGACGTCATTCGGCTGCGCGAGCACTTTCGTTGTGTGGAACCGATCATCCAATACTCGAACAAGGAGTTCTACGACCGAGAAATCATCCCATTACGCATCCCGAGACCCTCTCAACGGTTGGATCCGCCGTTGATCGACGTGTTTGTCCGGGGCGGATACCGTGACGGCGCAGCAAGATCAATCGGCCAGAGGCTGGCGCGATTATTGAGGAAATTCGGCTAACCACGGAAGACCCGAGATTAGCGAACCGCAGCATCGGCGTCGTTTCTCTGCTGGGCTCTGAGCAGGCCCGATTCATCCAACAGCGACTGATAGAGGAACTCGGCGAGGAAGTGTTCATGCGCCACAAGATTCGTTGCGGCGACGCTATGCACTTTCAAGGCAAGGAAGCCGATATCGTGTTCGTGTCGCTGGTCGACGCTGGCGAGCGCATCCGCGCGACATCAGGCAGGATGTTTGAACAGCGGTTCAACGTCGGCTGCTCTCGAGCGAGAGATCGCATGTACCTCTACCACAGCTTCACTCGCGATCAGCTCCGAGAAAACGACCTAAAGGCACAGCTCCTCGATCATTTTTCCCAGCCTATGCCTCGTCAAGAGGCCGCCGGTGATCTGAGATCCGTTTGCGAGAGTCCATTCGAGAAGCAAGTATTTGACGAACTCACAGCGCGCGGGTACCGAGTCGTTCCGCAGGTGCGAACCGGGGGCTATCGAATAGATCTGGTCGTGGAATCGCCCAACGATGCGCGGCTGGCAATCGAATGTGATGGCGATAGGTTCCACGGTCCTGAGCGCTGGATGGAGGACATCGGCCGGCAACGAACGCTTGAGCGCATGGGATGGCAGTTCTGGAGATGCTGGGGATCGAGCTGGTATGCGGACCGGAGTTCATGTCTTGACGATCTGTTTGAGCGCATGGGGGAAGTCGGGGTGCAGCGCTGGCCAGAGGACGCTGAGAACCAGTGCCCTTCCATGCTTGTTGAGTCTCGGGAGATTTCACCGGAGCCTACGGCCCATGAGCCAGAGACCGGTGGTTGGGATGAACTCCCCGATGAGGAAGACACGTCGGATGAGGATCGGCCCGAGCTACCTTTGACCAGCCCCGTGAATGAGGCTCCGCTACGATCTGCGTCTCTACTCGCCATCGAGGTGGGCGACGAAGTGGTGTATCGACTCGCGTCCGACCCTGACGACCGCCGGCGCGCGCGCATTGTTACAGGCGCTAGCCAGCCAAGCCTGGGCACGATAAATCAGAGGACGCCTTTGGCCGAGGCGTTACTAGGGTGCGTCGCCGGCGAGGAAGTCGAGGCTGCTCTGCCTACCGGTCTCGAAAGGTTGCTGGTGATTGAGGTGATTAGGGGAAGCTAGACACCGTCGGCTTCAGTACAAGAGGAACATGAGGCTGACCCGGAATTGACTTGCCCCTTTTGCCCTCCCCCGTCAGCGGAAATCTTCTATGAGGATGAGACTGTCGTCTGCATCTGGGATGGCTTTCCTGTCTCGAAGGGGCATGCCCTTGCCATCACCAAACGCCACATCCCGACCTGGTTTGACGCGACCGAGACCGAGCGCGATGCGCTCCTCGCCGGGGTGGAAACAGCGCGCCTGTTGATCGAAAGTCGCCACAAGCCTGACGGCTACAACATCGGCGTCAATATTGGCGAGGCGGCAGGCCAGACGGTGCCGCACCTGCACGTGCACATCATTCCCCGTTACCGCGGCGACGTTCCCGATCCTCGTGGTGGCGTCCGCCACGTGATCCCCGGGAAGGGTAACTACCTGCGCGGGGACCTTGAGGTCAGAGACGCAGCGAGCGAGCCGGGCGCACTGGCAAGGGCGGTCCACGGCAACGCCGAGCACCCGCTGCTGGATGCCATGGCCAGAGACATGGCCGATGCCTCACGCTTCGACCTCGCCGTCGCGTTCGTGACCGACTCTGGGCTTGACCAGATCGAGCCCTTCATCCTCGATTTCTTCGGCCGCAACGGCCAGATGCGGCTGCTCACCGGCGACTACCTCGACGTCACCGAGCCTCGCGCCCTACGCCGCATGCTGGACTGGATCGAGGAGTACGACGGACAGTGCGGCATCCGCGTCTTCCAGACCGCGGCGGGCATTGGATTTCACCCGAAGGCGTACATCCTCCACCGCGGCGATGCCGGCGCGACCGCCTATATCGGCAGCTCGAACCTTACGCGCCATGCCTTGCGACGCGGGCTCGAGTGGAATCAACGCCTCGACGGCGCCCACAGCGACCGGCAGATTGTCGCCATTGGCGAAGAGTTCGATCGCCTCTTCGCGCATCCCCGTACCAGATCCCTCGATCGGGCGTGGATCGACGGCTACGAGAAGCGCCGGACACCCACAACGCCGTCACTGCGAACGCAGGGCGTCGATCCGGAAGAGGAGCAGCCCAAAGCGCCGCCCGAACCCCACGGCGTCCAAAATGAAGCGCTGCAGGCGCTGAAAGAGACGCGCGACGCCGGCAACCGGGCGGGACTCGTGGTGATGGCCACGGGGCTGGGCAAGACGTGGCTCGCCGCCTTCGACAGCACGACTTTCGAGCGGGTGCTGTTTGTCGCGCACCGTGAGGAGATCCTGCATCAGGCGCTTCGCACGTTCCGACGTATCCGCCCGCACGTCGAACTGGGTTTGTACATGGGCGCGCAGCGAGACAGCAGCGCCGATATCCTCTTCGCCTCGGTCCAGACGCTCTCCCGGAACAGCCACCTGCGACATTTCTCGCCGAATCAGTTCGACTACGTCGTGATCGACGAATTTCACCATGCGTCGGCGGCAACGTATCGGCGCCTCATCGACCACTTCGACCCGCAATTTTTGCTAGGGCTGACGGCCACGCCGGAACGCACCGACGGCGGCGACCTCCTAGCGCTCTGTGGCGAGAATCTGGTGTACCGCTGCGATCTGCTGGACGGCATTCGGCGCATGCTGTTGAGCCCGTTTCAGTACTTCGGTGTGCCCGACGAGGTGGACTTCTCTGACATTCCGTGGCGCAGCGGCAGGTTCGACCCGGAGCGCCTCGAGATGGCCGTGGCCACGGAGCGACGTGCTCAGAACGCCTTCGAGCAGTGGTCGAAGCGTCACCAGTCCCGCGCGTTGGGCTTCTGTGTCTCTCAGCGGCACGCCGATTTCATGGCGGAGTTCTTCGCGCAGCGCGGAGTCCGCTGCGTCGCCGTTCACTCCGGCCCCAGCTCGGCACCAAGGGTCGGGTCGCTACAGCAGCTCGAGCACGGCGACCTGGACATCGTCTTCGTGGTGGACATGTTCAATGAAGGCATCGATGTACCTGCCATCGACACCGTGCTGATGCTGAGACCGACGGAATCCAAGGTGCTTTGGCTACAGCAGTTCGGCCGCGGACTGCGGCGCGCTGAGCACAAGGATCACCTGACTGTGGTGGACTACATTGGCAACCACAAAACGTTCCTTCAGGTGCCGGCCATCCTGCTCGGCGCCGGTTCGCGTCCCGGCGAGGTAGCACAGGCGCTGCGGATGCTAGCCGAAGGGATGCTCGAGCTGCCGGCCGGCTGCTCCGTCGAGTACGAGCTGGAAGCGCTGAACATCCTGGAGTCGCTGGCCCGACCCACACAGGGTGCCGACCAGGCCCGGCAGTGGTACCGGAGCTTTCGAGAGCTGCACGGTCGCCGGCCTCTCGCGAGTGAGGCCTACCACGAGGGCTACGATCCAAAGCATTTCCGCACCAGCTACGGCTCTTGGCTCGCCTTCGTACAGATGGAAGGCAACCTGGACGAGACCGAGCAGGCAGCATTTCAGCAACACCGCGCATTCCTCGAGTCGCTCGAGGTCACGGCGATGACCCGAAGCTTCAAGATGGTCGTGCTGCTGGCCATGATGGCGCACGAGCGTTTCCCTGGCTCGATTGGCATCGAAGCGCTCGCCGGCGAGGTGGTGCGAATTGCGCAGCGGATGCGGCCGCTTCAGGACGAGTTCGGGGATGCGCTGTCGAGCATCGAAGCCATGCGCGCGATGCTGGAACGGAACCCCATAGACGCTTGGGTCGGCGGGCTCGGTACCGGCGGTGTTTCGTACTTCCGGTACGAGGGCGGTGTGTTCTCCACCACGTTTGATGCCGATTCTGCAGCGGCTCCAGCGTTGCAAGACTTGGCTCGAGAGATCTGCGACTGGCGAGTGGCGCAGTATCTCGACCGTTCCAGCGGCAGTGAGCCCAGCACCATCATCTGTCGCGTCAGCCGGGCGGGCACCCAGCCCATGCTGTTCCTGCCCAACCGCGATAGGAATCCCAATCTCCCTCAGGGGTGGACACCAGTCGTGGTGGGGGACGAGCAGTTCGAAGCGAACTTCGTGAAGGTCGCCGTCAACGTGCTGCGGCGTCAGGGAAGCGAAGCCAATGTGCTGCCCGAGATCCTGGTGAAGTTCTTCGGGGACAGTGTGGGAGAGCCGGGCACCCACCAGCAGGTTCGTTTTCGTCGGAGTAATGGAGCGTATGAGCTCGAACCCTTGCGGCAGGAACAGCGTGCAGTGCGGTGGCGCGAGTACATGCGTGCTGATATTCCGCCGCTTTGGGGGTTGGAGTTCGGACAATCGAAATGGAATCAGGGCTTTGTGCAGGTGCCGGGCCACCTCTTCCTGCTCGTGTCGTTGGAAAAACAGGGATTGGCGGATCAGCACCAATACAAAGATCATTTCCTATCGCCGTCGCTTTTCCAGTGGGTAAGCCAGAACCGGACGAAGCAAAACTCGGCCGCCGGACGGAAGATCCGAAATCATCAGGAACAGAATATCTCGGTGCACCTGTTCGTTCGGCGCCAACGGAAGACGCCGTCGGGCACAGCGGCTCCGTTCACCTATTGTGGAGAGCTGTCGTTCGTGAGCTGGGACGGGGATCAGCCCATCACCGTGCAATGGGAGCTTCCGGAGGCGCTACCGTCGAGCTTACAGGCGCGGTTCCTGTCGGATGAAGATCGGTGAGCCCTAGTCCTAGTGCTGTGGCCAACAACTGGGTGAGACGACAGTGCTCAGGTAGTCGTCCAGCACCGGGATGTCGGGTTCGGCGAGTATCAAGTGAGGCGCGCCTTGCGACCCAAGCGATCGCGGCGTGCTCTGGCGTCGCCGGCGACGTGTTCGGTGATACTCTGGTGATACTACTCCCGGGCAACCACGACCGGCCACGGCGGATTCGGCTCTGCGCCGCCTGCTCCCGGCCCCGGAGCACGTCCACCTGGCGCTGATCATCATCGGCGGCGCCGTCCGGCCGCTCGAGATCTACCCCTGCCCGCTCATGACCGGCCACCACTACGACGATCCGACAGCCTGACTGCCAGGGCGCGGCGACAGCGCCGCCATCCGCATGGCCGTAGCCCATGGCGTCGGACATGCGGCTGGTGGTACCGGGCGTAGCGGCACTCATGGGTGCCGCGCACCTGATACCGACTGACGTGGTTGCCACGCCGGGCGACGTTCAGCTTAGAGAACGCCAATGCGAACGACTCCAGTGAGCCATCACTCCCTGCAGCGTCTCGGATCTCGTCACTCATGCTGGAATGTTAGCCCGAGCAAGCCAAGGGATCACGAGCGTCGGATTTCACTCGATCG
This sequence comes from uncultured Gammaproteobacteria bacterium, assembly GCA_963822255.1. GTDB lineage: Bacteria > Pseudomonadota > Gammaproteobacteria > Pseudomonadales > Azotimanducaceae > UBA7803. The sequence goes on from CAWGGV010000009.1 coordinate 453,938, forward strand.
CTCTTGTGTAGCGGCAACGCGGAAACGCGGAGCAGCCCGTGAAGGCGTTGCCGGCGCTACGGCCCCGGCGGGCCAGTCGGCGCACCAGTTCGCTTCCGCATCTGGGGCACCGCTCTACGGCCTCTTCTTCTTCCAGCGACTCGAGACTGAGCATGCTCGCCAAGGTGCCGCCGTCCACGAGCTGAATACCTGCCCGCTCTGCAAAAGCCTGCGCATCGGGCGTGTAGCTACCAGAGCAGACGAAGATACCCTGTCTCGCCCCAGCGGCGGCGACAACGCCGGCGAGCTCCCTCACCGGCCGGACGCCGACCCGTCTGGTTCGCCACTGCTTGCACTGAACGAGCGTCAACGCGCCATCCCGGGTCAGGCGGATATCCACGCCACCATCGGCACCGGACTCAGTGAGGCTGGCAGCATAGCCTTTCCGCCGGAATGCCTCCGCCATCAGATGCTCGAAATCTGCCCAGCCGAGGGAACGGATCTGCTCCAGCGCGCGCTGACTCCCGTAGAGCCGCCTCTGCTTCCATCGGACGGCCAATCCCGCCAATGCGCCCATCGCACACGCGCCGGCCAGCAGGTAACCAACCATGGTGAAAGCCGGGCTCAGGGCCTCCTGCATCGGACCGGAAATTCGCAGCGGGAGAACGTGCGCCACGAACACATAGAGACCCAGGCCGAGCAGCAAGCTCACCCACCAGGGGAGTCGCGCAGTCAATTCGATGAGACCCTGCTTTCGCCGTGCCATGGCTCAGATACTGGCCACGACGTCACGAGTCCCGGGCGGTGAGAGGCTGCGCCGCCTCAGCGGCCGGCAAGCTGCTCCATGAAAGGGTGATGAACTTGCCAGTCCCCCTCTTCAGCGCTTTTCGTTCGAGCATCCTGGCCTCGAACTCATAGTCGTCGGTGATCCGCACCACCATCAGCTTGCTGAAGTTGCCGGAGCGCTTCACTCGGACCTTGCTGCTGCCACTTCCGGGGCCGATCGTCTTGATCTCGATGAAGTCATTTCCCAACCGGCCATCGGAGCCTGCTGCATGGAGTCGGTGGCGCTTGATGCCGAACTTGACCTCGGCGAACAACTCGCCGAGCTCGCCGAAGATGTTCAGATGGCGCCCCGTCAGATCCCAGTATCGGGCTGCACTCTCAACCAGATTGTGGAAGGCCTCGACCACTTCCGGGTCAGCGTGGGGGTAGTCATCCCTCAGGTCGTTCAAGTAGACATGGCGGTTGATCTCGTCCCAGTCGAGCAAATCGCCATCGTCCCAGATGTGTTCCACCAGCCCTCCAGGGTGCCCATCGGTTTGGCGCGTTCCACAGCAGGGTTGCGGCACGGCGCTGCTCGACCATACATGCCGTGGGAGTGCGGAATGGTGACGGCGATCACGCTCATGGGATGAGGGTGCAGACCTACGAGCGACGCGGCCGAGGTTGCTCATGTGGTCGTCTTGCGCACCCTACGCTATCAGCCGTGAAGACGACCCAGTACTTCAACTACACCCGTCGGCGGCCGGATCGGCACGTCTTCCTGGACGAGTGGATAGAAGCCGCTGTCAGCTCTCCCATCGCCGAGAGGATTCAGGCGGACGGACGGGTGCGTCGCTGGGTGTACATAGAAGCCATGGAGAAGTACCTTCAAGCCATGAAGGTCAAGTACTTCAGAGACACTGATACAGCGTTGCTCGAATTTCTCGATGCGGCCGTGGACGCAACGCGCGAGATCAACGAAGACGTCTATGTCGATCTGGACGCGGCTGGCAACGTCGTCTCGATCACCATCGAACACGCAAGGCGTAACTCACAGCTCCCGGACGTGTTCGTTCAGGAGTTCGATCAGCGGACGGCATGACGCCGATGACGAGGTGATAGCGAGCTCGATTCATGAGATCAGCGTTCACCCCAAGTCCAACGGGCGATAGTAGTCCTTCCCCTGACTCTCGTACTCGACCCTCCGTTTCATGAAGCTCTCACCGGCTGAGCCTTCCTCCGACAGCGTGAGATTCTGCCGGAAGAAATTGATGCTATCCGGATTCAGCGACTGAGCCATGTTCCAGTACGCTTCCGCCTTGTCTCTACGGCCATGGCGCCGAAACAGATTGGCGAGCTGGAACGCAGCATCTGCTTTCTGCTCATCGACACTGAATTTGCGGATGTTGCCGGTGACCGTTGCGGCCGACTGCACATACTCGCTCGCAGCCCCCTTCGCGGCCCAGTCTTTGACGGCCGGCGCATACGCGTCGGTGCCGAACGTGAACTTCTGTTCGCCGTCACCGATCTGGTGAGTCTTCGCGTACGTGCCTTCGTCGATGCGAACGATTCGGCCCGTCTCGTCCACCCAGGCGGCCGAGGGCACATTCACGAAGTGGAAGGCGCTGCTGATGAGATGGTTCTCGTCGACGACCTGCACGTAGGTAGGATTGGCGGCATCGAATATCGGCCCCGCGACGGCCTCGCCGCCGGTATCTTCCGCCACGCAGATGATGACGAAATTCGGATCGTTGATTTCTTCGTAGATACGTTGCCACACGGGCACGTCAAATTGGCATCCTCACCACGACGACCAGGTGACGATCAGGGCTTTCTTGCCGGCGAAGTCCGCCATGCGGATGACCTTTCCCTCACGGTCCGTCACTTCGAAGTCCGGCGCCATGGCGTCGACCATCATGCTTTCGCGCTTGGCAGGTATCTCCGCGAAACTCCAGACCCGTTCTTCCTCATCAGCCACATAGGGCTGCTCGAGCAGATCGGCAAATGCGGTCAGATCGAACCACTGCCTGCCGCCCTGCTCGACGAGGAGGCGGTCGTTCATCGGGATGCACATGTCCTGGTAGCACGCGCCTTCCGGCTTCAACTCGAAACCGTTCACCCGGCTGAGATCTTCCGGCCTGATGAGCAGCCCGTCTCCGCTACCCGTTTCATCCAGGTGGATGGTGTGGCCCTGATAAAGGACCGTCGCCTGACCCTCCGCATGGATCGGCGTCACCTCGAACGGATGCCGAAGCTCCGGATACGCCATGAAGTTCCTGGCCATGATCGCGCCTTTGCTGTCTTCAGTAGATCCCCATCCTAGCCCATGTAGAGCAGCACACGCACAATCATTCCGAGCGGTAAAGGTTCCCACCTTGGCCCATCTCTCTCCGGTCCGAAGCTGTCGCCGCACTGAACCTGGTGTTCGGGCCCCTGGCGCGGGCGCGACGTCGGCTGGCGGTTGTCTCTGCAGAGACAAGTGTGCCGCAGCCTTGGTCGGCGATGCGGGAGGCTCACGTCAACGATAGGCAATGGCGGATCTGACCCAACCAGCCCACCGCGCTATCGTTGCGTGTTGGGAGCGACGAGGCATACCATCATGCCATACCATAATTCTGCATCAGCCATGGGCAAGATGAATGTACGGGCCACCTACGCGCTCGACCAGGAGACTGCGCAGCGAATCAAACGACTGGCCCGGCAATGGGGTGTTTCCCAGGCTGAGGTCATTCGGCGTTCGGTAAAACAGGCCGCCGCGCAGGCGGCAGACGAGGTTCTGTCACCGGCCGACGTGGTCGCGCACTACGTCGACCACCCGCTCCCGCGTAGCGAGGCGCAAACCCGCGAGCTGGTGGCGTCGTTGCGCCAGCTTCGGCGCGAGGACGATGCCCGCCGGGCCGGGTCGGGCTGAGCTTGCTGCACTTCGACACAAACGTCCTGATCGCGCTGCCGCACTGGGCGAGGGACGGCCACGAGATCGTGCAACGGGTGGCGGATGGAGAAGCCGCGGCAGTTAGCGCGATTGTCTGGTTCGAGTTCCTGATCGGGCCGCTGCAGCCGAAGGAAGCTGACCTGGCGCAAGCCTTCGTTCAAGGTCGGGTTGTGTCCGTGGAAGAAGCCGATGCCGAGCTCGCCGCGCACCTGTTCAACACCATTGGCCGCCAACGTGCACTGAAGACGGATGCCCTCATCGCCGCGATGGCGATCCGCGCCGACGCCGAGTTCGTGACATTGAACGAGCAGGACTTTCTTCCCTTCGCCCACCACGGTCTGCGTCTGATCGGATTGGGGCTCTAGCAACCATTCCAATCGCGACAGCGACGGCATCTCGGACCTACGGATCCCCTATGGGTCTTACGGAGGGCTGGCATGGCCACCGGCCCAATTGACGTGAAGCCGCGAGAACTGGAGTCCTTGTACACTATGACATTGGACCAGGACATACCGGGGGATTGCATGCCGGCGGCGCTCGACATCGCTGCGCTTCAGGAAGCACTGCGGCGCTTCGCCGCCGAACGCGATTGGGATCAGTTTCACTCCCCGAAGAACCTCGCGATGGCCCTGTCCGTAGAAGCGGCTGAGCTCGTCGAGATATTCCAATGGCTGACGGAGGAACAGTCGGGCGATCTCGATGGCCCACCCGAGCCGCCGTCGCCAACGAGATCGCCGACATCCAGATCTACCTCGCGCGCCTGGCCGACCGTCTGAGCATCGACGTTCCTCGCGCGGTGGACGACAAACTGGCCCTGAACGCCCGCAAGTACCCGGCCGACGAAGTGCGCGGCAGCGCCGCCAAACGTTCCGGACCCGAGGATCGCTGATTCCGTGATCGTCTACGAAGCGACCCGTGGCGAGTTCACCGACGACGTGCTCTCGAATGCGATCGAGAGCAGGATTCTCGCCGCCTTCCAGCAGCGCCTCGGCCACTCCACCAGCCGCTCCGAGATCGACGCGTGGCGGAACTCCATGGGCTACATGAACAACGCCCTGCTCGGCGCCGGCATCCCGGCGGACGCCGGTGTCGCCATCGAGTACCGCATTCCGCAGACGGCCAAACGCGTCGACTTCATCCTCACCGGTCTGGATCCGGCCGGCCGGGATGCGGCCATCATCGTGGAGCTCAAGCAGTGGAGCGAGGCGGCGGCCACGGCGAAGGACGGCATCGTCGAGACCTTCGTCGGCGGCGCGAAGCGCGAGGTGGAGCATCCCTCCTACCAGGCCTGGAGCTACGCCTGGTACATGCGCGACTACAACGAGGCGGCGCACGACGACCGCATCCTGCTCAAACCCTGCGCCTATCTGCACAACCTGGACAATGCGGACGCGCTCACTTCCTCCTTCTACGAGACGTACACCAGGGACGCGCCGCTGTTCGCCCGCTCGGACACCCAGCGCCTGCAGGACTTCCTGCGCCGCTACATCCACAAGGGCGACCGCAAGAAGGTGCTCTACCAGATCGAGAACGGCCGCATCCGGCCGTCGAAGAACCTGGCCGACCACCTCGCCTCGCTGCTGAACGGCAACCGCGAGTTCATCCTGCTCGACGAGCAGAAGCTGGTCTACGAGACCGCGCTCGAGAAGGCGGCGCTCGCCACGGACTCCGGTCGTAAGCAGGTGCTGATCGTCGAGGGCGGCCCCGGCACCGGCAAGTCGGTGGTGGCCATCCACCTGCTCGTGGCGCTGACCAAGCGCGGGCTTGTGACTCAGTACGTCACCCGCAACGCCGCGCCGCGAGAGGTCTACGAGCAGAAACTGACCGGCTCCATGCGCAGCACCCGCATCCGCAATCTCTTCAAGTCCTCGGGCGCGCTACGTGGACGCGGAGCCGAACGCCCTCGACGCGCTGATCGTCGACGAGGCTCATCGCCTGAACGAGAAGTCCGGGCTGTACGGCAACCTGGGCGACCATCAGGTCGCGGAAATCATCCGCGCGGCCAGGTGCAGCGTGTTCTTCGTCGACGACGACCAGCGCGTGACGTTCAAGGACGTCGGCGAGAAGGCGGAGATCTGCGATATCGCGCTCGCGGAGGGCGCCGAGATCACCGAGCACGGGCTCTCCTCCCAGTTCCGCTGCAACGGCTCCGACGGCTATCTCGCCTGGCTCGATCAGCTCCTCGATATCCGCGAGACCGCGAACCTCGACCTCGACGGCATCGACTACGACTTCCGGGTCTTCGACTCGCCGGTCGAGCTGCACCGGCAGATCGTCGAGCTGAACCGCGCTCAACAACCGCAGCCGCGTCGTCGCCGGCTACTGCTGGGACTGGAAGGGCAAGAGGGATCCCGAGGTCAAGGACGTGCGCATCGACGCCTTCGGCTACGCGCGCCGGTGGAACCTCGACAAGGACGGTAAGCTCTGGATCGTGACGCCGGGCTCCGAGGCAGGAGGTCGGCTGCATCCACACCTGCCAGGGGCTCGAGCTCGACTACGTGGGCGTGATCCTCGGCCCGGACCTGGTCGTGCGCGACGGCCGGATCGTGACCGATGCCGCTCAGCGCTCGAAGCAGGATCAGTCCGTGCGAGGCTACAAGAGCTGGCTGAAGCGCGATCCGGCGGCGGCGCGCGCGGCCGCAGACCGGGTGATCAAGAACACCTATCGCACATTGATGACCCGGGGACAGAAGGGGTGCTTCGTGTTCTCGGTGGATCCGGAGACGAATGCCTGGCTCAAGGCTCACGCGCCTGGTCGGGCAGAGTCCCCCGCGAAAGACCTGCTCATGGCAGCCGAGGCGTCGCCTCCTTACGATTCGCAGGGAGGCGACTGCTGACCCATGACAATCCTACTGGACTTGCCGCGTTGTCGTAGTTTCCAACGCTGTACATTATTAATGTACAAATAGCATTTTTGAACAGTCCAAATCTGCTCCCTTCGGCCCCGCCGCAATTCACAGCTCAGGAGTTCGATAGCGCATGGCGTGAGTCGATCGCCTGCTCCCCGCGGGATTGCCGATCGCGCTCATATCGCCGGTCATCACCCTTCCATCATCATCCGAAACCGCTCGGCGGGATTCATGAATTCAACCTCCCCCGGCTCGAACTGCTCCGGACGGTAAGGGTAGTAGTTCTTCACATGCCCCCGCAGCCACGTATTCATCGACCGCCGCTCCGGGTGCTTCGAATCCGCCAGGATCCGCACCAGCTCGTGGTACCCACCCGGCCCACCGCAATCCTCCGGCGGGCAGGCCCGCGCGCCATCCGTGCAGCGCGGATACGTCACGCCAGGCTCCGCCAACGCGATGGCCGTCAGTTGAACGTCGTGCTGCCAGTTGTCCCCGAAGTCGTAGATGTAACGCGCCCGATTTCCCGGCCGCTTGAAGTAGCGCGTGATCTTCACGCGCCAGCCATCCTTCGTCGGGGGCTCCAGGTAGTCCTCTTCGTCCGATATCCCCAGGCGCACCTGCGCGCTACGTCGCGGGTCGAAGATCTGGAACTCGTGCAAGTGGTAATCGAGCCAGCCCATGGCGTCCTGAATCGCCACGTGCAGGTCCCAGAACGAGTAATCTTCGGACACCTCGATGCGCCGCCAGATCGCCGGCTCGATCTCGAGCAGGCGCACGGTGTAGACATGAATCAGTGCTGGTTGCGAATCGTTCACTCGAGCCGACTTCCTCGTCCTGCCGCTGCAGTCGGAGTCTACACTGCCGGATCAGGACGCCTCGACGGTCGCGGAGGTATGGCCAATGACCAGGAAGGACGATTCCCACCCGTGCGCAGTGTGCGGCAAACGCTTTTCCCTGAAGAACCTGATTCCAGCCGCTCTGGTGCGCGACGTCATCTCGGCAGCGATCGCCCGGGACCACCCGGAGTGGTCCGCCGACAGCTACATCTGCCGGCCCGACCTCACCCGCTATCAGACCAGCTACGTGCACTCCCTGCTGCAATCGGACCGGGGCGAGCTGACGAATCTCGAGCAGGAGGTAGTGAACAGCATTCGCGACCACGACCTCCTGTCGAGAAACGTGGACGCCGAGGTCGAGCAGAAGTGGTCACTGGGTGCGCGGCTGGCCGACCGGATGGCCGATTTCGGCGGGAGCTGGCGTTTTCTCATCGGCTTCGCGCTGTTTCTGACGCTGTGGATCGTCGTCAACACCGTCGTGCTGATGGTGCGCCCGCCAGACCCCTACCCGTTCATCCTGCTGAACCTGATGCTGTCATGCCTCGCCGCCATCCAGGCGCCGATCATCATGATGAGTCAGAACCGCCAGGAGGCGAAGGACCGGCTGCGTTCTGAGCACGACTACCAGGTGAATCTGAAGGCGGAGCTCGAGATCCGGCAGCTGCACGAGAAGATCGATCATCTGCTGTCGCACCAGTGGGAGCGGCTGACGCAGATCCAGGAGATCCAGCTCGATCTGCTGTCGGAGATCGGCAAGCGAGGCTGAGGCAAGCGCCACCGCTTCCGGCTGAGGAATTGGACGATCGCGTTGCCTGCCGCTGCGCTTTGGTGAGATGGTGACTTCGCGCTAATGTGCGTTGTCATCTCAGCCTTACGGATCGGATTCCATGAGCCGTCTGACCATTACGCTCGATGACGAGCTCCACCGCGCACTCAAGGAGACGGCGGCTCGGCAGCGCCGCTCCATTACATCGATCATCGAGGAGAGCTTGCGGCTTCGGGGCATCCAGGGCCAGGTGAGCGCCCGCGCGCTGGTCGAGCAGGCACGCCGGCACGCGCAGCTCGACCCCGATGAGGCCATGAAACGGGCGGTCGAGGAGACGCGGGACGCCCGCGGGCGATGACCCTGCAGGTTTTCGTGGTCGACACGAACGTCGTGGTCGCGGGATTGATCAACGGGTCCCGTGACAGCCCGGCATCGGCCATATTGAACGCTGTGTTGTCGGGCGGATTGGTTTACCTTCTGTCGCCGGCCCTGCTGGCAGAGCACCGCGCGGTATTGTTGAGGCCAAAGCCCGCAGGTCTACACGGTCTGACGGAAGCTGAGGTGGATCAGGTACTGGTCGAACTCACCGCAAACGCGGTGTGGCGTGAGCCGGCCGCGGGCAACCCCGCGCCCGATCGAAGCGATGATCATCTCTGGGCACTTCGCGATGCATACCCCGGCAGCATGCTTGTTACGGGTGATCGTTTGCTTCTGGATGAACCCCCGACCGGGAGCTCGGTGATCTCTCCAAGGACCTGGCTGGAGAACTTCGCCGGCAGAGATCGGTAGCCGGCGCCATGAGTTCAATCTTCGGCGAGCAATACCGCTTGAAGCCTGCAGTCCAGTAGCCCAACGTTCAGCGCGAATGCAGGAAACCATATTTATGCGAACGACCTTAGACCTTCCGGACGACCTCCTGCGCAGAGCCAAGATCGCGGCCGCGGAGCGCGGCTGCTCGTTGCGGGCGCTATTTGCCCAAGCGCTGGAGCGGGAGTGAAGGACTCCGGAACGACGCCCTCAGCGCCGGTGGAGCTTCCGCTGCTCGACGTGAGCGACGACTGCACGGTGCTGCAGTTTCAGCCGGAAGAGCTCGAATCGATCGATGCTGGCGACAAGGTGGAGAAGGCACTTGAGAGCCATCGCCGACGTTAACGTCTTCCTGCCCCTGCTGATTCCTGCGGTTGCTGGAATCGGGGTGAGCAGCGGAGCGAGGCATCGTTGAGAGTATCGCTCCGCAGGCGAAGATCACGCTACGTCACTGCGTTCTTCAACGAGACCGCCGTCGGTCGAAACCTCCTGAGCACCTGCCGATCCACCGTGATCAGTCTGACGCCCAGGAATTCCGCCAGCGCAACGGATTCACAGTCATGTGCGGCGCAGCCGCTGGAAGCCGCCAGCCTCAACGCCTCGAGTGAGCCCACGTTGCCATCACCGATCTGATGATGCGGTAGAACCACCGGTCACAGCACCGGATGTAGTTGCTCAACTTCGGACCAGGCGCCGCTCCACAAGGCTTTGCATGTCCCTGCGGCCATCGACGATCGGGAACCGGGCGCCAATGCTCCCGGCTGAGCATCGGATCACCGTTTGATCCAGTGTCACATCTAAAATCTGTCGAATGAATTTTCCAGCGTTGAAGGCCAAGCAGCGGGAGATTCGGGACGGTTTCCCGAACGACCTCAGCTTGCGCGTCCATCGCGCGCTGAGCTGGCTGCGGCGGGCCGAAATGGCCGGTGACGACCACGACGCCGCCTTCATCTTCTACTGGATCGCCTTCAACGCCGCCTACGCCGATGAGCTGGGCGATGCTGACCTGGAAAGCGAGCGCTCCGTCTTTGCCGACTACTTCCACCGGCTCACCAGCCTCGATCGTGACCAGCGCATCTACGAGGCGATCTGGCAGCGGTTCTCGCAGGAGATCCGGCTGCTGCTGCGCAACAAGTACGTATTCCAGCCGTTCTGGCGCCATCAGAACGGCGAACGGAGATGCGAGAGCTGGGAAGTCGCGTTCGAACGAAGCAAGCGGCGAGTCGGAAGAGCGCTCCAGGAATGCGATACTCGGACGATCCTTTCAACGCTGTTCGACCGCCTCTACGTGCTGCGCAATCAGCTCGTCCATGGCGGCGCCACCTGGAACAGCGGCGTCAATCGGAATCAGGTTCGCGACGGCGCCCGCATCCTCGCCGCGCTGGTGCCGGTGTTCATCGACCTGATGATGGACAACCCGAACGCCCCTTGGGGCGCCCCATATTATCCGGTGGTGGACTGATATGGCGGTGTCGGTCCGGAAGGCGGCCGAGCGAGCGGCAGCTATCAGGCTCGCCGAGCTCAACGCGTCAGTGCTGCGAAGCACGCCGGGCAACTACACCCTGCGCCCCTGCGACAACCTCGTCTCCACCGTCACGGAAGACGACTTTCGGGACGACCTGAGGCGGTGCCTACACGGCCGTCAGATTTCTGCCATCGAATATGGTCCAGCTCGCGTCCGAAGATGGCGCACCGATTTGAGTTGGCCCATGGGTCGGCAGACAATACGGCGACCACGGGTGACAGGTATAGAACCATGTCGGTCACCAGCACTGAACGCCCCCGGTTTCCGTCTCGCCGTCTGTCGGTGAGCGACTACCGCCGCATGGCGGATGCCGGCATCTTCGCCCCCCACGAGCGGCTGGAACTGATCGAGGGGCAACTGCTCGAAATGGCACCGATTGGCACCCGGCACGCCGCAACGACGGACAAGCTGAACCGGGAGTTCGGGAGGCGCGTCGCCGACACCGCCATCGTCCGAGTTCAGAATCCTCTGCTCCTTGCACCGGATTCCGAGGTTCAGCCTGACCTGATGCTCCTCGAGCCGCGGGAAGATTTCTATGCCGGCAGTCATCCCGTGGCTGCGGACGTTCTGCTTCTCATCGAGGTGGCCGATGCGAGCCGCCGCTATGATCGGGACGTCAAGCTCCCGCTCTATGCGCGCCACCGCGTCGCCGAGGTCTGGCTCATCGACCTCGAGGAGGGGTGCCTGGAGATTCACAGGACGCCGGCTGCCGATGGCTACCGTCTCGTCCTGCACCCCGACATCGACGAGCAGATCGCACCGGAACGGCTACCCGCGTGCGCGCTTCGTGTCGGCGAACTGTTTCCGCCGCCGACAATGCCGTCTACGCCCGGCTTATGACGAGGCACGTCCTCAACGCGGCGGACTTCCTGCCATTGCGGCAGCGGATTCTCGACGAGCGACGGGCAGAATGGATCGCGTGATCCTTCGCGAGAAACTCGAGTCGCTCGAGGCGGATGCCGACACTCAAGACACCATCGTGCTGAATCTCACCCGAGCGGTTCGAGTCTGCGTCGATCTCGGCACGCACATCATCAGCTACACGAACGAACCTACGCAACGTCGCGGTACACAGCTATCAGGCCATCAACTGGGCCATCGTCTACTCCATCAGTGATCGTCACCTCGAGGACTTCCGGCAGTTCGCCAAGGAGATTTTCCGCGAAGTTCCTGGAAGCGGACCAGCCCTGACCAAAGCGGCGCGGCCGGATCTTTCAAGGCACGTCCATCGCTACGGCTCCCCCGCCAGTTCCCTCTGAAAAGCCGGATAGCGGCGATAGGCGTCACGAATACCGGCCAGCCAGCCGGCGCCCGCAGCCGAAGGATCGAGCTCGGCGCAGGCGAGCACGAGCTCGGCGGCGTGGGCGTAGTGGCCCCGACGCTTGTTCTCGATGACACCGGCGACGCGCTTTTCGGCAGCCTTCCGCATGGCCCTGAGCATTGCCGTTCGTGCCGCTGGCTCGGCCGTCACGCCAATACCGGCCACCCTCAGGATCTCATCGACTTCCGGTGCGTCGAGCCTCGGCCCGTCCGGCGCGGTCGCCAGGTGCTCGAGCTCATCGATGGTCGGTCCGTCAATCCCCACGCTGTCGATCCCATTGCCTGGTCCGGGCGCACGCCCGCCGAGTAGCGCGTGGAACAGCGGAAACACCAGGTGACCAGGATGCTCGCCGGCCGACCATCCGAGACCCGGCGCGGCGGCGAGCAGACTCGCGGCGGTTTTGGCGTTGCCCACCAGAATGTGCAGGAAGGCTCGCTGCCGGGTTGCCTTCTGTGGACAGGCCTCGAGCGCCGCGGCGGCGCGCTTCTTCAGGGCCGACTTGCCGCGCACCGATCCGAGCCAGCGGCGCAGACGCAGGAAGCTCGGCGCTTCCCGCCACGCGCGCTCGAGACGGGCCGGCAGGTCCTTGCGTACCAGTTGCCGCGCGGCCAGGGCCGCACCATCGAGAAACTCGCCGCGCGCAAGCGCCGCATCAGTGACCGTCTCGGCAGCCTCGTCGTACGCCGCAAGCGCCGCTTTCCAGTCCTTCGCCTCCACCAGCGCGCGGCACCACGCCCACAGATCGCCGGCGCGTTTCGTTCTCCGTGCCAGCGCGGCGAGACCCGCCGCCCCTTCCAGCCGCAGCACCACCTCGCGCAGCCAGCGATCCGCATCGGTATCCCAATCTCTCCGGCGGTCCACCGCCGCGCGCTCCGCCACCGCGCGCGCTTCCATGAGCGCCCGCCAATCCGGTAGAAAGCTATCGAACCCGGGCAGCGGCTGTAGGGCCACGCGCTCCATGCCGCGCAGCGGCTCCCAGAACTGGCCGACTCCGTCCACCTCGGCGATTGCCTGAGCCACCGCCCTCGCGCGCTCCGCGGGCGCGGACACCATGTACGTCGCGACCACGTACTGTGCGGCGCACTCGGCCACGTCTACCCCGAGGACGTCATCCGCCATCTCGTCCTCGCCGAGGAAGATCTCACCGTCACCGATCGGCAGGAGCAGCGCGCGGAAGATCTCGAGTGCCGCCCGATAGTTCTCGCCGAGGAAGGCATGCGAGCCCTGTCGCAGGCAGTGGTCGACCTCGGACGGCGCCGCTTCACCGACGCGTCTGGCCACCGCCGCGAAGGAGACGATCTCGGCAATTCCCGCCTCGGTTGGCCGCGACGGCGCCCAACCCGATCCGCCGCGTGCCGCGCGGTCGACCATGGCGTTGGCGAGCCGCGCACGGCTCCGTTCGTCGAGCCACGGGATCAACTCACGGACGACAGCACGCAACTCGTCGACGCCGAGCGCTTCCAGCGCGTCCTCCAGGGAAGTTGCACGCTGTTCCAGGTCCGGCCGGTGCCGCCGTCTCATCACGCAGGCCCGAGCAGCCGGGCCAGCACCCCAACCGCCAGATGCTCGCCGCGTGTTGCGGCAACCATGCTGCGGATGCGCTCCTGAACTTCGTCGGATCGATCCGCGTTCTGTGCCGCCTTCATCGTGAACGAGTATGCGTTCGAGACGTCGAGCGAGCTGATCTCGTAGCCATAGCCTTCGATCAGCCAGCGCAGCGCCGCAAGACCCGCCTCGATCGCGAACGCGGGGTTCGTCTCCGCGAAATCACGCGCCGCTCGTGTCAGCGTCTGGGGCGAGCAGGGGCTCCGGTTGGCCAGCGCGATGGCCGCGTCGAAGAGCTTCGCGTCCTTCGCGGCGGCGAACCACTTGCCCTCTTCCCCCGGCGTGTGCTCCACGAGATCCGCGAGGATGTCCGCCGGTGGCCGGTGCGGGTATTTCCTCACGATGGCGCGAAACCAGGCGAGATACGTGCCCGTCCGATTGGCGTCGACGGCGTAACGTTCGTAGGCCTCGTCGGCGAGCCCTGAGGAAAGCAGAACTTCCTCGCAGGCGCGGGCGATGGCGACGGAGCTGTCGTTCAGCCCGCGCCCCTCCTCGGCGTAGCGGATCGCTTCGGCCTTCCGCCCCTGCGCCACGAGCGCCCGCATGCCGTACTGGCGTTCATACCACATCTTGTAGGGCGCGAGCTCGAGCAGATCGAGGAGCTCCGTGTAGCGTTCGGCGGTGAGCAGCGCGCTCAGACAGTTGGTGGTCCCTTTGAAGAAGCCACCCCAGCTCGAATCACTCCAGGCCATTCTGGAGATCCCGAGGAGCTGGTCAGCCCAACGGGAGGCCACCTCTTTCGAGGCACAGAGCTCGCCCCAGTGGTCGCCGAGCGATTCGATGTACGGGATCCCGTCGTCCTGGTAGGCATCGAAGAGGCGCTCGAGCCACGCCTCGCGCGTCTTCGCGTCGACGGGGGCGCGCGCGATGATCGGAACGAGCTTGTCGACGGCCGCGTTGACGGCCGAGCCGAGGGCGCCCGATGAGCTGTCCACATGCTCGAGCGCCGGCGATACGCGTTCGAGGAAGATGACAGCGCCCTCCGCGGCGAGCACGCGGTCCTTGCGGGCCACCGCGCCGATCTCCGAGACCGCTTCCCGGACGCGCCGGACCGCGAGTCGCGACGACTTCCATCCAAACGCGTTGCGCCGAAACCGGGCCTTGAAGGCCCATTTGTGCGCGCGGGCAGCCGCGTCCGCCCGGGTAGGTCGTGAGCTGGTCGCTTGTTCGTCATGCCGCGGCATATCGGGCTGCTGCTTCGGTACTATCTGGATCGGCGAGGTTACCGAAGCGGCGGGCACTTCGCGAAGGGGGACAGCCTCAGTACCTCGAACGACCCCACGGCGCGCCCGTTTCAGGGTCTTTCCTTGACCGGTGACATGCGATCGCGCAGACTCTTGCAGGAAAGCATAAAAGCATATTCATGAGAACCACATTGGACCTGCCGGACGAACTGCTACGCCGAGCCAAGATCGCGGCCGTGGAACGCGGCTGCACGTTGCGCGCGCTGTTCGCGCACGCTCTGGAGCGGGAGCTGAAACAACCGGCGCCACCCCCTACAGCGTCGCCGGAGCTTCCGCTTCTGGAGGTGCGCGACGACTGCCCGGTCCTGCAGCTTCAACCGGACGAGTTCGCATCGATCGACGCTGAAGACGAGGCGGAGAAGGCTCTTGAGAGCCATCGCCGACGTTAACGTCTTCCTGCCACTATTGATTCCGGCACATCCTGCGCATCGGGCCGCCATCGACTGGTTCAATGCGCAAGGCGACGGCAGCATCGGCTGGTGCCTGCCGGTGAAGCTCGGCGTTCTGCGTCTGCTCTGCAATCCGAGGATCATGGGTCAGGACGCGCTGTCGCCCACCCAGGCGCTGGACGTGTGGGCACGGCTCGCAGCGAACCGGAGGCTCACCGACGTCAGCCGCCTTCCCGCAGAGCACGAGACGCACCTGCGGCGGCTGATCGCAAACCGGGAGCCTTCCCCGAATATCTGGGTGGATGCCTGGCTGGCGGCGCTGGCGATCTGCATGTCCTGCGAGATGGTAACGTTCGATCGAGGATTCAGGGCATTCGACGGCGTGGAGCTGCGGCTGCTGGACGCCGGGTGACAGCGCAGCTCGAGAACGACGGCAGGCGTGGCCTGCGAATCGCGTTGCGCGCCTCCACTCGGAGTGCTACAAGTAGCATAATGAGCACCGTAGGGATCCGAGAACTGCGCCAGCGCGCCAGCGAATTGCTCCGCCAGGTGGCCGCCGGCGAGACCATCGAGATCACCGACCGCGGGCGGCCGGTGGCGCTGCTCACCCCGCTGCCCGATCGAGACGGCCTAGAACGGCTGCGCGCGTTGGGAGAGGTCTCTGACGTCGAGGGCGAGTTCGACGACCTTCCCGAACCGCTCGACCTTCCCGCTGGCGCGGAGGCGCCTTCGCAGACGCTGGGAGACCTTCGCGCCGGTGAGCGCTGAACGGGTTACTTATGTGGACTCCTCCGCGATCGTCAAGCTCGCTGTGCGCGAATCCGAGTCCGCTGCGCTCAGGTCCTATCTGCGGCGACGCAAGCCACTGGTGTGCAGCGCCCTTGCCCGCACCGAGGTGATACGGGCGTTGTTGCCATTGGGCGATGCGGCGATCCGCCGCGGGCAGCTCGTTCTATCCCGGATCGAGCTGGTGCGCCTGGGGCATCGGGTCCTCGACCGTGCTGGACAACTGCGGCCGCACCAGCTCCGCTCCCTCGACGCCGTTCACCTGGCCACAGCGGAACTTCTGGGTGAGCGGGGCCAGACGCTCATCGTCACCTACGATCATCGAATGGCTGACGCCGCCCGAGAGTTGGGTTGGCGAGTGGCCGCACCAGCCTGAGGAGGATTCATGCCGGGGGCGCTCGACATCGCCGCACTTCAGCAAGCGCTGCGGCACTTCGCCGCCGAACGTCACTGGGAGCAATTTCACTCGCCGAAGAACCTCGCCATGGCCCTCTCGGTGGAGGCCGCGGAGCTGGTCGAGATCTTTCAGTGGCTCACCGAGTCGCAGTCGGCCGAGCTCGATGCCGCCACCCGCGCCGCCGTCGCCGAGGAGATTGCCGACGTTCAGATCTATCTGGCCCGCCTGGCCGACCGGCTGAACATCGACATCCCTCAAGCCGTGGACGAGAAGCTCGCACGGAACGCCCACAAGTACCCGGCCGACCAGGTCCGGGGCAGCGCCGCCAAGCGCGAGCCCCGACGACCGCTGAGTCCGTGATCGTCTACCAAGCCACCCGCGGCGAGTTCACCGACGACGTGCTCTCGAATGCGATCGAGAGCAGGATCCTCGCGGCCTTCAAGCAGCGCCTCGGCCACTCCACCGGCCGCTCCGAGATCGCCGCGTGGCGGAACTCCATGGGCTACATGAACAACGCCCTGCTCGGCGCCGGCATCCCGGCGGACGCCGGGGTCGCCATCGAATACCGGATTCCGCAGACGGCCAAGCGTGTCGATTTCATCCTCACCGGGCTCGACCCGGCGGGCCGCGACGCCGCCGTCATCGAGCTCGACTACGTGGGCGTGATCCGCAGACGAATGCGTGGTTGAAGTCGCGCGCAGCCGGTAGGCCCAGGCCCACCGGAAGGCTGTTGATGGCGGCCGAGGCGTCGGCCGTTTACGAAACGCCGGCAGACGGCGGCTGACGCCGGCAGAAGCGGTCAACGCCTACCATCCGGGGCACGATTGTGGCTACAATTGAGGCCCTAAGAGCTTCGGCAGAGTGAGTATGAAATTTGTCACCGTCCGCGACCTTCGTGGCAAGACTTCGGAACTCTGGAAGGACCTGGAGCGGGAGCGAGAGCTGGTGGTCACCAGTAACGGCAAGCCCATCGCCATCTTGAGCGCGACGGACGAGGAGAGCTTCGAGGAATCCCTATGGGCACTGCGGCGCAGCCGCGCGCACGATGCCCTGGCAAGGCTGCAACGCGATGCCGAGTCGCGCGGACTGAGTGACCTGACTGAGGTGGAAGTCGAGGAGGAAATCCAGAGCTCGCGAAGGCGGACAACACGCCATTGAAGATCGTGCTCGACACGCATGTTCTGGTGTCCGGCATTCTGTCTCCACATGGTCCACCCGCGGCGGTGCTGCGGGCGCTGCTGAGTGGAAGAGCTGGATTGTGCTTCGACGAGCGCATTCTCACCGAGTATCGCGACGTGCTCACGCGTGGGAAGTTCGCGTTCGACGCCGATGCCGTCGCAGACTTGTTGGGATTTCTGGAGTCAGCCGGTGAACACATCCTGGCGGAGCCACTCCATGTGCAGATACCGGATCCCGGTGATGGCATGTTCATCGAAGTCGCGAAGGCGGCTCAGGCGGAATTGCTGGTGACAGGCAATATGAAGCACTTTCCTAAGGCTTCGAGGATGGGTTGCCGAGTAGTGACGCCCAGGGAGGCGTTGGACGAGTTGGTGTAGCCGGCGAGCCGGGGCTCCCGGCCAGCCTGTGCCCGCTGCTGAAAGAGCCGCATTCCTGATCGGCGATGCCCTGCTGACTCAGCCGCCAGCGGTATATTGATGCGGGTGCGCTCGTTCGAGTAGTAATCCTCCCCCGGTCCTGATCAGGCCTCCCCGCCAACACCGGCAATCACGGCAATGGACGCCTGCGAGGCATCGAACCGGTGCCGAGCCAGCGTCTGGTACTCGTTCGAGTCGTACCAGGCGCTGAGCTTCGCCTGGTCGGGAAACTCCAGCAGCACCGTGCGCGTCCACGGCCAATCGCCTTCCATCACGGTCGGCGACTCGTCGACGGCGAGCAGCTTGCCCTCGTAGCGGGCGAAGATGTCCATAAACCCCTGCTCGTAGTTCCGGTATCCGTCCCGGTCGTGAATGTGGATCAATGCCACGGCATATACGCTCATGTCCTGCCTCCCTCACTGCTGTCTCGGCGGTCGCGCGCCTCGAAAAGATCGCGGCCGCGGAACGTGGCCGCACGTTGCGGCGCGCTGTTCATGTTCCTCAATTCCGCCAAGCAAACGTCATCCCCCAGATCCGCGGTCGGATCGCCACGTCCTCCCAATCCTGCGGATCGTAGTAAGACCCGGCGAACAGCTCCCGGCGGGGCGCCTCGTTCGTCAGATTCAGCACGAACAGCGACAGATCATAGTGGCCGTAGCGGCCGCCCAGCCGCAGGTTCGTGATCGCGTAGGCCTCTGCCGGCTTCAGCCGTGGGTCGTAGAACGGATCCGTGCTCACCTGTGACCCCACCCGGCGCAGCTCGTCGGACCACGTGTAGTCGAGACGGCCGTAGCCCTCCCACTCACCGATGCGTCGCGTGTAATCGGCGGAGAGCGACACGGTCCTCGGCGGGCCCGCGTCGGCGACGGCCGCGTTCTTGGCGTGAATCACCACGCCGCCCGGCGAGGTGGCGTTGTTGTCGTACTTCGGATCGTTGTAGCCGAAGGCGCCGCTCAGCATCAGGCCCTCGGTCACCAGGTACTGCACGGCGACGTCGAAGCCGATGGATGTCGCATCGCCCAGGTTGTCGACGAAGTTGTAGGCGCAGTTCGGCAGGCTGACGTTCGACTGGATGTCCTTCCACTCGATGCGATAGGCGCTGCCGTCCACCACCAGCCGGCCGCCGAGCAGGCGGCTCTTGGCGCCGATCTCGTAGCTCCACACCGTGTCGGAGTCGAAGGTCTCCGGCTGGGTCGGGTTGCCGTTGGCGTCGATGTAGCCGTTCTCGATCAGATCGAAGTCGCAGATGGCCGGCGCCCGCAGCGATGCGCCCGCGGGACGGAAGCCCTTGGCGGCGCTGACGTAGAAGAGCTCGTTGTCGGTGGGCTGCCAGGAGACGCCGAACTTCGGGGTGTAGGCGGTCTCGCTCGAGCCGGAAGACGAGGTGGGATACGCCGGCGCCATGGCGCCGCTGCCGAAGGTGCAGTCGGCGGGGTCCGCGCACGGGAAGCCAAAGGGGGCGTTGGCGTTGTTCTCCGGCGCCAGGTAGGCGGCGTCGAAGTCGAGCTCGTTGCGCGAAGCGCGAAGGCCGGCGGTCAGGGTGATGGTGCTGGTGATGTCGAAGTCCACCTGGGCGAAGCCCGCGAGCTGCTTCTCCTGCATCTGCCATTCGCCGAAGAAGATCACCGCGTTCGCGAGGGTGTTGTCGCCGAAAAAGTTCTGCAGCGCCGTCGAGCCGGGGCCGAACGGATCGCCGTCGTTGGTGGCGTAGTAACCGTAGCCGAAGGCGGTGGGGTAGAAGCCGAGCCAGGATGCGCCGATCAGGAAGTTGTGGTTGATTGGCTGGTGCGCCTTCTGCTCGAGGTTGGACCAGAACGCGCCGGCCACCCAGCGCAGCCGCTCCTCGTCGGCGGATTGCAGCCGTATCTCCTGCACCCAGTTCTGCTGCGCGTTGTTGTACTGCGACATGCCCTTCCAGCCCACGGGCACGTAGGTGCCGGTGGAGGTCACGCCGTCGGCCTCGAGGAAGTACTCGGGGGCGTAGTACTCGGCGTAGCCCTTCGTGTAGTCGGCCCACTGGTACTGATCACGATCGAAGTACGAAGTATTGGAGAACAGCTGCGCCCAGCCGAAGTCCCAGTCCACGGCGAGCGAGAACAGGGTGAACTCGTCCTCGCCCCGCTGATTCTCCGGCGCGCTCATGTCGTTCAGGGTCACCGTCTGCGGCGTGTTGGGAAAGGTGTAAAGCGTGCCGGCCGGCCCCTGCACGTTGTGCGCACGCGCGTAGTCCGCATTGTTCGTGTTGGACAGGGCGAGATCGTAGCCCGCGGCGCCGTCGTTGTTCTTCACCTTCTGGTAGAAGACCGAGGGCGTGATGGTGAGGTTGTCCGTGGGCACGAACGTCAGCGCCAGCCGATAGGCGCGGGTCTCGGCCCAGTTGATGTCTTTCTCGTAGGTCGTGGTCGGCGTGAAGTCCACCGAGTTGCCGTAGCTCTCACCCGTGGGGTCGACGATCTGGTAGGTGCCGCCGACGGCGTCCACGTAGCCGCCGTCCCGGCGCAGGTAGACGCTGCCGCGCACCGCCACGCGCTCGGACAGCGGGGTCCCGTACGCGGCGCCAGCTTCCCAGGAGGTATCGCCGTTCTCGATGCTGCCGAGCTCGGCGCGCACGGTGCCGCTCGCCTGGTCGAGATTCGGCTGGGTCTGGATGAAGCGCACCGTGCCGCCTTCCGATCCGGCGCCGAACAGGGTGCCCTGCGGGCCGCGCAGCACCTCCACCCGCTCGATGTCGAACAGGCCCGGGAACGCGTTGCCGGCGCCGAAGCCCATGTTGCGCACCTGGATCGGTGTGTCGTCGATGTACAGGCCCGTGGTGCCGGAGCCGGCGTCGGACGAGATGCCGCGGATGGCGATCTGGCTCGCCCCGGTGAACGATCCCCGGGTGAGGTTGAGGCCGGGGGTCAGGCGCACCAGGTCGTCGAACTGCCTCGCGCCGCGCTGCTGCATCTCGTCATCACCGATGAAGCTCACGCTGATCGGCACGTCGGTGAGCGCCTCGCTGCGCCGCGTGGCGGTGACGATGACCTCCTCGATCACCCCGGCCGACGGCGCCTGCGCAGCCGGCGCCGCCCATGCGTGGGGCACCGCAGCCGCCAGTACCGCCGAGCCCAGGACGCACCAGCGCTGCGGCGCGCGGCTCCGCAAACCGAATCCGTTGACGTTCATGGCCCTCACCTCCCAGTTGTTCGGCTCCCCGCTACCGTGCCGCCCCCGCCTGCCGCAGCTGCGCGGTCGCCGCCCGCAGCTTGGCCGCGACCAGCACGCGAGCGTTCGACGCGGCGTCGAGCGCTTCCGTGCGCGCAGCGTCGAGCCCCACCGCGATCGGCGCGCTCGGACCGTCCGCCGTGAGCAGCGCGCGGCAGGCCGTCTCGAACGCCGGCAGCGGCGGCGGCGCGCGATGTCCGTAGCGGCTGGCCCAGCCGCCCTCGCCGGCCCAGAAATTGCGCTCGGCGGCGTAGCTGTCGGCGGAGAGCTGGGCACAGCGCCGCCCTTCCGGCAGGGCGGCCAGGCTCTCGAGCGCGGCGGGCCGGTTGCCGCGACCGAGCGCATCGAGCGCGCCGCTGAGCGCCGCGACCCGGTTTGCGTACTCGGCCGTGCGCACCGCTTGGGTGTAGTCGCGGTCCGCGGCGTAGAGCCAGGGCACCAGCGTGTGCCGAGTGGCCATGAGCAGACGGTCGGCCGCGGCGCCGTCGAGACCCGGCGCGGCGCCGCTTTCCACGGTGACGGCCGCCGCGTGAAACTCATCCAGCGCGGCATCGAGATCGTCCGCGGCGAGGCCCGGCAGGCGCGCCGCGTCCGCCGCGAAATCCGCGCGCACGTCGTCCGCCAGCGCGCCGAGCGACGGCGTCCAGCGCGGCGCCGTGGCGGCGCGCAGCAGGCCGAGCGCCAGCAGCCGCAAATCGCGCTCGAGCGCGGTGAAGTGCTCGGGCACCACCACGTCTTCCTGGGTGTGATAGATGCCGAAGTACGCGTCGTCCAGGGAGAACAGGTGCGTCGTTGCGGCCCCGCCGAGCACGGCGTAGTTCCAGGCGTCGACGGCGCTGCTGGTGTGCGGACGGAGGCCGATGGTCCCGTCGAGCCCGAGATCGGCGAGGACGCCGCGCATGGTCGGGAGCACGTCGGCGCTCGCGCCGAGCTCGACCTTCTGCGCCGGCCAGCCGATGCCATCGACGTTGCTCACCAGCGCGGCGTGCCGCAGCACCTCCGGGTGCGCCAGCAGGAAGGCGTACGAGCCGGCGAGCCAGTCGCGCTCGAAGTCCTGGAGCCCGGCCTCCTCGCTGCCCACCGTCATGAACAGCATCGAGCGCCGCGGTCGCACGCCGGACTGGTTGAACACGCGCGCCATCTCCAGCACGGCCGCGGTGCCGCTGACGTTGTCCAGCCCGCCGTGGAACCAGCGGTCGTAGTGCCCCGAGACCACGACCCACTCGTCCGGCAGCTCGCTGCCGCGGATGATGCCGAGCACGTTCTGCGAGTGTCCGTCGCCGATCGCGACCCGGCTGTCGAGCGCGACGGTGACCGCACCGGCGGCGAGCTTCCGCTGAAGCGCGCGGGCGGAGGCCACGCTGATCGCGACCGAGGGAATCTGCTCGTGGGCCCACAGGCTGTCCTGCCGCAGCGCGTCGACGTGCTTGCCCGAGGACGGGTGGTCGTAGAACACCACCGCGGCGGCGCCGCGGCCGGCCGCTTCGGTGATCTGCGCCGAGGGCCAGTCGCGCAGGTCGCGGCGCACCAGCACCGCCTTGCCGCGCACGTCGCCGAGCCGGGCGTAGTCCGCGGCGAAGCCGTCGCCGGCGTCCACGAGTGGCGCCCGCAGCCGGCGGCCGCCGGCCTCGTTGCCGAGGGCGAACGGCACACCGTCGCGCCGGCCGCTCACCGCGCCAGTGGCGTGCAGATTGATGGCCGGGATCACCTCGCCGCCGGCCTCGAGATGAAACGGCGCGTAGCGGTAGACCCGCACCGGGAACTGTTCCGTGGTGACTTCCAGACCCAGGGCGCTGAAGCGCTCCGCCAGGCGGCCAGCGAGCGCGCGCTCCTCGGGGCTGCCGGAAACCACCGAGCCGGGCCCGATCCCCTGCTCGATGCCGTCGGCGCTACCGGAGAGCTGCCGCATGTCGGCGACGACGCCGGCGGCGTCGACACGATCGAGCACCTGCTGCTCCGGCGCGCTCAGCTCGGCGCGTGCCGGCGGGCCGGCGGCGATCAGCAGCAACAGGGGAATGGCAGCGAACAGACGATACCTGACGGCGCGCGGCCGTCGGCTGCGGGGGATCGTGGCGCACATGGTGGGCAGTGGGGGCTGCGTCCTCCAGCCAGATCGAGATTCGTCTGTGCAGCCAGTTATATGCCGAAGGTCACCTGACCCGCAACATGGGCGGGCGAAATGTCGCCCGCTCCAGCTCGACCGGCGGCCTACGGACCGTGCGCGCCATGTCGCTGGTGACGAGCGCCAGATGGTGCAGGCCCCCGTACTCGATGCTGCCCTTGTGTCATTGCGATCATTCCTTGCTCCACGCCTTGCCGGCCCAGTCCGCGGTGCCGCCGCCTTCCGGAACCGGCACTTCACGAATCCGCTCGTCCACGTCGTCGTACTCGAGCCGCAACGCCTTGCAGCAGACGGCGTGCAGGTTGTACGCCATCACGTGGTAGGTGAGCTCGAGGATGTCCTCGTCCGACAGGTGGCTGTGCAGCGCCTCGAACAGCTCGTCGGAGGCGCGGCCGCCCTGCAGGATCAGCGCGTCGGTCCAGGCCAGCACCGCGCGCTCGGCGGCGTCGAACTGATCCGATACCTGCCAGCTCGGAATCGCGGCGACCTGGGCGTCGCTCACGCCGAAGCGCCGGGCCGCCTTGCAGTGCTGCGAGTAGACGAACTGGCTGCCCTGTGCGAAGCCGGCGCGCGTGATGGCGATCTCCCGGAGCTTGCCGTCGAGCTTGCTGATGCTCTTGTCGGCGAACATGCCGAACATCCCGAAGTGGCTGGTGGCGTGATCGAACACGTAGGGCACCAGGGCGAACACCGTCCACCAGTTGCCCGGGGTGCCGGTGGCGGTTCCGGGCTCCGCTACCGGATCGCGGTCGCCGAACAGCCGATCGTAGAATGTGCGTACGTTCTCCGGTGCGTCGGCGCGAGGTACCTGTCTCAGTCTCGGCATCGTGTGTGTCCTCCTTGTCAGAAATTCCACTGCGCTTCCACCCGAGCTCGCGGGGAGGCTGGTAGTAGGTGAGCGGGAACAACACGGCCACCGTGCCGCTCTTGATGGTCTTGTCGGTGAGATTGCGGCCGTACACGGAGATACGGTAGCGCTCGTCGGCCGGCGCATACTCGATGAACCCGTTCATCAGGGTGACGTCGTCGCGCTAGTAGACGTCCGCGTTGTCGCACCCCCAGATGTTGTATCGGTCGGTGTAGCGGGCGTCAAGGTGCAGGCGGCATCCGCCGGCGAGCCTCGAGCCGCCGGAAATGCCTTGCATGTCGAAGCACCGACTACGTCGACCCTGTTTCACGACGTAGGAGATGACGGCTGACAAGCGTTGGCCAAGCGGCGGGGCCCCACGTCCCCGCTTCCCGCATGGTTCGCGAGCCGAAACCGGGACGAGGCCCACAGCGAGCCTCCACCCGTTGTACCCCCCGATCCCTTCCCGTAGCCTTCCTCGACCGCCAACGGGACGAGGGAAACATGCCGTCACGCGCGCCAACATTCGCCGCAGTCGTCGTCTGCTGCCTGCTGCTCTGCACTGGTTCCGCTGTCCTGGCGCGCGACCTTCCTCAGGCCAAGCCCGCTCGGGAAGGCATGTCGGCCGAGCGCCTCGACCGCCTCAGCCGATACATGCAGCAGGCCGTGAACGACGGCACGATGGTCGGTGGCTTGGGGCTCATCGCCCGCCACGGCCACGTGGTCTACGAGGAGACTTACGGTCAGGCCGACCGGAACCCGCCGCGGCCGATGACCAACGACACCATCTTCCGCATCTACTCCATGTCGAAACCCATCACGTCGCTGGCAGTGCTCATGCTCTACGAGGAGGGCAGGTTCTTCCTGGACGATCCGGTAGCCAGGTACCTGCCGGAGCTCGCGGATCTCCAGGTGGCGGTCTCCACCGCGGACAGCGGCAATACCCGGATGACGTCGGACGCCACCACCAGCCGCACCGAGGGCACGGGCGATCGGACCCAGGTCGGCAAGACCCGGGCGCCCACGCGGCCACCATCCGCGACCTGCTGACTCACACCGCCGGGTTCACCTACGGCGTGTTCGGCCAGACCGAGGTGGACAAGGCGTACCGCGACGCCGAGCTGCTGTCGCCGGGGCTTACCCTCCACGAGTTCGTCACCCGGCTGGGGCAGATTCCGCTGCAGTACGATCCCGGCACACGCTGGCACTACAGCGTGGCCGTCGACGTGCAGGGGGCGCTGGTGGAAGCGGTTTCGGGGATGAAGCTCGGCGAGTTCATGCAGCAGCGCATCTTCGGCCCGCTCGGCATGGTGGATACCGGCTTCACCGTGCCTGCGGACAAAGAGGGCCGCTTCGCCGAGCTGTACAGCCCGGCCGGCACCCCGTCGGAACCGGCGAAGGCCTTCCAGACCGCCAATCATTCCAAACGGCGGCGAGCTCGACGGTGTGCGGCTGCTGTCGCCGAAGACGGGGGCGCTGATGACCACCAACAACCTGGGCGACATCCCCATGCGGCGGGGAGTCGGTTTCGGCCTGGGGGTGGCGGTCACCCTGGACGTGGGACAGGTCGGCGCGCTCGGCTCCGATGGCGAGTACACCTGGGGCGGCGCCGCCGGCACGAAGTTCTGGGTCGATCCCAAGGAGCAGCTCATCGGCGTGTTCAGGTGCAGAGCATTCCTCACCGCACCCGGCTCGGCGATGCGTTCAAGGTGCTGACCGAGCAGGCCATGGTCCGGTAGCTGCCTTTGCTCGATATATGCGATCGGATATGATCGGCAGATGAACGTCATCAAGGCGCTGAGACAGCAGGCCGACATCACCCAGCAGGAGCTTGCTGCCCGAGCGGGAACCGCGCAATCCACCATCGCCGCCTACGAGACCGGCGCGAAATCGCCCACCATCCGCACCGTGGAGAAGACGGCGCGCGCCGTGGGATTGGAGATGTGCGTCGTTTTCGTCCCTGCCATGACCCGGGAGGACCGGCGCAGCCTGGCGTTTCACCGCGCCGTGGCGGCGCGCCTGGCGGAGAATCCGGAACCTGTCATCAATCGCACCAGACGCCAGCTGCGCCGGCTGATCACGGGGCACGAGCACGCCGCACCGATATTGCGCCGCTGGCGCTGCTGGCTGGATCTGCCGGTTGCGGAACTGATCGATAGAATGCTCGATCCCGGACAGCAGGCGCGCGACATGCGGCAGGTGTCGCCGTTCGCCGGGGTGCTGAGCGCGCGAGAGCGGGCGGCGGTGCTCCGCGACTTCCGGACAGAATCCGCATGAACCGGTCGCAGTTCGAGCACGCGATTCGTGCGGCCGGTGCCATACTGGGGGTCGATCGGGTGCTCGTGATTGGCAGTCAGGCGATTCATGCATCGATCGACACTCTGATCCCCGAAGCAGAGCGATCCATCGAGGTGGACATCGCCGCACTCGATGATCCGGATGGATCCCTCGCAGACCTGATCGACGGGTCGATCGGGGAACTATCCGTCTTTCAAGAGACCTATGGCTACTACGCACAAGGGGTAACCCCGCAAACGGCCGTGCTGCCGGACGGCTGGCGTAAGCGGTTGGTGAGGTTCTGCACTCCGGCGACCAGCGGGGTCACCGCGATGTGCCTGGAGCCGCACGACCTGTGGATCTCCAAGGCGATCGCCGGGCGGCCAAAAGACCGGGAGTTCTGCCAGGCACTGGTGGACCGGCGCCTGGTGCGGAGCACTACGCTCCGCAGGCGGCTGAACAACGTCTCCGGCATGAACGACGACGTGCGGCTGCGTGTTGAGGGCTGGATACAGCGATAGGAGACCCCATGCCACAGTTCAACCGTCTGCTGATCACCGGCGCCGCCGGCGCCCTCGGCTCGGTGCTCCGCGACGGGCTGGCACCGCTCGCCGACACGATCCGTCTGACCGACCGCACGGAGATGGACGACGCGCGGCCGCACGAGGAGATCATGCCCGCCTCGAGACCTGACGCTTTACCTTTTACCTCCCGGCCCCCTGAGCACCTTGCCGGGCAGCGCGTTGGTCGCCTTTCCGCCGGCGATCACGGGCACGCCGTTGACCAGCACGTAGTCCATTCCCTTCGATAGCTGATTGGGATCGGCAAACGTCGCGACGTCGGTGATCGTCTGCGGGTCGAACACCACGATGTCGGCCCACAGGCCGGCCTTGATGACGCCGCGATCGGCGAGCCGCAACTTCTGCGCCGGCAGCGCCGCCATCTTGCGGATCGCCTCGGGCAAGGTCAGCAGCCCGTCCTCGCGCACGTACTTGCGGATGATCCGCGGAAACGTGCCGTAGGCGCGCGGGTGCGGATGCTCCTGGCCGAGGATGCCCGTCGGCCCGGTGCCCTGGGAGTCGTTGTCGAATGCCACCCACGGCTGGCTCACCGCCATCGACACGTCGTCCTGCGACATCGCCGTGACCGCAACGCCGGTGTAGGCGTGGTCGCGCAGCAGAATCTCGAAGATCGTGTCGATCGGGTCCATGTGCCACATCGCCGCGATCTCGGCGAGCGTCTTGCCTTGAATGGACTTCAGCTCAGGATTCTGCACGGCGCCGATGAGCACCGCTTGCGGGCCGGGAATCTCCTGCCACTCGTTGTCCCACGAGGTGTCTTCGGCCGACTGCAGGTCCTTGCGGATGCGGGCGCGCGCCTCGTGGTCCTGCAACCGTTCGAGCAGCTTCTGGTCGCCGCCGTCGTGCGCCCACGGCGGGATGAACGCCGACAACGAGTTGTACCAGGCGGTGTAGCCGTAGGTGTCGGCGGTGATGTCGACGCCGTTCTTGCGCGCCTGCTCCACCTTCGCGACGATCTCCTTCATGCGGCCCCAGTTCGCCTTGCCGGCCGCTTTGATGTGCCAGACCTCGACGGGGATATTCGCCTCGCGGCCGATGCGGATCGCCTCGTCGAGCGCGTCGAGCACGGTGTCGGCTTCCGAGCGCATGTGGGTGGCGTAGATGCCGCCGCACTTCGCCGCTTCCGACGCCAGCGCGATCAGCTCCTCGGTTTTGGCGTACGGCGCCGGCGCGTACTGCAGCGACGTCGACACGCCGACCGCCCCCTGCTCCATCGCCTCGCGCACCAGCGCCCTCATGCGGTCGAGCTCGGCGGCGGTCGGCTGCTTGTCCTCGTCGCCGAGCACCATGCGCCGCACCTGGGTCGCGCCGACGTAGGTCGCGAGATTGATGCCCATGCCCTGCTTCTCGAGGCGCGCAAAGTATTCGGCGAGGGTGCGCCAGTCGGGGGTGATCCCGAAGTGCTGGTAGCCGACCCGGTCGGACTCGACAATGGCGTCGTTGAGCGGTGCGATGGATCCGCCTTCGCCGGTGATTTCCGTGGTGATGCCCTGGAATATCTTCGACGGCAGATGAGGATCGACCAGGATGGTCAACTCCGACTGGCCGAGCATGTCGATGAAGCCCGGCGCGACGACCCTGCCCTCGGCGTCGATGGTCTGCTTGGCGGAGGCGCCGGCAAGCTGTCCAATCGCGGCGATGCGGCCGTCGCGGACGCCGACGTCCGCCGCGTACCACGGCGACCCCGTCCCGTCGATGACATGGCCGTTGCGAATGACGATGTCGAAAGGCTCGGCCTGCGTGGGCGCGGACAGGGCTCCGAACGCGAGAAACACGAGGAGTAGCAGAGTCCTTCGCATCGGCCGATCATAGCGACATCATTGCCAACCCGCACGCTGCACGAGGGAAGCACCGACATGAGCGTCGAGATCAACGGCATCGCCCACATCCAGTTCACGATCAACAGTCCGGAAGGGCTGCCGTTCTGGGAGTCCCTGTGTCACTTCATGGGGCTTAAGACGCTGATCAGGAACGACGAAACCGTCTACTGCATCGGGGGTCGCACCGGACTGCTGGCGCGCCTCGCACCGCCGGAGAACCGCGACCGGACGTTCGATCAGTGGACGGTCGGCCTGCACCACTTCTGCATCCGCGCCCGCTCGCGGGAAGACGTGGACGCCATCGCCGCGCACGCCGCCGAGCTCGGGGCGCGGATGGTGCATGCACCGGAGGACGGCGATCGGTTCGCGCCCGGCTACTACTCCGTGCTGTTCGAGGACCCCGACGGGATTCGCATCGAAATCAACCACATTCCAGGCAAGGGCCACTTCGGCGACCAGGGCCGGCTTGGCCCCGGCGGACGAGGACCGGCCGGGCGCTACGGCGAGGGAGGCCTGAATGATTGAGCGCGGCGGCACGAGTGTGGGAGCGACCTCCTGGTCGCGATGTCCGGAAGATCGCGACCAGGAGATCGCTCCCACGGAGGCAAAGAACGGCGGCGCGCTTCAGCGCTCCTGCACGACCTTACCCGTCGCCGCCGAGAGCAGGGTGACGCGGTCGAGGTCGATGACCACCGGGATGCCCTTGGCTTCCGGGTCGAACTGTCGCTCCACCGGATGCATCTCCTGGTACACGCGCTCGCGCGCGCTTTCGTCGACCCGGCCGCGCCCCTCGAACGTGTAATACACGCGGCCCGACACATCGCCGTAGATGAACGCCATGTGCGGGCGCTCAGGCAAAGTCTTCAGCAGCTCGCTGTCCGGCTTGCGCACCCAGATGGCCAGGCTGTCCGCACCGTGCGCGTGTGTGCTGCCATAGAACGAGATGTGCGGTTTACCGCCGGTGTCCACATAGGCGGCGGTGAGCACGTTGCCGCTGTCGATGGCGTTCGCCAGTCGCGTCCTGACCTCATCGTCCAGCTCGATCATGTTCTGGGTTCCTCCAACGCCTCATGGCGTATTCTGCCTCAGCGGCAGCCCACGGACGAATCGGACTACATACGCCCGGCAATCTGTGCGTTGGTCGACAAACCGCTCACGAGGCTTTCTCGGGGGTCCGGTGGGCATCGCGTAGCGCGCGTTTCAGGATCTTGCCCGTGGGCGCCTTCGGCAGAGCATCGACGAACTCGACGATGCGCGGCTTCTGATACGACGCCAGGTGCTGCCGAGCGGTGTCGATGATCTCCTGCTCCGTCGCCCGGCTGCTGGGCTTCAGCACCACCACGGCCTTCACCACCTCGCCCCATTCCGCATCGGGCACGCCGATGACGGCGGATTCCAGCACCGCCGGATGCTGATGGATGGCGTTTTCCACCTGGGTGGAATAGATGTTCTCACCACCGGAGATGATCATGTCCTTGGCGCGGTCGACGATGTAGAGGTAGCTCTCCTCGTCCCAGGTGGCGATGTCGCCGGTGTGCATCCAGCCGTTGCGGATGGTCTGCGCGGTGAGGTCCGGCCGCTGCCAGTAGCCGAGCATGTTGGCCTCCGAGGCGACGACGATCTCGCCGGGGGTGCTGGCGTCCTTCGGCACCTCGGCGCCGTGCTCGTCCACCAGCCGCAGCCGGGTGACGAAGCCCTCGCGGCCGCAGGACCGCAAACGCTCCGGGTGCTGGCCGGCGACCGCGCGCTGGTGGTCCTCCTGGGAGAGAAACGACATGGTCATGCCTTCGGTCTGGCCATAGCCCTGAATCAGCGTGCACGGGAACGCCTCCAGCGCGGCCCGCACCACGCTGGCCGGCATGGGGCCGCCGCCGTACTGGATGTTGCGCAGGCTGGAGAGGTCGTACGACGTGAAGCCGTCCACCGCCATCATCCAGTTGAGCATGGTGGTGATGCCCAGAAAGGCCGACACCCGCTCGCGCTGAATCACCTCCAGCGCCTGGCGGGCCTCGAAGTTCACCAGCACCAGCGGGCAGCCGTGGGCCATGTAGTTCATGGCCAGCGCCACCGGGATGTGGAACATCTGCCCGGTGAGCATGTACACGTCGCTCGGCACGATGCGCTCGGCCACGGTCTGGTTCTGCATGCCCATCCACAGCCCGTGGTGCGAGTGCAGCGCGCCCTTGGATTCACCCGTTGTGCCGCCGGTGTAGAGAATCAGCACCGGATCGTCACCGCGGACCATGGCGCGGGGCTCGTCGTCGGGGGCCGCAGCAAGGAGATTCTCGTAGTCCGAGCCCGCCGCGCCGAAGGTCAGCCAGCGCCGGTCCGGCGACTCGAGCGCGCCCGCGAGGCCGGCGAACTCCTCCGACACCACCACCGCCCGCGGAGCGCCGTCGTCGAGGATGCGGCCGAGCTCGGCGCTGGCCAGCCGCCAGTTCAACGGCTGGGCGATGAGCCCGGCCCGGGCGCAGGCGTAGAAGGTCTCCAGATACTCGATGCAGTTCTTCGCCAGGATGGCCACTCGGTCACCGGGCACCAGGCCGAGTGTCCCGGTGAAGCCGTTGGCGGCCCGCCTCACCCGCTGGTCCAGCTCACTCCAAGTGACCCGCCGGCCCGTGGGGACGTCGATCACCGCCTCCCGCTGCGGGGTGAGGCGCGCGTGCTTGGCCGGAATCAGGCCGAGGTTCATGACGCCCTCGACGCGGCCGGTGGGGTCTCGGTGTCGAAGATCATGTGCCGCCTCCGTGTCAGTGCAGGTGAGGCAGTACCTTCTCGGCGATGTATTCCATCCGCCGCGTGCCGGATTCCACGGGCTCCCCGGGAAACTGAGCCCAGAAGTGGATGTCTTCGATCTGCGGGTATTGCTCGATGGCCTCGGACAGCGCACGCACCGCCTGCTCGGCGTCCCACAGCTCATAGAGGCCGCCCTCGATAGCGTCCCGCGCGGTGGCGAACCGGGGAACCTGGTCCGGCGGCCCGAACGCGCCCCACTCGATGTAGCGGTTGCTCTGATACAGCACGTGGCGGCCGATCCGCTCCGCCTCGGCGGCCGGATCCTCGGCGATGATGGCCCAGTTGCCGGCGCAGATCCGCCCGTCGGCGGGATTGCGTCCCTGCCGTTTCAGAGCCTGCACGTACAGATCGTGGCCGATGCCGCCGGTGGACAGAAAGCCGTCGCCGATGCGCGCCGCGCGGTCGATGGCGGGCTCCGCCATCCCGCCGATGAGAATCCGCGGCGGCACGGCAGGCCGGGGTGTCACCGCAAGCGGGCCGTAATCGAACCGCTTGCCGTGGAAGTCCAGGGGCTCGCCGCGCCAGGCCCGGCGAATGATCTCCACGCCCTCCTCCAGCAGACTCGGCCGGTGGTGCAGGCTGCGGCCGAAAGCTTCGAACTCGTCGGCCCGGTAGCCGATGGCCACTCCGAGGTCGAACCGGCCGCCGGTGAGGATCGACAAGGTGGCGGCGTCCTCGGCGATCCGCACCGGGTCGTGCAGGGGCAGGATCACGAGGTTGGTGCCGAGGCGCAGGCGCCGGGTGCGGGCGCCGATGGCGGCCCCGATCACGAATGGCGACGGCGTGTAGCCGTCGTCGCAGAAGTGATGCTCGGTGAGCCACGCCGACTGGAAGCCGAGATCTTCGGCGGCGACGATCTGGTCGAGGGTCGCCTGGTAGAAGCGCTCGAAGTCCGGCGCGTCGGGGCCGGGATTGCGGAAGTCGTACCAGAGACCGAATCGCACCGCCATGGCCGTTACTCCAGAGTGCCGAGGAATTCCTGCAGTGCCCGCCGGTAGCGCTCGCCGTCCTCGAGAAACGGCGCGTGGCCGCACCCTTGCAGCTCGATCAGCTTGGCGGAGGTGATTTCCGCCGCGGCCCGCCCGACCTCGGGCGCGACGAAGCCGTCCTCACTGCCGACGAACACCAGCACCGGCATCTCCAGCCCGGCAAGCAGCCGGCGCTGGTCCAGGTGGTCGAGCTCGGCCAGCGTGGCATCGGCCGCCGGGCTCGTCTGCTGAAAGATGTGCCACAGCCATTCCACCACGCCGGCCCCGGGATCTCTGGCACAGACCGCCTGGGCCAGGCCGTGGAGAAACGGCGTGCGGTTGCTGCGCAGCGCCGCGACCGTGTCGGCGACGCTCCCCGGCGCGCCGCCGTATGGAAAATCCTCCGCCTGCACGTAGCGCGGCGTGGCGCCGCCGGTGAGCACCAGACCGGCGCAGCGCTCGCCCAGGCGCGCCGCCGCGGCCGCCGCCAGGGCGCCGCCGAGCGACCAGCCGTTCACCACCACGCGCTCGAGGTTGAGCGCCTCCACCAGCCGGACGATGTCGTCCGCACCGGCCGTCACGCTCACGGTGACGAAATCCTTGTCCGAGGCACCGCAGCCGCGCTGGTCGAAGCTGATCACCCGATGGCCAGCATCCACCAGCGCCGCGGTGGTGGTGTCCCAGACCCGGCAGGACATGCCCCAGCCGTGGGCCAGCAGCACGGGCAGGCGGTCCCCGTGGTGATCCTCGAAATAGATGCGCCGGTCTGCCTCGACGGTCAGATGAGCCATGGCGGAATCTCCCTAGTCCGATTCCGGTGCCCGCAGGCGGGCGCCGGGCAGGGGATTGAAGTAGTGAATCTGCACCCGCCGCCGCTTGATACGCCAGGTCGATTCACGCCGCTCGAAATCATCGAGGTAAGTGGCGCCGACGATCTGCAGGTTGTCCTCGGTGTCGGCGCCCACGCAATCCACGTCGCAGATGCCGCTGGCGCGGTCGGGGCCGGCGAACTCGAGCCGCAAGTTGGTGGTCAGATGATGAGTCTCACGCCAGAAGGGCCACAACACCGCCTGAACGGCCTCTCGAATGCCGTCGTGGCCGGTGAACGAGCCGAACGGCGGGCCGATGTCCCACACACAGTCGTCCCACCAGATGGCGAGGAAGCGGTCGAAGTCTCGCTTGTCGAAGCCGTGACAGTACTCGCTGGCGAGGTCGCGCAGCGCGTGGCGACTCTCCAGCTCATCGATTCTCTGCTCCAGCCGCTGCAACCGTTGTTCGCTCATGGGACGCTCCCCGGGTTTCTCAGGCGGCACTCCAGCCAGCGTCGATCGGCAGCTCGAGCCCGCCGATGAGAGCACAGTTGCTGGCCAACAGCAATCACTTGCTAGAGGAAAGCAATTATCTCATGATGGCCACCGGGCCGGGCTTGCCGTCCGACCATCGGCCCACGTCGCCGGCTGTGCTGCATGGCGATTTCCACCTCGACAACACGCTGTTTCTCGAAGGCGCGCCGGCCCTGTCCGGCATCATCGATTGGGAGCTGACCGCGGTGGGTGAGCCGCTGCGCGACCTGGGCATGAGCGCCAGCGGATCATTCAGGTACCGTTACCGCGCGTGGTATGGTCGCCGCTTCGCGAATGAGGACCCAGCAGATGCCCCGAAGGGACTCTGACAACAAGGGAGCGAACCCGGAAGCCGATGGCCGGTCGCTACCCGATCGCAAGCGTCGACGCCTCACCCAGGCGGAACGCAGCGCTCTGTCGGATACCCGCATGTTCAACGCCGCCATGCAGCTCATCAGCACCCAGGGCGCCAACCGGACGACCCTGAAGGAGATCTGCGAGACGGCCGGATACAGCCGCGGGCTCGCAACCTACCGGTTCGGCACCAAGGACAACTTTCTGCAGGAGCTGTTGAAGCACTTCAACCACGTCTGGGTAGATCAGCTGCGGTCGTACACCGAAGATAAGCAGGGACTTCCCGCATTCATGGCCGCCATGGACGCGCTGGAGCACTTCCTGGTGGAGTACGCACGCTACATGCGCGGCAGCTACATCATATGGTACGAATCCATCGGCGCAGACAACACCATCCGCCGCCAGCTGGCCCGCAATCACCGTCAGTATCGCAGCGACCTGGAGCAGTGGCTGCGCGACGGTATCCAGGACGGCAGCGTGCGCGCCGACGCCGACGTGGTGAATTTCGCCGTGCTGTATCTGACCTTCGTGTCCGGCACGATCTACCAGTGGCTGGTGGCGCCGGAACAGGTGAACCTGCCGTCGGCCTTCGACTACTTCCGAGGCATCGTGCGCCGCGAGCTCGCGCCGGCGGCCGAGCCGAACGCTTCATGGGCTCGAGCGAGCCCGTAAGGGTCCGCCCCGCGAGCCGCTGGAACTCTTAGAGCGTCGGTTCCGCGCGGCCTGAGATCCAGCGAGTGATCGATCGTTATCTTTCCTTGCCCCCGCAGCAATAACTTGCTAGACAACAGCAAGCGCGAGAAGATAAGTCCAGGTGTCCTTGCAGGGGCCCACGCCAACGGGATACGCGTCCGATGCGACCGTGTGGCACGGTGACTCGTGACAGACATGAACGGAGGGGAGATTCATGAAGCGTCAAGTTCAGTTTCTGGTTCTGGCATCGCTGGCGCCCGTGCTGTGCATGACGGTGCCGTGTCCGGCGGTGGCGGCATCTGATTCGCTCGTGCTCGAGGAAATCGTGGTGACCGCGCGGAAGCGCGAGGAGAGTCTCCAGGACGTCGGGATGTCGCTCAGCGCGCTGGATAGTCAGGATCTCGCCATCCGCTTCGACGCCGATCTGCAGACGTTGCAGAACGCCTCACCCAACCTGGTCATCAGCGATATCCAGCAGGGTCCGGGCAGTCCGGCCGCCATCTCCATCCGCGGGATCGGCACCACCGACGTGGAAAAGAATTTCGATCCGACGGTAGGCGTGGTGGTCGACGGCGTGTTCATCGGCGTCAACTCGGGGGCCATGCTGAAGGCCATCGATCTCGAGAGCGTGGAGATCCTGCGCGGTCCACAGGGCACGCTGTTCGGCCGGAACTCGATCGGTGGCGTGATCAACGTCAAACGCAGCCGACCAAGCTTCGACGGCTTGTCCGGATCGGCCAGAGCCGGTGCCGGCAATCACGGCGAGTTCCAGATCGACGCGTTCGTGAACGTGGCCGCGACCGACAACCTCGCCTTTCGCCTCGGCGGCGCCAAACGCAAGAACGACGGCTGGTTCCACAACGCCACGCTGAACCGTGACGTGGGCGAGTACGACTACCGGGCCATCAGCCCCAGCGTGCTGTGGAAACCGACGGAAACCACGGAGATCTACTACCGGTACGACAAGACCGAGCAGGATCAGGACGCCAATACCCTGCACAATCTGGCCCAACCGGACCAGGTCTTCTGCGCCGTCTACGGCCAATGCGCGCAGGGCCTTCATACCCCGCAATCCGGCAAGGACTACACGGTTCTGCAGAACGACAACCCGCCATATCAGACGTATTTCGATACCGAGACCCACATCGTCAATGCGTCCTGGGACATCAACGATGCGTACGGGCTCGAGTTCGTCTACGGCCGCTTCAAGACCGACGAAGAAGTCTACCAGGACTGGGACTCGACGCCGCTGACGCTCTATCACACCGACAGACCTGCCAATTGGGATCAAGGCAGCTACGAGCTGCGGCTGAACTACACGGGCCCGCGGTTGAACTACACGGCCGGTCTGTACTACTGGGATTCCGATTACCGCATCGACCTGACCAGCTACATCGGCTTCGGCTTCATCCTCGGCGTGCCGGGCACCGGACCCGACGACTCCGTGGTCTTCCCCGTCTACCAGACCGTGATGCAATCCACCAAGTCCTATGCGGCCTTCGTCGAGGCCGACTACCAACTCGCCGATCGCTGGACCTTGACCCTGGGCGGTCGCTACACCCGTGACGAAAAGAAGAGTGGCGTCATCGACCCGCTGACGCCCCAGCTCGCGGTCAAGGGCAATCCGGCGAACCCGTTCGAGGAGTCCTGGAACGAATTCACGCCGAAGGTCGGGATCCGCTACCGGATGAACGACCGTCTGATGTTCTACGGCCTGTACTCCAAGGGGTTTCGTGCCGGTGGCTTCAACGGGCGGCCGGGTGGCGGCGAGTACCTTGCGGCAGCCACGCCCTACGACCCCGAAACCGTGGACAACTACGAAGCCGGCATGAAGAGCGAGTGGCTCGATGGCCGCATGCGGCTCAACGTCTCGGCCTTCATGATGGACTACAAGGACAAGCAGGAAGAGCAGAGCGTTCCGGTGGCAGGCGGCACCGGCCAGCAGACTCTGGTGGTCAACGCTTCCGAGGCGTCCATCGACGGATTGGAAGCCGATCTCAGCTGGTTGCTGAACAGCTACCTCACGCTGGAGGGCAATCTCGGTCTGCTGGATGCGAAGTATGACAAGCTGGAAGATCCGGTGCTGGGCCTCGATCTCTCCAATCTGAAGCTGCGCCGCGCCCCGGACGTCACGGCCACCGTGGCGCCGGTGGTCACGGTCCCCATCGGTCCCGGACAGCTCGTCGCGCGCGCTGCGCTTCGATACGTGGACGACATGGAGCTCACCTTCCTGAACTCGCCGCAGAGCTCGGTAGATTCGCACACGGTCCTGGATGCCTCGCTGACGTATTCGATCGGCAACCTGAGCCTGAGCGTCTGGGGCCTGAACCTCACCGAAGACGACTCGTGGTCGCAGGCCTACGACGTCGGCGCCAGCCCTGCGTTCGCCGGCCTGTGGACCTACACGGCGATCCGCCCTCCGCGCACCTATGGCGCGGTGGTGAACTGGGATTTCTGACGCCCGAGTCGGACATCAGGCCCTGCTGGGAAGGGTCTGATGTCCGCGGCCGGCTCATCCCGCCAGTCGCTGGAACTCGAGCTCCGGGAAGCCTTCGTTGATGGACTCGTCCAGTTTGTCGTAGTAGACGTTGGCGCCGCCGAAATAGATCAGCACCCGCGGCTTCCTGGTCTCGAGGTTGGCGCCCATCATCCAGGAATGCACCTTGTCCCCCTGGGACATGAGCGTCTGGTCGTGAATCTCCGCGGTGTGCGCCGACCACTCCGCCTCGGCCTCCTGACGGGGCGAGAACACGTCGTAACCCTCGCGTTCCATCTTCTTGATGCACTCCGTGATCCAGATGATGTTCTGCTCGATTGAGGTGGGCAGATTGGCGAAGGGCGCTTGCGGCCCGGTGATCATGAACAGGTTCGGGAAATCGGCGACGCAGACACCCATAATCGACGCCGAGGTGATTTCCCACTTGTCTTTCAGCGTCTCACCGCGCTCACCGCGTATTTCCATGGCTTCGAGCGCGCCGGTGTAAGCCGCGAAGCCGGTTGCCAGCACGATGATGTCAAACTCGTAGAGATGCTCGGTGGTCCGCACCCCGGTCTCGGTGATTTCGACGAGGGGCTCGCGCTCGTTGATGTCCACCAGGTGAACGTTGTCGCGGTTGAAAGCCTCGTAAAACCCGTGATCCAGCGGCGGTCGCTTGGCGAACAGCGGATAGCCCCTGGGCGTCAGCAGTTCCGCCACCTCGGGATCCTCGACCTTTTCCTTGATCTTGCCGGCGATGAAATCGGCGGCCATCCGGTTCGCCCGGGGATCCGTCAACAGATCGTCGAAGGTCTCGAAATAGAAACGAAACCCGCCTTTGTTCCAGTACTCCTCGAAGATCTTCTGGCGCTCTTCCGGCGGGGTATCCACGGCGTTGCGGCCCACCGGGCTGTCGAACGCCATGCCGAACACGTGGTTGCGGCACTTGTCGAGGATCTCGTCGTAGTTGTCCTTGATCTCCCGTTCCCACTCCGGCGTCATGGGTTTCTGCACGGCGGGCATCACGAAGTTCGGCGTGCGCTGGAACAGGGTCACGTCGGCGGCCCGCTCCGCCATGATGGGCAGCATCTGCACGGCCGTCGCGCCGGCGCCGATGATAGCCACCCGCTTACCCGCGTACTCCAGCCCCTCCGGCCAGCGGGAGGAGTGGAAGATGGGGCCCCGGAAGCGGTCGATGCCTTTGATCGGCGGGATGTGAGGCTGCGAGATCATGCCCATGGCGCTGACGAAGTATTTGCAGGTGAACTGCTCGCCCTGGGCGGTGGTGATCAGCCAGTGGCCTTCTTCCTTCTGATACGCCGCGCTGGTGATTTCCGTGTTCAGCTGAGTGTGCGGCCACATGTCGCACTTGTCGGCGACGAAGTGCATGTAGTGGAGCGTTTCCTGCCACCCCGGATAGCGCTCGGACCACGTCCACTCCTGCAGCAACTTCCTTGGAGAAGGACAGGCAGTAATAGTAGCCCTCGCTGTCGGTCGCGGCGCCGGGATAGCGGTTCCAGGTCCAGGTGCCGCCGATGTCGGACGCCTTGTCGAAAACCCGAATGGTCAAACCGGCCTGGCGCACGTAGTGGATCAGTCCGAGGCCGGCAAAGCCGGCGCCCACGGCGATGACGTCGTAGTCGGGTTGCTGCTGGGAAGTCACGATTGTCTCCTGCGGTTTCAGGCGCTTACGGGTGCGAACCTGCCCAATTGACCCAAGTCTAAACTTGCTAGACGCAAACAAGCAACGATGGCTGCCGCTGTGGTTATACTCTCCTCACCCGGACAGGGAAGAGTCCAACGATGAGCTGGCAGGACCGGTGCGGCGACAAGCTCGTGAGCCTGGAGCGAGCCCTCGCCCTCGTTCAATCGGGCCACGTCGTCCACGTCGCGCCTTATTCCACCACGCCCATGACCCTGTGCCAGGGGCTCAAAGACCGGGCGCTCGCCCACGGGCTCATGAACGTGCGCATCGATCACCCGGCCGCCGCCATCTGCTGGACCGACCCGGACCTTGGGGGGGCCTTCAAGCTCAAGGACAACTACGCCACGCCGCCCAACCGACAAGCCTGTCACACGGGCGGGATGGAGTACCTGCCCATCGGCATCTGGAAGAGCTGGGAGATCCCGCCGGGCTTCCACCCGAACCCGGACGTCTTTCTGGTGCCGGTCTCACCGCCGAACCAGCTCGGCTTTTGCAGCTTCGGCTCGGGCGTGTGGCTGTCGCGAACGGTGTCGCGGCGGGCGAAGACGGTGATCGCCGAGGTGCATCCCGAGTTCATCCGTACCTTCGGCGAGAACTTCATCCACGTCGACGAGATCGATTGGTTCGTCGAGGCGGAGCAGACGGCGGGCGGCACGCCGCCGGCGCCGCCGAGTGAGGAGGACGTCGCCGCCGTCGAGGTGATCTGCTCGCTGGTGGCGGCCGAGCTCGTCAACGACGGCGACACTCTGCAGATGGGGGTCGGCACGGTGTCCGCGTCGCTCGCGCCGTTTCTCGATTTCCGCAACGATCTCGGCGTGCAGACCGAGCTCATCACCGGCGGCATCGTCGATCTGGTGGAGCGGGGCGTCGTCACCGGAGCACGGAAAACGCTGCATCCGCACAAGGTCGTGGGCAGCGCGTGCGTGGTGTTGCCGCCCGAAGAGCTCGCCCGGATGCACGAGAACCCCTACTTCGAGCTGTACGACTTCGGCTATACGGACGACCTGAGACGGCTGATCCAACAGGAGCACTTCGTCGCAGTGAACAACGCCCTGGTGGTGGATCTGACCGGTCAGGTGTCGGCCGAAGCGCTGGACCATCGGCCCTACACCGGCGTCGGCGGACAGACGGTGTTCATGCTGGCCGGAGCCTATTCCAGGGGTGGAAAGTCCATCAGCGTGCTGCCGTCCAGCGCCGTGCCCACCGGCAGCTCGGAACGCCTGTCGCGCATCGTGCCCTGCCTCGGGCCCGGCGCGCCGGTGACGGTACCGCGGACCTATGTGGACTACGTGGTGACGGAGCACGGCATTGCCGAGCTCAAGGGCAAGACGCTGGCGGAGCGAGCACGTGCGCTGGTGGACGTGGCGCATCCCGACTTTCGCGACGCGCTGCGGGACGAGGCCAGGCGGCTGTATCATGCCTTAGGGAGGATGAGTCATGTCCGTCACCGAGCCGCCCAACCACCACGCCGACTTTCCCGGTTTCTCGGGCGCCTTCGGCTTGCTTGCCGGCCTGTCGATGTCCGTGGGGCGCGCCAGCGTTGCGCGACTGGCCGCCGATGTGGCCCGGCTGGCTGCATCGGACCGCGTCGTCGATGTCGGCTGCGGACCGGGCGCGGCTGTGCGTGAGGCTGCCCGGCGGGGCGCCGAGGTGTGGGGCGTCGACCCGGCTCCGGTGATGTTGCGCCTTGCGCGAACGTTTACCCGTCGCAGTGACCGGATCGTCTGGCTGGAGGGCGCGGCCGAGGCCCTTCCGGTAACGGATGGTGCAGCGACCGTGCTGTGGTCGATATCGACCGTTCACCATTGGCCCGACCTCGATGGCGGGCTCACGGAAGCATTTCGGGTGCTTGGGCCAGGCGGACGACTGGTCGCGATCGAGCGCCGGCGCCAGCCCGGTTCGACGGGGCTCGCAAGCCACGGCTGGACCGACGAGCAAGCGCAGGCGTTTGCGGCTCTTTGCATCTCAGCCGGATTCGTCGCTCCGCACGTGGAAACGACACAGGTTGGTCGCACGGCCCATATCACCGTGACGGCCGAACGGCCTTCCTGACGGACGATACGCGCGGAACGGCGTCGATCTCACTGGGGCCGGAACCGCTGTCGAGCAGACGGGCTCGGGCGTCGGCGAGCGCGTCCGTGATCTGGCCGCTGAGCTCGCGCAGAGCCGTCCCGCTGCCGTCTGCAGCGAACGACCAGGCCGTGCCGGACCAGAAAAGCTCTCCGCCGTCCGCGACGAACAGGTTCGCCTCGACGATGGCTTCCTTCGTTGGGTCGTACGTCTGCATGCGACTGCGGGAATAGTCATAGAGCGCCTGCAGATTCGGCTGGGTGGGGGAGATGCGGCGGGGGTTGCCGACGACGCTGCCGGTGTTGTTCCGATTGACGGGGTCGAGCACCAGCACCGCGACTGCGCGGCGTCGATCCGCGGCCGTGAACACCCGCTCGGCGGTGGTGGAAGCGATGTCATCGAAGTCGTCCACGCTCGGGTAGGCGCGCATGCCGCGGGCGGTGAGGTCGTCCACGACCTGCCGTTCGATGTGCGCGCGGGCGGACTCGTCCTCGACGTAGGCCAGGACATAGATCCCCTCGCGTTCAGTGAGGTCGATGCTCTTGACCTGCGGTTGCGAAGCACAGCCTCCGCAACAGGCGAGAACCATCAGAAC
Source organism: uncultured Gammaproteobacteria bacterium (assembly GCA_963822255.1). GTDB lineage: Bacteria > Pseudomonadota > Gammaproteobacteria > Pseudomonadales > Azotimanducaceae > UBA7803. The sequence goes on from CAWGGV010000009.1 coordinate 495,585, forward strand.
CAGCGCATCGCGAAGCTGAGCCCCCACAGGGCGCATCCTGCCAGTTACCGCCATGAGACTTCTCCATCACCCGGCGACCGGCGCGGGTGAAATCGATGAGGGAGCGGTGCGCGAGCGCCATCCTTCCAGAGCCACGACGGCCAGCCACGCGTAGATCGACACCGCAACGAACAGGCTGAGGCGCACGGCAAATGCCTGGTACACGTCCTTACCCGTCGCGCTGTCCTGCACAGCGGGACCGAGCAGAATCAGCAGGGTTACGATCACGTTCTGCCAGAAGGACGGCGTGAACCGGCTGCCGAGAGCGCCGTACATCTTGGCCGCGCAGTAGCCACCGAAGACGAGCGTCCAGAGAAAAAACATCCACAGGGTGGGGCTCGACTGCAAAGCGAACCAGAACAGGATCGCGAAGCAGCCGGCCAGGAACGTAGAGCCCAGCAGCTCTCGCCCGGCCGCCCGCGCGGTGACATCCGATCCCTGCTGGCCCAGAAGCAGCGATTTCAGGATCGTGGCCAGGTACAGCGCCGGGTTGGAGAACGCCAGCATCACCGGGGGCAGCACGATCAGCGCCGAGCGCAGGGCGATCCAGCGCGCCTCGGCCATGGGCGTGGGCACCGGTGGCGCGGCGCTGCCGGGCGCTTCGGGGAACAGCGGATACACCAGCCATTGGCATACGACGACGATGGCGATGCTGATCAGCAGCGATTCCACCAGGCCCTCGGCGAGCGCGTAGTCCACCATCCCCGCAGCGGGGACCATGGTGAGGCCGATGGTGAGCAGCAACCCCACGGCGGCCTTCCTCATCTCGAGGCTGATCACGGCGCCGAGGTAAATGCCGGCGGCGATCACCAGCACCGCGGTGACAGGATAGTTGAGCAGCAGCGGAATCATCACCAGGCCCGAGCCCACGGTGACGGTCACCACCAGCAGCAGCGTTACCAGACCTTTCAGCCCCGGCGGTGGAGCCGGGGATGTGGTGAGGACGATGGCGAACACCGGCGCCAGGTACGGCAGAGGCAGATCCATCGCATAGGCGGCGACCAGCGACGAGGCCGTTACGCCCGTCAGCCGGAACGCGCGTCGCGCGGCCACGGGGATCATGTCCGCCGAGCCTCAGTACGCATACGACAGCCAGCTCGCGACCCGGATGTAGGCCTGGCCAAGCAACCGCAACAGGCCGTGCCCCTCGCTGTAGGCGATGACGGATGCCTGCCCCCCCACCGCAACTGGCCCTTGAGCGCCGGGTCCTGCGCCGTGTCGAAGCTGATGACCACCGGGAAACGCTGGGCCTGGCGCAGCCAGTCCCGGTCGTTCCGGATGGTCGGCAGCTCCCCTGCAGATGGCTGCCGGCCGGAGCTCACCCCGAGGCCGATGCTGCGAATCTGGCCCTGGAACACGTGACCCGGCACAGCGTCGAAGAGTATCTCCACCGGTGAACCGACCCCGATGTTGCCGAGGTTGTTCTCCGTGAAATCGGCGCTGATCCAGACATCCTGAATCGCCACCAGGGTCAACACCGGGCCACCGGTGCCGGCGAACTGACCCACCTCCGCGCGCAGATCCGTGATCACGCCGCGGATCGATGCCGTCACCACCGTATTTGCGCGATCCAGCTCGGCCTTGTCCACCGCCGTCAGCGCTGCTTTGAGGATCGTGTTGTCACTCTCGTCCCCACCCATCTGCTCGATGGCCTGGCGGATGTCGGCATGAGCCGCGGTCACCTGGGCCTCGGCACCATCGAGGCTGGCCTGGGCGATCTCCAGGCGCCGGACCGAAATGGTGCCGGGGTCCTCCTTGTAGAGCCGATCCAGCCGGGTCAAATCCTGCCGCGCCTTGAGCGCGTTGGCCTCGGCCACTTGCAGATTGGCCCGCGCCGCGTCCACGCCGGCGCTGCCGGCAGCCACCTGGCGCCGGGCGTTGTCCAGATCGGACCGCGCCTTGTTCAGCGCAATCTGGTATTGCGCGGGATCGATCTCGAACAGCTTCTGCCCTTTCTGCACCTCCTCGTTGTTGGTGACCCAGACCCGCGCCACGATTCCCGCTACTTCCGGGGCGACGCCCACGACGTTGCCCTCGACCCGGGCCTGGGTGGTATACGGCGTGAACCGGTCCGCCAGCAGGTACCAGGTCAGGCTGATCAGGATGGCCGCCGCCAGAATTCGTCCACCGTGCTTGACCGTACGCCCCGCCGCGTCCGGCGCCGGTTGCGCACCGGGCTTCTCGACCGGTTGCGCAGCCGGCGCTACATCGGCGTGCTTCGTTTCCTCACCCGGTTCATCGTCCGCTGGAGACCGTGCCGACGGTAGGTGGTGCCCCGAATCACTCGCAACGGCGTTGACCACGTTGCTCCGGTTGCCAGTGCCATCGCTCATGGCGTGGTCCCACTTCCTGTTACGGCCGGCACGATCACCGGCAGCGGCGCGTGGAGCTGATTGCCCCAGTCCGGGGTACGCGCGCGCATCTCATCGCGCACCTGTCCCGGCAACAGGTCCTCTGACGATATCTCCAGCCAGCCGCCTCCGAAGGCCTGATATAGAGCGATGAGCGCGCTGATGTGCGCGCCGCGAGTGACGGTCTGCTGTTCCGCCTGGGCGAACAGCGCCCGCTGGGCGTCCAGCACCCGCTGGAAGTCCGAGTAGCCCTCCTGATAGCGCGTGTTCGCAAGCTTCAGCGAGCGTTCGGCGGCATGCAGGGCATCGTCCAGGATCACCTGCTGCTCCGCAGTCTTCACCACGGTCACCGCGGCATCATCGATCTCCCGAGCCGCCTGCAGCACGGTGTCCTGGAATGCTTCGATGGTCTCCTGGAGCCTGGCGTCCTGCAGCCGGACGTTGTTGCGTGTCCGGCCGTAGTCGAACACGTTCCAGTTCAGCCTCGGTCCGGCAATGAAGGTGGCCGTGTTGGGCGTCGCGCTCAGCGAATCGCCGGACCAGCCGATGCTGCCGAGCAGCGAGATCGCCGGATAATAGTCGGCTTTGGCGATACCGATCTGAGCGGACTGCGCCGCGACCTTCCAGGCGGCGCTACGGATGTCCGGTCGGTGTATCAGCAACCGCGCCGGAACGTCGCGAATCGTCTTTTCGTCCACCGACGGCAGGTCGCTGCGGCCACCCACCAGCTCGGGCACAGCGCCGGGTGCACGGCCGAGCACGGCCGCGAGGCCGTTGCGCAGCGTGACCAGGGTCGCTTCCAGCTGCGGGATGTTGGACAGGGTCGCCAGATACTGGGTCTTCGCCTGCTGCACATCGAGCTCGGAGCCCTGCCCGGCGTGGAACAGGTTTTCGGTGATCTCGAGGCTGCGCCGCTGAATCGCAGCGTTGCTCTGCGCGATGTGAATGCGCTGCTCCGTGGTTCGGTACCCGAAATACAAGTCCGACACCTGTGCGGTGAGCAGAACCTGCACGTCCTGCTGGGCAGTGATGGACCCGAAGAACGCCGCATCGGCCGACTCGATCGCGCGCTGGTATCGACCCCAGAAGTCCAGCTCCCAGCCGACGGTGAACCCCGCCTGCGTGTCGCGAAAGCTCTGGTCGCGATCGCCGGCGCTACCACCCTCATGATGCGTATCCACGTAGCTCACCGCACCAGACGCCTCTTGGAGCTGAGGAAATCGTCCACCCTCGGCGATCCCCAGCGCCGCCTGGCTCTCCAGAATGCGCAAGCTGGCGATACGCAGCGTCGGGTTGTCACGCCTGGCCGTTTCGATCAATCGGTTCAGCGCCCGATCGTCGAACAACCGCCACCAGAACCGCAGATCGGCCTCGCGCCATCCCGCGGCATCACCGGTGAGCCCGTAGAGATCGGTCTGCCAGTCGCTGAGCCAGGCGACTTCGGGCTCCTGATAGTCGGGGCCGAGAGTAGTGCAGCCCACCAGACCGCAGAGCATCGCGACGAGACCGGCTGCGTGACCTCGGCAAGCTCTGACGGCACTCGTGGACATGACCGGGGGAATCTCAGGCGACGGTAGTGGCAGCGGGGGGCAGCTCCGGTGGAGCGGCAACTGCCGGCGTGGACGCGGCACCCGGGCCGTTCACCCACTCCATGAACACCTCGTAACTCACCGCGAGCACCACCGGGCCGATGAACAGACCCACGATGCCATTGACGATCAAGCCGCCGATGGCACCGATCAGAATGACGACCATGGGCGTCTCCACGCCGCGGCCGAGCAGCAACGGCTTCAGCACATTGTCCGACAGACCAGCGACAAGAAGGTAGATGGTCACCCCGACATTGACCGCCGTGGAGCCGTCGCCCGCCCACCACACATAGCCGATCACCGGCAGCGAAATCAGCACGGCCGGAAGCTGCAGAATCCCGATGAACATGACGATGAGTGACAGCAGACCGGGAGCCGGCACGCCGGCCATGATGAACCCCATGCCCAGCAACAGCGCCTGGATGAACGCCACGCCCACCACGCCGGCCGCGACCGAACGGACGGCGCCGGTGGCCAGCTTCTGCAGCCGCGGGCCGTGCTCGGCATCCGACAATCGGGTGAAGATGTGCCCGATGGCCACGCTGCCGGACTCTCCGTAGGCCATCATGATCCCGGCGACGATGATCGAGCCGAGAAACAGCATCACCGCCGCCACAGCATGGCGCGCGACAGACAGTACCTGCAGCGACAGGTCACGTATCTGGGCCCGGTTGTCGCGTAGATAAGTCGGCAGATCCTCGGCCGCCTGAGACCAGGTGTTGTACAGCCGTTCGCCGACCAGCGGCCATTTCGCCACCGCTGCATCCGGCTTCAGAATGTTGACCTGGCCGCTCTGGATAGCGGCATAGGCATCATGGGCCTGCCCCGCCAGCGAGCTGCCCAGCAACGCCGTCGGCACACCGATCAGCAACAGGCCCGACACCACCAGACCCGTGGCCGCCAGTCCGCGCCGCCCCCCCAGCCGCCGCGCCAACGCCCGCTGCCAGGGGTAAAGGGCAATCGCGAGGATGAGACCCAGCAACACCACGTTGGTAAATGGCGCGAATATCCGCAGGGTCAGAAACACTAGAACCGCGATGACTCCGAAGCGGATCAACGCCTCCATCAGATCAGTGAAAAGGGAGTTGCCGAGCGTCTGGTCGTCCTTTGGCATGAGAACCTCGTTCTGCTGACTGATTGACTAGCCCGGTGGACCGCGGTCCTCGTCAGCCTAAGGACGGATAGCGGTCAGAACCTGCCTTTCCACGCCATCATGATCTCTCTTCGTGATAGCTGGCGGACGCCGTTGCGCGTGGGCTAATCTGTCATTCTTGAACGTGCGGCAGCGGATGCGGAGACGACGATGGCGGATAGCGGGAATGGCTCGTTGTGGGGGACACTGGAGCACACGCCGTCGCTTCGCCAACGGGTGTTTCTCCGATATTTCACGGCTACCCTGGTCGATCTGGTGGTGCTGAACCTCTTCATCGAGTACTGGCAGTACGTCTCCGCCAGTTCGTTCACGATTACGCTTCTCGCCGCCATATTGCTGCAGATCCTTCTCAAGGCGACCATCGCGGTGGAGCACCGGGTTGCCGCGTACTTCAACGCGAAACCAGGTGGCTTCGCCAGATTCCTGCGCTACTTCAGCGCATGGCTGGTGCTGTTCGGCTCGAAGTTCGTCATCCTCGAGGCGCTCAATTTCGCGCTCGGTGACAGCCTGCGCTTCACCGGCCCCCTGGACGGGCTGATCGTTCTGATCGTGGTGGTGGTCGTGATGCTGCTTGTCGAAGCCGCCATCGTGCTGTTTTATCGCGGGCGCAGCGCCCCGACACTGGACTACCGCCCCGACTGAGTCTCGGTCTCGAACCCCCCGTCCTCATAGCTCACCGTAGTGAATGCCGCTCGTAGACGCCAGTTTGGCGTGTAATGGCCATCGCCCACCTGGACGCTAAGGAAGAATGAGGCTGCTCGGATCATTCAGATTTCGGACAGGAGAGTCGGCCATGAACAGCAGATCGGAAGCCGCCTTGCTGCTCGCTGCCACCACGCTGGTGATGGCGCAGGGCGCAGTAGCAGAGGATAGCTGGCGGTTTGGGATCGGTACGGGGTTTTCGTCTTTCAGTCTGGACGGCGACATCGGGTTCGCTACCAACAATGGAGGCCAGATCAAGGGAATCGACGTCAGCAACAGCGACACGTCGGACATGCTCCAGTCCGCGTTCGGCCTGGCCGGCTTCGCGGAGAAGGACGTCTGGAGAATCAATCTATCGGGAGGCACCCGCTCGCTCGAGGATTCCGACTCGGGCCTCGACCTCAAGTGGGACTCTACGAACTACGAGGGGTCCGTGAGCTACACGTTCGCCACCACCGGAAGTAGTCGTTGGGGCGCGCTGCTCGGGCTTCGCTATACCAAACACGAGTGGAAGATCAAGTCCGCGACGGACAAGCTCGAACCCGACGACGACTGGACAGACGTCCTCATCGGCTTGGTGCAGCAGATGCCGTTGGGAGACCAGTGGATGTGGAGCAACCGGCTCGACTACGGCTTCGGTGGGTCGGAAGGCACGGTCAACGCCGTCACTACCCTCGGCTGGAAGCCACTGAAGCAATGGACGTTCTACGTGAACGGCAGGTATTTCTCCACTGAGCGGGGCGACAAGAACGACATCGCGGATTCCGACTTCTACTACTACAACGTTGACGAACCCTCGCTCGGGCTTGGCTTCGTGTTTGTCTGGTAGCTCACTGCAACAGGGTGCAGGCTTCCGCACCCTGGCTTTTCCCTGCGGTGCTGGCGGCGCCGAGCCGCGGCTCAAAAGTGATAGGCGACGTCAAAAGCTACTGCGTAAGGTCGATCGGTCTTCCCCACTACCCGGCCACGCGCGGTGCTGGGACCAGTGTCCACGGGCCCTTCGCCGTAGTCCAGCACATTGAAGTTCATGTCGATGACATGCCCATTGGCGCGCTCGATGTCCAGCCCCACACCCATCCCCCACATACGATCGAGGGCCAGGGCGAGGCTGCGGTGATCGTCATCGGTCGGCGACGAGACGTAGAAGATGCCGGCGGAATAGCGACGACCATTGCGCTGGGGGAAACCGTACCCCAACGACACGGCCCACACGTCCTGGAACGCGCCGCTCTCATCCACGTCCACGGTCGTGCCCGTGAAGCTTACCGACTCGGTCCCGAACTCGGAGAAGTCCATCCACAAAGTGTCCAGCGTCACGTACGCGCCGGTATCCAGCTCGCGGTATAAGCCGGCGACCAAGCGCTGCGGCAGAACGTTCTCGACCTTCAAGTTGGTGTGCAGCAGGCCTCGATCGGCCAGGATCTTCTCGACGATCGGACCGGCGTTCTTGACGTCCAGGTCGCCTTCGAGGTCCGCCTGCGAATCGCTGGTATAGACCAGCCCGAAGCGGGTTCGCGCATTCATTTCCCACAGCATCGACACGGACACACTGGTGCCGACGCCATCGAGCTTGGTCTCCAATCGGCCGTCCTCGGAACCCAAGGTGTTCAAGGCAACCTTGCTTTCCGACAGGGTGTAATTCACTCCCACCGCAAGGCCAAGCGACAGCTGCTCGTTCACCCGGTAAGACACCGCCGGCGTCACTGCCAGGTAAACCAGCGAATAGTAGTCGCTGTAATAGCGGCCTGCCCAGGTTCCGCCGTAATCCGCGCCGAAGCCGTTGGGCACGGTCAGGGAAATGCCCGCGTGCCAGCGCTCACCGATGGGGCGCACGTAGTAGCCCATGGGTATGAACAGCGGATCGATGCTGGAATCCGGGTTTCCGCCGGTGGTGGTGGTCATATCGTTGTCCACCTTGAATTCGCCTAGACCCGTAGCCAGCATCAGTCGCAGGGTGGTGCGCGGTCCGTCCAGCCTGGACATGCCTGCGGGGTTGGTGATCGCGGTTTCGGCCGTGTCCGCACCAGCGGCGATACCGGTGAAGGCCGGAGTGGCGGCCATGACCGGCGCGACAACGGCCGACGAAAACGCGACGGTAATCAATCCTGTGAAACGACTATCCACCATGCCTTTCTCACGAGCGAAGGTAGGAAGTTTCAGCATCTACTTCGGCAGCTTCTGGCCATGTGGTGCCACGGTGAAAGGCGATGATCCACACGCGTCGGCGCCAAATGGCCGGACTGAGGCGCCGCCGCGGCGCAACGTTGCCTGGACCAGTCGACGCGTACAGGCACAATGCGAGTCTTTCTCAGCTCGTCCCACGAGGACCGCCGGTGACGGCATCGTTCCGCTTCGCCGACTTCGCGCGACTGAGCCGCCCCTCGGTTACCGAGATACCTTTCGGTGATCTCGTGTCACCTGTAGTACGCGACGCCGACGGCAAACTCGTCGCGCAGCCGCAGCCACCGGTGGATCTCGAGTACGCGGAGGTGGTCCGGCTGCTACGGCCCTTCGTATCGAGTCGCTTCCTCGAGCAGGTTGCTGCTGTCGTACCGCTAGCGGGCTATCCCTGCCACGGCGCTCCGGCCCGCATGGGATGCAGGAGCCGTCACCACTGGACCTGTCACGGTGCCGCTGGTCCTGGCCAGGCGCGTCAGGGGCGCGGTCGGCTGCCACAGTCTGAGATGGCGCGTATGGTCCAGGTGCTGGTTCCCGACGCCGAGGCCGATGCACTGTTCGAGTACGTCTGCCAGAACACCCGGATCGACAATCGCGGCGGTGGAATCGCCATGATGACTCGGACCGTGCACGCCACGTCGTACCGACTGCCGACGGAATAACTGAGGAACCGGAGTAGTCGCAGACCCGCCTCAGCCGGCCAGATCGCCTGGACTACCAAGCGCCCGAACGTCATCCGTACTGGCACGAAATGGCAGGAATCGCCTGGCAAACCACGCAAAACTTAACGTGGTACTTTCGACTTACAGAGCAAAACAGGAGACAGGCATGAAACACACCTTAACGGCTGTGCTGATTGCGATGGGTGCTACGATGGGTTCAATGGCTGCGCAGGCGACCCAGGAGATTACGCCCACCGACATCAGCTGCGCCGATCTTCAAGATCGCTATCAGCTCACGGCAGAGGGTCGAGAGCGGCTGCAGAACTTCATCGGCGCGTGCCAGAGCGTGGTAAAAATCGACGGCACGCTGTACGCAACGACCAAGGCAGTAGTCCGTTCCGCGGGATCCAAGTCCGTCCGGCTGTACATACCTGCCACGGATCGCACCATAGAGGTGAATCCACAGTCGGATCTGCGGGTGAACGTCGACGGGCGCAAGATGCGGCCGCGGGACCTGGAACGAGGCCAGGAAATCACCATCCATGTGGCCGTCGACAGCGTGGCAGAACCCGTTCCAATGCAAACTGTCGCCATGGACGTGGTGCCCGAAGCGGCAAGCGACACGCCTGTGGTCGAGCAGATGCCCGTGACCGAGCTCGCCGCTCTGCCGACCACCGCGAGCCCGCTGCCGCTGATCGGTCTGATTGGGCTGTGCTTGCTGGGACTGGCCGGCATGCTGCGTCTGCGCCGCGTCTGAGCACGCGCCTCACTGTCCTGTCGGAGAGGCTGGCCGGGGTTCTCCCGTGCCAGCCGCGCTAACCTCCTCCAAGCTCTCGAGAGCGTCCGCGAACGGATCGCACAGCGTATCCGCGTTGCATCACGACCCACGTTCCATGGTGTAGTTGAAGATCAGGCGAAAGTCTTCCAGATCGTCGCTACTGCCGCCGTCCTGTTTAACCAGGGCGTAGCGCAGCCGCACTGAAAGGCCCTTGATCATCCCGTCTGGCGGGGCCCACTGCACGTTGAGGTCGTACTCGTCCCTACTGAGTTCTCCCGCTGCGTTCGGCTCGGAGCCGCGCACCCACAACCCATAGGCGCTCAGGCCACGCAGGGACTTGAACTGGTAGGCCGCCTTCAGCAGCGAGGCATCTTCACCGTCGCGGTTGAAGTCCTCCACCTGCACATTGGTATAGCCGGGGTGGCCGCCCCAGGGGCTGCGCAGGTTGGTGTCGCCGCTGGCCACCGTGTAGCCGGCGGTCAGCAGCGCCGGCCCCACAGAGAAGTCGGCCTTGATACCGATCTGATGCGCCGAGAACTCGTCCCCTTGCAGCGCCTTGCTGCCGACGTCGCGCTGGTCCGTGTACTGGGCCGACAGCTTGACCGGGTAGCCGTCTTTCAGAGTGAACGTCTGCGTCACGTCGCCATAGGCGATGTTGATCACATCCTCGCTGTAATAATTGATCGCGCCGGCAGAGAAGCCGCCGCGCTTGTACAGCGCGCCGCCGGACCAGACGCCGCGGTGCACGGTGGCGCCGGCATCGACCGACATCGACGTGAAGTCCTCTGAGGTCCACTCCTTGATCTTGTCGAAGAAGCCGAGCCCGTAGTTCAACGTGCCGGCGGAGCCCACACCGAAATCGCCCTGGAGGACGGCGGCCTCAAACGTCTTCGGCGTCATGCGCACGTCGTTGGTGTTGATATAGGGTGTATCGAAGCCTTTGCGACCGATATAAAAATGCGCGTTGTCGCGAATCATGAAGTCTGCATAGGCTTCGCCGAGGACCGAATAGCTGTCCTGACCCGGAGCAAGTACGTTGGTGCCGTCCTCATCTTTGTTGCCGCTGATCTTCTGTGAGGTGTACCCGGTGAGCCCGAGGGCAAAGAGATTCCGGAAGTAGCCCGTCTGTAGCCTCAGCGAGCCGCCGCCCGCATATGCCTCGCTCTTCGATCCATCGTACTTGTTGCGGTTGAGACCCATGCTGCGGACCTGCAGCTCGAACGTCGTGTCGCGCAGCGCCTTGCGCCGCTGCTCGCGAATCCGCTCGAAGCGCGCGCTCCAGTCGAAACTCTCGTCGAGCGGCGCCTGGCCCTGCTCCGCCGATGAAGGCACCGTCGTCTCCACGATGATGGGCGAGGGCGTTGCCGACTCTTGCGCCTGAGCAGGGTGGGCCGCGCACAGCGCCAGCGCGAGCATACTGGTCGCGCGGCCCGGGGGAGGGGGAGTTGCTCGCAATCGACAAGTCCTATCGATGCGCCCCACCGCTACACCATCAACAACACGATGACCATTCCCCATAGAGTCAGCAGGGTGTTGCTGACGGCATAGGGGACGGTGTACCCGAGCATTGGCCCGTTGCTTTTCGCGACGTCACCCACCATGGCCACCGACGCGGTGCTGGTTCGCGCACCGCCACAGCAGCCGAGGTTGATGGCCGGGTGAAGCTTGAAAATGTACTTGCCGATGAAAGGCGCCAGCAGCATCGGCACGGAGGTGGCGACGATGCCCCACAGGAACAGCGACGCGCCCGCATTTTTCAGGCCCTCGACGAAGCCCTGCCCTGCCGAGATGCCGACGATGGCTATGAAGACCCACGGAGTTCATGAACCATTGAGTTGGCTCCGGAAGCCGGCCGAAAGTCGGGCGTACGGCTCTCAACCAGCCGAGCACCAGACCGCCGATGAGCACACCACCTGAGCTCGACAGGGTCAGAGGCACACCGCCCACCTGGTAGGTCAACGATCCGATGAGGCCGAACACGACGATGAACAAGCCCACCCACATCATGTCGATCATCACCGACGGCCGGTCGGCGTAGCCGAGTTCCTTCTCGACCCGCTCCAGATGGCTCTTGCGTCCGGCGACCTTGAGGATGTCGCCACGATACACTTTGGTCTGCGCCAGAATCGGCACGTCGACGCTGGTCGCGCCTCGGGTAATCTTCTGCAGCCACACTCCGCGCACGAGCGGCTCGTCGGCGAGGTCGATCAGCGTCCGGCCATCGGCCTTCTTACTGGTAAGCACCAGGTCCACCGATTCCACCGGGATGTTCAGCAGCTCAGGGCCGATTTCGACCAGATCCTCGGTGCGCCCGGACACCACCACGACGTCGCCGGGCTCGAGCACTCGAGCAGGCTGTCCAGGCCGCCCGTCGTCGCCGACGACTCGGCAAAGAAGATGTTCGTTCCATAGAAGTGGCCCATGTCGCGAATCCAGTTGGAACGGAACACCGACTTGCCGCGCGCAATGGGCAGCGCGTGGAACGTGCCGATCGGCCGCTGGGCGTACTGTTCCAGATTGTCGAAGTACGGGGTCGGATAGCGATCGTTGACGCCGTCGAGGATAGAAAGATGGATCTCCATCGGCTCCTCGACCGTGATGGAACATGCGGCGTACGCCGGTCAGCGCCTCGCTGCTGGCCAGCTCCTCGATGCTGCGGTCGGACAGCAGGAAGATATCGAGCTCTGGACGGCAGCTCTTCACTGCCCGGCAGAGCGCCGTGGCCAGGTTACCGGAGGGATGCTGCTGCGATCGATCTGCATGTGCCGGCTGAGGAACGCCTTCAGATCCGGCATCTCGTGACGTGGCGCGTACTGGAATCCGTCCATGATCACGACTGACTGGATGCTGTCGTTTACCAGCACCGCTAGAGCCGCGTCTTCGAAACTTCCAACGTGCGCTATCTCGTAGTGGAACGCGTCTTCGGCTCTGCGCATCCGACGTATGTCGGCCTTTGCCCGATCCCACGTCGCTGGATCGCTGGGGGTGACGATGAGGACCTCGAAGGAATCGAGCTCGACGTCCAGCGGCAACATTCCCTCGAGCGACGCGGAGTCCGTGTCGCTGGCCGAATTCAGGGCAAACTCCCTGCGATGGTAGTCGCCACTGAGCAGCGCGCCGGATATCTTCTGGACCAGCCGGACGAAGACCGAGGCCTCCTGCTCGGTGAGGGCCTCGCCGATGGCGGCAGGGTGGGGCCGGGATAGGCCCAGCAGTACTCGAGTCGGCAGATGACCTCGACTGCTTTGCGGCCTGCTCGCGCAGCGCCTTGCCTTCCTGGCTTTTTGGCTCCGCCGTCGCTCAGGCCCGGCTCAACGCATGCAGCTCGCGCCACTGGTCATTGCGGAGCCAGAACCGAAGTGAGCCGATCGCTCGAGCCGTCGGCTCGGGGTTTCTTTGCATTCCTGCTCATGACGTCGTGTCTCCGTAACGATCTGCCGCCGGCTGCGGCGAAGTCGCGCTGATGGTGACTTCGGCTCGGTGGCCATTCCGGCCATCGAGCGCCAAGCGTCGAGGACAGTTGCAGGACCGCCCTATGCGGCCGCGCTGGCGATCAAGCTGATCCGAGACGGGATTGCAACTCGTAAATCAGCCACTGGATTCGGCTGAAGGTGGCCGCAAGCGTTTCCCTCTCGCGCCGCCAATCCGACGCCGGAGCATTCTTCATCCGTTGCCACTGATGCCTGGCTTTCAGCAGTTCGTTCTCCAAGCGCTCCAGCCGCACCTGCAGGCTCGGGTCGGAGGATGCACCTTCGTCCAATGTGCACAGTCTCAGGTGGTCGAGACTGCCTTGCCAGTGCGACAGCTCGTCATCGAGGCGATCGGTGACCGCCTCCCGGTATTTCGACACCTCAAGCGGCACCGGACGGTGCTCGCAATTGTACTGTCACGACGCTTCTCGACGAGGAAAAACTGCCACCATTGTCGTTCGAGAGGTATCTGGATTCCGGCCACGGGGTGACAAGCCTGACATACCATCCGCCGCGGTCATGTCCGCGACCTTGCCGACGCTGCCACCGCGCGTGCGCCGCGCCGCTCGCGGTCTGCTCTGCGGTACGCCGTCGGGCACTTCTGACCCCAGCGTCGGAAGGCCCGGCTGAAATGACTGGCATCAGAGTACCCGAGGAGCCTGGCGATCTCGGCCATGCTGGTGTCCGTATCGGACAGCAGCGCCCTGGCCCGACGATAGCGCACGTCCTCGAGCAGACTGCTGTAGGCGACCTGCAGGTGGCTCAACCGGCGCTGCAGCGTTCGGACAGAGACGCCGAGACTCTGCGCAACCAGTGTAACTGAGGGGCGCCCGCGTGGAAGCAAGTCCAGAACCACGAGTTCCGCTTCGTCGAGCAGCGCCGAGTCGCGCATCGAACACGGACTCCTGTATAGACCCGCCGCGGCAAAGGTGGAATGGCAGGTGCGCCAATACTCTGAAGGGTAAGCGCTCCGTCAATCCAGCCATATGGTGTCATTTCAGCGGCCTGACGAGCGCTCTACGTACTACTACTTATGACCCGATTTACCCTTCGCCTCCATGGTCGCCCCCTGTTACCCTGACCTTCCAATGGGCGGAGCACATCTGCCGAGTCATGCCCCAACAGGAATTTGGAGCCCTCCGGCGGTCGTTGCGCTTTCACGACGAGCCGGCGAACCGCACCAAACGGTATCGCCCCGGCGCCGGACCCGATCACCTCGATCGTCCGCGGCTGTGGCAACGGCTCGACCAAGGGTGTGAGCTTCCCCTCACCCTGCTGGTGGCGCCCGCTGGCTACGGCAAGAGCGCTCTGGCCGCCCGCTGGCTCGACACCCGCGTCGGCGAGCCTTACGTGTGGCTATCACTGGATCCTATGGACGCGGACCCGCGGCGCTTCCTCAGCTACCTGCTCGCCGGGCTCGAATCGCAGGCGGGGTCGCCCATGGAAGCCGCCCGCAAGCTGCAACCGAGCGCCGAACTGACTCCGCCTGCAAGACTTGCATCCTGCCTCGCTGGCGATCTGGAGAACGCGTTCGACCAGCCGGTGCATGTGGTGCTGGACGATGTGCACATTTTGCCGGAAGCGTCACCGGTGTTTGCGTTGATCCGGGCGCTGCTGGAGCGCCCCTGCTGGGCGCTTCACCTGATGCTGCTGTCACGCGTCGAACCGCCGCTGCCGCTCGCCACCCTTCGGGCCCGGAACTGGGTTGCCGAGATCACCACTCACGATCTGAAGTTCACGCTCTCCGAGACCGCGCAGTTTCTAAGTGCCACTTTGGCAATCGAGTTCCAGGAGACCCACGCAGCACGACTGCACGCCCACCTCGAGGGATGGCCGGCGGGGTTGCGCCTCGCCGCTCATGCGGTGCGTGGGGTGCCTGATCCGGAACGGCAACTTGCCGCGCTACCTGGCACCGTGCCGGACGTGAGCTACTACGTGGTGACGGAGGTGCTCGACAAGCTGCCGGACGGCCTCCGCGACTGCCTCGTCAGATCGTCCATGCTGGATCGCTTCTGCGCGAGTCTTCTGGATGCCGTCGTCGTCCAGGCCGACGCGGCCGCGGACGGGTGCGACGGTGAAGCGATTTGCGAGGCACTGCGGCGTGGCGGCGTGTTCGCGGTCGTACTCGACCCCCAGGCGCGATGGCTGCGTTTCCAGCACACGTTCCGCGATGTGTTGCAACAGCAGCTCGCAAGGCTCTGCAGCGCAGCGGAGATCGCCGAGATGCACGACTGTGCGGCGAAGTGGTTCGAGCAGAACGGCTTCGTCGAGGAAGCCATCGCCCACGCCAAGCTCGCGGGCAATGTGGCCGCTGCGGCTGCGATCGTGGAACGCCGCTGGCGGACCCTAACGCAGCGGGAGGGCGGATGGTGGCTGATCGCCACCTGGCTGCGCCTGCTGCCCGCGAACGCGGCGGATCGCAGCATCTCTCTGCAACTGGCGCATGGCTGGATTGGCCACTACACCATGGATCCCACCGCCGTCAGGGATCGCGTGGCGGCCGTCGAGGCCCTGCTGCAGGAAAGCACACTGAGCGGAGCTGACCTCGCCGATCTGGAGTTCTTTCGCGCCATGGTTGCGCTCTCGGCGGGCGACCTGATTGGCTGCGAGCGTCATGCTCGGGCGGCGATTCCGTCCGTTGGCGAGCGCAACAGCATATCTGCGGGGACGGCCCGGACGTTCGTGGCCCTGGCGCAACACATGAACGGGGCACCGCAGCAGGCCATGACGTCGGCGCGGCTGGAACTCGCGACTGCCATCGACGAGCCCCTTTATATGGCCGGACTTCTGTTGCCCATGGCATACCTCCACATGATGGACGGACAGTTGTCCACCGCACGTCACCTTGCCGACGACGTCATTGAGATCGCGGTCCAGAACGATCTGACTCACCTGGAAATCTGGGGCGCCTATGTCCAGGCGTTCAGCCACCTGCAGTCAGCGAACTTCGTCC
The DNA here is from genome assembly GCA_963822255.1 of uncultured Gammaproteobacteria bacterium. Taxonomy (GTDB): domain Bacteria; phylum Pseudomonadota; class Gammaproteobacteria; order Pseudomonadales; family Azotimanducaceae; genus UBA7803. The sequence continues at coordinate 511,460 of CAWGGV010000009.1, forward strand.
AGGCGATCGCCGGCTTTGCGCGGCCGCACACGCGCGCCCTGAACTTCTCCCGCCGCGCGGCCGTCGATGCGCTCTGCGGCAGGGTGTTGAGCTACCAGCTCGATCACCAGCCGGAGATGGCCGCCGAGGCTGCCGACGAGCTGCGGGAGTACGCGTTCGCGTTCGGAGACAACGTGGGCCTGGAAGTCGCCGAATCGTGTCGAGCCCGGCTGGCGTTGCTGCAGGGGGACTTCGACACGGCCCTCGGATGGGCCCGTTCCCAGAACAGCATGGCCGTACCGAGACCATATTCTCTCCTGTTCTGGATCGAAGTTCCCCGGATCACTCAGCTCCGGGCGCAGATTGTCGCCGGTTCCCGACGCGATCGGGAGATTGCGCTCGAGGCCATCGCCGAACTGCGCGTCCGTGTGCAGAAGCACCACCTGCAGGGGCAGGACACCGAGCTGGCCACTCTGACAGCGCTGGCACTAACGCTCCTCGGACGCGACGAGGGCAGCACGGCGCTCGCCGAAGCAGTCGCGCTGGCGGCCCCCGGTCAATGGCAGCGTCCCTTCGTCGAAGCGGGCAACCCGATCGTGTCCAGCATCGGCGATATCGCAACCACCAGTCGAAATCGTCCGTTCCTCAGTAACGTGCTGAAGGCGGTGCAGGATTACGTCATACCATCATCCGCGGCGAAAGCCGGCACAGGCCCATCAGGGTCTCCTCTCGAGCTGCTGACCCAGCGCGAACTGGAGATTCTCGGCCTGGTGGACAATCTGCTGAACAAGCAGATCGCCGCGCAGCTCAACATCTCCGATCAGACGGTCAAGGATCACCTGAAGCACATCTACCGCAAGCTGGATGTCGGCAATCGCCACGAGGCCTTCGCCAAGGGCATACGGCTCGGGGTCATCAAAGAGTCCCCCCTGGCCTGAGCTCACTCCATCCCCCGTTCCCACCCGTTCCCCACCCATTGGCCCCCACCCGCCCCCCGCCCGCCGACCCTCCCACGACCCTACGCTCCGGGGGGTTCGGCCGCCGCGTGAGGCAGGCAATCTGGTCGCGCTGCACAATCTGGGGGTATCGACGTGCGACCCATTCACCTCACTCGCATCGCTCATGTCTTGCCGTTCGTGAAGATGCTGACCCGTGCCGGAGTGGACCACCAGGCCTACTTCCGACGCTGGTCCCTGCCGGTCAGCCTATTCGATCAGGTGGACAACTACGTGCCCGATCTACAGTTGCTCGGCGCGCTCCGGGACATCGCCGTGCACGAACGGATAGACGATCCGGGTTTCCTCGCCTTCCAACTCTGGAGCCCGACCCGTCTGCACCCGATGGTCCTGAACCAGGCCCGCAATGGCATTAGTTTGCGTCAGCGGCTGTCGCTGGTCCGACCTCTGTGTCGTCTGGAGTACACGGACCTGGTGCTGGATATCGCGAACGACGGCACCAACACGAGGATCGCATGCCTGGGACGGCGGCTGTCCGGCGCGGAACCTTGCGCCGCGTGGCTGGATCTGGCTCTGCTGCTGGCTCTGGTTCGGGAAACGGTGGGCAAGGCGTGGCTACCGGTAGAGGTGACCGTGCGGGCCAACTACGTGCCGTGCCGGGCAGCACTGGCGGCCTTTCCGAACGTCCGGTTCCTGGTGAATCGGCCCTACACATCGATCCTCGTGCCCAACTCGCTGATGGATCAGCCGATTCCCTGCGGTGCTCAGCACCCCGGCGCGGCGATCGCCGAAGACGCCGACACCCTGGCACGAGTGTTCGCCCGCGATACCGCCTCCCGGCTCAAGCTGGTATTGCGGAGCTACTTCGGCGGAACCTATCCGAGCATCAATCTCGCCGCCGAGGTCTGCGGTGTCAGCGTGCGCACTCTGCAGCGGGAGCTGACGCGGCTCGGCACGACGTACCTGGAGCTGGTTCAGGACCTCCGGCTGACGCGCGCCGTCAGCCTGCTGTCAGAGGGTAGGACGAAGATCATCGACGTCGCCTTGAGTGTGGGGTACGAGGATGCCTCGCACTTCGCCCGTGCGTTCAAACGCCTGACCGGGATGTCACCCAGGGACTATCGCCGCATTGCCGCTGCCGCCTGAACGGAGACGAGCGATGAATACGCGAGGGCTGGATACCGAATGTGAACGTTTCCGCAGCGCCGCGCGCCTGCTCTATCAGGGGAGCCGGAAGATCAGGGTGCTGAAGTTGGTGGGCTGGTCTCCTGAGGTCAAGGCGGCGTTTTCTGCCGCAGGGGCTCAGCAACTGCCCCGGGTCGACCATCCGGCCTTCGATCCGGAGATCGTCATCGGCCCGGTACGGGAAGCCTGGCGCTTCATCCACGAGGACGGCGTCGTCGACCAGTGGTTGGGGCGTCACGTCGACGCGCTCGAGCGCAGCGCATGGATGCTGGCCGCCCTCGGCACGGCCGACTTCTTCGAACACTCCCGGCAGATCTACGGCGAGCCTACGGCACCGCTGCTGGTGTTCCCGAAAACGCCTATGGAGCTGGCCGAGAGCGTCCACTCGGTCATCGACCAACTGACTCACATCGCCATCGACATCGCGCCTCCGGCCTATCACGCCGCCGCCTCGGTGGCTCAGGACATCGAGCGCGCGGTGCGGGCACATTTCGGCGATGCCGGTCCTGACGTCGAACTGGTGGACGCGCTGTCCGCAAACGCGGTCGCCACTCCCAGCGCCATTCGTATCCGCCGCGACGCCCGGTTCACCGACCGGGATGCCATCCAGCTCCTCAACCACGAGGCCTACATTCACTGCGCCACCTCCCTGAACGGCGCTGCGCAGAACGACCTGCCCATTCTCGCTGCCGGCCACCCCCGAGCCCTCAGAACGGCAGTGCCTCAGATTGCCGGCCGCGCGGAGCAGCGCGCCCGCTAAAGCGGCTCGTAGGAAAATTTCTGGCCGCCGATGCTCGCCTCGTACATCAGCCCGCCCTTCGCGATGGTAAACACCGCCATTCCCTTGTGGTATTGCACGGGCGCCGTCGTCGCATCTTTCTTGCCCCCGCTGATGCCGGCGGTGGTGCCGGTCGTGCCGGTGGAAGCCGACGCGCCGGCGGTGATTGCCACCGCCGAGGCCGACGCACCGAACTCGAAGTTCCCGGAAGTGAACTCGTTGAGCGCCCGCTCGTCCTCGAAGAACACGATCTGACTGAACGTCTGTCCGCCGAGCTGCAAACCGACGCTCAGTTGCGTCAGCGTCGTTTTGCCCGCCGCGACGGTACCGACGAAGACGCGGCCGCTGCCGCGCGCGCCGCCGACGCCGAATCCGCCCTTACCGATGGTCGGAAAGATCGCGTAACCGTACGAGCTGTCGAAGAAGTTGCTGCTGGCGCCGGCGTGCCGGAACAGATCAGCGGCATCACTGTATTCGTCGGCATGGGCAGCTGCGCCTGCGCCGGCGCCCAGCAACATCAGACACCACAGTAGCGTGCGCCGCTGACCACGGTTGACGATGAGTAGGGACATTCTGATTACTCCTTTCAGGTTCAGGTCGATTCGATCGCCGGGCTCGACGATCCCGTTGCGCTGGTGGGTACGCGCCTTCGACGCTCGATGGCCCCGAGCAGCTTTTCGAACGCCTCCGCAAACAGACGCACGCCGTCGGTCACGAGGCTGTCGGTAATATCAGTGAGGGAAATACCGGTGGCGGCGAGCGCGGCCAGCGTATCGCCGGCGGCCTGGATGTCCTCGGTAAGGCTCTCGCGCACGCGGCCGTGATCGCGAAACGCGTCGAGGGTGGCTGGCGGCATCGTGTTGACGGTATCGGCGCCGATCAGCTCCTCCACGTACACCACGTCCCGGTAGCGAGGATTCTTGGAGCCGGTGCTCGCCCAGAGCAGGCGCTGGGTGTTCGCTCCCGCCGCCGCCAGAGCCCGCCAACGTTCGCCTTGAACCAGCTCCTGATAGTGTCGGTAGGCGAGCCTGGCGTTGGCGATGGCGATCCGGCCGATGAGCGCTCGCAGCCCCGCCTGCTGATCCGCATCCACCGTCTGCTCGGCCATCGCCGTGAGGCGCGCATCCGCTGCGGTGTCGATCCGGCTGACGAAGAAGCTTGCGACGCTCGCCAGGCGGCGCGGATCGCCTCCGCTTTCGATCAGGGTCTCCAGACCGTCCATGTAAGCCTCGGCGACGCTGCCGTACACGTCCCGGGAAAACAGCAGGGTGATGTTGACGTTGATTCCCTCGCTGATCAGGGTGCGGACGGCCGGGATACCCTCGGCGGTGGCCGGTACCTTGATCATCACGTTGGGACGGTCCACGGACTTCCACAGCCGCCTGGCCTCGGCCTCGGTACCGGCCGTGTCGTACGCCAGGAAGGGCGACACTTCCAGGCTGACGTAGCCGTCCCGTTTGCCGGTGCGTGTGTACACCGCACCAAGAGCATCGGCGGCAGCCTGCACGTCGCGGATCGCCAGCCTTTCGTACAGGCCGTTGGCGTCCAGCGCGCCGGCAGCCGCCGACTGCAGCAGATCCAGATAGTCTGAGCCGGCGGCGACCGCCTTCTCGAATATCGCCGGATTGGAGGTGACACCTTTCAGGGCATCGCGCTCGATCAGGCGGCCGAGCTCGCCGCTGGTCATCAACCTGCGCCGGATGAAGTCGAGCCACAGCGACTGGCCGAGCACCTCCAGGGCGCGCAATGGATTCTCCAGGGCGACCGTTTTCGCCAGGCGCCTGCGTTGGCGCCCTTCACCGGTGAAAGTCGCGCCGAGGAACGTCCGCACCAGCTCCCTGGCAAGCTCCACACCGACCACACGTCCCCCGAGCACCAGCACGTTCATGTCGTCGTGCTCTACGCCCTGGTGGGCCGAGTAGGTATCGTGACAGAGCCCGGCGCGGACCCCGGTCAGCTTGTTCGCGGCGATGGAGGCACCGACCCCGCTGCCGCACAGGAGCAGGCCGCGCTCGGCCCTGCCGTCCCTCACGGCGGCGCCAACGGCCTCTGCAAAGTCCGCATAGTCCACCGGTGCAGTAGTCGTGGTTCCCACGTCGATGACCTCATGGGCTTCCAGCAGCGGCTTCAACGCCTCCTTCAGCTCATAGCCGGCGTGATCTGACCCTATGACGATACGCATGCTGCCTCTCCCTTTCCGGCGCTCACGGTCGCGACGCTCCGGTGCCGGTCGTCGGCTGCTGCTGCCGGGCCTGCCGGAAACGCCGGATCAGCTGATTGGTCGAGCTGTCGTGGGACAGCACGGGGTCGGCGGGATCCTGCAGCTCGGGTATGATCTGCTGGGCCAGCACCTTCCCCAGCTCGACCCCCCATTGATCGAACGAGTCGACGTTCCAGATGACACCCTGGGTGAACACCAGGTGCTCGTAGAGGGCCAGCAGCGAGCCCAGCACCTGCGGGGTCAGCCGCCGCGCCAGCAGCATGTTCGATGCCCGGTTGCCCTCGAACACCCGGTGCGGCACCAGCCACTCTGGTGTGCCTTCAGCTCGGACTTCGCCGGCGGTGCGGCCGAACGCCAACGCCTCGGCCTGGGCGAGCACGTTGGCCAGCAGCACCTCGTGGTGCCCGTCCAGGTCGTTCAGCGACTCGTCGAATGCGATGAAATCGCACGGGATCAGCCGGGTGCCCTGATGAATGAGCTGATAGAACGAATGCTGCCCGTTGGTACCGGGTTCTCCCCAGTAGACCGGGCTGGTGTCGCAGGCGATCCGCTCGCCGTCGATGGTGACCCGCTTGCCGTTGCTCTCCATCACCAGCTGCTGCAGATAAGCCGGGAAGCGCTTCAGATACTGGTCGTAGGGCAGCACCGCAGTGCTCGCCGCGCCGAGGAAGTTGTTGTTCCAGATCCCCAGCAGGGCCATGACCACGGGCAGGTTCGCCTGGAAGGGCGCGCTGCGGAAGTGATCGTCCATCTGCCGGAAGCCGTCGAGCAGATCGCGGAACTGCTCCGGCCCGACGGCCAGCATGGTCGACAATCCGATCGCCGAGCAGAGCGAATAGCGGCCGCCGACCCAGTCCCAGAATTCGAACATGTTGGCCGCGTCGATACCGAACGCGGCAACCCGCTCGGCGCTGGTCGAGAGCGCCACGAAGTGTCTGGCAACCGCTGCTTCGTTGCCGCCAAGGCCGCCGAGCAGCCATTCCCTGGCCGTGCGGGCGTTGGTCATGGTCTCGAGGGTAGTGAACGTCTTCGACGCAACGATGAACAGCGTTTGTGCCGGATCGAGATCCCGGACCACTTCAACGAAGTCTGTGCCATCCACGTTGGAGACGAATCGAAACGTCATCGTCCGGTCGCTGTAGTGCTTGAGCGCTTCGTAGGCCATCACCGGCCCAAGATTCGATCCGCCAATGCCGATGTTGACCACGTTGCGGATCGGCTCGCCGGTGTGTCCTTTCCAGCTCCCACTGCGAACCTGGTCCGAAAACGCCGCCATGCGCTCGAGCACCGCGTGCACGTCCGGCACGACGTCGCGGCCGTCGACGCGGATCAGAGTCCCGGCGCGCGCGCGCAGCGCCACGTGCAGCACCGCACGCCCTTCGGTGGTGTTGATCCTGTCGCCACGGAACATGGCCTCGATGCGCTCCGCCAGACCCGCTTCGTCGGCCAGGCGCAACAGCAGCTGCAGCGTTTCGTCGGTGATCAGGTTCTTCGAGTAGTCGAGAAAGATGTCGGCCCCTTGCAGGCACATCCGCTCACCGCGGCCGGCGTCGTCGGCGAACAGCCCGCGCAAGCTCGCATCGCCGAGACTGTCCCGGTGTGTGATCAGCGCCCGCCACGCCGCTCGCTCCCAGACCGGCTGAGCGGTGCCGGTCACCTTCTGTTGTTTCATCTGACCATCTCCCGCGCGCGGGCCACCTGACCCCGGGCCGCCTCGACCACGTGGTCGGTCGTGAACCCGAACTTCCTCTGCAGCTCCGCAAGGGGTGCCGAAGCTCCGAACGTCTCCATACCGATGCTATGGCCGCCCGCGCCGACGTATCGGGCCCAGCCGAGCGTCGAGGCCTTCTCGACCGAGACGCGCGCACCACCGATGCCGGCAGCACCTGCTCGCGATAGCAGGCGACCTTGGACCCGAGCTCCAGGTATTTCTGGGTGGTGAGCATCCAGCGCTTCTGCATCCGATCCCGCACCGCGAGCGCGAGCGCCCTGTAGTAATCGTGCGGCGTCGCCACAGCAGGCAGCCGCCCGATCGAATACGCCAGGTGGTCCATCACCGCCTGCCGTAGCGCCTCGGCCGACATCCCGGTTCGCGCGTCCGCGTCCATCATCCTCGGCGCGCTCTGCGGCCCCGAAGCTAGCGGCGCCTGCGGCGCATAGGTCGATTTTTCGGAGACCGGCGCACTATCACACGGCGCCAGCAGATCGACGCGCCATTTGGTGCCAGTTCTCCGAGAGCGGTATGTCGAAGAGCGCTTCGCCTGGACATCGGCGACGTGGATGGCGATTCAAACGGTCCGGGAGACACGGCTCTGGAGAGCTGTCACGAAATGGCGATTCGGCGGAGCCGGCAGCGGATACGCTTCGGGTCCAAAACTCGGGTGAGACAACGCCATGAGAGTGATTCCTCGAATGGTCCTGTTACTGCCGGCTTTGCTTGTGATGCATGCACCCGACACGTACGCGGCGAAGCCGTATATCGAGACCGGGCCCGATGCGGAGAAGTCCTTCGACGGCCTGTATCGCGTCAAACGATCCCGCATGGGCGCGGCCTGGGTCCGAGACGGCCTGAATCTGTCGCGCTACCACAAGTTGCTGGTTCGAGGGGCGGGTATCGCGTATCAGCCGACCGATTGGTCGGGCAACGCGACCTCGGCTCGTCTTCGCGGCGAAACGGACTTCCCGATTACCCCCGAGAATCGGGAGAAGCTGGCCGCGGCGCTGCGAGAAGAGGTCATGGAGGAGCTTGCCAAGGGTAAGCGCTATGAGCTCGCCGAAGAGCCCGGAGACGACGTGCTGCTGCTGACCGTTGGCCTGATCGACGTCGTCTCTCATGTCCCTGACGAAAGGCCGGGCCGCTCCGACATCTACCTGCAGTCGGTCGGTGAAGCCACCCTGGTCCTCGAGCTTCGGGACTCGGTTACCGGGGCCATCCTCGCCCGCGCCGGGGACCGGCGCGCAGCGAGCAGTCCGTACTTCCAAAGGAGCAACTCGGTGACGACGACGGCCGAAGTCAAGCGCCTGGGCAGTAGCTGGGGGCGGCTGCTGCGGGACCGCCTGGACGACCTGATGTCGACCAGTGGTGAGCTTGCGGCCGGCAAGCCGTGACTCCATGAGAATCTGCGCGATCCTGGTCTCCCTGGTGATCTGTGGCGGAGCACAGGCGGCGGAAAGCTTCCTCAGCGCGGCGGAAGCGGCCAGGCTTTCCCCACATCCCGCTGTGCCGGGGGTCAGCCGGTACGTTACGCCGGGCGTCGATCTGAACGACTATGACCACCTCATCATCGGCGGTGTCTCCTTCTATTTTGCCGAGGACAGCAAGACGAAAGAGATCGATGCCGATGAGATGAAGCGGATCTCGGACGCGATGAAGGCGGCCATACTCTCCGCAGCGGCCGCTCGACGTCAGGTGGTTCTGACGCCGGGACCACACACCGCGTTGCTCAACATCGCGTTGACGGATTTCAAGTCGACCCCATCGGTAACTGGGACGACAAGCAACCGACGTCCTGGGAAGACCTGCGGGCAACTCTGGAGGATTCGTTCGCCAAGGCGCTGACGGCGCTCGGGCCGGCGGGCAGCGAGTAACTACTGCTGTCGAGGCACCGCCTCTACGATAAACCGTTCCGGCGCGAACCCCACATAGTAGAAGGGATAGCAGGTGATGAGGGTCAGCATCGCTTTGCCCCGTTCATTCAGCACGCTGACATCCAGAGGATCGGTGATGAACGTGCGCTCCACCGCGAACCGCTGCACCCCCGCCGCTGACTTCAGCTCGATCACGTCCCCGACACGCAGGTCCTTCAACGGCCGGAAGTAGCTGTCACGGTGTGCCGCGATGATGACGTGGCCGTCCGCGCCCGGCAGATCGGAGCCTTCGATGACACCGGCGCCCCGGTTGAGGGTAAGGCGATCCGTACCGTAGAGCACGGGCACCTCCAGCCCGAGGCGCTCGATCCTCATGATGCCCAGAGGAGAACCCCGTTCGGGCGGACGCGGCTGCACTGCCGGCGGGAGCAGCCCGGTTCCTGCAACCTCGACTGCGGGCTGCGTCTCGGCGAACGCAGCCATCGCCAGTCGGGAGCCTAGCCACGCGTCGACGTAGCCGATCAGGCACAGCGCAAGAGCGGCGCTACCGAGCCACGTGCACAGACGCTCAACGTTCACCATTCCGTCGCCTTGCTGACAAAACCTCTCGCGAAAGGAACCTGGCTAGCGGCGGCGGCCACCACCGGACCGCATGCCGCCGCTCCGCTGCCGAAACTGCTGATTGCCGCGCATGCGAGCCGAATAATCGCGGTTGAGACGCGAGTAATCCCGCGTGCTTGCACTCCGCCGGCTCTGCATGCTGCTGCTACTCGAGCTCCGGTTCGACCCACGCGCGCCGGACCGGTCCGGCATGTCTATGGTGCTCCAGCCGCCATTCTCATAGCGTTGCCAGCTGCCGTCGGCGGTCTTCTTGAAGACGTTGCCGCTATGCCCGGCATAGAGGTCACCGCTGCCACTCTCGCCGACCGTGGTGCGACCGGGCCCCTGTCCGGAGATCGAGACGCCCTGACCACCGCCGGAACCTTCGATTCCCGTGACGCTCCGCCCGTTGCTTCGCTCGGTGGTTGCCGTCATCGAACCGGTATCACCGGAAATCGTCGTGGTACCGCCGCTGCGGGTCTGCTCGCCGGAAGCAGAGTATGTGCGTCCATCGCTCGTCGTGATACTGCCGGAGCTGGTCATCGTCCCGGAGTCCACCTGCCGCTGCATCTCGCTGCTGCCGCCCGTCGACGTTTCGCGGCTGACGCTCGATGAGTTGGCGTCGTCGTCGAGGGTGCGTCTGACCGTCATCGACTCGTCACCCCGCGTCAGGGTACGTTTCGTATTCAGCTTATCTTTGTCTTCGTCGTAATTGCGGGACGTTTCGGTGTGAACGCCGGTGCGGGGGTTGTAGGTCTCACCGTGGCTTTCCCACTCGTCATTGTCCCACGCCGTCTCCACGTAGCCGGATCGGCCGGTACTGGGGTTGTATCCCTGGGAGTACGAGTAGCCGCCGTACGGGCCGTACCAGACGGAGCGCGATCCATAGCCGCCGGTGGCGGGGTTATACCAGCTGCCATGCCCGTACGAGCCGTAGTAGGGATAGTAGTAGCCTCCATAGGCGTAAGGCGGGTAGTACCAGCCGGTGCCATAGTAGGGTACGCCGTAGACCACATAGACGCTCGACGTGTAAGCCGGCGGGTAGGTGTAGACGACGGTGGTCGGCGTCGACTGCGCCACCTGCACCTGGGTGACGTTGTACGCCGGCGAGCTCGGCGGGATGGCATATATGGCGGAGGGAACCGACCCGGTCACCGCCCATGGCCCCACCGGGTTGGCGGCTACGTACCAGGCGCCCCCGTAGCAGAGATAGTACTGATCGCCATAGCGAATGATGTCGTAGCCGGTGTTGACCGCTCGAGCCACCTCTGTGCCGGCTACGGCTTCGAATTTCGGCTCACCCGCATAGCTCACCTCGACGGCCGGCGCGGCGTCCTTCTTCACCTCCACCTTCTCCGGCAGCAACGCCTCCAGCGCGGCCATTCGAGCCTCCAGCGTGCCGGGCACCGAGGCCCGAACCGCGGCGACCGCATGATCTTCGGGAATCTTCTCGAAGGCTTCAGGAAGGTTGGAGACGAACGACCAGCTACCGTTCTTGAGCTTGTCCGTGGCGAACCAGCGACCGGCTACAAGAAAATACCAGCGCTTTTCCAGCCGGAACAGCGGACTCTCGGTATTGACCACGTACTGCAGGCCGCCCGTTTCCGGCACGTCCGCCAGCTTCGCCTTTCCTTCGGTGACGATCAGCTCGGTCGGGGTGCGCGCCAGGACCACTTCGGGCACCCGCCTGTCCGACGCTTTCAACGGCAGCGCCTGAATGATCGCCTTGTACTGCGGCGCATCCGGCACCTTGGTAACGCCCGGGGGCAACGTTTTCGCCGCCTTCCAGCCGCGCTCCAACTTGGATGAGACCAGCCAGCGGTCCTTGTCGACGAGGTAATAGGAGCCATCACCCGAATCGTCCTGCAACAACGGCCAGCTGGCGTTGACGATCAGCTTGAGACCGGTATCGGCGATAGCGACCGGCACGGGTTCACCGTCGATCACGAGCAGCAGGGTGGGCTTCGTACGCACCACAATTGCCGGAGGCTTCAGGTTGAAGCCAGGCGGCGGAGGGTCGGACAGTACGTCCTCAGCGAGGTAGGCGAGAAACAGGTCGAGCGGAACGTCGAGACGGGTGCGAGTCACTGCGCGTCGAACGACGTCCTCGTACTCGCCCGATGTCGTTCCCGCGAACGTCACCTCGCCAATCGCCGGGGCACGCACGTCTACCACCCGTCGGGCCAGGTCGATGGTGGTGTCGCCGGTCAGGACGGCCGTCCCGTACTGGGTCGTCGCGCCGCCAGGCGGAGTCAGCTCGAGGGCAATGCTGGCTTCGAATCGCTCGAACTTCGGCCAGGCGCGGATCTGCGGAGCATGGAAGATCAGCGAGTATCCGTCCACCTCACGCCGTTGCGGATAGACAAAGCTCGGCTCACCCTCCGCGGAAACCAGCGGAGGTTCCGCAGCGTCAGCCTGGACGAAACAGGCGGAACCGGCCGCCAGGCAGATCAACGTCGTCCATATCCGCAGCCGCATGGCAGTATGCCCAGATGTTGCACGCTTTCCACTGTGGCAGCACGGGCGGACATCGCGCCAGCCATTCGGCGCCATGCGGTCCCGGTTCAGCGCGCGAAGCTCGCGTTGCCGAACACGTTGCCGATCCTGAGGAAATAGCGACGTACTCCTCCTTCGGACAATCCGACACCGAGGTACAGCGGCCCGATCGGCGAGCGATAGCCGAAATACAAGCTGCCGTTCCACAGCGCATCGCTGAACAGGTCGTCGCGATTGTCCGCGGCTTCTCCGTACTCCAGAGTGCCGCCCAGATACGCGGGCAAGAGACCCGAGCCGGCAAAATGATAGCGGTAGCCTCCCAGGATCATCGCGAAATTCTGGCCCGAGATCTGGTCGTCCTCGAGGCCGGAAAGCCGGGCGAATCCGCCGGCACGGAACACCGCATACACCGGCGCGACGTGGTCGAGTGTCTCGTAGTACCTTGCCCCGGCCATGAACGTATGCCGCGAATAGGACCGGGCAATGAGGCCGTTGAGCTGCAGCTGATCGTATTCGTCGTCAGAGCCGAGGTTTTTGTCACCACGCTGAAACTGGATGTCCAGGAGGCCCCCATCGCCGGGGAAGTAACGGTCGTCGAGGCGATCGTAGGTAGCCTGCGCGAAATACTCACCGCCCTGGAAGTCGAAGCTGTTGAGCGCCGTTACACCGATTTTCTGCTCGACCTTTCCCCAGAACGACCGGACGCCCAGCAGCAGATTGGCGTGCCGACTGATCTCACGCCCGATCGCCATGGACGCTCCCAGCTTGGTCACGTCCGCCACCAGGGTCTGATCCCCGTGCTTGTCGTAGGATGTGAAGTCGGTTCGCACCGCGTACAGTTGAGGCTCGAGGAACAGCTTCAGCCTGGGATTGACGTACTTGTACAGATCGAGCAGCGCTCCCGGATCTTCGCCGAGCTGAGCGACCACTCGAAGCTCGCTGCCAAACTGATCCACGGCGGTGTTCAGATACCCGACTCGGAGGTTGACCGAGCTGTCGTCCAGGTCGCCCGCGTAGTCGAGCCCCCATTCGAGGAAGCGGGAGCCGCGGTCGTCCTGCCGTACGTGCACGACGACGCCTGTCTTCCCACCCTCCTCCACCACCTCGTACCGCGCCAGATCGATGAACCCCAGCGCATGGATCTGACGGATATTCCTATCCAGCTCCTTGGTGTCCAGCGGCGCGCCTGGCTTGATGGTCAAGCGCTTACGAATGACCGCGTCGTCGAAGCGGGAGGTGTTGTCGAGACGCACGAAGTCGATCCTCGGCAGCGCCGAAACACAGGAAAGGACCTGCGCCCGATAGTCGGCATACTGTTCATCGCTCACCGACAGCCCGGCCAACTGGTGGCGCATCCTGTCTGCTTCCTGGTATCCGATCGTGATGGCCGTCGCCGCTTTCTGGAAATCGCCCGAGGAAACCAGATCACCCAGTGGCGGCGATATCAGCACGTCACGCGACGTCAGCGAGCCCAGTTGCTTGTTCACGTTCGCCTGGATCAGCAGGTTCGTCATCTGAACGATGATCGCCAGGGAGTTATTGAGCTTTTCCTTCGGCGTGAGGCCCGTGCCCACGTTCACCGCGATCACGACGTCCGCACCCATGTCCCTGACGACGTCCACAGGCACATTGTTGACGATTCCACCATCGACCAGCAGGTGGCCGTTCACCACGACCGGATCGAAGAGGCCCGGTACCGACATGCTGGAGCGCATGGCCGTGGCCACGTCTCCCTTGTCCAGCACCACTTGCTCGCCGGTAGCGAGATCCGCCGCCACGGCACGGTATGGAATCGGCAACCGATCGAAGTCCGTCGATTGGGTACGTTCGGTGATCAGCCGCTCGAACAGGAAGCTGATCTTCTGGCCCGATATGGCGCCCGGCCCGATCATCGACATGCCCTTGCTGATGCCGAGCTTCGGGCCGAACAACGCGAGGTTGTCGTCGCGCTTGCGCCGGAACGGCTGGTCCTGACGGGCCGTCTCATCTCTCAACACGTCGCCCCAGTCGATATCCATCATTACGCGTTCGAGCTCATCCGCCGTCATTCCGGTAGCAAAGAGCGCCGCCACCAGCGCACCCATGCTGGTGCCGACGACATAGTCGACGGGGATATTCATCTCCTGGAGCACCCGGATCACGCCGATGTGCGCGCTGCCACGAGCACCTCCGCCACCGAGCACAAGGCCGATCTTCGGCCGATCCGTCACCGGACGGGCGCAAGCCGCGGTTGCCGCATTCACGCCAGCCGTTGCCGCCCAGACCAGCCAGAGGAGACTGCAAATCGCACGAGCGCTCATACGTCCGCCCTCAAAATCGCCTGGCAGCGTAGCGTGATCTCCCCCCGAAACAGCACCCGCTACCGTGGCACGCAGCTTCCCAGACCGATGAACGCTCCATCTTCGATCGCGACTGCGATCGTCAACTCTCCATTGGGCTGATTGATGGCAACGCTCCAGGCGGCCCCGTCACGAATTTTGGGGTCACCATCCTGGATACCGGTGAGGAACAACTTGCCATCGATCTGCTGAAACCCGCCGATCTTGTTCGGCACCGCTCCCTTGGTCGTGGAAGTGACCTCCTTGGTCCGGAAGTCGATCGTCCAGGCATCGCCGGCAGCGCCGACTTCTTCGGGCTTCACCGCGACACACTGCGACTCGAGATCGCACTGATACAGCACAAACGCCGTGCAAAGCAGCGGATGCTTACCATCGAAGACATCCGCCGCAGCCGGTACGGATAGCACCGCCAGCAGGATCAAGCTAAACATCGAGACGCGCATCATCTGATCCTCCTAACGAACGGTGTAGCCGCGACCTTCCATGCAGGCGGAGAAGGCGCGGTCATAGTTCTGACGGTTCTGCTGGTAGATGGCCGTCTGCTGCTGCTCCCACTCCTGGTCCTTGCGCTCGGCGTCGCGTTTGCGCATCAAGCCGAAAGTGCCCCCCGCCGCGGCACCGATCGCCGCACCTTGGCCGGTATCTCCGGCGACCGCCCCCACCGCGGCGCCCAGCAGCGCGCCGCGCGCAGCCCCGCGCACAGCGGGCGCCTGCTGCTGCTCCGGACGTGCCGTCGTGGCCGTCGGAGCGGCCATGGGGTCGAACGCCGACTGGTCTTTGGCGAACCCGTAGCAGCTGTACTCATCCTGCTTCTGCTGCTCGGCGCTCTGCCCTTTGGCAGGATAGATCACCGGCTCCGCCCGGACCTGAACAACCGTTATGCAGGCTGCCAGTGCCAGAGCAACAAGAATCCAAATACGGAACGAACTCGTCGTCAGTCGCATAAAATAACTCCAGGAACTCGGGGCGCCCGGTCCACCATGCCGATGGGCGCCACCATGCGCAGAGCGGGCATCAGGGACGGCTCTCTACATTTACCAACGGAATCTCGGAGGCCAGCATGGCCTGGAACAACGCATCGAGCTTGTTCTCGATCTGGAAAGCTCGAGCGGCATCGCGCGGCGAGAGCGCCTTGGCGAAGCGTTTAAGGTACGTCTGTCTGAGCTTGTCGCGGCGAATCTGGAGCTTCGCGGTCTGGTCAGCGAGCTGGTACGCCTCGTCGCCCGAAAGATCCTGATAGCTTTCGGCATAGCGCAGGATGATGCTCTTCAACTCGTCGTTGAGCGCGTTCACCTCGGACCGGTATTCGCGATAGACGGGCCAGAAGGCATCGGCCGCTTCGGCACTTACGTCAAGATTGGCCGCCATTGTGGACTGTCGGGTGGCCTCGTTCATGGAGCGGGCAATTTCGATCTGCTGCTCGATGGACAGGGTGGAGGGCTGGGCGCAATACCCGGGCGACGACCCCAGGGCGGCGCAGCAAAGTGCCACCGCGAGGGAAACGCTTCTGGCCTTTGCCGCTGCTTGTCTCATCTTACTCATCATTTCGTCCTGATCTGGATTCCCATCAATTGCCGGGCGGAAATTTGCCGAGGATCGACGTCACCGCCGCGCTGATAACCGCTTGCGGGTTCGCCTGATCCTTGCTTGTGATGCTCTTGGTCACATAGCCATGCCAAACCGGCCGCCTGAGTCGTGTATCGAACAGGTCGATGGCCAGGCGGCCCTCGGTGTGCTGGCGCACGTCCAAGCCCTGATACGGACCGCCCCATCCGTAGGGCCGGTAGAACCCCCCCGGATAGCCGGCGGGGTCGACACTCACCACCTCACGCGTCCCCAATGTGAACGCAACCACAAAGTCGGCGGCGGCACCTGGTTCGACGAAGCGGTATCCCTTCGCAGCCAGCACCTCTGAGACGGCATGCTGAATGCGCTCCTCCGCCAGCGGGCTCACACCGGGCGCCGACGCCAACAGCGGATGATCCGAGATCCAGGAGTAGGTCTGGTAGTGGCTGAAATCCACGCTCGGATCGAAGTCCGACTTGGCCTTCATTGTTTCGCAGCCGCAGACGAGTAAGAGCGCCACAAATATCCACGCCCTTCGTTCCGGTTTGTTCATGTCAGTGTGCTCGGGGCCGACATCGTTGCTGTGCTTCTCAACCGTCAACCGTCATGGCCTGCGCCACGGTGCAGTATCGAGCGCATGCTACGGAGCGCCGACTGCAGGCTCCTGCCATTTGACGCCAATCATTTGCGCCGCAGCGCCGCCCGCGGCACGTGCGAGCCGGGAGCAAAAGCTACAGCGAGACGGTCCAGGCAACGCTCAATGTGCCGGTGTCGGCGCCCACGTCTCGCAACGCCCACGACCGTACATAGGCAATCTTGAGGCTCTGCCGCCTCGGCAGGGCCATGCCGGCGGAGATGCCCGCCAGCACGTCGGCACGCTCGTCGTCCTTTTCGACCGAGCCGATCGTGCTACGCCCGCCAATGCCGTAACCGGCGCTCACCGAGACCCAGAAGCGGGGCTCGAGCAGCCGAACTACATGAGCCTGCACCGCATACAACGGCTCCTGCTTGCGTCGCGTACCGCCGAAGAAGTCGTCGTTGTCGCCAAACAGAAAGGCCGATCCGGTCAATTCGTAGGACCACGCTCCCCGGGTGTGCAGCACGCCGACCTGTGGGCGGAACACGTAGCGGTTCTGCCCCAGGTTCAGCAGCTTATCGTCGAAGTACTCGCCCCACGGCAGGGCGACGGACACCGCCACCCCCAGCACGGTGTTTGCCCTGCGCGTCGACATCTGCCGGCGGAAATCGTCCGCCCCGAGGGCGGGGTTTCCTAGCAGGTGAACGGACAGGCGCACAACCGGATCCGCAAAGCCGACGCGGTCGGTTCTCGCAGGCGCTCCACGGAGGATCCCGTTCCATTCGGCGCTCTGCCATGGCACGACGATGTCGAGCCGAGTCGCCTTACCGAGCACCGAAAACGACTGCACGTAGGAGGCGGCCACTGTGTGAACGTCCGAACTGGTATCCTCGAGTTGCAGAACCGGGTCGAAGAACAGATCGCCGTTGGTGTAGGCGTAGCCTACGCCAACGATCCTGGTGCCCACCGGCAGCGGCGTCCACCGCCGTGGCTCGATGTCATCTCCCCACGCCGCTGCCATGCACAGGCTCATCAGCATCATGATGCAGACCAGCCGACGCCCAAACAGCAAAGCGACCGCAGAACGCACGTCGGCTACCCACCGCCGATGCTGTCGATTTCGCCGGTCAAGGCCCGGCCCTGCCGGGCGGCGTGGGCAGGTCCACCACGCTGGTATTCAGCGCGTCGAGCACCACAGCGTCCCGCCTGTAGACATCCGGGAAAAACCGCACCCGGCCCGACCGATCCGCCTCGGCGGTCCAATAGAGGATGTAGACCGGCCACGGGGTCGGCAGCGGCACCCGCCGCGTCTCGCCGAAATCGACCAGCGCGGTGATCGCCGACTCGCTCCACTGGTCCGGCGCGCGCAGCAACGATGCCGCCAGTGAGAACGGGTCTTCCACCCGAATGCAGCCGGAGCTGAACGTCCGTGCCCATTGGGCGAACAGCTCACGATGGGGCGTATCGTGCAGAAACACGAAGTGCTCGTTGGGAAACATGAACTTGATTCGCCCCAGCGCATTGTCGGGCCCCGGCTCCTGACGGAAGACGTAGGGCACGCGCTCGAGGTTGTGCCAATCGACCGTCGACGGATCCACCCGCTGGCCCAGAACTTGAGGCTGGAGGAGCCGGCGTTGATGACCAGCGTGTGGATCGGCGCAGTCGCCCGCTCCCGCTCAATAACGGTGGTCACAGCCGCACAGCTCCCTGCACTGTCGCCGACTCGCGCTCACGACTCCCAGCAGCAACGTCATGTCCTTACATGGCCACTTTCGGTCAGACTACGCGCGCCGGCGGACGGCGACTCGCCTTCTGGTGCCATTCCGCGACGAAGCTGCAGGACCTCGGACAGCCTCGACAACGGCGAGGCGCTCGGGCGCCCGACTGCCGCTCGAGCCGTGCTTACCGACGGCGACTGTGATGAAATCCATCGGCTGAAGGAGGTTGGCCAGGCCACATAGATGAAGACACTTGCCCAAGCGACCGCCACGGTCAGCGGTCCCATCGAGGGCGGCCGGCACGGTTGGCCGTTCGCGGCCTCCCTGCAGGACGTCGATGGGCTCGGATACGAGGAGCAGGAATACTTCCTCGCCGGTACCGCCACGCGCTACCGCGACGTCAACGGTTCCACCTCACGCCGAGACGGCCAGTGGCAGGCCGAGGTGGCCGGCCAGGCGGAATTCCGCACCCGCTTCATCGTTTATCGGCCGACGGATCCCGGCCGCTTCAACGGCACCGTGATCCTGAACTGGAACAACGTCACCGCCGGCTACGACCTGTTCGGCGCGGAAAGCCTCGAGCTCTTCGAGAGCGGCTTCGCCATGGTCTTTCTCACCACCCAGAAGGTCGGCATCGATGGGCTGCCGCCCGTGCACCAGGGGCTTGCCCAGTGGGATCCGGCGCGCTACGGCACCCTCTCCATCCCTTCCGACGACTACGCTTTCGACGTCTTCACTCAGGCGGCGCTGGCGGTGGGCCCGGATCGGCGCCGCGATCCGGACCCGCTGGGCGGCCTTGACGTGCACCATGTGATCGGCTGGGGCGCGTCGCAATCGGCAGGCCGGCTCGCCACCTACCTCAATGCCGTCCAGCCGCAGAGCCACGCCTTGGACGGCTGCATACTGGCAATTTATTTTGGCCGCGGCACCCCGCTCGAGGTGGGCGACACCGTCGTCAACATCAATACCGTGCCGCAAGGCGCCCCGCAGACCCAGCTGGTGGGCCAGAACCTCATTCGCGACGATCTCGACATCCCGGTCTTCGTGGTGAACTCGGAGCTGGAAGCCATGTCGTGCTACGGCGTCCGCCAGCCCGATACCGACACCTTCCGCTACTGGGAAGCCGCCGGCACCTGCCACGTGTCGCGCCAGGTTCAGCAGACGCGCCAGGCGCTGCAGGAGCGGGATCAGATCGTCGGCAGGCCCATGGACCCCCACATCAACGCCGTTCCCATGGCCCTGCTGTACGACGCGGTGTTCCATCACATGCAGCGCTGGGTCGCCGAGGGCGTTGCGCCGCCGATACAGCCGAAGATCGAGTTCGCCGGCAAGCCGCCGCAGATCGTGCGCGACGAGCACGGCATTGCCGCCGGCGGTATCCGGCTTCCCCAGGTCGAGGTGCCCGTGGCCACCAACTGCGCGATTCCCCGAGGCGAAGGCATCTTCGCCCTGCTCGGCGGTTCCTGTGAGCCGTTCCCGGCCGAGAAGGTCCGCGCACTCTACGGCGACCAGGCGACGTACCTCGCCAGGTTCGAGGCGGCCGCGCGAAAAGCCGTGCACGAGCAGGTGCTGAGGCCGCGTGACGTGCCGAAGCTCCTGGCTGAAGCCAGGGCACTGTGGCCACGGCCGTAGCCTGAGCCGACCCGTCAGCCGCCGTGGGCGTGTACATCGAGGAAGCACCGACCGGGCCCCGCCCCATCACTGGAGTGCCGACTTCCATCGCCGCGTTCGTCGGCCCCACGGCCGACGGCCCCGTGAACGAGGCCCGGCAGATGTTCAGCTTCGCGGACTTCGAGCGGACGTTCGGCGGGCTCCACAGCGACAGCGAGCTGTCCTACGCGGTCAGCCACTTTTTCCTGAACGGCGGCCGCACCTGCTGGATCGTGCGGAGCGCGGGGAACGAGCCGATGATCGGCAGCCGCGCAGACAAGACCGGCATCTACGCGCTCGAGGACGCCGACATCTTCAACGTACTCTGTCTGCCGGGCGTGCACGAGGTCACGGCACTGGGCGAGGCCATCGGCTACGCCGAGGAGCGCCGGGCGATGATGATCGTCGACATCGATGCGAAGGTGGCCACGTTCGACGCTGCGCGCGACTGGATCGTCGACGGCGCCAATGGCGCGCTCCGGAGCAGCAACGCCGCCGCCTATTTCCCGCGCATCCACCTGGCCGATCCGCTGCAGAACGGTCAGCCGCGCGCGTTCCCAAACTCGGGACTGATCGCCGGTCTGTGGGCGCGCACCGACACCGAGCGCGGCATCTGGAAAGCGCCGGCCGGACTCGACGCGCAGCTGCATGGGGTGCAGGCGCTGGATTGCGAGCTTTCCCAGTTGGAGAACGATGTCCTCAACCCGTTGGGGCTCAACTGTCTGCGGACCTTTCCGGCCTCCGGCACCGTGAGCTGGGGAGCGCGCACCTTGCTCGCTGCGGATGAACCGGCGAGTGAGTGGAGGTACATTCCGGTGCACCGCATGGCGCTGTTCGTCGAAGAGAGTTTGGACCGCGGCACCCGCTTCGCGGCGTTCGAGCGCGACGGCGAGCCGCTGCGGGCGCAGCTGCGGCTGGCCGCAGAAGCGTTCATGAACGAGCTGTTCCGGCAGGGCGCGTTCCAGGGCGTGACTCCACGTGACGCTTACTTCGTAAGGTGCGACGCCGCCACGACCCCCGCCATGGACGTCGACTTGGAGCTCGTCGACATCAAGGTGGGGTTCGCGCCGCTCAGACCCGCGGAGTTCGTGGTCGTCTCGATCCAGCAGATGGCCGGGCAGAGCCGGGCTTAGCGATCGGTCTGGCGATCGGTCTAGAAGAAGACGAACGACCGCACCACGACGTTCCTGCGGCAGGGCGCGTCGTCGGGCGCTGTGGGATCGATGCATGCCGTATGGAATGACCAGCGCGACACCGAGCCGTCGGTGACCGAGTCGTAGCACTTGAGCATCGACACCTCGTTCGGCTGCTGCCGGGGAATCCAGTACCACTCGTGGTCGGGGCGGTAGGTGAAGCGGGTGGTCTCGCCGACCCGGTCGTCGTAGATGCGGTAGTTGGTGATGTAGGGCTGGTCGGCGAACGACGGCCAGGCGCAGAGCACGAAGGGGTTCTGCTGCACGGTCTCCATGGGCTTGGCAAGGTTGATCGACATGAACCGCCGCGACATCTTCGCGTCGGCCTCCGCCTCCGTGTAGTGCTGCTCGCGGCCGAAGTTGCGCAGGTTCTTCGTCAGCAGCTCACGGCAGCGGACGCGGCCGCTGTTGTCGTTCAGGTCGTTGTGCACCAGGTTGGCGTAGTTGGCGTTCACGCCCGGGTTCTTGTTGTCCTGGTCCTCCGTACGGTCGCCCTGGTAGTCCTTGTCGAACACGTCGTGGTTGTACACCAGCGCATCCGTCGCCCCCGGAAAGAACTCGAGCAGCAGCTTCTCCATCTCCGGGTAGAACACCCGCTCCACCTCGGCCGCGTCGTAGAAGTTGCGACACGTCGACTCGCAGTGCGCGAGCGCGACGCCGAGTCTGTCCATGCTGGCCGGGCTGTACGGCGAGAGGCCCGGATAGTAGTCCTCGATTCGCCGCGCATCGCGCAGCACCTGCGGGAAGTACAGGCAGCGCCGAACGGTATCGTGCTCTTCCTGGCGCAGCAGGCGCGCCTCTTCCGCACGCGCCGGGTCCCGCCACAGCGCATTGGACGACACCACCGAGTACGACGGTTGCTCGTCGATGCTGTAACGCAGCGGCAACGCCACGCCGCCTTCCGGCGCTCGGATGTGGTTCGCGCGGATGTAGTCGAGGCACTCCCGGTAACGGCGAAAGCCGACGCCCCACGGGGTTTCGATGGGCCCAGGCGGCGCATGGTCGAGCCGGTCGATGAGCGCCCGCCCGTGCCCCTCGGCAATCTGGCGGAGCGCCGCTTCCAGCGCCGCGGCGGTGCCGGCATCTCCACCCCGGTCGAACGACATGAAGGACAAGCCGCCGTTCGCCGCGATCGGCGGTGGCTGCCCCCGGGTGCGTTGCAGGGGCGGGACATACGCCGACGATTCGGCTGCTTGCTGGTCCATCACGCTTTCTCCGATCGGAGCCTGTGATCGTCGCACACGGCGCCCGTGCTTCCCAGCGGGGGATTACCCGCCCGACGCCCTGCGAAGTGTCGCTATCTGACGGATCACGGGAGAAAAGAAAGCGACTTAGGGATGATTGCATTGAATGCGCAATCATCATACGCTTCACGCCATGGCTCAGATCACGATCCGAAAACTGGACGATGCCGTCATGCAGGCGCTCCGCAAGCGAGCGGCTGCGGCTGGGCGCTCTGTCGAAGATGAAGCGCGTCGTTCGCTGGCCATCGCGACCGGGGTCGATCGCGAGGTCGCCCGCGCCCGCCTCGAGGCGGTGCGGAACAGCTTGAAAAGTCGCACCGACACACCTGCTGAGGATCTGCTGCGGGAAATGCGCGACACCCGCACGCGTGATCTCTCACGCTGATCGCCGCCGTGGTTGTCGTCGATGCCAGCGCTGCCCTGAAGTGGATACTCGATGAGAACGGCCAGGACACGGCACTCCGCCTGCTCGATGAAGACGTTCTGCATGCCCCGGACTTCCTGCTGCTGGAGGTCGCGAACGTGCTGTGGTCAAAGGTCCGTCGGCGAATCCTCGATCGCCCTGAAGCGGATGCGGCTTATGAAGCCATTGCGGCGGTTCCCATCGCCTACACCCCCGTCGCCGAGCTCACAGTGCCGGCGCGCAGCCTCGCGCATGCTCTCGACCTGAGCGTCTACGACGCGCTGTATGCTGCGCTCGCCCAGCGCCTGCGCTGCGCCGTCGCCACTGCCGATGCGCGGCTGGCTGGCGCGATCGACGCGTCGGGTATCGCAGAGCCAGCGCGGCTGATCCGCTGAATCGGAGGATCGGCTCCGTCCGTTGTGGTCGACCGCAGGGCCACGTTGCTGGAATCGTGGCCCCGGACATCAACGCGGGCGATCGAGCACCGCGCGTACGGCGCGGGCCAGCTCCCGCAGCCTGACGGGCTTCTCCAGCGTCGCATCGACTGCGGGATCGCCGATACTCGCGTCGTGGGCTCCGCTCACCAGGATCACCGGCAGGTTCGGGTGGATGTCCTTCACGGCCCGCGCCAGCGCGACGCCGGACATGCCGGGCATGTTCTGGTCTGTGACGAGCAGGTCCACGGCGGCCGGTGGCGCCAGCTGGCGCAGAGCCTCGCGGCCGTCCGCGGCGCTGACCACCCGGTATCCCAGCGGTGCCAGCATGGCCCGCCCCAGCTCCACCAAGGTGGGCTCGTCGTCCACCAGCATCACCGTCTCGGTACCGCGTGGGGGAGCGGCTGTCTCCACCGGCTTGCTGGACGGAGGGAAGGCGGCTTCGCCGCACGCCGGCAGCAGCATACTGATACGCGTGCCTCGGCCGGGCTCGCTGTCCACGGTGATGTCGCCGCCCATCCGGGTGACCAGACCGTGGACCACGGACAACCCGAGCCCGGTGCCGCGGCTCGGGCCTTTGGTGGTGAAGAACGGTTCGAACATCCGTGACCGGGTCACCTCGTCCATGCCCGGCCCGGTGTCGGCCACCACCAGCTGCACGTGCGGACCGATGCGCATGTGCGGCCGGGACCGCGCCTGCTCCCGTGAGACCTCGTGGGGGGCTACCAACAGTGTGAGCACGCCGCCCTCGTCCGCCATCGCCTGTGCCGCGTTGGTGGCCAGGTTCATGACGAGCTGGTGAAGCTCGCTCGGGTCCGCCATCACCGGCGGAGCGCTTTCGTCGCAGCGGGTGACGATCTGAATCGAAGGCGGCAGGGTCGGGCGCAGCAGCTGCAGCGCTTCCTGGACCAGAGCCTGCACCAGAGTGGGCGCCGCTTCGCGCGGGGCCTGCCGGCCGAAGGTGAGGATCGATTTCACCAGATTGCGGGCGCGATCGACGGAAAGCTCGAGGTCGTCGAGATAGCCGGCCGCCTTGCTCCCGGCGGCCACCTCGCCGCGGAGCATCTCGGTGAACCCGAGCACGGCTCCCAGGATGTTGTTGAAATCGTGAGCGATGCCGCGGGCCAGGGTGCCGAGCGCTTCCAGCTTCTGCGCTTCGCGTACCTGCAGCTCCAGGCTGCGCATCTGGGTGAGATCCATGCCGGAGATCAACAGTCCCCCCGGCTCGTCCTCCGTGGCCGGCAACGATACGGTGTGCCAGGCGATCAACCGCTGCGCGCCGTGCCGGGTCTCGATCGGCAACTCCGAGTATGCGTAATCGTCGACGCTTGCGAAGCGAGCCCGCACCATCTCGCGATCGGCCGCGGGCACCAGCGTCTGATAGAAGTTACGGCCTATCAGCTCCGGCTCCCGATAGCCCAGCACGCGCAGCCCCGTCTGGTTGATCAGCCGGATATCGCCGTTCTGATCCAGGGAAAGGATGATCACCTCCGCCACGTCGAGGTAGCGCTGGGTCTGCTCCTTGGCAGAGATCAAAGCGCGCTGCTGATGCTCCCGTACCGCCATCTCTGCGCGCAGCGCGTCGTTCGTCCGCTGAATCTGCTCCGCGGTCGCCACTCGCCGCGCCTGACTGCGGTACAGGAGCAGCACGGCCGCGAGGGCGAGCAGAGCGTAGGCGGTGATGGCCCACCAGGTCGCCCAGGGCGGTGGCAACACGGTGAAATGGAGCTCGAGCGGGGCAACCGCCCCCACGCCGTCGCTGTTCGCGGCGTCCACCTCGAAGGTGTAGCTGCCTGAGGCCAGGTTGGTATAGGTGGTACGGCGAACGGTACCGTCGTTCACCCAGTCGCGATCGAACCCCACCAGCCGATGACGATAGGTGTTGCGGCTCGGCACGGTGTAGTCGAGGGCAGCGTACTCGAATGACACCAGCACGTCGCGATGCGAGAACGTCAGCGTCTGGCCCTGCCGCAGGGCGTCGCGCAGGTCCATCGGCTGGTTCAAGCGGGCGATCTGGGTGAAGGCGATCTGCGGCGGGTGTTCGTTGATGTGAATGGATCCGGGCTGGAAGATATTGAAGCCGGCAATGCCGCCGAACATCAGCTCTCCCGCCGCTGTCCTGCCGTGCGAGCCGTGATTGAACTCGTTGCTCTGCAATCCGCGGGTCACGTCGTAGCGGCGGATCACGCCGGTCGCCGGTTCCAGCTTGCCGAGCCCGCGGTTGGTGCTGAACCAGACGTTGCCTTCAGCGTCGCTCTCGGCGGCATAGACGGCCAGGTTGCCGAGCCCTTGCTCGCGGCCGAAGCGGGTGAACACGGCGTGTCCGGCGGCGCGGTCCTCGGCCGTCCACAGGTTCAGGCCGCCGTCTTGAGTGCCGATCCAGAGGTTGCCTGCGGCATCCTCGTGCAGCGACCAGGCCCGGTCGCTGGACAGGCTTCGGGGGTCATTGGGATCGTGCCGGAACTGAGTGAACGTGCCGCTTTTCACGTCGAGGCGACACACCCCGCCACCGAACGTACCCACCCAGATGGCGCCTGCCGCATCCTCGAGCAAGTCGAGCACCTGGTCGGCGCACAGGCTCTGAGGGTCGCCAGGATCGTGACGATAGTGCACGAACCGGTCGACGTCCGGGTCGTCCAGACGGTTCAGGCCGCCGACGAAGGTACCGACCCAGACGATCCCGCGATGGTCGCGCAGGATGGTGGTGACGCCGTCGGCGCTCAGGCTCTCGCTCCTCGCCGGGTCGGGGCGGTAGCGGCGCACCTCATGCGAGCGGAGGTCCATGCGGCCGAGCCCTCCGCCCCTGGTACCGATCCAGAGCGAGTCGCCGTCGGCTTCCAGGGCGAACACACGATCATCGCCGATGGTCGTGGGATCCTCTGGATCGCTGCGGTAGTGGGTGAAGCTGTCGTGGGCCCGATCCCAGCGATTCAATCCGCCACCGTAGGTGCCCACCCAGATGGCGCCGTCCGCTGTCTGCTCAAGGCTGGTGACGTAGTTGTCGCTGAGCTGGTTCGGTGCGTCGCCGCGGCGGGCCACCGTGGCGAAGGTGCCGATACCGGGGTTCCACCGGCTCGCGCCCCCGTAGGTGCCGAC
The DNA here is from genome assembly GCA_963822255.1 of uncultured Gammaproteobacteria bacterium. Taxonomy (GTDB): domain Bacteria; phylum Pseudomonadota; class Gammaproteobacteria; order Pseudomonadales; family Azotimanducaceae; genus UBA7803. Next base: position 537,483 of record CAWGGV010000009.1, read on the forward strand.
CCAGATCACGCCGCCCCGGTCCTGGAACAGCTCCACCACGTGGTCGTCCGCCAAGCTCGAGGTCTCGGTCGCCTGGTGCCGGTACGTTCGAAAACCTTCGGCATCCGAGACGAACCGGTTCAAACCTGCGCCATCGGTGCCGACCCACAGCGCCCCGCTGGCATCCATGTACAACGATCGCACGCTGTCGCCCGACAGGCTCCGTGGATCATCCGCATCGTGCACGTACCGGATGACTGCACCCGTGGCGATATCGAGGCGCAGCAAGCCGCCTTCGTAGGTGCCGATCCAAAGATCTCGACCGGCATTCGCGAGGGCGCGGATGCGCCCCGCGCCAGCCACTGGCACAGCTTCGACCTTGCCGTCGCCCGGATCGAGGCGAAAGAGGCCACCGCCGTCCGTGCCGATCCAGATGGTGCCCTGGGGGCCACGTTCCAGTGCCCGAATACGCTCGTCCGGCAGCGATGCGCCGGCCGGCAGTTCGGAGAGCTGCACCACCGTGCCGTCGCGGGGATCGACGCGGGACAGGCTGCCTCCGTCGGTCCCTACCCAGAGATAGCCCCCGGCGTCCTCGGCGATGGCGCGAACCACATCGCCGCCGATGCTGGCGGCGTCGCCGGGGCGATGTCGAAAATGGGTGAACGTCCCGGAGTCCGGATCCAGCCGATCGAGCCCGCCACCGTCGGTACCGACCCAGATGTTTCCGCGGCGATCCTGATGCAGTACCCAGATCCAGTTACGCGACAGCGTGAGATCGTTGGAGTCGTCGCGGAAGAAGTGGACGAACTCCCGGCCATCGAAGCGGTTCAACCCTTCCTGCGTGCCGAGCCAGATAAATCCGCGGCGATCCTGCAGGATGGTCTGCACGGCGGTTTGAGACAGACCGTCCTCCACGGACAGGTTGGAAAACCGTATGCCATCGGAGGCGACCGCCACCACCGGCAACACGGCGCCAAGCACGACAGCCAGGACTTCCAGCGCTCTGCAACGTACACCGTGCATCCGCCCCATCGCGCCGACCTCCGTCGTCACCTCCTCGTCCGACGCCAAACTCGAGCATCTGGACTACTTTTCCGATAAGGACCGTCGCCGTTCGCGCCACGCGACCGGGCGGGACCAGCATGTCGGCATCCTACGATGCCACCACATCAAGGACTAGTGGAGCCTCTCCTCATGCGGACCTCGATCGCGCTCTCATTTGCACTTTCCCTTGCCTCCTTCTCGGCCCTCTCTTCGCCCTCGTATGCCGCACATCCCGATAAACATGCAGTGCCCGCCGCCGATGACGTGCAGCTCGTGGAAGCCGCCGCGCTGCAGGCGCAGGGGCTCACCGGTACGGGGGTGACCGTGGCGGTGCTGGATACTGGCTGGTGGAAAACAGACAAGTCCCTTGCCCGCGACCTGAACGGCAACTGGCGGTCCGTGGTGGAATACGACGCCATGACCGACTCCGTCGGCAGCGCCGACGACGAAAGTGGTCACGGCAGTCACGTAACCAGCATCATCATGTCTTCTCGGCTGTCCTCCGCCGGCCAGCCCATGGGCGTTGCGCCCGGTGCGGGTCTCGTCGTGGTCAAGGCGTTCGACGCCAACGGCATGGGCAGCTATGCCAACGTCATCCGTGGCATCCGCTGGATCGTCGCCAACAAGGACGTCTACGGCATCCGGGTGATCAACATGTCCTTCAGCAGCAGTCCACGCTCCTACTACTGGGAAGATCCGCTGAACCAGGCAGTCATGGAAGCCTGGCAGGCCGGTATCGTGGTGGTGGCCTCCGCGGGCAATGGCGGGCCCGATCCTATGACCATCGGTGTACCGGGCAATGTCCCGTACGTGATCACGGTGGGCGCGATGACAGACAGCTATACGCCGCAGGACAGCAGTGATGATCGCCTGGCGAGCTTCTCCGCCGCGGGCCCCACCGTGGAAGGCTTCATCAAACCCGAGATCATCGCCCCGGGCGGCCATCTGCTGGGCGACATGCACAAAAACAAGCATGCGATCGCCCGGGAGCACCCCGAGTTCGCTGACGATGCCAAGCGTCTCTACGTGATGTCCGGCACCTCTCAGGCTGCCGCGGTGGTCAGCGGGGTGGCGGCGCTGCTGCTGCAGGCGCACCCCGACCTTTCACCCGATGACGTCAAATGTCGGCTGATTTCCACCGCCCGGACGGCCGTCGATATCGACGGCGACATGCTCTACAGCGTGTTCCAGCAGGGCGCGGGTCTCGTGGATGCCGCCCGATCCGTGGCAGGCAGCGCCACCGGCTGCGCCAACCGCGGTCTCGACGTGAATGACGATCTGGCCGGTTACGATCACTATCGAGGCCCTGCAAATCGCGACGCCGACGGTCATTACGGCATCATGAGCAGCAGCGGAGTCGGATTCATCGACGGCGATGGTGCGGTCTGGGACGGTGTGCCTTCCGGCGAGCCCAACAGTCAGAACTTCTCCTGGAATACGGGGTTCTCCTGGAACACGGGCTTCTCCTGGAGCAACGGCGCCGACCTCAGCGCAGACGGATTCTCCTGGAACACCGGATTTTCGTGGAGCACCAGCACCGTGGCCATGGATGGTGACGACGGCTACTCACACAGCGATGGCTTCTCCTGGAGCACCGGCTTCTCCTGGAGCAACGGCTTCTCCTGGAGCGCTGGATATTCCTGGAGCAACGCCACGCCGGAAGACGATCCGCTGTGGAGCGAAGCGGGCGTCGAGCCTGCATCCATCGACCGTTGGGTAGATCAGGAGTAGAGCAGCGGCCGGCCGGTCCGGTGGCAGCACCGGGCCGGCGTGGGGAAACCGCCGCCGGCTGTCTGGCAGGCAGCTTTCCGGCCGTCGTTAGCGGAGGGGCAAATCCGGCGCACCGGCGTGCACGTGCTCCGGCGATGGTTGTTTCTTCGCTGGTGCATCTGCGCTAACCTCAGCAGCCATAGTGAACAAGCTGTGCTTGACAAGCTGCTCGACGCGGCGTGGGGCGCGCGTCGAAGCTCGAGCGCCGGACGGTAGCTACCGACTTGGATCAATCGGGCCGTAAATCGGACCAGACCCAACGCGCGCCGCGGACGGCGGATCGAACGCGCCGGGTAACTCTACGATTCGGCCACGGCAACCCGGACGATCTCGAGTCCCTTCATCCGGCCTACTTCGCGCTGGTCATGGCAACCGGCATCGTCGCGATCGCCGCCACGCTCCACGGCCTGACGACGATCGGCCGGGCTCTGTTCTGGCTGAATCTTATCTTCTACCCGGTTCTGGTCGCGTTGACCGTGTGGCGCGTCTTCCGCTACCCACAGGCGTTCGTCGCCGACCTCACCAGCCACAGCCGCGGCGTGGGTTTTTTCACCACCGTGGCGGCTTCCGGCGTGCTTGGAAACCAGATGCTGCAGGCGGATGCGATCGACTGGGGCATCGGGCTGTGGGTCGTGACCGCCGTGCTCTGGGCGCTGGTGATGTACGGGGTGCTCGCGGCGCTCACGGTGCGAGAGCAGAAGCCGCCCATGAACCAGGGCCTGAATGGCGGCTGGCTGGTAGCCGTCGTGGCGACGCAGTCGCTGTCGATTCTCACCATGCTCATCGCTACCGAGGTGTTCGAGCCACATCGGGATGTGCTGGCATTCGCGTCCCTGGTGCTCTGGCTCGGCGGCGGCATGGTGTACGTCTGGCTGATCACGCTGATCTTCTTTCGCTACACCTTCCTGCAGATGGCACCGGACGATCTGGCTCCGCCGTACTGGATCAACATGGGTGCCGTAGCGATCTCTACGCTGGCCGGGACGGCGCTGCTGGAACATCAGGCATTGAGCTACACGCTCACCGGTCTGGCGCCGTTCATCAAGGGGATGACCTTGCTGTTCTGGGCGATCGGCACGTGGTGGATCCCCATGCTGCTGGTGCTCGGCGTGTGGCGTTACCTGCTTCGGGGCTTTCCGTTCCGCTACGACCCGCTCTACTGGGGCGGCGTGTTTCCGCTCGGCATGTATGGCGTGTGCACGTATCACCTGGCGCACGTGCTGAATCTGCCGTTTCTGCTGCCGCTGTCTCGGCTGTTCCTCTACGTGGCGTTGATCGCCTGGGCAGCCACCCTCGCGGGACTGCTCGACACGTTGCTCGTGCGTCTGCGCCGGCAGGCCGTGCCGGCGGGAGCACCGGAATGACAGCCCCTGCTCACCCGCTCATCCATGGAGCCCGCTGATGAGTCATTTTCTCGATCGCCTCATGTTCTTCCGCAAGGTGCGTGACGAATTTGCCAACGGTCATGGCCAGACCACCCTGGAGGACCGTTCCTGGGAAAGGTCCTACCGCCAGCGCTGGCAGCACGACAAGGTGGTTCGTTCCACCCATGGCGTGAACTGTACCGGCGCCTGCAGCTGGAAGATCTACGTCAAGGATGGCCTCGTCACCTGGGAAACCCAGCAGACCGACTATCCGCGTACGCGGCCCGATCTGCCCAATCACGAGCCTCGTGGATGCCCGCGCGGCGCCAGCTATTCCTGGTACATCTACAGTGCGAACCGGCTGAAGTATCCGATGATCCGCGGCCGGCTGCTCAAGCTCTGGCGCGCGGCGCGCGCCGAGCACGCCGACCCGGTGGACGCCTGGGCCGCCATCGTCGAGGATCCGGAGAAGACCGCCGAGTACAAGACCCGCCGGGGCCTGGGGGGGCTGGTACGCACTACGTGGGACGAGGTGGTGGAGTTGATCGCAGCGGCCAACGTCTACACCATCAAGACCTATGGGCCCGACCGCGTGGCCGGGTTTTCGCCCATTCCCGCCATGTCCATGATCTCCTACGCCGCCGGGACCCGATACCTCTCCCTCATCGGCGGCGTGTGCCTGTCGTTTTACGACTGGTATTGCGATCTGCCGCCCAGCTCGCCCATGACCTGGGGCGAGCAGACCGACGTGCCGGAATCCGCCGACTGGTACAACGCCAAATTCATCATGATGTGGGGTTCCAACGTTCCCCAGACCCGGTGCCCGGACGCTCACTTCATGACCGAGGCCCGTTACAACGGCACCAAGATCGTCACCGTGTCGCCCGACTACGCGGAGGCCACCAAGTTCGCCGACCGCTGGCTGGCGCCGAAGCAGGGCACGGACGCGGCCCTGGCCATGGCGCTCGGGCACGTGATCCTGAACGAGTTCCATCTCGAGAAGCCCAACGGCTACTTCCTCGACTACGCCCGACGCTTCACGGATCTGCCGTTTCTGGTACGGCTCGACGAATCGCCGCAGGGCCTGGTACCGGGGCGGTTCGTACGCGCGGCGGAGTTCGGTGACAGCCTCCACCAGCAAGCCCATGCCGACTGGAAGACTGTCGCCTTCGATGAGGGCTCGGGCAACGTGGTGGCGCCCCAGGGTTCCATCGGTTTCCGCTGGGACGACAGCGGGCGGTGGAACCTGGAAGAGAAAGAGGGGGGCGAAGGCCGCCCGACCCGGCTCACCCTGTCGTTCCTCGACAGCCACGATGAAGTGGCCGAGGTCGCGTTTCCGTATTTCGGCAGCATCGTCCACGCGCACTTCAAAAGCACCGACCACGACGCCGTGCTCACGCGCCGTGTGCCCGTCAAGCGCCTGCGGCTAGGCGGGGAGGACGTTAGCGTAGCCACCGTCTACGACCTCATGCTGGCCCACTACGGGCTTGATCGCGGGCTCGGAGACCCGTCGGTGGCCGGCGGCTACGACGACGACGTGCCCTACACGCCGGCCTGGCAGGAGCACATCACCGGCGTCGACCGCAGGAGCGTCATCCAGGTCGCGCGGGAGTTCGCCGACAACGCCGCCAGGACCCAAGGCCGATCCATGGTGATTCTCGGCGCGGGAATCAATCACTGGTACCACATGGACATGAACTACCGCGGCATCATCAACCTGCTGGTGATGTGCGGCTGCGTCGGGGTGAGCGGCGGCGGCTGGGCCCACTACGTGGGCCAGGAGAAGCTGCGGCCCCAGACCGGCTGGCTGCCTGTGGCCTTCGCGCTCGATTGGGTGCGCCCGCCCCGGCACATGAACGGCACGTCCTATTTCTATGCCCACACCGACCAGTGGCGCTACGAGAAGCAGCGTGTGGAGGAGTTGCTCTCGCCGCTGGCGGACCCGGCCGGCTTTACCGGCAGCCTCATTGACTTCAACGTCCGCGCCGAGCGCATGGGCTGGTTGCCCTCGGCTCCCCAGCTCGGCCGCAACCCGCTCACGGTGGTACGCGAGGCGGAGGCGGCGGGACGGGATCCCAGGGAATACCTGCAGGAACAGATCACGTCCGGCGCTGTCCCGCTGGCCTGCGAGGATCCCGACGATCCGGCGAACTTCCCGCGCAACCTGTTCGTCTGGCGCTCGAACCTGCTCGGCTCCAGCGGCAAGGGCCACGAGTATTTTCTGCGCCACCTGCTCGGCACCAGCGATGGCGTGCAGGGCGAGGAAATGCACCCGGAAGAGGGTGTCGTGCGTCCCGAGGAGGTGGCGTGGCACGACCAGGCGCCGCGCGGCAAGCTCGACCTGCTGGTGACCCTGGACTTCCGCATGTCCACCACCTGCCTTTACTCCGACGTGGTGCTGCCCACCGCCACCTGGTACGAGAAGGACGACCTCAACACCTCCGACATGCACCCGTTCATTCATCCGCTGTCGGAGGCGGTGGATCCGGCCTGGGAATCGCGCAGCGACTGGGACATCTTCAAGACCATCGCCCGCAGCTTCGCCGACGTCGTGGGCGGGCATCTGGGAGTGGAGAAGGACCTGGTGATGGTGCCGCTGCTGCACGACACCCCCGCTGAGATGGGTCAACCCTATGACGTCACCGACTGGCGGAAAGGAGAGTGCGAGCCAGTGCCGGGCAAGACCATGCCCAATCTCGTGGTGGTGGAACGGGACTATCCGGCCACCTATGAACGCTTCATCTCGGTGGGCCCGCTGCTAGAGCGTCTCGGTAACGGGGGCAAGGGCATCAGCTGGGAAGCCGTGGACGAGGTGCGCTACCTGGGGGCGCTGAACGGTACCCACGTCTCCGGCACGGCCAGTGCGGGTCGGCCGCGGCTCGAGACGGCGATTCAAGCCGCCGACTCGGTCATGACCCTGGCGCCGGAGACCAACGGTCACGTGGCGGTGAAGGCCTGGCGGGCCCTGGAGCAACGGACGGGCCGCGAGCACGTCCATCTGGCGATCACAAAGGAAGACGAGCGAATCCTGTTCCGGGACATCGTGGCGCAGCCGCGAAAGATCGTCAGTTCGCCCACCTGGTCGGGCATAGAATCGGAGGAAGTCTGCTACAACGCGGGTTGGACCAACGTCAACGAGCGGATTCCCTGGCGCACGCTCACCGGCCGACAGCAGCTCTATCAGGATCATCCCTGGATGCGCGCCTTCGGTGAAGCCTTCACCTCCTACCGCCCGCCCATCGACACGCGCACCATCGAGCCGCTCAGGGGCCGCAGCTCCAACGGGAACCCCGAGCTGGTGCTGAATTGGATCACACCGCATCAGAAGTGGGGCATCCACAGTACCTACAGCGACAACCTGCTGATGCTGACGTTGTCCCGAGGCGGGCCCATCGTCTGGATGTCGGAGCAGGACGCCCGGCAAGGCGGCATCGAGGACAACGACTGGATCGAGATCTTCAACGTCAACGGCGCGCTGGTGGCGCGGGCCGTCGTATCCCAGCGGGTGCCGCCGGGGATGGTCATGATGTACCACGCTCAGGAACGTATCGTGAACACGCCCGGCTCCGAGATCACCGGGCAGCGCGGTGGCATTCACAACTCCGTCACCCGCGTGGTGCTGAAGCCTACCCACATGATCGGCGGCTATGCCCAGCAGAGCTACGGCTTCAATTATTACGGGCCGGTAGGCTCGAACCGCGACGAGTTCGTCATCGTGCGCAGGATGGCCAAAGTGGACTGGCTGGAGGGCGACGACACCAGCATTCTGGAACAGGAGTACAAGCGATGAGGGTACGTGCACAGATCGGCAAGGTGCTCAATCTCGACAAGTGCATCGGCTGCCACACCTGTTCGGTCACCTGTAAGAATGTGTGGACCTCCCGGGAGGGCATGGAGTACGTCTGGTTCAACAACGTGGAGACCAAACCCGGCATCGGTTACCCGAAAGACTGGGAGAACCAGGAACGCTGGCGCGGCGGCTGGCGGGTGAAGAGCAACGGCGGCATCGAGCCGCACATCGGTGGCAAATGGCGGGTGCTCGCCAAGGTCTTCGCCAACCCGCATCTGCCGCAGATTGACGACTACTACGAGCCTTTCAATTTCGACTATCAACGCCTGCACAACGCGCCGGAGTCGCGTGCTCAGCCTACCGCGAAGCCGTATTCGGCCATCACCGGCCGCCCCATGGACAAGATCCACTGGGGCCCCAACTGGGAGGAAATCCTTGGCGGCGAGTTCGAGAAACGCTCGCAGGACTACAACTTTCACGACATCGAAAAAGCCATCTACGGCGAGTTCGAGCACACCTTCATGATGTACCTGCCGCGATTGTGCGAGCACTGCCTGAACCCTTCGTGCGTGGCCGCCTGCCCCAGCGGCGCCATCTATAAGCGCGAGGAGGACGGCATCGTGCTGATCGACCAGGACAAATGCCGCGGCTGGCGCATGTGCATTTCCGGCTGCCCCTACAAGAAGATCTACTACAACTGGCAGTCGGGGAAATCGGAGAAGTGCACCTTCTGCTATCCGCGCATCGAGGCCGGCGAGCCCACGGTGTGCTCGGAGACGTGCGTCGGCCGGATCCGCTACCTCGGTGTCGTGCTCTACGACGCCGATCGCATCGAGGAAGCGGCATCCGTTCCAGCTGAGGAGGACCTCTACCAGGCCCAGCTCGACATCTTCCTGTCACCGGACGACCCGGAGGTGATCGCCCAGGCTCGCCGTGACGGTGTGCCCGATTCCTGGCTCGAGGCGGCCCGGCATTCGCCGGTGTACAAGATGGCCATGGAGTGGAAGGTGGCCTTCCCGCTGCATCCCGAGTACCGCACGTTGCCCATGGTCTGGTACGTGCCGCCGCTGTCGCCCATCAGCACCGCGGCCGACGCCGGCCACATCGGTCTCGACGGCCTGATTCCGGACGTGGAGGCGCTGCGGATCCCGGTCAAGTACCTGGCGAACCTGCTGACAGCCGGCGACGAGCGGCCGGTGATCAGCGCGTTGAAGCGGATGCTGGCCATGCGTGTCTACAAGCGCCGCCAAACCGTGGACGGGGTGAGCGATGACCAGTTGCTCACGGACGTCGGTCTCACCCCGACGATGCTCGAGGAAATGTACCACACCATGGCCATCGCCAACTTCGAAGACCGCTTCGTAATCCCTACCGCTCACCGCGAGCTGTCCACGAACGACGCCTACGGTGAGCGCGCCGGCTGTGGCTTCAGCTTTGGTGACGGCTGCAATACCGACGGCATCACCCAGCCGAACCTGTTCGGCTCGAAGAACCCGCGCAAGCGCAACTTCACCCAGCCGGTGAAGATCGTCGCCGCACGGCGGCTCGGCGACGAGGACTGAGCCGCCATGACGGCCGCTCTCAAAGTGCTGGCGGTGCTCTTCCACTATCCGGACGACGCGGTTCGGGATGCAGCGGACGAGCTGGTGGCGGCGGTGGACGAGGACGGGCTGCTTGGGGGGCGCCACCGAAGGGCAGTGGCGGACTTCATCCATCGGCTGCGCGATGGCGAGCTGCTGGCCGCCCAGGCGGACTACGTGGAGACATTCGACCGCGGCCGCGCCCGATCGTTGTACGTCTACGAGCACCTGCACGGGGAATCCCGCGATCGCGGCCAGGCCATGGTTGCGCTGAACCAGCTGTACCGCGAACACGGTTTCGCCATCAGCGCCCGTGAGCTGCCCGACTACCTGCCCCTGTTTCTCGAATTCCTGTCGCAGCGGCCGCTCGAGGAAGCTCTGCACTGGCTCGAGGAGATCGGCGAGGTGCTGCAGGTGCTGCACGCGCGGCTGGCCGCCCGAGAGAGCCCCTATGCACCGCTCATGGAAATTCTGGTGCGCCTGGCCGGGCTGCCGCCTGATGAAGCCGGCGTGCGCGAGAACGTAGCGAAGGAGCGCCCCGACGATACGCCGGAAGCCCTCGACCAGGTGTGGGCCGAAGCGCCCGTCACCTTCGGCCCGGAGGACAGCGGTTATCGCACTATGACGCCGCAGTACCGTCAGCCGATCGAGCCGGGTGCGACTCCGCTCAGATGGGTTCAGCGTACCGGGTCCCCTGCGGGAGGCGGTGAGCAGTGATCCACTCTCGTCGACTCTCAATGAGGCTGTGAGAAAGGAAGATCATGGACTTCGTCAACAATCTGCTTTTCGGCTACTACCCCTACATCGCCGGTACCGTGTTCCTGCTCGGTAGTCTGGTACGGTTCGACATGAGTCAGTACACGTGGAAGACCAACTCCAGCCAGATCATGGACAGCAGCCCGAGCTTCCTGTGGGGCAACAATCTGTTCCACGTCGGCGTCATCTTTCTGTTCTTCGGCCACCTGATCGGGCTGCTCATGCCCCACTCGCTGTATCCGTACTTCGGCCTGACCGCCTCCAGCAAGCAGATGCTGGCGATGCTGAGCGGTGGCGTCACCGGGGTGCTCGCGCTCATCGGCGGCGCAATCCTGATATACCGTCGGCTGACCAATGTGCGGGTGCGGACTCAAAGCTCGCAGATGGACGTGCCCATTCTGCTGATCCTGTACGTGCAGCTCATTCTCGGGCTGGCCACCATCGGCTACTCGGTCAACCACCTGGACGGCTCGCTGATGCTGGTGCTGGCGGACTGGGCTCAGGCGATCGTGACATTCCAGCCCGGTGCCGGCGCCATCGTCTCCAGCGTGCCGTGGGTCTACAAGATCCATCTGTTCCTCGGATTGACGGTATTCCTGCTGTTCCCGTTCACGCGCCTGGTGCACATCTGGAGCGCGCCCGTCTGGTATCTGGGGCGCGGCTATCAGATCGTCCGGCAGCGGCAGACCTGAGCGATGGAGCCGGTCATCATCAACGGCGTGGAGATCTCGGAGCAGGAGATCAACGTGGAGTCGGCCCATCATCGCGAGGGTTCCATCGCCGCGCGCCGCTATCATGCGGCGGTGGCGCTGGCGATCCGCGAGTTGTTGCGGCAGCGGGCGGTCGAGCTCGGCCTCCTGTCTCCCGGCGCCGAGGTCGTCGACGACACCGTGGATCAGCTGATCGAACGGGAAGTCAGCGTGCCGACGCCGGAAGCCACGGTCTGCCGACGCTACTATTCGCGGAATCCGGAACGGTTCCGTCGAGACGCCGAAGTGGACGTCCGCCACATCCTTCTCGCCGCCCATCCCGCCGATGCCGAGGCCCGAGAACGGGTCCGGGCGACCGCAGAAGACCTGATCGTCGCGCTCGCCCAAGTGCCCGCGCCGCGCACGCGTCTGTTTTCAGATCTGGCCGCCCGTCATTCGGCGTGCCCGTCATCGAAGGACAGTGGGCACCTCGGCTGGATCGGCCGTGACCAGACAGTGCCTGAATTCGAAGATACCGTGCTGCGACTGCCGGTCGGTCTGGCGCCGCGCCCTCTGGAGACCCGCTACGGCTGGCACGTGGTGGAGGTGCTCGATACCCGCACCGGTGAGGTGCCGCCCTTTTCCGCGGTTCACGAACTCATCGCTCGTCATCTGGTGGCGGAGTCGAAGCAGCGGGCCATCCATCAGTATCTGCAGCTGCTGGCCGGCCGGGCGGACGTCCGCAACCTGGATCTCGCCGGTGTCGCCACGCCTCTGGTGCAGTGAGTGGTGTAGTAAGTGGTGAAGCAATTGCCGCTACTGACCTGCCGCTTGAAGACGTTCCCGACCAGCGCATATTTGTGGCAAGTACGTATTTCGGAACAGGGCACGTCCGCGTAGAAGGCTAAAGGGAGGCAAGCAAGGGGTTGATTGTGAGGAAGCCATTCTTTACGCACCCTGGTGGCAACCGCCTGTTCGCAACGAATTCACGGCAGCAATGGTTCCAGGGGCTTGGCGTGGCGCCTGGTGTTGCGATCGGACGGCCTTGCCTGCTGCAGGTATCGAAGGGTCCGCCAGCACTGGGCCCAGCCATGGAGCCAACGTCGGAGAGCGAGCGTGCTGCCAGGGCGGTCACGCAAGTTCACAAGCGCCTGCAGCGGCTCGCACGATCCGCCAGAGAACGGGACGACCGTCTGAGCGCCGATATCTTTGATGCGCATGCAGTCATCCTCGACGATGCCAAAGCGGCACTGCTCGAGCGCGTCGCGCTCGAAGGGAACGCTGAAGCCGCCATCGCCAAAGTCTTCAGCGGCTACGTCACCGCTTTCGAGGCGGTCGCCGACGACTATATCCGTGCCCGTGCCGCAGATTTCACCGAGCTCAAGACCCACCTACTCGACGTCCTGAGCGAATGCCATACCGAGCGGGCTTGCCGCGACGCCGCCGGCTGCAACATCGAGCGTTGCGCGCTCGGGAACGCGCACATCCTGGTCGGGGATCATCTGGACGCCCACGTCGCCGCCCGGCTCGACCATTACACCAGAGGCTTCGTCGTCTCGAGCGGCAGTCGCCGCGGCCACGGTGCGCTCATTGCGCGCGCGCTTGGGGTACCCGCGGTATCGGGCATCGCTACGCCGGCGAGAACCTTAGGCGGTGCCGAGACAGTACTTGTCGATGGAGACGAAGGTATCGTGATCGTTGATCCCGCCCCTGGCACATTGGACCGCTATGCCGAAGCCCTGGTCGGCGACGGGATTCGCGCTTCCGCCCCGGTCGTCGGATTCATGGTAATGGCCGATCTCGATCGCGCCGAACGGGTTGAGGATGCGCGTCTGGCAGGCGCGCAAGGCATCGGGCTGTACCGCACCGAACTCGAGGTGCTTGCGCGCGCTCGCCTCCTGGACGAACCGAGTCAGGAAGCCCTGTATGCCCGCGTGTTGCGCGCAGCGCCGCCGGGGCCGGTTTCGATCCGCCTGTTCGACATGGGGTACGACAAGGCGGTGTCGGAGCTCGGGCTCGCGCCCGAGAACAATCCCGCTCTCGGTCTTCGGGGTGCCCGGCTGTTGCAGGAACGCCCGGAGATCTTGCGGGTTCAAGCCCGGGCCATCGCCCGCGCTTCGCGGTATGGCGCCGTCGACGTGATCTATCCGATGATCGTCAACGTCATCCAATTCCTGGATCTGAAAGAGCGCTTCCTCGCCGCTATCCGCGACCTCGACCACGGCCCACTCCGCCATGGGGTGATGCTCGAGGTGCCGTCCGCCTGCTTGCAGGCTCGCGAACTGCTGGATGCGGCTGACTTTGCGCGGATCGGCACCTCGGACCTGACCCAGTATCTGTTCGCTCTGGACCGCAACAGCCCCGACGCCGCGTTCCAGTCCTATCTCGACGAGCCCATGCTGTGGGCGCTGCTGCGCCGTCTCGCGCGCACGGCCCGCGCCGCGGGGAAACCATTGTCCGCGTGCGGCGTCGTAGCCGCCAATCCGAACTACACTGCGCGCCTCATCGAGGCCGGAATCCGAGCGGTGAGCGTGGATCCTCGCGGTATCATGGCGGTGCGCCGGTCAGCCGCCAAGGCGCTCACGCCTTGATTCCAGGGAACTCCGACCCGGACCCATTCCGGGCGTGCAGGATACGATCCGCACTTGCTCTAGCTCATTCAGTACAGCAGAACGGCTCTGCTCAGTCGAACAGAAACATGTGACCGGTCGGGGCAAGGGTTCTCAATAGCGTGAAGAGGATGAGCAGGCATGCCAGTGTCCAGAGGGCGGCACTCAACGCCAGTAGACCATCTGCAGACGGCAAGCTCGCCGCGGTCCAGCCGATTCTCGCCAGCGCCGCTCCGCTCATCAGCAAGCCGGCGACATGTGCCTCGGGCGCTCGATTGGCATCTCGGAACCGGTACAGCAATCGGGTCCGCGCCATGATTGTCACCGTGAGCGTGCCCAGGGCGCCGATCGTCAGAGAGTGAATGGCGATCGGCATCGGCACCACCGCGAAGCATGCTGCGCCCAGAAGGCCCATACCAACGATCAGCCACGCGTAACCCAGGGCGAGAATCAACAGATCGGGACGGTCGGCGCAAAGCCACAAGCGCCAACGGATGAATCGGGCGGCAGCGAACACGCCGGCACCCATCAACATGACACCGGTGAGGCCACGGGGCAGAAACGACTGTCCCAGGATTCCCGCGAGAGCACCCAGAAGGAGCAGGAGAACAACACCCTCCAACGCGGGCTGCACCCGGTTCTCCAAGTGCCCGCCGTGGCGCGTGATGTGCCCTCCGATGGCTGGCGCCATGATCCGGCCGCCCATGAAGAACATGAGCCCTGCCAGAAGAATGAGCGACTCCATCTGAATGGCGTGTGTGGTGCGATCGCGTTGTATCGCCGCTGTGGCCATGCTGCTCGTGACTGCCAGGCCCGCGACTATCCACACCAGCGACTGGTTGCGCCATTTCTTTGCAGAGGGCGCGAATCTGGGAACGATCCTGACGCAGATGCCGATTGCGAAGAGCGTAGCCACGACCGTGGCCATCCAGGAATCCGGCCAACCGATGAAGGCGATCCGTGCTGCCAGCCACAAGGCAACGAGCACGATTGTCATCCAGAGCGGTTGCGGTCCCAGCAGGAATCCGGCCACGACAGCGAGACCGTAGCCGAACAGCATCTCGTGCGCGTGGCCAGCGGGAGTGCACAAACCAGGCAAGCAATCAATGTAGCCAAGAGTGGTGAACGCCCAGGTCGCTATTGAAAATGCCCCGTAAAGCGCGGCAGCGGGGAAGAACCAGGCGTTCGCAAACGGGTGACGCTGTCTCCTGTGGGTGGTCAAGAATCATCGGCCTGGATCTGAGAAAAGGAACTCAGCGCCCGCGATCGCAGGGAGCGCTCCCGTTGTGCGATGTCGAGCAGGTTGCTGAGCAAGGGTCAGCATGTCCACTAGGTCCCCTCTTTGACCAGCATCCCTTCGATTCTGGATATAGCACTTACGTCGAGCACCATGAGATCGCGTTGACCAGGCGGTTCGAAGTCGTAGTGCTGCAGATAGGGAACTTCGTCGGCTTCAGGATTGTAACGGTAGACACTGGTTTTCATGGTCTTGACTCCTACATTCCTCAACAACCTGCTTCATTGCCCACCAGTTCGCCACATCGACAACATATAGAATGCCAGCGGTCAATGCCAAGTCGCCACGAGCCGCCGCGGACGGTAACCAGCGATGCGCATTGCATCGTGGGCGTGAGACGTTCGCAACCCGGCAGGCGGGGAACTGATTCAATATGCGGCGCATCATCATCGGTTTCGACGTGGACGCGGAAGGGGATCCGATCGCGTTGCTCGACTGCGGCCATCCTCAGCACGTGCGGCATCGGCCGCCGTTCGTCAATCGACCCTGGGTCATCACCGAAGAGGGTCGGCGCGGTATGCTCGGGCAGCGGCTCGACTGCGTTCGTTGCGAACGCTTCGAGCTTCCGGAGCACTTCGTCGCTTACAAGCGGACGCCCCAGTTCACCGAAGACACGCTGCCCGCGGGGCTTCGGCGGGATCACACCACCAGGACCGGCATCTGGGCCAGGATTGTCGTGACCGATGGACGTCTTCGCTATGTCGTCGAAGCCTTGGACACCGACGTCGAACTCGACACCAACAACGGCGGAGTCGTCGTCCCGGAGGTGTCGCACCGCGTCGAGCCGACTGGCAGCGTTCGCTTTTTCGTCGAGTTCTACCGCGCACCGGGTCGGACAGGCCAGAGGTAGTAGAGTGCGCACGCGGGCCCCGGCCATAGCGACGCACCGACCATTCTCGAGCCTGATCCGAGCCGGCGAACCGTGCAGTCCTGCGGCGGCCGGACAACAGAGCCTGTACTTCCTCCCGCGACGGCACCCGTGTCGCCGCGCACGGCGGCGAACTGATGAATGCGGCCGTCGTTTCTGCCTACCTCCAGATCGAGGCTGAGGCAGCGCGGCGCAACTGGGGCTGGCTCGAGCGACCTCCCTGGCATCTGGCGCTGCTTGCTCCTATCGTTGCGCCTGCACTCGGTAAAAGGACGAACCGTGCCCTGGTCGGATCTATCTTCCGGACTGACGAAGCAACGGGAAAGGACCCTCGCGGGCCCGCTGAAGCAGCCGTTCTGGTCAGAGAACCTGCTGTTCGCGCTGTACGACCCGGAGTGTGACATCGGCCTGTGGCTGCACCTCGGAACGGTGCCGAGCGACTGGCAACTCTGGGAGGACCGGGTGCTGATGATGCTGCCGGGCGACCAGGGGGTGGGGTCCATGTGCGGTTATCACAAAACCCCCGAGCCGCAGCGGCCATCCGGGTCGTGCCTGGCCTTCGAGTGTCTGGAGCCGTACCGCAGCTGGCGCATCACCTTCGACGGATTCTTCCAGCGCACGGGCAACGGACAGATGGCCGAGGGGCGCGCCCGACAAGGGCGACAGCAGCGGCTGCGGCTCGATCTGGAGGCGCAGTGCGCGACCGCGGTGTGGGACGCTCACCAGGCCGAGCTCGCCACCGGCAAGGCCTCGCCCGGCAGCCAGGTGTTCGCCAAGGAGCACTACGAGCAACTCGTCCGCGCCAGCGGGCGGGTGACCGTGGGCGACAAGGAATACCCCTTCCAGGGCACCGGCTGGCGGAACCATTCCTGCGGACCGCGCGGCGGCGGCAGCGGCGCGCCCTGGGGCGGACACGTGATTCAGACCTGTCTGTTCCCCAGCGGCCGCGGTATCGGCCTGTCCCGCTACTGGACGCCGGACGGCGTGGTGTCGCTGGAAAGCGCTTACGCGGTCGACGAGCGCGGCGGCTTACACCACGCGGAAATCGTCGACGCCGCGCGGCTGACGGGGCTCCAGCTCGCCGGAGAGCAACTGCCCATCGGTCTGCGTGTAGAAGGCGGCGAGCTACGGCTGACCGCGGAAACCCGGCGCTCCCTTTGGGCATCCATGGCGTACGACCTGGCCCTCGGCGTGGACCTTTCCGGGCCCGGCCTCATCTACGCGCTGAACTTCGGCCCGGTGAACTGGGACGGCGAGACCGGCTGGCTGTACAGCGAACGCTCGGACATGCTGAACAAGACCGGACAGCGTCGCCCGCAGGAGCGCTGAGGCCGACCGGCTGCTCCGGCAGCGCCCGTTCTTCCGCTTTGCCGGGCGGCTAAACTTCTATCAGCCCGTGCAGGGGACGTCGCCGTGGACCGCTTCGACCGCATCTATCAACTGCACCGCCTGCTCGCCGGCCGGCGGGTGCCGATTTCCCTCGCCGCTCTCACCCAAGCCCTCGAGTGCTCCGAGCCGACGGCGAAGCGCACCATCGCCACCATGCGCGATTACCTGGACGCGCCGATCGTCTACGACCGGGACCACAACGGCTACTACTACCAGGGCGGCGCAGGACCATCGGGAACCTGGGAGCTCCCGGGCCTGTGGTTCTCCGCCGCCGAGCTGCAGGCGCTGCTCGCACTGGAGCGCATGTTGAGCACCCTCTCGCCGGGCCTGCTCAGCGACGAGCTGGCGCCCTTCCGCAAGCGCATCGAGTCGCTGCTCAGCCGCCAGGAGACCGGCACCGGCGAGCTCTACGCGCGCCTGCGCATCCTCGCCATGGGCGCGCGCGCGATAAACCCGGTGCTGTTCCGCACGCTTGCGACCGGACTCGCTCAGCGCAAGCGGCTGGCGCTCGACTACCGGAGCCGCAGCCGCGAGGAACACACGCGCCGCGACGTCTCGCCCCAGCGCCTGGTGCATTACCGCGACAACTGGTACCTGGACGGCTGGTGCCACCTGCGCAAGGGCCTGCGCATCTTCGCCCTCGATCGTATCGACACGGCGCGCCTGCTCGACGAGGCGGCCGACGATCTCTCCGACCAGGAGCTCGATCAGCGCCTCGCCCGGTCTTACGGCATCTTCTCGGGCGTTCCGCGCGCGGCCGCCGTGCTGCGCTTCACGCCCCATATGGCTCGTTGGGTATCCGAGGAGCTGTGGCATCCGCAGCAGCAGGGCCAGTGGATGACCGATGGTAGCTACGAGTTGACCATCCCGTATGCCGATCCCACGGAGCTGGTGCGCGACATCCTGCGCTACGGCGCGGACGTGGAGGTGGTGCGCCCGGAGACGCTGCGCACCCTGGTAGCCAGGCAGCTCGCGGCTGCGCTCGAGCAGTACCCGGGAGAGACGCCCGCATGAACCGCTACGGCGAAGTCATCGGGTACTGGTGGTTGTGCGCGCTGCGGGAGGAGCGGGACATGGAGAAGCGGTTTCCGGAGAGTTATCGGGAGTACCGGACGCGAACGAAGATGGCGGTGCCGTTCCTGCTTTGAAGTGGAGGGATGCCCGCGCCGGGGTAGTCGCTACCGCGCTTGCGTTGCGGGGGAGTTTGAAACGCGTTATACCTTCGCCTCCACACCCGGGAGGGAGCACTACCATGGACTTCGATCTGCCCCAGGACCTGAAGGACTACCTCGACGAGCTCGACCGCTTCATCGAAGCGGAGATCAAGCCCCTCGAGCAGCAGGACGACAACATCCGCTTCTTCGATCATCGCCGTGAGTACGAGCGCACCGACTGGGAGCGCGGCGGGCTGCCGAAGGCGGAGTGGGGGGCGCTGCTGCGCGAGGCGCGCCAGCGCGCGAACACCGCCGGCCATCTGCGCTTCGCCTGGCCCAAGGAGCTCGGCGGCCAGGGCGGCAGCAACTTCGCCATGGCGGTGATCCGCGAGCACCTGGCCGCGAAGGGCCTGGGGCTGCACAACGATCTGCAGACCGAGCACTCCATCGTCGGCAACAACCCGTTCATCCTCATGTTCAGGGAGTTCGCGACGCCCGATCAGTACGAGCGCTACGCCGATGACATCCTGAACGGCCGAATCTCCACCGCCTTCGGCCTCACCGAGCCCAACCACGGCTCGGACGCTACCTGGATGGAGACCCGCGGCGTCGAGGAGACCCGCGACGGCGTGGCCGGGTGGCGGATCAACGGCGAGAAGATGTGGACCTCGGGCATGCACGCGGCCAGCCATTGTCTGCTGTTCGCGCGCACCAGCGGCAAGGACGGCGACGCCCGCGGCATCACCGCGTTCCTGGTGCCGCGGGAGGATCCGGGGGTGAAGATCGAGGAGTACCTGTGGACGTTCAACATGCCCACCGACCATCCTCGGGTCAGCTTCACGGACGTCTGGGTGCCGGACGACTCGCGCTGGGGTGAAGTCGGCGGCGGCCTCTCCATCGGCCAGAGCTTCGTGCACCAGAACCGCATCCGCCAGGCGGCGAGCTCACTCGGCGCAGCCGTCTACTGCATCAACGAGAGCGTCAGGTATGCCCGGCTGCGCAAACCGTTCGGCAAGGCGCTCGCCCACAATCAGGCCATCCAGTGGCCACTGGTGGAGCTTGCGACGCAAGCGGAAGCGCTGCGGCTGCTGATCCGCCAGACCGCCTGGCAGATCGACCGCATGGAGCACAAGGAGATCGAGCGGCAGATCTCCGACAAAGTGAGCATGTGCAACTACTGGGGCAACCGGCTGGTCTGTGAGGCTGCCGACCGGGCCATGCAGGTGCACGGCGGCATCGGCTACTCGCGCCACAAGCCGTTCGAGCACATCTATCGCCATCACCGCCGCTACCGCATCACCGAAGGCTCGGAAGAGATCCAGATCCGCAAGGTGGCCGCGTATCTGTTCGGCTTCATCGGCCCGAAGCGGGCCGAGTTCAAAGCGATGGAGGAGGAATACGACGCGGCGCGCGCGGCAGGTAAGAACGACCGGGAGATCGGAATCTAACGCGAACGCTCTGCGGCGCGGACGGCCCGCGCCGCGTCCGTCGACCGACCCTCAGCCTGCGCCTGCCGGCTGAAACAGCTCGACCACGTTGCCGGCGGGATCGAGCACGAGGACCTGCGATCCGCCAGGACCGACCAAGATGTGGTTGCGGAACCGCACCCCCGCCGCGTCCAGCCGGGCCACCTCGCGCTCGATGTCCGGAACGATGAGGTGAATGCGATTCCAGCCGCCGGGGCTGGGGCGCTTGCCGTCGGGCATGGGCCGCCCCGCCGAGCTGGCCGGCCCGCTCAGGAGCAGACGCAGCTTACCGCGGATGACGTCGGCGAACGCGGGCGGGGCGTTGACGTTCACCGTGAACCCGAAGTGCCGGGTGTAGAAGTCGACGGCGGCAGCCACGTCGTCGACCATGTAGCGGACGTTGACGGTCTCTTCAGTTGACTCACGAGTGGCCATGGGACACCTCCTTGGTGGCGGTCATGGAGAGCTCGGTCAGGAGCAGCCGGATCCGCGGCTCGAGCTCGTCGGCGGTCTGGACGAACGCCGGATAGCTTTCCTCGTCGCCGGCACCGGCGGCGGCGGGATCGGCCATGCTCCAGTGCACGGCGACGGGTGCACGTGGAAACTCCGGGCAGATCTCGCGGACTTTGTCGCACAGGGTGACGACGCGGTCGAAGCGACCGCGAACGTAGCGGTCCAGGTGCTTCGTCTTGTTCCGTGAGATGTCGATGCCGCGCTCCGCCATCACCCGGACGGCGCTCGCGTGCAACGCTTTGGGATGGCTTCCGGCGCTCCGGGCCCGCACCGCACCTTCGGACAGATGCTCGAGCAGGGCTGCGGCCATCTGAGAGCGGGCGCTGTTCCCAGTGCACAGGAACAGGACCGACGGCTGACGCCGCATGGGCGGCAGCGGCCGAGCACGCTCGATTTCCAGCCGCAACGTCGGCGCCAGCGCCACACCGGCCGCACAGAGCAGATCGGCGCAATGGTCCGCCTCGAATCGATAGTAGCTGTCTCGACCGTCGGCGGAGCTTTGCCGGCGTGACACCAGCCCGGACTTCCGTAACTCGGCCAGGTGATAGGAAACCACGTTCTGCGGCTTGCCGAGCCGCCCCGCCAGCTCACTCACCCTGAGGTCCGACCTCGCCAGCTCCCGCAGCAACCGCCAACGCCGCTGGTCTCCCATCAAGCGGAGCACCTCGGGCATGGGCGGCTCCGGCGGGGGTAATTGGTTCGAGATCATTGCCATGGCCTGGACATTACATCACTTTCACTTGATATATCAATCTGATTTGATGTAATTCTGCGATGGCCACCGACCACCTCCCAGAGCTGACGACGCCGTGCGGCTCGCCGGCGCGGGCGAAAACGACCGTCCGTTGCGGTTACACTGATGCGCAACGAACCGAAGGGACCTTCCATGTCCGATAGCTACATCAATCCCTCCCGCGAGCAGATCGACGCCCTCGGCAAGCTCGATCTCGACGGACCGCTGGTCATGGTCAATCTGCTCAAGTTCAACCCTGACGGCGGCGCCGAGGCGTACGGCCGCTATGGCCAGGAGGCCGCGCCGTTCCTCGCCAAGGCCGGCGCCAAGGTGCGCTACCTGGGCCACGTTGCCGCCACGGTGATCGGCGGCGAGGAGTGGGACGAGGTCATTCTCGTGGAATATCCGTCCAAGGCGGCGTTCTTCGAGATGACCGGGAATCCCGACTATCCCGGCGGGGTCCGTGCCGGGGCGCTGCTCGACTCGCGGCTGTATTGCAGCCAGGAAGTGTCGCGGTAGCCGAGCGCGGGGCGCCCATGACAGAGTTCGACCGCGAGCTGACGGCCGTGCTGGCGCGGAAGGTGCCGGCGTTCGAGCGGCTGCTCGCCTGCGAGCGCCTGTCCGGCGGCGCCAATCAGGAGACCTACCGGCTACGCATCGCCAGCGGCGGCGGTGAGCAGCTCTTGTGCCTCAGGCGTGCGGCCGGGGGCAGCGAGCACCTCGCGCCGGGCCAGCCGGGGCTCGCGGTGGAAGCCCGGCTGTTCCAGGCCGCCACGGCCATGGGTGTTCCGGAGCCGAAGATCGTTCACGTGCTCGAGCCCGGCGACGGCGTCGGCCAGGGTTTTCTGATGGAGTGGCTGGAGGGCGAGACCCTGGGCGCGCGCATCGCGCGGAGCGACAGATTCGAACAGGTGCGCCCCGAGCTTGCCTACCAGTGCGGCGCCTTGCTGGCGCGCATTCACCGCATCGATCTCGACGCCACCGGGCTACGCGAGCGGCTCGCGGTGCGCGATCCGGAGCAGGTCATCCGCGCCAGCTGGGCCGGCTATCAGGAGTTCGGCACACCGCAGCCGATGATCGATTACACGGCGCGCTGGCTGCTGGAGAACCTGCCCGAGCCCTGCGAGCCGTGTCTGGTGCACGGCGATTTCAGGAACGGCAATCTGATGGTCACGGCCGACGACGGCGTGGTGGCGGTGCTGGACTGGGAGGGTGCGCACATCGGCGACCCCATCCGGGACCTGGGATGGCTTTGCACCAACTCCTGGCGCTTCGGCGTTACCGACAAGGTGGTGGGCGGGTTCGGCGAGCTCGACGACCTGCTGGCCGGCTACGCCAGCGTGAGCGGCACGCAGCCGGACCCGGAGCGGGTGAAGTTCTGGATCGCCTATGGCTCCTTCAACTGGTCCATCGGCTGTCTGACCATGGCCGAGCACTACCGCAGCGGTCCCGACGCCAGCGTCGAGCGTCCCGCCATCGGCCGGCGCAGCTCCGAGTGCCAGGTGGACTGCGCCAATCTGCTGATCGGCGGAGCGGTGGCGCTGCCGGACGTGCCGGAAGGTGCCGCCGACGGCGACGACATGCCGCGGCTGGACGAGCTGCTGACCAGCGTTCGGGACTTCCTCCGCGACGACGTCATGCCGGCCACCGAAGGACGCACCTCGTTCATGGCCCGAGTGGCATCCAACTCGCTCGCCATCGTGCTGCGCGAGCTGTCCCACGGGCCGACGTACCGGGCGGGCGAAACCCAGCGCCTGCAGGCGCTGCTGGAACGCGAAGGCGAATACCTTCGACTGAAGCGCGCGTTGTGCGCCCGGCTGCGCGCCGGCGCCATCGGGCTCGCCCACCCCGGGCTGACGGACTACCTGCGGTATGCCACCCTGACTCGGGCGCTCATCGATCAGCCCGGGTATTCGGGGGTCCGCACGGCGCTCGGCAACGCAGGATCTCCACGCGACGCGTGACCGCAGATGCGACGGCGCGCAGAATGGCGCTCCTCCGCGACATCACAGGAAGGACCGCCATGTTGAAAGTCTACGGTGCACCACTGTCACCGTTCGTGCGCAAAGTGCTGCTGGCGCTGGAATACAAAGGTCTCGAGTACCAGAACGAGCCGACGTTTCCCCAGGACCCCTCGCCCCGCTTCCGGGCGATCAGCCCGCTCGGCAAGATTCCCGTGCTGGAGCATGACGGTTTCACCGTTCCCGACACCAGCGTCATCTGCCGCTACCTGGAGCGCATCAAGCCGGAACCGGCCCTCTATCCGACCGATGCGCAGGACGAGGCGCGGGCCGGCTGGCTGGAGGAATACGCCGACAGCCGTCTGATCGAGATGTGCGCCGGCGTGTTTCAGGAGCGGTTGCTGAAGCCGAAGCTCTTGAAGCAGCCTACGGACGAAGCCCGCCTGGCCAGCATTCTGGAGACCGGCCTGCCGGAGTGCCTGAACTATGTGGAGTCGGTGGTCCCCGAGTCGGGGTATCTGGTGGGCAACAAGCTGAGCATCGCGGATCTGGCCGTGGTGACGTGCTTCATTCAGGCCCAGTACGGCGACTACGACGTAGACGGCGGGCGATATCCGAAGCTTCGCCGCTACCTCGATGCCGCCTACGCCGCCCCGCTGGTGGTGAAGCGTCTCGAGTCCGAGCGCGCCAACCTGCCGCCGGGACTGTAACCGCGGCCGAAAACAGCGCCACGGCGTGAAGGGCGGTCACCCCGCCAGCACGATCTGCGCCGTGCGCTGGATGAGCCAGAAGCTGGCGACGGAGCCCGCGACGTACAGCGGCGCCGTCGCGACCCACTGCGGCAGAGCCAAGCGGAAGCGCTCGAGGGGCCAGAGCACGAGGATCGCCAGCGCGATGACTCCGAGCTGGCCGATTTCGAGCCCGCCGTTGAAGAACAGCAGCGCCCACATCGCCGCGTCGTGGGGCAAGCCGATCTCCTTGAGCGCGCCGGCGAACCCGAGCCCGTGCAGCAGTCCGAACAGGAACGCCACCGGCCACGGATTGCCGCTGCCCGGCCGGAAGGCTTCCACCGCGAGCACCACGATGCTGAGGGCGATCGAAGCCTCGACGGGCGCCTGCGAGACCGAGATGACGTTGAACGCGGACAGGCCCAAGGTCAGCGAATGAGCGACCGTGAAACTGGTGACGGCTTTCAGGAGATTCCGCCAGCCGCGCGCTACGAACATCAGCACCATGACGAACAGCAGGTGGTCGTAGCCCAACAGCAGATGGCGGATGCCGACGACGAGGTACACGGGCACGGCGGGCGTTTGTTCCTTCACCTCGAACCAGGGTTGATCCGGAGCCACGAGATGATCGACCGAGCGGCCGTCGGCGTAGTCGATGCGTACCAGCGCGTCGATCATCGTGCGCTCGAGGCCGTGGATGTCGATCCGCAGCAGCTCGCCGCCGTCACAGCGCACGTGCCATTTCTGCTCGAGCGCGCTGTTGTCGAACGACACGATGGGTGGGGTGGCGTCGGCGCAGTTGCTGGCGACCGACAGACCCAGATAGCGGCCTTGCACCTGCGGTTGCTTGAAGGTCGCCGCGAACTCGCCCGGGCCGGTCTGCGACAAGGTCAGGTAGGCAGGGCGCACTTCATGGGCCGCCGCCGAACCGGCCGATATCAACAGCAGCACCGCGAGCAGTGTCCGCATCGTCACTGCCCGACGATTCGGTAGCGCGCGAGCAAGGTCGCGTAGTATTGCTCGCGCGCGCGCTTGCGCTGCTCGTCGAGGTAGTCGCTCAGCACCGCGCGCTCGACCTTCGCGAAATCCGCGGTGCGCGCCGGCAGCCGTGCGGTCACTCGCACCAGGTGCATTCCGTAGGCGCTCATCACCGGGCCGGCCCAAGGCCCCGGCTCGATGGCCGCCAAGGCGTCGGCGAATGTCTTGCCGAAGGTGCCCGTGAGCTCGGCGGCGGTCTGTGACGCATAGGCTGCGTTCAACATGCCGGGGTCGCCGAACCTGCGCCAGTCGTCGGGATGCCGGGCCAGCGTTTGCCGCGCCGTCTCGAGTGCACGTTCGTGACCGGGCGCGAAGAACACCTGAGAAAACGTGTACTGCGTCGGCAACCGGTAGCGATCCAGGTGCTCGTCGTAGTACCGGCGAAGCGCCGCCTCGTCCGGCTCCGCCACGTCTTCGGCAATGAAGTCCAGCTTCTGGATGAGCCGGCGACGGATGATGCTGTCGTTGTCGTCGAGGCGCAGGCGCAGCGCTTCCCGATAGAACACTTCGTCCCGCACCCACTCGTCGACCAGCGAGGCCAGCTCACGATCGCTCGGCGGTTGCCCCGACTGGCTCTCCCACAACGTCGCCAGGCGCTGGCGCAGGGCGGCGTCGACGACGACGGTCTGCCGGCTTCCGGAGAACCAGGTGTCGGCGGCGAACAGCAGCGCACCGATGGCAATGAACCAGAACAGGGGATAGCGCAGCAGATTCAGTGTGGTCCCTCGGGCACGAGGCAGAAACGTGACAGCCTATTGGGCCAGAAGTCGCCCAGCCGGGCAAACGGCGACAGGCCGGTTGTATTGGGTGCAGGGCCGGACGAGAATCGGCCATCAGGAGGGGGAGCCACATGCACACGACCAGGACAATCGTCATCGCCGCCCTGGCGGCGTTCACCAGCCAGCTCGCGCTCGGCGCCGAGGGCCAGGGAGGCCTGGAAGGCACGCCGATGGTGCCGATCACCGGTGCCGACACGCGCCAGCTGCCGATGCCCGCTGACCTCATCGAGGCGCACCCGGACGTGGCGGCGCACCGGCAGGCCTACTACGGCGACCTGCACGTGCACACCACCTACTCGTTCGACGCGTTCGCATTCGGCACCCTGGCAACGCCCTATGACGCCTACCGCTTCGCCAAGGGACAAACCATCGACGTTCCCGGAGGCTCGAAGGCCAGGCTGAAACGGCCGCTCGACTTCTATGCCGTGACCGATCACGCCATGTTCCTGGGCGGCGTGCGGGCCGCGGCAGACCCGACGACGGAGCTGTCGAAGCAGCCCTACGCCGAGTTCATGCACAACCTCAACGCGCCCGAGAACATGACGACGGCAAGCGTGCCGACCCGCGTCAAGGTGTTCTCCAGCTTCCTCGGCAACACCCTGAAAGGCATCAAGGACGGCTCGGTGGACGGCAAGATGGTCGACCGCATCATGCAGAGCGCGTGGGCGGACGAGATCAAGGCTGCGGAGCAATACAACGACCCGGGCAAGTTCACCACCTTCGTCGCGTTCGAGTACACCACCTCGTCGGACGACCGCGGCAACCTGCATCGCAACGTCATCTTCCGCGACGCCGACAAGCTGCCCATCCAGCCGTTCACCCGCTTCAACGACCAGAACCCTGAAGGTCTCTGGGCCTGGATGGATCACCTTCGCACGCTGGGCATCGAGACCCTCGCCATCCCCCACAACTCGAACGGCTCCAACGGGCAGATGTTCAAGCTGGTGGATTGGGCCGGCAATCCCATGGACGACGACTACACCCAGCAGCGGCTGCGCAACGAGCCGCTGGTGGAAATCACCCAGATCAAGGGCACCTCCGAGACGCATCCCACGCTGTCGCCCAACGACGAATGGGCGGACTTCGAGATCTTTCCGTACCGCATCGCCACCATGCTGCCGAGCGCGCCCCACGGCTCCTACGTGCGCGAGGCGCTGTTGAACGGCCTGGGTTTCGACGACCGCGGTATCACCAACCCCTACAAGTACGGGTTCGTCGGCGCCTCGGACACTCACGTGGCGGCGGACGACAACGACGAGTCGAGCTACTACGGCTGGGCCGGGCTGCTGGACGCAACGCCCGAGCAGCGCGGCTCTGTGCCGCTGTCGGCGGACGAAGCGCAGCGCGAGAAGGCGGCGGGCGCCGCCAACCTGAAGGAAGTGGACGGCAGGAGCTACCGCGACAACTCGCAGATCCTGTCCGGCACCGGCGGGCTGACCGGCGTGTGGGCCGACTCGAACACGCGCGGCGCCATCTACGACGCGTTCCGCCGCAAGGAGACCTTCGCCACTTCCGGCCCGTGGCTCAAAGTGCGGTTCTTCGGCGGCTACGGCTTCACGCCCGCCATGTTGAGCCGCCGTGACTTGCTGAAGCAGGCCTACGGCGACGGCGTCCCCATGGGCTCCGATCTGCTGGCCGAGGGCAAGCAGGCGCCGACATTCATCGCCTGGGGGGTGCGCGACAGCCTGTCGGCGCCGCTGCAACGGCTGCAGGTCATCAAAGGATGGACCCACGGCGGCGAGCACCACGAGATGGTCTACGACGTCGCCTGCGCCAGCGGCGCGCCGGACGCCGCGTCCCATCGCTGCCCGGACAACGGCGCCAAGGTGAACCTGAACGATTGCTCGTTATTCCCAGGACGCCGGCGCGGCCGAGCTGAAAACGGTGTGGACCGATCCGGATTTCGATCCGGCCGATCGTGCCTTCTACTACGTGCGCGTGCTCGAGAATCCGACCTGCCGCTGGTCGACCTACGACGCCATTCGCGCCGGCGTGCCGCCGCGCCCGGACGTGAAGCCGACGATCCAGGAACGCGCCTGGTCATCGCCCATCTGGTACATCCCGGAGCAGAGCTGAGGCGCGGACGCGGCGCCGTCGGCCCGATCGCTCCGATCGATGGAGGGCTATCGGTAGTCGGGCTTGCGTCGCTCGCGCAGCGCCGCGGCGCCCTCGGCCACGTCGTTGCCCATGAAGCCGAGCATCTCGAACCCTAGGCTGGCGTCGAATGCCGGCGCCGCCTGCTGCACCCACAGGTTGAGCGCGCGCTTGGTCCAGCGCGCCGCGTCCTGCGGACCGCGGGCGATGCGGCTGGCGATCGCCATGGCCTCGTCCATCAGCGCCTCGCGCGGCACCGATTTCGACACCAGCCCGATCTGATCGGCGGTTCGGCCGTCGATGAAGTCCGAGGTGATCAGGTAGTACTTGGCCTTGGCCAGGCCGCAGAGCAGCGGCCAGATGGCGTTGGCGTGGTCGCCGGCGGCCACGCCCAGGCGCAGATGGCCGTCGGTGATCCGAGCGTCCTCGGCGATCAGGCTGATGTCGGCCATCAGGGCGACGGCGAGCCCGGCGCCCACCGCCACGCCGTTGATGGCCGAGACGATGATCTTCGAGCACGAGATCATCCGCTGGACGATGTCTCCGGCTTCCTTGAAAGCCACCTTCATGCCTTCGTAGTTCTGCACCATGGTCTGGATCCATTCCAGGTCGCCGCCGGCGGAGAAGGCGTCGCCGGCGCCGGTGACCACCACCACCCGGACCTCCGGATCGTCGTCGATGTCCAGCCATACCCGGCTGAGCGCGCGGTGCAACGGCGCATCCGTGGCGTTCTTGTGCTCGGGACGGTCGATGGTCATGAGCAGCACGCCGTGCTCCCGTCGCTCGAATCGCAGCCCCGGATACCGTTCGAACCAGTCGTCTTTCATGACTTCGCTCCCTGTCAAACCATGGTGAGCCCACCGGACACGGAGAGCGTCTGTCCGGTGATGAACCCCGCCTCCTCCGAGACCAGGTAGGCGACCGCGGAAGCCACCTCCGCCGGCTGGCCGACCCGCTTCATCGGCACGGCGCGGGCCATGGAGGCGATGACCCGGTCGCCGTCATTGGAGGCCGCGACGATCTCGTCCAGAAGCGGCGTAGCCGTAGGCCCGGGGCACACCGTGTTGGCGGTGACGCCCTGCCGCGCCACCTCCCGGGCGATGGTCTTGGTAAAGGCGATGACGGCGCCTTTGGCCCCGGAGTAGACGGCCTCCAGCGACGAGCCGACCCGCCCGGCGTCGGAGCCGATGTTGACGATGCGGCCCCAGCCGGCCTCCAGCATCGCGGGCAGACAGGCCCGGGTGGTGCGCAGCACTCCTTTGAAGTTGATCTCGAGGATGCGCTGCCAGAACTCCTCGTCGGAGTCGAGGAAAGGCTTCAACTCGTCCCAGCCGGCGCAGTTCACCAGAACCTCCACCGCGCCGAGCGAGTTCACGGTCTGGCTGACGCCGTCGCGCACCGAATCCGGGTTCGTCACGTCCATGGTGATCGGGTGTGCCGTGCCGCCCGCATCGCGAACCATCTCGAAGGTGCGCTCGGCTTCCTGCGGCCGCAGATCGGCCACCGCGACGCGGCAACCGCGGGCGGCGAGCGCCCGGCAGATCTCTCTGCCGATGCCCCGTCCGCCGCCGGTGACCAGTGCCGTTCGTTCGACCATCTCGTCCTCCTGGATGGCGACAGCGGCGATGAGTATACCGCTGCCCAACCGCATCGCGGCGTCGTAGTATCGTCTCATGAACGCGCGCTACGTCAGCATAGCGGCGGGTATCGGCATTCTGCTCGCCGTCCTCGGCTGGTGGGCACGAACGGAGCCGCCAGTCGCACCGGACCCCGCGGTGCAACGGCTCGCAGCCGCTGGCGCACCGACGCAGCCGGGCGCCGCCCACACCGAGGCCGCGCGGACGCCGGAGGTGCCGGCGCCGTTTCGCGAGCGGGTGCGGTCGTTTCTCCGCTCGGCACCGACCCTCGCGCCCGAATCACGAAAGACCCTGGCCGGCGCACTGCGCTCGGAGATCCTCGAGCGGGAGCGCAGCGGCGAGCTGCTGCCGGCGGAAAGTGCCTACCTGCAGCTCGCCCTGCTGCGGGTGACCGTCAGCGACCCGGATCAGCTCCGCGAACGCAGCCAGGCCCTGCTCGCCGACTACCGGAAGCGGAGCGACGCCGGCTGGGCACGCTTTCGCGAGACGCCCGACCCGCACTACCGGGCTTACCGCGCGGCCGAGGCCGCGGTGGTTCAGCAGGCGACCAGGGGACCGGAGCCGCTGTCTCAGGACGAGCTGCGCCAGCGCCTGCAGGCGCTCCGTGAGGAGTACTACGGCGGGCAATCGCCGCCGCAATAGCCTCATGCGCTACAGCAGCTGATCCAGCAGGAAGTACAGCAGGTTGAACGGCTTGTTCTGATCGGCCGCAGGATCCGACTCGGACGCCTGCATCGGCGCGCCGCTGCCGTTCAGCAGATCGGCGATGAAATCGTCCAGCTCGAGACCCGCTTCCTGAATGTCCGAGTTGGCGAACTCCACGATGGTGGTGCAGTGGCTGTCGTTCAGGGCCCGATACTGCGGCAGGTAGTAGCCATAGTTGTGCAGGCTGGACAGCTTGGCCTGCAGCCGCTCGGTATCCTGCGCCCAGCGCTCGAGAATCAGTGCGTCCCGCGTCCTGCGGTCCGGCGCGTTGCGGATCTCCGGATAGAAACGCTGGTAGGAATAGACGGAGAAGTTCAGGTCGCGCCAGAAATGGGTGTGGCCCAGGCGATCGTTCGAGTAGGTGGCGGACAGCGCGTCGTTGATGGTGCCGAGATTGGCGAGGTCCAGCGCCATCAGCAGGCTGTCGAGGTACTGGAGCGGCCCGTGCTCCTCGTCCAGCCCCCAGGCTCCGCGGATCTGCTGCTGCAGCGGCACGGAGGGATAGAGCCGGCTATCGCCGCCGACCGGGGCGTCGAAGATCGGCCCGGAATCGTTCAGCAGATAGCCGCGGGTGGGCGCCATGTCCCGGCGGACGTGGGCGTAGTTGACAAGCGATCCGACGCCTCCGGCGCTGCAGCCGGAAGAGAGCATCTGCGCCGGCCGCTGCACGTGGCCGCGCAGCCACGCGATCACGGCGCGGACGTTGCGCAGGCCGTTGTGGTGCCACACCAGCGGCGCACCGCCGGCAGGGTCCGGATACGTCACCACGCGGTCGCCGACATAAGTGTCGCCGGTGCAGTACGGGATGTAGACCAGGTTCCAGTCCTGAGTCTTCACCCGGCTCCAGGGATGATCCCGGAACACCAGCGGGCTCACCAGGCTCGAGCCCGGATTCTGCAAGGACATGTAGTCGTTGGGGATGCCATCCGGATTGCGGGCGCCGCCGAACTCGCCCTGCCCGCTGCAGCTCGCGTAATCCCAGCAGGCGCCGCCGCCTTCCATGTAGATGAGCATGTTGCTGGTGCTCGCCACACGGTTGATGAAGAACTTGTATGGCGAGCCATTGCCGCACACGGCTCCGGTCTGCGGCGCGAGCTGAACGGTCTGCCAGCGCCGGTAGCTGCCGGGGCTGAAGCCGTCGTGAAAGCCGCTCGGGTTTCCCAGCAGCGGGTAGTCACCCAATCTTTCGGCGGGGCTGACGGGATGGTCGGGGCCAGGCGGGAACAGCAGGTTCAGGAACGTGTGCCAGCCGCTATAGTCGCCGAGCTCGGCTTCCGCCGGCGGGGCAGCGAGCGCAGCCAGACACATGAAGGCACAGACCGTGACCGGGCGGAACAACCTCATCGTCCATCCCTCCTGCTGACTGCGAAAAAAAGCATGCGACGCGAACCGAGGGGCGTCAAGCGCAGCGATCAGGCCAGCGCCTCCAGATGGCCGGCGAGGGCCTGCGGCTGCGCAAAGAACGGCGAATGGCTGCCGGTCATCGCCACCACGTGGTCGATGCCGACGCGGGCCAGCATGGCGCGCTGGCCGTCGAGGGTCAGGGCGCGATCGTCGGCGCAGGTAATGTAGCTGCGGCGCAGACTTCCCCAGCGTTCCGGCGTGCAGGTGATCGGCTCGCTCATGACGGCGGACGCCTGCGGGACCAGACAGAGCTCGGCCAGTGCCACGTCCGAGTCGCTGCAGTCGGCGTAGAACGCCTCCTTCAGGGCGGCCCGCGCGTAGTCGATGCTGATGCCGTCATCCCGCCGCTGGAAGCCGGCCATGAACGCCGGCGGCGACGCCTTCACGGGGTTGTCCAGCATCGCCTCGCCGTTTTTCAGCACGATGGCGGTGAGGTAGACGAGCCCGGCGACCCGCTCGGCGAACCGCTCCGCTGCCTCGGTGATGACGATGCCGCCCATGCTGTGACCGACCAGCACGGCGGGCTCATCGAAGGCATGAAGCGCCTCCCCCACCCGTCGTGCATAGGCATCCAGGGTCACGTCGGCGAGCGCCGTTCTGTCAACGCCGTGGCCGGGTAAATCGATGGCGAGCGCTCGGTGGCCGCGGGCGCGCAGCTCCGGAATCACCTTGTACCAGCACCAGGCGCCGTGCCACGCGCCGTGAATCAACAGAAAGCTCGCCATTGCTCGAATCCTCCGCTTACGGCGCGCCCGGTCGGTTCCTGGTGAGGAACCGGTCCAGCGCGTTGGCGAAGGCCTGCACGTCCTGCCTGGCCAACGCTTTGGGGCCGCCGCCGATCATACCGCCGCTGCGTAGCTCCTCCATGAGATCCCGCCGCGCCCGATGGTCCTTGATGTTTTCAGGCGTGTACAACGTGCCGCGCGGGTTGAGCGCGGTGCCGCCGCGGCCGACCACGGCGTCGGCGAGGGGGATGTCCTGGGTCACCACGAGATCACCCGCCTCCATCCGCTCGAGGATGACGTTGTCCGCCACGTCGAAGCCGCCCGGCACCTGCACGGACGACAGATAGCGCGACGGCGGCACCCGCACGGCGTGGTTGGCGAACAACGTGGTGTCGATGCCGCGTCGCTCCGCCGCCCGGAACAGGACCTCCTTGATCGGGTTCGGGCAGGCGTCGGCGTCGACCCAGATCTTCATGGCCGGATGGCCCGATCCATGCGCGTCTGCTCACTGCGCCGGGGCGAGCAGCGACAGTGCGTCGCCGTCCTCGCCGCGGCCGGCATCGAAGGGCATGACGATGACCCGGTCGGCGCCAGCCTCCCGGTAGGCGTTCAAGCGTTGCCGCAGCGCCGATTGATCACCCCAGCCCACCAGCGCGTCGATGAGCCGATCGCTGCCGCCTTCGGCGAAGTCCTCGTCGCCGAACCCGAGCTTGCGCCACTCCCGATGGTAGTAGTCGAGGGTCACGTAATAGCGCAGCGCCTTGCGGGCTTTCCGCCGGGCCGTCTGCGGATCGGCCTCCGCGAGAAAGGGGCTGACGACGCTCAGGGTCGCTTCCGTGCCGATGCGTCGGCGCGAGGCGGCCGTGTGTTCCGGGGTCATGAGATAGGTGAGGATGCCGTCGGCGCGCTCGGCGCCGAGCGCCTGAAGCCGCGGACCGTGCGCCGCGACGTACAGCGGCGCGGGGGTGGCTGGCTCCGGACCGTCGATGGCTGCCGCCGCCAGTGCGTCCAGGTAGCCGCGCATCTTCGGCAGCGGCATCTCCCAGTCGTGCCCACGGGTCGCATTCAGGCCGGAGTTCGACACCCCCAGGCCCAGCAGGAACCGCCCGCCGGACAGCTCCGCCAGAGTGCGCCGCGTCTGCGCCATGGCGTGGGCATCCCGCACGTAGACGTTGGCGATGCCGGTGGCGAGCTTCAGCCGCCCCGTCCGGCCGAGCAGATAGCCGGCCGTTGCCACCGGCTCACGGCCGAACAGCTCCGGCAGCCACAGGCTCTCGTAACCCAGTGACTCGAGCTGCGCCGCGAAGGCGCAAAGTGCACCTGCATCCCGGCTCTCCGTCGCGACGATGACGCCGATCTCTCCGCTCACCCTGGTTGGCCTCCGTTCCACAACGACGGCGCCAGCATAGCACTACCCACCCAACGACAGAGCCGAGCGGGGGCCGCGGGTGTATCCTGCCGTCATGAGTGAGCATCATCCCCTGCGCTGCACGTGTGGCGCCCTCACCGGCGCGCTGGACCACCCACCCTGGGCGACCCGGGTGATCTGCTACTGCAATAGCTGCCAGGCGTTCGCCGAACGCCTCGGCCGGCGTGAAGACGTTCTGGATCACCAGGGCGGCTCGGACATCCTGCAGACGTCGCCGAGCCACCTCACCTTCACCGCCGGGCACGAGCATCTGGCCTGCCTGCGGGTGACCGCCAACGGGCCGCTGCGCTGGTATGCTTCCTGCTGCAACACGCCCATCGGCAACACCTCGGCGAATCCGCGGATGGCGTTCGTTGGCTTGCTGCACGGCTGTCTTGGCGGCCACTCGTCGCTGGACGCCGCGTTCGGGCCGCCGCGGACCTACATATTCACGAAGTCCGCCAGAGGCGAGCCCAAGCCGAAGCAGCGGATCTCCGTCCCGGCCATTGCCGGTTTCCTGTGGCACACCACCGCAGCCCGTCTCAACGGCGGCTACAAGGTGACTCCGTTCTTCGACCCATCCGGAGCGCCGGTGGCGGCGCCGGGCGACGGGCCGGAGTAGCAGAACCAGACGAATCAGGTCGTGGAGCGCTCCGGCGGCTCGGGCATGACCCAGGCGTAGGCGCCTGGCGGCGCCACCTTCCATCACTCCGAGACGCTGCACTACACTGCGCCCAACACCGACCGGCCGCGGCTGGCGTATCCGATGGAGTTCCAGCTGGCCCCGGTACGCCGCGTCGAGCCTCACGTCATGCCCGGGGTGGACGAGTTCCGCGCTGCGGTGGGGCCGAGGCCGCTGTTCTACGTCCGCCGATGGCGAGATCATCGAGGCGTAACCGCCAACCACAGGAGAGACCGCACATGAAAATCGGCGTAATGATCGGCGCGGACGGTGCCGGCGCATCGCTCGACCAGGTGATCGACCTGGCCAAACGAGCGGAAGCGGCCGGCCTCGATAGCGTCTGGATGGCGAACATCTTCAGCTTCGACGCCATCTCCACCCTCGCGCTGATCGGCCGGGAAACCTCGCGCATCGGCCTCGGCACGGCGGTCACGCCCACTTATCCGCGTCATCCGACGGCCATTGCGCAGCAGGCGCTGACCACCGCCGCCGCCTCGCGCAACCGCTTCACCCTCGGCATCGGCTTGTCGCACCAGATCGTCATCGAGAACATGCTCGGCATGAGCTACGCCCAGCCGGCACGGCACATGCGCGAGTACCTGAGTGTGCTCATGCCCCTGGCCCGGGGCGAGTCCGTGTCGTTCTCCGGCGAGCACTACCAGGTCAACGGCATCGCCCTGACGGTGCCGGGCGCTGAGCGGCTGCCGGTGGTGGTGGCGGCCCTGGGACCGGTGATGCTGAAGATCGCCGCCGAGCTCGCCGACGGCACCACCACCTGGATGGTGGGTCCGAAGACCATGGCGGAGCACATCGTGCCGAAGCTGCGGGAAGGCGCCGCCGGCGCCGGGCGACCCGAGCCGCGGGTGGTCGGCGGCTATCCGGTGGTTCTGACCACCCGTCCCGACGAAGCGCGTCGGAAGATCGCCGACAACCTCACGATCTATGGCCAGCTTCCGAGCTACCGCGCCATGCTCGACCGCGAAGGCGTCACCGGACCCGCGGACATCGCTCTGGCCGGTGACGAAAACGCCTTGCGGGGCGAGATCCGTCGGCTCGAGGAGATCGGGGTCACCGACTTCAACGCCGCCATCATGGACGTGGAGGATGGCGCGCACGCGCGGACGTTCGAGTTTCTGGCCAGCCTGAAGGGCTGATGGAGGATAGCGAAGCACATGGCCGGCAGTCTGAAAGATCAGTTGATGAAGGCGGGGCTGGTGACCCCGGACCAGGCCCGCAAGCTCGAACGCCAACAGCGCTCGGAAAAGCAGGCCCGCCGCAAAGGCAAGTCGCAGTCGGCCCGCGCCGAGCCGGCGCCGGCCGCCCAGGTCCGGGAGCGGGCGCGCCAGATCAACGACGAGAAGGCACAGCGCGACCGGGCGCAGATGCGCGCCATCGCCGACAAGGCCAAGGCTCATGCGCAGCGCGCCGAGATCAAGCAGATCATCCTGCAGCACGATCAGCGCGTGCCCACCATGAGCGACGACGACGTCCCCTACAACTTCGTTCACGGCAAGCGGGTGAAGCGTATCTACGTGCCGCCCGTGCAACGCGAGCAGATCAGCCGGGGAAAGCTGGTGATCGTCAACAACGATGGCAAATACCATCTGTTGCCGAAAGCGGCCGCGGAGAAGGTGCGGGCGCGGGACCCGAAACGCATCATCGTCGCCCACGACGGCAGCGCGCCGCAGCCCGGCTCCGACGACGAGTACTACGCCCGCTTCGAGGTGCCGGACGACCTGGACTGGTGACGGCCGGCAGCGGTCGGGATGGGAGCGACCCTATCGCGGCCGAAGGCCGCTCCCACAGGGGCCGGTTTCCTCAGCGCCGATAGACGCGCACGGGCAGGCCGCGGATTCCGCGGATGAAGTTCGACTTCAGCCGGCGCTCGGGGCCGGTGACCTCGACGAAGCTGAAGCGCTTGACGATCTCCTCCCACACCACGCGGAGCTGCATCTCGGCGAGGCGATTGCCCATGCAGCGGTGGATGCCGAAGCCGAAGGATACGTGCTGGCGGGCGCTCGGGCGGTCGATGACGAGCTTGTCCGCGTCCTGGTGGACGGTCTCGTCGCGGTTGCCCGAGATGTACCACATGACCACCTTCTCACCGGCCTTCATGCGTTTGCCGGCGTACTCGTAGTCGGCCTTCAGGGTCCGCCGCATATGCAGCACGGGTGTTTGCCAGCGGATGATCTCGGAGACCATGTTGGGGATCAGATTCGCCGCCGGGAGGCCGCTCCCACAGAGCTTTTCGAACTGGTCGGGAAACTGGTTCAGTGCCAGGACGCCGCCGGAGATTGAGTTTCGAGTGGTGTCGTTACCGCCGACGATGAGCAGCATGATGTTGCCGAGGAACTCGAGCGGCCGCTGGATCATGTCGCGGGTATCCTCGCCGTGGGCGAGCATGGTGATGAGGTCGTTGCGTCCCGTGGGGTCGGCGGCGGCGCGCTCGGCCCACAGGGTCATGAAGGTGGTGGCCATGTCGTTCAGGGCCTCGCGCACCTCCTCCTGGCTGAAGCCCTCGTCCATGCCGGTGGTCTCTGGCGAGCCGATGGAGACATCCGACCAGTGGCTGAGCTTGCGCCGGTCTTCGAAGGGAAAGTCGAACAGGGTCGCGAGCATGCGGGTGGTGAGCTCGATGGAGACCCTGTCCACCCAGTCGAAGACCTCGCCGCCGTCGGGCAGCCCATCGAGAATCTCCTCGACGTGGGCCCGGATCACGGGCTCGAGCTGGACGAGATTGCGCGGCGACACCACGCCCTGCACGGTCTTGCGCTGCTGCTCGTGCTTCGGCGGATCCATGGCGATGAAGTTTTCGATGTATTCGCCGTGGGGACTATCGCCGATGGCGATGGTGGGAAACGACGAGAACACCTCGTGGTGACTCTCCACGTGACGGATGCCCTCGTGGCTGGTCACGGACCAGTACGGCCCGAATGGGCTATCCGCAGTGAAGTGCACCGGATCGTCCCGGCGCAGCCGCTCGAAGTACGGACGCCAGGCATCCTGCTGATAGAGGCGCGAGTCGCTGACGTCCAGCACCTCGAGCGGCGTGCTCCACGGGTCCGGCAGCTCGCCGCTGGGCAGCTTGACGCCGACGGTCGGGGGCTGCGGCACGCGGATCGGGCCCGTGCCTTCCTGGGGGGCTTCGCTCATGGCAGGCTCCTGATCGGAATGGGTTGCATGCTAGCGCGACGCTGGTCCGGCGGCTAACGCTGCGAGGCTCGCGGTCTGGAGACCGCTCCTGCGAAGGCAATGGCATCGCGCTCGCGCAGCAGCTCGCGCGCCACGTCGCGAAAGCTCACCATGCCCACCGGACGTCGCTCCGTGTCCAGCACCGGCAAGTGCTTCACGCCGGAGCGGCGCATCATCTCGAGACAACGCCCGAGTGAGTCGTCGGTGCCGAGGCAGATCAATTCGGTGGCGCACCAGTCGGCGAACGGCGTCTCGAAATCCACATCGCCGCGCAGCGCAGCGTAGAGGTCGGTGCGGGTGGCGAGCGCCTTCAGCCGGCCGTCGGCATCGACGACCGGATAGCAGCCGAACGATTCCCGCGCCAGGGTCTCGAGCCCCTGGCGCAAGGTCGCGTCCGCTGGCAGGGTCTTCACGGGTGCCGCCATGATCTGGGTCACCGGCGTCGCCAGCACCTCCGGCGGCAGCGCGCGAGGCAATACCTGCTCGACGGGCCGGAACCGCTGCGCAGTCAGCTCCAGAGTCTTGCGCAGCAGCGAGAACGAGCCGATGAGCTCCTCGAAATCCCGCGGCCCGAGCCGCAGCACGCAGGACGGCTCCAGGGCGCGGGCGGTGGTCGTGCGGGTGCGGTCCCGCAGCAGCGAGCCTTCGCCGAAGTGCACGCCACGGCCCAGCACCTCGCGCAGCACCACTTCACCCCCGACGTTCTGCTGGGTCAGCTCCACGGTGCCCGAGAGCACGACGTAGAAGGCGTCACTGACGTCCCCCTGACGGAACAGCAGCTCCCCCGCCGCAAGGTGAATGGTGCTCATGGCTGGCGTGGTGCGCACGTCCACGTAGTTGATGTCCCGGGGAAAGAACAGATCGAGAAACCAGTCGAGGGCCACCCGCAGCTTGAAGTCGAAGCGCGGCAACATGAGCAGGTAGACCATGCGCCACATCCACCAGGCGACGAAGCCGCTGAAGCGCAGCCGGCCGATCTGCGCCACCGCCGAGCGGTGGCCGAGGCTGGCAAAGCTGCCGAGGGAGCGGTGACGGAACGGCGCCAGGGGACGCCCGGCCATCGTCCGGACCACGTTGTCCGCCACCGAGGCGCCATGGCGGACGGCGAACTGCGCGGTGTTGGTGCTGATGCCGCCAGACCCGTCCGGCGCCGCCGCGCAGTCGCCAATGGCCCAGACATCGGTGAACCCCTTCACCCGGAGATACTCGTCGGTGACCGGCGCACCATGGACGGACTCGACGTCGAGACTCTGCAGCACGGGGTGCGGCGCGTTGCCGACGGTGCAGACGATGGTGCGGGTGGCAATGCTGGTGCCGTCGTTCAGGTAGAGCTGGGTCGCCGTCGCCGACTTCGCCCGGGTGTTCATCCGCACCTCGAGGCCGCGGCGGGCCAGCTTCTTCAGCGCGAACTCCCCCAGCTCACGCTGCATCTCCGGCATCAGGTGGTCACCGCCGTGGATGCACACCACCCGCATCGCATCGTGCTGCAGCCTGGGGTAGTAGCGGCGCGCGCTGGCCAGGAAGTCCAGTATCGCCGCCGCGGTCTCCACACCGCTGAAGCCGCCGCCCACCACCACGAAGCTGAGCAATGCCGCGCGCTCGTCCGCATCGTCCTCGAGCTGGGCACGCTCCAGACGGCCGATGACCGTCTGTCTGAGCGCGAGTGCGTCAGCCACGTTCTTCATCAACATGGAGTGGTCGGCGAGACCGGTGATGCGGCTGACGTCGATGATGTTGCCGAGTGCCAGCACCAGGTGCCGGCCGCGAAACCGCACCGCGCGTTCCGTGCCGGGCACGACCGCCTCCACGGTGCGCGATGCCGGATCGATGCCGCGCACCTCGGCACGCACCACCGCAACGCCGCGGCAGAGGTAGCGCAGCGGGCTGATGGCGTGACGGGGCTCGAGGCTCGCGCCCACCACGTCCGGCAGCAGCGGTTGGTAGACGAAGTAGTTCTCGGCACTTACCAGGGTCACGGAGGCCTCGGCGCCGAGCCGGCGGCGCAGCCGCCGCACGCACCAGGTGCCGGCAAAGCCGCCGCCGAGGACGAGAATGTCGCTGTCTTCGATCGATTCGGTCGGCGTTACTGCACTCACGGTGACGCGCTCCGGTGTGTGGCGGCCCGGGGTCGCGTCCTGGAGACCGCGTCCTGGGACATGGTCGCGCTGAGGGCCCTTACGTCGGCGACGCCTTCTGCGCCCGAGCCGCCAGGCGGTCATCTCCTAGCGTAGCTGAGCGATCCGCAAAGTCATCCGGCGCGCCGCGCCACTCGAGCTCGTCCACGTTCGCGAACAGCACCGCGTCGGTCCGCAGGGTCGCCAGGGTCTTGAACTGCAGCGCCTGCGCGCGCCGCTCGTCGCCGAGCACGGTTGCGGGAAAGTTCTCGATGGGGCCGTGCC
Source organism: uncultured Gammaproteobacteria bacterium (assembly GCA_963822255.1). Lineage (GTDB taxonomy): Bacteria > Pseudomonadota > Gammaproteobacteria > Pseudomonadales > Azotimanducaceae > UBA7803. The sequence goes on from CAWGGV010000009.1 coordinate 577,236, forward strand.
GATTGAGCAGCCGCGCCGCGGTGACGGCGCCGATGCCCGGTATCCCCGGAAAGCCGTCGGCAGCATCGCCCACCAGTGCCAGATAGTCGGGAATGAGCGTCGGCTCGACCCCGAATTTCTCCTTGACGCCGCTCGCGTCGCGGATGGCGTTGGCGCGGCGGTCCACCTGCACCACCCGACCCTCGCGCACGCACTGCGCCAGGTCCTTGTCCGTGGTCCAGATGCAGACCTGCTCGACCCGATCGTCGCCGGCGGCGACCCGCGCCGCCGACGCCAGCGCGTCGTCCGCCTCGAGATCGGTCATCGGCCATACGACCACGCCCATGGCCGCCAGTGCCTCCTCCAGCGGGTGGAACTGTGCGGCAAGGGCCGGTTCGACGCCTTCGCCGGTCTTGTAGCCCGGCCACAGATCGTTGCGGAACGATTCGATCACGTGATCGGTGGCCACACCCATATGGGTGGCTCCTTGCTCGATCATCTGCAGCACACCGTTCAGCACGCCCACCACCGCGCCGAACGGCTTATCGTTGCCTTTGTTGAAGCGACGCTGGCCGTAGAAGTGCCGGAACAGTTCGTAGGTACCGTCGATCAGGTGGACGATCATGCTCGCTGGCCGCCCCCGGGATACTCGTTCCCGGAACGGATCACATAGAATCGCACGGACACGAGCCTGCAGCGGGCCAACGTCGACGTGTGCTGGTGCGCATCGTTCATTCGCTGATCCAGGCCACCGTCAACTGCTGCGGTTCACCGTCTTCGCGATCGGCAGCCTGGTGTTGCTGGCGCTGCTGCTGCGGACCGTCTGGATGCTCTGAGGTCGTGAGCGGCGCCGCTCAGCGCGCCGCCGCACTCTCCGGCACGGCGTTCGGCACCGCCTCGCCCGCCTTCGCCGCGTCGCGCATGCGATGCAGCTCTTCCCAGCCGAGGTAGCTGGTCAGACCGTTGTCGTCATAGAAGAGTACCGGCCCTTCGCAGACGAACAGGTATTCGGTGTCCTCGAGGGCGGTGGTGGCGCCGTGCAGCACACCATTGGGCTCGTAGTCGTAGTCGCCGGCGGCCAGGGTGCCGTCGCGGACCTGCAGCTTGCCCTTGAGGATGTAGGTATGCGCGTCCGACAGATGCTTGTGCGGCGCCGCCGTGTAGCCTTTGTTCCAGCGGAACAACGCCGCCCAGCGGCCGGTCTCCGGGCCGGTCCAGAGTACCTTCATCCAAGCCTTGCCCGGCTCGGTCTCGATCCAGGGTTCGTCCGCGCGGACGATGATGTCGGCAAGTTGATCGTTGATGGGGTCGAGGTTCTGAAGCGCCATGGTCGCCTCCCTTTCGAGAATCTGGTGCATGCCACGCCGTCGGCGGTCGGCTGAGCGTAACAGCGCTCTGGCGACTCCACCAGCCGCGCCGGGCTCCCTCACCGCACCGCCGAGCCTCACTGGTAAATGCCGGATGGCGGAGCGAATACGTCGAGGCCAGCTCGGAAGTGGCGCAAATGTTACAGTCCGGCAATGGCCAGACGCTGCAGCGGATCACCCGCAACGACCGCGCGCAGTGCCGGAGCACTCGGCACGGCATCGAGGACACGCCAATGAAGATCACCCTGGACGGCCTCAGCTTCGATGCCGACACGTGCGGTCGGCGCGGCGACCCGCTGGTGCTGCTGCTCCACGGCTTTCCCCAGACCAGTCATACCTGGCGGCATCAGCTCGACCCGCTGGCGGCGGCCGGCTATTTCGCCGTTGCGCCGAATCAGCGCGGCTATTCCGCGGGCGCTCGTCCGGCAGGCGTTGCGGCCTACGCTACCGCCCGGCTGGTCGGCGACGCGCTCGGCATGATGGACGCCCTCGGCTGCGAGCGAGCCCACCTGGTCGGTCACGACTGGGGCGGCCAGCTCTGCTGGCTGCTGGCCGCGCACCATCCGGAGCGGGTGAAGACCCTGACGGTGCTGTCACGGCCCCATCCCAGAGCCTTCCTACGGGCCCTCCGGGACGATCCCCGGCAGGCCGAACGTTCCAAGCACCATCGCGCGTTTCAGGATCCGGACAGCGCCCGCCTTTTGCTCGAGGACGACGCCCGGCGGCTGCGCCAGGCGTTTGCCGATCAGGGGGTGGCCACCGCCGATCAGGATGCGTATCTCGGCGTCCTCGGCGATCCCGCCGCCCTGGACGCGGCCATCAACTGGTATCGGGCGCCTGCGGTGGCGGACGGCGAGCAGCCCCTGGGGCCGGGCGATACGCCCGACGTGACGGTGCCGACGCTCTACCTCTGGGGCGATGCGGACGCGACTGTGGGCGAATCCGCCGCCAGGGCCACCGGCGACTTCGTCGCCGCACCGTACCGTTTCGAGGTGCTGCCGGGGGTCGGACACTTCATCACCGATCAGGCCGGCGCGCTGGTCAGTGAGTTGCTGCTGGATCATCTGCGGTAAGCAGCGCAAGCCCGCAAGCGAGATGCCTTATCCGCAGGCCGAGCGTGAGCGTCAGTGGTGCTACGTACGTTACCAACGAGGCCCTCTCGTTGTACCCTGTGGCTCCCGCCGCGATCGGGATGTAAAGCGGCTCCTGCGACGTCGAATCCGGCATCGACGATCCCCGCCCGCCTTCACTCCGTCGCCCGCGGACACCAGGGAAGGATACACACGCTCATCGAGAAAGGGATTGCCACCGATGAACAAGACGCAATGGTTGGATTGGGTGGAGGCCGGCGCCGAGCGGCTGCAGCAGCGTTATCGTGAAGCGCGAAACCGGGCCTCCGGGCGGGCCGGCGAACCCGAGCCGGTCGAGCCGCGGAAGTGCTGGAGCCTCGTGCGCGCCGAGGTGGACCGGGAGGACCGCGACATCGTCATCCACATCGATCTCCCCGAGCCTCACACCGACCTGGCGTCGGTGCGAGTCATCAACTCGACGCTGTCCATCGCCGTGCTGAAAACCGGCTCCGACATCCGCCGCGCGCCCGCGGAAGACTTCTACCGCCGCGCCATCCCGCTGCCGCCGAAGGTCGATCCTCGCTCGGCGACGCACCGGATCCACGGCGATGAGCTGGTCATCCGCATGCACACCGCAGCGCCGCGGCGGCAAGCCGCCGCCGACGCACGCGCCACAGCGAACGGGCAGGAGAAAACGAACGGCGAGGCGACCGTCAACGGCGAAGTCGAGACCCACATCGCAGCGAAGGCTCGAGGCGACGCGAACCCGCCCCGCGAGGCCAGGACCAACGGTGGCCAGCAGACTGGCGGCAAGACCTTGAAGCGCCGGAAGACCCCCACCGGCCAGGCGGCACCAGCGCCTCGACAGGTAGCGGCAGCCGCGGTCCGGGAGCGGGCGCGCCAGCACAGCGCGGCGATACCGGGCAGGGGGAAGCGGGGCCGCACGGCGCGAAGCGGCTAAGCGACCTCCAGCACCTTCAGGGTGTTGGTGCCGCCCGGCAGGTGGCGGCGATCGCCTTTGGAGATGATCACGCGGTCGCCGCTGCTGACGACGCCGGCGTTCTTCAGCCACTCCACCGCGGCCTGTTCCACCTGGCCGTAGTCGAAGTCGTAGGTCTCGAAGAAGGCGGGGTGCACGCCGCGAAACAGGGCCACCTTCGCCAGGGTGCGATGGTCGTTGGCGAGCGCGTAGATAGGCAGGCGTGAGCGCCGCCTGGACATCAGCTTCGGCGTGTTGCCGCTGGCCGTCAGACAAGCTACTGCACGCACACCGGAGAGGGTGTTGGCCACGGTCATGGCGGCCATGGCCACCGACTCGTCGATGGAAGCGCTGCGGAAACCGTCCGTGGGCGCGGTCGTGTACTGGGCGGTCTCCTCCGCACCTTCGATCACCCGCACCATGGCGGCGACGGTCTCCACGGGATACCGCCCCATGGCCGTCTCCTCGGACAGCATCACCGCGTCGGTGCCGTCGACGACGGCATTCGCCACGTCCATGACCTCGGCCCGGGTGGGACGGGGATTGGCGATCATCGATTCCATCATCTGGGTGGCGGTGATGACGGCACGGTTCAGCGCCCGGGCGCGGTTGATGATGAGCTTCTGCAGGCCCATGAGCGGTGCGTCGCCCACCTCCACGCCGAGGTCGCCGCGCGCCACCATCACCGCATCCGAGGCGAGGATGATGCCGTCCAGGGTAGCCGGGTTGGTGACCGCCTCGGCCCGCTCCAGCTTGGCGACCAGCCCGCAGTTGGCGCCGTGGTTCGCGACGAGCGCGCGGGCCTGGCGCATGTCGGCCTCGGACGCCGGAAACGACACGGCGATGTAATCCACGTCCTCTGCGCAGGCGAAGGCGAGATCGCCGAGGTCCTTCTCGGTAAGCGCCCGGGCGGAGAGCCCGCCGCCCCGTTTGTTGATGCCTTTGTTGGAGCCCAACGTGCCGCCGGTGAGGACCCGGCAGTTGACCTTGCGGCCTCCGGTGGATTCCACCTCGAGCTCGATGAGCCCGTCGCCCAGCACCAGCACGTCGCCGGGAGCGACCTCGGCGGCCAGCGTCTGATAGCTGGTACCCACCGCTTCAGCGGTGCCTTCACGCTCACCGAGGCTGCTGTCGACGGTGAACGGCGCCCCGGTCACCAGCTCCACCGCATCCGCGCCGGCGAAGCCGCGGATACGGATCTTCGGCCCCTGCAGATCCGCCAGCACGGCGACGAACGTTCCGAGGCTCGACGCCGCCGCACGGATCCGGCGAACCCGCTCGCCGTGCTGCTCGTGGCTACCGTGGGAGAAGTTGAGGCGGAACACGTCCACGCCGGCAGCCACCAGGCGCTCGATCTTCGAGTCGCTGGCCGGCCCGAGGGTGGCGACGATTTTGGTGTTTCGGATCACGGCGAGTTCCCTGTGCTGACGGTTCTGGCGTGGGCAGAGACTTCGGCAAATCCCTCTCACCATCCCACGAGACGGACTTCAATCTGAACAGTAGCACCCGGAACGCTGAGGGCTGATTTCTGGTCAGCCGCCTTCGGCGGCCAGCGCCGCCGATACGGCCGGCCGGTCGAGCATCCGGTCGAGGTGCGCGTGGATCTTCGGGTACCCCGCCACGTCGATCGGGTACGCCGCCAGCCACTGGGTGATCGTGAAGAGGTAAGGGTCCGCCACCGAGTACGCCTCGCCCATCACCCACGGCCCGGTGAACATCTCGTCCTCGATCAGGCGGAAACAGGCCGCCATCACGTCGGGGGCCTTGCGCTTCATCGCTTCGACGGCGGCCGGATCGTCCGCCCAGCGCTCGCCGCGGCGCAGGTGCGCGTGGGCGACGTGCACCGTCGAGCACAGGTAGCTGTTGAACGCCTGCAGCCGCGCGAACGCGAAAGGTTCGTCCAGCGGCGCCAGCTTCGCAGCCGGGTACTGCTGGGCCACGTAGGCAAGAATGGCCGGCGTCTCCGTCAGGATGCCGCGATCAGTGGCGAGCGCCGGCACGCGGCCCTTCGGGTTGACGTTGGCGAGGTACGCTGCGCTGCGCTGCTCGCGATTCCTGAAGTCGACGGTGCGAAGCTCGAAGTCCGCGCCGGCTTCCCGGAGCGCGATGTGCGACGCTCGGGAGCAGGCGCCGGGCGCGTAGTAAAGGGTCAGCATGATGATTCCTCGTGGTGTCGCAGACACGCCGCGGGCAGCGCGTTGCCTCTGCAAGATACACCCGATGGTCGAGCTGGAGTATCGTCGGCACAAATCGCGCGGAACGACAGCCACGACCACAGGACCCTCATGGACATCGATTGGACCGGCATCCGCTTCGACGGTAAGCACGCGTTCTCGGCGCCGGCGTCGAAGACGCACATACCCGCCCTCTACGAGGACAAGGCGGACTACAAGCGCCAGATCAGGGCGCTGCGAAAGAAGATCGACAAGCGCCAGCGCGTCATGTACGCCCACGACCGCTACAGTCTGCTGGTGGTGTTCCAGGCCCTGGACGCCGCTGGGAAAGACGGAACCATCCGGGCGGTGTTTCGCGGTGTGAACCCCCACGGCGTGGAGATCCGCTCGTTCAGGCGGCCGAGCGAAAACGAGCTGGATCACAACTTTCTGTGGCGCACTACGGTGGCCATGCCCGAGCGCGGCCACATCGGCGTGTTCAACCGGTCCCACTACGAGGAAGTTCTCGTCTGCAGGGTGCACCCCGAGATCGTGACCCATTACCAGAAGATGCCCGACGAGGCGACCCGCGACCTCCACGCGCTGTTCGAAGACCGCTACGCGGCAATCCGCGCGTTCGAACGCTACTCGGCCGACAATGGCACGCCGGTGCTGAAGTTCTTCCTCAACATCTCCCGTGACGAGCAGCGCGAGCGCTTCCTCGACCGCATCGACAAGCCCGACAAGAACTGGAAGTTCTCCGATGCGGATCTCAAAGAGCGGGAATTCTGGGACGACTACCAGCACGCGTACGAGCGCGCTATCAACGAGACGGCCACCCACTACGCGCCGTGGTTCGCTGTGCCTGCGGATGACAAGAAGACCATGCGGCTCATCGTGGCGCAGGCCGTACTGAACGCGCTCGAGGACATGGATATGGCGTATCCCGAAGTCTCGGCACAGCGGGCGGAGGAGCTGAAGCGCTACCGCGCCCAGCTCGCCGGCCACTGATCCGCCCGATCGCCACGAGCAGAAAGCCAGCGACCACACACGAACCCAGGAGCCAGCCATGCACATCGGAGCCCTGATCTTCGCCACCGACTATGCCGTCCGCCTCGATGAGCTCGCCGCGGAGCTGGAACGGCGCGGCTACGAATCCGTGTTCGTGCCGGAGCATACCCACATTCCTACGTCCCGGCAGACGCCGTGGCCAGGCGGCGGCGATCTGCCCCGGGAGTACTGGCACACCTACGATCCGTTCGTGTCGCTGTCGTTCGCCGCTGCGGCCACCACGACCTTGAAGCTCGGCACCGGCATCTGCCTGCTGCCGCAGCGGGACACCATCGTCACCGCGAAGCTGGTGGCAAGCCTCGATCGTCTCTCCGGCGGGCGTTTCGTCTTCGGTCTGGGCGGCGGCTGGAACAAAGAGGAGATGGCTCACCACGGCACCGACTATGGAACCCGCTTCCAGCGACTCGAGGAACAGGTGCGCGCCATGCAGCTCCTCTGGACAGAGGATGCGGCCGGCTACGACGGCCGGCACGTGAAGTTCTCCGAGAGCTGGTCGTACCCGAAGCCCGTCCAGACCCCTTACCCACCCGTGCTCCTCGGCGGGGAGTCGGACCACACCCTGCGGCGGGTGGTCCGTTTCTGCGACGGCTGGCTGCCCCGCGGCCGCGGCGGGTTCGACGCGGCCGAGAGCATGCAGCGGCTGCGGCGGATGGCCGAGGAGCACGGCCGCTCCATGGACACCCTGACGGTGAGCGTGTTCGGCGCCCCGCCGGACGCCGACACCCTGGCGCGCTACCGCGACGCCGGGATCAGTCGGGCGATCCTGCCATTGCCGTCCACCGGACGGGACGAGATCTGGGCGCTGCTGGACCGCTACCAGCCGCTGCTGGACCGCTAGCGACGGCCCGGCTCCAGCGATGACCCGCCAGATCCTCCTGAACGCTTTCGACATGAACTGCGTCGGCCATCAGTCGAGCGGGCTGTGGCGGCATCCGCGCGATCGCTCGACGGAGTACCGCTCGCTCCAGTACTGGCAGGAGCTGGCCCGAAGCCTCGAGCGCGGGCTGTTCGACGCCATCTTCCTGGCCGATGTCACCGGCGTCTACGACGTCTACGGTGGCACCCCGGACGCGGCGCTCCGCAGCGCGGCGCAGGTGCCGGCCAACGACCCCTTCACCCTGGTCCCCGCCATGGCGGCGGTGACCGAGCACCTGGGCTTCGGCGTAACCGGCTCGATTCCCTACGAGCCGCCCTACGCCTTCGCCCGCCGCATCTCGTCGCTGGACCACCTGAGTGCCGGCCGCATGGGCTGGAACGTGGTAACCGGATATCTCGACAGCGCCGCCCGTGGCGTCGGTGCGCGGCAGCAGACCCGCCACGACACCCGCTACGACATCGCCGACGAGTACGTGGAGCTCGATGTATCGACTCTGGGAGGAGAGCTGGGAGGACGACGCCGTGGTGCGCGACGCCCGCCGCGGCATCTATGCCGATCCGACCAAGGTGCATCGGATAACCCACCGCGGCGAGTACTTCAGCCTGGACGCGATCCACCTCTGCGAGCCGTCGCCGCAACGCACCCCGGTGCTCTTTCAGGCCGGCGCGTCCGAACGCGGGCAGGCGTTCGCGGCCCGGCACGCGGAGTGCGTGTTCACCGGCGGCAATCCTCAGGCACTCCGCCGTTACGTCGAGCGGCTGCGCGCCGCCGCGGTGAAGAACGGCCGCAGCGGCGACGACATCAAGATCTTCGCCATGCTCACGGTGGTGGTCGACGACAGCGACGCCGCCGCCCGTGACAAGCTCGCCGATTACCAGCAGTACGGGCTGACCGAAGGCTCCCTGGCCCTGATGTCCGGCTGGAGCGGCATCGATCTGTCGCCGTACGACCTCGATCAGCGCGCCGAATCCATTGCCACGGAAGCCATCCAGTCGGCGATGCTCGCCGTCGGCAGCCGGACTTTGCGCGACTGGGCGCGCTCCCTCGCCGTGGGCGGCGCCGCCCCCACCGTCGCCGGCTCACCCTCCACGGTGGCCGACACCATGCAACGCCTGGTGGACGAAACCGGCATCGACGGCTTCAACCTCGCCTACAGCGTAGTGCCCGAGTGCGTCACCGACGTCGTCGACCGGGTGGTTCCGGAGCTGCAGAGCCGCGGCGCCTACAAGACCGTCTACCGCGCGGGCACGTTCCGCGAGAAGTTGTTCGGACGGGACGCGCGCCTGCCCGACACGCACCCGGCCGCCGCGGTGCGCTGGACGAGGCGCCGACGTCCGCCGCCGACCTGAGCCAAGTGGCGCTCACGTCTGCGTGACGGCACCCGTGACGGGCTGGACGATTGCCCCACCCGCTTCCGGCGTGCATAGTCATCATAACGCGTATCAATTTCTACCGGGGAGTAGAGAAAGAGGAGGAAGGCATGCCGTTTCACGTCACCGCGGACGGCGCGCGTCTGCACTACCGCCTGCAGGGCGCTCGGAACTCTACGGCGCCAACGTTGCTGTTGGTGCACGGCTGGTGCTCCAACCTAGAGCACTGGGCGTTTCAGGTGAAGCGCTTCGCTCGCTCTCACCGCATTCTCCGCATCGACCGGCGCGGCATGGGGCGCTCCTCCACCCCCGGCGCAGGCCACACCGCTCAGCAGCACGCAGCCGACATCGCCGAGGTCGCAAAGTTGACCGGGGTGCGCCGGGCGATCGCCATCGGCCACGCCGGTGGCGGTGCGTCCACGATGGAGCTCACGCGCAGCCAGCCGCGGCTGATCAAGGCGGCGGTGCTGGTGGACACAGGGCTTTATCCGCAACCGCAGCTCGGCGCCTCCGCGACGGGCTTCGGCGCGATTCTGCAACCGATGATCGATGCCCTGTCCGGGCCGAACGGCAAGGCCGCGTTGCAGCGCATGTACCGGGGCTATTTTTCGCCGCGGTGCGACAGGACGATCTCGCGGGCGGCGGTCGGGGACGCCCTGCGAACACCGCTCGACGTCGCCATCGCCGAGCTCGAAGGCATGGCGGTCAGCACCGAGGAGATCGCCCGCGGCATTGCTCAGCCGGTGCTGTGGCTCACGGCGGCGCGGGCGGATCAGGAGTACGTCACCCGTCAGCTCAGCGACGTGCAATTCGGTCAGGTGGTGGGCTCGGGCCACTTCCCGCAGCTCGAGGTGCCCGATCAGACCAACGCCATGATTGCCACGTTCCTCGAGCACACGGGTTTCGCGGAGAAACGATGAACGATGCGGGCCGGCCAGTGGACGGCAACGCCTGAACGTCAGCTCCGCTGATTCCCACCGCGGGCTACGGTGGACTGATACCATGGCGAGCAGACGCAGAATCGGGGAGAGGCATGAAGAATCTAGTCATCGGCCTGCACATCGCCGCGCGCAACGGTAGCGGCGCGCTCGAGCAGATCGTGGGCGCGGAGGACGCAGGCGTCGACGTCGCCTGGATGACGTGTGGCGGGGTCGCGCCGGATCCGCTGGCCGTGTTCTCCGCCGCGGCGCTGCGCACCCGACGGGTAGATTTCGGCACCTGCATCATGCCCACGTTTCCCCGTCATCCCATGGCGCTCGCGCAAGCGGCCATGGTGGTCGACAGCCTGGCGCCGGGAAGGCTCCGCCTCGGGGTCGGCCCCAGCCACGAGCCGGCCATGCGCGGCACCTGGGGGCTGGACTTCACCCGGCCGCTCGAGCACCTGCGCGAGTACGTGACCATCCTCCGCGCGTGCTTCCGGGACGGCAAGGTGGACTTCTCCGGCAAACGGCTCGAGGCCCACGCCGAGTTCCCCGGCACCGCCGACATCCGGGTGATGGTGTCGGCGTTGCGCCACAACGCCTTTGCCCTGGCGGGGGAGCTCACCGACGGGGGCATCAGCTGGGTGAGCCCTCCCGAGCACATCCGTGACGTGGCGATCCCGGCGCTCGAGGAGGGCGCCACGCGGGCCGGTCGCCGCGAGGTGCCGCCGGCGGTGGTTCACGTGCCCGTCATCGTCTCCGCCGACGCCGAGGCGGTGTTCCGGCAGGCCAGCGCTCAGCTGGGTTTCTATCAGCGGCTGCCCTTCTACCGGGCCATGTGGCTGGAGGCGGGCTACGCGGCTGCCGCGGGCGATGAGTTTACCCGCGCCATGTGCGATGCGCTGGTAGTGTCCGGCAGCGAGCAGCAGGTGGCGGACAGGGTCCGGGCGCTGCCGTCGTTCGGCGCCCGCGAAATCATCGCCATGCCGTTGCTGCTGCAGGACGACCGGGACGCCCGCGGCCGCACCATCTCACTGCTCGGCGAGCTGGCGCGGGGCAACTGATCATGGCCGGCATGTTCGCCGATCAGGACATCGCCTTCGCCAACGGCATCCGTGGCGAGCGGGTGGCGATCGCCACCGCCAACCCGACGAACTTCTACCAGGCGATCTCGAATCCGCCAGCGATGGAGCGCACCACCATCTACGGCCGCCTGTTCCTGCCCGCCGGCACGTCCAGGCCCTGCCCGGTGATCATCGTCGTGCCCGGCAGCCTCGGCGTCGCGCCGTCCCACCTGGCTCATGCGGAGCGCTTCACCGACGCCGGCATCGGCGCCTGCGTCATCGATCCGTTCGGCGCGCGCCAGGTCACCTCCACCGTCGCCAACCAGACCCAGTACTCGTTCGCGGCGAGCGCCTGGGACGTCTGCGCCGCGGCCGCCATGCTGGCCGGCCGCGGCGACGTCGACCCCTCGCGCATCGGCGCCCAGGGGCACAGCCGCGGCGGCAGCGCCGTCATGACCGCGGCCACGGCGCGGTTCGCCAAGGCAGCCGGCGCGGCGCGCCTGCACGCGGTCTACGCCGCTTACCCCTGGTGCGGTCAGCAGTTTCTCGACCCTGCCATCGGCGCCACCGTGGTGCGGGCCGTGATCGGCGACCGGGACGAGTGGTGTCTGCCCCAGCAGGTGCAGGCGCACGTGCACGCCATGCGGCTGGCCGGCGGCGAGGCCTCGTGCCGGATCTTCGACGGTGCCCAGCACAGCTTCGACCGCGGCACGGACATCGAGCAGATCGACGATGCCGCCATCGCGCCGGCGGCACCGACGTCCTACGTCGCCGACGACGGCGCGTTCGTTCATCCCCTGGCGACGGTTGCGGATCCGGCGCTGGTCGACCGCGACCTCATGGTCTACGGCATGAAGGCCGGCTACGGCCGGAAGGGCGCCCGCATCGGCAGCCGAGCCGGCGACGCGGAGGCGTTCCGGGACGACATGATGGCGTTCTGGACCGCCCGCATGACGCCGCGATGACCGGCATTCCCACGCCCCAGGAGCTGGACGCCGCCTGGTTCACCGAGCGGCTGCGCGAAGCCGGCCACGAGAGGGCGCAGGTCGAGCGGGTCGCCGCCACCCAGGTCGGTACCGGCCAGATCGGCAAGTGCTTCCGCTACGAGCTGACCCTCGCCACCGCGGACGCGGATACTCCTGCCCGGTTGATCGGCAAGTTCCCGTCGGACGATCCCATCAGCCGCGCCACCGGCGTGCAGCTTCGCAACTACTACCGGGAGGTCAGCTTCTACCGGCACCTGGCGGACCAGCTCGCCATCTCCGTGCCGCGGTGCTACTACGCGGACATCGCCGGCGAAGGGCCGGAGTTCGTGCTGGTGCTGGAGGACATGCATCCGGCCGAGCCGGGCAATCAGCTTGCCGGCTGCAGCCCCGAGGTGGCGCGGGCGGCCGTGCTGGAGCTGGTGGGTCTGCAGGCGCCGTCGTGGTGCCGCGCCGACCTGACGAAATACGACTGGCTGTCCGGCGCAATCGCCGACACGCCGGGAACCGCCGCCGATTCCACCGAAGCTTCCGGGGCGGCCACGATGGGCCTTTATGCCCAGCTCCTCCCGGGGTTCATCGAGCGATACGGCGACGCGCTTGCTGCCGACGAGCGCGACATCATCGCGAGGGTCGCACGGTCGCCGACGTGCCCGCTGTTCGCAGCCGCCGGCGAGCCTTTCTGTCTGGAGCACGTCGACTACCGCCTGGACAACCTGCTGATCGACTCGAGCTCCACGCCGCCTGCGCTGACAGTGGTGGATTGGCAAAGCGTGCGCATCGGCAAGCCCATGAACGACGTGGCCTACTTTCTCGGCGCGGGTCTGCTGCCGGAGGTGCGCCGGGAGGTGGAGCGGGGCATCGTCGCCGAATACCACGCAGCCCTCACCGGCGCCGGCATCACGGATTTCCCCTGGGAGCGCTGCTGGGACGACTACCGGCGCGGCAGCTTCTCCGGATTCGGGGTGACGGTCATCGCGTCGATGATCGTGCAGCAGACGCCACGGGGAGATCAGATGTTCATCGCCATGGCGCGGCGGCATGCGCGGCACGCGTTGGACCTGGGGGGAGAGGAGTTTCTGGGGTAGGGGATTGCGGGTGCAGGTGTGGTTCTGCGTGTGGCCAGAGGAATCGCGGCCGGGAGGCCGCTCCCACAAGGCCGCTCCCACAGGCCGCTCCCGCAGGCCACTCCCGGAGCTTGTCAGGCGGGGCGGTTGGTGCGGCCGGCGAAGCGGTCGCCGGGGCGGATCTTTTCGTACTCGCGGAGCACCGGTGCGAACTCCTCCGGGGTGCTGGCGTGGATGATGATGCCGTCGGCGCCGGCCTCGAACTGATCGACCCAGCGCTTCGCGCAGGCCGCGGCGTCCCCCACGGCCGCCGGCCGCCACTCCTCGGGGATGAGCCTGTCGATCTCGGCGAGCTGCGCGGTACTGGCCACGCTGTCGATGAGGCCGCCGATGGAGGTCACTGCCGGATGGGTACGGAACCGCTGCAGCACCTCCGGGTCCCAGCCGTTGATGGCTACCAGCATGTCGCCGTAGCCGGCGATCTGCAGATAGGTGCCGAGCCGCGCCACGATGTACTTCAGGTACACGGCCTCCGGCACGTCGCAGGCGGTCGCCAGCACCGACCACACCTTCACCGTCCCGGGTGCCCGGCCGGCGGCCGCCTCACCGGCACGGATACGGGCCACTGCTGCGGCGAGGGCCTCGTCGCTCATGAAGGTGTGCAGGTGCGCGCCGTCGTAGATGCGGCCGGCGTGCTCGAGACTCTGCGGGCCGAAGCCCACGTAGAGGATCGGAATGTCCTCATCGAGGTAGGGCGCCAGGGAGAGCTGGGCGAACTCGCCGAGCGCACCGCGATAACCGGTTACCGCCTCGCCGCGCCAGAGCTTGCGCATCAGCGCGACGAATTCGGCTTCCCGGGCATAGGTGGGATGCGGCAAGCCCCACGCCTTCCAGCGCAGGGCCGCGCCTTTGGCCAGGCCGAGCGCGAAACGCCCTTCCGACAGCCGGTTCAAGGTGCTGGCCAGCGACGCGGTCACCACCGGATGGCGGGTATTGAGGTTGGTGGCGGAGCTGCCGATGTAGATGGTCTCCGTCACCGCCGCGCAGGCGCCGCAGATGGCGGAGATCTCCTTGTAGTCGGCGCGCTCGCTGATCATGACGTTGCCGACCCCCAGCACCTCGGCGTCCTGCACCTGGCGCAGCACGTCGCGGGGTGAGCGGGTATGCCCCGGCAGACCGTAGAAGCCGAGCTCGGGGAACCTGGAGGTGTAGCTTTCCGTCATCGAGACCCCGTCAGCCCTTCACCTCGAAACGGAACCCCTCGCCGTCGCGATGCACGTGCCCGGCGGTGGGCGCCGCGAAGTGGGTGCCGATTACCAGCACCGGCGCGCCGGCCACGCCTTCCATCACCGCGCGGCGCATGTGGGCGCCGGCCACCGGGTCAGAGTCGAAGCTCGGCGACCAGTCCGGGTGCGCAAACTGACAGGGATGATGCAGCATGTCGCCGGTGATCATCGCCTGCTCGCCCTTCGACTCGATCAGCACGCTGACGTGCCCGGGCGTATGACCGGGGGTGGGAGTGAGGCGAACCTCGTCGCTCACCCGGTGGTTCATCTCCACCAGGGTCGCGAGCCCATAGTCGAAGATCGGCTGCACGGAGTCGCCGAGGATGGCCTGCTGCTCGTCGTCGCCTTCGCTGCGCCAGTGCTCGTACTCCCGGCGGCCGATCAGATAGCGGGCGTTGGGGAAGGTGGGCACCCACTCACCGTCCTTCAGCATGGTGTTCCAGCCCACGTGGTCCACGTGCAGATGGGTGCACACCACCGTGTCTATAGACTCGCGGGGACAGCCGGCGGCCTCGAGGCTCTTCAGGAACTCCGTCTGCACGGCCTCGCCGCCGAGCAGCGCGCGGGGCTTGTCGTTGCCGACGCAGGTGTCCACCAGCAGATTCACGCCGGGCGCCTGCACCAGCAGCGCGTGGATCGACAGCACCAGGTGCCCCTCCTCAGTGACGAAGTGAGGATACAGCCACGGCGTGGCCCGCAGGGCATCGGGCGTCGCCTCCGTCAGGAACGCCGACTCCGGGTGGTACGGTATCGGTATCTCCATCTCGACGATGCGGCTGACGGTAACGTCACCGATCTTCCAGGTGAGCATGGTGCTTGTCTCCCTCTCAAGTGCGCGAGACAGGCAGTATGCGCGATTACGGGCGCTCACGCGCGTTTCGCGCGCCAACGCGCATTTCTGCGCGCCAACGCGCATTTCTGCGCGCCCCTACGACTGTGGTGCGCGCGCCGTCGGCGGGATCCGATCCGCCAGCACGAGGGTAGCCGACTCGACGTGCCCGTCCCGTTCGATCTGCAGCGCGAGTCGCGTCCCCGTCGGCAGCTCGCGTAACCGGCGGCGCCACTCGTTGAGCCCCTGAGACGACGTCAACGTGCCGCCGATCGCCGTTATGCGGTCGCCCGCACGCAGCCCGGCGCGCGCCGCCGCGCTGTCGTCGGCGACGTCGGTGATCTCGAGCACGCCGTCGTGCGCAAGCAACCACAGGCCGCTTCGGTCGAACGGGTCCGGTACGCCGAACTCGCTGTTCGGCGCCAGATACATCTGCTTCGCATCGTAGTCGAACGCAACCGTGAAGTGGTGCAGCGCACCGCCGCCGAGATTCCCCGACAGATCGGGATCGGCGAAAGAGCCCTTGTCACCGAGGAAGATGTCGGCCGCCAGGTTGTCGATGTGCGCGTTACCGAGCCGGAGCTCGCCCACCCGCGCGGGGCGGCTTCGCATCGGCCCGCCCACGCCCCATCCGCTCACCGCCACCGGCGCCGCCTGGTAGCGGGCAGTCAGCTCATGGGCCCGGGCGAACGGCGAGTGCAGGGTCAGGGACGCGCGCGACCCGGTGTCGACGCTGAGCCGCACCGGTACCCCGTCGAGGGTGCCGGAGACGATAGGTATCCGGTTGTCGAGGTCGAACGGCACCGCGGTCGCGCCCGCCGGGGGATGGAATCTGTCCGGCTCAGCCAGTGTGAGAATGCGTCGCTGGTAGTCGATCTCCACGCCAAACCGGCGGAACATCTCGTAGCCCACCAGCCCGTCGAACTCCACGCCCTCCACGTCGGCGAGCCGGCCGAGATCGACCACGTAGAACACCGGCTGATCCAGGACCGCGTCGCCGACTCGCACGCTGTTTGCCCGCGCAAGCGCCAGATCGACGCGCTGCTCGCCGACCCCGGAGGCCGCGAGTTGGCCAGAGCCCGTCAAGCCGAGGCGCGCGGTGGCCGCCGGTGTCAGCAGATTCACCCCGCCCGTGTCGACGAGCAGGCGCGCGGGCTTGCCGTCGATCTCACCGTGCACGTAGATGTGGTTGTTGATCAGCTCGAAGGGTATCCGGGTCACTCCGGCGGGCGTATCGATGTGGGCGGTGGCCTGCATCTCGGGGGGCGCGAAGTCGGCATCGGCGACGGCCACTCCGGTCTTCACCTGCTCGACGTGCACCGTGGTGCGCCGCCTGGGATCGGTACGCCCGGCGGTGTCGGTGACGTCCGTGACGATCTGGAACGGCACTTTCAGGCCGCCAACGTCGCGATAGTCACTGAGCTCGCTGGTCACCGTATCGCCGCCCTGGCGCTGTTGCCAACGCGCCAGCAGATGGCTGTCGGGAGAAAACCACAAGGTCACCGGATCGCCGTCTTGCGGCGTGGCCACCAGCACCGAATAGCTGGCACCGTCCTGCTCGCGTCGCCCGAGCGTCGCGAAGTCGGCGGACAGGCGTCCGGGGAACCAGTATGCGCGGGCGTTGAGCCAGGCCTGGCTGCGGGCGCGCCGCTTCGCCTCCGGCGCGTTCAGCACTGCGATCTCTCCGCCCGGATCCTGGCTCCACGGCGCCTCGCCGTCGTAGCCCTCGGCGCCTTGCACGGGGCCGAGCTGGTAGGCTTCACGGGAACGACCGGTGAGCAGGTCGTAGGTGGCGTGATAGTCGCCGCCCAGTCCGCCGGACGAGACCGTGCCGGTCAGCTCCATGGACGCCACCTGGTCCCAGCGTGTGCCGCCGCTCGCCCGCTTGAACGCCATCAGGACCTCGGGCAGGGCCCGCCCCGTCTCGCCGGCGCCCGCCGGCGGCGTTTGTCGCTCCGCACAGGAAATGGTGGGGGCCAGCAGCGCGGCCAGCAGAACAGCGATCACGATCCGGGGCATGGTTGCATTCCATTGCACGGTAGGCATTCCCGACAGCGCTAGTGCTTCTGGGTCGATGACGCGAACGCCACCGAGACACCGCCACCGGAGGTCCGCGCATCCAGGTGATGGCCGCCGCCGTTGATGCGGCCGTGCACTTCGTTGCGGTCGATCTCGCCACTGAAGTTGACGAGATGGCTACTGACGTGTGAGCCACGCAAATCGACGGTGAGCGCCATGTCGTCCGGCACGCTGATGTGAATGCTGCCGCCGCTGGTCTCGAGCCTGACGTCGTCATCGACGCGCACCAGATCCGCCTCGATGTCGCCGCCGGACGTATGCGCCTCGACGCTGCCACGCAGCCTATTCAAGCGGATGTGCCCGCCGCTGGTACGCAAGGTCAGCTTGCCGTCGGCGTCGTCAACGTCGATAGGACCACCGCTGGTGGTCGCGTCCATCTGGCCCTTGAACTCGGCGATCTCGATGCTGCCGCCCGAGGTGTGGGCATCGACCTTGCCGCTGAGCCGAACGAGCTTCAGATGGCCGCCGCTCGTCGATACGGTCTGGTCGCCCTGCACGCCTGTGAGCTCGATGCTGCCACCGCTGGTCTTCAGCTCCGCCGCCATCGCGCGCGGCGTGTGCACGACGAACGAGATCGACACGTCGCTCCAGCGCGGACGCCAACTGTGCTTATGGGCGGCCGTTGCCGTGATGCCGTTGTCGGCCTGGTGAATGTCGATGTCGAAATCGTCGAGGTCCATGTCTTCGGGGGCCAGGTTGCGGCCATGCCGACGGACATACATCTCCACCTGGACGTCGTCCCGGTCCGAGCCGTCGACGAAGATATGACCGCCGCTAGTGCGTACGAGCAAGGTGCCGGGGCCGTCCAGTCGATACGTCTCCACGCGGTATGGTTTCCCGCCGCCGGAGCCGGGCCCCGGCCCGGCATCCGCGGACCAGGCATTCGCTGCCAACAAGCTCAGCCCGGCGAAGCCGAGCAGGGCGGCGGATCTGCGGCGCTTCGGCCGACGACGGCAAGAGATTCTGGCAACCATGGCAAAAAGTTCCTGATTCAGACCTGGAGTCCGACCCGGGTTGGCAATTGCCGTGCCAAGCCCCCGCATCGACGCAAGCTATTGATTATCCGGCCATTGGTTAAACCTCGCGGCCGTCTGGGGGGAGGCGTCGCCGTCCAGCGCGCGGGAGGGTTGGCGAGCGACACCAACATTCGGCGGAATCCTTCAGGACCTTCCGTCACCTGCCACAGGCGCGGGGCGGTCACTCATGGTCAAGCCGACAGGGCGAACCCTTCGTACCCGTTCGCCGCCACCGCGCCACACCTCTTGCGGTATTTGCCGACGCCGCCGACGTACGGCATGAAGATGCGCGGCTTGCCGACGATGTTGACGCCCAGATACCAGGAGTTGCAGGACGGCGCCGTCAACATGGTGCCGCTCGCCACCTCGTTCACGTGGTCGACCCAGGACGCTTCGGCTTCCAGGGTCGCCTCGATCTCGAGAAACTGGCTTTCGTTCATGTGCGCGATGCAGTCGGCTATCCAGTCCACGTGCTGTTCTATGGACACCATCATGTTGCTGAGCACGGAGGGACTGCCGGGGCCGGTGACGCAGAACAGATTAGGGAAGCCGTGCACCTGCAGACCCAGGTACGTTCTGGGTCCGTCTGCCCACCGGTTGCTCAGCGCCACACCGCCGCGGCGCAGGTCCACCAGAGTGACGTTGTCGCGGTTGAAGGTCTGGTAGTAGCCGGTGTCGATCACCGGCCGTTTGCAGCCGATGGGATAGCCGCGCGGCATCAGGCCCTCCGCGGTCTGCGGATCCTCGACGATGCGGGTGACCTGCTCTCGATACATTTTCGCAGGCCATCTCGTTGGCACGCATGTCCCTGGCGATGTCGGCGAACTGCCGGATGGCCGCGAATCCCATCTCGTCGAGCAGCCGTCTGCGCTGCGCCTCGGTGGATTCCAGGATGGACTCCGTGGGCATCTTCATGTCCGAGCCGCCGAGGCCGAAGCCATAGCCGATGATTCCGGCGAACGACTCCCGCTCAGTCTGACGGATCTGCTGGTAGTCGGTCTTAACCTTCGCGGCGTACTCGGCGGACAGCGGCCTGTTGTGGGCCGGCATGGTGTAGTTGGGTGTGCGCTGGAACACCGTCAGGTGCTTCGCCTGTTCCGCGATCACCGGAATGGCCTGAATGCCCGAGGAGCCCGTGCCGATGATGCCGACCGTCACACCGGCGAAATCCACGCCTTGGTGGGGCCATCGTCCGGTGTGGTACACGGGGCCTCCGAAGTCCTCGGCACCGTCGATTCGCGGCGTGTTCGGCACGGACAGACAGCCTGTGGCCATGATGCAGAAGCGTGCCACGTACTCGTCGCCGGCTTCGGTCATGAGGTGCCACCGCTTGTTGGCCTCGTCGTAGCGGGCGGATGCCACACGGGTATCGAAGCGGATGTCCCGGCGCAGAGCGAAGCGGTCGGCGACGTGGTTGGCGTAAGCCAGAATTTCCGGCTGGGCGGCCATCAGCTCAGTCCAGTTCCACTCCTGCTGAAGCTCATCGGAAAAGCTGTACGAGTACTCGATGCTCGGCACGTCGCAGCGCGCACCGGGATAGCGGTTCCAGTACCACGTGCCGCCGACGTCAGTACCCGCCTCGAGCACCTTCACGGTCAGCCCGCTCCGGCGCAGCCGGTGCAGCATGTACATGCCGGAAAAGCCGGCGCCGACGACGATGGCGTCGAGCTCCGTTCTGCTTGGCTCTGCCTCGGCCATCAACCCCCTCTGGATTTTCCGCAGACCGTCGATGATACATAAACCGGGCCGATTCAGGACGGCGGGTGGGCATGACCGGCGGGGTAGGGCTATCGGCGCTAACGCGCCTCGACCTTGACCTCGCCGCAGCGCCGGCAGCGCAACACCGTCACCAGCTTGCCCTGCTTCACGTCGAACTGCTTTTTCTTGTCGACCACCCACTTGTGAAACCCGCTCCGGCACATGGTGCGGCCGTGGGCGCGCTCCTTGTTGGACGGCTTGCGAAAGCGCACGACGTTGCTCATGAGGCGGTGGTCTGCTCGGAGACGGTCATCCCCGCAGTATATCCGACACCCCGCGCGGCCGGCGGAGACCAATGCCTGACAGTTGCGTCAAGCCTCCCGCCTGCGGCTATAGTTCGCGCCTCCGGACGTTGCAGGATCCCGTCTCGTATGCTGCCCACCATCGCCGACCGAATCGCCCGGGAGCTGTCCGTCAGGCCAGCCCAGGTCAACGCCGCCGTCGCGCTGCTGGACGGCGGCGCCACCGTTCCGTTCATCGCCCGCTATCGCAAGGAGGCCACCGGCGGTCTGGACGACGCGCAGCTTCGCACCTTGGAGGAGCGCCTGAGCTACCTGCGCGAGCTGGACGACAGGCGATCGACGATCCTCCAGACCATCGAGTCCCAGGGCAAGCTGACCGCCGCGCTGAGGTCGAGCATCGAGCAGGCGGACACCAAGCAGCGCCTCGAGGACCTGTACCTGCCCTACAAGGTCAAGCGCCGCACCCGGGCGGAGATCGCCCGCGAAGCGGGGCTGGAACCGTTGGCGGACGCCCTCCTCGGCAACCGCAACCTCGATCCTGAGACTGCGGCTGCCGACTACCTGCGCGCCCCGTTCAAGACCGAAGCCGGCGACAACCCCGGCGTGGCCGATACCGCCGCGGCGCTGGACGGCGCCCGCTGGATCGTCATGGATCGCTTCAGCGAGGACGCGGAGTTGCTGGCGGCGCTGCGCGGCTATCTGTGGCAGCACGGCGTGCTGGTGTCGAAGGTGGTCGAGGCGAAGCGCGAGGAAGGCGAGAAGTTCCGCGACTACTTCGACTACTCGGAGCCCCTGGCGAAGGTGCCTCCGCACCGTGCGCTGGCGCTGTTTCGCGGCCGGACAGCCGACGTGCTGCGGCTGGCGCTGAAGCTGCCCGAAGAGCTCGAGCAGGAGGGCTGGCGCAGCGAGTGGGGAACCTGCGAACGGATGGTCGCGAGCCACTTCGGCCTCGCCGACCGCACCGACGCCTGGCTGGCCGACAGCGTGCGGATGACCTGGCGGGCCAGGCTCGCGCCCGGCACGGAGGCCACGTTGCTGGCGGAGCTTCGGTCACGGGCAGAGGAAGAGGCGATCCGGGTATTCGCGCGTAACCTGAAGGACCTGCTGCTGGCCGCACCGGCGGGTCCGCGGGTGACCATGGGCCTCGATCCGGGAATTCGGACCGGGGTGAAGGTGGCGGTGGTGGATAGAACGGGAAAGGTGGTGGAAACAGGGACGGTGTATCCGTTTACCGGCAAGAAGTCGCGACCTGGAGATCGCTCCCACGGCCAAGGAGAAGAGTCGCGACCTGGAGATCGCTCCCACGGCCAGGGAGAAGAGTCGCGACCTGGAGATCGCTCCCACGGCCAAGGAGAAGAGTCGCGACCTGGAGATCGCTCCCACGGCCAAGGAGAAGAGTCGCGACCTGGAGATCGCTCCCACAGCCAAGGAGAAGAGTCGCGATCTGGAGATCGCTCCCACGGCCAGGGAGAAGATTCGCGATCTGGAGATCGCTCCCACGGTGAGCCGCAGGAGAGCGTCCGCGTGCTGGCGGGGCTGGCACGGCGGCATGGGGTGGAGCTCGTTGCCATCGGCAACGGCACGGCGTCGCGCGAGACCGATGCGCTGGTCAAAGCGCTGGCGGCTGCGCACCCCGAGCTGGGGCTCCGTTCCGTTGTGGTCTCGGAAGCCGGCGCGTCGGTGTATTCGGCGTCGGAGTTCGCGTCGCGGGAGTTTCCCGACCTGGACGTGAGCCTGCGCGGTGCCGTTTCCATCGCCCGCCGGCTTCAGGATCCGCTTGCCGAGCTGGTGAAGATCGAGCCGAAGTCCATCGGCGTGGGTCAGTACCAGCACGACGTTGGTCAGTCGCGGTTGTCCAGGGCGCTGGACGCGGTAGTGGAAGACTGCGTGAACAGCGTGGGGGTGGACGTCAACACGGCATCCGCGCCGTTGCTCGCGCGCATCTCCGGACTGTCGCTGAGCCTCGCCGAAAACGTGGTGTCGCTGCGCGACCGCCAGGGGGCGTTCCGCAATCGGCAGCAATTGCTCGACGTGCCGCGCCTCGGTCCGAAGGCGTTCGAGCAGGCCGCCGGATTCCTGCGCATCCGCGACGGCGACAATCCGCTCGATGCGTCCGCCGTGCATCCGGAGGCCTATCCCGTGGTGGAGCGGATCCTGGTGGATCTGGCGGCACCCATCGATCGGCTTCTGCAGAATCCGGCGCTGCTCCACGCCGCCAACGCCGAACGCTATGTAGACGAACGGTTCGGCCTGCCGACGGTGAAGGACATCCTTGCGGAGCTGGAGAAGCCGGGCCGCGACCCGCGGCCGGAGTTCAAAACCGCTGCGTTTCGCGAAGGCGTCAACGAGCTGAAGGACCTGGCGCCGGACATGGTGCTGGAAGGCGTGGTCACCAACGTCACCAACTTCGGCGCGTTCGTCGACGTGGGCGTGCACCAGGACGGGCTGGTGCACATTTCCATGATGGCGGACCGGTTCGTCAAGGACCCGCACCAGGTGGTGAAGGCCGGCGACATCGTGAAGGTCAAGGTGCTGGAGGTGGACGTCACCCGTAAGCGCATCGGTCTGTCCATGCGGCTCGGCGAGACGGCGCCTGCCCCGGCTGACGGCGCATCCGCGGCGGAGGATCTGCGGCGCGGCAGGCGCACGGATGATCAGCCCCGCAGAGGACGCGGCCGCCGCGAGGAATCGCGCCCCCGGGGCACGATGGCGGACGCGTTCGACAAAGCCCTGGGGAAACGCAAACCCTGACCCCCACGCGCACCGGCGGCTCCGCCACCGCCGTGGTAGTCTGCGGCGGAGCCGGCACCGGAACGATCATGAGCATGCGACGCGAGCCACTGAAGGATCTGCTGCCCTACCCGATCGACGCCTGGGGTGCCATGGACTTCGACCTCCGTGGAGAAGGCATCAGCCCGCGCCGCCTGCCGCCGTGGACGCGCGCTCAGGTACCGGCATTGATGGACGTGGTCGTGCGAATGGCGTCCGGGGTGCGTCTGCGGTTTCGCACCGACTCCACGCGCATCGGGCTCGAGTTCCTCGCCACCAATCTGGTGACCCCGCCGGCAGCGCGGCGGCCGATTGTCTTCAACCTCGAGTTCGGCGAGGCGCTCCGCACCGTCCGTTCCGAAGCGGGCAATGCCATCGTCCTGAACCCCGCGCGGCCGGGCGAGTTCGAGCTGCGCCGCGGCAAGGCCGACAGGGTGTGGTTCGGCGATCTCGGCGACGGCCTCACCGATTACGAGCTGTGGCTGCCCCACAACGCGTTCATCGAGCTGCGCGGCCTGTGGCTGGAAGACCACGCCGCACTCGAACCACCCGCCCGCGACGCCCGGCCCCGCTGGATTCACTACGGCAGCTCCATCAGCCACTGCATGGAAGCCGAAGAGCCTGCGCTGACCTGGCCGGCGGTGGCGGCACGGCAGGCGGGGGCCGCGCTGCACAGCCTCGGCTTCGGCGGCCAGTGCCATCTGGATCAGTTCGTGGCGCGCACCATCCGCGACGCGGAGGCGGACGTCATCAGCCTCAAGACCGGCATCAACATCATCAACATGGATTCCATGCGCGAACGCATCTTTGCGCCTGCGCTGCACGGCTTCCTCGACACCATTCGCGACGGCAAGCCGGAAGTTCCCATCGTGGTGATCTCGCCCATCTACTGCCCGAGCGCGGAAACCAATCCCGGTCCTACCGTGCCGGACGGCAACGGCCGCTTCGTCACTCTGCCCGGCCATCAGGAAGTGCGCGCCGGATGCCTGACGTTGACCCGCGTGCGCGAGCTCATCGCCGAGCTGATCGAGGGACGCCGCAGCGCCGGCGACCGCAATCTGCACTACCTGGACGGGCTCAGCCTGTTCGGCGCCAGCGACGCGGCCGACCTGCCCGACGACCTGCATCCGAACCCTCAGGGTTACGTCCGCATGGGCGAGCGTTTCGCACCGACGCTCGCCCGGTTACTCCGGGATGGCGCTTGAGACGCGCATCCAGCCGTGGCACAGCCGGCGGGCGCGGTCGTAACATCCGCAGCAGGACGTCATCGGGAGAGGCCTGATGGGACCGCTCGAAACCGCACGCTACGTCAGCCTCACCACCTATCGGAAGTCCGGTAAAGCCGTGGCGACGCCGGTCTGGTGCGCCCACGACGGCGGCGAGTTCTTCATGTTCTCGGCCGACGATGCCGGCAAGATCAAGCGCCTTCGACACAGCGGCCGGGCCGACCTCGCGGTGTGCGACATGCGCGGCCACGTGCTGGGCCAGGCAACACCCGGCGACGGTGGAAATACTCACCGAGCCGGCCGACGTTCAGCGGGCGCTGACTTTGCTGCGGCGCAAGTACGGCTGGCAGATGTGGCTGACCGACGTCGGTGCGAAGCTCACTGGCCGCTTCCACCAGCGCGCCTACCTTCGGGCGCGGTTGACCGAACGCGAGACGCGGTGAGCGTAGCTCGGCAAGCGGCGACGCCGCCGTGGCGCCACGCCGCTCGTGTACCGGAGGGGCGCCGAGGAGTATCGTGAACGGGAACCGCCTGAGGGTCCGACATGATGCGGACACGGATCGGAGTTCTTGCCATCGCCCTCGCGCTTCCCGCGTTCGGCGCCGACGCCGACGCCGAGAAGATGTGGGTCTGCTCGGTCGGCTCCACACCCGGCAACTCGATCATTCTGGTCAGCAGTGGTCCCCGGAGTTACGTGAAGTTGTCCGGCCAGCGGGTCGCCGCCCAGTTGACCCAGAAGGACGGTGATCAGCGCTGGAGCTGGGGCGGCAACGCCATCGACCTCGACAGCGACGGCGTCGCCCATTACTACGAAGCGGGTGACGGCGAGAACGCCAAGGGCGCCTTCCGCTGCCGGCTGCTGAAGTAGCTGGGAACGAGCCGACCGCCTAGTCGCCCTTCGCCGCCCGCTGAAGACGGGCGCTGAACGCGCTTACCAGAAACGGGAAGCTGGCCGCGCCGGCGGCGAGAAAGGCGAACAGACTGTTGAACAGATCCGGCTGGGTCATGGCCACGAAGACCAGGCTGCCCACCAACAGAACGACGAGCGGAACCTTGATCTGATTCCAGGCGCCGGGGCTCTCGGCGCGCCACGACGCCACGTTCTCCACCTGCTGCATCCGCGCAACGAACTGCTTAAGGCTGCCGTTGGCGATCCGGTAGAAGGGGTCGGTGCGCACGAAGCCGCGTAAGCGGAGGCGCCGCGCCGCGTCCCAGTTGTTCGGGTTGATGGGGTTGCCGCGCGCCAGCTCGATGAGGGTGAACTTTTCGGCGCGCGTGCACTGAGACCACATGTGCTGATAGATCGCGTTGGCTCGGCTCTGCACCTGCTGGACGATCTGTCGCTTCGACCAATGCTCCAGCTCCGGCTCGTTCAGCAGCACGTCCCGGATGTTCCATAGGTCCGGGTGGCGGCACTCGCTGCGGACCAGCGCTTCGCGCCAGCCGGGCTCTGTGATCGGGCGCGGGCCGTAGCGGTGCACGAGGAGGCGCGATCCGGGAGTGGGATCGGCGTTCGCCGGGTCGTTTTCCTGCAAGCTGTGGTAGGTCAGCTCGAATCGCGCGAGAGCGGTCGCAAGCCGGGAAACCAGCGGCGCCTGCTCCGACAGCCCGAACGTCGAGGTCACGAAATTCAGCGGCTCCGTACTGACGAACAGCAGGATCACCCGGCGTTTCTCCCGAAGCAGTCGTTCCAGCAGGGCCACCCGCTGACGGACCACGTCGATGTCGGCGAGGTTCACATCGAACTGATCCAGCGCCACCGCCTCCGCCCAGCCGGGGATATCGACGCTCGCGTCCGCAGGCACGTCGCGAAGATCGAGCCAGAGCTTGCCGCGGTGCGGCAGGGCGTCGAAATAGCCGGGACGCTCCCGCGCCGGAACACCGTAGACGATGTAGCGCGCTGTCTCGCCGGCCGCCGGTAACTTGAAGGAGCTCACCCGGATCACACTCTCGGCGCGCAGGCCGAACGTCCGCACCAGCAGATACCAGATCACCACCGGCGTCAGCAGCAGGAAGAGCGCGCCGGCCGCGAGGTGAAACGGATAGCTCTCCGGCACGGCGGCCAGCAGGGTCTCTCGCATGGTTCGCCTGACGCCGGAACCGAGGCCACCCACCCGGTACATGGCATGCACGCCGACCACCTGGTCGGAGTAATCCGGAAGACTGTGCAGAACGTGACAGACTACGTTCATGCCGCAGTCGGACACGCTGGTCTGCAGACGCGGTCTCCGGGATAGAACGGCTGATCGCGCCACGCGGCGAAGCCGGTCCAGTGCATGTCGGCGCCGAGGCCGACCTGGTACTTCCAGTCGTCGAAGCTCTGTTGCCGCGCTTCCGCAGCCTGGGCGCTGGCCTCGGCCTGATTGCGCACAAGGCGCCGACGACGCGCTGCTCGGCGTCGTCGTAGAAGACCCTCATGGGTAGCGCCGCCGCGAGCATCACCGACAGCCAGGTCGCCAGCACCACCGATCCCCGTCGTACTTGAGGATTGATCCATGACCTTCGTCCTGGCTGAGATAGCGCAGACCGAGCAGCGACAGGGGAATGCCCAGCACCGCCGCCAGCAGCGCCGGGTCGAGCCGGAGCCCGGTCCAGCCGAAGCGACCAGCACGGCGATGGCAATGAACAGATAAGCCGGGCGGCGCCTCAGCTCCCGTTCGCTGATGTCGTCGGCGATCCAGAACAACAGAAACAGCGTGCCGAGCACGGATATGGCGATCAGCCACGCCGCCGCGGCAGCGCCCACCGCCTCGAGCACCGGCGTGGAAACCGCGTTCCTGTCGTAGAACGTCACCAGGGTCAGGCGGTCGGCCCGGGGCACGAAGCCGCCCCGGCCGCCGGCAACTATGTCCAGGGAGATCGGCGCGACCTGAAATCGATGAGGAGCCCGGCGGTATTCCGCATCCAGGTAAGCGGTCGCCGCGCCGCGCCCCTCGTACGCGGCATTGATCAGCGCCGCCAGCCGCTCGGGCTTATCGATCTCGTGAGCCAGATTCAGCTCCGCCGACGGCGCACCGCCGTTGCGCAGCAGAATGTCCAGATCACCGTCGACCAGCACCGCACCGTAGCCCTCCGGCAGGATGGCATCGAGCGAACGCAGGCCGGCCGTGACGACGCTGACGCAGGGTACGCGCCGTGACGGGTCGCCGGAGCGCAGCGCGCGGGCACAGCGACCGAGGCTCGATCCTCCCACCGGTTTGCTGAAGACCATGGAGCGCTCGCCCGTGGTGCGGGAGACGATCACCTCCTGAAAGAACGACCGATTGCTGCCGTAGAACTGATAGAGCCGGGGCGGCTGACGGCCGTCCGGCAACGGCCGGAGGAAATAAGGCCGGTCAGCGAATCGGCCGGGCTGGCTCCATTTGCTCTCGCTGGCCCATTTCACGACCTGGCAGCCGTTCTGGTCCATGAGGTAGGCCATCTTGAGCTGACGGTAGGGCTGCACGACGGCGCCGATCTCAGTGGTGAACAGAGTGCCCATTTCCGTCGGCAGCCGAGCCGCCATCGGCGACCGCGTCGGGTCGTCGTAGCCGAGCGCCATGGTTGGGCAGTCGCCGGCGTCTGCTGCGAAATGCTGATCCCTCAGCGGATGACGCATTGCGTAGGCGGCTACCATCTTCGGCTCCAGATCGTACAGAGCCTCCACCGCCTCGCTGAACTCCCGGCCGATGCTGTCGCGAAGGGCCTCGGTGACGCCGGTCAGCCGAGCATCGAAGTAACGTTCCAGCCGTGCCGCCGTGTTCCAGGCGAGCAGCGCCACCGTGACCGTCGCCACCAGACTCAGCCCGGCAGCGGTCTGCAGAAAGATGTCGAAGCGGGTCAGAGGCTCGAAGCGCCCCAGGTACCAGAGCTTGAGAAAGGGTCCGGCGAACAGAAATCCGAGGACGATCAGCGCAAGCAGAGCGATGCCCGCAGGGTGAATGGCGTACTTGAGGCGATTGAAGCGCGCCTGCTCGAGCAAGCCGACGATCGTCAACGTGCCTCCGCCTTCCGTCGCGACCGCCAGCGGCGCTCGGAACACCAGAAACTGCTGGCCGTGGTAGTCCCAGCGCAGCTGCGCCAGAGGATCGGTCACCGTCCTGCTTGCCTTGTCGTCGCCTGCCGCGGCAGCGGGGAAAACACCGTCGCCAAACCGGCCCTGCTCGGCGTTCCGCTGGAACACGACGCGATCGCCGGCGAGGATCAGGATGTCGTAGAACTGCCCCGTCGGGTCCACGTCACCGACGATGTCCGAGGCAGCCACCTCGACACCGTCCTTTCCGCAACCGCCGGTGTCGAAGTTGAGCCAATCGCGCCGCTTCTGTACCACCACCCGCTTAAGATCCGCGCCGGGCTTGCAGCGTCGACCCTCAGGGATGCCGAGATCGTTGGCGTTCCCGAAGTTGGTCTGAATGATGTTGAAGGCGGAATCGAAGCGATCGTCCACCCGCGCGGCCATGTTCGACAGGTGCGCGTGCAGGCGGTCCAGCAGGAACGACTCCCGGGACTGCACGAAGTGCAGGTAGTAGGCGGTCAGCGGCGCCACCAGGATGAGCAGGGTAAACAGGAAAGGTCGCAGCCATTGACTGGTCATCGCACTGCTCTCCTCGGCCCGTCAGGCTCCGTCGAACACCTCGTCGCCGTCAGGCTCGTAGTGGGGCACGCCGGTCATCTCATGGCGGAACGTCGACAGCTCCAGATACATGCGCCGCCGCGCCCGGCTCTGATTGCCGAGCGGCCGATGCTCGGCGATCGAGTGCCACGGGTTGTACGACAGGCGCCTGGCGAACGCGAGCTGCGCAGCAGAGGCAAAGCTCTGCCGGGGGATCCGCAAGGTCGCCACTGGAATCCTCGGCGACAGCCGCTCGGACCAGAGCACGCCGCCGTTCTCGATGGGCATCAGGTGCGGGTCCGTCTGCAGCTGCACCCGCAGCTCGAGCTCCACATCGCCGCCGCTCAGGGCACTCACCATGGCGGCCCGCAGGTAGTCGTCGGGCGGCCTGCGCGGCAGCCGTGGAATCGGCGTCCGCCGGTTCGAGGTTGGCCACACCGAGTACTGCATGGCCTGGCCGTCGCCGAGCAGGTAGGGCACGCAGGAAAAGTACGGGGCCTCGAACGGGCTCGACTGGGTCTTCACCCACAGACCCTGCATGATCAGGTCCAGAACGTGCGGATCGCGGACGTTCAGGAAATAGAAGAGCGAAGCGTTCTTCAGGCTCCACTTCTGCAGGGCGGCGTTGGCACGAGTGTCGGGCGTGACGAACGTCGGCGTGGACACGGCAACGAAATCCTGAGTGAAGCGCTCTTCGTCCATGAGCTTCGGCCCCGCCACCCCCATCAGCTTGATGCTGATGCTCATGAAGCCCACGTCGTCGATGTCCGGAGTTATGTAAGGGCCGGGGCCGGAGAAGCGTACCCAGGCGCGGTAGCGCTTCGGCTCGGCGAAGATGCCGCGACGCAGCTTTTCCGGCAGGCCTTCGTGGACGACGAGCTCGGCGCGGACGATGCCGTGGGTCTTGGTGTTGCCGCCACGCTCGTAGGCGCCGGGCTTCCACAACGCCGACATCTGCGCCCGGAACGTCTCGACGATAGCGTCGAGCCACGCCTCCTCGCCGGGCATCAGCCGTTCCTCGGCGATCTTCAGGTGCTCGTCGCGGCGCCGGCGATTGATGAGCGCGGTCACCCCGCGCGCCAATGCGTCGCGAAACAGCGCATCGAACGCCGGACGGATCCACGGATCGATGCGCCGCTCGAGCTGAATGGCTCTGAGCCCCAGGTTGCTGATCAAGTCGAGGGCGGCCGAACCGGTGTCGGCAGGCGGCACCGGACGGCTTCGGTTGGCCTCTTCAACCACCAGATTCATGCGGACGTCTCCGATGGCGGTGCGGCCAGGTAGCGCAGCGCGCGGATGCCGGGCAGAAAGAAGTACGCGCCGCCGCGCACGGTGGCGAACCTCGGCAGCCCCTCGATGCGGGCGTCGGGACCCGCGCTGCGGGGCAGGGAAAAGACGTCGGACCGCTGATGGTCGAGGCTCGGCTGGCGGTGGCCGAGCAGGCCGTCACCCTCGCTTCGCAGTCCGCTGAATCGGGTGCCCATGATCCAGGCGCTCTGTACGAACTCGAACTGCCGCCCGATGTTGGCGCCGAGCGCGACGAAGTGCAGGCCGCTTTCGCCCTCCGGCCCCGTGCCCGCCAGTGCGGCGTCGGCAGATACGTTGGGGCCATACTCCCGCCCGCGCCGGATCAGCCGGTGAAAGCGGGTGGAAGCCACCAGGTCCTGGTCCCGCGCCTTGGCATCGAGGCCGAAGGTGCGGGCCAGCCGTGAAATGAGGCCCGGCCTGCCGGGCGGCAGATCGGCGGTGCGCGGGTTCGCCCGGCGCACGTGCGCGCCCAGCGGGCAGCGGATGCCGTAGGGGTCGGCGGCGTAGTCGAAATCGTTCGGCGCGCCCGGTTCGCCGGCAAGGGGAGTCCCGTCGAGGGTCCGCCCCACCATGGCCTCGGCCAGCCGCCGGCGCAGCGCCGGGTCCCCATTCGCGCGCGCGTCCAGGCACCGCCAGAAGCCTCTGACGTCCTGGCTGAGCTGCCTGAGCACCAGATAGGTACCGTTGCGCCCCACGTCCGCCAGCTCCGGGCGCTCCTCGGCGCGCGGCAGCGCCGCGGCGGCGTCCGCCGGCTCGATCAGGGGCCGGTCCGTATAGCAGCCGTACTCGTTCGGATAGCCGAGCAGGAACTCGCCGAGACAGGTCAGGTTGTCGTACTCGAGGCGCGGAACGTCGCGCGCCACCCGCCGGCGCTGCCAGTCCGGCTCCGGTTGCGAGATGCCGTCGGCGAAGCCGAACGGCTCGACGCCGTCGAGATTCGACGTCTGCAGCACCTGCTGCAGCTCGAACCCCTCCCGGCACGCTTCCAGCACCGGTGCTACGCAGGCGTCCAAGCGGCCCACGCCCGCGTACACCATCACCAGCACGTGGGGCACCCTTCCCCGCCGCCCCAGCCCCAGCGCTCGGGTGCGCTGTCCCCGACGTCACCGAGCCGGCGGGCCCGGCCGGCGTCGGTGCCGAGATCGGCGAGAAACTCGGCGGAAAGGCTCTCCCGCACCGTCCGCGAGGCGCCCAGAGCGGCGAGTCCCGCGGCGGTCAGCGCCACCTGGACGGCGCTGTCCGGCAACGGATCCACGGCGACGGCGCTGGTCACCCGCACGTCCGCCAGCCAGCGGCGGGCCGCGGCGGCATCGCGAATCCTGAGCAGCAGAAACTGCGCCTCGGGAAGATGCCCGTAGCCGAAGCGGACCACACCCTGCACGTCGTCGAGCTCCACCGGAACGGCGGCGGCTTGCGGTGTTGCGTTCATATCAGCCTCACCCATGCCTGCGCCTCGGCGTCCGACATCGTCGGCCGCTCCAGGCCTTCGCGGATGCGCCGGTTGCGCACGATGTCGACGTTGTCGAGCCCGGGGTAGGCCTTGTACCAGACCTCCGTCGGCAGCTCGTGGCGGCGCAGGAAGTGCTTGAACTCGAGCTCACGGCGCGCCCCGCCTTTGACCAGCCAGTCGGTGCGCGGATAGCCGACGCCATTGCCGAACACCAGGTTCAGCCCCCAGCCGACCTTGTTGATGAAGTCGTCCATGTAGGCCTCCAGGCTGCCGTCGTAGTTGCTGGCGAATACCAGACGCTGCTTGTCGTCCAGGAATACCCAATGGGCGAAATGAATGGTCCGCACCCGGGTCAGAAAGCCCCGGGCGTAGATGTGCCGGCAGCCGTAGTCGAGTCCCACCAGCAGCACGGTGAGGAGCCAACGCCGGAAGGCGCCGGGCTTGACGAGCCCCATGGCCGTGAACTGGTTGGTGACGTCGTGATCCTCCAGGGACTGCAGATGCGCCAGCGCTTTGCCGTCAGGACGGATGACGAGCTGCGGATCGCTGCGCTCCCGGGAGCGCAGCAGGTAGACCAGCCAGGGCGACAGCACGACCAGCGGCGGCAGCGCGGCGAGCGCCGCCAGCGGCCAGCCTGCCGCGTGCAGCACGTTGCGGACTCGCCAGCCGAGCGGCGTGGGTTCCGGCGGGCTGAGCACGAGCCGGCCCGCGCGCCGCTCTTGCTCCACGAACCGAGCCAGCCCGCGGCGAAGCTCTTCGGCAGCGACTGCGCTGTGCGCCGGATCGCGATCGAGCCGTGCCGACAGCGCCCGCTGCAGGGCACTGTCCTCGCGCACCTCCCGCACGGTGCGGCCGATCCAGTTGACGTAGCTGGCGGCCGGCCGCTGATTGCGGGCGAGCAGCCAGGCGACCAGGTCGGCCCCGTCACGGTAGCCGTCGCAGTGGGCGAAGATCCTGCCGAGCCCGTCCCCGGCCACCGCTGCCAGCTCCGCCAGAAACGGCGCCAGAGCGCCGTCGCAGTCACCGATGAAAGCCAGGTAGGTGGGAAAGCGCCGCCCCGGTAGTCCCACCGCCTCGACGTCCGCGCCGGTCACGTCCCCGAGCACCACGAAGCGCGCCACGTGCAGGTGCTCGAGGCGCGCGAACGGCACCAACGGGTTGTCCGGATCCGCCATTCCCGGCGCCGAGTTCATGGTCGCCAGCAACGACTGGAGCTCGGCCTCCCGACCTGCGGTCACCGGGGCAATCACCATGAAGTGCGACTGCGGTGTCACGGCATCAGAACTCCAGACAGAAGTCGATGAGCCGCTCCTTGCCCCAGTACACCTTGCCGAGATAGAAGCCGGGGCCGATCTGGCGGATCTCGTCGCGGATCCAGTGGGCAATCAGCGAGGTGTCGGAATAGTCGAGGACGATGCACTCCTTGTCGTCGAGCCAGCTCGGGCCCTTGTAGACCTTGGCGACGATGGCCTCGATGCCCGACAGCAGGATGCGGTTCTTCAGATATCCCTTCTGCGCGTCGAACACCTTGCCCTTCCAGCCGAAACGGTCGATCACCTCGGCGATGTGCTGGGTATAGGTGGTGCCCGGCGCGATGATGGCCGTCCCCTTCGCTTCGCCGTCGGGAATTTCGCCCGCCGGGCTGTCCTCGAACAGCGCGTCCAGCTCTTTCTGGCTCATCGCCAGCAGGGTCTTCACGTCGTATGCCATAGCCTTCTCCCAGCGGATGTCCGCCTCTCGTCCCATGCCGGCCCGGTGCGGGCCGGTGCTGTAGAAACGCGCCCGTCATGGCGACGCGCGCGCATCGTCCAAGATCACGTCGGCGGCCTTCTCGCCGATCAGGTACACGGCGCCGGCGATGAAGAACCCCGGGATGCGCGGGAACACCGAAGCATCCACCACCCGCAGCCCGCTGGTGCCGTGCACGTTGAACCGACTGTCGAGGACGCCGCCGTGCTCCCGCTGACCGATGGCGCAGGAGCCGGCCGCGTGATGGCCCCAGGCGGTGCGTTCGACGTAGTCGGCCAGCGCCTCGTCGCCGGCGACGTCCGGACCCGGCAGACATTCCCGGGCCAGACCCGCCTCGACCAGCGGCGCCGTCACGCGCCGCACCCGCTGGATGGCCCCCACCACCGCCGCCAGATCCTCGCCGGCAGGGTCGTCGCCTGGATCGAAGTAGCGGAAGTTCACCTGGGGCGGATCCCGCGGGTCGCACGAGGTGAGCTCGACGGTACCGGCACGGTTGGCGGTGTGAGCCTTCAGCACCGCCCAGGTGAGATAGTCGTGGTGCTTGCGGATCAGCTCGGAGTAGCCGGGGAAGTACCCCTCGAACCGAGCCAGCAACGCCATGCAGAAAACGTCTGGCTCCGGCACCGCCGGCGTCGACCGGTACACCATGGCGCCGAGCGCGCCGTTCGATGTGTACATGCCCGCGCGCGCGCCGTTCCAACGCCGCCAGAGCGCATCGTCCGGCTCGAACCGCGCGCCGGCGAGCACGTTCCACGGCCGCTGCATCTGGTGGGTGACGGCCACTTCGTAACGGTCCTGAAGGTTACGCCCCACACCCGGCAGGTCCACCCGGCTTTCGATCCCCCAGCGGCCGAGCTGGGCCGCCGCACCGATGCCGGAGAGCATCAGAATCTGCGGCGAGTTGAAAGCGCCCCCCGACAGGACGACTTCGCGGCCCGCCAGCACCAGGCGGCGCTCGCCCGGCCGATCGCTCGGCGCCGCGTGGGCCCGGTACAGATGTGCGCCTTTCAGGTACTCGACGCCGCGGGCGCGGCCCGTGTCGTCGAGCAGCACCCGGGCCGCCAGGGCGTCGAGCTCGACGTGCAGCCGCTCCGGATGCCGGCGCGCCACGTCGAGCAGACGTTCCCGCGTGCCCACCCGGCCATGGCGGCGGCTGGTGAGCGGCGTGTAGCACCACCCTTCGAAGCTGCGACGCGCCCACGTGCGAGCGTTGGGATCGCCCACGCTCGGCAGCCAGCGGAGAATCCGCGCCAGCGTGCTTCCGCGAATGGCGCGTCTGGCCGTGGAGGCCACCAGCTCGACCAGCTCGTCATCGCCGAGGGCCTCCCAGGGCATGGACATCTCGGTATCCAGCCAGCCGTCCCAGCCGTGGCCGGTGGGATCCAGCCCGACGCGGGACAACGCGCGCCAGAGAGGCCGCAAGGCCCTGTGCCGGCAGGCCTCCAGACGCTTGTGGTAGCGGCGCATGCGCTCCGCCCGCCACGACGGATCACCGGTGAGGGCGGCGATGCCGTTCCAGTCCGAGTCGTGGGGTGGCATGAAGATCATCGCGTTGTGCGACGTGCACCCACCGAGTGCGGCAGCGCGCGGATAGAACACACCACGGCCAGGCTGATACTTGGGATCCAGGCGCTGACGCTGCTCGTCGTCGTAGTGGCGCACCTGAAAACCCCAGCTGGTGAACGGATGCTCGCTCGCGAAGGTATGAAAAGCCGGTACCCGATAGTCATCGGGCAGGCGCGGCATGGCCGCGCTGCAGGGATCGCCGCCGGCCTCGAGCACGCAGACACGCATACCCGCCTCCACCAGGCGCGCGGCCAGGGTGCCGCCTCCCGCACCGGAACCGACGACCACGTAATCCCAGTCGCGCTGTTCGGTTCCAGCCATGGACGGCGTCGCCGCCTCCGTCAGAACGTTGTCAGGAACGCGATGAGCGCGCGTTTGTCGTCGTCGCCGAGCGCCGGCTCGCGGCCGAACGCCTTCTCGTCGTCGCTCAGCCCATCCTGGTCGTTGAACTGCGCGGTGCCGAAATAGTGGCCCCGGTTCACCACGAAATCCGGGCACTTGGAAAGCCGGAGCATGGGTGCCTTCAGGTTCGCGAAGCGTTGCCGCAGATCTTCATCCGAGGCGTCGGCTGGCGCACCGGCCAGGTCGGTTTTGAGCTTGACCAGGAACTCGCCGAGGTCCTTGACGTGGCGTACCCGTTCGGCCGGGTCGTCGCTTTCGGCCCGGAGCTTCAGATTGGCCAGCAGCCCCACCGGCACGCCCTTCGGTATCGGCCCGAGCACCACGCTGCGCTCGCCGTCCACCAGCCACGGCAGCCAGCGGTGCAGCGAGCCGGCCAGAGGCTCGGCGGCATCGGGGAGGTACCCCACCGGAATGGTGATGTTGCTGCGGGCGGTGGTGCGGTCGATGACGCCGGGCACTTTGTCGCCCAGCACGGCGTCGTGCTCGCGCCGCTCCGGCCAGAGCATCTGCTCGATGGATGCCTGGAAGACTCGCATGCGCGCCTCCACCGACGGGTCCTCATCGAACGGCCCGACGGAGTTGTTCAGCAGAAACGGCGCCTGGGTCCAGATGCTGACGAGCGACGGCACGCGCGTGTAGCCGCGGCCGCCGGCGGGCATTCGGTAAGGCACCCGTGCGCCGGTGAACGGGTCGCTCAAGGTCACGGTGCCGACGGACGGCAGCGATTTGTAGGAGTGCGACGAGAAGTTGTCCCAGATGTTCCCGGCGATGGCATTGGTGGCCAGCGGGCTGCAGGCGTTGGTGCGCAGCAGGGACACGGGAATGCGCGCGTCGCTCGACAGGTAGTTGCCGTCCAGAAAGTCGGGCGCCTTCACGATCTCGCGCATGGCGGCCTTGTACTCGTCGCCCTGGGTCCACTTCCAGTAGCGCTTGAAGCAGTCGAGATAGGCCGCGCCTTCGCAGGCCTTCTGGTCGAGCCCGAGGTCGGCCGGCGGCGGCGGGCCTTTGCTCGAGTGGCAGCGGGCGCAGGTGTCGGCGAACACCGTCTTGCCGCGCTCGAGCACCTGCGGGGCTTGCCGAGAGGTAGTGCGCGCCGCCGGGGGCGTCGGCGAGCCGATCGGGCCGCGCCGCCTTGAGGAAGAACAGCGCGCTATCGAAGGTGCCGTTCTCGGTGGCCTGCCAGTAGACGGAGTTCTTCTGCGCCGTGGCGATGGGGATCGGGAGAAATGGTCTTGCCGCCCACCACCGGGTTGAAGTGCAGGAGCCATTCCTCGCTGAACAGCCCGATGTTCAGGTAAACGCGGTTCAGCGCCCCGAGCAGGCCCACCGAGTCCGCTCCGTCCTTCAGCACGTGGGGCGTCTGCGTGGTGCCCGCTTCGGCGTCGTAGAAGCCGACCAGCGGCCCGCTCTGGACGAAATCGCCGAACTGCTTGTTCAGAAGCTCACCGCCGGCGAGCTTCTCGTAACCGATCCGCTGGGCCATTCCCATCCGTCCGCCGAACTGGTACACGGCGTTCATGGTGCGCGGATTGTTGATGTTGTCGGTGGAGACCAGCGACGTGTCCATGCTGCCCGGCCGGTAGGTGTGAGCGAGCTGGTACATGAAGTTGTGCTGACCTTCCGGCTTGTTCGAGTTGAAGATGAACAGCCGGTCCACCCACATGTACTGGGCGCCGACGGAAGACGAGAGGTTGGCGAACTGAGGATGCTCCGGCTCGTCCGGCGGATTCACCGGGCTCGGCCCGGCGTGGCAGAAGCCGCACGACATACCGACCCGGTAGGGGCGCACCAGGTCCTTGCGGTTGTAGTAGCCGGGATCGGTGTAATAGCGCTCGGGATCCCAGGCCTGCGCCGCCGCCGCATCGAACTGCGGGTTGGGGAACAGCCGCAGCCCGAGGACACCGGTGGCATAGCCGTAGTACGAGCCCACCGGCTGAACGGTGCCGTCGCCGAGCGGCTGGCCTCGCGAGCCGGTCCGGACGCCCGGGTACTTCTCCGCGTTCTCGAACGGGTCCGGCGGGCAATCGCTGCTGCGCACGTCGAGCCACAGACCGCGTCGGTCGGCCACCGGGCCCTGCGGCGTCTCGAAGCACGGCTCGTTGACGAGACCCAGGTAGTGCCAGCGGTCATCCCTCGAGTAACCGAGGCTCGGATGTGAGCTGATGATCTTCAGCAGATCGAAGGCACCGTAGGTGTAGTCGGTCATCCGGTTCCAGAAGCGGTCGTTGCCCCCGCTCCACACCAGCCACATGTTGCGGCCGCGGATCTCGTCCGGGGTCAGAGCGACCCCGCCATCCATGTCGTGGAAGTAGTCCTCGCTGGCCTGGGGAAACGATGCCGCGTCGCGCCCGGCGGCCTTGGCCTCGTCGTCCACCTGGCCGGCCCGCTGTCCCTGACCGCAGGCGGCCACAGCGAGCGCCGCCGCCAGCAGAAACCCTGCTTTGGCAAGCCTCCAGTCACCGGTCATCCGAACCTCCTGCCCCGAAGCACGGGGCAAAACATACTCAGCTCGGCCGCGGGCGGCGGCGGACCAATCGTGCAACCGGAAAGGAAATGACGGAGCCCTCAGCGCGACACGGTCGCGCCGCAGTCGAGGGATCATGAAAGGGGAAAGGAACGCAGGACGCCACCTGCAATGGCACCGAACGCGTACACGTCGGACTCGCGTTTGCCCCCCGGGGCGGATGCGGCCCGCGTAACGTCACACGGCCCATGCTGCTCCTGCTCCCCATGAGGGGCGCCTCCTCCGCAGATGGCACGAGTCTGGAGAATGTGGTGCGTGAACGCAACAGCGCGCAGCAGCCAGCGCTTGGAACCGGCCGCCGCCGCGGGTAGATTGCGTCGCGCCAGACCCAAGCAGGGGCACAAGTGATGCTGACGAGCTACGTGCAGGAAGGCGGCCGATTGACGCCGGTCTCGAACGAGAACGTTCCGGTGCCCGTGGACCGAGCCATGTGGATCGACCTGGTCGATCCTTCCGAGGAAGAGCGCCGGCGGGTCGATGAGCTGTTCCAACAGCAGTTGCCGGAGGCGGAGGACGTCGAGGAGATCGAAGCCACCGCCCGGTCGTTCGTGGACGAGGACGGCATCCATGTTACCTCGCTGTTCCTGCACAACGTCGACGGCGCACCGCGCAACAGCTCGGTCGCCTTCACCGTCAGCGGCGAGCGGGTGGTGACCCTGCGGGAACGGGAGATTCCCGCATTCCGGCTGCTGCGCATGCGCTTCCGTCAGGATCCCGGCGTCGCACGTTCGCCCCTGCACCTGACCTTGAACCTGTTCGAGATCAAGATGGACGACCTGGCCGATACCCTGGAGGAGGTCTACAAGGGGCTCGAGGTGGTCAGCGCCGGCGTGCTCGAAGAGAGCGACACCGCCATGGAGGATGCCCTGGACGCGCTGGCCAAGCACGAGGACACCAACGGCAAGGTCCGCCTGTGCCTGATGGATACCCAGCGCGCCCTGACGTTCCTGCTGCGCCGCGGCAATCCGAGCCCGGAGCAGGCCGAACGGATCCGCGAGCTGCTCCGCGACGTCGACTCGCTGCTCCCCCACAACAGCTTCGTGTTCGAGAAGATCAACTTCCTGATGGACGCCGCCCAGGGCTTCATCAACATCGAGCAGAACCAGATCATCAAGATCTTCTCGATCGCCGCGGTGGTGTTCCTGCCGCCCACCCTGGTCGCCAGCATCTACGGCATGAACTACGACCACATGCCGGAGCTGCATTGGCTGCTCGGCTATCCCTGGGCCCTCGTCCTCATGGTGCTGTCGGGCATCGCCCCGTACGTGTACTTCAAACGCAAAGGCTGGTTGTAGGTTAGCCTTGGGCATCCAAGCATCCGAAGGAGCACCATCGTGGAGCTGTTGCTGTCCTGGCTCGTCCTGTCCTTCGCCGTCTGGATCACCGATGCCGTGCTGCCGGGCTTTCACGTCAAGAGCTTCGGCAGCGCCATTCTGGTCGCCGCCATCTTCGGCATTCTCAACTTTCTGCTCGGCACCTTGATGTTCGCCGCGTTCACCGTGATGACCCTCGGTCTCGCCTGGCTGCTGGCGTTCATCACCCGCTGGATCATCAATTCCATTCTGCTGGTGCTGACGGACAAGCTCACCGATCACCTCACCATCGACAGCTTCGGCTGGGCCATGGGCGGCGCGCTGATGATGTCGCTGGTGGGCACCGTCGGCGAGGCGCTGTTGCGGGCCCTGCTGTTCGCCCCGTAAACGGCCACGACTTCCACGCCGTGCACAGGCGGCCAGCGGAACCGACGCCGCGGGCAATGGCTGACGCTGATCGCCGCCGCACCGGATCGTCATTTGATCTACCCCGCGGTTAGCCTGAACATGCAGAGCGACTGCGGGATGATCAATGGACTCATTGCGATCCGATGAACGGCACGCCGCCGTAAAGATTCTTCACACGTCCGATTGGCAGCTCGGCCTCCGGCTCAACTTCGTCGGCGGCGAGACGGCCGCGCGGCTGCGTGCCCAGCGCTTCGACACCGTGCGCCGTATCGGCGAGCTGGCGCGGGAACGCGCCGTGGACGTGGTGCTGGTGGCGGGCGACGTCTTCGACGACAACGGCGTCGGCGCAGACACCCTGCAACAGGCCCGCGACGCGTTGCAGGCGTTCGGCGAGGTTCCGGTGGTGCTGCTGCCGGGCAATCACGATCCGGCGACGGCAGATTCGGCGCTCGGCCGGCTGGGCGCGGGGCGGGGAAACGTCCGGGTGGTGTTGGAGCCGGAGGTGGTGAGATATCCGGATCGCGGCCGGGAGGCCGCTCCCACTTATGGAGTGCCGGATCGCGGCCGGGAGGCCGCTCCCACAGAGGCCGCTCCCACAGCGGCTGCTCTCGCTGAGGGAGGTGCGATCGAGGTGTTCGGATGTCCGCTTCGGCGGCGGCACGAGTACGACGATCCGGCGCGCTGGCTGCCGGAGCGCGGGGAGTCGCGGGCGATCCGGGTGGCGGTCGCCCACGGCGGAGCGCTGACCTTCGGTGAGGCTACCGAGACCCCGAACCGCATCGACGTGGGCGCCATCCTCGCCCGCGGGTTCGACTACGTCGCGCTCGGCGACTGGCACGGCCTCTATGAGGTGGGGCCGCGGGCGTGGTACGCGGGCGCGCCGGAGGCGACCCGCTTCAAGGAGAAGCGGCCGGGTCACGTGCTGCTGGTGGAGATCGACGGGCCGGGCGCCGAGCCGCGGGTGGAAGCGGTGCCGGTGGCTCGGGCCCGCTGGCTCTCCGAGTCGGTCGAGCTCATCGACGACGACGCCGTGGAGGTCCTGGCCGCCCGGCTCGACGCGCTGGAAGAAAAATCGTGGACCCTGCTCGAGCTGACCCTGACCGGCCAGCTCTCTCTCGAAGGCCGCGCCCGCCTCGACGCGCTGCTCGACGACTATGCGGCACGGCTGGCCCATCTGCGCGTCGACGCTGACCAGGTCGCGGTGGCGCCGGCCGAGAGGGATCTCGAAACCCTCCGCGGCGAAGGCTACCTGGGACGCGCCATCGAGCGGCTGCGCCACGGCGCCGACCCGGCCGACGCCGACGCCGTCGCTCTGCTGTACCGGTTGATGAAGGAGACGGCCTGATGCACATCCGCCGTCTCACCGTCGCGCACTGGCGCGGCCTGAATTTCGAGCTGTCGGAACTGTCGCCCGGGCTGAATCTGGTGTTCGGTCCCAACGAGGCAGGCAAAAGCCGGCTGGTGGAAGCCCTGCGGTTCGCGCTGTTCGAAAGCTCGAGCGGCCGCAGCGCCCACAAGAAAGCACTGGCCACCTGGGGCGCGGGCGCCGGCAAGCCCCGGGTCGCGGTGGAGTTCGAACTCGCCGGCACGCTGTGGAAGCTCGAGAAGGAGTTCCTCGGCACGGGCCACAGCACCGTGCTGCGCAGCGACGCGGTGAGCCTGGACGGCGCCGATGCCGAAGCGCGCCTGGCCGAGCTGATGGGCGTCGGGCCCGGCGGCCGGCTCGAGACCAAGCCCGAGGACCGCGGAATCTGGTCCCTGCTGTGGGTGGATCAGGGCGGATCGCGCGACGCGCCGCAGCACAACGAGAGCTCGCAGACCCGGATCCACGACCGCCTCAGCCAGGAGATCGGCGAGGTCGCCGCCGGGCCGCTGGGCCAGCGCGTCCTCGCCGCGGCCGAGGAGCAGAAGAACCGCTTCTTTACCGCGAACCGCGACGCCTACAAGACCACCCTCACCGAGCCCCGGGAGGCGGTCGCCGATCTGCGCCGGCGGCTGGAAGAAGCCGTTGCCCGCCGCGACCAGGTGGCGGCCGACGCCGACGAGCTCGACCGCCAGCGGTCAGCCGAGCAGGACCTGATCCGCCGTCTGCACACCGCGGAACAGCGTCGCGAAACGACCCGCGCCACGCAGCAGGCCGCAGACGACCTCGGCCGGCGTCTGGAGCTGTGCGACGAGCAGGTGCGCACGGCGGAATCCGAATGCGAACGCTGCCGCAACGCTCTGGCGTCGGTCCGGAGTGTTGCCGCGCAGACGGAACACCTGAGCCGGCAGCTCCTCGAGGCGGAGGCCGACGCCCGGACGGCAGAGTCGAACCGTCAGAGCGCGCAGGCGGCCGCGGACGACGCCCGCCGTCACGCCGCCGACGCCGACGCTTGTCATGCCGAGCAGCAGCGGCTGCTGCAGACCCTGCGCGGGCGGCGCGAGCGCGAGGCGCTGCGCGCGCAATCCCGTCAGCTCTGCCGCCAGCTCGAGGAAGCCGCCGAGGTGGGCCGGCAGGCGGCCGCGCTGCAGGAGGAGCTCGGCCGCTTGCCGCGGGTGAGCGCCGAGGACGTGGCCGGGCTGCGGCAGGCGCGGGACACGCGGGATACGGCACGGGCGCGGCTGGAAGGGGCGTCGGCATCCGTGGAGCTCGAAGCTCGCCGGGATCTCAAGGTGTCCGGGCGGGATCTGCCGGCCGGCGCGGTCCGCCGGGAGCTGGTGGAAGACGAGCAGCGGTTGGAGATCGAAGGCATCGTCGCCATCACTGTCCGGCCGGGCGGCGGCGATCTGGCGCGGCTGCGGGACGCGGCCAACGACGCGGCGCGCGAGCTGGACCGGCTGCTGGCCTCGCTGGCCGTTGCCGATGTCGCCGACGCGGCGCGGGTCGCCGAGCGTCGCCGCGAGCTGCAGGTCGAGCTGGATCGCTGCCGTGCCGACCTTCAGCGCCACCTGCCCCAGGGCCGCGAGTCCGCGGAAGCCGCGCTGCGCGAGCTCGACGGACGACTCAACGGCGCCGCGGTCCCGGCTCGTCGCCAGGGCGAGCCGGCCGGCGAAGGGGCTGACGAACCCGCCGACGAACCGTTCTGCGAGCGGGCCCTGGCGCAGGCGGAACAGCGGCAGCAGGAGCTGGCCCTGCGGCGCGAGGAGCTTCGTGCAGTCCGCGACGTTGCCGCCGACCGGCTCGGCGCGGCCCGGGAGGACGCGGCCGACCGCCACGCTCGCCTCGAGTCCCTGCGGCGCCAGCAGGGCGAGTTGAACGCCCGCCGCGCCGAGCTCGCCGATTCCGCCGCTCTGGCGGCCCGTCTCGCCGAGATGGAGCGGCTCTGGAAAGAGCGGCTCGCCGTGCGGGACGATCTCGAAGAAAAGTTCGAAGCGCTCGGCGGCGAGGACATCGAGCTCGATCTCGAGCAGGCGGAGCTGGCCTGCAGGCACCTCGCCCGGGAGCTGGAAACGGTCCGGCTACGCTGTGCGGCGCTGCAGGCGTCGGTGGCCGCCGCCGGCGACGACGGCCGCCATGAGCGGGTTCAGGAGATCGAAGCGGAGTTGCTGGCGGCGGAGACCACGCTCGCTCGCCTGGAGCGTCAGGCGGCCGCGGCCCGGCGGCTCTACCAGGTGCTGAAGGAGGAGTACGACGGTGCCCGCGAACGACTGGCCGAGCCCGTGATCCGGCGCATCCGGCCGTACCTGCAGGCGCTGTTCCCGGGCACCGAGGTGTGGCTGGACGAAGAGCTCGGCCTCAAGGGCTTACGCGCGGACGACGCCGACCAGAGCTTCGAGGCGCTGTCCGGGGGCGCCCGCGAGCAGCTCTCGCTGCTGGTGCGCATCGGCCTGGCGGAGGTGGCCGGCGCGGACGAACCCTGGCCGCTGGTGCTGGACGACGTGCTGGTCAACACCGACGCCGAGCGCATTCAGCGGGTGCAGCGAGTGCTGTTCCAGGCGTCGCGCAACATGCAGATTCTGCTTTTCACCTGCCACGGCCCGATGTTCGACGGTCTGGGAGCCGACCGGCGGATCGAGCTGCCTCAGGGACGGCCGGGCCGACCACAGTCGCACGGTCAGCCGTAGCCGGTACGTCTCGGCTCGACGAACGGCGTCAATCCCAGCGGTACGGGCGAGAAGATGAGGCCGGGAAAACACCTTGGCCATTGCGCCGGCCCCGGCCCCGCCTATCATAGCGCCTCCACTTTTCCCGGCTCCGTCCTTGTCCAGCGTCTCACATTCCCGGCCCCCGCGGGCCAGACAGCCCCTGGCGAAGGACCCGCTGGTGGACCGCTCGCTGCGGCACTCGCTGCTGGACGGTGTGTTTTTCTCCGCCATGGTCGGCGGCGCCGAGGGGTACTTCTCGGCGTTCGCCGTCTTCCTCAAAGCGACCACCGCACAAATCGCCATCCTGGCGTCGCTGCCACCGCTGCTCGCGTCGTTCATGCAGCTCGTTTCCGCCTGGCTCGGCCGGCGCACCGGACGGCGCAAACCCATCATCGTCTACGGCGCCCTGCTGCAGGCGGTGACGCTGTTTCCGCTGGCGTTGCTGCCGGGCCTGATCCCGGCGTACGCGGTGCCCCTGCTGATCCTCTGCGCCATCGTCTACTTCAGCGGGCCGAATCTCGGCTCCCCCCAGTGGAGCAGCCTCATGGGCGACCTGGTGCCCGCAGCTCGGCGCGGCCGCTTCTTCGCGCTGCGTACTCGCCTGTCCAGCATCGCGAGCTTCAGCGCGCTCATCTGCGCGGGGCTCACGCTCCAGACCTCCGATCACCTCGGTTTCACTTACTTCGGGTTCGTCTCGGTGTTCCTCGTCGGTGCGGGATTGCGGTTCACGTCGGCCTGGCACCTGCACCGCATTCACGACCCGGGCGGCGGCCGGGTGGCCGCGCTGGAAGCGCCCTGGCATTCCGACCTGTGGCAGGGTCTGCGCGCCACGGGGCTGCTGCCGTTCTCGACGTTCCACGCCGCCATGCAGCTGGCGGTGGCCATGGCGTCGCCGTTTTTCACCCTCTACATGCTGCGGGATCTCGGGTTCAGCTATCTCGAGTTCACGATCAACACCGCCACCTCGGTGCTGGTGCAGTTCCTGACTCTGAACCGCTGGGGGAGGCTCTCGGACCTGTTCGGCAACCGGCTGATCCTGGTCACCACCGGGGTGATGATCCCGTTTCTACCGTCGCTGTGGCTGGTGTCGACGAACTACTTTTATCTGCTGGGGGTGCAGGCGGTCTCGGGCCTGGCCTGGGCCGGGTTCACCCTCTGCGCCAGCAACTTCGTGTTCGACCTGACGCCGCCGGAACGACGGGCAACGCTGATGGCGGTGCACAACGTGCTGGCGGCCTCAGCCGTATTCGTCGGCGCGGTGATCGGCGGCTGGCTCGGCACCCATCTGCCAAC
The DNA here is from genome assembly GCA_963822255.1 of uncultured Gammaproteobacteria bacterium. Lineage (GTDB taxonomy): Bacteria > Pseudomonadota > Gammaproteobacteria > Pseudomonadales > Azotimanducaceae > UBA7803. The sequence goes on from CAWGGV010000009.1 coordinate 622,013, forward strand.
GTCGCTCACCCTGGACGGACACCAGATTCACTGGCTCACGCCTCTGTACGGGGTCTTCGCCGTCTCGACCCTCTGCCGGCTGGCGGTGGCCGGGGCATTCCTGCCGCGATTGAAGGAGGTGCGGCGCGCCCGCCCCATGTCCATGAGCGGGCTGATTTTTCGGGTGACACGCCTGCACCCGGTGTCTGGAATGATCTTCGAGATCGTCGGCCGCCGCCGCCGCAACGGCTGACGGCGCCCGGCCCCACGGCTGCCGCCAGCGACCCGCGGGGGTTTCCGCAGGAACCCGGCCTCCGTCGCCGCGTTCAAACACCCCACAGTTCACGTCGGAGGATCTCACCATGCGCACGTTTGCCGCACCGCTTCTGACCGCCGCCCTGGTGGCCGGCACCGTTTCGTTGCCGAACGCCGCAAGCGCCGCCGGGGACCGTCCCATGGCCATTCCGTTCGCCGCCCTCGGCAACATCCGCAACTGGAAGCCGGACGGCCAGAACGCCATGTACGTCGAGTCCCAGCGGGGCGACTGGTACCACGCGACGTTCTGGTCGCCGTGCTTCGAGCTGCCGTTCGCCGACCGCATCGGCTTCGTCACCGAGCCCGGCGGCAGCCTCGACAAGTTCAGCTCCATCATGGTCGGCGGCGACCGCTGCTGGTTCCGCTCCTTCGAAAAATCGGGTGCGCCCAGCGGCGCGCGCTGAGGCGCCGGAAGGCGGGTCGACCGGCTCGGCCGCGCAGCGCAACAGGGCCGCGGCGCTCGGTTTACTCCATCGGCCCCGCCGCCGTAGCATCGCTCCCCGGCCGGCTGCCGTTCACTGCCGGTGTGCAACGCGGCGAGGCACTTGAAGTGCCGGACTTGAAGTGCCCGGGCACCGAGCCCCGCCGCCATTCCAATCGGCCTCGACAGCGAAACCAACCGCCGCCATGCGTGCCATCGGGTTTTCGATTCTTCTGCTCTGCTGCAGCAACGTCTTCATGACGTTCGCCTGGTATGCGCACCTGAAGGAGATGTCCCACCGGCCGTGGATCCTGGCAGCGCTGGCGAGTTGGGGCCTGGCTTTCTTCGAGTACCTGTTCCAGGTGCCGGGCAACCGCCTGGGCTACACCGAACTCAGCGTCGCTCAGCTCAAGATCATGCAGGAGGCGATCACTCTGACGGTGTTCGTGCCGTTCGCGCTGCTGTACCTGAAGGAGCCGATCAGACTCGACTACCTGTGGGCGGCGCTGTGCATCTTCGGCGCGGTGTTCTTCATCTTCCGAGGTCACACCGGCTGAGCACCGGCAGCGCTGCCGTCGCGCGGCCGCGCACATGACGGTCGCCACCACCGGCGCCGGGGAGCTACCATGGGTCCTCACTAGGGAGGATCCGCCATGGTGCTCGACGAGCTCACCCTGTCCCGCGACGATTTCGAGTCCCGCACCGGCTGGCATCTGCAGCCCCGCGGGGCGTGCAAGGGCGACGTCTGCATTCCTCTCGATCCGCAGCCCGGCGATCCGCTTGACGTCGCGGACCTCGCCCGGCAGATGGGCCTGCCGCTGGTGGCCGAGGAAGCCTTCGGGCTGTGGGCCCTCGGCCCGGAATCGGTGGGCGGCCGCGCCCTCACCAGCGCGGAGGCGCCGCCGCTGCGGCTGCCGGACCTCGAAGGTCGGGAATTCGACCTGGCGAGCCTGCGCGGCCAGAAGATCGTCGTCTATGCCTGGGCACCCTACTGAGGCTGCTCCGGCGACCTGCCCGTGTGGCAGGCACTTCGCAACGAGCTGCACCCGAAGGGCCTCGAGCTCGTCACCGTGGGACTGGACACCCTGGGCGCCGACGGCTGCCGGCCGTTCATCGAGGCGGCTCGGCCCGAGCATCCGTCGCTGATCGACGCCCACCACGTGATGGCCGAACTGTTCGGCATCGTCAACATCCCGCAAAGCGTGTGGATCGACGAGCAGGGGATGATCGTCCGTCCCGCCGAGGTGGCGCCGGCGCCGCCCGGCGCGGCACGCCCGCGGGCCGCGGATCCCGATCAGCCTCTGCCCCAGCGTTTCAGGGAAATCCTCGCCGAAGCCGGCAAGATCCGGCAGGACGCGGAGGGCTACCACGCGGCGCTACGTGACTGGGTCGAGAACGGCGCCGACAGCCGCTTCGCCCTTGCGCCCGAGGAAGTGATCGCCCGTTCCCGGCCGCGCAGCGCCGACGTCGCCCGCGGCCACGCCCACTTCGAGCTCGCTTCGGAGCTGGAGCGGCGCGGCCACCACGACGCGGCGGTCCGGCACTTCCGCGAGGCCCACCGGCTGGTGCCGGACAGCTGGACGTTCCGGCGCCAGGCGTGGTCGCTGGAGCGGCCGGTGGACGGGCCGCTGGCGAGGTTCTGGCAGGGCCCGTCGCCGGACCGGCCGGAACAATGGCCGTATGAGGGGGACTGGCTCGCGGACATCCGCAGCGAGGGTGCGGAGAACTACTACGAGCCCTGGAAACCGTGAACTGCCTGCAAAGCAGCGCCGCATGAGCCGCTTGTCCCCACTCGACGTCGAGGGCCTGAACGACGAGCAGCGCGCCGTGCTCGACGCCATTCGCAGCGGACCGCGGGGTGCCGGGGTCGGTCTGGCGGGGCCATTCGGGGTCTGGGTGCGGGCGCCGCGGATCGGTAACGCCGTGCAGGCACTCGGCGCCGCCGCGCGCTTCGAGACCCGCCTGCCGGACAACGTGAAGGAAGTGGCGATCTGCACCGTGGGCGCTCATTACCGGGCCAGGTTCGAATTCGCCGCCCACAGCCGGATGGCGCTGACCGCCGGCGTCGCCGCTGCCGCGGTGGAGGCGATCCGCAGCGGTGCCGAACCCCGCTTCGAGCGCGACGGCGAAGCGCTCGCCTACCGTGTCGCGAGCGAGCTGCTGACCGGTCACCGGCTGGACGACGCCACCTGTCGGCAGGCCGTGGAGGCGTTCGCCGAGGAAGGTCTCGTGGAGCTGGTCACCATCGTCGGCTACTACTGCATGGTGTCGCTGACCCTGAACGCCTTCGAGGTGCCGCTTGCGGACGGCATGACGGACCCCTTCCCGGACCCTGCAGCGCCCTCCGCCAGCTCGTAGCCGATCGGCGCTTCGCCAGCGCGCGGCCTCACGGCGGCGGGGACGCTTCCAATGCCTTGCCGGTCACCAGGTAGGTGGCGAAGCTGGCGAGCCAGTGGCCGCCTTCGTAGTGCTCGCCGGTGACCGCCGCGAGCCCGGCGCGGCGATGGACGTCGGCGGCCGCGAGCAGCGCCGGGCGGCGCGGGTCGTCGTCCGCCAGGGCGGCCGCGATGGCTTCGAGGTTCCAGGCCCGCGAGAGATTGAAGCCGTCCAGGTGCACCAGCCGCCCGTCCGTCGGGTCTCGCACCAGCCCGGGCTCGAGCCACCCGGCGGAACCGTTCTGCGGGATGCCGGGCAGAAATTCCGCGAGCCAGCGGGGAAACTCGTCCGCCGTAAGCACCCGGCGCATCAGGTCCGCCTCCATCAGGCACGGTGAGAGAAAATCTTCACCGGACGGCTCGTAGCCGAGCGGGCAGTCGCGATCGGCGCCGTAGAACCGGCGGGAGCTGGCGACGATCAGCTCCGCCAGCTGCGAGCGGCCGGCCACGCGCGCCCAATCCAGGGCCAGCGCGAAGGCGAACGCGCTCTGGTTGTGGGTGCCCGACCGAACCGGGTAGACCAGGTTCGGCAGCCAGCTGAGAAAACGTTGCTCGACGACGTCTTCCAGCGGCGCCAGAGTGGCGAGCCATTGCCGGTAGTGATCGGTTGGCGGTGTGGCGATCGTTCCTGCGCGGGGCGTTGCCTCCGCCACGGCCTCGCGGAGCTCCGCGGTGAGCTGGAGCAACCAGGCGAGGCCGTAGGGGCGCTCGAAGCCGGCGCGGCCTTCGCCGGCAAGATAAGCCAGCTCGCCCCGCGCGTGCTCGTCGGTAAAGCTCTGTGCCAGCGCCCGCAGGGCGTCGGGTGTGAATGCGGCATCGGGGTAGAGGCGCGCCAGCCGCAGCAGCATCCAGTGAGCGTGCACGGCCGAATGCCAGTCGTAGCAACCGTAGAACATCGGCGTGAGGACATGGGGCGGCCTGGCGTCGGCATCGGACTGAAGCACCAGACTCACCTGGTTGGGGTAGCGGCGGTGCACGCAGTCGAGGGCCAGGCCGGCGAACCGCGCCGCCGTTCGTTCGCTTGGTATCATGTGAGACTCCCCACCGCTCCCGGCCGCGGCTGACGGCCTGCTAGTCGGCGGGCTTGGCCGCAGGCACCGGCAGGCCGAGGTTCTGGTAGTAGTCGTCGCGGAGGATCTTCTTCAGCTTGGCGAACTGCTCGGCGACGGTGCCGGTGAGCTCGACGGTGCGGTTTTCCAGCCCCAGGGTGTACGGCATCACGGCGCTTTCCATGTCGTCGGAAACTTCCCTGAGCGCCTGGGCGTGCATCTCCGACTCGTTCTGCTGATCGAAGCTGTCCCGCAGCATCTTCGCCCCGGTAGGAATCGCGCTGAACGCGGCGGGTCCGCCCACCACACCGGCGAGCAGGCTGATGGTCCCCACCACCACCTTGCGGTGCCGCTTCTCGTGCAGCCTGAGCCGCGACATCGACTCCTGGTACGCCGCCCGACGCCAGGTCTGGTACAGGGGGCGGATGCGCCGCTGGTATTCCGAGTAGTAGCCGTCCAGGGTGTCGATGAACAGGAACTCGCGCTGCCGCACCCGACGCACCTCGCGCATCATCGGATCGTCCCGGGCCGGAAGCCGGGCGATCTTCGTGGTGCCGGCGGCGGTAGATTTCAGGTAGTCGTCGTACGCCGCCGGAAGCAGATCGCTGGCGAAGCGCATCTCTGCCGTGCTGCGGATGTTCTGCCGCTCCACAGCGCTGAGGGACAGGAAGTGGTCGGCCAGATCGTCGGCGATTTGCGTGTATATCTGCTGAAATGGGTCGGCGCCGTTCGGCAGCGCATCGCCGTAAGCGTATTTGCTCGCCAGCGCCCGGTAGGTCTTGTCGAACCACAGCACTCCGCGGGCGTCACGGGCCCGGATCGACAACGCCAGCCGCTCGCCCTGAGAGACCAGCACCGTGCCCGTCACCATCACGTCCACCGCATAGGTGGACTCGGGAACCACCCTCACGGCGCCCCAGTTGCCCGTGGACTCGACCACGCTCTTGAGCAGGTAAGGCATGTAGTAGCTTTCGGCACGGCGAACCTCGGGATTCACCAGGGACTGCCTCGCGGCATCGTAGGAGTCCGGCACGTTGCCGTCGAACACCGCAATTCCCACGTCGAGAAGCTGCCCGTCGGGGACATCCTCGGTAATTCGTTCCGGAGGAGTCAGATCAACGCTGCGGAACGTCTCGGATTGACAAGCCGCAAGCAACACCGGGAGGAGCATCGCGACGCTCGCCGCAAGCCATCGGCCCGCAGTGCGAAAACGCCGCTCCGGCGCAGGGTTCGCCGGCCCGCGGCCGGTCTCCTGGTGTCCGATCTGCCCTGCCATGACGGCACGCCCTCATTGCCCGATGAGTGAGGGCGAGGCAAAGGCGGTGCCACATCCAACGCAGAAATAATGAAAGAATACTGCGGGCCACGGTGCGCCAGCCTGTTACGGCGCACCGGCGCCCGTTGTCGCGCCTGTGACGGCACCCAGCTGCAGCGGACTGTCCGAAACCTCGCGGGCGAGCCAGCGGACCGTCTGTTGCCGGGCAGCCGCCAGGTGACGGCGGCGGCAGCTGCGGTTGGCTTCCGCCCGATCCATCAGTCGGTCACGCTCGGCCTCGTCGGGCGAGACGACCGAGCGATAGGATTCGTCGCGACTGAGCGGCGCGGGGCAGTCGGCGGTCAGGTGTTGCAGCGACTGCGACCGGCCGCCGAGCTCGTGGCGCTCCGGCCAGGACAGCCAGCCGTCTCCCGGGGCCGCGGCGCCGGCGGTGAAGCGCTGCACCCAACGCGCGGAAACACCCATCTCGTCGAGATACGCCCGCACGACCCCGGCATCGGTGCCGGGCAGCCCGTGCAGGCCCAGGTGCCCTTCGTTGGCGTAGCGCCGGGCGCCGCCCAGCCACACCAGCAGGCAGGCGCCCGTGCACTGCGCCTCGACGATGTCGGGATGACACCCCGACATCTTGCCGTGACCGGTCAGACAGGCCATCCCGTCACTTCGCTCGAAGTCGTAGACGCCATCCGGCCGCCGGGCATAGCGGTAGCTGACTTCCGTGGTCGCGTACGACCGGCGCAGCAGCCGACCGATGCGCATGGCTTCCGCGAGGTCGCCGCCGGGGCTATCCAGCTTCACCGTCCACAACACGTCCGGATTCTGCACCGCGGGCAGATCGCCGGTGACCATGCGGCCGAGCCGATCGACGAAACGCTGGTAATCACCACGCTCGATGGGCCCTTTGATCATGAGCTGGCGGCCGTTGCATCCGTCTTCGATGCGGATGAACTCGGCGGCTTGGCCGAGAACGGGCAGCATGATGGCCACCACCGCGAGCCAGACCGGGAAATAACGGCGGGCAATGAACAACTCTCTACTCCTGCTGATTCGCCACAACGATCGCTCAGTGTAATGTGCCGGGCCGGCCGGCGACAGGCACCGACGCGGTCAGGCGGTGCGCTCCAGGTCGAGGCCGAGCTCGTCCATCATCTGCTTGCGGATGAGGAACTTCTGCACCTTACCGGTGACGGTCATGGGAAACTCGCTGACGAAACGGATGTAGCGGGGAATCTTGTGACGGGCGATGCGCTCCCGGCAGAACGCGCGGATTTCCTCCTCATCGGCCACCTCCCCCGGTGCCAGCTGGATCCACGCGCACAGCTCCTCACCGTAGCGGGGGTCCGGCAGGCCCACCACCTGCACGTCGACCACTTTCGGATGCCGGTAGAGGAACTCCTCGATCTCCCGGGGATAGAGATTCTCTCCGCCGCGGATCACCATATCCTTGATGCGGCCGACGATGTTGCCATAGCCATCCTCGTCGATGACGCCGATGTCGCCGGTGTGCATCCAGCCGCCCTGGTCGATGGCTTCCGCCGTCTTCTCCGCATCGTCCCAATAGCCGAGCATCACCGAGTAGCCGCGAGTGCACAGCTCGCCCGGCTGACCCCGCGGCACCGTGTCGCCCCGCTCGTCGATCACCTTCACCTCGAGGTGCGGCTGCACCCGGCCTATGGTGGACACACGCCGCTCCACGGGATCGTCCGGCGAGCTCTGGAAGCTCACCGGGCTGGTCTCGGTCATGCCGTAAGCGATCGTGACGTCGGTCATGTGCAGACGCTCGATCACCTGCTTCATCACCTCCACCGGGCAGGGCGAGCCGGCCATGCAACCGGTGCGCAGGCTCGTCACGTCGTAGCGGGCGAATTCCGGATGCCCGAGCACGGCGATGAACATGGTCGGCACCCCGTAGAGCCCTGTGCAGCGCTCTCCCTGCACGGCTTCCAGCACCGCACCGGGGTCGAACGCCGGAGAGGGATAGACCATGGCCGCGCCGTGGGTGAGACAGCCGAGGTTCCCCATGACCATGCCGAAACAGTGATAGAGAGGTACCGGAATGCACAGCCTGTCGCCCGCCGTCAGGCCAATGCTGCGGCCGACGAAGAAGCCGTTGTTCAATATGTTCCGATGGGACAAGGTCGCCCCCTTGGGGGCGCCGGTGGTGCCGCTGGTGAACTGGATGTTGATGGCGTCCGCCGGGTCGAGGGCCGCCGCGGCACGCGCGACGGCGGCAACCGCCCCGGCATCGGCGCCCGCGCCAATCCGCTCGAGCTCGAGCCATCCGGGACGGGCGCCGCGGCCGATCTTGATCACCATCTGCAGGGCCGGCAGCCGCTCCGCTGCGAGCCGTCCCGGCTCGGAGTCCAAGATCTCCGGCGCCAAGGCCTCCACCATGTCCACGTAGTCGCTGGTCTTGAAGCGGTCCGCGGTCACCAGCGCCCGCACCCCGACCTTGTTCAGCGTGTACTCCAGCTCCGAGAGCCGGTAAGCCGGATTGATCGTCACCAGGATCAGCCCGAGCCGGGCCGCCGCAAACTGGGTCAGCGTCCACTCGACGCAGTTGGGCGACCAGATACCGATGCGGTCTCCACGCTCCAGCCCGAGCGCCATGAGGCCCGCAGCCAGCGCGTCGGTGCGTTCGAGCAGTTCCCGGTAAGACAGCCGCGTGCCCTGATGCAGCGAAATCAGCGCCGGCGCGTCGGGCCAGCGGGCGGCGGCCTTCTGAAGCGCCATGCCGATGGTGTCGTCGAGCAGCGACGGCGTGTCCGCGCCTTTGACGTGGCTCTCCATGAGGGCGGCTCCGTGTGGATCCGGCGGACCGCGCCGGCACATCACGGACGATACCGCTTTTCGTCTATCCTTTCAGGCTCACGGCTTCCGGCACATTCACTCACCCCGGATGATCGCGGGCTGCCTGAACCGATGAGGGAAATGTGACGAATCCATGACCAGACCCTTGAAGATCGTGCTGATGGCGGTGGGCCTGGCTCTGCTGGTGTTCGCTGCGCTGATCGCCGCCGTGGCCCTGGTCGTCGATCCGGAGGATTACCGTCCTTATCTGGTGGACGCGGTGGAGCAGTCGACCGGCCGCAGCTTCGAGATCGACGGCCAGATCGGTCTCGAGGTGCTGCCCTGCTGCAGCCTTTCGCTGGGAACGGCCCGCCTCGGCAATCCCGGGGGATTTCCCGGCGGCACGTTTGCCTCGTTCGACCACGCCGCCGCCAGCATCGAGCTCTGGCCGCATGCTGGTCCATCGCCAGCTTCGTATCGGCGCCGTCACCGTGGACGGGCTCGACCTGAACCTCAGCCGACTGGCCGACGGACGGGTCAATTGGAGCCTCGGGCCGGAGGGCTCCGGCTCGGCTCCGCCGTCGCCGGCGAAAACGCTGAGCGGCGAACCTGCCGCGGCGGCCTTCACGTCGCGGCGGTGATCCTGCGTGACGGGCGGGTTCGTTACCAGGACGGCCGGGGCGGTCTGGCCATGACTGCGACGGAGCTGCGGCTCGAAACCGGCACGCATCGACTACGGCGCGGGCGGTCTGGCCGCCTTTCCACTGGACGGCTCGCTGACCATCCAGCAGGACGGCGTCGACGTCGCCGTCCGGCTGACCGTGGAGACCCGGCTGGCCATGACGGACGAGCGGCCTCTCTGGAGAGCCCCGTGGTGGTGGCCGTCGCCACCGGCGACGCCCTGCCCGGGACGAGGCCAACCTGCGGCTGACCGCGGCAACCATCGACGTCAGCGCCTGGCTCGCCGGCAGGTCGCCGACGAACCTGGAGGTGCATGCGCTGTCGGCAGACCTCACCGCCGTGGACTCGGTGCTGCACGTCACGGGCGCGGGCTCGGCGGCAGTCGCCGGCAGCAAGCTCGGTGGTAACTTCACGCTGGAGGAGACCTCGCCGCGGCGGATCATGCAGGCGCTATCGTCCGCACCCTACCGGCCAGCCGACGAGCTGGCCCTGACCCGGCTTGCGGCGCAAGGCAACTGGTCCCTGACGCCGTCGCGGCTCTGTTCCTGCAGGAAGTCGCCGTGACGCCTGGACACGAGCCAGCTTCGCGGCAGCGCCGAGTTGGCCGACCTGTCCACCGGCGCGGTTCGTTTCGAGGCGGACCTGGACCAGCTCGATCTGGATCGTTATCGGCCGGCAGAGAACGAGGCTGCGGCGCCGGGCGGCGGCGCGCCCGGCGGCGGCGCGCCCGGTACCGGTCCAGCGGCGCAGCCGACTGCCGTTGCCCTCGGCGCTCTCGCGGGTGTGGAGCGGAGGGGACGTTGCGCATCGGTTCGCTGCAGGGGTCCGGCATGCATTTCGACGGCGTCGAGCTTCATCTCGCGGGCCACGACGGCAAGGTCTCGATCAGCCTCGCCGGCCGCACTCTCGGGGGCACCGTGGCTCTGGACGGGGGCGGCAAGGTCGCGCGGCGACGCGCCGCGGGTCGAGGGTCGGCTGGAGCTGGGCGAGGTTTCGCCCCGCCGGCTGCTCGAGGCGTTGGGATCACCGCCGGACACCGCCGACAGCCGGGTGCTCGCGCGGCTGTCGGGCACGGCGCAAGGTGGGCGCTGACGCCGCGCTCGGCAGCGCTTTCGAAGCTGGACCTTCAGCTCGACGACAGCCGATCCGCGGCAATCTGGCGGATCGACGACTTCGACACTCTGGCCAGTCGCTTCGATCTGACCGCGGACCACCTGGACCTGGACCGCTACCTGCCGGCCCCGGCTGCCGCCGACTCGACCTCGGCCGTCGCGGCGCCCGCAGAGATTCCCGTGCAGACCTCCGGAACGCTCTCAACCAGCGGGCGGTTGCGGGCCAGGCGAACTGATCATTGGGGGCGCCACCCTGCAGGACGCGCTGGCCGGAGTGAAGGCGGACCACGGGGTGCTGCGTCTCGACCCGGTGAGCGCCGGCCTCTACGGCGGCCAGCTACCAGGGCAGCCTGGCGGTGGACGCCACCGACGCCCCCGCGCGGGTGACGATGCAGCAGCAGCTGCACGACGTTCAGGTGAGCAGCTGCTCGCGCAGCTGTTCGGCACCGACGTGCTGTCGGGCGCGCTGTCGCTGCAGCTGGCCGGCTCCGGCGCCGGCGACGACCGTCTCCGACTGTCCTGCGCGATCTCGGCGCGGACGTATCCCTCGCGCTCGCCGACGGCGCGTATCGCGGGAGCGAACGTGCTCTACGAGCTGGAGCGCGCCCGGGCCCGGCTGCGCAACGAACCGGCGCCGAAGCCGCCGCGCCAAGCCGGAAACACCGATTCGGCATCTCTCCGCCGAAGGCCGGATGACCGACGGCGTCCTGCAGACGAACAAGCTGTCGGCGGAGACCGGCGCGTTGCGACTTCTCGGGCACGGCGGCATCAATCTGCTGGACCTCTCGCTGGATCTGTCGCTGGACGCCCAGGTGCTGCCGGCGGGCGCCGCCGCGGCCGGCCTGACGGAGCTCGCCGGCGCGACCATCCCGCTCACATTGCGCGGGCCGATCAGCGGTCCGAAGGTCGGCATGGATCTCGGCGGTCTCGTCAGCAACCAGTTGCGCAACGCCGTGGAGCAGCGGGCGCGCAGCGAGCTGATGGAACGACTCGAGAAGGGCGGGAAACCGGCGGCCGGCGCGAGCAGCGGTGAAGGCGCCGGAACCGATCCGTTCAGCAGAAGACCGACGCCGCGAAACCATCGACAAAAGACCTGCTGAAACGCGCACTGCACAACGCGCTGAAGCCCAAGCGGAGACGGACGCCCCGGGCGACGCCGCCGGTCCGCCACCGGGCTGAGACCGCTCGGTCGGCTGCGCCATTCTTACAACTTTGCGAGCCGACACCTTCTGCTTTCCTGCAGCGGCGTTCCTGCAACGGCGGTGGCCTGTTCCCGACTGATCCTGCACGGCGGCTGGCGGAGCACGCTGCGACGGACCGGCGGCACGGGGTTTGCACACTTCTGCTCGAATCTCAAAGCACTGGCAGGAGGTGAGCCATGCCGACCACGATCCGCTACCTACGCCTCGCCGTCCCGCTGGCATTCGCCGCCGGGATTACGGCGTGCGCTTCCAATCCGGAAATCGACCCGCGGGAGCTTCAGCGGGCGCAATCGGCGATTCAGGACGCCAAGCAAGTCAACGCCGGTGAGTACGCTGCGGCGACGCTGGCCCATGCCCAGGATCGACTCGAGATGGCGCGCCAGGCCATCGACAACGGCAAGGAACAGAAGGCCCACAACCTGGTCGACGAAGCTGCGGTGCTGGCACAGCTCGCCCAAGCCGAGGCTCTGAAGCACGACTCCGAGCAATCCCTGGCCCAGATCCAGGACAGCCTGTCCGCCTTGCGCGACCAGCTGCCGGGGACGCAACAGGGAACTGAGAAGGGAACGGAGCAGGGAACGGAGCAATGACCTTGGCGACGCAGGACGATCACGGAGGAACGAACATGCAACTCGAGCGAATATTCCATCGTCACCGGTGCCGCGCCCAGGCGGGGCTGGCGGCACTGGTGCTGGCGGTGGCCGCTTTGGCCGGTGGTTGCGCCAGCACCCAGGAAAATCCCGCGCTCCAGCAGGCGGAATCGCAGTACCAGCAGGCCCAGTCCGCCAACCGTATTCAGGAGTTCGCCAGCGACAGCATGCAGAAGGCGCAGGACAACCTGCGCCAGGCGAAATCAGCTGGCCGACGACGGCGGAAGCAGTGACGAGATCGAGCACTACGCGTTCATGACCGAGCGGTACGTCGACATCGCCCAGGCGCGCCTCGCCCGCGGGCTCGCTCAGGAAAAGATCAAGAACGCGGACCAGACGCGCCAGCAACTGCTGCTGGCCGCCGAAAAGCAGGAGTCCGCCCGCCACGAAGCCACCGCGGAGCAGGCGCAACAGAAGCTGAAGAGCACCCAGCAGGAGCTTCAGCAGACGCGGCAGTCGGCCGAGCACCTGGCCGATCAGCTCAAGGATCTGAAGGTTAAAGAAGACCAGCGCGGTACCGTCTTCACGCTATCGGACGTCGTCTTTGACTTCGACAGCGCCGATCTCAATCAGGGCGGTGAGCGCTCGGTGCAGCGCATCGCCGAGGCACTGCAAGGCAACCAGCAGGCAAACCAGCAGGGTCAGCAGATCGTCATCCAGGGCTACACCGACAGCGTCGGCAGCTCACAGTACAACAAAGACCTGTCGGAGCGACGCGCCAGGGCAGTGAAACAGGTGTTCGTCGACAATGGCATTCCGGAGGATCGTCTCCGGGTCGAAGGCTACGGCGAGCAGTACCCGGTCGCATCCAACGAGACGCCCCAGGGGCGTCAGCTCAACCGGCGGGTCGAGATCGTCGTCGCGCCCAAGGGCAGCTCCACGACGCCGCCGCAGCGCGAGACTGCTTCGTCGTCGTAAGCGATTTCGGCGGGCGCGGGCAACCACGCCCTCTACGCGGAGCGACCTCCCGGAGGTCGCTCCCGCCGCTCTGCCCGCTCAAGAGCTCGCTCCTCCACTCTGCTGGTAGATCCAGCGCACGGCGTCGACGGTATCGGTCTCCTCCGGCCGCTTGTCGGGGCGGTAGCCCTTGACTCGGGCGAAGCGCAACGCCATGCCGCCCGGATACTGAGGACTGGCTTGAATCTCGTTGAAGGCAACCTCCACCACCAGCTCGGGACGCACGTGCACCACGTGGCCAGCCCGGGCGACGGCCAGGGACTGCAGCCGCTCGGTCTGCCATACCAGCATCTCGTCAGTGAGCCCCTTGAACGTCTTGCCGAGCATGACCCAGCCGCCGCTCGAGGGATCGCGCGCGCCCAGATGAAGGTTGCTGAGCCAGCCGCGACGTCGACCGCTGCCCCACTCCGCCGCCAGCACGATCAGATCAAGGGTATGAGCCTGCTTCACCTTCAGCCACGCCGAGCCGCGGCCGCCGGCCGCGTAGGCAGCCGTCAGCGACTTCGCCATCAGACCCTCGTGCCCCCGCTCCAGCGCCTCGCGCAGAAAGGCCTGCGCCTGGGCTAGGTCGTCGGTGACGCGGCGGCGGAATCACCAGCTCGGGAGCCAGCGCCCGCAACCGTTCGAAACGCGTCCGCGCAGGCCAGGTCGATCAGGTCGTCGCCGTCGTGATGCAGGCAATCGAACAGAAAAGGGCGAGAGGCAGCGAGGCGCGCATGGCGTCCACGTCGCTTCTGCGGCCGAACCGGCGCATGGTGACCTGGAACGGCGCCGGCCGGCCGTCGCTGCGCAACGCCAGGACCTCGCCGTCGAGAATCAGCGTCCGCGCCGGTAGAACGCGCGCCGCGTCGGCGATGTCCGGGAGACTTCCGGTGACGTCGTTCAGCCGCCGCGAGAAGATCCGCACCACGTCGTCGCGCTTGTGAATCTGCACCCGCGCACCGTCCAGCTTGTACTCGAGAGCTGCCTCTCCGAGCGTGGCCAAGGCATCGTCCATGTCCGCGGCCGGCTGGGCGAGCATCGGTTTCACCGGAGACAGCGGCTCGAGCCGGAATCGGCTGAGCCCGTCTGCACCATCGCCGAGCGCCGCCGCGGCAACCTTGGCTGGCTCGCCGGCGAGCATGACGGCCCGCGCGCACCCGGTCGGCCGGCAGGGCGGCCGCCTCGGCGATGGCATCCACCAGCATCCCCTCCAGCGCGCCCTGGCGCAGCTCGCCGAGAACGAGCCGGCAGAGGAAATCGCGTTCTGCCGCGCCGGCCCTGGCAAACAGGCCCGCCAGCAGCTCGCCGCGCGCCTGCCTGGATCCTTTCCCGGTGGTGTCGGCGACCTGCTGAAACACCGCATCGACCTCCGCCACGGTCAGCGGCGCGGCGCTCGACCGTCGCCGGCGGCTGCGCCGCCAGCTCGCCGACCACCTGCCAGCCGAGACCGATCCGGCCCTGCGGCAGAACGCCGGTGAGGTATGCCACGATGACGTCACGTCGCCCGGGGCCGCTTCGGACAGGCAGCGGGCCAGCAGCGCACGCTTGTCGAGGCGGCTGCGCGTGGCGGCCACCTGCCGGGAGACGTCGACCAGTCGGGAGAGCTGCATGTCCCGGATTCTAAACGCGCCAGGGGCGGCGGCGGGAGCGGCCGCGCCCGCGGCCGGGGCGATTGCGAGTAGTCAATGCTCCTCGAACCGCAGAATCGTTATGCTTTTGCACTTGCCGCTGACCGATCGAGTTGGAATGTCCGAAATCATGCCCGGGCGACCGCGCACATCCAGCGGCATCGCCGGCCTCGACGCGATCCTCGGCGGTGGTTTTCCCCCGCAGCGCCTTTATCTGATCCAGGGCAATCCCGGCTCCGGCAAGACCACGCTGGGGATGCAGTTTCTGCTCGCCGGACTCGAGCAAGGCGAGCCGGGGCTGTACATCACGCTTTCCGAGTCCAGCGAGGAAGTCAGCGAGATGGCCACCTCCCACGGCTGGACGCTGGACGGTCTCGAGCGCATCACCCTCGATTCGGTGGACTCGCTGATCTCGGGCGACGCCCGCACTACGGTCTTTCATCCCTCCGAGGTGGAGCTGGACGCTGTCGCGGGCCTGATCACCGACACGGTCGAGCGTTGTCGGCCGATGCGGGCGGTGTTCGATTCCCTCTCCGAGTTCCGACTGCTGGCGGAGTCGGCGCTGCGCTACCGGCACCAGCTGCTGGAAATGAAGCGGCGGTTCGCCGCGCTCGGCATCACGGTGCTGTTACTGGACGACATGAGCCCGCGGGCCGGCATGCACGACCCTCACGTCCTGAGCCTGGCCCATGGGGTGGTGAACCTCAGGCACCTCGAGCCGGAGTACGGCGTGCCGCGGCGCCAGCTGCAGGCAACCAAGCTGCGCGCTGCCCGGGTGCAGGAGGGCTACCACGACTTCACCATCGAGACCGGCGGCCTGTCCGTTTATCCGCGCCTGCGCACACCCGATCAGCCAACCGACTTCCAGCCGATGCCCATTCCCAGCGGCAACGACCGGCTGGACTCGCTGCTGGGCGGCGGCATCGACCGCGGCACCACCACGCTTCTCATGGGATCCGCCGGCACCGGTAAATCGAGTCTGGCCCTGCTCTACGCCTCGCAAATGGCCGAGCGGGGCGAGACGGTGATGTTCTACACCTTCGACGAGTCGCTGCGCGATCGCCCTCGCCCGCGCCCGCGCGCTCGGCATGGACCTCGCCCGCCACATCGACGACGGTCGTGTCGTCGCCGCCCAGCTGGACCCGGCGGCGCTGTCGCCGGGCGCGTTCGCCGACCAGATCCGGCGCGGCGTGCGGGATGGCGCCGGCATGGTGATCGTCGACAGCCTGAACGGGTACCTGAACTCCATGCCCGGTGAACACTACCTGCTTCACCATCTGCACGAGCTATCGTCGTATCTCAATCATCATGGCGTCGCGACGATTCTGCTGCTCACCATGCACGGGGTCCTGCAGGAGTCCGGGGCCGGCGTCGAGCTCAGCTACCTGGCCGACATGGTGGTCTCGCTCAGGTTCTTCGAAAGTGCCGGCGAAGTCCGCAAGGCCATTGCCGTGATCAAGAAGCGCAGCGGCCTTCACGAGAACACCATCCGCGAGCTTCGCCTGTCGCCGGGCCGCGGGCTCGAGCTGGGGCCGCGCCTGGCCGACTTCTCCGGAGTGCTGACGGGCACGCCGCAGTTCCACGGCAAACGCGTCGACATCCTGGGGCGCGAATGACGGCCCCCGACCTGCGGATTCTGGTGCTGGCTCCCGTGGGCCGGGACGGAACGCTGCTGGTTGCGACCCTGGCCGACCACGGCGTGACGGCGGAACCGTGCGCTGACCTGGCGGAGTGCGTCGGCAAGTCGGCCGATGGAGCGGGAGGCTTGTTGATCACCCAGGAAGGGCTCGCCGCCGGCGACGCCAGAGCTCTGGTGGATGCCCTGGACCACCAGCCTTCGTGGTCGGCGCTCCCGGTGATCGTTCTGGTCACCGGCGATGCCGGCGACCGGCCGGAGCTGCTCACCCGCCTCGGCCTCGCGACCGGCGTGGTCACCTTGCTCGAGCGGCCGGTGCGGCAGGCGTCGCTGGTGAGCGCGGTGCACGTGGCGCTGGCAACGCGCCGCCGTCAGTACGAGGTGCGGGACCTTCTCGCGCAGCGCAGCGAAAATGAGCGCCGGCTGCGCAAGCAGGCGGCCGCACTGGAGGCCAGCCGGTCCCGGTTCCGCGAGATGGCCGATGCAGCCCCCGCCATGCTCTGGGTAACGGACGCGGGCAACGCCTGCACGTTCCTGTCCCGGGGCTGGTACGAGTTCACCGGTGAAACGCCGGAAGCGGCCCGCCAGGGCGGCTGGTTGCAGCCGATCCACGCCGACGACCGCGGCGCGGCCGAACGGATGTTCGGCCGCGCGTCCGCCCGTCGAGAGCCGTTCAAGCTGGCTTTCCGCCTGCGCACGGCCCGCGGCAGCTACCGCTGGGTGTTCGCCAGCGCGCGTCCCTGGACCGGGCCCGAGGGCGACTTCCTCGGCTACATCGGCTCCGTGGTGGACATTCACGAGCTGCGGCTGGCGGAGCAGGAGAAGCAGCGCTCTCACGCGCTGCTCGACGCGGTGTTGGACTCGTTGCCGGTCGGCGTCGTGATCGCCGACGCCAGGGGCGGGCTGCTGCGCTGGAACCAGGCTCACGAGACGTTGTGGGGGCTCGACGGCATGGCGCCGGGTGCCACCCCCGACATGGCCGCCTACGCCGTCTGGAAAGGCTGGTGGTCGGAGACCGGTGAGCCGATTCGTCCCGAGCAGTGGACCCTGTCCCGGGCGCTGCTGGATGGCCGCGCCGTGTCGGGCACCTTGGTGGACATCCAGCCCTTCGACGGCGGCCCCCGCCGCACCACGCTGAACGCCGGGGCGCCGGTGCGCGATGAAGACGGCACCATCGTCGCCGCGGTGGCGGCCCAGATGGACGTCACCGACATGCTGCAGATGGAGCGGGCGCTGCGGGACAGCGAGGAGAAGTTCCGCACCCTGGCCGACAACATCGCCCAGTTCGCCTGGATGGCGGACGCCATGGGCTACATCTTCTGGTACAACCGGCGCTGGTTCGAATATACGGGAACCACTCTCGAGGAAGTGGAAGGTTGGGGCTGGCGCAGCGTGCACCATCCTGATCACGTGGACCGGGTGGCGGAGAAATTCAGCCACAAAGTGCGCGCCGGCGAGGTGTGGGAGGATCTGTTTCCGCTTCGCGGCAGGGACGGAAGCTACCGCTGGTTTCTATCCCGCGCCGTTCCGGTGCGTGACAGCCAGGGCCGGGTCACCCGCTGGTTCGGCACCAACACCGACGTCACCGAGCAGCGCCAGGCGGAGGAAACGCTCCGTGAAGCCGACCGCCGCAAGGACGAGTTCCTGGCCACCCTCGCCCACGAGCTCCGCAATCCCCTGGCACCCATCCGTACGGCGGTGGAGTTGCTCCGGCTCAAAGGCTCCGACCCCGAGACCATCGCGCTCAGCCGCGACATCGTCGATCGTCAGGTGCGGGATCTCACCCGGCTGGTGGACGATCTGCTGGAGGTGTCGCGGATCACCCGCGGCAAAGTGCAACTTCGTCGGGAGACGGTGTCCCTCGCCGACATCGTTCAGCGGGCGGTGGAAGCATCGCGGCCGATGGTGGACGCGGCCGGCCATCGGCTCACGGTCACGCTGCCGGACGTCGATCTGTGGCTGTACGCCGATCACACCCGGCTGACCCAGGTGCTCACCAACCTGCTGAACAACGCCGCAACCTACACACCGGACGGCGGACGTATCGACGTCACCGCCACCAAGGTCGGAGATCGGGTCCACGTCTCGGTGCGGGACAGCGGTGTCGGCATCTCACGGGATCAGCTGCCCCGCATCTTCGAGATGTTCTCTCAGCTCCGGCCCGTGCTGGAACGACCCAATGCCGGGCTCGGCATCGGGCTGGCGCTGGCGAAGGGCCTGGTGGAGCTCCACCACGGGACCATCTCCGCCGCCAGCGACGGCGAGGGCCAGGGCAGCGAGTTCGTGATCACCCTGCCGCTCTGCGACGCTCCGGAACGCGAGGCGGACGTGGCCCAGGAAGCTGCGGACCACGGTGCGCCATTGCGGATTCTGGTGGTGGACGACAACCGCGACGCCGCCGATGGGCTGGCGCTGATGCTCGAGCTCATGGGACACGCGCCCATGGTCGCCTACGACGGCCCCGAGGCGCTGATCACCGCCGAACGGGAGCTGCCGAACGTCGTCCTGCTGGACATCGGTCTGCCCGCCATGAACGGCTACGAGGTGGCGCGGCGCATCCGCCAGGCGTCCTGGGGCCGCCACATGAAGCTGGTGGCCCAGACCGGCTGGGGCAACGAGCAGGACCGCCAGCGGGCAACGGCCGCCGGTTTCGATCACCATCTCATCAAGCCGCTGGACGCCGCCAGGCTCGCGGCGCTGCTGGCCCGGTTGCGTTGAACACTCGTTGAGTCGCTTCGGCGCCTGACCGTGTATACACTCTCCCGGCGGCGCAATGGTGCGTCGCAGGTGTCGAGTGCTCGGGAAATCGGTGCAAGTCCGATACTGACCTCGCAACGGTGATCGAGGGACGGCTGCCGGAAGCCACTGTGCCCAGCGCGAAAGGCATGGGAAGGCGGCAGCCGTCGCGGCCGGGGAAACCCGGCCGGGCTCGTCAGTCCGGAGACCGGCTCGGCATCGCCTGAGGAACCCCGTCCGAGGAACGACGGGCTCATCCGGACAATCGTCAATGATCTCCACCCACTTCCGGACCGCCTTGGCGGCGATTCCTGGCGTGCTGTCTGTCACCTGCTTGTCTCCCGCTCACGCCGACTCCCCCCACGCCGACTCCCCCCACGCCGACTCCCCCCACGCCGACTCCCCCCACACCGACTCCGCCCACGGCGACGATTCCGGCGGTCCGCTGTCCGAGCGCCGCTGGGAGGAGATCGTGGTGGTCGGCAACTACCAGCCTCGGCCGGCGCGCGAGGTGGGCAGTGCCGTCAGCGTGCTCACCGCCGACGACATTCGGCTGCGCCAGGTTGATCTCGGCTCCGAGCTGCTGCGCGAAGTGCCGGGTGTTGCCGTGAACCGCAGCGGTCAGGTGGGCAACGTCACTCAGATCCGCATACGCGGCGCCGAGGGCAACCACACCCTGGTGCTCATCGACGGCATCGAAGCCAACGACCCCGGATTCGGATCCGAATTCAACTTCGCCAACCTGCTGACCTACGACATCGGCCGCATCGAGGTGCTGCGCGGACCGCAGAGCGCCCTGTACGGCAGCGACGCCATCGGCGGTGTGATCAGCATCTCTACCCCCGCGCCCAGCGAAGCGCTCGAAGCCAGCGTGGAGGCGGAGGGTGGCGCCTTCGGTACCGCCAGGCTCGGCGCCGCCGTGTCCGGCGGAACGGACACGGTGGCGGCGCGGCTGTCGGCGGTGCGCTATCAGAGCGACGGCATCAGCGCCTCGGCGATCCAGCCGGAGAAGGACGGCTTCCGCACCACCACATTGCACGGCAGGCTCGATGCCCGGCTCGGCGAGCACCTGGATGCCCGGTTGGTCGTCCGCCAGGCCGACAACGGCGTTCAGAGCGACCGCCAGGACTTCGGCTTTCCACCCACTCCGACCGAAGGGCTGATCGTCGATTCGGACGACGTGGCCGAGTCGCGGCAGCGCTACGGCCTGCTGGCGCTGTCATCGGAACTGTTCGGCGGCCGCTGGCTGCAGCGGGCGGCGTTCGGCTATACCGGCACCCGTTCGGACAATTTCGCCGGCGGCGGCCGGATCAGCGGCAACCGCGGCGGACGCAGGAAGCTCGACTACACGAGCACCCTCACGCTCGGCCGAGGGACGTGGCAGCACGCGCTCACCGGCGGCGTGCAGCGCGAGCTTCTCGACTTCACCGCCCGCTCGGCCGCCTTCCCCGCGGCCAACGGCAGTCACCGCGACGAGCAGACCAGCCTGGTGGCGGAATACGCGCTGACTCGCGGCCGCGACGGCGCCTGGTCGCTCAGCGTCCGGCACGACGACAACGACCGCTTCGATGACGCCACCACGGTTCGCGCCACCGGATCCTGGCTGGCCGAAGCCACCGGTAGCCGATTTCACGCCAGCTACGGCGAAGGCATCACCGACCCAAGCTTCGTGGAGCTGTTCGGCTTCGACCCATCGAGCTTTCAGGGCAATCCGGACCTGAAGCCGGAAAAGTCCACCGGCTACGATGCCGGCATTGAGCAGGCCCTGGCCGGAGGCGCAGCGCTGGTGGACGTGACATACTTCCACGCCACCCTGACGGACGAGATCACCACGGTGTTCGACCCGCAGACGTTCGTCTCGACGGTCGTCAACCAGCACGGGCGCAGCGACCGCCAAGGCGTGGAGCTCTCGGTCGAGGCGCGGATTTCCCCGGTCTGGTCGGTGCACGGCACCTACACCTGGCTAGACGCCACCGAGCCCGACGGCAGCAGGGAGGTGCGCCGGCCCCGGCATTCCGGCAGCGTCGACGTGAGCTGCGCGTTCCTCGGCGGACGCGGCAGTGTGAACGTGAGCGCCTTGTACAACGGCCGCCAACAGGATGCCGAGTTCGTCTCGTCCACCCCCGCCACCCGGGTGACCCTGGATGGTTACACCCTGATCAACGCCGCGGTCACCTACGATCTCACCGATCACGTGCAGGTGTTCGCCCGCGGCGAGAACCTGGCGGACGAGGACTACGCCGAGGTGTTCGGCTACCGCTCGCCCGGGGCAGCCGGCTACCTCGGCGTGCGCGCGAGGCTCTGAGCGTGATGCGGCCCGGCACCGCCATTGCCGCCTTCACCGCCCTGGTCGGCGCGCTGCCGGCACCGGCGGACGTAACTTTCGTCTGGGCCGACGACTTCAGCGCCGCCGAGCAGGCCAGGCTGATCCCGTTGCTGCGGGAGACCGACGCGGACCTGGAGAAGCTGGTGGGCCAGCTGCCCATGGGCGTGACCGTTCGCCTGCACCGGCAGGACGACGCCACGGTCCCGTGCCCTGGGCTCACACCGACCGCTACGGCGGGCAGGGCGTGGAGTTCTACGTGAATCCGGCGTATCCGCTGTCGTCGTTCCGGCAGGATTGGACCGCGCCCCACGAGCTCAGTCACCTCATCCTGCCCTTCGTCGGTCACGGCAACGCCTGGTTCGCGGAAGGGTTCGCGAGCTACATGCAGTATCAGGTGATGGAGACCATGGGTGTGCTCACCGGCGCGGCCGCCATGGGCCGCTATCGGCAGCACGTCGAGCGGGCTGCCGCACACTACCCCTACCCGACCCAGAGCTTCGTCGACGCCGCCGTCGAGCTGCAGCACCGTCACCAGTTTCCCGTGATGTACTGGGGCGGCGCGGTTTACTTTCTGCAGGTGAATCAGGCGCTCGAGGGCGCCGATTCCAGCCTGGTCGAGGTGCTGCGCGACTACGTGCGCTGCTGCCGCCGGGACCACGATTCGCTTGCCCACCTGATCACCGAGCTGGACCGCCTGGCGGAATCGCGGGTGTTCGCCGAGCACTACCGGGTTTTCGCCAGCGACCCGGGTTGTCCGAGCTTTCGCGGAACCCCGGGCGATTGAGGCCGCGCTGCAGGCGGCCGGGCTTCGAGCGCTGTACTCGGGGCCCCCGATGGCCCGATCATCGGCAGGGGCTAGTCGGAGCGCGCCGTGAACGTTCCCCAGTTCATCTTCGCCATGGACGTGGTCGTGGTGTTCGGCTCGCTGCTGCTGGCGGCGGCCAACGTCCTGCGGCTGCCCGGCAACCGCAATGCGCGCCTGGTGGCGGTGATGCTCATCTGCAACGTCTGCCACGTGGTGCTGACGCGCCAGAGCTACAGCTACTGGATTCCGCTTCCCTACCGCATCGACGTCGGCGCGCTGGCGCCGGTTCTGAACATCTGCCGCAATCTGACGCCGGGCCTGTTCATGATGCTGTGTTACTCGCTGTTTCAGGAGCGGCGGCGGTTCCCCAGGTGGCTGCTGGCGCTGTTTGCGCTGCAGCTGCTGCTGGAGCCGGCTGATCTGGTCCTGCCGGCCGCCATGCCCGGACTCCGGCTGATCACCGAGGCGGTGCCCGGCAGCCTGGAATCCCTGTTCGCCGTGCTCGCCATCTATTGGACGCTGGCCGGATGGCCATCGGACCTGGTGGAGAACCGGCGCCGCATGCGCTGGATCCTGCTGCCGGTGATCGCGCTGCTGATGATCGGCTCGAGCCTGCTGCTGCGGGTGATCATCCCGGCCGACACGGTGCTGAACTATCACACCTACGTGACCCTCACGGTGTTCGGCCTCCTGGTGCTGATCAGCTTCCTGCTGACGTCCATCGGCACGGGCAGCCTGGAGCGGTATCTCGATCCCGCACGCGACCCGGACGCGCCCGCCGCCAAGCCCGTCAGCGCCGGCAGCGACGCGGACGCCGCCGCCGCCGTCCGGCTCGATCGGCTGATGGGCGGGGAACGCGTCTACCGGGAGGCGGGGCTGTCGGTGACGTCGCTGGCGGCAAGGATGGGCATGCCCGAGTACCGGCTGCGCCGGCTCATTCACGAGCGGCTCGGCCACCGCAACTTCAACGCCTTCCTGCATCAGCACCGCATCGGCGAAGCCTGCGAGCTGCTGCGTGACCCCGGGCAGCGGCGTACGCCCATCCTCACCATCGCCCTCAGCGTCGGCTATCAGTCGGTGAACACCTTCAACCGGGGGTTTCGCGAAGTAACCGGCACCACCCCGTCCGAGTACCGCGCCGCGGCAACGCCCTTCACCGCCACCGGCAGCAGCGGCGAGGCGAACGGCGGCGCCGGCCCACCCGCGCTGCCGGCGAAAACCCTCCCCGAATCCTGAAAAACCACCCCAATTTCCGAAATCGGCCGGCGCCTCGAGTAATCGGTTAGCCGCCCGCACCGCCGCAGGGTAGCGTTCCCGGCAGCCACCACACCGAGTGCCCATGGACCAATCAGCGGCAACCAGAGACCCGTCGGCTCTGCTGGCCGAGCTGCGCCTCGAGCGCGACTCGCCGACCGGGCAGAGCGGCCGCAGCCGGGTGCTACCGGCGCTGCTGCTGGCCGCAGCTGCCGCCGGTGCCGCGGCGGCCGTGCTCCTGTTCCAGCCGGTTGCACCGGCGTCGCAGCCGGCACCCCCGCCGGCCGGCGCGCAAGCGGCACCGACGCCGGCCACCGCAGCCCGCGAACGGTCGTGACCCTCGATGCCTATCCAGATCGTAGCTATGCGGCGCGGGTGCTGACCATCGTCCCCACCGCCGACCGGGCCAAAGCCACGGTGTCGGTCCGGGTCGCGTTCGCCCGGCTGGACGACCGCGTGCTGCCGGAGATGGGCGCCCGGGTGGCATTTCTCGACGAGCGGGGAACTGCTCATGAGTGAGCTCATCGTCCGCTGTCACCAGGTGCGTAAATGCTACCGGCGGGGCCGCGACACCGTGCCCGTGCTCGACGGCATCGATCTGGAGATCGGCGAAGGCGAGTTCGTGGCGCTGATGGGGCCGTCCGGCTCCGGCAAGTCGACCCTGCTGAATCTGATCGGCGGCCTCGACGAGGCCGGCGGCGGCACCCTGGAGGTAGCCGGGCTGCGCCTGGACCGGGTGAGCCGGCACGTCCTGGCCCCCTGGCGGGCGGCGAACATCGGCTTCGTGTTTCAGTTCTACAACCTGCTGCCCGTGCTCGACGCGCGGCAGAACGTGGAACTGCCGTTGCTGCTGACCGGCCTCAGCGGCCCCAAGCGCCGACGCCGTGCGGAGCTGGCGCTGGCCATCGTCGGGCTGGCCGACCGTGCCGGCCACCGGCCGCGCGAGCTTTCCGGGGGCCAGCAGCAGCGGGTGGCGATCGCCCGCGCCATCGTCGCCGATCCGCCGCTGCTCGTGTGCGACGAGCCCACCGGCGATCTGGACCGGGCCAGTGCCGACGAGATCCTCGACATGCTGTCCATTCTGAACCGCGCCCACGGCAAGACCGTGATCATCGTCACCCACGACCCGCGGGCTGCCAGCCCCGCCGGCCGGATTCTGCGGATGGACAAGGGCCGGCTCACCGGCGATTCGGAGGCCGTGTCATGACCATGCCGGGGCTGGTGCTCGCCAACCTGCGACGCAAGCCGGGCCGCACGGCGTTGTCCCTGACGGCGCTGGCCGTCGCTTTCCTGCTGTTCATGCTGCTGCGCGCCATCGCCACGGCCTTTGCCGGCGGCATCACGCCGGAAGGCGCGGACCGCCTGGTGGTCGACTCCAAGTACTCCATGACCGAGAACCTGCCGCTTGCCTACGTGCAGCGCATTCGCGATCTCGATCCGGTGGCGGCGGTGACCCACATGACCTGGTTCTCCGGCTACCTGGGAACACCCGTTGATACGTTCACCATCTACCCCATCGATCCAGAGAGCTACTTCCAGGTGGTGAGGGAGCAGCACGTCGACCCGGACGTGCTCGAGCGCTTCATCCGCACCAGGAACGGTGCCGTGGCCTCGGTGTCGCTGGCGAAGCGCTACGGCTGGAAGGCGGGGGACGTGATTCCGCTCATGTCCGATCTCTACCCCAAGGCCGACGGCTCGACCTCGTGGCCGCTCATCCTGGTGGGCACGTTCGACTACGGGCCGGGCCAGAACGACACCCCGCTGCTGCTGTTCCAGTACCAGCACTACAACGAGTCAGTGGCTTTCTGGGCCCGCAATCAGGTGTACTGGATCGTCGCCGAAGCCCGCTCGCCGGACCAGGTGCAGGCGGCCATCGACGCCATCGACGGCGAGTTCGAAAACTCACCGTACCCGACCCGAAGCACCCCGGAGGACGAGTACCGGCGCCAGTTCGCCCGCCAGCTCGGGGACATCGGCCGTATCACCACCACCATCCTCGGGGCCGTGTTCTTCACCATCGTGCTGCTCATCGGCAACGCGGCGCTGCAGACCTACCGCGAGCGGGTTCCGGATCTGGCCGTCCTGAAGACCCTGGGGTTCTCCGATACCCGGGTGGCTCTGCTGGTGCTGGGCGAACCGCTCCTGCTCTGCCTCGGCGGCGCCGCAGCCGGGATCGCCTTGGCGCTCGCCACGGCTCCGGCCATGAACGCCGATCTCGGAGCCTTCACAGGACACTTCCGCATGTCGGCCGGGGCCGCCGCCGAGGCGGTGGGGCTCGCCACCGCGCTGGGACTGGCGGTGGGTCTGCCGGCCGCCTGGGCCGCCCGTTCGAGCTCGATCGCCGCGGGACTGAGGAAGAGCCAATGATCCGACAGATCCTGAGGCTCACGGCGGCGAGCCTGGAGAGCCTGGGCGGCCGGCTCGGCACCAGCTCGATCATCGTGGTGGGGATCGGCGGCGTGGTGGCGGTGCTGGTCGGCCTGCTGGCGATGGCTCACGGCTTTCAGGCAGCGCTGGAAGACACCGGTCGGCCCGACCGGGCGCTGGTCATGCGCCTGGGCGCCAGGGACGAGATCGGCTCGTGGCTGACCATGGACGAGGCCGCCATCATCGGTCAGCTCGAAGGGGTGGCCGAGGCCAGCCCCGAGCTATTCGTGGTCACGGATCTGGTGACCCGCAGCACCGGCAGGCCCGGAGTGGCGATCGCCCGGGGCGTGACCAGCGCTGCCTTCGCGTTGCGTCCGGAGCTCGCGATGGTGGAGGGACGCCGGTTCCGGCCGGGGCGGGACGAGCTGGTGGCCGGCGTCGACGCCGCGGCCATCTACGCCGGGCTCGGCCTCGGCGACCGGGTGCGGGTGCGCGACCATGTGTGGACCGTGGTTGGGCATTTTCGCGGCGCCGGAGCCGAGGACTCGGAGGTCTGGATGGATCTGCCGGGCGCCCAGGCGGCGTTCCGCCGCAACGGCGCCGTCAACACTGTGCGGGTCCGGCTGGCGCGCACCGACGCGGCCGATGCCCTGGCTCGGCGGATCGAGGCGGATCCCCGCCTCCCCGCGGCACTGGTCCCGGAGCAGCGCTTCTATCGCCGGCAATCCCAGCAGCGTGCCGAGCTCATCGAATCGTTCGCCTATCTGGTGGCCGGAATCATGGCGGTGGGCGCGGTGATCGCCGCGTATGCCACCATGCATACCGCGGTGACCATGCGCTCGGTGGAAATCGCCACGCTTCGGGCTCTGGGCTTCGGCGCTCTGGCGGTCGCGGCCTCGGTCATCCTCGAAGCGTTGTTGCTGGCGCTGCTGGGCGGGCTTCTGGGCGGCGTCGCGGTCTACCTCGCTTACGACGGACATTCCGCCTCCACCTTGAACCCGGACGCCCTGTCCAGCGTGTCGTTCGAGTTCACCGTCACGCCGCTGCTGGTGGCGGCGGGTCTCGCCGGCGCTCTGCTGCTGGGATTGCTCGGAGCCATTCCGGCGGCGGCGGGCGCCGTGCGCGCGGGGATCGCCGCGGCACTCCGGGGCGAGTAGCGCGACCGCCGGCGCGGCGTCCCGCCTACGACTCGGAAGCGTTTGCGCCCGCGTGCCCGGCCGCCGCGTTCCGCCCCGCCGTGCGGCCGAACACGGCGCCCGACGTCAGCCCCGTGCCCCCCGGATAGTTGAAGTAGAACAGCCCGCCCACCAACTCGCCTGCAGCGTAGAGCCCGGGCATGGGCTCACCTTCCTCGCTGATCACCCGCGCCGCGGCGTCCACGTGCAGGCCGCCGAAGGTGAACGTGATGCCACAGGTGATGCCATAGGCCTCGAAGGGCGGCGTATCGAGGACGTTGGCCCAGTTCGACTTCGGCACCGCCAGACCGCGGGTGGCGCGGCCGTCCTTCACCGTGGGGTCGAACGGCGTGGCCGCGTCCACGGCCGTGTTGTAGGCAGCTACCTCCCGCAGAAAGCCCTCGCGGTTCACCCCTTCGAGCCGGTCTGCCAGAGCCTCGAGCGTGTCCGCCGTCACCCGCGTCGCCTGAGGTATGCGGTACTCGTCGCGCAGCAGGTGACTGACCTTGGCATCGAACACCTGCCAGGCGAGCTGACCCGGCTGCTCGAGCACGGCACGTCCGTAGCGGGCGTACGTGTAGTTGCGGAAGTCGGCGCCCTCGTCGACGAAGCGGCAGCCCTCGGCATTGACCATGATGCCGAACGGATAGGAATGCTTCTGAAAGCCGTCGCCGACGGCGAGGTCGCCGTACTCGGGAGCGTTGACGTCCCAGCCCACGGCGTGACAGCCGGAAAAGTTGCCGCGGGTGGCGGCGCCGGCCTCCACAGCCATGCGGATGCCGTCGCCGGTGTTGAACCGGGTGCCGCGAACCCGGGCGAGATCCCATCCCGGGCCCAGGTAGCGGGTACGCCAGGCGGGGCTCGACTCGAAACCGCCGCAGGCCAGCACCACCGCATCGGCCCGCAGCACCTCGTCATTCACCCGCACACCGCGGATGCGACCGCGTTCCAGGACCAGCGCGGTCACCCGGGCGCCGTAGCGGATCTTCACGCCGGCGCTGGCGGCGATGCCGGTGAGGCTGTCCACCAGGCCAGGCCCGCCGCCTACCGCCTCGACGGTCAGCCCGCCCCAGAAGCGCACACGACCGTCCACCTGGAACGATTGGCGGCCGTACAGGGGGAGGAATCGCACGCCTTTGCCGTGCATCCAGCCGAGGGTCTCGAAGCTCTCGTCGATGACCAGCCCGGCCAGCTCCGGATCCGTGCGGTAACGTGTGACACGGCCCATGTCGTCGTAGAACGCTTCGCGTGGGTAGGTCCCGAAGTCGGTCCGGGCGATCTCCTCCTCCGTGAGATCGGGCATCAGTCGGCGCAGGTCGTCGACGCCGCAATACACGGTTCGCATGGCGCCAGCGGTGAACCGGGAGTTGCCGCCGCGCAGCTGATATGGCGCCCGCTCCAGCAGCGCGACCTCGGCCCCGCGCTCACGGGCGCTGATCGCCGCGCACAGGGCGGCGTTGCCGCCGCCGACGATGATGACGTGGTTCATGGGCGTCTCCGGTGACGTTGCGGCAGGTAGTGTACTGGCGGCCGGCGACCGGCCACTACCGAGCTGCCGATCAACTCACGGGTCCGGCCGTGCCGCCGATGGCTTCACCGGCGGAACGTGACTCCGGTCACGCCGCCGCAGGGGCCGGACCCGTGCTGGCCGCGCTCTGCCGCCGAGCCACCTAGACTCAGCCGAATCGCGGCCATTTTCGATCGCAAGGACTCAGCGGATGAACATCGAGCGTGCCAACTCGTCTCCCGCCCGACGCTCGCCGGGTCTGGTGGAGGCCAGCCGGATCTGGGCCGACGCGGTCTACTGGGAGCAGGACGGCGCCTTCCGCGTTACGGCCATCAGCGGGCCGCTGCTGGAGCACGCGGAGATGGATCCGGCCCACTGGATCGGCAAGTTCCTGTGGGATCTGCCCCTCGAGCCGGTGGCCAAGGCCGGCTGGGACACCTATCGGGCCAGGCTCACCGCCGGTGAGCCCGTATCTGACTTCCTGTTCCGCTGGAAGGCGCCCGACCAGCAGGTCCGCTTCCTGTCGGTATCGGGTCAGCCGATCCGCTGCGGCGACGGCTTCGACGGCTACTCGGGGCTCGCGCGGGAGGTCACCCGCTACGTCCGACGCGAGCGCAGCAGCCGCATCGAGCGGGACGTCTCCCGTTCGATCATGCGTTCCCGGAGCGTGGCGGAGGCAATCGGCGCGATCCTCGCCGCCATCTGCGGCACCCTCGGCTGGGCCTTGGGCGTCAGTTGGACGCTGAACGCGAACGACCGCACACTCTCGTTCGACCAGTCCTGGGCCGATTCGGACGCGGGCGCAGGCAATGGCGTCGAGCTGCTTCGCAGCCTGTCGCCGCTGGCAACCGACAACGACGGCCTGTTTCAGCAGGCCGTCCAGGGCAGCGGGCCGGTGTGGGTGGACTCGCTCGAGGACGAGCCGGCGCTTTCCGGCATCGGCGGTCAGCTGCAGAACATGCGGTCCGGCGTCTTCATCCCCGTCAAGGCGGGCGGTCAGCCGCGGGGACTTCTCGGTTGCTTCAGCGGCGAGACGGACTATCCGGATCCCGAGCTGCTGGGGGCGCTGCAGGCCGTGTCCGCTGAGCTGGACGAGTTCATCTCCCGAATCGAGGATCGCGAACAGCTGCTGCGCTTTCGCGCCGCCATGGACATGTCCGGAGACCAGATCTTCCTGGTGGACCGCGACACCATGGTGTTCGTGGACATGAATCAGACCGCCATCGATGCCACCGGTTACAGTCGCGAGGAACTGCTTCGGCTGGGGCCCCAGGATCTGACGTCCGCCAGCCGCCAGGACGCCGAGCTGATGTACGACCGGGTGATCGCCGCCGGCGATGTCGGCATCACCCAGGAGATCATGGGACAGGGCCGGCGCGGTCAGTCCTACGTGGAGGTCCACCGCCGAGCGATGCGGGCCGGGGGCCGCTGGCTCATCGTCAGCATCAGCCGGGACATCCACGCCCGCAAGCGGGCGGAGATGGCCGAGCTGCGCCTGCGCCGCATGTTCGCCACCCTGTCGGCCACCAACGACGCCATCATGCGGGTGAAGTCCCCCGATCTGCTGTACCAGAGGGTCTGCGAGGCGGCCGTGGATCCGGGCGGCTTTTCCACCGCGGCGATCATTCTCGTGGACGGGCAGACGGGCGTGGCCGAGGTGGTGGCGGCGTCCGGCCAACTCGCCGATCGGCTCTCCGCCAAGGGCGTATCCCTCGACCGCGGGGCCGACAACTACGCGGATCTGATATCCACCGCATACCGCACCCGCAGCCACGCCGTCAGCAACAATTTCATGAAGGATGGGCGCGTCAAGCGCTGGCACGAGGCAGGACGGCGCTACGGCATCCGCGCCGCCGCTGCGCTCCCCATGGTGCGCGACAACCGCGCCTACGGCGTGCTGCTGTTCCAGTCCGAGGATCGCAACGCGTTCGACAGCGAGATCATCGCTCTGCTGCACCGGATGACGGACAACGTGACGTTCGCCCTGGACACCTTCGAGCACGAGGCCGAGCGTCGGGTGGCCGAGGACCGCATCCAGTACCTGGCCACCCACGACGCGCTGACGGGGCTGCCCAACCGCGTGATGTTCGCGCAGATCCTGTCTCATGCGGTAGAGACTGCCTGCCGCTACCAGCGCAAATTCGCGGTGCTGTTCATCGACCTGGACCGCTTCAAGGTCGTCAACGATTCGTTCGGCCACGCCGCGGGCGACATGCTGCTCAAGGAGATGGCAGGCCGGCTGACGAGCCAGCTTCGCGCTAGCGACGTGGTCGCGCGCCTCGGCGGAGACGAGTTCGTGGTGCTGCTCGAGAAGGTGAGCATCGCGTCCCAGGCCAGCGCGATCGCGCGTAAGCTGCTGTCTTCGGTGCTGAGGCCCATGAACATCCTGGGCCACGAGTGCCGGGTGACCACCAGCATCGGCATCGCCATGTACCCGGGAGACGGCGAAGACGAACCGTCGCTCATGAAGAACGCCGATATCGCCATGTACTTCGCGAAGAAAGAAGGCAAGAACAATTTCCAGTTCTACTCCGCGGAGCTGAAAGCCCAGTCGCTGGAGCGTCTGGTGCTGGAATCGAATCTTCGCTCGGCCCTCGACAATGACGAGTTGCGTCTCGAGTATCAGGCGCAGATCAAGCTGAAGACAGGCTCGATCTGCGGCGTGGAGGCGCTTCTGCGCTGGGACAACGCGGACATCGGCGCGGTCCCGCCGGCCCAGTTCATACCGGTGGCCGAGGAGACGGGGCTGATCGTTCCCATCGGCCGCTGGGTGCTGATGACCGCTTGTCGACAGGCCGTCGAGTGGCAACGTCAGGGCCTGCCGGCCATCTGCATGGCGGTGAACCTGTCGGCACGGCAGTTCGCATCGGGCGAGATTCTCGGTCACATTCGTGAGGCACTGGACGACAGCGGCCTCGCTGCGGAGCTCCTCGAGCTCGAGATCACCGAGGGTATGGTCGTGCAGGATCCGGAACGGGCCGTGAAACGGCTGTCCGCAATCAAGCAGATGGGCGTGCGCCTGGCCATCGACGATTTCGGCACCGGCTATTCCTCGCTCGGCCAGATCAAGACCTTCCCGGTGGACACTCTCAAGGTGGACCGTTCGTTCATCCGTGACCTGCCCGCCTACACCGAGGATCGAGCGATCACCGAGGCGATCATCGCCATGGCTCACACCTTGAGCCTCACGGTGATCGCCGAAGGGGTGGAGACCAGCGAGCAGGCGGAGTATCTGCGCGAGCACGCGTGCGACGAGATGCAGGGCTACTACTTCAGCCGGCCGGTCCCTCCGGAGGGATTCGCGGAGCTGCTGCAGCGCTCGGTGTCGGAGCAGCCGGCGAACGCGGACGCTTCCGCTGCCGAGCGCGATTGAATGCGTTGGCGCCGACTACCATAATGCCCAGGCGGGAGGAGCCCTGAAGCGATTTCGTCGGCCTGTCGGGCCGGCCACCGAGCACGCACCGGCCCCGGGGCATTTCTGCTCCGGACGTCGACACGGTAGCGGGCGACAGCTCAGGGGCAAACAAAGTAGTGGTCCCGGATCCGCCCGAGGTGCCATCACCGCCGGCGGGCATCGCGGGAGGGATGCGATCCTGTGAGCATGCGATCATCGGAGGTGTCTGCCCCACCCCGCCTCATCGGGCGCGAGCATGAGGTCGAGGTGTTCCGCTCCGCTTTGCGGGCGGTGGAGAACGGTGTATCCAGGATCATTCACCTGCGCGGCGAGGTCGGCGCCGGCCGTACCCGCCTTCTCGAATCATTCGCCAGCGAAGCGATCGAGAGCGGCGCGAACTGCGTGGTAACGGCGCCGAGCCGGCCGATCGAAGCACCGTTCGCCGCGCTGCACAGGGCACCCATCCCTGGCGCGCTAGCGAGCTTGCGGAGCGCCCTGGAGACCCTGACGGGGCACACAGATCCCTTCGATCGGCTGATCGACGCGCTCGCCGACGACGCGCGACGAACGCCGCTGTGGCTGCTGATGGACGACGTGCACGCCGCCGACGAGGCCACCCGGACGTTCGTCGGGCGTCTGCTGATCGCAATTCACCATGGCAGATTGCGGCAGTCGCGGGTGGGCGTTGTGCTCAGTCTCGCGCCCGCCGGCGACCGCCAGCGGCTGGCCGTGCAGCTCGACGTCCAGGATCGCCGCGGCACGGCCGTTCGTATGACCCTCGCCGGCTTCGACGTGCCGGCGGTGCAACGCTGGCTCGAAGCGCGACTGTCGGCCCCGGCCGAGCCTGCGCTGGCGCGTCTGCTCGGTGAGGCCAGCGGCGGCAATCCGCTGTTGCTCACTGAGCTGACAGGCTTCCTCGAGGGCCGCGGCATGATGCGACCGGTCGACGGCCTGGTCAGGTACGTGGCCGGCGGGGCGACGGGTATCGCTCTGCCACGTGATCTGAACGCGTTGCTGCGCGGCAGGATGAGCGCGATCTCCAGCGACTGCCGGCGGGCAATGACGTTCGCCGCATTTCTCGGAGACGAGTTCGACGCCGGCTCGCTGGCCCACGTCATGAAGCGCGACGCGGCGGGGCTCGACGCTTTGATTGACGAAGCCGCCAACGCGTCTCTGGTGGAACGGCAGGGCGGCAGGGTGCGATTCAAGCATGATTCCGCCCGCGAGCTTCTCTACGCGGCCCGCGACCGGCAGAGCCGGCAACGGACCCATCTCGAGGTATGCCGCAGACTGATCGACGAGCTGGGAGACGGCGCCGACGAGCACTGCCTCACCATCA
This sequence comes from uncultured Gammaproteobacteria bacterium, assembly GCA_963822255.1. Taxonomy (GTDB): domain Bacteria; phylum Pseudomonadota; class Gammaproteobacteria; order Pseudomonadales; family Azotimanducaceae; genus UBA7803. The sequence goes on from CAWGGV010000009.1 coordinate 655,026, forward strand.
CCCATCATCTGGTGCGCGCCGGCGATCTCGCCGACCCCGCTCTGCTGGTGCGCTTCGCGTCCCGGGCCGCCGAGCTGGCCTTCTCCAACCATTCCTATTATCTGGCCGGGCGGTACTACCAGGCCGCCGCCGGCGCCGCGACCGACGCGCTCTCCGTCCGGCAGCGCGCCGAGCTCTACTGGCGCGCCGGCGAAGCGTTCCAACGCTGGTCCGACGACGCGCCGAGCACCCAGTGCTTCGAAGCGTCGGCAGAGCTGTACGAGCAGTGCGACGATCTCGCCGGCCAAGCGCGGGCGCTGCAGGGGGTGCTGCGCAATCGGGTCGCCTTCGGCGAGGCCCGCGGCGCAGCGACCGTTGTCGCCGACCGCCTCCAGGGGCTGCTCGGCACACTGCCGGACGACGCGGCGGAGCTGAAAGTGCGGGTGTACGACACCCTGGCCGGCTATCACCACAACGCGGCTCGCTACGACGCCGCGGAGAGCTACGCACGCCAGGCGATGACCATCGCCAGGAGCAGCGAGGATCCGGGTCTGCGGTGCATACCGGTGACCTCGCTGGCGCTGGCACAGATGGAGCAGCTCCGGCTGACTGATGCCAAGGCCACCTGGCTCGAGGGGCTGAGTTACGACCGCGCCACCGGAGCCACCCGTTATGAAGGTCTGCATCTGCAACGCCTGCCGGTAACCCTGTTCTGCATGGGTGAGATCCAGGAAGCCGTCCACTACAACCAGGCGTCGTATCACCACAACGAGAAGATCGGCAACACGGGCGAGCTCTGCCTGAATCTCACCGTGGACGTGATGATCGCCAACCTGCGAGGCGAGTTCGACGTTGCCGCCGCGACCGGCCGTGAAGCACTGGAGCTGATGGGCACCACCCGCTATCTGTGGAGCGCTCCGTCACTGATCGGCGCACTCGTCTACGCGCTGACGATGAAGGGCCGGTTCGACGATGCCGCGTCCGTGATCGAGCATCTGTCCAGCAACGGTCTGACCTTCGAGGACACCAGCCCTTTCCGCAGCACGGCCCTTCGCCTCCGCCAGCTGCTTCAGGCACATCGCGCCATCGCCGCGGTGGAGCCCGCGCCGTTCGGCGCCCGCGACCCCCGGGACGGCCCGCGAGGGGTGCGGGTCGGCAGCGTCAGCCGGCTGTGCGGCGAAGCCGAGCTGGCACTGTTCCAGTCCCGGCCGGAGCGCCTGTCCGGCGTTCACGATGCGCTGGAATTCGTTCATCGCCGGGGCCTGGTCCTTGCCCTCGGATGGTGCTGCTCGGTTCCCCGCGCGCTGGCGGTTTCGACTGCGCTGCGAAGCGGGATGAACCGCGCGCGCACCTGCTTCGATGCGGCCAGCAGGCTGGCGGAACGGGTGGGCGCGCCGCTGGAAGACGGCCGGGTGGCACTATGCCGCGGGCTCGCCGGGATGGCCGCCGCCGACGGAGATGCCGCAACCTCACGCCACGATCTGGCCAACGCCCTGGCCTGCTTCGAGCATCACGACGCGCCGGCGCTGGTCAATCTGGCCCGGGCCGGACTGGCCAGACCACCGGAACGTCCGGTAACCCACTGAGGAGAGCGACATGCCCGATATGCCAGGTCTCATTGCCCGGCCGCGCTTCATGCGCCTGCACGACCAGTACCTGAACGCCGGCACGGACAATCGGCGCCGCTTCGCGCTGGAGCTGTTGTCCGGTCGTCCGCTCGCCCGGGTCTACCAGGACCTCGGCATCGGCACGGCCGCCGACCGGCGTCATCTGGAGCGGGAGTTTTACGCGGAGGAAGGGCCGCTCGCCTACTGGCCGTACGACCGCTACGGCTACCTGGGCAACAAGCAGGAAATCCTCCGGCAGGGCCTGCTGGAGACCGTACGCGTGGTGGAGGGCCTGCCCGCGTCGAGCATGACGCGCCAGCATTTCAAGCGGCCGCAGGGAGACGAGCCGGTGAGCCGTCGCCTGGAAACCTGGTGGATGTGCTCGGGCAATCGGTTCGAGGTGAACGTGCTGGACGGGGATTCACAGGTCACCATGATGATCCTGACTCCCGCCTCGCCGCCGTTGCCCGACAAGCGCAAGGCCAAGCTGGAGCACGACGGGTTCATCTGGACCATCGGCCACAAGGACGTGCTGTCGAGCTACCTCGGCCAATACCGATCGGACCAGACCCGGTACCCGACCCTCGAGCCAGCCTATAAGGTATCCGGTTCCACCGTGGGCCGGCGGGATCTCAGACGCATCAACAAGTTCACCGAATGACCGACGGCGTCCGCATCACCGGCGTCGAGCTGACGCTTGACGTGGCGGGGCCCGGTGCCCGCAGCTACGCATTCGTCATCGACTGGCACATCCGGCTGCTGTTGGCCCTGGCGTGGCTGGTCGTCGGCCTGGTGGCGATGACCGGGACACTGTCGTGGGTAGGGCCGAGCAGCCGCCGCTTCGGCCTGTTCGTGTTCACGGTATTGGGCCCCGCCGCGGCCCTCTACCTGCTGTACCACCCGGTGCTGGAGGTGGCGATGCGAGGTCGGACGCCCGGCAAGCGCATGGCTGGTGTGCGCATCGCCATGAAGGATGGCAGCGTGCCCGGGGCGGTGCCGCTGTTGATCCGAAACCTGCTCCGGCTGCTGGACAGCCTGCCGGCCGTGTACGCGGTGGGGCTCATTGCCACCCTGCTCACCCCCAACTCGGTGCGCATCGGCGACCTGGCCGCGGGCACCGTGCTGGTGTACGACCGCGCCGACCAGCGGACGACAGCCACCGTCCTGGCCGCTGACCGCAACGCCATCGCCCGCCCTGGGGGGGAACGGGCCGACCTGGCACGCGAGCTCCTCGACCGCTGGAGCGAGCTGGCGCCGGAGGCGCGGGCCCGGCTGGCTGGACGCCTGCTCGACCAGCTCGGCGAAACGCTACCCCCCGGCGTCCAGGATGACGAGCTGCTGGCCCGGCTGCAGAGACACGTGCATCCATGACGCTTGCGAGGGCGACGCCGGCAATCACGCGCCGGCAGGCATGCCGAGCCGCTGCTCCAGGTCCGCGCCGGATCGCCTGAGCCGCAGGTCGTAATAGACGGCCAACATCAGCGCGTAAGGCAACGGCGCGAGCACCGCCCCGACCAGAGGCGAGACGACGACCTGGATGATCACCACGACGGCTCGCATGTGACCAGCGCCAAACGCACCCGCCAAGCCGACGACGAGGCCCGTCACCACCGCCACGGCCAGCATCACGATCATCACCACGGTCATGATGCTGGCGGTCCGCCACCAGTGCCCCCACACCAGACGATGACTGGCCGCCAGCGCCGCCAGCGGCCCCTGGCCGTCGACGACGACCGCGAACATAGCGAAGACCAGGCTGAGCGAGAAGATGATGCCGGGGACGGCCGCGACCAGCGCGCCGATCACGCCGCCGAGCCCGCCGAGCAACGCGTAGACCATCGACGGCAGTAAGACCAGGGTCAACGTCAGAACGATCCCGATCAGCACCATGCTCGCGATGAGCGGCAGCAGCCGCCGGCTGCCCTGAAGCAGCGCCTCGACCTGGGTCATGTCCGTCCGGCTGGCCACCGCGTCCAGGCGCTTGACGATGGCGGCGTAGAGGAGCGTGGCCAGCAGACCGCACACGAACAGCAGCGGAATCAGCCCGGACGGAATCGTCGGCATCACACCCGGCTCCAAGGTCACCGTGAACATCAGGCCCGGCAGCTGCGTTACCAGGCTCGCGCAGTAGCCCAGAACCAGCACTCTTGGCACGCAGGCGCGGTACAGGCGAAAGCCGTTGTCCAGCACGCCGCCGATGGATTGCGGCGCCGTGGCGGCTTGATACATGAGCGCTCCTCCGTCCCTGGTCCTAGTCCTGGCGCCGAAGATTGTCAGCCGCCCTCCCGGTGCGCAAGCGCACCGGTCACACCCCGCCATGCGCCGTTGCCGCCACGTTGCCAGGAACGCGCGGTTGCGGGACACTCGACCGGCCAATTCTTCGACATCGTTCTGAACGTTCGTTCTGAACACTGCAGGGAGGCCGGCCATGCACTGGTACGCGGGCACCAGCGGCTACAGCTACAAGGAATGGAAGGGGGCGTTCTACCCCGCCGATCTGCCGAACGAGCAGATGCTGGCCTACTACGCCGACCGTCTGCCGGCGGTCGAAATCAACAACACCTTCTACCGCATGCCTCGGGCATCGGTGCTGGAGACGTGGGCGGCTGCCGTGCCCGACGGCTTCCGCTTCGTGATCAAGGCGTCGCGCCGTATCACCCATCAGCAGCGCTTGAAGGATGCCGCCGAGCCCACCGGTTACCTGCTGCAGAGCCTCGAAGCCCTGAACGGCAAGCTGGGCGCCGTGCTGTTCCAGCTTCCGCCGAATCTGCACGCCGACCGCGACCGCCTGGCGGCGTTTCTCGACCTGTTGCCGGAGGGGCTGCCTGCGGCGTTCGAGTTCCGCCATCCATCGTGGCACGACCCGGAGATCCTGCGACTGATCGGCGAGCGGGGCGCCGCGCTGTGCCTGAGCGACGACGAGAGCAGCGAGGCGACGGCGGAGATCACCGCCACCGCGCCGTGGCTCTATCTGCGGTTGCGCAGGCCGGACTATGTCGATCAGGCGCTGAACGGCTGGGTCCGCCGCGGCGCCGCCACCGGCGCCCGGACCGGCTTCGCTTTCTTCAAGCACGAGGACGACGCCGCAGGGCCGGCCATGGCCGAGCGCTTTCTCGCCCTGGCCCGGGCGCGGCCGCGCAAGGCCGCACGGGCCGCCGGACGCCGCGGCGGCCGGCGCGGCGAAGGAGCCATCACCGACGCGGGATGACGGCTCGGCTCGCTAGCCAGCGGATGCCCGGCGCTGGCGTCGCTCAGCCGGCCACCCGCAGCCCGTCGACGATGGGCAGACGGGCCGCCCGCCAGGCCGGCAGCAAGCCGCCGATCAGGCCGATCACACACGCCCAGACGATACCGACCACGAACAGCTCCGGACCGACGTCGAGGTTGAGCACCACCCGGCCGAAGGCGCCGCCGGTGCTGAAGGCATTGCCGTTGAACAGCACCCAGGCCACCAGCGCGCCGATGCCGGCGCCGGCAAGTGCCAGCGCCAGCGATTCCACCAGCACGGACATCACCACCGGCACGGCGCCGAAGCCGAGAGCGCGAAGAGTGGCGATCTCCACCGTGCGCGCGGACACGGCCGCGTACATGGTGTTCAGCGCGCCGAACAGGGCTCCCAGCGCCATGACGCCACCGATCAGGTAAGCCACCGCGAACAGCAGCCGGGACGCGTTCTCGGACTGATCCCGGTAGTAATCGGACTCGCGCTGGACGTCTACGTGCAGCGCCGGATTGCCTGCCAGCGCCGACCGGAGCTCCGCCAACCCCTGAGGCCCATCCAGCGCCACCGTGGCGCTGTTGTAATCGGTGCGCTGCAGCGCGGACTGCAGGGTGGCGGCGTCGGCGAATATCTGCGATTCCCGCGCGTTGCCGCCGCTGCGGTAGATGCCGACCACTTTCCAGCCCGTGCCGAGGAAGAACGGTTCGGCGCCGAGCGACAATCCTGGGAACTCCCGTGCCGCCATGGCGCCGACCACCAGCTCCTGGAGCCCCGGGCGCAGGTCGCGCCCTTCGGTCACGATGAGCTCGTCGTGCACCGACCGCCCCTCCGGGGTGATGCCGCGGATCAGCGCCGCGCCCTTGCCGAGCCCGCCGGCCCGCGGGAACGTCTCCGACCACACCAGCTCCGGGGAAATGCGTCGGTGCCCGCCGTCGGCGCCGCCGGCGGACCTGCCGGATGCTATCCCCGGGGCGTTGCGCAGGGCCGACAGATCCTCGGGGCTCAGGCTGCTCAGTATCTCGGCCTGCGCGCCCTCGCGCACGACGATCGCGCGGTCGGGGCTGCCCACCGCCGCGAGGCTGTTCTGCAGACTGGTCGCCATGGCGAGCACCGAGATCAGCACCGCCACCACACCGCCGATGCCGATGAGCACCACCAGCGATTCGCCCATGCGCTGGGGCAGCGAGGCGAGATTCCCCAGGGTGATTCGGAGTGTCTGTACCACCGCGACCCCGCTATTTTCTGCCGGTCAGGACGTCGGCGATGGACAGCCGCCGGGCGCGCCATGCGGGCCAGACGGCCACCAGCAACCCCAGCAGCAGCGCGATCGCCAGCCCTTCGGCCCAGACCACGGCCGGCAACGACAGCGGCCCGACGCGCAGCCCCCGCAGCAGCGCGGGAAACACCAGCGCGGTGATACCGAGCCCGAGGACGGCCGCCGAAAGGCAGAGCAGCAGAGACTCCGCCACCACCGTCGCGAACACGCCCGTATCGCTGAACCCCACCGCCTTCAGCACGCCGAGCTCCACCAGCCGGTCGCGCACCGACTGCATCATGGTGGAGCCGGTGAGGAACAGCAGCGTGAACATCACCGCGGCCACCACCGCGTTGACGAAGAACTCGACATCGCCGATCTGCTGCACCTGGGCGGCGACGAGCTGACGTTCCCCCTGAGTGACGGTGGCGCTGGCGGAATTTTCGAACTGGCCGTCGATGGCGTCGGCGACCGCGGCGGCATTGCCCGCGTCGTCGATCAGCACCATGAATTGATGGACGGTGCCCTTACGGGCCGGACGCGCCTCGTCGAGGTAGTCCCAGTGAAAGTACAACTCCTGCGCGAACAGCCGGTCGTCGTCCGGGCCGCCATTGGCGATGGCGGACACGTCGAACGTCCAGTCGAGGCCGCCGTCGGAGTTCGGCCACATCTGCGACTCGAGCGGCACCTTGTCGCCCACCTTCCAGCCGTAGCGCTGTGCCAGCTCGGCTCCGACGATGGCGCCGGTACGCGTGCGCTGCCACGCTGCTACCTGATCTGCCGGAATGTGCAACTCCCCGAACACCGCGAGGAAGTCCGGCCCCACCGCGGCGGCCGGTATGCCGTTGCGCGGCTCGCGAAAATAGGCGGGGAAAATCGTGGCGTAGGTGATGCGGCGGACCCCCGGTACCGCGGCGATGCGCTCCCGGTAGGACAGCGGCATCGCGGCAATGCCGCTCGAGCGGTTCTGAACGCGCAGCCGCGTGTCATTCATCTTGTCGAGCAGTCCATCGAACCCGGCGACCACCCCATGCAGCAGTCCGAACAGCACGAACGCCGCCGTCACCGCGAGCAGGGTCAGAACCGACCGTGCCGGCCTCCGCCTTAGGCCGGCCCAGATCAGCGGGAAGAATTTCACCCGCGCCCTCCCCGTCGAAGCCCAGCGACGGAATCTACCGCGGCCGGGCGGCCAAGGCCACGGACTTCGGTTGCCCGGGGGCGATCCATCGAGTACAACAGCCTGTCCATCGGGAGAGGGATCGCTCATGACGACTTACAACCGGCCGGCTGTGGCCGCGGCGGTGCTGCTGACGTTGCTCGCGCCGTGGGCCTTCGCCGCCGCGGTGCCGAGCCAGGTGGTGAAGACCGGCGCCGGCGCGGTGCAGGGTCTGGTGGAGGGCGGCATCAGCGCGTTCAAAGGCATCCCCTACGGCGCGCCGCCGCTGGCCGAGCGCCGGTTCCTGCCGCCGCAGCCGGCGCCGGCATGGGACGACGTGCTGGTGGCCGCCGACTTCGGCGCGCCTGCCATGCAGGTCTACGACCGCCCGCATACCGGCGACCCGCTGTCCATGCAGCTCGCGACGATCTATCCCATGCGCTCGGAGATGAAGATCGACAACGAGGACTGTCTGTTCCTCAACGTCTGGACCCCGGGCACCGACCAGGGCAAGCGCCCGGTCATGGTGTGGCTGCACGGCGGCGGCTACGCCTACGGCTCCGGCGCCTGGCCGATCTACGATGGCACTAACCTCGCCCGCCACGGCGACGTCGTGGTGGTGACCCTGAACCATCGCCTGAACGCCTTCGGCTATCTCTACCTGGCCGACGTGCTCGGCAAAGACTACGCCCGTTCCGGCGACGCCGGCATGCTCGACATCGTCCTGGCCCTCCAGTGGGTGCGCGACAACATCGCCCGCTTCGGCGGCGATCCGGGGAACGTCACCATCATGGGAGAGTCGGGCGGCGGCTCCAAGGTCTCGCACCTCATGGCAATGCCATCGGCGAAGGGCCTGTTCCACAAAGCCATCGTGCAGAGCGGGCCGGGGCTCACCGGCGTGCCGAAGGACACCGCCACCCGCACCGCCCGGGCGGTGATCGCCGAGCTGGGCGTAACTCCCAGCGACGATGCCGCCGCCAGGGCGGCGGTGCGGCAACGGCTGGTCACCGCCACCGCCGCCGAGATCCTCGACGCGGTCACGGCGGCCGAGGCCAAGGCCGGCGGCGGCTTCGGCGGCGGTCTTCCCCTCGCGCCGGTGGTGGACGGCGATGTGCTGCCCCGGGACCCGTTCGCGCCCGGCGCGCCGCCGCAGTCGGCCGACGTGCCGTTGCTGATCGGCTGGAACAAAGACGAGATGACCATCTTCAACACCACGGCGCCCTGGTTCGGCACCCTGCGAGCGGAAGATCTGCCGGCCCGCGCCGCGCAGCTGGCGGGCGGCAAGGCCGACGCCCTGCTCGCCGCCTATCACCGGCTGTTCCCGGACTACTCGCCTACCTACCTGTTCAACGCCTTGATGGGAGACAGCTGGGCGTTTCTCGGCTCCGTGACCGAGGCGGAGCGCAAGGCCGATCAGGGCGGCGCACCGGTCTACATGTATTACCTGACCTGGGAGACGCCGGTGGGCAACGGCGTGTTCAAGACCCCGCACACCCTGGACATCCCGTTCATGTTCCACAACGTGGACAAGGCCACCGCGATCACCGGCGACTCAGCCGATGCGCGCAAGCTCGAGCAGGAGATGTCCGGCGCCTGGATCGCCTTCGCCCGCACCGGCAATCCCGACAACGACGCGGTGCCCGAGTGGCCGGCCTACGACCGCGAGAGCCGGGCTACCATGGTGTTCGACGTCAAGCCGGCCGTGGTCGACGATCCGAAGGGCGAGATACGGCGGATTCTTCAGTCGCAGTGATGGTAAGCGGCCGTGGTGTGGTGGCGCTGAAACGTCAGCGCCGCCGCGGGCGAACGGCTGCACCGGCCGCAACTTCCCGGGCCAGCTCGAGCACGCGGGTAGCCGAGCGCCAGTTGCGGGCGGTCATGGCCACGCCCACCAGTGCCTCGGCCCGCGCCGCGAGCTTTGAGCGGGCGATGCCTTCCGGCGCATACAGGTAGAGCGCGTGCGCGCCCAGCACGAACCGTTCGCTGTCGCGGCGCAAGTGCCCGAGACCGGCGAGATCGGGCTTCTTTGCCGGGGCCGTCAGAAAGTGCACGTGCAGCGACGTCGGCTCGCCCTCCGCCTCGGGAAACGGGTTGCTGCGAATCACCGCCTCCAGCCGATCGAGGCCGAGCACGAGCACCCTGGCGTCCACACCGAGGCGATCGCGAAGGGCGCCGCGGATGCGGGTGGACAGGGCCTCCGGAGACACGCGGCCCGGAGCGCGGAAGGCGGCGTTGCCACTCTGCACGTAGGTCCTGGCCCCCTCCAGGCCCAGCAATTCGAGCAGCGCCAGCAGGTCCTTCATGGCGAGCTTGCCATGGCCGCCGACGTTGACGCCGCGCAGCAGGGCCACTCGAGTGATCACCGCGCGGACGCTCCGCCCAGGGCGGGCGCGGTCACACCGGCGCCTCGCGGGGAAGCCGGGGCTCGCGGCGCGGCGGCAGGTGGTCGCGCAGGTCGGCGAGCAGGTCCGACGCAGAGTGCGGCGGGCCGGGTCGTCCCACAGGTTCGACCAGTGCACCGGGATCGGCGGCGAGGTCGTAGAGCTCGCCCTCACTGCCGTCGTACAGCGAGCCGGCTCGTAGGCCGTGCAGACGAAGCCGTCGCGGTAGATGGAGCGGAGCGCGAGATCCGCACCGCCGTGCTCGCTGTGCCATTCGGTGAGCACGCGCTGACGGTGCTGCTCGCCGCGCCTCGTCCTCCGACGCGGCAGCGCGTGCCCTTCCACCCACTCGGGGGCTCGACACCGGCGATACGGCAGAAGGTGGGCGCGAGGTCCAGATGGCCCGACCGGCGCGTCGACCTCGGCGGCGCGGCGGCGCCGCCGACGGCGCCGGCCGCCAGATCAGCGGCAGCCGCATGAGCGCGTCGACGTGATAGGCGCCCTTTGAACAGCAGGCCGTAGTCGCCCTGCAGCTCGCCGTGGTCGGTGGTGAAGATCACGTCGGTGTCGTCGCGCCCAGCCGCGCCGCCGCCAGGTAGTCGAGCACGCGGCCGCAGGCCTCGTCGATCAGCTCGTTCTCGATGTGGGTCAACGCGTTGATCTCGCGGATCTGGTCCGGCCGTCAGGTCGCATGGGCGGAAGCCGCGGCGGCGACTCGAGGTTGGACCACAGGCTCCGTCGAACTAGCCGAGCCAGTGCCGCGGCTTCGTCCTCAGCAGCTCTGCCGCCTTCGCGCGCGGGCTGCCCGGGTAGACGTCCGGCAGCGGTACCTCGCGCCAGTCCACGCGGTGGCGCTCGGACGGCCGGCGGGTCCCAGGGATGGTGCGGATCGGGAAAGCTCATCCAGACGAACCAGTCCTCGTCCGCGTCGAGCCCATCGAGCCAGGCCATGGTGCGCTCGGCGACCCAGTCGGTGTGGTAGAGGTCCCGCGGAGATCGGCGCGGCCACACCTGAATCGCGCCGGTGTCGCCGCCGCCGGCGGTGTTCTGCTGACCCTGCGGCGTCACCATCGGGATAGAAGCCGCCGAGGACCTCCGGGTGATGCTGCTCGCAGCCAGACGTCGTAGTGGGCGTGGCCGGTGATGAAGTGGTTGGCCAGCTCCATGTGCTCGAAACCCCGGTGAGGGCCGTGCTCGCCGCGCGCGGGCCATGCGGTTCTCGTAGAAGCTGGGCCGGGTCGCCGAGCCAGGCTCGAAGTGCGCCTTGCCGACCAGCGCGGTGCGGTAGCCGTGATCGCGCAGCCAATGGGCGATGGTCGGCGTCTCCGGCGGCAGGCTGACGCCGTTCATCCAGACGCCGTGGCTGGCCACGTGCTGGCCGGTGATGATGGTGGCCCGCGCCGGCATGCACACCACGTTCTGGTTGTGGGCGCGCAGGTAGTTGATGCCGCGCGGCCGCGAGCCCGTCGAGCACCGGCGTACGCGCTACCGTGCCGCCGTTCAGCCGAGCGCGTCGAAGCGCATCTGATCGGTGGTGATGAGCAGGATCTTGCGGCCCATGGCTTCTCCCTGGCGGTGCTGGTGAAACGGTGCGCCGACATTGTACGGCTCTCCGCCCGGGCTCTGGCACCGCTTCGAGCTGCCGGCGCACAATGGCGGCAGGTTACCGACCGAATCGGCCATGCACAGTGCATCGCTTGAAACTCCGGCGGCGGCGGCGCGCCCACCACGGCGTTCCGGCGGCAGTCTTCTGGTCCGGACGGGGCGCCTGTTCGCCCACGTTCTGCTGGCGGCGCTGCCCGCCATGGCCGCCGCCGGCCCGGCCGCCGAGCGCGTCTGGGATGACGACGGTACCGTGCGGGGGGTGCGGCTCGAGCACCGCCCGGCGGACGGCGGCTACCGGACTTATCGGGGCACAGTGCGGGTGTGCACGGGGCTGTCGCGGCTGCGTCAGTTCGTTGCCGATCCGTCCCGGCTGCAGGAGTGGATTCCCTATACCAGAGAGGCTCGCGCGCTGCCGTCGACGGGCAACGTAGTCGTCTACTACCTGCGCACCATCGCGCCGTGGCCATTCAAGGACCGGGACATGGTGTACCGGATCGCCCCGCTTCCGCCGGACGGCTCCGGAACCCTCCGCATCGGCCTCACGGGCGTTCCCGGCGCGATCCCGGAGCAGCGTGGCGCCGTACGCCTGGCGGCCGCCGACGGCCTCTGGACTCTCGCCCTGGAAGACGACGCCGTCGCCGTCACCCTGCGCCTGACCATCGACGCCCGGCCGGCGCCCGCGTTCCTGGCGAACCGCCGCCTGGCGGCCACCGTGAGTGGCATGCTGGCAAATCTGGCGGCGCGTTTTCCCTGCGCCTCCTGACCGTCGCCGTTACCGTCGCTGCGCCAGCACCAGGCGGACCTTGGCAGCGAGTTCGGTGCGCCGGTAGGGCTTGTGCAGCAGGTGAGCGGGCGCGGCATCGCTCCGCCCACGGTCGAGAACGGCCTCGTCCGTGTAGCCGGAGGTGAACAGCACCGGCAGCTCGGGCCGGAGCGACCGGGCGGCCTCCGCAAGCTGACGGCCGTTCATGCCGCCCGGCATGACGACGTCGGTGAACAGCAGGTCGAACGGCTCGCCGCGCCGCAGCACCTCCATCGCGCTGCGGGCCGTTGTCGACGCTGGTCACCCGGTAGCCCAGATCCTCGAGCTCGGCGGCCACGAAGCTGCGCACGATGTCGTCGTCTTCCACCAGCAGAATTCGCTCGTGGCCCCCCACCGGCTCGGCGGCCGGACCCTCGGATTCCTGCCCGACCGGCGGCGCCACCGCCCGCGGCAGATAGAGCATCACCGACGTGCCCTGGCCGGCGTCCGAGTGAATCTTGACGTGCCCGGCCGACTGCTTGATGAATCCGTAGACCATGGAAAGCCCGAGCCCGCTGCCCTTGCCGGTTTCCTTGGTGGTGAAGAACGGCTCGAACGCGTGCTCGACGACTTCCGCCGGCATGCCGGAGCCGGTGTCGTTTACCGTGATCATCACGTACTCACCCGGCGCCACCTCGCCTTGGTGGATGCGGTCATCGTCGTCGCCCAGCCAGACGTTGCCGGTACTGAGCGTCAGGCGGCCGCCATCCGGCATGGCGTCCCGCGCGTTCAGGCACAGGTTCAGCACCGCGCTTTCCAGCTGCGGCCCGTCCACCATCGCCTCCCAGAGGCCGTCCGCCTGCTCCAGCACGATCTCGATGTGTTCACCCAGGGTGCGGCACAGCAGCCCGTACATGCCGGCAAGCAGCGCGTTGACGTCGGTGATCTTCGGGTCCAGGGTCTGGCGCCGGGCGAAGGCCAGCAGCCGCCGGGTCAGCTCGGCGCCGCGTTCCGCCGCGGTGCGGGTCATGGCCGCCAACGTCTGCAGCCGCTCGGTCGTCCCGCCAGCTCGGTCGCCAGCAGATCGGCGTTGCCGAGGATCACGGTGAGCAGATTGTTGAAGTCGTGGGCGACACCGCCGGTGAGCTGACCGATGGCATCCAGCCGCTGAGAGCGGCGCAGCTTCTCTTCCAGCTCCCGCTGCTCGGTCACGTCGCGCTGCACCGTCACCAGGTGGGTGGCGCGGCCAAGCTCGTCGATGATGGGCACGATCTCCCAGTCCGCCCGGTAGGCCCGGCCCTCCCGGGTGTAGTTCACCAGCTCGGCGCGCGCCGGCCGGCCGGCGCTGAGGTCCGCGCGCAGGCGGTCGAGCTCGGCCCGTTGGGTGGCAGGCCCCACGAGCATCGACGGCCGGCCCCGGATCGCCTGGTCGCGGCTGTAACCGGTCTGCTTCACGAACGCGTCGTTGACGTAGATGATGCGCGGCCCCGGGGCTTCCAGCGGCTCCGCCTCGGTGATCATCACCATATCGTTGAGCCGCGATACCGCCGTCTCGAGAAGCTGGAGCTGGGCCCGCTGGGCGCGTTCCGCTGAGATGTCGTGGAAGTACACCACCAATCCTTCGGAGGTGGGATAGGCGCGGACGTCGAACCAGCAGCGCAGCGCCGGGAAGTACTCCTCGAACGCCGCCGATTGGCTCGAGATCACCGCGTGCCGGCAGTGCTGCTCGAAGGCGCTGCCCTCGGTCTCCGGTACCGCCTCCTGAAGCCGTCTGCCCAGCAGATCGGCGGCGCTGCGGCGCAGCAGCCGCTCCGCCTCGTGGTTGACGAAGGTGAAGCGGCCACGGCGGTTCAAGGTGAACAGGCCGTCACTGATCCCGTCCAGCGTCTCCAGCAGCCGCGTGGCCAGGCGGTAAGGCCCCCGCTGGGCCTGGAGCCGCGTCTCCAGGTCCCGGCGTTCCCGCTCGAGCTCCGCCACAGCGGTCAGGTCGCGGGCGGTAACCAGCCTGGCAGGGCGGCCGTGGTAGTCGAGGTCGCGCCGCTGCAGCGCCACCGGAAACGCGCTGCCGTCCTTGCGCCGGTGCCGCTCGGCGGCGGCGCCCGGCGGCAGCGCCGCCGAGGGCGGCGGCGCCGCGGCGGCGGCGAGGTCGCCCATGGTCATCTGCAGGAACTCGGCCCGGGTGTACCCGTACAGGCCGCACGCGGCCCCATTGACGGCGAGGATTCGCTCACTGCGGCGATCGCAAACCCAGGTGGCCTCCGGGTGCTGCTCGAACAGGTGCGATTCTGAACTCGCCACGTGGCGTCCCCCTACCGGGGCAGCGGCCGTCCAGGCATTGTAGACCTATTGCCGCGGCCGGTGCGCCCGGCCCACCCGCTGTTGCCGTCTGCCGCGCCGCGGTCTCACGCCGCTGAACGCGTCGTCAATCCAGGTGCACGCGCACGGCCACGGTGCTGCCCGGCCGCTCGGCCATGACCCGGCTGTAGGTGCGTCCGTCCCAGCGGTAATAGACGCGATAGCCGGAGACGACGCTTTCATCCCGAGCCGGCCGGCAGCCGCCGCCGATGTCCCACGCCAGCAGCGACGCGAGGTCGTCCCGGCGCGGCGACACCGTTGCCGGACAGCCGGTGCCCGGTGCCGCGTCCCGGCCGTGCAGGGGCACCACGTCCACCACCTGGCCTCGCGCCAGCAACTCGGCGCCGGTGGCCAGGGAAGGCACGATCAGAGCGAGGAGCAGGACGGTCAGGGCGGCGGCGCCGCGCCCGCCGACCATGATCGGCCCGGGAAGGCGGGACATTGCTGCGGCCGTCACTGGCCGTCCCCGGTGGTTTCCGGCCAGCCCAGGGTGCGCAGCAGCACGGCATCCTGGAAGCTGAGGCCCGCAGCGTCCACCTGCATGCTGACGGCGTAGCCGTGCTCCGCCTGCGCCGAGGAGAACCGAGCGGACTCGACGCGCGCGTTCAGCGCTTCGGCGTAACGTCGCGCCCGCGCCGGGTCGTCGAACACCATCACTCCCTGGCCAGGGTCGCCCCGGCGTATGCCTTCCCCTGCGGCGCGCCGGAGAATGCGCCGCCGCTGCCCGTCGACCCGACCCACGTAACCCGCCGCGCCGGGCGGCAGCGCAGCGCGGCCCTCGATCCGCCCCGGGCCGTAGTTGTAGGCCGCGAGCGCCCGCGATAAGTCGCCGCCGTTGCGGTCCAGCAGCTCGCGCAGATAGCGCGCGCCGAGCTCGATGTTGAGGCAGGGGTTGTACAGCTCCGCCACCCGGGTCACTCCCAGATGTCGGGCCGTCTCGGGCCACTGAATCTGCATGATTCCGTGCGCATTCGCCGCCGAGCGGGCGTCCGGGTTCCAGTCGCTCTCGGTGGCAGCCACCGCCAGCAGCACGTCCAGCGGCACGTGGTGCAGGCGGGAGGCAATCTCGAAGCAGCTCTGATACGGATATCCGGTGTCGGCGCGGGCACGCGCTCCGGCAATCACGCAACAGAGCACCAGCAACAGCAGGGACAGCGGATGAGTCACAGCGGCAGCCCCGTCGCCTCGGCCGCGCTCTGGAGCAGCGCCCGGCGCTGCGGGTCGTCGGCATAGCCGAACACCACCTGATAGCGGCCGGGTCCGCGCCGCTGCACCTCGAACGGGTAGTGCACGCTGCGGCTCAGGCGATCGGCGAAGCCGCGCGCCGACATCTCGCTGTGAAATGGCACCCACACCGCCTGCTGCCCGCCGTCGAGACGTTGCGGACTCTCGGCTGCTTCGGCGCCGTGGTGCTGGGCAAGCACCGCCGGGTGCGGCACGGCGGGCGCATCGTCCACGGCCAGTCGCTCGGGCCCGTCCGCCGGCAACGGATCAGGAGGTCGGGGAATGGGCTGACGGGCGGGTTCCGCGGCTACCGCCGCCGGCACCGGCTCCTCGGGCGCCGCTGACGGAGCCGACGGCGCCGCGGGTGGCGCCTGCGCAGCGAGCGGCTCACGTGCGACGGGGGGCTCCGTCACCGCGACTGGTTCTGGCGCTGCAGCCGGCTCCGCCACCGAGGTCGGCTCGGGGGCGGCCGGCGGCGTCCCGCCACTGTGCGCGGACAGGTCGGCGAGCCAGGCGCCCGCGCGGTCTGCGGCGGCCAGCAGCGGCTGCCGCCAGCGGGAATCGCCATCCGCCGCCTCCACCGCCATCAGCACCACCGCGGCTCCGATCACCATGCCGACCAGGAATCTCATGCTCACCTCCTCACAGCACCACCACCCCGGTGCTGTCCTGGGCAAATTGCATGGCGCGCCAGGACACCCGCCCGGCGTTGCGCGCCAGCACATCGCGAAGCGCGTCGAGCCAGCCTTCCGACGCTCCACCACCGTCGCTGTCACATCGGCCCGGAGCCCGCGCCATCACGTCCTGGAGCTGCGCCGCAACGCCGCGATCGCGGGCCGCCAGGATGTATATGCCGGCGTCCGGCCCGCCACCGTTCACCGCGTAACCGCCCGGCGGCACACGCAGCCGGTAACGGTGCGCGCCCACCTGCGCGGCTTGGAGATCGGCGCTGCAGGGCGCATCGACGACCTGGTGGCCGCGGGTGGTCACCACGAACAGATAGGCGGGCCTGCGGAGATCGAAGGCCACGTCCACGCACGCGTTCACCCGCGCCCGGCGGAAGTCGCACGAGCCCTCCGACTGCGTCCGGTGCATCTCGAGCGCCGACAGCAGCTCGGCCGCCCCAGCGTCGGCCGCGGAGGGGACCGGCGCGGCGTCCGGCCCCAGGT
The DNA here is from genome assembly GCA_963822255.1 of uncultured Gammaproteobacteria bacterium. Lineage (GTDB taxonomy): Bacteria > Pseudomonadota > Gammaproteobacteria > Pseudomonadales > Azotimanducaceae > UBA7803. The sequence goes on from CAWGGV010000009.1 coordinate 671,719, forward strand.
CTGTCGGCGGCACCGCCGGCGGCGTCGTGGCCACCGCGGCCGGCACCGGCAAGCCGGTGACGAACACCGACGCCAGCCGCTGACGGCTGCCGCCGGCAGCGTCCGCCAGGGTGAGATTCACCTCGCCCATTCCAGCGCCGACCGGATTCATGTCCAGCGACAACAACCAACCCGCCTGATCCCGCTGCGGGGTGACCGCGGCCAGCGGCCGATAGCTGAGGGCGCCCTGAAGCGCCAGCGCGACCGGTGAAAGAACCGGGATCTCCGGTGCGGCCACGAACAGCGCTCCGGAGAGATCCCGGGGCAGCGTGCAGGCGAGATCGTCCGCCATGGCGGCGGCCACGGCGGCGGCATCGGTGACGGCGATCGGGCTGCCCGCGGTCCCGGCACCCGCCCGGTTCACCGTCGTGGTCAGCGCCCGCCGCTGCGCCGCGGACAGGCGGCCGCGCCATTCGTAGCTGATGCCGCTGACCCACACCGATTCCGCCACGTCCACCACTGCCACGTGCACGCGGCCCTCCTGACCTCCGGCGTCCGCCACCTCCACCCGCACCAGATAGTCGACCGGCTGCGGCGGCTCGCAATCGTGACGGGGGCCGTCCACCGCCAGCCTCACGCCGTCGCTCTTCAGCACGTGATCGCGCAGGCCCCGCACCACCGCGTCCGCCAGCTCGTTACCGGCCGCGTCCGGCGGTCCGGCAGTGGCGGCCACCAGGCGGATGGTCTCTCCCTTGAAGCGGGGATGGCCGGCGAGCGTCCGGCCGAGCTCCGGACCCACCCGATCCACCCAGCGCCCGAGCTCGCCGTCCAGCACGCCGGGGCCCGACGCTGCAGCGGTCGCCGCCAGCAGCCAGCACACGAGTGCGGCAGCGCATGCCAGCGGAGGCCTCGACTCATACCGCATGAAGGCGCACCCCGCCGAAGCGGTCGATCACCAGATCGCCGCTGGCGCCCCGATCCAGATAGCCGCGGATTTCCCGCGCCAGCGCCGCGGGGAGCGTGATTCCCCAGCGGTAGCCGGCGGTTCTGCCCGCTCCCCGCAAGGCGGCGGTCATGAGGGCGGGAATCGTCTCCGGCAACACCTCGTGAAGCTGCTGCGGTGCGGCCGCGGGCCGAAAGCGGAAATCGGCGTCCACCGACAGCACTTCACCGTCGCGGAACGCGTACACCCGGACGTCGCCGCGGTTCACCAGCCGCAGGAAGTCCTGGTCCGAGGCGAATCGCAAGGTCAGACCCCGACTGGCATCGGCTGCCGCCGGCGCAGCGGGCTTCGCCCCGGGCGGCGCCCCGCTCGGCTTCGGCTCGACCACTCGAAGATCCCGGGAGGGGACGGCGGCCGGAGCCTGCGGCCGCGGGTCCCGGGTGGGTCCGGCAGGCGCGGCCACCGTTCGAGCGCTTGTCGAACGGGGGTGCGGGGGTGCCTCTGCGGGCGGCGCAGGCGACACGTGCGCAGCGGCGGACGGTACGGCATCCACGTTGCGCACCAGCGCCAGGATCGCCATGAGGCAGAAGGCGACGATGGCCATGAAGCGCATGACGTCCGCCTCCAGGCTGTTACCGATGCTCTGATAGGCGTCATTCGGAGGCACTGCCGTCCCCCGCTGAGAAGCGCCGGTCCAGCATTCCTTCCAGCCGCTGAACGGCCGCCAGCAGCTCTTGTTGACCGGCCCGATCCAGCCCCTGGTAAAACGCGTGGAGGGCGGCGCCCGCGTACACCGTCTTCGCCAGCCGCATGAGATAACCGCCCACGGCACCGACGATGGTCGTCGACAGCGCCAGCAGGATGCCGCCATCCACCAGCTTCGCGAGCATCGAGCCGGCACTCTCGGTGACGGCGTGGGTCGGATCCGCCAGGGCCACCTGCAACGCCGCCCGCATGCCTACCGCCGTCCAGATCACGCCGATGCCGATGAAAACGTGGATCCACACGTCGGTGAGCTGATCGAGCTCGACCACGGCGCGCACCTCGGGGTCCAGATCCAGCAGCCGCCGCAGCCGCAGAAGGTGCATGGTGAACAAGGCCAGCACCGCCGCGAACAGCCAGGCGGAATGGCCGAGGTTCAGACCGATCCAGGCGGCGAGGGCGTCCCGCCCACCGCTGGCAGTGAGCGGCATCACCAGCACCAGGCCCGCCAGCGCCAGGACCGCGCCGACTCCCACGCCGGGCAGAAAGCCGGCGCGCCGGATCATTGGCCGTCCGCCTCACAGGCGTTGCAGGTGGCCTCCAGCACCAGCTCCGTCTCCTTGAGCAGATTGTCCGCCCGGTAGAATCCCTGCTTGTCGGCACTGGCGCGGAGCAGCCCCAGCTCCTTGTCCTGCAGCTCCGAGCGCATGTCCGAAAGCACCCGGTCGCGCTGCGGACAAGCCTGCGAGCAGGTGTTGTAGTCGCCCATCAGCGAGACGAACTTGACGCCGAAATAGCGGTTGTACAGAGCCTGGGCCTGGCGCCGGCTGATCACCCCCACGTCGTTCACCTGCAGCAGAAAGTTGCTGAAGTGCATGGGGTTGTCGTGATCCGGATTGGCTTCGGCAACCGCGAGAAGCTGCTGAAAGTAGCTGTCGAACTGATACTCGCAGCCCTGGGACAGGCGATCCGCGGCGCTGCTCATCGCCGCATCGAGCTTGCCGCCGAGCGGAGCGGTGCAGACGTCGGCGGTGGGCTGCGTGGTGCAGGCGGCCACCGCCAGAGCCACGAGGCAGACGGCGAGGAATTTGTACATGTCGATCTCCCGGAGCGGTTGCGGTTACATGGCCAGAGGGCTCTTGAACTCGGTCTTGCCGATCTCGTAGGGAGGCGAGGAGATCGGGGCGTCGTCGGTCGTCTCGCCGAACAGGATCTGCTTGACCCCGTCCACCACTTCCGCCATCTCCGGCGTGATGAGCCCGAAGGACTGATTGAGCTGTTCCATGAGCGACGCCCGCGCGATCTCCTGCTCGGTGGCGGCGATCAACCGCGACGCCTCCTCCATGTCGAGGTAGATGTCGGACGCCACCACCGCCAGCGATTGCCCTGCACCCCGGCGGTGGTTGGCCACCAGCTCGTAGTACTGTTTGAAACGGTCCGACAGACGCACTCCGGAGCGCCCTCTGAGCGCCGGCCGGGCGGTATCCGCCGCTGCCCCGCCCTCCCCGAGCAAGGTGCTCTGCAGCGAGGTCGGCGTGGTGCGTTGCCCGAGCTCCTCGCGCAGGCGCTTCTGCAGACTCGCTCGCGTGCCGTTCACCGCCTGCTCCATCTCCGGCAGGCGATCGCCCATGACCTTGAGCATCTCCAGATAGGTGGCACCGAGCTGCTTGGCGATGCGATCGCAGCCCTGATCCCCGTCCGCGCCCTGACAGAGGCTCTGGGTATACAGCTGCTGCTGCAGATCCAGGCGGTGAATCACCTCCTGGAGGTTGTTCTCCATGTCCTCCGCCACCTGACCGGTCTGACGGATGTCCTCCAGCACCGTGGTGGGGAACAGCCGCACCACCGGCCCCGAATCGCTCCTGCCGCTCGCCGTGCCGGGAACGTTGCCGGCCGCGTCCGCGGCGGCGGCCGACAGCAGGGCAATGACGGCAACGACCAGCGCGGCCGCGGTCGAAAGAGGGCGTTCGTTGCTCATGATGGGTCTCCCGTCGACGTTGCCACGTTAGTGAACGGTGCATGAACGGCCGCTGAATCGGCGTCCACCGACACGTGAACCCGCACCGTGTCGCCGGGAGGCTGGTCGACCCACTTGTGAAACGTCGTGCCTTGGAAGCGGTAGGCGACGTCGTACCCGTCCACCTCCCTGACCCGCCGCGTCCGGGTCGTTTCGGTGCAGCGGCGTATGATCCGCGTCTGGACGGCCGGCCGGCTCCGCCGGCGCTCGCCGTAGTAACCGCGGTCGCCCTTGCCAACCCGTTCGCGGGCGATCGCGGAGCCGAGAACGGCACCGGCGATCGTCAACGGGGCACGGCCATGGCCGTGACCGACCTCGTGGCCGACGACGGCGCCAATCAGGCCGCCCACCAACGCGGCGGCCACACCCGCGCCGGGCGGTGACGCCGGTCGGCCATAGCCGCGGTGGTAGCGATCCGCGGAGCGGCCATCCGCGGGGCCGGCTGAACCGTAGTCGGCGATCGGTTCCTCGCACTGCCGCATCGGCTCGCTGACATCGCGCCACACGTAACGTGGCGTGACGTCCACTACGTGGGCATAGACGTCATATCCCGGGTCGCCGGGCGCGGTGCCCGCGACGGCCGGACTGGTCGCCAGCATCGCCGTGAGCGGCGCCACCAGAAGCGCGGCCGTCGCCCCGACGGCTGAGCGTTTTAGCATGGTCCCTTCTCCTGCTCGCGTCCCGAAGGAACCTCCGAGCGTAGCGCCGTCAACTTAACTCAAGCTGAACGGGACCATGCGTTGCGGTTACGATCTTCAGTCCAGGCTGTGGTCCAGGGTATCCGGCACCCGGGTGCGGATCTCGTGACCGTGCAGCCGGTGCTCGCGGATGTCAGCGAAAGCCTGCTCCACCACTTCCCGGCCGCCCTCCCCCGCGTGGTAGATATTCGACAGCAGATACAGCGTCCGCGTGGCCGCCCCGCTGAACACGAACACCGAGTCGACGAACCGGTTGTCCTTGAAGGTGGGCGGCCGGTCGCCGTCGAAGACCAGCTCGCACGCCTCGAACCTGCACTGATGGAACGACTTGCCGTGCAGCTCGATGCGCTGATTGCGGAACGTTTCGTTCTGGTGGTTCATGTGGACTCCCCATAGGCCAAGGACACTGGGTCGGCCTCAATATACACGTAGCCCGGGATCCATCGCCCGATTCCGCGCAAGCGACGTTTTCTTGCCGAACCGGCGGTGGTAGGCTCCGGCAACGTCCACGCTGCATGGCACCGCTCCCATGAGGAGCCCACTGGGCCGCCGGGTAAACCCGATGGCGGACGCGAAGCTCGATAGCGCCTTCAAGGTCGCCGCCGTCTATTTCGTGGCCGCGGGAACCTACATACTCGCGTCCGACCTGCTGCTCGGCGCGGTCGAGCCCGCTCTCGTCGCTTACGTCAGGCTGGAAATCATCAAGGGCATCGGCTTTGTGGCGCTGACCTCGTTGCTGCTGTACGCCCTCATGCGCCGTCACTTAGCGGCGATGCGTCGTGACTCCGCGCGGCAGGCCGAGACGGAGCAGGCGCTGCGGCGCAGCCGCGATCAGCTCGCGCGCGCCCAGCAGATCGCCCGGCTCGGCACCTGGCAAGCGAATCTGGTGACCGGCGAGCTGCAGTGGTCCGACGGGATCTACGAGATCTTCGGCGTCGATCCGCAGTCCTTCGGGCATACCATCGACGCCTTTTTCTCCAGGGTTCATGCCGACGACCGCGGCGCGCTCGCGGAAGCCCAGCGCCGCACCCTGGCCGGCGCGGGGCCCCTCGAAGCCGAGCACCGCATCGTCCGCCCGGACGGCGAGATCCGCTACGTGTTCGAGCGCGCCGAGGTGCGCACCGACGATCGGGGCCAGCTGGTCACCCAGATCGGCACCGTGCAGGACATCACCGAGCGCAAGCGGGTGGAACTCGAGCTCGAGGAACGCAACCGCCAGCAGACGGCGATCGCTCAGCTCGGGGTCGAAGCACTGGCGAGCAGCAACGTGGCGGCCCTGATGGATCGCGCCATGACTCTGGCGGCGCGCAGCCTGGACGTGGAGTACGGCGCAGTGCTCGAGCTGTTGCCGGACGGCCGGGCGCTCAGGCTGACGGCCGGCATCGGCTGGCCGCCCGGGTCGATCGGCCAGACTCAAATCCCGGCGGAGCCGCGCTCGCTGGCGGGCCACGCGCTTGCCAGCAACGAGCCGGTGGTGGTGGAGGACCTGCGGACCGAGGTTCGGTTCGACCCGCCGCAGGTGTTGCTGGACCACGGCGTGGTCAGCGGCATCAGCACCCTCGTGTACGGCAACGGCAGTCCCTGGGGTGTCGTCGGCGTCTACACCCGGCGCCGGCTTCGCTTCTCCGACGCCGACGTGGCGTTCGTGCAGGCGTTGGCCAACCTGATCGGCAACGTGCTACAGCGCGAGCAAACCCAGAACGTCATCCAGGAACGCAACATGCTTCGTCAGTTCGCCAGCGAAGCGGCGGCGCTCGGCGGCTGGGCATACGATCCGGGCACCGGCGTCCTGACCTGGGACGAGGAGGTGCGCCGGATTCACGAGGTGGACAGCGACTACCAGCCCGACGCCGAAAGGGCTGTCGATTTCTACACGCCCCGGCACCGGGACCGCGCCAAGCGTGCCTTCGATGCCTGCACGCACCGTGGCGTGCCCTGTGACGAAGAGCTGCAGCTCGTGACCGCGGCGCATCGGCATATCTGGGTGCGGGTGATCGCCCGGGCGGAACGCGACGCGCAAGGTGCCATTGCCCGGGTGCGCGGCGCCATCCAGGACATCTCCGACCGCAAGGCCATGGAATCCATGCTGCACCAGTCGCAGCGGCTGGAGGCGATCGGCCAGCTCACCGGCGGCATCGCCCATGACTTCAACAATCTGCTGACGGTCATACTCGGAAACTCGGAGCAGATCGCGCGTGCCGCGGGCGGCGACCAGGCGCTCGAGACGCTGGCCGCGACCACCCATCAGGCGGCGTCGCGGGGGGCGGAGCTCACGGCCCAGCTACTGGCCTATGCCCGCCAGCAGCCGCTGGAGCCGGTGCCCACCAACGTGACCGAATTGCTCGCCGCGATGGATCAGCTGCTGCGCCGCAGCCTCGGCGAGCAGGTGGAGATCGAGCTCGTGCACGGCGGCGGGCTGTGGACGGCCATGGTGGATCCGGCGCGGCTGGAATCCGCTCTGCTGAACCTGTGCCTGAACGCGCGGGACGCCATGCCGGAAGGCGGACGGCTGACGATCGAGACCGCCAACGTCCACCTCGACGACCATTACGCGGCGCAGCAGCCGGACATCACGCCCGGACATTACGTGATGATCGCCGTCACCGACACCGGGGCCGGTGTGCCGCCGGAGCTGCGGGAGCGGGTGTTCGAGCCGTTCTTCACCACCAAGCCGGTGGGCCTCGGAAGCGGTCTCGGGCTGTCCATGGTGTACGGTTTCGTCAAGCAGTCACGCGGCCACGTCAAGTTGTACTCGGAGCCCGGCCAGGGGACCACGGTGAAGCTCTACCTGCCCCGAACCTGGGACGAGGCGCGCCCGGCAGCGCCACCGGCGCCGCAGGAGACCGAGCGCGGCCGCGGCCAGCTCGTCCTGGTGGTGGAAGACGACGAGCTGGTGCGGCGCTTCGTCGCCGAGCAGGTGGAAACGCTGGGATACCGGGTGCTCACCGCCGCCAATGGCGCCGAGGCACTGGCAATACTCGAATCCGACGCCGACGTGGACCTGTTGTTCACGGACGTGGTCATGCCCGGGTCAATCGGCGGGCGCGAGCTCGCCGACCTGGCACGCAATCTGTACCCCGGGCTGCCGGTGCTGTTCACCTCCGGCTATACGGAGAATGCCATCGTCCATCAGGGGCGCCTGGACCCGGGGATCGCCCTGCTCAACAAGCCCTATCGGCAGAGCGACCTGGCGAGGAAGCTCGCGGCGGTGCTGAACCGCGAGCCGGACGCGGACACCTGAACGGGCGGGCACCCTGGCGCCGGGCGGCTGTCTTAAGCTACGGTTCAGCTTGTCTGGCTCAGCATCGCTGTTCGAGCAGTGCCGGGCCGCCGCCCGGGAGGTAAACGGATGCAGTACGGGCACAAGTACGGGCACAGAAGAAACGCTTGGCGGGCCGCCGTCGTCGTTCTGATCTGGTTGGTCTGTGGCAGCGCCAGCGCTGCCGACGACGACGACGTGGCCCTGGGCTCTGCCCTGCCCGCAGGCGCAGCCTATCGGCCGCTCAGCCCGGACGAGCTGGAAGATCTGGTGGCTCCCGTGGCCCTCTATCCGGACGATCTGCTGGCAGTCGTGCTGCCCGCCGCCACGTTTCCCCTGCAGGTGGTGGAGGCCGACCGCTATCTGCAGGCCGCCGACGGCGACCCGACGGCCAGCCCCGACCCCGCCTGGGACCAGTCGGTGGTGGCGCTGCTGAACTACCCCGAGGTGGTGGACAAGCTCTCCGGCGACCTGGAATGGACCCGGAATCTCGGCGAGGCGGTCGTCAACCAGCAGGAGGCCGTGCTGGCCGCGGTGGAGCGGTTCCGCCGCGAGGCGCATACGGTGGGCAATCTCCGCTCCGACGAGCGCCTGCGGGTGGACGCGGGGCCGGACGCGGTGACCATCCGATCGGCGGATCCGGCCGTCATCTACGTACCGAACTACGAGCCCGCCCAGGTGATCGTGTGGCACGGCTATCCGGCCTTCGGCTATTACCCGCGCCCCTGTCCCGTCTACTACTATCCTTACCTGGCGGACGACGACCTCATGCCCCGGCTGTCTCACCCGTTCTGGGGCGTGACGAGCGTGTACAGCATCGGCTGGACGTCCCACCATCTGCAGTTTCACACCCTCGGCGAGCCGGGACATCCGTACTTCGGCCACCACTACGCTTTCGATCACTACCGCTACTGGCGCCCCAGGCTCATGTTCCGCAGCCGCCCCTACGACCACGGACGATGGCGTCGGGTCCACGAATCCCTGAAGCGTGGCGGAGGAACCGGGGCGGGGCGGCCGCCGGACCATGTCCGCACCTGGACGACCGGGCCCCGGAGCGGCGCTCGTCCGTCCCCGCGGCCGGAGGTACGGATGGAGTGGATGAGACAGCAGGAGCAGGCTATTCCACCGGCAACCTCCGGGGTGCCGACGCCGCACGGCGCGCGCCCGCGGCTGCAGCCTTCACGGCCGGGACGTTCCGAGCAGCGCCAACGTCCGGCCGCCGCACCCGGCACCCGGGTGCCGTCCGGCACCGGCGTGCCGGCGGCAATACCCGGAACGGCCGCGGAGGAGTCAGCGTCGGCTGCTGCGGCCGCGTCCGCGCGGGCCGAGGCGTGGCAGAGGGGGCCCCGAGCGATCGAGCGCGGCGGCAGGGGCCAACCCAGATGAAACCGACGGCTCTAAAACCGCGAGCACTTATGCCGCGAACGTTGGATCGACCGTTTGTCATCGGCCAACGGGGTGCGCAGAATGAAGCGGTGTTCCATTGGATCGGGCCGCGGCAGGACGTGCGGGCGCCGAGGGGCGACGCGCTTGCGCTCCGCCGCGGACGGACCAGTTCGCGGAGCGGAAAGCAAACATGAAAACGAAGCGATACTTTTTCGTCGGCGACGACTTGGACGACCTGGAAGGCCTTCAGGCAGAGCTCGAGACGTCCGGGATTACCACGCCGCAGATTCACGTGCTGACTCTGGACGACGCGGCGGCGGAGACCCACCACCACCTGCACGACGTGCAGTCCCTGATGAAGAAGGACATCATCCAGTCCGGTCAGTACGGCCTGATGGTCGGCATCGTGGCCGCTTGCGCGGTGCTGCTGCTGACCTGGCTGGCCAGGCTTCACACCTATCCGGTGGGCTGGCTTCCATTCATCTTCCTCGCCGTCGTGCTGCTCGGGTTCTTCACCTGGGAAGGCGGCTTCATCGGCATCCAGACCTTCAACCGCAACTTCCAGCGCTTCAAGCAGGAGCTGGAGGCCGGGCGGCACGTGTTCTTCGTGGATCTGCGCGATGACCAGGAGCACCTGCTCAACGAGGTGGTACGGCGCCATCCCGGCGCCAGACAGGCGGGCACCGGGCGGGCCGCTCCGCACTGGCTGACCGTCTGGCAGCGGCGGCTGAAGAAGGTATTCGTGGAAACGCTGCCCTGACCACCGGACCTGTCACCCGGACATCGCAGGCATCCGCCTGATCTGCTCACCCGCGCGGCGCTTGATATATACTCGGCGGCTGGTACGGGGAGCAGAGATATCACGACTTGCACAACCGCCTTCACGGCAGCGCTGCCGTGGATGGCGGCGTGCGCGTCAGCCTCCGATCCTCCCCGGCTGTAACGTTTGGCGGCTCCCCCGGGAGCCCGACACGTGACGAAGCAACAGGAAATCTGGCATATGCTGGGATTGGGACCGAGATCGGCCATCGTCGGGATCGTCCTCGCGCTCCTCTGCGCGCCGGCCCTGGCGGCCCACTACCAGGCGCCCCGGGCGCCGGCGGGCAAGCACCCGGACCTGAACGGCATCTGGCAGGCGCTCAACACCGCCAACTACGACGTCGAGCGGCACATGGCGCGGCACTCGCTGCAGCTGCGGGACGGGCCGCACGGCCCCCTGCCCACGGTCGAACTGCTGAGACTGGGCGCCGTGGGGGCGGTGCCGCCGGGGCTCGGGGTGGTCGACGGCGGCAGGATTCCCTATAAGGCCGAGGCGCTGGAGAAGAAAAAAGACAACGCCGCCCACTGGATAGACCGCGATCCCGAGGTGAAGTGTTATCTGCCCGGGGTGCCCCGTGCCACCTACATGCCGTTCCCGTTCCGGATCGTACAGCAGGAGGGCTCAATCATGATCCTCTACGAGTACGCCAACGCCGTCCGCGACATCTACATGAAGGACGTGGGGCCCGCGCCGGTGGATTCCTGGATGGGTCAGTCGGTAGCGCACTGGGAAGGCGACACCCTGGTGGTGGAGGTGACCGGCATGAACGACCAGACCTGGTTCGATCGGGCCGGCAACTTTCACAGCGATCAGATGAAGGTGACCGAGCGCTACACGCCGATGGGGCCGAACCACCTCGGTTACGAGGCCACCATCGAGGACCCCGCGACCTTCACCCGGCCCTGGAAGATCAGCATGCCACTGTATCGGCGCATGGAAGACGATGCACGGCTCCTGGACTTCCGCTGCGTCGAGTTCGTCGAAGAGCTGCTGTACGGGCAGTGGAGAAGACATCCCCTGCCGCGGCCGGACATGCCGGAAACGGGAGGCTGAGATCATGATCCTACCGACCAGGACCAGCTGGCTGCTCTGCGCCGTCGTCGCGGCGGCGATGACCATGCCGGCGTCCGCCGGTGTGCCCCGCACCTCGAAGGGAAGACCCGACTTCTCCGGCACCTACAACGTGGGAACCCTGACCCCGCTGCAGCGCCCGAAGATGTTCGGCGACAAGCTGGTACTCTCGCCCGAGCAGGCCGCCAAGATCGCCGAGGAGCGCAAGAAGCTACTGTCCGACGACCTGAAACCGGACGACCCGGATCGCGCCGCGCCACCCAAGGGCGGTGACGGCTCCACGGGCGCGGCCGGCAACGTCGGCGGCTACAACGCTTTCTGGATCGACGAGGGCGACGGGGCGTTCCGCATCAACGGCGAGTTCCGCACGTCCATCATCACCAGGCCGAAGGACGGCCGCTTCCCGGCGTTTCTGCCGGCAGCAGCCAAGCGCATGGCCGAGCGGCGCGAGTTCTTCCGGCAGAACACGGGCGAAGCGTGGTGGATAGAAACCGGCGGTCACGGCCCATATGACGATCCGGAAGATCGCGGGCTGGGAGAGCGCTGCCTGCTCGGCTTCGGCTCCACCGCCGGGCCGCCCATGCTGCCGGTGCTGTACAACAACACCAAGCGCATCATTCAGAACGAGAACACCGTGGTGATTCTCACCGAGATGGATCACGACGCTCGCATCGTGCGCATGAACGGCAAGCACGCGCCGGACGACCAGCGGTTCTGGCTCGGAGACTCCATCGGCTGGTGGGACGGCAACACCCTGGTGATCGATACCAGCAACTTTCGCGACGACACCAGCTTCTACATGGGCACCCGCGACCTTCACGTGGTGGAGCGGTTTCACTACGCCCGGGATGGCCAGCTCGTCTACGGCTTTACGGTGGAAGATCCCAACATCTGGAAGACGTCGTGGAGCGGGGAGTACCCCTGGCCACGGACCGACGAGCGGCTGTACGAGTACGCCTGTCACGAGGGCAACTACGCACTCGGCGGGGTGCTCCGGGGCGCGCGATTGCTGGAGCAGGAATGGCTGGACAAGCACGGCAGGAGCGGCGAGGAGACAGCCGATGCGGCGCCACCTTCAAAGTGACGGATCGGCGAGGAATCGAAGGAGAATGAGCCATATGAGACAAGCACTTGCAGGGTTGCTCGGGACGGCGTGCATGGCCTTGGCGCCGGTTGCTGCCTGGGCCCACCACGCCTTCGGCGCCGAGTTCGATCCGAACCGGCCGCTGGTGCTGAAAGGGCCCGTGACCAAGGTGGAATGGGTGAATCCGCACACCTGGATTCACATGGAGATCACGAAAGAAGACGGCAGCAAAGAAGACTGGATGGTGGAGGGGGGCACGCCGAACACGCTGCTGCGCAACGGCCTGACCAAGCAATCCCTCCAGCCCGGCACGCAAATCGTCGTCGACGGCTATCAGGCCAAGGACCGAACCCATCGTGCCAATGGCCGCAACGTGACCCTGGAGAACGGCGAGAAGATCTTCATGGGCTCCTCCGGCACCGGCGCGCCCAAGGACGGCTTCGACCCACACGAGCACTGAGCCTCATGCAGTTACAGTGTGGGAGATGTGGGAGCGACCTCCCGGTCGCGACTGATTTCGATGTGGGAGCGACCTCCCGGTCGCGACTGATTTCGATGTGGGAGCGACCTCCCGGTCGCGATTCCCACGCTTCACGTCTCGATGATGGCCTTGCCGATCACCTTGCGGTCGCGGATCAGCTCGAGCGCCCGGGCGGTCTGCTCGAGCGGTAGCCGGTGTGAGATGTAGGGCTTGATTCGGCCGGAGGCCAACCAGCCCATCAGCACCGCGGAGTTGCGGGCCGCCCATTGCGGATCGTGACGACTCAGCGCGCCCACGGTGAACCCCACCACCTCGGCGTCCTTTATCAGAAGGTGGTTGGTCTTTGCGAGTGCCGCACGGCCGCTGGTGAAACCGACGACGAGAATCCGGCCGAACGGTGCAATGCAGCGCATGGACTCGTCGAAGACGTCCCCGCCCACCGGGTCGTAGATCACGTCCGCGCCGCGCCCGCCGGTGAGCGCCTTGACCTCCTCCCTGAAGCCCTGGGTATAGTCGATGACGTGGTCGGCACCCACCTCCCGCGCCACCGCCCGCTTCTCCTCGGTGCTGGCCGTGGCGATGACCGTGGCGCCCATGAGCTTGCCCACGTCCACCGCGGCGAGGCCGACGCCCCCGGCAGCGCCATGCACCAGCAGCGTCTCTCCCGCCGCCAGCCGTCCGCGCTGCATGCCGTAGAGGGCGGTCGCGTAGTTGGCGCGGAACGCGGCGGCCGCGGCCAGGTCCACGCTGTCCGGCAGCCGGGTCGCCCTGTCGGCACTCACCACCACCTGCTCGATGCAGCCGCCCGGGCAGAGAACCCGGTCGCCCACCGCCAGATCTTCGACCCCCCCACCCACCGCCAGCACCGTGCCGGCGCCTTCCCCGCCGACCACGAACGGCAGTGCCGGTTTGATCTGATACTCGCCGGCGATCATCAGCACGTCGGTGAAGGCCACCCCACGCGCCGCCAGCGCCACCTTGACCTCACCGGGACCCGGCGCCGGCGGCTCATCCACGTCTTTCACCACCAAGTCACCCGGACCGCCCAGCGTCTCGCAGTACACGGCCTTCATCGACTGCTCCTGTTCCAGCTCACGACAGTCAGGCAGCCTATCATCAACCGCGCACCGCCGGGCACCCGGGTCAGAGGTGGCGAAGCTCCCAGCAGCGGTGGATGCGGGAGTTGCGGCGGAAGTCCGCGTCGATGGTGTCGCGGGTGATCTCGCGAGTCCGGGCGAAGCCGGCGAGCGCGGCCTCGTCCAGCTTGAAGCGCCGGAAATTGTTGGAGAACCACAGCACCCCGCCGGGCGCGAGCCGCGCCATGGCCAGCGACAGAAGCTCCACGTGGCGGCGCTGCAGATCGAAGTCGTCGGCACGCTTGGAGTTCGAAAAGGTGGGAGGATCGCAGAAGATCAGGTCGTAGCTGTCCCGATCGGCGCTGAGCCACGACATGACGTCGGCGCGCTCCAGCCGGTGACGGCTGCGCTCGGCGCCATTGTAGTCGAGGTTACGTCCGGCCCACGCCCGATAGGTGGCGGAGAGGTCGACGCTCACCGTCGCCGCTGCGCGACCGGCCGCGGCGTGGGCGGTGGCGGCACCGGTGTAGCAGAACAGGTTCAGCACCCGCTTGCCCGCCGCCTCCCGACCGAGACGAAGGCGCAGCGGGCGGTGGTCCAGAAAGAGCCCCGTGTCCAGGTAGTCGAACAGGTTGACCTCGAGAGCCACCGGGCCTTCCCGCACCAGCAAGGCTTCGCCGCGGCTGCCCATGCGCCCGTACTTGCTGCCGCCGCGGCCGCGGCTGCGCGTTTTCACTGCCAGCTGCAACGGCTCGAGGTCGAACACCGTCTGCACCGCCGCCAGCAGCTCGTCCAGGCGCCGCCCGGTCACCTCGGGGGGGATCTTCGCCGGCGCCTGATACTCCTGAACGTGGGCGAACAGCCGGCCCGGCTCCTCCGCTTCCCGGTACAGGTCGACGGCGGCCGCATACTCCGGCATGTCGGCGTCGTATACCCGGTAACAGCTCACTTCATGACGCCGGCGCCACGCGGCCAGGCCGCGCTGATTCTTGCGCAGCCGGTTGGCAACCATGACGGCGCCGGCGGACAGCGGTTCTGCTGGTTCGAGTGTGGGCACGGTGGATCGAGCGTACGGCCGGACAGGGAAGGGAGCGGAAGAGCATTTGTTTATCGAACGTGAAGATTCCGCGTTTTTTAGACCCTGAACATTCCACGTTTTTCGACCCTGAACATTCTATCGCACGTGGTCGTTCTCGCAAAGACTACCACCGCCATTGAAAGGCGCGTACAAAGCGCCTCCCTCCTCACACGGAGAGTCGGCATGCCACGTCGTCACGCTCCCCCCGCGCGCCTGACCACGGCGCGCGCACTGCAGGACCACCCGGCGCTCGCGAGCCTTCTGCCGTCGCTGGCGCCTCGCGCGCTCACGCGCCTATTCGCCGCCGTTGGGACCCACGACGCCGGTGCCCTGATGGCGCTCACGCCGCCGGAGCTGCTGGCCCGCGCGCTGGATGAAGCGATCTGGGACGACCACGGCGACGCGCCGCGGCTCGACGCCGACGTGTTCATCGAGTGGCTGGAGGTCTGGGTGAACGAAGGCGATGCATTCACCGCCGAGCGGCTGGCAGCACTCGACGAGGATACCCTGGCCGTTTGCCTCGGCGAGGCCCTGGACGTCCAGGACTCCCACGCCACCGCATTCTGCCGCGCACCCGACGATGGCGAGTCCGGCCCCTCGGACCCTGGATTGTTCGAGCCTGGGGCCGACACCGAGCTGTTCGGCCGTTTCCTGGTGCGCGCCGCGCAGGAAGACGACTGGGACGTGCTGCATCCGGCCCTGGTGGCCCTGTGGGACCATGAGCCGGAACGGCTGCTGGCCATGCTCGAGCGCCTCACCGCAGGGGATTCGCGGCTCGATGGCGAGGCGCCGACGCCGCTGCGAGAGGACGCGGCCGCGGCCCGGGAACACGTCCGCGAGCGCGCGGGGTTCGTGTCGGCGGCCGCGGCGCGGGCCTTTCTCGCTCAGTCC
Organism: uncultured Gammaproteobacteria bacterium; assembly: GCA_963822255.1. Taxonomy (GTDB): domain Bacteria; phylum Pseudomonadota; class Gammaproteobacteria; order Pseudomonadales; family Azotimanducaceae; genus UBA7803. The sequence goes on from CAWGGV010000009.1 coordinate 687,204, forward strand.
CGCACGCTGAGCGCCGAAGCGCTGGTATCCATGAGCGAGTACGACCTCGAGACCGAACGCCATCTTCGCCGCCTCGAATCGACCCGCCGGATCGAGGCGAGCCCCGCGCACGCAAGCGAGCCGGATAGCGGCGAGCCGCCGGGCGTCGGGTCGCCGAGCGGCACCGTAGTCGCTACGGATCGACCGGTTCCGGTGCAAGGCGCGCTCGACCCGGGGCTCTGGCGTCTGCTGATCGATGCCGGAGTTGTCGACGCGGACACTGACCCCGCCGTCGGTCGGCCTGCCGGGCTGCTCGCGGGTCCTTCCGGCTCGGCATCGACACTCGATCGGCATCTGGACGCGCTGGCCGCCAGCGCCCCGGAACGCCTCGCTGACGCCGCCGCGGAGCTCGCTTACCTGGCGAACGTGGTGGCCGCCGCCGTGGATCTCCCGTTGGCGGGGCGGCGGGAAGCCGAGGCCCGAGAGCTGGCCGCCGCCACCGCCAATCTCGGTATCGAGCTGCTGGAACGCCACGGCGTGCATGTCAGGCCGGGGCAGCCGCCGGGACTGGTCCAGGCCTTTCTGCTGGCCTGGCACGCGCTCGCCGAGCTGCCCGCGCACGTGGTTCAGGCCTTCGAGGTCGCCATGCGGGCGCCGGAGACGCGCCGCAGCCTGGCCCGCAGGCAGTGGCTTCGCGGGCAGACGGCCGAAAGCATGAACGATCTGAGCGTAGCGGTGCGAACCGGCCGCCACGAGGCGGCGCGGGAGGCGGTCGGCCTGTTGTCGCTGGCGTTCGTCACCGATGCCTGCCGGGCCACCGCCCATCTGCTCGGCGATCCTCCGCGATTTCCGGGATTGCTCGAGGGCGGCGATAAAGAGGCAGGCCGCTGGTTTCGCAGCGTCACGGACCTGGAGCGGACCGCCACGTTGCTGCGCGGACTACGACTCAAGCACTGAGCAAGGTTGTCGGGTGCTCAGCAGGCGTCGTCGCCGCTCTCCATCAGCGCGGCCAGAGCCGCTTCCAGCGCGGCCACCCGCTGCTCCAGCCGTTCGAGGCGCGAAGCGGCGGCGTCCACCGGCGCCGCGGGCGGGCGCTCCCTGGCTTCGCCCGGCTGCGGCGGCGCTGGCGCCGCCGGCACCTCCCCGGCGGGAACGCCGGCGCTGAACAGCTCCGCGTAGCGCGCCTCCCGCCGTCCCGGCTCCCGAGCCAGGCGTGTCACGAACGGGCCCTGCTCGTAGCCGCGGAGCGCCTCGAGCGTCCGCTCCACTGTCTCGCTGTCCGGAAACTCGTGCATGCGTCCGGCGCGGCCACGCAGCTCGCCCGGCGTCTGCGGTCCCCGCAGCAGCAGCAGGCAGATCAGGGCACGCTCGGCGGGGGAGAACCGGAAGTCGCCGATCTCGTCGTTGAACAGGCGGTAGTGGTACTTCGGCACTCGCCCGCCGAAGCCCGACTTCTCCCGTACCAGATAGCGTTTCATCAAGCCTTCGAGCGAGCCTTCGACCTCCGCCTCGGACAGATCCATCACCGGGTCCCGGCTGCTCTTCTGGTTGCAGGCGCTGACGAGCGCGTTCAGGGACAGCGGGTACTGGTCCGGGGTAGTCATGGACTTTTCCATGAGGCTGCCGATGATGCGGGCTTCTATCGGGTCGAGCTGTATGTTCATGGTCATCAGAAATGCGTGCGTGCGGAGCATTGAGCCACTGCAGGCGCATGGGATTCAACGGCAGGAGGTGGGCGGCGAGCCGGAACACGATGGCCGCACCGCCGGGCCGCGGTGCGGGTGAGCGCCGGGATCCGCCGTCCAGTGGCTGGCCGCGGATCCCGGGCGGGGACTACGGGACGGCCTTGACCACCTCGTTGGAGTAGTCGCTCTCGTTGCCGTCGGCATCGAGCGCCGTCATGGCTACGTAGTAGTCGCCGGACGGGAGCGTCAGCGTCTTGCTGGTTGATCCGGCTGCCGTGGATACGGTCGTCGTATAGCTGCGGCTGCTGCTGCCGTAGTAGATCCGATACCCGGCAAGATCCGTCAGCGGCGTGCCGTCGACGTTCTCGGTGGGCGCTGCCCAGGCGAGAGTCACCGTGCCGTTTACCGATACCGAGATCATGGCCACGGCATTGCCACCGTCCCCGCTGCAGGTGAGCCGGAACGTGGTGGCCTTGCTCAGCGGCCCGACGCTCTGGCTGCCGCTGACCGCCTTGGTACCGCCCCAGCCGCCGCCGGCGCTGCAGCTGCTGGCATCGGTGGAGCGCCAGGTGAGGGTCGCGGTGGCGCCGTTGTTCACCACGTCGGCGCTGGCGCTCAGGCTGACGGTCGGCATCGGCGCGGGAATCGGCGTCGGCTCGGGAGCCGGTGTGGGAGCGGGGGCCGGCGCGGGGGCCGGCGCGGGCGCGGGGGCGGGCGTGGGTTCAGGGCTCGGCGCCGGAGCCGGAGCCGGAGCCGGTTGCTGGACGTTGACGGTGACGCTTGCGGTCGCCGTGCCGCCGTCCCCCGTGCAGGTGAGCGTGTAGCTGGTGGTGCTGGCGAGGGCGCCCGTCGTCCGACTGCCGCTGGTGGCCTGCGCGCCGCTCCATCCGCCGCTCGCCACGCAGGACGTGGCATCCAATGCCGTCCAGCGCAGGCCGGTGCTCCCGCCGGTGGTGACGACACCGCTGGTCGCCGAGAAATCGATGGACGGCAGTGGAACGGGCTCGGGGGCAGGCGCTGGTAACGGCGTGTCGCCCACCGCCACCGTCACGGCGGCGGAGCCGACGCCGCCGAGGCCGACGCAGGTCAGGGTGAACGTCGTGCTGGTGTCGAGGGCTCCGGTGTCCGCCACGCCGTCCGCCGTCACCTTGCCCTGCCAGCTCGACCGGCACTGCTCGGCGTCGCTGCTCGCCCAGGAGAGCGACGTACGCTGGCCGATCGACACCTCGGCCGGATCGGCAGCCAGCGAGACCATGGGCCGCGTGGCGGTGGCCTGGCTGGAGAGTCGTCCGGCCAGATCTCCAAGCTCCGTCTCGTCGGCCAGCGCCACGCTTTCGGTCAGCGCCTGGAGGTCCTGTTGCAGCCCGGTGGTGAGGTCACTGTTCATGCGCGCCGGCAAGGACGAAACCGGGGCAGACGCGAGGTCCGCGGCCAGGGCCGTGAGCTGGTCGCTCGGAGCCAGGGTTGCGAACAGCGAGACCAGCGCCAGCGCCTGGGCCCGAGCAGGCTCATTGGCCGGTATACGGTCGACGGCCGGCGCCGAGACGTCCGGATGGACCTGGCGGATGGCGTCGTTCAGCCGCTCGGTGGCCGGGCTGCCGTCCACCTCGAGACGCCCCGCCAGGGCTTCCAGGCGCACCGTCAACTCGGCTGCTTTGAATGCGCTGACGACGCGCGCGTCGACGACGCCCCCGTCGGCGTCCGTGCCCTGCCCCATCAGCGCACAGCCAACCTGCCGCAGCACGTCGTCACCCGTCGCCGGGCTGCCGGCATTGTCGAGGGCAGTTACCACCCGTCGCACGGTCTCACCCAGCGCCTCGTTGGCCAGCACCACGGCCTCTACGGTGTCCGCTGTGACCTCGGCGCCCATCGGGTCGGGGATCAGCGCCGGGTCGAGGCCCATGGCCATGTGCTGGTGAATCTGCTGCCAGGCGAGGTCCAGATTCGCCGCGTCGAGCCCGCCGGCCAGACACTGCGCTGCCCGCACAGCGAGGGTGGTGAGGGGCGAAATGTTGACGGTGGAGGTGCCGGACTGGAACGCCGCGGCTTGCAGCGTGAAATCCAGCGCACGGCCGGTCACCAGATCCTCGCCACCGCTGGCGGAGATCAGAACCGGCAAGGCGGTGCCCGACGCCAGGCTGATCCGGTAGCTGGCGGCATGGTCACTGGTGCGCTTGTCGATAAGCTTGCCGTCGGCGTCCGTGAGCTGCACGGTCGCGCCGATGACCGGTCCGTCCCCCACGCTTCCGGACAGCTCGAGAGGTGCCGTGGCGGACTCCAGACCGCCGGAACATGCCGACATGGTCAACGGCAGCAGGATGGCGTACCCGCAGCGACGTAGGCGCAGTACTGACATGGACGACTTCTCCACTGCGTCAAGAGGAGGCGGCGCGATCACGCCCCGCCGGAACATGTAAAGGATTGTAAGAACGTGCCGGGGCGCGCCCTGTGACCGGATTGGCAAAGCGGCAACCGATGGCCAGTTCTGTGACGGCTGCACCGTTCAGCGTCCTGAACCGGGCGTTGCGATGGCGGGAAGGCGGCGGGAAGAGGAGGCTGATGGCTATGGCCGAAACGGCCGATTCACCACTCGCACGTCTGCTAACATCCCGGCCTCGCGCAACCACGGGACGTAGGCAGAAATGGCTTCAGGCTCCACGCGGGTGGTCCTCGCGGCACTGGCCGGCAACGCGCTCATCGCTCTGACGAAGTTCGTGGCAGCCTTCGTCAGCGGCAGCTCCGCCATGCTCTCCGAGGGCATCCATTCGCTGGTGGACACCGGCAATCAGGTGCTGCTGCTCTACGGGATGCGCCGTTCGCGCCGGCCCCCGGACCGCCGATTTCCATTCGGCCATGGCAAGGAGGTGTACTTCTGGAGCTTCGTCGTGGCGATCCTGATCTTCGCCGTCGGTGCCGGGGTATCCATCTGGGAGGGCATCCGGCACCTCCTGCACCCGCGCCAGATCGAGAACTTCGGCATCAACTACGTCGTGCTGGCGCTGTCTCTCGCGTTCGAAGGCATGTCATGGTACGTGGCGTTCCGCGAGTTCAAGGTCAGCAAGGGCTCGCTCGGCTACTTCGAAGCCGTCCACCGTGGCAAGGACCCCACCCTGTTCGTGGTGCTGTTCGAAGACTCCGCCGCGATGCTGGGCCTCATCGTGGCGCTGGCAGGCGTGGCTCTGGCGCAGGTCACCGGTCACGCCGTATTCGACGGCATAGCGTCGGTGGTCATCGGCGTGATCCTCGGCGCCACGGCAGCGTGGCTCGCGTTCGAGACTCAGGGCCTGCTGATCGGCGAATCGGCCAGCGCTCCTGTCGTCGACGGCATCCGCCAGCTCGCGGCGGCGGTGGACGAGGTCGATCACGTGAACGAGGTGCTCACCATGCACATGGGCCCCGATTTCGTGCTGCTGAACCTGTCCGTAAAGTTCGCTGATGAGGTCAATGCCCTGGCGATCGAGGCGGCCACGAACCGCATCGATCACGCCATCAAGTCGGCCTACCCCGAGGTCAAGCGCATCTTCGTGGAAGCGGAGGCCCGCCATCCGCTGATCGCCGGCGCCTGAGCATCTGGACGGCGCCCGCGGCGTTGCCGCCCTGCGGCAGCGCACCAGAAGGGGTATGATGCCCCGGCCACGGCGCAGCAGCATGGAGGTGCCCCGTTGGACGTTTTGTCGGCGCTGGACCTGGCCAGAGTTCAGTTCGCGTTCACCGTCTCCTTCCACATCCTGTTCCCCGCGTTCTCCATCGGACTCGCCAGTTATCTGGCCGTGCTCGAGGGTCTGTGGCTCTTCACCGGCCGTGACCTGTACATGCAGGTGTTCCGCTACTGGCTGAAGATCTTCGCCGTGACCTTCGGCATGGGCGTGGTCTCCGGGGTGGTCATGAGCTATCAGTTCGGCACCAACTGGAGCACGTTCTCCGACAAGGCGGGACCGATTCTCGGCCCGCTCATGGGTTACGAGGTGCTGACCGCGTTCTTCCTGGAAGCGGGATTTCTCGGCGTGATGCTGTTCGGCCTGGAGCGGGTGGGGAAGGGCCTTCACTGCTTCGCGACCTTGATGGTGGCAGCCGGCACCCTGCTCTCCACCTTCTGGATTCTGGCCGCCAACAGCTGGATGCAGACGCCGGCCGGCTACGCCATGAATGCAGCCGGCCAGTTCGTGCCCGCGGACTGGCTGCAGGTCATCTTCAATCCCTCGTTCCCTTACCGGCTGGTGCACATGGTGCTGGCCGCCTACCTCACCACCTCGTTCTCGGTCGGAGCGGTAGGCGCCTGGCATCTGCTGCGTGACAGCGACAATGCGCCGGCGCGGCTGATGTTCTCCATGGCCATGTGGATGGCCGCCGGGGTGGCGCCACTGCAGATCGTCGCCGGCGACCAGCACGGGCTGAACACCGTGGAGCAGCAGCCGGCCAAGGTCGCCGCGATGGAGGGACATTACGAGACCCGCCGCGGCGCACCACTGATCCTGTTCGGCCTGCCGGACAGCGACGCCGCCGTCACCCGTTACGCTCTGGAGATCCCCCGGGCCGGCAGCATCATTCTGAAGCACGACGCGAACGCCGAGGTGCTTGGTCTCGAGCACTGGCCCCGGCAGGACTGGCCCGACGTGCCGCTGGTGTTCTGGAGCTTCCGGGTGATGGTGGCCCTGGGGCTGGCAATGGCCGGCCTCGGTGGCTGGAGTGTGGTGCACCGGTTGCGCGGACGGCTTTACCACTCGCGGTGGCTTGCACGCGCGGCCGTGGCGCTGGGGCCGGCGGGATTCGTCGCGGTCATCGCCGGCTGGATCGTCACCGAAGTCGGCCGCCAGCCCTACACCATCTACGGCCTGCTGCGCACCGCGGATTCCGTGTCGCCGGTGGCGGCTCCGGCGGTGGGCGCGTCACTGGCCGCCTTCTTCGTCGTCTACTTCACCATCTTCGGCATGGGCGTCTATTACATGCTGCGGCTGATGCGGCAGAACCCGGCCGAGGTGACGCTGCCGACGTCCGAGGCCCGCGGCGAGCCCGGCGTCGGCCTCTCCGGCGTGCATCGGCTCGAACAGCCGCAGGAGGGGACATGAGCTTCGATCTGGCTTCGCTGTGGGCGGTGCTGATCGCCATCGCGGTGCTGGCGTACGTGGTCCTCGACGGCTTCGATCTGGGGGTCGGCATTCTCTTCCCCTTCTGGGGCGGGGAGTCCGAGAAGACCCGGGCCATGGCCTCGGTCGCGCCGGTGTGGGACGGCAACCAGACGTGGCTCGTGCTTGGCGGCGGCGGGCTGCTGGCGGTGTTCCCGCTGGCGTACTCGGTGATCCTGCCGGCGCTCTACGCCCCCCTGGTGGGCATGCTGCTGGCCCTGGTGCTGCGGGGTGTGGCCTTCGAGTTCCGTGGCCGCACGGAGCGGCGCTGGCTGTGGGACAGCGCCTTCTTCGCCGGTTCGCTGGTGGCCACCTTCTGTCAGGGCATCGCTCTGGGAGCGCTGCTGCAGGGGATACCGGTGGAAGGCCGGGCGTACGCCGGCGGCTGGTGGAACTGGCTGACGCCGTTCAGCCTGGTGAGCGGCGCCGCGTTGACTGCCGGCTACGCCATGCTGGGCGCCACCTGGCTGGTGCTGAAGACCACCGGCGGGCTGCAGGAGCGGGCGCGCCGCTTCGCCCGCCCCGCGGCTGCGGCGACCCTGGTGCTGATCGGCGTCTTCAGCTTGTGGACGCCGTTGCTGCAGCCGATATACGTGCAGCACTGGTTCAGCTGGCCCGCCATCGTCTACGTGGCCCCGGTGCCTCTGCTGGTGCTGGTGTGTGGTTGGCAGCTGTTCCGCAGCCTGTCCCGCGAGCGGGAGCTGGCGCCGTTTCTCTTTGCCCAGGGCCTGTTCGTGCTCTGCTACGCGGGTCTCGGCATCAGCTTCTATCCCTACATCGTGCCGCCGAGCATCTCCATCCACGACGCTGCGGCACCGGACGCGAGCCTCCGTTTCCTGCTGGTGGGGGCGCTGGTGCTGCTGCCCATCATCTTCTGCTACACCGGCTACGCGTACTGGATCTTCCGGGGCAAGGTTCGGGTCGGCGAGGGCTATCACTGATGTCGGCCGCCCGCACGCGGCGGCTGCGGCAGCTGCTGTGGTTCGCCCTGCTGTGGGCGGGCGGGGTCGCTGCGACCGCGGCCGTGGCCTACGGGATCCGCTTGTGGATGTCGGCGGGATAGGCTTCCGCAGGCCGTTCGGGCGGCGCGGAGGATCGCGACCGGGAGGTCGCTCCCACTGAGGTCGCTCCCGCTGAGGTCGCTCCCGCTGAGGTCGCTCCCACTGTTGGAGAGTCGCGACCGGGAGGTCGCTCCCACCAGTACCGCTACAGGCGCCCGAGACATCGGCCGCCGGTTTCGGCATCATGCCCCGCCCAGCGAACGAAGCCTCGAGTCGTGACCTCCGAGCGTATCGCCTTCAGCCAGGTATTCGCCTTCGTCTGGCGCTACTGGCGTATGTTCCCGGTCCGTCTGGCGCTCATCGGCGCCGGCGCGGGGCTGGCCGTCTACCTGGAGATCCAGATTCCGGCGCGCTCGGCCGCGCTGGTGATGGCGCTCGACCGCTACGGCAACGGCACCACCGCCCTGGGCATCGCCTGGCATGCTGCCGGCTGGCTGCTCGGCACGTTCGCCGCCATGTTCACCGTGCGCCAGCTTTATCTGCGCATCTGGGTGCGCTTCGCCGCCGACGTCATGCGTCACCTGGTCAGCGACGGTTTCAAGCGGGTGCAGCGGTTCTCCTCCGACTGGCACGCCAATCACTTCGCCGGCGCCACGGTGAGGAAGATCTCCCGCGGCATGTGGGCCTACGACACCTTCGCCGACACCACGGTGATCGATCTCGGGCCTGCGGTCGCCACCCTGCTCGGCTTCTCTGTGGCGATGTTTCTGCGCGAGCCGCTGCTCGGCGGCTACTTCGCCATCGCCGTGGGTATCTTCATCGGCGTCAGCATCGCGATGTCGCTGGGCTACGTGGCCCCCGCCAACCAGGCTTCCAACGATGCCGATACGGCCCTCGGCGGCGCACTGGCGGATGCGGTGACCTGCAATTCGGTGGTCAAATCGTTCGGCGCCGAGCAGCGCGAGGACCGGCGACTCGACCAGGTGGCCGTTCACTGGCAGACGCGTGCCCGCCGCGCCTGGCGCCGCAGCATGGATTCGGGCGCGGTGCAGTCGGTGATGATCGTGGCGCTTCTGGGCGGGCTGCTCGGCATTGTGCTCACCCTGGCGGAATCGGGCCAGAGCCGGCTCGCCGATCTGGTGTACGTGCTCACCACCTACTTCATCATCAACGGCCAGCTTCGCAACATCGGCGGCCAGGTGCGCAACCTCCAGCGGGCCGCCAACGAGCTCGACGACCTGGTGGACATCGACCGCACCGTGCCCCAGGTGGCGGACGCCCCCGGCGCACCGGAGCTGGCGCCCGGCCGCGGCGCGATCCGCTTCGAAGGCGTGTGGTTCCGCTACGCCAATCAGCCGAGGCCCGTGTTCAGCAGCTTCGAGCTGGCAATCGCGGCGGGGGAAAAGGTGGCGCTGGTGGGAGAGTCCGGCGCCGGCAAGACCACCCTGGTCAAGCTCCTGCAGCGGCTCTACGACCTCGACGCGGGACGCATCCTCATCGACGGCCGGAACATCGCCGCGGTCACCCAGGAGAGCCTGCGTCGGGCGATCTCGCTGGTGCCCCAGGAGCCGATCCTGTTCCACCGCACCCTGGCCGAGAACATCCGCTACGGCCGTCCCGAGGCCACCGCTGCCGAGGTGGAGGCCGCAGCGCGGAAGGCCCACGCCCATGAATTCATCGGGCGACTGACCGACGGTTACGACACCCTGGTGGGCGAGCGCGGCATCAAGCTTTCCGGCGGCGAGCGCCAGCGGGTGGCCATCGCCCGGGCCATCCTCGCCGACGCGCCGATCCTGGTGATGGACGAAGCCACCTCCAGCCTCGATTCCATCACCGAGCATTACATTCAGGAAGCCATCGCCGCCCTGTTGAGAGGCCGCACGTCGATTCTCATCGCCCATCGGTTGTCCACGGTGCGCCAATGCGACCGGATCCTGGTGTTCGACGGCGGCGAGGTAGTGGAGCAGGGCACCCACGACGAGCTCATGGCGCGTCCACGGGGCGTCTACCGGGGCCTGTTCGACATGCAGTCGCTCGGCTTCGTGGATACCGCCGCGGCTTCGTGACCGGTGGCGGCGAAGCGCTCGTGCATTTCAGCAGGCGGCGCCTGAGCAGCACCACGTCCAGGGGAAACAGCGCGGCGGCCAGGACGGCCACGTACGACGCCCGAGATCAGGTGACTGCAGTCCAGCGCGCCCATGGCCACGCCACGACCCAGGTGTACCAGCGGCGTGAGCGGCGCGGCCCACGCCAGCGGTTGAATCCACTGGGGCAGGACCGCTATGGGGAAGAACGCGCCGCTGAAGAAATACAGCGGCGTCGCCACCAGGGTGAACACCAGGGACAGCGCGTGCACGGAGGGCGCCAGGGCGGCGAACAGCAGACCGATGCCGCCGAACACCAGCCCCACCCCCACGGACACCGCCAGCAGCGCGGGCAATGACAGCCACGGTACCCAGCCGAAGGCGGCGGCCATGCCGCCCACCGCCAGCGTGGAGAGCAGGGCGCGGGTGACGGCGAACGCCAGCTCCGCCAGCACGATCTCGGCGACCGTCACCGGCGCAGTGAGAATGGTCTCGTAGACGCTCTGCTGTATGCGCTGAAACACGCTCCACGAGCACTCGAAAATGGCGTGGAACATGGCCGTCCCGACGACGATGCCGGGGGCGACGAAGGCCGGATAGCTGCCGTAGCCGGCCATGTCGCCCACCAGCCGGCCGATGCCGAGGGCCGCTGCCAGCAGCACGATGGCCGGTTCCACCGCGAACCAGGTCAGCGCCACCCGCCACACCCGGGCGAGGGCCAGCACGTGCCGCCACCAGACGCCGACGACGGAGCGCAGCCGCAGCCGCTGGGGTGCGGCAACGTCAGGCCAGGCCGGCACGCTCATTCTTCCCCCAGCCCGCGCCCGGCGAGCGCCAGGAACACGTCTTCCAGGTTGGCGCCGCGCTCAGTGATCCGCACCCCTTCGAGAGACGGCAGCTTCGGGGCACGGCCGTTTCGGCCAGTCACCCGGAACAGCGCGCCGACTTCCCGGAACGGTTGACCGGCGGCCCTCAACAGCTCTCTGACCCGCTCCCGGGAAGCGCCGTCAGGCCGCACGTCCACCGCCGCGCTGCCGGCGTGCCGGGCCACCAGTTCCGGCGGCGTGCCCTCGTCCAGCACCCGTCCGGCGTAGAGGATGGCAAGGCGGTCGCAGAGCGTTTCCGCCTCGTCCATGTAGTGGGTGGACATGAGCAGGGTCACCCCCGACTGCTTCAGGACCGCCAGTTCTTCCCATACCCGCACCCGGCTTTCGGGGTCCAAACCGGTGGACGGTTCGTCGAGGATGATGACCCGCGGCCGTGTCACCAGCGCTCGGGCAATGGCCAGCCGCCGGCGCATGCCGCCCGACAGATCTTCGACCTCGTCGGCGGCGCGGCTCGCGAGGCCGAAGAAATCCAGCACCTCTCCCGCCCGGCGGCGGGCGTCGGGCCGTGACAGCCCCACCAGATAGCCGAACACCTCCAGGTTCTGGCGTACCGTGAGCTCCTCGTCGAGGCCGTCGCTCTGGGTCACCACACCGAGGCAGGCTCGTGCCTGGCGGGGATGCGCCCGAACGTCCAGCCCGGCCAGGTGCACCTCACCGGAAGTGATCGGCGAAAGCCCCGCCAGCATTCGCATGGTGGTGGTCTTACCTGCGCCGTTGGGTCCCAGCAGGCCGTAGGTTTCACCGGCGTCGACCGTGAACGACACGCCGTCCACGGCACGTACGTCGCCGAAGCACTTCACCAGGTTGTGCACCTCGATCTCGGCCACCGGCCGCTCCCAGCCAAGGAAACTGCCCGCGACCGGATAGGGCGCGGGGCCGCGGTCATTCTACGTCACCCAGGCGCCCCGCGATTTCTCTCGGCAACCATGGTCGCGCTGGAGGCGCCACCACGGCGCCGCGGCTTCAGCTCCCGGCCTCCAGCTCCGACGGGTCGCGCATGGCGAGAAAACGCTCGCCGGTGAGCGGCTCGGGAACCGCCAGCACGTAGACGACCCGCTCGGCCACCGCCCCCTCCGCGTGCAGGGTGCGCGCGGGGACGATCACCTTGTCGCCCTGGCGTACGGGCAGCCGGTCACCCGACTCGGCGTCCAGAAAATCCGTGTCCCCCTCCAGCACGTAGGCATGAACGTCGTGGTCGTGCCAGTGCACGGGCAGCCCGGCGGATGGGCCCGAGACGAAGGTAGTGGGCCAGGTGCCCTGGATCTTGATGTCGTCGAGGACCTCGGCCATTGAGGAGAAGCGGCCCTGGTGGACTTCGATTCCCATGATTCTCTCCCTCTGAATCCCGTGGCGCCTGAAACACTACCGCCCGTGACCGTTGCGATAAACGGCAATTCGGGCAACATGCCCATGCAGGAGGCGCACGAATGGATCTGGAAGCCGTCCGTACCTTCGTCGACGTCATGCGCGAGGGCAGCTTCACCGCCGTGGCCCGCGCCCGCGATCTGGACCCCTCTTCCGTGTCCCGGGCCATCGGCCGCCTCGAGGAGGAGCTGGGCTTCGCCCTGTTTCAGCGCTCCACCCGGCGGCTGACGCCCACCGAAGCGGGACGCGCGTACCACGGCAGGGTGCAGGCGCTGCTCGAAGGCTTCGACCGGGCCGGCGAGCAGGCTCTGGATCTGGTCAGCCAGCCGACCGGCACGCTGCGGGTGACCACCTGCACGTCCTTCGGCGAGCGTCTGCTGGTGCCGCTGCTGCCGGAGTTCCGGCGCCTGCACCCGGCGCTCACCCTGGATCTGATGCTCACCGACGAGCAGGTGGATCTCACCCGGGAGAACGTCGACGTCGCCGTGCGCTTCGGCGAAGCACCGGACGCCGGGGGACGGGCGATTCGCCTGTTCAGCCGGCGCTTCCGGGTCTGCGCCAGCCCTGCCTGGCTGAAAGACCACCCGCACCCGCCGGCCCCCGACGACTTGGCGGACCACGACTGCCTGCTGTTCCCCCTGCCCGGCTACCGGTCGCGCTGGTGGTTCCGCCGCGGGCGCGACGCGCCGTTCCCAGTCCAGGTGGGCGGACATCTGATGGTGTCACACGGCGCCAGCATGACCCGCTGCGCGGTGCTCGGCCTGGGGCCGTCGCTCGTGCCTGACTGGCTGTGCCGTGACGAGCTGGCGGACGGGCGGCTGGTGGACCTGTTTCCCGACTACGAGTGCACGCCTACCGCATTCGACACCGCAGCCTGGCTCATTCACGGCAACTACGTGCCGCTGAAGCTCCGGGTGTTCGTGGATTTTCTGCGCACCCGCCTTGGCGCACCCTGAGCGGCGGAGCCCGGCTACTCGAGCAGCCGGGTGCGCAACGTCGCCCGGGCGGCCGCGTCGAGACCCACCGCGCGCTCGATGTAGCGCTCCACGTTCTCGAACTCGGCCTCGATGACCTCATAGGCGGCTCGGAGGTATTCGGTTCGGACCCCGGCCAGGGCCATCAGCGACTCCGGGTCCGGCCGCCGGTGAGGCTCCAGATCCGCCGCCACTCGGGCCAGATACGTGTCCACGTCCACGTGGGCGTTGGTCAGCAGATAGTCTTCCAGCACCGTCTGCTCGGGCACCCCCAGGGCATGCAGGATCAGCGCGCAGGCGAAGCCGGTGCGATCCTTGCCCGCCGCGCAGTGAACCAGGAACGCACCCTCCTCCATGTCCAGCAGGCCGGCGAACATGCGGGCGTAGTCGTCGGCGTGGTCGCGCGCCAGCTCGCGATTGATGGCAATCATGAAGTCGATGCGTTCCTCGAGGTCGAGGACGCCGTCGGCGAGACGTTGCCGCAAGGTCGGAGCGCTGCCCGGATCGATGGCGATCTCGAGCCTCGGCACCACCTCGACCGGGAACGGCGTCGGTTCCCCTGCCCGTTCGTCCGGCCGGCGCAGATCGCAGATCAGCCGCACGGCGAGCGCCTCGAAGCCGCGCTGCCCCTCCGCCGTCAGGCGAGCGAGACTTCCGGAGCGGAACAGGCGTCCACGCCTGACCCTGCGGCCGTCCGCGGTGGTGTAGCCGCCGAAATCGCGCAGGTTCACTGCGCCGTCCAGGGCGATCGTGCGCCACTCCATGTTCCGCCTGCGGGTTGTCGCCGAAGCCAGCGAGACTACCACAGGCCACCCCGGGCTCGAGCATCGGCGTCACCCTGCAGCGGCGGGCGAGGCCATGGGCCGGAGCTTCCAGGGCGGCACGAAAGTTGCGCAGCAGTCGTTCATGAACGACGTCAACGGTTCCGCAAACTCCGCCCCGGTGCTGCGGGTCCGGCAGCAGCGCGGCGAGACGGTGGTCGAGCTGTCCGGCTGCTGGCGGCTGCTGGTGGATGCCGCCGGGCGGCGGCGGGTCGAGGCGGAGCTCCGCAAGCTGTCCGCCACCGACGCCACGCGCTGGGATCTCGGCAAGGTGGAAGGCCTGGACAGCGCGGGCGCCGCCGTGCTGTGGCGCAGCTGGGGGCAGCGCCTGCCCGCGGCTCTGGAGTGCAGCAGCAATTACCGTGAGCAACTCGGCCGCTTCCAGGCCATCGAGCGCACGCCGCGGCCGCGCGCGCGCGGCTTCATCCCGGTCCTCGCGCTCGGCGGCCGCGCCATGGAGGCGCGGCTGCGCACCGTCGGCGACGTGGCCGTGCTGGTGGGACAGGTGCTCATGTCGGTGCTGTACGCGCTGCGCTTCCCGCGCTTCGCGCCGGTGAAGGAGATCTCCGCCACCGTCTACAAGGCGGGCTGCAGCTCGGTGCCGCTCATCGGCATCCTCGGCCTCCTGCTCGGCGCGGTCACCACCTACCAGATCGGCGACCAGCTCGCGGACTTCAGCGCCAGCACGAGCATCGCCGGCATCATGGGCACCGGCATGATGCGCGAACTGGGAGCCGTCGTCACGTCCCTGATTCTGGCCGGCCGCACCGGCTCCGCGCTGACCGCCGAAATCGGCGCCATGCACCTGAGCGGAGAGCTCGAGGCGCTGCGGACGTTCGGCGTTTCGCCCGTGCTCAGACTCGCCGTGCCGAGGACCGTCGGGCTCGCCCTGTCCCTGCCGCTGCTGGTGGTGTGGGCGGAGTTCACGGGACTGCTCGGCGCCATGATCATTGCCGACACGACCCTCGGCATCACCCCGCAGTATTTCCTGAGCCGCCTGCCACGGGACGTCCAGCTGGTGAATTTCTGGATCGGCCTCGTCAAAGCGGCCGTGTTCGGCATCACCATCGGCGTCGTGGCCAGCTACTACGGGCTGAAGGCGGAGCCGAGCACCGAAGGCGTGTCCCGCAGCACCACCAACTCGGTGGTGGTGAGCCTGTCGCTGGTGCTGCTGCTGGACGCCGCCTCGGGCGTGCTGCTGAGCGACGTGGGTATCTGATGGCCACGGAGGACGTGCATGAGGCGGTGGTCCGGGTGGAGGGATTGTCCACCCGGATCGGCGACCGCTGGGTGCACCGGGACCTGAACCTGACGGCCCGACCGGGCGAGATTCTGGCGGTAGTGGGATCCTCCGGCAGCGGCAAGTCTTTGCTCCTGCAGCAGATCACCGGCCTGTTGACCCCAACCGAAGGCCGGGTGGAAGTGCTCGGCGTGGACGTCCATCGGGCGGACGAGGAGGTGCTGCGCCGGCTTCGGCTGCGCTGGGGCATCCTGTTTCAGCGCGATGCTCTGTTCAGCGCCTTCACGGTGTTCGACAACGTCGCCTTCCCGCTCCGTGAGCTGAACCGCTATGGCCATCACCTGGACCAGACCCTGATCGCCGACCTGGTGTGGAGCAGGCTGGCAATGGTGGGGCTGGACCCGGAGGACGCCTGGAAGATGCCGGCGGAGCTCTCTGGCGGGATGGCGAAACGTGCCGCCCTGGCGCGGGCCCTGGTGCTCGAAGCC
Organism: uncultured Gammaproteobacteria bacterium; assembly: GCA_963822255.1. Classification (GTDB taxonomy): domain Bacteria; phylum Pseudomonadota; class Gammaproteobacteria; order Pseudomonadales; family Azotimanducaceae; genus UBA7803. The sequence goes on from CAWGGV010000009.1 coordinate 702,851, forward strand.
GAGGTGCTGATGCTGGACGAGCCCACCGCCGGGCTGGACCCGATGCTGGCGCGGGATCTCACCGACCTGATCCGCAACATTCATCGGGAGCACCGCTTCTCGGCCCTGGTGATCAGCCACGAGCTGGACACCATCATCGCCCTGGCCGACCGCCTGGCGCTGCTCGACAGCGGACGCATCGTCGCCATCGGCACGCCGGAGCAGGTGGCCGCCCTGGATCATCCCTTCGTCGCCCGGCTGTTCGCCCTCTCCGAGGCGAGGGAACGGCTGGCGCGGCTTGCAGCAACGGAGCCCTGACGGCATGGAGAATCGCGCCTACGCGGCGGTCGCGGCCGCGTTCCTGATCATATTCACGGCCGGGTCGGCCTATCTGTTCTACTGGCTGCAGTCCGGCGAGCCCGGCGCGTTGCCGTTCCGACTGGTGTCCACCCACGAAGTGAACGGTCTGCAGGCGGAGGCCGACGTCACCTACATGGGCCTGATCGTCGGCCATGTGAGCCGAGTCCGCCTGGACCCGGACAATCCGGACCGCGTGCTGGTGGACATCCGCGTCCGCCGCGGCGTGCCGGTGGTGCGGTCCATGCATGCGGAGCTGGAGACGCGCGGCGTGACCGGCGTTGCCCACGTCAAGCTGGTGAAGCCGGCCGGCCGCGGCCCCGGGTCGCCGCTCGAGACGAGCGCCCGCTCACCGGCTGTTCTGCGGCTCGAGCCTGGCGGTCTCGCGACTCTGATGAGCGATGCCGGGAGCATCGCCGACCGACTGAAACGTCTCAGCCAGCAGCTCACCGCCCTGACCTCGGAGGACAACCGCCGGACGCTCATGGACACAGTTGCCGCCATCCAGAACGCCGCCACCCGGGTCCAGCACCTGGAAGCGCGCCTGGAGCCCACCCTGGAGACGCTTCCGGCCGTGGCAGAGGACGCCCGGGCCGCCCTCCAGCAGAGCCAGGCGCTGCTGGCGCGCGCCGACGATGCCGCCGGTGCGGTCGATCAGGCCGGCCAGGCGGGGGCACGGCTGGCGCAGTCGGCGCGGCGCGACACCCTGCCGCAGATCAACAGCACGCTCGACCGTCTGCAGGCGACGGCGCGGCAGCTCCAGCAGCTCGCCGAGCGTCTCGAGCGTCAGCCCCAGAGCGTGCTGCTCGGCTCTCAGCCCTCACCGCCGGGTCCCGGCGAACCCGGGTTCGAGCCGCCCGAGTCGGGCAGCGGAGACGAGCCATGATCGTTCAGCGGGCCCTCCGCCTCGCCGCGCTCGCCTGCCTGTGCGCGGTAACCGCCGGCTGTCTGACGCCCAGCAAGCCGCCGCCGCAGCGGGTGTTCCGGCTCGACGGCTGCCACGCCGCCAACCCGGGCGCGGCTGCACAAGGGGCTGAAACGGCGAGGGGCACCGACGGCGCCGGCCGTCAGGGGCTGGTGATCCGGGTGGAACCGGTGCGCGCGCCGGGCTGGCTTCACGACACCGGAATCGTCTACCGTCTCGACTACACCGCCGGCCACCGCCGCGCCAGCTATGCCCAGGCCCGCTGGGCGGAGCCGCCGACCGAGATGCTGACTGCGGATCTGCGGTCGAACCTCGCGGAAACGGGTCCCTGGAGCGCCGTGGTGGGTCCGGACGTCAACGCCCGCGCCGACTGGACCTTGACGGCCCGCATCGACGAGCTGGTGCACGCGTTCACCTCTCCGGATCGAAGCTACGCGTCGCTGCAGGGAAGCCTGCTGCTGGTGGACGGGGAAGGGCACATACTCGCACAGCGAGAGGTTCAACATCGCGTCCAGGCGAAGGGCGCGGACGCGGTCGCAGGAGTGGCCGCCATGAGCGAGGCCGAGAGCGCGATGTGCACGGACGCGCGAACGCTGCTCGAGCAAGCGTACCATAACCGGCGGTCCAACGACCCTTCACAGGGTATTGAGAATCGTCAATGAAGTGGCGACTATGCACACCTAACATCCTTCGCGACACTGCCCGGGCCGTCGGGCGGCAAAGCGAAAGGCAGTGCTCGTGGGCCGACTCGTCATCGCTGACGGGCTGGTGAACAGAAAATCCGGAGGAACGGGTGCTTGACGACTTGACCTATCAACGACGAATGCTCCCGCGGGTCAGCCGAACCTTCGCCCTTACTGTGCCTCAGCTCCCGGAACCTCTGGACCACCTCGTCGCCAACGCTTACCTGCTGTGCAGGATCGCCGACTCGGTGGAGGACGATCCGCACCTCGAGCCCACCACCCGCAGCGCCCTTCATGGCCTGCTGCCGGACGTCATCGAGAGCCCCTCCGCGGCCGACGAGTTCGCGGCGCGGGCGGCAGCGGCCCTGTCGGCCGGAACGCCGCCCGAGGAGCGCGACCTGGTCGCCAACACCGCCCGGGTGGCTCGAACCACCCGCGCTATCGCCGAGCCAGACCGCCGCGCCATCGTTCGCTGCCTGCGCGAGATGTGCTTCGGCATGGATCACTACCGGCAGCGCGAGCGGCGCGGTCTCGACGATCTCGCCGACATGGCGCAGTACTGCCACTACGTGGCCGGCGTGGTGGGCGAGATGCTCACGGAGCTGTTCTGCAACCATCGCAACGGCATGGCGCCGCTCCGGTCGCAGATGCACCAGTACGCCGATTCCTTCGGTCTCGGCCTGCAGATGACCAACATCCTGAAGGACATCTGGGACGACCTCGGCGAGCAGCGCTGCTGGCTGCCGCGCGCGGAGTTCGAGAAGGCCGGCTACGACCTCGACCGCATGGCGCCGGATCACGATCGGGAAACCTTCAATCAGGTGATCGACGGTCTGGTCGCCGTCGCTCACGGTCACCTGCGCAACGCGCTCGCCTACACCCTGTGCATTCCACATCGCGAGATGGGCATCCGCCGTTTCTGTCTGTGGTCCATCGGCCTCGCGCTGCTGACCCTGAAACGCATCCACGCCACCCGAACCTACGACAGCGGCGCCGCGGTGAAGGTGTCCCGCGCTGCCGTCAGCTCGGTGATGGCCACCACGCAAGTGGCCGGGCGCGTGAATCAGGGGGCCAGACTTCTGTTCGAGCTGTGGTCGCGTGGGCTGCCGCTGCGTCCGGTCAACCCGCTAGGCGGCGCTTCGTCACTGTCCCTCAGGCACGGTTGAGCCCATGGCGGACGTGGGGATTCAGCAGCCGCGCGGTGTCGGTGGAACGCAGAGCGACGAGATCTCGCTCGACCTGGCGCCCGCCGACGTGGAAATGGCGGTACGGCGGGGGCGCGATGCACTGCTGACCCGTCAGCAGTCGGACGGGCACTGGGTGTACGAGTTGGAAGCCGACTGCACGATTCCGGCGGAGTACATCCTGATGATGCACTTCGTCGACGAGATCGACGAACCGCTGCAGGCGCTGCTGGCACAGTATCTGCGGCGCCGGCAGACGGCCGAAGGCGGCTGGCCCCTGTACTACGGCGGCGCCGTCGACGTGAGCTGCAGTGTCAAGGCCTACTACGCGCTGAAGCTGGCCGGAGACGATCCGCAAGCGCCGCACATGCGCGCGGCGCGCCGGGCGATCCTGAACCGGGGCGGCGCCGCCCGCGCCAACGTGTTCACCCGCATCATGCTCTACCAGTTCCGTCAGGTGCCGTGGCGGGCGGTGCCGATGGTGCCGGTGGAGATCATTCGGCTGCCGCGCTGGTTTCCGTTGGACATTCACAAAATCGCGTACTGGTCGCGCACCGTGGTGATCCCGCTGGCCGTGCTGCTGTCTCTGCGGGTGCGGGCGCAGAACCCGCGCGGCATCGGGGTGCGCGAACTGTTCAGCGTGGACCCCGAGCAAGAGCGCGGTTACTTCCGTGCCAAGTCGCCACGGGCGCGCCTCTACCTGGGCCTCGAGCGGTCGCTGCGCCCTTTCGAGTCGATGCTGCCCCGGCGCTGGCGCGAAACCTCCATCAGAAAGGCTCACGACTGGGTGGTGGAGCGGCTGAACGGGGACGACGGCCTGGGCGCGATCTTTCCGGCCATGGTCAATGCCTACGAGATGCTGGTGGTGCTGGGCTACGCTGCGGATCATCCGTACCGCCGGCAGGCCCGGGCGGCGCTCGAGAAGCTGCTGGTGGTCAAGCGCGACGAGGCCTACTGTCAGCCTTGCGTGTCACCGGTCTGGGACACGGCGTTGGCTATCCACGCGCTGGAAGAGTGCGGATTGGACGAGCCCGAGGTGGCGCAATCGGTGGATCGGGCGCTCGGCTGGCTGGCCGACCGCCAGGTGACCGCGGACGGTGACTTCACCGCCACCCGCCCTGGGGTGGCCGGCGGTGGCTGGGCGTTCCAGTACAACAATCCCCATTATCCCGACCTGGACGACACCGCCGTGGTGGCCTGGGCCATGCGGCGGCGGGATCCGGAGCGTTACCGCCCTGCCGTCGACCGGGCGGTGGCCTGGCTCGCCGGCATGCAGTCCACCAACGGCGGCTTCGCCGCCTTCGACGCGGACAACCACCACCTGCATCTGAACGACATTCCGTTCGCCGACCACGGTGCCCTGCTCGATCCTCCCACCGAGGACGTCAGCGCCCGGGTCGCCACGCTGCTCGGTCACCTGGGCAAGGAGGCCGACGACCGCGAAGCGGTCAGGAACCGGCTGATCGAGTACCTCGGCCGCACCCAGGCGCCGGAGGGCTGCTGGTGGGGCCGCTGGGGCAGCAACTACATCTATGGCACCTGGTCGGTGCTGGTAGCGCTGGAAACGCTCGGCGTCCCCGCCGACGATTCGCGGGTACAGCGCGCCGCCGACTGGCTGGAGTCGGTGCAGCGGCCCGATGGCGGCTGGGGCGAGAGCAACGACAGCTACGAGGACGCGCGCCCGTCGGCCAGGCACCACGCCGCCGATAACCATCCGAGCACCACCTTCCAGACCGCCTGGGCACTGCTGGCGCTGTTGGCTGCCGGCCGGGCGGGCAGCCCGGCGGTGCGCCGCGGGGTCGAGTACCTGGTGGACGGTCAGGGCCCTGACGGCGAGTGGCGGGACGCCGCTTTCACGGCACCGGGATTTCCCCGCGTCTTCTATCTGAAGTACCACGGCTACAGCCAGTACTTTCCGCTGTGGGCGCTGGCACGCTACCGGCGGGCCGTCCCGGCGAACGGCCGATGACCGCCGCGGTGCACGTCATCGCGGCGCTGCCGGGCGAGGCCCGCACCCTGGCCCGCCGCGGGCTGGCTGTCTCGGTCTGCGGCGTCGGCGCCGAAGCGGCTCGGCGCGCGGCCGAGCGGGTGCTGGCGCAAGGGAGCGGGGTCATCCTGAGCTGGGGCGTCGCCGGCGGGCTGGATCCCGGGCTCGAGGCGGGCGATCTGTTCCTGCCGCGCCACGTATCGAACGGCCGCGGAGGGCTGTGGCCCGCCGCCGGGCGCGAGGGCACGTTGCTTACGGTGGCCGAGCCGGTGACCGACGCGGCGGACAAGGCGCGGCTCTGGCGGAACACCGGATGCCACGCGGTGGACATGGAAAGTGCCGCGGTCGCTGAAGTCTGCGCCGCGCACGGCGCGGTGTTCGTCAGCGTCCGCGCCATCGCAGATCCGGCCGCGCGCAGCGTGCCGTCGTGGATGCCGGCATTGCTGGACGACAACGGCCGGCCCCGGCTGGGCCGGCTGGCGGCGCGGCTGCTCGCCGAGCGCGGCGCCGTGACGGCGGTCCGCGGCTGCATGGCCGACTATCGCGCGGCGCTCGGAGCGCTGCGAGCGGCCGCCGCGGACCTGACCGGGTTGATCGGGGCCCCGGCATGACCGCCGCGGAGGTCGGGCCGAGCGGCGGCAGCGCGCTGCCGCAGGGCGCCCGGGTGCTGGTCACCGGCGCCACGGGCTTCGTCGGCGCAGCCATCGCCCGGGCGTTGCTTCGTCACGGCTATCGGGTCAGGGCGCTGGTACGCGCGGCGGCCCGCACGGACAACCTGGCGGGCCTCGCCGTGGAAACGGTGCCAGGGGATCTGGCGAGACCTGAGAGCCTGGCCGGCGCCCTCGCCGGCTGCGACGCCCTGATCCATGCCGCCGCCGACTACCGCCTTTGGACACCGGATCCGAGCAGCGTCTACCGGATCAACGTGGACGGCACCCGGGCGTTGTTGGAGGCCGCCGCCGAGCTCGGTGTCAAGCGCATCGTCTACACGGGCTCGGTCGCCACTCTCGCCACCGACCAGAGCACTGCCAGTGCGGACGAGGAACAGCCGGCCAGACTCGAGGACATGACCGGCCACTACAAACGCTCCAAATGGCTGGCGGAGCAGCTCGTGCTCGAGCGCGCCCGGCAGGGCCAGGCGGTGGTGGTGGCCATCCCTTCCACGCCGTTCGGCCGCGGCGACATCAAGCCGACTCCCACCGGGCGCATCGTCCTGGACGCGCTGCAGGGCCGCATGCCGGTGTACGTGGACACCGGCCTCAACGTGGTGCACGTGGACGACGTGGCCGAGGGTCACGTGCTGGCGCTGGAACGGGGCGAGCCCGGCCGGCGTTACATTTTCGGCGGCGACAACCTCACCCTGCGCGAGATCCTCGGCGAAGTGTGCCGGCGGGCCGGGCGGCGGGCGCCGCGTATCCGCCTGCCGCTGGGGCTGGTGCTGCCGGTGGCCGTCGGCTGCGAGGTGGCCGCGCGGCTCACCCGGCGCCCGCCCAGGGTGACCCTGGAGGGGGTCCGCCTGGCCCGCAACCACATGTACTTCTCCAGCGAGCGGGCACGGCGGGAGCTGGGCTACCAGTGGCGGCCAGCGGGCGAAGCGTTGGGCGACTCCGTGGACTGGTTCATGGGGAGCTGGAGAGCCGCATGAACACCTGTTCCGGAACGCCCACCGGCCTTTCCTGGTCCGATAGTTGCTGTTCTGAAGTACGACCGCCATTTCGGCGGCGAGGGCACGGCGGCGCCAGCCGGCCTGCGCCGCGCCACCTCGTCGATTTTCATACTCTGCTGACAGGGAGCTGACATGGGTGTGCCATTGATACAGCAGTACCGCGTCGCGCGATACATCCTCGGGCAGCGCCTGAAAGGACAGCGGCGTTATCCGCTGGTGCTGATGCTGGAGCCGCTGTTCCAGTGCAACCTGGCGTGCGCCGGGTGCGGCAAGATCGATTACGAAGACGACGTGCTGCGGCAGCGTCTGTCGTTGGAAGATGCCCTCGGCGCTGTCGACGAGTGCGGCGCGCCGGTGGTGTCGATCCCCGGCGGCGAGCCGCTGATTCATCGGGAGATGCCGCAGATCGTGCGCGGCATAATCACCCGCAAGAAGTTCGTCTACCTCTGCACCAACGCGCTGCTGCTGGAAAAGAAACTGGACGACTACGAGCCGTCCCCATATCTGACGTTTTCTGTTCACCTGGACGGCAACCGGGTGCGCCACGACGAGTCCGTTTGCCGCGAAGGCGTGTTCGACACCGCGGTATCCGCCATCAGGAAGGCCGTCTCCCGCGGCTTCCGGGTCACCGTCAACTGCACGTTGTTCGACGGTGAGGATCCGGAGGAAGTGGCCGAGTTCTTCGACTTCGCCTCGACCCTGGGGGTGGAAGGCATCACCGTATCGCCCGGCTACAGCTACGACCACGCGCCGCGCAAGGACGTGTTCCTCGGCCGCCTCAAGGCCAAGCGGTTGTTCCGCAGCATTTTCGCCCGCGGCCCGCGCTCGGGCCGACGCTGGCGGTTCAATCAATCGAGCCTCTATCTCGACTTCCTCGCCGGCAACCAGAGCTATCAGTGCACGCCCTGGAGCACGCCCACCTACAACATCTTCGGCTGGCAGAAGCCCTGCTACCTGCTGGTGGACGAGGGCTACGAGAAGAGTTTCGCCGACCTGATGGCCAACACCCCCTGGGAACGCTACGGGGTGGGCCGCAATCCCAAGTGCGCCAACTGCATGGCCCACTGCGGCTACGAAGGCACCGCGGTGGAAGACACGTTCCGCCACCCGCTCGCGGCGCTGAAGGTGTGGCTCAGAGGCCCCAACACCGACGGACCTCTGGCAGTGGATGCGGGTAGCGCGCAGATTCCGGTACGGGAGGTCTGATGGCGGCCGCCGCCGTGGCGACCGCCGCGGGCATCGGCAGCCTGCTGCTGTGGTGCGCGGTGACGCTGTGGCGGCCGCCGCGGCGAAGCCCCCGGCTGGAACCGGGCGCGCCGCCGCGCCGGTTCGATGATGTGGACGTCATCGTGCCGGCGCGCAACGAGGCCGACGTGCTGCCGGGCACGCTCGCTGCGCTGCTGGCCCAGGGCCCGGGGCTGCGGGTGCTGGTGGTGGACGACGAATCCGCCGACGGAACCGCGGCCGTAGCGGCCGCCGCCGGCGCCGCTGCAGTGGCTGCGGGATCTACCGTCGAGGTGATCAGCGGAGCCCCCCGGCCAACCGGCTGGAGCGGCAAGCTATGGGCCCAGGAGCAGGCGCGGCAGCGTCTCGAGCGCCCGTATACCCTGCTGCTCGACGCCGATATCGAGCTCGACCGCGGCATGCTCAGCGCGCTCCGCGAGCGGCTGCAAAGCGGCGACCTGGGCCTCGTCTCCGTGCTGGCGAAACCGCAGCTCGGCGCCGTGCCGGAACGGCTGCTGATGCCCGCCTACGTGTTCTTCTTCGAGCTGATGTATCCGTTCCGGCGCGCCAACGATCCCGGCTCCCGGGTCGCCGCGGCAGCCGGCGGCTGCGTGCTCGTCGAGGGCCAGCTGCTGCAGCGGCTCGACGCCTTCCGGCAGATCCGCGGTGACCTCATCGACGATTGCGCGCTGGCGCGACTGGTGAAGCGCAGCGGCGCACGTACCTGGATCGGTCTCAGCCGCGGCGCCGGCAGTCTGCGCGAAAGCGGCGGCTGGCGCGGCATCCACGATCTGGTAGCCCGGCACGCGTACACTCAGCTTCACTACTCGCCGGCGCTGCTCGCCCTCACCACCGTCACCATGCTGCTGATGTTCGCGGTGCCGGTCCTCGCCGCGGCCGCAGCGTTGCCCCTCGCGGCCGGCTGGCTCGCGGTGGCGGCCTGGGGCCTGATGACGGCCTGCTATCTGCCGACCCTTCGTTACTACCGGCTGTCCGCGGCCTGGGCACTGCTGCTGCCGGTCGCCGGCCTGGCCTTTCTGCTCATGGTCTGGAGCTCCGCCTGGCGCTACCACGTGCACGGCCAGCGCGCCTCGTGGCGGGGGCGAACCTACGCCTTGGAAGGCACGCCGTGACCGTGCCGGTCGGCATCAGCGGCTTCTCGGTCTACCTGCCGCCGTACCAGGTGGAACTCGCGGCGTGGTGCCGATGGACCGGGGAGAATCCAGCGAAGATCTCCAAAGTCGTGGGCGACAGCTTCCGCCTGTGCGGCGAGCGGGAGAATGTCTATACCATGGCCGCCAACGCGGTGATGCGGCTGATCCGCGATCACGACGTGGACCCGGCCCGGGTGGGCATGCTGGCCCTCGGCACCGAGAGCAGCACGGACAACTCCGCCGGTGCGGTGATCGTGCGTGGCATGGTGGACGAGGCGCTGCGCCGGGACGGGCGGCCGCCGCTGTCCCGCCACTGCGAGGTGCCGGAGTTCAAACACGCCTGTCTCGGTGGCGTCTATGCCCTGAAGGGCGCCTGGCGCTACCTGCTGGCCGATGGCGGCAGCCGGCAGGCCATCGTGGTCAGCGCCGACATCGCCGAGTACGCTCGAGGCACCACCGGCGAGCCTACCCAGGGTGCCGGTGCGGTGGCCGCGCTGGTGGAGTCCGACCCCGCACTGCTGGCCGTGGACTTGCGCCGCAGCGGCAGCGCCTCCGACTATCGGGGGGCCGACTTCCGTAAACCCTTCTCCCGCTACCGCGGCCAGAGCGGTCGCGGACGTCTCAAGGACTTTCCGGTATTCAACGGCAAGTACTCCACCGCCTGCTATCTGGATGAGATCCTGCTCGCCATGCACCACGCGATCAGCCGGGACGGCGCCGACGCTCGCCAGGGTCGCGACTACCTGGACCGCTTCGACGCCGTGTTCCTCCATCGCCCGTACCAGCGGATGGCGGACAACGGCTGGGCCATGCTGGTGCTGTTCCTGCTCGCGGCCGGCAGCCGCCGAGACCGGGCGCTGCTCGACGAGCTGGGGGCGGCCAGCGGCGTCGACGCCGCCACCGTCGCTGCGGAGCTCACCGGGCGGCCGCGCGTGAACGAGCTGCTCGGCGGCGCGGATCCCGGGGTCGATCTGTACCCGGCCGCGCACCGACTGATGAAGGCGCTGAGGGCGAGCGAGCTGCACGCCGAGCTGGTGGACGCCAAGCTGTCGCTTGGCCGCTCGGTCATGCGGCGGGCGGGCAATCTCTACACCGCCGCGCTGCCGGCCTGGCTCGGCGCCGGCCTCGAGCAGGCGGCCCGGCAGGAGCGCGACCTCACCGGCCACCAGGTGCTGGCTATCGGCTACGGCAGCGGCGACGCCGCCGAAGTGATCCCTCTCGAGGTCATGCCCGGCTGGCGGGACGCCGCCCTGCGCGGCCGCTTCGAGGCGGCGCTGGCGGACCCGGTAGTGCTCGGCGAAGCGGACTATCAGCGTCTGCACGATGAAGGCCGCGGCGGCTGCCGTGGCGGCGATTTCTGTATAGAACGGGTCGGGACGCCGGGTGCGCCGTTCGATGACTGTGGCGTCGAGTACTACCAGTATCAGCCGGCTCGGCCGAGCCGAAGCGCTCGGAGCGCGCCGGTCGGCTCATGACCCTGCCCTGGCTGCTGACCGGGTGGACGGCGCTGGCGTTGTCGTGGTGGTTGCTGGCGGCGTCTCTCGTCGGCTCAGCCGCCCGCCGGCGAGCGGCAGCCACCGCCGACCGGCGCTTCCTCACGGTCTTCAAGTGCCTGGCAGGTAACCTCGCTGCGGCGGAGCAGGATCGTCTGGGCCGTTGCCTCGAGACCTTCGTGGCGGAGCTCGATGGCGACAGCGAGCTGCTGCTCGGCGTGCCTGGCGGTCAGGAGACTCACTGGCGCCGCTGGGCCGGGCAGATGGCGGAGCGGTATCCCGGCACCACCATCACCCTGGTGGTGGAGGCTGCTCCGGACCGGCTGGCGGCGAATCCCAAGGTATCCTGGCTGCGGCTGCTGGCGCCCCATGCCCGGGGCGCGCTGTGGCTGTGGAGCGATGCCGACATGGAGGCGCCGCCCGGAACGCTCGCGACCCTGCGGCAGGACATGGCCGCGGCCCTCGGCGAGGGCGCCGCCATGGTGACGTCCCCCTACCTGGTGCGGGAGGTACGCTCTGCACCCGCCGTGCTCGACGCCCTGTACGTGAACCTGGAACACCATCCGGGCGCTGTGCTGCTCGGCCGTCTGAACCGGATCCGCTTCGCCTTCGGCGCTGGCATGCTGTTCGAGGCCGAAGCCTTCCGCCGGCGGGTGGACTGGCAAGCTCTCGGGCAGTGCCTGGCCGACGACTTCTACCTGGGGCAACGGCTCGCGCCGGTGCGTCTCGGCACGACCCGGCTGGTCACCACCCCGGCCGACGCACGCTGGGGCGGTGCGCTGTTGCACTATCACCGCTGGCACAAGACCGTGCGCTGGTGCGAGCCCGCCGGCTTCGCCGGACAACTGCTGGTCCTGCCGATGCTGGGCTGGCTGGCCGCCGTGGCGACTCATCCCGGCACGGCCTGGGCGTGGCTCGGCCTCGCCGCAACGGCGGCCATGGAAGCCACCGCCGCGGTGGCAATCTGTGCCCTGGTGGGCTGCCGCCTGCCGCGCGGCGTCCGCTACGCGCTGCCGGTCTGGACCGTCGTTCGCGCCCTCACGTGGCTGGCGTGCTGGGTCCCCACCCCCATTCTCTGGCGCGGGACCGCATGGTGGTCGCCGCGCCAGCGCCCCCGTCAAGGGGCGGCGGGGCCGTGATGTCCGGCGAGCGCGACGAGACACTCGAGATCCCGGTCGCCAGCGCGCTGACGGGGGTGGAACATGAACTCGTGCAGGCCGTCTCCCAGCTCGTCGGCTACCCGGCGCACCTCGTCCGGCGCCATGCGGAAGGTGCGGTCCAGGCCCCACAGAGTGGTGCTGGTCGGCCACGGGAAGCGACGCCGCTGGGGCGCCTGCAGCATCAGGTAGAGCAGCCGGTACGGCCAGCCGGCGAGGCGCCGGCGGAGTGGCCCGCCGGTGGCGAAGAAGCCGGGGCGCCCCCAGCGTATCCACCCCGCAAAGTCCGACGGCAGGGTCTGGCAGAGCAGCCGGCGCACGAACGGGTGGACCTGCAGGTGATGATGAGCGTTGACGAACCGGCAGGACAGGCCGGTCGCCTGGAATGCCTGCCATTGGGCGCGGACCTCGCGACGCACCAAGGTCCGATGGTCCGCCGACAAGGCCATGGCGAATCCCGCCCGCGCCGGCGATCGGTCCCAGGGCCATTCCGCCGCCGTGAGCGGGCGGCTGTCGGCCAGATGCAGATGCAGGCCCACTTCCAGATCGGGATGGTCCCGCGCCAGCGCCACGGCGTGGTTCGTCGCCGGCTGCCCCATCATCAGCGCGGCGCCTTCGAGCGCGCCACGCCGGTGCGCCTCGACGATGGCGTGATTCACTTCCCGGCTCATGCCGAAATCGTCGGCGACGAAAACCACTCGCTTCATGGCGTCCCTGCGTTCTCCTCCGGTCCCAGGTCCGTTCCCGGTGGTCGGCAGCCGCCGGCCGCGCCCGATGTTACCCGAAGCGTCCAGGGAGGGTTCCCGCCATGCGGCCGTTGATCCGCTTCATTGACCGCCAACTTCGCCACCGCATGGAGGTGTTCGAGTACTCCGACCGCCCCGACTGCCTGTTCCGCGCCCGGATCCTCGAGGCTCCCGAGCCGCTGCCGGTGCCGGATGGCGAGATCGCGGCGGGTACCCGCGTGCTCGAGCTGCATTTCTGGAACGAGCACATGCCGCCGCTGCCGGCGCACGGCCCGAGCCTGGGTTGGGCGGCCCGCGGTGCCCGGCTGGTGAAACACTCTCTTCAGGACCTCGCGGGGCGGTTGGAAAGCGACGCCCGGTTCGCCGGCGTGGAGGCCATCGGCGGCAGCAACCTGCTGTTCACCACGGGGATGGGGAGAGCAACGGACCGCGCCTTCGAGCGGATGGGCTTCGCCCTCAGCGAGCCACCGCCCGCGGGCCGCTGGCAGGAGGTGGGCGAGAAGATCCACGCCTGCATGCTGATGTGGGCGTACAACCAGGCGAGCCTGCGGGAAGCCCGCTGGCGGCGCATGCGCAGGGGCCGGTTCTGGACTACCCGGCAGCGGTTCCTCGACCAGCACCGTCCGCGCCGGCAGCCGGACGGCGACGCCGAACCGTGACCCCCGCGTTCGACCTGAGCGGCTTCGTCCGCTTCGTTCACGGCTGGACCCTGAAGCTGCCGTGGACGCCGCGGCGGGCACTGATCACCCTGGCCTTCTTCCTGATCTACCCGGCGTACGCGATCACCACCGGGCTGGCGCTGGCCCTGGACCGGCTGCTCTTCGCCGGCTTCCACCACCGCCCGGTGGAGGCACCGGTGTTCATCATCGGCAACTTCCGCAGCGGCACCACGTTCCTCCACCGGCTGCTGGACAAGGACCGACACAACTTCCGCTCCATGGCCATGTGGGAGATCCTGTTCGCGCCCTCGGTGATTCAGCGGCGGCTGATCGCCTGGATCGGCAGCCTGGACCGCCTGCTCGGCGGCCCGGCCGCCGCCCTGCGCCGACGGCTGGAACGGGACTGGGAACGGCGCAACGTCATGCATCGGGTCGGTCTGACCGAGCCCGAAGAGGATGACTATCTGCTGCTGCACGTGTTCTCGGCCCTCACCATCGGGCTGTCGTCCGGACTGCTGGATGATGCCCGGCCCTACGCGTGGTTCGACCAGGCTCTGCCTGTGGCCCGGCGGCGGCGCATCATGCGCTTCTACCGCGGCTGCGTTCAGCGTCATCTGTTCGCCCATGGCGCCCCGCCGGGGGTGCACTACCTGGCCAAGAACCCGGCTCTGTGCCCTAAGCTCGAGAGCCTGCTGGCGGAGTTCCCGGACGCCCGCATCATCTATCTGGTGCGCAATCCCCTGGACACCATCCCGTCTTTCGTCAGCATGATGCGTTTCTCCTGGCAGACCATCGGGGTGCCGGGCAACGCGGCGCAAGACGCCGCCCGCCGGCAGTTCCTGCTCGAGATGATGGGCCACTGGTACCGCTATCCTCTGGAGCGGCTCCGGGCGCACGCCGGCCGCCATGCCATCGTCCGCTACGACGACCTGATCGCCGACCCGATGCGGGTGGTGGAGGATACCTATCAGCGACTGGGACTCACGGTCGGGCAGCCGTTCCGTCGGGTGCTGCGGCAACAAGCCGCCGCCGCCCGGGAGCACGCCAGCCAGCACGACTACGCGCCCGCCGACCTGGGGCTCGACGAGGCGCAGATCGTCACGACGTTTCAGGACCTGTTCCGGCGCTTCGATTTCGATCCGGGCCCGATGGCGCCGTGCGCGCCGGCCGCGCCCAGCCGAGCCGAAGTGCCGCCGGGTCCAGAGTGATGGATGCGGCCGTGGTGAGCACCACCACGGCGGTGAAGGCCGCCGCGCCCCAGCCCGCGCTGACCGAGGCGATCACCGGGAAATCGGCCATGGCGAGCAGGCTCGACAGCAGGCACATCTCCATGGCGTTCCAGGCGTTGACCCGGCGGATCAGATCGAGCACCCGCCGCCGGTTCTTCAGCCCCTGCCGGCGCGGCGGCGCGAACGCCAGCCAGCAGAGGCCAACGATCTTCAGCATCGGCGTAAAGAAGCTGGTGAAGCTGACCAGCAGCCCCAGGCCGTACATGCCGAGGGAGAACACGTGCAGGATGCCGTCGACGATGGTGAACTCGCGGTGGTCGGCCATGTGCTCCACCACGGCGATGGGCAGCAGGTTCGCCGGCGGGAAGAGAATGACCGCGGCAATCAGCAGGCACCGGGTGAGCATGAGGTCCCGGGGTCGGTAGGCCAGCAGCGATGAGCCGCAGCGACAACACACCACGTCGCCGGGATCGACATCCTCGGGCACCCGCTGCACCAGAGTGCACAGCCGGCACACGGAGACGTCCGGCGGCGGCTCCCGAGACGGTGGCCGGGAGGCCACGAGCTCAGCTCCCGGACTCGGGCACCGTGGTGCCCTGGATCTTTTCTCCCCACTGCTTCCACTCGTCTTCAGCTTCGCCGTGGAGGCGGAACGTGGTGCCTTCCGGCACCCGGTCTCCGCCCCCCGGCGGGGTGGCCACCGCGACCGTTCCGCCGAGCAGGCTCTGAAGACTGCCGACCTGGAGGTTCAACCCCTTGAACAGCCCGGCGCTGAGGTCGATGGGGCTGACCCGGTAGAACTTGCTGTCGTTCTGGACGAAGGGCGCGTACTCGTCCTTGATGAACACGTCGAACACCACCGCCGAGCCGTCCCTCTTCGTGTCGTAGGAGAGAATCCACCCGGCGTCCGCGCCCCGGTACTGAATGGAGGAACCGCGTTCCAGACCCCAGCGCTCAGGAGACTGCAGTTGAATGTGCAGACCCTTCGGCACCAGAGCGGCGTCTGCAACGGGAGGCACGGAGACGCCCTCGAAGTGCTGGTCGCCGGCCTTGCCGCGGCCGAGCTGCATGCCGATGTAGCTCGCGGACACCACCGTGCTGAGGCCCCTGACCTCGGTGCCGCTGATCTCCGGCTTGACGATCCAGAACACGCTGCCCTTTCGCGCCAGATCCTCGAACTCGTGGCCCAGCTCAGCATGCACCACCGTATGCTGACGATCGTCGCCGAGCTCCAGGCTCACGACCCGGCCGACGGCGACGCCGCGGAACTTCACCTGCGATTTACCCGGCTGCAGCCCGCTGACGTCGTCGAACTGGATGGTGATCTGATAGCCGGTGTGGATGAACTGGCGCCAGCCCAGCCATCCGGCCACCGCCGCAGCGAATACGGGCACCAGCCACAACGCCGTCCAGCCGCGACGCTTCTTGACCCGCGCAGTCGGAAGCGCCTCCGCGGTGTCGCCGCGCCGTTCTTCTTCGCCCGCCATGGTCAGCGCTCCCAGTCATCAGCAGGCTCGAACTCGATGGCTGCCATGCGGCTGAACGCCACCGCCAGCCCATAGGCGAGGATTCCGGGAAGGATCCGGATCGCCATCATGTTGCCGAACTGCGCAACCCCGACCAGGAGCGCCAACAGGAACATCTGGCTCATGTTCCACGGCTCGGCGATCTGCACCACGCGCTGCAGGGTCATTCGCAATCGCACCGGCGCCGCCCGGCCCAGCACGCCCAGCAGCACGAGCGCCAACGACTGGGCGGCCGGCGTGACGAAGGTGATCACGGCGATGAACGTGCCAATGAACCAGTCGCCCGACTGATAAAGGCGGCCGACCACCTGGACCAGGTCGAACTGGTTGTAGTTACCCACGTAGTGGACCGACAGCATGGGGAAGACCAGCGCCGGCCCCAGCAGGATCAACGCGCCAGCCGCGAACCAGGCCGAGCGCGGGCGGGCCAGCGGCCGGTGCCAGCGCAGCCGCTCACCGCACTCGACACAGTGCACGGCGCCGCCGGCAGGCACCGCGGGCAAGCGCTGCATCACCCCGCACAGGCGGCAGGCGACCACGGATTCTGTAGAATCAGCGACAGGCGCTCGGGGATGTGTGTTCGAAGCGGTCACCGGGCTCGTTGTCTCGTCCAGATCAGGGAACCAGCCATTGATCTGCTCTCGATGGATATTCTCCGCGACGCAAGATCCAGGCCAGCACCGGTCTGCCGTGTCCGCAGCCGCCACGGTGCGCGGCCCCGGGGGCGCCCCCGGGGGTCTGACGGGCCGGTTCTGCCGGGCCGCGGCGGCGCTGCCCGTGTTGGTGCTCGCCGCCTGCGCAGCCGTCGGTGATCTGCCGCCGGTGGACCTCTCCGCGCCCGGCTGGACGACCTGGCACGGTCAGGCGCTGTGGCAGCCGTCGGCGAAGAGTCCGGCCATCGCCGGGGAGCTGCTCGCCGCGCGCAACCACAACGGCAGCGTGCTCGTGAACTTCTCGAAGTCGCCGCTGCCGATCTTCACCGCCCGCAGCACCGACGACGTCTGGAAGATCGAGTTCGTCGAGCGCGACCGAAGCTACTCGGGCCACGGCAGCCCGCCGCGCCGGTTCATCTGGTTCCGATTGCCGGACATCCTCGAAGGGGCGCCCCCGCCCAAAGGTTGGCACATAGAGCGCGGTTCCGGAGAGCTCCGCCTGAGTCGCAAGGGCGAGCGCCTCCGCCTGGTGCTCGACGAGTGAGATTCCGCTTGCGCAGACCCGCGGGCTGGACGTGGCTGGCCGGGATCGCTGTGGTAGCGATCGTCGCCGCCGGCTACAGCCGCCTCACTCTGGACATGGACCTGTTCAGCCTGCTGCCGGCAGACTCACGTCAGGCCCAGGGGCTGAAACTCTATCAGGAGGCTTTCGGCTCATCCCAGGAACTGGTGATCTCGCTCAGGGCCGGCGATCGCCAGGCCGCGGCGGCCGCGGCCGAGTCGATGGCCGGCGCCCTGCAGGCGTCGGGCCTGGCGTCCCAGGTGCTGTGGCGCAATCCGCTGGAGGATCCGCATCAGCTCGCCTCTCTGATCGCCTTCGTCTGGCAGAACGAGCCGCCGGAGAAGTTCCACGACATGACCGAGCGCTTCGCCGGACCGCAGCTGGACGCGACGCTCGACGCCACCCTGGAACGGCTCGGCAGCTCCCTGGAGCCCCAGCAAGTGGCGCGCCTGGCCCGCGATCCCTACCGCCTGACGGAGGCGCTCGAGGCGGTGTCCACCCTCCAGTCCACGTCCGGGCAGGGCGGCGGCGATCCGCTGGTATCCGACGACGGCCGCTTCCGCATCGTCCTGGTCGCCCCGCCGTTCGAGAGCGGCGGGTTCGCCCGTCAGCGGCAATGGACCCGGAATGTGAAGCACCTGGTGGCACGCTGGCAGCAGGATCAAGGCGCTGCGCCGGCGTCGGTGAAGGTAACCGGCAATCCGGCGCTGGTGGCGGAGTCCGGCAGCGAGCTGCTGGAAGACATCACGTGGGCGGCGCTGGGCACCTTGCTGGTGGTGGTGGCGCTGTTCTGGCTCGCCCACCGAAGCTGGCGCCCGCTGCTGCGGCTCGCCGGGCTGCTGGTGGTGGTGCTGGGCATTACTTTGGGGCTCGGCGGGCTGCTGCTCGGGCGTATCAACATCGTGAGCCTCGGGTTCGCCGCCATTCTGCTGGGGCTCGCCGCCGACTACGGTCTCATCCTTCAGCAGGAGCTGCAGAGCTATCCCGAGCGCTCCCGCACCGGCCACCGCCGGGCGGTGGCGCCCAGCGTGCTGTGGGCGGCGGCCACCAGCGCGGGCGCGTTCTTCATGCTCACCCGGTCTAGCCTGCCAGGGGTGGACCAGCTCGGGGCCCTGGTGGGGCTCGGGATGCTGACGGCCGCCGCCGTCATGCTGACAGGCTTCCTCGCTCCGCTGGGACGGGACGGCCAGGACGAGCCGTTGTTGGCCCCGGCGGACCCGCCCGGATCGTCGTCCGCGAGCGCCCGCTGGCGGCCGCGCGTGGCCTGGCTCGTCACGGCAGCCACCGCGGCCGCGATCCTCGCGGTGTTCCTCTTGAAGGGCGCGCCCGAGGTGAACTACGCGGCCGACGCCCTCGGCTTTCGCCGGGCGCCGGCCCGGGATGCGCTGGTCGAGGTCGGCCAGGAGGTGGGTCAGCGGTCCGACTCGCTCTGGATCATCGTGCCGGGCGCCAGCGTGGAGGACGTGTCCGAGCGGCTCGGCCGCATCCGCGGCATCCTCGACCGCGCCACGGACGGCGGCGTGCTCTCCCACTACGTGCTGCCGGCGGCCATCTGGCCCAACCCCGCCTGGCAGCGCGAGAACGGCGACCGCCTGTCGTGGCTCGTCGAGCGGCAGCAGGCGGCCCTCGACGCGGCGCAGCAGAGCGGTTTCACACCCGAGTCCCTGACACTCACCAGGAACGTCTTCGACGCCTGGAGGCGGATGGCCGGCAGTGATGGCGTGGTCTGGCCCGAGGGCCCGGGCGCGGACTGGATTCTTCGCGAGTTTTCGACGGAGCAGAACGGCCGGTTTCTGCTGCTGGGCCGCGCCGCCGCGGGAGACAAGGCCAGCAACGGAGCGGTAACGTCGCTGGGCACCGATCTCCGCGAGGCGGCCGGCGCCGACCTGCTGGGATGGTCGCTGCTCAGCGATTCGCTGCTGGGCTCGGTGCAGCGCGACGTCAAGCGTGTGGTGGCGCCCATGCTGGCGGTGCTGCTGTTGCTGCTGGCAGTGGCGTTCCGTCATCTCAGGGAGATGGTGCTGAGCGTGGCGGTGCTCGGGCTCAGCGCCGCAGGCATGCTGGCACTGATGACCCTCGCCGGCTGGACCTGGAACCTGATGAACGTGATGGCGCTGGCGCTGCTGCTGGGCACGGCCGTCGACTACAGCATTCACGTGCAGTACGCGCTGCGCCGGTACGGGGGTGAGGCGGGCTCGATGCGGCGAACCGTGGGACGGGCCATTCTGCTGTGCGGGGCTTCCACCGCCGCCGGGTTCGGCACCCTGGGCTTCTCCTCCAACGCCGGGCTCGCGAGCCTCGGTCAGGTGTGCGCAGTCGGCATCGTGGTTGCTTGTCTGATCTCAGTTTATCTGCTGCCGACGTGGTGGCGCGGCCTTGCGGGGATCCGCGGCGACGCCGCTGAGAAGGCAACGTGACGGAGCGCCGAATGAGTATTTTTTCCAGCGTAATCGGGAGAACTGCGGCGATGGTGCTGCTCGCCGTCTCCGGCTTCGCCGCGTCAACGGCAGCCAGCGCAGCCGATGCGGCCGCACAGCAAAATGAGCCGCCAGCCGGGCGCGCTGCCCTCGATCAGTGGCTGCAGAGCCAGGCGAAGATCCAGACCTGGTCGGCCGACGTGCTGCAAACCCGCACGTTGAAGTCCCTGTCCCGGCCGCTCGAGGCCCACGGCCACGTCTGGTTCGAGCAGCCGAACCGATTCCGCTGGGAGCTCGGGAGCCCCCCCCGCACCATCGCCGTTCGCAGCCGGCAGCGAGTTGGTGGTGGCGTACCCGCGTCTGGGCCAGGTGGAGCACTACGCCTACGGCGAGCAGGCCGACCCCGTGCTGAAGCAGGCGATGGCTCTCCTGGAGGTGGGGCTGCCGTCCGACCCTCGAGCGTTTCACGAGCGCTACGCGCTGCTGAACGCCCGCCACACGGCCGACGGCACGGCGCAGTGGCGGTTCGAGCTGCAGCCACGCAGCGAAGCGGCGCGGCGTCTCATCGAGCGGGTGAACCTGGAGGTCTCCGAAGAGGATTCACGGTTGCTGGCCACTGAGCTGGTGTTTCCCGACGGCTCCGTCATGCGCAACGAGTTCAGCAACTACGAAGTCGACCCCAAGCTCCCCGACGACATCTTTCAGGCGCCGCGGCTGAGCGCTCAGTAGGGTCGCCGCCGGATCCCCAGGGCGTACATAACCGGCGACATGACGATCTGAGCGACCGCGAACATCACCACCAGCAGCACCACCCCGGCGGGGCCAAGCCCCAGCGCCCGATGGCACGCCAGCAGCGGGAACAGGGCTTCCGGCACCTGATCCAGGCCTACCGCCTGGCCGCTCGACTCGATACCGAGGCGGCGCTTGAAGAAGCTGGAGAACACGTCGCCGGCCATGGAGGCGGCGCCGAATACCGCGCCCAGGCGCCAGCCCAGCCCCAGGGCAGCAGCCGCCAGCGCAGTGGCGGCAACGGCGGCCAGAACCCCGCGGACTGTCTTGCTCCGGCCGAGCAGCCGCCGGCCGTCAGGCAACGTCAGGCCGGCGTCGAGGGGCCATGACCAGCGCCTGCCGAGCAGGCGGGTGGCCAGCACCGGCGCGCCGTTGGCCGCGGCGAGCAGCACGAGAACCTCGAGCGTCTGAGCGACCGTCAAGCTCATGGGGAATCCAACCCGGCGGCGCCGGGAAACGAGCCCGGAGACGTGGCGTCAGGCTTCGCCCGACCGCCGGTGGCACTGATACAGGGACTGATAATCGCCGTACACCAGCTCCGCGTCGGTGAGCGCGTGCACCCGCGATACCTCCGGCTCGCCGAACTCCGCCTCGATGGCGCTGAGGTCGTCGGGGGAGAAGGCGTCGCCGTCCACTTTGAGGTAACGGTACTCCTCGATGGCCTCGGTGAGCCAGGGGTCATTGAACTGCCACACGCCGCGGTAGCTGAACTCGGCAAGGACCCGTCCCGCCCGGCGATCCTCGAGCCGCGTCGTGCCATCCAGGGCACCGCCCTCGTGGAAGGTCTCGACGGAGCTCGCCACCACGCCGCGACCCTCAGGGTCGTAGACCTCGCAGTGCCAGGGACGAACCGTGAGCAGTCGCTGCACGGGAAGCGCGGCCGGCTGGTTTCGGCCGAGACGGTCGCCCACGTAGCCTGCGGCGATCGCCACACCAAGCGCCAGGGCAATCAGGGGAGCTCGATCCTTCGGCAGGCCACAAAGACGCATGACAACCGGCGCTGTGCTGTAAAAAGGCCAACTGTGCACGGGAATGGCCGGAGATAACGTGCGTCACATCAACTTCCACAGCGCTCGGGCGCCGCCGATCAGCGCTCCGGCTCCGAAGCGGCGTTGTCCGACTCCACCGCTCCGCGCGCCTGCAAGCGCATGGCGATGATCCAGCACAACGAGGCCCACGCTGCCCCTGCGGCCCAGCCGGCGAGCACGTCGGTGGGCCAGTGCACGCCCAGATAGACGCGGCTCACACCCACCAGCATCGTCAGCAGGCAGGCGACCGCCATCAGGAACCCCTTCAGGCGCCGGTTCGGCTGCACCCGGGCCAGCAGCGCCCCCAGGGTCAGATACGTGACCGCGGACAACATCGAGTGGCCGCTGGGAAAGCTCGCGGTGAAGATCATGGCGCCATGGGACACCAGCTCCGGCCGTGGCCGGTCGAAGCCCGATTTGAGGAGGCTGCTGACGAGCAGCCCACCGGCCACAGCCACCAGCACGAGCAACGCGGCATGACGCTTCCCCTGCAAGGTCAGAAACGACACCACCACCAGGGTGATGAAGGTGAGGATGCTGACGCTGCCGAGCGCCGTGAAGTCGCGGGCCGACTCCTCCACCCAGCGGGGGCCGACGGGATCGGCGGTATCGCCGGTGGTGCGCATCATCATCAGTACCTCGCGGTCGAAGTGATGGGTCTCCCCCTCGACCACCTCGTCCGCCAGCACGATGAACGCCCACAGCCCGCCGGCAAGCACGCCGAGCAGCAGCAGGGTCGGGAGCTCGAAGCGCGCCGGCCACAAGCCGAGCCGAGACAGCAGCCTGGCCAGGCCCCGCCACCGGATCACGGCCGTGTCCCCGCCAACCGCCCGAGCTCAGCCAGCGCGCCGGCTATCCGCGGCGTCCAGCCCGCACCCATGGCGATCCGCACGTAGCCACGATAGTCCCCCTTGGCAGAGAAGATCAGGCCCGGCGCAATGCCGATAGCTCCGCATGCTGCTCCGCCACGCCGCCGTCGGGCTTCGACACCCGGGTTCCCGCGGGGAAATGGCTGGCTATGGCGTCGCGGTAGCGGTCACGGTCGACCCGGAGCTCTTCCCGGAGCGCCCGCAGGTGGCGGTCGTAACCGCCGCTCTCGAAGTAACGCGCCAGCACACGCTGCTGCAGCCCCGGACAGGCCACCGACGTGCAGTACTTGGCGCGGGCGATGTCGGCGGCGTAGTCCGCCGACACTGCCCAACCGATGCGGTAGCCGATGGCGATGCTCTTGGATACGGAGCCGCAAGTGATCACCGTGGCGCCGCTGCCGAAGCCGGCGAGGGTGCGGGGGCGCTCCGGCCCCAGATGCAGATCGCCGTAGATGTCGTCGTCCACCACCGGCACGCCGGCGTCGGCGAGCACGCCGAGCAGCCGGCGCTTGTCGACGTCGGCCGTCAGCGCGCCGGTGGGATTGTTGAAGCTGGGCATCAACACGGCCGCAGCGATCGTCTGCCGGCTCACCAGCGCCGCCACTGCATCCACATCGATGCCGATGCCCGGGCGGTTGGCCACCTCCACGACGTTCAGGCGCAGGTGCTCCACCGCCTGCAGGATGCCGTAATAGGTGGGCGATTCCACCAGAACCGTCGCTCCCGGCCGGCACAGCACGCCGAGCGAGAGGGTGATGGCCTCCAGGGTACCCGAGGTAATCACCACGTGGGCAGGATCCACAGAGACCCCGAAGCGGGACAGCCGCGCCGCCACCGCGCGCCGCAGCGCGGGGTCTCCCGGCGGCACCGTGAGCACGTTGGGAAGATCCGGGGCATCCCTCAGCACCCGCCGGGTGATGCGGTTCAGGCGGGCATTCTGCCGCCGGCTGAAGACGGTCACCGCGCTGTTCAGCGCCACCACATCGGGGCGCGCCATGGCGCCGAGGACGATGTCTATCACCTCCGCTGCGACGGTGCGTGGCCGGCGCCCGCGTGGCGGCCGCGCCACCGGCAGGGCCGGCGCCGGATTCGCTCTGGTCGTCACGTAGTAACCGGAGCGCGGCCGCGCCTCCACCAGCCCCCGGCGCTCCAGCAGCAGGTAGGCCTGGTTGACGGTGGCGACGCTGACGCCCCGATTCCGCGAGAGCGAGCGCACCGACGGCGCCCGCTCGCCGGGACCGAGAACTCCGCTGCCGATCTGCGCTTCGATGAGGTTCGCCACCTGCTGATACAGCAGCAGCGTCTCCTGCTCCGCCATTGGGATCGCCAATCTGTACTGGTAGAGATTGAGGCTAACTGAATCTGTACCGGTTCCGTCAAGGGCCTTAGGCTGGCCGCTCCATCCACCGACGTGCGCCTCATGGAATCTCTCGCGGCCCTGATCTCGTTCGTCTTCGTTGCCTCCATCACGCCCGGCCCCAACAACCTCATGCTGGCGTCGTCGGGAGTGGCGTTCGGGCTGCGACGCACCGTCCCGCACCTGGCCAGCGTGTGTGTCGGCTTCGTGCTGCTGGTCATGGCCTGCGGGCTCGGCATCGGCACCGCGGTGGCGCAGAGCCCCGTGGTAGCCAGCGCGCTCAAAGCGGCAGGCTCCGGATATCTGGTGTACCTGGCCTGGACACTGCGCGGGCGCGGGTCTGCCGGCGGCGGTGCGCACCAGCGACGAACCGCCGACGTCAGACCGATGTCGTTCACGGCAGCCGTGGCGTTTCACGGTGAATCTTCCCTGCGTGACCGGTTGGGCCGCGCCCGGCGCGACGATCCGCGCGCGCCTCGACGATGATCGGTGGCAGCGTGGTTTCGCCGGTCTCATGATGGCGCTCACCCCGTACGCGGCAGCGGCCATCTGGTTTTGAGGCCCGCCGGTTCCGAGACTGAAAGGAGGCAATATGAAGCTCACCATCGTCGACGTTTTCGCCGAAGCGCCGTATCAGGGAAATCAGCTCGCGGTGGTGGAGGACGCTGCCGGCCTGACGCCGGTCATCATGCATGCCATCGCCCGCGAGATGAACTTCTCCGAAACCACCTTCGTCACCTCCCATGCCGACGCCCGCGCCACCGTCAGGATCTTCACGCCGGGTCAGGAGCTGCCGTTCGCCGGGCACCCTACCCTCGGCACCGCCTGGGTGCTCAGCGGCGGCGAGGGAACGATCACCCTGGCACTCGCCGGCGGCGACGTGCCGGTGCACTTCGATGCCGGCCTCGGCTGGCTGACCCCGCCGCCGGCCATCGAGGGCGAGCCGCTGGAGCCGTCGCGAGCGGCGGCCCTGCTCGGTCTCGAACCGGACGATCTCGATGGGACGTTCGATCCCCGGGTGGTGGAGTGCGGTCCGACGTTCCCGCTCATCGGCGTTGCTTCGCTGGCTGCCCTGAAGCGGGTGCAGGTGGACCTGGCCGTGCAGCGGACGCTGGAAGTCCCCGGCTTTCCCTTTGCGTTCTGCCGCGGCGGGTACTCGCAGGACGCCGACTTCGCCGCCCGCATGCAGTTCTTCGACGGCACCGGGCTGCGCGAGGATCCCGCCACCGGCTCGGCCAACGCCGCGTTCGCCAGCTATCTCAAGACCCGCGGCGTCGACGGCCGACGCATTGTCGAGCAGGGCTTCGAGATCGGCCGCCCGTCGCGCATCTACCTCGACATCGGCGAACGACCGGCCGTGGGCGGTCGGGTGCAGCCGGTGGCGGAAGGCCGGCTGATCCGCTGACTGGCCGTGCGTGGCGGTCAGCGGCGCAGCAGCCGCAGCAGGCCGACCACCCCTCCGGCAACCGCGGCGCCTGCGGCCACCGCCGCCGCGGTCCTGAGCGCCCGTTCCGCCATCTCGGGGGCAGGCCGGTCCGCGGCGGCGCGCTCCGGCAACCGGTCGGGCAGCGCTTCGCGGCCGCGCGCCATGCCCATGACCTGAGCAGCGTGCAGCGCGCGGCGGCCGGTGTTCGACTGCTCGAGCTGAGTCCGGCAGGAGAACCCGTTGGCGACGATGAAGGTGTCGTCTCCGGCCTTCCGCACCGCCGGCAGGTAACCCACCTCGGCACACTCGAGGGAGATGTCGTACTTGCCGGGCTCGAAGCCCCAAGGACCAGCGAGACCGCAGCAGCCTCCAGTCGCTTCCTCCACATCCATACCCATGCGCTCACCGAGCAAGCTCTGCTCCGGCTCGACGCCGCCCGTCGCCTTGTGATTGCAGTGTCCCCACATCACCGCGCGCCGGCTCAGCTTCGGCATCGCCACATCGTGCTTCTCGAAGAACTCGGCCCAGTGCCAGGCATTGCGGGCGAGCCGCTCGGCGTCGTCGTCGTGGGGCAGCATGTTGGTCAGCTCGTCACGGAACACCGCCACGCAGCTCGGCTCCATGCCCACCACGGGGGTCCCCTGGCGGATCTCGTCGCGCAGCTGGTCGAGGGTGCGGCGCAGATATCGCTCCGCCGCATCGAGAAAGCCGTAGGCATACAGCGGCCGACCGCAGCAGACGTGCCGTTCCGGCATCAGCACCCGGAAGCCGGCATCCTCCAGCGCCTCCACCGCGGCCACCCCCACCTCCGTATGGAAGTAGTTGTTGAACGTGTCGGGCCACAGGATCACCTTCGGCCCGGCGATGTTGCGGCTGCCGCCACGGCGACGGAACCAGGTCTGCAGAGTCATGGGCGCGAAGGCCGGCAGGTCCCGCCGCCGGTCGAGACCGCCGACCACCTTGGCGATGCGGTCGAGCCCTGCGGTCCGGGTGAAGAAGTTCACCAGATCCGGCGCGAGCGACGCGGCCTGCGCCAACCGATCGATGAAGCCGAACAGGTACATGTAGCGCTTGCGGTTGCGGCGCGGGCTCTTGAAGTGGTGGTAGAGAAACTCGGCCTTGTACGTCGGCATGTCGACGTGCACCGGACAATCGGACGTGCAGCCCTTGCAGGACAGGCATAGATCCAGAGCGTCGTAGACTTCCCGGCTCTCCCAGCCGTCCTCGATCACCTCGCCGCGCAGCATCTCCCACAACAGCCGCGCCCGGCCGCGGGTGGTGTGCTTCTCTTCGCGGGTGACGATGTAGCTCGGGCACATCACGTCGACGCCACCGGGGGTGCGGCACTTGCCGACGCCCACGCAGCGGAGCGCCGCGTGCGCGAAGTCGCCGCCGTCTTCGCGGTAGGCGAACTTGACTGCCGGCCGCGGTGGGTTGTAGTCGGCACCCAGCTTCAGGTTCTCGTCCACCCGGTACGGGTCGATGACCTTGCCGGGGTTCATCTTCCACGCCGGGTCCCAGATGAGCTTGAACTCGCGCATGGCCTCGATCAGCTCAGGCCCGTATTGCTTACGCAGGAACTCGGCCCGCTGCTGGCCGTCCCCGTGCTCACCGGACAGCGAGCCGCCGTAGGACACCACCAGGTCGGCGGCTTCGTCCAGAAAGCGCCGGTAGTTGGCGATGCCTTCCGCGGTAAGCAGATCGAAGGAGATGCGTGAGTGGACGCAGCCCTGGCCGAGGTGGCCATAGATGGCCCCCCGGAGGCCGTGCTTCGCGTACAGCGCCTTGAGATCGCGCAGGTAATCGCCGACCCGGTCCGGCGGCACTGCGGAGTCTTCCCAGCCCGGCCAGTGATCGTGGCCGTCCGGCGGAAACGCCGTGCCGCCGAGGCCCCCTTCGCGCACACCCCAGACGGCTCCGGAACGGCCGCCGAGCTGGCGGCTCGCGTACACTTCGATGCGATCGCCGTCGAAGCCCTTGTCACGCTTCAGCCACTCGCAGAACCGCCTGGCCTGATCCTCCACCGCCTCGGCGCTGTCCGCGCCGAGCTGCACCATCAGCCACGCGTGGTCGCCCGGCTCCGGGAATCCCTCGAGGCCCGCCGTGTGCATCGATTGAATCTGCTCATCGCGGAACAGGTTGCGGTCGATCGCCTCGAGCCCCACCGGCTTCCAGCCCATGATCTCCGGCACGTGGTCGGCGGCGTCGCAGATGTCGTCGAAGGCGACGATCACGGTGATGCGCTCGTGCAGCAACGGGGTCAGCATTAGGGTGACGTTGAGCGCGGTGGCGCAGGTGCCTTCGGTGCCGACCAGCGCCCGCGCCACGTTGAAGCCCCGCTCCGGCAGGAGTTCGTCCAGGTTGTAACCGGAGACCCGGCGGGGCAGCTGGTCGACGGGGGCGAAACGACTGCGGATCAACGGCGCGTAGCGGTCCCTCAGATCCTTGAGCTGCTTGTAGATTTCCCCCTTGCGCCCGCCGGCCCGGATGATCTCGTCGAGATGCGCTTCCTCGTTAACCCCCACCGTGAAGCGTTCGCCGTCATAAGTGACCACGTCCAAAGCGTGCACGTTGTCCGAGGTGCGAGGTCCCGGGCCGTAGAGCTGGGCCTGCACGGAGTGGATGCCGCAGGAGTTGTTGCCGATGTTGCCGCCGATGGCGCAGTAGCCGTGGGACGACGGGTCCGGGCCGAATACCAGGCCCACCTTGCCGGTATGGTCGTTGACCTGCTCGTTGATGGCGCCGGGCTCCACCGTCACCAGCCGGCGCTCCGGGTCCGGCTTGCCGATGCGGCGCAGGTACTTGCTGTGATCGATCACCACGGCCACGTTCACCGTCTCGCCGGAGAGACTGGTCCCGCCGCCGCGGTTCAGAATGGGTGCGCCGTAGCGGCTGCACAGCCGGTGGGTGGTCACCACGTCGTCGATCGTCCTCGGCACCACCACCCCGAGCGGGATCTGGCGGTAGTTGGAAGAATCCGTGGCGTACATGGCGATGGAGCCGCGGTCGAAGCGCACCTCGCCACGCACCGACTGAGCCAGGGCCGCCTGCAGCGCGGCGACATCCACCTGGTCGATGCCGCTCATGCCCATGGCACGG
Organism: uncultured Gammaproteobacteria bacterium; assembly: GCA_963822255.1. Classification (GTDB taxonomy): domain Bacteria; phylum Pseudomonadota; class Gammaproteobacteria; order Pseudomonadales; family Azotimanducaceae; genus UBA7803. The sequence goes on from CAWGGV010000009.1 coordinate 731,020, forward strand.
GAAGGATCGGGCTTGGCCGGCACGCGCTGGGGCTCGTGACGGCTGCGAACGATGAAACGGGGCGATACGCTCATTGCGGGACTACTCCTGACTCAGCGGCCGCCGTGGTACGTCAGATATGGCTCGGCGTCGGCGGCCTTCAAGACGATGCCGAGCCCCGCACGGTGGGGATGTGGCCGCAGGACGCCGTCCGTCGGCGATAACGTGCCTTCGAACATCATGGGTTCGAGGCGGGCGTGATCGTGGAAATACTCCAGGTGGCGCAGCTTCGGCACGGCGCAGAACGCGTGCGCCGACACCGCCGGCGCGCAGTGGGCGGACAGCTCGATCTGGTGGGCGGAGGCCAGCCCGGCCACCTGCAGGAGCCCGGTGATCCCGCCGCAGCGGGTGACGTCCGCCTGCAGACAGTCCACGGCGCCCGCTTGCAGCAGATCGTGGAAGTCCTTCAGCACGAAGCCGTACTCGCCGGCGGTGACGTCGAGCCCGGGCGGGCCCTGATCACGGATGAGCCGGAGCCCAGCGAGATCGTCAGAGGTGACCGGCTCCTCGAGCCAGCCGACGTTCCACTCCTCACGGAACCGCCGCGCCCAGTACAGCGCGTCCTTGCGGGTGAGCGCGCCGTTGGCGTCGGTCATCAGCTCCACGGTGTCGCCGATGGCTTCCCGGCAGGCGGTGAGCCGCTCCGGGTCCTGTTCCGGGTGCCGTGAGGTTTTGATCTTCACCCGCGGGATGCCCTGCTCTACCCAGCCGGACACCTGGTCCCGCAACCGCTCGAGCGAGTAATTGCAGAAGCCGCCCGAGCCGTACACGGGCACCTGGTCGTGAAAGGCGGGCAGGATCCGATAAAGCGGCAGACCGATCAGCTTCGCCTTCAGGTCCCACAGGGCGATGTCGACCGCCGCCAGCGCCATGGCGCCCACGCCCGAGCGGCCGGCGTTTCTGATCTCGGCCATCTGCTGGTACCACAGAGCGCAGACCTGGAAGGGATCGCCGCCGGTGACCACCGGCTTCAGCTTCGACTCGATCATGTGGGCAACCGCCACGTCGCCGTATGTGTAACCGATGCCGGCGGTTCCTTCGGCCGCCGCGGTGACCACGACGATGGTGGTGGAGGTCCAGGTCAGTGTGCCGTCGGCTTCCTCACCGTCCGGTCCGTCGGTAGGGATTTCGTACGCGGCGACGGCAATACCGTCGATGCGCGCCCCTGATCGGGGCTCGTCAGCGCGGTGGTCGCTCATGGGTCGGCGCCTCCGATAGTCGATGAAGGCGCGGGTGCAAAATCGGTGCCGGGCCCGGGGCGGATCCCTTGCTCGCTGCTTGCTTGGTTTGCTTGGCTTGGTTTAGCTTGCTTGGCTTTGCTGGCGCGCCCGGAGAGACTCGAACTCCCGACCCTCTGGTTCGAAGCCAGATGCTCTATCCAACTGAGCTACGGGCGCCGGCCCGGCCATGTTCACACCGCAACGCCGGCGGCGCAACGCCGGCGAGGTCAGTCCTGCGCGTCACCCACCGTGTCGGCCGCGTAGGCGTCGCGCTGCCCCATGGGCTGCGAGGCGCCCGCCGTGGTGTCCCGCTCGGTCTGGCGTTCGAGCTCGGAGTTGATCTCGGCCCCCAGCACGATGACGAAGCCGGAAAGATAGAACCACAGCAGCAGGATCACGACTCCGCCCAGGGTGCCGTAGGTCTCGCCGTAGCTGCCGAAGTTGCGCACGTACTGGGCGAACAGCACGCTGCCGACGATCCACAGCGTCGCGGCGATGCCGGACCCCCAGCTCACCCAGCGCCAGGCCGGCTTCTGCCGGTCGGGCGCGTAACGGTAGATCACCGACAGACCCACCGCCACGCACAGCCAGAGCAGCACCCACCGCACCACGTTGACCAGCACCTGAAGCACGCCGGGGAGTCCGAGGCTCTGAACGGCCACCGGCACGGCGACGGCCACCACTAAAACCAGCACGAATCCCACCACCGACGCCAATGTGAACGCCAGCGAGACGAGCACCAGCTTGAGGAAGCCGCGCTCCTCCTCTTCGTCATAGGCGACGTTGGTGGCGGCCATCAGCGCGGTCATACCCTTGCGGGCGCTCCACAGAGCAATCACCAGACCAATGATGGCGCCGAAGCCAAGCGCGCCGCTCTGCTGCGCGGTCATGTTGTGGACCTGGGTGCGGATGATGTTCGCCGCCTGCCCTGGGAGCGCGCCGGCGATGCTCTGGACCTGGCTGGCCGCCTGCTCGGGCGGCACGAACATGCCGTAGATGGACATCGCCGCGGTCAAGGCGGGAAACGCCGCGAGCAAGCCGTACAAGGCGATGCCCGCAGCGATCAGCGAGGCGTTGTCGCGGGTGATCTCCCCTTTGACCCGCCAGGCCACGTCCAGCCAGCCGCGGCGCGGGATGTGCCTGGGGGCGTCGGCGTCTCGGCCCCGCGGGACCTCTGCGGGATGAGTCGTGCCGGCCATCGTGGTTCTCCTCGGAGCTCGGGAGAAATAAACCAGCAATGGCCGTACCAAGGAGGTTCAGGAGCCCCGGACGCGGCCCGGCGAACGCTTCCACGGAACCGCGTTGCGCTCGCGGCCTTACGTCTGGAACAGGCGCTCGAGGTGGTCGAGGTCGTTGATGACCCGCCAGCGGCCGCCACTTTCTTCCACCCGCTTCTGCCATGCCGCCAGCCGGTCGAGATACTCCCGCGGGTTTACGTTGTCGGAGCGCAGCTTGGTCACGTTCAGAGCCACCACGTCGGTGTCGCGAAAGGTGAGCGGGAAGTCGCGCACGAAGCCTTTCTCCAGGTCTTCCTTCAGATCGGAGAAGATGAAGATGGTGCGGTGGCCCGGACTCTTCTCGTTCAGGTATTCCTGCGCCTGCAACAGGCCGCCGGAGATGTCCGTGTAAGCGGAGGGATGCACCGTCTTCACGAACTCGTCGATCTCAGCCTGAAACTCCCGCTTCTGGCCGTTGGCCGTGCTCGGACGATCGTCGAAGGTGGCCTTGGCGACGATGTCCTTCTCGCTGAAGCTGGCGGTGTCGATGCGGGCCACGGCGAACGAGTCGCCTGGCTGCAGCCGGGTCAGCGTGTAGTTGATGATCTGCTGGGCTTTGTCGATCTCCTCGGTGTAGGTGCCCGAGGTGTCCAGCAACATGTAGACGCCGGTGGCGTGGCTGGGCGGCGACTCTCCGCAGCCGCCGAGGGCCAGGGTGGTCAAGGTCAGGCAGAGGGCGGCGAGCCTGTGGATTGCGCTCATACCGCCGCCTCCCCGAACCGGCCGTAGTGCTCGTCCGCGGCAGCCATCGGCCGGTCACGATCGTCGCCCTGGGCCGCCGCGTCGGCGCTGCGATCGCGCGCCTCGGCCGGCTCCGCCGAGCGGCCGCTGGCGGCGGACGGCAGCCGTGCCGACAGCCACAGCGGCGCGAAGATGACGACGTCGTATAGGTGCTGCAGCAACACGGCCGACTGCACCAGCAGACCGCCCGCAATACGCAGGCCGAGGTTGGCGAATCGCAGCACCAGGATCGCCGCCATGCCGAGCACGTGGCGCAGGGTCTGCACGAACGTCTCGAGGGGAATCGCCACGAAGGTGAGCGCGAAGGGCAGAATGAAGCCCATGCCCATCTGCGCCGCTGTGGTGATCCACAGCGCCTGGGAGGTCATGATCTGACCGGTATCGCCGCGCAGCAGCGACGCCGTGGCCAGCTCGTCCTGCAGCAGGATCTCGCGCATGTAGGCGAGCCCCGCCTCGACGCTGGCAAGCGTCGTCAGAATCACCAAGGTGAAGGCGCACATATAAACCCGCGTGCGGTCGGGCAACGCCGAGATGACCGGGAACAGCCGGGTGATCCGCAGGGATTCCATCAGGAACAGGCCCATGGAGATCTCCACCAGGATGATCACCAGAGCCGCGATATCGGCCATGCGGAACGCGCCGATGTAGCTGGTGCCGCCCACCATCTCGGCCATGGGCCGGGCGATCAGCGAGAAGTTGATGACGGCGCCGCCGATGGCCACGCAGATCACCAGAGTGGACACCACGAACTGCACCAGCGCCGACGTCGACAGCATCTGCAGAGCGTGATCGGTCCCGCCGAGGATCTCCCGGTACTCGTCCATGTGACGATCGATGGAGCGGGAGCGCTCGAGGATGGCCTCCACCGAGCGTTCCATGCGCCGGAGCTGGCCCTGGATGTGCCGCCAGCGCGGCACCATCCGCGACAGCAGACCGTGGCGCTGCCGGCTGGTCTTGCGGTAGCTGTCGAGCGCGCGGCTCTGCGCCTTGTCCATGGATTCGTGGATAGCCTCCAGAACGTCGCGCACGGCCGGGTCGGACTTGTCGGCGGCATCGGCCACCGCTTTCACCGCTTTGCTCCAGCCCGGCACCTGAGGCGGCACGTCCGCCGTGCTCTGGTGGTCTTCGTCGATGCGCCGGATCGTCTCCGTCAGGGTTCGCTGGATCTCCGGGTAACGGCCGAGATCGCGCTGCACGGTGGCGCCGATGCGTTCGAACTCCCGGCTGACGATCCGCTCCTTGGTCTCGCGGCCGGCCGCCAGCAGCACTTCGCGGTTACGGTGCTCCAGGTGCAGCTCGGCGCGGCGCAGGCCGAAGGCCGCCATGCGCAGGGCGTTGTGCAGCATGCGCGCGAGGGTGGCGATGCTGCGCCGGGCCGGCGCGCGGCCGAAGTACATGACCGTCATGAGCAGCACCGTCCAGACGAGAACGGAGGTCACGACGCTGTCTGTGAGCATGAACAGCTCTTGCATGGTCCTCTCCCCCGTCCCTTGAGGCTCCTTATGACTACCGTTCCGAGTCTGCGGCAACTCCGGACCGCGGACTGTGAATTCGCTTACAAAGCTGGACACCCAATGGAGGTTCGCGAATCTGTGCGCTCGTCGTCGTTGCCGGCAGCCTCTGTGGAACGGCGGTTGCAGGGCGGTTGCAGGAAGATAGGGAGGTAGGAAGGTAGGAAATAACTTGCGGGAGCACGCCATGGGCCTGCTGGTCGAGGGCGAATGGGCCGACAGATGGTACGACACCGACTCCACCGGAGGACGGTTCGAGCGCCAGGAGCAGGCGTTTCGCCATTGGATCACCCCCGACGGCAGCGCCGGCCCCTCGGGAGAAGGGGGTTTTCCGGCCGAGGCCGGCCGCTACCATCTGTACGTCAGCTACGCCTGCCCCTGGGCCCACCGCACCTTGATCATGCGCGCGCTCAAGGCGCTGACGGATCACATCGGGGTATCGGTGGTGAACTGGTACATGGGCCCGGAGGGCTGGACGTTCGAGCCGGGGGACGGCGTCGTTGCCGACCCGCTGTTCGGCGTAAAGCGCCTGTACGAGTTGTACCTGAAAGCGGATCCGGCGTTCACGGGGCGAGTAACGGTGCCCGTGCTGTGGGACAAAGCCCGCGGCACCATCGTCAACAACGAGTCCGCCGACGTCATCCGCATGCTCGGGAGCGCCTTCGACGGCGCGGGGGCCGCCGTAGGCGACTACTACCCGGAACCGTTGCGAGACGAGATCGACGCCATCAACGATCGCGTCTACCACACCGTCAACAACGGCGTGTACAAATGCGGCTTCGCCACCACCCAGGAAGCCTACGAAGAAGCCGTGCATCCCCTGTTCGAGTCACTCGACTGGCTCGAGGCGCGGCTTGCCGAACGCCGCTTCCTGACCGGCAGTGCACTCACCGAGGCGGACATCCGGCTGTTCACGACCCTGGTCCGGTTCGACCCGGTCTACAACGGGCACTTCAAGTGCAATCTGCGCCGCCTCACCGACTATCCGAACCTGTGGGGCTACGCCCGCGATATCTATCAGCGTCCCCGGGTGCGGCCCACGGTGAACTTCCATCACATCCGCAATCACTATTACCGGAGCCAGAAGACGGTGAATCCCACCGGCGTGGTGCCGATCGGTCCGGCGCTCGACTTCGAGGCGCCCCACAACCGTGAGCGCCTGACCAGCGGTTGACGAGCCGGGTCATCCGTCGGGTTCCGCAGCATTCGAGCAGACTAACCCGAACGGTGAAGCCGCCGGACATGGCGCTGGGCTCGCAGCCTCCTCGAGAGACGCGAGCCCGCGCTCTGTGGTTGCCTATGGCGTCACTGCGGCTGGCTCGAGGTCTCGTCCTGGTCCGAGCTCGAGCTGCCGGACTGTTGCATGCTGCCGCTTTGGCTGCTGTCGTTCTGCATGCTGTCGTTCTGCATGCTGTCGTTCTGCATGCTGCCGCTCTGGCTGCCGCCGCTCTCGCTGCCGCGCGACTGCTCGAATGCAGAGAACTCGCTGCGGTTGATCCGGCCGTCGGAGTTGGTATCGATCTCGTCCTTATGGGAAGCGAGCGTCTGATTGCCTTGCAGCTCGTCCTGACTCAGATAGCCGTCACCGTTGCTGTCGAGCTGATCGAAGTCGGCCGTCGAGGCGGTCATGGGTGCGCCAGCCGGCAGCACGCTGTCGATGGCGTAAAGCCGGAGGTTGCCCTGTTGGATGTTGGATGCCACCACTTTGGCATCGCCCACCTGCAAGGTGCCGTTCTTCGAGCTGAGATCGACAGTGCCCCCACCGATCGTCTTGGCCTTGCCAATGCGCTGCGCCATCTGCGGGTCCACGTCGTCAGCGACGATGTGCGCACGCAGCAGATTCACCAGCTCCTGCTGATGGCCCGGCTGCATGAGCCGCTGAATGTCCTGGCCCGACGACTGGAAGGCGTCGTTGGTCGGCGCAAAGATGGTGTATTTGTTGCCGCCGGTCAGAGCATTCGCCATGCCCGTCTGCTCCAGAGCCTTGATGAATTCGCTGACCTGACCTTCCTGCTGCGCAAGCTGGTCCAGGGTCTGGTTCTGCATGCTCTGGGTGCTCTGAGAGTCCTGAGAGCTCTGCATGCTCTGAGAGCTCTGCGTGTTCTGGGAACTCTGCATCTGACCGCCGGAGGCCGACTGCTCGCCCGACGCCGACGAATCGTTCGTTCCCGCTGCCTGGGCGCTGAGGGCCACCCCCGTCAGCAGACTTGCGGCCAGGCCCGTCGCCGCCAGCAGGCGGGCACCGCCGGGCCGACCCGGCTGCTCTCTCGTGTCCTTGCTCATATTGCCTTCTCCTCCAATGGGAAGTTGCGGCGGCCCCCCGGGACTGCCGTGCAACGGTTCAAGCAACGAGCGTGCCGCGGCGCCGGCGGCACAGCCATCAAGGCAACGCTTCTTCGGGCTTCAGCCCCTGCTCCACCAGCAGGGCGTCCGGCGTTGCGTCGCGACCTCGGAAGCGCCGGTACACCTCGGCGGCGGGCAGGCTGCCGCCGAGACCAAGCACCGTGCCGCGGAAGCGCTCGGCCACTTCCCGAATGGCCTCGTCATTGCCGAGCCCCACCTCGCGGAAGGCCGCAAAGGCATCGGCGGCCAGCACCTCGGCCCACTTGTAGGAGTAATAGCCGGCCGCGTAACCGCCGGCGAACAGATGACCGAAGGAAGGCAGCTGGCTCTCGTTCGGCAGACGGGGGGTCAGCAGGGTCTCCCGGGCGACGGCCTCTTCGATCTCGAACGGCGTGCGGGTCTCGCCGGAGCCTTCCACCGCGTAGCGCTGGTGCAGGGCCATGTCGGTCTTGGCGAACTGGAGCTGGCGCAACGTGGCGTTACCCACCATGAAATTGCGGCTGGCGACGATGCGCTCCAGGGTGCTCTCATCCAGCGGCTCGCCAGTGTCCACGTGGGCCGTGAGTCCTCTGAGGAACGGCGGGTGCTCCATCCAGTATTCGTTGAACTGGCTGGCCAGCTCCACTGCGTCCCATTCCACCAGGTTCATCCCCGATGCGCCGCCTTCCTCCACCATGGTGAACATGTGCTGGGTGGCGTGACCGAACTCGTGAAACAGGGTACGCACGTCCTCCAGGGACAGCAGCGCCGGCTTGCCCGGCGACGGCGGCCGCGCGTTCGTGACGAACAGGGCGACCGGCAGGGACGAGGACCGCCCGGCCGGCGCCAGCACCCGGCTCTTGTCCACCACCGTGTTCATCCAGGCGCCGCCCCGTTTCTCCCCGGGCCGGGCGTAGGGATCCATGTAGAAGCCGGCGATGACCTGCCCCTCCCGCAGCACCTGATAGAACGTCACCGCGGGATCCCACGTCGGTACTTCGGGATCGTCCAGTCGCCGAATGGCGACTCCGTAGAGGCTCTCCACCAGAGAGAAGAGGCCGTCCATGACCCGTGGCAGCTGAAAGTACTCGCGCAACCGCTCGCCGTCGTAGTGGAACTCGGCCTCCCGCAACTTCTCGGCGTAGTACGCCACGTCCCAGGGCTTCGGATCCGCTGCCTCCGGTGCGCCGCTGCGTCTCATGAACGCCGTCAGATCGGCGAGCTCCCGCTCCGCCGCCGGCCGCGCCGCGGCCTCCAGATCCGCCAGCAGCGCCCAGACGGCGTCCACCGACGGCGCCATCTTCGCGTCGATGCTGCGCTCGGCGTAACTGGCGAAGCCCACCAGCCGGGATTGCTCCTGGCGCAGCTTCAGGATCTCCTCGAGCACCGGACGGTTGTCGAATTCGCCGCGGGTGCCCCGGCTACGGAACGCGCGGTAGAACTCCTCCCGGAGGGTGCGGTCCTCGGCGTGCTCGATCACGGCCATGTAGTTGACGCCGTTGACCACGAAGTGCCACGGTCCGTCGCCGTTGCCGGCTCTTCCCGCGCCGTCCTCCCGCGCCGTCTGCAGCGCGAGATCGAGCACCGATTGCGGCACGCCAGCGAGCCGCGACGGGTCGTCCACCCGTACCCGCGCCTGCTTCTCCTCCCTCACCAGGTTGGTCTGAAAGCGGTTGCCGAGCTCCGACAGTCGCTCCTGGATTTCCCGGTAGCGCCGGCGCTCCTCACCGGTGAGGTGCACGCCCGAGCGCTCCATGATGCGGATAGCTTCCTCCAGGATGCGCCGTTGGGGCTGGTCGAGAACGTCGTATTCGGCGCTGTCCCGGAGTGTCACCATGCTCTGATGGACCGCCGCGCTCTGGCTGATGCGATTACCGAGAGCCACGTAGCGGGGGCGCACGGCGTCATATGCCGCCTGAAGGCCGTCGCTGTACTTCACGCTCAGCACGTGCAGCACGGCGCCGAACACGCGGCCGAGGCGATCCTGCAGCGCCTCGAGCGGCAGCATCAGGCCGTGCCAGGTGGGCTGCTGGCTGCGCTCGAGCTGGTCGAACGCGGTTTCGGACTGCTCGAGCAGGGACTCGAGCCCGCTGCGCACGTGGGCCGCCGTGAGATTGTCCCACACCGGCAGATGGCTCATCGGGCCAATGGACACCGTCGCCTCGATCAACGCGAGGCTTGCCGCCAGGCTTGCCGCGCCGCCTCCGGGTTCACTCGTCGCCACTCACCGTCTCCTGCATTTCCGGGCGCCGATTGTACATCCGTGGGCCGGCCCGGCGTTCAGCCGCCCGCCGTGCGCACAGGCAAAACACGGGCAAAAAAAACCCGGCCAACTCTGGGGGATAGAGATATGGCCGGGGAACAGGGACACGTTGATGTTCGTTGCTGTTCAACCCGCCGGGCGTCGCATCCACCGCGAACGCGCGTTCGTGTGGGCCCGGTTGCTCGTCGTGCTCCTCGACAGCGGTACTTCCCTGACCGCCGGGCGGCCAACCACACTCACAGGGCATTCAAAGCACGAACTGAATCCGAGAAACATCGGTAGTAGAGCAAGAACCGGGCCAGCGCCCCGGCCCCGGTGGAAGCGGGTGATTCCGCGGCGCGCAGGCGGGTTCTCACCGGCGGGGTGGCCGCTCGTCTGAAGCAGCCGACCGTGCCGCACCCGGCTGCCGGGGTTACGCTGCCCGGGAAAGCTGTCCACGGCGACGTAAGAGTTACGGGCGCTCGGCCGGGAGACGCGCCGCCAGCCAGTTTACCAGGCCGCCGGCCCGCAACACCTGGCGCTGACGTTCCGACAGATCGAGGCGTAGGCGGAGCGATTTGTCGTGGTCCCGCCGTGCCGTTCTGCGGCGGCGGACAGCGATCACGTCGTCCCGGTCCAGCGCCGTGTGCAGCTGCTCGAAGCGCACCACGTCGCCGGCCGACAAATCGTCGTAATCGGCTGCGTTCTCGAACATCAGCGGCAGCACGCCGTAGTTCACCAGGTTCTGCCGGTGAATGCGGGCAAAGGAGCGCGCCAGGGCCACCCGGAGGCCCAGGTAGCGGGGCGCCAGCGCCGCATGCTCCCGGCTGGATCCCTGGCCATAGTTGTCGCCCGCCACCACCATGTGGTCGCCCGCCGCTCTTGCCCGGCGCGGATAGTGCTCGTCCACCATCTCGAAGCAGAACTCGGCGATCGCCGGGATGTTGCTGCGCAGCGGCAGCACCCGAAGCCCGGCCGGCAGAATCTCGTCGGTGGAGACGTCGTCGCCCATCTTCAGCAGCACCTCGAGCTCGAAGTCGTCCGGCAGGGGGTCGAGCTCGGGCAGCCGCTCGATGTTCGGCCCCATGACCAGCTCCACCGATGCGAGGTTGTTTTCCGACAGGGGCGCCACCAGCAGATCCCGGTCGGGCTCGGTGCGCTCAGGGACGCCAATGCGCGGATAGTCCATGTCCAGGGTCCGGGGATCCGTGATGGCGCCGCTGAGGGCGGATGCCGCTGCGGTCTCCGGGCTGCACAGATACACCAGGTCGTCGCGGGTCCCGGAGCGGCCGGGGAAGTTGCGGGGCACGGTGCGCAGGCTCCGGCGGTGGCTGGCGGGGGCCTGGCCCATGCCGATGCAGCCGTTGCAGCCCGCCTGGTGCAAGCGCGCGCCGGCGGCGAGCAAGGCATCGAGCTGGCCGTCGCGGATCAGGGCGCGGAGCACCTGGCGCGACGATGGATTGACGTCCAGCGAGACGCCCTCGGCCACCGTTCGCCCGGCCACGATGGCAGCGGCCATGGCGAAATCCCGGTAACCCGGATTGGCCGACGAGCCGATGTACGACTGGTATATGTCCTCGCCGGCGAGCTCCGCCACCGGCACCACGTTGCCGGGGCTCGAGGGCTTTGCGATCAGTGGCTCGAGCCGGTCGAGGCGGAGCTGCTCCTGGTGGTCGTAGTCGCAGCCGCGATCGGCCCGCCAGGGCTCGAAATCCCCGCCGCGTCCCTCCGATTGCAGAAACCGCCGCACCTCGTCGTCCGCTGGAAACACGCTGGTGGTGGCGCCGAGCTCGGTGCCCATGTTGCAGATCACGTGGCGGTCCATGGCGGAGAGCGTGTCGACGCCGGGGCCGAAATACTCGATCACGCGTCCGAGCCCACCGTCCACGTCGTGGCGGCGGAGCATCTCGAGGATCACGTCCTTGGCGCTGACCCAGTTCGGCAGCTCGCCGCTGAGCTCCACCCCCCAGACCTCCGGCATGGGCACCGCCACCGGCTCCCCGGCCATGGCCAGCGCCACGTCCGCGCCGCCGGCACCCACCGCGAACATGCCCAGGCTCCCGGCCGCCGGGGTGTGACTGTCCGAGCCGATGAGGGTGGCACCGGGACGGCCGAATCGCATCATGTGGACCGGATGGCTCACCCCGTTGCCGGGCCGGCTGTACCAGACGCCGAAGCGCCGGCACGCCGACAGCAGGAACTCGTGGTCGTCCGGGTTCCGGTTGTCCTGCTGGATGAGATTGTGATCCACGTACTGGGCCGACACCTCGGTGCGGGTGCGTTGCAGGCCGATGGCGTCGAGCATCAGCATGACCAGAGTGCCGGTGGCGTCCTGGGTCAGGGTCTGATCGAAGACCAGCGGCAACGCCTCGCCGGGCGCGGGGAGATCGCCGTCATGATGGGCGGCCAGAAGCTTATGGGTCAGGTTCCGGGACATCCGGGGAACTCCCCGTCGGCAGCAGCGGACGGGGCTGGTCATGCACTTCACGTACCAGCGCGCCGGCTAGCAGCGCCCGCTCGAGGTGTGCCCTCAGCCCCCTCGCCCGCGCCAGCCCCATGCGCTCGAGCGCCGGCCCGACGTCCGGCCGGCCGGCGGCGCCGAGGCCGCCGAAGGCTCGCCTCGCAAGCTCGACAACATGGCCTTGCAGCTCGCCCAGGGCAGCGAGAGCGACGGCCAGCTCCGCTTCCACAGCGGTGAGGTCCGTGCCCAGAGGGTACCAGGGCAACGCCGGCAACAGGCCCCGCGCGGCGAAGGCCCGGCACAGCTCGGTAGGCGTGTTGCGACGGAAAGGCTCAGGAATCCGATAGCCGCTCGGCAGCTTACCGGCGGCCACCGCCCGACGCCTGAGCCGCTCCTGAAAACGCGAGTCCGCCAGGTTGAGAAGTGCCGCCACCACGTCTTCGTCCGAGGCACCGCGCAGCTCGGCGGCGCCGTACTCGGTGACCACCACGTCGCGCAGGTGCCGCGGGATGGTTTCATGGCCATAGCGCCAGACGATGTTCGAGCTGACCTTCCCCCGGGCCGTGCGGGTGGCCGGCAGGGTGAGGATCGACCGCCCATCCTCCAGCGCGTGGGCCATGACGACGAAGTCGTGCTGGCCCCCCACGCCGCTCACCACCCGCCCGTCGTCCAGGCCATCGGACACGGCAGCGCCCAGCAGAGTCACCATCATGGTGGTATTGACGAAGCGCGCGTGGCGGCGCTGGTGGCGCTTCTTCGCCTCGTCACCGTACAGCCGGTTGGTGAAGCTGATGGGGCTCATATGGATACCCTGGCGCTCGGCGTCGGGCAGCCGCCGGAGCCGCTCGTAGAAGCGCGCGGAGCCCAGGTAGAACCCGCCGTGCAGCCATGCCCCTTCGTCCACGGTGCGGGTGAGCACGCCATGGTCCCTGAGGTGCAGAAAGCCTTCGACGAACATCTCCGAGGCGCCGTAGAGACCCTGCGGCAGCGCGTCCAGCTCCGGCGCCGCGACCTCGAGCGCCTCGGCGAGGGCCCGGAAGCGGGCGTTGTCGGTGCGGCGCAAGGCCACCGCCGCGGCTACCGCGTCACCGAGGCTGCCGATGCCGATCTGCAGGGTGCCGCCGTCGCGCACCAGCGCCGCCACCCGCACCCCGATGGCGTGCTCGGCCAGGCTCACCGGCCGGTTCGGCACGGGAAACAGCGGATAGCCGAGGTCGTCGGACTCCACCAGCATGGTGAACTCGGCGGCCGTTACCGCCGCCCCCGCCCCGAGGTACGGCAGCGCCGGGTTCACTTCGCCCACCAGCAGCGGTGCGGTGCCGGTGCGGGCGCGGCAGGCGTCTGCCAGATCCCGGGTGAGATCGGGATTGCAGCTCAGGCTGTAGCGTAGGCCTGCCTCGGCGCCAGCGGGGGCCCCGCCAGGGGCGGGAGCCCCGCCAGGGGCGGGAGCCCCGCCAGGGGCGGGGGCGACCATCTGTGCGATGACGTCGATACCCCGGATGGCCAGGTCGCCGGCCACCTGGCTGTAGTTGCTGCTCACGTAGCGGCGCTGGGCCAGCGGAATGCCGAGGGCCGAACCGGGGCGGAAGTAGAACTCCGTGACCCGGACGTTGCCCGGCAGCTTGCCGCGGCGCTGATCCTCCGCGTACTCCAGCGCCGGCACGTCCCGGTACAGGCGCGCTGCCAGGGGGTTCAGAAACCGCGCTTCCAGGGCCGAGTGCGGCCGCGGCATCTCGAGGGTCAACGCGGTGAAGATATCGAGCTCGATCTCCGGGTGCCGGCACGCCTTGCGGTACAGGGCATTGGCCAGCCGCACGGGCTTACCCAGGCCGAGCGGCAAGGCCACACGCACCCGCCCCGACAAGCGGCGCAGCAGTGCATCGGCACAGGCATCGGGATCGGCGAAGCGCTCGGGGCTCATGGCCGGGTCATGAGCCCTCGGCAACGGACGGGAATACCTCCCGCCATCCCTCGCTCGGCTCGAAGCGGGGGCCGTGGCGTGCGGCCAGCTCCACCAGCCGCTGGCGCACGGCGGCAGCACCGCGGCTTGTCGCGTAATGCAACGGCCCGCCACGGAACGGCGCGAAGCCGGTGCCGAAGATCACCGCCGCGTCCAGCTCGTCGGCGCCAGCCACCACGCCCGCACTGAGGCAGCTCACCGCCGCGTTGACCATCGGCAGGATCAACCGGTCCACGTGCTCGGGATCGGGCGCGCCGGAGACGCTGTGCTTCTTCGGCTTACCCTTCTCGTACTCGTACAGGCCGCGGCCGCTCTTGACGCCCAGATGGCCGTCCGCCACCTTGCGTCGCACCCGATCCGGCACCGCCGGCAGCGGCGTATCGAGGGCCTCGGCGAGGCCGTCGGCCACGTCCACTGCGATGTCGAGGCCGATCTGGTCGGCAAGGGTCACCGGGCCCATCGGCATGCCGAACCACTCGGCAGCCGCATCCACCCGCTCCGGAGTCACGCCCTCCTCCAGCAGGGTCACCGCTTCCAGCAGATACGGCGTGAGAATGCGATTGACCAGGAAGCCGGGCGCGCTGGCCACCGCCACCGGCAGGCGATCGATGGCGACCGCAAACGCGGCGGCGCGCTCGCGCACGCCGGGCGCGCAGCCGTCGTGGTGAACCACTTCCACGAGCTGCATCCGCGACACCGGGTTGAAGAAGTGCAGGCCCACCAGACACTCCGGATGCTCGAGCGCAGCGGCGATATCCTGAAGCAGAATGCCCGAGGTATTGGTGGCGAGCAGGGCGTCCCGGCGAACCCGGCCTTCCAGCTCGGCGAAGATGCGGCGCTTCAGCTCCAGATCCTCGGGCACCGCCTCGATGACCAGGTCGGCGCGGGCCCGGCCGGCACCGGCCGGGTCCGGAATGAGCCGGTCCGCGGCGTCCCGCGCCCGTCGCGCCGGGTCGCCCGCGCCGCCGCGGGCCCGATGCTCGAACAGATCCAGGGCCCGCGCCATCGCCGGCGCGATGAGCCGCGCCTGCTGATCTTCCAGGGTCACGGTCAGTCCCTGCAGCGCGCACCAGGCGGCGATATCGCCGCCCATGATGCCGGCACCGATCACGTGCACGTGATCCACCTGCGGCGATCGGCTGCTGCCGGCCGCCTTGAGTTTCTCGCGCAGGAAAAACACCCGCACCAGGTTGCGTGAGGTCTCGCCGGTGAGAAGGTCGGCAAACGACCCGCTTTCGTGCGCCAGCATGTCCGCTTCGTCGCCGCCATGCTGCTCCCACAGATCGATCAGCCGGTACGGCGCCGGATAGTGCTCGGGCCGCGCCTGCCTGGCCGTCGCCTTCCTGGCCTGGCGGGCCACCAGGCGCCGGGCCGGTGCCAGGGTCATGGCGGTCACGCCGGCGCCGCCGCCCCGGTGCGCGAGCGTTCCGGAAACGGCGCTTTCCACCGCGGCGGCGAAGTGCCGCTCCTCGGTGACGGCGTCCACCAGCCCCAGGGAGCGGGCACGTTCGGCCGCAACCGGCCGGCCCGTCAACATCATCGTCAGGGCTTCGTCCGGGCGCACCAGCCGCGGCAGGCGGGCGGTGCCGCCGAGGCCGGGATGCAGGCCGAGCTGAACCTCGGGAAAACCGAGGCTCGCGTCGCTGCGGGCGATGCGATAGTCGCAGGCGAGCGCCAGCTCCAACCCGCCACCCAGGCAATGGCCGTGGATCAACGCCACCGTGGGCACCGGCAAGCTCGCCAGCGCGTTCACCACCTCGTGCCCGCGGGCGAGCAGCCCCCGGGCCTCCTCCTGGCTGGCTATTTCCCCGAACATGCCGACGTCGGCCCCGGCGATGAATCCGGAACGCTTGCCGGAGCGGATGACCAGGCCGCGTGGTCGCTGCTCGGCCGCCTGCGCCACCACCCGAGCGAGCTCCTCGAGGACCGGCTCGTTCAGAGTGTTGGTCGACGACGCCTGCTGGTCGAGCACGGCCCAGAACACGCCGCTGCCGTCGCGGCGTAGCTGCCAGTGCTCGAGCCCTAACGCCAGGATCGCGCCTGCCGCCGCAGTCTCCAGCGGCGGCTGCGCGAGCACGCCGGAGAATCCGGGCCCCGTCTCGCGGCTCATGCGGCCTCCAGCAGCATGGCGCCGCCCATCCCGCCGCCGATGCATTCGGTGGCGATGCCGCGGCGGGCGCCGCGGTGCGCCATGGCCTTGAGCAGATGCAGGACGATGCGCGTGCCGCTGGTGCCCACCGGATGACCAATGGCGATGGCGCCGCCATCCACGTTCAACTTGTCGTGATCGATGGCACCCAGGGCCCGGTCGCTGTCCAGGTGGCGGCGGCAGAACTCGTCGCTCTGCCACGCAGCCAGACACGCCAGCACCTGGGCGGCGAAAGCCTCGTTGATCTCCCACAGATCGACGTCCTCCAGAGCGAGGCCGGCGCGTACCAGAAGGGGCGTCACGGCGAAGACCGGGCCGAGACCCATGACCTCCGGCGGCAGCCCCGCCCAATGGGTGTCGACCACGTGGCCGAGGGGGTTCAGCGACCAGCGCCTGCAAGCGCGCTCCGAGGCGAGCAGCAGCCAGGCAGCGCCATCGGTCACCTGAGAGCTGTTGCCCGCGGTAACGTCACCGAAGGGCGGCTCGAATACCGCCGGCAGCTGCGCCAGATCCTCGAGGCTGCTGTCGGCACGCACGCCGTCATCGCGGTCGTAGATCTGGCCCGCGCCGGATTCGGCGCGCGCATACATCGGCTCGATCTCGTCGAGCCGACCAGCTTCCCGCGCTGCCGCCAGCCGCTGATGGCTCGCCAGCGCATAACGGTCCGCGGCTTCGCGTCCGATGCCGAATCGGTAGGCCAGCACCTCCGCCGTCTGACCCATGTTGAGCCCGCAGTTCGGATCGGTGAGACCGTGCATCAGGGTCACCACCGGCGAGACGAAGTCCGGCCGCAGATCGGCGACCAGGCGCGTCCGTTCCGCCGCCGAGCCGCGGCGCCACCGACCCAGCCACTCCACCGCGGGCGGCGGCAGGACCACCGGGGTGTGGCTGAGCGCTTCGGTGCCGCCGGCCAGCACCAGGTCGGCGCGGCCGTCGGCGATGAGCTGACAGGCGTTGTCCACCGACTGCATGCCGGACCCGCAGTTGCGCTGCACGGTCCAGCCCGGCGTGCCGGCCCCGCAGCCGAGGCGCACCGCGGCCACCCGCCCCGGGTTGACCTCGTCGTAGTGAGGATTGACGCAACCGAGCACCACCTCGTCCACGGCAGCGGCCGGAAACGGCTGCCTGAGCAGCAGGGGGCGGCCGGCCCACACCGCCAGGTCCACCGGAGTGAACGGGCCCGGCGCGCCGCGCGCCTTGAGGAACGGCGTGCGGGCGCCGTCGATCACGAAGACCCGCTGACTCGTATCCTGTGCTGCGATGGTGCCTCCTCGATCTCGCGGTCCGTCGGCGAGAGCATTTGTGCGTCGAAGTGATCCACGGCCACGGCCTCCGTCACCGCCCGGTCGGCGGCTTCCAGGGCGCGGCGCTCCTCCAGGGTGATCGTGCCTGCGGCCAATGCCCGGTCCGCATCCCGTTCGCCGGCCTCGATCATGCGCCGACGGACGGCCGCGCAGGCGGTGACGTGGGCGAACGCGTTCTCCACCTTGAAGGCACCGCCTTCGGTCCCCAGATGCACGCCCGGGGTCAGCCGCTCGCGCTGGGCGCCCGGCTCCATCAGCAGGTCCGCGCAGCGCCTGGACAAGGCATCCGACGGGCCCCGGCGGCGCACGCCGAGCGGCAGAACCACCGCACGCATGAAGGCCGCGAGCGGCCGGCTCGGATAGTTGCGCAGCACCTCGTCGAAGCTGCGCTCGATGGCGCCGAAGCCGCGCTCGCAGCACCACCTCAGCAACGGCAGATCCTCGCCAGGCTGCCCGTCGGAATGGAAACGTTTGAGGACGCAGGAGAGCAGGTACAACTCGCTCAGCACGTCGCCGAGCCGCGCCGAGATCATCTCCTTGCGCTTCAGCGCGCCGCCCAGATGCACCAGCGCCACCTCGGCGACGAACGTGAGGGCCGCCGAATAACGGCTGAGCTGCCGGTAGAAGGGCGCCTCGGCGCCCGCCGCCGCCGGTCGCGGCGCCCAGCGGCCGAGCGTCAGGGCACGCCAGAACGCTCTGCCGAAGGTGCCTGCCGCGAACCCCAGGTGCTTGTAAATCACCGCCTCGAAGCGCGCCATGCCGCGATCCGGATCCGCATCCTCCACCGCCAGCATCTCCTCGAGCAGGTACGGATGGCAGCGGATGGCGCCCTGGCCGAAGATCATGAGGTTGCGGGTCAGGATGTTGGCGCCTTCCACGGTGATGGCCACGGGCATGGCGCGGTAGAGGTTGCCGAGATAATTGCTCGGACCGTCGCACACCGCCTTGCCGCCGTGGACGTCCATGGCGTCGATCAGCGCCGCGCGGGCGCGGAACGTCGCCTGGGACTTGATGATGGCCGAGATCACCGACGGGGTATGGCCGCCATCGATGGCGAGGGTCGTCACCTGGCGCGCCGCCTCGAGCTCGTAGGCCATGGCGGCAATATAGGCGAGCCGGTCCTGGACGCCTTCGAACCTGCCGATGGGCACGTTGAACTGCTCGCGGATGCGGGCGTAGGCCCCGGTGGTGCGGGCGGCGAGCTTGACGGTACCGGCGGACAGGGCCGGCAGGGATATGCTGCGGCCGGCGCCCAGGGCCGTCATCAGCATCTGCCAGCCCTGGCCGATGCGTGCGTCGCCGCCGATGATGGCGGACAGTGGCAGGAACACGTCCCGGCCCCAGTTGGGGCCATTCTGAAATGCCTGCAACGACGGCAGATGACGCCGCCCGATGTCGACGCCGGGGGTATCCGTCGGCACCAGCGCAAGGGTGATGCCGCGATCTTTCTCGCCGCCGAGCAGGCCCTCGGGATCCTCGAGGCGGAATGCCAGCCCGAGCAAGGTCGCCACCGGGCCGAGGGTGATGTAGCGCTTGTGCCAGTTGAGGCGCATGCCGAGCACCCGCTCGCCATCGACCTCGCCGTAGCAGACGACGCCGGTGTCCGTCATTGCGGAAGCGTCGGAGCCCGCCTCGGGGCTGGTGAGACCGAAGCTCGGGATTTCCCGTCCGTCGGCCAGTCTCGGCAGGTAGTAGTCTTTCTGCTCCTCGGTGCCGTACTCCAGCAGCAGCTCGCCGGGGCCGAGGGAGTTCGGCACCATCACCGTCACCGCCGCGGCCGCGCTGCGGGTGGAGATGCGCGACACCACTTCGGAGTGGGCGGCGGCGGAAAATCCCAGACCGCCATACTCGGTGGGAATGATCATGCCGAAGAACTTGTGACGCTTCAGGAATGCCCAGATCGGTGGGGGCAGTCGCCGCAGCTCGAAGTTGACCCGCCAGTCATCGATCATGTCGCACAGCTCGGCGACTGGGCCGTCGACGAACGACTGCTCCTCGGGTGATAGCCGGTACGCCGGGATGTCCGTCAACAGCGATTGCCAGTCCGGCCGACCCGACAGGAGCTCGGCATCCCACCACACGTCGCCGGCTTCCAGCGCCTGCCGCTCGGTGGCCGAGATGCCGGGCAACGCCGCTTTGACGACGTTGAATAGACGTCTCGTGATGACACGGGCTGGCCAGCTCATGGTCTCACTCCACGGGGCGCTCGATCACAGTGCGCTCGATCACAGAAAGCTCCGCAGGCAGGATACAGCATACCCCGCGCCGGCACCGGGCCCGGCTGGTTGCAAGCCCCATGCCGCTGTGGGTGTGGGCGCCGGGTTGCGCTACAGTGAGGGCACCACAACGGCGGCCTTCCGTCATGAACGACACCCCTGACGTGCTCGAGCACAACCGCCGGTCGTGGAACCGGCAATCGTCGTCGGGCACCAGCCGCTGGTGCGAACCGGTGGACGCCGCGATGATCGACGGTGCGCGGCGGGGGCGCTGGGAGCTGATTCTCACCCCCAGTCGTCCGGTGCCGCGGGCGTGGTTCGGCGATCTCTCCGGGGCGCGGGTACTCTGCCTGGCCTCCGGCGGCGGCCAGCAGGCGCCGGTGCTGGCGGCGGCCGGCGGCCGGGTGGTGAGCTTCGATGCGTCCGACGAGCAGCTTCGCAAGGACGCCCTGGTGGCGGAGCGCGAAGGGCTCGACGTCACCACGGTGCGCGGCGACATGGCCGACCTCGGCTGCTTCGAGCCCGGCAGTTTCGATCTGATCTTCCACCCCGTCTCGAACGTGTTCACGTCCCAGGTGGAGGCGGTGTGGCGCGAGTGCCACCGGGTGCTGCGTCCCGGCGGGCGGCTGCTGGCCGGCTTCATGAACCCCGACTTCTTCCTCTTCGACCACCAGGCGATCGAAGCCGGCGCGCCGCTCACGGCGCGCTTCGAGCTCCCGTACGCGGACGTCACGCACCTGGACCGGGCGCGGCTGGCGCGGCAGATGGCCGCGGGGGAGGCGCTGGAGTTCGGCCACAGCCTGGATGTTCAGATCGGCGGTCAGCTCGCCGCGGGCTTCGTGATCGCCGGGTTCTACGAAGATCGTTGGGAGGACCAGGCCACGCCGCTGAACCGCTACATGCCGACGTCGATGGCGACGTTGGCCATTGCCGGCACGGCAGGTTCCGTATGAGTCGCTGGCGGGGCTCGGCCGCCATGGGACACGGCCGCGCTGGGAGCTGCCGTCGCCGGGCCCGCTGCCGCTGACTGGATGTGCCACCGGAACGACTCTTGCAAGCCGGGTGGTTCCATGAAGTCACCGGTCCACACCAAAGCCGCTGCCTCGCAGCGGCGGGCGGCCGACAGGTCGGCGCGACCCGGGCGCGGAGCAGACGCCATGCAGGCCCGCGCCGAAGCGACCCGGCGCAGTGATCTGCAGTCCCTGCTGACGTTCGCGGCACGACGACGCCTGGCACGGCTGCGGCGGGCGGCGGGCGGCGGCGCCGAACCGGCCGTCGCAGGCACCACGACCCCGCGGTGGAACAAGACCGCCGACGGCGCCCATTCCGGGCCGACGCTGCTCGAGCGCACGGACGTGACGGAGAATCTGCTGCGCCTTTCCGTCGCCCGTCCCCGGGGATTCCGCTATCGGCCCGGCCAACACGTGAAGATGGGGTTGCCCGGCCTGACCCGGAAGTACTCTCTGGCCTCAGCGCCGCACCAGGACCACCTGGAATTCTTCGTCGAGCTGTTTCCAGGCGGCCGGCTTTCGGAGCGACTGCGTGCGGTCAGGCCAGGCACGGCCTTGGCCGTCGGCGACAAGCCGCGAGGCGCCCTGCGGGTGGACACCAGCCGGACCAATCAGCTATTGATCGCGACGGTCACCGGCATCGCACCGTACGTCTCGTTCGTGCG
Source organism: uncultured Gammaproteobacteria bacterium (assembly GCA_963822255.1). GTDB lineage: Bacteria > Pseudomonadota > Gammaproteobacteria > Pseudomonadales > Azotimanducaceae > UBA7803. The sequence continues at coordinate 752,137 of CAWGGV010000009.1, forward strand.
CGATCATCTGCACCGGAGCGGCCATGGCGGCCGATCCTCGGCCGATGACCGGCCGGCGGCGCGGCTAGCGGGTGCTCGCCGCTTCGTGATCCTGCACGGCGCGAGCTTCGCCGACGAGCTCGGCTACGCCGGCGAGCTCGCCGAGCTGGCGCGGCGCCACCCCGCGCTCGTAACCTACGTGCCCACCGTCAGCCGGCCCGACAGTCCGCGCAATGCCGCTTGGCGCGGGGCGCGGGGCCGGGTGGAGTCCCACGTCGAGGCGCTCGTCAGGCGGCTCGTCCTGACCCCGGCGAATACCGCAGCATTCGTCTGCGGCAATCCGGCGATGGTGAGGAGCGTGTCCGAGGGTCTGCGACATCGGGGCTTCACCACCCACACCGAGCCGTTCGACTGATTCACACTGCGCGAGGCGATATGGCCAGAACGACCACTCAGGAGCGCGTGAAGCGCCTGGAATCTCATCTTCAGCAGGAAAACCCCGTGCTGGCGGGAGCAGTGGGCAGCTTCCAGCAGCTCGACCGCGTCGCCCGGCGCCTGGGATTCCTCGGCGATGACGACTCGTTCGCGGCGCAGGTGTCCTGGTGGCCGGTGATCTCCGTGCTCGGTACGTTCTCGGCGGGCAAATCCACGTTCCTGAACGAGTACACCGGGCAGAACCTGCAGCGCACCGGCAATCAGGCGGTGGACGACAAGTTTACGGTGATCTGCTACGGCGCCGACGAAACGTCCGCCGTGCTGCCGGGGCTGGCCCTGGACAGCGACCCGCGGTTTCCGTTCTATCAGATCAGTCACGGCATCGAGAAGGTGGCTGCCGGCGAAGGCCGCCGGGTGGATTCCTATCTGCAGCTCAAGACCTGCCGGGCCGAGCCCCTGCGCGGCAAGATCTTCATCGACTCCCCCGGCTTCGACGCTGATCAGCAGCGTACCTCGACCCTTCTCATCACCGACCACATCATCGGTCTGTCGGACCTGGTGCTGGTGTTCTTCGATGCGCGCCACCCGGAGCCGGGCGCCATGGGGGATACCTTGAAACACCTGGTGGGCGACACCGTCAACCGGCCGGACGCCACCAAATTCCTGTACATACTGAATCAGATCGACAACAGCGCGCGGGAAGACAATCCCGAGGAGGTGGTGGCGGCGTGGCAGCGGGCACTGGCCCAGCACGGCCTCACAGCCGGGCGCTTCTACCGCATCTACGCCCGCCAGGCCTCGATACCCGTCGAGGACGAGCAGGTGCGCGAGCGCCTCGAGCGCAAGCGCGACGAGGACCTGGCGGACATCGAACGCCGCATTCAGCAGGTGGAGGTGGAGCGGGCCTACCGGGTGGTCGGCGTGCTGGAGAAGACCGCGCGCTTTCTGCGTGACGACCTGGTGCCTCGGCTCGCCGACCTGCGGCGTCGCTGGCGCCGGCGAACCCTGTGGGGCTCGCTCGCCGTGTTCGGCACGCTGCTGGCCCTGTTCCTGGCGTGGAGCCTGGCCACCGGCCAGTGGGACGGTTTCCGCTACACGCCCATCGCGTCCCTCGGGACCGTGCCCGAGATCATCGTCATCGTGGCCATCGTCCTCGCTCTCGCCTGGATCTATATCGGGTTGAGACGGCTGTCCGGCTATTCGTTGGAGCGGCGCATCCAGCGTGACGAAAGCCTGCGGCCCCACGACCGCTCAGCGCTGCGCCACGCGTTCTCGGCCAACACCAAGACCTGGTGGCGGTCGCTGGCGTCGTCCCGGCCCAAAGGCTGGAACCGCCGCAGCCGGCGCCAGCTCGACGAGGTGATAGCCCAGGCGGACCAGTTCGTGCAGGCACTGAACGATCGGTACGCGAGCCCGTCAGGAAAATCCGACGCCGCCTGAGGCGTTGCACACCGGCAGCGGCGCTCAGTATGCGGCGAGATCGCCGCGGAGCGGACGGTCGAGCACCACATTGCCGGCCCAGCCGACGATGCGGTCGAGATCGGCGGCCCAGGCAGCCTCCACCTCGGCGGCTTCCTCGCGTCGAGCGCGGGCGTCGTAGTCGGAGCCCTCGAACTTGGCGTTCCGCCGCAGCACCTCGCCGGCCACGGTGGCATCGATGGCCGCGTCGGGCAGATCGAGCACCAGGCGCCCGCGCAGCAGCTTCAGGGTGGCGGCGGGATCGTCGAGCAGGCGCTCGCAGTCGAGCACGGTAAGTCGCGCGCGACCATACCGTTCCAGCAGGCCCGCATAGCTCTCCATCTGATGACGCCACACCAGGGCCATCACCTGCATGTCCGTGAACGTCATGGCCTGGCGGGACGGGATCGCCGCTAATCCGGTGCCGTCCAGGGTGAAGATGTTGTACAGGGTGCGAACGAACGCCCGCCCTTGCTCGCCTTTCTTCAGGATCGACACCATGAAGCTGCGGAGGCTCGAGAACAGCAGTACCGCGCGGCTGCCGGGTGCCGCTTCGAGAAGCGGCCCGTGCGCGACCGCGGCGGCGTTCGGCGGCTTGATCAGCACCCGCTCGCCGGGGCTGTGCGGGCGTGCCAGCAGGCGGACGCCCTGAATCAGCGCCTCGCGCGCCCGGCGCGCGCCCGCCGGGTCCCCGGCGGTACGCAACGCGTTCGCCAGATCCATGACGAGGCCCGAATCCTTGAGGGTCAGGCACAGTCCCGGATGGTCGAGGCAGCGGCACAGCAAGGTCGAGCAGCAGAAGGCGGTGTGAAAGACGTACAGGGGCGGCGTCGGGGGCTCCGGCGCGAGGAGGCCGGCCAGCGGCAGCCGGCCGACGACCGGGCGCGCGGCAGTGAACCGCTGGTCGAGGAACGGCGCCGCCGACAGGGCGACGCGGTCGGCCCGCCGCAGCTCGAAGCAGGCACGGCCCGCATCGTAGCTGCTCGGAAAGCAGCCGGGATCTGCCAGGAACCGTTGCTGTGACCTCTGTTCCGGCACGGGCGGCACCGCCTCACCAGCCGTCGATGGCCGGACGCTTCTTGCCGAGCCGCGGATTGACGCGCAGGGATTTCAGCAGGCTCACCACCCACCAGCGGGAGTCGGCCGGGTCGATGGTGTCGTCGACGCCGAACAGACTCGCGTAGTTGAGCGCCTTGCCGTGCTCGTAGGCCCGGGCGACCATCTCGTCGAAGCGGGCGCGCCGCGCCTCTGGATCTTCGATGGCAGCCAGCTCGTTGCGGTATCCGAGCTTCACCGATCCTTCGAGGCCCATGCCGCCGAACTCGCCGGTCGGCCAGGCCACCGACGCCAGCGGCGTGTGGTGCGAGCCGCCGGACATGGCGATGGCACCGAGCCCGTAGGCCTTGCGGATGACGATGGTGAAGAAAGGCACCGACAGATTGGCGCCGATGAGGAACATCCGGCTGGAGTGGCGCACCAGGGCCGTCTTCTCCACCTCCGGGCCTACCATGATCCCCGGGGTGTCGCACAGATACAGGATGGGCAGATCGAAGGCGTCACACAGCTGCATGAAACGAGCGGCCTTGTCGGCCGCGTCCGAGTCGATGGCGCCGCCCAGATGGCGCGGGTCGTTGGCAATGACGCCGAGCGGCCTGCCTTCGATGCGGATCAGCGAGGTCACCATGCCGAGGCCGAAGCCGCGCCGCAGCTCCAGCACCGAGCCGACGTCGGCGATGGTGTCGATCACCTGCCGGATGTCGTAGACCCTGAGCCGATTCTCGGGAACGATGCGCCGCATGAGGCGCTGGTCGGGCGCTTCGAAGCCGGTCACCCGGCCCTGGAAGTACGAAAGGTAGCGTTTGCCGGCGGCAACGGCTTCCGCTTCGTCCGCCACCGCGATGTCCACCACCCCGTTCGCCACCTGCACGGCAAGCGGTCCGATCTCCTCCGGGGCGAACGCCCCCAGCCCGCCGCCCTCGATCATGGCCGGGCCGCCCATGCCGATGTTGCTGCCGGCGGTGGCGATGATGACGTCGCAACAGCCGAGGAGCGAGGCGTTGCCGGCGAAGCAGCGCCCGGACGTGATGCCCACCATGGGCACCAGCCCGGAAAGCTGCGCGAAGCGTGAAAAGGTGGTCTGGGTGCTGACACCGACACCGTCGGTATCGCCGGGACGGCCGCCGCCGCCCTCGGCGAACAGCACCACGGGCATGTGACCCTGCTCCGCCACGTCGATCATGCGGTCGGTCTTACGGTGGTTCTGACCACCTTGAGTGCCCGCCAGCACAGTGTAGTCGTAGGCCATCACCACCGAGCGGCTGGCAGGGTCGCCGAACAGCTCACCGTTGATGGCGCCGACGCCGGTGATCATGCCGTCGGCCGGGGTCTTGTCGATGAGGTCGGGCAACGCCCGGCGCCGCCGCTGAGCGGCCAGCACCAGCGCGCCGTACTCGACGAAGGTGCCCGGATCGCAGATGTCCTCCACGTTCTCCCGAGCCGTCCGTTGCCCCCGTTCGTGACGCTTCGCCGCTGCATCCGGCCGCGCCGCGTCCAGGGTCTTGTCACGCCGGGCGAGCACCTCCGCCAGGTCGGGACGGGTCCGGTCCAGGTCCACCTCCTCGGCGCGATCCTCGCCGGGCCCGGCCACCTCGGCCGGCTCGATGAAGACCAGCGGATGACCTTCCCGGACGGTGTCGCCCGAGGTCACGCCGATGCGGCGCACGATGCCGGCGAGCGGCGCGCGGATCTCGTGCTCCATCTTCATGGACTCCATGACCATGAGCTGCGCGCCGGCCGTCACCTCGTCGCCTTCACCCACACCGATGGCGATGACTGTGCCCTGCAGGGGCGCCGGCACGGCCTCCGCACCCGAAGGGCCTTCGGCCGGCGCGCCCGCCCGCGCCGCGGCAGGCTCACGGCTCTGGCGGCCGTAGGTCAACACCGCCAGCGGGTCGCTGCCGTCGAGCCGGGCGCCCACGGTGCGCGCACCGTTGCCGGCGTCTCCCGACGCTTCGCCCGCGCTCGGCGGGTACCAGGCCGCGTGGGGCCTGGCGGCAGCGAGCTCGGTACCGTGCTCGTCCACGAACCGGGTGTGAGCCCGGCCCGCCCGGAACTCCGGGTGGCAGAGCACATTCTCGAGGAACACCAGGTTGGTCTCGACCCCGTCGATCTGGAACTCGCACAGCGCCCGGTAGGTTCTCTGCACGGCTGCGGCGAAGTCGTCCCGGGGGCTCCAGCCGATGACCTTGGCCAGCAGCGAATCGTAATAAGGGCTGGTCCGGTAGCCGGCATAACCGAACGTGTCGACACGCACGCCCGGCCCGCTCGGCGGCGAGAAGGCGGTGAGGGTGCCGCCGCTCGGCACGGCGGATCCGTCGGCCACCATCCGCTCCATGTTCACCCGCACCTGAACGGCGTAGCCGCGCGGCGGCGGCGGCGACTCCAGCCCGAGATCCGCCACGGTGGCGCCGGCGGCGAGGCGGATCTGCGTCGCCACCAGGTCGACGCCGGTGACCTCCTCGGTCACCGTATGCTCCACCTGCAGGCGCGGATTGGCCTCGATGAAAGCGAACGTGCCGGCGCCGACGTCGACCAGAAACTCCAGGGTTCCGACGTTGCGGTAGCGCGCAGCTGCGGCCAGATCCACCGCCGCGGCGTGGATGCGGCTGCGCAGGGCGTGGTCCAGGGCCGGTGAGGGCGCAACCTCCACCAGTTTCTGGTGGCGCCTCTGCACGCTGCAGTCCCGCTCGCCGAGATGCACCACCCGCGCGCCGTCGCCGAGCACCTGCACCTCCACGTGGCGGGCGCCGGACAGGAACTGCTCCACGTAGAGCTCGGCGTTGCCGAACGCCGCCTGTGCCTCCGACCGGCAGCGCTCCCAGGCGGCGGCCACATCGGCGGCGTTCGTGACCACCCGCATGCCGCGGCCACCCCCGCCGTTTCTGGCCTTGATCACCATGGCCGCGCCGCCGCGCAGGCCGGCGAAGAAGCTCTGCGCCTGCTCCACGGACAGCGTCTGCGCAGCGCCCTCCGGCGGCGGATCGGCCGGCGCCCCGTCGAGCACCGGCACCCCCGCCTCGCGGGCTGCCGCGCGAGCGCGCACTTTGTCGCCGAACAGCTCGAGGGTCTCGGCCGGTGGCCCCACGAACACCAGGCCCGCCGCCGTGCAGGCGCGGGCGAAGCCGGCGTTCTCGCTGAGGAACCCGTAGCCAGGGTGCACGGCGTCGCAGTCGGCCTCTTGGGCCGCGGCAATCAGCGCCGCACCGTCCAGGTAGGCCGCCGCGCCGCGTCCCGGCAACGGCACCGCCCGGTGGGCCTTGCTGACGTGAAGGCTCGCGGCATCGTCCGCCGGATACACGGCCACCGCTTCGATACCGAGCTCGGCCGCGGCGCGCGCGATGCGGATCGCGATCTCACCGCGGTTCGCCACCAGAAGCCGCTGGATGGTCATGGATACTCCCCCGAATGCAGCCGAACCGGCTAATTTAGAGAAACCGGCGCAGCGCCGCCAGCGGGGCAGGTGCCGGGGTGCGCAGCCGCCACCGCCTGCCGGGCCGCGTCCATGAGCTCACCGGTGAGGCCGGCCGCGCTGTCCAGCACGTCGCGCGCCTCACAGGGCTGGCGGCGCTCGAGCAGCAGCATGACCAGGTTGTGCACCGCAACGACCTGATGAGGATGGTTGTCGAGCAGGCGGCGGTAGGCGTCCGCCGCCTCGGTGTAGCGGCCGAGATAGTAAAGGTTGTTAGCCTCGCCGAGGGCGGCCAGAGGTTGCTCGGGCCACGCCTTCTCGGCCGAGCGGAACGCGGTCAGCGCCGCGCCGTGCGCGCCCGTACTCTCCAGGTCCGCGGCCGCCTGCAGGTAGGCGTCCGGCGCCAGGCCCGCGGGATCGTCTGCCGGGGCCAGCACCACCATTGCCCACCGGTCGGCGCGCCGCCAGCTGTCCTCGAAGCGCCACTGGCGGATGAGCCGGCGGCGGGTCCGACCGGAGCGCAGGATCACTCGCTCCGGCGACGGCTGATATCCCACCACCACCGCGTAGTGCCACAGCGGATAGAACGAGAACAGCAGGTTCTGCAGCACCAGCACCGGTCGCCCGGCCTCGAGCTGCCGGATGACGGCCGGCAGCTGGCCCTGGAGCACGACCGCCAGCCGCCCATGACGGCGCGCTGCAGCCATCAGCTCCACCTGCAGAGTGCCGTGCCGATCCGGGATGTAGAGCGACGACGCGAGGCCATCCGGCGTCGCCTGGACGCCGCTGGCGTCCAGCACCGTGGCGAGGGCCGCCGGGCCGCACTGATAGGCGCGCTGAGGGAAAAAGGCGGTATCCGTCAGCTCCACCGGGCTGTCCCGGAGCGCGGGCTCGTGCCGCCACAGGCTGGCGCACCCGCCAAGCGCCAGCACGCCCGCCAGAACCAGACCGGAAAGCCGGCGGTTCACCGGCAGCGCACGCGTATCAGATGCCTGTGAAGACGTTGGTGACGCCGAGCAGCTCCAGCACTACGAGGATCACCAGCAGAACGCCGAGCACGCCCAGCAACGAACCGCCGGCCGGCAGCTTGTCCAGGCGGGCATCGAGTTGGGCCAGCTCGGAGTTGGTGAGCGAGTTCACCCGCTTCACGGCATCCTGGGGATTGACGCCCATAGCCTGAAGCTGAGTGCGCACGTCATCGCGCATCAGCACGGAGTTGATCCTCTCCACCCGCTCCGCGCGCTGATTCATGGCGATGGCGGTTCCCGTGCCGACGATCCCGGCCTGAGCCGGCGCCAGCGGCGCGCAGATCAGCATGGAAACCATCACCAGCCGCAGCACGCTGTTGTTGAAACGCTCGATCATAGGTGTGCTCCTTGTCTTTTCTTTATCCCACCTCGCGACCGGAGCATAACATCGGGTCGGCCGAGGGATCATTGACAGGTATCCATTGGGGTCAGGGTGTGAAGGGCCAGATGAACGGGGCGAGCAGCACCGCGATCACCCCCAGCAGCACGTTCAGCGGCACGCCGAGGCGCAGGTAGTCGGTGAACTGATAGCCGCCGGGGCCGTATACCATCAGATTGGTCTGATAGCCGATTGGGGTGGCGAAGCTCGCCGAGGCCGCCACCATGACCACCGCCATGAACGGCCAGGGACTCACCCCCAGGCTCTCAGCGGTGGCGGCGGCGATGGGGAACACCAGCACCGCGGCCGCATTGTTGGTGATGAGCTCGGTGAACAGACTGGTGATGACGTAGATGGCGGCGAGGGACAGCCAGGGGCTGTCTCCTGCCAGCGAGATCCACGACGAGGCGATGCTGGTGGCCGCGCCGCTGCTGCTCATGGCCGTGCCGAGGCCGAGAGAGGCGCCGATGACGGTCAGCACCGACCAGTCCACCCGGTTGCGGGCGGCGCCGGCGTTGGTGCAGCGGGTGGCCAGCATGGCGGCCGCGGCCACCAGCGCCGCTTCCAGCATGGAGAGCGCGCCGCTGGCGGCGGCCAGCACCATGAAGGCGAGGATCGCCACCGCCGTCCACGCCCGTTCGTAACGGGGGAGTGAGGCGTCGCGCACCTCGCTGACCAGCAGGAAGTCGCGGGAGTTGCGCTGGCGGGTGAGAAACGACGGCCGCGACTCCAGCAGCAGCGTGTCGCCGGTGCGCACCTCGATGTCGCCCACCTTGCCCCGCACCCGGGCGCCGTTGCGGGCGACCGCGATCACCACCGCATCGTAACGGGTGCGGAATGCCCCGACGCGGATGCTCCGGCCCACCATGGGGTTCGAGCGGGACACTACCACCTCGAAGAAACGCCGCTCGGCGCGCGGGGCGTCGAGTTTGAAGAGTTGATCCGGGGCCGGAACCAGCCCGCGCACACGCACCAGGTCCACTACCGACTCGACCACCCCCACGAACAGCAGTCGGTCACCCGACTGCAGGCGCACCCGGGGCGACACCGCCGGGAGCACCGTGCCGCCGCGCTCGATCTCCGCCAGAAATGCCCCGGGCAGATTCCTGAGCCCCGCTTCCTCCAGGTTCTTGCCGATGAGCGGACTCGCCTCCTCCACCAGCATTTCCAGCGTGTACTCGCGCGCGCCGTCGGTTTCCCGCAGGGGGGAAGTCCGGTCTGGCAGCGCCCAGCGGGCGAACATCACGACGAAGACGATGCCGGCGACCGCCAGCGGCAGGCCCAGCAGGCCGATCTCGAAGAAGCCGAAGCCGCCGCTACCGGTGCGGTCGATGAACATGCCGTTGATGATCAGGTTGGTGCTGGTGCCGATGATGGTGGTGATCCCGCCGAAGATGGCCGCGTAGCTCAAGGGAATCATGAGTTGGGACACCGGGAGACAGGCAGCGGCGGCTCCACTCCTCGACGAACGGCACCATCATCGCCACCACCGGGGTGTTGTTGAGAAACGCCGACAGCCCGGTGACCGGCAGCATCAGGCGCAGGTGGGCCGAAACCAGCGACTTCGGTCGCCCCAGCAGCCGCGAGCCGAGCATGTGAATGGCGCCCGTATCCACCAGACCTGCCGCGACCACGTACAGCACGCCGACGGTGGCGAGGCCGGGGTTCGACAGGCCTTCGAGCGCCTGGCTGGGAGTGAGCACGCCGGCCACCATGAGCGCCGTGAGGGCACCTACCAGGATGATGTCCGGGGCGAGCCGCGTGCGGACCAGCAGGCCCACCGTCACGACCACCACGGCGATGGTGATCCAGCCCTCTGTCGTCAACGAGCGGCCCCCGCCATGGCGGCCGAGTCCCCGGCGGCTGCGATCATTTGCGACGCCAGTCGCCGTTCAACCGCACCCAGTCGCCGGGCCGGGTCTTGTCGATGGCCTTCTTGGCGGCCAGGGCTTCCACCTGAGGCAACTCCAGGCCGTTGTCCTTGGCGATGCGCAGGTATTCGCTGCGCCGTCGAGCGTTGACCTCCTCGACCAGGGCCTTCACCGCCGCGGACGGCGAATCGTCCACCGCCGCCACGTACCCCTCGGTGGTCTCTCCCACCAGGCCCTCGCGCTTGGCGTCGTCGAGGCCGAGGTCGGCGGCGAACGCGGCCACGGCGGTGGCCGAAGCCAACAGCGCGGCCGCGAGCAGATGCGTCAGTGAGGCGGCAAGCCTGGGCATGGGTCAGTCACTCCGTCAGAACAGGTCGCTGTCCTTGCTGAACAGATCCTCGAGTTCCCGATCCACCTTGATCCGGATCTCGTGCTGGATGTTCACGTTGAGGTTGATGGTAATGGGATCTTCGGTGGCGACCTTCACGGTCGGCGTGCAGGCCGCGGCGCCGAGCACCAGCGAAGCGAAGGCGATGCGCACGAGACGCGCATTGCGCGGATGGAAAGTGTGGAGCAAGGCCGGACTTCCGCGGCGTGGAACGCTGGAGAGGGTACTCAGTCGCCAGCCCGGCGGCAATCAGTCCTTCAGCCGGCGCTCGATCCTCCGGGTCACCTCCTCCTGGAGGCGGAGCGACTTCAGCAGGGTCGGCACGTTCTCGCTGACGGTGAGGTTGTAGTGAATCGGCCGGCCGCCCTGAACGGCGGGGTTCCGGCCTTCCAGATGCACGGCCAGAACCAGATCCCCCGCGGCCCCGTAGTCGACGTCGGCGGACAACGCGCTGTACTGGAAGTCCTGCAGTGCCCGCAGCGCGAAATCGAGGCCGGGCTGACCAGCCGCGCCGGCGATGGCGGGCGCCACGTGGATCACCCCGCCCGGAGGATCCGCCTGCACCCGGCCGGCGACGATGGCTGGACGGTGGCCGCGCACCTGCACCGGCAGAGTGCCGTCGAGGCTGCCGGTGCCGGATACGTGCTCGCCCTCCAGGGCGAGGATCTGCGCCAGATCGAGATCCGCCAGCTCCACCACCAGGCCGGCGACGCCGCTGTCGAGCCGGTAGCCGAAGGCGCCCGTTCGGACGCTGCCGCCGAGCAGCTCCGCGCTGGTGGCGTCCACCGTCACGCTGTCGCCCGACCAGGCCACGCCGGTGCTCACGTTCGCCAGGCTGACACCGGTATGCAGCTCCCGGATCTCCAGCGGTGACGGCGCCAGTGACCAGTTCGCGCCAGTGCCGGAGAACGCCAGGGTGCCGCTGATGCCGGCGGCCTGGTAGTCCTCGTAGGCGGCCGTCACCCCGCTGAGGCCGAGCTGGATGGCTCCGCCGGGCGCGGCGCCAGCCCGCCAATCGAGCCGACCGGACACCGTACCCTGGCCGGCCGTGAGATCGAACGGCTGGTTCCAGCCGACGATCAGGTCCTGGCCCAGCGGCCGGTCGATGGTCACGTCCCCGGCTGCCGTGAGGCTCCCCCGGCCGGTGTTCAGGTCGTGGCGGGCGGTGAAGGGCAGCCGGACGGTGCGGCCGCCGGCCACCGTCCCCGCTACCTTCAGGACGCGCCCGGCAAAGGTCGCCGACTGAACGTCCAGCGCCGCCGCCAGCGCCGTTCCAGAGACCTCGACGGCGCCCTTCAAGTCGCCGCTCAAGCGCTGTTTCTCCAGGCGCCAGTGGCCGTCCGCGGCACGAACCCCCAGGTCGCCGGATTGTGTGTGCCAGCTTCCCTCGAGCGAGCCGCGGCCAGCGAGAGAGCCCCAGGACGGCCAGGGCTCCTGAGGCCACGGCACGCGCAGCGCCACGTCGCCTGCGAGGGAGCCGTCGCCGGGGGGCAAGCCGGCCTGCGCGGCCGCCAGGTCCAGCACCGCGCCCGACAGCCGGTACCGCCCCTCCACGGTCAGCGCGTCCGCCGCCAAGGTCCATTCGACATCGGCGAGCGGCTGGGTGTCCGCCGCGGCTGGTGCCGGCGCCCCTGAAGCGGCCGCTGATTGCCGAGTGGGGGTCGGCAGAGGCGCGCCGCCGCCGTACCATGCGGTCACCGCGCCATGGCCGCTCGCGCCGTCCGGCCTCAGCCGGTCGACGTCCAGGTGCAGTCGGACCAGCCGACCGGCATCCGCCACGGACCCATCGGCATGGGCTTTCAGCACACCTTCCGCAAACTGCCAGTCGGTGCCGACCGCCCTCAGCGACAACGCACCGCCGCGGCTGCTCCAGCGGCCGTGGAGCGAGCCCTCGGCGGCGAGCGCCGCCGGGTTCCAGGGCACGGACGGCGGCCAGGGCGTCGTGGCCGAAAAAGCGCCGTCGACGTTCCCCTCGCCTGCGGGAAGCCCGGCCAGGTTGGCGGCCAGGTCGAAGGCAAAACCGCTCAAGGCGACGGTTCCCGTCGCCGCCAGCTCGCTGCCGGTCTTCCCCGGACGCACGCGGGTGGATGCGCTGAGGAGCGGCGCGCCGGCGCCGCTGCCGGCTTCCTCGACATTGAAGCTGACGATTCCGTCGGCACCGACCCGGGCGTCCAACGCGAGGCCCCGCGCCGCATCCGGGGAGGACGCTGCCAGTTGCAGAACGGCGGCGGCGCCGCTCAGCCGGAAGCTGCCGGAGGCCGCAAATTCGAGCTCTGGCACGCTCACTTGCAGGTCGTCCAGCAGCAGCCGGTCCACCGGCAGCGCCGCGAGCAGAGACGAGACGTCATCCGGCAGCGCCGTGCTCGCCTGCGCAGGATGCGGCGTCGTGCCGGTTGCCGGCTCACGTACCGTGACGTCAACGTGGCGGAAGCGCGCCTGGTCGAGCTGCCCGGAGAGCAGCCGGCCGGGGCGGTAGTCGATGGTTCCCCCGTTGGCCGTGACGTGCACGCGTCCGAGACTGAACGACAGCTCGGGCACCCTCACCCCGTAAAGGCCCGGCCGCCCCACGCGGAGGTGCAGCTCGGCGAGCCCGAGCGGCTGCGCAAAGCGGCCCGCCAGCCGCGGGCCCAGCCACGGCGTGGCCAGGTAAAGCGCCAGCAGGGCGACCACCAGAACGGCTGCCACCGCGGCGGCCCAACGCCACGGGCGCCGGCTCACTGGCAGTGGATGGGCATGGGATGACGGCATTCGGCAATCGCTCGCGTTACACTGCCGGCAGTTATCAGCACAGGAGACGGCTACACGTGTACGGACTGGAGTGGCTCATCGTTCTCGGGCTCCTGGGCCTCACCGCCGGCGGTGGCGCAGGCTTTCTGATCGCCCGCCGGTCTGGCGCCGGCGGTGCACGGGTACGGCAGTTGGAAGCCGACCTGGAAACCGCGCGTCAGGAGCACGCCGACTACCGGCAGGAAGTGGTCGGCCAGTTCCGCGAGACGGCCCGCAAGTTCCAGACCCTGAACGACTCCTACACCGACTTGCACGCACAGCTCGCGCGGAGCGCCAGCGTGCTGTGCGGCGACGCATCGGGGCCGCTTCTGGCTGCACCCGCGGGCCACCAGGACCTGCTTCCCGCCGGAAGCCGCGGCGACGCGCCCCCCGCGACCGTCCGCAGGTCCACAGCGGAGGCAGGGCCCTCCGCGCAAGGGCAAAAAGAGCCTTCAGCCGAACAACAAAAAGAGCCTTCAGCCAAACAACACAAAGAGCCTTCAGCCAAACAACACAAAGAACCTTCAGCCGAACAACAAAAAGAGCCTTCAGCCGAACAACACAAAGAGCCTTCAGCCAAACAACACAAAGAGCCTTCAGCCCAGCAGCAAGAAAAGCCGTCAGCCCAAAAAGAGCCCTCGGCGCAAGACGAAACCCCAGCGCCCAGCGAAATCTCACCGGCGGCCCCGGCAAAGCCCTCGGTGGAAAACGCCCCGCCGAACGCGCGAGCCGCCCGGGAGGACTCGGCCGCGCCGACGGCAACGCAGCCCCTCACGCCCGCCGACACGAGCGACGGCGCCGGAGCACCGCAGCACGACGAGGACATCCGGGTTGCCGAGCCCTCCCTACGGGAGCCGGCCACCGGCGCGCTTGCCTCTCGCGAACCGCCCGCGGAACCCGTCTCGGCCGAGGGATCTCCGGAACGCCACACGGCAAGCCGCACGTGACGGCTCCGGCGGCGCTCGCTCAACGCGACTTGAAAGCGCGCACCTGCTTGTTGTACTCCTGAGCGATGGCGTTCATCTGGTCGACGCCATTGTTGTAGACGGCCACGATGGTGGCTTCCTGGTCGTCGGTGATGTCGTCACCCATGGACTTCTCGACTTCGCTCAGGCACTGCAGAGAGCTCTGCACGCCGGCGACGTAGTCCCGCACCTGAGCGCCGGCCTGACCCATCGCAGCCTCGCTCGCGGTGGCGCCGTCCGGGACTTTGGGCGGCTCCGGATACTTGCACTTGGCCATCTTCTGGGTCATTTCCTTGGTCATCTGCTGCTGGGCCGCCTGGTCCGCGCCCCCCTTTTTCGCTACGTCAGCCCCGGCTGCCGCGGCAGGGAAAGCTACGGCTGCCATCAGCAGCGCCGTCACGGCCACCACGCACTTGCTCATCGCTATCCTCCTTTTCTCAGTGAAGGCGAATGCTACCCTGGCCCCCGCCCGGGTTCCAACGTGCGGCGCGCCAGCCCGGGCCGGTAGCATTTCCCGCCGCTGCTTGTCACCATGACGGCCATCGCCCGGTGACAGTCGAAGTATGCGCATCAATCCCGCACGGTTCCCGGCGGCCATTCGGGCTACCGTGGCCATCGTGATGGTCGTGCTCTGGACGTGCGCGGCTGCGGCCGACGCCGTTCCGCAGCCGGGCGCGGCGGCCGGGGCCGCAGAGGGCGCCACGCCGGCGCCGGGTACCGCGCCGGGGGTCAAGAGACCGATCCAGGGGGACGCGGGGACGTTACCTCCCAAAGAGGAAATCGAAAAGCACGAGCGCTATCAGGCCGGGCCGACTCTGCAGGAGACGCCGGGCGGCGGCCTGGTGGTGAATGCCTTCATTATGAATGGCCCGGTGCGGGTCGAGGTCCGCGACCGGGACAGCGGCAAGGTGCTGATGGAAAAGCAGAAGGACGTGCTGTTCCCGTTCGAGATCCCCCGTGAGGAGTTGGGGGTGGCACCGGCACGTGCCGTGGTGCGAATCTACGTGCAAGGCCAGCTGATCCACGAGCTGAATCTGGTACCGGGAGATTAGCGAGAGCGGCATGCGCGGACGCCAGGTATTCATGGACAGTCTCCGGGCACATGGCGTGCGCTGGATCTTCGGCAATCCCGGCACCACCGAAAGCCCCATCCTCGACAGCCTCCACGATTACCCGGACATCGGCTACGCGGTGACGCTCCACGAAGGGGTCGCGGTGAGCGCGGCGTCCTTTCATTCCCAGGCCAGCGGCAGCACCGCGGTCGCCAACGTGCACGTGGCGCCCGGCCTCGGCAACGGCCTCGGCTCCCTGTACGGTGCGCTGCGCGCGCGCTCGCCCATGATCCTCACGGCCGGGCAACAGGACTCGCGCATGCGGCTCAGGGACCCCATGCTTCAGCACGACCTGGTGGCCATGGCGGCGCCGCTCACCAAGTGGAGCGTGCAGGTGAGCTCGGCGGACGAAATGGCGCCCATCATGCGGCGGGCCTTCAAGGTGGCCAGCGATCCGCCACGCGGTCCGGTGTTCGTCGCGCTGCCCATCGACGTGATGGAGCAGGAGACGGAGCACGGCGCCGAGGTCAGCGGCGCCCTGCACCGGCGCACGTCGGCGGACCCCCAAGGCGTGCTGGCCCTGGCCGAGCTGCTGGCGGCGGCAGCGCGGCCCGCCATCGTCGCCGGCGACGACGTGGCGCGAGGCGGCGCCGGGGCGGCGCTGGTGGAGCTGGCGGAAGCCGCCGGCGCGGCCGTTTACCACGAGGGGCTTCGGCTGCACATGCCGTTCCCGAACCGCCACCCCAATCACTGCGGCGCGCTGGGGTTCGAAGCCGCCGCCATCCAGCGGGCGCTGTCGGACCACGACGTGGTGCTGCTGGCCGGTGGTCCGTTCTTCGAGGAGGTCTGGTTCGACCCGATCGCTCCGATCGCTGCCGGTACCCGCATCGCCCAGATCGCCGACAGCGCCGACCTGCTCGCCCGCAACTTCCCCGTCGACGTGGGGGTGCTGGGCGATCTGGACGCCACGTTCTCCGCGCTGGTTCCGGCGCTGGCGGAACGCGGCGGGCGCGCTCTGGCGGCCGCCGCCGCCCGGCGCAACGCGCGGCTCGCCTCCGCCAATGCCGAGGCACTGCTCGCCGCGGAAGCGCAACTCATGGCGCACTCCGAGGGGCTCGCCATGTCGCCGGGGCGGGCGCTCTACGAGCTTGCCCAGGCACTGCCTGCCGGCGGCATCGTGGTGGACGAGGCCATCACTGCCGGCGGGCCTCTCGCCCAGGCCTTCGAATTCCGTCACGCCCACGACTACTACGGCCAGCGCGGCGGCGGCATCGGCCAGGGCATTGCCGGGGCCCTCGGAGTCAAGCTCGCCCACCCCGGACGGCCGGTGATGGTCGTCACCGGCGACGGTTCCGCCATGTACCAGGTGCAGTCGCTCTGGACCGCCGCCAAGCTCGGGCTCGGCATCCTGTTCGTGGTGCTCGCCAACGGCGAGTACCGGGTGCTCAAGCACAATCTCGACGCCTACCGCCAGCGGTTCGGCGTCGCACCGTCCAACCGGCCCTACCCCCACATGGACTTCGCGCCGGCGCTGGATTTCGTTTCGCTGGCGCGCGGCCTCGGCGTCGCCGCCACTCGCATCGACGACCCCGACGGGCTGGAGCAGGCTGCCCGGGAGGCGTTCACCTCCGGCGAGCCCCGTCTCCTGGAGGTGGTCGTGGCGGGCAAGGGCTGAGCGGCCATGGCACGGGTCAGCCAATCCGCCTTTGCCGCTGCCGTCGCCGACCTGGGTCGGCTGTCCGGGCAGCCGGACCTCGCCGAGCGCATCCTGTTCCGTCCGCAGCCGGTGACTCTGGCCACTCGCTTCATGGCGGCCGAGGCCGCGGCCGCGGCGCTCACCGCCGGCGCGGCGCTGGCGGATCGCATCGCCGTGCGGCGGGGCGCGCCGCCGGGGCAGGTGGAAGCGGCCAGCCGGCATGTGGAAGCTTCGTTGCTGTCGTTCGCCCATCTGAAGTTCCTGCAGCCCGATGGCTCACCGCCCGCTCGGCAGGCGCCGGAGCAGCGCACGGCCGCCGCCGGCTTCCACCGCACCGCCGACGACCGCTGGGTCTACCTGCACCCGGGCTTTCCCCACAACACCGAAGGCCTGCTCCGACTGCTCGACGTGCCCGACGACCGCGATGCCGCGCGGGCGGCGGTGGCGGCGCGCAGCGGCGACGCGCTGGAGGATGCCATTGCCGAGGCCGGGCTGTGCGGCGCCATGGCCCGGTCGGCGGAGGAATGGGACGCCAGCGTGCCCGGTCGGATGCTGGCAGGGCGGCCGGTGGTGGACGTTGTCCAACTCGGCGACAGCGCGCCGGAGCCGATGCCGTCGTTCTCTGGCGCCGACAGTCGCCCTCTCAACGGCATCCGGGTGCTGGACTTGACCCGGGTGCTCGCCGGTCCCACCTGCGCCCGCACGCTCGCCAGCTACGGCGCCCGGGCGCTGCGCATCGGCGCACCGCAGCTTCCGTCGGTTCCCCTGTTCGTCGCCGACACGGGCTTCGGTAAGCGCTCCGCGCACCTCGACCTCACCCGGCCCGACGACGCCCAGACCTTGCGCCGGCTGGTCAGAGACAGCGACGTCTTCTCCCAGGGCTACCGCACCGGTGCCATGGACGGGCTCGGCTTCGGCGTCACCGACGTGTCCCAACTGCGCCCCGGCATCGTCTACGTTTCCATCAACTGCTACGGCCACGACGGCCCGTGGCGGCAGCGTCCCGGCTGGGAGCAGCTCGCCCAGACCGTTACCGGCATGGCGCTGCAGCACGGCCGGGACACCGCCGAGGCGGCCGAAGACGATCCGGCAACGGCGAAGCCGTCGCTGCTGCCCGCAGCGGTCACCGACTACACCACCGGATATCTCGCCGCCTTCGGCGTCCTGGCGGCGTTGGAGCGCCGCGCGCGGGTTGGCGGCAGCTATTGGGTGCGGGTGTCGCTGGCGCGCACCGGCATGTGGGTGCGGGGGCTGGGGCGCCGCCGGTCCCTCGCCGCCACGCCGCTCGGCAGAGGGCAGGTGGCGCGGCTGCAGGACCGCATGGAAACGCCCTGGGGTCCGCTCCGCTTTCTGCAGCCGGCGGTGTCCCTGTCCACCAGCCGGGTGGGCTGGACGCTGCCTCCCGTGCCGCTCGGCACCCACCCGGCGAGCTTCGCGGACGACTGACAGCCGGCCTCGCGCCACCGCCACGCCACAGGCGCACCCGGGGACGGTTTTGTTAGCATGGGGCACCCTACCCCGCCATAGGACCACCCGGCATGATCACGCTCACCGTCAACGGCACCCGCCGGCAGCTCGACGTGGACCCGTCCACGCCGCTGCTCTGGGTGATCCGGGAAAACCTCGACCTCACCGGCACCAAGTTCGGTTGCGGCATCGCCCAGTGCGGCGCCTGCACGGTGCATCTGGACGGCCAGCCCGTCCGCTCCTGTGTCACGCCGGTGTCCACCGCTGACGGCAAGGCCCTCACCACCATCGAGGGCGTGGCCGACGGCGATGCCCTGCACCCGGTGCAGGAGGCGTGGATCACCGAGCAGGTGCCCCAGTGCGGCTACTGCCAATCGGGGCAGATCATGAGCGCGGTGGCCCTGCTGCGGGACAACCCGGCGCCCGACGACGACGCCATCGACGACGCCATGAAAGGCAACATCTGCCGCTGCGGCACCTATCCGCGCATCCGCCGCGCCATCCACCGCGCCGCGGCCCTGACCCGGGAGGTGCAGCATGGGTAAGTGGACAAGACGCGCGTTCATCGCCAGCGGCGTCACCGCCGGCGGCATTCTGGTGGTGGGGGTAGCGATCCGCCCCGGCGACCGACGCTCCGAGCTGGCGCCACTGGTCACCACGGCCGGGGACGGTGAGCAGCTGCTGAACGCCTGGGTGAAGATCGCGCCGGACAACACCGTCACCGCCATCGTCCCGCATGCCGAGATGGGCCAGGGCGCCCAGACGGCGCTGGCACAGATGCTGGCGGACGAGCTGGACGCCCGGTGGGCGGACGTGCGCATCCTGGAGGCGCCCGCCGAGGACGGCTACGCCAACTATCCCCTGGCCCATGGCTACCTGCTCGGCAACGCGAAGATTCCGCGCCTGCTGCTGCCGACCTTGAACGGCACCCTGCTGCGGGTGAGCGATGCCATGCATCTGCAGATCACCGGCGGCAGCCTCTCCATTCGCACCACCGGCATCCACGGCATGCGGGTCGCCGGCGCCGCGGCGCGCGAGCTGCTGGTCGGCGCCGCCGCCGGCAGCTGGGACGTCCCCAGCTCCGAGCTGTCGACCGGCGACGGCCAGGTGATTCACGCCGCCTCCGGACGGCGGGCGTCGTACGCGTCGCTGGCGACGGCGGCCGGAGCGTTGCGCCCGTCCGCGAGCCCCAGGCTCAAGCAGCCGGAGGAGTTCACCCTCATGGGCAAGAGCCTGCCGCGGGCGGACATCCCGGCGAAAGTCACCGGCCAGGCCCGCTTCGGCATCGATGCCCGGCTGCCCGGAATGAAATTCGCCACCATCCTGCGCGCGCCGGTGTTCGGCGCCAAGCTCGTGTCAGTGGACGACGGTGAGGCCGCGAAGATGCCCGGCGTGCGGGCCGTGGTGCCCCTCGAGGACGCCGTCGCCGTGGTCGCCGACGGCTACTGGCAGGCCCATCAGGCGCTGGCCCGGGTGAAGCCGGCGTGGTCCGCCACCGACGCGGACAGCGTCGACAGCGAAGCACTGTTCGCCGGCTTCGAGCGGGAGATGGACGCCGCGGTGAAGGACGGGACGGAGAATACCGACGTCTCCCGCGGCGACGCCCGCAAGGCCCTGTCCGGTGCAGCGAAGGTGGTGGAGGCGAGCTATCGGGTGCCTTACCTGGCGCACGCCTGCATGGAGCCCATGAACGCGACGGCCCGGGTAGAGAATGGCCGCTGCGAGCTGTGGACCTCCACTCAGAACCCGCTCGGCTTCCGTTACTCGGTCGCGGAGGCCCTGGACCTTCCTGCCGCCAAGGTCACGGTCCACAACGGCTATCTGGGCGGCGGCTTCGGCCGGCGCTCGATTGCCGACTACGCCATCCAGGCGGCCCGGCTGTCCCGGGCGGTGAACGCGCCGGTGCAGCTCATCTGGTCCCGCGAGGAGGATATCCGCCAGGACCATTATCGGCCGGCGGTGGTGTCGCGGTTCCGCGGCGGCCTCGACGCCGAGGGTCGGCTGATTGCCTGGGATAACCAGTTCGTCGACAAGCATGACCCGGCGGAAGCCAGTCACGTGCCCTACGGCATCGAGCATCAGTTCATCCACTACGTCGACAGCCACACTCACGTGCCGTTCGGGCCCTGGCGCAGCGTCGATCATTCCCAGCACGGCTTTTTCATCGAGTCGTTCGTCGACGAGGTGGCACACGCGGCGGGCAAGGACCCGTTCGAGTTCCGCCGTGATCTGCTGGCGGACGCGCCCCGGCATCGGGCAGTTCTCGACCTGGCGGCGAAGAAAGCCGGCTGGGGGAGCCCCCTGGGCGCCGGGCGCGGCCGCGGCATCGCCCTGCAGCAGTCGTTCGGCACCATCGTGGCTCAGGTGGTGGAGGTGACCGTGAAGGACGGTAAGGTTGCGGTGGACCGGGTCGTCTGCGCAGTGGATCCCGGCTTTGCGGTGTCGCCGGACGGGCTGACGGCGCAGATGGAGTCGGGCATCGTCTACGGACTGACGGCCGCCCTCTACGGCGAAATCTACATCGAGAAAGGCGCCGTCAAGCAGAGCAACTTCCACGACTACAAGATGCTGCGCATGGACGAGGCGCCGGTGATCGAGACCTATATCGTGAACTCCGGCGCCGACTGGGGCGGCGCCGGCGAGCCCGGCACGCCGGCCATCGCGCCGGCCCTGGCCAACGCCGTTTTCGACGCCACCGGCACCCGCATCCGCGAGCTGCCCGTGGGCCGCTACGACCTCAACTACCGCATCGCCGAGCCCGACGAGGTGGTGTGAGCCGAGAGGTCAGAGCAAGCCGGCGAAGTGACGCACGGCATGGGCGTCCACGGCGCAGCCGAGGGACCAATCCTCGATGTAGCCGCAGTGGCCGCCGTGCCGGGTCATGGTCACCAGCTCGGCCCCGTCCGCGCGCTCGAGGGCCCGCACATGCCTCGCGGGGATCACCGGATCGTCCTCCGCCGCCAGTATCCGGACCGGCATGCGGAGGTTCTGCAGCAATTCGGACGTGATCGTGTAGTGGCGGTAGTAGTCGCTGGCGTCGCGGAACTCGGTATGCCTGGTGACGAAGTAGTCGGTGAGGGTGTCCACCCGTGACAGCCGGAACGCGTCGGTGAAGTCGTAGAGATCGGGGAAGGCGGCCTGCTTCTCGGCGAAGGCGCGGCGCCACTTGCCGAGAAAGTAGCGCTGATAGCCGATCCAGCCGCGATCGAGGCTGGCCACCGCGGCCTCCGGGTCCACCACCGGACACACTGCCAGCGCGGAACGAAACCATGGCGACGTCTCCGGGTGTGCCGCCAGCCGCAGCACGAAGTTTCCGCCCAAGCGAGAAGCCCAGCAGACCGCAGCTCCGGCTTCCCGCCCGCTCGGCGGCGGCGTTGCAGGCGTCCACCACCTCGCTGATCCGTGCGGCATTGAACAATCCGGTGTTCAGGTCGGCGGTGCCGCCATGGTCGCGCAGCAGTACCCGCGCAACGGCGAAACCGGCATCGTGCAGCGCGGCCGATGCGCGCCGGATGTAGGGCGAGTCTGCCCGTCCGAGCCAGCCGTGAAACAGCAGCACCAGCGGTGCCGAGGGCCGCGCCGCGCGGTTCAAGTCCACCCGCAGCCGCACGCCGTCGCGACTGACGACGACCATGCTCTCCGCGTCGTGCATCAGCCGGACGCCGATGTGGTCGTTGCCGCGCAGGATGCGGCTCGACAGCAAGGTCTGCAGGTGCGGCGAGCGCAGCAGTGGATGGGGCCGGAAGTCCACGGCAGTCACTGCACCGTGCGGCCCCCGCCGCCCATCGCCAGCCGGCTCATGCCGCTGACAGCGCCTGGTCGAGGTCTTCCAGGATGTCGTCGATGGCTTCGATGCCCACCGACAGGCGGATCGCCTCCGGGGCGACGCCTACCTTGCGCTGCTCCTCCTCGGTGAGCTGGCGGTGGGTGGTGGACGCTGGGTGACACGCCAGCGACTTGGCGTCGCCGATGTTCACCAGCCGCTTGAAGAGCTTCAGCGCGTCGTAGAACTTGACCCCGGCTTCGAAGCCGCCGCGCACGCCGAACGTCATGATGCTGGCCGCCCGGCCGTTCATGTACTTCTGCGCCAGCTCGTGATGGGGGTGGTCGGGCAGACCGGCGAAGCTCACCCACTCCACCTTGGGGTGATCCTTCAGATGCCTGGCCACCGCCAGGGCGTTGTCGCAGTGACGCTCCATGCGCAGGGGCAGGGTCTCGATGCCCTGCAGCAGCAGGAAGGCGTTGAACGGCGACAGCGCCGAGCCGGTGTTGCGCAGGGGCACCGTCCGTGCCCGGGCGATGTAGGCGGCGGGCCCCATGGCCTCGGTGTACACCACGCCGTGGTACGAGGGCTCCGGCGCGTTGATGGCGCGATAGCGGTCGGCGTGCTCGGTCCAGGGAAAGTTGCCCGAGTCGACGATGGCGCCGCCGAGGCTGGTGCCGTGCCCGCCCATGTACTTGGTGAGCGAGTGCACGACGATGTCGACGCCGTGGTCGATGGGTTTCAGCAGCGCCGGCGTCGCCACCGTGTTGTCGGTGATGGACACCACGCCGTGGCTGCGCGCCATCTGCGCCACGGCCGCCACGTCGACGATGTTGCCGGCCGGATTGCCGATGGTCTCGAAGAACACCGCCTTGGTCTTCGAGTCGATGAGCTTCTCGAGGTCCGCCGCCGAGTCGCCGTCGGCGAACCGCACCTCGATGCCCAGCTTCGGCAACATGTGGGCGAACAGGGTGAAGGTGCCGCCGTAGAGCTGGGGAACGGTGACGATGTTGTCGCCGGCCTCCGCGAGATTCAGGATCGAGTAGTTGATGGCCGCGCTGCCCGCCGACAGGGCCAGGGCGCCGATGCCGTGCTCGAGAGCGGCGATGCGCTGCTCGAGCACGTCGTTGGTCGGGTTCATGATGCGGGTGTAGATGTTGCCCGGCACCGCGAGGTTGAACAGATCGGCGCCGTGCTGGGCGTCGTCGAACTCGTAGGCGACCGTCTGGTAGATGGGCGTCGCCACCGCCTTCGTCGTCGGATCGGTCTGATAGCCGGCGTGTATCGCCAGTGTTTCGTCTTTCACGCCAGTCTCCTGCGCGGGTTTTCCGGGGAGGTGAATCGTCCGGGATCGTACGGGGCGATGTCCAGTGCCGGCTGGCCGCCCAGGACGACGTCGCGCACCAGCGAGGCGGTCACGGTCGCGGTGGTCAGCCCCACGTGCTGATGGCCGAACGCCGCCACCACGCGCGGATGCCCGGGCAACGGACCGATGGCGGGCAGGAAGTCGGGTAAGGTGGGACGGGAGCCGCGCCACCAATCAGCCGGCTCCGGCAGCCCGTCATGGAACAGGCGCCCTGCCTGTCTGGCCAGCGCCCGGGCCCGCCGCCAGTCCGGCGCCATCTCCCGGGGCGCCAGCTCCACCGTGCCGGCCGCACGCAGATGACCTTCCATGGGCGTGACGATGAAGCCGTGCTCCACCGCGGCAACCGGCACACGGAGCCGCGCCTCCGCCCCGGGAAACCGCACGTGATAACCCATCTCCGCCGCCAGCGGCACGTTCACCCCGAGAAGCCGGCACAGGTCCCGTGAGCCGAGCCCGGCTGCAATCACCAGGTGGCGGCAGGCGAGCCGTTGGCCGTCCAGGGTCACCGCAATCTGCTCGGGCTCGCACCGCAGCCCCGTGACCCTGGTCGTCAGGCGGGTACCGCCGGCCGCGACGAACGCATCTTCCAGGCAGCGAACGATGGCTTGCGGATTCACCACGTGCGCCACGTCCGGATAAAACACCGCGTGAGCGACGGACGCCCCGAGGGCGCTTTCGCGACGCCGCAGAGCCGCGCCGTCCAGCAGCTCCCAGCGCACACCCAGCGCGCGCTGGACGTCGCGCTCCGCGGCATCGGCTCGAAACGCCGCGCCGCTCCCGTACACGGCGTACATGCCCCGACTCTCCAGCAGACCGAGCCCACCGCTGGCGGTGAGCTCCTCGCGCCAGGCGGCGAGGGCGCCGCCGGTGAGCGCCGCCATGGCGCTGGTGCCGCGCGCCACACGGGCGGGGCGGGAGGCGGCGGCAAAACGCAGCATCCAGGGCAGCAGCGCCGGCAGACCTGAGGCGCGAACGCGCAGCGGCCCGCGCGCGGTTCATCAGCATGAATGGCACGCGGCGAAGCACGTCGGGGCGCGCCATGGGCAGCACGTGATCGGTGGCGATGATCCCGGCGTTGCCGAACGAGCAGACGCTGCCGGCGGGCGCCGGATCGGTCACGCAGACGCCTAGACCCGCCCGCTGCAGCGCCCGGGCGCAGGCCATCCCCACCACCCCCGCGCCGGCCACCACCGCATCGAAGAACGGCGCTTCGTCACTCGAGTCAGCCGCCGGAATGATCTGCTTCCAGATCGAGGGGGCCCGGGGCGTTTACCCAGAACAGTCGCCGGCAGAGCCCCGCGTGTCGGGGGTGCAGACGTTCCACGCGCCCGCCCACCCTGATGCCCGGCACGGCGATCTCGGCTTCCGCTCGGCGCTGGTGGACCTCTTCGGTCCCGACGAACACGATCAGGCGCCCGCCCACAGCGACCAGCTGGTCGAGCGCGTGACGGGCCAGCTCGGCGCGGCGCCCCGGCGGCGCGTATTCCGGCCGCATCAGCACGAAGTCGAAGCGCCGAGCGGCACGCCAGTGACGGATGTTGCCGACGGCGATCCGATCCGCCCAGTGCGGCAGACGGCGTCGTGCCAGCGCGGCGAGCTCGGGAACGATGTCGATGCCATAGGGCTCGATGACCAGACCCTTGGCCGCACCCCACCCCTCCACGCTTTCCATGAGGATGCCGCTCGCGCAGCCGGCGTCCAGGAAGGTGCCGCTGCGATGCAGAGCATGGGCAATGATGCCGCGGGAGGCCTGCCAGCTCGCCGCGTCTCCCGAATGTCCGGCTTGACCGAACGCACTGCCGGCCGCGAGGTAGGCGGGAGCCACGAGCTCGGCCATGGCCGCGTGCCAGCCGGCTTCATCGATGCGACCCTCCGCCAGGTCGGCATCGATACCGGCCACCTCGCGCCAGCCGCATTCCTTCAACGACTCGACCTCGGGGTCGACGTTCGGCGGCACCCGTGTTTGGCCGCGGCCAGGCATCAACCCTTCTCCGGTACCCCTTCGAAGAACTCCACGACCCCGGTCTCGAGGGAGTACTCGGCGCCGACGATGAGCAGCCGGCCATCCTGGATCAACGGTTCGAGCAGCGCGGAGCCGTGCCGGAGCTGGTTGGCCGCCGCCCGCACGTTGGCGCGCACCGCCCGCTGCACCAGCAGGTCGGAATCCTGATCGGGATTCGACTCGAACAGCGGCTGCACCGCCGGGCGCACCCGGTCGACGATGGAGCGCAGGTTCTGCGACGGATGGCGGGAGCGCTGCTGCAGCTCCTCCAGGGTGGCGAGCACGGCCCCGCAGCGGGAATGTCCGAGCACCACCACCAGACGAGTGCCGAAATACTCGGCGGCGAACTCGACGCTGCCGATCTGGGAAGCCGCCACCACGTTGCCGGCGACCCGGATCACGAACAGATCGCCGAGGCCCTGATCGAAAACGATCTCCGCCGGCACGCGGGAGTCTGAGCAGCCGAGGACGATGGCGAACGGCTGCTGATCGCCGGCCACTTCGCTGCGCCGCTCGGGACCGGTCATCGCTTCGGCGCCGCGCTCGCCGGCGACGAACCGGCGGTTGCCCTGCTGCAGGCGATCGAGAGCTTCGGAAGGGGAAATCATGCAGTCTCTCCCAGGCGTTTCATCACGGACGCCACCAGTGAATGAGTGGAAACGGCAGTGTCGAGGCGCATCACCGGGCACGGCAGGCGCTTCATCCACAGCTCGTGGAGAGCCAGGCTACGAATGGACGGCGCCGCGGTGTCGTAGCTTTCGGCCCAGGCCAGGAACTCCCTGGACTGCCGGTGCATGTCTCCACCCGGCAGCAGGCGCTCACCGTACCGTGCCCGCTCCCGCGCCGCCAGCCTGGCCATACGCTCGCCTGGATCGAGATAAAGGAACACCGCGAGCGTGAAGCGGGGAATCAGCCGATCGCCCCAGCTGCACACGGACCCTGACAGCACCCAGCCTTGCTCGGCGGCGACGTCGCGCTCGATGGCGCGCACCCGCTCCGCCGGTGCGTTCTTGGCGATGAACGGCGGATCGCTGCGCTGCCAGTAGTAGTCGTCGGCGTCGAGGTGGGGGACACCCAGCGCGTCGGCCAGTACGCGCCCGAGGGTGGTGGTGCCGGAGCCCGAGGCGCCGAAGAGATGAATGCGCTGGGAGATCATCCGGCCGCAAGGATGCCAGAGCGGTCGAACGGCGAGAAGGTTTTGCTACCATGGCGGATCGACCGGGGGAGCAACCGTTGACCGAGTCAGGCAGTACCAGTGCAGCGGCGCAGCCACCGTCCCCCGCCCGCCGCCGTGTTCTGAGCGCGAGCAATCTGCTGGTGCTGGCGGTGACCGTGGCCGCCGCGGCGTGGGGCCTGTGGTGGCTCTACGACCGGCTGAGCAACGTCTACGTGCTCGACGCCCGCATTTCTTCGGACATGCTGCTGTTGTCGAGCCAGGTCTCGGGCCGGATCGTGGCGGTGCCGGTGGAGGAGTCGCAGCATGTGGCACGGGGTGATCCGCTGGTACGGATCGACGACCGGGAGGCGCGCTCTCACCTCGAGGAGCTGAAGTCGGGTCTCGACGTGCTGGACGCCGACATCGCCACCCTCTCGGCGCGCATCGATCTGGTAGAGAATCAGACCCGCAGCCACCTGGAAGCCACCGGAGCACGGCTCGACGCGGCGAAATCGGAGCTGACCGCCGCCCAGGGGGACCTGGAAGTCGCCGACGCCGATTGGAAGCGGGCTCAGAAGCTGCGCGGGCGCGACCTCCTGTCCGAGCAGCAGTTCGAGGAGACGCGCAACCTCTACCGTAGCGCGGTGCAGGCGGTACGGCAGCGCGAAGCTGACGTGGCCACCGCCCGGGCGGACCAGGCGGAAGCGAAGGCCGGCCGGGCTCAGGCGGCGGTGCTGCGTTCCGAGCTCGAGTCGATGAAGAAGAAGCGCGTTCAGTCCACCCACCAGATCGAGCAGGCGCGCACGGCGCTCGCGTACCATACGATCACAAGTCCGGTGGACGGCGTGGTGGACGAGCTGTTCGTGGACCCCGGCGAGCAGGTGGCCGCGAGTCAGCGGGTGCTGGTGATGCACGATCCGCGGCGGATCCGGGTGAAGGCGAACGTGAAGGAAACCGACCTGCGCTACTTCGACGTGGGCAATCCGGTCACGGTGCAGGTCGACGCCTATCCAGGCAAGCGGCGGCGGGGCACGGTGGCGCGGATCGGCGATGCCGCCACCAGCCAGTTCGCCCTGTTGCCGAATCCCAACCCCAGCGGCAACTTCACCAAGATCACTCAGCGCGTCGAGGTGACCGTGGATCTGGACGAGCCCGACCCGCGCCTCAAGCCTGGCATGATGGTCGAGCTGAAAATTCCCCACGGCTCATGAGCGAGTACGCGGTTCCCGAAGGCGTCCAGGCGTCTCCTGCGTTCATCGAGAAATTCCGCCAGATCGGGCCGTCGTTCCGCTGGTGGGCGGCCACCGTCGGCATGATCGGCTCGTTCGCCACCCTGTTATCGTCGACCATCGTCAACGTCGCGATCCCGGACATCATGGGCGCACTCGGCATGACCCCGGACGAGGCCCAGTGGCTGGCCACGGCATTTCTCGCCGCCGGTACCGTGACCATGCTGGTGACGGCCTGGAGCATCCGCGCCTTCGGCATCGCCCCCACCTACATCACCGCCATGGTGGTGTTCATCGCCGGCTCGATCTTCGGCTCCGCCGCCGGCAGCACCGAGATGCTGCTGATCGCCCGAGTGATCCAGGGCGCCGCCGCCGGCTTCGCCACCCCGGTGAGCATGGTGGTGACGGCCCAGGTGTTCCCCATCCGCCAGCGCGGCATGGCCATGGGCCTCATGGGCGTCGGCACGGTGCTCGCCCCCGCGCTCGGCCCCACCCTCGGCGGCTGGCTGGTGGACCACCTCTCCTGGCGCTGGGTATTCCTGGCCTCGGTGCCGTTCGTCGCGGTGAGTCTGCCCATGGCCAAGACCTTCTTTCCGGGACGGGAGGGGGACGGCCCGAGACCCTCCTTCGACTGGATGGGCACTTTGCTCTGCGCAGTGTTCATCATGAGCCTGCTGGTGGGGCTGACCCAGGGGCAGCGTCATGGGTGGTACGATCAGACGGCGCTGCTGAGCCTCGCCATAGGAACGGCGGCGTTCGTCGCCTGGGTCGGCTGGGAGACGTTCACCCCCGAGCCGATCCTCGAGCTTCGCCTGTTCCTGAACGGCCGCTTCGTCGCCGCCGCCTTGGTCACGTTCATCATGGGCATGGGCCTGTACGGGTCCACGTTCGTGTTTCCATTGTTCCTGCAGAGCGTGTCCCAGCTCATCCCCACCGACGCCGGGCTGCTGATGGCACCGGCCGGTCTCACCATGGCGGTGCTGTTTCCGCTGGCCGGCCGGCTCGCTGACCTGACGTCACACCGGGCGATGATCTTTGTCGGGCTGTCGCTGTTCGCCGTCAGCAACTATCCCATGACCCACGCCGATGCCTTCACCCCCACGGTGGACATGCTCATGTGGTACGCCGTGGGTCGAATCGGACTCGCGATGATATTTCCAAGCC
This sequence comes from uncultured Gammaproteobacteria bacterium, assembly GCA_963822255.1. Taxonomy (GTDB): domain Bacteria; phylum Pseudomonadota; class Gammaproteobacteria; order Pseudomonadales; family Azotimanducaceae; genus UBA7803. The sequence continues at coordinate 780,769 of CAWGGV010000009.1, forward strand.
TGAACGCGGCCGCCATCAATCCGCTATCGCTCTCCCTCATTCCCCACGGCTCCGGCGCCATCAACTTTCTCCGCCAGCTCGGCGGCGCCTTCGGCATCAACCTGATAACACTGGCCATGCAGGATCGCATGGTCGCCCACTACGAGGCGCTGAACGACACCCAGAGCTGGGACAATCCCACCACCCGGGAGCTGATGCGTCTGGTGGTGCTCGAATTCCAGCACGTCGGGATGGTGGGCTACCGCGGCTTCGAGGCGTCGTTCGGCTACGTGCTCGGCATCGTCGGCGCCCAGAGCACGGTGCTCGCCTACCGCGACATATTTCTGCTCATCGGCGGCATCTTCGTGGTGGCCATGGTGCCGGCGTTGTTCATCGCCGGACGACGGACTCACGCTTGAACTGCAGGCGCGCTAATCTGCGTGAGGGGCGTCCGGCGCGCGCCCCAGTACGTACAGGAGAAAAGCAAAATTGAGCGCCGATACCAGCAGCAGGAGATAAAGACCGACGAGAAAGCCGCCGATGCTTCGGGCGAAGCCGATTCCGAGCGTGTTGAGCGCTTGCGTGGTCAGCACCAGGAAGGACGCCAGATCCAGAGGCATCGCGATGGCCCGGATTCTGCGAAATTCGTCGTTCCGGGATGCCCGCAGAATTCGCGGCAGGAAGAACGCGAGATTGAGCGAAGTCAGGACGAAGACAAAGGCGCTGGACGCAGCCCACGCAAGCTTGTCCGACATGGCGAATTGGAACAGCAGCACAGGGAAAAGGGCAGCGAACAAAACGCCAAGGCCACTCGAGATCATCGCCCAGAATGGGTACCAGACCTCGGGGTTCATCGGACGAAGCTTCTCACCCGCCAACGCGCCGACGATCCCCGCGAATCCCGCGAGCACTACCGCGATCTGGGCTACCGCCTCAAATATGCTGTCTGAGCTCATGCCGTTCCCGCAAAATCGGCCCCGATTCGGCCTTGCCCCGTCATTTCTATCCTGCTCGCCTCACACCAGATCGTAGTGCGGGAGAGCGATGTCGTCCCGAAGTGCGCGGCCGATCGCCAAATCGGCAACGAACGGCACTCGCATCAGTCGGGTGATGTGATTGCGGAACACGATCCCGACCGCGGTCTTCGGCGCAAAGGACGAGGCGAACCTCGCCGCCGAACGTTGCTTTTGTCTTAGAAACGGCATGAGCCGCTGCTCGTACCGCACGAATGCCTTCCTGAAGTCGCCCCGGCAGGCGTGCAGCTCGCCCGCGAGAACATACGCTTCGGCAATCGCCAGTCCCGTGCCTTCGCCGCCCATGAGCGAAACGCAGGCCGCGGCGTCGCCTATCAGCGCGATCCGCCCCTTCGTCCAGCGATTCATTCGGATCTGACTGACCGTGTCGAAGTAAATCTCAGTGGCCCGCTCCATCTGCTCTTCGATCTGCGGCCATTCCCAACCAGTACCGGCAAAGACGCGGCGCAGGGCCGACTTCGGCTCCTCTTGGCTTGTGATCAACTTGTCGCGGAAGACGAAGAGGAAGAGCGTCCTGTCATCGCGCATCGAAAAACGCGAGATCTGCCGGCCCGGCAGACCATGACTGATGTAGACGAGCTCCTCCCGCGGCCGATAGCCGCCCGCTTCGAACGCGGCGACGTGGTAGCCGAGCGATGCCTCAAAATCCAACTCCGACCCGAACACGAGGCGGCGGACACGCGAATGCAGGCCGTCGGCGCCGATGACGAGGTCAACCTCTCGCGGCGGCGCGTGATCGAAGCAAACGCGCACGCGCTCTCCGGTATCGTCGATACTTGCAACGGAATCGCCGAAAATCGACTCCACCTTCCCCTCGATCGCGCGGTAGATCGTCGCCGATATGTCGGAGCGCCTCACGCTCGTGAAGCGGCCGTTGGTAGCCCGGTTGAGGACGTCAACGTCGAAGCCGCCTCTCTTCCTACCCGTTCGATCGACGAAGCGCACCTCACGCACTTGATACCCGAGCGCGCAGATGTCGTCGATGAGTCCCATCTGCTGTACAACGTCGTATCCGGCGCCCCAGAAGTCGATGATGTAGCCGCCCGCGCGAAGCCGCGGTGCCTCTTCAACGAGTAGGACCTCGTGCCCTGACTTGTTCAGCCAATATGCGAGAGCTGGCCCGGCGACGCCGATGCCGTTGATAACGATTCGCAAAGGGACCACCTTGCTAGTCCACCCAGCGTTCAGCGATCAGCGGCTTGTGGGTCTATTCAGCCGCTCTGAGAGCTTGCCCACGCTAACGTCCATCGTTTCAGCACGATCGAGACTAACGTGTTGCGCCGCCGCGAGAAAGTTCACGTCATGATCCTCCGCTGACTATGGGAGAGGCAGCCGACTGCCGTAGACAACCTTCACGGGAACCGACGATATATCAAAGTCGTCCAGGCAACGGACATTCACGGCCCATCCATCGAACGAGGCTGAAGAGTTTGCGGCCCCTGACTCCGAGCTATGGCGAGTCCGCGGCCGACGCAATGGGAGAATTCCGCAAATGGGACAGAAATAGTCTGCTGCGGTCATGGTTCCCCATCGGTAGAGGGTTAGCTCGCTCAGGGGAGTGATTAGCCGGACGTCTTCGTTGGGCACGCGGAAGTTCAGGGCACCCCGCTTGCGACAAATTGAGCAATCGCATACGCAAACGTGGTCGATGTCAGCTACCACCTCGAAGCGGAATCTCCCGCAATGACACGAGCCCTGGTATGTCCGCTTCACAACGTCATTGCATCCATGCGCTTCGTGGGTCCCGTGCCGTAGAGTCATCATGATCGTCTGCGGCGAAGACAGTAAAAGCAAGGCTTCGCTTGCTGCACAAAACGGGGTGCCCCGGCCAAATCGAACGTTTCCTCGTGAACGCGTGCCCGTGGTCTTGAGCCGCGACGAGGTGGCAGCGCTGCTCGATGAGATGGAGGGCGTCTGACTGGCGGCGAGCCTGTTGTACGGCGCCGGGCTTCGGCTGCTCGGGTGCCTCCGGTTGCGGGTGCAGAGGGTCGATTTAGCGCGAGGTGAAATCGCCGTCCGCGACGGCAAGGGTCGCAAGGATCGCCGCACCATGCTGCCCGACTCGTTGCCCGACGCGCTTCGGGAACAGCTGTCGGCCGCGCGCCGGACCCACGAGCGCGATCTGGCACGCGGTCGCGGAGCCGTTTGGCTTCCCGATGCCCTCCAGCGCAAGTACCAGAACGCCGCGCGGGATTGGCGCTGGCAGTGGGTGTTTCCGGCGGGCCGTCTCTATGGCAGCGGACGACCTCCGAACGGTTCAGGAACTGCTCGGTCACGCCGACGTGCGCACGACCGAGGTTTACACCCATGTCCTCAATCGTGGCGCGCACGGCGTGCAGAGTCCGCTGGATCTGCGCCGCTGACGAACGAGGTGCCGGCGCCGGCGCGCGAAGCTCCGGTCTAGTCTTTCCCGAAACGCGGCGGACGCTTCTCCACGAAGGCGCGAAAGGCTTCCTTGGCGTCGTCGTGGGCCATGACCACCCGGTGGCGCGCGGTCTCCATCTCGACGTAGCGGTCGAGGTCTAGGACTTCCGCGTCCAGGAAGTTCTGCTTCATGGTGGCGAGCGCATGAGGCGACGCGACCGCCAGCCGCTCGGCCAGGGCGTCCACCTGGTCACGAAACTCCGCGTCTTCGAACACCCGGCTCACCAGCCCTATGGCCAGGGCATCGGCGGCGCCGAACTTCTCCGGCAGGAAGTAGAGTTCGCGGGTCCGGGCGGCGCCGAGCAGGCGGGGCAGGGTCCACGGTCCGGCCATGTCACCCGCCGAGGCGACGTTCAGAAAGGCGCTGCTGAAGGTGGCCGATCGCGCCGCGAACCGGAAATCACAAGCCGCGGCCCAACCGAGACCGGCGCCGGCGCACGCGCCGTTGATGGCGGCGATGGTCACCTGGGGCATGCGGTGCAGGTACACGGGTACCCGGAAGTGACGGGCCTCGGTGGCCACGTCCGGCTCGTTGGCCGAAAAGTGCTTGAGGTCGGCGCCGGGACAGAAGCCGCGGCCCTCGCCGGTCAGCACCAGCACCCGCACGTCGCGGCGCTCGGCCACCTCGGCCAGACAGTCGTGCGCCTCCACGAGCATGCGGTTGGTCATGGCGTTGTGCCGCTCGGGCCGGTTCAGGGTCAGGCGGCCGATGCCGTTGGCCGCCTCGAACTTCAACGTCTGGAATTCATTCACGTCACTCACCCCTGTGCGCCTGGCCCAGCCGGCCGAACCGCGGCGGTCGTTTCTCCACAAAGGCTTTCGCCCCTTCCACCGCGTCGGCGGCGGCGACGAAGCGATCCTGGCTGATGTTCGCCTCCTCCAGCGCCTCGCGATAACCCGTGCCCAGGTGCCGGTAGACCAGCCGCTTCGTTTCGGCGATGGCGGCCGGCGCCGAGGTGGCGGCGAGCCGGGTCACGTAGTCGCACGCCGCGGCGAGCAGCTCGTCCGCCTCCATCACCCGATCCACCAGCCCCAGAGCGAGCGCTTCCCGGGCGTCGATGCGCTCGCTCATCCACAGCAGGTCCAGCGCCCGGCTCACCCCGGTCAGGCGCGGCAACAGCCAGCTCGAGCCGTGCTCGGCGATCAGCCCCCGCTTCAGGAACACGGTGGTGAAGCTCGCGGCCGTGGCCGCGAAGCGCAGATCGCTCATGAGCGCGAGGATCAGCCCGCCGCCGGCGGCGACGCCGTTGACCGCGGCGATCACCGGCTTCGGCACCTCCAGCAGATAGCTGAAGATGCCGGGCAGCGCGGCCGGGTCCGCGGTCGCCGACGACGACGGCAACGCCCCCGAGGTGATGTCCACCAGCTCGGCCATGTCGAGGCCGGCGCTGAAGGCACGGCCTTCGCCGGTGATCACGATGCCCACCACCCGCGGATCCTCGGCACAGGCATCCACGGCGCGGCGGATCTCGGCCAGGGTGTGGCGGGTGAAGGCATTGAGCTTCTGCGGCCGGTTCAGCCGGATCAGCCCCACGGGATCGTCGATGTCCAGCCGGATGTCGGTGTAGGCGGTGTCGTTCACGGTCGCCACCTCAGTAGCCGGCCTGCATGCCCACCGGCTCGCCGTCGACGATCTGGTCGAGATACTCGGAAAGTCCGAAGCCCGTCAGGCCATCGCATTCGAATTCGGTCATGCCTTCGGTGATCCGGGTGGTGAGCTCCTCGCCCTCGGGGCTGCGCCGCCGGTTGCGCAGGGGGATGAGGGACATGACCCGGCCGGTCACCCGATACTCGCACTCGTCGGTGCGCGCCGTCACCTCGAAGCGACGTTGGCAGCGGTCGTCGTCGTATTCGGTGGACAGTGTGGCGTCGCGGATCATGACGTACTCGCCGTTCTTGAGCACCATACCGCCGGCGCGAGGCTTCCCGCCCGGCGGGCAGGTAATCGACACCATCATGGCGAAGTCGTCGGAGAAGTTCATGGGCAGCCAGCGATACCAATAAATGGCCTGCCAGTAGCGCGGACCCCAGGAGTGATCGCGCAGGCCGAGGCCGTCGATAGTGAACGTCTCGTCGCCCACCCGCAGGGTGCCGCGGCCCCGGGTGTGCTGCTCGGTGTGACCGCGGGCGAAGGACGTCGCGGCGTCCTGCTCCAGCGGCTGACCGTCGGCCTGCACCGGCTCCCCGCCATACATGGGCGACACCCCCTCGAACTCGAGATCGATGGCGGCGTCGACCATGGGATTGCCCTTGAACGCCTGGCCCGGGTCCATCATCTGCTTTGGCTCGGCGAGCAGGCACAGCTCGCCGTGGTAGCTCACATCCAGGCGCCGATGGGGCTCAACCACCGTGACCTTCATGCCGCCGCCATCGAAGGCCTCGTTGTCGCTCCGTTTCGGGCGCGCGAACATGAAGCCGATCCGGCCGTCGGGCAGATAGATGCAGCACGTCATCTCGCCCTTGCCTTCGTTGGGCCGGTTGGCGATGCGGAACCAGCCGCCGATGCGGCGGGCACGGTCGAATACGTTGAAGTACATGCTCTCGTTGAAGTTCTCGGCGGACTCCAGCGGATGCATGTAGTCGTCCTCGGGCACGAGGCGCATCACGATGCCGGACTGGCTGGCCATGTGGACTCCCCTCTGGGTGATGATGGACCCATGGTAGCCGCGGGGACGGCGCGGGCTCCAGCGCATGTTGGAATCGCGCCCGGGAGGGGCTGCCACAGGGATTCCCGAATCGCGCCCGGGAGGGCGCTCCCACAGGGACGCTTCAGCGGCAGTCGGGCGTGCGGCCCGCGTTGCGTGCCTGGAGCGAGAGCTGCATCGCTTGGGGCATGCGGTTCTCCAGCGCGGCGATGCGCTGGTCGTTGGCGGGGTGGGTCGACAGGAATGCCGGCTGCTTCTCGCCGCCCTGGGCCTTCATGTTCTGCCAGAGCTTCACGCTCTCCCGGGGATCGAAGCCGGCCTTGGCCATGAGATCGAGGCCCACCAGATCGGCTTCGGCCTCCTGGGTTCGGCTGAAGGGCAGCAGCACGCCCACCTGGGCGCCGAGGCCGAGCAGACCGAAGAGTTGCTGCTTCATCGGCGTGTTGGCGCCGACGGCGATCTCGGCCAGCTGCAGGCCGGACTGAGTCACGAAATTGGTGGAAACCCGCTCGTTGGCGTGATTCGACAGCACGTGACCCACCTCGTGACCGATCACGGTGGCAAGCTGGGACTGGTTCTTCGCCACGTCGAGAATGCCGGTGTAGACGCCGATCTTGCGGCCCGGCAGAGCGAAGGCGTTGGCTTCGTCCTTGTCGAAGACTTTGATCTCCCACTGCTCCGGCTGGCCGTTCGGCAGGGCGCTGATGATGTTGCGCGCCACGCAGTCCACGTAGGAGTTCACCTTGGCGCCGGAGGCCACGGGGGTTTGTTTCTTGATGTCCTGGAACGCGGCCGCGCCCATCTGGGATATCTCGGAGGCGGGAAACAGCACGAGCTGGTTACGCCCCAGCGGCGACGTGGCGCACGCGCAGATCACGAGCGCAACGGCCACCAGACTCAGAACGCGATGCACGGTGCGGTGCGTGGCCATAGACGTCCTCCTCATAGAAACGTCGGATAGTCCGGCGTCCACATGGCGTCCCGAGCCGCAGCCTGGAAGCTGTCGGGGGCTTCGGTGCGGGCGAGGCCCCCCTCGAACGCCTCGGCACAGACGGCTGCGGCGCTGATGGCGGTAATGTCTCTCAGCCGACACACGTCCGGGTACAGGAGCCCCCGGGACAACTCCTCGTCGGTCACCTGCTGCGCCAGTGATTCGGCGGCGCGGGTGATCATCGCGTCCGAGACCTCCCGGGCGGAAGCCAGCAGGCTGCCGAGCCCGAGCGCCGGAAACACGAACACGTTGTTGCCCTGGCCCACGTGAATGGTGCGCCCGCGGTGCTCCACCGGCGCGAACGGGCTGCCGGTGGCCATCAGCACCCGACCGTCGGTCCAGCGCACCAGGTCGGCGGGCACCGCTTCGCTGTTCGAGGTGGGGTTCGACATAGGCATGATCAGCGGCACGTCCACCGTACCTGCCATGGTCCGTACCACGGCCTCGTGGAACGCGCCGGTCTGTCCGGAGGTGCCGATCAGCACCGTGGGCCGGAAATGCTCGACCGTGGACTCGAGGCTGCGGTCCTCGTCGAGGCCGCACGCGACGGCCGCGCGGTGGGGCCAGGCGAGTTCGGCCTTGTAGGCATCGGAAAATGGCCGGTCGTCCACCAGCAGGCCGCGGCTGTCCAGCACCCCCAGGCACTGATGCAGATCCTCCTCGGCGACGCCCTGAATGCGCAGAGCCGCCTTGATCTGTCGGGCGATGCCGAGCCCGGCGGCGCCGGCGCCGTACACCACGATCCGCTGATCCGCGAGCTTCTCGCCCTTCACCCGCAGAGCGGAGAACATACCCGCGAGCGCCACGGCACCGGTGCCCTGAATGTCGTCGTTGAACGACAGCACCCGATGGCGGTAGCGCTCCAGGATGGTCAGCGCGTTGTCCTTGCGCAGGTCCTCCCACTGGATCAGCGCTCGCGGAAACAGGCTGGAAAACGCCTCGACGAACTCGGCCACCAGATCGTGGTAGGGCTCACCCGTCATCCGCTCGCTGCACCAGCCGAGGTACAGGTCGTGCTGCAGCAGATGTCTGTTGTTGGTGCCGACGTCCAGGCTGATGGGCAGCGTGGTGGCGGGGTCGATGCCGGCGCCCGCCGTGTACAGCGAGAGCTTGCCCACCGAGATCGCCATGCCGCCGGCGCCCTGATCGCCGATGCCGAGAATGGACTCGTTGTCGGTGACCACGGTCAGCCGCACGTCGCGACCCTCGGCCGCGGCTTCCAGCACCTCGCGGATGCGGCCGCGCTCGGCCGGCGTGATCCACAGACCCCGCCCGCGCTGAAACACCTCGCTGAACTTCTGCGTCGCGAGGCCCACGGTGGGCGTATAGACGATGGGCATGAGCTCCGGCAGGTGGTCGAGCAGCAGCCGGTAGTAGAGGTGCTCATTGCGGTCCTGCAGGGCTGCCAGCTCCCGGTAGCGGTTCAGCGGGTCGTCGATCAGGGAAAGCCGGTCGTAGACCCGTCTCGCCTGCTGATCCTGGCTGTTGCAGGTGGGGGGTAACATCCCGGTGAGGCCGAGCAGCCGGCGCTCGTCCGGCGTGAAGGCACTGCCCTTGTTCAGCAGCGGGTCGCGCATCACCGCGTGGCCGCGAAGCTGCGTGTGCTGAACCTTCGCCGGCATCAGCCTTCTCCCACCGCGCCCGCGGCGAACAGCCCGTCGATCTCGGCCGGGCCGAAGCCAGCGTCCGCGAGCACCGCCCGGGTGTGCTGGCCGATCCGCGGCGCGGGACCCCGGGGCCTGACGTCCGCGCCGGCGAAGCGCATCGGCGCCCGCACGCTGCGGTAGCTGCCGAGCTCGGGATGGGTCACTTCCGGGAACATGCCGATGGCGTCGGCCTGGGCATCCGCGGGCACCTCGTCGAGGGTCAGCACTGGCCCCCACACCACGCCTTCCCGGTCGAAGATCTCGCCCCACTGGTCGCGGCCCTGCGCCGCCAGGATGCCGTCGATGGCGTCCACCAGCTCGGGCATGTGACGGTAGCGTCCTTTGCCGTCCTTGAAGCGCGGATCGTCCAGCCAATCCAGGCGGTCGAGGGCCCGGGCCAGCTTTTCGAAGGCATTCGGCCCCAGAGTGTTCAGCACCACCCATTTGCCATCGCCGCAGGGATAGCGGTTGGCGGCCGGTGAGAGTTGATGATGACGGTCCCGCCGGCGCACCGGTGCCCGGTCCACGGCAGTGACCGCGAAATCCGACGCCTGGCTCCAGATGGCGCTCTCGTAGAGGGAGGTTTCCACCACCTGACCTTCTCCCCGCTGCTCCGCGAGCCGGAGCGCGGCGAGGATGGCGCCGAGCAGCGCGAGCCCCGCTGTGTGGTCACCCTGGGCGGGGCGCGCCATCGGCACCTCCCCGTCATCACCCTCACGCATGGCGTCGTACAGACCGGACCGGCCGAAGAACGCCGTGACGTCGTAGCCGGGGCGGGCCGCGTCCGGCCCGTTGCCGCCGTAGCCGGTCAGAGTCGCGTGCACCAGGGTCGGATTCACCGCCATCAGGGTGCCGGGATCGAGGCCGAAGCGCTTCTGCCGCTGTGGCAGCAGGTTGCACAGGAACACCTGGGCGCGGCCCACCAGTCGATGCATGATGGCGGCAGCGCGGTCGCTGTCGAGGGCCACGGCGATGGACAGCTTGCCCCGGTTGTCCACGTCGAAGCCGAAATCGTAGTCGGCCAGTGGTCCATCGACCTTGGCCGGACGGCCGATTCCGCGCATGGGGTCGCCGGACAGCGGCTCCACTTTGATCACCCGGGCGCCCATGTCGGCGAGGATCGCCGCGGTGCTGGGGGCGGCCATGTAGTTGTCCACCTCGATGACGGTGATGTCGGCGAGCGGTGCGGTCACGGAGTCTCCCTCTCGAATTCTTCTCGCGGCGGGCGGATAGTGTAACGGCTTCGCGGCCTCGAGACCGCTCTCCTGCATTGCGGTCGTGGCGGGGGTCAGGCGGGGGTGAGGGTGTGCACGGTGATCTCGGCGGGGCAGTTGAGGCGGACCTCGGCGATGGAGGTGCCGGCACCGGCCGACGTATAACCGAGCATGTCGCGGTATCGCCAGGACCCGCGGCCGAACTGCCGCGGAATGGCGGCGTCGAGCAGCAGGGGAACGCCGCCGGGCAGGCAGATCTGCCCGCCGTGGGTGTGCCCGCACAGCAGCAGGTCGACGCCGCTGTGGGCAGCCTGGCGGAACACCTCCGGGCTGTGGGAGAGCAGAATCGTCGGGCCGTCCGGAGGGACGTCCCCCAGGGCCTTCTCGAAGTTGTCCGCGCCGAAGAAGTGGGCATCGTCGATGCCGGCGAGATAGATACCTTCGCCGCCCTGCTGCAGAACCACCGACTCGTTCATCAGCACGCGGATGCCCATGTCCTCGAGCGGTGGCAGCATGAGCACGCTGTCGTGGTTGCCGAGCACGGCGTACACCTCGCCGGCCAGCCGGGAGCGGAGCCGCGCCATGTTGTGCAGAGCCGGCTCGATGTCTCCCGAGGTGCGGAACCGGTAATCGCCGGTGAGCACGCAAACGTCGTAGTCCACGGTGCGCACCGACTCGATGATGGCGTGAGCGGTCGCTTCGCTGACGTCGATGTGCAGGTCCGACAGATGCAGAATACGGTAGCCGTCGAAAGCCTTCGGCAGCCCCACCAGCGCTGCGGTGTGGTGAACGGCGGCCAAGGACCTGGCATTGCGGCGGGCGCGGCCGTGCACACCCACCAGGCGCATGCTGCCGAGGATGAGCGAGGCGAACGAGTACCAGTTCTCCGGGTGGAACACGCTGCGCGCCCGGTGGAACGCCTGGGCGGCGTAGTCTTCCTCGATGCCGAGCCGCGACCGGGCGTGGATGCGGCCGAGCCGGCCTTCCAGGCGCGCCAGCAGTGCCGCGCGGTCTTCCCGCTCCGCAGCGCCGTCCCAATTGGCGGCTTGCCCGCGAGGCGCGGCAGACGGCTGCGCCGGCGTATCGGAGCGCCGCCCCGCAGCCTCGGACTCCGGTGGTGCAGACAGGCTCACGGGTCGCTGGCGCTCGGCATCGTCATCCCGCCGCACCTTAGCACGCCGCCGCGGCGTCTGCAGTGAACGGCAGCCGTCCGTGCTCAGCGCTGCGGCAACGGATAAACCTGACGGCCACCGAAGTAAGTACGCACTACTTTGCTTTCGTTGATGGCGGACGGTGCGATCTTGAAAAGATTGTGATCGAGCACCACCAGATCCGCCAGCTTGCCGGGCTCGATGGTGCCCGTGTCCCGTTCCTCGTGCATCACGTAGGCGGCATTCCGGGTATAGGCCGCCAGCATGGTTTCCAGGGACACCGCCTCGTCGGCGTTCAGCACGCCGCTCGCCCGGCCGTCCGGGTCCTGACGAGTCACCGCCACCTCGATGGCGTCCAGCGGGTTCATCGACGACACCGACCAGTCGCTGCCGCCGACGATCATGCCCCCCGCCTGTTCGATCGAGTGGATCGGGTACATGCGGTTGACCCGCGCCTGCCCCACCTGGGGCAGGTTGACGTCGGTGATGTAGGAATCCGGGAACGCCCACAGCGCTTGAAAGTTGGCGGCGACGCCGAGCTCGGCGAAGCGCGGATAATCGGCCGGGTCGACCAGCTGCAGATGGGCGATCTCGTGGCGGTTGTCCTTCGGCCCGTTGGCCTCACGGGCGGCTTGCACGGCATCGAGCCCTTCGCGTACCGCTCGGTCGCCGATGGCGTGCATGTGCACCTGGATGTTGCGCGCGTCCAGGTCGGTCACCAGCGCGCGAAGCTGGTCGAAGGGCACGTTCAGGGTGCCTCTATCGTTCGCACCTTTCGCATCCAGATAGGGCTCGAGCAGCGCCGCGGTCTCGCCTTCGAGCACGCCGTCCAGAAAAATCTTCGCCGAGTCCGCGCGCACCAGCGCAGCGGACCCCCGTGACGCCGGGTCCAGCAGCTCCGGATAGTGCTCGCCGGTGCTGCCGGCCATCAGAATGGTGGCGAGGATGCGGGCGGTGAGCTTTCCCTGGTGCTCCAGCCGGCGCCAGGTGGCGAATACCTTCGGGGTCACGGCGGCATCGGCGATGGAGGTGATGCCGAAGCTGTTGGCCAGCTTCACCGCGGCCAGCGCCCCTTCCAGCCGGTCGTCGTCGGTGACCGGCGGCACCACCCGGCGCACCAGCGCCTGCGCCGACTCCCGCACGGTGCCGCTGGGCTCGCCGGCCGCGTCCCGTTCGATGACGCCGTTCGGCGGGTTCGGGGTGTCGGCGGTGATACCGGCCCGCGCCAGGGCCTCGGAGCTCGCCCAACTGCTGTGGCCGTCCGCGCCTTCCAGAAACACGGGACGCCCGCCGGCCGCCTCATCCAGCAGTCGCTTGCCCGGATTGGCCTGGGGAAACAGGGACAGGTCCCACCCGCCACCGACCAGCCAGTCGTCGTCCGGATCGGCGGTGTCGGGATGGTCCCGGTCGCAGGCGCGGATGGCCGCCAGGGTCGCCTGCAGGGTCCGCGCGTCGTTCAGATTGCACTGCAGCATCTGCACCCCGCTGGTGACGGGATGGGAGTGAGCGTCGTGAAAACCCGGGAGCACCATCTGCCCGTGCAGGTCCACGCGTGTCCCCGCTGTAAGCCGCCGCGACCGTGGCCGCGTCACCGACTGCCAGAATGCGGCCGCCGCCGATTGCGATTGCCTCGGCCCACGGCTCGGCAGGGTTCTCGGTGTAGACAGCGGCATCGGTGAGAATCAGGTCGGCGGGGGCCGGCGCTCGGCCGTCGCGGTCGCTGGATCATCCATCGCGGCCAGGAGGCCGCTGCCACTCCGCCAGGCCGCCACGCGCAGAGTGTGAGCACCGCCTCCAGCGCCGCGATCCGGTCCTCGGCTGCCCATGAGCTATCTCCTTCAGAACTTGTCGAGCATGGCGTAGTAGAGCATGCCTGCCACCAGAGCTGGCCAGCGCAGATAGCGGCCGCCCGGAAACCGCACCTGGGGCAGGCGGGCGAACAGATCGAAGCGCTCCGCGCTGCCGGCGATGGCTTCCGCGAGGAGTCTGCCGCCCATGTTCGCCATGGCCACACCGTGACCGGAGTAGCCTTGCGCCCAGAACACGTTGCCGTCCCGGCCGAAGTGGGGCATGCGCTTCAGGGTGATGGCCAGGGTTCCGCCCCAGGCGTAATCCACCGCCACATCGTCGAGGTTCGGGTACACCTCGAGCATGAAGCGCCGGACGAAGCGCTTCATGTCCTTCGGGAAGCGCGGGCTGTAGTTTTCGCCGCCGCCGAAGATGAGCCGGTGGTCGCGCGAGTTGTGGAAGTAGTTCACCACGAAGCGGGAGTCCACCACGGCCACGTCGTCCCGGTTGATGCCGCGGGCCCGGGCTTCTCCCAGCGGTTCGGTCGCCAGCACGAAGTTGTTGATCGGCATCTGGAAGGATTCGACTCTGCGGGCGAGCCGGTCCAGATAGCCGTTGCAGGCGAGCACCAGGTACTCGGCGTCCACCTCTCCGCCGCGGCGTGCGCACGTCGATGCGGCCGGACGGCCCGGGGCGGGGCGAGTAATCCTCCACCACCGACCCCTCGAAAATCTGCACCCCATGAGTCTCGGCCGCCCGCGCGAGGCCCAGGGCGAGATTCAGCGGATGCAGATGACCGGAGCCTTCGTCCAGATAGCCGCCGTGATAGGTGCGCATGCCCAGCATGGCGGCCATCTCGTCGGCATCGACCTTTCGGCAGCGGTGGTAGTCGTAGCGCTTCGCCAGATGATCCACGTACTTCCAGTAGCCGGCGACGTGCCGGCGGCGGTGGGCGGCGTGAAGCACGCCGTCGGTGAGCTCGCAGTCGATGTGGTAGCGGTCGATGCGCTCCCGCACCAGCGCGTTGGCCTCCAGCGCCACCCGCCACAGCCGCGCGGCGATGTCGTCGCCGAGCCACCGCTCCAGCGCGTCCTGGTACTTGCGCTGACCCATCCCCAGCACGCCACCGTTGCGGCCGCTGGCGCCGGCACCGATCCGATGTCCTTCCAGCAGCACCACCCGATAGCCGCGCTCTGCAAGCTCGAGAGCCGCCGAAAGACCCGTGTATCCGCCGCCCACCACGCAGACGTCGGCGCTGATCCGGTCCCTCAGGGCGGGGCGGTCCACGAAACCGCGGGCCGTGGCGTAGTACCAGGAATCCTGGAAGCCGATAGCGGAGCCGACCGCGGCAGTCACGGGAGCTCGTCAGCCAGGGCGGTGAGCACCCGGTCGGCTTTCTCCAGCAGCTCGTCGATCTGATCCCGGGTGATGATCAGCGGCGGGGCAACGATCATCGTATCTCCCACCGCGCGCATCACCAGGCCGTGCTCGATGCAGGCGTCGCGGCAGCGCTCGCCGGCTTTGACGCTCCTGTCGAAGCGCTCGGTGCCGTCACGCACCAGTTCCAGCGCGCCCATCAGCCCGAACAGGCGCGCTTCGCCGACGATGGCGTGGCGTTCGGCAAGCTCGCTCCAGCCGCGGCGGAAGTAGGGCTCGATATCCTCCGCCACCCGCTCCGCCAGCCCCTCCTTCTCGATCACGTCGAGATTCGCGAGGGCCACCGCGCAGGCCACCGGATGACCCGAGTAGGTGTAGCCGTGAGCGAACTCACCGCCGCCGGAGGCGAGCACCCGGCTGACCCGTTCCCCGAGCAGCACACCGCCCAGGGGGATATAGCCGGAGGTGACGGCCTTGGCGAAGGTGACGAGATCCGGCTCGAAGCCCATGCGCTGATGACCGAACCATCGGCCGAGTCGGCCGAAGGCGGTGATCACCTCGTCGGCGATCAGCAGCACGTCGTGCTCCCGGCACACCCGCTGTACCTCGCCCCAGTAGCTGGCGGGCGGGATGATCACGCCTCCCGCCCCCTGCACCGGCTCGCCGATGAAGGCGGCCACCCGGTCGGCGCCGAGCTCGCGGATCTTCTCCTCCAGGCGGCGGGCCACGGCGATGCCGTACTGGTCGGGGGTGAGGTTGGCGCCGGCGTCGAAGTAATACGGCTGCTCCACGTGGACGATGCCGGGTATGGGCAGTTCGCCCTGCTCGTGCATCGGGCGCATGCCGCCGAGGCTCGCCGCGCCGATGGTGCTGCCGTGATAGGCGTTGGTGCGGCTGATGATGATCTTCTTGTCGGAGCGGCCCATGAGCTGCCAATAGCGGCGCACCAGACGGATCTGGGTGTCATTGGCCTCGGACCCGGAGCCGGCGAAGAAGACGTGGGACAGGCGATTGCCGGTGAGCCCCGCCAGCCGCTCCGCCAGCTCGATGGCCGGCACCGTGGTGCACTGGAAGAAACTGTTGTAGAACGGCAGCGTTTCGAGCTGCCGGGTGGCGGCATCGATCAGCTCGCGACGGCCGTAGCCGACGTTGACGTTCCACAGCCCGGACATGCCGTCCAGCAGCTTATTGCCGTCGTGATCCCAGACGTAGACTCCCTCGCCCCGGACGATGACCCGGGTGCCGCGCTCGCCGAGGGCCTTGAAGTCGGTGAACGGGTGGAAGTGATGATCGCGATCGCTTTGCTGCAGCTTTGCGAGGTCGCCGCCCATGGTCACCTGCTGCTCAGATTGATGGTTGTCCCCTACAGGGTATCCTCACTCGAAGTTCCAGGTCAGCATCACGCCGTACGTGCGCGGCCGCGAGGGGCCGAAGTAGTGGGCGGGAATGATTCCGCTGCCCGGTCCGGAGCCGTCGTAGTAGAGCTCGTCGGTGACGTTCTCGACGTACGCCATCACGGTCCAGCCGCCGTTGGCCTCGTAGCCGGCACGCAGCGCCAGCTCGTTCCAGCCATCCTGCGCGCCGGCCGGATTGTGCTCGATGCCGCCGTCGGTGCTGGACTGGCCGAACCACTCGGCACGTCCGAGCCACTGGCCGCGCGACGCGGGAACGTGGAGCTGCAGCACCGCCGACCATGACCATTCCGGTAGCTCCGGCAGGCTGTTGCCCTCGCAGACGTCGAGCCCGCCGCAGGCAGCCTGCACGTCGTTCGCCTCGGTGTTCGCCCACGCCCCGGTGAGATTCAGGTCGAGGTAATCCGTCAGGATGGCGTCGAACGAGCTCTCGACCCCCCAGCCATCCACGGTGCCGATGTTCTCCACCAGGATGCCGCCGCCCTGGCCGGCCACGGTGATCTGCAGGTCCTCGTAGGTGTAGTAGTAGGCCGAGACGTCGATCCGCGCCCGGTTGTCGGCGAAGGCGCCTTTGGTGCCGATCTCGTAGGACCACACGTGCTCGGGGTCGAACGAGTCGGGCTTGGCCATGGCACGGGTGACGCCGGTCGTGCCGTAAGGCTGATCGGGAAAGATCGAGAAGCTGCCGAAGCCGCCCGACTTGTAGCCCGAGGTGACGCTGGCGTAGTACATCCAGTCTTCGTTCGGCCGGTAGCGGACCTGCAGCCGCGGGCTGACGTCGTCCCAGCTCTGGGTGTCCTCGAGGTAGCCGTCGGTGGTGAAGCCGAGCGCGAAGTACGGGCCGAGCTCGCTGGTCACCGGGAACGCCTGCAGCTTGAAGTTCTTCTTGTCGTTGGTGTAGCGCAGGCCGAGGCTCGCGTCGATCCGTGTCCGTGAAGGCGTAGCTCAGGTCCACGTAGGCGGCCCAGCCCTGGTACTTGCCCTTCGCCTCGTTGCTCTCGACCAGCCCATTCGGGTCGTAGTTGAAGTTCCCGTAGTAGTAGTCGCTGCAGGTGTAGGCGGTGCCGTAGTACGCGTGGGAGTAGTACTGGCACATGACGTCTTCGCTGGCGTGCTGGATGAACAGCGCGTCGATGTTCTCCTGGTAGTAGGACACCCCCGCGTACCAGGAGAAGGCGCCGGCGCCGCTCGACACCAGCCGCAGCTCCTGCTCGAGGTAGTCGCCGTCCTGGTCCTGGGCGTAGTCGTTGATGGCCAGCGGCGTGGCGTCGAAGTCCTCGGCGTAGCGGTAGTGGTGATCCTTGTAGCCGGTGGTGGAGGTGAGGGTGGCGAAGCCGAGGTCGTGCTCGATCTCGAGCCCCAGGCTCAGGATCCGGCCGTTGTCCCGCTCGCCGAGCCCGAAGTCGCTGTCCACGTCGCGGCCGTTGCCGCCGAGGGTCACGCCGAAGATGTCCTGCAGCGTCTGCCAGCTGTCGCCCTTCTGGGTGGCCCGGTACATGCTGCCCGGACTGATCCCGGTCCTCGTACTCGGCCATGAAGTTGACGTCGGTGGCGTCGGTCTTCATGCGCAGCGACAGCCGGCCCGCCTGCTTGTCTTCCTTGATCAGATCGTCCCCTGACGGGGTCTGGACGTTGTCTACGTAGCCGTCTTCGTGAGAGCTGTAGAGCGCGAGCCGGCCGGCGAAGGTGTCGCTGAACGGCACGTTCACCGCGCCATCCAACACCCGGTGCTCACGCTGGCCGACGTCCACCTCCGCGTAGCCGTTCACGCCATCGAAGTCCGGCCGCCGGGTATGCACACTGATGGCGCCGCCGATGGAGTTGCGGCCGAACAGGAAGCTCTGGGGTCCGCGCAGCACCTCCGCCCGGTCGATGTCGTAGAGGCTCGTCACGACCGCGCCGTTCCGGCCCTGGTAGAGGTCGTTCTTGAAGATGGAAATGGACGGATCGCCGCCGACCCCGAAATCGTTGGTGATCACGCCCCGGATATTGAGCGCGTCGATGAAGCTGTCCTTGGAGTCCCCCGTCACCCCGGGGGTAAACGACACCAGATCCTTGACGTCGTCGAGATTCACCTGACGGATGAAGTCACCGGACAGCGACGTCACCGCCAGCGGTGTGTCGGACAGCGCCTCCGCCCGTCGCTGAACCGTGACCACCACCTCTTCGATCACGCCTTCCGCCGCCCGGCTCGGCGCCGCCCCGGCGGCCAGGGACATCACGGTGGCAGTGGAAATGGCGCGGGCAAGCAGCCCCCGTCCAGACAGCTCGAACTTCTGGTCCATGGCAATTATCCCCGTCACGCCCCAAGCCTCTTGTCATTGGCCGGAATGAGACCATACCGCGGTATGTGCCGCAAGGCGGGGTCAGGGCGCCGCGTGGTCGATGGCCGACTCGCCCCACCCCACCAGCTTGCCATCGGCGAACACGAGCGGCGTGGTCTCGTCCCGGCTGGTGTGGCCGTCGCTGTGAACCAGTCGAGTGCGGTAGAGCAGCACGTTGTACGGTTGGCCGTTGCGGAGAAACGACTCCGTCGTGTCCGGTGCGCCCAGCTCGTCGGTGACGGAGGTCATGCTACGGCCGAGCTCCAGATGATCGATGGTCTGCTTGTTACGTGCCTGGCGGGCGCGCCAGTGATCGCCGTCACCGTTGCCGTCATCTCCGTCGTCGTGAATGGATAGCACGCAACCGCTGAGCATCATCCCGAGCAGGGCTGAGAACGCTGCCGCTCGGCCGTGCCGGGGGTAGTTTCGTGAAACTCGCACTGGAACTTCTCCTTGAATCGAAGGCCGCGGGACCGGGTAGCGGTCCCCGGGTTCCGATCGACTGTCAGCAAGCAACGTGCCAATATGCAACCCTTTGATAACTATGGAATTTACGAAGCGTGGGGTGAGGCTTTGTGCGCAGGGACGCCAAAGAATGGCGATCCTCACCTGGGGAATCGATGGTGGCAGGGCGATATGGGCCGCTCGGTGCCGAGCTCAGGGCAGGACGCCGGCCTGCTCGAGGATCTTTCGCGCCGGCGCGAGTTGCGCCTCGTAGCGGCGCCAACGGCCCACCGAGCGGGCGTGGGCGGGTTCCCGGACCTGCACGGCGCTGGCAGTTGCCACCGCCCCCGCCTGGCGGTGGAACTCAAGACAGGCGTCCTCCCACGGCAAGCCCAGATAGTCGAGCATTCGCCGGGTCTGCGCCTCCAGGTCGCCGACCACGTCCTCGTAGGCGACGTCCAGGAAGCGCCCGGGGAAGCGCTCGCGCCACAGGTCCATCAGCCGGCGATAACGCACCAAGTGGCGCGCCATCTCCTGCAGATCGTAGGAGTGTGGGTAGGCGTCGGCGAAGAGTTGCTTGTAGCTGGCGAAACAGGCATCCAGAGGGTCGCGCACCACATGCAGGATCTTCGCCTGGGGCAGCGCCTTCAGGATCAGGGGAATATAGAGGAAGTTCGACGGCAGCTTGTCCACGAACCGGGCAGGCGCGTACCGCTTTTCACCCTGCTTTTCTCGCTGTTTTTCTCCCTGCTTTTCACCCTGCTTTTCACCCTGCAGCGGCCGCGACGACTCGAGGTAGGCTCGCCCGAGGGCGGCGCCGTCCAGGCCGGCGGCCAGGGTGACGAGCTGTGGCGAGAAGCGTTCGCTCCCGCGGTAGTTCACCAGCCGGCGCAGCGACAACCCGAGCTGCTGCAGCTCACCGGCGGAATGCACCCGGGAATGGGCGGCGACGATGCGTTCCACCAGAGTCGTGCCGGTACGCGGCTGGCCCACCACGAAGATGGGCGACGGGCCGTCGTTCGCCGCGTCCGGCGAGGCCGCGTGCTGCGCCAGCCAATCGGGGGTGAACGCCTCCTCGAGCGCATCGTACGTCGCCTGCTCGAGCCGCTCGTCGAAGCGCACGGTGCGGCGCCGGGCGGCGGCGCCGCGGGCGAACGCCTCGAAGGCGCGCGGCCACTCTTCCAGGTCCTCGAGCTCCTTGCCGAGGGCATAGAACAGAAACGCCTGGCCGCGGTCAGCGTGGCGGCGCGCGGCGATCAGCCGCACCAGGGTTTCCACATGGCTGCGGTCACGGGCCTTGCGTACCCCGGACAACAGCCAGTGCGCCTGGGCATTGGTCGGCTGCTGGTCGAGCACGCGGCGGAGCTCGGCTTCCGCCTCACCGGTCCGGCCGAGGAACACCAGCGCGTTGGCCAGGTTGACACGAAAGCCGGCCTCGTCCGGCGCGCCGGCCACGGCCTTGCCGTACCACTCGAGGGCCGCCTCCTGATCGCCCATGAGCGAGAAGGTGAGCCCGATCAGGTCGTGAACCAGCGGGTCCTGGCCGGCGTGGGCGGTGGCTTCCGCCAGCGCCTTGTCGGCCCGGTTGATCTGCCCGGACTGCACGAACAGCCGCGCGAGCTGCGCCCAGGCCGCGCCGTGAGCCGGGCGCAGCCGGGTCACCGAGCCGAAGGCGGAAACGGCGGTGGGGCGCTCGTTCATCGCGAGCGCCGAGAGACCCACCAGGAAGTGGGCTTCCGCCAGCTCCGGCGCCGCTCGGAGGATTTCCCGGCAGCGGACCGCCGCGGCCTCGGGATGGCCGTCGTTCAGCTCGGCGAAGGCCTGCTCGAGCGCGGGGCGGATCCAACCAGAAGGAAGGTCGCTGGACGACGTTGTGCCGCTCATCGGCCCGTCCCTGATCCGGTGGTCAGGCCGGTTTCCGGCACACGACCTCCACGTTGTGCCCGTCCGGCCCGATCACGAAGGCCGCGTAGTAGTCCTCGTGATATTGCGGCCGCAGACCGGGCGCACCGTTGTCCTCCCCGCCGGCGGCTATGGCGCGCCGGTAGAACTCGTCGACCTGCTCGCGGCTGTCGGCGGCGAACGCCAGATGCAGGGGTGCCGGCTTGATCGGCGAATTGCCGAGCCACAGCGCCGAGTGGGCGTCCCTGCCGAGACTGACGGCGCCGGGGACCTCCATCGCAACCTCGACCCCCAGAGGCGCGAGCGCCGCCAGAAAGAAGGCCCTGCTGGCCGCCAGATCACTGACGCCGATGCCGATGTGATCGAACATGCTCGACTCCTGCTTGGTAACCAACCATGACTGGAACGCGGAACCCCGCACCCCCACGATTCACGGCGTCGTCTGCTCCCGCACCGCCCGGTAGGCCGCGTCGATGGCGCCGTTCACGTAGGCGAACGACTCGGAATCTGAATTGGCGATGGAGATGCGGCCTATCTGCTGCCGGCCGATCACGTGGGGGCCGGCGCCGCGACTCCAGCCGGGCTGGTCCCACAGATCGGTGTACTCCCAGGCGTAGCCGTGAGGCCAGCGGTTGACGGTGACGGCGGAGACGTCGCGGTCGAAATCGAAGCCGTGGGGGCCCCAGGCTTCAGCGAGCTCGGCCCGGGCCTCCGCCTCGTAATCGGCGAAGGCACGCCCCAGCATGGCATAGCGGCCCCGCCGCAGGCGCTCGAACACGTGCAGGGTGGTATCCCGGTCGACGGCCGCGTGCCAGCAGTCGAGAACCACCGGCTGGTCGGGCGAGGCGCTGTACCGGTAATTGCCCATGCTCACCGGAAAGTCGAGCCCCATGCCCACCAGGAATCCGCCGGGCACGTACACCTTACCGAAGCCGGAGTCGGCTATGGCGCGCCAATTCGTCAGCGCCACGTTCACCACCGCGAGCGGGATCTTCTCCGGATAGCCCAGGGCCTTGCGCTGATCGTCGGCCATTTCCGGGCAGAGGAACGGAATGATGTTGTTATAGCAGGCGAGGATCGCGTGACGGGCTCGCACCCGCTGAATGTCGCCGGCCCGCACGTAGACCACGTCGACGCCGTCGCCGGCATTCTGCACGTTGACCGCGGTGCTGTTCAGCCGCACGCGCACCGAGTTCTCCGGCCGGTCGAGCGTATCGTAGCGGGCGCGGGCGGTGACTACGTCTTCCATGGTGGAGCCCGGCACGGCCCCCGGGATCAGCGAGCGGACCAGCAAGCGGGCGATGCTGGCGTTGCCATCGGGAAAGTGAAAGATGTAGGGCTGCTCGCCGTGGCCGCCGGTCTCTTCGTGCCACACTTTTCGCTCCGTTGCCGCGCGATTGAGCCCGGGCCCCAGAAGCTCGTCGTCGAGCACTTCCCGGAGCGACAGACCGTCCAGGCCGAACCCCCAGAGCGTGAAGGTGGAGTCCCGCAGCACCGCGAGCGCGTCGTCCGGCATATCGAACGCGAGCTTCAGGAACTGCTCGGCCGGCGTTCGCTCGGGCGCGGCGAACGCCGCATCGACTTCTTTCCCGCTCTTCACCTCGCCCGTCGCCAGACGCCGCAGCGCCACGCGCGCAGCCTCGCTCACCGGGTACTCACCCAGCCACTGGTCACGCTCGGCGGCATCGGCAGCACGGCCGAAGTGTCCCGTCAGGTGGCTCGTCCCGAACGTCGCGCGCTGAAACAGGATGCCGCGCTTCAGGTGATTGCGTTGGTCGAACTCCCGATCGTAGTAGTCGTAGAAGCGCTTGGTGCGGATGCCGAGCTCCGTCAACAGACCTCCGGCCACCCGGGAGTAGGTGGCCGGACTGTCGATGCTCTGGGAGCCTCCGTAGCCCAGCACCGTACGGCCGCCAACGCTGAACTCGTTGCGCTTGGCGTGGCCGCCGAAATCGTCGTGATTGTCCAGCACGAGCACCCGTGCCTCGGGCCCCACCTGGGCGCGGAACAGGTAGGCGGCGGCGAGACCGGAGATGCCGCCGCCCACCACCACCAGGTCGTAGACGTCGTCGGTGCGGTTTTTCGGCCGCGGAAAGGTGGCGCCGCTGCGGGCGAGGGCGTGGGCGACTTCGAACGAGCCCGGATGGCTGCCACGCAGCCCGGTCAGCGCCGGGGGGTAGTAGTCGGAACCGGTACTCCCGGGGCCGGCCGCCGATGCCCGTGCCCGGCTGCCGAGACCGCCGACCGCAACCGGAATGGCCAGTCCGTTCAGAAAGTCCCGCCGTGTGATGCCTCGTCCGCTCATGGTGTCCCTGCTCCAGCCGCTCGCCTATCATAGCCGCAAAGCGGCCTGATCTTTTTCATCCTTGCCAGGAATCATCCACGAAGCCTCCGTCGGGGTACCCGGAACAGGTCCGGCCGGGAAGCCGTTCCTGCGCATCGAGGGAGTGACCAAGCGCTTCGGCGACTTCGTCGCCGTGGACGACGTTGCGCTCGACATCTTCGAGGGCGAGTTCTTCAGCCTGCTCGGCGGCTCCGGCTGCGGCAAGACGACCCTCCTGCGGATGCTGGCGGGGCTCGAGCTGCCGAGCGCCGGGCGGATCTTCATCGACGGCGAGGACGTGACCCGATCGCCCCCCTATGAGCGGCCGGTGAACATGATGTTCCAGTCGTATGCGCTGTTCCCGCACATGAGCGTGTGGAGCAACGTGGCGTTCGGCCTCAAGCAGGACCGGGTGCCGCGGCGCGAGATCGAGAAGCGGGTGGAGGAGACGCTCGCCATGGTAGAGATGACGCCCTTTGCCCGGCGGCGCCCGGATGGCCTGTCCGGCGGCCAGCGTCAGCGGGTGGCGCTGGCCCGGGCGCTGGTGAAGCGGCCGCGGCTGCTGCTGCTGGACGAGCCTCTGGCGGCCCTCGACAAGAAGCTGCGGGAGCGCACCCAGCTCGAGCTGGTGCGCATCCAGGAGCGAGTGGGCATCACCTTCGTGCTGGTCACCCACGACCAGGAAGAAGCCATGAACCTCTCCACCCGCATCGCCGTCATGCGAGACGGCGGCTTCGAGCAGGTGGGCACGCCGCGGGAGATCTACGAAGCTCCGATCAACCGCTTCGTGGCGGGGTTCATCGGTTCCGTGAACCTACTGGAGTGCGACGCCGGCAACGCGCCGCAGCGCCTGCGCGCCATCGCTCTCGGCACGGTCCTCGAGCTGGCCGAAGCGCCGGACCTGCCATCGCAGCGCGGGCCGCTGTGGATCGCTATCCGGCCGGAAAAGTTGCGCATCGACCGCCGGCCGCCGCCTGCCTCGTCCGAGGCGGAGCCGGTGAACGCGGTGCAGGGCCGCATCGAGGAGATCACCTATCTCGGGTCCCACTCCACCTATCACGTGGCCGCACCGGGTGAGGTGACGCTGACGGTGACCCAGCCCATGCACAGCCGCGACGCGGGCACGACCTTCGCACGCCACGAGACGGTGTGGTTGTCCTGGGCGCCGGAGAGCCTGGTGGTGCTGCCGGGGTGACGGCACGCGCGATGACCCGGGGGCGGGTGCTGGTCTACCTGGTGCCCTTCTTGTGGCTGGCACTGTTCTTTCTGCTGCCGTTCGTGTTCGTGTTGAAGATCTCGCTGGCCCAGTCGGTGATCGCTCAGCCGCCGTACACGCCGCTGGTGGAGCACACGCCGGACGGCCTGTCGGTGCTGGCCACGCTGAACAACTACCGCGCCATGGCCATGGACCGGCTGTACCTCGTCTCCTATCTGACCTCGCTCAGGATCGCCTTCGTCTCCACCGTGTTCTGCCTGCTGATCGGCTATCCCATGGCCTACGCCATCGCCCGGGCCCGTGGCCGCACCCATCTGGTGCTGCTGATGCTGGTGATCCTGCCGTTCTGGACCTCGTTTCTGATCCGCGTGTACGCCTGGAAGGTGCTGCTGCAGGGCGGGGGGCTCATCAATTCCATCCTGATGGCCCTCGGCATCGTCGATCACCCCCTCGCCATGCTCTACACCGAAGGCGCCGTTTACGTGGGCATCGTCTATTCCTACCTGCCGTTCATGATCCTGCCCCTGTACGCGGCGCTGGCGCGGCTGGACTACTCGGTGGTCGAGGCGGCGCTGGACCTCGGCTGCCGGCCCTGGCAGGCGTTCGCCAAGGTGACCTTGCCGCTGTCGGCGCCCGGCATACTGGCGGGCTCGCTGCTGGTGTTCATTCCCGCCGTGGGGGAGTTCGTGATTCCGGAGCTGCTGGGCGGGCCGGACAGCATCATGATCGGCCGCGTGCTGTGGAACGAGTTCTTCGCCAACCGCGACTGGCCGCTGGCGTCGGCGGTGGCCATCGTCATGCTGCTGATCCTGGTGGCGCCCATCGCGGCGCTGCAGAACTCGCCGCCTGGGTCGTGCGTGAAGCCGATGCGTAGGTCGGTGACCCTGATCTCGCTGGTGGCGTTCGGCTACGCGTTTCTCTATCTGCCGATCCTCACACTGGTGGCGTATTCGTTCAACGCCAGCGAACGGGTCATGATCTGGCAGGGGTTTTCGACTCGTTGGTACGGGGCACTGATGCACGACCAGCAGATCCTCGCAGCCGCCTGGCTGTCGTTCAGGATCGCGCTGGTGAATGCCACCGCGGCGACGGTGCTGGGGCTACTGGCTGGGTACGTCATGGTTCGATTCGGCCGCTTTCGCACCCGCACGCTGTTCTCCGCCATGCTGGCGGCGCCGCTGGTGGTGCCGGACGTCATCACCGGGCTGTCACTGCTGATGCTGTTCATCGCGCTGGAATCCCTCATCGGCTGGCCGGGTAGCCGCGGCGCCACCACCATCGCCATCGCCCACATCACGTTCTGCACCGCGTACGTGGCGGTGGTGGTGCAATCGCGTCTCGGCCAGCTCGATCCGGCGCTGGAAGAGGCCGCCATGGACCTCGGCGCACGCCCCGTGCGCACGTTTCTGCTGATCACGGTGCCGCTGCTGGTGCCGGCCCTGCTGGCGGGGTGGCTGCTGTCGTTCACCCTCTCCATCGACGATCTGGTGATCGCCAGCTTCGTCTCGGGCCCCGGCGCCTCCACATTACCCATGGTCATCTTCTCGAAAGTGCGTCTCGGCCTGTCGCCGGAGATCAACGCCCTCGCCACCCTGCTGATCGCCGCCGTGTTGGCCGGCGTGTCGGTGGCGATGGCCGTCGGCGCCCGCCGCGGCGGAGGCGCCGCGCCGGCTTCCGGTCGCCGCACCGACAGCCACTGACCGCCACGCGGGTAGCATCCGGCGGAACTTCCCTCAGCTGTCCCTGCCAAAGCAAAGCGGATGCCCGTGTCGGCCGTGGGTAAAGCTGTCGGCGATCTCACCGAGTCGACTCTTTGCCGGCCCGAATCTTGCGGGCAGGCCTCTATGGGCGGGCGAGGAGGACCGACTTCCATACTGGTCCAGAGGGGGTTGATGAACATTCGAATCGCGAGAGGACCGACATGAATCAAAATCCCAAAGCTCTGCTCACCGCCCTTCTGCTCATTGCTGCGCCCGCGCTGGGGCTCGCCGCTTCGAATGGCAACGGCCAGACCGCCAGCTCACCCGCCGACTCCGGGCCATCGAAAGCTTGCGTCAAACGGGCCAGGCCTTCGCCTCCGTGGCCCGTTCCGTCTCCCCCTCGGTGGTATTCATCGAGATCCAGGGCACTCGCGAGGGCGGCGGCGCGCCGTTCGGGCCGGAGGATTTTCTTCGCCACTTCTTCGGCGATCAGATTCCCACGCCGGACCAGGAGCCCCAGGGCAACCGCAGCGCATCTTCGGCGAGGGCTCCGGCTTCGTGTTCCGCACCACGTCCGGCAAGAGCTACATCATGACCAACAACCACGTAGTCCAGGAGGCCGACAAGATCCGCGTGACGGTTCCAGGACGGCAAGGAGCTCGACGCCAAGGTCACCGGCACCGATCCCCAGTCGGACGTGGCCATCATCGAAGTGCCCGCCGTCGACGCTGCCGCCCCTGCAGATGGGCAACTCGTCGAAGCTGCAGGTGGGTGAGTGGGTGGTCGCCATCGGCAGTCCGTTCGGGCTTCGCTCCAGCCTCACCGTGGGCGTCGTCAGCGCTACCGGCCGCACCAGTCTCGGCATCAACGACTACGAGGACTTCATCCAGACCGACGCGGCCATCAATCCGGGCAACTCGGGCGGGCCGCTGGTAGACCTGGACGGCCAGGTGATCGGCATGAACACCGCCATCTTCAGCCGCAGCGGCGGCTACATGGGCATCGGCTTCGCCATTCCCGTGGATCTGGCCAAGAACATCGGCAACCAGCTCATCGACCAGGGCAAGGTGACCCGCGGCTTCCTCGGCGTGGTCATCCAGCCGCTGACCCAGGATCTGGCGGAGTCGTTCAACATCGATCGCAACGAAGGCATTCTCGTCGCCCAGGTTTCCGATGACTCGCCGGCCGCGAAAGCCGGCATCCAGGTGGGCGACGTGATCGTCGGCTATCAGGGCCAGCCGGTGTCGGACGTGGGCGACTTCCGCAACCGGGTGGCGCTCACCGAGCCCGACGAAAAGGTCAAGCTCACGGTGCTGCGTAAGGGCGAGCGCCGCACGATGAACGTGAAGATCGGTTCGCTCGCGAACGCCGGCGAGTTGGCCCAGAGCGGCGGCGCCGCCAACGACCTCGGCATGGCCGTCGGTGAGCTGACACCCGAGGTGGCCAAGCGTCTCGGCATGCCTTCAGACCAGGGTGTGATGGTGACTCAGGTTGCGCCGGACTCTCCGGCCGCGGGAGTCGGTCTGTCGCCCGGCGACGTGATCCTCGAGGTGAATCAGCAGCCGGTCACCAGCGTTCAGGACTTCTATGCCAGCATCCAGAGCAGCAAGAACAAGCGCGCGGTGATGCTGGTGCGTTCGCGGAACGTGCAGCGCTACGTGGTGCTGAGCTGGTAACGTCAATGTCCCCGGGGAGCGGCCGCACGGCCGCTCCCCGCCGGATGCACAGAAGAAAATCCCGCGATCTTGTGAGCCGCGTCGCAGTCCTCGACTGAACTCCCGGCGCTCGTCTTCTCCGCGGACCGTACTTCCCCTACGCTCGCGTTCTCCGCTCTCCTGGAGCGCGAACAACAACAAGCTTACGTACGGAGATCCCCCGAATGAGAAGAATTGCGATGATCGCGATTTCACTGCTGGCGCTGGCTGGAACGCAAGGAGCCATTGCGGACGACGCGCGCGTTGTTCAGCTTTCCGACAAGGTCAGCTATGGCGAGCTCAACCTCCGCTCACAGCGAGGGGTCGAGGTCCTGTACCAACGGCTCGCCAACGCCGCCAAGGAGGTGTGTTCACCGCTGAACGCCCAGCGCGCACATACCGTCGGTGCTTACCGTCAGTGCGTCTCCGACGCGCTCAGCAATGCCATCCGCGATGTCGACCAGCCGTTGCTGACACAGTACCACCAGACCCGGACGGGCGATGCTGCGCTGCGCGTAACGTCTCGCTGAACGGTTCTGCCGGACAGGCCGACTGAATAGCTTCGGCCTGTCCCTCTCCGGCCATCCGCCCCGGGATGGACGCTCCCACGCCTCACTCGCCCCTTGACAAGCGCCAGCGCGGCAAAGACAGTTCAGCCGCGGTGCGCAAGGAAGAGGGGAACCTGATGAGCGACCCAGACAACCCGTCCGGCTACCCAGACGATGGCTACGACGCCATCGACGACGAGCTCGAACTTGAAGAACGTCAGTGGGCGATGTTCGCCCACCTTGCGGGGCTGGCCGGGTTCGTGTTTCCGTTCGGCAACCTCATCGGGCCGCTGATCGTCTGGCAGGTCAAGAAGGACCAGATGCCGTTCGTCGACGAGCAGGGCAAAGAGGCCTTGAACTTCCAGATAACCGTGTGCCTCGCTCTGCTGGTGAGTCTGGTGCTGATGCTCGTGCTCATCGGCTTCCTGCTGATGCCCATCGTCGCGGTCGGCGCGCTGGTGTTCACGGTGATCGCTGCCATCAAAGCCAACGACGGCGAGCACTACCGCTATCCGTTTGCCCTGCGTCTGATCAGCTGAACCGCTGCCGCCGGCGAGCGGCGGCGGCCTCGCCGAAGGCCCTGAACAGCGCGACCGAGTGGGGATCGTCCCGGAAGCGCCACTCCGGGTGCCACTGCACGCCCAGCAGGAAGCTCGACTGCGACGGACAGCTCACCGCCTCCACCACCCCGTCGGGGGCCAGCCCCTCCACCGCCAGCGTGGGAGCCAGGTCGCGGATGCCCTGACCGTGCAGCGAGTTCACCTGGATCTCCGAGGTACCGAACAACGCTTCGAGCTGCCCGCCGGCCGTGAGCTTCACCGGGTGCGCCGGCCGGTACTGATCAGCGCGGGCAGCTTCCGCATCTTCGCGGTGATCCATGAGCCCCGGCTGCTCGTGGATCCGCGGGTGGAGGGTTCCGCCCAGAGTGACATTCAATTCCTGAAGTCCTCGGCACACCGCCAGCAGCGGAATCCCCAGGGTCAGCGTGCGACGGATCAGCGGCAGCGCCAGAGCATCGCGCTGGACGTCGAGCAGGATCGCCGGGTCGTCGGGCTCACCGTATTCGGGCGGCGCCACGTTGCTGACGCTGCCGGGCAGGAACACGCCGTCGGCCAGCGCCAGCAGCCCGTCGAGGTCCACCTGTCCGCTGAGCGGCTCGAGATCTTCGCCGCTGCCGAAGGCGGGCACCAGCAGCGGCCAGACTCCGGCCCCGTGAGCCACCGCGTTGATGTACTTCTCGCCCACGCAGTGAAACGGATGAATCCCCACCCGCTTGACGTCGCAGGGGATCAACACCAGCGGCTTGCCTGCGCTCATGGCGGTCAGGTCCCGGTCTTCAGCTGGGTCCACAGACGGTTCCTCGCCCGCACGTAGTCCTGGGGCTTCACCGGGTTGGCGAACAGGCGCTGCATCACCGCCGGTGGCGGATAGATGGCAGGGTCGTTCCTGATCTCGGGGTTCAGCAGGTCTCGCGACGCCCTGTTGGCATTGGCGTAGAAGGTGTGGTCGGAGATCCGCGCCGCAACGTCGGCTCTCAGCAGATAGTCGATCAGGGCGTGGGCGTTGTCCGGGTGCGGCGCGTCCGCAGGAATTGCCAGCAGATCGAACCAGACGATGGTCCCTTCCTTCGGAATCACGTAGTCGAGATCGAGCCCGTCGAGCGCGTCGTTCATGGCCTGATAGACGTCGCCCGACCAGCCGAGCACCAGACAGACCTCACCGTTGGCGAAGTCGTCTATGTACTGCGAGGAGTGGAAGTAGCGCACGTACGGGCGAATCTTCGCCACCATGGCCATGGCCTGCTCGAGCTCCCCCGGGTCGGTGGACTCCGGATCGTAGCCGAGATAATTCAGCGCTATCTCGTTCACCTCGTCCGCGGCGTCGAGCAGCGTAATGCCGCAGTCTGCCAGACGCCGGGCATTCTGCGGATCGAACAGCAGCGCCCAGGAGTCGAGTGGCGCATCCGGGATCCGTTTCTTCACCTCGGCGACGTTCACCCCGAGTCCGTTGGTCCCCCAGGCGTACGGCACGGCATACTCGTTGCCCGGATCGATCTGGCCGAGCTTGGCGAGGATCGTCGGGTCCAGATTGTCGTAGTGCGGGAGCTTGGACTTGTCCAGGGGCTGGAACAGCCCTGCCTTGCGCTGCACCGCGAAAAAGTTACCCGTCGGCACGACGATGTCGTAGCCGGTGTTGCCCGCCAGTAATTTTCCCTCGAGCACGTCGTTGGAATCGTAGACGTCGTAGCGGACGTGGATGCCGGTTGCAGCCTCGAATGCCGGCAGCGTCTTGTCGTCGATGTAGTCCGACCAGTTGTAGAAGTTGACCACGCGGTCCGAGGCAGCGCCGCCTTCGCCTCCGCCGCACCCGACAAGCAGCAGTGCGAACGAGAAAAGCCAGGGAATCAGGCGGAGCTCGGTCATGCCGGCGGGTCCTCCGAGGGGTGCGCGGCGAGCATAGCACGAGGTCAGTCGACGGCATGATGCTTGGGCGCCGGCGGGAACGCGGCAAGAAAGAACAGCGACCCCACCAGTGCGAGACCGGCGAGCAACGACAGGCCGCCCTGGTAGTTGCCGGACACGTCCGCCAGATGACCCACCAGCATCGGTCCGCCGGCCATCCCCAGCATGGCGACAAGGGTGGACAGGCCGAGGATGGTGCCGAACGACGTGGTGCCGAAGTAGTCGGCCCGGAGCGCCACCATGAGCGGCGCCCGGCAGCCCCAGGCAAAGCCATGGAGTGCGGCGAAGCCCGCCACCATCCACCAGGCCGTCGCGAAGGTGACGAGCAGCAGCCCGCTGGCGTGAGCCAGCATGCAGACGGCACAGATGAACCGCTTGTTCAGGCGGTCGCCGAGATAGCCGCCGGACACCTGCCCAACCAACTGAAAGCCCGTCATCATCGACACCACGAATCCCGCGGCCGGCAGGGAATAGCCGAGGCCCTGGGTCAGATGCGAGACCAGGTGGACCATCACCGACGCCACGGTGAGCAGCGCCAGCGCGTGGCCGCCAGCGATCAGCCAGAAGGCGGGCGTGGCGACGGCTTCCCAGGCGGTGAAGTCCCGGCGGACCGGTCCTGATTCGTGGGCGGAGCGGGGCTCCGGCACGCCGCCGTCGGGCAACGTGCCGACCTCGGACGGCCGGTGCTTGACCAGCTGAACCAGAGGTAACCCCACGGCGACGATCACCAGACCCGAGATCAGCGCGGTGGTGCGCCAGCCGAGCGACTCGAGCATCCAGATCACCAGCGGCACCGACATTCCGCCCAGCGAGAAGCCCATCTGAGAGAGCGCCACGGCCTTCGCCCGGTGCCGGTTGAAGAAGTTCACCAGCGAGACCATGAGAATGGGAAAGCCGCCGAGGCTCGCCCCCAGGGCGATCAGCAGAAAGCTGAGATAGAACCCGGTGAGCGAGTCGATGCGGCTGAACAGCACGAATCCGGCGCCGAAGATGAGTGCGCCGGTGCGGAGCACGACCCGCGGCCCGAACCGGTCGGCGAGCCACCCCTGAAACGGGGCGAGCAGGCCGCTCTCCACCCGGGTGACCGCGAAGGCGCCGGCCAGCAGCGTCTTGCTCCAGCCGAAGTGGTGTCCCAGCACCACCACGTAGGCACCATAGGACTGGGTCCACATGAGGCCGCTGAGGAACTGGATACCGGCCGCCGCGGCGACGATCCACCAGCCGTAGAACACCGTTCCCTGCGGCCGCGCGACCGCATCCATCCGTATCAGCAGGCCCTTCATGACGGCGCATCATAAGCGTCACACCCAGGTACAATCGAATTGACGGGCCGCGGGCCGGAAGGGAAGGCATTAACCAGGTGAGTGAAATAGCCCGGCGCATCGACTCCGTGGACGTGCTCGGCAGCGCCATGGAGGTGTTCCTGTTCGAGCCGGCGCTGGCAGGCGTGCGGCCGGGCATCGTGATGGCCCAGCA
The DNA here is from genome assembly GCA_963822255.1 of uncultured Gammaproteobacteria bacterium. Taxonomy (GTDB): domain Bacteria; phylum Pseudomonadota; class Gammaproteobacteria; order Pseudomonadales; family Azotimanducaceae; genus UBA7803. The sequence continues at coordinate 812,519 of CAWGGV010000009.1, forward strand.
CATCCCGGTGGGGCACACGGGGGTCGAGAACGACACCTTCACCCTGACGGCGGCCCAGCGCTATGCGGCCGCCGGATTCGCCGTCGCCGTGCCGTTCATCTTCCACTGGTGGGCCAAGGACGCGCCCATCGAGGTGAAGCGGGACGAATCCCGCGACGACTGGATGGTGGCCGACATGCGCGCTGCCTTCGACCGGCTCGCCGCCGAGCCGAGGGTCGACCCAGCCCGCATCGGCGTGGTTGGTCACTGCTGGGGCGGCCGCGTGGCCTGGCTCGCTGCCTGCCACCTACCCGAGCTCGCCGCCTGCGCCATCTTCTACGGCGGCCGGATCAAGTTGCCCATGGGGCCTGTCAAGGTGCCGCCCGTCTCGCTGGCGAACAACATCCGTTGTCCGGTGATCGGCTTCTTCGGCAACGACGATCGAAATCCCACCCCGGAGGACGTGGACGACTACGACGCCGCCCTCGCTGCCGCCGGCGTGCCACACACCTTCCACCGTTACGACGGCGCCGGCCACGCCTTCCAGAACTTTCCCTCGCCGGAGCGCTACCGGGAGGAGGCCAGTGAAGACGCCTGGGACAAAGTGCTCGCATTCATGAGCGACACGCTCGGCATGAGCGACACGCTCGGCAGGAGCGACACGCTCGGAACGCGCGACACGCCCTGCTGACGGGTCGCCCGCAGGCTGCCCCTTACTGCGGCGAGGCGGCCGACGGCCGCCCAGCTCCGTCCAGCGGTGTCAGCCGGACTGCCACGGCGTGTCGGCGGCTGCCGGCGAGCACGGCGACCACCTGGTCTCGCCAGCCGTACTTGGTCCTCATGAGATCGTTGATCATGCCCGCCTGGTCTGGCTCCGGCGCGGCGAGGTAGCTCTGCCGGGCGCCGTTGCGCTCGAGCTCCACATGGGGCTCGGCCACCAGGCGGCCGTACCAACCGGAAGACGTGCCGCCCCCGGAACGCAGCCACGGAACGCCGTCGTGGTCGACGACCCACAACCGGGTGGCCTGGTCCTCACCGCCGGCATCGCGGGTGTGCAGCACCACCACGTCGCCGCTCTCGGACGCAACGACCTCCAGGCCGAATACCACCACGGCGACAACCATCAGAGCACCCACCACCCACGCCAGTATCTTCATCGGAATCACACCGTTGCCCGCCACGGCGGCGATGATTACCGGGAAATTCTCCCGCTGCAATTCTCCCGCTGCAAAGGGCGGCACCGCTGCTCCCACCGGTCGGATGGCTCTGCTACGCTGGACTCCCGCTCGGGCGGCGGAATCGGGCCACCGGGCCGGCCCGTTGGAGCATACGTTGAAAGATCAGCGCGATTACCGCCGCGAGTACGCGGCCCACGAGCTGCGGCGCAGCAACCTGGCCAACGATCCGCTGGCCCAGTTCCAGCGCTGGTTTGCCGAGGCGCTGGATGCCGGCATCAAGGACGCGACGGCCATGGCGCTGGCGACGGCGGACCGTCACGGCACGCCGTCCGTGCGCATCGTGCTGCTCAAGCACTTCGACGAAACCGGCTTTTGCTGGTACACCGACTACCGCAGCCAGAAGGGCCGCGAGCTCGCCGCCAACCCGACCGCTTCGGCGCTGTTCCACTGGCGCGAGCTGGACCGTCAGGTTCGCATCAGCGGCGCCGTCGACAAGCTGGGCGCCCGCTCGGCTGGCGAGTACTTCGAGACCCGGCCGGTGGACAGCAGACTGTCAGCAGCAGCGTCCTGCCAGTCGGCACCTATCGCAGACCGGGCCACACTGGAGGCCAGGGTCGCTGAGCTGGAGCGCGCGCACCCCCACGGTCGCGTTCCGCGGCCCGAAGCGTGGGGCGGTTATCGGCTGTGCCCCACCCGCTACGAATTCTGGCAGGGGCGCAAGGGCCGCCTGCACGACCGTTTCCTGTTCGTTCGCGGTGACGACGGCGGTTGGGCCGTGCAGCGGCTCCAGCCTTAGTACCGTCGGCCTTCGTACCGTCCGGCGTCGTGGGGCCGTAGCAGTGTCTGGCGGCCGATCGCCTACCGGTCGCGGACCAGCACGTGCTTGACCACCTGCCGGGGCCCCACCTCGGCGCCGTAGACATTGCCATCGGCGTCGACGGCGACGCCTTCGGCCGCGCTGGTGAAGCCGGGCACGTGGTCGGGATCCGGCTCAGGGTCGGGAATGAAGGCGGTGACGAAACCGCTGGAGATGCTGCCGATGTAGATGCCGCGGTGCCATCCGGGGTGCACCTCGGTGTTGGATTCGGAATCCGCCACGTACAGGGTATCGCCGTCGATGAACAGGCCGCTCGGCCTGCCGAACTGTGTCCAGGTGGCCAGATGCTTGCCATCCTGATCGAAGATCTGGATGCGCGAGTTGCCGCGGTCGCCCACGAACAGCCGCCCCTGGGCATCCATGGCGAGCGCGTGAGGGTCGCGAAACTCGCCGTCCTCACCGCCGGTCCGGCCCCAGCTCTTGACGTACGTGCCGTCGGAAGAAAACTTGGCGATGCGGTTGTTGCCGTCGGCGCCGTGCCCGTCCGCCACGAAGATGCTGCCGTCGGGCGCCACCAGCACGTCGGAAGGCCCGTTGAACTCGCCAGGCCCGTCGCCGGCGACCCCGGCCTTGCCGAGGCTCATGAGGAGCTTGCCGTCGGGGCTGAACTCGTGCACCTGATGACCGCGCCCGCCCTCACCCCGGGCGTCGGTGACCCAGACGTTACCGTGAGCGTCCACGAACATGCCGTGGGGCCAGACGAAGCGGCCGGCGCCGAAGTGCCGCAGCAAACGGCCCTGCGTATCGAACAGCAGAATCGGATCCACGTCGTCCTTACCGACGCAGCTGTTGGCCCCGCAGCGCTCCGCCACCCAGACGTTGCCTTCGGCAGACGTATAGATCCCGCTGGTCGCTCCCCACTGACGCCCCTCGGGGAGGCGGCCCCAATGGGCCTGGTCGCGGTAGGGATCGGCAAGGCCGAGATGGTGGGCGGTTGCCGCCGCGGCAACCGAGGTCAGGGCGGCCGCCAGCGCGGCCCGCCACCGTCGTCGCAGCCCGCGCCTGGCCCGGCCGCCCGATCGGCGCCGGCCATCGCCGCCGCTGATGAAGGCCGCTCCGGTGTCCGTGCCCGTGGTCATGTTGCCGCTCCCCCGCCGACCTGCGCCGATCATAGCTCACCGGATGCCCGGCCGGCATGTACCCAGCGACGATAGCCGAGCTGCAGCAGCCACAGCGCCGTTACCGCCACCATCAGCCACCATGGCCCAGCGGATCGCGGCCGCCCACCAGGCGGCGGTCATTGCCGGCCAGGTGAAGGGATAGGCGAGCACCACGCTGCCGCGATCCAGCAGCCAGTGCCAGGCGGTATGGGCCACCGCCACCGAGAGCAGGATGAAGCCGAAGCGTTCCGGCAGACCCACCCGGAACAGACCGGTAATCAGCGCCAGACTCGCCGCCACCGCCATGAGCTGCCCCAGCTCGATGCCGACGTTGAAGGACGCTACCGCGACAGCCAGATGGGAGCCGGCGAACTGCAGACTGTGGGCGAGCGCGGACGCAAAGCCCAGGCCGTGCACCAGGCCGAACCCGAACGCCAGCATCCAGCGCCGCTCGAGGCTCGGCGCGAGCAGGTTCTCGAGCGCGAGGTAGAGCACCGACGCGGCGATGGCGGTTTCCACCAGCGGCGGGAACCAGCCGACCTGCGGCGCCATGCCCAGCGCCGCCGCGGTGAGCGTGATGGAATGAGCCACCGTGAACGCCGTCACCAGCACCACCAGCGGCTTCAGGCGGCGGAACGGAATCACCAGGCAGAACACGAACAGCAGGTGGTCGGCGCCGCCGAGGACATGCCGGAACCCCTGGCCGACGAATCGGGCCGCCGCCGCGTACCAGCGGGGATCGAGGGCGACGCGGCCGGGGTCGCCGACGAACCGGTACACCCGCTCCGGACCGCCGGGCGGGAGGAAGTGCAGCACCGTCTCGGTGTGCACGCCGAGCCGCCCGAAGCCGGGCGCGATGGTGAACTCCGCATCCGCCGCGTCGATGTCGTAGTCGAGCAGCACGTCCACGAGAGCCTGCTGCCAGTACAGCTCCGTCTGCGCTGGCAGCGGCGGCGCGCGCAGGTGGGCCAGCGCCGAGGGATAGGCCGCGAACGCCGTGCTGGAAGGCAGCGACACCCGAACGGCCGTGACGCGAGGGGTCGGCAGCGGCCGGCCATTCTCGTGCACCGAGATCTCACCTGCGAGCCACAGGCGGGCCGCCTCCCGGAGCGACGAGTCAGCGGCGGCCAGATCCAGATAGCCGGGCCCTCGAAGGGGAAAATCCACGTCACGCATCGCCTCGAGCGGCACGCGCACCAGCACGTGCAGCGTCCCCACTTCCGGCTTCACGAACGCCCGTACCACTACGCTTGCCGGAACCTCGTGGGCCATGGCGCACGCCGCCGCGAGCCAGAACGAAAGCGCCCAGCGCCAGGCATGCACCGCTCGTGACTTCCGGCCGCATCTGGGCGTCATCCCGGCCAGCCCTCCCCTGGCTGAAGAAACCGCTCGGAGGGTGAGTATACTAGGCGGATCACGAGGGAGGTGCGGGGCGATGACCAGACGACGAAATCTGCTGTTTACGGCAATGCTGGGGCTGGCATTCGCCGGCCTCGGAGCGGGGCAGCACCTTCTAGCCGATCGGGCCGATGCCGAGCCGTTGAGCGGCGCCGCACTTCGAGGTGGACCCGTTCTGGCCGAAGCCGCTGCCCAATCACTGGGTGCTGGGCTCCACCATCGGCGTGGGCGTCGACTCTCGCGATCACGTGTTCATCATTCACCGGCGCGACAGCTTCGACACCCGCACCGAAATCGGCGCGGCGCAGAGGCCGCCCACCGGCGAGTGCTGCGTCCCGGCACCGAACATCCTCGAGTTCGACTCCGACGGCAATCTGGTGAACGCCTGGGGCGGCCCGGGAGAAGGCTACGACTGGCCGGAGTCGAACCACGGCCTGACCCTGGACGACAAGGACGACATCTGGATCGGCGGCAACGGCCCGCACGACGGGCAGATCCTGGTGTTCACCCGGGACGGCAAGTTCCTGAAGCAGTTCGGCAAGCCGAACCAGCCCCTCGACAGCAACAGCACGGAGTATTTCGGCCGCGTGGCCAAGATCGCCTTCGACGCCGACGCCCACGAGGCCTACGTGGCGGACGGCTACGGCAACAAACGGGTAGCCGTGCTCGACTCCGATACCGGCCGCTTCAAGCGCTACTGGGGCGCCTACGGCCACCGGCCGAGCGACGAGGACCTGGGGCCCTACGATCCGGATGCGCCGCCGGCCCAGCAGTTCCGCAACCCCGTGCACTGCGCGATGCCGTCCCACGACGGCCTGGTCTACGTCTGCGACCGCGCCAACGACCGCATTCAGGTGTTCACCACCGCGGGCAAGTTCGTCACCGAAAAGTTCGTGGCGCCGCGCACCCTCGGTGACGGCTCCACCTGGGACATCGCGTTTTCGCGTGACCCGGACCAGCGTTACCTGTACCTGGCCGACGGCAAGAACATGAAGGTCTACGTCATGGACCGTAAGAGCCTGACGGTGCTCACCAGCTTCGGCGACGGCGGCCGTCAGCCGGGGCAGTTCTTCGCCGTCCACAGCATCGCCACGGACTCGAAGGGAAACATCTACACCACCGAAACCTACGAGGGCAAACGCGTGCAGAAGTTCGTGTTCAAGGGTGTGACGCCGGTGGATGCCGACGCGCCGCGCGTTCCCTGGCCGAAACGGGCGTTGTGATGCGCAGCGCCGTCGCCCTGCTCGCCGCCACCCTGGCCGTCTGCTTCGCTGCTGGTGCGCTCGCGGCCGACGCGCAGAGCCTGCGAAGCACTCTGTTCGCCGCCGCCGATCAGGCGCTCGCTTCCGCCAACCAGCACCACGCGAGCCTGCTGGCGCCGGACAGCTATGCGGCCGGCGCGGAGAGCTACAAGCGCGCGGAATCCACCCTGCAATCCGGCGGTGACATCGAATCCATCCAGCGCAACCTGTCCCGTGCCCAGAGCGAGTTCGCCAACGCGGCGCTCGCGGCGAACACCGCGGAGACGACCTTCGCAAAGGCGCTGCACGCCCGCGCGGACGCGGACAACGCCGAGGCGGCACGCTACGCAGCCGACGGCTGGCGCGAGGCCGAGGCGGCGCTCACCGAGGCGGCCTCGCAGCTGGAACGGGGCCGCGGCAAGAGCGCGAGCAGCCAGGCGGAGGACGCCGCGTCCCTGTACCGCGAGGCCGAGCTCGCCGCCATCAAGGCCAACTATCTCAATGAGACCCGCTCGCTGCTCGAAACCGCCAACGACCTCAAGGCCCAGCGGTTCGCACCCATCTCCTACCAGCGCGCCAGCGAGCTTCTCGCGGAGGCGGAAAAGTCTCTCACCGAGAACCGCTACGACACCGACCGGCCGCGCAATCTCGCCCAGCTCGCGGAGCACAACGCCCATCACGCCATCTACGTGTCGCGCCTCGAGCGGCGGATTCGTGACGGCGGCACCAGCCTCGAGCAGATCCTGCTGGACTGGGAGTCCGGCATCGGCGGGCTCGCCGATCACGTGGACGTACCGGTCTATTTCGACGCCGGTCACGAGCAGGCGTTGAAGCGCATTGCCGACGCCATCGATTCTCTGGAGGCGGACAATCGTTTCCTGCAGCAGGGCGTCAACGACCGCGACGCCCAGATTGCGTCCCTCGAGCTCGAAGTGGGCGGCAAGTCGCAGAGCCTCGATCGCGTCAACCAGGCGCTTGCCCGGCAGGAGCGCGCACGGGCACGTTTCGAGAAAGTGGAAAAGCTGTTCGGCTCCGACGAAGCCATCGTGCTGCGCCAGTCGGACAGCGTCATTCTGCGGCTCATCGGGCTGAACTTCGCCAGCGGCAGCGCCACCCTGGATGCCACTCACGAGCCCGTCCTGCAGGACGTGCAGAAAGCGCTCGGCGAGTTCCCGGAAGCCAACATCGTGGTCGAAGGGCACACCGACTCGTTCGGCTCCGACGCCTCCAATCAGGCGCTGTCCCAGGCTCGCGCCGAGGCGGTAACCCAATACCTGTTGAACCACGCGCCGTTGTCGCCCGCCAACGTCCAGGCGCTCGGCTACGGCGAGTCGCGGCCGGTCGCCAACAACGAGACCCCCGAGGGCCGCAAGCGCAACCGGCGCATCGACATCGTCATCTATCCACAGTCGTAGCAGCCGCAGCCGCAACGGTCATGCGGGAGCCCGCGCTCGGCATAGGTGAAAGCACGGATTTTTTGCTCCTCCGCCACAGCCCCACAATGGCGATCTGACCATGTTCACGAATCCGAGGAGGATGCAATGGCCAAAGAGAAAAACGTTTCAATCGAGCAATCCGGCGCGAGCGTTCCGGCCCGCTTCGAGGACCAGATGGGTCGTCTGTTCGACGAGTTCCTGGGCCGGCGCTGGCCGCGGCCGTTCCAGTGGCCACGCTGGGAAGGCCTCGACGCCACGATGCCGCCGATGGACGTAGTGGACCGCGAGAACGAAGTGGTGGTCCGCGCCGAGCTGCCAGGCATGAGCAAGGACGACATCGAGCGTATCGGTCGGTCGGCAACACCATCACGGTAAAAGGCAGCACGAGCAAGGAAGAGAAGAAGGAACAGGGCGACTACAACCGGCGGGAAATCGTCCGGAGCTCCGTGTCGCGCACGATCACCCTGCCGAGCGAAGTGGACGGGGACAAGGCCCGCGCGCAGCTCAAGGACGGGATGCTGGAGATCTCTCTGCCGAAGCTGGAAAAGGCCTCTCGGCAGCGTATTCAGGTGGAAGGCTGAGGCCCCGCTCTGCCCGGACCCTGCCGGATCACAGGGCCCGGGCGGCAGCGCCATCCTGTTGCTCCGGAACGGCCTCCGTCGATTCAGCAGGTTGCGCCAGCACCGTGGCGACGATAGATGTTTTCGGCACCGCGACGAACCGCTGTTCGTGAATCTTCGGCCGCTCCACCACGGTGATGCGGTACAGCGCCCAGAGGGCGCCCGGGGTCAGGCTGGCCATGGCGAAAACAAAGAAGCCTTCCCCGCCGAAGCGCACCAGCAGAGGAGAGACCAGCATCGGCCCGACGATGGAGCCGAGGCTGTTGACGATGAGAATGCCGCTGGCGATCTGAATCAGCGGAACGTCGGCGTTATCGGCCGCTGTGGCGATGCACAGGGCATAGATGGGCATGGTGGTGGCGCCGACGAAGAACATGATCGCGTACAGCGCGCGGGCGTCGTCCGCCGCCAGCCACCAGCCCAGCCCACACAGTCCCGCCCCCAGCACGAACATGCCGGCGATCACCCGGCGTCGGTCGGTGTGGTCGGACAGCCGGCCGACCGGAATCTGCGCCAGCGCGCCGCCGGTGATGGCGGACACCCATCATGACCCCGATACCCGCGCCGTCGAGGCCGAAGGCCCGTCCCACCAACGGGCCCACCGCCCAGAACGAGCCGGTGACGAGACCGCCGAAGAACGCGCACACCACGGCGACCCGGGAGGCCCGTCCAAGCACCCTCGGGCTGAACCGCGCGCGGGGGATCGGCTGCGGCGCCGTCATGCGGGTCAGACCGACGGGAATGATCGCCAAGCCCATGATGGCGGCTGCCGCCATCACCAGCTTCGAGTCGTCGGCCGCTGCCAGACCGAGGAAGCTCTGCCCCGCCATCATGGCCAGCAGCGAGATCATCGAGTACACCGCCAGCACGCTGCCGCGGCGCTCCGGCGGCGCTGCTTCGCTCAGCCAGCTTTCGATCACCATGTACAGGCCGGCGAAGGCGAACCCGGTGCAGAACCTGAGCACCAGCCAGGCGCCGAGGGCGTTGAACAGACCCACCCCCAGCAGCGCCACCGTCGCCAGCGCAGCCATGACCATGAAGGTGCGGATGTGGGCGACCTCTGCGACGATGGACGGAATGATCAGGCAGCCGGCAACGAAGCCGAGAAAGTACGCCGAGCCGGTCAGGCCGATGGCGTTGGTGGTCCAGCCCAGTGCCTCCGCGCGTATCGGCAGCAAGGTGAGCTGCAGGCCGTGGCCGGCCAGCAGGATGGCAACGGCAATCAGTAGCGTGCTGACACGTCCGAGGGTCTGTGTCATTCGCGGGAGGTCTCGATCATGTGAGGCGTACTTCGGGGCGGCGCATTATGCGTGAAGATAGACGCGATCGCCCAGGCTGGCGCTCGGCCCCAGCCGCCGCGCCGTCCGCGCCGGCGGAGCCTTGAATGTGAGCGCAGCGACCGCATCTACAAGGGTCGAGCAAGCCGGGAGCATGCATGGAATATCGTGACTACTACGCCGTGCTCGGCGTGGACCGCAAAGCCAGCCAGGAAGACATCAAGAAGGCCTACCGGCGCATGGCCCGCAAGTATCACCCGGACGTCAACGCCGAGCCGGATGCCGAGGACAAGTTCAAGGAAGTAGGGGAAGCCTACGAGGTGCTGTCGGACCCGGAGAAGCGTTCCGCCTACGACACCCTTGGGCCGAGCTGGCGCGACCATCAGCAGTTCGAGCCGCCGCCCGGTTGGGAGCAGCAGTTCTCCTTCGGCGGCGGCGGATTCACCCAGCACGACGGCGGGTTCAGCGACTTCTTCGAGACGCTGTTCGGCGCCGCCGGCGCTGGCGGCTTTCAGCGCCACGGGCGCCGGGCGGGCGGTTTCAAGGGCGCCGACGAGCATGCCCGGGTGGGCGTCACCCTCGAAGAAGCGTTCCGCCGCGACAGCGTGGAGATCACGGTGCCGCAGCCCGACCGCAAGCCGCGGCGCCTCAGGGTGAAGATTCCCGCCGGCGTCAGCGACGGCAAACGGGTGCGCCTCAAGGGCCAGGGCGGCCCCGGGGTGGGCGGCGGCGAGCGCGGTGACCTGTTCATCGAGTTCCGCCTGGTGCCCCATCCGACGTTCCGCCCCGAGGGCCGGGACATCCACTACGAGCTGCCCGTGGCGCCGTGGGAGGCGGCGCTCGGAACGGAGATCAACGTGCCGACCCTCGGCGGTGACGTGAAGCTGAAGATCCCTGCCGGATCCCAGTCCGGCAGCCGCCTTCGGCTGAAGGGTCGCGGGCTGCCCGGCGATCCCGCCGGCGATCAGTACGTCACTCTCAAGGTCGTGCTGCCCGAGGCCACGACGGCCAAACACCGGGAGCTGTACCGGGAGATGGCCACGACCATGAACTTCGATCCGAGGGCCGCATCATGAGCAGGAGCTTCGACCCCGAGCTGCTCGACGAGCGCCTGCGCTTCACCCTGCGCGAGATGTGCCGCATCTGCGGCGTTCACGCCGATTTCCTGATGGAGCTGGTGGAGGAAGGTATCATCGCCCCGCGGGCGCCGGAAACGGCACGCCGCCGGCGGCCGCCGGCGCGGCCGGCCCAGTGGCACTTCGACGGCATCGCCGTGGTGCGGGTGCAGCGGGCGGTGCGGCTGAAAGAGGATCTCGGGGTGAATCTCCCCGGAGTGGCGCTGGCGCTGGAGCTGCTGGACGAATTGGAGGCGTTGCGACGGCAGGGCGGCTGACTCAGGCCGGGGGCATCGGGTATTTGAGGCCGGTGGCGCAGTTGAAGAGCACCACCCGGGCATCGCGGTCGAGGCGGTCGTCCGCCACCGCCTGCTGCCACGCGGCGAGGGTGGCGGCGCCTTCCGGACACAGCAGCAACCCCTCCCGGCGCGCGAGATCGGCTTGGGCGGCGAGGATGGCGTCGTCGGACACCGCCACCGCGGCGCCGCCCGAGTCGCGCACCGCGCGCAGGATCAGGAAATCACCGATGGCGGCGGGAACGCGGATGCCGGACGCCACCGTGCGGGCATCCCGCCAGGGGGTCGCCGAGGTCTCGCCGGCGTCGAAGGCGCGGACGATGGGTGCACAGCCCGCTGCCTGCACGGCGAACATGCGCGGCCGCGCCGGGCCGATCCAGCCCAGCGCTTCCAGCTCTTCGAACGCCTTCCACATGCCGATCAGCCCGGTGCCGCCGCCGGTGGGATAAAAGATGGCGTCGGGCAACGTCCAACCGAGCTGCTCCGCCAGCTCGATGCCCATGGTCTTCTTGCCCTCGATGCGGTACGGCTCCTTGAGAGTCGAGAGGTCGAACCAGCCCCGCTCCCGGGCGCCCCGGGCGACCAGCGCGCCGCAATCGGTGATGAGGCCGTCCACCCGGTGCACGTCGGCACCCTGCAGGGCCGTCTCGCGGACGTTGATCTCGGGGGTGTCCGAAGGGCAGAACACGGTGGCGGCGAGGCCCGCCCGGGCGGCGTACGCGGCCAGCGCCGCGCCGGCGTTGCCGTTGCTCGACAAGGCCAGGTGAGTGAGCGCCAACTCTCGCGCCATCGCCACTGCAACCGCAAGGCCGCGCGCCTTGAAAGAGCCGGTGGGCAGGCGGCCCTCGTCCTTCACCAGCACCTCGCCGGGGCCGTCTCGGCGGATCGCAACCAACGGCGTGACCACCTCGCCGAGGCTCACCACGTTGGCGTCGTCCCGAACCGGCAGCAGCTCCCGATACCTCCAGAACCCGCCCGGGCGCGCCAGCATGGCTTCCCGATCCAGCCGGCGGCGGAGCTCGGCCAGCCGATAGCGCACCAGCAGCGGCTTGCCGGCAGGGGAAAGGCCATGGACCTGCCCTGCGGGCAGCCGCTCGCCGGTGAGCGAGCACTCCAGATGGGAAACGAAGGTGGCTATCATGACCGCCATTGTGCCACCGGCGGCGCGACCAGGCAGACCGCCAGGAGATCGTCATGACTGTCCGATACCAGTGCGAGACCTGTGGCGCCAGCGTGGAAGCGCCGAACCTTCAGGCGTTCAGCGACGCGTTCATCGCCCACGTGCGCAGCCGCCACCCCGACTGGCCGTATCCGGACACTGCTCTGCGCAACTTCGCCGAGGCGACCCAGCGGCTCACCGGCTCCACCGAACGGCTTGACGTCATCGGCAGGGTGAGCGTCCATCCCGTGGGTCGGAGCCGGCTGGACCACTGGCTCGAGTTCTTCGATCACGACGCCTTCGCCGGCAACGCCGGCTGGGCATCCTGCTACTGCTCGGAGCCTCACGTCCTGACACCCGGAACCGCGGCGGCGCACGAGCCGAAATCGTGGCGCGACAACCGGGAGCTCATGATCGGCCGGCTGAGCCGCGGCGACACCTTCGGCTATCTGGCGTACGTGGACGACCGGCCGGGGGGCTGGGTGAACGCCTCCATGCGCGGCCAATACACGCTGTTCTGCCAGGGCCCCCAGGCCCGACCCGCGGACGACGAGGTGCTGGGCGTCTCCTGCTTCGTCATTGCTCCGCCTTACCGCCGCCACGGCCTCGCCGCCGCGCTACTCGACCGGGTGATCGCGGACGCAGCGGAACGCGGCGCGCGGTGGGTGGAGGCTTATCCTTTCACCGATCCAGGCGCCGACGACGCGGGCCACTTCCGCGGGCCGCGCTCGCTGTACGCCGCCCGGGGGTTCGAGGAAGTGGACCAGCGGGATCGCCACACGGTGGTGCGCAGATCCGTGTGAGGCCGCCAGCCCGTCGGCGAACGATCAACGAGCCGCGCCATCGGCAGCCAGGTACTGGTCCAGCCGGTCGAAATCCTGCGTCGCAGCGGTGCAGGCGGCGGCGTTCCCGCTCAATGATGGTACGGAAGAGCTCGCGCTTCAGCGCCTCGGGATCCTCGATGACTCCCTCGGACACGCTCACCAGCAGATCCACCACCCGCTCGGCGCCGTTCAGCCGTCCCCACAGGTAGTCGTGCTCCCGGTAGTCCCGGTTGAAGAACCCCACGAAGCCCTCGAAGCGTCGGCAGCGCAGGCCGTCGAAGGCTCCGCGCAGCGAGCGGGCATCGGCAGGGCTGATCCGCTCTACCCGGATGGGGGTCAGCGGGTCGGGCCCGCCCTCCAGGGCCGCCGGTGACGCCAGCAGCACGTCGTAGACCGGGAAACCCGACGTAGTCTCCCAGCACGGCCTCGCGCACCGATTCGCTGCTCAGGTGCTGCAGCAAGTCGAAGAACGCCTCGTCGAGCTCCCGGTCCAGAGCTTCCAGCCCCAACGACTGCGCCACGCCGCGGAGCATCGCGCGGGCGTCCTCCGGTGACAACGGCAAGCGGGAGCATGCGTCGACGAGTTGGTTCACCAGCGCCTCGTCGATGTCCTCCGAGCGGCGCAGCCGGTAGCAGCGTTCCATGAAGCCGTAACCGCGCTGTTTGAACTCGTCGAGCGCGGATAGCGAGTCGTCATCCAGAGAGCGGGTTGTCCTCGTGCTGATTGATGCGGCGGATCAGAAACTGCAGTCGACGGATGCGGTAGGTCACATCGAAGTTGTCGAGAAACGCCTCCTGCAGGTTGTCGCGGCGGACGATGGCCGCCTGCTCCGGCAGGGTCTGATCGGGAGGCCGCCGCCACCAGCCGGCAACGCTCTCCTCCATGGCCTCGGCCAGCCCCGCCCTGGTTGGCTGCGGCGATAGCTCCATCCACGAGCTGACCAGCGCGTCGACAAGCCGCCACACCCGCCGCTGGATGTAGACGTGGTAAGCAAGGCCCATGGCGGACTCGGCACGCTCCACCATGGCGTTCCGCAGATACCCCACCAGATCCGGGGTCAGGCGCTGGTGGGCGTGAATGGCAGCGAGCTCCGCCACCATGCGCTCGATCTCTCCACGGTTGGCTTCGATGATGCGCCGGTTCACCTGCACCCGGGCGTCCTGCGCGACGATGGCGTTCAGGTCGTCGAGAATCGGCTGGTTTCGGGGAATGGACGACAGCGCCGCGCGGATCGTCGACAGATAGCCGAGATCGTGCTCCGGGTCCTCCACGTCCTCAAGGCTCGGCTCAGGCTCGATGTACACCAGGCAGCGTTCCACCTGACGGTCCGCCGCCCGGTGGTTGAGCGCCTCGAGCGCTGCACCGAACGGCTTGTTGTTGACGATGCCGCCGTCCACGAAGTAGCGCTCCGCTGGATCGAAGTGCCTGGCCGCCGGCGTGCCGTCGCGGGCGCGCACGCTGCGGCGCAGGAATTGCTGCTCCCGACGCCACTCGATGCCGCGGCTCTTCAGCACGCGGACCATCTCGCTGTGGTGAAACGGCGGAAAGGCGCCGGCGTAGGACGAGCTGGCCCGCGCCGCCCAAACCAGCGCGGGCAGGTTGTCGTCGGCGAAGTCGCTGTCACCGGCAGCGGCCGGTGCGGCCAGATGAGCGAGCTGGCAGTACGCCGCGTGTTCCTTCTCGCGCGCGATCAGCTTCTCGTGCAGGCGGATGGTGCGCGGATAGCCCATCAGATCAGTGATGCTCGCATAGACGTCGAGCCGCTGGCCGGGCGGCACCAGGCTGCTGCCCGGGCGCCGCGACGCGCCCATGGCATTCAGAGCCTGGAAAAAGTGATGGCAGAGCCGTTCGCCGGAGAACGGCGGCTGAAACCACGAGGAACGCACCAGCCGCGCCAGCTTCTCCCGAGTCTCGGGGCTCGAGCCCACGTCCCGGGGCAACCAGTACGACAGCGCGCGCAGAAAGGGATAGAGATACCACTTGCGCCAGGGCGTCATCTTCTCGGCGGAGAGGTTCTCGACGTCAGCGTCCTTCATCCAGCCCGCGGTCTGCGCGTCGAGCAACGAATCGTCGACGAGCGCCTTCGCCAGCATCACGCCGTTGATGGCCCCCGCGGACGCGCCGGCCACCACGTCGATCACCACCCGGAAGTGATTCTTACGGCCGATCTCCTTCAGGATGTCGAAGTAGAGGGCCTCGGTGTCGCAGTCGCGGTGGTCGGGCCCCTCGCGGTAGTGCATGTGCTGCGCGCGCTCCATACCCACCTCGTGGAGCACCTTGGAGGCGCGCACCACCTTCAGCAGTTCCTTGCTGACGCCGTGCATGTAAACCGCGAGGGAGGCGCCCCCGTAGATCACTACGGCCAATCGCAGCTCTTTCTTCGCCATGGCGAAACATTATAGTGGCCGCGACCCCAAGACACGGAGCGCGATCATGTTGCACACGTCCGGACCCGCCGCCCTGGCGATGCTGCTGGCATGCCTGGCCGCGGCGCCTCTGGCCGCCGACCCCGTCACCGGCATCCACGTCTCCGGCGTCGGCGAGGTCCGGGTGGTCCCGGATACCGCCCAGGTGACTCTCGAAGTGCGCCGCGAGGGTGCCGACGCCGCCAAGCTCAAGGCCGAGCTCGACCAGGTGACTGCTGCGGTGCTCAAGCTCGTCTCGGAGCTCGGCATCCCCGACCGTCACGTCACCGCGGCCGCGGTGAACATCTTTCCCCGCTATCGCCAGGACGGCCGGACCAGGAGCCCGACGGGGTCATCGCCAGCCGCACCGTGGAGGTGACGGTGGAAGACCTGACCCGCCTCGCGGACCTGATCGACGGCGCCCTGGCGAAGGGCGTCAACGGCGTCCGCGAGGTCACCCTGGACGCCAGCAATCGAGCGGAGCTGGAAGACCAGGCACTGGATGCGGCCATCGACGACGCCGTGCAGCAGGCGCGGCGGCTGGCAAAGCGCTTCAGCGTGGAGTTGGGGCCGCTGCTGGACGCCAGTGCCGGCAGTCACCAGGTGCAGCCGATGATGCGCATGGCCGCGGGTGCGGAACGGGCGCCCTCTGCGGGGGTGTTCGCGCCGGGGGAGATGACCATCCGCCGGGACGTGGAGGCCACGTTCGGCATCCGCCGGTGACGCGGACGGGCGACCCCGCGGCATCGCAAGCCGCTTCCTGCTTCGCGCCCGGCTTTGCGCGCGCCTGCGCGCCCGGCCTCTGCTCGCGATTGCCGGTACCGGGCAAATGCCCTAAGGTCCATGCCGGTGCTGTCGGTGCGGCGCGAAAACAACCCCTCGAACGAGCACCGCAGCAGAACCGGCACGACACCAGAACGCAAAAACTCACGAGCTCGAATCACACACGAGGAGACACCATGAGCGATCCGTCGTCACGGCGCCCGGCAGCGCGCCGCTTCAGACATCTCTGGCCGGCGCTGGCGCTGGCGTCGCTGCCAGTCCTGCCGGCCTCGGCCTCCGAGGGCGAGGCCGACTACCGCAAGCACGTGATGGAATCCATCGGCGGCCATATGCAAGCGACGGTGGACATCCTGCGCCAGAAGGTGGAGATGACCGATCAGCTTCCCCTGCACGTGCATGCGCTGGCCGACATGGCGGGCATCGTTCACACGCTGTTTCCCAAGGGTTCTGAAGGCGGTGATGCGCTGCCGGCGATCTGGGAACATCCGGAGGACTTCGCCGCCAAGGTCGATGCGTTGGAGAAGTCAGCCGCCAACCTGCGCGAAGTGGTGGACAACGGCGGCAGCATCGGCCCGGCGGTTCAGAAGGTGGGACAGGCCTGCAAGAGCTGCCACGACGACTACCGGAAGGAGGACTGAGCCGGCTCCGGCGCCCGGCGCTGCGCTGCCGAATGCAGGCAACCGCCATCGTTACATCAGCGACAACCCCCACCACACCGCGGCGGCGGCCGCCGCCGCGGTGACCAGGCCACGGACGAGCAGGTGCCGTGTCGGCTCGACAGCCAGCCGCTTGCGGCCGGTGAACATGGACAGCGGCGTCGGGTCGCGGCGCAGGGCGTAGACCGCGTGCGCCAGCAGGTGCACCGCCACCAGAGCCAGCACCACCCACATCAACCGGTGGTGCAGACCGGTTAGAGTATCCACAGTGGCATCGTTGGCATGGCGCACCATGGGGCCTTCCGTGAAGATCTCGTCGGTGGTGTACAGCCCCGTGACCGCCTGACCGGCGACTGCCAGCACCAGCGCCAGCGCCAGCGCAGCCCCGGGCACGGTCCGCGGCTCGCTCCCCGCGCGGCCGCGAAAGTGGGCGAGAAATCTCGACGGTGACGCGCGGAAGCTCGCGAGCCGCGAGTAACGCCCACCCCACAAGGCCCAGCCGAGCCGGAACACAACGAGCCCCAGCGCGCTGTAGCCGAGCCGCAGGTGCCAGTCCATCAGCGACACGTCTCCCAGCAGCCCGGTGACCAGGGAAGCGGTGACGCTGGCGGCGAACAGCCAATGCCAGATCCTGAGCGGCCAATCCCAGACCAGGGTGGTAGGTGGTGGCTCTGTGGACCGAAGTGTCACGTTCACCGGATCGCTCTACCGTCCGAGGTAATGGAAGCCGATGGCGTTGAAGTCGTACCGAGCACCACGGCGGCGGCCACCACGTGCTCAGCCTTCATCCGGCTGCGGACGAATCCGTCGACGAAGCCCGCGCCGCGCCGGCGATCCACAGGGCGATAACCATCAAAGGCCAGATTCGTGGCGGCCGGCACGCGCTCCCGCGTAAGCGTTTCCAACAGGCCATTCTCCCACAGGGCAAGGTGGACCTCCCCGGTTGTCTCGGTGGCAAGCTTACGCGACGCCAGGAGGGCGTTGAAGAGCGGGCAAGCCGGAGGGCCGATGAGCCCGCATCCGTGCGGGGCACGCTCGAGCATCAGCTCGCTGCCGCCACAGCAGAGCCGTGCAGCAGCGTGGCCAGGGACTATAATCGCCGGCTCTGGAACCCGCCGGAGTGCCCCTCCGGCCATGCCGAGGAGCCTGCCATCGCCGAGAAGCTTCGCCACTACGCCGCAGCAGCACCGGCCGCCCTGATGTGGCTGACCGCGCGCGCCCTGCCGTGCGGCGCCGCCTCCCGCCTAGGCAGCGCGTTGCTCGGCACGGTGGGGCCGTTGCTGCGCAAGCAGCAACAGGTGCTCCGGAACCTTCGCCGGGTGCTGCCGGAGGCGGACGACGCCGAGCTCGCGCGGGTGGCGCGCGGTGTCTGGGGCAACCTCGGGGCGGTGCTGTTCGAATATCCGCACGTCGCGCACATCGTCGACAGTCGGGTCTCCGTGACCATGGCGCCCGAGGTACGCGCGCACTTCGAGGCCGGGCGGCCGATGGTGTTCGTCACCGGACATCTGGCCAACTGGGAGGTGCTGCCCGACTACATCAATCGGCACGTTCAGGGGCTGGTGGTGGTCTACAGTCCTGACGACAATCCGCTCCTCGAACGCATGGTTCAGGGACTACGTGCCAGAATGGGCTGCGAATACGTGGGCAAGGAGGTGGCCCTCAGGCGCCTGACCAGCCGCTTCCTCGATGGCCGCTCGGTGGGGCTCCTGCCCGACGTGCGGGTGGACAGCGCGCCGCCTCTGCCGTTGTTCGGCGAGCCGGCGCCCACCACCTTGAGCCCCGGCCGGCTGGCTGCACGGCTGGACTACCCGCTGATACCCGTGCATGCCAGGCGCCTCGGGCCGGCTCGCTTCGAGATCGCGTTCGAGGCGCCCATCACGCCCCGGTCGTCTCTCACCGGCAAGCACGCCGCCGTGGACGTCATGTGCCAGTTCAATGCCCGCCTCGAAGCCTGGATCCGCGAGCGCCCCCACGAGTGGCTGTGCACCAAGCGGCGCTGGCCCAAACGGCCGGCCGAGCGCCGGCCCGGCTGATGCTCACCCTCGACCGTTACGTGATCCGACAGGTTCTCGTGCCTGCCGTGCTCGGGCTCGCTCTGCTGGTGATGCTGTTCACCGCCTTCACCATGGTGCAGCTTCTGCGTTCCGCCGCGCTCGGCAATCTGCCCGCCCGGGAAGTGATGGCACTGCTGGTGGCCCACGACCTCTCGGCGATGGAGGTGCTGATGCCGTCGGCGTTCTTCGCCGCGCTCACCATGGTCGGCTGTAGCTGGCACCGCGAAGGAGAGCCTTACGCCCTGTACGCCAGCGGTGTATCGCCGGACCGGCTGTCCAGGCCGTTGCGGCTGCTGGCAGTGGCGGTCGCGCTGTGCGTGGGGGTGCTGTCCGCCTACGGCCGGCCGTATTCCTACAACCTGCGCTACGACATCAACGAGCGGGCCGAGAATCTGACGTCCCGGCACATGGCGCCCCAGCGCTTCTACCGCTGGGACGCGAACTTCGTCATCCAGGCGGAGAACATCCGCCGCCACGCGCCGAACCTGGCGGAGGTGTTCGCCCGCGCCGAGCCCGACGGCCGCTCGCTGGTGCTGCGCGCCCGCGAGGGCCAGATCAGCGACACCGACGACCAGCGCCGGCAGACCCTGACCTTCATCAACGGCTCGAGCTACGAGCTCGGCGGCGACGCGCCGGGAGCGGCGGGTCCCCAGCCCGACCGGATCACCCGCTTCGACAGGCTGGTGTACCGGGTGCAGCGACCGGCCACCGACACCACCACCCAACGCCGGGCCCGCGCCACCGCGGACCTCGCCACCGCCACTTCCCTGAAGGACATCGCCGAGTTCCAGTGGCGCCTGTGCATGCCGATGATCTCATTCATGGTGGCGCTGGTGGCCATCGAGCTGGGGCGGCTGCGGCCCCGTCAATCACCATATGCCCGCTTCACCCTGGCCATCGTCATCTACGCGCTGGTCTTCAACCTCAGCAGTCTCAGCACCACCGGCGTGGAGAACGGCCTGCTGCCGCGTTTCCCGGGCGTCTATACCTCGGTGCTGGTGCTGATCGCCTTTTATCTGCTGCTGCGCCGCGTTCCCCGGCTGACCCTGCGGGAGCCCGCATGAAAGTGCTCTACCGCTACCTGGTGGCAGCCATAGTGCGCGGCTACCTGCTGGTCGCCGCCTCGCTGCTGGCACTGTTCGGGCTGTTCGATTTCATGGACCAGGCCGGCGACATCGGCGAGGCCAAGTTCGGCACCGGCGACGCTGTGGCGGTGGTCGCTCTGAATCTGCCGGTACGGCTGGTGGACCTGTCGCCGTTCATCGCCCTCCTCGGGGTCGTCTACGGGCTCAGCACCTTCGTGCGCAGCAACGAGCTGATGGCCATGAGGGCGGCGGCGGTCACGCCTGTGCGTCTCGCCGCGGTGGCCGGCCTCACCACCGCCGGCTTCTTCGCGGTGCTGGCAGGCCTCGAGCTGGTGGCCCGGCCCATGGCTCAGCAGGCCCACCTCCTGCACATGACCCAGACCTCCCGGGACGGTGCGCTGTTCTCGCGGGAAGGGATCTGGGTCGAGCACGCCGGGCTGTACGTGAACATCGAGTCACTGGCCCGGGGTGGCGCGCCTGCGGGCATTCACATGTACGACTTCGGCGACGACACGGTGCTGGACAGCTATCTGGAGGCGTCACGGGCAGAGCTCAGGGCGGAAGGCTCCTGGGAGCTCTACCACGTGGTGGAGAAGCGCTACCGGAGCGACGGCACCGTGGACACCCACGTGCGGCCCACCATGGAGTGGACGCCACCCTGGCGGCAGACCACGGCGCTTTACGAGCTGCCGCTGGAGAGCCTGTCGCTCGCGGAAATCAATGAGCAGCGCCACTACCTGGCCAGCGAATCCCATCCCGCAGGTCTGTACGGGATGGAGTTCTGGCGGCGGGTGCTCACCCCGGCCGCCGGCATCGTGTTCGCGCTGTTCGGCTCACCGTTCGTGCTCGGCGTCGGCCCCCGCGCCAGCATGGGCGCCGCAGTGAGCCTGGGAATCGCCAACGCCCTTGTCATGTTTCTGGTGCAGCAGATCGGCACCAACGCCATCTACCTGGCGACACGATCGCCGCTGCTGGCGGTGGCCGCGCCTATTGCTTTGGTGTTCGGGGTGGCCGCCGTATTGATCCGACGGGTCAACGGCGCGCCCCGCTGACGGTCCACGGCCGCAGCCGAGTGACACACCTCGGTCCTCCGCGGCCGCGGCCTTCGATTGACGAGGCAGAAGTGTAACAATGGCCGGCTCGGATCCCGCCTTGCCGCCGCCGTTCTGCAACCGCGGCTCACCCGGTACCGCATGAAGCTGATCAGACAATTTGTGGTCGCCCATCCCTGGCAGAGCCTGGCGCTGATGACCCTGCTGCTGCTCGCGGGGCTCGCCGACGGCATCGGGTTGTCGGCCATGCTGCCGATGCTGAACATCGCCTTCCACAGCGGTGGCGCCGGACCCATGACCGCGGACACCAGCGGCGCCGCAGCGGACGACGATGTCAGCGGCTTCGTCCTGAATCTGCTCGGCACGCTCCACCTGGCGCCAACACTCGGTGTGCTGCTGTCCGTGATCGTCGTGGGCATCGGCGCCAAGAGCCTGCTGGTGTTCGTGGCCGAGCAACGCATCGGCTATCTGGCCGCCGATGTGGCCACCCGCCTGCGCCTGGACCTGCTCGGCGCCGTCACCGCATCGAGCTGGCTGTTCTACGTCCGGCAGTCCGTCGGGCGGCTCGCCAATGCCATGGCCACCGAGGCGTGGCGGGCGTCCAATGCCTACGTGTACGGCATCCGCCTCGCGGTGGCGTCTATCGAGACCGTGGTGTACGTCGTGTTGGCGCTGCTGGTGTCGTGGGGGGCAACCCTCACCTGTCTGGTGGCCGGCGCCGTCGTCTGGGCCATTTCCCATCGGTTCGTCAGGATCTCCCGCTATGCCGGCACCGGCCAGACCCGCGGTTATCGCTTGCTGCTGACGTCGCTCAGCGACGTTCTGTTGTCGATCAAGACCCTGAAGTCCATGGGCCGGGAAGGCTCGGCCCAGGCACTGGTGGCGCGGGAATCCAACGAGCTGCGCCGCGACCTGCGCCGGGAGGTGCTGGGCAACGCGGGCCTCGACGCTGCTCAGGAACCCCTCTACACGCTGGTGATCGTGGCCGGCGTCTACCTGGCGCTGGTGCATTTCCACATGGAGCTAGCCACGGTGACGTTCCTCACCCTGGTGCTGGCGCGGTTGCTGAAACGCGGAAGCCAGGTACAGAAGGCCTATCAGCGGATGATCACCTGCGAGTCCGCCTACTGGTCCCTGCAGGAGACCATCGGCGACGCCCGGCGCCAGGCGGAGCGGGTAGAAGGCGACCGGCCGCCACGTTTCGAGCGATCCATCGTGCTCCAGGACGTATCGTTCGGCTATGACGAAGGCGCGGTGATCGAAGGTGCCAGCCTTACCGTCCCGTGGGGCCGGATCACCTGCCTGACCGGGGAATCGGGCAGCGGCAAATCCACCATCGCCGACTTGGTGATCGGCCTGATCGGGCCTCAGCGAGGCCGGATCCTGGTGGACGGTGTGGATCTTCACGAGGTGGACCTGGGGGCGTGGCGTAGAACCATCGGCTATGTACCTCAGGACAACCTGCTGCTCCACGACACCGTGATCGCCAACGTCACCCTCGGCGACGAGAGCCTGACCGGCGAGGACGTCCAGCAGGCGTTGGCAGCCGCCGGCGCCGCAGAGTTCGTGACGGCTCTGCCCGAGGGGGTCGACACGGTGGTGGGCGAGCGCGGGGCGCGCCTCTCCGGCGGTCAGCGCCAGCGCATCATGATCGCCCGGGCGCTGGCCCACCGGCCGAGCCTCCTGGTGCTGGACGAAGCCACCAGCGCGCTCGACCCGGCGAGCGAAGCGGGCATCTGCGACACTCTGGCGGGCCTCAGAGGGTCGCTGACCATTCTGGCGGTCACTCACCAGTCAGCCCTGCGGCGCATCGCCGACCGGGTTTACGAGGTGGACCGGGGCAGGGTCCATCTGCTGCAGGGCAGCTCAGGCGAGGAGCCGGTCTCTGGCGGCTCCGACAACGCAAGGAGGCAGGCGTGAACGACTCTACCGCCGCAGATCGCGGCACCACGAACGCTCCCGCGGACGGTACCGTGCACGTGGAGCCGGTGTCCGGCAATCGCGGGCTCAACGACTTTCTCAAGGTGCCGTTTCCGCTGTACGCCGGCGATCCGTACTGGATCCCGCCTCTGTTCTTCGAACGCCGCGACGCGGTCTCGCCGAAACATCCGTTCTTCGCCCATGCCGACTGGCAGGCCTGGGTGGCGTATCAGGGGGGGGCGCCCATCGGCCGGATCTCGGCGCAGATCGATCGCCTGCACGAGGAGCGCTACGGTGAGCGGGCCGGCTACTTCGGCATGATCGAGGCACCGGACGCCCACGCCGTGTTCGCCGCTTTGTTCGACGCCGCCGAGTCGTGGCTGCGCGAGCGCCGGGCGGTGCGAGCGGTGGGGCCGTTCAACCTCGGCATCAATCAGGAGCTCGGCATCCTGGTGGACGGCTTCGACACGCCGCCTTACTTCATGATGCCGCACTCGCGTCCCTACTACGGCGCCGCCGTGGAAGCGTGCGGCTACCGAGGGGTCCAGGACCTGCTGGCCTACGTGATGAACCCGGACTTCGAGCCGCCGCCGGTGATGGCCGCGCTGATCAAGCGCCTCATGGCCCGGGACGTGAGGCTGCGCCCGCTCAACCGTAAGCGCAAAGACGCCGAACTCGAGATCCTGCGCGACATCTTCAACGACGCCTGGTCGGAGAACTGGGGTTTCGTGCCGTTCACGGCGGAAGAGTTCCGCGCCGTGGGTCACGAGATGCTGATGCTCATTCCCGACGAGTTCATCCACATCGCCGAGGTGAACGGGCGGCCGGCCGCGTTCATCGTGCTGCTGCCCAACATCAACGAGGCCATCGCCGATCTGGGCGGGCGGCTGTTGCCGTTCGGCTGGGCAAAGCTCCTGTGGCGGCTGAAGGTGCGCTATCCGGGCAGCGGCCGGGTGCCGCTGATGGGCGTGCGCCGCGAGTTCCACAACACCCGCCTTGGACCGGGCCTCGCTTTCGTGGTGATGGAAGCCGCCCGGCAGGCCGCCGTCAACGCCGGCATGCGGGAGGTGGAGATGTCATGGATCCTCGACGACAACATGGGCATGCGCAACATCATCGAGAGCATCGGCGGCAGGGTCAGCAAGCGCTACCGCATGTATTCGAAGGCACTGGGATAAGCCGCAGGTGAATGGCAGGTTCCGCGCCGTCGTGCTGGCCGGTGAGCGTCCGGGCGGCAGCGCTCTGGGCCGCTCGCTGGGGGTGCCCGCCGCCGTGCTTGCGCCGCTCGCCGGCCGTCCTTGCCTCGAGCGGGTGCTGGACGCGCTGGCGGGCGCCTCCCAGGTGGCCGGTGTAAAGGTCGCCGGTCCGGCCGGGGCCGTGGTCGCCGGCAACAGCACGCTGGCGCGGCTGCTGGCCCGCGACGGTGTGGAGTGGGTCGAGCCGGCGTCCGGGCCTGCGGCCAGCGCGCTCGTCGCGGCGCGCGCCTGGAACGAGTACCCGCAACTGCTGACCAGCGGCGATCACGGGCTGCTCGACGCCGCCATCGTGGACGATTTCTGCGAGCGCGCACGGCAGGCGCCGGCCGACGTCGTGGTCGGCCTGGTACCGTACCAGACGGTGGCCGAGGCGTTCCCGGCGTCGCGCCGCACGGTGCTGCGGTTCGCCGACGGCGCGTTCTGCGGCAGCAACCTGTTCGCCCTGTTGACACCGCAGAGCGGGCGGGCGCTCGACTTCTGGCGTTCCGTGGAGGCCAACCGCAAGCGCCCCTGGAAGATCGTCCGGCGGCTGGGTCTTACCACGCTTCTTCGTTACCTGGGCCGCCGCCTGCCGATAGCCCGCACCTTCCAGGTGCTGTCGGCGCGGGCCGGCTGCCGGGTCGCCTGGGTGCCGGTATCGTCCGCGCGGGCGGCCGTGGACGTGGACTCCGTCGAGGACTGGCAGCTGGCCGACCAACTGCTCGGCGGTGCCGGAGACTCCGCTGCGACGGCAGGCGCCGCGGACAGCAATGCGGCCGCCACGGGGACAGGCAGCCACGGAGGCGGATTCCGATCGTGACGGGCGGCGCGGCCGATGCGCTCACCCTGGCCGGTGCCGGCCCCACGGTGCTGGCGGTGTCCAACGCCGCCGCCGCCCGCGGCCGCCGGGGCATCGGCGCCCTCCGAGACGCACTCTCCGGCTCCGCCGGGGTCGACCATCGGGTCACCGAGACGCCGGAGCAGGTACGTTGCCTGGTCGGCCACGACCGCTGGCGTCCGGACGATCTGCTGGTCGTCAACGGCGGCGACGGCAGCGTGCAACTCGCCCTGACCGCGCTGCTCGCCCACTGCCCGCCGGAGAAGCAACCGCGGATCGCCTGTCTGCCCGGCGGCACCACCAACATGACGGCGTTCGACATCAACGGCCACCGCCGCTTCGGCGATTGCCTATCCACCCTGCGGCGGGCCATCGCGCCGGCCGGCGGGGTGCCGCCGGCGCCCCGCCGCGTGGTCCGCGTGCAGCGCCGCGGCGGCGGCGCAGAGGAAGCCCGCTGCGGGCTGTTCTTCGGCATCGGCACCATCGTCCAGGGCATCGAGTACTATCACGCGCGGCTGCGTGGCCGCACCGGCAGCGGCGAGCTCGGCCCGGGCATGGCGATGGCCCGCACCTTGTGGGGTATGGCCCACCATCAGCCGCCGTTCGCCGAGCCGCTCGGCGTGCGGATCCATACCGCGCCCGCCGGCGCAACGGAAGGCGACGCCGTCGCCGCCCGGCTGCTGCTGGCCACCACACTCGACCGGCTGTTCCTGGGAATGCGTCCGTTCTGGGGCGAAGGCTCGTCGCCGCTCAAGTTCACCCTGGTGGAGCGCCGCGCGCCGGCGTTCGTCGGCAATCTGCCCAGACTCCTCAGCGGCCACCCCGGCAGACGCATGTCACCCCGCTTCGGCTACCATAGCCGCCGGCTGGACGCCCTGACCCTCGTCTTTCGGGGCGTCTACACGCTCGACGGCGAACTGTTCGCCAACAGCGGTGATACGATTGACGTCTCCGCCACCCATCCCGTGAGATTCTTGCCGTTATGAATCGAGCTTCAACTTCTTCCCGGAGCGACCACAAGGCGCCTGCCCCCGGAGGGCCGCTGCGGCGCCTGATCATGCGCACCGGGAAGCGCGCGCTGCGCAATGTGGAGAGCTTCCAGGCCCGTCATTCGCGAGTGGCAACCACGCCGGTGCTGGACAACGAGGCGTTCCCGTGGGTCGCTGATCTGGAAGGACAGTGGCGCGCCATCCGCGGCGAGCTGGACGCCGTGCTGATCCGTCCGGAGGACATCCCGGCGTTTCACCAGCTCTCGCCCGACCAGCAGCGGATCTCCAAAGGCGACAACTGGAAGGCCTTCGCGTTCTACGTCTACGGCACCCGGGTCGACGACAACTGCGCGCGCTGCCCGGCCACGGCGGCGCTGCTCGACCGGCTGCCCAAGCTGCAGAACGCCTGGTTCTCGATCCTGGCGCCCCGCTACCACATCCCGCCGCACAAAGGCCCCACTCGGGCGGTGATCCGCTGTCACCTGGCGCTGAAGGTGCCGGCCGATGCCGAGCAGTGCTGGATCAGGGTGGACGACCAGATCTGCCACTGGCAGGAAGGCAGGTGCCTGGTGTTCGATGACACCTACGAGCACGAGGTGAAGAACGATACCGATGAGATCCGGGTGGTGCTGTTCCTCGATTTCGACCGCCCCATGGACCTGCCCGGCCGAATGCTCAACCGTCTGGTCATTGCCGCCATCCGCACCAGCGCCTACGTGAAGGATCCGCTGAAGAACCTGGCAGCCTGGAATGCCCGGCTGCGTGGCGACCCCCCGGCAGAGGGACCGCGCCGGGGCGACTGACGGTGCTGGTGGACGCGCGGCTGCGGCTCTTCGGCGCCACCACCAACACCTGGGGTGGGCGTTGCGTGCCGCTCGAGCCGGTGGACTTCGAACGCCGGGACTGGGTCCGCCGGGCCGCCTTCTGACGGAGTCCGCATGAACGAGACGATCCGCAAATTCGGTTATCCGGACACGCTGATCCGGGCCTATGACCACTGGGTGGTGCTGCTCCGGCCCCAGCAGGTCACCCTGGGATCGCTGGTGCTGGCCTGCACCGAGCCCGTGCAGCAGTTCCACGCCGTGTCAGCGGCGGGCTTCGCCGACCTCAAACGCGCGGTCGGTGACGTCGAGGCGGCTCTGGCACAGGTGGTGGGCTACCAGAAGATCAACTACCTGATGCTGATGATGGTGGACCCGGACGTGCACTTTCACGTGATCCCGCGCTACCCGCGGCCGGCCAGCTCAGGCGGCGTGGAGTTCGTCGACCACGGCTGGCCGGGGCCCCCGGCGCTCGCTCAGTTCACGGAGACGGATGCCGCCGCCAACACCGCCATCATCGAGCGGCTGAAGCAGCATTGGCCGGCCTGACCGGCACTTCCCACGATTCCTGTGCCGCCACCCGGCAGCCGCCGTCGGCGAGGGTCATGAGCCGCATGTCCACGTGCCAGCCAGCGGCGCCGGCGGTGACGTCGAAGCTGCGGTAGGAGGCCACGTCACCCGTGCCGCTCGACGCCGAGGCGGTGCCGAAGACTCTGGCGCCACCCGGCCCCGGCGCACTGACGTTGCGATGCACATGACCGTGCAGCACCAGCTCGGCGCCACGGCGGGACAGCACCTGGCATACCTGTGCGGCATCGAGCAGGCCCTTGCGCCGGCTCGTCATGGCCGGCAGCGGCGGATGGTGCATCAGCACGCAGCGGAAGGCGTCCGCCTCAGCCAGCATCTCGTCCAGCTGGGCCCGCTGCGCCGCTCCTACCTTGCCGTAGGCCATGAACAATGGCGACGGAATTGCGCTCGACAGCCCGACGAGGCAGATGCGGCGTTCGCCGCAGTCGAGCCATCGCTGCAGGGGAAACCATGTGGCCGGCAGGCCGTCCGAAGAAGTGGCCGGCAGGCCGTCCGAAGCAGTGGCCGGCTGGCCGTCCGAGGCAGCGCCCGGACGAACCGGCGCCAGATACGGCCCCCAGGCGGACGCCACCGCCGGCCAGGAGTCGCCGGCGTAGACGTCGTGATTTCCCGGTACCAGCATCACCTGCTCGGGGGGGCCCAGAGCTTCCAGCCAGCGGCCCGCCGCCTCGATTTCCTCCGGCAGACCCACGTGGGCCAGATCACCGGTGACGAGGAGTTGAACCGGATTCTCCGCCCGCACAGCCTCGGTGATCCGTTCGAGCACGTCGCCGCGGTGGACGAACCGGCGCTTGCGCCGCCAGGAAAGGTAGCCGGACCAGCGTTTGCCCCTGAGGCTCCAGAGGGGCTGGCCGTGGAGGGACGTGAGGTGCGGGTCGGTGAGGTGTATCAGTCGAATGGTCGGCTCCATGCCGTTGGCCCGCGTTGGGCGGGCGACTATACTTCCAGCCTCCCCCCGGCAGACGAACGGCCAGGCGCGCAGGCGCTGGCACTCAGGCAGCGGCACTATAGCATGAGGTATTTCGCACACGTAGCCGGACGTGGCCACGTCCGGCTGTGGAGCCTGACCGCGACCGAGCGGATCGCCCGTCACGCTTATCGGCCGTTCTCGGGCACCCAGAGTGCGTATGCCTCTCCCTGACGGTGCGGACCCGCTCACAGGGCTGATCCGCCGCCAGCTCGAATCGCTGTCACACAAGGATGACCCGGCCGTGGCGCGGCTGACGGCTGAGATCCACCGACGTCACGGCGATCGGGTGGCGGCGGTGCTGATCTACGGCTCCTATCTGCGCGGCAAGCGGGATACTCTGCTGGACTTCTACGTGCTGCTCACCGACCTCGAGGACGCGCTACCGGCCTTCGAAGCCTGGGGCAACCGAATCCTGCCCCCGAACGTCTACTATCTCTCGCTGCCGGAGCAGAATGGTCAGCCCCCCGTGCGCGCCAAGTACGCCACCATGACGGTGGGTCAGCTGGAGCGCGCCATGGACGACTTCCACTCCTACTTCTGGTCGCGCTTCACCCAGCCCACCGGACTGGCGGAAGCCCGCGACGAGGTCACTGCGGCGCGGGTGGCGGCAGCGCTCGGCGCCGCGGTGCGCCGCTTCTGCCGGGAGGTGGCGGCCATGATGCCCCCCTCGGACTCGCCGTTCGCCTCCGCGGCGTTCTGGCAGCGGGGGCTGGCTCTCACCTACGCCGCCGAGCTGCGCTCGGAAAATCCGGCGGGCGTCGCCGACCTGCACGGCCATCACGCCCGCCACTTCGACGCGCTGCTGGCCGCCTACGCCGGAGCGCCCGGCGCGGCCGTCGCACCCGCCGCTGGCGGCTACGTCGTCCCCGGCAGCTCCGGCACCGGCCGCGCGCGCCTGCGCTGGCGGCTGCGCCAGGTGCAGGGCAAAGTGCTGAGCGTGCTGAGGCTGGTCAAGGCAGCGAAGACGTTCGATGATCCGCTCGATTATCTGCTGTGGAAGATCGAGCGGCACTCCGGCATCTATATCGCTCCCACGGAACGGCAGCGGCGCCATCCGCTGGTGTTCGCGTGGGGGCTGCTGTGGCGGCTGTACCGGCGCGGCGCGTTCAGGTGAGTCGGGGTTGGGGGTTTATGCGCCGCGTGGGAGAAGAATCGCGACCGGGAGGTCGCTCCCACCGGTCGCTCCCACAGCTCGCTCCCACCGGGGTTGCTCCCACCGATCAGGATTCGTTGCTGGCGGCGAGGGCGTGGCGGAAGCTGTCGACGACGCTGTCGATCTGCTCCGGCGTGTGGGCAGCGCTGGCACTGCAGCGGATCAGGCTGCTGCCGTCCGGCGAGGCAGGCGGCACCATGAGGTTGGTGTAGACGCCGAGCTCCAGCAGTCTGCGCCAGGTGGCCTGCGCCCGGTGCGCCTCGTCGAAGCGGACGGCCACCACGGGACTGACGGGCGCACCGAGGCGCAGCCCCAGCTCACCCAGTCCCCGGTGCAAACGCCGCGCGTTGTCCCACAGCTGCGCTTTCAGCTCTGGCCGCTCGCGGATGTGCCTGAGCGCCACCCGGGTGGTGGCAACCACCGACGGGCACGGCGACGCGGTGAAGATGTAGGGGCGGCTGGCGAAGCGGAACAGGCCAACCACGTCGTGCGGGCTCACGCAGTACCCGCCGGTGGCGCCGAGACTCTTGGAAAACGTGCCGAGAACGAAATCCACCTGGTCCAGTACCCCGGCATCCTCCGCCAGCCCGCGCCCGCGCTCGCCGTAGATGCCGAGGGAGTGCGCCTCGTCCACGAACAGGTACGCGCCGTAGCGGGACTTCACCTCGGCGATCTCCGCCAGCGGCGCGGCATCGCCCAACACGCTGAACAGCCCTTCCGTTACCACCAGCGCGCGCTCGGCCCGTTCGCCGAGGCGTTTCAAACGTTTCTCCAGGCTCGCCGGATCATTGTGCTTGAACACGTACACGTCGGCGCGCGTCATTCGGCAGCCATCGTAGAGGCTGGCGTGCGCGTCGGCGTCCAGCAGCACGCAATCGCCGGCATCCAGCAGCGCCGACAGGGCGCCCAGGTTCGCCGAGTAGCCGGTGGAGAACACCATGGCGTACGGCATCTCGTAGAACTCGGCAAGCTCCCGCTCGAGCGCCGCGTGGCCGGCGTAGTTACCGTTGGCCATGCGTGAGCCGGTGGTCCCGGTGCCGGACTCGGCGAGGGCCGCCTGCCCCGCGGCAATGCATTCCGGATCGAAGGTGAGGCCGAGGTAGTTGTTGGTGCCGGCCAGGATGGTGCGGCGTCCGGCGACCACCGCCTCGGTGGCGGACAGCACCTGCTCCATCACCACTCCGCCGGGGTCGACGCCGTCG
The DNA here is from genome assembly GCA_963822255.1 of uncultured Gammaproteobacteria bacterium. Classification (GTDB taxonomy): domain Bacteria; phylum Pseudomonadota; class Gammaproteobacteria; order Pseudomonadales; family Azotimanducaceae; genus UBA7803. Next base: position 842,774 of record CAWGGV010000009.1, read on the forward strand.
CGGCTGAGCTCGCCCTGACGCTGGCGGTGCGCCGCAAATTTGTCCAGCAGGTTCATCTCACTCCAGGTTGGCGGCGACCACGGTCGCCAGCTCGGAGACGGTATGCACGTTGGACAGGCTCTCCAGGTCGATGGCGATGTCGTAGTGGTCTTCGACTTCCATGACGAACTCCATCACCTGCACCGACTCGAGGTCGAGGTCGGCGATGAGATCGGTGTCTCCGGAGAGCGGCGGCGGATCCTTCAGGAAACCCGCGAGGATGCGGGTAACCTCAGCCTGTATGTCAGCCACTTTGCGCAAAGTGTCTCAACCTCTTCTGATCGCTGAAAGTCACCGAAACAAGCCGGCGGCGCCCTGACTCAGCTCGATGGCCGGTCGCCAGCCCGTGGCCCGGCTGAACGGCGAATTATCACACAGCCAACCCGCCTGCTGAAGCTCGCGGACCTTGCCGGGCGTCAGCATGGGTAGGTATCCGAATCGGCTGGCCAGCCAGCGGTTCCACGTGGCCAGCGCCTGCAACAGCCGGGGCGGCACCCCGACCTGGTGGACGGGCCGGCCGGCCAGGGCCTCGCCGATCTCGTCGAAGTCGTAGCCGCCGGGCTTGCCGTCGTCGAGCTCGTAGCAGCCGTGGCGGCAGGCATCCGGATGACTGAGGCACGCGGCCACGGCCCGCACCAGATCGTCGACATGCAGCAGCGCGAGCCGTTGCCCCGGCGGTCCGGGGCGCAGCGCGATTCCGCGGCGGGCGAGGGAGAACAGTCCTCGCAGCTCCTTGTCACCCGGCCCGTACACGGCCGGCGGCCGCAGAATGCTCCAGTCGACACCCGACGCCTGTTCCAGCACCTGCTCGCCGCAGCGCTTGCTGCGCGCGTAATCGGAGAGCTCGGGCCGGCCGGCAGCGAGGGAAGACAGCAGGATCACGCGCGGGCGTCGGCAGGGCGCCTCACGCCCCAGGACCCCAACCAGCGCCTGCAGGCCACTCACGTTTGCCGACCGGAAGTCGTCGAAGCAGCGGCCACGCACGGCGCCGGCAGCGTAGACCACACAGCCGACGCCGCCCAGCGCGCGGCTGATGGCATCCGCGTCGGTGAGCTCGGCGCCGACGACTTCGCAACGGCTGTCCAGCCCGGCCCGCGGCACGCTCTGCGGGCGCACCAGTGCACAGACAGGGTAGCCGGTATTCAGCAGGTGGCGGTGCAGGTGCTGGCCAATGAAGCCGGTCGCGCCGGTGATCAGCACCGGCGCGGGCTGGGCACTCAACAGACCGCCCCGTTCAACGAGCGAACCCGCTCAGCCGTTGGCCGCCCGGGAATACCAGCCGCTGTCCTCGAGGGCCACCCGTTCCAGAAAGTCGAGCTTGGTGCGGGAGCGCGCGAGCTTGCCGGAGGACGTCCGCGGCAGGGTACCCGGCGGCACCAGATCGATGTAGGAATGAATGCCGAAATGGCTGCGCACGGTGCGCTCCAGCTCGGTGATCAGCGCCCGGCGCTTCTCCGGATTCTGCTCCCGGCACTCCACCACCAGCACGGCCAGGTCCTCGCCCATGGGCGACGGCGCTGCGAACGCTGAGACGTTGCCTTGACGCACCCCGGGCATGTCGTCGGCGAGGTTCTCGAGATCCTGAGGCCAGATGTTGCGCCCCTTGATGATGATCACGTCCTTGCTGCGGGCGGTGATGAACAGCCGGTTGCCGACCCGGTAGCCGATGTCGCCGGTGTCGAGCCAGCCGTCGGGTGAGAGGACTTCGCCGGTGCCCACCGGATCGCGGTAGTACCCGCGCATGACGCTGGGCCCGCGCAGGCACACCCGCCCGCAGTGGCGGTCGGGCAGGTCACTGCCGTCCGGGCCGCGGATGGCGAACTGATAGCTCGGCAGCACCTCTCCGCAGTCGACGAACTCGAGAGTGTCCTCGCGGCCGGCCGGGCTGTTGTGCGCGGGCTGCGCCAACAGCCGGTCGGCCATGGCGTGCTTGTTCACCCGGTCGATCTGAATGCCGGCACCAAGCGGCGCGAAGCTAACCGCCAACGCGCATTCGGCCATTCCGTAGCAGGGCACGAAGCTCTTCGGATCGAACCCGGTAAACTTCAGCGCGGCCGCGAAATCCTTGAGCGCTTTCGGCTGGATACGCTCGGCGCCGACGCAGGCAGCGCGCCAGCGCGACAGGTCGTAGCGCTCGGTATCCGACGGCCGCAGGCGCTTGGCACACAGGGCATAGCCGAACGGCGGGCTCGACGAAACCGTGCCGGCGTTCTCGGAGATGATCTTCAGCCATAGCCGCGGCCGCATAGCGAACGTCCGGGGACTCAGCATGTCGACGGACAGCTGAGTGGCCAGCGGCAGCAACATGAAGCCGACCAGCCCCATGTCGTGGTACAGGGGCAGCCAGGACACGAAGCGGTCCGTAGGCCCGAGCTCGAGACCCGATTCAGCGATCTCGCGCAGGTTGTTCAGCACCGACGCCTGAGTGATCTCGACGCCGCGAGGAAACCGCGTGCTGCCGGACGTGTACTGCAGGTAAGCCGGCTCGTTGGCCTGCAGCGGCTCGAGGGCCACCTCAGACTCGTCGTGCGCCTCGAAATCTTCGAGGGTGCCCACCCGAACCCCGGGCACGGTGCGTGCTGCCTCACGCAGGAAGCTGATGTGGGTGTGCGGCGCCACGGCGACCGCGGCCCGGCAGCCTTCCAGCATGCGTCGAAGCTGTGCCACGTAAGCGTCGTGTGCGCCGAGTTGTATCCCCGCCGGCAGCGCCACGGGCAAAAGGCCTGCGTACTGAGCGGCGAAGAACACCTTGTGGAACATCGGGTCGGTCTCGGCCACGATGGCCACCCGGCCGCCACGCTGCACCCCAAGGCCCAGAAGCTTCCGCGCCAGGGATTGCGCCTGTCGACAAAGGTCCCGGTAGCTGAGAACGTACTCCAACTCGCCCCGGCCATCGTAGAAATTGATGCCCGTTTCGCCCCGTGCCGCATACTCGAGGGCTGCGACGAGATTGCCGAAGCCGGAACTTTTGAAGTCCAGTGACTGGTTAATTGCCGTGCGTAGCAATCCTTGTATCTCCCAAACCAGTGAGATTGGTCACCAACCCCCTTCCCGAGGCAGACAGCGACGCGGGATTATACCCAACTGTCGAACCGAATGTAGAGTACTCGGACACGTCTTTAAGCCACTGATTTTCCAGAAATTCAAATCGTCTCATGATCGTCCCGGCCGATCCGGGCCGGCTGCGGGGCACGGCGGCGGCCTCCGCGGGCGCGGATTCTATCTCAAATGCGTCACGAATCCGCCCGCAGAACCGGGCCGCAGCGGGGTGACATCCGCCGTCCGAAGGCGCCAAGGGCCCCGTAGAATCTTCGCTGGCCGCAAGACTGGCGCCAAAGCAGCCGTGCGTCCAGTTGGCCACAAAACGCAAACGAAAACCCGAACGCCGTTTGCAATTCACCTACCGAAGCCCTCGGTTCAACGCCACGCAGTCTAGTCCTTTTTGGCGCACCTAAGGGCATCGGCCATCGGCGGCGCCTCCGCGGCAGCGTGCCCAGGCCTTGCAGACGCGGGCTCCGCGGCGTTTCATCGGCGCCCATGCCCGAGTACTTCGAGACTTTCGACGACCAGGGCCGGCCCACGGGCCTGGCCGCCCGCGAGGAGGTCCACGCCCGCGGGCTCTGGCACAGGTCCGCCCACGTCTTCCTGTTCAACGGCCGCGGCGAGCTCTACGTGCAGCGTCGCGCCGCCGCCAAAGACCTCTTCCCCAACCGCTGGGACTTCAGCGTCGGCGAACACCTCGTGCCCGGGGAGTCGTTCCTGCAAGGCGCCCGGCGCGGCCTCGACGAGGAACTGGGCGTGCGCGACGTACCGCTCGAGCCCCTGCAGGGGGTCCATCGCTTCACCTGCCGAATCGTCGCGCTGGGTCTGTTGGACAGGGAGTTGCAGCAGTCGTTCCGTGGCCGGTACGACGGCCCGGTGTCGCCGGACCCCATCGAGGTCGCGGAGGTAGAGACGGTGGCGCTGAGCGATCTGGCGGGCTGGATCCGCCGTGCCCGCGACGACTTCACCCCTTGGTTCCTGGAAGAGTTGCAGCGTCTGGATCTTCTATCGATCGGTTGAGGTGCGTGTTGCCGCTGCCGTCCGCTTCCTGGCTGCGCGCCGGGCTTAACAAATCGCCAAACGGCATCAAGGACAGGCGACGCGCCCACGGCGTCAGAACAGGCCGAGCTGGCGCTCGTCGCCGATGACCTGCTCGAAGTCGAGGCCCAGCGACTGCAGCACGGGTTCCGCCACCGGCCGCACCTGCGTTCCGACGTAGTGCTCGCGATCGAGCTGCGCGGTGCGCGCGTCCAGCGGCTCGGGACCGGCGGCGTCATCACATAGGCGATCACGCGCCCCGGAGGCGACCCTGACTTGCGCGCCGCGGCTACGTGGGGCGGCGTGCTGGCGGTGTAGGCCGCGAGGCTCTTGCGCAGCTCTTTGCGGTAAACGAGCTGCTCGTCGAGCTCGCCCCGGCGCAGCGCGCCCACCACGCTCGGCAGATACTCGTCCACGGGCTCGAGCGGCGAACAGGCGCCGATACAGCTCCCGCTGCACCTGCTTGGCGAGCGCGGTCCAGTCGCGGCGCACGACCTCCATGCCGACGAACTCGACCTCACCAGGCGGCGCCCCGTGGCGCAGCCCGGCGTAGCGCTTGCTGGCGCCCGCGCCGCCGTGGCGCGCCGACGGCAGGAACAGCTTCTGCGTAGAGCTTCTCGAACTCGAGCTCAACGCGCTCGTGACGCGCCAGCGCCCGCTGACGTACGCCTCCAGCTCGGCGTTGAGCTCGGCGCACAGAGCCCGCCCGCGCTGTCGAACGCGCGGCCGGCGTCCGCCTCGCCCGGACCGCGCACGAACAGGCTGTCGGTATCGCCGTAGAGCACGTCGAAACCGCGCTGCCTCGAACCAGTCCTGCGACCACAGCAGCAGATGCGCGGCCCTGGCCGGTGATCGCGTTGGCGAGGCGGCGATTGTAGAACCGGCACGCCGGCGTGCCGAGCACGCCGTAGAAGGAATTCATGAGGATCTTGATGGCCTGCGAGGCGACGGCGTCGCCCTTGCCGCTTCGCGGCCTCCCGGCGCGGGAACAGCTCGTCGAGCATGCCCGGGCAGGATCGCCGGCTCGCGCCGGAACGCCGGCGCCGTTCGCCGAGCGACGATCAGGTCGTCCTCGGCCGCAGGCTCGGCCACGTAACCCAGCGGGTCGACGTTGAAGGTGCGGATGATGCTGGGATACAGGCTGCTGAAGTCGAACACCCAGACGTTGTCGTGCAGCCCCACCCGCGGCTCCAGCACGTGCCCGCCGGCCTGCGCCGACGTGCACGCGCGAGTCGCCCGAGCGCACGGACGGCGCGACGAGCCGCGCTTGTTCAGCTCGGACAGATACAGGAAATCGAACGAAGCGATGCTGGCGGCCACCCGATCCGGCGTCATGCCGGTGAGCCGGCTGCGGGCGAACGCCAGGTGCACGAGATCGAGCCGCTCGACGATCTCGAGGCGAGGCGGGCGTCGGTGCGCGCATAGCGGGCGAAGGCCGTCGCAGGTCGTGCCGATAGTTGGCGATGATCTCGCCCACCCGGTCGACGACGTCGCCCTTGCAGCGCCTTGCCTTCGCCGAGCACCTCCCGCGCGACGGCATCGAGGCTAGTAGTCGTCCATGCGCACGAAGGCGCCGCGCAGCAGGTCGATGCCGTCGAGCACCAGGCGCCCGGGAATGCTGGCGCTGCCGCTGCCGAAATAGCCTTCCGCCCTGCGAATGCGCGACTTCGCCGTCACCGCGGCCGAGCCGAAGCGGACGGCGCACCCGCGCCGCGATCCGCGCAGCACGCGTCAGATCGAAATCCACGACGTTCCAGCCGGTGAGCACGTCCGGATCGAGCTCGGCGACCCGCGCGCAGAACGCGTCCAGCACGGCGCCTCGTCGGCAGCCCCACGCGCGCCTGGCGGCATGGGCCGCGCCGCCGGATCGACGATGAGCACCTCGTCGGCGCCGAGCCCGTACAGCGAGATCGCCAGCAGGCGCTCGGCCGCGGCATCGGTCTCGATGTCGAACGACAGCACCCGAGGCGCGGCGGCGACCGCCTCGGCTCGGGTCCGGCGCGACTCCGGGTCGTCGAACACGACGTCGACGCCGTCGCCGCCCGGCGCCGTCGCCACGAATCTACGCAGGCGCCTTTGACGTCGCGGTCGATGAGATAGCGCACGGCGAAGCGCACGTCCGCCTCGAACGTGTCGATGCCCTCACGCCGTCGAGCGCTCGCGCGCCGGCGGCGCATCCGACGGCACTGCCACCTCGACCCGGCTCACGCGGCTCGCCGCGCCATGCGTCCGAAGCCCGCTCGCCTGCGGAACGTCACGCGAGGAGCTCGCGGCGAGCGCGCCCGGCGTCGCTGCGTACGCACGTAGAAGCACGGCCGCTGGCGCTGGTCGCGAACCAGGAAGCTGCGCCCGTCGCTCGAGCCGGCCATACAGATGCACCACCGGCACGCCAGCACGAATCCGGTAACTGGCCTGGAGGATGAAGCCGCGATGGTCCATGGCCGCATTCTCGCTCGATCCGGCGTCCGGCTGAGAACATATCGGTGGCACGAAACTTCCGGCCATGGCCTGCCGCCGAGGCTGCATCGCCACCGTGGAGGGCACTCGCCACCGGCAAGGTAGACTGCCCCATGCGTACCCTCGTCTGGTTCCGCAACGACCTCCGTGTGGCCGATCACCCGGCGCTGCACCACGCCATGACCCACGGCGAGACGGTGGCTGTGTTCTGCATCTGCAGCCGCCAGTGGCGCGACCACGGTGTCGGCGACAACCGGCTGGGCTTTCTGCTCGACAGCCTGCACGCGCTCGCAGCGAGCTGCGCGAGCTCGGCGTCCCGCTCCGGCTCGATCACCGAGCCATGGTTCGACCGCATTCCCCGCGCGGCTGGTGAACCTGGCGCGGAAGCTCTGCGCGCGACGCGCTCGCGTTCAACGAGGAGTATCCGCTGAACGAGCGCCGGCGCGACGCCGCTGTGCGCCGGGCCTGCGAAGCCGCCGGCATCGCGGTCTCCGTGCACCACGCCGGCACGCTGCTCCCGCCGGGCAGCGTGCTGACCGGCGGTGGCACCCCCTACACCGTGTTCACGCCTTTCAAACGGCGCTGGCTGCACCCAGATCGATCAATCCGCCTGGCAGCCGCTGCCCCGGCCGCGCCCGCAGAGCCGTGCCGACGTGGACGATTCCCTCATTCCGCAGCAAGCGGACGGCGTGCCGCGCAACCGGGTGGCGGGCCTGCTGGCCCGCCGGCCCCGGGGAAGCGCAGCGCCGGCTCTCCACCTTTCTGGCCGAACGGGCGCCGCGCTACCACAACGACCGCGACCTGCCGGCGCTCGACGGCACCAGCACGCTGTCTCCCTACCTGTCGGTGGGCAGCATCTCAGCGCGTCAGTGTCTGGCGGCGGCCCGCGATGCCAACAGCGGCCAGCTCACCTCCGGCAATCGCGGCATCGCTGCTTGGATCAACGAGCTGATCTGGCGCGACTTTTACCGCCACGTCATCGCCCAGTTCCCCCGAGTCAACCGCGGCCGCGCCTTCCGCCGCTCCTTCGACCAGCTCGAATGGCGCGATTCCAGCGACGACCTGGAAGCGTGGAAGCAGGGCCGCACCGGCTTCCCCCTCGTCGACGCCGGCATGCGCCAGCTCGCCGCCACCGGCTGGATGCACAACCGGCTGCGCATGCTGACCGCCATGTTCCTCAGCAAGCACCTGCTGCTCGACTGGCGGCAGGGCGAATGGCACTTCATGAACCTGCTGGTGGACGGCGACTTCGCGGCCAACAACGGCGGCTGGCAATGGAGCGCGTCCACCGGAACGGACGCCGTCCCGTACTTCCGTATCTTCAACCCCCACGCCCAAGCGCGGCGCTTCGACCCCGACGGCAGATTCATCCGCCGCTACGTCGCCCGAGCTGGCAAGCGTTCCGACCTCGCGCACTGTTCGACCCGGCGGGCTGCCACGCCCCCGGCTATCCACCGCCCATCGTCGATCACCGCGCCGCGCGCCACCGGGCGACCGCCGCCTACCGGGCAGCTTCGGGATCGCGGTGAGGGAGGCGCCGGGGCGTGCTGGCGGGGCGCGACGTCGCGTGCTGGGAGCGGCGCGAACGGCGACGCGGCCTGGGCGTGGGGGGCGGGGGCGCTGATTTGGGCGTGGAGGGCGATGCTGACGGCGACGGCCGGGATTGCCTTTTCTCAGCCATCCAGGGGACTCTTCACGCCGCGGCCGCCGCGCTTGATGACGTGGGTGTAGATCTCGGTGGTCCGAACGTCGGAGTGGCCGAGCTGCTCCTGCACGGTGCGAATGTCGGCCCCGCGTTCCAGCAGGTGGGTGGCGAACGAATGGCGCAGCGCGTGGCACGACGCCGGCTTCTCGACACCGGCGGCTCTGACCGCCCGGCTGAACGCCCGCTGCAGCGTGCGTTCGTGGAGATGGTGCCGGCGCACGGCCCCGGTCGCAGGATCCTCGCTCGCGCGGCGGCCGGCGAACAGGTACTGCCAGCCGAACGAGCGCGCCGCGCCGGGGTACTTCCGCGCCAGCGCCCCGGGCAGGTAAACGCCGGCCCAGCCACGCATGTCGGCATCCTCTTCGAACCGCAAGCGCGCGAGCTCGAGCTGCCGCCTGAGCTCGAGGCACCACCGTCTCCGCCAGGGTCGTGATCCGCTGGCGCCGTCCCTTGCCGTCGCGCACCATCACGCACAGTCGCTCGAGATCCACGTCCTGCACCCGCAGCCGAACAACCTCGATCACCCGCAGCCCGGAGCCATACATGAGCTTGGCACAGAGCCGCGTCTCTCCTTCCATGCGTTCGAATATCGCCGAAAGCTCCTCGCGCCCAAGCACCACCGGGAGCTTGCGCGGCTGCTGAGCCGGGATGAAGCCGGACGCGTCGAACCGGTTCCGTCCCAGTATCTGGGTGTACAGAAACGCGAGAGCGTTTAGCGCGACCTTCTGCGTATTCGGTGTCACGTGCCGCGTGAGCGCGAGGTGCGAAAGGAAGTCCCGGATGTGAGCGTCATCCAGCGTCTCGGGATGCCGCCGACCGTGGTACCTGATGAAGTAGCGTATCCAGTAGACGTACGTCTCTTCGGTACGCCTGGTGTAGTGCCGCAGGCGGACGGCGTCTCTGACCTGATCGAAGAGGGTCATGGCCGGCAGCGAAAACGACGAGTATCCATGTGTCGTATTTTGTCGCGGACGCCGCGGGTCGAGTGTGAGACGACGATGGCGTCATGGTGCGAGATCGGCGATCATGTGGTACGGGTACGCCGGCGATGGGGGATGAATGCGACCAACGTGCGATCCGGTGGCACCGTGTGGTGTCCTGTCGTGACATTTCACGACACGTTGTCGCGGAACGTCGCGACGCTTTGTCAGATATTTGGCTGTTAGGCGCCTCGCATTCTGAAGTCGACGCTGTAGATGGCAATGGTGACACCAGCCGTGCTCCGCACTGATCGTCTGGTACTTCGTCCCTTCCAAAACGGTGACGTCGCGGATGCGCTCTCGTATCGGGACGATCGAGAGTTCGCGCGATTCCTCCCGCACATTCCGCAGCCGTTTACGAGAAGTGACGCCGAGACATTCGTAACACAGAATATGGCCGAATCCTGGAACCAGTCACCGACCTTTGCGGTGGTGCTGGACGGAACTTTAATCGGGACTGTGAACTTCGAGATAGAGGCAGAGACGCGGACGGCGATGTTAGGATACGCGATAGGGCGTGCGTGGTGGGGGAAAGGGATCGCTGACGGCCGCTGATCTCGACGTTAGCTGGCAGGCAGACGCCGTCGCCATTTTCCTCCCTCCGCCGCAACAGGCACACTTGCAGCCTGTGTACACGTGTGCATATACTTTCCTCGATGCGCTTCGAGTGGGACACAGCCAAGGCGACTTCGAACGTCAGGAAGCATCGTGTCAGATTCTCCGAGGCTGCCGTGGCGCTCCAGGACGACAAGGCCGTGACCATCGATGATCCCGACGCGGAAGGTGAGGCACGGTTCGTCTCGATCGGTGCAGACGACCGAGGCAGGGTGCTCGTAACCATCTTCACGTATCGCGAAGACGCGGTCCGAATCATCTCTTCCCGTCGAGCCTCCAAGAAGGAACGCAATCTTTACGAGGAACGCCAGTGAGAAAGGAATACGACTTCAGCAAGGGCAAAAGGGGGCCAGTGGTTCCTACTCTGCCGGGCAAGACTCGAATCACGATCCGCCTGGATGACGAGATCATTGAATGGTTTAAGCGGAAGGTGGAGCAAGCTGGAGGAGGCAACTACCAGAGCCTGATCAACCAAGCACTGAAGGACCACATCGAGAACGAGCGCGAGCCGCTTGAAGACACGCTGCGCCGGGTGGTTCGAGAGGAGCTTCGCAATGCCAGCTAACAATGCGCTGCAGCCGACCGAACGAACTGATCACGAGCTTTGCGTGCGCAAAGCTCGCGCCAGTCTGCTCGGCGGCTGAGCTCCAACGTTAGGCGCCATGAACACACCCGCCTCCATCACCTTGACCAGGGCGTCAGATGCCGATGCGGATTACTTCGCCGCCATGGAGCAAGAACCCGACACTCGAGAGTACATCATTCCCTACACAGCCCTCGACCATCGCGAAAAAATTCGCGATTCTAGCCTCGTCTATCTCAAGATCGAGGAACGTGGGAGTACCGTCGGGTTCATAATTCTAAGGCTGGAGCCTGATGGTAGAAGCGTCGAGTTCCGACGTATCGTCGTCTCTGAGAAAGGGCGCGGCATCGGACAAGCGGCGTTGATATCCATGGAGGAGTTCTGCCTCACGAGGCTCGGTCGAAGCCGCATTTGGCTCGATGTCTTTGAACACAACCTCCGAGGCCAACACGTCTATCAGAAGCTTGGCTACCGAAGGCTCGAAGACCAACGCGCTGAACATGAAGGTAAAACGCTATTGTTCTATGACAAGCTCATCTCGACGGGTGGCGCCTAACAAGGGCGATTCAGACGGACCGCTGATCTCGACGTTAGGCGTCTCTATGTCCTTCACAGAGCAACTGATTGAAGTGCCACGGAGCATTTCCCGATATTCCTTGCTCCGTGTGGGCCGACACAAAGGAGCCGGAGTTCATCGTACTGATGGGCCATGGCCTTGGAGTTGATCGATACCACGCGTCCGTTCTTAAGCCAACGGAGATCCTGGCGCGTGAGCACCAAGCCGTGATTGTCGTTCCCGAAATCCCCCTCCACGGCGTCCGCGATGATCCGCCGGGCAACCAATTGCACATTGTTGAGCGGTGGCAGACGTATTGGACCAATGGCGGCGCCCAGCAGATCTGCGCAGAGCTTCTTCGAGTGACGGACTGGTGCCGAGGTTCATTTGGGTCCACGGTCCCCATTGCCTACTTCGGCCTGTCTCTTGGGACTCAATACGGCATCGTATTCCTATCAGAGGTTCAGCGGATGGCCGCGGCCGTGCTGGGACTTTTCGGCAGCTACCCACGCCCGAGAACTCGCGTCATGAACGAGCGAGCGCCACGGGTGACGTGCCCGGTATACTTCATTCAAAAGCTCGACGACGAGATCCATTGTTCCGAATCCACCGCACATCTTTTTTCAACTCTTGGCGCGCCTCAAAAGGTGCTAGATTCCTCGCACGGTAGTCACACGGAGGTCTCTGATAAGTGCATCCGAGATGCCTGCAAATTTCTGACGAGCTATGCTAAACAACGAGACGCCTAACAAGGGCGATTCAGACGGACAAGTCAAACCGTCACTTGATTTGCATTCGCAAATCAACCGCCGGTCTTGGCTTGCCGCTGATCTTTGACGTTAGGCGTCTCCGACGTGGTGAGCCGCTATCGACCCCAACTGGACGTTCGCTTCTTGTGGCCAACCGAGATAGTGTCTTCGCATGGACGGCTTGCGGATCGGCATAGTTGGAGGGTCAATAGCGGGGTGCACGACCGCTGTTGCAGCGTCTCGCGCGGGCATGCAGACGAAGGTGTTCGAGCGGAGTTCAGATCCCCTGAAGGACCGCGGAGCAGGCCTTGGTATACCGACCGCGACATGTATCGCCCTTCGGGATCAAGGGTACATCGACGATGGTTTTCCTCACGTTCCCGTGCGCGCGTTAGAGCATTCAAGCCGCCCGCCAGGCGAGGCCCATGGTCGTGGCGTTGCCGGACGAGTCCCTACGTGGTTAGAAGGTCTCAGGTGGGGGCATCTCTACGATAGGCTGAGATCACTAGTTCCAGATGACCACTACGTTCAAGGAGAGCCGGTTGTCTCAGCCGACCGTGACGTTGCCGGCGAAGTCGAACTAGCGCTTGCGAGTGGCCGTAGTGAACGATTCGATCTTGTCGTGTTTGCTGATGGCTATCGATCTATCGGTCGGGGTCTGATTTGCCCAAGCTGCCAGCCCGAGTATCAGGGCTACTTCATCTGGCGCGGCACCGTTCCCGAACGCGAGGTCGACGTGGAGCCTTTTGAGGAGGCGCTGCAAAGGGTTGGGTATTCTGGTGGGCACCTGTTTGCCTACCTGCTTCCAAACCCCGATGGCTCGACGGAACGTGGCCGCAGGGAATTGAATTGGGGGATGTTCTTGCCCGCATCAAGCGACGACCTTGCGGACCTTCTGATTGGCAGGTTCGGGGAGCGACGGGAACTGGCGATACCGCCAGGTCATATGCGACCGAACGTTGAGACTGATCTGAAGGCAAGAGCAGAGACCCTGTTGCCTGACCACCTGGCTCAAATTGTACGCGTGTCCAGGGATACCTACGGGCAAGGGATCGTTGCGGCTCTACCGGACCAGTACCACAACGAACGAATGTGCTTAGTGGGGGATGCCGGGGCCGTTGTACCCCCGTTTACAACCAGCGGTGTATTCAAGGCTATGAAGAACGCAGTGGACCTCGTGTCGGCAATTCAGGCCGATGACTTGGATTTGGCACTTCAGGACTGGGATGCAGCTCAACAGCTGGCCGGCAATGGGCTTCAAAGGCTCGCCGCCTTGATGCGGGAGCACCTGATCGTAAACGTCCCCGATTTTTCGAGCTACTCCCAAGATGACCTAAACGTGTGGTGGTCCGAGATCCAGCGGGCGCTCGAAGAAGTGATGAGCTGACCGGCCGCTTCTGGCCGACACCAGACTAATAGGAGGAAAGGTTGAGACGCCTAACAAGGGCGGTTCAGTCGGCCGCCACAACCTGTCACTCAAGTTGCTTCCGCAATTTCGCCAGGTCGCGGCGCCGCTGACCTCGACGTTAGGCGCGCCGAAACGTCATGGAAGTGCGAAACGCTCAAGATCAGGACTTCTCTCGCATCGTCGAGCTCTACCGGCAACTTCAGCCCGAGGATCCTGTAGTCACCGACGGTCGCGATCGAGCTGTTTTCGATCACATTCTCCGCACGGAGAACCTGAGCCTGTTTGTGCTGGTGGATCGGGGCCAGATCCAGTCCACCTGCTATCTCAACATTATCCCGAACATAACCCGGTCAGCGAGCCCCTATGCCATCATCGAGAACGTGGTCACGGATGAGGCTTGCCGAAGGAATGGCTACGGGAAGCGCGTAGTGGCGCATGCTCTTGACGCAGCCTGGGCAGCTGGCTGCTACAAGGTTATGCTTTAAACTGGCTCGAAGAGGGATTCTACGCATGCCTTCTACCGGGCATGCGGGTTCTCCGGCGATGATAAACATGCCTACGTGGCGAGGCGCGCCTAACAAAACAAGGGCGGTTCTGACGGCCGCTGATCTCGACGCTAGCCGACACCTGCCGTAGTCGCCAATCCGCGTAAGCATTCGGCGCTTGCCGGACCAACCGCGAACTGATATAGCACGCATCAGGAAACACAGACCTGCGATTATGGCTACAAAGCTCCACGATCTACCCCTCGAGCAGCGCCTGAAGCTCGTCGAGGATCTCTGGGACAGCATTGCGGCGGAGGAACACAAGCTCCAGCTAACTGACGAGCAGAGGCAGCTTCTCGATGAGCGTTTGGACGCCTACGAGCTCGATGGCGATCCAGGCGAGCCGGCCGACATTGTTGTCGACAGGATTCGCCGGGCCCTGTGAATGCAACCGTTAGTGTCCGCCCAGCTGCACAGCGTGATCTCGCCGGGGCCGCGAGGTGGTACGAGTCTCAGCGAGCGGGGCTCGGCGATGCGTTTCTTGATCAGTTTTTGAGTCTCACCTGGCGTATCGGAGAGTCGCCCCTCGTTTACCCGGAGGTCGGCAGGGCTACTCGTCGAGCTATGCTGCGCCGCTTCCCCTTCGGCGTCTTCTACCGAATTGCGGATGACCGTGTGGTCATCGTCGCCGTCATGCATAGCAGGCGCGATCCCCGGCGTTGGATGGAGCGGGTATGAGAGAAGCAGAATGGTGCCGCCTAACAAGGGCGATTCAGTCGGACAAGCCAAACCGTCACTGGTTTGCTTTCGCAATTTGACCGCCAGGTTGCGTCGCCGCTGACCTCGACGTTAGATTAGGCGTCCTACCGAATATGTCCACCGACGACCGGAACGATCAGCGCGATCTCATCGAACCTCGGGAGCTTCTGCGGTTCTGCGAATTGAAGTAAAGTTGTTCGATCTCGATAGCCTGAGGTCTCTGCTTGTCAGGTTGATTCTCCTCGAAAAGCACTCGCGAAACCTTGGGGGCAAACATGGGTATCGTCGATATCATGCCAAGGTCCGCGCGAAGCGTCGCTCGGTGGCGCAGAGATACCACGATCTCGGCGGCGTTGTGAGCTCGCTGGTGCCTAGACGCGACCTACCTCCTTCGATTTCAGGCGTGATTGCGCTTGTTGAGCATGTAGGTTTGAATCATGCCTGATTCAATGACAGCTAGCCCGGAAATCTCACCCTTATGATGGAAATAGGCCTCTCTTTTGTGCATAAAGTAAGAGCCGCCAAGCACTTACCAACGCGCAGAAGAAGAGGCCTATGACGACAGAGTGTATTCCGAGCCAGCTGGAATTTCACGGTCTGGGAAGGCGGGATGTGACGGGCCGTTTCGACGGCGGGCGGATGACCTCGGACGGCGGGGGGCTGCTGCTACGGGAGGTGGACCACCGGCTCGGAGTGCTGCCACGACTCGCCGCGTGCTTCACCGACTACCGTAATCAGAACAGCGTCGAGCACAGCGTTCACGCGCTGGTGGCGCAACGGGTGTATGGCTTGGCGCTCGGCTATGAGGATCTCAACGATCACGACGCGTTGCGCTCGGACAGCGTACTGGCGCTGCTGGTGGGCAAGCACGATCTCACGGGAGAACGTCGGGAACGAGAGCGCGACCGAGGCCATCCGCTGGCCGGCTCGAGCACGTTGAATCGCCTGGAGCTGACGACGCCGGAGGCGGCGGCGAGTGATCGCTACAAGAAGATCGCGGCGGACCCGGCGGCGCTCGATCGGCTGCTGGTGGACGTGTTCCTCGAGTCCTACGAGAAACCGCCGCGGGAGATCTGGTTGGATCTGGATGCGACCGACGACCCCCTGCACGGTCACCAGGAGGGCCGCTTCTTCCACGGTTACTATCGCTGCTACTGCTATCTGCCGCTGTACATCTTCTGCGGCGAGCATCTGTTGTGCGCACGGCTGCGGTCATCGAACCGGGATGGTGCGGCCGGCAGTGTCGAAGAGCTCGAGCGCATCGTCGAGCAGATCCGCGCGCGTTGGCCGAAGACGCGGATCGTGATCCGCGGCGACTCCGGATTCTGCCGCGACACGATCATGAGCTGGTGCGAGAGCAACCGCGTCGGTTACGTGCTGGGTCTTGCCCGCAACAAACGGCTGCATCGAGCGCTGGGCGCTCAGATGGCCGAGGCGCGCGCCGAGCACCAGCGCACGGGTAAGCCGGCCCGGCGGTTCCGGGACTTCCGCTACCGCACTCGTAAGTCCTGGTCGTGCGAGCGCCGCGTCATCGGCAAAGCAGAGTATCTTCCGGGCAAAGCCAACCCGCGGTTCGTGGTGACGAACCTGCCGGTCAGCCGAGCCGGCGCCAAGCGGCTCTACGAGAAGCTCTACTGCGTCCGCGGCGAGATGGAGAATCGGATCAAGGAGCAGCAGCTCGGGCTGTTCGCCGACCGCACCAGCACCGAGACGATGCGGGCCAATCAGCTCCGGCTTTACTTCTCCTCATTCGCCTACGTGCTGATGCACGGCCTGCGCCGGCTGGGGCTCTCAGGCACTCAGCACGCCAAGGCCCAGTGCACCACCATCCGGCTGAAGCTGTTGAAGATCGGCGCCCGGATCCGGATCACCGTGCGCAAGGTGTGGCTGTCGTTCTCCGAGGCCTATCCCTACGCGAGTGACTTCGCGCAGATCCTGGCCAACGTCCGCCGCTACCCGGCTTGGGCTCCACCGGGATAGTTGCATCGACCCACCGTCTCGTGAGCTCCAGCGAAGGCTGGACGAGATCACTCGCCTTCGCGTCGCCAAAAACCGGTCACACGGCCTGTTGAAGCCGTCGGCGGCGCGGGCGCAGCCATCCCGGTGCCGCAATCCAGCTCCAACCGGCCGCGCTGGCCCCTTCGGCGTCGAAAAATCACCCCCGTTATCGGATCGGTGAGATAAGCGGGCTAGGACCGGACGCCTAACAAGGGCGGTTCAGTCGGACGCCACAACCTGTCACTCAAATTGCTTCCGCAATTTGACCGCCAGGTCGCGGCGCCGCTGACCTCGACGTTAGGCGTCATGACCGTCGTCCCGGCGACCAGCGATCGTACTAATGCCTGGCTAAGACTGCGCATGAGCCTCTGGCCACAATGCTCGGAGTACGAGCACCGAGCGGAGATGGAACAGTTTCTCTCGGACCCGTCAAGGTTCGCGCAGTTCATCTCGATCGATGAGAAGGGCCATCCAACAGGACTCGCGGAGGCTTCCATCCGTCACGATTACGTCAACGGCGCATCCACATCGCCAGTCGCCTTTCTCGAAGGCATATACGTCGAGCCCAAAGCCCGCCAAATGGGACTCGCCCCGCTTTGATCGAAGCGGTCTCGGCCTGGGCTGTGAACCAAGGCATCAGTGAGCTTGCATCTGATGCAAACGTGTCCAATACGCTCAGCCACACTATGCATATGGCGTTGGGGTTCGAGGAGACGGAGCAGGTGGTATTCTTCCGCAAGAACATCGGAGGGGCTGATGACGCCTAACAAGTGCGATTCAGTCGGACCGCCAGCGTTATGCGCCATAGGAGCGCCATACCGTGATATGGCATTTTAGCCATATCGGAGTAGGATGGGGCCCATGGCAAGCTTTGATTGGGACCAGAAGAAGGATGCTGAGAACCAGAGAAAGCATGGTGTCAGCTTCTCAAAGGCTCAATTCGCCTTCGCGGATCCGAATCGAGTCATTGCCAGGGATATCACTCACAGCACAGCGCGAGAGGAGAGGTTCTTCTGCTTCGGTGACTTGGGCGGCGGGATCGTAACCGTCCGCTTCACCTATCGAAAGAACATCATTCGAATCTTCGGTGCTGGCTACTGGCGCAAGGGTAAACGCATCTATGAACGCCAAAACAAAGTATCGCGACGGTCCTATCGACGAATACGAACTCGTTGAAGACTTTCTACCTTCACCAGACGAACTCGCTTTCAAGGAAGACACCGTCAAGGTCACGATCACACTCAGCAAGTCCAGTATTGAATTCTTCAAAGCAAAGGCAGATGAGCACAACACTGCGTATCAAAAGATGATCCGTCGGTTGCTCGACTCCTATGTTGATCGGCATTCAGGCACATAACATGAAGTTCCAAGGAACCTATCACGCGGATCGCGTGCGCAATCCGCGCGCCAGAACCGCTTGGCAGCTTAACTCGGTGTTAGGCGCCTCAGAGGTATCGCATGACGTACCGTCTCTATGCAGTCCGTGTCTTTAGCTTCCGTTGGGAGGATTCGGTAGAGTTCTATCGAGATGTCATCGGCATTCCGCTCTCGTTTCTCGGCCAGGACTTCGGCTGGGCCCAGTTCGACCTGGGCAGCGCCAGCCTAGGGCTTGAGCGATGTGATCCTGCAGACCCGGAGGCGAGAGATCTGGTAGGTCGTTTCGTTGGCATATCAATTGAGGTTGGGGATATCGAGACGACGTACGATACCCTCATCGCCAAAGGCGTGGAATTCATCGGACCGCCCGAAAGGCAGGCGTGGGGAGGCGTCCTGGCGCACTTCAAGGATCCAGACGAAAATGTCATTACCTTGCTTGGCAGCGGCGCCTAACAAGGGCGATTCAGACGGACCGCCACAACTGTCACCTGGTTTGCTTTCGCAAACCAGTCGCCAGTTCTGACGGCCGCTGATCTCGACGTTAGGCGCCGTGCGACGTCTAGGCCTTCTCGCTGCCGTCTGTTTCGCCGCGCTGGCCACCGCAACGCTCTTCTACATGCTTACCTTTTTGACCACATCGAGATCCGGCGCGGACTACCGCCCCGACCAGCCACACATTCGGTTCGAAGCGCTCGACCTCCCAAGCTGTTTGGCTCAGGACGAGCTTCAGCAGAGCGTCGAGGCGGCCATATCACAATCGCGCCCCTGCCGATCTGACGAGCAGTGCATCATACGGCATTATGGTTGTCCATTTGGTTGCTCTACATCGATCAACTCGGACTTTGAGGCTGCGGTTCAACTCTCCGTAAAGGAGTACCAAGACTTCGTGGATACACGCCACTGTCCGCGGTGTACTTACAGGTGCATGGGGGGCGATCTGGTAGGCGTCTGCAACAAGGGGCTCTGCACTTATGAACAAGTTGTTGTTCCCGAAGGCGTCAGACCAGGCGCCTAACAAGGGCGATTCAGTCGGACAAGCCAAACCTTGCCGCTGATCTTCGACGTTAGGCATCACAAGAGGTATCGCGACGGTTCAACCGTCAGATTGGGAGACGTGGTTAACGTACCGGTACCTGGGGGATCGGCAAAGGCTCGGGTCGTCATGTTGGGCGAGACGTACGAACACTTGAATATCGATCCTGGGTTCATCGCCTGGGTCACGAAAGACCGAGTGCTGGAGCCCTCGTCGATACCCGCTTGCGCACGACGATCCCCGATATGCGCCCGTCGGCGACTATTTGTTTTCTCCCTTGGACGAGTGGGTGACACGTGATGCCTAACATGGCGTTGGTACGGACGCGCCGCGGACTGCCCTGCCTGGTCAACCGTTGTGCTGCGGCGCGTCGCACAACTCTACGTTAGGCGACAGGCGCCCTCGTTCAGCGCAACAGCCGGCACCCAAAGCCTGTTGAAACCCGTAACGTTATAGGTTACATTCGGTCACGTGATCGCCGGCTTCAAGCATCGTGGGCTGAGGCGCTTCTTCGAGAATGGAACCACCCGCGGAATCCAGGCTCAGCACGCGAATCGGATTCGGCTGATACTTGGTCGGCTGCACGCTTCAAGGTCGCCTCAAGATGTGGACTTGCCTGGGCTGCATCTACACGAACTTACCGGTCAGCGCAAAGGTACCTGGTCAGCGCGTGTCTCCGGGAACTGGAGAGTCACGTTCAGATTTGATGGGCCAGACGCGTATGACGTAGATCTAGAGGATTACCATTGATGGGCATGCATAATCCACCTCATCCTGGCGAAGTGTTGCGCGAGTTGTGCCTCGAACCTCTCGGCCTGACGGTTACTGGCGCGGCCGAAGCTCTTGGCGTCAGCCGTAAAACGCTTTCGGCCATCCTCAACGGAAGAGCAGGTATCAGCCCGGAGATGGCGATCCGTCTATCGAAGGCGTTCGGCACGTCGCCGGAAAGTTGGTTGAACCAGCAGATGCAGTACGATCTCTGGCACGCCGAGCAGCTATCTGCAGACATCCATGTCAAGAAGCTACCTGCCGCCTAACAAGGGCGATCCAGACGGACGCCACCGCCACAACCTGTCACTCAAACTGCTTCCGCAATTTGACCACCAGCCTGCGGCGCCGCTGATCTCGACGTTAGAAGGAAGGATCTAGCAAAAGTGCCCATTAACTCCGTCCATGTCGACAATTTTCGAGGGATCTTTAGCCGAGGGCTTCTCCTGGCTATAGGTTCTGCTCGGCGGCGGCATCCTTGGCGCGAGATGGGCTTGCGTGCTGGTTATGATAGTAGGAATCGAAGGGAGGCAATCCGGTGGCACCTGATCGAATGCCCAGACGCCGCGTTCCAATCGAAATGTCCCGGTTCAAAAACATCTCGAACTGCTTTATCTGCGAGTTTCTGAAGGGCAACCCGAACTACGAACACTTCGTCGTCGCGGAGACCGACACCGCAATCGCATTCCTCGCCAAAGTTCCCACGCTCTACGGCTATGTCCTGGTCGCCCCGAAACGTCATGCGGAACAGGTCACCGGCGACTTCGACGAGGCGACGTATCTGGAGTTGCAGAATCTGATCTACCGGGTATCCGAGGGCATAAGAGAATTGCTCGCGCCAGAGCGCGTGTATATTCTCAGTCTGGGGAGCCAGGCCGCGAACTCACATGTGCATTGGCACGTTGCACCCTTGCCGGAAGGTGTGCCACTTGAACACCAACAGTACTATGCATTGATGCATGAAAACGGCGTCATCGAAACTACTCCTGAGGAAATGGCCGAGCTTGCTGAAAACCTGCGCTCTGCGATCGGTGCGGTTTCAAGCCCAGGCGCCTGAAAAAAGCTGTTTCGGACGGCCGCTGGCCTCCATCTCAGGCGTCTCGACGTGACCAGCGCTTTCGGCACAATCGTACGGCCGCTATCGAAGGACGATCCACCGACAATCTCGTCTGCCTTCTCGGCAATCGGGTGGGACAAACCTGCCGCACAATACGAGACTTATCTGCTGGAGCAGCGGCACGGCTCGCGCGAAGTCCTGGTTGCCGAGACGGAGGGCAGGTTCTCCGGATACGTCACGGTCAACTGGTACCCCGCGTACCGTCCCTTTTTGGACGCTGGCATACCCGAAGCCCAAGACTTCAATGTCGTGCCAGGATACCGCCGGAGGGGGATTGGCTCTCTGCTGATGGACACGGCCGAGGAGCTCATGGCTCAACGATCGGCGATCGCGGGAATCGGCGTCGGCATGTACGCGGACTACGGGAATGCACAAAGGCTATACGTGAAAAGAGGCTACGTTCCCGATGGTCGGGGCCTCACGTACAGGGGCCGCGTCCTTGAACCAATGGAGCAAGCAATCAACGATGACCATCTGGTCCTCTTCTTCACGAAGCGGCTACGATAAGCACACGATGATCGGCGGCAGGGATCAATACCCAACAAGGGCCCTACGGTCGATGCTGCCGAAGTCCCGGCGCCAGCTCTGACGTAACTCGACGCATTCGTGAAGAAAGCACTAGCCGTTGTAGTAGTTGCCGTGCTGGCAAAGTACGCCTGGGACGGCGGCAGGCTGACAGGTTTTCCGAGCTCGAACTCCGATCTGCTTCTAGAACAAGCCTTCGAACACCAGCGGAGCCACCTGCAGGTCAAGGGGACGGGCAAGGTGTTGAGAGTGCTTCCAGACGACGACGATGGTAGCAAACACCAACGATTCATCTTGAGACTGGAATCAGGACAGACTATTTTGGTGGCTCACAACATAGATCTTGCGCCCAGGATCTCTCCGCTGATGGTCGGCGACTCGGTCGAGTTCTTCGGGGAGTATGAGTGGAACTCGAGGGGTGGAGTGATCCATTGGACTCACCACGACCCGCAAGCCGCACATACACCGGGGTGGTTGAAGCATGACGGCAGAACCTACAGGTGAGTTTCAGAAAGCCGGCCGCCACTTCTGACGGCCGCTGGCGAAACTCGTGGACTACTTGCACGAATGTCTCTGTCGGAGGATGTCATGGCCAGGACTTGATTCGTCGGAGCACTCGTACTATCCCTCATCGCCTTTCCCATCGTGCCCCTCGGCAAGCTGCATGCTCAAGACCGCGAAATCGCCGACCAAGCCCGATTGACACACGTGGCCTGTGTGGACGTGCCGCCGGGCAAGCAGCGACCGGAGTTTGGCTGTTTCAACATTGGCAAGGTGACGGGGCTTCATTTCGGTGAAAGTTCGGTCTACTGGCACTTGAACACATTTCCAAACAGAGCGGCGGCGGAAACAGCCAAGAGCCCGACCGGGATAGTGGTCGAAGAGGATGGGCGAGCGTGGCTCTCCGAGTTCGGGCCTCGAAACATCGCACTGAACGGAGGTGAAGCCGTTGCCGTTGTCGGGCCGTTGCAGCTTCCTGTAGCGCAGAGTTTTCGATGCGGTGCTGTCGTACGCCGTCATGCGGCCCGGTGACAAATCGAGGGTCCACACACATCCAGGGCCCGAAGGCTGGTACGTGATAGCGGGCGAGCAATGTCTGGAGACTCCGGCTGGTGTTGACCGTGGTGGCGCCAGAGAAACAATGACAGTACTACCCAACGTCCCAATGGAACTGAACGTCACAGGTACCACCCTTCGGCGAGCGTTCGCATTGGTTATCCATGACGCGACGCGGGACAGGGGCACTCCCTCCGACTGGAAGCCTTCGGGAGCCTGTAGCCCGGCGATCCAGCCGGACCGCTGATCTCGACGCCAGCGAGCATCCATTGTCCATGTTGTCGCGCAACACTCTCCGACCTCCGTCCGGCGGCGACGCCCCAATCGTGATGACTCCCGAGCAAGCCATCAGATTCATTCGATATCACGGCGTCGTTCTCGAATCCGCTAAGGGCTCGGACCTGTCGCTGGCGGAACGCATTGCTGGCGGTCCCATACACGGAAGCTGGTGGTCGCACCCCCTGGGCAGCCGTATCTACCAGATCACTCAGTACGTTCGCACCTCGAAGGTCATCCTCGTGTGTGGCCTGGCGAAGGGCCGAGTGACGTTCGTTCATCGTCGCCTGTGGCCGTCTTTCATCCGATTGGCGGGGCGGTTCCCTCCGCACGCGCTTGATCAAATTCGCGAGATTCATCTTCCGTCTGGTCGACACAAACGCGAGGACGTACCGTTTCCTAAATGGGTGCCTGGTAGTGTCATGAAAGAGTCACTTCGCGTTTCGGAATCGGATGCGGCCAAAGAGCTGCAGCCGTGGATAGATCGGTACAGCGTCGCCTGCTCCAGACAATAAAGCGCAGAGCCCCATCCGACAGCGGCGGCGAATGATGGTCGGCCGGCTGTTGCGGCGACTTGCGATTGGGACTGGTTGGCACGATGTACGACGAAATCGCTGATCTATACCACTTGGTGTACGCGGATTGGGAAGAAGCGATTCAACGCCAGTCGGTGGCCTTGGATGGGTTGTTTCGCGAGTGTATTGGGCCGCCCCCGCACGCACTACTGGACGTGTCGTGCGGCATCGGCACGCAGGCGCTTGGCCTGGCGTCCATGGGCTACACGGTGACGGCGTCCGACATCTCAGTTAGAGCGGTGGAGCGCGCGCGACGAGAAGCGGCTCAGAGGGGGCTCCAGATCGACTTCTCAGTCGCCGACATGCGCGAGTGCGCCACCGTCCACACAAGCCGATATGACGCGGTGATCAGCGCGGACAACTCGATTCCCCACCTACAGGGAACAAAAGAGATAGCGAAGGCGGTTACTGGATTCTATTCGTGCCTGCGACCGGGGGGCATAGCTGTGGTCGGCATACGGGATTACCGGACGGAAGAGAACCGCGGATCACCGCAGATGTGGCCATACGGTTTCCGGCGCCACGACGAGCATAGGTACTTCGTGTTCCAAACGCGTGATTGGCTTGGCGACTCCTACAGAGTCGGCATGTATTTCGTTCGTGAGGCCGACCGAGATCGTATGGCCGAAGTGACCGCCGGAGTCTCGACGTACTACGCCATCAGCGTCGACGAGGTAGCGTCCATCTTTGCAGACTCGGGCTTTGAGAATGTTCGTCGGATCGACGATCTCATGCATCAACCGACGATTGTTGGCCAGCGCCCGGAGGCATGAAGGTCACTGCGTGCTCCGAAGACATCCCAAGCAACGGAGGAGGGGACTGCCAAGACCGCAGACCGCGACAGCCACGCGCCGCAGCACTTCATTCGCCAACCTCCGCCGGGGCTTCCGGACAACCGTGCTTGATCAGATACTCCAAATGCTTTGCGATGTCCCTGGGAACGAAGGTTTGGTTGCTGGTCTTCATCTCAGCAAGCGACCACCACCGGAACTCCCGGAACAGCGCCTGCTCGATCTCGGCGGGATTTCCAGACCGGTCCCGCCCAGTTCGTAGGTACATGCCCGGTCTCTTCCTGAACCTCGCGGATCAGGCACTGCGAGGGGCTCTCTCCGGCTTCGATCCCGCCACCCGGCGTAATCCATATGTGGGTGTCGCGACCTGGTATGGAGATCCTGGTCAGAAGCAAGCGCTCTGGATCTGCCAGTAGGAGTGCGCGCACTGCTGATCGTCGTATCATCGGTGCCACGGTCGGATCGAGAGGGGAACCTATGATTCTACCAACCGGCACCATCCGCAGTGCAGTAGCAAGCGACTTCGACGCACTTTGCGCGCTCGACGGGCTCGCCCAGCGCAGCGCGCTTCGACGCGATCGGATTTGGGCCGGGATCGACTCCAACGAAGTTTCACTGGTCGTGACCGACGGCTATGTAGCTGGTTATGCTCTGCTGTCCTACCGCTTCTTCGGTCACGGCTTCATCGAGCTCGTCATCGTTCATCCGGAACGCCAGGGCGCAGGGCTGGGTCCCATGCTGATTGAGTACGTGGAGAGCAGATGCTCAGACTCGAAGCTGTTCACCACCACCAATCGGTCGAACCTGAGGATGCAGCGAGTTCTCCACAAGCTGGGCTATGAGAGATCCGGCATCATTCACAATCTCGATCCCGGGGATCCCGAGCTTGTCTATTTCAAAGGTCTCCGCGGCAGGGAGGGAATCTCCACGGCCGCCGGCGCGCTGGCTTCGGGAGGTGGCGATTGATGACCGATTCGGAGCTTCATCTCCGGCCGGCGACGGACGAGGACGTCGAGTGGCTGCTCGAGCTGCGTATGACGACGATGGCCGGCTATTTTGAGCAGGCGGGATATACGCTGTCACGTGACGATCAGCGGGCGCGGCTCATGCAGGCGTTCGAGGCGGTGAGCATCGTTCGTTTCCGCGGGAATGACGCGGGCATGATGAAGGTCGTGCGCGAAGCCGACGTCTGGCACCTGGTGCAGATTCAGCTACTGCCGGCATATCAGTCTCAGCACATCGGCCGGCGGCTGATCAAGGCGCTGGTGCAGGATGCCCGCGAAGCGGGCGTGCCCGTTTCGCTCCACGTGCTCAAGGTCAATCCGGCGAAACGGCTTTATGACCGCCTGGGGTTCGAAGTGGTCGCGGACCTGGAAGACTCCTACGAGATGCGAACGGCGCTTCCCGCGCGCACTGTGGAACCGAGCCAATGAGGCGTGGAGTGGTTTTCGATCTCGATGAGACGCTGATCGACCGGCAAGCGTCGATCGCCCTCTACGGCCTGCAGTTCCACAAGGACTTCCGGCAGTGCATCACCCAAGACGTCGAGTCGTTCCTCGCGACATTCCTCGGGCTCGACGGCAACGGCTACGTTCCCCGCGAAACGTTCTTCGAGCACCTGGCGAACTGCGTCGGCCACCCCGACGTGCCAGCCGCCGCCGTCGCCGAGCACTTCTTCGCTCATGCGTGGACGGCACCGATACCCATGGCGGGCGCGATTGCTCTCTGCGAGCGCCTGCGCGCCAGCGGCGTGCTCATCGGCGTCGTCACCAACGGCGGCTCTCGTAATCAGCGTCGGAAGCTGGAGAACTCCGGCCTCCATCCGCTGATTGATCAGATCCTGATTTCGCAGGAGGTCGGGGTGAAGAAGCCGCAACCGGCAATCTTTCTGGAAGTCTGCGCCCGGCTCGACATCCAACCCCGCCATAGCTGGTTCGTTGGCGACCACCCGGAATTCGACATCGCGGGCGCCAAGCACGTGGGTTTTCGAACGGTGTGGCTCAAGCGTGGGCTGCCGTGGCCGGAGTCGCTGGCACGTTGCTACGACGTCGAGGCGACCAATCTGGAGGACGTGGCTGCCACCCTCCTGCAATGACCGTCGGACATCGAGCCGGGCGCGTCGTTCCTCCGCGGGGCGGTGCATTCCGCCGTTGCCGGCCTTACACTGATCCCCGCCACGAGCTCGAACGCCACCGGAATGATGCCATGAGCGCACGCGCACCCGTTCCCGACGACGACTGGATCTCCGCCCACTCGCGGACCATCGTCCGCCACCTCGGCCCGTGCGGAAGGATTCTGGAGCTCGGCTGCGGCCGCGGACGGGACACAGCGCTGCTCGCCGCCCTGGCCCCGGTGGTCGCAATTGACGTCGACGATCAGGCGCTGCTCGCCTGCCGGCAGCGCGTTCCAGCTGCCACCCTGGTGCGGGCGGACCTGTCCCGCCCCTTGCCGCTGCCGAGCGCGAGCTTTCAGGTGGTGGTAGCGAGCCTCGCCATTCATTACTTTCCCTGGCAGACCACGGAGCTGCTGGCGGAGGAGATCCGGCGCTGCATGGCACCGGGCGGCGTGCTGGTGCTGAGGGTGAATTCCACCCGCGATCAGTACTACGGCGCCACGTCGCCCGACCAGATCGAGCCCAACTTCGTATGGGTGGAAGGCCAGCCGAAACGCTTCTTCGATCGGGAGACCACCCTGCGGCTGTTCCGTCACTGGACGGTAGAGAGCGTCCAGGAAAAGGCGATCCTGCGATATCGGCAGCCCAAGCACGTGTGGGAGGCCGTGTTCCGCCTCGTGTAGCCCGCGAGCGCCGCCTTCGGGTAGGCTCCGCGGCAGCACCGCGCCACCGGAGAGCCACCGTGACCCCACCGCCGCTGCGCATCGAGCAGGTCGACCGCACCTACGAGAAGGTGCTGCACAACCTCTTCTCGCACTACCTGCACGACATGGCGGAGTGGTTCGAGTTCGACACCGAGGACGATGGCTCGTACTCCTACCCCACAAGCAGCATCTGGGACCAGGGATGCGATGTCTTCATCGCATTTGCCGACAGCAAGCCGGTTGCCTTCGCCATCGTCGACGAAGCGGCGTCGCGAGTGCCCGGCTCCTCCGGCCGGGACCTCAAGGAGTTTTTCGTCATCCGCCGTCACCGGCACAGCGGTGTCGGAAGGATGGTCGCCCGTCACGTCTGGGATGCTTATCCGGGTGCCTGGCTGGTGCGCGTGCTCCGGCGCAATCGCCCGGCCGTGGCGTTCTGGCCTGCTGCGATTGCCGATTACACCGAGGGGCAGTTTCACGAACACCTCCACGTGGGCGATGACGGCAAGCAGTGGTGCTACTTCACCTTCGGCAACGGCAGTGGCGCTGCCACGGCGTGAGCGTCGTTGGAGCCTGGAGTGGTATCTGCTAGTCTGCCCGGCCACTCTCAGCCACACGGGGCTCGACAAGATGCTGGACGTCAATCCCGATACCGTCTGCCGGCTGATCGACCTGGCCCGGGAATTTCACGCCCAGGAAGCCGTGGTCATCCCCGAGGAGCCGGGCAGCCCGAGCGACGACTGGCCCGGCAATATACTCGCCGCCCACGAAGACGACGCCACCCTGGACGAGTTCCGCTCCATCATTACCGATCTCGAACCCGACCAGCAGCATCAGGTGGTGGCGTTGCTGTGGCTGGGACGGGGCGACTACACCGTGGAGGAGTGGGACGACCTGGTTCAGCAGGCCGCCGACGCCTGGAACGAGCGGACGGCCGACTATCTGATCGCTCATCCGCTGCTGGCGGACTATCTGGCCGAAGGGCTCGACCTGCACGGTTACCGTTGCGATTGAGGCCCATGGCCGCCGGGAGGCCGGCTGCCGGCGGCCGCTCAAGCCGGCAGGCTCATGGCTGAGGAACCGGCCGGCGGAGCCGACGAAGTCCGCATCCGCCCCGTCGCCCAGAGCGACGCCTCACTGATCCAGGCGCATTTCGCCCGTCACCGGGCGGAATCCGGCCGGGGCGAGTGGCACTTCATGCCGTTCGCTCCCGACGACCAGGAAGGGCCCGCAGGGGCAGACCTCCGGCGCCTGCTCCTGCCGCTGGATTCGCCGGGCTGGCAGCGGGTGTTCGCCGCATTCGTCGACGGCGGCACCCGCATCGTCGGTCACGTGGACATCACGGGCGAGGTGCTTCGCACGGCCATGCACCGGTGTGAGCTCGGCATCGGCATCGAGCGCTCCCACCGCGGCCGTGGCCTCGGCCGCCGGCTGATGCAGCAGGCCATCGATTTCGCCCGGCAGGCGGAGTCCATTGGCTGGCTGGACCTCAAGGTATTCGCCCACAACACGCCCGCACGAGCGCTGTACCGGTCGCTCGGGTTCCGCGAGGTGGGAACCGTGAGGGACCGGTTTCGGATCGACGGGACGTCGATCGACGACGTGATGATGACGTTGGCAGTGGCCTGAGGCTCCTGCGCCGGCCGTCGTGAGCTGGAGAACGCGCGCCCCCGACCGCTCGCCGCCGCGCGACGCTAAGAGAGCAACACCCCCGGATTGAGGATGCCGTTCGGGTCGAGGCGCCCTTTGACTGCGGTGAGCGCCGCTTCGAACAGCTCCGGACGCTGACGCCGCCAGCCGGGCTTGTGCATCCGGCCGACGGCGTGATGGTGGGTCACCGTGCCGCCGGCATCGACCACCGCCGCCATGGCTTCGTTCTTGATCGCCTGCCATTGCTCCGCCTCGGCGCCTTCCGCCGCCGGCCCGGAGAACGTGTAGTAGGGGGCAGGGCCGTCCGGATATACATGGGTGAATCGGCAGGATAGATGTGGCTCCCCGCCCAGCACCTCCCGCAGCACCCGCGACACGCGCTCGCGCACCACCGCATCGAACTCGGGCCAGCGATCCCAGGTGATGGCAGTCTCGAAGGTGTCGGAGAGCAGACCCAGGCCGTTGGTGAGCCCTACGTTGACACCGATGAACGAGTCGCGCCAGGCGCCCACCGCGCCGCCCCGGCCTGTGGCCTGGCCGGTGCCGTCGTCGATGCGGACCGCCTCGTCATCGATCCGGCCGCCGGCACTGCGGGCCATGGCCACCGCCTCGCGGATGTTCGGCCCCTGCGGCACCGCGGCGGATTCGAAGCCGATCACCAGCAGCGCCTGCCGACCGTCGAGCCCGGCGCTCTGGGCCGCCTCGGCCGGGTCCAGGAGACGCAGGTTCGCTGGCCACAGCTTCGCCTGGACGATGAGCCGGGTTGCCTCGGCCCCGGCCGCCCAGTCGGCAAACACCACCCCGGCGCTGGCGCGGAACTTCGGACGGTGCTGCAGGCGCAGCCAGCATTCGGTGATGATGCCGAGGATGCCTTCCGAGCCCAGCACCAGCCGGTCGGGGCTCGGCCCGGCGCCGCTGCCGGGGAGCCGGCGGGATTCCCACCAGCCGGCCGGGCTCAGCATGCGGATGCTCTCCACGAAGTCGTCGATGTGGGTGTGATTGGTGGCGTAGTGGCCGCCGGAGCGAGTGGCTACCCAACCGCCCACCGTCGACCAGGGAAAGCTCTGAGGATAGTGACGCAGGGTCAGCCGGCGGGGCCGCAGTGCGTCCTCGAGATCGGGGCCCAGCACCCCCGCCTGAATGCGGGCCGCCCGGGAGACGTCGTCGATCTCGAGCACCTGATGGAAGTGGTCCATGTCGACGGTCACCGCCGCCGATGCCTGCTCCGGCACCTGGACGCCCCACACCACCGATGTGGCGCCGCCGTAGGGGATGACCGCGTAGCCCCGGGCGTCGCACCATTCCAGAGTCGCTTCCAGCTCCGCCTCGCTGCGGGGATGGGCGACCGCATCCGGCGGATTCGGGAAGCGCCCGCGCAGGGCCTCGAGCAGCTCGAGCGGGTGACCGCCGTGGGTGTGCAGGACCCGCTCTTCGTGGCGGCTGGTCACCCACTCCGAGAGCGCGTCGGGCACCGTGAGGCGGGAGTCCCGGAGCTGGATGTCCTCGATGCGCGGCACCGGCGGCGGGCTGACCTCCCGCCCCAGGCGCCGGGACATGCGCTCGGCGGCCTGGCGGCGATCCGCCTCGGAGGGCTCGTCCGAACGGTACCCCCAGGTCCAGAAGCTGCGCGGCTCGTGCCATTTGGCCATGGGATTCTCCGGTGGTCGGTGGTCAGTGGTCAGTGGTCAGGACGTCCGGCCGCGTAATCGGCCGGCGTCGCGGTGGCCCTCGTCTTCTCCAGCGCGGTCTTCTCCAGCGCGTTTCCCAACAGCTGCTCGCCGATGCCCCGTATGGGGCGGCCTTCCGAATCCCGCGGCGGGTCCATGCCGAGCAGGCGGGCGACGGTGGCGGCGAGATCCACTTCTTTGACCTCGGGGAGCATCAGGTCTCGCGGCACCCGGCGACCCATGGCCATGAAGATACCGCCCATGTCCGGAAGCTGCGGATCGTAGCCGTGGCCGCCGAAGCTCACCCCCACCATGTGGAGCCAGGACTGCAGGTGGCCGGCCATGCCGGCCGGCCGCGAGAAAGTGTTGGGCGGATCGGTCATCACCACCAGATCGCCGGTACGGGTGGGATGGCGAAGGCGCACATCGTCCGGCACGTCCTGCTTTCGCAATACCCGCACCGGATCGAGCGTGCGGATGGCCTGGGCGGCCGCGGCGGCCTGTGACGGGTCGTCAAGGTAGACGTTCGCCACCGCGCCGCCGGTGACCCGCGCGTGAATACCTGCACTCTCCAGCACGCCGGAGATGTCCAGGTACCGTCCGATGTCGGTCATGCCATGGTCGCTCACCAGAATAAGGGTCGTGTAGGACCACGCCCCGAGCGCGTCGATCCCGGCGAGCAGGCGGCCGAGCTGGGCATCCTGATCCACCAGCGCCCGCTCGACCTCGTCGCTGTCCGGTCCATGATCGTGGCCCACGTGGTCGGCGCCCGACCAGTAGCTCATGATCAGCCGCGGCCGCTGGTCCGGCGGCAGCGCCATCCACTCGAGGAGCCTGTCCACCTTCGCCGATTCCGGCCGGCGGCTGTCGAAAGGGGCCTCCCGGAAGTGGGTGCCCTGACCATGCCAGTCCGTCTGGGATCCCACCCAGAAGTAGGTCGCTGCCGGAATTCCCTGGCGCTCCGCGGCGATCCACAGGGGCTCCGCCTGGATCCAGTCGGCATCGTCGTCCATGTGGTAGCTCCCGAGCTTCGAATCGATGAACGTGTTGTCGACGATGCCGTGCCGGTCGGGATAGGTGCCGGTGGCCAGCGACACGTGGCTAGGGAACGTGTCCGACGGATACACCGGCGTGAGGCGGCCGGCGCGCACGCCGTCACGGGCCATGCGAGCCATGGCCGGGAGTGGCATACGGTCCGGGTAGTCGTGCCGCACCCCGTCCATGGACACCACCACCACCACCGGCGCTTCGGGCGAACCGTCCGGCGACACGGCGCGCGCCGGAACCGCCGTGAACGAGAGCGCGGCGGACAGAGAAAGGATGCTGAGGGCCCGGCCGATCACGGCGAGGCCCTCCGCGGCGACGGGCGCCCAGCGGACTTCATGTGCTGGAGCTCGGCGAGAATGGGCATGGCTTCGAGGTCTGCTTCATCGAGCCGGCTCCAATCGATGCCGGTGGGTGCCGGCGGCGGCTTCTCCACCCGGATGACTCGGCCAGGCGTGCAGATCAGGCTCAACGGAATGTCGTTGTCCTCGATGGGGAAGTCGTCCACCACCTGCACGTCGTGCACGGTGGTGGCGACGGGCACCGCGTCAAAGCCCAGCTCGCGCAGAATGGCGAACTCCAGATCGCTGTAGCCGGCCCCCTTGCCCGCCCGCCTGCCGCCGGCGGTGACCGCGGCGCAGCCGGTGACGATGGCATCGAGCTGCGGCAACTGGTCGAGGGGCACGGGCACGGACCAGGCGGCCATGGATTTCAGGGTCGCGGCCTCGCGCCGCTTGCCGGGCGGTATCCGCAGCGGGTCGAGCAGGTGAAACCCGCCCTGCAGCCGTGGCGTCGGCACGTAAACCCGGATGCCCCGGTTCAGCGCCAGCTCGCGGACGTGGGCCTGCGGCGAGTCCGGGTTGACCTTGATGCAGGCGGCGTTCTGCCATGGCGGCTGCTCGAACAGACGCTCGGCGGCGGCCCGTGCCCCCGCGAAGTTGGGGATACGGCCGTGCGGCGGGAACGGAAACCGTGCGAGCTTGTCTGCCTGCAGCCGATCCCACACCCATTCTCTGGCTGCCTGCTTGCTGTCGAACCGGCGGTTGTCACCGGCCCCGGACGCTGCCGTCATCGTTCACCGTCCCTGTTACCCAGAGCCCAAGTGTACTGACAGCGCATGACAATCAGTACACTTCACCCGGTACACTTCACCGCGACCGATCGGGTCGACTGCGGCGATCACCATGACCAATTTCGTCGTCCTGCGCTACCCGGCGCTGGGATTCCCGCTGTTCCGGCGCTACTGGCTCGCCTCGTTCGCCTCGGTGGGAGCCACCCAGCTCATCACCCTGGGGCAGGGATGGCTCATTTTCCAATTGTCGGGCTCGGCGCTTCAGCTCGGCGTGCTGGGCACGGCGGCCGCGCTCCCCAACATCCTCATGACCCTGGCGGGCGGGGTGATCGCCGACCGCTTCGACAAACGCCGCATTCTCATGTGCACGTCGGCCGTGCTCGCCTCGCTTCTGACCCTGCTCGCCTGGCTCGACGCCTCGGGTCATGTCGCCGTCTGGCACGTGCTCACCATCGCCGCCGCCTTCTCGCTGATCAGCGGCCTCGATTGGCCGGTGCGGGTGTCGCTGTACCCGCTGCTGGTGGACCGTCCCGCGTTCATGAGCGCCGTAGCGCTGAACTCCATCATCTGGCAGGCCACCCGCATGGCCATCCCCGCGGCCGGTGGCCTGCTGATCGCCGCCACCGACACCTGGGTGGTGTTTGCCCTCGGCGCGGCGGGCTTCTTCGTCATGTTCGTGGTGATGTCCGGCATTGCTCTCACCTCTCCGCCCGGCGAGCCGGCACCGGCCTGGCAGCAGGTCCGGGAAGGCGTCGGCTTCATCTGGCGCACGCTGCTGTTCCGCTGGCTGATCCTCATCACCTTCGTCGGCACGTTCTTTTCGCTGTCGTACAACCAGATCATGCCGGTGTTCGCCTCGCTCCTGGAGTCGGGAGAAACCGGCTTCGGCTATCTCCTCTCCGCCGGCGGCATCGGCTCGGTGACCGGCACCTTGCTCATGGGCGGGGTGCACAAGCACCGGCACCTGGGGGCGATCATGCTCGGCGGCGCCGGGCTGTCGGCGCTCATGACCATGATCTTCGCTGCGCTGGCTGCCGCCCAGCGCTTCTACCCCGCCTTGGCCGCCGTGTTCTGCGCCTCGATGTGCTGGTCGGTGTTCATGGTCAGCGCCATGGCGGTGATGCAGCTCGAGGTACCGGACCGGCTGCGCGGCCGGGTCATGGGCATTCACACCATCGGCTTCAGCCTGATGCCCCTGGGGGGCCTGCTGCTCGGCGCCCTGGTCGAGCGGTGGGGCGCGGCTCCAGCGGTGTGGGCCGCCAGTGCGGTCTCCATCGCCGTGATCGTGTGGGTAACGCTGACGCGTCCGGTGATCCGCTCCATGGACGGCCGGACCTTGGGCGGGATGCAGGTGGACGTCACGACCCGCCGCGGCGCCGCGCCGGCCCCGGCAGGATCGAGCGCGGCTGGAGCTCCGAGTGCCGGCGCCGGTCCCTATGCGCAGGCGGACAATGCACCCGCGGAGACGCGAGGTCCGTGAGTTGCGGTCATGAATGACTGGGGAAAGTGGCTGATCGTCGTCGGCGTGGTGCTGGTGCTGGTCGGTCTGCTCGCACAGACGGGCGCCCTGTCCTGGTTCGGCCGGCTGCCGGGCGACATCCGCGTCGAGCGGCCGGGTGGATCGTTCTACTTTCCGGTGGTATCCATGCTGGTGGTGTCGGCGGTGCTGTCTCTCCTGGCGCAGCTCATCCACCGGCTATTCTGACCCGTCAGCCCCTGACGCGTCAGCCCCGGAGGCGGCAGCTTCTGAGGCATCAGCCGTTCGCCAATCGCGGACGATCCTCCCGGGCGATCTCGAGCTGCTGCTCAAGGGCCGCGAGCGAACGCTGCTGCAGCTCGCGCTCCCGGCTCAGCTCTTCGACCCGGCGCTGCTCGGACGTAAGGACTCTGCTCAGACGCTCGAGTTCCTGACGGCTCTGCGCCAGGGCGTCCTCCAGCTCATGCTCGCGGCCGCCGGCCGCGGCCGCCGCCCCCGCCGTTGCCGCGGCTTCCGCCGCTTGTAGCCGCTCAGCCAGCCCCGCGCACGCCGTTTCCAGCTCCGCCACCCGGTCCCGGCTCTCGGTCAGGCGTTCGTGCCGCCGGGCCAGCTCCACCTCGCGGTCCTCCAGCTCTTCGAGCATGGCCTCGAGGCGCTGCTCGCTCGCCTTCAGCGCCGCCTGCAGCTTGCCGACGCGCGCGTCGGTGTCGCTCGGCGGCCGCTCGCTGGCGGCATCCCGAGCGACGGCCTGGCGGTCGCGCCACAGCCACCCCGCTGCCGCACCGAGGGCGAGGGCGACCAGCAGATAGACGAAGATCCTGACGATCAGATAGATCACGAGCCGTCTCCCAGGACCCTGAGCTCCACACGGCGGTTTGCGCTGCGGCCGGCGGCGCTGGCGTTGTCGGCCATCGGCTGCGTCTCGCCGTAGCCGGCGGCGCGCAGCCGGCCGGCCGGCACACCGCTTTCCGCGAGGTATCGGGCCACGGCCTCGGCCCGGCGCTGACTGAGCTTCAGGTTGACGGCGGAATCTCCCCGGTCGTCGGTATGGGCCGCCACTTCGAACGAGGCGTCGCAACCGCGCAGGATGCCGGCGACCCCGAGCAGGGTCGGGAGGCTGCCGAGGGATACCTCCGTGGTGCCTGCCTTGAAGACGATCCGCCGGTCAGCGAGGTATTCGTCGACACGCCGCTGACACGCGCCGGCGGCGCCGATGACGGCGATGCGGTCGTCCACGGCGTTCACCCCGGCAACGCCGGCGGCCACCTCGGCCGCGTGTCGGCGCACCGTGTCGTCAGGTGCAGCGCCGGTCAGCACCAGGCGTTGACCGTGGCCTTCCACCCCGACCCAGAACAGGCGCTCGCCCTGCAGCGCGGTCCGGGCGGACGTGGCAATCGCGGTCTGGATGGCGGCCGTCTGGTTGAACACGCAGACGCACAGCAGGCCCAGGAACAGCGCCCCGGTGCCGGTGATGATCTCGAATCTGGAAAAATTGAACTCCATGCTCAGCCGATACCTGCCCTCCGTGAACAGTATGGCCCGCCGGGCCCGGCGGCAGTTAACCAGGTCTCAGGGCCGACGCCGCTGCGTCCTCACGAGGAGCCCGCCGGCCCGACCCGCCTCTTCAGACTAGTCCAGCCCGGCGCCGCGCGCCCGGGGGCTCGGGCGCGCGGCCTCACGCCGGGCGCCGTCACACCGATGCCGGATCCGGCTTTGTCCGGTCGAGGCCGTGAGCCCGGGCGAACTCGTCCGCCTGCGCCTCGGCCGCCTGGCCGTGCCGCGCCAACGTCGCCAGCGCCGCGAACGCGATCCATTCCGCCGACACCTCGAAGTAGTCGCGCAGCTCCCGGCGACCCTCCGACAGACCGAAGCCGTCCGTGCCGAGCACAGTGTACGGACCCGGCACCCAGCGGCAGATGCGCTCGGGCAACGCCTTCACGTAGTCGCTGGCGGCTACGAACACGCCCTGCTCGCTGTCGAGCAGACGGGCCACCCACGGCCGCTCGGCCTCCGGCTCGGAGCCGCCGTTGAGCAGCCTGCGCCGCTCTGCGGCCTGCCCTTCCCGCGCCAGCTCGTTGTAGCTGGTGACGCTCCAGACGTTGCACGGGTGGCCCCGGTCGCGCAGAAGCTCCGCCGCGCGCAGCACCTCGGTCATGATGGCGCCACTGCCGAACAGCTGGATGCGCGCGCCGTCCTCGCGCTGGAAGCAGTACATGCCCGACAGCACAGCCCGTTCCACGTCCTCCCCGTCGGGCATGGCCGGCTGCACATAGTTCTGATTGGTGACCGTCAGGTAATAGAAGACGTCCTCCTGCTCCCAATACATGCGGCGGATGCCGTCCCGGACGATGAGCGCGATCTCGAAGGCAAATGCCGGATCGTAGCTCTTCAGGTTCGGCACGGCGGCGGCCACCAGGTGCGAGTGGCCGTCCTGGTGCTGCAGACCTTCGCCGTTCAGGGTAGTGCGGCCGGAGGTGCCGCCCAGCAGGAACCCTTTGCACATCATGTCGCCGCAGGCCCAGATCATGTCCCCCACCCGCTGGAAGCCGAACATCGAATAAAAGATGTAGAAAGGGATCATCGGCAGGCCATGGTTGGCGTAGGCCGTGCCGGCGGCCATGAAGGACGCCAGCGCGCCCGTCTCGCAGATGCCCTCCTGCAGAATCTGGCCGTCCTCGGCCTCGCGATAGGGGGCAATGGAGCCCGCGTCCACCGGCCGGTAGCGCTGGCCGGCGGGGGAGTAGATGCCGGCCTGGGGAAACAGACCGTCCATGCCGAAGGTGCGGGCCTCGTCCGGAACGATGGGCACCACGTAACGGCCGATCACCTCGTGGCGCAATAGCCTGGACAGCATGCGCACCACGGCCATGGTGGTGGAGATTTCCCGACTCGAGCCCTTCAGCATGTCGGTGAAGAACTCGACGGATGGCGGTTCCAGCGGAGTGAACCGAACATCGCGGCGCGGCAGATAGCCGCCGAGCTCGGCCCGGCGCGCCTTCAGGTAGGTGATCTCGTCGCCGTCGTCCGCGGGCTTGTAGAACGCCGCCCGTTCCACGTCGGCGGCGCCCAGAGGTATGCCCAGCCGCTTGGCCAGCTCGCGGCGCTCCTCCGGGTTCAGGTACTTCTTCTGGTGAACCGTGTTGCGGCCCTCGGCGCCCGGACCCAGGCCGTCGCCTTTGACGGTCTTGAGCAGGATGACGCACGGCTTGCCTTTCACCCGCGCAGCGTGGTGGAACGCAGCGTAGATCTTCTTGTGATCCTGGCCGCCGCGTTTGATGGAGCGGATCTCCTCGTCGGTGAGCGAGGCCATGAGAGCACGCAGCTCCGGGGCCTTCTCCACCCAGTGTTCGCGAACCGCATCGCCCGACGACACGCTGTACATCTGATAATCGCCGTCCACGGCCTGTTCCATACGCTTCTGCAACAGCCCGTGGACGTCGCGGTCGAGGATCGGATCCCAGCCACCGCCCCAGATCACTTTGATCACGTGCCAGTCGGCGCCGCGGAACGAACGCTCCAGCTCCTGGATGATCTTACCGTTGCCGCGCACCGGCCCGTCCAGGCGCTGCAGGTTGCAGTTGATCACCAGCACCAGGTTGTCGAGACGCTCTCGGCTCGCAATGTTCACCGTGCCGAGCACCTCGGGCTCGTCCGCCTCGCCGTCGCCGATGAAGGTCCAGATCTTGCCGCCGTTGTTCGGCTTCAGGCCCCGGCTCTCGAGGTACTTGGCGAAGCGCGCCTGATAGATGGCGCTGGGGGTGGAGAGGCCCATACTGGCGGTGGGCATCTGCCAGAAACCGGGCATGCGGCGCGGATGGGGATACGACGGCAAACCGCCCCCGGGGGCGAGCTCGCGGCGGAAATTGCCGAGCTGGGCGTCCGTGAGCCTGCCTTCGAGAAACGCGCGGGCATACACCCCGGGCGAGCTGTGGGCCTGGAAGTGCACCTGATCGCCGCCGTAATGGTCGCTTCTCGCCCGGAACACGTGGTTGAAGCCCACCTCCATCATGGTGGCCGCGGAGAAGTAGGTGGCGATGTGCCCGCCGACCCCGGAACCGCTGTCATAAGCCTGCAGCACCATGGCCGCCGCGTTCCAGCGGATGATGTTGCCGATGCGGGTCTCCAGCTCGATGTCGCCGGGGTAAGCCGGCTGATCCGTGAGATCGATGGTGTTCTTGTAGGGGGTGTTGAGCGCTGCCTCGGTGAGCACCTCCCCCTGGTGGGAGAGGTAGCCCTGCAGGCGCATCAGGATCTCCCGGGCCGCCGCCGGCCCGCGGTGGCGGAGCACGTCGCCCAGCGCGTCCTCCCACTCCTGTTGCTCTTCCTGCCAGTCGTCCGGGTGAACTCCGTGGACGTTGGACTGCATGATCGACATGGCGGCTCGACTCCGGCGCGGCTCACTTGGGCAAACCTACGTCATAGGCCGCAGCGGGTCCATCCCCGCCCGGGGCTGCGGCCAGCGGCGTTCTGCTAGACTCGGCCCTTGCGATGTCTCATCCGAAGGGGAGTGGGGGATATGGTTCGATCGATACTGGGCGGCGGCCTGCTGGCGGTGCTGCTCATGACCACCGTCTGTGGTTGCTCTCGGGAATCCGCGCCTGAGCCGTCCGCCGACACGGCACGGGCAACGCCTGCCGGAGACGCGAACAGCAGCGCCGATCCGGCGGCAGAAAGGATCCGTCAGGCCGTAGCAGGCGTGAACGGGGAGCGCATCATCGGCGCGGACGACGAGCCGGGCAACTGGCTGAGTTACGGCCGCAACTATCAGGAAGAACGCTACAGTCCGCTGCACGAGGTCAACACCGGGACCATCAGCGATCTCGGCCTCGCCTGGTATTGGGACACCGGCACCACCCGCGGCCTGGAGGCGACTCCTATCGTGGTGAACGGCATCATGTTCACCAGCGGTGCCTGGTCGGTGGTGTGGGCCCACGACGCGAAGACGGGCGCGCTGCTGTGGACCTACGACCCGCAGGTCCCCCGCGCCTGGGGCAAGGAGGCCTGCTGTGACGTGGTGAACCGCGGCGTCGCGGTGTGGAACAGCAAGATCTACGTGGGCACCCTGGACGGCCGGCTGGTGGCGCTCGACGCCGGCACGGGCAAACCCGTGTGGTCGGTGCAGACCACGGACCCGGACCGGGCCTACACCATCACGGGGGCCCCGCGCATCGTCAAAGGCAAGGTGCTCATCGGCAACGGCGGCGCCGAGTATGGCGTGCGCGGGTATGTCACGGCCTACGATGCCGAGACGGGCGAGCAGGCTTGGCGCTTCTACACCGTGCCGGGAGACCCCTCGAAACCGTTCGAGGGCAAGCACCTCGAGCAGGCAGCCAAGACCTGGCGGGGCGGCAAGTGGTGGGAGGTCGGCGGCGGCGGTACCGCCTGGGACGCCATGGCCTTCGACCCGGAGCTGAACCTCCTGTACATCGGGGTCGGCAACGGTGCGCCCTGGAACCGGTACATCCGCTCGCCCGGCGGCGGCGACAACCTGTATCTGGCGTCCATCGTCGCCGTCGATCCCGACGACGGCACGATGGTGTGGTATTACCAGACCACGCCCGGCGACTCCTGGGACTACACCGCAACCCAGCACATGATTCTCGCCGACCTCACCATCGACGGCGTGCAGCGCAAGGTCATCATGCAGGCGCCTAAGAACGGCTTTTTCTACGTGCTGGACCGGACCAACGGCGAGTTCATCTCGGCGGAGGCCTACGTGCCCGTTAACTGGGCCACACGGGTGGACCCGGAGACGGGCCGGCCGGTGGAAAATCCCGACACCAACTACGCCAACGAGCCGCGTCTGGTGCGGCCAGCGCCGTACGGCGGCCACAATTGGCAGCCCATGGCCTACAACCGCGACACGGGTCTGGTCTACATCCCGGCGCTGGACATCCCGTTCAGTTTCGCCCAGGACAACGCCTTCCGCTACAAGCCCATGGAGTGGAACACCGGCATCGACCTGAAGCAGACCATTCCGCCCAAGGATCCGGACACCATGGTGGCCGCGCTCAGTCAGGTGAAAGGCCACCTGGCGGCCTGGGATCCGGTGGCGCAGAAGGAGGTGTGGCGTGTGGACGACGAGAGCTCGTGGAACGGCGGGGTGCTCACCACCGCGGGAAACCTGGTGTTTCAGGGCCTCTCGGACGGCAAGCTCGCCGCGTACACGGCCGACACCGGCAAGCTCGTCTGGGAATTTCCCACCCACGTGGGAATCGTTGCGCCGCCGGTGACGTATACCGTGGACGGCGAACAGTACGTCTCGGTGGTGGCCGGCTGGGGCGGCGCCTTCGCATTGGCGTCCGGAGTGCCGCGGCACAAGGACAACGTGCTGACGGAGGGGCGCATCCTCACCTTCAAGCTGGGCGGCAAGGCGCAGTTGCCGGAGCCCCAGGTCGCCTATCTGGAGATCCCCGAGCCGCCCGCCATGGCCGCCACGCCCGAGCAAGTGGCGAAGGGAGAGAGCCTCTATCACACCTACTGCGCGGTCTGTCACGGCCCCGGTGCGGTGAGCGCCGGCGGCGGCACGCCGGACCTGCGCTATTCGAGCGTCGACGTTCACAAGGCCTGGGACGCCATCGTGCGGCAGGGGGCGTTCACCGGCAAGGGCATGGCCAGCTTCTCCCACGTGCTCTCGGAGGACGACGCGAAGGCGGTTGAGGGGTACGTGGTGAGTCAAGCGCAAGCGTCCATCGCCTTGTGCAAGAGCAAGTATCGGCAGAACTATCCGGAGGTCGTCGGGACGGCGTGCGTTCGCCCGCAGGTTTCGGCTTCGCCGTAGCGTCGCGGAATCATGGCGTTTCAATACCTGTTGTAGCTCGATGCTCGCCTGGTTGCTGGTCGCAGCGGGCGCGGCCCGGGCGGCAGACTCGGCGGCGGGCGGCGGCGATGCCAGGCACGCCGCGCTCATCGCCCGCGAGCACGAGAGTCATCCATAGCTGCCGAACGCCTCTCCGCGACGACGTCGGTTACTGGAAGGAAGTCGGTCGCACGGCGCGGGCAACCTGTTCCGGCAATTCGAAGGTCCCATCGGCGCTGGGCGGGAAGTCCACGGTCTTGATCACCGCATCGAGGTTCAGCGGCCCATACAGGTGGGGGAACAGACCATCCGCTCGCCGCTCGGCACCGGCGGGCGGTTCATATACGACGGCCGCCGACGTGGCGCGTTCGTCTATCAGCAACAGCACCAGGTCTCTGACGCCGCGAAAGTACGCGTTGGCGGTCAGGACGACCTGCCGGACCGTCGAGCAGTGAATGAAGCCGTCGCTGACCAGGCTCGCGGGCTCGTAGATTCCCTTGCGCTTCGCGGTTTGCCACTCGCCTGCGGTGGTGATGTGCAGGATGGTGGTCACGGGAATCGGGTCGCGGATCCGGGCCTGGGACGCGGGGCCGTTACATGACGGCCGCGGGGCGGTCAGCGAGCTCCAGCGTGACGGCGATGGGCCGGTGGTCGGACAGCTGACAGTCGAGGACCTCGTAGTCGCTGACAGCCAGGCACGGCGAGACCAGCACGTGGTCGAGGGCGCGCAGGGGACGCCAGGCCGGGTAGGTGGGTTGCACCTGACCCACCGGGCGGAGGTTGGTGTCCGCCAGGGGCGAGTCGAACAGAAGCTGCGGCAGGTGACTGTTCATGTCGCCCATCAGGACCACGTGCTGTTCCCCCTGCATGAGGTTGCGCACGTACTCGAGCTGAAGACGGCGCGAGCGCTCGCCGAGGGACAGGTGCAGCAGCACCACCAGCACGCTTTCCTCGCCGTGCGGCAGACGCGCGGCGATGGCACCGCGGCCGGGGATGGCGCCCGGCAGCTTGTGGTCGTGCAACTCCACGGGCGCCACCCGCGACAGCAGCCCGTTGCCGTGCTGGGCCAGGGGGCCGAGATCGCGGTTGAGCTGGGTATACCAGTAGGGAAACCGGGCGCGTTCGGCGATGAACTGCACCTGATTGATATAGTTGCTGCGCAGGCTGCCGCTGTCGATCTCCTGCAGCGCAACGAAGTCGTAGCCGGCGACCACTTCGGCGATCCGCTCCAGATTTAGATGCCGACCCTGGTGAGGCAGCACGTGCTTCCAGCCTTTGGTGAAGTAGTGCCGGTAGCGGGCGGTGCCGATGCCCACCTGGATGTTGAACGACAGGAAGCGGAGCGGCCTCAGACCGTCGTGCCGCGAGAACTCCGTCGAATGGCGGGTCGGCGTGGCCGCCACCGGCACGGCGCGCGTCTCCCCCCTTCGTGCCCATGTGACCATGGCAGACTGCTCCAAGGATCGCGCGACGAGTCTAACTGCGTCGCCGGCTCGGAACTGTGTGTGGATCTGCATTTTTCTGCATACTTCCTGTCGGTTGCGGGTGCGCCGGTCAGTGGGCGCCGGAAGGATCTGCCGCATCCGAGTTGCCATCCTCGTCGTCGCCGGTCTCGCCCGCTCGAGCACCGTTCTCCGAGCCCTTGTTCATGATTGCAGCGTGACGCTTCGCCGCCAGGTAGTCCACCACATCCAGCATCGCCTGGTTGCTGCCCGCCATGCGTCCATCGACCCGGTACATGCCGTCCACGATCATGGTGGGAGTGCCCGTCACCCGGTAGGCGAGGCTGCGGGCGGTGGCCTGCTGCACGCGGCTGCGTACGCTGAACGAGCTGTAGACGTCGTGGAACTTGTCGGGGGGCACGCCGGCCTCATGCTGGAAGAGCTCGGCAGCGAGGTCCGGATCGGTGAGGTTGACGCCTCGGTCGTGGATGGCCTGGAAGATGGGCCAGTGCACCTTGTCGAGCACACCGAGCGCTTCGGCCGTGTAATAAAGCTGCGCCAGCGATTCCCACGACGGGTTGAAGGTCGCCGGCATGCGGTAGAAATCGATGTAGTCGGGAGCCTGCTTCGCCCACGCGACCAGGGTGTCGTGGAAGTGCTTGCAGTGAATGCAGGCGTAGGAGAAAACCTCGATGACTTCCACCTTGTCCGGATCGCGGGTATCCACCGGTATCGGCAGCCGCTCGTACTGCTTGCCTTCCTGGTAGGGCTCGTCCGCCAGTGCGGCGGCGGACCACAGCAGCACCAGAGCGGACAGGAGGGAAGCGATGATTCCAGTACGCATGAGCACCTCGATATCCCAGCAGAAGTGTAGTCGACGCCCGTGTGCGACCGGCCGTCGGCTGCAGAAGCTCCATCAGTTGGACCGTCTCAGGCGCGAATCGTGCGGCCCGGCCCGGGCGGCTGCCCGGTCAGTGCAGCCCCTGCACGTACTCGGCCAGCGCCGCGATCTCTGTGTCCGTGAGGTGGGCGGCCACGCCGCGCATCATACCGCCGAAGCGTTCGTCGGTGGTCCGCTGGCCTTCCCGATAGGCGGTGAGCTGAGCGATCACGTAACCGGTCTGCTGGCCGCTGATGTCGGGAAAACCGGCGGGGGCGTTGCCGTCTCCAGTGGGCGAATGACACGCGCTGCAGGCCGCGACGCCTTTGTCCCGGATGCCGCCCTTGTATATGCCCCTGGCCATGTCCAGGGTGTCGTTGTCGGCCTTGGCCACTCCCACCGGATCCGGCTGGGACGCGAAGTAGGCGGCGAGGTTGGCGAGGTCCTGC
Organism: uncultured Gammaproteobacteria bacterium; assembly: GCA_963822255.1. Classification (GTDB taxonomy): domain Bacteria; phylum Pseudomonadota; class Gammaproteobacteria; order Pseudomonadales; family Azotimanducaceae; genus UBA7803. The sequence continues at coordinate 886,000 of CAWGGV010000009.1, forward strand.
TCGGATTTACCGTCGAGCTGACCGGCCATCAGCGGCACCGGGCGCACGCCGGATTTGATCGCTCCGAGCTGACGCAGCAGATACACCTCGTTCTGGCCGGCGAGCGCGGGGTACGAGGGGTCGACCGGAGCCGCGCCGTTGGGGCCGTGGCAGGCGGCGCAGGTGGTCGCCTGGGCCTTGCCGGCGTCGGCATCGCCCGGCCCCACCAGCCCCTGGGCCGCGAACGTCGACGGCGCGAACCCGATCATTGCCGCGAGCACGAGCCGCGCCACCGAGGTCGAATCCATGGATCTTTCCGCTGCTGCTGAAACGCGAAATTATATACTAGACGCGCCTGTTCATGAATGCTCGAGGGGTCCAGACATGGCCAAGAAGGGGCCGGTGGCGCCGCGCGGCCGGGAGCCGGACAAAGCACGGCCTGCCGGCGGCGCCGGGCGGGACAGTGAACGCGTGGAGGCCCAGTTCCTCACCAGCGCGGCCGATTTGCGCGGGTGCCCACCGCCGGACCGGCCGGAGGTGGCCGTCGCCGGCCGCTCCAACGCCGGCAAATCCAGCGTGCTGAACCGGCTCACCGGCAACCGCAACACCGCTCGGGTGAGTAAGACGCCGGGCCGCACGCGGCTGCTCAACTTCTTCGACGTCACCCGCATCGCCGGCCAACCAGCTCGGGGGCGGCTGGTGGACCTGCCCGGCTACGGTTTCGCCCGCGCCGGCCGCGAAGCTCAGGCACGCTGGCAGGCCGTGGTGAACCGCTTTCTCTCCAACCGTGACTCTCTGGCGGCCGTGCTGCTGGTGATGGACATCCGACACCCGCTGCAGCCGTTCGACCTGGAGCTGATGAGCTGGGCCGCCGCGTCCGGACTGCCGCTGCTGGTGCTGCTGAACAAGGCAGACAAGGTGGGGCACGGCGCCCGGCAACAGACGGTGGTCAGGGTAGGTAAGCACCTGGAGACGAACCCAGAAGCGCGGGTGGTGGCGTTCTCGGCGCTGACCGGGCTGAACGTCGACGCGGTGCTGGACGTGCTGCAGGGGTGGCTGGACCAGGCGCCCGGGACCCTGGCGTAGGAGCGACGACTACCCGCCTGCTTCAATGGCGGCCAATCCGGGTCTTCGGGAGGCCCGGGCGGATGTGATCAATGGGCTTCGTCCCAGTTGCGGCCGACACCGACCTCCACCAGGAGCGGCACCGAGAGCTCAGCCGCCTGCTCCATGTGCCGCCGCACGCCGTCGCGGAGCTCGTCCACCTGGGTCTCGGCCACCTCGAACACCAGCTCGTCGTGCACCTGCATGATAAGCATGGCGTCTGGTCCGCCGTCGCTGAGCCAACCGTCCACGTCGATCATCGCCCGCTTGATGATGTCCGCCGCGGTGCCCTGCATGGGGGCGTTGATGGCGGCGCGTTCAGCCGCCTGCCGACGGGGCGGCTGTCTGGCGTTGATCTCCGGCAGGTAGAGGCGCCGACCGAACACCGTCTCCACGTACCCCTGCTCCCGGGCCAGCGCCCGGGTGGCGTCCATGTAGGCGCGCACCCCCGGGTAGCGGTCGAAGTAGCGGTCGATGTACTCCTGGGCCAGAGTTCGGGAAATGCCGAGCTGACGGCCGAGACCGAATGCCGACATGCCGTAGATGAGGCCGAAATTGATGGCCTTGGCGCTGCGCCGCTGTTCGTCGGTGACGGCGGTGAGGGCGCTGTCGAACACCTCGGCGGCGGTGGCGCGATGAATGTCCTGGTTCGATTCGAACGCGGCGGAAAGCCCTGCGTCCCCCGACAGGTCGGCCATGATGCGAAGCTCGATCTGGGAATAGTCGGCGGCCAGGATGCATCGCCCCGGCGGCGCCACGAACGCCTGGCGGATGCGCCGACCCTCGGCGTGACGGATCGGAATGTTCTGCAGGTTCGGATCCGACGAGGACAGCCGGCCGGTGGCCGCGACAGCCTGGTGGTAGCAGGTGTGGATGCGCCCGGTCTTCCGGTTGATCTGGGCCGGCAGCTTGTCGGTGTAGGTGGACTTCAGCTTCGCCAGAATGCGGTACTCCATGATGAGCCGCGGCAGCTCGAAGTCCCGGGCCAGGTCCTGCAGCACCTGCTCGGCCGTGGAAGGCTGGCCTTTGGGCGTCTTCTTCAGCACCGGCAGCGAGAGCCTTTCATAGAGGATGGTCTGGAGCTGCTTGGGCGAGTCCAGGTTGAACTCCTCTCCGGCGACGCTCCAGGCGTTCTCCTGAATGACCGCCATCCGCTCGGCCAGCTCGGTGCTGTAGGCCGTGAGCTCTGCGCCGTCCACCAGGGTGCCGTTGCACTCCATGCGCGAGAGCACCGGCACCAGCGGCATCTCGATGTCCAGATAGACCGACTTCAGGCGCGGCTCGGCGTCGAGCCTGGGCCAGAGCACGTGGTGCAGCCGAAGGGCGATGTCAGCGTCCTCGGCCGCGTACTCGGCGGCCTTTTCAACGGCAACCTGGTCGAAGCAGATCTGTCTGGCACCTTTGCCTGCCACGTCCTCGTAGCGGATGGTGTTGACGTCCAGGTAGCGCTTCGCCAGCTCATCCATGTTGTGACGGCCGCCGACACTGTTCAGCACGTACGACTCCAGCATGGTGTCGTGGGCGATACCGCGCAGCTCGATACCGTAGCGGCCGAGCACGTTGACGTCGTATTTCAGGTTCTGACCCACTTTCGGCCGCGCCGGGTCCTCCAGCAGAGGCTTCAGCCGCTCGAGCACCTCCGCCACCGGAAGCTGTGCAGGCGCACCATCGTAGGTGTGGGCCAGCGGCAGATAGGCGGCGCTGCCGGGGGACACGCAGAAGGAAAACCCCACCAGCGCCGCATCCATGTAGGCGAGGCTGGTGGTTTCGGTATCGAGCGCGATGAGTTCGGCGTGCTCGAGCCGGCCGATCCAGTCTTCTAAGGCTGCCCAGTCAGCGATGACGTGCCAGTCGAGCTCGGCGCGTTGTTGCGGGGGCGGTGCGGATGCTGCGCCCTCGGCATCGGCGTCCAGCTCCTCCAGCCAGGTTTTGAATTCCAGCCGTTCGAACAGAGCCCTGAGCGCCGCCTGGTCCGGCGGCTCCGGCCGCAGGTCGGTGACGTGCAGGTCCAGGGGAACGTCGCATTTGATGCGGGTCAGCTCCCGGGACAGCGGAAGCTGATCCACCACCGCGCGCAGGTTCTCGCCCACCTTGCCTTTGATCTGGGCGGCGGCGCCGATGACGCCGTCGAGGCTATCGTGCTCGGCCAGCCATTTGGCGGCCGTCTTCGGACCCACCTTGGCGACGCCGGGAACGTTGTCCACCGTATCGCCCATGAGCGCCAGGTAGTCGACGATGCGCTCCGGCGGCACTCCGAACTTATCGATGACCCCCTCACGGTCGAGGCGGGTGTCCGTCATGGTGTTGATCAGGGTCACGTGATCGCTGACGAGCTGGGCCATGTCCTTATCGCCCGTGGAGATCACCGTTTCCCGGCGTTCCTCGGTGGCCTGTGACGCCAGAGTACCGATCACGTCGTCGGCCTCGACCCCCGGGACGATGAGCAGCGGCAGCCCCATGGCGCGAATGATGTCGTGTATGAACTGAATCTGCTCAGCCAGCTCGCCGGGCATCGGCGGACGGTTGGCCTTGTATTCGGAGTAAATGTCGTCGCGAAACGTCTTGCCGCGGGCGTCGAACACCACGGCGATGGGGCTGCCCTGGTAGTCCTTGGCGAGCTTCCGCAGCATGGCGATGACGCCGCGCACGGCACCTGTGTGCAGCTCGTCTGACGTCTTCAGGTCGGGCAGCGCGTAGAAGGCGCGAAACAGATACGACGAGCCATCCACCAGCAGGAGCGGCTTTTCGTCCCAGTCGTGGGCCGGGGCAGGTTTGGCCGGCATCGGATCTCCTCTGTTCGTCGCCCGGTTGTCGGCAACTGCGGCGTCCTTTGCCAAGCGCCGCGGTTTCGGTCACCATTCGCGGCTATGGTACCCGCGTTTCGCAGTCTCTACAGGTGGGTGGGCCGATCGCCGGCGAGGCGGAGAAGCACCCGCAGTCCTCGCGCCGCCCTCGCGGCCGCGGCGGCCGTGCTGCTGCTGACGTGGGCAGGGCCGTCGGCCGCGGCCGGTGCCGGCGACGATCAGGACGAGTCGCTTCGCGGCCCGGACGTGACCATCATTGCCGGGAAGAACCGAACCATCTACGAGTTCCGGCAGAACGGGGAGCTGCGCATGGTGCGCATCGTGCCGGCGTTCGGAAAACCCTATTACCTTGTCCCCGCAGATCCCAGCAAGGGGTTCGGCAATCTCGAGCGTGCCGACATGCTGGTGCCTTCCTGGGTCATCGTGAGATTCTGACCTCGCCGTCCACGTGAGCGACATCAGCCAGCTGGATCCGTTGCGCCTTGAAGCACTAGTTTGTGGCTACCGCATCGGCGAGCTGGTGCGCTATTGGCCCGCGGCGAGCGGCATCGAGAACAGCAACTACTTTCTCTCCACCCGCAGTCGCGGACTCGAGCACCACTACGTGCTCACCCTGCTGGAACGGCCGCCTTACGCCGGCGACGCTCTGGTTACCCTGCTCGATGCCGTCGTGGAGGCGGGCCTGCCCGTGCCCGCGGTGCTGCGCGACCGGGAAGGCCGGGCCTTCACCGAGCTCGACGGCAGCCGAGCGCTGCTCTGCCCGCGTCTGCCAGGACGCCATGTCTACAATCCCACTCAGCGCCAGATAGAAGCCGTCGGCCGTTTCGTCGCCCGCTTCCATCTCGCGGCGCTGGCAGCCGGCGTGGACCTGCCGGCGTACCCGCGCACCCTGGCCTGGCTCGAGACCGAGGCCGAAGCGTGCCGCGGCCGGGTGTCCTACGCCGTGCAGGCCCTGCACGCGGACGTCCGCGCCGAGCTGCGTAACGGGCTCGGCCGCGCGGATGTTGCCGCCCTGCCGCGTGGCCCCATTCACGGGGACCTGTTCCGTGACAACGTGCTGTTCAATGAGTGGGGGCTTGCCGGGGTGGTGGACTTCCACCACGCGTCCTGCGGCTACCTGATCTACGATTTGGCCGTCGCCGCCAACGACTGGTGCACGGACGCGAACGGCGCGCTCGATCCGGAACAGACGCTCTTGCTGCTACGGGCCTACCATGGCATCCGTCCCCTCGGTCGCCAGGAGCTGTGGCACTTCCCGATCTTCGCGCTCTACGCGGCGGCGGCGTTCTGGACGTCGCGGCTGACCGTGGACCTCGAGCAGCGCCGCGGCCGGTCGGTTCGCGCCAACAACCCCGAAGAGTTCCAGCGCATCGTCCAGCACCATCGGGGACACCCGTTCTATCTGGACGAGCGGCGGCTGGGGTAAGCGGCCCGCCTGCCGCCGACTACTGCGCCTGCAGCAGGAACAGGGCGAAGCGCTGCGCTTCGTCGGTCCACCAGGTCGCAGTCCGGAAGCCGCCGCGGCCGGCGAGGACCCGGAACTCCTCCGGGTCGTACTTGAAGGAGTTCTCGGTGTGGATGGCTTCTCCGGCGGCGAACTCGATCGCCTTCCCGGCCACGTGCACGGTCTGCGTCCGGGTGCTCTCCAGAAACATCCGGATGCAGCCAGCCTGGGCATCGTAGCGCGCCTCGTGCACGAACGCCGACAGGTCGAAGTCCGCCTGCAGGCGTTCGTTAATGTGGCGAAGGGCGTTGAGGTTGAACTCGGCGGTCACGCCCTGGCTGTCGTTATAGGCCGCCTCCAGCACGGCCCGGTCCTTCTTGCGGTCCACGCCCACCAGCAGACGCCCGCCCGCCCCGAGGGTGGACCGCACGTTGACAAGAAACCCACGGCACCCGCCGGGTCGAAGTTGCCGATGCTCGAGCCGGGGAAGAACCCTACCTTGGCAAAGGCGTCCACCGGCTCCGGCAGCTCGAACGGCGCGGTGAAGTCGGCACAGGTGGGAAACACGTCGAGCCAGGGATAGTCCTCGTACAGAGCGCGCGCCTGCGCTTCCAGGTGGTCCCCGGAGATGTCCACCGGCACGTACGCCGCCGGCCGCAGACCCTCGAGGAGCTTGCGGATCTTCAGGGTCGAGCCGCTGCCGTACTCCACCAGGCACACGCCTTCGCCGATGGCATCGGCCAGGGCGCCGAGATTGGCGTCGAACAGCGCCATCTCGGTGCGCGTCAGGTAATACTCCGGCAATCGGGTGATGCGCTCGAACAGCTCCGAGCCGCGCTCGTCGTAGAAGTACTTGGGCGGCAGGCGCTTAGGGCTCTCTGACAGTCCGGCCAGCACTTCCTCTCGCATGTCGGCCGTCTTCGGCTTCAGGTCGAAGAAGCGGAAGCGGCCGGAGAACGGTGTCGCCTTGCTCGAGCTCATCGTTCAGAGATCCGCGCCAGCCGCAAGCCGGTGAATTGCCACTGGTCTCCCGGATAGAAGAAGTTGCGGTAGCTGGCCCTGAGATGCCCCGGCTGGGTCACGCAGGAGCCGCCCCGAAGCACGAGCTGGTTGCTCATGAATTTGCCGTTGTACTCGCCGAGGGTGCCGGGCAGGGGACGATAGCCCGGATACGGCACATAGGGGCTCGCCGTCCATTCCCAGACGTCGCCGAAGAGCTGGCGCAGCGGCCGGCCCGCCGCCGCCCGCTCCGCTGCTGCGGCCGGGGCCCGGGGATGCAGTGCATCGCGGTCGGCGAAATGGCCCGTGCAGCGGCTCCGCCGCCGCGGCGAGCTCCCATTCCTGCTCCGTCGGCAGTCGGCAGCCGGCCCAGCGGGCGAATGCGTCGGCCTCGTAATAGCTCACGTGGACCACCGGCGCCTGCGGGTCGAGGGGTGCGCTGCCGGACAGCCGGTAGTGATACCACTCGCCGTCGCGCCGATACCAGTACAGCGGGCCCGCACTGGGTTCCGCCCCGGGGGACGGTCCTGCGCGCCCACCGGCGCCTTGCGTTGCAGACCTGCCCAGCCGTCGCTGAGCCACAGCTCCGGGCGCTCGTAGCCGCCATCCTCGATGAAGGCCAGAAACTGCCCGTTGGTGACCGGCCGGTCGGCAAGCGCGTAGGGCTCGAGCAGCACCCGGTGGCGGGGCAGCTCGTTATCGAAGCAGAAGGCGTCGCGGCCGTCGGCGCCGATCTCGAACACACCGCCGGCATACTCGACGAATTGAGCCGCGGCGGGCGAGGCACCCGCACTGCCGGCTTCCTGCAGGTCGTGTCGGTAGACGGGCAGCAGAGGATTGGTGCCCAAGATGTACTTGATGTCGGTCAGCAGCAGTTCCTGATGCTGCTGCTCGTGATGCAGGCCCAGCACGATGCGCGCGCCCACCTCGCCTTCGGCACGTTCGAGCAGCGCCATCATGGCCGCATCCACGTGCCGCCGGTAGCCGTAGATCTGCGCCACCGTCGGGCGCGAGAGCATGCCGCGCCGGGGCCGCGGGTAAGGATTGCCGACACCGTTGTAGTAGGAGTTGAACAGGTACTCGAAGCGCTCGTCGAACGGCCGATAGTCCGTCGCGAACGGCTTCAGCAGAAACGTCTCGAAAAACCAGGTGGTGTGCGCGAGGTGCCACTTCGGTGGGCTGGCGTCGTCCATGGGCTGAACGCCATAGTCCTCAATGGCCAGAGGCGCGCACAGCCGCTCGCTGATCGCCCGGACTCGCCGGTAGCTACTGGATAGGCTGGTGACGAAAATCGGTCCGCCCCGTCGTTGGAGCCCGTCAATGGAAGTCCACCGGCGCGATTCCGCGCGGTCGACCCGGTACATGCGGTCAGCGCCAGCGCTCTCGCAGCGACAGGAACGCCGCCACGATGGTATCAGCATCCTGAGGTGTTTTGGCGAAGGCGTGATAGTCACCCTTCGGGTCCACGATGACGATATTCGCACTGTGCTCAACATCGTAGCCGCCGTTTTCTGCTGGCACCTTTCCAAAGGTTGCGTTGACCTGTCCGGCAAGCCCGGCCGTGGCCGCTCGGCTGCCTCTGACCCCGATGAACGCCGGCGAGAACGCGTGCACATATCGCGCCAGGGTCTCGGCATCGTCCCGCTCCGGGTCCACCGTTACCATGACCACATGAAAGTCGTCGGCGGTTTCCGGGTGCTCGCCGGGTCAGGCGCTCGCGAGCTCTGGCCAGGGCGGCCATGGTGGTGGGACAGACGTCGGGGCAGTGGGTGTAGCCGAAATAGAGGAACGACCAGGTGCCGTGAAGATCCTCCGGGGTGAACGGTTCGCCGCCGGCGGTGGTGAGGTCGAAATGCTCGATGGGCTTCGGGCTCGGCCATACGAACACGCCCTGCTCCCGCAGGGCGGCGTCGGAAAGCACCGGGGTACGGTTGACGCTGTAGACGAACATCGCAACCACCACGATGACGAACACCACGCACAGACCCACCGTGATCCTGAGCGGCGTCACGAAGGGGCAAGCCCCAGCGGCAGAGCCGCGGCGGCCACGCTGCCTAGGCCGTTCGGTGCCGCCGCGTAGTGGTCGGCCAGCAGCACCACGAACAGCGCCATCAGGTAGACGATGGAGTACTTGAACGTCTTCATCGGCGCCCCGGGGTCGCGGCCCCGCATGAGCACCACGGCCCAGTAGAGAAAGCGCGCGCCGAGCAGCCAGCGCACCGGCCAGGTACAGCCAGCCGCTCATGCCGATGGCGAAGGGCAGCAGGCTGACGGCCACCATGATCAGGGTGTAGAGGAAGATGTGCAGCCGGGTGTAGGCCTCGCCGTGGGTGACCGGCAGCATGGGCACGTCCACTGAGGCGTACTCTTCCTTGCGCTCCAGAGCCAGCGCCCAGAAGTGGGGCGGCGTCCAGGCAAAGATGATGAGCACCAGCAGCAGCGCACCGGGATCGACGGTGCCGGTCACCGCCGTCCATCCGAACAGCGGAGGCGCAGCGCCGAACAGCCCGCCTATGACGATGTTCTGGGGCGTCGCGCGCTTGAGGAACAGCGTGTAGACCAGCCCGTAGCCCACCCAGGACGCCAGGTTCAACCAGGCCGTGAGGGGGTTGACCAGAAAGTACAGGATGACCATACCGCTGATGCCGAGCACCGCGGAGAACGCCACGCCCTGGGCCAGCCCGACCCGGCCGGTCGCCACCGGCCGGCGTTGGGTGCGCGCCATGCGAGCATCGATCTGAGCGTCGGCCAGATGGTTGACCGCGGCGGCGGAACCGGCCACCAGCGCGATGCCGATCAGCCCGAACACCAGGGCCGGCACCGGCACCATGCCCGGTACGGCCAGAAACATGCCCACCAGCGCACACAGGAGCATCAGCAGAACCACCCGCGGCTTGGTGAGCTCCAGGAAATCGTGCCAGCTTGTCGCCCGTGCGGTGGCTTCGCTCATGAGTGTCGTCCGCCCTGCAGGGCGCGATAGTTTACTGTAACCATCGCGAGCAATAACAGCGCACCCCCGGCGTTGTGCGCCGTCGCGACGCCGAGCGGCAGTACCAGCACCACGTTGAGGATGCCGAGGGTGATCTGGGTCGCCAGGATCACCGCCACCGGCAACGCCAGCCGCGAGCCGGAACGGAACAGGCGCCAGGCGAGCAGACCCACCACCAGCAGCACCAGCGCCGCGCCTAGTCGATGAAAGTACTGGATGGCTACCCGGGCGTCGCCTTCCAGCTGTCCGCCCAGGTAATTGGGCCCCACGGACTGCGCCAGGTTGAACCCCGCGGACAGATTCATGTGCGGCAGCCAGGCGCCATGGCAGGTGGGAAAGTCGGGGCAGGCGAGCGCCGCGTAATTCGAGGTCACCCAACCGCCGAGCGCCACCTGGATCACCACCACCACCAGGGCGAGCGCGGCGTGCGGCAGAAGACGGCCTGGCACGCGCACGCGCTGCAGCACGCCCAGCCGCAGGCAGGTGAGCCACAGCAGACTCAGGGTGGCGAACCCGCCGAGCAGATGGGCGGTCACCACCTGGGGCCACAGCTTCAGGGTCACGGTCCATGCGCCGAAAGCGGCTTGACAGATGATGAGCAGCAGCAGCCCCAACGCCAGCCCGGTGGGGAGTCGGGCCTTGGCGCCGGCACCACCGCCGCCAAGGGCCCGGCGGCGGTCACTGGTGACGCCGAGCACCGCGAGCCCGGTCACCACCAGCAGCAGGCTGCCAGCGAAGTAACGGTGAATCATTTCCCACCACGCCTTATGAGGCTCCACCGGCGCTCCGGGAAAGCGCTGCTCGGCCGCCATCCGCGACGCCTCGCTGGTGGGCACCGTCGCGGAGCCGTAACAGCCGGGCCAATCCGGGCAGCCGAGGCCTGCGTCATGCAGCCGCGTAAAAGCGCCCAGCACGACCACGACCAGAGCCAGCGCGACGCCCACCCGGGCCAGTGCTGAAAACAATCGTTCAACCAATTCGCGATACCTGCAGCAGTCGTTTGAGATCGTCGAGCACCGGCTCCCCGGCCTGCTCCATGCGATAGCGGAACACCAGGTTGCCGAGAGGATCGACCACGTAGACGCCGGGAGTCAGCGCCGCGACATCGCCCTCCAGCACAACCAGCTTCGGATACGCCTCGAGCAAGGCCGCGTCCACCTCAGCATGAGCGGTGACGATGGCGCGGCGAACCCGCGGCGCATCCTTCTGCAGCAGCAGATGGATCTGATGGAGCTGGTGCACGGCCTGGCGGCACTGGTCGTCGCACGACCCATCGGGGACCACCCACAACCACCAGTGCCCACCGGTCTGGAACGGCTTGCCATCTGCGTCCGTGAGCGCCAGCGACTGCACCGAGACCGGCGGGTCCACGAACGCGCCCTTGTTGGTGGTGTGCCACGGACCGGCATCGCGCACCACGTAGAACAGCAGATACGCTCCGCCCACAGTGGCCAGCGCAATGGCCATGATCAGCAGCAGCTGGGTACGCGCCGACCGTGTCGGGGCGCCGTCGTTCATGTCTCTTCTCCTCGGCGTTTGAGCCCGAACACCACATAGAGCACCAGGAGCGCCGCGGCCATGGCGAACCACTGCACGGCATAGCCCGTATGCCGCTCGGGGTGAAAGTCCGCGTCCACGGGCGCCGCCACGAGCACGCCGGGCTGACCGCTTTCCAGGCGGATCTCCACCGGGACCACGGCCGTCGAGCGTGCCGCCATGCGCGCCACGTCCAGACGCTGCACCCGGATCGGCCAGCCGTCCGGCCACGGGTCCGCCGCCAGCAGCGGCGGCAGTCCCATGTTCGGCCAGACCACGCCGGTGATGCGCACGTGTCCTCGGGGCGTCGCCACCGCCGGAAACCTGTCCCGGTTGAACGGCGCCGCGATCCAGCCCCGGTTCACCAGATAAACCCGGCCATCGTCGGCCGCGAAACGCGCGATCACCCAGTATCCAGGGCGGCCACTGCGGATCCGGTTGTCCAGCAGGTAATACTTACCGACCTCGTAGCTTCCTTCCAGCCGCACCCGGAGGAATCCGGCGTCCTGCAACGACGCCGGCGGCGCAACCGGCAGCGCACCGAGGTGCTCGAGGTACGCGGTTTCGTAGCCCCGCTTCTCGGCGGCCCGATCGAGCTGCCAGAATCCGAGCCCCACCAGCACCGGCAGCAGCAACGCCACCGCCACGGTCATACTCCAGCCAGGCGAGAAACGGCGCAACGGAGCCGGAGCGCACGTTCAGGAGCCAGTTGTCCCCGGCAGCCGCTTTCTTCGCGCCTGGCCGACGGTTGGGTTAAGGTGACGGCTCATCGTGGACGAGCCACCCGGTTGCTGAAGTTCATCATCGTGGTACTGCTGATCGGCGTGGTGGCCAGCCTCTTCAGCGGCCTTCTGTTCCTGTTCAAGGATGCCGACCGCCAGGATTCCCGCCGCACGCTCTATGCGCTGGGCATCCGGATCACCTTCGCGGCCGCCTTGCTGCTGACGGTGTTCTATGGCCTCTACACCGGGCAACTGAGGCTGGGGACGAACGCCCCGTGGCACCAACCGCCGGCCGAGGCGCCTGCCGAACAACCCTCCGACCAGCGCTAGTCCGCATCTCACCGAATTTCTGCGGACTCGCCGCCCTGCGGACGCGCTCGCGGTGTCTCGACGTCTTCGCTACGGAACGCGGTGAGATATCGGACCTGGCCGAGGGGCCTTCTGGGTGCCCCAGCGGCGCCGACGACCATCAGCGCCGCGGTCCCCCAGGACTACAGGACGTAGACGAACAGGAACAGCATCACCCAGACCACGTCCACGAAGTGCCAGTACCAGGACGCCGCCTCGAATCCGAAGCAGTCGTCTGCGGCGAAGTGGCCCTTGTAGGCGCGTATGAACTGAATGAGCAGGATGAACGAGCCCAGGGTCACGTGGAAGCCGTGGAAGCCGGTGAGGATGAAAAACGTCGAGCCGTAGATGCCGCTGTGTAGGGTCAGGCCGAGCTGCTCGTAGGCGTGCACGTATTCCTTGCCTTGGAAGGTGAGGAACAACCATCCCATCACCACGGTGAGGCCGAGCCACGCCAGGATCTTCGTGCGTTGCTGATTCTTGATCGCCATGTGGGCGAAGTGCACGGTCACGCTGGACGACAACAGGATCACCGTGTTCCAGAAGGGCAGGTAGGCGAGCCAGCCCGACAGGCTGAAGCTCGGCGCGGCCATGCTCTCGCGCGGCCCGACGAACTGGGAGGGATCGGGATTCTCCATGACCGGCCACACCGGTTTGAAGTCCGGCCAGAGAAATTGGCCGGTGATGGCCTTGTCGCCGGACCCGCCCAGCCACTGCACGGCTAGGACGCGGGCGTAGAACAGCGCTCCGAAGAAGGCGGCGAAGAACATCACCTCAGAAAAGATGAACCAGCTCATGCCCCAGATGTACGAGCGCTTGAGCGTCGGGTTGTTCAGGCCTTCCTGGTTTTCTTCGATGACTTTGCCGAACCAGTGGAACAGCACGAAGGCCAGGATCAGCGCGCCGATGTAGAACAGGAAACGGTGGGGCTCCGTCCCCGCCTTGATGTCGTTCAGCCAGATACCGAGACCGGCCATGAAGCAGATCGCGCCGACCGCCACCCCGATCGGGTACCAGCTATTGTGCGGCACGTAGTAGACAGACTGATCAGAAGCGTTGGCCATGTCCCATGAATCTCCGGTGTGCTTTCTTGCCTTCGCCCAGGCGGCGGGTCAGCTATGCGCCTCCGCGTCCGTGACCTGCGGCGGATGAGTGAAGGTGTGGTACGGCGGCGGCGACGGCAACGTCCACTCGAGCCCGTGCGCACCTTCCCAGACCCGGCCGGTGGCCTGCTTTCCGCTGCGGATGGTCTTGATGACGATGTACAGGAACAGCAGCTGGGCCGGCCCGAAGATGAATGCGCCGATGGTCGAGATCATGTTGAAGTCGGTGAACTGCAGCGCGTAATCGGGAATCCTCCGCGGCATGCCGGCGAGGCCGGAGAAGTGCTGCGGGAAGAACGTCACGTTCATGCCGATGAACGACAGCCAGAAGTGCAGCTTGCCGAGCCGCTCGTCGTACATGCGGCCGGACCACTTCGGCAGCCAGTAGTAGACGGCGGCGATGATCGAGAACACCGCCCCGGACACCAGCACGTAGTGGAAGTGGGCTACCACGAAGTAGGTGTCCTGGTACTGGAAGTCGGCAGGCACGATGGCCAGCATCAGCCCGGAGAAGCCGCCGATGGTGAACAGCACGACGAAGGCGATGGCGAACAGCATCGGCGTTTCGAAGGTGAGGGAGCCTCGCCACATGGTGGCGGTCCAGTTGAACACCTTCACTCCGGTCGGGCACGGCAATCAGCATGGTCGCGTACATGAAGAACAGCTGCCCGGCCAGCGGCATCCCCACGGTGAACATGTGGTGCGCCCAGACGATGAACGACAGGAACGCGATGCTGGCGACGGCATAGACCATGGAGTCGTAGCCGAACAGCGGCTTTCTGGAGAAGGTCGGAATGATCTCCGAAACCACGCCGAAGGCCGGCAGGATCATGATGTAGACCTCGGGATGCCCGAAGAACCAGAACACGTGCTGGAACAGCACAGGATCACCGCCGCCGGCCGCATTGAAGAAGCTGGTGCCGAAGTGGATGTCGAACAGCATCATGGTCACGGCGCCCGCCAGCACCGGCATCACCGCCATCAGCAGGTAGGCGGTGATCAGCCAGGTCCATACGAACAGCGGCATCTTCATCAGCGTCATGCCCGGCGCCCGCATGTTGAGGATCGTGGCGATGATGTTGATGGAGCCCATGATGGAGGAAGCGCCCATCATGTGGATCGCGAAGATGAAGAAGGTGACTGCGCCGGCGCATAGGTGGTGGACAGCGGCGCGTAGAACGTCCAGCCGAAGTTGGGTGCGCCGCCGTCCATGAACAGCGTGGAGAGCAGCATGGTGAAGGCAAGCGGCAGGATCCAGAACGCCAGTTGTTCATCCGCGGCAGCGCCATGTCGGGCGCGCCGACCATCATCGGCATCATGCCAGTTCGCCAGGCCCACGAACGCGGGCATGATGGCGCCGAACACCATGATCAGCCCGTGCATGGTGGTCATCTGGTTGAAGAATTCGGGCGTTCACGAACTGCAGGCCTGGCTGAAACAGCTCGGCGCGCATCACCATGGCGAACAAGCCGCCGATCAGGAACATGGTGAAGCTGAACCACAGGTACATCGAGCCGATGTCCTTGTGGTTGGTGGTGAACAGCCAGCGGGTGAGGCCCTTGGCGGGGCCGTGGTCGTGGTGCTCGTCGTGGCTGGCTTCTACTACTTCGCTCATGGCCTTAAGTCCTGTCTGCTGTTCCGCTTGCCGTACCGTTCCCGCTCTTTCTGCCGGCTGCCTTACTGCTCGCCGCTTCTTTCCGCGCCACCACGTCGGCCGTTGGGTCACGTCGTCGGTGTTGTTACCCAACGCGTTGCGCTCGTAATGGATGACGCGGCGAGCTGGACCGGATCGAGCTGCTTGCCGAAGGCCTGCATGGCCGTGCCCGGGACCCCATGAGCACCGTGTCGATGTGCTTCGCCTGCGGACCGGTGGCGATGGGGCTGCCCGCCAGCGCCGGAAACACCGGCGGCACGCCCTGACCGTTGGGCTGGTGGCAGGCCGCACAGATGGTGTTGTAGACTTTCTCGCCTCGCTCCATCAGCTCGTCCGAGGTGAAGGTCTTGGAGGTGCGGCCTCGCGCTCCTTCTCGGCCTCGACCTGCTCGGCGAACCAGGCGTCGTATTTGTCCTGGGGCATCACCTTAACGACGATGGGCATGAAGCCATGGTTCTGGCCGCACAGCTCTGCGCACTGGCCGCGGTAGACGCCGGGCTCCGGACATCGGTCCAGATGTCGTTGACGAAACCGGGGATGGCGTCGCGCTTGACGCCGAAGTCCGGCACCCACCAGGAGTGGATAACGTCTTCGGAGGTCAGCAGGAAGCGCACTTTCCGGTTGGCCGGGATGCCCAGGGGATTATCGACCTCATGCAGGTAGTACTCGTCCTTTCTGGCCAGGTTGTGATCTCGTCCTGCGGGGTCGAGAGGTTGCTGAAGAACCCGAACTGCTTCTTCAGGTCGTCGTCCAGGTAGGAGTACTGCCAGCTCCACTGATAGCCGCGGACCTTGATCGTCAGGTCGGATTCGACGTGTCGTACATGTTGACCAGGGTCGCGGTGGCCGGAAACGCCATGGCGATCAGGATGACGACCGGGACAATCGTCCAGAGGATCTCGAGCCGGGTGTTCTCGTGGAAATTGGCCGGCTCGTGCCCGGCGGATTTGCGATGGTCGACGATCGACCAGAACATCACGCCGAAGACGACGACGCCGATGGCCACGCAGACCCAGAAGATGGTCATGTGCAGGTCGTAGACCGAGTGGCTGGTCTCGGTGACCCCGGGCGTCATGTTGAACTCGATCTGCCGACGCCGTGCCCGCCAGGAGCATCGAGGCCGTGCTCCCCAACCAAGCATGCCTCATCGAGGAGATTTTCTTCACCGCACCACCTTGATCTACTGCCTTGTCCCGTCTGACCGGCTGATTCGCCAGCAGACTCCCTGGCCCTGCCGTTGCGTTACGTCCGCCCCGGGCCGCCGGCGCTACCGTTGCTTGGGTTTCCCGAACAAATCGCTACCGCCAGACGATCACGCGTCACACCCCTGCGATGCAGGAAGCCTGTAGCGGGAAATCGCGCGGACGTCTGCCCGGCGTAACGGGCTCCAAGTCGAAAAAAAAACGACTCGAACGCTCGAGAGTCTGCACCCGCGGTTGCACATCCGTGCCGCCAACCGATCGATGCAGCCATCTGAGCTGAACGGCCGAACGACGGCCCGGAATTGCGCGCGCAATTATATCAGCGCGCTTTGATAAGACAACCGAGAGTCTTTGCCGCGCCGGGCAACCGGTGCAGGCCGGCTCGCGCCGCGCCTACTCCTCGTCCGGCTCCGTGGTGCCGCCAGAGCCCCCACCCGGGACGGGCCGCCGAGCCGATGCGGGATCGAGAATGCGCACCGGGCTCGCCGAGGCGTCGTTGGACGGGCCACGAGAGAATCGTCGCGCGGGTTCCGCCGGGGCGCCGGGAAGCAGGGTGTCGCTGTAGCCGCAGCTCACGCAGCGCCGACGCCGCATCGGCGCGTCGCGCTCCGGCCCCTGACCGTCTTCGCCGGCGGCCGGCACCTCTTCCACGACGATCCGGTCCACGGCCCGGCAACGGGGACATACCGCACCGGCAATGAATCGCTTCATGGGCCGACGACCCTTATCAGACGGCATGGCTGCGCAGCAGTTGCAGCACCGGACCGGTGGCCGGGGTGACGCCGCGCCACAGCGCGAACGCCAGCGCCGCCTGCTCCACCAGCATGCCGAGCCCGTCCGTCACCCGCCTGGCGCCGTGATCGGCCGCCCACCGGCAGAACGCCGTCCGGCCGTCTTCACCGACGCCGGAGTAGATCATGTCGTAGCAGAACGCGCCGGCAACGACTGCCGGATCGATCTCCGCCACCGCCGGCCGGGGGCCGAGGCCCGCCGACGTGGCGTTGACGACCAGGTCGAAGCCGGCCGTGACGTCGCGCAGCGCCAGCGCCCTGACGTCGGCCCCCGGCATCTCGGCCCGCACCGACCGAACCAGTGCCAGCGCCCGTTCGCGCGTCCGGTTGGCGACCGCCAGACACCGCGGCCGCGCCTCCAGCAGCGGCCGCAGCGCGCCGCCGGCCGCGCCGCCGGCGCCGAGCAGCAGCACCCGCGCTCCGGTCACCGCCTCGCCGCAATTGGCCGTGAGATCGCGAAGCAGTCCCCGGCCGTCGGTGTTGTAGCCACGATACCCGCCGGATTCCCGACAGATGGTGTTCACTGCCGCGGCGGCCGCGGCGCCCGGGTCGAGGTGCTGCACCCAGCGTGCCGCCTCCTGCTTGAAAGGCACCGTGACGTTGAGCCCTGCGCCGCCCTCGGCAAAAAATGCCCGGGCCGCGGCGGCGAAGCCGTCGGCGGGGGCGAGCAGGGCGGTGTAGACCAGATCCTCGCCGGTGGCGGCGGCGAACGCCGCGTGAATGCGCGGCGACAGCGAGTGCGCCACCGGATTGCCGATCACCGCGTAGTGATCGGTCACGGCGGCGTCCTCAAGCAGGTTCCAGCCAGGGTGCGGATTTCGCTGGGGCCGCGCCGACCGGCCGTTTCGCCGGGCAGAAAGTAGACGCCGCAGAACGCGGCCCGAGCAGGCGCCTGCGCCGGAGATCCCGCAGCAGTGCCCTCGCCTGTATTCGGCTTCGCGCCGGCCGCCGCCCGGCCCGGTTCGCCGACGTCGACACCAGCGGCCCACCGAAGGCACGGCACAGATCGCGGGATTCCACGTGTCCGGGGACGCGCGCCGCCACGGTGGCGCGGCCGCCGGTGACCCAGGCGGGGAAACGCACGTTTGGCAGAATCCAGGTCACGGCGTCCGGCCACGATGCCCGCACCGTCTCGCGGTCGGCGACGCTGGGGATGGCGGTCAGCTCCGGGGCGAAGCACTCCGTGTCGGCCGCGATGACGATCAGACCTTTCTCCTGGCGGCGGCCCTTGAGCACCAGCAGCCGGGACACGGCGGTCCGGTTCCATGGATCGCAGGCGAATCCCCAAACGCCTTCGGTGGCATGAAGCACCAGGCCGCCGTGCCCCAGGGCCCGCACGGCCAGGCGCGCCTGCCAGGCGTTCACTTGCCGAGCTCGTCCTGCAGGCGCTGGTTCTGGCCCTGGATCCGCTCGCGATTGGCCTGGCGGTCCGCGTCCAGCCGCTCGGCCAGGCCTGCATCGGCCAGTGACAGCATCTGCGCCGCCAGGTAGCCGGCGTTGCGCGCACCGGCCTTGCCCACCGCCACCGTGGCGACCGGGATGCCGCCGGGCATCTGCACGGTCGACAGCAGCGCGTCGAAGCCGGCGAGGGGGCCGCTGTCGATAGGAACGCCGATCACCGGCCGAACCGTGTGGGCGGCCACGGCGCCGGCCAGATGCGCCGCCATGCCGGCGCCGCAGATGAATACGGCGCAGCCGCGGCCGACCGCGTCGGCGACGTAGTCGGCGGTGGCCTGGGGCGTACGATGGGCGGAGGTGACGCGAACCTCGTGCTCGATCGCGAGCTTGTCGAGCGTCTCGGCGGCGGCCTGCATCACCGGCCAGTCCGATTCCGAGCCCATGAGGATGGCAACGAATGGCATGATCGGGTGCTCCTTTCGTCCTCTGGTCAGGGTGGTGAAGGGCGCCGAATATACCCGCCCGGTACCTGCCGGACAAATCCCCCGAGCTCGAGCTCCACCAGCGCGGCGCTCGCCTGGTCGCCGGCGAGGCCGGTCGCGGCGACGATCTCGTCGAGAGTGGTAATGGAAGCCTCCACCGCGCCGAGGATGCCGGCCAGAACCGCGTCCGCCGGGCGATTCCGCGGAGCACCCTCACCTCCGGAGCCGGCGGAAGTCGGTACACCCAGCACTTCCAGAACATCGGCGGCGGATTCCACCAGTGCCGCCCCCTGCTTGATCAGCCGGTGGCAGCCGCGGCTCACCGGGCTGGTCACGGGGCCTGGCACTGCGCAGACGTCGCGGCCCTGGTCGGCTGCCACCCGGGCAGTGATGAGGGAGCCGCTGTGCTCGCCCGCCTCCACGACTACGACCGCCAGCGCGATGCCGCTGATCAGCCGGTTGCGCTCGGGAAAGTGATGGCGCCGTGCACTCTGCCATGGCGGATGCTCGCTGAGCAGGAGCCCGCCGGTAGCGACGATGGCGCGGGTCAGCCCCCGGTTGACCGCCGGGTAGGGCCGGGCGAGGCCGCTGCCGGTCACCGCGACGGTCAGGCCGGCATCGAGCGCCGCCCGGTGCGCGGCGGTGTCGATGCCGCGGGCGAGCCCGCTGGCCACGCACACCCCTTGCCGGGCCAGGTCGCGAGCCAGCGACCCGGCGACTTCGATTCCCATGCGCGTGCAGCGCCGCGCCCCGACGATGGCGACGGTGGGGTGAAGCAGCGTTCCGGGGTCGCCGCGGGCATAAAGCACGACCGGCGGATCGGCGATGGAGCGGAGCAGCGGTGGAAAGTCTCCGTCATCGGCGGTGAGCAGGCGGATGCCTTGTGCCATGCACTGGGCCTGCAGCGCGCGGGGGTCGGCGCGGCACTCGGCGACGCCGGCGAGAGCGGCTTGCGCCGACCCGGCACAGTCCAGCATCCGGCACGCGGACGCCCTGCCCACGCTATGAACGAGGGCTGCCAGATGAAATCGCTCCGGAGGTTCGGCCACCCGCGCTCCCCGTCAAACCCGGGATCATGGCCGGTTTCGTGACGTGCCGCCGCGAGCTTCCCACCCGCAGCGGCGTGGGAAACCCGACCGGCGCGGGATCAGGGATTACGTGCCTGGTCGAACACAGCCAGAGGCCGTTCCGTCTCGAGCACCAGGGCGTAGGACAGCTTGTCGAAGGTGCGGAAGACCATCATCAGACCGGCCCGCTCGCTCGGCAGCCGCACGGTCTCGTTGGCGACGCGGTCGCGGGCCAGCGCGCCCCGCTTGTAGATGGCCAGCACGTTGCCGGGCACCAGACCCTCCCGCTCGCCGCGGTTGATCACGACCACGTCGAACTGGCCCACCTGGGTGACCCCGCCGAACACCGATATGATCTGGCCTTCCATGTCCTTCGAGGGGGCGCTGGGATAGAAGGTCGAATCCAGCCGGCGCTCTTCGGTGGGGAGGATACGGTCGTCGACTTGGATCTCCTCGCGGCTGCTCTGCACCCGCATCGTGGCGATGTCTCCATCCTGGGCCAGCGACTCGCCGAGGCCGATGTAGGTGGCCTCGCGCCCGAGCACCTCGTTGCTGTCCGGATCCACGTACAGCGGCCCCTTCCGGACGATGCTGAAGGTCTGGTTGTCGGCGAGCTCGCCGCGCACGTACAGCCGGTCGCCGGCACCGACGACGATCCGCTCGCCCTCTCCCTGCAGCACGTAGGGTGCGTCGTCGAGGGCGCCCGGCTCCACTACCCGATTGTCCACCAGGAAGGCCTGGATGGCGTCCAGGCGAATGGCCGGGATGGCCGACTCCAGCGGCGTGGCGCGAACGTGCGGCTCGAGCTTCTCCGTGCCCGGCGTCATCCGGTAGGTGCGGCCGGCGTCACCGCGCTCCAGGGTGAGCTGTGGCTGGCCGTTCACCCATTGCAGAGTAATCCTGTCGCCGGGATAGATCAGGTGTGGGTTCTCGATCTGGGGGTTGACCCGCCAGATCTCCGGCCAGAGCCAGGGCTTCTCGAGAAAGCGGCCGCTGATGTCCCAGAGGGTGTCGCCCTTCTTGACCACATAGACGTCCGGGTGGTCCTTCCGGAGGTACTGCGACAGATCGGTGGTGGCGGCGGCGCCGGTCAGCGCCACACCCAGCATCACCACCAGAAGCCCCTGGCGAACGAAACGCATCTTGCTCATCCTTTACCTTCCTCGGGCGCCCCTATCCACGCGCAGGAGTGCTACAGACAGGATAGATGGACCAGCCCGGTATTGCCGGAGGACGACCTACCCTGTGAATCATTCGTCCGTCCCTGAGGTCAAAATCACAGAGGCCGGCGGTGTTCCACCGACCGCCCGCACGGGCGGCTCGCATGGGCTACCATACGAGTCTTCGCCAGGCGGAAAAGTTATGATCTTCACAATCTTAGCAGCCTGAACCGTACCCGTAACCAGCCATCCCCGCCGGCGGGGATGCGATCCGGAGCACCAGACAAGACCTCCACATGGCAATTCTCGACATTCTCGAATACCCGGACCAGCGCCTGAGGACCCGCGCCCAACCGGTGGAAACCGTGGACGACGCCGTGCGGCAGCTCGTCGAAGACATGCTGGAAACCATGTACGACGCGCCAGGCATCGGCTTGGCGGCGACCCAGGTCGACGTTCACCGGCGCATCATCGTCGTGGACGTGTCGGAAAACCGCGATGATCCGCACGCTTTCATCAATCCCGAGCTCACCCTGCTCGGCGGGCCCCTCGAGACGGAGGAAGGCTGTCTGTCCCTGCCGGGTTTCTACGAACCCGTGACCCGCGCCGAGCGGGTCCGGGTGCAGGCCCTGGACCGCGAGGGTCAGCCGCTCGAGATGGAAGCCGAAGGCCTGCTGGCCGTGTGCATCCAGCACGAATGCGATCACCTCGACGGTAAGCTGTTCGTGGACTACATCTCGACTCTCAAGCGCAACCGCATCCGCAAGAAGCTCACGAAACAGCACCGGCTTCAGGCCTGACGCCCATGACCCAGAACCCGCCGGGCGGCCCGCTCTGCCTGGGCTTCGCGGGCACGCCGGAGTTCGCCGCCGCCATCCTGCAGGCGCTGCTGGACGGCGGACGGCCGCCAGCGGTCGTCTATACCCAGCCCGACCGCCCCACTGGGCGCGGCCGCCGCGTCCAGCCGCCGCCGGTGAAGACGCTCGCCGCAGACCACGGTCTGCCGGTGCGCCAGCCGGCCTCCCTGAAGGCGTCCGGCGAGGCCGAGGCGCTCGCGCAGTGGCGCCTCGACGTGCTGGTGGTTGCCGCGTACGGGCTGCTGCTCCCGGCGGCGATACTGGCGGTGCCGCGGCTCGGCTGCGTCAACGTCCACCCGTCATTGTTGCCGCGCTGGCGGGGCGCCGCCCCCGTCGAGCGCGCCATCATGGCCGGTGATGGCGAAACCGGGGTGAGCATCATGCACATGGACGCCGGTCTGGACACCGGCCCCGTTTACCTGCAGAGGCGTTGCGCCATCACCCCCGAGATGGATGCTCCGGCCCTGGAAGCTCGCCTGGCAAACCTCGGCGGGCAGGCGCTGCTGGAGTGTCTGGGCCGGCTGACGGACCTGGTGCCGGAGCCGCAACCGGACACCGGCGTGAGCTACGCCAGGAAGCTCACCCCCGAGGATGCCCGGATCGACTGGTCGCGGCCGGCCCGCGAGCTGGAACGCCTGGTGCGGGCACTCAGGGCGCGGATGCCGCCTTTCACCCAGATCGCCGCGGCCGCCCCCGGATCCGGCGGCGTCCGAGCTACCGTGCTGGAGGCGGGGGTGATGGAAGCGCCGGGCAACCACCCGCCCGGGACCGTCGTTTCGGCGACCGCAGACGGCATCGCCGTCGCTTGCGGCGAGGGCGCGCTGCGGATCACGCGCCTGAAGCTCAGCATCGGCAAGGGCCGGCCGCTGACCGCGCGGGATGCGGCGAACGGGTATCCGGCATTATTCGCCGCGGGCACGGTGCTGGGCCGGCCGCCAGAACCGGTTGCGCCGTGAGCCCGCCGGCCGACGAACGCGCCGCGGCGGCGCGCCTGCTTCACCAGGTGCTGGCCAACGGACGCACCAGCGACCAGGCCATGGCGGGCCTCGATGTCACGCCGCTGACCCGGGAACTGGTGCTGGGCAGTCTCAGGCACTACTTCTCCCTGGGCCGGCTGGTGGACTCGGCGCTCCACCGATCGTTGAAACCGAAGGACGTCGTGCTTCGCTCGCTGATGATAGTGGGTGCTTACCAACTTCGCTTCACCCGGGTGCCGGACCACGCTGCGATCTTCGAAACGGTGAACGCTTGCGCCGGCGTGGGCCGGCCGTGGGCCCGGGGCCTGGTGAACGCCGTGCTCCGGCAATGTGCCGCCGCGCCGTCGGCACAGCCCAGCTCCGAGCATCCCGAGTGGCTGGAACATGCCCTGCGCCTGCAGTACCCGGACGCCGAAGCCATCATGCACGCCAACAACGGCCGTGCGCCCATGACGGTTCGCATCAACCTGGCGCGCACCACGGCGGACGCCTACCTGACCACGCTGGAGGCAGCCGGCATCCGTTCGCGGCGGCCCGGCGCGCCCGAGACCGAAGACGGTCTGGATCTCGGGCCTGCCACCCGTGTGCTGGCCGAACCGTGCCCGGCGAATACCCTGCCCGGCTATGCCGAGGGTCTGGTCGCGGTACAGGATGCGGGCGCCCAGTTCGCCGCCGGCCTGCTCTCACCCACGTCGGGAGAACGCGTTCTTGACGCCTGCGCCGCGCCGGGCGGGAAGCTGTTCCACCTGATGGAGCGCTGCCCCGGCGCCCGGTACGCGGCGGTGGAGCAGAGCGGCGAACGTCTGTCGCGGATGCTCACGGAGGCGGAGCGCCTGGGACACTCCGGCTTCACCGCGCTCGAGGCCGACGCCACCACCCTGCACTGGTGGGACGGAGCACCATTCGACCGGGTGCTGGTGGACGCGCCGTGCACCGGAACCGGTACCCTGCGGCGCCATCCCGACATCAAGGTTCTGCGGCGGCCAGCCGATGTCGAGGCCATGGCGGGGCTGCAAGGGCGGCTGCTCGCCAACCTGTGGCGTGTCCTCACGCCCGGCGGTACTCTACTTTATTGCACCTGCTCAATCCTTGCTGCAGAGAACGATGAGGTCATCTCCCGTTTCCTGGCGCATCGACCGGAGGCGATCGCCAGGCCGTGCCGGCTGGCCACCGGGCGTGCGACCCGCCACGGCTGGCAGCTCCTGCCCACCCAGGCTGACACGGACGGCTTTTATTACGCGCGTATGATCAAGGCCAGCCAATGAAGATACTGATTCTCGGCGCCGGGCAGGTGGGCGGCACCCTGGCTGACAACCTGGCCAACGAAGGCTTCGATATCACCCTGGTGGACTCCAACGAGGCGGTCCTCGACGAGCTACGGAACAAGCTGGACATCCAGACCGTCCACGGCTGGGCCTCCCACCCCGACGTGCTGCGGCGGGCCGGCGCCGATGATGCCGACATGCTGATCGCCGTCACCTCCAGCGACGAGGTGAACATGGTCGCCTGTCAGGTGTGCTACTCACTGTTCAGAACGCCCACCAAGATCGCCCGTATCCGCTCTGCATCCTACCTGGACCGGGAGGGCTTCTTCAGCGGCGAGCACATGCCCATCGACGTGCTCATCAATCCGGAGCAGGTAGTCACGGACAATATACGGCAGCTTCTCGAGCATCCGGGTGCGCTGCAGGTGCTCGACTTCGCCAATGGCCGGGTGCAGCTCGTTGCGGTGAAGGCCTACTATGGCGGCCCGCTGGTGGGCCAGGAGCTGAGGTTTCTGCGCCAGCACATGCCGAAGGTGGACACCCGGGTGGCCGCCATCTATCGCCGCGACCGGGCCATCATTCCCAAGGGCAACACGGTCATCGAGGCCGATGACGAAGTGTTCTTCATCGCCGCGCGGGAACACATCAACGCCGTGATGTCCGAGCTGCGCCGGGTGGAGCGGCCGTTCAAACGCGTGATGATCGCCGGTGGCGGCAACATCGGCCAGCGTCTCGCTCGATCCATAGAGCCCTATTTCACCGTGAAGGTGATCGAGTACAGCAAGAAGCGTTGCGACGATCTGGCGGAGACCCTGCACCAGAGCGTGGTCCTCAACATGGACGCCACGGATCGCGAGCGCCTGCTCGAGGAGAACATCGAGCAGTGCGACGTGTTTTGCGCTGTCACCAACGACGATGAGGTCAACATCATGTCCTCACTCCTCGCCAAGCGTCTGGGCACCCGTCAGGCGATCACCCTCATTGGTAAGCCCGCCTACGTCGACCTGGTGCAAGGCGGCGACATCGAGATTGCCATCTCGCCGCAACAGGCCACCACCAGTTCTCTGCTCACCTACGTACGCCGCGCCGATGTGGCACGGGTGCACAGCCTGCGCCGGGGAGCCGCCGAAGCCATGGAGGCGGTCGCCCACGGTGATGCCCGCAGCTCCCGAGTGGTTGGCCGGGCCATCGGCGAGATCGACCTGCCGGCCGGCACCAACATCGGCGCGATTGCCAGGGGTGATACCGTGCTCATTGCTCACGACGACGTGGTGGTAGAGCCTGGCGACCACGTGATTTTGTTTCTGGTGGACAAGCGCCAGGTGGCTGCAGTCGAACGCCTGTTCCAGGTGGGCATCACGTTCTTCTGAGCAGCCGGTCCACGCACGGGGCTGCCGGTGAACGCGTCAGCGCAGGTAGAGACTCCGGCTGCCCTTCGGCTGGCGCTTGAAGCGTTTGTACTCCCACTGATACTGCGCCGGGTCCGTGCGGACCAAGGTCTCGATGGAGCGGTTCAGAGCCGTGGCGGAAACTACCGGGTCGGGATCGCGGATCTGATGGTCCATCTCGACGAAACGCACGCGGAAGCCGCCTTTGCAGCGAATGGCGGCGCCGAGCACCACCTGCGCACCGGTGCGCTGCAGCAACCGGTGGGCGAGGGTCATGGTCAGGGCCCGCCGGTCGAAGAAGTCAGCGTAGACGCCGGCGCGGCGGTGCGGAACCTGATCCGGCAGCAAGGCCACGACGCCGCCGTCGGCCAGAGTGCGGTAAAGACGCTTCAGCCCACCTGCGCTAATGGGCAGCAAGGTCGCGCCTGCCCGGGTTCTCGCCTGGCGGATGAGCGGCTCGAGGGAGCGCAGCCGGGGGCGTTCGTACAGAGCGGTGACTCGATAGCGGCCAAGAATCAGCGCCAGGTATTCCCAGTTGCCGAAGTGCGGCACCAGCACCAGCACGCCGCTTCCGCCTTCACCACGCCTCTTGAGCAATTCGGCGCCTTCGATCGAGACGGTGAGCCGCCGCCAGCGCCGCTCCGGCCAGCGGTAGATGGCGCCCGCCTCGGCAATCAGCGCGGCTGTGTGCTCGAGGCTGCGGCGGCCGAGGGCGGTCCGCGTGGGCTCGTCCAGCTCGGGCAAACAGGCGGCGAGGTTGATGCGTGTTGTGCGCGCCGCGTCGACGTCCAGGCGCCAGCCGAGCCGGCCGAGCCAGCGTCCGAGCCGCTGCTGCCATCGGTTCGACAAGAGACTGAACGCAACCAGCAGCGCGACGAAGAAGCCCCGGCTCAGCTGTTCCACGCGCTGCTCGGCTCTCGACAAGTGCTCGAACGCATCCGGGAACGCGGCCGATTCCGCGATGGCCCAGCGGCGGCCGCCGGCCAAGGGCGGTCCCGGCAGTGGCAACCCGCGCAGAGAATGATCCTCCCGCAGCGGTGGCTCAGCGGCATACGATTCATCTCGGTTTTGACCGGTCCGTGCAGATACCGTAGATTGCGCCGGCGATTGTACCTGCCGGACCTCGGATGACCAGATTGATCCTTCTAGACAGGGACGGCGTAATCAACTACGACTCGCCGGACTTCATCAAAGACGCCGACGAGTGGGTGCCGATCCCGGGGTCGCTGGATGCCATCGCGGCGCTGAAGGCGGCCGGGTACCTGGTGGCGGTGTGCAGCAACCAGTCCGGCATTGGCAGAGGAATCCTCTCCGAGGCGGCCCTCGAGCGCATCCACGGGTGCCTCCGCGAGTCGTTGGGGCAGCGAGGCGCGGCCCTCGATGGGCTGTACTATTGCCCGCACCGCCGCGAGGACGGGTGCGACTGCCGCAAGCCCCGTCCCGGGATGCTGTCCGCGGCCATGGCTGACCTGGTCGTTGCTGCCACGGACACCGTCTACGTGGGTGACGCAGAGCGGGACGTGGAAGCGGCCCGCGCCGCCGGCTGCAGAGCCGTGCTGGTGCGGTCGACCGGGAGCAATGCGCACCAGCATCCGGGCAAGATGGCCGCGCACGAGGTGGCCGACGATCTGGCGGATTTCGTTCACCGGCTGCTCCGGAGTGGCAGATGCTGACGGCCTTGCGAGCGGCTCTGTTTTACGTCGGCTACACCCTGGCCACCGTGATCTGGGGGACCCTCGGAACGGTCTTCGGCTGGCTCTTCCCCTACCGGCAGAGGTTTCAGCTGATCATCGGCTGCTGGACCTGGTTCTGTCTGGCCTGGCTGCGGGTGACCTGCGGCGTCCGCCATCGGGTCATCGGCCTGGACCTCCTGCCGGAACAGCCGTGCATCGTCATGTGCCGGCACGAGAGCACGTGGGAGACGCTGTTCCTCCAGCAGCTGTTTTCGCCTCAGGCGACTCTCATCAAGCGCGAGCTGCTCAACATCCCGTTCTTCGGCTGGGCGTTCCGCACCTTGAGGCCCATCGCCATCGACCGGAGACAACAGCGTCGGGCGCTGCGCACCTTGATCAACGAAGGCGGCCAGCGGCTGGCCGACGGTATCTGGGTGGTGCTGTTTCCCGAAGGCACTCGCATGCCCCCCGAGCAGATCGGCCGGTTTCAGCCGGGGGGAGCAGCACTGGCGGCCGCAACCGGCGCGCCGGTGGTTGTGGTCGCCCACAACGCGGGGTCGTTCTGGCCGGCACACCAGTTCCGCAAGCGGCCCGGAGAGATCACCATGATCATCGGCGAGCCCGTGACCACGGCAGGGTCCACCAGCAAGCAGATTCAGCAGGCGATAGCCAGGGAGTTCGACGCCCTGATGTCCCGTCTGCCCCGCCCCGAGGTCGAGCAGCAAGAAGGAGCTGAGAACGCCGACTCCTCACGACGTTGAGCAGGGGACTCAAACGTCCAGATTCACCACCTGCAGCGCATTTGCCTCGATGAACTCCCGGCGCGGCTCCACCTGATCGCCCATCAAGGTGGTGAACATCTGATCGGCGGCGATCGCGTCGTCTACCGTCACCTGAAGCATCCGACGGACTGCGGGGTCCATCGTAGTGTGCCAGAGCTGGTCGGGGTTCATCTCGCCGAGCCCCTTGTAGCGTTGCACGTCGAGGCCGCGTTTGGCCTCGGAGACGAACCAGTTGAGCGCCTCGCCGAAGGACCTGACAGCCATGCGCTTGTCGCCACGCTCGGCATAGGCGCCCTCTTCGAGCAGCCCGTAGAGGTGCTCACCGAGGGCGGCGATGGCCCGGTACTCGGCGCTCATGAAGAAGCCATACGACAGCCGCACCTGCTCGGTGATACCGCGCACGCGCAGCTGCACAACGGGCACGTGGACCTGATGCTCTGCATCGAAGTCCATGCTCACGGTGGGTTGATCGCGTTCGATCGGTCCGAGCAGGGTCTGCAGATCCTGGCACCAGGCAGCCATGGCGGCCTCGTCCGACATCTTGCGGAGGTCCACCGTAGGCAGGTCCACCAGCCGCTCCGTGACCGAGCGGGGATATACCCTGCTGCGCTTGTCGAGACGGAGCATGAGCATGGTGTAGTCCCGGGCCAGCCGCTCGAGGGAGGCGTCATCGATGGCAGGCGCCTCGGCATTCACGAACAGCTTGGCCTCGCTCAGGGCGAGCTGAAGCATGTAGCTCTCCAACTCCACGTCGTCCTTCACGTAATGCTCCTGCTTGCCCTTCTTCACCTTGTAGAGGGGCGGCTGCGCAATATAGATGTGACCGCGCTCGATCAGCTCCGGCATCTGCCGGAAGAAGAAGGTGAGCAGGAGCGTACGGATGTGCGAGCCGTCCACATCGGCGTCCGTCATGATGATGATGTGGTGGTAACGTAGCTTGTCAGCGTCGAACTCCGTGCGACCGATGCCGCAGCCCAATGCGGTGATGAGCGTTCCCACCTGCTCAGAGGAAAGCATCTTGTCGAAACGAGCCTTTTCAACGTTAAGTACCTTGCCCCTGAGCGGGAGGATGGCCTGGGTGCGACGATCCCGGCCCTGTTTAGCCGAACCGCCGGCCGAGTCGCCCTCCACGATGTAGAGCTCGGACAGCCCGGGATCCTTCTCCTGGCAATCGGCTAGCTTTCCGGGCAGCCCGGCGATGTCCAGCGCTCCTTTACGGCGTGTCATCTCGCGGGCTCTGCGGGCGGCTTCCCGTGCCCGGGCGGCGTCGATCATCTTCGTGACCACCGCCTTGGCGTCCTGGGGGTTCTCGTCCAGGTATTCGGTAAAGGCCCGGCCCAGTTCCTGCTCAACGGCCGGCTTGACCTCGCTGGACACCAGCTTGTCCTTCGTCTGCGCGGAAAATTTCGGGTCGGGAACCTTTACGGAAACGACGGCGGTGAGACCTTCCCGGGCGTCGTCGCCCGCGGTGCTTACCTGGATTTTCTTCAGTAGTCCCTCGCGCTCGATGTAGCCATTCAGCGACCGGGTGAGCGCCGCGCGGAAGCCCGCCAGATGGGTACCGCCGTCCCGCTGGGGGATGTTGTTGGTGTAAGCGAACACTTGCTCTTGGAAGCCGTCGTTCCACTGCATCGCCACTTCGACGCCGATGCCGTCCTCGCGACCGGTGCTGCTGAAGTGAAAGACCCGGTTGAGCGCGTTCTTGTTGTGGTTCAGGTACTGCACGAACGCTTTCAACCCCCCTTCGTAAAGGAAAGTCTCCTGCTTGCCGGTGCGTTCGTCAGAAAGATGAATCTCCACCCCGGAATTCAGGAACGCCAACTCCCGCAAGCGCTTGGCAAGAATGTCGTAGTGGAACTCCACGTTCTTGAAGGTAGCCGGTGACGGCCGGAAATAGCACTCCGTGCCCCGGTCCGCCGTCTCGCCCACCTGCTTGAGCGGCGCGTCGGGCACCCCGTGGGTGTAGTTCTGCTCATACACGCAGCCATCGCGCCGGACCGTGAGGCGAAACTCCTCGGAAAGCGCGTTCACCACCGATACGCCCACCCCGTGCAGCCCGCCGGAGACCTTGTAGCTGTTATCGTCGAACTTTCCGCCGGCATGAAGGGTGGTCATTATCACCTCCGCCGCGGAAACTCCCTCCTCCGTGTGGATGTCCACCGGTATGCCGCGTCCGTTGTCACGCACGGTGACGGCCTCTTCCGGGTGAACGATCACGTGGATTCTGTTGCAATGACCGCCAAGCGCCTCGTCGATCGAGTTGTCCACGAGCTCCTGAACCATATGGTGCAGCCCGGTCCCGTCCTCGGTGTCGCCGATGTACATCCCGGGCCGTTTACGGACGGCGTCCAGGCCGCGTAAGACCTTGATACTATTGGAGTCGTATTGCCTGTCGGCCATGCATCTTCCTCTGACGTTAACCCGCGTCGCAACGGCGGACGGCTAGGTGGTGCTCACCCGGCGCACTCGGCCATGTTCCACGTGGAACACAGCGGCATCCGCCTCAGGCAGACCGGAAAGCACCGTCGGGCGGCTGTTGGACGTCGCCAGGATCTGAGCGCCCAGCGTGGCCAGCAGATCGAAGAAACGTTCACTGTGGGGCAAATCCAGCTCGGCACCGATATCGTCGATCAGGAACGCGCTGGAGCGCCTGGCCCGCTGCTGCAACAGCTTCGCTTGTGCCAGCATGAGCGCGCTGGCCAATGCCTTGCCCTGCCCTCGGGATAGACAAGCACCGGCGCTCATACCCGAGACCGTCAACTCCACGTCCGCCCGGTGGGGGCCGCTCTGCGACGAACCCGATTTTACCTCTCTCGGCCCTATTTCACCCAGCACTTTCCGCAGCGGGCGGTCGGCCGGCCACCCTCTCTGGTGATGGATCTCTACCGAGAGTTCCGGCGCAAGGTCCGCCAGCATCTCTGCCGCCATCGGAGCCAAGCTATCGAGGTAGGCCTGCCGGTGCGCGGCAATGGCTTCCCCTTGAGTCGCCATCTCTTCGCTCCAGACCAACACGTCGGCCGGCCGAAGCTCCCCAGCGCTCAACTGCTTCAGGGCCGCGTTGCGCTGCCTCATCGCCTGCAGGTAGGCGCGCAGCGCGCGCAGATACCGTTGTTCCACGTGGAACACTCCCCAATCCAGCCATTGCCGGCGCCCGCCCGGCGGCCCGAACACGAGATCACTGAGAGACGGGACCATTACCTGGAGCGGCAACAGCTCGGCGGCTTCCGACAGCCGGCGTACGTGTTGCCCGTTGATCCGCAGCTCAGCGTTGCCCGTCCGTCCCCGCGACAGCCCGATCGACTGAAGGCCCCGATGCTCATCCGATACCGTGGCGTGAACGATCGCCGTCTGACAGCCCTGGCGTACCAGATCAGCTGCCTGATGGGTGCGGAACGACCGCCCGCGTGCCAGCAGATGAACGGCTTCCAGAATGGCCGTCTTACCCGCGCCATTCTCGCCGAAGAAGTAATTGAGCCGAGGACCCGGATCCAGATCTACCTGCACCAGGTTGCGCAGGTCACGAATCTCCAGGCGGCGAAACCACACGGGCGCCGGGGCGGCCCTACAGCCGCATGGGCATGACCACGTAGAGGGCCTGATCGTTGCCGACGCCCTCCATGAGCGCGCTGCTGCTGGCATTCGCTACGCTCATGGTCACCTGCTCGGTGTTGAGAACATTGAGCACGTCCTGCAGATAGCTGACGTTGAAGCCGATCTCAAGCCGCTCCCCCTGGTATTCCACCGCAACGACCTCTTCGGCCTCCTCCTGCTCCGGATTGTTCGCCTTGATGGTGAGCAGCTCATCGGCAAGTATCAGGCGGATACCGCGGTATTTCTCGTTGGAAAGAATGGACGCCCGGTTGAAGGCCTGTTTGAGCCCCTCCCGGTCGGCAGTCATCCACTGCTCCGCGCGCCGCGGTACTACCTTTTCATAGTCAGGAAACTTGCCGTCCACCAGCTTGGTGGTGAGCGTGTACGGGCCCAGCGTGACCCGCAGATGGTTAGCGCCGATATGCATGGAGACCGCGGCCTCGCCGTCGTCCAACAAGCGCCCCACCTCGAGCACGCCCTTTCTCGGCACGATGGCCTGCACTCGGTCAACGTCCGCCACACCCCCGGGCAATGTGCACATGGCCAGACGATGCCCGTCGGTCGCCACCGCCCGCGTGTGCTCGGCTGTCACTTCCAGCAGCATGCCGTTGAGAAAGTACCGCACGTCCTGCTGCGCCATGGAGAAACTCACCAGGTCCAGCAGCCGGCGCAGGTCCCGTTGAGGCAACTCGAGCTGCAAATCGCCGGGCCCACCTTCTACCTTGGGAAAATCCGCCGCCGGCAGGGTCGCCAACGCAAACCGACTCCGTCCCGAACGCACCACCGCCCGATCCGCCTCGATGCTTACCGAAACCTCCGCACCCTCCGGCAACGATCGCCAGATGTCGGCCAGCTTTCGAGCCGGGATCGTGGTCTCACCCTCCTGCTCGATGGACACACCGTCATCCACGGCGACTAGCTCCACCTCCAGATCCGTGCCGGTGAGCGACAGCGCGCCGTCCCGCGCAACCACCAGAAGGTTCGCCAGCACAGGCAACGTCTGCCGCCGCTCCACCACGCCCGTCACCAGTTGCAGGGGGCGAAGCAATGCTTCTCGGTTGGTCGTGAACTTCATGAGCGGCTCTTCATGCGGTGAAGCGGATCATTGCCGATCGTCGTGCCCGATCATAGCGGGTATCGCAGACGCCGCCACGATGCACAGCCGTGCGCCGGTCGCGCCCACCCGTGTCGGGCGACATCAACCGGACAGCAGACGACCCAGATTCCGGTAATCTTCGCTGACGTCGGCGCTGCTTTCCTTGAGCTCGGCAATTCGTTTGCAGGCATGCAACACCGTGGTGTGATCGCGCCCGCCGAACGCCTCGCCGATCTCGGGAAGCGAGTGATTCGTGAGCTCCTTGGCCAGAAACATCGCCATCTGTCGGGGCCGCGCGATGGTGCGGTTGCGCCGCTTCGACAGAATATCGGAAATCTTGATGTTGTAGTACTCGGCCACCAGCCGCTGAATGTTGTCGATGCTGATCTGCCGGTCCTGGATGGCCAGCAGATCGCGAAGCGCCCGCTTGACCTGATCGATAGTGATGCGGCTGCCCGTGAACCGGGCATTGGCGATCACCCGCCGTAGCGCGCCTTCGAGCTCACGCACGTTGGAGCGAATGCGCTCGCCGATGAAAAATGCCACCGCAGGGTCCAGGTCGACCTCCTCCGCTTCGGCTTTCTTCATGAGGATAGCCACCCGCGTTTCCAGCTCCGGCGGCTCGACTTCCTGGGTCAATCCGTACACGAACCGTGACTTCAGACGCTCCTCGAGCCCGTCAATCTCCCGCGGGTAACGATCGCACGTCAGCACCATCTGACTGTCGCGCTCGAGCAGCGCATTGAATACGTGGAAGAACTCCTCCTGGGAACGCAGCTTGTGCGCGAAAAACTGGATATCGTCGATGAGCAGCGTGTCGACTGTCCGGTAATACTGCATGAAGTCGTCCATGGTGCCCTGCTGCAGGGCTTTCACCATGTCCTGGACGAAGCCCTGAGAATGCAGATAGACGACCTTCGCCGCGGGATTGCTGCGCCGGATGTAGTTGCCCACCGCGTGCATCAGGTGCGTCTTGCCGAGACCCACGCCGCCGTACAGCAGAAGCGGGTTGTACGACTTGCCCGCATTCGCCGCCACCTGCATGGCGGCAGCTTTGGCCATCTCGTTGGATTTGCCCTGCACGAAGGTCTCGAAGGTGAACTCGTCATTGAGCTTGTTGCCGGCGCCGGGACCGCTGCCGTTGTTCATCTCGACCGCTCCGCTACCGGAGCCATCCGCCCTGAGCGGCATTGCACTCCGGGCTCCGGGAGGCTCTTTGGTGCCGATGTCCAAGCAAACCTCCAGACGGTCCAAGGGGCTGCCTACCTGTTCGAGCAGCTCGTGAATCCGCATCAGGTAATCGACCTGAACGTGGTCCTTCACGTAGCGGTTCGGTGCCAGAATCCTGAGCTGGCCCTGCTCCTGACAGGCCTGTAGCGGTCGGATGTACGTATTGAACTGCTGCGACGACAACTCATCCTGAAGCCGATCAAGGCAACGGTCCCATACAGAACGTTCCACTAGTGCCCCCCCGCAAATCAGGCTCCCCGGAGGTCGCGGAGCCTGCCCTGATTTCGTTTGCTATTTGCCGGGATTCTAGCCAGTTCCCTCGAGCGTTGGCTATGCGATCCCCGAAGAAAAACGCACCAATCGCGGGATGAACTGCAAATTCAAAAGGTTATCGTCAGCGCGCGAACCGGGACCGGCAAGGCACGATCCCCGGCCATGTGAGCAAGGCTCTGAAGAAGCTGTGGATAAATGCTTACCATCCCGTTGGCGTTTTTCCGAGCCCGACTTACTGACAATCACCCAAGCCGTTTCTCAGTGTTTGCCCACAGACTACTTCCCGGTTGAAAGCCAGGACGTAGCAGGGCTGACGGCGGATATCCACAGCTCGGCGAATCCCCAAGAAGCAACAATCAAATTTCTATGTAATGAGAAAGAAGATTATTCATTGTTCCGGTCCATGGTTCCTGTCCATGCCCTGCCGACCAGCGCGGCGCCATTCGTTATTCGCGACCCGCCGGGCGTGCCATTTGACTCGCCGGATGGCGGCACCTAGAATTCGCGACCCTTCCAGCACCACACCACACGGCACAGGCGGCCATGAAGCGAACGTTTCAACCCAGCAATCTCAAACGCAAGCGCAACCATGGATTCCGAGCGCGGATGGCGACCCGTGGTGGACGGAAGGTGCTGAACGCACGCCGTGCCAAAGGGCGCAAGCGTCTTTCCGCATGATCCCGAGCGGGCATCCCGCGTCTCGTTGAGCAGCATCGGCGAGGGATTTCCCAGACAGGTCAGGCTCGGTCACGCGCGGGACTATCAGCGGGTGTTCCGCGCCGCCACGATCCGCACGCGTCACGGGGCGTTACGTCTGAGCGCGGTTGCGAATAGAATGCACACCGCCCGGCTGGGGCTGGTCGTGGGAAAACGGGCATTGCCCCGGGCGCACGAACGAAATCGGGCCAAGCGGGTGTTGCGGGACACGTTCAGGCGCCGTCGCCGTGAGCTGCCCGCGATGGACATCGTCGTTCAGGTGACGGGCGATGCCTCGAGCCGAGCCTACCGGGCATCGCTGGAGGTGCTGCTGTTCCAGGTTGCCGGCGATCCAAGGTCGCGCGACGAACAAGAGAACCTCCAGAAGTGAGTTCCAGGCCGTGAGCCCCACAGAGCTTCCGAAACGCATTGCCGTCGCGCTCATCCGCGGCTATCAGCTCACTCTCAGCCCTTATCTGGGGCGCCAATGCCGCTTCTACCCCACCTGCTCCGCGTACGCCGTGGAAGCGATCGAGCGGCACGGGGTAACGCGCGGCGGTGGCCTGGCGCTGCGCCGCCTGTGCCGATGCCACCCGCTCCACGCAGGCGGTGTCGATCTGGTTCCGCTGCCGCGCTGCCCCGGTGACACCGGCAGCCAGCGCGGCTCGAAGGAGTCCTGATCCCATGCTGCCGACGGAAGTCCAGCGCATCCTGCTGCTGATCGGTCTCGCCGCCACCGGCTATCTGATGATTCTGGCCTGGGATCGCGATTACGTGGAGCAGAAGGCCCCGGTGCAGATCAGTGCCGAGCCCGAGGTAGGCGGAGAGTCGTCCGGGGTGCCCGAGGTACCGGAGCAACGGGCGCCGGCGGGGCAGGCGCCCACGGAACAGGGGCAAGCGGCGCCGACAACTTCCGGAGTGCAGTCCGACCTGCCCGACGAATCCCTGCTCGGCGCTGAAGCGGCACCCTCGAAGGCCGGTCCCCCGTCGACGCGGGCCGAGGGGGAACGCCTGATCAAGGTTACGACCGACACGCTGCAGATGTGGATCGACCTGCTGGGCGGCGACATCGTCCGCGTCCAGTTGCCCGAGCATCGCCTCGACAGCAAGAGCGACGCGCCTTATCTGCTGCTGAACCACAGCGACGGCCACCTGTATCTGGCACAGAGCGGCCTGATGGGCTCGGACGTGCTGGAGTCGAACGCCAGAGGACGCTTGCGCTACCAGGCTTCGGCAGCGGAATACACGTTGACCGGCGACCATCCGCTGACGGTGTCGCTGACCGCCGAGCGGGACGGCGTCCGGGTGATCAAGCAGTTCCGGTTCGAGCGCGGCAAGTATCTGGTGGAGGTGACCCACAGGCTCGAGAACGACTCGGATACCCCCGTCGATGCCTATCAGTTCGGTCAGATCAAGCGGGACAGCGAGAAGCCGTACGGGGAGCAGGAGCACACCCTTGGGCCGCGCCCGTACCTCGGCGCCGCGGTGACCACGGACGAGAGCCGCTACGAGAAGCTCACCTTCGACGATCTGGCCAAGGAGCGCTTCAAGGCCCAGGTGCACGGCGGATGGATCGCTTTTCTGCAGCAGTATTTCCTTTCGGCGTGGATTGGCGACGCGGCAGAGCTGAATCGTTACTTCGGCTATCAGCGCGGCAACGACGTCTACGTCGTCGGATTCACCGGTCCGGCGAAGACGGTGGCGCCGGGCGCGACGGCGACCTGGCAGTCGCGCTTCTACGCGGGCCCGAAAGACCAGAACCGCCTCGAGCAGATCGCGCCCAACCTCAATCTCACGGTGGACTACGGCTGGCTCTGGTGGCTGGCGGTACCGCTGTTCAAGTTCCTGAACTGGATCCACAGCGTCGTCGGCAACTGGGGCGTGTCGATCATCGTCCTCACCGTGATCGTCAAGCTGGTGCTGTTCCCGCTGTCGGCGGCCAGCTACCGGAACATGGCGAACATGCGTCGGGTGGCACCGCAGATGAAGCGGCTGCAGGAACGCTACGCTGACGACCGGCAGAAGCTGTCTCAGGAGATGATGGCGCTGTACCGCAAAGAAAAGGTGAATCCGCTCGGTGGCTGCGTGCCCATGCTGCTGCCTATGCCGATCTTCCTGGCGCTGTACTGGGTGCTGTTCGAGAGTGTGGAGCTCAGGCACGCGCCGTTCGTGCTCTGGATCCACGATCTGTCGGCCATGGATCCCTACTTCGTGCTGCCGCTGCTGATGGGCGCGAGCATGTACGTGCAGCAGCTCATGAGCCCGGTGGCGGCGGATCCGATGCAGCAGAGGATGATGCGTTTCATGCCCATCATGTTCACAGTGCTGTTCCTGTTCTTCCCCTCCGGGCTGGTGCTCTACTATCTGGTCAACACCGTGCTGTCCATGGCGCAGCAGTGGTACATCCTGCGCCAGGCCGAAGGAGCGCACACAGGAAAAGGGTGAGGCGGTGAGCCTCGACACCGACACCATCGCTGCCGTGGCCACCGCAGCCGGATTCGCTGGTATCGGGGTGGTACGCGTATCGGGGCCGCGCGCCGTCGAGATCGGCCGGGCGGTCACCGGACGGCGGCTGGCTCCCCGGCACGCTCGGTACGCGCCCTTTCACGATTCGGCGGGCCGGGTGCTCGACGCCGGCATCGCCATCTGCTTCCCCGGACCCAGGTCGTTCACCGGCGAGGACGTGGTGGAGCTGCAGGGTCATGGCGGCCCGGTGGTGCTGGGTCTGGTGCTCGACGCGGTGCTGGAGCGGGGCGCGCGCATGGCGCGTCCTGGAGAGTTCACCGAGCGGGCATTTCTGAACGGCAAGCTGGACCTGGCTCAGGCGGAAGCGGTGGCGGACCTGGTGGCGAGCGCCTCCGCCGCCGCGGCCCGTGGCGCCATGCGCTCGCTGGAGGGGGCGTTCTCGCGGGCTGTCGACGATCTGGATCGGGCGGTTCTGGCGCTCCGGGTGTACGTGGAAGCGGCCATGGATTTTCCCGAGGAGGGCGAGGACTTTCTGGCTGAGGGACGAGTGCCGGAGCGCCTCGACGAGCTCGAGCAGCGGTTCCAGGGATTGCTCGCCGATACCCGGCAAGGTGTTCTGCTCCGTGACGGCATCGCGGTGGCGCTGGTGGGCGCGCCGAACGTCGGCAAGTCGAGCCTGCTGAACCGCCTCGCCGGCGCCGAGCGGGCCATCGTCACGGACATTCCCGGGACCACCCGCGATGTCATCGAAGCGGACCTCACCATCGACGGTCTGCCGGTTCAACTGGTGGATACCGCGGGTCTTCGGGAATCGGTGGACCCGGTCGAGCAGGAGGGTGTGCGGCGGGCCAGCGCGCGTGCTGCCCGGGCTGATCTGGTGCTGGTGATGGAGGAGGACGGCGGCACCGCCGGTGGTGACCAGGCAGAGGCGTTGCTCGGCAGCGGATTGGAAGCGGCCAGGACCATACGGGTGCGCAACAAGATAGACATATCCGGCGCCGAGCCGGGGTGGGTGGACGGTGAGGCAGTGGCCACGGTGCGGGTGTCCGCGCTGACGGGCGCCGGTGTGGACGATCTGGTCGCTCTGATCAAACAGCGGGTGGGATTCGCAGTGGAAGGAACGGCGTTCACTGCCAGACGACGTCACATCGAAGCGCTGAATACAGGACGGGCCGCCCTCGGCGCGGCGCGCAGCCTGCTGCAAGCCGGTGCTCCGGCGGAGCTCGTCGCAGAGGAGCTCCGCGCCGTTCACCTGTCGCTGGGCAGCATCGTCGGTACGGTGTCCGCCGACGATCTGCTGGGCGAGATCTTCTCCAGTTTCTGCATCGGCAAGTAAACGCCAGCTTTTGTTTCGCCGATGGTTCCCGCAGGTCTTATACTGCCGCCCCTCGAATTTCGGACCCGGCGGATCCGCGCCGGGGGTGAGCCTTCATGGAGCATCCTGACAGCTACGACGTCATCGTCATCGGCGCCGGTCACGCCGGCTGCGAGGCCGCAGCGGCGGCGGCGCGCATGGGCGCGCGCACCCTGCTGCTGACCCAGAGCCTGGACACCATCGGCGCCATGTCCTGCAATCCCGCCATCGGTGGCATCGGCAAGAGCCATCTGGTGCGGGAGATCGACGCCCTGGATGGGCTGATGGCCCGTGCCGCGGACCTGGCAGGCATCCAGTTCCGGGTGCTGAACGCAGCCAAGGGCCCGGCCGTCCGCGCCACCCGCGCTCAGGCGGACCGGGCGCTGTACCGGCGTGCCATGCGTTCGCTGCTGGACGCAGAGGCGAACCTCACCCTGTTCCAGCAGCCGGTGGTGGATCTGGTGGTCGACGGGGAACGGGTCACGGGGGTCGAGACCCAGATGGGGCTCACGTTCCGAGCCGGCGCCGTGGTGCTCACCACCGGCACGTTTCTCGGCGGACGCATTCACATCGGGCTCGACAGCCACCCTGGCGGGCGGGCGGGCGACGCGCCGGCCAACGCGCTCGCCGAGCGCTTGCGGGCGCTGCCTTTCCGGGTGGGCCGGCTGAAGACCGGCACGCCTCCACGCATCGACGGGCGGAGCGTGGACTTCTCGGTCATGGAAGTGCAGCCCGGCGACGAGCCGACGCCCTGCCTGTCGCTGCTGGGCAAGGTCGACCAGCACCCGCGTCAGGTGCCGTGCCACATCACCTGGACCAATGAGACCACCCACGAAATCATCCGCGGCGGGCTCGACCGTTCGCCCCTGTATTCCGGTGTCATCGAAGGCACGGGCCCCAGGTACTGCCCCAGCATCGAGGACAAGGTGGTGCGCTTTGCCGAGCGGGTGAAGCATCAGATCTTCGTCGAGCCGGAGGGTCTGGACAGTGCGGAGCTCTACCCCAACGGCATCTCGACGAGCCTGCCGTTCGACGTTCAGCTCGCTCTGGTGCGCAGCATCCGCGGCTTCGAGAACGCCCACGTCACCCGGCCGGGGTATGCCATCGAGTACGACTATTTCGACCCGCGGGATCTCGACTATTCCCTGGAGACGCGTGCGCTGGAGGGGCTGTTCTTCGCAGGCCAGATCAACGGCACCACGGGCTACGAGGAAGCCGCTGCCCAGGGGCTGCTCGCCGGAATCAATGCGGCGCGCAAGGTCGCCGGCCGCGTACCCTGGTGCCCGCGCCGGGACGAGGCCTACATCGGCGTGCTGGTGGACGACCTGGTGAACCTCGGAACCAACGAGCCGTACCGTATGTTCACCAGTCGCGCCGAGTACCGGCTGCGCCTGCGGGAAGACAACGCCGACCACCGGCTCACCCCCGCAGGCCGGGAGCTCTCGGTGGTGGGGGATGGCCGCTGGGCCGCCTACGAGAGCCGGCGCAGTGCCGCCGATCGGCTGACCCGCCACCTCGAAGAGGTGGTGGTGCGGCCGGGGACGGAACTGGCCAGACAGCTCGCCCAGATCACCGGCGAGGCCATCAAACGGGATGTCACTCTGGCGGGTTTGCTGCGCCGTCCCGGCGTCGGCATCGATGCCCTGGCCGCGGTAATGGACGTCGGTGAGCAGGACGCCGTCGTGCAGAGCCAGGTGGAGATCGCCATCAAGTACGAGGGCTACGTTCGCCGTCAGGAGGAGGAGATCGCCCGCGTGCGTCGCCACGAGAGCATCGAGCTGCCTCGGGACCTCGATTACCGGAACGTGCCGGGGCTGTCCGCGGAGCTGGCCGAGAAGCTCGGCAACACCCGTCCGGAGACGCTGGCACGTGCCGCGCGCATCCCCGGCATGACGCCGG
This sequence comes from uncultured Gammaproteobacteria bacterium, assembly GCA_963822255.1. Taxonomy (GTDB): domain Bacteria; phylum Pseudomonadota; class Gammaproteobacteria; order Pseudomonadales; family Azotimanducaceae; genus UBA7803. The sequence continues at coordinate 926,328 of CAWGGV010000009.1, forward strand.
CGGCCCTGTCGCTGCTGCTGGTGCATGCTCGGCGGCGCCGCGGGCCCGCAGCGGACGCCGCCGGCGCCGCCGGCATACAACGGCAGTCGGTCTGACTGCCGCGGGTCCGGTGACAGACGGCGACGAGGCGTCCGCGCTGGTGGGCCAGGCGGCCGTGCTGGGCGTGGACCTCGACCACCGGAGGGCAGTGGCACTGCTCGCCTTCCGCGACCTCCTGCTGCACTGGAACCGGGCCTTCAACCTTGTTTCGCGCGCCGACACTGCACGGCTGGTGCCCCGGCATCTGCTCGATAGCCTGACCGCGGCACCGTGGCTCATCGGATCAAGCGTACTGGATGTGGGTACCGGGGCGGGTCTGCCCGGGGTACCCTTGGCGATAGCACGGGAGGACGTACAGGTAACCTTGATCGATCTCAGCGAGCGCAAGATCCGCTTCGTGGACCGCGCGGTCCGCGCCCTCGGCCTCGGCAACGTGTCGACCCGTTGCGGCGACGTGGCCGCACTGGCCCCGGCCGAGCGCTTCGACACCGTCGTCAGCCGGGCCGTCGCCGATTCCGCGGCGATCTGGGGGCTGATCGCCTCGCACCTGAATCCCGAGGGGCGCCTGGTGGTGATGAGCCGTGCCCGGGGCGCCGCCGGCCAGCCGGCGCCGGAGCCGCCTGCCGGCAGCCGGCTCGAGGCCAGCCCGCGAGTGTGGATTCCCGGGCTCCAGGGGCCTCACGAGCTCATGGTGCTCGGTCACGCCGACCGGACGGGCAGCAGCGCTTGAGCGTGGTCTTCGCCATCGCCAACCAGAAAGGGGGGGTGGGGAAAACCACCACGGCGGTGAACCTGTGCGCCTCGCTGTCGCTCTCCGGCAGCCGTGTGCTGCTGGTGGATCTGGATCCTCAGGGCAACGCGACCATGGGTTCCGGCGTGGATAAGAACGAGATCGAGAACAGTATCTACGACTGGCTGATCGAGGGCACAGCCGCCGAGTCGGTGGTGCAGCGCTGCCCGGGGGGGTACGAGCTGCTGCCGGGCAACACCGATCTCACTGCCGCGGAGCTCGATCTGCTGCGTCAGGAGCGTCGGGAGTACCGCATGCGCGATCGGCTCGCCGAGGTGCGCGACCGCTACGACTTCGTGGTCATCGATTGCCCGCCCTCTCTGAATATCCTGACCCTCAATGCGCTCATTGCCGCCGACAGCGTGCTCATTCCCATGCAATGCGAGTACTACGCCCTCGAGGGCCTGACCGCCCTGCTCGACACCATCGACGGTGTGCGCTCCCGGGGCAATCCGCAGCTCGCCATAGAGGGCCTGCTGCGCACCATGTATGATCCGCGCAACAGTCTCACCCGCGACGTGTCCAGGCAGCTCATCCAGTACTTCGGGGACAAGGTGTTCCGCACGGTGATTCCGCGTAACGTGCGCCTGGCCGAGGCGCCCAGCCACGGTCTGCCCGCCATCCTCTACGATCGCTACTCCCGGGGCGCAGTGGCCTACATGGCCCTGGCCGGGGAGATCCGCCGTAAGCATGGAGCGGCCGCGTGAGCCGCAAGCGCCTCGGCCGCGGGCTCGACGCTCTGCTGTCCACCGAGGCGGCGGGCGAAGTGCGCATGGCGGGCGAGCAGAGCGAGCTGGCGGTGGACGAAGTGGTACGCGGGCGCTATCAGCCTCGCCGGGAATTCCCGGAAGAAAGCCTCCGGGAGCTGGCCGCCTCGATCAAGGCCCAGGGTCTGATGCAGCCCATCGTGGTGCGGCCGCGGCCCCAGGGCGGCTATGAGCTCATCGCCGGCGAGCGGCGCTGGCGGGCGGCGCAGATGGCGGGGCTCAGCCGCATTCCGGCCGTGGTCAAGGAGGTGAGCGACGAGCAGGCCTCGGCCATGGCGCTGATCGAGAACATCCAGCGCGAAGACCTGAACCCGGTGGAAGAAGCCTTCGCCCTGCAGCGGCTCAAGGACGAGTTCGACCTGACCCAGCAGCAGGTGGCCGACGCAGTAGGCAAGTCACGGGTCACCGTCACCAATCTGCTCAGGCTGCTGAACCTGACGCCGCCGGTGCGAACGCTCCTCGAGCGCGGCGTCATCGAGATGGGTCATGCGCGTGCGCTGCTCACCCTGCCCGCCCTGGACCAGGAACGGTTGGCCGCGGAGGTGGCCGAGCGTCAGTTGTCGGTGCGCCAGACCGAGGAGCTGGTTCGCCGGCTCGGCCAGCGCGGCAACGGCAGCGCAGCGACGAGCCGCCGACCGGCGAGCCGGGATGCCGATACCGTGCGTCTGGAGCAGGAGCTCTCGGAGCGGATCGGCGCGCCGGTGAGCATCTCTCACGGCCGCGGTGGCGGCGGTCAGATGGTTATTCGGTACTCGTCTCTCGAAGAGCTCGACGGCATCCTCGCCCACCTGCGCTGACCGTCGCCCGTGCAGTCGCGGGCAGCGTCGGTGCTGCTACCCGCCGCTCGCGAAGACTTCGCAACCGACTGATATGAAAGCGCTTTCCTACGATGCGGCGAACCCGAGCGCGACGACGTAAAAAACTCCCGGATGTAATTGAACCCGGGGTGGGGCGCAAATATAATACGCGCCGCTTTTGGGGGGCCGGCTGGAGACGAGCGGTATGAGGGTACTGGGCTGGCCGTTGCCCTACCTGACCGTCGCGCTTCAGTTGGTGACCTCTCTGGTGACAGCGGCCGGATTCGTCCTGGTCGACACATCTCAGGCGATCGCAGCATTGTTGGCCGGGGCGGTGTGCATCGTCCCCGCCGCTTGGCTTGCCTGGGCCATGCGCCGCGAACGGTCCGGGCGAAAGCTCCTGGCCCAGGGGCTGATGAAGTTCCTGGTGACGGTGATCCTGATGGGTTTCGCCTTCGCCTGGTGGCGGCCGCCGGCGCTGGGTTTTTTTTCGGCGCTGGTGCTGATGCAGTTGATGTACGTGGCCGCGCCGTTGATCGGCCGCGACGGCCGATGAGCGAAGCCAAAGAGGTGTGGCGAGAACGCCGCAAAGCCTTAACTTTGGCGCACTAAGTTTGGCGTGAAAGGGCGGGTCGAGAAGATCGCAGAGCGTAAGTTTGGCGCATACGCATACGCATAGAAGTAAGGCGAACCGAGGAAAGCATGGCGAGCGGCAGCGAAGGTTCCTCCGAGTACATTCGACATCACCTCACTCACCTGGTGTACGGGCAGTTGCCCGACGGCTCCTGGGGGTTCGCCCACAGCGCCGAGCAGGCGCAGGCCATGGGGTTCTGGTCGATCAACGTCGACTCGATGTTCTGGTCGATCGTGCTCGGCCTGGCGTTCGTGCTGGTTTTCCGGGCGGCAGCCCGCAAGGCGACCGCGGGCGTTCCGGGGGGGCTGCAGAACGCGCTGGAGATGATCATCGACTTCATCGACGACATCACCCGGAGCATTTTCACCTATACCAACGACATCATCGCACCCATGGCGCTGACCATCTTCGTCTGGGTCTTCTTCATGAACCTCATGGATCTCGTACCCGTCGACTGGATCCCGCTTGCTGCCCAGGCGGTGGGGGTGGGGCACATGCGTGTGGTGCCGTCGGCGGACGTCAACATCACCATGTCGATGGCGCTGTCGGTGTTCGTGCTCGTCATTTACTACAGCATCAAGGTCAAAGGCCCCTTGGGGTTTCTGGCAGAGCTGGCTTTCCACCCGCTGCCGCCCATCGCGGCGCCCGTCAACATCGTGCTGGAGACCGTCAACCTGCTCGCCAAGCCGCTGTCGTTGGGCCTGCGGCTGTTCGGCAACATGTACGCGGGCGAGATGATATTCATTCTGATTGCGATCATGTTCCCGGCCGGTATCGCGCTCGGGATTGTCCGGCGGGGTTCTGCAGCTCGGTTGGGCCCTCTTTCACGTTCTCATCATCACCCTGCAGGCGTTCATATTCGCCGTGCTCACGGTGGTGTATCTGGCACAGGCGCACGACGTCCAATCCGAGCACTAAAGTCCCCTCCGGAGCTAACTCCGCAGGGAAAGGTAAGCGTAGGTAAAACTCGTAACTGGGAGTGAGCATGGAACTAGCGGTTCTCTTGTACGTAGCAGGCGGGCTCTTCATGGGTCTCGGCGCCATCGGTGCTGCCATCGGCGTGGGCGTGCTGGGTGGCAAATTTCTCGAAGGGATCGCCCGTCAGCCGGAATTGCTGCCGATGCTGCGCACCCAGCTCTTCATCGTGCTGGCGCTGGTGGACGCGGTGCCGATGATCTGCGGTGGGCATCGGCCTGTACGTGCTGTTCGCCGTCGGCGGCTGAACGTGGCACTGCCGGAGCCAGCCGGCGATGCTAACGCGCACCCTGAAGTGCGAAAGTACTGAGGTGAGAGCATGAATCTCAACTTCACGATCATCGGCCAGAGCATCACTTTCCTCGTGTTCGTCTGGTTCTGCTGGAAGTACATCTGGCCGCCGATGGTCAACGCGATGAAAGAACGCCAGAAGGCCATCGGCGAAGGTCTCGCCGCCGCTGAGCGTGCCGAGAAGGATTTGCATCTCGCTCGGGAGCGAGTCTCGGACCAGCTCCGCGGGGCCAAGGAGGAGGCTCAGCAGATTCTGGAGCAGGCCCGTCAGCAGGCGAACCAGATGGTCGAGAACGCGAAGAACGAAGCGCGCGCCGAGGGAGAGCGGCTGAAGGAAGCCCAGCGCGCCGAGATCGAGCAGGAGGTGAACCGCGCCAAGGAGCACCTGCGTGGGCAGGTGGCCGCGCTCGCCATCGCCGGTGCCGAGAAGGTGCTCGGCGCCAGCGTCGACGCCACCAAGCACGGCGAGCTGCTCGACAAGCTCGCCGCAGAGCTGTAGAGGAATCGCCCCATGGCGGAACTGGCAACCTTGGCCCGACCCTACGCGAACGCGGTCTACGATCTGGCCAAGTCCGACAACGCGCTGGATCAGTGGTCGCGCATGCTGGCATTTCTGGCGGCCGCTGCCGATGTGGAGCGGATGCAGCTGGTGCTCGAGTCGCCGGATCTGCCTGCGGAGGTGAAAGCCCGCCGGCTGATCGACGTGTGCGGCGAAGAGCTCAACGACCGGGCGAAGAATCTGGTGCGGGTGCTCGCTGCCAACAAGCGTCTCAACGCCATCTCCGAGGTTCGCGACCAGTTCGAGATTCGCAAGGCGGAAGACGAGCGGGTGCTGGACGTCGAGGTCATTACCGCCTGTCAGCTGTCAGCGGAGCAGTCCGACAAGCTGCGGCAGGCGTTGGCACGGAGGTTCGAGCGCGAAGTTAATCTCTCCGGTCGCGTGGACGCCTCGGTGATCGGCGGCGCGGTGATTCGCGCCGGAGACACGGTCATCGATGCCTCTCTCCGTGGCCGTCTCGACAAGCTGGCGGAGACCCTGCAGCGCAACTGAAGCCGGCCCGCTAGCACCGGCGCCGATATCCACCGTCTCGCGCGTGGAGACATTGAGGAACGAACATGCAGCAACTGAACCCTTCCGAAATCAGCGACATCATCAAGCGCCGCATCGAGAGCCTCGATGTCCACGCGGAAGCTCAGAACGAGGGCACCGTGGTAGGCGTTTCCGACGGCATCGTCCGCATTCACGGCCTGGCGGACGCCAAGTACGGCGAGATGATCGAGTTCCCCGGCGGCATCTACGGCATGGTTTTGAACCTCGAACGCGACTCCGTGGGCGTGGTGGTGCTCGGTGACTACGAAAGCCTCTCCGAAGGCATGACGGCGCGCTGCACCGGCCGGATTCTCGAAGTGCCGGTCGGGCGGGAGCTGCTCGGCCGGGTGGTGGACGCCTTGGGCAACCCCATCGACGGGCGCGGCCCCCTGAGCGCGTCGGACGTGTCGCCCATCGAGAAGGTGGCCCCGGGCGTCATCGCCCGGCAATCGGTGGATCAGCCGGTGCAGATCGGCCTGAAGGCCATCGACGCCATGGTGCCCATCGGCCGCGGGCAACGGGAGCTCATCATCGGTGACCGCCAGATCGGCAAGACGGCCATCGCCATCGACGCGATCATCAATCAGCGCTCCAGCGGCATCAAATGCATCTACGTGGCCATCGGCCAGAAGATGTCCACCATCGCCAACATCGTTCGCACCCTCGAGGAGTACGGGGCGATGGACAATACCATCGTGGTGGCAGCCAGCGCGGCGACTCCGGCGTCCATGCAGTACATCGCGCCGTACGCCGGCTGCTCGATGGGAGAGTACTTCCGCGACCGCGGCGAGGATGCACTCATCATTTACGACGACCTCACCAAGCAGGCGTGGGCATACCGGCAGATCTCCCTCCTGCTGCGGCGTCCGCCGGGCCGAGAGGCGTATCCCGGCGACGTCTTCTATCTGCACTCGAGGCTGCTCGAGCGGGCCTCGCGCGTCAACGCCGATGTATGTGGAGCAGTTCACCAACGGCGAGGTGAAGGGGCGCACCGGATCGCTCACGGCGCTGCCCATCATCGAGACCCAGGCGGGCGACATCTCGGCGTTCGTGCCGACCAACGTGATCTCCATCACCGACGGCCAGATCTTTCTCGACACCGACCGCTTCAACGCCGGTATCCGCCCGGCCATGAGCCCCGGAACCTCGGTGTCCCGGGTAGGTGGCTCGGCGCAGGTGCAGTTCATCCGGAAGATTTCCGGCGGCATCAAGCTGGCGTTGGCCCAGTACCGGGAGCTGGCGGCGTTCTCGCAATTCGCCTCCGATCTCGACGAGGCCACCCGGCGACAGCTCGAGCACGGCCAGCGGGTGGAAGAGCTGATGAAACAGCGCCAGTTCCATCCCATGAGCGTGGCTGACATGGGCGTTTCGTTGTTCGCCGCCACCGAGGGCTATCTTCGCGACGTCCCGGTGAACAAGGTGCAGGAGTTCGAGCAGGGCCTGCTGGCCTACATGAACTCTCAGCACGCGGATTTCATGAAGAACGTCAACGAGACCGGTGCGTACAACGACGAGATCGTCTCGGAAATGAAACGGGCCATCGAGGCCTACAAGGGCACGGTGTCGTTCTGACGGAGCCACGGCTATGGCAGTAGGCAAGGAGATCAAGAAAAAGATCGCCAGCGTGGGCAACACGCAGAAGATCACCAGCGCGATGCAGATGGTGGCGGCGAGCAAGATGCGGCGCACGCAGGAGAAGATGCGCGAGGGTAAGCCGTATGCGGAGAAGATTCGGGCGGTGATCGGCCACGTGGCCAACGCCGACCCCGAGTACCGCCACGCCTACATGGAGGCGCGCCCCGTCCGGCGCATCGGCTACATCGTCGTGTCCACCGACAAGGGGCTGTGCGGCGGCCTCAACGTCAACCTGTTCCGGGTGCTGCTGAGGGACCTGGCCGATTGGCGGGAGAAGGGTGTGGAGGCCGATCTCGGCCTCATCGGCAACAAAGCGGCGGCGTTTTTCCGCTCGGTGGGCGGCAACGTCATCGCAGCGCTATCCGGCATCGGCGAGGTGCCGTCGATCTCAGAGCTGATCGGCGGCATCAAGCTGATGTTCGATGCCTACGAGGAGGGACGCATCGACCGGTTGTTCGTGGTGAGCAACGACTTCGTGAACACCATGACCCAGCGTCCGATGATCCGCCAGCTGCTGCCTTTGGATCCCACCGAAGAGGCCGAATACGCCCACCGCTGGGACTACATCTACGAGCCCGAGGCGCGCGGTCTGATCGAGACGCTGATGAGACGGTACGTGGAGTCCCAGGTCTATCAGGCGGTGGTGGAGAACAGTGCCTGTGAGCAGGCAGCGAAGATGATCGCGATGAAGAACGCCACCGAGAACGCGGACAAGCTCATCGACGAGCTGACCCTGATTTACAACGGCGCCCGCCAGGCGGCCATTACCCAGGAGATCGCCGAGATCGTCGGCGGCGCCGCAGCGGTTTGATTCGCCACAGTGCAGACAGACAACATTTGCGAGGCTAGCGACACATGAGCAGCGGACGAATCGTGCAAATCATCGGCGCCGTTATCGACGTCGAGTTCCCCCGGGAAACCGTGCCGAGGGTTTATGACGCCTTGCGGGTGAACGAGACCGGGCTGACCCTGGAAGTGCAGCAGCAGCTCGGTGACGGCGTGGTGCGCACCATTGCCATGGGTACGTCCGATGGCCTGGCGCGGGGCCTGGCGGTGGAGAACACCGGCAACCCCATCAGCATCCCGGTCGGTGAGGAGACCCTCGGCCGGATCCTCAACGTGCTCGGCGATCCCATTGACGAGAAAGGTCAGGTGAACGCCCGGGAACACATGCCCATCCACCGCGAGGCGCCGAGCTACGAGGACCAGCGCGGCGGCAACGAGCTGCTCGAGACGGGTATCAAGGTCATCGACCTGATCTGCCCGTTCGCCAAGGGCGGCAAGGTCGGTCTGTTCGGCGGCGCCGGTGTCGGCAAGACCGTGACCATGCTGGAGCTCATCCGCAACATTGCCACCGAGCATGCAGGCCTGTCGGTATTCGCCGGGGTGGGTGAGCGCACCCGCGAGGGCAACGACTTTTATCACGAGATGCAGGACTCCGGGGTGCTCGACAAGATCTCCCTGGTGTTCGGCCAGATGAACGAGCCGCCGGGCAATCGCCTGAGGGTGGCGCTGTCGGGGCTGACCCTCGCAGAGAAGTTCCGCGACGATGGCCGCGACGTGCTGCTGTTCATCGACAACATCTACCGTTACACGCTGGCGGGCACCGAGGTGTCGGCGCTGCTCGGGCGCATGCCGTCGGCGGTGGGCTACCAGCCGACGCTCGCCGAGGAGATGGGCGTGCTGCAGGAGCGGATCACCACCACCAGGACCGGCTCCATCACCTCGGTGCAGGCGGTGTACGTGCCCGCCGACGACCTGACGGACCCGTCGCCGGCGACCACCTTCGCGCACCTCGACTCCACCGTGACCCTGTCTCGGGCGATCACCGACCTCGGCATCTATCCGGCGGTGGATCCCCTCGATTCCACCAGCCGGCAGCTCGACCCGCTGGTGGTGGGGCAGGAGCACTACGAGGTGGCCCGGGGCGTGCAGCAGGTACTGCAGCGCTACCAGGAGCTTCGGGACATCATCGCCATCCTCGGCATGGATGAGCTCTCCGAGGATGACAAGCGGCTGGTGTATCGGGCGCGCAAGATGCAGAAGTTCTTCTCTCAGTCGTTCTTCGTGGCAGAAGCGTTCACCGGCAACCCCGGCGTCTACGTCAGCCGCGACGATACCGTGCGCAGCTTCAAAGCCATTCTCGACGGCGAGTACGACCACCTGCCGGAGGACGCCTTCTACATGGTCGGCACCATCGAGGACGCGGCGGAGAAGGCCAAGCGGCAGCAGGCGTAGTTGCCCGGCCCACAAGGAGGACGGTTCCATGGCCATGACAGTGCACTGCGACATCGTGAGCGGCGAGAAAGAGATCTTCTCCGGGCGCGTCACCATGGTGAGCGTCACCGGCAGCCTCGGCGAGCTCGGGATCATGCCCGGTCATGCGCCGCTTCTCACCGGCATACGTCCCGGCCCGGTGCGGCTCAAGCTCGATAGCGGCGAAGAGGAGATCTTTTTCGCCTCCGGCGGGTTCCTCGAGGTGCAGCCGGGCGTGGTGACGGTGCTGGCGGACACCGCCGTGCGGGCGGAGGATCTGGACCAGGCCGCGGCGGCCGAGGCTCAGGAGGCGGCCGAGCATGCTCTTGCCGAACGCACGGCGGGTGTGGAGTTCTCCTTGGCCGCAGCCCAGCTCGCCGAAGCCATGGCCCGCCAGCGCACGGTGGACGAGCTGAAAAAGCGGCGGCGCTGAAGCAGCGGCGCTGGCCACCGGCCGGCAGCTCGATTACGCCGATGACACCCGGCTCGATTACAAAGGCGGGTCAACCGACGCCCCGTGTTTCCTTGACGGGCGCGATATAATCGGGTTTTTCGCCGTCCCGCCGGTCATGACAAAGCTTTCCGACTCTCTGGAAGTCCTGGTGCTGGCAGCCGGCCAGGGCAAACGCATGATGTCCGCCCGGCCCAAGGTGCTGCACCTCCTGGCGGGCCGCCCGCTGCTCCGGCACGTGCTCGACACGGTCGCCGAGCTCGAGCCGGACCGCATCCACGTCGTCTTGGGCCATCAGGGTGACCAGGTGCGGGCGGCCGTGTGCGACCAGGTCGTCTGGGTGGACCAGACGCGGCCTCGGGGCACGGGCGATGCGGTGCGCCGGGCGCTCGCCGGCGTGGCGGAAAATGCGCTCGTGCTGGTGGTGTATGGCGACGTGCCGCTGGTTCGTGCCGATACCCTCAGGCGATGCGCGGAGGCGGCGGACCGGGGCATCGCCCTGGTGACTGCCGAGCTCGACGACCCCGGTCAGCTCGGCCGGATCATCCGCGACGATGGCGGCGCGGTCCGCGGCATCGTCGAGTTCGCCGATGCGGATCCGGCCCAGCGCCGGATCCGGGAGATCAACTCCGGCATCCTGGCGGCCCCGCGCCGGGTGCTGGCACCGCTGGTCGACCGGCTGCGACCCGACAATGCCCAGGGTGAGTACTACCTCACCGATGCGGTGGCGATGGCCGTTGCCGACGGGCTGGCCGTGGAAGGGGTCACGGTGGCGGACCCGGTGGAAGTACGCGGCGTCAACGATCGGGCCGAGCTCGCCACCCTCGAGCGTGCCTGTCAGCAGCGGACGGCGGCGGAGCTTCTGGCCGCTGGAGTCTCCATCGCGGACCCGTCGCGCCTCGACGTGCGCGGGCGGGTCAGCGCCGGCCAGGACTGCTTTCTGGACGTGAACGTGGTTCTGGAAGGCCAGGTGATCCTGGGCAAGGAAGTCTACGTCGGCCCCGGAGCCGTCATCCGCGACTCGGTCCTCGGCGACCGCGTGCGGATCGAGGCCCACACGGTGATCGACGGCGCCCGGATTGGCCAGGACAGCGTGCTCGGTCCGTTTGCGCGCCTGCGGCCGGGCACCGAGCTGGCGGAGCGGGTCAGGATCGGAAACTTCGTCGAGACCAAAAAGGCGGTGCTGGGCCCGGGCACCAAGGCCAACCATCTGGCGTACCTCGGCGATGCCACCCTCGGCGCGGACTGCAACGTCGGTGCCGGAACCATCACCTGCAACTACGACGGCGTCGACAAGCACCCCACCGTCATCGGCGACCGGGTGTTCGTGGGCACCAATGCCACTCTTGTGGCGCCTCTGGTGATCGAGTCGGACGCCTTCGTCGCCGCAGGGTCCACCATTACCAACGCGGTGGGCGAGCGCGAGCTCGCCGTAGCCCGGGCGCGCCAGCGCAACGTCCAGGGCTGGGTGCGGCCCGATCGGCGGAAGAGTGACCCGACGTCCTGACCGGGGAGGCTCCATGTGCGGCATCGTAGGCGCGGTGGCGGACCGCAACGTCCCGGGCATTCTGCTCGAGGGCCTCGAGCGTCTCGAATACCGCGGCTACGACTCGGCAGGACTGGCCGTGATCCAGGAGGGCGGCGGTTTCGAGGTGCGCCGCACGGTCGGCAAGGTTCGCAGCCTGAGGGAGGATCTCACCAGCCACCCGGTCCGAGGCCGCACCGGCATCGCTCACACCCGCTGGGCCACCACGGCATTCCCATCGAAGTGAACGCTCACCCGCATGTCTCCCGCGGGCGGATCTGCGTGGTCCACAACGGCATCATAGAGAACTATGAAAGCCTCCGCGGCGAACTGCGCGCGCTGGGCTACCAGTTCATGTCCGATACCGACCGGTCGCCATGGAAGGGGCGCTCAAGCTCAAGGAAGTGTCTTACATCCACGCCGAAGGCTATCCGGCGGGGGAGCTCAAGCACGGGCCCCGCGCGCTGGTGGACGAGAACATGCCGGTGATTGCGGTGGCTCCAAACGACGAGCTCTTCGAGAAGGTGCAGTCGAACCTTCAGGAGGTCCGCGCCCGGGGCGGCGAGCTGCTCGTGTTCGCGGACGAGACCCTGGTGCTGCATGCCGAGCCGGGGGTCACCGTGGTGCCGCTACCGGCCGTGCACAAGGTGCTCGCTCCCATCGTCTACGTTGTGCCGCTACAATTGCTGGCTTATCACGTGGCGGTGCTGAAGGGCACCGACGTGGATCAACCCCGAAATCTCGCCAAGTCGGTCACTGTCGAGTAGCCGGTCATCGCGCCCGCACGCACCGGCGACTCGGCACGGCGACGGCGGGCCTGCCTGGTGCGGACGAGAGGCACGCCCTCGACCATCGCGGTAAGGTAGTGGACGTGGACGTCACTCACATCCTCGAGGAACTGAACGACCGTCAGCGGGAAGCGGTCACCGCGCCCGTGGGCAACGCGCTGGTGATCGCCGGCGCGGGCAGCGGCAAGACCCGGGTACTGGTGCACCGAATAGCCTGGCTGATCCAGGCAGAAGGCGTGTCTCCCCACGGCATCCTGGCGGTCACCTTCACCAACAAGGCCGCGGCGGAGATGCGCGCGCGGATCGAAGAGCTGCTCGACATCTCGGCGCGTACGCTCTGGGTCGGCACGTTCCATGGCATTGCCCACCGGTTGCTGCGCATGCACTGGCAGGAGGCCGAGCTCCCGCAGAATTTCCAGATCCTCGATGCCGACGATCAGCTTCGCCTGGTCAAGCGCGTGATGCGCAGCCTCGACATCGACGAGCAGAAGTGGCCGGCCCGCCAGGCGGTCTGGTTCATCAACGGGGAGAAGGACGAGGGCCGGCGGGCGCGGCACGTTTCCGCCGACGGCGACCTGTTCCGAATCACTCACAAGCGCATCTATGAGAGCTACGAGGAGCTCTGCCAGCAGGGGGGGCTGGTGGACTTCGCCGAGCTCTTGCTGCGCAGCCACGAGTTGTGGCTCACCCGCCCGGAGTTGCTCGAGCACTACCGCCGTCGCTTCGGCCACCTGCTGGTGGACGAGTTCCAGGATACCAACGCCATCCAGTACGCGTGGCTCCGGATGCTGGCCGGTGAATCGGGCAAGGTCATGGCGGTGGGCGACGACGACCAGTCCATCTACGGCTGGCGGGGCGCACGCATCGAGAACATCCATCGCTTTCGTGACGAGTTCGCCCACGTTTCGACGATCCGGCTGGAGCAGAACTACCGCTCCACTGGCACGATCCTGCGTGCAGCAAATGCGCTGATCGGCCGCAACCAGGACCGTCTCGGGAAGGAGCTGTGGACGGCGGGCGACGAAGGCGATCCGCTTCAGGTCTACTCCGGGTACAACGACCTGGATGAGGCGCGCTTCGTTGCCGAGCGGATAAGGGAGTGGCTCGACGGCGGCGGCAGCCCGAACGAGGTGGCCGTGCTGTACCGGTCGAACGCACAGTCGCGGGTGCTGGAAGAAGCCATGCTGCGTTCCGACATCCCCTACCGGATCTACGGCGGCGTCCGCTTCTTCGAGCGTGCCGAGATCAAAAACGCGCTGGCCTACATGCGCCTGATGCACGATCGCCACTCCGACCCGGCGTTCGAGCGCGTGGTCAACACGCCCACCCGGGGGATCGGCGACAAGACGGTGGAGTCCGTGCGGCAGATCGCGCGGGACCGTGGCGTGTCCCTGTGGCAGGCCGCGCGGCTGGGCATCACCGAGAGTCTGCTGGCCGGTCGGACGGCCACTAAGCTCGCGGACTTCATGAGCCTCATCGACGATCTGGCGGAGACGACGGCGGATCTGTCGCTTCACAAGCTGGCCGACGTCTGCATTCAGGCGTCGGGGCTGATGGAGTTTCACGCGCGGGAACGGGGCGAACGCGGTCTCGCCCGGAAGGAGAACCTGGAAGAGCTGGTCAGCGCCTGCCGTCAGTTCACCGGCGAGCTGGTGTTCCCCCTGCAGGACAGTGACAGCGCAGAGGTGGGCGTCCTCGAGGAGTTTCTCGATCAGGTGGCGCTGGACTCCGGCGACCGGGAAGCGCAGTCCGGCGCCGCCGTGCAGATGATGACGCTGCACTCCGCCAAGGGCCTGGAGTTCCCGGTGGTGTTCCTGACCGGTATGGAGGAAGGCCTGTTCCCGCACCGCATGTCGGCGGAGGAGCCGGGCCGCATCGAGGAGGAGCGGCGGCTGTGCTACGTCGGCATCACGCGGGCGATGAAGGCCCTGTATTTCAGCTACGCGGAAACGCGCCGGTTGCATGGCCAGGACACCTACAACCGGCCCTCGCGATTCCTGCTGGAGGTGCCCCGAGAGCTGGTGCACGAGGTGAGGATGGGAGGCGCCGTCCACCGGCCCTTCGGCGCGATGCCCACCAGGTCGTCTGCGCCCTACTCCGAGGTGGAAGTCGCCGGCCTGCGCATGGGGCAGCGGGTGCACCACGCCAAGTTCGGCGAGGGCGTGGTGCTGCAGAGTGAGGGCTCGGGCGAGCGCGCGCGGGTGCAGATCAACTTCCAGGACGCAGGCGCCAAGTGGCTGATGATGGGTTACGCCAACCTCGAGCCGCTGGACTGACGACCGCCGCATTATTCGCGATCGGGAAATCGTCCCGACGGCGCGCATTGGAACTTTGTCCGAAAATTTTGTCCGGGGGGAACATGAAAACGTGTTGGGCTTTGGGTGTTGTCTTGTTGGCGGCGGCCTGCTCGCCGGCCGGCGGCTCGTCGTCGGCCAGTGCCGGGGACGGCGGGGCGGCGGCGACGAAGCAGCAGGTCTACCATTGGAAGCTCATCACCACCTGGCCGAAGAACCTTCCCGGCCTCGGCGCGGCGCCGGAGCGGCTGGCGGAGCGCCTCAAGGTGATGAGCGACGGGCGCCTGGACATTCAGGTGTACGGCGCCGGCGAGCTGGTGGGCGCGTTCGAGGTGTTCGATGCCGTGTCAGAGGGCACCGCCGAGATGGGCCATGGCGCCGCCTACTACTGGCGCGGCAAGATTCCGGTGGCGGCCATGTTCTCCACCGTGCCGTTCGGCATGACGGCGGACGAGATGAACGCCTGGCTGCAGTATGGTGGCGGCCTCGAGCTGTGGCGGGAGCTTTACCGGCCGTTCGGCCTGGTGCCGTTTCCTGCCGGCAACTCGGGCACCCAGATGGCCGGCTGGTTCAACAAGGAAATCAACTCGTTGGCTGATCTCAACGGCTTGAAGATGCGCATCCCCGGGCTCGGCGGCGAGGTGCTGGCGCGGGTCGGCGGCGAGCCGGTCTCGCTGCCCGGCAATGAGGTGTTCCAGGCCATGCAGTCCGGGGTGATCGACGCCACCGAGTGGGTCAGCCCGTGGAACGACCTTGCGCTGGGGCTGCAGACCGTGGGCAAGTACTACTACTACCCGGGCTGGCACGAGCCCGGCGCCACCACCGAGCTCATCGTCAACCAGAAAGCCTGGGACAGCCTGCCGAAGGACCTTCAGATGATGATCGACACGGCGTCGCGGATGGTCAACGAAGACATGCTGTCCGAGTTCACCGCCCGCAACAGCATGGCGCTCGCCACGTTGAAGGACCAGTACCACGTGCAGGTGCGGCGCCTGCCGGACGACGTCCTCGCGCGGCTCAAGGAGGTCTCGCGCAAGGTGGTGGCGGAGTCCGCGCAGGGCGATGAGCTGGCGAAGCGCATCTACGACTCCTACATGGGGTTCCTCGACCGGGTCGTCGAGTATCAGGCGATCTCGGAACAGGCGTACGTCAATGCGCGTTAGTTTGGAGCGCCATCCGTGGAGCTGAAAGCCACCGCCTACGCCGTGGAAGACGGTATCGCCACCATCACCCTGAACCGCCCGGCGCGCATGAACGCATGGACCGGGCGCATGCACACCGAGTACCGCTGGTGCCTGGCCGCGGCGGATGCCGATCCGGCCGTTGGCGTGGTGATGGTCACCGGCGCCGGCCGCGGCTTCTGCGTGGGCGGGGACGCCAAGGCGCTGGAAGGGCACGCGGCACGGGGCGGTTACGATGCCGGCACGCCGGACGAGCTGGCACGGCCCGGCTACGGCACCGCCGCGCAATTCGACGCCAGCTTCGCCTATCACTTCGGGCTCTCGAAGCCCGTGATCGCCGCCATGAACGGCGCCGCCGCGGGAGTGGGGCTGGCGCTCGCCTGCTTCGCCGACCTCCGCTTCGCCGCGGCCGGGGCAAAGTTCACCACCGCGCACGGCAAGCTCAATCTGCCCGCCGAATACGGTCTGTCCTGGCTGCTGCCCAGGATGATGGGTCTGACCCGCGCCAACGAGCTGCTGCTGTCGAGCCGGGTGTTCACCGCGGAGGAGGCGCTCGAGCTCGGCCTGGTGAACCGGGTCTGCCCGGGCGGGAGCTTGCTGGGCGAGACGCGGGCCTATGCCGCGGAGCTGATCCGCACGGTGTCGCCGGAGTCTCTGCGCCGGACCCGCTGGCAGATCTATCGGGACCTGCACCGTAGCGTGGCCGAGTCCGTCAGCGAGTCGGAGGCCCTGCTCGAAGAGATGATGGGTCAGCCCGACTACCGGGAAGGCGTGGCCGCATTCCTGGAGAAGCGTCCGCCCGTCTGGCGCGGTAGCGACTGAGGCGCGGCCGGTGCGCGAGCGCGAGCTGCTAGCTCTGCACCGGCAGGCAGGCGCGACCCGCGGCCCAGACCCCCACCGGCCGGGTCAGAGCCGCGAGATCCTCGAGCGGATCGCCGTCCACCAGCAGCACGTCGGCGGCGAGGCCCGCTGCCAGCGTTCCCGCAACCGCCTGCAGCCCGAGCGCGCGGGCGGCTTCGCGGGTGGCGGCCTGCAAGGCCGCTTGCGGCGACCACTCCATGATCCGCCGAAACACCTCGAGAGCTTGCGGCAGATGATGGTGGAACACCCCCGGAATCCCCGCGTCGGTGGAAGCCACGAACGGAATCTGCAGCGCCGCCATGGCCTGAAATGCCGTGCGTATGCGTCCGAGCCGGGCGGAGTTCGGATCGTCCAGGTATCGTTGCCAGCCCCGGTTGACGGTGGGCGACACCCAGACGCCCTGCTCCAGGATCAGCCGCGCCACAGCGTCCTCATAGTTGCCTGCCCAGCCGGACTCCCCCATCCAGGAACAGTGCTCGATGGTGCGCACTCCCGCCCGCGCCGCGAGCTCGATGCCGCGGGTGCCGTGGCAGTGGGCAGCCACCAGGCGCCCATGCCGGGCGGCGCCGGCGACGATGGCGGTCAGAGTGGCGAGATCGAATTGGGCGCCGGCGGGGTCCGTGCCCCGGGTGAACATGCCGCCGGTAGCCATGACCTTGATCAGGTCGGCGCCGCGGCTCACCTGGTGCTCGATGACCGCCTGGGCGGCCTCCGCGTCCGCCGCCTCGCCACCCCAGAAGTGGCAGTGGCCGCCCGGGCAGGTGACCGGCTGCCCGGCGCAGAGCAGCCGAGGCCCGGGGACGGCGCCGGAGGCGATGCGGTCCCTGAGCGCGATCTCCGCCCACACTCCGCCGCCCAGATCCCGTGCGGTGGTGATGCCGGCCCGCACCATGGCCGTGGCGCGCGCGTCCATGGCGGCGGGGTCGCGAGGATCGTCCGGCTGCGGCGGCGTGCGCTGCTCGGGGTCGAGCTCCATGTGGACGTGAAGGTCGATGAGCCCCGGCATCGCGGTGGCGCCGGCGCAGTCCATGACCGTCTCGCCGCGCCTGACCGGCAGAGCATCTCCCACCTCGACGATGCTGCTCCCGGCCATGCGGATGCAGTCGGCGTCGACCAGCCGGTGGCCGTCCCAGATGCGGAGGTGTCGAAGTAGAGTGGGCACGGTCATGGGTAGAGCACTCCCGGCAGCCAGGTTGCGAGTGGCGGCCAGGCCACCACCGCCAGCAGCAGCAGAAGCTGCAAGCCGACGAAGGGCACGATGCCGCGGTAGATGTGTCCGGTGCTGACCTCCGGCGGCGCCACGCCGCGCAGATAAAAGAGCGCGAAGCCGAACGGCGGCGTCAGGAACGAGGTCTGCAGATTCACGGCGATGAGCACGCCCAGCCAGACCGGATCCAGGCCCATGGCGAGCAGAACGGGGCCGACGATGGGCACGACCACGAAGATGATCTCGATGAAGTCCAGCATGAAGCCCAGCAGGAAGATTACCAGCATGGTGATGGACAGGGCGCCCCACACACCGCCCGGCATGGTGCTGAGAATGCCGTGTACCAGGCGATCGCCGCCGTAGCCGCGGAACACCAGCGAGAACAGCGAGGCGCCGATCAGAATGAAGAACACCATGGCGGTGGTGCGTAAGGTCGCGAGGCACGTGTCGCCGAGCACCCGCCAGGTGAGGGCCCGGTAGACGACGGCAAGAATCGTGGCCCCCGCCGCGCCAACGCCGGCCGCCTCGGTGGGCGTGGCGTAACCGCCGAGGATGGAGCCCAACACCGCGACGATGAGAACCAGCGGGGGCAGCAGGCCGGCCGCCAGCGATGACAGAGACGGCCGGGCCGCACCTTCCGCCAGCGCCGCCGGTGCCCGCGCCGGTGAGAAGAAGGCCACCACGAGGAGATAGATGCCGTACAGCACCACCAGAACCAGCCCCGGGACGATGGCGCCGGCGAACAGATCCCCCACCGAAACCGTCTTCGGCGAGAAGACGCCTTGATTCAGCTGCGCCTGCTGATAAGCGTTCGACATCACGTCACCCAGCAGCACCAGCGCGATGGAGGGCGGAATGATCTGACCGAGGGTGCCGGTGGCGCAGATGGTCCCGCTGGCGAGCTGCGGGTCGTACCCTTGCTTCAGCATGGTCGGCAGCGACATCAGCCCCATGGTCACCACCGTGGCCCCGACGATGCCGGTGCTGGCCGCCATCAGCATGCCCACGGCCAGCACAGCCAGCCCGAGCCCGCCGGCGAGCCGCCCCATGAGGGCGGACATGCTGTTCAGCAACAGCTCGGCGATTCGGGTCTTCTCCAGCATGACGCCCATGAACACGAACAGAGGCACGGCGATGAGGGTGGAATTGGTGACGATGCCGAACAGCCGCCCCGGCAGGAAGCCCAGGTCGGTCGCTTGAAAGGTGCCGGCAGCGATGCCCAGCATGGCAAACAGCAGCGCCACGCCGCCGAGGGTGAGTGCCACCGAATAGCCCGCGAGCAGAGCGGCGAACACCACGGCGAACATGACCAGCGGGACGAGCTCAGCCACGGCGGCCGCTCAGCACCAGGATGCAGCGGGCGATCTCGGCGATACCCTGCAGCAGCAGCAGGCCCGCCATCACGGGTATGAGGGTTTTCAGGAGGAAGATGGCGGGAATCCCGCCCACTTCCGAGGAGCCCTCGAGAATTCGCCAGGAACGGGCCACGTAGGTGTCGCTGTAGAGGATGATGGTGACGGCCACCGGTACCAGGAACAGCAGGTGTCCCACCAGGTTCACCAGCGCACGGCCGCGCTGCCCCAGGCGGGCATAGACGACATCCACACGCACGTGCACGTCTTCCTTCAGCGCGTACGGAATGCCGAGCATGAAGGTTATCCCGTGCATGTAGAGCACCGATTCCTGCAGCATGATGGAGCCCAGGTTGAAGACGTAGCGGAGCACCACCACGCCGAGGGTGGTCGCCACCATGGCGAGCAGCAGCCAGGCGATCGCGCGGCCGATGCGATCCGTGAAGGCGTCGATCAGGGCGATGAGCTTCAGAGCGCGCTGCCCCCGGCCAGCGCCGGCCAGAGCGTGGTCTGGAGCACCACGCCCGAGAACAGAGCGAAGCCGACCCAGACGTTGTTGCGAAACGCCTCGAAGCATCCCGCGCGGCTGCGGTCACGCATCAGATACTGCTGGTAGACGAACAGGGCCGCCGCCGCTGCCAGGCCCAGCTGGTAGAAGCCCCCCAGCTCGAGCTGGGTGCCCAGCAGCGAAAACGTCAACAGCGCGCTGGCCTGGAGCAGACCCACCATGAAGCGGTCGGCGGCGCCGAAGAGGATCGCCGTGGACTTGATGCCCACCTGAAGGTCGTCGTCGCGATCGACCATGGCGTACTGGGTGTCGTAGGCGACGATCCACAACAGGCTCCCCACGAACATGAGCCACGCCTCCGGAGGCACGCGGTTCTGGACACTGGCGAAGGCCATCACCACCGCCCAGCTGAAAGCGCCGCCCAGCGCCACCTGAGGCAGATAGGTCCAACGCTTCATGAACGGATACAACACCGCCAGCACCAGGCCCACCACCGCGAGGCCGCGGGTCAGGGGGTTCAGGAAGATCAACAGGCCGGCCGCAAGCAGGCAGAGCACACAGAACAGCGCCAGGGCCTCAGGCTCGCGAATGCGGCCAGCGGTGATCGGACGGTCCCGGGTGCGCTCGACGAAGCGGTCCCAGCCGCGGTCGGCAAAGTCGTTGATCACGCATCCCGCCGAGCGCATCACAAACGTCCCGACGATGAACACCAGGATCAGACGCCAGGGCGGCAGCCCTGCGGCAGCGAGCCACAAGGCGGCCAAGGTGGGCCAGAGCAGCAGCAAGGTGCCCACCGGACGATCGAGGCGCATGAGCTGGAAGTATGTGGCGAGGCGGGACGGCATGACGATCTCTCCGGCGGCAGTGTAACCGCATCGCTTCGGCCCGGGCCAGCGAGCCGGAGCGGAGCAGGCGCGCCGATCGCGTTGATTTTTCCCTGCCTGGCAAGTAGTTTAGCGCGCTCTCCAATCACCCCATGTAATCTGGTGTCGAATGCGGAAATGGCAGTGCATCGTCTGCGGCTGGATCTATGACGAAGCCGAGGGGTACGAGGAGGACGGCATCGCGCCCGGCACTCGGTGGGAAGACGTGCCCGAGGACTTCGTGTGCCCCGAGTGCGGGGTCAGCAAGGAAGATTTCGAGATGATCGAGATCGGCTGATCCAGCCGGCGCCGATCGGGGGAGGATCACCTGAAAGCCAACCTGACCATCCAGATTCTCGCCGGCATGATCGGCGGCCTGTTGCTGGGCCTCGCCATCGGAGCGCTGGATCTGGGGCCAGAGCACTGGGTGAACACCGCCCTGGTGAACGGCGTGTTCGACGCGGTCGGGCAGATCTTCATCCGCAGTCTGAAGCTCATGGTGGTGCCGCTGGTGCTGGTGTCGCTGATCTGCGGAGCGGCCAGCCTCGGGAGCACGGGCAACATGACCCGGGTGGGCGGCAAGACCATCGGTCTGTACCTCCTCACCACCGCCATTGCCATCACCGTCGCGCTGGTGCTGGCGCTGATCGTCAATCCGGGGGTGGGCGGTGGACCGCCCCCCATGGACGTGAGCTACGCGCCGCCGGAGCACCAGAGCCTCAAGAACATCCTGATCGACATCTTTCCGGAGAACCCGGTCGCGTCCATGGCGCAAGCGAACATGCTGCAGGTGATCGTGTTCGCGCTGCTGTTCGGGGTGGCCATGAGCCGGGCCGGGGAAGCCGGTGAGCGGCTGATGGGTCTGTTCGACGACATCAACGAAGCCCTGATGCGGCTGATCACGATTCTCATCCGGCTGGCTCCGATCGGGGTGTTCTGCCTGATGACGCGGCTGTTCGCCACCGAAGGGTTCGGCGAGATCTTCCATCTGGCCAAGTACTTCTTCACCGTGGTGGCGGCGCTGATCGTGCAGATGGGGGTGGTCTATCCGTTCCTGCTGGTGAGCCTGGCGCGGGTGAACCCGGTGACCTTCCTGCGCAAGATGCGCGAGACCATGCTGGTGGCGTTCTCCACGGCCTCGAGCGGAGCCACCCTGCCGGTGACCCTGCGCACGGTGGAGCACAAGCTGGGCGTAAAGAACGAGGTGGCGTCGTTCTCCGTGCCGCTGGGAGCCACCATCAACATGGACGGTACGGCCATCATGCAGGGGGTGGCGACGGTGTTCATCGCCCAGAGCTATCACGTGGGGCTGGGGCTGAACGATTACCTCATGGTGATCCTCACCGCCACCATGGCATCGATCGGCACGGCCGGGGTTCCGGGAGTGGGGCTCATCATGCTGAACATGGTGCTGATGCAGGTGAACCTGCCGCCCCAGGGGGTGATGCTCATCATCGGCGTCGACCGGCTGCTCGATATGATGCGCACGGCCGTGAACGTCACCGGCGACGCCATGGTGTCCACGGTAGTGGCACGCACCGAGAACGACCTGGATCTGGAGGTTTTCGCGACGCCTGACGCCGGCCGGACGGTGCCCACACCCCGGCCCGCTACTTCCTGAGGCGACGCGGGAGCAAGCTCCTCGCCACGGTCATGAAGCGGGCGGGCTCATCGCGCCGGCCAGCTCTTCGAGCTCTGCACTCGACTGGTCGAGACGCTCGAGGACCGCCGCTACCGCGGCCTCGGACAGCCCCAGCGCGTCCAGCGCATCCGGCTCCGGGGCCTGTGGAGGCTCGTCCGTGATCCCCTGATGCCCCAGCAGCCTGCGGGTCAGCGACAGAAGCCGCACATAGCTCTCGTTGGGGCCCTGGTAGTCGGCCAGGTGCTGATAGCGGACCGCGTCGGTGACCGCCTCGGGCAGTGACCAGCATTCCAGCAGGGCCGCCGCCAGCACTTCCCGCGGCATCTGCAGCACGTGCTGGTCCACATAGGTGTGAGGCAGGTGGCGGTTGGCTTCCTGCAGCTCGCAGATGGCCAGGTACTGGGGTGGGAATACGTGGCCCACCACCAGGGTCCCGAAGTTGGCGAGCAGCCCGGCCAGGTAACAGAGGCCGATCACCGGTCGCTGCCGGGCCGGTATGCCTCTGGCCAGGGCTTCCATGGCAGCGGCGGTGAACACGGCCTCCAGCCAATAGCCCGACACGCCGCGGACGTGGGCCTCCGGCAGCCGCAGGGTCCTGCCCAGGGCCATGGTGAGGGCCATGCTCATCACCGTGTCGCAGCCCAGCACGCGAATGATGGCATCGTCGAGGGTGGCAGCGGCGGGACGGGCGTTGTAGAAGGCGGAGTTGGCCCAGCCCATGATGCGGGCGGCGATGCTCGGATCCGTTTCGACGATCTGCACCAGGTCCGCCAGGTCGAAATGGGGGTCGGCCTGCAGCGCGATGACCCGCCTCGCCGCCTCGGGCAGCGGGGGAATGTGCAGGGTCTCGTCCAGGCGTGCCTGCATGCGGCGCTCGGTGAAACGCGACAGGGTCATATCGATCCGCGCCAGGTCTCTGCCCCGGTCGGCGGGGGTGGGTTCCCGGCCTACATCCACGACGAAAGGGGCGGATTCGACCAAGCCGACGTCCAGCAGGTCGGACCCCCGGGCGCGAACGAAGCCGGCCGGATCCTCGGTGGCCAGAGCCAGGATGTCAGCCCGGACCAGCGAGTCGTCCACCAGCACCGGCAGGCCGTAAGCGCCAGGCACCGCCGACGTTGGTGCTTCGACGGTATAGGGGCGGGCCCGCAGCTCGCGGCCGGACGCCATTCCGAGGGCCGTCAGGTCCAGCAGCGCGCGCTCCGGCGCCAGAACCTGCACCTCCCCGCCCCGGTCCGCCATGATCAGGGCCCGCACCCGCTGAGCGGGCGGTGGGTCGGGATACGGATGGAAGCGCTCGCCGGCCTTTGCCCGCCGGGCCCGGTGTGCGGATGGGGAGACCTGATCGAAATCACTCATCGGACCGTGTTGCCGTCGGCTGCATCCGGTAAGTATAAGTAGCCTGGGACGGGCGGCACGGCGCCGGCAGTCGGCAACCGCCGTGGTCACACGGAAATGTGACCGGTGTCCGCTGGCGCCCAGGCCTGCAGGAGTGCGCGGGCCTCGTCCGGGCATTCGACCTGCAGCCGGTCACCGCGGGCCACCACGTCGGGCATCAGGTGAGCGTGGCGGGACAGGTCGGCAATGCGGAAGCTCTGCTCGCCCGTCTGCCGGGTTCCCAGCAGCTCGCCGGGGCCGCGCAGCTCCAGGTCCTTCTCGGCCAGGTAGAAGCCGTCCTGACTGTGGCGGATCGCCTTAAGCCGCGCCCGCGCGATGGCGCCGAGAGGGCCGTTGTAGAGCAGGATGCAGTGCGAGGCCCGGCTGCCCCGCCCCACCCGGCCGCGAAGCTGGTGGAGCTGGGCCAGGCCCATTCGTTCCGGATTCTCGATCACCATCAGGCTGGCATTGGGTACGTCCACGCCCACCTCCACGACCGTCGTGGCGACCAGAACGCCCAGCCGGCCGGCGGCGAACGCTTCCATGGTGCGGGCCTTGTCGGCGCTCGGCAGGCGCCCGTGGAGCAGACCGACGTTGCTGTCCGGCAGCGCGAGCCGGAGCGCTTCGGCGGTGGTCTCGGCGGCAGCCAGGGGAAGCTGATCGGATTCCTCGATGAGCGGGCACACCCAGTATGCCTGGCCGCCGGCACCGATCACCTCGCGCGCGGTGGCGACCACTTCCTGGCGCCGCGCGCTCGACACCAGCCGGGTGTCGATGGCCTGGCGCCCGCTGGGCAGCTCGTCGATGACGGAGACCGCCATGTCGGCGTACAGCGCCATGGTGAGCGTGCGGGGAATGGGGGTAGCCGTCATCACCAGCTGATGGGGCACGCTGCCTTTGTTCCTGAGCGCCATTCGTTGGTGCACGCCAAACCGGTGCTGCTCGTCGGTGATAGTGAGCGCTAACTCCGAAAACCGCACCCCGGCCTGGAACAAGGCGTGGGTGCCGACCGCCACCAACGCCTCGCCCGCGGCAATTCGCTCCACGGTGCGGCGGCGTTCGGCCGCGCCCTGGCTACCGGTCAGCAGCACCACCGGGATGCCCAGCGGCTCGAGCCACGCGGAGAAGCTGAGGTAGTGCTGCTCGGCGAGGATCTCCGTCGGCGCCATCACCGCGGTCTGCGCGCCGTGCTCGGCGGCCCGGACGGCTGCGAATGCCGCCACCACCGTCTTGCCCGATCCCACGTCGCCCTGCAGCAGCCGCAGCATCGGCTGCGGCAGGGCCAGGTCTTCGAGCACTTCGCGAACCACCCGCCGCTGAGCGGCGGTGAGGTCGAACCCCAGATTCTCCATGAGGCGCCGCCCGAGCTGATGGGCTCGCGGCAGCGCCTGGGTCGTCTGGCGCGCGCGGTCCCGCTGGCGGTGGCGCATCACCAGGTAATAGGCGGTGAGCTCGTCGATCGCCAGCCGGTCCTGGCGCTCGGCGATCTCCTCCGCCGTGGCGTCGGCCGGGGGCGCGTGCAGGTAGAGGAAGTCCCGGTACGGCGCGCCGGACTCGTCGGGCCAGTCCAGGTCCAGGAGCTGTCGAGTCAAGCTGCGCAGGCGGGACTGAGTGAGGCCGCGGGTGACGGGGTACACCGGCGACAGGGCCGCCTCCAGCGCCGGCGGCGGGTCGCGGAACACCCGGTACTCCGGGTGCGCCATCTCGAGTCCCCGGGGGCCGAAGCGCACCTCGCCGAACGCGCGCGCCGTCATCCCCCGCTGCACCGAGCCGCGCTGACGCTCAGAGAAGTGAAAGAACCGGAGGGTGACAAAGCCGTGGCCGTCGCTGAGTGTCAGCGACCAGCTTCGGCGCCGGCCGAAGCCCACCCGGGACTCCACCACCTGACCTTCCACCAGACATTCGCGATCCGCCTCGAGCCGGTTCATCGGGATGATTCGGCTCTTGTCCTGATAACGCGTCGGCAGGTGCGCCAGCAGATCGCCGAGACGGAAGATACCGAGCCGCTCCAGGGTGCCGGCGAGCCGAGGTCCGACCCCCTTCAGCGTGTTGACCGGCCTGTCACGGAGCGGCGCGCTCCGTCCGGCGGGAGCGATCGAGGGGCTGCTGGCGCCGGTGCGCTCGGTCACCAGCGGCGCTCATTCACGAGCCAGGTCGAGCGGCCGCGGTCGGGTCACCGTGCGGATCGATCCGCCGCCACCATCACCGCCTCCACCTCCACGGCGGCTCCCCGGGGCAGTGCCGCCACGCCGATCGCAGCCCGCGCCGGGTAAGGCTTGCGGAAGCGTCGCGCCATCACGTCGTTGACCGTTTGAAAGTCGCCGAGGTCGGTGAGATAGACGGTGACCTTGACCAGATCGTCGAGCGATCCGCCGGCCGCCTCGGCCACGGCGGAAAGGTTGTCGAAGACGCGCTCCGCCTGAGCCGCCACGTCGCCTTCGACCAGCGCCATGGTGGCCGGATCGAGCGGGATCTGGCCGGACAGGAACACCAGACCGCCGGCTCGCATGGCCTGGGAGTAGGGGCCGATGGCGGCAGGTGCCCGGTCACTGTGCAGGGCCTCGACGGGTCGAGGCGCTTCGGACGGTCGATCGGACATGATGCGGGCAATCCGTTCTTCAGGAGTTGATGCGGCTGATGGCGACGACCTCGCCGGTAGCCCGGAGGCGCCGCATGACCCGGGCCAGATGACTTCGGTTGCGCACGGACACGTCCAGGCTGATGCTGGTGATCTCGGCGTTGCGCTCTTCCACGTTGATGGCCTCGACGCCGGCATCCGCTTCGGACACCGCTGCCGCGATGCTGGCAATGATGCCCTTCTTGCGCTGAACGTCCACCCGCAGGAAGGTCAGGAACTCGCCCTTGGTGTTCGGCGACCAATGGGCTGGAATGATGTCCCGGCCGCCCCGCCGCCGGCGGATCTCCACCATGTTGGGGCACGTCTCCACGTGCACCACGAAGCCCTTGCCCGGAGTCATGTGGCCGACGATCGCGTCGCCGGGGATGGGCCCGCAGCAACGCCCGTAGTTGATCACCAGACCCTCGCCGCCGCGGATCGCCACCGGACCACCGCTGTCCACGGTGATTCCCGTGGCGTTGGGGTCGCCGGCCGCCAGAAGCTGCTGGGCCACCACGTACGCCATGAGCTCGCCGTTGCCGATGGCGGCCAGCAGCTCGTCGAGCTTGCGCACGCCGAACTCCTTGAACACCCGGCGCAGGCGGCGGAAATCCAGGTCGTTGATGCTCTTGTCGGCGGCGGCCAGCGAGCGGTTCAAAAGCCGCCGGCCGAAGGCGATGGAGTCCGCCGCCCGCTGAACCTTGAGCGCCTGACGGATGCCGGTGCGCGCTTTGCTCGACACCACGAACGTGAGCCAGTCGGGATTGGGCCGGGCCTCGGGGGCGGTGATGATCTCGACGCTCTGGCCGCTCTGCAGCTGCTGGGACAGCGGCGCCAGGTTCCGGTCGATGCGGCACGCCACGCAGCGGTTGCCGATGTCGGTGTGCACAGCGTAGGCGAAGTCCACGGCGCAGGCGCCCCGAGGCAGCTCCATGATGTGCCCCCGGGGCGTGAACACGTAGACCTCGTCCGGGAACAGGTCGATCTTCAGGCTCTCGATGAACTCCAGCGGATTGCCGGCCTTCTGTTGCAGGTCCAGCAGATCGCGAACCCACTGCCGGGCCCGCTGCTGGCTCGACTGGAAGTCGTCCCGGGCCGATTTGTACAGCCAGTGGCCGGCGATGCCGTTTTCCGCCACCGCCTCCATGTGGCGGGTGCGGATCTGCACCTCGATGGGCACCCCGTGCATGCCGAACAGAGTCGTGTGCAGGGACTGGTAGCCGTTCACCTTGGGAATGGCGATGTAGTCCTTGAACCGTCCGGCCACCGGCTTGTAGAGGTTGTGCACCACGCCGAGCGCCCGGTAGCAGTCGTCCACCTGGTCCACCACCACCCGGAAGCCGAACACGTCCATGATCTCGGCGAAGGACTTGTGCTGGGTCTTCATCTTCCGATAGATGGAATACAGGTGCTTCTCGCGACCCACCACCTCGGTGGCGATGTCCTCCTGCTCGAGCGCCTCGGCGATGCTCTTGCGCAGCTCCTCGATCAGCTCCTTGCGGTTTCCGCGCGCTGCCTTGACCGCGCGTTCGATGCGGTCCGCGCGCAGCGGATACAAAGCGCGGAAACCGAGCTCCTCGAACTCCACCTTGATGTGGTGGATGCCCAGGCGGTTGGCAATGGGTGCGTAGAAGTCGAGCGTCTCGCGCGCGATGCGCTTGCGTTGGTCGTCGGACATCACCCCGATGGTGCGCATGTTGTGCAGCCGGTCGGCCAGCTTCACCACGATGACGCGGATGTCCTTGGCCATCGCCATGGCCATCTTCTGGAAATTCTCGGCCTGAGCCTCCGCGCGGCTGCGGAAAATGGTGGACAGCTTCGACACTCCGTCGACGATCTGGGCCACCGACTCGCCGTAGCGCTCGCCCAGGTTGGCCTTCGCCACGTCCGTGTCCTCGATGACGTCGTGGAGCAGCGCCGCCATGATGGTCTCGTGGTCCATACGCATGTGGGCGAGGATGTTGGCCACCGCCAGGGGGTGAGAGATGTAGGCGTGGCCGGTGCGCCGCCACTGCCCTTCGTGGGCGCTGGCAGCGTAGTCATAGGCGTCGCGGATCAGCGCGATCTGGTCAGGCTCCAGGTAGGTGGCGAGCTTGTCGCACAGGTCCTCGATGGAGACCGGATTGGCAATGGAGGCGTGCCTGGCCTGCTCGGCCAGGCGGGCGACGAAATAGGACTCGGACGGTCTCGGCCGTTTTGGGCCTTTGCGGCGCCTGGATTTTGGCGTGGCGGTGCCGGCGGGTGCGGTGGCCGACCGGGCACCGAGGCTCGAACGTGACTCACCCCGGTCGTGGCCGGACCTCTCGGATCGGGACGAAGCGGGGCGGGAGGGGGCCTTAGACGTCGCGGGCTTCGTCATCTCCTATGCCGAAAGTGACTTCCAACCGTTCATCCTGGGATGAGGCATCCTGCTCGTCAAGCATTTCCTCGCTGATCAGACCGGCAGCGATTTCCCGCAATGCGATGACAGTTGGTTTGTCGTTCTCGTCCGGCAGCAGAGGATTGACCCCGAAGCGACGCATCTGCCGGGCCCGCCGTGTCGCCACCATGACGAGCTCGAACCGGTTGTCTACGTGATCGAGGCAGTCTTCCACTGTGATGCGTGCCATGAGGATCCTGATGTGCAGTGCGAAAGGACCGCGAGTCTAGCGACGCTCGGGCGACGCTTCAAGTCGCTAGCGGGGCGCTCCCGCCTCGCGCTCCCCGCCCAGCAGATCCGCCAGCAGCGTCTGGAGCCTGGACTGCTGACGCGGCAGCCGCAGACGCTCGGCCCGGACCACGCTCGAGAGCTCGTCCGCCGCGATGTCGAAATCGTCGTTGACGATCAGGTAGTCGAAATCCCCGTAGTGGGACATTTCCCACCGGGCCTTCGCGAGGCGCGCCCGGATCACGCTCTCGTCGTCCTCGCCGCGGCCGGTGAGGCGGCTCTCGAGAACGGCCGCGGATGGGGGCAGGACGAAGATGCTCACCACGCCGGGATAGCGTTGGCGGACCTGGGCGGCGCCCTGGACGTCGATCTCGAGAACCACGTCGCGCCCCTGGCGGCGCGCGCCGTCCACGGCGGCTGCCGAGGTCCCGTAACGGTTGCCGAACACCTCGGCGTGCTCGAGAAACTCGCCCGCGGCGACCATCGCCTCGAAGCGGCGGTGATCGACAAAGTGATAATTGACGCCGTCGCGCTCCCGGGGCCGGCGCTGCCGGGTCGTGTGAGAGACCGACACCGAGACGCCCGGATCGCGCTCGAGCAGCGCGGCCACCAGGCTCGTCTTGCCGGCTCCGGAAGGTGCCGAGACGATGAGCAGCATGCCGTGATCCGCGGCGGGCTTCATTCCAGGTTCTGCACCTGTTCCCGAATCTGCTCGATCACCACTTTCAGCTCCACCGCCCGCTGGGAAATCTCCGCCAGCACGGATTTGGCGCCGACGGTGTTGGCTTCGCGATTCAGCTCCTGGGTGAGGAAGTCCAGGCGCCTGCCGTGGGGGCCGGCGCCGCGCAGGCTGGTGCGCGCTTCCTCCACGTGGATGGCGAGGCGGTCCAGCTCCTCGGCGATGTCGGCACGGCTCGCCAGTAGCGCCACTTCCTGCTCGAGGCGCTCCGGCTCCACGTTCGCCGCCAGCTCGGCCACCCGCTGGCGCAGTCGCTTCTGGATCTGCGCCGCCATGCCGCTGGCGTGCCGGCGGACGTCGTCCACCAGCGCACCGATGCTGTCCAGGCGCTCCCGCAGGGTGGCTTCGAGCGCCTGCCCCTCCCGCGCGCGATGCGCGATGAGCTGGGCGAGGGCCTCCTCGAAGGCGTCGCCGACCGGTTCCGCCATTCGCTCCGGGTCGAGCTCCGGCTCCGCCGCCAGCATGCCCGGCCAGCGCAGCAGGTCCATGGCGCTGGGCGCGGCCGCCTCCGGCGCGTCCCGGCGAACCTGCTCCATGGTGGCGAGGAGCTGTAGCAGCAGGGGGCGGTTCAGCGCCTGCCGGCCGGGCGTGCCCGGCGCGGCCACCCGCAGCGTGCAGTCGACCTTGCCGCGCGTGATGTGACGGCGAACGACCTCCCGCAGGCCGTGTTCCAGAGAACGCAGACTCTCGGGCAGACGAAATTGCACGTCGAGGTAGCGGTGATTGACGCTCCTGATCTCCCACGTCAGCAGCAGGTCCTCGGCCTCCTGCTGGCTGCGGGCGAATGCCGTCATGCTGTGCACCATGGACGTTCGGCGGCCTTGCGGTGGTGGCGTGGCCGGGAATTCTACCCTGTCCGGCCGTCGTCGTGGGGCGCCGGGGCAAGTGCGCCATGGCCTCGACCCATCACACTCGAGGCTGATACGGGCCGCCGGGACGTTCTATAATTCGCGGCCGACCAGGAAACGAGACGACAGATGGCATTCCAGCGCCCCAGTGGACGCGCGGCAGACCAGCTGCGCGAGGTTCGCTTCACCCGCGGATTCACCAAGCACGCAGCAGGATCCGTGCTGGTGGAGTTCGGCGACACCCGAGTCATCTGCACGGCCGCGGTGGACGAGTCGGTGCCGCCGTTTCTGCGCGGCCGCGGTCGCGGCTGGATCACCGCCGAGTACGGCATGCTGCCGGGCGCTACCCATACCCGCAGCGACCGGGAGGCGGCACGGGGCAAGCAGGGTGGCCGCACGGTGGAGATCCAGCGGCTGATCGGCCGCTCGCTGCGTGCGGCCGTCGACCTGAAGGCGCTGGGCGAGCGTACGGTGCGGCTCGACTGCGACGTGATTCAGGCCGACGGCGGCACCCGTACCGCGTCCATCACCGGCGCCTGCGTCGCGCTTGCCGACGCGCTCGGCCAGGTGGGCGTTCAGCAGGCGTTCAGGGATCTGGTGGCATCCGTGTCCGTGGGCATCTACCGCGGCGAAGCGGTGCTGGATCTGGACTATGCTGAAGACTCGAATGCCGAGACCGACATGAACGTGGTCAGGGTGGGCTCCGGGGGGTTCATCGAGATCCAGGGCACGGCCGAGGGCGCGCCGTTCGACGACGATCAGCTCACGGCGATGCTGGCGCTGGCCCGCCAGGGCACCGACCAGCTGCTCGAAGCTCAGCGGGTCGCCCTGGAGTGGGGCTGAGCCGGTCATGAGCGGCCGGTCTGAGGGCACCGCAACGGGCCCTGGGGGCAAGGAACTGGTAGGTCTGCTGGTGGACTCCGGGGTGCTGACCTTCGGCGACTTCACGTTGAAGTCCGGGCGCCGGAGCCCTTACTTCTTCAATCTCGGGGCGCTGAACACCGGCCGCGCCATTCAACGTCTCGGGGAGGCTTACGCAGCCCGCATCCTGGCGGCCGGGCTCGACTTCGACGTGGTGTTCGGGCCGGCCTACAAAGGCATCCCCATCGCCGTCGCGACCGCGGAAGCCCTGTCGCGGCTGGGCCGCGACTGCGCGTGGGCCTTCAACCGCAAGGAGGCCAAGGAGCACGGGGAGGGCGGCGCCTTCGTCGGCGGCGACGTCTCCGGGCGCGTGGTCGTGGTGGACGACGTGCTGACTGCGGGCACCGCGGTACGCGAAGCGGTAGGGCTGCTCCGCCGCACCGGAGGCACCTTGGTCGGCGTGGTGATCGCTTTGGACAGGCGGGAGCTCACGGATCAGGGCCGTACCTCGGTGGATGTGCTGGCCGACGAGCTGGGCGTGCAGGTGGTCAGCTTGCTTACCCTCGAGGATGTGATCGACTACCTTGACGTGGAGGCGGACGGCGACAACCATCGCGTTGCTTTGAAACGAAGAATCGAGGCGTACCGGGAGGCTTACTGTGCGCGAAGCTGAAAGGCCGGCGCGGCCGCATAGGTGGACGGGGGGTCGCGGCATTCCGTGCCCGGCGCCGCTGAAGGCGCTGCTGCGCGTGAGCCTGGCGTTGCTGATCGCGGCGCCGAGCTTCGCCGCGGAGACTGTGGTGTACCGCTACACCAACGCCCAGGGGGAACCGGTGTTCTCTTACACGCTGCCCCCGGAGCAGGTGAAGGCCGGCTATCAGAAGATCGACATGGAGACCGGCCAGGTGCTGGAGTCGGTGGCGCCGCAGCTTCCGGCCGTCGAGCTGGCCGAGAAGCTGCGACGGGAAAAGGCCGAGAAAGCCTGCCGTGACGAGCTCGACCGGCTCTACCAGCTCTACGGCTCCGAGTCCGACATCGACCATGCCCGCGCGGAAGCGCTTGCTTCGCTGGATACCCGCATCGAGCAGCTTCAGGCGAACCTTCGCCAGGCGGAGCGCGAGCAGAACCGGCTGCGCGGCCAGGCGGCGGACGCGGAACGGGCCGGCCGGGAAATTCCGCCCACCCTGCTCCAGAACATCGACGGCAGCCGCAGCCAGATTCGGACCCTGAAGGCGGAGATCGCGCAACGCCACCAGGAAGAGCAGCAGGCGGACGCGCGCTTCGCCCACGACCACGAACGGTTCCGCGACGGCACCTGCACGGGCACCCTCGCCGACGCCGGCACCGCCGACCGGGCGACCGTTGAAGCCACACACTAAACGAACACGGCGCGCTCCAGGGCCTTCCACTGCTCTTCCCAGCCCGCCGTCGGCAGCGCCCGGAACTCGCTGCGCACGAACTGGTTGATGCGGCCTTCGGCGGCCGAGAGCAGCAGGTTGGCGGCCGCCGTGCTGCCAGGCACCGGCGCCGGCACTCGGTGCGCCGACCACTCCCGGTGAATGCTCCTGAGCTGGGTCTCGAGGCGGTCGAAAAGCTGCCGCACGCGGGTGCGCAGCCGCTGTGACTCACCGAGCAGAGCGTCGCCCACCAGCAGGCGCGCCATGCCGGGGTTGCGTTCCGCAAACGACAGCAGCAGCCACAGGATCATGCGGCAACGGGCTTCGGCGGAGGTCTCCTCGGCGAGGATCCGGCCGATGCGGCTGAACACGCTCTCCTCGACGAACTCGATCAGCCCCTCGAGCATCTTGGCTTTGCTGGGGAAGTGCCGGTACAGGGCCGCTTCGGATACTCCCACCTGGCTCGCCAGCGCCGCGGTGGTGATGCGGCTGCCGGGGTGGGTTTCGAGCATCAGGGCGAACGCCTGCAGGATCTCCTGACGCCGGTTGTTGCGGACGTTAGCCGCCATCGTCGCCCGCCGTCTCCGGCTCCAGGGTGATCTTGGTGCCGATGCCCGCGTCGGTGAAGATTTCGATCAACAGCGAGTGAGCGATGGTGCCGTCGATCACTTGAACGCTGCCCACCCCGCCGCGCAGCGCGTCCAGAGCGCACGTGGTCTTTGGAAGCATGCCCTCGTTGATGGTGCCGTCGGCGATCAGCGCCTCCACCTCGGCGGCCGACAGGCTCGGCAGACGCCCGCCGGCCGCGTCGAGGATGCCGGGGCGGTTGGTCAGCAGGATGAGCTTCTCGGCGGCGAGCGCTTCCGCCAGGCGCCCGGCCACGAGGTCGGCGTTGATGTTGTAGGACTCCCCCGACGCCCCGACCCCGATGGGTGCGATGACGGGAATGAAGTCGTCCCGGGTCAGTGAGTCGATGATGCCCACGTCTACCGACACCACCTCGCCGACGTGGCCGATGTCGATGATCTCGGAGGCGTCCAGCACCTGGTCGTTGTGCTTCAAGGTCATCTTGCGGGCACGGATCAGGCCGCCGTCCTTGCCGGTCACACCCACGGCTCGGCCACCGTGCTGGTTGATCAGCGACACGATGTCCTGGTTGACCAGGCCCCCGAGCACCATCTCCACCACGTCCATGGTCTCGGCGTCGGTGACGCGCATGCCGTCGACGAATCGGCTGGGAATCCCCAGACGCGCGAGCAGCTGGCCGATCTGCGGCCCACCACCGTGCACCACCACCGGGTTCATGCCAACCAGCTTCAGCAGCACAATGTCCCGCGCAAAGGTGTTCTGA
Organism: uncultured Gammaproteobacteria bacterium; assembly: GCA_963822255.1. Lineage (GTDB taxonomy): Bacteria > Pseudomonadota > Gammaproteobacteria > Pseudomonadales > Azotimanducaceae > UBA7803. The sequence goes on from CAWGGV010000009.1 coordinate 960,111, forward strand.
AGCTGCGGCTCCACCATGGCGTTGCCGCCGTATTTGATCACCAGCGTGCTGCCGTGGTAACGGCGGATGTAGGGGAGTGCCTCAGTCAGGACGCTGGCGATGTTCTTCGCCTGATTGTCGGATATCTGCATGGCTTCAGCGCAACGTGAGGGCGGGGTCGATCTTCGAGAGCTGGGCCTGGAACAGATCCTGAATTCGCTTCAACGCCTCCTGACCGTCCGCTTCGAACCTGAGCGACAGGACCGGGCTGGTGTTGGAGGGCCGGATCAGGCCCCAGCCGTCCGGATAGTCCACCCGGAGGCCGTCGATGGTGGTGACGGTGCCGCTGCCGAAGTCTCCCTCGTTCGATAGCCGCTGGATGATCTCGAACTTGGCCTTCTCAGTGGTCTTGATCTTGATCTCCGGAGTGCTGAAGGTCACGGGGAACTGGGCGAACAGCTCATCGGCCGTGGACTCGGTGCTGCCGAGGATCTCCAGCAGGCGCGCGGCGGAATACAGGGCGTCGTCGAAGCCGTACCAGCGCTCGCCGAAGCAGATGTGGCCGCTGAACTCGCCGGCCAGCAGAGCACCCGTCTCCTTGAGCTTCGCCTTCATGTGGGAGTGGCCGGTCTTCCACATGATCGGCCGACCGCCGAGGTCGCTGATCAGGGCGTTCAGGTGACGGCTGCACTTGACGTCGTAGAGGATGTCGGCGCCCGGATTGCGCCCGACGATGTCCTGCGCATAGAGCATCAGGAGCTTGTCGGGCCAGATGATGGTGCCGCTGCCGGTGACCACGCCCAGCCGATCGCCATCGCCGTCGAACGCGAGCCCTATGTCGGCTTTCTCGGCGCCCACCACCGTGATGAGGTCCTCGAGGTTCTCCGGCTCCGCCGGGTCCGGGTGGTGGTTCGGAAAGTCACCGTCCACGTCGCAGTAGAGAGGTACCACCTCGCAGCCGAGCTGACCTACCAGGTCCGGCGCCAGCAGGCCTGCCACGCCATTGCCGCAGTCCACCACCACCTTGAGCGGCTGCGCCACCACCACGTCGTCGGCGATGCGGTCCAGGTACTGATCGGAGACGTTCACGGTCTCCACGTCTCCGCTCCCCTCCGGAAGCCGGTTCTCTTCGATGCGCATCCGGAGCGCCTGGATCCGCGCCTCCGCCAGCGTCTCACCGTCGATCACCATCTTCAGGCCGTTATACTCGGGCGGATTGTGGGAGCCGGTGATCATGATGCCGGTGCGGGTGTCGAGCACGTGGGTGGCGTAGTACAGCACCGGCGTCGGCACCTGGCCGACGTCCAGCACGTCGGCGCCGCCTTCGTTCAGCCCCCGCACCAGCGCGTCCCGGAGGGGTGCGCTGGAGTGACGCCCGTCGCGCCCGACCGCGACCTTGCCCTGGCCGTGCTCAGCGGCTTCCGCCGCGAAGGCGCGACCGATCCAGTACACCACCTCTTCGCTCAGGTTGCTGCTGGTGATGCCGCGGATATCGTAGGCGCGGAAGATCTCCGGCTCGAGCTCGAGTCCCATGGCCACCGGCGAGGTGTCTTCCGAGACCTCGATACCGAAGTTGTCGTCGCGCACGTCGAGAAAATCGTCGGTTCGCGCCCTTGCCTTCGCCTCCGGCGGCGGTTCCGGATCGCTCAGCAACTGGTCCACCACGCTGCCGTCCGCCGGGTCGGCGGCCTCGCCGTTGCCGGCAGCCGCCGCGGCAGCCGTTGCAGCAGGTGTGGGGGACCGGGCGCCTGCCCCTGCGGGTGGCATCGGAATCGGCCAGCGGCCGGGCCATGTGGACGACGTGGCGCGCCAGGTCGCCGAACATGGCAAAGCGGTAGTGCTGCGGCTGCTGACGCCGTCCGCGGAGACTGTTGCCGATCTGCTCCAGCAGCGTGTCGGCGTCGTGCTTGAGGTGGCGAGACAGGTTCGAGAACGCGAACAGCACGCCGCCGAGGAGCAGCGCCAACGCTGCGGCCATGGCGGTGAAGAGTTGAGTCACATCGGCCACCGGCGCGACCGCAGTCTCGTTCGGATCGAACACGACGCTCCAATGAGGCACCGAGAGCGGACGGATAACATCGGCGGACGTTGACGTCACCGTTCCGGGGTCGCCCCACTGCAGCAGCGCCACCGGCTCCATCCCTTCGAAGCTCTGCTGCAGGGTCACCTGGCCCTGGCCCTGGTCGAACGTCTTGATCGGATCGAGCAGGAAGTCCGCGGACAGCGCGACGAACAGCACCCCGGCCACGGCACCGCCGCTGTGCAGAATGGGGCTCGCCGCGTAGAAGCGCGCGCCCTGGTTGTCCAGCTTCACTCCTTCCGGCCCGACGAACGGTTGGCTCTCGGCTCGTTGGATGACCGTCAGCGCCGCGTAGGAAATAGGGACGTCGGCATTGCGGTCGAGCCTGGCGGCGCCCAGCGGAATGACGTCGACCCGGTCGGCGTAGGGAATCACTGCGGCGAGTGCCGCCCCGGCCCGTTCCCGGCTGGCATCGTCCGTGCCGGTGACGGCCGTTACCGTCTCGGGCGCGGCGGCGGCGGCCCTTATCTGGGCCTTGAGCAGCGCCACCCGGGCGTCCAGCAGGCCCGCGTAGCTGGCGGCGCGGGCGTCGGCAAGCTGATCGCGATGGGCCTCGTTGGCGCCACTGACCAGGTACCACCAGATTACGACCCCCGCGACTGCGAGCCCGCTCACCGACAGCGCGATGACCAGCAAAGCGCCGGGCCAGATGCCCTGCCCGATCCTGCGCCGCCGTGTCGGCATCGCCGGCGTCGCGCCTTCCTGGCTGGTGTTGTTCAAGGCTGGATCCTCAGTCCCTGCTGCAATGGTAGTTGGCCAATCGCGCGCCATCCAGGGGCTCGCGCTTTCCCGTCCCGCCCCCATCGAGCGTCTTCGGGTTAGCCAGTGCTCACGAACCGCCCAGCTGCTCGGCCACAATTTCGAGCAGTGCCCGCGCCACCGCAGCCTTGCTCGCCCTCGGCAGCTCGCGCTCTCCGCCTTGCCAGACCAGGGTCACCGCGTTCTCGTCGCTGCCGAAGCCGATCCCGGCCCGGGAGACGTCGTTGACGGCGATGAGATCCAGGCGTTTGCGCTCGCGCTTGGCACGCCCGTGGTCGAGGACGTTCTCCGTCTCGGCCGCGAACCCTACCACGAAAGGCCGTTTCGGCCGGCCGGCCACGGTGGCGACGATGTCCGGGTTTTCCACCAGGGCCAGCGTCATGGAGCCGCCGTCCCCAGACTTCTTGATTTTCTGCTCCGCCGCGCTGGCGGGACGGAAATCGGCCACGGCCGCCACGCCGATGAATACGTCGCAGTCGTCGAGCCGCGCCATGACGGCGTCGTACATGTCCGAGGCGCTGATGACCGGAACGGTGTCGACGCCCGCGGGCGGGGCCAGCGACACCGGGCCGCTGATGAGGGTCACGCGGGCGCCGGCGCTACGCGCGGCGGCCGCCAGGGCGTAGCCCTGCTTGCCGGAGCTGTGATTGCTGAGGTAGCGGACGGGGTCGATGGCTTCCCGGGTCGGGCCGGCGGTGATCAGGACGTGACGGCCTGTCAGGGCCGGCAGCAGGCTGTCCGCCCGGAAGTGCGCGGTGACCTGATCCAGCAGCACATCCGGCTCCACCATGCGGCCTTCCCCGAACTCGCCGCAGGCCATAGGCCCGCTGTCCGGACCCGCGATCAAACAGCCGTCATCCTCCAGCCGGCGAAGGTTGCGGCGGGTGGCAGCATGCTCCCACATGACCACGTTCATGGCGGGCGCCAGCAGCACCGGCGCGCGGCTCGCCAGCCGCAAGGTGCACAACAGATCGTCGGCGCGTCCGGCGGCGAGCCGTGCCAGCAGATCGGCGGTGGCTGGCGCGACGACGATCAGCTCGGCCCAACGCGCCAGCTCGATGTGACCCATGGCGGCTTCCGCCTGCTCGTCCCACAGGTCGTGCCGCACCGGTCGTCCGGACACGGCCTGCAAGGTCGTGGCGGTGACGAAGCGGGCGGCCGCCCGGGTGGTCACGACCTGCACGTCCGCGCCGGCGTCGCGAAGCCGTCGCACAAGAATGGGGGACTTGTAGGCTGCAATGCCGCCGGCGACACCAACTATTATGCGGCGTCCGGCCAGAGGCTGGTGGTCCGGTGCTGGAAGGTCGGTGCCTGCGCTCATGGGGGCTGCCCGCGGGTGCCGTTGCCGTTGGCGCGCAACCATACCACCAAGCCGGGGGCCTCACACGCGACCGGGAGCGGACGATGGAGCGGCAAGACGACTTGCAGACGGGTCGGCCGATCGGCGGCGGTGCGCCGTGGGCGCGCGGGCGCCCTGCACGACTGCACGGGGAGCGGCCCCGCGAGCGGCTGTTGACGGCGGGGCCCGGGGCGCTGTCCGACGCGGAGCTGCTGGCGGTGTGTCTCGGCACCGGAGACGGCGAGACCGATGTGCTCAGCTTCGCCCGCAACCTGCTCAGCTCGTTCGCCGGGCTGCGCGGATTGCTGCTTGCGGCTCCCGAGCGGCTGGCCCGGGTGCGGGGCCTCGGACCTGCGCGCATCGCCCTGCTCAAAGCCGTGCTGGCGCTCGGCGAGCGGCACGCCGAAGCCGGGATCGCCGACCGCCCGCTGCTGTCCGACACCGCCGCGGTGCGCCGCTACCTGCAGCACGCCCTCTCCGCCAGCGAGCGCGAGGTGTTCGCCTGTCTGTTCCTGGATGCACGACACCGCTTCATCGGCTTCGAGCGGCTGTTCTTCGGCTCGGTGGACCGCGCCAGCGTGCACCCGCGGGAGGTGCTCAAGCGTGCACTGGCGCACAACGCCGCAGCGCTGATCCTGGCCCACAATCACCCATCCGGGCACCCGGAGCCGAGCCCGAGTGACCTCCGACTCACCGAGGAGCTGCGTCAGCTGCTCATGCAGATCGACGTGCGGGTCATCGATCACGTGATCGTCGGCCATGGGGCCACGGTGTCCCTCGCCGAGCGGGGGCTGTTGTGAAAGGTCCGCTGCCGACACCGCAGCGCCTTGCCCGAACCCCGGCGCTCTGGTATAAACGCGCCTCATTTTTTCCGGACCAGAAGTGCCATGTCGCAAGTCTGCCAGGTGACCGGCAAGCGGCCGCTCTCGGGCAACAACGTCAGCCACGCCCAGAACAAGACCCGGCGGCGGTTCTCCCCGAACCTCCACTACCACCGGTTCTGGGTCGACAGCGAGAAGCGGTTCGTGCGGCTCAGGGTGTCCTCCAAGGGCATGCGGATCATCGACAAGAAGGGCATCGATCAGGTGCTGGCCGACATCCGGCGCCGTGGTGAGCGGGTCTGACCTGCGACCGGGAGGGTCGATATCATGAGAGAAAAGATCAAACTCGTTTCCAGCGCCGGAACCGGGCACTACTACACCACCGACAAGAACAAACGGAACACGCCCGACAAGCTCGAGTTCAAGAAGTACGATCCCGTGGCCCGAAAGCACGTGATCTACACCGAAGCCAAGATCAAGTAACGAGGCCGCCCGGCGGCGACGGGCCCTGAGGATCCGGCGCCGCGGCGCCCCGAGTGCCTGAGCTACCCGAAGTCGAAACCACCCGTCGCGGCATCGAGCCGCATCTGGTCGGGCGACGCGTGCTCGGCTGGCGGCTGCGAAACCCGTCGCTGCGCTGGCCCGTGGTGCTTCCGCCAGGGCTCGAGGGCCAGACCGTGCGCGCAGTGGGCCGGCGCGGCAAATATCTGCTCGTCACCCTGGAGACCGGCGTACTTATCGTTCACCTGGGTATGTCCGGGAGCCTCAGAGTGCTGCCGGCGGCCGCTCCCGCGGGCAAGCACGACCACGTCGACGTGCTGCTCGACTCCGGCAAGCTGCTGCGGATGAACGACCCCCGCCGGTTCGGCAGCATCCACTGGCACGAAGCCGCCGCCGAACCCCACTGGCTGCTGGCGCGTCTGGGGGTTGAGCCGCTTTCGGACGAGTTCACCGGCGGCTACCTGAAAGCTGCCGCGCGGCGCCGGCGCGTCGCGGTGAAGTCCCTGCTGATGGACGCGAGCGTGGTGGTCGGCGTCGGCAACATCTACGCCAACGAAGCGCTGTTCCTCGCCGGACTGCGGCCGAGCCTGCGGGCCCATCGGGTCACTCTGGCGGGCTACCAGGCATTGGCCGGGGCCGTCAGGCTGGTGCTCGGGCGGGCCATCGACATGGGCGGCACGACCTTGCGAGACTTCGTCAACCAGGACGGCCAGCCCGGCTACTTCCGGCAGTCGCTCTACGTGTACGGGCGGGAGGGCCTGCCGTGCAAGGTCTGCCAGGCTCGTTTGAAAGGGGCGCGGCTGGGCCAGAGAGCGACGGTTTTTTGCCCGAATTGCCAACGTGCCCAAGGTTTCGCGGGCGTCCGGTGCTAGAGTATCGAGTGAGAGGCGCGCTCGGCCGACGCCTCCCGGGGACGGCGTCTCGGCGACGCCGCTGAACGGCCACTGAACGGCCACTGGCTGAACGGCCACTGGCTGAACGGCCACTGGAAGGAATGAACACTGTGGACATGAAGCAACTGCGCCGGCTGCCGGGTCGGCTGCTGCTGTGCGCGTCGCTCACCGGCCTTTTCGCCGCCGAGGCTGCGGCTGGCACCGAGGAAGAGCCGTCCGCGGAGCTCATGGCTGCGGACCTGCTGCTCGCCCGGCCGCTGGGCGTGGTGGCGACCGCGCTCGGGACGGCGATCTTCGTGGTCAGCCTGCCGTTCAGCGCCGCGGGTGGCAACGTCGATCAGGCGGCGAAGACCCTGGTGGTGGGACCGGCACGGGAAACCTTCGTGCGCTGTCTCGGCTGTCGCTCCTCCGGCCGCTATCAGGCGCCGCGCGAAGAGACCCACGACCGGAACTGAGGCACCCGCCTATTCCGTCCTGTAGGCGCGCACCACCGCCGGGTGAACGAACTGGGAGATGTCTCCTCCCAGGCCGGCGATCTCGCGCACCAGGGTCGAGGAGATGAAGGAGCACTCCTTGGACGTGGGCAGAAATACGTACTCGATGGCCGGATCCAGCGACTGGTTCATTTCGGCCATCTGGAATTCGTAGTCGAAGTCGGTGACCGTGCGCAGACCGCGCAGGATGTAGTAGGTGCCCTTGCTGCGCACGTAGTTCACCAGCAGGGTGTTGAAACCTTCCACGGACACACGGTCCCCATGGTCGGCCAGGACCTCGCGGCACAGCTCGATGCGCTCCTTGAGGTCCACCTTGGGATCCTTCTGAGCCGACGTGCCGATCGCCACCACGACGTGGTCGAACAGGTGCAAGGCCCGCTGGATCAGGTCCATGTGTCCTTTGGTGATGGGGTTGAAGGACCCCGGATAGACGACCACGCGCATCGGTGACTCCCCCAGGAAGGTGTCGGATGGTAACGGCGCCCTCAGGGGGTCGCAAGGAGGCCGAAGCGTGTTTCCCCCGCCTCCGCTTCGCGGACGGCACGCCAGGGGCCGGTCGGCAGGGGCTCGCGGCGCGAAACCTCCACGTAGATGAGACCCTCCGGCGCCAGCGCACCGATCTCGGCGAGCATGTCCAGCGTGGCGGCAGCCAGATTGGCGGCGAACGGCGGATCGACGAAGACGAGATCCCACGGCCCCGCCTGGCGCCGCAGCATGCGGTCGGCGCGGTTGCAGATCACGGTGACGTTGTCCGCGCCGAGCCGGGCGACGTTGTCCCTGAGGCTGCGGACTACCCGGCGGTCCCCGTCCACCAGGGTCACCGCTGCCGCTCCCCGTGACGCGGCTTCCAGGCCCAGGGCGCCGCTGCCCGCGAACAGATCGAGGCAGCGGCTGCCGACGACGTCGGCGCGCAGCCAGTTGAACAGGGTCTCCCTCACCCGCCCCAGGGTCGGGCGCAGATGGGGCCGGTCCGGGAACGCGAGCTTTCGCCCTTTCCACTTACCGCCGATAATGCGCACATCGTTCCTGGTCATACTGTCGTGCGACACCCATCCGGCGGAATCCGCGCCATGGTGGGGCACAGATGATCGGCGGACAAGCGGACCCGGCACCTGTTCCACGGCATAGGAGGCACGTGAGCGAGCCAGCAGAGGAAGGCGGAAAGGCAGGCAGAACGGGCCTGTGGCGGCGGCTGAAGTCCAGCCTCACCAAGACCCGCGGTCAGCTCGCCGAAGGCGTAGGCAACCTGCTCCTGGGCGAGAAGGAGATCGACGACTCGGTGATGGAGGAGCTGGAGACGGCGTTGCTGGTCACCGACGTCGGCACCGACACCACCCGCGAGATCATGGCGGATCTCACTCGCCGGGTGAAACGCCGTGAGCTGAACGATACGGTCGCCCTGCACGGGGCGCTGGCGGAGCTGCTGGAGGAACGGCTCGCGCCGCTGGCGCGGCCGTTCGAGATTCCTGCGGACCAACGGCCCCACGTGGTGTTCTTCGTCGGGGTCAACGGCGTGGGCAAGACCACCACCATCGGCAAGCTGGCGCATCAGCTCGCCGGCCGCGGATATTCGGTCATGCTGGCCGCCGGGGACACCTTCCGGGCGGCGGCCGTGGAGCAGCTCCAGCGCTGGGGCGAACGTACCGGAGTGCCGGTGATCGCTCAGCGCCAGGGCGCCGACAGCGCGTCAGTGGTCTATGACGCGGTGCAGGCGGCGCGTGCCCGGGGCGTGGACGTGCTGCTGGCGGATACCGCCGGGCGGCTGCAGGCCAAGACCAACCTCATGGAGGAGCTGAAGAAGGTGAAGCGGGTGGTCGGCCGCCTGGACGAACGGGCGCCTCATCAGGTGCTGCTGGTGCTCGATGCCACGGTGGGCCAGAACGCCCTGTCCCAGGTGCGCGAGTTCGACGCCGCGGTGGGCGTCACCGGCCTCATCGTCACCAAGCTGGACGGCACGGCCAAGGCGGGGGTGCTGTTCGCAATCGCCCGTCAGATCGGGCGGCCCGTGCACTTCATCGGCATCGGCGAGGGCGTCGACGATCTGAAACCGTTTTCGGCGGAGGACTTCGTGGCGGCGTTGCTCGCCCGCGAGTGAGAGGCCCGTGTCCCTGGTCGAGTTTCATCAGGTCAGCAAACGCTTCGACAACGGTCAGGAGGGCCTGAAGGACCTGACCGTCCGTTTCGAGCCCGGCTCCATGACGTTCCTCACCGGCCACTCCGGCGCCGGCAAGAGCACCTTTCTGAAGCTCCTGCTGTGTCTCGACAGGCCCACCAGGGGGCAGATTCTGGTGAACGGAGTCAACGTCACCCAGATCTCCAGAAAACGGCTGGCCCGCTACCGCCAGCACCTGGGGGCGGTGTTTCAGGACCATCATCTGCTCGGCCACCGTACGGTTTACGAGAACGTGGCCTTGCCGCTCAGGGTGGCGGGGCTCCGGGAACGGGACGTGGCGCGGCGGGTCCGGGCGGCGCTGTCCCGGGTCGGGCTGCTGGCCAGGGAGTCCATGTTGCCGAGCTACCTGTCCACCGGCGAGCAGCAGCGGGTGGGGATCGCCCGGGCCGTGGTCACCCGGCCGAAGATCCTGCTGGCGGACGAGCCTACCGGCAACCTGGACCCGGAGCTGTCGCGGGACATCATGCAGCTGTTCCGCCAGTTCCACCAGATCGGCACTACCGTGCTGGTGGCCAGTCACGACCGCGATCTGATCGAGTCCATGGGCATGCGTATCGTCGAGCTGTCGGACGGCGTCATGGTGAGCGATCGCCCGGCGGCGGCCGACGGCGCCGGGCAGGAGCTTCAGGCAGTGCCGGCCGCAGAGGACGTCGGGCACGGCGAGGAAGTGGATGGCAGGGGTTAGGCCAAGGTCGGCGCGCGCCATGAAGGACCCCTGGCCGCGGAGCCGCGCGGGCGGCGCCTTGGCGCCGTTTCGCGACCATCTGCGCATCCTCCGGGAGACCTTGCATTTCGTCTCCGAACGGCTCGGCACGAGCCTGCTGGTCTGGCTCTTGGTGGGCATCGCGCTCGCCCTTCCGGCGGGGCTGTTTCTGCTGCAGGTGAACCTCGCCGCCATGACCGGCGCGTGGCAGGGCCGGCCCGGGCTGTCGGTGTACTTCGATGTCGGCGAGCCCGAGCAAGCGGTGGACGCGCTCGCCGATCGGTTGCGTCAGCAGCCAGGCGTTCAGGCGGTCATCTCGGTCAGCGCCGAGCAGGCTCTGCAGGAGTTCCAGCGCTTTGCCGACATTTCCGATGCGCTGGCGCTGCTGGACGAGAATCCGCTGCCGGCATCGGTACGGGCAACGCTCGAGCCGGGAGCCGGCCCGCCGCAGCTCGACGCGTTGGCCGACATCGCCCGGGGAGCCGACGGCGTGGCCGATGTAGTGGTGGAGAAGACGTGGCTGGAACGGGTGACCGACATCACCCGGGTGGTGACCCGCATGGGAGTGATGCTGGCGGTGCTGTTCGGGCTGGGCGCGGTGCTGATTACCGCCACGTCGGTGCGGCTCGCCATCGAAGCACGGCTCGAGGAGGTCCGGGTGCTCAAGCTGGTAGGAGCCACCGATGCGCAAATGCGCAGGCCGTTTCTGTATTTCGGGCTGGTGTACGGGCTCGGCGGCGGGCTGGTGGCTGCCATGCTGCTCTCCGTCGGCCTGTTGGTGATCGAGGGTCCCCTGGCCGGGCTGCTCGGCAGCTACGGCCGCGAGCTGGATCTGACTGGCTTCGATCCTGCATTCATCGGCGTGCTGTTCGCGGCCGCCGGCGCGTTGGGAGTCGGCGGCGCCGTGGTCGCCGTGCGGCAACGCTTAGCGGATCTGGAAATCCTTTAATACTCAAAGAGTTACGAAGGATGGTATGAAGCGATTCCGGGAACTGCTGCAAGGCTTAGCAGTCTAACCCCACGAGTGCTAGACTTTCCCACCGAGTGTTACCGGAGGTATCACATGACCGCGAATCTGCTGTCTCTGAATAGCCTGTCGCCCGGCCGCGACCTGGAGACGTACGTGCGGACGGTAGGTGCGATACCGCTGCTGTCCGCCGAGGAAGAGAAGACGCTGGCAGAACAGTTCTACTATCAGAACGATCTGGAGGCGGCTCGCAAGCTGGTGCTGTCGCACCTGCGGTTCGTGGTTCATCTAGCCCGCTCGTACCGGGGCTACGGGCTGCCCCAGGCAGACCTGATCCAGGAAGGCAACGTGGGGCTGATGAAGGCGGTGAAGCGCTTCAACCCGGAAGTGGGCGTGCGCCTGATCTCGTTCGCGGTGCATTGGATCAAGGCAGAGATGCACGAGTACATCCTGCGCAACTGGCGCATCGTCAAGGTCGCCACCACCAAAGCGCAGCGAAAGCTGTTCTTCAATCTGCGCAGCTCCAAGCAGCGGCTCGCCTGGCTGACCCAGGACGAGACCCGCACCATGGCCGAACAGCTCGGCGTCTCCGAGGAGGAAGTGTCGCGTATGGAGGGCCGCATGGCGGCGAGCGATTTGTCCTTCGACGGGTTCGACGACGACGACGACAGCGATGGCGGCGGAATGTTTTATGCGCCCGTGAACTACCTGGAGCAGGAGGGCGCCAACCCCGAGGACGCGGTCGCCGAGGAGGACTGGCAGGTGGCCGCTGCCGACAAGCTCTCTATAGCCCTCTCGGACCTCGACGAGCGCAGCCGCGACATCATCCAGAGCCGATGGCTGTCGGACGACAAGTTGACCCTGCATGATCTGGCGGATCGCTACGAGGTATCCGCAGAGCGTATCCGTCAGATCGAGAAGAACGCCATGAAAAAGCTGCGCACGGCGGTGGCGGCCTGAGAGCGTGCCCGGCGGTGCGCCGTTTCTCGGCATTGCCGCCGGCTACGGGGCGGTGGGCGTGGCGCTCGGCGCGTTCGGCGCCCATGCGCTGAAGGCGCGACTACCGGCGGCGGCGCTCGAGGTCTGGCATACCGCGGTTTCCTATCAGCTCATTCACACCCTGGCGTTGCTGGCGGTGGGCCTGTGGCTTCGCCTCGGCGCGATGGATCAGCCGCCGCGAGCCGCGCTCGCCGTGTCCGGTTGGAGCTTCGTGCTGGGGGTGCTGCTGTTCTCCGGGAGCCTCTACGCCCTCGCCCTCGGTGGCCCGCGGGTCCTCGGCCCCGTCACACCTCTCGGCGGAGCGGCGTTCATCGTCGGCTGGCTGGCGCTGTTGTGGGCGGCCTGGCGGGTCGGCCTGTAGGGTTCTCATCCGCCGCCATGGAACCGCTCGCGAAACGGCAGCTTCACCTCCGCCGCCGCGGCCGCCTCACACGCGGTCAGAGCCGCGCGCTGGCCGAGCTGGGGGGCCGCTACTGTCTGCCTGCCGCCGGCTCGCTCGACCCCGATGCCGTGTTCGGCCGTTCGGCGCCGCTGGGGCTCGAGATCGGCTTTGGCACGGGATCGGCGCTCGTTCACTGGGCCGGCGCACGGCCGGACTGGAATCTGCTGGGGGTCGAGGTCTACCAGCCGGGCATCGGCGCGGCGCTGCTCGCCCTGGAGCGCCATGGCGTCGCCAACGTGCGGCTGCTGGAAGCGCCCGCGGAGGACGTGCTGGAGCGGCAGATCGCGCCGGCCTCCCTCGCCGAGGCGCGAATCTTCTTTCCTGACCCCTGGCCGAAGAAGCGCCATCATAAACGCCGGCTGATCCAGCCACCGTTCGCCCGTTTGCTGGCGAGCCGGCTGGCGCCCGGCGGGCGGCTGTGGCTGGCCACCGATTGGGAGGACTACGCCGTCTGGACGGCTCGGGTGCTGGATGCCGAGCCCGAGCTGGCGCGAGAACCCTGTCCGCTGCCGGAGTCGGGCGGCAGCGACTCGGACGCTGCGCACAGACCGTCGACCCGGTTCGAAACCCGCGGCCTGAGGCTCGGGCACCAGGTGCACGAGCTCCGTTACTCGAGGAAACGCTGAAGCACGCTGTCGAGGTAGCGAAGGCCCCGATCAGTGGTGCCGATTCGGTCATCGCGCACCAGCCCTTCGGCCGCCAGCGCGCGCCAGCGCGGCTCCAGCACGGCCCAGCGAAGCCCCGTGCGCGCCTCGAAGTCTTCCCGGTCGACCCCCTCCACCAGCCTCAGGGCGTTCAGCAGAAACTCGAACGCGCGTTCTCCTGCGCCGGCGATCGCCTGTCGCTCCGTTTCCAGCGGGTCTTCCAGATAGCGCCGCGGCTGCGGGCGCTTTGCGGTCCGCACGATGGCCAGCTCGCCGGAGAGCCATTGCGAGCGTTTGCCGTGGGCGCCGGCGCCGGCGCCCACGTAGTCGCCGAACCGCCAGTAATTGAGGTTGTGGCGGCACTCGAAGCCCGGTCGCGCGAACGCCGAGATCTCGTAGCGCCGGTAGCCGGCGTCCTCCAGCAGGGCGAGCCCGCGCTGCTCCATGTCGGCGATCTCGTCGTGGCTGGCGACCAGCGGCGGTCGCCGGGCGAACTCGGTCTTCGGCTCGATGGTGAGCTGGTACCAGCTCAGATGCTCCGGCTCGAGCGACAGGCCCTCGCGAAGGTCCGTGAGCGCCTCGTCCACGGTCTGCCGGGGCAAGCCGTACATGAGATCCAGATTGATGTTGTCGAAGCCCGCGCGGCGCGCGCCGCGGAAGGCCCGGACGGTCTCCTCCGGACCGTGTATCCGGCCGAGCTCCGCGAGCTTCGCGGCGCTGAACGACTGCGCCCCCAGGGACAGCCGGTTGATGCCGGCGCGCCGGTAGCCGGCGAAATCGTGATGCTCCACGGTGCCCGGGTTGGCTTCCATGGTGACCTCCGCGCCCGACATCAGCCACGCTTCCAGCCGCTGGAGAATCTGCGCAAAGGCGGACGGCGCGAACAGGCTCGGCGTGCCCCCGCCGCAGAACACGGTCGCGATCGAGGTGGGCGCCAGGTCCGCCAGCGCATCGTCCAGATCCCGTGCGAGCGCCCCCAGATAAGCCGCTTGCTGGCCGAGCACGCCATCCGCACCCGCCGGTTCCCGCAGGGGATGGGAATTGAAGTCGCAGTACGGGCACTTGCGCACACACCAGGGAAAGTGCAGATACAGGCCGAGCCCGCCCATCACACCTCCCGGCGGAGCGCAGTGAGCAGCGCCGCCATGGCCCGACCGCGGTGGCTCACGCGGTCTTTTCGATGCGCCGGCAGCTCAGCGGCGGTGCAGGCGAGCTCGGGCACATAGAAGTGAGGGTCGTAGCCGAAGCCGCCGTGCCCCCGCGGCGAGCGCACGATGACGCCGTCCCAGCGTCCGGTGGCGATGAGCGGCGCCGGGTCGTCCGCGTGGCGCAGGTAGACCAGCGCGCAGTAGAAGTATGCCTGGGGCGCTTCGCCGTCGCCGACCTCGGCGACCAGCCTGGCATTGTTGGCTGCATCGTTGCCGGGCTCTCCGGCGTAGCGGGCGGAACGGATGCCGGGCGCTCCGCCGAGGATCGGCACCACCAGCCCTGAGTCGTCGGCCAGCGCCGGCAACGTTGCGCACCGGCTCGCGTGGCGCGCCTTGTCGAGGGCGTTCTCCACGAAAGTGGCGCGGATCTCGGGCGCCGGAGAGATGCCCAGGGCCGCCTGACTCTCCATCTGTAAGCCGAGGGGTGCCAGCAGGCGGCCGAGCTCCGCGAGCTTGCCTTGGTTGCCGCTGGCGAGGACGACCCTCACCGGTCCGACCAGTACATGGTCTGCTGGAAGTCGAGCCGGTGGTGGCCGCCGTCGGGGGTCGTGACGTCCAGGGCGAAACGGAGCACGTCTCGATCGGAATGCTTCACCTCGGCGAGATAGTAGACGGCGTCTCCCTCCACCACCTCGCGCAGCGCGAGTGCCCGTTCCTGACCGAGAAGATCCTTCATGGTGCCGGTGACGCCGGCCCGCACCGCCGCGCCCGCGGCATCGAGCACTGAAAGGCTGAACAGAGCCCGGTCGCGCCCGCGGGTGACGCCGTAGTGGGCGACCACGTCGGCGTTCAGCATGGTGGTCGGAACCAGGCTGAAGTGCGCTTCGTAGGTGCCCATTTGCCGCGTGCCCCAGGGCTCTGCGGCCGCCGACACGGCAGCGGCCGACAGGCAGAGGAAAGCCAGCAGCGCCGTTACCAGGTGTCGCGACATCACAGTGACCTCGTTCCGGCGCTTCCCAACCCGCGGGCTCTGCCGGCCCGCCGGCTCTGCCGAGCCCGCCGGCTCTGCCGAGCCGGTAGAAGGCGTAGGTTCCGAAGAAGTTGGGAAAACGGTTGATCAGCGCCTGGTTGGCGTGGTCGGCGTCCACGACGAAGCGTTCGATGATGGCAAGCCCCTTACGCTGACACAGCAGTTCGAAGTCGTCGAACGTGCACAGGTGGATGTTCGGCGTGTCGAACCAGCTGTGAGGCAGGTGCCGCGCCAACGGCATGCGGCCGTTCAAGGCGAGCTGAGCCCTGCAGCGCCAGTGCCCGAAATTGGGGAACGTCACCACGCACTCGCGCCCGATGCGCAGCATCTCGTCGAGCATGAGATCCGGCGCGCGCACCGACTGCAGGGTCTCGGTCATCACCACCATGTCGAAGCTGTCGTCGCGAAAATTGTCGAGCCCTTCGTCCAGATTCTGCTCGATGACGTTGACCCCTTTGGCCATGCAGGTGGTGATGTTGTCCGCGTCGATCTCCAACCCGTAGCCGTTGACTCGCTTGTTCGCCTGGAGATGGGCCAGCAGGTCGCCGGTACCGCACCCCAGGTCCAGCACCCGCGCGCCCGGGTTGATCAGCTCGACGATGATGGCGAGGTCAGCGCGCACGGGGGAGATCCTCGAAGACTTCGGCGTCCACCTGGTCGGCCAGCCGGCCGAGGTAGGTACGAAGCACCTCCAGGTAGCGGGGCACGGGCAACAGAAAGGCATCGTGGCCGTGCTCGGTGTCGATGATGGCACTCGCCACGTTCTTGCGTGCCTCCACCAGGGCGTCGACCAGCTCTTTCGACCGCTCCACCGAGAACCGCCAGTCGGTGGTGAACGATACCACCAGGAATCGGCACTGGGCCGCGGCGAGCGCTGCGACCAGGTCGTCGCCGTGCTCCCCCGCCGGATCGAAGAAATCCAGGGCCTTGGTCATGAGCAGGTAGGTGTTCGCATCGAAGCTCCGGGAGAACGACCGCCCCTGATGATGGAGATAGCTCTCCACCTGAAACTCCACATCCCGTGCCGAGCGAATGTCGCCGGACTTCAGCTCCCGGCCGAATCGCTGCCGCATGCCGTCGTCGGAGAGATAGGTGACGTGGCCCACCATCCGCGCCAGCATCAGTCCCAGATCGGGATTTTTGCCTCGAGCGCGGTAATGGCCGCCATGGAATTCCGGATCGGCCGTGATCGCCTGCCGGGCGATCTCGTTGAAGGCGATGTTCTGGGCCGATAGCCGGGAGGCGCAGGCGATCAGAAGCGCCGCTCGCAGCCGCTCCGGATAGTCGATGGACCACTGCAGAGCCTGCATGCCGCCGAGGCTGCCGCCGATCACGGCGGCAAAGCGTTCGATGCCCAGGTGATCCGCCAGCATGGCCTGACTGTTCACCCAGTCGCGCACCGTCACGGTCGGAAAGTCGGGGCCGTAGGGCTCCCCGGTGGCCGGATCGGCGGTGACCGGACCGGTGCTGCCGTGACAACCTCCGAGGTTGTTGGGGCTGACCACGAAGTAGCGGTCGGTGTCGATGGGCTTGCCGGGACCGATGCAGGTTTCCCACCACCCGGGTCTTCTGTCGTCCGCGGCATGATAGCCCGCCGCGTGATGGTTGCCCGACAGGGCGTGGCACACGAGCACGGCATTGCTGCGCGCTTCGTTCAGGCGTCCGTAAGTCTCGAATACCAGCTCGAACCCCGGCAGGGTCTCTCCGCATTGCAGAACGAACGGATCCTCCGAGGTGTAGGTGCGAGGGGCGACCAGGCCCACCGAGTCGCAGGGCAGGGAATCCGGCATCGGCGCCATAGGGGCAGACGAAAGGGACGGCGAGTCTAAAGCAACGGCTTCCGGCCCTTCAACTCGGCCGCCAGCGCCGCGACCGCCCGGCGCACCTCACTGCAGGACCGCGCGGAAGAGCTCGGGCAGCACGCGTTCGATGACCCCCAGGAGGAGAATGACGACGAGTGGGGAGAAGTCGAGCCCGCCCATGGGCGGCAGCAGCCGCCGGGCCGGGGCCAGCAACGGCTCGGTAATCTGCGCCAGCAGCGCCAGCGCCGGATGATAGGTGCCCGGGACGATCCAGCTCGCGATGATGACGATCAGGATCGACCACCAGAAGATCTGGATGATGAGCATCATCACCCGCAGCACGGCGACGGCGAACACCACGGCCGCGCCTCCGAAGGAGGGGCCGCCGAGGGCCGACAGGCTCATGATCAGCAGCACCTGAGCCAGCACCGCCGCGAGGAATGCGGCGAAGTCGAGGTTGCGGTACCCGGGCAACACCAGGCGCACGGGGCGCAGCAGCGGATCGGTCGCTTTCACCAGGCCTTGGGACAGGGGATTGTAGAAGTCCACCCTGCAGGCCTGGAGCAGAAAGCGGGCGACGAAGATGAACGTGACGACCTCGAGGATGAAGTTAATGGCGAAATTGAGTGCGTCGTTCATGATCGGCCGAATTCCTCCGCTAGTTCCCTGGCGCGCGCTGCGGCGCCGGCGACCGCGCGCTGCACGGTGTCCCCGGTGCCGGCGGCGTCCAGTATAGACAGGGCGCGCTCCGTGGTCCCACCCGGCGAGGTGACGTTGGCGCGAAGCCGTGCCGGCGGCTCGTTTCCTTCCCGGGCCATTCGGGCGGCGCCGTAGGCGGTTTCGAGGGTCAGCAGGGTGGCGGTGGCGCGGTCGAGGCCCAGCGACTCCCCGGCGTCGATCATCGCTTCCATCAGATAGAAGAAGTACGCCGGCCCGCTGCCGGATACTGCAGTGACGGCATCGAGCTTCGACTCCTCGTCCACCCACACGGTACGCCCAGCGGTGCCGAGGATGGCATCGGCGAGCTGCTTCTGCGGCGCCGTGACCGCGTCGTTGGCGAGCATGCCGGTGACGCCGGCGCCCAGCAGCGCAGGAGTGTTCGGCATGCAGCGGACGATGGCCGTTCCCGATGGCGCCCAGGCGGCGAGCGCGGACAGCGGCACCCCCGCGGCGATGGAGATCACGAGCTGTCCCGGCCCGATGGCCAGAGCCCCGAGCACCCGGCCGAGCACCTGAGGCTTCACGGCCAGCACCACCGCGGCCGCGCCGGCCACCGCGGCGTCGTTGCTGTCGAAGGTGGTGACGCCGAGCTCGGCGAGACGGCGGCGCTGATCCGGCTGCGGATCCGCCGCGCGGACGGCGCCGGCAGGGGTTCCGGCGCCGATCAGCCCGCTGGCCAGACTTCTGGCCATGTTTCCCGCGCCGACAAAGGCGATGGTCAGGTCGTTCACTTCGATGCTCCCGGAAATCAGAGAGGGCTGCGCGGCCCGAACAGCGCGCTGCCGACGCGCACGTGAGTGGCGCCGGCGGCGATGGCTTCCGGAAAGTCCGCGCTCATGCCCATGGACAAGGTGTCCCACGGCTCGGGCGCTGCGCCGGCCAGGGTTTCGAACAGAGAGGCGAGGCGCCGATAGCCGTCGATGGGCGTCGAGCCGCGGCGCAGGATGGTCATCAGGCCCCGCACCCGGAGGTTCGCCAGATCGCCGATGGCCTGCAGCAGAGGCAGGGCCTCGTCGACCGGCACCCCCGCCTTTCCGGGATCCTCGTCGACGTTCACCTGGATCGTCACGTTCAAGGTCTTGCCGGCAGGACACTGGCGGGACAGCCGCTCCGCGATCCGCGCGCGGGATACGGTGTGAACCCAGTTGAAGTGCTCGGCGATCGGCGCGGTCTTATTGGACTGGATGGCGCCGATGAAGTGCCAGGTGGCACCGAGGCCATCCAGCTCGCGGATCTTGTCGAGCGCTTCCTGGAGGTAGTTCTCGCCGAAGTCACAGCAGCCGGCAGCCGCGGCTTCGCGCACCGCCGCAGCCGGCTGGGTCTTGGTCACCGCCACCAGACGCACGCCCGCCGGCTCCCGGCCACAGTCAACGGCGGCCGCTGCCATGCGGCGGCGGACGTGCTGCACGTTGTCGGCGATGTTGCGGGAGACGGAGTGCAAGCTCATGGTGCCAACCCTGTCGCAGATCTCGCACCTGCCGAGCGGCACGGCGGATGGCAGCGTGGTTTCCGAGACATCCGGATAATACTATAGGCTGTGGGCGCGCACGGACACTCGAGAGCGCCGGTCCAGGATCCGCCCCCGCACGAGGCTGCCGAAGAGCAACCGATCGAAGGACCGATTGAGGATAGGGACCGCCCATGGACATCACTGAGCTTCTCGCCTTCAGCGCCAAGCAGGGCGCTTCCGACCTCCACCTGTCCGCCGGCCTGCCGCCCATGATCCGGGTGGACGGCGACGTCAGGCGCATCAATCTGCCGCCGCTCGAGCACCAGGAAGTGCACGCGCTGATCTACGAGATCATGAACGACAAGCAGCGCAAGGATTTCGAGGAGTTTCTGGAAACGGACTTCTCGTTCGAGGTGCCCGGGGTGGCGCGGTTTCGGGTCAATGCCTTCAACCAGAATCGCGGCGCCGGCGCGGTGTTCCGAACCATCCCGTCGAAAGTGCTGACCATGGACGACCTGGGGATGGGGCAGGTGTTCAAGGACATTTCCATGACGCCCCGCGGCCTGGTGCTGGTGACGGGGCCCACCGGCTCCGGCAAGAGTACCACGCTCGCCGCCATGATCGACTTCGTCAACGACAACCGCTACGACCACATCCTCACCATCGAGGATCCCATCGAGTTCGTCCACGAGTCGAAGAAGTGCCTGGTCAATCAGCGCGAGGTGCATCGGGACACCCACGGCTTCAACGAAGCCCTGCGTTCGGCGCTCAGGGAGGATCCCGACATCATCCTGGTGGGCGAGATGCGCGACCTGGAGACCATCCGGCTCGCGCTCACGGCCGCCGAGACCGGCCACCTGGTGTTCGGCACCCTCCATACCACCTCCGCCGCCAAGACCATCGACCGGGTCATCGACGTGTTTCCGGCGGAGGAGAAGGACATGGTGCGCTCCATGCTCTCCGAGTCGCTCCAGGCGGTGGTCTCGCAGACCCTGCTGAAGCGGGTCAACGGCGGCCGGGTGGCGGCGCACGAGATCATGATCGGCACCTCGGCCATCAGGAACCTCATCCGCGAGGACAAGGTAGCGCAGATGTATTCGGCCATACAGACCGGTGCCGCCCACGGCATGATGACCCTCGACCAGTGCCTGCTCGACCTGGTGGCGAAGCGGTCCATTACCCGCGACACCGCCCGCGAGAAGGCGAGAATGCCGGAGAAGTTCTGACCGCTTCGCCGAACCGACAACCCGACCGACGGTAGTTCCATGGAATTCGACAAGCTTCTGAAACTGGTGGTGGAAAAAGGCGCCTCGGACCTGTTCATCACGTCCGGCAAGCCGCCGATGCTGAAAATCAACGGCAAGCTGTACGCCGCCGGCAAGAACGACCTGTCGCCCGAGCAGTCCCGGGACATGGTGATCGGGGTGATGAACCAGGATCAGCAGGCGACGTTCGGCCGGGAGCACGAGTGCAACTTCGCCATCAACACCGCCGGGCTCGGCCGATTCCGCGTCAGCGCGTTCTATCAGCGCAACCTCGTCGGCATGGTGCTGCGGCGCATCGAGGTCAACATTCCGCGGGTCACGGACCTGCAGTTGCCGGCCATCATCGAAGACCTCGCCATGACCAAGCGGGGCCTGATCATCTTCGTCGGGGCGACCGGCACCGGTAAGTCGACGTCGCTGGCGGCCATGATCGGCCACCGTAACGAGCACTCCTCCGGCCATATCATCAGCATCGAGGATCCCATCGAGTTCATCCACCAGCACAAAGGCTGCATCATCACTCAGCGTGAGGTGGGGGTGGACACCGACAGCTTCGAGGTGGCGCTGAAGAACACCCTGCGCCAGGCGCCGGACGTGATCATGATCGGTGAGGTGCGCACCCGCGAGACCATGGAGCACGCGGTGGCGTTCGCCGAGACCGGGCACTTGTGCCTGTGTACGTTGCACGCCAACAACGCCAACCAGGCGCTCGACCGGATCATCCATTTCTTTCCCACCGACCGGCACAGTCAGGTGTGGATGGATCTGTCGCTGAACCTCAAAGCCATGGTGGCGCAGCAGCTCATCCCCACCGTCGACGGCCAGGGTCGACGTGCGGCGATCGAGGTGCTGATCAACACGCCGCTGGTGGCCGATCATATCCGCAAGGGTGAGGTGCACCTCTTGAAGGAGCTCATGTCGAAGTCGACGGAGCACGGCATGCAGACCTTCGACCAGGCGCTCTACAAGCTCTACAGCGAAGACGAGATCTCCTACGAGGCCGCTCTCTCTCACGCGGACTCTCCCAACGACCTGCGGCTGATGATCAAGCTGGGCTCCGACGCCAATCCGGATCCCATGGCGGCCGTGGCCGGGCTGCAGATCGAGCAGGACGGGCTGAACCCGGGCGGCGGTGGCGGGATGCGCTACCGGCGCTGATTCAGCCAGGTCTCCGCGATCAGCACCGCGGCAAGCGCATGATCGCCTCCCTGAGCCGCCGCTTCGCGGGTGGTGAGGCGTTCGTCCACCAGCTCGGTGGTGGTCCCGGTGCGGCGCTCGAGCTCCGCCGCGAACTTCCGGGCCCGACCCGACATCTCGCTCTCCGTGTCGTCCATGTTGAGCGGCAGGCCCACCAGCAGCCGGACCGGCCGCCACGATCGCACCAGCTCCGACGCCTCGTGCCAGTCCGGCCGCCCGGCCGCGGCCCGCAGGGTGGTTACCGGGCCGGCGGTGGCGGTGACGGTCTGGCCGGCGGCCACGCCGATGTGGCGCAAGCCGAAGTCGAAAGCCAGCACGTAGCCGTCGTCCGTCCCGCAGCCGTGCTCTCCCGGTCGCGAGCTGGCGCTGACGGGCTTTCCACCGGCTCCCACCGGACCTCAGGCGTGGCCGGCCTGGCCGGACATCAGGCGGAAATCGATGCCGAGAGACGCCGCCGCTTTGCCGACGCGCTCCTCGAACGGCACGTTGAATATCACGTCGAGGCTCGCCGGGCAGGTCAGCCAGGCGTTCTCCATGAGCTCCTGCTCGAGTTGCCCACCATCCCAGCCGGCGTAGCCCAGGGCCACCAGGTGATCGCGAGGCCCGTGACCGGCGGCGATGGCTTCGAGCACCTCACGGGCAGCGGTGAGCATGGCGCCGTTGCCGAGGTCCAGAGATGCCTCGAACCGCTCGTCGTCGCTGTGCAGGATGAAACCCCGGTCACGCGCCACCGGCCCGCCGTCCATGACGGGCACGTCGGCGGGCGCCGAGCCGGTAAGGATGCCGAGCTGAGAGATCAGCTCGATCAGGCTCATGTCACTCGGCCGATTGACCACCAGCCCCATGGCCCCCTCGTCATTGTGCTCGCACAGATAGATGATGGTGTCGCCGAAGTAGCTGCCCAGCATGGCGGGCATGGCGATGAGGAAGTGATTCTTCAGGGACGTCTCAGGTGTCAAGTCGGGCTCCCGATCTGGAGAACTGCCAGGTGCGGATGATTTCGAGGCGATCGTACTTCTTGCGCATTTCCACGGGAAAGTCCTGATAGGGCGCGGCCAGCCGCACGATACGCAGTGCGGCGTCGTCCAGCACCTTGTACCCCGACGACTGGAGCAGCCGCACCTCCTCCAGCGTGCCGTCGTACTTCAGCACCACCAGCATGCGCAGGTCACCGTAGACGCCGCCGGGGGGATAGTTGGCGTTGCCAATGCGTTCCACCTTCTGGCGCCAGGCATTCAGGTACGCGGCCTCGTCGGCGGACTTGGTGGAGACGCTGGTGAGGCGTCTCACCCTGGGACCTTTGGCCTGGGCTTGCTGCTCCTCAGCGATTCGAGCTTCCAGGCTCGCGATGTTGCGGGCCATGGCGTCGTAGTCGCGGGTGAGCGGCGCATCCTGGTCCGCCTCGACCGGCTCCACGTCGCGGCGGGCCGCCTGCTGCTGCTGGACCGTGTCCGTGGTGACAACCGCGCGCTGCCGGCGCGGCTCGGCTTTCGCGGGCTCGGGCTCGGGGGGCACGGGATTGATCCGGTCGGTCTGGAAGTCCGAATCCCGGGTCGTGGTGGTCTCCCGGGCCTCTTGCGCCGTTCCGCTGCCCTGCTGGTTGGCCTGGGCGACGAACGCCGCGTCATCCGGGGCTTCCGTGTCCGCATGGCTCGCCAGGGTCACCTCGATGGTTGGTGACGGCGAGGCGGAATCCTCCGACGCAAAGCCAACCCCCAGGATCACCGCCGCGTGCAGTGAGGCGGCCAGGAAAAGGGTGAAGCCGAGTCTGTCCCGGGGGGTGATGCTGATGGCGGTCATATGGGTTCGACGCGGCAGTGGACCGTCGGTTCAAGCGCGGGGCGGGCGTCCGCTGATGCCGCCCGCCTCATTGAGCTTAGACGCAATGACGTCCATCAGCATACCGCCGATGTCGAGGGAAAACTGTGCGTCCAGTTCGCGAATGCAGGTGGGACATGTGACGTTGACCTCGGTGAGGTAGTCGCCGATGACGTCGATGCCGACGAACAACAGGCCCCGGCGCTTGAGCTCCGGCCCCACCTCCGCTGCGATCCAGCGGTCCCGCTCCGTGAGCGGCCGGCCGACGCCCTTGCCGCCCGCCGCCAGGTTACCGCGGGACTCGCCGGCCATGGGAATCCGCGCCAGCGCATAGGGCACCGGTTCGCCGTCGATGAGCAGGATGCGTTTGTCCCCGTCGGCGATCTCCGGCAGAAACTTCTGGCCCATGATCTGCTCGCTGCCGCCGTTGGTGAGGGTCTCGAGCACCACGCCCAGGTTCGGATCGTGCTCCATGATGCGGAACACCGACTTGCCCCCCATGCCGTCCAGGCGTTTGAAGACCACGCTCCCGTGGGTGCTGTGGAAGGCGCGCAGCACGTCCGCTCTGCGGCTCACCACCAGCGGCGGGCAGCACTGCGGGAAGGCGGTGGCGTAGAACTTCTCGTTACAGTCGCGGAGGCTGGCCGGACGGTTGACCACCAGCACGCCTTCGGCTTCCGCCCGCTCGAGGAAGTAGGTGGTGTAGACGTACTCCATGTCGAACGGCGGATCCTTGCGCATCATGATCACGTCGAGCTCGTTGAGCGGGGTCTCTACGCCCTCCCCCAGCTCGTAGTACCGGCCGTCCACGTCCGCCGGATCGAGAGACTCGGCGAAGGGCTCGGTCAGCGCCAGCGGGTGCAGGAACGCGTGAGCGTTCCCCTGCCGGAGCACCAGGTCGCCCTGGCCGATGAAGAAGCTCTGCCAGCCCCGCCGCTGCGCCGCCCGGATCATGGCCAGGGTGCTATCTTTCTTCAGGGACAGGCTCGGCAGAGGGTCCATGACGAAGCCGATACGGACGCGTCTTTCAGCGCCGGATGGCTGGCCTGGATCGATGCCGGGAGTGCTGCTCATGGGGCCGCCGTGACAGACAGTTGCGCGCTAAACTACCGGGACGGGCGTGCGGGGGCAACAGAAGTGAGACGTGATTCCCTTTCCCGACCGGGACTTATGGCACAGTTCCGGAAGGCCGTGCTAGAACCTGAAAAGGCGGTGCGAGCCTGACCTGTCTGTGAAAGAGGTTGCAACGGTGACCGGTTGTCGTCCCTGGAGTGGGATTCGGCTGGCAGCCGCGCGGGCATCAACTATCCTGACAATGGGCCGCCGAATAGAAGGGAGCATGGAGCGAACATGGAAGAGGAGCTTCGAGGCGTCAAGGTCCTGGTGATCGACGACAGCAAGACGATCCGTCGCAGCGCGGAAAATCTGCTCACTAAAGAAGGCTACGCCGTCATCACCGCCACGGACGGCTTCGACGCTCTGGCGAAAATCGCCGATATGCGTCCGGAAATCATCTTCGTCGACATCATGATGCCGCGCCTGGACGGTTACCAGACCTGTGCCCTGATCAAGAACAACAGCGAGTTCAAGGCCACCCCCGTGGTGATGCTTTCCAGCAAGGACGGGCTTTTCGACAAGGCCAAAGGCCGCATCGTGGGATCCGATCGATACATCACCAAGCCCTTCAGCAAAGAAGAGCTTCTGGGCACGATCCGCACGCTGGTTCACTGACCGTTCGCGCGCTGAGTTTACCGACAAAGGAGAGGGTTACGACGTCATGGCAAGGATTCTCGTGGTCGACGACTCCCCGGCAGAGGCGCATCATTTCGTCAACGTCCTGGCTCGCCAGGGTCATGAGGTGCTCACCGCCAACAGCGGCGAAGACGGCATCGACATGGCCAGCACCGAACAGCCGGACGTCATCCTGATGGACGTCGTCATGCCGGGAGTCAACGGCTTCCAGGCGACGCGGCAGATTACCCGGGGCACCAGCACGCGGCACATTCCGGTGATCATCGTCTCCTCCAAGAGCCAGGCTGCGGACCGGGTGTGGGGCGAGCGGCAGGGCGCCTGTGGCTATCTCACCAAGCCGGTGGACGACCGAACCCTCATTGCCGCCGTCAACGGCGCGCTGGGAGGCTGATCACATGCCCGCCAGCCACGCCTTCGACGAGCTTCGTCAGATCGAGTCGGCGGCTTTCCGCCATGCCGCGCCGTTGCCGCTCAAGGAGGACGCCCATCCGCAATGGCAGGGCATGGGCTTTCAGGTTGGCGGCGTGCGGCTGGTTTCCGCCATGGGCGAGATCGGCGAGGTGCTCAAGCTCCCCAAGGTGGCGGCGCTTCCGGGGGTGAAGCCGTGGGTTCTGGGGGTGGCGAACATTCGCGGCCGACTGATACCGGTGATCGACCTTCATCAGTTCCTGGGCGTCGCTCCGACGCTTCCGACGGCGCAATGGCGGGTGCTCGTGGTGGAAGACGGCGACATCGCGGCCGGGCTGCTCGTCGAGCAGTCGCTCGGCATGCAGCATTTCTTCGAAGACAGCTTCGAAGAGGCCGGAGGCGAAGCGCTGGGTGAGCTGCGTCCGTACGTGCGAGGGGCCTTCCGGCATGGAGGCCGCGTTTTTTACGAGGCGCGATTGACGTCGATATTGAGGGACGAGCGGTTCCTGGACGTCGCGCAATAGACCAACTAGACGGATTACAGGGATATGAAACCAGGAAAGTTGTCGCCATTGCTCATGTTCATGATGCTGCTCCTGGCCGCCACGATGGCGGGCATGGCGTGGCAGCTGATGATCGGCGAAGCGCTGGTCGCCGAAAACACCGCGCTGTGGTTCGCGGTGGGCGGCATCGTCCTCGTCGCCATCATCGCCGTGGTCATCGTGCGTGACACCAGCAATCGGCTCTCGGATCAGGCTGCCCAGAACGAGCGCAACCAGGCAGCCATCCTCCAGCTGCTGGACGAGATCGCCGATCTGGCCGAAGGGGATCTGTCCATCAACGCATCGGTGACGGAAAACTTCACGGGCGCCATCGCCGATTCGATAAACTTCGCCATCGACCAGATGCGCGGCCTGGTATCGAACATCAACCATCTGTCGGTGCAGGTGGCCAAGGCCGCGTCGGAGACGCAGACGACTGCCAGTGATCTGGCGAGTGCGGCCGAGAATCAGGCCCGGGAGATCGGAGCCGCTTCGCAGGCCATCAACGAGATGGCGGTATCCATCGACCACGTGTCGTCCAACGCTGCGGAGTCCGCCGCGGTGGCGGAGCGGGCGGTCGAGATCGCCAACAAGGGCGCCGATGTAGTGCAGGACACGATCAGCGGCATGGACACGATCCGCGGCCAGATTCAGGAAACGGCCAAGCGGATCAAGCGCCTGGGCGAATCCAGTCAGGAGATCGGCGACATCGTATCGCTCATCAACGACATCGCGGATCAGACCAACATCCTCTCGCTGAACGCCGCCATCCAGGCGTCCATGGCCGGCGACGCCGGCCGCGGTTTCGCTGTGGTGGCCGACGAGGTGCAGCGCCTGGCGGAACGCTCCTCGGCGGCCACCAAGCAGATCGCGGCGCTGGTGAAGACCATTCAGACCGACACCAACGAAGCGGTGATCTCGATGGAGCAGACCACCACCGAGGTGGTGAACGGTGCCAAGCGCGCTCAGGACGCCGGGGTGGCGCTCGAGGAGATCGAGAACGTCTCCACCTCGCTCGCCGAGCTGATTCAGAACATCTCCAATGCGGCACGTCAGCAGGCCGCGTCGGCCGGCCACGTTTCGAACACCATGAACGTCATTCAGGAGATCACCGTGCAGACGGTGAGCGCCACCGAGCAGACCGCCACCTCCATTGGGAATCTGGCCAAGATGGCCAACGAGATGCGAGAGTCCGTGGAGGGCTTCAAGCTTCCCGAGCACAACTGATCGGGCGCGGGTCGCGGAATGCCGACCGGCGAAGAACAGATGGCGGTACCGGCGGCCTCCGGGCGCCGATTCCGAACAGGCCGCATCCGGAAGGTGCGGCCCGGGCGATAGGACCAGGGATTCGTATGGCCATTAGCCGAGAACGTTTCGCCCTCGACTGGATCGTGGGTGAGTTGCTGGAGACCTTGAACACGGCCCGTTCGGGTCTCGAGGCGTACGCCGACGCATTGGACGGTGGCGGTCCGGGCTCCGGCGCCGATGCGCTGCGGTCCTGCGTCGCCGGCCTGCACCAGGTGCACGGCACGCTGGTGATGCTCGAGCTCAAGGGCGTCACGATGCTGGCCGACCATCTCCAGCGCCTGGCCGATCAGGTGAGTGCCGGCGAGGTCGCGGACGTCACCGGCGCCTGCCAGGTCCTGATGCAGGGGATTCTCGAGCTGCCAGCGCACCTCGAGGAGTTGCAGACCGGCATGCCCGACTCCGAAACGTCGATGCTGCCGACGATCAACGAGCTGCGGCGGCATCTCGGGGAGCCCGCCCTCGAACAGGCCGGCAGCAGCGTCAACCTTCACCGGCTGGCGGACGAATCGGCCATTCGCCGGTTCGAGTCCATCGATGGCGTCGACAAGACGCGGAAGATACGGGCCGCCTATCAACAGGTGCTGCTGACGGTGCTGAAGGGCGGCGACCTGCGCCCTGCCGTGGGGACGCTGCGCAAAATCGCCCATGGCATGGCAAGGCTGTGTGAAGCCACGCCGTTCGCCGCCCAGTGGCAGGCGTTCGGAGAGTTCGTCGAGAGCCTGGCTCTTACGCCCGTGGAGTCTGCGAGCCTGGATGGCGCCGCGGTGAAGCTGCTGCGCCGGGTGGACTCGGAGATCCGCGAGATTGCCCGGTCCGGCTCCAAGTCCCTGCGTCGGCCCGTGTCCATCCACGTGGTCCGCCAGCTGGTCGAAGCGGCCGCCGAGCGCGGCCGACAAAGTTCGTTGCTGGACGAGCTGAGCAGCGCCGCCGCCCGGGGCGGGCAGTCGGATGCCCTGTCGCTGTCGGGGCGTCAGGCCATGGTCAGCGCCGCCAAAGCCCTGCGCGAGGAGCTGGGCACGGTCAAGGATCGTCTGGACCTGTTCGTGCGCGGCGGCGCCCAGAGCCAGGAGCTCGGCGCCCTGCTCCCGTCTTTGAAGCAGATCGGCAGCACGCTGTCGCTGCTGGGCTTCGAGAGCTCGAAGAGCATCGTTCTGGACCAGGTGGAGACCCTGGGGTCGGCGGTGAGCTCCGGCCGCCTCGACGAGAATACGATTCTCAGCGTCGCTGGCGCGCTGGTCCAGGTGGACGAAAGCCTCGCAAGCCTCACCCAGAGCGGCAAGGGCGAGGTGGAGGAGATCGCCGACGAAGCGCAACGCGCAGTGGCCCGGCAGACCCGGGAAGGTCTCGAGCAGGTCAAGCAGTCCATCGTCGATTACATATCCTCCCAGTGGGACGTCCGTCATCTCCAGGAGGCACCGGGTCAGCTGCAGAGCATTGCCGGAGCGCTCCGGATGATTCCGCTGGCTCAGGCAGCTGATCAGGTGGCGCGCTGCCACGAGTATCTGAGCGGGAGGCTGCTCGCCGGCTACGTGCCCCCCTGGGACGAGCTCGATTGCCTGGCCGACGTACTGTCCGGCATCGACTACTACCTGGAACGGCTGGGGAGCGACAAGCCGAGCGGCGCCGACGACATCCTCGACGTGGTCCAGCGAAGCCTGGAAGGTCTGTCGGCAGCCAACAGCACGGAGGCGACGGCTTCGCCCGAAGTGGTCGCGGACCCGGTGCCCGCCCCCGCCGACAGCGCGAACCAGGCGTTCACTGCGCCGGCTGCGCCGCACAGCGACCTACCCGAAGGGCCTCAGGATTCCGACCAGACGCTGGGCAGCGCCGGACAGGTGGACGCATCCGCCGTCGGCCCCGGCCAGGAACCGGCATTGCCGCTGGAAGCGGACGAAGATTTCGATCTCGCGAGCCCCCTGTTCGACGAGATATCGGGCGGGACCGAGGCAGACGATGAGCCGGCGAGCGGCTCCACCGTTGACGCGGCGGATCACGAGTGGGAGCTCGAGCTCGACGAGCCGGCGCAGATCGAAGCCGGCGCGCCCGGATCGCCGGCGGACGACCGCCGGGAGCCGGTGGATGTCTCCTCGGCAGCGGACCCGCTCGATGCCGCCCTCGACGACCTGATCGGAGAACGCCGACAAGCCGCGGCCGCACGGCACGAGGCGCCTGGCGGCAAGCCTGACGGCAAGCCTGACGGCAAGCCTGACGGCAAGCCTTTCAATGTGATCGCGTGGCCGGCTGACCGGTCGCAGCCGGTCGCCGGCGCGGCTCGGCAAGCCGAGAGCGAATGGCAAGCCGAGGTCGAATTGGAAGCCGACGCCGAACCGGACGCCGACGCGGCGCCCGCCGGTGCCGAGCCGGAGGCCGCGGTAGCAGTGGACTCGCTGCCCCCGGCCGTCAGCAGTGGAGCCGGTCCCGGTGTTGCGACCACACTGGCGGACGCGTTCGAGGCCGACGAGGAGATCGTCGAGATCTTCGTGGAGGAAGTCGACGAGGTGCTCGCCACCGTGGACGAGCAGCTGGACCCCTGGACGTGGAACCTCTCCGGCGAACGCCCGCTGGGCGAGATCCGCCGCGCCTTCCACACCCTGAAGGGCAGCGGGCGGATGGTGGGCGCCAACGTGCTCGGCGAGCTCGCCTGGTCGGTGGAGAACATGCTGAACCGGGTGATCGACGGCACGGTGACGCCGACGGCCGAGTTTGTGACGGTGGTGCGCGAAGCCCGCGCTCTCACGCCGCAGCTCAAGGAGGCTTTCGGACGCCGCTCCACGGCGGACATGACGGGTGTCGCCCGGATCATGGAACAGGCGGACGTGCTGGCGTCCGGAGGGAGCCTGGAGGACACCGCCGCGGCGGACACCGTCTCGGGGCTGCCGGCTGATCAGCACGAGGCGGATCCGTTCTCTGCCGCAGCGGCCGCTGAAGCATCGGCCGCTGAAGCATCGGCCGCTGAAGCATCGGCCGCTGAAGCATCGGCCGCTGAAGCAGCGGACGACGACCGGTCGCTGTTCCTCGGCGAGGCAGAATCCCACCTGGGCAATCTACAGATCGCGTGCCGGGACGGCGGCTTCGCGCTGAGCGACGAGGTCATGCGGGCATTGCATACCCTGTCCGGCAGTGCCGCCATGGCCGGCGCGGCCGGTGTGGGCGAGCTCGCCGCCCCGGCCTACGAGCTGGCTCAAGCCCTCTACAGGCCCGGGGCGCAGGTGACCCTGACCGGTGAGCCCGGCGAGTTCTTCCGCGAGGCCACGGCGGCGCTGGTGGCCATGGTCGAAGAGATGCGGGCCGGACGGGAGCCCGAAGATGCGTTCCAGCTCATTGCCGACGCCGACCGCCTGCTGGCGGAGTTCGAGCCCACCGTGGGTGGGAGCGCCCTGCTGGGCCTGACGGCGCTGAACGTTCTGAGCCGGGCCGGCGACCTGCTGGACGGCTGGCGGGAAGGCGCCGTGGACATGGCGTTGGCGGACGATGTTCGGGAGGCGCTCGCCGAGGTGGAACGGGTCGCTCGCGCGGAGGGCCAGACCCCGGTGACGACCTTGGCGGGGGCTCTGCTGAGCGCCCACGAGCGCTTCGAGTTCGACACCCTCAACGAGCAGGTCGGCGGCACCTTCCGGGACGCCCACGAGGTTCTGCTGGCCCAGTTCGATGCCCTGGCCGCGGATCAGACGCCGCCGGCCGCCGCTGCGCTGTGCGCTGCGCTGGACGACCTGCAGCCGTCGCTGTCGGCGGGCGATGAAGCGGACGACGGCAACGAGCTGTCGCTGGAGGTGGCCGTCACCCCGGACGAGACGGCCGACGAGATTCCCGCCGAGGCAGCCAATGCCGCCGAGGGGTGGGCTGGCCCGGCGGCGTTGACGGACGACGACTTCGATCTGGACCTGGACGCCGGGGCGCTGCCCGAAGCGGACCAGCTCGAGTGGACGGCCCCTGGGCAGGCTCCGCCGGCGGCGGAATCCGCACCGGAGGTAGCCGCGAGGGCCGAGTCGTCCGAGCCCGCGCCGGAGCTGGCCGTAAGCGCCGGGCCATCCGAGCCCGCATCGGCGGCGGAGCCGTCAGCGGGCGGACCGATATTGCTGCCGGACGAGGTGGACGAAGAGATCATCGGCGTCTTCTTCGAAGAGGCCGACGAGATCCTCGAGGCTCTCGACCACGGCATCAACGACTGGGCCGACGACCCGGCGAATCGGCTGCACCTGGAGAACCTGCTGCGCGGGCTGCACACCCTGAAAGGGGGCGCCCGGTTGTCGGGGCTGGTCCGGCTCGGCGACGAGACCCACGAGTTCGAGTCGTACCTCATCGACTTCCAGGAGAGCGATCGGCTCGCAGATACCGGGGTCTTCGACGAGTTGCACGCCCGCTACGACGCGTTGGCCGCCCTGCTCGGCCGCACCAAGGCCGAGGTCGCCGGTGAAGTGCCGGCCGTGGAGGAGGCGCTCTCGAAGCCGGGGCCGTCGGCCGCCGCAGCAGGGAGCGCGCCGGATCCGGCAGCCGAAGCGCCTGCCGCTGGCGGGCGTGCCGAACCCGAGCTCGACGTTCCTGCCGAGCTCGGCCAGCCGGTCGGCGCCGAGGTGCCGGCTGTGCCCGGCAACGTGGCGCCGCTGCGCGCGCGGTCGTTGGAAGCGGCCGACCCGCCGGTCGAGGCAGCCCGTCTGCAGGAGACCGCCGATCCGGAGAATGGAGACGGTCCGCGGGATCGACTCCGTCTCAAGGAAGCTGGGCAGGAAGCCGTCGCCACCCACGGCCGCGCGGCCCAGGAGATGGTGCGGGTGGGGGCGGGCGTGCTGGAGACGTTGGTCAATCTGGCCGGCGAGAGCAGCATCATCCGCGCCCGCGTCGAGCAGGGAATGGGCGATTTCACCGCCGCCCTGGACGAGATGGAGACCACCATCGAACGCCTGCGCGAACAGCTCCGGCGCCTGGAAATGGAGACCGAAGCGCAGATCGTGTTCCGCCAGGAGCGGGTCGACGGGCCGAGCTACGAGGACTTCGATCCCCTGGAGATGGACCGGTATTCCCGGCTTCAGCAGCTCTCGCGGTCCTTGAGCGAGAGCGCCTCCGACATGCTCGATCTGAAGGAGACCCTGCTGTCCAGAGCCCGCGACGCCGAGACCTTGCTGCTGCAGCAGGCTCGGGTGCACACCGAGCTTCAGGAAGGCCTCATGCGCAGCCGTATGGTGCCGTTCAACCGTCTGTTGCCGCGGCTCAAGCGCACGGTCCGGCAGGTGGCGAAGGAGCTCGGTAAAGACGTGGAGATGCGGGCCGTCAACGTCGAGGGAGAGCTTGACCGGACCTTGCTCGAGCGCATGGTCCCGCCGCTCGAGCACATGCTCCGCAACGCCGTGGATCACGGCATCGAGAGCGCCGAGCTGCGCCGTGCCAGAGGCAAGGCGGCAGCCGGTCAGATCGAGCTCCGGCTGTCTCGCGAAGGCGGCGACGTGGTGATCGAGATCAGCGACGACGGTGCCGGCATCGACGTGGAGCGGGTACGGACAAAGGCCATCGAGCGTGGACTCATGGCGGCAGATGCCAATCTGCGCGACGATGAGGTCACCCAGTTCGTGCTGGCGCCGGGTTTCTCGACGGCGCAGTCGGTAACCCAGATCTCCGGGCGCGGCGTGGGCATGGACGTGGTCCACAGCGAGGTCAAGCAGCTCGGCGGCAGCATCAACATCCTCTCCCAGCCGGGCCAGGGTACTCGATTCGTCGTGCGGGTTCCCTTCACCGTGTCGGTGAACCGCGCGCTGATGGTGTCCGTCGGCGAGGACCTCTACGCGATTCCGCTGAACACCATCGAAGGCATCGTGCTGCTGTCCCACGACGAGCTAGAGCAGCTCTACGCACCGGACGGCAGCACGTTCGAGTACGCCGGCGTCTCCTACCGCGTTCAGTACCTGGGGAGTTTTCTGGGCCGCGAATTTCACGCCCAGCCCATGCAGGGATCGGTGCCCGTGGTGCTGGTACGCTCGGGCGAGCATGCCGTCGCCGTGCACGTGAACGGCGTTCAGGGCAGCCGCGAGATCGTGGTCAAGAGCCTGGGGCCGCAGTTCGCCGGCGTCGGCGGCATCTCCGGGGCCACCATACTCGGTGACGGCAGCGTGGTGGTGATTCTGGACCTCCTGGCGCTGATCCGCACCCAGAGCGGCGGGCTCGGCGGGGCGCAGCGCCAGCTTTCCCGCGCTCCCCGCACTCGCTGCGTCATGGTGGTGGACGACTCCGTCACCGTGCGCAAGGTCACCTCGCGGCTGCTGGAGCGCCAGGGCATGGACGTGGTGGTGGCCAAGGACGGCGTCGAAGCAATCTCGCTGCTGCAGGAACGCCGTCCCGACGTGATGCTGCTGGACATCGAGATGCCGCGTATGGACGGTTTCGAGGTGTTGCGCCAGGTGCGCCACGACGAGCGGCTGAAGGATCTTCCCATCGTGATGATCAGCTCGCGGACGGGCAGCAAGCACCAGGACCGGGCCGCCGATCTCGGCGTCAACTGTTTCCTGGGCAAGCCGTTCCAGGAGAACGAGCTGCTTGCGACCATCGACGAGCTGGTGGACTGAGGTGAGCTGAACCATGACGACGGCGGCTCGAGTGGCCCAAGAACCTGGCGAACTTTCCTGCGTGCTGATTCCGCTTCTGGAGGGCCGGCAGTTGCTGTTGCCCAGCGTCTGTGTGGCCGAAATCATGCCGTGGCGGCGCATCAAGGTGCTGCCGGACGCGCCGAACTGGTGCCTGGGGCTGCTCGGCTGGCGTGGCGAGGTGGTGCCGGTGATCCGCTTCGAGCACCTGAACCGGGCTCACCCGGACGAACGGCGGGCCGGGCGGTGTCTGGTGGTGATGAACCGGACCGGCGGCGCAGCCTTGCCGTTCTACGCGTTCGCCGCCGAAGGGCTGCCGCGCCTGGTGCAGCTCTCCGACTCCGACCTCACCGACCGCGACGATCCGGCGGGGATCGCCGAAGCCCGCGTGCTGCGGGTGGGGGCCGAGACTGCCAGCATTCCGAGGCTCAGCTACGTGGAGCAGCAGGTGGCCGAGCTCAAACCGTCGAGCTGACGAATCCGGCCCGGCGCGTACGCAGGCGCCGGGATGCCCGCCTCACCGCCAGCCCCAACCGTGCCGCAGCGCGGCCAGCGCCACCAGCGGCGCAGTCTCGGCGCGCAGAATTCTTTCGCCCAGGCTGAATGAGCGCGCGCCGCGGTGCATGGCCTGGCGGCGCTCGTCGCCGCTCCAGCCGCCCTCGGGACCGATCAGCAGCGCGGTGGCCGTGCGAGGAAGGTGCAGGGACAGCGGCGGCCCGTCCGGGTCCAGCAGGATCAGCTCCGCCTGGGGCGGCGAAGCCAGGAACGCCGGTAGATCACGAATGTCGTGCAGGCGCGGCAGGTGCACGGCACCGCACTGCTCGGCGGCGCTCTCGATCATCCGCTGCCAATGGTCCCGCTTGCGCTGCAGACGCGCCGGGTCCGGTGCCACGTTGCTGCGCTCGGCCATGATCGGCCAGAGGTCGGTGGCAGCGAGCTCCGTCGCCTTCTGCACCACCAGATCCATCGAGGCGCCCTTCAGCAGCCCCTGGACCAGATGCAGCCGGGGATCGGGTTCGGGTTCGTCGGCAAGGCGCCGACCCGGCTCCAGCGTCGCCGAACGCGCGGACGCGTCGGTGAAGGTGGCCAGCCAGGAGCGGCCGGTGCCGTCGAAGCACTCGATCTCGTCACCGCGACGCAGCCTCAGCACCCGGGTCAGATAATGGGCGCGGTTCCGCTCGAGCTGGAGCGGCCGCGCCGGATCGACCGGCGGTGGAATGTAGAGGCGGCGCTTTGCCATGGGACATACCCGTGGGGGACCTCAGCGCTTCGTTCCCTGCGCGACCGTGTTGCACCGGGGCTACACGGAGCGCGCTAGACCGAGGTTCTGGCAGATGGCCAGGCTCGCCCCCCACCGGTTCAAGGTGTAGAAATGCAGCCCGGGCGCGCCGAATGCCAGCAGGTCCTCGCACAGCCGGGTCACCACGTCGATGCCGAAGCTTCGCAGCGCCCTCTCGTCGTTTCGATAGGTTTCCAGGCGCTTTCTGAGCCAGCGGGGCACGTCGGCGCCGCAGTTGTCCGAGAAGCGGATGATCCCGTCGAAGTTGGTGATGGGCATGATGCCCGGCACCACCGGGAGGTCGATACCGGCCGCCGCGCAGCGGTCCATGAAGTCGTAATAGGCGTAGGGGTTGTAGAAGTATTGCGTGATGGCGCTGTCCGCACCGGCCGCCACCTTACGAGCGAAGTGGTCGAGGTCGTGCTCCGGCGACTGGCCGTCGGGATGCACCTCCGGATAGGCGGCCACCTCCACGTGGAAGTGCCGGCCGGAATGCTCGCGGATCCACTCGACCAGGGTCTGGGCATTGTGGACGAAACGCGCCCGCCCGGAGCCCGAGGGCACATCGCCCCTGAGCGCGACGATCCTGGTCACCCCCATGGCCTTGTAGCCGTCGAGCAGAGCGAAGACGTCGTCTTTCGAATCGGTGCCGATGGACAGGTGAGGCGCTGCCGGAAGCCCCATGCCGAGCAGGTGGCGAATGGTCTCCCGGGTGCCTTCCCGGGTGGAGCCGCCGGCGCCATAGGTGCACGAGAAGAACTCGGGGCCGAGATCGGAGAGCCGGGCCGCCACCCGGCGGACGCCGTCCTGGCCGCCTTCGTTGCGGGGCGGGAAGAACTCGAAGCTCAGGCGCCGTTCGAGCGCCGTGGCGGTGTTCATGACAGGCTCCAGGTCACGGATTCGTCACAGCGCCGCTGTCAGTGCCTCCGCCTTGTCCGTGCGTTCCCAGGTGAAGGCGTCCTCGGTGCGGCCGAAATGGCCGTACGCCGCGGTGGCGCGATAGATCGGGCGCTTGAGTTCCAGCATGTCGACGAGCCCCCTGGGGCGCAAATCGAAATGTTCACGCACCAGTTGAACGATTTTCTCCTCCGACAGCCGGCCGGTGCCGAAGGTGTTGACGCTGATGGAGGTGGGCTCGGCGACGCCGATGGCGTAGCTGATCTGGATCTCGCAACGGTCGGCCAGCCCGGCGGCGACGATGTTCTTGGCCACGTAGCGACCGGCGTAGGCGGCAGACCGATCCACCTTGGACGGATCCTTGCCGGAGAACGCACCGCCGCCGTGACGGGCCATGCCGCCGTAGGTGTCGACGATGATCTTGCGTCCGGTCAGCCCGCAATCCCCCACCGGACCGCCGATGATGAACTGCCCTGTGGGATTGATGAAGACCTTGGTCTGCCGGGACATCCAGTTGCTCGGCAGCACCGGCTTGACGATCTCCTCCATCACCGCCTCCTTCAGGGCATCCTGGGTGATGTCGGGATCGTGCTGAGTGGAGAGCACCACCGCATCCACGGCCACCGGCTGGCCGCCGTCGTAGCGGAAGGTGAGCTGACTCTTGGCGTCGGGGCGGAGGAACTTGAGCGTGGTGCGCCGCATCTCGGCCTGGCGCTTCACCAGCCGGTGAGCGTAGGTGATGGGTGCCGGCATCAGCACGTCTGTCTCGTTGCTGGCGTAGCCGAACATCAGCCCCTGATCGCCGGCCCCCTGCTCGTGGTCCTCGGCCTCGTCGACGCCCATGGCGATGTCGGCGGACTGGCGTCCCATGGCGTTGATCACCGCACAATCGCCGGGGTCGAAGCCGAGCTCCAGGGTGCTGTAGCCGATGTCGCGGATGACGTTGCGCACCAGGGCGTCGAGATTGACGTCGGCCGTTGATCGGAACTCCCCCGCCACCACCACGATGCCGGTCTTGATGAGGGTCTCGCAGGCGACCCGGGAGTCCGGGTCCTGAGCCAGCATGGCATCGAGAACGGCATCGGAGATCTGGTCGGCCATCTTGTCGGGGTGGCCTTCCGAGACCGACTCGGAGGTGAAGAGGCTGTAGTCGCTCATGAGGAGGTTCCTGTAATGAGGCCCGGAAAATCGCCGGATTGTACATGACGCCCCGCGGCGCGGCTCCCCGGCGTTGTGGCGGATTGTAAAGGCCCTGGCCTCCCGGCCGGGCGGCGAACGGGCCTCAGGCGCCCGTTCAATTGCAGCGGGGTCGCCCACCGGGGACAATAGCGGCCCCGTCATTGACCAGTCGATTCGAAGGTCCACATGTCGTCGAGAATCGAGAGAGCGAACGCCATCCGGGCGCTGGCCATGGACGCGGTGCAGGCTGCGGGGTCGGGTCACCCCGGCGCCCCCATGGGGCTTGCCGACGTGGCCGAGGTGCTGTGGCGCGAGGTGCTGGTTCACAACCCCGCCGACCCGAAGTGGCTGAACCGCGACCGCTTCGTGCTCTCCAACGGCCACGCGTCGATGCTGCTCTATGCGGTGCTGCACCTCACCGGCTACGACGTCTCCATGGACGACATCAAGCGCTTCCGGCAACTGCACTCGCCGACCGCCGGTCACCCCGAGTATGGCGAGTGCCCCGGTGTGGAGACCACCACAGGGCCGCTGGGCCAGGGTTTCGCCAACGCCGTCGGCATGGCGCTGGCCGAGCGGCTGCTGGCCGATACCTTCAACCGGCCGGGCATGCCGGTCGTCGATCACCGCACCTGGGTCATCGCCGGAGACGGCTGCCTGATGGAAGGCATCTCCCACGAAGCGGCGTCGCTGGCCGGGACGCTCGGGCTCGGCAAGCTGACCTGCATCTACGACGACAACGGCATCTCCATCGACGGCCACGTGCAGGGCTGGTTCACCGAGGACGTGGCAGCCCGGTTCGAGGCGTACGGCTGGCGGGTGGTGCGGCACGTGGACGGCCAGGACGGCGACACGGTGCACCGGGTGCTGACCGAGGCGCTGGCCCACCACGATCGCCCGACCCTGATCTGCGCAAGGACCATCATTGGCCACGGCGCTCCGAACAAGGAGGACACCGCCGACGTTCATGGCTCCGCCCTCGGCGAAGACGAGGTGGCGGCGGCGCGGCGCAACCTGAACTGGGGCTCAGCGCCGTTCGAGATTCCCGAGCACCTGTACCGGGAGTGGGATGGCCGGCCCAGGGGCGCCCGGCTGCAGCAGGCCTGGGAGGCACTGTTCGATCGCTACCGAGGCGAGTATCCGGCACTGGCCGCCGAGCTCGAGCGACGGATGGCGGGCGAGTTGCCGGACGGCTGGGCCGAGCCTCTGCGCGCCCTCGCCCGGCAGGCTCAGGCGGCCATGGAGCCGCTGGAGACCCGTAAGTCGTCCCAGCGTTGCATCGGCGCCCTCGCCGAGACCCTGCCCGAGCTGTTTGGCGGCTCCGCCGATCTGACGGGCTCCAACGGCACCCGTTGGAAGGGCGCCCCTGACGAGCGATATCTGAGCTACGGCGTGCGGGAGTTCGCCATGACGGCGATGACCAACGGCATGGTGCTGCACGGCGGCCTCCGCCCCTTTGCCGGGACGTTTCTCACCTTCATGGAGTACGCGCGCAACGCCGTGCGCCTGTCGGCGCTGATGGGGATTCCAAGCCTGTTCGTCTACACCCACGATTCCGTGGCCCTGGGCGAGGACGGTCCCACCCACCAGCCGGTGGAGCAGCTCACCAACCTGCGCACCACCCCGGGGTTGTCGGTATGGCGCCCCTGCGACACTGTGGAGAGTGCGGCGGCCTGGGAGGCGGCCATCGCCAACCGCCGCCGGCCCACAGCGCTGGTGTTCACCCGCCAGAAGACGATGCCGCAGGCCCGGGACGACGCCGCCTTCGCCGCCACTGCCCGCGGCGGCTACGTGCTCCGCCCGGAGGTCGGCGACGCGGCGCTGCAGGCGGTGCTCATCGCCACCGGCTCCGAGGTGGCGCTGGCGGTGGCGGCCGCGGAGGCGCTCGCCGCCGACGGCGTCAACGTCCGGGTGGTGTCCATGCCCTCCACCGACACCTTCCTCCGCCAGGACGCCGCCTACCGGGACGGCGTGCTGCCGCCGGGCATGCGCGCCCGGGTGGCCGTGGAGGCGGGGCATCCCGATTACTGGCGCAAGTTCGTCGGTCTCGACGGCGAGGTGGTGGGCATCGACCGGTTCGGCCTGTCGGCACCGGGCGAACAGGCCATGGCGGCGCTTGGGATGACCGTGGACAACGTCACCGCCGCGTTACGGCGGGCGATCGCCGCCAACGAAGGGGAGTAGATCCATGACCGCCCGCAGGCTTCCCCGCAAGGAGATGAAAGACCTGAATCTGGCCGGCAAACGCGTGCTCGTCCGCGAGGACCTGAACGTGCCCATCAAGGACGGCAAGGTGGTGAGCGATGTCCGGATCCGCGCCGCCGTCCCCACCCTGCAAGGGGCACTCGATGCCAACGCCGCCGTGGTGGTGATGTCCCACCTGGGGCGGCCGGAGGAAGGCCACTTCGACCCGAAGTACTCGCTGGCACCGGTCGCCGAGCGGCTGGCGGAGCTGCTGGGTCGGAACGTGCCGCTTATCCACGACTGGCGCATCAGCGGCGCCGCTGTCCGCCCCGGGGAGATCGCCCTGCTGGAGAACGTGCGCTTTCTCGAAGGGGAAAGCAGCGATGCGGACGGACTGGCGGAGCAGATGGCGGCCCTGTGCGACGTCTTCGTGATGGACGCGTTCGCCACCGCCCACCGCGCCCAGGCCTCGACCCACGGCGTCGCGAAGTTCGCGCCGGTAGCCTGTGCCGGGCCGCTGCTGGCCGCGGAGCTCGATGCCCTGGAGCAGGCCCTTGCCCGTCCGCGCCGGCCGCTGGTGGCAATCGTCGGCGGCGCCAAGGTGTCCACCAAGCTCGAGGTGCTCGGGTCGCTGGCCGATATCGCCGACCGCATCATCGTCGGCGGCGGCATCGCCAACACCTTCATCGCCGCCGCTGGCTATTCGGTGGGTAAATCGCTGTGCGAGCAGGACCTGGTGGCGGAAGCGAAGTCGATCGCTGCCCGCGTGGACGTGCCGTTGCCCGGCGACGTGGTGGTGGGTAAGCGTCTCGATGAAGGGGAGCCGGCGGTGGTGAAGCTGCTGGGGGAGCTGGACGACGACGACATGATCTTCGACATCGGCCCGGATACCGCCCGGAGGTGGGCGGCGCTGCTGAAGGATGCCGGCACCATCCTCTGGAACGGTCCGGTGGGCGTATT
Organism: uncultured Gammaproteobacteria bacterium; assembly: GCA_963822255.1. Lineage (GTDB taxonomy): Bacteria > Pseudomonadota > Gammaproteobacteria > Pseudomonadales > Azotimanducaceae > UBA7803. Next base: position 1,000,413 of record CAWGGV010000009.1, read on the forward strand.
CGAGATGGATCAGTTCGGCGAGGGCACCCGAGTGCTGGCCGAGGCCATCGCCGCGAGCGGTGCCTTCTCCATCGCCGGCGGCGGCGATACCCTGGCGGCGATCGACAAATACGGCCTGGGCGACGGCATCTCCTACGTCTCCACCGGCGGCGGCGCGTTCCTAGAGTTCGTGGAGGGCAAGTCCCTGCCGGCCGTGGAGATCCTCGCCCGCCGAGCGGGGGACTGAACGGTCGCGCCCGTGGGAGCGACCTCCCGGTCGCGATGCTTTTCTCCCGTAATGTCCCGATCTATAGATCGATTTCATGAAACGCGGTCGGGCTCCAGGCGGTAGCGACTCGGACGCCCACCCAGGGCCGAGCGCCCCGCGTTCGTTCCGCGACTGCGGCCCGACCGCGTAGCGCTGAGGGCTCCCAGGGCAGGTAATGGAAATGGCAAGCGAAGCGAACAGCGAACCTCTCTTCGACCCCGCCGCCCTGCGCGAGGGCCTGCGGCCCCTGGTGCCGGCGGAGCCGGTGGTCCTCACTGCCGAGGAAGACGCTTATCTGCGTCACTACGGCATTCACTTCATCGAGGAGTTTCCCGGTACCACCTACCGGTTCGGCACCGTGGAGTCGGACGAGCACACCATCGCCTGCCATCTGTGGGTGCCGGCGGATGCCGTGGGGACGGCGGTGGTCCTGCACGGCTACTACGACCACACCGGGCTCTACGGACACCTGATCCGTCACCTCATCGACAGGGGCCTCGCGGTCATGTCGTTCGACCTGCCCGGCCATGGGCTCTCCACGGGTGAGCCCGCGACCATCGACACCTTCGATCACTACGTGGACGCCTTCGTGTCCTGCATGGCGGCGCTGGAAGCGCACCTGCCGCAACCGTGGCATCTGCTCGGGCAGAGCACCGGCGCGGCGGTGGCCATGGAGTGGCTGCTGGGCAACGCCGTCACCCGCGCGAACAACCCGTTCGCCTCGGTGGTGCTGCTCGCGCCGCTGGTGCGCCCGTACCTGTGGCCGCTGAACCGGATCGTCTACGCGGTGGCCCGCCGGTTCGTCCGCACCCGGCCGCGGGTGTTCCGCAGCAATGGGCAGAACGAGGAGTTCGTGAGTTTTCTCCGCGACCGGGATCCGTTACAGGCTCGCACTCTGCCGGTGCGCTGGGTCACCGCCATGGTGGAGTGGCGGCGACGGTTCGAGGCTCACGGCTCAACGGACGTCGCGCCGCTGGTCATTCAGGGTCGTGCCGACACCACCGTCGACTGGCGCTACAACGTCAGAACCATCGAGCGGCTGTTCCGGCCGCGCATCTTTTATATTCCTCGGGCCCGCCACCATCTGGTGAACGAGATCCCGGAGATCCGGGCGCAGATCTTCAAAGCCATCGACGGCGAGCTGGGACTGACGCCGCCGCCCAAGCACGCGGGCTAGGAGCCCTCAGCACTACACGGTCGCGCCGGAGTCGATACGGCAGACAGACGGCTCAGTGCAGCTCCGTCAGCGCGCCGTAGGTCAAGGCCGTCAACTCGCTGCGTAACGGCCATGGCGACTCCATGAGCTGGATCATGCTTACCACGTAAAGGTCCTCCACCGGATCGATCCAGAAGATCGTGCCGGCGGCGCCGCCCCAGTTGTATTCGCCCTGGGAGCCGATGGCACCCGCTTTCGCCACGTCCGTCACCACGGCGAAGCCGAGGCCAAAGCCGATTCCGGGCCCTGGACCCTCCGCTCCTCCGTTGCTGAGAGCGCCCGGCAGCTGATTCATGGTCATGAGCTGCACCGTCTTCGGCGAGAGGATGCGGTGGCCGTCGTAGACCCCGCCGCGGAGCAGCATCTGGCAGAAGCGGGCGTAGTCGGCGGCAGTGGATACCAGCCCACCGCCGCCGGAGAAAAACGTGGTCTTCCGGTACAGCGGGTACTCGGGCACTGGCAGTACCTCGAGACGTCTGGTCTTCTGGTTGTAGCCGTGATTGGTGCCGAAGCGCTTCTGCTTGGCCTCGGGCACCGCGAAGAAGGTGTCGTCCATGCCCAGGGGCTGGAAGATCCGCTCCTTCAGAAAGCGGTCGAACGGCGCACCGGACAGGCGCTGCACCACGGCTCCGGTCACGTCGACAGCCACGCTGTAGTGCCAGCGGGTGCCCGGCTGGAACATCAGCGGCAGCTCCGCCAGGCGCCGGACGAAGTCGTCGAGGTCGTGGCTCTTCGTCAGCAGGCCCGATTGCCGATAGAGCTCGTCCACGGGATCGTCAGGATCGAACCCGTAGCTGAAGCCGGCGGTATGGGTGAGGAGCTGCTGCATGGTGATCGGCTTGGCCGGCACCCGCTTGCCGTCGTCGGTGAGCACCTCGAGGTGATCCAGCTCCGGCAGGAACTTCGATACCGGATCGGTGAGCGCGAACTTGCCCTCTTCGTAGAGGATCATCGCTGCCACCGAGGTGATGGGCTTCGACATGGAGTAGATGCGCACCAGGCTGTCCTTCGCCATGGGCGTGCCGGTCTCCAGGTTTGACTGACCTTCCGCGTCGAAATAGACCACCTTGCCGTGCCGAGCGACCAGGGTCACCACGCCGGCGAGCTTGCCTTCCTGCACGTAGCGGCGGGTCAGGCCGGTGATCCGCTCGAGCCGTTGCCCCGACATGCCCACCTGCTCCGGGGCGGCGGCAGGCAGACGCTGTTCGGCCCCTGCCGGAATGGAGGCGGCGAGGAGCGTGCAGGCGGCCCAGACCCAGGCTTTCGGCCGCGAGCAAAGCAATGCCGTCAGGCGCACACCAAGGGCGCCACGGATGATCCCGATCACGCTTGTCCCCCCTATCCCAGACGACGTTCATCGTCGCCGATTGTAAGGCCGCAGGCACGGGCGTTGAACTGGGAACCAGGTCACGCAGGAGCAGCGGCAGGGGTTGCTATATTGAAGGCTGGGATATTTCTCGGCGCGCTCATGGCTATCGGCCCGCTCAACACGGCTGTCTCCCGATGGAGTTTCCTCCTGCTTCTTGCCGTGGCCGGTTGCAGTCTCCAGACGCCGCGTCCCGAGCCGCGTAGCCACGTGCCGGTGTTGCCCGATCATACGCCTGTGCCGGAGCTCGAGGCGTTGCCGCAAAAGCAGCCGCCGGTGGCGGTGGTGCTATCGGCCGAGACTCCGCTTTACCGATCGGTGGCCGACGCGCTGGGCAAGGGCGACTGGGTCTTCTACGTGCTGCACGGCGGGGACGGGGACGGGGACGAGGTGCTCGCGCGGCTGCGCCGGGCGGGCCATCACCGGGCCATCGCCGTCGGCCGCCGCGCGCTGCATCTGCTCGCGGCCACGCAACTCGACGTCGTCTATTGCCAGGTGTTCGAGCCCACGGCGGCCGAGGTCGTGGCGCCGGATGGCCGCTTGCGGCGGGGGGTGGCGCCGCTGCCGGACTTCGGAGCCCAGATCGACGCCTGGCGGTTGCGTCAGCCGACCCTCGAGCGACTCGGCATCATCACCGGCGCCGCTTACCGGGATGTCGGTGACTATCTGCAAGCGGCCGCGCAGGCTCGGGGATTGACCCTCCAGCGCGCCGTCGTGGGCAGCGACAAGGAGCTGCTCTACGTGTTCCGGCGGATGGTGCCGGAGATCGACGGCTATGTGCTGTATCCGGACACCAGCGTGCTGAGCCCGGAGGCCATCCACGAGCTGCTCGACTACGCCCGCAAGCACCAGGTTCAAGTGCTCACCTACAGCCCTGCGATATACCGGCTGGGCGCCACCTTGCTGGTCTCAACGGACCCGCGCGAGGTGGCGAGCAAGGCGGTGGCGGCCCTCACCCGGCACGCCGGCCCCGTCGAGGCGCCACTGTCTCAAGTGGTGATCGAGGCGGCTGAACCCGGCGCGAGCGGGGGTTGAGGATGCCGGCGACGCATACCGCAGTGATCCATACCGCAGCCACCGCAGAGGAAACGCCACGCGGACCGCTGCCCAGACGCACGCTGGTCGGCGAGCTGCTCGCCACGCAGCTCGTGTTCGCCGCCGTGTTAGGGTTGGTGGCCGTGGTCAGCGTCTGGTCGGTTTCCGACTGGGTGGTGCGCCACAATCTGGCGACATGGGCCCGCCAATGGATCGAGGAGCTGGATTCGCTGGGCAGCGCGCTGTACCTGTCGGATGAACCCGACCGTTACCTTCAGGTGGAGCACTACGCGGCCAAGTTTCCGGAGATCGCCTTCGTGCGCTACTACGACCCCGACGGCAAGGTGCGTTTCACCGACAGCACCGACGGTAGCGACGACCTGGCGGACCTGCCCCGCCGATGTCACGGGAGGCGCTCGAGGAGCTGGCGGCCTTGCCGGAGGACGACGGCTACCGCTACGACGAGACGACACTCGACCCGCTGGTGCGCCTGAGCGGCGCGATTCGCACCACGTCCATCGCCTCCGATGGTCTGTTCGACGTGGAGAACCTGGACGACGCGACGACCCGGTCGAAGGTGGTGGGGTTCGTCGAGCTCGGGCTCGACTACCGGCGCTACGATCAGCAGCTGGTGAGCAGCGGATTGCTCGGAAGCGCCTTTACCGCCGCCACCTGTCTGGCTCTTATGCTGGTTGGCCGGGTGCTGCTGAGGCGCGGTGTTCAGCCCCTGGTGGATCTGCAGTCGCCTCTCAGCCAGCTTGCCGAAGGCGCCTCTCACATCGACGTGCCTGACTCCCATCATCAGGAGATCGCGGCCATTGCCCGGGCCCTGGAACGGGCCGCCGCCCGGGTCCGGGATCGGGACCGCCGGCTTCGGAGGCTCGCGGACTATGACGACCTGACCGGGCTGCCGAACCGGCGCCACTTCGAGGAGCTGTTGGGCGCGGAGCTCGCCGGCGTTCCTCACGACGGAGCGTCCGGCGCGCTGCTGTTCATCGACCTCGACCATTTCAAGAACATCAACGACACCGCAAGCCACAGCGCCGGCGACGTGGTGCTGCGGCAGGTGGCGTCGCGGCTGTCGAACGCGGTAACCGAGCGCGACGTGATAGGCCGCTTCGGGGGCGACGAATATCTGGTGTTGCTGCGGGGTGTGGCCGATGCCGATGCGCGGGCAGTCGCGGAGCGGCTGCTGGTGGAGATCCGCGATTACCCGGTGGTCTGCGACCACCGCTCCTTCAGTCTCGACGCCAGCATCGGCATGACCAGCCTGTGCGGCCGCTATGACGTGGAGGAGTTGCTGACCCAGGCGGATATGGCCTGCCATCAGGCGAAGGCAGACGGCCGAGGCCTGGTGCGCGTGTTCGAGCCGGAAGCCGGCGCCGTGCAAGACCTGCAGACAGTGGTCGACCAGGTCGAGGCGTTGCGGCGGGCGCTGCGCGAGGACCGGTTCGAGCTGTACTTTCAGCCGATCATGTGTCTCGCCTCCGGGGAGTTCAGCCACTACGAGGTTCTGCTGCGGCTGATGGACGGCGGCGATGCCATCGCGCCGGGTAGGTTCCTGGGTGCCGCACAACGTTTCGGGCTGATGCCCGACATCGACCGCTGGGTGATTCGTCGCGCCTTGGCCCGACTCGCCGAGCTGCGCTGTGCCGATCCCGACATGCGCTTCACCATCAATGTTTCCGGCGCCAGCTTCGCCGATGGCAAGCTGGATACCTTCGTGGCCGGCGAGATCGAGCGCCACGGGCTCGAGCCCGCGGCGGTGGTGTTCGAGGTTACCGAGCAGGTGGCTGTCGGCAATGTCACGGAAGCCGCCCGGCAGATCCGCGCCTTGATGACCCTGGGCTGCGAGTTCGCCATCGACGACTTCGGCGCCGGCTACAGCTCGCTCAACTACCTGAAGCAATTGCCCATGCACTACATCAAGATCGATGGCGCGTTCATCGGCCGGCTGATCGACAGTCCGGTGGACCAGGTCATCGTCCGCTCCATAGCGGAGATCGCGCACTCGCTGGGCAAGCGGACGGTGGCGGAGTTCGTCGGCAGTGAAGCGACGGTGGCGCTGCTGCGAAAGCTCGGCATCGACTACGCCCAGGGTTTTCACATCGGCCGGCCGGCGCCGGTGGTGGCCGTCAAGGCCCGCCGTCAGGCGGTCGGGTAGCCCGCGCCCGAGGTACAGAACGTCAGAACAGCACGCGGGCCCTGATGGTGAATGGAATGGCCCGCAGCGCCTCGAGCACCGACCGCGGGTAGTCGGCCTCTATGTCCACCACCACGTAGCCGATGGCGGGATTGGTCTGCAGGTACTGGCCCGCCACGTTCACCTGGTGGTCCGACAGCACCTGGTTGATGGCGGACATCACACCCGGCACGTTCTTGTGGATGTGCAGCAGCCGGTGCTGCCCCGGATGCTCCGGCAGTGCCACTTCCGGAAAGTTGACCGCCGACAGCGTGGAGCCGTTGTCGCTGTAGCGGATCAGCTTCTCGGATACCTCCAGGCCGATGTTCTCCTGAGCTTCCTGGGTGCTGCCGCCCACGTGGGGGGTCAGGATCACGTTCGGCAGGCCCCGCAGCGGCGACTCGAAGGGCTCGTCGTTGGCCTTCGGCTCGGTGGGGAACACGTCCACCGCAGCGCCCAGCAGAGCACCCGCCTTCAGCCGCTCGGCCAGAGCGCCCAGGTCGATGACGTTGCCGCGGGAGGCGTTGATCAGCACGGCCGCGGGCTTCATGAGCGAGAGCTCGGCGGCGCCGATCATGTTGCGGGTCAGCGGCGTCGCGGGCACGTGGAAGGTGACCACGTCGGCGCTGCCGAGCAGCGACTCGAGGCTGTCGAGCTGACGGGCGTTGCCCATGTTGAGCTTCTTCACCACGTCGTAGAACACGACCTTCATGCCGAGGCCCTCGGCCAGCACGCCGAGCTGAGCGCCGATATTGCCGTAGCCAACCACCCCCAGGGTCTTGCCGCGGACCTCGAACGCCGACTTTGCGGACTTGCGCCACTCGCCGGCGTGCATGCGTGTGCTCTTCTCGGGCACGCCCCTGAGCAGCAGGATGGCCTCCGCGAGCACCAGCTCCGCGACGCTGCGGGTATTGGAGAACGGGGCGTTGAACACGGGAACGCCAGCCTCGGTGGCGGCGCCCACATCCACCTGATTGGTGCCGATGCAGAAGCACCCCACCGCCATCAGTCGGCGGGCGGAGGCGAGCACGGCGCCGTCGAGCTGCGTCCGCGAGCGGATGCCCACCATGTGGACGTCCGCCAGCGCTTCGGCCAGCTCGTCGCCCTGCAGGGCCTGGCCGAGGGCGGTGACGTTGTGATAGCCCGCCGAGTTGAGGTTCGCGGCCGCTGACGGGTGCACGCCCTCCAGCAGCAGAATCCGGATTCTGTCCTTGTCGAACGAGGTGGCGGCCAAGGTGCCTTACGTCCTGCATCGAAAGGGCGCCTATACTATCAGGCCGCGTGCGAAGGCTCAGCGCCATCGGTCATGGAAGACGAGAGGAAAATGCCCCAAGTGCTGGATGAATGCCTGTCACCGCAGCAGGTGCGCCGGGACCCGGACACGCTGTCGGTATGGGGCTGCGACTGGACCCGCAGCTTCGCCGTCGCGCCCTCCGCGGTGGTGTTTCCCGAGTCGGTGGAGGACGTGGTGAAGCTGGTGCGGCTCGCCAATGCCGAGGGCCTGTCCCTGGTGCCTTCCGGCGGCCGCACCGGTCTCTCCGGCGGTGCCGTGGCCGGCAACGGCGAGGTCGTGGTGTCCTTCGATCGCATGAACCGCATTGTCGACTTCGCGGACGCCGACCGGCTGGTGCGCTGCCAGGCCGGGGTGGTGACCCAGTCGCTGCAGAGCTTCGCGGCGGATCACGGGCTCTTCTACCCGGTGGATTTCGCCTCCGCCGGCTCCAGTCAGATCGGCGGCAACGTGGCGACCAACGCCGGCGGCATCAAGGTAATCCGCTACGGGCTGACCCGGGACTGGATCGCCGGGCTCAAGGTCGTCACCGGCGCGGGCGAGGTTCTGGAGTTGAACCGCGGTCTGGTGAAGAACGCCGCGGGGTACGACCTCCGCCATCTGTTCATCGGTTCCGAGGGCACCCTCGGCTTCGTGGTGGAGGCGGAAGTGCGCCTGACCCGCCCGCCGGAGCCGCAGCTCGTCATGGTGCTCGGTGTCGCCCGCTTCCGTGACCTGCTCGCCGTGCTGGCGCGATTCCAGAGCGAGCTCACTCTGTCGGCGTTCGAGTTCTTCTCGGAGCTCGCCCTGGAGAAGGTGACGTCGCATCGTGCGCTGCCGCGGCCGCTCGCCGGCGCGGCGCCGTTCTACGCCCTGATCGAGTTCGACGAGAGCGCCATGGAGCGGGCCATGGCGGCGTTCGAGCACTGCGTCGCCGAAGGCTGGGTCCCGGACGGGGTACTCAGCCAGTCCGAGACCCAGGCAGCGAACCTCTGGCAGCTTCGCGAGGGTATCTCCGAAAGCCTCGCCCCGCGCACGCCATACAAGAACGATCTGTCGGTGCGCATTTCGCGGATGCCCGACTTCCTCGACGACGTGGACACTCTGGTACGTGACAGCTATCCGGACGTCGAGGTGTGCTGGTACGGCCACATCGGCGACGGCAACCTGCACCTGAACATCCTGAAGCCCCCGTCGGTGAGCCAGGAGGAGTTCTTCCGGCGCTGCCACCACATCAGCCCACGGATCTTCGAGGCCGTGGCAGAGCGCGACGGCAGCATCTCCGCCGAGCACGGCGTGGGCCTGTTGAAGCGGGATTTTCTCGGCTACTCGAGGAGTCCGGAGGAGATCACCGTCATGCGCGGCATCAAGTCGGTGCTCGATCCCAACGGAGTCATGAATCCCGGCAAGCTGCTCGGCGCGTGAGCGATCAGTAGCGCTCGACGCCGTTCGCCGAGGCGACGAACACCACGTCGGCCGCCTGCGCGGCGAAGATGCCGTTGCAGACGACGCCCACGAGGTTGTTGAGGATGCGCTCCATCTCGGTCGGATCAGCCGATCTCGAGCTCGTGGACGTCGAGGATCAAGTTGCCGTTGTCGGTGACGAAGTCGGGGCGCAGCTCGGGATGTCCGCCGAGATCGCGCAGCGCCCGCGCGACCAGGCCGCGGGCCATGGGGATGACTTCCACCGGCAGCGGGAAGCGGCCGAGCGCCTCGACCCGTTTGCTCTGGTCGACGATGCAGACGAATTCGTCGGCCGAGGCCGCGACGATCTTCTCGCGGGTCAGCGCCCCGCCGCCACCCTTGATCATCTGCCGGGCGCCGTTCACCTCGTCGGCGCCGTCCACGTACACGTCGACGCCGGGCACCGCGTTCAGATCCAGCACCGGGATGCCGTGGCCGGACAGGCGCGCGGCGCTCGCTTCGCTGCTCGCCACCGCCGCGTCGAACAAGTGCCTGATCGTGGCGAGGGCGTCAATGAAATGGTTGGTCGGTGGAGCCGGTGCCGACGCCGACGATACTGCGGGGCCCCAGCTTCGGCTCGATGTAGGCCAGCGCCGCTCGGGCGGCACTGCGCTTCAGTTCGTCTTGCTTCATACTACGCCGTTTGCTCCGGCCGTCCTTGTTGCATGCTCGAACGTTACGTCAAGAAGATATTGTCGTCACGCGTCTACGACGTGGCGGTGGAGACGCCCCTGCAGCTGGCGCGCGCGGCTGTCGGCGCGCACCGGCTACCGGGTGTTGCTGAAGCGCGAGGACATGCAGCCGGTGTTCTCCTTCAAGATCCGCGGCGCCTACAACAAGATCGCGCAGCTCTCGACGCGAAGATCAGTCGCGCGGCGTCATCGCCGCGTCCGCCGGCAACCATGCCCAGGGCGTCGCCCTGGCCGCCCAGCATCTGGGGCTGAAGGCCATCATCGTCATGGGTCGCAACACCCCCAGCATCAAGGTCGACGCGGTGCGCGAGCGGGGCGCCCGGGTGGTGCTTCACGGCGACGGCTTCGACGAGGCCAAGGCCCACGCCGACGAGCTGGTCGCCAGACATGGCTACACGTTCGTTCACCCGTTCGACGACGTGGACGTGATTGCCGGGCAGGGCACCGTGGGCATGGAGATCATGAATCAGCACGCGCGGGCGCCCGACGTGGTGTTCGCCCCGGTGGGCGGCGGCGGGCTGATCGCCGGCATTTCGGCGTACGTGAAGTATCTGTCGCCCGGCACCCGGATCGTCGGCGTGGAGTCGGAGGGTTCGGCCTGCCTGTCGGCGGCCCTGAAGGCGGGCCGGCGGGTGAGGCTGCCGTACGAAAGCCTGGATCTGTTCGCCGACGGTGTGTCTGTGGCGCAGGTGGGTCGAGAGACGTTCAAGGTGGCGCGGCGTTGCGTGGACGAAGTGATCACCGTGAGCACGGACGAGATCTGCGCGGCGGTGAAGGATCTGTTCGACGATACCCGGGCCATCGCCGAGCCGGCGGGCGCGCTGTCCGTGGCGGGGCTGAAGCGCTACGCGGAAGCGCACGCCGGTGACGGCAGCGGGCGGAGCCTGGTGGCGGTGGTGAGCGGCGCCAACGTCAACTTCGACCGGCTGCGCCACATCTCCGAGCGGGCCGAGGTCGGCGAGCAGCGCGAGGCCATCCTTGCCGTCACCATCCCGGAGCAGCGGGGCAGCTTCCGGCGCTTCTGCCAGACCCTCGGCAAACGCTCGGTCAGCGAGTTCAACTACCGCCACGCGCGCGACGACGAGGCCCACGTATACGTGGGGCTGCAGGTGAGCGCGCCCGGCGATCGGCAGGCGGTGATCGCGAGCCTGGAAGCGGCCGACTACCAAGTGTTCGACATGACGGACAACGAGGCTGCCAAGCTGCACGTCCGGCACATGGTGGGTGGCCGCACCGCGGGCCAGAAGAGCGAGCTGCTCTACCGCTTCGAGTTTCCCGAGCGGCCGGGCGCGCTGCTCAAGTTCCTGTCGGTGCTCGGAGTGCAGTGGAACATCACCATGTTCCACTACCGCAATCACGGTGCCGCCTGGGGTCGCGTGCTGGTGGGGTTCGAGGCGGCGGCGGACGACCGCCGAGAGCTGACCGCGTACCTGAAGCGGGTGGGCTACCGCTACTGGGAAGAAACCGACAATCCGGCCTACCGGCTGTTCCTGCGCTGAGCCCTACTGCGCCGCCTCGTGGGTGGCGAGGTAGCGCTCGAACTCCTCCTCGAACACCAGCAGAGTGGGATCGTCCATGCGGTCGATGTACAAGTGGCCGTCGAGGTGGTCGAACTCGTGCTGGAACACTGTGGCGAGAAATCCCCGAAGCTCGAGCTCCATGGGCTCGCCTGTGAGGTCGTGCGCCCGCACCCGCACGTGCTGGGGGCGCTGCACGAAGCCCCTGAGGCCCGGCACCGACAGACAGCCCTCCCAGTAGCCGGCGGTCGTGCCGTCCAGCACCTCGATCTGCGGATTCACGAACACCGTGAGCGGCATGGGCGGGATCTCGCCGTAGCGGCTGCCCTCTCCGCCGATCTCGATGAGGGCGAGGCGCACCGGCTCGTCAATCTGGGGCGCCGCGAGGCCGATGCCGCCGGCGTGGTGGAGCGTGTCGATCATGTCCTCCACCAGCCGGGCGATGCCCGGGCTACCGATCTCTTCGTCGGTCAGCGGGCGGGACCGCGTGCGCAAGGTCGGATGCCCCATGCGGATGATGTCTCTGACTGCCATGGTCTCCTCGATGAAAGCCCCCGTTTCCGCAGACAGGATCAGGTCTGGAAGCTCTGCCAGCCGCGTTCGGTGATGACGCCGTCGAGCGGCACGTCCCAGTCGGCGAACGGCAACGGGTCGAGGCTGCGCTGCACCTCGTGGGCGAGGCCCACCAGACGCGGGCGCATGGACGGCGGCAGTCGGCCCAGAAAGCGGTCATAGTAACCGGCGCCCATGCCGAGGCGCACCCCGTAGCCGTCGAACGCCACCAGCGGCACCAGCAGCACGTCGACCGAGAGGGGAGCCACGTAAGGCGCGCCGGGCGCCGGCTCAGGAATGCCGAAGCGGTTGGGAACCAGTGGGGCGTGACGGCGATAGCGGTACAACGACATGCTGCCGCCCTTCCCCACCACCGGCAGCGCAACCCGTTTGCCGGTGGTGACCAGCCGCGCCAGCAGCGGCACCGTGGACAGCTCGCCATCCGCCTGGTTGCCGAAGTACGCGGCCACCGTGCGGCCCCGGATCGCCAGGCCCTGGGCGAAGAAATGACGGGCGACGGCTTCGGCGTGGGCGCTCTGCTCTGCCCGGGAAAGCTGCCGGCGCTGGCGCCGGAAGTGGCGCCGGATATCACCGCGTTCGCCCTCGGACCGGCGGCGGTCGGCGCCCTTCGGATTCTCTGAACGTCATGGTCGCGGCCGGCAAGAAAGTCGAAAATCTCCCAAGATGCCGCTGCCGATATGGCCCTGAACCGTTTGGTTCAAGGCGGGAGTCTCCGATCGAGGTCCCAGGCTTCCCAAGCCGCTTGCGCAGTCTCGGGCTTGCTCACAGACACTCGCCGTTGGCTCCCTGGGTTTCTTCTAACGGCTCAAGGACGACTACCGGCTGGCGAACATCCCAGGAGACGAGGCGAAGTATAGCGGAAACGCCGGAAGGTCCCGATATTGACACGCGGCCATTCGCGGCAGTCAGAATCCCAGCTGCTTGTGCTCTGCGAGCACTTCCGTGATGCGATCGGTGAGCTGCCTGACAGTGACCTCGGCTTCCCGCTGCACGTGGTCGACGGTGTGACGTTTCTGCAGCAGGTCGTGGGCGATGTTGAGGCCGGCCATCACCGCGATGCGGTCCAGGCCGAACACCTTTCCGGACTCGCGGATCTGCCGCATCTGCTGATCCAGGAAGCGGGCGGACGCGGTGAGCGCGTCCACTTCGTCCTGTCTGCAGCTCACCTGATATTCCTTGTCGAGGATCTTCACGCTGACGGTGGTGATGTCGTTCACGAGTCTCTCCGGCTTCTCAATCCTGCTCGAGTGCCTTGAGCCGGGTGATCATCGACTCCACCCGGCTCTTCGCCAATTCGTTTTTCTCGATCAGCTTGGCCCGTTCCGTGGTCCAGTTCTGCTGCTGGGCTCGGAGCGCCCGGTTTTCACGGCTCAGGATGGCGCAGAGCTCGATCAGCTCCGAGACCTTTCTCTCCAGCGCGTCCCACTCGGGGCTCGATTCTTGCGCACTCGGCATGAGGCAACCTGACGTTTTCGGCGCCCGGTAGTGTGCTCTGAATGCTGCAGCATGTGAAGCTTGCGCGGCGGCAGAGGCCGCCTCGGCGGGCACGACCGGCCGGGCGTTCTGTTAGCATACGAGACTATCCGCGCGGAGGGCTTCGGCCTGTGAATGACCTCACCGCACTGGCGCAGAATGCCGCACACGGGCTCCCAGTGGCGGAGCTGCACGGGGCGGTCTGCGGTCTCGCCGCCTGTGCCGGCGCGGCATTGCCGGTGGACGACCTGGTGGCGCTGGTCGGTGTCGACGCGCTGACGGACGAGAGGGCCGTGGAGCAGTTTGTGAGCGCCAGCGTGGCGGACCTGGAGGCTGAAGAGCATGGGCTTCGAACCGCTTCTGCCCGGCGACGACGCGGCGCTCGAAGACCGCCTGGAGGCGCTGGGCCAGTGGTGCGGCAGCTTCCTGGCGGGTCTCGCCGCGGGCCTGGCCCGGCGCGGCGTGGGAAGTCTCTCGGACACGCCGGAGGAAGTGCGGGAGATCGTCGGCGACTTCGCCGCCATCGCCCGGATCGACGCCGCCGCCGGTGCCGAGCCGGGGCCCAAAGAGGATGTGGGCGGAGCCGCCGATGCAGCGGAAGCGGACTACATGCAGCTCACGGAGTTCGTCAAGGTGGGAGCGCTGTTGATCACGAGTACCCTGGGACATGATGCCGACGATACGGCCGGCTGAGCACCGGCGCCGGCGGGCGGCGCTGATGAGCATGATGACCCCCGGCACCATCGCCGTGGTTCCGGCGGCGCCCGTGCGGCTGCGCAACCGCGACACCGAGTACCCGTTCCGCCAGGACAGCGACTTTCTCTATCTCACCGGGTTTGCCGAGCCCGATGCGGTGCTGGTGCTGGCGCCGGGCCGCGAGCACGGCGAGACGATCCTGTTCTGCCGTGAACGGGATCCCCGCGCCGAGCTCTACCACGGGGAGCGGCTGGGGCCCGAGCGGGCCGCCCGCGCGCTCGGCCTCGACGACGCCTTTCCCGTCACCGACCTGGATGACATCCTGCCCGGCATGCTGGAAGGCCGGGAGCGCATCTATCTGACCCTCGGCGAGCACGCCGACTTCGACAACCGGGTGCTGCACTGGGTGAACTCCATCCGCGCCCGGGAAGCGGGCGGCGCGGTGCCGCCCGGGGAGTTCGTGGCGCTCAAGCACCTGCTGCACGAGCAGCGTCTATACAAGTCCGCGGCCGAGGTGCGCATCATGCGCGAAGCCGCACGCATCACCTGCGCCGCCCACCGCCGCGCCATGAGCGCCTGCCGAGCCGGGAATGACCGAGCTGGCCCTCGAGGCGGAGCTGCTGCACGAGTTCCTGTCCAGCGGCGCCCGCGCGCCCGCCTATCCCAGCATCGTCGGCGGCGGCGAGAACGCCTGCGTGCTGCACTACACCGACAACAGCCGACGTGCTCAAGGCTCGTGATCTGGTGCTGGTCGACGCCGGTTGTGAGCTCGAGCATTACGCGGCCGACGTGACCCGGACGTTCCCGGTCAGCGGCCGCTTCGGCCGCGCTCAACAGGCGCTGTACGAGGTGGTGCTGGAGGCGAACCTGGCGGCCATCGAAGCCTGCCGGCCGGGGAGCCAGTTCACCGCGCCCCACGAGGCGGCAGTGCGGGTGATGGTGGAAGGTCTGGTCGCCCTCGGGCTGCTCCGCGGCAGCGTGGACGGCATCATCGAGCGGGGCAGCTACCGGAAGTTGTGTCCCCACAATACCTCCCACTGGCTTGGCATCGACGTCCACGACGTGGGTGACTACCGGGTCGGCGGCGCGTCCCGCGAGCTGGAGCCGGGCATGGTGCTCACTATCGAGCCGGGCATCTATCTGCCGCCCGGCCGGACCACGGCGCGTCTGCCGGAGCGTTATCGGGGCCTCGGCGTGCGCATCGAGGACGACGTGCTGATCACCCGCGACGGACACGAGGTGCTCACCGCGGACGCGCCCAAGAGCGTGGCGGGGATCCAGCGGCTGATGAAGAAGCGCCGTGGCTGAGTCCGAGGCGGACGTGTACGACGTGGCGGTGGTGGGCGGCTCCCTGATCGGGGCGGCGGCGGCGCTGGGCAGCGCCCGGCGGGGCCGGCGGGTGCTGCTGGTGGAGCCCGCGGAGCCGCAGATCCAGCGGGGACGGCTCGGGCGTCGACCTGCGCAACGTCGCCGTTTCGCCCGGATCCCAGGCCCTGCTCGCTGCGCTCGAGGTGTGGAGCGCTCTGCCGGCGGCCGCTTACCGGCGCATGGAGGTCTGGGAAGAGCGGGGCACCCGGGCCATGGTGTTCGACGCCGCCGAGGTCGCGCGCGAGGAGCTCGGCTGGATGGTGGAGAACAGCCCGGCAGTGGTCGCCCTTTGGGAGGCGATGCGGCGTATCGGCAACGTCGATATCCGGCTCGACCGGGTGGAAGCTGTGCGCCCGTCGGCTGATCGGGTGGATGTGGCGTTGGCAGACGGACCAGCAGCGGCCCGGCTGCTGCTGGCGGCCGATGGCGCCTCGTCGGCCATCCGCACGTGCCTGGGCGTCTCGGTCCGCAGCGCCGACGTGGGGCACGTGGCGCTGGCGACGGTCGTGCGGACCAGCCTTCCGCACCAGGCCACCGCACGCCAGCGTTTTCTGCTCGAGGGGCCGCTGGCGCTGTTGCCGAGTCTTGACCCGCGGCAGTGCTCGGTGGTCTGGTCGCAGCCGCCGGAGCAGGCCCGGCGGCGCCGTGAGCAGAGCGAGGCGGAGTTTGCCGGAACGCTCACGCGGGCCATGCAGGGGTGCCTGGGCGAGGTGGAGGCGGTGGACGCGCGGGTGGTGTTCCCGTTGCAGCAACAGCTTGCCGCAACCTTCAACCCCCATCCGCGGGTGCTGCTCATCGGCGACGCGGCACGGGTGCTGCACCCATTGGCCGGCCTCGGCGGCAACCTGGGCTTCGAGGACGTAGGTGAGCTGCTCGCGGTGCTGGATCGGCTCGGCCCGGCCGCCGACCCCGGCGCCGCCGGTCTCTGGCAGGCGTTCGACCGCCACCGGCACACTCGGGCGCGGCTCATGCTGGGCGTCATGGACGGGCTGCGACGGGTCTACGCACGGGGCGATCCGCTGTCCCAGTGGCTGCGCAACACGGCCGTCGGCTGGATGGGCAGAGCGGCGCCGGTGAAGCGCCAGGTCATGATGGAAGCCATGGGCCTCGGCCCGGTGAGTCGGCGCTAGCAGCCGAAGCTGCGATTAGCAGCGGCGCGATTAGCGTGCTGCGATTAGCAGCCGGATGCCCACGCCCATTACAATGCCTGCCATGAACGATACCGTCCTCCGCCGCACCCCGCTGTTCTCCGCCCACGTCGCCGCCGGCGGCAAGATGGTCGAGTTCGCCGGCTGGGAGATGCCCCTGCACTACGGCTCGCAGATCGCCGAGCACAAGGCCGTGCGCGCCGCGGCCGGCATGTTCGACGTCTCGCACATGACTGTGCTGGACGTCACCGGCGATGGCGCGCTTCCGTTCCTCCGGCGGCTGGTGGCCAACGACGTGGGCAAGCTCGGCGCGCCCGGTACGGCGGTGTACGGCGTGCTGCTGAATCACGACGGCGGCATCATCGACGACCTCATCGTCTATCGCCTGGCGCGCGGTTACCGGGCGATGGTGAACGCGGCGACCCGCGACAAGGTGCTGGCCTGGCTCGATCACGAGAACGCGGGCGGCGCGACGGTCGAGGAGCGGGATCTGGCGATGGTGGCGATTCAGGGCCCCCAGGCCATCGTCCGCTTCGAACAAGCCTCGGGTTGGCGGAACGTGGCCGACATCGCGCCGTTTCATCTGGCGGAGCGCGGGGGCTGGATGGTTGCCAGAACCGGCTATACGGGCGAAGACGGTGTGGAAGCCGTGCTGCCCGGAGGAGGATGCGGTCTGCCTGTGGTCGGCGCTGGCGGAGGCCGGGGTGCAGCCGGCCGGCCTCGGCGCCCGGGACACCCTGCGCCTGGAGGCCGGGCTGAACCTCTATGGCCAGGACATGGACGAGTCCACCAGCCCACTGATCTCGAACCTCGCCTGGACCGTGTCGTGGAAGCCGGAGGATCGGTCGTTCATCGGCCGCGACGCCCTTGCCGAAGAGCGGGCGCGGGGGCCGGCGGCGAAGCTGACGGGCCTGGTCATGGAAACGCGCGGCGTGCTGCGCCACGGCCAGACGGTGAGAACGGGGGCCGGCGACGGCGTCGTTACCAGTGGTATCTTTTCGCCCACCCTGGGGTACAGTATCGCGCTGGCACGCCTGCCGCGAGCGGCCTCGGGCAGGGCCGAGGTGGAGGTGCGTGGGGACTGGAAGCCGGTTCGCATCGTCAAACCTCCCTTCGTCAGGAACGGCCGGAAGGTCTTCGAATAATCCGGAGTCGAGGCATGAGCGAAATCCCATCGGAGCTCAGGTATGCCCGCACCCACGAGTGGGCGCGGCTCGAGGAAGACGGCACCGTGACGGTCGGCATCACCGATCATGCCCAAGAAGCGCTGGGAGACGTGGTGTTCGTCGAGCAGCCGGAGGTGGGCGCTCAGGTGGCCGCTCAGGAGGAAGCCGGCGTGGTGGAGTCGGTGAAGGCCGCGTCCGACATCTATGCGCCGATCTCGGGGACGGTGGTGGCAGTGAACGACACCTTGGAAGACGGGCCCGAGAACGTCAACGAAGACCCTTACGGGGACGGCTGGTTCTTCAAGCTGGAACCGGACGACCCGGCGGACCTGCAGGAGATGATGGACGCCGACGGCTACCGCGAGATGCTGGAGGACGAAGCGCACTAGCGGACGCTCACCTGGGCTGGGCGTCCGAGTCGCTGTTGCCTGGAGCGCCACCGTGTTTCATCAAAGCGATCTGCTGATCGCGATTTCGCCTTCGCATCTCTGCTGGCCGCGTCTGGCCCCGCTCGAGGCCGTCTGCGTCTGGACGTCGAGCGCTGCTGCGCCAAATCGAACCGAACTGGAGTGACCGATGCCCTTCATCCCCCACACGGTGGACGAGGAACGCGCGATGCTGGCCGAGATCGGCGCCGACAGCATCGAGGCGCTGTTCGACGAGATTCCTCCGGAGCTGCGCGCCGGCGTGCTCCGCCGGGTGCCTCACGGGGTAAGCGAGATGGAGATGCTCCGTGACCTCGGCGAGCGCGCGTCCCGGGACGTCGGCGGCGTCTGCTTTCTCGGCGCCGGGTGCTACGACCACCACATTCCGGCGGCGGTGTGGGACCTGGCCGGGCGCGGCGAGTTCATGACCGCCTACACGCCCTATCAGGCGGAAGCGAGCCAGGGCACGTTGCAGCTCATCTACGAGTTCCAGACCATGATGGCCCGGCTCACCGGCCTCGACGTCTCCAACGCCTCCGTCTACGACGGCGGCTCGGGGCTCGCCGAGGCGGTGCTGATGGCCGTGCGCGGCAACCGCAAGGTCAAGGGCAGCCGCACGGTGCTGATGGCCGAGACCGTGCACCCGCACTACCGGGCTGCCGTCGACAGCATCGTCGGCAATCAGGGCGTGGAGATCGTCACGGTGCCGGCCGGAGCGGCCGGCGTCGTCGATCCGGCCGCGCTCGACGCGCTTGCCGGCACCGGTGGCGCTGGTCGTGCAGAGCCCGAATTTTTTCGGTCTCGTCGAGGCGGTGGACACCCTCACCGACTGGGCCCACCGCCACGACGCGCTGGTGATCGCGGTGGTGAACCCGTTGTCGCTGGCGGTGCTGAAGCCGCCGGGCGTTCTGGGGCGACATCCGGCGCCGACATCGCCTGCGGAGACGGTCAGCCGCTGGGCATCCCCATGTCCTCCGGCGGCCCCTCGTTCGGCTTCGTCTGCTGCAAGAGCGCCCTGGTGCGGCAGATGCCGGGGCGTATCATCGGCCGCACCGTCGATACCGACGGCCGCACCGGCTACACGCTGACCCTGCAGGCTCGGGAACAGCACATCCGCCGCGGCAAGGCCACCTCGAACATCTGCACCAACCAGGGGCTGCTGGTGACCGCCGCCACCATTCACATGAGCCTGCTCGGCAGCGACGGGCTGGCCGCGGTGGCGCGGGCCGGTGCCGCCAACGCCCGGGCGCTGATGGCGCGACTGACGGCGCTGCCCGGGGTCACGCTGAAGTTCCCCGGCGGCTACTTCCACGAGGCGGTCGTGGAGACGCCTCTTGATGCCAGGCAACTGGCGGACGGCCTGCTGGAACGCGGCATCCTCGGCGGGTTGCCGCTCGGGGACTACTTCGACGGAATGTCCCGCGCGCTCCTCGTCTGCGCCACCGAAAAGCGCACCCGTGCCGAAATCGACCGCTACGGCCGCGCGCTCGAGGAGGTGCTGTCGTGAGCGGCGTGGATACCACCCCGGAAGGCGCGAACGTCCCCGGCCGCACCATCTTCGAGCTCGGACGTGCGGGCCGCCGCGCCGGCGCTCAGCAGGTGTCTGCCCCCGGGGCCGATCAGGCGCTGGCCGGCATCCCGGCCGATGCCCTGCGCCGCGAGCCGCCGGCGTTGCCGGAGGTGTCGGAGCTGCAGGCGGTGCGCCACTACACCAACCTGTCCCGCAAGAACTTCTCCATCGACACCCAGTTCTACCCGCTGGGGTCCTGCACCATGAAGTACAACCCGCGGGGAGCCCACGCGGCCGCCATGCTGCCGGACTTTCTGGCCCGTCATCCGCTGGCGCCGGAGCCGGTGAGCCAGGGCTTTCTGTCGTGCCTGTACGATCTTCAGGAGATACTGAAAGACGTCACCGGCATGCGCGGCGTCTCCCTGACACCCATGGCGGGCGCCCAGGGGGAACTGGCCGGGGTCGCCATGATCCGCGCTTACCATGAGGACCGCGGCGACGACGCCCGCAGCGAGATTCTGATACCGAGCGCCGCCCACGGCACCAACCCGGCCACGGCCGCCATGTGCGGCTACAAGGTGGCGGAGGTGCCGGTGGACGACAGCGGCGATGTCGATCTCGATGCGCTGAAAGCAGCCGTAGGGCCACAGACCGCCGGGCTGATGATGACCAATCCCTCCACCTGCGGCGTGTTCGAGCGGCGCATCGAAGCCATCGCCCGCACCGTCCACGATGCCGGCGGGCTGCTGTACTACGACGGCGCCAACCTCAACGCCATCCTCGGCCAGGTGAAGCCGGGCGACATGGGCTTCGACGTGCTGCACATGAACCTGCACAAGACCTTCGCCACCCCCCATGGCGGCGGAGGCCCGGGGGCTGGACCCGTCGGGGTAAGTGAGCGTTTGCTTCCCTACCTGCCGATTCCGCTGGTCGGGCAGGACGGCGAGCACTACCGGTGGCTCGACCAGGACGATCTGCCGCGCAGCATCGGCCGGCTGTCGGCGTTCGCCGGCAATGCCGGCATCCTGCTCCGAGCGCTCGCCTACGCGCTGATGCTGGGCCGTGAGGGCATGACCCGGGTCGGCCGCTACGCCACCTTGAATGCCAATTATCTGGCCCGGCGTCTGGAGAAGGCCGGTTTCGCCCTCGCCTATCCCCGCCGCCGTGCCAGCCACGAGTTCATCGTCACCTTCTCGGCGCAGGCGAAGAACCAGGGGGTGAACGCCATGGATTTCGCCAAGCGCCTGCTGGACTACGGCATCCACTCACCCACCACGTACTTTCCGCTGCTGGTTCCCGAATGCTTCCTCATCGAACCCACCGAGACGGAGACCAAGGCCGAGCTGGACGCGTTCGTCGATGCTCTGGTGGCCATTCAGCGGGAGGCGGAGACCCAACCGGACCTGGTGCGCTCGGCGCCGAGCACCCTGCCGGTGCGGCGGCTGGACGACGTCAAGGCGGCCCGGGAGCTGAATCTCACCTGGAGCAGCGCGGCGGGTTAGCCCCTTATCTCAATATTGGGCTGGATTGCGGCACCGGGATGGCTGCGCCCGCGCCGCCGACGGCTTCAACAGGCCGTGTGACCGGTTTTTGGCGACGCGAAGGCGAGTGATCTCGTCCAGCCTTCGCTGGAGCTCACGAGACGGTGGGTGGATGCAACTATCCCGGTGGAGCCCAAGCCGGGTAGCGTCGGACGTTGGCCAGGATCTGCGCGAAGTCACTCGCGTAGGGATAGGCCTCGGAGAACGACAGCCACACCTTGCGCACGGTGATCCGGATCCGGGCGCCGATCTTCAACAGCTTCAGCCGGATGGTGGTGCACTGGGCCTTGGCGTGCTGAGTGCCTGGGAGCCCCAGCCGGCGCAGGCCGTGCATCAGCACGTAGGCGAATGAGGAGAAGTAAAGCCGGAGCTGATTGGCCCGCATCGTCTCGGTGCTGGTGCGATCGGCGAACAGCCCGAGCTGCTGCTCCTTGATCCGATTCTCCATCTCGCCACGCACGCAGTAGAGCTTTTCGTAGAGCCGCTTGGCGCCGGCTCGGCTGACAGGCAGGTTCGTCACCACGAACCGCGGGTTGGCTTTGCCCGGAAGATACTCTGCTTTGCCGATGACGCGGCGCTCGCACGACCAGGACTTACGAGTGCGGTAGCGGAAGTCCCGGAACCGCCGGGCCGGCTTACCCGTACGCTGATGCTCGGCGCGCGCCTCGGCCATCTGAGCGCCCAGCGCTCGATGCAGCCGTTTGTTGCGGGCGAGACCCAGCACGTAGCCGACGCGGTTATCCTCGCACCAGCGCATGATCGCGTCGCGGCAGAACCCGGAGTCGCCGCGGATCACGATCCGCGTCTTCGGCCAACGCGCGCGGATCTGCTCGACGATGCGCTCGAGCTCTTCGACACTGCCGGCCGCACCATCCCGGTTCGATGACCGCAGCCGTGCGCACAACAGATGCTCGCCGCAGAAGATGTACAGCGGCAGATAGCAGTAGCAGCGATAGTAACCGTGGAAGAAGCGGCCCTCCTGGTGACCGTGCAGGGGGTCGTCGGTCGCATCCAGATCCAACCAGATCTCCCGCGGCGGTTTCTCGTAGGACTCGAGGAACACGTCCACCAGCAGCCGATCGAGCGCCGCCGGGTCCGCCGCGATCTTCTTGTAGCGATCACTCGCCGCCGCCTCCGGCGTCGCCAGCTCCAGGCGATTCAACGTGCTCGAGCCGGCCAGCGGATGGCCTCGGTCGCGCTCTCGTTCCCGACGTTCTCCCGTGAGATCGTGCTTGCCCACCAGCAGCGCCAGTACGCTGTCCGAGCGCAACGCGTCGTGATCGTTGAGATCCTCATAGCCGAGCGCCAAGCCATACACCCGTTGCGCCACCAGCGCGTGAACGCTGTGCTCGATGCTGTTCGGATTACGGTAGTCGGTGAAGCACGCGGCGAGTCGTGGCAGCACTCCGAGCCGGTGGTCCACCTCCCGTAGCAGCAGTCCCCCACCGTCCGAGGTCATCCGCCCGCCGTCGAAACGGCCCGTCACATCCCGCCTTCCCAGACCGTGAAATTCCAGCTGGCTCGGATTACACTCTGTGGTCATAGGCCTCTTCTTCTGCGCGTTGGTAAGTGCTTGGCGGCTCTTACTTTATGCACAAAAGAGAGGCCTATTTCCATCATAAGTAGATTTCGGTTAGGCCCTTCCGGCCTCATGTCGCGTTGCGCTGGAGAGCGGTCTCGAACGCCTGAAGCGATTCGATCGGTAGCCCGCAGGTGAGTCCTTCGCAGCGGTAGGCCCGTACCTTCGACGCCGCCGGGTCGCCACTCGCCGGCTTAGGCAGGTACGGCGGGAGCACGCCGGCAGACTCGTAGGCAAGGCCGTAGCTGGCCCGCCAGGGGTGATAGCCTCGCCGTGCGACCACCAGCCACGGCGCGAGCTCGTCGGCGGGGCCGCGAACGAGGATCTGCTCCGCCGGCTCGAGCCGCGCCTCGAGGGCAGACAGCAGCGCCGCGTGGGCGGCCGGCTGCTGCTCCATGGGCCCGCGGGCCCAGTCGATGGCCCGGTTGGCGCTGTCCAGGTAGCGGGTTTCGCCGAACAGGTGCCCGAGTTTCAGCAGCGCGCGGGCGGCGATGGCGTTGCCCGGCGGCAGGGCGTCGTCGGCCGTTGGCTTCGGCCGTTGAATGAGCCGCTCGTGGCCGTGCGCGGTGAAGAAGAAGCCGCCGGCCCCCGGGTCCTCGAAGCGCTCCAGCAGGAGGTCGGCGAGCGTACGGGCGAACCGAGCATCCTCGTCGCGCCAGTGGGACTCGAGCAGAGCGGCCAGACCGTCGAGCAGATAGGCGTGGTCGTCCAGGTAACCGGCGAAACGGGCCCGCCCGGCGCCGCCGCCCGGCGCCGTCTGCCAGGTGGCGTGAAGCACCCCCTCCACGAACGCTTCCCGGCGCAGGAAGTCGGCCGCTTCCATGGCCGCCTCCAGCCAGGAGCGGCGGCCGAGCCGGGCGGCCGCTTTCGCCAGCGCCCCGATGGCCAGCCCGTTCCAGCCCGTCAGGATCTTCTCGTCGCGGGCCGGCCGGGGACGGTGTTCCCGGGCGGCCAGCAGCTTGCCCCGCGCCGAGCCGAGCAGCGCGGCCGCCTGCTCCGGCTGCAGGGACAGCCGGGATACCACCGAACGCCAGGCGTCGTAGCGGTGCAGGTTCCACTTGCCCTCGAAGTTGGCGGGCTTGTCCAGGCCGTAGAGGGTCTCCACCACCAGGTACTCGTCCTCGTCGAGCAGCCGGCGCACCTGATCTCGGCGCCACACGTAGTAGGCGCCCTCCTCCCCGTCGGAATCGGCATCCAGCGCGGCATAGAAGCCGCCGCCGGGGTGGTGCATCTCGCGGAGCATCCACTCGGCAATGCCGGCTGCCGCCTCCTCGAACAGTGGGTCGGGGCCCACGCCCAGCGCGTCGCTGTACACGGACAGCAGCAAGGCGTTGTCGTAGAGCATCTTCTCGAAATGCGGGATCATCCAGCGGGCGTCGGTGGAGTAGCGGTAGAAGCCGCCGCCCAGATGGTCGTGAATGCCGCCGCGCGCCATCTTGGTCAAGGTCTGCATCACCATGTCGAGGGCTGCGCCGTCGGCTTCGCCGCGTGCGTGGCCGGATGCCCAGCCGAGCATCAGCCGTTCCAGGGTCGTCGGCATGGGGAACTTGGGCGCGCTGCCGAAGCCGCCGTCGGTTGGGTCGTAGCGGGCCGCCAGCGCATCACGGGCGGCGGCCAGCAGGTCCCGATCCGCCATGCCCGCGGCCGTGGCGGCGCCGGTGTCCAGGCTCGCCAGCACCTCGGAGACTTTCGCTCCCTGGGCGGTAAGCTCCGGGCGGCGCTCTGCAAACACCTCGGAGACCCGGAGCATCAGGTCGACGAAGCCGGGGAGCTGATAGCGCGGCGTCTTCGGAAAGTAGGTCCCGCCGAAGAAGGGCACCAGGGTGTCCGGGTCCAGGAACATGGTGAGCGGCCAGCCGCCCGGCTGCCCGGTGAGAAGCTGGTGCGCGAGCTGGTAGACTTTGTCCAGGTCGGGCCGTTCCTCGCGGTCCACCTTTACGTTCACGAAGTGCTCGTTCATGACCCGCGCCACCTCCGGGTCCTCGAACGATTCGTGAGCCATGACGTGGCACCAGTGACAGGCGGAATATCCCACCGACAGCAGGATCGGCCGCTGGCTCTCCCGGGCCAGCCCCAGGGCCTCGTCGTCCCAGGGGTGCCAGTGCACGGGATTGTCCGCATGCTGCAGCAGATAGGGGCTGGTTTCTCGAGCCAGTCGGTTGCGCCTGTCGCTCACGGGAGGCCTACGGTCCGGCGGCGGGGCCTCATGGTCGCACGGATGTCGGCCAGGGAAAAACCCGCCTCGAGGGCGGACGACGCGACGGCCGCCGTCGTTGGTATTTTGTACGGCTTTGAGGTTCAATCGAGGCAGAAACGTGTCGAAACTGGACGAATAAAGTGGTTGATGCAGACGGTTTCCGGCCGAATGTCGGGATCGTCCTCTCCAACGATCTGGGCCAGGTGCTGTGGGCACGCCGGATTGGCGGTCACGATGCCTGGCAGTTTCCGCAGGGCGGCATCAACGAGGACGAGTCCCTGGAAGAGGCGCTGTTCCGCGAGCTGCACGAGGAGGTGGGGCTTGCGGGCGACAGCGTGCAGATTCTGGCGCGCACCCGCGGCTGGCTCCGTTACCGGTTGCCCAAGCGCCTGCGCCGCTACAACTCGAGCCCCGGCTTCAAGGGCCAGAAGCAGAAATGGTTTCTCCTGCGCATGCTCGGCGACGACGAGCTGGTGCAGGTGGACGTGACCGCGAAGCCCGAGTTCGACCATTGGCGCTGGGTGAGCTACTGGTATCCGGTCTGCCAGGTGGTGGACTTCAAGCGCAACGTCTACCGGCAGGCGCTCAAGGAGCTGGCCCCGCACCTGCGCTACCGTGGCATCTGCACCGCCCATGGCGGCGGCCACGGGCGCCCCGGTACAGGGAGCGTCTTCGCCCGCACGGCGCGGCCGTCCCTGCCGGGAGCCGCTGGATGCTGACCACCCTCCGGCGCATCGTTCAGGATGTCGCCTCGGCCAGCACCTTCCACGAAGCGCTGCGGATCATCGTGCACGACGTCAAGGAGGCGCTCGGCACCGAAGTCTGCTCCATCTATCTGCTGAGCCCGGAAGGCGACCGGTACCTGTTCGTCGCCACGGAAGGGCTGAACCAGGAGGCGGTGGGCAAACTGTCGCTGAACGTCGGTCAGGGCCTGACGACCCTGGTGGCCGAACGCGCCGAGCCCCTCAATCTCGAGAACGCCAGCCAGCATCCGCGTTTCCACTACATCCCGGAAATCGGGGAGGAACCGTTCAACGCGTTTCTCGGGGTGCCGGTGATCCATCACCGCCAGGTGCTCGGGGTGCTGGTGGTCCAGCAGCGGCAGAAGCGCCGGTTCGACGAGAGCGAGGAAGCGTTCCTGGTCACCCTGTCGGCGCAGCTCGCTACGGTGATGGCCCATGCGGAAGCCACCGGCGACATCCAGAAAATATTCGACGCGCTGTCCGGCAAGGTGTCCGTGGCCAGCGACGTCATGTTCCGGGGCATTGCCGGCGCCCCCGGCATTGCCGTAGGCACCGCCGTGGTCATGCAGCCGCCGGCGAGCCTCGAAGGGGTGCCGGAGCGGGAAGCCGAGGACGTCACTACCGAGCTCATGGTGCTCGACCGGGCCATCAACGCGGTGCGCGCCGACATCCGCCGCATTGGCGCGGAGTTCGCCCAGAGCCTGCCCCGGGAGGAGCTGGCGCTGTTCGACGCCTACCTCCACATGCTGGACGACAACGCCCTCGCCGGCGACATCCAGGAGCGGGTGCGCCGGGGTCAGTGGGCCCAGGGGGCGCTCAAGCAGGTGATCCGCGAGCACGTGCGCCGCTTCGAAGCCATGGAGGACCCGTATCTTCGGGAGCGCGGTGCCGACGTCAAGGACCTGGGGCTCAGGGTGCTCGCCTATCTTCAGGACATCCGTACCCGCAAGACCCACTTTCCTCCGGACACCGTGCTGGTGGGCCACGAGGTGACCCCGAGCATGCTGGCCAACGTGCCGCCGGAACACCTGAAGGCCATCGTCTCGGTGCGCGGCTCCGGCAGCTCCCACGTGGCGATCCTCGCCCGGGCCCTCGACATCCCGGCGGTGATGGGCGCCGTGGACCTGCCCATCTCGGACCTCGACGGACAGCCGCTCATCGTCGACGGCTTCTATGGCGAGGTGTTCCTGAATCCGTCGAGCCATCTCGCCGACAGCTACCAGTCGCTGATCGTGGAGGAGCGCGAGTTCGCCCTGGAGCTCGAGGATCTGCGGGATCTGCCCTGCGTCACCCTGGATGGCTGGCGGGTGGAGCTGTGGGTGAACATCGGACTCACCGGCGACATCTCGCGATCGCTCGACCGGGGCGCGGAGGGGATCGGCCTGTTCCGCACCGAGGTGCCGTTCATGACCAAGGACCGCTTCCCCACCGAGGAGGAGCAGCGGGTCATCTACCGCGAGCACATGGAGGCCTTCGAGCCGCGGCCGGTCACCATGCGCAGCCTCGACATCGGCGGCGATAAAGCGCTGTCCTACTTCCCCATCGTCGAGGAGAACCCGTTCCTCGGCTGGCGCGGCATCCGCGTGACCCTCGATCATCCGGAGATCTTCATGGTACAGGCCCGGGCCATGATCAAGGCCAACGCCGGCCTCAAAGGCGAGCTGCGCATCATGCTGCCCATGATCTCCAGCATGGCCGAGGTGGAAGAAGCCAAGGCACTGATCCACCGAGCCTACATCGAGGTGCTGGAAGAAGGCGTGCAGGTCAAACAGCCCCTGGTGGGGGTCATGGTGGAAGTGCCGGCGGCCGTCTATCAGGCCAGGGAGCTGGCGAGACGGGTGGATTTCCTGGCGGTGGGCTCCAACGACCTCACCCAGTACATGCTGGCCGTGGACCGTAACAATCCGCGGGTGGCCGACCTCTATCAGGAGATCCATCCCGCGGTGCTGAACGCGCTGCGCGAGGTTGCCCGTGCCGCCCACCGGGAGAACTCCTACGTGGGCATCTGCGGCGAGCTGGCGGGCTCGCCCATCGGCGCGGTGCTGGTGATGGCCATGGGTTATCACGTGCTGTCCATGAACGCCACCAACCTGCCCAGGGTGAAGTGGGTAATCCGCAGCGTGCGGCGCCGGGATGCACGGCGCATGCTGGCCCGGGTGTTGCGCATGATCACCGCCGAGGAGGTGCAGTCCTACATGCGTGCCCAGCTCGTCAAGGCCGGTCTCGGCCGGGTGGTGCCCTCTTATCACAAGTGAGGGCGCACCCGTCGGCCAAAACTGCGGCGGCTGCGGGTGGCGCCTCAGGCGTAGCGGTCGATGCCCTCCCCGCGAGAGTGGGGCGGGCCAGGAACCACCCCGCCGTCTGCGTCCGTCTCCGGGGGCGCCGCCGGCTGCTCGTCCTGCCGCTCGACCTGACCGTCTGCGGGGTCCCGTTCGACGGCTGCCGGGCGGCGCGGGCGCCGCACCGGCGAGCTGGGGGTGACGCGGCTTCCGGAGCCGATCCGGCTCATGGCGCTGCGCTCGCCTGCAGGTTCTGGTTCTGCTCGTGCTCGGGGCCCCGGGCGATGACCACGATGATGACCCGCCGGTTCTGCTGACGGCCCGCTTCCGTGGCATTGTCCGCCAGCGGGCGGAACTCGCCGAATCCCACCGCCGCCATGTGACCGGGCGCCACGCCGTCGGCGGTGAACAGACGCACCACGCTGGCCGCTCGGGCTGCGGACAGCTCCCAGTTCGACGGGTACGCAACGGTGCTGATGGGCCGGTCATCGGTGTGGCCTTCGACCTGCACACGGGTCCGTGTGCCGGCCAGGATCCTGGAGAGGCGCTCCAGGATGGGAACCGCGTCCGGAGCGATGTCTGCGCTGCCGGAGGCGAACAGCACGCTGGTGTTGATCTCGATCTCGACCCAGAAGCGGTTCCTGTGCAGGCGTACCAGATCCTTCTTCACCAGCTCCGAGAGCTGAGATTCGAGGGCGTCGCTGATCTGCGCGATGAGCGCTGAGGCGCCGTCGAGGTTGTCCGGCGTGAGGCCGCCCGTGTCCCGCAGGTACGCGGGATCCAGCTCCTCGCCGTCTCGCTCCTCCGGCGAGAGCACGCGCTTGGACGCGTCGATCTCCAGGGGGACCAGGGTGCGGTCGAGAGCCGCCTGCAGCGTGAAGTTGGATTTCGCCGGCTTGCCGATCTGAATGGGCTGAAGCGACTTCGGCGCGCCGCGAAACGCCGCCACCAGGGAGTCGGAGAGCACGCGGTACTTGCCCTCGTTAACCGACGACATCGCGTACATCACCACGAAGAACGCGAGCAGCAGGGTGATCAGGTCGCCATAGGGAATGGCCCAGGCTTCATGGTTGACGTGCTCCTCATGGTGCCGTTTGCGTGCCACGTATGCCTTCCCGACCGCCTCAGCGGAGATAGCCGCGCAGGCGGGATTCGATGTTGCGGGGATTGTCGCCGCGGGCGATCCCGACCAGGCCGTCGATCAGCAGCTCGCGCTGCTGCACCCGCTCGGCGATCACGCTCTTCAGCTTGTTGGCGATCGGCAGGAAAAACAGGTTCGCGAACGCGATGCCGTAGATGGTGGCGACGAAGGCGGTGGCGATGCCCGTACCCAGGTGCTCCGGCTCCGCCAGGTGGCGCATGACGGCGATGAGGCCGAGCACGGCGCCGATGATGCCGAGGGTAGGCGAATAGATGCCGAGGCTCTCGAACACCTTGGCCGCCTGCTGGTCGAAGTGCTCGCGGGTGGACATCTCCACCTCCATGATGTTGCGGATCGTCTCCGGCTCGGCGCCGTCCACCAGCAGCTGCAGTCCCTTCTTGAATGAGATCGTCGGTCTCTTCCTCGGCCAGAGACTCGAGCCCGAGCAGCCCTTCGCGCCGGGCCACCTGGCTCCAGCCGAGGACGCGTTCGAGGATGCTCTCCGGACCCGGGCCGTGGCTCACGAACACCCAGCGGACGATCTTGAAGGCGTGCACGAACACCCTCTGCCGGGCCTGCAGCAGCACGGCGGCGAAGGTGCCGACCATGACGATGGTGAACGCTGCGCGGGTTCACCAGGGCGCTCACGCCGCTGCCCTTCAGGATGCTGCCGCCGATGATGGCGACGAAGGCGAGCACGATCCCTGTGATACTCAACGCGTCCATGTCAATCGAGGT
Source organism: uncultured Gammaproteobacteria bacterium (assembly GCA_963822255.1). Taxonomy (GTDB): domain Bacteria; phylum Pseudomonadota; class Gammaproteobacteria; order Pseudomonadales; family Azotimanducaceae; genus UBA7803. The sequence continues at coordinate 1,029,979 of CAWGGV010000009.1, forward strand.
CCCGGGTCATCACGTGCCGCCCGTCCCGAGCCAGTCCGTCAGCGCGGCCTTGAGGCGCGCCAGCGCCTGGCCGTGGATCTGGCAGACGCGCGACTCCGTCACACCCAGCACCTCACCGATCTCCTTCAAGTTCAACTCGTCGTCGTAGTACAGCGACAACACCAGCTTCTCCCGCTCGGGCAGCGCGTCGATGGCGTCCACCACCGCCGTCAGGAACGCCTGGCGCTCCAGGGCGCCGGCGGGCTCTTCGTCGGGACCTTCCAGGAGATCCGCATAGTCCATCTCCGCGCCGAAGGCGTCTTCAAGGCTCAGCACGCGGGTCCGGGTGACCTTCGCCAGCATCCGGTGATAGGTGTCGAGATCGACGCCCATCTCGTCGGCGACTTCCTGACCCCGCGCGTGGGCGCCGGTGCGCGCACTCCACGTTGTTCATGGCTTCGGCGATCCGCCGGGTGTCCCGGTGGGTCGACCGCGGCACCCAGTCCTGGCGCCGCACCTCGTCCAGCATCGCTCCCCGAATGCGGATGCCCGCATACGTTTCGAAGCTGGCCCCGTAACCGGCGTCGTAGTGCCCCGCCGCCTCCAGCAGGCCCAGCACACCAGCCTGAATCAGATCGTCGGGGAGCACGGAGGCCGGCAACCGTCCGAGCTGCTGATAGGCGATGCGGCGGACAGGTCCATGTGCCGCTCCACGAGCATCGTCGCTTCGTCCCGCGCCGGTACGTACATCACGACTCCAGGGCGAATGCCCGCTGCCGCTCGATCAGTCGGTCGTAGAAGAAGATCGGACGGCCCTCCGCCTGACCGGGCCTGGGCCATGTATCGGTCCGTCGCGCCAGATCTTTAAACGCGCGGCCGGAGGGGCTGCGACGGATAGGCGTCGACCACCGCCCGCTGCAGGCGCATGGCGCGGTGAATGGCCGGATCCTCGGGCACCGATCCGAAGTGGCCGAGGGAAACGTCGAGAAACCGGTCACAGACCGCGAGCAGCGACTGGTACAGCGACCGGCCCTGCTGAGGGGTGCGCATGCGGTTGCACAGCACCTGAAAGCGGCCGATGGCGCGCTCCCGTGAGAGCACCTTGATGACCGCGTAAGCATCCGTCACCGAAGCGGGGTCGTCGCAGACCACCACCACCACGTCGTGGGCGGCCTGGCAAAACCGGGTGACCCCCTCGTCTATGCCCGACGCCACATCCACGACCATCAGTCCGGATGTCAGGGGCAGGCTCGAGAAGGCGCTGATGAGCCCGGCTGCTCGGCTGGCCAGGTCGCGAGGGCGCTGACGCCGGATGCGGCCGGCACGATCTTCAGGCCCGCCGGGCCATCGATGAGGATCTCCTCCAGGGCCAGCTCGCCGGCGCATGACCTGGCCGAGATTGTGACCGGGTCAGCCCCAGCAGCACGTCCACGTTGGCGAGGCCGAGGTCGGCGTCCAGCAGCAAGGTGGACCGGCCGGCCTGGGCCAGCGCTACCGACAGGTTCACCGCCACGTTGCTCTTGCCGACACCGCCCTTGCCGCTTGCCACCGCGATGACCCGAACCGGCGACGCCTCGCTGATGCGCTGCAACCCGCTGGCCGTCGTGTCCTGATCAGGCGACATGGGACAGCACCTCCGCGGTGGCCCGAGGCGCAGCGCGCGGCGGCTCTTCGGCTGCGCCCGGCGGCTGCACCGCCCAGTCGATCAGATGAAGGACGCGGGCCATCATCAGATCTTCCGGAACCCGTTGCCCCTGGGACAGCCAGGCGGCGGCCAGGCGCTCGCCGATCAGCACCGAAAGTGCCGCGCCCAGCCCGTCGGTCTCGTCCAGCTTGGTGAGCACCGCGCCCGACAGTTCCGCTCCGCCGAAGCGGCGTACGGCAGCGCGCATCGCGGACGCCTGCATGTTGGCGGCCAGCACCACGAACCGGCGGACACCCGTCATGGCCACGGCCTCCTGCGCCTCTGCCAGCCGACCGTCCCGAGGCCCGAGACCGGCGGTGTCGACCAGCACCAGGCGACGATCGGAGAGGCGGCCGAGCAGCTCCTCGAGGTCGGCCCGGCTGTCCGCCCGCCGCACCGGTACTCCCAGGATGGCGCCGAACGCGTCGAGCTGGCGCTGTGCGCCAACCCGGTAGTTGTCCGTGGAAACCAGGGCCAGCGACTCCCCGCCGTGGCGCAGGCAGTGGCGGGCCGCGAGCTTGGCGATGGTGGTGGTCTTGCCGACCCCGGTGGGACCGACCAAAGCAATCACCCCCCCTTCGTCAATGGGATCGGACTTGTGGACACGAATGCGGCGCGCCAGCGCCAGCACCAGATCCCGCCACGCCCGAACGGGGTCGTGGGTGCGTTTCACCTCTGCCGCCAGCGCGTCGGCGAGGCCGGGCTCCAACCCGAGCGCATCGGCCCGACGCCGCAGCGCGGCGCGCTCGGGCTGAAAGTTCTTGAGGTCCGCCCAGGCCAGCTGCGCGAACTGCTCGCGCAACATGCCCTTCAACGTGCTGATGTCCTCCTGCATGGTGCGGAGCATGGGATCCTGCGACCACCGGACATCGTCTGCCGCAGTGGGTTTGCCATCTGGCTTGCCGCCAGGCTCGCCGCCAGGCTTGCCAGCAGGCTGCAGCCCGCTAAGCACGTCGGCGCTCGCTTGCGGCAGCAACGGGGCGTCCGCTCTGGTCGGCTCCGCCTGTCGCGCCACCTGTGCCACCAGCGACTCGTCGTAGTCGAGGGCGGAAATGATCTCTATGCCGCCTTCGACGGATCGGCTGGAGAGAATCACCGCGTCGGGACCGTGCTCCGAGCGTACGAGCTGAATGGCGCGGCGCATGTCCGGCGCAAAAAATCGTTTTACCTTCACGTTGTCATACCTCTGCGGTCAGTGGGCTCGCCTCGGCGGGCCCTGCAAGTGACTGGTCGCGTCCTACGGTGGCGATCACCCGCACCTGGCGGTTGTCGGGAATCTCCGTGAAGGACAGCACGTGCAGCCCCCTGACCGTGCTGCGCAGCCAGCGCGACAGCCACGGCCGGATGCCCGGAGACACCACGAGCACCGACGGATCGCCCGTCAGCTCCTGTCGGCCCGCGACGCTCGCGCACCGATCTCTGCAGTGAGTCGGCGAGACCGGGCTCGAGCGTTCTTGTCTCCCCCGACGGATCCACTGAGGCGCCGCCGACGGTGTTGAGCAATATCTGTTCCAATCCAGGGTCCAGGGCGATCAACGGCAGTTCCGGCAGGTTTCCCGCGACGTCCCGGACGATGGAACGCCCCAGCGCGACCCTCACCGCCGCCGTTAGAGCGTCAGGATCCTGACTGCGGGCTCCGTTTTGCGCCAAGGTTTCGGCGATGGTGCGCATGTCGCGGATCGGCACTTCCTCCGCCAGCAGATTCCTCAGCACGGTCAGCAGCGCGGGCAGCTCCAGAGTTTTGGGAACAAGGCTCTCGACGAGCTTCGGATGGCTGACCGCCAGCACGTCGAGAAGCTTCTGAACCTCCTCGTGGCCGAGCAGCTCGTGCGCGTGCTCCTTCAGCACGCGGCTCAGGTGCGTGGCGATGACGGTCGCGGCGTCCACCACCGTGTACCCCATGGTCACGGCCTGCTCGCGGTCGGCGGCATCGATCCACACCGCGTCGAGGCCGAACGCCGGATCCCGGGTCGCGTCTCCGCGCACCGTGCCGTACACGCGGCCGGGATTGATGGCCAGTTCCCGGTCCGCGCGCACCTCGGCATCGGCGACGGGAACGCCCAGCACGCTGATGCGGTAGCCGGTGGGCGGCAGCTCCAGGTTGTCGCGAATGTGCACGGGGTGCAGCAGGAAGCCGAGCTCCTGGGAAAGCTTGCGGCGCACCCCCTTGATGCGCGCCATGAGCGCGCCGCCCGCCTCCTGATCCACCAGCGGAATCAGCCGATAGCCGAGCTCGAGCCCCAGCATGTCCACCATGGGCACGTCGTCCCAGGACAGCTCGCGCTGCTCCGGGGCGGCCGCGGCCGCATGGACGGCGTCCGCGTCGGCCGCTTCCCCGGCGTCCGCGGCCCGGCGCCGCAGCAGCGTCCCGAAGCCGGCCAGCAGGCCGCCGAGCAGCAGGAAGACCATGGTGGGCATGCCGGGCACGATGCCGAGAGACGATCAGAATGCCGGCCACCGTGAACAGCGCTCTGGGCGAGCCCAGAAGCTGATCCAGCACCTGCTGGCCCATGTCCCGGGCGGCCGAGACGCGGGTGACGATGATCGCCGTGGCGGTGGAGAGCACCAGGGAAGGCATCTGCGCCACCAGACCATCGCCGATGGTGAGCAGGACGTAGTTGGTCGCGGCGTCCGGCAGGCTCATGCCGTGGCTCACGGTGCCGATGATCAGCCCGCCGACGATGTTGATGAACAGGATCAGGATGCCGGCGACGGCGTCGCCGCGGACGAACTTGCTGGCGCCGTCCATGGCGCCGTAGAAGTCCGCCTCCTGGGCGACCTCCTCCCGTCGGGCGCGGGCCTGCTCGTGGGTCAGAAGCCCGGCGTTCAGATCGGCGTCGATGGCCATCTGCTTGCCGGGCAGGGCGTCCAGGGTGAACCGCGCGCTCACCTCGGAGACCCTGCCTGCGCCTTTCGTCACCACTACGAAGTTGATGATCACGAGGATGGCGAACACCACCAGGCCAACCGCGTAGTTGCCGCCCACCACGAAATCGCCGAACGCCTGGATCACATGCCCGGCGGCCGCGGTGCCGGTGTGGCCGTTCAGCAGTACCACCCGGGTGGAGGCGATGTTCAGTGCCAGCCGCATGAGGGTGGCCAGCAGCAGCACGGTGGGGAAGACGCTGAATTCCAGCGGGCGGCGGGTGTACACCGTCATCAGAATGACGATCAGCGACAGCGCGATGTTGAAGGTGAAGGCCAGGTCCAGCACCACCGGCGGCAGCGGCATCATCACCATGCCGAGCAGGATCAGCATCATCAGCGGCGTGCCGAGCCCGGCGATGACCGGCGAGGATCGGCCGAGGGTCTCAGCGCTCATCGGTCACCCCCGTAGTTGCGAGCAGCTCGTCCGGAATCGGCAGATCGGCAGGGAACGCCGGCCCCGCCGGCGAGCGCTCATTCGCTGCCGCGCGGAGCTGGAATACGTAGGCCAGCACCCGCGCCACCGCCAGGTACAGTCCCTCGGGGATCTGCTGGCCGAGCTTGCTGTTGAAGTAGATGGCCCGCGCCAGCAGTGGCACCGACACGATGCTGACGCCGTGCTCGGCGGCCAGCTCGCGAATGCGCGCTGCCACCAGGTCGCGGCCCTTGGCGATCACGCGGGGCGCGAGGTTCGGCTTGTCGCGGTACCGGAGCGCCACCGCGTAGTGGGTCGGGTTGGTGATGACCACGTCGGCGTCGGGGACTTCGCTCATCATCTTGCGGCTGGCCAGCTCCTGCTGCAGGCGGCGGATCCGCCCCCGCACTTCGGGATTGCCTTCGCTCTCTTTGAGCTCGTCCTTCAGCTCCTGGCGTGTCATGCGCAGCTGCCGCAGGTGGTTCCAGAGCTGAACCGGCGCATCCAGTGCCGCGATCACCAGCATTCCGCCGCAGAGCACGAAGAAAGCCAGCCGCACGTAGTCGGCGCCGCGCACCAGACCGGCATCGGCCTCCCCGGACGACAGCCCGAGCAGCCGGTCCGACAGGCTCCAAAGCATGACCACCGAGAGACCGGACAGCAGCGCGAACTTGAGCAAGGTCTTCACCAGCTCGTTCAGCCCCTGCACCGAGAAGATCCGGCGGATGCCCGTCATCGGGCTCAGCCGCTCGAGCTTCGGCACCAGCGCCTGGGCGCTGAACAGCAGGCCCCCCATGGCCGCGGGGGCCGCCACCGTCGCCGCGATCAGCGCCAGAAACAGGGGGGCGAGCAGCAGCAGGGCGCGGAACGCCAGAGCGGCCAGAGCCGTGCCCATGGCGGCCGGGTCGGCGATGTCCGTTGCGGCGGACAGGCCGCCGGCGATGAGCTCGCCGAGGCCGTCGATCATCCAGCCGCCCAGCAGAGAGAAGACGGCCGCGGCCGTCGCCATTACCGCCATGGCGCTGAGCTCACGGGAGCGGGGAACCTGGCCTTTACGCTTCGCCTCCTGGCGGCGCTTGGCGGTGGGTTCTTCTGTGCGCTCCTGACCGGAGCCCTGCTCGCTCACGGCGTGCCTCCGGGCTGCGCAAAGTCGCCGATCATCGAGCTCGCGCGCTCGAATACCCGAGCCAGGAAATCCGTCAGCTGCGGCGCCAGCTCAGGCAGGGAGAGCAGCAGGAAGACGACAGCCAGGAGCAGGCTCATGGGAAAGCCCACGGCGAAGATGTTGAGCTGCGGTGCGCTGCGGGCAATCATGCCCATGGCCAGGTTGGCGAGCAGCAGCGCGGCCGACGCGGGTAGAGCCACCAGCACCGCGTTGGTGAACATGTCGGCGCCGTAGCCGGCGAGGTCCCTGATGCCGCCCACGTCGAAGCTCGTCGTCCCGGCGGCGAGCACGCCGAAACTCCTGACCACCAGCCCGAGCAGCGCCACATGGCCGTTCAGCGCAAGGAACAGGAGCGTCGCGAAGATCACGTAGTACTGGCCGAGCAGCGGCACGCTGGTGCCGCGGTCCGGGTCGACCATGGTGGCGAAGGCCAGGCCGCTCGACAGAGCCACCAGCTCGCCGGCCATGGAGAACGCGGCGAACAGCATCTGCAGCAGAAAGCCGATGCTCACGCCGATCAGCGCTTCCCGGCCGAGGGCGAGAAGTCCCGCGCCGGAGAAGGCGCTCACCGTGGATTCGCTGCCCACCATCGGCGCGATGGCCGTCGCCAGCACCGCCGCCAGCAGCACGCGCACGCGCGCCGGCACCGTGCGGGCGCCGAACAGCGGCGCGGCGAGCAGCATGGCGCCGATGCGGACGAACGGCCACACGAAGGCGTGCAGCCAGCCCATGAGCTCGGTTTCGCCGATGTATGCCAGGCTCGTCACGGGTCACCCGATGAGCTGCGGTATGTCCATGAAGAGCTCGCGCACCCACTGCACCATCACGTTGAGCATCCACGGCCCGGCCACCACCAGCACGCCCACGACGGCCAGCAGCTTGGGAATGAACGAGAGCGTCATCTCCTGGATCTGGGTCGCCGCCTGCAGCATGCCGATCACCACCCCGACGGTCAGTGCGGTCAGGAGAATGGGTGCAGCCATCAGGATCGCCATCCACAGCGCCTCGTTGCCGAGCTGCAGAATCATCTCGGGCGTCATCGGCTGCTCCGGATCGGCTGGCGGTGCATCGGCTGGCAGTACGAGGTCATGACAGGTAGAAGCTCCCGACGATGGTTTCCATCACCAGCGACCAGCCATCCACCAGCACGAACAGCATGATCTTGAACGGCAGCGAGATGATCAGCGGCGAGAGCATTACCATGCCCATGGACATGAGCACGCTGGCCACCACCAGATCGATGATGAGAAACGGAATCAGCAGCAGAAAGCCGATCTGGAACGCGGTCTTCAGCTCGCTGGTGATGAACGCCGGCAACAGCAGGGAGAACGGCACGTCGGCGGGCGCGGCGAGCGGCTCGTGCCCGGAGATCGCCACGAACATGCCGAGATCCGACTCCCGGGTCTGCGCCAGCATGAAGGTCTTGAGGGGGCCGGTGGCCGCGCTGAGGGCCGCTTCGGAGCTGATGGACTCCGACAGGTAGGGCTGTACGGCCTGGGTGTTGATCTTCTCCGCCACGGGCGCCATCACGAACACGGTGAGGAACAGGGCGATCCCCATGAGGATCTGGTTCGACGGCGTCTGTTGGGTGCCGAGCCCCTGACGCAGGATGGCCAGCACGATGATGATGCGGGTGAACGAGGTCATGGTGATCAACAGCGCCGGCAGGACGCTGAGCAAGGTCATCAGCACCAGGATCTGCAGCGACACGGAATAGGTCTCGGTGCCGCCGGCGGCGTCGTTGACGGTCAGGAGATTCAGGTCGGGCGCTGCGGCGGCGCCGCTCGCCCACAGCGCGCTCAGCACTGCCACCGTCAGGAGGACCGTTACCCGCATCGCCTCAGCCCTTCCGCGCCAGCGCCTTGACGAGCCAGCCGTAGCGGCCGGGATCGCCCGCGGCGGCCGGATCGGCCCGGCCTTCCGCCGCGGCCAGCGGCTCTTCAAGCACGTGCAGGGTTCGCACCTGGCCGGGCCCGACGCCGAGGAGCAGTTGCCGGCTGCCGAGCTGGAGCAGCACCACGCGCTCCTTCTGGCCGACGATGAGCGACGACAGCACTCGGAAATCGGCGTTGCCGCCGGCCCGGAAGCCGCCGAAGCGCACCAGCAGGCGGGACAGGCCGAGCACCACCACCACCACGGCGAGCAGGCCGAAGATCAGCTTCGCCAGCTCGCCCGAGGCAGGGCCGGGCGCGGACTGGGACGCCCCGGCTACGGCATTCATCGCCAGCGCCGCCGGCGCTGCCATCAGTGCCGCCAGCGCGGTGATTCGGCCTGAGAGGTGAGTGATCCGCATCAGTGCAGCTTCTGCACCCGCTCGGCGGGGCTCACCACGTCGGTGAAGCGGATGCCGAAACGTTCGTTCACCACCACCACCTCGCCGTGGGCGATCAGCATGCCGTTGACCATGATGTCGAGGGGCTCGCCGGCGAGACGCTCGAGCTCGACCACCGAGCCCTGGGAGAGCTGCAGCAGCTCGCGAATGGGAATCCTGGCGCGGCCGATCTCCATGGAGATCGTCACCGGAATGTCGAGCACCACGTTCAGGTTGTCCGTGTCGTTGCCGGTGCCCGCGGCCGAAGGCTCGAGGGACGGCATGTTGACCGGCTTGACGGTGCCGACGGATGGCTGTTGGTTCTTCGCTGGGTTCTCGCTCATGGCTGATTGCTCGTGGCTGGGGTTTGTCGATGGTTGGCGGCCCGCGGGCGCCGGTCCGCCGGCAACACGGGGCCGACGATCTGCACGGCATTGACGCCGTCGCAGACCCCTACGCGGGCCCGGAACACGGGCACGTTCTCCGCCCGCAGCACCACGGCCTCGGGAAGATTCACAGGGATCACGTCGCCGGGCTTCAGGGCGAGCAGATGAGCCAGCGACAGGGTGGTCTCCACGAGCGTCGCGTGGACCTCCACGTCCGCGTGCTGCATCTCCTCGCGTATGCACTGGACCCAGCGCTCGTCCCGCTCCGCCCGGTCGCCCTGGACGCCGGCGTCCAGGCGCTCGCGGATCGGCTCGAGCATCTGGTAAGGCAGTGCCAGATGCAGCTCGCCCCCGGAGCCGTCGATGTCGATCCCGAAGCTCATCACCGCCACCACCTCGCTGGCGTCCATGACGCCGGCGAACTGAAGATCGACCGCGGCTCCGGTGAATTCGATCTCCACCGGCATGACCGGCAGCCATGCCTCCTTCAAGCCGTCCGCCGCACGCTCGAGGGTGAGCTGGATGACGCGGGCCTCGAGGGGGGTGAAGCTTCTTTCCTCGATCGAGGTCCGAAAGCGGGCGTCGCCGCCGAAGTACTTCTCGACCAGCGCGGACACCAGCCGCGCGTCCGCCACGAACAGGCCGGTGCCGCGCAGCGGCGGCATCCGCAGAGGATTCATGCTGGTCGGCCCGGCAAGAGACTGGGCGTACTCTTCGAACTTCAGCACCCGGATGCCGAGAAACGAGATCTCCACGCTGCGCCGCAGCAGAGTGAACAGGCTCTCGTGCAGGTTCTGAACGAACCGGCTGCCGATCGCCTCCAGGCCCGGCATGCGACCGCCGACGATGAGCTCCCGGGCGGCGAAGTCCACGGGCCGCACGACGCCGTCGTGCAGACGGTACTCGTTCGACGTGTCTACCTGACCGCTCTCCACGCCCTGCATCAGCGCGTGGACTTCTTCCTTGGAGAGAATCTGCTCGTTGCTCATCGGTTGCTCGCTGCCCCGGCTACTGCATGACGAAGCTGGTGAAGTAGAGGGCTTCGATTCCCTCCTTGCCGTGACGCTCGCGCATCAGCGACTGGATATCTGTGAGCGCGGCCTCCTGCAGACGCTGCTTGCCGTCCCGGGTCGAGAGATCTTCGTAGCTCTGATCGCTCAGCAGCATGATCAGGTCGTTTTTGATCACCGGGTCGTCGGCCTCGAGAAGCTTCACCAGGTCGGCATCGTGGGTCATCAGCTCGATGCTCACCTGCAGATAGCGCGCAGAGCCCTTGCCGCGGAAGTTGACCACCAGATTGGACGCCAGCTCGTAGTAGAGGGGTGGGGTGGACTCGGCCGCCTGGCCTTCCGCGCCGGGTCCCGAGGAGGCGCCGTGCGCGGAAGAGAAGAGGCCCGCATACCACGCCCCGCCGGCGCCCGCGCCGGCCAGCGCGAGCAAGGTGAGAATCAGCCCCAGTCGCTTCCTGCCGGGGACAGAGTTCGCTTGTTGGTCGCTCTCCTGAGCATCCAGGGTGTTTTCGCTCACGGCCGCCCGCCATCCTCGATCCAGTCCTTACAGGGCGGTGTAGCAACAGCCGTGCCAAGCGGTGATTAGCGGTCTAACGCATTGTTTTTAGATGGCTTTCCGTCGGACGACGGGCCCGGCGCAGGCGGATCCGGGCGGCCGTGGCGTCGGACCTTTGACGGTGGATGGGGAACCACGCCGGCACACCGGCAGCGGCGTCAGAAGAACGTCACCCGGCAGCGGTCAGGCGAACGTATCGAGCAGTCGGATGGCGCCCTGGGCCGGCCGCGGGGCAGCCACGGGCGGCGTGAGGTCTTCCTCGAGCAGGTCTGCGGCGCCCGCCGGAACGCCGGCATCCCCATGGCTGCTCCGCGAGTGCTGCTGGGAGGTCTGCGGCTGCTGGTGGTGGACGGTCGCCTGCTGGAGGCTCAGGCCGGCGTCGCCGAGCATGTCACGAAGCCGCGGCAGGGATTGCTCGAGCGCATCCCGCACCGGCGCGTGGGGCGAGCTGAAGGCGACCTCGGCCGCGTTGCCGTCCATGCGCAGATGCACGTGGATCTCCCCCAGGTGCTCGGGGTGAACGCTGAGGCGCGCGTCGTGGGTCCCCTGCTGCACCAGGGTGAGAACACGCTGCCCCAGATCGTCCGGGAACGGGCCGGTGCCGGGCACCAGGGCGTGCGGCTGAGCGGCCGGCCCGGCGCCGACCGGCGCGGCACCCGCGCCCGGCGCACCCCCAGCGGAGGCGCCGCCTGCTGGCGGAGCGGCGAAGCCAGCGGGCAGCGATGCCGTCTCGGCGCAAGTTGCGTGGCGGTGTGGGCGGTGCCGTCGGCGGCCGTTGCCTGCAGCAGATGCGCGGCGGCAGGCAACGCCGACTTGGCCGGCCCGTCAGCGGAATCGCTGTCGGCGTCGCCGAGATCGGCGAGCGGAGGGGCGGCGGTCTCGCCGACCGCCGCGTCGGCGGCGGCAATGGGCGCGTCCGCTGGGCCCCGACCTGCCACCGGCGGCAATGGTTTGCCGCCGGTGGTGCCGCCGGGCGGCAACGGCTTGCCGCCTCCCGGCCCGGCCGCCATTGGCAGGAAGGGCGGCGCGATCATGGCGGCGGCCTGGGTCTGTCCGGCGCTGTCCGGCGCCGGCGGCGAACCCGGCCCGGCCCCAGTCGGCTCCGCTGTGCAGCATCGGCGCCACCGCTGAGTCCGGCGGAGCGGCCGCGGTCGCATCCCCGGTGGCCGCCGTGACAGCCGCAGCCAGCGGCGGCAGCACCATGGGCGAAGACGGCGGAAGTGCCGTCGTCCCGGGCTTTGCGGCCTGCGCCGCAGGCGCGGTGGCCGGCGCGGCGCCGGCGCGGCACCGGCTGGCTGGTGCCGGCGGGCGACTGCGCGGCCAGCAGCAGAGGGAACAGCGCCGCGGCGGCGCCCGGGGCGCCTTCGCCGCCGCTCGGATCGGCCGACGCCGAGGCCGGCGGCAGCCCGGGCCTCGCAATCAGGTGAGCGGAAGTGGGTGTTTCGAGCACTGGTTCGTCCCTGCAGATGGTCTGTCCGGGCGCGTGGACGCGCTCAGGCTGCACCGGCAATGCAATGGACGCGCCAATGTTCGGGTGCGGCGTCGTCACCGTCACTCTTCATCCCTACTCTTCATCCCCAGGGGGCGGGGCGGTGCAGGTCGTCCAGACGCTGCTGCTCGCGGCTCTCCCGGCGATACGCCTCGGCGCGCGCACGGCGCGCCAGCACGTCCTCCAGCCCTTCGCGCTTCAGGCGGCTGGACAGCCAGCGGGCACGAGCCGCTTCCAGCTGCTGGCGGCAGCGCTGGACGTTATCCCGCTGGGTCTGGACGTCGCGCTCGAGCTGGGTCACGAACCGGCGCTCGCTATGGATGCGCCCGGCTTCCCCCACCACCGCATCGCGGGCGCGGGCAGCGTACTCCTCGAGGTAGCCCTCGATGGTCCGGAGCTGCTGACTGGCGGCAGCGAGGCTGTCGTCGGCGCGGCGCAGCTCATCGGCCGCGCGGCGCTCCGCCTCTGCGGCGAGGCGTACCACCGCCTCCAGCGGCTGCCGCGCGCCCCTTCATCCGCTCGCCGCCGTGCGGCCGGTGCCGGCACCGGCGCCGCCGAGGAGCGCGCTGAGGGCGGTGACCCCGGCGTCGAACGGCACCGCCTGCCGGTCCGACTGGGCGAGAAACGCCTCGAGCTCCGAAAACCGGCTCACGGCCTCGTCCAGCTCCGGATCCGCGCCGCGCCGGTAGGCGCCGACGCTGATGAGATCGCGGTTCTGCTCGTACAAGGCGTAGAGCCGGCGGAACCGCGCCGCCAGCGCGAGCTGCTCTTCGCCGGCCACGCTGTTCATCACCCGGCTGACCGACGCTTCCACGTCGATGGCCGGGTAACGTCCCCGCTCGGCGATCTTGCGGGACAGCACGATATGGCCGTCGAGCACCGCGCGGGCCGAATCGGCGACCGGGTCCTGGGCGTCGTCGCCTTCCGTCAGCACCGTGTAGATGCCCGTGATGGAGCCGCCGCCGGGTCCGGCATTGCCCGCCCGCTCGAGGAGCTGGGGGAGCTTCGCGAACACCGACGGCGTGTAGCCGCGGGTCACCGGCGGCTCACCGATGGCGAGCCCGATCTCGCGCTGGGCCTGGGCAAACCGGGTCAGGGAATCCATCAGCAGCAGCACGTGCCTGCCGGCGTCGCGGAAGTGCTCGGCGATGGCGGTGGCGGCCATGGCGCCCTGCAGCCGCATCAACGGCGGATCGTCCGCCGGGGCGACCACCACCACGGCCCGCGACAGACCCGCCGGGCCGAGAATCTGCTGAATGAAGTCGTTGACCTCGCGCCCGCGCTCGCCGATCAGGCCGACCACGATGACGTCGGCGCTGGTGTACTTCGCCATCATGCCGAGCAAGGTGCTCTTGCCCACCCCGCTGCCGGCGAACAGCCCCATGCGCTGGCCGCGGCCCACCGTCAGCAGAGTGTTGATGGCCCGCACGCCGACGTCGAGAGGGACGTGCACGCCTTCCCGCCCGAGGGGATTGAGCCGGCGCCCGAGCAGCGGCGCCTGGTCGCTGCAACGGGGGGCGGGCAGACCGTCGAGGGGCTCGCCCAGCGGGTCCACCACACGTCCCAGCAGGCTCTCGCCGACGCCGATGCCCTGGGCGCTGGCCACCGGCACCACCCGGGCGTTGGGTGTCAGGCCCGCAAGGTGGCCAACCGGCATCAGGAACAGCCGATCACCGGAGAAACCCACGGCCTCGGCGGCCACCGGCTCATGGCCGCGGCCGACGATGCGGCAGCGTCCACCCAGCGGCACTTCACATCCCACGGCCTCCAGAGTCATGCCGACCATGCGCACCAGCCGGCCCTCCGCCACCAGCTCGAGAGGTCGCTCTGCCTCGTGCTGCCAGCGCGCCAGGCGCGCGGCGAGGCGGGCGCGGCGGGCCGCCGCCTCAGCCACGGGCCGTGCTCCGCCCGCTCGTCACTGAGCAGCCGCGCGGCAATGGTGCCGAGACGGGTCTCGAGGGTCGCGTCCACCGACGAGGCTTCGGTCTGCACCCGCGCGCCGCCGCGGGAGACCGTCAAATCTTCGACGATGCGCCACGGCCGGTCGCCGCTGTCCAGGTGCAGGACTTCGTTCACCAGCAGCGCGTCTTCCGGGTGGAGCTGCAGGCTGATGCGCGCGTCGGAAACCGGCAGCGCCGCTACGGCCTCGCGAACCACGCGCACGATCTCCCCGGGCTGGGTCGCGCAGCTCGCGGCGCACGAACTGTCGCGCGATCGCCATGATCAGCGCGGCCAGCTGCTCGAGCAGGGTCTCGTCGATCACGGCGGTCCCGGCCGCCAGGCTGTCGACGAGGCGGCGCAGCCGCTCGCTCTCTTTCTGCCGTTCGGCCAGACCCGCACTGCGGCCCTCCTCGAGGCCGCGCTCGAAGCCCGCCTCGCGCGCCTGCGACTCGATCTCGGCGATGTGCCGGGCCGTCACCGGTCCGGCCGCCTTGCCGGAGCCGTCGAGAGCGGGCGCGTGCCAGCGCTCGACCGCGTCGTCCACCGCCGGATCAGACATACTGCTCGCCTCCCTTTCCGGCAATCACGACCTCGCCCTCTTCGGACAGGCGGCGGACCACGGCCAGAATTTCCTTCTGCGCCGTCTCCACCTCCGACAGGCGCACCGGGCCGTGGGCCTCGAGGTCTTCCTGCAGCGCTTCGCCCGCGCGCTTGGACATGTTCTTCAGGACCAGCGCCTTGATCTCCGCGGTCGCTCCTTTCAGGGCGACGATGAGCTTTTCGTTCTCCAGCTCTCTGAGCAGGCGCTGCACGCCGCGGTCGTCGAGGTCCGCAAGGTTCTCGAAGGTGAACATGAGCTCCTGGATTCGCTCGCCGAGGTCTTCGTCCTGCTCGCGGATGCTGCCGAGGATGGCTTCCTCCGCGGCCGTCTCCATGAAGTTCAGGATGTCGGCGGCCCGCTTCACTCCGCCGATCACCGCAGCCTTGGTGGGCTTCGTCCCCTTGAACTGCTGCTCCAGCATCTCGTCCAGCTCCTGAAGGGCGTTCGGATGAATGCTCTCCAGGGAGGCGACGCGCATGATGACGTCGCTGCGCACGCGTTCCGGCAGGTGGCCGAGCACCTCGGCGGCGTGGTCGCTGTCCAGGTAGGACACGACGATGGCGACGATCTGCGGGTGCTCGCCGCCGATCGTCTGCGCCACCGTCTCGGCGTCGATCCACTTGAGCGACTCGAGCCCTTTGGAGTTGGCGCTGCCGAGGATGCGGTCGATCAGACGCGCGGCCCGGTCCTCGCCCAGGGCGGAGACCAGGACGTTGCGCAGGTATTCTTCGTTGCCGCCGATGGCCGTCTGCCCCTCGACCGCCGACGAAAACTCGTTGACCACCAGCTCGAGCTGCTCGCGCTGCACGTTGGGCAGCGCGGCCATGGCCGAGCCGATCCGCTGGACTTCCTTCGGCCCCATGAGCCTCAGCACCTGCGAAGCGGTGTCCTCGCCGAGCACCATGAGGAACACCGCTGCGCGCTGCGCGCCGTCCAGTGCCGGGTTACTCATCGTTGCCCACCCACTGACGCATCACCTGGGCCACCAGGCGCGGATCCTCCGTAGCTATGCTGCGCGCCCGCTGCAGATGATCGTCCAGCCGGCGCGGATCGTCGCGGGCCCCTTCCTGCCCGCCCGCCAAAGCCACCAGCGCGCGCTGGTCGGCGCCCGCCGGCGGCCGGCCGCCGCCCCTGCCCGCCAGCGCGGGCACCGGCTGGGAGAGCGCACGCATGGCCGGGCGCAGCACCAGGAGCACCAGCGCCAGGACGCCGACGCCTGCCAGCACCTGCTTGACCAGGTCGCGGACCCACGGCTGCTGCCAGAGCTGGGGCTCGGGCAGCGGCTGGACCGTCTCGTCCATCTGCTTGAAGGAAGCGTTGACCAGGCTGACGCGGTCGCCGCGGGCCTCGTCGAAGCCGACGGCTTCCTTGACCAGCCGCTCCAGGTACGCAATCTCCTCGGGCGGCCGCGGTTCCCGGACCTGCTTGCCGTCCTTCTCCACCTCACGGTCATCCACCACCACCGCGACCGACAGCCGGTCGAGCTTGGCCGGGGCATTCCGGGTGTGGCTGATGGTCCGGTCCACCTCGTAGTTGCGGGTGCTGCTGCGGTTCTCGTTCACGGCGGCCGGGGCTCCGCCGGCGGCGGCCGCGGCGGCGGCGATGTCCTTGAGGTCGGCCGCGGTGCCGTCCGCGGCGGCCACGGTGGCGCCCGCCGGTGGCTGATTGCTCAGCGAGCCGGGCACTCCGCCTACCGCGTCGCCGCCGTGGCGCTCCTCGACGACCTGCTCGCTGCGCAGCGCCGGCTTGTCGTCATCGTAAGACTCGCGGGTGCTCTCCACCTGGGTGAAATCCACGTCGGCCGCGACCTGCACGCGCACGCCGTCCTCGCCCACCAGCGGTGCCAGGATGCTGCGCACGCGGTCGCGGATGCTCTGCTCGATCTTCTGCGTGTAGTCGAGCTGGCTGGAAGGCGCGGCGGTGCCCGCTGTGGTGCCGCCGCTGCCGCTGAGCAGGCGGCCGCGGCTATCCACCACGGTCACCCGCTCCGGCTCGAGCTCGGGCACGCTCGATGCCACCAGGTGGACGATGCCGGCGATCTGCACGTCGTCCAGAGTGGCGCCGGGGTGCAGATTCACCAGCACCGAGGCGCTCGGGCGGGTGCGCTCACGGACAAATACCGAGCGCGCGGGAAGGGCCAGGTGGACGCGGGCGCTGTCGACGCTGGTCAGGGTCATCACCGAGCGGGCGAGCTCACCCTCCAGCGCGCGCTGCAGGCGGACGTTCTCGAGCATGCGGCTGGTACCGAAGCCGGTGTCCTGGTTCAGGGTCTCGAAACCGCTGCCTTCCTCATGGGGCAGGCCTACGGTGGCGAGTTTGAGCCGTGCCTCGTGCACGTGCTTGGCATCCACCATCAGTGCGCCGCTGACAGGGTCCAGACGATTGGCGATGCCGCTGCTGGTCAGCGCCGACATGGCTTCGGCCTTGTCCCGCTCGCCGAGATTCGGCAGCAGGATCTGGTAGCTCGGTTGCATTCCCCAGCTCACCATGCCCACGGCGACGGCGACGATCATCGCCAGACTCGCCAGCAGGCCGAGCTGCCGTTGCAGCGGCAGTGCGCCGAACGCGCTCACCTGATGGCCCAGTTTCTGCGGCAGTGATTCAGCCACGGCTTCCTCTCAGCTCCCCGTTGTGTCGATGTTTGCCCGCTGCGGGTCAGGCCTGCATGTTCATGATTTCCTGGTAGGCGGCCACCAGCCGGTTCCTGACCTGGGTCACGGCCTCGAACTCGAGGCTCGCCTTCTGTGCGGACACCATCACCTGGTCCAGGCTCACGTCGGCGGCCCCCTGCTCGAACCGGGCGGCCAGGTGGTCGGCGTGCTGCTGGGTCTTGTTCACCTCCCCCAGTGACCGTTCGAGCAGGTCGCCGAAGTTCACCCCGGAGGCGGGTCGGTCCGTTTCCGCGACCGACTCTGCCCGCGCGGAGAGGGTCCGCATGGCGGCCAGCACCTGTTGGATCTGCACGTCGCTCATGGTCTGTCTCCTTGCCAGCGGACCGCGGGAGGGATCACGCCCCGCCCGGCACGCCGACCCCGGCCTCGCGCAGCCGCGCCAGCTTGTAGCGCAGGGTCCGCGGGCTGATGCCGAGCCGCGCCGCCGCCTGCTTGCGGCTGCCTTCGGCGCGCAGGGCGCGCAGGATCAGCTCGCCTTCCCGGTCGCGCAGCCCGGCGTCGAGGCCGCCGGCGTGGCTCGCCGCCGGCGGACGGGGTTCGGCGGCTTCGTCGCCCCGCTCGACGACGATGGCGTCGCCGTCGATGCTGCCTGGCGCAGTCCTCAGGATCAGCGCCCGCTGGACGACGTTTTCCAGTTCCCGCACGTTGCCGGGCCAGTGGTGGCTGGTGAGCTTGCACACCGCGGTCTCATCCAACTCCGGGACCTCGGCCCCTTGGGGCAGGTGGCGGGCGAGCAGGTGGCGCGCCAGCGGCACGATGTCGTCCGGCCGGTCACGGAGGGCCGGCACGCGCAGGGGGAACACATTCAGGCGGTAGTAGAGATCCTCGCGCAGCACGCCGTCGCTGACGGCCTGGCGCAGATCCCGGTTCGACGTGGCGATGACGCGCACGTCCACTTTACGCGGCTCGGTGGCACCGAGCCGTTCCACCTCCCGTTCCTGCAGAGCGCGCAGCAGCTTCGCCTGCAGCCCCAGCTCCATCTCGGTGACCTCGTCGAGCAGCAACGTGCCGCCGTCGGCCTGCTCGAACTTGCCGGCGCGCGCCTCGCCCGCGCCGGTGTAGGCGCCTTTCTCGTGCCCGAACAGCACGGCCTCCAACATGGTCTCGGGAATGGCGGCGCAGTTGACGGCGACGAAGCGAGCCCCGCGGCGGGATGACCGATGGTGGACGAAGCGCGCGATCACTTCCTTGCCGGCCCCGGACTCGCCGGTGAGCATCACCGTCACATCGCTGCCGGCCACCCGCTCGGCCAGCGTGAGCAGCTCGCGGCTGGCCACATCCCGGGCCACCGGATCGCTGTCTGGCAGGGGGTCCCTGCCTTGCAGGGGGTCCCTGCCTTGCAGGGGGTCCCTGCCTTGCAGGGGGTCCCTGCCTCAGGGGGTCCCTGTCTCTGTCCGGCTCATGGGGTCGGGCTCCCTTCTCCTGTCAACGGGTCGACGACGGAACTCCGTCGTTGGCGGGCATCGCAAGCCCTTCTGGCAGCTTGTCGAGCAAGGAGTGTGCCAAAAGAAGTTTATTGTTTATAAACAAATGGTTAGTGGAAATTCGAGGCCGGAACGGGCCACGCAACCGGTGCGCAGCGTCAGAGTTCTGACGCAGCTTCGGGGGGCCGAACGATGCCGAACTTGCGCATCTTCTCCACCAGGGTCGTGCGCCGGAGGCCGAGCGCGCTCGCGGCTTCCGCGACCACCCCCCGCGCCTGGCTCAGGGCTTCGCGGATCAGCCGGACCTCGAGACCGTCCAGCAGCTCCTTGAGCTCGAAGTCGCCCTCGATCATCGGTCCGACGGTGACGTCGCGGAGGCTGGCCGCACTCGCCAGCCGGGGGGCAGGGCCGGGAGCGCGCGGCACCGCCGCCAGCGCGCGCAGCTTCTCGGGCAGGTCCGCCGGGGTGACGTCGCCGTCAGGCAGCAGAATGGCGCAGCGCTCCACCAGGTTGGCGAGCTCGCGCACGTTGCCCGGCCAGTCGTAGGCGAAGAGCGCTCGCCAGGCAGCTTCGGAGAAGCGTGCGGCAAGTAGACCGCGGCTGGTGAGCTCGCCGTTGATCCGGGCCACGAGCAGCTCCAGGTCCTCCGTGCGCTCGCGCAGCGGCGGCATGGCGATGGCCACCACGTTCAGGCGGTAGTAGAGATCCTCGCGGAACCGGCCGACCTTCACCATGGTTTCCAGATCCCGGTGAGTCGCGGCGACGATGCGCACGTCGGCCTGCTGGCTTTCGGTGCTGCCGACCCGCTCGAAGCGCCGTTCCTCGAGCACACGCAGCAGCTTCACCTGCATGTGCAGGGGCATGTCGCCGATTTCGTCCAGGAAAAGGGTGCCGCCCCGGGCCAGCTCGAAGCGTCCCTTGCGCGTGGTAATGGCGCCCGTGAACGCACCTTTCTCGTGCCCGAACAGCTCGCTTTCCAGCAGATCGGCCGGAATCGCACCGCAGTTCACGGTAACGAACGGACACCCGCGGCGGGGGGAGTTGTCGTGAACGTTGCGGGCGACGAGTTCTTTGCCGGTGCCGGTTTCCCCCTGGATCAACACCGTCGCCTCGGACGGGCCCACCCGGCTGATCAGCCGCCGCACGGCTTCCATGGCCGAGCTCTGCCCCGCCAGCGAGCGCGCCAGGTGCGATGGGCCCGGTAGGTACTGCGAGCCATCGGGCGCGGACGCCACCCGCAGAGTGCGGACGATTTCCGCGGCCTGGCCGTGACGGAGGTCCGGGCCGATGCAGGCGATCACCTGCGGATGCCGCGTCAGGGCGACGGTTGGCTCACCGCTGGCGGTGTGCACCAGTACCGGCAGGGCCTGCCACGCCGCCGATATCTGCTCGATCTGCGCCTTCACTGGGACCAGGGAGGTCTGCTCGGCACTGCTCATCAGCACCACGGCGAGCCAGGGGCATTCGGCGCTGAGCAGCGTCTTCAGGCTGTCGGCGGGACGGATCTCGCTGTCGATGCCGACGAAGCCGAACTGCGCTGCCAGGGTGTCCGCGTCGCGGCCCGGCCCGGCGAGGATCAACAGCGGCTTCAAAGACGACTGCGGCGGGCTCACGGCTCACCACCGGACCGGTCGATGGCGAACTTGCGCATCTTCTCCACCAGGGTCGTCCGCCGCAGCCCGAGCAGCTTTGCCGCCTGGGCGACGGTGCCGCCGGTCTCGTTCAGGGCGTGACGGATCAGCCGCGCCTCGAGACCCTCGAGCAGGGTCTTCAGCTCGATGCCGGCGTCGCACAAGGCGGCCGGGGTAATGTCGGTCAGACCCAGCGGACGACCGCCGCCGGGTGCCGTCTCCGACAGTCCCGGGGCGTCCGCGTCGCCGCCGTACGCGCGCGCCAGCCGGGGAGGCAGATCGCGGATCGCCACCTTGCGGTGGGAGACCAGAATGGCGCATCGCTCCAGGGTGTTGATCAGCTCACGAACGTTGCCCGGCCAGTCGTAGGACATGAGCGCCTCGGCGGCGGCCGGTTCGAAATCCACGCACGGCAGCCCGCGGTGCTGAAGCTGCGCGTTCAGCTCCGCCACCAGCAGCGGCAGGTCTTCCTGGCGCTCGCGCAGGGGCGGCACGTCGATGGGCACCACGTTCAGCCGGTAATAGAGGTCTTCACGGAAGCGCCCTTCCGCCACCATGGCCTCGAGATTCCGGTGGGTGGCGGCGACGATGCGGACGTCGGCCTCGAGGCTCGCGGCACCGCCCACCCGGTCGAAACGGCGCTCCTGCAGCACTCTGAGGATCTTCACCTGCATGTCCAGCGGCATGTCGCCGATCTCGTCGAGAAACAGCGTTCCGCCGCCGGCCAGCTCGAAGCGGCCCTTGCGCGGGGTGATGGCGCCGGTGAAGGCGCCCTTCTCGTGGCCGAACAGCTCGCTTTCCAGCAAATCCGCCGGAATGGCGCCGCAGTTGACGGCCACGAACGGGCCGTTGCGGCGGGCAGAGTGATAATGAACGTTGCGCGCCACCACTTCCTTGCCGGTGCCGGTTTCGCCCTGAATCAGCACCGTGGCGTCCGTCGGCGCCACACGCTCGATCATCCGGCGCACGTTGTCGATGACGATGCTCCGCCCCACCAGGGTGCGGGCCAGGTGTGAGCTGCCGCTGACGGCGGCGGGGCCCCCGTGGGCCTGGACCAGCCGCAGACGGCTCAGCAGCTCGCTTGCTTCGGCGTAGCCGCACTCCGCGTCCAGTCGCGCGAACGCTGTGGGCAGCGCGCCGCCTGGGCGACGGCCGGGGCCGTCGGCGTGGGACTGGAAGACGATCAGGGGGACTCGCTCGAACACCCCGCGCACGGCTTCCAGGCCAGCGACCGGCGCCGCGTCGGTGTCCTGCACCAGGACGCCGAGCCAGCTCTCCGACTCGGCTAGAACGACGGCGAGACGCTCCGGCGGCACCTCGGCAACCTCGGCGCCGAGGAACCGGAATTGCCGGAGCAGCTCGTCGCGGACAGCACCGGGACCGGCGGCGAGCAGCAACGGACGCGCCTCCATCTCCTGGGCAATTCCGCTTCGATCTCCACCCATGCGACTCGACTCCGGGATCACGCGCTTGTTCTTTTTGCTCGAGCCAGGAGCACGGAGCGGCGTGGCCCCTCTCCTGACAGCGCTCTTGACGTCGTCAAGTCGAACTGTAGCAACGGATTCGTGGGTCGCCAGCGGCAGGCGGACCGCCGATCACTCCTCGGGCGGGTCCGACTCTCCGGAGCGGGTCACCCGCTGCTGTGCGATGGCCCGGCGGTGGCGGCGGAATACCAGCTTCTCGAGCCAGTCTTTGGCGGAGTCGCTCTGGCCCTCGAGGCGCGCGCAGAGCAGGTATCCCTGCTGCTGAGGCTGCCGGCTCTCGATCCTGGCGTGGAGCTTGAGCGCGACCGGCCAGGCGGGCAGCACGAACCACTCGGTCAGCAGCAGGGTGCCCGGCTCCAGCGCTTCGGCCGAATGCCAGCAGAGGCCTTCCGCACTGAAGCGCATGAACACCGAAGGCGAGCTCTGGCTGCGCTCCCGGACCAGCTCGGCCAGCAGCTCCAGGGCCAGATTCAGCTTGCCCTCGAGGCGATGCAGCTCGGCGCGTTCGGCGTCCTCGGCCTGGGACTCGTCGTGCTCTTCCAGCATGGTGAGCGAACGCAGCACCGACTCGTTGCGGCGGTTCTGACGTTGCAGGGCGGAGGGCTCAGGAAGCGCCTCGACCCGGACCCAGGTGAGCCCGAGTTTGTCCTCGCAGGAAACCCGCTGGCCGAGCACGGCACGCTCCCCGTCGCTCAGAGGCTCGCTGGCTGGGGTGTCGGGCATCGCTATCGGCTTCCGTTCGTGGGCTATGTCAGCGAGCGTAGCGGCGGTAGGCGTCGACCGCACGCTGGCCGAGGTGGGCGTCCCGCAGCGCCTGCGCCGCTTCCGCGCGGCCCTGGGTGGCGAGCGCGATCAGCGCCTGGTCCAGCTCCAGCACGCGCCGCACCTGCTCGGTGACGGCGGGCGCGTCCGCAGGCGGCACCGGCAGGGCGAACAGCTCCTGAGACACCAGGCGCCGATCCCGTTCGCACTGGCCGAAGGCGGACCAGTCGCCGGCACGGGCGAGGGCGAGCATCTCCTCGGTCAGCTCGAGGAGCCGCGTGGCCAGGGCTGGGCGATCCATCGGTTGCATGGGGAATAGCTCGCTGGTGATCAGGGCGCGGCGGCGTCGCGGATGGCGTCCCAGCCGTCCTTGATCTCCTTCAGGAGGCCCGCCGCCTCGTTCAGAGCCGACACGTCGTTGTGCAAATTGGCTTCGAACAGCCGGCGCTCCACGTAATCGTAGAGAGAGCGCAAATTGGCGGCAACGTCGCCGCCCTTCCGGGGATCGAGAGAGGCTTTGAGACCCCCGACGATGGCGATTGCCTTGCCGATGCGCTCACACTTGGCGATAGTCTCGCCGTATTCGATCGCCCCTCTGGCCTGGGCGATGCGCTCCAGCGCGCCTTCGAACAGCATCTGCACCAGACGGTGCGGGTCGGCGGACGCAGCATCGGTGCCCACGCCCACGTCCTGATAATGCCGCGCGCCCGGATATGCATGGGTGTTCATCCACTTGCTCCCTGTGGCTGTCATTTGCTCTTGCTCGTCACGCCGGGCAGCGATGAGAGCTGCCGCTCGAGAAACGTGCTGGTCTGGTTGAGGCTCGCTACCAGCTGATCGAGGCGGGTGAACTGGTCCTCGAGCTGGCTGCGCAAGGCGTCCATCCGCCGGGACAGCTGCTCGCGTTGGGGCGTCAGGGCGTCGATGCTGGCCTGCAGCCCGTCCGTGCGACTGCCGAGGATGCCGTCCGCCTTCAAAGCGTCGTCGAGAGCGGTCGCCAGCTCGCCCGTGATGCCGCGGGAGAAGCGCAGGCTCCCCTGGATACCCGGGGCGGTGGCGGTGACGGTGACGGCGAGACCGCTGGCGTCGCCACCGGTGCCGGTCAAGGTGCGTCCGTTGCCCTCGGCGGGATGCCCGCCGATGGTGCCGGCGACGTCGCTGCCGGGGACCCCGGTGCCGAGCGCCAGCCCCAGAGCGGTTTGCGCGGCGGGATCGGCGGACTGCACCTCCACGGCAGACACGCTGCCGTAGCTTGCCGAGTGGAACTGCAGGGTGCCGCTGTCGGCGTCGTAGGAGACGGCGACCGCCACGCCGTCCGCCTCGAGATTGTCGTCGCCGGACAATCGCGACTGGATTTCCGCGGCCAGCTCGTCCGGGTCGGCGTAGGTTTTCGCGGTCAGGCTGATCTCGCGGGACAGCACCCCGTCCACCCGCACCTTGAAGTTGTAGGCGGTGGGGTCGCCGATGGTCAGCGGGAATCCCGCCGACAGGGCATTCCCGCTGTAGCTGCCGCCGGTGGCCGGCTGAGCGACGTCGATCAGATACTCGCCGGCTGCCGTGCGGGTGGTGTGGCCGTCGAGCTGGACGGCGTCGCTCGACGACAGGCCGAGAGGCGCGAACAGCGCGCCGACGTCGTCGAAGTGATCGGACAGCGCTGAATCCAGGGCCCCGCTGTCCAGGGTCAGGGTGCCGTCCCGCTCGGTGGTGACGCCGATGTCGGCGAGGGTCGTGACCTCGCCGCTGAGTCCACCGACGCGCTGGGACAGGGCCGAGCGCAGGGCGGTCTCGATGCTGCGAACGGCCGTGTCGCCGACCAGCGGCCCACGCTCGCCGGTCTTCGCGTCGTACTTGGTGAGGGAATTGATCTGGTTACGCAGGTCGTTGTACGCCGACACGAAGTCCGTGATGCTTTTGCGCACGGCGCCGACGTTGCGGCTCACGTCCAGGGTCACGGTCGTCTCGGGATCGGCCGCCGTCAAGGTCAGGCTGACGCCCTCGATGGCGTCCGTCAGGGTGTTTGTGGCGCTGCTGACCGGAAGCCCGTCGATGGTCAGCGCGGCATCTCCGGCTGCCCGGGTCTGCACCAGGTTCGCTGCGCCGGCATCGAAGGCGAGCTGCGACAGCCCGCTGGCATCAGTGTCGTTGCCGTCGTCGTCCGCGACGTCGATCACGAAGGCGTTGGCGTCGCCGGTCTGGTCCGACTTCAGCACCAGGCGCTGGCCGCTGCCATCGTTGACGATGGAGGCACTGATGCCGATGCCGGCACCGTTGATGGCATCGCGCACATCGGCCAAGGACGATGCGCCGGCGTCGATGGTTATGGTCTCGGTGCTCTTGGACGTGTCCTGAGAGAAAACGCTGACCACCCCGTCCGGGTCGGTGGTGACGGTGCCGAAGCGGATGGTCAGCTGGCCCGAGCCCACCGTGCTGGCACTCGTCTCGTAGCTGCCGGCCGTTGCCAGGCTCTGGGCCTGCGCCAGCGACGACACCGTGATGTCGTACCTGCCGGTCGCCGCCCGCCGATCGGCGGTGGCGGTCAGAACGTCGGGGCTGCTGGAGTTGGCGCTCAGCTTCTGAAACGCGCTGGCGTCGGAGAGCCCGTTCACCACGCTCTGAAAGTCGGCCACCGCGCCGCGCAGGTTCCCGTAGGCGGAGATCTGGGCCGTGAAGGTGCCTTCCTGGGTGTTCAGCCGGTTCACCACCGGCTGCTGCTCCGCGGTGACGAGCTGGTCGATCAGCCCGCGGACGTCGAGGCCCGAGCCGATTCCCATTGAGCTGATGCTGGCCACTGACGCGGTCTCCTCGGGCGATGGCGGTGGCGTCTGCCGCCGCCGGTCTATGCTTCGGCCTGAAACAACAGGCCGCTGACTTCACTCAGCTTCGCTGCCGCGTTCAGCAGATCCTCGCGGGGAATCTGCCGCACGATGGCGCCTCCCTGTGCCTCGCGAACGATGATGACGGTGCGGCCCGTGGCCTCGTCCACCCGGAACTCCAGGTCCCGTTGCACCATCCGGACGAATTCCTCGAAGCGGCGGGCAGCATCTTCCACCGCGGCGGCGTCGGCGGCTTTGCCCGCTCGGGAAACCGGCGCGGCGGCCGGTTCTGCGGCCGGCAGGGCGGCAGCCGTCCGTTCAGGTTGCCCCGCTTGCGCCGCGCCGTTCCACTCGCTGCGCGGGAGGGCTTCGTGGGGTGTCGGCCCGTTGATCGCGTTGGCCATGTGGGGACTCTCCGAACCCGCTGCCGGATTCCTTCCCGGCAGCGGGAGACCTGGGCCGCCCGGACCTCACGGCCCGGGCGGGTGCCAGACTTACTTCAGCAGAGACAGCACACTCTGCGGAGTCTGGTTCGCTTGAGACAGCACCGCGAGGCCAGCCTGCTGCAGGATCTGCGACTTCGTCAGGTTGGCGGTCTCGGACGCGAAGTCCGCGTCCAGGATCCGGCTGCGGGCGGCGCTGGCGTTCTCCGCCGTCGTCTTCAGGTTCGAGATGGTCGACTCGAACCGGTTCTGCACCGCGCCGAGGTCGGCGCGAATGCCCGACACCTGGGCCAGCGCCGCGTCGATGATGCTCACCGCCGAGTTGGCACCGTCCACCGTGCTGATGTCGATGGAGTCTAGGCTCGACTGGGTGGAGGACACGTCCGTGCTGGCCGCTACGTCGAGGACGCTGCCGGCGGTGTTGGCGACGCTGGACGACACGCTGAACGCTTCGGACGAGCTGAAGTCGACCTTGCCTGCCACCGTCGTGCTGTCGGTGTCGCCCTGGGTCAGCGCCTCGTCCTGGCCGTCCAGGCCTTGGACGTTGATGGTCGAATCGGCCGTGGAGTGATCGAAGCCCGCGATGTTGACGTCGTTGCCCTCGGCGTCCTTCAGGGTGATGGTGCTGAGATCGTCACCCACCTCGGCGGTGATGCCCGTCTTGCCCGACTGAGCGTTGATGGCGTCCGCCAGGTTACTGAGGTCCGTGGTGGTGACCGCAGCACTGATGCTGGCGGAGCCGCCGCCGCTCGAGCTCAAGGTGAAGGACACCGTGCCGTCGTCGGACAGGCTGTTGAACTGCACCTCGTTGCTGGCCTTGGCCGTTACCCCGGTGGTGCCGCTCTTGGCGTTGACGGCGGCCGCTACCTGGGCCGCGCTGTCCCCCGGGGAGATGGCGACCGTTTCCGTGGTACCGCTGGTGGTGGAAACGGTGAGGGTCTGATCGGCGATGGTGTTGTTCGCAGGCAGGCTCGTGGCGGCAGCCGTGGCGGAGCCGGTGCCCTGGTTCGCCGTCGTGTTCACCGAGTCCACGTCGTTGCTGCCCAGGTCGCTTGCGCGAGCGCCGTTGACCGAGACCTGAATCGTCTCGTTGGCGTTGGCGCCCACCTGGAACTGCTGCTCGGTGAACGAGCCGTCGAGGATCTTCAGGCCGTTGAACGTGGTGGTCGTGGCAATGCGGGTGATCTCCGATTGCAGCTGGTTCACCTCCGACTGCAGCGCGGAGCGGTCCGACGCCGAGTTGGTGGCGTTGGCCGACTGCAGCGACAGCTCGCGCATACGCTGGAGGATGTTGCCGGTCTCGCCGAGGGCGCCTTCCGCCGTCTGCGCCAGCGAAATGCCGTCGTTGGCGTTCCGCACGGCCTGATTCAGGCCGTTGATCTGGCTGGTGAAGCGCTGGGAGATGGCGAGGCCCGCCGCGTCGTCCTTGGCACTGTTGATGCGCAGACCCGTCGAGAGGCGCTGCAGCGACGTGTTGAGCGCGCCCTGGCTGCGATCCAGGTTTCGCTGAGCGTTCAGCGAAGCCGTGTTGGTGTTGATGATCTGTGGCATTTCTGCACTCCTGAAGACTTTCGGTTTCGCAACTCAGCCAAACGCCGCACGTTGCCGAGTTCCCGTGCGGCGTGTTGTGCCGCTCGCGGGACCTGTATCGGTCTCACCGGTGAATCCTTTAGCCCCTCACAGATAGTTGAAAAGTGAGAGATGTCCCATTTGCACGTACGTCTGCTGCGCGGCCTGAAGAGCGACCTGCTGGAGCTGGAAGCGGCTGATGGCGTCGGCGTAGTCCAGGTCCTCCACTCCCGACAGAGCCGTCTCGAGCTGGACGCTCTGGTCCGCGTTGGCGGCGGTCTGGTCGTCGATGGTGTTCAGCCGCGCGCCGACGTCCGTGCGCAGCTCCAGCACCCGCCCCGCCGCCTGGTCGACGTCATCGAGCGCCGCGTTCAGCTCGCCGTTCAGGCGGACCCGGGCGGCCGCGTCGCCGGCGCCGCTCTCCAGGGTGCCGGCGATCCGGTCCACCAGCGCGAACAGCGAGGTGGTGCCCGCGGGGGTCACCTGGAAGCGGTCGCCGCCAGCGGGCGTGCCGGAGAGGACGATGCGCCGCCCGCCGAAGTCGATGGCCTGACCGGGAGCGTAGCTGCCGGCCGCCACCACCGACCCGCCGCCGTCCTGTACCTGATAGCTGGTGGCGTCGGTCATGACGATGTCGTAGCTGCCGCCGTCGATGGCGGACCCATCCAGAACCTCCGCAGCCGACACTGCGGCCGTACCGGTGTTGCCGTCGGACGGCGTCACCAGGAATCGGCCGTTGCCGCGGGGAATGGTCATGAAGGCGTCGCCGCTGTCGCTGGTGGCGACGCTGCGGTTGGGCGAGAGCGCCAGGTGCCGCTGGCCGCTGTCGCCGAGGTACGCCACCGTGCCGGTGCCGTCCGCCACGAACGGCCGCGAGGTGCTGCGGTAGCCGGCGAACAGATATTCGCCGTTGGCGTCCTGGGCGTTGGCGGTGTCGAGCAGGCCGGCGCCGATCTGCCGGATCTCGCGGGCGATGGCGGCTCGGGAGTCGTCCGTCTGCGAGGCGTTGGCGCCCTGCAGCGCCAGCTCGCGTACCCGCTGCAGACCGATGCTCATCTGCGAGAGCGCGGATTCTTCCTGGCTCAGTCGGTTGGTTCCGGCGTCGGCGTTGCGGCCGTACT
This sequence comes from uncultured Gammaproteobacteria bacterium, assembly GCA_963822255.1. GTDB lineage: Bacteria > Pseudomonadota > Gammaproteobacteria > Pseudomonadales > Azotimanducaceae > UBA7803. The sequence continues at coordinate 1,058,360 of CAWGGV010000009.1, forward strand.
GGTCGAGGCTCGCCATGTGCTCGCGCAGGGTGAGGCTCTCCGCAGTGCCCGAGGGATCGTCGGAGGGCGCGAGGATGCGCTTGCCGCTGGCGAGCTGCTGCTCGGTGCGGGCCAGCTCCGTCTGGTGACGCTGCATGGCCTCGAGGCCGTTCTGGAAGATCTGGGCTGTGGAAATGCGCATGTGAAACCTCCCGCTCAGCGGCGCAGGGCGGTGAGCAAGGTGTTGAACATGGTGTCGGCTGTGGCGACCACCTGGGCAGCCGCCTGATAGGCCTGCTGAAAGCGCAGGAGGCTCGCCGCCTCTTCGTCCAGGTTCACCCCGGACACGCTCTCACGCTGGCTCTGGGCGTCGCTCAACAGGCTCGCCTGCACGTCCGCGCTGATCGCGGTCCGGGAGGTGCGAACGCCGACGTCGGTCACCAGCTGGGAATAGGCCTCGCCGAACGTGGCAGTGCCGCCGTCCTGCCTGCGCAGGTCCGCGAGCGCCGCCAGCGCCTGCGCGCCGCGGTTGTCGCCGACCCCCCCGGCATTGTCGCGGACCTCGAACCGGTCACCGTCGGCCGGGGTGCCGCGCAGCACCAGCCGCCAGCCGTTCTGCTCGATGACCGTGTCGCCTGACGGGTCCGGCGCGATGACCTGGGCGCCGACCACGTAGTTGCCGCCGGTGAAGTCGATCTGCACGCGGATCGCGCAGCGCCGGGTCGCTCGGGTCGGTGACCGTGAGCTCGTTTACGGCAGCGGCGCCGCTATTGCCGGCGTCCGCTTCGGCGCGCACCGGCAGCGCGGCCGCCACCCGGCGCGGGTCCGTCACCCGCACCTCGAGACCGGCCGCCGCGCGGGTGGGCTGGAGGAGATAGACGTCGCCGTTGGCTTGCCCGGAGATGGCGCTGGTGTCCAGGGCCAGGCCATCGAAGCTGTAGCTGTCGCCGGGATTCAGGTTCGTCAGCACCTGGCCGTCGCTCTGGCGGGTCAGGCGCCAGCTACCGCCGGTGAGGCGCAGCTCGTAGTCGCTGGCCTCGAGCGCGCCCGCGTCGTCCACGGTCAGCGCCGGCTGGCCGGTGGCCGAGTTGGCTGCAGCCGCCAGCACGGTCGGCGGAGGCATTGCGAAGAAGGCTTCGCCCGCATTGCCGTCGAGATCCATGCTCCCGGTATGCACCTCGTTGACCGCCTGAGCGACGCCGGCGGCGAGCCGGCCGAGTTCGCGGCTGGTGGGATCGAGGAGCGACTCGCGCACGTCGAACAGAGCGCCCAGGCGGCCCCCCGACAGGTAATCGCTGATGGGCGCCGGCGCCGCGCCGTTGTCCAGACCCACTTCCATGCGGCTGGGGTCGGCGCCCAGGTGGCCGGCCACCAGAGTCGATGCCGTGACCCCCACAACCAGCGACTGGCCGCTGCCCACGTAGACGTTGATCGTGCCGTCGGACTGCTCGATGGTGGAGACGCCCACCCGTTCGGAGAGCTGGCTGACCAGCTGGTCGCGCTGATCGAGCAGGTCGTTGGCCGGGCGGCCGCCGGTGGCGCCCCCGCTCTCGACGATGCGCCGGTTGAGGTCCGCCACGCCCTGGGCGAGCTGATCGATCTCGTTGACGGTGGTGGAGATCCGGCCGTTGACGATGGCGCGCTGGTCGTCGATCTGGCCGTCGAGCTGCGCGAACCGGTCCGTCAGGGATTGCGCCCGGGAGACGAGCTGCTGGCGCGCGGCGATGGAGGTGGGATCGGCGGTCAGATCGTGCGCCGCGGCGAAGAAATCGTTCAGCGACGACGAAAGACTCGCCTCCGGATTCGCGAGCAGGTTGTCCACCGGTTTGGAGAACTCCAGCATCGTCTGCTGATAGGCATTGTCGGAGGTCGCGAGATTGAGCCTCTGCTGCACGAACGTGTCCGCCTGACGCTTCACCCCGACGACGTCGACGCCGTTGCCGAACGCGCCCATCCCGGTGAGCTCCGGCGGACGGGTGCTGAACGAGACGCCCTGGCGGCTGTAGCCGGCGGTGCCGACGTTGGCGATGTTGTGACCGGTGACCTGGAGGGCGCGCTGATAGGCCTGCAGCGCGGACGTGCCGATGTCCAGAATCCCGCTCATGCCTCATCTCCGTTCGTAGGTCGAGTGGCGCCGCTGCCCTCGCCGACTGTGTCGGCCGGGTCCATGGCAACTTGAGCCGCCGTTCCGGGCGCGTCGCCGCCGGGCAATCCGCGCGCGAGGATGGCTGATATCTTGTCGGCGTAGTTCGGGTCGGTGGCGTAACCGCCGTCCTGCAGCGCCCTCAGATAGCCTTCCGCAGTCGGGGCGTGCAGCGCGGCCCGGTAACGCGGCGCGGATTCCACCAGGCTTGCGTAGTCGTCGAAGCCGGCGGCGAGACTGTCGTAGGCGCGGAAGGCGGCGTGGCTGCGCTCGGGCAGACCGTGAACGTATTCAGGGTCGTCACCGCGGCGCGCCGCCCCGGCCAGTCGGCGCCGGCCTTGATGCCGAACAGGTTGAAGCTCGACGTCCCGTCCGGCAGCCGGACCTGATGCGGCCCCAGCCGGTCTCCAGCGCCGCCTGGGCCATGAGCACGTCGGCGTCGACGCCCAGCCGCGCTGCCGCCGCCTGGGCATGGGGTCGGATGGCGGCGATGAAGGCTTCCGCGGAGGCCGGGCGGAAATCGCTCGCGGCGACGGGGGCAACGGAGGCCGGCGCGGCAGCCGCCGGAATCGACGATGCCGGCGTGCCGGCAGGAGTGGCCGGCGGCGTCTGTTCGCCGCCGAGCTGCCGGTAGATGGCGTCGGCCAGACCGATGCCCGGACCTCGGGCCAAGGTCAACGCGAGCTGCTGGTCGTACATGCCCTGATAGGTCTTCAGCCGGTCGCTGTCGAACAGGCCGCCGTCGACGCCGGATTCGCGCATTTCCTTCAGCATCATGTTGAGAAACAGCGCCTCGAACTGCTGTGCGGCCGCGCGCCGGGCCTCCGGCGTGTTGGCCGCCGCACCACGGCGCAACGCCGCCATGCCCTGGAAGTCTGCAAAATTGAACGCGCTGCCGATGCTGGTCATGGCTCAGATGACGATGAGCTCGGCGCGCAGGGCGCCCGCTTCGTTCAGCGCCTGCAGAATGGCGATCAGGTCGCCGGGTGCCGCGCCGACATCGTTCACCGCGCGAACGATCGGTCGAGGGTGGTGCCCGGCCCGAACGGAAACATCCGCGATCCGGTCTGCTCCACCTCCGGCGTGCTGTGGGTGACGACCACCGTGTCACCGTGGCTGAACGGCTCCGGCTGCGAGACCTCGAGGTCCTCGTGCACGGTGACCGTCAGGCTGCCGTGGGCCACGGCAGCCGGCAGCACCTGCACCGCGCCGCCCATGACGATGGTGCCGGTGCGCGCGTTGACCACCACCCGGGCCGGTGCCTGGCCCGGCGCCACGTCGAGATTTTCCAGCAGCGAGACGAAGCCCACCCGCTGGTCCGGGTCCGTGGGCGCGCGGGTGCGCACGGAAATGGCGTCGATGGCGGTGGCGGTGTCGTTGCCGAAGTGCTCGTTGATGGCTTCCGCCAGCCGGTGTGCGGTGGTGAAGTCCGGCCGGTGCAGGTTCAGGACCAGGCTGTCGCCCTGGTCGAAGGCGTTCGCCACCTCCCGCTCGACGGTGGCGCCGCTGGGGATCCGCCCGACGCTCGGCACGTTAGGCTGATGCGCGAGCCGTCCCGCCCCTCCACGCCGAAGCCCCCCACCACCAGATTGCCCTGCGCCAGCCCGTAGACCACGCCGTCGGTGCCGCGCAGCGGCGCCATCAGCAAGGTGCCGCCGCGCAGGCTCTACGCGTTGCCGATGGAGGAGACGGTGACGTCGATGGTCTGTCCCGCCTTGGAGAACGGCGGAAGCTCCGCGCTGACCATCACCGCGGCTACGTTCTTGAGCTGCAGGTTGGTCCGCGGCGGTATGGTCACCCCGAGCTGGTTGAGCATGTTGGTCAGACTCTGGGCGGTGAACGGCGCCTGGGTGGTCTGGTCGCCGGTACCGTCGAGACCCACGACGAGGCCGTATCCGACCAGCTGGTTCACCCGCACGCCGCCGACGCTCGCCAGGTCCTTGACGCGCTCGGCGGCCGCCGGCACCGCCAGCGCCACGGAGAGCACGGACGCCAGGGCGAAGGTGCAGGCGCGCCTCATCATCGCGGATTTCCAAGTCGTCATCTGCGGCACTCCGTCAAATATGGCCAGTGGCAACGGCACCTCAGAAAGGCCAGAGGGAGCTGTTGAAAAACCGGCTGAGCCAGCCGGGCGAGGAGCTCTGGGCCAGCGTGCCGGTGCCGCGGTAGGCGAGCTGTGCGTTGGCGATGCGGGTGGACTGGATGGTGTTGTCAGGTGTGATGTCCACCGGCCGGATGATGCCCCGCAGGCGCACGTACTCTTCGCCCTGGTTGATGCCGATCCACTTCTCTCCCTGCACCACCAGATTGCCGTTGGGCAGCACCTCGGACACGGTCACCGTGATCGAGCCCTGCAGCTCGTTGCTCTGCTCGGCGCCGCCGGAGCCCGAGAAGTCCCGCTTGGCGTCCACGTCGTTGCTCAATATGTGCCTGCCGTTGAGGGTGACGGTGTCGCCGAACACGGTGGGGTCGGGAATGGTTACGCTGGACGCTTTGCTGGTGGACGCGTTGGCCGATTTCTTGGCGTCGGTGCGTTCCACCAGCACCACGGTCACCACGTCGCCGACGCGGCCGGCTTTCGGGTCGGTGAACAGCGACCATGCGGTGGCGTGGTGATAGATGGCGCCGTCCTCCGGCGCCGGCACTGCCTCGACCGGCGGCAGAGCGGCCCGGTAGCGGTCGTCCGATCCGGGGTGCGCCAGTGGGCCGCTGGCACAACCCGCCAGCAGCGATATGCCCAGCAGCGACAGCCACGGCAGCGCCGGCCAAAGCAGCGACGGGCGACGCGTCCTCGCGTATGACCTCATGTTCACCTTCCGAGATTGTTATTGGCGTACTGCAGCATCTGATCCGCCGTGGAGATCGCCTTGGAGTTGATCTCGTACGCCCGCTGGGTCTCGATCATGTTGACAAGCTCCTCAACGGAGTTCACGTTGGAGGATTCCACGGAACCCTGGCTCAGGGTGCCGAGACCGGTAGTGCCCGGGGTGCCCGCTTGTGGCGACCCGCTTGCCGCCGTCTCGATCAGCAGGTTGTGCCCCATGGGCTCGAGGCCCGCCGGGTTGACGAAATCGGCGAGCTGCAGCGTGCCTGCCTGCACGGCCGTCGCGTTACCGCGGGAGGTCACCGAGACGATGCCATCCTGGCTGATGTCCACCGACTGGGCATCGGCGGGGATCGTGATGGCAGGCTGCACCTGGAACCCGCTGGCGGTGACGAGCTGGCCGTCGCGGTTCACCTGGAATTCTCCGGTCCGCGTGTAGCCCAGGCTGCCGTCCGGCATCAGGATCTGGAAGAATCCGCGGCCCTCGATGGCCACGTCGAAGGGCCCGTCCGTCTGCACGATGTTTCCCTGGGTGTAGAGCTTCTCGGTCGCCACCGTGCGCACTCCGGTGCCGACCATCTGGCCCGACGGGAGCTGCGTGTCCTGGGACGACTGCGCACCCGGCTGGCGCACGTTCTGGTACAGCAGGTCCTCGAACACGGCCCGGCCTTTCTTGAACCCCGTGGTGTTAACGTTGGCCAGATTGTTCGATATCACGGCCATGCGCGTCTGCTGGGCGTCTAGGCCGGTCTTGGCGATCCACAGTGCCTTGTCCATCGTGTTCTCTCCTTGAAGCGCGCGCTCCGCGTGCCCTGTCGCACGCCGCATCCGCGCGGTGGCGCCCGTTGTCGGTCATTGCCGGCGTCAGCCGAGCTGCATCAGCTCGCCCGCCGCCTGGTCGTTCACCTCGGCCGTGTTCATCATCTTGATCTGCAGCTCGAAGTTACGAGCCTGCTGAATCATCTCCACCATGGCGGAGACGGTGTTGACGTTGCTGCCTTCGAGCGCGCCGGAAACCAGGCGAACGTTGGCGTCCACCGCAGCCTCGGCACCGGGTGCCGCGCGCAGCAGTCCGTCGGCTCCGCGCTGAAGCTCAGTGCTTGGCGGGTTCACCAGCCGGATGCGGGCGACCTGCACCAGGCCGGCCGCATCCTGGCCGAGCGGCCGGATGCTGACGCTGCCGTCGACGCCGATCTCGATCTTCTCGAACGGCGGCAGAGCGATGGGCCCGCCGTCGCCGAGCACGTTCTCACCGGTGGCCGTCGTCAGCTGGCCGACGCCGTCGACCCGCAGGTTGCCGGCCCGGGTGTAGGCTTCGGTGCCGTCCGGTGCCTGCACCGCGATCCAGCCGTCTCCGTCGACGGCCACGTCCAGGTCCCGCCCGGTGGTCATGAGCGGCCCTGGCGTGAAATCGGTGCCCTGGTCCTCGGTGACCGCGTAGGCACGCGCCGCGGCGTAACCGGGCCCGTCGAGCGACACGTCCTGGGCGTTGGCGAGCGCCGCTCGGAAACCCGTGGTGGAGGCGTTGGCCAGATTGTTGGTCGTGACCGCTTGAGCGAGCTGAGTCTCACGGGCCCCCGTCATCGCGATGTAGAGAAATCGGTCCACCTGTCATTTCCCGAGTTGGTTCACCGGCCTCAGCGAATGTTGATGATCGTCTGGGTGATGGCATCTGCCGTGCTGATCACCTGGGCGTTGGCCTGGAAGTTGCGCTGAGCCGTGATCAGGTTGACCAGCTGGCTGGCAATGTCCACGTTCGAGCCCTCCAGACCGCCGGACTGGATCAGCCCCATGTCGCCGTTGCCGGCTGTGCCGAAGATGGCGTCGCCGGCGGCGAACGTCTGAACCCAGGCGTTGTCGCCGGTCGGCTGCAGTCCCTGAGGGTTCGAGAAGTTGGCGATCGCCAGTTGTCCCAGCGCCAGCGCCTGGCCGTTGGTGAAGCGCGCGAAGGCGACTCCCGTGTCGTCGATGTTGACCCCGGTCAGCTTGCCGCTGGCGAAGCCGTTCTGGTGCAGGGTGGTGACGCTGTTGACGTTGCCGTATTGCGTGGCGCTGGTGAAATCGAAAGCGATGTCCAGCGGATCGGCGCCGTTGCTGGGGGCGAACGCGCCGAAGTTGACGGGGCCGGCCGGCGACGCGAGGGTGCCGTCGCCGGCGAAGGTCATGGCCTGAGGGCCCCCAACCTGGCTGCCGTCGATAGTGAGATTGGACTCCCACTGCAGATTGCCCATGTTCCTGAAGTACAGGGTGGCGTTGTGCTGCTGACCCAGGGAGTCGAAAACGCTGAGCGACGTGGAGTACGAATAGGTGGACGGATCGGCTGCGTCGAAGGTCATAGCCGACAGGTCGACGTCCTCGGAGCTTAGGTTCAGCTCGGCGTTGACCTCGTCCGTGGCGGACGGCGGCGCTTCGGTGGTCGACAGCTGCAGGTCGCTCAACTGTCCGGTGTTGACTTCGCCGGTGGCCGCGTCGATGGCCGGGTAGGCCTGCAGGCGCTGGCCGGTGCTGTTGACCACGTAACCGTCGCGGTCCACCTGGAACGAGCCATCCCGGGTGAAGCTGCGCGATCCGCCGTCGGAGAGGACGAAGAATCCCTGCCCGGAAAGCGCCAGATCCATGCTGTTGCCGGTGAAGTCCACCACACCCTGGGTGAACTGCTGGCTGACGGAAGAGAGCTTTACGCCGGCGCCGATGGCGGTCTTGCTGATGCCGCCGTAGGCGACGGCGAAGACGTCGCTGAACTCGGCGCGGGATTCCTTGAAGCCGGTGGTGCTTGCATTGGCGATGTTGTTGCCGGTGACCCGGAGATCGGCGGAGGCCGCGTTGAGCCCGCTGAGGGCGGTACGAAACGTCATGTCGTTGCTCCTTTGAGAGAGTAGTCGGCGCTACTGGATGCGTCGAACCTGAGAAAGATCCACTTGACCGAGACCGGTTACCGTCAAGCCCAGCGACTGGCCGTCGGGGCGGACGGCGACGCTCTCCACGCGTCCGGCCACCATGACGTTCAGCGCCTGGCTTTCGCCATCGACGTCACCGGCGGCCCGCAGCTCGTAGAACCCGGGCTCGGCCTTCTGGCCGTTGGGCAGGGTGCCATCCCATTCGAAATCGGCAGTGCCGCCGGCGGGGTCGGACAGAGCGATGCGGGCGACGCCCTGACCGCTCAGGTCCACCACCTCGACGGTCGGATTGGCGATACCGTCGGCTACGTCCACCGCGCCGTGTATCACGCCATCGGGCGGCAGCCATGCTTCGCGGGCGGGCACCAGCACCTGACGGTCGACCAGGGTGGCAGCCTGCAGGGTCCTGTTGCCGCCAAGATCGTCGGCCATGGTGCCGAGCGACTTCTGCATGTCGGAGATTCCCGAGACGGTGCCGAACTGCGCGAGCTGACCCAGAAACTGGCTGCTCTCCATCGGCTTGAACGGGTCCTGATTGGTGAGCTGAGTGATCATCAGCTTGAGGAACTCCTCCTGGCCGAGCTGATCGCGGGCGGGCGCCGCTGCGCCGGAGGACAAGCCGAGCTGGTTGAGTGTCCCTGTGTCGATAGTGGTCATGGCAGCGTTCCTCAGCGTTCCCCGAGCTGCAAGGTTCGCAGCATGAGTTGCTTGATGGTGTTCATGGCGTCGATGTCGTTCTGGTAGCTCCGGGAGGCGGACATCATGTTCGCCATCTCCTCCACGGTGCTGATGGCCGGAAAGAACACGTAGCCGTCCTCGTTGGCGAGCGGATGGCCGGGCATGTACTCCATCCGCGGGGGCGTCCGGCTTTCGACGATGCCGCTGACCTCGACCCCGCCGGCACGCTGTTCGCTGCCGGAGCGATCGAGAATGGTGCGAAATACCGGATAACGCGCGCGGTAGGCTTCATCGGGCGACGAGGCGGCCACTTCCGCGTTGGCCAGGTTGCTGGCCACGGTGTTCAGCCGGGTGGACTGCGCGGCCATGGCGGAGCCCGAGGTGTTCAGTATGTTGAAGAGGCTCATGGTCACTCTCCTCGGAGTGCTTTGCGCAGGGCGGAGATCCGCCCGCCGACGAAGTCGAGGCTCGCCTGATAGCGAATGGACGCCTCGAGGAATGCTGCTTTCTCCCGATCGCCGTCGACGGTGTTACCGTCCAGCGAGGGCTGGCCGGGGACGCGGTACTTGAGCTCCGGCATGCCTGCGCCGGCAACGCCGGAAAGGTGTCGGCCGCTGGTGCTCTCGAGCCCGATGGCTTTGGCCCCTTCGGCTTCCCGGGCGAGAATCGAACGGAAATCGATGTCGCGTGCCTTGTAGCCGGGGGTGTCCGCGTTGGCGACGTTTTGCGCCAGCACCTCCAGGCGCTGGGCGCCGACCCGAAGAGCCTTCAGGTGGATGCCCAGGGCGTTGTCGATGATGTCAGTCATGTGGATCGTCGCTGATCGGCTCGCATCGTGACCGGCGGGGAGAGCAACCGACGTGCCAACGCGGAGCACGGCTTGCAGGGTCGTGACGCGCATCACAAAAAGCCACACGTTCACCCGTGCGGGGCGGCTGCGGTTGGCCGCGTCTGACGGCAGCACGGGGCCGTCAGCGGCAAGCCGATGCCGCGGTGCGGCAACCTGTTGCCGCTTGACCGAGCTGGCAGAACACGGCCGGCCGCCGCTGCCGGGCCCACCGGTGTGCCGGCCTGCTGGCCTCGATGCCGTGGCGGCGCGGGCGTCGGCCAGAATGTGATGCGGGTCACGTATCCACCCCCTGCCGGGGGATCCGGACGTGCAGCGGCACGCGCTCTGCATGGCCGGCTGCCGAATCCATTTCCGCGCAGGCGCCGCCATGACCGACCCCACAGCACAACGCCGCCGCCCGGCCCGCGACCGCTGGATGCTGGCGTTCTGGGCCGTGCTCCCGGCATTGCTTGCCGCAGTGCCGGGCGGCGCGCTCGGTGCCGAGCCCCGGCTCGAGAGCCACGACCGGATACGGGCCGCGGCCGCGGCGGAAGCCGAGCGCCTGGCGCAACGGCTGGCGCCGGCGGACGCGCGCGTCGAGGTGGAGGTGGGCGCGCTGGATCCGCGTCTGCGCCTGGCTGCCTGCCCGCAGGATCCCGAGAGCTCGCCGCCGGCGGTACCACAGCTTCGATCCAGGCTCTCCATCGGCGTCCGCTGTGCCGGCACCGGCGGATGGAGCCTGTACGTGCCGGTGCGGATCAGGGCGTTTGCCAAGGTGGTAGTGCTGGCGGCGCCCGCCGCCAGAGGAGAGCCGCTGGCCGAGGACCGGCTGGCCCTCGAGGCAAGGGACATCGCCGCCATGAACGGCAGCTACCTGACGCGTTTGCAGGACGCCGAGGGAATGGTGCTGCGGCGCGACCTGGGAGCGGGGGCCGTGTTGGCGGCCAGCGCCCTGGAACCGGTGAAGCTCGTGCGCCGCGGGCAGAGAGTGCGGTTGATCGCCGGAGGCACGGGGTTCGCCGTGGTGACTCAGGGCGAAGCCCTCGGGGATGCGGCCGCGGGCGATCTGGTCCAGGTACGGAATCTTCGTTCCCATCAGATCGTAGAGGGTCAGGTGGACAGTGACGGCCGCGTCCGGGTAGGCATCTGAACGCTTCGCCGATAAACTTTGCCGACCCGCCGATTCCGGGCTCAAGTTTCCGGCGGCGCGGTCGATACGGGCAGCAGTAACGACGAGGGCGGCATTCTCACGCCGCTGCTGGTATGGAAAGCTGATGGTATGGAAATAGGAAACAGCAACAATCCGGAACTGCGCAATGATCGTTTGTCCGGCACCCGGACCGCGGGTCCCGCCCGCAGCGGCAACGCTGCCGATGGCCGTGGGGCGGCCGCCCCGCAAGCCCCGGGCGCCGGCGCCGCCGACCGGGTCACCCTGACCGACACCGCGCAGTCCCTGCTGAAGCTCCGCGGCGGCGGCGCGTCGGAGGCGCCGGTGGACCGTCAGCGCGTCGAGGCGATCCGCCGCTCCCTGCGGGACGGCAGCTACGCGGTCAATGCGGAGAAGATCGCCGAAGCCCTGATCCGGCAGGACAACGGCTGATGTCCACGGGCCCCGCACCCGCCCGGGCGCCATCCGACGTGGTCGGCGCGCTCGAGCAGGTTCTCATGGAGCTGGAGGCCGCTCTCGCCGAGGAGGCCGACGCCATCGGGCGGACGGCACCGGACGCGCTGCTCCGGGCGGTGGACCGTAAGCGTCAGGCCGTGCGCAGCCTGGCGGAGCTTTCCCGCGACGGCCGTGTCGCCGGTCTGCGGTCGTCTCTCGATCCGGCTCATGCCGCTCTGCTGGAACGGCTGCGCGGCTGCCGGGACAGGAACCTCGCCGCCGGTGCGGCAGTGGCCAGCGCGCGCCGCACCAACGACAGCGTGCTCGAGCTGCTCGGCCGCGGTTTCGAGTCCCCCGGTTACCACCGGCCGGGGTCGGCGGGAACCATGCCGCCGCGTCGGGAACTCGGTACCGCCTGAACGTCATTCGGGTATCCTTGGGCCATCTCGATTGGCCCGACGAGCCCGATGCCAGACTCTCTGCCGCCGACTACGCTCCCCCTGATACTGAACCTCATCCTGCTGGTCGGCCTGGCCCTGCTCGGCGCCTGGTGCTCGCGCCTCGGCCGCCGCCTCGATGTCCTCGGCCGTCACCTCGAAGAGTGCTGGCAGGATGTGTCCGTGCTGCGCGGCGCGCTCCACGGCCTGGTCGAGGACCGCCGCCGGGGCGATCGTGACGGTGAGCTCCAGGCGAGGCTGCGCGAGCTCGAGGCCCGGCAGGAGCAGCTCATGCGGAGCGACGCGCAGACCGGTCACTATCTGCAGGCGGTGCGCCAGGCCGAGCGCGGCTCCAGCGCCGAGGATCTCATGACCGCCCACGACCTCACCCGCGGCGAAGCGGAGCTGATCCTGCGCCTCCACGGCAGGCCGCAGAAGTCGCCGGGGTGACGACCGGAAATCACACCACTCGCGACAGGCCGCCGTCCATGTTGATGGCGCAGCCGGTCACGTAGGAGCCGGCGTCCGAGGCCAGAAATAGAGCGAGATTCGCTACTTCCTCCGCTTCTCCCATGCGGCCCATGGGGAGTCGGCTGCCGGCTCTCGCGACGAAGGCTTCGAACGACTCGGTGCGCTCGCCGGCCTCGTAGCGGCGGCGGATCTGATCGCTCTTGACGAAGCCGATCAGCAGCGCGTTGACCAGAACGTTGTGGGGCGCGCCCTCGTTGGCCAGCACCTTGGTGAGCGCCATCCCGGCGGCGCGGCTGACCGACGTGGGGGCGGTGTTGGCGTCCGGCGTCTTGGCGTAGACGTTCAGCAGGTTGATCACGCGGCCCCAGCGTGCCGCTTTCAGCTGCGGCCACAGCGCCCGGGTCAGGCGGATGGCGGCGAAAAGCTTCAAGTCGAGATCCGCCTGCCAGTCGGCGTCGCTGATCTCCTCGAAGGGCCGCGCTGCGGAGGCGCCGGCATTGTTGACCAGGATGTGCACGTTGCCGAGCTCGGCGCTCACCCGGGTGAGTGCCCGGTCGATCGCGGCCGGATCCGCCACGTCGCAGGGGAAGCCGGTCACCAGCGCGCCCCCGGGAACCTGCCCTGCGCCGGCCTCCGTAATCTGCCGTCGGGCTTCCGCCAGGGCCTCCTCGCGGCGGCCCAGGATGGCCACGCGGGCGCCGGCCCGATAGAACGATTCGGCAATGGCGCGGCCGATGCCGCGGCTCCCGCCGGTGACCAGCGCCGTGCGTCCGGTCAGGTTCAGATCCATTCGATCACCTCCCGACGGCCGAGGCGGCCGCGTTGGACAGCTCGAAGCAGAAGTCGGAACGCCGGCCGGCCGACCCGCCCGGTCCGTATTCCTGTTCCACGAACGTGACGGTGGCGCCGCGACCGGCAGCGCGCGGCCGACGGAAAATCACCGCCGTGCTGGCCCGGGTGCCGTACTCGTCGCCGGCGATGAAGCGCGGCGCTACCCGGCGCTCGAGCTCCAGGGGCCGTCCGCGGCGGGGCAGTGCGTCGTCGGGCGGCACGCTGCGGTCCGCCAGCAGATCGACGAGCACACCGGCATCCGCGCCGGCGGCGACCGCCCGAGCCAGATCCCGGCACCCGCTCACCACTTTCGGCCAGGTGGCGCCGAGCTCGGCGTTGGCCAGGCCGTAAACGCCGGGCGGGAGGTCCTGGGTATGGCCGCGGTTGGACGTGTAGACCAGGGCGCTGCCGTCCCACAACAGCAGGTTGAAGCCCCGGTAGCCGGCGCCGTGAAGGTGATGGGCGAAGTGGTGGGCGCCGTCGCCGCCGGCCAGGAATGCCTCGGGCAGCCGGCCCCGGGACAAAGGTGCTTCCGAGGGGGCCTCTTCGGCGAAGTTGGTGACGGTGGCGAATCGGCCGGTCCGGCTGACGCCGAGCCAGGTGCCGCCGGCCGAGAGGTCACGGCCGGCGAGCACGCCGGGCCGGTCGCCCCAGAAGTGTGCGCTCCTGGCCGGCCGCGCGTAGAATTCGTCCCGGTTGGCGGCCACCACCAGCGGGTGGTCCGACTGCGGGTCGTATGCGAACAATACCAGGCACATCGGTCGAACGTGGGTTCCTGCGGCTCGAGTCCTGCGGACGTCGCAGTCTACCAAGGTCACACGGAGGTTTCTGCCGGTGGAGCATCCCCACTATCCGCACATCGATCCCATCATCTTTTCGTTGGGGCCGGTGTCGGTGCGCTGGTACGGGCTCGCCTACCTGGTGGCGTTCGCGCTGTGCTGGTGGCTCGGCAACCGCCGCGCCGGGCGCCCGGGCAGCGGCTGGAGCCGGGAGGAGGTCGCCGACGTCGTGTTCTACGGCGCCGTCGGGGCCGTGCTCGGCGGGCGCATCGGCTACACGCTGTTCTACGGCATGGACAAGTTCCTGCACGACCCCCTGTTCGTCTTCCGGGTCTGGGAAGGCGGCATGTCGTTCCACGGCGGCTTGCTCGGCGCCGTCGTCGGCGTCTGGTGGTTCGGCCGCCGGACCGGCCGGACGTTTCTCGAGGTGGCCGACTTCGCGGCGCCGCTGGTGGCGCCCGGCCTCGGGCTCGGCCGGCTCGGCAACTTCGCCAACACCGAGTTGCCGGGCCGGGTAACGGACTCGATATTCGGCCTGGTCTATCCCTGCTCTGCCGAGTCTATCCGGCAGATCCACCCTTTGTGCGTGGGCGAGTGGGAGTCGTTCGCACGACATCCGTCCCCCCTTTATCAGGCCCTTTCAGAGGGCATCGTGCTGTTCGCGCTGGTGTGGTGGTTCTCGTCGAAACCCCGGCCGTTGGGGGCGGTGTCCGGCGTGTTCCTCGTCGGCTACGGGACCTTGCGCTTCACCACGGAGTTTTTCCGCATGCCGGATCCTCAGCTCGGCTTCGTCGCCATGCACTGGCTGACCATGGGCCAGCTTCTGTCGCTGCCCATGATCTTCGCTGGTATTCTGCTGGTGCTGTTCGGCCGGTATCTGACGCCGGGCCGCAGCGCCCAGCAAACTCAGGGCAGACGCGCGTGAAGCAATATCTCGATCTCATGCGGCGGGTGCGGCACGAGGGCGTCTATAAGGGCGACCGCACCGGCACCGGCACCTACAGCATCTTCGGCCACCAGATGCGCTTCGACCTGAGCCAGGGCTTTCCGCTGGTGACCACGAAGAAGATGTTCGTGAAGGGCATCGTCCACGAGCTGCTGTGGTTTCTGCAGGGCAGCACCAACATCGGCTACCTCACTGAGCATGGCGTGCACATCTGGGACGAGTGGGCCGACGAGCATGGGGAGCTGGGGCCCGTCTACGGTTCCCAGTGGCGTTCCTGGCCGGCGCCCGACGGCGGCACCATCGACCAGATCAGCCGGCTGGTGGACGCGATCCGCAACGATCCGGACTCCCGGCGGCTCATCGTCAGCGCCTGGAACGTGGCGGAGGTGGACCGGATGGCGTTGCCGCCGTGCCACACCCTGTTTCAGTTCTACGTGGCGCAAGGGCGCCTCTCGTGCCAGCTCTACCAGCGCAGCGCCGACGTCTTCCTCGGGGTACCGTTCAACATCGCGTCCTATGCGCTGCTTACCATGATGGTGGCTCAGGTATGCGGGTTGGGTCTGGGCGAATTCGTGCATACCTTCGGCGACGCCCACCTCTACGCCAACCACCTGGAGCAGGCGGACCGGCAGCTCACGCGGGAGCCGAAGCCGCTGCCGCGCATGCACCTGAACCCGGACATCGACGACATCTTCGGCTTCCGCTACCAGGACTTCACCCTCACGGGTTATCAGTGCCACGCCGGCATCAAGGCGCCCATCGCGGTGTGAGCGGGGCTGGGAGCTGGCGGTGAAGATTTCTCTCATCTGGGCCATGGACAGGAACCGGGTCATCGGCCGCAGCAACGACCTGCCCTGGCACCTGGCGCGGGACATGAAGCACTTCATGACCACCACCCGGGGACATCCGGTGATCGTCGGCCGGCGCACGTTCGAATCCATGGACCGCCGGCCGCTGCCGGGACGCCCCACCATCGTCGTCACCAGCGATCGCCAGTACCAGGCGCCGGGGGCGGTCGTGGTGGGGGATCTGGACGCAGCGCTGGCGGAGGCCGCGGCCCGCTGCGGCGAGATGGCGGTCGACGAGGCATTCATCATCGGCGGCGCCCGGCTCTACCGGCTCGGCCTCGAGGTGGCCGACCGCCTGTACGTGACCGAGGTGGACGCCCAGGTGGAGGGCGACACGTTCTTCCCCGAGTTGGACTGGGCCGGCTGGCAGCCGGTGAGCGCGGAGTCGTTCTCCGCCGACGACCGCAACGATTACCCGTTCACGATATCCGTCTTCGAGCGGGCGTAGTCGATCCATTCGCCGTTGCACGGCAGGCTGCGCCAGGAGCCGGTGGGTATCTTCACGTCGTCCGCGCCGACGATCGCTTCGACCACGGGCCCGGCGGTGTCCACCAGCAGCAGCAGCGGAAGCAGCGGCGCCAGCTGACGCACGTGCTGCACCTCGGCGCCGGCACGCCGGACGTCGCAGCTCCCCCGGGTCAGGTCGCGTACCAGGGTGTCCGCGTGGGCCGGGTCCAGCACTGCCACCCGCATGGCCCGGGCCGCGCCGCGCCAGTCCAGCATCTCCAGCAGATAGCTCCGGCCGCAGCGGCGGCAACGCATCAGCGCTTCCGTCGGGCCGAGGTGCTCGTCGAGCACCAGGACCACCTGAAACGGCCACTGGCCGGGACGGACGTGCTCGCAGAGACCGCTGTCGGTGATGGCGTTGTTCGTCATGGAGGTTGCAGAGCCTTGCGCGGTTCCCTAGCTTACGTCGCGCTCCCCGGCCGCACCACGGCGGGGGGACGACACCACGCCAGCAGCCGGGGAATTCGATGACACCAGGCAACCATTGCGCCAGCCGGGCGAGCGGCCGATGAGCCGCGGAGAAACCGTCGCCGGCGGCCCGGGCGAGCCCGTGCGGGTCGCAATCTGCGTGAACCCCATGTCCGGACGGGACGTGCGCCGGCTGGCCGCTCGCGCCGGCAACATGACCCACGAGGCCAAACGCGACATGGTGGCGCGGATCGCCGCCGGCGCCGCCGCCTGGGGCGCCACCGATCTGTACGTCACCCGGGAGCCGTACCGGATCGCGGCCGCGGCCCTGGAGAACATGGACCTGGCGGCCCGCGTGCACGTGCTGGAGCCGCCCATCCGCAACACCGCGGAAGACACCGAGGCGGCGGTGCAGGCGTTTCTGCGGGCCGGCTGCGCCACCATCGTCTCGCTCGGCGGTGACGGCACCAATCGCGCACTGGTGCGAGCCCTCGGCAGCAACGCCGGGGGAGTCCACCTGGTGCCCCTGTCCACCGGCACGAACAACGTCTTTCCGGTCATGGTGGAGCCTACCATCGCCGGAATGGCGGCCGCCCTCTCGGCTGCGGGGCGGCTGGCCGCAGCGCCGGTGAAGCGCCGGGCCAAGGTCATCCACGTGAGCGGCACCGGGCGTTACGGGCTGCCGGTCAGCGACGTTGGCCTCATCGACGCGGTGCTGCTGCGCCGCGATCACGTGGGCAACCTGCTGCCCTTCGACGCCGACCGTATCGACCGGATACTGCTGACCCGGGCCGAGCCCGCCGCCATCGGCATGTCGCCCATCGGCGGCATGCTACATCCGGTGAGCGCGGCCGCCGACGAGGGGCTGCTGGTGCGTATGGGCCCGGGCCGGCGGTTCCGCGCGCCGCTCTCGCCGGGGCTGTTCCGTGAGGTGAGCGTGGCGGAGGCCCGGCCGGTGGCGCTGGGCGAGGCGGTGGCGTTCCCGGGAGAAGGCGTGCTGGCGCTGGACGGCGACCGCGACCACAAGATCCCCGAAGGTGTGACCCTCACCGCCACCCTGCGCCGGGACGGGCCCTGGGTGGTGGACGTGGAAGCCGCCATGCGCTGGGCGGTAGCCCACGGTATTATGGCGCCCCCGTCGGCAGGCGAAGTTGTTCCATGATCGTGAAGCCCAGAATCCGTGGATTCATCTGCACCACCGCGCATCCGGCAGGGTGTGCCGCGCATGTGCGCGAGCAGATCCAATTCGTGCGCGGCCGGCCGGTGGACGCTGCCATCCGCAACGTGCTGGTCATCGGCGCCTCCGGTGGCTACGGCCTGGCCTCCAGAACCGTCGCCGCGTTCGGCTGTGGCGCCGCTACCCTCGGCGTCTCGTTCGAGAAGCCGCCGGCGGAGCACAAGACCGCCACCGCCGGCTGGTACAACAACATTGCCTTCGAGGAGGCGGCGGCGGAGCTGGGCGTGTACGCCAGGAGCCTGGATGGCGACGCTTTCTCTGACGAGATGAAAGCGAAGGTCATGGACGTCATTCGGCAGGACATGGGCCAGGTCGACCTGGTGATCTACAGCCTGGCATCGCCGGTGCGCAAGCATCCGCGCAGCGGCGAGTTGTTCCGCTCCGCCATCAAGCCGCTCGGGGAGTCGGTACACATAAAGACGCTGAACGTGGACCGCGGCGAGGTGCACGACATCGATCTGGAGCCCGCCACCGACGAAGAGGCCCGCGCCACGGTGTCGGTGATGGGCGGTGAAGACTGGGAGATGTGGATCGACGCCCTGCGGGAGGCCGACCTGCTGGCCGACGGCTTCCGCACGCTGGCCTTCACCTACATCGGCAGCGAGCTCACCTGGCCCATCTACTGGAAAGCCACCCTGGGCAAGGCCAAGGAGGATCTCGACCGGGCCGCCCGGGCGCTCAGGCAACGGCTGGCCGCCGTGCACGGCGACGCCCGGGTTGCCACCCTGAAGGCCATCGTCAGCCAGGCCAGCGCCGCCATTCCGGTGGTGCCGCTGTATGCCTCGCTGCTGTTCCGGGTGATGAAGGAACAGGGCACACACGAGGACACCATCGCCCATATCCATCGTCTGTTCGCCACCCAGCTTGCTGCGGGTGCCGCCATGAACCTGGACGAGGAAGGCCGCATCCGGCTGGACGATCTCGAGCTGGCGCCCCCGGTGCAGGACGAGGTCAAACGCCGCTGGCCGCTGGTCACGACGGAGAATCTGGCGGACCTGACGGACCTTGCAGGCTTTCGCCGGGATTTCCTCGCGATCTTCGGATTCGGTATCGACGGCGTCGATTACGCCGCCGACCAGGACCCGACCCTGGGGCGCGCGGTTTAGCCGCGCCCGGCGGCGCCAACCGCTCACACACGGCGGGGGCGCAGACGGTGGCGGTTCAGCCGCCGGCGGGCGCACCCTGGCGTGGTGCGCCTGCGTCACTTTCATCAGCGTACCCGACCGTTCCGCCGTGGCGGCCTGTGGCTGCTGGCGCTGGCGGGCGTGCTGCTGGCCGCGCCGCCCGCCGACGCCGCACGGACGCCGGCGCAACTCGCCGCGGGCATCGGCTTCTGCGCCCTCTGGCCCTGGGTCGCCGACCGCTGGCGGCAGCTCGGGCCGCGCGGCGATGCCCTGGGCTTCGAGATGGGGTCGTTCGTCGCCGAGTGCGCGCTGGCGGCGCTGGTGCTCGGCTGGATGAGTCTGCCGCCCTTCCCGGCCTTCGCCGGAACCGTGTGTCTGCTGGGAGGCGCCACCGCGCTCTCCGGCTGGCGGCTGCTGTTGCCCGCCGCGGCGGCCGTGGTCGTCGGGGGCGCAGCCGGAGCCTCGCTGTCCCCCCGGCTCACCGCCGCCTCAACCGCCGGCGCCGACCTGGTGGCGGGGCTGCTGATGCTCACGTACGTGCTCGCGCTCGGCGAGATCAGCTTCCGTCAGGCCCAGCGGCTCGCCGTCCAGCGCCAGGGCCTCGCGGAGAAGTCCGCGGCTCTCGGGCGCATCAACGACCGGTTGCAGCGTTACCTGC
Source organism: uncultured Gammaproteobacteria bacterium (assembly GCA_963822255.1). Taxonomy (GTDB): domain Bacteria; phylum Pseudomonadota; class Gammaproteobacteria; order Pseudomonadales; family Azotimanducaceae; genus UBA7803. The sequence goes on from CAWGGV010000009.1 coordinate 1,077,559, forward strand.
CGCCGAGCCTCAGGGACCGGGTGAAGCGGGCCCCGGAGCAACCCTGTCGCTGGGAGCGCCGTTGGCTCACCGTGGTGTTCGTCGATCTGGTGGGCTTCACCGCGCTCTCCGAGCGGCTCGAGGCCGAGCGGCTGGCCGCCATGCTCGACGACTACCTGGCCGCTTTGATCCCCGCTGCAGAACGCCGGGGCGGCGAGGTGTCGAAGCTGCTGGGCGACGGCATGCTGGTGGTGTTCGGGCTGTCGGCCGACGACGACAGACGCCGTGCCGTGGACTCCGCGCTGGCATTCTGCATGGAGCTCCCGGCGCGGCTCGCAGCGCTGGCGGGGGTCTGGCGCGCTCGCGGCGAGCCGGTCTCCTTGCGTATGCGCGCCGGCATCGCCAGCGGGTTCTGCACGCTGGGAGACCGCGGCGGCGCGGGACGTCTCGACTTCACCCTCATCGGCCCGGCGGTGAACCTGGCGAGTCGCCTGCAGGTCCACGCCGCCATCGACGGCGTGCTGATGGACGAGGCGAGCGCCGCACTGGCAGAAACGAATCATCGGCTGGAAGGTCCGCGGAGCCTGGACGTCAAAGGGCTTGGCCCTACCCTCGCCTATGCTCCGTTTGATCCCACCGCGCCTTCTGCTATGGTGCCCGCGCCCGCGCGCAGCAGCGCGCACTGACCCGCACGGACATCCGCAGACACCCCGATGGACAAGGTCTTTCTACGCGCCTGCCGCGGCGAGCCGACACCGTACACGCCGATCTGGCTGAACCGACAGGCGGGGCGGTACATGCCGGAGTACCACCGCTTGAAGGGCGACACCCCCAGTCTCCAATTCTTCAAGAATCCAGAGATGGCCGCCCAGGCTACGCTGGACGCTCAACGGATCCTCGGGGTGGACGCGGCCATCATGTTCGCGGACCTGTTGCCGGTGCTCGAGCCGATGGGGCTGGACCTCGACTACCAGCCCGGAGTCGGACCGGTGTTCGAAAACCCCGTGCGCACGGCCGGTGCGGTCGAACGGCTGCGGGTCGCCCCAGCGGCGGAGGCGACGCCCTACATCGCCGACACCGTGCGCAACATCCTGTCGGGGCTGCCCCGGGAGGTGGCTCTCATCGGCTTCGCCGGCGCGCCGTTCACCCTGGCGAGTTACGCCGTGGAGGGCCGCGGGTCCCGCAACTACATCCACGTCAAGAAGCTCATGTACCAGGCGGAGCCGGTATGGACACAGCTCATGGACAAGCTGGTCAGCCAGGTCACCAGCTATGTCGGCCTGCAGATCGATGCCGGCGTCGAGGCGGTGCAGCTTTTCGACACCTGGGTCGGCTGCCTGTCGACGCGAGACTTCCGGCGCTACGTGCTGCCGCATCTGACGCGGCTGCTGGACAACGTGAGAGGCCGGGTGCCGATCATCTACTTCGGCACCGGCAACCATCACCTGCTCGCAGACACCTGCCGGGCACGGCCCGACGTGCTGGCCCTCGACTGGCGCGCGCCCCTCGGCGCCACCTGGCGTTCCCTTGGCGTTACGGCGGTGCAAGGCAACCTGGATCCCATCGTGCTCTGCGCTGACAGGGAAACCGTGGCGCGTGAGGCCCGGGCGGTGCTCGAGGAAGCGGCCGGCCGGCCCGGCCACGTCTTCAACCTCGGTCACGGCATCGTGCCGGAGACGCCGGTGGACAACGTTCGGTTCCTGGTGGACTTCGTGCACGAGCACTCCGCCCGTGATCGCTGATCGCAGCGGGCGGCTGTCGCGATCCTGCCTGCTGGCGTCGTTCTGGCTGCCCCTCGTGGTCTGCACGTATCTGGCGCTGTCGCCGAGCCCGCCGGAGAGCGTGTTCCGAGTCAGTGACATCCTGCTCCACGGCTTCGCCTTGAAGGATGCCATCGTCTTCAACTGGACAGGAGCCCATTGTCATCCCAAGCAGCATCTATGTAATATGGAGCGGAGGAGATTCTTATAGCTCCCTTCAGCCCAATTTGAATGTATACTTCAGCAGTACCGGTACGCATGCCATCGAAAACCTGAGAAGCGATTCCCTGGATGGTACTGTCGCGTACAATAAAAAAATGGACATAGCTACTGTCGACTTGCAGAATACGGGAGTCAACCAGATCATCGGGGCATGGGAAGCGAACGATTCCGTCATCTCACTGAATCTGTTTAGTCCCAACCATAACACGGGTATCCCTCTCAATGGCAGGCTGGTAGCCGGTAATGGTGAACAGAGAAGAATTTATGTCATCCCGGGTGATTTTGACGGCGATGGAGACGATGAATTCCTGGTCGCTTTTATCAACGAGGATAAAAAAATCGATATTCGTTTATTTGATTCGAATGGCACCCTTGAACCTAAAGAGGTGGCACAAACTGAGGATGAAGATCTCTCAGGCAATCCTTCGAATAAACTGCGTTTCACGGCCTTTGCCGGCGATTTTGACGGTAACGGGGATGATGAGATCGCACTCTTGAGCTATGATGCAGACGCTGATCCAACCTATGAAAAAGGTGTATACGTTAAAATATATGATATCCAGGGAAACAGCTTTGTTCCGAAAGTTAAACAGATCATCATGCCGGAGACGACAATTACCGGTTCCCAATATACCCTTAATAGCATCGTCCTCTCAGGTTCGAGTGTGCCGGGATACGGTGCAAGTCCTGATATGATGGCCATTGCCTTCACCCACCTTCACGATGAAAGTCCAAACCATCCGGATACCTATCTCCTGCTGGTGAGGTCCTCACAGGATCTTGGCAGCCTGACCTATGATGAGAATAAAGAGATTTCAAAACATTACAACTCCAATTTTGTCCCCAACATTGCCGTGCTTTCAGGCGATTTTGACGATGACGGTTCGGCAGAACTTGTCTTTATACGATCCGGTTTCTTCGATATTTACCGTACCGATGCCGACCTGAACCTGGAGCGGATGACGGGCGGCGGATTTTCGGTCAGCAATAACGGTGACGACCTGCAGGAAACGTATAATTTTGCAAAGGTCACGAACCTGGATGATCAACCCGGTGACGAATTGCTGGTTGTCAAAAACATCTGGACGAATGATGATGAGCACCCTTTCCCGCAACACTTCGAGATGAGTGTGTTCGGCGATACCACCGAAACCCTGGATGGATTCGGACTGAAATCAAAATCGGTTGATCTGACCGATATCCCCAAAGACTGGCCCACCCGTTCATACGCCATAACGGCGGGTGATTTCGGGAAATCCAAAGTCACCATAAAGGCGCCTAAATATTCCCACCGGAGCGATATCAGTCAGCCCATCGTGGTACTGAATGCCCCGCCGGTGCATTTCGACGAGTTCGCTGACGAAATCTACGACATTAATACCTGTTATAATGGAGGAGACTGTAACTTCCTCTCCACTTACACCAAGATCACCTCGCAATCTTCTGAACTCACAACCGATATTCAGAGTTCATGGGATGTCAGTGCAGGACTGGCGCGTGAGGGTTCCATTGGGGCAGGAGTTGAAGTAGAAGCAGCCCCTCTGGGAGTCGGCGGATCGGTTTCGGCTACCTATTCTGAAAACTTTGAATATCATTTACTGGGAACGTATGGTTCACATTTTGAAAATTCCAACACCAACAAGCAAACCCAGACCATTCAACTCCAGGTGTCTGCGATCGAGGATGACCAGATCTTTGCCAATATCACGGATTATGATGTCTGGGAATACCCGTACTTTATCGGTGATAACCAGGATGAAGCCGGGGTGATCGTGGCTGTCAGACCAACCCATTCCGAAGCCAGATGGTTCCCGAGTAAAAGTGTCAGCGGTTACTCTTTCCAACCTCTGCATGAGGTCGGAAATATTCTCTCCTATTACTCCTATGACAGCATTCACACTAATCCCCAGGTATTCCAGGAGATTCAGCCGGAGAATGATATTTCCACGCCGACCTTCACCCTGAGTGCCAATTCAGACTACCACTGGGAACTCACAGAAACGAATTTTGAGCAGAGCCAGGCCTCCAGGTCGATCCAGTTCGGCATCGATGCCGGAGCCATGGGTTTTGGATATAAATTCCAGTTCAACCAGTCCAACAGTTACCTGTACACCCAATCCACCTCCATTGCCAATGAATTAAAACTGACCGTCGATATTGGAGGGATCAACCGTTCCATCGGGCCAACGGAATACAGGATCACCCCCTACGCCTACTGGTCGAAAGAAGGCGCACTGGTCATTGATTACAGTGTGGAACCGGAAGTCGATCTGCAGGGCGGATCCACCTGGTGGCAGGAGAAATATGGCAGCCACTCCGATCCCACCATGATCCTGCCCTGGAGACTGGATCCTGAAAAAGGTTTTGCCATTTCCGATGAATCGAAACGGACGGAGACCAAAGACATCAAAATGAACCCGCTCATTCCTGCTGAAGGGGATACCGCCGTCGTAACGGCGAATGTCCGGAATTTCAGTCTGAAGGATACGCCTTCGAAAGTAAAAGTTCAGTTTTACCTCGGTGACCCCTCACTCGACGGTGAACTCGTTCACGATATCTACGGCAATACCGAATTTCTCACCGACGGACCGGTACCTTCCCGGGGCGTAAAAACCATTCGGTTCATCTGGGTCAAGCCTTTGGGGTTAACCCATTCGAGACTTTATATGGTTCTTGACCCGGACCAGGAGATCAGTGAAATTCATGAAAATAACAATACCGGATGGATCCCGCTGTCGGAAGGTTCCAACCAAACGGACGTACGGCAGCCTGTAGCCGGACCGGACGGGCCGAAACTCTATCAGAATTATCCGAATCCCTTCAGTACGAGCACGACGGTTGATTACTACCTGGAAAAAACGGACCGGGTTATTTTGCGCATCTATGATGTAGCGGGCAACCTGGTGTCCGATTATAACGAAGGAATGAAGAATCCCGGGATGCACAGTATTGTGATCGATGGTGAAAATCTGTCGCCAGGGGTTTACTATTATACACTGGTGGAGAGATCGCAGGGAAGCAGGTCAATGATGATGGTGGTCATTCACTGAGGGCTGCTCCCCTATATATTCACTAAAGCTTCACCGAAAATGAGGAGAACGATTTCGGCTGCAGGCTGACCACCAGGTACCGGTTACCGATCTTCAACTGCCGGTTGACCTTCTCAAACGTGTTATTGGCGAGGATACCCACCACCTCCCTGTCCGGGTTCAGGAATACCATCATCTCGTCGTATCCCTCCGGAGATTTCAGCTTCACCGCGCCGGGTTTGACCATGTGGGAGAGCTGTTTGAAGAGGTAATATTCGGGATTGTACCTGAACTGGTGCGTCTTGCTGTCGACCGTGATCAGGCTGTTCTGCTTCCAGCCCCACTCACTTTTCCCGGTTTCATCGAGGATCATATTCCAGTACATGTAAGCGTTGACGCCATTCCCAAGGTACTGTTTGATCAGCGACCAGGTGTGCTCAGCGGCTTTCCAGTCATTTGAACCGTCACCGCATTCCGATTCGGTCTCCATGAGTTTCATCCCGGGGTACTTCTCATGAACGCCCGCTACAGCCTGCCTTCCTGCCCACTGGAAGCCGACCCCGGCGATATACGGACCGGCCTGAGGATCCTGGAGGATGGTGTCCACATTGGCCACCGAGGGCCGTTCGTATGTCCCATACCAGATCCCGGCATCGAGGTTGTCCTTTTTGAAGGCCGGTCCAAGGTAGCCGCCGATAAAGGTTGCCTGGTCGGCGGGCGTCCACACGCAGCTCGGGAAGGACTGGCATGAGTTGGGTTCATTCTGGACATGCACGGCATAGACGTTGATGCCCTCGTCACGGTAGGCCCTGACGAATTTTTCAAAGTAAAGGGCATAGGCCTGCAGGTAAGGTTCTTCCATGATGAACTGGGTCACCCCCTCCTTTCCGGCGCCCGAGGGAGGAAGATCATTCACTTCGGCCGGCTGGCAGGCATAATGGTGATTGGTTTTCATCCACACCGGGGGGCTCCAGGGTGAGCCCCAGATCTTCAGTCCGGGATTGTAAGCCATAGCCGCTTTGATATAGGGGATGAGTGCCTGCCTGTCCCGTTCAATGCTGAAGTGTTCCATGCTGAAATCGCCGGGCGTTTCATCGAGCGAATACCAGTTGCGCGAATAATCGTTGGCCCCGATCGGCACACGGCAAAGGGTGAAATGACATCCTTCCGGGGTGAAAAAGTCCTTCAGGATCTTCTCCCTGCTGCTGTCGGGCAGGAGGTTCAGGGCATCCCAGCCCAGTTCATTGAAACAGGCGCCAAAGCCGTCGATGGTTTGCTCCCTGGCTTCCGGATCGATTTCGACAACCGGTATCCCTTCATGTTCCGCTGGCATGACGGGGTAATCCTTGACCACCCACCTTTCGTGCGGTGTGGAGCTGATGAAGGTGAACTGTTCCGTTTTTTTCTGACAGGCAGTGACAAGGATTCCGGTGACGGCAAGGATAAAAAAGGTCTTATTTCTGGTTGTCATTTTTGACGAGTTTAAATGAGGCGACCCTGACACTGTCGGAACTGGTTCCGACAAATACCTTGAAATCCCCGGGTTCAGCAACATAGTTCATATTGTTATCATAGAATTTCAGGTCGTCGGAAGTCAGGGTGAAGCTGACATCAGCCGTTTCACCTTTTTTGATCATGATCTTCCTGAAGCCTTTCAGCTCTTTGACCGGCCGGGTGACGCTGGCCACCAGGTCGCGGGTATACAGCTGGACCACCTCCTCACCGTCGTAATCACCGGTATTGGTCACCTTGACCGACACCACCAAGGGTTCCCCAAATCCGATTTCCGTCCTTATTGAGGCTGATATCCGAATATTGGAAGGTCGTGTAACTGAGACCGAAGCCGAAGGGATAAAGCGGCGCGTTGGGAATATCGATGTACCGGGAGGTGAAAAACTGACCTTTCTCGTAAGGGCGGCCGGTGTTTTTATGATTGTAGTACACCGGGATCTGTCCGACGGAATAGGGGAAATCCACGGGAAGTTTCCCTGAAGGGTTGTAATCGCCGAAGAGCACATCGGCGATGGCATCTCCGCCCTCGGTACCGAGGAACCATGTCTCCAGGATGGCAGGCATATTTTCGGAGGTCCATCGGATCGCCAGGGGACGTCCGTTCATGAGGACCACCACAATGGGTTTTCCGGTTTTGTGCAATTCCTTCAGCAAGTCGACCTGGACGCCGGGGATCGTGATCTCGCCCCTGGAATGGGCTTCTCCGCTCATCATCCCGCTTTCTCCCACGGCAACGATGACGATATCGGCACGACGGGCTGCGCTGACCGCTTCGGCAAAACCGGCTGTGGAATCCCCTTCAATATTGCACCCTTTGGCGTAAAGGACCCTGGCTCCGGGAACTTTCTTCCTGATGCCCGTCAGCAGGCTAACGGCTTCCTCTGGTTTCCCTTTGGCACTCCAGTTGGAGATCAGGTCGGCCTGTGAATCGGCAAGCGGACCAAGGACAGCGATGGTCCGGGTACTTTTGGATACCGGCAGGATTTGATTCTCATTTTTCAGCAGAACGATCGATTTGCGGGCGATGTCCCTGGCATGTTCAACATGCGAAGGATACAGCAACAGTTCTTTTTCGCGTTCGGTGGAGCAGTATTTATAGGGATCATCGAACAAACCGAGTTTGAACTTGATCCTCAGGATCCGGCGGACAGCATCATCGATCATCTTTTCATCGACCACACCCTCCTTCACCAAACTGGGCAGATTTTTCAGGTAGGCCTGCGAGACCATATCCATATCACTCCCGGCCTTGATGGCAATCTCGGCGGCCTGTGCCATATCGGCAGCCACTCCGTGGTTCACCAGTTCTCCGATACTGTTCCAGTCGGAGACCACAAAGCCTTTAAATCCCCATTCTCCTTTGAGTTTATCCCTCAACAGGTAGGGGTTTCCGGTGGAAGGGATACCGGCGATCTCATTGAATGAGTTCATAAAGGTGCCCACCCCTGCTTCGACAGCAGCATGGAACGGGGGAAGATAAATATCGTTAAGTGTCCGCAGCGAAATATCGACGGTATTGTAATCGCGACCGCCTTCAGCAGCGCCGTATGCGGCATAATGTTTGGCGCAGGCCACGATGGTGTTGTTATCGGCGAGGTTATCGCCCTGGAAACCCTTCACCCGGACTTTGGCCACGGCACTTCCCAGGAACGGGTCGTTACCGGCGCCTTCCATGATCCTTCCCCAGCGGGGGTCCCTGGCGATATCGACCATGGGGGCGAAGGTCCAGTGGACGCCCTGGGCCGATGCTTCTATGGCGGCAATACGTGCTGATTCCCGGATGCCGGCCGTGTCCCAGCTTGCCGTCTCACCCAGGGGTATGGGAAAGATCGTCCGGTAACCATGAATGACATCCAGCCCGAAGATCAGGGGAATGCCCATCCGGGTTTCTTTCACGGCAATTTCCTGGGCTTTGCGCGTTTTTTCAGCGCCAACGAGATTGAGGAGGGAACCGATTTTCCCGGCACGCAGATCAGCCATGTCATCGCTGCTGCTCAGCACGGGCCCGGTGGCTTCTCCGCCGGTGCTGATCTGGTTCATCTGACCCACCTTCTCCTCGAGGGTCATTTTGGACAGGACGGAATCGACTTTCCGCTCGATTTCACGATCGGCAAATATTAACCGACCCTTCGGGTTTCCTCTGGCAGGAAAGGATAAGGGTCAGAAAAACGGTAAACAGGACAGACTTTTTTAACATGGCAGATGCATTTGGTTAGGAGTGTTTTTAGGACAAGGCCAAAGATAATAAACAGACATCCATTTTAAAACAAATTTGACGCCGGCTTCGCCCGGCAGTGAGTCCGGGTCGCCTGGTCATTTCCCCATGACGACTTCAACAGTAAATTCCCCTTTGCCGCGGTGAACGGGAATAAGTCCCGATTTATGTTCTTTCCCGTTAACCTTCAAGGTTTTGATGCCACGTGAGACACCATCCGGATTGCTGACGCGGATATGATAGACCGACCCCCGGAATTTGCGGGTCACGGTAAATCCCTTCCAGTCGGCCGGGATGCAGGGATCAATTCTCAGTCCGTCGAATTCCGGCTGAATGCCGAGGATATACCGGCTGATGGCATAGAAGTTCCAGGCCGCGGTGCCGGTGAGCCATGAGTTCTTGGCTTCACCGGGGCGATGGGCATCTTTGCCGGCGATCATTTGTGAATAGACATAAGGCTCCGTTTTGTGAAGCTCGCTGATCTCCTCGAGGTAGGAGGGCGCAATTTTCCGGTAGTAGTCGAAAGCCCTGTCACCGTTGCCAAGAACCGTTTCTGCGATCACGATCCAGGGGTTGTTATGACAGAAAATACCGGCATTCTCCTTGTATCCAGGGGGATAAGAGGTGATCTCGCCCATTTCGACATGATATTCGGTGAAAGCCGGATTATTCAGGACGATACCGTATTCACAGTCGAGATGCTTCTTCACCGATAGCAGCGCCCTGGCAGCCCGGCCATCATCGCGGCCGATCCCGGCCATGACGCAGAAGCCCTGGGACTCGATAAATATTTTGCCTTCCGTGTTCTTCGACGAGCCCACAGGTTCGCCGAAATGGTTATATGCCCGGAGGAACCACTCACCGTCCCATCCGGATTCATCGACGGCCAGCCTCATCCGTTCGATGTGCCGGCGGGCGGATTCCGCTTCGTCGCCGAGCCCAAGTTTTTCACATAAGGCGGCATATTCTTCACCGTAAAAGACAAACATGCCGGCGATCAGCACCGACTCGGCCCTTCCCCCTTCCCTGTTCTCAGTGGTCTGGTAGGATTCATCAGGATTGGTGCTGAAGCAGTTGAGATTGAGACAGTCGTTCCAGTCGGCACGGCCGATGAGCGGCAGCTGGTTGGGGCCCAGGTTATCCACCACATGGTTGAATGAACGTTTGAGGTGCTCGAGCAGAGGGGCGGATTTTGAAACATCGTTATTGAAGGGTACGCTCTCGTCGAGGATGGAGTAGTCGCCTGTTTCTCTTACGTAGGCTACGGTGGAGCCGATGAGCCAGAGCGGATCATCATTGAAATTGCCGCCGATCTCGCTGTTCCCCTTTTTCGTCAGCGGCTGGTACTGGTGCCAGGCCCCGCCGTCCTCGAGCTGGGTCGAAGCCAGGTCGATGATCCGTTCCCGGGCTTTTTCCGGGATCTGGTGAACGAAACCCAGGAGGTCCTGGTTGGAGTCGCGGAAACCCATGCCCCGGCCGATGCCCGATTCAAAGAACGAGGCACTTCTCGACATCTGGAAGGTGATCATGACCTGGTAGGGATTCCAGATGTTGACCATCCGCATGAGTTTATCATCCGGATGTTCAAGCTGAAAGGAAGATAAAAGGTCATCCCAGTGTTTCCTGAGCTCTTCATAAGCCTGGTCGACCGTGGAAGATTCGGAGAAATGCCGGATGATCTCTTCCGCCTTTTCCTTATTGATCACACCCTTCGATTCCCATTTTCTGTCGGGCGCATTCTCAACATATCCCAGGACAAACACCAGGTCACGCGATTCACCCGGCTCAAGGGAAATGTCCAGACAATGGGAGGCAACCGGTGACCAGCCATGGGCGATGGTGTTGCCGGAGTGACCGTTAAAGACCGAATCAGGCCTTTCGAAACCATTGTACATCCCAAGGAAAACGTCCCGTTCCGTGTCGAAGCCGTTAACCGGGACATTGACGGAATAAAAGGCGAAATGGTCGCGTCTCTCACGGTATTCAGTCTTATGGTAAATCACGGAACCGTTCACCTCAACTTCACCGGTGCTGAAATTCCGCTGAAAGTTCGTCATGTCGTCCTGGGCGTTCCAGAGACACCACTCCACAAAGGAAAAGAGCTTGAAATCCCTGATCTTCCGGGTATTGTTGGTTAATCGTACGCGCTGAACCTCGGCGTTCACGCCAAGAGGGACCATATAAAGCACATCACAGCGGAGGCCGTTGAGTTCTCCGGAAATCCGGGTATAGCTAAGCCCATGCCTGCACTCGTAAAAATCGAGGGGGCTTTTGACGGGTTTCCAGCCGGGTGACCAGACACGCTGGTCGTTTTCCCGGATATAGAAATATTTCCCTCCCGAATCGAGGGGCACATTATTGTAACGGTAGCGCGTAATCCGCCGTAAACGGGGATCCTTGTAAAAACTGTAGCCGCCGGCGGTATTGGAGATGATGGAATGGAAATGATCGTTCCCCAGGTAATTGATCCACGGATAGGGCGTTTCAGGGGTATTGATTACATATTCCCGGTTTTTGTCGTCAAAATGACCGTATTTCATGGTTGTGCGGGTTTAGTCGAAGGGTGTATTACTTTTTTCCGTTGTTCCCCCGGATCTCCTTCAGAATATCTTCCAGGTAATCGGCCTGGATCTCCTGAATCTCGAGGAGCCGTTTGCTCTGGTGGACGATGAGATGGTCCACTTTCTCGTTAAGCATCCGGATTTCCAGTTCAGCCTTCAGGTTGACTTTATAATCATGTTCGCTTCGCTGCCTGTCTTTCTGTTCCTGACGGTTCTGGCTCATCATGATGATCGGTGCCTGGATGGCGGCCAGACAGGAAAGGATGAGGTTGAGAAGAATGAAGGGGTATGGATCAAAGGCTTTGGACGTCAGGGCAATGACATTGAGGGCCATCCAGGAGAGGATGAAGGTAAAAAAGATGATGATAAAGGTCCAGCTTCCGCCAAAAACGGCGATCCGGTCGGCGATCCGCTGGCCCAGGGTCAGGCGCTCATCGATCACCTCCTCGATATTTTCAGAAAGGATCTTGCTGTGGGTGATGGCATCGACCACTTCGTTCTCGAGGGCATCCGTTTCTCCCGTTTCTTCCCTGATCAGACCGGTAAGGTATTCCTTGCGGTATTTGTTCAGCTCCGGGATAGAGATGTAATCGTTCCGGGTGAAGCCGGGGTGATCGTTCCGGATGAGCTGGAAAATGGAATCACGGAGCATCTCGCCGCGGTAAGCATCTGCGGCGTCAATTTTTTGTTTTGATATGTAGCTGGTTACCTCATCCATGCTTCGGGGTCATTGATCAGGTCCGGACAGGAAATGGCCGGCTGATGGTTTCTTTGAATTAAAGGTGAATAAAGATAATGAATTTTTCTGATTCGGCGTTTCAACCCGGCGTTCACGGTGTGTGGCGGTTAAGCAGATAAATTCTCCACCCGTATAGGATGCTTTTAAACAGTTCTTAAAATGAAATGGCCGGTTTCTCCGTTTAGATTGAAGCGGTAAAGGCTGTCGTCATGGCTCAAGCCGATGAATGGAAAGGATGATGCGGGAATACGGTGCCTGGCGAACATGGATTCTGATAACGCAAAAGGATACTTTTGAAAACTCAAATACCTCCTGCATCATGAAAAAAACCCCGTTTATCGTCGTTCTTTTCCTGGCCGTCACACCCCTCTTCGCCCAGGATCCTTCATCCGGACCCCTCACGGCACGGTTGTCCGCGGGACCTGGATTCATCAACTCCAGGGCCGGACTGGCCCTAGAAAACAGCCTTGATATTTCTCTTCATCGTCTTTTCAGCGTGGAATTGTACATCACCTTCGGGAATTCCACCGGCGGCGACCTGGACCGGTATTACCGGTATGAAGGTCCCGGTTCTCCGGGAAGGACCGCGGAGATTTTCCACGAGACACTTTACTCCGGCGGGATCGTCCTGTATGTAACGCCTCTGAAAAATGCATGGCATACGCTGTCGATCGGGCCGGGGTATGGCTACAACGACCTCGTCAGCACCATGACCAGCATCAACACCCTCCCGGATCCTGCCACTTTCCAAATGGGAACAGTGACAAACCATGTCACTGGTCTGAAATATTCCATCAAATACAGCTACTGCCTGAATAACAATGTCTGCCTTGGCATCGAAGGACAGAGGCTGTCTTTCGGGAGCGCCATGGAATCGGTGATGATTTCTCTCGGGTACCGTTTTCCTGCAAGGCCATGACCCGGGCAGAACAATTCCGTTCGTCTTTCACACCGCTATTTTTTTCCAATATCAATACCTGAAAGATAATCCGGGAGAGCCTTTTCATCCCGGACCGGAACCACATTTCATTCCTGTATGCGATGCCAACCATATAAAAAAATTCACGACCCGAAAAATAAGTTCCCAAATTGAGAATTTTGAATTACATTTGCAGCATGATTTAAAAAAAATGGAAAGGATTTTTTCAAAAAGCACATTAAGAGAATATTGGGAAAAGCACTCTGATTCAGAGCAATATCTTAAAACCTGGTTTGATACTGCAATGAATGCTGATTGGAAAAGCCCTCAAGAAGTAAAACAGACCTATGCAAATGCAAGCATTTTAAAGGATAGCAGAATTGTATTCAATATAAAAGGCAATTCATATCGACTTGTTGCTAAGTTAAATTATGAAAAACAATGGATTTTTATACGATTTATTGGAACGCATAATGAATATGGCAGAATTGATGCAAATACCATTTAAAATTGAGAATGATGAATATAAAACCGATAAAAACTGAGTCTGATTACAGAGATGCATTAAAGAGATTAGAGATGATCTTTGATGCACCAATTGGGGCACCTGAAAGCGATGAAGCTGATATACTTGGATTAATGGTTGATGAATATGAAAAGAAACATTATCCCATTGAAGCCCCGGACCCAATTGAAGCCATAAAGATTAGGATGGAAGAAATGCACTTAAAACAGGTTGATTTAGTGGATGCAATTGGGGGCAAAAGCAGAGTATCTGAGATTTTAAACCGTAAACGTAAATTGACTGTTGAGATGATTCGAAATTTGAATAGAAGATTAAATTTATCTCCAGGACTATTAATAAAAGATTATAAACTGACAAGATAAAAAGTACAGTTGTCAGTCAGGCAGGCGGCTGATTGACAGTGTCCACGGCTTTTCATGCGTTAATAAACCTATCCGGCATCGCTGCTGTTCCTTCCTTATAAGGAACGTGTGCAACAAAAAGGTCCACAACTCAAACATAAAAGCCATGGATTTACAGCTCAGTCACCGCAAAGCTTTCATCAGCGGATCAACGAAAGGGATCGGGTTTGGCATTGCCCGACGGCTTCTTCAGGAAGGTGCCGAAGTGATCATCAATGGGCGCAGCCGTGCGGGGGTCGATGAGGCTGTGCATAAGCTTCAGTCTATAGCCCCGGGGAGGGTGTCGGGGATCCCGGCCGATTTTTCCCGGGCGGGTGAAGTGGATGATCTCATTGGCAAGCTTCCCGACCTTGACATTCTGGTCAACAATGTCGGTATTTTCGAACCTGTCCCTTTCGAGAAGATCACAGATGAAGAATGGTTCCGGATTTTTGAAGTGAACGTGATGAGCGGGGTAAGACTGTGCCGGCATATCTTTCCGGGTATGCTCGCACGAAATGAAGGCCGTATCCTCTTTATCTCCAGCGAGTCGGCCGTTTTCATCCCGAAGGAGATGATCCATTACGGCATGACCAAGACTGCCTTGCTGGCGATTTCCAGGGGTCTGGCGGAACTGACGGCAGGCACCGGCGTCACGGTGAACATCATTCTCCCTGGTCCGACCGAATCGGAAGGGACAGTCGGGTTCATGAACGACCTTGCCAAATCGGAAGGCATCGATGTCGGCGAGGCCAGGAAGGAATTTTTCCGGGAAAAGAGACCGACCTCACTCCTTCAGCGCCATGCCTCGGTCGATGAAGTGGCGGCCACGGTCGCCTATTTTGCCAGTCCGCTGGCCTCGGCCACCAACGGCGCCACGATCCGGGCCGAAGGCGGTATCATCCGCTCGGTCCTGTAAAACGCGACGAGGCGGTTCCCCAGCAATTTCTCACCGGATCACTCCTGATGAATAAACGACCTTCCCGCCCATGATGGTCAGTTCCGACCTGATCTCCCTGATCCGGTCGACCGGGCAGGTCATGAGGTCATCCGAGAGGATGGCGATATCGGCAACCTTCCCGGGTTCGAGCGAGCCTTTTAACTTTTCTTCAAATGTTCCAAAGGCATTATTGATGGTATACATTTTCAACGCTTCTTCCCTGGTAATGGCCTCTTCGGGCATGATCACCGTACCATGTTCCGTTTTGCGGGTGATCATGCTCCACATGGCCAGGAAGGGATTATAGGGATTAATGGATTGATCGGCGTCGAATTTGACCATATGATCTGAACCGCCGTTGACCATGACACCGGCATCGTTCAGGGAGCGGTACGGCATGAAGGTCTTTATCCGGTCATCCCCGAGGATATATTTCATGGCGTCTGCATCCTTGTAAAACCAGGCGGCCTGCATATCGGCATAAATGCCCAGGCTGCTCATCCTGGCGATCGCCTCAGGGGTAAAGAAATTGCCGTGGATGATCGAAAACCTCAGGTCCCGGACAGGGATCGTTTTGTTGACTTCCCCGTACACATCGAGCAGCCTGTCCACCCCGCCCCCGCCAGTACAATGGGCCGTAAACTTCCATCCCTTTTCCGCGGCTGCGGTCACGAGCGGCAGCAAATCGTTGTAGGAATAATTGATCACCCCCCGGTAGGCACTGTCATTAATGCCATAGATCCGGGATGCCCGGGAGCCCCAGGGCTTCCTGAGCCAGGCTGTTCCGGTAAGGATGCCGCCATCGAGGATGATCTTAAGGGCCCCGATCCTGACCCATTCATCTCCATCACCCGTTTTATAATCCATTTGTCTGACCGAATCTGCCAATTCGATGGCCACCTCGCCGGGTTTACGCCGCAGGAGGATATTCACAAACACCCGCGTGGTCAGCCTGCCTTCATTCTTCAATTCCCGGTATTCCTCATAAGCCTGTTTATTTCCGGCACCTTCTGTTACACTTGTGATCCCATAGGCGTTATACCGCTTCAGCATCCGGACGAGAGCATCCTTCTTCTCCTGGTCGGAAAGATGCATGGTCGGTGGGGTTTTCAGTAAGGCAAAAGCCGATCTTTTCACAAGTCCGTTGAGTCGACCGGTCACTTTATCGCGCAGGAGCCCCGGATTCCGGGTGGTTTCGTCAATGCCGGAAGCACGCATGGCCGCGGAGTTTATAACCCCGCCATACGACCCGTCCAGGAAAACGGGGTTGGCCGGCGATGCCGAATCGAGCTCGGCACGTGTCGGTGGTCTCAGATCATCGAGGCGGGTATAGAAGAACTTCGGGAAAATGATCCATTCACCGTCGGGTTTTGCCTTAGCCTGCCGACGGATCCAGGCGAGGAGCCCGATGATGGTGTGAACGTCGGGGATCTCACCGTTCAGTTCACTCAGGGAGGCCTCCATGGGATGGAGATGGGACTCGATCAGTCCGGGTACCACGGCCCGGCCACAGGCATCGATGATCCGGGTCTGCTTCCCGATGTACCTCCTGATCCGGCGTCCGGAACCAACGGCGACAATCTTCTCTCCTTCCACTGCCACTGCCGAAGCCGTCTCGAAATGACTGTCGACCGTGATGACCTTACCATTGAGGATGACCAGATCGGCATATTCGCGGGGTTTACATGAGGATGCAGCCAGGAGGGCCACGAAGGCTGCCATCAGAGAGGGGCGGGTTAAGTTCTTCAGTATTTTCTTCATCGGTTCACCTTTAGACATGTTCTCCAAATTCCCGGCCTCAATGTGGGTTAGCCAAATTCCGGACCGGCGATCAGGTATTGTGACCCGGGGATCCCCGGATACGGGTTTTTTTCCATATACATCCGGGTGAAGGTCCGGATTGGGGAGAAACCCGACGATTCGAGAAGGGTTTTGAAATTCTCCCGGGTCCCGGGCACATCCACCACCAACGGGGTTTGGGCAACCTGTGTGAAGGCCGCCTGGAAAAGCCGCACGGCACTCGTCTCTGTCCGTGCAACCAACGGTCCGAGTTGAGTGTACCTCGCTCCTCTGCGTCCGAGGACGAAGCCGGTCACCCGGTTTTCTTCCCGGAAGACCCTGGCAAAATCCCGGCTCCTTTCCGCCAGGTCACGAATGAGCCATTCCCGCCTGGCGCCGAAGATCTCCGAGTCCAAATCGACCACTTCTCTAAGGTTTTCCCGGGTCAGCTTTTCAATACCAGGGCTGCCGGGGGGTGAGACCGGCGTTTTATCACCGGTGCTTCGGATCATGCGTTGGATCAAATATTCATCTTCAAATCCCAGTTTCCGGTAAACGGGGTATCCGGCCGGAGTGGCATCGAGCTTGATGCTTTCGCATGATCCCAGTTGCCGGAAGGTCTCCTGGAGCATGGTCTTACTTATCCCGCGGCCCCTGCATTCACGGTCGACGAGAACCATTCCCACCCAGGCGACCCTCTCCTGATAATTCACTGCCGTGGTGGTGCCTACGAGCCGGCCCCGGTCATGGGCCGTCACACAGACAGCATTTCCTGAACGAAGGATAAGCTGCCAGTCATCTTCCGTCTGGTTCCAACCTTCGGCTGTGGAAAGCCGCATCCCTCCGGGAATATCGGAAGGAACCATCGGGGTAATTCTGACAAAAGGGTTATCCATTGGAATGACAGATTTTTCTGAAAATCCGGGGAGCGCCGTCACAGCAGGGCATTCCTAAAGCAAAACATCCCATCCCGCAAGGGATGAGATGGCTAATTTACCGATAAAAATGTAATTATGGGAACTGTCATCCCATAATTTCAGCACAGCAAGTACCCGGTCATGCCGGCCGGGTATGCTGCTGAATGAATCAGGAACTGAATCTCAGCAGCGCAGACATGATAAGGTCTCATGCCGGTTGCTGAGATCATTTCCATTTGACCGGGGGAGATCAATGAAACGGTTTGAAGATCATAAACCAGGCGACCTGGTAATAATCCGTACCCGGTTTCCCGAGATTTTGACGTTCTGTTTGCGAGACCACAGGAACGATCACATCTTCACCGTGAGTCCAGTCGGCAGGAGTGACAATATCCTTATTTTTATAGGTGGTTTGCAGCGCAACGAGTGTCCTTTCAATCTCCTTGATATTCCGGCCGACCTGGTTGGGATAGAAAAAGATCGCCCTGATCTTATTATCCGGATCAATGAAATAGACTCCACGAATATTCTGACTTGTACTCGTCACCGAGTGCAACATCCCGTATTCTTTGGAAACTTGCAGGCTTTCGTCTGAAACAATCGGGAACCCGATCTTCACCGGATCCCAGTTTTTGTAGTGCAACTCCTGAAGAGCATCTTTCCAGCTCTTGTGCAAGTCGAGAAGATCGGTGGAGAGAACGACAATTTTTGTGTTAAGATCATCGAAGACCTTTTGATCATGAGCCAGTTCAAGAATTTCTGAAGAGCAAACAGGCGTAAAGTCTTTGGGGTGGGAGAACAGAATTTTCCAGCTTTTGCCGTAATCGGCGGGAAAATTAATCTCACCATTGGTGGATTGCGCCGTAAAAGAAGGGGCAACAGATCCCAGTTCGGGAACCTTTACTTCCTGTGACCAGGTTAGTGTCACAGCGATGAACAAAATTGAGAAAAACATCAGTACTTTTTTCATGACATATTATTTTTAGTGGATAATGGAAATCGATACAAATGTAGACTGTTGAGTCATGGCAGGGTTAGGAAATTCCTGTCATAAAAAGGGAAAAATCCATCAGGTAAGCCTCATGAAACCAGCAAACAACAGATCCTGTTCCGGGAATTGCAAAATAGGTCTGACTTTTACCGGAGAGGAAAAAGGATCTGTAAAAATTCATCCGAAAAGAAAAGCGGGAAATTATTTCAGGATGGGGATTCTGAGGCTAAACTTCGGTTATTTCAGAGGGGCGCTTCCCAAAAAACCGGTGAAAGGATTTTGAAAAATAACCGGGATCATCATAGCCCACCATGAAAGCCACCTCGGAAATGTTTCCTGCACCCTTCCTCAGTAATTCCATGGATCTGTGCATGCGGACGGAACGGATGAACTGGTTCGCTGACATATTGAGAACGGCTTTGAGCTTCCGGTGAAGCTGGGATTGGCTCATTCCAAGTTCCCCTGACAGATCCTCTACAGAAAAACCGGTATCGTCGATGGATCTTTCCATGATCTTCATGGCTTTTTCCATGAATGCCGTATCCACCGGAGAAACGGAAATCTCTTCAGGACGTATGATCCGGTTGCTGCTAAACCTGGCCCGGAGGGATGCCCGTGTGCGAATTAGATTCCTGACCCTGGCGGCCAGTTCCTTTGAACTGAACGG
Source organism: uncultured Gammaproteobacteria bacterium (assembly GCA_963822255.1). Lineage (GTDB taxonomy): Bacteria > Pseudomonadota > Gammaproteobacteria > Pseudomonadales > Azotimanducaceae > UBA7803. Next base: position 1,096,695 of record CAWGGV010000009.1, read on the forward strand.
TTTGGTCAGGTAATCATCGGCCCCGGTCCCGAGTCCTTTGATCTTGTCGGTGATGTCAGCCCTGGCCGTAAGAAGGATAACCGGGATGTGACTCGTTTTATCACTCGTTTTGATCTTTTCACACAAGGTGAATCCATCCATTCCCGGCATCATGAGATCACTGATGATGAGATCGGGAATGTATTCTTCGGCCATGGAGAGTCCTTCAAAACCGTCCGTAGCCAGGAGGGTCCGGTAATCCTCCCGGATACAGTCCTGTATATATTTGCTGACCTGAAGGTGATCTTCGACAATCAGGACGAGGGATTTTCCCTTTAGGGCCGCCGGTGCGATGGGTAAATCGTGGGAGTAAGGCTCCGTCCCGGACAGATTAATTGTACCGGAGGTATCCAGGCTGATTTCCACGGGGGCGTCTTCGGCGACAATATCTTCCGGAGAATAATGCCGGCTGCCGATGGGAAGACGCAGGCTGAACAATGTTCCGCGTCCCGGATGGCTGCGGACATAAATTTCCGCTTTATGGATCCTGACCAGTTCCCGGACATACGCCAACCCGATCCCGGAACCCTCAATCCCATTCTTCACCGACCGGTCGACCTGGTAAAACCGGTCAAAGATATAGGGCAAACGGTCTTCCTGGATCCCAATGCCCGAATCCTTGATGATGATTTCCAGCTTATGACCTAACTTCTCATCCCTGACAGGCCTCATTTTCACATCGATCCATCCTCCGGAAGGAGTAAACTTCAGAGCATTCGAAATGAGGTTGACCAGTATTTTCTCCAGGATATCGGGGTCGAAATAAAAATCCGCCAGCATATCCGGACTTTCAGATAAAAGGAGAGAGGTCACATTCAGCCGTATTTCTTTCTGTTCGGCCAGTGAAGTAAAGGAGCCGGCGACTCCTCTGATGAAGGCAACCATGTCCCCTTTCCTGACCCGGATGACTTTTGTGCCGCTTTCAAATTTTGAAAGATCCAGGAGTTGGTTGATCAGCCTGAGGAGACGTGAGGCGTTGGAATGCATATCTTCATAGGTTTTCCGCGTTCGCAGATCCGTACTTTCATCGATCAGTTTCTCCAGCGGTCCCTTGATCAGTGTGAGTGGGGTCCGGAATTCGTGTGAAATATTGGCAAAAAACCGGGATTTGTTCCGGTCCAGTTCCTTCAGGTTAGCCGCTTCAATCGTGGCGATCTGCATATTACTTTTCATCCTGTCTCTCGAACGTTCATATCTTCTCAGGTTGTAGAGGATCCCAACGGC